>NZ_CP194333.1:6625000-6695534 GCF_050907895.1 Delftia sp. 11MD | reverse complement strand
TGTCGAAGTCTAGTTGTGGATAGGAGGAACTGTTGCGAGGCTGCCATTGTAGCTTTTGCGGAAGTTATCCACAAAATATCAGGAGCTTGTCCTCTGCCCTGTCGCAAAATGGGCAGGCATCCTTCGGGTTCGAAGGGCATTGCATCAAGTGGGCAACGCTGTGATAATCGCGGGTTTCCCTGAATGTGTTCAGGGTGATATGTCCCGCCCGTCTGCATCGGGTCTGCATGCTGCTGCTGGTTGCCTTGGGCGAAACCTTCCCGGTTCGCGCTCCTGGCCGCACATGGCAAGTGCATCGTGCAGATTTTTGGCAGGTGGCCTGGCGGTTTGCCTTTGTGGCGGCTGCTGGCTGCACTGCGTGTAGCGTGCCGGATACGGGACCGGTGCAAAACTGAACCTTCTCTAGGAACCAACATGAAACGTACTTACCAACCCTCCAAGACCCGTCGCGCCCGCACCCACGGCTTTCTGGTCCGCATGAAGACCAAGGGCGGCCGCGCCGTGATCAACGCTCGCCGCGCCAAGGGCCGCAAGCGTCTGGCCGTCTAAGGCCAGCCATTGCTGGGCGGTTTGCTCGCTGCACTGAACCCCTGAAAGGGGTGCTGGAATGCAACGGCTGAAAACACGTCCGCAGTTTCAGGCCGCCATGGCTGCCGGTACGATTTCGCGTACCGCGCACTTCGCCCTGCACCGTCTCGTTCTGACGGAGCAGGTCGCTGCCATGCCGCCACCGACAGGGCCCGGATCGCAAGATCCGCAGGCCCTGTTCGGCGTTGGCGCGGTGCGCCGGGATGCCTGGCTGGGTGCCATGGTGCCCAAGCGCTGGGCGCGCCGATCGGTGACACGCCACACCATCAAGCGGCAGATCTACGCCGTGGGCGGCGAGCACGAGGCCTTGATGCTCCATGGCGCGCATGTGGTGCGATTGCGCTCGGGCTTTGACCGGCGCCAGTTCGTGAGCGCCACGTCCGATGTGCTCAAGCAGGCGGTTCGTGCCGAGCTGCAGCAGCTGTTCGCCCATGCCGCGAAACGCCTGTCGCAGCCGGCACCCGGGTTGCCTCAGCCAGCGCAGGAGCCGGCCGCTGCCGCTGGCGAGCCTGCCGGAGCCACGCCATGATGCAGCGGCTGCTGATGGCGCTGGTGCGTGGCTATCGGCTGATGCTCAGTCCCTGGCTGGGCTCGGCCTGCCGCTTCACGCCGACCTGCTCTGCCTATTCCCTTGAAGCGCTGGAGCAACACGGCGCTGCGGTAGGCTCCTACCTGACACTGCGCCGACTGGCGCGCTGTCATCCGTGGTGTGACGGGGGGCATGACCCTGTGCCAGAGCACAAGCCCAGGCTGTTCACCAGCCTGACGGCTGCGCCCGAAAACACCCAACCTTCCTCACCTAAGAAGTCTTCATGAACGATATTCGCCGCACCATCCTGTGGGTGATATTTGGCTTTTCGCTGGTCTTGCTATGGGACAAATGGCAAGTGCACAACGGCAAGAAGGCCACTTTCTTCCCCGCGCCGGCCGTGGCCACGGCCCCGGCACCTGAAACGGGCAAGGCGCCCGGCGACGCCAGCGTGCCCTCGGCAGCGACTGCGGCAACGGCCGGTGCCGGCGAAGTGCCTGGCGGCGCTGCCGCGCCCGAGGCTGCTCCGCGCCAGAACGTGACCATCAGCACCGACGTGCTGCGCCTGACCTTCGACAGCCAGGGCGGCACGCTGCGCCATGCCGAGCTGCTCAAGTACGCCGATTCCGCCCACAAGGACAAGCCGGTCGTGCTGTTCGACGAGAGCGTGCACCGTGTGTATCTGGGCCAGTCGGGCCTGATCGGCGGCGGTTTCCCCACGCACAAGACGACCATGACCGCGCTGCCCGGTGCACGCGAGCTCAAGGACGGCGAGGACCAGATGGAGCTTCGCTTCGAGTCGCCCGACATGGGCGGCGTGAAGCTGGTCAAGATCTGGACGCTCAAGCGCGGTGCCTACGACATCGGCGTGCGCCATGAAGTGGTGAACACCGGCACGACTGCCGTGAACCCGCAGCTGTACCTGCAGCTGGTGCGCGACGGCAACAAGCCCGAAGGCGAAGAGTCCACCATGTACTCCACCTTCACGGGCCCGGCCGTCTACACCGACGAGAAGAAGTACCAGAAGGTCGAGTTCAAGGACATCGAAAACGGCAAGGCCAGCGTCGAGAAGTCGTCCTCGGGCGGCTACGTGGCCATGGTCCAGCATTACTTCGCCAGCGCCTGGCTGCTGGCCGAAGGCGTGCAGCGCGAGAACTTCCTGCGCAAGGTGGACAGCAACCTCTACGCCGTCGGCATGATCACGCCCGTGGGCACCATCGAGCCCGGCCAGAGCAAGAGCGTGGAAGCGCGCCTGTTTGCCGGACCCCAGATCGAAAAGCGCCTGGAGGCTCTGGCCCCCGGCCTGGAGCTGGTCAAGGACTATGGCTGGCTGACCATCCTGGCCAAGCCGCTGTACTGGCTGCTGGACAAGCTGCACGGTTTCCTGGGCAACTGGGGCTGGTCCATCGTGGCCCTGGTGCTGCTGCTGAAGATCGCCTTCTACTGGCTCAATGCCAAGGCCTACTCCTCGATGGCCAAGATGAAGGCCATCAACCCGCGCATCATGGAAATGCGCGAGCGCCTCAAGGACAAGCCCCAGCAGATGCAGCAGGAGATGATGCGCATCTACCGCGAGGAAAAGGTCAACCCCATGGGCGGCTGCCTGCCCATCATCATCCAGATCCCGGTGTTCATCGCGCTGTACTGGGTGCTGCTGTCCAGCGTGGAAATCCGCAACGCCCCCTGGATCGGCTGGATCACCGACCTGTCGGCCAAGGACCCGCTGTTCATCCTGCCCGTGCTGATGACCCTGTCGTCGCTGCTGCAGACCGCGCTGAACCCCGCTCCGCCGGATCCGATGCAGGCCAAGATGATGTGGATCATGCCCCTGGTCTTCAGCGTGATGTTCTTCTTCTTCCCGGCCGGCCTGGTGCTGTACTGGCTGACGAACAACATCCTGTCCATTGCCCAGCAGTGGATCATCAACACCCGCATGGGCGTGCCGCCGCAGTTCAATCTGCCCAACTTCGGCAAGACCAAGCCTGCCAAGTAAGCCTGCGAAGGCCCTGGCTCCAAAGCCCGCTTCGGCGGGCTTTTTTCATGGGCGGCCTATCATCGGCGGCCTGAAATCCCTTCCCAAGAAAGCTCCATCCATGCTGCCCCGCCACAACGACCCCATTGCCGCCATCGCCACCGCTCCGGGGCGCGGCGCCGTGGGCATCGTGCGCGTCTCCGGCAAGGGGGTGGCGCCGCTGGTGCGGGTGCTGTGCGGGCGCGACCTCAAGCCGCGCGAGGCCACCTACCTGCCGTTGCGCGATGCCGCAGGCGGACCCATAGACCACGGCCTGGCCCTGTTCTTCCCGGCGCCGCACAGCTACACCGGCGAGGACGTGCTGGAGCTGCAGGCCCACGGCGGCCCGGTCGTGCTGCAGCTGCTGCTGGCACGCTGCCTGGAGGCGGCGCAAGAGCCTCTCGAAGGCCATCGCAGCGTACTGCCTGGCCTGCGCCTGGCCCAGCCTGGGGAATTCACCGAACGTGCCTTTCTCAACGACAAGATCGATCTGGCCCAGGCCGAAGCCATTGCCGACCTGATCGACGCCAGCACCGAGGCCGCCGCGCGCAGCGCGAGCCGCTCGCTGTCGGGAGCCTTCTCCGAGGAGATTCATGGCCTGCGCGATGCGCTGGTGCACCTGCGCATGCTGGTCGAGGCCACGCTGGACTTTCCCGAGGAAGAGATCGACTTCCTGCAAAAGGCCGATGCCAGCGGCCAGCTCGCGCGGCTGCGCGGCAAGCTGGACCAGGTGCTGTCGCGCGCCCACCAGGGTGCGCTGCTGCGCGAAGGCATCAAGGTCGTGATCGCAGGGCAGCCCAATGCGGGCAAGAGCTCGCTGCTCAATGCGCTGGCCGGTGCCGAGCTGGCCATCGTCACGCCCATCGCCGGCACCACGCGCGACAAGGTGCAGCAGACCATCCAGATCGAGGGCGTGCCGCTGCACGTGATAGACACAGCCGGCCTGCGCGAGAGCAGTGACGAAGTCGAGCGCATCGGCATCGCCCGCGCCTGGGAGGAGATCGCTGCGGCCGATGCCGTGCTCTTCCTGCACGACCTCACGCGCATGGGCGACAACGACTATCTGGCCGCAGACGCGGCCATCGCCGAAACCCTGGCCCAGAAGCTGCCGGGCCAGGTGCCCGTGATCGATGTCTGGAACAAGACCGATCGCGCCGAGCCGGCCCAGCTGCAGGTGCATGGCGGGCGCGAAGGCAGCGTGGCGCTGTCGGCACGCACTGGCGACGGCCTGGATGCGCTGCGCCGGCGCCTGCTGGATGTGGCCGGATGGCAGTCCGCTCCCGAAGGCCTGTACCTGGCGCGCGCACGCCATGTGGAGGCGCTGCAGGCCGTGGCCGCGCACCTGGAAGAGGCCGAGCTGCAGCTGGCGGCCCAGGCCGCCCATCTGGACCTGCTGGCCGAGGAACTGCGCCTGGCCCAGGTCTCGCTGAACTCCATCACCGGGGAATTCAGCTCGGATGACCTGCTGGGTGTGATCTTCTCGAGCTTTTGCATTGGCAAGTGACAGAGGGGATCCGGGCTGAGCGCGGCATGCTCAGCACGTCTGATGAGATGGCGGCAATATTTATCTTTTGCTACAAAATTTGCCGTCGAAAACCCACGCGCCGGCATTGGCGTGTCCGCTGCCGTCGCTTAGCATGCGGCGTGCCGCAGCGGCCCTTGCCGCTGCCTGTCGCCGGGTGCCGTCCCGGAGCGGGTACGCGGCCCACTTCGAACCGGATCCGCCATGTCTTCTTCCTCCCACAATGATTTGCGGCCTTTGGCCCAGGCCATGTCGTCGGCCGTGGCTGTCGACGGTGTGCAGAACGCGCTGACCTCGGAGCAGTGGGATCTGCTGGCACCTTACCTGGTGCCCGTCACTCTGGCCGCGGGCGAGCTGCTGTTTGCCGAAGGTTCGCTGGACCGCAATCTGTACTTCGTGGAGTCCGGCAGCCTCAGCGTGCACTACCAGGATGCCAAGGAGCGCATCCGCCTGGCCATCGTCGGTCCGGGCTCCATCCTGGGCGAGGGCGCCTTCTTTGCGCACCGCGCGCGCCACGCCACCGTGCAGGCTGCCGCGCCGGGGCGCCTGTGGTGCCTGACGGCCATGCGCTTCGCCGAACTCAGCAACCGCCAGCCCGGGGTGGCGCTGGCCCTGGTCATGGCCGCCGGCCAGGTCCTGGCGCGACGCGCGGTGGACAGCCGCCGCCGGGTGGCGAGCACCTGAGCCGCACCTGAACGGCACTTGGGCGAAGGCTCTCGGGGGGCCGGGTGGGATTACAGACCGGGCTTTGCTCTGCGACAAATTGATACAGCGGTTTTTGCAACACCTGTGCTCAAAATGTCGCCAAGTTGCAGGCACAATGCCGCGAGTTTGTGACTATTCGTGACAATGAGAGCCCCCATGTCTGTGTTCAACTGGTTTTCCCGCAAGCCTTTGCCCGAACAGGGTCGTGGTTCGCCTGGAAACGATGGCCAGGCCAACCCCGCGGCACGCCGTGATGCCGTCGCGGCCGGGCGCCGCAGCGAGCGGTCCGAGCGCCGTGAGCAGCTCTACGGCGTGGTGCGCGATGTCATGGTGCGTGCCGGGGTGTTGTCGGCCAGCTACAAGTTCAAGGTGCTCTCGCTGGACAGCGTGGGCCAGCGCTTCGTGGTGATGATGGACCTGGCACGGGCCTATGCCAGCGAAACCGCTCGGCTCAGCGAGATCGAGGCCATGCTGGCCCAGGCGGCCAAGGCCCGCATGGGCGCGGTCGTGACAGCCGTGTACTGGCGGGTCAGCGACCAGAACGCTGCCGCCCAGGCCCAGGTGCATTCCGTGGCCGTGCGCACACCGCGTCCCGTCCAGCCCGTGGCCGTCCCCGCCGTGGCTGCGATGGAGGCCGTGGCGCCCCAGCGCCGCAGGCAGGACACGGCGCCGTTCGAGCCCATAGACGATCAGGAAATGGCCGCCTTCAAGATGGCCGTGGCGGCCATGCCCGCTGCAGCCCGTGGTGCGGGCTCTGCAGCTGCGGCGCCCGCCGGCGTGCGCCGCTCGGGCCCCTTGCTCGGGCCAGGCGCAGGCGAACGCGGCGCGGACTTTCACCACAGCACGCTGGACCATCTGGACCTGGGTGTCACCCAGTACGGCGAACTGCGCTGACCGGGCGCCGGCCTGATTCAGTGGCCGGCGAAATCCACCAGCGTGAACAGCGGCAGGCCGCCATCGCGCAGCAGGGTGGAGCCGCCCAGTTCGGGCAGATCCACGATGGCCGCGCCCTCGATCACCGTGGCGCCCAGCTTTTCCAGCAATCTCTTGCCGGCCATCATGGTGCCGCCGGTGGCGATCAGGTCGTCGATCAGCAGTACGCGATCACCGGTCTTGACGGCATCTGTGTGCAGCTCCACCGTGGCGCTGCCGTATTCGAGCTCATAGGTTTCCTCCACCGTGGTGAACGGCAGCTTGCCCTTCTTGCGGATGGGCACAAAGCCAACGCCCAGCTCGTGGGCCACCACGGCACCCAGGATGAAGCCGCGTGCATCGAGCCCTGCCACCACGTCGGGGCGCATGCCGCGCTGCATGTAGCGGTGCACGAAGGCGTCGGTCATCACGCGAAAGACCTGGGGGTCCTGCAGCAGCGGCGTGATGTCGCGGAACTGCACGCCGGGCGCCGGCCAGTCGGGCACGGTGCGTATGTGCGATCGCAGGTAGTCGTTGACGCTGAGGGTGGTGTGCATGGCGCTGGATCGGGGGCTGGAAAGAACGGGCCAGTGTACCCAGACGCCCGATGGGGGCCGCCGCCGCCGGGTAGCCAGACCGCCTAAAATCTTCCAGATGAATTCTGATGCTGCCACCTTGAATGCGCTGGATACGTCCAGGGTCCTGCGCCTGGCCCGCGACACCCTGGGCATCGAGGCCGATGCCCTTCTTGCCATGTCGCAGCGCCTGGATGGCGTGTTCGGTGAAGTGGTGCAGCGCATCCTGAGCCTGTCCGGCCGCGTCGTCGTGATGGGCATGGGCAAGAGTGGCCACGTCGGGCGCAAGGTGGCGGCCACCCTGGCATCCACGGGCACTCCCGCCTTCTTCGTGCATCCGGGCGAGGCCAGCCATGGCGACCTGGGCATGGTGACCGGCATCGATCTGGTACTGGCGCTGTCCAACAGCGGCGAGGCCGATGAACTCACCGTGCTGCTGCCTGCCATCAAGCGCCAGGGCATACCCCTGGTGGCCATGACCGGCGGCGCGCAGTCCACGCTGGCCCGCCATGCCGACTGGGTGCTGGACACCCGTGTGGAGCGCGAGGCCTGCCCTTTGAACCTGGCACCCACGGCCAGCACCACCGCGCAGATGGCCATGGGCGACGCCCTTGCCGTGGCACTGCTCGATGCACGCGGCTTTGGCGCCGAGGACTTTGCGCGCTCCCATCCGGGCGGCGCGCTGGGCCGCAAGCTGCTGACCCATGTGCGCGATGTCATGCGCAGTGGCAAAGAGCTGCCCAAGGTCGGGGCCGATGCCAGCTTTGTCGAGTTGATGCGCGAGATGAGCGCCAAGGGCCTGGGCTGCTCGGCCATCGTCGATGCGGCAGGCGTGCTGCAAGGCATCTTCACCGACGGAGACCTGCGCCGCCGTGTCGAGGCCGGCACCGACCTGCGCGCGCTGCAGGCCGGCGATGTCATGCACAAGGGCCCCCGCACCATCGCCGAAGACGCGCTGGCCGTCGACGCCGCCAGCATGATGGAGGAGCACGGCATCACTGCCGTGCTGGTGGCCGATGCGCAGCACCAGCTGCGCGGCGTGGTCCATATCCGCGACCTGATGCGCGCCAAGGTAATCTGATGGCACGCGCTCCCTTGACGCCCGTGCAGAACTGGGACGCACCGCTGCTGCTGCTGGCGCAGGATGTGCGGGTGGCATTCTTCGATGTCGATGGCGTGCTGACCGATGGCGGCCTGCTGTTCTCTGGCGAAGGCGAAGTGCTCAAGCGCTTCAACACGCTGGACGGCCATGGTCTGAAACTGCTGCAAAAGGCTGGCATCACGCCCGCCGTGGTGACGGGCCGCGATTCGCCCGCGCTTCGCCTGCGGCTGAGCAATCTGGGCGTCACGCATGCGCGCTTTGGCACGGAAGACAAGGTGCCTGCCGCCGAGGCCATCCTGAAGGAGCTGGGCCTGCAATGGCACCAGGCGGCAGCCATGGGCGACGACTGGCCGGACCTGCCCGTGATGCGGCGCTCCGCCTTCGCCTGCGCACCGGCCAACGCCCATGACGAAGTGCTGGCCGTGGCCGATTGGGTCACGCCGCGCAGCGGCGGTGAAGGAGCGGTGCGCCAGCTGTGCGACCTGCTGCTGGCCGCGCGTGGCGCCTATGCCGGGCTGCTGGCGGAATACGCATCATGACCCAGGCCTGGCGCCGCGTCGGTGACCGGCTTTCCCTGTACCTGCCCGTGCTGCTGATGGGCCTGCTGGCGCTGGGCACCTGGTGGCTGGTGCGCAATGCGCCGCAGCCCCTGGCCAGCGGCACCGAAAAGGCCGTGGCGCACGAGCCCGACTATTTCATGAAGGATTTCTCGATCAAGAGCTTCGATGCCACGGGGCGTCTGAAGAGCCAGATCGAGGGCAGCATGGGCCGCCACTATCCCGATACCGACACGCTTGAAATCGACAACGTCCGCATGTTCGCGGTCTCGCCCGAAGGCCGCATCACGCGCGGCAGTGCGAACCGGGCGCTGAGCAATGCCGATGGTTCCGAGGTGCAGATGTTCGGCAATGCCATCGTCACGCGCGAGCCATTTGTGACAGCAGGTAAACAGCCGCAGCCGCAGTTGCAATTCCAGGGCGAATTCCTGCACGCCTGGCCCAACGAGGAGCGCGTGAGTTCCAACCAGCCCGTGGTGCTGACCCGTGGCAAGGACCGCTTCACGGCCGACAGCATGCAGTACAGCAACCTGGATCTGGTCATGAAACTGCAGGGCCGCGTGCGCGGCACCCTGCAGCCTTCCAGGACCAAGTAAGGCACCAGCGCAAGCGCAGGCGTGCCGATGGAGAACAAGCCATGACGACATCCTCGCGCAGCCCGGCACCCCTGGCCTTCATCACCGGCGCATCCAGCGGCATAGGCCAGGCCCTGGCCTGGCACGCCTACCAGCAAGGCTGGTCGCTGGCGCTGGTGGCTCGGCGCGGCGACGTGATGGCGCAATGGGCTGCGCAACAGGGCCTGGACTCCTCGCGTTTCGCCCTCTACGAGGCTGATGTGGGCGTGCCTGACAGCATCATCGCCGCCGCCCGGCGCTGCGAGCAGCAGCAGGGCCTGCCCGATGTCGTGATCGCCAATGCTGGCGTCAGCTGGGGTGTGGACACCTCGATGCGCGAGGACATCGACACCATGCAGCAGGTGCTGGCCGTCAACACGATGGGGGTTGTGGCCAGCTTCCACCCCTTCATCGCACCCATGGTGCAGCGTGGAAGCGGGCAACTGGTCGGAATTTCCAGTGTGGCCGGGCTGCGCGGCCTGCCAGGACACGGCGCTTATTGCGCCAGCAAGGCTGCAGTCATTGCCTATTGCGAAAGCCTTCGCGGTGAATTGCGCAGTAGTGGCGTAAAAGTCACGACATTGCTTCCTGGCTATGTGGATACACCCCTCACGCGTGGTAACCGCTATGGCATGCCATTCCTATTGGAGCCGCAGGAGTTTTCCGCAAGGGCCTGGCGTGCCATTGAAGCTCGCCGCAGTCTGGTCATCATTCCATGGCAAATGGCCTGGGTGGGGCGGTTGATGAAAATTCTCCCCAACGCGATATTCGACAGGCTGCTTGTAGGACGGAAGCGCAAACATCGGCATTTGGAAAATCCCTGATGCCCATTGCCGTTCGGAATATGCTCATGCACGCATCTTGTGCGTAAAAAAGGCTCCATGAAGGAGCCTTTTTGATTCGGGGTAACACTGAGAACCGTGGAACTCATTCCCCGTTGTTATTGTTGTTTCCCCAGCCGCCGCCACGGCCGCCATTGCGGGGGCCGGAGCCATAAGGGCTGCGGAATCCGCCGTCGCCACGACCGCCGTAGCCGCCGCCACCGCCGCCGTCGCCACGGCCATAGCCGCCACGGTCGCCACCGTCACCGCGTCCGTAGCCACCGCCATCACCGCGGCCACCGCCACCGTAACCGCCGCCGCCACCATCACCACGGCCATAGCCGCCGCCACCGCCGCCAAAGCCGCCCGAACGCGGGGGACGAGGCTCCATGGGACGTGCTTCGTTCACCACGAGGCTGCGTCCGCCCAATGGCTGGCCATTCATGCCCTGAACGGCAGCCTGAGCCTCGGCATCACTGCCCATCTCGACAAACCCGAATCCCTTGGAACGGCCTGTGTCGCGCTCCATCATGACCCGGGCGCTGGTGACAGCGCCGAACTGGCTGAATGCCTGCTCCAAGTCGTTGTCACGCACACCATAGGGAAGGTTGCCGACGTAAAGCTTATTGCCCATCAAAAACTCCTCAACTCCTCAATGCTCACTGGTTTGCGCTCGGCTTCAGGACGCACAGACATCAGGTTCCTTGTATACAAGAGCCTGGCCAACCTTCCTAAACACATAGCGTTCGAACGGGTCTGCCCGAAACTAAATTATGAAGCACAAAAATCAAAAAGATAAATGCTCGAAAACACAAGCTGATAACGTTTGGCAACAAAAAAGGGGCCCAGAGGGCCCCTTTTTTTGCTAACGCATGCTCTAAGCGAGAGCTTAGTAGCTGTTGCGACGGCCACCGCCGTAGCCGCCGTCGCGGTTGCCACCGCCGAAGCCGCCACCGCCGCCACCACCGAAGCCGCCGCCGAAGCCGCCGCTACGGGGAGCGCGGGGCTCCATCGGGCGGGCTTCGTTGACCACCAGGTCACGGCCGCCGCGGTTTTGGCCGTGCAGGCCTTGGATAGCAGCTTGTGCTTCGGCATCGCTGCCCATTTCGACGAAGCCGAAACCCTTGGAACGGCCGGTGTCGCGCTCCATCATTACCTTGGCGCTGTTAACGGCGCCGAATTCGCTGAAGGCTTGCTCCAGATCGCTGTCACGGAAGGTGTACGGCAGGTTGCCGACGTAAAGCTTGTTGCCCATGGAGGACTCCTGAAAAAACTGGAAAACGCGATGGAGCCCTAGGGAGTCAACACGGGATGACAACGTTAGAGACGCAAACGCACTAGCACTCATTGAGCCGAAGCCCGAACGAAAGCTCGCCCATTATGTGGCAGAAGTTTTCGCACGTTATTACTGTTTCGCAAAAATTCGTCGTGCCCGCCACAGAATGCCCCTGGGAGTTACCCTGAAATTGCGGCAGCGCATAAGCAAGTGCCTTGGCGGCAGTGGGGGCCGGCATGCAGATCCGAGGGCTGCTATGATCGCCGGCTCAGTCTTTGGGGAGTAGATCGTTCGGCTCAGCAGCCGGATGCATGCGTCAACAAACTTGGGCCTTCGCTGGCCTATGGCGTATGCGGCGCGCAGTGCAATGCTGCGTGTGACCGATCGAGACCATTGACCGCGCACCGATCCAAAGGCCGGAGTCGGAGCGTGGTCAATGCGTGCTCTATCCGGCCGGATAAATCCCCACACCATGGAAGCCTTCCTGATTTCAACCTCCGTCGTCGCGCTTGCCGAGATGGGGGACAAGACCCAGCTGCTGTCGCTGGTGCTCGCCGCGCGTTTTCGCAAACCCTGGCCCATCGTTGCGGGCATTTTCGTGGCCACGCTGGTCAACCATGCGCTGGCCGGTGCCGTGGGCGCCTGGATCACCAGCTATCTTGGCGAGAACGCCATGCGCTGGATTCTTGGCCTGTCCTTCATCGCCATGGCGGTCTGGATGCTGATCCCCGACAAGCTCGACGAGGACGAGGTGTCCGGACACTCGCGCTGGGGCGTCTTCGGCACGACGCTGGTGGCCTTCTTCCTGGCCGAGATGGGCGACAAGACGCAGATTGCCACCGTGATGCTGGCGGCCAAGTACAACGCCTACCTGTGGGTGGTGGCCGGCACCACGCTGGGCATGATGCTGGCCAACGCTCCCGTGGTGTGGCTGGGCGACAAGCTGGTCAAGCGCGTGCCCATCCGGCTGGTGCATGTGATCTCGGCCGTGATCTTCCTGGTGCTGGGCGTGCTGGCCCTGTTCCTTCCGGGGGCAGGCGTTTTGGCATAATGATTCTTCATGCGCCGATTTGCTTCTGCTTGCGGGCGCTTTATAAATCCAGCTAAAGACGACACCAGAGAACCCGGCCTCGTTTTTAGCGATGCCGGGTTTTTTCATGTCCTTCATCGCCACACCACAATCCATGCACTTCGACGAGCCGCTGCCGCTGCAGGGCGGCGGCTCGATCCGTGACTACGACCTCGCCTACGAGACCTACGGGCAGCTCAACGCCGACCGCAGCAATGCCGTGCTGGTCTGCCATGCGCTCAACGCTTCCCACCATGTGGCCGGCGTGTACGAGGGCCAGCCCAAGAGCGAGGGCTGGTGGGACAACATGATCGGCCCCGGCAAGCCCGTGGACACGAACCGGTTCTTCGTGATCGGCGTGAACAACCTGGGCTCGTGCTTTGGCTCCACGGGCCCCATGCACGCGCATCCGGACACCGGCAGGATCTATGGCGCCGACTTTCCCGTGGTCACCGTGGAGGATTGGGTGGACGCCCAGGCCCGGCTGCTGGACCGGCTGGGCATAGCGCAGCTGGCCGCGGTGCTGGGCGGCAGCCTGGGCGGCATGCAGGCGCTGTCCTGGTCGCTGCGCCATCCGGACCGCATGCGCCATGCCGTGGTCGTGGCCAGCGCGCCCAACCTCAATGCGGAGAACATCGCCTTCAACGAGGTGGCGCGGCGCGCCATCGTCACCGATCCGGATTTCCATGGCGGGCATTTCTACGAGCATGGCGTGGTGCCGGCGCGCGGCCTGCGCATCGCCCGCATGATCGGCCACATCACCTACCTGAGCGACGACGTGATGAACCAGAAGTTCGGCCGCCAGCTGAGGGAGGGCCTGGACCTGAAGTACAGCACGCAGGACGTGGAGTTCCAGATCGAGAGCTACCTGCGCTACCAGGGCGAGAAGTTCAGCAGCTACTTCGACGCCAATACCTACCTGCTGATCACGCGCGCGCTCGACTACTTCGACCCGGCGCGCACGCATGGCGGCGACCTGACCCAGGCGCTGTCGGTGGCCAAGGCCGGCTTTTTGCTGGTCAGCTTCACCACCGACTGGCGCTTCGCGCCCGCACGCAGCCGCGAGATCGTGAAGTCGCTGCTGGAGAACAACCGCGACGTCAGCTATGCCGAGATCGACGCGCCCCACGGCCATGACGCCTTCCTGCTCGACGACCCCCGCTACATGAACGTGATGCGCTCCTACTTCGACGGCATCGCCCAGGAAACCACGACAGCCGCCAAGGAGGCCGCATGACCGAGCTGAACACCATGCAGGCGATTGCGCGCCTGATCCCCAAGGGCTCGCGCGTGCTCGACCTGGGCTGCGGCGATGGCGCCCTGCTGTCGCACCTTCAGCGCGAGCGTGGCTGCACCGGCTACGGCGTGGAGCTGGATGACGCCAACGTGCTGGCCTGCGTGCGCCGGGGCGTGAACGTGCTGCAGCTGAACCTGGAGGACGGCCTAGCCATCTTCCAGGACAACAGCTTCGACGTGGTGCTGCAGATCGATACGCTGCAGCATCTGCGCAATGCCGAGACCATGCTGCAGGAGACGGCGCGCATAGGCCGCGCGGGCATCGTCGCCTTCCCCAACTTCGCGCACTGGCCCAACCGCCTGTCCGTGCTGCGCGGGCGCATGCCGGTGACGCGGCGCCTGCCCTACCAGTGGTATGACACGCCCAACATCCGCGTGGGCACCTACAAGGACTTCGAGGTGCTGGCCACCCGGAACCGGCTGCGCATACTGGACTCCTTCGGCCTGCAGGATGGCCGCAGCGTGCGTACCCTGCCCAATCTCATGGCGGGCACGGCGGTCTTCCATTTCGAGCACGCCTGAGCGCAGGCGGGCCATGTCCGTGTCATCCCCGGCGCGCACAATCGAATGCCCCGAGACCCCGGAGACAGACATGGACAACCTCCCACGCCGCCGCGCGCTGGCCCTGGCCGGCGCGGCCGCCGGCCTGCTGGTGGCCGGCTGCGCCGCACCGCAGGCGCCCGCCCGAAGCGATGCCGCTGCCGACTGGCCGCCCCGGCCCGCGCTGATCGCCCATCGCGGCGCATCGGCGCTGCGGCCAGAGCACACGCTGGAGGCATACCGCGAGGCCATACGCGCGGGCGCCGACTTCATCGAGCCCGACCTGGTCATCACGCGCGATGGCGTGCTGGTGGCGCGGCATGAGAACGCCATCGCCATCCTGGCGGCCGACGGCAGCCTCAAGGAGGCCACCACCAATGTGGCCGACCGTCCCGAGTTCGCGGCGCGCAAGACCACCAAAACCATCGACGGGCAGGCGATCACGGGCTGGTTCGTGGAGGATTTCACGCTGGCCGAGTTGAAGACGCTGCGTGCGCGCGAACGCATCCCGGCGATCCGCCCGGCGAATGTGCAGTTCAATGACCGTTTCGAGGTGCCCACGCTGCAGGAGGTCATCGACCTGGCCCGAGCCGAGAGCGCACGCACGAGCCGCACCATCGGCATCTATCCCGAGACCAAGCACCCGAGCTACTTCCAGTCCATCGGCCTGCCGCTGGAGCCCGCGCTGCTCAAGCTGCTCGCGGACAACGGCTGGAACCATGCGCAGGCGCCGGTGTTCGTGCAGTCCTTCGAGGTCGAGAACCTGCGCTGGATCCGTGCGCGCAGCAACCTGCGCCTGGTGCAGTTGCTGGCGCCCAAGGGCAAGCCCTATGACAGCGTGGCACGCGGCACGGGCCCCGGCTATGCCGACATGGTCACGCCCGCAGGCCTGGCCGAGATTGCGCGCTACGCCAACGGCATAGGGCCGAGCAAAAGCATGGTGATCCCTGTGGTGCAGGGTGCGAATGCCGCGCCCACTGCGCTGGTGGCCGATGCCCATCGCGCGGGGCTGCTGGTCCATCCCTGGACGCTGCGGCCCGAGAACGCCTTCCTTCCCCTGAGCCTGAAATCGCCGCCCGCACAGGACGGCGCCCGGCGTGGCAATGCGCGCGCCGACATGGACGATTTCCTGCGCACGGGCATCGATGGCATCTTCACCGACGACCCGTCGGTGGGGCGAGCCGCCATTGACGCTTTGCTCAAGTCGCGGCCTTGATCGGACGTGCTGCCGTGCGCCGGCCCGCTGCCTGCGCCTGCTCCAGCCACTGCTGGCGGCGTGCGGCATCGGCGCCGAGCACGGGTCCGAAACTGTGTATGCGCACGGGCCGGATGCCGCTGAACTCCAGGATGGCACGGCGCATCTGGTGATGGCCCGGCATGTGCGCCAGCCAGCGGTAATACCAGGGCGGGGAATCCATGCTCACCAGCAGATCGGCGGTGCGGCCGGCCAGCAGCCGGTCCCACAGCATCGAGCCCTTGCGGTACTTGAAGGCGAAGCCCGGCAGAAAGATGCGGTCGATGAAGCCCTTGAGCAAGGCCGGCAGGCCGCCCCACCAGGTCGGATAGACCCAGGCCAGGTGGCTGGCCCACAGGATGTCGGCCTGGGCCTGCTGCAGGTCAGGCTCCAGGGGCTGATCCTGGCGATAGCCGGCGCGCAGCAGCGGGTCGAAGTCCAGTTCGCCCAGGCGCAGCGTGCGCACTTGGGCACCGCTGTCGCGTGCGCCCTGGGCGTAGGCATCGGCCAGGCCGGCGCACAGGCTGCCGGCCGACGGGTGGCCGAGGATGATCAGGATGCGCTGGGGATGATGGGGGTGCGGGGTGCTTGGAAACATGGCGGCCATGTTCGCCTTGCCCCAAGGGGCAGGGTCAAGACCCTGGATCAAGCCATGGCGGTTTCGCAGGCGCGTTCTCTGGAATCCGCCGGCTCCAGGCGGCATTCGAGCAGCTCACGCTCCAGTGCGGCCAGCTGCGCCTGCAGTCCCTGAAGGTGCTGCATCTGCGCCTGCACCTGCTCGCGGCGGCCGCGCAGCAGCCGGGCCAGCGCGTCCCAGCTGTCGGCGTGGTCCAGGCGCTGCAGGCCATGCAGCTCGTCGAGCCGAAAGCCCAGCCCCAGCGCCTGGCGGATGCGCTGCACCAGCACCAGGTCCTGCTGTCCATACACGCGGTAGCTGCCTGCCCGCGCCACGGCACCGAGCAGGCCCCGTGATTCATAGAGCCTGACGGCCTTGGGCGAGCAGCCGGCGCGTCGGGCGAGTTCTCCGATATACATGGGGCGTGATCGTAGTCGCTGGCGCCGGGCTCTCATGGTCTGCATGGCGTTGGCGCACAATGACCGGATCGCGGCGCTGGCTTCGCTCGAACGGTGCGCCCATCCCTGACACGAGGACCCACCATGAATGCACGCACTCCTTCACAACTGCTGCAGCCCGCAGCCGCGCTGGACCGGATCAGCCGCTCCTGGGACGAGCGCATCGTCCCGGCGCTGACCGAGTACATCGCCATTCCCGCCAAGTCGCCCATGTTCGCGCCCGACTGGGAGCAACAGGGCCACCTGGAGACCGTGCTGCGCAATGCGGCCGACTGGGTGCTGGCGCAGAGGGTGGCCGGCCTGACGCTGGAGATCGTGCGCCAGCCGGGCCGCACGCCAGTGCTGTTCTTCGAGGTGGAAGGCACGCAGGACAAGGCGGCCTCCAGCCCCACGGTGCTGATGTACGGCCATCTGGACAAGCAGCCCGAGTTCGACGGCTGGCGCAGCGATCTGGGTCCGTGGACGCCCAAGTACGAGAACGGCAAGCTCTATGGCCGTGGCGGCGCCGACGACGGCTATGCGGTCTACGCCAGCATTGCCGCCGTGCAGGAGCTCAAGCGCCAGGGCGTGCCGCACCCGCGCATCCTGGGCCTGATCGAGACCTGCGAGGAAAGCGGCTCGCGCGACCTGTTGCCCTATGTCGATGCCCTGCGTCCGCGCCTGGGCGATGTGGGCCTGGTGATCTGCCTGGACAGCGGCGCCGGCAACTACGACCAGCTGTGGCTGACCACCAGCCTGCGCGGCATGGCCAGCGGCACGCTGAAGGTGGAGATCCTCACCGAGGGCGTGCACTCGGGCGATGCCTCGGGCGTCGTGCCGTCGTCCTTCCGCATCCTGCGCCAGGTGCTGGACCGTCTGGAGGACAGCAAGACCGGGCGCCTGCTGCCCGCCAGCTTCCACTGCGAGGTCCCGGCCGACCGCATGGCCCAGATGCGCGCCACGGCGGCCATCCTCGGCGAGGAGACCTATGCGCGCTTTCCCTGGGCGCACTACGACTGCGGCGGCTCCACGCTGTTTGCCCTGCCCACCACCACCGACCCGGTGCAGGCGCTGGTCAAGCGCACCTGGGAGCCCACGCTGAGTGTCACAGGCGCAGAGGGCCTGCCCGCGCTGCAGGATGCCGGCAACGTGCTGCGGCCCTACACGGCCTTCAAGCTCAGCCTGCGCCTGCCGCCCCTGGTTGATGCCGCCGCCTGCGTGCAGGAGATGAAGGCGCTGCTGGAGGACAACGCGCCCTACCAGGCCCGTGTGACCTGGCAAGGGCTGTCGGGTGCCAGCGGCTGGAATGCGCCAGCTATGGACGGCTGGTTCGAGGACGCGCTCAACGCCGCCAGTCAGGCGCATTTCGGCGCTTCCTGCGGCTACATCGGGCAGGGCGGCACGATTCCGCTGATGAACATGCTCAGCCAGGGCTTTCCCAAGGCCCAGATGATGGTCTGCGGCGTGCTCGGCCCCAAGAGCAACGCCCACGGTCCCAATGAATTCCTGCACGTGCCCTATGCCAAGAAGCTCACGGCCGCCGTGGCCCAGGTGATCGCCGCCATGGCCGGGACGCAGGCAGCTTCCGAAGCCGGTGCCGGCACTGCCGGCGTGGCGTGATGGCAGCGTCTGCCCCCGCACCCGTTCCGGCATCTGCCTCGCAAGGCCAGGTCACGCGCCTTGCGTCCAGCGACGGCGCCGAGCTGTCACTGCGCGACTGGCCCGTGGACGAGGGCCCGGCGCGCGCCACCGTGCTGCTGGTGCACGGCCTGGGCGAGCACATCGGCCGCTATGCGGCGCTGGCCCAGCGGCTCAATGCCTGGGGCTATGCCGTACGCGGCTACGACCAATATGGCCACGGACGCTCGGCAGGGCCGCGCGGTGGCCTGACGGGCGACAACCGGCTTCTGGACGACCTGGCGGCCGTGGTGGATGACACGCGCGCCCGGCAACCGGCCGGCCAGCCGCTGGTGCTGTTGGGCCACAGCCTGGGCGGCCTGGTGGCGGCGCTGTTCGTGGCCCGGGCCATCCGGCCTGTCGATGCGCTGGTGCTGTCCTCGCCAGCCCTCGATGTGGGTCTGTCGCCGATCCAGAAATTGCTCGTTGGCACGCTGCCGCGCCTGCTGCCCGATCTGCGCGTGTCCAACGGCCTGCAGATTCCGTATCTCTCGCACGACGTGGCGGTCTGCGAAGCCTACCGCGCCGATCCGCTGTGCCACGACCGCATCAGCGCACGGCTGGCGCGCTTTCTGGCGCAGGGCGGCCCGCAGGTGCTGGCCCGTGCGGGCAGCTGGAGTGTGCCCAGCCTGTTGCTGTGGGCAGGGGACGACAGGCTGGTGGCGCCGGCCGGCAGCCAGGCCTTTTCCGACCGTGCGCCGCCGGCCGTGGTGCAGGCGCAGTGCTTTGACGGCGCCTACCACGAGCTGTTCAACGAAAGCGATGCCTTCGCCGCGCCCGTGTTCGCCAGGCTGCGGCAGTGGCTGGGCCGGTTCAGTCCAGCGTGAGCGCCGCCAGCGCGGCCAAGGGCGCGGTTTCCGCGCGCAGAACGCGTGGACCCAGCGTGACGGGCACGAAACCCTGGGCGCGGGCCAGGGCCTCTTCGGCCGGAGAGAGGCCCCCTTCGGGGCCCGATAGAAAGACCACGGGCGCATCCTCGGCCGTGGCGTCCACGATCTCGCCCAGCGGCCGGGTTCCCTCGCCCAGCGACAGCAGCAGCCGCAGCGTGCCGGGCGGCAGCTGTTTCGCGCCGCCCTCCAGCCAGTCTTGCAGGTCGGTGGGCGCATGCAGCGGCGGCACGCGGTTGCGTGTGCACTGCTCGCAGGCCGACACGGCCACGGCCTGCCAGTGCGCCAGCTTTTTCTCGGCGCGCTCGCCCTTGAGCTTGAGCACGCTGCGCTCGGCCACCAGCGGCGTGATGCTGGCGGCGCCCAGCTCGGCGGCCTTCTCCACCAGCCAGTCCATGCGTTCGTTGGCCGTGATGCCTGCCAGCAGGTGCACGGGGCGCAGCGGTTCGCGTTCCACGGCGTGGTGCGCGCCTATGCGCACGGCCACGTCGCTGCGGCCCATGCGCAGGACCGTGGCCTCGAACTCGCCGCCGCTGAAGCCTTCGCCGGCACGGCCCTGAAAGAGGGTGATGCCGTCGCCGGGCTGCAGGCGCAGCACCTGCACATGGCGCGCCGCACCGGGCGGCAGTTCGATGTCGTCGCCGCTGCGCAGCGCGATGGGGCAGTGAAAGCGTGGCATGGCGTACCTGTCCTCAAACGCGCCCGTAGGCCCAGCCCACCTGGGGCTGGATGTTCTCGATCTGGTCCACCAAGCGCAGCAGCGGCGTCAGCTCGCGGTAGCGGCTGCAGGTGGCGCGGATGTAGTGGATGAAGCGCGGCGTATCCGCCAGGTAGCGGGGCTTGCCGTCTCGCAGTGTCAGCCGTGCAAAGATGCCGGCCACCTTGAGGTGGCGCTGCAGCCCCATCCACTCCACGCCACGGTAGAACTCGCCGAAATCGTCGCCCCAGCCGCTTTGGCTGCGCGCGCCCACCAATCCCGACTTGCGTGCCTTTTCCCAGTAACGCACGGTAATGTCGATGACAAAGTCCTCTTCCCAGCTGATGAAGGCATCGCGCAGCAGGCTGGCGATGTCATAGGTCACTGGGCCGTAGACCGCATCCTGGAAGTCCAGCACGCCCAGCGGGCCGCTGGCGGTCACGGGCTGCATGAGATTGCGCGTCATGAAGTCGCGGTGCACGAAGACGCTGGGTGCCGCCAGGTTGTGGGCCACGATCTGGTCGAAGGCCTTGGCCAGCGTGGCCTGCTGCCTGTCGTCGAGCACGGTCTCGCGGTGGCGCGCGATGTACCAGTCGGGGAACAGCTGCAGTTCGCGGCGCAGCAGGGCGTCGTCATAGGCGGGCAGCACGTCGGGGCGCGAGGCGGTCTGCCAGGCCAGCAGCACCTCCAGCGCCGAGCGGTACCAGGCTTCCGCGTCCTGGGGCTTTTCCGGGTCCAGCGCTTCGATGACGGTGTGGCCGCCCAGGTCGGACAGCAGCATGAAGCCGTGCACGGCGTCCCAGTCCAGGATCTGCGGCACGGCCAGGCCGGCCGAGGCCATCAGCGCCTGCACCTTGGCGAAGGGCGCGCAGTCTTCCTTGTCCGGCGGTGCATCCATGACGATGAGGCTGGCGCCGGCGGCGGTGTCCAGGCGCAGATAGCGGCGAAAGCTGGCATCGGCCGAGGCAGGGCGCAGGGTTTCGGGGCGCAGCGCGTGGTGGGCGGACAGCGGGGCCAGCCAGGCGTCGAAGGCGGCATGGCGGGCGGGGTCGGCCCAGACAACGCCGGCCGTGGGGGTGTTTGGATGGCTCATGGATAATCGCGATTCTACAAACCGCCACCCCGGCGAATGCCCGGCGGTGATGCTAGGCTTGCGCCTTTGTCCACCCGCCGCTGTTGACCACCGTGTACCTCCGACCGCCGCTCCCCGATCCGCTGGCTGCCCGCGCGCCCGCGCGCCCCGCTGTACGCCCGCTGGCCTGGCTTGTGGCTCTCGCATGGGCCGGTGGCTCGACGCTGGCCCAGGCCCAGCCCGCTGCGGCCGATGAAGGCCGGCTGCAGCAGGTGCGCCCGCTGCGCCCCAGCACGCTGATGCAGGAAACCTACCCTGAGGCGGTCCGCTCCCAGCAGCCCGTCTACGTGCGCGGTGACGCGCTCAGCGGCCAGCCGGACATCAATGCGGTGATCGAGGGCAATGCCGAACTGCGCCGCGGCGACACCATGATCCGCGCCGACCGGCTCGAATACCAGGTGCCCGACGACCGCGTCAATGCCTCGGGCGCCGTGCACATCAACCAGGCCGGCAATGTCTACGAAGGCTCGCAGCTGGACCTGCAGGTCGATGCCTTCAAGGGCTTTTTCGACAACGCCGGCTACCGCTTCCTGGCCAACGGGGCCTACGGCAAATCCTCGCGCGTGGACTTCATCGACCGCGACCATGCCGTGGTCCATGACGCGACCTACACCACCTGCCAGCGCGATGACGAAGCCACCTGGCAGCCGGCCTGGATGCTGCGCGCCCGGACCTTGCACATCGACATGGCCGAGGAAGTCGGCGTGGCCGAAGGCGCGGCCCTGCAGTTCAAGGGCGTGACCGTGCTGCCCGTGCCGCGCATGAGCTTTCCGCTGTCGGACAAGCGCAAGTCGGGCCTGCTGCCCCCCACCATGGGCCTGGACAAGCTCAGCGGCATCGAATACACGCAGCCCTACTACTGGAACCTCGCGCCCAACCGCGACATGACCCTGTATCCCTCGGTCATGAGCAAGCGCGGGGTCAACCTGGGCGCCCAGTTCCGCTATCTGGAGCCCACCTATTCGGGCGAGGCCTACGCGGCCTACATGCCGGGCGACCGCCAGCGCGACCGTGACCGCTGGGCCTACTCGCTGCAGCACCGGGGCGTCATCAGCTCGCCCATCGGCGGCCTGGGGTTGAACATGAACCTCAACCGCGTCAGCGACGACAACTACTGGCGTGATTTCCCGCTGGCCGCCCGTACGCTGCGCGAGCGCCTGCTGCCCAGCGACGTGAACCTGTCCTGGGCGCGTGGCGACGGGGTGCTGACCCTGCGCAGCCTGTACTGGCAGACCATGCAGGACGCATCGGCGCCCATTGCCCCGCCCTACGGCATGAAGCCGCAACTGCAATGGCGCTACACGCCGCTGGACCTGCCGCACGGCCTGGACTTCAGCTTCGTGGCCGACACCACGCGCTTCGAGATCGACAAGCCCCTGGCCGGCATGACCTACAACAACGGCCAGCGCAGCTACATGCAGGCGCAGCTGAGCCGTCCCTTCCTGTCGCCGGGCGCCTTCATCACGCCCAGGATCCAGTTGCACACCAGCAACTACCAGGTGGACCGCCTGATGAGCAACGGCAGCCGCAATGCCTCGCGCACGCTGCCCACGGTCAGTGTGGACAGCGGCCTGGTGTTCGAGCGCGACACCACGCTGTTCGGCCGCCAGCTGCTGCAGACCTTCGAGCCGCGCGCCTTCTACACCTACACGCCCTACCGCGACCAGAGCTTTCTGCCGCTGTACGACACGGCGCGCAACGACTTCAACTTCGCGAGCATCTACTCCGAAAACGACTACAACGGCCAGGACCGCATTGCCGACAACCACCTGCTGACCCTGGGCGCGACCACACGCCTGATCGACGGGGCCACGGGCGCGGAGAAGGCGCGCTTCGGCATTGCGCAGCGCGTGCGTTTCTCCGACCAGAAGGTCATCCTGCCCGGCGAGGTGCCTGCCACCAGCCGGCTGTCCGACGTGCTGCTGGGTGCGGCCATCAACTGGACCGATGCCTGGTCCACCGAAGGCACGACCCAGTACAACCGCGACCTGAACCGCCCGGTGCGCACCACCTTCGGCGCGCGCTACAGCCCCAGCTCCTACCGCACGGTGAACGTGGCCTACCGTACCCAGTACGACACCGTGGCACGCACCGATGCCAGCAAGCTGGTCGATGTGGGCTGGCAATGGCCCATCAACGACCTCTGGGGCGACAAGGGCCGTGACCTGGGGGCCGGCCGTGGCCAGGGCGGCGGCCGCTGGTACACGGTGGGCCGGCTGAACTACAGCCTGAAGGACCGCAAGCTCGTCGATACCGTGGTCGGGCTGGAGTACGACGGCTGCTGCTGGATTGGCCGCGTGGTGCTGGAGCGCCTGCAAAGCTCCATCACCCAGTCCAACACCCGGCTGCTGTTCCAGATCGAGTTCGTAGGCTTCTCGCGGCTGAGCCTGGGTGCCGACCCGCAGCGCAGCCTCAAGCAGAATGTGCCGCGCTACCAGTACCTGCGCGAGTCGGTGACGCCGCCCAGCCGCTTCACCAATTACGATTAGAGCCAAGGCTCCAAACACGCTTTTTGCAAGGCATCTCTCCCATGCGTTTTCTTTCCCAGACCCATTGCTGCGCAGCGGCCGCTGTGGCGCTGGCCTTGCTGGCCACCACAGCCCAGGCGCAAGGCCTGCGTGTTCCGGGCCAGTCCAGGGCGCCCCAGGCCGGCGATGCCTCCGTCTCGCGCGCGCTGGACGCCACCAACCAGCCCTTGTCGCGTGATCGCGGCGGCAATGCCGGCGTGCGCTCGGCCGACTACATCGTGGCCGTGGTCAACTCCGAGCCCGTGACCAACAACGAGGTGCGGGCCCGCATGGCGCGCGTGGCGCAGAACATTGCCGAGCAGGGCGGCCAGATGCCGCCCGAGGCGCTGCTGGCCCGCGAGGTGCTGGAGCGGCTGATCGTGGAAAAGGCCCAGCTGCAGGAAGCCAAGGACACGGGCCTGCGCGTGGATGACTACGCCGTGGACCAGGCGCTGACCAATGTGGCGCGGCAAAACGGCCTGGACAAGGCCGGCCTGCAGTCACGCCTGCGGGCCGAGGGCGTGAACGAAAAGCAGTTCCGCGAAGAACTGCGCCGCCAGATCACGCTGCAGCGCCTGCGCGAGCGCGATGTGGACGGCCGCGTGCGCGTGACCGAAGCCGACATCGACCGCTACCTGGCCGAGCAGCGCAGTGGCGGCGCCGACAAGGCGCCGGCGGCCGTGAACCTGGGCCACATCCTGATCGCCGTGCGCGAGGATGCCAGCCCCGCCGAAGTGGCCGAGCGCGAAGCCCGCGCCAAGCAGGCTGCCGAGGCGGCCCGCACGCAAGGCGACTTCCTGGCCGTGGTCAAGGAGTTCTCCGATGTGCCCGACGGCCAGGGCGGCGGCGCCATGGGCATGCGCCCGCTGGACCGCTACCCCGAACTGTTCACCAAGGCCGTGGGCCAGACGCCGCAGGGCGGCATCGTCGGCCCCTTCCGTTCGGGCGCGGGCTTTCACGTGCTCAAGGTGCTGGAGAAGTCGCAGGCCGGCATGCCTTCCGTGGTCACGCAAAACCATGCGCGCCACATCCTGCTGCGCATCGGCGACCAGATGACCGAGGCCGATGCCGCCAAGCGCCTGGCCGACTACAAGCGCCGCGTGGACAGCGGCCAGGCCAGCTTCGAATCGCTGGCCCGCGAGTTCTCGCAGGACGGCAGCGCGCGCAACGGCGGCGATCTGGGCTGGGCCTCGCCCGGCCAGTTCGTGCCCGAGTTCGAGCAGGTGCTCAATGCGCTGCAGCCCGGGCAGGTCAGCGACCCGCTGGTCTCGCGCTTCGGTGTGCACCTGATCCAGCTCATCGAGCGTCGCCAGGCCGCGCTGACGCCGCGCGAGCAGCGCGACATGGTGCGCAACGTGGTGCGCGAGCGCAAGCTCGAAACTGACTACCAGACCTGGCTGCAGGAGCTGCGTGGCCGCGCCTACGTCGAGTACCGCGAGCCCCCGCAATAAGACACCCCCCAAGCAGCCATGGCTGCGGCAGTCCACAATGGAAGGCGGTGCCATGGCGCACCGCCTTGCTTTTTCTATGAAACACATTCCTCGCAAACGCTTCGGCCAGAACTTCCTGACCGATGGCGGCATCATCGACGGCATCGTGCGTGCCATCGATCCCCGGCCGGGCCAGTCCATGGTCGAGATCGGTCCGGGCCTGATGGCCCTGACCCAGCCCCTGGTCGAGCGCCTGGGCCGGCTCACCGTGATCGAACTGGATCGCGACCTGGCCGTGCGCCTGCGCCTGCACGAGCAGCTCGACGTGGTCGAGTCCGACGTGCTCAAGGTGGACTTTCGCGCCATCGCTGCGCGCCTGGGCGTGCCCAAGCTGCGCATTGCGGGCAACCTGCCCTACAACATCTCCAGCCCCATCCTCTTTCACCTGCTCGAGCAGGTGGACGTGGTCGAGGACCAGCACTTCATGCTGCAAAAGGAGGTCATCGACCGCATGGTGGCCTCTCCGGCCACGGCCGCCTATGGGCGGCTGACGGTCATGCTGCAGTGGCGCTATGCGATGGAGAGCGTGCTGTACGTGCCGCCCGAGAGCTTCAATCCGCCGCCCAAGGTGGACAGCGCCGTCGTGCGCATGGTCCCGCGCGAGGCGCCGGCGGCCCTGGACGCGAAGCTGCTGGAGGAGATGGTGCAGGTGGCCTTCAGCCAGCGGCGCAAGATCCTGCGCAACACGCTGGGGCGCTGGCTGGAAGCCAAGGGCTTTGACGGGGAGTTCGACCTGCAGCGCCGCGCCGAGGAAGTGCCGGTGTCCGAGTACGAGGCACTTGCAGCCCGGTTCACGCGCAGCTAGACGCAGGTGGCGCACGGCGCCAGCGCCCACATGGGACGCTGGCGCCGTGCAATCAATGTGCGGCTCTTACAGGAAAGAGTAGAAGCAGCGGAACGGGATCTTGCGCTCGGCCCAGTACTCGGCCGCGTCGCGGAAGCTGTCCAGCAGCTGCTCGCGCACTTCCTTGTCGAACTTGGGCGTGGTCGGGATCTGGTCGAGCACGAGCACAAAGCCCGGCTGCGGGCCGGCCTTGTGGATGGGGTCGGTCAGGCAGTCGTAGAGCGCGTCGAAGTTCTTGCCGAAATGCGCGGGGAAGAAGAACTGCGTGGCCAGCAGCTCCAGGATGTCGGCCTTGGTCTGCGCATGGGCCAGGTTGGCATACAGGAAATGGCACCCCAGCGTCTCGGCCGCCTGTTGCAGATCCTCCACCCTGTAGGCGCGGATGGACTGCACGATGTTGGCGCGCACGTTCCGCAAAGGGGTGTCCGGGATCTTACGAAGTGGTGCATCCATCTCCGTGGCTCTTTCTCTAACGTGGATGTGGCCTGCGGGTACGGGCACCTGGCCTGCGGCGTCCCCGGGCTGTGGATGAAATGCAGACCCCTGCCAGCGCACTGCGTCGGACGCGGAGGGTCGAACTGGCTGCAAAGACTGGGTCGAGGTCATTCGATGATCTTGCGAAAGCTGCTGTAGTGGTCGCTGGTGTAGTAGCAGGCATCGGGCTGCTGGGGCTCTCCGCCGCAGACGATGCGGCGGGCTCCGCGGTCACGCGAGCCGGGCGTGCGCACCGTGTACTCACGGTAGTAGCCGCGCGACTGGCGCGGCAGGATGCGCTCGCGGTTGCCGAACACCGTGCCGTCCTTGTCGTGGGCAAAAGGCCCGCCGCGCAGGATCAGCGTATAGGTGGAACGGCCTTCGCGCGGCAGCTCTGACAGAGTGACGGTGGCCATGGCCGCCGTCGAATCCGCGCTCTCGGGCGCCGAGCGGCGCGCATCAGCGAGCGAGGGCGACAGCACAAAGGCGGCCCCGACGATGAGCGCTAGACCGGACTGGTACGCCTTGGCGGCGGCTGCCTTCAGCATCAACTACACCTTTCAGAAATCCAGGGAAGCCCTGAAATCTCGACCCGCTAGTGTGACGGAACACCCCTCAAAATGCAAGTTCTGCCTAAAAAACAGGCAGCTTGACCGAGGAAATGTCTGGGGATTGAACAGTGAGAAGGCAACTCTGCGCCTGAGTTGCCTTCCATTCAATGCAAATGCCGCCCGTTGTCTCAAAAACGCGCGCGGCCAAAACGAGGGACACCGAGCAAGGGCCGCCCCGCAGCGAGGGTGTCGTCCCCCTCCCGCGAAGCGAGAGAGGGGGAAGCGGCGAAGCCGCTCAGGGGGTGCTTAACGGTTAGCGTTAGCGTCCGCCACCGTCAGCGCCGTCATGTTGACGATGCGGCGCACCGTCGTGCTCGGCGTGAGGATGTGCACGGGACGGGCGGCGCCCAGCAGCACGGGGCCGATGGCAATGCCGCCGCCAGCGGCCTGCTTGAGCAGGTTGTAGCTGATGTTGGCCGCGTCGATGTTGGGCATGACCAGCAGGTTGGCATTGCCCAGCAGCGTGCTGTTGGGCATGAGCTGGGCGCGGGCCTTGCCGTCCAGGGCCACGTCGCCGTGCATCTCGCCGTCCACTTCCAGCCAGGGGGCCTGCTCGCGCAGCAGCTCCAGGGTCTGGCGCATCTTGACGGCGCTGGGCTGGTTGCTGGAGCCGTAGTTGGAGTGCGACAGCAGGGCGGCCTTGGGCTTGACGCCGAAGCGCATCATTTCCTCGGCGGCCATGATGGTGATTTCAGCCAGCTGCTCGGCCGTGGGGTCGTAGTTGACGTGGGTGTCCACCAGGAAGACCTGGCGGTCGGGCAGCAGCAGGCCGTTCATGCAGGCATAGGTCTGCACGCCGGCGCGGCGGCCGATCACCTGGTCCACGTACTGCAGGTGGTGCGATGTCTGGCCCCAGGTGCCGGTGATCAGGCCGTCCACTTCGCCCTTGTGCAGCAGCATGGAGCCGATCAGGGTCAGGCGGCGGCGCATCTCGATCCTGGCGATGGGCACGGTGATGCCCTTGCGCTCGGTCATGCGGTGGTAGGTCTGCCAGAAGTCGCGGTAGCGCTCGTCGTGCTCGACGTTGACCACGTCGTAGTCCTGGCCCTCCTTCAGGCGCAGGCCGAACTTCTCGATGCGCTGGGCAATGATGGCCGGGCGGCCGATCAGCGTGGGGCGCGCAATGCGCTCGTCCACCACGATCTGCGCGGCGCGCAGGATGCGCTCTTCCTCGCCTTCGGCATAGGCCACGCGCTTCTTGGTGGCCTTCTTGGCCGTGGCGAACAGCGGCTTCATCATCGTGCCCGAGGCGTAGACGAAGGTCTGCAGATGGGCGCGGTAGGCGTCCATGTCCTGGATCGGGCGCTGGGCCACGCCGCATTCGGCGGCAGCCTGGGCCACGGCCGAGGCGATCTTCATCATCAGGCGCGGATCGAAGGGCTTGGGGATCAGGTACTCAGGACCGAAGCTCAGCTGCTCGCCCACGTAGGCTGCCGCCACTTCCTCGCTCTGCTCGGCCTGGGCCAGTTCGGCGATGGCGTGGACGGTGGCGATTTCCATCTCGGTGGTGATGGTGGTCGCGCCGCAGTCCAGCGCACCGCGGAAGATGTACGGGAAGCACAGGACGTTGTTGACCTGGTTGGGATAGTCCGAGCGGCCCGTGGCGATGATGGCGTCGCTGCGCACGGCCTTGACGTCTTCGGGAACGATTTCGGGGTTGGGATTGGCCAGCGCGAAGATCACCGGGCGCGCGGCCATCTTGACCACCATGTCCTGCTTGAGCACGCCGCCAGCGGACAGGCCCAGGAAGACGTCGGCGCCTTCGATGACCTGGCCCAGGGTGCGCAGCTCGGTGGCGCGTGCGAACTGGGCCTTGTCCTCGTCCATCAGTTCGGTGCGGCCTTCGTAGACCACGCCGGCCAGGTCGGTGACGAACACGTTCTCCCGGCGCAGGCCGACCTTGAGCAGCAGGTTCAGGCAGGCCAGGGCAGCGGCGCCCGCGCCCGAGGCGACGAGCCGGACCTCCTCGATCTTCTTGCCCGCGACCTTGAGCGCGTTGACCATGGCCGCAGCCACGGTGATGGCTGTGCCGTGCTGGTCATCGTGGAAGACGGGGATCTTCAGGCGGCGGCGCAGTTCGCGCTCCACGAAGAAGCACTCGGGCGCCTTGATGTCTTCCAGGTTGATGGCGCCGAAGGTGGGCTCCAGCGCGGCGATCACGTCGACCAGCTTTTGCGGGTCCTTCTCGTTGATCTCGATGTCGAAGACGTCCACGCCCGCGAACTTCTTGAACAGGACGGCCTTGCCTTCCATCACCGGCTTGGAGGCCAGCGCGCCGATGTCGCCCAGTCCCAGCACGGCCGTGCCGTTGGAGATCACGGCCACCAGGTTGCCGCGCGCCGTGTACTTGAAGGCGGCGGCCGGATCCTTGACGATCTCTTCGCAGGGCGCTGCCACGCCGGGCGAGTAGGCCAGGGCCAGGTCATGCTGGTTGGCCATGGGCTTGGTCGGCACGATGGTCAGCTTGCCGGGCTTGGGAAACTCGTGGTATTCGAGTGCGGCACGGCGCAGCTGGGCACGTTTATCGGAAGGGGTCGGGGCCGTGTTGTCGGACATCAAGCGTCTCCAGCGAAGGCATGGCCAACGCACGCGCGGATCAGCCCGCGTGCCGTCGGCCGAGGTAGGGGGGAACCGATTGTAGGCCGACAGGCAATAGCCGGGCCCTGCTGTGAAACTGTTGTGATGCCTGGTTGCCCAATGTCCTGCGGCGGCGGCGGTCTTTGCTTGCGCGGCGCCGCAAAGCCGGGCAATCACATGGCGTCCATCAGATGGCGTCCAGCGGAAACACCGGGCGGCTGACCCGGGCGAACGGAAAGCGCGAATAGTCCGAGGTGGTCACGCCGGGGCTGTCGCACTCGACCAGGCCGGCCGACAGCGGCACGAAGACGGGCCGGCAATACATGCGCGACTTGAGCAGCACGAAGCGAAAGCGCGTCGGGTCCATGCCCACGCAGTGGAACACGCCCAGGTCCCAGGGCTCGTGCGTCTGCTCGGTGATCACGATCTGCGCTGCGCCCGTGTCCAGGCAGACCGTGCGGCCCATGTGGCAGCGCTGGCCGGTGTAGATGGGGCCGCTGACCGTGTAGGCGCCGTCGCTGACGGCGCGCACCGTGCCGCGCAGCCGCAGCGGCTGCTTGTGAAGGCCGATGCGTTCCAGCGAGACCTTGTTGCCCAGCGCGATCTCCACCTCGGCGCCTTCGCCCGCCGCCGTGAGCGAGGCAACCGCTTCGGGGTCGCACAGCGGGCCCACGGCAATGCCTGACAGGCCCAGCTCCAGCGCGGTCTGCAGCACGTCCATGGTGTCGCAGGTGCCGCCGGACATGCAGTTGTCGCCATGGTCGAGCAGCAGCACGGGGCGGTCGGCGCCGTCGGCCAGGGCCTGGGCGCGGCGCAGCGAATCGGCCAGCGGCTCGCTGCGGTAGACGAAGTCGGCGCGGCGCTGCCAGATCCGGGCGGCCAGCGCGTCCACGCTCGCCTGGGTGGCCGCGCGTTCGTCGGTCCTGCAGGTGGCGACCACGCTCACGCAGGGCGCGGCGATGTCGGCCAGCGAGAAGCCGCCGAACACCGAGACCGCGGGCAGGCCCTCCGCTTCCAGGGCGCGCGCTGCGTTCACGGCGTCCAGCATGGGGCCGTCCAGCGTGGTGCTGCGCAGCGTATGGCTCATCAGGGGCAGGCGGTGCCAGCACACGGCGTAGCGCGCGCGGCCGGCCAGCATGTCCAGCAGCAGGCGGCCCGCATGCTCGCCGGTCTCGTACATGTCGATGTGCGGATAGGTCTTGAAGCCCACCATCACGTCGGCATTGCCCACCATTTTTTCGGTGATGTTGCCGTGCAGGTCCAGCGCCACGCCAACGGGCACGCCGGGTGCGGCGGCGCGCACGCGTTCGAGCAGGTCACCTTCGCCGTCGGCGCTGTTCTCGGCCACCATGGCGCCGTGCAGGTCCAGCAAGATGGCATCGCAGCCCGGCGCGGCCGCCACGATGCGGTGCGTGAGTTCGTCATAGGCGGCCGCATGCACGGGGCCGCTGGGATTGGAGGTGGCCGATACCGGCGTGACCAGGGTGGCGCCCGCCGCCTCGGCCAGGTCGATGAAGGCGGCCATGGCCGTGCGCATGCCCTTGTTGGCCGAATAGGCCGCCTCGCCATAGGTGGGCGCAAACGCCTCGATGGGCGTGGGCACGGGCGAGAAGGTATTGGTCTCGTGGTTGAGCCGGGCGATCAGGATCTTCATGCCGGCACCCCGCCGTCCGCTGCCTGCACCACGCCCGCGGCCGCCAGCATGGCGCGCAGCAGCACGTTGCAGCCGGCCTCCAGGTGGGCGGGCTCGGCATCCTCGATCTCGTTGTGGCTGATGCCGTCGGCGCAGGGCACGAAGATCATGGCGGCAGGCGCCACGCGCGCCAGGTAGACGGCATCGTGGCCCGCGCCGCTGACCACGTCCATGGCGCTGTAGCCCAGGTCGGCCGCATTGGCGCGCACGGCCTCCACCAGGTGCGGCGTGAAGGGCTGGGGCGGGAAGTAGACGACCTGCTCCACGCCAATGGTCACGCCACGCGCGGTGGCAATGCGCTCGCAGGCCGCGCGCAGTGCGGCATCCATGTCCAGCAACTGGCCGTCGTCCGGCGCGCGCAGGTCCACGCTGAGCTTGACGCCGCCCGGGATCACGTTGCGCGAGTTGGGAAACACCTCCAGCGATCCCACGGTGCCGCGCGCATGCGGCAGGCGGTCCAGGGCGATGCGGTTGACCTCGGCCACAATGCAGCTGGCGGCCAGCAGGGCGTCGCGGCGCAGCTCCATGGGCGTGGGGCCGGCATGGGCCTCCATGCCCTGCACGCTGACGTCGTACCAGCGCTGGCCCAGCGCGGCGTTGACCACGCCGATCACGCGTTCATGGTTTTCCAGCACCGGGCCCTGCTCGATATGGGCCTCGAAATACGCGCCCACCGCAGGCGCCGGGCCGGCCGGCCCGGCATAGCCGATGGCGCGCAGCGCCTCGTCCACGCTCACGCCCTGGGCATCGCGCTGGGCCAGCGCATGCTCCAGCGTGAAGGCATTGACGAACACGCCCGAGCCCATCATCACAGGCACGAAGCGCGAGCCTTCCTCGTTGGTCCACACGACCACTTCCAACGGGGCGCGCGTGCGCACCCCGCCATCGTTGAGCGTGCGCAGCACCTCCAGCCCGGCCAGCACGCCGTAGTTGCCGTCGAACTTGCCGCCCGTGGGCTGGGTGTCGATGTGGCTGCCCGTCATCACGGGCGGCAGCGCATCGTCCAGGCCTGCGCGGCGCGCGAAGATGTTGCCGATGGCATCGACGCGGATGCTGCAGCCAGCCTCGCGCGCCCACTGCACGAAGAGATCGCGCCCCTGGCGGTCCAGGTCCGTCAGCGCCAGGCGGCACACGCCGCCCTTGGGTGTGGCGCCTATGCGCGCCAGGTCCATCAGCGATTGCCACAGGCGGGCGCCGTCGGTGCGCAGCCCGGCCGCAACGGCGGCGGCTGCAAGAGGGGTACTGAGATCCATGAATGACTCCTGGGAATGCGAAAGGCGGTTGATCAGGCGATCCCTACACCGAGATACCGGTCCTTGATGGCGTCATCGGCCAGGAAAGCGGCATTGCCTGCCTCGTGCGCAATCGCACCCTGTTCGATGATGTAGTGGCGGTCGGCCAGCTGGGTACAGACCTCCAGGTTCTGCTCCACCAGCAAGATCGCCACGCCAGCGGCCTTGATGGTCTTGAGCTGGGCCACGATCTCCTCCACGATCACGGGCGCCAGGCCCTCGACGGGCTCGTCCAGCATGAGCAGGCGCGGCGCGTTCATCAGGGCGCGGCCTATGGCCAGCATCTGCTGCTCGCCACCCGACAGCTGCCCGCCGCCGTTGCCGCGCCGCTCCTTGAGGCGCGGGAAGATGCGGTAGATGTCGGCCAGCTGCCAGGGCGAGCGTTTGCGCTGGCCCAGCAGCAGGTTCTCCTCCACCGTGAGCAGCTTGAAGATGCCGCGGTGCTCGGGCACCAGGCAGATGCCGCGCTGGGCCACCTGGTGCGTGGCCAGCCGGTGCACGGGCTCGCCGCCGAAGCGGATCTGCCCCTGCGAGGGCTGCATCACCCCCGCGATGGACTTGAGCGTGGTGGTCTTGCCCGCGCCGTTGCGGCCCAGCAGCGTGACCAGTTCGCCGTCCTGCACCTGCAGCGACACGCCCTGCAGCACATGGCTCTTGCCGTAGTGGGCGTGTATGCTCTCGACCGAAAGCAGGGGACCGCTCATGCCTTTCCTCCCGTGATCATGTTGCCCAGATAGGCGCTGCGCACACGCTCGTCGGCGCGGATCTCGTGGGGCAGGCCTTCGGCCAGCACACGGCCCTGCTGCATGACGGTGATGGTGTCGGAGATGTCCATGACGATGTTCATGTTGTGCTCGATGAGCACCACGGTGTGCTCATCCCTGAGGCCCTGGATCAGGCGCTTCATCTCGTCCAGGTCATCGATGCCCATGCCCGAGGTCGGCTCGTCCAGGAAGATGGCCTTGGGCCGCGCGGCCAGGGCCATGCCCACCTCCAGCCGCCGCTGCTGGCCGTGCGAGAGGTTGCCGGCCGGCGTGTCCGCATGGCGCTCCAGGCCCAGGCGCGAGAGCACGCTGGCCACGGTGTCGGCCAGGGCGCGAGCACCCACGGGCGCGTTCCAGCAGTCCAGCGCCCTGGCGGGCGCCACGCCCTGGGCGGCCAGGCGCAGGTTCTCGCGCACGGGCAGGGTCAGGAACAGGCTGGTGACCTGAAAGGACCGTGCCATGCCACGCCGCACGCGGCGGTGGTCGGGCTCGCGCGTCACGTCGTGGCCGTCGAACACGATGCGCCCGCCGCTCACGCTCTTGGTGCCCGTGAGCATGTGGAACAGGGTGGTCTTGCCCGCGCCGTTGGGGCCGATCACCGAGTGCACGGTATGGGCGCGCACCTTGAGGTCCACGCCGCCCAGGGCGACGAACTTGTCATAGCGCTTCTCGACGCCCACGGCCTCGAGCAGGATGGGAGATGCTGCGGCGCTCATGCCTGGCCTCCTTTGGTTTCTGCAGCGGCCGCCTCGGCATCTGCCGGCCCTTTGCGGCGCACCAGGGCCCACAGGCTCTCGCCCAGGCCCCACAGGCCGCGCTGCAGGCCCAGGCTCACGATCATCAGCACCACGCCCAGCAGCAGCAGCCAGCGTGGCCACAGGGTGGACAGCCAGTCGCCCAGCAGCACATAGAAGGCCGCGCCCAGCACCGAGGCCAGCAGGTTGCCCGTGCCGCCGATCACGGTCATCACCAGGATCATTTCGCTGGTGTGGTACTCGGCATTGGACAGCGGGGCGATGCCCGTCATCATGGCGTGCAGCGCGCCGGCCAGGCCCGTGACTGCGCCCGAGATCACGAAGGCCTGCAGCTTCAGCAGCCTCAGGTCGTAGCCCACGGCGGCGGCGCGCTCCTCGTTGTCGCGCACGGCCAGCAGCGTGCGGCCGAACATGGAGTCGCAGACGCGGCGCAGCAGCCAGAACACCACCAGAAAGAGCACGGCCACAAAGCCGTAGTACTGCCAGGGCGTGGCCAGCGGCCACAGCGTCTGGCCGGCCACCGCGAGGGCGGGGCGGGGCACATCGAGCAGGCCGTTGTCGCCGCCGGTGATGTCCGTGGCCGAGTAGGCGATGAAGTAGAACATCTGCGCAAACGCCAGGGTGAGCATCACGAAATAGGTTCCGCGCTGGCGTATGGCCACCCAGCCGACGATGGCCGCGCCCACGGCGCCCATGGCGGTGGCGGCCAGCAGGGCCAGCGGCATGGGCAGGGGCCAGCGTGTCAGCAGCAGGGCGATGGTGTAGCTGCCCAGCCCGAAGAAGATGCCCTGCCCGAAGGACAGCAGCCCCGTGTAGCCCAGCAGCAGATTGCAGCCCATGGCCGCGAGGCCGAAGATCAGCACTTCGCTGGCCAGCGAGCCCGACTGCATGCACAGCGGCATGGCCACCACGATGGCCAGCGCGAGAAGGAGATGGGAATGCCTGGTCATGGTCTTCATCCTTTGCGGCCCAGCAGGCCATGGGGTCGCAGCAGCAGCACGGCGGCCATGGCCACGTAGATCATCAGGCGCGCGCCCTCGGGCCACAGCGTGCTCATCACGCTTTGCACGATGCCGATCAGCAGGCCGCCGACCAGTGCGCCGCCGAAGCTGCCCAGCCCGCCCACGACCACGATCACGAAGGCCACGCCCAGCGCCTCCACGCCCATGAAGGGCTCTGCGCCGCGTATGGGCGCGGCCAGCACGCCGGCCAGCGCCGCCGTGGCGGCGCCCAGCGCGAACACCAGGCTGAAGATGCGCAGCACGTTCACGCCCAGCAGGGACACCATCTCGGTCGATTCGCTGCCCGCGCGCACCGCGCTGCCCAGCCGCGTGCCTTCCAGCAGCCACCACAGCAGCACGGCCAGCACGGCGGTGAAGCCGATCACGAACAGCCGGTACTTGGGATAGACGAAGCTGCCCCACATCACCACGCCCTGCAGCAGATCGGGCACGGCCACGCTGTCGCCCAGCGGGCCCCATTGCACGATCACCAGCTCCTGCACCACCAGGGCCAGGCCCACGGTGACGATGATGTGGAACTCATGCGCCTTGGCATACACATGGCGCAGCATGAGCTTTTCCACCAGCCAGCCCAGCGCGCCCACGGCCAGCGGCACCACGATCAGGGACAGCCAGAAGCTCATGCCCCAGCGCGTCATCTGGTAGCAGAAATAGGCGCCCAGCAGGTAGAAGGCACCGTGCGCGAAATTCACGAAACGCAGCAGGCCGAAAACGATGGACAGGCCCACGGCCAACAGGAAATACAGCATGCCTATGCCGATCCCGTTGATGGTCTGAAGCAGATAGATGCTCATACAGGGTCCGAAACGATGGACGAAGGAGGCGAAGTGCCCGGTGGCTCTGAAGCACGCCGGTCATGGTGCTGTGCCTATGAAACTGGCGCAGCCTAAGTGAGGGACACCGAGGAAGGGCCGCCCCGCACCGAGGGTGTCGTCCCCCTCCCGCGAAGCGAGAGAGGGGGAAGGCGCGCAGCGCCTCAGGGGGAGCTCTAAACCAGCTTGCAGCCGGTCTGGTCTACGGGCAGGAAGGACTTGCCGGAGCTGACCACATCCACGTAGTCGTCCTTGTTCTTCATCTTGGACTTGGCCTTGCCCTTGAGCAGGTAGTAGTTCTTGAGCACCTGGTGGTCTGCCTTGCGCACCTCTTCCTCGCCCGTCAGGCCCTGGTACTTCATGCCTTCCAGCGCGGCGACCACGGCCTTGGGGTCGACCGTGCCGGCCTTGACGATGGCATCGATCATCAGCTTGGTGCAGATGTAGTGGCCGGCCAGGCTGTAGTTGGGATTGGCCTTGAACTTGTCGTTGCAGCGCTGCACCAGATCACGGTTGAGCGGCGTGTCCACCGTGTGCCAGTACTGGGCGCCGAAGTACACGCCGTCGCACAGGTCGGCGCCCAGCGACTCGAACTGCTCCAGCCCCGAGGCCCAGGCGATCAGGATGGTCATGTTCTTGTTCATGCCGAAGCTGATGGCCTGGCGCAGCGTGTCCGAGGACTGGGCGCCGAAGTTCAGCAGCAGCAGCACGTCGGGCTTGGCGGCCACGGCATTGGTCAGGTAGCCGCTGAACTCCTTTTCGGTCAGCGAGTGGTAGCTGTTGCCCACATGCTCGATGCCCTTTTCCTTGAAGATGTTCTTGGCCGCCGTCAGCAGGCCGTCGCCGAACACGTACTGCGGCGTGATGGTGTACCAGCGCTTGGCCTTGGGCAGGGATTCGATCAGCGGGCGCACGGTCTGCTCGATGGCGCCGAAGGTGGGTGCCGACCAGCGGAAGGTGGCGCTGTTGCAGTCCTTGCCCGTGATCTCGTCTGCGCCTGCGGTGGTGATGAAGATGCCGCCGGCCTTCTCGGCCTCCTTGCCCATGGCCAGCGCCTCCGACGACAGGATGCCGCCTGCGAAAAAGCGCGTGCCCTGCTGCTGCGAAGACTCCTGCAGCTTGCGCACGGCCGTGGCGGGCTTGCCCTCGGTGTCCAGCACGGTATAGGCCAGCGGGCGGCCCAGCGCCTTGCCGTATTGCTCTATGGCCAGCTTCATGCCCAGGTCCGCGTACTTGCCGTTGGCCGCGAAGGCGCCCGACATGGGCACGGGGCAGGCGAACTGGATGCTGTCCTTGGACTGCGCCCAGACGCTGCGGCCCAGGCCCAGCGATGCGGGCAATGCGCCCAGTGCCGAGAGTTGCAGGAGGTGACGACGTTGCATGGGATCTCCGTGATGGGGACTGAAGGCGCTGCGGCCCGGGTACGCTTTTCAGAGCAAGTTGCATGCCAGTCGAAACGGGTGCGTGCAGGCTCCTTGATTCATATTTATAGTGATAAATACAAGGAATAGGGCGCGTGCTAACCCTAGGCGCAAACGCCCACGCGCCATGGCGGTGCATACTGCACCAAACCCGTATGCAGACTGGGCGCGGACACGATCCGGTGCCCTTCCGGAGAACACAACAATGGCTACACCCAAGTCGGCCCCCCTGGCGATCCGGCAGCTCAAGCGCCCGGATCTGGTGGCCCAGGAGATCAAGCGCCTGATCACCGAAAAGAACCTCAGCCCCGGCGACCGCCTGCCGCGCGAAAGCGAGCTGCAGGCCCAGTTCCAGGTCAGCAAGGGAACGATCCGCGAGGCCCTCAAGTCGCTGGAAGTGCAGGGGCTGATCACCATCTCCACGGGCCCTTCGGGCGGGGGCATGGTCGTGGAGGTGCCGCTGGACCGCACGCTGCAGTTCATGCAGAACTACCTGTTCTTCCAGGAGGTGACCATCGACGACATCTACACGGTGCGCCAGATGCTGGAGCCCGAGCTGGCGGCAGGCGCCGTGCCCCATCTGACCGAGGCCGATTTCGAGGCCCTGGAGCACAGCATCGCCTGCTGCGATCCCACGCAAAGCAGCGACGACCTGGTGAGCCAGCGGCGCGAGGACGTGAACTTCCACGACATCCTGGCGGCCGCCAACCCCAACCCGTTCCTGCGCTTCACCTGCGAGCTGATCAACGAGATGATCCGCCAGCTCATCGTCTTCGCCAACCGTACTCCGCAGGCCGAGCACCGGCGCTTCGGCGAGGCCAATGCGCAGTTCCACCGCAGCATCGTGCAGGCCGCGCGCGAGCGCGATGCTGCGAAGGTGCGCGCATTGATGCAGGAGCACATGCGCGATGCGGCCAGCAGCGTCAAGCGCATGAAGGGCCGCATCCAGGGCCGGCTCATCCTCGATGCCGACAGCCTGCGCAGCCCGCGTCCGCGACGCGCCGTGCAGCCGGTGGAAAAGGCCGCAGCGACAGCGCCAGGGACTGCGTCAAAAACAACGGCAAGGGCGAGCACAAGGACCACCGCGAAGGCCCCCGCAAAAACCATCCCAAAGGCCTCCGCAAAGACGGCTGCGAAGACTCCGGCAAAGTCGCCTGCGAAGGCCACGTCCGCGCGTCCCGCTGCCGCACGCAAGCGCGCGGCCTCCTGAGCTGTCCCGCACCGGTCATCGGCGCCCCACGCCACGCGTTTCGCGCTGCCCGCTGCTGGTATGCTGCCGCGCGCTTGGCCTTCACGCATTCCCCTCACGAGACAACAGCATGAGACAAACCCCTTTCGCATCCTCCCGCACCCCGGTGCGCCGCGCAGCCCTGTGGCACGCCCTGGCCGGCGGCCTGGCGCTGGCGGCCACGCTGGCGGCGCCCCTCGCCCATGCCCAGGGCGCAGGCAGCTATCCGTCCAAGACCATTCGCCTGGTCGTGCCCTTCGCACCCGGTGGCTCCACCGACATCCTGGGCCGCCTGCTGGCGCAAAAGCTGGGCGAGAGCATGCACACCACGGTGGTGGTGGACAACAAGCCCGGTGCCAACGGCACCATCGGCTGCGACCTGGTGGCCAAGGCGCCGGCCGACGGCTACACCGTGGTGCTGGGCGACGTGGGCTGCATGGCCATGGCCAAGGGCCTGTATACCAAGCTGCCCTATGACCCGCTGCGCGACTTCGCGCCCATCAGCCTGGTGGCGCGCAGCCCGCTGGTGCTCACCGTGGGAGCGCAAAGCCCGTTCCACTCGCTCAAGGAGCTGACGGCGGCGGCCCAGGCCCAGCCCGGCAAGCTCAACTACCCCTCGTCGGGCACGGGCGGACCCAACCATCTGGGCGCCGAGCTGTATGCCATGCAGGCCAAGGTCAAGATCGGCCACGTGCCCTACAAGGGCAGCGCGCCTTCGGTGGTGTCGCTGGCCGCCGGCGAGACCGACTTCGGCTTTCTCACGGCCGTGACCATTGCCGCGCAGCTCAAGGCCGGCAAGGTGCGCGCGCTGGCCGTGGCCCACAACGAACGCCTGCAGTCCATGCCCGACGTGCCCACCATGTCGGAGGCCGGCCTCAAGGACTTCACGGCCGATGCCTGGTTCCTCGCGGCCGTGCCCGCAGGCACGCCCAAGCCCATCGTGGACCGGCTCTACGCCGAGATCGCCAAGGCCCTGCCCGCGCCCGAGGTCAAGGAAAAGCTGGACGCCATGGGCGTGCTGCCCTCGGGCCTCAAGCCCGATGCCTCGGCCCAGTTCCTGCGCGTGGAAGTGGACAAGTGGCGCGATGTGATCAAGAACGCGGGCATCACGCTGGACTGATTTCGCAGCCTTGCCGTTGCCATGCAAAAAGCCCCTGCGGCCTCACGGCCCAGGGGCTTTTCTCATGTGCCGGAGATGCTCAGTTCGTTTCGGTCAGGGCATCGCCCAGGGCGCTGACCAGCCGCTCGATCTCGGCCTTCTCGCTGATGAAGGGCGGCGCGATCTGGATGGTGTCGCCGCCGTAGCGCACGTAAAAGCCCTTGTCCCAGCACTTCATGGCGATCTCGTAGGGACGGCGTGCCGGCTCGCCGGGCAGCGACTCGATGGTGAAGCCCGCAGCCAGGCCGAAGTTGCGGATGTCGGCCACATGCTTTGCTCCCTTGAGGCTGTGCACGGCCTGCTCGAAGAACGGGGCCAGCGCGCGCACGCGGCCCGGGCCGTCCTCGCGCTGCAGCAGGTCCAGCGCGGCCACGCCCGCCGCGCAGGCAATGGGGTGGGCCGAGTAGGTATAGCCGTGCGGGAACTCCAGCATGTACTCGGGGCCGCCCGCTGCCATGAAGGTGTCGTAGATCTCCTTGCTGGCCACCACGGCGCCCAGGGGCTGGGCGCCATTGGTCACCTGCTTGGCGATGTTCATGATGTCGGGCGTGACGCCGAAGGCCTCCGCTCCCGTCATGGCGCCGCAGCGGCCGAAGCCCGTGATGACCTCGTCGAAGATCAGCAGGATGTTGTTCTGCGTGCAGATCTCGCGCAGGCGCTGCAGGTAGCCGGCCGGCGGAATCACCACGCCGGCCGAGCCCGAGAAGGGCTCGACGATGACGGCCGCGATGTTGCTGGCGTCATGCAGGGCGATCAGGTCCAGCAGCCGGTCGGCCAGCGCGCGGCCATCGGTGGCAGGCATGCCTTTGTGGAAGGACCCCAGCGCCGGCTGCGTGTGCGGCAGGTGGTCGGCCTCCACGCCCTGGCCGAAGGTCTTGCGGTTGCCCACCATGCCGCCGACGGAGATGCCGCCGAAGTTCACGCCGTGGTAGCCCTTCTCGCGCCCGATCAGCCGGGTCTTGCCGCCCTGGCCCTTGGCGCGCCAGTAGGCGCGTGCCATCTTCAGCGCCGTGTCGGCGGCTTCCGAGCCCGAGCCCGTGAAGAACACATGGTCCAGGCCTGCGGGCGTCAGCTCCTTGATCTTGTTGGCCAGCGCGAACGAGGCCGGGTGGCCGAACTGGAAGGCCGGCGCATAGTCCAGCTGCTGGGCCGCGCGGCCGATGGCTTCGGCGATCTCGCGGCGGCCATGGCCCAGGCCCGAGCACCACAGGCCCGACAGGCCGTCGAAGATCTTGCGGCCGTCGGCATCGGTGTAGTACGCGCCCTGGGCGCTGGTGATCATGCGCGGGCGCGCCTTGAACTCGCGGTTGCCGGTGAAGGGCATCCAGTGGGCCTCGAGCCAGGCGGCATCGGTGCGCGTGGCGGGGGCGGCGCTTTGTTCGGTGGGAACCAGGGTCATGGCGATCTCCTCGAGCCTAGGGAAGAAATGTGGATCGGCCCATTGTGAGCGCGCTGTTTGATTTCGCGAAGAGCACGATATCGAGGTTTACTTGCATATTTCTGCAAGTGACCAAGCGCCTGCCGGTCGCGGCATGGCGTGCGCGCATTGGGGGAATCCGTCGCCACTGCCGCCCCGTGGCTCCCCTATAGTGGCTCCCCTGTAGCGGTGGCCATGTCCGGCAAGCACACCGGGAGGCGAATGGCGATGGCGGAATTTTCTCTGGAGACCCCTGCGAGCCGCCGGGCACGCGATGGCCGTGCGCGCGCGGCGCTGGGCCAGCTGGGCGACATGGATCTGCGCCTGCTGCGCGTGTTCAAGGCCGTGGTCGAGTGCGGCGGCATGTCGGCTGCCGAGCTGGAACTGAACATCGGCAGCTCCACGCTGAGCCGCCACATGAAGGACCTGGAAGAGCGCCTGGGCCTGACGCTGTGCCGGCGCGGGCGCGCCGGCTTCGCGCTCACGCCCGAAGGCCACCGCATCTACGAGGCCACGCTGCAGCTGCTGGGCGGCGTGGAGGGGTTTCTGGGCCAGGTGGACGACATCCATGGCCGGCTGGCCGGTACGCTGGACGTGGCGCTGTTCGACAAGACCGTGGGCAATCCGCAGTCACGCATTCCCGAGGCGATAGGCCTGCTGCACGATCAGGCGCCGCAACTGCACCTGCGGCTGCACGTGGCCTCGATACAGGCCATCGAGCGCGGACTGATGGAGGGGCGCTGGCAGGTGGGCGTGCTGCCCTCTGCACCCAGTTCGGGCGCGCTGGACAGTGCCCGGTTGTTCGGCGAGCGCATGCAGCTGTACTGCGCTCCCGGCCATCCGCTGCATGGCGCCGACCATGGCGGGCTGGACTGGGACAGCCTGGGCGCACATGCCTTTGCAGGCCTGGGCTACCAGTCACCCAATATGGCGCTCAGCCACCAGGCCGGCCTGCAGCGCCAGGCCACGGGTTTTGACCAGGAGGCCATTGCCATGCTGGTGCGCTCGGGCCGCTACCTGGGATTTCTGCCCGACCACTATGCACAGGCCATGGAGGGCCAGGGTCTGCTGCAGGCCGTGGCCCCCCACCGGTTCTTCTATCTCTGTGATTTCTTCGCGGTCTGGCGCAGTGCCGTGGTGCCTGGGCGTGCAGCCCGTGTGTTCATCGACGCGCTGCTGGGCGTGCACCGTGAATGAACGGCTTTGCCACAGCCTTGGCAAGAGGAAAATCACAGGTTTGCGAAGAGGCTATACACAGCTTTTCACACAGCTTGTGCACATATTTTCCAGCGTATGCGCTTGACAATGTTTGGCATTGTGACCGGCGCCGGGGCTTCAGTCCGCCCCGATGCGGTCGAAAGGCATGTATGGATTCCGTGCCGGCCATGGGCCGCACGGGCAGCGCCTTGATACCAACGATTTCGCATTTCCCGGGTTCTTGCCACCATGCGCCGCCATGTCCACCTCTCTTGCCGCCACGGCAGGGCCGGGTTTCAGCCCGTGCCGCCATCGACCATCCTTGCCAGGGTTTCGGTCAGCCAATTGCCGAATGAGGCGTCCGCGCTGAAGGACCGCAGGGGCGTGGGCATGTTCGTGCTCCTGGCGGGTTCAGGCCGCAGCCGCAGTGGCTGTTGCGGGCGGCGCCATGCCGGCGCCCGCGTCGGCACGGCGGCGCAGGCCGCGCTCCCACAGCTTTTCATGGAAGAAGAAGGCCACGGCCTGCACCGTGGGCTCCAGCAGGCTGAGCGTCAGCGCGGCCCAGAGATTGCGGGTCACGGCATAGGCCACGGCCGCTGCCACGGTGACATGGATGACGTAGTAGCTGGCAGTCTTCAACAGCGTGCGGCGGTGGTGGTGAAGGGTCTGGCGGATGCGGCTCATGGGGCTCTCCTCGGGATGAGACTCCATGCTAGGTGCGCGAAATAGTTATGGCCAATCGAAAATGATCATCAAAGTTATAAATACTATCGATGGCCGGCGGTTGCGTGCTGCGGCCTTGTGCCATGCCGGGGGCGCGCCATGAGCTGGGACCAGATTTTCGTGCTCGGCTGGGCGCCGCATCCGCAATGGTTCCAGTGGCTGCATCCGGGCCTGGTGACGCTGTCGGTGCTGGTGGCCGTGGCCACGTCGGTGATGGCCATGCAGATTGCCGGGCTGGCGCGCGATGCCGCGTCGCCGCGCATACGCCGCGTGGGCGTGCTCACGGGCGCCTTCTGCCTGGGCGCGGGCATCTGGGCCATGCACTTCATCGGCATGCTGGCCTTCGTGCCCTGCACCTTTGGCGACTACGACCCCTGGATCACCACGCTGTCCATGCTGCCCAGCATGCTGGCGTCCTGGCTGGCGCTGACGCTGATGGTGCGGCCGCAGCTGTCCACGCAGGCGCTGGTGGGCGGCGGCGTGCTCATGGGGCTGGGCATTGGCTCCATGCACTACATCGGCATGGCGGCGGCCCAGACCTGGACCTCGATGCTCTACGACCCCTGGGGCGTGCTGCTGTCGGTGATCGTGGCGGCAGGCATGGCCATGCTGTCGCTGTGGGTGCGCTTCAGGCTGGGCAACACGGGCCGGCTGTGGCCCACGCTGGTGGCCGGCATCGTCATGGGCCTGGCCATTTCCTGCATGCACTATGCGGGCCTGTATGCACTGCGCCTCAAGCCCGAGATCGATGTGCTGGCGCAGATGGAGTCGCCCACGCATGCGCTGCTGGTGTTCTCCATCGTCGGCATGGTGGTGCTGATCTTCGGTCTGGTGTTCGCGGTCAACATGACGCTGCGCTACCGCCAGATCTACCGCCAGGTGCAGCGCAGCGAATCGCGCCTGCGCGCCGTGGTGGAGACGGCAGTGGACGGCATCGTGATGATCAACGGGCGCGGCAGCATCGTTTCGTTCAACGGCGCGGCCGAGCGGCTGCTGGGCTGGACGGCGCAGGAGGTGGTGGGCCGCAGCGCCAGCCTGCTCATGCCCGCGTCGGGCTGCGATGGCGATGGCGGCTCGCTGCAAAAGCATCTGGCCACGGGCTTTGCGGGCCTGCTGGGCTCCAGCCGCGATATCAACGCCATGCACAAGGACGGCACGCAGATCGCCGTGCGCCTGGCAGTGGGGCGGGTGGCGATTGCCGGCGATCCGCTGTACGTGGGCTTTGTGACCGATATCCGCGAGCGCCGCCAGATGCTGCAGTCGCTGCGCCGCAGCGAGGAGCAGTACCGCACCCTGATCAACAACGTGCCCGGCACCACGTTCCGCTGCCTGTACGACGGCAAATGGACGCCGCTGCTGCTCAGCCGCTCCATCGAGGAGTTGACGGGCTGGACCGAGCAGGATTTCACCGATGGCCTCACGGGCTGGGACCGGCTCATCCACGCCGAGGACCGCGACCGGCTGGAGGCTGCGGTGGCGCATTCTCTGGCGCGGCGCCAGACCTACAACGCCGACTACCGCCTGCTGCACCGCGACGGCAGCACGCGCTGGGTGTCCGAGACCGGGCGCGGCGTCTTCAACGAACAGGACGAACTGACCTGGATCGACGGCGTGATCATGGATCAGACGGCGGCGCGCGCGCGCAATGCCGAGTTCGAGGGCACGGTGCGCGCCATCGACCTGTCGCTGGCCACCATCGAGTACGACCTGCGCGGCCATGTGCTGCGCGCCAACCGCAATTTCCTGGACCTGTTCGGCTACCGGCTCGACGAGGTCGCGGGCCGCCACCACGGCATGTTCTGCGAGCCCGGCTATGCGCATTCGCCCGAGCATGTGCAGTTCTGGCGCCGCCTGGCCGAGGGCGAGTTCCAGGCCGGCGAGTTCCTGCGCTGCGGGCACGAGGGGCGGCGCATCTGGGTGCAGGCCACCTACAACCCCATACGCGGTGCCGACGGCCGGCCCTACAAAATCGTCAAGCTGCTCACCGACATCAGCGCCCAGCGCAAGCTGGCCCAGGAGCTGGTGCTGGCCAAGGAGCATGCCGAAGCCGCGGCCGCCGCGCGCAGCACCTTCCTGGCCAACATGAGCCACGAGATCCGCACGCCCATGAACGCCATCATCGGCTTCACCGAGGCGTTGCGCGAAACGGCGCTGCAGCCCACGCAGGCGCGCTACCTGGACACGGTGCACTACGCGGCGCGCTCCATGCTGCGCCTGCTCAACGACATCCTGGACACGGCCAAGCTCGACAAGGGGGCGGTGGAGCTGGAGATAGAGGACTTCTCGGTGCGCGAGCTGTGCCAGCAGATCCTGGCATCGCTGCGCATCACGGCCGATCGCAAGGGCCTGGACCTGCGCCTGGACTACGACCCGCACACGCCGGCCGCGCTGCGCGGCGACGGCATGCGTGTGCAGCAGATCCTGGTGAACCTGCTGGGCAATGCCGTGAAGTTCACCGAACGCGGCCATGTGCTGCTGCGCGTGCGCTACGAGCAGGGCGTGCTCCAGCTCGATGTGCATGACACGGGCATAGGCATCGCGGCCGAGAAGATCCACCGCATCTTCGACCCCTTTGCCCAGGCCGACGCCTCGACCACGCGGCGTTTCGGCGGCACGGGCCTGGGCACGACCATCTCGCGCCAGCTGGCCGAACTCATGGGCGGCAGCATCCAGCTGCACAGCACGGTGGGCGTGGGCACGGTGTTCGAGGTGCGCCTGCCCCTGCCGGTCGGCGAGAGCCCGCTGTCCGAGCGAGGGGCGGCCAGCCGCGGCCTGCCGCCGCTGCACATCCTGGCCGTGGACGATGTGCCCGAGAACCTGGAGCTGCTGCAGATCAACTTCTCCAGCCAGAACCACCAGATGGTGCTGGCCCACGACGGTGCCGAGGCGCTGCGCTGCGTGCAGGCGCAGGAGCCGCCTTTCGACGTGGTGCTGATGGACCTGCAGATGCCGGGCATGGACGGCCTGGCGGCGGCGCGCGCCATCCGTGTCTGGGAGCGGCAGCTGCAGCGCCGGCCCGTGCCCATCGTCGCGCTGTCGGCCAGCGTGCTGGAGAAGGACCGCAGCGACGCCACCGCCGCCGGCATGGACGGCTTTGCCTCCAAGCCGCTGGACATGGCGCGGCTGCAGGCCGAGATCGCACGCCTGCTGTCGCTGCAGGTGGCGCTCAAGGAGGCCAGGCCGCCCGCGCCCGCCAGCGCCCAGCCGGGGCTGCCTGATGTCACGGTGGACTGGGCCTCGGGCATTGCGCTGTGGGGCCGGGTCGATCCGCTGGTGGCCGCCATTCGGCGTTTCCTCAACGAACAGCTGGACCTGGCCGACCGCCTGCGCCGTGCCCTGCAGCGCCCCGGACCCGAGGCCTTGATCGGCCTGGCGCACCGCGTGCGCGGCGCGGCCGGCAACCTGGGCCTGCAGGCCGTGTACCGGCTGGCATCGCGCCTGGAAGGCCTGGCGCAGGAGGGCGCCGGGCAGCCGCAGCTGCTTGCCCTCATCGACCAGCTGCACCAGGCGCTGGATGCCGTCGCGCGCGAGCTGCGCCAGCGCCACCCGGCCGCCATGCCGATGGCCGAGGCACAGGGGGCGGCATCGGGCGAGGCGCCGGGCCAGGCGCAGGGCCATGCGTGGGCGCAGGCCGAGGGCGATGCGGCGCCCCAGGCGGGCGCACCCGCCCTGCCTGCCGATGCCCGGCCCTGGCTGGAGCGCATCGTGGCCGCCTTGCACAGCGGGGAGCTGGACGGGCAGGCCATGCAGGCCCTCGTGCGCATGCTGACGGCCGAACAGCTTCAGCCGCTGCAGCAGGCACTGGATAATTTCGACTTCGAGCGCGCGCAGGAATGCGCCCAGCAGTTGCAGCAGCAACTGCCCTCGAACGATGGAGACAGAGCATGAATGCGCCCAATCTATTGGCAACGGACAAGCGCCCGCGCCTGCTGCTGGTCGATGACGACCCGACCAACCTGCATGTGCTGCGCCAGATCCTGGGCGAGGATTACCGGCTCTCGTTCGCCACGGACGGGCGCAAGGCTCTGCAGCTGGCCCAGCACCAGCCGGACCTGATCCTGCTGGACATCATGATGCCCGAGCTGGACGGCTACGCCGTGTGCCGCCAGCTCAAGGCGCAGGCCGACACGGCCCGCATCCCGGTGATCTTCATCACCGCCCTGTCTGACGGACAGGACGAGGCCCTGGGCTTTGCCTCGGGCGCGGTGGACTACATCGTCAAGCCCGTGCGCGCGCCCGTGGTGCGGGCGCGGGTGCGCAACCACCTGTCGCTGGTCAAGCTCGACGAGCTGCGCAGCACGCGGCTGCAGATCGTGCAGCGCCTGGGCCGCGCGGCCGAGTACCGCGACAACGAAACCGGCATGCACGTGATCCGCATGAGCCACTACGCAAAGACGTTGGCGCTGGCGGCCGGCTGCACCGACGAGTGGGCGGACGACCTGCTCAACGCCGCGCCCATGCACGATGTGGGCAAGATCGGCATCCCCGACGCCATCCTGCTCAAGAACGGCCCGCTGACGGCCGAGGAATGGACCGTCATGCGCCGCCATCCGCAGATCGGCGCCGAGATCATCGGCGAGCACGATTCCCAGGTGCTGCAGATGGCCTACAGCATCGCGCTGACCCACCACGAGAAATGGGACGGCACGGGCTATCCGCAGGGCCTGGCGGGCGAGGACATCCCGCTGGCCTCGCGCATCGTGGCCGTGGCCGACGTGTTCGATGCCCTCACCACGGAACGCCCCTACAAACACGCGTGGACGGTGGACGACGCCATGGATCACATAGAGCAGCAGGCCGGCGCCCACTTCGACCCGCGCCTGGTGCCGCTGTTCATCGGCCTGCGCCCGCAGCTGGAAGACATACGCGAGCGCTGGAAGGATTGACGGGGAACCGATTCCGGCAGGGTGCGCCGGGGCTTGGGCAATCGCTTACCCTGGGCGGCCTGTCTCCGGCACCTGCCTGTCCTGCCCATGTCTTGTTCGCCTTCTCCCTCCTCTTCCTTGCCTGCCGCTGACCGCTTCCATGTCCGCGCACTGACCGCCGCCGACCTGCCCGGTCTGCTGGACATCCAGCGGGCCTGCTATGGCGAGGACTATGCCGAGAGCGGCGAGGTCTTTGCGCGGCGCCTGGCCGGCACGGCCCATTGCTCGCTGGCACTGGAGCAGGGCGGCCGTGTGCGCGCCTATCTCGCGGCCTACCGCAGCCTCATGGCCAAGATCACGCCGCTGCACGGTGACTTCGAGGCCGTCGAGCAGGCCGACACCCTGTACCTGCACGACATGGCCGTGCACCCCGAGGCCGCAGGCCAGGGCCTGGCCCGTGCGCTGCTGGCTCCGCTGTGGGAGCGGGCGCGCGCCGAGGGCCTGCGCCACACGGCCCTGGTGTCGGTGCAGGGCTCGCGCGGCTACTGGGAGCGCCATGGCTATGCCGTGCAGGCGTTGACCGATCCGCTGCAGCAGCAGCACCTGGTGAGCTACGGCGACGGTGCGCTGTACATGGCCCGGCCGCTGTAGGGCGGTGCTATGGGGCGCTACAGGGCGCCGTGTCGCGTGGTGGTCTGCAAGGAGCGGTGATGGGGTTTTTGGCCGGGGACGGGCCGGCCGCCTCTGGTCATAATGCGCGCCATGCCCGATCGCTGGAAACCCAATGTCACTGTGGCGGCCATCATTGAGCGCGATGGCCGTTTTCTGCTGGTGGAAGAAGACACGGCCGATGGCGTGCGCTACAACACCCCCGCCGGCCATCTCGACCCTGCCGAGTCGCCCATCACCGCCTGTGTGCGCGAGGTCGATGAGGAGACGGCGCACGACTTCGTGCCCACGGCCCTGGTCGGCGTCTACCTGAACCGCTTCGTGCGCACGCGCACCGGCTCCGACATCACCTATCTGCGCTTTGCCTTCACGGGCGAGCTGGGTGACTTCCGGGCCGGCCAGCCGCTGGACGACGGCATCATCCGCACGGTCTGGATGACGCTGGACGAACTCAAGGCCTGCACCGCCCAGCACCGCAGTCCGCTGGTGATGCAAAGCATAGAGGACTACCTGGCCGGCCGCCGCTACCCGCTGGAGCTGATCCACACCGATCCCAGCGTGCTGCAGGCTCCGCAGCCCCACTGAGTCACCAAGGCACCGAGCACCATGCCGGCCCTGTCTGTCACACAACGCCACGCTCCCGCGTCTTGATGGCATGCAGACCTCCTCCGCCACCGACTATCCCCTGGCCCTGTTCGAGCGCCACCGCCCGCGCCTGTTCGGCCTGGCCTACCGCATGCTCGGCCAGCGCGCCGATGCCGAAGACCTGGTCCAGGAGGCCTGGCTGCGCTGGCATGGCGCCAAGCGCGCCGGCATAGAGCAGCCCGAGGCCTGGCTGGTCTCCGTGACCACGCGCCTGGCCATAGACCGGCTGCGCCGCCTGCGCGCCGAGCGCGAGCACTACCAGGGCTTCTGGCTGCCCGAGCCCCTGGTCCAGCCCTGGGCCGAGGAGTCCGCACCCTCGGCCGAAGACCTGCTGGAGCGTGCCCACGACGTGTCCACGGCGCTGATGTTCGTGCTCGAGCAGCTCACGCCCGACGAGCGCGCCGCCTTTTTGCTGCGCGAGGTCTTCGATGCCGACTATGCCGAGGTGGCCCAGGCCCTGGGCCGCAGCGAGGCCGCCTGCCGCCAGCTCGTGCACCGCGCCCGCACCCATGTTCAGGCCGGCCGCCCGCGCTTTGCGGCGCCGCCCGAGGCCCATGCCGCGCTGCTGCAGCGCTTTGCGCAGGCCGTGCAGGGTGGGGACTTTGCGCAGATCCAGGCGCTGTTCGCGCCCGATGCCGAACTCATCAGCGACGGCGGCGGCAAGGTGCCCTCGTTCGGCCGCGTGCTGGAGACCGGCCGGCGCCTGGCCCTGCTGTACTTCGCCACCACGCGCCGCATGCGGCGCAACGGCCAGCGCCAGACCCTGCACCTGGCTCGCATCAACGGCCTGCCGGGCCTGCTGCGCTGCATCGACGGCGAGCTGGAATCCGTGCAGACGCTGCTGGTCGAAGACGGCCTGATCCGCCGCATCTACACGCTGCGCAATCCCGACAAGCTGTCCTGCGTGCCAGTGCCGCCGCAGGCGCTGCCGTAGTCAGACGAGTTGCAGGTCGCGGGGCGTCGCGCCTTCGAAGACACGCTGCAGCTGGGCCGGGCTCAGTCCATACATGCGCTGGAACAGGCCGCCCAGCACGGCGCGGTACTCGTTGAGCACGGGATGGTCGCGGTTCTGGAACAGGTTTTTCTGGTTGACCTCGACCTGCTCTCCCACGATGCGACCGCCCGCGCGCGCGGAAAGCCCGCCGCCCAGCAGCCAGTAGGTCGTGCCGTGGCCGTGGTCCGTGCCCTTGTTGCCGTTCTCGCGGAAGGTGCGGCCGAATTCGCTGATCACCACCACCACCGTATGGCGCCAGGCCTCGGGACCTATCTCCTGGGCAAAACCGGCCAGGCCCCGGCCCAGCTCGTCCAGCCGTCCGGCCAGCGCGCCTGTGGCGCCGCCCTGGGCCACATGCGTGTCCCAGCCGCCCACATCCACAAAGCCCAGGTCGAAGCGATCGCGCATCAGGGCCGCCATGCGCTGCGCCACCAGCGCAAAGCCCCGCGCGCTGATGGCGTCGCGCCCGGCCTGGTCCATCTCTTCCTGCACGCTGCGCTGCACTGCATCGCGCACGGCAAAGCCCTCCTGCACGGCCGTGGCCAGGGCAGTGCCTGCGTACATGGCGGCAATGGCCTGGCTGCGTCTATCGTCCAGCCCGCCCTTGCCCACGGACGCCAGGGCCATGTTGGCGGACGGCAGGCTGCCACGCAGCAGCAGTGGCAACTGGGGCGTGAACGACATGGGCGACACCGGGCCCCGCCCGTCCTGCCCCAGCACCTGGGCCAGCCGGTTCAGAAAGCCCGACTGGTAGCTGCGGCGCCCGTCCAGGCCCTGGCCCAGTTCGATGGAGTCCTGTGTCTCGAAATGGCTGCGCGACAGGTCGTGCGTGCCTGCAAAGGGCACGAAGCAGGCCTGGCCGGCCTGGAACAGCGGATGGATGCTGTCCTCCAGCATCGGGTGCAGGCCCCAGCGGCCATCCAGCGCCAGCGCGCCGCCGGCCTCGCCGGGACGGGGGATGGCAATGCTGGGACGGGCCTCGTAGTAGAAGTCGCTGTGCGTGGGCACCAGCAGACTGTTGCAGTCATAGGCACCGCGCAGAAACACCAGCAGCAGGCGCGGCGTGGCTGGCTGGAGGGCGGCCGCCTGCAGCCGGCCCAGGTGGGCGGCAAAGGGCAGGGCCGATGCCATGGTCAGGAAGTGGCGTCGCTGCATGGAAAGTCTCCGGGGTTCAGCGGAACATCATCTCGGGTGCGGACAGGAAGTAGGTATTCCAGTCCGCCGGATTGCGGGCCTGGGCCAGTGCCGCCTGCGTGGCTTGGCTCCACTGGGGCAGGCGCTGGCGCACGCTGGCCCGTTCCGACAGCATGGGGTAGGGCGGCTTCTCCAGCGCCTCCTTGGGGTCGGCGCGAAACAGCACGGCGCTGCGCGTGGCGATCTGGCGCGCCACCTCGAAGCGTGCCGCCATCTGGCCCGAACTGGCCCAGTCGGACTGCATCTGCGGATAGCCGTCCGGCGTCTCATGCGCGTAGAGGTTCTGGCCCAGCCGGTTGATCCAGCCCAGCACGGGCGCCACGTCGGCCGCCACGCGCTGGTCCACCGACAGCCGCGTGGCGGCCAGCACGTAGTGCAGCGGATCGCGGAACTTGCGGCCAAAGCGCGCGGCCTCCGGATCGGTCAGCAGCGCCGCCACGGTGGCTGCGATGTCGCCCCGGCTGCGCGTGAAGGCCTGTGCCGTGCGCTGCACCAGGGCCGGCGGCGGATCGTCGGCAATGAAGAACACCGCCAGCTTGTGCGCGATGAACTGCGCCGTGGCCGGCGCGGCGACGATGCGGTCCAGCGCCTCCTGGACCTCGGCCATGCCGCGCGCGTGCAGGGGCTGGCCCAGGAAGGTCTTGGCTCCGTAGTCGTGCCGGTTGGGATTGAACTCGAAGAATCCCGAGCGCAGGTAGTCGCCCTGGCGCCCGGCGCGCATGCGCGGCGGCGGCGTGCCGGCCGGCTGCAGATTGATGCCCACGCCTGTCAGGATGCGCGCCATCTCCTGCACGTCGGCCTGGGTGTAGCCGCTGCCCACGCCCATGGTGTGCAGCTCCAGCAGCTCGCGCGCGTAGTTTTCGTTGATGCGGCCCGCCGCATTGCTGGCGTTGTCCAGGTAGCGCAGCATGGCCGGGTGGCGCAGCGAGGCCTCCAGCAGGCTGCGGAAACTGCCCAGCGCATTCGGGCGTATGGCCTGCTCCTCGTAGTCGCCCACCCAGGCGCGGATATCGGCCTTGCGCAGGCTGACGCTGAAATGGTTCATCCAGAACCAGGTCATCTGCTCTTGCAGCTGTGCCGGCGAGTACAGCGCGCGGATCACGAAGCGCTTCTGGGCATCGCTGCCCAGCTGGTTCAGCGTGCGCTGGTAGGCCTGCTGCCGCGCGGCTTTTTCATCGGCCGATGCGGCGTCCTGCACGGCCTTGCGCTGGTCGTCCAGCTCCAGCAGCACCTGGTCCATGGGGCGCTGGCTGATGCCCAGCCCATCAATGCGCTGCTGCGCCTGCGCAGGCAGCGGCTGAGGCCCCGGCTGCAGTTGCCGTGCCAGCCAGGCCTTGAGGCCCAGGCGCTGCAGCTGCGCATCCTCGCTGTCGGTGGCGCCCCAGGTGACGCGGTCCAGCCATTGCTGGCGCTGCGCGGCGGTGAGCGGTGCCTCGGCCACTCCCTGCAGCGCGGCCGCTGCGGACGACGGCGGGGCCTGCAAGGGCGCACAGCCTGTGGCCAGGACGATGGCGGAGAAAGTGAGAGCGATGGCGAACGGCGAAGTGCGGCGCATGGTGTCTCGGTGGGTAGGGGGCATCCATTGGACGCCAGCATCCTCCACCCATGTGCTTCGCCCTGTAAAGCGCCGGTAGCAAAAAGTAAAAGGCAAAAAAAAGCGGAGTGCTCCACACTCCGCTTTTTCTGAGGGACCCGGCCTTATTTGCTGGGCCGGCTCGCGCATTCAGCGCACTGTCCGTACAGGGCCATCGAATGGTCCTGGATCACCCAGCCCTTGGCTTTGGCGATCAGGTTCTGGCGCTTTTCGATATCGGGATCGTAGAACTCCTCGACCTTGCCGCAGCTGGTGCAGACAAAGTGGTCGTGGTGCTGGCCTTCATTGAGCTCGTAGACGGCCTTGCCGCTCTCGAAATTGCTGCGGATGAGGATGCCTGCCTGCTCGAACTGCGTGAGCACGCGGTAGACCGTGGCCAGGCCGATGTCCGAACGCTCGTCCAGCAGCACGCGGAACACGTCTTCGGCCGTCATGTGGCGTTGCGCACCCGTCTGGAAGATCTCCAGGATCTTCAGGCGGGGCAGCGTGGCCTTCAGGCCGGTACTCTTGAGTTCGTCGATGTTCTTCATGTCTGGGTCTTTGGCAGAGACTGCCCGCTGGGCTGCCACCACGGCAGGTGCGGGACGGCGAACAAAATGGCCCTGGTGCCAGGGGCGTCGCATGATCGCAAGCCCCGGGGACCAGCCGCTACAATGATCCACGATCATATCCCTATGCTGATACCAATGCATGTTCAAGCCCGTTGCCGCGCCAGTGCGGCCCTGATGCTGTTGATCGGGGTGGCGCTGGCAGGCTGCAGCAGCCTCGATGGCGCCGCGCACCGAGTCGCCAATGTCGTCACTCCCTACAAGGTCGAGGTCGTCCAAGGCAACTTCGTCTCCCGCGAACAGGTCGAGGCCCTGCAGCCCGGCATGAGCCGCCAGCAGGTGCGTGACATCCTCGGCACGCCGCTGGTCACCAGCGTATTCCACGCCGACCGCTGGGAATATGTGTTCACCATCAAGCGTCCCGGCGTCGATTCCCAGGTGCGCAAGCTGACCGTCTTCTTCAACGGCGACCTGTTCGCGCGCTCCGAAGGCGACGAAATGCCCACCGAGGCCGAATTCGTCGCCAGCCTGGGCTCCAAGAAGAAGCTGGGCAAGATTCCTCAGCTGGAAGCCAGCGAGGAGCAGCTGTCCAAGTTCCCCGCTGCCAAGCCGGTCGAAGAGCCCGTGGCCGCCGAGCCGCCGCCCGCGGCGGCCAGCTATCCGCCACTGGAGCCCGGCGCCCGCTGATATCGCCGCCCGCGCGCCGCAAGGCATGCGGGCGTTTTTCCGTGGATGGCGGCTGCCGCGGTGCCTGCCGTGCGCCCGGGCAGCCACTTTCCACGCATTGAGCCTTTGCATCTCTTTCCCGACATGAACGCCACGACCGCCACTTCCTCCAGCAACAACCAGCGCCTGCGCGTGGCCGTGGCCGGCGCCTCCGGCCGCATGGGCCGCATGCTGATCGAGGCCATCGCGCAAAGCGATGACCTTGCGCTGACCGCCGCGCTGGACCGTCCCGACAGCCCTGCGCTGGGCACCGATCCCTCGGCCTTCCTGGGCCTGGCCAGCGGCATCGTCATCGAAAGCGATGTGCGCGTCGCGCTGTCCAAGGCCGACTGCCTGATCGACTTCACGCGCCCCGAGGGCACGTTGGAGCACCTGGCCATCTGCGCCGAACTGGGCGTCAGGCTGGTCATCGGCACCACGGGCTTCAGCGACGAGCAAAAGGCCCGCATCGCCGAGTACGCCCAGCGCACGGCCGTGGTGCTGTCGCCCAACATGAGCGTGGGCGTGAACGTGACCTTCAAGCTGCTGGAGATGGCGGCCAAGGCCCTGTCCAGCGGCTACGACATCGAGATCGTCGAGGCCCACCACCGCCACAAGGTGGATGCGCCTTCGGGCACCGCCCTCAAGATGGGCGAGGTCATCGCCGAAGCCCAGGGCACGAAGCTGGCCGACCGCGCCGTCTACGAGCGCTTCGGCCACACCGGTGCGCGCGAGGACAACACCATCGGCTTTGCCACCGTGCGCGGTGGCGACATCATCGGCGACCACACGGTGCTGTTTGCGGGCACGGGCGAGCGCATCGAGATCTCGCACAAGTCCAGCAGCCGTGCCGGCTATGCCCAGGGCAGCCTGCGTGCCGCGCGCTTCCTGGCGGGCAAGACCAGCGGCCAGTACGACATGTACGCCGTATTGGGCCTGTGACGAGGCTCGCAGCACGGGCAAGGTAAGACCATGAGCGGTCCACTCTGGCTCTGGTGGCAGCAAGGCGATGCCGTCGCGCGCGGCACGGCGCTGCTGCTGCTGGCGCTGTCGGTGGCCAGCTGGGTGGTCATCGTCTGGAAGGTCTGGTTCATGGCCGCCAGCCGGCGCCGCGTTCCCCAGGCCATTGCGGCCTTCTGGAGCGCGCCGGACCTGGCCTCGGGCCAGGCCCGCATGGGCGAGGGGGATCGCCAGCAACTGGTGGCACCCATGGCCGAGGCCGTGACACAGGCGCTGGCACCCATGGGCAGCGGCCTGGCGCTTGCGGGACGCGCGGCGCATTCCGTCCGCCTGACGCGGGAGCTTCGCCAGGCGCTGCAATCGGCCAGCCACCAGCTGCAATGGGGCCAGACCCTGTTGGCCACGGTGGGCGCCACGGCACCTTTTGTCGGCCTGCTGGGCACCGTCTGGGGCATTCACCACGCGCTGGCCACGCTGGCGGGCAGCGGGCAGATCGGCATCGAACAACTGGCCGGCCCGGTGGGCGAGGCCCTGGTGATGACGGCGGCCGGACTGGCCGTGGCCCTGCCGGCCGTGCTGGCCTACAACCTGCTGGGCCGGGCTGCGGCCCAGATGGAGGCCCTGCTGGAAGGCTTTGCCCATGACCTGCAGTCCATGTTCGGCACCCAGCCGGCGGAGCAGGCGCCGCACGATGACGGCATGGCCGTCGCCGGCCTGCCGGCCGGCCCCATGGAAGCGCCCTGACGGGGCGGCTCGCCAGGAGCGCACATGGCCTTTGGACGACTGAGCGGCAAGGAAAGCTCCTCCCAGCCCATGCACGCCATCAACGTCACCCCGCTGGTGGATGTGATGCTGGTGCTCGTCGTCATCTTCATCCTCGCGGCACCCATGCTGGCCGCCTCGCTGCGCGTGCAATTGCCCCAGGCCCAGGGCACCCAGCCCATGGCCGCCGCGGGCGAGGACGATGCGCTGCTGCTGGAGGTCGATGCGAAGGGCGCGCTCTGGATGCAGGGCCAGCCCGCCACGGCGGATGCGCTGCGTGAGCGCCTCGCTCAGCTCGGCGCGCGCAACCCCCAGGCAGAACTGCAACTGCGTGCCGACCAGGCCGTGCCCTATGGCCGCGTGGCCGAACTCATGGGCTGGGCCCACGCGGCAGGGCTGACGCGCATAGGCTTCGTGGCCGAGCCGGCGCGAAACCAGGATGGAAAACCCGCAGCCGTCCTGGGTCCCACCGGCGCCGGGCGCTGAAGCGATCAGGCGCTCAAGCGCCGCCGGGCCTGCGCCCGCGAACCAAGTCCTGTCCTTCGGGCCAGCGCTCGTTGCCCGCCAGCCGCAGATGCTGGCCATGGTCCGAGGAGCGCTGGTACAGACTGAGCCCGAACAGCGGCAGCATGCCGATCAGGTGATCGAAGATCGCGCCCTGTATGGCCTCGTACTCCACCCAGACCGTGGTGCTGGTGTAGCAAAACAGCTCCAGCGGCACCCCCATGGGAGAAGGCTCCATGGTGCGCACCAGCAGGAACATGTTCGGTGTCTTGTGGATGTGCGGATGGCGCAGCAGGTAGGCGTATGCATAGGCCTTGAACGCGGCCAGATTGCTCAGATGCTGCGCTGCCATCTCGCTGCCCGCCGGCGCATCGGCCATGCGCAGGCCGCCATCACTGCTCCAATAGTCCTTGAGGGGCTCGAGCAATGACAATTTCTGCCGCTGCTCTGCCGTCAGCAGGCGGATGGTGTGGGCGTCTATGTGCAGCGAGCGGCGAATGCGGCGCCCGCCCGACTCGAACATGCCGCGCCAGTTCTTGTAGCTGTCGCTCATCAGCCGCCAGGTCGGAATGGTGGTGATGGTCTTGTCCCAGTTCTGCACCTTGACCGTGTGCAGCGCGATGTCGATCACGAAGCCGTCGGCGCCGACCTGGGGCATCTCGATCCAGTCGCCCACGCGCAGCATGTCGTTGGAGCCCAGCTGCACGCCGGCCACGAAGGACATGATGGTGTCCTTGAAGATCAGCATCAGCACGGCCGAGGCCGCGCCCAAGCCGGACAGCAGCAGCAGCGGCGAGCGGTCCACCAGGGTGGCGACGATGAGCACGATGGCGATCAGGAACACCAGCAGCTTGCCCAGCTGCACATAGCTCTTGATCGAGTGCGCCTGCGTGGCCTTGCGCTCTTCCTTGAGGTCGTGCGCCTCGTTCATGGCATTGAGCAGGGCGCTGATCACGCGGGCCACGTGGTAGATGGTGCAGGCGATGGCCAGGTTCAGGATCAGGGTGGCCCACTGCGGCTGCAGCTGCGGTATGGCCTGCACGCCCGACTGCATGACCAGCGAAGGCACGGCCTTGGCCAGCCGCTGCAGCACGCTGTCGTGCAGTAGCACCTGGGCCCACTCCATCTCCACCAGCGTGCTGCGCATGCGTGGCAGCACGCGCAACAGCAGCCATTGCACGACAAAACCCGCGGAGCGGGCCAGCAGCACCAGCGCGCACAGCGCAGCCAGGGCCTGCATGACGGGATCCCAGCCGGAAATCAAAGACCAGTTCAGCAAGAGAAAACTCCAGGGCGCAGAGAAACCTGCCGCGCGATGGCGGCATGCCCGGGGATGTCCGTATCCGTTCCTGCGCAAGTCCGGGCTGGCGATGGCGGAACGTCTGCGGCGCACTGCCACAGAGGGTGCCAAGCATACGCAGCGCGGCTTTTCCCCGCGCGGCGGCCGGGCAACCGGGTGCCGATGGCGCAGTACCGCCTGCGGGCTTGTGGGCTGCTTGCGGCACCGGCGGGCCGGGGCCCTAAAATCGTCGGTTGATTCCGGCCATCCGGCTCGTCCGGCCACCTTGTCCGGCCCTTGGGGCCGCAGCACCATGCAAGAGAAATACAACCACATCGACGTTGAGCGCGCAGCGCAAGACCACTGGTCCGCCCGCGACGCCTACCGCGTGACCGAAGACCAGGCCAAGCCCAAGTTCTACGCCTGCTCCATGCTGCCCTACCCCAGCGGCAAGCTGCACATGGGCCATGTGCGCAACTACACCATCAACGACATGCTGGCGCGCCAGCTGCGCATGAAGGGCTACAACGTCCTCATGCCCATGGGCTGGGATGCCTTCGGCCTGCCGGCCGAGAACGCGGCGCTCAAGAACAAGGTGCCGCCTGCGCAGTGGACCTACGACAACATCGCCTACATGAAAAAGCAGATGCAGGCGATGGGTCTGGCCATCGACTGGAGCCGCGAAGTGGCCACCTGCGATCCCGACTACTACAAGTGGAACCAGTGGCTGTTCCTGCAGATGCTGGAAAAGGGCATTGCCTACCGCAAGACCCAGATCGTGAACTGGGACCCGGTGGACCAGACCGTGCTGGCCAACGAGCAGGTCATCGACGGCCGCGGCTGGCGCACGGGCGCGCCGGTCGAAAAGCGCGAAATCCCCGGCTACTACCTGAAGATCACCGACTACGCCCAGGAGCTGCTGGACCATGTCCAGGTGGGCGGCGACAAGGCCACGCTGACCGGCTGGCCTGAAAAAGTGCGCCTGATGCAGGAAAACTGGATCGGCAAGAGCGCGGGCGTGCGCTTCGCCTTCACCCACGACATCCGTGGCACCGACGGCCAGCCCATCCAGGACGGGCGCCTGTATGTGTTCACCACGCGCGCCGACACCATCATGGGCGTGACCTTCTGCGCCGTGGCGCCCGAGCACCCGCTGGCCCAGCATGCCGCGGCATCGCAGCCCAAGCTCGCGGCCTTCATCGAAGAATGCAAGAAGGGCGGCACCACCGAGGCCGAACTCGCGCTCAAGGAAAAGGAAGGCCTGCCCACGGGCCTGTTCGTCACCCATCCGCTGACGGGGGCCCAGGTCGAGGTCTGGGTCGGCAACTACGTGCTCATGAGCTACGGCGACGGCGCCGTCATGGGCGTGCCCGCGCATGACGAGCGCGACTTCGCCTTTGCGAAGAAGTACGGCATCGCCATCCGCCAGGTCATCGCGGTCGAGGGCGAGACCTTCAGCACCGAGGCATGGGCCGACTGGTACGGCGACAAGCAGCGCGCTGTCTGCATCGAATCCGGCGAACTCGACGGCCTGCCCCATGGGGCTGCCGTGGACAAGGTGGCCGAACTGCTGGCCACCAAGGGCCTTGGCGAGAAGAAAACCACCTGGCGCCTGCGCGACTGGGGCGTGAGCCGCCAGCGCTACTGGGGCACGCCGATTCCCATCATCCACTGCGAGGACTGCGGCGCCCAGCCCGTGCCTGCCAAGGACCTGCCCGTGGTCCTGCCCCAGGACCTGGTGCCCGATGGCTCGGGCAACCCCCTGGTCAAGAGCGAAGCCTTCCACGCCGGCGTGGTCTGCCCCTGCTGCGGCAAGAGCGCGCGCCGCGAGACCGACACCATGGACACCTTCGTGGACTCGTCCTGGTACTTCATGCGCTATTGCGACGCCAGGAACAGCGAGCAGATGGTGGGCAAGGGCACGGACTACTGGATGCGGGACCAGCATGCCGCCACCGGCGGCAGCGGCATGGACCAGTACATCGGCGGCATCGAGCACGCCATCCTGCACCTGCTGTACGCGCGCTTCTGGACCAAGGTCATGCGCGACCTGGGCCTGGTCAAGGTCGATGAGCCCTTCACCAAGCTGCTGACCCAGGGCATGGTGCTCAACCACATCTACAGCCGCCGCACGGCCAAGGGTGCCAAGGAGTACTTCTGGCCCAAGGATGTCGAGCATGTGTTCGACGAGACCGGCAAGATCGTGGGCGCCAGGCTCAAGGCCGAGGTGGACAGCGCCGACGGCCTGCTGCCCGTGGGCACGGACATCGACTACGAGGGCGTGGGCACCATGTCCAAGTCCAAGAACAACGGCATCGATCCGCAGGAGCTGATCGAGAAGTACGGCGCCGACACCGCGCGCCTGTACACCATGTTCACCGCGCCGCCCGAGCTGACGCTGGAGTGGAACGATGCCGCCGTCGAAGGCAGCTACCGCTTCCTGCGCCGCGTCTACAACTTCGGCGCCAAACTGTCGCAGATGGACATGGCCGGCGCCGTGCAGAGCGTGGCCGGCGCCAAGTCGCTGGACGACGTGGCATTCGGCAAGGCCGCCAAGGCCCTGCGCCTGGAGATCCACACCGTGCTCAAGCAGGTGGAGTACGACTACCAGCGCATGCAGTACAACACCGTGGTCTCGGGCGCCATGAAGATGATCAACGCGCTGGAGGACTTCAAGTCCCACGACGACGCGGGCGCCCAGGTGGCGCTGATCGAAGGCTTCGGCATCCTGCTGCGCGTGCTCTACCCGGCAACGCCCCACCTGGCCCATGTGCTGTGGAGCGAACTGGGCTACGCCGCCCACCTGGGCGATGTGCTGGACGCGCCCTGGCCCCAGGTCGATCCCCTGGCCCTGGTGCAGGACGAGATCTCTCTGGTGCTGCAGGTCAATGGCAAGCTGCGCGGGGCCATCCTCGTGTCCTCGACGGCCGACAAGGCCGAGATCGAGCGCATTGCCCTGGCCAACGAGGAATGCCAGAAGTTCACCAATGGCGCGGCGCCCAAGAAGGTGATCGTGGTGCCGGGCCGCCTGGTCAACGTCGTGGTCTAGGCCATGGCATGCCCCCTGAGGCGCTGCGCGCCTTCCCCCTCTCGCTTCGCGGGGGGGACGACACCCTCGCTGCGGGGCGGCCCTTGCTCGGTGTCCCTCGCTTTGGGCGCGACCGTTGCAAGGGCTGTGAGTGGCGCAAGCGCCTTGGAGAACTGATATGCAAAAACGTACCCTGCTCACCGCCCTGGCCCTGGCTCCGCTGCTGGGGGCCTGCGGCTTTCGCCTGCGGGGGGTGCCGACCTTCGTGTTCCGCTCGCTCTACATCCAGGCGGGCCGGGGCTCTCCGGTGGCGCGGGAGCTGTCGCGCAACCTGGCCAGTGCCAGCGACAAGCTGACCGTGCTGCGCGATCCGGCATCGCCCGACGATGCGGATGCGATCTTCCAGATCATCAGCGAGCGGCAGGAGCGGGTCATCGTCGGCATGAACGCGCTGGGCCAGGTGCGCGAGTTGCAGCTGCGCCTGCGCGTGCGCTTCAAGCTGCGCACGCCCAATGGAGACGAGCCGATCCCCGAGACCGAGATCCTGCAGCAGCGCGACGTGACGTACAACGAAACCAATGCGCTGTCCAAGGAGGCCGAGGAGGCCATGCTCTACAAGGACATGCGTACCGACATCGTCCAGCAGTTGCTGCGCCGCCTGTCGGCCGTCAAGAGCCTGACCTGAGCCCCATGCAGCTTGCCCTGAACCAGCTCGGCGGCCATCTGGCCAAGGGATTGCGCTCGCTCTACGTGCTGCACGGCGACGAGCCGCTGCAGCAGCAGGAGGCTGCCGACGCCATCCGTGCCGCCGCGCGCGCCGCGGGCTACACCGAGCGCAGCAGCTACACCGTGGCCGGCGCCCATTTCGACTGGAGCGCCGTGCTGGCGGCGGGTGGCTCGCTGTCGCTGTTTGCCGATCGGCAGATCATCGAGATCCGCATTCCCTCGGGCAAGCCCGGCAAGGACGGCGGCGCCGCGCTGCAGCAGATCGCCGAGGCGGCGCGCGGCAATGACAGCACGCTCACCCTGGTCATGCTGCCGCGCCTGGACAAGGCCACCAGGACCGGCGCCTGGTTCAGCGCGCTGGAAGCCCAGGGCATGACGCTGCAGATCGATCCCATAGAGCGCGGCCAGCTGCCGGCCTGGATTGCCCAGCGCCTGGCAGCCCAGGGCCAGCGCGTGGCACCCGGCGAGGAAGGCCAGCGCACGCTGCAGTTCTTTGCCGACCGCGTCGAGGGCAACCTGCTGGCCGCACACCAGGAGATCCAGAAACTGGCCCTGCTGCACCCCGCCGGCGAGCTGAGCCAGGCGCAGGTGGAGCAGGCAGTGCTCAATGTGGCGCGCTACGACGTGTTCAAGCTGTCCGAGGCCGTGCTGTCCGGCCAGTTGGCGCGCGTCTCGCGCATGCTCGACGGCCTGCAGGCCGAGGGCACGGCCGAGGTGCTGGTGCATTGGACCCTGGCCGAGGACATCCGCTCCATCTGCCGCGTCAAGGACGCCATGGCCGCAGGTCAGCCCCTGCCCATGGCCCTGCGCGCCCAGCGCGTCTGGGGCGTCAAGGAGCGTTTGTTCGAGCGCCTGCTGCCGCGCATCACCGACGTCCAGGCCGCGCGCCTGCTGCAATCGGCCCACGCGGTGGACGGCATCGTCAAGGGCCTGGCCTTCGAGGGCTGGCCCCGCGACGGCTGGCAGGCCCTGCGCCGCCTGGCCATGGACCTGGCCCAGGCCGGCGCCAAAGGCTGACGTACCGTTCCTAGCGCGTCTTTTCCAGCTGCGCCTGGGCCTTGGTGGCCCAGGTCTCCAGGTTGTCCAGCAGGTCCTTCTGGCTGAAGGAGCAGCTTTCCTCGCTGAACAGCGCGCTGGACTCCAATCGGTCCAGCAGATTGAGCAGCACTTCGCCGTAGCGCGGCGGCAGGGCCTGCAGCAACTCCGAGGAAGCCCTGGCCTGCTGCCCGAGCACGGCGGCCGGCAACTGCTGCTGTGCCAGTTGGGCGAAGCCCGCGCGCAACTGTGCGAGCTGCTGGGCGGCGAGAAGAGTGTCGTGGCTGGTGGACATGGCGGGAAAACCTCTGCGTACTGGGCAGCAGTGTAGGGTGGCCGCGACATCCTGCCGGCCGCCGGAACGCGGGGTTTGCCCTCTGGTGGCCGTGCGAGGACGCATCCCAGCCGCATGTTGGCGCGGGGCATGCCCGCTCTCGGTGCGCAAATGGGCGCAACTCGGCGAGAATCTCGGAATGAACGCGCTCAATATCGTCGAATACACCCACAACCTGGGCGTTCAGGCCAAAGTGGCCTCCGCCCAGATGGCCCGAGCCTCGGCTGCCGTCAAAAGCCGCGCCCTGCTGGCGCTGGCGCGCCTGCTGCGGGAGAACGTGGAGCCGTTGCAGACCGACAACGCCCGTGACCTCGACCGCGCCGTGGCCAACGGCCTGTCCGCTCCCATGGTGGACCGCCTGCGCCTGACGCCCAAGGTGCTGGAAACCTGTGCCCAGGGATGTGAGCAGCTGGCCTCCATGGCCGATGTGATCGGCGAGATCATCGGCATGAAGCAAATGCCCAGCGGCATCCGCGTAGGCCAGATGCGTGTGCCGATCGGCGTGTTCGGCATGATCTACGAAAGCCGCCCCAACGTGACCATCGAGGCGGCCAGCCTCAGCATCAAGAGTGGCAACGCCTGCATCCTGCGCGGCGGCTCCGAGGCCATCGACTCCAACAAGGCGCTGGCTGCCCTCGTCGCCAGGGCGCTGGCCGAAGCCGGCCTGCCCGAGCACGGCGTGCAGCTGGTGCAGACCACGGACCGCGAGGCCGTGGGCCAGCTCATCGCCATGCCCGACTACGTGGACGTCATCATCCCGCGCGGCGGCAAGGGCCTGATCGAGCGCATCAGCCGCGAGGCCAAGGTGCCCGTCATCAAGCACCTGGACGGCAATTGCCACACCTATGTCGATGATCCCTGCGACATCGCCATGGCCGTCAAGGTGGCCGACAACGCCAAGACCAACAAATACAGCCCCTGCAATGCCAGTGAAAGCCTGCTGGTGGCGCGCGGCGTGGCCGCCGAGTTCCTGCCGCAGATCGGCGCCATCTACGCCGCCAAGGGGGTCGAGATGCGCGGCTGCCCCGAATCGCTGGCCATCCTGAAGTCCGTGGCCGGTGCCCAACTGGCCGAGGCCACCGAGCAGGACTGGAGCGAGGAATACCTGGCGCCCATCATCAGCGTCAAGATCGTCGCGGGTGTGGACGAAGCCATCGCCCACATCAACCGCTACTCCAGCCACCACACGGATGCCATCCTGACGCGCGACCACATGCATGCCCAGCGCTTTCTGCGCGAGGTGGACTCGGCCAGCGTCATGGTCAATGCCAGCACGCGCTTTGCCGATGGCTTCGAGTACGGCCTGGGCGCGGAAATCGGCATCAGCACCGACAAGTTCCATGCGCGCGGTCCTGTGGGCATCGAAGGTCTCACCTCGCTCAAATACGTGGTGCTGGGTGAAGGCGAAGTCCGCACCTGACCGGACCTTGCTGCGCGCCGGCAGGCACCCTGCCGGGACGCCCCGCGCCGGGATGCCCCGCGCCGGCACCGCAGCACCGCAATGAACCCATGAAAATCATCATTCTTGGCGCCGGCCGTGTGGGCTACAGCGTGGCCGAAAGCCTGGTGTCCGAACGCAACGACATCACGGTGATCGACACCGATGCGCGCCGCCTGCGCGAGCTGGAGTCGCGCTTCGACCTGCGCGGCGTCGTGGGCAGCGGCATCGATCCCCATGTGCTGGCCGAGGCCGGCGCCAAGGACACGGACCTGCTGATCGCCTGCGCCGCGCTCGACGAAACCAACCTTGTGTGCTGCAAGCTGGCCCAGGTCCTGTTCGAGATTCCCACACGCATCGCGCGCGTGCGCTCCTCGGGCTTTGGCGAGGACGAGGCGCTGCTGGGCAAGGAAGGCTTTGGCGTCGACCGCATCATCTGCCCCGAGGAATCGCTGACCAACTACATCAGCAAGCTCATCGAGTTTCCCGAAGCCATGCAGGTGCGTGCCTTCGCGGGCGGGCGGGCCGCACTGGCCTCGGTGCGCGCGCGCGACGGCGCCCCCGCCGTCGGCAAGCGCATCGGCGAGCTGCGCGACTGCATGCCCGAGCTGGCCATGCGCATCGTGGCCATCTACCGGCGTTTCCTGGACGAGCCCGACCGCTTCGTCCGCTGCGACGGCAACACGCGCATCGAGCCCGGCGACGAGGTCTTCATCCTGGCCGCACGCGAGCATGTGGCCGAGGTGCTGCGTGCCATCCACCAGCCTGCCGGCCGGCCTTCGCGCCCGGTCTACCGCATCATGGTCGCCGGCGGTGACCAGGTCAGCCAGCGCCTGGCGCTGCAGCTGTCGCGCGTGCCGGGCCGCTTCCACATCAAGATCATCGAGCCCGACGAGCAGCGCTGCCAGGACCTGGCCTCGCTGCTGCCGGCCGAGGTGCTGGTGCTGCACGGCGATGCCACCGACGAGGACCTGCTGGCCGATGAAAGCGTGGAGGACGTGGACCTGTTCCTGGCCCTGACCGACGACGATGAGAACAACATCATGGCCAGCCTGCTGGGCAAACGCATGGGCGCGCGGCGCGTGCTGTCGCTGATCACGCGGCGTGCCTACGCCGACCTGATGCACGGCACGCAGATCGACATTGCGCTGTCGCCGGCCCAGGCCATGCTTGGCGAACTGCTGGCCTATGTGCGCCGCGGCGACGTGCAGGCCGTGCACAGCCTGCGCCGGGGCGTGGCCGAGGCGCTGGAGATCGTGGCGCGCGGCGACCGCAAAAGCTCGCGCGTGGTCGGCCGCAAGGTCGAGGACCTGCGCGTGCCCGAGGATGCCCACATCGGCCTCATCGTGCGCGGCATACCCGAAGGCGTGCCGGCCGACGAAATCGCGGCCGGTGCCGAGCCCGAGGTCATCATCCCGCGCAGCACCACCGTGATCGAGAGCGGCGACCACGTGATCTTCTTCCTGCCCCACAAGCGGCTGGTACGGGACGTGGAGAACCTGTTTCGCGTCAGCGCCACCTTCTTCTGAGCCGACACCATGCGCGACCTGTTACCCGTCCTGCGCGTGCTTGGCATGCTCATGGTCATGTTTGCGCTGTCCATGCTGCTGCCCTTTGCAGTGTCCTGGTTCACCGACGACGGCATCTGGCGCATCTACCCCTGGGCCATCGGCATCACGGCGGCGGCGGGGCTGTCGCTGTGGATAGGCCTGGACCACTTCCGGCGCGAGCTGCAGCCGCGCCACGGCGTCATCCTCGTCACCCTGGTCTGGGTGGTTTTGCCGCTGTGCGCCATGCTGCCCCTGGTGCTGGGCATGGGCCATGTGGGGCTGAGCATCAGCTTCACCCATGCCTATTTCGAGGCCGTCTCGGGCCTGACGACCACCGGCGCCACCGTGCTCACGGGGCTGGATGCGCTGCCCGTGTCCATCAATGTCTGGCGCACCTTCCTGCAATGGTTGGGCGGCATGGGCATCCTGATCCTGGCCGTGGCCATCCTGCCCCTGCTGGGCGTGGGGGGCGCCCAGCTGTTCCGTGCCGAAGCCGCTGGTCCCATCAAGGACACCAAGCTGACGCCGCGCGTGACCGAGACCGCCAAGGGCCTGTGGGGCGTGTACGGCGTGTTCTCGCTGGCCTGTCTGCTGGCCTTCTGGGCGGCAGGCATGTCGCCGCTGGATGCGCTGATGCACATGTTCGCCACCGTCAGCCTCGGTGGCCTGTCCTCGCATGACACCAGCTTTGCGTATTTCGACTCGCCGTTGATCGAACTGACCGCCCTGGTCTTCATGCTGCTGGCCAGCTGCAACTTCGCGCTGTACTTCGTGGCCATGCGCAAGGGCCGCTGGGACGGCTTCTGGCGCGATCCGGAAATGCGCGCCACGCTGGCCGTGCTGCTGGGAGGCGGGCTGATCGTGGCGCTGCTGCTATGGGCCAAGGGCGTGTACGGGCCTGTGGAGGCCCTGCGCTACGGTCTCTTCCATGTGGTCTCGGTGGCCACGACGACCGGCTTCACCACGGTGGACTACCTGACCTGGCCCGTCTTTGCGCCCGTGCTCATGCTGCTGATGTCGGGTGTGGCCACCAGTGCGGGCTCCACGGGCGGCGGCATCAAGATGGTGCGCATGCTCATCCTGCTCAAGCAGGCGCGGCGTGAACTCACGCGGCTCGCGCATCCGCGCGCCTTGCAGCCCGTGCGGCTGGGCACCGGCGTGGTGGACAACCGCATGATCTTCTCGGTGCTGGCCTTCATGCTGGTCTATGGCGCCACCGTGATCACACTCAGCATGGTGCTGCTGCTCACCGACCTGGACCCGGTGACCGCCTTCTCCGCCGTGCTGGCCAGCGTGCACTGCATGGGGCCGGGCCTGGGCGCGGTGGGCCCGTCCTCCAACTATGCTGTGCTCACCGAATTCCAGACCTGGGTCTGCACCCTGGCCATGCTGCTGGGACGCCTGGAAATCCTCAGCTTCATGGCCTTGCTTTCGCCGGCTTTCTGGCGCCGCTGACGCTGCAAAGACTGGGGAAAACACCTAGACCATGGTCCAATCTCTACAATTGCCCCCCACCGTCGTACCCAGAGGGTCTTTATGGTTCCACATCTCATCACGGCCCTGACCGGCCCGATCAACGAGCTTGAGCAGCGCATCCTCGACTCCATGCCGGCGATCGAGCGCTGGTTCCGGCTCGAATGGATGGAACACACGCCGCCTTTCTATTGCTCGGTGGACATCCGCAACGCCGGTTTCAAGCTCGCACCCGTGGACACCAACCTCTTCCCCGGGGGCTGGAACAACCTGACCGACGAAATGCTGCCGCTGGCCGTACAGGCGGCCATGGCGGCGATCGAGAAGATCTGCCCCGAAGCGCGCAATCTGCTCATCATTCCCGAGAACCACACGCGCAACACGCACTACCTGGCCAACGTGGTGCAGCTCAAGCGCATCTTCAACATGGCCGGTCTGAACGTGCGCATCGGCTCCATCAGCCCCGATGTGAAGAAGACCACCACCGTCACCCTGCCGCATGGCGACACGGTGACGCTGGAGCCGGTGATCCGCAGCAAGCGCCGCATCGGTCTCAAGGATTTCGATCCCTGCACCATCTTGCTCAACAACGACCTGTCGTCCGGCGTCCCGGGCATCGTCGAGGAGCTGTACGAGCAATACCTGCTGCCGCCCCTGCATGCAGGCTGGAGCGTGCGCCGCAAGAGCCGCCATTTCCAGAGCTATGAGGAAGTGGCCAAGCGCTTCGGCAAGCTGCTGGGCATCGATCCCTGGCTGATCAACCCGCTGTTCGGGCGCAGCGAAGGCATCGACTTCGCCAATGGCGTGGGCATGGAAGGCCTGGCCGAACAGGTCGATGTGCTGCTGGCCAAGGTGCGCCGCAAGTACAAGGAGTACGGCATCAAGGAAAAGCCGTTTGCCATCGTCAAGGCCGACAACGGCACCTATGGCATGGGCGTGATGACCGTGCGCGATGCCAAGGAGCTGGCCGAGCTGCCGCGCAAGAGCCGCAACAAGATGGGCATGATCAAGGACGGCCAGACCGTGCACGACGTGATCATCCAGGAAGGCGTGCTCACCCAGGAGCGCATGAACAACGCCGTGGCCGAGCCCGTGGTCTACATGATGGACCGCTACGTGGTCGGCGGCTTCTACCGCATGCATCCCGAACGCGATGTGGACGAAAACCTCAACGCGCCCGGAGCCGGCTTCGTGCCGCTGGCCTTCCAGCACAGCACCCAGCTGCCCCAGATCGGCGCGCGCCCGGGTGCCAGCATGCCCAACCGCTTCTACATGTATGGCGTGGTGGCCCGGGTCGCCATGCTGGCGGCCAGCTATGAGCTGGAGGCGACCAACCCCAACGCGGAAATCTACGACTGATCGGGGTGCTGTCCGATGCGCTCGTCATCAGGACAGCGGACAATGCCGGCATTTCAATTGACTGAAGCCATCTCCCCACGGGATGGCGCATAGACCTGTGCAGAAAACCAAATCTTCGTTGGCCGCGCTCACCCTGGGCGCCATCGGCGTGGTCTATGGCGATATCGGCACCAGCGTGCTGTATTCGGTCAAGGAGGTCTTTGGCTCCGGCCATGTGCCGTTCACCCAGGAGAACATCTACGGCGTCCTGTCGCTGCTGTTCTGGACCCTGACGGTCATCGTCTCGCTCAAGTACGTGGTCCTGGTGCTGCGTGCCGACAACAACGGCGAAGGCGGCCTGGTCGCCATGCTGGCCCTGGCCTCGCAGACCGTCAAGGACAAGCCCCGCCTGCGCAACGTGCTGCTGCTCATCGGCATCTTCGGCACTTCGCTGTTCTATGGTGATGGCGTGATCACGCCGGCCATCTCCGTGCTCTCGGCCGTCGAAGGCCTGGAAGTGGTCTCTCCGCACTTCACCAAGGCCGTGATCCCGCTGACCCTGGTGATCCTCTTCCTGCTTTTCTGGTTCCAGAAGCACGGCACGGCGGGGATCGGTCGGTTTTTCGGCCCCATCACCCTGGTCTGGTTTGCCACCATCGCAGCGCTGGGCGTGCACCAGATCGCGGGCCATCCCGAAATCCTGGCGGCCATCAGCCCGCACTTCGCAGTGCGCTTCATCTGGGACAACCCCGGCACCAGTTTCATCATCCTGGGCGCCGTCGTGCTGTGCGTGACCGGGGCGGAGGCGCTCTATGCCGACCTGGGCCACTTCGGCAAGAAGCCCATCCGCCTGGCTTGGTTCTCCGTGGCCATGCCTGCCCTCACGCTCAATTACTTCGGCCAGGGTGCGCTGCTGCTGGCCAACCCGGCCGCCGTGAAGAATCCCTTCTACATGATGGCCCCGGCCTGGGCGCTGCTGCCCCTGGTGCTGATGGCCACCATGGCCACGGTCATCGCTTCGCAGGCCCTGATCACGGGCGCCTTCAGCGTCACGCGCCAGGTCATACAGCTGGGCTATCTGCCGCGCCTGGAAGTGCGCCACACCAGCGTGCGCGAGACCGGCCAGATCTACATGCCCCTGGTCAACTGGAGCCTGTTCGTGGCGATTGCGCTGGCCGTGGTGCTGTTCCGCTCCAGCGGCAACCTGGCGGCCGCCTACGGCATTGCGGTCACGCTGGACATGCTGATCACCACCACGCTGACCTTCTTCGTGATCCGCTACCGCTGGAACTACCCGCTGGCCCTGTGCATCGCGGCCACCGGATTCTTTTTCCTGGTGGACCTGGCCTTCTTCTCGTCCAACCTGCTCAAGCTGTTCGACGGCGGCTGGTTCCCGCTGCTGATCGGCGGCACGGTGTTCTCGCTGATGATGACCTGGCGCAAGGGCCGCGAGCTGCTGCACGAAAAGCTGCAGGCCGATGCCATCGACCTCAAGAGCTTCCTCGAATCGGTCTGGCGCCATCCGCCGGCGCGCGTGACGGGCACGGCCGTCTTTCTTTCCGGCGAACCGGGCACCGTACCCAACGCCCTGCTGCACAACCTCAAGCACAACAAGGTGCTGCACAACCAGAACATCTTCGTCACGGTGCGCAACCATGAAATTCCCTGGGTGGGCCTGGACAAGCGCACCGAGATCGAGGCGCTGGGCAGCGACTGCTGGCAGGTCATCATCAACTACGGCTTCAAGAACGAACCGGACGTGCCGGCGGCACTGTCCCTGCTGCGTCCCCGGGGTTGCCAGCTCGACGCCATGGAGACCAGCTACTTCCTGTCGCGCGATGTCATCATCCCGCGCATCAGCCACCGCATGGCGCCCTGGCGCGAAAAGCTGTTTGCCCAGATGCACCGCAACGCCAGCCGTGTCTCCGACTTCCTGCACCTGCCCAGCAACTCCGTGGTGGAGCTGGGCTCCAAGATCGAGCTGTAGGCGTCGCCAGCGCATCGCACGGTCGGCGGCTGTGGTGACAGAATCGCGCGATGCGCTTTTTCCGTGACTTGAGTCCCTCTGCCTTCGCAGCCGGCTTCGTGGCCGTGCTCGTGGGCTTCACCA
>NZ_CP194333.1:6617500-6620000 GCF_050907895.1 Delftia sp. 11MD | reverse complement strand
ATTCCGAAAGTAGTGGCGAGCGAAATCGGAACAGCCTTCTAGTGATAGTCAGACGGTTAACAAAACGGAATGGAAAGTCCGGCCATAGTAGGTGATAGCCCTGTATGTGAAAACCGACTGGTGGTACTGAGCTAGAGAAAAGTAGGGCGGGGCACGAGAAACCCTGTCTGAATATGGGGGGACCATCCTCCAAGGCTAAATACTCATCATCGACCGATAGTGAACCAGTACCGTGAGGGAAAGGCGAAAAGAACCCCGGGAGGGGAGTGAAATAGATCCTGAAACCGCATGCTTACAAAAAGTAGGAGCCCGCAAGGGTGACTGCGTACCTTTTGTATAATGGGTCAGCGACTTACATTCAGTGGCAAGGTTAACCGAATAGGGGAGCCGTAGAGAAATCGAGTCCGAATAGGGCGTCCAGTCGCTGGGTGTAGACCCGAAACCAAGTGATCTATCCATGGCCAGGATGAAGGTGCCGTAACAGGTACTGGAGGTCCGAACCGACTAGTGTTGCAAAACTAGCGGATGAGCTGTGGATAGGGGTGAAAGGCTAAACAAACTTGGAAATAGCTGGTTCTCTCCGAAAACTATTTAGGTAGTGCCTCAAGTATTACCTGCGGGGGTAGAGCACTGTTTAGGCTAGGGGGTCATGGCGACTTACCAAACCTATGCAAACTCCGAATACCGCAGAGTACAGCTTGGGAGACAGAGCACCGGGTGCTAACGTCCGGACTCAAGAGGGAAACAACCCAGACCGCCAGCTAAGGTCCCTAAAATTGGCTAAGTGGGAAACGAAGTGGGAAGGCTAAAACAGTCAGGATGTTGGCTTAGAAGCAGCCATCATTTAAAGAAAGCGTAATAGCTCACTGATCGAGTCGTCCTGCGCGGAAGATGTAACGGGGCTAAGCCAGTTACCGAAGCTGCGGATTTGCAATTTATTGCAAGTGGTAGGAGAGCGTTCTGTAAGCCTGTGAAGGTGCCTGGTAACGGGTGCTGGAGGTATCAGAAGTGCGAATGCTGACATGAGTAGCGTTAAAGGGGGTGAAAAGCCCCCCTCGCCGTAAGCGCAAGGTTTCCTACGCAACGTTCATCGGCGTAGGGTGAGTCGGCCCCTAAGGCGAGGCAGAGATGCGTAGCTGATGGGAAACAGGTCAATATTCCTGTACCGATGTGTAGTGCGATGTGGGGACGGAGAAGGTTAGCTCAGCCAACTGTTGGATATGTTGGTTCAAGCCTGTAGTCGTGCCTGGTAGGCAAATCCGCCGGGCTTAGATGAGGGTGATAACGAGTCTGCTTGCAGACGAAGTGAGTGATACCCTGCTTCCAGGAAAAGCCACTAAGCTTCAGCTACACACGACCGTACCGCAAACCGACACTGGTGCGCGAGATGAGTATTCTAAGGCGCTTGAGAGAACTCTGGAGAAGGAACTCGGCAAATTGATACCGTAACTTCGGGAGAAGGTATGCCGCAAGTAGGTGAACTTGTACAAAGGGAGCCCAAAGCGGTTGCAAAAAATCGGTGGCTGCGACTGTTTAATAAAAACACAGCACTCTGCAAACACGAAAGTGGACGTATAGGGTGTGACGCCTGCCCGGTGCTGGAAGATTAAATGATGGGGTGCAAGCTCTTGATTGAAGTCCCAGTAAACGGCGGCCGTAACTATAACGGTCCTAAGGTAGCGAAATTCCTTGTCGGGTAAGTTCCGACCTGCACGAATGGCGTAACGATGGCCACACTGTCTCCTCCAGAGACTCAGCGAAGTTGAAATGTTTGTGATGATGCAATCTCCCCGCGGAAAGACGGAAAGACCCCATGAACCTTTACTGTAGCTTTGTATTGGATTTTGAACGGATCTGTGTAGGATAGGTGGGAGGCTTTGAAGTGAGGACGCTAGTTCTCATGGAGCCGACGTTGAAATACCACCCTGGTGCGTTTGAGGTTCTAACCCAGGTCCCTTATCGGGATCGGGGACAGTGCATGGTAGGCAGTTTGACTGGGGCGGTCTCCTCCCAAAGCGTAACGGAGGAGTTCGAAGGTACGCTAGTTACGGTCGGACATCGTGACGATAGTGCAATGGCATAAGCGTGCTTAACTGCGAGACTGACAAGTCGAGCAGATGCGAAAGCAGGACATAGTGATCCGGTGGTTCTGTATGGAAGGGCCATCGCTCAACGGATAAAAGGTACTCTGGGGATAACAGGCTGATACCGCCCAAGAGTTCATATCGACGGCGGTGTTTGGCACCTCGATGTCGGCTCATCTCATCCTGGGGCTGTAGTCGGTCCCAAGGGTATGGCTGTTCGCCATTTAAAGAGGTACGTGAGCTGGGTTTAAAACGTCGTGAGACAGTTTGGTCCCTATCTTCCGTGGGCGCTGCAGATTTGAGGAAGCCTGCTCCTAGTACGAGAGGACCGGAGTGGACACACCTCTGGTGTATCGGTTGTCACGCCAGTGGCATTGCCGAGTAGCTAAGTGTGGAAGAGATAACCGCTGAAAGCA
>NZ_CP194333.1:4557500-6615000 GCF_050907895.1 Delftia sp. 11MD | reverse complement strand
TCATCCTCCACCAAGATCGCCTGGTGGCAACAAGCGAAGAGCTTGCAGGATGAGAAAAGCACGAAAAAAGCGTGCTATAATATTTGACTCAACACTAAAGCAGTCTCGTGTGAGACTGCTTTAGTGTTGATAGTTATCCAACTATCAATCGGCTGTTCTTTAAAAATTCATAGAGTCGAAATCAGCGTTGCTGACGGAAAGAGATTTCAATCTCACCGTGCCGTCAGCAACATTTTGATTGCGTCAAAACGAATGAAACTTTGTTTTATTCAAGTAATGACGAATCTTTCTCTGACAGCAATGTCAAAGAATCATTCACATTACGGCATAACGCGCGAGGTGAAAGACCTCGCAAGTCCTTGAAAGAAAACGGCGAAATCTCGCAAGAGAGATCAAAGTTATAGGGTCAAGTGACTAAGAGCATGTGGTGGATGCCTTGGCGATGATAGGCGACGAAAGACGTGATAGCCTGCGATAAGCTTCGGGGAGCTGGCAAATAAGCTTTGATCCGGAGATTTCTGAATGGGGAAACCCACCCGCAAGGGTATCGCATACTGAATACATAGGTATGCGAGGCGAACCTGGAGAACTGAAACATCTAAGTACCCAGAGGAAAAGACATCAACCGAGATTCCGAAAGTAGTGGCGAGCGAAATCGGAACAGCCTTCTAGTGATAGTCAGACGGTTAACAAAACGGAATGGAAAGTCCGGCCATAGTAGGTGATAGCCCTGTATGTGAAAACCGACTGGTGGTACTGAGCTAGAGAAAAGTAGGGCGGGGCACGAGAAACCCTGTCTGAATATGGGGGGACCATCCTCCAAGGCTAAATACTCATCATCGACCGATAGTGAACCAGTACCGTGAGGGAAAGGCGAAAAGAACCCCGGGAGGGAGTGAAATAGATCCTGAAACCGCATGCTTACAAAAAGTAGGAGCCCGCAAGGGTGACTGCGTACCTTTGTATAATGGGTCAGCGACTTACATTCAGTGGCAAGGTTAACCGAATAGGGGAGCCGTAGAGAAATCGAGTCCGAATAGGGCGTCCAGTCGCTGGGTGTAGACCCGAAACCAAGTGATCTATCCATGGCCAGGATGAAGGTGCCGTAACAGGTACTGGAGGTCCGAACCGACTAGTGTTGCAAAACTAGCGGATGAGCTGTGGATAGGGGTGAAAGGCTAAACAAACTTGGAAATAGCTGGTTCTCTCCGAAAACTATTTAGGTAGTGCCTCAAGTATTACCTGCGGGGGTAGAGCACTGTTTAGGCTAGGGGGTCATGGCGACTTACCAAACCTATGCAAACTCCGAATACCGCAGAGTACAGCTTGGGAGACAGAGCACCGGGTGCTAACGTCCGGACTCAAGAGGGAAACAACCCAGACCGCCAGCTAAGGTCCCTAAAATTGGCTAAGTGGGAAACGAAGTGGGAAGGCTAAAACAGTCAGGATGTTGGCTTAGAAGCAGCCATCATTTAAAGAAAGCGTAATAGCTCACTGATCGAGTCGTCCTGCGCGGAAGATGTAACGGGGCTAAGCCAGTTACCGAAGCTGCGGATTTGCAATTTATTGCAAGTGGTAGGAGAGCGTTCTGTAAGCCTGTGAAGGTGCCTGGTAACGGGTGCTGGAGGTATCAGAAGTGCGAATGCTGACATGAGTAGCGTTAAAGGGGGTGAAAAGCCCCCTCGCCGTAAGCGCAAGGTTTCCTACGCAACGTTCATCGGCGTAGGGTGAGTCGGCCCCTAAGGCGAGGCAGAGATGCGTAGCTGATGGGAAACAGGTCAATATTCCTGTACCGATGTGTAGTGCGATGTGGGGACGGAGAAGGTTAGCTCAGCCAACTGTTGGATATGTTGGTTCAAGCCTGTAGTCGTGCCTGGTAGGCAAATCCGCCGGGCTTAGATGAGGGTGATAACGAGTCTGCTTGCAGACGAAGTGAGTGATACCCTGCTTCCAGGAAAAGCCACTAAGCTTCAGCTACACACGACCGTACCGCAAACCGACACTGGTGCGCGAGATGAGTATTCTAAGGCGCTTGAGAGAACTCTGGAGAAGGAACTCGGCAAATTGATACCGTAACTTCGGGAGAAGGTATGCCGCAAGTAGGTGAACTTGTACAAAGGGAGCCCAAAGCGGTTGCAAAAAATCGGTGGCTGCGACTGTTTAATAAAAACACAGCACTCTGCAAACACGAAAGTGGACGTATAGGGTGTGACGCCTGCCCGGTGCTGGAAGATTAAATGATGGGGTGCAAGCTCTTGATTGAAGTCCCAGTAAACGGCGGCCGTAACTATAACGGTCCTAAGGTAGCGAAATTCCTTGTCGGGTAAGTTCCGACCTGCACGAATGGCGTAACGATGGCCACACTGTCTCCTCCAGAGACTCAGCGAAGTTGAAATGTTTGTGATGATGCAATCTCCCGCGGAAAGACGGAAAGACCCCATGAACCTTTACTGTAGCTTTGTATTGGATTTTGAACGGATCTGTGTAGGATAGGTGGGAGGCTTTGAAGTGAGGACGCTAGTTCTCATGGAGCCGACGTTGAAATACCACCCTGGTGCGTTTGAGGTTCTAACCCAGGTCCCTTATCGGGATCGGGGACAGTGCATGGTAGGCAGTTTGACTGGGGCGGTCTCCTCCCAAAGCGTAACGGAGGAGTTCGAAGGTACGCTAGTTACGGTCGGACATCGTGACGATAGTGCAATGGCATAAGCGTGCTTAACTGCGAGACTGACAAGTCGAGCAGATGCGAAAGCAGGACATAGTGATCCGGTGGTTCTGTATGGAAGGGCCATCGCTCAACGGATAAAAGGTACTCTGGGGATAACAGGCTGATACCGCCCAAGAGTTCATATCGACGGCGGTGTTTGGCACCTCGATGTCGGCTCATCTCATCCTGGGGCTGTAGTCGGTCCCAAGGGTATGGCTGTTCGCCATTTAAAGAGGTACGTGAGCTGGGTTTAAAACGTCGTGAGACAGTTTGGTCCCTATCTTCCGTGGGCGCTGCAGATTTGAGGAAGCCTGCTCCTAGTACGAGAGGACCGGAGTGGACACACCTCTGGTGTATCGGTTGTCACGCCAGTGGCATTGCCGAGTAGCTAAGTGTGGAAGAGATAACCGCTGAAAGCATCTAAGCGGGAAACTCGTTTCAAGATGAGATCTGCCGGGGCCTTGAGCCCCCTGAAGAGTCGTTCAAGACCAGGACGTTGATAGGCTGGGTGTGGAAGCGCAGTAATGCGTTAAGCTAACCAGTACTAATTGCTCGTGAGGCTTGACCCTATAACTTTGATGACGTTGATCATCAAGGTGGTTATGCCAAGTAAGGCGCAGTCAAAATACAAAGCTGATTACAGACTCTATGAATTCGTTGTGTTGCTCACAAGAGCAGCATGACAACAAGTTATGCCTGATGACCATAGCAAGTTGGTACCACTCCTTCCCATCCCGAACAGGACAGTGAAACGACTTTGCGCCGATGATAGTGCGGGTTCCCGTGTGAAAGTAGGTCATCGTCAGGCTCTTACAGCCCAAGAAACCCCGTAGCCCAAAGCTACGGGGTTTTTTGCATTGGGGTGCAGGAAACGGGGAAACAGGCAGAACAGCCAAAACGGACAGCTCAACGGAACACCCGAAAACGGACAACCCAAAAAAGAGAGCGCTGACGCGCTCTCTTTTTATTCCTGAATGCGCAATGCTTCAAAGCGGCAGGCATTCGCCCTGTACAAAGACCTTGAGTTCGCCCGACTGGATTGAGGTCCAGGTCTCATTCTTGGTCAATGGCGCCGTGACGATGATGGCCACGCGGTCCTGGGGTGTGGTTTCCCGGGCGAAGTCCACGGCCAGATCTTCATCCGACAGATGGGCCTGGGCAAAGGGGTGGCGTCGTTCGATATAGCACAGGTGCGTGGTGGCATGGGACCACAGCGCTTCGCCGTTGGACAGCAGGAAATTGAAGGTTCCATGCGGCGAGATGTGCCTGGCCAGTTCGCGCAGCGTGTGCGTGAGTTCCTGCACGCTGGGCAGGCCGGCATGCGACTTCCACAGTTCCTGGAGAATCCAGCAGAAGGCCTGTTCGCTGTCGGTGTTTCCCACCGGGTGGAAGTGGGCATGCAGCTTGGGTGCAAAGCCCTTGAGATCCCCGTTGTGGGCGAAGACCCAGTTGCGGCCCCACAGTTCACGCACGAAAGGGTGGCAGTTCTGCAGGCTTACCGCGCCCTGCGTGGCCTTGCGGATGTGGGCGATGACGTTGCGGCTCTTGATCGGGTACTCGCGTATCAGCTTGGCGATGGGTGAGTCGATGGCGCGCTCATAGCCCACGAAGTGGCGCAGGCCCTTGTCCTCGAAGAAGGCGATGCCCCAGCCGTCCGTATGGTCGCCGGTATTGCCCGCGCGCTGGGTGAACCCCGAAAAGCTGAAGCGCACGTCGGTGGGCGTGTTGCAGTTCATTCCAAGCAGCTGGCACATGGCGGTATCGTTGTTTGCGTAGTTCAAGCCATAGCCTAACGCCTTGCGCAGCAGCTGCAAGCACAATGCGGTGCAACGGCAAAAAAACGGAACAAACCCATGCCCATCCTCTGTCTGCATACGGCGCACAGCAACGCCGTGATCTTCAAGCAGGCTGCTGCCGAACTGGGCTGGCCGGCCCACTCAATCGTTCATCAGGTGCATGAGGAACTGTTGTTGGAGGCGGAGGCTGCTGGCGGCATGGATGCGGCGCTTCGGCGGAAAACAGCAGGGCAGCTTGATGCGCTGGCAGACCCTGCCGATATCGATGCCGTGCTGCTGACCTGTTCGACCCTGGGTCCGGCCGTGGCGGATTGCCTCAGTGACAAGGTCTGGCGTGCCGATGGCATGCTGGCCCGCAAGGTGGCTGCTGCCTTGCAGAGAGATCCCCAGTCACGCATTGCACTGCTGTGTGCTGCTCCCACGACGTATGAAGCCACGCGCGATCTGTTCATGCAAGCGTTGCTGCCTGGCGATGCACATCTGCGCCTGCAGCTGCAGTGTGTCGAAGGCGCATGGGCGCTTTTCCGTAGAGGCGATCTCTCTGGCTACCAGGCACGGATGACCGATGCCGCTTTTCAAGCCTATGCGGCCGGCGCCGCCCAGGTGGTTTTGACCCAGGTTTCCATGGATGGGGTTGCCAGGTACTGGCAGGCCAGAGACTCCCATCCTGTGCCGTGGACCGTGGCTGCCAGTGCGCTGCAGGCACTTGGAGAAATGCGCAAATAAAGCTGCAGCTTCATGGAAAAAGGCAGCCGAAGCTGCCTTTTGCATGCGTTGGAGGAAAAGTCCTCAGCTGCGCTCGGACCAGAGCTTGCCGCCCGTGGCCCAGTTTTCGCGCTTGATGTCGGTGATCAGGATGTCCACCGATTCGGGCGAGCCACCGAGGACTTCGACCGAGACGCGCGTGATCTCTTCGACCAGCTTGCGCTTTTGTTCGACGGTGCGGCCTTCCATCATTTCGACGTGGTACGTGGGCATGTCAATCTCCTCAGGGATCAAGTTCTAGGGGGTTGGGTCGGCGACATCATATCGGCCGACGCGGGCGGTCGAGGCTTGTCGGTGCCAAGTGCGCAGGCGGGACACAGGCAGGCCTTGTTGCGCAGGGGCTCCGAAATGCGGGCCAATGCATCGGGTGCCACCGGCGTGTCCATGCACCAGCAGTTCAGCGGATCCACGCCCGCAAGAATGGCGCACTGATTGCTGCGGCCGCACAGCGGACACAGGCTGGCATCGGGGGGATGGGCACTCATCGTGGTTCTGAGTGTAGATCCATGAAAAAAGCACCTCAGGCAAGCCTGGGTGCTTTTTCAAGCGCCGGGCGCCGCCCGCGTCAGGCGGCGGCCTTGACCTTCAGGCGCCAGGCATGCAGCAGGGGCTCGGTGTAGCCGCTGGGTTGCTCCTTGCCCTTGAAGACCAGGTCACAGGCGGCCTGGTAGGCCATCGAGGTGTCGAAGTGGCCGGCCATGGGCTTGTACAGCGCATCGCCCGCGTTCTGCTGGTCGACCACGGCGGCCATGCGCTCGAAGGTCTCGCGCACCTGCGCCTCGGTCACGATGCCGTGCTGCAGCCAGTTGGCGATGTGCTGGCTGGAGATGCGCAGCGTGGCGCGGTCTTCCATCAGGCCCACGTTGTGGATGTCGGGCACCTTGGAGCAGCCCACGCCCTGGTCCACCCAGCGCACCACATAGCCGAGGATGCCCTGGACGTTGTTGTCCAGCTCCTGCTGCTTTTCAGCCGCGCTCCACTTGTCTTCCTTGACCACGGGCACCTGCAGCAGGTCGGCCAGGATGTTGGCGCGCTCGGCGTCGGCATTGGTCTGCTCCAGCTGCTTTTGCACCTCGGCCACGTTGACCTGGTGGTAGTGCAGGGCGTGCAGCGTGGCGGCCGTGGGCGAGGGCACCCAGGCGGTATTGGCGCCGGCCTTGGGGTGGCCGATCTTTTGCTCCAGCATGGCCTTCATCAGGTCGGGCATGGCCCACATGCCCTTGCCGATCTGCGCCTTGCCGCGCAGGCCCAGGCCCAGGCCCACGAGCACGTTGCTGCGCTCATAGGCGGCCAGCCAGGCGCTTCCCTTCATGTCGGCCTTGCGGACCATGGGGCCGGCATACATGGCGGTGTGCATTTCGTCGCCCGTGCGGTCCAGGAAGCCGGTGTTGATGAAGGCCACGCGCGATGCGGCAGCGGCGATGCAGGCCTTGAGGTTGACGCTGGTGCGGCGCTCCTCGTCCATGATGCCCAGCTTGACGGTGTTCTCGGGCAGGCCGAGCACCTTTTCCACGCGGCCGAACAGCTCGCTGGCGAAGGCGGCTTCCGCAGGGCCGTGCATCTTGGGCTTGACGATGTAGACGCTGCCCGTGCGCGAGTTGCGGATGCCGTTGGCGCCCAGACCCTTGATGTCATGGACGGCGATGGCCGTGGTGACCATGGCGTCCAGGATGCCTTCGGGGATTTCCTTGCCGTTGCCCCAGAGGATGGCCGGGTTGGTCATCAGGTGGCCGACGTTGCGAACGAACATCAGCGAACGGCCATGCAGCCTGACGGGCTTGCCGTCGGCGCCGGTGTACTCGCGGTCTGCATTCAGGCCGCGCGTCATGCTCTTTCCGCCCTTGTCGAAGGTCTCGGTCAGCGTGCCCTTGAGGATGCCCAGCCAGTTGGCATAGCCCACCACCTTGTCCTCGGCATCCACGGCCGCCACGGAGTCTTCCAGGTCCAGGATGGTGGACAGGGCGGCTTCGACCACCACGTCGGCCACGCCGGCGGCATCGGTCTGGCCGATGGCCGTGGTCTTGTCGATGCGGATGTCGATATGCAGGCCGTTGTTGAGCAGCAGCACGGAAGAGGGCGCTGCGGCATCACCCTGGTAGCCCACAAACTGGGCGGTGTTCTTCAGGCCCGTGGTGCCGCCGTTCTTGAGCGCGACGACCAGCTGGCCAGCTTCCACGCGATAGCCGGCGGCATCCTTGTGCGAGCCCGAGGCCAGCGGGGCGGCCTGGTCCAGGAAATCACGTGCGAAGGCGATGACCTTGGCGCCGCGCACGGGGTTGTAGCCCTTGCCCTTTTCCGCGCCGCCGTCTTCGCCGATGGCGTCCGTGCCGTACAGCGCGTCATACAGCGAACCCCAGCGCGCGTTGGCGGCGTTGAGCGCATAGCGGGCGTTGAGAATGGGCACGACCAGCTGGGGGCCGGCCTGGATGGCCAGTTCCGCATCCACGTTGGTGGTGGTCGCCTTGGCATCCTTGGGCTGTTCGACCAGATAGCCGATCTGCGTCAGGAACTGCTGGTAGCCGGCCATGTCGGTGATGGGGCCGGGATGGGCCTTGTGCCAGGTGTCCAGCTCGGCCTGCAGGCGGTCGCGTTCGGCCAGCAGGGCAGCATTGCGGGGGGCGAGGTCGTTGACGATCTCGTCGAAGCCTTTCCAGAATGCCTCGGGCGCGACACCCGTGCCCGGGAGCACTTGTTCATTGATGAAGCGGTGCAGCTCTGTGGCCACCTGCAGGCTGTGGGCTTGGGTGCGATCGGTCATGGTGGGAACCCCGGTTGGATGGATGGAAAGACTGGCCTGGACCCTTTACGGGCCTGACTATAAGGAATACTTTATTAGATTTATTTGCGTACATAAATAGACCATAAATCTTAAAACTCGTGACTTTTACGCAAAAATGTGGGAAGGTTATGCGCCTGCCAAAACCATCGGAAATTGGCATGCAGCCCGGTGCGAAGGGCAAATAGCAGACAGCCAGTGCCTACTGCGCAAAAAGGCGGACCCCAGGAGACAGGCATGCATGCGCATGCCCCACAAGAACACGGAAAAGAAACGGACAGCAGTCATGGACAAGCTCAAGGCATTCGAGTCATTCGTATCGGTGGCCACGCGCGGCAGCCTCACGGCAGCGGCCAAGGCGGAAGGCGTGGCGCCAGCCATCATGGGGCGGCGACTGGATGCCTTGGAAGAGCACCTGGGCGTCAAGCTCATGGTGCGGACCACACGCCGCATCTCGCTCACGCACGAGGGCAGCGCTTTTCTCGAGGATTGCCAGCGCCTCTTGTCCGATGTGTCCAACGCCGAGGCCAGCGTCAGTGCGGGCGGGGTCAAGGCCACAGGACATCTGCGCATCACGGCGCCGGCAGGCTTTGGTCGGCGGCATGTGGCGCCTCTGGTGCCGCGTTTTCGGGACCTGCACCCCGATGTGACGATTTCCCTGAATCTGAGCGACCGCGTGGTCGATCTGGCCGGTGAGGGCTTTGACTGCGCGGTGCGGGTAGGCGACTTGCCCGACTCGGCCCTGGTCAGCGTGCGCATCGCCGACAACCGGCGCCAGTGCGTGGCCACGCCCTCCTATCTGGAGCGCCGCGGCACGCCGCGCCACCCGAGCGAGCTGACCCAGCATGACTGCCTGACGCTGTCCAGCGATGCCTCGCAGACGCGCGGCTGGGCCTTCCGCATTCCGCACCCGGACAGCGGTACCAGCGAAGTCGTGCATTTCAAGCCGGGCGGTCCGCTGGACTGCTCCGACGGCCAGGTGCTGCACGACTGGTGCCTGGGCGGCTGGGGCATTGCCTGGCGCAGCACCTGGGAGGTGGAGGCCGAGATCGCCGCCGGGCGCCTGGTGGCGGTGCTGGAGGAATTTGCGGCCCCACCGAACGGCATCTTCGTGGTCTTTCCCCAGCGCAAGCACATGCCGCTGCGCGTGCGGCTGTGGATCGACTATCTCAAGCACCATTACGAGCAGCCGGAATTCTGGCGTCGAACCCACGCGGCCTGAGCGGGCCGCCCAGCAAGGAGGAATGAGCATGGCAGTGTCGATCGCGAAGAAAGCGATATCCGCAACGCAGGCCGCGCCCCCCGCAAGGCGGCGCTGGATGTGCATGGCGCTGGGCGCCGCCTGCCTGGGGATGGTGGCGGGCTGTGCCGTCCAGGGGCCGGGGCAGGGCCGGCCGGACGGGATGCGGCAGGGCGCGGTGCCTGCCGGCATCGTGAGCGTGACCTTTGACGATCCCTCGCGGTTCGATGCCGGGCGCAATGGAACCCAGGAGTCCGAGAAGGCGCGCCGCGCCTGGGTCGATGCGCTGGCCCAGTTCCTGGCCGAGCGTGCCGCGCCCAGGCTGTCCCAGGGCCAGCGGCTTGAAGTCCACCTCACCGATGTGCAGCGTGCCGGCAGTTTCGAGCCCTGGCGCGGACCCCAGGCCGCCGATGTGCGCATCGTCCGCGATATCTATCCGCCGCGCATCGACCTGCGTTTCAAGCTGCTGGATGCCGACGGAAAGCTGCTGCACGAGGGCAGCCGCCAACTGCGCGATGCGACCTTCATGATGCGCCCCGACCTGTATCCCAACGATCCCCTGCGCTACGAGAAGACGCTGCTGGATGACTGGTTGCGCGCGGAACTGCCGAAGTAACGACGCAAGAGCCGGCGCGACGGGAGGACCGCAGTGGTCTACCGATTGCCTCGGGCATCCCGATGGCGGTCGCCGTTTCTGGCGTAATGCAGCATGGCCCAAGAGGCTCAATTTCTATACGGATTCCCCATGACGATAGAAGCCATTCTGGCCAGCCTTCACCTGCTGGCCATCCTCACCTTCGTGGTGTTCCTGTCCAGCCAGGCGGCGCTGTGCCGCAGCGAGTGGATGAGTGCCGCCGTGGTCCAGCGCCTGGCGCGGCTGGACATGATCTACGGGCTGGCGGTGGTGTTCCTGGTGCTCACCGGCATTGCGCGCCTGGTGTGGGGCGTCAAGGGCATGTCCTGGTACGTCTCGCAGCCACTGTTTCATCTGAAGATGACTTTGTTCGTGGTCGGCGCCGTGTTGTCGATCAAGCCCACGCTGGCCTTCCGCCGCTGGCGCCGCGCGCTGGATGCCGGCCAGGGACTGCCCCAGCCTGCCGAGGTGGCCAGCACGCGCCGCTGGGTGATGTGGCAGGCGCATGTGGTGCCTGTGATCGCGGTGGTGGCGGTGTTCTGGGCGCGGGGCATGTAGGCCCGGTTTTCCTGTCTGGCGGCATGGGGCGGGCCTGCCACGTAGAATCCGCCGATGCTCTCCGTCAAACAGGAACTGCTCGCGGCTCTGGCCGGCGAGCTTGAAACTTTGTCGCCCGGCGCCGGTGCCCGTGCCGCTTTCGAATCCCCCAAGGTGGCTGCCCATGGCGATTTCGCCTGCACGGCCGCCATGCAGCTGGCCAAGCCACTCAAGCTCAATCCGCGCGCGCTCGGTGAACAGCTCAAGGCTGCGCTGGAGGCCACGCCGGCTTTCCAGCGCTGGGTCGATGCCATCGAGATCGCCGGCCCCGGCTTTCTGAACATCCGTCTCAAGCCCGCCGCCAAGCAGCAGATCATCCGCGAAGTGCTGGGACAGGCCGAGAAATTCGGCTGGCAGGCCGACCGTGGCGCCAAGATGCTGGTCGAGTTCGTCTCCGCCAACCCCACCGGCCCGCTGCACGTGGGCCATGGCCGCCAGGCCGCGCTGGGCGATGCCATCTGCAACCTCTATGCCACCCAGGGCTGGGGCGTGCACCGCGAGTTCTACTACAACGATGCGGGCGTGCAGATCGACACGCTGACCAAGAGCACGCAGCTGCGCGCCAAGGGCTTCAAGCCCGGCGACGAATGCTGGCCCATCGATCCTGAGAATCCGGAAAGCAAGGCCTTCTACAACGGCTCCTACATCCAGGACATCGCAGACGATTTCAAGGCCTGCAAGACCGTCAAGGCCGATGACCGCGAATTCACGGCCAACGGCGATGTCGAGGACTACGACAACATCCGCCAGTTCGCCGTCGCCTATCTGCGCAACGAGCAGGACAAGGACCTGCAGGCCTTCAACCTGCACTTTGACGAGTACTACCTCGAATCCAGCCTCTACACCAACGGCCATGTCGAGGACGCGGTGCAGCGCCTGATCGCGGGCGGGCACACCTACGAACTCGACGGCGCGCTCTGGCTCAAGTCCACCGACTACGGTGACGACAAGGACCGCGTGATGCGCAAGCAGGACGGCAACTACACGTACTTCGTGCCCGATGTCGCCTACCACATCCAGAAGTTCAAGCGCGGCTACTCCAAGGTCGTCAACATCCAGGGCACGGACCACCACGGCACCATCGCACGCGTGCGCGCCGGCCTGCAGGCCGCCGACGTGGGCATTCCGGCCGGCTATCCCGACTATGTGCTGCACACCATGGTGCGGGTGGTGCGCGGCGGCGAGGAAGTCAAGATCAGCAAGCGCGCCGGCTCCTACGTCACGCTGCGCGACCTGATCGAGTGGACCAGCAAGGATGCGGTGCGCTTCTTCCTGCTGTCCCGCAAGCCCGACACCGAGTACACCTTCGACGTGGACCTGGCCGTGGCCCAGAACAATGACAACCCCGTGTACTACGTGCAGTACGCCCATGCGCGCATCTGCTCGGTGCTGGCAGCCTGGGGCGGCGATGCGGACACGCTCAAGGACGTGGACCTGTCGGCGCTGGAAGGCCCGCAGGCCCAGGCGCTGATGCTGCAGCTGGCCAAGTACCCGGCCATGCTGACTTCGGCCGCAGAAGGCAATGCGCCCCACGACGTGACCTTCTACCTGCGTGAACTGGCCTCGCTGTACCACAGCTACTACGACGCGGAACGCATCCTGGTGGACGATGAAAAGGTCAAGCTCGCCCGCCTGGCGCTGATCTCGGCCACGCGCCAGGTATTGCACAATGGCCTGGCAGTGCTGGGCGTCTCGGCCCCGCAACGCATGTAACTTCGAGCGACAAGCCATCTATGAAGACACAGCAACGTGGGGGCACCGTCATCGGTCTCATCATCGGCATGATCGTCGGGCTGGCAGCAGCCCTGGCCGTCGCCGTCTATGTGACCAAGGTGCCCGTGCCCTTTCTCTCCAAGGGCGGCAAGACGGCCGACCAGGACGCGGCAGAGGCCCAGCGCAACAAGAACTGGGACCCCAACGCACCGCTGCAGGGCAAGAACCCGGCGCCGCCACCACCGGCTGCCGTCACGCCCAGCCTCCCCGGCAGCACCACGCCAGCAGCGCCCACCCCGCCCGCCGTGGCCGGCGGCGTGACGCCGCCGCCCGCGCCCGTGGACCCGGCCAAGCCGCCCGCCAAGCCCGACACCAAGGCCGATGGCAAGACCTCCGCCGACCCGCTGGGTGATCTGGTGAAGGCGCGTTCCGCCGCTGCCGAGAAGACGGAAAAGGCCGAGGCTGCCTTCAACTACTTCGTGCAGGCCGGCGCCTTCCGCAGCCAGGGCGATGCCGATGCGCAGCGGGCCAAGCTGGCCATGCTGGGATGGGAGGCGCGCGTGAGCGAGCGAGAGCAAAACGGCATCACCATCTTCCGCGTGCGCGTGGGTCCGTTCACCAAGCGCGACGATGCCGAGCAACTCAAGCAAAAGCTCGATGGCGCCGGGGTCGAGTCCACGCTGGTGCGCGCCGCACGCTGAAACAGCGTTGAGCAAGAGCGCTGAACTTTTTGGCAAACCCCAGCCTCCTAATCTGCAGCATTGAACGAGGAGTTTGTTTTGATGAATCGCCGCGACTTTTCCCTGGCTGCCTCGGCAGCCGCTGCCAGCGCGCTGACGCTGGGCACCTCCGCCGCACAGGCCCAGGCGGCAGCGCCCAAGGAGGGCAAGGACTACATCAAGCTGGCCAAGCCCGCACCCACCAGCGCCGGCGCCGGCAAGGTCGAGGTGGTCGAGTTCTTCTGGTACAGCTGCCCGCACTGCAATGCATTCGAGCCCACCTTTGCCGCCTGGAAGAACCAGGCGCCGGCCGACGTGGTCGTGCACCGCGTGCCCGTGGCATTCAACGCCAGCTTCGTGCCCCAGCAAAAGCTGTACTACGCCTTTGAAGGCATGAACCTGCTGGACACCATGCATGCGCGCGCCTTCCACGCCATCCATGTGGAACGCAACCGCCTGGCCAAGGACGACGAGATCTTCGCCTGGGTGGGCAAGCAGGGCGTGGACGTGGCCAAGTTCAAGGAGGTCTACAACTCCTTCACGGTCTCCAACCAGGTGCGCAAGGCCACCCAGCTGCAGCAGGACTATGACGTGGAAGGCGTGCCGGCCATGGGCGTGGCGGGCCGCTACTACACCGATGGCACCAAGGCCGGGAACATGACCAATGTGCTGCGCGTGGTCGATCAGCTGATCGCCACCAGCCGCAAGGGCTGAGGTCCGGGCCACGGCCCAGACCAACCGTGACAGGCCCGCCATTGAGCGGGCCTGTCGCTTTTGGAAACCTCTTTTTGTGCCTTCGTGTCAGCGCTTTGCCCCCCGGGTTGAAAGACGCCAGGAACGGTTGCGCGCGACACCCCCTACAATGGATGCAAGAAGCGTGCCCTCCATGAAACAACGACTTTCCCCCCTCCTGCTCGCAGCCGCCCTGGCGGCTTTCGCCGGTTTGGCCCAGGCCGAAAAGGCCGACAGCACCAAGCCCATGAACATCGAGGCTGACGCGCTGCGCCATGACGAACTCAAGCAGACCAGCGTCTTCACCGGCAACGTGGTGATGACCAAGGGCACCATCGTGCTGCGCGGTGCCCAGCTCGACGTGCGCCAGGACCCCGAAGGCTTTCAGTACGGCGTGGTCACGGCCGAAGCGGGCAAGCGCGCCTTCTTCCGCCAAAAGCGCGACACCGTTCCCGGCCAGCCCGAGGAATTCGTGGAAGGCGAGGGCGAGGTCATCGAATACGACGGCAAGGCCGATCTCGTGAAGTTCATCCGCCGCGGCGAACTGCGGCGCTATCGCGGCGGCCAGCTCAGCGACGAGATCACGGGCTCCATCATCGTCTACAACAACCTCACCGACGTGTTCACCGTCGATGGGCAAAAGACCAGCGGCGGCCAGCCCAGCTCCACCGCCGGCCAGGGCGGGCGCGTGCGCGCCGTGCTGGCGCCCAAGGAGGGCACACCGGGCTCGCAGCCGCGCGCTCCCGCCGCAGGCGCGCCGGGCACATCCCTGCAGCCCAGCAACACCCTGGACAGCCTTGGTGGTACCAAGCGATGAGTACCGAGGCCTCAGCCCCCGCTGCCCACGCTTCCTCCCCACGCGCCGAACAGGGCAGCAGCCTGCAGGCGCGCCATCTGGCCAAGTCCTACGGCAGCCGCAAGGTGGTCAAGGACGTGTCGCTGTCCGTGAAGAAGGGCGAGGTCGTGGGCCTGCTGGGCCCCAATGGCGCGGGCAAGACCACCTCGTTCTACATGATCGTGGGCCTGGTGCGCAGCGACGGCGGCGACATCTTCATCGACGGACAGGCCGTGGGAAACATGCCCATCCACCAGCGCTCGCGCCTGGGCCTGTCCTACCTGCCGCAAGAGGCATCGATCTTTCGCAAGCTCAGCGTCGAGGACAACGTGCGCGCCGTGCTGGAGCTGCAAAGGGATGAGCAGGGCCGGCCGCTGGCGCGCAGCGTCATCGAGGAGCGCCTGACGGCGCTGCTGCAGGAGCTGCGCGTGGACCATCTGCGCGCATCGCCCGCGCTGGCGCTGTCGGGCGGCGAACGCCGTCGCGTCGAGATTGCACGTGCCCTGGCCACGCAGCCGCGTTTCATCCTGCTGGACGAGCCCTTCGCCGGCATCGACCCCATCGCCGTGATCGAGATCCAGCGCATCATCGGCTTTCTCAAGGCGCGCGGCATCGGCGTGCTCATCACCGACCACAACGTGCGCGAGACGCTGGGCATCTGCGACCATGCCTTCATCATCAGCGACGGCCATGTGCTGGCCCAAGGCACACCCGAGGAGATCGTGGACAACGCCGAAGTGCGGCGCGTCTACCTCGGCGAACACTTCCGGATGTAGCGCCATGCCCTGCCTGGCCCGTCTGCGAGATTGCCTGCGCGAAGGAGCTGCCGCTTGAAGCCCGGACTGTCGCTGCGCGTCTCCCAGCATCTTTCGCTCACCCCGCAACTGCAGCAGTCGATACAGCTGCTGCAGCTGTCCACGCTGGAGCTGGCGCAGGAAGTGGAGCAGATGCTGGGCGACAACCCCTTCCTGGAGCTGGCGAACGACGACGGCGACCACGAAGCGGCAAGCAGCGCCCCGGAGCCTGCGGCGCCCGGCGCCGACGCCGCGGACTCCTTCCAGGAAAGCCGTGCGGACCAGCCATCGGCTGCGGTGGAATGGGAGGCGCCGTCGGACACATCCTCCGGCGATGCCGTCGAGACCTCCGGCACGGCCGAGTCCCTGAGCTGGGAAGGCGATGGCCAGACCAACTCGGGCAACGACGACCGCGACTGGGGCAGCGATGCGCCTTCCAGCCGCACGCGCGGCCAGGGTGACGATGACGAGACCGATGCCACCGAGCTGGCACGCAGCGCAGAAAGCCTGACCGACCATCTGCACCGCCAGGCCCTGAGCCTGCGCCTGGGCGAGGTGGATCGTGCCGCGCTGCGCTTTCTGATCGAGAACCTCAACGACGACGGCTACCTGGAAGACCCGCTCGACGAGCTGGCACAGGGCCTGGCGGGCGACGACCTGGAGGAGTGCGAGGAACTGGTGCACCGCTTCACCGTGGCGCTGCGCCTGTTGCAAAGCCTGGAGCCGGTGGGCGTGGGCGCGCGCGACCTGGCCGAATGCCTGACGCTGCAGCTGCGCGACCAACTGGCCGATGCCGAGCGCGAAGGCGACGGCAGTGCCGAGGACGAGGATCGGCAGGCCGTGCTGCGCACCGCGCTGGACATCTGCGCCCAGCCCATGGACCTGCTGGCGCGGCGTGACCTGCGCAAGCTCGCCAGCCTGTGCGGCGCGCGCGAGGAGCGGCTGCGCGAGGCGATGGTCCTGATCGCCCGGCTGGAGCCGCGCCCGGGCCGGCGCTTCGCCGACGTGCAGCGCCAGATCGTCGTGCCCGATGTCATCGTGCGCCCGGTGCGCATGGGTGCGGGACGCATGGAGTTCAGCGTGCAACTCAACCCCGATGTCATGCCCAAGCTGCGCGTGCACGACATCTATGCCAGCGCGCTGCGCAGCCACCGGGGCAGCGAAGGCCATGCGGCGTTGCAGCAGCGGCTGCAGGAGGCGCGCTGGTTCATCAAGAACATCCAGCAGCGCTTCGACACCATCCTGCGCGTGTCGCAGGCCATCGTGGAGCGCCAGAAGAACTTCTTCGTGCATGGCGAGCTGGCCATGCGCCCGCTGGTGCTGCGCGACATTGCCGATGCGCTGGGCCTGCATGAATCCACCATCAGCCGCGTGACCACGGCCAAGTACATGGCCACGCCGCAGGGCACCTACGAACTCAAGTATTTCTTCGGCTCGGGCCTGGGCACCGAGGCGGGCGGCAACGCGTCGAGCACGGCCGTGCGCGCGCTCATCAAGCAGTTCGTCGCAGCCGAGGACCCCAGGAAGCCGCTGTCGGACAACCAGCTCGCCGACATGCTCAAGGAGCAGGGCATCGAATGCGCGCGGCGCACGGTGGCCAAGTACCGCGAGCTGCTCAAGATCCCGCCGACCACGCTGCGCAAGGCGCTGTAGCCGCGCAGGGCGCGCACGCTCTCAGGCCGCAGGCGCGCGGCCGGCCACGTCATCCCATTTGAGGCCGAATTTCAGCAGGTATTTGCGCAGGCGGTCGGCATCGTTGACCACGCTGCGCTGGGTGCGTGACTGGTCGAACAGGCGGCGCCCCGCATCGGACAGCGAGGGCGATTGCCTGCACACGCGCAGCACCGCTTCGAGCTGCATGCGGTCGAACAGATCCATCTGCTCCAGCCTATCGGCGGGCAACAGCGCATCAAGGCCGCAGCCGGCGCCGGCGGGGGCGGGCTGCGCTGCCTCGCCCCGTTGCCACAGCCACTGCATGCGCTGGATCTCGGCATCGACCAGGGCCGTGGAGATGCGCCCTCCGTCAGCCAGCGTGGCCAGGCGCGTCATGCTGGCCGACAGGTCGCGGAAGTTGCCGCTCCACAGCGCCTCGGGCGAGCGCGCAAAGCGCAGATAGCGCTCGCGGGCCTCCACGTTGAAGCGCACCATCTGGCCGGTCTCGTCGGCCGAGCGCGCGAGCAGGTGGTCCATGTTGGGTTCTATGTCCTCGGGGCGCCCGGCCAGGCCCGGCAGCGCGTAGGACCACAGGTTGATGCGCGCGAACAGATCCTCGCGAAAGCGCCCCTGCGCCACGTCGATGCGCAGGTCGCGGTGCGTGCCGGCGACCAGCTGGAAATCGCTGCTGACCTCGCGGTCGCTGCCCATGGGATAGAAGCGCTTTTCCTCCACGGCCTTGAGCAGCATGGCCTGTTCGTCCAGGCCCAGCTCGCCGATTTCGTCCAGGAACAGCACGCCCTGGTGCGCGCTGCGCAGCAGGCCGGCGCGGTCGGCCGCAGCGCCCGTGAACGCGCCCTTCTTGTGGCCGAACAGCACCGAGGCTGCACCATCGCCGCGCAGCGTGGCGCAATTGACCTCGACGAACTCGCCCTGCACCTGGTGCCTGGCCTTCTTCAACTCGTACATGCGCCGCGCCAGATGCGATTTGCCCGCACCCGTGGGTCCCGTGAGCAGGATGGGCGCGCGCGAGCGCACGGCCACGCGCTCGATCTCGTCAATCAGCGCGTTGAACCCGGCATTGCGCGTGGCGATGCCGCTCTTGAGAAATTGCACGGCCTCGCTCTGCTCGGCGCCGAAGCGCTGGGCGATCACGTCGTAGCGCGACAGGTCCAGGTCGATCAGCGCATAGCTGCCCGGGTCGCCCATGCGCTGGCGCCGGGGCGGCGAAGTCTGGGCCAGCACGCCGGGAATGCGGCGCGACTCCACCAGCAGGAACAGGCAGATCTGTGCCACGTGCGTGCCCGTGGTGATGTGGGTCCAGTACTCCTCGCGCTCGGGGTCGAAGCGATAGGCCTGCGTCCAGTCGAACAGCCGCGCATAGACCTCGCCGAAATCCCAGGGATCGGCAATGTCCATGGGCACGAGGTTCACCCGGGTCTCGGGCGATGCCGTGGCGATGTCGCCCTGCAGCAGCTGCGCCAGGGCCAGATGGGGCGGCGTGTAGAGCAGCTCCAGCCGCTCCACCACCAGATTCTCGTGCTGCATGAGGGAGAGGGTCGGCCGCCATTTCTCCCAGCGCCCCGCGCCCCTGCCGGAGTCCAGCTGCGTACCCAGAAAGCCGATGACGACCTTTTTCTTTTCCATGTTTTTGTCTAATTGGATAGCTGAAATTCTAGTTTCTTTGGATTGAAGAAGAAATCAAGAAAAGTGTGATTTGAGATTTATCCAAATAAATCAAGGGGTTGAAGAAATTTTTGGCACCAGATGCCGGGCTGGCACGCATCTCGCAATAAGCAAGGCATCCAGTGCAGGCGGTGACCGCTCACAGGCCGGGGTTGGGGCAAACGCCCGCCCCGCCGGTGCGGGAAGTCCGGGCCCCCAGGGGCCTGTCGATTTCCCGCATGCCGCACGCCGCAGGCGCTGGGTGACGGCAAGGTTGTGGAAACCGTCCCGCAAGGGACTCCTGGTTCGACTCCAGGCTTGCCAGCCACTGGTAGCTCAGTCTGGTAGAGCACCCTCGCAAGAGGACTGTCGCAGGTTCGATTCCTGTCCACTCTTCCGGCCGCAAGGCCGGGCTATTGAAACGGTCGAAAGACCACCCGCCGAACGCGGGAGGTGGCCGCCGGGTTGCGATGCAGCCCCAGGCCGCCCCCCGTCAGCAGCGGCGGCTGTGCCAGGTCCCGGCACGGTCCGCGCCCGCAGCCAGCCACGCTGCAACCTGTTTCCAGGGTTGCCGCCACGGCGCACTGCAAGGCCCGGGCCGTGCCCCCTGGAACCCCGCCGCTGCTGTAACGGCACCCCTATTGATTGCGGCGAAGACGCCGAACGAGGAGAAGAAGAAATGCTGAAGATCCAACGCATCACCATCAAGAAGAACGAACGCGCCCTGCTGCTGCGCAATGGCGATTTCGAGCGCGTGCTGCACAGCGGCCGGCACTGGCTGTTTGCCGGCACCGACCAGCTGCGCGTGGAAACCTTTGCCCTGGAGCAGCCCGCCTTCACGCACGGCCTGGCCGACTACCTGATGGCGCAGGAGCCCGCCGTGGTGGCCGCCGAATTCCTGCGCGTGGAACTGTCCGAAACCGAGGCGGGCCTGCGCAGCGAAAACGGCGTGCTGGTCGAGATCCTGCCGCCCGGCACGCGCCGCCTGTACTGGAAGGGACTGGTGGATGTGAGCGTGCAGGTGGTCGACCTGCAGGCCGGCGCCGAGCTGCCCGCCGCCCTGGCGGCGCGCCTGACCCAGACGCAGCTGCGCCAGCGCAGCGTGTCCGGCCTCAACGGCGTGCTGCAGGTGCAGGTGCCCGCAGGCCAGTGCGCGCTGCTGACCATCGACGGCAAGGTGGACCGCCTGCTGCAGGCCGGCAGCCATGCGTTCTGGAAGTTCGGCCGCAGCATTGCCGTGGAGCTGGTGGACCTGCGCCTGCAGGCCGTCGAGGTCTCGGGCCAGGACATCATGACCCGCGACAAGGTGAGCCTGCGCCTGAACCTGAGCGCCACCTATCGCCACACCGACGTTCTGCGCGCCTTTGCCCAGCTGCAAAAGCCCGCCGAGCACCTGTACCGGGAGCTGCAGTTCGCGCTGCGCGCCGCCGTGGGCACCCGCACGCTCGATGAGCTGCTGGAGAACAAGACGGTGATCGACGACGTGGTGACCGCTCACATGGCGGCCAAGCTGCAGCCCTTCGGCATGGTGGTGGAGAGCGTGGGCGTGAAGGACATCGTGCTGCCCGGCGAGATGAAGGCCATCCTGACCCAGGTGGTGCAGGCCGAAAAGCAGGCCCAGGCCAACGTGATCCGCCGCCGCGAGGAAACAGCGGCCACGCGCTCGCTGCTCAACACCGCCAAGGTCATGGAGGACAACCCCGTGGCCCTGCGCATGAAGGAGCTGGAGACGCTGGAGCGCGTGGCCGAGCGCATCGACAAGATCTCCGTGTTCGGAGGGTTGGACCAGGTGCTCAACGGGCTGGTGAAGATGCGTTGATCACGCGATGAGGCGGGCGTGGAGTCGCCGGCGGTGCCGGTTGCCTCATGCCTGCCCTTGAAGGAGAGACACCATGGACAAGAAGATGACATCGAAAAGGATGCAATCGCCTGCAGCGCAAATACAGGAGCGTACAGACGCCCTGGCTGCTGCATCACAGGCGCTCTACCAGAGCTTTGCTGGATACAGGTCGCCGTCGGTAGCGCTGGACGCTTGCGTCACATGCTGCATGGATGCAGACCTGGAGCGCGAGATGCGTCGACTGCCCCTGCGCAGCCTGACCGAGCACCATTTCTACCAATACAACGACGCTGCCAAAAGCTTGGTCCAGCCTGCGGATGAGATCAAGTACCTGGCGCCAAGAATGTTGGAACTGCTGGCGCAGGGCGCAAGGCTGCACCACTCCACCGAGTTGTATCTGGACCGCCTTGGTCGTTGCGAGCCCGGCTCCTTTTCATCGCAGGAAAGCGCGGCGTTGCAAGCCTTTGCTCGTGCCTTCTTTGCCTTGGGGCTGGAGCAGTGGGCTGAGCCGGACACCAGCGTCTTCCAGGGCGAAGAGGCCTTCTCCTTTTTGCTCATGTGGGACTACGCCGGTGTGCCACTCCAGCCCCTGCTGGATCACTGGCTGACCTGTGACAGCGAGAGCGCCACGCTGCATTTTGTCGATGCATGCTTCTACGAATTCATCTGGGGTGGGCACTGCATCAGCAATGCCTTCGCATCCGATCGCAATGGCTACCGTGCAACGATGGAGCAGTGGCTCTCGCAGACAGGCAACAAGAAGCATTGGGCAGAAAAGCTGCTGCAACTGGCCGAGCGTGGCCCGGCCAGCACCTGGCTGCCTTCAGGCAAGCGCGACCACCAGTGCTACCCGCTGGATGAGCGCATAGGCGCGGTATTCGACGCCATGGCCACTTGAGGCGAAAACACGATTCAACCAAGAACAAAGATATGAAAGAGAACAGCACCATGAACAACTACCAACAGCATGATGTCGAGGGCGGCGTCCCCATCAAGATGTGGACCAAGGGCGTGCCCGTCGAGGACGAGGCGCGCAAGCAGCTGGAGAACGCCGCGCGCCTGCCCGTGGTGTTCAAGCATGTCGCAGCCATGCCCGACGTGCACCTGGGCATAGGCGCCACCGTGGGCTCGGTGATCCCGACCATCAAGGCCATCATCCCGGCGGCCGTGGGCGTGGACATCGGCTGCGGAATGATGGCTGCCAAGACCACGCTGCGCGCCGAGGACCTGCCCGACAACCTGGGCCCGCTGCGCTCGGCGATAGAGCAGGCCGTGCCGCATGGCTCGGTGCCGCGCCACCGGGGCCGTGATCCAGGCAGCTGGGAGAACCCGCCCGTGTCGGTGGACCAGGTCTGGGCCACGCTGGCCGAGGAGTTCGACCTGCTGTGCGAGCTGCATCCGCGCCTGGCCAACACCAACAACCGCAAGCACCTGGGAACGCTGGGCAGCGGCAACCACTTCATCGAGATCTGCCTGGACGAGGCGGGCTTCGTGTGGTTCATGCTGCACTCGGGCTCGCGCGGCGTGGGCAATGCCATCGGCACCCATTTCATCGAGCTGGCCAAGAAGGACGCAGAACTGCATCAGCGCAACCTGCCCGACAAGGACCTGGCCTATTTCGAGGAAGGGGCCCGCTACTTTGGCGACTATGTGCGCGGCGTGTCCTGGGCGCAGAAGTTCGCCATGCGCAACCGCGAGGTGATGATGGCCAACCTCATCGCCACGGTGCGCAAGGTGATCGCCAAGCCCTTCGAGTCGCATGTGGAGGCGGTGAACTGCCACCACAACTATGTGCAGCAGGAGCGCCATTTCGGCCAGGACGTGTTCATCACCCGCAAGGGCGCGGTGAGCGCGCGGCGCGGCGAGCTGGGCATCATCCCGGGCAGCATGGGCGCGCGCAGCTATATCGTGCGCGGCCTGGGCAACCCGGAGAGCTTCGAGAGCTGCAGCCACGGTGCGGGCCGCGTGATGAGCCGGACCAAGGCCAAGAAGATGTTCAGCGTGGAGGACCACATCAAGGCCACCGAGGGCGTGGAATGCCGTAAGGATGCCAATGTGGTGGACGAGATTCCCATGGCCTACAAGGACATCGATGCGGTCATGGCCGCGCAGCAGGATCTGGTGGAGGTGGTGCACACCCTGAAGCAAGTGGTGTGCGTGAAAGGGTGAGTGGATGAGGGCCCCGGGCTCTCATCCTCCGGAACAGAAAGCAGGATGAGAGCATGAGGGAAGAGAAGGTATTGAGCGCGCATCCGGTCTCCGACGCCATGCGCGCCACGGTGCTGGCCAACCTGGCCGAGGTGGAGCGCAGGCACGAGGTCACGGTGCTGTTTGCCTGCGAGTCGGGCAGCCGCGGCTGGGGCTTTGCCTCGCCCGACAGCGACTATGACGTGCGCTTCATCTACGTCCACCGCCTGCCCTGGTATCTGACGGTGGCGCCGGGCCGCGATGTCATAGAGCAGCCGCTCAGCGGCGAGCTCGATGTCAGCGGCTGGGAGCTGCGCAAGGCGCTGGGGCTGCTGCGCGCCTCCAACCCCACGCTGCTCGAATGGCTGCGCTCGCCCGTGGTCTACCGGCAGGAGCAGCCCTGGGCCGAGCGCCTGCATCTGCTGGCCGAGCAGGGCTTTTCGCCGGTGCGCGGCTACCACCACTACGTGGCCATGGCGCGCAAGAACCTGCGCGCCCACCTGCAGGGTGATGTGGTGCGCTACAAGAAGTACTTCTACGTGCTGCGCCCCTTGCTGGCCGCGCGCTGGATACGCGAGGGGCGTGGTGCGCCGCCCATGCGCTTTGCGCAGCTGGCGGCGGGCACGCTGGAGGATGCAGGCCTGCTGGCCGAGCTCAACGAGCTGCTGGAGCTCAAGATGCGCCTGGGCGAGGCCGCCAAGGGGCCGCGCCGGGTGCGGGTCCATGATTTCCTGGAGCGCGAGCTGGCCCATGCCATGGCCCATGCGCCCGATCCGGGGGGCCAGGCCGATGCGGCGCCGCTGGACCGCTATCTGCGGGATGCCGTGGCGCGCTTTGGCGGCAATTGGCGGCAATGAATGAAAGAGAAAAATGAAAGTGATCGAGATCGACGGCTCCGCCGGGGAGGGCGGAGGCCAGATGCTGCGCAGCGCGCTGGCGCTGTCCATGTGCACGGGTCAGCCCTTTGCCATGCAGCGCATCCGTGCCGGGCGCGCCAAGCCGGGCCTGATGCGCCAGCACCTGGCCTGCGTCAATGCCGCCGCCGAAATCTGCGGCGCGCAGATGCAGGGCGCCGAGATGAATTCGCAGGCGCTGCAATTCACACCGGGGCCGGTGCGTGCGGGCGAGTACCGCTTCGTGATCGCCTCGGCCGGCAGTTGCACCCTGCTGCTGCAGACGCTGTGGCCCGCGCTGATGCTGGCCGATGGCGAAAGCCGCCTGACCCTGGGCGGCGGCACCCACAACCCGGCCGCGCCGCCCTTCCATTTCCTGGAGCGCAGCTATGCGCCGCTGCTGCACAGGCTGGGCGCGCGCTGCGAACTGCGGCTGCGCCGGCTGGGCTTTTATCCGGCCGGTGGCGGCGAGATGGACGTGACGATCACGCCGGCAACCAATGGGCTTGTGCCTTTCGATATTACCGAACGCGGCGCCCCCGTGGCCAGCCATGCCGAATGCTTTGCGCCCGCGCTGCCACGCGCGGTGGCCCAGCGCGAACTGGACCATCTGGGCCAGGCCCTGGACTGGTCTGGCGAGCAACTGCAGGTGGCTGCCGTGCGCCAGAACGAGGGGCCGGGCAACGCGCTGCTGGCCACGCTGGCCTATGAGCACCTGAGCGAAGTGTTCACGCAGTTCGGCAAGAAGGGCGTCAGCGCCGAAAAGGTGGCGCATGACCTGGCACGCGAGGTGCGCCGCCACCAGGGCAGCCGGGCCGCGCTGGGCCCGTACCTGGCCGACCAATGGGCCCTGCCGCTGGCGCTGGCCGTCTGGCGCAGCGGGCGCGGTGCCAGCTACGCCTGCACGGAACTGACGCCGCATGCGCGCAGCAATTTCGAGGTGATCGAGCGCTTTGTGCCTGTGCGCTTCGCTACGGACGCAACGGGCGACGGCTGGCGTATTTCGCTCTCGCCAGCCTGAGCGGCCTCAGCGATCGGCCCGCACCAGCGTGCTCTTGCCGAACAGGCTCTCCAGCAGGTCCACCACCAGCTCGGCCGTCTGGTTGCGCAGGTCCAGCGCCGGGTTCAGTTCCACCAGGTCCATCGAGCCCAGGCGTCCGGTATCGGCCAGCATCTCCATGCACAGCTGGGCCTCGCGGTAGCTGGGGCCGCCGCGCACGGGCGTGCCCGTGCCGGGCGCGATGTCGGGATCGAGGTAGTCCACGTCGAAGCTCAGGTGCAGGTGGGTGTCGCTGCCGGCGAGGCCGTCGAGCGCGCGGCGCATGACCTCGCGCATGCCCAACTCGTCGATGGCGCGCATGTCGTACACCTCGATGTCCAGCGAATGCAGCAGGCGCTTTTCCTGGTCATCCACGCTGCGCAGGCCGATCTGGCACAGCGAGGCGGCATCCAGCGCCGGATCGCCGCCCTGGGACAGCGCGGTCAGCGGCTCGGGCCCCAGGCCGCACAGGCTGGCCACGGGCATGCCGTGCAGGTTGCCGCTGGGCGAGATATCGGGCGTGTTGCAGTCGGCGTGGGCGTCGAGCCAGATCACGCGCAGCGCGCGGCCCAGGCGGCGGCAGTGGGCGGCCACGGCACTGATCGAGCCCATGGCCAGGCTGTGGTCGCCGCCCAGCATCAGCGGCAGCTCGCCATCGTCCAGCGCCTGGCCAACGGCCTGGTGCACGGCGTCCATCCAGGCGCGGGCCGGTGCGAGGTGGCGCAGCCCCTGCTCGGGCGGTGTCTGGGGATTGGGCGGACCGGCCAGGTTGCCGATGTCGCGCACCTGGCAGCCCAGCTGGCGCAGCGCCGGGGCCAGGCCGGCCACGCGCAGCGCGTCGGGGCCCATGGCGCTGCCCAGGCGGCTGGCGCCGATGTCGGTGGGCACGCCTATGAGTCTCAGGGCGCGTGCGGTCTGCGGGGACGTATGGGTGTTCATGCTCATGGGACCCATGGTATGCAGTCCCCGTGTCAGCCAAAGCCGCGTTCTGCCTGCCCGGCCTCGCGCACCAGCCGGTACAGGTCGCGGGGGTCGGCCAGCGAAGGCACCAGGTCGATCGACTGCATCAGCCCGGTGTCGTGGGCCAGCGCGCGCAACCAGCGCAGGGCCGAATAGTCTTCCAGCGCAAAGCCCACGGAGTCGAACAGCGTGATCTCGGTGTCGTGCCCGCGTCCCGGCGCCAGGCCATTGATGACCTGCCACAGCTCGGTCACGGGCGCGTCGGCGGGCAGCTGCTGTATCTCGCCTTCCACGCGCGTCTGGGGCGTGAACTCCACGAAGATGCGCGCGCGCCGCAGCAACTCCACGGGCAGTTCGGTCTTGCCGGGGCAATCGCCGCCGACGGCATTGATGTGGGTGCCGGGGCGCACATCGGCATCGGCGATCACGCAGGCGCGGCGCTTGGCGGCCGTGACCGTGGTGACGATGTCGGCGCCTTCCAGCGCCTGGGCGCTGCTGGTGCAGCAGGTGATGCGCTGGGCGGCAATGCCTGCATGGCCCAGGTTGTCCACCAGCTTGCGCATGGCCTGGACGTCGATGTCGAAGATGCGCAGCCGCTCCACGCCCAGCAGGTGGGTGAAGGCCAGGGCTTGGAATTCGGACTGCGATCCTGCGCCGATCAGCGCCATGCTGCGGCAGCCCGGCCGCGCCAGCCGGCGCGCGGCCAGCGCCGAGGTGGCGGCGGTGCGCAGCGCCGTGGCCAGCGTCAGGTCGGACAGGAAGACCGGCAGGCCCGTGGCCACGTCGGCCAGGGCGCCGAATGCCATCACCGTGGGCAGGTCCCGGTCGGCGTTGTCTGGATGGCCATTGACGTACTTGAAGGCGTAGTCCAGCGCATCGGACACGGGCATGAGCTCGATCACGCCGCCGGGCGAATGGTGGGCGAGGCGGGCCGATTTCTCGAAATCGGGCCAGCGCGCGAAGTCTTGCTCGATGGCATCGGCCAGGCCGGCCAGGCAGGCGGCGACGCCGACCTGCGCCACCAGGCGTGCGGCCTGCGTGGCGCCGAGGAAATCCGTGTGGACGGGCGTGGTTCGAGTCTTCATGGTGCTCTCCCTCGCGGTTGCTTCCACTGTAGGCCCGGGCCGAAGCGCAGGCAAGCGGGTTTCGGCTGGCGCCTGCGCGGGGAATCGCGGTGCGCGTATGCTCGGCACCCAAGCTATGAACCAACTGCATCTGTTTTTGCCCTGCGCCGCCGGCGTCGAGGGATTTCTGGCCGACGAGGTCCACGCGATCACCGGCCTGAGCGGCCACGACCTCCTGGTCGGCCGTGGCGGCGTGATGGTGCGCGGCCTGTGGCGCGACGCCATGCTGCTGAACCTGCACAGCCGTCTGGCCCAGCGCGTGCTGGTGCAGCTGTCGCAGACCCTGTACCGCAACGAAAACGACCTGTACCGCGCCGCCAGCGAAGTGGCCTGGGAGATCTGGTTCTCCCCGCGCGAGAGCTTCAAGATCGAAGTCACGGCCCAGCACAGCCCGCTGACCAGCCTCAACTTTGCGGCGCTGCGCGTCAAGGACGCCATTGCCGACCGCTTCCGCGACAGGAAGGGCGTGCGCCCCGACGTGGAAACGCGCCACCCCGACGTGCGCGTGCACCTGCACCTGACGACCGACGAGGCCACCATCTACATCGACACCTCGGGCGAGGCGCTGTTCAAGCGCGGTTGGCGCGAGGACAAGGGTGATGCGCCGCTCAAGGAAACCCTGGCCGCGGCCATGATCGCCGCCACGGGCTGGGACCCGCACGGCGACGATCCCCAGCCGCTGTACGACCCCTGCTGCGGCAGCGGCACGGTGCTGATCGAGGCCGCGCAGATCGCCCGGCGCATTCCGGCAGGCATCCTGCGGCGCTTCGCGTTCGAAAAGCTCGTGCCCTTCCAGAGGCATGTGTGGGAAGCCATGCTGGACGAGGCAGAGGCCGCCATCCTGCCCGACAGCCCCGTGGGCATCTATGGCTCCGACGTGTCCCACCGCATGGTGGACTTCGCCCAGCGCAACGCCGAGCGCGCGGGCGTGGGCCAGACCGTGCAGCTGCGCGGCGGCGACGCGCTGCAGCGCATGCCGCCCTGCGAGCAGCCCGGCCTGATGCTGCTGAATCCGCCCTATGGCGAGCGCATTGCCGCAGCCGGCTCGGCCGGCCGCAGCGCCGGCGAGCGCATGGCCGTGGTCGAGCGCGCGGGCCGCGAGACGGCCCAGACCGAGGACGGCGTGGAATTCTTCAGCCAGCTGGCCACCCACTGGAAGAAGAACTACAGCGGCTGGAGCGCCTGGATGCTCACGCCCGACCTCAAGCTGCCCGGCAAGATGCGCCTGAAGGAAGCGCGGCGCACGCCCATGTGGAACGGCCCCATCGAGTGCCGGCTGTTCCGCTTCGACATGGTCCGTGGCGCTGTCAAGCCCAGAAAGGCCGCCGAAGGCCCGGCAGAGGGCGCCGCGCCATGAAGATCGTGCTGCGCTGGCCGCAGTGCAACGACGGCTACGAAGGTCCCCTGCCCCGGCCCGTGGTGCTCGATACCAATGTGGTCCTTGACATGCTGATCTTCGACGATCCGCATGTTCCGCCGATCCGCGAGCTGGTGGAGCAGGGGCAGATGCGCTGGATCGCCGACCAGGCCCAGCGCATCGAGCTCGAACGCGTGCTGCACTACAGCCAGATCGCGCCGCGCGTGGCCTTCTACGGCAAGACGGTCGAGGGCGTGCTCTCGGCCTTCGACGGAGCCGTCGAATACGTGGCCGATGCGCCGCGCATCCGCTTTGCCTGCACCGACCCCGACGACCAGCATTTCCTGGACCTGGCCAGCCAGCACCAGGCGCTGCTGATCAGCAAGGACAAGGCCGTGCTCAAGCTGCGCAAGCGCGTGGCCGGCCTGGGCGCCACCGTGGGCAACATTCTGCTGGCCGAGCAGGAAGAGGCACTGGCCGCCTGAAGCCTGGATGCTGTTGTGCAGCAACCACCCAGGCGGCAATGGGGCAACAGGCTGGGTGCGGCCGGCTTGAAGGCTTTCTCCTAAACTGGCGGCCATGCAGGAGGCGCAAGCCCTTCTGCCAGGAGGACGGCCTCCCCCACATCGGGACATGCATGCGCCGGGACGACCCGGCTTCACAAGGAGTTTTCCATGGCATGGGTCTATCTGTTGGTGGCGGGGCTGCTCGAAGTGGTCTGGGCGTTCTCGATGAAGCAATCGCACGGCTTCACGCGGCTGGTGCCCAGCGCCATCACCATCGTCACCATGATCGCCAGCTTCGGCCTGCTGGCCGTGGCCATGCGCAGCCTGCCGCTGGGCACGGCCTACACGATCTGGACCGGCATCGGCGCCGTGGGCGCCTTCCTGGTCGGCATCACGGTCCTGGGCGAGCAGGTCAGCGCCATGCGCATCGGCGCGGCCGTGCTCATCGTCTCGGGCCTGGTGCTGATGAAGATGTCCTCGGACTGAGCGGGTGGCCGTTCAGCGGCCCGTGCCCAGCTCCAGCGTCAGGCGCAGCATGTCGCGGTGCTGCACGCCGCGCTCCCACAGCTGGGTGGTGTAGTGCTTCAGAAAGAAGTCACGCACGATGCCCGTCACGCGAAAACCCGCGCGCTGGTAGAAGACCAGCTGGTCGCCGAAGCTGCCGGTGCCGACCTCGATGCGGGGAGCACCTTGCGAGCGCGCCCAGGCGATGGCCTGGCGCAGCAGGGCGGTGCCCAGGCCCCGGTGGTGCAGCGATTCCGCGACCGCGATGTTCATCAGCTCCCAGGCGGGTGGGCCTGAGGCCTCGTCGCCGCTGGCGCGCAGCGGCACCAGCACGCACATGCCCAATACCTCGCCGCGCCCGCCGGGACGCGGCGGCTGGCCTTCGCGCTGGAAGGACTCGCGCGCGGCAAAACAGGTGGAGCCCGCCAGATAGCCGCGCACCTTTTCCCGCGACGGGTCCGCCGACAGCAGCAGCGGCCATGGCGCCTCGGCCGGGTTCAGCGGCTCTATGTGCCAGGGTGCGAGGGAAACGGAAGGCGCGGTCATAAGCCTGAATCATCCCATGCCTGACATTGGGACGCAGTTGGGCGCCTCTGCGGAATCTTGACGTGCGCTTACAACTGTGCGTTTGCATGCCGAGATCTAGTGGTTTATACTTATTCCTAGGGTAAACGCTTAGAGGGTTTTCCCGGCATTCGCGGCACTTGAGATGCATGCCGCCAGTGATTGTTGAGCGTCTCAGTAAGGAAGTTCACCATGCGCCAAGCAATCTATTCCCTGATCGATTTCATCCAGCAAGCCCGCAACGCCGAGCTCGAAATCGCCAACCAGTAATCCGGTTGGAGGCAGGTGCGCCCTGAAGCGCGCCCACCGATGCGATCGCCCCATTGCCGATGATGGCCTTGGGGCTTTTGTGTTTCTGGGCGCCGGGCTTGCGGGCACAGGGCAGCGGAGTCCTGACTACAGGCCCAGCACCAGCCTGCCGCTCCTGGCGCGCGAGCAGCAGCTCATCATCTTGGTGCAGGCCGCACGCTCGCCGCGCGTGAGCACCATGTCTCGGTGGTCCACCTCGCCGTCGAGCACGGGCACTTCGCAGGACCCGCACAGCCCTTCCCGGCAGTCGCTTTGCACTTCGATCTTCGCGCTGCGCAGGGCGTCCAGCAGCGTCTGGTCGTTGCGCACCTGCAGCACAAGGCCCGAGGCGCGCAGTTCCACCTCGAAGCCCTGCTCCCTGGCAGGGTCCAGCGCCCCCACGGTGGAGACGAAGTGCTCCACGCGCAGGCTGTCCTCGGGCCAGTGGCGGCTGGCGGCCTCCAGGCCGTGCAGCAGGCGCGCCGGTCCGCAGGCATGGATGCGGGCTCCGGCGCGCGGCGTGGCCAGCAGGGCGGCGTAGTCGGCGCGCCGGCCTTCCTCCGCCACGTACAGGTGCAGCCGGGCGCCATGCTCGGCCTGCAGCGGCGCCAGCAGCGCCATGCCCGCGCGGCGCCGGCCGCTGTAGTGGATTTCATAGGACAGGCCCAGCGCCCTGGCGCGCCGTGCCATGGCCGAGATGGGCGTGATGCCGATGCCGCCGGCCACCAGGATCAGGTGGCTGGCGCCTTCGTCCAGCGGGAAATGGTTGCGCGGGCCCCGGACCTGTACGGTGGCGCCGCGGTGCAGATGCGCATGCACCCAGGCCGAGCCGCCACGGCCGTTGGCCTCGCGCAGCACGGCAATCTCGTAGCTGCCGGTGTCCTGCGGGTCGCCGCACAGCGAGTACTGGCGCGACAGGCCCGTGTCGCCGCATTGCAGGTCGATGTGCGAGCCCGGCGTCCAGCGCGGCAGGGCGTGACCATCGGCGGCCTTCAGGCGCAGGCGCAGCACGCCTTCGGCGGCAGCCTCGGCCTCGGCCACGACCATGGGCCGGCTGGCGCCGCCCTGCAGGGCTTCGCCGATGCGCACGGGCTGGCGCGCCTGCAGCAGGGCGGGACGGGCGCGCTCGGGGTTCAGGGCCGGGTCCCACTCCACCCACAGGTGTTCGGGGCCCCGGAACGAGGTGTTGGGCACGTAGGTGAACCGCTGCTCGGCCAGCCGCATGTGGGGCAGGCGGCGCGTGAACTCCTCCAGGAAGATCTGCATCTCCATGCGCGCCAGGTTCTTGCCCATGCACTGGTGCGAGCCATAGCCGAAGGTCAGGTGGTCGCCGGCGTTGTCGCGGTGGATGTCGAAGAAGTCGGCATCGGCGAAATGCCGCTCGTCGTGGTTGGCCGACGAGGTCACGATGAGCAGCTTCGAGCCCGCCGGCACGGCCACGCCGCCGATCACCACGTCGCGCGTGGCCAGGCGTCGCCAGGCGGCCACCGAGCCGTTGTGGCGCAGGCATTCCTCCACGGCATTGGGGATCAGCGCGGGGTTCTCGCAGATCTGCTTCCAGGCGCCGGGATGCTGCAGCAGCAGCTTGACGGCGTTGGCCGTGGCATTGGCCGTGGTCTCGTGCGCGGCCACGATGCCGGCCATCATCATGGAGTGCAGGTAGGAGTCGGTGACGACCTCGGGAAGCTCCTTTTGCTTGCGTATGCCGTATTGCATCCAGCCCGGCGCATCGGGGTTCTCGCGCATCTTGGCCAGCACCTTGCCGGCCAGCTGCCAGAAGTTGCCCACCGCATGGGCCACGGCCACCTGCTGCTCGGGCCGGGGCCGGCCCCAGGTGTTGACGGTGTGGGCGATGGAGTACTCGCGCAGCCTGTCCATGTCCTCCTCGGGCACGCCGAGGAAGTGCAGGGCCACGGTCAGCGGCACCTCCCACAGCATCTGGTCCACAAGGTCGGCGCGGCCGTCGTCGATGAAGCGGTCCACATAGGCGCGCGCCAGCTCGCGCACCATAGGCTCGTGGTGGCGCAGCTCCTCGGGCGTGAACGGGTCCATCAGCGCGCGGCGGCGCGGCATGTGGGCGGGCTCGTCTTCGTTGACCAGGGTGCGGTTCAGCGCGAAGCCGTAGGAGGCCAGCACGGCATTGGCCTCCTCGCCCGTGGGCGTGATCTTCTCCAGCGCGATCGAGGGACTGAAGGCGATGTTGTCGCGGAACACCGCCTTGATGTCGTCGAAGCGCGTGACCACCCAGTAGCCCAGTTGCGGGCTGTAGAACACCGGCTCCTGCTCGCGCGCCCAGCGCACATATTCGGGCGGGTCTTGCTGGTAGCCGTCGCTGAACGGGTCGAAGGCTGCGGCACCCGCGCTGACGGGGCAGCCCGTGGGGCCGGTCTGGCCGCTGGGCTGGCGGTGGTCGAAGGGGCAGCGCGCGGAGGCGGGCGCAAATGCTGGCGCAGAGGCGGACGGGGCGGTGTCAGAGGCGGCGGAGGCAGTCATGGCAGGTTCGCAGGCAGACAGTAGGCGCGGAGGGTCAATCCAAAGTGATGTTCTGGTCGCGGATCAGCTGGTGCCAGCGCGTGCTTTCGCTGGCCAGCAGCGCGGCGAACTGCTCGGGCGTGTTGCCCACGGGCTCCACGCCGAAATCCACGAGCTTCTGGCGCACGGCGGGCTCGTTGATCGCGGCCACGACCTGCCTGTGCAGGGCCGCGATGACCGGGGCCGGGGTCCTGGCGGGCGCCACCAGTCCTACCAGGGCGGCGGCCTGCACCTTGGGCAGGCCCAGCTCGGCGAAGGTGGGCACGTCGGGCAACTGGGGCAGGCGCGTGGCGTTGGCCACGGCCAGCGGGCGGACCTTGCCGGCCTTGATGAAGCCTGCGCCCGCGGCCAGGTCCACCATCATCACGGGCACCTGGCCGCCAGCCACGTCGCCCAGGGCCGGTGCCGCGCCCTTGTAGGGTGCGTGCACCAGCTTCAGGCCGGCCTCCACCCTGAGCAGTTCCATGGCCAGGTGGTGCGGGCTGCCGGCACCGGCCGAGGCGTAGTTCACGCCGTCCTTGCTGGTGCGCGCCTGGGCCAGGAAGTCTTTGGCCGTGGCCGCTGCCATGCCGGGGCCGGCCACCAGGATCATCGGGAAGCGGCCCATCAGCGTGACCGGCGCAAGGTCCCTGGCGGGGTTGTAGCTGAGGCTCTTGTAGAGCACGGGATTGAAGACCAGGGTGCCGTTGTCGGCCGACAGCACGGTGTAGCCATCGGCGGCGGCGCGCGCGGTTTCCGAGGCGCCTATGGCCGTGTTGCCGCCCGGGCGGTTGTCCACCACGATGGGCTGGTGCACCTGGCCGCCCCAGGCCTGGCCTATGGTGCGGGCCAGGAAGTCCGAGCCGCCGCCGGCCGCGTAGGGAACGATCCAGCGCACGTTCCTGCTGGGGAATCCGTCCTGGGCCAGCGCGCCGGGCAGGGCGGTGGCCGATAGCAGGCCTGCGGCCAGTGAGGTGAGGAAAAGGCGCTTGTGCATGGGGCTTGTCTCCGGTGAGGCCTGGGTGGAATCCATGGAATCTTGTTTTGCGTAATTTTTCTACGCATTGCGTAAAAATACCGCCCGGGATTACCCGCAAGCTGCGGCACAATGCCCCGCCAGCCCTTAAAACAGGCCTTTCCAGACCCGCCCTGCCGCCATGACTTCCACTGTTGCCTCCGAGATTGACGAGCCCGCGCCGCCGCGCGAAAGGCGCCAGCGCGTGCAGGCCGCCGAGACCTGCCTGGCCGTGCTCAAGGCCCTGGCCACGCTGGGCGGACGCGCCAGCCTCACGGCCATCGCGGGCGCGGTGGAGGAAAGCCCGGCCAAGGTCCACCGCTACCTGGCCAGCCTGATGGCCGAGGGGCTGGTGGAGCAGGACCGTGGCGGCACGCAGTACGCGCTGGCGGCCGAGGCCATGCGCGTGGGCCTGGCCGCCATGCGGCAGTCCGACCCCATCCGCCTGGCCGAGCCTGCCCTATTGCACCTGCGCGAGGCCTTGCAGGTCACCAGCTTCGTGGCCGTGATGGGCAACCTGGGGCCGACCATCGTGCGCTTCGAGGAGCCGGGCCTGCCGGTCACCGTCAATGTGCGCGTGGGCTCGGTGATGTCGCTGCTGTGGTCGGCCACGGGGCGCGCCTTCTTCGCCTTCATGGACGACGATGCCCGCGTGGATGCGCTGCTGGCCCGGGAGCTGGCCGAGGCGCCGGCCGCGCGGCGCGCGCTGCTCGATGGCGCGGACCCGCTGGGCACGCTGCGCCGCGAGATCCGCGCTGCGGGCTGCGCCTCGGTGCGCGACGTCAACCTGCCGGGCATCAGCGCCGTGGCGGCGCCGCTGCACGACTACACGGGCCATGTGGTGGGCGTGCTGTGCGCGCTGGGCGCCAGCGGCGGCTTCGACCCGGACCCGCAGGGCGCTGTGGCCCGGGCCCTGCGCGCCGAAGCGGCGCGCGTCAGCGCCTCGCTGGGCCATCTGCCCGATGAGGCCCGGCTGAAGCCCGGCTGAGGCCCGGTTGAGGCGTGCAGCCCGCTGCCGCTACGGCGTCACCAGCATGTAGGCCATGCGCACGCGCTGCATGTCGCGGCCCAGGCGGCGGCTCTCAGGCAGGCGGCGCACCCAGGCCAGCTGTTTCACGGTGCGCGCCATCAGGGCGCGGGTCTCGGGCTCCATGGACTGCACGAAGTCCCGCCAGGCCGTGCGCGCGGCCGGCATGGCGCCGGCCTGCTCCAGTATCCAGGCCGTAGAGTGGGCGTAGCACAGGGCATCGCGCACGCGGCACAGCGCCAGGGGCAGGTGGGCGGCGGGGTCGTCCTCGAAGTCGATGAAGCCGATCACGCCGTCTGCACAGCAGACCATGTTGCGCGCAAAGGCCTGGCTCAGGCAGTCGCCGCTGCCATGCACCTGCTGCAGGGTCTGCAGGCCCTGCAGCCACAGCGCCAGCGTGCTGCCATCCCCCCGGGGCAGGGCGGCTTCCATGGCATTGCCCAGCGAGGGCGCCTCCACGCCGGGGCTGCCCAGGTGGCGCATGGCAAAGCCGTCCTCGCACTCGGCCAGCACGGCAGGCACACGCAGGCCGCGCTGCGCGAGCTGGCGCAGGCGGCGCACCTCGGTGCGGATGGCTTCGTGGCCGCCCGGGTTGGGCACGGGCCGCAGCACGGGCAGGCGCAGGCCGGCGGCCAGCAGGGCCAGGGCGCGATAGCGCCACGCCGGGTTGCTGGCGCCCGCGCGCTTGACCCAGATGGTTTCGTCGCCGCGGTCATAGCGCTGGATGCTCAAAGGCTGGCTCAGCACATGGGCGCGCAGGAAGGCGTCGTAGTCTGGCGATTCGGAAGGCGGGACGGCGGCAAACGGTTCGGACACGGCAGGCTTTTCTGGTGGGAGGCGCAGTGCGCCAAGCATGGACCGATTGTGCCGTGTCATGTCCGTTGCGCGGGGCAAGGCCTGTTTACGGGTTTGCACTGCGCATGGCCCTGGAAATCTGTGCGGCGGCACCCTGAAAATTGAGACAATCGTTTCATCTTTTCAGCCCTCATCAATCCATGAATTCCGAAGACAGTGGCAAGCTGGTGGCCGCCCTGGTGCGCGGCATCTCCGTACTGCAGTGCTTTTCCAACAAGCACCAGGAACTCAGCGCCCGTGAACTGATGGACATGACGGGCCTGCCCAAGCCCACGCTGTTCCGCCTGATCGACACCCTGTGCGAACTGAACCTGATGCGCTACTCCGAGCGCCTGTCCAAGTACGTGCCGGGCGTGGGGCTGCTGAACCTGTCCTCGCCCGTGCTGGCGCGCATGCACATGCGCCAGTTCGCGCGGCCGCACATGCAGGAGCTGGCCAATCACCTGGAGGGCCAGATCCAGCTGGCCGTGGGCCACGGCCGCCAGCTGTGCCTGGTGGAGCTGGCCAACGGCCTGACCAACAAGGTCTTCCTGCCCGAGATCGGCGTGCACATCTCGCTGTCGCGCACCGCCACGGGCCGCGCCTACCTGCTGAGCCTGCCCGAGGCCGAGCGCGAGGCCTTCATCGCCGAGCTGCAGGCCGACGATCCCGCACGCGCCCAGCAACTGCGCGAGCGGCTCGACGATGCGCGGCGCGACCTGGCCGAGCACGGCTTTTGCCGCAGCCACGGCGACCTGCACCGCGAGATCCAGTCCATTGCCGTGCCCATGTCCACGGCCCAGGACGGCGAGTACTGGGTGTTCTCGGTCTCCCTGCCCATCTACAGCCCGCAAAGCCGCGCGCTGGAAAGCGATGCCGGGCCGCGCCTGATCACGCTGGTGCGCCTGGTCGAAGGCATGCTGGGCGCCTCCAGCCTCTCGTGAATCAGCGGGCGCTGCGCCAGACTTCCTGCGCGCGCCCTGCGCTCACCTTCTCCCGCACGCTGGCGGTGTCGGAGCCTGCGGCGCTCGCAGGACCCGGTGCATAGGCCTGGCCGTCAAAGCGTGGCGCGGGGCTGGCCTGCAGGGCGCCGCCTTCGGGCTGCAGATAGACGCCGCGCGCCTGCAGGTGCGGGTGGCTGGCTGCTTCCACGGGACTTAGCACGGCGCCGAAGCAGGCATCGCTGCCCTCCAGCAATTGCTGCCAGTGCGCGCGGGGCCGGGAGGCGAACAGCACCTGCAGTTGCGCGCGCCGCGCCGGCCAGGCGGCGCGGTCCCACTGGGGGCCCTGGAACGCTGCGGCACCGGCCAGGCCCAGCCTGTCCAGCAGCAGGGCGTGGAACTGCGGCTCGATGGCGCCCACGGTGATGAAGCCGCCATCGGCACAGGCATAGGTTTCGTAGAACGGTGCACTGTCGTGGATGCTGTGGCCGCGCTCGTCGGCCACCAGACCGCGCTGGCGCGCATGCAGCATGAGGTTGAGCATGTGCGCCGCACCATCGACGATGGCCGCGTCCACCACCGTGCCGCGCCCCGTGGCGCGCGCCTGCACGATGCCGGCCAGCAGCCCCGTCATCAGGTACATGGCGCCGCCGCCGATGTCGCCCAGCGTGGCAAACGGCGAGACCGGCCGGGCATCGGCCGGCGCGCACCCCCACAGCGCGCCCGAGACGGCCGCATAGTTGTTGTCGTGGCCGGCTGCCTGGGCGAGCGGGCCGTCCTGGCCCCAGCCCGTCATGCGGCCATAGACCAGGCGCGGGTTGAGGGCCTGGCAGGCCTCGGGCCCCAGGCCCAGGCGCTCCATGGCGCCGGGCCGCATGCCTTCGATCAGCGCATCGGCATCGCGCACCAGGGCCAGCACCAGGTCACGCCCTTCGGGCGACTTGAGATCGGCGAACACCGAGCGCTTGCCGCGCGACAGCGCGGAGGCGGCTGAGGCGGATGAGGTGGCGGCGGGTTCCGCCTCGGGCCGCACGATGGACACCACATCGGCTCCCAGGTCCGCCAGATGCATGGCGCAGAACGGCCCCGGGCCGATGCCGCCAATCTCCAGCACGCGCACGCTGTCCAGCACCTTCATGGCGTCTCCGTCGAAATCGGTTCAGTCGAGTTGCAGCTGGCGGCTGGTGATCAGCGCGCCCCAGCTCTTGCGGTCGTTGTCCACCAGCTGGGTGAACTGCGCCTGCGGCATGCCGCCCGGGCGGCCGCCGAGCTCGCGGTAGCGGCGCGCCACCTCGGGGTCCCGGAGCACGGCGACCAGGCCGTCGGTGAGCTTGCGCACCACGGCGGGCGGCGTCTGCGCGGGCAGGAAGAAACCCATCCAGCCGACCTTGTCGAAGTCCTGCAGGCCCAGCTCGGTGGTGGTGGGCACGTTGGGCAGCTCGGGCTCGCGCTGCGCGCCCGTCACGGCGATGGGATGCAGCTTGCCCGCCTTGATGTGCACCAGCGAGGCCGTGAGGTTGTCGAACATGAACTGCGTCTCTCCCGAGACGATGGCCGCCGTGGCCGGTGCCGAGCCGCGGTAGGGCACATGCACCACGTCCACGCCCGTGCGCTCGCGCAGCAGCTCGCCCATGAGGTGCGTGGTCTGGCCCACGCCGGCCGAGGAGAACGACAGCTTGCCCGGCGCCTGCCGCGCGGCCTTGAGCAGGTCGTCCAGCGAGCGCACCGGCGATGCCTGGGGCACGACCAGCACGTTGGAGAACGAGATCATGTCCGTCAGCGCCACGAAGTCCTCGGGCCTGTAGGGCAGCTTCTTGTAGGCCGTGTAGTTGATGGCGTTGGAGCCCGTGTTGCCCACCAGCACCGTATAGCCGTCCGGCTGCGCGCGTGCCACCTGGCTGGCACCGATGGAGCCGCCCGCGCCCGGCTTGTTGTCCACGATGACGGGCTGGCCCAGCCGCTCGCCCAGCTTGAGCGCCAGCAGCCGCGCGGGAATGTCGGTGGAACCCCCGGCCGCGCCCGGCACGACCAGGGTGATGGGCCGCGTGGGCCAGGCGTCGGCTGCAATGGCTGCCGTGGCGCACAGCAAGGCAGCCGCCGCCAGCGTGAGACGTTTGAACATGGTGTTTCTTCTCCGCGCGTATGCTGGGCCGGGGCGCTTCTCAGCGAGGACTCATCCGAATGGCACCGTCCAGGCGAATCGTCTCGCCATTGAGCATGGGATTTTCAAGGATGTGCAGCGCGGTCAGCGCGTACTCGGACGGGTGGCCCAGGCGTGCGGGGTTGGGCACGGAGGCGGCCAGCGACTGGCGGATGTTGTCGGGCAGCTTGGCCAGGATGGGCGTGTCGAACAGGCCCGGCGCAATGGTACACACGCGGATCATGCGCGTGGCCAGGTCGCGCGCGGCGACGATGGTCATGCCGATGATGCCGGCCTTGGCCGAGGCATAGGGAATCTGGCCGATCTGCCCCTCGTAGCCCGCCACCGAGGCCGTGAGCACGCAGGCGCCGCGCTCGCCTTGCACGGGCTCGTTGCGCGCCATGCTCGCGGCGGCCAGGCGCAGCGTGTTGAAGGTGCCGATCAGGTTCACGCGCACGATGCCCGTGTACTTGTCCAGCGAGCCCGGGCTGCCGTCCTTTTCCACCAGCCGCAGCGGCCCGCCCACGCCCGCACAGTGCACCAGGGCGCGGAACTCGCCGAAGTCCTCGGCGGCGGCAATGGCGGCGGCCATCTGGTCGGCGTCGGCCACGTCGGCCTTCACGAAGCGCAGGCGACTGCCGTGGCGCTGGCGGGCGGCGTCCACCATGGCCGCGCCGCGGTCCTCGTTCAGGTCCACCACCACCACGTTCAGGCCGCGTTCCAGCAGCGCCAGGGCCGATGCCTCGCCCAGGCCTGATACGCCGCCCGTCACCAGGGCCGTCATGTTCTCTTGCAGTTGCATGGATGTGTCTCCCGTGCCTGGCTCACAGGCGTTCGATGATGGTGGCGTTGGCCATGCCGCCGGCCTCGCACATGGATTGCAGGCCGTAGCGCGCGCCGCTGTCCTCCAGCGCGTGCAGCATGGTGGTCATCAGGCGGATGCCCGAGGCCCCCAGCGGATGGCCCAGGGCGATGGCGCCGCCGCGCGGGTTCAGCCGCTCGGGGTCGGCGCCCAGTTCCCTCAGCTCTTTCAGCCAGGCCAGGGGCACGGAGGCAAAGGCCTCGTTGATCTCGCAGTGGTCCATCTGCTCCAGCCGCATGCCGGCCTTGGCCAGCACGCGCCGCGTGGCGGGAATGGGGGCCGTGAGCATGTACAGCGGATCGTCGCCCACCACGTCCAGCGCCACGAAGCGCGCACGCGGGCGCAGGCCCAGCTGCTGGGCGCGCTTTTCGCTCATCAGCAGCATGGCGCTGGCGCCGTCGGTCATCTGCGAGGCATTGCCCGCCGTGGTGTGCCAGCGGATCTGCGGAAAGCGTGCCGACAGCTCGTCGTTCTGGAACACGGCCTTGAGCGCGCCCAGCTTCTGCGCCGTGGTGCCCGGGCGGATGGTCTCGTCGGCCGTGACGAGGCCGGCAGGCGTGGTGATGCCCACGATCTCGCGCTCGAAGTGCCCGGCCGACTGGGCCGCATGGGCGCGCTGGTGCGATCGCGCGGCATAGGCATCCAGTTCCTCGCGGCCCAGGCCCCAGCGCGCGGCCACGAGGTCGGCCGACACGCCCTGGCCCACCAGCCCCGGCGCAAAGCGCGCATCGAAGCGCGCGCCCGTGGTGTTCTGCCCCATGCGCGAGCTGCCCATGGGCACGCGGCTCATGGACTCCACGCCGCAGGCGATCACCATGTCCTGCGTGCCCGACATGATGGCCTGCACGGCAAAGTGCACGGCCTGCTGGCTGGAGCCGCACTTGCGGTCAATGGTGGTGGACGGCACATGGGCCGGCAGGCCTGCGGCCAGCCAGGCCAGGCGGCCCGGCGTGCCGGCCTGCTCGCCGGCCTGGCTCACGCAGCCGGTGATCACATCGTCCACCGCGCCGGGGTCGATGCGGTTGCGCTGCACGAGCTGCTCCAGCACCTGGCTGAGCAGATCGACGGGGTGGAGCTGGGCCAGGGCGCCATCGGGCTTGGCCCGGGCCATGGGACTGCGGATGGCATCGACGATGACAGGAGTGTTCATGCGGATTTAATGAGACTGGAGGTTCATGAAATGAATGATAAGTCTCGAAATTTGCATTGAACAAAGCGTTTTCCCGGATGAAAAACCGAGCGTAAACAAAAATACTTGCTGAAAACCCGATGAATTCGAGACGGCGGATTCAAAAAAAGCAAAGGAGACAGGCGTGCATGACTTTCACAGCTGGGCCGATGCCCGGCCCGACCGCGTTGCGCTGACCATGGGCGACAGCGGCCAGCAGCACACGGCGGGCGCGCTGGCGCAGCGCTCGCGCGAAGTGGCGCAGTGGATGGCGGGGCAGGGGCTGGCGGCCGGCGATACGGTGGCCGTGCTGATGGAAAACCGCGTGGAGATCCTGGAGCTGGTGCTGGCCGCGCGCCTGGCGGGCCTGTACACGGTGGTCATCAGCACCCACCTGACGGCGCCCGAGGTGGCCTACATCCTGGGCGACAGCGGGGCGCGCCATGTCTTTGCCTCGGCCGCCACGGCGGCGCAGCTGCCGGCCGAACTGGCCGCCTCCGTGCATTCGGTGGACGGAGACTGCGCATCCACGGGCCTGCCGTCGCTGGCCGATGCCCTGGCCGCCTGGCGTGCGCAGGCGCCCGCGCCCATCGACCTGTCGGGCCGTCCGCTGGGGCGCGACCTGCTGTACTCCTCGGGCACCACGGGCCGGCCCAAGGGGATCAAGAAGGCGCTGCCGGCGGCGCTCTACCGCACGCAGGCCGACCCCGAATTCCTGGCCTGGCAGCGCAACATGGGCTTTGACGCCGACACGGTCTACCTCTCGCCCGCACCGCTGTACCACGCAGCGCCGCTGCGCTACTGCCTGCGCACGCTGGACGGCGGCGGCGCGGTGGTGATCACGGCGCGCTTCGACGCACAGCAGGCGCTGGCGATGATCGAGCGCTACCGCATCACCCACAGCCAATGGGTGCCGACCATGCTGGGCCGCCTGCTGCAGCTGCCCGAGGAGGTGCGGCACGGCTATGACCTGTCCAGCCACCGCTGCGCCATCCATGCGGCCGCGCCCTGCCCGGTGGCCGTCAAGCAGGCGCTGCTGGACTGGTGGGGCGACATCCTGCTGGAGTACTACGCAGGCTCCGAAGGCTGCGGCATCACCCTGATCAACTCCGCCGAATGGCGCCGGCGTCCAGGCTCCGTGGGCCGCGCCAGCTACGGTCGGCTGCGCATCGTGGGCGACGACGGGCAGGAGCTGCCTGCGGGCCAGATCGGCCGCGTGTTCTTCTCGGACGTGGCGCCCTTCGCCTACCTCAACGACCCCGCCAAGACCCGCGAGGCCATCGACGAGCGCGGCTGGGCCACCTATGGCGACCTGGGCCATGTGGACGAGGAGGGCTACCTCTTTCTCAGCGACCGGCGGGCCGACCTCATCCTGTCGGGCGGCGTCAACCTCTATCCGCAGGAGATAGAGAACGCGCTGGCCACGCACCCGGCCGTGCAGGAGGTGGCCGTGGTCGGCGTGCCCGAGCCCGACTTCGGCGAGCAGCCCATGGCCGTGGTCGTGCTGCGCCAGGGCCACGCGGCCAGCGCCGAGATGGCACGCGCCATCGTCGCCGAGGCCGGCGCCACGCTGTCGCGCCTCAAGCGCCCGCAGCGCCTGCAGTTCGTGGACGAGCTGCCGCGCCTGCCCACGGGCAAGCTGCTGCGCCGCGTGCTCAAGGACAGGCTGCGCGAGCAGCCGCACGCGGGCTTCAACCTGCGCAGCGCCTGAACGGCCCTTCACCGTCTTTCCTCACCGACAACCACCGGATACCGACCCATGCAAGACCTGACCGAGCGCTCCGTCTACCGCGAAGACCATGAACAGTTCCGCGAGCAGGCCCGCCGCTTCTTCGAGCGCGAGATCGTGCCCCACCATGCCGAATGGGAGCGCCAGGGCATCGTGCCCAAGGAGGTCTGGCGCAAGGCCGGGCGCGAAGGCCTGCTCAACCCCATGCTGCCCGAGCCCTATGGCGGCGGTGGTGACTTCGGCCATGCGGCCGTGCTGCTGGAGGAGATCGCGCGCACGGGCGCCAGCGGGTTGGGCTTTCCGCTGCATTCGGACATCGTCGCGCCCTACATCCATGCCTATGGCAGCAAGGTGCAGAAGGACCGCTGGCTGCCGCGCATGGCCGCAGGCGAGCTGATCGGCGCCATCGCCATGACCGAGCCCGGCGCGGGCAGCGACCTCAAGTCCGTGCGCACCACGGCGCGGCGCGAGGGCGACCACTACGTGCTCAACGGCCAGAAGACCTTCATCACCAACGGCATCAATTCGGAGCTGGTCATCGTCGTCGCCAAGACCGCGCCCGAGATGGGTGCCAAGGGCGTGTCCCTGATCGTGGTCGAGGACGGCATGCCCGGCTTCTCCAAGGGCCGCAAGCTCGAGAAGATCGGCCTCATGGCGCAGGACACCTCGGAGCTGTTCTTCGACAACGTGCGCGTGCCGGCCGACCACCTGCTGGGCGAGGAGAACGCGGGCTTCAGGTATCTGATGCACGAACTGGCCCAGGAGCGCCTGGTGGTGGCCGTGCGCGCGGCCGCCTCCATCGAAGCCTTTTTGCACAAGACCATTGCCTACACGCGCGAGCGCAAGGCCTTCGGCCAGCCGGTGTTCGACTTCCAGAACACGCGCTTCAAGCTGGCCGAGGCCAAGGCACAGGCCACCATGCTGCGCGTCTTCGTGGACGACTGCATCGCCCTGCACCTGCGCCGCGCGCTCGCCCCCGACCGGGCCGCCATGGTCAAGCTCAATGCCACGGCGCTGCAAAACCGCCTGCTCGACGAATTCCTGCAACTGCACGGCGGCTACGGCTACATGACCGAATACCAGATCGGCCGCGCCTGGACCGATGCGCGCATAGGGCGGATCTACGGGGGCAGCGACGAGATCATGAAGGAGATCATCGGAAGGACTCTTTGAACCCCTGAGCGGCTGCGCGGGCGTGCGGCGCCCTGATCCGGGGGCGGCCAGCCGGGGCGATGTGTGGCGGCTGCACATCATGAAGGCCCTTGCTCCGGCCGCTTGTCCTAGGCTTTTCCCAAGCCCGATCCGAGTGGGAGAAGCGGCAATTTTCCTTTTGGCAATCCTATTTTTTTGGCAGAAATTGGAATTTCCATAGAGCGGCTCATTCTTCCATGATCTTTCCGTATCGAAAGATCGGGAGGGCGCCCCAACAGGGCGAGAGCACCAATGACACGCCGAGTCACCATCCATACGCCATTGGGCGATGAACTGCATTTCCGTGAATTGCGCGGCCAGGAAAACATCAGCCAGCTCTTCAGCCTTGATGTGGAAATGCTCAGCGAAAACGAAAGCATCGATCCCAAGGCCCTATTGGGCAAAAACGCCACCATAGAAATAGAAACCCAGGGCGGCGGCAGGCGCTTCATCGACGGCATCGTCACCCGCTTCGGCATGCAGGGCCAGGACCACCGCCACTACGCCTACAAGGCGCGGCTGAGTCCCTGGCTGTGGCTGGCCACGCGCAAGAGCGACTTTCGCATCTTCCAGAACCTCAACGTGCCCGACATCATCGAGCAGGTATTGGGCGTCTATGGCCATCCAATGCAAAGGAAACTCACGCGCGCCTATCGCAGTTGGGATTACTGCGTGCAATACAACGAAAGCGATTGCGACTTCGTCTCGCGATTGATGGAGCACGAAGGCATCTACTATTTCTTCGAGCACGCATCGGGCCGGCACACCCTGGTGCTGTGCGACGACATCATTGCCTCGCACGGCGCATTGCCCGGCGGCGAATCCATTCCCTTCTATCCCCCGGAAAAAGCCGCCGCAGGCGACCAGGAAAACATCCACGCCTGGCAGCTGGAGCAGGAAATCAAGCCGGGCCGCCATTACATCGACGACTACGACTTCAAAAAGCCCCGGGCCGAACTTTCCCACATGCGCCGCGATCCACCGGGCCATGCGCACGACGGCCATGAAACCTACGAATGGCCGGGCGGCTACACGGAGTACGGCGACGGAGATGCCTACATCCGCGTGCGCCTGAAGCAAGGCCTCACGGGCCACAGCCGGGTGCGGGGCCAGTCCTGCCACCGGGCGCTGGCCACGGGCTACACCTTCAGCCTCTACAACTACCCGCGTGGTGACCAGAACCGGCAGTACCTGATCACCGGCCTGAGCTACCACCTCAAGGAGAACCCCCGCGTCAGCGCCGTCGCCCCGGGCGCCAAGGGCAGCGCCGCCGAAGACGGCTCCTTCCAGCGCTACGAGCTGCAGGCCCAGCCCACCAGCCTGGCCTTCACGCCGCCGCGCACCACGCCCAAGCCGCGCACCACGGGCCCGCAGACCGCCGTCGTCGTGGGTCCGGCCGGAGAAGAAATCTGGACCGACGAATACGGCCGCATCAAGGTGCAGTTCCACTGGGACCGGCTGGGCAAGAAGGACCAGAACTCCAGTTGCTGGATCCGCGTGGCCACCAACTGGGCAGGCCCGGGCTTTGGCGCCATCTCGATCCCCCGCATAGGGCATGAGGTGGTGGTGGACTTCCTCAATGGCGACCCCGACTATCCGCTGGTCACGGGCTGCGTCTACAACGCGGCCAACATGCCGCCCTGGGCGCTGCCGGCCAATGCCACGCAATCGGGCATCAAGACCCGATCGAGCAAGGATGGCAACCCGGGGTCAGGCATGAAGAACGGCCAGGGCGACGCCAACGCCATCCGCTTCGAGGACAAGGCGGGCGCCGAACAGCTGTGGCTGCATGCACAGAAGGACCAGCTCACCGAAGTCGAGAACGACGAAGACAAATGGGTGGGCAACGACCGGCGCAAGACCATCGACCGGGACGAGACCAGCGTCATCCACCGCGACCGCACGGAGACCGTGGACCGCAACGAGAAGATCGATGTCCACGGCTGGCGCACGGAGGTGGTGGACCTGGACGAGACCCTCACCGTCCACCAGAACCGCACGCGCACGGTGGACCTGGATGAAAGCATCCGCATCTGCAAGAACCGCACGAAAACCGTGGATGCCAATGGACGCGACAGCATCGGCCGCAACTGGACCCTGGCCACGGGGCGCATGAAATCCGAAACCGTGGGCATCGGCTACACCCAGGGCACGGGCCTGTTCAAGATGGTCACCGTGGGGTGTGCCTACAACCTCAACGTAGGCGCGGTGCTGATGAGCAACGTGGGTGTCCTGCGAAGCGACAGCGTGGGGATGGACTGGAGCCGGACCGTGGGGCGCAACCGCCGCGCGCAGGTTGGAAACGATGAAGGCCTCATCGTGGGCAACAACCGCAGCAGCACCATCCAGAACAACGACAGCACCGAGGTAGGGCAGGACCAGGCGGTCAACGTCGGCAACGACCACGCGCTGCGGGTGGGCGCCAACAGCCTGGTCGATGCGGGCGGACAGCTGGCCCTGGCGGCGGGCACCACGCTGACGGTCGATGGGCAACAGGTCATCGTCACCGGCACCCGAAGCATCCGGCTGCAATCGGGGGCGAGCTCCATCGAGATCTCTCCGGCCATGGTCGAGATCAAGTCGCCGCTGGTGAAGATCAACTGCTGAACCCGGGACACTCGCATGGGACAACCTGCAGCAAGAGTGGGCGACATGCATGCCTGTCCCGCCCACGGGGGCGGGGCCATTCTCTCCGGCCAGGCCGATGTGCTCATCGGCGGCATGCCGGCGGCCAGGGTCACGGACCAGGCGCTGTGCCCCCGTTCGCCGCCCGACGCCATTGCCGAAGGCGAAGCCACGGTACTGATCGGCGGCAGGCCCGCAGTCCGCATGGGGGACAGGACCGTGCACGGCGGCGTGGTCGTCTCGGGCTGCACCACCGTCTGGATCGGTGCGAATGCGGGCCGGTGCCTGGCCGAAGCCGCGCAATCGGGGGCCGCCTTCGTGTCGGCCATGGAGGACTGAATCGCCATGTCCACCTTGATCCCCCCAGGCCCCGGCACGCCGGACGACCTCCAGATGGCACGCCAGGCCGTGCTCGAAAAGGTGGCGGCGACCTATGACGGCCTGCTCTACGCCATCGTGGACGCGGCGGCGGATGAGCACCTGCATGACGCCCTTCTGGCCGAGCCGCCGCAGTCGTGCATCACCTGCCTGTATGACGGCATGCCCGCCGCCCGCTATGCGCGCTACGCGCCGTATCTCATGCGGGTGCATGCAGGCAGTCCGCTGTTCCAGCGCTGGCCGCATGAAGGCTGGCAGGCGCACTGGGGCATTTTCCTGATCAGCCGGCTGCCGGCCCCTGCGCTCAAGCGCCATCTCAAGCGGTTTCTGCAGGCCAGGGGAGACGGCGGCCAGCGGCTGTGGCTGCGCTTTTACGACCCGCGCGTGCTGCCTCGCCTGCTGGCGCAGTTCGACCCGGCGCATCTGGGGGACTGGTTCCGCGGCCACAGCATCCTCGCCTGCCTGGCACCGCATCCCGAGGGGATCTGGGTCGGCATGGCGCAACGCAAGTTTCTGGACCACGTCACAGGCCTGGCGCGCCTGGACAGCAGGCAATGGGAGGTGTCTTCGCCATGATGGAAATTTCAACCCTGGAAATGCAGCGCACGCTGCGCCGCAACCTCGTGCCCAGCGAAGAAGGGATTGCCGCCATCGTGCGGCAGACCTGCCATCTCAGCGAGCAGGATTGGCCGCATGACAGGCTGCTGGCCCATACCCGGCGAGGCCTTGACCGCGCGGTGGGCTGGGGCCTGTCGACGCCGGACGATGTCATCGGCTTCCTGGCCTTGCGCCACCAGTTTGGCGAGCGCTTCGACGAATTTCCCGCCGTGCGCAAGTTTCTCTCGCGCACCGACCTGCCGCCTGACGGACGCATCCAGTTGATGATGCTTGAACTGCCGATGGGCATCTGGGACGTGGTGCGGCGGCGCACACCTGCTGGCGAATCGTCCTCGCCCCTCGGCGGGCCTGGCGCATGAGCTGCGAACAACTGGTCCCCGCCTTCATCGCCCTCAATCGCCTGAAGCGGTCCAGGGACCTGTGCAAGGCCGTCGTGCTTGTGGGCTTCAACAAGGTATGCGGCACCCGGGACTTCGACAACGAACTGGACCGCAGGGCGCTGTGCGAGCTGTTTTGCTGCTGCATGACCGGCGGCCTGGGCCAGCGCTGCGTGGCCGGCGTGGTCATGCAGGCCGACGGGTTTGAAGGCTACCGGGGCTACTACAAGCAGGAAGTGCCGTACCGGGACGGTGCGCCAGTCATGTCCCGCAACGAGCCCGTACGACCCACGCGCAGCCGGCCTGCCGGCTCGCGCATCCCGGATGTGGTCGTGGTGAAGAACCCGCGCCTTCCGCCTGTGCTGGACAACGTGCAGCGGGTGTATGAGATGAAATTCCCGGGGGATAAATTTTCTTCAGAATTTGGGCCAGACGGCAAGATACAGTTTCAGGCATATAGCGACATTTTTAAAGAAAAGTTTTTCAAGGATGCCTTAGACGCAGGAAGTTGTGCTTGCGAAGGCGATGGAGAAACGACGAACGAAGGCGTATTGAACCAAGCAATGCGATGGCAGGCCAACAGAGAAAAGGAAATTTATTTGGCAGAACGGGTAAATGCGGATACGGCAGCAGCAATTGGGGCTGCGGCCGGTGCGTCCGCATTGGGGCGTGTACTCCGAGGTGTAGGTGCGGTGGGAACCGCACTGGCAAGAGTCCTCGGCGTGACATTTTGAAGCAATGGCTTCGGTACGGTCAGATATGGAGATGGATATGGCTAAAGACTTTAATAAACCTTTAAGCACCAAAGAACTGCAAAAAGCTACCGTGGCGACTATGGATATTCTGAAAGCGATGGTATTACAGAATAGATTTGGACGTATTTGCGCAAGAGCTGGGTGGACCATCGAAATGGTGTTCCATGAAGGGGATTCACTGGCCGTACGTGAGCGTGCATGGAAAGTGATTGATCTGTTTTGTGAGGTTGTTGGCGCAGACAAGCTTGCAATATGGTGGGGTCTGGCGCCTATGTCACTGACCAGCAAGCAAGCACAAGCGAGAATTGCCAAACACAAGCCGAGTACGCTTAACAATCCCGAAGGGTTTGCGATGATTTTTGATCTAGCTTCGGGAAATCCAAAGCCACCAGATGACTGGGTTGAAAATGCTCAAGACTTTCGACTTCACTGCCGTATAAACAACGATGAAGGTATTTGGCTACATGACCGCCATATCTCGCCTGGCATAGGTCCTGCCATGTCTTTCATTCGCATGGCGTTTCCCGCATGGTGGATTCTGGGTCAGCCGCCCGAGCGCAATGTGGGCCGGATCACCTCCCAGGTGGTGGAATTAATGCAACCCTTCTGGGCTATTGCCGGGTGGGGTGTCATTCCTGCAGTGGAAGAACGCAATATTGGACCCGATGGCAAGGGCCAGCAGGTGCTGTATCCCTATCTGAAGCGGTTCCCAGGATTGAATGCCATAGGAAGTCTTGCATTGTTCGATCATGACTTCAACAACGCCATGTACAGCATCAACTGGCTGAGTTTTGTCAGCGATGCCTTGCTGGAAAAACTGGGCGGGCGAGAGGCCGTGCGAAAGCAGGTGGAGGCCAGTCAGTATCTTTCGGCCGGGGATGTGGGCAACTGCCTGGGAATCCGTGCGGGAGACTTTCCTGGTCTGGGGGATATGGAGCAGGGACTGACACTGCCAGCCTTTGGCGAGGCGGCGCGCCTGCTCAAGCCTGTTCGCGCCAGATCCCGGCTCAACAACTTCATCGGCCCACCGCCTTCGGGCTCCAATGATGAACATGCGTGGCTGCTGGCATGCGATGCCTATATGAGTCGGTTTGATTTGTTCTGATTTCTGATGTTTCGAAGGAATGGGGAAGATCACAATGGCTGCGGAACATGATTTCGATTGGCCTTGGGGCAATGAGAAGGCGGATGCTTCAACCGTGGCGACGATGGATATTCTCAAGGCGCTGGTACTGTGCAATCAGTTCGGTGATGTCTGTGCAAGAGCCGGCTGGACCATTGAAATGGTGTTTCATGAGGGGGATTCCTTGGCTGTGCGTGAACGTGCATGGAAAGTGGTTGATCTTTTTTGTGAGGCCGTAGGGAGGGAGAAATTGGTTTATTGGTATGACGGAATGCCTGCCATGCTGACCAGCGCAGTGGCACAAAAGAAGTTGACCGCGAAGAAGCAGAAGAGCTTGGATAACCCTAAAGGTTACGCATTGATTTTCCATATGGCATCGGGTAAGCCAAATCCTCCTGAAGCGTGGGAGAACAACGCTCAAGATTTTCGTCTTTATTGCTGTATTGAGAACGATGAGGGTATTTGGCTGCATGATCGCCATATATCACCTGGCATAGGTCCTGCCATGTCATTTATTCGCATGGCATTTCCTGCGTGGTGGATTCTAGACCAGCCACCTGAGCACAATGTGGGCCGGCTTACCACCCAGATGGTGGAGTTGATGCAGCCCTTCTGGGCTATTGCAGGCTGGGGCGTCCTGCCCGCAGTAGAAGAACGCAATATTGGACCCGATGGCAAGGGTCAGCAGGTGCTGTATCCCTATCTGCAGCGGTTCCCCGGATTGAATGCCCTGGGCAGTCTTGCATTGTTCGATCATGACTTCAACAACGCCATGTACAGCATCAACTGGCTCAGTTTTGTCAGCGATGCCTTGCTGGAGAAGCTGGGCGGGCGGGAAGCGGTGCGCAAGCAGATCGAGGCCAGCCAGTATCTTTCGGCCGGTGACGTGGGCAACTGCCTGGGAGTCCGTGCGGGAGACTTTCCTGGGCTGGGGGATATGGAGCAGGGACTGACACTGCCAGCCTTTGGCGAGGCAGCGCGCCTGCTCAAGCCGATTCGTGCCAAATCCCGGCTCAACAACTTCATCGGCCCACCGCCTTCGGGCTCGAATGATGAACATGCGTGGCTACTGGCATGCGATGCCTATATGAGCCGGTTTGACGGGTTTTGAATGGAAAGCACCATGAAGCCACAGCCCATCGCCCCGTTGATGGATGCCGTGTTGCGCACGCTGGGACGGCATAGCCGGCAGGATTACCTGCGCCTGGCTCTGCACCAGGCGGGATTGAGCGATGCGCAGCTGCTGAAGATCGATCACGCCCCGCCTTACCCGGTGACATGGGCGGAGACGGGGCTGGGCCTGGTCCTTCAACGCCTGGCCTGGGGCGACATGCCAGGCGCTCCGACATGGGGCGTGCACAGCGTGACCCTGGATGCGCAGCGCTGGAAGGGGTCCTGGCCCATGGGCCTGGATCCGGAGACCGTGACCGCGCAGGAATTCGTCAGCCTGCTGGCCCAGGACCAGTCCGAGGCGCTGTGCCTGCCCCAGATGGCCTGCTGCACGACCTGCGGTTTCGACGAGCAGACATGGGCACTGGTGGCAGTCTTTGGCGGCGCCAGCGGCGCTTTGCAGAATTTGACGATGAGCCGGGTCGGGGAATGGGTGGGGCTTTCCATGCTCCCGGCCTTGCAGGGAGCCGGGTAGCGGGTGGGCCACGTGGGCCATGTGGGGCGATAGGGCCCCGTGGGCGCCAGTTCCGACCGGGCGCCACGGACATGGCGGCGCGGCTACACTGCGGGCCATTCATTCGAGGGGCTGGCCGTGGCCGGTTCCTTCTCCCTGTTTTCCCTAGAGATTTCCGCCATGTCCAACGACGCCCACGAAGCCACCGCCCTGCCCGACGAGCCTGCCCTGACGCCCGAGGCGCTGGAGGAGCTTGACGATCTGCTCGACGAGCTGCGCACGCGCGGCGAGGAGATTCCGCAGTGGGAGTTCTGCGACGGTTTCCTGACGGCGCTGATCTGCACGCGCCGCGAGGTGCCGGCCGCCGAGTGGCTGCCCATGCTGCTAGGCGACGGCGGCACGCTGGAGGTGGCCGAGGGCCAGCCGCTGCCGCTGATGGAAGTGTTCAAGGACGCGGCGCAGCAGGCGCGCTTTCTGGAGCTGGTGGGCCTGCGCATGGACGAGATCCGCACCCAGCTGGACGCCGACGTGAAGACGCTGGAAGACGACCGCACCTTCCAGCCCGAGGCCATGGACATGCGCGGCGCCATCCTGTCGCTGCCCGAGGAAGAGCGTCCCGATGACGGCGAGATTCCCTCGTTCGGCCAGATCTGGGCGCTGGGCTTCATGTTCGTGGTCGAGAACTGGGCCGAGGAATGGGCCGCGCCGCGCGACAAGGAAGCCGCCGGCTGGCTCAACGAGGCGCTCAACGCCGTCGTGGCCCTGACCGAGGATGACACCGGCAAGCCCGAAGTCTGCATGTACGACGAGGACGGCCCCGCCAGCACCAGCCAGGAGCGCGTGGAGCAGTTCGGCGAGGCCATCTGGGCGCTGTACGACCTGCGCCAGATCTGGAAGAGCATGGGCCCGCGCCAGGAAACCATCGTCAAGGGCGAGCAGCCGGGCCGCAACGACCCCTGCCCCTGCGGCAGCGGCAAGAAGTTCAAGAAGTGCCACGGCGCCTGAGCGCCCGCGCCACAGGCTTTGGATGCACGGGCCATGAGACATATCGGTGAACGCATACGCGCCCGCCGCGCCGAACTGGGCATGACCCAGGGCCGGCTGGCCGAGGCCGCAGGCATCACGGCCTCGGCCGTGTCGCAGATCGAATCGGGGGCCATCCGCACCCTCAAGAACGACACCCTGGCCCGCGTGGCCCTGGCGTTGCAGACCACGGCGCTGGAGCTGACGGCTGGCCTGGAAGACGACAACGCGCCGCTGCCCGTGGACGAGCAGCGCCTGCTGGAAAGCTACCGCGCCCTGCCTGCACCGCTGCAGGAGATCGCGCACCGGCTCATAAAAGCCTTGCGCTGATCAGCGCATTGAGGCGCTGCAGGGCATGGACCACGGTGGCCTGGCGCACGGCGGCGCGGTCGCCGTCAAAGCGCAGGCATTCGCTGTGCGTGGTGCCGTACACGTTCCAGCCGAACCAGACCGTGCCCACGGGCTTGGCGGCGCTGCCGCCGCCCGGCCCGGCCACGCCTGTCACGGCCACGCTGCACTGCGCGCGTGAGTGGGCGATGGCGCCTTCGGCCATGGCGCGCGCCACGGGCTCGCTCACGGCGCCGTGTTCGGCGATCAGCGGCTCGGGCACGCCCAGCAGGTCGTGCTTGGCCGCGTTGGAGTAGCTGACAAGGCCGCGCTCGAACCATTCGCTGGAGCCGGCGCGGTCCGTGCAGGCCGCAGCGATCATGCCGCCCGTGCAGCTCTCGGCCGTGGCCAGCATCCAGCCGCGCTGCAGCAGCAGGCCTGCCAGGGTTTCGACGAGTTCGTTGGATGCGTTCATGCCAGCTCCTTCAGCCGATGAAATGGCGCCACAGGGCGATGACCAGCAGCGTGCAGAAGGCGGCCACCAGGTCATCGAACATGATCCCCCAGCCGCCGCGCCAGCCGAAGCCCTTGAAGCACCGGTCCGCCCATTTGACGGGCTGGGGCTTGGCGGCGTCGAAGAAGCGAAACAGCCCAAAGGCGATGAGCTGGCCCCAGAAGCCCGTGGGCATGACCAGCCACAGCACCAGCCAGAAGGCCACGATCTCGTCCCAGACCAGGTTGCCGGGATCGGCCACACGCATGTGGCGCGCCGTGACCGTGCAGGCCCACCAGCCCAGGGGAATGCTGCCCGCGATCAGCAGGCCGATCTGCTGGGGCGTGAACCAGTGCTGCAGCAGCAGGAAGGACAGCCAGGCCCACAGCGTGCCCACGGTGCCGGGCGCGATGCGCCCCAGCCCCGAGCCCAGCCCCATGGCGATGAAGTGGGCCGGGTGGGACATCATGAATTCCAGCGTGGGGCGTGCCATGCCGCCCTGCGGCGGGCCTTCCGGTGGGCGCGCCGCAGAGGCAAAGGTGGGGGTAGCAGGATCGCCGGAAACCTCCGGCCGCAGCGGCGCGTCACTCATGGGGCCAGATCATAAGCGCGGCCCTGGTGCTTCACTGACGCTCTTCGACCGCCAGATCCTGCGGATGGCGAATCTGGTGGCGGGCCTCGAAGCTGGCGCTGGCGCCAGCGGCCAGCGGCTGCTGCCAGGCGATCATGCCGTTGCGGTCGTTCCAGCGCGTGGTGGACGGCTGCGGGTTGTATTGGGACTGCACGCGGATCTGCTCGTTGCGCGAGACGGGTGCGGCGTCCACCACCTGCAGCTCGATGGCGCGGTCATGGCGGTTGTCCACCTGGAAGCGCCGCGTGACCTGGCGTTCGGTGCTGCTGCTGAGCAGGCCGCCGCTGCCCGTGGCCGAGTCCACGGGCAGGTTGCGCACCACCACCTTGTCATCGCGGCCGAAGGACAGGCCCTGGGCCAGCGCGGCGGCGTTGCCGAAGTCCAGCCGGCCCTGGCCGGCGAAGGCGCCATCGCGGAACAGGGCCACGGGGCCTGCGGGCCAGACGCCGGCCGGCACGGCCAGCTGGGCCACGAGGTAGGCGGCCTCTTCCACGGCGGGCGCCGTGCGCGTGAGCAGGGTGGCCGGCAGGTTCTGCGAGCCCAGGGCCAGGGTCACGCGCTCGCTGCTGGAGGGCACGCTGATGCGGTAGGGCACGGAGAACTGCGTGGCGTAGGCGGTGTTGAGGCTGGCGACATCGAGCACCGGCAGTTCGGCGGCCTCGCCGGCCGCCCCGGGCTTGCGGGCGCGCTCCAGCATCATCGCAGGGGCCGCCGGGGCCGGCGCTGGCGCAGGGGCCATGGCGGCCACGGGGCGGGGCCGTTCCACATCCAGCGTCCAGGGATTGGGCAGGCGCGCCTGCGTGCTGCGCGAAGGCTGGCCGGTGGACAGCAGCAGCTGCACCTGGCTCCAGTCCTCGCCGCTGTTCTGGGCCACCAGGGCCAGGCGTTCGATGGCCACCGTGCCCTTGGCCGGGTCCAGCTGGGCGCGGTAGGTGGGCTGCCAGCTCGGGCCGCGCACCTGGTAGGTCAGCTGCACATTGGCATCGGCCGGGCTGGCCAGTTGCACGGTGACCTTCATCACCTGGGCGTTGCCTGCGCCCGTGCGGTCGCGTTCGAGCTGCAGCGGCCTGAGCTGCTCCTGCAGCGCCTGCTTTTGCCGCAGGATCTGGTGGGCGCGCAGCGTGTTGCCGCGGCTGGTGCTGCGCAGCGCCTCGGTGGCGGCGCCCAGCTGGCTGGCGGCGGGCAGGGCGGGGGCTTTGGCGTCATCGCCGGGCTTGGCCAGGCCCTGCAGGTAGTCGCCCACGAGCTTGGCGGCGGACTCGTCGGCCTCCAGCGCGGCCAGCTGGTCTTCCAACGTGCGGATCTGCTGCTCCAGCGGGCTGGCGCAGGCCTTGGAGGCCAGTTCGCGCGGCTGCGACTGCAGCTTGTAGTCGCCCAGGCGCACGCCGGCATCGGCGCTGACCTGCAGGCTCTGCGGGTCGATGGAGCCCGGCAGGCACTCGAACACCAGCTGGCGCGTGGCGGCCGTGATGCGCGCCGTGCGCTCCACCGAGGCCACGCCCGCATACAGGGTGACGCGCGCGATGGGGGCGCGGGCGATGGTGGCTTCCTGGGCTTGTGCCTGGGCCTGGACCGGGGTGCCTGCCAGCAGGAAGCAGGCGGCTGCCAGGGCAGAGAGGGCGGGCAGGGCGGAGCGTTGAACCATGGGCAGTCCTTCTCGGATGAAAGTGGTTTGGCGCGGCGTCAGGCCGCAGCGAAGTGGTCGAATGAGGTCCACCGGGGCGCCATGGCCGCTCCGTCCGGGCCGATCAGCCGCAGGCCGGGCTGCTCCTCGATGCAGCCGATGCGCGTGACGCGCGTGGCGCTGTCGCGGCCTGCGGCCTGCACGGCATCGCGCCGGTCGGCCGGGGCCGTGAAGCACAGCTCGTAATCGTCGCCGCCGGACAGGGTGCACTGGTGCAGCAGGTCGATGGCCAGGGGCGTGTGCCGGCCGGCATCGAGCAGCGGCGTGATCAGGCGCGTGTCCAGGCTGGCACCCACGCGGGATTGCTCGAGGATGTGGCCCAGGTCGCCCAGCAGGCCGTCGCTCACATCCAGCGCGCTGCTGGCAATGCCGCGCAGCGCCTGGCCCAGGACCACGCGCGGCGTGGGCGCTTCCAGGCGCTGGCGCGCGGCGGCCAGCGTGCCGGGTGGCAGGGTGGTGTGATCCAGCAGGGCTTCCAGCGCCAGGCGGGCATCGCCCAGGCTGCCGCTGACCCAGATGTCGTCGCCTGCGCGCGCGCCGCTGCGCAGCAGGGCCTGGCCGGGCGGCACTTCGCCGAAGACGGTGATGCAGATGTTCAAGGGCCCCTGGGTGGTGTCGCCGCCGACCAGCTCGCAGCCGTGGGCGTCGGCCAGGGCCAGCAGGCCGCCTGCGAAGGCCTCGGTCCAGGCCGCATCGGCGCGCGGCAGGGACAGGGCCAGGGTGAAGGCCAGCGGACGCGCGCCGCAGGCCGCCAGGTCGGACAGGTTCACGGCCAGGGATTTGTGGCCCAGCAGGCGCGGGTCCACGTCGGCGAAGAAATGCCGGCCCTCGACCAGCATGTCGCTGGAGACGGCCAGCTGCATGCCCGGCGCCGGGGCGAGCAGGGCGCAGTCATCGCCCACGCCCAGGGCGGCGCGGCGCACGGGGCGCTGGAAGAAGCGGCGGATCAGGTCGAATTCACCCACGGTGGCGGCTTTCGGAGGCGGTTGGCGATCGGGCTATTGTGCTGCGAGGTTCGTGCTGCCCCGTATCAGGTGGTCTCGCCCGCACCGGGCCGATGCTCCAGCGCCAGCGCGTGGAAGGCCTGGGCGGCCGGCGACAGGCTGCGCTGGCGCCTGCGCACCAGGTACAGGTCGCGCCGGCGGTCGGCATCGGCCAGCGGGCGCGTCACCAGGCCAGGCTGCACGAAGTGGAACAGCGCCAGGGCCGGCACCACGCTGATGCCCAGGCCCGCGCGCACCATGCCCATCACGGTGGCCAGGTGCTCCACCTCCAGCAAGGTGTTGAGGGGCGGGGCCTGTTCCTGCGATTCCAGGTACTGGCGCACGCTGCTGTGGCGGGCGAGCTGGATGAAGGGCTGGTCCCGCAGGTCGGCCATGGCCGGCGCGGGCAGGGCCGCCAGCGCATGGTCGGCGCGGCAGACCAGGTGCAGCCGGTCGGCGCAGAACCATTCGGCCTGCAGCTCCTCGGTGTCGGCGCGGATGGCGGCCAGCGCCAGGTCGGCCTGGCCCGAGGCCACCTGGGCGATGCACGATTCGGACAGCAGGTCCGACACCTGCAGCTGTATGCCCGGATGGCGCGCATGGAACAGCGCCAGCACGGGCGGCAGCCAGGCCGCCGCCAGCGAAGGCAGCAGGGCGATGGACACGCGCCCGCGCTGCAGCGCCGCCGCCTCGCGCAGGCCCTGCACGGCATCGCCCAGGTCGGCGCGTATGCGCTGCGCGACATCGAGAAACTGCGCCCCCTCCTGCGTCAGCGCCACGTGGCGCGTGCTGCGGTCGAACAGGCGCACGCCCACGCCGTCTTCAAGCCCCTTGATCAGGGCACTGAAGGCCGGCTGCGACAGATGGCAGCGCTGCGCGGCCAGGGTGAAGCTGCTGAGCTGGGCCAGGGCGATGAAGGCATCGAGCTGGCGGGAGGAGATATTCATCGGGTTTTTGGATAAGTCGATCCGAACAATCGATTTCACAGATTAGCAGCGGCTGCCTACATTGGCTCTCATGGACAACCTGGAACCCTCTCTTGCCCCGGACAGGCCCCCGCTGTGGGTGGGCTGCGCAGCCGGCTTCTCGGGCGACCGCACCGATGCCGCCGCGCCCGTGGTGCGCGCCCTGGCGGCCAGCGGCCAGAGCGCCTGCCTGATCTTCGAGACCCTGGCCGAGCGCACGCTGGCGCTGGCCCAGCTCGCGCGGCGCGAGCAGCCCGACGCGGGCTATGAACCCCTGCTGGAGGACCTGCTGGAGCCCGTGCTGGCCGACTGCCTGGCGCATGGCATACGCATCGTCAGCAACTTCGGTGCGGCGAATCCCGAAGGCGCGGCGCGCTGCATCCAGCGGCTGGCGCAGCGCCTGGGCCTGCGCGTGCCGCGCATCGCCGTCGTGCATGGCGACGATGTGAGCGGCCCGGCGTACCGCGAGGCGCTGCGGGCCGCGCTGGGCGCGGAGTTTCCCGAGGATTCGCTGGTCAGTGCCAACGCCTACATCGGCGCCCGCGCGATTGCCGAGGCCCTGCAGGCCGGCGCCGAGATCGTGGTGGCCGGCCGCGTGTCCGACCCCTCGCTGACCCTGGGGCCGGCCATGGCGCATTTCGGCTGGGCCTGGGACGACTGGGACCGCCTGGCGCGCGCCACCATGGCAGGCCACCTGCTGGAATGCGGCGCGCAGGTCACGGGCGGCTACTTCGCCGACCCGGGCTTCAAGGACGTGCAGGGCCTGGCGCGGCTGGGCTATCCCATCGCCATCATCGAGCCCTCGGGCGACTGCACCATCACCAAGCCCGAAGGCACGGGCGGCCTGGTCAGCGAACGCACGGTCAAGGAACAGCTGCTGTACGAGGTGCACGACCCGGCCGCCTACCTGACGCCCGACGTGGTGGCCGACCTGTCCGAGGCCGAGGTGCACCAGTTGGGGCCTGACGCCGTGCGCCTGAGCGGCGTGCGCGGCCATGCGCACAACGGCCACTACAAGGTCAATGTCTGCCATGCCTCGGGCTGGCTGGCCGAGGGCGAGATCTCCTATGCCGGCCCGCGCGCCCTGGAGCGCGCCCGGCTGGCCGGCGAGGTGCTGCGCGAGCGCCTGGGCGGCGAGGCCGCAGGCGACCTGCGCCTGGACTGGATCGGCGTGGCCAGCGTGCTGGGCGACGACGCCGGCCGCTGGCGCGACGCGCAGCCGGCCGGCGCAGCCGCCCCCCAGGACGTGCGCCTGCGCGCCGCCTGGCTGCGCCCCACGCAGGCCCAGGCGCGGCGCCTGCCGCGCGAGGTCAATGCGCTGTACACCTGCGGGCCGGCCGGCGGCGGCGGCGTGCGCACGGCGCTGCGCGCGCGGCTGGGCACGGTGTCCTGCCTGCTGGCGCAGCAGAGCATCGCCACCGGGTGGAAGTGGGCCGAGGAAGAGGCCGACAAAGGCGTCGACAAAGGGGTCGAGAAAGAGGCCGGGGAGCACGCCGCATGAACACACTGCCAACCACGATGCCCGTCACCGTGCCGTTGTACCGCCTGGCGCACGGGCGCACGGGGGACAAGGGCAACCGCTCCAACATCAGCCTCATCGCCTGGAATGCCGCCTGCTGGCCCGTGCTGGTGGAGCAGATCACCGAAGAGCGCGTGGCCGCGCACTTCGCCGCCCGGCGCCCTGCGCGCGTGCAGCGCTTCGTGCTGCAGCGCCTGCAGGCCATGAACTGGGTGCTGGACGCGGTGCTGGACGGCGGCGTCAACGATGCGCTCAACCTCGACAGCCACGGCAAGGCGCTGTCGTACTGGCTGCTGCAGATGCAGGTCCACATACCGGCTTCGCTGCTGCCCCACCTGGCGCCGGAGTAGCCGGCAGGACCCGCCCGTCACACATTCATCACAACAAAGGAGACAGACATGAACCTTTCGCACACCTTCCCCCGCCGCCATGTGCTCGCGCTGGCCGCCTGCGCGCTGGCAGCAGCCGCCGCCGCACCGGCCCTGGCACAGGACTATCCGTCCAAGCCCATCACCTTCGTCGTGCCGTTTGCGGCCGGCAGCGCCACCGACCAGCTGGCACGGGCGCTGGGCCAGGCCGTGACCACGGCGACCAAGCAGGCCGTGGTGGTCGAGAACAAGGGCGGCGCCAGCGGCATGATCGCGGCCCAGCAGGTGGCGCGCTCGGCGGCCGATGGCTACACGGTGCTGATCACCACCAACACCACGCACGCGGCCAACCAGCATCTGTACAAGAAGCTGCCCTATGACGCGGTCAAGGACTTCGCGCCCGTGGCCGGGCTGGGCAAGGGCGGCCAGGTGCTGGTGGTGCGCGCCGATGCGCCGTACAGGAACGTGGGCGATCTGCTGGCGGCGGCGAAGAAGCAGCCGGGCAAGCTGTCGTTCGGCAGCGGCAGCTCCTCCAGCCGCGTGGCCGGTGAAATGCTCAAGCAGCTGGCCGGCGTGGACCTGATGCACGTGCCCTACAAGAGCAATCCGCTGGCCATCACCGACCTGCTGGGCGGCCAGATCGATCTGATGATCACCGACACCTCCACCGGCGTGCCCCAGGTCAAGTCGGGCAAGCTGCGCGCCCTGGGCTACTCCACCACCCAGCGCAGCCCGCAGCTGCCCGAGGTGCCCACGCTGGAGGAAGCCGGCGTCAAGGGCTATGACATGGGCTACTGGTTCGCCGCCTATGCGCCGGCCGGCACGCCCGAGGCCGTGGTGGCCCGCCTGAACCGCCTGCTGTCCGACGCCGTGCACAGCGCGGGCGCCAAGTCCTTCTTCGACATGTCCGGCTCCCAGGGCTGGACGGCCACACCGCAGGAACTGGCCGCCTTCCAGGCCGCCGAGACCCAGAAGTGGGGCCAGGTGATCAAGGCCGCCGGCATCCAGCCCGAGTAGGCCGCTCCCCCGCTCTCCCGTTCCCCGCTCTCCCGTTCCTTTTTTCCGAACCGCCCTAGGCCGCCGCAATGCACGGCGGCCAGGGCGCAGCCTTGCCTGTGCCATGACCCCAAGGAGACAACATGCACATCAGATCCACCCATCCACTGGCCCTTGCCCTGGCCGCATCCGGGCTGCTGACCGCCTGCGGCGGCAGTGACTCGCCCGCCGGTTCGCAGGCGCCGCGCATGCAGCTGAGCATCAGCGCCACCGAGGACTTTGCCGGCAGCTACGGCAGCGTCGGCGCCTACGAGAAAGTCACCGGCGTGCTGCGCGGCGAGCTGGACCCGGCCGACCCGAAGAACGCCGTGATCCAGGATCTGGCGCTGGCGCCCGTCAATGCGCGCGGCATGGTCGAGTACAGCACCGACTTCGTCATGCTCAAGCCCAAGGACATGTCCAAGGCCAGCGGCGTGCTGCGCTATGACGCGCCCAACCGCGGCAACATCCTGACCATGCCCAACCCCACGGCCACGCCCGGCGATGCGGTCTACCTGGAGCGCGGCTATGTGCTGCTGTACTCGGCCTGGCAGGGCGACGTGCCCAAGTCCACGCCCGCGCGCCTGACGGTCACCGTGCCCGTGGCCCGCAACAAGGACGGCAGCAGCATCACGGGCAGCTACCGCACCGAGCTGGTCCCGGCCGCCGCCGTGCCCTCCATGGCCCTGCCCGGCGGCGTGTTCAACGCAAGCATGATCCCCTACGAGCCCGCCAGCCTGGACAACACGCAGGCCGGCTACTCGCTCACGCGCCGCATCAACGAAACCGATGCGCGCCAGACCGTGCCTGCGGGCGACTGGAAGTTCGCCAGCTGCGATGCCGCCGCCAATCCCTTCCCCGGCACACCCAGCGCCACCAATGTCTGCCTGAAGGGCGGGTTCGATCCGCAGTACCTCTACGAGCTGGTCTATGTGGCCAAGGACCCCAAGGTCATGGGCGTGGGCCTGGCGGCGCTGCGCGACACGGTGAGCTTCTTCCGCGCCAAGGCGGCCGATGCCGACGGCAAGGCCAATCCGCTGGCCGGGCGCATCACGCACACCATCGGCCAGGGCACCTCGCAGTCGGGCAATGCCATGAAGACCTTCCTGCACCTGGGCTTCAACCAGGCGCTCGATGGCGGCAAGGTCTTCGACGGCATGTATGCCCATGTGGCCGCGCGCCAGACCAACATCAACACGCGCTTTGCCGTGCCCGGCGGCGGGGGCGGCCTGCGCACCGACCACACGGCCTTCGGCCAGACCGCGCCCCGTGGCCTGGACAAGGACTACAGCGATGAGGTCAGCGGCCGCCAGGGCGGCGTGATGAAGCGCTGCGAAGCCAGCAACACCTGCCCCAAGTTCTTCCTGGGCCTGTCGGGCACGGAGTTCTGGCAGCTGCAGGGCTCGCCCGTGCTGACCGATGCCAACGGCCTGCGCGACATCGCCCAGCCCTCCAATGCCCGCATCTACTACTACGCCAGCACGCAGCACGGCGGCGCAGGCGGCACGGCCAGCATCGGCTATGCGCCCACGCGCAATGTCTATCCGGCCGGCACCGTGGTGCACTTCAACGACACCTTCCGCGCGCTGTTCATCGCGCTGGAGGACTGGGTGGTGCGCGGCACCGAGCCGCCGGCCAGCCAGGTGCCCAAGCTGGCCGACGGCACCCTGGTGCGGCCCGACAAGCTGGTCTTTCCCGCCATGAAGGGCCTGAGCTGGAGCGTGGGCGGCGTGCAGACCGCCATCCCCGAGTTCCGCTACCTGGCACGCCACAACGGCTTTGCGCTGCTCGACTTCGGCCCGCAGTACGTGCCGCAGGACGAAAGCGGCATCGCCACGCTGCAGCCGCCGCGCGCCACGGGCAAGGACTACGCCATCCTCGTGCCCCAGGTCGATGCGGCCACCGGCCTCACGCGCGCAGGCATCCGCAGCGTGGAGGCGCGGGCACCGCTGGGCACCAGCATGGAGTTCAACTACGTGGCCACGCCGGGCATCGTGGACCTGTCCAACCTCACGGGCAGCTTCATCCCCTTCCACAAGACGCGCGCGGCGCGGCTGGCGGCCGGTGACGCGCGGCCTTCACTGGAGGAGCTGTATGTCGACCAGGCCGGCTACGTGAGCGCCGTCACGGCGGCGGCCCAGGACCTGGTGCGCCAGCGCCTGCTGCTGCAGCGCGACGCCGACGCGCAGATCACCGCCGCGCGTGCGGCGGCGGTACTGCCTTGAGCCTGCGCTGAACGCAGGCCTCAGACGGCCTGGCCGCGAAAGCGCATGGCCGCCTGGCGCGAGACCTCGGCCAGCAGCTGCTCGCTGCGCTGGCGCTCGCGCAGCCAGCGGGCATCGTTGCTGCCGGCGGCCACGTCGCTGCGCAGCAGGTGCAGGGCGGGCGCGGCGCCATGGCGGGCCGCGTAGTCGGCCACGGCATCCATGGTCTTGAGGATGTGGTCGGCCAGCGGCATGTGCTCGCCCGTGGCCGGGTCCACGTACACGGCCTCCAGGCCGAAGCGGCAGGCCTGGAAGCGGTTGTAGGTGTAGACCAGGTAGTCGTCCTCCACGGGCGTGAAGGGCTGGGTGTCCATGAACCAGGCGGCCAGCGCCTGCACGTAGCCGGACAGGGCGGCTGCGCGCTCGATGGTCAGCGGCGTGTCGAACACGCGGATCTCGATGGTGCCGAACTCCGGCTTGGGCCGGATGTCCCAGTAGAAGTCCTTCATGCTCTTGACCACGCCCGTGCGCGTCATCTTGTCGAAGTACTGCTCGAACTCGCTCCAGTGCAGCACGCAGGGCGCGCGGCCCGACAGCGGAAAGGCGAACACCGAGTTCAGCCGCGCCGAGTCGAAGGCCGTGTCGTGGCCCTGCACATAGGGGCTGGAGGCCGACAGCGCAATGAAATGCGGGATGTAGCGCGACATGCGGTGCAGCATCAGCAGCGCCGCATCGGCGTCGGGGCAGCCGATGTGCACGTGCTGGCCGAAGATGGTGAACTGCTTGGACAGGTAGCCGTACAGCTGCGACAGCTCCTGGAAGCGCGGCTTGTCGTAGATGCGCCGCTCATGCCACTGCTGGAAGGGGTGGGTGCCGCCGCCCACCACGGCGATGTTGAGCTTGTCGGCGCTTTTGACCAGCGCATCGCGGATCTGGCTGAGCTGGCCCAGCACCTCCGAGGCCGAATGGCAGACGCTGGTGGAGATCTCGATCATGCTGTTCGTCATCTCGGGCACCACGCTGCCGGGCAGCGGGTTCTTGAGCATGAGGCGCAGCATGTCCTCGGCGTAGGGGGCCAGGTCGTAGTCGTGGGTGTTGACCAGCTGCAGTTCCAGCTCCACGCCCAGGGTCAGCGGTTCGGACGAGTTGAAGGCTTCAAGACTCACGTTCATCTCCTGCGGTGTTCGAGCGGCTCAGCGGCTTCCAGGGACGGGAGCTTTCGCCGGAGCGGTAGATGGCCACGGTGGCCAGGGCGGCGCCCAGCACCTCCATCACCAAAATGGTGGGCAGGGCCACGCCTGCGATCTGCGCGCCCAGCTCGGGCGCGGCGGCCACGAACTGCGAGGCGATCAGCAGCGCCACCGATGACATGGGCGCCATGGCGCAGCCCACCCAGAAGGCCTGGCGCCAGTTGGCGCCCGTGCCCACATTGCCCACGGCCACGCCCAGGGTCTTGGCGACCAGGCGCGCCAGGATCACGGCGCCCACCACGCCGGCCACCGGCGCGCTCCAGTCGGCCTGTGCGGCCACGGTGGAGACCAGCACGAACATCAGCATGGTCAGCAGCGAGGCCGCCGTGCCCAGCTGGCGCGGCCAGGCCCAGGGGCGCGGGTTGAACTGCTTGAGCAGGATGCCGCCCAGCAGCGCCGCCAGCGGCGCCGAGCCGCCCAGGTACGAGGTCAGCGGCACGCTGGCCGAGATCAGGGTGAGAAAGAGGATGGAGGTGTTCTCGCTGGCCGGACTCATGAAGCGCAGCGCCAGGCGCATCAGCACGGCCAGCACCAGGGCCACGGCCACCGAGACGCCCAAGACCACCAGCACCGGCATGATCGAGGCCACGAAGCCGGCCTTGGGCTGCGTCAGCATGCCCGCCTTGGCGCTGCCCAGGGCCAGCGCATACAGCGTGGACAGGGTGGACAGCACCAGGCCGCGATCGGTCACGGCGCCTGCGGCACGCATGTCGGCCACCACGCGCGTCAGCACCAGGGGCGAGGCCGCCATGGCCACCAGGGCCAGCGGCCCGGCCACTTCGGGGGCCATGCCCAGCCAGCCCAGCACCAGGGAGACCAGCACGTAGGTCAGCGCGGACTCGGCCACGCTTTGCACCAGCACCATGGGGTTGTGGCGGAACCAGCGCAGCGTGATGCGCCCGCCGCATTCGAACAGCACGATGGCCACGCCCAGCTCCAGCAGGAACAGCCCCGTGCCCTGCAGCGGCCAGGTGGTGTTGGCCCCAAAGCCGATCAACCCGGCAATGCCGCCGACCAGCGAGTAGCCGACCACCTTGGGCAGGGCGGCATGGCGCTGGCAGGCATAGCCGACCATGGTGGCCACGGCCAGCAGCAGGGACCACTGAACCGTGGCCAGCCCGGCCGAAGGCCGCAGCCACGGTTCCCAGAAGCTCAGCATGTCATTCATCAGCGACGTCCTTTGCGCGAGCCAGTGGCCCGCAAGCGAAGCTCCGCAAGGCCTTCCCTGCGGCGCGGGCAAGCCCGCGTCCCGTGCGCCTGGCACGGGGACACTTCGTTGGCGATCCACTGGCGTGACTGCCAGGCTGCAAGGCCGGGCGGGCACGCCAGCACGTGGGTTCCGCGTGGTTCCCGAGGTCCCGCAGGCTCAGGGGCGGAAGAAACTCAGCGGCGCTGTGCGCAGACGGCGGCGGATGGCCGAATAGATGCGCGAGCGGTCGACTCCGCTGACATTGTGTGCCCTCAGCGCAACGCGGAATGCCAGATAAAAGCTGACAGTGACGTTCAACGCGCCATTGATGGGCAGTAGGGCAATCGCCCACCAGAACATGTCGGAGTGCAGAACCTCCCAGCCCAGGGCGGCCATGGCGGCCCCGATCTGGCCGGCCGACAGCGTGACGTGGCGCACCTCCAGCCCCAGGCCGAAGAAGGCCGCGAAGGCCGGCACCAGGCCCAGCATCATGCCCAGCGAGACATTGGCAGCAAAGCCCGAGATGTTCTTGCGCCAGAAATGCGCCCAGCGATCCGCGCGCCCGGCGCCCAGCCAGCGCGTGATGCCGGGGTTGTAGCGGATCACCGAGTCCAGCCGGCGCAGCACGAACCAGTTCTCGGCCCAGCCCGCGATCAGGCTGCTGGCAAACAGCAGCACGCCCGTGAAGGCAGCGAACAGCGGCGACAGGCCCAGCAGGCTCAGCGAATCGAGCACGGCAATCGCATGCGGCTCGTCGATGGGCGTGTGGCCGAACAGCTGGGCATAGCCCAGCGACAGCAGCAGCACCATGGGCAGCACCACCAGCACGTTGCCCAGCACGGCCGCCACCTGGGAGCGCACCAGGTGCGCGACCTCGTCCACGAATTCCTCGATGGCCTCGCTGGCGCGCAGGTCCTTGAGCTTGGCGGCCATGGCCGGCGCCGTCATGGCCGGCTGCTTGGTGGCCACCGTGAAGTGCAGCAGCTGGATCAGCACGAAGCTGATGGAGTAGTTGATGCCCGCGGCCAGCCCGCCCCAGAAAGCCGACAGCCCCAGCGCGTAGAGCGCGAACTTGAGCAGCGTGGTGAAGGCCATCACGAAGCCGCCGCCGGCGGCCTTGGTCACCATGGACAGGTACTCGCGGCCCGTGCGCGTGATGTAGTGCTCGCCGGTCTCGGCGCTGCGCTCGGCCACCTTGGCGGCCAGCAGCGAGGTATTGGTGGCCAGCAGGGCGCGCAGGCTGCGCCGCTCGATGCCCACGGACACCAGGTTGGCCAGCAGGTCGGCCGTCTCGGTGGCGCGGTTGTCGGCCAGCAGGCAGTCGAGCAGGCGCCTGACGCGCAGGATGCGCGCGCGCAGCTGGCGAAGGCGAAACACCAGGCCCACCGAAATCCCTTCGGACTCGAAATGCGCGTACACCGATGTCACGGCCGCGCGGCAGGCATCCAGCCGTTCGCGCAGCCGGGCCTCGGCCGCGTCGCGCCGGTCGTTGGTGCGCAGCGCGTGCAGCACCTCCACGCGCAGGCTTTCCGCATCGTGGATCAGGGCGTGGAAGGGCTGGTCGTCGCGCGCCTGCTCGTCCATGCGCAGGCGCAGCTCGGGCGAGAAGCCCGTGGACAGGATCTGTCCCGTGCAATAGGTGATGGAGCCCAGCAGGCTGTTCTGCCAGAAGCTGCTGCCCTGGCCCTCGCTGCCATCGGTCAGCAGTACGGCGATGCGCTCGAGCAGGGCCGCGTCCAGCGCGTGCAGCCAGCGCGCGTCGAATTCGTCGGGCATGGCCAGCATGAACAGCTCGGAGGCATCGACGGTCTCTGGCGTGCTGGGCAGCAGCTTGTAGCGCACGCGCTCGGACAGCTCGCTGAACATGTTGGTGCGCGGCGCAAAGCCGAAATCGGCCAGCAGCGCCGTGATGTCCACGGTATCGATGAAGCGCAGCCACCACGCATGCAGGCGCTGGCGCACGGCCGGATCGGCCTCCACGGCCTCCACCAGCAACTGCACACGCTGCACCGCGCCGTCCACCGACGGCTTGGGCGCGCGCACCCACTCCAGCAGGTGGATCAGCCAGATATGGCGGTGCGCGAGGTCGGCCTCGGGGTCGAGTGCGGCCAGAAGGCCGGGCAGGTCTTGGGTGATTCGCTTCATGTAGGGGTCTTGCGGCAGGGCGGAAGACTAGCGCCTCCCCCGAGGAACGCGCTCAGTGCAGCACGCGGTTGTCAGGGTCTGGAAAGCTGTCGCCGCCAGCGCCCGACTGCAGATGAAAGCGCGGGATGGGGCACTCGAAGACTTCGCCCTCGTGGCTGATGCACAGATAGCTGCCCTGCATGCTGCCGTTGGGCGTGCGCAGCTGGCAGCCGCTGGTGTACTCGAAGGTCTCGCCGGGCTGCAGCAGCGGCTGGCGGCCGATCACCCCCAGGCCCTTGACCTCTTCGACATGGCCCAGTTCGTTGGTGATGATCCAGTGGCGCGCGATCAACTGGCCCGGCACCTGGCCGGTATTGGTCACGGTGATCGTGTAGGAGAAGGCGTACACGCCTGCCGCTGGAGCGGATTGCTCTGGCAAAAAGGCGGGGCGGACCTGGACCTGGAACTCGTTCATGGGCATGGCGGCAATGGTAACTGCCCGCAATGTACCGGCTTGCGAACGTCCCCACGCGCCGCCGCCCATGGCTTTGTGCCGTCGCTGGTGCCGGCATGGGCTAGCTGCGACAATCGCAGGCCATGAGCCCCACCTACCGCATCGCCCCCTCCATCCTGTCTGCCGACTTCGCCCGTCTGGGTGACGAGGTCAAGAATGTGATCGCCTCCGGCGCCGACTGGATCCACTTCGACGTGATGGACAACCACTACGTGCCCAACCTCACGTTCGGTCCCATGATCTGCGAGGCCCTGAAGCCCCATGCGAAGACGCCCGACGGCCAGCCCGTGCCCGTCGACGTGCACCTGATGGTCACGCCCGTGGACGAACTGGCCACGGCCTTCGCCAAGGCCGGCGCCGACTACATCAGCTTCCACCCCGATGCCACGGCCCACGTGCACCGCAGCATCCAGAACATCCGTGCCCAGGGCGCCAAGCCGGGCCTGGTGTTCAACCCGGCCGCCTCGCTGGACGTGCTGGACTGGGTCATCGACGACATCGACCTCATCTTGCTGATGAGCGTGAACCCCGGCTTCGGCGGCCAGAGCTTCATCGACAGCACGCTGCGCAAGATCGAGGCCGCGCGCAAGCGCATCGAGGCCAGCGGCCGCGACATCCGCCTGGAGGTGGACGGCGGCATCAAGGAAACCAACATCCGCCGCGTGGCCGATGCCGGTGCCGACACCTTCGTGGCGGGCAGCGCCATCTTCGGCAAGCCCGACTACAAGGCCGTGATCGACGCCATGCGCGGCGCCCTGGCGGCCTGAGCTTCGGCCTGCCTCCAGCAACGAAAAGGGCCCGCGAATTGCGGGCCCTTTTCGTTGCTGCGTCGAGTTGCGTTGAGTTGGATTTTGCGCAGCGCAGGCCGCAGCGACGCGGCCCCTTCAGCCGCCTCGCTCGTGCTCTGCGGGCATGACGAAGATGCTGCGGCCCTGCGTGTCGAAACCGGGCGGCGCAAAGCGCGCCACCGGCACATGGCTGTGCCGGATGGAGCTGACCTTCCACGCGAATGTCCTGCCCTTGCTGGTGAAATTGAGGGTTTCGCCGCAGGTGACGTTGATGGGCGTCTTCTGCGACAGATCGACGCTACGGTAGGAGCCTGCAGGCACGGGTGAGCCGTAATGCGATTGACCGTTGGTAAAAGTGTCCGCATGGGCCATTGGGCAGGCAAGAAAAATGCCTGCGATATACAGGGCATTGATGTTTTTCATGAAATGCTCCTTGGCGCAAATGGGATTTTCAATTCAAATGGAACATGGATGGCAGGCCGTGGCAATGGTTTGGCAAATGCGGCAAAAGGGTATTGCCCGGCCTGCCGCCAGCGGTTTTGCAACGCTGGCGGGAATAATCCCGGAAAGGAAATCAGAAGCTGTGGCGTATGCCCACTTCCGCACCCGTTGACGTGCCCTTGGGAGCAAGCCCCGGTGCACCGCCCGACAGGGCGAAATTCGCATTGCCCTTGTTGGATATGCGGGCCACGGTTCCATACAAGGCCGTGCGGCGCGACAGATCATGCACATAGCCGATGGCATATTTGTTCGCATCGCTGCCATTGAATGCCACCGGACCCTTGCGCGAATCGGTACGCACATAGGAGGCGCGGAGATGGCCGCTGCCCACGGGAACCGTCATGCCCAGCAGCCAGCGGTCCTCGGAGCCCAGGGTGCTGCTGCCGTAGGTGCCGAAAGGCAGGTCCTCCCGCTGGAAGTGGCCCATGAGCTTGGCGAAACCGAAGTCGTACGAGGCGCCCGCGCCATACTGCCTGAACTTGGCGCCGGCGGCGCCGATGTCGGTCGTGCCATAGGACAGCGACAGGCTCAATGGACCGTTTTCGTAGTGCACCCGGCCTGCCACGTGGCGGCCCACGTTGCTCGATGGGTTCTCGTCCATGGCGTACATGAATTCCGCACGCAGGCCCCAGAGGCTGGGCGAGAGGTACTGGATCGCGTTGTCGCGGCGGTAGTAGGACGGTGAGAAGCCGTCCGGCATGCGGCTTGCCACGGCGGAACCGCCCAGTCCGATCACGCCGAACGGATCGTATTTGTAGGTATGTGCCGAAGCCGGCGAAAGGTCGCGGCCCAGGCGCACTTCGCCGAAACCTCCCGACAGGCTCACGGTGGAACGGCGCTGGAAGAACTTGCCCGTGGAGCTGAACGTGCCCGTGTCGGCATTGACGTCCGACTCCAGCCAGAAGCCGGCCCTCAGTCCGCCGCCCAGATCCTCGTCGCCGCGAAATCCCAGCCGCCCGGAGGCCAGGCCGCTGTTGTTCATGGTCAGGTTGCCAGGCAGGTCGCTGTTCCTCACGTAGCGCGCATTGACGTCTACGATGCCGAACAGGGTGATGGATGACTGCGCGCTGGCCGCCAGCGAAATGACGGGCAATGCTGCCGCCAATATGCGATTGAATTTCATGCCTGATCCTTGTATTGAATGGTGGATTCCATGCGCATCCATTTTCAAAACGGATGCTGTGGTAAATACTAGAATCCGCAGGCGATCGCATTCGGTCTTGAAAAGAAATGGGCAGGGCATGGCAAGCCATTCACAGGCTTTTCGTGCAAAACCTGTTCCACCCCGCCAACACCAGACGGGAGGGGCTGCCATTCATGACAGTTACCTTTCTTCAAAATGTCTTGAATGTCACTTTGCTGTCGGGTGTATGGATGTTGGGCATTGATAGCATTCAGGGGATTGACTCCGGTGAAATAAAAATAATCCGTGTCGTATCGCTGATGCGGCTGTGGGTGGGTATTGAAAGATAGGCGGGGGGCGAAAATGCGTCGCGAGGATGTCAAGCTGAGGATGCTGGCAAGAAGAGGGGACACGGGGGCCAGGCTTCAGCTCGGGGAGGCCTATCTGGCAGGGGGGCCGGGCGTGCCCAGAAGCATTTCCGTGGGGCTCGGCTACCTGCAGGCCGCACTGCCCCAGGCCAGGCGCCAGGCCTCGGTCTGCATGGCCCTGCATCTGCCGCTGAGGCAGTTGCTGGAGCACGGGCTGCTGGAGCCTTTGAGGATCGCTGCGCAGTACGAGGATGTCGGGCGCCAGAAGCTCGCCGCATGGCATCTCATCCGGGGGGAACTCGATCTGGCGCTGGAATGCCTGGGCCGGTGCAGCGCTTCCCTTCCGTGCCACGGGGCAGGCGGCGCATCCGCGCTCACCTGCGGCGAGCTGCTGCAGGTCCTGCAGATCCTGCGCGCCGTACAGCCGCAGGACATTGCCGAGGTCATGGCCAGCGAAGCCCGCCAGGCCATGGCCATGGGCCAGTCGCCACGCGCAGTGCAGATGCTGGAGCTCCTGGGCGATCTGCCCCATGCCGCTGCCTGTCCCGCCATACAGCAGCTGATCGCCGACCTGGTTCACCAGGCGGAGATGGCAGGCCATGGCCTGGGGCGGCTGGCGGTGGGCTGGATAGAAAGCAGCCTGGAGCGCTGCGCCGCCGATGGCGACCTGCACGCCTGCCATGCGCTGGGGCGGGCGCTTTCCGGCCAGTCCTGCGCTCACCTTGCGCCAGACAACCTCGTGCACGCGCAGAACCTGCGCAAGGCGGCAGCCCTGCTGCTGCGCGCCGCCGATGGCGGCATCGCCGTCGCCTGGCTGCACCTGTTTCGCCTGTGTTCCGACTACCGCAGTTCGGTGGCCAATCCCACGCTGGCGCGCTTTTGCCTGGAGAAGGCGGCGCGGCACGGCCTGGCGGAGGCCCAGCGCCGCCTGGGTGCGCTGGTGCTGCGTGACGCCACACGCATCGAATCCATGGAGCAGGGCGTGGCCCTGCTCCATGCCGCGGCGGCCAAGGACGACGAGCAGGCCGGGCTGCTGCTGCGCTCGTTGCTGCTGCCCGTGGACGGGGGCGACGAGGAGGCGCTCACGGCCATCGAGGCGGTGCGGCCCGATGCGCCGCGGCTGGCCATGCGGCTGCGCCTGGCGCGGGCATTCGGTCTCACCAAGCAGGAGGCGCTGTCGGTCGATCCCTTGACCGCCATGCGGCCCTGGGGCCTGGTGGTGGGCCACAACCCCTTTGTGGCGAAGGCACGGCTGTGCGAGCCCCGGGCCGTGCCAGCGACCACGCCCGAGGCCCGCTGCTGCCTGGAGCAGGCCGCTTTCCTGTTCTCGGCGCAGCGCCAGGAATCCCTGGTGCCGGAAGGATCGCTGCGGGCACGTTCGCTTCAGTTGCGGCGCTTGTTCCACCGGCTGCAGATCAGCGAGACGGTCTTTTTCGCCTCCGCCTCCTCCCGGCAGCGCGAGGCCATCCGCGTCGGCACGAAATGGGCGCGACGGCAGCAGCAGATGCTCAGGCAGGTGCTGGCCTGAGCCTTGCCGTGCGGTCAAAGGAGCGAGCATGAAAGTCCTGATCGTGGACGCCCATCCTCCATCGGCGCAGTACCTGTGCCAGGGCCTGTGCCAGGACGGGTTCAACGTGGACGTCGCGCATGACGGCCGGCAGGGCCGCGACATGGCACTGAGCCGTGCCTACAGCCTGGTGGTGCTGGACCTGGACCTGCCCGGGTTGAGCGGGCGAGAGGTCCTGCAGGCCCTGCGCCGGGCCACAAGCACCCCCGCCATCGTGGTTGCCGCAAACGACAGCCTGGAGGACCAGGTGTTCTGCCTGCAGCATGGCGCGGACGACTACCTGGTCAAGCCCATCAGGCTGCCGGTGTTCCTGGCCCGCGCAAGGCTGCGCATGCGCGGGTCCGCCGGGCGGGAGGGCATGCGCCTGACTTTGGCGGATCTGGTGCTGGACCTGTCCAAGAAGCGGGTCGAACGCGCCGGTCGCCGGCTGGACCTGACCCGGCAGGAGTTCGCCGTCCTGTGGCTGCTGCTGCAGCGCCAGGGCGATGTGGTCTCGCGTGCCGAATTGGTGGAGCAGGTCTGGAGCCTGCCCGTGGATGCCTTGAACAACGCCGTGGACGTGGCGGTGTGCAGGCTGCGCAGCAAGCTCGACGATCCCTATGCGGTCAAGCTGCTGCACACGGTGCGCGGCATGGGCTATATGCTGGCGCTGCGGACAGATTCCCCGTGACCGCAGCCTTGCCTACCCCAGCCACTGCCGGATGCGCCCTGCCAGCGCCTGGGCGCTGATGCCGTAGCGCTCATGCAGCGTGGGCAGGGCGCCCGCGTCGAGGAAGGCGTCGGGCAGGCCCGCCAGCCGAAAGCGCGCGGGCCGCACGTCGCGCTCCAGCAGAGCGCCGGCCACGGCCTCGCCCAGGCCGCCCACCACCGAATGGTTCTCCGCCACCACCACCAGGCGCGGCCCGCTGGCCACGGCCTGCACGATGGCCTGCACATCCAGCGGCTTGATGGTGGCGCAGTGCAGCACGGCGGCGCCCACGTTGTCCGTGGCCAGCAGCTGGGCGGCCTCCAGCGCGCGCATGGTCATGAAGCCGCTGCAGATGATGAGCACCTCGCGGCCCTCGCGCAGCATCTTCGCCTTGCCCAGCTCGAACCGGTAGTCGTACTCGTCCAGCACCAGCGGCACGTTGCCGCGCAGCAGCCGCATGTAGACGGGGCCGCGGTGCGCCGCGATCTGGGGCACGGCCTGGGTGATGTCCAGCGCATCGCAGGGATCGACGATGGTCAGCCCCGGCACGGCCCGCATCATGGCCAGGTCGTCGGTGGCCTGGTGGCTGGGGCCGTAGCCCGTGGTCAGGCCGGGCAGGGCGCAGCAGATCTTGACGTCCAGGTTTTCCTCGGCAATCACCTGGTGGATGAAGTCATAGGCCCGACGCGTGCCGAAGACGGCATAGGTGGTGGCAAAGGGCGTCAGCCCCTCCTTGGCCATGCCGCCGGCGGCGGCCATGAGCAACTGCTCGGCCATGCCCATCTGGAAGAAGCGCCCGGGGTGGGCCTGGGCGAACAGGTGCAGGTCGGTGTACTTGGCCAGGTCGGCGGTCAGGCCGACCACGTCGGGGCGGCTGGCGGCCAGCTCCACCAGGGCCTTGCCGAAAGGCGCGGCCTGCACGCGCTGGCCTTCGGCCGCGATGGAGGCGATCATGGCCGAGGTGGTCGGCCGGGGCTTGGGGATGGCAAGAGGCATGTTCATGGCAGGGCGGGCTCCAGGGGTTGCGATGCGTCCAGGATGGCGATGGCCTGCTGCCACTCGGGCGGATCGACGCGGATGAAATGGTTCTTCTCGCGCTGCTCCAGGAAGGGCACGCCCTTGCCCATCAGCGTGTCGCAGAGGATGACGCGGGGCCGGTCCTCGGCCAGCGACCGCGCCGCGTCGAAGGCCTGGACCACCTGGGCCAGGTCGTTGCCGTCCACGCGCTGCACATGCCAGCCGAAGGCGGCCCATTTGTCAGCCAGCGGCTCGAAGCCCAGCATGCGCGTGGAGGGGCCGTCGGCTTGCTGGTTGTTCACGTCCACCAGGCAGATCAGCCGGCCCAGGCCGTGGTGGGCGGCGGACAGCGCGGCCTCCCAGGTCGAGCCCTCGTCCAGCTCGCCGTCGGACATGGAGTTGTAGACAAAGGCATCGCTGCCCTTGTGGCGCAGCGCCAGCGCCATGCCCACGGCGATCGGCAGGCCCTGGCCCAGCGAGCCGCCCGAAATCTCCATGCCCGGCGTATAGCTGGCCATGCCCGACATGGGCAGGCGGCTGTCATCGCTGCCATAGGTCTGCAGCTCCTCGTCGGACAGGATGCCCGCCTCGGCCAGGGCCGCGTAGAAGGCGATGGCGTAGTGGCCGTGCGAGAGCAGGAAGCGGTCGCGGCCCTCCCACCCGGGCTCATCGGGCCGCAGCCGCAGCGCGTCGCCATAGGCCACGGCCAGCACATCGGCCCAGCCCAGGGCCTGGCCTATGTAGCCCTGGCCCTGCACCTCGCCCATTTGCAGGGCGCGGCGGCGTATGCGCCAGGCACAGGCCGCGAGCCGGTCCAGGCGCTGTTGCAGTTCTTGGTTCATGCATCGTCTCCTCGGGATGGAAGGGCGCGCGGCTCAGCGCAGGATGCTGGCCGGCACATAGGACACCAGCGCCAGCACCGCCAGCGCCACCAGGTAGAAGGGAATCAGCTCGCGCACGGTCTGGCCCACCTTGACCCGGGCCAGCGAGCTCGTGATGAACAGCGTCGTGCCCACGGGCGGCGTGTACAGCCCCAGGGCCAGGTTCACGACCATCATGATTCCCAGCTGGGTCATGTCCATGCCGATGCTCTGGGCCAGCGGCACGAACACCGGCGTGAGCAGCAGCACGGCGGCCGGCAGGTCGATGAACATGCCGATGAAGAGCATCAGCAGGTTCATCAGCACGATCACCAGCCAGGCCGAATGCACATGCGACTGCACCCACTGGACGATGCCATCGGGCATGCGGTCGAAGGTCAGCAGCCAGCCGATGGCCGCCGAGGCCATGATCACCAGCAGCACCACGCCCGTGGCCAGGCCCGCATGCACCACCGCATCGTTGAGCCGGCGCCAGCCCAGGTCGCGGTACACCACGGCCGACACCAGGCCCGCATACAGCGTGGACAGCACGGCCACCTCGGTGGGCGTGGCGATGCCCAAGCGCAGGAACACGATGATCAGCACCGGCAGCAGCAGGGCCGGGCTGGCGTACAGCAGGTGGCGCCGGAAGGCGGGCCAGGCGAAGGGCGTGGTGTCGCGCGGAAAGCCGCGCCTGTGGCCCACCCACCAGCACACGCCCATGAAGCCCGCGCACATCAGCAGCCCCGGCACGATGCCCGCCACGAACAGCGCCGCAATCGATGCATTGGCGCTGAGCGCGAACAGGATCATGGGGATCGACGGCGGGATCAGGATGTCGATGGTGGCCGCCGCCGCCAGCGTGGCCGCCGAGAACGCGGGCGGATAGCCCAGCCGCCTGTGCCACGGGATCATCAGCGATCCGATGGCCGAGGCGTCGGCCACGGCCGAGCCCGACACCCCGCCGAACAGCGTGGACGACATCACCCCCACCTGGGCCGGCCCGCCGTGAAAGCGCCCTATCAGCGCCGACAGCACGCCCACCAGGGCCTCGCCCAGGCGCCCGCCCATCATCAGCGAGCCGGTGAGCATGAAGAACGGGATGGCGATCAGCGGAAAGCTCTGCACCTGGGCCACCATCTGCTGCACCAGCAGGTCCAGCGGCACGCGGTCCGAGGTGGCCGCCGCCGCCATGGCGCCCATGAGCAGCGCGTGCGCAATGGGCATGGCGATCACGGCACCCGCCATGAAGACGAAAAGCATGATGAAGGACATGGCACCCTCCCTTCACCAGTGCGCGCCGGCCACGGGCCGGGCCGGTTCGGCAGACGCACCAGCGGCACCGGCCTGCGCGGATACCCGGTCCCTGCCCGCCACGCAGGCGCGCCAGGCCGACTGCAGGGCCAGCAGGGCCAGCAAGGCCATGCCCACCATCACGCAGCCATAGGTCAGCGAGCCGGGAATGCCCAGGATCTGGCTGCGCTCGTCATGCACGATCTCCAGCATGTTCAGCGTGGACCAGGCCAGCGTGGCGTACAGGGCGGCCACGGCCAGCCAGCCCAGCACGGCCGTGGCGCGCCGCACGCGGGCAGGCAGGGCCTCGACCAGGAAGCTGGTGGTAATGTGGGCGCCATGGGCGGCGGCCAGCACCACGCCCGACATCACCAGCCAGGGAAACAGTAGCTCGGGCACCTCGTTGGCCCACTGCAGGCTGGTGCCGCTGGCATAGCGCAGGGCGGTGTTGCACACCAGGATCACGAAGATCACCAGGGTGCTGGTCCACAGCACGGCGCGGCACAGGCCCGTGACCAGGCGTTCGATGAGGTTCATGGACGGCTCCCTGCACTTCACTGCGCGCCTGCGGCCTTGACGACCTTGGCGATATAGGGGCCCGCAGGGCTGGCCAGCCACTTGTCCTGCACCTTGGCCGTGGCCTGGGCGAAGGCCCGCGCGTCGATGGTGCTCACCTCCACGCCCTTGGCGCGGATGTCGTCCAGCAGCCTGTCGTCGGCCTCGCGCGCCAGCTGGCGCTGGTAGGCCGTGGCCTCCTGCGCGGCCTCGGCCAGCAGCGTGCGGTCGGCGGCCGGCAGCCGGTCCCAGCTGCGCTTGCCCATGATCAGCGGCGTCATCTGGAACATGTGGCCCGTCAGCGTCAGGTGCTTTTGCACCTCGTACAGCTTGCTGGCGTGGAAGTTGGCCAGCGGGTTCTCCTGGCCGTCGACCACGCCCTGCTGCAGGGCCACGTACAGCTCGGCGAACTTGATCTGCTGGGCCTCGGCGCCCAGGGCCTGGATGCTGTCCACCAGCACCGCGTCGGGCGGCGTGCGCATCTTCAGGCCCTTGAGATCGTCCACGCTGCGCAGGGGCCGCTTGCTGTTGGTCATGTGGCGTATGCCGTTGTCCCAGTAGCCCAGCACCACCATGCCCTTGGCGGCCGATTTGTCGGCCAGCTCCCGGCCCAGCGGCCCGTCCAGCAGCTGGAAGGCCCGGGCCGGCGTGGCGAAGAGAAACGGCATGCCATAGGCCGCGTACTCGGGCACGGCCGCGGCCACCGCGCCCTGGGAATTGGCCGACAGGTCCAGCGCGCCCGTGCGCAGGGCCGTGACCATGGCCGCGTCGTCGCCCAGCTGGGCCGAGGGGGCGACCTGCACCTCGATGCGGCCCGCGCTGCGCGCCTTCACCAGTTCGGCGAACTTCAGCGATGCCAGGTGGCGCGGATTGTCGGGCGCGGCGCCGTGCCCCAGCGTGAGCTTGACGGCCTGGGCACAGGCCAGGGCCGGCAGCAGCAGGGCGCAGGCGGCCAGGGCGGCGCGATGGAAAAGCGTGCTTTGCATGGTCTTGTCTCCTTTGCTTGGGTTGTGTGCGGCCATGCAGGCCATGGCCAGGCGCGCGGGGCTCAGTGGATGAGCATCCCGCCGTTCACATCGAGCGTGATACCCGTGCAATAGGCGGCCAGGTCGCTGGCCAGGAATACGCAGGCGCCGGCCACATCGTCGGCGCGGCCCAGGCGGGCCAGCGGAATCGTGGCGGAGATCTCGCGCTTGCGCTCGGGGCCGAGCTTGCCCTGGGTGATGTCCGTCTCGATCAGGCCCGGCGTGACGCAGTTGATGCGTATGCCCTCGGCGCCGAACTCGCGCGCCATGGCGCGGGCCAGCCCCAGCACGCCGGCCTTGGCGGCCGAATAGTGCGGCCCGCCGAAGATGCCGCCGCCGCGCTGGGCCGAGACGGAAGAAATGCAGACGATGGCGCCCGCTTGCTGCCTGCGCATGGCCGGCAGCACGGCCTGGGACATGTACAGCGTGCCGCGCAGGCTCACGTCGAGCACGCGGTCGTAGTCGGCCCCGCCGATCTCCAGCGTGCCCACGGCCTGCGTGATGCCCGCGTTGTTGACCAGCGCGTCGATGCGGCCGAAGGCGCGCAGCACGGCGGCGGCGGCCGCCTCGCACGAGGGCTTGTCCGTCACATCGGCCACCAGCCCCAGGTGCCCGTCGCCCAGCCGCGCGGCCGCGCCGGCCGGGTCGGCCCGCTCCAGGTCGAGGATGGCCACGCGGGCCCCCTGGGCGGCCATCTGGCGCGCCGTGGCAAAACCGAGTCCGTTGATCCCTGCGCCGCCGGTGATGATGGCGACCCTGTCCTTGAGCAGCATGTGCCTGTCTCCGCTGTAGTGGTGGTGGATGTAGCCATCTTGGGCTGTCACGAGCATGAAGACAAACGATGTTTCATCAGCCTAAGATGACAGTTCTTCAGCTCACGTACGGGGTCTCCCGGGGTCTGCCTGTGAGCTGCCCGTGAGCTGCCCGCGTCTTCGAGGAACTTGCCATGGCATCCATTCCCAGCAGTGCCCACCTGCAGGCCTTCGAGGCCGTGGCGCGCCGGCGCAGCTTCGCGCTGGCCGCCTCCGAGCTGCACCTGACGGCCTCGGCCGTCAGCCACCAGGTGGCCAAGCTGGAGGCGCAGCTGGGCGTGCGCCTGTTCGAGCGCAGCGCGCATGGCGTGCGCCTGAGCCGCCCGGGGCAGGCCTACCTGGAGCGCGTGGGCGGCGCGCTGGCGGCCATCGTCTCGGCCACCGAGGACCTGCGCCACAGCATGAGCAACAGCCTCTACGTGCACTGCGCGCCCAGCATCGCCAGCCTCTGGCTCATGCCCCGGCTGCGGGACTTCGCACGGGCCTGCCCGCACATTGCGCTGAACCTGTCGGCTGCGCATTCGCACAGCGACTTCGCGCTGGGCCAGGCCGATATCGACATCCGCTACGGCATTGCGCAGTGGCCGGAGCTGGAGGTGGAGCCCCTGTTCGAGGAGCACATCCTGCCGCTGGCCAGCCCCGCGTTCGTGGCCGAGCATGGGCTGCAGCGCGTGCAGCAGTTGCTGCACGTGCCGCTGATCCAGAGCAACGTCAGCATCGTCCAGTGGTCGGACTGGTTCCAGGCGTTCTCGCAGCTGCGCGCGCCAGAGCGCTTTGCCGTGCGCTTCGACCGCGCCCAGATGTCGCTGGACGCGGCCACGCAGGGCCTGGGCGTGGCGCTGGAAAGCGCCATGAACGCGGGCGGCCACATTGCCGACGGCCGGCTGGTGGCCCCCTTCGGCATGGACCGGGCCCTGCGCGTCAAGGCCCACTTTGCCGTCTACCCCGCGCGCAACGCCCGGCGCCCCGCCGTGGCGGCCTTCCTGGCCTGGCTGCATGCCGAGGCCGCCCGCACCGAGCAGCAGCCCTGCCGCCAGTGCCCGGACTGAGTTGGCGGCCGGACCGGGAAAAAGGGGCCGGACAGATATTCCCGCATCCGGCGGAAAAGGCCTGCGATGCAATTTCTCTATGAATGAGCGAGTGCGCGGCAAATGGTTTTATTGCCCCCTGTTTTCGGCGAATGACGACGCGATTGCCAGCAGGGATTGGCAATAATTCCGGACAGCCATATACACAGGGAGTGCCACGCTGAAATGGCCAAATCAGCAAGACGCCGATTTATCGGACTGATCACGGTGAGCTACGGATTGCTCGCATTCGCCTGGATCATTCTGTCCGACAAGCTGTTGTTCGCGTTGGCAGGCAGTGCGGATATCGGCTGGCTTTCCGTCGCCAAGGGGCTGTTCTTTGTGCTGGCCACGGACTTCCTGCTGTTCTTCGCGCTGTGCTCGGTGCCGGCCGCGCACAGCGGCGGCGCCTCCGCCATCACCCAGGAAATGGGGCCGCGCCGTTTCCCGGTCTGGGCCTCCTATCTGTTTGCCCTGGCCATGAGCCTGGCCGTGCTGGCCGCCAGCAGCACGCTGGCCAGCCATTTCGGTGAACGCTCGCTGCTGCTGCTGTTCATGCTGCCCGTGCTGGTCAGTGCGCTGATCGGCGGCCTGGGGCCGGGCCTGCTGGCCACGGCCTTTGCGGCCTACAGCCTGGACCAGACGGACGGCGTCGCCGTGCGCGACTGGGCGCAATGGGGGGTGGTGGCCGTCAACGGCCTGGCCGTGAGCGTGCTGGCCGAGACGCTGCAGCGCTCGCTGCGCAAGGCCAACATGCAGCGGCAGCTGCTGGACTCGGTGATCTCCGGCACCTCGGACGCCGTCTTCGTGAAGGACCTGCGCGGGCGCTATCTGCTGGTCAACCGGGCTGCCGCCAGCCTGGTGGGCCGGCAGGCCGAAGACATCGTGGGCAAGGACGACTTCGCGCTCTTTCCCTTCGGCATCGCCAGCGCCATCCGCAGGAAGGACCAGGCGGTGCTGCGCCAGGAGGTGGCCACGCATGAGGAGCAGCTGACGGTGGAGCCGGGCAGGACGCTGGACCTCCTGGTCACCAAGGGCCCGGTGCGCAATACGGCAGGCCACATCGCAGGCCTGTTCGGCATCTCCCGGGACATCACCGAGCGCAAGCGCTTCGAGCGCGAGCTGGCCCAGGCCGCCGTGGTGTTCGACAGCAGCCACCAGGGCATCATGGTGGTCGATCCGGCGCGGCGCATCACGCGCGTCAACCCGGCCTTCACCCGCATCACCGGCTATGCGCCCGAGGAGGTGATCGGCCAGACGCCGCGCGTGCTGTCCTCGGGCCTGCACGGGCCGGAGTTCTACCGGCAGATCTGGGCCTGCATCGCGCGCGACGGCTTCTGGCACGGCGAGATCTGGAACCGCCGCAAATCGGGCGAGATCTTCGCCGAGATGCTGTCCATCTCCGCTGCGCAGGGTGCCGGCGGCGAGATCGAGCACTACATCGGCGTCTTCACCGACATCAGCCATATCAAGGCCCATGAGGCCGAGCTCGACCGCGTCACCCACTACGACCTGCTGACCGGACTGCCCAACCGCCGCCTGCTGGTCGAGCGGCTCAACCAGGCCATGCTGCGCACGGCGCGCGAGGGGCGCTCCCTGGCCGTGTGCTTTCTGGACCTGGACGGCTTCAAGGAAATCAACGACCTGCACGGCGTTGCAACCGGCGATGCGCTGCTGGTGGGCGTGGCCGAGCACCTCAAGAGCGTGCTGCGCTCCGAGGACACGCTGGCCCGGCTCGGTGGCGACGAGTTCGTGCTGCTGCTGTCGCAGATCGGCTCGGTCGAGCACTGCACCTCCATCCTCGACCGGGTGCTGGAGGCGGCCAGCCGCCCCGTGCCCGTGCAGGACCGGGTGCTGACCGTGACCGCCAGCGTGGGTGTCAGCCTCTACCCCGACGACCAGGCCGACCCCGACCTGCTGCTGCGCCATGCCGACCAGGCCATGTGCGTGGCCAAGCAGGCCGGGCGCAACCGCTACCAGCTGTTCGACCCGGAAAACGACCGCAAGGCCGATGCGCGCCGCCTGCAACTGGGCTGGCTGCGCCGTGCGCTGGAGCAGGGCGAATTCCTGCTGCACTACCAGCCCAAGGTGGAGCTGGGTGGCGGCAGGCTGGTGGGCGCCGAGGCCCTGCTGCGCTGGCACGACCCGCGCCAGGGCCTGCGCTCGCCGGCCGAGTTCCTGCCCTTCATCGCGGGCAGCGACCTGGAGCGACCGCTGGGCGACTGGGTCATCGGCGAGGCCGTGGCCCAGGCGGCACGCTGGCTCGACCAGGGCCTGGACCTGTGCGTGAGCATCAACGTCAGCGCCAACCAGCTTCTGGATGGCGGCTTCCACGCCACCATGGCCCAGGTGCTGGCCCGGCATCCCGAACTGCCGCCGCACCTGATCGAGCTGGAAATCCTGGAAAGCGCCGCCATTGCCGACATGGAGCAGGCCATCCAGGTGATGGGGCAGTGCCGGCAGCTGGGCATACGCTTTGCGCTGGACGACTTCGGCACCGGCTACTCCTCGCTCACCTACCTGCGCAAGCTGCCCGTGCAGTCGCTGAAGATCGACCAGAGCTTTGTGCGCGACATGCTGGCCGACCCGGACGACCTGGGCATCGTCGAAGGCGTGATCCAGCTGGCCAGCACCTTCCAGCTCGAATCCGTGGCCGAAGGCGTGGAAACCCCCAGGCATGCGCGCCGCCTGCGCGAAATGGGCTGCCACGTGGCCCAGGGCTACGGCATCGCCCGGCCCATGCCCGCCGACCAGCTGCCCGCCTGGGCCGCGCGCTGGCAGGCAGGGGACAACTGGCTGGTGCATGGGCGGCACATGCCGTCCGAGGCCTGAGCCTCGCGCCACCGCGCCACCGCGCCACCGCGCCACCGCGCCCGCGCAGGCTATGTCAGCTCGGCCGGCCGGGTCTCCTGCGCACTGCGGCTGGGCAAGATGATGGTGAAGATGGCGCCGCCTGCCGGGCCGTTGCCGGCCACGATGGTGCCGTCCATGGCGTCGATGATCTTGCGGCAGATGGCCAGCCCCAGGCCCGTGCCGCCCGAGCCGTCCTTGGTCTTGCTGGACTGCACGAAAGGCTGGAAGATCTTGTCCAGCTCCTGTGGCGGAATGCCCGGGCCCTGGTCGGAGAAGGCGATGCAGATGTCGCCCTGCCCGTCGATGCGGCCCTGCACATCGATGCGCCCGCCGATGGGCGAGAACTTGATGGCATTGGCCAGCACATTGCGCACCACCTGCTGGAAGCGCACGGGGTCGGCCTTGGCGATCAGCGGGGCGTCGTCGAGTTCGAGCCGCAGGTCGATGAGCTTGTGCTGCTGCTGCGGCTCCAGCTCGCGCACGACCGGCCGGATCAGGCTGCGCAGGTCCGTGCGCTCCAGGTGGATGGTTCCCACGGCGCTGTCCAGCTTGGCCACATCGAGCAGGTCATTGACCAGGGCCAGCATGCGCTGGCCCGCCGCATGGATGTCGTTGAACATGTCGGCCATGGCGGGATTGCCGCGCGAGCGCAGGCTGCCCAGCTCGGCAAAGCCCATGATGGACTGCAGCGGGGTGCGCAGCTCATGGCTCATGTTGGCGACGAACTCCGACTTCACGCGGAAGGCCTCCTCGGCCGCGTCGCGGGCCTCGCGCGTGGCATGCTCGGCCGCGCGGAATTCGCTCACATCCACAAAGATGCTGAGCACGCCGGTGGTCTGCCCCTGGGCATCCTTGACCGCCGCCTTGGAGATCTGCACGTCGCGGTAGCTGCCGTCCATGTGGGGCAGCCGGGCCTCCAGCACCATGCGCTGGCCCGAGCGCATCACGACCTGGTTGCTGCGTATCTGCAGCAGGGCATCGTCGCGCGAGTGCAGTCCCTTGATCTCGTGGCCGAGCACGGCATAGCGGCCGCGGCCGAAGAAGTCCTCCCAGGCCTTGTTGACCAGTACCACGCGGTGGTCCGCGTCGGTGACCAGCATGGGCAGGGGCGTGGTCTCGAACAGCAGGTGCTGGAAGGCCAGCTGGGTCTGCAGCTCCTGCTGCGCCTTCCAGCGGGCCGTCACGTCCACGGCGCTGCCCGCGAAGCCCACGAGCCGGCCGTCGCGCAGCAGGGGGACGACGGCGATGTCGCAGAGTATTTCCCGGTGGCCCGGCAGCTGGAACATGGCCTGGCAGTTGCGCAGGGCCAGCTTGGCCTGGGGGTCGAGCAGGGCATGGATCTGCGGTCTGCAGGCTTCGCGCGCGATGCCTTCCAGCGGCTGCCCCAGCGCCTCGACGCTGGGCTGCCCGGTCCATTGCTCCCAGCGTGCGTTCACGAAGGTCAGCCGGCCCTGGATGTCGGTGCGAAAGATCAGCTCCTGCACGCTGCGCATGAGCACGGCCATCTCATGCTCGCTGCGGGCCAGGCGCGCCTGGGCCTTTTCCATGGACTGCTGGGACGACTTCTGGACCCTGCGGGTCTTGAGCACCGACCCGCTCAGGCCCAGCACCAGGGCAAGAAGCGCAAGGCCGGCAACGAAGAAGGCGAATGCCTTGTCGCGCCAGCGCGCGACCACCTCCGAGTAGGGCTCCTCCACCACCAGCAGCAGAGGCCAGTTGCGCACGGTGCGAAAGGACACGACCTCATGGGAGCCGAGCATGCCGGCGCCGACGTAGGAGCCGAATTCGCTGTGCGGCAGCCATTGCCGGAACAGCGGTGTCTGCAGCACGGCGGTCGCCTGCACGCCGGTGCCCGCATTCGTGCTGGCCAGCGTCTGGCCGTCGTAGCTCAGCAGCATGGCCTCGTAGCTGAGGGACTCCAGCGTGGACTGGTAGAAGTTGGCCAAGGCATCAGGATTGATCAGGGCCACCAGCACGGCCGGTGCGCCGTTGTCGCGCTTGAATGCGAGGATCTGGGGCAGGTAGCGGACGCCCCGCGGTGTCGCATGCGGGGCCGCTGCCAGGGAGGAGAGGCTGCGGCCGGTGACCAGGCGTCCCAGCTGGACCTTGCCCGGGACCGGAGCCGATGCCCTGTCAGGCAGCAGCTTGTGCAGCTCGATCTGCAGGCCGGCCTCGCCCGCTTGCGTGCTCGCCAGGATGCGTCCTTTGCCATCGAGCAGCGCCATGCTGCGCAGAACCGGCAACTGGCCGACCACTTGCGCCAAGGCCGCCTCGCGCGCTGCGCCGGGGCTGTCGGCGGACAGGATGACCGGATTGTTGGCCAGGCTTGCCAGGGCGACCTCGCCGGTCTCGAAGGTCTTGTTCGTCTGATCCTGCAGCACACGGGCCAGCAACGCCGCCTGGGCCTTGCTCTGCTCGGCCTCGGCATGCAGCTGGCTCCAGACGAACAGCACCAGCCCGGCAAGCACGCACAGGGCAAAGGTCAGCACCAATGCCTTGAGGTGGGCGCTGCGCCTGGCCCCCAGAAAATGATGCGTGCCGGCTCGGCCAGACATGATGAAGGCGCTCCATCGGAGGGTTCAAGGCGCGACGATGGCGCTCAGCCCGTGGTTGCGCGCTGCCCGGGCCAGGCGGCCGTCTCGCCGGATGTCGGAGACGAACTGGTCCAGGCGCGCCAGCCACTGGGCGTCGGCAGGACTGGTTGCATAGCCGTAGGGAAGCACGTGGAACGGCTTGGGCGGTGCGATCAACCGGGCCCAGTCGGAGCTGTCGAGCAGCCGGCGGCTGTAGGGGTAGTCGGTCATGAACACATCCACGCGCCCTGCCATGAGCTCCTTCTCGCGGGTCTGGGGCGGCTCGATGGACACGATCTGCGCATGCTTGAGCGTCTCGCGCATCACGGGCTCCATGAAGGTGCCGCGCTGCACGGCGACCTGCACGCCGGGCTGGTCGATGTCCGCCCAGGACTGCACGGCCTGATTGCTCTTGGTCGTGACGCCGTAGATGTCGCTGCTCAGATAGGGCTGCGTGAAGCGCAGCTGCTTTTGCCGCTGGGGGAGTATGCCCACGGCGAACATGGCGACATCGCAGCGCGACTCCAGCAGGTCAGGTATCAGCCTGGGAAAGGAGGAATCCACATACTGCAGCCGTACGCCCAGCTCCCTGGCCAGCTCCGCCGACAGCTCTGCATCCACGCCCGTCAGCCGGCCCGTGCGCGGGTCGCGGAAGGTGATGCCGTAGTAGTCGGGCCATATGCACACACGCAGGGCGCCCGTGGATGCAATCCGCTCCAGCACCTCGCCAGCTGCGGCAGAGCCGGACCATGGCACCAGACACAGCAGCAATCCGGCAATGGCTGCCAGGCGGGCCAGCACGCGCCTTGGGGACGGTGCGCCGAAACATGTCGATGATGGATGCATGGCGGGCTTTCAGGGTGTGTCGATCAGATCGGTGAAGGACGGGGACTGCCGGGTCAGCGCCAGGCGCAGCGCATCCAGCTCTTCGATGTTGTCCATGAACGCGTCGACGATGCCGGGATCCAGGGCCTTGCCCCGTTCCGCCGCGATCATCTCCAGGGCCCGTGCTCGCCCGAACGCCGGCCGGTACACCCGGTCCATGGTGAGCGCGTCGAAGATATCGACGATGGAGGTGATGCGCGCCGACAGCGGGATGTCCTCGCCTGCCAATCCCTGCGGGTAGCCCTTGCCGTCGAAGCGTTCGTGGTGGCTGGCGGCGATTTCGGCCGCCATCTGGAACACCGGGATGCGCGACTGGCCCAGCAGATGCGCGCCGATCTCGGCATGCCGGTTCATGACCAGGCGCTCCTGCGCATCCAGCGGGCCCTGCTTCTTGAGGATGGTGTCCGGAATGCCGACCTTGCCGATGTCATGCATCGGGGCCGCCTTGCGCAGCAGGCTGGCGAATTCGATGCGGCAGCCCAGGCGCAGGGCCAAGGCCTCCGACAGGTAGCCGATGCGGATGATGTGCGAGCCGGTGTCGTCGTCCTTGAACTCGGCGGCCATGGCCAGGCGCAGCAGGGTCTCGTGGTGGGCGCGTGTCACTTCCTTGAGCAGATCGTTGCGCTCGCGGTACATGCGGCCGAAGTCCTGGATGAGCTGCTCCATCTGCTCCACGGCCGCAGGATCGAAACGTCGCGATGGCTCCCGGGGGGAGGCGGTCTGGTACTGGGCCATCAGTCGATCCTCTCGAGCTTTTCGATCGTCTCCAGCAGCTTCAGGGTGCTGAAGGGCTTGACCAGGTATTCGTCGGCTCCGGCCAGCAGGCCCGCCTTGCGGTCCTCGGCGCTGCCCCGGGCCGTCAGCAGGATGACCTGCGTATGCAGCAGCTCGTAGGAGCGCTTGATGCGGCTGCACACCTCCAGGCCGTCGAGCGTGCCCGGCATCATGATGTCGAGCAGGACGATGTCGGGCCTGAGCCTCTCGGCCATCGCCCAGGCCTCGTCGCCATCGCAAGCCTCTATGACGTCAAAGTCGCTGAATTCCAGTGTCATGCGCAGCAGCTTGCGGATGTCGGCATGGTCCTCGGCGATCAGTATCTTTTGCATGGGGAGATCTTTCATGCCGCAACAAAGGTGTGGGCCGGCATGTGAATCATAAATATCAATTCAATCAAATTTTATTGAATTTATCTATCAAATCTGTTGCCAGGCCTGCACGCCCGTGGGCGCCGGATGCTGCCGCCCGCAGCGGGGCGGGTTCCGGCCCCGGGCCGGGAACAGGTCTTTTCCCCCTGTGCGGGAGCCGGCAGCCCCGCCTTTATGTGGCCCGTTCCCAGGCCGGGTCTTTCCACAGGGCATCGAGGTCGGTGAAGCCCCATTTCGCGGGGTCTTCCCGGCTGGCTATCTTCTCCTGGCACCCGGGCCGGGCCAGGTCAACGGTCTCCGGTGCCATCCGCATGCCGCTGGCCGTGGAATAGAACACCTTGACCTGCGGACAGGTCAGGGACTGGCGGCCAGGGTCCACGACCACCCCCAGCCTGCCCGTTGTCAGCCGCACCAAAGAGCCCACCGGGTAGATGCCTATGCTTTTGACGAAGGCCTGGAATACGGTCTTGTCGAAGTGCCCGGCGCTCCATTCGGCCATCTTGTGCACCGCCTCGGCAGGGTCCCAGCCACGCTTGTAGGGGCGGTCCGAGGTGATGGCGTCGTAGACATCGCAGACCGCGCCCATCTTCGCGAACAGGCTGATGTCCTCGCCGCGCAGCCCGTGGGGGTAGCCTGTGCCATCCACCTTCTCATGATGGTGAAGGCAGACGTCCAGCACCACCGGATCATCGACGCCGCCGGCCAGGAGCAGCTCCAGGCCTCGCGCCGGATGCTCGCGGACCTCGGCAAACTCCCTGTCGGTCAGGCGCCCCGGCTTGTTCAGGATGGGGGCGGGGATCGCCATCTTTCCAATATCGTGCAGCAGCCCCGCATAGCCCGCCTGGCGCACCTGCTGCGGTGGCAGGTCGAGCTGGCGTGCCAGCACGATCATCAAGGCGCAGACCGCCACCGAGTGCATGTAGGTGTAGTCGTCGCTGCTCTTGAGTCGGGCGATGCTGACCAAGGCGCACGGGTTGCGGATGATCGACTCGGACACCTCGGCGACCACGGAGCGGGCCTCGTCCTGGTTGATCTCCCTGCCCATGCGCGCCTCGCGGAACATGGCGGTGATCGCCTGCCTGGACTGGCGGCAGATCCGGGCCGCCCGCTTCACCTCCTCATCGAAGGCAACGGGCCGCAGCTCGCACTCCAACTCGGCCAGTTGCGAGATCTCGGACAGTTGGGCGTCGATCACGGTGTCCACCTGCTCGCGCGAGCAAGACGGCTCGTCTTGCGCGACATCCAGGCCTTTGGCGGTATCGATCCACACTTCCTGGATGGGGGCGTGCAGGATCCTCGCCAGGTCGGCAGGGTCTTCCAGCCTGAAGCGGCTGCGCCAGAACGGATGCTCCATCCAGCTGCCGCAAAAGCTCTCCAGAAACATGCCCAGCCGCAGCTGCCGCACACTGATGCGCTTGATCATGAACAAGGGCCCCGCAACGGTTCACATGGATACTTCATCTTGCCGCCATTTCCTTGCTTCTGTACGGATCCAGGTCAGAAGGCCGCCCATTCCTCCTCCTTGACCTGCGGTTGCGCACGGGCCGGCGATACGCGGGCCTGAACGGCCGGCAGCGCTTGCCTGGGCCCCATGACCTGGACGGTGGCGGCACGCGGCGCGGCGGGGTGGCTTGCCCCATGCTCGGGATGCATCCTGAATGTGGAGACGATCTGCGCCAGAGAAGCGGCCTGCTGCTCCAGGCTGCCCGCAGCGGCCGAGCTTTGCTCGACCAGCGCCGCGTTCTGCTGCGTCATCTGGTCCAGCTGGCTCACCGCCTCGCCGACCTGCCGTATGCCTACCGCCTGCTCGGCCGATGCGCTGGAGATCTCGCCGATCATGGTGTCCACGCTGCGCACCTGCTCCACGATGCGGCCCATCTGCTCGCCAGCCCGGGTGGCCACCTGGGTGCCTTGCTCGACCTTTTCCAGGTTGGCACCGATCAGCTCCTTGATCTCGCGGGCCGCCGTGCCCGAGCGCTGGGCCAGCGCGCGCACCTCGCTGGCGACCACCGCGAAGCCCCGGCCCTGTTCGCCGGCCCGCGCGGCCTCCACGGCAGCGTTGAGCGCCAGGATATTGGTCTGGAAGGCAATGGCGTCGATGACGTTCGTGATCTCGGCGATCTTGCGCGAGGCCTGCGAGATGTCCTGCATGGTATGCACCACCAGGGCCACGGACTGGCCTCCCTCGGCAGCCGAGGCCGACGCGGCCGAAGCCACCTTGCTGGCCTGCTGGGCCGTGTCCGCATTCGTGCGCACCGTGGCCGTGAGCTCCTCCATCGATGCGGCCGTCTCCTCGAGGTTGCTGGCCTGCTGCTCGGTGCGCTGGCTCAGGTCCAGGCTGCCGGAGGCGATCTCGCTCGACCCCGTCGCAATGCTGTCGCTGCTGAGGCGAATGCTTGCCATGATCTCGCGAAGCTTGCCGTTCATGTCGCGCATCGCGCCCAGCAGCCGGGCGGGCTCATCCCGGCCCTGCACCACGATGCTGGCCGTGAGGTCGCCCCGCGCCACGGTGTCCGCCACCGAGACCGCCATGTGCAGGGGCTCGGTGATCGAGCGCGTGATGGCCCAGGCCAGCACGGCGCCCAGGGACACCGCCAGCGTGGCCAGCCCGCCGAGCAGGTACAGCGCCAGGTGGTAGTCCTTCTCGGCCTGCTCGGTGGCCTTGCGCCCGCCTTCCTGGTTCAGCGCGATGTCCTGGCCCACGACGTCCATGAAATCGGTGAAGACCTGGGTCGCAGATCCCGTGGCTTGGCCACGCGCCTGGGCCGACTGCTCCGGCCCGGCCTTGGACAGCTCCAGCACCTTCCTATCCTCCAGTACGACGGCGTCCCAAATTACGCGCATCTTGTCGTACAGCTTCTTTTCCTCAGGGGAGGAAATGAGCTTTTCGTAGGTGGAGAACTCCGACTCTAGGGCTTTCTCGGCCTTCGCCAGCGCCTCTTCCTGAGCCTGCTTGCCCGGTACAGACTCCTCAATCACATGGCGAAGGGTGGCGCGGCGGGCTTCATTGGCTGTGGCCCGAATCGAGGCCAGCGCATTGGTGGAAGGCAGCCAGTTGGTGCCCAGGTCGTTGGCATTGAACTGGACCCGGGCGATCTGCAGTGAGCCGATGGCCGCGACCGTGCTCAGCAGCAGCAGGAGCAGGATGAAAGCAGCGATGAGCCGTGTGCGGATGGACAGAAGGCGGAGGAACATGGTGGGGGTCTCCTGAGATGCGGCCGGAAATCTTTGATCAATATGATGTAATTGATAATTTACCAAGATTGCATCCATCTTGAGGAATTGAATTTATCAATTCAGTCTCGCTAGGCCATTGCCCGGGATCCGCTGCGCCGAGCCGCCTCGCAGTCCTCTATCCCCTTGGGCAAGCCGTCGCCACAGCCCGGCAGCGCTTGGCGACGCGCTCCGCCTGGCTCACGTGTCGAGCATCAACACACCCCAAAAATGTAACAACCAGTTGTGCTGTTCTTTTCTCTCTGTTAAATTTTTATCAAATTCATCAAATAAATTTGATTGGAGTGATGAAGATGCCACCTACACTGACAACCGACACCGCCAGGCAATGGCTTTCCTTCCTTGTGGACGATGAGGAGTTCGGCATCGACCTGCTGCAAGTGCAGGAGATCCGGTCCTACGAGTCGCCCATGCGCATTGCCAATGGCCCCGCCTACTTCAACGGCGTGCTGGAACTGCGCGGGGAGGTCATTCCCGTCATCGATCTGCGGCTCAGGCTGGGGCTTGCGCCCAAGCCGTACGACGCCTGCACCGTGACCATCATGCTGCGCCTGCCTGGCGGAGTGACGGGCATGGTGGTGGAGGGTGTCACCGACGTGGTGACGCTCATGCCGCAGGACCTGCGCGCCGTGCCCGCCATGGGCGGGGGCCTGGTCAATGACTGCCTGCTGGCCATGGGCGTGCTCGAGGAGCGTTCGCTGCTGCTCATCGATGCCGACAAGCTCCTGGCGACGGCCACGGCAGCCCTGCCGGACTGCGCTGCGAACTGAGCAATTTGCTCCGGCACGTCCCGGTCCCCGCTCGTACACCGCAAATTTTCATATCTCATTGGAGACGTGCCATGAATCCTCGCTTCTGGACTGTCAAGACCAAATTTTCCGTGGCCTTCAGTTCCCTCGCGCTTCTCACCATGGTTGTGGCACTTCTCGCCCTGCAGGCGCTGAGCGAGGCAAATCAAAATCTTGTCCACTTTGTCGACGGTATCAACGCCCGAGCAACCTTGGCCGAGAAGGTTCGCACAGCCGTGGATCGACGGGCTATCGCGGTGCGTAACTTGGTGCTGGTCACATCGCCCGCAGACCTGGAGAAGGAGAAAGGCGCTCTCACCTCAGCACACGCCGACGTCAAGGCCTGGCTGACCGAGCTCCAGGCCGCAGCGGAGTCAACGGAAGCCGCTGCCGATGCGCGCAATCTGGTGACCAGAATTGCTGATGTGGAGCGGCGCTACGGACCGGTAGCCACCGACATCGTGGCCCTGGCTCTGCAAAATAAAAAGGATGTAGCGATCCGCAAGATGAACGACGAGTGTCGGCCCTTGTTAGCGGAGCTGACCGACACCACTCGCCAGTACAGTGAACTGACCCGCGCACGGTCGCGACAGATGATTGAACAGGCAGCGCAGGCCTACGTTTACCGCAGGAACATGCTGATCGCCGCAAGCATGGTCGCCATTTTCCTGGCTGTCCTGATGGGCTGGCGGATAGCACGAGGCCTGACGCGCTCCCTGGGTGCAGAGCCTGCGCAACTGGGCAATGTCGCCCAACAGATCGCCCAAGGCAATCTCAGCCCTGAACTGCTGCGCCACCAGGCCCCCGAAGGCAGCGTCCAGGCATCGCTCAATGCCATGCTCCAGAGCCTGGCCTCGGTCGTTCATGAGGTTCGCAAAAATGCCGATGGGATCGCGGGCGGCAGCACGGAGATCGCCAACGGCAATGCCGACTTGAGCCAGCGCACGGAACAGCAGGCCAGCGCCTTGCAGGAAACTGCAGCGTCGATGGAGCAGCTGTCGACCACCGTCAGGCAAAACGCGGACAACGCCAGGCAGGTCAATCAACTCGCCCTGGGCGCAAGCCAGGTGGCCACCAAGGGCGGCGGCTCCGTGCAGGAGGTCGTCAATGCGATGCAGGACATCAGCGAAAGCTCGCGCCAGATCGGCGAAATCGTGGGCGTGATCGACGGCATCGCGTTCCAGACCAACATCCTGGCGCTCAATGCCGCAGTCGAGGCTGCGCGCGCAGGCGAGCAGGGCAAGGGCTTTGCCGTGGTGGCCGGTGAGGTGCGCAACCTGGCGCAGCGCAGCGCGCAGGCCGCCCGGGAAATCAAGCAGCTCATCGCCACCAGCACCACACGGGTCAAGCAGGGCACCGAGCTGGCCGACCAGGCTGGCGCCACCATGGCGCAGGTGCTGCAGTCCATCCAGCGCGTGACCGACCTCATGGGGGAGATCAGCAGTGCCAGCGATGAGCAAAGCGCGGGGGTGGCGCAGGTCGGCAAGGCCGTCAGCCAGATGGACCAGGTCACGCAGCAGAATGCGGCGCTGGTGGAGGAAAGCGCGGCAGCGGCGGCCAGCCTCAGAACGCAGGCACAGCAGCTGGTTCAGGCCGTGTCGATTTTCCAGCTGGGCGGCCAGGCGGCACAGCCTGCCTCGACACCGCCGCTGTCGCAGCCGACGGTGCAGGCGCGCAATCCGGCACCCGCGAAAGCGGCGCTCCCCGCCCGCCAGGCTGCCCGGCCCGTGCTGCGCCCCGTGAGCCCTGCGCACAAGCAGGCGCAAGCGCAGGAGCAGGACGACTGGGTGTCGTTCTGATCAACGGCCCCTTGCGTGCCGCCGGGGGGCGCGGCCGCCGCCATGCCGGGTCTGCCAGGAGCCGCAGGGCCCAAGTCCAGGGCCCGTGCAAGTTCTGATATTTTCAGCGCTGTTCCTGCGCAGGCAGCCCCCGGTTATCGATACTCCATGGCCATGATTGCAAACCTTATTCCGTTGAACCCCACGCACCTGGATGCCGCCATCGTCGATCTCGACGGCACCATGGTCAACACCCTGGGCGACTTCGCCGAAGCCCTCAACCGCATGCTGGCGGACCTGCAACTGCCGGCCATCGCCCCGCAGGCCATAGAGAACATGGTGGGCAAGGGCTCGGAGCACCTGATCCGATCGGTGCTGGCCCATGTGGGCGCGGCCGACGTGGACGCCGCCTATGACCAGGCCTGGACACGCTACGAACACCACTACCTGCAGCTCAACGGCCAGTTCGCCGATGTCTACCCGGGCGTGCTCGAAGGCCTGCAGGCATTGCGCGCACGCGGCCTGCGGCTGGCCTGCCTGACCAACAAGCCGCTGTCCTTCGCCCGGCCGCTGCTGGAGCAAAAAGGCCTGGCACCGCTGTTCGAACAGGTCTTCGGCGGCGATTCCTTCGAGCGCAAGAAGCCCGACCCGCTGCCCCTGCTCAAGACCTGCGAGGCCCTGGGCACCTCCCCGGCACGCACGCTGATGCTGGGCGACTCCAGCAACGACGCCCAGGCCGCGCGCGCCGCGGGCTGCCCCGTGGTGCTGGTGAGCTACGGCTACAACCACGGCCAGCCCGTGCGCCAGGTCGATGCCGATGGCTTCGTCGATGCGCTGACCGAACTGGCCTGATTTGCACAGTTCCAGGTTTTTTGGAAAAAGAATGGGATTTGGCGATGGTTAACGCACTTTGACGGTGCGATTTATGTTTTTGCTAGAGTCGTCTGCTTTGCCATCCTGGCCGCGATCCGGCCACAGACAAGGAGGAAGCACGCGACATGCACGGACTGCACCTGACCGCCGATCTCTACCAATGCCAGGGCGACGAGCGCCATATGCTCGACGCCGATGCCATCGCCGCCCTGTGCCGCGCACAGACCGCGCAGGCCGGCCTGACCCTGGTGGAGGACCGCTGGGTCAAGTTCCCTGACTACCAGGGGCAGCCCGGCGGCGTCACCGGCACCGTGCTGCTGGCCGAATCGCACCTGGCCATACACACCTGGCCCGAGACCGGCTGCGTCACCGTCGATGTCTACGTCTGCAACTTCTCCGCCGACAACTCGGGCAAGGCCCGCGCGCTGATGGAGGGCGTGATCGCCGCCTACGCGCCGGGCCGCGTGGTGCGCCAGCATCTGATGCGCGGCGACATCGGTCCCGGCGCCCAGGCCACGGCGGCGGCCGATGAGGGCGATTGGGCGCTGGAGGCGCTCACGCCCCATGCGCGCTTTGGCTGGCGCGCCACGCGGCGCGAAACCGTGCAGACGCCCCATCAGGAACTGGAGCTGCTGCACACGCCGCAGTTCGGCAAGGTGCTGCGACTGGATGGCCGCTTCATGACCTCCGAAGGCGAGGAATTCTTCTACCACGAGGCCCTGGTCCACCCCGCTGCCCTGGCCCACCCGGCGCCGCGCAAGGCGCTGATCCTGGGCGGCGGCGATGGCGGCGCAGCCGAGGAACTGCTCAAGCACCCGTCCATGGAGCAGGTGGTGGTGGCCGAGCTGGACGAGGCCGTGGTCCAGGCCGCGCGCACGCACCTGCAGCAGGTGCACCGCGGCGTGTTCGATGACCCGCGCCTGCAGCTGCGCATAGGCGACGGCATGGCCATGGTGGAGCGCACCGAAGAACGCTTCGACCTCGCCCTGATGGACCTCACCGACCCCGACACGCCTGCCAGCGCGCTGTACTCCGACCAGGCCCTGGCGCGCATGAAGCGCGTGCTGGCGCCGGGCGGCGCCCTGGTGCTGCACCTGGGCAGCCCCGTCTTCCATGGCGAGCAGGTGGCGCGGCTGGTGGCCAGCCTGCGCGAGCGCTTTGCCATCGTGCGCTGCTACGGCCTCTACATCCCCCTGTACGGCGCCTACTGGGGCCTGGCCGTGGCCTCCGACACGCTGGATGCGGCGGCGCTGCCCCCCGCCCAGCTGCGCCAGCGCCTGGCCGAGCGCCGCCTGCCCGACCTGCGCTACTACAACGCCGAAGTGCACCCCGCACTGTTCGCGCTGCCCAACTATTACCGCGACCTGGTGCAGCCCGCGCCCCTGGCGGCGCTGCCCCCGCGCGCGGTCCGCGTCGCCTGAGCCCAGCCCGTTCTGGCAACGGGCCGAGCCCGGCCCGCCCTGGCCGGGCTGCGGTGGCAACTGCGCGCCCGGCAGGGCAAATTTGACACAGTGCTGCAATCTGGTGGCAAGTCTGCTGTAATGAAAAACGGCGGGAAGGCCCGTGCGCCCGCCATTTTTCCGGCTTCCTGGTAAGTATTTCCGGGATATTGCGTGCTTGCAAAAACCATATCAACAGATAAAGCGCCAGACGCCCTGTATCAAAATGACTGCTTCCCTTTCAAAAACAAGAATATCCGCGTCCAAATACCATGATGATTCCTTGCTGCGGCTTTGGAATTGGGCTTTGTTGGCAGGGCTGGTATTGAGCTTTCCCCTGAGCTTTGTATTGCCGCAAAGCCTGAGCTGGGAAAATGGATTCCTGGAGAATATCCAGGCCGTGACCCTGCTGCTGGGCATGGTGGCGGCCTTGGTTGCGGCGCGGCGGCAAAAAGGCTCCTTTGCAGCGCCACTGTGGTGGATCGCCTCCCTGTTCTGGCTGGCTTTTCTGGGGCGTGAACTGGCCTGGGGCGCAGCTTTCCTGCCCAGCCTGGAGGCTGGCAAGTGGGGGCCGGTGATCAGCTCCCAGGTGCTGTGGTACCGGCCCGCCGTCAAATGGGTGGTGGGCGCCATGCTGCTGCTGTGCTGCTATTGGTTTGTGCGCCACGGTGTCTGGAACAAGGTCATCAAGCGCCTGGTGCGCGAGAAGGCGCTGCCGATATTCAGCCTGGCGACATTTGTCGCGGCCATGGTGATATCCACCAATGCGGAAGGTCATGGCTTCATTGTCCTGCAGCAATGGTTTGATTATCAGGTGATCGTGCTGGAGGAGCTGGTGGAGACATTTGGATATATGGCACTGTGGCTGGCACAGTGGGCGCTGGTCAGGTATGTTGCTGGCTGGCAGGAAGATATTTGAGCCAATATTGATCAAACCGGCCGCCTGCATATTCCCGGTGTAATGGGGCAGATTCAGGGGCCGGTAAGTCGCCAGTAAGACGCAATCGGGGAGCATGGCCGTTTTCCCCGAAGGTTTGCCGCTCTCGCGGCGGACCGACGGAGCCTGAAACGACAGAACGTGCCATCGCAATGCAAGCCTCCATCTACCAGGACGTGATAGGTATCCAGGCGGCGGGCCAGGCGTATTCCCTGGGTTCGCGCTTCCAAGAATGCAGCCAGCACCGTGCCGTGCGGCTGGAGACGATCTTCGAGTTGCTTATCCTCAAGTTCCGCGAGGACCTGCTGCAGGCGCTGGCCGAGGAGCCGCCAGGCCCCGCACGCCACCTGCGCGCCTATATCCGCTGCGTCTGCGACCATGCCCTGTCCCGCCAGCGCGGCCAGAAGACGGCCGCACAGTTGCTGACCCGCGCAAGATTCCAGAACATATGGTTTGATTTCGTGGACGCGGCCTGCGCCGACGATCTGGTGCCCGAGGACATCGCCCTGCAATGCCGCGCCATGGTCGAGGACCTGTGGGTCATCCATGTGCTGGTCGAGCCCATGGCGCCCCAGCGCATCACCGGGATCAGGGAGCATTTGCTGTCCCTGTGCGGCAACGACGGAAACCATGAATCGCATCGCATTAATTGAGGACCATGCCAGGCTGGCCACGCTGGTCAGCCGCTCGCTGGCCAACTCCGGCATAGAGACCGATGTCTTCCACCAGATCTCCACGGCCTGGCTGGCCCTGCAGGACATCGACTACGGCGTCATCGTCATCGACCGCGGCCTGCCCGATGGCGACGGCCTGCAACTGGTGCAGCGCCTGCGCGCCGCAGGCCGCTCCACGCCCTGCCTGATGCTCACGGCCCGTGACGCGCTCAGCGACCGCGTGGGCGGCCTGGAAGCCGGTGCCGACGACTACCTGACCAAGCCCTTTCCCATGGAAGAGCTGATTGCCCGCGTGCGCGCCCTGCTGCGCCGCCCGGCCCTGGTGCAGGAGCTGGCGCCGCAGCTGGGCGACATCAGCATCAACCCGCAGCAGGCCTGCATGCACTGCGCGGGCTCGGCCATCGCGCTGCCGCCGGCGGAGCTGCAGATCATGCTCAGCCTGGTGCGCAAGGCCGGCGCCACGGTGCGCCGCTCCACGCTGGAGGCGGCGGCCTGGGGCATGAGCAGCGTGGTCACGCCCAACGCCCTCGATGTGGCCCTGCACCGGCTGCGCCGCAAGCTGGCCGCGGCCGGCTCGTGCATGGAAATCGTCAACATCCGGGGTCAGGGCTATGCGCTTCGCGAACCTTTGCTGGCCCGGTAGCCTGCGCTCGCGGCTGCTGGCCGTCTATGGGTTGAGCATGGTGTTCAGCGCGCTGCTGGTGGGCGCGCTGGTGATCCTCGTCGCCAAGCCCTTCGACAGCTATGCGCTGCAGCGCGGCATGGGGCATGCGGCCGAGAAGCTGGCCGAGTGGGTGAGCTTCGATGCCAAGGGCGTGCCCCAGGGGTTCAGCGAGCGTGAACTCAAGGCCTGGATGCTGACCAGCCTGGGCGAGGAAATGCAGCTGCGCATCACCGACGCCCGCGGCCGCGTGGTCTTCGCCCCCAACGGCGAAATGCAGCCGCTGACGCAGACCGGCCGGGGCTTCGACCCCGAGCTCAAGGCCTTTGCCTACGAGCGCGGCGGCGTGGTCATGCGCGCGGGCACGGCCACGCTGGTCCACGACGGCACGACGTGGCACGTGCAGATAGCCGTCAGCGACCGCATGGTGGACTGGCTGCGCGAATCGGTGGGCCTGCCCGCGCTGTGGCGCGGCATGGTGGCCATCGGCGTGGTTTTCCTGGTCGTGTTCCTGTTCTCCACGCACCGCACGCTGCAGCGCATGCTCAGGCCGCTGGGCGTGGCCGCGCAGGATGCGCAGCGCATCACCCCGCAGACGCTGGGCACGCGGCTGCAGCCCAAGGACCTGCCGTGCGAGTTCGCGCCCCTGGTCGAGGCCTTCAACCACGTGCTGGACCGGCTGCAGGCCGGCTTCAGGAACCAGCAGGAATTCCTGTCCATGGCCGCGCATGAGCTCAAGACGCCGCTGGCCCTGATGCGCGTGCAGATCGAACTGGAGCCCGAGGACCGGCGCAGCCCCGAGCTGCTCAAGGACGTGGACCACATGGCGCGCCAGGTCCAGCAGCTGCTGCACCTGGCCGAGGTCTGCGAACACCAGCGCTACCGCATGGAAGACATTGCGCCGGCCGACATCATTGGCGAGGTCTGCGACTTCATGGCCCGCGCCTCCGAAAAATGCGGCGTGCACATCCACTGCGAGGTCAAGGACGGCTCGCCCGCCTGGCGTGCCGACCGGGGCGCGCTCTTCGTGCTGCTCAAGAACCTGATCGAGAACGCCGTGCAGCACAGTCCGCAGGGCGCCACCGTCACCGTGAAGGCCTGCGGCCTGGGCTTTTCGGTGCTGGACCAGGGCCGTGGCGTGCCGCCCGAGGACCTGCCGCGCATCTTCGAGCGCTTTTGGCGCAGCAGCGAGCGGCGCGACCTGGGCGCAGGCCTGGGCCTGCCCATCTGCCTGGAGATTGCGCGCGCCCATGGCTGGACGCTCACGGCCCTGCCCGGTGCCACGGGGCTGGAGATCCAGGCGCGCTTTGCCGGGCCGGTGCAGGAGCCCGCGCAGCCGTTCAACCGCCCAGCAATGCCTTCTTGAGCTGCTCGTCGGCCGGGTGCGGGCCCAGCCAGATGCCCAGCAGCGCCTGGAAGAACTCGGGCTCCTGGAAGGGCGCGCCCTGCGCCTGGCCCTTGACGAAGACCTGGGCGCCCTGGCCCGGCACCCAGTCCACCGAGAAGTTCTCGCCCGGCAGCAGCTTCTTGTGCTGCGTGAAGATGTCGCTCATGCGCAGCACGCCGGGCACCAGGCGGGAGAAGCGGGCGCGCTCCATGTTGTCCTCGATGCCGCGCGCGAACAGCTTGCCCAACTCGGCCGAATCGATCTCGCGCAGCATGGTCACGCTCACGCGCTTGGGGCCGGGCAGGGCCGCGATCTCCTGCAGGCTGGCGGCCGGCTTTTCCAGGTACAGGCCCGCCGTGTACACCTTGAAGATGGCCTTGTAGCGAATGCCCGCGCCATTGAGCTGCAGCGTCTGGCCGCCCACCCCCGCCTGGGCGGGATAGGCCACGCCCGCGACGGTGCGCGGCGGCTCCTGGGCAGTGGCGGCCAGCGGCATCGCCAGCGCCATGGCCAGGGCGGCTGTCTTCATCCAGCGGGGCAAGGCGGTCATGGTGTCTCCTGCGCGGGGGCTGTGGCCCGGTTGCGGTTTGTTACGTCCGGGCGACATGTTGTGGGGATCGGGTGGGGGTGGCAACAGGGTTTTCGCGGGCCGATGGAGGGTGGCTATCATCCTGCTCGGTCCGCTGTTCTTGTCGTGGGTGTATGCCCACGTTCCTGCGGTTATGGACGGGATGGGGCTACCCGCAAGGGCGTCCGCACGTCGCAATGCGTGTTCTTAACATCCCGTCCACCTGTCTGTGCGTTGCACCGCTGATTCTGTTTGCAAGCCCCTGTCGGGGCGTTTCTTTTCGAGGCCGGGTTTCGGCCCGGCGGCCGACTCACTTTCTTGTCTCGCTACAAGAAAGTGAGCAAAGAAAAGCGCCCGGATGTCCGCGACCCCTTCGCTGCGCTGCGGGGCAACCTGCGCCGGGCTGCCTGCGGGGTTCGCTGCGGAACTCGCTGCGTTCACTGCGTGAACTTCGCTCAGACAACCGCAGCGAGTCAGATGACGAAGCAGTCCTGTCCTTCGGCAGGACTGCAACCCCGCAGGCAGCCCGGCGCAGGCGCGGCCATACGGGGAGTGGGTTCGGGCCTTCGCTTCGCTCGGCCTGGAGCGCTGGGGCGTTTGCCGTCTTGAAAGCCTCTATCATTGCGGCGGCCCCCTGTTCAGGGGCTGGTGCGTAAGAACACCTGCGTGTAAAGCGGTGCGGCCTCCCCGTGAGCGAGGCCTTGTCACGTCTGAATTGTCGGATCGTGGGTGCATGCCCACGTCCCTGCGGTTACGGGCGGGATGGGGCTACCCGCAAGGGCGTCCGCACGGCTTTGCACGTGTTCTTAACATCCCGTCCACCTGTCTGTGCGTAAGAACACGGGCCGGTGGTTTTGTTCTCTCGCAAAGGAGTACGAAATCATGTACGGCATTTCCATTTCTGCCTTCCCCTCCACCCATCAAGCGCCCCATGCTGGCGCGTCTGCCGTGGGAGGGGTTGCGCCATGAGTACCGCTTCCACAACCCTGACCCCGCCTACGCCGCAGCAGTTGAGCCATGCCGTGACCGAGATCGGCCGGCTGACGCTGCAAGGCAGCAGCGAGGTGTACTCGCTGGGCCAACTGGCGCTGGCCTGGCTGGAGCGGCCCGAGGGCCATCGCAATCTGGAGGTGGTGGCCAATGCGCTGCAGGCCATTTGCGGGGCTGCGCAGCGGATGGAGGAGCGGGTTGAGGACGAGGTGAGCTACGTGCATTGCCTGCAGGAGGATCCGGCGTATCTGCGGCGGATGGCTGCGGCTTCGGCGGCGTTTGAGCGCTGATTCTCTTTGCAAGCCCTGTCGGGCCTTCGCTTCGCTTGGCCCGGCGTTTCAGTCCAGGACGTTCTTCAGCAGCGTCTTTTCCTGCTCCGTGAGGGCGGCGATGCATTCGTCGCCCAGGGCCTGCAGCAGCCGGGTGCTGTCGGCATTGGCGATGTCCAGGCCCAGGCGCTTTTGCTGGGCGGCGGGCTGCGTGAAGTTCAGGCGCAGGTAGCTGCTGGTGCCCAGTTCCTGGCGGGCCGCCTTGACGGCCTGGACCTCCTGGGCGGCCATGACCAGGTCCAGCAGGGGCTTGACCAGGGTCAGCCCGCGCCGGGGCATGGCCACGGGGTCCTGGCCCTGCTGGGGGTTGGCGGTGCCTACGCTGATCATCACGATGTCGGCCGCTGGCCCCCAGAGCTGGCGGGCGGCCTGCAGGGCCAGCAGGTCGGGCGCGTTGGCGGCGAGTCCGCCGTCCACGAAGACATGGCCTGCTGCGGCGTGCGCGGGAAAGTAGGTGGGGGCGGCCGATGAGGCCAGCATGGCGTCCATCAGCGTCAGGCCCAGTCGGTCCCTGTCGGGCAGGGCGCCGCTGGCCAGCACGTGCAGCTGCGATGAATTCCAGTTCACGGCGGGCAGCAGCAGCGGCACCTGCAGTTGCCCCAGGGCGGACTGCTCCGCTTGCGGCATGGCCTCCTTGATCGCTGCGCGCAGCGGGGCGCTGTCATAGAGCGCCTTGCCCATGGCCTGGCGCAGGCCGGGCAGCCATTTGGAGGGAAAGATGGCGGGGCCGTGGTCCAGCAGCAGTTGCTTGATGCGCGCGGGCTGGCAGCCGCTGGCCAGGGCGGTAGCGATGATGGCGCCGATGGAGGTGCCGGCGAACAGGTCCACTTTCTCCAGCAGGTCGCCGTTGCCGAATTCGCGGTGGATGCGTTCCAGCACATGGGCGCTGAAGAGGCCGCGATAGCCGCCGCCCGAAAGGCTCAGGACGACCCGGCGCCGGCGCAGGCCCTGGCGCACCGCGCTGGACAGGGGCGGTACGTCAAAGTCCATCACAGCGCGTGCACGGCAACGCCCCGGGCGGCGGCCTGCGTCAGGTAGAGGTTGGCGGGCTCGGTGTAGCAGACCTTGAGCAGGTCGGCCGTGGCGATGAGCAGCCGCAGGTCCTGCGCCAGCGGCGCCGTGCCCTGCGGGCCCTGGCTGTCCAGCGGCGCAACGTTGCGCCATTCGATGAAGCGCTCCAGCACCTTGTTGTCCACGCTGGTCAGCATGGAGGCGCCTTCGGCCCGCAGGTTGGCATACAGCGCGTCGAGCAGGGAGAACCATTCGTTGCGGTCACGCAGGTCGTGGAATGCCTCGGCCACGGCCGCCTTGGCGATGGCCATGGACAGGTCGCTGACGATGCAGTCCAGCGGCCGGATGGTGGAGAACCACTGCAGGGTCGCGGGCTCCTGGTTCGCCATCCACAGCAGGCAGCGGGGGCCCAGCAGGTAGCGGCTCATGGCGCGCGCCGGGCGGGTACGTCGATATCGCCGCGCGCCCCGGACATCTGCGCAGCGGACAGATCCACGGCCTGGCGCGGCAGCGGCAGGGACCGGCAGATGTCGGCCACCGTGCGGGGGGCGCGTTCGTTGGCGGACAGGGCCACCATGTGCTCCTCGCTGACGATCACGTAGCGCTTGCGGCCCTGGGAGATGAGGGCCACCCCGTCGTGATCGGCCTGTTTGAGCACCGCGCCGTACTGCGCCTTGAAGACCGAGATCGGCATGGGTGTGGTGTTGCGCGGCATGGCCGAGCCGACCTGGTGGCTCAGGTCCCGCAGGGCGCGGTTCAGCGGGTCGCGCTCGCCCTCGGGCAAGGCAGCGTCGGTGCGGGCGGAGAAATGGGACGGCATGGTCGACCTTTCTGGTCAGGTTGTGCTGTCATTGTTGGTCAGGCTGACCAGGGTGTCAATTGTGGCCATGGCAGGCCCCTGCGGCGCCCCCGCAAGGGGCCGGCCCGCACTTGTACCCCGCCGCGTCTGCGCTACACTTGCCCGCTATGTTCATTCATCGCATGTTCATTGCAGGTTGTGGAGACCGGGGAGCCTGGCCCTGGCGCAAGCCTGTCCAACTGAACAGCTGAAGCACCCGGGGCGCGACCCGGCGTGCACCCGAGGCCCCACGGGCCAATCGAATGAATCGGCGCAATCCATACGCAGCCCGCACCCACATCAGGTCTGCCAGCGCCACGCAATCCGGAGCCTTCCCCCGTGATCACCGAACTCGAATTCAAGAGCCTTGCTGCGCAGGGCTACAACCGCATCCCTCTGATGGTCGAGGCGTTTGCGGACCTCGAAACCCCCCTGTCCCTCTACCTCAAGCTGGCCCATGCGGGCGGTGACGGCAAGCACAGCTTTTTGCTGGAGTCCGTGGTGGGCGGCGAGCGCTTCGGGCGCTACAGCTTCATCGGCCTGCCTGCACGCACGCTGCTGCGCGCCAGCGGCTTCGGCGATGCGGCATGCACCGAGGTGGTGACCGATGGCCAGGTGGTGGAGACGGCCAAGGGCAATCCGCTGGATTTCATCGCTGCCTACCAAAAGCGCTTCAAGGTGGCGCTGCGCCCGGGGCTGCCGCGTTTTTGCGGCGGGCTGGCCGGCTACTTCGGCTACGACGCCGTGCGCTATATCGAGAAGAAGCTGGAAGATTCCTGCCCGCCCGATACGCTCAACTGCCCCGACATCCTGCTGCTGCAGTGCGAGGAAGTGGCGGTGATCGACAACCTGTCGGGCAAGCTGTACCTGATCGTCTACGCCAACCCCGGCGAGAGCGAGGCCTATACGCGCGCCAAGAAGCGGCTGCGGCAGTTGAAGGATCTGCTGCGCTACTCGGTCAGCGCGCCGCAGATCAAGGCCGGCGAGAGCCATCCGGCCCAGCGCAGCTTTGCCAAGGAAGACTACCTGGCGGCCGTGGAGAAGGCCAAGGAGCTGATCGCCGCGGGCGACTTCATGCAGGTGCAGGTGGGCCAGCGCATCCACAAGCGCTTCACGGCCAGCCCCTTGAGCCTGTACCGCGCGCTGCGATCGCTCAATCCCAGCCCCTACATGTACTACTACCACCTGGGCGATTTCCATGTGGTGGGCGCCAGCCCCGAGATCCTGGTGCGCCAGGAGAACACGGACGAGGGCCAGAAGGTCACCATCCGCCCGCTGGCCGGCACGCGCCCGCGCGGCGCCACGCCCGAGGCCGACAAGGCCACCGAAAAGGAACTGGTGGCCGACCCCAAGGAACGCGCCGAGCACGTGATGCTGATCGACCTGGCGCGCAACGACATCGGCCGCATCGCCAAGACGGGCAGCGTGAAGGTGACCGAGGCCTTTGCCGTGGAACGCTACAGCCACGTGATGCACATCGTTAGCAACGTGGAGGGCATTCTGCGCGACGGCATGGACAACATGGATGTGTTCAAGGCCACCTTCCCGGCCGGCACGCTGACGGGCGCGCCCAAGGTGCATGCCATGGAGATCATCGATCAGCTGGAGCCGACCAAGCGCGGCATCTACGGCGGCGCCTGCGGCTACCTGAGCTTTGCGGGCGACATGGACCTGGCCATTGCCATCCGCACGGGCGTGATCAAGGACGGCACGCTCTACGTGCAGGCCGCCGCCGGCGTGGTGGCCGATTCCGTGCCCGAGATGGAATGGAAAGAGACCGAGCACAAGGCGCGCGCACTGATGCGCGCGGCCGAGCTGGTGGAGGAAGGACTGGAATGAGCACGGACCGCGCCAAGCAGGCCATCGACCTGGTGCAGCACTGCACCGACATGCTGGATGTGCGCCGCAATGTGGATGCGCTGGACGATGTGCTGGTGCCGCTGCTGGTCACGCGCATGGGCTACATGCAGCAGGCCGCGCGCATCAAGGCCGATGCGGCCCAGGTGCGCGACGAGGGCCGCATCGAGGCCATCGTGCGCCGCGTGCGCGAGCGCACGGCCGCCGAGGGCGGCCAGCCCGACATGATGGAGGCGGTGTACCGCCACCTCATGGAGGAATGCATTGCCTACGAGCACCGCGAGTTCGCGCGGCTGCGCGAAGGCGGTGCGCAGGACGATCGTTCCTAACCCGGCAGCCAGCGCAGCGCATGGCGCGCTGCCACCCATTCCTCGTTGGTGGGCTCCACGCCCACGGTGACGGCGCTGCCGGTGGCCGAGATCACGGCCGCATCGCGCGCATTGGCCTCGGCGTCCAGCCGCAGGCCCAGAAAACCCAGGCCCTCGCACACGCGCCGCCGTATCTCGGCGCTGTGCTCGCCCACGCCTGCGGTGAACACCAGCAGGTCCAGGCCGCCCAGCACGGCGACCAGGGCGCCGATCTCGCGCACGATGCGCCGCACGTAAAGCGCCAGCGCATCGCGCGCACGCTCGGCCTGGGCATCGGCGCCTGATTCCAGCGGCAGCAGCACGCGCGGCTCGGACGAGGTGCCCGAGACGCCCAGCAGGCCGGACTCGTGGTACAGGATGCGGCCCACTTCCTGCAGGCTGAGCTTTTCGATTTCCATCAGGTAGATCACGGCGCCGGGGTCCAGCGCGCCGGTGCGTGTGCCCATCATCAGGCCATCCAGCGCCGAGAACCCCATGGTCGTCGCCACGCTTTGCAGGCCCTGCATGGCGCACAGGCTGGCGCCGCTGCCCAGGTGGGCCACCAGGGTGCGCCCGCGCGCCAGGTCGCCATGGCGCTCGGGCAGGGCGGTGGCCATGTATTCGTAGGACAGGCCGTGGAAGCCGTAGCGGCGCAGCCCGCGTTCCCAGGCCGCATGCGGCAGGGGCAGCAGTTGCTCGACCTTGGGCAGCGTGTGGTGGAAGGCGGTGTCGAAGCAGGCCACCTGCACCAGTTCGGGCCGCTCGCGCAGCAGGATGTCCATGGCCTCCAGCGCAAAGGGCTGGTGCAGTGGCGCCAGCGGGATGAAGGCCTTGAGGTCGGCCAGCACGCCGGCATCGACGCGCACGGGCTCGAAGTAGCGGCTGCCGCCGTGCACCACGCGGTGGGCGATGGCGGCCACGCGGGCGCCGTCCAGCTGCGCCAGGCGCGCGGTGATGCGCTCGCGGATCAGCTGCAGCGCGGCGCGGTAGGGGTGGGCTGTGTCCAGGGTGATGGCAAAGGGCGGCACGCCGCTCTCGCCGAAGTCGGGCGCGGGCCCGCCTATGCCCTGGACCTTGCCGTTCCACAGCGGCTTGCGCGGCAGCGGGCGCTGGGCACCGTCGAAGACGGCGAACTTGATGCTGGACGAGCCGCAGTTGAGCACCACGACCAGTTCGCGGGCGGGGGAGGATGCGGTGTGGGCAGGGATCATGGCGGCGAGTTCCGGTAGCGGTGGGCCAGCAGCAGGGCGATGGCGCAGGAGGCGATGCGCGAGGCGCGGCTGTCGGCGCGGCTGGTCAGGATCACGGGCACCTTGGCGCCCATGACGATGCCGGCGCTGGCCGCCTCGCCCATGTACATGAGCTGCTTGGCCAGCATGTTGCCGCTTTCCAGGTCGGGCACGACCAGGATATCGGCCTGGCCCGCCACGGGCGAATCGATGCCCTTGGTGCGCGCGGCGGCCATGGACACGGCGTTGTCGAAGGCCAGCGGCCCGTCGAGCACGCCGCCCGCGATCTGGCCCCGGTCGGCCATCTTGCACAGCGCGGCGGCGTCCAGCGTGGCCGGCATGTGCGGGCTCACGGTCTCCACGGCGGCCAGGATGGCGACCTTGGGCTCGGGCACGCCGATGGCATGGGCCAGGGCGATGGCATTGCGCACGATGTCGGCCTTTTGCTGCAGGTCGGGCGCGAGGTTGATGGCCGCATCGGTCACGATGAAGGGGCGCGGGTAGTGCGGCGTCTGCAGCACGAAGCAGTGGCTGACGCGGCGCTTGGTGCGCAGGCCGGCGGCGGCGGCCACGACCTCGGCCATGAGCTCGTCGGTGTGCAGGCTGCCTTTCATGATGGCCTCGACCTCGCCGCAGGCGGCCAGCTCGGCGCCGCGCGTGGCGGCGGCGTGGCTGTGCGGCACGTCCTCGATGCGCAGGCCGCCCAGGTCCAGCCCATGCTCGGCCGCCACGGCCTCCAGCCGCGCGCGCGGGGCCACCAGCACGGGGTCGATCAGGCCTTCGCGGCGCGCGTCCAGCGCGGCCGAGAGGCTGGTCTCGTCGCAGGGATGGACCACGGCCACGCGGATGGGCGGCAGGCCGGCCACATGTGCCAGCAGGCGCTGCAGGCCGTCGCGTCCACCGGCCTCCAGGCGGATCTCGGGCAGGCTGGTGCGCTGGCGCTCGATGTGGCGGGCCGGCGCATGCACGGTGGCCTGGCCCTCGATCACGGCGGCGCCATGCTGGTTGGTGCAGGCCACGGCCAGCGTGACCTGGCGCTGCTCGGCCTGCTTGGCCAGCACCTCCACGCGCACGGTCAGCCGGTCGCCTGCGGCCAGCGGCGCCAGAAAGCGCAGCGTCTGGCCGACCAGGGTGGTGCCGGGGCCGGGCAGGCGCGTGCCCAGCACCGAGGCCAGCAGCATGCCGCCCCACATGCCATGGGCGATCAGGGCCGTGTCGTCATCGTCGGCGCCGGCAACCGTGCCAGCACCGGCACCGGCACCGGCACCGGCACCAGCGCCGTCGGCCACGGCCGCGCCCGACAGGGCGGCGAACAGGCGCAGGTCCTGGGTGCTCAGCGTGCGTTCCAGGCTGGCGCTGTCGCCCACGTCCAGCTCGTCGAAGCTGTGGTTGCGCAGCAGGGCCAGGTCTTCGGGCGGCAGGGCCGCATCGGAGGCAGTGGAGAGGTTCATCGCTTCTTTCGGGTACCTGTGTGCGCGCGGCTGGCCGGTGCGCGCGGGGTGGGCCTGGCGGCCGGGGCTTCGGGTGGGGCCGCTTCCTGGGGGGCCTCCCTGGCCTGCGCCACCTCCAGCGCCTGCACGAAATGCGCCATGGCCTGCAGCAGGCGCTGGTGCTCGGCATCGCTGAGGTTGCCGCCCTGGTTGGCCAGTTCGTCCACCGTGGTCATGCCCCAGCGGATGTCGGCCGCCGGCGAGGCGGCCAGCAACTGGGTGATGGCGGCCATGGCGGCGTCGGGCTCGCGCTGCATCAGCAGGGCCTGGCGGCGCACGATGCGGCGGAACTGCGCCATGTCGGGCGGCACGCCGCCCAGGTGGTCCTGCAGCAGCCGCCAGGCGTGGCGGAAGTGGCGCTCATCGGCCTCGCCACGGGCGCGCAGCACGTGGAACAGGGCGCGGATGACGGCCTCGTACAGCCCGCCCTGGGCCACGCTTTCGTGCAGCCGCGCCAGCTCCTGGCACATGTACTGGCAGTGCTCGGGCGATTCGCCCGGGTGCGGGCGCGGCGGGCCGTCGTCCTGGCGGCTTTGGCCGGCCAGGGCCTGCACCAGGGGCGAGCCATAGATGGCGTGGAACAGCCGCGCCTGCATGGCGTCGCGCTGGTCGCGGTAGGTGTCCAGCATATGCACCACGGCCTGCGACATGGCCTGCTGCGCCTTCAGGAAGGGGTTGTCGGGCTCGACGGGGTGGCGGTCCTCGCGCGCCTGCTCGGCGGCCTGGGCCACGGCAGGGGCCAGCGGGTGGGAGTCCGACCAGTATTCATAGCCCACGCGCAGCGGATGCATGGCCTGCAGCCAGCGCGCCGACAACGGCGTGGACAGGGCCTGCACCCAGGGCTGCACGGTGTTGCGGTACAGGGCGAGGTTGATTTCGGAGACGCGGGCGGCGGCGGCAAAGTGGCGCTCGCTTTCGGGGTCGGGCCGGACGATGTCGCGCACCTCGGCCAGGTCGCTGCGGCGGATCTTCATCAGGTAGGCGGCGTCGGTCAGCTCCTGCGGCGGCACGCCGGCCGGGCGGTCGGCGATCTCGGCGCGGTAGATGCCGGCGGGCAGCAGGTCGATGATGTCGATGTGCGCCGCGAACTCGCGGTGCTCCTTGCGGCCCACGGCGCCCGAGACAAAGATGCCCAGGTGGCCGATGCTGTCGTGCGTGGCGAAGACGATGGTCTGGTCGTGGGCGGCGATGTCCTCGTCATCACGGTACAGGTCGGTGATCCAGCCCAGGGCCTGGCCCGGCGGCGTGATGTTGTCGCCATGCGAGCAGAACACCACGATGGGCGAGCGGATGTTGCGCAGGTCGATGCGCACGCCGTCCGAGGTCGTCAGCTCGGCCGTGGCCAGCCGGTTGCCGATGAACAGGTTGTCCACGATGTACTGCATCTCGCGGCCTTCCAGGAAGACATGGCCGCCCCAGTACTTCTCGAAGCCCAGGTAGCGCGGCCCCTCGGTGTCCACGTCGGCATAGACCTGGTACTGCTTTTCCCACAGCGTGTTGGCGGGGTTGAGGTTCTCGAAGTTCTGCACCAGCCAGGCGCCGTCGAAGCGGCCCGCACCCAGGTCGCTGGTCAGTGCCGTCACCCAGCTGCCGCCCATGAGGCCGCCGCCGTAGCGCATGGGGTTGTCGCCGGCCCAGTACGACAGCGGCGCGCCGGCCACGATGATGGGCCCGAACAGCTCGGGCCAGACGGCGGCCGTCATAAGGATCTGCCAGCCGGCCTGGCAGTTGCCGATGACGGCGGGCTTGCCCCGGCTCTCGGGGTGAAGCTCGGCGACCTTGCGCACGAATTCGGCCTCGGCGCGCATCACGTCCTCGACGGTCTGGCCGGGCACGGGGTCGGGCAGGAAGCCCACGAAGTAGCAGGGATGGCCGGCCTTGAGGGCGGCGCCGATCTCGCTGTCGGGCTTGAAGCCGCCGATGCCAGGGCCGTGGCCCGCGCGCGGATCGACGACGATGAAGGGGCGCTTGGCCGGGTCGATGACCGTGCCCTCCATGGGCGCGATGCGTGCCAGCCCGTAGTTGACGGGACGCGGCAGCTCCAGGCCCGACATCACGATCTCGGCTTGGAAGCTCAGCACATTGGGCACTTCCTCGGCCAGGTGGGCGCGGTACTGGTTGCCGCGCTGGCGCCGGATGTCGGCATACAGCAGCGTGCGCTGCCAGGCATCGGTGGCGTACTGTGCAGCTGCCTGGGGCAGCTTCAGCGGATCGCCCCACAGTGCCCCCACGTCCACGGTGCCGTGGCTATCGAGGTGCTCGTTCATCTGGCCCACTCCTTTAACGGGCATGTCCTGCCCCCTGCTTGCAGATTGCGTGTGAATGGCCGCCAAACGGCCCCGCGCCTGCGGGACCGTGCGGCTTGTGTCAACCCCTGGGCTCTTCAGCCGTGGGCGGCAGCGTCCCGGGCCGTTTCGGCGGCAGCCGCTGCAATGGGCTGCTGCGCCGCATGGTCGGGCGGGGTGACGGATGGGGTCACGGACTGGGCCATGGACTGCACGGCCGAGGTCCAGCGCGCCAGCAGGTCGCTCCAGGGCACGGCAGTGTCGGCCGCGCCCTGGGCGCCGCCGCTCAGCGTGGCTGCCACCTGCTGCTGCCAGTCGTGCACGGCCTGCTGCACGCCCTGGGCCAGGGTCATCTGGCTGGCCATGGCGGTCTGGGCCAGGGCCTGGGCATGGCCCATGCGCAGGTGGGCGTGGCGCCAGAAGGCCTGGGCGGGCAGGGTGGCCAGCTCCTGCCAGCTGCTGGTCTGCTGCACGCCCTCGATCTCGTTGCCGGTCTCGGCGATGCGCTCGGGGCCGTTGCGTGCGGCATGCTCCAGCCATTGCTGGCCGCTTTCCTGCAGCAGCCGGCTCAGGTGCAGCTGCAGTTCGAGCTGGGCCTTGAGCAGATGGAGGGGAATGGTCTGTGCGCTCATATGGAACTCCTTGCTGGTTGACGTGGAAAGATGCCTTGGCGGCGGAACGAAACTCAGGCCATCTGGCCGATGGTCTTGCGAAAGCGGGCGAGCGTGAGGGCGAACAGCACGGAGCCGATGGCGGCCAGTGCGAGAAAGGGCTTCCAGACCACGTCCAGCCCCGCTCCGCGGTAGAGGATGGCCTGCGACAGCTCGACAAAGTGGGTGGTCGGCGCGGCCAGCATGATGGTCTGCACCAGCTGCGGCATGCTTTCGCGCGGCGTCATGGCGCCCGACAGCAGCTGCAGCGGCAGCAGCACGAGCACCAGCAGCATGCCGAACTGTGGCATGTTGCGCGCCAGCGTGGCAAGGAAGATCCCCAGCGACGTTGTGGCGAACAGGCACAGCGCGGCCCCTGCCAGGAACAGCGGCTGAGAGCCTTCGATGGGAACGCCCAGGGCGCCGCGCACCACGAGGTTGAGCGAGGCAAAGGCGGTGACCAGCACGACCAGTCCCATGGACCATATCTTGGCCAGCATGATCTCGGTCGGTGTCACCGGCATGACCAGCAGGTGCTCCACCGTGCCGTGCTCGCGCTCGCGGATCAGCGCCGCGCCCGTGAGGATGATGGACAGCATGGTCACGTTGTTGATGATCTGCATCAGCCCGCCGAACCAGACCTTGTCCAGCGCGGGATTGAAGCGCGCGCGCACCACCAGGTCCACGGGCAGGGCGGTGGCGCCCCGAAAGCGCCGCACGAACTCGCTGACCTCGGCCGAGACGATCTGCTGCACATAGCTGTTGCCCGTGAAGGCCTGGCTCATGCGCGTGGCGTCCACGTTCAGCTGCAGCTCGGGCGCGCGGCCCGCCAGCACGTCGCGCTGGAAGTTGGGCGGGATGTTGAGCACGAAGGTGTAGGTGCCCGAGTCCATGCCCGGGTCCATCTGCGTGCGGTCGATCATGGCCGGCGGCGCGAACTGCGGCGGATAGAAGGCGCCCGCGATGCGCTGCGACAGCGGCGAGCCGTCCTCGTCCACGATGGCGATGGGCGCGTTGTGCAGGCTCTCGGGCATGGCCGTGGCCGCCGTGTAGATGGAGACCGTGAACACATAGGCGATGAGCACCAGCAGCACGGGGTCGCGCCACAGGCTCCACAGCTCCTTGACGCCCAGCCGGTAGATGTTGGAGAAAAGGCGGGTGCGCATGTCAGCTCTCCTGCTTCCGGGTCAGTGCAATGGCCAGGCCCAGGATCACCGGCACGGACAGCAGCAGCGGCCCGAACGAGCCGGCCAGCTCCCGAAAGCCCAGCGCCTTGCTGAACACGCCGCGGCTGATGGCGATCATGTGGCTGGCCGGATAGACCTCGCCGATGGCGCGGCCCACGCCCTCCAGCGAGGACACGGGGTCGACCAGGCCTGCGAACTGCGTGGTGGGGATCAGCGTGCCGATCAGCACCAGGAACATCGAGGCGATCTGGCTGCGCGTCAGCGTGGAGGCCAGCAGGCCGAAGCCCGTGGAGGCGCCGCTGAAGATCAGCGCCGCCAGGGCCAGCGTGGCAAAGCTGCCCGTCACGGGCACGCCGAACAGGGTGACGGCCATCAGGCACATCAGCAGGAAGTTCAGCATGGCCAGCACCACATAGGGCAGTTGCTTGCCCAGCAGGAATTCGGTGCGCGTGACCGGCGTGACGTAGAGGTTGGTGATGGAGCCGCTTTCCTTCTCGCGCACCACGGCCAGCGCCGTCAGCATGGCCGGCAAAAGCAGCAGCAGCAGGGGCATGACGGCCGGCACCATGGCCGGCAGGCTGCGCACGTCGGGGTTGTAGCGAAAGCGCGTCTGGATGTCGATGAGGCCGGCCGGCGCCACGCCCAGGCGCTCGCGCGCCTGCTCGGTCAGCCAGTGCTGGTGGATGCCCTGCAGGTAGCCGCGCACGGTCTCGGCGCGCGTGGGCATGGCGCCGTCGAACCAGGCGCCCACCTGCACGGAGCCGCCGCGCAGCACATCGCGCGCAAAGCCCGGGGGGATCTCGATGGCCAGGGTCAGCTCGCCGCTGCGCATGCGGCGGTCCAGTGCGTCGTAGTCGGTCAGCGGCGGCTGCTCGATGAAGTAGCGCGAGCCCGACAGGCTCATCGCATAGCTGCGGCTGATGGTGGTCTGGTCGCGGTCCAGCACGGCAAAGCGCAGGTCCTCCACGTCCAGGCTGATGCCGTAGCCCATCACGAACATCAGGATCAGCGAGCCCACCAGGGCCAGCGTGGCGCGCACCGGGTCGCGCTGCAGCTCCAGCGCTTCGCGCCAGACATAGCTGAGCATGCGCTGGGCGCTGAAATGGCGGCGGCGCGCAGCGTGCGTTTCCACGGCAGCGGGGGCGGCAGGCGCGGCCGGTTCCTCGGCGGCCGGGGCCTCGCCGCCACCGGCCTCGACCAGGTAGCCGATGAAGGCTTCCTCCAGCGTGGCCGCGCCGCGCTTGGCCACCAGGCGCGCGGGCGTGTCGCTGTCCAGCACCTTGCCCGCATGCATCATGGACATGCGGTCGCAGCGCTCGGCCTCGTTCATGAAGTGGGTGGAGATGAAGATGGTCACGCGGTCGCGCCGCGACAGCTCCACCAGCAGGCGCCAGAAGCCGTCGCGCGCCACGGGGTCCACGCCCGAGGTGGGCTCGTCCAGGATGAGCAGCTCGGGCTTGTGCACCATGGCCACGGCCAGCGACAGGCGCTGGCGCATGCCCAGCGGCAGGGCGGCCGGCAGGCTGTGCTGCGCGGCCTCCAGGTCGAAGCGCTGCAGCATCTCGGCCACGCGCGCGGGAATGTTCGCCTCGGGCACGCCGAACAGGCGCGCGTGCAGCACCAGGTTCTGGTGCACGGTCAGCTCGCCGTACAGCGAGAACGCCTGGGTCATGTAGCCCACGCGGCGGCGCGTGTCGATGTCGCGCGGGTCCACGGGCTGGCCGAACAGCCAGGCCTGGCCCTCGCTGGCCGGCAGCAGGCCGGTCAGCATCTTCATGGTGGTGCTCTTGCCGCAGCCGTTGGAGCCCAGGAAGCCGAAGATCTCGCCGCGGCGGATGCGGAAGGACACATGGTCCACGGCGACGAAGTCGCCAAATCGCATGGTCAGGTCCCTGGCCTCGATGGCGATGTCGTCCTCGCCGCCCTCGGGCAGGGGTGCAATGGTGACGGGCGCATGGCCGCGCTTTTTCTCTTCGGGCAGCAGGGCGATGAAGGCCTCTTCCAGCGAGCGGCTGTCCGTGCGCTGCAGCAGCTCGGCCGGCGTGCCCGTGGCCAGCACGCGGCCCTCGTCCATGGCCACCAGCCAGTCGAAGCGCTGGGCCTCGTCCATGTAGGCCGTGGCCACCAGCACGCTCATGCCGGGGCGCTGGCGGCGGATGCGCGCGATCAGGTCCCAGAACTGGGCGCGCGCCAGCGGGTCCACGCCCGTGGTGGGCTCGTCAAGAATGAGCAGGTCGGGGTCGTGGATCAGCGCGCAGCACAGGCCCAGCTTCTGCTTCATGCCGCCCGACAGCTTGCCGGCCGGCCGCTCCAGGAATTTGCGCAGGCCCGTGGCCTGGGTGAGGTCGTCGATGCGGCGCCGCCGCTCGGCCGCGTCATGGCCGAACAGGCGCGCGAAGAACTGCAGGTTCTCCTCCACCGACAGCGTGGGATAGAGGTTGCGCCCCAGGCCCTGCGGCATGTAGGCCACGCGCGGGCAGACGGCCTCGCGGTGCCGGCGCTGGGCCATGTCGCCGCCCAGCACCTCGACGCTGCCTTCCTGGATCTGGCGCGCCCCGGAGATCAGCGCCATGAGGCTGGACTTGCCCACGCCGTCCGGCCCGATCAGGCCGACCATGCGGCCTTCGGGAATGTCCAGGTCGATGCCCGCCAGCGCCTCGACCTGGCCATAGCGCTGGTGCACGCCCTTCAGGCGCACGACCCAGCCGCTGGCGTGGGGCGTCGTGCTCTGGCTCATTGCGCGGGCTGGGCTGGCAGCTTGATGGCCAGGTTGGCGGGCCACTCATGGCTGGCATCGGTGCGCAGCCAGGCCATGCCGGGCACGCCGGTCTTGACCTGTTCCAGATGGCGGCGCAGCAGCTCCGGCGGGATCTGGGCGCGCACGCGGAACATCAGCTTCTGGCGCTCGCTGGCGGTCTCCACGGTCTTGGGCGTGAACTGGGCCTGGCTGGCGACGAAGGAGACGCGGGCCGGGATCACGTACTCGGGCGCGGCGTCCAGCACCAGGCGCACCTCGCTGCCCAGGGCGATGCGCCCGGCGGCGGTCTCGGGCACGAAGAAGGTCATGTAGACATCGGACAGGTCCAGCAGGTTGAGCACGCGCCCGCCTGCGCCCAGCACCTCGCCGGGCTGGGCCACGCGCAGCTGCACGCGGCCGTCGCGCGGGGCCTTGAGCACGCCGTCGTCGATGTCGGCCTGCACGCGCGCCACCGTGGCTGTGGCCGCCTGCACCTGGGAGCGCACGCCCACCACCTGGGCCTCGGCCGCCTTCACGGCGGCCTGGGCAGCGGCGGCCTGTGCGCGCGTGGCGGCCAGCGCCGCCTCGCTGCCGCGCACGCGGGCGCGGTCGTCATCGAGCTCCTGCACCGAGGAGGCACCCTCGCGCGCCAGCGTTTCCGAGCGCTTGAAGCGGCGCTGCGCGGCGTCCACCTCGGTCTCGCGCTGCACGATCAGGGCCTGGGCGGCGGCCAGGTCGCTGCGGCGCAGGGTGACCTGGGCCTCGGCCGCGGCCACGCTGTGCTCGGCCTGCTGGCGCATGGCGTCGGCTTCCTGGCGCTGGGCGCGCAGGGTGTCGATCTGCATGCGCGCCACGGGCTGGCCGGCCTGCACGAAGTCGCCCTCGCGCACCAGGATTTCCTCCACGCGGCCGGGCAGCTTGGTGGAGATGTCGATCTCGGTGGCCTCGACCCGGCCATTGCTGCCGACGAAGCCCTCGCCCGGGCCCTTGGGCGTGAAGGTCTTCCAGGCCCACCAGGCCACGAGGGCCAGGACCGCCACGGCGGCGATCGGCACGATCTTGTTCTTCAGAGAGGTGTTCTTGTCCATGGGCGGGTCCGGATGCTTCAGGAATTCGGGGGATCGGCAGGCGTGGCCGGCACGGTGGCGGGCAGCGCGGCAGGTTCCGCCCCGCTGCCGCCGCCCAGGGCGGCATACAGGCCCACCTGGCTGGACAGCAGGGCGCGCCGCGCCTGCACCAGTTGCTGGCGTGCGGCCAGCAGGTCGCGCTGGGCGTCCAGCACCTCCAGGTAGGCGGCCGAGCCGTTGTCGTAGCGCAGCTGCGCCAGCCGCGCGCGCTCGGCCTGGGCCTGCACGGCGGTGCGCTGCACGGTGATCTGTTCGGACAGCCAGCGGCGCGCGGCCAGGCCGTCGGCCACCTCGCGGAAGGCGGTCTGGATGGCTTTCTCGTACTGGGCCACGGCCATGTCGCTGCGGATCTCGCCCAGCTCCAGGTTGGCGCGGCGCCGGCCGCCGTCGAAGATGGGCAGGGACACCGTGGGCACGAAGGCCCAGGCGCGGCTGCCGCCGTCGAACAGGCCGTCGAGTTCGGCGCTGGCCGTGCCCCAGCGGGCCGTGAGCGCAATGCGCGGGAAGAAGGCGGCGCGCGCCGCGCCGATCTGGGCCCGGGCCGCGCGCAGCTGGTGCTCGGCCGCGGCAATGTCGGGCCGCGCCGTGAGCAGCTCCGAGGGCAGGCCCGGCCGCAGCTCGGCCAGCACCAGGGCGTCGTCAAAGGGTGCGGCGGCGGGCAGCGGACCCGGGTGGGCGCCGACCAGCTGGGCCAGGGCGTGCAGCTGCTGCGCGCGTGCCAGCTCCAGCTGGGCCAGCAGGGCCTGCGCCTGGGTCAGCAGGGTCTGGACCTGGGCCAGCTGCAGGCGCGAGCTGGCGCCCACGGCCTCGCGGCGCGTGAAGATGCGAAAGGATTCCTGGCGCGTGGCCAGCGTCTCGCGCGCAATGGCCACGCGCTCGTCCAGCTCGCGCAGGCCCAGGTAGCCGTCGGCCACCTGGGCGATCAGCGCGGTCTGCACGGCGTGGCGGCCCGCATCGCTGGCCAGCCAGGTCTGCAGGGCCGCGTCCTTGAGGCTGCGCACGCGGCCCCACAGGTCCAGCTCCCAGCTGCTGAAGCCGACCTCGGCGCGGTACTCGCCGCTGACCACGGAGCGGCCCGAGAGGTTGAGGTCGCCAGGCACGCGCGCCCGTGCGGCCTGGCCGCCCACGCCAATGGCCGGGAACAGCTCGGAGCGCTGGATCTGGAAGGCCGCGCGCGCCTCTTCGGCGCGCAGCGCGGCCACGCGCAGGTCGCGGTTGTGCTCCAGCGCGGTGGCGATCAGCTGGCGCAGCACGGGGTCGGTGAAGTAGTCGCGCCAGGGCAGGCCGGCGGCGGTGACACCCTGGGCGCCCGCCTGCAGATGGGCAGGCCAGGCCTCGGGCGTGGGCAGGGGCGGCGGCTCGTGCGGCGGCGCCAGGGAGGCACATCCCGCCAGGGCGGCGGCCAGTGCGGCTGCCAGCGCGGCGGCGGCGGTTCGGGGGAATGGGAGGGTCATCTGCAGTGCTGCGGGGTGCCGGTGCGGCAGCCGCTAGTTGAGGATGTGGTGGCCGCCATCGACATACAGCGTGCAGCCCGTGATGGCGCGCGCCCCGTCCGAGGCCAGGAAGGCGCACAGCGGCCCCACGTCGTCGGGCTGCAATTCGCCGGCAATGGGCGAGCGGCGCACGCTGTCGGCCACGAGTTCATCGAACGCGGCAATGCCCGAGGCCGCGCGCGTGGCGATGGGCCCGGGCGAGACGGCATTGACGCGGATGCGCGAGGGGCCGAGCTCGGCCGCCAGGTAGCGCGTGGTGGACTCCAGCGCGGCCTTGACCGGGCCCATGATTCCGTAGTGCGGCATGACCTCGCTGGCGCCCAGGTAGCTCAGCGTCATGAGGCTGCCGCCGCTGGCGGCCATCAGCGGCTCGGCCAGGTGGGCCATGCGGATGAAGGAGTGGCAGGAGATGTCCATGGCCAGCGCAAAGCCCTCGCGGGAGCTGTCTGCCACGCGGCCCTGCAGGTCCTTGCGCGGGGCGTAGGCCACGGCGTGCAGCACGAAGTCCAGCCGGCCCCAGCGCACGGCGGCGGCATCGAACAGCGCGCGCATCTGCTCGTCGTCGCCCACGTCCAGCGGCATGCGCAGCTCGGCACCGATCTCGTCGAGCAGGGGCTCCACATGCGCCCGGGCCTTGTCGTTCTGCCAGGTCGCGCCGATCTCGGCGCCCGCCGCATGCATGGCCCGGGCACAGGCCCAGGCAATGCTGTCGCGGTTGGCGATGCCGACGATCAGGCCTTTTTTGCCAGCCAATAGCGTCATCTCGAATGCTCCAGATCAGAAGGTCTGCCGGGAAACAGGCCGCCTTGGGGCGGCTTCGTCAGGAATCACGGGGCATGGCGCGGCATTGCCGACATATGCGCCACGGCGAATGTTTGTATTTCCTGTGACTACGAAGCTTTTGATAGCTTGTTTTGATGCATGCAAATCAAAGGTTTGCATGCCAATATCGTCTCCTGGTCTTTTTCATTCTATCTATGTTGCACTGCAGCGACCGATTTTGGCGATGCCGTTTCGTTATATCGATGCAGTTCACTCCATAGTCTTGACTCAGGTCAAAGAGGGCTGCCTCACGGGGAGAATGCCGCTTGCCGCCGGTTGCTGTGCCCAGTAGAGCAATGGTGTCTTTTTGCGCCAACAGCCGAGCATTCCCTGTATTGGCCGGATTTCAATGAATACAAGGTATTCACACCATATTGGTGCATGGGAGGTAAAGAAAACCGGAAATCTGCCGATGGTCCGTGGACAGAGAAAATCCCCTGCCTGCAAAGGCCTGGGGCCGCCATTCAGTCAAGACAAGACCGAAGGAAGACGATCAATCCATGACCAGCATTTCATCCACCGGCGCCAGCTTTGCCGCCAGCGCAGCGGGCATGCGGCCCACGGTGTCCGTGAGGTCGTCAGCGACCACGGCAGCTGCTGCACCCGCCGACCCGGGCACGCAGGTCACGCTGGGCCAGTCCACAGGGTCCAGCGTCATCTATGCCAAACCGCAGCCCGTGGAACTGGGGCAGTTCAGGCTGACCCGGGCCTGGGCCTCGCAAGACAGGGACGACATCAGCACCCTGATGGCGCGCAACCTGGGCCTGGGCCCATCGGCCAGCCTGGCCGACCGCTGGCGCGGCCTGGGCGGCGCCCTGCTGTCGCGCTTTGCGGCCACGCCGTCGGACTACCAACAGACGGTGGCGGAGTACCAGGCGCCCACGGCGGCCGACTCCGTCGCAGGCAGCGCGGATGCGCAGGCCCTGGACAAGTCCGCACTGAGCGATGTGTCCGTGGGCGCTGCCACCGTGAGCCTGAAGATCCGCACGCAATCGGGCCAGACCGTGGAGCTGCGGATTGCCACGAACGACGGCAGCGAAGCGGGCAGCAGCAGCGGGCTGCGGGTCGAGGTCAAGAGTTCCGGCACCTTGAGCCAGGCCGAGAGCGCGGCCATCGCCCAGCTGGCCGACGGGCTGGACGAAGCGCTGGAAGGCCTGGGAAAGCCGGGCAAGCCCCAGCTGGAACTGGGCAAGCTGATGGACTTCGATCGCAGCGTGCTGTCCGGCCTGGACCTGGACATCAAGAACCCCAAGCCTTCGCAGCCCCTGTCCTCGTTCAGCCTGCATGTGGGCGCCGATGGCCGATCGGTGGCGATGAAGGGCGCGGCCGGCGAGCTGGCCGTCAACCTGGAGTCCGATGCCCCCGCAGGCGCCAGCGCGTCGCAGCGCCAGGCGGCGCTGGACCAGCATCTGAAGCGCTTCGATGTGGCCGCGCAGCGCGGCCGTGCGGATGCGGCGCTGGTGGACATGTTCAAGAGTGCCTTCAGTCAGCTGCACAACGCGCAGGCGCCGGCCGCGCCGGGCGCCATCGTCGCGCTCTCCGGGCTGGAGCGTTCCGTGCAGTCCCTGCAAAGCGGTCTGGCCGATTTCCAGGCCAGCTTCAGCGGCGACTACGAAAAGACCAATGAGTTCGGCGCCGTGACCGAGGACGGCCGGGCCGCCTACCAGGTCGGCCAAAAGACCACCCGGCAGTCCAGGGGCTCGGCGGGCGAGTCCATCGCCCAGGTGGTGACCGAGTCGCTGGACGCCCATGCCAGGAAGGCGCGCAATCGCGGCATGCTGGACCCTCAGTCGGGCAACTACGATCTGATCAAGGTGCAGGACCGCAGCAGCATCACCACGCTGATCGAGACGGCCGACAACCGGGTTGCCGGCGCGCTGCGCAAGACGGACGAGCGCCAGATGCAGACCTGGGAGCAGCTCGTGGACCACCGCGTGCGCCAGCAACGCGAGACGCCCAGCGGGCGCAGCTTCACGGAGCGGATCGCGGTGAAGTAGTGTCTGCGGGGGGCTGACCGCGTGCAGGGGCGCGTGTCGGGCCGTGTGTCGTCGTTGTGTCACAAAACTTCCGTATAAGAAGTTTTTTTGAACAAGACATGACAACGGCCCGCGCGTTCATGACCGAATTTCATCTTGCCGTCATCCAGGGCGGAGCCTCTCAATGAACGCGCGCCGTGCTTTGGCGGCGGGGCTGGCGGCGCTGCTGCTGGCGGCCGTGGGCGGCGGCGTCTGGTACTCGCGCACGGCCCTGGTGCAGGACCGCCAGGCGCAGCGGGCGCAGCAGCAGGCCGTGACGGCGCGCGGCCTGATCGGCTCCGAGAAGGAAGCCTTCTTCCAGGACGAGCGCGTGCGCGACGTGCTGGCGCGCCACGGCGTGACGGTGACGGTGCAAAAGGCCGGCTCGCGCAGCATTGCCAACAGCTACGACCCCAAGCAGTACGACTTCGGCTTTCCCTCGGGGGCGCCGGCTGCGGCCCAGCTCAAGGCGGCGGCCAGGGCCGCCACGGTCTACACGCCGTTCTACACGCCCATCGTGTTCGCCAGCTGGCGGCCCATTGCCGAGATCCTGATCGCCAACGGCGTTGCGCAAAAGCAGGGCGACTTCTTTTACGTGACCGATCTTCCCGCCCTGCTGGCCATGGCCGGCAAGGGCACGCGCTGGCGTGACCTGAAGGCCTCCGGCGCCTTTGCCACCGGCAAGGCCGTGCTGCCCGCCAGCACCGATGTGCGCAGCTCCAACAGCGCGGCCATGTACCTGGCGCTGGCCAGCTATGTGCTCAACGGCCAGCAGGTGGTGCAGAGCCCGGCCGACCTGGAGCGCGTGATGCCGCAGGTGGCGCCGCTGTTCCTGCGCCAGGGCTTCCAGGAAAGCTCGTCGGCCGGGCCGTTCGAGGACTACCTGGCCCTGGGCATGGGCAAGGCGCCGCTGCTGGTGGCCTATGAGTCGCAGCTGGTGGAGTTCCTGCTGCGTCACCCGCAGCGCAGGAGCGGCGAGATGGTGATGCTCTACCCGCAGCCCACGCTGTATTCCAAGCATGTGCTCGTGCCCTACACGCCGGCAGGCGAGCGCGTGGGCCAGTTGCTCGAATCCGACCCGCAGCTGCGCGCATTGGCGCAGGAATACGGCTTTCGCACCGGCGGCGACACGCACGGCCCCGAGCGCTGGGCCGGGCAGGGCGTGCAGGCGCCCGCGCAGCTGGTGGATGTGATCGAACCGCCCAGCCAGGAGTGGCTGGAGCGAATGATCGTGGACATGGAGCAGCGCTTCAAATGACCGAACGTTCCAGGAGCAACCGATGAGCAACACCCCCCAGACCACCACGGCCATCGCCGCCGTGGCCGTGCCTGCACAGGAGCAGGATTTCGTGCTGGAGCCGCCCGCGCCCGCCCTGCCCGTGCCCATCGAGTCGGCCAGCGGCAAGGTCCGCCTGAAGGCCGAGGAAGTGCAGCAGCTGGACGCGCAGGTGGCGCAGTTCATCGACGACATCACCGCCAACGACAGCCAGTCGCCCGCCTTCAAGGGCGCGGTCGAGCGCATCCACGGCATGGGCAACAAGGAGGTGCAGGCCGCTGCCGCCGTCTCCAATCGCATGCTGGAGCGTCCCGTCAAGACGCTGAACAACGGCCTGTTCGACCAGGGCAGCCAGATCGGTCAGGGCCTGATCGACCTGCGCCGCCAGGTGGAGGCGCTGGACCCCTCGCGCCAGGACGACCTGTTCAAGCCGCGCAAGCTGCTGGGCCTGATCCCCATGGGCAACAGGCTGGTGGACTACTTCGACAAGTTCCAGTCCAGCCAGAGCCACCTGAACGCCATCATCGACAGCCTCAAGCGCGGCAAGGACGAGCTGCTGCGCGACAACGCCGCCATCGAGCAGGAAAAGGCCAACCTGTGGGGCCTGATGGAGCGGCTGGAAAAATACATCCACATCGGCAAGAAGCTGGACGCGGCGCTGGAGGCCAAGGCGGCGCAGCTGGACGCCAGCGACCCGGAAAAGGCGCGCGTGGTGCGCGAGGACATGCTGTTCTACGCACGCCAGAAGGTCACCGACCTGCTCACCCAGATGGCGGTGAACGTGCAGGGCTACCTGGCGCTGGACCTGGTGCGCAAGAACAACCTCGAACTGGCCAAGGGCGTGGACCGCGCGACCACCACCACGGTCTCTGCCCTGCGCACGGCCGTCATCGTGGCGCAGGCGCTGGCCAACCAGAAGCTGGTGCTGGACCAGATCACGGCGCTGAACACCACCACGGGCAACCTGATCGCCGGCACCAGCGAGCTGCTGCGCGAGCAAAGCGGCAAGATCCACGAGCAGGCGGCCAGCAGCACCATCGACATCGCCAGACTGCAGCAGGCCTTCGGCAACATCTACCAGACCATGGACGCCATGGCCGACTTCAAGGTCAAGGCCCTGGCCTCCATGCAGACCACGGTGGACACGCTGTCGCAGGAGGTGGACAAGTCCCGCGCCTATCTGGAAAAGAGCCGCCGCGAAGACGTGCGCGAGGCGCTGCAGGCGCCCGCCGGCGAGGTGGTGCTGTGAGCATGTTCCGGCGCCTGGCGGCCTGGTGGCTGCTGGGCCTTGCGCTGGCCCTGGCCGGCTGCGGCAAGTCGCCCGAACCCGCGCCGCAGGCCGCCGCCAGGTCCGATCCGTCCGCCGCTCCCCAGGGTGCATTCACCGTGTTGGCCGGCTCCGAGCTCAAGGACGTGGCGCCCGCGCTGGAGCAGGCCGCCACGGCGGCGGGCGTGCCGCTCAAGCTCAGCTATGCGGGCACGCTGGAGATGGTCGAGCGCATCAATGCGGGCGAGCAGTACGACGCCATCCTGCCGCCCAATGGCGCCTATCCCGCGCTGGCGCTGGCAAACAAGCCGCTGGCGCGCGAAAAGCTTTTCTACTCGCGCGTGGCCCTGGGCGTGAAGGCTCCCGTGCTGCAAAAGCTGGGCTGGGACAAGGCACCGCCCACCTGGGCCGACATCGCACGCGCTGCCGCCCAGGGCCGGCTGCGCTACGGCATGACCAATCCGGCCAGTTCCAACACCGGCATGAGCGCACTGTTCGCCGTGGCCTCGGCCGTGGCCGGCAAGACCGAGGACCTGGACGCCAGGGAAGTCAATGCCAAGGTGCTCAAGGACTTCCTGTCGGGCCAGAAGCTCACCGCCGGCAGCTCCGGCTGGCTGGCCGAGGCCTTCGAGCGCGAGCCCGGCGCCGTCGATGCGCTGGTCAACTACGAGGCCGTGATCCTGCGCCTGAACGAGAAGCTGCCCGCCGCCGACCGGCTCACCCTGGTCTACCCGCGCGACGGCGTGATCTCGGCCGACTATCCGCTGATGCTGCTCAACGCTGCCCGGCGCGCAGACTATGACCGGCTGGTCGCCCAGTTCAAGGCCTCCGCCTTCCAGGGCCAGCCGCTGCGCCAGGCCCAGCTGCGCCCCGCCAGCCCCGAGGCACAGGCCAGCCCGGCGCTGCCCACGGCGCCCGTGGTGGAGTTGAGCTTTCCGAACCGGCTGGAGGTGATCGATGCCGTGCTCTCGGCCTACCAGAGCGATCTGCGCCGTCCGGCCACCAGCATCTTCGTGCTGGACGTGAGCGGCTCCATGAAGGGTGCGCGGCTGGCGCAGATGAAGGAGGCGCTCAAGCTGCTGTCCGGCGCCGAGGCCTCGGCCGCCAGCCAGCGCTATGCCGCCTTCCAGGCGCGCGAGCGCGTGCTGCTGATTCCGTTTTCGGGCCTGGTCGGCCAGCCCGCGCGCGTGCAGTTCGCGGCGGGCGACCTGCAGGCCGCAAGCGCCCAGGTGCTGGCCTATGCCGACAGCCTGGTGGCCGACGGCGGCACGGCCATCTACGACGCGCTCACGCTGGCCCAGCAGCAGGCCCGCCAGGAACTGCGGGCCGATCCCGAGCGCTTCGTCAGCATCGTGCTGCTGACCGATGGCGCCAACACGGCCGGCCGCGACTGGGCCGCGTTCGAGCGCGAGCAGCGCATGGCGCGCGACGGCGGCGCGCCGCTGGTGCGCGTCTTTCCCATCATCTTTGGCGAGGCGCAGTCCGGCGAAATGCAGGCCCTGGCCGCGCTGACGGGCGGGCGCGCCTTCGATGCGCGCAACACCGGCAAGAGCGGGCTGCCGCTGGTGTTCAAGGAAATCCGGGGCTACCAGTGACAGCGCCGCCAGCGATCGGACCTGCCTGATGCGCCGCCTGCAGCTTTTCTTCTACGGCAACGGCAACCTCGCCGGCCTGGCGCTGGCCCTGCTGGGGCCGGTGCTGCTGTTTGCTGGCGTGATCGGCGCCGGCTGGGGCTGGATCACCCTGGGCCTGTACGTCGCGGGCCTGCTGCTGGGTTGGGCCCTGCAGCCCGCGGGCGCCAGCTTCGAGCGGGCGCTGCAGCAGCACTGGAGCGCCGAGGACATCCGCGAACGCATCGACGAGCTGGTGCAAAAAGCCCGCCCGATGCTCACGCCCGAGATGCAAAAGCACCTGGACAGCGTGCGCGGCTCGGTGCACGAGGTGCTGCCCTCGCTGGCCGAGGCCGGCCCGGTCTTCAACGACGGCCTGTTCACCGTGCGCGAGACGGTGCTGCAGTACCTGCCCGCCACGCTGTCGCACTATGCGGCGCTGCCGCCGCTGTTCCGTGTCACCCAGCCCGTGCAGGACGGCAAGACGCCCAGGCAATTGCTGACCGAGCAGCTGGCGCTGCTGGCCGGGCAGATGCAGCAGGTGGTGGCCCATGTGGCTGCCAGCGACGCGCAGGCGCTGCTGGCCAATGGCCGCTTCTTGAAGCAGAAGTTCGACCAGCCGGATTTCCTGAAGTGAGGCGCCTGCAGGGTCGTCCCGCCACGCTGCGCGGACCCTGTGTTAGCATGCTTCGCCATGCAGCCTGCTGCATTCCCGTCTTCCAGACACCTGAACTCTCGATCCAAGACAGCCATGAACGGTACGCCCGTTTCGATCATCGTTGCACAGTGGTGGCGCTTCCAATAAGGAAGCGGCACGTCGTCGCGGTTGCGTACCGCACCTTGCCGCCGTGACGGCAGCAAGGCTCACTCAGCAGATGGCTCCCCGGCACGGCGGCTCCCAGAACCCAGGAGATTGCCCAGATGCCCTCAGATTCCCCCTTCCAGACCCAGGCAGCATTGCGCGCATTCCCGCGCCAGCCTTCGCTGCGGCATGCCCGCGCCACCCGTTTTTCCCTTTGAGACCCAGGAGCCGGTATGACCAGACTGCTGATGATCGACAACTACGACAGCTTCACCTACAACATCGTCCAGTACTTCGGCGAGCTGGGTGCCGATGTCGCCGTGGTGCGCAATGACGAGGCCACGCTGGACGAGGTGATCGCCCTGGTCGAGCGCGAGAAGATCGACCGCCTGGTGATCTCGCCCGGCCCCTGCTCGCCGGCCGAAGCCGGTATTTCCGTGGCGGCCATCCAGCACTTCGCGGGCCGCCTGCCCATCCTGGGCGTGTGCCTGGGCCATCAGAGCATTGGCGCGGCCTTCGGCGGCGACATCGTGCGCGCGGGCCAGCAGATGCATGGCAAGACCAGCGTCATCACCACCGACCGCAAGGGCGTGTTCGCCGACCTGCCCGAGCAGTTCACGGTCAACCGCTACCACTCGCTGGCCATCGCGCGCTCCAGCCTGCCCGCATGCCTGGAGATCACGGCCACCAGCGAGGACGGCGAGATCCAGGGCGTGCGCCACACCAGCCTGGCCATCGAGGGCGTGCAATTCCACCCCGAGAGCATCCTCACCGAGCATGGCCATGCCATGCTCAAGAATTTCCTGGAACAGAAGGCCTGAGCAGGCCGGCACCCAACCGAGACACCGCAATGACCCAGATCACCCCCCAGGAAGCGCTGCAGCGCACCATCGAGCACCGCGAAATCTTCCACGACGAGATGCTGCACCTGATGCGCCTGATCATGCGCGGCGAGCTGTCGCCCGTGATGACGGCGGCCATCGTCACCGGCCTGCGCGTGAAGAAGGAGACCATCGGCGAGATCACGGCCGCGGCCGAGGTCATGCGCGAGTTCTCCAACAAGGTCCATGTGGAGGACAAGCGCCACCTGGTGGACATCGTGGGCACGGGCGGCGATGGCGCCAACACCTTCAACATCTCCACCTGCTCCATCTTCGTGATCGCGGCGGCGGGCGGCAAGGTCAGCAAGCACGGCGGGCGCAGCGTCAGCAGCAAGAGCGGCAGCGCCGACGCCATGGAGGCGCTGGGCGTCAACATCCAGCTCAGCCCCGAGCAGATCGCGCGCAGCATCGCCGACGTGGGCATCGGCTTCATGTTCGCGCCCAACCACCACCCGGCCATGAAGAACGTGGCGCCCGTGCGCAAGGAGCTGGGCGTACGCACCATCTTCAACATCCTGGGCCCGCTGACCAATCCGGCCAGCGCGCCCAACATCCTCATGGGCGTGTTCCACGAGGACCTGGTCGGCATCCAGGTGCGCGCGCTGCAGCGCCTGGGCGCCGAGCACGCCATCGTGGTCTATGGCCGCGACGGCCTGGACGAGATCAGCCTGGGCGCGGGCACCCTGGTGGGCGAGCTCAAGGACGGCGTGGTGCGCGAGTACGAGATCCATCCCGAGGACTTCGGCCTGCGCATGGTGGGCACGCGCGCCTTCAAGGTGGACAATCCCGAGGAATCCAAGGCCATGCTGCTGGGCGTGCTCCATGGCGAAAAGAGTGCCGCGCGCGACATCGTCTGCCTGAACGCGGGTGCTGCCCTGTATGCGGCCAACGTGGCCTCCAGCATCGAGGACGGCATGGCCCGCGCCCAGGCGGCGCTGGACAGCGGCGCTGCCCTGGCCAAGCTCAACGAACTCGTGGCCTACACGGCCCGGCTGACGGCCTGAGCCGCGCAGCCCCCATCGACCACCGAATACAAGAAACCAAGGAAAGCAACGTGTCCGACATCCTCAAGCAAATCTGCGACGTGAAAGTGCAGGAAGTGGCGGCCGCCCAGAAGCGCATGCCCTTCGCGGACATGCGCCGCGACGCCGAAAGCCGCGTGCTCACGCGCGACTTCGTGGGCGCGCTGCGCGCCAAGATCGCCGCCGGCCAGGCCGGCGTGATCGCCGAGATCAAGAAGGCCAGCCCCAGCAAGGGCGTGATCCGCGAGGACTTCATCCCCGCCGACATCGCGCAAAGCTATGCCGATGGCGACGGCAAGGGCGTCAGCGCCACCTGCCTCTCGGTGCTGACCGACAAGCAGTTCTTCCAGGGCAGCGTGGACTATCTCAAGCAGGCGCGCGCCAGCTGCCACCTGCCCGTGCTGCGCAAGGACTTCATGGTCGATCCCTACCAGATCTACGAATCGCGGGCCATGGGCGCCGACTGCGTGCTGCTGATCGCCGCCTGCCTGGACGACGCGCAGATGGCCGAGATGGAACAGATCGCCCACAGCCTGGACATGGCCGTGCTGGTCGAGGTCCATGACGGCGCCGAGCTGGACCGCGCCCTGCGCCTCAAGACCCCGCTGGTGGGCATCAACAACCGCAACCTGCGCAGCTTCGAGGTCAGCATCCAGACCACGCTGGACCTGCAAAAGAACGTGCCCGCCGACCGCCTGCTGGTCACCGAGTCGGGCATCGGCAGCCGCGAGGACGTCAAGGCCATGCGCGATGCCGGTATCCACGGCTTCCTGGTGGGCGAGGCCTTCATGCGCGCCAAGGAGCCGGGGGAGGCGCTGGCCAAGCTGTTTGCCTAAGACGCGTCGTTGTGCGGGCCGGCCGGTGAATCCGGGGTCCGCACGATGCGCACCACCCCGAGCTTGAGCCCCAGCATGGCCAAGATGCGGTTCATGGTCTGCACGCTGCCTTCGCTGCGCTCCTGCTCGATGTCCTGCAGCGTTCTATAGGAAACGCCGCAAAGCTTGGCCATCTCGGCCGTGGTCAGCCGCATGGTCTTCTTCAGATGCCGCACGGCCTGCGGCAAAGACCATTCGGGGTGGGCCAGCACATCGTCAATGGCCTGCCTGCGCAGCTCCAGCTGCTGGGCAATGGGAATGGGGGTGAAACGCTTGTCCATGGTCTTCAGCGCAGCGCAGCGAGCTCCTGCGCACGTGCCAGGAGGGCGGGACGCAGGTGGCCGAGAACCTCGGGCTCCAGCCCTAGCGCCAGACCGTCTGCGGCGATGCGCTCCAGCGCGGGAATCATGGCCTTGAGGCCTTTCACCAGTGGATCGCGCTGCAACGGATCCGACTGCGTGCCCCGGCGTTTTCGAGGGAGCTGCGCGGCCAGCGCACAGACGCTATCCAGCACACGGCCCCAATCGGGCCGGCCGCCCTGTTCATCCCGCCAGCGGATGCGTCGGGCAATGCCGTCCGGGTGGAGATACATGGGCGCAAAGTCGTACAGGGGCGTGAGCGCGATGCGGCCATCGAAACCGCGCTGCACGGCGGTGTTGCGCGCGTGGTTGTCCTTGTTGCCCAGGGCCAGGTTGGCAATGTCGCGTTTGATGTATTCGAGCACTTCCTGCTGCGGGTGGCTGCAGTGCCGCATCAGCTCCAGGCAGACCGTGTCATGGTCGGGCACGGCTTCGAAGCCTGGCATGCCGGTCAGCGTGGCAATGCTTTCCTGCGCCAGTCGCGTGACCGCGCCCTGGCGCACCTGCCGGTCAAACCGTCGTATGAACAGCGCACGCTGGTGCAACTCCAGCGGTGCATGCACCCGCAGTCCCAGATCGGCGGCCAGACGCATATAGGTGGCCTCATGCCTGAGGATGCAGGCCAGCTGCGGGTCGGTGCCGCGTCCGAACTTGACGATGTAGTGCTGCACCGCCTGCTCGTCCGCAAGGGTGTGGTCCAGGTACAGCAGACCATCCTGGGCGCGTGTCAGCAGCACCTTGGGCCACTCGCCTTGTATCCCGGAGGACCCGGCAACAAACAGGCCATGCGAGGCAAGGTACTCGGAGAACTCGTCGCCGCGTTGCGCAACCTCCTCGTCGGTGAACCCGCGCATGCCTCCCCCATGGTTGCCCAGCCATTGCGCCGCTTCCTTGACGCGCAGGTTTCCTATGGGGTTACCTGCCCCGGCCAGCAGCAACTGCCAGTCGGCAACCGCACCTGCCAGGGGAGATTGGCCCAGGCGTTGCAGCAGCTCGCGCCGACCAAAGCCTTGAGGCAGCATGTCGATCAGAAAGACTGGCCAATGCACCTGCTGCAGGGGCTCCAGCCCCACAGGCCAACGGGCACAAAGGGCGCGGGCATCGGTGGCGCCCGCATGCTGGACCGCCCAGTCCACGGTATAGCCCGAGTAGGTGCTGGCCTTCCAGCCTTCTCCTTGCTGCCCGCGCAGGTCCACGCTCGCGACGTCGTGCCAGGCGCTGCAGTGGTGCAGTTGTAGAGTGCAGTTTGCGGTCATTTACACGAAATTCTAGGTAAAGCATTGGGCTGAATCAAGGTTTTTCGTATGTTTTTCCGTGTAACCATTGTCTGTCTTTAGGACGCCATTGGAGGCGGACGTACCTCCCCGCCGCAGGGAAAGGTATGCTTGCCGTGATCCAACAGGCATGGCGCTTGCGCCCATGCATTTCAGCTGTACTTTTTTGAGGGAGGCTGCTGCCTCGGCATGTGGCGGCGGTGCCCCCATCCGCCATGGCCCTTCAAGACGACGCAATCGCCCCGGCGCAAGCCGACCAACTCCAATCCGCCGATCCCGCCGACTGGCCCGTTGCGCCCGACTGGCAGCCCCTGGTCGAGGACTTCTTCGCGGGTGCCACGGGCCAGCAGCTGCTGACCTTTCTGCACCAGCGCCTGGAAGCCGGCGCGGTGATCTTTCCGCCCCAGCCGCTGCGCGCGCTGGAGCTGACCCCGCCCGATGAGGTGCGCGTGGTCATCCTGGGGCAGGACCCCTACCACGGCCGGGGGCAGGCCGAAGGCCTGTCGTTCTCGGTGGCGCCGGGCGTGCGCATGCCGCCCTCGCTGCAGAACATCTTCAAGGAGATGCAGCGTGACCTGGGCGTGCCCTTCCCGCCGTTCCCCAACCCGGGCGGCAGCCTGGTCAAGTGGGCCAGGAACGGCGTGCTGCTGCTCAACACCTGTCTCACGGTGGAGGAAGGCCAGGCGGCCAGCCACTCGGGCAAGGGCTGGGAGCTGCTGACCGATGCGGTGATCCGGCACATCGCCCAGGGCACGCGCCCCGTGGTCTTCATGCTCTGGGGCAGCCATGCGCAGTCCAAACGCGCCTTCATTCCGGCCGACCGGGGCCATCTGGTGCTGACCAGCAACCATCCCTCGCCTCTGTCGGCGCTGCGCCCGCCCGTGCCCTTCATCGGCAACGGGCACTTCGGCAAGGCGCGCGACTTCCGCGCACAGCACGGTTACTGAGCGGCCCGCTCGGGGCGTGGCTCCACGATGGGGAACACGCTGTCGAAGCGGTCCAGCATGGACATGAGCGCCGTCACCTTGGAGGCGTCGCCCTCGATGCGCAGCTGGCCGCTCTTGATGGCCTCGGCCATCGTGGTCTCCTGGCCTGCAATGGCGTCCAGCGTGGCGCGCGTCAGGCGCAGGCTCGCGTGGGCGGCGGGCGCAAGGCCCGGGCTCTGGGTGAGGGCGCTGTTCTCCAGGTTCAGGCTGCGCTGCTCGCCGGTGTCGGTGAAGGTCCAGTTGAGCACGATGCGCTGGCCTGCGGCCTTGCCGGCGTCCAGCCGCACGCCCAGGTAGTCGAAGAACATCTCCAGCGGCAGGCTGCGCACCAGGTCGCGCGCGGCGCTGCCGGGCCTGGGAAGTTGGGGCACGCCCTGGCGCAGCTCCGCCGCGCCCTGCAGGAAGGCATTGCGGGCCGTGGCCGATTCCATCTGGTAGCCCAGCTGCTCATAGGCATTGGCCGCCAGACGGCGCGCGGCCTGGTTGGCCGGGTCGGCAAAGACCAGCTGCGAGGCGATCTGCGCCACCCAGCGGTATTCGCCGCGCTCGTAGTCGGCCTGCGCACGGCGCAGCACGGCGTCGGCGCCACCCATGTATTCCACGGTCTTGCGCGCCGCGGGCACGGGCGGCAGCGCCTCCAGCTGGGCCGGGTTGCCTTCGTAGTAGCCCAGGTAGTGCTGGTAGATGGCGCGGATGTTGTGGCGCAGGTGGCCGTAGAAGGCATGTGTGGCGCCGTCGCGGGCCAGGGATTCGGGCATCTTCAGCATCTCGGCGATCTCCGAGCCCACGTAGCCGTGGTTCATGAGGCGCACGGTCTGGTCGTGCAGGTATTTGTAGGTGTCGCGCTGGCCGGCCAGCATGCGCTGCAGCCGGGGCTGGCCCCAGACCGGCCAGTGGTGCTGGGCGATCAGGATCTCGGCCTTGCCGCCATAGGCGTGCAGGGCGTCGTTCAGGTGGCGGGACCAGCCCAGCGCGTCACGCACCTGGGCGCCGCGCAGCGGCAGCAGGTTGTGCTGGGTGTGCACGGCGATCTCGGCCATGTTCAGCACCTTGAGCTGGGGGTAGTACATGATCATCTCGGCCGGCGCCTCGGCCCCGGGCGTGAGCGTGAACTCGATGTCCACGCCGTCGATGCGCAGGGTCTCGCGCGGCTTGTCGATCACGCGCGTGGGCGCGATCAGCCCCATGGTGCCGGGCGCACCCGCCTTGCCCAGCCCTGCGTCCACCTGTCCCCTGGCATCGCGCGGCAGCAGCATGCCGAACTGGTAGAGCGCGCGCCGGCCCATGGCATGGCCGGCGATCACGTTCTCGCCCACGGCCTCGGCCATGAAGCCCGCCGGGGCGATGACCTGCACGCGGCCAGCATCCACCTCTTCCTGGCGCACCACGCCGCGCACGCCGCCGAAATGGTCCACATGGCTGTGCGAGTAGATGACGGCCACCACGGGCTTGCGCGGTCGGTGCTGGTAGTACAGGTCCATGGCGGCCTGGGCGGTCTCGGTGTACATCAGCGGATCGACCACGATCAGGCCCGTCTCGCCCTCGATGATGCTCATGTTCGACAGGTCCAGGCCGCGCACCTGGTAGAGCCTGTCCGTCACATGGAACAGGCCGCTGACGCGGTTGCGCTGTGCCTGGCGCCACAGCGCGGGGTGCACGGTGTCGGGCGCCTGGTCCTGCTGCAGGAATGCATAGGCCTGCATGCCCCAGATGGGCCGGCCCTGGGCATTGCGCACCACCAGCGCATCCGCCGAGGCGATCAGGCCGCGTTGCGCGTCCTCCATGGCCTGGGCGTCGTCCTGAGGCTGCTGCGCCAGCGCAGCCTGCTGGGCCGCGCGCGTGGCCGCGCTGGCTGCCTGTGGCCGGGCCATGTCGGAGACCGGCAGGCTGCTGCCTGCGCAGGCGCTCAGCAGGGCGGCGGCGGCCAGGCAGGCCAGCAGGCGGCAAGGGCGCGCCAGCGCGCGGGGCAGGGGGTGTGAGGCTTGCATGGGAAGGTCTCCTGGCATGTGTTCGATGTCAGCGGCGAAAATACGCAGGCCCGCCGGCTGTGTCTGTCAGCCACCCGACATCCCTTTCCATGCAAGCTTCCCTCGCCTCTTCCTACCTGCCCACGCTGCGCGCCGGCCGCTGGTTCAGCGCATTGGCGCCGCAGTTTGCCGATTTGCTGCTGGCGCTGGCACAGCCGCGCCGCCTGGAGGCGGGCGAAGCCCTGTTCCTGCGCGGCGATGCGCTGGAGGGCGGTTTGTTCGCCGTGGTCCGCGGCAGCATCGGTTTCTCCGGTGTGGGCGGCCAGAGCGAGCAGGCGCGCGAGGCTCTGCTCACGCGCATGGGCCCGGCCACCTGGTTTGGCGAGATCGCGCTGTTCGACGGCTCGCCGCGCACCCATGATGCCCACGCCATGGAGCCCAGCGAGGTGCTGCAGGTGCCGCGCCAGCCGCTGCTGGACTGGCTGCAGCAGCATCCCGCGCACTGGCATGACCTGGGCGTGCTGATGTCGGGGCGCATGCGCGCGGCCTTCGCGGCGCTGGAGGACCTGGCCCTGATGCCCGCACCCCAGCGGCTGGCGCGCCGCCTGGTGGCCATGGCGCGTGGCTACGGCGAGCGGCTGGACGACGTGCCGGCCCGGCCGCGCCTGGATATCACGCAGGAGCAGCTGGCGCGCATGCTGTCGATCTCGCGCCAGACCACCAACGTGCTGCTGCAGGGCCTGCAGGCGCGCGGCCTCATCCGGGTGCAGCGCGGCGAGATCGAGATCCTGCAGTGGCAGGCGCTGTGCGCCGAGCGGTTCTGAGCGGCGCAGCCAGTCAAGGGCTGTTGTTCAGACCACCAGCGCATTCTCCACGTCCTGCACCTTGCGGCGCGCCAGCGCGAGATTGGCCTTGTCGAGCACCAGGTAGAGAAACAGTCCCTCGCGGTGGGCGCGCGCCTTCAGGGCGGGGTCATTCTGCATGGGGGCTGTCCTGCGACAGGGCTTCGATCTTCAGCAGCAGCAACTCGATCAGTGCCACCACCTGCGCGGGCTCGCGCACATCGGCCGGCACCACCGGGCACAGCAGGCCACGCGACTGCAGGTGCAGGGCAAATCCTTCGAGGTCGGGCCGGCCATGCCGGTCCATGCGGCACACGGCCACCACGCAGGCCGTGGTGCGCAGCGTGGCGGACAGGGCATTGATGTAGGTATCCAGGTCGCCCAGCGGGTCGGGCCGGCTGTTGTCGATCAGCAGGATCACCCCCAGCGCGCCGTGCGAGAGGATGTTCCACATGAAGTCGAAGCGCTCCTGGCCCGGCGTGCCGTACAGGTACAGCTTTTCGCCGTTGTCCAGGGTGAGTTCTCCGTAGTCCATGCCGGCGGTGGTCAGGGCCTTGTCCACTGCCGCATCGGTGTTGCGCACGTCGGTGCTTACCGGCGCGATCTCGCTGACGGCGCGTATGGCGGTGGTCTTGCCCGCGCCCGCGGTTCCGCAAATCAGGATCTTCAGCTCACTCATGCACGGAGGCTCTCGTCAATTGGGCAAGCCGCTGGCGGATGCGGCCGAGAATGCCCTGGGCAGGACCCGGGGCAGCGCTGCTGCGGGGTGCCGTGGCGGTCCAGCGCAGCAGGCCGATGGCATCGAGGCGGTTCAGGAAGGCCGCGCAGATCTCTGGCGCAAGGCCCGAGCGCCGGCACAGCGCCTGCAAGGTGGTCGGCCGGCCCGTCATCAACGTGGCCAGGCGCATGTGGTGCGCGCTTGTCAGCAGCCGCTGGGGGGGCCGGCGCAGCAGCTGCACCAGCATGTCGGTCGCCGCTGCCGGGTGGGGTGCCGCCACCATGCGTTGCCCGGACGCCGTCTGGCGCACGACCAGGGCGCGCAGGCCCATGGCATTGAGGCAGTCCTCCACCGCGTCGGCGCGCAGGGGCAGGCCCAGGTAGTCCCCCGTGGGGCGGGTGCTCTGGGGCTGGCGGCCCACGCGCAGCGTCACCCGGCTGGACGGCGGCTCGTGCACGCCTTCATGCAGTACCACCAGGTCGGCCGAGGATTCCGTCCATTCCCAGCGGTGCTGCGTGCGGTGGTCCACCAGCCGCACGAAGGAGCGGAACAGCCTGGCGTCGCGGTCATCGAGGCCGCGCAGCGTGAAGGTGAGAGTGGGACGCTCATCCATGCCGCATTGCCTTCAGCAATTGCAACCGCGGCCGCAACCGCAACCGCAACCGCAACCGCAACCGCAACCGTAGTTGCCGTGCCTGCAGGCTCCGGCCTGCCTGTTTCCTTGTGCCCATCACGTCGCCGTTTCCTGTCCTGAATGCGCCGCACGGCAAAGCAAGCCGCGCATGCCAATGATTTCAAAGGAGATGCGGGCGCATCATAGGAAGCGCTTGGAGCGGGAGCGGGCAGTTCGCCAGCGTGATTCGGAATCGTCCGATATGTATCCGGATCAGTCCTATCGCATTGCTTTCCTGCAGCGAGACTTCAGACGCTTTGAGCGGTTTTTTTGTCGCTTCCGGATTTTCGGAGGCATGGCGGCGCTGAAAAACAGGAGTTATCTGGTTGTTGTAACCAAGACCTTGGAATGCATTGCCAATTCAGCAGGCTTGCCGTGTTTTGTGTCTGGGCGTTCCATGCCAGGGCGCCAGGTGGATTACCAGGAGGTGGGCAGCCTGAGCTGCAGCATTTCCAGGAAAGACTGCGCCGCATGCGGCAGCGTGCGGCCGGCCAGGGTCTGCACCTCGATGTCGCGCAGGTCCATGCCCCGGTCGCTGAGCGCCACGGCCACCAGTGCGCCCGTGGCCACCATGTGGCGCGCGGCGATCTCGCTGGCCACGGCCACGGCGGCGCCCTGGGCTGCAAAGTTCAGCAGGGTCTTGCCGTGGTTGCTCTCCATCACGGGCATCAGCATCAGGCCCTGGCGGCTGCAGGCCGCGTCCAGCAACTGGCGCACGGCAGTATCGGCCGGTGTGAGTGCCAGGGGGTGGCGTACCAATTGGGCCAGCGACAGGCGGCGGGCCTGGGCCAAGGCATGGCCGGGTGCGACCAGGGCGACCAGGGGCGCCGCCACGCGGCAGGCCACGGCAATGCCTTTTTCAGGCGCGCGGCTGAAGCACAGGCCGATGTCGGCCGTGCCGCTGCGCACGGCCTCTGGCACGGCAGGCGTGGGCAGCACCATCACCTCGAAGACGATGCCGGCATGCGCGCGCTGGAACGCTGCGCACAGGCGCGGCAGGAACTCGTTGGCAAAGGCGTCGGAGCTTGCGATGCGCACGCGGCCGCTGCGCAGCCCCTGCAGGGCCTCGATCTCGCCCAGCGCGCGCTCGGCGTCCAGGCCGGCGCGGCGCACATGGTCGGCCAGGATCTCCCCGGCCGCATTGAGCACCATGCCGCGCGGGTGGCGTTCGAACAGCGGCGTGCCCAGCAGCCCCTCCAGCGCCGCGATCTGGCGGCTGATGGCCGAGGCCGCCACATGCAGCCGCGCCGAGGCCTCGGTCAGCGATCCACATTGCGCCACTTCGTGGAAGTAGCGCAGCGCGGTGTCCTGCAAAAGAAGGTGGCGGGCGTCGGGCATGTCGCCCCGATTGTCATCAATTTGCCGCAGAGGCAACGCAGGTTTGCAAATTTGCTGATGGCGGCAAAGGGGAGAGGGTTCTACGATGGCCTGTTGCGGCGTTGCTGGGGAGCAGCGGCTGCAGCCGTCCAACCCCTGTCCAGGAGTGTGCCCATGAAGGCATTGCCCAGCGTTTTACTTCCACGCCGCACCCTCGTGGCTGCGGCCTGTGCCCTGGCTGGCGCCATGGCCCTGCCCGCCGTGGCCCAGGGCCAGGCGTCCTGGCCCTCGCACCCGGTGCGCCTGGTCGTGCCCTTTCCGGCCAGCGGCGCCACCGACCTCGTGGCGCGCGTGGTGGCGCAGCGCATGTCGCAGGACCTGGGCCAGCAGCTGGTCATCGACAACCGCCCCGGCGCGGGCGGCACCATCGGCACGGGCGAGGCCGCCAAGGCCTCGCCGGACGGCTACACGCTGCTGTTCACCACCAGCAGCACGCATGCCATCTCGCCGCACCTGATGACCAGGCTGGCCTACAAGGCCGACAAGGATTTCACGCCGATTGCCGAGATCGGCGGGGCGGCCAGCATCCTGCTGGTCACGCCCTCGCTGCCCGTGCGCAACGTGCAGGAGCTGATCGCCTATGCCAAGGCCCATCCGGGCGCCCTCAACTACGCCAGCAGCGGCAACGGGACCATCGTCCACCTGAACGCGGCGGCCTTCGCGGCGCGCGCAGGCCTGCAGCTGACCCATGTGCCCTACAAGGGCACGGCGCAGTCCATCACCGACCTGTCCGCAGGCCAGGTGCACCTGCTGTTCGACTCCATTCCCACCGGCATGCCCCATGTGGCCAGCGGCCGCCTGCGCGCCCTGGCCGTGACCGGCGACAAGCGCAGCGCGCTGGCGCCCGACCTGCCCACGGTGGCCGAGTCCGGCCTGCCTGGCTATTCTTCGGTCACCTGGTTCGGCGTCTATGGCCCGGCCGGCATGAAGCCCGAACTTGTCGCGCGGATCAATCAGGCCTTCAACAAGGCCATCCAGAATCCCGAGGTGGTGGCCAGCCTGGCCAGGCAGGGCGTGGAAGCCGCATCGCCGCGCACGCCCGAGCAGTTCGCCGCCATGGTGCAGGCCGACAGCGCGCGCTGGGCGCAGGTCATCAAAGACAACAAAATCACATTGGATTGAGTGAAGCACCCCCTGAGCGGCTTTGCCGCTTCCCCCTCTCCTGCGGGAGGGGGACGACGCCCTTGCTGCGGGGTGGCGCGGCCGGCGTAGGCCCTTGCTTGGCGTCCCTGAGCTGGGCCGTGCCTGCGGTTCCTCAAGCTATCGGTGGCGCGTTGGCGCTATGGAAATTGATATGACAAGCACTGTTACGGACTGGACACTTCCCTACGCCTCGCACCGCTCTTCGGTGCTGGGCCGCAACATGGTCTCCACCTCGCAGCCGCTGGCCGCGCAGGCCGGCCTGTCCATGCTGCTGGCCGGCGGCAATGCGGTGGATGCGGCCATTGCCACGGCCATGGCGCTGACCGTGGTCGAGCCCACGGGCTGTGGCCTGGGCAGCGATGCCTTCTGCATCCTGTGGGATGGCAAGGAACTGCACGGCCTCAATGCCTCGGGCCGCTCGCCCGAAGCCTGGACGCCCGAGTACTTCGCCGCGCTGGGCGGCATACCCGAGAAGGGCTGGAACGCCGTCACCGTGCCCGGCGCCGTCTCGGCCTGGGTGGAGCTGTCGCGCCGCTTCGGCAAGCTGCCGTTCGAGCAACTGGCCCAGCCCGCCATCCGCTATGCGCGCGACGGCTTTGCGGTCTCGCCCACCATCGCCACGCTGTGGGCGCTGGGCGGCGCCAAGCTCGGCGACCAGCCCGGTTTTGCCGAATGCTTCCTGCCCGATGGCAAGGCCCCCAAGGCGGGCGAGGTGTTCCGCAGCGAAGCCCATGCGCGCACGCTGGAGGAGATCGCCGCCACCAAGGGCGAGTCCTTCTACCGTGGCGCACTGGCGCGCTCGATGGCCGAGCACGCCAAGGCCTGCGGCGGCGCCATGACCGAGGCCGACCTGGCCGCCCACCAGGCCGACTGGGTCGGCACGGTGTCGCAGACCTTTGGCGATTCGGTGATCCACGAGATCCCGCCCAACGGCCAGGGCATCGCCGCGCTGATGGCGCTGGGCATGCTGGACGCACTGGGCGTGGGCGCCGAGCCGCTGGACGGCGTGGAGTCCGTGCACCTGCAGGTCGAGGCCATGAAGCTGGCCCTGGCCGACCTGCACGAATACAACGCCGACGGCGACCACATGCGCGTCGAATCCGCCCATCTGCTGGACGCCGGCTACCTGTGCGAACGCGCGGCGCTCATTGACCGCGAGCGCGCCAGCGCACCCACCTACGGCGCACCGCGCCCGGGCGGCACGGTCTACCTGGCGGCGGCCGATGCCAGCGGCATGATGGTCTCGTTCATCCAGTCCAACTACATGGGCTTCGGCTCGGGCGTGGTCGTGCCGGGCACCGGCATCAGCCTGCAAAACCGCGGCCACGGCTTCACCACGCAAGCCGGCCATGCCAACGAGGTCGCGCCACGCAAGCGCCCCTCGCACACCATCATCCCGGCCTTTGCGATGAACGCCGACGGCACGCCCCAGATGGCCTTCGGCGTCATGGGCGGCCCCATGCAGAGCCAGGGCCACCTGCAGATGGCCCTGCGCGTGCTGCGCTACGGCCAGAACCCCCAGGCCGCCGCCGACGCACCGCGCTGGCGCGTGACGGGCGGCAAGGGCGTGGCTGTGGAGCCCGCCTTCGACGCCGAGGTTGTCGCCGCCCTGCGCGCACGCGGCCACGAAGTCACGATCGAGGAAGGCCATGGCGTCTTCGCCTTCGGCGGCGCGCAGCTGGTGCTGCGCGACGGCGACCACTACATCGGCGGATCGGACCCGCGCAAGGACGGGGGCGTGGTGGCGTTCTGAGGGCGCGAAAGCCCCAAGGACTGCCGCGCAGATCGAGTTCGCTTTAGAGTCATGGCATCGAAATCTTGATGCCATGGTGCGAACGGAGGTGGATGCAATGACGGCCAGAGATGATGAATCGGCGCTGCTATCGCGCTGCTCCTTCGTCGCCCGGGAGCGTGCGCAGCCCGCCCAGGACCAGCGCGAAGCCAACGTGTTTCGCCTGGCCGCCATGATCGTCCGTTCACGATTCCCCCAGGAATCTGCGAGCCTGATGCAGGCCAGCGAGCGATATTTCGCCTTGCATCCAGAAGAAAGACTGCCATCGGAAGATGTGGTCAGGCGGGGTTGGGTTCTGAGCCTGCCCCGTCTGCGCGACATGCTCAGCCTTCGGCTGCGTGGGCACTGAGGCCATGTCCATGCTCCCGATTTTTCATACCCATACGGCGCTGGCAGAAGGCCTGCGGGAGCTGTTCAAGCAGTTGGAGCAGCGGCTTGCGCTGGGCCGCCCCTTGAATGTCTATCTGGCTGGCGGCATGGCCGTTCACCTCTACACAGCAGACCGCGTCACTACCGATGTGGATGCGGAATTCGGCGGGCGCGTCCATCTGCCGAACGACCTGATGGTCGAGGTGATGCTGGAAGACGGCACCCCGCAGGTGGTCTACCTCGACACCAACTACAACTCCAGCTTTGCGCTGATGCATGAGGACTATCTGGATGACGCCATCCCTATCGACCTCGGTGTGGACCAGATTCGCGTGCATGTCCTCTCTCCCGTGGATCTTGCCGTAAGCAAGATTGCCCGGTTCGCCGACAACGACAAAGAGGACATCGCGGCCCTGGTTCGGCTCGGGCTGACCAGTGCCGATGCCATAGAGCAGCGCGCAACAAGCGCCCTGGCCGGCTACATCGGCGGACAAGCCATGCTGAAGCTGAATTTGCGGGACGCTGTGGCATTGGCGCGTCGGGAGGAGGGCGGTCGCTCCGGCACCCCCTGAAAGGCCTGGCTGCCGCAACCGTGTTCGCTCCCCTGCTCACCCCCAGCGCAACACCCAATCCGCCCGCCCCCGCGTTGCCGCAATGCGGCGCGCATTGGGCTCGTCCACCTGCGCCACCCAGTCGCGTGCGGCCTGGGGGCTGCGGCCGTGGAGTTCGTGGCGGCGGGTCAGGCGGTCGATGCGAAGGCGGTCGTCCATGTCCACGTACCAGACCTCGTCCAGCAGCGCGCGCACGGCATGCCAGTGTGTGCCTGGCGCATCCTGTTCCTCCATCAGCAGGTAGTTGCCTTCGGTGATGACCAGGGGCACGCCGGGCGCGATGGCGATGGCGCCTGCAATGGGCTCCTCGATGGCGCGCCGGAATTCGGGGGCGTAGACCGTTTCACCGGCCACGGGCGCGCGCAGGCGGCGCAGCAGGGCCACGTAGCCGGCCGAGTCGAAGGTGTCGGGCGCGCCCTTGCGCTGCGCGCGGCCCAGGCGCTGCAGCGCGGACTGCGCCAGGTGGAAGCCGTCCATGGGTACGGCCGCCGCCAGTGGGCCCAGCGCCTGCAGCAGGGCGGCGCAGACCGTGCTCTTGCCTGCGCCGGGCGGGCCCGCCAGGCCCAGCAGGCGTCGGGGGCCGGAGCGTGCCAGCGCAAATGCACGCGCCAGGGCTTCGGGCGGCAGGATGGCCGTCATGCGCGTGCCTGCTGCGCGCTGGCCAGCCCGTCTGCCATGAAGCCGCGTGCGTGCAGGGCCAGGTCCATGCCGTCTTCCCACATCGGGCGCCAGATGGCCAGCGCGTTCGACAGCTGCTCGTTGACGATGGCCGACGAGAAGCTCTCGAAGGTGACGGTGCCCTGGTAGCCGATCTGCGCGAGGGCACCGAAGAACTGCGCGAAGTCGATGTGGCCCGCGCCCAGGTAGCCGCGGTGGTTCTCGCCGATGTGCACATAGCCCAGCCGCTGTCCGCAGGCCAGCACGGGCGCGGCGAGGTCGGCTTCCTCGATGTTCATGTGGTAGGTGTCCAGGTGCACGCAGACATGGGGCTGGCCGACTTCGTCGATGAACTCCAGCGCCTGCGCGGCCGTGTTCAGCAGATTGCTTTCGTAGCGGTTGACCACCTCCAGGCCCAGCGTGACGCCGCGCTCGCCCGCGAAGTCGGCAATGCGCCGCACGGCCTCGATCGCGTTGCGCCGGCCCCGTGGCGTGCAGGGGTGGCCGTATTTCGCCATGGCGCCGTAGAGGATGCCGCCGAAATAGCGTCCGCCCAGGCGCGCCGTGATGTCCACGCCCTCTTGCAGCAGCGCCAGGCCGCGCGCGACTACGGCGGGGTCTTCGCTGGAGACATCGGCCTCGAAGGTCAGGCCCCGCGAGCAGCCCACGCCCAGGCCATGCTCCTGCAGCAGATCTCGCGTGAGTGCCAGGTCCATGAGCCGGGGGCCGTGCAGGGACAGCTCGACCAGGTCGTAACCGGCCTGGCGCGTCTGCTCGATCACATGGCGGGTGGATGCCGGCGACAGGTCGCCGGCCCAGACAAGGGCGTGGATGCCGAGGGGGTTCATAGGGGCTCCGGTTGGACGCTGCGAGAGCGTGAAGGGGAGGGTCCGGCGGGTGCCCGGGCAGGGCCCCGCCAGCGCGCCAGCAGGTGGCGCGCGGCCACGGCGGCGATCATGGTGGCGCCCCACAGGGCCTGCGTGAGCTGGGCATTGGCGCCCAGCAGGTTCACCCCGCTGGACAGCACCTGCAGGATGAGCAGGGCGACGAACAGCCCCGACACCCGGCCAAAGCCGCCCATGGGATCGGTGCCGCCCAGGATGGCCGCAAGCACCGTGACCAGCAGGTAGGACTGGGCGTAGCCCGCACTGGCCGAGTTGAAGCGCGCCATCATCAGCACGGCCGCGATCCAGCACAGCAGCGTGGACAGGGTGTAGACGCCGATCAGCACGCGGCGCGTGTCGATGCCCGCATGGCGCGTGGCCTCGGCATTGGAGCCGACCATGCGGATGGCCAGCCCGTGGCGTGTGCTGCCCAGGTACAGGCCCACCAGCAGGCACACGGCCGCGAAGATCCAGAACGGCAGCGGCAGGCCCAGCCACTGGGCCGAGCCCAGGGCCTGGAAGGCCTCGGGAAAGCCTGCAATGGGCTTGCCGCGCGTGAGCCAGACGCACAGGCCGTTGATCAGCGACATGGTGCCCAGCGTGACGAGGATGGGATGGGCGTTGACGCGCGCCACCAGCCAGCCGCTGGCCAGGCCCACCAGCAGGCTGGCGAGGGCGCCCACGGTCAGTGCCACGGCGATGAGCAGGCCCTCATGGCCCGACAGGTCCAGGCCCAGCGCCGACAGGCCTCCCACCAGCACCCAGGCCATGGCCAGGCCCGCCATGTTGGCGCTGGCGACCACGGCCAGGTTGATGCCGCCACTGACCAGCGGCAGCATCTGCGCCAGTGCCAGCAGGCCCAGCTCGGGGATTTGCAGCAGCACCGATTGCAGCGTGCCCAGGGTGGCGAAGCTGCCGGGCAGCAGCAGCGTGAACACGGCGCACAGCAGCGCCAGCAGCGCGATCAGGCCCAGCGGCGCGCCAGTGCTGCGGTTCATGGCGCGGCCCCCGCCAAAGGCGCTGCAGGGGTGGCGTCAGCGCTGCGCTGCTGGTTGCGTCGCTGCGTGCGCCGCAGTCCCGTTGCCGCGGCGCAGGCCAGTACCACGGCGCCCAGCAGCACCTGGAAGAAATACGGCGACACGCCCAGCAGGTTCAGCCCGTTGCGCAGCACGGCCAGCAGCAGCACGCCCATCAGCACGCCGCCCACGCTGCCCGTGCCGCCGAACAGGCTGGCGCCGCCCAGCACGGCGGCCGCGAGCACGAACAGCTCCGTGCCGACCAGGGCGTTGGGCACCGACTCGCCCACGCGGTGCGCCTGCACCAGGCCTGCGATGGCCGCCATCATGCCGAGCCAGCCATAGGCCACGCCCTGGATGGCGCCCAGCCCGATGCCCATGCGGTGCGCGGCCTCGGGGTTGCCGCCGAAGGCGTACAGGCGCCGCCCCAGCGCGCTGCGGCCCAGCAGCAGTGCGGTCAGCAGGGCGGCCGCAGCGGCCACGGCGATGGGCAGGGTCAGGCGCACGGGGTCTGCGCCTTCGGCGCTTGCGAAGCGGGCCAGCACCACGGAATCGCTCCACCACGACGGCAGGTCGTAGATGGACCGCCCGCCCGTGCCATGCATCAGCAGCGCGAAGTACAGGTTCAGCGTGGAGATGGTGATGATGATGGAGGTGGCGCGCAGGCGGTGGATGAGCAAGGCGTTGAATGCGCCCAGCGCCAGTCCCGTGGCCAGGCCCAGCGCGATGCTGGCCGCCGGTGCCCAGCCCAGGCGTGTGGCCGCGAGGGCCGCAAGGTACTGCGCCACCGTGGCCGTGGCGGCAAACGAGATGTCGATGCCGCCCGCGACCAGCACCACCAGCAGGCCCACGGCCATGATGGCGGTGACCGATGCGCCCTCGGCCACGTCCATCCAGTTGCCCAGCGTCCAGAAGCCCGGCGCCAGGGCGCCGAACAGCAGGGCCATGGCGGCAATGGCCAGGCCCAGCCGGGCCACGGGGTGGTGCAGCAGCGCGTGTGCGTGTTCAGGCATGGACGGCTTCCTCGATCTGGCTTTCGGAATGCGCCCCTGGCAGGAACTCGCCGACGATGCGCCCGCCGCGCATGTGCAGCACGCGGTCGCAGTGGGCATGGACTTCGGCCACCTCGTCCGAGATGACGATCACCGCCATGCCCTGTGCGGCGAGCCCGTGCACGATCTCGAAGATGCCCTGGCGGTTGCCGATGTCCACGCCCACGGTGGGCGAGTCGAGGATCAGCAGGCGTGGCGCGGTCGCCAGCCAGCGGGCCAGCACCACGCGCTGGGCATTGCCGCCCGACAGCTGGTGCACGGGTGCGTCCAGCGCGGGCAGGCGCATGTGCAGGCGGTCGCGCCACTGGGCCGCAGTGGCGGCGCGGCGGCGGGCGGGCAGCCAGCCCAGCGGGCCGGACAGGCGCGGCAGCATGGCCAGCACCAGGTTGTCCTGCACGGACTGGCGCAGGTTCAGGCCGATGGACTGGCGGTCCTCCGGCACATAGGCAATGCCCGCCGCCATGGCGTCGCGGTTGCTGCGCAGCACCAACGTGCGGCCGCCCAGGCGGATGCTGCCGCGATCGGGCCGGCGCATGCCGAACAGGCCCAGGGCCAGCTCGGTGCGGCCCGCGCCCAGCAGCCCGGTCAGGCCCAGGATCTCGCCCTCGCGCACATCGAAGCTTACGTCCTCGTAGTCGCCGTCGCGGCCCAGGCCGCGCACTTCCAGCAGCACGGGCGCGGCGGACATGTCGCGCGCATGCAGGCGCTCATCCACTTCCTGCCCGGTCATCAGCGCGGCCAGTTGCCGGCCCGACAACTGCTCGGCGGGCCAGGTGCCGAGCTTGCGCCCGTCGCGCAGCACGGTGACGCGGTCGGCGATCTCCATGACCTCGTCCAGCTTGTGGCTCACGAAGACGATGGCCATGCCATCGGCCTGGAGCCGGCGCACCACGGCCAGCAGCGCATCGACCTCGGCACGCGTGAGCGAGGCCGTGGGCTCATCCATGAACAGCAGCCTGGCCCGGGCCGCCATGCCCCGGCAGATGGCCACAAGCTGGCGGCCCGCAATGGGCAGGTCGCCCACCCGCGCATCCAGCGGCAGCGCAATGCCCAGGCGCCGCAACACGGCCTGGGCCGCCTCGCGCTGGCGCCTGCGGCGCACGGGCGCCCACCAGCGGCCCATGGCCTGGTCGAAGGCGATGTTCTCGGCCACGCTCAGGTTGGGAAACAGCGACAGGTCCTGGTAGATCACCTGAATGCCCAGGGACTTGGCCAGCGCCGGGTCCAGCCGCTGCACGGGCTGTCCGCCGATGTCGATGCGCGCGCCCGGCTGCGGCGCGTGCACGCCGCTGAGCACCTTGATCGCCGTGCTCTTGCCGCTGCCGTTGCTGCCCATCAGGCAGTGCACCTCGCCGGGCATCACGTCCCAGTCCAGCGCATGCAGCGCGGTGGCGTCGCCAAAGCGCACGGTGACCGCCTGCATGCGGACCAGCGCCGTTGTGGTGGCATCCATGGCAGCGCGCGGCTCACAGGCCCAGGCCGACCAGCCGGTCTATGGTCTGCCGGTTGATCGGCTCCAGCCTCTGGCCCTGAATGTTGCGGCGCTCGCGGTCTACCTGGACCTTGCCCAGGCCCGGTATCTCCATGCCGTCCGTGGGCTCGCGGCCGTCGATCAGCATCTTGCCCACATGCACGATCACCTCGCCGGCCAGCGCGGGGTTCCAGATGAAACCCTCGCGGATCACGCCGTCGCGCACCAGCTTGGCGCCCTGGCCCGGCGAGAACGAGCCCACCACGGCAATGCGGTCGGCTTTGCGCGCATCGGCCACCGCGCGGCCCGCGCCAATGGGGCCCTGGCTGCCGAAGGCCAGAAAGCCCTTGAGGTCGGGATGCGCGCGCATCAGGTCCTGGGCGCTGCGGTAGGAGTCGTCCAGGCTCTCGGCCACGCCGAAGCGCTCGGACACCAGCTGCATCTTCGGCCACAGCTTTTTCTGGTGGGCGATGGCCGCATCGGCCCAGGCGTTGTGCAGCGGCACGGTCAGCGAGCCCACGAAGACCACGTACTTGCCTTCGCCACCCATGGCCTTGCCCAGGCTATCCATGTGGCGCTCGCCAAATCCCGCGACGCTGCTCAGCTCGATGTTCCAGTCGGCGCCCTTCTGGTCGGGCGACTCGTGCGTGAGCACCTTGATGCCCGCGCTGCGTGCGCGCCGGAACACGGGCTCCAGCGCCCTGGCATCGTTGGGCACCACGGCGATGACCTTGCTGCGGCGCGCGATCAGGTCCTCGACCGCGCGCACCTGCTGGGCCGCATCGGCCTCGGTGGGGCCGACCATGCCGCTGGAGATGCCCAGCTCGCGGCCTGCCTTGCGGATGCCGGTCTCCATGGCGTTGAACCACGGAATGCCCCCGACCTTGGCCACCACCGACACATCCTCGGCACCGGCCGCGCCTGCCAGCACCGCCAGGGTGCAGGCCAACAGTGCCCTCGAGAACCGGCTGAATCCATGGAACATGGCGCTCCTCCCTCTGTTTTGCACAATCGATTGTGCAAACTATAGACAGATGGACTTCCATTGCCGATGCGGGATTTCCCGGGCCGCTGCTGCGTGCCGGCTCCGGTCCGCCCGAATCGCTGCCGCAGCGGCTACGATGGCCGCCGAGCGCTCCCGTCCCAACCCCTGCAGAGCACCGTGAACCGCCCCCGAACCTCCACCATCTACGACCTGGCCGAACTGGCCGGCACCTCGGCCTCGACGGTCAGCGCCATCCTCAACGGCAGCTGGCAGTCGCGGCGCATCAGCGAGGAGACCGCGCGCCGCGTGCAGCAGCTCGCCCAGGAACACAGCTTTGCCGTGAACCGCCAGGCCAGCGGCCTGCGCCGCCAGCGCTCGGGGCTGATCGGCATGGTGATTCCCACGCATGAGGACCGCTTCTTCGGCGCGCTGTCCCAGGCCTTCGAGCGCCTGGCCCACGCGCGCGGCCTGTGCCCGCTGGTGGTCAGCACGCTGCGCGACGGCGCGCTGGAGGTGGAGACCGTGCGCTCGCTGATCGCCTTTCGCGTGGAGCACCTCATCGTCACGGGCGCCACCCGGCCCGACGCCATCAGCGCCGAATGCCGCCAGGCCGGCGTGCGCCATGTCAACGTGGATCTGCCCGGGAAAAAGGCGCCCTCCGTCACCAGCGACAACCGCTGGGGTGCGGCCGAACTCACGCGCCTGCTGCTGGCGCGCTCCAGGCCCCCGGCAGGTGCGCCGCAGGACGCCATCTGCTTTCTGGGCGGCGTCCGCAAGGAGTACGCCACCGAGCAGCGCCTGGCCGGCTTTCGCGAAGCCCTGGCGCCCCACACGCCGGTGGCGGACGAGCACATCGTCTGCTGCGGCTACGACCCCGAAGCGGCCCGCCTTGCCATGGCAGCGCTCTACCAGCGCCTGGGCGGCCTGCCGCGCGCCCTGCTGTTCTCATCGGGCATCACGCTGCAAGGCGCCATCCGCTTCCTGCGTGGACTGCCCGATGCGGAACTGGCGCAATGCAGCTTTGGCAGCTACGACTGGGACCCCTATGCCGAATGCCTGCGCTTTCCGGTGCACATGGTGCGCCAGAACGTCGAAGGCCTGATGGCCGAGGCCTTCCGCGCCATCGACGGCGAAGGCCTGCGCGCGGGGCAGGTGGTGCAGGTGCGGCCGCAGTTGGTGGAGTGGGGGATTTTGAGTCCCCCGCCATAGGTTCAGGGCTTTTGCCTGCTCAGTGCACGATCGCAGCGCTTGCAGGGTCTGCAGGGACAAGCTTGCTGAAGTGGATCACGTCGCTGACGATGCTTCTGAAGACTTGCTGGGTGTTTTTGGCGGCCTGTTTGTCGAATCTGTCATCGATCACGACCACGATGTTTTCGCCGTCATTGGTTTGCCGGTTGGTGATGTCCACCAGCTTGTAGAGGGCGGGAGCCGCAGACTGCTGCGTTGGCTTGACGGCCAGATACCCAGAGCCTTCCATCTTGAAGTCCAACTCATGCCGCTTGCCCGAGCTTCCAAGGTATTCGGGCCTAAGTTGCAGCTCCTTGCCGGGGTACCTTTGGAGCAGGGCTTGTGCTACCTCCGTGGCAAATGCCGATCCATCGGCGTCCACGCCCTGGTGCTCCATCTCCCAATGGGTGATGGCTACAAGGCAGGAGATGTACCGTGCAAAGGCGTCGGCGGACGACGAGTCCGTTGACAGGATCTCTATGACGCCCTTGGCATTGAGCGAGGCCCCGTGTTTGCTCGCCAGGTTGCTGAGGAACCTCAGCTTGTGCCCTGACGAGAAATTCATCCCTCTGCCAATGAAGTGCAGGACGGTCTGGCCATCGTCGAAAAACCGATGTACGTCGTTGTCGAAACTCTGCACATACACAGGCACGGGGTCGCCATCGGCAAAACAGAAGGGCGTGTTGATCCTTGCAAGCGTGCCTTGCTCGTTGATGGGCTGGCACGCAAACCCGGTCAGGTTGAGAAGGTTCTGGCAGATCATGGTTGGAGCCTCAGCTGTTCTGGATCCTCAAGTGCGGGCCTGAATTCGATGTTGGTGCGTTGACAGAAAAATGCGAAAACATCATGGAAAGTCCGCCATGACTTCCACTCCGGAACAGGGTTTCGTGCATCTCCCAGATGCTCATGCGCCTGATCGTGCCAATTGTCGGGGTTGTAGCTTTTCGTCGTGATCTGCAATTGGTAAACCCTTGCCTTGGGCTGCTTCTTCATGTGACGGAACACACTCATCTTCAGGGTGATGAGCCCAGTATCCGAAGAGCGATAGAAGTTCAACTGGACCACAAGGCCTGTCCCCTTGCCGCTGTCCGTTACCAAGCCCTGTTCAAAGTTGAACGCTCCCTGTGGCTTATCCAGTAACTTCCAATCGTCGGCCTCGGCGTCGTCGCAATAGTGACGTTCTGACAGTATCTGGCGAGCCTCCGCCTCGTCAAGACTATCCACCCTCTCCTCCTTTCATGTTGTTTGTGCAGGAGTTGCCGACAGCCAGCGCAGTGGCGCTGCTCACCTCCTGCCCTTGGTCACAACCGCGCTCGCCCTTTGATTCTGGAGTGCGCCGACCTTGACGCATGTTGTATCGCATCAACGCGATCAAGGGTATTGCGTCTGGATCCATTGGCCTTCATCGCCCTGCACCCACCAACCCCGGCATCACCGTGAAATCCACCTGCGCCTGCGCCAGTTGCTGCATGGCCGGGATCAGGGCGCGGGCGTCGCCGCGCCGCCATTGGAAGGCGTAGTGCAGGGGAGCGAGGGCGGCCTTGGGATGGGCGCCCCCGACGGCGCGCAGGCCCAGGGCGGCGATCCAGCCGGTGGGCAGGAAGCCCACGCCCAGGCCGGCGCGCAGCATGCCGGCCACGGCGCCCCAGCTGTTGCACAGGATGCGCTCGCGCACGCTGGCGCCCTGGGCCAGCAGCCAGTCGTCCAGCAGGCGCGTGGTGCCGGCCTGCGGGGGCAGGGTGACCAGCGCATGGCGCTGCAGCAGGGCCGTGGCGCCCAGGCGGCCCGCGCCTGCCAGGCCGGGGGCCACGGCCCAGGCAAAGCGTGCGGCGCCCACGGGGCGGGACAGCAGGCTGCTGCGCGAGGAGCGGCCCGCGATGACGGCAAAGTCCAGCTCGCCGTCGTCCAGGCGCTGCTCCAGCACGCCGCCCACGTCCACATGGGGCTCCAGCACCAGCTGCGGATGGGCCTGGCGCGCGGCGGCCACGAAGGCCGGCAGCCAGGTCAGCGCCGACAGGTCGCCCACGCCGAAGCGGCAATGGCCGGCCAGCGCCTCGCGCGTGTCCAGGGCCTGGCCCAGCGCGGCCATGGCGTTGAGCACCTCCAGCGCGGCGGGCAGCAGGCGCTGGCCGGCGTCGGTGAGCACGGCACGGTGGCCGCTGCGGTCGAACAGCGGCTGGCCCAGCGCGGTCTCCAGTTCCGTGATGCGCTTGGACAGCGAGGACACGGACAGGTGCACGCGCTGCGCGGCCGTGGCGAAGTTGCTGCAGGTGGCGGCCCACCAGAAGGCTTCGAGCTGCTTGACCGAGGGTGTGGACATGGGCTTGTCATTGGCAAAAAGCGAACAAGTGCATTCTAAATAATCCACTTTCATTCAATGGATGCGCGGCCTACAGTGGCGCCGGTTCCTGAACATTCCGAGGTCCGCACCATGGCCGCCATCGCTTCCTCCTCTGCCTCTGCCTCCACGCCTTCGGCACACGCCCTGCCGGCGCCGCGCGCCCCGGCCGTGCTGCGCCGCATGCTGTCGCTGCATGATTTCGAGGAGGCCGCGCGCCGCAGGCTGCCCCGGCCCATCTTCGGCTACATCGCCGGGGCGGCAGAGGACAACGCCTCGCTGCGCGACAACCGCGAGGTGTTCGGCGAATGGGGCCTGACCACGCGCGTGCTGGCCGATGTGTCGCAGCGCTCGCAGGCCGTGGAGCTGTTCGGCGAGCGCTATGCCAGCCCCTTCGGCATTGCGCCCATGGGCATCAATGCGCTGTCCACCTACCGGGGCGATCTGGTGCTGGCCCGCGCGGCCCAGCGCGCGGGCATTGTGTCGGTGATGAGCGGCACTTCGCTGATCCCCATGGAGGAGGTGGCGCGCGAGAGCCCGGCCACCTGGTTCCAGGCCTATATCCCCGGGGACCAGGCCCGCATCGACGCGCTGATCGACCGCGTGGAGCGCGCAGGCTTTCGCACCCTGGTGGTGACGGTGGACATACCGATCTCCGCCAACCGCGAGAACAACATCCGCACCGGGTTTTCCACGCCGCTCAAGCCCAGCCTGCGCCTGGCCTGGGACGGCATGGTGCGTCCGGGCTGGGTGGCGGGCACCTTCCTGCGCACGCTGCTGCGCCACGGCATGCCGCATTTCGAGAACTCGTTTGCCACGCGCGGTGCGCCCATCATGTCGTCCAGCGTGATGCGCGATTTTTCGGCACGCGACCACCTGAGCTGGCACCACATCGAGGCCATCCGCCGCCGCTGGAAGGGGCCGCTGGTCATCAAGGGCGTGCTCAGCGTGGAGGACGCGCTGCAGGCCCGGCGCGTGGGGGCCGACGGCATCGTGCTGTCCAACCATGGCGGGCGGCAGCTCGACGGCGCGGTGTCGGCCATGCGCATTCTTGAGGACGTGGTGGCGGCCCTGGGGCCGGACTATCCGGTGCTGATCGACGGGGGCTTTCGGCGCGGCTCCGATGTGCTCAAGGCCGTGGCGCTGGGCGCGCGCATGGTGCTGGTGGGCCGGCCCTTCAACTATGCCGCCGCCGTGGGCGGCGAGGCCGGCGTGCTGCACGCCATCGGCCTGCTGCGCGACGAGGTGGACCGCAACCTGGCCATGCTGGGCGCCTCCTCCTGCGGCGCGCTGGACCGCTCGCACATCGTGCGCCGCGCATCGGCCTGACAGAAACCTCCACCGTCCGTTCAAAACACAGCCATTCCCAGGAGACATCCCATGAACCACTTCACTTCACGCCGCAGCCTGTGCGCCCTGCTGCTGGCCGCAGGCGCCGCACCGGGCGCCATGGCGGCCGATGCCGGCGCCTATCCCACGCGCCCGGTGCGCCTGATCGTGCCGTTTGCGGCCGGCGGCACCACCGACATCGTGGCGCGCGCGATTGCGCCGCGCATGGCCGAGGCGCTGGGCCAGCCGCTGGTGGTGGACAACAAGGGCGGCGGCGGAGGCGCCATCGGCGCGCACGAGGCCGCGCGCGCCCAGCCCGACGGCTACACGCTGGGCGTGGCCACCGTATCCACCACGGCCACCAATCCGGCCATCAACCCGCGCCTGCCCTACAACCCGCTCACCGATTTCACGCCCATCACCAACATTGCGGCCACGCCCAATGTGCTGGCCGTGCATCCGGGCTTCAAGGCGCAGAGCTTTGCGGCCTTCGTGGACGAGGTGAAGAAGAACCCCGGCAAGCATGCCTACGGCACGGCGGGCACGGGCTCCATAGGCCACATGCTGATGGAGCTGATGTCCAGCCGCTCGGGGCTGTCGCTCACGCATGTGCCCTACCGGGGCTCGGGCCCTGCGCTCAACGATGCGGTGGCGGGCCAGGTGCCCATCGTCTTCGACAACCTGCCCTCGGCCCTGCCCTTCATCAAGGCGGGCCGGCTCACCGCGCTGGCGGTGGCCGCGCCCGAGCGCCTGGCCCAGCTGCCCCAGGTGCCCACCTTCAAGGAGCTGGGGCTGGAGCCTGTCAACCGCAGCGCCTTCTACGGCATCTACGGCCCCAAGGGGCTGTCGCCCGAGATCGTGGCGCGCCTGCATGCGGCCGCCCAGCGCGCGCTGGCCAGCCCCGAGGTGCGCCGCCAGATCGAGGACACGGGCTCGCGCGTGATCGGCAACCGCCCCGAGGAGTTCGCGCGCGAGATCGCGGCCGAGAACGCCCTGTACCGCAAGATCGCCACGGAGCGGCGCATCGTGGCGGATTGAGGGGCAGCCGGCGAAAGGGAGGATAGGGGCTGCGAAAGAATTTTCGCCAACGCTGTCACAACGCGCACGCCCCGCGCGTCTTGAAGGTATGGGCCAGCCATTCCGGCCGGCTGCTACATCCCTCAAGGAGTGTTTTCCATGACCGCTTCGTCTTCCGCTGCCACCGGCGCCCGTCCTCTTGCCGCCCCCACGCCGCGCCTGAACTTCCAGGCCGTGGCCCCCGAGCTGTACAAGGCCCAGGCCGGCATCAACGCGCTGCTGCACGAGTCCAGCCTGGGCATCCAGCTGCTGGAGCTGGTGTTCCTGCGCGTCTCGCAGATCAACGGCTGCGCCTTCTGCGTGGACATGCACACGCGCGAACTGCTGTCCCGGGGCGAGGACCTGCAGCGCATCAACAGCATCGTCACCTGGCCCGAGGTGGATTTCTACGACGGGCGCGAGCGCGCCGCCCTGAACTGGGCCGAGCGCTGCACGCGCCTGAGCCAGGCCCATCCCGAGCAGCAGGACTTCGAGGCGCTGCGCGCGCATTTCAGCGAGCGCGAGATGGTGGAGCTGACCTATGCCATCGGCAGCATCAATGTCTGGAACCGCCTGTGCGCGGGCTTTGCAGCCCCCGTGGTACGCAAGCCGATCAAGCTCTGAACGTGCGCAAGCCGCTCACTCCGCCGTGAGCTTTCGCTCCTTGACCAGCCTGCCCCACTGCTCGTACTCCTTCTTCATGAAGGCCGCGAACTCGGCGCGCGTGGTGGGCTGGGGGGTGAGGCCGTGCTTGTTCAGCGCGTCCTTGACGCCGGGTTCATTGAGTACCTTGACGATCTCGGTGTTCCAGCGGTCCAGCATCGGCTTGGGCGTCTTGCCCGGTGCCACGAAGGCATACCAGTTCAGTGCCTCGAAGCCGGGATAGCCGGCTTCGGCCACCGTGGGGATGTCGGGCATGTACGCCGGGCGCGTGAGGCCCGTGGTGGCCAGCGGGATCAGCTTGCCGGCCTCGATGTGGGGCAGGGCCGTGGGCGGCGCTGCGAAGTAGCTGGTCACGCGCTCGCCCAGCAGGTCCTGCAGCGCGGGCGCGCCGCCCTTGTAGGGCACGTGCACCATGTCGATGCCCGCGCGCTGGTTGAACAGCTCGCCTGCCAGGTGGGAGGCCGAGCCCGCGCCCGTCGAGGCGTAGTCCACCGTGCCCGGGTTCTTCCTGGCCTTGGCCACGAACTCGGCCAGGGTCTTCACGCCCGCGCCCTTGTGCACCACCAGCACGTTGGGAAAGTTCACGCCGCCCGAGATGGGCGCCAGGTCCTTGAAGGGGTCGTAGGGCAGCTTCATCAGGTGCGGCGCAATGGTCAGCGGCCCCACCGAGCCGAACAGCAGCACCGAGCCGTCGGCCGCCGCATTGGCCACCTGCTGGTGGGCGATGTTGCCGCCCGCGCCGCCCTTGTTCTCCACCACCACGCTCTGGCCGATGTTCTCGCCCAGCTTCTTGGCGATCAGGCGCGCGGCCGCATCGGCAGCGCCGCCGGCGGCGAAGCCCACGACCAGGGACACGGGCTTTTTGGGAGGAAAGTCCTGGGCCTGCGCACTGGCGGCCAGTGCGAGCAGGGAGGCGGCCAGGGCGCTGGCGTGCAGGAAGTTGCGCTTGTTCATCATGGGGTTGTCTCCGTCATTGGCTGGGAATCGGGGCGGATGCGGCTAGTCGGCACCCAGCCCGATGGGGCTGGGCTGGCGCTTTTCGGTGTTGTGGCGCAGCAGGGACGCCGTGCGGAACACGCCGTGCGCGAACTTGCCGTAGGGCAGGGTGGCGAACAGGGCGATCACCGCGCCCAGGTGCAGGCACAGCAGCAGGGCCAGGGCCGGCGTGCCGCGGCCCAGCCACAGCGCCATGCCGCTGGCCGCGACCAGGAACAGCAGGGCGATGAAGCCCAGGTCCATGGGTTTCTGGCGCGCGTCGCCATGCAGCGGGTGGCGCCTGCGGTTCAGGTGCCACAGGCCTGCGGTGCCCAGCATGAGGCTGGTGCCGCCCACGGCGCCCAGCAGCTTGGGCAGGCTGGGGAATTCGTAGGGCGCGGCCCAGCCGAACACGTAGTGGTAGACCGTGGCCAGCGCCGTGGCCGCAAAGCACAGCATGAATCCGTAGAAGGTCAGGTGGTGAAAGCGCCTGCGGCTCAGGGTGTAGGCATCGTCCTCGTTGTGGCAGCCCTCGCCGTGGCCGCCGTCCAGGTATTTGAGGCGCAGCACGTCCTGCGCGGCCTCGGCCGCCGCCGGCGTGCCCACGTCCACGCCGCCGGTGGCGGGCTTGACGTCCTTCCAGAAGCGGCGCACGCCCATGGCCAGCGCCAGCACCACGAACAGGAACACGGGCGCGAAGATGCCCACCAGCAGGTTGTGCGGGAACAGGTTGTAGAAGTTGGCGCCCAGGTCGGCGCCCCACAGCCGGCCCGGGCCGCCCTGCAGGGCCACGGCCAGCACCAGGAACAGCGACAGGCCTGCGGCCAGGGCCAGCGACAGCGTGAGCCCGTTCCTCTGGTACAGGCGCCCCAGGGCGAGCGGCCAGGCGTAGTCGGCATAGGTCTGGCCGCGCACCTCGGCCATGGCCTTGGGGATGTTGATGGCGAATTCATGCGGCGGCGCGTACTGGCAGGCATGCAGGCAGGCGCCGCAGTTGTGGCACAGGTTGGCCAGGTAGTGCACATCGGCCTTGCCGAACTCCAGGCGCCGCGTCATGGCCGGGAAGACCGCGCAAAAGCCTTCGCAGTAGCGGCAGGCGTTGCAGATCTGCAGGGCACGCGCCACCTCGCCTTCGGCGGCCGTTTCGGTGGAGACCGGCAGGATGGGAATGACCCGGCCGGCGGCCAGGTCCTGGGCTTCTTGGGCCAGGGCGCTAATTGTGTTTTGCATATGTGTCGTCCATGGGGTTGGCTTGCCGCCCGCAGCGCTTGAAGTAGGCCTGCTCCTGACCAGGGACAGCGAGCAAGGGCCGCCCCGCAGCGAGGCTGTCGTCCCCCTTGGGGGATGGCGCGCAGCGACTCAGGGGGGTCTTCATCTCACTGCGCCGCGCACGGCAGGTTGTCCGGCGGCGGCCAGGGCCGCGTTGCGGCCCGCGATGCGGCCGAACGCCGTGCCGATGGACATGCCCACGCCGGCCGTATAGCCCTTGCCCAGCACGTTGCCGGCCATCATTTCGCCGGCCACGAACAGGTTGGTGCTGGGCTGGCCGGAAAAGCGCACGGCCGCCGTGTCGTCGGTCTCCAGGCCCAGGTAGGTGAAGGTCACGCCGGGGCGCAGCTGGTAGCCGTAGAAGGGCGCCGTGTCGATGGGGCGGGCCCAGTGGGTCTTGGCGGGGGCCAGGCCCTCGGTATGGCAGTCGTCCAGCGCCGTGTGGTCGAAGTGGCCGACGCGGCAGGCGCCGTTGTAGGCATCCAGGGTCTGCATGAAGCGGTCCTCGTCCAGGCCCAGCTTGCGTGCCAGCTCGGGCAGGGAGTCGGCGCGCACGCCCGGGAAGACCGGCGGCATGAAGCGGCCTATGGCCTTGGCGTCGATGACGGACCAGGCGGTCTGGCCCGGCTGCTGGGCCACCAGGCGGCCCCAGATGGCATAGCGCTTGGGCCAGAAGTCCTCGCCCTCGTCGTAGAAGCGCTCGGCCTCGCGGTTGACCACCACGCCCAGCGAGACGCAGTCGATGCGCGTGCAGATGCCGCCGTCGTACAGCGGCGCGCGCGCGTCGATGGCCACCATGTGGGCCTGGGTGGGGTCGCCGATGCGGTCGGCGCCATGGTCTTCGAGCAGGTGGCGCAGCAGCACGCCGCGGTTGAAGGCCGTGCCGCGGATCAGGAAGTTGTCGGACGGCCATTCGCCGCGCGCGTTCTGCCCCCATGCCTCGCGCAGCCACTCGCGGTTGGACTCGAAGCCGCCCGCCGCCAGCACGCAGGTCTTTGCGGTGATGCGCTGCGCGCCCACCCAGGCGGCCTTGAACTCGCCGTCCTCGATCTCCAGCCGGTCCACGGGCGACGCGTAGCGCACCTGCACGCCCAGCCGTTCGGCGCTGCGGTAGTAGGCATTGACCAGGGCCTTGCCGCCGCCCATGAAGAAGGCATTGGTGCGCGCCACGTGCAAAGCGCCCGACAGCGGCGGCTGGAAATGCACGCCGTGGCGGCGCATCCAGTCGCGGCAGGTGGAGGAGGCGCGGATCACCATGCGCGCCAGGTGCTCGTTGGTGATGCCGCCCGTGACCTTGAGCAGGTCCTGCCAGAACTCCTCCTCGGGGTAGGCCTCGACCAGCACGTCCTGGGGCGCGTCGTGCATGCAGCGCAGGTTGCGCGTGTGGCCGGAATTGCCGCCGCGCCATTCGCGCGGCGCCGCCTCCAGCAGCAGCACGCTGCGGCCTGCCTCGCGCGCCATCAGGGCCGCGCACAGGGCGGCATTGCCGCCGCCTATGACCAGGACATCGGGGTCCATGGAGTTCTCCTTGCATTCGCCATCGTGGGGATTGCGAATGTAGGGAGAACGCCGCTCGGCGGGCAGGGGCCCGCCGGCATGGGGGTATCAGTCTTCGTGATGGATGAGGGCCGTGCCGGCCCAGGCACCGCCGCGCAGCAGCTGGCGCACGCAGTCGATCAGCACCACGCGCGCGGCCAGGGCGGCGGGCGACAGCTCATCCTCGGACAGGCTGCACAGCAAGTTGGTGCGCAGGGCATCTTTGTCCGTGATACGCGACCACTCGAAGCGCTGCGCGGCGTCGGCATAGCGGCCCATGGAGGCCCAGGGCTGCACCGTGCTGCCCAGGCCCGCGTCCACGGCGGCCATGACCATGGACAGCGAGTCCACCTCCAGCACCAGATGCGGCGTGAAGCGCGCCTGCGAGAAGGCCGTGTCCAGCGTGCTGCGCAGGCCGTGCAGGCCCGTGGGCAGGATCAGCGATTCGCCGGCCAGGTCGGCCAGCGCCATCTGCGGCGGCAGCGGCTCGGGGTGGTGGCCGCGCGCGCGGATCAGGAACAGCTCCTCCTCGATCAGCGGGTGCACCTGCCAGCGCCGCCCGCCTGCGCGGGCCTGACCGCCGTGGAGGCGGGCGTCGAACAGCACGGCCATGTCCAGCGCGCGCGCATTGAGCATGTCGGTCAGGTGGCCGGACATGCCCTCCACCATGTGCAGGCGCACATCGGGGTAGCGCGCGCGCATGGCCTGCATCATGGGCAGGCCCAGCATGGCCGAGGTGGTGGGCGCCAGGCCCACGCTGACCGAGCCCGACAGCCGCGCCTGCTGCGCGCTGCGCACGGCTTGCTCGGCATGGCGCAGCGTGAGCTGGGCCTCGCGGAAGAAGGCCACGCCCGCCTCGGTGGGCACCACGCCGCGCGGCGTGCGCTGCAGCAGCCGGGTGGACAGCTCGCTTTCCAGGCGGCTGACCTGCTGGCTCAGCGCGGACTGGACCATGTCCAGGTCCAGGGCGGCGCGGCTCATGGAGCCGAGTTCGACGATGCGGACGAAGTAGCGGAGTTGTCTCAGTTCCATGGGGGCGGCGCTTGTGGTGTGCAGCGCCGATTGTCGGTGCAGACCGGGGCTTGGCCTCAGATGCCGCGCGGCAGCAGGGCCGCCAGGGCCTCGCCTATCGAGCGCGCAATCAGCTTCTGGCGCTCGCCGGGCATGCGCTCCAGCGTGGAGGCCACGCTGACGGCGGCCACGGGCTCGCCTTCGGCATTGCGCACCGCCATGCCCACGGCCAGCACGCCGCGCGTGGCGTGGTTGCCGATGACGGACCAGCCGCGCTGGCGCGTGGCCTTCACCAGCAGGGCCATGCGTTCGGGCGTCATGCCGCCGTACTGCTCCAGCACGGGCGCGTTGGCCGCCATCGCGGCCTGCACCTCGGCATCGGGCAGGGCGGCCAGCAGGGCCAGGCCCGCCGCTCCCACGCCCAGCGGCTGGCGCGTGCCCACCTGGATCACCAGGATCTGCACCGGATGCGTGCCCACATGGCGGGCGATGCAGTGCGATGCCGCGCCTTCGCGCACGATGGCAAAGGCCGCGTCCGCGCAGCCCGCACTCACGCGCTCCAGCACGGGCTGCAGCCGCACGGCCATGTTGGGCTGGCCTGCGCTGGCGGCCGTGGCCGCCAGCCGGTGGCCGGCCGCATAGCCGAAGCGCCCCCTGTGCGCCACATAGCCGCTGTCCACCAGAGTGGACAGCAGGCGGTACACCGTGGCGCGCTCCAGCCCCGTGGCGCGGCACAGGTCAGCGACGCGCAGGCCCTCGCGGCCTGCGGCCAGCACGGCGTCCAGCACCTGCAGGCCACGGCGCAGCGTGCGGCTGCCGGCATCGTCGGCGGAGAGTGGAATGTCCGCTGGCCGGACGTTTGGATTGGTGCTGCGCGAAGCCATGGAAAAGAATTTCCCGGTGATTGCAGGCAGGGCAGAAAAGGGCCTGCGTGCAGCGCGCAGTGTGCCGCAGGCCGTCGAAAGCCCACACAGGCAGACATAAGCGGACATCAGCGGACATCAGAACGATCACCTGGAGACAAGACATGACAACCCCTGCCCGTTTCAATCCGTGGGCGCGCCGGCGCCTGCTGGCCTGTTCCTTCACCTGCGCACTGGCCGGCATGGCCGCCGCGACCGTCGCGACCGTGGCGTTGGCGCCCGCGCCCGTGCTGGCGCAGCCGGCGGCCTGGCCGGCCCGGCCCGTGCGGCTCGTGGTGGGCTATGCGGCCGGTGGCGCCACCGACGTGATCGCACGCCTGGTGGCCGCCAGGATGGGCGAGCAGCTGGGCCAGAGCGTGGTGGTGGACAACCGCACGGGCGCCAACAGCAATGTGGGCGCCGAGGCCGTGGCGCGGGCGCCTGCGGACGGCTACACGCTGTATGTCTACACCATTGCCAACACCATCAATGCCTCGCTCTACCCCCGGCTCGGCTATGACCCGGTCAAGGACTTCGAGCCCATCGGCCTGATCGCCAAGATTCCCAACATCCTCGTGGTCAACCCGCGCCTGCCCATACAGAACGTGGCCGACTATGTGCGCCATGCCCGGCAGAGTGCGCAGGGCATCAGCTTCGCCTCGTCGGGCAGCGGCTCGTCGATCCACCTGTCGGGCGAGATTTTCCGGCAGCTGTCGGGCCTGCGCATGCTGCACGTGCCCTACCGGGGCAGCGCACCGGCCATCACCGACCTGCTGGGCGGGCAGGTGGATTCCATGTTCGACAACGCGCCCTCGGCCCTGCCCCACGTGCAGGCCGGCAAGCTGCGCGCGATCGCCATCACCAGCGCCCGGCGCTCGGCGCTGCTGCCCGATGTGCCCACGCTGGCGGAGTCGGGCTATGCGGGCTTCGACGTGCAGTCGTGGTTCGGCCTGGCCGCCCCTGCGGGCACGCCGCCCGCCGTGATCGAGCGCCTGAACCATGCCCTGAATACCGCCCTGGCCGCACCCGAGCTGCGCCAGCGCCTGGGCGAGATGGCCGCCACGCCCGAGCCCGGCACCCCGGCGCAGATGCGCAGCTTTGCGGCGTCGGAGATCAAACGCTGGCGCGAGGTGGTCAAGGCCTCGGGCGCCACCGCCCAGTAGTTCGGCACACGTTCGGCAAAAGCTCGACACAACCGCCCCACAAGGAGACGACCCCCATGCAACCCATTGATTTTTTCTGGCGCGCGGCCGAACGCTGGCCGCAGCGCATCGCCATCGACGCGCCGGGCGGCTGCATCCGCTATGACGCGCTGGCCCGCAAGGTGGCCGCGCTGGCGGCCGGCCTGCAGGCGCTGGAGCCCGCCGTGCAAAGCCGCGTGGGCATCTGCGCGGGCAACAGCGCAGACCATGTCGCCGCCCTGCTGGCGGTGATGGCCAGCGGCAAGGTCTGGGTGCCGCTCAATCCCAAGAGCACGCAGTCCGAGGTGCGCCGCATCATCGATGCCACCGAGCCTTCCATCGTGCTGTGCGATGCGGGTGGCGCTGCGCTGGTGCAAGGGGCGCCGGGCATCCACCTGGTGCTGGGCGAGGGCACGGCGGCCCTGGAGCAGGCGCAGACCGGCGCTTTGCCTGTGATGCCCGACCTGCCCGCCGATGCCATCCAGGCCATCAAGTTCACGGGCGGCACCACGGGCCTGCCCAAGGGCGTGATGCAGCCCTGCCGCGCCTGGATGGCCGGCATTGCCAACCAGATCCAGGCCTGGGGGTTCGATGAGCATGACCGCTACGTCATGGCCGCGCCCATCACGCATGGCACGTCCACCTACCTGCTGCCCATCCTGGCGCAGGGCGGCTGCCATGTGCTGCTGGACGGTGCGGGTGCCGAGGCCGTGCGCAGCGCCTTTGCCCTGCGCGGCGGCACCGTGTGCTTCATGCCGCCCACCCTGATCTACATGCTGATGGCGCTGCCGGGCGCCAGCCGTGCGGACTTCCCCGCCCTGCGCCGCCTCATCTACGGCGGCGCCGCCATGCCGCCCGAGAAAATCCGCCAGGTGCGCGCCTTCTTCGGCCCCGTGCTGGCCACCACCTATGGCCAGACCGAGGCGCCGCAGATCCTCACGGCCATGCGGCCCGAGGACTTCGAGGACGAAGGCCTGTGGACCTCCGTGGGCCGGACCACCTGGTTCAGCGACCTGGCCATCATGGCGCCCGACGGCCGCCTGCTGCCCCGGGGCGAGGTGGGCGAGGTCGTGGCGCGCGGCGATCTGCTGATGAGCGGCTACTGGCGCCTGCCCGGCAAGACGGCCGAGACCCTGGTGAACGGCTGGCTGCACACGGGGGACCGGGGCCTGATCGATGCGCAGGGCTACCTGCACCTGAAGGACCGCCTGAAGGACCTGGTCATCACGGGCGGCTTCAACGTCTATCCCGTGGATGTGGAAAACGCCCTGGGCCAGCACCCGGCCGTGCATGAGTGCGTGGTCTTCGGCATCCCCGACGACCATTGGGGCGAGGCCGTGCAGGCCGCCGTGCAATTGCGCGCCGAACTGCGCCCCGACCAGCGGCCGGACGAGGCCGAACTGATCGCCTTCGTGCGCCAGCGCCTGGGCCCCGTGCAGACACCCAAGCGCATCCACTTTCACGCCAGCCTGCCGCGCTCGCCCGTGGGCAAGCTGCTCAAGACGGCCGTGCGCGAGCTTGCGCTGGCACCCCGCTGATCCCGCACACCATCACAAGGAGACCCTGGCCATGGCAACCCCCCAACCCCCCGTCACCCGCCTGTGCACCCACACCCTCACCAGCCTGCATTACCGCGATGCCGACCTGGTCGAGGACCTGATGGGCAAGAAGACCTTCACCGAGGTGATGCTGATGCAGATCCTGGGCCGAACGCCGCGCCCCGTGGACCTGCGCATCGCCGATGTGGTGCTCATCGTGCTCATGGAGCATGGCCTCACGCCCAGCGCCATCGCCACGCGCCTCATCTACATGAGCGCGCCCGAGAACCTGCAGGGCGCCGTCTCGGCAGGCCTGCTGGCCGTGGGCAGCTCCTTCGTGGGCACCATGGAGAACTGCGCCGCGCTGCTCGACCGCATCGCCGCCGCCGCCGACCCTGATGCCGAGGCCCGCGCCATCGCCCGGCACCACAAGGCGTTGAAAAGCCCCGTGCCCGGCTTTGGCCACCACCTGCACAAGCCCGTGGACCCGCGCGCCTACAAGCTGCTGGACATGGGCCGTGCCGAACCCGAACTGGCGGGCAGCAGAATCCGCGCGCTCGAAACCCTGTCCGCCGCCGTGGACGCCGCAGCGGGCCGGCCCATCACCATCAATGCCACGGGGGCCGTGGCCGCCCTGCTGGGCGAGATCGGCGTGCCCACGGCCGTGATGCGCGGCTTTGCCGTGATCTCGCGGGCGGCCGGGCTGGTGGCGCATGTGGTGGAGGAGCAGCAAAGCCCGTCGGGCCGGTTCATCTGGGAAACGGTGGAGGAAGCCATCCCCTACGCGGGGCATGCAGTTTCCGCGAACGCTGCGTGAAGCAATGACCGATGGACCACCGCGCGCCATGCCGCGAGCATGGAGTCCATGCAACAAACCCATGGACTGTCCAGCGCCCTCGACGGCCTGCGCGTGGTGGACCTGTCCCGCATCCTGGCGGGACCCTGGTGCACCCAGAACCTTGCCGACCTGGGCGCATCGGTGCTCAAGATCGAGCGTCCCGGCACGGGCGACGACACGCGCGCCTGGGGCCCGCCCTTCGTGCAGGCGCCCGGTGGCGAGGCCGTGTCGGCCTACTTCCTGTCCTGCAACCGCGGCAAGCAGTCGGTGGCGCTGGACTTCACCGAGCCGGCCTCGCATGCCTGGCTGCTGCGCCAGATCCGCGATGCCGACGTGCTGGTGGAAAACTACAAGGCCGGCGCGCTGGCGCGCCACGGGCTGGACTATGCGGCGCTGGCCGCGATCAACCCCGGGCTGATCTACCTGTCGATCACGGGCTTCGGCCAGAGCGGCCCGTTTGCGCACAAGCCCGGCTACGACTATGTGTTCCAGGGGCTGGGCGGCCTCATGGGCTACACGGGCGTGGCCGATGGCGAGGAGGGCGCTGGCCCGCTGCGCACGGGCGTGGCCGTGGTGGACCTGATGACGGGCATGTATGCCACCAGCGCCGTGCTGGCGGCCGTGGTGCAGCGCCAGCGCACGGGGCGCGGCCAGCACATCGACCTGGCCCTGCTGGACGTGGCCGTGGCCATGAATGCCAACCAGGCGGCCAACTACCTGGTCAGCGGCGAGAACCCGCGCCGCACGGGCAACGCCCATCCCAATTGCGCGCCCTACGAGGTGTTTGCCTGCGCAGACGGGCATTTCATCCTGGCCATCGGCAATGACGGGCAGTTCGCCGCCCTGTGCTCCGTGCTGGGCACGGACTGGCACCTGGACGCGCGCTTTGCCACCAATGCCGCGCGCCTGACCGGCATGGCGCAGCTGCGCCCGCTGCTGCGCGCGGCGCTGGGCCGCTGGCCGCTGCAGGCCCTGACCGATGCGCTGGACACCGCCCAGGTGCCCTGGGGCTGCATCAACACCATGGAGCAGGTCTTCGCCCATCCGCAGGTGCGGCACCGCCAGATGCTGCAGACGGTGGAGCACCCGCAGCTGGGCACGCTGAGGCTGGTGCGCAACCCCATGGTGCCGGCCGGCAGCGGCGCCCAGGTGCCGCCGCCGCCCGTGCTCGGTGCGGCGCCGCAGGACCTCTGAATCCCTAGACATCGACAAGCCAAGAAGGAGACAAGGATGACGAAACGCATGAAAGCACTGAAGGCCGCCGTGGCAGCCGCCGCGCTGGCGGGGATGCCGCTGGCATATGCAACCGGGGCAGCGGGGGCACCGGGGGCCGGAAGCTATCCCGAGCGGCCCGTACGCCTGGTCGTGCCCTATGCGGTGGGCGGCGCCACCGATGTGATCGCGCGCGTGGCGGCCCGCTACCTGGGCGAGACGCTGGGCCAGCCCGTGGTGGTGGAAAACCGCCCCGGCGCGGGCGGCAGCACGGGCTCGGCCTATGCGGCCAAGCAGCCGGCCGACGGCTACACCCTGGTGATGATGGTGGAGAGCTCGCATGCCGTGAACCCCAACGTCTACGCCAAGCCCGCGTATGACCCGGTGAAGGACTTCACCCCCATCACCAACATCGCCAACGTGCCGGGCGTGATGGTGGTCAGCGCAGGCTCGGCCTACAAGAGCGCCAAGGATGTGAGCGACGCGGCGCGCGCCGCGCCGGGCAAACTCAACTACGGCTCCTCGGGCAATGGGGGGCTCAGCCACCTGAGCGGTGCGCTGTTCGGCAGCACCACGGGCACCACCCTCACCCATGTGCCCTACAAGGGCCTGGGGCCGGCGCTCAACGACCTGATGGCGGGGCAGCTCGATGTGGTGTTCGACAACATGCCGTCTTCCGGTGCGCTGATCGCGGGCGGCCAGCTGCGTGCGCTGGCCGTGTCCAGCCCCGTGCGCCTGCCGGCCCTGCCGGGCGTGCCCACCTATGCCGAGGCCGGGCTCAAGCCCATGAACGACATGTCCTGGTACGGCCTGGGCGCGCCTGCCAGGCTCGATCCCGCCATTCTTGCCAGGCTCAGCGAAGCCATGCGCAAGACCTTGCAAAAGCCCGAGCTGATCAAGACCATAGAGCAGCAGGGCGCCGTCGTGGACTTCCAGGAGCCTGCGCAGTTCAGGCAGACGGTGGAGCGCTCCAACCGGGCCTGGTCCCAGCTGATCCGCGACATCGGATTCGAGAAACTTTGAGGAGATCTGCCGTGCATGCACAAGTGACCTTTCCCACCCCGCAGACCGCCGTGCTCACCATCACCGGCGGCGGGCCGCTGAACATCCTGGGCACGCCCGTGATCCGCGCGCTGACCGCGCAATTGGCCGAGCTGGCCGAGCGCCCCGATCTGCACTGCCTGGTGCTGCGCGGATCGGGCACGCGCGCCTTCGTGGCGGGGGCCGACATCCGCGAGATGGCGTCGCTCAACGCCGCCTCGGCACGCGCCTTCATCAGCGGGCTGCGCGACCTGTGCAACGCGGTGCGGCATTTCCCCGTGCCCGTGATCGCCAGGCTGCAGGGCCATACGCTGGGCGGCGGGCTGGAGCTGGCCATGGCGGCCGACCTGCGCATCGCGGCCGATGATGCCGTGGTGGGCATGCCCGAGGTCAAGGTCGGCATTCCCTCGGTGATCCACGCGGCCATGATGCCCGCGCAGATCGGCGGCACGCGCGCCAGCTGGCTGCTGCTCACGGGCGAGAACATCGGCGCCCTGCAGGCCGAGCGATGGGGCCTGCTCAACGAATGCGTGCCCGGCGACCAGCTCGATGCGCGCATCGCGCAGATTGCCGAGGGGCTGGGCGGGATCGGCATCGAGGCGCTGCGCCAGCAAAAGCGCCTGCTGCGCCGCTGGGAGGGCATGGGCGTGGACTCGGCCATCACCGACAGCGTGGCCGAGTTCGGCGCGGCCTTCAACACGGGCGAGCCGCAGCACCACATGAATGCCTTCCTGGAGCGCAAGCAGGCCAAGGCCCAGGCCCAGCACTGAACCCAGGCCGGGCCGGGCTAGGCCTTGTCGGCCAGCCCTTTCAGAAAGCTGCGCAGCCGCTGCGCGGTGGGCGTCAGCGGCCGTTCGCTGGAGCGCACCAGCTGCAGCGGGCGCCGTGCCCAGGTTTCCTCCAGCGGCAGGCAGGCCACCGCATGCGCGGTGCCGAGCCTGCGGTAGATGCTGTGCGGAATGACGGCCAGGCCCACGCCCTGCGAGACCAGCCGCACGATGGAGGTGAAATCGTCCACGTGGATGCGGCAGCGCAGCGGCCGGCCATGGCGCTTGGCCAGCTCGCGCAGAAAGGCGTAGTTGCTGCTGGTCAGCGCCATGCCCACGAAGGCATGGGACAGGGTGTCGAAGAACCGGCAGGAAGGGCCTTCGCCGTCGTCTTGCCTCTCGCCCGGCTGGGGCACCAGCGGATGGCCGGGCGGGGCGATCACCACCAGGCGGTCCAGCGCAAAGGTCTCGCAGGCCACGGCGCCCGCCATGGGCTCGCCCGCGTAGACGCCCAGGTCGGCCTCGCCCTCGGCCACGCTGGCGGCAATCGTCTCGCTCGTCTGCTCGACCAGGGTCAGGTTCACCTCGGGAAAGGCGGTCAGGAACTCGCCGATGTGCGGGCCAATGAAGCCGTGCAGCGAGGAGCTGTTGGCCGCCAGCGTTGCCTTGCCCTGCAGGCTGCTGCCCAGCAGGGCGGCCTCGGCCTCCATGCCGTCGATGGCGGCGAACACGCCGCGCGCATGCTCGAGCATGGCGTGGCCTTCCTCGGTCAGCCGCATGCCCTTGTGCTCGCGCGTGAACAGCTGGCAGCCCAGGGCCTGCTCCAGATTGCGCAGCCGCTGGCTGGCGGCCGAGGGCGTCAGGTGCCGCGCCTGGCTGGCACGCGAGAGATTGCCGGCCTGGGCGATGGCCATGAACAGCTTCAGATCGGTCAGGTCGTAGCGCATGCGGGCGTTTCCTAGGGGGCAAGAGGGCCATTATTCCTGCTGGCGCAGGGCTGCAAAGCCCGTGGCGCGCAGCCTTTGAAGGGCGCTGGGATAATCGATGCCATGACTAAACACCGCGTCGTGGTGGGCCTGTCGGGCGGTGTGGACTCCGCTGTCACGGCCCATCTCCTCAAGCAACAGGGCCATGAAGTGGTCGGCATCTTCATGAAGAACTGGGAAGATGACGACGACAGCGAATACTGCTCGTCCAATGTCGATTTCGTCGATGCCGCCGCCGTGGCCGACGTGGTCGGCATCGAGATCGAGCATGTGAACTTCGCCTCCGAGTACAAGGACCGCGTCTTCGCCGAGTTCCTGCGCGAGTACCAGGCCGGCCGCACGCCCAACCCCGACGTGCTGTGCAATGCCGAGATCAAGTTCAAGGCCTTCCTGGACCACGCCATGCGCCTGGGCGCCGAGAAGATCGCCACGGGCCACTACGCCCGCGTGCGCCAGAACCCCGACACGCAGCTGTTCGAGCTGCTCAAGGGGCTGGACCCGGCCAAGGACCAGAGCTACTTCCTGCACCGCCTCAACCAGGCCCAGCTGTCCAAGGCCATGTTCCCCGTGGGCGAGCTGAAGAAGACCGAGGTGCGCCGCATTGCCGAGGAGATCGGCCTGCCCAACGCGAAGAAGAAGGACTCCACGGGCATCTGCTTCATCGGAGAGCGGCCGTTCCGCGACTTCCTGAACCGCTACATCAGCAAGGAGCCCGGCAACATCCTCGACGACCGCAACCGCAAGCTGGGCAAGCATGTGGGCCTGTCGTTCTACACGCTGGGCCAGCGCTCGGGCCTGGGCATCGGCGGCGTCAAGGAAAAGGGCGCGCCGCGCGGCGGCGGCGACCATGAGCCCTGGTTCGTGGCGCGCAAGGAGCTGGACACCAACACGCTGCGCGTGGTGCAGGGCCATGACCATCCCTGGCTGCTGTCGCAGTCGCTGCTGGCCGACCAGGTCAGCTGGGTGGCCGGCCACGCGCCCGCCGAGGGCAAGGCCTACGGCTCCAAGACGCGCTACCGCCAGCCCGACTCGCCGGCCCTGATCTCGGGCGCCACGCCCGAGGGCTTCCGGCTGGATTTTCCCGAGCCGCAATGGGCCGTCACGCCCGGCCAGTCGGCCGTGCTCTACGACGGCGACGTGTGCCTGGGCGGCGGCATCATCGCGGCGGTGGATCCGCGCTGATGCAGCACTGACGCGGCACTGATGCGGCATTGATGCCGGGCAGGATTCGGCCCGTCGCGTTTTGCTATCGTCACGGGGGGCGGCACAACCGCCCCTTTTTCTTTTTCCTTTTGTTCTTCACGACAGCACCACAGGAGACCCCATGGCTTCATCGATTCTTGCGCGCCGGCATTTTCTGGGAGCGGCCCTTGGCGCCGTGGCCACGGCCGGATGCAACGGCGAGGTGTCCTGGGGCGATCCCATCGATCCGCCCGTGACGGACCGCGTCAAGCGTGCGCTCGATCAACTCGACGGCCAGGTGCGCGCGCAGATGCGGCGCACGGGCGTGCCCGGCGTGGCCGTGGCGGTCGTGCATGAAGGGCGCCTGGTCTATGCCCAGGGCATGGGCGTGCGCCGTCTGGGCTCGTCGCTGGCCGTGGATGCGGACACGGTGTTCCAGCTCGCCTCCGTCTCCAAGTCCGTGGGCGCCACCGTGGTGGCGCAGCAGGTGGGCCAGCGCCGCGTGTCCTGGGACACGCGCGTGCAGCAGGGCCTGCCCTGGTGGACGCTGGAGGACGCCGACGCGGCCCAGCGCATCACCGTGGGCGACATGTATGCCCACCGCTCGGGCCTGCCCGGCCAGGCCGGCGATGCGCTGGAGGAGCTGGGCTACAGCCAGCGCCAGATCCTGGAGCGCCTGCGTTACCTGCCGCTGCGGCCCGTGGGCACCCAGTACGCCTACAGCAACTTCGGCCTGACCACGGGCGCCGAGGCGGTGGCCGCCATCGCGGGCCAGTCCTGGGCCGCGCTGTCGCAGCAGGCCGTCTACGGCCCGCTGGGCATGACGCAGACCAGCTCGCTGTTTGCCGATTTCGAGGCGCGCGCCAACCGCGCGGCCGGCCACCTGCGCGTCAATGGCGTGTGGCAGACGGGGCCGGTGCGCCGGCCCGATGCGCAGTCGGCCGCCGGCGGCGTCAGCTCCACGGTGCGCGACATGGCGCGCTGGATGACCATGCTGCTGGACGAAGGCCGCTTCGAGGGCCGCCAGGTGGTCGATGCGCAGGCGCTGCGCACGGCGCTGTCGCCGCAGATGCTGCAGTCGCCGGCCGGCAACGGCGAGCCTGCGCGCTACTACGGCTTCGGCTTCAACGTGGGCGTGTCCGAGGCGGGGCGCACCACCTACAGCCACTCGGGTGCCTTCGGCACGGGCAGCGCGACCAGCTTCACCGTCATGCCCGAGCTCAAGCTGGGCATCGTGGTGCTGACCAACGGCATGCCCATCGGCGTGCCCGAGATCGTGGTCTCGCAGTTCCTGGACGAGGTCGAATGGGGCCGCCAGCGCCAGGACTGGGAGAGCATCTGGACCAAGCGGCTGGCACCCATCATGCAGCCGCATGGCGAGCTGGCAGGCAAGACCCGGCCCCCTTTCCCCCGACCGCCCCGGCCGCTGGGCGCCTATGTGGGCAGCTACGCCAACCGCTTCTACGGGCCGGCCCAGGTCAGCCTGCAGACGGGCGGCGGTGGGCTGCAGGTCAGCCTGGGTTCGCAGCGCATGCTGCTCAGCCACTGGGATGGCGAGGTCTTCAGCTTCGTGCCCGAGGGCGATTCGCCGGGCAGCCTGTCCAAGGCCACGTTCGACGGCAACCAGCTCACGCTGGAGTATTTCGACGATGTGCTGACCCCGGCCGGCGTCAGTGCGGGGATAGGGCGCTTTTCGCGCTGAGGGTGGCCTGCTCCGTGCCGTCGTGCAGGTGATCGCCGGGCACGGGCAGCCAGGCGGCCAGCACGGTGGCACCGGGCTCCGAATCCATGTCCAGATGGCCGCCCAGGCGCTGCAGGCGCGCCTGCATGCTGCGCAGGCCCACTCCCATGCCGGCCTGCTGCACGGCGGACACGTCAAAGCCTGCGCCGTCGTCGGTGATGCGCAGCATCAGCCAATGCGGCTCGGGCCACTGCAACTGCACCTGCACGCACTGGGCGCGGCTGTGCTTGATCACATTGGCCAGTGCTTCCTCCAGCACGCGCGTCAGCGCCAGGCACTGCAGCGCACCGGGCGGCTGCGGCCAGGCGGCCGGCACCTGCCAGTCGGACTGCATGTCCAGCGCGTCGAACAGGCTGGCAAAGCGGTGGCGCAGCGGCGCGATCCAGGCCTGGGGCGTGTCCGGCACGGTGACGGAGACGCTGGTGCCGCTGTCGATCATCTGGCGCAGGTCGTCGCGCAGCAGCTTGAGCACGGACAGGAACTGGCGGTTGTGCATGGGGGTGCCGGCCTGCTCCACCATGGCGATGGAGCGCACCAGGGAGCCGCCCAGGCTGTCGTGCAGGTCGTGCGCCAGCTGCATCCGTTCCTGCAGCCGCGAGTGGCTGAGCGCCAGCGCATGCTCGCGCGCCAGCGTGCCGCCAAGCTCGTCGCAGGCACGCGCCACGCTGTCGCTCAGCTCCTGGTTGAACTGTTCGATGCGGCGCATGCTGAGCACGAACTGCCGGCCCAGCACCATGGACAGGGTCAGCATGGTCAGCGGTGCGGTATAGGGCATCCAGGGCGTGGCGGGGCCGATCACCTTCTTGAGCGCCAGCATGTCGTGCAGGCCCGCGCACAGGAAGACCAGCAGGCAGGCCGCGTAGACCAGGTGGCCCGGCTCGCGCGTGCGCCAGGCGTGCAGCGGAAAGTGCAGCGACACGGCCACGCAGATGCCGAAGTACACCAGGCCGATGTGCAGCACGCCGTCCACCAGCGACCAGGGCGCGAAGATGGCGGCGGCCATGCCGGCCAGCGTCAGCGCCCACAGCAGCTTTTCCAGCCGGGGCAGGTGCAGTTTTCCGAAGCGCCAGGTGAACAGGCAAAAGCTCTGGCCGAACAGCAAAAAGACCAGCAGGTTGCCGCGTGCCACGGCCAGGGTGTCGGGGAAGGGCCAGGCCTCGGTGGCCAGGATATTGGCCAGGAACAGCGCCCAGCAGAAGGCATTGAGCGCGTACCAGCCAAAGGCCTTGCTGGCGCGCCGCTGCAGCCAGGCAAAGGCGAACAGCACGCCCAGCACCAGCGAGACCACGATGTTCATGGCAAACAGCGTGCGCTGGTTCCACCAGGTCTGCGCGTGCCACTGGCGCAGCGCCTCGGGCTCGCCCAGGCGCACCTCGCCCAGGCCCGGCGTCTGCTCGGCCAGGCCATGGACGCGTATCCACACGCTGTTGGTGCCCGCATGCAGGGCGGATTCGGGCAGCAGCCAAAAGCGCGGCATGTTCCAGCTGCGCGACAGGGGCTCGACCAGGTGCCGGTCGCGCCACAGCAGGTCGCCGTTCACGAAGACCTCGCCGGCCATGACCATGGAGTGCAGGGCCAGCGCCACGGGATCGGCGGCGACGGGAGTTGTGGCAAAAGCGGCAGCGGGGTGAGGGCAGCCGCGCTGCCAGTCGATGCGGTACCAGACGGCGCCGCTGTAGCCGGGCCAGCGGTCCAGCCAGTGGTCGGGCAGGGTCACGTTGTGCCAGTCGCGTACCGTGCTGACGATGGGCGGCGGTCCCTGGCCTGCGGCCTTGGCGGACTGGATGGACAGGATCTGCGGCAGGCAGGCCTGGGCCAGGGCGCAGGGACTGCACAGGAGGACCGCCAGGCCCAGGCCCAGGGCGAGGCCCCGGGCGAAGTGCCGCACCGGGCCGAACCACCGGCGCCACCCGCCCATGGCCGTCAGCCCAGCAATCCGCGCACGCGTGCCGTGTTGACGGCGCGTGTGCGCGAGGACACGGCCAGCTTGCGGTAGATGTGCTTGATGTGGCATTCCACCGTGTAGCGCGACAGGTGCAGCTGCTCGGCGATCTCGCGGTTGGTCAGGCCATCGGCCACCAGGCGCAGGATCTGGCTTTCGCGCGCGCTCAGCGTGGACTCGGTGCCGCTGCTCTCCGGCGTGGCGGGTGCCGCGCCCTGCAGCTCGGCGATCACGCGGCGCGCGATGAAGGGGTCGATGGGCGCGCCGCCGCGCAGCACGCTGCGGATGGACAGCGACACTTCCAGGTCGTCGCGCTCCTTGAGCACATAGCCGGTGGCGCCTGCGCGCAGCGCCGCGAGGATGGCGTCCTCCGTGCTCCAGGCCGAGATCACCAGGATGCCCACGGCCGGGTCTGCGCTGCGCATCTCGGCGATCAGGTCGATGCCGCTGCCGTCGGGCAGGCCCAGGTCCACCAGAGCCAGCGCCACGGGCTCGGCCAGGCAGGCGCGGGCCTGGGCCTGGGAGCCGGCGAACAGCAGGGCATCGGGCGTGTAGCCCAGCTGGCCCAGCACGGACTGCAGCCGCTGGCGGATCAGCGGCTCGTCCTCCACCACCAGCACCGGGGCCGGAAGCGTGGACTCTGGGACAAGCAGGTGGGCGGGCATGGAAAAGGCGTGCGCAGCGGCGGGCGTAAAAAGGGGCAGGATGGCCGCCCGACTGTGGGCGAAGCCCGCATCTTTGCATATCCCTGAAAACTGGTAATCGCGGGGGCGCGCGCCGCTGCGCCGTCCATAATTCCGGCCCGGGCCGCACGGGCGGACCCTGGCAACGACATCAACCGAAAGGACGCCGCCGCATGGCACGCGTACGTGACCCTGCTGGCTACGATGGCCAGCGTGAAATGATCCTCTCCCACGCCGCCCAGCTGTTCGCGCAGCGCGGCTATGCGGGCACCTCCATGAACGAGGTGGCTGCGGCCTGCGGCGTCTCCAAGGCCACGCTCTACCACTATGTGCTCGACAAGCACGACCTGGCCGTGCGCATTGCCGAAGAGCATGTGCTGCGCCTCGAAGCCCTGGTCAACGACACCCTGCAGGCCCATGCCGATCCCGAGCAGCGCCTGCATGCGCTGATCCGCGGCTTCGGCCAGGAGTACGCCCAGGCCCAGAATGCCCACCGCGTGCTGACCGAGGACGTGCGCTTCCTGCGCGAGGAAGACCAGCAGCGCATCCTGGACGTGGAGCGCCGCGTGGTCGCCGCCTTTGCGCAGACCATTGCCCAGGTGCGCGGCGAGCCTGCCGACAGCGCCCTGGGCAAGCCCCTGGCCATGCTGCTGTTCGGCATGATCAACTGGACCTTCACCTGGCTCAAGCCGGGCGGCACGCTGGACCATGACGCCATTGGCACCATGGTGTCCCAGCTGTTCTTCGGCGGCGTGCGCGCGGTCAGCGTGCCGGACGGCAAGAAGCCGCGCAAGGCCCGCCAGGCCTAGGCTCGGCCCGGTCCCTTACCACCGGCGCTGCACGACCACGAAGCGGTCGGCCACGAAGGCCAGCGTGGTGTAGCTGGCATTGGCCGCGGGATTGCCGCCCGTGGCGTGGAAGTCCGAGAAGCCTGCCGACTGGTTGACCATCACGCCCTGCGTGAGGTTGATGGACAGGGCCACGCGCGAGCGCAGCGCCGAGGCCGCCACGGCATCGACGAAGGCCGCATCCGTGGAGTACAGGCCCAGGGTCATCGCGCCATGCGCGCGCACGCTGCGCTCGGCCAGCTCGCGCGCGGCCTGGGCCGAGGGCACGGCCACCAGGTAGGAGACGGGGCCGAAGCATTCGCGCTCGTAGATGGCGGCGTCCGCCACGTCCAGCGCGCGCAGCGCGGGCGTGCGCACCTCGGCCTGCGGGTATTCGGGATGGGTGAGCTTTTGCGAGGCGCGCACGGCGCGGCCCACGGTGGCAGCCTGTTCCACGCGCTCCACGGTCTGCGCAGAGCCTATGGCGCCCAGCACGGTGAAGGCCACCTTGGGATCGGCCAGCAACTGGTCGATGGCGGCGGCCAGATCGGCGCCGACCTGCTCGAAGCTCTTGTGGCCCTGGTCAGTCTCTATGCCGCCGGCCGGAACCAGCAGGTTCTGCGTGGCGGTGCACATCTGGCCGCTGTACAGCGACAGTGACAGGGCCAGATTGCGCAGCATGCCTGCGTAGGCATCGGTGGACTCGATCACCACCAGGTTCACGCCGGCCATCTCGGCATACAGGCGTGCCTGCGGCGCGTTGGACTGCAGCCACTGGCCGAAGGCATTGCCGCCCGTGAAGTCGATGGAGGCCACGGCGGCGTGCGTGGCCAGGGCCTGGGTCAATTCGGGCTTGTCGCTCACGGCCAGGGTCACGAGGTTGGGGTCCAGGCCCTGCTCGGTCAGCACATCGCGCAGCACGCTCACGGTGAGCGCGGCCGGCAGCACGGCGTTGGGGTGGGGCTTGACGATCACGGGGTTGCCCGTGGCCAGCGCGGCGAACAGGCCCGGGTAGGTGTTCCAGGTCGGGAAGGTGGCGCAGCCGATGACCAGGGCCACGCCACGCCCCACGATCTCGAAGCGCTTGTGCAGCACGGCGGGCGCATGCTTGCCCTGGGGCTTTTCCCAGACGGCCTCGGCAGGCACGTCGGCCATGGCCTTCCAGGCCACGGCAATGGCTTCCAGGGCGCGGTCCTGGGCATGGGGGCCGCCGGCCTGGAAGGCCATCATCGCGCCCTGGCCCGTGGTCAGCATCACCGCATGCGCGATCTCGAAGCTGCGCTGGTGGATGCGCGTCAGCGCCTCCAGCAGCACGCCGGTGCGGCCCTGGGGTCCGAGCGCCTGCCATGCGGGCTCGGCCGCCTGGGCGGCATCCACCAGCGCCTGGGCATCGCACTCGGGGTAGCGGATGTCCAGGGCCACGCCATAGGGCGATTGCTCGGTGGCCACGCGGGCGCGTTCACCGGGCTGGCGCAGCGGATAGTCCTTGACGAACAGCGCCTGCACGGCGGCGTGGCCCTGGGCCTGCGCGGTCTCGCCATACACCTTGGGCGAGGGCGCTTCGGGGAAGGGCGACCAGTGGCCCCGGCGGGACAGGGCCTGCAGCGCGTCGTCGAGCAGAGGGCGGTGGCGTTCGTAGAGGGCGTGGGCGGGCATGGGATGTCTCCTGGTTTGGAATGTGGCGTCGCTATCAGGGTTAGTACCGGACAACAAGCCTTGTTGCTCAAGAAAGCTGCATCTTATAATCCTACCGTCCGGTCGGTCAATTATTCTGAACCCCTTGCCTCACGACGCCAGAACCCCGATGAACAAAGACCTGCGCCCCGCCCCCGGCGAACTCGACCCCATCGAAACCGCCAGCCGCGACGAGATCGCCTCGTTGCAGCTGCAGCGCCTGCGCTGGTCGCTGCAGCATGCCTACGACAACGTGCCGCATTACCGCCGCGCCTTCGATGAGAAGGGCGTTCATCCGTCCGACCTGCGCACGCTGTCCGACCTGGCCCGCTTTCCCTTCACCACCAAGAAGGACCTGCGCGAGAACTACCCGTTCGGCATGTTCGCCGTGCCGCGCCAGAAGGTGGCGCGCGTGCATGCCTCCTCGGGCACCACGGGCAAGCCCACGGTCGTGGGCTACACGTTGAATGACATCGACAACTGGGCGAACCTGGTGGCGCGCTCCATCCGCGCGGCGGGCGGGCGGCCCGGCGACATGGTGCATGTGGCCTACGGCTACGGCCTGTTCACGGGCGGCCTGGGCGCCCACTACGGAGCCGAGCGCGCGGGCTGCACCGTGGTGCCCATGTCGGGCGGGCAGACCGAAAAGCAGGTGCAGCTGATCCAGGATTTCCGGCCCGACATCATCATGGTCACGCCCAGCTACATGCAGGTGATCGTGGAGGAGATGCAGCGCCAGGGGATGGACCCGCGCGAGAGCTCTTTGCGGATCGGCATCTTCGGCGCCGAGCCCTGGACCGAGGCCATGCGCCGCGAGATCGAGGGCAAGGCGGGGCTGGATGCCGTGGACATCTACGGCCTGTCCGAAGTCATGGGCCCGGGCGTGGCCAGCGAATGCGTGGAGAGCAAGGACGGGCCGGTGATCTGGGAAGACCATTTCTACCCCGAGATCATCGACCCCGACACGGGCGAGGTGCTGCCCGACGGCAGCGAGGGGGAGCTGGTCTTCACGTCGCTGTCCAAGGAGGCCATGCCCATCATTCGCTACCGCACGCGGGACCTGACGCGGCTGCTGGCGCCGACTTCGCGCAGCTTCCGGCGCATGGGCAAGATCGTGGGGCGCAGCGACGACATGATGATCATCCGCGGCGTCAACGTCTTTCCGACCCAGATCGAGGAAATCGTGCTGGCCAATGCCAGCCTCACGGGCCTGTACCAGATGCACATCAGCCGTGAAGGCCTGCTGGACACCGTCGAGGTGCACTGCGAGCTGCAGCCGCAGCGGCGCGGCCTGGGCGATGCCGAGCGCGGCGAGATCGCGCAGTGGGTGCAGCAGCGCATCAAGACCCTGGTGGGCATTTCCACGGCGGTGCGCGTCTTCGATCCCGACACCATCGAGCGCACGCAGACCGGCAAGGCCCGGCGCGTGTACGACAAGCGGCCGCGTTGAGGCACCGCCGGCCGTCGTCAACCATTTCATTCAAGGAGATCGCACATGTATACCCAGGCCATGGACACCATGGGCAAGGAAGCGGGCGATGGCGGCAAGGCCGTGCGCTCGGCCGACGAAATGCGCCTGCAGCAGCGCTTTGACGAGCGCATCGATGCCGGCGAATTCATCGAGGCCAAGGACTGGATGCCCGACAACTACCGCAAGACGCTGCTGCGCCAGATCAGCCAGCACGCGCACAGCGAGATCGTCGGCATGCTGCCCGAGGGCAACTGGATCAGCCGCGCGCCCACGCTCAAGCGCAAGGCCATCCTGCTGGCCAAGGTGCAGGACGAGGGCGGCCATGGCCTGTACCTCTACGCGGCCGCCGAGACGCTGGGCAGCAGCCGCGACCAGATGCTGCACGCGCTGCACACGGGCAAGGCCAAGTACAGCTCCATCTTCAACTACCCCACGCTGACCTGGGCCGACATGGGCACCATCGGCTGGCTGGTGGATGGCGCGGCCATCATGAACCAGGTGCCCATCTGCCGCTGCTCCTATGCACCCTATGCGCGTGCCATGGTGCGCATCTGCCGCGAGGAGAGCTTTCACCAGCGCCAGGGCTACGAGGCGCTGCTGACCATGATGCAGCAGGGCACCGAGGCGCAGAAGGCCATGGTGCAGGACGCCGTCAACCGCTGGTGGTGGCCGTCCATCATGATGTTCGGCCCGCCCGACGACCAGTCGCCCAACAGCGCGCAGTCCATGCGCTGGGGCATCAAGCGCATCTCCAACGACGCGCTGCGCCAGAAGTTCATCGACGCCACGGTGGACCAGGCCAAGGTGCTGGGCGTCACCCTGCCCGATCCCGACCTGAAATGGAACGAGGCCCGCCAGGCCCATGACCATGGCCCCATCGACTGGGACGAGTTCTGGCGCGTGATCGCCGGAGACGGCCCCTGCAACCGCGAGCGCCTGGGCGCACGCGTCAAGGCCTGGGACGAAGGCGCCTGGGTGCGCGAAGCCGCGCTGGCCCATGCCCGCAAGCAGACACAGAGAAACCAGACCCGCAAGGAGGCCGCATGACCACCGCCGAACAGAACATCACCAACGAATGGCCGCTGTGGGAAGTCTTCGTCCGCAGCAAGGCCGGCCTGGACCACAAGCACTGCGGCAGCCTGCATGCGGCCGACCCGCAGATGGCGCTGCAGATGGCGCGCGATGTCTACACGCGGCGCCAGGAGGGCGTGAGCGTCTGGGTGGTGCGCTCGGACCAGATCGTGGCCAGCGACCCCGGCGACAAGGACATGTTCTTCGACCCGGCCCAGGACAAGGTCTACCGCCATCCGACCTTCTACCAGCTGCCGCCCTCGGTGGACCACATGTGAGCGGGGAGCTGCCATGAACGCCTCCGCCTCCTCCATCGCCATCGACGCCCGCCCCGAGGTGCAGTACCTGCTGCGCCTGGGCGATACCTGCCTGATCCTGGCCCAGCGCCTGGGCCAGTGGTGCGGCCACGCGCCCATCCTCGAAGAGGACATCGCCATGACCAACATGGCGCTGGACCTGGTCGGCCAGGCGCGTGCGCTGCTCACGCGCGCCGGCCAGCTCGAAGGCCGCGCGCACGACGAGGACCAGCTCGCCTTTCTGCGCGACGAGCGCGACTACTTCAATGCCACGCTGGCCGAGCTGCCGCGCGGCGACTTCGCCTTCACCGTGCTGCGCAACGCCATGGCCGCCACCTGGCTGCGCCTGATGTGGGAGCGCCTGGTGCACTCCAGCGACGCCGAGCTGGCCGCCATCGCCGCCAAGGCGCTCAAGGAAGCGCGCTACCACGAGCAGCACGCGGGCGACTGGGTGGTGCGCCTGGGCGACGGCACCGAGGAATCGCGCCAGCGCATGGAGGCGGCCCTGGCCCAGCTGTGGCGCTATGCGGCCGAGCTGTTCACCGACGACGCCACGGACGCCGCCGCGCGTGCCAGCGGCCTGGGCCCGGCCTGGTCCGAGCTGCGCGAGCCCTGGCAGGCCGAAATGGCCGCCCTGCTGCAGGAGGCCACGCTGGACATGCCGGCCGAATCCGCCTTCCGCAGCACGGGCCGCAACGGCGTGCACAGCGAGCACATGGGCTTCATCCTGGCCGAGATGCAGCACCTGCAGCGCGCCTATCCGGGCGGGGTGTGGTGATGGCTGCCGCACGGCTTGTGGCCGTCACATCCGCCTCGGCCGAGCGCGAGCGCCTGGCCTGGGCCGCGCTGCAGGACGTGCCCGACCCCGAGGTGCCCGTGATCTCGGTCTGCGAGCTGGGCATCGTGCGCGAGGTCCATGCCCTGCCCGAAGGCCAGGGCATGGAGATCGTGCTCACGCCCACCTACTCGGGCTGCCCGGCCACCGAGGTCATCGAGCGCAGCGTGCTCGATGCCATCGAGGCCGCAGGCCTGGGCCCTGCGCGCGCCGTGCTGCGCCGCGCCCCGGCCTGGACCACGGACTGGATCAGCGACGACGGCCGGCGCAAGCTGCGCGAGTACGGCATCGCGCCCCCTGGGCGTTGCGGCGACTCCGGCCTGCCGGAAGGCACCTCGCCCATCCGGCTGGTGCGCCGCCGCCAGGGCATTGCCGCGCCCGGGCCCGTTGCCTGCCCGCACTGCGGCAGCGTGCACACCGAGCGGCTGTCGGCCTTCGGCGCCACGGCCTGCAAGGCCCTGCACCGCTGCCTGGACTGCCGCGAACCCTTCGAACACTTCAAGCCGATATGACCACGACCACGATGTTCCACCCGCTGCGCGTGCGCAGCATTGCGCCCGACACGGCCGAGGCCGTGGTCGTCTCCTTCGACGTGCCGCCCGCGCTGCGCGAGGTCTTCGGCTTCACCCAGGGCCAGTACCTGACGCTGCGCCACCAGATCGACGGCCAGGACCTGCGCCGCAGCTACTCCATCTGCGCAGGCGTGGATGACGGCGAGCTGCGCGTGGGCGTGCGCAAGGTGCGCGGCGGCCAGTTCTCCAACTGGATCAACGAGCATCTGCGCCCCGGCGACACGCTGCAGGTCATGGCGCCCCAGGGCCGCTTCTTCGTGCCCATCGAGCCCGGGGCCGCGCGCCACCATGTGGGCATCGCCGGCGGCAGCGGCATCACGCCCATCCTGTCCATCATGAAGACCGTGCTGGCGCGCGAGCCCGCCAGCCGCTTCACGCTGATCTACGGCAACCGCCAGCTGCAGTCCACCATGTTCAAGGAGGAGATCGAGGACCTCAAGAACCGCTACATGTCGCGGCTGTCGCTGCAGCATGTGTTCTCGGACGAGCACACCGACCTGCCGCTGAACATGGGTGTGATGGACCGCAGCAAGATCGCCGAATTCCTGCAGGGCGTGGTGCCGGCCGCGCACATCGACCATGTCTACATCTGCGGGCCCTTCCAGATGAACGACGAGGCCGAGGCCGCCCTGCTGGCCGCCGGCGTGCCCGAGGAGCGCATCCACATCGAGCGCTTCGGCGTGGCCCTGCCGGCCGCAGGCCAGGGCACGGTGGGCGCCGTGGTGCACGAGGCCCAGCCTGGCGACGCCGCCACCGCACGCATCACCCTGGTGCGCGACGGCCTCTCGCGCGAGATCCCCTTTACGCGCGGCCAGGCCAGCATCCTGGACGCGGCCTCCTCGGCCGGGCTGGAAGTGCCCTATTCCTGCACCTCGGGCGTCTGCGGTACCTGCCGCGCCAAGGTGGTCGAGGGCGAGGTGCGCATGGAGCGCAACTTCGCCCTCGACAAGAACGAGGTCGCCTGCGGCTTTGTCCTGACCTGCCAGGCGCATCCGCTTACCGAGCGCGTGGTGCTGTCGTTCGATGAGCGGTGAGGGCGCCTGCGTTCTGGCGCAGGGCAGGAAGACTCAGGGAAACAGTGTCGAAAGCATGTGCTTTGGCACTGGCAGCCCATCAGATGCTTCGATGAAGTGCAGACCCTTGGATGCGGGCTGTATGGACTGAAACGCGGAAGGAAAGCGCGGCAGCTGCACATGGTGCTTGCTCTTGCATTCCTCGCAGGCGTGGAACTGCGGCTGGAAGACTTTGTTTTTATGGCTTCCCACGGGACCGTTGGCGTCCCAGACGGCCAGCGATGCCTCGGTGGAAACCGGCTTGCACAGATTCTTCCAGTCCAGTGCCCCGTGCACGACCATGTAAAAGCCAATCAGGTTGGAAACCAGGTCTTCCTGGCTGAATCCACTGTCTGTGAGGAGCGACATGGATGCCTGCAGGCTCTCGAAGCCCATGGAAACCTCCATGAATATGGCCAGGGCCACGGAGCGCTTCGCTGAAAGAGACAGGCCTTTCTTGACGAGATAGAACTTGGCAAATTCCTGGGTCAGGCCAAAGCGCCCCATGGATTGCTTGTATTGAATCAGATGGCTGTCGGAGTGACCGGGAATCCCGATGCCACGCTCATGCAGTATGTCTTTCCAGAGATAGGCCGCACTGGCGTAGCGATTGCGATGGCTCTCGACCGATTGGAGGTGGCCCAGGTCAATCCATCCGCAGTTGCAGGTATAGATGAGTCTTCGGGGTATGTGGGATCTGCTGGACATGTTCAGTCGTAATGGGTGAGCGTGACCTTGCAAAGGCCTGTTGCGATTGCCTGGGTGACCGCCAGTACGGCAACTTCGCCGGCCGATGACGCGTATTGCGCGTATTGGACAAGGCGCTCTCCCTCGGGGACAAACGATGCGGCGGCATTTCCGGCATCGATGGATCTCTGGTGGAAATCCTTCTGGCGCAGGTAGCTGGTGAGGGCCGCAGTGGCCTCGGTGATGTCCTTGGCGCTGGTCTCGAAGGTCATCTCGGACTGCGGGGGCTTGTTGCCATCACCGACGGAGCCGAAGTAGGTGGGCTGCGCCATCGTCCCTGTCGCTGGCGCATTGCGTATCAGGGAAGAGATGCCTACGTAATATCTGAGCGATCCCCGCTCAGGCGAGTAGTCCTCCTGGGAGATGAGAAACCCATACACGGCCAACCAGGATGCGGATGCGGCAAAGACCAGGAGGACAAGGCCCAAGATAACGGATCTGAGTCGCATGGAAGAGATGGAACGGGTTCGGGGAGGTGACAGCGGTCCAGATCCTAAATGAGCGGGCTGGAATCTTTATTTCAAAAGAGTAACTCTTTGAAATAGAGAATTTTCTGAATGCCACATTCGATATTTGACGGATTTCTCTTTGCGAAAGAGCAGACCGCGTCTGCCCCAGGAAAGCCAGCGGTCTGCCAGCGCAGGGAAACCATGCCCGGGGCAGGTTTCCTACTCGATGCCGATATCCAGCCGCGACACCAGTGCCCGGCCGTGTTCGTTCAGGCCCGTCACCTCGACCGTGCTGCCGTGCTTGCGCAGGCGCTGGCAGACCTTGTCCAGCGCATTGACGGCCGTGATGTCCCAGAAATGGGCGTTGGTCAGATCGATGCGCACGGGCCGGCCTTCGATGTCCCGCACGTCGAAGGCATCGACCAGCTGATCGGCCGAGGCAAAGAAGACCTGGCCCGAGACGCGGTAGGTCAGGCCTGCGCCGTCCTGCGTCTTCTCGACGGACAGCAGCCTTGAGACCTTGAAGGTGAAGAACACCCCGCTGAGCAGCACGCCGACGCCCACGCCGGCGGCCAGGTTGTCCGTGGCCACGGTGACCACCACGGTGGCCAGCATCACGGCGCTGGACAGCTTGGGATGCCTGAGCAGGGCGCGGGCCGATCCCCAGTCCAGCGTGGAGGCCGACACCATCACCATGATGGCCACCAGCGCCGCCACCGGCACCTGGGACACCCAGGGCTTGAGCAGCACCATCAGGATGAGCAGGAAGGCGCCCGCGAACAGCGTGGACAGCCGGCCGCGGCCGCCGTAGCGCACATTGCCCACGGTCTGGCCGATCATGGCGCAGCCGGCAATGCCGCCGAACAGGCTGGCCGCGATGTTGGCCACGCCGATGCCGCTGCACTCGCGGTTCTTGGAGCTGGGCGTGTCCGTGAGTTCATCGACCACGCTGGCCGTCATCATGGACTCCAGCAATCCCACCATGGCGATCGCCAGCGCGGGCAGGGCGATCAGGCGCAGCGTCTCCAGCGACCACGGCACCTGCGGCAGCCCGAAGCTGGGCAGGCCGTCCGGCAGCAGGCCCAGGTCGGCGACCGTCTTCAGGGGCAGGTCCAGCCAATTCGCCGCCACCGTCAGCACCACGATGCAGACCAGGGGCGAGGGCACGGCCGTGGTCAGCCGGGGCAGGCCGTAGATGATCAGCAGGCCGGCGCCCACCATGGCCCAGGTGGCGGCATTGGCGCCGATCAGGTGCGGCATCTGGGCCGAGAAGATCAGGATGGCCAGCGCATTGACGAAGCCCGTGCGCACCGAACCCGACACATAGCGCATCAGCACGCCCAGGCGCAGCAGGCCGAACAGGATCTGCACGGCCCCCGCAAGAATGCCGGCCGCAAAAAGATACTGCACGCCATGGGCATGCACCAGCGGCGCTGCCACCAGGGCGACCGAGCCCGCGGCCGCCGACACCATGGCCGGGCGCGCGCCCGTGAAGGCGATGACGATGCTGATGATGAAAGACGCGAACAGCCCGACGGCAGGATCGACGCCAGCCACGAAGGAAAAGGCGATGACCTCGGGGATCAGCGCAAAGGTGGCCACGGCGCCGGCCATGAGCTCGCGCGGAATGCTGGGCGCCCACTCGGCGCGAAAGGGATGCGGGTGTTTCGACATGGAAATGGCCAGCCCCGCCGCGCTGGGTGTGGCAGGGCGGGGCAGGATTTTGTAGACGGGAATGAACATGCCGGGCGTCGGGCGATGCCCGAAACAACCTGGCGGCTTGTACGGTTCGGCCGTGCTACGGCGGCGCCAGGCGGGTGCAGCCCGAGCGCCGGCTCTGCGAGCCGCGCGCGATGCGGGCCAGCGTGAAGCTGTGAAGGCGCGCGGCATCGCGGCTGCGCGCTTGGCGAGCCCCGGGTTGACGGTGCCGGTGGACTGAAATCACGGGCGCGATTGTACGAGGGGGTGCTGCCTGCCGCGGGATGGACCCCTGGCCGCAATCAGTCGTAGTGCGCCATGGTGGCGCGGTAGCGCACAGGGCCTTGCTCGGCCGACGAGGCCTGCACCACTTCCACGTAGACGACTTGGCCCGAAGCCGCCGTGTACCTGGCATGGCGAACGCGCCGCCCCATGCCGTAGGAGGGGCCGGGCGTTTCGTCGTCCGCACTCCGGGAATAGCCTTTGCCGAGCAGGTAGGCATCGAAGGCGTGCGTGGCGGGGCCAATGCTTGCGAACTCCACGTCATAGGACACCAGGCCGTGTGGCGGCTTGTTGCCGTCGCCCACGGTGCCGAAGTACTCCGCCTTGCCCAGCGCGCCCACCAGCGGCGCATGGCGCACCAGGGACGAGATGCCGATGTAGTAGGTGAAGCTGCCGGGCTCGGGCGTGTAGTCCTCCTGCGAGATCAGGCAGAGGGCTGCAGCCAGCCAGCCGAACACGGCCAGCGGCAGGCACAGGACAAGACTCCACAACAGGGTTCTGGCACGCGGCAGGAGCATGGGATTTGTCGTCGGGCGCCTGGAAAAACAAAACCCGCTTTCCGGGGAAAGCGGGTCTGGATGCTCAAGAACCTTGATGGTCCGAATCAAAACGGAATGTCGTCATCCATGTCGTCAAAGCCCGAGGCTGCGCGCTGCGGCGGGGGTGCCATGGGTGCGGGGGCGGGGCGCTGGGCAGGGGCCTGGCGCGGTGCGGGCGCTGCCATGGGGGCAGGGGCCGGGCGGCGCTGTTGCTGCTGGGGAGGGGCGTCGTAGCCGCTGTCGCCATAGCCTTCATCGCCATAGCCGCCGCCTTGCTGGCCACCGCCGCCGCCTTGGCGGCTGCCCAGCATCTGCATGGTGTCGGCGCGGATTTCGGTGGCGTAGCGTTCCTGGCCGGAGGCCTGGTCGGTCCACTTGCGCGTGCGCAGGCTGCCTTCGACATAGACCTGGCTGCCCTTGCGCAGGTACTGGCCCACGATTTCGGCCAGGCGGCCGTTGAAGACCACGCGGTGCCACTCGGTGGCTTCCTTGTTCTCGCCCGTGTTCTTGTCGCGCCAGCGGTCGGTGGTGGCGATGGTCACGTTGGCCACCTGGTCGCCACTCGGGAAGGTGCGCATTTCGGGGTCGCGCCCGAGGTTGCCGACGATGATGACCTTGTTGACGGATGCCATGAGTGAAATACCTTTACAGAGAGAAGTGGCCCGGGCATAGAAGGATGGATCCCGGGCCAGACGCGCCATTGTGCCGCAAGCCGTCCGCCGTTGGCAGGGGACGGATATGCCGGTGCAGCGGCTGGCTGCAGCAGTTTGTAACCGTCGGAAAACTACCGTTCAGCCGTGGCGGCCTACGGGGCGCAGCGGCCAGGTGACGACCAGCCACAGCACGGCCAGGACGCTCGTCAGGGTGAACAGGCCCGGCATGCCGGCCCATTTGGCGACGGCGCCGCCCAGCGCGCCGCCTACGAACAGGCCCAGCGATTGCAGCGTGTTGTAGGCGCCCAGCGCCGCGCCGCGCAGCGGAGCCGGCGCCATGCGCGAGACCAGGCTGGGCTGGGTGGCCTCCAGCGCGTTGAAGCCGCAGAAGAACACGAACATCAGCACGGCCATGGCCCACAGCGGCGGCTGCGCGCCGCCGGCCGCCAGCAGGCCCAGGCCGATCTGCACGAGGGTGATCAGGGCGATGGCGCCCAGCAGGGCCGCGCGCAGGCGCCCGCGCCGCTCCATGGCGAACAGGCCGCCCATGGCGGCGAAGGACAGCACCACGGCCGGCAGGTAGACATGCCAGTGCGCCTGCTTGTCCAGGCCTGCCTGCACCAGCATGGCGGGCACGGCCACCCACATGGACATCTGCACGGTGTGCAGCACGAACACGCCCAGGTTCAGGCGCACCAGGTCGCCATGGCGCCACAGCTCGGCCATGCGGCCGCGCGGCTGGTCGGCGTGGCGCGCGGGCTCGGGCGGGACGACCCAGAGCACGACGGCAATGCCCGCCAGCGCCAGGGCGCAGGTCAGGCCGAAGATGCCGGGCAGCCCGCCCCAGGCCGCCAGCAGGGGGCTGAGCACCAGGGCCAGCGCAAACATGAGGCCGATGCTGCCGCCCACCATGGCCATGGCCTTGGTGCGCACGCTGTCGCGCGTGAGGTCGGCCAGCAGCGCGGTCACGGCGGCCGAGACGGCGCCCGCGCCCTGCAGGCCCCGGCCCCACATCAGGCCCAGCAGCGAGTCGGCCGTGGCCGCCAGCAGGCTGCCCGCGGCAAAGACCAGCAGCCCGGCGACGATGACGCGCTTGCGCCCGAACCGGTCCGAAGCCAGGCCCAGGGGCAGCTGGAACACGGCCTGGGTGAGCCCGTACAGGCCCATGGCCAGGCCGATCATGGCCGGATCATCCCCGCCCGGGTATTTGCGCGCCTCCAGCGCGAACACCGGCAGCACCAGGAACAGGCCCAGCATGCGCAGCGCAAAGATCAGCGCCAGGCTGGCGCTGGATCGGCGTTCCTGCGAGGTCATGCGGCCCGATGCGGCCGAGGAGGGGGCTGGCGCCTGGGCGCCGTGGACGGGTGTGGGGGAATCGAGCACGGGGTGCACTGTTGTGGGGGCAAGCAATCCGCCATTCTCGCCCATAGGCCGGCGCTGCGGGGTGGCTGGGTTATGCAAGGCAGTGCAAGACAGTTTTGTGAAGGGGCGCCGCAGAAGGCCCTGCCGCCCCGCAGACCGAGCCGCCATGCGGTGGCACGGGTTCTGACCTATCATGGCGGGTTCGCCTTCGCAGGGGTTTTCCCGATGCCTGGTTCCCACACGATTTTCGAAGACGGCGGCCTGGACCGGGCCGCCGACTCCCGCTCCCAGCCCGACGGCCGCTACCTCGGCCAGGCGCTGGCGCAGTCACGCATCGCCATCCGCGGTGCGCGCACGCACAACCTCAAGAACATCGACCTGGACATTCCGCGCAACCGGCTGGTGGTGATCACCGGGCTGTCGGGCTCGGGCAAGTCCAGCCTGGCCTTCGACACCCTGTACGCCGAGGGCCAGCGCCGCTATGTGGAGAGCCTGTCGGCCTATGCGCGCCAGTTCCTGGGGCGGCTGGACAAGCCCGATGTGGACCTGATCGAGGGCCTGTCGCCCGCCATCAGCATCGAGCAGAAGGCCACCAGCCACAACCCGCGCTCCACCGTGGGCACGGTGACCGAGATCAACGACTACCTGCGCCTGCTGTTCGCACGCGCCGGCACGCCCTACTGCCCCGACCACAACCTGCCGCTGCAGTCCCAGACCATCAGCCAGATGGTGGATGCGGCCCTGGCCCTGCCCGAGGACACGCGCCTCATGGTGCTGGGGCCGCTGGCGCGCAACAAGAAGGGCGAGTTCGCCGAGCTGTTCGCGCAGATGCAGGCCCAGGGCTATGTGCGCTTTCGCATCGACGGCAAGATCCACGAGTCCCATTCCCTGCCCGCGCTGGAGAAGAACGAGCGCCACGACATCGACGTGGTGATCGACCGCCTCAAGGTGCGCGCCGACGCCCAGCAGCGCCTGGCCGAGAGCTTCGAGGCCGCCCTGCGCGCGGGCGGCGCCGACGCCGGCGGCCGCGTGATCGCCCTGGAGATGGACAGCGGCAAGGAGCACCTCTTCAGCGCCAAGTTCGCCTGCCCGCTGTGCAGCTATTCGCTGCCCGAGCTGGAGCCGCGCCTGTTCTCGTTCAACTCGCCCATGGGCGCCTGCCCGGGCTGCGACGGCCTGGGCTGCACGGAGTCCTTCGATCCCGAGCGTGTGGTGGCCTTTCCCACGCTGAGCCTGGCCAGCGGCGCCGTCAAGGGCTGGGACCGGCGCAACGGCTACTACTTCTCCATGCTGGAGAGCGTGGCGCGCCACTATGGCGCCGATGTGGAGCTGCCCTTCGAGGAGCTGCCCGAGAAGGTGCGCAACGTGATGCTGTGGGGCTCGGGCGAGGAGGAAATGCCCTTCACCTATGTCTTCGACAGCGGCGCGCGCAAGGGCGAGACCCTGGTCAAGAGCCATCCCTTCGAGGGCATCATCCCCAACATCACGCGGCGCTGGCGCGAGACCGAGTCCAGCGTGGTGCGCGACGACCTGGCGCGGCTGCGCAGCGTCGCCGTCTGCCCCGACTGCGGCGGCACGCGGCTGCGCCGCGAGGCGCGCTTCGTGCGCATCGGCGAGGGCGAGCAGGCCCGCGCCATCTACGAGGTGGGCCACGCCACGCTGGCCGAGGCCCATGCCTGGTGCGCGTCCCTGCAGCTGTCGGGCGCCAAGGCGGAGATCGCGGGCAAGGTGGTGCGCGAGATCGCCTCGCGCCTGCTGTTCCTCAACGACGTGGGCCTGAGCTACCTGAGCCTGGAGCGCGGGGCCGACACGCTGTCCGGCGGCGAGGCCCAGCGCATCCGCCTGGCCAGCCAGATCGGCAGCGGCCTGACGGGCGTGATGTATGTGCTGGACGAGCCCAGCATCGGATTGCACCAGCGCGACAACGACAAGCTCATCGGCACGCTGCAGCACCTGCGCGACATCGGCAACAGCGTCATCGTGGTCGAGCACGACGAGGACATGATGCGCGCGGCCGACCAGATCATCGACCTGGGGCCGGGCGCGGGCGTGCATGGCGGCCGCGTCATGGCCCAGGGCAGCTACGAAGAGGTGCGCGCCAACCCCGATTCGCCCACGGGCCGCTACCTGGCGGGCACCCAGCGCATCGAAGTGCCTGCGCGGCGCACGCCCTGGCAGCCCGTGGTCGAGGCGCCGGCCGAGGGCGAGGTCCGGTCTCCTGCCAAGGGCTTCCCCGCACGCACGGGCCAGCATCCGGCCGAGGCCGGCGCGGCTGCGCCGCAACTGCAGGCCCTGCGCGTGGTGGGGGCACGCGGCCACAACCTCAAGGGCGTGACGGCGGACTTTCCCGTGGGCCTGCTGACCTGCGTGACCGGCGTCTCGGGCTCGGGCAAGAGCACCCTGGTCAACGACACGCTCTATACCGAGGCCGCGCGCCAGATCCACCGTGCCGGCGGCGAGGCCGCGCCGCACGACGACATCATCGGCATGGGCTATTTCGACAAGGTCATCAATGTGGACCAGTCGCCCATAGGCCGCACGCCGCGCAGCAACCCGGCCACCTACACGGGCCTGTTCACGCCCATCCGCGACCTGATGGCCGAGACCAACACCGCCAAGGAGCGCGGCTACGGCCCCGGGCGCTTCTCCTTCAACGTGGCCGGCGGCCGCTGCGAGGCCTGCCAGGGCGACGGCGTGGTCAAGGTGGAGATGCACTTCCTGCCCGATGTCTACGTGCCCTGCGACATCTGCAACGGCCAGCGCTACAACCGCGAGACGCTGGAGGTGCAGTGGAAGGGCCGCAACATCTCCCAGATCCTGGAGATGACGGTGGAGGACGCCCATGCCTTCTTCAAGGACGTGCCCACCATCGCCCGCAAGCTGCAGACCCTGCTGGACGTGGGCCTGTCCTATATCCGGCTGGGCCAGAGCGCGACCACGCTGTCGGGCGGCGAGGCGCAGCGCGTCAAGCTGGCCCAGGAGCTGTCCAAGCGCGACACGGGGCGCACGCTCTACATCCTGGACGAGCCCACGACGGGCCTGCACTTCGCCGACATCGCCCTGCTGCTCAAGGTGCTGCAGCAGCTGCGCGATGCGGGCAACACCATCGTGGTCATCGAACACAACCTGGACGTGATCAAGACGGCCGACTGGATCATCGACATGGGCCCCGAAGGCGGCTCGGGCGGCGGCCAGGTGGTGGCCACGGGCACGCCCGAGGACGTGGCGGCCAACCCGGCCAGCCATACGGGGCGCTACCTGCGGCCCTATCTGGAGGCAGCGTCGGTGTCGGCTCCTGCAGCGGCCAAGGCTGGTCGCCGGAAAGCACAGTGAGGCCGGCCATGGACAGCAGCATCCTTGATTTCGTGGTGGTGGGCGCGGGCATGGCCGGTGCCTCGGTGGCCTGGCAGCTGGCGCGCGATGGCGGCGCCTCGGTGCTGGTGCTGGAGCGCGAATCCCAGCCCGGCTACCACAGCACGGGCCGCTCGGCCGCGCTGTATGAGGAGCACTATGGCCCGCTGCAAGTCCAGGCGCTGACGCGCGCCAGCCGCGCCTTCTACGAGCAGCCGCCGCAGGGCTTTGTGCAGGCGCCCATCCTGGCGCCGCGCGGCGTGCTCTATGTGGGCACGGCCGCGCAGAAGGACCTGCTCGATGCCGCCCATGCCGAGGCGCTCCTGCACTCGCCCCAGGCGCGGCGCCTGGGCCCCGATGAACTCAAGGCCCTGGTGCCCTGCCTGAACACCACGCTGCTGGTCGATGGCTTTGCGGACGACGGCGCGCGCGACATCGACGTGCATGGCCTGCACCAGGGATTCCTGCGCGGCCTGCGCCAGTGCGGCGGCGAGCTGCGCTGCAGCGCCGAGGTCCGTGCGCTGGCGCATGCCGCAGGTGTCTGGACCGTGGACCTGGCCGACGGCAGCCAGGTGCGCGCGCGCTGCGTGGTCAACGCGGCCGGCGCCTGGGCCGATGCGCTGGGCGCACTGGCGGGCGCAGCGCCCATCGGCCTGGTGCCCAAGCGGCGCAGTGCCTTCACCTTTGCCGTGCCCGACGGCATGGACGCCGCGCACTGGCCCGCCGTGATCAGCGCCGACGAGGGCTTTTACTTCAAGCCCGATGCAGGCCAACTGCTGGGCTCGCCCGCCAACGCCGACCCCGTGGCGCCGCAGGACGTGGCGCCCGAGGAACTGGACGTGGCCACGGGCATCTGGCGCATCGAGGAAGTGACCACGCTGCAGATCCGCCGCCCCTCCCACACCTGGGCCGGGCTGCGCAGCTTTGTGGCCGACGGCGAGATGGCCGTGGGCTGGGATGCTTCGCCCGTGCCGCTGCCGGGCTTTTTCTGGGTGGCCGCCCAGGGCGGCTACGGCATACAGAGCGCCTTCGGCTACAGCCTGCTGGCGCGCAACCTGCTGTGCGGCGAGCCGCTGGATGCACGCCTGGCCGCGCAGGGCGTGCAGCCTGAACGGCTGTCGCCTGCGCGCTGCCAGCGCGGCTGAGGTTCGGTTGAAGCGTGCCGCTCAGAGCGGCGAGCGCCGCGCAAAGCGCACCACGGTCACGCCCGCGCGCGCCTGGCGCACCGAGGGCATGACCAGCACGCAGTCGCCATAGGGCGTGATCACCGGCTCGCCATCGTTGTCGCCGATCACCGTGCCGGCCTTCTCGAAGCGCTCCAGTCCCGTGAACGGCGCCGTGAAGCGAAAGCCGCTGCTCTTGGCCACCACGGGCGCCGTGACTTCCAGCGCCCACTGGGCCGGTGCGTCGGCCTGCTTCCAGTCGGGCAGGGCGGCGTGCAGCGCGCCGTTGTCGAAGATGGCGGCCACTTCGAGGAAACGCAGGCATTGGTCGTGCGCCACGTCGCGGCTGGCCAGATCGCCATGGAAGCCGCATTCGATCAGCAGCGAGCGCGAGTCGCCGGCCTCGGCGTCGGGCAGGCCGAAGCGCCCGTAGTCGCGCAGCCGCGTGCCGTCCTTGTGGCCGGCATCCACGACGATGTTCGCCGGCGCACCCATCTGGCGTGCCAGATCGCGGTTGCGCGGCTGCATGCCGGTCAGCAGCAGCGGGGCCGAGGGCTCGTGCATGGAATGCAGGTCCAGCAGCCAGTCGGCCTGCTGCACGAAGGGGCGCAGCGCGGCGGCGCGGCGGCGTTCGCGGGTGCTGCCCTCGTCGATGCGTGCGTCTATCCACTGGCGGTTCATGTCCTCGTCCACGAAGCGCGAGGCATCGTGGCTGGCCGCGTCGAAGCGGTCGAAGGCATCGAGGTTGGCCAGCACCAGGGTCAGGCGGCCGTTGTCCAGCGCCAGGCCGTTGTGCAGGGCCTGAAGCAGCCCGGACACGGCCCAGGCGCCGCAGATCTCGTTGCCGTGCACCAGCGCGGAAATCATCACGTGGCGGCCCGGGCGTCCCGAGTCGAATTGCCACACGCCCTCGGTACCGGTATTGCCTGCGCGCCAGGCGCTCAGGTCGGGCAGGGGAAGGTCAAATCGCAAAGCGTCCATGGCTGGCTCAGTTCTCGATGTGGGCAAATTGGACGATCTTGGTGTACTTGGCGATCTCGGCGTTGATGTACTTACCGGCATCGGTCTTGGGATCGGCCACGACCGAGCCCGACTCTTCCATCTTCTTGCGGAACTCGGGCGAGGCCATGGTCTCGTCCAGCGCCTTCTTGACCTTGGCGGCCACGGGTGCGGGCAGGCCCTTGGGCGCCATCAGCGCGAACCAGACGTTGATGTCCACGTTCTTGTACTGGGGCAGCTCGGACAGGGCCGGGATGTCGGGCGTGATGGCCGAGCGCTTGGCCTCCGTCGTGCCCAGGGCGATGACCTTGCCCGCGCGGATCTGGGGCAGTCCCGAGGACAGCACGAACATGCCGAACTCGATGTTGTTGCCCACCAGGTCCGTGGTCAGGGGCGCCACGCCACGGTAGGGGATGTGGGTCATGTGCAGCTTGCCCTGCTCCTTGACCATCTCGCCGGCCAGGTGAAGTGCCGTGCCCACGCCCGAGCTGCCGTAGCTGAACTTGCCCGGGTTCTTGGCCACCAGGGCGCTGAATTCTGCGGCTGTCTTCACGCCGGCCTTCTGCGAGGCCACCAGCACCATGGGCTGGGAGCCGATCATGCCGATGGGCGTGAAGTCGCCGATGGAGTACTTGATGCTCTTGTTGATCAGCCGGGCGATGGCCAGCTCGTTGTTGGCACCCACGAACAGCGTGTAGCCGTCGGGCGTGGCCTTGACGGCCTTTTGCGCGCCGATGGCGCCGCCGGCGCCGCCCAGGTTCTCCACCACCACGGGCTGGCCCAGGCGCGAGGCCAGGCCATCGGCCACGAAGCGGCCCACCAGGTCGGTGCTGCCGCCGGCGGGGTAGCCCACGATCATGGTGATGGCGCGGTTGGGGTAGCTGGCGGCGTCGTCGGCCAAGGCGCTGCCGGTGGCGGCGATCAGCAGGCCGCAGGCCAGGGCGGTGCGGCGCAGGAGGGAGTTGCTGGGCATGGGGTTATTCCTGAAATGTATGAGATTGATTGTGCGAAGGACTACCAAGGCATTTGGTGCTGATTCGGCACGAGGCGGAGCCATTGCAGCACCAAAACCCGCTTGTTCCACAGCGCGGTGCGGGTTTGCACCAGGAGGGCGCATGCATGCACCCGTCAGGCGCCCGTGATGTCGCTCCAGAACTGCTCGGCCGCGGGGCCCAGGTGGCGCTTGGGACGGTACAGGCGCACGTCGAAGTGCACTTCCAGGCCCGGGTCGCCGGCCACGGCCAGGCGGCCGGCCTGGCAGTCGCCGCGCACCATGGACCACGGCATCCAGGCCAGGCCCAGGCCGCGCAGCACGTATTCGTAGTGGGCGTCGGCCGAGTCGCAGTCCACGCAGCGGCGCAGGCGCGGCGCCAGCGGATGCCGGGCCAGGTGGTCTTCCACCAGCCGGCCCAGGGCCATGCTGTGTGAGAAGGCGAGGTAGGGCACGGGAGCGACGGACTGGTGGCTGGCCGACAGCTCGTACAGCGGGCGGCCCCGGGCATCGGCGCGGGCCACGGGCACCAGCCTGTCCTGCATCACCGTCAGGTAGCTGAACTGGCGGCCGTCCAGGCGCACGCCAATGGCGGCGTGGTGGTAGACCAGCGTGAAGCTGACTTCGCCGCGCTGCAGCATGGCCACGGTCTCGTCCAGCGTGCGCGTGACCACGCGCAGCTCGGCCGTCTGCAGCACGCTGCCGTGGCGCGTCAGCCAGTCGGCCACGATGGTGCGCGCCAGCGTGCGCCCCGTGGCCAGGGTGATCACGCGGGCCTGGCGCCCGGCCACGGCCTGCAGTTCATCGTGCGACTGGGCCAGTGTGCGCACCAGTTGCTCGGCCGTATCGCGGAAGGCTTCACCGGCCGGCGTCAGCCGCACGGGGCCGCCGCCGGGCTCGACCAGGGGTGTGCCGGCCCAGGCCTCCAGCGCGCGGATGCGCCGCCCGAAGGCCGGATGGGTGACATGGCGCAGCTCGGCCGCGCGCGTGAAGCTGCGCTCCTGGGCCAGCAGCAGGAAGTCTTCCAGCCATTTGCCTTGCATGGCCGGGCTTCCCTGCCGTCTCAGGCAGCGGCTGCGTCTTGCAGCGTCTGGCGCGTGGCCTGGGCGGCGGTGCGCGCGGCGGCAGCGAAGTCGTCGCCCTGCGATGCATAGAGCACCGCACGCGAGGAATTGATGATGATGGGGCCGCCGCCGATGCGCGCCGCCTTGACCGTGGCCACGGCATCGCCCCCCTGGGCACCCACGCCGGGAATCAGCAGCGGCAGCGAGGGCGCGAATTCACGCACGCGCTCGATCTCCTGCGGGCGCGTGGCGCCCACCACCAGGCCGAGCTGGCCGTTGGTGTTCCAGGGGCCTTGCGCCAGGCGCGCCACATGCTCGAACAGGTGGGGCTGGCCCGGCAGGTCGGCCAGGCGCTGCGCCTGCAGGTCGTCGCCGCCGGGGTTGGAGGTGCGGCACAGCAGGAAGGCGCCCTTGCCCTCGTACTGCAGGTAGGGCGTGATGGAGTCGAAGCCCATGAAGGGCGACAGGGTCACGGCGTCGGCGCCATAGCGCTCGAAGGCTTCCTTGGCGTACTGCTCGGCGGTGGAGCCGATGTCGCCGCGCTTGGCGTCCAGGATGATGGGCACATGGGGCGCGACGGCGCGCATGTGGGCCATGAGCTTTTCCAGCTGGTCTTCGGCGCGGTGGGCCGCGAAGTAGGCGATCTGGGGCTTGAAGGAGTTCACCAGATCGGCCGTGGCCTCGACGATGGCGGCGCAGAATTCGTAGATTTTGCTTGCATCGCCGCGCATGGCCGCAGGAAAGCGGCTGGGTTCGGGGTCCAGGCCCACGCACAGCATGGATTGGTTCTGGGCGGTGGCATTGCGCAGCATGTCGAGAAAGGTCATGGGGCGCGATTTTAGCGATCGGCCCTTCCCGGGGCCTGTCGCCGGGCATCCAGCGGGTTTGGCGGCCCATGGGCACAATCGGCGGCCTATGCCTGCCTTCACCGCCCGACAAATCCTTTTGCTGATCGCGCTGACCCTGATCTGGGGCATCAATTGGCCGGTGATGAAGCTGGGCGTGCAGCATTTCCCGCCGCTGAGTTTCCGCATGGCCTCGATGTGGGTGGGGCTGCCCATCCTGGCGGCTTTCGTGGTCTGGCGCCGCCTGCCGCTGGCCGTGCCGCGCGCCTGTTGGCCCCGGCTGGCGCAGCTGACGCTGTTCAACATGGTGCTGTGGAACAGCCTGATCATCATTGCCATCCCCATGCTGTCCAGCGGGCGGGCGGCCATCCTGGGCTACACCATGCCCATCTTCTCGGCCGTGCTGGGCAGCCTGTTCTTCCATGACCGGCTGGCGCCGCGTGCCTGGGCGGGTGTGGCGGCGGCCTTGGCGGGCGTGCTCCTGCTGCTGTGGCACGAGGTCGGCGCCCTGGGCAGCCGCCCCATCGGCGTGGGCCTGATGCTGGCCGCCGCGCTGAGCTGGGCCTTCGGCACGCAGAAGCTGCGCCGCGCCGAGGTGCCCGTGCCCCTGCTGACGATGACGCTGTGGATGGTGGCGCTGACCGCGCTGACGCTCACGGTGCTGGCCTTCGTCTTCGAGCGCCACCTGTGGCACTGGCCCGATGCCCAGGCCACGGGCGCCATCGTCTTCAACGGCGTGCTGGTGCTGGGCTTTGGCCAGACGGTCTGGTTCTTCCTGGCGCGCAGCCTGCCGCCCGTGGCGTCCACGCTGAGCGTGATGATGATCCCCGTGCTGGGCGTGTTCAGCGGCGCCTGGTGGCTGGGCGAGGTGCTGCACTGGCAGGACTGGACGGCCGTGGCGCTGATGGTGGTGGCCATCGCCTCGGTGCTGTGGCCGGCGCGCGGCCGCTGAGGGCAAGCAGGGGAAGGTCGGGAGAAGAAGACGCAGCCTGACTGCCCACACGGGCGCAGTCAGGCTGCAGGGCCTCAGCGTTGCGCCGTGGCCGGGGCGCCCAGCAGGCGCTGGATGTCGATGTTGTTGGGCAGCGCGTAGTCGTGGCTGCGCACGATGCGGCTGTCGTCGGTGCGAACCAGCTTCAGGCTCACATAGGTGTACTTGGCAGCCGCCGAGTACGTGCCCACCAGGACCAGGGCCGCATTGTGGTTGCGGGCGATGTCCTTGATCTCGCGCGACAGCAGCAGCTCGCCCGTGCCTTCCTTGACGTACACATCGCCGCGCAGCTTCAGCTCCTTGACGTTGTAGCCCTTGGCGGACAGCTGGGAGGCGTATAGCTCGCTGAGCGTGCGGCCCAGGGGGGCAGAGCGCGTCAGGTCGTTGACGTTGACCACGGTGGCCACGAGCACGGGCGCCTCGCCCAGTTCCTCGGTGTTCAGGCCCTTGACCAGCTCGTCCACGGCAGCGCGGCTGCTGGCGATGAAGGGGTTGGCTGCGGCCGACTGGTAGGTGGGCTCGCCACGGCGTGCGGCCGAGAACTCGGGCGAAGGCGCGGGGGCGGGCACGGCGCAGGCGGACAGCAGGGCCGCCGCAGCCAGCGCGGCCGGCAGGAGGGGCGTGCGCAGCGTCATTGGCCCACCACCTTCAGGTTCTTGGTGGGGAATTCGGGGCGCTCATCCTCGGCCGTGAACAGCACGGCGTCGCTCTTTTCGAGGTAGTAGACGTCGGTCTTGCGCGCCAGGTACTGGTTGTTGCGCACCACCGTCGTCGTCAGCACGAGTTCGGGGTTGGGCAGGCGCTTGCCGTGGCGCACGACCTGGGCGCCGTAGCTCACCTGCAGCTGGGCCTGGGCCGGTTGCAGCATGACGGTCACGCCGCTTTGCACGAGCTTGGTGATGATCAGCTCACGAAAGCCCTTGTCGAACGGGCTGGGCTCGGCCGGCAGGGCCACGTGGACCGGCGTGGTGCGCTCGATGCCGGTCTTTTGCAGTGTCTCCAGCGTCTTGGCGACGACATCGTTGGCCACGGAGTCCCAGTGGCCGGCAGCGCCGATCTTGGGCTGGGCCGTGGCTTCGAAGTAGCTGGTCATCGGTGCATTGACGCAGCCCGCCAGGGCCAGGCAGAGGCCCGCCAGGGCCAGGCCGCCGGCGGATTTGAACGATCGCATGGATTTCTCCTCGGTGCGGGGGCGCGCTGCGGCGGATTGCTGCAGCTGCGCAAAGTGTCGATTGTGGCTTCGCCGCGAGGCACTGACAAGAAAGTGCCCCGTATCCGGATGTTGCCGTGCTCAGCCGTTGGCGCGCTTTTGCAGGATCTCGAAGGCAGGCAGGGTCTTGCCTTCCAGCACTTCCAGGAAGGCGCCGCCGCCCGTGGAGATGTAGCCGACCTGGTCCTCGATGCCGTACTTGGCGATGGCGGCCAGGGTATCGCCGCCACCGGCGATGCTGAAGGCGTCGGACTCGGCAATCGCCTGGGCCACGACCTTGGTGCCGTTGGCGAACTGGTCGAACTCGAACACGCCCATGGGGCCGTTCCAGACGATGGTGCCGGCCTTGCGCAGTTGCTCGGCCAGGCGGGCGGCGGTCTCGGGGCCGATGTCCAGGATCATGTCGTCGTCAGCCACTTCGGTGGCCTTCTTGACGGTGGCGGGCGCGTCGGCCGCGAAGGTCTTGGAGACCACCACGTCGGTGGGAATCGGCACCTCGGCGCCGCGTGCGGCCATGGCGTCGATCACGGCGCGGGCCTCGCCGACCAGGTCGGCCTCGGCCAGGCTCTTGCCGATCTTCAGGCCCGCCGCCAGCATGAAGGTGTTGGCAATGCCGCCGCCCACGATGAGCTGGTCCACGTTCTTGGCCAGCGACTGCAGGATGGTCAGCTTGGTCGAGACCTTGGAGCCTGCCACGATGGCGGCCAGCGGGCGGCGCGGGTTGGCCAGGGCCTTGGTGATGGCGTCGATCTCGGCCGACAGCAGCGGTCCCGCGCAGGCAATGGGCGCGAACTGGGCGATGCCGTAGGTGGTTCCCTCGGCACGGTGGGCAGTGCCGAAGGCGTCGTGCACGAAGATGTCGCACAGCGCGGCCAGCTTGCGGGCCAGTTCTTCCTTGTTCTTCTTCTCGCCCACGTTCACGCGGCAGTTCTCCAGCAGCACGACCTGGCCGGGCGCCACCTGCACGCCGTCCACCCAGTCGGCGACCAGGGGCACTTCGCGGCCCAGCAGCTCGCCCAGGCGGCGGGCGACGGGCGCCAGCGAATCGGCGGGCTTGAACTCGCCTTCGGTGGGGCGGCCCAGGTGGCTGGTCACCATCACGGCGGCGCCGGCCTTCAGCGCCATCTCGATGGCGGGCACGGAGGCGCGCACGCGCGTGTCCTCGGTGATCTCGCCAGCATCGTTCAGGGGCACGTTGAGGTCGGCGCGGATGAAGACGCGCTGGCCCTGGGCCTTGCCCTGGGCGCACAGATCGGAGAAACGGAGAATGTTCATGACGGCGGCGTTGCGATCGGTGGCGATCGCCATGGAATTGAAACGAAAAAGGGGTAAAGCGCGGCCATTGTAGGCGGCGTGCCCGCCCTGGCAGCGGGCGGGCGCACCGGCGATCCGGGGCATCGGGAGCGCCTGTAATCCGGTTTCAGCCGGGCAGCCGGGCGCTCTCGGTCGCTCTCGGCCGCGCTGCGCCTACCAGCCCAGGCCGATATGCAGTGGCAGATAGACCGCCATGCCAAGCGCGATCGTTCCCATGATGCTGCGCTTGTAAAAAAAATACATGACCGCGCAAGCCAGGGCCGGCAGGCGCGCATCGACCACGGTGGAGATCAGCCGGCCGTTGGTCATCACGATCTCGGGCGCAATCACGGCCGCCAGGGCCGCCAGCGGCGCGTACTTGAGGCCGCGCTTGAGCCATTGCGGCAAGGGCACCTCGCGCTCGGGAATCAGGAAGAAGGCGCGTGTGAACAGCGTGATGGCCGCCAGGCCCACGCAGGCCAGCCAGGGCCACAGCCAGGACAGATCCATCAGAGCGTTTCCTTTTCCTTGGTTTGCACGGGCCGGGCGTCTTCGTCCAGCGGCAGCCGGGCATGGCGCTCGCCATGGGCTGTATCGGGCGGGAGAATCACCGGGCCTGGCTCCTCTTTTTCAGGCGCCTGCAGTGCGCGCAAGCGCTGCTGCAGCGTTTCCGCCAGCAGGCCTGCGGCCACGGCTGCAGCGATGGCCACGAGGATATTGAGCTTGAGCGGCAGCGCAAAGGCCGCCACGGCCGCGCTGGCCGCAACCACGCCTGCCACCCAGGTGGCACGGTCGTTGAGCATGGACAGCAGCACGCCCATCAGGGCCAGCACGCCCGCAAAGCCCAGGCCCCAGGACAGGGGCACCTGGTCGGCCAGCAGGATGCCCAGCGTGGACGGGATCTGCCAGGCCAGCCAGTTGGTCGATGCGGCACCCCAGAAATAGGGCAGCTGCTCGGGCTGGGGCCGGGCATCGGGGTAGCGTTTCATGAAGCCCACGAAGATCACGTCGCCGCTGAAATAGGCGATGGCCAGGCGGTGGCGCAGGCGCAGGTGGGCAAAGTAGCTGCGCCACATGCTGCTGAGGATGACGAAGCGCAGGTTCACGCAGATGGCCGTGAACCAGACCACCCACATGGGCGCGCCCACGGCCATCAGCGGCAGCACGGCCAGCTGGGCACTGCCGGCATAGACCAGCAGGCCCATGAACAGCGCCAGGGGCAGGGACATGCCGCTCTTGATCATGGCCACGCCCGTGACCAGGCCCCAGGCACCGATGCCCAGCGCCGTGCCCGACATGTCGCGCACGCCGGTCATGAAGGCGGGATCGCGCGCAATGCCGCGTGCGCGTTCCACCAGGGGCTGCAGGTTCATGGCGTGCCGCCGCTGGCAGCACCGTCCAGGATGGCTCCTTCAGGCAGATCGAAGCCGCGCAGGAAATCGCCTGCCGCCAGCCGCTTGCCGCCCGCGCGCTGCAGCAGCGTCATGCACAGCACGCCCTGGCCGCAGGCCACGCGCACGCCGTCGGCGCCTGCGGACAGCACGGTGCCGGGCACTGCCGCCGCCGCGGCGGCGGCGGGGTCGGCGTGAGCCTCCCAGACCTTGATGGATTCATCGCCGTACTGCGTGGCGCCGCCCGGGAAGGGATTGAAGGCGCGCAGGCGCCGGGCAATGGCCTCGGCATCCTGGCGCCAGTCGATCTGGCTTTCGGCCTTTTCGATCTTGTGCGCGTAGTTCACGCCCTCGGCAGGCTGGGGCGTGCGCGGCAGGCCGCCGCAGGCGCTCATCTCCAGCGCCTCGACGATGAGGCGCCCGCCCAGGTCGGCCAGCTTGTCGTGCAGGCTGGCCGTGGTGTCGTCGGCGGTGATGGGCAGGCGCTCGACCAGGCACATGTCGCCCGTGTCCAGGCCCGCGTCCATCTGCATGATGGTGACGCCGGTCTCGGCATCGCCGGCCTCGATGGCGCGGTGGATGGGGGCGGCGCCGCGCCAGCGCGGCAGCAGGCTGGCGTGGATGTTCAGGCAGCCGCGCGGGGGCGTATCGAGCACCCACTGCGGCAGGATCAGCCCGTAGGCGGCCACGACCATGACATCGGCCTGGGCCGCTTCGATGGCGGCGCGGGCGGCGGCGGCCTCTTCGGGGTATTTGCCGTCCAGGCGCAGGCTGCGCGGCTGGGCCACGGCAATGCCATGCTCCAGCGCGCACTGCTTGACGGGCGAGGCCTGCAGCTTCATGCCGCGCCCGGCAGGACGGTCGGGCTGGGTCAGCACCAGGGGGACGGTGAAGCCCGCGGCGAGCAGGCGTTCAAGGGCAACGCGCGCGAACTCGGGCGTGCCGGCAAAAATGACTCTCATGCAATCCAGTAGGGACGGTGGGGACGGTGTGCAGGCTCAACGCCGATCGTCGTCATTGAACACTTCGTCGGTGAACATCACGCGGCGCACCACGCCGGCGGGGTCGATATGCACATGGGCCTGGCGGCGAATGCCATTTTCCAGGATACGGTAGGTCCAGATGTCGCCGTTGAAACTGTAGACCCTCTCGATCAGCGCAGGCGGGCCGAAGAGCTGGCGTACGCTTTCCCGGGTGTCCTCGCCATTGCGCAGGGCGTGGAAGCGTTCGATGGTGAGCGCCTGCTCCACGCGCACCAGGCGCTGGCTGGCGTCGAAATCCATGTGGTAGACCTGCTGGCCTGCAGGCTGCCAGCTGTAGACCAGGCGCGTGCCGCCGCCGTCCAGCGGCAGGCTCAGGGTCGGGCGGCCCATGGAGCGCTCGATGTCGGCCCGTGGCGTGCCGGGCTTTTGCCACTCGGGTACGGTGCAGCCGACCAGCAGCAGGGACAGGGCCAGCAGCGCCCAGGCAACGAGGCCCGCGCCGTCCATCTTCCAGCGCGGCATGAAGCGAGGCGCTGGCAGGCGGGTCATGCGCGTTCTGCCTGTTTCTGCTGCTTGAGCAGCTTGGTCTTGATGCGGTTGCGCTTGAGCGGCGACAGGTATTCGACGAAGACCTTGCCCATCAGGTGGTCCATCTCGTGCTGGATGCAGATGGCCTTGAAGCCTTCGGCCTCGATGATGCGTTCGTTGCCGGCCTCGTCCAGCGCCTTGACCTTGATGGCCGTGGAGCGCTCGACACCGTCGTAGATGCCGGGCACGGACAGACAGCCTTCCTCGCCCAATTGCTTCTCGTCGCTGGCCCAGAGCAGCTCGGGGTTGATCAGCGCAAAGGGCTCGTCGCGGCCTTCGGAGACATCGACCACGACCACGCGTTCATGCACATTCACCTGGGTGGCGGCCAGTCCCACGCCCTGGGCGTCATACATGGTGGCGTACATGTCCTGGACCAGTTGGCGAATGCGGTCATCGACCTTGGCGACCGGCTTGGCGACGGTGTGCAGGCGGGGGTCGGGATAGCAAAGAATGGGCAGAATGGACATGGCGTGGTCGGTGAATGTCGTTATTTTCGCCACTTTTCTGCCTGGGCGCAGCGGGACGACGCAATAAGCGTTGCCCTCTCATGGCCTTGCACGCAGAATCTTTGCTGATTTGTAAGACCTGTATGGCCGTTCATGACAAGATCGGCCGTGCCGCAGTGCCTAGGAGGGACGCTGTGTCAGACACAAGAAGAGGAATTCCATGACTGCATTCGCCACAGCTCGTACCTGGACTGTTGCCTCGGCCCTGATCGCCGCGTGTGCGGCGGCCCACGCGCAGCAGTATCCGGTGACGCCATCGCAGCGCTCGGCAGCCCAGCAGGTGGCGCAGCAGGGCGTTCCCGTGGGTGAGCTGGCGCCCGATGCGCCCGACAGCTACACCGTCAAGCGCGGCGACACGCTGTGGGGCATCTCCGGCATGTTCCTGCGCCGTCCCTGGCGCTGGCCCGAGCTGTGGGGCATGAACATGCAGGCCATCGCCAACCCCCATCTCATCTATCCGGGCCAGGTGCTGTACCTGGACAAGCGTGACGGCTACGCCCGCCTGAGCACGGCCCGCCCCATGGGCGATGGCGGCGAGCCCGGCGTGGTCCGCATCACTCCGAGCACGCGCAGCGAATCCCTGGCCCAGGCGGCCCTGCCCACGCTGCAGCCCCATCTGATCGAGCCCTTCCTGGCCGAGCCCCTGGTCGTCGATGCCGAAACGCTGCTGCGCGCGCCACGCCTGATCGCCACCACGGACGAGCGCGTGCTCATGGCCAGCGGCGACCGCGCCTATGCACGCGGCACCGCCGAGGCGCCGCTGCGCAAGGGCGACGGCCTGCCGCGCCAGTACCGCGTCTTCCGCGATGCCGTGGCGCTCAAGGATCCCATCTCCGGCGAGGTGCTGGGCTATGAGGCCAAGTACCTGGGCCTGGCCGATCTCATCGAGGGCGAGACCACGCTGGAGATCGTCGACAGCAAGGGCGAAAAGCACCAGCAGAACTCTCCCGCCACGGTGGACCTGTCGCGTTCCAAGACCGAAATGCGCGCCGGCGACCGCCTGCTGCCCGCGCCCGAGCGCACCTACATGAACTACGCGCCCCACGCGCCGCAACAGGCAGTGAAGGCCCATGTGGTTTCCCTGTACGGTGATCAGGCCGTGCGCTGGGCGGCCAACAACCAGGTCATTGCCATCAACAAGGGCACGCAGGACGGCATGGACGTGGGCACGGTGCTGGAGCTGATACGCCGCGGCGCACGCATCGTGGACAAGACGGGCGAGAAAAAGGAAGAGGTGCAACTGCCCGACGAACACAACGGCCATGCCATGGTGTTCCGGACCTTCGATCGCGTCTCCTACGCGCTGATCCTGGAGGCGCGGCGCGGTGTCGAGGTCGGCGACAGCCTGACCTCGCCGGCTCCTTGAGCCACCACGGCCTGCCGGCAGCGCCATGGCGGCCGCCCTGCAGTCCACGGACCGGTTGGCTCCTGACGAACTCTCTGCCTGGCTCCGGCTGCTGCTGACGCCCGGCGTGGGCCGCACCACGGCCCGGCGTCTGTTGGCGGCCTGCGGTGGTGCGCAGGACATCTGGAGCGGCCCGCCGTCCGCTTGGCACGGACTGGTTACCGCCGCTCAGGCCCATGCCCTGCAGACCGTGCCCCAGCGCCTGGACCAGCTTGTAGCGGCCACGGCGCAATGGCTGGACAAGCCCGCTTCCGGTCAATTGCACGCCGTGCTCGTGCTGGGCCACCCCCAATATCCGCAGGCGCTGCTGCAGACGGAAGATCCGCCACTGCTGCTGCATGTGCAGGGCAGCGAGCGCTGCATGGCAGGGCCGGGGCCCTGGTTCCCCTATCCCCAATCCCTGGCCATGGTGGGCAGCCGCGGGCCGACGGTCCAGGGCGCGGCCAACGCGCGTGCCATGGCGCAGGCGCTGGCCGAGGCCGGCCTGTGCATCGTCTCCGGACTGGCGCAGGGCGTGGATGGCGCGGCCCATGAAGGCGCGCTGCGCGCGGCGCCACGCCTGGGCGGGCTGGGTGCTCCCGTCACCATTGCCGTCGTCGGCACGGGCCTGGACCAGGTCTACCCGCGGCGCCATGCCGCCCTGGCCCGCGAGGTGGCCAGCCACGGGCTGATCGTCAGCGAATATCCGCTGGGCACCGGCCCCATGGCCGCGCACTTTCCACAGCGCAATCGCATCATCGCGGGCCTGTCCCAGGGCACGTTGGTGGTTGAGGCGGCCCTGCAGTCGGGCTCGCTGATCACGGCCAGGCTGGCCAGCGAACAGGGCCGCGAAGTCTTTGCCATTCCTGGCTCCATCCACGCGCCCCAGTCGCGCGGCTGCCATGCGCTGTTGCGCCAGGGCGCCAAGCTCGTGGAAACGGCGCAGGACGTGCTCGATGAGCTGCAGGGCACGGCCACGCGCCTGCCGCTTCCCAAGCCTGTATCGGCAGCGGCAGCTGTCCAGTCCGCCCAGGACCCTGAGAGCGACGCCACCCTGCGCGCCCTGGCCCACGACCCGCTGTCGCTGGACGAGCTCATGGACCGCACAGGCATGGACGCCGCAGCCCTGCAGGCCCACCTGCTGGAGCTGGAACTGGAAGGCCGCGTGGAACGCCTGCCCGGCGGCCTGTTCCAGCGCCTGGCCCAGGCCTGATCTCAAAAACTGGCGCGTCCCCAAGCGGGATATGCCGAGCAAGAGCCGCCTCGCGGTGGGGGCGCCTAGCCGATGGCATCCCCCTCCCCCGCGAAGCGGGTAGAGAGGCGCCGTGCCCCGGGGGGAAGGCGCGTAGCGCCTCAGGGGGAGCTTAGCCTTTCAGGGTTCGCCTGAATCTTCTGCAGCGCATCCCGCGTCGCGCGCACGGTGAGCGCCTCCTCGTCATGCACGGCCAGCAGGCCGGACTGCAGGTAGGAGGCCATGCGCCGCAGCTGCAGCAGGTGGCAGGTGCCATCGAGCGCGGCGAACAGGTGCAGTTGCTTGCGGCGGCTGCGCCAGGTGTATTGCACCTGGATGCGCGCGCCGTTGTGGTCCAGGGTGAACCAGCGGCCCGTCTCCAGAGAGGCCGCCCATTCCAGCATCACCGGCTCCACGGCCGTGTTCGTGCTCGGGATGACGTTGAGGCCGGCCGTGTCCACGCCCAGGATCATCTCGATGTTCTCGGGCGACAGCGGCATGTCCTCGTCGAGCATGCCGTCTTCATTGATGTACTGCTCCAGATGGGCCAGCCGCTGCGCCATGGCCTCGATGCGGGCCGGGGCGATGGTCGCGGTCTTGGAGACAAAGGCCTCGGCCAGCGTGTCGGTGACCAGCTTGATGCGCGTGGACTGGGCGTCGCCCGTGACACCGATCAGGGCCAGTCCTTCGCGCAGGGTCTGCAAAAGCGTCGGCAGCGTCTGGATCACGCGCGAGCGTTCCTGGCGCGTGGGCTTGGCGCTGGCGGCCCAGACCAGTTCGCTGGCGGCCTGCTTGAAGCGCATGGTGCGCGCGTCCTTGGCACCGTGGCGCACGGCGGCCAGGGCCAGCACCTCGGTCCAGGTCTTGAACAGGAACTCGCGGATCTCCTTGCGCACCGGCATGTCGGTGAGCAGGTGGCGCAGCTCGATCGTGTATTGGATGGCCAGGGTTTCCTTTTGCTCCACCTGCTGGGCCACGGTGACGATCTTGGCCTTGTCCTGCGACTGGGTCAGGTAGCGCGCCAGGAAATCCTCGAACTCGCGCAGCACCAGCACGAACACTTTCTGGCCCGTTTCGGGGTATTGCTCGATGACCTGGACGATGCGCCGGATCTCGGACTCCAGCGCGCTGCCGCTGATGCTGGAGGCGTCGAATCCCATCACGCAGGAGCCCAGGCGGTCGATCAGCAGCCGGGCCGGATGGCGCAGGTTGCTGAAGAATTCCGGCTCGGCCAGTGCCACGCGCAGCACGGGCACCTGCAGCCGGGCAAACCAGACCCGCACCGAGGGCGGGATGCGGTCCTCGGTCAGGATGGCCTGGAACATCAGGGCCACGATCTCGATGGTGGCCTTTTCGCCCGAGGTGGTGGCCTTGCGCTTGAGGTCGGCCGAACGTTCGCGCACCTGCCCGACCAGCTGGCCGATGGCAGCCGGGCTGACATCGATGTGCAGCGTGGTCAGGCCCTGGGCCAGCATCTGCTGGTACTGCGTCTGGGCCACCACGCGCTGCTCCAGCAAGGCCTGGGTCAGCGCGGCCGATGCGGGCGCCTGGGGCATGCCTGCGCCCACACCGGGCACTAGGCCCTGCACGCCCACGCCCGGCTGCATGAGCAGGCGGCGCAACTGGCCCACGACTTCCTGGGCGCGGTGGCGTGCGCGCGAAAGGGTTGTCAGGCCTACGGGCATGGCGGGCATCGCCGGCATCTGGCCATGGGGCGCGGCGGCGTCAGGCGGGTAGGCGGCAGCGCCGGGCACGCCGCCCATCTGCGTGGGCGCATAGGCCGAGGAATGCTGTGATGCAGTGGCATGCTGCGAGGCCGCAGCAGGTGGCGCGGCGGTCTGGCCCAGGCCCATGGCGCGCGTGGAGTTGCCTGCCTCGGTGCGCCGCACGCGCATGGCCACGTCCTGCGAGCGGGTGACGCCCTGGCCGTCCAGCAGCACATGGGCGGCCTGGTACTCGGTCACCAGCACGGGCGCCAGGGCCGTCTGCAGCAGGTCCAGCACGCGCTGCAGATCACCGCGCTGCAGGCCCGTGGCCAGCCATTGCTCGACCAGGTGCCGGCACACGGTTTCGGTGCGCAGGATGTCGTCCGAGGGCAGCTCGCGGCCCTCGATGAACTGCATGCGCAGACGCAGCGTGTCGAAGGCCGGCGCTGCGGTCTCTCCCATGGCCAGGGCCATGCGGGAGGCCAGGATCTTGTTCTCCACCACATCGTCGCTGAGCAACTCGAACTGCGGCGCGCCGCGCTGCGGCACGGCGGCAGGCGCGGCTTTGGCCGGCTGTAGCGCGCCTTGCAGGGCCTGCATGCTGGCGTTCAGCCAGGCGCTCTGGTGCTGGCGGTAGTTGCCCCAGGCTTCACGCCGCTCCTGCATTTCGCGCTGCGTGCCCACGGCCTGGGCCTGTTGCTCCATCTGCGCCAGCAGCTGCTGGGCCACGCCGGGCAGGCCCTTGCACAGTCCTCGCACCCAATGCAAACGCGCCTGCTGGCCCAGGGAGGACTGGGGGCCAGCAGGCGCGTTGGAAGGGGTGGGCAGGGAGGGCATGCCCGCGAGTGTAAGCCGGTCTGGAGCTAGAACATTCGCTTACACAGTGGCGCCGGCGTTGGGATCGTTGGGGTCCGTGGAAGCCTTGGGCGCCTTGATCAGATCCTCGCGCTTGACGCCCAGCCACATGGCGATGGCGGCGGCCACGAAGACCGAGGAATAGATGCCGAACAGGATGCCGATGGTCAGCGCCAGCGCGAAGTAGTGCAGGCTGGGACCGCCGAAGAAGAACATGGACAGCACCATGGCCTCGGTGGAGGCGTGGGTGATGATGGTGCGGCTCATGGTGCTGGTGATGGCGTGGTCGATCACCTCGGTGGTGCTGAGCTTGCGGAACTTGCGGAAGGCTTCGCGGATACGGTCGAAGATCACGACCGACTCGTTGACCGAGTAGCCCAGCACGGCCAGCACGCCGGCCAGCACCGACAGCGAGAACTCCCATTGGAAGAACGCGAAGAAGCCCAGGATGATGATCACGTCGTGCAGGTTGGCGATCACGGCGGCCACGCCGAACTTCCACTCGAAGCGCATGGCCAGGTAGATCACGATGCCCAGCACCACGAAGCCCAGGGCCATCAGGCCGTTGTGCATGAGCTCGTCACCCACCTGCGGGCCCACGAACTCGGTGCGGCGCAGCGTGACTTCGGCGTCTTCCTTCTTGAGTGCCGTGAGTACTTGCTCGCTTTGCTGGGCCGAGGTCACGTCCTTTTGCACGGGCAGGCGGATCATCACGTCGCGCGATGTGCCGAAGTTCTGGACCGTGACATCGGCGTAGCCGAGGCCGGCGACCGTGTCGCGCACCTTGGCGATGTTGGCGGGCTGGGTATAGGCCACCTCCATCACGGTGCCGCCCGTGAATTCCACGGACAGGTGCAGGCCGCGGGTGAGCAGGAAGAACACGGCCAGCGCGAAGGTGATGAAGGACACCGCGTTGAGGATCAACGCGTACTTCATGAAGGGGATGTCTTTGCGGATGCGGAAGAACTCCATGGTCTTCCCCCTTTCAGTTGTTGGCGCCGGAATCGGCGACGCTGGATCCCTTGGCCGTCACCGAGCGCAGCTGGCTGGTGTCTTCAGGCTTCCAGACCTGGCCGATGGAAATGCTCTTGAGCTTCTTGCGGCGGCCGTACCAGAGGTTGACCAGGCCGCGCGAGAAGAACACGGCCGAGAACATGCTGGTCAGGATGCCGATGCAGTGCACCACGGCGAAGCCGCGCACCGGGCCGGAGCCGAAGGCCAGCAGCGCCAGGCCCGCGATCAGCGTGGTCACGTTCGAGTCCAGGATGGTGTGCCAGGCGTTCTCGTAGCCCGCATGGATGGCCGCCTGCGGCGAGGCGCCGCCGCGCAGTTCCTCGCGGATGCGCTCGTTGATCAGCACGTTGGAGTCGATGGCCACGCCCAGCGCCAGCGCCATGGCGGCGATGCCGGGCAGGGTCAGCGTGGCCTGCAGCATGGACAGGATGGCCAGCAGCAGCAGCACGTTGACCGACAGGGCCACCGTGGAGATCACGCCGAACAGCAGGTAGTACACGCACATGAAGGCCGCGATGGCCACCAGGCCCCAGACCACGGAGTGGATGCCGCGGTTGATGTTGTCGGCGCCCAGGCTGGGGCCGATGGTGTATTCCTCGATGATCTCCATGGGCGCGGCCAGCGAGCCGGCGCGCAGCAGCAGGGCCGTGTCGTTGGCTTCCGCCGTGGTCATGCGGCCCGAGATCTGCACGCGTCCGCCGCCGATCTCGGTGCGGATCACGGGAGCCGTCACGACCTCGCCCTTGCCCTTTTCGAACAGGATGATGGCCATGCGCTTGCCCACGTTCTCGCGCGTGATGTCCTTGAAGATGCGTGCGCCCTTGGCATCCAGCACCAGGTTGACCGTGGGCTCCTGGGTCTGGCTGTCGAAGCCGGGCTGTGCGTCGGTGAGGTTCTCGCCGGTCAGCACGACCTGCTTTTGCACGATCACGGCCTGGGCGTTGCGGTCCAGGTAGCGCTCGGAGCCGAAGGGCACGGGGCCCGAACCCAGTTCAGCGCCGCGCGCCTCGGAGGATTCGTCGACCAGGCGCACTTCCAGCGTGGCCGTGCGGCCCAGGATGTCCTTGGCCTTGGCCGTGTCCTGCACGCCGGGCAGTTGCACGATGATGCGGTCCAGGCCCTGCTGCTGGATCACGGGCTCGGCCACGCCCAGCTCGTTGATACGGTTGTGCAGGGTGACGATGTTCTGCTTGAGCGCCTGCTCCTGCACCTTGCGCAGGGCTTCGGGCTTGATGGAGGCCAGCAGCTTGAAGCCTGCGCCATCCGGCTCGGAGGTGGCCGCCAGATCGGGGAACTGGTCGGAGACCAGGTTGCGCGCGGCCGTGAGCATGGCTTCGTCGCGCACGCGGATCTCGACGGTGTTGCCGTTGCGCGAGACGCCGCCGTGGCGGATGTTCTTGTCGCGCAGCGAGCTGCGCAGGTCGCCGGCAAAGGAGTCGGCCTTCTTGGTCAGGGCGGCGGCCATGTCCACCTGCAGCATGAAGTGCACGCCACCGCGCAGATCCAGCCCCAGGTACATGGGCTTGGCGCCGACGGCCGTGAGCCATTGCGGCGAGCGCGACACCAGGTTCAGGGCCACGATGTAGGCCGGGTCGTTGGCATCGGGGATCAGGGCCTTCTGGATCACGTCCTTGGCCTTGAGCTGCTCGTCGGGCGTGTTGAAGCGCGCGCGCACCGAGGTGCCTTCGATGGACAGGACGTCGGGCTTGACATCGGCAGCCTTCAAGGCCTCTTCGACTTTCTGCAGCACGGCGTTGTCCACCTTGATGGTGGCCTTGGCCGAGGAGACCTGCACCGCAGGCGCCTCACCGAAAAAATTGGGCAGGGTGTAGAGCACCCCTACCAGCAGCGCGATCACGATGATCGCGTACTTCCAGACCGGATATCGGTTCATGATCGCGCTCTTCGCTCTTTGTAGACAGCAACGCACAAAAGGGTGTGCTGCCGCCTGCGCGGTCCGCACACCCGCAAGACAGGGACAGCGCTTACTTCAGCGTGTCCTTGGGCAGCACCTGGACGACGGCGCTGCGCTGGATCTGGACTTCCACACCCGAGGCGATCTCGATGTGCAGGAATTGCTCGGACATGCGCGTCACGCGGCCGATGATGCCGCCGGCCGTTGCCACTTCGTCACCCTTGGCCAGTGCCTCGATCATGGAGCGATGCTCCTTCTGGCGCTTCATCTGCGGACGGATCATCACGAAGTACAGCACCACGAACATCAGCGCCAGAGGCGCCATGCCCATCAACTGCGACATGAAGTCGCCACCGGAGGCTGCTGCTGCGGGTGCGGTCTGGGCAAAAGCGGAAGAAATAAACACGGGCAAGACTCCAGGATTGGAAGGTCGAAAAAGGGTCGCTGCGCACGCCGATATGCACGGGCCCGCGCAGGAGAACGGAGCATTGTATGCGTCAGCCCTGACCCACATGGGCTGCCAGGATCTGGCTGCTGCGGGTTTTTCGGCGACGATGGCTGCAACTGGCGGCCATCTGCCGTTTTTAAAGGGGCGGAGCGCGTTTTTTCGTGGTTTTTGCGCCCGGCGTGACGGCACTTGAAGCGGCCCCGGAGGCAACCGCGCCGCCCGCACCTCACGGTACGGGCGGCGGCCGCGATCTTACAGGACGCCCCTGTGGCGGGGCTGTCCGTGTGGTTTCAGGCCACGCCGACTGCGGGCTGTCCCGTGCTGCCCGCGCCCCGTGATGGGGCGTTCCAGCGTGCCATCAGCGCCTTCCACTTGGTGCGGGCCGCAGCCAGGTTGCGCTCCTTGACGTGGCCGTAGCCGCGGATGTCCTCGGGAATGCTGGCGATCTCCACGGCCAGCGCCAGGCGCTCGGGCGTGAGCTCGGACAGCAGTCCTTCTATGCACTGGCGGTATTCCTGGATCAGTGCGCGCTCGGTGCGGCGCTCCTGCGTGCGGCCGAAGGGGTCCAGCGCCGTGCCGCGCAGGCCCTTCATCTTCGCCAGCACTTCCATGGCCTTGCGCATCCAGGGGCCGTAGGACTTCTTGACCAGATGGCCCTGCTCGTCCTTGGCGGCCGACGACGGCGGCGCCAGGTGGTGGACCACGCGGTAGTCGCCCTCGAACATGCTGGCGATGCGCTGGCTGAAGGCCGCATCGGTGTGCAGGCGCGCGACCTCGTACTCATCCTTGTAGGCCATGAGTTTGAACAGATAGCGGGCCACGGCTTGCGACAGGCGCGTGCCCGAGCCCGCCACGGCGCGCTCGGCGGCATGGACCTTGTCCACGAAGGCCTGGTACTCGGCCGCATAGGCGGCGTTCTGGTAGGCCGTGAGGAAGTCCACGCGCTTGGCCACCATCTCGGTCAGCGAAGGCTTCTTGACGAACTGGATCACCTGGGCCGTCTGGAACAGGGCGCGCACGGCAGCCAGGTCATGGGCGCAGCGGCGGCCCCACTCGAAGGCGGCCTTGTTGTTGTCGGCCTGCACGCCGTTGAGTTCGATGGCACGCATCAGCGCTGCATGCGACAGCGGCACGCGGCCCTTTTGCCAGGCGTAGCCCAGGATCAGCGGGTTGGTGTAGATGCTGTCGCCCAGCAGCTGCACGGCCACCTGCTCGGCGTCGAAGCTGCCCAGCAGCTCGGGGCCCACGGCCTGGGCCAGTGCGCTGGCGCAGCGGTCGTCCGGCGCCTGCCAGTCAGGGTTGGTGACGAAGGCTGCCGTGGGCGAACCATGGCTGTTGAGCGCCACGAAGGTGCGGCCCGGCTGCATCACCGACATGGTGGTCGGCGTGGCCGTGACGATGGGGTCGCAGCCGATCACCAGGTCGGCCTTGGCCATGTCCACCTTGGTGGTGTAGATGGCTTCGGGGCGGTTTGCGATCTGGATGTGGCTCCAGGTGGAGCCGCCCTTTTGCGCCAGGCCGGCCGCATCCTGGGTGATCACGCCCTTGCCCTCCAGGTGGGCCGCCATGCCCAGCAGCGAGCCGATGGTGATCACCCCCGTGCCGCCGACGCCGGCCACGACGATGCCCCAGGCCTGCTCGGCCACCGGCAGCACGGGCTCCGGGATGGCGGGCAGCATGGACAGGTCGCCCTTTTTCTCCTTCTTGGGCTTCTTGAGCTGGCCGCCTTCGATGGTGACGAAGCTGGGGCAAAAGCCCTTCACGCAGGAGTAGTCCTTGTTGCAGGTGTTCTGGTTGATGCGGCGCTTGCGGCCGAACTCGGTCTCCACCGGCTCGACCGACAGGCAGTTGGACTGCACCGAGCAGTCGCCGCAGCCCTCGCAGACCAGCTCGTTGATGACCACGGTCTTGTCGGGCGTGGCCAGCGTGCCGCGTTTGCGGCGGCGGCGCTTTTCGGTGGCGCAGGTCTGGTCGTAGATGATGGCCGTGCAGCCCTTGAGGGTGCGGAACTCGCGCTGGATGCGGTCCAGCTCGTCGCGGTGGTGCACGGTCACGCCCTCGGCCAGCGCCACGCCGTCGTACTTGGCGGGCTCGTCGGTGACGATGACCAGTTTGGCCACGCCCTCGGACTTGAGGCTGTTCATGATCTGCAGCACCGAATGGCCCTCGGGCCGCTCGCCCACGCGCTGGCCGCCCGTCATGGCCACGGCGTCGTTGTACAGCAGCTTGTAGGTGATGTTCACGCCGGCCGCGATGCTCTGGCGTATCGCCAGCAGGCCGCTGTGGAAGTAGGTGCCGTCGCCCAGGTTGGCGAAGACATGGGCGTCCTTGGTGAAGGGCGCCTGGCCCACCCAGGTCACGCCCTCGCCGCCCATCTGCGTGAAGGTGCTGGTGGAGCGGTCCATCCACACCGTCATGTAGTGGCAGCCGATGCCGGCCACGGCGCGGCTGCCCTCGGGCACGCGGGTGCTGGTGTTGTGCGGGCAGCCGCTGCAAAACCATGGCACGCGGTCGCCCGTGGGCTGGCTCTGGGCCACCTTGAGCGCGGCCTCGCGGGCGTCCAGCACGGCAATGCGCTCGTGCATGCGCTGGGCGATGTGTTCGGGCACGCCGATCTTGGTCAGGCGCTGGACGATGGCGCGCGCGATGAGGGCCGGCGTCAAGTCCGCATTGGGGCGCAGCAGCCAGTCCTGGCTGGGATTGGGCACCGACCATTCGCCGCCGTGCTCATCGCTGAACTTGCCGACCACGTTGGGCCGCACGTCGGAGCGCCAGTTGTACAGCTCTTCCTTGATCTGGTATTCGATGACCTGGCGCTTTTCCTCCACCACCAGGATTTCCTGCAGGCCGCGCGCGAAGTCGCGCGTGATGGTGGCCTCCAGCGGCCAGACCACGTTGACCTTGTGCACGCGTATGCCCAGCTGGCGGCAGGTGTCGTCGTCCAGGCCCAGGTCGGCAAGGGCCTGGCGCATGTCGTTGTAGGCCTTTCCGCTGGCGATCAGGCCGAAGCGGTCGTTGGGGCCCTCGATCACGTTGTGGTTGAGCCGGTTGGCGCGCACATAGGCCAGGGCCGCATACCACTTGTAGTTCATCAGCCGCTGCTCCTGCTCCAGCGGCGCATCGGGCCAGCGGATGTGCAGGCCGCCGGGCGGCATCTGGAAGTCCTCGGGCAGGATGATGTTCACGCGGTCCGGCTCCACCGACACGCTGGCCGAGGACTCGACCACCTCCTGGATGGTCTTCATGCCCGACCACAGGCCCGAGAAGCGGCTCATGGCAAAGGCATGCAGGCCCATGTCCAGGATGTCCTGCACATTGCTGGGAAAGAACACCGGCGTGCCGCAGGCCTTGAAGATGTGGTCGCTTTGGTGGGCGGCCGTGCTGCTCTTGCTGATGTGGTCGTCGCCGGCCAGCGCGATCACGCCGCCGTGCCGGGCCGTGCCCGCCATGTTGGCGTGCTTGAACACGTCGGAGCATCGGTCCACGCCCGGGCCCTTGCCGTACCACAGGCCGAAGACGCCGTCGAACTTCTTGGTCTCGGGATAGAGATCCAGCTGCTGCGTACCCCAGACGGCCGTGGCGCCCAGCTCTTCATTGACGCCGGGCTGGAAGACGATGTTGTTGGATTCGAGGTGCTTTTTCGCGGCCCATAGCGCCTGGTCATAGCCGCCCAGCGGGGAGCCCCGGTAGCCGCTGATGAAGCCTGCGGTGTTCAGGCCCGCTGCAGCGTCGCGCTGGCGCTGCAGCATGGGCAGGCGCACAAGGGCCTGTACTCCGCTCATGAATGCACGGCCGTGCTGCAGAGCGTATTTGTCGTCGAGGGTGACCGTCTCCAGGGCGCGGCGCACGTCTTCGGGCAGTGGGGCATTCATGGCTTGTCTCCATCGATGGTCGGCGCCCTGTCATGTCCTGCCCGGAACGGGAAGGAGGCATGCACGGCACTCGTTGTCTGAACCAAATCGCCTTTTTTCAGTGTATTCGTGCTCGTCTGATAGGTCTTTGCTTTCTTTGCGCTGTTTCAAGTATCCTGAGCAAGGATCTTTCTTGAAAATGGTGTTTTGTGCAAACTTTGGACAAATTCGACATTGCCATCCTCGGCCACCTGCAGGCCGACGCGCGCCTGACCAATGCCGAGCTGGCCCAGCGCGTGGGCCTGTCGGCCGCGCCGTGCTGGCGCCGCGTGCGGGCGCTGGAAGAAGCGGGCTTCATCCGCGGCTACCACGCCGACATCGACCGCCACAAGATCGGCCTGGGCGTGCTGGCCTTCGTGCGGCTCGATGCCGTGCGCACGGCCGGCACGCTGACGCTGGAGATGGAGGACGCCATCCGCAAGCTGCCCGAGGTGGTCACCTGCCACTACATCAGCGGCACCGGCACCTTCGAGCTGCAGGTGGTGGCGCGCGACCTGGACAGCTTTGCGCAGTTCGCGCGCAACACGCTGCTGAACCTGCCCAACGTGAAGGATATGCAGACCAGTTTCTCGCTGGGCGAGATCAAGTCCAGCCATGCGCTGCCGCTGTCCCAACTGGGACCCATGGCGGGCCAGGGACTGCCGGGCCAGTAGCCGCAGGCCGGCGGACTGGCCTATGAAGGTCGCGCCGAAGCGACAGTGTGCTCCTGTAACAGGAGCGAAAAACGGTTGTCGTACAAGGCGGTGATCGTGGTTATTAGTAAGGCAACCATTTCTGGCGCCACCCTGCGTTTGGCCCGAGAATCGGGACACATGGCCGCAGAACAATCAACACCAGACCCCGCCCAGCCACCCGCCTCAGAAACCGAGCCTTCCACCCAGCCCCCGGCCGAGCCCTCGGGCGCGGGGGCGCCGGGCACCCTGCTCGAGGACCCGTCCGGCATGGCCGCTGCCGACAGCGCGGCCGCCGAGGCCGAAGGCCAGAAGACGGCCCAGGCCCAGCAGGGCGTCTGGGCGCCGCTGTCCGGCCCCACCTTCCGCATGCTCTGGCTGATCTGGATGGCGGCCAACACCTGCATGTGGATGAACGATGTGGCGGCGGCATGGCTCATGACCTCGCTGACCACCTCGCCCGTGCTCGTGGCCCTGGTGCAATCGGCCTCCACGCTGCCCGTCTTCCTGCTGGGCCTGCCCAGCGGTGCGCTGGCCGACATCCTGGACCGGCGCCGCTACTTCATCGTCACCCAGTTCTGGGTGGCGGCCGTGGCTCTGGTGCTGTGCCTGTTCGTGCTCTCGGGCCGGATGACGGCGCACTGGCTGCTGGTGCTGACCTTTGCCAACGGCATCGGCCTGGCCATGCGCTGGCCGGTGTTCTCGGCGCTGATTCCCGAACTCGTGCCCAAGCACCACCTGCCCTCGGCCATGGCGCTCAATGCCGTGGCCATGAACGCCTCGCGCATCATCGGCCCCCTGGTGGCAGGCGCCATCATCGCCAGCCTGGGCAGTGCCTGGGTGTTCGTGCTCAATGCCGTGCTGTCCGTCATCTCGGGCATCGTGCTGATCCGCTGGAAGCGCCGCCACGTGGCCAACCCGCTGGGCCGCGAGCGCCTGCCCTCGGCCATGCGCGTGGGCCTGCAGTTCGTGCGCGAGTCGCCGCGCATGCATGCGGTGCTGGCGCGCACGGTGTGTTTCTTCCTGCAGTGCACGGCGGTGATGGCCCTGCTGCCCCTGGTGGCACAGCGCCTGCACGGCCCGACCGAGGGCGGGGGCGGCGCCGAGACCTTCACGCTGCTGCTGGCCTCCATGGGGGCGGGCGCCATCGTGGGCGCCATGTTCCTGCCGCGCCTGCGCCAGGCCATGTCCAAGGAAAGGCTGATTCGGTCGGGTTCGGCCGTCCATGCCCTGGCCACGCTGGCCGTGGCCTTGTCGCCCAATGTCTACATGGCGGTGCCGGCCATGATGCTGGCCGGCATGGCGCTGATCTCCACGGCCAACGTGCTGGGCGTTTCGGCCCAGATGGCCCTGCCCAACTGGGTGCGGGCGCGCGGCATGTCCATCTACCAGATGTCCATCATGGGCGGCACGGCGGCAGGCGCCGCGCTCTGGGGACAGGTGGCCAGCATGGTGGGCGTGCGCGGCAGCCTCATGGTGGCGGCCGCCAGCGGCGTGGCCTGCATGCTGCTGGTGCAGCGCCTGGTGCGCGACCGCCAGATCGAGGAGGACCTGAGCCCCTCCAAGGCCTTCCAGCGCCCCGAGGTCAACATCCCCGAAGCCGGCCGCGTGGTCGTCACCATCGAGTACCAGATCGACCCCACCCAGGCCGAGGCCTTCCGCGCCCTCATGCAGGAAAGCCGCCGCAGCCGCATGCGCCAGGGCGCGCTGGGCTGGAGCCTGCTGCACAGCATGAGCCACCCGGAGCGCTACGTGGAGCAGATCATCGACGAGTCATGGACCGAGCACCTTCGCCGCTTCGACCGCGTCACCGCCGCCGACGTGGCGCTGCGCGACCGCAAGCTGGCGTATCACAAGGGCAAGGAACCGCCGCGCGTCACGAGGTACTTCGATACCCCCTGAGGCGCTGCGCGCCTTCCCCCAGAGGGGGACGGCGCCCTCGCAGCGAGGCGGCTCTTGCTCGGCGCCCCTGGCGTTGGGCCGCGCCAGAGCGAGGGACAGTGGATAGAGGTGTGTCTGCGCTGGTCTTGTGCCATGCGGGGCGAGCCTTGGCGCAAAGGCGGCGCACCCCAAAGCGGGAGGAAGCGGCGTAGCCGCTCAGGGGGTCACCTCAAGTGCGGTGCCTGGCTCGCCAGGGCGCGCGGCCAGAAGGCCCACAGGCGCAGGTTCTGCTTGATGCGGCCTGCCAGGTCGCCGGCTTCGGGGCCCCAGCCCATGAAGTAGTCGGCGCGCACGGCGCCGACGATGGCGCTGCCCGTGTCCTGGGCGAAGACCAGGCGGTTCAGCGCCACGGTGGGCCCGGATGTGGACAGCCAAACCGGTGTGCCGTAGGGGATGCTCTGCTTGTCCACGGCGATGGAGCGGCCTGGCGTCAGGGCCACGCCCTGGGCGCCCTTGGGGCCGAACTGCAGGTCCAGGCCTTCCAGCGGCTCCTCGCGGAAGAAGACGTAGCGCGGGTTGCTCCACAGCATTTCATTGACGCGGCCGGGGTTGGCGGCCACCCAGGCGCTGATGCCGGGCCAGGTGGCGTCGCGCACCAGTCCCTGGTCCAGCAGCCAGCGGCCCACGCTCTTGTAGGGCTGGTCATTGGTGCCCGCAAAGGCGACGCGGATCGTGCGTTGCGCGCCCGTGGGCTCGGTGATGTTCAGGCGCCCCGATCCCTGGATGTGCAGCACCATCGCATCGACCGGGTCGCGCAGCCAGGCGATGGCGCGGCCTGCCAGGGCCGCCTGGGCCTCTGGCAGGGTCTCGATCTGCTGGCGCGAGAACCAGGGCTTGCGGCTGCCGAAGCCGGCGCCGGCCGGCGTCTTGTACAGCGGCACGTTGAATCCGTCGCCGGGCAGGCGCCGCGCCTCGAACAGCGGCTCGTAGTAGGCCGTCAGCATGCCGTCCGGGCCGCCGCCCAGCGCCTCGATGCGGTAGGGTTGCAGATTGGCCATGAGCCAGGCGCGCTGCTCGTCGCCCGTGGCGATGCTCAGCTGGCGCACATCGCGGCACAGGCCTGCGAAGACCGAACTGGGTCGTTCGCAGTTCTTTAGCCAGGCATTCCAGGCTTCGTGCAGCGCGTCCTCCTGCAGGCCGGGCAATTCGCTCCAGTCGGCCGCGATCCAGCGGCTCTTGGTGGGCGTGTTGGTGACCAGCGGGGGCCTGGGCGTGACGGCGGGAGAGCCGCCCGGCTGCAGATCGGGTACGGGCGAGGGGTCGTAGACCGGCTTGGTGGTGGTCGTGCAGGCGACCAGCGTCCCTACAATCAGCGCCATCGCGGCATGGCGCAGGAGGTGGAAATTCATGGGGTTGATTTTGCTCGAAGCACTGCTGGCCTTGGTGATTCTGGTCGCTATTGTGTGGTGGACCATGTTCTCCGGACGCCGCAAGGGCGAGTTGCCCGTGGACACGCCACGGGATTCGCATCCGTCTCCAGACAAACCCTCTCCCGGGCAGGATCGCAGCGGCCCGTGACGGCCGTGGAGGCAGCCTCGCGGAGCGGGCGCCGTCCTACGGGTATGCCCTGCCCGCACTGATAGGCTGTGCGCAGCCTGCTTTCCACAATGGGGACCCTGGCGCTACCGCACGGTGCGTTCCCAAGATTCAAAAGGAGTTTCCAATGCGCAAGCACATCGTTCTGGCCGCCGCAACGGCGGCCGCACTGTTCATCTCCGGCTGCGCGAACATGAGCGACACCCAGCGCCGCACGGCCACGGGCGCTGGCGTGGGCGCTGCAGCCGGCGCCGTGCTGGGCGCCGTCACCGGCGGCAGGGCCGGCACGGGTGCCGTGATCGGCGCTGGCGTGGGTGCACTGGGTACCTACATCTGGTCGCAGAACATGGAAAAGCAAAAGCGCGAGATGGAGCAGGCCACCCAGGGTACGGGCGTGAACGTGAGCCAGACGGCTGACAACCAGCTCAAGCTCGACATTCCCAGCGACATCTCGTTCGATACCAACCGTTCCGACATCAAGGGCAACTTCGCTCCCATCCTGGACCGCTTCGCCGAGGGCCTGCGCAACAACCCCAATGCCGAGGTGCGCATCATCGGCCACACGGACAGCACCGGCTCTGACGCCATCAACAATCCGCTGTCGCTGGACCGCGCCAACAGCACGCGCAACTACCTGACCATGCGCGGCGTCTCGGGCGCCCGCATCGCCACCGAAGGCCGTGGCTCGCACCAGCCCGTGGCTTCCAACGACTCGGCCAGCGGCCGTGCCATGAACCGCCGCGTGGAGATCTTCGTGGGCGAGATCCCGCAGCAGCACCAGCAGCCTCAGTATCAACAGCAGCCGCAGTACCAGCAGCCCCGCTGACCCGGGCTCTGTGCCAGATGCAACGCCCCGCAACGCGGGGCGTTTTTGCGTGGGCGGGCACCGGCATTGCCCTATGCTGGCTCCCATCCATCAATGGGGAGTCGTATGAGTGAAGCAAGCACAGCGGGCGCGGCCGACGTGGTCAGCCCGCTCGACAAGGGCCTGGGCGCGCTGTCCGCCCCCTGCGCGCCGCAGGACGCTGCCGCGCAGGGGTGGAATCTGCTGCGGGAAGACTTGAGTTTGCCGGTGGCCGTGCTGTCGCAGTCGCGCCTGTCGCACAACCTGGCCTGGATGCAGCGCTTTGTGGATGCCTACGGCGCCCAGCTCGCGCCCCACGGAAAGACGACCATGGCGCCCCGCCTGTTCCGCCAGCAGATCGACGCGGGCGCCTGGGGCATCACGCTGGCCACCGCTCAGCAGACGTGCGTGGCCCATGCCCATGGCGTGCGCCGCGTGCTCATGGCCAACCAGTTGATCGGCCGGCGCAACATGGCGGCCGTGGCCGAGCTGCTGGCCGATCCCGGCTTCGAGTTCTTCTGCCTGGTCGATTGTGCCGAGCAGGTCGAGCAGCTGGCCGCCTTTTTTGGCGCGGCGGGCCGGTCCGTGCAGGTGCTGATCGAACTGGGCCCGCCCGGCGGGCGCACGGGCGTTCGCTCCGATGCGCAGATGCAGCCGCTGCTGGACGCGCTGGCCCGGGCCGGTGCCGGCGTGCGACTGGCCGGGATCGAGGTCTACGAGGGCGTGCTCAAGGAAGAAGAACCCATCCGCACCCTGCTGCGGCGCGCCGTGGACTGGCTCCAGCGGCTGGCGGGCGAGGGCCGGCTGCAGCGCAGCCCGGCCGTGCTCACCGGCGCCGGCTCGGCCTGGTATGACGTGGTGGCCCAGGAGTTCGGCAAGGCCGACATCGGCGGTCCGCTGGATCTGGTGCTGCGCCCGGGCTGCTATCTCACGCATGACGCGGGCATCTACCAGGCAGCGCAGCGGCGCATCGACCAGACCAATCCCGTGGCGCAGCAGATGCGTGCCAGCCTGCAGCCTGCGCTGCAGGTCTGGGCCTATGTGCAGTCGCTGCCCGAGCCCGGCCGCGCCATCGTGGCGCTGGGCAAGCGCGATACCGCCTTCGAGGCCGTGCCGCCCCGGCCCGCGCTGCGCTACCGCCCCGGTGATGCCGCGCCGGTGGCTGCACCGCCCCATTGGGAGGTCACGGCCATGATGGACCAGCATGCTTTCCTGAAGGTGGCCGAGGACGATGGCCTGCGCATAGGCGACATGCTGGCCTTCGACATCTCCCACCCCTGCCTGACCTTTGACAAATGGCGGCAGTTGGCCGTCGTCAATGACCGCTATGACGTGGTGGACGTGATTGCCACGTATTTCTGAAGGGGTCAGCCGTGTGTGCGCAGCAGGTTGGCCAGTTCAACGGCCGACTTGACCTGCATCTTGTCGAAGACGCGCGCGCGGTGGACCTCGACGGTGCGCACGCTGATGTCCAGCTGGTCGGCGATGAGCTTGTTGGGAATGCCCTCGACCACCAGGCGCATCACGTCGCGCTCGCGCTCCGTCAGCTCGTTGAAGCGTGCACGCACGGCTTCGCGCGCACGGGTTTCAGCCTGGTGCTGGGCCGACAGTTCCAGCGCCTGTTCGATGCGGTCCACGAGGGCATTGTCCGAGAAAGGCTTCTCGCAGAAGTCGAAGGCGCCGCGCTTGACGGTGTCCACGGCCGTGGGCACGTCGGCATGGCCGGTCAGGAAGATCACGGGCATGCCTGCGATCTGGTTGCGTTCCAGCATGAGGTTGAACAGCGCCAGCCCGCTCATGCCGCCCATGCGCATGTCCAGCAGCAGGCAGCAGGGATTGCGTGGCGGTGGGCGCGACTGCAGCATGGCGTCGAAGGCCTCTGCGCTGTCATAGCATTCGCTGAGCAGGCGGCGCGAGCGCAGCAGCCAGGCGAGCGCTTCGCGGACATCGGTGTCGTCGTCGACGATGTAGACGGTGGCGTCGGGTACAGGTTCCATGGGCCTATTGTTCCATTTGTTCCATTGGTGCCATCTATGCCTGCACCTGCGCAGGGCTGTGCGCCGGCAGCGTGAAGGCGAAGACGGTCCCGCGCGGGCTGTGGGGGCTGTGCTGCAGGTGGCCGCCATGCTGCTCGACCACGGTACGGCACAGGCTCAGGCCCAGGCCCATGCCCTCGTTGCGCGTGGTGAAAAAGGGCGTGAACAGTTGCTCCGCCACATGCTGGGGAATGCCGGTGCCGCAGTCGATGACGGCGAACTCCACCCAGCTGCGGCGCGTGCTGGCGGCCGCACGGCGCACGCGCAGCTGCAGCTCGCGCTCCATGGTCTCGGGCGAGTCCATGGCCTGCATGCCGTTGCGCGCCAGGTTGAGCAGCACCTGCTCGATCATGGTCGGATCGCACAGCACGGGCGGGAGGCCGGGCTCGATGTCGGTGGTCACGCGCACGCCCAGGTTGCGTGCCTGCAGGCTGATCAGCGGCAGCACGGCGTCTATGAGTTCGGCGGCGCCTATGACTTCGCGGGACTGGTCGCGCCGCCGCACGAAATCGCGCACGCTCTTGATCACGCGGCCTGCGCGGTCGGCCTGGAAGCTGATGCGCTCCATGGCCATGCGCAGGTCCTGCAGTTGCTGGCGCAGCCGGGCTTCATGGTCCGAGATGGCGCTGCCCGCACCTGCACCTGCACCTGTGCCCGTGCCCGTGCCCGTGCCATCGTCGCTCCCCAGCATGTTCAGCGATCCCGTGGCGTAGCTGGAGATGGCCACCAGCGGCTGGGTGAGTTCATGGCTCAGCAGCGAGGCCATCTCGCCCACCGTGGCCAGGCGGGCCGTGGCCTGCAGGCGCTCCTGCGAGGCGCGTGAGATCTCTTCCATGCGCTTTTGCTCGCTGATGTCGATGAAGGCACTCATCCAGCCGGTGTGTTGGCCCTGGGCATTGATCAGCGGCGCCTCGAAGATCAACACCGGAAAGCGCGTTCCGTCCTTGCGCATGAAGATGCTTTCATGGCCCTCGCGCGGCGGCGGGGCGTTGCCGGACAGGCGGCTGTCGCGCCGGCGCGCGTAGATCTCGGCGCGCTCGGGCGGCCAGTAGGGCGCAATGCTCAGTCCCAGCAGTTCCTCGGCCGTGAAGCCCACCATGCTGCAGAAGGCCGGGTTCACATAGCTGATGCGGCCCTGCAGATCGCGCGCGCGCAGGCCCGTGACCAGCGAGTCCTCCATGGCCTTGCGAAAGGCCAGCGCATCGCCCAGATCGCGCTCGGCGCGCAGGCGTCGGCGGTTGTCGCGCACCAGCACGGCGACCACGGACACCAGGGCGATGGACATCAGCGTCACCAGGGCCGTGAGCACGTTGGGGAATACGCTGGGCGCGCGGTGCCAGCTGTCCATGCGCAGCACCAGGGTGCTGCCCGGCAGGTCCAGCAGCTGCTGCGCCGTGAACATGCGCGTGCCGCGCCAGGAGGCGCCCAGCAGGGCCAGGCGCGTGCCGTCCGGCTCGGTGAAGGACACTTCCTGGGTGCGCGGCAGGTTCTTGCTGACCTGGGTGATCAGCAGGCTTTGCAGGCTGTAGGTGCCGATGACAAAGCCGATGATGTGGCCGCTTTGCGTCAATGGCAGGCAGACCTCCATCATCTCCGTGCCCAGGCCTTCGGCCAGCAGCTGGAAGTAGCTGGGCGAGTAGGCCGGGCCGTTGAGGCGGCGCGCGTGGGTGCAGGTCAGCACGGCCTCCGGATGGGTGTTTTGCGTGCGCAGCTGGTCTTCCCACTGCACGTTGCGGTAGGGCGTCTCGGCATGGGAGCGGATCTGCAGGCCCGCATCGCGCCATTCGATGCGCATCAGCTCGCGGCGCACCTGCAGCAGCTCGGCGGCGCGGGTCTTCCACTCGGCAGGGTCGTTGTCGGGCGCGTTCAGCGCCTGCAGGTCCTGCAGGTTGCGGTTGAGGGCGGCGCGTATGTCGGCCACGGCATTGGCGGTGTCGCGCTCCAGCTTGTCCTGGACCTGGGAGGCCTCATAGCGTCCGGCCAGCCAGACCATGGTGATGAGCATGCTGGCCACCAAAGCGACCAGCAGGCTCCACAGCGACCAGCGCCGCCAGGCAGTGCGCCAGCGGCGCCAGGGCCAGCGGCCTTCGGCAGGGGCGGGCGTGGACAGGTGCAGCGGATTCACAGGACGCGGTGCTCCAGGGCCGGCAACTGGCGGCGCACATGCGCCAGGCGCTCGCGCTTGATCTCGCCCAGCACCACGCCGGCACCCTCGGCCTGCTGCGCCAGCACCATGCCCCAGGGGTCGGCCAGCAGGCTGTGGCCCCAGGTGCGGCGGCCGTTCTCATGGTGGCCGCCCTGGGCGGGCGCCAGCAGGTAGGCCTGGTTTTCGATGGCGCGGGCGCGCAGCAGCACCTCCCAGTGGGCCAGGCCCGTGATGTGGGTGAAGGCGGCGGGCACCAGCAGCAGGTCGGCACCCTGCTCGGCCAGTCGGCGGTACAGCTCGGGAAAGCGCAGGTCGTAGCACACGCTCAGGCCCAGGCGCCAGGACTCGCCCTCGCGCGAGGTGATGTCGCAGGTCACGGGCGTGTGGCCGGCCTGGACCACGGCGGCCTCTGTGTAGCGCTCGCGGCCGTTGTCGTAGTGGAACAGGTGGATCTTGTCGTAGCGCGCCACGCATTCGCCCTGGGGCGAGAACACCAGCGAGCTGTTGAGCACGTGGGCATCGTCATCGGCCACCAGGGGCAGGGTGCCGCCGACGATCCACAGCTGCAGCTCGCGCGCGGCGCGGCCCAGGAAGTCCTGGATGGGGCCTTGGCCGAAGCTCTCGCGGTAGGCCAGCTTGTCGGTATCGCGCAGGCCCATGGCACAGAAGTATTCGGGCAGGGCCGCGAGTTCGGCGCCCTGCTCGCGCGCCTGGCGCAGCAGGGCCATGGCCTGGTCGAGGTTGGCGCGCACATCGGGTTCCGACACCATTTGCAGGGCTGCGATTTTCATGGGTTCTCTCCTGAAGGGGCTGACTCGGTGGCGGTGGAGGGCGTGCGCGACGGTGTGTCAGAGGGCGTTGCGGCCCGGCGGCGCGGCAAGGCAGTGACCTGGGGATCATCCCAGCTGCCGTCGATGCGGAATTCCTTGGTGGCTGCCGCAATCAGCGGGCCCCGCAGCAGCACCTGCGCCAGAAAGCTGCCCAGGCCGATCACGGGGTTGATGGCCGTGGCCACCAGGGAGGCGGTCATCGCGTTGATCTCTGGCACCACCACCACGTGCAGATTCTGCGTCTCCTGGACCAGGTCTGCCGTGCCTTCCATCAGCACGGCGGCGTTGACGCCCTTCATCTGCATGTTGTTGGTGCGCGCCACGCCATCGGTGATCTGCACATCACCGCGCATGAAGTCGAAGGCAAAGCCGTTGCTGAAGACATCGCGGAAATCCAGCGTCAGCCGGCGTGGCAGCGCCTGCAGGCTGAGCACGCTCAGCAGCTTGGCCAGGCCCGGTTCGGCCTTGAGGAACTGGCCGGTCTGCACATCCAGGTGCATGGAGCCCGAGAGGCTGCGGAAATCGGGCGTGATGGGCGAGCCCGTCCATCCCGCCGAGCCCTGCAGGCTCCCCTTGCCATTGCCCACCACGCCGGGCATGTCAAAGCGCGTGAGCAGCTTGCCCACGTCGCGCAGGTCCAGCTGGAACTGCAGCTGGCTGCGCCCCGGATGCTCGGACTGCCCCTGGGGCAGGCGCCACTGGCCGTTGGCCGTCAGCGTGGCCTCGGGCGTGGAAATGTTGAAGCGCGACAGCTGCCATTCGCGTGCCGCCGCGTTGCCGGGCACGGGGCGGTTGCGGGCCTCGACCTCCAGGCGGCCCAGCGCATGGCCCGACAGGTGCATGTCGTCCACCACGATCTGCAGCGCCGGCAGCTGGCGCGGCCCTTCGTTGAACAGGGCGTCCACGCGTTCGGACTTGGCCTCCGGCACCGTCAGGCGGGACAGCCGGGCGACCAGTTGCCCTTCGGGCTGGGCGTCCGTGCCTTCGCGAAAGCCCACATAGCCATCCAGCTCCTGGGAGGTGAGGTTGCTGTGCCACGAGCCACCATCGCGCGAAATGCCCGCCACCACATCGTGCAGCTGCCGCCCCTTGGCCTGCAGTTGCTTGACGCGCAGGCTCAGCCGATCGGGAAGGTATTCGCGCGCAGGGTCCGTGGCGGCGTCGGCGGGCTCTGGCATGGCGCCGTTGGACTGCGGCGCCAGCGCCAGCCAGTCGTCGATATTGAAGAGCGGCAACTGCACATGGGCCTGCACGCCCTGGCCCGAAGTGGGGGCGGTGCCCGCTTCCTGGCCGATGAGGATGCTGCCGTGCAGCACGCGGCTGTGCTTGCCACTGATGTCGCGCTCATAGAAGACCGAGCCCGTGTCGCCCAGTTGCACGCTGATCTGGTCGCGCAGCGGGGCATCGGGCGCGGCGAAGCTGGCGGGCGCGAGCTGGTGGCTCACGGCCAACGGCTGGATGGACTCGGCGGCCTTGCCCAGCGGAGTCGGCAGGTTGATGCGCATGCCCTGCAGGCTGGACTGGACCTGGATTTCGGGCGTGCCACGGCGCACCTTCAGCAGCAGGGAATAGGGCGACTGGCCCTCGGCATGGCGGGCCAGGTCGGCCACCCAGCCCAGTTCCCTGGCATCGCGCAGCCCCTGTGCCGTGGCCGTGCCCTGCACCCGCACCTTGACGGACGATTCGGTGGCTGGCGCATTGCGCGCCAGCGCCTGCATGCCGCCATCGGCACGCAGTTCACCGCCCAGGGCCCGCGCCTGCAAGCCCACCAGCGAGAAGCCGGTGTCGGAGAATTTGACGGCGCCACGCAGCTGGCTCAGGTGCGGTGTCTCGTCATCGAGCTGCAGCGAGTTGCCCGCCAGCGTGACCTGCCCGGACACCTTGCTGCGGTCCAGATGGTCGATGGGCAATTGCAGTTGCAGGGCCAGTTGCGCGGCGCCCGTGGCCTCGCTGCCGTCCAGCACGTGCCCGGTCAGCGCCGACAGGGCCGAGGTCTTCACCACCCCCAGCATGTCGGCCAGCGGGCCCTGGCCCTTGGCGGTGACGGCCACCTCGGTGTGGGCCAGGTTGGGAATGCTGGCCTGGATGTCGCGCATCTGCAGCTGCGGATAGCCGGCGAACTGGCCGCGCGCATTGCGCACGGCCATGGAGGAGCGGTCAAACACCAGCTCGCCGGACAGATCGACCAGGGCCGGCCAGGGCGCCTCGCCATGCGTGAGCAGATGGGGCGGCACATATTCATAGTGCACGTCATGCAGCTTGGCCGCGATGTGGAACTCGCCCTGGCTGGGCTTGTCGGCGGGTACGTGGTCCAGGTTGCCGCGCACCTTGAAGTTCACCGTGCTCGCGCGCCCGGCGTGTATGGCCTCGCGCACATAGTGGCGCGCGTCGGCGGGAATCTCCAGCGGCAGGTAGCGGTGCACGCGCGTGCCATCGGCGTTGCGCAGCTGGCCCTGCAGGTCCAGCACGCCGGGAAAGCGCGGCTGCCTGTCGCTGCCGTCGCCGGTATGCCATTGCGCGCGGGCCTCGCCTTCGGTGTCGTCATTGGCAAAGCGCAGGCTGGGCACCTGCACGCTGATGGCCTGGCCGCGCAGTTGCCAGCGCAGGCTGGCCTGCAGGCGGTGCAGCGGGATCTCGGGCTCCTCGAACACGCCGGGGAACGACAGCGACGCCGGCCGCTGCTCTGTGCCCTCCATCTCCAGCTGGGCCTGGCCGCCGTCCTGGTCCAGCGAGAAGCGCGCGTTCAGGCCCTTGAGGCCGGGCATGCCCGGCGCCGCGGGGCCTTCGGACGACGCCACGCCGTTGATCGACAGTTGCAGCAGTTCGCCACTGGCCTTGTACTGCTGCAAGGACTCCAGCGGGCCGCGCCAGCTTCCCTGGAACTGGTGCAGGCGGCCGGCCGGTGCCAGATCGGCCAGGTGCTGCTGCACCTGCTCTGGAAGCGGCAGGCGCTGGCCCAGCTGGGCGAGGATGGCCAGGTCAATGCCATCGGCCTGGAACTCGCCGTGCTCACCCAGCGCCCCCTGCGTGCTGGCGCCGGCGGGGTTGTAGCGCGCGCGCAGATTGCCAGCCGGCCAGTGCAGGCCGTCGCCCGTGGAAAATTCCAGGTTCTGCGCAGCGAAGCGCCAGCCGTCCTGGTGTTGCACGCTCAGCCTGCCCGTCAGGGCCTGCAGCTTCAGCGGCTGCAGGTCTTCGCGCCACTGCAGCTGCAGCGCGTTCACGGCCACGTCGGCCATGGCGCCCACGGGCTGGCCCTGGCGCAGGTCTATCCAGGCGCGCAGCGCGCCCCGGCCCTGCTGCAGGCGCAAGCCAGAGGTGTCTATGTACCGGCCGAGCTGGGACAGGTCGATCTGCGTGAACATCGCATGGGCCTGGCCGCTCCAGCGGCGCCAGTTGCCCTCGTGCGTGGACAGCAGCGGCTCGCGGAACAGGCCGGTCAGCATGAAGCGCTCGCCCCAGCCCTCGGGCGGCGTGGCATCCAGGCGCAGTCCGTGGCCCCAGCCCTTGTTGCGCAGCACCAGGTCCACATCGCGCAAGGCCAGCGGCGGAGCCTGGCGCAGTTCGTCCAACCACAGCAGGCTGCCGCCGCGCAGCGCCAGTTCGGTCTGCGAAAACAGCCAGTCGGCGGCGGCATTGTCCCCGCCGGCCGAAGGGCTGATCTCGATGCCGGCCACGAAGACTCGGCCATCGGCCGCGCGGCGCACCACGAGTTCAGGACGGTCTATGTAGATCTGTTCCACGCCCAGGCGCATCAGCGAGCGTGCCGAAACGGCGACCACCACGCTGGGCAGGCGCAGGGCGTCTGCCGAATGTTCGGGGTCTTGCACCACCACGTCGCCCAGCTCGAAGCGGGGGACCAATCCCTCGCTGCGGGCCGTGATGCTGCCTATGCGAACCGGTAGGCCCAGCGTGCGTGAGGCCAGGGATTCCAGCTGAGGACGCCATTCGCCGATTCGCGGCACAATCCAGCCATGGAGCACCCCCCACACGGAGGCGAGGACCAGCCAGAAGGCCAGGACCAGCCCCAGTGACCACCGCGCAAGGCCGGCCATCCAACGGGTCAGGCGTGTGGGGTGCGGTTTCGGTTCGATCATCGGCGGCATCAGCTATGACGGGAATTATGACCGGCGCCCTCAGGGCCTGGGCGGTAACCAAGGGTTGCTGCAATCCCTCTGCGCGTGAGTGGCCGCTTCTTTCGCGTTCCGTATGCAATCCTCAGTTCACGCAATGGCAGGTACGGCCTTGAATGTCCCCGCACAGGCCGCCTATTCCCGTTTTCACCAACGGCTGCACCGTCGCTATGGCGACGAGCTGAGCCTCTTGCCGCCGGGTCCGCCCGAGCGCGCGTCCATGGAGCAGGCCCTGGCGGCACTGCTGGAGCGTGGCCTGGACCTGTCGGCTGCGCTGCGTGTGCTGCGCCAGCTGGTCATGGAGCGCACCATGGTGCTCGACTGCGAGCAGCAGGCGCCGCTGGCCGTGGTCACGCGCGCCGTGACCGAGCTGGCCGAGCTGGCGCTGGAGCGCGCCTGCATCCAGGCGCGCGCCGAGCTCGACGCGCGCCATGGCGCGCCCCAAGGCCCCGACGGCCGGCCCGTGCAGCTGTGGATCATCGGCATGGGCAAGCTGGGCGCACGCGAGCTCAACGTCTCCAGCGACATCGACCTGATCTACGTCTACGAGCAGGACGGCGACACCGCCGGCCTGCCCGATGGGCGCGGGGTGATCTCCAACCACGAGTACTTCGCGCGCGTGGTCAAGGGCATCTACGGCCTGATCGGCGACACCACCGAGCACGGCTTTGTCTTCCGCGTGGACCTGGCGCTGCGTCCCAACGGGAACTCGGGGCCTTCGGCCGTCTCGCTGGCCTCGCTGGAGGAGTATCTGCAGACCCATGGACGCGAGTGGGAGCGCTTTGCCTGGCTCAAGAGCCGCGTCGTGGCGCCCATGGACTGCGTGCGCTCCCAGCAGGTGCAGGCGCTGCGTGCCGTGGTCCTGCCCTTTGTCTTTCGCCGCTACCTGGACTACGCGGTCTTTGATGCGCTGCGCTCGCTGCACCGCCAGATCCGCGAGCATGCGGCGCGGCGCAGCGCGGGCCATCCGGGCCGCTCCAATGACGTCAAGCTCTCGCGCGGCGGCATCCGCGAGATCGAATTCACCGTGCAGCTGCTGCAGGTGGTGCGTGGCGGCCAGTTCCCCGAACTGCGCTGCCGCCCCACGCTGGAGGCGCTGGGCCGCCTGGCGCGCGCCGGCCTCATGAGCCAGGAAGTGGCCGACGCCCTGGGCTCGGCCTACACCTTTTTGCGCCGTGTCGAGCACCGTATCCAGTACCTGGACGACCAGCAGACCCATGTGCTGCCCACCCGCGACGATGACCTGGAATGGATTGCGCGCACCATGGGCTTTGCCGATGCCTGCGCCTTTTTGCACCAGCTCGATGCCCATCGCGAAAAGGTGGCCGAGGAATTCGACACCCTGCTGGGCGGCTCGGCCCAGCCCCAGTGCGGCTCGGGCCGTTGCAACGGCGCGCGCAGCCCCGCCCAGGGCACGCCGCGCGAGATAGACGGCCTCATGGAGCAGTTGCCGCCAGCCCTGGCCGCCCATGTGGCCGACTGGCGCGGCAATGCCCGCATCGCCAACCTGCGCGACGAGGCGCGCGGCCGGCTGTTTCGACTCGTGCAGCGCACGGCGCAATGGGTGGCCGAGCGCAGCGTGCCCGAAGACGCCGCGCTGCGCTTTCTGAACTGGCTGGAGCCGCTGCTGCGCCGTGAAAGCTATCTGGCCCTGCTGCTGGAGCGCCCCGCCGTGCACGAGCGGCTGCTGGACCTGCTGGGCGCGGCACGCTGGCCCGCGCGCTACCTGCAGCAGTACCCGGGCGTGATCGACGAGCTGGCCAACGAAGCCATGCTGGGCGAGCGTTTCTCGCCCATGGACTTCGAGCATGAGCTGGCCCTGCGCCTGGCCGCGCTGCAGGCCACGGGCGAGGACGATGACGAAACCCTGCTGAACCTGCTGCGCCGCGCCCACCATGCCGAGGTCTTTCGCACGCTGGCGCGCGATATCGAAGGTCGCATCACGGTCGAGCAGGTGGCGGACGATCTCAGCGCACTGGCCGACTGCGTGCTGCGGGTGACGGCCAGCTGGTGCTGGAGCCGGCTCAAGAACCGCCACCGCGAGTCGCCGCAGTTCGCCATCATCGGCTACGGCAAGCTGGGCGGAAAGGAGCTGGGCTACGGCAGCGACCTGGACATCGTCTTCGTCTTCGATGACGAAGACGAACACGCCTCCGAGATCTATGCCGCCTTTGTGCGCAAGCTCATCAACTGGCTGGCCGTCAAGACGGGCGAGGGCGACCTGTTCGAGATCGACACCGCGCTGCGCCCCAACGGCAACTCGGGCCTGCTGGTGACCAGCTTCGCCTCCTATGCCAACTACCAGCAGCAGCGCGGCAGCAACACGGCGTGGACCTGGGAGCACCAGGCCATGACGCGGGCGCGCTTCGTGCTGGGCAGCGACGATCTGCAGGCCCGCTTCGATGCCGTGCGCGAGGCTGTGATCACCGCGCCTCGCGACGCCTCGGCGCTGCGCGACGAAATCGTCGCCATGCGCGAACGCGTGCGCGGCGCCCATCCGGTGCGCGGCGGCCTGTTCGATGTCAAGCACAGCCCGGGCGGCATGGTCGATGTGGAATTCGCGGTCCAGTACCTCGTGCTCTCGCAATCGGCCTCGCACCCGGAACTGATGGCCAACCTCGGCAATATCGCGTTGCTGCAGCGCGCCGAACAGGCAGGATTGATCCCGGCCGGCGTAGGCCAGCAGGCGGCCCGGGCCTATCGCGAACTGCGCCGCCTGCAGCACGTGGCACGGCTGGATGAGCGCTCGGCACAGCTGGTGCCAGGGCAGGCCGAGCCGCTGAGTGCGCCCGTCAAGGCCTTGTGGGATGCGGTTTTCGCCAACGCCGTTGCGGCTTGACGATGTGAAGCAAAGAAGGCGGCTTGCGGCTGCGAACGCCTTCACTTCAGCATCCGTGGAAATTGGCCTACAGCAGGATCGCGGGCATCCTCAAAATGTTACATTTTTCCTGCCCACGACCCCTGGAACTTCTGCAAAAGTAGCTCATCTATTGAACAGCTTGTTGAGAGAGAGTATCCAGACCGAATTTCACGTTGCGAAGCCTCTGGGGCCACAGTCCTGAACTGTTCCGCCCGAAGCGCTTCTCCTCCCTCCCTCTCTTTATTCGTTTCGGGATGCTTCGCAACTTTTTTATGCCAGCAAAAAGGCCACCCATCGGGTGGCCTTTTTGCATTCCCGGGCTGGTGCGGCGTCAGGGCTGGGGAGGGCGCGTGGCTGCAAAACTGGCACGCTCGGCCAGCTTGGCCTGCAGTGCGGCCAGATTGGGGTGGTCGGCGCGCCAGTCCAGCTCGGGAAAGCGAAAGTCCAGCCAGCCCAGGGCACAGCCCACGCACACGTCGGCCAGGGTGAAGTGGATGCCGCAGCAATACGGCTTGTCGCCCAGGCCCTGGGACATCACGTTCAGTGCAGCCCGCACCTTGGCAAGCTGGCGGTCTATCCATGCCTGGCAGCGCTGTTCTTCGCTGCGGCCATCCCAAGTGGCTTCGAGGCGGGCCAGCGCCCCGGCATCCAGCAGGCCATCGGCCAGTGCTTCCCAGGTCTTGATCTCGGCGCGCTCGCGCCCCGTGCCGGGGATCAGCTTGCCTACCGGGGAAAGTGTGTCCAGATATTCGACGATCACGCGCGAGTCGAACATGGCATCGCTGCCGTCCATGACCAGGCGCGGCACCTTGCCCAGCGGGTTGCCGGTGCCGGGCGACAGCTCGCGGCTCCAGGGGTTTTCCTCGACGAACTGATAGTCGAGCCTTTTCTCTGCCAGTACGACGCGTACCTTGCGTACGTAGGCGCTGGTGGAGGAACCTATCAGTTTCATGGCAATTTTCCGTGGCGAAGAGGCGGCCCATGGGCGGGCAGCAGATTCTATGCGCTGCCCGGCGATCTCCCCCTCGGCCCCCGTTTTTGCCGCGCGCACCTACAATCACGGCCCATGAATCTGCCGCACATCTCCGCCCTGTCCCCGCTCGACGGCCGCTACGCCGCCAAACTGTCTCCTCTGCGCCCGATCATGAGCGAGATGGGATACATGCACCGCCGCGTGCAGGTGGAGGTCACCTGGTTCATCGCCCTGTCGGATGCCGGCTTTGCCGAGTTCAAGCCCCTGTCCGAAGGCGCGCGCGTCTATCTGCAGGACCTGGTGAAGAACTTCTCCGAGGCCGATGCCGTGGCCATCAAGGACATCGAGAAGACCACCAACCACGACGTCAAGGCCGTGGAGTACTGGATCAAGGGCAAGTTCGACGGCCGTCCCGAGCTGCTCAAGGCCGCCGAATTCGTGCACTTTGCATGCACCAGCGAAGACATCAACAACACCAGCCACGCGCTGCAACTGCGCGCCGGCCGCGACAGCGTGCTGCTGCCTGCAATCTCCGGCATCACGGCCAAGCTGCGCGAGATGGCCCATGCCTATGCTGCCGTGCCCATGCTCAGCCGCACGCACGGCCAGACCGCCAGCCCCACCACCGTGGGCAAGGAAATCGCCAACGTGCTGGTGCGCCTGGAAAAGGCAGCCGCGCGCATTGCCGAGGTCAAGCTCCTGGCCAAGATGAACGGCGCCGTCGGCAACTACAACGCCCACCTTTCCGCCTGGCCCGAGTTCGACTGGGAAGCCTTCAGCAAGAACGTGATCGAGTCGCCGGAACCCCAGGGTCTGGGCCTGAGCTTCCAGCCCTACTCGATCCAGATCGAGCCGCATGACTACATGGCCGAGCTGTTCGACGCCATCGCGCGCGCCAACACCATCCTCATCGACTTCTCGCGCGATGTCTGGGGCTATGTGTCCCTGGGCTACTTCAAGCAGCGCCTGAAGGCCGGCGAGATCGGCTCCTCGACCATGCCGCACAAGGTCAACCCCATCGACTTCGAGAATGCCGAAGGCAACCTGGGCCTGGCCAACGCCCTGCTCAAGCACCTGGCCGAAAAGCTGCCCATCTCGCGCTGGCAGCGTGACCTGACCGATTCGACCGTGCTGCGCAACATCGGCGTGGCCATGGGCTATGCCACGTTGGCCTACAGCTCGCTGATGACCGGCCTGAACAAGCTCGAACTCAACGAAGAGCGCCTGCAGGAAGACCTGGACAACGCCTGGGAAGTCCTGGCCGAGCCCATCCAGACCGTGATGCGCCGCTACGGCGTGCAGGGCGCCTACGAAAAGCTCAAGGAAGTCACGCGCGGCAAGACCGTGCAGGCCGAAGACCTGCACCGCCTGATCAACGGCCTGGAAATCCCCCAGGCCGACAAGGACCGCCTGCTGGCCATGACGCCTGCCTCCTATGTGGGCAAGGCGGCCGAGCTGGCGCGCCGCGTCTGAGTTGATGCAGGCCTATGGTGCCGGCACTTCGGCGCGATCCAACAATTTCGACGCGCTGAGACTGCTGGCCGCACTGCTGGTCATCTGGAGCCATCAGTTCGCGGTCATGGGCTTGCCGGTTCCCCAGCTCCTGCACAACGAGCCCGGGGCGCTGGGCGTGGTCATCTTCTTTGCCATCAGTGGCTATCTCGTCACCTTGTCCTGGCTGGCTGACCCGCATCTGGGGCGCTTTGCGGCGCGCCGGGCACTGCGTATCTGGCCCGGCCTCATCGCAGCCGTCCTGCTCTGCGCTTTCGTGCTCGGGCCCTTGGTCACCACCTTGCCCTTGAAGGCCTATCTCGCGCATCCATTGACGTGGGACTATCTGCGCAACCTGTGGCTGGACACACAGTTTGCGCTGCCGGGCGTATTTGATGGCAACGTGCTGGCTTCATCGGTCAATGGCCCCTTGTGGACCATCCCGCTGGAAGTGGGCTGCTATGCCTTCCTTGCTGCAGCCGGAGCCCTGGGTGTGATGCGCTGGCCCTGGGTTGCTCCCCTGGCATTTCTTGCGCTGCTTTTGGGCATGCAGTGGCACTACAGCCCAGCGCCGGGTGCTGCCATGCCTGCCTGGTCGTTCGGACTGCAATACGGCATGGTGTTCGCGCTGGGCGCGACGCTGGCCTGCTGGCGCCATCTGTGGATAGAGCGCCGCCCGTTGGCGATGACTGCAATGCTGCTGCTGCTTGCCGTCCTCTACTTCAAAGGCCCGGCGATCATTGCGGGCCAGGCACCCTTGCTGGCGCTTGCAGTTTTTTCCGTGGTGGCAGGATCGGCATCCACGCCCCTTCTCAAGCATGCAGGGCATTTCGGCGATTTCTCTTACGGCCTGTACATTTACGCCTTTCCCGTGCAGCAGCTGGTGGTCTGGCATTTCGCGGACCGGCTCGGCTATGGCGCAGCTCTGGCCTGCACCGTGGCCGGCACGGGCCTGCTGGCCGTGCTGTCCTGGCATTTGCTGGAAAAGCAGGCACTGACCTTCAAGCCTGCCCGGCCCGCTTCGGGTGCTCCCAAAATCCCTTCGTCGCATGTGACGGGCTGACCCTCACCTGCCGAACTACCTGTCTCATGGCCCTCAAATCCACCATCTTCAAGGCGAACCTGTCCATCGCCGACATTGACCACGGCTACTACGCCGACCATGCGCTGACCCTGGCTCGCCATCCCAGCGAAACGGACGAGCGCATGATGGTGCGCCTTGTGGCCCTGGCCCTCAATGCCCACCAGCTCAGCGACATGTGCAACGGCGACGGCACGCTGGCCTTTGGCGCGGGCCTGTCCGATCCCGAGGATCCCGATGTCTCGCTGACCGACTTCACGGGAGCCAAGCGCCTGTGGATCGAGGTCGGCCAGCCCGAGGAAAAGCCCATCGCCAAGGCATGCAACAAGTCCGATGCCGTAGTGCTCTACGCCTTCCACCATGCGGCGGAAGTCTGGTGGAAAGGCCTGGAAGGCAAGCTGGCACGACTGAACAAGCTGCAGGTCTGGCGGATTCCCTCCGAAACCTCCCAGTCGCTGGCGGAGCTGGCCGAGCGCAGCATGCAACTGCAGGCCACCATCCAGGAAGGCGCATTGACGCTCAGCAGCAATCTGGGCACGGTCTTCATCGAGCCGCTGCGCTGGAAGTAGCCGGGCACTGGCCCAAGCAAGCCACTGTCTCAGTCAGGCACCTGCATCCGGACGGCCTGGGCGAAGGACTTCACCGTCCAGCCCGCGCCCAGCAGCATGCGGCGAGTGGACAGCCGGTCCATGACATCGTCGGGCACATTGCAGCCCAGATGGATCAGCGACTTGCTCTCCGTGATGCCCACATAGCGGCCGTCATAGCTGCGCGCCAGATGGTTCCACAGGCCGTGTGCACCCGGCGACTGGCGTGCGCCGCTGACGAGGCAGGTGCCCGTATCGAGCACGCTGCGGTAGACGGCGCTGGCGATGCCGCGCCGCTGGTAGTCCGGCGCAAAGCGCGAATGGGGCGAGCGCACGCGGCGGTCGGTGCGCTTGTCCACTTCGACCAGGCGATTGAACACCGTGTAGCCGGCCAGGCAGCGCCGCTCCATATCCTCCACGTAGGCAAACCATTCGCCGTCGGCCTCCCGCCAGTGCAGCTGGAACTGCGGATCGTGAAGCGGACGTCGCTCCAGGCCGTGCAGCTTGTTGCCGGGCTGGTACAGGCGCTCATGAATGGCTTCGAGCTCGCCCTCCACCAGCGGCTGCATCACGTCGATGCGCAGTTCGGTGACGTGGTGCGGCCGCAAGCGGGCCGAGGCGCGATGCGCCGCGGCATCACGCAGATGGCGCCAGAGGGAGGAAAACGAGGGCCCGGCTGGGGCAAAGGCTAGACAGGTCACGGCAAAGCTCGCTTTGTCGGCAGGCCTTGTGGCCCGGCAGACGCGTGAAAACCCAACCGTCTTCAGTTTCAAGGTGAAGGCGGCGCAAGAAGAGCGGATTCAGTGAAGCGACGCTGCCCGGTTCCGCGCAGGGCAGCGCATCAAGACCGTGCGGCCTGTCTGGGGCCGATGTTCAGCCGCGCTGCATCGCGCTCGCGCAGGCGAGCGGCCGTGGCAGGCCAGGCCTTGCTGGCCGGCACGCGCGTGCTCCCCGCATCACTTGCCGTGAGGCGCATGCAGGGGCGGGGGCGGCGGTGGCTGGAAGCAGCGGTCTGCAGCATGGGGACTGATGTTAGGCCGCCTGCAACATCGCACTGGTTCGGTGCGATATACGGCAATCAGCCGGGTTTGCGCGATATGTCCGCGCGCTCGGCCGCACGCTCTGCATAGCGGGTAAAGCGCCAGGAGTCGCCTTCTGTCGTGATCCTGCGCCATACGGCGCGCTTCTGTGGTGGCTCCATGGCGGTCCACATCTGCACTTCGTCGAAGCTGCGGCCACAACCCTTGCATTTCTCGTCGCCCTGGCTGGTGGAGCAGATGGCGATGCAGGGCGTATCGGGGGTCGTGTCGTACCAGGCCAGCCAGGCTGCCATGGCGTGCGAGGGAAAGCCCTCAACCTGCACTTCGGTCTCATGCCAGAAGATCATCAGCGCGTACACCTCGGCCAGGGCCCGTACTTCGGGCTGCAGCAGCACACCATCCGGGGACGGGTGGCGCTCTCGCCAGTAGTTGATGGCGGCTTCGATATCGGTGATGTGCAGTGCGGTCATGGACGGGCAAGGGGAAGGGACAGCGATGATAAGGCGCATGCCAGTCCTCGGCCGGGCACTGCTGCAACACTCCATCAGCTTCAGGGTTGCTATGAATAGTGAAGCGTTGGGGGTAGATGTATAAAAGGAGTGCGGGATGTGTTGCTTGTGCTTTCCGTGGAATTGAAGGGTTTTTTCACTTGCGTGCCGCAGCGGCTTTGTGTTGCAATCCGCAGGTTCGAAGGGGAGTAGCTCTCTGCCGGCAGGGGTGTTTGCAAAGCCACCGCGCCGGCATCGGAATGGTCGTCAATACGAAGCGCAAGCTTCCGGCCTTCCGGGCTGCGGTGCATACCGCAGCCGAGCAAGACCTTTGATGGACCTGATGACGGTCGATCAAGGTGTTCTCCCCTGAGCCAGGCATGTCCTTGCCCGGGTAGGCGCTGTGTCGTCGCATCGGTCTTTCTGTGCTGGTGGGTGTTTCTCCAGGAGGGAGGAGTTTCCGCCGGCCGTACTCAACAGCGAGGACCTTATGGACTTGGACTTTCTGACTCACGCCCCGTTCTGGGTGGCCCTGGGCCAAATCATCATCATCGACATCCTGCTGGGCGGGGACAACGCGGTCGTGATCGCGCTGGCCTGCCGCAAGCTGCCGCCCGCGCAGCGCAAGAAGGGCATCATCTGGGGCACGGCTGGCGCCATCATCCTGCGCGTCATCCTGATCGCCTTCGCGATGACGCTGCTGGCGCTGCCCTTCCTGAAGTTTGTCGGCGCACTGCTGCTGGTGTGGATCGGTATTAAGCTGATTGCACCTGATGAAGATGGCCATGACAACATCCAGGGCAGCGACAAGCTGCTGGCGGCCATCAAGACCATCATCGTCGCCGACCTGGTGATGAGCGTGGACAACGTGATCGCCATCGCCGGCGCCGCACAGAGCTCGGGCGAGCACCAGCTGCTGCTGGTCGTGCTGGGTCTGTTGATCTCCATCCCCATCATCGTCTGGGGCTCGCAGCTCGTGATCAAGCTGATGGAGCGCTTCCCCATCATCATCGTGGCCGGCGGCATGCTGCTGGGCTGGATTGCCGGCGGCATGCTGGTCACCGACCCCGTCTTCGCCAATACGGAGAAGTGGGACTGGATGGTCAAGCTGCCCCAGACCGACATGCTCAAGTACGGTGCCAGCGTGTTCGGAGCCCTGCTGGTGCTGGCACTGGGCAAGTACATCGCTTCGCGCCGTCCTGCTCCCAAGGCGGATGCCCACGGAGCTTGATTTCCTGAAAAGTTGAGGTTGGCGCCGGGTTGGCCTGTCTGGCCTCCCGCGCCGATTCGCGACAATCCAGTGCAAGGGCGGCTTTGACCGCCCGCCTGTCCCACCCCGCAAACCCAGTTCGACAAGGACTTGCTTTGAACCCCATCATCGTCTACGTGGATGACGCTTCCTACGCTCTGCCTCTGGTCCAGGCCCTGGCCGCCTCGCCGCAGGCCCAGTCCTCGCACTGGTTGCTGGTGGCCTGCGCACCGCGCATAACCCACCGTGTCAGCAAATGGGTGAGCCACAGCGCACGCGAAAGCTGGCGCGGCAAGTGGGCCGACAAGCTGTTTGCCCAGTTGCTGCCGGTGTTCGGTGACAGTGCAGGCCGAATCACGCCGGTGCTGGCCAAGGGGCCGCTGGCCGAACTGGTGGCCCAGCTCCAGCAGGAGCATGGCGCGGCCCAGATCGTCGATGCGCGCCGCCCCAAGCAGGAAGCCACGGCCCCAGCCGTGGCGCCTGCAGCCCCGCTGGGCCGGCGCTGGAATCTTCCGGGAACGCTGGCGGCCATCGGCGCGCTGATGGGCTTGGTGTTCGAGGAAGCGATGGTCTAAAGGCTTGCATCTGCCTGGCTGCTCTGGTCAGGCGATCACTGTCAGGACGGCATCCCGGAAAACGGGATGCCGTTTTTCATGGAGTTCTCCGGTCCACGGTTCCCAGTGCGCCGCCTCAACCCGGATCTGCTGGCTGCTGCTATGCTGCCCGCATGAAAATCCTGATCAAATGGCTGCTCAGCGCCGGTGCCCTGCTGGTCGTGGCCTATCTCTATGGTGGCGTGCAGGTCAACAGCTTCAGCTCGGCCATGATCGCGGCGCTGGTCATCGGCCTGCTCAACGCGGTGCTGCGGCCCATCCTCGTGGTGTTGACGCTGCCCGTGACCATCGTGACGGTCGGGCTGTTTCTCTTCGTGGTCAACGGACTGATGTTCTGGGCAGCCTCGGGCCTGCTCAGCGGCTTTCATGTCGCGGGCTTTTGGGCGGCCATGCTGGGCGCGCTCATCTACTCGCTGCTGGGCCTGGCCATCGAGTCACTTCTCGCGCGCCTGTTCCCTTAGCAGCTCCTCCACGGCACGCAGCCGCGTGTCCACGATGGAGGCTTCAATGAAATCCACCTTGGGCCCGCCCTTGCGGGCCAGTTCCTGCGCTGCCTTGAAGCGATCCACCGCGGCCGCATAGTCGTAGTGCGCAACCTGGGCCTCGGCCTCGGCGCGCAGCGCGCGCAGCTCCTGGCCCTGAGAGCGCTGAACCTGGGCCAGCAGTTGCCAGGCGCTGGCATCGCGCGGGTGGTCCGTCACCCAGGTATGCAGCGGGCCTGCCATGCTGGCGGCGCCCTGCTCGCGCAGCAGGATCTGTGTGCGCATCAGCAGCTCGGGCCGGCGCACCGCACGGCTTTCGACCACATTGACGGTGGCCAGACTGGGGCCGCTTTCCGTTGTCTTGGCGGGGACGGATTCCGTGGGACTGGCCTGGGCAGGTGCGGCTGCAGGCAGGTAGAGCGGTGGCAACGCCTGCAACGCGGCGCCGGGCTTGCCGGCTGTCAGCTCCAGTTCGGCCTGCAGCAGCTTGGCCTGCCGCAGGGCGCCGGGATCGGCGGCCGTGGCCGCTTGAAGGCGCCCGGACATTTCCCGCGCCTCGGCCCAATCGCGCAATTGCACGGCGCTCAGTGTGGCGGCATACAACTGTGCCACCTGCTGGGTCGGGGTTTGGCTGCCAAAGCTGGTGGAGCGCGGCAGCTCGGCCCACTGGCGCAGCACGTCCACGCCCGGGCGCGACAGCACGCGGGCCCGTGCGGCCATCATCACGTGTTCCAGGGAAGGGGCGGGCGCGGGCGCAACGCCGCGCGGCAGGCGTGAATGCATGTCGGCCATGCGCTCCGTGGTCAGCGGATGGCTGCGCAGATAGGGCCAGCTGCCGTTGTCATTGAGCCTATTGGCCTGCTGCAGCTTGTCGAACATGGTGACAAAGCCCTGCGGCGCAAAGCCCGCAGGCGCCATCAAGCCATAACCCATGCGGTCGGCCTCGCGTTCCATGTCGCGAGAGAAGTTCAGCTGGTTCTGCACGGCCAGCGCCTGGCCGCCCATCATCATCGCCATGGCGGCATCCGGGCTGCGGCTGGCGGCCAGGGCGCCCAGGATCATCGAGCCGATCATCAGCGGCGTCTGCTTGCCCTGCTGGGCAATGAGCCGCGCAATGTGGCGCTGCGTGACGTGGCTCAGCTCATGCGCCAGCACCGACGCCAGCTCGTCGCGCGTGCTGACCACTCCGATCAGTCCCAGGTGCACTCCCAGATAGCCGCCGGGCAGCGCAAAGGCGTTGACCGAGCGGTCCCGCCCCAGCAGGATCTCCCAGGCAAAGCGCTCTTCCAGCTCGTCCGACAGCTCGCCACGCGTGCGCGCCGCATCAACCAGGTGCTGCCAGATGCCTTCCACATATTCCTGCAGAACGGCGTCGTCTATGTAGTCCGGATCGCGGTACAGCGAGCGGATGATGCGGTCACCCAGGCGCCGCTCGTCACTGGTCGTCGTGGCCGCGCCGTCGCCCAGCGTTGGCAGGCGCAACTGGGCCTGTGCGGGGGCATGCGTTGCGATGGTGAGGGACGCGGCCAGCAACTGCAGGCCAACGGCGAAACGTGTCTTCAGGCGTGATGGGCGCATGGGCAGGTAGGAGGCCAGAAGGCCGGGCCCTGCACCTTGATGCCGGGCGGTGGAACACCCCACTATGATGCCTCGGTTCGCCGAACGTTCACGGCAGGACTGACCAGCGTGTCAGGTCTGCCGTAGACCGGCCCGTGCATTTTTTGGAGTTGTGCCATGTCTTCCCTCACCCATTTCGACGCCCAGGGCCAGGCCCACATGGTCGATGTCGGCGCCAAGCCTGCCACCCACCGCATCGCGGTCGCCGAAGGCCGCATCACCATGCAGCCCGCCACCCTGGCCATCATCCAGAGCGGCACCGCCAAGAAGGGCGACGTGCTGGGCATTGCGCGCATCGCCGGCATCATGGCCGCCAAGAAGACCAGTGACCTGATTCCGCTGTGCCATCCGCTGGCGTTGACGCGGGTGGCTGTGGAGTTTGAGCTGTTGGCCGAGGCATCTGCCGTCCGCTGCATGGCCACGGTGGAAACGGTGGGGCCCACGGGCGTGGAGATGGAGGCGCTCACCGCTGTTCAGGTCGCCCTGCTCACGGTCTACGACATGTGCAAGGCGGTGGACAAGGGCATGGTGATGGAGGGGGTGAGGGTCGTGGAGAAGCGAGGGGGCAAGTCAGGAAGTTTGAATGCCGCTCATGCAGTAATCAAGTCAACGATATAAACCTACTGGACGGTGAACTGAAGCATGGGAACCTGATCGGCTTCAAATTGCATGCGGGCTGATTCGCTATTGAAGATGGGGGCATGATCTCCCACGACGACCACCTTGACCCCGTGCATTTTCTTGTCGTTGATCATTTCTGATAATTCTTCAAAGAATTGAGTGTGCAATTGATGGTAGGTGCACAGTTGAGATTCGTATATTTCTCCAAATGCCAGCTTGCAGATGCTCTCGCGGAAATTGCTTACATCTCTCTCATCATAAGGGGTGTGTGAATTAAGTGTCATCCAGTAGACAAATGTCTTCGGTGCTGATGAGAGTTTCTCTTTTGCTATGCTGAAAAGGTACTTGTCACAATATCCAGGGAATGAATAGCATTCTGTCTTTCGGGATATTGGAAGAATTTCCTTGAATATCATTTCGTGAAATCCGACTACTGGATACCATTCCAGTCGTCCATACATGGTGCTGTGGGCGCCGTGCAACGATACCGTTTTGTAGCCTTTGGAGTGAAGCAATGCGGGAAGGCATTCTCCGACTGAATTTTCGTCGCTGGATATGTTCTTGAATTTCAGTTTTGTGGGAATCTTTCCGCACAGCTCGCGAAATTCGCCGAATATGGTGGAGCCTACGGCGTGTATACTTCCAGTTTGAATATGGGATGAGTGAGGGTTGGATGTTATCGCTGTAATCTGTTTTTCCAATATGGAATTGTCTTTTGGTTTTCCCCAGGATTCAGTAATTATGAGAAGTATTTTGTCGGGCAGGGGCCCGGAAAGGGAGAGAGACGCTGCGGAAGGCTGGGTTATCTTGTGATACTCCACATTGTCATTGCTGGTGAGGAAGAACGCCTGCTCGTTCAATGCCTGCAAATTTCCTATGAAATAGGAAGAACTGCCAAAAATGAGGTCACTGCGATCAAGGTATGAGGGATGGGTGAAGTTTCCTTCACGAAATGAAAATGCCCCTTGGAGCAAGGCCAGTAATATACCTGTGGTGAACACACGCTTCCAATTGATTGATTCCAGAAGCTTGATGGATTTGATGAATAGTAGTGCTATTATTCCGGAGCAGACAGCCAATGCTGCCAAGTAGGAAGGCTTGGCCTCAAAGGCAAAGCTTGTAATCGTGCTTATCTGTGAATAGTTGAAAAGGTAAAATACTTTTGTCATTCCCAGGAATATTTCCTGAGAAATAGAAAATATGAAGGCGGCTGATCCGATCCACTTGAAGCCAATCGCCACGAGAAAGAAGGATAGAAATATCTCCGCGCTGATGAAATATCTCTTATAGCCAAAGTGTATGGATATCCATTGAAACAATCCATTCAATGCAATAAATATTGCAAGGAGTAGCCATTTCGGTGCATCAATGGTTTGAATGATATTCTTGAGGTTTTGGAGAATCATGGCTCATGATGGTTAGAATCCATCGACAGGCGCAAAGGATTTTATTTCGGCTGTTCGGGAATCAATGAAGGCAACCCATTCCAGGCTTCGAAAACTGGTCAATGGCAGCCATGCCAGATATTGTTCCGAAAGCCCGCTGTCTCTGATCGCTTGATCAATCAATTGATGTTGGGTGGGATGCTTATTCCTCAGTAATTCCACTTTCTTGGCCCTCTCCAGCACCGCTGCCTTGCTCATTTCATAAGGCTGCCACCAATCGGGTCGCATGGATGGATCGATTCCGGCCAAAGATAAATCAAGGCTTTCCAGAAATTCCTGTCCTCCTTGGGGTGTTCTTGTGCCGATGATCCGGGGACCCATCCATGGCAGAACCTGTAATCCACCTTGTCTGGGTTGTAGTTTTTCTGGTGAGATATCTGCTGCAGTGATGACTCGAAAACGATCTGTCTCAAAAACTGTATATACCGGCCTGGCCTGGCTCAAGGTGAAAAGGCCATAGATCAGTGCTGCCAGCTGGAGTATCATGACCAGGCTCAGATCCTGAATAAGTTCGCGTCGAGGCTTGCGAGGATTGAAAACAATGGCAGTGAGTGCTGGGCCGCATATGACATCTACACCAATGATCAGCAAGAAAAGGCTCCTGCCGCCAACCAGCTCGCGGTAGGGGAAAGGAAACCACAGCCAAAATACCAAAAAGGCAATACCTGTTGCAATAGCTGAACTAGCAAGGAGATGCAAGCTTGCTGCACGCAAAGCGCTTTTTACTCTACTGTCCACAATTGTGTGTGATTTAAAATATGTAGAATGCTGGGCCACAGCATTGCGAGGCAAGGAAATCTATTTCCTTGCATCTTCGCGGTTTGTAATTTGTAAAAAATGCAAAAATATCTGTTTTTGATAAAAAAAGGAGCGCAAAGCGCTCCTTTTTATCTATCGAAAAATATTTCGATATCAGCGGCATTCAGCAGGGGAGTACTTTGCCAGAACGCCGATGTCGAGAGGTGTGAAACCACCGCCCAGACGGCGACCAGTGGACAAAGCAGTCGTCGCAGTCTCGCCAACACAAGCCCAGTCAAGAGCACCAGATTTACCCGCAGCCCATGCGGTCGGCAGAGTTACGGCAGCTTCACTTGCAGTGCCTGTGCGCATACGAGGATACAGTTGCAGCAAAACGCGGCTACCCAGGCTGCCGACATTGGCCGCATTGTAGCGAATTGCGATATGTTCAGCTGCAGCACCAGTGGCGGACGAGCCAGCAAGAGCAGAAGTGCCGTTGTCGCTGAAGAACACAGCGTTTACAAACTTGGAATTTGCGCCCGTGCCGCCTGCTTGTGCGTTCCATGTAGCAACAAAACGTTGATAGTCATTCAGGCTGGCAACTCCGTCGGTAGCCAAGCCAGAACGGGCTGGCTGTGCAAGGCCGAGGCCTTCAGTGATACGCGAGCGCACCGTGTAATCCTGATAAGCCGGCAGCGCAACGGCTGCCAAAATGCCGATGATCGCCACGACGATCATCAATTCGATCAAGGTAAAACCTTGCTGGATGGAACGCTTCATGAACTTCTCCTCATAGGGGTTGATTGCATGCTCTGTCGAGCAAGAGCCGTGCCAGCTGTGCTGGAGGGACCGAAGGTCCTTGCAATGTAGGGTTTGGTTGCAACTTACACGGTTGATGCGCATTCTCTGACAAATTGATCCAAGTTGCGTGACATTTTTGTCAAGGATGGTGAGCTTGCTAAAAATGCATTGGCGTAGCTTGTCAGTAGATCAAGCCGGTCCTTCAGGCCACCAGGAACTGCATCTGGGTGCCAGCGAGTTCCAGCGTGTCGCCATGCTGCAGCGGTGCAGCGCGGCGGCCGATTTCCTGGCCGTTGAGCTTGAGGCTGGGGGCGTCGCCTTCCAGCTGGGCCAGCACGAAGCCGTGGTGCTTCTGGGTGATGGAGGCCACGGCCACGCCGGGCTTGCCCAGGGTGGTGACGACCTTGACCAGGGGGACTTCGCGGCCGGCGGCGTTGCCGTTGAGCATGCGGATGGCGGCCTGGCGCGTGGCCAGGCCGGCCATGGAGGGGGGCAGGGTGTGGTCGAAGCCCGAAGGGGTCTCCGAGCTGAACTGCGAAGGCAGGTCCGCTTCGGCCAGCGGGGCGGGGCGGGTGGCCTCGACGGCGGCGGCAATGGCGGCAAGGGCCGAGCGCGAGGAGGCGCTGGCCTGCTGCTGGACGAAGCGGATCTTGTACTTGCCGATGTCCAGTAGGTCGCCGTGGTTCAGGGTCTGGCGCAGTATGGGCTGGCCGTTGACATAGGTGCCATTGGTGCTGCGCAGGTCTTCGATGATGACGGCACCGTCGACGATGCTGAGCACGGCATGCTCCCCGCTGACCGCGAGGTTGTCGATGACGATGTCGTTGTAGGGGCGGCGTCCCAGCGTGGTGCGCTCCTTGGTCAGCTGCACTTCCTTGATGACGGCGCCGTCGATGGAGATGACCAGGGTCGGCATGCTCAAAATTCCTTTGTTATGCCCGGCTTGCACTGCACTGGGTGATCCGGAGCTGGGGTCTATCCAACTATTATGTCTGCGGCCCGGGCACGCCGGAGTCCGTCATCGTATTTGATACAGGCTATGGCTTGTCTTTGACCGATTGTTGGGTGCGCAATCATTTTTGACAATTGGAACCTGGGGTTTCTGCGCACGCAAGCGCGTCCATCGGATGGGTTCTGCCGTCGATCCCTGCGCTCTGTCTGGGCTCAATCGATGGCAGCGCAGGCGGCAGAGGGCGGGTTGGCCTGGAGTTCGATGAGCGCTGCGCTGATGTTGTCGTTTCCGCCTGCTTCATTGGCGGCCGTGAGCAGCGAGGTCAGCAGCACGGGCAGCGGGCTGGACTGCTTGAACAGTGCGGCAATGGCGTCGTCATCGAGCATGTCGGTAAGGCCGTCGGAGCACAGCAGGATGCGGTCGCCAGGCTGCAGCGGCCATTCATTGAAGTCGGGTGTGACGTCCTGGGTCACGCCCAGGGCCTGGGTGAGCAGGTGGCCCAGGCCGGACTGCCGGGCTTCGTGGTCCTGGATGCGGCCTGCGTCGATTTCTTCCTGGAGCCAGGTGTGGTCCCGGGTCAGGCGCAGCAGTTGGCCATCGCGCCATCCATAGGCCCGCGAGTCGCCGAGGTGGGCCAGCATCAGCAGGCCGGGCAGCAAAGCGGCTGCGATGACGGTGGTGCCCATGCCGCGGCAGCCGGGTGTTTCCTGGGCGGCGGTGAGGATGGCGGCGTTGGCCAGGTTCAGGGCATTGGCAAGTGACTGCTGCAATTCCTGGCGGGCCTGCGGCGTGTTGGCCACGGGCGCCTCGGTGGTGGTGCTTTGCAGCGCCACGGATACCAGACTAATGGCCATGGCGCTGGCGACTTCGCCGGCGTTGTAGCCGCCCATGCCATCGGCCAGCACGGCAATGGGCCAGGGCTGGGCGCTGGGATGGATGGTGACGGCGTCCTCGTTGTTGTCACGGCGCCGGCCCACATCGGTGCGTGCAACCATGGCGCAGTACTGGGCAGGAGCTTCCTGCCGGGTGGGTTGGTCCGGGATTTGGGGGGCGCTGGGCATGGTGGCAAAGGACGGATTCGGCGGTGGTGCCATCAGTCCCTGGTGTGCAGATGCAATGGTGAAGACCGGTGCACAGCGTAAATGAAAACAGTGCGCGCAAGTGCCCGGAATGCGCGGGCGCAACGGCTCGTCAGCTTGACGCCACATCAAGATGGGTCCTCGCAAAGCAAAAACGCACTGCCGGGGCAGTGCGTTCGTGATGCGGCGAAGGTGCTGCCTGCGGCAGCGTCAGGCCTGGGCTGCGTGCTTTGCGCCTGAGCGCGCCTGCAGGAACTTGCCAATGCCCACGACCAGCACGGCGCCGGCTGCGGCCGCCACATAGTGCAGCCAGGGGTGGCTGATGGCGTAGCCGTGCAGCAGGCGGTCGTTGACGATGGTTTCTCCGCCGACCCAGCCGATCAGGGCGGCGCCCAGCGTGATGATGACGGGGAAGCGCTCCATGAGCTTGATCATCAGCGTGGAGCCGAAGATCACCAGCGGGATGCTGATGGCCAGGCCCAGGATCAGCAGGACCATGTTGCCCTGGGCAGTGGCGGCCACGGCGATCACGTTGTCCAGGCTCATCACCAGATCGGCGATCAGGATGGTGCGGATGGCAACCATCATGCTGCCATGGCCCTTGGATTCGCCTTCATCATCTTCTTCGCCGGTCAGCAGCTGCAGGCCGATCCACAGCAGCAGGCAGCCGCCCACGATCTGCAGGAACGACAGCTCCAGCAGCTTGGCCGCGACCACGGTCAGGATGATCCGCAGCACCACGGCGGCGCCGGAGCCGAACATGACGGCTTTCTTTTGCTGTGCGGGAGGCAGCGAGCGTGCTGCGAGGGCGATGACGACGGCGTTGTCGCCAGACAGGATGATGTTGATCCAGACGATTTTCAACAGGCCGATCCAGAAATCGGCGCTTTGCAGGTATTCCATGGTTTCTCCGCTGTTATGAGTTGAAAAGCGCCAGGGCGGTAGCCTCTGGCGCTTTTTCTTTTTTGGAGTCGTCAGTGTAGGGCGGACTTGCCGCCTTACCGATTCGTAATTCTGCGTAATTTCTTCCTGGGGCGAACCCTGGATGTCACGCAGAACCGGTGCCGCTTAGATCAGGCCCTTGAGCAGGCGGCCCATTTCGGAGGGATTGCGGGTGATGACGAAACCGCACTCTTCCATGATGGCCAGCTTGGCGTCGGCCGTGTCGGCGCCGCCGGAGATCAGCGCGCCGGCGTGGCCCATGCGCTTGCCGGGAGGGGCGGTGACACCAGCGATGAAGCCGACGATCGGCTTCTTCATGTTGTCCTTGCACCAGCGGGCAGCTTCGGCTTCGTCGGGACCGCCGATTTCGCCGATCATGATGACGGCGTCGGTGTCGGGATCGTCGTTGAAGGCCTTCATCACGTCGATGTGCTTGAGGCCGTTGATCGGGTCACCGCCGATGCCCACGGCCGACGACTGGCCAATGCCCAGTTCGGTCAGCTGAGCCACGGCTTCGTAGGTCAGCGTGCCGGAGCGGCTGACCACGCCGACGCGGCCCTTCTTGTGGATGTGGCCGGGCATGATGCCGATCTTGATCTCGTCGGGCGTGATCAGGCCGGGGCAGTTGGGGCCCAGCAGCAGGGTGCGCTTGCCGCCTGCAGCTTCCTTGGCGCGCATCTTGTTGCGCACTTCCAGCATGTCACGGACAGGGATGCCTTCGGTGATGCAGATGGCCAGGTCCAGGTCGGCTTCCACGGCTTCCCAGATCGCGGCGGCAGCGCCTGCGGGGGGAACGTAGATCACGGAGACCGTGGCGCCCGTGCCTTGTGCGGCTTCCTTGACGGAGGCGTAGATTGGCACGTCGAAGATCTTTTCGCCGGCCTTCTTGGGGTTCACACCGGCCACGAAGCAGTTCTTGCCGTTCGCGTACTCGATGCATTTTTCCGTGTGGAACTGGCCCGTCTTGCCCGTGATGCCTTGGGTGATGACCTTGGTGTCTTTATTGATGTAGATAGACATGGTGTGTTCTCCGGGCCTGCTTACTTGACGGCTTCGACGATCTTCGTGGCCGCTTCGGCCATGGTGTCGGCGCTGATGATGGGCAGGCCGGACTCGGCCAGCATCTTCTTGCCCAGTTCTTCGTTCGTGCCCTTCATGCGCACGACGAGGGGCACTTGCAGGTTCACGGCCTTGCAGGCAGTGATCACGCCGGTGGCGATGGTGTCGCACTTCATGATGCCGCCGAAGATGTTGACCAGAATGCCTTCGACCTTGGGGTTCTTCAGCATGATCTTGAAGGCTTCGGTGACCTTCTCGGGGGTGGCGCCGCCGCCCACGTCCAGGAAGTTGGCCGGCTCGCCGCCGAACAGCTTGATGGTGTCCATGGTGGCCATGGCCAGGCCGGCACCGTTGACCAGGCAGCCGATGTTGCCGTCCAGCGAGATGTAGGCCAGATCGAACTTGGAGGCTTCGACTTCGGCGGGATCTTCTTCGTCCAGGTCGCGCAGTGCCACGATTTCGGGCAGGCGGAACAGGGCGTTGGCGTCGAAGTTGAACTTGGCGTCCAGGGCAATGACATTGCCCTTGCTGTCACGGTTCAGGGGGTTGATCTCGACCAGCGAGGCATCCGTGTCCATGTAGCACTTGTAGAGCTTCTGGCAGATGTCGATGAACTGGGCAGTGGAGTCGGCAGGCATGCCGATGCCCTTGGCCAGCTCTTCGCCCTGGGCCTGGGTCAGACCGACCAGGGGATCGACGAAGATGGTGATGATCTTCTCGGGCGTGGAGTGGGCCACTTCCTCGATGTCCATGCCGCCTTCGCTGGAAGCGATGAAGGCCACCTTCTGCGTGGCGCGGTCGGTCACGCACGACAGGTAGTACTCCTTCTGGATGTCGGCGCCGTCTTCGATGTACAGGCGGCGGACCTTCTGGCCTTCGGGGCCGGTCTGGTGCGTGACCAGCTGCATGCCCAGGATCTGGCCAGCCAGTGCCTTGACGTCGTCGATGCTCTTGGCAACCTTCACGCCGCCGCCCTTGCCGCGACCACCAGCGTGGATCTGGGCCTTCACGACCCACACGGGGCCGCCGAGCTTTTGGGCGGCCTCGACGGCCTCTTGCACTGTGAACGCAGGGATACCGCGAGGTACAGGCACACCAAACTGACGCAAGATGTCCTTGCCTTGGTATTCATGAATCTTCATGATGTCTCTCTCAAACAAATAGGGGGGGATTGACCCGGTAGCCCTGGGGTGCTGCCTCAAGGCGGAGTGACCTGGCAATCGCCGAATGTACCATGCTGCACTGCGCCATCCGACACGCCCCCATGCGCAGAATCCACAATTTCCTGCGGGCCAAGCAGCATGCCAGGAACTGTGCAATGCATTGATATGTCAGGGAAAAGACGGTTTCCCGACATTTCTTTCAGGCGCCACAGCTCTTTTGTCTTATAGAGGATCTGCAGGCGGCCCTGCCCGCCGTTTGTAACAGGCGCATGTCAGCGGCCCTGGATCGCCGCTGCCAACCGTTTTGCGACAACGGGCGCAGGGGGACCCGGTTTCGGTGAGAATCCGCAGCTGGAACGCGGCAATGGTGCCGCAGCGGCTCCAGGAGGGCCGCGCAGCAGGAGAAATACAGCGATGGCAAAAGTCTTTATCGATGGCGAAGCAGGCACGACAGGGCTGCAGATCCGTGAGCGTCTGGTCGATCTGTCCGGCGTGGAGCTGGTCAGCATTGCGCCCGAGCTGCGAAAGGATCCTGCTGCCAAGCGTGCGCTGATCGCCGGCGTGGACCTGGTCATCCTGTGCCTGCATGACGACGCTGCGCGCGAAACCGTGGCCATGGTCGACGCCATCGAGGCCGAGACCGGCCGTGCCATCAAGATCATCGATGCCTCCACCGCCCACCGCGTGGCGCCGGGCTGGGTCTACGGCTTTCCCGAGCTGCGCAAGGGCCAGCTGGACGCCGTCAAGGCTGCCACGCGCGTGGCCAACCCCGGCTGCTATGCCACGGGCGCCATCGCACTGCTGCACCCGCTGGTGGCGGCAGGCCTCATTCCAGCCGACTACCCGCTGAGCCTGCCCTCGGTGTCCGGCTACTCGGGCGGCGGCCGCAGCATGATCGAAGCCTACGAGGCCGGCACGGCCGCGCCTTACGAGGCCTATGCGCTGGGCCTGTCGCACAAGCACATTCCCGAAATCCTGCACTACACGGGCATGACGCGCCGCCCGGTCTTCATTCCTGCCGTGGGCAATTTCCGCCAGGGCATGCTGGTGCAACTGCCCCTGCATCTGGACCTGCTGCCGGGCGCGCCCAAGGCCGCCGATCTGCACGATGCGCTGGCCGCCCATTACGCGGCGACCAACACGCCCGAGCAATGGGTGTCGGTGCTGCCGCCCACCGACGACATGAAGCTGGCTGCCGATACGCTGACCGACACGAACAAGCTGGAGCTGCGTGTGTTCGCCAATGAGCAGTACCGCCAGGCCGTGCTGATCGCCCGTCTGGACAACCTGGGCAAGGGCGCCAGCGGCGCCGCCGTGCAGAACCTGCAGATCATGCTGGGCCTGTGAGGCCCCCCGCGCCCCCGTCCTTGCCGGGCCGGCGCGGTCCGGTCTGGGGCCATGTCCTGGCCCTGGCCGTGCTGTGTCTGCTGATCGTTGTGTTCACCTGGAAGCTGCGGCCGGCATTGCCTTCCTCATCGCGCCTGCTGCTGAGTCCGCTGCTGGGCAATATGGAAGCCTGCCTGGTGCAGGACGGGCTGCGCGAGGATTTTCCCAAGGAATTCCAGCAGGTGCCTGCCAGTTGCCTGGGCCCTCAGGGCTCAGCCGCGGAAATGGTGAAAGCCACGCTGCAGCGCCTGGGCCGGCCGCAGGGCGAGGGGCTGGAGCTGGGCTATACGCTCAGCGTGCCTCTGCTGCGCTATGTGCAGTGGAACGGCCGGGCCTGGGAAGTCCGGGGCGAGGCGCTGGACCGCGTGGTGCGCACGGTGGCGCAGGCGCAGCGGCCCGTGGTGCTCTACCTGTTCGCCACGCATTTCGAGGTCCACTCCCAGGCCGAGGAGCGCCTGGCCGCCGATCCCGCCAATCTGGCCTGGACGCCCAAGGGACCGCTGCCGCTGGACACCTATCTGGGCGCGCGCATCTTCCCGTGGTCGGTTGCGCGGCAGGACAATGAAATCACGCGCGTGCGCAAGCTGGTGGTTGATGCCCTGGCCGAGCGCATGTGCGCTGCGGGCGATGCCGCCATGCATCCGCTGCGTGCGCTCACCGTGCTGGGTGAGACGCACCAGCTGTTCCCGGGTTTCGAGGCCGGCATGGGGTTCGCGGCCGAAGGCTATGCGGTCACCGACTACAGCCCTGCATCCGTGGCGGGCTTCCATGCATTCCTGCGCCAGCGCTATGGCGACATTGCGCGGCTCAATGCCCATCTGAAGTCGGAGTTCGCCAGCTTCGATGCGGTGGAGCCTCCGTCGCGCAACATCCGCAGCGAGCCGCTGCAGAACTTCTTCCAGCACATCGACAGCTATGCGGCTGGCACGGTCCCGGTGTCCGGCTGGGTCCACTCGCCCGACGCGAAGCTGCAAAAGCAACTGGCCGTGGCCGTCTTCGTGGACGGGCGCCCTTACTCGCACGCCCCCGTGCACATGCACCGCCAGGATGTGGCCCAGGCCAAGCCTGATTTCCTCACGCCCGATGTGGGCTGGCGTGCCGACATCCGCTATCCGGCGCTGGGCGAGGGCCTGCACCGCATCGACGTGGTGCTGCAGACCGGCGGGCGCAGCCTGGGCCTGCTGGCCACGCGCCAGATCGCCGTGATGGACCGCCACCAGGGCGAGCCCAGGCCCCATGCCGCCGAGGCCTTGCCTGACTTCGGCAAGCTGCCCGATGGTGTGGAGTTCTGGGTGGACAGCCCGCAGGACCGGCTGGCGCTGTTCTACAACCCGCTGGTGACGGACTGGAACGATTTTCGCGAGCAGCAGGTGGCCGATTACATCCAGGGCTTTTCCGAGCACATCGGGCACGGCTGCCTGGGCCGGGTGCCTCGCTTTGCCCACCAGCTCAACCCCCATGCGAATCCGAGCTGGGACGCCAGCCGCTACGCCGTGGAGCGCAGCCTGCAACGCATGCCGGGGCTGTCCCTGGGTGTCAGCCTGTATGGCGAAGACACCTATGGGCCACTGGTCGGCCAGATGCTGCGCCGCTATGGCCACACGGCCTATGGCGTGACGGAGTTCCATCCGCTGGTGGCACTGTCGCCGCAGCGGCTGGAGAAAGTGCTGACCATGCACCGCCGCCAGGGCGCGCGCTTCCTGTCCTTCTTCATGGAGGCGCGGCCCGAGGACGCGACCGGCACGCAGTCCAGCAACGAGTTCTCCTTCGATGCGGATAACCGCGCGCACGGCTCGGACGCGCTTTACCGCTCGCTGCGCCAGGTGCTGCAGCCGCACTGACCTGCCGCGCGCAGCCTTTTCCATGTCTTCAGCGCACAGCAGTTCCCCTGCAGCCGCAGGCCGGGCCACCGCCATCGGCCTGCTGGCCGTGGTGTGCTGGAGCTGCACCGTGGGCCTGATGCGCTCGGTGGCCGAGCCGCTGGGCGCCGTGGGCGGCGCTGCCATGCTCTATACGGTCAGCGCCCTGTGCGTGGCCGCCGTGCGCGGCCTGCCCAGGCCTTCGCAATGGCGAACCATGCACCCGGCCTATTTCTGGGGCTGCGGGCTGCTGTTTGCGGTCTATGAAATCTGTCTGTCGCTGGCGATCGGTCTGGCGCAGGACCGCGCTCAGGCACTGGAGCTGGGGCTGATCAACTACCTGTGGCCCAGCCTGACCATCGTCTTGGCGGTGCTGCTGCGCCAGCAGCATGCGCGCTGGTGGCTGTGGCCCGGCGTGCTGCTGTGCCTGTGGGGGCTGACGCGCGTGCTGGGCGGCGAGTCCCTGCAGATGCATGACATGGCAGACCACATGCTGGCCAATCCGCTGGCCTATGGACTCGCCTTTGGCGCGGCCCTGCTGTGGCCCTGCTATTCGCTGGCTGCTCGGCGCTGGGGTGGGGGGCACAATGCCGTGGGGTTGTTCCTGATCTGGACTGCGCTGGCGCTGTGGATCAAGTGGTTGTGGCTGGGTGGCGAAGGCGGCATGCACTGGTCAGGCACCGTGGTGCTGCAGCTGCTGGCCGTGGGCGGGCTCACGGCCATGGGCTACAGCTGCTGGGAGCACGGCATACAGCACGGGCATCTGGCCGTGATGGCGGCGGCCTCGTACTTCACGCCCGTGTTCTCTGCCTTGCTGGCCAGTGCCTGGCTGCAGGTGCAGCCGGGCTGGGGCTTCTGGCAGGGCGTGGCGCTGGTGACCGTGGGGTCGCTGGTGTGCTGGGGCGCAACCCGGCGCGTGGATTAGTTGCCTTCGTCTGCAGCTCCGTCATCCCAGTCTTCGCTGCGCCCGCGCAGCACCTTGCTCGCTATTTCTCCGCCAAAGCCGCGCGCGGCCAGAAAGCGCATCTGCTTGAGGCGTTCCTGCGGGGTGGCCGGCGGTGTGCCGAAGCGCTGGCGCCATACGGCATGGGCGCGCTGCAGTTCGGTGGCGCGCAATTGTTCTGCGGCGGCGCGCACCAGGCCATCGTCCAGCCCCTTGCTGCGCAGCTCCTGCACCACGCGCGATGTACCAAAGCGCGCGGCCTTGCGATGCAGCACGGACTCGGCCACGCGCTCGGCGCTGATGAAGCCGCGCTGCTCCAGCGCGTCGAGCATGGCGCCCAGGTCCTCGCCTTCCTCCACATGGGGGGCGAGCTTGCGTTCCAGCTCCAGCCGTGAATGTTCGCGCTGGCCCAGCAGCTTGAGCGCCCGGCCTTTGAGCGACAGCTTGGCGAATCCCATGCGGCAATGTCTCCTGAATCATCCCGAATAAAAAAGGCCCCCACGCTCCCCTTGCTGCGCAAGGTCCGCTGCCCCCCAAGGGGGCCGCTTTTTGCCTTGGGGCGTCCCGGCGATAAAAAAGGCGCAGACGTGAGCCTGCGCCAAGATGGCAAACACAGTGTGTGCAGGCGCGGCGGCGCCTGCAGTGAGGGGTCAGGCCGCTCAGGCTTCGATCACGCCGTCCTTGTCGGCCTTGGCCTTGGCGCCCTTGGCGGCCTTGGCTTCGGGCGCATCGCCGCCGGCCGTGGGCAGCAGGGCAATGCCCAGGCTGTCGCGCACCTTGTTCTCGATCTCCACGGCCAGGCCGCTGTTCTCGCGCAGGAATTCGCGGGCGTTGTCGCGACCCTGGCCGATCTTTTCGCCGTTGTAGGCGTACCAGGCCCCCGACTTGTCGAGGATCTTGGCGTTGACGCCCATGTCCAGGATTTCACCTTCGCGCGAGATGCCTTCGCCGAAGAGGATGTCGAACTCGGCGGTCTTGAACGGGGGCGAGACCTTGTTCTTGACGACCTTGACCTTGGTTTCGTTGCCGATGGCTTCGTCGCCCTTCTTGATGGTGCCGGTGCGGCGGATATCCAGGCGGACCGAGGCGTAGAACTTCAGCGCATTGCCGCCCGTGGTGGTTTCGGGGCTGCCGAACATCACGCCGATCTTCATGCGGATCTGGTTGATGAAGATGACCATGCAATTGGTCTTCTTGATGGTGGAGGTCAGCTTGCGCAGCGCCTGGCTCATCAGGCGGGCCTGCAGGCCGGGCAGCTGGTCGCCCATCTCGCCTTCGATTTCGGCGCGCGGTGTCAGTGCGGCCACCGAGTCCACGACGATCATGTCCACGGCGCCCGAGCGCACCAGGCTGTCCACGATTTCCAGGGCCTGCTCGCCGGTGTCGGGCTGGCTGATCAGCACTTCGTTGAGGTTCACGCCCAGCTTCTGGGCATAGCTGGTGTCCAGCGCGTGTTCTGCGTCGATGAAGGCGCAGGTGCCACCCTGCTTTTGCATTTCGGCGATGACCTGCAGCGTCAGCGTGGTCTTGCCCGAGGATTCAGGGCCGTAGATCTCGATCACGCGGCCACGGGGCAGGCCGCCCACACCCAGGGCGATGTCCAGGCCCAGCGAGCCGGTGGAGACGACCTGGATGTCCTGGATGGCTTCGCCTTCACCCAGGCGCATGATCGTGCCCTTGCCGAACTGCTTTTCGATCTGGGCGAGTGCGGCCTGCAGGGCCTTGGCTTTTTCACTGTTGGCGGTGGTGACGGCGGTGTTCATGCGGACTCCTGGGTTGGGTATGGATTCAGCTCTGTATTTGCATTCAGGCTGGATGCTTGAACAGTAGTTTATGGGCTTGCTGTCTTGATTTGTTGGTGTTTTTAGTCAGTTTTCCTGACTTGTTGGATTTGCCTCCACAATGCATCCATGAGTGAGCTTTCCCCCGTCACGCCGCCCGCCGACGCCTGGCGCCAGACCCACCTGGGCCGCCTGCTCGGCCATGCCATGCGGCGGTTCGACGCGCGTGTGCTGCAGCTCATGGCGCGCGATGTGGAGGTGCCGCTGGCACTGTCCAACCTCGCTGCGCGCGACAAGGTGGGGGCGGCCCATATCCACATCACGCGGCATCTGTCGCTGGCTGGCGACCGGCTGACGGACCTGGCAGAGCGCGCAGGCATGACCAAGCAGTCCATGGGCGACCTGGTGGCCCAGTGCGAGGCCTGGGGCCTGGTCACGCGCGAGAGCGACGAGCGCGATGCGCGCGCGCGCCGCATCCGCTTCACGCCAGCGGGCCTGGCCTGGCTGCAGGCTTTCCATGACGCCGTCTCCCAGGCCGAGGCCGAATTCCGCGAGGAAGTCGGCGACGACATCGCCACCGTGGTGGCGCTGGGGCTGGAGGCCTACGCGGGCGGCGGCTCACTCGGGTAAGGTCCCTGCCCGCGCTGCGGGGCGCATCCTAGAATCCTGGGAATTAAAGGCGCGCATTTCCAACTCCCAGAGCGCGCCTGCATTACAGGAGACATCCCCCATGCGCATTCTGATTGCCGAAGACGACCAGGTCCTGGCCGATGGCCTGCTGCGCAGCCTGCGCGGCTCGGGCGCCGTGGTCAGCCATGTGGCCAATGGCAGCGAGGCCGACACCGCGCTGATGACCAGCAGCGAATTCGATTTGCTGATTCTGGACCTGGGCCTGCCCAAGATGCACGGTCTCGAAGTGCTCAAGAAGCTGCGCGGCCGCGGCGATGCGCTGCCGGTGCTCATCCTCACGGCGGCCGACAGCGTGGAAGAGCGCGTGCAGGGGCTGGACTACGGTGCCGACGACTACATGGCCAAGCCGTTTGCGCTGTCCGAGCTGGAGGCGCGCGTGCGCGCCCTCACGCGGCGCGGTATGGGCGGCGCCAGCAGCACCATCAAGCACGGCCCGCTGGTCTACGACCAGGCCGGCCGCGTGGCCACCATCGACGGCAAGATGGTCGAGCTGTCGGCGCGCGAGCTGGGCCTGCTGGAAGTGCTGCTGCAGCGGGCCGGCCGGCTGGTCAGCAAGGACCAGTTGGTCGAGCGCCTGTGCGACTGGGGCGACGAAGTCAGCAACAACGCCATCGAGGTCTACATCCACCGGCTGCGCAAGAAGATAGAGCGCGGCCCCATCCGCATCGCCACCGTGCGCGGCCTGGGCTACTGCCTTGAGAAGATCGCGTCCTGAGGCCGCTGCCGTGGCTGTCAGGCCCGGGTTGGCTTGCCTGCGCATAGTGGTGGTTGCCGCGGGGCCGTGAACCCGTCGTAAGGGGCTGCCCGCCGATGAAAATCTTCCAGCGTGAACAGCGCTCCCTGTTCGGCGAGATCCTTGACTGGATGCTCACGCCGCTGCTGCTGCTGTGGCCCGTGAGCCTGGCGCTGACCTGGCTGGTGGCCCAGGGCCTGGCCAACAAACCCTTCGACCGCGCGCTGGAATACAACGCCCAGGCGCTGGCCCAGCTGGTGATGGTGCAGCACGGCAAGGTGCTGTTCAACCTGCCGCAGTCGGCCAGCGAGATCCTGCGTGCCGACGAATCGGACACCGTGTATTTCCAGGTGCTGGGCGTGAAGGGCGAATACCTGGCCGGCGAGCGCGACCTGCCGCCGCCGCCCGAACCCGACGAGGCTCTGACTGGCGCGACGCCTCCAGGCTTGCCGTCCGGCGGCACCGTGCAGCTGCGCGATGCGGAATTTCGCGGCATCGATCTGCGCGTGGCCCATGTCTGGGTGCGCATGCCCCTGCCGGGCGAACCGCAGGCCCTGGTTCAGGTGGCCGAGACGCGCGAAAAGCGCAGCGTGCTGGCCACGGAAATCATCAAGGGCGTGATGCTGCCGCAGTTCGTCATCCTGCCGCTGGCCGCGCTGCTGGTGTGGCTGGCGCTGGCGCGCGGCATCAAGCCGCTGCACCGGCTGGAGGAGCGCATCCGCGCGCGCCGGCCCGAGGACCTTTCGCCCATCAACCACAAGGACGTGCCGCTGGAAGTCGTGCCGCTGGTGGATTCGGTCAATGACCTGCTGGGCCGCCTGGGCGACTCGCTGGCCACGCAAAAGCGCTTCCTGGCCGACGCGGCCCACCAGCTCAAGACGCCGCTGGCCGGGCTGCGCATGCAGGCCGAACTGGCCCAGCGCGAAGGCGTGAGTACGGGCGAGCTGCGGCAGTCCCTGGCCCAGATCGCGCGCTCCAGCATCCGTGCCACGCACACCGTCAACCAGTTGCTGGCGCTGGCGCGTGCCGAGAGCGCGGGCCTGGGGCGGGGCCTGGCCATGCAGCCGTGCAACCTGGTGCGCATCGTCACCGACGTGGTGCGCGACTGCCTGCCGCGCGCCATGGACAAGCATGTGGACCTGGGCTATGACGGCGCCGAGTCCTCGGCCGCCGGCGTCTGGCTGCAGGGCAACGCCACGCTGCTGACCGAGCTGGTGCGCAACCTCGTGGACAACGCCATCAACTACACGCCTTCCACCAGCAGCCGGCCGGGCATGGTCACCGTGCGTGTGCTGGCCGATCCTTTTGGTCAGGTCCTGCTGCTGCAGGTGGAGGATTCGGGGCCGGGCGTGCCCGAGGCCGAGCGCGAGCTGGTGTTCCAGCCGTTCTACCGCGTGCTGGGCTCGGAGGCCGATGGCTCGGGCCTGGGCCTGCCCATCGTGCTGGAGATTGCGCGCCAGCATGGCGGGCAGGTGGTGCTGGAGGATGCGCATCCGGGCCAGCAGCCACCGGGCGCACGCTTCAGCGTGCGCTTCACGGCACTGCGCTCGCCGCCGCCGCCGCCTAAGCCTGCGGCATAGGTGGCGCCTGACCGGCTGCCGCAGGGGCATCGGGGGCTACAGGGGCCATCGCCACCCGTCCCGGTGTCTGCGCCGCATGGTCCACCAACCAGTTGCGGAAGATGCCCAGCGTGCCATGGTTGGCACGGTCGGCCGGATAGCACAGCCAGTAGCCCAGGGCGCTCTGGTAGCCGTGCTGGGGCAGGGGCTCGTTCACCAGGCCGGCGGCAAGCTCGTCGAGCACCAGGCAGCGTGGCACCAGTGCGATGCCCATGCCCGCCATCACGGCGCGAATGATGGTCTGGAACTGGTCGAACTGCGGGCCCGCCAGCGGGCTGATGCCGTGGATGCCGTGGGCCTCGCTCCAGCGCGCCCAGGCGTCGGCAATGGTCACGTGGCGCAGCCGCGTGCAGCGCGCCACGTCCTGGGGCGTGGTGATGCGCGCCTCGGGGCCCGTGCCATGTGGCGGTGCGATCAGCGTCACCTGGCGGCCCACCAGATAGTGGGCGTGCGCGCCGCTCCAATGCCCGTCCCCGAACAAAATCGCGCAGTCCAGACCCGGACTGTCAAATTGGTAGCTGTGTACGTAGGGTACAAAGTGCAGCGTGATCTGTGGATAGCGCTGCTGAAACTGGGGCAGCCTGGGGATCAGCCACTTGGCCGCGAAAGTCGGCAGCGATGACAGGTGCAGCGCGCCTCGGCTGTCATCGCTGGTGATGAGTTCGAGGGTGGCCGCCTCCAGCTGGCCCAGCAGGGCGCGCACGGCGCGCTCGTAGCGTTCGCCCGCAGGCGTCAGGCTCAAGCGCTTGCGCTCGCGTTCGAACAGCGGCACGCCCACCCACTTCTCCAGCTCCTGGATCTGCTTGCTGACTGCGCTTTGCGTCAAGTGCAAGGCTTCGGCCGCGCGCGAGACACCTCCGAAGCGCACCACGGTGGAGAAGGCGCGCAGCAGATGTATGGGCGGGTTGAGGCGGCGCAAACTCATGACAGGGATATGATGAAACTATTCCTGTTCGGAATATTAACAGGCACAGTATTTGCTTTTTTTGTGAGCAGATTTCTTTTAATCTGACCTTGTTTGTAAGAAAGATCCTATGCAACGACGCCATTTCCTTGCTTCCATCGCCGCTTCTTCTGTCGTTCCTGGAATGTCCTTCGCCCAGGAAACCACCCGTCCCCTGCGCATCGTCGTTCCGTTCCCTGCCGGTGGCTCCACCGACATGGTCCCGCGCAACATGCAGGACGTGCTGCCCAAGCTGCTGGGCGGCCAGGCGGTGGTGATCGAGAACAAGGCCGGCGCCGGCGGCTCCATCGGCATGGCCGAAGTGGCACGTGCCACCGACGGCGTGACCTTCGGGATTGCCACGCTGTCCACCCATGGCGTGAACCCCGCCGTGTTCAAGAAGCTGCCCTACGACGCCATCAACGACTTTGTCGGCGTGACCGAGATCGTCAAGGCGCCCGGCGTGATCGTGATCAACCCCAAGCTGGTGCCTGCCAACAACTTTGCCGAGTTCGTGAAGTACCTGAAGGCCAACCCCGGCAAGGTCAGCTTCGCCACGCCCGGCAACGGCACCATCGGCCACATGTGGGGCGCCCAGTTCATGAAGAGCACGGGCACCGAGATGCAGCACATTCCCTACCGTGGTGCAGGCCCGGCCATCAACGACGTGCTCGGCGGCCAGGTGCCCGTGTATTTCGACCAGGTCGCGTCCTCGCTGCCCCACATCAAGGGCGGCAAGGTCAAGGCCCTGGCCGTGTCCTGGCATGAGCGCCTGGACGTGCTGCCCGATGTGCAGACCTATGCCGAAGCCGGCCACGCCGACCTGAACGATCCTTCCTGGTTCGGCCTCGTGGCCCCCAAGAGCACGCCGCCCGAGCAGATCGCCCGCGTGCAAAAGGCCATCGCGGCCGCGCTCAAGGACCCGGCCGTGCAAAAGCGCATGGCTGCCCAGGGCCTGTACATCTCCGGCACCAGCAGCGATGCTTTCACCAAGCAGATCGCCAGCGAAGTGGCCAAGATGAAGAAGATTGCCGCCACGGCCCAGATCCAGCTGGATTAAAGGCTCCCCCTGAGGCGCTTCGCGCCTTCCCCCTCTCTCGCTTCGCGGGAGGGGGACGACGCCCTCGCTGCGGGGCGGCCCTTGCTCGGCGTCCCTGGCCTGGGACGCGCCAGTTTCATGGCGGGCTGGCCGCAGCGCAGCGGTGCAATGCGTAACCGAGATAGACCACTTCCTCATGCATCCCGTCCTGCGACTGATCAGTCAGAACTTCCTGCAATCCCTGCCCGGCGCGGCAGGCTCCGGCGCGGCCGATGCCGCGCAGCCCATGGTGACCAGCGTGGCCGGCACCAGCGCCGTGGTGCTGGACTCGCCGCACAGCGGCACGGTCTACCCGCAGGACTTCGGCTCCTGCCTGCCGCTGGCCACGCTGCGCCAGGCCGAGGACACGCATGTGGAGAAGATCTATGCCTTTGCGCCAGGCATGGGCGTGGGCTGGGTGGAGGCGCATTTCCCGCGCATCTACCTGGATGCCAACCGCGACACCGCCGAGATCGACACCACCATGGTCGAAGGCGACTGGCCGCTGCCCGTCACCACCGACCAGGTCGTGCTGCAGAAGGTTCGCCTGGGCAAGGGCCTGATCTGGAAGTTCACCGACGAGGGCGTGCCCATCTACGACCGCCAGTTGCCGGCCTCCGAGCTGCTGCAGCGCATCGAGCGCTGCTGGAAGCCCTACCACGCCGCCGTGGAGCGCGCCATTGACGCCGCCCATGCGCGCCATGGCTACAGCATCCACATCAACTGCCATTCCATGCCTTCCGTCGCCGCCAGCCATGCCACGCTGCACCCGGGCCTGGTGCATGCCGACTTCGTCATCGGCGACCGCGACGGCAGCACGGCCAGCCCCGCGCTGTCCGAGCGCATCTGCGCCTTCCTGCGCGAGCGCGGCTACAGCGTGGACTACAACCATCCCTACAAGGGCGTGGAGCTGGTGCGCCGCTACGGCAAACCTGCCGAGCACCGCCACAGCATCCAGATCGAGATCAACCGCAAGCTCTACATGAACGAGCAGACCCTGGAACTGGACCAGGCCGGCTACCTGCGCCTGACCACCGATCTGAAGGTATTGGTCGAGCAGCTCATGGCCACCGACCCGCGCGCGCTCTGACCCGCGGCGGCTGAAATGAAAAAGGCCCGCGATCCTGTGATCGCGGGCCTTTTCGCATGGCATGCCCAACGGGTTCAGCAGGGTTTGAACGGCTTGCCCTCGAAGGCCTTGCCGCCCATGGCCTCGACCTGGCTGCGCAGTGCGGCCGTGGCCTGGGGCAGGCGCAGGGTGTAGAGCGTGATGTCGGGGCGCTCCTGCACCACGCGGGCCGTGCGCACGCCCTGGCGCGCGAAGTTGGTCAGCTCGCGCGTGGCCGCTTCCTCGGTGGAAAAGCGGCCCAGCGACAGGCCCGGCTCCAGCGCGCCGCCCGCACGGTCGAAATCGATCTTGCGGGCGCGCAGTTCGGCGCGCTTGCGTTCCAGGAATTCGGCGTCGGGGAACTTGCCCATGTAGACCATCCAGCGGCCCGGCTGGTGCGTGCTGCTCAGGTCCCATTGGTCGCTGGCGACCTGGGCGATGAGGCCGCGGCGCAGCGCCTCGGCATGGCGGTCTTCGATGCCCGTGGCCACCAGGCAGCTGGTGGGCTGGCCTGCAGCCTGGGCGGGCCTGGGTGCAGGGGCGGGCTCCTCGCCGCCTGCCGGGGTGGCGGCCGGCGCTGGCGTGGACGGGGCGGCGGCGGCCGGCGAGGGCGTGGTGGATGCGTTGTCCACGCTCAGCAGGCTCAGCGCCTCGGGGCGCACCTGCTGGGCCAGGCGCTCGGGCTCGGTCGTGGACGGGGGGGCCAGGCCCAGGGCCTGGAGCTGGCCGTGGCTCCAGAGGTAGTAGCCGGCATTGGCCAGCACCAGCAGCAGAAAGGCAATTCGCAGCATGTCGTTTCTCGGCGGGCCTAGTGCATCAATCGCTCTAGCCTACAGCAGCCGGCCGCACGCTGATTTCCGAGCTGGTGATGGCCTGCAGGCCGCGCGCCGTGCGCACCAGCAGCGCGCCATCGCGGCCCACGCCTTCGGCCATGCCGCTTTCGCCGTCGCTGAGATTGACGGCGCGCCCGCGCAGCAGGTCGCGCTGTGCAAAGCGGTCCACCAGCGGCGCAAAGCCCTGGGCGGCAAAGGCCTGGATGTCGGACACCAGTCCCGGCAGCACGCAGGCCAGGGCGGTGGGCGCGTCCAGGCGCTCGTCCAGTTCCAGCAGGCTGGCCGGCGGCGTGCGCATGCCGTCGCCGGGGCGGGGGCGCACATTCAGGCCGATGCCCACGACCACGTAGCGCGGCGTGCCGGGCTCATGCGCGGCGCTGCCGACAAAGCTGGCGGTCTCGATCAGGATGCCGCCGAGCTTGCGGTCGCCGTCGATCCACAGGTCGTTGGGCCATTTGAGGCCGATGCGCGGGCGCTGCGAGCCCGGGGCGGGCAATTGCGGCTGCAGGCTTTGCGCCACGCTCAGGCCCACGGCCAGCGACAGGCCGGACCAGTCGGCAGGCGCCAGCGGCATGCCCAGCGAGAAGGTCAGCGAATCGCCCACGCCGCTGGTCCACTGGCGGCCCAGCCGGCCCCGGCCGGCGGTCTGCACTTCGGTCACCAGCAGCACGGGTTCGTTGCGGCCATCGCGGGCGCGCGCCATCAGCTCGGTATTGGTCGAGCCGATGCTGGGCACGATCTCCACGGAAAAGCCCGGCAGTTGCGGCTCGATGGCCTGCCACAGCGACTCCGCAGGCCAGTGGATGGGGGACGAAGCCATCATGCGCCCGCCTTTGTCGAGGATGTGCCGGATTTTTTCTTCGGCTCTTGGGTGGGTTTGCCCAAAGGCTTTGGCGCTTGGGCCTGCTGTTTTTGGGGCCGCTTTGCCTTTTCAGACTTTTCCGATTTCGGCTTTGCGCCGGCCGGCAACGCATCGCCGGGCATGGGCGGGCGCCAGCCGCGCTTGGGCGCCAGCAGCGTGCCGCGGCAGGTGGCCGCACCGCACCAGCAGGGATACTCGGCCTTCAGCTTCCTGGTGTAGGGTTCGTCGATGATCAGGCCGTAGTCGTAGCTCAGCTCCTCGCCGGCGGCGATGTTGCGCAGTGCGACGATGAAGATGCGGCCATCGCGCTCGTCGGTGTAGCAGTTGGGCGCGCAGCTGTGGTTGATCCAGCGCGAGGAATTGCCGCCGTAGTTGGCATCGATCACGCGGTCTTCGTCGATGTGGAAGTAGAAGGTATGGTTGGGCTGGCTGGGGTCGTGCGGGTGCCTGTCCTGGGCTTCCTGCCAGCTGACGATTTCCCCTACGTACTCGACAAGGACCTCGCCTTCGGCAAGATCCTGCACGGCGAAGACGCCCTTGCCATGGACACCCGAGCGGCGGGTCTGGATACGGCGGCCGCCGGAAGGGGCCAAAGCTGTGCGGGGCATGTTTTCTCTGATAACTTGAATAGGCACACATGCGCGTGCGCGTACACGTACGTACACGCGTGAGCCATGGATTGTAGAAGCGCAGGCATGCGACATGCAGCTCCTGCGGGGAATGACGAGTACACACAATGACAAAGACCCTGGTGATTGCTGAGAAGCCTTCGGTCGCGCAGGACATCGTCCGCGCGTTGACTCCGGTGGCGGGCAAATTCGACAAGCACGATGAATACTTCGAGAGCGAACACTACGTCGTGACCAGCGCCGTGGGCCACCTGGTGGAAATCCAGGCGCCCGAGGAATTCGACGTCAAGCGCGGCAAATGGAGTTTTGCCAACCTGCCGGTGATCCCGCCGTATTTCGACCTCAAGCCCGTGGACAAGACCAAGAGCCGGCTCAATGCCGTGGTCAAGCTGGCCAAGCGCAAGGACGTCACCGAACTCATCAACGCCTGCGACGCGGGCCGCGAGGGTGAGCTGATCTTCCGCCTGATCGAGCAGTACGCTGCAGGTGCCAAGCCGGACGGCAAGGGTCTGGGCAAGCCGGTCAAGCGCCTGTGGCTGCAGTCCATGACGCCGCAGGCCATCCGCGACGGCTTCCAGAACCTGCGCAGCGACAGCCAGATGCAGGGCCTTGCCAGCGCGGCGCGCAGCCGCTCCGAGGCCGACTGGCTGGTGGGCATCAACGGCACGCGCGCCATGACGGCCTTCAATTCGCGCGACGGCGGCTTCTTCCTGACCACCGTGGGCCGCGTGCAGACGCCCACGCTGTCCCTGGTGGTGGAGCGCGAGGAAAAGATCCGCAAGTTCGTCAGCCGCGACTACTGGGAAGTGCATGCCGCCTTCGACGCGCAGGCCGGCCAGTACCTGGGCAAGTGGTTCGATCCCCAATGGAAGAAGAGCGAGGATGCGGAAGCCCGCGCCGACCGCATCTGGAACCAGCGCGACGCCCAGGCCATCGCCGACGCCGTGCGCGGCAAGCCGGCCCAGGTCACCGAGGAGTCCAAGCCCACGTCCCAGGCCAGCCCGCTGCTGTTCGACCTGACCAGCCTGCAGCGCGAGGCCAACGGCAAGTTCGGCTTCTCGGCCAAGACCACGCTGGCGCTGGCGCAAAGCCTGTACGAGCGCCACAAGGCCCTGACCTACCCGCGTACCGACTCGCGCGCCCTGCCCGAGGACTACGTGCCCGTGGCGCACCAGACCTTCGCCATGCTGGCCGGCAGCGGCATGCGCCACCTGGCGCCCTTTGCCCAGCAGGCGCTGGACGAGAACTATGTGCGCCCGACCAAGCGCATCTTCGACAACAGCAAGGTGTCGGATCACTTTGCCATCATCCCGACCACGCAGGCGCCCAGCGGCCTGTCCGAGGCCGAGCAAAAGCTCTATGACCTCGTCGTGCGCCGCTTCATGGCCGTGTTCTTCCCGAGTGCCGAGCACCAGGTGACCACGCGCATCAGCAAGGTCGAGCAGCACAGCTTCAAGACCGAAGGCAAGATCCTGGTCAAGCCCGGTTGGCTGGCCATCTACGGCAAGGAGGCCGCCAACGAGGTCGAAGGCGGCAAGGACGGCGACAAGGGCCAGCCCCTGGTCGCGGTGCAGCCCGGCGAGCAGCCGCGCGCCGGCCAGGTCGATCCCAAGGGCCTCAAGACCAAGCCGCCCGCGCGCTACTCCGAAGCCACGCTGCTGGGCGCCATGGAAAGCGCGGGCAAGCAGGTGGAGGACGACGAGCTGCGCGAGGCCATGCAGGAAAAGGGCCTGGGCACGCCTGCCACGCGCGCGGCCATCATCGAAGGCCTGCTGACCGAAAAGTACATGCTGCGCGAAGGCCGCGAGCTGATTCCCACGGCCAAGGCCTTCCAGCTCATGACGCTGCTGCGCGGCCTGGGCGTGGAAGAGCTCTCGCGCGCCGACCTCACCGGTGAATGGGAATACAAGCTGGCCCAGATGGAAAAGGGCCAGCTCTCGCGCGATGCCTTCATGCAGCAGATCCAGTCCATGACGGAAAAGCTGGTCAAGAAGGCCAAGGAATACGACCGAGACACCGTGCCCGGCGACTACGCCACCCTGTCCACGCCTTGCCCCAACTGCGGCGGCGTGGTCAAGGAGAACTACCGCCGCTACGGCTGCACGGGCAGCGACGGCCAGGGCGCGGGCTGCGGCTTCTCGTTCACCAAGTCGCCTGCAGGCCGCACCTTCGAGACGGCCGAGGCCGAGCAACTGCTGCGCGACCGCCGCCTGGGCCCTCTGGACGGCTTTCGCTCCAAGGCAGGCTGGCCCTTCGTGGCCGAGGTCACCATCGTGCACGATGAGGAAGGCGGCAACTACAAGCTCGAGTTCGACTTCGGCGACGACGCCGCTTCCGAAGACACGGGCGAGCTGGTGGACTTCGCCAGCCAGCAATCGCTGGGCCCCTGCCCCAAGTGCGGCGCGCCCGTCTTCGAGCACGGCAGCAACTACGTCTGCGCCAAGGCCGTGCCCACGCTGGCCCAGGCCACGCCCAGCTGCGACTTCAAGAGCGGGCAGATCATCCTGCAGCAGCCCATAGAGCGCGAGCAGATGCAAAAGCTGCTGCAGACCGGCAAGACCGACCTGCTGGACAAGTTCGTCTCCAACCGCACGCGGCGCAGCTTCAAGGCCTTCCTGGTGTGGGACGGCGCGGCCGGCAAGGTGAACTTCGAGTTCGAGCAGCGCGACAGCAAATACCCGCCGCGCAAGACAGCGGCCGCCAAGAGCGCGCCGGCCAAGAAGGCACCTGCCAAGAAGGCCGCGGCCAAGACCACGGCAAAGACCGCCACCAAGACTGCGCGCAAGCCGGCCGCCGGCACGTTGCAGCCCAGCGCGGCCCTGGCCGCCGTCATCGGCGAAGGCACGGTGGCGCGAACCGAGGTGGTCAAGAAGCTGTGGGAATACGTCAAGGCCCAGAACCTGCAGGACCCCAAGGACAAGCGTGTCATCCGCGCCGACGACAAGCTGCGGCCCGTCTTCGGCAAGGACAGCGTGAACATGTTCGAGCTGGCCGGCATCGTGGGGAAACATCTCACCCCCTGAGGCGCTTACGCGCCTTCCCCCTCTTTACTCGCTCCGCGAGGGAGGGGGACGACACCCTCGGTGCGGGGCGGCGCGGCCGGCTTAGGCCCTTCCTCGGTGTCCCTGGCTTTGGGGCGCGCCAGTTTTGAGGGCAGTGTTTGAGCTCTACGCCAGCGGGTCGCCGGCCTGACATGGGGGCAACACATGCTTGGGCTAATCTAGCGGGCATGGATACCGAAATGCTCACCCCGGCAGCAGCTGCCGCCGCTGCTTCCTCCCCGGCGCCCTCGCGCTCCATCCGCCTGGACGGCGCCTCCAACTTCCGAGACCTCGGTGGCTACGCGGGCCTGGATGGCCGGCGCGTGCGCTGGCGCACGCTGTTCCGTGCAGACCACCTGGCTGGCCTCAGCGCAGCGGACCTGGACGTGCTGCAGGGCCTGAAGCTCGCGCGCAGCGCGGACTTCCGGGGCAAGATGGAAAGCGCCCACCTGGCCTACGAATGGCCGGGCATTGCCCGCCATGCGCTCATCGTCGAGCCCACCGTGGTGCAGCGCGCCAGTGCCCTGATCGCCGCAGGCAACGACCTCACGGCCGCCCATGCCGAGGAGCTGATGCAGGACACCTACCGCAGCTTCGTGCACGCCTACGCACCGCGCTTTGCACAGTTGTTCCAGCTGCTGCTGGACAGCCAGGATCCGCTGGTCTTCCACTGCACGGCCGGCAAGGACCGCACGGGCTGGGCTGCCGCCTTGCTGCTCACCGCGCTGGGCGTGGACGAGGACACCGTGATGCAGGACTACCTGCTGACCAACCAGCTCTACCAGCGGCCCGCTACCACCTTCGCCCCCATGCCAGCCGAAGTGATGGATGTGCTGTGGCGCGTGCAGGCCTCCTACCTTGCGGCCGCCACCGACATGGTGCGGGCCGACTTCGGGGGGATGGAAGGGTATCTGCGGGATGCGCTGGGCATCGACAGTGCGGCACGCGAGCGGCTGGCCGCGCTTTACCTCGAAGGGTGATTACCTTCGCTCACGGGGCGGCAGGGTGGCGCGGCTAACATGGGCTGTGCCGGTCGGTTGCGCCGGAGTTCAAGGAGATTGCGATGAAATACGGCATGCGTGAGCTGGCCGCGATGGTGCTGGTGGCCCTGAGTGTGGGGCTGGCTGGCTGTGCGGGCGGGGTGCCTGGGGATGTTGCGGGGAGCCAGGCGTCCAGTGGCAGTGGGGTGACGGTGTTTGGGACTGTGGATGCCAATGTGAGTCATACGCGGACTTCGCGGTGACTCTTTGTGCTTTGGTTCTTTCGCTGGATTTGTCCCTGCCGGGTGGTTGTTTTTCGAGGCCGGGTTTCGGCCCGGCGGCCGACCTACTTTCTTATCGCGCGATAAGAAAGTAGGCAAAGAAGCGCGCCCCACTGCCCACGACCCTTCGCTTCGCTGCGGGCGACCTGCGTTGTGCGGGATGCGGGGTGCGCCGTGAAACTCGTTGCGCGCTGCGCGCTGCGCGCTTCACTCAAAACTCACGGCGAGCTAGACAACGAAGCAAGCCTGTCCTTCGGCAGGCTTGCCACCCCGCATCCCGCCCAACGCAGGCGTGGGCAGAAGGGGGGGAGGCTGGGGAACAGCCAACAGCCAACAGCCAACAGCCAGCCGGGTCAGGGCTGGATCGGCGTGATCACCACGCCGGTGCCTGCGGGGGCGTCTTCGCCGCCGGGCAGGGCGGGCGTGGCGGGGGTGGCTTCCTGCACTGCGCGCTGGTCCGTGGGGCCCAGCGTGCCCTGGGTGAGGGGGATGTTGGGGGCGGGCAGGGCGGGGGTGCTTTCTATGATTTCCTCGCCGGGCGACAGGCCCGGGCCGGGTGGCTCCGTGGGCTCGGGTGCGGGTTCAGGGGTCGGAGCCGGCTCCGGGGTGGCGGGTTGGCCGGGCTGTGCGGGCGGCTGCTGGTCGGCCCACCAGCCCTGCATGCGTTCGCGCAGGCGGCCGACCATGTCGGACCACCAGTGGCTTTGTTCGGGTGGCTCGAAGCGGGCCTTGGCGTCGATGACGGGGCTGCGCAGGGCGCGGGACATGAAGTCTCCCACCATGGGCAGGGCGCTGCGCGAGCCCTGGCCCCAGCGGTCGCTGCGCAGGGTGATGCGCGCGTCGTTGAAGCCGGCCCAGGCGCCGGTGACGATTTCCGGGTGCATGAGGATGAACCAGCCATCGGCATTGCCCTGGGTGGTGCCGGTCTTGCCGGCCACGTCGGCGTGGATGCCGTAGCGCTGGCGCACGGCCACGGCCGTGCCTTTGTCCACCACGGCGCGCAGCATGTCCACCAGGGCGTAGGCGTGGCCTTCGTCCAGCGCGCGCTCGGGCTTGGGCGGGCTGAACTCGGCGATGACCTTGCCGTCGGCGTCCTCGATGCGCGTGACCATCATGGGTGGCAGCCAGCGGCCACCGTGGGCCAGGCTGGCATAGGCGTTGACCATCTCCAGCAGTGACACCGGGCTGCTGCCCAGGGCCAGGGCGGGAACCTCGTCCAGCGGGCTCTGGCGCACGCCCAGGGCGCGGGCCAGGCGTGCCACGCGGGCGGGACCCACGGACTGCATGACTTCGGCGGTGATGGTGTTCTTGGAGTAGGCCAGGGCGTCGCGCAGCGTCATCTCGCGGCCCGTGGGGGGCGTGGCGTCGGTGGGGCGCCAGACTTCGCCGCCGGCCAGCTGGATTTCCACGGGGCTGTCCACGCGCTTGTCGTCGGGGGTGGCGCCCTGCTGCAGCGCGGCGCCATAGACAAAGGGCTTGAAGGTGGAGCCGGGCTGGCGCCGTGCCTGCTGCACGTGGTCGTAGGCGTCCTGCGTGAAGTCGCGGCTGCCTACCCATGCCAGCACTTCGGAGGTGGCCGGGTTCAGCGCCACGAAGCCTGCCTGCACGCGGGTCTTGTCCTCGCGCAGCTGCTTCATGAAGGCCTTGTCGGCCAGCAGGGCCTTGAGGGTATCTTCCTCGCTGTCCTTGTCCGTTGCCTTGTCCTTGCCTTGGCTGTCCGCGCGTTTGCGCGCGGCACGCCAGGCGGGGGTCTCTCGCACGAGTTGCTGCACCAGCGGGTTGGAGGCGTTCCAGCCGTCGCGCTGGCTCCAGGCGCCATTGGCCACGCCCTGCAGCGTGCGCGTCTGGCGCGCCACGGCCTGGTTGGCCCAGTTCTGCAGGCGCGAGTCGATGGTGGTGTGCACCACCAGGCCATCGGTGTAGATGTTGTAGTCGTTGCGGTCGGCCCAGTCGATCAGCCACTTGCGCAGATGCTGCGCGAAGTGCGGCGCCATGCCCAGGGGCTCTTCCTGGCGCTCGAAGTTGATGCGCATGGGGCGCTTCTTGAGCTGGGCGAACTCGGCCTCCTGCAGCACGCCGCGCTTGACCATTTGCGACAGCACCGTGTTGCGGCGGTACAGCGCGCGGTCGGGGTTGAGCACGGGGTTGTAGTAGCTCGTGCCCTTGAGCATGCCCACCAGCGTGGCGCTTTCCAGCACCGTCAGCCGCGCGGCCGGCTTGTCGAAATAGGTGCGCGCCGCCATCTCTATGCCGAAGGCGTTGTAGAGGAAGGGCACGGTGTTCAGATAGGTCTCGAGGATCTCGTCCTTGGTGTAGAGCGCCTCGATCTTGAAGGCCGTGATCGCCTCCTTGAGCTTGCGGTTGAGCGTGGGCGCGCGGCCGATTTCGGTCGGGTACAGGTTGCGTGCGAGCTGCTGGGTGAGGGTGGAGCCGCCCTGCGGATCGCCGCGCAGCGTGTGCACCACCGAGCCCAGCGTGCGGCGCCAGTCCATGCCGTGGTGCTCGTAGAAGCGGTGGTCCTCGGTGGCGATCAGCGCCTTGATCACCGAGGGCGACATCTCGTCGAGCTTCACCCACTGCCGGTTGCTGCGCTTGAACTGTGCGAGCTGCTTGCCATCCGCGCTCATGATCTGGGCTGGCTGCTCCAGCTTGGCCTTGCGTATGTCGCGGATGCCGGGCGTGAACGGGATCAGGGCCAGCACATACAGCGCGAACAGCAGCGGCAGCGCAGCGGCGAACAGCAGCCATTCGCGCCGGGTGGGCCAGCGGTGCCACCAGGGCAGGGCCGCCACGCGCTGGCCGATGCGGCTGGCCAGCAGCCTTTGCCAGGCTGCGAGCACAGCGTCGGGCAGCTTCAAGTCATTGAAAGAAAAGCGCATATTGCAAGACGGCCCTGATGACAGGACATCAGGGCCGATAGGGCGGGACCATTCCGCGAAGGCTAGAGAATGCCCAAAAAAACGGCACCCCGCTCGCGCGGGGTGCCTTGCCTATGGGCCAAGCCCCGGTATTGTCGGGCTGGCGTGTACTGGCGGGAAGTGCTTATTTCTCCAGCCAGTCGGACAGCTCGTCCGCATGCTCCTGCTCCTGCTCCAGGATGGATTCGATCAGCCGGCGCGTGGTCGGGTCCTTGTCGCCGATCAGGTCGATCATCTGGCTGTAGGCCTCGATGGCCACGCGCTCGGCGATCAGGTTGGTGCGGATCATGGCCTTCAGGTCCGTCTCGCCGTTGTAGTCGGCATGGCTGCGCTGGGTCAGCGTCTGGGGGTTGAAGTCGGGCTCGCCGCCCAGCTGCACGATGCGCTGGGCCAGCTTGTCGGCGTGGGCCATTTCCTCGTTGGCATGGACCAGGAACTCGTCGGCGATGGCCGGCGAGGCCAGGCCCACGGCGGTGAAGTGATGGCGCTTGTAGCGCATCACGCACACCAGCTCGGTGGCCAGCGAGTCATTGAGCAGCTTGATGATGTCCTCGCGCCAGGGCCCGAAATGCGGGGTCACGGCGCCATCGTCCAGGCTGCGCTTGGCAGCCTCCAGGGCCTTGGGGTCCAGCGCCAGGTGGCCGTTGCCGGGGTTGGATTTGGCTTGCTTCGTGGGGGTGCTGTTGGTGTTCATACAGGTGGTCTCTTCATCGTGGGACGGAAACTACGGCAGGCATGCGCCTATGCGGCTTGTAAACACCTGCCAGCGAAACGGGACCAGGCGGGCCGCTGTGCCCGCCTGTTGCCTTCCAAGGTAAGTTTTTGGCCGCCTGCTGTCTGTGAGACAAGTCCGCATCCCCATGCCCGGCCAGCGCGCCCCCGGGTGTCCCGGCGCTACCATGGATGCTCCACTCCAGGAGCACCGCATGAATGACACCGCCGCCGCGCCCCGCTCGGCCTACGACTTCGAGGCCACCTCCATCACGGGCCAGGCCGTCCCCCTGTCGGACTACCGCGGCAAGGTGCTGCTCATCGTCAACACCGCCAGCGCCTGCGGCTTCACTCCGCAGTACGCGGGACTGCAGGCGCTGCATGAGCAGTACGGCGAGCGCGGCCTGGTGGTGCTGGGCTTTCCGTGCAACCAGTTCGGTTCCCAGGAAAAGGGCAGCGAATCGGAAATCGCCAGTTTCTGCGACCTGAACTTTGGCGTGCGCTTCCCGCTCATGGGCAAGATCGACGTCAACGGCGCCAACGCCCACCCGCTGTACCGCTGGCTCACGGCCGAGGCGCCGGGCGTGCTGGGCACCAAGGCCATCAAGTGGAACTTCACCAAATTTCTCGTCGGCCGCGACGGCCAGGTCATCCGCCGCTATGCGCCGCAGGATGCGCCGGCCAAGCTGTCCACGGACATCGAGGCCGCGCTGGCGCTTTGATGCGCTGACCGCGCCTGTCCATCAGGGTTTCACGCAGGGCCGGCAGCGCGGGCCGGCCGCACGCCATGATTAGCATGCTCCTTGACATCACAACAAGGAGACAACACCCGTGAAAGCCTTCCGCCGCACCGCCCTCGCCCTGCTCACTGCCTGCACCCTGCCCATGATTGCTACCAGCGCCGCCGCCCAGGACAAGCCCGTGGTCCAGTTCATCGCCACGGGCGGCACCATCGCCATGAAGATCGACCCGGTCAAGAACGCGCCCGTGCCCGCGATCTCGGGCGACGACCTGCTGGCCACCGTGCCCGACGTGGGCAAGTACGCGCGTATCCAGGTCAACAACCTGTCCAACGTGCCCTCCGACTACATGGACCCGGCCCGCTGGGTGCAGCTCACCCAGGCCGTACAGGCCGCGCTGGCCCGCCCTGAGGTGGCTGGCGCCATCGTCTCGCACGGCACGGACACGCTGGAGGAAACCGCCTTCTGGCTGGACCTGACCGTGCAGTCGTCCAAGCCCGTCGTGCTCATCGGCGCGCAGCGCAATGCCTCGGTGTCCGACTTCGACGGGCCGCGCAACCTGCTCAACGCCGTGCGCATCGCCGTGGACCCCAAGGCGCGCGACAAGGGCGCCATGCTGGCCATGAACAACCAGATCAACGCCGCGCGCTACGTTACCAAGACACACACGGCCAACGTGGAGACCTTCCGCTCGGGTGAATTCGGCTTTCTGGGCGAGGTCTACCCGGACCGCGTCAGCTTCGCCTCCGCCCCCGCGCGCCGCCAGCACCTGCCCATCCAGGCGCAGACCATGCCCGAGGTGGAGATCTTCCCCATGTACGGCGGCGCCAACGGCCAGGCCGTGCGCCAGGCGGTGGACCGTGGCGTCAAGGGCATCGTCATCGACGCCCTGGGCATGGGCAACATGAACGTCGCCATGCTCGATGCCGCCAAGTACGCCATCGACAAGAACGTGCCCGTGGTCGTCAGCACGCGCGTGCACAACGGCCGCGTCATGCCCAGCTACGGCTTCGAGGGCGGCGGCAAGACCTCGTTCGAGGCCGGCGCCGTCATGGCCGACGACCTGCGCGCGCCCAAGGCGCGGATCCTGCTGATGCTGGCGCTGCAGTCCGGCGTGACGGGGCAGAAGGACCTGCAGGCGGTATTCGATCGATAGTTCGACCGACAGGCCGCCGCAACGCTGCCGCGCAGGCCCTGGCCTTGCGCGGCATTTCTGGCGGGGCACCGAGGTGGCACACTGGCAGCCCCATATGCCAACCAGGGCGCACCATGCAGGATGACGATCTCGAATACGTGGGCTTCTGGGCCCGCACCGGCGCCGCGCTGATCGACACCGTGATCCTGCTCGTGCTCATGCTGCCGGCCCTGATCTCCATCTACGGATGGGAATACCTGGAGTCCGAAAAACTGTTACACGGCCCGGCCGATTTCGTCATCTCCTGGGTGCTGCCTGCCATTGCCGTCGTCATCTTCTGGATCAAGAAACAGGCCACGCCGGGCAAGATGATCATCTCCGCCAGGATCGTGGACGCGCAGACCGGCGCGGACATGAGCACACAGCAGGCCGTCATTCGCTACCTGGCCTATTTCGTGTCCATCATCCCGCTGTGCCTGGGGCTGATCTGGGTGGCCTTTGACCCGCGCAAGCAAGGCTGGCACGACAAGATTGCGGGCACCGTGGTGGTCAGGCCCAAGCACCGGGGCGTGCAGCCGGTGAAGTTCCGCTGATATCCATATCGCACTGCTCCAGCGCGCTGGCCGTTTGTGCCTCGGCCTGCTTCAACGCCTTCTGGCTGTCTGCCAGGCTGCGGGCAAGGCCCGCCCCGTGGCTCAATCCTCTTCCAACCCCGGCTCGTCCACCACGAAGCCCGAGCCGTCCTCGTCGCAGAACACGCATTGCTGCACGAAGCTGTCCATGCTGCTGGCATGGAACCAGATCAGGCCCTGGTCTTCGTCGCAAAGCATGTCGGTCTGCTCGTCCACGCTGGCGGCGGCAAAGCCGCTCAGTTCCATTTCTTCGAGGAACTGCTCCAGGTCCTCGCAGCCCGCAAACAGCTCATGGTCCAGGCTGCCGATGCGGCCCTTGAAGGCGCCGTGCAGCACTTCCACGAAGGGGTTGCCGCCGGGGTCATGGCCAATGACCATGAAGTGCGCGGCAAACAGGTTCTCGCGCTGGTGGTCCTCCACGTCGCAGTGCTCCGAGCCTGCGCGGAAGTGGTGCAGGGTGCGCAGCCAGGCGTGGTTGTCGCCGGTCTCGTCGTCGGCCTGCAGGTAGTCCTCGCGGTCGGGCGCCGCTTCGAGCCGGTCGAAGTCCAGGCCGTTCTGCGTGATCAGGAACTGCGCGTAGGCGTCGGAGAAGCCTTGCGCGGCCTGGTATTCGCGCACCGCCTGGGCGTCGGGCAGGGCCAGGCCGAAGGGATTGGGAAAGCGCACTTGCATGGAACGGTCCTTGAAAAGGAGTGAACGGCGGCCACGCAGGCCGTGCCCGCAGGATGGTGCAGGCGTTGGGAGGCAGTTTGGTGACAGTTCTGTATTGAGCTGCAGAGCAGAGCAAAGCAGTGGCACGCAATGACTTCCCATATGTGCGTTGAACCCAGGCCTGCCTGCTCACAAATTGCACAGGTCTCAGACGTATCCGAAAGCACTCATGGAGGCAAGTACCCGTCCACCAGCGCTTGCACCACGTCCGCTTGCAGTACATCCCGCCTGCGCTTGATGGCCTCTCGCTCGCGCAGGCCGGCCATCCATCGCTTGAACGCGACGAAGGTTGCCGGGTGGACGGTATGCATGCGCGCCATGGCTCCATTGCTGGCGACGATGACGGCTGAAAACGGTGGCGCATCCAGCAGCACGTTGGCACGCCTGGCCTGGGCCACCCAGAAGTCTTCCTCGGCGTCGCTGAGTTTGATGGGGTGGGGATCGTCTGCCACACGTTCGCGACGGATGATGTCCACTTCAAAACCGTCTTTGTTGACGGCCGTGTAGAGCTGGCTTTTGCGCAGGCGGAACGTGCTGTCCACCTTCTTCAGTACGCCGAGCATGGAGCTGTCTACGCGGGCGAGTTGCGTGGCAAATTGCAGCCGCTTGCGGGTATCCCACAACAGGTCCATGTCGCGCGTGGCCAGGGCATCTGCCTGTAGCCGCAAGCCGGCTGCTGCCTCGTACGCGTAAAGCGCATGCGTTCCTACCACGCGAAAGTGCGGACTCAGCCCGGTGATCGACAGACGGTTGAGCAGCTCCACCACCAGCGGGTCCACCCTGCCTACGCGCAGCGCACGATTCAGTCGCTGGTGCTGGGCCAATGCGGCCTTGAGCCCGGCCAAACGCTCGGCGCTTTCCTGTTTGCGCTGCATGAAGCGTTCATAGATGGCTTCGGTTTCCGGCGTGCGAAGACCGAGGCTGGTTTCGGCGCCCGCAGGCGTGGTGCGGATCAGGTAGCTGGATTGAGGAGACGACGCCGGACCCGCATGCCAATACATGCCACCGCGTACTTGAGCCCCTTCATCCCGGGCTTCTTCCAGGGCTTCGAAGGTGGATACGGCGTCTATGTACTGGCGGGCCGCTGATGGCTGGAGGTCTTGCATTTCGGTATTTTTTTGAGAATTTCTCTTTTATACCGAAATTCTTTTAAAAACAACAGCCTAAGAGATTTTGAAACGCTTCGGATCACGAAGAAACCACCAGCCTCGAATGCCCCACGCCACCGCCTTTCTCCACCCGCACCTGCACGGCGATGCGTTCCTTGAGCGCCTCCACGTGGCTGATGATGCCGATCATCTTGCCGCTGTCGTTGAGCCGGTCCAGCGCGGTGAGTGCGATCTCCAGCGTGTCGGCATCGAGCGTGCCGAAGCCTTCGTCGAGGAACAGGGAGTCGATGGAGGTCTTGTGGCTGACCAGGTCGGACAGCGCCAGGGCCAGGGCCAGACTGACGAGGAAGGCCTCGCCGCCCGATAGCGTGCGCGTGTCGCGCGGGGTGTCGCCCTGCCAGCTGTCGACGATGTCCAGTTCCAGCTCGCCCTCGGGCTTGCGGCGCAGCAGGTAGCGGCCGTGCAGGCGCGACAGGTGGAGGTTGGCCAGGTGCAGCAGGTGGTCCAGCGTGAGGCCTTGGGCAAAGCGCCGGTATTTGTCCCCCTTGGCCGAGCCGATGAGGCCGTCCAGGTGCTGCCACAGCTCGCTGTCGCTGGCCTGGGCCGCAATGCGCTCGAACAGGGCCTGCTGGCCCTGGCGGCGGCGCTGGTCGTCGGCCAGCTGGGTGCGGACGCCGCCCAGTTGTTCGCTGAGTGCGTTGCGGCGTTCCTCCAGCGTTTGCAGGCGTGCCTGGATTTCTTCGGGCGCCGCCTCGGTCAGGGCCTGGGCCTGCAGTTGCGCGTGCTCGCGCTGTGCGGCTTCGAGCAGGGTGGCAGCGCGCTGTTGTGCCGCCTGCAGTTGCTGGCGCAGCGCGACCAGGCGCTGGCGTTCGGGTGCGGACAGCAGGGCCTGCAGGTAGGCGGGTTCGTCGGCAAAGGGGCTGGTGCTCAGGGCGGCCTGCCATGCGGATTCGGCCTGGGCCGCTTCCTCGCGCTGGCGGGCCAGCGTGGCCTGGGCCTGTTGCTGCTGGCCTTGCAGGGCATCCTGCTGCCGCGTGAGAGCGGCGATGTCGCTGGCGCATTCGGCCAGGGCCTGCGGCAGCTGTTCCAGGGGCGGCAAGGGCAGGGAAGGCGGCTCTGCCACAGCCGTATCGACGGGATGGTGCTGCGCCGTTCTCTGCACCTCGCACTGTGCCTCCCACTGTGTTTCCGACTGCTTTTTCCAGCGCTGCGCATCGGCCTCGGCCGCCTCGCATTCCTTGCGCTGCAAGGCCATCGATTGGGCCAGTTGCTGCAGGTCGTGCCGGGCCTGCTGCCAGTGCTGCCATTCGGCTTCGCGTGCCACAAGCCAGGGCTGGGCGTCGTCGGGCAGGGTGTGGCCGGCCTCGCCGAGTGAAGCCTGCAACTGCGCGTTCAGCGCCTGGGCTTCGGCCTGCAGGCCGGCGATGGATTGCTGCAGTTCTTCGCGGCGTGCGCTGTGGTCGGCCAGGGCCTGCTGCTGCAGCGCAAGCTGGCCTTGCGCGGTCTGCAGTGTCTGGCGGCTGTGTTGGGCGGCGTCCTTGGCCTGTTGCACGGCCTGCTCGCCTTGCTCGGCGGCCTGCACGGCGCGCTTGAGCGTGTCCAGCTGCCGGGCGCAGGCCTGGGCCGATGCGGCGAGGGTGTCGGCCTGTTGCCAACTGTCTGGCGCGAGTTGCAGGGGTTGCGTGAGGCCCTGCCATGTGTCGTGCCAGCGTGCGATGTCCTGTTCCAGTTCGTCGGCCTGGCGCTGGCGCGCCGCCTGCGCGGCCGTGGTGGCGGCCAGCGTGGCGCGGGCGGTTTCGCCCTGGGTTTGCAGGGCGTCGAGTTCCTCCTGCTTGCGGCGCAGCGCGGCTTCGGTGGCCGAGGCGTCCAGCGCTTCGTAGGCGGCCACGGCCGGGTGCTCTTGCGCGCCGCACAGCGGGCAGGGCTGGCCGGGCTGCAGGGCGTGGCGGTGCTCGGACAGGCTTTGGATGCGCTGCTCCTGGGCCAGCAGTTTTTGCTTGTCACGGACCTGTTCTCGCACGTCTATGTAGCGCGTGCGCAGGGCTTGCCAGGTGTCCGTCTGCTGCTGCGCCAGTGCTGTTCCTTCGCGCAATTCCCGGGCCAGTGTCTGTTGCTGGCGCGCAAGTTCGCGGCGCTGCGCGGCCTGGGTTTCTGCCTGGCGCCACAGGTGCAGGCGGTCCTGCTCTGCCTGCTCGCGCGCGCGCAGTTCGGCCATGCCGCCGCTGCCTTGAAGGCGCTGCGCCTGTTCGTCCTGCGCGTGCTGGAGTGCGGCGCTGGCGCGGGCCTGGGCATCGGTGGCGGCTTGGACCTGGGCCGCGCCGGCTTCGACGCTTTGCGCCATGCGGGCCTGTTCGGCATCCAGCTTGCGCAGGGCCTGCTGCTGGTGGGCAGCCTGCTGTTGCTGGCTGGCGCGCAGCTTGAACTGCTGGCGCCAGCTGCCCAGGCGCTCGCCCAGCAGGGCATGGGCTGCATGGTGGGTGCAGAACTGTTCCAGCGTTTGGTGCTCGGCCTGCTGGCGGGCCAGGGTGTCTTGCGCAGCCTGGGCCAGGCGGGCGGACAGGGCCTGGGCATGGCGGTGCTGCAGCAGCAGGCGGGTCTGGGTCTGCTGTTCGTGCTCGCGCAGTTGCTGCAGTTGCTGGCGGCTGTCATCGCAGGCGGCGGTGCTGCGCTGCCAGGCCTGGTGCAGCGGCTGCAGCGCTTGAGCAGGCTCGTCGTTGGCCAGTCTTTCCAGTTCGGGCGTGGCCTGCTCCAGTGCCTGGGCGGCGTCTGCGCAGCCGGTGCGGGCGGACTGCAGTGTCTGGGTGGCCTGGGCCAGTTGCTGCTGCCATTGGTGCTGGGCCTGGGTGCGCAGGTAGTCGGCCTGCAGCGTGGCCTGCTCCGTCACCAGGCTGTCGGCCTGGGCCTGCAGGGCATCGCGCGCCTCGGGCGTCAGCAACTCCACGCCATCGGCCTGGGCCTTGAGCTGGTCCAGGCGCTGGCGCGCATCGCGGGCGCGTTCGAAGACTTTCTGCGAGATCAGGCCGTAGATCTCGGTGCCTGTCAGCTCTTCCAGCAGGCCGGCGCGCTCATTGGCATTGGCTTGCAGAAAAGCCGCAAAGCCGCCCTGGGCCAGCAGCATGGATTTGGTGAAACGCTGAAAGTCCAGCCCGGTGATGGCGGCGGTCTGCTCGAGCTTGTCGCGCGTCTGGCTGCTGAGGATGCTGCCGTCGCCCCGGGCCAGTTCCACCTTGGGCGCCTGCAGTGCGCCATCCACCCTGTCGCGTGCGCGGCGCTGGCTCCAGAAGGCGCGGTAGACCTGTCCCTTGACCTCGAATTCGACCTCGGCCAGGCAGTCGGCCGTGTGGCGCGTCATGAGGTCGTTGGCGGATGCCGAGATGGTCTTCAGGCGCGGTGTCTCGTGGTACAGCGCCAGGCAGATGGCATCGAGCAGGGTGGACTTGCCCGCGCCCGTGGCCCCGGTGATGGCGAACAGGCCGTTGCCCGCGAACGGTGCCTGCGTGAAGTCGATGCGCCATTCGCCCTTGAGCGAGTTGAGGTTCTTGAGCCGCAGCGTAAGGATCTTCATGCGCGGGCCTCCTCGCCGTGTTCGCCGGCGCCTGGGTGGGGCGCATCAAGCCCGGCCACCACCTCCTGGTAGCGCCGGGTGAGGGCCTGGGCCAAGCCAGGCTCCAGTGTTTCCAGCGCCAGGCGGCGCTCGAAGACGTCGGCGGGGCTGATCTCGTGCAGCGACTCGCCAGCGGCGGCGGCCATGCCGGCCACCGCCCGGCCGCGCTGGCGCCGCACGCGCAGCAGTTCCACGGGCAGCTCGTCGGCCAAGGCCTGCACGCGGTCGGTGAGCTGGGGCAGGTAGTCGTCCTGCTCCACCACCACCTCCAACCACACGGGCCGTGCAGGGCTGCCGGCCTGGGCGGCGGCGCGCATCAGATCCGGCAAGGCGGTCAGGCTGCCTGCCACCGAGGCCATGGGCTGAAAGCAGGGAACGGGCAGGGGCGTGACGGTCTGCAGCCCTTCGGGGCCCAGGTCCACCAGCAGCATCTGCTTGGACTGGCGGGCCTCGTCAAAGCTCAGCGCAATGGGCGAGCCGCTGTAGCGGATGTGCTCCAGGCCGCCCACTTTCTGCGGCTGGTGGATGTGGCCCAGGGCCACGTAGTCGGCGGGTGGAAAGGCCGAAGTGGGAAACGCGTCCAGCGAGCCCACATAGATTTCGCGCACGGACTCGCTGCTGCTGGCGCCCACGGTGGTGAGGTGGCCCGTGGCGACGATGGGCAGGCGCTCGCCGCGTGTGGCGGCCAGCGTATCACGGCGAGCGATGGCGGCGTCGTGCACGTTGCGGTAGCAGGCCTCGATGGCGGCCTGCAGCGCCTGCTGTTTTTGCTCGGCGCTTTGGCCCGCCTGGCTCAGCATCACGTCGCGCGGGCGCATGAAGGGCAGGGCGCAGACGATGCAGCCAGGCATGGCAGGCTGGCCCGGCCGGCGCCGCAGCGGCAACTCCACCACGTGGCTGGCCGTCTCGCCCACGGCGGCCACCACGGTGGTGTCCAGGCAGGCCAGCAGCTCGCGGCTTTCGGCCAGCGTGGCCACGGAGTCATGGTTGCCGCCCAGCAGCAGCAGGGCCACGCCCGCCGCGTGCAGGCGCACCACGAGCTGGCTGTACAGCTCGCGCGCATAGCTGGGCGGCGCGCCGGTGTCGAAGATATCGCCCGCGATGAGCACGGCATCCACCGCCTGGGCATCGACCTGCTCCAGCAGCCAGTCGATGAGCGCAGCGTGCTCTGCCTGGCGGCTCTTGCCCATGAAGTGCTGGCCCAGGTGCCAGTCGGAAGTGTGAAGAAGGCGCATGGTTTCGGTATCGCGGTATCGGTCCAATGTCCGCCGGCTCTGGCGGGGGCGACAGTATGGTCGCTGGCGCGCATGGGTGACAGCAGGACGGCTTGCCGCAGCTAACATCCCGGTTCGCATCAACCAAGGAGACACAGGCATGTTCAGCCACGTCATGGTCGGGGTCAACGACCTCGAAAAATCCAAGCAGTTCTACGACGCATTCCTGGGCGCGCTCGGCATTGCGCCGGGCATGGCCAACAAGAACCGCTATTTCTACCGCAGCGCGGGCGGCACGTTTGCCATTTCCACACCGATCAACGGCGAGGCCGCCTGCCACGGCAATGGCGCGACCATCGGCTTTGCGACGCAGTCGCCCGAGCAGGCCGACGCGGCCCATGCCGCCGCCGTGGCAGCCGGGGGCGTGACCTGCGAGGATCCGCCCGGCTGGCGCGAGGCTTCGCCCGGTGGCCGGCTGTACTTGGCCTATGTGCGGGATCTGGATGGCAACAAGCTGTGCCTGTTGCATCGGCCGCCGAAGGCCTAAGTTTCTGACCGTGCCGGACGGTGTTTTTTCGGGGCTGGAGCCCTGACGTCGAAACGCCAAAATGCAAATAGCCGATGTGCCATAGCTGCACTCGGCTGTTTTTATTGCGATTGGCCAACGTGGTGCCGCGCCAGAACAATCACCATTGAAATGGCTTGAACTTGCATTTTGGGCAGTGCAATACCGTCTTGTCCCTGCCCTCCAGGAACAGCGCACCGCCCCGGAACTGGTTGATGCTCCAACTTCCACGGCTGCCATCGCTGAATGCGATTTCGCCGCTTGCATAGCAGGGCGACCAGTCTAGCGTGTAGTGTGCGTCGTTTTCGTTGGTGGTTTTTGCCTGTTGAAAATAACGGCGCACCTGGGAGATGGTCAGGACAAAGTTGGCGCAACTCACCGCTGGGTCTTTTTCGACGGGCGATTTGGCCGCGTTTTCCTGGATGGTGATCTGGCTGATCTTGGGAAGTATCAGTGGGCACAGTGGCGGCTCGAACTCTGAGCCTTTTGTGCATTGATTGGCGGCGGAGGCGGTGCTAGCCATAACAACTAGCAGGGGTAAGGTTAATAGTGATCTCACCATTTTGCTGAAATCGCTTCCGTAGGATTTTTTCTAGAGACTTCTGGGTGCCTGAAAACTTCGCTCATAGATATTCTTAGTGTCAGCGTTAATTCCGCGATAAGCCACTGTAGTGCATTGTTCTGCTCGCTTGTAACGGCCTGATAAGTTTTCTTTTCGTCTGGTATGTTCCCGCCACGAGGAAGTGCTTCACCTACCAATTCAATGCCAATGCTGTCTTGGTTGGCCGGAAATCGTGCTGGAACCTTTTTCAGCATCTCGCGCTTGTTCTCTTGGGTTGGATTGAAGCGTTGTAACGATTTTAATTCAACTGGCGTGCATCGCTTTTCCAATAAACAACGCGCTTTTATTTTGCCAATGTGCCATGTTTGTTTGTAAAGGGAAGCGGTTTGATATATTGTTCTATCTTTCTCTATCAGGAAATGTGCTCCATTTGCTGATGGGTTTTTGTAATTATCAATTGAAGACTGTGCTGTCGATCCTCCAGTTTGATGAACAATGATGCCATGAATTTCCTTCATTTCACCACGTTCAATGGTGGGTGCGATGGCTCGCTTTATAAGGGAGTGGATTGCTATTCCATTTCTATCAATTATTAGCATTTTAGTACCAATGATGTAGGCCTGCCGATGGCCCATGGGTGTTAATTTGGTATTTTGCTGGATATCGTAATTGCCGTTGATATGTTAGCCATGATGGGTATTGAGTGGTTGGATTGAATTTGTAAAATTATGCAATCCTGATTTTTTTGTCATATCTCGCAGTTTTTTAGATGTTTGGGCGGCTGTTGTTGTGATCTGATATGCAAATCAGTCTGTCTTGCGGAGTAGCAACTGTCTTGGCTTATGCGGGCGATCAAGAAATTGGTCGACAACCGGACAGGCCCGGCCTCGGAAAAAAGCATCACCCGGCAGGGGCAAAAAACACGCGTTCCCATACCCACTGCCCTCTGCGCCATACTCCCGCCCGAACGCGCCCACCGGGCGCTCACCCCCCAAGGAGAATGCGTGCAATCAGCAAGTGACCAGTGGTTCGACGAGGCGTACTACCAGCGCTACTACTTCGACAAGAAGACCAGCGTGGTCGACACCGAGCATGTGAACCGGCTGGGCGCTTTCGTGTGTTCCTATCTGAACTATGTGCGGGTGCCGGTGCGCCGCGTGCTGGATGTGGGCTGCGGCATCGGTCTGTGGCGCGAGGCGGTGCAGCGCCACTTCCCCGGTGCCAGCTACCACGGCGTGGAGTTCAGCGAGTACCTGTGCGGGCGCTTCGGCTGGGAGCGCGGCTCGGTGGTGGACTATGCGGCGCATGATCCTGCAGAGCCCTTCGATCTGGTGATCTGCCAGGGCGTGCTGCCCTATCTGAGCCCGCCGGATCTCAAGCGCGCGCTGGCCAATCTGGGGCGGTTGAGCCGAGGCGGTCTGTATGTGGAGGCAGTGGCGCGCGAGGATTACGAACGCGGCGTGATCGATGAGGATCTGACCGATCCGCGCCTGTTCCGCCACCGGGCCGATCTGTACCGGCGCGGGCTGGCCGAGCATTTCAAGGAACTGGGCGGCGGCGTGTGGCTGAGCCGCCGCGCCGAGCTGCCGCTGTTCGAGCTGGAAAGCGTGGGATGAGCATGGAGCTGCCTGCCCAGGCGCCGGTGTCTCCGGTGCCCCTGTCCTATTTGCGTGGCGTGGATTCGGGCGTGGCGCCGCATGCGGTGTCGCGCCTGCGCACGCAGCGGCTGGCGCGCAGCACGCGGCCGTTCCTGTCGCGCGGCGGGCCGCGTGGTGAGCGCTGCGAGGGTTGCCGGCTGCGGCCTTCGCACTGCATCTGCGCGCTGCGGCCCATGCTGCCGACGCGGGCAGGCTTTTGCCTGCTGATGCACGATGCCGAGCCGCTCAAGCCCAGCAACACGGGCTGGCTGATCGCCGATGTGGTGGAGCAGACGCACGCCTTCGGCTGGGCGCGCACCGAGGCCGATGCGGGCCTGCTGGCGCTGCTGGCCGATCCGCAGTGGCAGCCCTATGTGGTGTTTCCCGGTGAGTTCGTACAGCCGCCGCAGCGCGTGGTGCACACGCTGCCGGTGCCCCAGGCCGCGGTCGTGCCGGGCCAGGAGCGGCGCCCGCTGTTCATCCTGCTGGATGCGACCTGGCCCGAGGCGCGCAAGATGTTCCGCAAGAGCCCTTACCTGGACCGCTTTCCGGTGCTGAGCCTGCACCCGGATCAGGTCTCGCAGTACCGCCTGCGCCGCTCCCAGCGCGAAGACCACTTCTGCACCAGCGAGGTGGCCGCCCTGTGCCTGGAGCTGACGGGCGATGCGGGCGACCGGCGCGCGGGCCGCGCGCTGGAGAGCTACCTGGCGCTGTTCACCGAGCACTATCTGCGCGCCAAGAGCCAGCAGCCGGTTCAGGCAGACAGTGCCGCGCACCGGGGTCTGCAGGACGCCGTCTCATCCCGCTGTACGCCTGAAGAATAAAAACGATAGCGGTGAATGCTTGTGTTCATTGGGATTGGCGTCGTTTTGTTCCAAATTGTTGACGGCGCATCCATCGCCCCTGCCCGGTGTGCGCCGGTGGCTTCACGGGGTGGAACGGGCCAGGGTGCAGCGGCGCCAGCACAAACCTCCTGTTACGTTCTGGCTGCAGGGCGCCTCCCATACTCGCGGCGTGCGAAGAAAGGCGAGTGGACGGCAGGGCGGGGGCATAGGATCCCGGGCTGAATGTCCATCGAACCTCGTCCCCGGGCGGTGATGGCTAGAATTGGATTTCGCTGAAATTCATCGGCCTGGCCCCGCTCAAGCGGGGCTTGTTCGTGCACGCAGGGCTGCCCGTCGAGGTGGCCCGCATCCTCAGGGCGCGCCGCACCGCGGCACGCGGATTGCTGTTCACCGCATCCGCCGGGAACCTTGGGACGTGCCGTCTCTCTTATCGCGCTGGACCATGCGTTGCACCCTTCGGGGCCGGCTGCGCCATGGCCGCGTGCTCCATTTTCTTGGGGTTTGTTCATGGCTCGGGGCCCATTGCTCCGGCGTTGGAAAGGTGTCCGGTTTTGGTGGTCAAGGATTTCAAACTGCGCTACAACCCCGCCCTTGACGGGCTGAGGGGCGTGGCGATCCTGTTGGTGATCTTGTCGCACTCCCATGCGCCTCTGTTTGATGGCGCGTTCTTCGGGGTCGACCTGTTTTTCGTGCTCAGCGGCTATCTGATCACTTCGCTGCTGCTGATGGAAAACGATTCCGAGGGCCGCATCGGCTTCTGGCGCTTTTACCGCCGCCGCTTCTTCCGCCTGATGCCGGCGCTGGCCCTGTTTCTGGCCGCGTACTGCATCTTCGCGCCCATGCTGTGGCCGGACCTGAACGACATCTACTCCGATGCGCTGGTCTCCATCCTCTATCTGGCCGACTACGGCATCGCCTTCTTCGACAGCCCGGACACGCTGCTGCACATGTGGTCGCTGTCGGTGGAGGAGCACTTCTACCTGATCTGGCCGCCGCTGCTGGTGCTGCTGCTGCGCTTTTCCAAGCCGGGCCGCCTGTGGCGCCCGATTGCCCTGCTGTGGGCGCTGAGCTGGCTGTGGCGCGTGTACTGGGTGGACCAGGGTCAGCACTTCTATGAGATCTTCTTCCGCTTCGACACCCGCGCCTCGGGCCTGTTCGCCGGTGCGCTGCTGGCGGCGCTGATGATCGAGCGCCCGGACTTCATCGCTGCGCTGAAGGCGCGCATGCACCACGCCATGTGGGTGCCGCTGGCCGTGCCGCTGTTGATGGCGCTGCAATGGGACAACCAGGACGCCATGGTCTGGGGCATCACCGTGGTGGAGTGCGCGGCCGTTGTGCTGCTGGTGGCGGTGAGCCAGGGCTCGGGCCTGGTCTACGACATGCTGTCGTCGCCCATGCTGGTGAAGCTGGGACGCCTGTCCTATGGCGTCTATCTCTGGCACTACCCGGTGGTGCGCTATCTGCGCGCCGACTTCTCGTGGCCCGTGGTCGTGGTGCTGGGCCTGGCGATCTCGGTGGTGCTGTCGGCGCTGTCCTTCTACACCATCGAGCGCTGGGCGCTGCGCATGCGCGATGGCGAGCGCAAGGGCGGCGAGCGCCAGCCGCAGGCGCAGCCGGCCTGAATGCCGGCAGCGCGCCGAAAGCAAAAAGGGAACGTTGGCACGTTCCCTTTTTTTGTGGGTGAAGGAGATCTGCTGCGCTCTCAGAACCCTGCGCCGGGCTGGGACAGGTACTGCAGTTCCTCGGGCGTGCTGGTGCGGCCCAGGATGGCATTGCGATGCGGAAAGCGGCCATAGCGCACGATGACGTCGCGGTGCCGGTGGGCGTAGTCCAGCGTGCCGGCCAGGAACTCGCGCACGCCCTCGCCGCCAGTGTCACCGGCCTGGTCGGCCAGTGCCTGGAAGGCGGCCACGCTGCGGTCCTGCAGGGCCAGGTCCTCGGCATGCTCCAGCGGCAGGTAGCAGAAGATGCGGGCCACGGCGGGCAGGTCGGCATGCCGGTCATGGCCCTGGGCGATGCCGTCCAGCGCCAGCTGCAGCGCCTGCGGGTCGCCCGCAAAGCTGCGCGCCGTGCCTCGGAACAGGTTGCGCGTGAACTGGTCCAGCAGCACGATCAGCGCCAGCCTGCCCAGCGCCGTGCCGGCCCAGGCGTCGAGTCGGCCGGCCAGCGCGTCTTCGACCAGGGCACCGAAGCGCTCGCGGATCTGGTTGTCGGTGGCCTCGGACTTGATGAACCACAGGTTCTTGCAGGCCAGGGCGCTTGCATTGTCGGGGCGGGTGGAGCCCAGCCAGTAGCCGAGCACGTCGGCAATGCGGGGGTCTACGGCGGAGGAGGGTGCAATGCTGGTCATCGGGGGCCCGTGTCTGGTCGGATGAGGAAAGCTTCGATTGTGCAGGCGGTGGCGGGCCGAGGCTGTGGATGGCCGGTTCTACGCAGATGGATAACAGTTTGTGCAGAGGTTTTTCCAACCAATATGCACAGATTTTTCAAGAGGATTTCTATTGGTTATCAACAGGTGGTGTCATTGATTCCATTGGAGGTGCTTGAAAATCAAGCGGCAAGGGCATCAAGATTGCTTTCGGCAATACTGCGGAATTCCCCGGAGATGCGCGCATCCTGCGCCACGGCCCGCCAGAAGCGCCGCGCCAGTGCCTGGGCGCGCGGCCATTCGGCCAGCGTGGCGGCCGTGGGGCGCGGGGGCTGGGCGCTGAAGTCGCGCTCCACGATCTCGCCATTGATGGGCATGTAGAGCATGGGCAGCATGTCGTAGGTGGGCGACAGCGCCCAGTCGCCCTGCGGCTGCGGCAGCACGAAGGAGATGTTGCCGTAGTGCCGGTCGGTGTTGGCGATGAGTTGGCCGTAGGCCTCGAGCAGGCGCAGGCTGCGCGCATCGGTCTCGGTGATGAGGCCACGCGCCGCCAGGCGGCTGGCCGTGGCGGCCCAGTTGTCCACCTCGCCCACGTACTGGGCATTGAGCACCTGCAGGGAGACCATGCCTATGCGTCCGGGGTTGCGGTCCGGCGGCGGTGCGCAGCCCGGCTCGGGCTGGCTGCGATCGAAGCGCTCCGATTCGAGAAAGGCCCGGCCGCCATCAATGAAAAGCCGCGTGCGCGCGGCGGGCAGGCCGTCTTCGGCCAGGGTCTGCAGCGCCAGATGCTCGCAGACCAGCAGGTCGCGTATGCGCTGCTCGGCCGGCGCGTCGCCTGCCGGGGAGAACTTGACGATGACGCTGCGCCCGGCCGTGGTGCAGCAGAACTTGGGCTGCTCGCCGCCCGCCGACGAGCCCGGATGCGTGCCCTGCATGGCCTGCATGGCCAGGCGCGGATACTCGGCCGGCGACTCGGCGCGCAGCGCGCGGGCGGGCAGGGTGTGGAAGCGCTCGAACGCGGCTTCGCCCACGATGAGGTTGCCCGGCAGGTCCTCGCCGAATCGGGCCAGGGCGCGCAGCACGTCGTCCTCACCCCATTGGCGCGGGTCGCCGCCCAACTGCAGTTCGGGATGGCTGTGCGCAAAGGTGCGGCCGATGAAGCCCTGGGGCCGCATGTCGTCCAGGAACCAGGGCAGGCCGTCGTGCTGCTCGCTGAGGCCATCGGCCTCGTCCACCCAGAAGCCGCCGCCGTGCAGCGCGATCATGCGGCCGAAGGGCGATGCGTGGCCTTCGGTATCCACGCGCATGATGGCCACCTCGGCGCCCACGCCCGCCACCTGGCGCGGCAGCACATAGCGCTGCGTGCGCGCCGCACCCACCTTGCGCACCTGGCCCGACCGGATCAGCGGCGCCAGCGCGCGCGACACGGTGGGCTGGCTCACGCCCAGCATCTGCTGCAGCTCGCGCGCCGCCAGCGCACCGCCCTGGCGGCGCAGTGCCGCCAGTACCTGGGTGGAGAGGTCTTCCAAGGCCATGGGAATCAATTGATGAATGAATAAAAATAGGGGGTAATTTATTAAAAATCAATGATTTATGCAAATCAATGAATGAATATATGAATAAATTAATGCGCCGGTGGAGGGCCGTGCCCAAGGCCGCGGCAAAGCTGGGCGGGCGGGAGGGCCGGCCAGAAGGATTGGGTGATGTTTCCGTACGGGTGGCGGTACTGCCTATGTCTGATGGGCGCTCGCTGTGAAGCGCCTTCGCGCAGGTGCCGGGCAACACCCACTGCAGGGACAGGGAATAGCCCCTGGCGGGACAATGCCGATCTCAAAAAACATAGCGCCATGCGTATGGCATGCATGGCGCTTCAGGGTTTCGTGTCGGGCTTTCTGGGGCTTGTGCTGTCGTGATGAATCGCCGCTTTTTGTTGATGGTCCTGGCCACGGGCTGCAGCCTGGCTGCGACCGGATGTTCGGGAAAGTCCGGGCCTGGAAATGTCTCGATTTCGCGGCAAAGGCTGCAGGAGGTGGTGGCCCAGCGCTTTCCACGGCAATTCCCCGTGGCCGGCATGCTGCAGCTCAAGCTGCATTCGCCGGTGCTGGGATTGCTGCCCGAGCGCAACGCGCTCAATGCGGTGTTGCAGGCCGATCTGTCGGGACCCGTGCTCAAGCAAGCCTATGGCGGCCATCTGAACCTGGACTTCGCGCTGCGCTACGAGCCCACGGACCGCACGCTGCGCGCCCACCAGATCAAGGTCAACAGCCTGGTCATCAACGACCTGGCCCCCGCCATGAGCGACATGATCACCACCTACGCCAGCGCCCTGGCCGAGCAGGCGCTGGGCCAGCTCGTGCTCTACCAGCTGCAGGACAAGGACCTGGCCCTGATGGACTCTCTGAACATGGAGCCCGGCGCCATCACGGTGACGCCGGACGGCCTGAGCGTGGCCCTGGTCCAGAAGCCCGTCGCGCCGCGCTGAGAGCTGCGCCGGGCGGGCGGTGCTCGGTTCAGCCGTGCGCCTCCATCCGAGCGCCTCGGTAGCCGGTGCATGGCGGCGAGCGGGGAGACTGGCCATGCAATCTGCGTGGGTTGTCATGACCCGGCGGCAGGGCCGGGCCGCCATTATTTGGCGTGCCAAGCATGGCTGGGCGCCGAACGCTACGATGCAGCGGCCATCGATTTCTTGGCGAACCCGTCCAGCCTTCAAGGTGCCCCATGACTCCACAGAATCCGCTTTCCGCCTTTTCCGTCACGCGCAAGTGGCCGGCCACGCAGCCGGACCGCATCCAGCTGTATTCCCTGCCCACGCCCAACGGCGTCAAGGTGTCGATCGCTCTGGAGGAGATGGGCCTGCCGTATGAGGCGCACCGCGTGGGCTTCGAGAGCAATGACCAGCTCTCGCCCGAGTTCGTGGACACCTTTCCCAACAACAAGATCCCGGCCATCCTGGACCCGCAGGGTCCGGGCGGGAAGCCGCTGGCGCTGTTCGAGTCGGGCGCCATCCTGGTCTACCTGGCCGAGAAGTCCGGCAGCCCGCTGCTGCCCGCCGACCCGGCCGCGCGCTATGAAACGCTGCAGTGGCTGATGTTCCAGATGGGTGGCGTCGGCCCCATGTTCGGCCAGCTGGGTTTCTTCCACAAATTCGCGGGCAAGGACTTCGAGGACAAGCGCCCGCGCGACCGCTACGTGAACGAGTCCGTGCGCCTGCTGGGTGTGCTGGAGCGCCGCCTCGCAGGCCGCGCCTGGGTGATGGGCGAGCAATTCACCATTGCCGACATCGCCCTGTGGCCCTGGGTGCGCAACATGGTGGTGGAGCAGGGCTACAACGCGGCCGAACTGCTGGGCTGGGAGCGCTTTCCCGAGCTGCAGCGCGTGCTGGCCGCCTTCGTGGCGCGCCCGGCCGTGCAAAAGGGCCTGGTGACGCCGCCGCGCAACTGACCCGGCGGGCGTTGCATTCCTGGGCCGCACTGTCCCAGCCATGGTGGCTTTCAAAACCGGCGCGGGGGCCGCATCTGTCCGAGAATGCAGCGCCCCCTTTTTTCTTGCGGGCGCAGCCTCACAGGAGCCACGATGACCGCAGCCACCACCCCCGTCCTCCAGAGCCAGCCGCTGGGCCCGCTGTGGCCCACCATGGACCCCTTCCTGTTCTGTGCCCACCATGACGATGCCTATCCGCCCAGCGATGGCCGCCTGGGCGTGCAGGCCGTGGACCTGGAAGGCCGCCAGATGGGCAGCGACTTCAGCCGCAAGGACGGCTTTTCCATGTACCACGGCGATGGCGTGCCGGGCTTTCCCGGCCATCCGCACCGCGGCTTCGAGACCGTGACCCTGGTGCGCAAGGGCCTGATCGACCATTCCGATTCGCTGGGCGCGGCCGCGCGCTTTGGCGGCGGCGACGTGCAGTGGCTGACGGCCGGCAAGGGAATCCAGCATTCGGAGATGTTCCCGCTGCTCAACAGCGACGCGCCCAATCCGCTGGAGCTGTTCCAGATCTGGCTGAACCTGCCTGCGCGCTCCAAGATGGTGGAGCCGCACTTCACCATGTTCTGGAATGAGCGCATCCCGCGCCTGGAGCACGCAGACGCCGCAGGCCGCAGGACCGTGGTCACCGTGGTCGCAGGCAGCCTGCCCGGCACGGCGGCCGCCCTGCCTCCGCCGCCCGAATCCTGGGCCTCGCAACCCGAGGGCGACGTGGCCATCTGGACGCTGCGCCTGGAGCCCGGCGCACGCTGGACGCTGCCGCGCGCAGCCGGTGCGGACACGCAACGCATGCTGTATTTCTTTGCGGGCCAGGCACTGCAGGTCGGGCCCACGGCCCTGGCCCAGCATGCGGCCCTGCATGTGGATGCCACGCAGGACTGGGAGCTGCACAACAGCGGCGCCGACGCCGTGGAATGCCTGGTGCTGCAGGGCCGCCCCATTGGCGAGAGCGTGGCGCAGTACGGCCCCTTCGTGATGAACACGCAGCAGGAAATCATGCAGGCCATGCAGGACTACCGGCGTACCCAGTTCGGCGGGTGGCCCTGGGCCGAGCAGGACCCGGTGCATGGCGCAGAGAACCGGCGCTTTGCGCGCTACCCGGGCGCTGCGGCCGAGGAGCAGCCTCCGGCCGCCTGAGTCCGGTCAGGCCGCGTCAGGCCGTGTCTGCGGGTGGATGAAAGCTGGCCGGCGCGGGCGTGCGCCCCAGCTCCTTGAGGATCTTCAGCGTGATGGCCATGCCGGTGTTGCCTGCGGGCACGCCGGCATAGACGGCGGTCTGCAGCAGCACTTCGCGGATGGTGTCCAGGTCCAGCGGCGCGGCCTCGGCATCGGCCGGGTCGGCCAGCAGGCCCGTGCGGATGTGCAGCTCGAACTCTTCCCAGCGGCCCATGGAGGCCGTGATGGCCAGCACCATGATGCGGCGCGTGCGGCGCTCCAGGCCGGGGCGGCTCCAGATGCCGTCCCAGGCGTAGGCCGTGATCATGCGCTGGAACTCCACATTCAGTTCGTTGGCGCGCGCCACGGATTGGTCCACCCATTCATCGCCCAGCACGCGGCGGCGGTTGGCAAGGCCGCGCTGCAGGGCGTCGGCGGAAGGTTCGGTCATGGCGGGGTTCCTGTGTCAAGCATGGGAATGGGCATTGGCGTGGGCGTGGGTCTGCGGCGCTGCCAGCAGCGCCAGGCATGCATCATGCGATGCCTGCACGGCGCGGGCCGGGTCGCAGGCCCGGGCCAGCGCATCTTGCAGCGCTTGCAGGGCTGCTGCGTCCAGCCGGGGCGCGGCCCATTCGGCCAGCAGCAGGCGCAGCTCGCGTCCCTGCTCCAGCGCCTGCGGGGCCAGCAGCTCCACGGCGGCCAGGGCCTCGGGCTTGCCTGTCCAGTGCGCCATGGCGTGCACGCAGGCCTCTGAAAACACCAGTCCGTGCAGGCCCCGCACATGGCCCAGCATGCGCTGCGGAAGCACCTGCAGCGACTGCGCGGCCTGGCGCAATGCGGCGGCGGCGCCATGCACATGGCGCCACAGGTCGGGCCAGTGCGCGACCTCGGCCTGCCACTCGCCCAGCGCGCGTTCATGGGCCTGGGCCATGCAGCCCAGCAGCAGGGCCGCGAGTTGGGGGATGGCCTGGGCCTGTGCCACCGCCTGCATCAGGTGCACGGGATTGCGCTTGTGCGGCATGGCGCTGGAGGTGCTGCCGCGCGGCGCCTCGGCGATCTCGCCCACCTCGTACTGCGCCATCAGCGACCAGTCCCGGGCCAGCTTGGCCAGGCTGCCGCCGCACACAGCCGCTTCCATGGCCAGGCGCATCCAGTCGTCGCGCTGCGTATGCCAGCTGCGGCCGCAGGCCGACAGGCCCAGGCGCCGGGCCAGTGCCTGCTCCACCTCGGCACGGTGGCTTCCCAGCACGGCGCCATTGCCCACGGCGCCGCCCAATTGCACGCACAGCGCAGCGGTGGCAAGCCTTTCAAACTGTTCGATGCTGCGCCCCACGGCGGCAGCCGACTGCGCGCACTTGAATCCGAAGCTGGTGATCTGCGCGGGCTGCAGCAGGCTGCGCGCCAGCATGGGCGTGGCCACGTGCGTGCGGGCCAGGGCCTGCAGTGCGGACTGCAGCGCGTCCAGCTCGGCCAGCAGCGCCTGCAGGGCCTGCTGCGTGAGCAGGGCCTGCGCCGTGTCCACAGCGTCCTGCGTGGTCGCGCCCCAGTGCAGCCAGGGCAGGCCTTCCGGGGCGTGGGCCTGCAGCCACTGCTGCAGCGGCCGCACCACGGCCAGGCCCAGCGCGCCGCTGGCGCGTGCCTGCTCCACCACGCCTTCGCATGTGAGCGGCGCCTGCGCGCAGGCGCGCGCTATGGCCTCGGCGGCCGGGCGCGGCACCAGGCCGCAGTCGGCCTGGGCCTGGGCCAGCGCGCTCTCGAAGCGCAGCAGCGCGTCCAGCCAGCGCGCGTCTGCAAACCAGTGGCCGCTGTCGGCCGGGCCCAGATAGTCCTTCACCAATGACATGCTGTCCTTGCCGGTCTCAGGCCGTGGCGCCCGAGGCCTTGATCACGGCGGCCCACTTGGCGCTCTCCACCTGGATGCGGGCCGCGTACTGCGCGCCATCGCCCAGCAGCGGCACGGCGCCCTCGATGCCCAGGCGCGACTGGAAGGATTCGGCAGACGCCACCTTGAGGACGTCGCGCCCCAGCGCGCGCACCGTCTCGGCAGGCGTGCCCTTGGGCGCGAGGATGCCGTAGGTCAGCGAGCTCTCGAAGTCGGCCAGCGCACGCACGCCGGACTCGGCCACCGTGGGCACGTCGGGCAGCTGGGGCTGGCGTTTGGCGCTAGTCACGGCCAGGGCGCGCAGCTTGCCGGCCTTCACCAGGGCCATGGCCGCGGGAATCACGCCAAAGCTGAAGTCCACATTGGCTCCCACCAGGTCGGTCAGCGACGGGGCCGTGCCTTTGTACGGCACATGGATGGCCTTGGCGCCCAGCGCGTGGGCGAACATCTCGCCCGTCAGGTGGCCGCCCGTGCCCGAGCCGCTGGAGGCGTAGTTCATCTCGCCGCTGCGCTTGCGCATCTGCTCGGCCAGGTCGGCCACGCTGCGCGCGGGCGAGGAAGCCGGCACCACCAGCAGCAGGGCCGACGAGGCGAACATGGCCACCGGCTGCAGATCGGTGGCCGCATTGAACTTGAGGCCCGGATACAGCGAGGGATTGATGGACACCGTGCCCGTATGGCTCAGCAGCCAGGTGCCGCCGTCGCCGGCCGCACGCACCACGGCTTCCGTGCCCAGGTTGCCGCCCGCGCCGGCCTTGTTCTCCACGATCATCCCGTAGCCGAAGGACTCGTTGAGGCCATGCGCCATCTGCCGCGCAAATACATCGTTGCCGCCGCCCGGCGCAAACGGCACCACCAGGCGGCTGCCGCGCTTCTGGGCCCAGGCCGGCAGCGCACAGGCGGCCAGCGCGGCGGCGGCGGCGGACAGCCACATCCGGCGCGGCAAAGAGTTCTGAGAGGCTTGAGCGGTTTGAGCGGTGGGCCGGGAATCCATGCGTCTGTCTCCTGAAATAGTCGTTGTCACGCAGTGTGGTGCAGCGCAGCCTGGGAAAACAGCAGTTGCATCTGCGTTGTGATTCAAGAAAATGTGTGAAATGGACGTGAGATACATACACAATTTCTTGAGAGTGGTGGACACCGGCTCCATGTCCGAGGCCGCTCGCCAGCTGGATCTGAGCCCCTCGGCCATTGCCCAGCAGATGCGCGTGCTGGAAGGCGAGCTGGGTGCGCCGCTGCTGGTGCGCCATGGCCGCAGCGTGCGCGCCACCGAGGCGGGTGAGCGGCTGTTCGAGCGCGGCCGCCAATTGCTGCAGGACTTCGAGGGCCTGCGCGAATGGGTGGCCTCGGACGCGGACGGCGGCGAGCTGCGGCTGGGCACCGTGAACACGGCGCTGCACGGCTTTGTGCCCGCCGTGATGCGGGCCTTCGTGGCGCGCCACGCCGAGGTGCGCATCAGCGTGCGCGCCGGCCTCACGCCCGAGCTGTACACGGCCCTGGTCCAGTCCGAGCTGGACGTGCTGATCTGCCTGCAACCCTCGTTCGACCTGCCAAAGACCGTGTGCTGGGCCGAGCTGCGCCAGGAGCCTTTGGTCGTGCTGTGCCGCGCCCGGGATGCGCAGCAGGACCCGCTGGCCCTGCTGCGCACCCGGCCCCTGGTGCGCTACGACCGATCCCTGGCCGGTGGCCGGCTGGCCGACCGCTACCTGCGCGCCCAGGGCATTGCGCCGCTGGAGCGCATGGAACTGAACTCGGTGCTGGCCGTGGCCATGATGGTGGACCAGGGGCTGGGCGTGGGCTTGGTGCCCGACATCGGCCCCGTGCTTTCCCAGGGCCGCGACGTGCGCGTGCTGGCGCTGCCCGATCAGGCCGGCGGCGAAGGCCCCCGGCCTGCCGATGCGCGCAAGGTCGGCCTGCTGTGGCTGAACACCTCGGCCCGCGCGCGCTGGGCGCGCAGCCTGCTCGAATGCGCGCGCGAGTGCCTGGGCTGAGGCTGGGCAGCCGGTGAACCCCCGGTCCCGACGCTGGAATGCCCCAGGTCGCCGACAATGGCGGCTTTGCGCGGCGCGCCTTTTGCGCTGCGGTTTTCCAAGGCCTTTGCCATGAACATCACCAAAGACACCGCCGTCACCATCAACTACAAGATCACCGACAAGCTGGGCAAGCTGCTCGACAAGGGCGATGTGGCCTATCTGCATGGCGGCTACGACAACATCTTCGCCAAGGTGGAAGCCGCCCTGGACGGCAAGACCGTGGGCGACACGCTGACCGTGGACCTGGCCGTGGAAGACGCCTTCGGCGCGCGCGACGAGAGCCTGACCCGCACCATCCCCAAGGGCGAGTTCCCACCCGGCGTGAAGGTCGGCGGCCAGCTGCGCGGCACCGATGACCAGGGCCAGCCCCAGATCTACCACGTGGTCAAGATCAAGGGCCCCGTGGTGCTGCTGGACGGCAACCACCCGCTGGCCGGCATGGCGCTGCACTTTGCCTGCAAGGTCACCGAAGTGCGCGCGGCCAAGCCCGAGGAAATCGAGCACCGCCACGTGCACGGCGGCCACGGCCACCACCATTGAGAGGCACGGCCGGGATACACCCGGTCCGCACGGCTACGCAGAGCACAAAGGCCGCCTGGCATGCCCGGCGGCCTTTGTGCTTTGCGACTAGACCGCCTCCAGCGCCAGCAGCGCCGTGGCGGTGTTGGAGATCGGTATGTGGTAGTTGCCGTGCACGCGGCGCACGCCGGGCGCAGCCGCGGACAGGGCGCCGCGCATGGCCAGCCACATCAGCAGTTCCACGCCCTGGGTGCCGGTCTTTTCCACGAGTTCATGCACGCTGAACTGCGTGGCCCATTCGGGATTGGTGGCCATGCTTTCAAGGAACTGCAGGTCGAAGGCCTTGTTGATGAAGCCCGCGCGCTCGCCATCGAGCTGGTGCGACAGGCCCCCTGAGGCAATGACGGCCACGCGCTGGTCGCTGTTCCAGCGCGCAATCGCCCGGCCCACGGACTGGCCCAGCGCATAGCAGCGGCGCGCCGAGGGCAGCGGGAACTGCACGGTGTTGATGCACACCGGCACGACGGCCACAGGGCAGTCGCCCTCGGGCCAGAACAGCTTGAGCGGCAGCGTGCAGGCGTGGTCCACCAGCATCTCCTGGCAGCTGACCACATCGAAGTCCTCGCCCACCAAGGACTCGATCAGGTGCCATGACAGCTCCGCGTGGCCGCGCAGCGGTGCCAGCGTGGGAATGCCCCAGCCTTCGTCGGCGTTGCAGTAGCGCTCGGCCGCGCCCACGGCGAAGGTGGGCATCTTGTCGAGGAAGAAGTTCAGGCCGTGGTCGTTGTAGAACACCACCACCACGTCGGGGCGCTGGGCGGCCAGCCATTCGCGGATGGGCGGGAAGCCGTCGAAGAAGGGCTTCCAGTACGGCTCGTTCTGCAGGCCCTTGTGGATGGCGTTGCCGATGGCGGGAATGTGCGAGGTGCCGAGGCCGCCGATGAGATGTGCCATGGTGGGTGTCTCCTGTGCTGTGTCTTGCGTGTGGGCTGCGGCGGGGCTCAGGCGTGCGAGCGCAGCAGGGCCTGGAATTCGGCCTTGGTCATGCCGGTCTGCTGGGCGCCTATGTCCTGCATGTCCAGGTGGAAGATGCCGGCCAGCTTGGCCAGGTAGTAAGCGTTGCCGCCGGCCGCGATCATCTGCAGCACGTTGCGCGCGCGCACGGCCTCGGCCTGCTCCTGGTTCAGCCCGTAGCTGCGCATATAGGCCTCTTCGTCGGCCAGGAAGGCCTGGCGGTTGGCCAGCTCGTTGAAGGAAAAGCACATGCTGTTGAGCGCATAGCCCTTGCGGGCCTGCCTGCCGTCGAACAGGGTGGTGCCGGGAATCTGCGGCTGATCGGCCATGTTTTGTCTCCGGTATTTGCGTTGGATCAGCGGCAGTGTCCGGTCCGCGTTGCCAAAGATAAAGCGGCGGCCAATCATGGAATGCATGAGACAAATCGATGGATCGCAGCTCGATGGCAGGCTGCTGCAACTGCTGCTGGCCGTGCTGGAGACCGGCAGCGTCACGGCGGCGGCGCAGCGCCTGGGCGTGACGCAATCGGCCGTCAGCCATCTGCTGGACAAGCTGCGCGCCATCACGGGCGACCGATTGTTCGTGCGGCAGGGGCGGGGCATTGCGCCCACGGCCCATGCACTGGCGCTGCAGGACCCGGCGCGCGAGCTGCTGCGGCAGATGCAGCAGTTCGGCCGGGGGGCCAGCTTTGACCCCGCGCACTGGCGTGCCGAGATCACCATTGCCGCCAACGACCTGCAGCGCGAGCTGCTGCTGCCCGCACTGGCCCGGCGCCTGCGCTCAGCCGCGCCCCGGACGGTGCTGCGCGTGATCGACAGCGGCGCGCCCGATGCCGAACTGCTGCGCTCGGACGCCTGCCTGCTGGCCATCAGCCCGCGCCCGCCCGATGTCACGGACATCGTGCAAAAGCGCCTGTTCAGCGATGAGTACGCCGTCTTCTATGACAGCGCCGTGCGACAGCCGCCGGCCAGCCTGGCCGACTATCTGCAGGCCGACCACGCCACCGTGGCCTATGCCGACCGCCAGGCGCTGGACCTGGACCTGCAACTGCAGGCGCGCGGGCTGGAGCGCCGCTTTGCCGTGCGCGTGCCGGGCTTTGCGGCGCTGGCCGCCTTTGTGCGCGGCACGCCGCTGCTGGCGACGGCGCCATCGCTGCTGGGCCGCACGGCCCTGTCATCGCTGGCCAGCGTTGCGGTGCCCGTGGACTGCCCGCCGCTGCCCATGTTCATGATCTGGCACGCGCGCCACCAGGCCGATCCCGCCCATGCGTGGCTGCGCGGGCAGTTGCAGCAGGTGGTGGCGCAGGCGCTTGGCGGCGCCGGGCCGTCAATGCCTGCGGAGCAAGGCGCGCCGCAGCAGGCGCGCGGCGCGGTTGCGGATCTGGAAGGGGCTGTGGCTCACGGCCGGGCTCACGCGGGCGCGTGAGCAGGCGGCCAGGAAGTCGCGCAGCAGCACGCTGTCATCCAGCGTGCTGGTGTCGGGGTTGCGGAACTGGAATTCGGGGTGCCACTGCGTGGCCGCGATGTAGCTCTTGAGCGTGCCGGGCTTGCGGAAGATGGCCTCGGGGATGCGGTCGGGCAGGCTCCAGGCCTCCACATCGAACTCGGGCGCCACGTCCTTGATGCCCTGGTGGTGGATGCTGTTGACGCGTGCGCGGTCCAGCGTGGGATACAGCGCCTCCAGCCGGCTGCCGGGCACGATGGCGATGTCGTGGTAGTGGCGGTCGTACTCGGTGGGATTGCGGTGCAGCTGCGAGCCGGGCACCTGGGTCTCGATGTCCTGGTAGAGCGTTCCGCCGAAGGCCACGTTGATCAGCTGCAGACCGCGGCAGACGCCGAAGATGGGCTTGCCGGCCTGGGAAAACGCCTCGACCACGGCCAGGTCGTAGAGGTCGCGCACGCGGTCGCCCAGCCATTCGGGGCGCATGGGTTCCTCGCCATAGCTGCCGGGCCAGACATCGGCGCCGCCATGCATGACCACCCCATCCAGCCACTCGGCATAGTGCTCCAGCGTCACGTCGCCGCGTGCGGTCTCGCCTGTGGGGCAGGGCACCATCACCACCATGGCGCCGGCCGACATGATCCAGTGCGCTATCGATTGCTCCACGTACTGCAGCGTCTTGCCCGTGAAAAGCGGACGCTGCGGGTCCGCATGGGAGAAACAGGCCGAAAGGCCGATCTTGAGGCGGCGTGAGGCAAGTGGGCTCATGGGGTGGTGGGCAAGGGGAAAGTCCTGATGGTCACGTTGTAAGCCCAATCGTGCCTGCGACCTGTAGGAAGGGGTTGAACGCCCGCGACCGGCGCAGGGCCATCACCGCAAATAGGTGTAGGTGAATGCAAGAGTTGTCTTGAGGCATCTCAAGCTTCTTCAGCGCGCTGAACCCGGCGTCGTCCCTCTGGGTGTAGCCTGTAGGCAGGGTGGGGACTGCGGATGCTGCAGTGCGAAAAACCTGACGACGCAGGGTGCGACTTGCTGTGCAGGCAGCCCGCATGGCGTTACGATGGTTTCGCCAGTTCATCAATGGCCCCGACAACCCCGCCGCGCCGGTGGTGCGGCTTTTGGCGACTAGGAGGATATGCATGCAAGTTCAGGTTCATGCCGACGATTCGATCCAGGGTGGCGAGTCCTTGGCGCAATGGGCGCAGGAAGAAATCAACGCCAAGCTGGCGAGATTGAAGGACTATGTGGTGCGCGTGGAGGTGTTCCTCACGGGTGTCGATGCGCTCAAGACCTCGGGGGCTCCCGGCAAGCGCTGCGTTCTGGAGACCCGGGCCAATGGACGCCCGCCGATCGCCGTGAACGCCGAGGCCGAGAAGGTCAAGGACGCCTTCAACGCCGCCATCGATAAGCTGAAGCGGGCGGTGGAAACCGATCTGGGCAAGCTCAAGGACAAGCATGGCCGCGAGAGCGTGCGCGGCGTGGAAGATGGCACCGAGGTGGATGCGGCCAGCCCGGCCTGACCCTCGAAACTCCCGCAACATCAACGGCAAGGCGCCCCTTTCGGGGCGCCTTTTTGCTGGGGCGGCCATCGCCGCGAAGACTGCGGTACGGCGCGTTTCAGCGCGAGGCGCGCAGCACCACGCCGTCCAGCGAAGGCGCATGCAGCGGCGCCAGGGGCGAAGCCAGCGGCGGTCCGAAGCGGCGCGCCGCAGTGGCGGGCTGCCGGGTCTCGGCCTCCCACTGCGCGCGGGCCTCGGCGATTTCCTCTCCCGTGCGCGCCACGAAGTTCCACCACAGCAAGATGGCTTCATCCATGGGCTCGCCGCCAATGACCAGCAGGCGGCTGCCGGGCGCCGCTTCGATGGCGACCGAGGGCGTGCCCAGGGGCAGGTAGAGCAATTCCTCCACCGGCAGCGGCTGGCCGTTCACGCGCACGTCGCCTTCCAGGCTGAGCACGGCATGCTCGAAATCGGCGCGCAGCGGCAACGTGGCGACGGCATTGGCGCTGCGTGCGTTGTCCGCATGCAGGTCCACGCTCATCAGGGGCGTGTGCACCTCGGCGGGCGACGTCAGGCCCAGCGCCTCGCCGGCCAGCACCGTGGCCGTGAAGTCTCCCACCGTGGTCCTGGGCAGCTCGGGGTAGTGCTGGAAGCGGGGCGGACCGTTGCGGTGCGATTCGGGCAGCGCAATCCACAGCTGGGCGGCGTGGATGTGCGAGGGCGTCTGGCTTTCCTCGGAATGGGCGATGCCGTGGCCTGCCGTCATCAGATTGACCTGTCCGGGCCGGATGATCTGGGTGTTGCCCAGGCTGTCGCGGTGCAGCACTTCGCCGCGGATCATCCAGGTGAAGGTCTGCAGGCCGATATGGGGATGCGGGCCGACCTGCATGCCGGGCGGCGCGGGATCGGCGGGGCCGGCGTGGTCGAGAAAGCACCAGGCACCGACCTTGCGCAGGGCGCGCTGCGGAATGGCGCGCTGGATGGGAATGCCGCCCACGTCGGCGGTGCGGGTGGGAAGGTGCTGGGGCTGGGAGTTGGGTGGGGACGTGTCGGACATGGGCGGATCGGCCTGGTTCGTGGGGGAGGCCACCAGTGTCGTGCAGCTCGGCGCAGCAGGCAAACCAGGATCGCAGATATTGGGCCTGTTCGCTGACAGCGCATTCTCAGGAACATTGTTTACATTCGAGGAACGGCCCGGCGCCCGTCCTTTTGGCGGGCGCCGGCCTCACTCTTACAGGAGAAAACGCCATGAATACATCCGTACAGACGCACGCCGAAGCCGCTGAAGAGGCGGTCCAGAGCGCCGTGGAAGTCCAGCGATTCCCCGAGAAATTCGAAGCCACGGTCACCGGCAATGTGCAGCACCGGGTAGGCGATGGCCAATTGGAAGACATTCCGCGTGGCACCCGTGTGCAGGTGGCCACGGCCATCGGAAGCTATGTGCTGTCCTGGACCCAGGAGGATCAGCCGATCACCGTGTCGCTGGCCAAGCGGGAGTTCGAACTCTATGTCGATACGGGGGAGATCGAGGTCAGCGAAGCCTGACGCCGGCCATGTCCCCGTCCACTCCGAAGGCCCTGCGGCATACCTGCCGCAGGGCCTTTTGCATGGTGGCCAGTCCTTCGCTCAGGCGGGCAGCTGCAGCGCGGTCTGGATGTGCACTTCGCCGGCCAGCAGCTTGTGCACGGGGCAGGCCTCGGCCACCTGCAGCAGGCGCTGGCGCTGTTCGTCGTCCAGGTCGCCTTGCAGGGTGATCTGGCGTTCGATCAGGTTGCCGCTGGCCGGCGTGCCTTCGGGGTTCAGGCGCAATTGCACATCCACCTGCTCCAGCTTCCACTGCTTGCGCGCCGCATACATCTGCAGCGTGACCGTGGTGCAGGCGCCCAGGGCCGACAGCAGCAGCTGCAGGGGGTTGGGCGCCGTGTCGCCGCCGCCCTTGTCCGCGGGCTCGTCCACATGCCAGCTGTGGCCTTGGGGGTCGCCAAGCGTGACGCGATAGGGGGTGTCCGTGCTGGTGGCATGGGCGCTGTGGATCATGGAAGGTCCTTTGTCCTGGGGGTGTCGCAAGAGGGGTGGGGGAGCCAACGGACGACTCTACGCCTGCTTCGCGTCCGCTGCCTGGGGCCGATGCTTCATGCGCAGCGGAATTTTGAGGTAGTGCACGCCGTTGGCCTCGGCCTCGGGCCAATGGCCTGCGTGCATGTTGACCTGGATGGCGGGCAGCAGCAGGGCGGGCGCGGACAGCGTGGCGTCGCGCCGGTTGCGCATGGCCACGAAGCTGGCCTCGTCCACGCCCGCGTGCACATGCACGTTGCCGGCACGTTGGTCGGCCACGGTGGTTTCCCAGGCGTGGCGGTCGCGGCCCGGCGCCTTGTAGTCATGGCACATGAACAGGCGTGTTGCGGGCGGCAGGGCCAGCAGGCGCTGGATGGAGCGGAACAGCGTGCGCGCATCGCCGCCCGGAAAGTCGGCGCGCGCCGTGCCGTAGTCGGGCATGAACAGCGTATCGCCCACGAAGACCGCATCCTCGATGCGGTAGGACACGCAGGCGGGCGTATGGCCGGGCGTGTGCAGCACCTCGATGCGCAGCCCGCCCAGGGGCAGGCTGTCGCCGTCTGCCAGCAGTCGGTCGAAAGGCGGCTCCCCGGCGGGCGCGGGCAGGTTGAAGACGGGGCGGAAGATGCGCTGCACCTCGCGGATGTGCTCGCCCACGGCGATCGGGGCGCCCGTGCGCTCGCGCAGGTACGGGGCCGCGCTGAGGTGGTCGGCATGCGCATGGGTTTCCAGGATCCAGCGCAGGCGCAGGCCCTGGGCCTGCGCGGCGGCCAGCACGGCATCGGCCGAGCCGGTGTGGGCCTGGCCGCTGGCATGGTCGTAGTCGAGCACGGGGTCGATGGCGGCGGCCTCGCCCGTGTTCGCATCCCAGACCAGGTAGGTCACGGTATGGGTGGCTTCGTCGAAGAATGGCGCGATGCGCAGCGGCGAGGTCATGAAAGCACTCCTTTGTCGATGGCTCCAGTGCAGCCTGCCGGCAAGTATATTAGAATTTGCTAAATTAGATTTTTCTTAATCATGAACCAACCCATCCTCTCCTCCGAACAGGCTTTCCTGCAGCAGGGTGCGGCGCGCGCCGCCGCCCTGCTGCGCGCCGTGGGCAACGAGAGGCGCCTGCTGGTGCTGTGCCTGCTGATCGAGCATGGCGAGCTGTCGGTGGGCGGGCTGCTGGAGCGTATCCCGCTGAGCCAGTCGGCCCTGTCCCAGCATCTGGCGCGCATGCGCGAGGAGGGCCTGGTCGCCTACCGCCGCGAGTCGCAGACCCTGTACTACCGCATCGCCGATCCCGATGCGCAAAAGCTGGTGGCGGCACTCAAGAGCATCTTCTGTCCCTGAAAACCCCCACCCCAGGAGTCGTCCCATGTCCCTTCCCCTCATCTCGGCCCAGGCCGCCCGCCAGTTGCAGGCGCAAGGCGCCTGGCTCATCGACATCCGCGCGCCCGACGAACATGCGCGCGAACGCATGGCAGGCGCCCGCAGCATGCCCATGGAGCGCCTGGGCGCCCAGGCCTGGGGCGATGCGCCGGCCGCCGTGGTCTTTCACTGCCGTTCCGGCAACCGCACGCGGCTCAACGCCCAGGCCCTGGCGGCTGCCTTGCCGCCCGGCTGTGTCGGCCATGTGCTCGACGGCGGCCTGGACGCCTGGAAGGCCGAAGGCCTGCCCGTGCTGCAAGACAGCCGCCAGCCGCTGGAGCTGCAGCGCCAGGTGCAACTGGGTGCGGGCGGGCTGGCTCTGCTGGGCGCCGTGCTCGGTGCCACGGTTTCACCGTGGTGGCACCTGCTTTCGGCCTTCGTGGGCTGCGGTCTGATCGTGGCGGGTGCCACCGGCTTTTGCGGACTGGCGCGCATGCTGATGAAGGCGCCCTGGAATCGGCGCGCCCTGGGGCAGTGACGGTGTCTGCGCTGAAGTCCACCTGACGCCGGCCGGCTGCCCCCCCTCCTTCCCCTGTTCCGGGGACTGTGGAGAACCCCGGACGGCAGTACGATAGCTGCATGACATCTGTTTATGCCCAACGCCGCGCACGCTTGGCCGCCCAGTTGGGCGCCGGCGGCATCGCCATCATTCCCACCGCTCCCGAGCGCCAGCGCAACCGGGACACCGGCTATCTGTACCGCCACGACAGCTATTTCTATTACCTGACCGGCTTTGCCGAGCCCAATGCCTGCCTGGTACTGGCCGCCGATGGCTCCAGCGTGCTGTTTTGCCAGCCCAAGGACCTGGAGCGCGAAATCTGGGACGGCATCCGCCTGGGCCCCGAGGCTGCCGTGGCCACGCTGGGCGTGAGCCAGGCGTTCTCCAGCGCCGAGATCGATACGCGCCTGCCCCGCCTGCTGGAGAACCGGGGCCGCCTCTGGTATCCGTTCGCCACGCATGAAGGGCTGGCCGTGCGCGTGGAAGGCTGGCTGGGCCAGGTGCGCGCACGGGTGCGCTTTGGCGCGCTGTGCCCGTCCGAGCAGGGCGACCTGTGCACGCTGCTGGACGAGATGCGCCTGGTCAAGGACGCCCACGAGCAGGACATCATGCGCCGCGCCGCCGCCATCAGCGCCCAGGCCCATATCCGCGCCATGCAGCGCTCGGCGCGCATGCTGCGCGCAGGCCAGGAAGTGCGTGAATACCACCTGGATGCCGAGCTGCTGCATGAATTCCGCCAGCAGGGCTCGCAGTACGTGGCCTACGGCTCCATCGTGGCCGCCGGCGCCAATGCCTGCGTGCTGCACTACCAGGCCGACAAGGCCCCCGTGCGCGCGGGCGAACTGGTGCTGATCGACGCCGGCTGCGAGCTCGACGGCTACGCCAGCGACATCACGCGCACCTTCCCCGCCGATGGCCGCTTCACCGGCCCGCAGCGCGCGCTCTACGAGCTGGTGCTGGAAAGCCAGAAGGCTGCCGTGGCGGCCACGCGGGCCGGCGCGCGCTTCAACGATCCGCACGACGCCACCGTGGCCGTGCTGGCGCAGGGCATGCTGGATCTGGGCCTGCTGGACAAAAAGGTCTATGGCAATGCCCAGGACGTGATCGAGCAGCGCGCCTTCTTCCAGTTCTACATGCACCGCACCGGCCACTGGCTGGGCATGGACGTGCATGACTGCGGCAGCTATGTGGAGCCTTCGGAGCTGGGCCAGTCGCACGAGCGCAAGGACCCGCTGTCGGGCGAGACCATCACCAACCGCCCCAGCCGCATCCTGCGTCCGGGAATGTGCACCACCATCGAGCCGGGCATCTACGTGCGCCCTGCGGCCGGCGTGCCCGAGCAGTTCCACAACATCGGCATCCGCATCGAGGACGATGCCATCGTCACCGAGACCGGCTGCGAGCTGATCACGCGCGGCGTGCCCGTGGAGCCCGACGAGATAGAAGCCTTGATGCGTGACTGACAACGCCAGCCTGCCCACCACCGGCCCCGTGTCCACTCTCATGCCCGCCCCATCGGCCTATGCCGCACCCGCACTGCCCCGGCTGAGCTGGCGCATCTTCACGGTGCTCTGGCTGCTGGGGCTGCCCGGCGTGGCGGCCATGGCCTGGTTCGTGCTGCCCGACTGGATGCGCATGCTGGGCCTGCCCGTGGAGCCGCTGGTCACGCCGCTCACCGGCATTGGCGTGATGGCCGCGCTGCTGGCCCTGCCCGTGGGCGTGGGCGTGTGGCTGGGGCCGCGGCTGGGCCTGTCCGCACCGCTGCTGACCACCTGGGTGGCCGGGCGTTCGCCCCAGCGCGCCGTGCGCTACCTCACGCTGCCGGGGCTGGCCGGTGGCGTGGTCGGCGCGGCCTGGCTGGTGACCCTGGCCCTGGCCTGGCCCGACGACCTGACCCTGATCGACCCCGTCTACGCCATGCCGCTGGGCGCCAAGATGCTGTACGCGGGCATCACGGCCGAGCTGGTGATGCGGCTGGGCGGCATGACGCTGGTGATGTGGCTGCTGTGGCGGCTGAGCGGACGCACAGACCGCCGCCCGGGATGGACGCTGGGCTGGTGGTCCGTCATGCTGTCGGCCATGCTGTGGGGCATGCTGCAGCTGGCCCTGGCCTGGAGCACCTGGGGCGGCCTGTCGGACGCGCTGGTGCTGCAGTTGCTGCTGTTCGAGGTCGTCCACGGCGCCGTGGGCGGCTTCCTGTTCTGGCGCTATGGCCTGGAGGCGGCCATGGTGGCCCATGCCATCACCTACCTGCTCTCGCACGGGCTGGTGTGAGGCCTGGCGTCTGCGCAATGACACCGCCAGGATGAAGCGTCACAGAAGCCTCAGCGAGCCGAACAGGCCCTCGGTTTCGTCCTCGGGGCCGGCGGCGAAGTAGAGCGCGTCGCTGTCGCCCAGGGCCACGCCGTTGCCGAACTGCAGGGCCCACAGGCCGGGGATGGCCACGGGGCGGTCCTGCGCGTCGCGCAGATCGTCCACATAGCGGCCCGTGGACAGGTCGAAGGCACAGATGCGGCCTGCTCCCCCGAAGTTGCCGACCAGCAGGTGCCCCGCCAGTGCGCCGAAGCCGTCAGGAGCGATGGCCACGCCCCAGGGCGCATTCAGGCGTCCATCGTCCTCATAGATGCGCAGCAGGCGGCCGTCGAGGTCGAACTCGGCCAGCCTGCCGCGCGCAGGCCGGTTGCCGCTGGCCGCTTCTGCGGCTGCGTCCAGCGCATCCTCCTCGCCGGCATGGAACGCCAGGGGATCGTCCGGGTCGGGCTGGCTGATCGCATAGAGCACGAACACGCGGTCGCGGCGGCCGTCGTTGACGACCTGGATGTTGAAGGGCACCGGATCACCGGGCCGGGCCTCGCCTGCCGCGCCTGATGCGAACGGGTTGGCGAAGCCCTGAGTGGGCACCAGTTGCCACTGCGCGTCCAGCGTGCGGATCTGGGGCCGGGCGCCGAAGTCGGCCATCCACACGCGGTCCCATCGGCCCGTGTGGATGGCGGCCCCGAAGAAAGCCATGCCCTGGTCGGCGCCATTGAACATTTCCACCGCAGGGCCGTCCACCCGGACGATGGCGCCCGTCTGCGCATCGCGCTCCGTCCAGGCGCTGACGCTGCCGCTGTCGGTCACGAAGACGAAGCGGGCCGAGCCCTCGAGCAGGCGTCCGGCGGCAGGCTGCTGCCGGACCCGCAGCAGCTGCGAGTCCAGGGGCGCACCGTTGTAGACCACGCCGGTGACTTTGCCGGCACTGTCATCGCCGGTCAGGGCATCGGAGCGCGGAACGGCCACTTCGCGCAGGCCGTCCTGGTGCAGGGCGCGCATCCCGGGATCGGCCGAGCGAGCCACGTCACCGATGAACTGCCAGGACGTGCCCCCGCCGCCAATCCAGAAATGGCCTCCCGCGCCGGCCGGGCGGATGGCGATGCCCCAGCCGTTGACGAAGCCGGGCTGCGTGAAGCGCGCGCCGTAGCGCGCATGGCTGGCGAGCAGGGGAGTCTGGACATAGCGGTTGGCGGCAACATCGCCACCCGCGCCGCAGGCGGTCAGCGCCGGGGAGGCCAGGGTGGTCAGAACAAAGCGTCTGCGGTCAAGCATGGTGGATTTCCTGGTGGCATGGCAAAGCTGTGGATGGACTGGCTGAGCATGCGAAACCAAGGGGAACCGTATGTTCTGGCTGCGGCCTGCGGGCCTGGTGGACCACAGGATGTTGACGCCGACCGAAAACTGAGCCACTTTTTGGTGTGATGCCGACCTAAAACTGAGCCAGGTGTTTTACCTACCCTGCTGTTTTGTGCAGCAAGGGAATGAAGAGGGTGATCACCATGGACATGATTGGCAAGATACGGCGGATGCATCGCCGGGACAAGAAGACGAAGCGGGAGATATCGAGGGCCACGGGTCTGTCGCGCAACACGGTGGCCAAGTGGCTGGACGAGGCGCAGCCGGTCGAGCCCAAGTACCGCCGGGAGGCGGCGAAGGCGACCAAGCTGTCGGCGCACGAGGCGGAGCTCAAGCAAGCCTTGAAGGCCGATGCCAAGCGGCCCAAGAAGGAGCGGCGCACGGCCAAGGCCTTGTTCACGCAGATCAAGGCAGCGGGCTACGAAGGTGGCTACACGCGGGTGACGGACTTCATCCGCAAGTGGCGCCAAGGTGAAGGCCAACAGGCGGCCTGCAAGGCCTTCGTGCCATTGACCTTCGAGCTTGGCGAGGCCTTCCAGTTCGACTGGAGCGAAGACGGCTTGCTGGTGGGCGGGGTGTACTACCGCATGCAGGTCTCGCACATGAAGCTGTGTGCCAGTGGGGCCTTCTGGCTGGTGGCCTACCCCAGCCAAGGCCACGAGATGCTGTTCGATGCGCACACCCGCAGCTTTGCAGCGCTGGGTGGCGTGGCACGCCGTGGCATCTACGACAACATGAAGACGGCGGTCGACAAAGTCAAGAAGGGCAAAGGCCGCGTGGTCAATGCGCGCTTTGCAGCCATGTGCGCGCACTATCTGTTCGACCCTGATTTTTGCAACCGTGCCAGCGGCTGGGAGAAGGGGCGCGTGGAGAAGGATGTGCAAGACAGCCGCCGTCGCATCTGGGTGGAGGCGGGGCAACGGCGCTTTGGCAGCTTTACCGAGCTCAATGCGTGGCTGGGCGAGCGCTGCCGGGCTCTGTGGCGAGAGCTGCGCCACCCGCAGCACAAAGCGTTCAGCATCGCCGAGATGCTGGAGCTGGAGCAAAGCCACCTGATGCCGATGCCGGTGGCCTTTGATGGCTATGTTGAGAATCCGGCCAAGGTGAGCAGCACCTGCCTGGTGACGGTGGCGCGCAACCGCTACTCGGTGCCCTGCGAATGGGCGGGGCAAATCGTCAGCACACACCTGTACCCGGCGCAGATCGTGGTGGTGGCCGGCGATGCTATGGTGGCCACGCACGAGCGCCTGAGCGATCGCAACCAGACCCGCTACGACTGGCAGCATTACGTGCCGCTGATCGAGCGCAAGCCGGGCGCGCTGCGCAACGGCGCGCCCTTTGCAGACCTGCCCGAGCCATTGCAGCGCATGCGCAAAGGCTTGCTGCACCAGGAGGGCGGCGACAGGGTGATGGCGCAGGTACTGGCCGAGGTGCCCAAGCAAGGGCTGGACGCCGTGCTGGTGGCGGTGGAGTTGGCCCTGGAGAGTGCGCCGCCATCGGGGCGGGTGAGCACCGAGCACGTCATCAACGTGCTCGGCCGCCTGCAAGCGCAGCCCCTGCCCGAGACGGTTGCGACCAACCTGCAAGTGAGCCAGACACCCCTGGCCGACACGGCGCGCTATGACAGCCTGCGCGCTGGCAGCGACATGCAGGAGGCCGATCATGCGTGAGCTGGACAAGGAGTTCAAAGAGCTGCGCCTGTACGGCATGGCCGGGGCCTGGGAGGACCTGGTCAAGCAAGGCGGCCACGCCACGCTGGAGAGCTCGCGCTGGCTGCTGGAGCACCTGCTGCAAGCGGAAGTCACGGACAGAGCCATGCGCTCAGTGAGCTACCAGATGCACACGGCGAAGTTCCCCGTGCACCGCGACCTGGCGGGCTTCGACTTCGAATGCTCGCCCGTGGACAAAAAGCTCATCGAGCAGTTGGCCAGCATGGCGTTCACCGAGCAGGCGCACAACGTGGTGCTGGTGGGTGGCCCCGGCACGGGCAAGACGCATCTGGCCACGGCCATCGGCGTGGCGGGCATCACGCGCCATGGCTCACGCGTGCGGTTTTACTCCACGGTGGACCTGGTCAACGCACTGGAGCAGGAGAAGGCCCAAGGCAAGGCAGGCCGCATCGCAGCGAGCTTGCAGCGCATGGACCTGGTCATCCTTGATGAGCTGGGCTACCTGCCCTTCAGCCAGGCAGGCGGCGCCTTGCTGTTCCACCTGCTGAGCAAGCTCTACGAGCAGACCAGCGTGATGATCACCACTAACCTGGACTTCAAGGAATGGTCCAGCGTGTTCGGCGACGCCAAGATGACCACGGCACTGCTGGATCGACTCACGCACCACTGCCACATCGTCGAGACGGGCAACGAGTCCCACAGGTTCATGCACAGCACAGCCGTGGCCAAGAAACGCATCAAGGCACGCGAACAGGCCAAGAAGGCTGAGCCGTTCTGAGCGGTTCAAGGGCAAGCCGCTACGGGCTTCGCCCTGCGCGGCTTACCCTCAACGGACGACCACCGAGCTCGATCACCAAGGAGACCAAAACCGACCCAAGGCACTACACTTATCCACAGCCGACCTTCACAGGTTGGCCATTAGCCCTGGCTCAAAATTCAATCGGCACGGTGGCTCAATTTTGAATCGGCGCCAACACCACAGAGCGCTCCTGGGGCAACTCGGCAGCGATCTCCGTTACATCAGCGCTCCCTAGTTGCATCACGCGCTTGAGCACTGCAATCCGGGCAGGCTCGCAAAGCGCCTTGAAAAAGCTGCTTTCCAAGGACCCGATGGCGGCGTCAATGGCATGCGTGCGGTTGAGAGGCGAGGTAGTCATGTGCCGAATAATACGTGTATTTACATGCACATGTAAACCGACGCACCCAGCGGTGCCTACGCTGGCACTTGGGCAGCAAGGTACTGGTCAATCTCGGTTGCAGTGGAGCGCGCGGTGCGCATGACACCTATGAGAGTGGCAGATGCGGGCCCGGTCCATTCGCCGTAGCCGACCAGCCAGAGGCCTGGCACATCGCGCGCACGTGTCCCGTCTACGGTGACTTTGTTATCGGCCACCACGCCAAGAGACTCCAGATGTTGGAGTGCGGGCTTAAACCCGGTACACCACAAGATGGCGTCAAACGTGCGGCTGGTGCCGTCCGCCCACTGTGCGCCTTCAGCTGTCAGCCTCCCAAATGCTCCTACGGCATGAAGCACGCCACGTGCGCGGGCATCCACGACAGGGGGTACCATGACGACATCACCAAATCCCCCTGGCAAGTCTGTCGGGTCACGGCCTTCTTGGATTGCCAGCCACCGTGCAGTTGCGCGTTCAAAGAGTACTCTTCCATCCACATCGTCTGCCAGAAAGGCAGGCGGGCTCAAGGTGGCCCAGGTAGTGGACGCAGCAACCTGCGAAACCTCGGCCAAGATCTGCGCACCCGAGTTGCCACCGCCGACCACCATGACTCGCAGTCCTTGAAATGCGCTGGGCGATACGTAATGTGCGGAGTGAACCTGGAGACCGCCAAACGTGGACCGACCTTCGAGTTCCGGAATAAACGGGTTGCGCCAAGTCCCTGTGGCACTCACCACCACGCGCGCATCCCACGACCGGTCACCTGCCTTTACGGCAAATCCGTGGTCTCTACGCTCCACCGCCGTCACCAGCACAGGCCGCTGTACCGAGAGGTTGTAGCGGGCTTCGTACTGCCGCAGGTAGCAAATAACCTGGTTGCGGCTTGGGTACTGCTCCCCGGAGCTAGGCATGGGCCAGCCAGCAATGGAGCTCCAATTTGCAGGAGAGAACAGGCGCAGAGAGTCCCAGCCATGCTGCCAGGCTCCTCCACCGTAAGCGTTCCGCGAACGACACCCTTGCGCCGTCGATGACGGCGTGTTGAAGGATGGTTCTACGCGGCGGCGGCGAGCGCCGCGTTTGGCACGGCGATGTCGGTGGCAGGCCGCCAGTTGTGCGGCAGCAGCTGCGCGAGGTCGCGCTGCTTGAGCGTGGGCAGACGCTCGAAGACGTCCTTGAGGTAGGCCCAGGGATCGTGCCCGTTTAGTTTGGCCGACTCGATCAGGCTCATGACCACGCCAGCGCGCTCGCCGGCCTGCTGCGAGCCTACAAAAAGCCAATTCTTGCGGCCAACGCACAGCGGGCGCACCGCGTTCTCCGCCGCGTTGTTGTCGATTGGGACGTCGCCGTCGTCCAGGTAGCGCGTGAGCGCGCGCCAATTGCTCAGCGAATAATCGATCGCCTTGGCCGTCACGTCGGCATTGGCCAGCTTCTGGCGCTGCCCGGTCAGCCAGAGGTGCAGGGCCTGGACGATGGGCCTGGAGCGTTGCTGGCGCAGCAGCCACCGTGCCTGGGGTTCGAGTTCGCGCGCCTCGCGCTCGACCTCGTACAGCTTTGCGATCAGCGCCACCGCCTGGCCGGCGATCTGGCTGGCGTTGAACTCGTGCGCCTCGAACAGCTTGCGCCGCGCGTGGGCCCAGCATAGTGCGGCGCTGACGCCTTGCGCCTGAAGCCCAAAATAGCCGCTGTAATCGTCGCTGACCAGCGTGCCGCCGAAGCCTCGCAGCACGCGCCGCGGATGTTCGCCGGCGCGGCTGGCGGTGAAGTCGAACAGCACCGCGCGCTGGGCCACGAAGTTGGTCGTGCGGTAGACCCAGACGTAGGCCCGTTTGGTCTTGCCGCGCCCCGGCGCCAGCAGCGACACCGGCGTCTCGTCGGCGTGGATCACACCGTGGCTGAGGATGAAGCCCTTCAGTGCATCGGCCAGCGGTGCCAGACGCACCCGCAGATGCCGATCCACTGGGCCATGCTCGAGCGCGGGATGTGCACGCCAGAGCGCGCGTAGATCTCTTCCTGCCGGTACAGCGGCAAGTGATCGTCGTGCTTGGCCACCACCACCTGCGCGAGCAGGCCCGGCGCGGGGATGCCTTTGTCGATGATCTGCGCGGGCATCGGCGCGGCCTGGATCGTCTGGCAGCACGTGCAGGCGTACTTGCCGCGGATATGGCGCAGCACGAAGAATTGGGCCGGCACGCAATCGAGCTGCTCGCTGACTTCTTGGCCGATGCGCTTGAAGGGCTGGCCGCACTCGCAGTGGGTCTGCTCGATCTCGTGATGGTGATCGATGCGCGGCAGGCTCGCCGGCAGCGCCTGGCGCACCGCCTGGCCTTTGGCCCGGGGTGGCGCTACCGGTGGCTTCTGGTCTTGCTGGGCGGCGCGGTCTTCCAGCGCCGTGTCGGCCAGGATCTGATCGAACAGCACCGCCTGCGTGCTCGTCTCCAGGCTCTCGCTGGAGGAGCCGAAGCGCCAGCGCTTCAGCCGCGCGATCTCGAAGTTCAGCGCCTCGATCCTGGTTTGCTTGAACTTCAGCTCGCCTTGCATGCGCCCGATCACATCGCGCAGCTCCTGCATCGAATCCAGTGCGCCCGGCGCATCGATCGTGTGGGTGTCCGGGCCTTCGAGCATGGCCGCCATCATGCCTCGCGCGCGCGTGCGCGCGAGGCATGACTTTCTCCAATAGACAAACGCGCAAATCCCGACCTCGAATCGAGCGCATTCAGACCACCGTGATCGACTGCGGCTGCGCGCTGCCCAGGCGCTGCCACGGCAGGCCCGCGACGAGCCAGTCGAACTGCTCGCGCGTGAGTTGAAGTGACCCCGTGTCCTGGCGCGGCCAGGCGAAGCTGCCCGCTTGCAGCCGCCGGGTGCACAGCCACATGCCCGCGCCGTCGTAGACCAGCACCTTGAGCCGGTCGGCGCGGCGGTTGGCAAACACGTAGGCGTGGTGGGCTTGCGCGCCCAGCGCGAAGCCGCGCACCACTTGGGCCAACAGCGTGTCGATGCCCCCGCGCAGGTCGGCCGCGCCAAGCGCCAGCCAGATGACGTCGATGCGAATCATCGGCCGAACTCCCGCAGCAGCGAAGCGAGTTCACGCGTGTGCGCCAGCGGCCAATGCAGATCGAGCCGGGTGCCTCCCACGTTCAATTCGACGCGCACCGATGTCGATGCGGCACCAGGCGCCACGCGGGCGGCCACGAAGCCGCTCGGCCTGGCGGCTGGCGAGGGCTCAGGGCTGACGCCGTCGAGCCGCGCCTGCCAGCGCCGCGCATGTGCGCACCAGCTTTGCAGCGTTCCCGCTGGCACCCCGTTGGCCTCGGCCCATACCTGCGCCTTCTGGCCAGAGGCACGATACGCCGCCACTTGCTCCAGGCACCGTTCCATCTGCTGTCGATCCATGTCCACCTCGTCTCGTTCGTTGATTGCGAAGACCCGAGGTTCGCAGCTTCAACGGTGAGATGAAAGATGGGTTCGCGGAACGCTTACCCTCCACCTGCATCCTCGGCGTCCAAGATCAGCACTGAGCGGTTTGTGCGCCTCAGGAAGTAGGCAACGGACAGTGCAGCCTGGCCTCCTCCAACAATGATCACGTCATACAGTGTCACGCTCACATCGACCTCCAAATTCATTGCGCACTGGCAGTGCGGTGCTGAATGCGCATGGCCCACAGCGCAAAGAACGCGGTGATGCCGAGCATTGAGGAAAGCCACAATGCTCCCAGCGCCCAATGGGATACAGCCATTCCGAAGAGAAACGGGGACCCCGCCTGCACGATGCGCGCGGGCACCATCAACCAGCCTTGCCGCTGTCCATAGCCCTGTGCACCAAACACCTTGAGCGGCAACGTGCCCACGGCAATCGTCAAAATTCCGTTCCCAAGCCCGTGCAAGACTGCAAACAGACTCACTGCAGGCGCTCCAATCAGATACAGACACAGTGCTGCAGCGGGATGCGCCAAGATGGCCAGCTTGGCAGACAGCAGAGGGTGGGCGTTTTTCAAGAACCCGTATTCCACCAACCGCCCCGCCACCTGCGCGGGCCCCACCAGCGCAGCGGCTCCGATGGCAACGCCAATTGCTGCTCCAGTCGTCTGCAGAAGCTGCGGCAGGTGCGCCGCCATCGCCGTGCTGATGAACCACGAAACCGCAAACACATAGGCCATCAGATAGGCTGTGGATCTGTGAGGCTTGCCAGCTGCGCTTGAATGCTCGTGGGGGCTGGCCGCAGGTTGTTCATCACCTTGTCCCGGTTCAGCTACTGCAGCAGCTGCGCGCGGCAGCAACAGGTTGAGCGGAAGCCCCAAAAGAAGGTGTAGCAGTGCCCACGCCAGACATGCCTCACGCCAGCCAAACTCATGCGCGAGATAGCTGGAAAGCGGCCAGCCTACAGTACTGGCGAAGCCGGCAAACAGCGTGATGCCAGTGATGGCACGCCTCGCGTCCTGACCATACAGGCGAACGACAGTGGCAAAGGCGGCTTCGTACAGGCCGCTGCCCATGGCTATGCCCATGACGGCCCAGGCCAGGAACACATGGCTGGCCTGCGTGGCTAGACTAAGGATCACCAGTCCAGCAGCGAACACCAGGTTGCTGGCGACCAATACTGGACGGCCACCGAAGCGGTCAATGAACCGTCCTGCAATGGGTCCCATGGCAGCGGAAACCAATAGGGCCACCGAGAAGGCCGCGAATACCGTGGAGTACGCCATGCCGACCGCACTGCTGATCGGCTCCGCTAAAACAGCAGGAAGGTAGTACGACGAAGCCCACGACAGCGTTTGGGCCACGCCCAGCATGGCAGTGATCCGGATGCGGCGTTGCATCGTCTCGGCGCTTTAGATGCTTCGCTGATTAACGCGTTGCGAGAGTGCTTGTGCAGACTCACGTCGCTCGCTGTAGCGGTCCACAAGGTAATCTGCGCTGTCGCGGGTCAGCAGCGTGAACTTGACCAGCTCTTCCATCACATCGACCACCCGCTCATAGTAGGCAGAGGGCTTCATGCGGCCGGCTTCATCGAACTCCAAGAATGCCTTGGCCACCGACGACTGGTTGGGGATGGTGATCAGACGCATCCAGCGTCCCAGCACGCGCATCTGGTTGAGTGCGTTGAATGACTGCGAACCCCCACTGACCTGCATCACCGCCAGGGTCTTGCCTTGGGTCGGCCGCACAGCGCCCACGGCCAGCGGAATCCAGTCAATCTGGGCTTTGAGGATGCTGGTCATTGCGCCATGGCGCTCGGGTGAAGTCCACACCATGCCTTCGGACCACTGAACCAGATCGCGCAGCTCCTGGACCTTGGGATGGCTCTCCGGCGCATCGTCTGGCAGCGGCAGCCCACGTGGATCGAAGATCCGAGGCTCTGCCCCTAGTTTGCGAAGCAGTCGAGCAGCTTCCTCCGTCAGCAGTCGGCTGTAGGAGCGCTCACGGGCCGATCCATAAAGCAGCAAGATGCGAGGTGCATGCGTAGCGCGCTGGGCAGGCAGCAACCGATTCAGGTCCGCAGTCTCGAAGGACTGTTCGTCGAGGTTGGGTAAATCAGTGCTTTGCAACACGTTGTCCTTTCGCGTCGATGACGGCCTCTCCGTCTTCTTTGGTGAATGCACCCAACTGAGGGCGGGGCAAGATGTCCAGCACGGCCTCAGACGGCCGGCACAGACGAGTACCCAGCGGCGTCACCACGATGGGTCGATTGATCAGAATTGGATGCTCAAGCATGAAGTCGATCAGCTGCTGGTCGGTCCACTTGGGATCGCTCAGACCGAGTTCATCGAACGGCGTGCCTTTTTGCCTCAGGACCTCGCGCACCGGCACGCCCATTTCGGCCAGCAAGCGCTCCAATGTGGGCCGATCAGGAGGCGTCTTGAGGTATTCGATGACCGTGGGCTCTTCGCCGCTGTTGCGGATCAAAGCCAGTACGTTGCGGGAGGTGCCGCAGGCGGGGTTGTGATAGATGGTGATAGTGCTCATACCGGCTCCAGGACAGAGGGTGTGTTCAGGCAAAGATGCTCAGGCGCAATGCCAGGGCAGCCAAAGTGGCAAGCAGTACGGGTACGGTCAGCACCGAGCCAACCTTGAAGTAGTAGCCCCAGCTGATCGTGGTGCCCTTCTTTGCCAGCACATGCAGCCACAGCAGCGTGGCCAAGCTACCGATGGGGGTGATCTTGGGACCCAGGTCACAACCGATTACGTTGGCATAGACCATCGCCTCTTTAACGATGCCGCTGGCACTGGAGGCGTCGATGGACAAAGCGCCCACCAGCACTGTTGGCATGTTGTTCATTACGGATGACAGCAAGGCAGACAGCAGTCCCGTGCCAATGGCTGCGCCCCATACACCGCCATGTGCAAAACGCTCCAGCATCGCAGCCAGATAGTCCGTCAGGCCTGCATTGCGCAGCCCGTAGACCACCAGATACATGCCCAGCGAGAAGATCACGATCTGCCAGGGGGCACCATGCAGCACCTTCTTGGTACTGATGACCGACCCACGGCCTGCCACGGCCAGCAAGATGACCGCGCCCGCTGCCGCCACGGCGCTCACAGGCACTCCCAATGGCTCCAGGCCAAAGAAGCCAATCAGCAGCAACGCAAGTACTACCCAGCCAGCGCGGAATGTAGCTGGGTCTTTGATGGCATCGGCTGGGCGCTTGAGCTGGCCAAGGTCGTAGGAGGCTGGAATATCCCGGCGAAAGAACAGCATCAGCATGGCCAAGCTGGCGAGCACCGAGACCATATTGACCGGCACCATGACAGAGGCGTACTCGTTGAAGCCGATCTTGAAGAAGTCGGCAGAGACGATGTTGACCAAGTTGGAGACGATCAGCGGCAGGCTGGCCGTGTCCGCAATGAAGCCTGCCGCCATCACAAAAGCCAAGGTCGTTGCCGGCGAAAAGCCCAGCGCCACGAGCATGGCCATGACGATGGGAGTGAGGATCAGCGCGGCCCCATCGTTGGCGAACAGTGCCGACACGGCGGCGCCCAGCAGCACGATAAAGGCAAACAGCTTGGAGCCTTTGCCGCCGCCCCAACGCGCGAAGTGCAGCGCTGCCCACTCGAAGAACCCGGCCTCATCCAGCAGCAAGCTGATGATGATCACAGCGACAAAGGTTGCGGTGGCGTTCCAGACGATGTGCCATACCACGGGAATGTCGGCCAGATGCACCACCCCCAGCAGCAAAGCGATACCGGCCCCCAGAGAGGCACTCCATCCGATTCCCAGGCCTCGTGGTTGCCAGATGACCAAAACCAGGGTGAAAAAAAAGATCAGTACAGCCGAAAGCATCGTGATGGAGACCGTGGGTAAGTGATGGGCGTGCGTTGGTGAGGCAGTGGATCAGTGCGCGGACAGCTCGCGGGCCGTGCCCTGCAGTCGTGCTTTCTCCAGCTTGTCTGCGGGCAGATTCACCAGCAGCTCCAGACGGCGGCGAATCATGTGCATGGTCTGGCGGAAAGCTTCGAGCTTGGCGCCGTCATCAGCATCGCTTTCAGAAGGATCGGGGTAGCCCCAGTGCGCAGTAGCGGGGTGTCCGGGCCAGATGGGGCAGACTTCGCCTGCGGCGTTGTCGCAGACGGTGATGATCAGATCCATCTTCGGCGCATCGGCCACGGCAAACTCGTCCCAGCTCTTGCTGCGCAGGCCCTCTACGGACACGCCTGCGCGTTGCAGCACTTGCAAGCCCAGAGGGTTGGGCTGCTGGTTGGCTCGTGGGCTGCTTCCAGCCGAATAGGCCTTAAAGCGCCCCTGGCCCATATCGTTGAGCAAGGCTTCCGCCAGGATGCTGCGCGCCGAGTTGTGGGTGCACAGAAACAGAACATTCAAGGGTGTTGTAGTGTTAGTCATAAAGCCTCAGCAGCAAGACTTGGAGTTGGAAGTTTTGGAGTGGGGTGCACAGCATGAAGACGCCGTGGTTGTCGCCGCTGCGGCAGGACTGCAGCAGGCGCTGAACTTGGGCGCCGTCTGCGCCGCTTCATTGAACACAGGGATGTTTTCAAGGGAATGAAAGTGCTCCCAGGCGATGCCTTGGGGGTCGGTGATCCAGTGCTTGTCGCTGCGGGCGTAGCAGCAGGTGGTAGTGCCCTCATCCAGCAGTGCCATGTCAGCAGACTCGGCGCGCGCCTTGAGCTCTGCCAGTTCCACTGCTTCATCCACCTGGAAGCCAAGATGGTCCAGCCCAGGCTTGTTGCCCCGGGTCGAGATGGCGAAGTTCACCCGGGGTTCATCGAGCATCCACTTGGCGTAATCGGTTTCCACGCGGGCAGGTTCTGCGCCAAAGAGCTGGGAGTAGAAGGTGATGTTCTTGGCCAGATCATCAACATGCATGTGGACGTGGAAGCGTTTCATCGTGTGCTCCGTTAGCAGTTGCAGGTAGAGGCATCTGCCGGGGTGCACACAGCGCCCTGGCAGCAGTTTTCGGTGAGGTAGGCCAAGAGGTCGGTCATCGCAGGGAACGCAGCCCGGTACAGCACGTTGCGCCCCTGACGTTCCTGGCTGACCAGCTCAGCATGGGACAACTCTTTGAGATGGAAGGACAGTGCATTGGGAGCGATGCCCAACTGCTCGGCCAAGACACTGGGTGTCAGCCCGTCGGGGCCTGCGACCACCAGGGCGCGAAAAACGCGCAGGCGGGCTTCATGGGCCAGGGCGGAGAGGGAGCGGATGACTTGGGCTTCTTGCATTTATCAATAATACATCAACTGTTGAATAAATGAATTGATTTGAGAGTGTGACATCAGCGGATGACTGCTTATTGCCGACAGCTGTCTTTGCGCGAGCGCAAGCCGTTTCCGTCCCGACTGCCGCACCCAAGGGCCGTAGGCGTCTTGTATAGGCATGGCTGTAGTCGTTGGCGTGGCGCATGCTAGGCTTCCTGCGGGTTCGTCACTCGGCCTCGAATTCGAGGACCCAAACGATGCTCGTCCCTCATCACGTCAGGACGGCAGAGCACCTGAAAATCTGACCTTCGCTCCTCATCCGCGTACGACCTAGCCAAGCCACCTTGCAGGACTAGCTCTTCATTGGGGCAAGACGGTGGAGCTTTTTCACCCTTGACCCCGCAGAGATCACCGGCCGAGGCTGCGCTCCTCGTTCGCACCCGACTCAGCCCAGTCACCCTGCACGGTTGGCTCAGCGTGGGTGCGCTCAACCGGAGGGCTTGGGACGGTCTCGATGCAACGTGAATACCCAGGCCGGAGGGCTGCCTGGTGTTTCATCTCGAACCTTCCGCCCTAAGTTCTGTGTGCGCCAGCGGGCCGCTTGTCGCGTGCTGGCCAGCCTGGCTGCGCTTCGCAAAAACTCAAGATCAGTGGCGTAAAAGCTTATGTGCAGTGTCGTTCCGCATGTCTACCGGTTGCCTGCGGCTTGGAGGGGAGGTATGTGGCATGGAGGTGGACGTTATGATTGAGCTATTGCGATAACTATTCTTATCAAAATAGCTTCTTGCTTTTCGTAAACTGGCAGGATGAAAAGTACTCAGGCCACCTTGATGCCTCTTGCGCAAAGCGCAGCGGACTTCCCAAGCACCGATGAGCTGGCTGCTTTGCGTGCTTGGTATGAGGGCCTGCAGGCGCGTGCTGCGGTATCGAAGTACCTCGGGCACAACAAGGCTGATGGCCAGTCTTCTCGCGCCATGCTCGGGGCGATCCGCAGTAAGTTGGCTGCGTATGCAAAAGTGCGTCAGCGCCAAGACCTGGCCAGCGTGTTCGAGCACTCCGCCCAGGAGCGACACCATCGTCGTCGTGCGGTCCTTGCCACGATTGAAACCTTGCGTCATCTGCCGGCGCCTGAGCCGTCTGTGACGGACGAAGTGGAGCGCTGGCTTCCAACTCGCGCCGCTAACGCGCTGCGGAAGCATGGACTCAGAACGTTGGCAGACCTCACCGTCCGCGTACCCCGCCGCCGCCGCTGGTGGACTGTTGTGCCTGGCCTTGGGGCTACGAATGCCAAGGTGATAGAGAAGTTCTTTGCGGCTTATCCGTTGTTGACAGAGCAGGCGAGGGCGCTGCTACCAGAGCAGTTCGTACAAGATGTCGTGCCGTGGGAGCGCCTGGCTGTGCCGGCTGAGCTCGATGGCTCGCGTGGTGCCTTCAGGGCTCCAAAGGCGACCTGCACGCTCAGCGCAAGCACCGACTACCAAGCGATCCAATCATGGTTGTCTCTTCATGAATCAGAGTCGACGCAACGAGCTTACAAAAAGGAGGCAGAGCGACTCTTGTTGTGGGCTGTACTTGAGCGTCGCAAGCCACTTTCTTCATTGACTGCGGATGATGCGATCGCGTACCGAGGATTTCTACGCCGCCCGGCTCCAGCCATCCGGTGGATTGGTCCTGCAAGGCCCCGTACTGCCAATGACTGGAAGCCCTTTGCTGGGTCGCTGTCGCCTCGTTCGGTCGGCTACTCGCTGTCTGTGATTGGAGCCATGTTTCGCTGGTTGATCCAGCAGCGCTATACCCTGGCCAACCCTTTCGCAGGAGTCAAAGTTCGTGGCGCATCTCGAACCGAACCTTCAGCCGCCTCAAGAGTGTTCAGTGAAGGGGAGTGGGCCTTGATCCAGGCTGCCGCACAAGGTCTGGAATGGCGCAACGGTTGGACAGCTCCTGCAGCACAACGCTTGCAATTTGTACTCAGCTTCAGCTTCGGCACGGGACTGCGTATCGGGGAAATGGTCAGTGCAAAGCTTGGTCAGATCGAAGTTGATGGTCGGGGAGACCATTGGCTCCATGTGATGGGAAAGGGCGGTAAGGCGGGCAAGGTTGCACTGCCGCCGTTGGCGCGTTCGGCGCTAGAGCGGTACTTGGCCTACAGGCAGTTGCCTCTGACTGGGCTGCTGCCGGTCTCGTTGACACCGACCTAAGCTTCTTGAGCTTGCTCGAACTGTACGGGACTGAGATATCCGAGCGTCGAATGCCGACGCGTCGGGTTGTAGAAGCACTCGATGTAATCGAACACATCTGAGCGGGCCTGCCCTCGTGTCCTGTACACCTTACGGGCCGTGCGCTCGGTCTTCAGAGAACTGAAGAAGCTCTCCATGGCCGAGTTGTCCCAGACCTCACCAGCCCGACTCATACTGCAAGTGATGCCCTGTTCGTCCAGCAGCCTCTGGAAGTGCTCGCTTGTGTATTGGCTACCCTGGTCCGAGTGGTGCAGCAGTGCCACTGGCCTGCCCCGGCGCCACACAGCCATCATCAGCGCGTCCACCACGAGCTGCGAGGTCATGCTCTCCTGCATCGACCAGCCCACGATTCGACGGGAGTACAGGTCCAGTACCGCAGCTACGTAAAGCCAGCCTTCTGCCGTCCAGATATAGGTGAAGTCGGCCACCCATTTCTGGTTCGGACCATCTGCCTGGAACTGACGGTCCAGCACGTTGTCAGCCACAGCACCACGCGCGCCACGGTCCTTGGGTAGTCCACGCCTTCGCGGTCTCGCACGCAGCGCCTGCTCCCGCATGAGCCGCTCAATACGATGCAGCCCACAGGTCTGGCCTTGCTCCAGCACGTCGTGCCACACACGGCGTGCGCCGTAGGTGCGGTCGCTGCGTACAAAGCTCTGATGCACTTGCGCACCCAGCACCTCGTCGCTGAGGCTACGCCGGCTCCTGGGTCGTGTGAGCCAGGCGTAGAAGCCGCCTCGCGAGACACCGAGCGCCTCGCACATCAGATTGACCGGCCAGGCCCCTCGGTGTTTCGCCACGAAGCCGAACTTCACATCGACTCCTTCGCGAAGTAGGCCGCGGCTTTTTTCAATATGTCGCGCTCCATCTTGAGCTTGGCCACTTCCTTGTGCAGCCGTGCTATCTCAGCATCCTGCGCCTTTTGTTTGCCGTTGCCAGGGAACGCCTCCTGAGGCTCCTGCCTCAGCTCACGCACCCACTTGCGCAGCACGTTCTCGTGAACGTCCAAGTCTTTGGCCGCCTGGGCCACAGACACGCCACGCTCAACGACCAGTTTGACCGCCTCGAGTTTGAACTCGCGACTGAATGTCCTTCTTCTCTCCATTAACCACCTCCGGTTTCATCTGCCACCTTAACAAGGTGTCATCGAAACCGGCAGCAGCCCACATCTCCTGCTTCGCCGAAGCGATGCCGCGATCGGCCTCTGCCACGAACCGGTCGCGTCGGGTGGTATCACTCGCGTAGTTGAAGGGCGCCAACGCCTTCAGTGCCTCCTTGGTGGCGCCCGGCATCACGATCTTGCCGGCCTCGTCGCGAATCTGCGCGATCGGCACGGCCACGTCGTGCTGTCCCAGGCCCACGAACCCACCCGCACCGATGATGACGTACGACACGTTGCGCTCGGGGTCGATGATCAGGTCTTGCACCTTTCCGATCTTGGTGCCTGCATCGTTGTAGACCGTCTTGCCGAGAATCCCCTTCTTCACGCTCCATCCAAGTGCGAGGTGATCGGTCTCGGTGATGGTGACACCGATGGTGGTCGTGGAACCTGCGACCTGGGCGGTAGCGGCGGTCAGTGTCGTGAGCATGCCGGCAATGCCGAGCGCTGCGAACAGGAGAGTTTTCTTCATGGACTTCTTTCGTTGGTTGAGATGCTTCAACGCGGTTTTACAAAGCCATGAAGCGTGGGTCTGTGCGCTGGCGCACTGCAACGTCCAAGGCGCCAGCTTCGGTTGCTGGCCGTTGACGCTGAGCATGCCGGCCCTGTATTTGGGCTATGCGCCCAACCAGAATCGCTCGCTGCGATCGAGAAAGTCATGCAGGTGCACGAGCACCGAATCCTCGTCGAGCAGCACGACGCCGTACTGTGGCGGCTCGAAGCTGCCCGGGATGTCTTCCGATTCCCGAAGGTGCAGCGCCACCTGGTGGTTGGTTCCGCGCAATGTCGAGAACGGGATGCCGCGCCAGCTGCCCGAGATGGGGCGATGAATGTGGCCGAAGAACAAGTGCTTGACGCGGTGCTCGTGGCCCTTCAACGCCGTCAGCAACCATTCGTTGTCGACCAGGCCGATCCGGTCCATGACCGGGATGCCGAGGTGGAAGGCCGGATGATGCATGAACAGCAGCACCGGCGAATCGCCCTCCGCCAGACGCTGAGAAAGCCAGTTCGCCCGCTGCTCGCAGAAGACGCCGGAATGCGTTCCCGGTTCGTTGGTGTCGAGAAACAGCGCTCTGAACTTGCCGACGGCTTTTTCGTACTGGACGAACCCGTTGTTGTCCACGCCCACCTCTGGGAAGCGTTCCCGGAAATTGGGCCGGCTGTCGTGGTTGCCGAGAATCAGATGAACGGGCATCGGCAGCCGCGCACATTGCTCCGACAGTTGGCGGTAGGCGTCCGCGTGCCCGACATGTGCGAGGTCGCCCGTGATCACGCAGAACGATGCGTCCGCGTGCTCGGCGATCACGCTGTCGATGCAGCGCTCGAACCGTTTGCCGGGGTCATGCCCGTAGAGGGCACGACCCTGCTCGACAAGATGGATGTCCGTGATGTGGATGAACTTGAGCATGGTCGTGCCTGGCGATCAGCGCGGCAGCAGTGCCTGGACCGCCTTGCTCATGTCGGTGAGGGCGACGGCGGGCTGCACCTCTTGCGAGACCACGGTCTGCAGATGATCCTTGATCACATCGGTGATCTTCAAGCCGTTGTCACCCGGAAACGCATACCAGCCCGTGAGAACCGGCATCTGCGCGATGGCGGTCAAGTGATTGGGGTTCGCCTGGTAGAAGGGCGCAAGGAGCTTCGGGTCGTTCGCCGGCAGCGTGTTGGCCGGGAAGTAGCCGGTCGCCTTCACCATGGTCGTCGCACCCAGCGGGCCGGTGGCGAACTTGATGTATTCCCAGGCAGCGGCCTGCTTGGCAGAATCCTTGGAAAACATCATCGCTGCATTGCCGCCGGCCGGCAGGCGGCCGTCCTTGGCCACGGGCATGCGGGCGGTGCGAATCTCGAACTTGCCGCCGACCTGCTTCGTGATGCTGCCCAGGCGCGCCGTGGTCGTCGCCAGTACCGCGAGCTTGCCGCTCACGAAGTCCTGCCAGGCGGCCGAATAGGCGATGTTGCGCATCTCGCCTTGCTTGACGAGCTGCTCGAGGGTTTGAATGGCAGCCTTGCCTGCGGGGCCGTCGAATGCCACCTTCTTCTCGTCGGCGGTCAACATGGTGCCGCCGTTGCTGAAGACCAGCGCCTGCCACATCCAGTTGCCGGTGATGTCCCACTCGACGTGCAGGCTGTCCGTGCCGGGGGTTGCCGATTTCGACTTCTTGGCCGCATTCATGATGGCTTCCCAGGTCGTCGGGAAGCGATCGGGCTCCACGCCCGCCTTGCGCATCAGGTCGGCGTTGTAGTAGATGACGGGTGTGGACAGCGCAAAGCCGATGCCAACCTGCTGACCCTTGACCTGCCCCAGTGACAGCAGCGCCTGGTCGTAGCCCATCCCGGCCCAGCCTTTCTCTGCCTTGATGAAGGGTGTGAGGTCGACGGCGAGCCCGCGGTCGGCAAACACGCGCTGACGATTGAGGCCCTGATAGGACACGTCGGGCAGCTGGCCCGTCACGGCCTGGCGCAAGACCTGTTGCGCGGAGACCTCGTAGTCGGAGTTGGGCGCGCGGAACGTGACCTTGTACTGGGGGAACTTCGCCATGAAGTCTCTCGCGATCGATTCATGGACCTCCTTGAAAAGATCGGCGTAGGCGTAGTCGACGACGATCTCGGTCGGTTGCTGAGCCTGTGCCAGGCCTGCGGCCATCAACATGGTCAGGGCGGCGGTTTTTTTGAACAGTTGTTTCATTGCTTGATTCCTTGCGGTTTAACCCTTGACGCCGGTGAGCGTCACACCTTCGATGAAGCGCTTTTGCGCGACGACGAACAACAGCACCAGCGGCGCCGTGATCAGCACCGTGCCGGCCATCAAAGGACCGAACGCGCTGCCTGCTTCCTCATTGCGGAAGAACATGGTTCCCAATGGCGGTGTCGCCAGATCGGGTGAATTGATGACCAGGAGGGGCCAGAAATAGTCGTTCCAGTGCCAGACCACCGAGAAGATCGAGAACGCCAGCAAGGCGGGCATGGCGGTGGGCAGCATCACGCGCCAGACGATCTCCAGCTCACCCATGCCGTCCAGCCGCGCGGCATGGATCAGGTCGTCGGGCACGGTGCGAAAGAACTGCCGCATCAGGAAGATGCCGAACGCCGACACGCTGAAAGGCAGGATCAGCGCGCCCATCGTGTCGAGCAGACCTGCGTGGTACAGCATCACGTAGAGTGGGATGGCCGTGGCCTGGTACGGCACCATGAGCGCAAGCATCACCAGGCGCCATGCCCACGGCTTGCCGCGGAACGACAGCTTGGCGAAGGCGTAGGCGGCAGGCAGCGCCACCAGGATCTGAAGCACCAGGATCCCCGCGCAGACGAGAACGCCGTTCCACAGGTAGCGCAGCAAGGGGACCTTGGTCAGCGCCAGGGTGTAGTTCTCGACCGCGGCAAAGCGCGTCGGAAAGAGATGGATCTCGCTGCCGAAGATTTCGTCGGCGGGCTTGAGCGAGGTCAGCACCATCCAGATGAAGGGCATCAGGAAGACGAGCGCCACGGCCATCAGGACCCCGTGGCGAAGGATCCGAAAGGAAGGAGAAGGACGTTTCATGCGTAGTGCGTCCGGCGCTCCAGCGCGGCGTGCTGGATCTGGGTCAAGAGGAAGATGCCTGCAATGAAGACGACCGTCATGGCGCTGGCGTAGCCCATGCGGAAGAAGCTGAAACCTTCGGTGTAGATCGTGTGGAGCAGCACCTCGGTGGCCTTGTTCGGCCCGCCCTTCGTGAGCACATGCACGGTGTCGAAGACCTGCAGGGCGCGGATGGCGCACACGGTGATGACGAACAGGGTGGTGGGGCCCAGCAACGGCCAGGTGACGAAGCGGAAGCGATCGAAGGGGCGTTCGATGCCGTCGAGTTCTGCCGCATCGCGCACGTCGCGAGGAATGCCCTGCAAGCCGGCCAGGAAGAACACCAATGCCAGCCCCGACATCTGCCAGATGCCGATCGCGGCGAGCGAGTACAGCGCGAGCCGCCGGTCGTTGAGCCAGTTCTGGGGCGAGAGGCCGACCTGCATCAGCAGGTGATTCACGAGCCCGGCGCTCGGATGCAGCAGGAACTCCCACACGACCGCCATGGCGATCAGCGTCGACGCGGCCGGCATGAAGAAGGCGGTTCGGTAGAAGCCGCGTCCCGACCGATCGGACTCGATCAACAGCGCGAGGCTCAGGCCCAGCACGATCGAGCCCCCGGTGACGAGAACAAGGTAGACGAGGGTGTTGGCGACGGACTTGCGGAACACCGCGTCCGACCAGAGTTCGGCGTAGTTCTGCAGGCCGACCCAGTTCAGCGTGGTCGCGCCGAACTGCCAATCGGTCAGCGACATCAGAACGACGGCCAGCACGGGGATGAACAGCAGAACCGTCGCAAGAAGTCCCGCGGGTGCGAGAAGCGACGCTGTGGAGAGGGGATGGATGCGCATCGTCGGCTTTCAGGCAACCCGGGCCAGGACGTCGCATCGATCGATCGACAGGCGCTGACCGCCTGCGTCGAAGACATGCAGCGCTTCCCACGGGACCGTGACCTCGAACTCGGCCCCTGCGCGCGCAGCCGTGCCGGCCGGGAGGCACACGATGCAGGCCTCGCCCTGGCTCGGCAGGGTCAGCGTGGCCATCAATTCGGTGCCCGCATATTCCACATGGCCGACCACGCCGCGCACGGTGAGGCCAGGCGCCCTCGCCAAGGTGACCGCCTGGGGCCGGAAGGCGACATGGCAGGGTCCGCTGTTCCCCGGGGTAGCCGCGATGCGTTGCGCCAGGCAATGGATCTCGCCGTTGGCGAGGATCTCGCCCGGCACGACGTTGATCCGCGGCGCGCCGACGAATCGCGCGACTTCGAGGCTTCGGGGTCGCATGTACAGATCTTCGGGTGGCGCGACCTGAAGGATGCGGCCTTCGCGCATGACCGCGACACGGTCCGACATGGACATCGCTTCATGTTGATCGTGGGTGACGTAGATGAACGTCACGCCCAACTGGTCGTGAAGCTGGCGGATTTCGGCGCGCAGCGCATGCCGAAGGTTGGCGTCCAGGTTCGAGAGGGGCTCGTCGAACAGGAAAACGGAAGGGTGGCGAACCATCGCACGCGCCAGGGCAACGCGTTGGCGCTGGCCGCCTGAGAGATGCGCCGGCTTGCGATCGAGCAATCCGTCGATGGCGAGTCGTCGTGCGACCTCCTGCGCGCTGGCATGGATGTCGGCGAGCCGTCGCCGCACCCCGGGGGACACCAGGCGTGCCCCCGGCAGGCGACCCCAGAATCCGAGGCCACGCATCACCAGTGGCATCGAGATGTTCTCGCGGACTGTCATGTGGGGGTACAGCGCATAGGACTGGAACACCATCGCGCAGTCCCGCGCGCTGGGCGACAGGGCGAGCAGGTCGCGGTCTCCCATGCGGATCGTGCCCGTGTCGGGCGTGTCCAGGCCGGCGATCAGCTTCAGCAAGGTGGACTTGCCGCAACCGGATGCGCCGAGCAGGGTGAGGAATTCGCCGTCGCGCACGGTCAGGTCGAGTTCCTGAAGAACGGCAGCGCTGCCGAAGCGCTTGGTCAGGCCCGAGATCTGGATGTCAGACATGGTGAGTCGTCTCCGCCGTTGACTGAGTCGATGTCCGGGCGGCCATCCAGCTGTGGAATTCCGCGTAGTCCGAAAACGCGACGACGTACGGGCGCAAGTCGTCGGGGTTGGCCGCGTAGCCGCCCAGGTGAGCCGCCAGCCGTACGCCGGCGGCCTGGGCACATGCCGCGTCGATGCCGGAGTCCCCGACGAAGAGAACCGTCTGCGGCGTCGCGCCCAGTTGGGTGAGTGCGAGGTGCAACGGCGCGGCGTCCGGCTTGGGATGCTCGGCATCGCCCAGGCCGACGATCACATCGAAGAAGCCGGTGAGTGCTGCCTTGTCCAGCAGCGTGCGTGTCGAGTCCTGATCGCGGTTCGTGCAGATCCCCAGGGCGATGCCCTGCGAACGAAGCATCGACAGAAGCTCGAGAGCACCGTCGTATGCCACCGCTTTGTGCAGCCAGTGCGATGCATAGCGTTGCTGGAAGGCCTTCTCGAGGCGCGAGGCCAGCGCGAGTGGCACAGACGCTGTCTGAAGCCGGAGCGCGCTCTGGAAGAGGGCGGTGATGCCCTGGCTCAAGGCCGGACGAAGATGCTGCGGCTCGATGGCCTGCAATCCGGCCAGCACAAGTACCTCATTGGCCGCCGCTGCGAGGGAGGGAAGGGTGTCGAAAAGGGTTCCATCGACATCAAAGACGACTGTTCGTATTTGATCGTTAGTGTTCATGAACTGGATGTTACGAACATGATGAGTCAAACTCGTGACAAATACGGGCGGTACAGTTTCCGCACCGATCACGCGCACACCTCGCGCGTCAACCGTCCTGAGATGCAAGAAAACAGATGCTCAAAGCAGCTCGCCAGAAAGAAATCGTCGCCCTGTTGCAAGGAGGGGGCGTCGTCGAAGTCAGCGTGCTGGCTGAGCGTTTTCAGACCTCGCCCATCACCGTGCGGCGCGACCTCATCGAATTGCAGGAGCGGGGTGTGCTGGCCCGCACGCGAGGAGGGGCGATTCCCGGCAACGAGGTGTATGCGGAGGGTTGGGCGCGTTACGAGAGCGTGAGCTACGCGGAGCGGGAGAGGGAAAACTACCGCGAGAAACGAGCCATCGCAGAACTCGCAGCCCAATCCGTGTCGGACGGTGATTGCATCCTGGTCAACGGTGGGACCACCTGCCGACACCTCGCGGAAGCGCTGCGAGGTCACCACCATCTTCACGTCGTGACCAACGGACTCACCGTCGCGATGGAGTTGGCCAAGAGCAGAAACGCCACGGTGCATCTATTGCCCGGTACCGTGGATTTTCAGAAGATGACGAGTGTCGGTCGCCTCGAGACAGGTGCTTTCGAGAACATCACCGTGAGAGCGGCCTTCCTCGGCGTCCACGGCATCTCCGCGAGCGGGGGCATCGGCATGTTGACACCGGAGGAGGCCGTGATGAACCGAGCCTTCGTGGACGCCGCCCAGTCCGTCAATGTCCTCGTCGACTCCTCCAAATTCAAGGCGCAGGCCATTTTCAGGATCACGCATCTCGACAAGGTCGCGCGCGTGTTCACCGACGATGGCATCACCGATGAGGTGCGACATTCACTGGAGAAGGCCGGTGTGGAGGTGTTGGTGGCTCACGCCGAGGAGAATGGTCACTAGGACGCAAACCGTCATCCCCTGACCGGCCAACGGTTTCCGTTCGCCAGCGTACAGACATGTGCACGATCCGGCCCGAGGATGAACGCCAACGCCCATCTCCGACCCGCCATGAACGCATTGCTGTCACCGCCTCCAACCCCTGCCACGGGAGGCTCCGCGTCCGCGCAGGCGATGAACGAGCCGCTGCAGAAGCAGAGGGGGGTCAGGTTCTCGGCGGGTGCGCACGACGATGACGCTTGTGCCGCCGTGCTGCTTTCGATCGCCGAATGCAGGACGTTGCGTCCTGTGTCCGTCGAGGTGCTGCCGTTTCTCTGCTCCTTTGCCCACCGCCTCAGGCACACCTTCGACGGTTGCGTTGACGTCGCTGTGGACGTCGACCGAGCGTGTTCTGCGTGGACGGTCGACAGGGACGCACTGGAAGAGGCGCTGCTGGAGGTCGTGCTGGGGTCGGTGTGTGCGATACGTCGTCGGGGGCGATTGACGTTGCGGGCCTCCGTCGACGATCGGAGCAACCAACGCAGCACGGTGCTGACGGTGTTCAACAAGGTGCCACACGAAGATTGTTCGACATTCAGTTGGAGAAACTGACTTGCTCTGGCGCTTGATTCCTCCTCACCGACATCCACATCGTCGACATCGCCCGAACCGGGAGAAATCGTCTGTTCGGTAGCGCACTTAATACCGAGATAGACAACGATCGCTTGCGATTTGCGACACCGCGAAAAATGCAGGCAAATCCCTGCACCGGCTGGTCGCCAGCACGGCTATAAGTTCGCCAGCGAACAGATCAGGGGGAATCTTCGAGCCACCCCGGCTCGACGATATTTCGATCGTTCAAACGATCCTCTTGACTGGAACCTCGAATGCCGACCATCGACCAACCGAAGAAGAACCATTTGCTGGCCGCACTGCCCGAGGCGGAGTGGTCGCGGTGGCTTCCACAGCTCGAGCCCGTCTCCTTGCCGCTCGGGAAAGTGCTGTACGAGTCCGGTGGGGTGCAAAGCCACGTGTACTTCCCGACCACCGCGATCGTCTCGCTGCTTTACGTGATGGAGAACGGCGCCTCGGCGGAGATCGCAGTGGTCGGGAACGAAGGCGTCTTGGGCATCTCACTGTTCATGGGGGGTGAATCCACGACCAGTCGCGCTGTCGTCCAAAGCGCCGGGCGTGCCTATCGGTTGAGCGCGGCCGCGATGAAGGACGAGTTCAATCGAGCGCCGGTCCTTCACCTCTTGCTTCGCTATACGCAGGCGCTGATCACCCAGATGGCGCAGACGGCCGTGTGCAACCGCCACCACACGCTGGACCAGCAACTGTGCCGCTGGCTGTTGCTCAGCCTCGACCGGTTGCAGGGCAACGAGTTGATCATGACCCAGGAGCTGATCGCCAACATGCTTGGCGTGCGCCGGGAGGGCGTGACGGAAGGCGCGCTGAAGCTGCAGAAGGCCGGGCTGATCCAGTACGCGCGTGGGCGCATCGAGGTGCTGGATCGGGCCGGCATCGAGCAGCGCAGTTGCGAGTGCTATGCCGTGGTCAAGAATGAATACGACCGGCTGCTGCCCGATCGAACGGCGCATTGATGCAAGCGCGCAGCATCAGGCGATGAGCCGGTTGTTGATCGCGTAGTAGGTCAGATCGCTATTGGTGGACAGGTTGAGCTTCTCCATCAGGCGGGTGCGGTAGGTGCTGACGGTCTTGACGGACAACGCCAGTCCCATGGCGATTGTGCTGGCGGTTTCCCCCTTGGCCAGTTGGCAGAAGACTTGGAACTCGCGTTCGGACAGCTGCTCATGCGCCGCGCAACCACGGCCTCGATGCAGCTGCGTTGGCAGCAGTTCGGTCACTTCCGCCGAGAAGTACCGGCGGCCCATGGCCAGTGTCCGAACGGCCATGATGAGTTCGCTCGGCGCGCAGTTCTTGTTCAGGTAGCCACGTGCACCTTGTCGCAGCGACTCGAGCGCGTAGTGCTCTGCGGGGTGCGCAGTGAACAGCAGGATGCTGACCTTCGGCGCAGCAACGTGGAGGGACGCCAGCGTGTCGAAACCGAGCTGTCCTGGTGCGGGAAGATCGAGGATCAGAACGTCCGGTGGCATCGTGCCTGTGACCCGTTCCATCGCATCGGCGGGCAACCTGGCCTCCCCGACGATCCTGAGGTCGGTGTGCTCGGCAACCAGTCGGCGAAGACCCGCGCGAACCACCGGATGTGGGTCCAGGATGGCGATTTCGATCATGTGAGCTTTCGTGAGCGCCAACCGCGAAGGCGGGGCAGGGTGCCACTGTCGGCGTGACACGCAGCACAGTCTGTACGCTGCCGAACGAAAGCGAAGGAGACCGGCATTCAGGGGATCTCACGGGTGATTGCTGGACGCATCATGGTGATGGGTCGAGACCATGAGCCGGCCCGTCTCCTTTTTCACCACGCCATAGCATTCGCAGGCGCGGGCATTGAGCCCGGCGCGGTTGAGCACTGCGATGTGGCCGCGTCGGTACCGGATGTGCCCGGCAGCCTGCAGCTTGCCGGCGGCTTCGGTGATGCCTTCGCGTCGCACGCCCAGCATGGAACCGATCAGCTCCTGCGTCATGGTCAGTTCGCCTGAAGGGATGCGGTCGAGCGTCAGCAGCAGCCAACGGCACAGTTGCTGCTCCACCGAGTGATAGCGGTTGCACGCGGCGGTCTGCGTGGTCTGCGCGATGAGCGCCTGCGTGTAGCGCAACAGCAGCCGCTGCAGCGCGCCTGCGCGGTCAAACTCGCGTTGCAGTACGGTGCGGCTCAGCCGAAACGCCAAGCCGGCGGTCTGCACCACGGCGGACCCCGGCGTGCTGCCGCCGCCCATGAAGAGGGGGACACCCACCACCCCCTCATGGCCGACGCCTGCCGTCTCGGACGATGCACCCGAGGTCGTCACGTAGTGCAGCGAGACAATGGCCGTCCCGGGGAAATAGGCGTGCTGCAACGGCACGCCAGATGCGTAGAGGGCGTCTCCGAGACGGAGCGTCACGGGTTCCAGGGAGGCGGCGATGGCGGCAAAGTCCGGTGGGGGCAGGGCGGCCAGCAGGTGGTTCTTCCGCGGGTCATGGAAGGTGTCCACGCTAGCGGCTCGCGATCGGGTGGATGCCATCCTCGGCAAACTCGACCCCGATGCCGCGGTAGCCGACGAAGCGGCACGATTCGTCGAAGATGGGCTCCCCGCTCACGCGAAAGTGTTGTCGAACGCCATCGGCGCCAGCGCGCGAAAAGACAAAATCCAGAAAGGGCTGGCGATTGGCGATGAGCTTGCGCAGCGCCTCGCGCTGCGTCTCGTCCCAGCCCGTTGCCGCCATGAACAGTGCAGCGCCGGGTGGGGCTTCCACGGGCAGTCCGAGCATCTCCATCGCCGGTCCCGACAGGTTCAGCAACCGGCCTTCCCCGTCTTCCTCCCAGTGCCAGTCGGACGCCAGCTGCGTGAGGCGCCGATAGCGCGCCTCGCTTTCCGCCAGCGCCGCCGTGCGCTCGCGCACTGTCTGCTCGAGGACCTCGTTGTAGCGCGCCAGCTCCTTGTAGAGCAGCCGCACTTCCAGCATGTTGTGGATGCGCGTCTTCACCTCCAGTAGGTCGAAGGGTTTGCTGATGAAGTCTCTCGCGCCGGCTTGCAACGCACGCAACTTGTGTCCCGGCTGGGCCGTGAGCACGATCACCGGCAGATAGCCGTTGGTCGCCACCGTGTCGAGCCTGTCCATGACCTCGAATCCGTCCATTTCCGGCATCTGCAGGTCCAGCAGGATCAGGTCGAACGGGCTGTCGTGGTGCAGTGTCTCGACATCCCTTGACGACATCGTGGCAACGACGTTGGTGTACCCGGCTTCGGCGAGCACACGCTCCAGCAGTTGCACATTGGCGGGTTCGTCGTCGACGATGAGGATGCGCGCATCGAGCACGTCGTGTGGGTTCAGCATGATGTGTCTCCAGGGATGGCCGTTGCGGCAGCACGGCTCCGCGCCGCCGTCATCGCCGAATCAAGCGTTTCCATGAACTTGTCGACCTTGATGGGTTTGGTGAGGTAGCGGAAGAAGCCCGCTTCGAGCCCCTTCTCGATGTCCCGGGCCATCGCGTTCGCGCTGAGCGCGATCACAGGCATGCAGGAGGTTCGCGCGTCACCGGCCAACGCACGCAGGGCCTCGAGGCCGCTCATGCCCGGCAGGTTGATGTCCATCAGGATCACGTCGGGCTGGCGGCTGCGCGCGATCTGGATGCCGCGCTCCGCGTCCCTGGCGCTGAGCAGGCGGATGTCGGGGCGGCGGGCGATCAGCTTCTCGATCAGAAGCAGGTTGGCCGGGTTGTCCTCCACGCAGAGCAAGGTCTGGCGGGGCGCGTTTGCGTCGCCTCGGGCGCGAGGAAGGGGCTCGAGTCTTGCAAAGTCGGACCCGAGTTCAGGTGCGGCCGCCGCGTCCAGTTCGATCCAGAACGTGCTGCCGACCCCGACGGTGCTCATGGCGCCGATGGCGCCGCCCATCAGCTCGATCAGGCGCTTGCTGACCACCAGGCCGATGCCGGTGCCTTCCTCCGTGCCGGATTCCTGGCCCAGCCGGTTGAAGGGCTGGAACAGCTGGGCCAGCTTTTCAGGAGGCAGGCCTGGGCCGGTGTCTTCGAACGTCACCCGCACACGCCCCGTGCCAGCGTCGTGGCATGCGATCTTCACCGAACCGCCCGGTCGGTTGTACTTGATCGCGTTGGACAACAGGTTGACCAACACCTGCTTGACCCGGGTTCGGTCAGCCTTGACGAAATGAGGGCAGGCGAGCCCCGGAAACATCACGGCGATACCGCTCTTGCGGGCTTGCGGCTCGATCATCGCCTGGCAGTCGGTCAGGACGTCCGCCAGCGCCATCGATTCCGGAGACAGTGACAGCTTGCCGGATTCGATCAGCGACAGATCCAGGATCTCGTTGATGAGCGCCAGCAGATACCACCCGGCAACCAGCACCTGATCGATGCTCTCTTTCTGCGGCGGTGTGGGGGCGGGTGAGCCGCTATCCAGCAGCTGCGCGAAGCCGAGAATCGCGTTCAGCGGCGAGCGCAACTCGTGGCTCATGCTCGACAGAAACTCCGACTTCGCCAGGTTCGCCTTCTCGGCAACTTGCTTGGCATGCGCCAGGTCGGCATTCATGAGCAGCCGGGCTTGCGCAGCTTCCATGCGAGCGGTGACATCGGTGCGGATGGAGATGTACTTCTGGGTCTGTCCCGCTTCGTCGAGGAAAGGGGCGATGACGCTGTCGACCCAGTAGAGCGATCCGTCCTTCGCACGATTGCAGATCTCTCCTCGCCAGCGTTCGCCCGCGGTGATGCTGCGCCACATGTCGATCCAGAATGTCTCGCTCTGCACACCCGAATTGACGATGCGGTGCGTCTGACCAAGGAGCTCGGCCCGGCTGTAGCCAGAGATCAGGCAAAAGCCGTCGTTGACCTCGACGATGCGTCCAGACCGGTCGGTCACGGAGACGATGGAGTGCAGGTGGATCGTTTGCAGCAGGGCGTCGTGCTCGCGCTTGGCCGCCTCGGCCTGCTTGCGTGCACTGTTGTCCGTTGCAATAAGGAGGTAGCCGATGATCGCTTCATCGGCGTCGCGCAGTGCCGTGACCGAGACCACGACGGGGAAGCGGCTGCCGTTCTTGCGGATGCAAGTCAGTTCGTAGATGTCTTCGATGCCGTGGGCGGCTTTGAAGACCAGCGCATCAAACCCCGGAGCAATCGGCGTCGACAGCTCGATGCTCAAGGCCTTGGCCCGAGCGATGAGTTCTGCCGGGTCTGAAATGTCTGCGGGCGTGATGCGGTCGATGACTTCAGCAGCGGTATAGCCGAGCATGCGTTCCGCGCCCACGTTGAAAATCTGGATCACACCGTTCGCATCCGTGGCGATTTTGGAGAACATCGCGCTGTTGAAGATGGCGGCCTGGAGTGCGGCGGCCTGGCGGAGGGCGTCGGACTGATTCTTTGGGGGCATTGGGTTTCCTGAGCCGGACAGGGTTGCAGGCTGGCCGCGCGGCGTCGGTGCGTTAGGGCACATAGGGCGCATTGGCTGCACGCGACGGCGTGTGTGCGCTGGCAGACAGTCATGGATGTGCCCATCGGGAATGCTCCGGTCTCCTCCATCCAGTGCATGGCGAGTCGCCATGCAGCACCCGTGAAGCAGACCGCACAACGTCTTTTTTTCGCCCTGCGACCGGCACTGTTCGTCCTGGCGTCGCTCGCATGCGCTGGCACCGCTGTCGCGCAACCGGCCGAACTCAGCGTGGCCTACCGCGAACAGGTCCCGCAGCGGCTCGACCTTCCGCCGGATGCGGTTCTGCATTACGCCGAACTCGCACGCGAGCAGTTTCAGCGCGCAGGTGTGCCATTGCTGGGTTCGCAGTACGTTGCGGTGGTCGACCGCAGTCCGCAGGTGCAGGCCATCCTGGTCTATTGGGTTGCGTTGGGCGAGCCAGCCCTCCTGATCGGTGCCTCACCGGTGTCGACGGGTCGGGTCGGGCAGTTCGATCACTTCGAGACGCCGCTCGGCGTGTTCGATCATTCGCTTTCCAACCCCGACTTCCGCGCGGAAGGCACTCGAAACGAGTTCGGGTTCCGCGGCTATGGTGCCAAGGGGATGCGGGTGTACGACCTGGGCTGGCAGAAGGCCCGGCGAGGCTGGGGCAAGGGCGGTGACAGCACCATGCGGCTTCAGATGCATGCGACCGACCCGGTGCTGGCGGAGCACAAGCTGGGGAGCGTGCAGTCCAAGGGCTGCATCCGGATTCCAGCGGCGCTCAACCGGCTGCTCGATCATTTCGGTGTGCTCGATGCCGACTATGAAACGGCAGCGAGCGCGTCCGCCCTGGCCGAAGGAACGCCACCTTGGGTGCTGGCGCAGGATCGACGGCCGATCAGCGATGCCGGGCGCTATCTCGTCGTTGTCGACAGCCAGCGCGACACGCGCCCGGACTGGTCGCCTGCGCCGTTGCCGTTGCCGTTGCCGTGATGCTCTGTGCGCTGGCAGACGGTCGGCGTGGCCGATTTGCGTCAATGTGAGAAGGACGCAAGGAGACGCGTGCGCATTGCGAAGGCAAGCCGCTGTGAGACTCCGCGCGGCGCAATCTCCGGAAGAGACAATGAACCTGAAAAACACAAGCAAAGCATTCAGCAGCGCCGTCATCGACATGCATTGGTTGACAGCGCTGCTGCTGGCCGCGGTCTATGCATGCATGGAACTTCGCGGCTGGGCACCGGAGGGAAGTAGCTTGCGCGCCAGCATGAAAGCCCTTCACTTCTCTTTGGGCCTCTGCGTTCTTCTGACTGTGGCCGCGCGTCTCGCGGTGCGCTGGACGGCGGGTGCGGCGCCGCCCATTGTTCCGGCGTTATCGGCGACGCAAGGGTTGCTCGCACGGCTAGGGCACGTCGCGCTCTATGCGTTCCTCATCGCGATGCCTATCCTCGGCTGGCTCACGCTCAGCGCGGCGGGAAAGCCCATCCTGCTCTTTGGCGCAGCACTGCCTGCGCTGATGGCGCCCGACGAAGCACTGGCCAGCCAGGTCAAGGCGCTGCACGAAACGCTGGCGACGATCGGCTACTTCCTGATGGGTCTGCACGCCGCAGCGGCGCTGGCGCATCACTACCTGCGGCACGACAACACGCTGGTGCGCATGCTGGCATCACGGCGAAAGAACGGAGGCAACCGGTGACATCCCCACGCAGCCGCGCCCACAGGGAACGCCACCGCACCGACCGTGTCGGCTGGCTGCGCGCAGCCGTGCTGGGTGCCAACGACGGCATTGTGTCGACGGCCAGTCTGGTGGCCGGCGTAGCGGCGGCCCATGCCAGCCACGGAAGCATCCTCACCACGGCGATCGCCGGGCTGGTGGCCGGGGCCATGTCGATGGCCGCCGGAGAATACGTTTCGGTTCACTCGCAGGCCGACACGGAGAAGGCCGACCTCGAGCGGGAACGCGTCGAACTGCAGACCGAGCCGGCTGCCGAGCACCGCGAACTGGCGGCCATCTATGTGCGCCGCGGTCTCGATGCCACGCTCGCGAAAGAGGTCGCACAGCAACTGATGGCGCACGACGCGCTCGGCGCGCATGCGCGCGATGAACTCGGCATCTCGACCGTGCTGAGCGCTCGGCCGGTGCAGGCCGCGCTGGCCTCCGCAAGCAGCTTTGCGGCCGGTGCAGCGCTGCCGTTGGGGGTGGTCATGCTGGCCCCCCATGACGCGTTGATGCCTTGGCTGTGCGGCAGCACGCTGGTGTTCCTGGCGGGTCTCGGCGCGGTGGCGGCGCGCGTCGGCGGCGCCGGCATGGTCGTCGGGGCGTGGCGGGTCACGTTCTGGGGTGCGCTGGCCCTCGGTATCACCTGGGGTGTCGGCGCACTCTTCGGCGCCGCGGTCTGACGACGCAGGCCCAGGCGTCAGTCCAGCAGAACCAGGTCGCCGCGGGCTGCCGCGCCTTCCACGTCGTTCAGCGGGAGCATGGTGCAGTTCTGGCCCTTCGCCCCCCAGATCACTTCGACCACCGGACCCTCCATCTTCTCGATCAGGCACGGGCCTTTGGGGATGGTGCGATGCCGGCCATCGTCCCCCCGATAGCGCATCGCCGCGGTGATGCGGGCACTGTGCATCGTCAGCGGCTGTGCCGGCGTGGTCGACGGGGGCGTGTGTGGATCAGGCATGTGCGCATGTTCGCCGCGGCCGGCCATTCTTTCCGTTCGCCAGCGCACAGACCTGGCGCTGCCCGGCCCACTAGCCTCCAGGCCATGACTACTCCACCCGAAGCCTATCTCGTCGGGAGCGGCATCGGCTCGCTGGCCGCGGCCGCCTTCATGGTTCGCGACGGCCACATCCCGGGCGATCACATCACGATCTTCGAAGCCGGTCCGGTGGCGGGCGGCAGCCTCGACGGCGCAGGCGATCCCGTGAAGGGCTACTCGCTGCGCGGAGGGCGGATGCTGACCACCGACAACTACGAATGCACCTGGGACCTGTTCAAGACGATCCCCGCGCTCGGCGAGCGCGTTACCACCGTGTTCGAAGAGACGCTCGCATTCAACGAAAAGCACAAGTCGCATGCGATGGCGCGTCTGGTCGATCGACGGCGTGCCAAGGTGCCGGTGAAGTCGATGGGCTTCTCCATGCAGGACCGGCTGGAGCTCCTCAAGCTCAGCACCGCCGATGAAGCCACGATGGGCGCCAGCCGGATCACCGACTGGTTGTCGCCAGCTTTCTTCGAAACCGAGTTCTGGTTCATGTGGGTGACGACCTTCGCGTTCCAGCCCTGGCACAGCGCGGTCGAGTTCAGGCGTTACCTGCATCGCTTCGTGCTGGAGTTTTCTCGCATCGAGACCCTCGGGGGTGTCAAGCGGACGGTTTTCAACCAATACGACTCGCTGGTGCGTCCGTTGCAGGCCTGGCTGGAGGGGCAGGGCGTCCACTTCGTGATGGACTGCATGGTGACCATGCTCGACCACACCACCCGTGAAGACCGCCTGGTGGTGACCGGCATTCACACGACGCATCAGGGGCAATCCGCGCGCATCGCGGTGGGAGACGGCGACCTGGTGTTTCTTCAGAACGGCTCCATGACCGATTCGTCCAGCCTCGGTTCGATGAGCGAGGCACCGCCGCAACGCAGCAAGACGGAGGGGGGCGGCTGGACGCTGTGGGAGAACCTGGCAACGAACCGGCCCGGCTTCAGCAACCCGGGGGCCTTCAACAGCTGCATCGCGCAGTCCTGCTGGGAGTCGTTCACCGTCACGCTGCAGAACCCCGAATTCTTCGATGCGATGGCGCAGTTCAGCGGCAACGAGGCGGGCACCGGCGGCTTGGTGACCTTCAAGGATTCGAACTGGCTCATGTCGATCGTGCTGGCCCACCAGCCGCACTTCATCGACCAGCCGGCGGACGTGCAGGTGTTCTGGGGCTACGGCCTGTTGCCAGACCGGGTCGGCAACTTCGTGCCGAAGCCGATGGAGCAGTGCAATGGGGCGGAGATCCTTCAGGAACTCTGCGGCCACCTGCGCTTCGACCTCTCGACCGTTGAGACGGGCAACTGCATTCCCTGCCGCATGCCCTACATCACCAGCATGTTCATGCCGCGCATGCCCGGCGATCGGCCGCTGCCGGTGCCCGCAGGCTCCCAAAACCTTGCATTCGTCAGCCAGTTCGTGGAGCTGGCGGACGATGTGGTCTTCACCGTCGAGTACTCGGTGCGGGCGGCGCAGACGGCCGTTTATGAACTGCTGCACATCGACCGCAAGATCCCGCCCGTCACGCGCCACGACAGATCGATCAAGGCGGAGTTCGAGGCCTTGGTCAAGGCATTCGAGTGAGCCCGAGTGCGAGTCCGGTCAGTGCGAATCGCTGCTCGATAGTGTCGCGATAGCCGAGGCCTACCCGCCGACGACATGGATGCGACACGTCTCGTTCTGATCATGCTGCTGGCCGTCGTTGCCAGCCGTCTGATCGCCCGAGCCGTGCGCCTGCCGGTGCCGCTGATCCAGATCGCGCTCGGATGCGGCGTGTTCTATTCGGGCCTCACGTCCGTGGCGCTCGACCCGGATGTGTTCTTCCTTCTGTTGCTGCCTCCACTGTTGTTCCTCGACGGATGGCGCATCCCCAAGGACGACCTCCGGCGCGATGCGCCGACCGTCGTCACGCTGGCATTGGGGCTGGTGGTCTTCACGGTGCTTGGCATCGGGCTGCTGATCCATTGGTTGATCCCCGCGGTGCCGCTGCCGGTGGCGTTCGCGCTGGCGGCCGTGATCTCGCCGACCGACCCGATCGCCGTGTCGGCCATCGCGGGCCAGACGCCGCTTCCATTGCGCATGCGCCGCATCCTCGAGGGCGAAGCGCTCTTCAACGACGCCTCGGGCCTCGTGTGCATGCGATTCGCCGTCGCCGCCGCGCTCACGGGGTCGTTCGGACTCTCGCAGGCGCTGCTCGACTTCCTGTGGGTCGCCTCGGGTGGGTTGGGCGTCGGGTTCGCCGTGACCTGGCTGGTGACACGTGCGCGCTCGTCGTCGCCGTCAGTGCTGGTGGGCGACGACGGCGGCGCGCAGATCCTTGCGAGCGTGTTGATTCCCTTTGGCGTGTACCTGCTGGCCGAAGCCCTGCATTGCTCGGGCATTCTGGCCGCCGTCGCGGCCGGCATCACGATGGGCCACAGTCCACATGCGCACTGGCAGGCGGTCACGCGCATCCGGCGCACGGCAGTATGGGACACGTTGCAGCTGTTGGCCAACGGCAGTGTGTTCGTGCTCCTGGGCGAGCAGATTCCGTCGATCCTCGCCGGTGCGGGCGAGACCGTACGAATAACGGGACATCACAACCCGTGGTGGCTCGGTGTGTATGTGCTGGGCATCGTCATCGCCCTGGCTGCGCTGCGCTTCGCGTGGGTCTGGGCATCGATGAAGGTCGCCTACCTGGGCATGCAGTCCCTCGTGCAGACGTCCCACGGCCAGCGGTGGCGTGTGGTGGCTGCCATGTCGGTGGCGGGCGTGCGGGGCGCCGTCACGCTGGCAGGCGTGCTCACCTTGCCTTTGGCGCTGAGCGACGGCACACCCTTTCCGGGCCGCGATCTGGCCATTTTTCTAGCGGCCGGTGTCATCCTGATGTCGCTTCTGGTCGCCACCGTGTTGCTGCCACGCGCGCTGCGGGGCGTGGTGTTGCCTGAGACGTCCCGTGTCGCCCAGGAGGAACAGGCCAGAGCATGGGCAGCCGAAGCCGCCATCGGTGCGATCGAACGTGCCCAGCTTGCTCGCTTGCTCCCAACGTCTACAAGCGCCGGCGTCGACGCCGGTGTCTACGCGGCAGCGGCGTCCCGTCTGATCGCACTTTATCGGCAGCAAATCGATATGGATCCTGGCAAAGCTGGCGCCGCAGACCGGCGGCACGCAGCCGATGCCATCGACAGCCAACTGCGCCTGGTCGGGCTGCGTGCCGAGCGCGATGAAATTCTGCTGCGCGCCCACGACCACCGGATCAGCGACGCGACGCAAGCGCGCATGGTGCGCGAGATCGATCTCCAGGAGGCGCGTTACAGCGGTGCGCAGGCGGGATGACGCTTGCCGACGAATCATCGTCGCCGCGGAGGTGCGTTGGCGCACAGACCTCAGAGGCCGTTGCCGCACAAGCTGCCTCTTTCCAACAAGGATGACAGTCATGACCAAAACCGATAGCCAGATCCAGCACGACGTGCTGGCCGAACTTGCGTGGGAGCCTTCGGTAGGCGCCGCAGCCATCGGTGTCGAGGTCAAGGACGGCATCGTGACGCTGGCCGGCCATGTGGCCAGCTTCAACGAGAAGTGGGAAGCCGAGCACGCAGCTCTGCGGGGTCTCCTCGTTTTCAGTGCAATAAGTGACGGTACGAAAAGCTAGCACTGGCGCGGAGGTGGTGTTGGTAGATCGTTGATTTCATTGACTTTCCTGTTCACTTTCAAATCTGCGATTCGTGGCGTCAAACCGTGGTCGGTTTCATCCATTGGTGCCAGTTATCGATGCATTTGGCCGCGAAGGCAGGATTTGGTCAGCATAGCGGTCAACCGGGAAGCGAAACACACCCCGCAAGTTGATGCTCTCCAGCCTGGTGGGCGCAATCTTCCCGATCAGTTCCGGTGGAATGACCTGGCGGCGGTTCGACCAGCGATCCAGGACCGCCTGCATCTGTGAGGTATTCCACGCCATCACGATGTTGGCCATCAGGCTCAACGCATCGGCCACAGCCTGCATTTCATCGACACGTTTGGCCTGCGCCGGGCTGATCCGGCCGGTATAAATGGCGCGCTTGAGGGCGTTAACAGCCTCGCCCCGATTGAGCACCCGGCGCAACTCGTTCCTGAAAGCGTCCTTGACAAAGTAGTCAGCCAAAAACGCCGTACGCAGCAACCGCCCCAATTGCACGCCAGCCTCATAGATTGGATCGCCCTGGGCGGCAGAACCGAACCGCGCAAGAGCTGCCACCGCACTGGCATGTCCGCTCATGACCGAGGCTGCCAGGTGCACCAGACTATCCCAATGCTTTTCGATCAAAGCGACGTCGACATTGGCTTCGCACACCGCAGCGATTTCTGCGGGCACTTTGGTGCCGCGTGGCACAAAGAGGTGGCGCTGTTTGAGTTCCTTCAACCGCGGGCAAAGATCAAAACCAAGCAAACGGGCATGTGACATGGCAAAGTCGGTGTAGCCATGGGTATCCACAGCAAGCTGGCTGGTCTCCAGCTTTTCTTGGCGGATGACACCTTCAATGGCCACGCCCGCCTGGCGCTCATTGAGCACAAAGGGCTGCGCATGGAAGATGCCCCACCGGTCTTTTACATGGGAGTAGATTCCAATGGAAGGTGTGTTGCGCCGAGGATCAAGCCGGGCTTGCCACACCCGTTTGGTGGTCTCCATGCTCATCATGTCAGAAGATGCCAAATCGGACCGCCCCCAGGTGGCGGCAATCGGGTGTCGCTGCATGAATTCCAGCACAGCCTGGCAGGCCTGGCTCAGACGCCGTTCGTCCCGCGCCCAGCGCATGGCCTGGCGAATGCTGGTGGCAGACAATTGCGGAATCATGCGCGCGCATTCGACCGCAGTCAGACTGGTGCCGTGGGCCATGATGCCGGCATAGACCATCAGCAGCTCGTCGGTAGAGCGCGGCTCACGTCCGAGCATGATCCAGCTAAAGCGCACCTGGGCGTCAACGGCCAGAATCACTTCCGGCAATTGAACCTCACCGATGCGGTGATCCAAAGCCGCGCGCAGCTTGGTCACTTCTGGGTCTTCGTCCTCTGCGGGCAATGGCGACAAATGGAGTTCATCATCCACGCGCAGTACGCCACTGCGGGCTGCAGCGGCCACCGCATCGACACCGGCAGTTACTCTGGCCAGCAAAGGCTTCAAGAAAGTGGCAGCCTTGCTGGGTAACGATAGACGGGCATAGTGTTTCTTGGACTCTGCCTGCCAACGCTCGTCCGTGAAGAACAAGCGCGCACGACCCCGAAAGCTCAGGCTGTGCTCAATCCAGACCGAGCCATTGCGCACCGCGCGGCGCAGGGCAAACAGGGTGGCCACCTCCAACGCCTGAAACGCCCGTTCCCGGTCTGGGCTGGAGATCGAAACCTGCCAGATCATTCCCAGACTTGGTGCCACCACTTCAACTGGCAGCTTTCTGGATCCTTTGAGATATAAAGCTTGCAGCTTGGCAAGGTACTCGATGGCAGGATGCTCGCCGGTGGCCTGCCAGGGCAGCTTTGCAATGGCGACGAGCAACGACCGCACGGGGCGAATTCCATCAATCAATCCCTCGCGGACCAGGGAGGCCCTGCTCGGTGGTTTGCGTTTCTGGGTTTCGGTGATCAAGGCTTCAAGACGGGCACGCAACTCAGCATCTGGCACCGCACCTTGCGCGCTCAAGGCAACAAGTTCGCCGAGCAGCGTTTTGTACATTGCGGCCCAATTGACGGTAGCGGGGACATCGGCGGCAGCCTGACGCCACAGATCGGCGATCCGGCGCTGCACCATAAGGATCAACTGGTCTGTGGTGGTGAACAGGCAATACCGAAGAAAGCATGCGACCTCCACGGTGCGCGCTGGCTCTTTGATCTTGGCTCCGGCTGAGGGCGGCCTGGAGACAAGTCGGCGCGCGTAGCGGCGCAAGATGAGATCGGGGATGTCTGCCAGGTGCTTATGAACGTCCAGCGTGTAAAGCAGGTCGATGCGCTCCAGTACCTCGCTGATTTGGCGGGTTGAGTGTTTCGCCGGTGCAGCCCATAGCCAACTCTGCTGGGTTTGTCCATCTGGGCGCAGCTCTGAAACTGAGGCTCGCCAGCGATCAAGTGTTGCTGGATCAACGCTGGCGGCGATGGCGGTGCCTGTTTCAACTTCAAGCTGGGCAAGTGCCGCCGCAATCAGTGTCCGAATTGCCCGCTCGTGCACGATCACCAGCTTGTTCTTGTACAGCCATTGACGCGCCCGCACGAGTAGCTGATCGCGGTCGGCGCAGCGCGCCACTTCGTCGCGCAGTTCACGTACCAGTGAGCGGCGCTGGTGCTCGCTCATCCACTGGAATCCAAGGACCGTGCAGGCTACTTGTTGGTGATCGAATAGCGTGCGCCCGCGTTCATACATGGCTCTCAGCGAGGCGACTTCTGGTGCTGCAATGCCAAGCTCGTTGCCAAGGTGGCGCCACAAGGCTACTGGAATTACCCGAAAGGCACCGAGCAAACGCCCACTCATGCGCAGGAAACCAATATGGAGCGCCAGACCAAGCTTGTGGGAATCACCTCGGCGTGCATTGATTGCGTCGCGCTCGGCACCATCGAAGGTGAAAAATGCCTTCATCTCGAAGTCGCTGATATCGCGGGGGAGCCCACGCATCCCCAAAAACGTTGTGTGCCAACCCTGCATCGTGAACCTCAAAAGTGGGAGGCCACCATACCCGTTTACAAAGCGAACAGGAAAGTCAATGAAATCAACGGTCTACCCAGACCACCCCCGCGCCAGTGCTAGCTTTGCGTACCGTCACTTATTGCACTGAAAACGAGGAGACCCCTCGATACGCTCAATACCAAGGGGTTTCTCGTTTCCGAGGGCGAACCCCAGCGTTTCCGGCTCGGCCCGGCAGTCGCTCAGATGGCTCATGCCTGGTCCGCAGGCATGAGCTACGAAACCGTTGCCCAACCCATGATGCGCCGCCTGTGGGAGAAAACCCGCGAGACCATTTCCCTGCACGTACATGAGGGTGCTTTCAGGATATGTGTTGCCGAACTTCCCAGCACGCAGCCTCTGAGCTTCAAGCGGGGCGTAGGTTATCGCGAGAAGCTCGTGCGGGGCGCCAGTGGTCGCTTGATCCTGGCATGGCTGAACGTGAGCAAGCAAGACCTTAGCGCTTATGGCGCGGAAAACGCCGCCGAAGCTAAGCGGTGCACCGAACAGCTCAAGCAGATTCGCCTCGAAGGCTACGCCACCAGTCGCGATGAGCTGATTGAGGGCGCTGTCGCTATTGCTGCGCCGTTCTTCGACAGCAGCGGCCGCGTGGTGGGATCGCTAGGGCTATTCGGTCCCAGCGCAAGACTCGACGAAGAGGTTGTGCAGGGCTATGCCGCGCTGTTAAGGGAAGAGGCTGCACAGCTTTCGGCGGCATTGGGATTCAAGAATTGTCAGGTCCCGGATGATTGCGCACGTTCTTGACGAATAAATCAGGTGCTTTCATCTTCCATTTTTTGAGTGCTTGAACTGGGGCTTCGTGTCCCAGTGCCTTTTGCGGTAAGTGGTGGTTATACAGCCAGACAAACCTGTGCAGCGTCTTCTCCAAATCCTCTGCGCTGTTGAAGTGGTGCGAGCGCAGTACTTGATTCAGGCGACCATTGAAGCGCTCGACCATGCCGTTGGTTTTTGGCGTCCTGGGCTTGGTGAGCCGATGTTCTATCCCCAGTGCTTGGCATAGCTGGACGAATTCGTGCTCGCCTGTGGGCTGGCGAGTGCGACTGCCAAACAAGCGGTCTGTGAACTCTTTGCCGTTGTCGGTGAGGATGGTGTGAATCCTAAATGCTGCAGCTTTGCGGACGGCGGCCAAGAAGGCTTTGGCGGACGCTGCCGTCTTGTGTTGCTTGATATCAATGAACACCCAGCGTGTGGCCCGATCAATGGCAACAAAGACATAGCGGCGCTTGTCCTCATCTTGCATCTGGGGCAGGTACTTCACATCTACATGCACATAGCCAGGCTCATACGCCTTGAAGGGTTTGTGCTCGCTCTCAGGCTTGGGCTTGCCCGGTCCGATCAGGAACAACTGCACGCCCCGCGCATGCGCCCGACATCGGAAGGACGGCGCAAACCCGAGCCTCAGCCGCTGCGCTAGGCAAAGACATGGTGGCGCATTACATCCCTTGCGGATACAACTTTTTTTCCAACTCATTGCGAGCGCGCTTCAGCGGCATCAAAAAAGTCTCTTTGAACTCGCTCATGCTGAGTCTCTCTGCTCTAACTGCAATGCTCATGGCAGCAATTGTGTTGCCTTGAGGGTCGCGCACTGGCGCCGCCATGGAGCGCACACCCAGCTCCAACTCTCCATCGCTGCATGACCATCCGGATTGCCGGCAAGTATCAAGCAGACCCAGCAACTCCTCCAAGTCAGTCACTGTCTGATGGGTCAGAGCCATCCGCTCAATCATCTCCAGCCTTGCACGCGCCTCCTGCTGGGGGAGTCCTGACAACAGCACCCGACCAATCGCAGAACAGTACACCGGCAACCTAGATCCTATTCCTAGGCCCGTGCTCAAGCTGCGCCGTGCGGTCGAACGGCCAATGATGATGGCATCGTCTTCCAACAAAGTACCAAGCGAAGCGGACTCTCTGGTGCGCTCCGACAGTGCGTCCAGTAGCGGCTGGGCCAACGCAGGCATGGGGCGCGATGACAGAAATGAATAGGCGATCAGCAGCGACTTGGGCTGCATCCAGAACAGCTTCCCGTCACTCTCTAGATAGCCAAGCTGTACCAGCGTGCTGAGTGAACGTCTGGCCGATGCTGGTGTGGACTGCGTGAGCCTGGCCACTTCCGACAGCGTGAGCCGGGTATGCCGACGGTCAAAGCAAGTCAGTACCCCCAATCCCTTGCGCAGCGATTCCACAAAGTTCTTGTCCTGCATAGCGATCAAATCAAGGTGTTTTCAACATTTTTGCGCATAGCGCAAAAACAGGTTTAACACAAAGTACGACATCCCCATACTGCAGTTCCCCACACAAGAAGGAGACAAGATGCGCAACGCATCCATTCGCAGACGCGAAGCATTGATCGGCATTGCCGCTGCGGTCGCTGCAACAGGTAGCCTGGCTCAGTCAAATCAACCTCTCAAGATCGTCGTGCCTTTCTCAGCGGGAGGTACCGCCGATGTACTGCCGCGCCTAGTAGCCGAAAAAATCCGCGCGGACTACGCAGGTGGCGTGATCATTGAAAATAAGCCCGGGGCTGGTGGAAACATCGGTGCCGATCTAGTGTTCCGGGCACCGCCGGACGGAATGACTGTGCTGGCCTCCCCTCCGGGGCCCATCGCCATCAACCACAACCTCTATCAGAAGCTCAGCTTTGACCCGACTCGCTGGGTACCGGTGACGATTTTGGCCACAGTGCCCAACGCCCTGGTCATCAACCCGAAGCTGCCTGTTAAGTCACTTGGCGAGTTCATTGCATACGCCAAAGCCAATCCCAAAAAAGTGACTGTGGCGACGCAAGGCGACGGCTCCACATCTCACCTGACTGCTGCCATGTTTATGCAGCTGACTGGCACTGAACTGACTGTCATCCCTTACAAGGGAACAGCCCCGGCACTGATTGACCTGATCGGTGGCAATGTGGATGTGTTTTTCGACAACATCAGCTCGTCGGCCACCTACCACCAGGCCGGCAAGGTGCGCATTCTGGCCGTTGCCGACGAGCAGCGGTCTCAAATATTGCCCCAGGTCCCCACTTTCGCCGAGCAGCAATGGCCCGCCATGCAAGCCTTGACTTTCTTTTCTGTTGTGGCTCCCCCAGGCACGAGTGCAGAAATCGCACAGAGGCTTCAGAAGCAGATGGCCCAGGCTCTGTCATCAAATGACATCCGCAAGCACTTTCTGGAACAGGGTGCCGTGCCCTGCGGTTGGGATCCCACCAAGACTGCTCAGTTCATCCGCCAGGAAACCGAGAAGTGGAAGAAGGTGCTGAAGGCCGCCAACGTCAAGCTCTAACCCTTAGGAATCAACATGCAAGAATCCATCATCCAGTGGCATGGGGCCACTAATACGCGCGTGCCTTTCGGTATCTATACCGACACAGCCAATGCTGATCAGGAACAGCAGCGCATCTATCGCGGCGAGGTCTGGAACTACCTGTGCCTGGAATCTGAAATCCCCGAGGCGGGTGATTTCCGCACGACCTTTGTTGGTGAAACACCGATAGTTGTCGTGCGGGATGCCGACCAGGAAATCTATGCCTTCGAGAACCGCTGCGCGCATCGCGGCGCGCTCATCGCGCTGGAAAAATCGGGCCGTGCGGATAGTTTCCAGTGCGTCTATCACGCCTGGAGCTACAACCGACAGGGAGATCTGACCGGCGTTGCCTTCGAGAAAGGCGTCAAGGGCCAGGGTGGCATGCCGGCCTCGTTCTGCAAAGAAGAGCATGGCCCGCGCAAGCTCCGTGTAGCTGTCTTTTGCGGTTTGGTCTTTGGCAGTTTTTCCGAGGATGTACCCAGCATTGAGGATTACCTTGGCCCTGAGATTTGCGAGCGCATAGAGCGCGTGCTGCACAAGCCCGTAGAAGTCATCGGTCGCTTCACGCAAAAGCTGCCTAACAACTGGAAGCTCTACTTCGAGAACGTGAAGGACAGCTATCACGCCAGCCTCCTGCATATGTTCTTCACCACCTTCGAGCTGAATCGCCTCTCACAAAAAGGCGGCGTCATCGTCGACGAGTCGGGTGGCCACCATGTGAGCTATTCCATGATCGATCGTAGCGCCAAAGACGACTCGTACAAGGACCAGGCCATCCGCACCGACAACGAGCGTTACCGGCTCAAAGATCCCAGCCTTCTAGAGGGCTTCGAGGAGTTCGAGGACGGCGTGACTCTGCAGATCCTTTCTGTGTTCCCTGGCTTTGTGCTGCAGCAGATTCAGAACAGCATCGCCGTGCGTCAGTTGTTGCCCAAGAGCATCTCCAGCTCGGAACTCAACTGGACCTATCTCGGCTATGCAGATGACAGTCCCGAGCAGCGCAAGGTCAGACTCAAACAGGCCAACCTCATCGGCCCGGCCGGATTCATTTCCATGGAAGACGGAGCTGTCGGTGGATTCGTTCAGCGCGGCATCGCAGGTGCGGCCGACCTTGACGCGGTCATCGAGATGGGCGGAGACCACGAAGGCTCTAGCGAGGGCCGCGCCACGGAAACCTCGGTACGCGGCTTTTGGAAAGCCTACCGCAAGCACATGGGACAGGAGATGCAAGCATGATCAATGAAATTCAAATCGCGGCCTTCAATGCCGCTTACGCGAAGACCATAGACAGTGACGCCATGGAGCAATGGCCAACCTTCTTCACGAAGGATTGCCACTATCGCGTCACCAATGTCGACAATCATGCTGAAGGGCTTGCTGCCGGCATTGTCTGGGCGGATTCACAGGACATGCTCACCGACCGAATTTCTGCGCTGCGCGAAGCCAATATCTACGAGCGCCATCGCTATCGCCATATTCTGGGTCTGCCTTCGATCCAGTCAGGCGATGCAACACAGGCCAGTGCTTCCACGCCGTTCATGGTGCTGCGCATCATGCATACAGGGGAAACAGAGGTCTTTGCCAGCGGTGAGTACCTCGACAAATTCACCACGATCGATGGCAAGTTACGCCTGCAAGAACGCATCGCGGTTTGCGACAGCACGGTGACGGACACACTGATGGCATTGCCGCTATGACAATAGTGCACCGTAGATTGGCTTTGGCCATCGGCGATCCCCACGGTATTGGCCCTGAAATTGCACTGAAAGCTCTTCAGCAGTTGTCTGCCGCCGAAAGATCCCTGATCAAGGTCTATGGACCGTGGAGCGCTCTTGAACAAGCAGCGCAGATCTGCCAAATGGAGCCCCTTCTTCAAGACCTCATTCATGAGGAAGCCGGCTCGCTGGCACAACCAGTGCAATGGGGAGAGATCACCCCGCAGGCAGGCCTATCCACGGTGCAATCTGCAACAGCAGCCATCCGGGCGTGCGAAAACGGCGAAGTCGACGCCGTCATCGCCTGCCCCCACCATGAAACGGCCATTCACCGCGCGGACATAGCGTTCAGCGGCTACCCATCTTTGCTCGCCAATGTTCTTGACATGAACGAAGACCAGGTATTCCTGATGCTGGTAGGAGCTGGCCTGCGCATAGTGCATGTCACTTTGCATGAAAGCGTGCGCAGCGCATTGGAGCGGCTCTCTCCTCAGTTGGTGGTCAACGCGGCGCAGGCTGCCGTGCAGACATGCACCTTACTCGGGGTACCTAAACCAAAAGTCGCTGTACTCGGGATCAACCCTCATGCATCTGAAGGACAGTTGTTCGGCCTGGAGGACTCCCAGATCACCGTTCCCGCTGTCGAGACACTGCGCAAGCGCGGCCTAGCAGTAGACGGCCCCATGGGAGCTGACATGGTTCTGGCACAGCGCAAGCACGACCTGTATGTAGCCATGCTGCACGATCAGGGCCATATCCCCATCAAGCTGCTGGCACCTAACGGAGCCAGCGCACTCTCCATCGGTGGCAGGGTGGTGCTTTCCAGTGTGGGCCATGGCAGCGCCATGGACATTGCAGGCCGTGGCGTGGCTGACTCCACGGCCCTCCTGCGCACGATCGCCCTGCTCGGAGCCCAACAGGTCTGAGGCCCTTCCATGAATCACCAAATCCATATCCACGACTCTGATATCGCGTTCCCCTGCGCGCCCGGGCAATCCGTGCTGGATGCGGCCCTGCAGGCTGGCATCGAACTACCTTATTCCTGCCGCAAAGGTAGCTGTGGCAATTGTGCGAGCACCCTGCTCGATGGAAATATTACTTCCTTCAATGGCATGGCCGTGCGCAGCGAACTCTGCACCTCGGAGCAGGTATTGCTGTGCAGCTGCACCGCCGCCAGCGATATCCGTATTCAGCCGAGCTCCTTTCGCCGCCTCGACCCGGAAGCCCGCAAACGTTTTACGGCCAAGGTGTACAGCAATACACTGGCGGCACCCGATGTCTCGCTGCTGCGCCTGCGCCTGCCTGCGGGCAAGCGCGCCAAATTTGAAGCCGGCCAATACCTGCTGATTCACCTCGACGACGGGGAAAGCCGCAGCTACTCTATGGCCAATCCACCCCATGAGAGTGATGGTGTCACATTGCATATCCGGCATGTACCGGGTGGCCGCTTCAGCACTATCGTCCAGCAGTTGAAGTCTGGTGACACATTAGATATTGAACTGCCATTCGGCAGCATCGCACTGAAGCCTGACGACACCAGGCCCCTGATTTGCGTTGCAGGTGGCACGGGATTTGCGCCCATTAAATCCGTTCTTGATGACTTAGCCAAACGCAAGGTTCAGCGCGACATAACGCTGATCTGGGGGGCTCGCAACCCCTCGGGCCTGTATCTTCCTAGCGCCATCGACAAGTGGCGCAAAGTCTGGCCACAGTTTCGCTACATTGCAGCCATCACCGACCTAGGCGATATGCCTGCGGATGCTCACGCAGGTCGGGTGGATGACGCGCTACGCACACACTTTGGCAACCTGCACGATCATGTGGTGCACTGCTGTGGCTCACCCTCCCTGGTTCAATCAGTGCGCACAGCAGCTTCCGATATGGGCCTGTTAGCACAGGACTTCCACGCGGATGTTTTTGCGACGAGCCCGACTGGTAGCCACTAGAAGTAGCTATTCATGCGATATCAACACGGCGGGATATGACGGAGGCTGAGCTTGCGAGTGACTTGATGGGGAATGTTTGATAAACACTGAAAGGGGCTTTATGCCTAATGCCAGTCAGTTAAGGTTCAGCTGCCTCTAGATGAGCTAAAAGGCAACGTGTTTACACGTTGCCTTTTTCATTGATGGGTATTCTCTCAGGCGCATTGCGCCAATGTCTCTCTCAAGCGCCAGATCAGCTTGATCAATTGGCAGCTTTCATTGATCGTTCTTGAATCGCCCCGGGTTTTGAGGAGGCTCCAACACTTGAGAAGATGGAGCTATGACCAAGTCAAACAAGTTCTCGCCCGAGGTGCGCGAGCGTGCCGTACGCATGGTGCAGGAGCACCGAGCCGACTACCCTTCGCTGTGGGCAGCCATTGAATCAATAGCCCCCAAGATTGGCTGCGTGCCGCAGACCTTGAACGATTGGGTCAAGAAGGCCGAGGTCGACAGCGGCCAGCGTGCCGGTACCACCACGTCAGAAGCCCAGCGCATCAAGGAGCTGGAACGTGAGGTCAAGGAGCTGCGCCGGGCCAACGACATCCTGAAGACGGCCAGCGCGTTTTTTGCGCAGGCGGAGCTCGACCGCCGATTGAAGTCTTGAAGAACTACATCGACCGCCACCGTGACGACTACGGGGTCGAGCCCATCTGCCGGGTGCTGCAGATGGCCCCATCGTGTTACTGGCGCCACGCAGCCCGGCAACGTAACCCGCAACTGCGCAGTCAACGCGCCCAGCGTGACGAGTGCTTGAAGGCGGACATCCAGCGCGTGTGGCATGCCAACTGGCAGGTCTACGGGGCCGATAAGGTCTGGCTGCAGATGAACCGCGAGGGCATCCCGGTGGCACGTTGTACTGTGGAGCGACTGATGCGTGCCATGGGCTTGCAAGGGGCTCGCCGTGGCAGGGCGGTACGTACCACCACGCCTGACACATCAGCGCCGTGCCCGCTGGACCACGTCAACCGGCACTTCAAGGCCAGCCGTCCCAACGAGCTGTGGGTATCGGACTTCACCTACGTCTCCACCTGGCAGGGCTGGCTGTACGTGGCCTTCGTGGTGGATGTGTACGCCCGGCGCATCGTGGGCTGGCGGGTCAGCCGCAGCATGCAAACGGACTTCGTGCTGGATGCGCTGGAGCAGGCGCTGTATGCCCGCCAGCCAGCAGCCCATGCCTTGACGCACCATTCCGACAGGGGCAGTCAATACGTCAGCATCCGCTACACCGAACGGTTGGACCAGGCGGGCATACAGCCCTCGGTGGGCAGCCGGGGTGACAGCTACGACAACGCGCTGGCCGAGACCATCAACGGTCTGTACAAGGCCGAGCTGATTCACCGCCGGGGCCCCTGGAAGACCAGGGAATCCGTGGAGCTGGCCACCTTGCAGTGGGTGCACTGGTTCAACCATGTCCGACTACTCACGCCGATTGGGGGCATCCCTCCGGCAGAAGCTGAGGCAAACTACTGGAGGCAACTAGCCGTCAGCGACACCTCGGCAGAGGTGTCAACTTAAACCAATCGGCCTCCTCAAAACCCGGTGCGATTCAGAACTGCTCAAGCGGGTCGACCTGAGCCGGCCGACCCTCTACCGCTTGCTCGATGGGGTCTCCTCGTTTTCAGTGCAATAAGTGACGGTACGAAAAGCTAGCACTGGCGCGGAGGTGGTGTTGGTAGATCGTTGATTTCATTGACTTTCCTGTTCACTTTCAAATCTGCGATTCGTGGCGTCAAACCGTGGTCGGTTTCATCCATTGGTGCCAGTTATCGATGCATTTGGCCGCGAAGGCAGGATTTGGTCAGCATAGCGGTCAACCGGGAAGCGAAACACACCCCGCAAGTTGATGCTCTCCAGCCTGGTGGGCGCAATCTTCCCGATCAGTTCCGGTGGAATGACCTGGCGGCGGTTCGACCAGCGATCCAGGACCGCCTGCATCTGTGAGGTATTCCACGCCATCACGATGTTGGCCATCAGGCTCAACGCATCGGCCACAGCCTGCATTTCATCGACACGTTTGGCCTGCGCCGGGCTGATCCGGCCGGTATAAATGGCGCGCTTGAGGGCGTTAACAGCCTCGCCCCGATTGAGCACCCGGCGCAACTCGTTCCTGAAAGCGTCCTTGACAAAGTAGTCAGCCAAAAACGCCGTACGCAGCAACCGCCCCAATTGCACGCCAGCCTCATAGATTGGATCGCCCTGGGCGGCAGAACCGAACCGCGCAAGAGCTGCCACCGCACTGGCATGTCCGCTCATGACCGAGGCTGCCAGGTGCACCAGACTATCCCAATGCTTTTCGATCAAAGCGACGTCGACATTGGCTTCGCACACCGCAGCGATTTCTGCGGGCACTTTGGTGCCGCGTGGCACAAAGAGGTGGCGCTGTTTGAGTTCCTTCAACCGCGGGCAAAGATCAAAACCAAGCAAACGGGCATGTGACATGGCAAAGTCGGTGTAGCCATGGGTATCCACAGCAAGCTGGCTGGTCTCCAGCTTTTCTTGGCGGATGACACCTTCAATGGCCACGCCCGCCTGGCGCTCATTGAGCACAAAGGGCTGCGCATGGAAGATGCCCCACCGGTCTTTTACATGGGAGTAGATTCCAATGGAAGGTGTGTTGCGCCGAGGATCAAGCCGGGCTTGCCACACCCGTTTGGTGGTCTCCATGCTCATCATGTCAGAAGATGCCAAATCGGACCGCCCCCAGGTGGCGGCAATCGGGTGTCGCTGCATGAATTCCAGCACAGCCTGGCAGGCCTGGCTCAGACGCCGTTCGTCCCGCGCCCAGCGCATGGCCTGGCGAATGCTGGTGGCAGACAATTGCGGAATCATGCGCGCGCATTCGACCGCAGTCAGACTGGTGCCGTGGGCCATGATGCCGGCATAGACCATCAGCAGCTCGTCGGTAGAGCGCGGCTCACGTCCGAGCATGATCCAGCTAAAGCGCACCTGGGCGTCAACGGCCAGAATCACTTCCGGCAATTGAACCTCACCGATGCGGTGATCCAAAGCCGCGCGCAGCTTGGTCACTTCTGGGTCTTCGTCCTCTGCGGGCAATGGCGACAAATGGAGTTCATCATCCACGCGCAGTACGCCACTGCGGGCTGCAGCGGCCACCGCATCGACACCGGCAGTTACTCTGGCCAGCAAAGGCTTCAAGAAAGTGGCAGCCTTGCTGGGTAACGATAGACGGGCATAGTGTTTCTTGGACTCTGCCTGCCAACGCTCGTCCGTGAAGAACAAGCGCGCACGACCCCGAAAGCTCAGGCTGTGCTCAATCCAGACCGAGCCATTGCGCACCGCGCGGCGCAGGGCAAACAGGGTGGCCACCTCCAACGCCTGAAACGCCCGTTCCCGGTCTGGGCTGGAGATCGAAACCTGCCAGATCATTCCCAGACTTGGTGCCACCACTTCAACTGGCAGCTTTCTGGATCCTTTGAGATATAAAGCTTGCAGCTTGGCAAGGTACTCGATGGCAGGATGCTCGCCGGTGGCCTGCCAGGGCAGCTTTGCAATGGCGACGAGCAACGACCGCACGGGGCGAATTCCATCAATCAATCCCTCGCGGACCAGGAGGCCCTGCTCGGTGGTTTGCGTTTCTGGGTTTCGGTGATCAAGGCTTCAAGACGGGCACGCAACTCAGCATCTGGCACCGCACCTTGCGCGCTCAAGGCAACAAGTTCGCCGAGCAGCGTTTTGTACATTGCGGCCCAATTGACGGTAGCGGGGACATCGGCGGCAGCCTGACGCCACAGATCGGCGATCCGGCGCTGCACCATAAGGATCAACTGGTCTGTGGTGGTGAACAGGCAATACCGAAGAAAGCATGCGACCTCCACGGTGCGCGCTGGCTCTTTGATCTTGGCTCCGGCTGAGGGCGGCCTGGAGACAAGTCGGCGCGCGTAGCGGCGCAAGATGAGATCGGGGATGTCTGCCAGGTGCTTATGAACGTCCAGCGTGTAAAGCAGGTCGATGCGCTCCAGTACCTCGCTGATTTGGCGGGTTGAGTGTTTCGCCGGTGCAGCCCATAGCCAACTCTGCTGGGTTTGTCCATCTGGGCGCAGCTCTGAAACTGAGGCTCGCCAGCGATCAAGTGTTGCTGGATCAACGCTGGCGGCGATGGCGGTGCCTGTTTCAACTTCAAGCTGGGCAAGTGCCGCCGCAATCAGTGTCCGAATTGCCCGCTCGTGCACGATCACCAGCTTGTTCTTGTACAGCCATTGACGCGCCCGCACGAGTAGCTGATCGCGGTCGGCGCAGCGCGCCACTTCGTCGCGCAGTTCACGTACCAGTGAGCGGCGCTGGTGCTCGCTCATCCACTGGAATCCAAGGACCGTGCAGGCTACTTGTTGGTGATCGAATAGCGTGCGCCCGCGTTCATACATGGCTCTCAGCGAGGCGACTTCTGGTGCTGCAATGCCAAGCTCGTTGCCAAGGTGGCGCCACAAGGCTACTGGAATTACCCGAAAGGCACCGAGCAAACGCCCACTCATGCGCAGGAAACCAATATGGAGCGCCAGACCAAGCTTGTGGGAATCACCTCGGCGTGCATTGATTGCGTCGCGCTCGGCACCATCGAAGGTGAAAAATGCCTTCATCTCGAAGTCGCTGATATCGCGGGGGAGCCCACGCATCCCCAAAAACGTTGTGTGCCAACCCTGCATCGTGAACCTCAAAAGTGGGAGGCCACCATACCCGTTTACAAAGCGAACAGGAAAGTCAATGAAATCAACGGTCTACCCAGACCACCCCCGCGCCAGTGCTAGCTTTGCGTACCGTCACTTATTGCACTGAAAACGAGGAGACCCCGACAAGGAGCTTATGGCAAGTTGCTATCACCCTGATGCGCAGGACGATCACGGCACCTGGTGCGCAACCGGATCGGAGGTCGCCGAGCATGTATTCAATCTGGTGAAGCCGGGTAGTGCGGTAGCCATGCACTTCGCGGGCAACGTGCTGATCGAGGTGGAGGGCGATGTCGCGTTTGCAGAATCCTATATGTTGGCCTTTCGTGCTTACGACGAAAACGGCCAGCACTTCAACCGCACGAGAGCCCTGCGCTTTGTCGACCGATTTGAGCGACGTGCATCCGAATGGCGCATCAGCGAGCGGGTGGTGACAGACGATTGGGACCGCGTGGACGAGGTGCTCCGCAGACAGCCCGGGCATGAGAAATTCCGTCGTGGACGCAAGGATCGAGAGGACCCGGTGTATGCGATTCGGGCCGGCAAGGTTGCGCGCACGAAGTAGGGTTGGATGAATGCGGGGGTGCACTCACGAGACCTTTGCCACTCTGAGTGCAGTGGACTGGTCGCATACGCCGGTCTTTGACTCTGGACGGCTACTGTCGGATGTGAGCGATGTCCACGCCGACGAGCCTGATCCCATCAACCCACCATCAGCCCATGCCGCAAACGTCCCGCGCGTTTGTATGCTTTGACGACGGTGCTGACGTCGCAGGACAGTACACCTTCGAGCGCGCCGATGCGTTCCGTCGAAACCGTCCACAAGTCATGGATGTCGCGGCACAGCACGTGCCAGAACAGCTGGGTCTTGCCGCTGGTGCCAAACAGGCATCGTGTGTGTTTGTCCCGTGCGAGTTCCTTGGCGATGGGTTCGGCCAGGCCCGGGCGGGTCTGTATCGACAGAATGGCTTCAACGCCATAGCCAACCAGTGAGGGTTCCAGTTCGACGCGAAAGTTCAGCACATTGCGCTCGACCAAGCCGCTGATCATTCTCTGCACCTTGGGCTCGCTGACACCACAAGCTTCGGCCAATGCGCTCAGGCTGGCGCGACCGTCCGGGGTCAATGCTTCCAGCAGTCGAGACTCGTCGGCATTGAGTGCGCTGCGAGCGCTGCTGGGCAGGACGGGCTCTGGCGGAACCGAGCCGTCAATGCGCCAGCTGCTTGCGCGTCGGAAAGAGCGCATCACGACATGCGACTCCATTTGCCGCAGTCCCTGCACTTGGGGCAGCAGCCGAACGACCAGGTCCGACAGCTGTTCCTGAGTCTGCATGTTGAACTCGGCGAACAGATCGGCAGCGCCTGTCGTTGCCAATACCACCTGTGTTTGGGGGAGCCCTGCCAACTGCTCGGCAACTTGCTGATTGCGCCCGTTTTCCACCTGCAGCCAGGCATGCAGCACGGGGCCGTTCCCTTCGGAAACGGGGTCCAGCTCGCCGATGACCTTGACGTATCCGCCTTCCATGAGTCGCTGCAGGCGGCGCGACAAAGTGCGCTCCGGCACATCGCATGCCGCGCTGAGATCACGCCATGTCCCGCGTGGATTGACCTGCAGTGCGGTCAGGCAGGCCAGATCGGTTGGATCCAGTTCTGGATGTCCAATTTCGACGGTATCACTCACATCAATGTCCATATATAATGTAAACTAAGTATTGAATGTCCAATTTCAACACTTTCGAGCACTAAGAATGCAAAATTCAACAACCAATCAGAGACAAGGGCGCATCCGATGAGTCAGGCTATGTCCAAGCAGCCTTCAAAGCACGCCGAGCCATCCAATGCCCGCAAGATTGCAGCTGGCAGCATCGGCAATGCGGTGGAATGGTTCGACTGGACCATTTACGCATCGTTCGCGGTGTTCTTTTCCGGGCAGTTCTTTCCCAAGACGGATGAGACAGCATCTCTGCTGGCAACGTTCGCCATTTTCGCAGTCGGTTTCTTCATGCGTCCCGTCGGGGGCTGGGCCTTGGGAATTTTTTCCGATCGAATGGGCCGCAAGGCGGCACTGTCCGCCTCCATCCTGTTGATGGCAGGAGGATCGCTGATCATTGGCCTCACGCCCACCTACGAGAGCATTGGCCTGGCTGCGCCGATTCTGTTGGTGATTGCGCGGTTGCTTCAAGGCTTGTCACTGGGCGGTGAGTATGCTTCCGCATCGACGTTTCTGGCCGAGATGGCGCCCAACCATCGCCGGGGCTTCTTCTCCAGTTTTGCGTTCTTCAGCTCGGCGGGCGGCATTCTGATTGCTTCGGCGATCGGCTGGGTTCTGACCACCAACCTGACGCCCGAGCAAATGCGGGAATTCGGCTGGCGCATTCCTTTCCTGTTGGGTGCGCTGGGTGGCATTGCGGGGATGTGGCTGCGCACGTCCATTCCCGAGACGGAGGCGTCTGCCAAGCAGCTCAAGGAGCAACCCGTCAAGCAGCCACTGCGCACCTTGCTGCGTGAGTATCCGCGCGAGACTCTGCGCATCATCGGCTTCTCGGTTCTCACGACGTTTGCGTTCTACCTTTTCGTGGCCTATGTGCCCACGTATGCGATTCGTGCGCTGCATGCAGATTCCAAGGTCGCCTTTGGTGCCAACACCATCGCTATGATCGTCTTCATGCTGGTGCATCCGTTCTTCGGCATGCTGTCCGACCGATTTGGCCGCAAGCCGCAGTTGATCGTGTTCGCCGCGGGCTATCTGCTGTTCTTCTATCCCGCGATCACCAGCATGCAGCCGACGTTCGCGTCCATTTTGGCGGTGGAGCTGTTCGGTCTGGTGCTGTATGCGTTGTACACGTCGATCGCTCCAGCCATCATGTCCGAGCAGTTTCCAACCCGCGTGCGTGCGGTCGGCATTGGCGCTCCGTACAACCTGATGGTGGCGCTGCTCGGTGGAACGACTCCCTATCTGCTGACCTGGCTGCAAAGCATTGGTCAGGAGCGTTGGTTCTTCTACTACGTTCTGGTCGGTGCGGTCATCACGCTGATCACGTTCATCCGCATGCCCGAGACCAATGGCAAGCCTTTGAACTGAGCTCACTCGACTTTGATTCGCCCGCGCTTTTTTTGGAGGCTGCGGGCTCCATTTTTTCCAGCGATACCCATGCGAGAAACGCCCACTCCCCTCCATTTTCAGAATGCCCTGCAGATCGCCCATCTGATCGTCAGCGGAGAAATCAGCTCTCGCAAGGTGACTGAGCATTTTCTGGAGCGCATTGCACGAGCTCCCGAGCTCAATGTCTTCACGCAGGTGTTTGCCGAGCAGGCTTTGGCTCAAGCCGATGCTGCCGATGCTGCGTTGCTTGCAGGGGGGGGCGGTCCGGCCGGCGCGCTGCATGGCGTTCCGGTGGCGATCAAGGACAGCATTGAAGTGGCGGGAACCATCGCGTCTGCTGGTTCGCTCAGCCGTCTCGCCAGCATGAGCGCTGAGACATCGGCCGCTGTGCAACGCATGTGCGATGCGGGGATGGTCATTCTCGGCAAGACGCACATGACCGAGTTTGCATTCGGTCTGGCGGGGCAAAATCCCACGCGCGGCACGCCATGGAATCCGTGGGATGCCGACACCCATCGCGCTCCTGGCGGCTCGTCCTCGGGTTGCGGCATTGCCGTTTCGGCAGGGCTGGCTCCGATGGCCTTGGGTGGCGATACGGGTGGTTCCGTGCGCGCACCTGCAACACTCAATCATCTCGTGGGCTTCAAACCCTCCAGCGGAATCATCAGCGGTGCGGGCGTGGTGCCACTGGCTCCGACGTTGGACGTGCTCGGCCCCATCGCGCGCAGTGTTGCCGATGCGCACGCACTTGTCGCCATTTTGACGGGGTCCGACAGTGCCGATCCGCTGACCCAACAAATCGCTCCCGACATCAGCGAAGGCCTGCGCCAAGCGCTGCCAGCCATCACCGGCGGTACGTTGCCTGCATTGCACGTGCTGGACCCGCAAAGCTTTCCCTGTTCGCTGTCGGATGGCGCACAACGTGTCTGGGACGAGGCTCTTCAACGCCTCACGAACGCAGGGTGGACTTTGAAGTTCTGGACCCCTTCGGAACAGTTGAATATCGGCGACCTGTCCGAAGAGAATTCACTCATCCTGGGCTACGAGGGCTTTCAGCTCTATGGCGAATTGGCCCGCGATGCCACCCAGCCCATCTGGGAGGTCGTGCGACAGCGTATCCTGGCTGGCGGCAACACCACGCGTGCCCGATATGAACAGGCGATTGCGCGCCGCAAGCCAGCCATCGAACGCTTTGCGGAAGCCATCGGTGAGGGCGGCGTCCTGCTGATGCCTGCCACCGGTCACGGTGCTCTGCCACTGGATTCCGAAGATCGCGCCCATGCCAGCATCGGTCACTTTTGCCGTGCCGGTAATTTCCTGGGAGCACCCGCCATTGCCTTGCCCGCAGGGTTCGACGACAACGGCATGCCGGTTGGCGTTCAACTGATGGCCTCGCCTTTGGCTGATAGACAGTTGCTGTCCGTTGCTTCAGCGTTGGCACCGACACTGCGCGCCTCTGGAAAAGAGACGCCTGATCTTCAGCGGTGGAAGCTGTAATTTGTCGGACGAGGAATGGCGGCTCCATGTGGACGCTGGGCTGAACGTTCTGTCGGCAGTCAGCCGTTCAAAGCCGTCTGCACAACTCAATGAGATGCTGCCGAAACCAGTTCAGCCCGGCGTCATGGTCTGCATGTGAATGCCACAGGAGATAGACCGGGAAGGTGGGGACACGCAGCGGCACGGTGTGGGTCTGCAGTGGAAAGTTGTCGGCATACAGCAAGGCCATGCGGCGGGGGAGTGTCGCGATCAGTTGGCTGGTCTGCACCATGAGCGGCATGGACAGAAAATGCGGGACGGTGGCGCTGATTCTTCGGCTCAGTCCCCGTTTGGCCAGTGCCAGGTCGATCATCGGGCGTGATTTCCCATCGTGGGCACGAACCACATGATGAAGGTCCAGGTAGGTCTCCAACGTCAGGCGCTCCGTCATCTGCGGATGGTGTCGTCTAGTGATGGCGAGCAGGGTATCGGTCAGCACACAGACTTGATGCACCGATGGGTCCTGTGAAGGGAAGTAGTCGAGCGCCAGATCGACCCTGCCTTCACGCAGATCAGACAGGATTTGCGTTCCGACAGAAGGCGAGATGCGGACACGCAATCCCGGGGCGACTTGACTCAGCCAGTCGATGAAGCTGGGCAGGATCACGCTTTCCCCATAGTCCTCGACTGCAACGACGAACTCGCGATCGGCATGCGCATAGTCGAAGTCGCTTTCACCTTCCAGTCCTCTTTCGATCAATGCCAACGCTTGGCGCACAGGCTCCGCGAGCAATTTTGCGCGGGAGGTTGGCGTCATGCCCGAGGAGCTGCGCTCGAAGAGCGGGTCCCCCAATTTTTCCCGTAGCCGTGCCATGGCGTTGCTGACGGTCGGTTGCGAAAGATGCAGTCGATCCGCAGCTTTCGACATGCTGCGTTCGGTGAAGACCGCATCAAAGACTCTCAGCAAATTCAAATCCAGCGTTCGCAAGTTCATTGGGAAGTATATTTCGAATTGGAATACTCCCCATTCTGTATCTAAATTTGCTAAATACATAGCGCCTTCCAATAATCAGTCCATAACCCATCAGGAGACAGCAACATGAACGAGTTGGAGGCTGAACAGGAACTGGCGCTTTTGGATCATCCGGCCGAGGGAGTGGCCAGAGTGACGCTGAATCGTCCGGCGGCGCGCAATGCGTTGAATACACCCTTGCGGCGGGCATTGGATGCGACGTTCAAGTCGTTGGAGGCTGACGACGACGTGCGCTGTGTCATCGTCAGGGGCAACAGCCAGTGCTTTGCCGCAGGGGCAGATCTCAAAGAGGTTGCAGAGCTGGGCACGCATGCCGTGTCGCAACTGCCGGTTCTCAAAACCTGGAAGGTGATTGCCGAGCTGTCCAAACCATTGATTGCCGCTGTGGCAGGTCCGGCCTTCGGTGGCGGATGCGAGCTTGCACAACATGCCGACATCATCGTTGCAGCACGCAGCGCGCGCTTTGGTCAGCCCGAAGTCAACGTCGGAATCATGCCCGGCGGTGGCGCAACACAACGTCTGGTTCGTGCGCTCGGCTATTGGCGCGCCATGCATCTGATGCTCACGGGTGCCCCCATCAATGCAGAGGAAGCCCTGCAATGTGGTCTGGTCAGCGAGGTCGTCGACGACGAGCTGCTGGATCAACGGGCCGTCGAACTGGCCGCACTGATCGCCTCCCGACCGCCTGTGGCCGTGCGTTTGATCAAGCAGGTGGCACTTGCCGGAGCCGACTCTTCCTTGAGTGCGGGACTGCTGCTTGAGCGGCGGGCCTTCGAATCCCTGTTCGACACACATGACCAGAAAGAGGGCATGCGGGCATTCGCCGAACGGCGTGCACCGGTTTTCACGGGTCAGTGAATCATTGCTTTAACCACGGAGACACAATGAACAAGAACGATGTCGCGATTGTCGGGATTGGGAGAACTCCCTACAGCCGAGCCAAACCGGGCGAGAGAATCTACACGGTCGACGAATACATCGCCTGGGCTGCGGACCTCGCGTTGAAAAGCGCCGGCATGGGCAAGGATGATTTCAATGGGCAAGGCCTTGGTGTGGCCCATGCCGAAGCCGCGCATACGGTGAATTGGTCAGCGGCGACGGCGGAGACGCTGGGCATCAGTCCTCAAATCCTGCTGCGCGCAGATCAGGGCGGCGCATCGGCCACGGCAATGCTGATTCGTGCCGCCGCCATGATTCGTGCCGGGGTTGTCGATCGTGTACTCGTGGTGGGTGCCGACACGCCGCTGAGCATTCCTTCAGCGGCACCCGGTCTGCCGCTCTCGCCGGAGCGCACTCGCGGGACCTATTGGGACTTTCAAGGGCCGTTCGGGGTGATGGGGGCCACGGCGCAGTTCGCCTTGGTGCTGCAGCGTTACATGCACCAGTTCCCTGGTCTCCAATTCGAAACATTGGGAAAGATCGCCACCAGCAACCGGTATCACGCGACTTTGCATCCTGGTGCGATCTATCGTCAGCCCATGTCATTGGATGACTACATGGCTTCGCGCATGTTGTCCGATCCCATTCGCTTGCTCGACTGCGTGCCCATCGTCAACGGTGGTCTGGCCTATATCGTCACTTCGGGAGAGACCGCACGCAAGTTGACTGACCGACCCGTGTGGCTCAAGGGCTTCGGTGAGGCCAACAACTACTACCACGGCAAGCGAACGCTGCCGGACATCACGACGACAGGGTTCGCCAGTTCTGCGCCTGCAGCGATGCAGATGGCTGGAGTCAAGCACGACGACATCGACTTCTTCCAGCCTTACGACGACTACCCGTTCATTTCCATGATGACGATGGAGGACTGGGGCTTCTGCAAAAAGGGGCAAGGCGCCAAGTTTGTGGAGGAGCGCAATTTTCGTTTCGATGGCGACTTTCCATTGTCGACCGACGGCGGCCAATTGTCGGGCGGACAACCGGGCGGAGCGATCGGCGGCTTCATGCCACTGGTCGAAGCGGTGACCCAACTGCGTGGCGAGGCCGATCAACGGCAGGTGAAGAAAGCTCGCATTGGCGCAGTCTGCGGCTTTGGCGGAATTCCTTATGGTCGGCCAGGACGCAGCTGCATTGCCATCGTTCTTGGCAACGAGGGATAAAGGAGGCGAATGACATGATCGTATCTAAAGAAAACAAGCCGTTGCCCGTCATCACGGATCAGACGCGGCCCTTCTGGTCAGCAGCCAAGGAAGGTCGCTTCGTGATGCAGAAGTGCCAAGCTTGCGGCACGTTCAATTTCCAGCCCAAGCCTTGGTGCATCGAGTGCGGATGTCGGGATCTGGAGTGGGCACCAGCCAAGCCGTTCGGCGTGGTGTATTCATTCACGGTATCGCGTTCCATCGCCATGAATCTGGCGGGATGGCAGGACGAGATGCCGTTGGTGATGTGCCTGATCGATCTCGACGATGGGGCCCGAATGTATGGGCAGCTCACCGATGTCGATCCCGAAACTGTTCGCGTGGACATGCGGGTTGCCGTCCATTGCGAGTCCATCAGCGAAGAAGCCGGAATTCCGAAATTCCGCCCACACCATGACTGAAGTTGTACCTGACTCCCACCTGCTCGACCGAGCAGCCATGCGCGACGTTTCCTTTGATTGGGAGGACGCGCTATGTCTTGACGAACTGCTGACAGACGAGGAGCGGATGGTGCGCGACAGCGCCAGAGCGTTCGCCCAAAAGCGTCTGATGCCGAGGATCCTTCAGGCCAATCGCCATGAAGAGTTCGACATCTCGGTGATGAAGGAGTTGGCCGAGCTGGGCTTTCTCGGCGCAACCATCGAAGGGTTTGGCTGCGCTGGCATCAATTACGTGAGCTATGGATTGATTGCTCGCGAGCTTGAACGGGTGGACACGGCATTTCGCTCGGCGTTGGGGGTTCAGAGCACGCTGTCCATGATGCCCATTTATCTGTTTGGCAGCCAGGAACAGCGGGAGAAATATCTGCCAGCCATGGCGCGTGCCGATCTGCTGGGCTGTTTCGGATTGACGGAGCCGGACCACGGCTCCGATCCCGGTTCCATGGGAACGAGAGCGAAAAAAGTGGAGGGCGGTTGGCGAATCTCCGGCACCAAGACCTGGATCACGCATGCACCGATCGCGGACCTGATGGTGGTTTGGGCCAAGGATGAAGAGGGCCAGATCCGTGGCTTCATTCTGGAACGCGGCATGGCGGGGCTGAGCACGACCAAGATCGAAGGCAAGTTCTCGGTGCGTGCTTCGCCGACTGGGCAGATCATCATGGACGATGTGTTTGTTCGAGATGAGCAACGGCTGCCCAACGCACGCGGGCTGGCGGCACCGTTTGCCTGTCTGAACAACGCCCGCTTCGGCATTTGCTGGGGGGCCATGGGGGCTGCGGAGTTCTGCTGGCATGCCTCGCGTCAGTATGCGATCGATCGCAAGCAGTTCGGCCGTCCGCTGGCCGCCAATCAGCTCGTGCAGAAGAAGCTGGCGGACATGCAGACGGAAATCACGCTCGGCCTGCATGCCTGTCTGCGGCTGAGTCGGCTGCGCGACGCTGGTCGCGCCAGTCCGGAAATGGTGTCGCTCATGAAGCGCAACTGCGCCGGCAAGGCGCTCGACATAGCGCGCATGGCACGCGACATCCATGGTGGCAACGGAATTTCGGATGAGTTTCATGTGATTCGCCATCTGATGAATCTGGAGACCGTCAACACCTTGGAAGGTACGCACGACATCCATGCGCTGGTGCTGGGCCGTGCCCAGACCGGAATTCAGGCCTTCAACTGAAAGCGGTTGAAGCAAGCGAATACTTGGTCATTTTTGTTTTGTTGTGCAGCAGTCCACAGCAGATGTGGGCGCAAGGAGGGGTTCAATGTCAGTCCAGGAAACGACACGCCGACAAGCCATTCAGCGATTGATCGATCCTCGGTCGATTGCCATCGTGGGTGCGTCGGCGGATTTCTCGAAGGTCAATGGTCGGCCGCTCAAGCATCTCATTGAGAAGGGATACACCGGGAAGATCTATCCGGTGAATCAGAAGTATGAGGAAATCCAGGGGATCCCATGCTTTGCGCGCGTCGACGACCTGCCCGAAGGCATCGACATGGCAATCATCGCCGTGCCTGCGAGCGAGGTCATCGAGACCGTCAGGGCGCTGGGTCGCAGATCGGTTGCAGCTGCCGTCATCTTCAGTTCGGGATTCGGCGAAATGGGAGAGCAGGGCAAGGCTCAGGAGCGGCTGCTGGCCCAAGCTGGACAGGAGTCCGGTGTGATCCTGTGCGGCCCCAACTGTCTGGGGTTCATCAACGCGTTCTCCAATGTGTATGCGACCTTCAGCCAATATGCAGATGGCGAGACAGGAGGCGGTCCCATTGCGTTCGTCACTCAGTCGGGAGCCTTCGGCACGGCGATTGCCGCGCTGGTGCGTCAGCGTGGGTTGGGGCTTGGCTACTTCATCAACACCGGCAATGAAGCGGATCTGAACTTTTCGGATCTGATGCTGGCGGTCATCGAGGATCCGCGCGTGCGCGTTGCCGCCGGGTATCTGGAAGGCGTCTCGGACGGAGAAGGATTGGTGCGTCTGGCGCGTCGTTGTCTGGAGCTGGGCAAGCCGTTGATCCTTACCAAGGTGGGCCGACTGGGATCGGGTGCGCGTGCTGCGGCCTCCCATACGGGTGCCTTGGCGGTGGAGGACACCGTCTTTGATGCTGTGATTCGCCAGTTCGGCGTGCTCAGAGCCCGCAACGAGGAACAGATGCTGGACATGATGGAGGCGCTGGCCCAGCCGCGTGCGTGTTCCGGTCATGGTCTGGGCGTCGCCACGCAATCAGGCGGTGCGGGCGTGATGATGGCGGATCGCGCGGAAGAGGTTGGCTTGACGATCCCTGCTCTGGGCCACGCGACTCAGGAACGCCTTGCCAAGGTCATGCCTGCTTTCGGGTCGGCCACCAATCCGGTGGACGTGACCGGCCAGTTCGTCGCGCGGCCCGAGTTGCTGCTGGAATCTGTCGTGGCCTTGCTTGACGACCCGCAGGTGGATGTGGGGATCGTGTGGCTGCAACTGATGACCGCGCATGTCGACAAACTGGTCGGCATCTTCAAGGAAATTCAAGCACGCACGAGCAAGCCCTTCTTTGTCTGCTGGGTGGCTGCGCCGCAGGACGCGCAGCGTCGTTTGCGAGAGATGGGGCTGGTGGTTTTTGGCGCCGGTGAGCGGGCTGTGGAGGCTGCAGCCGCATTGGCCCGGCACCACAGCGCACTCAGGAAGCATGCGTTGACGGAGCGCGCGCCATTGCGCAATCCACCCACTGTGACCACGGAATGGAAGGCAGGCATGGTTCCGTGTCTGGAGGCCACGCACTGGTTGCAGTCTGCTGGCATCCCCATGGCCCCTGTGCTGCTTGCAAGGGATGAGGAAGAAGCGGTTGCCGCGTGGTCTCGATTCGCTGGCTCCGTGGCCATCAAGATCGAGTCACCCGACATTTCTCACAAAACCGAAGTGGGTGGCGTGCTGCTGAAGCTTGGTGATGAGCGCGCGGTACGCGACGGCGTCAAGCAGCTGCTGAGCAACATTTCTCATCATGCGCCGCAAGCACGGGTGTCCGGTGTGCTGATCCAGCCCATGGTTGATGGGCACATCGAACTGGTAATCGGCGTTCATCGCGATCCCGCCTTTGGAGCCATGGTGATGGTGGGATTCGGTGGCGTGCTGGTGGAAGTTCTCAAGGATGTTTCCTTCCGCAAGGCACCGTTTGAAGTGCAGGAGGGGCTGTCCATGCTCGAGGATTTGCGACTCGGTGCACTGCTGGACGGTGTGCGTGGGCAGAGCCCGGTGGATCGCAACGCCATAGCCCGCTTGCTCTCGGATGTATCTCACCTGGCCGCCGGAGTACCTCGCCTGGCCGAGCTGGACTTGAATCCCGTGCGCGTTGGTGTGGGCGGCCCGACGGCCGTGGATTGTGTGTTGGTGCTCAGCGAGGAGTGAGTCTGATCTTGAATGGACGTGAGGCAAGTGCGTCCATCCCCATGGTTTGAACAAATACAGGAGACAAGAAATGCTGCGTCAAAAAAGTATTCTGGGAGTTGTGAATGGCTCCTTGGGCATCGGTCTGGCTTTGGGGTTGATGTCCCAGCCCACAAGTGCCGAGGAGGCTTATCCCAACCGAACGATCACACTGATCGCACCATTCAGCGCAGGAGGTGATGCAGACTATGCTGCGCGGGCCTTTGCCGCCGCAGCCACCAGGGCGTTGGGGCAAGCGGTGGTGGTGGTCAACAAGACGGGGGCCAGCGGCGTGATCGGCTCCACCCAGGTCGTGAGCGCGAAACCGGATGGCTACACCCTTTTGCTGGCGCGCACCGGATCGCAGGCGATCATGCCAGCCATCATGCCGACCTCCACCAAATACAAGTGGAACGACTTCACGTTCATCGGCACCTTGGAACTCAATCCCTATGGATGTGTGGTGAGCAGCAACTCTCCCTACAAGACCTTCGCCGATCTGACGGAGGCCATGAAAAAGCAAGGCAAGAATCTCAATTTCGGCACGGCAGGGGTGTTGACGACCAATGACATGGGGCCGCGACAGTTGTTCCGGCTGTTGCAACTGACGGATCAGGTTCCGACACAGATTCCCTACAAGGGAACGGGAGAGGCCGTGTCATCCCTGCTCGCGGGACAGACGCAGTTCTCTTGCGGAAGTCTGGGCTCCTTCATTGCACATGTGAAAGCTGGCTCATTGCGGGCGCTGATGGTGACTACGGCAGAACGCCTGAAGGAGTTTCCGGACGTCCCGACCGCCAAGGAGTTGGGGTTCGCCGAGATGGAGCCCATCGTCGGCTGGAGTGCGGTGTACGGCCCACCGAATCTTCCTGCCAATGTAAGAGCCCGGTTGGTGGCGGCAATGAAAGCCATCGCGGAAGACGCGAACTGGCGTTCCATGACACAGCAGACAGGATCGCTTCCCAACGTGACTTCACCGGAAGCCACGCGCGATTTCGTTCAGAAACAATACGAGCTCTACCGCTCCCTGGGAGAGTCGTTGAATATCATCGATGTGAATTCCTAGGACCTGCGAAGCGGTGTACCGCAGATCGTCGAGAAGTCGTTTGGGTGGATGCGCATCCATTGTTTCAATCGCCGCACACACTGAATATCGGCTCTGCTGGCAATGGCTGTTGTGATCGAGTCAAGACGTGAAGCGCCGATTCAACGCAAAGCGGTGGCCGCGCGGACCCAGCACACCCGCTACGGGCGGGGTGGGTCACCGCGCATGCGGCGTCTCAGTCGCAGGTCCCAGCGTCGCCCGCTGCTTCTGATCGCACCGACGTTCAAGGCAAGCGTCACATACTTGTGGGATGGCGCATTGCGGGCATCTTCGGCAATCTGCTCTCGCAAGCCCAATGGAAACTCGTCGCGATCCAGACGGCTTGCGGCAGTCAGCAGCCGGAAGTGGATTCGCACTTCAATGCAAGCGCACTCTTGATGATGGTGCCAGCGGCCATTTCCCAGGATGAACAGTTTGGAGGGCTGCCAGCAGACTGGGCACAGTGATTCCTTCGACTCGTACATGCCGCGGATGATGCCATCCCAGAGTCGTAAATTAACAATCAATGGGCATCAATTAACAATCAGATGCCCGGGATTCTGACAGGCGGAAAATCGCATGGGCAACGGGCTTCATCGCACGCAAAAACGCCCTCCGAAGAGGGCGCGACTTCTTTGCTGACGGCTCAACGACGGCCGAGCAAGAATCCCAGAACCACACCCGCAGCCAAGGCACCACCGACGATCTGCCAAGGTTCGTCGTGGACATACTCGTTGGTGGCGCGCGCGGCGTGACGCGCATGACGCTTGGCTTCGTGGACCACATCAATGGCCGAGTCCTGAACTTCGCTGAGACCCTCGTCCAGCCGCTTGCGAAGCTGGCGCACCTCAGGAATATTGTCCAAATCGGCGTTGGCCAGCAGCTCACGCAGGTTGCTCACCGACTTTTCGAGCTCGTCCTGCGCATTGGCAACTTTATGTCGACCGAATCCCATGCTTCTTCCTTTCGAGAAAAACAGAAAGCGGATCAAGCATAGTCGATTGGCGAGGGGGCAGTGCCGACTTCCTTCGTGTCAACCGACCAACGTCATCGGGCTTACAGCATGTCACCCAGAATCTGTTCCAGATCGGCTTCGTCCGAGTCGGCCTCCAGGCGCAGGCTGCCCTGGATGTGGTTGAGGTGATTGAGCATGATCTGCTCGGCGTCTTCGCTTTTGCCTGCGGCGATGGCGGTGACCACGGCTTCGTGTTCGTCCACCAGACAGCAGGTGTTGACGGCCGATTCGTAGAGCGAGATCGTCAGGCAGGTCAGAGTGGAGAGTTCGCGCATGCTGCGCAGCAGCGCGGAGTTGCCTGCCAGCTCGGCCAACAGAACGTGGAATTCACCCGACAGGCGCACGGTGGCGCGTTTGTCGCCGCTCTCGCGTGCCTCGCGTTCGAGCTTGATGTGGGCCTGCAGTCGGGGTCTCCTCGTTTTCAGTGCAATAAGTGACGGTACGAAAAGCTAGCACTGGCGCGGAGGTGGTGTTGGTAGATCGTTGATTTCATTGACTTTCCTGTTCACTTTCAAATCTGCGATTCGTGGCGTCAAACCGTGGTCGGTTTCATCCATTGGTGCCAGTTATCGATGCATTTGGCCGCGAAGGCAGGATTTGGTCAGCATAGCGGTCAACCGGGAAGCGAAACACACCCCGCAAGTTGATGCTCTCCAGCCTGGTGGGCGCAATCTTCCCGATCAGTTCCGGTGGAATGACCTGGCGGCGGTTCGACCAGCGATCCAGGACCGCCTGCATCTGTGAGGTATTCCACGCCATCACGATGTTGGCCATCAGGCTCAACGCATCGGCCACAGCCTGCATTTCATCGACACGTTTGGCCTGCGCCGGGCTGATCCGGCCGGTATAAATGGCGCGCTTGAGGGCGTTAACAGCCTCGCCCCGATTGAGCACCCGGCGCAACTCGTTCCTGAAAGCGTCCTTGACAAAGTAGTCAGCCAAAAACGCCGTACGCAGCAACCGCCCCAATTGCACGCCAGCCTCATAGATTGGATCGCCCTGGGCGGCAGAACCGAACCGCGCAAGAGCTGCCACCGCACTGGCATGTCCGCTCATGACCGAGGCTGCCAGGTGCACCAGACTATCCCAATGCTTTTCGATCAAAGCGACGTCGACATTGGCTTCGCACACCGCAGCGATTTCTGCGGGCACTTTGGTGCCGCGTGGCACAAAGAGGTGGCGCTGTTTGAGTTCCTTCAACCGCGGGCAAAGATCAAAACCAAGCAAACGGGCATGTGACATGGCAAAGTCGGTGTAGCCATGGGTATCCACAGCAAGCTGGCTGGTCTCCAGCTTTTCTTGGCGGATGACACCTTCAATGGCCACGCCCGCCTGGCGCTCATTGAGCACAAAGGGCTGCGCATGGAAGATGCCCCACCGGTCTTTTACATGGGAGTAGATTCCAATGGAAGGTGTGTTGCGCCGAGGATCAAGCCGGGCTTGCCACACCCGTTTGGTGGTCTCCATGCTCATCATGTCAGAAGATGCCAAATCGGACCGCCCCCAGGTGGCGGCAATCGGGTGTCGCTGCATGAATTCCAGCACAGCCTGGCAGGCCTGGCTCAGACGCCGTTCGTCCCGCGCCCAGCGCATGGCCTGGCGAATGCTGGTGGCAGACAATTGCGGAATCATGCGCGCGCATTCGACCGCAGTCAGACTGGTGCCGTGGGCCATGATGCCGGCATAGACCATCAGCAGCTCGTCGGTAGAGCGCGGCTCACGTCCGAGCATGATCCAGCTAAAGCGCACCTGGGCGTCAACGGCCAGAATCACTTCCGGCAATTGAACCTCACCGATGCGGTGATCCAAAGCCGCGCGCAGCTTGGTCACTTCTGGGTCTTCGTCCTCTGCGGGCAATGGCGACAAATGGAGTTCATCATCCACGCGCAGTACGCCACTGCGGGCTGCAGCGGCCACCGCATCGACACCGGCAGTTACTCTGGCCAGCAAAGGCTTCAAGAAAGTGGCAGCCTTGCTGGGTAACGATAGACGGGCATAGTGTTTCTTGGACTCTGCCTGCCAACGCTCGTCCGTGAAGAACAAGCGCGCACGACCCCGAAAGCTCAGGCTGTGCTCAATCCAGACCGAGCCATTGCGCACCGCGCGGCGCAGGGCAAACAGGGTGGCCACCTCCAACGCCTGAAACGCCCGTTCCCGGTCTGGGCTGGAGATCGAAACCTGCCAGATCATTCCCAGACTTGGTGCCACCACTTCAACTGGCAGCTTTCTGGATCCTTTGAGATATAAAGCTTGCAGCTTGGCAAGGTACTCGATGGCAGGATGCTCGCCGGTGGCCTGCCAGGGCAGCTTTGCAATGGCGACGAGCAACGACCGCACGGGGCGAATTCCATCAATCAATCCCTCGCGGACCAGGGAGGCCCTGCTCGGTGGTTTGCGTTTCTGGGTTTCGGTGATCAAGGCTTCAAGACGGGCACGCAACTCAGCATCTGGCACCGCACCTTGCGCGCTCAAGGCAACAAGTTCGCCGAGCAGCGTTTTGTACATTGCGGCCCAATTGACGGTAGCGGGGACATCGGCGGCAGCCTGACGCCACAGATCGGCGATCCGGCGCTGCACCATAAGGATCAACTGGTCTGTGGTGGTGAACAGGCAATACCGAAGAAAGCATGCGACCTCCACGGTGCGCGCTGGCTCTTTGATCTTGGCTCCGGCTGAGGGCGGCCTGGAGACAAGTCGGCGCGCGTAGCGGCGCAAGATGAGATCGGGGATGTCTGCCAGGTGCTTATGAACGTCCAGCGTGTAAAGCAGGTCGATGCGCTCCAGTACCTCGCTGATTTGGCGGGTTGAGTGTTTCGCCGGTGCAGCCCATAGCCAACTCTGCTGGGTTTGTCCATCTGGGCGCAGCTCTGAAACTGAGGCTCGCCAGCGATCAAGTGTTGCTGGATCAACGCTGGCGGCGATGGCGGTGCCTGTTTCAACTTCAAGCTGGGCAAGTGCCGCCGCAATCAGTGTCCGAATTGCCCGCTCGTGCACGATCACCAGCTTGTTCTTGTACAGCCATTGACGCGCCCGCACGAGTAGCTGATCGCGGTCGGCGCAGCGCGCCACTTCGTCGCGCAGTTCACGTACCAGTGAGCGGCGCTGGTGCTCGCTCATCCACTGGAATCCAAGGACCGTGCAGGCTACTTGTTGGTGATCGAATAGCGTGCGCCCGCGTTCATACATGGCTCTCAGCGAGGCGACTTCTGGTGCTGCAATGCCAAGCTCGTTGCCAAGGTGGCGCCACAAGGCTACTGGAATTACCCGAAAGGCACCGAGCAAACGCCCACTCATGCGCAGGAAACCAATATGGAGCGCCAGACCAAGCTTGTGGGAATCACCTCGGCGTGCATTGATTGCGTCGCGCTCGGCACCATCGAAGGTGAAAAATGCCTTCATCTCGAAGTCGCTGATATCGCGGGGGAGCCCACGCATCCCCAAAAACGTTGTGTGCCAACCCTGCATCGTGAACCTCAAAAGTGGGAGGCCACCATACCCGTTTACAAAGCGAACAGGAAAGTCAATGAAATCAACGGTCTACCCAGACCACCCCCGCGCCAGTGCTAGCTTTGCGTACCGTCACTTATTGCACTGAAAACGAGGAGACCCCGATGATTTCGTTGGCCTCGGCGCCGTTGATCTGGCTGGCGTGGCGCAGGCGGATCATGTGCTTGGTGAAGTCGCGTCGGTCTTCGCGGCGTACGCGGGTCTGCGTCACCATGAAGGGCTGGAAGCCTTCTTTGCGAAGCTCAGTCAAAACCGTAGCCGTGGGGATGTAGCTGTATCGCTCCGAACGGCTCTCATGCGGGGAGTCCGCGAAGATGGACGGGGCCACGCGCCGGATTTGGTCATCCGACAGGGGATAGTCGGAACGCAGTGCGGGGGAATGGTTTGCGAAACGGGATGCGAGCATGTCTTTCTCCTGACTTGGCTGTTGAAGAAACACCGGATTCCTAGATTCGGAGCCCAGCCTTTCGGCTGTTCGGTGCAGTCGGCACGAGGAACCCGGTTGGCCCTGTTGCCACCGTCTTTCCTGAGTTCATCGCCCGCGACGGTCAGGAGCGCGCGGACGGGGGCCGTCAAGGAGACAAGCGCAGGGTTGGTGCGGCCCGCAGGCGCAGCCGAGGACACGGCCCTGCGCGCCTTGACGGCACACGGCCGCGGGCTACAGTCGCGGACAAGGTGATGAGTCAGGGAAGACGGCTGGACAAGGCAACGGCCCCTCAACACGCCGACCGCACGGCAAGCGAAGCGCGCAGGCCCGAAGCTGGAAGCCGGGCCGGAGGCGTCAGCCGACCGGAGGGAGGGGACGATGGAAGCCCGTCAGGGGCGAAACCCCGCAGGGGGTTCGATGCGCAGCACGACAGCGCGACCGGCCATGTTTCCTGGCCGGGGACGCCCGGACTTCAAGGCTCGATGCACAAGCTCATGCTCCAGGCATCGGGAAGCCGGCTCGGCGGCCTTTGAGGGGCGCCAAGCTCGCGCGGCGGGGATAGCCCGCAGGGCTTTCCCCTGGAGACAAGCAAAGCGCGCAACGCCCCGTTAGGGGCGCGAAGGCATCACGCCGAGTCGTCAGAGCGCAGGCTGGATTCCGACAGCAGCACGATGCGCTGCTCGTCAGTGATGAGTGCGTTGTTCATGGTGAGCTCCTGAAAGGTTGCCGGGCGGAATTGCCCGACCCTTTCGGGGCACTGCGCAGCGCAAGCAGTCAAGGGTCAACGACGGCCGCAGGCCGCAAGAGTGCGAGCACGCGCCGCCCTTGCACGGCGAGAACGCCGTGGCACGATGGAGAAGCAACAAGCCGCCACACCGCGCCACCCAGGCACAGCCGGTATTAGCAAGCGCAGCGCGCAGGCCCGGATCTGCGATCAGGGCCGCAGTTGCGTGAAGGATCGACGCCGCATGGCCGTGATTCGGCACGAAGCACGGGGCAACGCCCGAGAGCCTGACGGCGCCGCGCGCCGACACGCCCCAGCGCGGGGTGCAAATCTTCTGAACCCAGTAGCAGTTATTTTGTAGAGATCGCTACATCATTGCAACGACCGTGACATGGATTTAAGCTGTTGCCATGACTCTCACCTCCGACTCTTGGCTGACCCTCATCGTCAGCCTCCCCTCCGCGAGCGCCACGGCACGCATGCGGATTTGGCGCGCGGTCAAGACGCTCGGCTGTGCCGCCTTGCGCGACGGCGCCTATCTACTGCCCGCCCAAGCCGAACAGGCTGCGCAACTGCAGGTATTGGCCGACGAGGCGCTGCAGGAAGGCGGGCAAGCCTGGCTGCTGCAGGTGCAAGCCCGGAACATGACCGAACAGGCCACCTTTCAGGCGTTGTTCGACCGGGCGGCCGATTACACCCCCTGGCTAGAGGAACTGGCGCAAGCACGCCAGACGCTCTCCGCCCTGAGCGCAGCCGAACTCCAGCGTACACAGCGCAAGCATGCGCGTGCCTATGAGGTCATCCGCAAAATCGACTTCTTTCCCGGTGAGACGTCGATCCGCGCCGACGCCCAGTGGCGCGATTTCGCCAACGCCCTCGAAGCCATGCAGTCACCCGGTGAGCCGCAGCCAACAGCGGGCAACATTGCTCGGCGTGATCGCATGCAGTACCAGGGGCGAGTCTGGGCCACACGCCGCCATCTCTGGGTGGACCGCGTGGCGAGTGCCTGGCTGATCCAGCGTTTTATCGACCCTCACGCGCGCTTCCTGTGGCTGAACACCGCAGCAGACTGCCCGTCCGATGCGCTGGGTTTCGATTTCGACGGCGCGACTTTCTCGCACGTGGGCGAGCGGGTGACGTTCGAGGTACTGCTGGCGAGCTTCGGCCTGGAGGACGATCGGGGTCTCTCGCGCCTGGGAGCCATGGTGCATGCGCTCGACGTGGGTGGCGCGACCACACCCGAGGCCAGCGGCTTCGAGGCCGTGCTGGCCGGCGCACGCAAGCGCTGGCCGGACGACGACGCGCTGCTGGTCGACATCGGCGGCGTGCTGGATTCGCTCCATGCCCATTTCTCCAGTAGTCGCAAAACGTGACGACCCACCTCAGATCACTTCTTTAACTCAGATCACTTTTTTAGGAACGAATCTTCATGAACGAGACCACTTCAGCTGCAGCCATCAGCAGTGCGGCGCCTCGCAGCTATACGCTGTGGCAATTGATTGCTTATTTCTTACGGCTCGGAGCACTGGGCTTCGGCGGACCCGTAGCCCTGGCCGGCTACATGGATCGCGACTTGGTGGAACGGCGCCAATGGTTCACCGAGGCAGACTACAAGGAAGGGCTGGCCTTGGCGCAGCTCGCGCCAGGACCGTTAGCCGCGCAGTTGGCCATCTACCTGGGCTTTGTTCACTACAGCTTCCTAGGGGCCACCCTGGTGGGCCTCGCTTTTGTGCTGCCCTCGTTTCTGATGGTGATCGGACTGGGTTGGGCCTATACGCATTTCGGCGGTCTGGGTTGGATGCAGGCCGTGTTTTATGGCGTGAGTTCCGCTGTCATTGGGATCATTGCTATCAGCACCTGGAAGCTCTCTACCAAGAACATCGGCAAAGACAAACTGCAATGGGCCATCTTTGCAGTAGCGGCGGCGGTGACGATCATCACCCAATCCGAGGAACTGTGGCTGTTCCTGGGCGCAGGCGTTCTCGTGTGGTTGTTGCGCGCGCCGCCGAAATTTATTAAGCCGTCCAGCACGCTGCACAGCAGTGCTATTCCTTTGCTGGCCTTGCTTGGCTTGTCCAACGTCGACTGGACCAAGCTGTGGCAGATCACCAAGTATTTCTTCTACGCGGGCAGTTTTGTTTTTGGTAGCGGCCTAGCTATCGTCCCGTTTCTGTATAGCGGAGTAGTCAAAGAGTACGGATGGTTGACCGATCACCAGTTCCTAGACGCTGTCGCAGTCGCCATGATCACTCCCGGTCCTGTCGTCGTCACTACCGGGTTCATCGGCTTTCTGGTCGCGGACTTCTGGGGCGCGGTTGCTGCGGCGCTGGCAACCTTCCTGCCGTGCTATCTCCTCACAGTCCTGCCAGCCCCGTACTTCAAGAAATATGGAAAGAAACCGGGAATCGTGGCATTCGTCGATGGCGTGACGGCAGCCGCCATCGGATCGTTGGCCGGAGCCGTGGTAGTTATCGGGGTGCGCTCGATCAAGGACGTTCCCACGGCGCTACTCGCCCTGGGGACTGCTGCCTTGCTTTGGAAATTCAAGAAGTTGCCGGAGCCGATCGTTGTCGCTGCCGCGGCACTGATTGGGCTGGTCGTCTACCCGCTGGTGACCCGCAGCTGAATAGAAGCGAGAGGAGTCCACGCCTTAACCCATGACTTGCCACATTTCTAGGAACACTCCAATGGATTTACAACTACGCCCCCTTACCATCAACCTCGCTGCCCTCAACGGGCTGTCCGAGGAACTCATCCTCAGCCATCACGCGAACAACTACACCGGTGCAGTCAAGCGCCTGGATGCTATTCGCCAGCAACTGGCGCACCTGGATTGGCCGACCGCTCCGGTCTTCATGATCAATGGCCTGAAGCGCGAAGAGCTGATCGCCGCCAATTCCGCTTGGCTCCACGAGCTGTACTTCGACACGCTGGGAGGCGACGGTGCATTGCCGGACTCCGGCCTGGCAGTTGCCTTGGCCCGCGACTTTGGCAGCGTTGACCGCTGGCGCACGGAATTCTCCGCACTGGCCAAGGCCATGGGCGGCGGCTCGGGGTGGGCGCTGCTGTCATGGTCCACACGCGAGGCGCGGCTGATCAACCATTGGGCGGCTGACCATACGAACCTGCTGGCCGGCGCCACACCGCTGCTGGCACTGGACATGTACGAGCACGCCTACCACATGGATTTCGGTGCCAAGGCGGCCGCGTATGTTGACGCCTTCATGCAAAACATCCGCTGGAATGCCGTGATGCAGCGCTACGCTGCCGCCGTCGAGGCTGATGCACTGCCCTGGTCGGCCGCACCAGAGGAAGTCGGCGGTGACCTCCAACTGATCGACGTGCGACGCACGGCAGGCTACGCACAAGCGCCTGATCGCATCGCCGGGGCCATTCGGCGCGATCCCGTGCAGTTGGCAAATTGGAGCCGTGAAATCGATACCTCTAAACCCGTCCTTGTGTATTGCGTGCACGGCCATGAAGTCAGCCAGTCGGTGGCGCTCGCGCTACGAGCGCATGGCCTCGACGCACGCTTCGTGGCCGGAGGCATCGAAGCCTGTCGCGCTGCTGGCGTGACATTTGAAGCAAAGGAGTAGCACCATGAAGTGGATTACACGCGAACGCCCCAAGATCGACCGCATCGCCTGTCCCTGGCTGGTTGCGCGCTTCATCGACCAGCAGGCGGAATTTCTCTATGTGCCGGCCAGCGAGGTGCTGAAAACCGCCAACGCTACCGGCGCCATCCCCTACGACATCCCGAATGTCGAACTAAGCCATGTGGGCGAGCTGTGCAGTTTCGATTCCTTCCTGTCGAAGTACCACCTGGACGACCCAGCGCTGCGCCAGTTGGCCGAGATCGTGCGCGGCGCCGACACCTCCCGGCTCGACCTGACGCCGCAATCAGCAGGGCTCTATGCGCTCTCGCTCGGGCTGTCGCACAACTTTAGCGACGACCACGAAATGCTCCAGCACGGCATGGTGATGTACGACGCCCTCTATGCGTGGTGCCGCGCATGCCAGGCCGAGACACACAACTGGCCGCCGGTCATGCCAGCCTGATCCGCCCAACTGAAAATGCACCAAATGTCCGCAATCCCCCGTCTTGCCTTCGCCACACTCATTCAGTCCCTGAGCCTGGTGGCGGCATCGGCAGCGCCCGGCCCCAGCGAACTCACCGGCGCGCAGATCAAGACAGTCTTCGTCGGCAATGTCATATCCGAAGGCGCGCACTGGTCCGCTTACCTCCTTCCCGATGGACGCACGAAGTCCATTGAACTGGGGCGGCCGCACCAGGGGCATTGGAAGATCGTGGGCAAGGAATTGTGCGTAAGCATCAGCACGGGTGTAGAGCCCGAATGCTGGACGGTACTGCGCAAAGGCAAGGCCTATCTGCTGCGCGCCCACGGCCAAGACCTCTACGAGGTCACTCCGGAACCTCTGTCGTCGAAATACCCGTTCGATTGACCGGCACCTGCCTCGATTACCCGCTCCGGCCAGCCCCCGGAGCTGCATCCCGCCAACTACCAAGGAAACTCCATGCTGCGTCTAACCCTCTCCACACTGGCCCTGGCCGCGGGCCTGCTCACTACAGGCGCCCCGGCCATGGCCCAGGCCATCGACACCGCTGCCATCGAAACGGCCACCGGCCTCAAGGGCAGCTACAACCAGGCGGAAAACGTCTTCAAGGTCAGCAAGCCACGCGACGACGTGAAGATCAATGTCGATCGCTGGACCATGCCACCGTTCATGGGGCTCACCTCCTGGGCCGCGTTCACGCCAATGGGCTCGTCCACCATGATGATGGGCGATACGGTGCTGTTCGAGGATGAAGTCAACCCGGCGATGAGCGTCGCGCTGGACAACGGCCTGGAAGTGACTGCGCTGCACAACCACTTCTTCTTCGACCAACCCAAGGTCTTCTTCATGCACATCGGCGGCATGGGGGATGCACGCAAGCTCGCCACAGGCGTGAAGGCGGTGTACGACCGCATCGCGCAGGTGCGCGCCGCCCAAGGCACGCCGGCCAGCAGCTTCGCGGGCGACATCGCATCGCCAAGCCATGTCACTGCTGCGCCCATCGAGGAGATTCTGGGCAGCAAGGCGCAGGTCAAAGATGGCATGGTGAAAGTAACCCTTGGCCGCACAGCCAAGATGCATGGAACCACCGTCGGCAATGAAATGGGCATCAATACCTGGGCGGCCTTTGCTGGCGACGATGAGCATGCGGTAGTCGATGGCGACTTCGCCATGCATGAAAACGAACTGCAGACGGTCCTGAAAACCATGCGTGGCCAGAGCATCAACATCGTGGCAATCCACCAGCACATGACCTACGAGGAACCGCGCTACGTCTTTCTGCACTACTGGGGAAAGGGCAAGGCCGTGGATCTGGCTCAGTCAGTGAAGAAGGCGCTGGATGCGCAGAAGGCGGCGAAGTGACAAAGAAGACCTTCAGCTCGGTTACGCAACGCCTCTCAACAAGCTCTACCCGGCACCTCATGCGCTTCATCATCGCCGGGGCCATGTTTCCCGCACTTGCCGCAACCGCCAGGGAGGTGCCGCTGACCGGCCCGCAGATTCGTGCGACCATCAGCGGCAAGTATGTGACCGATGAACGCCATTGGGGGCACAAGTATTTCGCGGACGGGCGCGTCGAGCGATCGGAGAACGGCCGCCAGCGGTCTGCGCGCTGGTCCGTCAAAGGCAATCAGCTATGCCTGCTGCAGCCGGAAATCAGCAAGGACGAACCGATCTGCTACCAAGTCCTGCGCGACGGACAGGAGCTGCAGTACAAGGACGATGCGCAGTTCGTGGTGTATAGGGGGCTGGTGCGGCCCATGCCCAAACGAGAGCCGTGAACGGGGGCGCGAATGGCTAGGGATTGCATGCACGCAGGCGACTGACATGGCGCACTACCTCTGGACACTGCGTCCCTACTACCGGCAGACCGCCGGGCAGCTTGTCCTCGGCTCCCTGGCAGGCGTCGTCATGAACACAGCCGTGGTCCTGCCCGCCGTGTGCCTCGGGCGCGCGATCGACGCCGCGACGCACTTCGCGCAGGGCCAGGCGACGCGCGCGACGCTACTGCAGGCCGTCGCGCTGTTCGCCGCCGCAACCCTGGCCACAGAACTGCCGCGACTGGGCAAGCGCTGGTGGTTGATGACGGCCAACGCGCGCATCCGCGCCAATCTGCGCGCGGATGCCCTGCGCGGGGTGCTCGCCTGGCCGATGGCAAAGCTGACTGCCACGCCTGTTGGCGACACCATGGCGCGCGTCATCGGTGACGTCGAAGTGCTGGGCGTCGGTATCCGCGAGGTGATCGTCGAGACCTGGGACACGCTCCTGTTCTTGATGTCGTTCTTCGTCGCCATGCTGGTGCTGGACTGGTCGTTGACCCTGCAGGCGCTGATTCCCGTGCCCTTCGCGATGGTGCTGGCCTGGGCCGCCGGACGCTTTATTCACCAACGTACGACGGCGGCTCGACAAGCCAACGGCGCGTTGACCGCGGGACTGCAGGAGCAACTGTCCGGCATCCGCGTCGCGAGGCTACTGGGGATGAAGCAGGCCGCACAGACGCGGATCGAGCGGCTCGCAGATGCACAGGCGCACACCAATCTCGCGGTGGCGCGGCCCCGCGCCGGCCTGCCCGCGGTCTACACCACGCTGATGGCGGCCGGCATCGTGCTGGTGTTGTGGCAAGGCGGCGAAAAAGTCATCGCAGGCGCGTGGACGCTGGGGGCGTTCGTGACCTATCTGGACCTTTTTCTGCGCTTCACCGGGCGCGGATTTCGGGTGCCGCAGCTCGTGAACTCGGTGCAAGCAGGCGGCGCAGCCTACGCGCGGCTCGCCCCCTTGCTCGCTGCGGCCCTGCCTGCTCGCGGCGAGCATCGGTTCGCTTCGTTTCGCGCCGGCTACCTGGCCGGAACGACTCCGCGCTCGACTCTCACCGAGCCGGCGTCACGAGTTGAACGCGGGCTCGCCGTATCCCTGCACAACGTGAGCTTCTCTCACGGCAACGCCGACGCCGCCGTCACGGCGCTGAACCAGGTCTCGCTCGAGATTTCGGCAGGCGCGTTCGTAGCAGTGACCGGGCCGGTCGGCTCGGGCAAGAGTGCGCTGGCGAAGGCTCTGCTGGGCCTGTACCCGCTCGCCGGCGGTACCGTTTCCCTGGACGGCGACGCGCCCGCACGACATCGCGGTGACATCGGTTACCTGCCGCAGGAGCCCTTCCTGTTCTCGGGTACGGTGCGCGAGAACATCACCATGGGACGTGAGCAGGCCGACCTCGCCACGATGAGCGCCCTGGAAATCGCCGCGCTTGCGAAGGACGTAGCGGGCTTCGAGCACGGCGTCGATGCCGAGATCGGCGAGCGCGGCATTCGCATTTCCGGCGGTCAGCGGCAGCGCGTCGCACTGGCACGCGCGGCGGCGGCGGGACCTCGGCTGCTGGTGCTGGACGATCCGTTCTCGGCGGTCGACGTCGCGACGGAGGCTCAGATCATTGCCAGCCTGCGCGCGGAGTTCGGCCGCGGGGCGCCGGCCGCGCGACAGGCCACCATCGTCCTGTGCTCGCACCGGCTGGCGGCCTTCCCGCAGGCGGATCTCGTCGTCGTGTTGGATGGAGGACGCATAGTCGAACGAGGCTCTCATGAACAGCTGATGCTGGCGGGCGGCCTGTATGCACGGATCTACGCGGCGCAGGTCGCGATGGCACAGCCGGAGGACGCATGACCGCAACACAGTCACAGCCGGCACCGACAACACGCCGAGGACTCACGACCGCCCAGGTGGGCTCGCTACTGGCGCCGCAGAGACGCCTGCTCGTGGCCATCGCAGCCTGCGTGCTTGCCGGTGCGGCGCTGGAGGTGCTGCCGCCGCTCCTCGTGCGGCAGGCCGTGGACGCCCACTTGGCCGTGGGCCGTGGCGACGGCCTGATGCTGCTGGGCGTGCTCTACCTGCTGGTCGTGGCCGGGCAGCAGGCGTTGGGCTTCGCGTCTGCGTACGGCACCGCGATCGCAGCCCAACGGGCGTTGCGCGACCTGCGCGCGCGCCTGTTTGGCCATCTGCAACGGCTGCCTGCGCGCTACTTCGACACGACCCCGTTGGGTGACACCGTCAGTCGCTGCACCGCAGACATCGACACCATCGACCGCCTGTTCTCGTCGGGCATCGCGAGCCTTGTCGCCGACCTCGTGCGACTGGTCACGATCACGGTGACGATGCTCGTGCTCAGTCCCTCGCTGACGCTGCTCTGCGGACTGGCCGTGCCGCCCCTGCTGTGGTTCACGCGCTGGTTCCAGCTGCGGGTATTGGCCGCTGAACGGGCCAGCCGGGAGGCCGTGGGAAGCGTCAACACGGCACTCGTGGAGACCCTCGGTGGCGCGGAGGTCATTCGTGCTTTCGGACGAACGGGGTTCTTCGAGCACCGCTTTCGTGGCGCTCTGCAGGCCACGCAACACGCCTATCTCGCGGCCACACGCTATTCAACGATCTACACGCCGCTGATGGCCATCCTGGCGTCGCTGATCGTCTGCGGCCTGCTGTGGGCAGGCGCCGAGGGCGCGCTGGCGGGCTGGGGTGTTTCTATCGGCACGCTCACGGCCTTCGTGCTGCTGTTTCGCCGCTTCTTCGCGCCGATAACGACGCTGGGCGAGGAATGGCAGACCGTGCAGAGCGCGCTGTCCGGGGCGGAGCGCGTGTTCCAGGTCTTGGCGCTGCCGGTCGAGGAAACACCGGTCGCCCATTCCGTGCAACAGGCAAGGAGCGAACCGGAGCCGTTGATCCAGTTGAAGGATGTGATCTTCGGCTACGTCGCCGATCGCCTCGTGCTGAACGGCGTCTCCTTGAGCGTTCGCGCAGGCGAGCACGTCGCGCTGGTCGGGCGCACCGGTGCCGGCAAGAGCAGCCTGATGCACCTCGCCGGTGGCCTGTATGCGCCCTGGTCCGGCGAAATTCGCGTGGCGGGCGCGGATCCACGCGCCATGACGGACGAGGAACGCCGTCAGTGCCTGGGCGTCGTGCCGCAGACGCTGCAACTCTTCAGCGGCAGCGTGCTCGACAACCTCACGATGGGCGACGTCCTCGTGACCCGGACTGCTTGCGAAGCGGCAGCCAAGGCAACGGGCGCGCATGCGTTCATCCAGGCACTGCCGCAGGGCTACGACACGCCCCTGGACGCGGGCGAGGCCGGCGCCGCGTTGTCTGCGGGCCAACGGCAATTGCTCGCGCTCACGCGCGCGCTGGTGCGCCAGCCTCGCGTGCTGCTGCTCGACGAAGCGACAGCCGCGATCGACCACGCCAGCGACGCTGCGTTCCGCGCCGCTCTTCGCCGCGACGCGCACGACTCGAGCCGTGCCGTTCTGATCGTGGCGCATCGGCTGTCAACGGCGCTGGAGGCCGATCGCATCATCGTGATCGAGGACGGTCGCATCCTCGAACAAGGCGCGCCGGACGAGTTGATTCGGTGCCGGGGTCGCTTCGCCGCGCTGCTGGCCATGGAGACGGCAGGCTGGGATTGGCATCAACGTTGACGTTGGAGGACAGACATGGGCAAGGACTTCTACATACAACCCGACGCGGCCGACCCGGTGCTCGATCCCGACGCGGTGCTCGCGATCGTGCGCCTGCATGCGGCGGGCGCGAAGGCCGTCAGGGCCGTCGACGAGAGCGGCGGCGAGGCGCGCACCTATGCGATCGACGACGGCCTGATCCTGAAGGTTCAGAGACCACAACAGCTGCGCGCGCGAACGAGCCTGGACAAGGAGCGTTTCCTGTTGGAGCAGCTGGCAGGCCTGGAGGGCGTACGCGTTCCACGAGTCCTTGGTGGGGGCGTCGCCGAACCCGGGATCGAGTACACCTTGATGACGCGCATGCCCGGCGTGCCGATGCACTCGGCAAGGTTCGACGGTGACCTCCGCCGGCGTACGCTGGTTGACCTGGGGCGCATGCTGCGTCGCATTCACGCAATCCCTCAGCAACCCCTGTTCGAGGCGCGCCTGATCCCCGGCGACCACACGGCGGCCGACGTTCGCACACGGTTCGGCGGCCTCTTCGACGACGCCGTCACAGCCGTGGCGCGGGCGGCCCAGCCCTGGCCGTTCGCGCTCGACCCGTTGCAGTTGGCGCGCCTCGCGATGCGCGCCTTGCCGGACGCAGACGCCTGGGTGGCCTTGCACAGCAACCCCGGCCCCGAACACGTCTTCGTCGATCCGCAGACCGGGCAGTTGACTGGCATCATCGACTTCGGCGATGCGTATTTCAGCCACCCGGCGCTCGATCTGCGCCGATGGCCTCGGCCCATCGATCGGGCCGCAGTTCACGCTGGGTACTGCAGCGAGGCGGAGATGAGCGAGAGCTTCAATCAGACATGGCGCGTGGCCTGCGTGCTCACCGACATGCTCGCCATTGCGCAGGATCTGGAATGCCGCGCTGCAGGGCTCGTCGAGTTGGAAGAGCTTGTCGAGCAGTTGCACTGACGGCTTACGTGATGGCTGTCTTGGCGCCGGCCGATCACCCGCGAAAGAGTAGTACCCCCATCCTCTGGAGACACGGGGAGCCGCTACAACGCCGCGGTATTCGCTTTCAGCGTGCGATCCAGCTTGCGGTGAATGAGTGATACCAGTGTCAGGATGTCCAGGGCATCTTGTTCGGACATCGGCCAGTTTGTCTTGGGGGCATGGGCGAGTGGGTTGCGCACGGCGCCGAAGAGGCCTACCAGCAGATGGGCGAAGCCTTTTTGCTCGCTCTTCTCAGATTCGGTGGCGAGAGAACCGAGAACCAGGATCGGGTTTTGCGTCGAAAACGTCCGGTTCACCAACTCGGCTCCATCCATGGTCAGGCCCGACATGGAACGGATGCGCTCGGCGACGCCTTTGGTCGACTCGAAGACGGCATGGAAGTAGTTTTCATCCAGCAGTTCGGCGCGGCAGTAGTTGAGCACTTCGACATGGACGTTGCGGCTTTCAAGTGCCGACTTCAGCCGGCAGGCGCGCGAGCGCGCGGCGTCCAATGTCGTGGCCTTGTCGGCAAAGCCTACACGGCCATCTTCGCGCACGAAGAAACCCGAAAAAGCAACCACCACATTCAGCTCATCGCGCCGCCACCGGAAAGCGCCTGGGTCGCGCGCGTAGTTGACCGGGTTCATGGCAAGGTTGATCAGCAAGATCAAGTGATTACCGATTTGGTGCTGGTTCTGCGCTTCCGCCAGCGCGTTGAAAAGGCGCTTCCACTTGGTGATGCCAGGCGACACATCGGCGATTTTGATTTCCTGCAGCAGTCGCTCGATCTGCGCGCCCGTCAGACCTCGTTCGGTGTCTGCAAGCACCCGGCAAGCTGCCTCCATGTGCTGCGAACTAAAGGGATTGATGTGAGCCACGGAGTGAATTCACCAAGCGCCTGAAACCGCGCTGTTGTTCAATTTGATCCGAGTCACTTCCCCCAAGTCGTTTTGCATCCGCAACTCGGGAAGAATCGATTTCGGTGGTTTCCGGTACCAGTGCAGGCAGACGTTGACGAGATCTGCCCCGGCAGGCTTCTTCAGAAACGATTGCCGGAGGTTGACGGTCAGTTCGGGATTTGGCACTAGGTGGAAAATCACCTTCTTGATCCAGATGCTCATGGCTGGGAGCCATGTCGGCCCACTTCTTCTGAAACATGCGCCGCGGTGCGATGAACGGGTGGCCGGCGGACGTACAGGCTTCCGGGAACATCGGCGCCATGAAATCGATCACATATTCATCGCACTGTATCCACGCGTGAAACGACGTGTCCGAGCTTTGAACCTGTCCTTCTGTCAATGTGGCGAAAGAGATGACATGTTGGCGCCGACCGAAAACTGAGCCACTTATGAGGGTTGTGCCGACCCAAAATTGAGCCAGGTGTTCAACCTACTCTGCTGTTTTTTTGTGCAGCAGAGGACGAGGAGTGATCACCATGGACATGATTGGCAGGATCCGGCGTTTGCATGCCCGGAAGAACAAATCGGAGCGCGAGATCTCGCGCATGACGGGGCTGTCGCGCAACACGGTTGCGAAGTGGCTGCACGGCGAGGTGGATGGCCCGCCGAAGTACCGGCGCGGGGAGCAGCCGAACAAGCTCACTGCGTTCCACGAGGCGCTCAGGCAGGCGTTGAAGGCCGACGCCCGGCGGCCCAAGCGCGAGCGTCGCACGGCCAAGGCGCTGTACGCCGAGATCAGGGGCGCTGGCTACGACGGTGGCTACACGCGGGTGACCGACTTCATCCGGGCGTGGCGCCAGGGCGAAGGTCAATCTGCGAGCGCCAACGCCTTCGTGCCGCTGGCCTTCGAGCTCGGCGAAGCCTTCCAGTTCGACTGGAGCGAGGAAGGGCTGGTGGTGGGCGGGATCTACTACCGCATGCAGGTCTCGCACATGAAGCTATGCGCTTCGCGGGCCTTCTGGCTGGTGGCCTATCCGAGCCAAGGCCATGAGATGTTGTTCGATGCCCATACCCGCAGCTTTGCAGCCCTGGGCGGCGTGGCCCGGCGCGGCATCTACGACAACATGAAGACCGCGGTGGACAAGGTCAAGAAGGGTAAGGGCCGGATCGTCAATGAGCGCTTCGCGACCATGTGTGCGCACTACCTGTACGACCCGGACTTCTGCAACGTCGCCAGCGGCTGGGAGAAGGGCGTCGTCGAGAAGAACGTGCAGGACAGCCGCCGGCGCATCTGGATCGACGCGGCCAAGCAGCGCTTCGGCAGCTTCAGCGAACTCAACGCCTGGCTGGGCCAGCGGTGCCGGGCGTTGTGGGACGAGGTGCGCCACCCCGAGCACGAGCAGTTCAGCGTGGCCGAGATGCTCGAACACGAGCGGGCGCATCTGATGCCCATGCCGGCGCCGTTCGATGGCTACGTCGAGAAGCCCGCGCGCGTGTCCAGCACCTGCCTGGTATCGGTGGCGCGCAACCGCTACTCGGTGCCGTGCGAGCTGTTCGGGCAAATGGTCAGCACCAGGCTGTACCCGGGCAGCGTCGTCGTGGTGGCCAACGACCACATCGTCGCGCGCCACGACCGCCTGAGCAACGCCGGCGAGACGCGGTATGACTGGCAGCACTACATCCCGCTGCTGCAGAGGAAGCCCGGCGCGCTGAGGAATGGCGCGCCGTTCGCCGACATGCCCGAGCCGCTGCAGAGGCTGCGCCGTGGGCTGCTGCGCAACCCGGGCGGCGACCGCGTGATGGCGCAGGTGCTGGCCATCGTGCTGAGCGCCGGGCTGGACGCGGTGCTGGTGGCGGTGGAACTGGCGCTGGAGACCGGGCCGCCCGGCAAGGTGAGCGTGGAGCACGTGGTCAACGTGCTGGGGCGCCTGAATGCGGTGCCGATGCCGCAGACGGCTGCGACGCAGCTGAAGGTGAGCACACCGCCGCTGGCCAACACGGCGCGCTACGACAGCCTGCGTGCCGACAACGCCACCGAGGAGGCCGGCCATGACGCGTGACGTGACGGTTGAACTCAAGGCGTTGCGTCTGCATGGCATGGCCGGCGCCTGGGCCGACCTGGTGGAGCAAGGAACGAACGCAGGGGTGGACTCCTCGCGCTGGTTGATCGAGCACTTGCTGCAGGCCGAGGGCACGGATCGCGCCATGCGCTCGGTCAGCCACCAGATGCACGCCGCGAAGTTCCCGGTGCATCGCGACATCGCCGGCTTCGACTTCGAGGTCTCGCCGGTAGATCGCAAGCTTGTGAGCACACTGGCCGCAACCAACTTCACAGACGACGCACACAACGTCGTGTTGGTGGGTGGGCCGGGCACGGGCAAGACGCATCTGGCCACGGCCATCGGCGTATCGGGCATCACCCGGCATGGCAAGCGCGTGCGGTTCTTCTCGACGGTCGACCTGGTCAATGCACTGGAGCAGGAGAAGGCGCAAGGCAAGGCCGGGCGCATTGCATTGAGCTTGCTGCGCATGGACCTCGTCATCCTGGACGAGTTGGGCTACCTGCCGTTCAGCCAGGCCGGCGGGGCGTTGCTGTTCCACCTGCTCAGTCGCCTGTATGAACACACCAGCGTGATGATCACGACCAACCTGGACTTCGCGGAGTGGTCCAGCGTGTTCGGCGACGCGAAGATGACCACCGCGTTGCTGGACCGGCTCACGCACCACTGCCACATCGTGGAGACGGGCAACGAGTCGATCCGCTTCAGCCGCAGTACGGCAGAGGCCAAGAAGCGCATCAAGGCGCGCGAGCAGGCCCGCAAGGGCAGCAAGTCCGAGCTGCCGCAGGACGACTTCTGAAGCGGCGCCGCGCGGGGAAATCCGCTACGGGCTACGCCCTGCGCGGCTTCCCCCGCGCGCTCAACTCAACATCGAGGAGGTCAAAGAGCCAGGACAGACCTACACTTATCCACCGCCGGCCCTCTGAAGGCCGGCCCCCACCCCTGGCTCAATATTCGGTCGGCACGGTGGCTCAGATTTGGATCGGCGCCGACATACATTGCGGCCCAATTGACGGTAGCGGGGACATCGGCGGCAGCCTGACGCCACAGATCGGCGATCCGGCGCTGCACCATAAGGATCAACTGGTCTGTGGTGGTGAACAGGCAATACCGAAGAAAGCATGCGACCTCCACGGTGCGCGCTGGCTCTTTGATCTTGGCTCCGGCTGAGGGCGGCCTGGAGACAAGTCGGCGCGCGTAGCGGCGCAAGATGAGATCGGGGATGTCTGCCAGGTGCTTATGAACGTCCAGCGTGTAAAGCAGGTCGATGCGCTCCAGTACCTCGCTGATTTGGCGGGTTGAGTGTTTCGCCGGTGCAGCCCATAGCCAACTCTGCTGGGTTTGTCCATCTGGGCGCAGCTCTGAAACTGAGGCTCGCCAGCGATCAAGTGTTGCTGGATCAACGCTGGCGGCGATGGCGGTGCCTGTTTCAACTTCAAGCTGGGCAAGTGCCGCCGCAATCAGTGTCCGAATTGCCCGCTCGTGCACGATCACCAGCTTGTTCTTGTACAGCCATTGACGCGCCCGCACGAGTAGCTGATCGCGGTCGGCGCAGCGCGCCACTTCGTCGCGCAGTTCACGTACCAGTGAGCGGCGCTGGTGCTCGCTCATCCACTGGAATCCAAGGACCGTGCAGGCTACTTGTTGGTGATCGAATAGCGTGCGCCCGCGTTCATACATGGCTCTCAGCGAGGCGACTTCTGGTGCTGCAATGCCAAGCTCGTTGCCAAGGTGGCGCCACAAGGCTACTGGAATTACCCGAAAGGCACCGAGCAAACGCCCACTCATGCGCAGGAAACCAATATGGAGCGCCAGACCAAGCTTGTGGGAATCACCTCGGCGTGCATTGATTGCGTCGCGCTCGGCACCATCGAAGGTGAAAAATGCCTTCATCTCGAAGTCGCTGATATCGCGGGGGAGCCCACGCATCCCCAAAAACGTTGTGTGCCAACCCTGCATCGTGAACCTCAAAAGTGGGAGGCCACCATACCCGTTTACAAAGCGAACAGGAAAGTCAATGAAATCAACGGTCTACCCAGACCACCCCCGCGCCAGTGCTAGCTTTGCGTACCGTCACTTATTGCACTGAAAACGAGGAGACCCCTACAAGCCGCTTTGCTGCTGCCCAAGGCGCCTCGCCGGCGCCAGTCTGCACGCACGCATGAGGGCCGTGTTGCGGTCTCGCGCAGCGACCCTCGATGGTGCTCCGATGGTCTGGAAATCAAGTGCGATTCGAGTCAAACCGTGACGGCCGCCTTCGCCAAGGACTGCTGCGACCGTGAGGTGCTGGCTTGGCGTGCATGGGAGGGCAAGGGACTGCCAGGCAAGCCGGTTCGCGAGATGCTCATCGAGGCCGTCGAACGCCGATTCGGCTCGGTCGAAGCGGTCCCGTAGGGCCAAGAGTTGGAGTTCCTCAGTTACAACGACGGTGCCTAGATCGCTGCCGAAACGAGGGCACTGGCGCGCGCTCTGGGCCTGAAGCCCATCAACACGCCCGTCTTCATCCCGCAGAGCAACGGTATGGTCGAGAGCTTCGTCAACACCTCCAAGCGTGACTACGTGGCTCGCATGGACCTGAGTGACGCGCAGACGGTACTGGCACAACTGCCAGCGGCCTTCGAGCACTTCAACGAGGTGCATCCGCATTCTTCGCTGAAAATGCGGTCGCCTCGGGAGTTCAGGCGGCAACAGGCGGCATGGGCTGACCAGGTGCTTTATTGCGTATAGGGCGGGGTCGCGAGTACGGGGGCAACATTAGTATCACCTCGACCATCTGATGCCTGAACTGCGCCGGATACGGTAGCTTGACTCTGGACATTTGCGGCACCTCGAACAAACGCTGAGGTGTCCACCGAACTGGGTCAACTCCAGTCAGTAGAACGGGATGGGTTAAACACCTTCACCCAATGGCGCTGCTGCTAAGAATGCGCTATGTACTGCCAGCTTGGCTGGCAGTATAGTTAGTGTTTGCTATTGATGATTGTCTTTGTGGGCATTGTTTTTGGGATGACGTCAGATTTACTTGAACATGACGTCAGTTTCACTTGTGTGTACGCTTCAGGCCCGCACCGCATGCCGGAATGTTGCCTTCATGTAACCGCATTCGTGTGAGAATTGAAACCCGATTACAAACCCTGAGCGAGAGACATTCCATGCAAGTGAGCCGTGCCACCAAGATCGTCGCCACCCTGGGCCCCGCTTCCAGCGACCCGCAACTGCTGGAACAGATGGTGCGCGAAGGCGTCAACGTGGTGCGCCTGAATTTCAGCCACGGCAAGGCGCAGGACCACATCGACCGCGCCACCATGGTGCGCGAGGCGGCCCAGCGCGCAGGCCGCGAGGTGGCCATCATGGCCGACCTGCAGGGCCCCAAGATCCGCGTCGGCAAGTTCGCCGAAGGCAAGGTCATGCTGGAGCCCGGCGCGCGCTTCGTGCTCGACGCATCGCGCACCGAGCCCGGCGACATCAACGGCGTGGGCCTGGACTACAAGGAACTGCCGCGCGACGTGAAGCCCGGCGACGTGCTGCTGCTCAACGACGGCCTGATCGTGCTCACCGTGGACCATGTGCGCGGCGACGAGGTGCACACCACCGTCAAGCTCGGCGGCGAACTGTCCAACAACAAGGGCATCAACAAGCAGGGCGGCGGCCTGACGGCCCCGGCGCTGACGGCCAAGGACATGGAGGACATCAAGACCGCCATGAGCTTCCAGGCCGACTACGTGGCCGTGAGCTTTCCCAAGAACGCCACCGACATGGAAATGGCGCGCCAGCTGTGCAACGTGGCTGCGGCCCAGTACGGCCACAAGCCCGGCCTGATCGCCAAGATCGAGCGCGCCGAGGCCATTCCGCGCCTGGAAGAGATCCTGCATGTCTCCGACGGCATCATGGTGGCGCGCGGCGACCTGGCCGTGGAAGTGGGCAACGCGGCCGTGCCCGCGCTGCAAAAAAAGATGATCCGCATGGCGCGCGACATGGACAAGTTCGTGATCACCGCCACGCAGATGATGGAGAGCATGATCACCAACCCCGTGCCCACGCGCGCCGAGGTCAGCGACGTGGCCAACGCCGTGCTGGACGGCACGGACGCCGTCATGCTCAGCGCCGAGACCGCCGCCGGCAGGTACCCGCTGGAGACCGTGCAGGAAATGGCCAAGATCTGCGCCGCCGCGGAAGCGGCCGAAGACCCGGACAGCGATGCCGAGTTCACCGGCCGCCAGTTCTCGCGCATCGACCAGTCGATCGCCATCGGCGCGCTGTTCACGGCCCACCACCTGGGCGCCAAGGCCATCGTCGCCATGACGGACAGCGGCTCCACCGCGCTGTGGATGAGCCGCCACCGCATCCACATCCCCATCTACGCGCTCACGCCCAAGATCTCCACGCAGCGCAAGATGGCCATGTACCGCAACGTGCGCCCCCTGCTCATGGACACCAGCGCCGACCGCGACACCGCGCTGGACCAGGCCGAAGGCCATCTGCGCGCGCGCAACATCGTGCAAAGCGGCGATGTCTACGCCATCACCTGCGGCGAGCCCATGGGCCAGCCCGGCGGCACGAACATGCTGAAGATATGTCGTGTGAACTAACCCCTGAGGCGCTTCGCGCCTTCCCCCTCTCGCTACGCGGGGGGACGACACCCTCGCGGCGGGACGGCCCTTGCTCGGTGTCCCTCGTTCTGGGGGGCGCCAGTTTTATGTGCCGTGCGCTATGCCTTCGCCATGGTCTATCGGGGCCTGCCTGAGTGGGTTCGTGCGTTGTAGGGCAGCAGGTTGGGCATGACGGCAAGGCGGCGCCACAGCGCGGCATGCCAGACCAGGGTGGCGCTGCAGATGCCCACGATGGCGCCGCCGACCACATCGGACGGGAAGTGCACGCCCAGGTGCACGCGGCTCCAGGCCATGCCCAGGGCCAGCGACCAGGCGGACACCATGACCCAGCGGCGGTGGAGCGTGCAGCCCAGGGTCAGCGCCTGGGCCAGGGCAAAGGCGCCCGTGGCGTGCATGCTCGGAAAGCTGGACCGCAGCGCGTGTTCCACCCATTGCACGCCCATGCCCAGCTGGGCAGGACGCGGCGCCGGGAAGCCCCAGCGGATCAGCCGTGCCACGGCCCAGGCGGCCAGCATGGACAGCAGGGCCAGCACCAGCGTGCGGCGCAGGGCGGGCGAGCCGCGCAGCAGCCCGGCCATCACGGGAAGGGCGCACAGCGAGGGAAGCCAGGAGGAGATGGCGCGCGCCGCCTCGATCGAGATGGCGGGCGTTTGCGCGTTGGCGTTCAGCAGCGTGAACAGGGCGGGGTCCAGGGGCAGCATGGCAACGCTTGATCAGGGAGTGGAAGGCGGAAGGCTGGCGGCGGGCCACAGGGAGTCAGGCGCGCTGTCCCGGGTGCGCAGCGCACGCGTGACCGCCAGGTCGAAAAGCCAGCCCGCCGTCCAGCACAGCCAGCCGGTCCACAGCGTGTGGCTCATGAAATGGGCGCCGCGCATCTGCTGGGCCAGGCCCATCGACAGGCCTGCGGCCAGCGAGACGGCCAGCCAGATCCAGGCTGCGCGGGGTGCATGGCGGCGCAGCGCGAAATAGCCGGCCAGAAAGGCGAAGCCTGCCGAGGCATGGCCTGCGGGAAAGCAGCGGCCCGGCCCGCCGTCGGCCAGGCCCAGCGACCAGTGCGAGACATGGCGCGCCACGCCGCCGAACTCGGCCAGGTCCCAGGGGCAGCTGGTCGCGCTGGTGTACTTGAGCAGCGAGATCAGGGCCAGCGACAGCAAGATGCCCGCCACCAGCTGCACGCGCCGCCCGTGAGGCAGCAGGCGCAGCGGGCCGATGGGCCGCCAGACGCACAGCGTCAGGCCCAGCACCACCAGCCAGGCCAGGCGGCGTGCGCCTTCGTGGGCGATGTTCACGAAGAACCAGTCCGAACGCAGCGCAAAGCCATCGGCGTCGCCAAACCAGCGGGCCATGGCCAGGTCCAGGGCGCCGGCATCCCAGGCCAGGACCACGGCCAGGGCCGCCAGGGTCCACAGCAGGGTGCTTTTGAAGGAGGGGCCCTGCGCGGGGGTGGCGGAGAAATCTCGGGGGTCGGGTGTCGGCATGGCCGGCAGCATGAGAAGCGCGGCTTAAACCCGTCTTAACGCATGCCCCGGCGTGCGGCCATCGTCTGGCGCCGCAGCCGGCAGCGGCCATTGCACAATGCGCGCATGCGAATACTGGTCGTCGAAGACAACGCGGGCATTGCCGCAGGCCTGCAGGCCAATCTGCAACAGCGCCGCTATGCGGTCGACGTCTGCTCCACGGTGGCCGATGCCTGGCATGCGCTGGAGATGGAGCGCTTCGACGCCGTGCTGCTGGACCTGGGCCTGCCCGATGGCGATGGCAGCGAAATCCTGCGCCGCCTGCGGAGCCCGCGCCGTCCGGGTAGCGACAGCCACGCCCTGCCGGACCCCAACACGCCCGTGCTCATCCTCACCGCGCGCGACCAGGTGCGCGAACGCATCGCCGGGCTGGACCTGGGTGCCGATGACTACCTGGTCAAGCCCTTCGACATCGACGAGCTGGAGGCGCGGCTGCGCGCCATGCTGCGCCGCGCAGGCGGGCAGGCGGCACCCGTGATCCGCCATGGCGAGCTGGAGGTCGACCCGGCCGCGCGCACCGTGCGCCGCGACGGAAAGCTGGTGGAAATGTCGCCGCGCGAGTTCTCCGTGCTCTGGGTGCTGCTGCAGGCGCGCGGGCGCGTGCTCTCGCGCCAGCAGATCGAGGAACATCTCTACAGCTGGGGCACGGCCGTGGAAAGCAATGCCGTCGAGGTCCACATCCACCACCTGCGCAAGAAGCTGGGCAATGCCAGCATCGTCACCATGCGCGGCGTGGGCTACTTTCTTCCTGCGGAGAACCCATGAGCACCGCGCAGCAGCGCCGCCCCTCGCTGATCTGGCATCTGATGGCCTGGATGCTGGGCGCGCTGGTCGTGGTCTGGGCCAGCTTCGTGGCACTGGGCTACCAGACCGGCGTGCACGAGGCCGACGAGCTCACCGACGGCCACCTGGCCGGCGTCGCTGCGCTGGTGCTCAACCTGGAAGTCGCAGGCGCCGTAGGCCAGGGAGCAGCCACGCCCGTGCATGAGCCCCCCGGCCTGATGGCCCACGACTACCAGCAGTCGCTGAGCGTGGCCCTGTGGGATGGCGCTGGGCGGCTGATCTCGCGCACGGGCGATGCGCCCGAGCCCGCCTTCGACACCGAGCAGGGCTTTGCCACCCTGCGCCTGGGTCCCGAGCATCGGGCCTGGCGCAGCTTCACCCAATGGAGCCGCGACCATGCACGCAAGGTCAGCGTGATGATCGAGCTGCAGGAGCGCGACGAACTGGCCGACGACATCGCGGGCCAGATGATCGAGCCGGGCCTGTGGCTTTTGCCTGTGGTCGCGCTGGCGCTGGGGCTGGCCATTCGACGCGGCATGCGTCCGCTCAACGAACTCTCGCGCGAGGTCGAGCGCCTGGACCTGGCCCAGGCCGAGCGCGTCTCGCACCGCCACGCGCTGCGGGAATTCATGCCCGTGGTGAACTCCATCAACACCTTGCTGGACCGCCAGCAGGAGGCGCTGGAGCGCGAGCGCAGCCTGGCCAACGAAGTGGCCCATGAACTACGCACGCCGCTGGCCTCCATCGCCTTGCAGGCGCGTGCCCTGGGCGATGCGCCGGCCGGCGCCATGGACGCTCCGGCCCAGCGCGCCGCGCTGGCGCGCATAGGCCAGGACGCGCTGCACGCCGGCCATGTGCTCAGCCAGCTGCTGGCACTGGCGCGCGCAGGACGCGCCATGCTGGCCGACCCGCCCGTGCCCGTGGACCTGGCCGCGCTGGCCCGCCAGGTGGTGGCCGCCCATGCGCAGGCGGCCTGGCAGCGCGGCTGCAGCCTGTCCGTGCAGGCGCCTGAGGCACTGGGCGTGATGGGCAATGCCGTGCTGCTGGAGCTGGCGCTGCGCAACCTGGTGGAAAACGCCCTCAAGCACACACCGCACGGCACGCAGATCGAGGTGCAGGCCGGGCAGGGGCCGGATGGCGAGGTCTGGCTGCAGGTCTGCGATGACGGCCGCCGTAGCGACGGCCGCCGTGACGGCGCAGAGCGCGCGGCAGCGCCCGTGGACAGCCTGCACCTGGGCCACGAGATCGTGGCGCGCGTGCTGCGCGCCCACCAGGGAAGCTTTGGCGAGGCCGCGCCGCCCGAAGGCTTCACGACCTGCTACCGCATGGGAATGCCCGGGACAGGGTTGGCGGCAGCTGGTTAAAATCGCCAGTTACCAAGCGGTTACTGCCGCGATCCCCCGGCCGCAGCCCCGCAGCGAACCCATGACGCAGCGGCGGCCGCCATGCGGCAGGGGCATCCCCCTCTCAACAACTTGATACGGACCCTACACATGCCTCTCGTTTCGATGCGCGAACTGCTGGACCACGCTGCCGAAAACGGCTACGGTCTTCCCGCCTTCAACGTCAACAACCTGGAGCAGGTGCAAGCCGTGATGTCGGCCGCTGACGAAGTGGGCGCGCCCGTCATCCTGCAGGCCAGCGCAGGCGCCCGCAAGTACGCCGGCGAGCCCTTCATCAAGCACCTGATCCAGGCCGCTGCCGAGCAGTATCCCCACATCCCCCTGGTCATGCACCAGGACCACGGCACCTCGCCCGCCATCTGCCAGGGCGCGCTGAACCTGGGCTTCGGCTCGGTGATGATGGACGGCTCGCTGATGGAAGACGGCAAGACGCCTTCCTCCTTCGAATACAACGTGGACGTGACCCGCAAGGTCGTGGAAATGGCCCACAAGCTGGGCGCCACCGTCGAAGGTGAGCTCGGCTGCCTGGGCTCGCTGGAAACCGGCATGGCCGGCGAGGAAGACGGCGTGGGCGCCGAAGGCGTGCTCGACCACTCGGCCCTGCTGACCGACCCCGAGGAAGCGGCCCAGTTCGTCAAGGCCACGCAGCTGGACGCGCTGGCCATTGCCATCGGCACCAGCCACGGCGCCTACAAGTTCACGCGCAAGCCCACGGGCGACATCCTGTCCATCCAGCGCGTCAAGGAAATCCACGCGCGCCTGCCCAACACCCACCTGGTCATGCACGGCTCCTCCTCCGTGCCCCAGGAACTGCTGGAAATCATCCGCCAGTACGGCGGCGCCATGAAGGAAACCTACGGCGTGCCCGTCGAGGAAATCCAGGAAGCCATCAAGCACGGCGTGCGCAAGATCAACATCGACACCGACATCCGCCTGGCGATGACCGGCGCCGTGCGCAAGTTCCTGGCCGAGAACCCCGAGAAGTTCGATGCCCGCGAATGGCTCAAGCCTGCCCGCGAAGCCGCCAAGCAGATCTGCAAGGCCCGCTACATCGAGTTCGGCTGCGAAGGCCAGGGTGCCAAGATCAAGGGCTACACGCTGGAGCAGATGGCCGCCAAGTACGCTGCCGGTTCGCTGCAGCAGGTCGTGAACTGATCGGTTCCTTCCCCTTCAAAAAAAGCCCGCCGGTCCGCCCGGCGGGCTTTTTTGTTGTCAGCGCGGCGCGGGGGCCGCAGCCTGGGACCGTTGGGGCACGGCCATGGCCATCTCGTCATCGGGCACCACGGGCTGGGGGTGGCTGGCGTTCCAGCCCGACACCAGCAGGCTGGTGCCCGACAGCACCAGCAGCAGGCAGACCATCCATTCGACCAGCCGCTTGGGCAGGGCGGGCGGATGGCGCATGTGCAGCCAGGTCACCACCGTCACCACGGGAAAGGCCAGGGCCGCCGCCAGCAGCACGCTGGCGGTGATCTCGCCCTCCCAGGCCACCATCACCAGGCGCAGCAGCGCGCAGGTAAGGAACATGGCAAACAGGCACTGGCGCACCACCAGGCGGTCCAGCGGCTGGCGGTACAGGTGGTAGACCATGGGCGGGCCTGGCGTGGCAAACAGCCCGCCCAGCAGCCCCGAGGCCACACCGGCCACCCACAGCGACACCGGCCCCGACACCTGCGCGTTGACCTGCTTTTGCAGCAACAGCAACAGCGCGCAGGCCACGATGGCCAGGCCCAGCAGCATGCGCAGCCCGCTCAGCGCATTGCCGCTGAGCCACTGCAGCAGCAGCACGCCGCCGATCACGCCGATGACGCTGCTGATCAGCATGGGCTTGAGCAGGGACCACTGCGGCACCTGGCGGTGGGCGCGCAGGTAGGCCACGCCGTTGACCACGGACAGCAGGCAGGCCACGTTGGCCGCATCGCCAATGCCCATCAGGTGCGTGGCACCGGCCACGCCCACGAAGATCAGCCCGAAGGCAAAGCCCGTCAGGTTCTGGCAAAACGTGGCCAGGCCCACCAGGGCCAGGAACATCACATACTGGATCACACTCATCGAAACGCTTTCTGGCGCGCCGCTGCGCCGAACCGGCGACGCTAACACGGAGCGCCTTCGCCTGCCCGGGCGCCGAAGTCACCAGCGGGCGCCCCAGGCCAACGTGCCAGGCCGGCGTGTCAGTCCGACGTCTCAGGCGGCTGGCGTGTTGAGCCGCTGCAGCCGCTCGGGCGTGCCCACGTCGGTCCAGCGCCCGGCATACAGGCTGGCGCTCACCTGGCCGGCGGCCATCGCCCGGCGCAGCAGCGCCACCAGCGGCACGCGCCAACCGTCGGGGTTGCCGGGCGGGATGTCGCACCAGGGCGCGGCAAACAGCTCGGCGCGCAGCAGCGCAATGGTGCCGTAGGTCTGGCGCGGACGGGCATCGCCCTCGGGCCAGTCGCAGGCCAGGCCCAGTTCGTCCACGCCGAAGTCGCCACGCGGATGGTGCTCGGGGTTGGGCACCAGCCACAGATGGGCCAGCCGTCCGCTGGCGGCAAATTCGCGGGCCGCCTCGAACGGGAAATCAAAGTCGGGCGCGTAGACATCGCCGGCCGCCAGCCAGAACACCGTGTCCAGAAGCGGCAACGCGCGCGCAATGCCTCCTGCGGTCTCCAGCGCCTGCTCGGGCTCGGGGGAATAGGCCAGATGCAGCGGCTCGCCACCTGTGTCGGGCGCGAAGCGCGCCCCGAAGCGCGCGGGAATCTGCTCGCCCAGCCAGCCCGTGTTGACCACGGCGCGGCGCACGCCGGCCTGCGCAAGGGCCTGCAGGTGGTGCTGCAGCAGTGGCCGGCCCTGCACCTGCAGCAGCGGCTTGGGGCAGGTGTCGGTCAGCGGCCGCATGCGCTCGCCACGGCCTGCGGCCAGCAGCATGGCCGGTGGCTGCTCGGTGAGGAAAAGCGCCTTGGCGGCGGGGAACGGCTGGATGGGCGAGGCGGTCATGGAGCGCAACTGTAGACCATTGCCAGCGGCCATTGCCCCGCGCGCGGGAGCCGAAAACCCGCGTCCTTTAAAATAGCCGGCTTACTCTGATTACCCCCTCCTTCACGGAGCGCCCTGATGGCCAACACTCAACAAATGGCGAATGCGATCCGCGCACTCGCAATGGATGCCGTTCAACAAGCCAACTCCGGCCACCCCGGCGCCCCCATGGGCATGGCCGACATGGCCGTGGCACTGTGGAGCCGTCACCTCAAGCACAACCCCGTCAACCCGCAATGGGCTGACCGTGACCGCTTCATCCTGTCCAACGGCCACGGCTCCATGCTGATCTACGCGCTGCTGCACCTCACGGGCTACGCGCTGCCGATCGACGAGCTCAAGAACTTCCGCCAGCTGCACAGCAAGACGGCCGGCCACCCCGAAGTGGGCATCACCCCCGGCGTGGAAACCACCACCGGCCCGCTGGGCCAGGGCATCACCAATGCCGTGGGCTTCGCGCTGGCCGAAAAGCTGCTGGCCGCCGAGTTCAACCGCGCAGGCCACGCCATCGTCGACCACCACACCTACGTGTTCCTGGGTGACGGCTGCCTGATGGAAGGCATCAGCCACGAGGCCGCGGCCCTGGCCGGCGCCTGGAAGCTGGGCAAGCTGGTGGCGCTGTACGACGACAACGGCATCTCCATCGACGGCAAGGTCGCCCCCTGGTTCATCGACAACACGCCCGCCCGCTTCGAAGCCTATGGCTGGAACGTGGTGCGCGACGTGGACGGCCACAACGTGCAGGCCATCGATGCCGCCATCGCCGCCGCCAAGAAGAGCAGCGACAAGCCCACGCTGATCTGCTGCAAGACCAGCATCGGCAAGGGCTCGCCCAACCGCCAGGACACGGCCAAGGCCCACGGCGAGCCCCTGGGCGCCGAGGAAATCGCGCTGACCCGCGCGGCCCTGGGCTGGGAGCACGGCCCCTTCGACATCCCCGCCAGCGTCTACGGCGACTGGGATGCCAAGGCCGCCGGCGCCAAGGCCGAAGCGGCCTGGAACAAGAAGTTCGCCGCCTATGCCAAGGCCTTCCCCGAACTGGCTGCCGAATTCAAGCGCCGCATGGCCGGTGACCTGCCCGCCAACTTCGGCGAGATCGCCGCGCAGATCGCCTCCGACGCGCATGACGCAGGCGCCACCGTGGCCAGCCGCAAGGCCAGCCAGCTGGCCCTGGAAGGCCTGACCGCAGCCCTGCCCGAACTGCTGGGCGGCTCGGCCGACCTGACCGGCTCCAACCTGACCAACACCAAGAGCACGCCTTCGCTGCGCGTGGACGACAAGGGTGCCGTGGTCCTGACCGATGACGGCAAGATCGGCCGCCACATCAACTACGGTGTGCGCGAGTTCGGCATGGCCGCCATCATGAACGGCATCGCCCTGCATGGCGGCTACATCCCCTACGCAGGCACCTTCCTGACCTTCAGCGACTACAGCCGCAACGCCATCCGCATGGCCGCGCTGATGAAGCAGCGCGTGGTCCATGTCTTCACGCACGACTCCATCGGCCTGGGCGAAGACGGCCCGACCCACCAGTCCATCGAGCACGCCGCCTCTCTGCGCCTGATCCCGGGCCTGGATGTCTGGCGCCCTGCCGACACCACGGAAACCGCCGTCGCCTGGACCGTGGCCCTGAGCCAGAAGAACAAGCCCACGGCCCTGCTGCTGTCGCGCCAGAACCTGGCCTACGCAGCCAAGACCGAAGACACGCTGGACGACATCGCCTGCGGCGCCTACGTGCTGTCCGAGCCCAAGGCCGTCGGCCTGAACAAGAAGGCCCAGGCCGTCATCATCGCCACCGGCTCCGAAGTGCAGCTGGCCCTGGCAGCCCAGAAGCTGCTGGCCGAGCGCAAGGTCGCCGTGCGCGTGGTCTCCATGCCCAGCACCACCACCTTCGACAAGCAGGACGCCAAGTACAAGAGCCAGGTGCTGCCGGCCAACCTGCCGCGCATCGCCGTGGAAATGGGCGTGACCGACTTCTGGTGGAAGTACGGCTGCGCCGCCGTCGTCGGCATCGACACCTACGGCGAATCGGCCCCAGCGCCCGTGCTGTTCAAGCACTTCGGCTTCACGGCCGAGAACGTGGCCGACACCGTGCAGGCTGCGCTGCAGCGCGCCGGCAAGTAAAGCTGCGAGAAGGGGCCTGTGGCCCCTTTTTGCCGCCCGCCAGGCCCGGCCTGGCCCTCACCGTTTCAGTTTTTCCGTTTTTCGCAATCCGTCAATCCAAGAGGCAAATATGACGATCAAGATCGGTATCAACGGCTTCGGCCGCATCGGCCGCATGGTGTTCCGCGCTGCCGTGCAGAACTTCAGCGACATCGAAGTCGTGGGCATCAACGACCTGCTCGAGCCCGACTACCTGGCCTACATGCTCAAGTACGACAGCGTGCACGGCCGTTTCAAGGGCGAGGTCTCGGTGGAGGGCTCCAACCTGATCGTCAACGGCAAGACCATCCGCCTGACGCAGGAGCGCGACCCCGCCAACCTGAAGTGGAACGAAGTCGGCGCCGACATCGTGATCGAGGCCACCGGCCTGTTCCTGACCGACGAGACCGCACGCAAGCACCTGGCTGCCGGCGCCAAGAAGGTCATCATGTCCGCGCCTTCCAAGGACAGCACCCCGATGTTCGTCTTCGGCGTGAACTGCAAGACCTACGCCGGCCAGGACGTGATCTCCAACGCCTCGTGCACCACCAACTGCCTGGCTCCCGTGGCCAAGGTGCTCAACGACAAGTGGGGCATCAAGCGCGGCCTGATGACCACCGTGCACGCTGCCACCGCCACGCAAAAGACCGTGGACGGCCCCAGCAACAAGGACTGGCGCGGCGGCCGCGGCATCCTGGAAAACATCATTCCCTCCAGCACGGGCGCAGCCAAGGCCGTGGGCGTGGTGATTCCCGAGCTCAACAAGAAGCTGACCGGCATGTCCTTCCGTGTGCCCACCTCCGACGTGTCGGTGGTGGACCTGACGGTGGAGCTGAACAGCGAAGCCAGCTACGAAGAGATCTGCGCCGAAATGAAGGCCCAGTCGCAAGGCGTGCTCAAGGGCGTGCTGGGCTACACCGAAGACAAGGTCGTGGCCACGGACTTCCGCGGCGAGTCCTGCACCTCGGTGTTCGATGCCGAAGCCGGCATCGCCCTGGACAAGACCTTCGTGAAGGTCGTGTCCTGGTACGACAACGAGTGGGGCTACTCGAACAAGTGCCTGGAAATGGTGCGCGTGGTCGCCGCCAAGTAATCCTGGCGCGAACCGCTGCGGGGCCTGTCGACGGGCCCTGCACCAGGCCGGCATCGGACGCGATGCCGGCCTTTTTCATGGAAGCTGCGACACTGGCGGCTTGTGCGCCACACCGGAGGTTCCCATGGCTGTCCACGCGAGTTCCACCACGCTGATCGTGCTGCTGCCCCTGCTGGTCTGGCGCCTGCACGCGCGTTACCGGCGGCTCGTGGGGCGCCAGCGCACGAACAAGTACCGGCCCTGGATCACGCTGGGCATCTACACCGTGCTGCTGGGCCTGGTGAGCTGGGTCGCCTGGGGCCACTGGCCTGCGCTGGCGGCGCTGGGCGGCGGGCTGGTCTGCGGCGGGCTGCTGTCGCGCTGGGCCTGGTCGCGCACGCAGCTCGAACCGACTCCACAGGGCCTGTACTACACGCCTCATACCCATCTGGGCATTGCCCTGTCCCTGCTGTTCCTGGCGCGCATCGCCTGGCGCGTGGTGCAACTGGCCTGGCTGTCGCCGGGCGCCGATACCGGCCTGCATGGGTTCATTGCCAGTCCGCTCACACTGTCGGTGTTCGGGCTCATGGCGGGGCACAGCACGGGCTATGCGATTGCGCTGTATCGCTGGCGCCAGCGCGTGCTGGCCGCCAAGCGGGCGCGCGAGGCGGCCCAGGTCTAGCACTGCAAGCGTTGCTCGACAAAGCCGGCACCGGCGGCGCGGCATCATGGCCGCATGACTACTTCATCCGCATTGCACGAGACCATTGGCTTTGACGACTTCCTCAAGGTGGAGCTGCGCGTGGGCCGCATCGTGGACGCCCAGGTGTTCAAGGAGGCGCGCCGCCCCGCCTATGTGCTGCAGGTCGACTTCGGCCCGGCGCTGGGCCTGCGCAAGTCCAGCGCCCAGATCACGGCGCTGTACCGGCCCGAGGAACTGATAGGCCGCCAGGTGGTGGCTGTGCTGAACTTTCCCAGCAAGCAGATCGGGCCCATGCGCTCGGAATGCCTGGTCACGGGATTCCACAACGAGAACGGCGAGGTGGCGCTGTGCGTGCCCGACCGCGAGGTGCCGCTGGGTACCAAGCTGCTGTGACGGCCTGGGTGACTGTTGGCCTGGGTGACTATTCGATGCGCACGTCGGCCGCCTTGACGATGCGCCCGGACGCTTCCCAGTCGTCCTTGAGCAGGCGCTGGAATTCGGCGGCCGGCAGGGTGGCGGCTTCCACGCCCACGCGGGCCAGGCGCTCCTGGACCACGGGCTCGGCCAGCACCTTGCGCACGGCGGCGTTGATGCGCTCCACTTCGGCGGGCGGCGTGCCGGCCGGTGCCAGCAGGCCCAGCCAGGAGTCGAAGGCATAGCCGGGCACGCCGGACTCGGCCACCGTGGGCAGATCGGGCAGGAAGCGCGACCGTTGCTGGCCCGAGTAGGCCAGCAGTTTGACGCGCGGGTCCTTCTGGAAGGCCAGCATGCCGATGGTGGCGCCCGTGACCAGCTGCACGCGGCCGGCCAGCAGTTCGGTCGTGGCGTCGCCCGTGGATTTCATGGGGATGTGCTGCAGCTTGACGCCCGCCTGCGCGGCCAGCGAGGCCGAGGCCAGGTGCGAGGCGCTGCCATTGCCGGCCGACGCATAGTTGAGCTGGCCGGGCTGGGCCCTGGCGCGCTGCAGCAGCTCGCCCAGGGTCTGCACGCCCGAGGCGGCCGGCACGCCCACCACATAGCCCGTGCGGCCCAGGAAAGACACGCCCACGAAGTCCTTGAGCGGGTCATAGGGCAGCTTCGCGTACAGATGGCCGGCCAGGTTGTGGCTGGCCGCAGCCAGCACCAGGGTGTTGCCGTCCGGCGCGGACTTGGCCACCTGGGCCGTGCCCACGCTGCCACCCGCGCCCGCCCGGTTTTCCACCACCACGGTGGCGCCCAGGGCCTGGCCCAGTTCATTGCTGAAGGTGCGTGCCACCGTGTCCTGCGTGGCGCCCGCGCCGAAGGGCACGACGATGCGGATCACGCGTTCGGCATGCACGGCCGGTGCCAGTCCCAGGGCCAGGGCTGCTGCCAGCAGAACGCGGCGGGTGACGGGAGAAGGGTGAGAGGTTTTCATGGGGAAGTTTCCTGGGTGACGGCAAGCCACCGCTCCACCAGCCGCACGAAGTAGCTGGCGCCGATGGCAAGGATGTCGTCGTTGAAGTCGTAGGAGCGGTTGTGGATCAGGCAGGGGCCGTCGCCATGGCCGGGCAGTCGGTGATCGCCCTGGCCGTTGCCGATGAAGGCGTAGCAGCCGGGGCGCGCCTGCAGCATGTGGGCGAAGTCCTCGGCCGCCAGCACGCCGGGGAACTGCGTGTCCACGGCGTCGTCGCCCGCGATCTCGCGCATCACGGCGGCGGCGAAGGCGGCCTCGGCCGCGTGGTTGACCAGGGGCGGAGAGGCGCGCCGGAAATGGATCTCGGCCCTGCAGCCATGGGCCAAGGCCGTGTGCTCGGCCTGGCGGCGCAGGGCGGCTTCGAGGATGTCCAGCGCCGCCACGGAGAAGGTGCGCACCGTGCCGCCCACCCAGGCGCTGTCGGGAATCACGTTGGGCGCGTCCGAGCCCTGGATCTGCGTGACCGCCAGCAGCGCGCGTTCGCGCGAATCCACATGGCGCGCGACCAGGGTCTGCAGCTGCTGGGCCAGATCAATGGTGGCGGCCACCGGATCGGTGCCCGTGTGCGGCAGCGAGGCATGCGTGCCCTGCCCATGCAGCACGATGCGGAAGGTGTTGCTGGAGGCCATGAGCGCGCCCGGGTTGAGCGCGAAGCTGCCCACGCGGTCCAGCGCGAAGTTGTGCAGTGCGAAGACCGCATCGCAGGGGAAGCGCTCGAACAGGCCTTCGTCGATCATCCTGCGTGCGCCGGCCTTGCCCATCTCTTCGGCGGGCTGAAAGATCAGGTGCACCGTGCCCGCGAAGTCGCGCGTGCGTGCCAGATGCCAGGCCGCGGCCAGCAGCATGGTGGTGTGGCCGTCATGGCCGCAGGCATGCATGCGGCCTGCGTGCTGCGAGCGGTGGGCGAACCGGTTTTCTTCCTGCAGCGGCAGCGCATCCAGGTCGGCGCGCAGGCCGATGGTGCGCGTGCCGTGGCGTGCGTACGTATTCCTGCCGTGCACCACGCCCACCACGCCCGTGCCGGCCAGGCCGGTGTGCACCTCCACGCCCCAGGCGGCCAGGCGTTCGGCCACGATGGCCGAGGTGCGGTGTTCCTCGAAGCCCAGCTCAGGGTGGGCATGCAGGTCGCGCCGCAGGGCCACGAAGGGCGCCATGTCGGCAAAGCTTTCGATCAGGTGGGGCAAGGCGGTCTCCGGCCGCAGCCGGCCCATGCCTGCTGCGGCGAATCCCGGATTCTGTAAAGCCGCCAGCCCTGCGGCAACGAAGCAAAACGCATATGCATGCGCCCTGCATGCACAAGCCGAACGGGCCGATCAAGCCGTTCAGGCCGTTCAGGCGGACGTCACAGGGCCCTCAGGACTGCGCCATGCGCTGCGCGAGAAAGTCCAGGAAGGCCGTGATGCGCGCGGCCAGCGCCGTGTTGCGGTAGTAGACGGCGTGGATGGGCTGGCGCTGCTGCACGGTCTCGCGCGCCAGCACCTGCACCAGCTCGCCCTGGGCGCGATCGCGCACGGTCATGAAGTCGGCCAGGCAGACCACGCCCTGGCCGGCCAGGGCCAGCTGGCGCATGGTCTCGCCGCTGGAGGCCGTGAGCTGGGGCGCGGCATCCCAGCGGTCGCCGCCCTCGGGCGTGCGCAGCGGCCAGTGGTTCAGGCCCGGCACCTGGCTGTTGCCGATGCGCTGGTGGCGCGCCAGCGCGGCCACGCTCGCCACGGGGCCATGGGCCTGCAGGTAGGCGGGGCTGGCCAGCACGCGCAGCAGGCTGTGGCACAGCAGCCGCGCATGCAGCGTGGAGTCGCGCAGCTCGCCGATGCGGATGGCGATGTCGGTGCGCTGGGCCAGCAGGTCGATGTGCAGGTCATCGGTGTTCAGCTCCAGCGTGATCAGCGGATAGAGCGCGCGGAACTCACCCACCAGCGGCACGATGGCATGCAGCATGAAGGGCGAGGCCGCGTTGACGCGCAGCAGCCCGGCCGGCGCCTCACGGCGCGCGGCCAGTTCCTCCTCGGCCGCGTCCAGGGCCTGCAGCACCTCGCGCGTGCGGGCCAGGAAGCGCGCGCCTTCCTCGGTCAGCTCCAGGCTGCGCGTGGTGCGCCGCACCAAGGTGGTGGCCAGCTTTTTCTCCAGGCGCGACAGGCTGCGGCTGATGCCCGAGGTGGTCTGTCCCAACTGCTCGGCCGCCGCCGTGATACTGCCGCAGTCGATCACGGCGCGAAAGGCCTGCAACTCGTCCAGGGTGGTTTTCATGGGATGCCAGCTTGGCGCAATTGTTGCTGCAGCGTCAAATATTTTCTGCTGATACCAGGCTTTATCTGCAAGCGTGAACGCGCCAGACTGCAGTCTTCGAGGCGTTGTTCCGCGCCTTGTTTGCTTTTTTGAAAGACCTGCATGACATCGACTGCCTCTCTCGCTTCCGTGGTGCCCGCGTTCGGCCTGGGCACCTTCCGCCTCAAGGACGAGGTGGTGCGCCACTCCGTGGGCCAGGCCCTGGAAGTGGGCTACCGCGCCATCGACACCGCCCAGATCTACGGCAACGAGGCCGATGTGGGGGCCGCCATCGCCGCCAGCGCCGTGCCGCGCGATCAGCTGTTCCTCACCACCAAGATCTGGACCGAGAACCTGTCCGCCGACGCGCTGATCCCCAGCCTGGAGCGCAGCCTTGAAGCCCTGCGCACCGACCATGTGGAGCTGACGCTGATCCACTGGCCTTCGCGCAGCGTGCCGCTGGAGGACAGCCTGGGCGCCCTCATGCGCGCCAGGGAGCAGGGGCTGACGCGCCACATCGGCGTGTCCAACTTCAACATCGCGCTGCTGCAGCAGTCCATCGCCGCCGTGGGCGCCGCGAACATCGCCACCAACCAGATCGAGCTCAGCCCCTATCTGCAAAACCGCGCCGTCACCGACTTCGCACGCCAGCAGGCCATTCACACCACCTCGTACATGACGCTGGGCTACGGCAGGCTGCTGGCCGATCCCGTGCTGGCCGACATCGCCGCCGCCCGCGGCGCCACGCCCGCCCAGGTGGCGCTGGCCTGGACCATGGCCATGGGCTATGCCGTCATCCCCTCGTCCACCCGGCGCGCCCACCTGCAGGCCAACCTGGACAGCTGCCAGCTGGTGCTGGGCGCCGAAGACATGCAGCGCATCGCCGCGCTGGAGCGCGGCGACCGCCAGGTCAGCCCAGACGGGCTGGCTCCGGCCTGGGATTGAACCGCGGTCGTGACGGAGGGCCTGGGCGGCCCGGCGAGCTTTGACCTGGAGCAACGCAATGCGGACCCTAGGGGTAGTACTAGGGTTATCACAGTATCGAACGACCGTGCTTTTTATGAGAATGCACGATTAGTCGAGACAACCAGGAGACAAGCAGCATGAGTGACCGCCCATGGCTGGGTGCCTATCCGGCAGGTGTGCCCGCCGACATCGATCCCTCCCAATACCCTTCGCTGGTGGCCCTGATGGAGGAGGCCTTCAGCCGCTACGCGGACCGTGTGGCCTATTCCTTCATGGGCAAGGAGCTGACCTACTCACAGGTCGATGCGCAAAGCCGCGCCTTCGCTGCCTATCTGCAGAGCCTGGGCCTGGCCCGCGGCGACCGCGTGGCGCTGATGATGCCCAACGTGCCCCAGTACCCCGTGGCCGTGGCCGCCGTGCTGCGCGCCGGTTTCGTGGTCGTCAACGTCAACCCGCTGTACACGGCGCGCGAGCTGGAGCACCAGCTCAAGGACTCGGGCGCCAAGGCCATCGTCATCATCGAGAACTTCGCCCACACGCTGCAGGCCTGCAAGGCCGCCACGCCCGTGCAGCACATGGTGCTGTGCACCATGGGCGACCAGCTGGGCATGCTCAAGGGCGCCATCGTCAATTACGTGGTGCGCAAGGTCAAGAAGCTGGTGCCGCCGTTCTCGCTGCCAGGGGCCGTGCGCTTCAACGACGCGCTGGCCAAGGGCATGCGCTCGCCCTTCCAGGCACCGCAGCTGCAGGCCTCCGACATGGCCCTGCTGCAGTACACGGGCGGCACCACGGGCGTGAGCAAGGGCGCGGTGCTGCTGCACAGCAACATCATCGCCAACGTGCTGCAGTCCGAGGCCTGGAACCAGCCCGCCATGGGCAAGGTGCCGGCCGGCGAGCAGCCCACCAGCATCTGCGCGCTGCCGCTGTACCACATCTTCGCCTTCACGGTGAACATGATGCTGTCCATGCGCACGGGCGGCAAAACCATCCTGATTCCCAATCCGCGCGACCTCAAGGCCACGCTCAAGGAGCTGTCCACGCAGCGCTTTCACAGCTTCCCGGCCGTGAGCACGCTGTTCAACGGCCTGGCCAACCACCCGGACTTCAACACCGTGGACTGGTCGCACCTGAAGGTCTCGGTCGGCGGCGGCATGGCGGTGCAAAGCGCCGTGGCCCAGCTGTGGCTGCAAAAGACCGGCTGTCCCATCTGCGAGGGCTACGGCCTGTCGGAGACCAGTCCCTCGGTCAGCTGCAACCCCGTCACCTCCACCGAGTTCTCGGGCACCATCGGCGTGCCCCTGCCCAGCACCTGGATGAAGCTCGTCGATGACGAAGGAAACGACGTGACCACCATCGGCGAGCGCGGCGAGGTCGCCATCAAGGGCCCGCAGGTCATGGCCGCCTACTGGCAGCGCCCCGACGAAACCGCCAAGGTGTTCACCGCCGACGGCTACTTTCGCACCGGCGACATCGGCACCATGGACGAGCGCGGCTACTTCAAGATCGTGGACCGCAAGAAGGACATGGTCCTGGTCAGCGGCTTCAACGTCTATCCCAATGAAGTGGAGGACGTGGTCTCCAACTGCCCCGGCGTGCTCGAATGCGCCGTGGTCGGCGTGCCCGACGAGAAGACCGGCGAGGCCGTCAAGCTGGTCATCGTGCGCAGGGACGACAGCCTCACCGAACAGGCCGTGCGCGACTTCTGCCACGACAACCTCACGGGCTACAAGCGGCCCCGCGTGATCGAGTTCCGCACCGAACTGCCCAAGACCCCGGTTGGCAAGATCCTGCGCCGGGAGCTGCGCGACAGCAAGTAACGCGGGCGGCTTGCCGTGTTTGCAAAGAGGCGCTGCGGCGCCTCTTTTCATTGGGAGGGAACACGTCTTCAGAACACGCCCGGACCCGCCAGGGCCAGCGCCGCCAGCGCCACGGCCGCCGCATTGAGGCAGGCCAGCGCAAAGCCGAAGCGCACCAGCTCGCCTTCTTCCTGCGCGGTGGTCCGTGCCAGGCCCAGCACCAGCATCACGATGGACAAAGAGCCCAGCGCCGCATGCCCGGCGGCGCTGTTGTGCACGGCGGCCAGCAGCAGGCGCGAGGACTCGGGCAGCAGGGCGATGGCGGGCATGAAGATCGCGTTGCCGCCCACGTTGGAGCCCGTCATGTAGCCGGCCAGCGCACCGAAGGCCGCCACGATGGGCGCCAGGGCCGCAGGCGCCAGTTCGGCCAGCAGCTGCACCAGGCCGGACAGGAAACCGGCCTTGACCATCATCTGGGACATGGCCAGAAAGAAGAAGATGGTCAGCAGCGGGCGCTTGGCGCGGGCGGCCAGAGCACCAGCCAGGGCAACGCCACGGCCGGCCCCGCGCGCCAGCAGCAGTGCCAGCACCAGGGTCAGCGCCACGCCCGGCGAGGCCAGCGGCTTCCAGGCCACCTGGGCGCCCTGCACGATCCAGCGCTGGTCCCACTGCGTGGCCAGGGCCAGCAGCTTGAGCAGCACGATGGCAAGGGCGAGCGCCAGATACGGCCAGGCCTGGCGCGGCCAGCCGGGTGCCGCCTGGGCCGTGCCGCGCAGCAGCAGCGCGCGCACCAGCATGCCCAGCGCAACCGCAAAGCCCGCGCCCACGCCCGCCACCTCGGGGCCCAGCCAGCGGCTGATGCCATGCAGCACGACCACGAACAGCAGGCCAAAGCCGCCCAGCAGCAGCCAGGCCCGCGCACCGCGCTCGCCTGCCAGGTGCAGGGACAGGGCGCCCAGCACCAGGAACACCGGCGCGCTGGTCAGCGAGGACACAGCGGCCAGCGCGGCCGCATCCACATGGGCCAGCGAGGCTCCGATCACCGTGGCCAGGCCCAGCGTGCCCCAGGGCATGATGGCCATGCCCGCCAGCGCCATGCGCAGTGCGGCGCGCCGCTCGAACAGGCTCAGCAGCAGCGGCACGGTGGCGATCAGCGACACGCCAAAACCCGTCATCGCCTCCAGCAGCGGCGCCAGGCCCAGCACGATGAACACCACCTGATCGGCCGGCCCCAGGCCCAGCGAGCGCACCCACTGGCTCAGCGCCTGGTTCACGCCCATGCGTTCGATGAGGATCACGAAACCCAGGCCCGGCACGATCACGAAGGCCGTGCTCAGGAACAGCACGCCCGTGTCGCGCGCTGCGGCCAGGGCGGCGCCGGAAGCGGCGATGCCCTTCGCCATCCAGGCATCGACCAGCCACAGCAGGGCGACCAGCGCCGCCCCGGCCATGGCCGCCTGCACAGGCGGGCGGCGCAAAACCATGAGCATGGACATCACAAGAAACACGGGAGACAGGTGGAGCAGGGTGGCCATGGGATGGGCTTTCTCGGCAGGCAGGTCCGCATGCGTTGGATGCGGAAAACGACGAAATACTATTTCGCAGCACCTGTTTTTTGGTCTCTGAATTGAGGGTGTTTGCGAGAAAATTTCTCACCCTCCAAAAGTCCTCGCGTCCCATGACCAAGCACACCGCCCACCCTGCACACCTGGCCGACCTCGACGGCTTCGACCGCGCCATCCTGGCCATCGTCCAGCGCGACAGCACGGTACCGCTGCGCCTGCTGGCCGAGCAGGTCAACCTGTCCACGGCCGCCGTGCAGCGCCGCCTCAAGCGCATGCAGGCCGAAGGCGTGATCACCGGCCAGGCCGCCACCGTGGACCCCACGCGCGTGGGCCGGCCCATCACCATCATCGTGGAGGTCATGACCGAGCGCACCAGCATCGATGCGCTCAACGCCATGAAATCGCACTTCGCCGTGCCCGAGGTCCAGCAGTGCTACTACGTCACGGGCGAGGTGGACTTCGTGCTCGTGCTCACCGTGGCCACCATGCAGGAGTACGAGGCCCTGGCGCGGCGCCTGTTCGCCGAGAACCCCAACGTCAAATGGTTCAAGACCATCGTGGCGCTGGACCGCGTGAAGGTCGGGCTGGAAATTCCCTGCGAGTGAAGGCCCTTTGGCGCAATCTTGACAGCCGCTAAACGGCCGCCTACATTGAATGGAATGATCGTTCCAATTCAATGAGCCACCATGCGCACCAAGGACTTCGACCCCGATGACATTGCAGACGCCGCCATGCAGGTGTTCTGGCAGCGCGGCTACGCGGCCACCTCGGTGCAGGACCTGGTGGACGGCACGGGCCTGTCGCGCAGCAGCCTGTACGGCACCTTCGAGAACAAGCAGGGGCTGTTCCAGCATGCGCTGCGCCGCTATGAGGCCGTGACCACCTCCAACGTGGAACTGCTGTCCGGCCCGGGACGCGCCCGGGACCTGGTGCGGCAGCTGCTGCTGCGCATCGTGCAGGACGAATTGAGCGATGCCGGGCGCCGGGGCTGCCTGGTCGCCAATGCCGCGCTGGAGCTGGCCGGCCATGACGAGGCCGTGGCCGAGAGGGTGGCCGGCAACTTCCAGCGCCTGCAAAAGGCGCTGGAAAAGCTCATCCTGCGCGGCCAGCAGGAAGGCGATATCACCGACAGCAAAAAGCCGCGCGCCCTGGCGCGCTTCGTCCTGAACACCGTGCAGGGCCTGCGCGTGCTGGGCAAGGGCAGCAGCGCGCCGCAGCGCCGCCAGTGCCTGATGGATGTGGTCGACGTGGTCGACATGGCGCTGCAGGCGCAATAGCCGGCCACCCGCCACCCGCCGCGCGCATGTCGTGCCGTTGCGGGTTTTTATTTTCCTTGAATTGGAATGATCGTTCCAGTAATCCGGATCTCAGTTTTCCGTGTCTGTTCCACTCTCTCATCACCCAGGAGTTCCCATGCATTCAAACCTTCAAACCACCATTGCCGTGCTCGGCACGGGCCTGATCGGTGCGCCCGTCGCGCGCAACCTGCAACGCAAGGGCTTCACCGTCCGCGCCTGGAACCGGACGGCCGCCAAGGCCCAGGCCCTTGCGACCGACGGCGTTCAGGCCTGCGGCGATGCGGCCGACGCCGTGCGTGGCGCCCGCATCGTCGTCACCGTGCTCAAGGACGGGCCGGCCGTGCTGCAGGCCATGCAGGCTGCAGCGCCCGCATTGCAGCCGGGCACACTGTGGCTGCAACTGAGCACGGTGGGTGTGGATGCCATCGCGCCGCTGGCGCAGTTCGCCGATCGGCATGGCCTGGTGTTCTACGACTGCCCCGTGCAGGGCACGCGCCAGCCGGCCGAGCAGGGCCAGCTGGTCATCCTGGCCGCAGGCCCGCTGGCGCAGCGCGGCCAGGTGCAGCCGGTGTTCGATGCCATCGGCAAACGCAGCCTGTGGATTGCGCAGCAGGCAGGCGCCGCCAGCCGGCTCAAGCTGGCGCTCAACCACTGGGCCTTCGCACTCACGCATGGCCTGGCCGAAAGCCTGGCGCTGGCCAAGGGGCTGGACATAGAACCGGCCCTGGTGGTCGATGCCGTCACGGGCGGGCCCATGGACAGCGGCTTCTTCCAGGCCAAGGCCGCTGCCATGCTGTCAGGCCGCTACGACGCCAGCTTCACCGTGGCCAATGCCGTCAAGGACGCGCAACTGGTGGCCGATGCCGCCGCCGGCGCAGGCCTGCTGCTGGATGGCGCCCAGGCCGGGCTGCGCCGCTTCGAGCGCGCGCTGGCCGCCGGGCATGGCGACAAGGACATGGCGGCATCCCACCTGGCATCCCATCCAGCCTCCCATGCCTGAGATGCGCAGCAAGGACAAGGCAATGAATTCGCCCATGGACACCTCCTTCGACACAGGCCTGCCACTGGGCAGGCTGCTGGCCCTGGCGATGGCAGGCTTTCTGGCCATCATGACCGAGGCCCTGCCGGCCGGCCTGCTGCCGCAGATCGGCACGGGACTGGCTGTGTCCGAAGCCATGGCCGGCCAGATGGTCACGTTATACGCGCTGGGTTCGGTACTGGCCGCCATTCCCGTCGTGGCCGCCACGCGCGGGCTCAGGCGCCGGCCGCTGTTCATGGCGGCGGTGGGCGGGCTGCTGCTGTTCAACAGCCTCACCGCGTTGTCCGGCCACTACGGCCTGACCCTGGCCGCGCGCTTTGCCGCAGGCATGGCTGCGGGCGTGATCTGGGGGCTGGTGGCCGGCTATGCGCGGCGCATGGTGCCGCCGCATCTGCAGGGGCGTGCACTGGCCGTGGCGGGCGTGGGCCAGCCGTTGGCCCTGGCGGCCGGCGTGCCGCTGGGCGCCTGGCTGGGCAGCCTGTTCGACTGGCGCGGCGTGTTCTGGGCGCTGTCGGCGCTATGCCTGCTGCTGCTGGCCTGGGTGCGGCTGGGTGTGCCGGATTACGCCGGGCAGACGGCGCAGCAGCGCCTGCCCGTGGCGCGCATCTTGCTCATGCCCGGCGTGCGCCCCGTGCTGCTGGCGCTGTTCGGCTGGATGCTGGCCCACAACATGCTCTACACCTTCATCGCGCCCTTCCTGGCTTCGGCGGGTCTGGGGCAAAGGGTGGATGGGGTGCTGCTGCTGTTCGGCCTTGCGGCCATTGCCGGCATCTGGCTCACGGGCCTGCTGGTGGACCGCTGGCTGCGCGCACTCACCGTGCTGAGCCTGGCCTTGTTCGCCGTGTCTGCGTTGGTGCTGGGCCTGGCCGGGCAGTCGGCCGTGGCCGTTCTGATCGGCGTTGCGGCCTGGGGCCTGAGCTTTGGCGGCGCGCCCACGCTGCTGCAGACCGCGCTGGCCGACGCGGCAGGCGAGGGCGCCGACGTGGCCCAGTCCATGCTGGTGACGGTCTTCAACCTGGCCGTGGCGAGCGGCGGCGTGGCCGGCGGACTGCTGCTGGGCTGGCTGGGTGCCCGCGCCTTGCCCTGGGCGCTGGGGGTGTTGGCGCTGGCCTGCCTGTCCGTGGTCTGGCCGGCCAGCCATGCGGGCTTTCGGCCTGGGCGGCGCAGCATGGCTGCCTGAGGCACGGCCATCGCTGTTGCACCCGCATCGCTGTTCCCTAACGGACGGGGCAGCAAAGGGGCCACATGCCGCTGCGCATGTGGCCCTTGTTGCGTGCGATCAATCTTCCTATAATTGTTTTACCCCATGAACTGTGATTCATGGATAAAACAAATGGCGCCTTCCCCGCCATGATCCACCGACGTTGATGGAGAGACACATGTCCGAATCCGCTCAGAACACGCCCCGCACCTGGGACCAGCCCGAAGGCTCCAGCTTCGAACAATGGATGGAATCGCGCGTGGCGCGGTTTTCCACGCGCAAGTACGACTTCGACGCGCTGAAGTTCCAGGCCGACTTCGATCCCAAGTACCGCCGTGGCCAGATGCGCTACATCGGCACGGGCGGCACGGGCGTGGCTGCGGACAGCAACACCATCCCGGCCGAGCACTTCACCTTCTCCACCATGGTCATCCCGGCCGGCAATGAAGGCCCATCGCACCTGCATACCGATGTGGAGGAAGTCTTCTTCCTGATCCGCGGCAAGCTCAAGCTCGTGCTGGAGAAGGACGGCCAGCGCTTCGAGACCATCCTGACCGACCGCGACGTGGTCTCCGTGCCGCCCGGCGTGTACCGCGAGGAAATCAACATCGGCGACGAAGACGCGCTGATGTGCGTGATGCTGGGTGCCAAGAAGCCCATCACGCCCACCTATCCCCCAGAACACCCCCTGGCAAAAATCAAACGTTGAGTAGCGGGCCTGCCATGACCGCGCAGACGCTGCAGCGCATGGAGCAGCGCCTTCAGGCGCAGTTCCCCGAACACCTCATCGCCCTGCCCGGGGGCGCCCAGGTCGCCTGGCGCGAGGCCGGCGACACGGCCTCGGACTTTGCCGTGGTGATGCTGCATGGCATCAGCTCGGGCGCCGCGTCCTGGATGGACGTGGCCCTGGCGCTGGCGCCGCGCACGCGTGTGCTGGCCTGGGACGCGCCCGGCTATGGCCGCTCCACGCCGCTGGCACCCGCCGCGCCCACGGGCGCCGACTACGCCCGCGTGCTGGAGCAGTCGCTGCAGGCGCTGGGCGTGCGCCGCTGCCTGCTGGTGGGCCACTCGCTGGGTGCGCTCATGGGCACGCCCTGGGCGGTGCAGGCCGGTGCCGGGCGCGTGCAGCAACTGGTGCTGATCAGCCCCGCTGGCGGCTATGGCGCACCCGGCATGGGCGAGCAGCAGGCCAAGGTACGCCAGGGCCGTCTTGCGGCCCTGCAGGAAAAAGGCATCGAAGGCCTGGCTGCCGCCATCGACCAGCGCCTGGTCTCGCCCGCCGCGCCCGAGCCCGTGCGCCAATGGGTGCGCTGGAACACGGCGCGCCTGCATGCCGCAGGCTACGCCCAGGCCGTGGAGCTGCTGTGCGGCAGCGACCTGGGGCAGGCGGAGGGGCACCTTGCCATGCCGGTCGAGGTCTGGGTGGGAGAGCACGACGTCGTCACGCCGCCGGCTGCCTGCGCGGCCTGGGCCGCAAGACTGGGGGCGCGGTACGTTACGCTTGCGGCAGCCGGCCATGCCTCTGTCGTCGAACAACCTGCGGATGTCGCACAGAGGCTGGCCACCCTGCTGACCTGATGGCCTACCTGCCCGAATTGCGATGAGCGATACCTCCGAAACCCTCTCCACCGACAACGACCGCTACACCGTTCCCGCGCTGGAGCGCGGCCTGCGCCTGCTGGCCTGCTTCACGCCTTCGCAGCCCGTGTGGAGCGCGCCCGACCTGGCGCGCACCCTGGCGCTGCCCCGGTCCACGGTGTTCCGGATGCTGACGACGCTGGAGGGCATGGGGTATCTGCAACGCTCGGGCACCGAATACCGGCTGGGCCTGGCCGTGCTGCGCCTGGGCTACGACTACCTGTCCACCCAGCCGCTGGCCCAGCTGGCCGAGCCCGTGCTGCAGTCGCTGTGCGACCGGCTGGGCTTCACCACCAACCTGGCGCTGCTGGACGGCACCTCCGTGGTCTATGTGGCGCGCATCGCGCCGGCCGGCGCCTTCCAGGGCGCCGTGCGCGTGGGCTCGCGGCTGCCGGCCCATGCCACCGTGCTGGGCCGGGCACTGCTGCAGGACATGGACGCGGACCAGCTGCGCGCCCTGTTCGGCGGCAGCGAACTGCCCCAGTTCTCGGAAAGCACGCCGCGCAGCGTGGAACAGTTGCTGCAGTTGCTGCAGCAGGACCATGAACGCGGCTACGCCATGGGCGAGGGCTTCTACGAGCCCGGCGTCTCCAGCATCGCCGCGCCCGTGCGCGATGCGCAGGGGCGCATCGTGGCGGGCCTGGGCATGGCCGTGGCCTTCACCGAAATCGCTCCCGGCCGCATGGCCGACTGGGTGGAGCAGGTACGTGCCGCCGCCGATGAGCTGGCCGGCCACCTGCGCACCCAGCATCCCGGTTTTCTGCGCTGAACGGATGGTGGGCACACCGGCCGCCAGCGCATTCCTTCCCAGAAAGATATGACGATGAAGATTGCTGTGATTGGCTGCGGTGCGATTGGCGCCAGCGTGCTCGAACTGCTCAAGGGACATGCCGCCGTGCAGGTGGGCTGGGTGCTTGTGCCGGAAGTGACCGACGCCGTGCGCGCCACCCTGGCCCTGCATGCGCCCCAGGCGCGTGCCGTGCCTTCGCTGGCGGCCGAAGACCGGCCCGACCTCATCGTGGAGTGCGCGGGCCATGCCGCCATCGAGGAGCATGTGCTGCCCGCCCTGCGGCGCGGCATTCCTGCCGTCGTGGCCTCCATCGGCGCACTCAGCGCCCCGGGCATGGCCGAGGCCGTGCAGGCGGCGGCCGAGGCCGGAGGCACCCAGGTGCAATTGCTGTCGGGTGCCATCGGCGGCGTGGATGCGCTGGCCGCTGCGCGCATCGGCGGCCTGGACGAAGTGGTCTACACCGGCCGCAAGCCGCCCCTGGCCTGGACCGGCACGCCCGCAGAACAGCGCTGCGACCTCGCCAGCCTCAAGGAAGCCTTCTGCATCTTCGAAGGCAGCGCACGCGAGGCCGCCCAGCTCTACCCCAAGAACGCCAACGTGGCCGCCACCCTGTCGCTGGCCGGCATGGGCCTGGACCGCACCACGGTGCGCCTGTACGCCGACCCGGGCGTGGACGAGAACGTGCACCATGTGGCCGCGCGCGGCGCCTTCGGATCCATGGAATTGACCATGCGCGGCAAGCCGCTGGCGGCCAACCCCAAGACCTCGGCCCTCACCGTCTACAGCGTGGTGCGCGCCGTGCTCAACCAGGCCACGGCCATTGCCATCTGAGCCGCGCCGGGCACAGGCTCGCGGCACAATGGGCGCTTTCGCCCCGCAGGCGGCCCCCGGGCCGCCTTTGCTTTTTGCCTGTGCCGTTGAAACGTTGAAAGAGAAGCCACCATGACCATCGCCATCCTCAGTGCCCTGCCGCAGGAACAGGAAGGCCTGGTCCATGCCCTGTCCGACGCCCAGGGCACGGCCCACGCCGGCCGCATGTTCTGGCGCGGGCGCCTGCACGGGCACGACGTGGTCTGCGCGCTGTCGGGCATAGGCAAGGTGGCGGCCGCCACCACGGCCACGGCGCTGATCGAGCGCTTCGGCGTGCGCCGCATCGCCTTCACCGGCGTGGCCGGTGGCCTGGGCGAAGGCGTGCGCGTGGGCGATGTCGTCGTGGCCGACGAATACCTGCAGCACGACCTGGACGCCTCGCCCATCTTCCCGCGCTGGGAAATGCCCGGCTACGGACGCACGCGCCTGCCCTGCGACCCTGAAATGACCGCCGCGCTGCTGGCCGCCGCCCAGGCCTGCGTGGCCGAGGCGGGCGAAGACCTGCGCGCCGCCCACGCCACCACGGCGCCGCGCGCGCACCAGGGGCTGATTGCCAGCGGTGACCAGTTCGTGGGCACGGCGGGCGCTTCTTCCGCGCTGGCGCAGGGCCTGCGTGCTGCAGGGCATGAAGTGCTGGCGGTGGAGATGGAAGGGGCTGCGGTGGCGCAGGCCTGCCTGGACTATGGCGTGCCGTTTGCGGCCATGCGGACTGTTTCCGATCGGGCGGATGACAGTGCGCATGTGGACTTTGCGGAGTTTGTGAGGGTGGTGGCGAGTCGGTATGCGTTGCGGGTGGTGGATGGGTTTTTGCGGCGGCTGTCAGCGCAGCGCTGAGCGGTAGTGCTTTTATGCCGCTGATGCCTGGAGAACCGTCGCATCGTCCAGTTCAAAGTGCAAAGCCGTGCCAAGCGCCACGCTGGCGCGGGCCAACGTGGCCAGGGTGACGCCGGTGTCGTTTGCGTCCAGCAGGCGGTTCACCACCATGCGGCTGGTGCGCATGCGTGTCGCCATCTCGGTCTTGCTGACTTTCTGGGCTTTCATCGCCTGTGCGAATTGCGAGGAAATCACCCGCTTCACTGCGATAGCTGTGGCCTCCTCAAGCAGGCCTTCTTCTTCGAGGAAGTCATCGAAATTGCTGCCTAGATGTTTGTTCATGGGGTATTCCTCAGCTTCTTGAGCCGGTTTCTGGCAGTTGTCAGATCCGGCGCGGGGGTCTTGGCCGACTTCTTGATGAAGCCATGCAGCAGAACCATTTTTCCATTCTGGGCCGTGAATAGGACACGTGCGATGCCATCGCCAATGCTGCACCGCACCTCCCACAGTCCTGGCTCCATCTTGCGTACTACGGGCATGCCCAGAGGCCAGTAGTATTGGACAGTCTTGATATCGGCGCCGATGGCTTTGCGGTCTTCCACCGTAAGTTCAAGAAGCCAGTCACGCACGGGCTCCTTGCCGGCATCGGACCGGTAGAAGACAACGGAAAGAATGGGCTCTTCCATCGGAAAAGTGTATCTAAAAAAGTACTATTTTGCTGCGTATCTTTACTGATGACCGTGTAGCCCGTGTGTCATCGGAGGCCAAAGCCTTGACGCTGGACGCGAGGGGAATTCCTGCTACTGCGATTGCTTGGTTTCGATGCCTGGTTCCTGGCCTGGCAGCCGATGGCCCATCTTGATGCGCCAAGAAAGGTCAGGTCAAAGACGGCAACCCGAATGCCCGCGACCCCTTCGCTGCGCTCGGCCGGATGTGGCCGCCCTCGCGGCTATGGGCTTTGAGTGGGGTCGCAACCTACGCTTCTGGCTTCGCCTTGCACATAGTCGGCCAGTGACTCAGCGCCGTCGCGGATGGCGCGCAGTGCGTGAGCCATGGCTTGCGGACGTCGCAAGTCTTCTGGGGCATGGAGGCTGGCCAATGCAAGTTGGGCCAGGGCCCGTATTTCGTTGCAGCCTTCCTGTACCCATCCATTGGTGTCGGTGATGGTGCGAGCCAGTTGCTCGAAGCTGGCGCGCGTGGGAAGAGCGGTGCGCTGATCGTTCATGTTTTCGTACTCCTGTGCGAGACGGAAACACCCGACCTGCGTTTTCAAGCGCAGAAAGGGTGGATGGGATGTTGAAAACACGCACACAGACGTGCGGGCAGCCTTGCGGGTAGCCCCATCCCATCCAAAACCGTGTGGACGTGCGGGTGCGATGCCCACTGTCCAAGTGTTCAGACGTGACGAGGCCTCACTTTCGGGGAGGCTCTGCCGCTGTGTGTTGATGGTGTTTTCAAGCACCAGCCCCGGAACAGGGGGCCACCGAAATCATAGAGGCATTCCACAACCCCGCCTCAAACCCCAGGCCGAGCGAAGCGACGGCGCGCACCCATTCCCCGTATGAGCGCGCTGCGGCGTGGTGGTTGCGGGGTTGCAGTCCTGCCGAAGGACAGGACTGCTTCGTCATCTGGCTCGCTGCGGTCGGCCGCCGGGCCGAAACCCGGCTCCCGCCCGCAGGGCGGGCATGTCCTCGCAAGCCATAAAACGCCCCCATCCAAAACACACCCAGACACACCTCTGTCATCCATTTCCCACACGTCTCCGTGTTTTCCCCAATCCCACCCCGAACCATCAGTCCTAAACTCACGCTTGTTTCAAGAAAAAAGTGTCATTTCAAATTTGAAACAGACACAAACCCCCCTTCGATTGAGGTACGCCATGAACACCACGCCCTCCACAGGCCAGCTTGCCGGCCGCCGCATCCTCGTCACAGGCTCGGCGCGCGGCCTGGGCTTTGCGTTCGCCAAGGCCTTTTGCGAGCAGGGCGCGCGTGTCGCCATGGCCGATCTGCGCGAGGAGCTGCTGGCCGAGTCCGTGGCCCGGCTGCGTGCGCAGGGCTTCGAGGCCCATGGCTTCGGGCTGGATGCCGGCAATCCGGAGTCGATAGAGCGCTGCGCGCAGCAGGCCGTGCAGGCGCTGGGCGGGCTGGACGGCCTGGTGAACAACGCGGCCGTGACCGATTCGGGCGGCAAGGGCATGGACGACATCGATCTGGACAAGTGGGACCAGGTGATGAACGTGAACGTGCGCGGCGTGTGGCTGATGACGCGCGCCTGCCGCGCCGCGCTGCGCGACAGCGGCCGGGGTGCCATCGTGAACCTGGCGTCCGATACCGCGATGTGGGGCGCCCCCAACCTGATGGCCTATGTGGCCAGCAAGGGCGCGGTGATGGCCATGACGCGTTCCATGGCGCGCGAGCTGGGCGCCGACGGCATCACCATCAACGCCGTGGCGCCGGGCCTGGTGCTGGTGGAGGCCACGGAGTACGTGCCCGAGCACCGCCACCGCCTGTACATCGACCAGCGCGCGTTGCAGCGCGAGCAGCGGCCCGAGGATGTGTCGGGCGCCGTGGCCTATGCGCTGTCCGATGGCGCGCGCTTCGTGACGGGGCAGGTGCTGCCCGTCAACGGCGGCTTCGTCATGAATTGAAGGGGTTTCGCCATGACCGACACCCCCTCTTCCGGGAATGCCGAGAGCGCCGAGAGCGCGGACAACGGCACCGACAAGTACATGGTGCCCGCGCTGGAGCGCGGCCTGCGCCTGCTGCAGGAGTTCGGGCGCGGCAATGCCACGCTGGGCGCGCCCGAGCTGGCCCGCCGCCTGCAGCTGCCGCGCGCCACGATTTTCCGCATGCTCAACACGCTGGAGGCCATGGGCTTTCTGCAGCGTGCCGAGGGCAGCAATGACTACCGGCTGGGCCTGTCCGTGCTGCGCCTGGGCTTCGAGTTCCTGTCGTCCATGGACCTGACCGAGCTGGGCCAGCCCGTGATCGCGCGGCTGTGCGGCGAGATCCGCTACCCCTGCAACATCGTGGTGCGTGATGGCCGCTCCATCGTCTATGTGGCCAAGGTCACGCCACCCACGCCGCTGACCAGTTCGGTGCGCGTGGGCACGCGCCTGCCTGCCCATGCCACGGCACTGGGCCGCGTGCTGCTGGCCGACCTGTCCCTGCCCGAGCTGCGCGCGCTCTATCCCGAAGAGCACCTGGAAGCGCACACGCCCAAGACGCCGCGCACGGTGCTGGACCTGTTCAACCTGGTCGAGGCCGACCGCGAGCGCGGCCATGTGTTCAGCGAAGGCTTCTACGAAAGCTCCATCTGCACCATCGCCGCCCCCGTGCGCGACCACAGCGGCCGCGTGGTGGCGGCGCTGGGCACGACGGTCCCCGCGCCCCATGTGGAGGAGGGCCGTGCCGTGACCCTGATCGCCGGCGTCTGCGACGCGGCGGCCGAGCTGTCCGAGCTGCTGAACTACCGCCCGCAAACGCAGACGCAAACGCAGACGGCACAGCTGCTTTCCCTCAATTCCCGGCGCGCAGGAGGCGGCCATGTTTGATTCCCAACTCAAGGACACCACGGCCGTCGTCACCGGCGGCTCTTCGGGCATTGGCCTGGCCACGGTCGATCTGCTGCTGTCGCAGGGCGCGCGTGTCGCCCTGTGCGGGCGCAGCGCCGAACGCCTGGAGCAGGCCGTGCAGCAACTGCGCGGACGCCATCCCGAGGCCCGCCTGTTCGCCCAGGCCTGCGACGTGCTCGACGCCGCCCAGGTGCAGCAGTTCGCGCGTGACAGCGAGGCTGCGCTGGGTCCGGCCTCCATCCTCGTGAACAACGCGGGCCAGGGCCGGGTCTCGACGTTTGCCAGCACCGACGATGCGGCCTGGACCGAGGAGCTGCACCTGAAGTTCTTCTCGGTGCTGCATCCCACGCGCGCCTTTTTGCCGCAGCTCGAGCGCACGGCTGAGCCGGCCATCGTCTGCGTCAATTCGCTGCTGGCCTCGCAGCCCGAGCCGCACATGGTGGCCACCTCGGCCGCGCGCGCCGGCCTCAAGAACCTGGTGCGCTCCATGGCCACCGAGTTCGCACCCAAGGGTGTGCGCGTCAACGGCATCCTGGTCGGCCTGATCGAGTCCGGCCAGTGGCGCCGCCGCTTCGAGGCGCGCGAGGACCGCAGCCAGGACTGGAACGCTTGGAGCGCCGACCTCGCCCGCAAGAAGTCCATTCCGCTGGGCCGCCTGGGCTCGCCCGACGAGGCCGCGCGCGCCATCTTCTATCTCGCCACGCCCCTGTCCTCCTACACGACCGGCAGCCACATCGACGTCTCCGGTGGCCTTGCACGGCAAGCGTAGTGCTTCAGCCCCTTCACCCGATTCAAAGCAGAACATGACTTCTTCCGCATCCAAAATCACCGTCGGCGCCGTTGTGGCCCAGTTCCTCGAACACTGCGGCGTGCAGGCCGCGTTCGGGGTGATCTCCATCCACAACATGCCCATCCTGGACGCGATGCATGCGCGCGGCAGGGTCCGCTTCGTGATGGCGCGCGGCGAGGCCGGCGCCGGCAACATGGCCGATGCCTGCGCGCGTTCCACCTCCAGCCTGGGCGTGTGCATCACCAGCACCGGCCCGGCCGCCGGCAACATCGCCGGCAGCCTGGTGGAGGCCTATACGGCCGGCACGCCGCTGCTGCACATCACGGGCCAGATCGAGACGCAGTACCTGGACCAGAAGCTGTCGTACATCCACGAGGCGCCCGACCAGCTGACCATGCTGGGCGCCGTGTCCAAGGCGGCGTTCCGCGTGCGCAGCGCCGAGACCTGCCTGTCCACCCTGAAGGCCGCCGTGCAGGCCGCCATGACCGCGCCGACCGGCCCGGTGAGCGTGGAGATTCCCATCGACATCCAGCAGACCGTGATCGACATGCCGGCCGACCTGTCGCCGCTGCCGGTGGCCGTGCTGGCCCCCAGCGAGGCCGCGCTCGACGCCCTGGCCGACACGCTGGCCAAGGCACGCCGCCCGCTGCTGTGGCTGGGCGGCGGCGCACGCCACGCAGTCGCTGCCGTGCAGCGCCTGAAGGCGCTGGGCTTCGGCATCGTCAGCACGGGCCAGGGCCGCGGCATCGTGGCCGAGGACGATCCGGCCTCGCTGGGCGCCTACAACATCCAAAAGCCCGTGGAGGCCTTCTACCAGCGCTGCGACGCCATGCTGGCCGTGGGCACGCGCCTGCGCAGCAACGAGACGCTGAAGTACGAATTGAAGCTGCCGCGCCCGCTGCTGCGTATCGATGTGGACGCCGCCCAGCAGGGCCGCTGCTACGCCGATGACGGCTTTGTCTGCGGCGACTCGGCCCTGGCGCTGACAGGCCTGGCCGACCGGCTGGAGGCGCGCGGCTACAAGGCCGACCCCGAGCTGCTGGCCGACCTGCGCCAGGTGCACGACGAGGCCGTGGCCACCATGCGCGACGGCCTGGGCCCGTACAGCGTGCTGGTGCAGGAGCTGCAAAAGGCCGTGGGCCGCAACTTCAACTGGGTGCGCGACGTGACCGTCTCCAACAGCACCTGGGGCAACCGCGAGCTGCGCTTTTTCGAGCCCAACGCGGGCGTGCACGCCACGGGCGGCGGCATCGGCATGGGCATGCCCATGGCCATCGGCGCGGCCGTGGGCGCGGCGGTCAGCGGCTCGGGCCGCAAGACGCTGGGCCTGGCGGGCGATGGCGGCTTCATCCTGAACCTGGGCGAGCTGGCCACGCTGGTGCAGGAAGAGTGCGACACCCTGATCGTGCTGATGAACGACCAGCGCTACGGCGTGATCCAGAACATCCAGGACGCCTCCTACGGCGGCCGCCGCTGCTATGTGGAGCTGCACACGCCCGACTACGCGCAGCTGTGCGCCTCCATCCAGCTGCCCCATGCCCGCGTTCAAGACCTCAAGGAGCTGCCGGCGGTGCTGCAGTCAGCCTGGACGAAGAAGGGCCCCTTCCTGCTGGAGATCGACATGCGCGCCATCGGCAATTTCAAGGCCACGTTCTCTGGCCCGCCCGTGAACAAGCTGGACCAGATCCCGGCCACCACCACGGCCACCAAGGCCGCCTGAGGCGGCTGGATTCGAACGAACGAGAGAGGCTCACCATGTCGAACCTGGAACTGCTCCCCATCAACATCGCCGGCGAATGGCGCCTGGGCGGCGGCGGCGAATCCACCACGCTCTATCCCGCCACCGGCGAAGTGGTGGGCCGCCTGCGCGCGCCCAGCCTGGAGGATGTGGAGGAGGCCATCCAGAAGGCCGACCACGCCTTCCGCACCAGCGGCTGGGCCCAGAAAAAGCCCCATGAGCGCGCGGCCGTGCTGCACCGCGTGGCCCAGCTGATCCGCGAGCGCGCCGAGCCCCTGGCCCAGCTGCAGCGCCTGGACAACGGCAAGCCCATCAAGGAAACACGCATGCTGGTGGCCAGCGCCGCCGCCACCTTCCAGTTCTTTGCAGCGGCCTGCGAGACCATGGAGGAAACCATCACGCCCTCGCGCGGCGACTTCATGACCATGAGCGTGTACGAGCCCATGGGCGTGGTGGCGGCCATCACACCGTGGAACTCGCCGATCGCCAGCGAGGCGCAAAAGCTGGCGCCCGCGCTGGCCGCCGGCAACGCCGTGGTCGTCAAGCCCGCCGAGGCCACGCCGCTGCTGGCGCTGGAGCTGGCGAAGATCTGCGAAGAGGCCGGCGTGCCCAAGGGCCTGGTCAGCGTGCTGCCGGGCCGGGGCTCGGTGATCGGCGACGCCATCACCAAGCATCCGCTGGTCAAGCGCGTGTCGTTCACCGGCGGCACGTCCACGGGCAAGCACATCGCCCACATCGCGGCCGACAAGATGATGCCGGTCTCGCTGGAGCTGGGCGGCAAGTCGGCCACCATGGTGCTGGCCGATGCCGACATCGACCATGCCGTCAACGGCGTGCTCTACGGCATCTTCAGCTCCTCGGGCGAGTCGTGCATCGCGGGCTCGCGCCTGTTCGTGGCGCGCAGCCTGCATGCCGAATTCATGCAGCGCCTGACGGCCAAGGCCGCCGCGCTGCAGGTGGGCGACCCGGCCGACGAGCGCACGCAGATGGGGCCGCTGATCACCGCCAAGCACCGCGAATCCATAGAGAGCTATGTGGCCCTGGGCCTGTCCGAGGGCGGCCGGCTGCTCACGGGCGGCCAGCGGCCCGAGGGCGCGCAGTTCGAGCGCGGCTACTACTACCGCCCCACCATCATCGACGGCGTGAAGAACGACTGGCAGATCTGCCAGCAGGAAATCTTCGGCCCCGTGCTCGTGGCCATGCCCTTCGACAACGAGGACGACCTGCTCGCCCAGGCCAACGACAGCGTCTACGCGCTGGCCGCCGGCATCTGGACGCGCGACTACAAGAGCGCCTGGCGCATTGGCCGCGCCGTGCAGGCCGGCACCGTCTGGATCAACACCTACAAGCAGTTCTCCATCTCCACGCCCTTCGGCGGCTGGCGCGACAGCGGCCTGGGCCGCGAGAAGGGACGGCTGGGCATACAGCAGTACATGGAGCAAAAGAGCATGTACTGGGGCTTGAACGAGAGCCCCATCGCTTGGGCAAATTGAAGGAGCACGACATGAGCGTACTGGGCATAGACGAAATCACCTACGGCGCGGACGACCTGGCCACCTGCCGCCGCTTCTTCCTGGACTGGGGCCTGGCGCTGGTGCAGGAAGCGGACGACCGGCTGGTGTTCGAGACCCTCAACGGCTGCCGCGTGATCGTGGCCACCGTGGACCATCCCGATCTGCCGCCCGCCATCGAGGCCGGCCCCACGCTGCGCGAAGTGGTCTGGGGTGTGGAAAGCGAGGCGGACCTTGCGCTGTACGCCAGCCGCATTGCCGCGCTGCCGGGCTTCACACAGGGCCAGGGGCGCATAGGCTGCACCGACCCCAACGGCCTGTCCGTGCGCCTGCAGGTCACGCAAAAGCGTGATGTGGATGTGCAAGGCGCCGCCTACAACACCTGGGACCGCAAGGACCGCGTCAACCAGGCCAGCCCGGCCTACGAGCGCGCCCAGCCCATCGAGGTCGGCCATGTGGTGTTCTTCGTCAAGGACGTGCAGGCCTGCGAGCGCTTCTACGTGGACAACTTCGGCTTCGCGGCCTCGGACCGCTACCCCGAGCGCGGTGCCTTCCTGCGCTGCGCACCCGACGGCGGCCACCACGACATCTTCCTGCTGCAGCGCCCCGCCAAGGACGCTGGCCTGAACCACGTGGCCTTCACGGTGCGCGACATCCACGAGGTCTTCGGCGGCGGCATGCACATCTCGCGCTGCGGCTGGGACACCCAGCTGGGCCCGGGCCGCCATCCCGTGTCCTCGGCCTATTTCTGGTACTTCCGCAATCCGGCCGGCGCCCTGGTCGAGTACTACGCCGACGAGGACCAGCTCACCGCCGACTGGCAGCCCCGCGAGTTCGAGCCCGGCCCCACGGTGTTTGCCGAATGGGCCATTGATGGCGGCATCGACGGCAACACCCGGCGCCAAAAGGGCGTGGGTACCAGCGACGGGAAATTCATCACCGACAAGCGGCATTGAGACCGCGCCTGACGGCCTACCCCCACAACCCAACCACCCCACGGCCCCCACCATGAACAAGACACGTCGCCAGGTTTCTCTTGCCGCTGCATTCCTGGCTGCAGCCACGCTGTCCGGCACCGCGATGGCCCAGGCCTATCCGGCCAAGCCCATCACCATCATCGTGGCCTATCCGGCCGGTGGCGACACCGATGCCATGGCGCGCCTGTATGCCGAGAAGCTGTCCACGCGCCTGGGCCAGCCCGTGCTGGTGGACAACCGCCCCGGCGCCAGCGGCACCATCGGCAGCGTGCATGTGGCCAAGGCCTCGCCGGACGGCTACACGCTGCTGCTGGCGCCCAATACCTTCGCCATCGCGCAGTTCGTGCTCAAGACGGCCTCGGGCTCCAGCTACGACGTGCTGCACGGCTTCACGCCCATCGTGCAGACCAGCGTGCAGCCCATGTTCGTGGCCACCAACCAGGCCTCGGGCATCAAGGACATGAAGACCCTGATCGCCCAGGGCAAGCGCGACGGCCTGACCTACGCCAGCCCCGGCAGCGGCTCGCCCATGCACATCCTGGGCGAGATGTTCAACCGCGCCGCCGGCACGCGCATCGCCCACATTCCCTACAAGGGCGTGGCACCTGCCGTCAACGACCTGATCGGCGGCCATGTGCCCACGACCTTCATGACCTGGGGACCGATCGCGCCCTACGTCGGCGGCAAGGTCACCGCCCTGGCCGTGGCAGACAGCCAGCGCAGCGCGCTGGCCCCCAATGTGCCCACCCTGGCCGAGCTGGGCGTCAAGGATGTGGAAGTGTCTGCATGGCAGGGCCTGTTCGGCCCCAAGGGCATGTCGCCCGAGACCGTGAAGCTGCTGAACACGCACCTCAACGAGATCCTGAAGATGCCCGACGTGGTCTCCAAGATGGCCACCTTCGGCGCGCTGCCCGCAGGCGGCGAGCCCGCGCGCCTGGAAAAGACGAATGCCGCCGATTTCAATCGCTTCGGCAAGCTCATCAAAGACCTGGATATCAGGGCTGATTGAGCACCCCCCACACAAGACAGTTTTCGAAGGAGAGAACCATGGCCGCTGATCGCTATCTCGAGCCGCACCAGGCGCGCGAACGTGCCCCCACCCTGATGGAAGACCTGCTGGGCGATTCCATCGAACGCGCCTTCGGCGAAGGCGTGCAGACCCTGCCCGAACTGGTGGCCTACCTCAACCGCAGCGGCCCCTCCGGCGAGAACGGCGAGGCCTGGACCGAAGACAGCTTCCAGGCGCTGATGGCGCGGCTGGGCTATTGATACCGAGCAGGACTGGAGAGCCCCATGAACGTACAAACCATCACCATCGATCCGGTGGACGGCCTGCTCAACAAAGGCCTGAAGAACCTCTGGTACGCGGTCTGCCCCTCGGACTTCGTGAAGACCCAGCCCGTGTCCGTGCGCCGCTTCGGCCGCAAGATCGCGCTGTGGCGCGATGCCGCCGGCCAGGTCCATGCGCTGGAAGACCATTGCCCGCACCGCGGCGCGCCGCTGTCGCAGGGCGTGATCCTGGGCGACCGCCTGGCCTGCCCCTACCACGGCGTGGAAGTGCGCTGCGACGGCACCGTGACCAAGGTGCCCGGCAGCCCCGGCTGCAAGCTCGAAGGCTCGCGCGCGGCGCTGGCCTTCCATGCACGCGAGGCGCATGGCGCCATTTTTCTCTACAACAGTGACAAGGCCGTTGACGAGGCGCCCGAGTTCACGCTGCCCGAGGAGCTGACCTCGCCCGAGTACTCCAACTTCCTGTGCTATGCCGAGTGGCGCAGCGACTACCGCTATGCGCTGGACAACGTCATGGACCCCATGCACGGTACCTTCCTGCACAAGCAGTCGCACTCCATGGCCGAGGGTGACAGCAAGGCCACGTTCCAGGTGCGCGAGACCGATGACGGCTTCGTCTTCGAGAAGGTGGGCCAGCGCGGCGTGAACTTCGACTGGACCGAGTGGGGCAGCACGGGCGTGCACTGGATGCGCCTGGAGATTCCGTACCCCAAGACCGGCGGCCCCGGCGGCAACTTCGCCATCGTGGCCTGCGTCACGCCCATCAGCGCCGACCTGTGCTCCGTGTTCTTCTGGCGCTGCCGCAAGGTGCAGGGCTGGATGCGCGACACCTGGCGCTTCCTGTACCGCAACCGCCTGGAGGCGCGCCACTGGGCCGTGCTGGAGCAGGACCGGATCATGATGGAGCAGATGGAGCTGGACGCCAACGAGCGCGAGAACCTCTACCAGCACGACATCGGCCTGGTGCGCCTGCGCCGCCACCTGCGCCGCCTGGCCCAGGAGCAGATCGACGAAGGCGCCGCATCATGAGCACCAACCTCCAGGCCTTCGTGCACACGCTGCGCTTCGAGGCCCAGGACACCATCAGCGTGGACCTGCGGCCCGTGGCGGGCGGGGAGCTTCCCGCCTTCACGCCGGGCTCGCACATCGATCTGCACCTGCCCAACGGCCTGGTGCGCAGCTACTCGCTGAGCAACCCCAGCGAGGAGCGCCACCGCTACGTGGTCGGCGTGCTGCGCGACCGCGCCAGCCGCGGCGGCTCGCGCTGCGTGCACGAGTCGCTGCGCGTGGGCATGCCCATCACCATCTCCGAGCCGCGCAACCATTTCGCGCTGGACGAAAGCGCCGCGCACACCGTGCTGGTGGCCGGCGGCATCGGCATCACGCCGCTGCTGTGCATGGCACGCCGCCTCAAGGGCCAGGGCCGCTCGTTCGAGATGCTGTACTTCGCCCGCGAGCGCAAGGGCGCGGCCTTCCTGGAAGAGCTGCAGGCGCTGGGCATGCCGCTGCACCTGCACTTCGACAGCGAGGCCGGCGGCCCGCCCGACCTGCGCGCGCTGCTGGCCCAACGCCAGCCCGACGCGGGCACGCACCACTACGCCTGCGGCCCCACGCCCATGCTGGACGCCTTCGAGAAATTCTGCGCCGAGCTGGGCCACGCCAACGCCCACATCGAGCGCTTCACGCCCGTGGAGGTCAAGGCCGCCGACGATGCGCGCAGCAACTACACGGTGGAGCTCAAGCGCAGCGGCCGCTTCATCGAGATCACGCCCGAGAAGTCGCTGCTCGACACCCTGCTGGATGCCGGCATCCAGATGGACCACAGCTGCTGCGAAGGTGTCTGCGGCTCCTGCGAGACGCGCGTGCTCGAAGGCATTCCGGACCACCGCGACTCGGTGCTCAGCCCCAAGGAAAAGGCCAGCAACAAAGTGATGATGGTCTGCGTTTCCGGCTGCAAGAGCGAACGTTTAGTGCTCGATATCTGAGCAGGCAATCAGACCTGCACGGCAACAACCCACCACCCCCAAGCCCCCCAAGCCACCACCCCAGAGGAGACAACCCCATGAAAACCATCCATACGCCCATGCTGGGCGTGGCGCTAGCCTGCCTGGCGTCCTTGCCCGGTGCCGCTTCGGCGCAGTCCAAGGTCGAGATCTTCGGCGTCGTCGATGTCGGCGTCACGCACCTGAACGGCTCCGGCCCGTCCAAGACCGGCCTGTCCACGGGCGGCGCCAACATCAGCCGCCTCGGCTTTCGCGGCACGGAAGAGCTGGGCGGCGGCCTGCGCGCTGGCTTCTGGCTGGAGGCGGGCATGGACGTGGACAGCGGCTCGGGCAAGGCCAGCGGTGGCGGCCTGAGCTTCAACCGCCGCTCCACCGTGAGCCTGTCGGGCGACTTCGGCGAAGTGCGCCTGGGCCGCGATGACTCGGCCACCTTCCTGAGCACGCTGATCTTCGACCCCTTCCTCACCAACGGCGTGGGCGGCACCATGGGCTTCACCATGCTGGGCATTCCCGGCACGGGCACGGCCACGGGCGGCGCGCCCATCCAGATCAGCAACGCGGTCAGCTACTTCCTGCCGCAGAACCTGGGCGGCTTCTACGGCCAGGTGCAGGTGGCCATGGGCGAGCAGGCGCGCAGCGCGCCCAACAAGAACCAGGGCGACTACCGCGGCCTGCGCTTCGGCTACCGCCAGGGCCCCTTCAACGGCGCACTGGCCACGGGCAAGTTCTATGGCGACAGCGATGCGACCAACCTCACGGCCAGCAACGTGGGCCTGAGCTGGGACTTCGGCGTGGCCAAGCCCATGCTGCTGTGGGCCAGCGAAAAGCGCGGCGCCCTCAAGGTCACCGCCCTGCAGCTGGGCGTGACCGCGCCCGTGGGCATGGGCGAGTTCAAGGCCTCCTACGGCCACTACAACACCGACGGCAGCAATGCCGACTGGAACAAGATCAGCGTGGGCTACGGGCACAACCTGTCCAAGCGCACCCAGGTCTACGGCACGGTGGCCTTCCTCAAGAACAAGGACGGCGCGGCCAAATCCATCGGCGTGCAGGGCCTGTCGGCCCCGGGCACCACGCTGGGCGGCCGCTCCTCCGGCTTCGAGGTGGGCGTGCGCCACTTCTTCTGATACAGCCCATCGGGCGATAGAGACTTGCCATGAAAGATATGCGTGCGGCCCGCTGGTGGGGGGTGATCAGCCTCTTCATCATCGTCGCCATCTCCTATGTGGACCGGATCAACCTTTCGATCCTCATCCTCGACCAGGGATTTCTGGACCACATCGGGCTGACGCACGACGACCGCACGCGCCAGGGCCTGCTGGCCACGGCCTTCATGGTGGGCTACGGCGTTTCTTCCTTCGTGTTGACGCCGTTTTGCGCGGCGCTCTTCGGCGTGCGCCGAAGCCTGGTGGTCGGCCTGCTGCTGTGGGGCGCCGTGTCCTTTCTGTCCCCGGCCATGAACAGCTATGGCCTGCTGCTGGCCTCGCGCATCCTGCTGGGCATCTCCGAAGGGCCGCTGTACTCGCTGGCGGGCAGCTACATCAAGGCGCATTTCCAGAGCCACGAGAACGGCCTGCCCAACTCCTTCGTGAACATGGGCACGGGACTGGGGCTGGCGGTGGGCTATCCGCTGATCGGCTACCTGGTGGCCGGCCATGACTGGCAGACCTCGTTCCACGTGCTGGGCCTGATCAATGTGGCCATCGGCATTCCGCTGGTGCTGGCCTTCATCCGCATGCCCCGCGTGGACACCGGCATGCCGCGCCCGCGCTCGCTGGGCGAGGCGGTGGGACAGGTCGGCCAGATCGTGCGCGGCGCCATGCACACGCGCTATCTGGTGCTGGTGGCCGTGCTGTCGGCGGCCTTCTTCTCCTACCTCTGGGGCAGCAGCAACTGGCTGCCGGCCTACCTGGAGTCGCGCGGCTTTTCACTGCGCGAGATGGGCTGGCTGGCCTCGCTGCCGCAGTACGCCACGGTATTGGCCGTGCTGGTCGGCGGCATCGTCATCGACCGCCTGCCGCGCCGCCAGGTGCCGCTGATCTTCGTCGGCGGCAGCCTGGGCCTGGCGTTGGCCATCTGGCTGGCCATCCACATGGAAGACCGCTACGCGGCGGCCTACTGCCTGATCGCCGCCAACTTCTGCTGGGGCCTGATGAGCCCGGCCATTCCCAGCACCGTGCAGTACTGCGCGCGGCCCGAGCATGTGGCCAGCGCCTATGGCGTCGTCAACGGCACGGCGACCCTGGTGGCGGGCTTCATGCCTGCGCTCATGGGCGCCGTCATCGGCTGGACATCGCATTCGGCCGGCGGCGGTTTCGTTGCCGGCTTCGGCCTGCTGGTGGGCACGCAGCTGGTGGTCATGGTCTGCGGCCTGGTGCTTTGGCTGCGCGAGCGCGGCCAGGGCACCCACGGTGCCAGCGATGCCCGGGACACGTCCGCGCGCACGGCCTGACCTGCACTACAGCGCGCCCGCTGCGGCGCACTGCTCCAGAAACGTCACCAAGGCCTGCACGCGCGCCGTGCGGCCCTTGCGCGTGGGCACCAGCAGGGTGACGGGCGCGCTGCCGAAATGCCAGTCGGGCAGCACGCGCACCAGCCGGCCCTCGGCAATGGCCGGTGCCATGTCCCATTGCGAACGCAGCACCAGACCCAGGCCCTGCTCGGCCCAGTGGCGGGCCACGCCGCCATCGTTGGTCACATAGGACGGCGTCACACGCAGGGTCTGGCCGTCCACGGCACGCCGGCTGGCGGCGGGGCGCAGGTGCCACAGCGTCACATCCTCCTCGTTCTCGCGGATACAGATGCAGGCGTGCTCCAGCAATTCGCGCGGCGTGGCGGGCGTGCCATGGCGGCGCAGGTAGTCGGGGCTGGCGCACAGCCAGCGGTCGTTGGCAGCCAGCTCGCGCGCCACCCAGGAGGAGTCGCGCACCGTGCCGATGTGGACCACGGCATCGGCATCGTGGCGGTCGGGGAAAGGCGTTTCGCGCAGGTCCAGCTGCAGTTTCAGTTGCGGGTGCTGGCGCGTGAAGGGCACCAGGGCCGGGGCCAGCCGGCTGCGCCCGTAGCCAAAGGGCGCGGCCAAGCGCAGCGTGCCGCCCAGCTGGCGGGCATCGCCGTGCAGCGAGTCGCGCAGCTCCTCGATCTGGCCCAGCAGCCGCACGGCCTCGCGGGCAAAGCGCTCGCCCTCGGGTGTCAGCGCCAGGCGCCGCGCGCTGCGGTTGGCCAGGGACAGGCCCAGTTCGGCCTCCAGTCGGCGCAGGCGCATGGACAGTGCAGGCGGTGTCACGTCAAGCGCACGGGCCGCCGCGCTCAGCGAGCTTTCGCGTAGCAAGGCGGCGGCAAGCTGCAGGTCTTCGATGGCAATCATTCAATTTGCCTTAACGATTGATGACGGCGGATTTAACCACGACCATGGTCTTGGTCCGTACAGTGCCAAGGCATGAACACCCCATACCCCACCTCTGCCGCATGGCCCCGGGCCGTGCTCTTCGACCTGCTGACCGCCTTGCTGGACTCCTGGACCGTCTGGAATGCGGCCGCCGGCAGCGAGGCTGCCGGGCGCGACTGGCGCGCCGAATACCTGCGCCTGACCTATGGCTGCGGCGCCTACCAGCCCTATGAGGACCTGGTGCGCACGGCGGCCCGCAACCGGGGCCTGCCCGAGGCGGTGGCCGACAGGCTGGAGGCGCAATGGGAGCAGCTGCAGCCCTGGGATGGCGCACGCGAGCTGCTGGCCGCCCTGCGCCCGCACTGCCGCCTGGCCGTGGTGACCAATTGCTCCGAGCGACTGGGTCAACGTGCCGCCGCGCTGCTGGGCGTGGATTGGGATGTGGTGGTGACCTCGGAAGCAGCAGGCTTCTACAAGCCCGACCCCCGGCCCTACCAGCTGGCGCTGGACCGGCTGGGGCTGCCTGCGGGCCAGGCCGCCTTCGTGGCCGGATCGGGCTATGACCTGTTCGGAACCTCGGCCGTGGGCCTGCGTACCTTCTGGCACAACCGCGTGGGCCTGTCGCGGCCCACGGGCGCGCCGCAGGCCGAGGCCGAAGCACCCACGCTGGCGCCGGCACTGCCCTGGCTCAGGGACTTTTCCCCGCAGCAGGGCTGAACCCCGAGGGTGCAGCCGGTGCTGTGCCCGCCGTCCTTTCCTGTCCACCCTTGTGAGGAGCCTGCCATGCAGCTGCGTCCAGCCCTGCCGTTGTCCCTTGTGTCCGCATTCCCGGTCCTGTCCATCGTCTGTGCCATGGCGTGGAGCCAGGGAGCCCTGGCGCAGGCCGGCGCTGCCTTTCCGGCCAGGCCGGTCACGCTGGTCGTGCCGTTTCCCCCGGGAGGCCCCAGCGATGCGCTGGCCCGTGCCGTGGCTCAGAAGATGGGGGAGCATCTGGGCCAACCCCTGGTGATCGAGAACCTGGGTGGCGCCAATGGAACCATCGGCCTGAACCAGGCGCGCAAGGCCGCCGCCGACGGCTACACCCTGTCCTTTGGCGGCATAGGCACGCATGTGGTCAATGTGGCCTTGTACCGCAAGCTGCCCTATGACCCCGTGGCCGACTTCGCCCCTGTGGGACCTGCGGGCGCGGCGCCCATGCTGCTGCTGGCGCGTGCCAATCTGCCGGCCTCCGACCTGCGCCAGTTCGCCGACTGGCTCAAGCGCAACCAGGCCGCAGCCTCCTATGGCAGCGCCGGCGTGGGCTCGATATCGCACTATGGGTGCGTGCTGCTGCTGTCGGCGCTGGGCCAAAGCCCCACCCATGTTCCCTATCGCGGGATCGCGCCTGCCATGAACGATCTCATGGGCGGACAGACCGATTTCATGTGCGACCAGACGACGACGGCGCTGCCGCAGATCGCGGGCGGCCGCATCAAGGCGATTGCGGTGCTGGGAACACAGCGCCTGGCTCAGCTGCCGGGCACGGCGGCCAGCGCCGAGGCCGGCCACCCCCTGCAGGCGCGCTCATGGAACGCGATCTTCGCACCACGCGGCACGCCGCCGGCGGTGCTCGCGCGGCTGACGCGGTCGCTGCAGCACGCCATGGGCGATGCGGGCCTGCGCGCACAGATGGCCGCGCTGGGGGTGGAGCTGCCGTCGCCCGAGCAGGCCGTGCCGGCCACGGTCTCCGCCTTGATCGAACAGGGACTGCGCAACGACGTGCCTGCCCTCAAGGCCAAAGGCCAATACCTGGATTGACGATGGAGAGAGAAACACCATGCAAGACACACTTCTGACCCTGGACACGCCCGCTGCCGTGATCGACCTCGCACGCATGCAGCGCAACATCCACCGCATGCAGCAGCGCATGGACGCGCAGGGCGTGCGCCTGCGCGTCCATGTGAAGACCAGCAAGAGCGTGCCCGTGGCCGCCGCGCAGCGCGCGGCCGGGGCCTCGGGCATCACGGTCTCCACCCTGAAGGAGGCCGAGCAGTTCTTTGCCGCTGGCACCACCGACATCCTCTATGCAGTCAGCATGGCGCCGCACCGCCTGCCGCACGCCCTGCAACTGCGCCGGCGCGGCTGCGATCTCAAGCTCATCGTGGACAGCGTGGCGGCGGCCCAGGCCATTGCCGCGTTCGGCCGCGAACAGGGCGAGGCCTTCGAGGTATGGATAGAGATCGACACCGACGGCCACCGCTCCGGCGTGGGCGCCGAAGATGCGCCGCTGCTGCTGGCCATTGGCCGCACGCTGCACGACGGCGGCATGCGCCTGGGCGGCGTGCTCACGCATGCCGGCTCCAGCTACGAGCTGGACACGCCCGAGGCGCTGCAGGCGCTGGCCGAGCGCGAGCGCGCCGGCTGCGTGCAGGCCGCCGAAGCCCTGCGCGCGGCTGGCCTGCCGTGCCCCGTGGTCAGCGTGGGCTCCACGCCCACCGCGCTGGCGGCATGCCGGCTGGACGGCGTGACCGAGGTGCGCGCAGGCGTCTATGTGTTCTTCGACCTGGTGATGCGCAACATCGGCGTGTGCACGGCCGAGGACGTGGCGCTGTCGGTGCTGGCCACCGTGATCGGCCACCAGGCCGACAAGGGTTGGGCCATCGTGGACGCAGGCTGGATGGCCATGAGCCGCGACCGGGGCACGGCGAAACAGCGGCAGGACTTCGGCTACGGCCAGGTCTGCGACCTGCATGGCGAGGTGATGCCGGGCTTCGTGCTGACCGGCGCCAACCAGGAGCACGGCATCCTGGCGCGCGCTGATGGCGCGATAGAGGCCGACATCGCCGCCCGCTTTCCCCTGGGCACGCGGCTGCGCATCCTGCCCAACCATGCCTGCGCCACGGGCGCGCAGTTCCCGGCCTACCAGGCGCTGGCGGCAGATGGCTCGGTGCAAACCTGGGAGCGGCTCCATGGCTGGTGAAAACGGGATCGATCTGCGCCATGCATCGCCGAACCTGCCTGCGCCGGGCGGCCACTACAGCCACACGGCCATGGGCCAGGGGCTGGTCTTCGTGTCAGGGCAGCTGCCCATACGGCCCGACGGCACGCGCCTGGTGGACGCCAGCTTCGAGGACCAGGCGCGCCAGGCGCTGGCCAATCTGGCGGCGGCGCTGGAGCTGGCCGGCAGCGGCGTGCCCCGCCTGCTGCGGGTGCGCGTGTACCTGGACGACATGGCGCACTGGCCGGCCTTCGACCGCCTCTATGCCGACTGGGCCGGCACGCACCGGCCCGCGCGCGCCGTGGTGCCCACGGGGGCGCTGCATTTCGGGTTGAAGGTGGAAATCGAGGCCGTGGCGCTGGCCTGAAGAAAGCCCGGCCCGAGGGGGCCGGCTGCCGCTACTTCAGCCAGCCGCGCTTGCGGAAATACAGCATGGGCCCGACGGCGCTGAGCACCATGAGCGCGATGACGTAGACGTAGCCGAACTCCCACTCCAGCTCGGGCATGAAGCGGAAGTTCATGCCGTAGACGCTGGCGATCAGCGTGGGCGGCAGCAGGGCCACGCTGGCCACCGAGAAGATCTTGATGATCTTGTTCTGGTTGATGTTGATGAAGCCGACGGTGGCATCCATCAGGAAGTTGATCTTGTCGAAGAGGAAGGCCGTGTGGCTGTCCAGCGATTCGATGTCGCGCAGGATCTGGCGCGCTTCCTCGAACTGCTCGGCATTGAGCATCTTGGAACGCATCATGAAGCTGACGGCGCGGCGCGTGTCCATGACGTTGCGGCGGATGCGGCCGTTCAGGTCTTCCTGGCGCGCGATGGCGCCCAGCACTTCGCGGGCCACGTCGTCGGTCACGTCGCCGGACAGCACCATCTTGCTGGCCTTCTCCAGGTCGTCGTAGATGCCTTCGAGCGTATCGGCCGAGTACTCGGCGTCGGCGTCGAACAGCTTGAGCAGCACGTCCTTGGCCTCGTCGATCAGGCCCGGCGCGCGGCGCGCGCGCATGCGCAGCAGCCGGAAGACCGGCACGTCCTCGTCATGGATGGAGAACAGCACGCCGCAGCTGCGCAGGTTCTTGTTGTGCTCGTTGACGATGAAGGCCACGCGCACGGAGCGGGGGTCCTCGTCATCGTCGATCAGGAAGTCGCTGCGGATGTGCAGCTCGCCGTTGTCTTCTTCGTAGAAGCGGGCCGATTCCTCGATGTCGTCGTCCATCGCATCTTCGGGGATGGACAACTCGTAGTGCTGCTTGATCCAGCGCTTTTCCTCGACCGTGGGCGACTCCAGGTCCACCCAGATCGGCTTGAAGCGGGACAGCTCCTCCAGCGACTCGATCTCTTCTTGAACCAGGCGGCCATTGGCCAGCGTAAAGATGTTGAGCATAGGCTCACTCCAGGTGTTCTTCTCAGGCGTGCGGGGTATCGGGGGTGCTTTCAACCCCACAGGCCAACCGGGAGTTGAAAGCTACCAACTGGGGTAGGTTTCCACGGAGCTTTCTCCAAGATGCAAAGCATCGGATTATGCAGCGTTGCGCTGCAGCATGCGGGCCGGCCGCGCTATTCGGAAGCGGCTCCAGGGGGCATCTGGCGGCCTGTCACAAAAGCCTGGGCATGGCACAGGTCGGCCCAGGCGCCGGCCTTGGCCTGGGGGGCGCGCAGCAGATAGTTGGGGTCGTAGCTGACCACGGCCGGCACACCGGCGATGCGGTGAGGCTCGGCGCGCAGGCGGCCCAGGGCCTCCTGGCGCCCCAGCACGGCGCGCGCCGTGGCCAGGCCCAGCACCAGCACGCAGGCCGGGCGCAGATCGCGCAGCAGTGCCTCCAGCGACGGTTGCAGGGCCGGGACCTCGGGCGCCTCCTGGCCTTCGGCCGGAGGCTGCACGCGGTGCAGGGCGGCGCTGTACAGGCGCGGATGGTCCTGCAGGTTCAGCGCGCGCAGCATGTTGTCCAGCAGCCGGGCCGCGTCGCCTTCCAGCGCGGTGCGCGCGCAGTCGGGGCCGGGGCGCCGGGCGGGCGGCAGCGGCAGGGAGTTGGCCGGCGGCTCCAGCAGGATCAGCCAGCCGCCTTCGCCGCCATCACCGGCCGGCGGCGTTGCCGCATACACGGGACGCACGGGGCCCAGCCGCCAGCCCAGGCCCGGTGCGCCGGCCACGGGCTGCTGCACGTAGCGGCGCGGCGGGCGTTCGCGTTCGGGGATGACGGGTGCGGGAGAGGCGTGCACGGGTGCGGGAGGCGGTGTCGCCTGGACCGGCGCCTGAACAGGCACCTGAACGCGTACGGGCGTTGGCGCGGCGACAGGCGACGATGCAGCAGACGCCGGTGCATCAGGCGCCGGTGCATCAGGCGCCGGGAGGGGCGCCTCCTGCACGGGCGGCGGCACGGGGCGGGCCGCCGGCGGATCCGCCAGGGGCGCCGCTGCAGGCGCATCGGAGGGTGCAGCCAGGGCCTCGGACAGCACGGCGGGCGCGGTCTCGGGTTCGGGCAGCCAGACAGTGATGCCCATGGCATGCAGCATGGCCCGCTGGCGGGTGTCTAGATTCAGGGCCATAGCTTGAGGCTCATGAGCACGGCATGCTCGCGCGGGCCGTCGTGCATGGGGTAGTAGTTCTTGCGCAGGCCCACCTCCTGGTAGCCATGCGCGGCGTAGATGCTGCGTGCGCGGACATTGCTCTCGCGCACTTCCAGCCAGATCCATTGGGCCTGGCGCTGGCGCGACCACAGGGCCAGGGCGTCCAGCAGGATGCGGGCCCAGCCCTGGCGCTGGCGCGCCGGGGCCACGGTGATGTTGAGCAGGTGCACCTCGTCGAGCACGATCATGGCGACGAAGTAGCCGACCAGCCCGCCCTGGGCATCCACCAGCAGCTGGGTTTCATAGCCGGCCGCCATGGCGTCGATGAAGTTGCCGCGCGTCCAGGGATGGGAATAGGCCTGCTGCTCCACGGGCAGCAGCGTGTCCAGCCACAGCACGTTCAGCGGCTCGAAGCGCACGCTGTCCCGCTCCGACGCCAAGGCGTCGGTCAGGGGCGGCAGCGGCCGCGAGGGCTGTGGCGTGTGCGTGCTCATGCCTGGGCAGGAGGGGTCTCTGTGGTCTGCACGGGTGAAGCAAGCGCGGCTGCCGCCTTGGCAGCCTCGCGCTCGGCCGTGGTCTGCGCGACTTTATCGCGGATGTAGCGCGGCAGGGCCTGGTCGGCCGGCAGGGCGCGGTCGGCCGCCAGCATCGCAGGGGCCAGGCGCAGCATGGCGGCGGCCGTGGGCAGCGCAGCCACATGGCTGGCCTGGGGCGCCAGGCGCTCGCCATAGGCGGCCAGGGCGTTGCCGGCCACCACGGTGCCGGGCGGCAGCTGCAGGGCCTCGGGCGCGCACAGGCCGAAGTCGCCGCTTTGCTCGCCGATGTCGTTCCAGCGGCCATCGGCCCAGTGGTAGGCGGCGTGGTAGACCTCGTTCATGCGCGCATCGATCACGGCGATGAGGTCGGTGCAGCCGTATTGCATGCGCGCCTGCTCGGCCACGGCCAGCAGGCTGTCCATGGGCAGCACGGGCACGCGGGCGGCAAAGGCCAGGCCCTGGGCCACGGAGCACGCCGTGCGCAGGCCCGTGAACGAGCCCGGACCCCTGCCGAAGACGATGGCCCGCAGCTCGGCGAACTCCAGTCCGGCCTGGGCCATGAGGGCCAGGATGGCGGGGATCAGCTCGGTCGAGGTCTGCGGGCCGCCGGGGCCGCTGTGTTCCCAGACGGCATCGCCGCGCTGCACGGCGATGGAGAGGGTGTCGGTACTGGTGTCTAGGGCAAGAAGATTCATGGCGTGGGGCAGGCGGCGGTGCCGCAGCAAGCCCTGGATTATCGGTGCCCCGCCCGGCCCGCGCGCGGCATGGCCGCAATGACCGGCGTAGACTTGCCGGCCATGTTGCATCTTTCGCTGTCTTCTTTCCTTATTTCCTCGATTTCCTCCGCCTTCTCACTCGGAACGCCGCGTTCACACCGGGGCCTGGCAGCCGCGCTGCTGGCGGCGGCTGCCCTGCCCGGCATGGCCATTGCCCAGGCCGATGCGCCCACGTCACCGGCGGCCCTTTCCACCAAGACTGCGCGCGAAAGCCGGCTGCCGCCTCCCGTGGAAGCCGCCCTGGCGCGCGCCAAGCTGCCGCGCGAGGCGGTCTCCGCCCTGGTGGTGGAGGTCGATGGCCGGGCCGCTCCGCGCCTGGACTGGCAAAGCCATGTGGCCATGAACCCGGCCTCGGTGATGAAGCTGGTCACCACCTATGCGGCGCTGGACCAGCTGGGTCCTGCCCATGTCTGGCGCACGCCCGTCTTCCTGGGCGGGCCGGTGCAGGACGGCGTGCTGCGCGGGCCGCTTTACATCCAGGGCCAGGGCGATCCCAAGCTCGTGATGGAGCGGCTGTGGCTGATGCTGCGCCGCCTTCAGGGCATGGGCATCAAGGTCATCGTGGGCGACATCGTGCTGGACCGCAGCGCGTTCTCCGTCCCCGCCCACGATCCCTCCACCTTCGACAACGAGCCCTGGCGCCCCTACAACGTGGCGCCCGACGCCCTGCTGGTCAACTACAAGGCCGTGACGGTCGGCTTTGTGCCCGACGCTGCGGCGGGCGTGGCGCGGCTGCAATACGATCCGCCGCTGGCCGGAATCCAGCAACAGGAAACCGTGCCCCTGGCGCCGGCAGGCAGCGAGTGCGGCGACTGGCGCGCCCGGCTGCAGCTGGACATGGCCGACCCGTTGCGCATCGCCTTTGCCGGCACGTTCCCGGCCAGCTGCGGCGACAAGAGCTGGTCGCTGGCGCCGGCCCAGCCCGAGGCCTTCGCGGCGCGCGCCATCGAGGGCATGTGGCGCGAGCTGGGCGGCAAGCTCACGGGCACCGTGCGCGACGGCCGCGTGCCGGCCGGCCTGCAGCCGGCCTTCCAGAGCGAATCGCCCTCGCTGGCCGAGGTGGTGCGGGACATCAACAAATACAGCAACAACGTCATGGCCCAGCAGGTGTTCCTGACCATGGGCATGCAGCGCACCGGCGTGGCCAGCTTCGAGGCCTCGCGCCAGGCGCTGGGCCAGTGGTGGCAGGCGCGCTGGGGTGCGGCCGAGCAGCCCGTGGCCGACAACGGCGCGGGCCTGAGCCGCGAGGCGCGCATCACGGCCTCCGGCCTGGGCCGCATGCTGCAGCAGGCCTGGGCCTCGCCCGTGATGCCGGAGTTCGTGGCCTCCATGCCCATCGTCGGCGTCGATGGCACGCTGCGCCGCAGCCTCAGCCGCGTCCAGGGCATGGCGCACCTGAAGACCGGCACGCTGCGCGATGCCTCGGCCCTGGCCGGCTATGTGGATGGCGCCAGCGGCCGCCGATACGTGCTGGTGGCCATGGCCAACCACGCCAATGCGGCCGCCGCGCGCGCGGCCTGGGATGCGCTGGTGGACTGGACGGCGCACGACCGCTGATACGCTGCCTGCGCTCCTGTTCCAGGGCCTGCTTTTGCAGGCCCTTTCCGTTGTGTTTCCGCCTCCTGCCCGGCAAGGGCCTTGCCCTGCCTGCGGGCGCCAGACCGGTATTTATCGTCTATTCGCCCGCGTGCGAAATGCCCGGTCGGCCCGCGATTCCTATCGGTACTTGCCCGGTGTCGCCAAGGTGCGACTGTCGCTACGATGGCAATCACCAAAAAAAGCACGGTCGTGCTATTCACAACACTTCACGGAGATCACACCTTGGCAAATCGTTATCGAATCCTCGCGGCCTCCCTGGCCACGGCCGGCCTGCTGGCCGCTTGCGGTGGCGGCAGCGGCGCCGACACCACCCCCCGTGCCAAGATCACCTCCGTCAAGGTGATGGGCGACAGCCTCTCCGACAGCGGCACCTTCGGCTACAAGTTCACCGTGCAGAACGCCACGCTGACAGGCGCCGGCTCCAACCAGGTCTGGGCCGAGCGCGTGGCGGGCCTGTACAACATCTCCCTGTGCCCGCGCTTCAACGGCACGGCCTTCACGCCCAACACCTCGTGCAACAACTACGCCGTGGGCGGCGGCCGCATCAACTACACCAGCGCGCCCACGGCGCCCATCTCCATCACGCAGCAGATCCTGCTGGCCGGCGCGGCTGGCTTCACGGCCGATGACCTGGCCGTGATCGACGGCGGCGCCAATGACGCGGCCGACGTGATCGGCGCCTTCCTGGCCGCTTCCAGGGACCAGGGCGCCAACTTCAAGGCGCTGCTGTCCACCAAGATCGACGCGGCCACGCTGGGTGCGCTGCTGCAGCAGGGCCAGGCCGGCATGGCCCAGGCCGGCGGCCTGTACATGCAGAACCTGGCCAAGGGCTATGTGTCCACCATCCAGGCGAATGTGCTGGGCAAGGGCGCCACGCGCGTGGCCATCCTCAACGTGCCGGCCATCACGCTGACGCCGCGCTTCCAGCTGGTACTGCAATCGGTGGCCCAGCAGCAGGGCTCGGCCGCCGCCGCCCAGCTGGAGACCGTGTTCGACGGCTGGGTCAAGGCCTTCAACCAGCAGGTTGCCAACGGCTTCGCGGGCGAGAGCCGCGTGGCCATCATCGATTTCTACAGCGAGTTCCGCCAGCAGATGGCCGACCCCGCCCAGTACGCCTACACCAACGTGAAAAAGGCGGCCTGCCCTGCCACCGGCGCGGGCGCCGACGGCCTGCCCACCTACAGCTTCCCGACCTGCACCGAGGCCGCGCTGTCCGCCTCCATTCCCGTGGGCGAGACCAGCGCCAACTGGTGGAAGAGCTATGCCTTTGCCGACAGCTTCCACCCCACGCCCTATGGCCATCAGCAGATGAGCCAGCTGGCCTCCCGCACCCTGGCCCGTGCCGGCTGGCTGTGATCGCAGTCATGCAGCACGAGGAGACACATCCATGAAGACATTCCTGCGCATCACCGCCGCCGTGGCCATGGCCACGGCCTGCATGGCCGCCACCGCCCAGTCCGCCGGCACCTGGAGCGTGCGCCTGGGCGCCACGCGCATCGATCCCCAGACCAGCAGCGGCTGGCTGAGCACACCCAGCTTCCCCGACACCCGCGTGGACGTGAAGGCCAACAGCCAGCTCACGGGCGGCGTGACCTACATGGTCACCAACAACTGGGCCATCGACGTGCCCATGGGCCTGCCGTTCAAGCATGACTTCGTGGGCAATGGCGCCATCTCCGGTACGGGCAAGCTGGGCCGCACCAAGGTGCTGCCCGCCACCGTGTTCGCGCAGTACCGCTTCGGCGAGGCCAACTCCGCCTTCCGCCCCTACCTGGGCCTGGGCGTGACCTATGCCAAGTTCTTCGGCGAGCGCACCACGGCCTCCCTCAACGGCCTGACCGGCGGCACGCTGGCCAACCCGACCACGGCCTCGGTGGACAGCAAATGGGGCCTGACGCCCCAGATCGGCTTCGTCTACAACTTCAACGAGCGCTGGTTCCTGGACGTGGCCTACTACAAGAGCTTCCTGAAGACCACGGCGCACCTGTCCTCGGGCCAGAGCGTGTCGCTCAAGCTCAATCCGAACGTCTACGCCATCGGCATCGGATACCGCTTCTGACAGGTCGCAGTCCCCAAAGAAAAACCAGCCCGCGGGCTGGTTTTTTCATGGAGGGGGACTGCGCCTACTTGGCCGTGGGCATCACGAATTCCGCGCCCTTGGGCGTGCTCTCGGGCCAGCGCTGCATGATGCTCTTTTGGCGGGTATAGAAGCGCACGCCTTCCTCGCCATAGGCGTGCATGTCGCCGAACAGGCTGCGCTTCCAGCCGCCGAAGCCGTGCCAGGCCATGGGAACGGGAATCGGCACGTTGATGCCGACCATGCCGACCTCGATGCGGCGGCCGAACTCGCGCGCCACATTGCCGTCGCGCGTGAAGCAGGCCACGCCGTTGCCGAACTCATGGTCGTTGACCAGCTGCACGGCCTCGGCGAAGTCCTTGGCGCGCACCACGGCCAGCACGGGGCCGAAGATCTCTTCCTTGTAGATGCGCATGTCGGGCGTGACATGGTCGAACAGCGTGCCGCCCAGCCAGAAGCCGCCCGAGGTGTCCGTGCCTGTGGAGGAGCCGGCCGCCTTGCCGTCGAAGCCCCGGCCATCGACCAGCAACTGCGCGCCTTCCTTGACGCCCAGGTCGATGTAGCCGCTGATGCGCTCGTGCGCGGCGCGCGTCACGATGGGGCCCATTTCCGCGGCCAGGTCCTCGCCGTCCAGCACCTTCAGCGCCTTGGTGCGCTCGATCAGGCGCGGCAGCAGCTGGTCGGCCACGTCGCCCACGAGCACAGCCACGCTGATGGCCATGCAGCGCTCGCCGGCCGAGCCGTAGCCGGCGCCGATCAGCGCGTCCACGGCCTGCTCGATATCGGCATCGGGCATGACCACCATGTGGTTCTTGGCGCCGCCCAGGGCCTGCACGCGCTTGCCGTGGCGCGCGCCCGTCTCGTAGATGTAGTTGGCAATGGGCGTGGAGCCCACGAAGCTCACCGCCTTCACGTCGGGATGCTCGATCAGCGCATCCACGGCTTCCTTGTCGCCCTGCACCACGTTGAACACGCCGTCAGGCAAGCCCGCCTGCTTGAGCAGGTCGGCGATCAGCAGCGACGGTGTGGGATCGATGGGGCTGGGCTTGAGCACGAAGGTGTTGCCCGCCGCAATGGCCACCGGGAACATCCACATCGGCACCATCACCGGGAAATTGAAGGGCGTGATGCCCGTGACCACGCCCAGGGGCTGGCGCAGCGTCCAGTTGTCGATGCCGGTGGAGACCTGGTCGGTGAAATCGCCCTTGAGCAGCTGCGGAATGCCGCAGGCGAATTCCACGATGTCGATGCCGCGGCTGACTTCGCCCTGCGCATCGGTGAAGACCTTGCCGTGCTCGGCCGTGATCGCATGGGCCAGCTCGTCCTTGTGCTGGTTGAGCAACTCCAGGAAGCGCAGCAGCACGCGTGCACGGCGGATGGGCGGCGTATCGGCCCACTTCGGGAAGGCCGCCTTGGCCGCCGCCACGGCGGCATCGACATCGGCGCGCGAGGCCAGGGCCACGCGGCCCGTGACCTGGCCGGTGGCCGGGTTGGTCACGTCCTGCCCGCGGTCGCTGGCACCTGCCGTGCGCTGGCCGTTGACGTAGTGGACGATGGAAGCGAAGGAGGTGTTTGCGGTGTTCATGCCAGGCAGTCTAGAAGTGCGCTTTCTGCCTGCCTAGGCGCTGCGCTTGAATTGATTGTTCAATTTGCTGAACAATCCATGTATGGCAAATGAAAAACCCGATGCCAAGGCCGAGGCCTTGTGGAGCCACCTGCACTGGCTGGTCGTGCTGGAGCAGCAGGGCAGCTTCACCTCGGCCGCCGCGCGCCTGGGCGTGAGCAAGGCGGCCATGAGCCAGCGCGTGGCAGAGCTGGAGCGCGCGGCCGGCATCGCCCTGGTCACCCGCACCACGCGCAGCGTGCGCCTGACCGAAGCGGGCCAGCGCCTGGTGGACGACACGCGCGGCGCCTTCGAGCACATTGCCCACAGCTTCTCCGGCGTGCGCGACCTGGCTGCCGCACCGCGCGGCCTGCTGCGCGTGACGGCGCCGCTGGCCTTTTCGCGCCAGCAACTCATGCCGCGCCTGCCGGCCTTCCTGCGTGCCCATCCGCAGATCCGGCTGGAGCTGGACCTGTCGGACCAGATACGCTCGCTGGCGCTGGAAGGGTTTGATCTGGCCATACGCCACGTCACGGCGCCGCCCGAAACCCATGTGGCCTGGGCGCTGGCGCCCACGCGCTCGCTGCTCGTGGCCAGCGCGGACTACCTGGCCGCGCACGGCACCCCGTCCACGCCGCAGGACCTGGCCGCGCACCACTGCCTGCACTATCCGCGCACCCAGGGTGCCCCGGCCTGGAGCTTCGTTCCCCGCGACGCCGGCGTGGACGGCGTGCGCGTCGTCGTTCCCGTGACCGGCGGCTTTGCCGCCAACAACAGCGAAATCCTGCGCGACGCGGCACTGGCCGGCCTGGGCATCGCCCTGGTTCCGGACTTCAGCGCGCAATCGGGCCTGGCCTCCGGCCACCTGAGCGAAGTCCTGCCCGGCTGGCGGCCCGTCGACGCCTTCGGCGAACAGCTGTTCGCCATCCGCCCCTACGCCAGCCACGTGCCGCGCGCGGTGGCGGTGTTCGTGGAGTTCCTGCGGGCGTCGTTTGCGGCGGGGTTCATTCGGTGAAAGCCAGGCAGCAATAGGAACGAGCGGGTTTTGCACTACTTTCAGAGCAGTCCTATTTCCTTGTGCTGATTCGACGCTTAAAGTGCAGCGGTTGCTGAGAAATCAGTATATTCCTTTTCAACTGCGGACTGTTCTGCCTGGAATCAAGAAAGCCGAGCCATGAACCAACGCATGCTTGCTGCCCTGTGCATTGCCGCGCTCTATACCAGTTCATTAGCAGAGAATGTGCCGAAGTTTCAAAGAATCGTTGTCAACTTCAATCTTTCGGAAAAACTGGCTGCATGCTATCCGGAGCTTGCTACGCTGCAGGCATATGACTCACTTCCATTTCCGCAAGCATCCGAGCAGGTGGCGCGTATTGCATCTCTATCGAGAAACGTCACACCGTTGATTTTTCCTCCTGACAGGAAAATATTCGCTCCAAATAAATACGCAATCCATAGCATTTCCTGCGCCGATGGGTTTTCCGGCATCTGCCACTATTTGAGTGTGATGCCTACGCTTGGATTACCTCAATATCGAATGTACGGTCCATTGAATATGTCATGCACCCCCGTTATTGACCTGCAGACGGGTCTCGAGTGAGCGCTGCTTGCAGACCCCTGAGTGCGGGTCTGCGCATTGTGGCCAGCGTGCTTGCCCCTCAGGCCTTGATCCCCAGCTTATCCACCAATTGCTTGAACACCGCGTTGTCGCGGTCGATCACGGCCTTGAATTCGGGCTGGTCCAGGTAGCCCTCGCCCATGTTCTGCTTGGCCATGGTTTCGCGCAGGACGGGGTCCTTGAGGGTCTGGGTCATGGCCTTGCGCAGGGTCTGGACTACGGCGTCGGGCGTGTTGCGGGGCACGGCCAGGCCGCGCCAGCCGCCGATGAGCAGGTCGATGCCGCGCTCCTTGAGCGTGGGCACGGCTTCCCAGCCGGCCTGTATGCGCTGCTCGGCCATGATGGCCAGCGGGCGGATCTTGCCGGCCGCCACATAGGTGGCCACCTCCACGGGCGTGACGGCCACGGCCTCGATGTGGCCGCCCAGCAGGTCGAGCACGGCGGGGTTGGCGCCGCGGTAGGGCGCGTGGTTGAACTTCACGCCCGCCTTGTCCTGCAGCGCGGCGGCGGCCAGGTGGCCCAGCGAGCCCGGGCCGGCATTGCCGATGCGCACCGCTGCCTCGTCCTTGCGCGCGGCGGCGATCAGTTCCTCGATGCTGCGATAGGGCGAGTCGGCACGCACGGCGATGGTGGCGGGGTCGGCGTTCAGGCGGGCCACGGGCAGCAGGGCGTCGGAGCTGATATTGGTCAGCCCCATGTGCGGGATCATGGTCAGCTCGACGGTGATGATGCCGATCTTGTAGCCGTCCGGCCGGGCATTGGCCAGCTCGGTCCAGCCCACGGCGCCGCTGGCGCCTGCGCGGTTGAGCACGATCAGGTCCTGCGGCAGGTGCTTGCGCGCCACCTCGGCCAGCGCGCGTGCCAGCACGTCGGTGCCGCCGCCGGCAGCGAAGGGCACGATGAGTTCGATGGGGCGCTGGGGCCAGGCGCCGGCAGGCGCTTGTGCCACGGCGGGCAGGACGGGCGCTGCGGCCAGGGCGCCGAGTGAGCGGATGAAATGGCGGCGGGATGCGGTGGTCATGTTGTCTCCGGAATCTGTTCTAAGTGTCTTTTGTCGCTGCTGCGCTTCAATCCATTTTGATTTGGGCCGCCTTGATCACGCCGCTCCACAGCGCCTGTTCCGAGCGCACGAAGCCTGCGAACTGCTGCGGCGTCATCTCCATGGGCTGTATGCCGATCTCTTCGAGCTTGGCACGCGTTTCGGGGTGGCGCAGGGCTGTGGCCAGGCTCCTGTTCAGGCGCTCGGTGAGTGCAGGGCTCAGGTGGGCGGGGCCGACGAAGCCCTGCCAGGCATAGGCTTCGAAGCCGGGCACGCCGGCCTCGGCCATGGTGGGTATGTCGGGCAGGATGGGCAGGCGCTGGGGCGTGGCCACGGCCAGCACGCGCAGCTTGCCCGCGCGGATGGCCGAGATGCTGGGCGGCAGGTCCACGAACATGGACTGGATCTGGCCGGCCATGAGGTCCTGCAGCGCCGGGGCCGAGCCCTTGTAGGCCACGTGCAGGATCTGGGTGCCCGTGCGCTGCTTGAACAGCTCCAGCGCCACGTGCAGCGGCGAGCCCGGCCCCGACGAGGCCGAGGAGATGCCGCCCGGCTCCTTGCGCGCCATGGCCAGGAATTCCTGCACGTTCTTCGCAGGGAAGGACGGATGCACGGCCAGCACCAGCGGCATGCGGCCCAGGCCGCCGATGTAGCTGAAATCCTTGCCCGCGTCATAGCTCAGGCGCGCATACATGGCGGGGTTGAAGGCCAGCGTGCCCGAGTCGGCCGTGCCCAGCGTGTAGCCATCGGCCGGGGCGCGTGCGATCAGCGTGGCGCCGATGATGCTGGCCGCGCCGGGACGGTTGTCCACGACCACGGGCTGGCCCAGGTCCTTGCCCATCTGCACGGCCAGCTGGCGCGCGATCACGTCGGTGGTGCCGCCCGGTGCGTAGGGCACCACCCATTTGACGGGCTGGGTGGGCCAGGCTGGCGCACTCTGGGAGGACGGGGCTGGGGCGGATTGCGCCTGGGCGGTGCCCATGCCCAGCGTCAGCAGGGCGCAGGAAAGCCAGGCCTGGCGGTGCAGGGCCATTGGGTTGAACAGCATTTTTTTGTCTCCGGTGGTTTTTATGGGTGTCTGTTGCGCCGTGCGTCAGCGCGGCCGCAGCATCCATTCATGCGCGGGGTCGTTGCGAAAGGCCCAGCGCCGCTCGGGCCCGGCCATGGTGTTGAGGTAGTAGAGGTCGTAGCCGTGCGGGGCCACACAGGGGTGGTAGCCGCGCGGCACCATCACGGTGTCGCGATGCTCCACCGCCATGGCTTCGTCGATGCTGCGGTCATCGGTGTAGACGCGCTGGAAGGCAAAGCCCTGGCTGGGGTTGAGCAGGTGGAAGTAGGTTTCCTCCAGCACGGTCTCGGCGTCCGGCGCGGCGGGGTCGGCGCTGTCGTGCTTGTGCGGTGGGTAGCTGGACGAGTTGCCCGCCGGCGTGATGACCTCGACCACCAGCAGGGACTCGGCCGCCTCGGTCTCGGGCAGGATGTCGCAGACATGGCGCGTGTTGCTGCCCTGGCCGCGCACGCTGCGGCGCATGCTTTCGGGGGCGATCACGCGCGTGGCGTGGCGGCCCGTGGCGGGTGCGGCGCTCAAGGCAACGTCGGCTGGGCTGCGCGCCGTGATGCGCAGGCTTTGGCCGGGCGGCACGTACACGGCCGTAGGCGCACTCTCCTCGAACACGCTGGCGCGGCTGCCCAGGGCGCTAAACGCCTGGCTGCCGACCTGCACATCCACCTGGCCGGTGAGCACGGTGATGCAGTATTCAAGCGGTCCCGTGGACAACTCCTCCTGCTCGCCTGCCTGCAGCCTCAGGGCCTTGAAGTGGATGTGCTTCCAGCCCGCACTGGCCGGCGTGATGTCGGTGACGATGCGGCCGGGCGCGGCCTTGACGAGCAGGCTCATGCTGCAGCTCCTTCGGTGATGTCCTGGGAGGTTTCCACGCGGCTGGCATCCCAGCCGGCGATCAGCGCACGGAAGTTGGCGGCGACGGCATCGCGCAGGCCGGCATCGTCCAGCTCGTTGCGCAGCCACTGCAGCGCGGGTCCGGCCCAGACGCTGCGGCCGATCATGAAACCCTTGACCACGGGCGCCCGCGCCTGGGCAAAGCCCTGCACCAGTTGCTCCACGGGCTGGGACAGGCCCAGGATCACGGCGCCCCGGCACCAGGGGTCGCGTTCGTTCACCAGGGCGTCCAGCGCCTCCCAGTTCTCGCGCGCCATGGTGCCGACCTTCCACCATTCGGGCCTGAGGCCGAGGTCGTAGAAGTGGCGTATGGCGCGCAGCACGGCCTCGCCCCGGTCGTCGGGCGCCAGCGTGTCCTTTGGCGGGATCACTTCCAGCAGCAGCTCATGGCCGCTGGCGCGCGTGGCGGTCCAGACCTGCTGCAGCCAGACATCCTGCTCGGCGCGCAGTGCGGGCGTGTCGTCGGGGTGGTAGAAGACCAGGCATTTGACGGTATGGCTTTGCGGCCAGTGCAGCAGCTCGGAGGCCAGCGAGTTCGTGCCGTCGAAGCGCAGCGGGCGCGAGCCCGGCCGCTCTATGGGCCGGCCGATCCACCAGCCGCGTCCCGTGGCGTCGTGCAGCGCGGCCTCGCCCAGGTCGTGCCGGCCGTCGATCAGCACGCCCATGCGGCCCGCATTGCCCGGGTCGCGCTCGACCTGGGCGACCACCTCGTTGATCAGCCGCTTGAGCGGGCGCAGCCGCGCGGGCGCTGCGCCGGCCTCGCGCGCCAGATCGTCGAACTGGCTGCGGTGGTCATAGGCCAGCACGCACAGCGCGGGCCACTGCGGCCGCGCGCGGCTGACGCGGTGCAGGTGGGACAGCTCGGGGTCCTGGTCGGGACGCGGATGGCGGTGGCCCGAGAACCAGTGCGCCAGCTCGGCCTGCGTGGGCATGGCCGGCGCGCAGCCATGGCGCGAGACCACGATGGCGCCGCAGGCGTTGGCAATCGCCGCAGATGCCTCCAGGCTCTTGCCGCGCAGCAGCCCCGACAGAAGGCCGGAGGCAAAGGCATCGCCCGCGCCCAGCACATTGAGCACTTCCACGCGTTCGCCCGGCACCGTGGGCGCCTGGTCGATGACATCGGGCACCGCGCCTTCGATCAGCGAGCAGCCCAGCGGCCCGCGCTTGACCACGAAGACGGCGCGGCTGCATTCGCGCACGCGGCGCAGGCTGGCGATCAGGTCACCCTCCACGCCGCCGGCGATCAGCCATTCCTCTTCGGTGCCGATGATGAGTTCGAACGGGCCCAGCTCGGCCTGCAGCCTGCGGCTGACCTCGGCGCTGGCCACATAGCGTGTCTCGCCGTCGCCCCGTCCGGCCAGGCCCCACAGCACGGGCCGGTAGTCGATGTCCAGCACGCGCACCAGTCCGTGGCGGCCCGCGATCTCCAGCGCCCTGCGGCTGGCGGCCAGCACGCCGGGCGCGCTCAGGTGGGTGCCCGTGATGGCCAGGCAGCGGCAGCGGGCCAGGAATTCCTCGCTGATGGCTGCGGCGTCCAGCGCCATGTCGGCGCAGTCCTCGCGGGCGAACAGCAGGGGGAAGGTCTCCTGGTCCTTGATGCCCAGCAGCACCATGCCGGTCAGGCGCCGGGCATCGACCTGCACCTGGCTGGTGTCGCAGCCCTCGCGCTGCAGCGTCTCGACCAGGAAGCGGCCGTTGTGCTCATTGCCCACGCGCGAAATCATGGCCGAGCGCAGCCCCAGGCGCGCCGTGCCGAAAGCCATGTTGCCGGAGGAGCCGCCCAGGTACTTGGCAAAGCTGCCGGCCTCCTCCAGGCTGCAGCCTATCTGCTGCGCGTACAGGTCCACGGCCAGTCGGCCCAGGCAGGCCACGTCCAGCGGACGGTCGGAGGGAAAGTTCAGCATGCTCATGGTCATAGGCCCGTGCGTTGCGAGGGGCCCGGGGCGTGCGGGCCTCCCCATAATCGTTGCGTTCGTGCGATCATAGATCGAAATAGAAAATATTTTCCACAAATATGAAAAATAGAAAAACACCAGCCGATGCGGGCGCCACTGCGGCCTGCGGCCCCTACGCCGACCGCGCTGCCTTCCTGGACGTGCTGCGCCAGGGCTTCGAGGCGCTGAGCCGCCAGCTCAAGGCCATCGGCCGCCATGTGGAAATGCAGGGCGACCGCCTGGCCTTCGACGGAATCCAGGCCACGGCCGAGCAGTGCGGTGTGCAGCCTTCTGCCGTGGTGCGCTTTGCCAAGCATTTCGGGTTCTCGGGGTACTCGGAACTGCAGGCGCTGTTCCGCGCCGATGCGGCGCGCCAGCTCTCGGCCCAGCATGACTACCAGGACCGCATCCGGGGCCTGATCGCCTCGGGCAACGAACCGCGCAGCGGCGCGCGCCTGGCGCACGAGGTCATCGAAGGCAGCATCGAAAGCCTGCAGGCCCTGCAGCGCGGCCTGCCGCCGGAGCAGTTCGAGGCGGCGGTTGACCTCATGCTGGATGCCCCCTCGCTGTGGCTGGCCGCCTCGCGCCGCGCCTTCCCCGTGGGCGCCTACCTGGCCTATGCGCTGCAGCACACCGAAAAGCCCGTGCACTGGCTGCACGGCCTGGGCGCCATGCAAAAGGGCGAGCTGCGCGCGCTGTCGCCCGGCGACGTGATGCTGGCCGTCTCCTTCGAGCCCTATGCGCCAGAAACGCTGGAGGTGGTGGACGCGGCCCTGGCACGCGGCGCGCGCCTGCTGGCGCTGACCGACAGCCAGCTCAGCCCCCTGGCATCCCGCGCCACCGTCACCCTGCTCGCCCAGGACGCAGCCACCTTCGGCTTTCGCTCCCTGACCAGCACGCTGACCCTGGCGCAGTCGCTGTTCCTGGCGCTGGCCTACCGGATGGAGCTGGCGTACGAGCCTTCGGTGAAGAGGTCCTAGGCGGCAGCGTTCCGCCCAGGGCCGCTTTGTGGGGGTTCACCAGTGCACAGGCTTGCTGGCTGGTTTTTTCCGCGTCTGCACGTTCAGCGGCAACTGCGATTGCGCCAGCTCGTCGTCCCTGATGTGATGGCGAACCCAGTGCGCCAACGCCGTCAAGCGCTTGTTGGGCACTTTGCCGTCTGCTGCGGTCCTGTCGCGCAATGGCATGACCAGCCCCAGCCTGGCGGCGGGCACGTCCTCGCGCAGCATGCGCAGTGCGGGTTCCACGTCACTGTCGTTGGAGCAGATCACCAACTGGTCGCATTCGCCACGTACTGCATCACGGTAGGCGTGCAGCGCAAGGTTCACGTCGGTCTGCTTTTCTTCGATCATCCAGACGCGCGACACGTTGTTCTTGCTCGGGTTGGCGCCCGCTTGATAGCTCGGCAGGGATGTGGGTTCGAAGACGTGGAAGCCGTTGACGATCTGGATCAGGCCAGGGTCTCGTGCCTGAAGGGCGCGAAGGTACTGGGTCTGTGCCTGGACCGATGCCTCGCCATGCCGGGCGTACGAGGCTTTGACGGGGGCCGTGAAGTACTTGATGGCGACAACCTCTGCGCCAGGGTCTTGCGGCAGCAGGATGCGATCACGAAACAGCGCAGCAATGTCCAGCCACTTGTACGGCGTGCCCTTGAGCCGTGAGTAGTAGAGGTTGTAGCCGTCGATGTAGATGGTTGTTCTGGTCAATGTCCAAGCCACCAATGAAAAGACCACCTTGCGGTGGCCTTTTCGCCCTAAGCCTGAGCCAACTGAATGACACCGCGAAGGGATTGTGTAGCGCGATTCTAGCAACTCCTGCCATTCAAAGGCCTGAAACGGCGCCTGTTCCTGCGCCGCATGCCGTTGGACAGGCGCGCGGGTTGATGCCCGATGCGGCACTGCAGTCCCGGGGGGACCTCTTCTATCCCGCAGCCGCCGCGCGCAGCAGCCGGTCGCGCACGCCTTCCCAGTCCGGCGTGTCGGGCGGGGTCTCGATCCAGATCAGCCTGGCGCCGACTTCATCGAAGTCGCGCAGGGCGCCGAACAGCTCGCGCGCGGTGGCGGCGGCGTCGGCGGGCATGGCGCGCAGCGTGACGGCGCGCGAGGCGGTGCGCAGCGGTGCGCGGTGGTAGACGGCCAGGTTCCGGGCGTCGGCGCCCAGCACGTCCAGCCCGGCCTGCAGCTGCCTTGCATCCATGAGCCGGACCTTGGCGTTGGGCGCGTAGTGGGCCAGCAGCGTGCCGGAGGCGCGTGGCGTGTTCTCCAGCAGCTCGTCCTTGGACAGGGGGCGCTGGCCGCAGGCGCGCTCGATATCGTCGCGCGTGATGGCGCCGGGGCGCAGCAGCACGGGCACGCCGCGCGTGCAGTCCACGATGGTCGATTCAATCCCCACTTCGCAGGCGCCGCCGTCCAGCACCAGCAGCGTGTCGCCGAACTCGCCGGCCACATGGGCCGCCGTGGTGGGGCTGACGCGGCCGAACTTGTTGGCGCTGGGCGCCGACACACCCCAGACGGGCGGCTGCAGCTGCTGGCAGGCGGCCAGCACGGCATGGGCGACGGGATGGGAGGGGCAGCGCAGGCCCACGCTGTCCTGGCCGCCGGTCGAGGCCCGGGCGGCTTGGGGCAGGCGCGGCAGGATGAGGGTCAGCGGGCCGGGCCAGAAGGCGTCGATCAACTGCTGCGCGAACAGCGGCACTTCGCGTGCGTAGCGCGTGATGGCGCCGCTGTCGGCCACATGCACGATGAGCGGATGGTTGGGCGGCCTGCCTTTGGCGGTGAAGATCTGCGCGACGGCCGCGTCGTTGTCGGCATCGGCCGCGAGGCCGTAGACGGTTTCCGTGGGCAGGCCCAGCAGTTCGCCGCGCTGCAGCGCCTGTGCGGCGGCCTGGACAGAGGCCGCCAGCGTTCCATCAAGAATCATCGCGCGGGCCTTCAGAACGGCTCTATACCCAGGATGGCAGCGGCCTGCAGGGCGGTGGAGCGCACGGCCTCGGGCGTGGGGCCGGTGACGTTCAGGTGGCCCATCTTGCGGCCGCGCTTGGCGTCGTGCTTGCCGTACAGGTGCAGGTGGCAGCCGGGCAGGGCCAGGACCTGGTCCCAGGCCGGCGCCTTGGCCTGTTCGCCGTCCTTGAACCACAGGTCGCCCAGCAGGTTCAGCATGATGGACGGGCTGTGCTGGCGCGGCTGCGTCAGCGGCAGGCCGGTCATGCAGCGCACCTGCAGCTCGAACTGCGAGACATCGCAGGCGTTCTGGCTGTAGTGGCCGCTGTTGTGCGGGCGCGGCGCGATCTCGTTGACCACGAGCATGCCGTCCTGCAGCACGAAGAATTCGACGCAGAGCACGCCCACGTAGTCCAGGCCGTCGGCCACGGAACGTGCGGCGGCCAGCGCCTGCTCGACCTGTGCCTGGGGCAGGTTGCCTTCGTAGACCTCGGTGACGGAGAGGATACCCTCGCGGTGCAGGTTGCGCTGCACGGGCAGGTTGACCATGGAGCCGTCACGGCCGCGCGCCACGATGACCGAGCATTCATGGGCCAGCGGCAGCATTTTTTCCAGCACGCAGGCCACGCGGCCCAGTTGCTCCCAGGCGGTGGCCAGCTCGGCGGCGTTCTTCACGCGCACCTGGCCCTTGCCGTCGTAGCCCATGCGCGCGGTCTTGAGGATGCCGGGCAGCAGGCTGGCGTGCACGGCGGCCAGCTGGGCCGGCGTCTCGATCACCGCGTAGGGCGCGCAGGGCACGCCGCAGCGCACGAAGTGGGCCTTCTCCTGGGCGCGGTCCTGGGCGATGGCCACGGACGAGCCAGCCGGCGAGACCGGCCGCTGGGCGGCCAGCAGGTTCAGCGCCGCGGCGGGCACGTTCTCGAATTCGGTGGTGACGGCGGCCGACAGGCGCGCCAGCTCGGCCAGGCCCTGCGGGTCCTCGTAGCCGGTGCGTATGTGGTGGTGGCTTACCAGGCCGGCAGGGCTGGTCGGGTCGGCGTCGAGCACGGCCGTGAAATAGCCCATGGCCTGGGCCGACTGCACGAACATGCGGCCGAGCTGGCCGCCGCCCAGAACGCCCAGGGTCGCGCCGGGCAGGATCACTTCAGCGGCGCTCATGCGGCCACCGAGGGAAGCGTCATGGCACGCGCGGCGGCGGTCTGCTCGGCGCGGAAGGCTTCGAGCTTCGCCCGCAGGGCCGGGTCCTCATTGGCCAGCAGGGCCACGGCGAACAGGGCCGCATTGGCTGCGCCGGCCGCGCCGATGGCAAAGGTGGCCACGGGCACGCCCTTGGGCATCTGCACGATGGAGTGCAGCGAGTCCACGCCCTGCAGGTGGCGGCTGGCCACCGGCACGCCGAGCACGGGCACCACGGTCTTGGCGGCGATCATGCCGGGCAGGTGTGCGGCGCCGCCGGCGCCCGCGATGATGGCCTTCAGGCCCCGGCCGGCGGCGGCTTCGGCATAGGCGAACATGTCGTCGGGCATGCGGTGGGCCGAGACGACCTGGGCTTCATGGGCGATGCCAAATTGCTGAAGAATGGCAACTGCGTGCTGCATGGTCTCCCAGTCGCTGCTGGAGCCCATGACCACACCGATCTGGATGGAGTTCATGTCGTGAGGGCGCCTGCGGCCCGGCCTAGTGGAACCCGCGATTTTACTTTTTTAGTCCGGATCGGCCCGCATCCCCCTGCAAATCACCGCACAGCCGTGTGCTGCTCGCGCGCAAAACCCAGCACACGCTGGCGAAACACATGGGCCAGCCAGGCCAGGGCCATCGCCACCTGCACGGCCAGCGACAGCCACATGCCGCTGGTGACGGGCTTGGTCAGGCCGGCTGCCAGCGGCTGGGCCAGCATGGCGGCATCGGCCCCGGCGAGGCCAAAGGCCAGCAGCGGCAGCACGATGTTGACCAGCAGCCAGGTGACGGCGAACGCGGCCAGCGGCGACTTGATGCGCCCGGCCAGCAGGGAAAAGCCCGTGGCCAGCGCGGCATCACGCAGCAACTGCGCCGTTGCCAGTGCCGCCAACTGGGCTGTACCGGGCAGGATGGGCTGGCCGCCTGCGGGCCACAGCAGCCACAGCGCACAGGCCAGCACGGCCAGCAGCCAGCTCACGGGCCACAGCGGCAGGGCCTCGAGCGCGCCACGCCAGCGCCCCTGCAACACGCACCATTGCACCTGGCGCCAGCTGCGCAGGCCTTCGTCCATGCCGTGCAGGCAGACATAGGCCGTGCCCGCCAGCGCCAGCCCCGTGGTCCATGCGAAGAAGGAGGCCGGACCGGGGCCCTGCAACTGCATTGCATCGAGGTGCATGCCGCCAAAGGCCAGGCCCGCCACGCACAGGCCCAGCGGCCAGGCCCAGGGCAGGGTGCGCACATCCAGCCGCGTGCACAGCAGCCGCCACAGGGCCAGCAGGCCCAGCCCCAGCGCGATGGCGCCGAACAGGTAGATGGCGCCGCGCCCGTGCAGCGGTACGGACCACCACAGCACAGGGCGGCCTTCCTCGCGGCCCAGCTGCTCGGTCAACCGGCCCAGGATGGGGCCGGGCAGCACCATCACGAACAGCAGCGGCATCAGCACGAAGCGGATGCGGCGCGCGGGCTGCTCCTTCGGCCCCCAGCCCATGAGCACGGAGTGCATGCTCCAGGCCTGCAGGGCCAGGCCCCACAGCACGGCCTGCAGCACGGCGTGCACGCCCCAGGCCAGCCCGCCCGGCTGGCCCGCCGAGGTGACCAGCACGGCCAGCGCGCACCACAGCATGTACAGCCAGGCCGCCAGCGGGGCGCCCAGCAGCTTGCCCCAGGCCATCTGCCAGGGCGTGAGGGCTGACAGGCGCTGCCAGTCCCAGGTGTGCTGGTGCGCTTCCTCGTTGAGGCCGCGTCCGGCCAGCACGCTGCCCAGGCCGGCCGCGGCGATCCACATGCCGACCAGGGCGGCGATCAGCAGCGTGTGCAGGCGGCGGTCGGGCTGGACCAGGGCCATTGGCGTGGCCAGCAGCAAGGCGGTGAGCAGCAGGCTCCAGCCCAGCTGGGACGGCCGCCAGTTGAGCCAGAGCTGGCGCTGGAATTCGGGGTTGTGCGTCATGGCTGTTCCGCAGGGGTGGGGGTTGCTGCGTTCTGCAGGCCGCGCGCATAGCGGTCCTGCAGGCGCTCGCGCATCGGGGCCAGGCTGGCCACGGGCAGGCCGGTACCGACCAGGCGGGCCAGCAGATCGGCGCGCTCGCGCGGCAGGGTGGGCAGCCACAGCTGCAGATGCACCAGGCCCTGGTCATCGGGCGGCGGCACAGGGGTGTCGGGAAGGACCAGGTGCAGCTGCCGTGCCAGCGACCCGGCCGAGGCACCCGGTGGCGGTGCCAGCTCCAGTGCGTACAGTGCCAGCGGCGCATCGCCGCCGGCGGCAGGTGCCTTGATGCCGCCGTGCAGGGCCTCGTGGCTTTCCACGCGGCCGTCGCGCAGGCTCAGGATGTGGGTGCAGTACTCGTCCAGTTCGCTGAGGATGTGGCTGGAGACGATCAGGGTCATGCCCTGGGCCTGCAGCGCACGCATCAGCCTGGACAGGCTGGCGCGTGCCTCGGGGTCCAGGCCGCTGGCCGGCTCGTCCAGCAGCAGCACGCGCGGCTGGTGGACGATGGCCTGGCCGATGGCCACGCGCTGGCGCTGGCCGCGAGACAGCTCGGTGGGCAGGCGCTCCAGCAGATCGGCCAGGCCCAGCTGCCCGGCCACGTGCGCCACGCGCTGCGGCGCCTCGGACGGGGGCACGCCCATGGACAGGGCTGCGTACTGCAGGCAGCGCCGCACGCTCAGGCGGTCATAGAGGCCGAAGAAATCCGACAGATAGCCCAGGTGCCGGTGCACTTCGCGGGGCTGCTCCTGCACGGCAATGCCATGCACCTCGACCTGGCCCGACAGCGGCTGGTCCAGCCCGGCGATGCAGCGCATCAGCGTGGATTTTCCGGCGCCGTTGGGGCCTACCAGGGCCGTGACGGTGCCTGCGGCGATATGGACGCTGACGCCGTCCAGCGCGCGGTGGCCAGGGTACTCGAACACCAGCTGCGAAACCTTGATCAAGGCGAGCCCTCCCTCATTGTGTTGATGGCAGGCCGCAATGGCGGCTCAGCGCGCCAATATAGCCCAGCGCTGCCGCGCCTCGTCCCCGGCCGGGCTGCTTGAAATGCACGCAGCCGGCTCCCAACTGGGGTGGTTGCCGTCCATGGCGCCCACGCCATGGAATTGCTGGAGAATCACACGGTCCGCATCGGAGGCATCCGGCCGCCGAACTCCGAACCGCCACAGTTCGCGCGCCCTGGCCGCGCGCCTTGCCACAGGGTCTGATCACATGATTGATGTCACCATTGAGAATTTCGAAGCCGAAGTCGTCGCCGCCTCCATGCAGGTGCCGGTGCTCGTCGACTTCTGGGCGCCCTGGTGCGGCCCGTGCAAGACGCTGGGCCCCATCCTGGAAAAGCTGGAAGTGGCCTACGAAGGCCGCTTCAAGCTGGTCAAGATCGATTCCGACCAGGAGCAGCAGCTGGCCGGCATGTTCGGCATCCGCTCCATCCCGACCTGCATCCTGATGATGGGCGGCCGGCCCGTGGACGGCTTCATGGGCGCCCAGCCCGAAGGCAAGCTGCGCGAGTTCCTGGACAAGCACCTGCCCTCCGAAGGCGAGCTGGCGGCCGAGGCCGAAGCCGACGAGGCCCACCAGCTGCTGGAAGCCGGCGACACGCAGGCCGCCCTGCAAAAGCTGGCCGATGCGCTGGCCGCCGACCCGGCCAACGACGATGCGCGCTTCGACTACGTGCGCCTGCTGATCGCCACGGGCGGCTACGAAGAGGCCGGCGCCCTGCTGACCGAGCCGCTCAAGCGCATTCCCCAGCCCACACGCTTCGAGGCGCTCAACCAATGGCTGCAGTGCATGCTCTTCGTGCACAACGACGATCGCGGCAACTGGGAGTTTGCCCAGTTCGATGCCGTCATCGCACAGAACAAGCGCGACTTCGACACCCGCTTCGGCAAGGCCCAGGCCCTGGCCGCCGAAGGCCAGTGGGCAGCCAGCATGGACGAGCTGCTGGAAATCATCATGCGCGACAAGGAATGGAACGGCCAGGCCGCGCGCAAGCTCTATGTGGGCATCCTGGAGCTGCTCACACCCCCGAAGCCCAAGAAGCAGGACGCCATCCCCGGCAAGAGCAGCGGCGGCATCGAGCTGCTGGGCAAGGGAGCGGCCGAGCAGGACGAGGCAACGCAGCTGGTCAACGGCTACCGCCGCAAGCTCAGCATGGCGCTGAACTGAGTCCGGCCGCGCGCCGGTGAAGAGACGGGAGCCTTGCGGCTCCCTTTTTTCATGGCGAGGGCTCAGGGTGCAACCGGCTCCTCGGCCGCATGCGCGCGGTGCAGCAACTGCACGAAGCCGGGCGCATCCGGCAGATGCACGTCCGCCAGGCGCCTGACCGCAATGCCGGGGGACCACGAATTCATCACCACGGCGCCGGCCAGGGATGGCAGGTCGGCCAGGGTCAGCACGGCCTCGCGCTGCGCCACGCCCATGCGCTGCAGCTGGCGGCGCAGCATGGACTCGGTCGTGCCCGGCAGCACCTGGGCGCGCGGCCAGACCACGGCATCTCCATCCCAGAAGGCCAGGTTCCAGATGGTGGCCTCGCCAATACGGCCGTGGCGATCGGCAAAGGCGGCATCGTCAAAGCCCTGGGCTACGGCGCGACGCAGCAGATGCGTCTTCGCCACCTCGCCCACATGCTTGAGGTGGGGCAGCATGCGTTCATGCTCGAACAGCGCCAGGCTCAAGGGCCCGACAGGGCCCGAGGCGGGTGCCGAGGTCCGCACCAGCATGCGCGGCCGCGCATCGGCGGCCGTGAATTCCCCGGCAGGCGAGTACACCGTGGCGGTCAGCGAAACATCCTGCGGGCCGTTGGCAAGCGCCTTCCGCAGCTGTGCCTGGACATGGTCATCGGACAAGGCCTGGCCGTACAGCTCCAGCGAGGCCTGGCGCAGACGCTGCAGATGCAGGTCCAGCCCGCGCAGCCTGCCGCCGCGCACCTGCATGGCCGTGAAATGGGCATGGCCGGCAAAGGCCAGGGCGGCGAGTTCGGCCGCCGTAGCGGGCTGCCCATCGATAAGGCTGGTGAAGAAAGAGGCGGTTTCCATGGATTCATCCATCAACAAATTTTCTTGATTGTTCGATGGCGGTTCCAAAAGAGGAAGCAAGTAGTATTCGATGCTCCATCAAGAAAAATTTGAAGATCCATGCGCCAGCTTCCACCGGGCACACGCGCCCTGCGCAGCTTCGAGGCCGCAGGGCGCCACCTGAACTTCACGCGTGCGGCCGACGAACTGGGACTGACCCCGGCGGCGGTCAGCCACCAGATCAAGGAGATGGAGGAACAGCTGGGCCTCGTCCTCTTCACGCGCAACAGCCGCAGCATGCAGCTCACGCCCGCAGGCAGCGTGCTGCTGGAGGCCACGGCCGAGGCGCTGGGCCTGCTGCGGCGCGCCACCGCCCGGGCGCGCCAGCTGGCCCGGGGCGAGACGCGGCTGCGCCTGTCGCTGGGCGCGCGCTTTGCCACGCAGTGGCTGCTGCTCCGGCTGCCGCGCTTTCGCGCCGCGCATCCGCAGATCGAACTGAGCTTCGACATCAACGACGAGGTGCGCGACTTCGACGCCGATGACATCGACGCCGCCATCCGCTTCGGCACCGGCCGTGATCCGCACACCCTGGCGGTGCGCCTGTTCGACGCCAGGGTCATCCCCGTCTGCAGCCCGGCCCTGCTGCAGTCCGGCCCGCCGCTGGCCAGCCCCGCCGACCTGCTGGGCCACACGCTGTGCCACGTGGACTGCATGGTGGACGGCCAGGTCTGGCCGAACTGGCCGATGTGGATGGCAGCGGCCGGCGTGGAGGGCCTGGACGCAGGCCGCTGCATCGCATTCACCGACTCCAGCCATGTCGTGCAGGCCGTGCTGGACGGCGGCGCCGTGGGCCTGGTCGAGCAGGACCTGGTGGCCGAAGACCTGGCCCGCGGCCGCCTGGTGCGCCTGTTCGACATCGCCGTGGGCCTGGGCCCGGCCTATGCCTACCACCTGCTGTACCCCCGGCGCAGCCAGGGCCAGCCGGCCATCGAGGCCCTGCGTGCGTGGGTGCTGCAGGAGGCCGGGCTGGCAGGAGACGGGCTGCTGCCCGCCTGAGCCTGCGATTCAGGTGTTCGCAGGCTTGATCCTCTGGAACTGGAACCAGCCCTGGTTGAGAAACACGGGCAGCAGCGGCACCAGATAAAAGACGATGGCGTCCAGGAAAGGTGACCCCGCGGCCTCCTTGTGCGGCGCACCGCCAAGGAGTGCGTGGATCGCAGCGGGATCGCGCCAGTACATCCCGGCCCAGATCAGCCACAGGCCCAGCATCGCCAAGCCGAGCCAGCCGCGCCAGGCGGACTTCGGCTGGTCGGGTATCAGGGCGGTCGCTGCGTTGTCGAAGCAGAGACTGCTGAACAGGGATACAGCGGCCATGGCACAGGCCGTCAGAGGGATCTGCCACGCACGATATTCGGGGACGATGGCCACCATCGACATGCAAAGTACAGCAGCCAAGAAATGGGGGGATTGTTCCGAGCCCAGCACCATCAGCCGGTAGGGCAGTGCGATTGTGCGGCGCAGCAATGCCAGCGAGAGTACGAGTATTTCCTGCAGGCTCGAACTGCGCCGCTGCTGCTTGCGCAGAACGACCGACTGCCTGAATCCATGCCATGCCTGCTCCATGCGGTCACCGTGCAGCGTGTACGCGATGGCACAGACCAGAAACCAGGTTGCGCCGACCAGGGCTCCGGTCCAGGGCGTGCCCTTGAACCATGGCAGGGCCTGCACGGCCAGGGCGCACCACAGCAGCAGAGGCGGCAAGGCCTTGCCAGCCGGGCTGGCGGGCAGCAGCGCCAGCCAGTAGGCAACCAGCACCAGCATCACGGCCACGAAGAGCAGCGGCGTGCTGTCCACCGAGGTGAAGAGCACGGGCCACATGCGGGCCTCCCATATGCCGAAAATGGCCGTCGCCGTCACCATGAGCGCCACGGCAGTCCAGACCATCGCCAGCATCCTGTTGCGGCTGAGTCGCCCCTTCCACAGTGCCGCGTGCTGGGCGTGCTTGACGTGCAGCACCCCGCGGTAGGCGTAGCCGGCCATCACGAACGTGCCATACCCGATGAGGAGCACCGCCATGAGTCGGACCCACCAGGGCTCATGGGCATATTCGCTCCAGGACATCAGCACGGACGAGAGAAAGACCACCAGGGCAGTCCGGAAGGCGCAGCCCATTTCCATGGCGTGGTCGGCAAGTGAATGCAGCGGCGGCTTCGGGACGCCGAGCGCATAGCGCTGCCCCGGGCTGAGTTCGTTCCATAGGCGGGCAAACCGGCTGGGGGCGAGCATCGCCAGCAGGTAGATGCGCCACTTTGCAAGCTGCTGCACCAGTTGCCCGAACAGCGCGATTTGGCCGTAGTACTGCCTGAAGGCAGGATCGGGGTAGAAACGGGATTCCAGTTGGTCCAGTTGCTCCCGCAAGGCGGTGGCGCGGGCATGCCCCATCCATTGCCAGGCGCGGAAATCCGTCTCCCAGGCGAAATACTCCGACAGGGCGCGCGCAAATGCCGGCGGAAGCTCGGGCACCTCGATCACCAACTGCGCAAACCAGTTGCAGGCGTCAGGACGCTGTGACAGGGGCAGCTTGTCCAGCTCCCGCCGCAGATTGGGCCAGCCGTTCAGCAGTGCATCAGGCCCTGCCTGTTTGAGGTAGTTGAGCGTTTCGTGCGCCAGATCCCTGGGCGGGATGAAGGCGGCTTCCTGTGCCTGGGGTTCTGCTGCGTCCGTGTTGCCGGGCAGAGGTTGAGTCCCGGGGCCCGGGACCGGCTCCGACAGCGGTGCAGGCTCTTGTTCCTGCTGCGCAGACCTGGCACTGGATACCTGCTCAACTGCAGCCATGCTCGGCATCTGCGTATCGCCCGTGGCCGGTCGCCTGGCGTGCTGCAGGGCCAGGTCATAGGCCTCGCGCAGTGATTGATAGGCGGCCGCATCGTCATCGGGCCGCGTGTGCTTGAGCCTGGATGCGTAGGCCTTCTTGATGGCCGGCAGGTCGGTCGTGGCTTCAATGCCCAGTACTTGCCAGAAGCTCATAGCACGAAGCCCTTGTCGATGCTGTCCAGGTACTTCCTGAACTCGCCGCGCCACTGGCGGATCTGCTGCTCGTCCTGGCTGTCGAGAATGGCTTCGAAACGCGCCAGCGCGTGACCTATGTCCTGTCGCGCAGGGCCCAGCCTGTCTTCGTACAGCCGCTTGGCCCGGGCGACCAGATAAGCGTTTTCCTGTTTGTCGCGCGGATGGATCTTGAGTGCGCGCAGCTTGAGCAGGGCCTCCTGGATCTGCTCGTCGCTCAGGACATGATCGCTGCGCTTGATCAGCGTGCTGGTGGTCTGGCCGGTTGCCGGAATATGCCCTTCCACTTCGAGCAGACCATTGACGTCATAGGTGAAGCGGATATTGATGCTGATCTCGCCGCGTCCCTTCGCCGGTATCTCGACCTCCAGATCGCCGAGTTTCAGGTTCTCTGTGCCAATGGGTGACTCGCCCTGGCGCACGTCGATGACGATGCGCGTCTGTCCATCCTGAACGGTGCTGTAGGTCTGGACACGCGATACCGGCACCGGCGTATTGCGTTCGATGATGGGGGAAAAGCGGTCGCTGTAATGCCGTCCATCGATATTTTCCGAACTCACGACTCCCAGCGAGTAAGGCATCACATCGGTCAACACGATTTCGCTGAGTGCGGCATTGCGTGATTTGAGGCCGGCCTGAATGGCTGCGCCGTGCGCAATCGTTTCATCGGGATGGATGGTGCGCAGCGGCAGTCGGCCGAACAGGCGCGTGACCAACTGGCGGACCATGGGCATGCGGCTGGCGCCCCCGACCAGTACCACTTCGTCCAGATTGGCGATGTCCAATTGCGCATCTAGCATGGCGCGTTCCAGCGGCCTGCGCAGTCGCTGCAGCAGGTCTGCGCAGCGGTTTTCATAGTCGGCACGGCTGAGCGTCAATGCATGCGGCGTCTCCTGGTAGGTAAACCGCATTTCAGTCGACTCGCTCTCGCTGAGGTCGCGTTTGGCCTGTTCAGCGGCATGCCAGAGCCCCCCGTCCGAAGACAGGGTCTCCCGCGGAACGCTGCGCAGGGCAGGCGTCTGCTCAATGAACCAATCCACCAATACCTGCGCGAAGTCCTCGCCGCCCAGGCGCGTGTCCCCGGCGCTGGCGCGCACTTCCACCACGCCTTCGAAGTACTCGAGCACGGAAACGTCAAAGGTGCCGCCGCCCAGATCGAACACCAGAAAGGTCGAGTGATCCGGCCTTTCCTGCAGGCCATAGGCGAGGCCGGCTGCCGTGGGCTCGTTGAGCAGCCGTTCCACCTTGATACCTGCCAATTGGCCAGCCGCCTGCGTGGCTTTGCGCTGCACATCGTTGAAATAGGCCGGCACGGTAATGACTGCCTCGGTCACGGGTTCGCCCAGATAGGCTTGCGCATCCGCCACCAGTGCGCCAATGACCAGCGCGCTCAACTCCTCGGCGCGCAGACGCTTGGGCCCCAGCACAACCGTGTGGTCCGTGCCCATCCAGCGTTTGAACGCCATGGCCGATTGTTGGGGATGCGTGGTAACACGTTCCCGGGCCGCCAGGCCCACCAGAATGGCACCATCGTCCGAAATGCTGATGGCCGACGGAGTCAGGAAATGGCCCAGCGAATTGGGTATGAGTTCGGTCTTGCCATCGCGATAAATGCTGATCAGGCTATTGGTGGTGCCCAGATCGATTCCAACTAGCATTGCACTCCCTCTCAATGATGTGGGGAGGCATTTTGTCCGATGTCATAGGCCCCGACTATGGGATTTCGAGGGCTGGGCTGCCGCGATCAAAGAGTGTCGGCAAATCGCATCAACCCGCGCACCACGGCCTGCACGGCCGGGTCTTGCTGCGAGGCGCTGCGGCAGGCCAGACCCAGCGGGCGTGTCAGGGCGGGACTCAGCCCGCGCTGCTGAAGGGTGCGGCTGACGGCGTCCATGGGCTCCTCGCGTGGCAGGACGGTGGGACCGTGGCCTGCGGCGACCAGGGCGCGTATGCCTTCGGGATAACTCATCTCCATGCGCGGCTGGGGCAGCAGGCCGGCCTGGGCAAACCATTGCGACAGCAGGCGGTGCATCTGGGTGCCGGCGGCAAAGCCTATCCAGGGCTGGGCGTTGAGCCATTCGGGCGTGATCTGGTCGGGCAGCGGCATCTGCGGCGGCGCGAACAGCTCCATGGGGTCGTTGCGCCAGGCCAGCACCTCGAGCCCCGCAGCCACGGGCTGGGGCAGACCGACCAGGGCCAGGTCCAGGCTGCCGGCCGCCAGGCGCTGCATGGCCTGGGCCGAGCTCACGACTTCCAGGCGCAGCTCCACGCTCGGTGCGTGCTCGGCCAGCCATTGCAGCAGTTCGGGCAAAAGCAGGGGGCTGACGCCGGCCGAGGCGCCTATGCGCACGCTGGCGCCAAAGCCCTCGGCACGCTTGCGCACCTGGCGCAGCAGGGATTCGCTGTCTGCCAGCAGGCTGCGTCCGCCTTCGGCCAGCAGTTCGCCCGCAGGCGTCAGCTGCGCCTGGCGCTTGCCGCGCACCAGCAGCGGTGTGTCCAGGCGCGCTTCCAGCTCCTGGATGTGCAGGCTGACGGCAGGCGGCGACAGGTGCAGGGCCTGGGCCGCGGCGGCCAGGGTACCCAGGTCGGCCACGGCCACCAGGGTCTGGAGCTGGTCGAGGTTCAGGCGTCGCATCAGGTTTCCTGAAGATAAGGTTCCGAAGATTCGACTTTATCTAATCTGGGTGCGAATCCATCATCCCGTCCCGTATCAGTAACGAGGCCATGGAATGGAATTGAGCAACGCGGTGCTGGCTGCGGCCCTGGGGGCCGCGCTGATGAATGCGGGATGGAACAGCGCCATCAAGCTGGGCGGCGACAAGATGGTCGCCATGGCGCTGACCACGGGGCTGGCCAGCCTGTGGTCGCTGCTGGTGCTTCCCTGGCTGGACTGGCGTGCGGCGGCGCTGTGGGACGCATCGGTGTGGTGGTGGCTGGCGGCTTCGGTGGCCGTGCACACCGTCTACCACTTCGTGCTGCCGCGCGCCTACCAGCATGGCGAGTTCGGCGTGGTCTACCCGGTGGCACGCGGCAGTGCGCCACTGTTCGTCACGCTGGGCGCGGCGCTGCTGGCCGGTGAGTGGCCGGGCGCGACCGGGCTGGCCGGCGTGCTGTGCCTGTCGCTGGGCGTGCTGGCGCTGTCGTTGCGCAGCGGCGCGGCCAGCGGTTATGGCGGCAGCGGCTATGCGCTGGCCACGGGCGCCATGATTGCCTGCTACACGGTCATCGACGGGCTGGGTGCGCGCGCATCCGGTTCCGCGTTGCTCTATGCGGCCCTGCTCACGCTGGGCGATGGCCTGGCCACGGTGCTGATCGTCGCCTGGCTGATGCGCGAGCGCCTGGGCCGCGTGCGCATGCTGGCCTCGGCCCTGGTGTTCGGCGGCATCGTGCTGGTGCGCTGGGGCGGTTGATCCGCCCGGCGCCAACGTCCGCTGCGTGCTCAGCCGTGGCTGATGCGCGTGCCCAGCAGGGACAGGAACTGTGCGATCCAGGCCGGATGGGCCGGCCAGGCGGGGGCGCTGACCAGGTTGCCTTCGGTGTGCGCCTGGTCCACGCCGATGTCGGCGTAGGTGCCGCCGGCCAGTTCGACCTCGGCACGGCAGGCCGGGTAGGCCGAGCAGGTGCGGCCCTTGAGCACGCCGGCGCCGGCCAGCAGCTGGGCGCCATGGCAGACGGCGGCCACGGGCTTGTTGTTGTCGAAGAAGTGGCGCACGGCGGCGCGCACGGCATCGTAGTTGCGCAGGTATTCGGGGCCGCGTCCGCCGGGGATCACCAGGGCGTCGTACTGCTCGGGCTTGATGTCGGCGAAGCTGGCGTTGAGCGTGAAGTTGTGGCCGGGCTTTTCGCTGTAGGTCTGGGCGCCCTCGAAATCATGGATGGCCGTCTTGATGTGGTCCCCCGCCTTCTTGTCGGGGCAGACCGCGTGCACCGTGTGTCCCACGGCCTGCAGGGCCTGGAACGGGACCATGGTTTCGTAGTCCTCGCAGTAGTCTCCGCAGATCATCAGAATCTTCTTGCCGGCCATGTGCTTGCTCCTTCGAAAAAAGTCAGAGGGAACAAGCATTGTGGCAGTGTCGGTGACGCCGGCGTGACCGGCTGCAGAAACGGGCCCGCGCAATGAAAAAGAGAGCCGAAGCTCTCTTTTGCGGGGACAGGCAGGCTGCAGCTCAGGCCGTCAGGCGCTGCAGCGCTTCGCGGTACTTGGCGGCCGTCTTCTCGGTCACCTCCTGGGGCAGGCGGGGCGCCGGGGCGCTCTTGTCCCAGGGCTTGCCGTTGACCTGGGCCTGCTCCAGCCAGTCGCGCACGAACTGCTTGTCGTAGCTGGGCGGGTTCTCGCCCTTGGCCAGCGCCTGGGCATAGCCTTCCACGGGCCAGTAGCGCGAGCTGTCGGGCGTGAGCACCTCGTCCATCAGCACCAGTTCGCCGTTTTCGTCCAGGCCGAATTCGAACTTGGTGTCGGCAATGATCATGCCCTTTTCGAGGGCGATGGCGGCGGCTTCCTTGTAGATGCGGATGGCTGTATCGCGGATCTGGGAGGCCAGCTTCTCGCCGACCATCTCCACAGTGCGCTCGTAGGTGATGTTCTCGTCATGGTCGCCCATCTCGGCCTTGGCGGCCGGCGTGTAGATGGGCTCGGGCAGCTTGGCGGCGTTGGTCAGGCCTTCGGGCAGGGGAACGCCGCAGACCGAGCGCGATTCCTGGTATTCCTTCCAGCCGCTGCCGGCCAGGTAGCCGCGCACCACGGCCTCGATCAGCACGGGCTTGAGGCGCTTGACCAGCATGGAGCGGCCCGTGACCTGGGGCACTTCGGCGGGCGTGACCACGGATTCGGGCGCTTCGCCGGTCAGGTGGTTGGGGCAGATGTGGCCAAGCTTGTCGAACCAGAACAGCGCCATCTGCGTCAGCAGCTCGCCCTTGCCGGGGATGGGCTCGCCCATGATCACGTCAAAGGCCGAGAGGCGGTCCGAGGCCACCATCAGGATGCGGTCATCGCCCACGGCATAGTTGTCGCGCACCTTGCCGCGCGCGAGCAGCGGCAGCGAGGCAATGTTGGAAGTGTGCAGGGCGGAGGGACGGGACTGGGTGGTCATGTGAGGCAAGGGGCAATCTGGCAAAGAGGCTGCAGGGGCCGGAGGGCTGCAAGCGGCACGCGCAGGAGCGCGATTCTACCCAACGGCGCCTCACGGTGACGGACGGCCTGTGGCCACCCCCACCCCAGGGGCGCAGCCTGGCAAACCCGCCGATTGTGCGCCCAATCGCATGGCGCGCAAAACCCGCCTCCAAGGCCCTGCACTGTCCTGCGCTATCGGCTTGCGGCGTTGCTTTTGACCCGACCCGGGCGCATAGTGGATTCGCAAGCAAACGAATGCGCATTCCGGCCTGCAAGCACCTGTCCCGGCGGATCGTCCCCCGGTGGACCGGGCTGTTTCCATCCAGAGCAAGGAGTGTTTAGATATGAATCTGACGATTAGTGGGCATCACCTGGAGGTCACTCCCTCGCTGCGCAGTTACGTCATGGCCAAGCTCGAACGCATTCTTCGACACTTTGACCAGGTGGTGGATGTCAAGGTCTTGCTGACCGTTCATAACCAGAAGGAGAAGGAAAAGCGCCAACGTGCCGGTTGCACGCTGCGCGTCAAGGGCCAGGATCTCTTTGTCGAAACCTCTCACTTCGACCTTTATGCCGCCGTCGACGCGCTGGCTGACAAGCTGGACCGCCTCGTGGTGCGCTACAAGACCCGCCAGCAGGGCAGCCGCTACGGCACGGCCAAGCGGCTCGATGATGCTGGACTGACCCTGGCGTCAGTCGGGTGACAGGTAAGGCGCCGGCCCTGTGCGGGCGCTTACAATACCTGCGTTTTTGTGGCTGATGTGCCACGCACGACCACCGCCCTTCGGGGCGGTTTTTGATGGGGGTCAGGGTTTCCCCACGGTTTCCGGCACTGCGGTGCATAATTGTTTCCCGAACCATGAACCGTCTTGCCTCCATCCTGCCCGCCGCTCAAGTGCTCGTGAGCGTCGACGTCACCAGCAAAAAGCGCGCTTTCGAAGAAGCAGGTCTGCTATTCGAGAGCCTGCATGGCCTGTCCCGCGCACTCATCACCGACAGCCTCTTCGCGCGTGAACGCCTGGGCTCGACGGGGCTGGGCCATGGCGTGGCCATTCCCCACGGTCGCATCAAGGGGCTGACCGCTCCGATGGCAGCCGTGTTCCAGCTGGACCATCCCATTGGCTTCGATGCGCCCGATGAGCAGCCCGTGGGCCTGCTGATCTTTTTGCTGGTGCCCGAAGCGGCGACGCAAAAGCATCTGGAAATCCTTTCTGAAATCGCCGAACTGCTCAGCGACAGCCAGCTGCGCGAGCGGCTGAAGTCCTGCGGCGATGCGGCCCGGCTGCATGGAATGATTGCCGGCTGGCAGTCTTCCGCCGCCCCGCTGGTCTAGACTTTCGTCTTCCCCTTTTCACGGGCCTTGCCATGAGACCCAGTGCCATCAGCGCCGACGTCCTTTTCGAGGAGTTCCGCTCCAGCCTGCGCTGGGAGTGGGTGGCGGGCCTGGGGGCCTCGGAGCGCCGCTTCGACGAGATGGCCGTGCGCTCGGCGCGCTCGGGCGCCGATCTCGTCGGCTACCTGAACTACATCCATCCCTACCGGCTGCAGGTGCTGGGCGAGCGTGAGATCGCCTATCTGACCAACGCCACGCCGCAGGACTGCCAGCGCCGCGTGGCACGCATCGTCACGCTGGAGCCGCCCGTGCTGGTGCTGGCCGATGGCCAGACGGCGCCCGAGGCGCTGCTGTCCATGTGCGAGCGCGCCCACATTCCCATGTTCGCCACGCGCGAGCAGTCGGCCTTCGTGATCGATGTGCTGCGTGCCTACCTGGCCAAGCATTTCGCCGACCGCACGACCATGCATGGCGTGTTCATGGACATCCTGGGCATGGGCGTGCTGATCACGGGCGAGTCGGGCCTGGGCAAGAGCGAGCTGGGGCTGGAGCTGGTGACGCGCGGCAACGGCCTGGTGGCCGACGATGCCGTGGACCTGTACCGCATCAACCAGACCACGATCGAGGGCAAGTGCCCCGAGCTGCTGCAGAACCTGCTGGAGGTGCGCGGCATCGGCCTGCTCGATATCCGCGCCATCTTTGGCGAGACGGCCGTGCGCCGCAAGATGCGTCTCAAGCTCATCGTGCACCTGGTGCGCAAGGAAACCATGGAGCGCGAATACGAGCGGCTGCCAGCCGAGCCGCTGACGCAGGACGTGCTCGGCGTGCCCGTGCGCAAGGTGGTGATCCAGGTGGTGGCGGGCCGCAACATCGCCGTGCTGGTGGAGGCGGCCGTGCGCAATGCCATCTTGCAGCTGCGCGGCATCGACACCTACCAGGAATTCGTGCAGCGCCACCGCCGCGCCATGGAACGCGGCGACACCTTCTAGCGGTCTGCGCCGTCGTGGCGTCCGGCTGCCTGTTGCCGGCGGCCTGTTGCCTGGGCCCCACTGTTTTTTCCGGGATTGTTTGCGGACCGTGCGCCCATGTTTGCGCGCGGTGCGTTGTCGTTGTTTTCTCAAATAAGAATAATTCTCATTTTCTATAATTCGGGCAGATGCCGTATCCGGCCTGTGTCCCGACGGGCTGCGGGCCTGGATGCGGCGCATTTTCTTCCGCCTTGAAAGCCCTCCCGGATGTCCTCTCGTTCCCGCACCGGCCTGCCGCGCGCAGGCGCTGTCAGCCCCTTCGCCCCCGTTTCACCGTTCCACGGCCTGGGCACCATCGCCCGTGTCTGCGCCATGGTTGCCGCTGCCGCTTTGCCCGCCGCCTCCTGGGCGGCCGACGCCGAACTGGGCGAGATCACGGTGCGCAGCACCACCGATCCCCAGGCACTGCCCACCGTGGCGCCGGGCGGCCAGGTGGCCAAGGGCGCGGGCCTGGGCGTGCTGGGCCAGCGCGATGTGATGGATACGCCGTTCAACATCACCTCCTACACGGCCGAAGGCATTGCCGACCAGCACGCGACCACGCTGATGTCGGTGCTGGAAAACGACCCCTCCGTGCGCTTCACCACCAACACCGGCCACGCCTACGAGAACTTCACCATCCGCGGCCTGGGTGTGAATGCCTCGGAACTGGGCTTCAACGGCCTGTACGGCCTGGCGCCCGATGGCCATGTGCCCACCGAGATGATCGAGCGCGTGGAAGTGCTCAAGGGCCCGGGTGCGCTGCTGAGCGGCATGACGCCGGGCGGCGCCGTGGGCGGCACCATCAACCTGGTGACCAAGCGCCCGCTGGCCCGGGACCTCACGCGCGTGACCACCATGCTCAGCAGCTCCTCGCAGCTGGGCCTGCAGGCCGATGTGTCGCGCCGCTTCGGCCCGGAACGCCGCCTGGGCATACGCATCAACGGCAGCACCTCGGGCGGCGATACCGAGATCGACGGCCAGAACCGCCGCCATGGCCTGGGCGCACTGGCGCTCGACTACCAGGGCGACGGATTCACGCTGGGGCTGGATGCCTACAGCTACCGCTCCAACATCCGTGACGGCAGCCCGATGATGGTCAGCATGCAGAACCTCAAGCAGGTGATTGCAGCGCCCGACGCCAAGACCAATCTCTTCCCGGGCATACGTGCCCAGCAGCAAAGCGATGCGCTGATGCTGCGCGGCTCGGTGGACCTGGGGGCGGACTGGACGCTGTTCGGCTCGGTGGGCAGCGGCAAGCATTCCTATGACGGCATGCTCAACGGCACGCGCGTGGTGCTGCGCGCCCAGGGCGACGGCTCGGCCGTGGGCCAGACCTACAACCAGTACGGCTACACCGACAGCATGGCGGCCGAGTTCGGCGTGCGCGGGCGCCTGCGCACGGGTAGCGTGAACCATCTGCTGGTCGCCTCCGTGAACTGGATGAACCAGAAGGGCGGCCGCGCGGCCGTGGCCACCAGCGCCAGCTACATCACCAACATCTACGACCCTGCGCCCATCACGCTGGCCGGCCCCTACGGCGCCATCAAGCAGGAGCGCGACGACGTGCTCAGCAGCCTGGCCCTGGCCGACACGCTGAGCTGGGGTGGCGACACCGTACAGCTCACCGTGGGCGCGCGCCTGCAGCGCGTGAACCAGAAGATGGCGCGCTATGACGAACATGCCATCTCGCCCGCGCTGGGCCTGGTGGTCAAGCCCTGGGGCGATACGGTCTCGCTGTACGCCAACCATGTGCAGGGCCTGAGCGCGGGCTCCATCGTCGGCGCCACCTACGCCAATGCCGGCGAAGTGTTCGCGCCTTACAAGACCAAGCAGTTCGAGATCGGTGCCAAGTGGCGCACGGGTGATTTCACGCAGACGGTCTCGCTGTTCCAGATCGAGCGGCCTTCGTCCGTGGTGGAGACCGCGACCAACCGCCTGCTGATGGATGGCGAGCAGCGCAACCGGGGCCTGGAGTGGAATGTGTTCGGCGAGCCGCTGCGCGGCACGCGCGTGCTGGGCGGCCTGGCCTATACGCAGGCCATCCAGAGCAAGACCCAGGGCGGCGCGCGCGACGGCTACGGCGTCTACGGCGTGCCGCGCTGGACGGCCAACCTGGGCGGCGAGTGGGATGTGCCCGCGCTGCCGGGCGCCACGCTCACCGGCCGCCTGATCTACACGGGCGCGCAATGGGTGAATTCGGCCAACACGCTGAAGATGCCCAGCTGGACCCGCGTGGACGTGGGCGCGCGCTACGCCACCCGCATCGCGGCCAAACCCGTCACCTTCCGCGCCACGGTGGAGAACCTGTTCGACAAGTCCTACTGGGCCGGCAGTTTCAACGACAACTTCGCCACCACGGGCGGCCCGCGCACCGTGCGTGTCTCGGCCACGGTGGACTTCTGACGCCATGGCGCAAGCTGCACGACAAGGCCTGTGCCTGGCCGCCTCGCTGCTGTGCCTGATGGGCGCAGCCGTCCATGCCGGTGAAGACATGACGGCAACCGCATCGCGGCAGGCCCTGGCCGCACGGCCGGGCACGCTGGCGCCGGGCCAGGCGGCCACAGGGGTCCTGGCTGCAGGTGGGCGCGAGTCCTGGCGCGTCGATCTGCCCGCCGGCCATGTGGTCCAGGGTGAATTCGAGGGGCAGGGCGTGGCCCTGGACCTGGAGGATGCCCAGGGCCGGCACCTGCGCCGCCTGGCCAGGCCTGATGGCGGCGCCCAGTCGCTGATGTGGGTCACGGAGGGAGCCGGACGGCAGCGGCTGGTGGCCAGGCGTGTGGCCCTGGCTGACCCCCGTTCCGGCGGTGAGGCGCAAGAAGCGGGGCGCTTCGCGCTGCGGCTGACCTCCAGCCTGGCGCCTGCCGGCAACAAGGCCTCGGCCACCTCCGAGCCTCCGGCACTGCAAAGCCCGCGGCTGCGGGCTCTGGCGCAGGCAATCCAGCGCGGCGCGGGTGCTGGTGTGGCTGCCGACGCCTTCTGGCGGCGCGTGCAGGAGGAAGGAACACCCATGGTCGAGCCCCTGTCCGAGGGGCACTCCCTGGTCACCTTCCTATGGCGCGGCCAGCCGCGTGCGGGCATGCAGGGCGTGCGCCTGTTCGGCAGCCCGGCCGGCAACCATGATCCGCTGCAGCATCTGCCCGGCAGCGATGTCTGGTGGGCCAGCTTCCGCATGGCGGACAACGCCAGGCTCAGCTACCGGCTGGCGCCCGATGTGCCGCTGATCGAAGGCTCGGCCATGGAGCAGCGCCGCGCCCTGCTGGCTACGGCGCAGCGCGATCCGCTCAATCCCAAGACCTTCCCGCAGCCGCCCGAGGGCGGCTTCATCGATGTCTTCCAGGGCGCCTCCGTGCTGGAGCTGCCCAAGGCCCCACCCCAGCCCTGGACGGCGCCGCGCGCGGGCGTGGCGCAAGGACAACTGGTGCAGCACCGCCTGCGAAGCCGCGTGCTGGGCAGCAGCCGCGATGTCTGGACCTACCGCCCGGCGGGCGGCCAGGCGCCCGAGGCGCTGCTGGTGCTGTTCGACGGCAATGCCTATGCAAAGCAGGTGTCCACGCCCACCCTCATCGACAACCTCATGGCCGACGGCCTGATCCCGCCCACGGCCGTGGTGCTGGTGGACAACGCCAGCCCTCAGGCACGCGGCAGGGAATTGCCGCCCAACACCGCCTTCGCGCGCTTTCTGGATGAGGAGCTGATGCCCTGGGTGGGGGAGCAGGGCCTGGGCCAGCCTGCGGCGCGCACGGTGATCGGCGGCTCCAGCTTCGGCGGCCTGGCCTCGGCCTATGCGGGCCTGGTCAATGCGCGCTGGTTCGGCAATGTGCTGAGCATGTCGGGATCGTTCTGGTGGTCGCCGGCCGGCGAGGTGCCGGGCTGGGTGCAGCGCCGCTATGCCCAGGAGCCGCGCCAGCCCGTGCGTTTCTATCTGGATGCAGGCCGCTACGAGCGTGCACGCGGCGGGCAGGACGGCATCCTGGAAACCAACCGCCACCTGGCCGACGTGCTGCGCGCCAAGGGCTACGAGGTCACGCAGGCCGAGCATGAAACCAGCCATGACTACCTGCAATGGCAGGGATCGCTGGCCTGCGGCCTGGTGGCCCTGCTCACCCCCGGGCGCTTTGCCCAGGGCCTGCCGGCCTGCGAGCGCATGCCGGACAGCACGCCCGCACTTCCCTGAGGCCGCCAAGGCCAATGTTTGAACTTCCTGGCGATACAGCAATCATTGAAAGAATGAACACCTTGAATGCAAATCATTCCCGGCGCCACATCCTGGCGACGATGGGCCAGGGCGCGGGCATGCTGGTCACGCTGCCTCTGGCACTGTCCATGGCCCATGCACAGACGGCAGCGGTCGGCAAGACCGTGACCGTGCCGCACGCCAAGGGCGAGGTCCAGGTGCCCTTCAAGCCCGTGCGCGTGCTGGTGTTCGAGCTGGCGGCGCTGGACACGCTGCAGGCGCTGGGCGGCGAGGTGCGTGGCGTGCCCGAGTTCAAGATGCCGCCGCTGCTGGCCCGCTATGCCGATGCCAGGTATGCGCGCATCGGCAGCCTGTTCGAGCCCGACTACGAGGCCGTCAAGGCGCTGTCGCCCGACCTCATCATCGTGGGCGGCCGCTCCGAGGCCAAGTACAAGGAGCTGTCGCGCTTCGCCCCCGTGCTGGACCTGAGCGTCAGCGACCAGCACCAGATGGCCGATATCTACCGCAACATCCGCACGCTGGGCGCCGTCTACGGCCTGCAGGACAAGGCCGAGGCCGAGGTCCGGGCCGTGGAGCAGGCCATCGCCGCGCTGCATGGCAAGGCGCAGAACGCGGGCAAGGGGCTGGTGCTGCTGACCTCGGGCGGCAAGCTCAGCGCCTACGGTCCGGGCTCGCGCTTCGGCATGCTGCACGATGTGTTCGGCGTGAAGCCGGCCATCGACAACCTGACGGTGGCGCGCCATGGGCAGGTGGTCTCCTTCGAGTTCCTGCTCAAGACCAATCCCGACTGGCTGTTCGTCATCGACCGCGACGTGGCCATCGGCCAGGATGGCAAGACCGCCCAGCAACTGCTGGACAACCCGCTGGTGCGCGCCACCAAGGCCTGGCGCGGCAAGCAGGTGGTCTATCTGAACGCAGCCAACTGGTACACCCTGTCCAACGCCGGGCCGGGCGCGCTGAAGGCCAATATCCAGCAACTGTCGGATGCCTTTGCCCGCACATGACGCCAAAGCGTTGAGCCCGCCTGTCGCCACCGCGCACGCCGTGCCCATGTCACGCCCCTCTCGCCAGGCCCTTGCCTGGCTTTTCGCGCTGGGCCTGCTGCTGGCGCTGTCGCTGGCCAGCCTGATGGTGGGCGCGGGCGACATGCACTGGAGCGTGCTGTGGTCGCGCAGCGAGGACGACCTGGCCAGCCAGGTGCTGGTCTACAGCCGCGTGCCGCGCACCCTGGCCCTGTTGCTGGCCGGCGCATCCATGGCGGTCTGCGGACTGCTCATGCAGATGCTGGCGCGCAACCATTTCGTGGAGCCTTCCACCGTGGGCACGGTGGAGTCGGCCAGCCTGGGCATGCTGGCTGCGTTCCTCTGGGTGCCGCACTGGCCGGTGATGGCCAAGATGGGAATTTCGGCCGTGGCGGCACTGCTGGGCACGGCGCTGTTCCTGGCCGTGCTCTCGCGCATCCGGCTGCGCTCGTCGTGGATGGTGCCCCTGGTCGGCCTGGTGCTGGCCGGCGTGCTGGAGGCAGCCGCCAGCTTTCTGGCGCTGCAGTTCGACATGATGCAGGCGCTCAAGTCCTGGTCCAACGGCGATTTCTCGCTGGTGGTGCAGGGGCGGTACGAGTTGCTGTGGCTGTCGCTGGGTGTCACCGCCCTGGCCTGCCTGGCGGCCGACCGCTTCACCGTCGCCGGCCTGGGCGAGAGCTTTGCCACCAATCTGGGCCTGAACTACCGGCGCCTGGTCTGGCAGGGGCTGGTGGTGGTAGCCGTGGCCACTTCCGCCGTGGTGGTCACGGCCGGCAGCCTTCCCTTTGTGGGACTGATCGTGCCCAACGTGGTGCGCCTGGTCCTGGGTGACAACGTCCGCCGCAGCGTGCTGTGGGTGGCGCTGATCGGCGCGGGCCTGACCCTGCTGTGCGATCTGGTCGGGCGCATGCTGATCGCGCCCTATGAAATCCCCGTGGGCACCGTGCTGGGCGTGCTGGGCAGTGCTTTGTTCCTGGCGCTCATCCTGCGCCGCCGCAAGGACCGAGCATGAGCAGCCTGCCGCAATCCGTTGCTTCCGACGATCCGTCTGCGCGCAGTTGGGGCCGGGGCCGACGCCTGGCGCTGCTGGGAGGGCTGGCGCTGCTGTGCCTGCTGGCCTTCATGACCGTGGGCGTCAGGACCGACTGGGCCTTCGTGCTGGAGCACCGGGGCGCCAAGGTGCTGACCATGGCGCTGGTGGCCTGCGCCATCGGCCTGTCCACCGTGGTGTTCCAGACCGTGTCGCACAACACCATCCTCACGCCTTCGGTGATGGGGCTGGATGCGCTGTACCTGTTCGTGCAGGCGGCCATGGTGCTGATGCTGGGCGCGGCAGGCGTGTCCGCCATGGGCGAGGTCGGGCGCTATGCTCTCAACATCGTGCTGATGGTGGGCTTCAGCGTGCTGCTGATGCGCTGGCTCTTCGTGGGCCATGCCAGCAGCCTGCACCTGATGCTGCTGGTGGGCATGGTGGGTGGCATCTTCTTTCGCAGCCTGGCGGGGCTGGCCATGCGCGTGCTCGATCCCAATGAGTTCACGGCGCTGCAGGACCGCATGTTCGCCAACTTCAACGCGGTGAACCTGCAGCTGCTGGTGCCGTCGCTGCTGCTGATCGCGCTGGGCAGCGCCTGGATCTGGCGCCAGCGCCACGTGCTGGACGTGATCTCGCTCGGGCGCGATGCCGCCATCGGCCTGGGCCTGGACTACGATGGCCGCGTGCTGCGGCTGCTGGCCGTGGTGGCCTGCATGGTGGCCGTGTCCACGGCCCTGGTCGGGCCTGTCATCTTCTTCGGCCTGCTGGTCAGCAACATGGCGTATCACGCCATGGGCACGCGCCGCCATGCCTGGGTGCTGCCTGCGGCCGTGCTCTGGGGCTGCGTGCTGCTCATGGGCGGCCAGGTGCTGCTGGAGCAGCTTTTTCAATTCAATACCGTGCTGAGCATCGTGGTGGAGTTCCTGGGTGGAATCGTCTTCATCGTGCTGCTCATGCGCAAGGGGACCCAATGATCGAGGTGCGTGATCTGCTCAAGCGCCATGGCGGCACGACCGTGCTGCAGGAGCTCAACTTCAACGTGCCCGAGCGGGCGCTGACGGCCATCATCGGCCCCAACGGGGCCGGCAAATCCACGCTGCTGTCCCTGGTCAGCCGCCTCATGCCGATCACGGAAGGCCAGGTGCTGGTGGCTGGCCGCGACGTGGCCACCACGCCCACCGAGGCGCTGGCGCGCATCATGGCCATCCTGCGCCAGGACAACCAGAGCACGCTGCGCCTGACGGTGCGCGACCTGGTGGGCTTCGGCCGCTTTCCGCACAGCAAGGGCCGGCTGGGCCCCGAGGATGTGCGCCATGTGGACGAGGCGCTGGAGTACCTGCAGCTCACGCCGCTGGCCGAGCGCTTTCTCGACGAGTTGTCAGGCGGCCAGCGCCAGCGCGCCTACATCGCCATGGTGCTGTGCCAGGACACGCCTTTCATCCTGCTGGACGAGCCGCTGAACAACCTGGACATGGCCCATGCCGTCAGCATGATGGGCCTGCTGCGCCGCGCCGTCACCGAACGCGGCAAGACCGTGGTCATGGTGCTGCACGACATCAACTTCGCCTCCTGCTACGCCGACCACATCATCGCGCTCAAGGACGGCCGCCTGGCCGTGGCGGGCACGCCGGCCGAGGTCGTGCAGGACGAGGTCCTCAGCACCCTCTACGGCATCCCCGTCAGCGTGCACGAGGTCAAGGGCCGCAGGCTCTGCCATTACTTTGGCTGAACATGCGGTGTTTCGGGCTTGGCGCTTGAACCTGGCGCGGCCTGAGGCGAGGGACACCAAGCAAGGGCCTAAGCCGGCCGCTCAGGGGGTGCTTTTCTTCTTCAACAGCATGGAGTCGCCATAGCTGAAGAAGCGGTACTCCTGCGCGATCGCATGGCGGTACAGCGCCATCACCTGCTCGTAGCCGGCGAAGGCGCTGACCAGCATCATCAGCGTGCTCTTGGGCAGGTGGAAGTTGGTGATCAGCAGATCGACCACCTGGTACTCGAAGCCCGGTGTGATGAAGATGCGCGTATCGCCTGAGAAGTTGCCCGTCTGGGCCCAGGACTCCAGCGTGCGCACCGTGGTCGTGCCCACGGCGATGATGCGGCCGCCGCGCTGGCGGCAGCGTTCCAGCGCGGCCAGGGTGGCCAGCGGGATTTCGTACCACTCGCTGTGCATCTGGTGGTCGGCCAGGTTCTCGGTCTTCACGGGCTGGAAGGTGCCGGCGCCCACGTGCAGCGTGACGCTGGCGCGTTCGATGCCGCGCTCGGCCAGGCGGGCCAGCACGGCGTCGTCGAAGTGCAGGGCGGCCGTGGGTGCGGCCACGGCGCCGGGGCGGGCCGCGAAGACGGTCTGGTAGCGCTCGCTGTCTTCGGCGGCATCGGGGTCGTTGCCGGTTTCCTGGTGGCGCTCGATGTAGGGCGGCAGCGGCAGATGGCCGAAGCGCTCCATCAGCTCATGGGGCGTCTCGCCGCGCGGGCCTTCAAAGCTCAGGTGGAACAGCGGGCCGTTCTCGTCGGGCCAGCGGCCACGCAGCACGGCGTCGAAGCCGCCACCGTTCTTGCCGCCGCACAGGTGGATGCGCGAGCCGGGCAGGGGCTTCTTGCTGACGCGCATGTGGGCCACGACGTCGTTGCCTTCGAGCACGCGCTCGACCAGCAGCTCCAGCCGGCCGCCGCTGGCCTTCTCGCCGAAGATGCGCGCCTTGATCACGCGCGTGTCGTTGAACACCAGCAGGTCGCCGGGCTGCAGCAGATCGGGCAGCTCGTGGAAGATGCGGTCGGCGGGCGGGTTGGCATCGTCGCGGCCGTCGAGCAGGCGCGAGGCACTGCGCTGGGCGGCAGGATGCTGGGCAATCAGCTTCTCGGGAAGCTCGAAGTCGAAATCGCTGAGCGAGAACACACGGGACAGGGAGGACATGCAGTGCTTGAGGGCCGGACATGGCCCGTTCCAAGTTCGTTGAACGGAAGCTGGCAATTGTCGCAAACCCTGGGGTCATCCCCGGAATTGCCGGTGGTCACCTGGCCATGGCGGCCTGGGGCTGGCGCTCGAACTCCAGCCACAGCGATTCCAGATCGGGGAAGTCCCAGTCCGCAGGGTCTTCGCGCGCGATGATGCGGTCGTTGCCCTGGCTTTCGGACAGGTCCTCGATCTCCGGCGTGATGCGGCAGGACTGGCGCAGCGAATAGAAGACCTTGACGCGCGGCGCCAGCAGGCTGGCCGGCGAGGCATCGACCACCACCGCCAGACGCTGCGAATGCAGGCGCACCAGCGAGCCCAGCGGGTAGATGCCCACGGTCTGCACGAACTGCTCGAACAGCCGCTTGTCGAAATGGCGCGGACTCCACTCGGCCATGCGACGCAGCGCCTCCGAAGGCGGCCAGCCCTTCTTGTAGGGCCGGTCCGAGGTGATGGCATCGTAGACGTCGCAGATCGCCGTCATGCGCGCCAGCAGGCCGATGTCGCCCTGCTGCAGCCCGTCGGGGTAGCCGCTGCCGTCCACCTTTTCATGGTGGTGCAGGCAGGCATCGATGACCTCGTCGTCCAGGCCCAGCGGGCGCAGCAGCTGCTCGCCGTGGCGTGGATGGGCGCGCATCAGCGCCCATTCGGCGTCGTCCAGCGGGCCGGGCTTGTTGAGCACGGTCACCGGAATGGCGGTCTTGCCCAGATCGTGCATGAGGCCGGCCATGCCGGCCTTGCGCAGGCTGTGGTCGTCCAGGCCCATGCGCTTGGCCAGGGCCACCATCAGCGCGCACACGGCCAGACTGTGCATGTAGGTGTAGTCGTCGGCGGTCTTCAGGCGGGCCAGGCCGATCAGCGCATGGGGATTGCGTGCCACGGAGGCCGTCACATCGTCCACCAGCTGTCCGGCGGCCGAGGCGTCCACGGGCCGGCCCAGCCGCGCATCGCTGAACAGGCGGCTCAGCAATTGCCTGGCCTGGGCGCAGGTCTGGGCCGCGCGGCGCAGCTCGGTGGCGGTGGAGATGGGGGCCGTGCTCTGCTCGGACGCAGGGCGGGCGTTGTCGGGGATCTGGTGGCGAAGCTCGTCCTGCGGGTCGAAGCGCAGGCAGGGCACCTGCACGCCCACGTCCAGGCCTTTGCGCACATCGATCCAGACCTCCTGGATCGAGGTGGCGCGCAGACGCTGGAGATCGGCCTCGGAGCGAAGCAGGAAACGGGTTCGCCAAAAGGGATGCTCCATCCAGGAGCCGCAGAACTCGTGCAGGAACATGCCCAGAGTGACATGCTGGACATTGATACGCTTCAACATGGCATTCGGTGGCGGGGTAACACTACGTAACGTCAGCGTGCATGGTAGCGGCTTCCCCAGAGACCCGGGGCGTCAAGGGTGCTTTGGGCAGGGCCGGCCGGCATGAACGTGGCGTGTTGCCTACACCTGTATATTCATACACTATGCTGCAAGCCAACGCGCATGTTCTGAAACAGGAAAGCCCATGCCCCTGAACGTCTCCTCTGCCTTTCCCGACCTGGGGCGCGACGCCCCTGGTGGCAAGGCCGCGCGCGCCGGCAAGGCAAAGGCTGGCGCAGGCAAGGGCGGCGCCAGGAAGGCCGGCAAGGCCTCGGCCACTTCGGGCGACAAGGCCGCCTCGCCTGCACAGCCCGCCGCCAGGCCTGCCGCCAGTCCCGCGCAGAAGGCGCTGCAGAAAATGGGCCTGGTGCGCGACATCGACCTGGCGCTGCACCTGCCGCTGCGCTATGAGGACGAGACCCGCATCACCGCGCTGCGCAATGCGCGCGAAGGCGATACGGTGCAGATCGAGGCCACGGTCACCCACAGCGAAGTGCAGCTGCGCCCTCGCCGCATGCTCAAGGTCACGGTGGACGACGGCACGGCCGAATGCGTGCTGACCTTCTTCAGCTTCTACCCTTCGCACCAGAAAACCCTGTCCGTGGGCGCGCGGCTGCGCATACGCGGCGAGGTCAAGGGCGGCTTCTGGGGACGGCAGATGCTGCACCCCGCGTTCCGCGCGGCCGGGGGGGATCTGCCCACGGCGCTCACGCCCGTCTATCCGGTGGCGGCAGGACTGCCCCAGGCCTATATCCGCCGCGCAGCGGCCACGGCCATGCTGCGGGCCGACCTCTCCGATACGCTGCCCGCAGGAGAGCACCCGCCCGTGGCCCATTTCCACGGCAACGGCGGGCTGCCGCCGCTGTTCAGCCTGCGTGACGCGCTGCAGTTCCTGCACCATCCCACGCCCGATGTGGCCCTGGCCACGCTGGAAGACCATTCGCATCCGGCCTGGCAGCGCCTGAAGGCCGAGGAACTGCTGGCCCAGCAACTGTCGCAATACGAGGCCAAGCGCGAGCGCGCGCGGCTCAGGGCGCCCGTGCTGTGCGCATTGCCCATGGACAGCGCCCAGGGACTGGCGCGCCAGTTTCTCGACCAGTTGCCCTTTGGCCTGACCGGCGCCCAGCAGCGCGTGGTGGGCGAGATCCTCGCCGACATGCAGCGCCGCATGCCCATGCACCGGCTGCTGCAGGGCGATGTGGGATCGGGCAAGACGGTGGTGGCGGCGCTGTCGGCCGTGGCCTGCATCGAGGCCGGCTGGCAGTGCGCGCTGATGGCGCCCACCGAAATCCTGGCCGAGCAGCATTTCGGCAAGCTGGTCGGCTGGCTGGAGCCGCTGCTGGCCCCGCTGGGCAAGCGCGTGGCCTGGCTGGCCGGCGCGCAGAAGAAGAAGGAGCGCACCGCCATGCTGGAGCTGGTCCGCAGCGGCGAGGCGGCCCTGGTGGTGGGCACGCATGCCGTCATCCAGGACCAGGTGGAGTTCAAGAACCTGGCGCTGGCCGTCATCGACGAGCAGCACCGCTTCGGCGTGGCCCAGCGGCTGGCGCTGCGCCAGAAACTCGCAGCCTCGGGCATGGAGCCCCATCTGCTGATGATGAGCGCCACCCCGATCCCGCGCACCCTGGCCATGAGCTACTACGCCGACCTGGATGTCTCCACCATCGACGAGCTGCCGCCGGGGCGTACGCCCATCGTCACCAAGCTCATTGCCGACAGCCGCAAGGACGAAGTCATCGAACGCATCGGCGCCCAGGTCGCCCAGGGGCGCCAGGTCTACTGGGTGTGTCCGCTGATCGAGGAAAGCGAGGCGCTGGACCTGTCCAACGCCACGGCCACCCACGCCTACCTCAGCGAGATGCTGCCCGATGTCATGGTCGGCCTGCTGCATTCGCGCATGCCCACGGCCGAGAAGAAGGCGGTGATGGAGCTGTTCTCGGCCGGCGTCATGGGCGTGCTGGTCTCCACCACCGTGATCGAAGTGGGCGTGGATGTGCCCAATGCCTCGCTCATGGTGATCGAGCATGCGGAGCGCTTTGGCCTGTCGCAGCTGCACCAGCTGCGCGGGCGCGTGGGACGGGGCGCTGCAGCTTCGGCCTGCGTGCTGCTGTATTCGGTGGGAGACAGCGGCCGCCTGGGCGAGACGGCCAAGGACCGGCTGCGTGCCATGGCCGAAACCAACGACGGCTTCGAGATCGCGCGGCGCGACCTGGAGATTCGCGGTCCGGGCGAATTCCTGGGTGCGCGCCAATCAGGCGCTCCCATGCTGCGCTTTGCCGATCTGGAGCAGGACCTGATGCTGCTCGACTGGGCCCGCGAGCTGGCGCCCCGCATGCTGGAGCAGCACCCGCAACTGGCCCAGCGGCATGTGGACCGCTGGTTGGGCGGCAAGGCCGAATTCCTCAAGGCCTGATGGGCCGGCCCCCGCTTGCGGGATGTTTCTGTTACGTATTTTTACGCGCACGGGCGCTGCCCGGTGGCGGCCTGCTCCGCAGGCCTGCAGCCCGCGCCAGGCAAGGTTTGCGTGTGCGTTGTAGCTGTCGGTAGGGAGCGCTTCATGCGGTCCTGGCGGTGACATCTGCGCGCGGCGACGGCATTGAGTATTTGTGACATTTTGGTACATTGAGTCGCAAAAAACAGGGTAGGTCCATCCGGGAGGGGATGGCCTGCCACTCCTCCCCACGCTTCCCCACGGGGAGGACGGCCGTGATCACTCTTGTGTTGTCCCATCTTTCTGAGAATGAGGAGCCGTCCACATGAATGAAGCCGTTCAAGCGAATGAACTCGTCGAGACCTCCTGGCGCATGGGCCTGGTGGCCCTGTCCTATGGCATTGCCGTGCTGGGCTCCTTCGTGGCCCTCACGGCGGCACAGCGCATTCGCGGGCGCACGGGAATCAGCTGGCTGAATCTGCTGGCGGCCGGCACGGCGCTGGGCGGCATAGGCGTGTGGTCCATGCATTTCACGGGCATGCTGGCGCTGAACCTGGGCATGGGCTCGGGCTACTCCATGGTCGAAACCCTGGTGTCCCTGGTGGCTGCCGTCGCTGCGACCTCGGTGGCGCTGGCCTTTGTCGCGCGGCGGCCCGAAAGCGGGTTGCGCGTGCTGGGCGCCGGCACCCTGCTGGGCCTGGGCGTGGCCTTCATGCATTACCTGGGCATGTACGGCATGCGCTTTCCGGGCTTCATCGTCTGGTCCGTTCCCACCGTGGTGCTGTCCGTGGCCATTGCCGTGGTGGCGGCCAGCGCCGCTCTTTGGCTGTCGTTTCGCACCGGCTCGCTGGGCATGCGGGCGCTGGCGGCTGCCGTGATGGGGGCGGCAGTATGCTCCATGCATTACACGGGCATGGCCGCAGCAGACTTTGTATGCATTTCCGAGACACAGCGGTATGCTCGGCCGCAAGGTTTTGCCGTGATCAGCGCTTTGGACCTTCCCGTCTTTACCGTGATCGTGGCCATAGGCCTGGCAGCATTGATAGGCATGGACCAGCTCATGCAGCAGCGCGGCCGGATGCGCCGGCCGCTGCACTAGGTGGATAAATGCAAAAAGCCGGCAGGTCGGGGAGCGCGCAGTGGTCATGCGTGGACGAGGACTGGCACAATCGAAATAGGACAAATCCTAGAGTCTGCACAGGAACTTTTGAGGGGAGCACCCCGGCAACCGGGCCGCAAGGCCTGGTTGCACAAAGGTTTCGGCCCAGGTTCCAGGTCTAAGACCATCGTATTTCCCGAGGTTCCCTCCCAGACACAGCTCGCCAATGACACTTACCGAACTCAAATACATCGTGGCCGTGGCACGTGAAAAGCATTTTGGCCGCGCCGCCGAAGCCTGTTATGTGTCCCAGCCCACGTTGTCCGTGGCGATCAAAAAGCTGGAGGAGGAGCTCGATGTCAAGCTCTTCGAGCGCAGCGCCGGCGAAGTGTCGGTCACGTCGCTGGGAGAGGAGATCATCCGGCAGGCGCAAAGCGTGCTGGAGCAGGCCGCCGAGATCAAGGAAATCGCCAAGCGCGGCAAGGACCCGCTGTCGGGCGTGCTCACGCTGGGCGTGATCTACACCATCGGCCCCTACCTGCTGCCCGATCTGGTGCGCAACTCCATCCTGCGCACGCCGCAGATGCCGCTGATGCTGCAGGAGAACTACACCATCAAGCTGCTGGAGATGCTGCGCACGGGCGAGATCGACTGCGCCATCGTCGCCGAGCCCTTCCCCGACACCGGCCTGGCGCTGGCGCCGCTGTATGACGAGCCCTTCATGGCTGCCGTGCCCAGCACCCATGCGCTGGCCCAGAAGGACCATGTCTCCACCAGCGATCTCAAGAACGAGACCATGCTGCTGCTGGGCTCGGGCCACTGCTTCCGCGACCATGTGCTCCAGGTCTGCCCCGAGTTCGCACGCTATGCCAGCAACGCCGAAGGCATTCGCCGCACCTTCGAAGGTTCGTCGCTGGAGACCATCAAGCACATGGTGGCCGCCGGCATGGGCGTGACCCTGGTGCCGCGCCTGTCCGTGCCCGCCGATGCGCTGGAGACCACGGCGCGCCGCCGCAAGACCGACGAGCCGCACATCCGCTACCTGCCCATCCTCGAGGACGACGGCTCGGCACCGCCCACGCGCCGCGTGGTCCTGGCCTGGCGCCGCAGCTTCACGCGCTACGAGGCCATCGCCGCCCTGCGCAACGCGGTCTACGCCTGCGCCTTGCCCGGCGTCAAACGCCTGTCCTGATGACTGCACCGCTGCGCGGGCCGTGCCTCCAGGGCCACCGCGCTTGCGTTATCGTTGCTTTCGGTCTCCGGGCGGTCTGCCCGGGGCATATTCCATCCGTACGAAGTTGAAAGGGATCCCATGGCCAAAAATGCCAGCAAAGACAAGTCCGGTGCAAAGAAGCCAGAGGCCGTGCAGGCAGCGACGGCCGATGTCGCACCGGTGTCCGTGCGCTCCAGCGCCATCCACATCGGCATCAGCGACAAGGACCGTGCCGCCATCTCCAAGGGCCTGTCGGCCCTGCTGGCCGACACCTACACGCTCTATCTGACAACGCACAACTTCCACTGGAACGTCACGGGCCCGATGTTCAACACACTGCACACCATGTTCATGGGGCAGTACACGGAACTGTGGAACGCCGTTGATCCCATCGCCGAGCGCATCCGCGCCCTGGGCCATTTCGCACCGGGCTCTTATGCCGACTTCGGCAAGCTCACCAGCCTGGCCGACGTGCCCCACGATCCGCCCAAGGCCCTGGAGATGGTGCGCATCCTGGTGGCAGGCCATGAAGCCGTGGCACGCACGGCGCGCAGCCTCTTCCCGCTGGCCGACAAAGCCAGCGACGAGCCCACGGCCGACCTGCTGACCCAGCGCCTGACCGTGCATGAGCAGACCGCCTGGATGCTGCGTGCCCTGCTTGAAGAGTGATGCTGCACATGTCCCAAGCACCTGCCACGGCCCGGGAGTGATGACCGCGCATGCTCCGGACCTGGATTGACGCACACGCCGCCACGAGCGGCCTGTGCCTGGTACTGGCCGCCTTGGGCGGCCTTTTTTTCTACCTGCGCCTGCCCGCCGCCGCGCGGCTGCGCCATGCAGGCCTGCCGATGCCACGCGCCGCATGGCAGGGCCTGGTTGCGGCGGGCCTGCTGGCCGCGCTGGCCCTGGGCGTGATGGTGCGCGACATGCTGGGCCTGGGCCAGCCCGCAGGCTGCGACTCCTGCACCGACTGGCCGGTGCTGGATGATGCCCTGCACCAGTGGCTTGCTGGCCATGCCACCGATGCCTGGGTGCGCCCCGTGGTCGCCTTCACCCAGCTGGGCCATGTGGGCTGGATGGTGTCGCTGTCTGTTGCCGTGCTGGCGCTGCTGCTGTGGCGCCGCGACTGGCTGCATGCGGCCGCCTGGGTGGTGGCCACGGCGGGAGTCGGTCTGTGGATACGCGCCATCAAGACCAGCGTGGGCCGCCCGCGCCCCGTGGGCGGCTGGGTGCCCGAGGGCGGCTTCAGCTTCCCCAGCGGCCACAGCGCCGGCACCTTCGTGCTCTATCTGATGCTGGCCTGGCTGCTGCTGCCGTACCTGCGGCCTGCCTGGCGCTGGTGCGTGGGCCTGGCGGCCCTGGCCGTTGCCCTGGGCGTGGGGGCCAGCCGCGTCGTGCTGCGCGTGCACTATGCCAGCGATGTGCTGGCTGGCTGGCTGCTGGGCCTGGCCTGGATGGCGCTGGTGATCTGTGCCGTGGAGTGGGCGCAAACCCGCGTTGCCGGCAGGCGCGGCTGAGGCGCGCCGCCGAGCCCGCCCGCCCAGCGGCGACAATGCGGGCATTTTCGAATGTGATGCGTGCGATGGTCGGCCCACGGCCGCCATCGGCGCCCAGACGCCATGCCTACCTCCTCCTCTACGCCCATGCCTGCGCCCCGGCGCAGCAAACTGTCGCTCTACCTGGACCTGGTCCGCTTCAACCGGCCGGCCGGCTGGCTGGTCCTGGTCTGGCCCACGCTGGCCGCACTGTGGGTGGCGGCGGGCGGGTTTCCGGGCTGGCATCTGCTGGTGGTCTTCGTGCTGGGCACGGTGCTGATGCGCAGCGCCGGCTGCTGCATCAATGACATCGCCGACCGCGACTTCGACCGCCACGTCAAGCGCACCACGCAGCGCCCCATCACCTCGGGACTGGTCTCGGTCAAGGAGGCCGCGCTGCTGGGCGCGGCCCTGGCCCTGGTTTCGCTGGGCCTGGTGCTGACCACCCGCTGGGAGGCCGTGGCCTGGTCCGTGCCCGCCGTGCTGTTCACCATCCTCTACCCGTTCACCAAGCGCTTCTTCGCCATGCCCCAGGCCTTCCTGGGCATTGCCTTCAACTTCGGCATCGTCATCGCCTTCGCCGCCGTGCAGGGGCAGGTGCCCGCCACGGCCTGGATTCTGTGGTTGGCCAACATGTTCCTGGTGCTGGCCTATGACACCGAATACGCCATGGTGGACCGCGACGATGACCTCAAGATCGGAATGAAGACCTCGGCCATCACCCTGGGCCGCTTCGACGTGGTGGCCGTCATGGGTTTCTTCGTGCTCTGCGGCCTGCTCACGGTCTGGGCGTTGGCACCCTTCGGCCTGGCCTGGCCTTTCTGGCTGGGCCTGGCCGTGGCCGCGGCCCAGGTGATCTGGCACTTCACCCTGATCCGCCACCGCACGCGCGAGGGCTGCTTCGTCGCCTTCAGCAAGAGCCACTGGATCGGTGCCAGCCTGTTCGCGGGCGTGGCGCTGGGGTTTGCGCTGCGCTGAGGGCTCAGCGCTGAAAAAACAAGGGAGGCCGGTGCCTCCCTTTTGCATGGAGCCTGGGGCGCGTTGCGCCGGGCTCAGCGGCCGAATTCGGCGGCCAGCTCCTTGGCCCGTGTTTCCGCCGCCCGCATGGCGGCCACGAAATGCTCGGGCACCTGCTGCGCCTGCAGGTGCGTGATGGCGGCGTGGGTGGTGCCTCCCTTGCTGGTGACGCGCTGGCGCAGCACCTCGGCGCTTTCGCTGGAGCGGGCGGCCAGCTCCGACGCGCCCTGGAAGGTGGCCACGCCCAGGCGGTAGGACTGCTCGGCCGTGAGGCCCATGTCCACGCCAGCCTGTGTCATGGCTTCGAGGAACAGGAAGACATAGGCCGGGCCCGAGCCCGACAGGGCGGTCACGGCGTCCAGGTGCGCTTCCTGGTCGACCCAGACGAACTGGCCCGTGGTGGCCACCACCTGCTCGATGGCGCTCTTGCCCGCGGCATCGACCTGGGCGCGGGCGAACAGGCCCGTCATGCCCTTGCCCACCAGGGCCGGCGTGTTGGGCATGGCGCGCACGATGCGGCCCGTGCCCAGCCACTGGGCGATGGCGTCCGTGGGAATGCCGGCGGCCACGCTCAGGTGCAGGGCCTGGGCGGTGTGCGGCGCCACGGCCTGGGCGGCTTCCTTGAAGGTCTGGGGCTTGACGGCCCAGACCACGATGCCGGCACCGTCCAGCGCGCTGGCGGCGGCCGCGGCATCGGCATGGGCCGTGATGCCGAAGTTCGTGCGCAGCGCGTCGCGTGCAGCCTCGAAGGGTTCGACGACGACGATGCGGTCTGCGGATTGGCCCTGGCCGATCAGTCCGCCAATGATGGCGCTGGCCATATTGCCGCCACCGATGAAGGCGATGACAGGGGAGGCTGTGGAAACGGTGTTCATGCTGGTGGCGGTGGAGAAGGAAAACGAAGAGTTTAGAGCGTGTTCCCACCGTGCCAGCGCATGTCCACGCCATGGCTGGCGGCCAGGTCCAGGGGCTGTGCCGGGGCGCCGGGCCGCTGGCGCAGGGTGAGCGCGCAAGGGCCCTCTCCGCGCGTGGCAAGGCGCTGGCGCAGTGCGTCGCAGGCCGCCAGTGCCTGCGCACCTTGCAGCAGCAGGTCGAACCCCGGCAATGCCAGCCGCGCGCCCTGGTTGTCCAGCTTCTCCAGCGGCAGGCCCGGGCCCAGCAGCGCCCGGTAGCGGTCCAGGCTGGCGTCCAGATCGTGCACGGCGACGGTCAGCGAGGCTACGCCCAGCGCGCCGTTGGGATGCTCGCGCACGCTGCCTTCGGGCACGCGCAGCGCGCGCGGCGTGACGTCGCCGCACAGGAAGGGCAGGTCGGGCGTGGCGTGGCGCGCCGTCTGCCACAGCAGTTGCGCGCCGTCGGGGCGTACGCGGCCTCCATCCACGGGGCCGACCAGGGTGTCCAGCCCCCGCCCGCGCGCCTCGGCCAGGGCCTGGGAGGTGCTGCCGGGCAGCAGGGCGAAGTCCACCAGCCCCTCGCCATGGTCGCGCAGCGTGCAGTACCAGCGCTCTTCGGGCGCCGGGGAGGTCCAGGCAATGATCTCCAGGTAGGCGCCATCGGCAAAGACGACCAGCGCGTTGTGCGAGGTGCGGCCCGGATGGCGGCCGCCGATGACGACCTGGAAGCCCAGCGCGCGGTAGTCCGCCACGGCGGCCTCGAGGTCCTGCACGGCGATGACGATGTGGTCCAGCGGAAGTGCCATGAATGCTCCTGTGTTGTAAGGGGGTACCGTCCGGATTCTCAGTCTTCGAGCTGGATCTTGTTGTCCCGCACGAAGCGGCCCCAGCGCTCATATTCCTGGCGCACCCAGCGGTCGAGGGCGGGTCCGTCCGTGGCCATGACTTCGAAGCCCGACTGCATGAGCTTGCTGCGGATGTCGGGCGTGTTCAGCGTGGCCTGGAAGTCTTCGGTGAGCTTGTGCACCGTGGCGGCCGGCGTGGCGGAAGGCGCGAAGACGCCGATCCACGAATAGGCCTCGAAGCCCGCAAAGCCCGATTCGGCCACGGTGGGCACGTCGGGCAGCTCGGGCAGGCGCTTGAGGCCGGTCACCGCCAGCGGCTTGATCTTGCCCGCCGAAATCTGGCCGCGCAGCGCCGCGTAGCTGAGCAGGGTGAGGTCGGACACATTGCCGAGCACGGCCTGCACGGCCGGGCCGCCGCCGCCGTAGGGCACGTGCAGCACGTAGGTGCCCGAGCGGCGCTTGATGTCTTCCATCACCAGGTGGTTCATGGACCCCAGGCCGGTCGATGCGTAGCTGTATTTGCCCGGGTTGCGGCGCGCCAGCTCCAGGAAGCCGGTCAGGTCCTTGGCGGGCACCGAGGCCGAAGCGCCGATCACCAGCGGAAAGCGAAGCGCCAGCGACACGCCCGTGAAGTCCTTGAAGGTGTCGTAGGGCAGCCGGGACTTGGCGATGGGATTGATGGCATGGGTGTCGAAGCTGAACAGCAGGGTGTTGCCGTCCGGGGCCGACTTGGCCACGTACTGGGTGGCGATCTGGCTGGCGGCGCCGGGGCGGTTCTCGACGATCACCGACCGCCCGCTCACCTCGCCTAGGCGCGGCTGCAGTATGCGCGCGGCGATGTCGGTGCTGCCCCCTGGCGGGAAGGTGATGACTAGCTTGAGCGGGGCGGCACCCTGCGCGAACGCCGTGCCCGCCGGCCCCAGCAGGGATGCGGCGGCCATGGCCAGCAGCAGCTGGCGGCGGTAAAGGTGGCGTGAAGGGCTGCGTGTAGGGCTGCGTGAAGGGCGGCAGGGCATGGAAACTCCTTTTCAAGCGCATTGACGGGCAGAGGGGAGAGGGGGTCTGTGCGTGGGGCCTGGCGTCAACCCATCCATTGGCTCACCGGCACGGCCGTGTCCTGGAGCTCTTGCGAGATCACATCCACCAGCGCCGGGCCGTCGTGCATCAGCGCAGCCTTGAGCGCGGCTTCGAGGTCTGCCGGGTCCTCCACGCGCCATGCCTTGACGCCGAAGGCCTCGGCCACGCGGGCATGGTGGGTGCGGTTGAAGTCGACGGAGAAGTAGCGTTCATCGTAGCCGGACTTCTGGCTGGCCTTGATCCAGCCGAACACGCTGTTGGAGAACACGATCATCTTCAGCGGCACGTTGCGGCGCACGATGGTTTCCAGCTCGCCGCAGGTGAAGCCGAAACTGCCGTCGCCCATGACCGCGACGACCACGGAATCGGGCTGGCCGATGGCTGCGCCAAAGCCGGCGGACATGGCAAAGCCCAGCGCCCCGTGCGCGCGGTTGGTGATGAAGTGCCGGCCGGCCTGGGGCGCGTCGAAATAGGCCGTGAAGTAGGGACAGGGCGTGCCGGGGTCGGCCACCACGATGGCGCGCGCGGGCAGCAGGCGGTTGAGCGTGTCCACCACGCGCTCGGGCTTGATGGGGCGCTCCAGCGAGGCGGCCAGCGGCGCGAAGAAGGCCTGCTTGGCGGCGCGCGCGGTGGCCGCCAGCGCGGCGCCGTCCGCGGCATCGGCGGGGCGGCGGGCGATGCGCTGCTGCACGGCCGCGTGCAGCGCCTGCAGGCCCAGCAGGGCGTCGCCCACCAGGGCCACGTCGGTGCGGTAGTTGGTGCCTATGGTCATGGCGTCCACGTCCAGATGGACGATGGTCACCTTGCGCGAGGGCATCTGCCAGTGCTCGGTGGTAGTGGAGCCGGCGCGTGCGCCGATGAACATCACCAGATCGGCCTGCGCCACCACGGCGCGCGTGGCCTCGACGCCGCCATTGGTGCCCACCACGCCGGCATTGAGCGGATGGCTGCCGGCAAGACTGCCCTGGCCGCTGACGCTGGAGCACACGGGCGCGTTGAGCAGGGTGGCCAGCGCATCCAGCGCGGCGCTGGCGCCCGCGATCAGCACGCCGCCGCCGCAGATCAGCACGGGGCAGCGTGCCGCCACCAGGCGGTCGGCAGCCTCGGCCACGGCTGCCGGATCGGGCGTGGACCGGTAGGCCGGATAGTGGCCATGCCCTGGCTGGGCCCAGACATCGGCCGGATCCAGCGCGTGCTTTTGCACGTCATAGGGCAGGCAGATATGGGTGGCGCCCGGCCGGCCCGTGGTCATGGCGCGAAAGGCGCTGCGCACGGCATGCGGAATCTGGTCCACGCGGTCGATGGTGGTATTCCACTTGGTCAGCGGCCTGTACAGCGCCTGCTGGTCCAGTTCGGTCAGCGGGAACTTGCCGCGTGCGCCCACGGAGACGTCCGAGGTGATGCCCAGCACGGGCACCGAGGATTCGTTGGCCTCGGCCAGGCCGGGCAGCAGGTAGGTGGCGCCGCCGCCGCTGGGGCCTTCGCACACGCCCACCTTGCCGGTGACGCGCGCATAGGCGTCGGCCATGTAGCCGGCGCTGCGCTCGTCCCGCGTCAGGATGTGGTCCATGCCGTGGTCCAGCCGCGCCATGGCGTCGTAGAAGGGCAGGCTGGTGTCGCCGCACAGGCCGAAGATGTGCTTGACGCCGTTGAGCTGCAGCATGCGGACCATGGCGTCGGCGCCATTGAAAGCGGTGGTCATGTCGGGAGTCTCCGGGCAGGTTGGATGAGGGGTTTTTAAGAATCCATTTCAGTATACTTAAAAGTATCCAAAGCGCCAGAGGGCACAATGGCGCCATGAAAATCTCCAACATCCGCCATGAACGGGGCTCCAGCGTCTACAGCACGCTGCGTGACATGGCCATTTCCTACGAGTTCAAACCGGGCGAGCGCCTGAGCGAGAGCGAACTGGCGCTGCGCCTGGGCGTGAGCCGCACGCCCGTGCGCGAGGCACTGACGCGGCTGGTGGCCGACGGTTTTCTGCTGCCCGCCAGCCGCGGCTACATGCGGCGCGAGCTGGACGTGAAGGAGTCACTGGACCTGTACGAGGCCCGCGTGGCCGTGGAGCGCGAATGCGTGCGCTTGGCCGTGGAGCGCGCCACCGATGCCCAGATCGACGAGGCGCGGGCCTATCTGGAGCAGAGCCAGCGCGTGGCCTCCGACACGCCGGTGCGGCAGCTGGTGGACCTGGACGAGGGCTTTCACCTGCGCATTGCCGACATGGCTGGCAATGCCGAGCTGCGGCGCATGCTGGTGAGCCTGAACGAGCGCATCCGCTTCATCCGGTGGATCGACATGGAGAACGTGGGGCGCGCCTCCACCCAGCACGAGCACCTGGAAATCCTGCAGGCCTTGAGCGACCGCGACGCCCAGGCCAGCGAGCGCCTGATGGCCGAGCACATCGGCCTGCGGCGCGAGCAGATCGTGGAGGCGATTGCGCGCGGTCTGACGCGCATCTACCTGCCGCAGGAGCAGGTGCAGGCCACGCCCTGAAGCGCCTTCAGGGGGCGCAGGGCGTCGAGGGCCGGTAGGCGGTGACCAGGATCTGGTTGGCCTGCGCCGGGTTGAAGTTGTCGTCGCTGGCGAACACCAGCACGCGCGTGCCATCGGGCAGCGGCGGGCCCCAGGACATGGCCTCCATGTTGTCCAGCCGCCCGCGCTGAACCGTGGACAGGTCCGCAATCAGCTGCTTGGCTGCCACCTGCGGCGGGTTGCGCATGAAGCTGTCCATGGCCAGCGTATCGGGCGCTTGCAGGCCGATGCGGTACAGCCGCGCGCCAAAGCCGTGGCCCGGGCTGTAGGAGCGCTCCAGTACCAGCAGATGGTCGGGACCGTCCGGCAGGATTTCGCTGATGCCGTTGACCTCGCGCTGGGGCAGGGCCCAGCTGGCGGCCGGCACGGCATCGGGCTGGTAGGCGATCTGGCGCAGCAGCCGGCCGTCGTCCAGGCTGACCAGGCTGATGCGCACGGGCGCGCCTGCCGTGGCGGCGCTGGCGCGCGGGCCGTCCTGGCGCAGCGGCGCCTCCAGGGCCAGCCAGGCCTGCTGTCCGTCCGGCGTGACGGCCAGCCCCTCGAAGCCGAAGTTCGAGCGCAGGCCCGGCCTGCCGTCCTTGTCCTTGAATGCGTAGAACCACCGCGCGATCTGGCGGCCCGTGGCGTCGGTCCTCACCAGCGAGGTGCCAAAGCCCCGGCCCGGGTCGCCTTCGTCGGTCCACAGCAGGCCGCCGTCCGGCAGCAGGCGGATGGCTTCGGGGTCGGGCACGGGCTGGGTGGCGGGCGCGGCATGGCGCGGGCGCAGCCAGCGGCCCTCGGCATCCCGCAGCGGGTGCACTTCGGTGACCTGCGCCTGCCAGGGGTTGGGGCCGGCGCGCTGGCCGGCGTCCAGCGGCTCTATGCGCAGGCGCATCCAGCGCGCGGGGCCGCGGGCCGAGCGGTCATCGCTGATGGCCACGTAGTCGCCGCGCTGCGCGTCGTAGTCCAGGCCCGAGATGCCGCCTGTGATGGCGCCGTCGATGGGCTCGTCCCGCGCAAGGGTGGTGCTGCCCAGCCATTGCAGGCGTGCGCAGGCGGTGGGCTGCGGGACCAGCAGCGCCTGCGGTGGCGCGGCACAGCCTGCCAGCCACAGGCCGCAAGCAACCAGGCTGGCAAGCCGGTGCAAGACAGTCAGCCTCAGGCCGCCAGCGCGGTCTGGGCCACCGCATGCTCCCAGCGTGCCATCAGCTCGTCGGCGCGGTGCTTGTCCAGCGTGGGCACGAAGCGGCGCTCGGCCTTCCACAGCGCCGACAGTTCCTCGGTGCTCTGGTAGATGCCCGAGGACAGGCCCGCCAGGTAGGCCGCGCCCAGGGCCGTGGTCTCCACGCAGGCCGGGCGCACTACGGGAATGCCCAGCAGGTCGGCCTGGAACTGCATGAGCAGGTTGTTGACGCAGGCGCCGCCGTCCACGCGCAGTTCGCTCACCGGCGCGCCGCCGCTGGCCACCGCGTCGCGGCTCATGGCCAGCAGCAGGGCGGCGCTCTGGAAGGCGATGGATTCCAGCGCGGCCCGCGCGATGTGGGCGATGGTGGTGCCGCGCGTCAGGCCCGTGATGGTGCCGCGCGCATCGGGCTTCCAGTAGGGGGCGCCCAGTCCGGTGAAGGCCGGCACCATCATCACGCCGCCCGAGTCGGGCACGCTCTCGGCCAGTTGCTGCACCTGGCCGCTGTGCTCGATGGCGCGCAGCCCGTCGCGCAGCCACTGGACCACGGCGCCGCCCACGAAGACGCTGCCTTCCAGCGCATAGGCCGGCGCAGCGCTGGGCTGTGCCGCAGCGGTGGTCAGCAGGCCGTTGGCAGAGGTCTGGAACACGCCGCCTGTGTGCATGAGCATGAAGCAGCCCGTGCCATAGGTGTTCTTGGCCATGCCGGCGGAAAAGCAGGCCTGGCCGAAGAGGGCGCTTTGCTGGTCGCCGGCCACGCCGCCGATGGCGATCTCGCCGCCCAGCACCTCGGCTGCCGTGCGGCCGAAATCGGCGGCGGAAGGCAGCACCTCGGGCATCAGCGCGCGCGGAATCTCCAGCAGCGCCAGCAGATCGTCGTCCCACTGGTTGGTGTGGACGTTGAACAGCATGGTGCGGCTGGCGTTGGAGACATCGGTCACATGGCGGCGTCCGCCCGTGAGCTGCCAGATCAGCCAGCTGTCCACGGTGCCGAAGGCCAGTTCGCCGCGCTCGGCGGCGGCGCGTGCGCCATTGACGTTGTCCAGGATCCAGCGCAGCTTGGTGCCCGAGAAATAGGCGTCGATCAGCAGGCCGGTCTTGCGCTGGATGGTGTCGGCATGGCCGGCCTCGCGCAGCTGGGCGCACAGCGGCTCGGCGCGGCGGTCCTGCCAGACGATGGCGTGGTGCAGGGGTTGGCCCGTGGCGCGGTTCCAGACCACGGTGGTCTCGCGCTGGTTGGTGATGCCCAGGGCGCGGATGTCGGCCGCCGCCAGCCCGGCCTTGGCCAGGGCCTCGCGCGCCGTGGCCAGCTGGGTGCGCCAGATCTCGCGCGGATCGTGCTCCACCCAGCCGGGGCGGGGATAGATCTGCGGCAGCTCCAGCTGGGCAGAGGCCACGATGCGGCCCTGGGTGTCGAAGACGATGCTGCGCGAGCTGGAGGTGCCCTGGTCCAGGGCAAGCAGATAGGTCATGGTGCGGTATCCAGGAAAAGCAGGGCCGGTGCGCGTGTCCTGTGCGGGCGGTGGCGCAGCGGCTGCGGAAAACTTATTGCGCCACCACGCATTGCACTTCGGCTTCGCGCAGAAGGGCATCGAACGGAGCGGGGGGCGCGGTATCGGTGAACAGGCGGTCGATCTGGTCCAGGCGTGCCAGCTCCACCATGGCCTGGCGGTGGAACTTGCTGTGGTCGGCGGCCAGCCAGACCTCGCGCGACTGGGCAATGATGGTCTGGGCCACCTTGACCTCGCGCATGTCGAAGTCGCGCAGGCTGCCATCGGGCTCGATGGCCGAGATGCCGATCAGGGCGATGTCCACCTTGAACTGGCGTATGAAGTCCACGGCCGCCTCGCCCACGATGCCCCGGTCGCGCGTGCGCACCACGCCGCCGGCCACGATGACTTCGCAGTCCGCGTTGGAGCTGAGGATGGCCGCCACGTTGAGGTTGTTGGTGATCACGCGCAGGCCCCGGTGCTTGAGCAGGGCCTGGGCCACGGCCTCGGTGGTGGTGCCGATGTTCAGGATCAGCGAGCAGCCGTTGGGAATGGCCTCGGCCACGGCGCGCGCAATGCGCGACTTGCCTTCGGCATGCAGCACCTGGCGCTGGGGGTGGCCCAGGTTCTCGACCGTGGCGCTGGGCACGCGCACGCCGCCGTGAAAGCGCACCATCAGCCCGGCATCTGCCAGCTTCTGAATGTCGCGGCGCACGGTCTGAAGCGTCACGCCCAGGATCTCGGCCAGCTGCTCCACCGTGGTGGACTGGCGGCTGCGGACTTCGTCCAGCAGCTGTAGTTGGCGGGGGTTGGTGTTCACGGCAAATCCATCGGAGGGGCGATCTGGGGGACGGGTGGATGGTCGGGCAGTCAATCGGGCCGGGCGACGGGTTTATAGCGCATTTGACGCGGCCAGCCGTGGGCTGGGGAACTTTAAAACGAAGAAAAAGGAACAGCACCTAGGGTATGTGTTGATGGGCTGCGATCCGGAAAGAACAAAAATGAAGACGTTCGGGCCTTCAAACGCGCTTTGGAGGTCCGCCTTTCTCCTTGTTCAAATGCTGCCCCGGTGGCGGCCTCGCCAAAAGAGGGCAGTCGTGGAACTGGTGTTGGAGAGAATCAGCAAGCGTGTGGGCGGCCAGACCTGGCTGCACCCCATGCACCTGGAACTGGAAAGCCGCGCGGTGACCGTGCTGCTGGGCGCCACGCAGGCCGGCAAGACCAGCCTGATGCGCATCATGGCCGGCCTGGACGTGCCCACCGAAGGCCGGGTGCGCGTCGATGGCGTCGATGTGACCGGCATGCCCGTGCGCGAGCGCAATGTGGCCATGGTCTACCAGCAGTTCATCAACTATCCCTCGCTCACGGTGGCGGACAACATCGCCTCGCCGCTGAAGCTGCGCGGCGATCGCGACGTGGCGCAGCGCGTGCGCGCCCTGGCCGAGCGGCTGCACATCGAGATGTTCCTGGACCGCTATCCGGCCGAGCTGTCGGGTGGCCAGCAGCAGCGCGTGGCCCTGGCGAGGGCGCTGGCCAAGGGCGCTCCGCTGATGCTGCTGGACGAGCCGCTGGTCAACCTCGACTACAAGCTGCGCGAGGAACTGCGCGAGGAGCTGACCCAGCTGTTCGCCACCGGCAGCTCCACCGTGGTCTACGCCACCACCGAGCCCGGCGAGGCCCTGCTGCTGGGCGGCCACACGGCCGTGCTGCACGAGGGGGAGCTGCTGCAGTACGGCCCCACGGCGGAGGTGTTCCACCGACCCAATTCGCTGCGTGTGGCGCGGGCCTTCAGCGATCCGCCCATGAACCTGGTGCCCGCGCAGGCCGTGGACACCGGGTTGGAGCTGCCCGGCGGCGCGCGGCTGCCCATGGCGCTGCCGGTGGGCCTGGCCGCTGCCGGCCCCCTGACCCTGGGCCTGCGCGCCAGCGCGCTGCGCCTGCAGGCCCGGCCCGGGGATGTTGCGCTGCAAGGCGTGGTGGAACTGGCCGAGATCTCGGGGTCGGACACTTTCGTGCATGCCACCACGCCCTGGGGCGAGCTGGTGGCCCAGGTCACGGGCGTGCACCACCTGGACCTGGGCAGCGCGGTCACGCTGCACCTGGACCCGGCCCATGCCTACGTGTTCGGCACGGACGGCGCGCTGCTGCTGGCGCCGGCGCGGCCCGGAGGACGATGAGATGGCCCGCATAGAACTCGATCTGGCCCACTCCTACAAGCCGAACCCGCAGCAGGACAGCGACTATGCGCTGCTGCCGCTGAGCATGGTCTTCGAGGACGGCGGCGCCTATGCGCTGCTCGGCCCCTCGGGCTGCGGCAAGACCACCATGCTCAACATCATGTCGGGCCTGCTGGTCCCCTCGCAGGGCAAGGTGCTGTTCGACGGCCGCGACATGACGCGCGCCACGCCCCAGGAACGCAACATTGCTCAGGTGTTCCAGTTCCCGGTGATCTACGACACCATGACCGTGGCCGAGAACCTGGCCTTTCCGCTGAAGAACCGCCGCATGCCTGCCGACCGCATCCGCGCCCGCGTGGGCCAGATCGCCGAGATGCTGGAGATGAGCGGCCAGCTCGACCAGCGCGCGGCGGGCCTGTCGGCCGACGCCAAGCAGAAGATCTCGCTGGGCCGGGGCCTGGTGCGGCCCGATGTCTCGGCCGTGCTGTTCGACGAGCCGCTCACGGTGATCGACCCCCAGCTCAAGTGGCAGCTGCGCCGCAAGCTCAAGCAGATCCACCACGAGCTGCGGCTCACGCTGATCTATGTGACGCACGACCAAGTGGAGGCCCTGACCTTTGCCGACCAGGTGGTGGTCATGACGCGTGGCCGTGCCGTGCAGGTGGGCACGCCGGCCCAGCTCTTCGAGCGGCCCAGCCACGCCTTCGTCGGCCACTTCATCGGCTCGCCGGGCATGAACTTCGTGCCGCTGCAGCAGGACGGCGGCCGGCTGCTGGCCGAGGGCCAGTACCTGTCCCTGCCCGCCGCACTGGCCAGCGTGGCGCCCGGCCTGCCCCTGAGCCTGGGCATACGCCCCGAGTACCTGACACTGGCCTCGGCCGACGCGCCCGGCGCCGTGGCCTGCACGGTGGAGCGCGTGCAGGACGTGGGCACGCACCAGCTGCTGGTGGCGCGCCTGGGCGAGCGGCTTCTCAAGCTGCGCTGCGGCGCCGACGCCTTCCTGCCCGCCGCAGGGCAGACCGTCTGGGTGCAATTGCAGGGCCCCCACACCTGCTACTACGTCAACGAGGAGCTGCAGGCATGAGCCAGACCATCAAGCCCGTCAACCAGAAGGCCTGGCTGCTGATCCTGCCGGTCATCATCTGCGTGGCCTTCTCGGCCATCATCCCGCTGATGACGGTGGTGAACTACTCGGTGCAGGACATCATCAGTCCGGACCGGCGCGTGTTCGTGGGCACGGAATGGTTTGCCCAGGTCATGCGCGACGAGGAACTGCACTCGGCCCTGCTGCGCCAGATCGGCTTTTCGCTGGCCGTGCTGCTGGTGGAGATCCCGCTGGGCATCGCCCTGGCCCTGTCCATGCCGGCCCAGGGCTGGAAGGCCTCGGCGGTGCTGGTCGTGGTCTCGCTGTCGCTGCTGATTCCGTGGAACGTGGTCGGCACCATCTGGCAGATCTACGGCCGCGCCGACATCGGCCTGCTGGGCGCGGCGCTCAACGCGCTGGGCGTGGACTACAACTACACGGGCAATGCCACCCATGCCTGGCTTACCGTGCTGGTCATGGATGTCTGGCACTGGACGCCGCTGGTGGCCCTGCTGTGCTACGCGGGCCTGCGCTCCATTCCCGACGCCTACTACCAGGCCGCGCGCATCGACGGCGCCAGCAAGTTCGCGGTGTTCCGCTACATCCAGCTGCCCAAGATGCGCGGCGTGCTGATGATCGCCGTGCTGCTGCGCTTCATGGACAGCTTCATGATCTATACCGAGCCCTTCGTGCTCACGGGCGGCGGGCCCGGCAATGCGACCACCTTCCTGTCGCAGTACCTGACGCAAAAGGCCGTGGGCCAGTTCGACCTGGGGCCGGCGGCGGCCTTCTCGCTGATCTATTTCCTCATCATCCTGCTGCTGTGCTTCATCCTCTACAACTGGATGCAGCGCGTGGGCACGGCAGACAAGGAAGGGGCAAGAGAATGACCCCCACGCTCCCTTCGTTCACTGCCCCCCGAGGGGGCTCGGCCTGCCTTGGGGCGGCCCTGCGGGAGGCCGGACATGACTGAAGACCGCCGTTTCCACAAGCGCACGCTGTTCCTCGTCGCCTACCTGCTGTTCGCCGTGCTGCCCATCTACTGGATGGTCAACATGAGCTTCAAGACCAACGAGGAGATCCTGTCGAGCTTCTCGCTGTGGCCCCAGCATTTCACCTGGGCCAACTACCAAACCATCTTCACCGACGCCTCCTGGTACTCGGGCTACATCAACAGCCTGATCTACGTGGCCATCAACACCGTGATCTCGCTGACGGTGGCGCTGCCGGCGGCCTATGCGTTCTCGCGCTACCAGTTCCTGGGCGACAAGCATGTGTTCTTCTGGCTGCTGACCAACCGCATGACGCCGCCGGCCGTCTTCCTGCTGCCCTTCTTCCAGCTCTACACCACGGTGGGCCTGATGGACACGCACATCGCCGTGGCCCTGGCCCACCTGCTGTTCAACGTGCCGCTGGCCGTCTGGATCCTGGAGGGTTTCATGAGCGGCATTCCGCGCGAGATCGACGAGACGGCCTATATCGACGGCTACTCCTTCCCGCGCTTTTTCCTCACCATCTTCCTGCCGCTGATCAAGGCCGGCGTGGGCGTGGCGGCCTTCTTCTGCTTCATGTTCAGCTGGGTGGAACTGCTGCTGGCGCGCACGCTGACCAGCGTGAACGCCAAGCCCATCGTGGCGACCATGACGCGCACCGTCTCGGCCTCGGGCATGGACTGGGCGACGCTGGCGGCGGCGGGCGTGCTGACCATCGTGCCGGGCGCCATCGTGATCTGGTTCGTGCGGCATTACATCGCCAAGGGGTTCGCAATGGGGAGGGTGTGAGGCACCCCCTGAGTCGCTTGCGCGCCTTCCCCCTCTCTACCCGCTTCGCGGGGGAGGGGGACGACAGCCTCGCGGCGGGGCGGCCCTTGCTTGCTGTCCCTCGCTTGGGGCCGCGCCAGTTTCGACGGGCAGTGGTTTTTGTTTCTGAAAGGACTCGTCAATGTTTTCCTGGATGGCCTGGACGCTGCCGGTGGCGGTGTTCTTCAGTTGCATCGTGCTGATGCTGGTGGGCATGACGCTGTGGGAGTTGCGCAGCCCGACCGTGATGCGCAAGGGCTGGCTGCCGATGGCGACGACGCGCGGGGACCGGCTGTTCATCGGGCTGCTGCTGGCGGCCTATGTCAATCTGGCCTGGGTGGGGCTGGGCGAGAAGATGGCGCAGTGGTTCTCGCTGGAGGCCGAGCCTTCGGTGTGGATCAGTTTCGTGCTGTCCATGCTCGTGCTGGCCGTCGTGATGCGCAAAGGCTGATCACTTCATTCCATTTATCGACAGCCGGGTCCGAAGCTCCCCCGGGGCCCGCTGGTGCATGTGCATGTCGGGGAGACAGCAAGAATCTAGGAGACGGCAGATGAAACAACGACTTCACACCATCGCCCTCGCGGCGGCCCTGCTGGCGGCGGGGCAAGCGGCCTGGGCCGGAGAGGCGGAAGCCAAGAAGTGGATCGACGCGGAGTTCCAGCCCAGCACGCTGTCCAAGGACCAGCAGATGGCCGAGATGAAGTGGTTCATCGAGGCGGCCAAGAAGCTGCAGGCCAAGGGCGTCAAGGAGATCGCCGTGGTCTCCGAGACCATCACCACGCACGAGTACGAGAGCAAGACGCTGGCCAAGGCCTTCACCGAGATCACGGGCATCACCGTCAAGCACGACCTGATCCAGGAAGGCGACGTGGTCGAGAAGCTGCAGACCTCGATGCAGTCGGGCAAGTCCATCTATGACGGCTGGATCTCCGACTCCGACCTGATCGGCACGCACTACCGCTACGGCCGCATCATGAGCCTGACCGACTACATGGCCGGCGCCGGCAAGGACTTCACCAATCCGGGCCTGGACATCAAGGACTTCATCGGCACCAGCTTCACCACCGCGCCCGACGGCAAGCTCTACCAGCTGCCCGACCAGCAGTTCGCCAACCTCTACTGGTTCCGCGCCGACCTCTTCGAGCGCAAGGACCTCAAGGACAAGTTCAAGGCCAAGTACGGCTACGAGCTGGGTGTGCCGCTGAACTGGAGCGCCTACGAGGACATCGCCGAGTTCTTCACCAACGACGTCAAGCAGATCGACGGCAAGCCTGTCTACGGCCACATGGACTACGGCAAGAAGGACCCCTCGCTGGGCTGGCGCTTCACCGATGCCTGGCTGTCCATGGCCGGCGCGGCCGACAAGGGCATTCCCAACGGCATGCCCGTCGATGAATGGGGCATCCGCGTGGCCGACGACAAGTGCACGCCCGTGGGCGCCTCGGTCTCGCGCGGGGGCGCCACCAACTCGCCGGCCGCCGTGTTCGCGCTCACCAAGTACGTGGACTGGATGAAGAAATACGCGCCCAAGGAAGCCATGGGCATGACCTTCGGCGAGTCCGGCCCCGTGCCGGCCCAGGGCCATATCGCGCAGCAGATCTTCTGGTACACCGCCTTCACGGCCGACATGACCAAGCCCGGCCTGCCCGTGGTCAATGCCGACGGCACGCCCAAATGGCGCATGGCGCCCGGCCCCAACGGGCCGTACTGGAAGGACGGCATGCAAAACGGCTACCAGGACGTGGGCAGCTGGACCTTCTTCAAGGACCATGACGCCAACCGCACGGCCGCCGCCTGGCTCTACGCGCAGTTCGTCACCGCCAAGACCACCAGCCTCAAGAAGACCATCGTCGGCCTGACGCCCATCCGCGAAAGCGACATCCGCTCCAAGGCCATGACGGACATGGCGCCCAAGCTCGGCGGCCTGGTCGAGTTCTACCGCAGCCCCGCCCGCGTGGCCTGGACGCCCACCGGCAACAACGTGCCCGACTACCCCAAGCTGGCCCAGCTGTGGTGGAAGAACGTGGCCCAGGCCGTCACCGGCGAGAAGACGCCCCAGGGCGCCATGGACAACCTGGCCGAGGAAATGGACCAGGTCATGGCCCGCCTGCAGCGCGCAGGCATGGCGCACTGCGCGCCCAAGCTCAACCCCAAGGGCGACCCGGCCAAGTGGCTCAGCGACAAGCAGGCGCCGTGGAAGAAGCTGGCCAATGAAAAGCCCAAGGGCGAGACGATTGCGTATGACACGCTGCTCAATGCCTGGAAAAACGGCAAGGTGCGTTAGCACCCCCTGAGGCGCTTGCGCGCCTTCCCCCTCTCTACTTGCTTCGCAAGGGAGGGGGACGACGCCCTCGCCGCGAGGCGGCTCTTGCTCGGCGTCCCTGAGTTGGGCCGTGTCGGCTTTGGACAACATGCCCTGTGCTGGTCTCCCGGCCTATCGCCAAATTCGTTGACTGCAAAAAACACGAAACGAAAGATAGCGAAGAAAAAAATACAAAAACGAGCGAAAATAGCGGAAAACCCGATTCCGTCCCCTTCGCATTGGGCGCAGGCGTGGCGTCCCGGGTGCTGACATGGCGGCTACATGGCGCCCTGTTAACTTGCCCCACATTCCTTCGTCGAAGATCCATGTCCCTCGCTGCTTCCCCTCTGCCCACCGGCCGCGCCGCCCTGCTGGAACGCCTGGCCCAGCCTGAAACCTACGATCTGGCCATCATCGGCGGCGGTGCCACCGGCCTGGGCGTGGCCCTGGACGCGGCGGCGCGCGGGTTCAAGGTCGTGCTGGTGGAGTCGCATGACTTCGCCAAGGGCACGTCCTCGCGTGCCACCAAGCTGGTCCATGGTGGCGTGCGCTACCTGGCGCAGGGCAACATCGCCCTGGTGCGCGAAGCGCTGCATGAGCGCACCACGCTGCTGCACAACGCGCCCCACCTGGCGCAGCCGCTGGCCTTCGTCATGCCGTCCTACAAGCTGCTGGACACGCCGTTCTATGGCATCGGCCTCAAGATGTATGACGCGCTGGCCGGCAAGGCAGGCCTGGGCGCCACGGAATTCCTCTCGCGCTCCAGCACCGTGAAGTGCCTGCCCACCGTGCGGCAGCAGGGCCTCAAGGGCGGCGTCAAATACTGGGACGGCCAGTTCGACGATGCCCGCCTGGCGCTGGCGCTGGCCCGCACGGCCGCTGCCAAGGGCGCGCTGCTGGTCAACTACTGCCCCGCACGTGAACTGCTGCACGAAGGCGGCAAGGTCGCCGGCCTGATCTGCGAAGACTCGGAATCCGGCCAGCGCTTCACGCTGCGCGCCAAGTGCGTGGTCAACGCCACCGGCCCCTGGGTGGACCTGTTCCGCCAGCAGGACGCCGAGGCCCAGGGCCGTCCCGTCAAGCCCATGGTCGCGCCCAGCCAGGGCGTGCACGTGGTCGTGGACCGCGACTTCCTGCCCAGCGACCATGCCCTGCTCGTGCCCAAGACGGCCGACGGCCGCGTGCTCTTTGCCGTGCCCTGGCTGGGCAAGGTCATCCTGGGCACCACCGACACGCCGCGCAACGACCTGGCGCGCGAACCCCTGCCTTTCCCCGAAGAACTGGACTTCATCCTCACCGAGGCAGGCCGCTACCTCACGCGCCAGCCCACGCTGGCCGACGTGCGCAGCATGTGGGTGGGCCTGCGCCCGCTGGTCAAGCCCCAGGACGACGATGGCGAAAACACCAAGAAGATCAGCCGCGAGCACACCGTCATGTCCAGCCGCACCGGCCTGGTGACCGTCACGGGCGGCAAGTGGACCACCTACCGCGCCATGGCCGAAGACGTGCTCTCCGAATGCTTTGCCATCGGCCGCCTGCCGCACCGCCCCGGTGGTGTCACGGCCCGCCTGCCGCTGGCCGGCGCCCCGGCCGAGTCCGCCGTGCACCACCGCATGAACCAGATCCAGGGCCTGCATTCCTACGGCACGGAAGCCTCGGCGGTGCAGGCGTTGCCGGGCAACGACGAATGGCTGGCCGACGGCCTGAACGAAGCCATGGTGCGCTTTGCCGCGCGCTTCGAATACGCGCGCACCGTGGAAGACGTGCTGGCGCGCCGCAGCCGCCTGCTGTTCCTCGACGCGCGCAAGGCCGCCGAAGTGGCCCCGCGCGTGGCGGCCATCCTCCAGGAGGAGCTGGGACACGACGCCGGCCTGGCGGACTTCATGCCGCTGGCGGCGCAGTACCTGCCTGCCTGATCCTGTCCATCTCCATGCACAACGCCCTGCAGCGCAGGGCGTTGTGCTTTCTGCGTAAGACGCTTGCGCCACGAATGATTGTCAAAATTGATGAATATATGTACTCGATTGGTTTTATGAATGAGAATGCGGTTCATGGCGCCCAGCTTCAGTGCCAGTGAACAGCAGCCAGCACAAGGCTGACGAGGGAGGGAAGCAAAAAGAAAGCGCTTGAAAGTGCGTTTTCCGCAGGGCAAGGGCCGCGCCCAAGCCCGACGCGGTGGCCCCAAAGCCGCTGCGCGGTCTGTGCCGTCGTCGGCGCGGTCCGTCCGCAGCCAACAATTGCGTTGAGTCTGCCACCCTTTGCCGAGCCCGCGTGGCTCGGCTTTTTTATGGGCGTCTCCGGTGGCATGGGCCGATCGGGAGGCCCGGGCGGCCCCTCGGTTGCCGGCGCCCTTGTGGGCGTTGCGCAACGCTGCCGGGCAGGGGCGGGAAAAGTCGCTAAGGGTTTGACGCGCAAAGGAATTTCTGGGACAATCCCATGCTTCACGTGAAAACCGTGAAGTTATCTGCCCAGTGGAAGCGCCGAGAAATGGTTTTCGGCGTGGACGACGGGCCCAAGACTGACTGGCTGCTCGCGGCCCTTGAGAAGACTCTGGGGCTGTCGGGTGTTTGCTGGAGCAAGTTGGGAATATTGAAATGATCCAAACAGAATCTCGGTTAGAGGTTGCCGACAACACCGGCGCGAAGTCTGTTCAGTGCATCAAGGTGCTGGGCGGTTCTCATCGTCGCTATGCGAGTGTTGGTGACATCATCAAGGTGAGCATCAAGGAAGCTGCACCGCGTGGACGCGTCAAAAAAGGCGAGGTCTACAGCGCGGTCGTGGTGCGCACGGCGAAGGGTATTCGCCGCGCTGATGGCTCGCTCGTCAAGTTCGACGGCAATGCCGCCGTGCTGCTGAACGCCAAGCTGGAGCCTATCGGCACCCGCATCTTTGGCCCCGTGACTCGTGAACTGCGCAACGAAAAGTTCATGAAGATCGTGTCCCTGGCACCTGAAGTTCTCTAAAGGAAGCACCATGAACAAGATTCGCAAGGGCGACCAAGTCATCGTGCTGACCGGCCGTGACAAGGGCAAGCAAGGCGTGGTCTCGGCTCGCAAGGACGACTCCCACCTGCTGATCGACGGCATCAACCTGGTGAAGAAGCACGTCAAGCCGAACCCCATGAAGGGCACCACCGGCGGCATCGTGGAAAAGGCCATGCCTATCCACCAATCCAACGTGGCCATCTTCAATGCAGCGACCGGCAAGGCCGATCGCGTGGGCATCAAGGTGCAAGCCGACGGCACGCGCGTTCGCGTGTTCAAGTCCAACGGCGCCGAAATCAAGGCGGCCTAAGGGGTAACACATGGCACGACTGCAAAAACTGTATCGCGAAAAGATCGCGGCTGAACTGAAGGAAAAGTTCGGCTACACCTCCACCATGGAAGTGCCCCGCCTGACCAAGATCACCCTGAACATGGGTGTGAGCGAAGCCGTGGCCGACAAGAAGGTGATGGACAACGCCGTGGCCGACCTGACCAAGATTGCTGGTCAGAAGCCCGTGGTGACCAAGGCCAAGAAGGCTATCGCCGGCTTCAAGATCCGCGAAGGCCAGGCCATCGGCTGCATGGTGACCCTGCGTGGCGTTCAGATGTATGAATTCCTGGATCGTTTCGTCACCGTGGCTCTGCCCCGCGTGCGTGACTTCCGTGGTATCTCCGGCCGTTCGTTCGACGGTCGCGGCAACTACAACGTCGGCGTCAAGGAACAGATCATCTTCCCCGAAATCGAGTACGACAAGGTGGACGCTCTGCGTGGTCTGAACATCAGCATCACGACTACGGCAAAGACCGACGACGAGTGCAAGGCACTGCTCGCCGCTTTCCGTTTCCCCTTCAAGAACTGAGGTGGCGCATGGCTAAAGTTGCATTGATTCAGCGCGAACTCAAGCGCGAAAAGCTGGCGGCCAAGTACGCTGCCAAGTACGCAGAACTGAAGGCAATCGCCGCTGACGCAAAGCGCAGCGACGAAGAGCGCGACGCCGCTCGCCTGGGCCTGCAGAAGCTGCCCCGTAACGCGAACCCCACTCGCCAGCGCAACCGCTGCGAGATCACGGGTCGTCCCCGTGGCACCTTCCGTCAATTCGGTCTGGGCCGCGCCAAGATCCGTGAACTGGCCTTCGCTGGCGACATCCCCGGTGTCACCAAGGCCAGCTGGTAAGCAAGCAGGAGAGATTAAACATGAGCATGAGTGATCCCATCGCTGACTTGCTGACCCGCATCCGCAATGCACAAATGGTCTCCAAGACCACCGTGACGGCTCCTTCCTCCAAGGTCAAGGTTGCCATCGCCCAGGTGCTGAAGGATGAAGGCTACATCGACGGCTTCCAAGTGAAGACCGACGCTGGCAAGTCCGAACTCGAAATTACCCTGAAGTACTACGCCGGCCGTCCGGTGATCGAGCGCATCGAGCGCGTGAGCCGTCCCGGCCTGCGCGTGTACAAGGGCCGCGACGCAATCCCCCAGGTCATGAACGGTCTGGGCGTGGCCATCGTCACCACTCCCAAGGGCGTGATGACGGATCGCAAGGCACGCGCCACCGGCGTGGGCGGCGAAGTGCTGTGCTACGTGGCCTAACGGACATTAAGGAGAAATACTGAAATGTCTCGCGTAGCAAAGACTCCCGTGGCCATCCCCGCAGGCGTGGATGTGTCCATCAAGGCTGACCAGATCAATGTGAAGGGCACCGGCGGCACGCTGTCGCTGGCCCAGAACGTTCTGGTGAAGATCTCCAACAACGAAGGCAAGCTGTCTTTCGAGCCCGTCAACGACTCGCGCGAAGCCAACGCCATGAGCGGCACCATGCGTCAGCTGGTGAACAACATGGTGGTGGGCGTGAGCAAGGGCTTCGAGAAGAAGCTGTCGCTGGTCGGCGTGGGCTTCAAGGCTTCGGCCTCTGGCGCCAAGCTGAACCTCGCGATCGGCTATTCGCACCCGGTGAACTTCGAAATGCCGGCCGGCATCACTGTTGCCACCCCCACGCCCACGGAAATCGTGGTCAAGGGTGCTGACCGCCAGGCCGTTGGCCAACTGGCTGCTGAGATCCGTGCCGTTCGTCCTCCCGAGCCCTACAAGGGCAAGGGCATCCGTTACTCGGATGAGAAGGTCGTGATCAAAGAGACCAAGAAGAAGTAAGGAGCTGCATTATGTTGACCAAGAAAGAGCAGCGTCTCCGTCGTGCCCGCCAGACCCGCATCCGCATTGCACAGCAAGGCGTGGCACGTCTGAGCGTGAACCGTACGAACCTCCACATCTACGCAAGCGTGGTGTCGGAAGACGGCACCAAGGTGCTGGCTTCGGCCTCGACTGCCGAAGCCGAAGTGCGCACCCAACTGGGCGCCATCGGCAAGGGTGGCAACGTGGCTGCCGCTACGCTGATCGGCAAGCGCATTGCCGAGAAGGCCAAGGCTGCAGGCGTGGAGAAAGTGGCTTTCGATCGCGCTGGTTTCGCATACCACGGCCGCGTGAAGGCTTTGGCAGAAGCCGCTCGTGAAGCCGGCCTGCAGTTCTAAGCGGAGCGGATAGAAATGGCAAAGTTTTCTCCCAAGGTGCAAGACGAAGGTCGTGACGACGGTCTGCGCGAAAAAATGATCGCGGTGAACCGCGTCACCAAGGTTGTGAAGGGCGGTCGTATCCTCGGCTTCGCTGCACTGACCGTGGTTGGCGACGGTGATGGCCGTGTTGGCATGGGCAAGGGCAAGTCCAAGGAAGTGCCTGCAGCCGTGCAAAAGGCGATGGAAGAATCCCGTCGCAACATGATCAAGGTGTCCCTGAAGAACGGCTCGATCCATCACACCGTGATGGGTCAGCATGGCGCAGCATCCGTGATGCTGAACCCCGCTCCCAAGGGTACCGGCATCATCGCCGGCGGCCCGATGCGCGCCGTCTTCGAAGTGCTGGGCATCACCGACATCGTGGCCAAGAGCCATGGCTCGTCGAATCCCTACAACATGGTCCGCGCGACTTTTGACGCTCTGAAGAACTCCACGACCCCTTCGGAAGTGGCAGCCAAGCGCGGCAAGTCGGTTGAAGACATCTTCACCGCCTGATCGGAGTCAATCACATGACAACGCAACAAACCGTGAAGGTGCAACTGGTGCGCAGCCCCATTGGCACCAAGGAATCGCACCGCGCCACCGTCCGTGGCCTGGGCCTGCGCAAGCTGAATAGCATCAGCGAACTGCAGGACACGCCTGCTGTGCGCGGCATGATCAACAAGATCAGCTATCTGGTCAAAGTCCTCTGAAAGGATTGATGATGGAACTCAATAGCATCAAGCCTGCAGCAGGTGCCAAGCATGCCAAGCGCCGTGTCGGCCGCGGCATCGGCTCCGGCCTGGGCAAGACTGCCGGCCGTGGTCACAAGGGCCAGAAGTCGCGTTCGGGTGGCTACCACAAGGTGGGCTTCGAAGGCGGTCAAATGCCTCTGCAGCGCCGTCTGCCCAAGCGTGGCTTCAAGTCGCATCTGCTGAAGTTCAACGCAGAAGTGACCCTGTCCGCTCTGGAACAGCTGGGCCTGGCCGAAGTCGATCTGGCAGCTCTGAAGCAAGCCGGTCTGGTTGGTGAAATCGCAAAGGTGGTCAAGATCATCAAGAGCGGTGAAATCAGCAAGGCTGTCAAGCTCAACGGCATCGGCGCTACCGCCGGCGCCAAGGCTGCCATCGAAGCTGCCGGCGGCAGCATCGCCTGATTAATGATCTGAAAGAAGACATCCGTGGCTACTAGCGCAGCTCAAATTGCAAAAACCGGAAAATTCGGCGATCTTCGCCGCCGTCTGGTTTTTCTGTTGCTCGCGCTGGTCGTTTACCGCATCGGGGCTCATATCCCCGTGCCGGGCATCGATCCAGCGCAGCTGCAGCAGCTGTTCAATGGCCAGCAGGGCGGCATTCTCAATCTGTTCAACATGTTCTCGGGTGGGGCGCTGTCGCGCTTCACGGTGTTCGCACTGGGGATCATGCCGTACATCTCGGCATCGATCATCATGCAGCTCATGACCTATGTGGTCCCTACATTCGAGCAGCTGAAAAAGGAAGGTGAATCGGGTCGTCGCAAGATCACCCAGTACACCCGCTATGGCACTCTGGGCCTGGCGATTTTTCAGTCCCTGGGAATTGCCGTGGCTCTGGAAAGCTCCGCAGGTCTGGTTCTGAGCCCCGGTTTCGGCTTCCGCCTCACGGCGGTGGTCAGCCTGACGGCCGGCACCATGTTCCTGATGTGGCTCGGTGAACAGATCACGGAACGTGGTCTGGGCAACGGCATCTCGATCCTCATCTTTGGAGGTATCGCCGCAGGTCTGCCGAGCTCCATCGGTGGTCTGCTGGAGCTGGTGCGCACCGGTGCCATGAGCATCCTGGCCGCGATCTTCATCGTTCTCGTGGTGGCAGCCGTGACGTACTTCGTCGTGTTTGTCGAGCGGGGACAGCGCAAGATCCTGGTGAACTATGCGCGTCGTCAGGTGGGTAACAAGGTGTATGGCGGTCAGTCTTCGCACTTGCCGCTGAAGCTGAACATGGCGGGGGTCATTCCTCCCATCTTCGCTTCCTCGATCATCTTGCTGCCGGCGACCGTTGTGAACTGGTTCAGTGCAGGGGAATCCATGCGCTGGCTGAAGGACATTGCTAGCACGCTGACCCCCGGTCAGCCGATCTATGTGATGCTCTACGCCACCGCCATCATCTTCTTCTGCTTCTTCTACACGGCCCTGGTGTTCAACAGCCGGGAAACCGCCGACAACCTGAAGAAGAGTGGTGCCTTCATCCCCGGGATCCGTCCCGGTGACCAGACGGCCCGCTACATTGACAAGATCCTGGTTCGCCTGACCCTGGCTGGTGCGGTGTACATCACATTCGTGTGCTTGTTGCCCGAGTTCCTGATCCTGAAGTACAACGTCCCGTTCTACTTCGGTGGTACATCACTGCTGATTATTGTGGTGGTGACCATGGACTTCATGGCCCAGGTGCAGAACTACATGATGTCGCAACAGTACGAATCGCTCCTCAAAAAGGCGAACTTCAAAGCGACACTTGGCAATTGAACTAAGTGATGGGCCTGGCCGGCGGTGCCGGCGGGTCCAGTAAGAGTTAGTAGACGCCCATTCGATCTATCCATCGCGGGCATGTTTCCCGGTCGATAGGCCGTAACGGATGTAGAGTTTTAGGAGAATGAAATGAGAGTTTCGGCTTCGGTCAAAAAAATCTGCCGTAACTGCAAGATCATCCGCCGCAAGGGTGTGGTGCGAGTGATCTGCACGGACCAGCGCCACAAGCAGCGCCAGGGTTGATAGGAAAGTTTGAGGACGAATAATGGCACGTATCGCTGGCATTAACATCCCGCCGCATCAGCACGCTGAAATCGGCCTGACCGCTATCTATGGGATCGGTCGCACCACTGCACGCAAGATCTGCGAAGCCGCTGGCATCGCATATTCCAAGAAAATCAAGGAACTGACTGACGGCGATCTGGAAAAGATCCGCGATCAGCTGACTTCCCTGACGCTGGAAGGTGATCTGCGTCGCGAAACAACGATGAACATCAAGCGTTTGATGGACATCGGTTGCTATCGCGGTTTCCGTCATCGTCGTGGCCTGCCCATGCGTGGTCAGCGTACCCGCACGAATGCACGTACCCGCAAGGGTCCGCGCAAGGGTGCCGCGGCTTTGAAGAAATAAAGAGATTGAAAGATCACTATGGCTAAGTCTCCCGCAAACAACGCTGCACAGCGCGTTCGCAAGAAAGTCCGTAAGAACATTTCGGACGGCATTGCCCACGTGCACGCTTCGTTCAACAACACGATCATCACCATCACCGACCGCCAAGGCAACGCTCTGTCGTGGGCCTCGTCGGGTGGCCAGGGCTTCAAGGGTTCGCGCAAGTCGACTCCCTTCGCTGCCCAGGTGGCTTCGGAAGTGGCTGGTCGTGCTGCCATCGAACAGGGCATCAAGAACCTGGACGTCGAAATCAAGGGTCCCGGTCCCGGCCGTGAATCCTCGGTTCGCGCCCTGGGCGCCCTGGGCATCCGCATCACTTCCATCGCGGACGTGACGCCGGTTCCCCACAACGGCTGCCGCCCTCAAAAGCGCCGTCGTATCTAAGCTTTTTCACCAAGCCCACCGCCGCCCAGATGTGTAACATCGCGGGCGGCTCCCGTGCTTGTGCACGGCAGATGACACAAAGGAAATCAAGTGGCACGCTATATCGGCCCCAAGGCCAAACTCTCCCGCCGTGAAGGCACTGACCTGTTCCTGAAGAGCGCACGTCGCTCGATCGCCGACAAGTCCAAGTTCGACACCAAGCCCGGTCAGCACGGCCGCACTTCCGGTCAGCGTACTTCCGACTTCGGCCTGCAGCTGCGTGAAAAGCAGAAGGTCAAGCGCATGTACGGCGTGCTGGAAAAGCAATTCCGCCGCTACTTCGAAGCCGCCGACAAGAAGAAGGGCAACACCGGTGCCAATCTGCTGTCGCTGCTGGAGTCGCGTCTGGACAACGTGGTGTACCGCATGGGCTTCGGCTCGACCCGCTCGGAAGCGCGTCAGCTGGTGTCGCACAAGGCCATCACGGTCAACGGCCAATCCGTCAACATCCCTTCCTACATGGTGAAGGTGGGTGACGTGGTCGCCGTGCGTGAAAAGTCCAAGAAGCAGGCCCGCATCGTCGAAGCCCTGCAACTGGCTGGTCAAGTCGGTTTCCCCGCATGGGTGGAAGTGTCGGCCGACAAGGTTGAAGGCACGTTCAAGAAGTCGCCTGACCGCGACGAGTTCGGTGCAGACATCAACGAATCCCTGATCGTTGAGTTGTACTCGCGTTAATTCCGCGCAGCGACATTTCTGTAAAACCGTCCCCCAGCCGCGAGGCATCGCGCTGGGGTGCTTCACCAGCCTTACCGGTGTAACGAGCCGGGGGTATTGAGAGGAAGTCTGCATGCAAACCAATTTGCTGAAGCCCAAGACGATCAATGTCGAGCAGCTTGGCCACAATCGCGCCAAAGTTGTTCTGGAGCCGTTTGAGCGTGGCTACGGCCATACGCTGGGCAATGCCCTGCGCCGTGTCCTGCTCTCGTCCATGGTGGGTTACGCAGCGACGGAAGTGACGATTGCTGGTGTGTTGCACGAGTACTCGTCCATTGACGGTGTCCAGGAAGATGTGGTCAACATCCTGCTGAACCTCAAGGGTGTGGTGTTCAAGCTGCACAACCGCGACGAGGTCACGCTCTCCCTGCGCAAGGATGGCGAAGGCGTCGTGACGGCGCGCGACATCCAGACGCCCCACGACGTGGAAATCATCAACCCTGATCATGTCATCGCCAACCTGTCGCAAGGCGGCAAGCTGGACATGCAGATCAAGGTCGAGAAGGGCCGCGGCTATGTGCCCGGCAATGTGCGCCGCTATGGCGACGAGTCCACGAAGTCGATCGGCCGTATCGTGCTGGACGCTTCGTTCTCGCCCGTCAAGCGCGTGAGCTACGCCGTCGAATCGGCCCGCGTTGAACAACGCACCGACCTCGACAAGCTGGTGGTGGAGATCGAAACCAATGGTGCGATCACTGCCGAGGACGCCGTGCGCGCCTCCGCCAAGATCCTGGTGGAACAGCTCGCCGTGTTCGCTCAGCTGGACGGCGGCGATATCGCCAGCGTCTTCGATGCTCCGGCCGGTGGCCGTGGTGCCGCAACCGCCTTTGATCCCATCTTGCTGCGTCCCGTGGACGAGCTGGAACTCACCGTGCGTTCGGCCAACTGCCTCAAGGCAGAGAACATCTACTACATCGGCGACCTGATCCAGCGTACCGAAAACGAGCTGCTCAAGACCCCCAACCTGGGTCGCAAGTCGCTCAACGAGATCAAGGAAGTCCTGGCTTCCCGCGGTCTGACGCTGGGCATGAAGCTGGAGAACTGGCCGCCTGCTGGCCTGGAAAAGCGCTAAGCACTATAATTGCGGGCTCTCCTTTTTGGAGAGCCTCAGTGCCTCGGGCAGTACCTGATACGGCTGCCCGAATTAATCAACAACTTGCGCAAATTCGGTTGAGGCAAGCTGCAGATCCGGTAACGGGTCCAGGCTTGCATCCTTGTTTGCGCAAGCCCTAATTACATATTTTAGGAATAAAGCACCATGCGTCACGGTCACGGCCTCCGCAAACTCAATCGCACCTCTTCGCACCGCCTGGCGATGCTGAAGAACATGATGAATTCGCTCATCGAGCACGAAGCCATCAAGACCACCGTTCCCAAGGCCAAGGAACTGCGCCGCGTGATCGAGCCCATGATCACCCTGGCCAAGGTCGACACCGTTGCCAACCGCCGCCTGGCATTCGACCGCCTGCGCGACCGCGACAGCGTGACCAAGCTCTTCAACGAGCTGGGCCCCCGCTTCGCAAAGCGTCCTGGTGGCTACACCCGTATCCTGAAGATGGGCTTCCGCGTGGGCGACAACGCCCCCATGGCCTTCGTGGAACTGGTCGAGCGCGCTGAAGAAGGCGCCGCCGAAGCCAAGGCAGCTGAATAATCTGCTATAATTTTGGAATACCGCGCGATGGAGCAGTCTGGTAGCTCGTTGGGCTCATAACCCAAAGGTCGGAGGTTCAAATCCTTCTCGCGCAACCAAATTGAAAAGGGCTACGACAACTGTCGTAGCCCTTTTTTCATGCCCTCGCGCCAGGGCAAAGGCCAGGCAGACAGCCCGGCATCAGCCGCCCAGCTGGTTGCCGATGCGCTGGCCCAGCCGCAGGCGCACGCGGTGGGCGATTTCCTGGGCGGCATCGGGGCTGAGCACCTCGCTGATGTGCAGCAGCTCGGTGTAGTGCATGTACAAGAGGCCGCGCAGGGTCTTGAAAGCGGCCTCGTGGTCGCCGCCGCAGACGCTGGCGTCATCGGCCAGCACGCGCTCCACCACGCCGGCCTGCAGCAGCGGGATCTTGCAGATGACGGCGTGGCGGGCGATCTCCAGGTCGATCTCCTGGAGCCGGCATTCCCATTCCTCGGGCAAGAATCGATTGGCTGGCATGTCGGCTTTTCTCCTTTTTTCACTGCATGGGTACACCGGGGCGAAAGGCACCCGGTCTGGGGATGCTGTCATGTGAGCGGGGCTCGGTGGCCTGGGTCGCCAGGCTTACTGGCCCGGCCTTGATGCCTGTCAAACTTCGGTGGCGCAGGCGCCCGCTGGAAGCCGGGCTCATGCTGCACTGCATCATGATGTCAGTCATGCGGCGCGGCCGCCAGTGCCCGTGCAGGCTGGTGGGCTTTTGCTCCCGGCAGGCCATGCTCTCTCGGCGCCGCTCCGGCAACGCAAAGGATCCACATGCTCGAGAAGATTGCCTCGCTGTTCCGCTACTTCAAGTCGGCCGTGCCGTTCCGGCTGGTGCCGGCGCTGATCGCCACCGCCGTGCTGTTCGGGCTGCTGCTGGTGCCCGTGCCCGAGGGGCTGACGCCCAAGGCCTGGCAGCTGGTGGCCATTTTCCTGACCACCATCGTGGCCATCATCCTCAAGGTCATGCCCATTGGCGTGATGGCCTTGATGGCCATCGTGATCGTCTCGCTGTCCCAGGTCACGTCAGGCTCGTCCAAGGGCGCAGTCACCGATGCGCTGAGCAGCTTTTCCAGCCCGCTGATATGGTTGATCGTGGTGGCCATCCTGATCTCGCGCGGCCTCAAGAAGACGGGGCTGGGCAACCGCATCGGACTGATGTTCATCGCGCTGCTGGGCAAGCGGACCATCGGCATCGGCTACGGCCTGGCGATCTGCGAGCTGGTGCTGGCACCGTTCACGCCCAGCAACACGGCGCGCGGCGGCGGTATCGTGCACCCGATCATGAAGTCCATCGCCAATGCCTTCGAGTCGGACCCGGCCAAGGGTACGCAGGGCAAGGTGGGCACCTATCTGGCCCTGGTCAACTACCACGCCAATCCCATCACGTCGGCCATGTTCCTGACCGCCACGGCGCCCAATCCGCTGGTGGTGGACTTCGTGGCCAAGGCCACGGGCCAGGCCCTGCACCTGAGCTGGACCACCTGGGCGCTGTACATGCTGCTGCCGGGCCTGCTGTGCCTGCTGCTGATGCCGCTGGTGATCTACCTGCTGTCGCCTCCCGAACTCAAGGCCACGCCCAATGCCGTGGAGTACGCGCGCAGCGAGATGGCACGCATGGGGCCGCTGTCGGGCAAGGAGCGCGTGATGCTGGGCACCTTCGGCCTGATGCTGCTGCTGTGGGCCAACGTGCCGCAGATGCTGTTCGGGCCTGCCTTCACGCTGGACCCGACGGTGGTCGCCTTCCTGGGCCTGTTCGTGCTGATCATCACGGGCACCATCGACTGGGATGACGTGCTGTCCGAGAAAAGCGCCTGGGACACGCTGGTGTGGTTCGGCGCCCTGGTCATGCTGGCCGAGCAGCTCAACAAGCTGGGCGTGGTGTCCTGGTTTGCCGTGGGTATGAAGAACGCCATCGTCGCCAGCGGCCTGGACTGGCTGCCGGTGGCGGCCATCCTGGTGGGCGTGTTCGTGTTCTCGCATTACCTGTTCGCCAGCACCACGGCCCACATCAGCGCCATGATGCTGGCGTTCCTGACCGTGGGCGCCCAGCTGATTCCTGCCGACTATGTCGTGCCCTTCATGCTGATGATGACGGCCGGCTCGGCCGTCATGATGACGCTGACCCACTACGCCACCGGCACTTCGCCCATCATCTTCGGAAGCGGCTATGTCACGCTGGGCAACTGGTGGCGCGTGGGCGCGGCCATGTGCGTGATCGAGCTGCTGGTCTTTGCCGTGGTCGGCAGCGCCTGGTGGAAGCTGCTGGGCCTGTGGTGAGGGCGAAAGCCCTCATGCGGTGGTCCGTGGCTCGCCCAGCGACAGCATGAGCCGGTTGGCCCAGTTGAAGAAGGCCGTGCCGTGCAGCACATCGGAGATGGCGGCATCGTCCAGGCCGGCGGCGCGCAGCGCATCGATGTGGGCGGGCTCCAGCGCAGGCGGCGTCTGGGTCAGCGCCACGGCCGCCGTGACGATGGCGTTCCAGCGCGGTCCCAGGTCCGTGCCCGGGCCTTCGTCGAGCAGGCGCTGCACGTCGCCGCCCCGGCGCGAGAAGTGCGTGGCAAAGCGCGCATGGACCGAGGCGCAGTAGATGCAGCCATTGGCGCGCGAGGTGGCAGCGGCCGCCAGCTCCCGCTCGGCACGCGGCAGGCCGGCGTCGGGGTTGTAGAAGATGTCCTTGTCGGTGCGCGTGCGTGCGCCCAGCGTGTCGGGGTCGCGCGCCAGCAGGCGGAAGTAGGGCGACTGCGCGCGTGAGGCATCGACCAGGCCTGCATGGTGGCGTTCGGTCAGCTCGCTTTCGTCCAGCGGCTCAATCCATGGCAGCCAGTCGAGCTGTTCCTGGGTGAAGACCTGGGGAGCGGCGGAGTTCGTTGAGGTCATGGCTGGGCTTGCAGGGTGGTGGGTTGATGGGCGGCCGGGGGCGCGGGGCGTGCAGCCAGCACGCGCAGCCCCGCCACCACGCGGATCTGGAAGGACAGGAAGGACGCCAGCTGGGACACGATGACGATGTCCGTCTCGCTCCAGCCCGCCTGTTGCAGCGCCTGCAGGGCCCCGGCGCTGGCGTCGCGCGGGTGGTAGGCCAGCAGGTGCGCATGGGCCAGCGCCGCGGCCAGGCGCGCGCCCAGCAGCGCGGCATGGGCCGGGTCCACGGCATAGGCGGGGCCGCTCTGGTCCTCGCGGCTCAGCGGGCCTGCGGGGTAGCTGCCGTACGGCCCGTGCGGGCCGCTGCCGGGCTGAAGGCTTTGTGCACGGCCCCGCACGACTTCGGATGCCACGGCGGCAGCCAGTTCCGCATCTTCGACCGCCAGCGCCTTCGCATAGAAGGCGGCGCTGCGCGGCTCGCCATGCAGCCCGGCCGTGAAGGCGGCCAGGGCCAGCCGCTCGCGCAGCGAGACCGTGCCGGGCACGGGCTCGGCGGGCGTGAACAGGGCGGCAAAGCTTTGCTGGGCCTGCGTGCGCGCCTCGGTGCGGTGGCGGCGCACGCGGTCCGGGGCGCTGCCGGGGGTGATGCCGGCGAGGTGGTCGATGACGTCGTCCGGAAAACGGGGCTGTACGGTGGTGTTCATGGTCATGCGGCTTGCAGCAGTCCGGCCCGGGCTGCGGGGAGGGAAGAGGGTGCCTGCAGATCTGCACGGCGCCAGCCCAGGGCTGGCGCCACATGGGCGGCCGTCAGCTCGATGGAGCGCAGGATGGCGTCGTGCGGCGGGTCGATGGAATGCACCTGGAAGACGATGTCGCTCACGCGCGCCAGCGCCGTGTCGGCGCGCAGCGAGGCGATGACCTCGTCGGGCGTGCCCACATGCACGTCGTAGGCGGCGATGAGATCGGCCAGCGGCGCCTGCGGATCGACGCGGGCCGCCCACTGCGAGGGCTGGGCGGCATGGCGCCGGGCCACGCGGCGCAGGCCGGCCTCGGCCCAGCGCAGCGCATCGTCGCGGCGGTCGGCCACGAACAGCGTGCGCGAGCCCAGGATGCGCGGCGCCCGCCCTGCGGGCAGGCGGGCGAGGTAGGCGTCGATGATGGGGTTCTGGATCTCGGACAGCGTGGCCTGCGGCGCGCCTTCGGGCCGTGGCTGGGTGCGCGACAGCATCAGGCCGTCGCCGTTGGCCCCGGCCCGCGCGCCGCCCTCGGCCGAGAACGTGGCCTGCCAGACGCGCTCCAGCAGCTGCGGCGCGGCCGGGTACAGGTGGACGCCACCGGCCAGCGCGCGCCCGGCCCAGGCGTCCTGCAGCACGCCGAAGTTGCGTGCGAAGACGGCGCCGCGCTCGGCGCCCTGCACGCCAAAGGCCTCGAAGGATTCGGCCGTGCCGCCCGTGCCCAGGCCCACCTCCAGGCGGCCGCCGGTCAGCAGGTCCAGCACGGCCGCGTCCTCGGCCACGCGCAGTGCGTTTTCCAGCGGCAGCGTGATCACGCCCGTTCCGATGCGGATGCGCCGCGTGCGCGCCGCCACATGGGCCAGGAAGACGAAGGGCGAAGGCAGGCCGCCCTCGCTTTCATGGAAATGGTGCTGGGCCACCCAGGCCGAGTCGAAGCCCTGGGCCTCGGCATGGGCGATCTGCTCGGCCACCAGACGGTAGCGTTCGCCGGCCGGCACATCGTCGAGCAGGCGGCTGAAGAAGCCCAGGCGCGGGCCGCTGCGGGGGGTGGCGCCAGCGTGTGTGTCAGGCGGTATGAGGGACAAAATCAATGCTCCTTTTGCCGGGAATGGCGTCCATGAGTTCGCGCGTGTAGTCGCTGGTGGGGCGCTGGAACACTTCCTCCACGCTGCCCGCGTCCACCACCCGGCCCGCGCGCAGCACCGACACCGTGTCGGCAATCTGGCGCACCACGGCAAGGTCGTGCGAGATGAAGAGATAGGTCAGCCCCAGGTCCTGCTGCAGCTGGGCGAGCAGGGCCAGGATCTGCGCCTGCACGGTCACGTCCAGGGCCGAGACGGCCTCGTCCAGCACCAGGACCTGCGGCTGCAGCACCAGGGCGCGCGCAATCGCCACGCGCTGGCGCTGGCCGCCCGACAGCGCATGCGGGCGCCGCTGCAGCACGGCGGCCGGCAGGCCCACGCGCTCCAGCATGTCGTGCACGCGCCGGCGGCGCTCATCGGCCGGCAGCGGGTCGAAGTTCAGCAGGGGCTCCTCGATGATGTCGAACACGCTCTGGCGCGGGTCCAGAGAACTGAACGGGTTCTGGTAGACCAGCTGCACGCGGCGGCGCAGCTGGCGCAGGGCCTCGCCGCGCAGGCCCGTGACCTCGGTGCCTTCGATGCGGATGCGGCCCGCCGTGGGCCGGCCCAGGCCCACGATGGCGCGGATGGTAGTGGTCTTGCCCGAGCCCGACTCGCCCACGATGGCATGCGTGCTGCCCCGGCGCACGCGCAGCGACACGCCGTCCACGGCACGGAAGATGCTGCGCCCGTGGGCCGAGGCATGGCCGGGGGCCGCGAACTCGTGCACCAGGTCCTCGACCTCGATGGCCCAGTCATCGGCCGTGGCGGGCCTGGGCGTGCGGCGCGGCGCGGGCGCCAGCGAAGGCGCATCGGCCAGCAGCCGCCGCGTATAGGCGCTTTGCGGATTGCGCAGCAGCTCCAGCGTGGGGCCCTGCTCCTGGATGCGGCCGCCCTGCATGACGACCAGGCGGTGCGAGCGGTCGGCCGCCACGCCCAGGTCATGCGTGACCAGCAGCACGGCCGTGCCGGTCTCGCGGCGCAGCGCGTCGATCAGGTCCAGGATGCGCCGCTGCACGGTCACGTCCAGCGCGCTGGTGGGCTCGTCGGCAATGATGAGGGCGGGCCGCAGCGCAATCGCAATGGCGATCAGCACGCGCTGGCGCATGCCGCCCGACAGTTCGTGCGGATACTGGCGTGCGCGCAGCGCGGGCTGGGACAGCCCCACGCGGGCCAGCAGCTCCAGCACGCGCGCCTGCACGGCCGTGCGGTCGCGCAGTCCGTGGATGCGCAGGATCTCGCCCACCTGGTCGCCCACCGTGCGCACGGGGTTCAGCGACATGGTGGGGTCCTGCGGCACCAGGCTGACCACGCGGCCGCGGATGGCGTTCCAGCGTGCGGCCGGCCAGCCCGAGACCTCGGTGCCCTGCAGGCGGATGCTGCCGTGCTCGCGGTGGCCGTTGTCGGCCAAAAGGCCGATCACGGCCTGGGCCGTGGTGGTCTTGCCCGAGCCCGATTCGCCGACCAGGGCCACCACCTCGCCCGGCGCCACGGAAAACGACACGCCGTGCACCACGCGCTGCGCCTGGCCTGCGGCATCGCGGTAGGCCACGGCCAGGCCCTGCACTTCGAGCACGGGAGCGGTCGTTGCCACCGCTGGTGTGGCGTGGATGCGTTCCTCGATGGCGGCGCTCATGCAGGCCTCCGTGCGAAGGCCGTGGCGATGCGGTTGGCCGCCAGCACCACGGCCACCACGATCAGGCCCGGCGCCGTGGTCAGCCACCAGGCGGTGGCGATGTAGTTGCGGCCCTCGGCGATCAGCAGCCCCCATTCGGGCGTGGGCGCCGGCGCGCCGTAGCCCAGAAAACCCAGGGTGGAAATCGCAAGGATCGCCGAGCCGAACTGCAGCGCCGCCATGGCGATGACCGAGGTCAGCGAGTTGGGCAGCACATGGCGCCACAGCACGGCTGCAAAGCGCCCGCCGCTGCCAAAGGCGGCCTCCACATAGTCGGAGCGGCGCACGCGCACCACCTCCGAGCGCACCAGGCGCGCGAAGCTGGCCACCGAGACCACGCCTACGGCAATGGCCGTGTTGATGGTGCCAAAGCCCAGCACGATGATGATGGTCAGCGACAGCAGCAGCGAAGGCACGGCCAGCAGCACATCGACCAGGCGCATCAGCGCATCTTCCGTGCGCCCGCCCGTGGCCCCGGCCAGCAGGCCGATCAGCGTGCCCACGGCCAAGCCCACGCCCACGGCCACGAAGGCGCCCGACAGCGAATGCACGGCGCCATGCACCACGCGCGCCCACAGGTCGCGCCCCAGCGCGTCCGTGCCCAGCCAGTGCGCGGCGCTGGGCGCCAGCAACTGCTGGCCGGCCTGGCCCGCGATCGGGTTCTGGTGGGCGAACCAGCCGGGCGCCAGCGCCCACAGCGCGGCCATGGCAATCACCAGCCAGGCCAGGGCCAGCGTGGGCGGCAGGCGTTTCAGGGATTGCAGGCGGGCCGGCAAGGCGAAGCTGCGGCGCGGGGCGGCTGGCGCAGGGGCCAGGGACGACGCTGGCAGCGCCGTGGGAATGGGAATGGGAGTGGCGGGCGCGGCCTGGGCATCCAGGGCCGGGGAAAGAGCGCTTGAGACGGCAGTGTTCATGGCCGGTTCTCCACGGAATGGCGCAGGCGCGGATCAAGCAGCGGGTACAGCAGGTCCACGGCGAGGTTGATGAGGACGAAGGCGGCGGCCGAGACGACCACCACGGCCTGGAGCACGGCCGTGTCCTGGTTGCCCACGGCCTGCTGGGTCAGCGTGCCCAGGCCGTTGAGGCCGAACACGGCCTCCGTCACCACGGCGCCGGCCAGCAGCTCGCCGAACAGCACGCCGGCAATGGTCAGTGTGGGCAGCAGGGCATTGCGCGCCACATGGCGCAGCAGCACCCAGCGGCGCGAGGCGCCCTTGGCCCGCGCCACGGCCACGAAGGGCTTGGCCAGCACGGCGTCGATATTGCGCAGCAGCACCTGGGCCAGCGGCGCCGAGATCGGCACGGCCAGGGTCAGCGTGGGCAGCACCAGTCCTTCCCAGGGGCCGGGATTGATCACGGCGATCCAGCCCAGGCGGAACGACACCACCTGGATCAGCATGATCCCCAGCCAGAACACGGGTACCGAGACAAAGACCGAGGGCAGCGAATACAGCGCGTTGCGCAGCCAGGCAAAGGGCGCCAGGCTGGCGGCCGCCGCCAGCGCCACGGCCAGCAGCGCGGCTGCGGCAAAGCCCAGGGCCGCGAGCTTGAGCGTGGGCGGCAGGCTGGTGGCCAGGCCCTGGCTCACCGGCACGCCGGCCTGCAGCGAATAGCCGAAATGGCCCGTGAGGAACTGGCCCAGTGTATGCAGGTACTGCTGCCACACGGGCTGGTCCGAGCCGTAGGCGGCGCGGATGTCGGCGATCTCCTGCGGGCCCAGGCCCAGCTCGGGGTTCAGGAACTTGATCAGCACGGCGTCGCCCGGCAGCAGCTGCAGCAGGATGAACGAGACCGTGAAGGCCGCCCACAGCACCAGGGCGGCCTGGGCGATGCGGCTGAGCAGATAGCGGCGCGGCATGGGAGTGGTTCCTCAGGGTGCGATCCGGTCAGCGCCTGGCCAGCCAGGTGCTGTAGAAGCTGGGCCGGCCCACGGCCTCGAAGCCCACGTCGCGCACCCAGCCCGCGCCCGCAAAGGCCTGGGGTTCCTCGAAGATGGGGATCACATAGGCCTGGTCGATCAGGTAGTTCTGCACTTCGCCGGCCAGCGCCAGGCGCCTGGCGGCATCGGTCTCGGCCGCGATGGCGTCGAACAGGCCGTTGAGCTTGGTGTCCTCGAAGGACTTGACCTTCTGGCTCACGCCGCCTTTTTGCAGCAGCACGTTGCGGTTGGTCGGGTAGTAGTTGCTCTTGATCACGTCGGGATCGGCGCGGCCCACCATGCCGGGCAGCACGCCGGTCTTGTCGGGGTCCAGCGTGTCCACCGCGCGGCTGCCCGCGTCGCCCGACAGCACGTTGAGCTTGATGCCCAGGCGGGCCCACTGCTGGGCCACCAGCTGCAGCGTCTCCTTGTTCTGCGGCTGGGGCAGGGACTCGTAGGTGGAGAGCACGAAATCGCGGCCGTCCTTCTGGCGCAGGCCGTTGGCGCCCAGCGTCCAGCCGGCCTCGTCCAGCAGCTGTTTCGCCTTGGCCTCGTCATAGGCCAGCTTGGCCGACAGGTCCACGAAGCCGGCCGCCGTGGAGGCAATCACCGAGCGCGCCTGCGGATAGCGCGGCGAGAACAGCGTCTCCACGATCTCCTTGGCGTTGGTGCCATGCAGCAGGGCCTGGCGCACCCTGAGGTCGGCCACCAGGGCGTTGTCGGGGCGGATGGCCACGCTGTTGTTCACGCCGCGCGTGGGCGGGGCGTAGATGTTGAACTTCTGGTCCTCGACGCGCTTTTCGTCATAGGCCTGGATCTGGCGGATCAGCCCGGCCTGGCCGGCCAGCAGCGCGCCGATGCGCACGCTGTCCTCGGGCGTGACGATGAACTTCACCTCGTCCAGCCGCGCGCGGCCCTGGTGGGCCAGCTTGGCGGGACCCCAGGCGTAGTCCTTGCGCACCTTGAGCACCAGCTCCTTGCCCAGCGTCTCGCTGGCCACCACGAAGGGGCCGGAGCCGATGATGCGCGTGGCGTCGCCCAGCTCCTCGAAGGGGCGGTCCAGCGTGGCCGGCGAGACCAGGCCCGAGCCGATCACCGAAGTGCCCTGCAGAAAGCCCGGCGAAGGCTTCCTGAAGAAGAACTTCACCGTCAGCGGGTCGACCACCTCGCTGCGCTCGTAGTTGTTGATCACCTCGGACACCGGCTGCTTGAGCGCCTTGTTGCCCAGGCCATAGGTGTCGAAGTTGCGCGCCACGGCCGCCGCGTCCAGCGGCGTGCCGTCGGAGAAGGTGACGCCGGGCCGCAGCTTGAAGCGGTACTCGGTGGCGTCGGCATTCACGGTCCAGGACTCGGCGATCCAGGGCTGGATCTCCAGCGTCTTCGGGTCCTGGTAGGTCAGCTTGTCGGTGATCTGGTTGAGCACGCCGCCGTTGGGATAGAAGCCCCCGGCCGGCGGATAGAGGTTGGTATGGGCCTGCTGCTCCAGGTAGACCAGGGTGCCGCCTTCCACGGGCCCAGCAGCCGCGCCCGCCTGGGCCGTATCGGCCTGCCTGGAGCACGCCGCCAGCAGCAGGCTGCTGCCCGCCAATACCGCTATCGCGGCCTTCCATGCCACCTGACCCGCCTTCGATTGGGAAAACACGTTCGTACCTCGCCGCCGCTGGGGCGCTGAAAAACAAGACTGCCGGCCACAGGACCGGCTCCATGTTTTTCATGCTATCGATGCCAAATATTTGCGCTCATATATCGAGTTGCATCGTTATTTGGAAAACGACTAAGGGATGGGAGCCCCCCACATATCTGCCCAGTGCATAAGCGCAGACGGATTCGTTTGTTTGCCGCGCATGCGGCGGTCCCAACAATGGGCTGGTACTTCCTTCACCGAAAGCCCGTCCATGAGCCATCTCAACGAATACCTCGCCGAAAAACGCGCCGCCGTGCTCGCCCGCAGCGCCGCCGTCGCGGCCGGCACGGCCCAGCCCGCCCACCTCAAGGCCCATGTGCGTGCCGAGGGCCGCAGCGGCGTGCGCCGCCTGCGCATCCGCGAGCACCAGGTCATCAGCGACAGCCCGCCCGACTTCGCGGGCTACAACCTCGGCCCCAGCTCGCCCGAGCTGCAGCTGGGCGTGCTGGGCACCTGCGTGACCCACATCTTTCTGATCCAGGCGGCCGAGCGCCAGGTGCCGGTGGAGAGCCTGGAGGTCGAGGTCACGGGCATCATCGACCCGCGCGGCGGCAGGCCCGGCCACGAGGCCACGCCCATCTGGCCGCACGAGATCGGCTACACCGTGCACATCGACTCGCCGGCCAGCCGCGCCGAGATCGATGCGCTGTTCGAGGCCGTGGAGCGCACCTGCCCCATCCTCAACCTGCTGCGCAATCCGCAGAACATCCGCGCCGAAGTGCGCCATACCGACTCCAGCGCCGCCGCGCGCCTGGCGGCCTGAACACCGTGCGGAAAGCACCCCTGCCATGACCCTGCCACTCGACCACATCGTCATCGCGGTCCAGGACCTGGAGCGCACCATTGCCGACTATCAGGCGTTGGGCTTCAACGTGCTGCGCGGCGGCGAGCATCCGGGCCGCTCCACGCACAACGCCCTGGTGGTGTTTGCCGACGGCGCCTACTTCGAACTCATCGCCTGGCGCGCGCCCGCGCCCGAGGAACGCTGGTGGCAGCAGCTGCAGCGCCATGGCGAGGGCATTGTCGATTTCGCGCTGCTGCCCACCGAGACCGGCGCCGTGGTTTCCGCCGCCCAGGTGCGCGGCCTGGACTACGAGGCGCCCTACGAAGGCGGCCGCCTGCGCCCCGACGGCGCGCAGCTGCGCTGGCGCAATGCACGCGCCCGCAGCCAGGACCTGCCCTTTCTCTGCGGCGACCTCACGCCGCGCGCCCTGCGCGTGCCTGAGGGCGATGCGCGCGTGCATGCCAACGGCGCCACCGGCGTGGCCCGGCTGCACGTGGCCGTGCATGACCTGCGGGCCAGCCTGGCGCGCTGGCGCGCGCTGCTGGGCGAGGGCGCCGACATCGGCGAGGCCCGTCTGTCGGCCGATGGCGGCGCCTACCGCGCCTCGCTGAAGCTGGGGGGCACGGGGCCGGGCGCCACCGAGCTGGTGCTGTCTGCCCCAGCCCAGGGCGTGGCCACGGGCGCCCTGGGCCACCGGCTGGCCACGCGCGGCGAAGGCCCTTATGCGATCGGGCTGGACGTGCGGCGGCCCGCGCCTGCACGGGCACTGGACGAGGCCGCCACGCATGGCGTGCGCATCGTGCTCGCCCAGGATTCCCTGCCCCGGGAAACCGCTGCCGCCTAGGCGCAATGCGCGGGCGATAGAATGGCGCCCCGCTGACACCCATGCCCACTCCGGTGGGCGTTTTCGTTGCAGCCGCTGCAGCCTTCGCAGGCTGCCGTGGCGCGGCGCCGCTTGCCATGACGACTGCTTCCTCTCCTGCCACGCTGGGCATAGATTTCGGTACCTCCAACTCCGCCATGGCCTGGCGCGCGCCCGGCCAGCCCGCACGCCTGCTGCCGCTGGAAGGCGATGCCTGCGGCATGCCCACGGCGCTGTTCTTCCATACGGATGAGCACAGCACGCATTTCGGGCGCGACGCCATGGCCCAGTACCTGGATGGCGAGCCGGGCCGGCTCATGCGCTCGCTCAAGAGCCTGCTGGGCAGCGCGCTGCTGCAGGAAAAGACGGCCGTGCACGACCAGCTGGTCAGCTACCAGGATGTGATCGGACTGTTCCTTCGCCGCGTGGCCGACCGGGCGCGTGCCTCGCTGGACGGGCGCCTGCCCGAGCGCGTGGTGCTGGGCCGGCCCGTGCACTTCGTGGATGACCATCCCGAGCGCGACCGCCAGGCCCAGCAGGCCCTGGCCGACGCCGCGCGCGCCGCCGGCCTTGGCGAAGTGGATTTCCAGATGGAGCCCATCGCCGCCGCGCTGGACTACGAGCAGCGCCTCACGCAGGAATCCGTGGTGCTGGTGGTGGACATCGGCGGCGGTACCTCCGACTTCACCGTCGTGCGCCTGGGGCCCGAGCAGGCCGGCCGCCGCGACCGCCGCGACGACATCCTGGCCACCAGCGGCGTGCATATCGGCGGCACGGACTTCGACCACCGGCTCAACCTGGCCCAGATCATGCCGCTGCTGGGCTACCGCCACACCGGCCCCAGCGGCCGCGAAGTGCCCAGCCGCGTGTTCTTCGACCTCTCGACCTGGCACCTGATCCAGTGGCTGTACTCGCCCAAGGCCCTGGCCGAGGCGCGCAACCTGCGCACCGACTACAGCGACCAGCGCCTGCACAAGCGCCTGATGGACGTGCTGGAACTGCGCGAAGGCCACCGCCTGGCCGCCGTGGTGGAGCAGGCCAAGATCGAGGCTTCCACGCGCCATGCCGAGTCGCCCATCGAGCTGGGCTGGCTGGAATCGGGCCTGTCCGCCGCCATCTCGCCCGAGGTGCTGCACGAGCAGCTGCAGGGCCCCCTGCAGCAGGTCGTGGCCTGCGCCCAGGACTGCCTGCGCCTGGCCGGCGTGGCGCCCCAGGCGCTGGACGCCATCTACCTCACGGGCGGCTCATCGGCCCTGCGCACGCTGCGCGATGCGCTGCGCGAGGCCTTCCCCGGCGTGCCGCAGGTCGAAGGCGACCTGTTCGGTGGCGTGGCCACCGGCCTGGCGTATGCATAAGTCCCCCTGAGCGGCTGCGCCGCTTCCCGTTGCACGGCGCCCCCTCTCGCTACGCGGGGGGCGTACGGGCAACCGGCGACACCCTCGCGGCGGGGCGGCGCGGCCGGCGTAGGCCCTTGCTCGGTGTCCCTGAGGGTGAAGGCCACTGTGGTGCTGCCGCCTTGGGCTTAATCCTCTATCGGGTCCTCCTCGGCGGCCTGCTTGATCGCCAGCGCGGCGTCATAGAGGCGGTTGCGCGGTGCGCCCGTGATCTCGGCGGCCAGGCGCACGGCCGTCTTGGTGGGCAGCTCGGCCAGCAGCAGGCGCAGCACGCGCAGGGCGTCGGCGTCGGCCTCATCGCCACCCAGGGCCCCCGGGTGCAGCACCACGGCGAACTCGCCCTTGCTGCGCTGGGGCACGGCCTGCAGCCAGGCCGGCAGCGCGCTGGCGGGCATGGTGGCAATGTCCTCGAACTGCTTGGTGATCTCGCGCGCCAGCGTCACCGGGCGCTCGCCCAGCGTGGCCAGGGCGGCGGCCAGGTCGGCAATGCGGTGCGGCGCCTCCAGCAGCACGGTGCAGCGCGGCTGCAGGGCCAGTTGCTGCACGGCGGCCAGGCGCTCGGCCGACTTGGTGGGCAGAAAGCCCGCGAAGACGAAACCTCCCTCGCCCTGCGAAGGCGTGACCGCGCCGGCCACGCTGATGGCCGCCGTGATGCTGCTGGCGCCGGGCAGCGGAATGCAGCGCAGGCCCGCGGCCTGCACGGCGGCGCACAGGCGTGCGCCGGGGTCGCTGACGCCGGGCGTGCCCGCATCGCTGACATAGGCGATGCGCTGGCCCTGCTGCAGCCGCGCCACGATCTGCTGGGCCGCCTCGGCCTCGTTGTGCTGGTGCACGGCCAGCAGCTGGCTGCCGGGCCGGTCCAGTCCATAGGAACGCAGCAGGCCCTGCGTGTGCCGCGTGTCCTCGCAGGCCACGCAGTCCACCAGCTGCAGCACATGCAGGGCGCGCAGGCTGATGTCGGCCAGGTTGCCTATGGGAGTGGCCACCACGTAGAGGGCTCCCTGCGGATAATGCTGGGATGCCGCAGCATCCTTGGCTGCGCCCAGCGCGGTGGCGAAAGAGGTAGTCAATGGGTTTCCTTGCGAAAAAGCCGGCAGGCGCGGGGCCGTCTGCCCTCACGACCCGGCATCGGGGCCAGCAGGCCGAGGACGCGGCGCTGGCCCATCTGCAGGCGGCCGGCCTGCGTCTGGTCGAGCGCAATTATCGGACGCCGGGGCGCGGCGGCGGCGAGATCGACCTGATCGTGCAGGCGCGCGACGGCACCGTGGTCTTCGTCGAGGTGCGCAGCCGCGGCACGCGCGCCTTCGGCGGTGCCGGCGCCAGCATAGGCGCCACCAAGCAGCGGCGCATCGTGTTTGCCGCGCGCCACTACCTGATGCGATGGGCCGCGCCGCCGCCGTGCCGCTTCGACGTGGTGCTGGTCGAGCCTGGCGCCGGGCCTGCCGTGCAGTGGCTGCAGGCCGCCTTTGACGCCGAAGGCGCCTGATCCGTTACCGCTGCAGCACAAATAACGCCTGGCTACGAAAGACTTCAGGGGCGGCAGTTATCATCGGGCCTCCATGCTTGAGCAACGTATCCAACAGCATTTCATCGACAGCGCCGACCTGAAATACCAGGCCGCCCAGGCGCTGAGCCAGCCCATTGCGTCAGCGGTACAGGCCATGCTGGCCTGCGTGACCAGCGGCGGCAAGGTCCTGGCCTGCGGCGCTGGCGCCTCGGCCAGCGACGCCCAGCTCTTCGCCGCCCTGTGCGTGGCCGGTTTCGAGCGCGACCGGCCCGAGCTGGCCGCCGTGGCCCTGGTGTCCGACGGTGGCCTGCTGGGCACCGTGGGCGCCACGGGCTCGGGCGGCAACGCCACCCAGTACCTGGCGCGCCAGATACGCGCCCTGGGCCAGCCCGGCGACCTGCTGCTGGTGCTGTCCGCCACGGGCAACGACGTGGCCGTGCTGGAGGCCCTGGATGCCGCCCATGAGCGCGACATGATGGCCGTGGTGCTGACCGGCCGCACGGGCGGCTCCCTGGCCGGCCGCGTGCGCGAGACCGATGTTCTGATCTGCGTGCCGCATGACCGTGCGGCGCGCGTGCGCGAAACCCATACGCTGGTGCTGCACTGCCTGTGCGACGGCGTGGATGCCCAGTTACTTGGTGAACAGGAGATGCCTCTATGAAGTTCCGTTGGTCCCGCGCCGCCTGCGGTGTGCTCGCCGTTGCGTCCCTGGGCGCAGCCCTGTCGGGCTGCGTCGCCCTGGTGGGTGGCAGCGCCGTGATGGCCGGCATGTCGGTGGCGGACCGCCGCACCACCGGCACCCAGGTGGAAGACCAGGGCATCGAGCTGCGCGCCAACAACCGCATCTCCGAAGTGCTGGGCGACAAGGCCCATGTCAACGTCACCAGCTACAACCGCCAGGTGCTGCTGACCGGCGAGGCCGGCAACGAGGCCGACCGCCAGACCATCGAGAAGCTCGTGCGCGAGCAGCCCACGGTGCGCAATGTCTTCAACGAAGTGGTGGTGGCGCCCTTCACTTCCACGCTGAGCCAGCGTTCCAAGGACACCCTGATCACCACACAGGTCAAGGCCAGCCTGCTGGACGCCAAGGACATCCAGGCCTCGGCCTTCAAGGTCGTGACCGAGAACAAGGTCGTCTTCCTGATGGGCATCGTCACCCCGCGCGAAGCCAAGCGCGGCGCCGAAATCGCCCGCGGCATCAACGACGTGACCAAGGTCGTGCGCGTGGTGGAAGTCATCTCCGAGGACGAACTGGCCCGCATGCAGCCGCAGTCCGCCCCCGTGGTCACCGACGACTCCGGCAAGGCCGCCGCAGCCAGCGCTCCCACCAGCCTCTCGGAAAGCAGCCTGTCCACCCCCGCAGGCGCCACCGCCACCCCGGTGAAGTGATCACCGCCGCCTGAAAGCAAAAGCCGGAACATGTTCCGGCTTTTTGTTTTGGACATAGGAAGATCTCGTTCCTCAGGGCATAGCACTTGAATCTGGCAGGGCCTAAAGCCAGGGACACCAAGCAAGGGCCGCCCCGCAGCGATGGTGTCGTCCCCCTCCCTTGCGAAACAAGTAGAGAGGGGGAAGCGGCGTAAGCCGCTCAGGGGGTGAGCCTCTTGATGAGGCTGGAGGTATCCCAGCGCCTGCCCCCCATCTGCTGCACATCGGCATAGAACTGGTCCACCAGGGCCGTGACGGGCAGGCGGGCGCCGTTGCGCTGGGCCTCGGCCAGCACCAGGCCCAGGTCCTTGCGCATCCAGTCCACGGCAAAGCCGAAGTCGAACTTGCCTTCGGCCATGGTGCGGCCGCGATTGTCCATCTGCCAGCTCTGGGCTGCGCCCTTGCCGATGACGTCGAGCACGGCGGGAATGTCCAGGCCCGCGTGCTGGCCGAAGGCGATGGCCTCGGACAGGCCCTGGACCAGGCCTGCGATGCAGATCTGGTTGACCATCTTGGTGAGCTGGCCGGCGCCGCTGTCGCCCATCAGCGTGCAGGCGCGCGAGAAGGCCATGGCCACGGGCTGCATGGTGGCGAAGGCGGCCTCGTCACCGCCGCACATCACGGTGAGCTGGCCGTTCTGGGCGCCTGCCTGGCCGCCCGAGACGGGTGCGTCGATGAACTGCAGGCCCAGCTCCAGCCCGGCCGCATGCAGCTCGCGCGCCACTTCGGCCGATGCCGTCGTGTGGTCGGCAAAGATGGCGCCGCGGCGCATGCCCGCGAAGGCGCCGTCCGGCCCCAGCACGACCGAGCGCAGGTCATCGTCATTGCCCACGCAGCTGAACACGATGTCGGCGCCGGCCACGGCCTCGCGCGGCGTGGCCGCATGGCCGCCGTTGAACTCCTCGCACCAGGCGCGGGCCTTGGCCTGCGTGCGGTTGTAGACCGTGACGCGGTGGCCTGCCGTGGCCAGGTGGCCGGCCATGGGATAGCCCATGACGCCCAGCCCCAGGAAGGCTACGGAGAGGGGAGCGATGGCCGCATAGCTGCGGGCGGCGATGGAGGAGTCGGACATGGGGGATTCCTGAGAGGTGGTGGGAGCGGGTGGCGCAGGGGCGCGCGGTGTGCGGCCCTGGAAGGAGCCGGTGTCCCGGCTCGGCGCGCTGAAGGCGCGTTCAGACGATGGCGAAATGCTCGGTGCCCGCCGCCAGGTCCAGCGACTTGGCGCGCTGGCTGCCCAGCTTGATCTGCAGCCGCAGGTCGTTGACCGAGTCCGCATTGCGCAGGGCATCCTCGTAGGTGATGAGGTTGGACTCGAACAGGTCGAACAGCGCCTGGTCGAAGGTCTGCATGCCCAGGTTGCGGCTTTTCTTCATGATCTCCTTGATCTCGGTGACTTCGCCCTTGAAGATCAGGTCGGAGATCAGCGGCGAGTTGAGCATCACCTCGATGGCGGCCACGCGTCCCTTGCTGTCCTGCTTGGGCAGCAGGCGCTGGGAGACCATGGCGCGCAGGTTCAGCGACAGGTCCATCAGCAGTTGCGGGCGGCGCTCTTCGGGGAAGAAGTTGACGATGCGGTCCAGCGCCTGGTTGGCGCTGTTGGCGTGCAGCGTGGCCAGGCACAGGTGGCCGGTTTCCGAGAAGGCGATGGCGTGCTCCATGGTCTCGCGGTCCCGGATTTCGCCCATGAGGATCACGTCCGGTGCCTGGCGCAGGGAGTTCTTGAGCGCTGCTTCCCAGCTGTCCGTGTCCAGGCCCACCTCGCGCTGCGTGACCACGCAGTTCTTGTGCGGGTGCACGAATTCGATGGGGTCCTCGATGGTCACGATGTGGCCGTAGGAATTCTCGTTGCGCCAGTCCACCATGGCGGCCAGCGTGGTGGACTTGCCCGAGCCCGTGGCGCCGACCAGGATGCACAGGCCGCGCTTGGTCATGGTCACTTCCTTGAGCACCTGGGGCACGCCCAGGCTGTCGATGGTGGGCAGGGCCAGCGGAATCGTCCGCATCACCATGCCCACGCGGCCCTGCTGGATGAAGGCGTTGACGCGAAAGCGCCCGATGCCCGGCGGCGAGATGGCGAAGTTGCACTCCTTGGTGCGCTCGAAATCGGCGATCTGCTTGTCGCTCATGACGGAGCGCGCCAGCGTCAGCGTGTGCACCGGCGACAGCGGCTGCGGCGACACCTTGGTGATGCGCCCGTCGATCTTGATCGCAGGCGGGAATTCCGCCGTGATGAACAAGTCGCTGCCGTTGCGGCTGACCATGAGCTTGAGCAGGTCGTTGATGAACTTGGTGGCCTGATCTCTTTCCATTGCCGTATTCCCCCGGGCATTGCGCACCGTCGTGGCGCGCAGGTTGTTTTGTTATGTGCAGGTGGTCCGGTCCGGCCCGGATGGGCCAGGCGTCCTCATATTCGACTCATTCGCCGACTCATTCGCCATCTAAGTGTGCTGCTCCTCGCCCAGGCGCACGCTGATGGCACGCAGCCGGAACGAGAGCTTGCGCGCCAGCAGCGCCATCAGCTTGGCGGCCAGCGCGGCATCCTTGACCATCATTTCGTCCAGCGCCTCTGCGCTGAGCACGCCGATCTCGCAGTCGGTCAGCGTGGTGCAGCTGGAAAAGCGCGGCCCGCCGTCGAGCAGCGACATCTCGCCGAGGATGTCGCCGGGCCGTGTCTGCGCCAGGCGCATGCGCTCGCCCCAGGGCTGCTGGCGCTCCACGGCGATCTGGCCGGACAGCACCACCGCCATGAAGCTGCCGTTCTCTTCCTGGCGGATCACGTCGCGTTGCGGTGCCACGGCCGCGTAGATGAAGTATTCACTGAGCCGCTGCAGGCTGGCCGCATCCAGCTGGCCCAGGTAGCGGTCGCGCGACCACAGCTGCTCCAGCTGGGTGACGCTGCCGCGCGGCAGCCGCGTGGCACCCACCTCGATGGCGCGCGCCTCCCAGGGAACGGGAGGCGTGTGCGGGTCCATGAAGCCATGCGCCGCCAGCGTGGTCGTGAAGAAGGCCGACTCGGAGGCCGGGGCCGAAGGGTCCTGGCCGCTTCGCAGCTTGCGGAAAATGCTTTTCATGGCGCGTGGCGAGAGGCTGGGCCGGTGGCGGTCAGCCCGGGAAGTTGTCCGGTATCTTGGCCTTGGCGCGCGCTTCGGCCGGGCTGATCAGGTTGCGCCGCACCAGATCGGTCAGGTTCTGGTCCAGCGTCTGCATGCCCACATTCTGACTCGTCTGGATGGTGGAGTACATCTGGGCCACCTTGGCCTCGCGGATCAGGTTGCGGATGGCGCTGGTGCCCAGCATGATCTCGTGGGCCGCGATGCGGCCCTGGCCGTCCTTGGTCTTGCACAGCGTCTGTGAGATCACGGCCTGCAGCGATTCGGAAAGCATGGCGCGCACCATCTCCTTTTCCTCGGCCGGGAAGACGTCGATGATGCGGTCGATGGTCTTGGCGGCGCTGGAGGTGTGCAGGGTGCCGAAGACCAGGTGGCCCGTCTCGGCCGCGGTCATGGCCAGGCGGATGGTTTCGAGGTCACGCATTTCGCCCACCAGGATGGCGTCCGGGTCCTCGCGCAGCGCCGAGCGCAGGGCGGCCGAGAACGACTGCGTCATCGGCCCGACCTCGCGCTGGTTGATCAGGCACTTCTTGGAGTCGTGCACGAATTCGATGGGGTCCTCCACCGTCAGGATGTGGCCGTACTCGGTCTCGTTGAGGTGGTTGACCATGCCGGCCAGCGTGGTGGACTTGCCCGAGCCCGTGGGGCCGGTCACCAGCACCAGGCCGCGCGGCTTCAGGGCCAGGTCGGCGAAGATGCGCGGCGCGTTGAGCTGCTCCAGCGTCAGGATCTTGCTGGGAATGGTACGGAAGACGGCGGCCGCGCCCCGGTACTGGTTGAAGGCGTTGACACGAAAGCGCGCCAGCCCCTCGATCTCGAACGAGAAGTCCACCTCCAGGAACTCCTCGTAGGCCTTGCGCTGGGAGTCGCTCATGATGTCGTAGACCATGGCGTGGACCGTCTTGTGGTCCAGCGGATCGACATTGATGCGGCGCACATCGCCGTGCACGCGGATCATCGGCGGAAGCCCCGCGGACAGGTGCAGGTCGGAGGCCTTGTTCTTGACGCTGAAAGCCAGCAATTGGGTGATGTCCACGGAGTTCGCTCCCTCGTTTGGTACGCTGGCGGCAATTATGACGACGATTGAAAACAAGCTTCAACAGATTCACGAACGGATTGCCTCGGCCTGCGCGCAGGCGGGCCGGGCGGCCGGCTCGGTGCAGTTGCTGTCCGTCTCCAAGACCTTCGGCCCCGACGCCGTGCGCCAGGCCGTGCTGGCCGGCGAGCGCAGCTTCGGCGAGAACTACATCCAGGAAGGCGTGGACAAGATCGCCGCCGTGCGCGCCATGGGCCTGCCGGGCGGCGAGGCCCTGCAATGGCATTGCATAGGCCCCATCCAGAGCAACAAGACGCGCCTGGTGGCCGAGCATTTCGATTGGGCCCAGACCGTGGACCGCCTGAAGATCGCCGAGCGCCTGTCGGCCCAGCGCCCCGAGGGCCTGGCGCCGCTGCAGGTCTGCATCCAGCTGAACGTGGATGGCGGCGAGACCAAGGCCGGCGTGGCGCCCCAGCAGGCGCTGGAGCTGGCCGCCGCCATCGTGCAGCTGCCGCGCCTGGTGCTGCGCGGCGTGATGAGCATTCCCGACGATGTGCCGGGCTTCGAGGCCCAGCGCGAGGTGCATGCCCGCGCCACGGCCGTGTTCACGCAGATCCGCGCCAGCGGCCTGCCGGGGCTGGAACGCTTCGACACGGTATCCATGGGGATGACGGGCGACCTGGAAGCGGCCGTGGCCGCCGGATCGACCATGGTGCGCGTGGGCAGCGGCATCTTCGGCCAACGAAACTACGCCCCGCATTGAGCGGGGCGTAGCTGGCTTGGCTGGCGGGGCAGGCCGCCTCAGCGCCCGCCTGGCCGCTTCATCTGGCAGTCCGTGGGCAGCTCCACCTGCTCGGGCGTGTAGACGGCGTCGGTGCGAAAGCCGTAGTTCGTGCCTTCCCAGCCGGTCTTGACCAGCTTGCCATCCACGGGCGCGATGGTGTTGACCACCTGGGGCAGCAGCAGCTGGTGGTCCTTGCCGCGCATGCGCACGGGGCCGACCACGGTGTCCATCTGCAGGTCCTCCAGGGCCAGCGCGATCTTCACAGGTTCGGTGGACTGTGCCTTGGCCATGGCGGCGGCCAGCATGCGCGGCACCAGGTCCATGCGCGGGGCCAGGAAGTCCTTGCCCATGCGGGCCTTGTATTCCTGGGCGCGGGCGTCGGCCAGCGGGCGGCCGGCCTGGCCCGGGTGCCATTCGGCCACCCAGGTCAGCTGGCCGATGCGGGTCTGGGCGAAGGATGTCACCGTGCCCGGCATGCCGCCCGCGCTGTGGTTGAAGTAGCGCAGGTCATAGCCCGAGTCGGCCGCCGACTTGAGCAGCAGGGTCAGGTCCTGCCCCCAGTTGCCCGTGATCACCGAGTCCGCACCCGTTTCCTTGATCTTGGCCACGTAGGGCGCGAAGTCCTTGACGCGGCCTATGGGGTGCAGCATCTCGCCCGTGAACTGGATGTCGGGCCGGGCCGCGCTCACCATCTGGCGCCCGTAGGCCGCCCACTGCTTGCCGTGGGCGTAGTCCTGGTTGAGCAGGTAGACCTTGCGGATGCCCGGCTGGGTCTTGATGTAGCTGGCAATCGCCTGCATGCGCATGGCGGTGTTGGCATCGAACATGAAATGCCAGAAGCTGCAGGCCTTGCCCGTCAGCTCGGGGTCGATGGAGGAGTGGTTGAGCACCAGCACCTCCTTGCCCGGATTGCGCTGGTTGTGGCGCGAGGCCGCCTGCACCAGGGCTGCCACCACCGACGAGCCCGATCCCCCGGTCACCACCACGCGCGCTCCCTGGTCTAGGGCTGCCTGCAGCGCGGCCTGGCTTTCCTGGGCCGAGAGCTTGCTGTCGAACTGCAGCAGCTGCAGCTTCGCCCCGTTGAACAGACCGCCCTTGGCGTTCACGTCCTCGACCGCGTACTGCACGTGGTCGCGCATCAGCTCGCCCGTGCTGACGAAGGGGCCGGACAGCGGGTCGATGAAGGCGATCTTGAAGGTCTCGCCGCCCTGGGCGTGGGCGGCCGTGGCGCACAGCAGGGCGGCGGCGAGTGCCATGGATGGCTGGGAATATCGTCGGATGCAATGGCGGCGGATCGGCATGTCTTGTCTCCTCGAAGGAATGGTCGTCAGTCCTTGCCGGGCGGCTCGGCCCGGGGCCGGCTGCGCCGTGCAGGCGTCTTTTTCGCGGGGGATGCGGCAATGGCTTCGGGCGCGGTGGCTGGCGCCGTGCGCAGGCCCAGCACGCGGCTGGCCAGCTCGGTCAGCTCGGCCACCATCTCGGCCGTGCCCAGGCGGCCGCCGGGGCGGTACCAGTTGTAGAGAAAGCCCGGCAGGCTGCAGGCGGCCTGGGCGGTGATGCGTGTCTCGCGAAAGTCCAGGTGGCCGCTGGCGCGGCCTTCTTCGAGCAGCGCGCAGAACTGGCGGTAGAACTGGCGCGCCAGCGTGCGCGAGGCCTTCATATACGCAGGGCTGAAGGCCTGGGGCTCGCGGTAGGGAAAGAAGGCCGCCGGATAGTGGGCAATGGTGGCCGCGATCAGGCGCTGCAGGCAGTCCACGGCCTTCTCGTGCGCGGCGCGCGGATCGTCGGCCGCGAAGTCCAGCACCGTGAAGCAGGCCTCGGTGGGCGCCCAGCACAGGGTCTCGAAGATCTCCTGCTTGTTGCGGAAGTAGTAGTAGACGAAGGGCTTGGTCACGCCCAGGGCCTGGACGATCTGCTCCATCGTGGTGTTGGCGTAGCCGTTGCGGTCGAACAGGGCCTCGGCCGCCTTGAGGATGCGTTCGCGCTTTTCATCGGAGCCGGCCGTGGGAAGGCGCTGGCGGCCGCGCGGGGTGACAGGGGGCTTGGGCATGCGGGAAATCTCGTGTCGCGTCGGTGGCTGCGATGGTTATACCGGTGGGTAGCAATGTTCTACCAGCGGGTATATATTGGCAAGCCGCTGGACCCCAAAACAAATCAAGGCTATCCCTTAGGACTGGTTCCGGGATCGCCAGACACCCAGGAGACAAGCATGGCGGATTCCGAGACCCTCATTCCCCTGCATGAGGCCCTGCGCCGCAATGCGCGCAACCACCCCGGCCGCGACGCCTACATCTGGTATGGCCGCCACATCAGCTGGGCCGAGATGGATGCGGCCAGCGACGCCTTTGCCGCGCGGCTGCAGGCGCTGGGCGTGGGCCGGGGAGAGCCCGTGGCGCTGTTCATGAACAACTGCCCGCAGTACATCGTGGCGCACTACGGCATCCAGAAGGTCGGCGCCATCGTCTGCCCCTGCGGGCCGCTGAACAAGGAGCATGAGCTGCAGTACCAGCTCGATGACCTCCAGGCCCGCGTCATCGTCGCGGCCGATGTGCTGCTGCCCGTGGTGGACAAGGTGCGCGCCAGCACGGCGCTCAGGCATGTGCTGGCCGTGCGTTATGGCGACTGGCTTCCTGAATCGGCCACGCTGGCGCTGCCGCCCGAACTGCAGGTCCCCGTGCAGCCGCTGCCCGAGGGCGTGGAATCGTTCTGGGATGTCATGCACAGCGGCGCCAAGCCCGTGCCCGTCGATGTCGCCATGGACGATGTCTCGCTGATGACCTATACCTCGGGCACGACGGGCCTGCCCAAGGGCGCCATGCTCAGCTACGGCAACGCGGCCAGCAAGACGGCCGGCGCCTCCAGCGCCACGGGCGTGAACGCCGGCGACATGCTGCTGGCCGTGGCGCCGCTCTATCACATTGCCGGCATGTCCATGGGCGTGAACATGCCCGTGCACAGCGGCGCCACCTGCGTGCTGCTGCACCGCTTCGACCCGCTGGCCGTGGCCCAGGCCCTGGAGCGCTACCGCGTGACCTGGTGGTACAGCATCGCGCCCATGAACGTGGCCGTGATGCAGCTGCCGGGCGTGGAGGCCATGGACTTTTCCGCGCTGCGCCGCAACACGGTGACCAGCTTCGGCATTGCCTACACCGAGGAGCTGGCGCGGCAGTGGAAGCGCTTCACCCCGAACTGCATCTCCAGCGAGGCGGCCTACGGCCTCAGCGAGACCCACACCATGGACACCACCATGCCGGGCGATGCCATCCGCTGGGGCACGCACGGCAAGCCGCTGCCCGGCAACGAGGTGCGCATCATCGACCCCGAGACCGGCGAGCCCCTGCCGGCCGGCGAAGTGGGCGAGATCACCATCCGCGGCCCCGGCAACTTCAAGGGCTACTGGAACAAGCCCGAGGCCACGGCCAGGACCCTGAAGAACGGCTGGGTCCACACGGGCGACATGGGCCGCTTGGACGCCGAGGGCTACCTGACCTTCATCGGCCGCTTCAAGGAAATGATCAAGGTCTCGGGCTACAGCGTCTTCCCCGAGGAGGTGGAGGCCATCCTCATCAAGCACCCGGCCGTGGCCCAGGCCGCCGTGATCGGTGTGCCCGACCCGCAAAAGGGTGAGGTCGTGCGCGCCTTCATCGTCACGCGGCCGGGCCAGCAGATCGCGGCCGAGGACCTGGTGCAGTGGTCGCGCGAGAACATGGCCAGCTACAAGGCGCCGCGCGAGGTGCGTTTCATCGAGGCGCTGCCTGCCACCGGAGCGGGCAAGGTGCTGCGTCGCTTGCTGCGCGATCAATGAGAAAGACCGAAGACCCATGTTCCAGAAGATCCTGATTGCCAACCGCGGCGAGATCGCGCTGCGCATCGTGCGCGCGCTGCGCGAGCTGGGTGTGCCCAGCCTGGCCGTCCATGCCGCAGACGATGCGCAGGCGCCGCATGTATCCGCTGCCGATGCAGCCGTGCCCCTGGACGCCAGCGGCCCCTCGGCCTACCTGGACGGCGCCCACCTGCTGCGCATTGCGCGCGAGCACGGCTGCGACGGCATCCATCCGGGCTACGGCTTTCTCAGCGAGAACGCCGGCTTTGCCCAGGCCTGCGCCGACGCGGGACTGCGCTTCATCGGCCCTGCACCCGCCCATCTGGCGCTGCTGGGCGACAAGGCCCGCGCACGCGATCTGGCGCGCCGCTGCGGCGTGCCGCTGATGCCGGGCAGCAGCGAGGCCGTCACGCTGGAACAGGCTCAGGCCTTCTTCGAGGCGCAGCAGGCCGGGGGCGCCAGCGGCATCATGGTCAAGGCCATCGGCGGCGGCGGCGGGCGCGGCATGCGCGCCGTGGCGCGTGCCGAGGACCTGCCCGCTGCCTACGAGCGCTGCCGCAGCGAGGCGCGCGCCGCCTTCGGCGTGGACGGTGTCTATGTGGAGCGTCTGATGACGGGCGCACGCCATATCGAGGTACAGATCCTGGGCGACGGCGGCGCAGGCCCCATCGCGCTGGGCGAGCGCGAATGCACGCTGCAGCGGCGCTTCCAGAAGCTGGTCGAGATCGCGCCCAGCCCCAGCCTGGCGCAGCCGCTGCGCGAGCGCATCACGCGCGACGCGCTGCGCATGGCCGCCGAGATCGGCTACGAGAGCCTGGGCACCTTCGAATTCCTGGTCGATGCCGCCTCCGACTCCCTGCCCTATGTCTTCATCGAGGCCAACCCGCGCCTGCAGGTCGAGCACACCATCACCGAGGAAGTCTTCGGCATCGACCTGGTGCAGACCCAGATCCGCATTGCGGCGGGCGATCACCTGGGCGAGCTGGGCCTGGATGCCAGGACACCCCCCGCGCCGCGCGGCTATGCCATGCAGTGGCGCATCAATGCCGAGACGCTGGATGCCGCAGGCCATTCGCGCCCCGGCAGCGGACGCATAGGCGCATTGCAGTGGCCGGCCGGCCCCGGCATCCGCATCGACACGCATGCGGTGGCGGGCGCCAGCCCCTCGCCGCACTACGACACGCTGCTGGCCAAGCTCATCGTGCACAGCAGCGGGCCGCGCTTCGAAGACGTGCTGCGCCGCGCACGCCGCGCGCTGGACGAATGCCGCATCGACGGGCTGGCCACCAACCTGCCGCTGCTGCAGGCGCTGGCCGGCCGGCCCGAGATGGCGTCGCAGGCCGTGCACACACGCTGGCTTGAAGAGGCCCTTCCAGAATTGGTGGCGGACGCCCAGGCGCTGGCCGAAGGCGCGCGCCGCACGGCCGTGGCCGCCGATGTTGCGATGACTGCCGAGGCTGCTGGCGCGCCGGTCCCCGAGGGCGCCCTCACGGCGCCCATGCCGGCGCGCATTGTCCAGTGGAGCGTGGCCGTGGGCGATGCCGTGTCCGCCGGTGCCGAGCTGGGCGTGCTCGAAGCCATGAAGATGGAGCATGTGCTGCTGGCGCCGCAGGCCGGCGCCATCACCCAACTGCTGGCCGAGGCCGGTGCTTATGTGGCCCAGGACCAGCCCCTGCTGGTGCTGGCCGCCGCCGAAGGCGTGCAGGCCGACGCACGCGCGCAGCAGATCGCCCAGGACCCGGACCACATCCGCGCCGACCTGCGCCGCGTCATCGACCGCCATGCCTTCACGCGCGATGCTGCCCGGCCCGAGGCCATGGCCAAACGCCATGCCCAGGGCGGCCGCAGCGCGCGCGAGAACATCGCCGATCTTTGCGATGAGGGCAGCTTCATCGAGTACGGCGCGCTGGCCATTGCCGCGCAGACGCGCCGGCGCAGCATGGACGACCTGATCGCCAACACGCCGGCCGACGGCATGGTCACGGGCATGGGCTCCATCAACGGCGCGCAGTTCGGCCAAGAGCGCTCGCGCGCCGTCGTCATGGCCTATGACGCCACCGTGCTGGCCGGCACCCAGGGCGCGCGCAACCATGCCAAGACCGACCGCATGCTGGGCATTGCGCTGGCGCAGAAGCTGCCCGTGGTGCTGTTCGCCGAAGGCGGCGGCGGGCGGCCCGGCGATACCGACACGCCCGTGGTCGCCGGCCTGCATGTGCACACCTTCGCGGCCTATGCGGCGCTGTCGGGCCAGGTGCCGGTGATCGGCATTGCACACGGCCGCTGCTTTGCGGGCAATGCAGCCCTGCTGGGCTGCAGCGACGTCATCATCGCCACGCGCGCCAGCACCATCGGCATGGGCGGGCCAGCCATGATCGAGGGCGGTGGCCTGGGCGTGTTCCGCCCTGAAGAGATAGGACCCAGCAGCGTGCAGCATGCCAATGGCGTGATCGACGTGCTGGTCGAGGACGAGGCCCAGGCCGTGGCTGCAGCGCGCCACTATCTTTCGTTCTTCCAGGGCCGCACCACGGAGTGGACCGCGCCCGACACGCGCGCCCTGCGCCATGTGGTGCCCGAGAACCGGCTGCGTGCCTATGACACGCGTGCGGCCATGGCGCATCTGGTGGACGAAGGCAGCCTGCTGCCGCTGCGCACGGGCTTTGGCGCAGGCATCCACACGGCGCTGGCGCGCATCGAAGGCCGGCCCGTGGGGCTGATGGCCAACAACCCCTCCCACCTGGGCGGCGCCATCGACGCCGATGCGGCCGACAAGGCCGCGCGCTTCATGCAGCTGTGCAACGCCCATGGCCTGCCCATCGTGAGCTTGGTGGACACGCCGGGCTTCATGGTCGGCCCCGAGATCGAGAAGACCGCCCAGGTGCGCCATGTCAGCCGCCTGTTCGTCACGGCGGCCAAGCTGCGCGTGCCGTATTTCAGCGTGGTGCTGCGCAAGGGCTACGGCCTGGGGGCCATGGGCATGACGGCGGGCAGCTTCCATGCGCCGGTGTTCAACGTGGCCTGGCCCACGGGCGAGTTCGGCGCCATGGGTCTGGAAGGCGCCGTGCGCCTGGGCTTTCGCAAGGAACTGCAGGCCCTGCCCGAGGGCGCCGAACGCAACGCCCTGTTCGACCGGCTGCTGGCCCAGCAGTACGCCCACGGCGAGGCCATGCACATGGCCGGCACGCTGGAGATCGACGCCGTCATCGACCCCGCCGACACGCGCGTCTGGCTGTCGCGCGGCCTGGCGGGGGCGCGCGTGGCACCCGCCCAGGCGGGCTTCGTGGACACCTGGTAGGCCCTGAAAACGCGGCAGGCGGCGTGCTAAGCTGATCCTCTTTTCGACGAACACGATGGCGGGCCCGCTCAAGCGGGCCCCGCTGCCTCTGGAGACCTTCCCATGCCCGGACTTCTGCCCGATATCGATCCCGACGGCCTGCTCGAATTCTCGGTGGTCTACACCGACCGCGCGCTCAACCACATGTCCAAGCGCTTCGCGGGCGTGATGCAGGACATCCTCACCACGCTGCAGGAGGTCTACCACGCCCACACGGCCGTGCTGGTGCCGGGCAGCGGCACCTTCGGCATGGAGGCCGTGGCGCGCCAGTTCGCCAACCGCGAAAAGGTGCTCATCGTGCGCAACGGCTGGTTCAGTTACCGCTGGACGCAGATCTTCGAGGAAGGCGGCCTGGGCGGTGGCGCCGTGGTCTGCAAGGCCCGCCGCCAGGGCCCGGGCAGCCAGGACCCCTGGGCGCCTTGCGCGGCCGAGGACGTGGCCGCCGCCATCCGCACCGAGAAGCCCAAGGTCGTGTTCGCGCCCCATGTGGAGACGGCCAGCGGCATCATCCTCAGCGACAGCTACCTGCGCGCCGTGGCCGATGCCGCGCACGAGGTGGGTGCGCTCTTCGTGCTGGACTGCGTGGCCTCGGGCGCCATGTGGGTGGACATGGAAAAGACCGGCGTGGACGTGCTGATCAGCGCGCCGCAAAAGGGCTGGAGCAGCTCGCCGTGCTGCGCCATGGTCATGCTCTCGCAGCGCGCGCGCGAAGCCATCGAGCACACGCAAAGCTCCAGCTTCTCCTGCGACCTCAAGAAGTGGATGCAGATCGCCGAGGGCTACGAAAAAGGCCAGCACGCCTACCACACCACCATGCCCACCGACGCCCTGGTCCGCCTGCGCGACGTGATGCTGGAGACGCGCGCCTACGGCTTCGCCAAGGTGCGCGACGAGCAGATCGCCCTGGGCGCCAAGGTGCGCGCCCTGCTGGAGTCGCGCGGCTTTCCCAGCGTGGCGGCCGAAGGCTGGAAGGCCCCTGGCGTGGTCGTCAGCTACACCACCGACCCCGGCATCCAGAGCGGCAAGAAGTTCATGGAAGCCGGCCTGCAGACCGCCTCGGGCGTGCCCCTGCAGTGCGACGAAGGCCCGGACTTCAAGACCTTCCGCATCGGCCTGTTCGGCCTGGAAAAATGGCATAACGTGGACCGCACCGTCGGCCACATCGCCAAAGCGCTGGACGACATCGGTGTCCCCGCCAAGGCGTGAACCGAACCCGCTGCAAACATTGCATTGAAAGAGCCCTCATGAACAAGACCCTCACCACCCTGGCCGCCTCCTGCGGCCTGATGCTCGCCGCACTGACCGGCGTGGCGGCCCATGCGGCCGAACCCGTCACCACGGCCAGCGGCCTGGTCTATGAAAGCCTCAAGGAAGGCACAGGCGCCAGCCCCAAGGCCAGCGACACGGTGCGCGTGCACTACCGCGGCTACTTCCCCGACACGGGCAAGGACTTCGACAGCTCCATCACGCGCGGCCAGCCCATCGAGTTCCCCCTGACCGGCGTGATTCCCTGCTGGACCGAAGGCGTGCAGAAGATGAAGGTCGGCGGCAAGGCCAAGCTGACCTGCCCGCCCTCCATCGCCTACGGCAGCCGTGGCGCGGGCAGCGTGATCCCGCCCAACGCCACGCTGAACTTCGAGGTGGAACTGCTGGGCATCAAGTGATGGCCGGCCCGCTGGCCGGGCCATCCCCCGCCTGATGCGAAGCCGGCCTGCGGGCCGGCTTTTTCACGGTCGCTGAAAGGAAGACGTCGTGGACCCACGCAAACCGCTGGACGCGCGCGCCGCCGCGCTGATGCTCATGCTGTGCCTGATCTGGAGCCTGCAGCAGATCCTGCTCAAGGCCACGGCCGATGCCATCGCGCCCACGCTGCAGATCGCGCTGCGCTCGGGCGCGGGCGCCGTGCTGGTGTGGCTGTTCATGCGCTGGCGCGGCATGCGCGTGCAGTGGGGCGACGGCAGCTGGCGCCCGGGCCTGGCCGTGGGCACGCTGTTTGCGCTGGAATTCCTGCTGGTGGGCGAGAGCATCAACCACACCTCGGCCGCCCATGTGGTGGTCTTCCTGTATTCCGCTCCCGTGTTCGCGGCGCTGGGCCTGCACTGGAAGCTGCCCTCGGAGCGCCTGGCGCCGCTGCAATGGCTGGGCATCGCACTGGCCTTTGCCGGCATAGCGCTGGCCTTCCTGGGCGGCGGCAAGCCTTCGAAGGCAGCCGGCGCCGCCATGCTGCTGGGCGACCTGCTGGCGCTGGCCGCCGGCGTGGCCTGGGGCGCCACCACGGTGGCCATCCGCACCACGCGGCTGGCATCGCTGCCCGCCGCGCAGACCCTGCTCTACCAGCTGGCCGCCGGCTTTGCGCTGCTGCTGCCCGCCGCCTTCCTGCTGGGCCAGACCCGCTTCGAGCCCACGCCCCTGGCCTGGGCCGGCCTGGCCTTCCAGTCCGTGCTGGTCTGCTTCGTGAGCTTCCTGGTCTGGTTCTGGCTGCTCACGCAATACCTGGCCTCGCGCCTGGGCGTGTTCTCTTTCATGACGCCCATCTTCGGCGTGGTCTTCGGGGCCTGGCTGCTGAGCGAGCCCATCGAGCCCAACTTCCTGGCCGGGGCACTGATGGTGCTGGCGGGGGTGCTGCTGGTGAGCGGGTATGGGTGGCTGATGTCGCTCAGGCGTCCTGCCTGACCAGTCCCAGTCGCCGCGCCAGCCGCTGCAGGTTGGCGCGGTCCATCTGCAGCTCGCGTGCGGCGGCGGCCCAGCTGCCGTGGTGGCGCTGCAGGCTGGCCTTGATCAGCTGGCGTTCGTAGCTCTCCACGGCATTGCGCAGGCCTTGGGAGCTGGCGCCGGGCGATGCGACCTGTGGGACGGGCAGGGTCGGGGTGGCCGTCGCCGGGGGCTGCGCGTCATCCCGGAGATCGGCCTGCCCCAGCGTGACCATGCGTGCCCGGCCACCGGCCGGAGTGCCGGAGGGCGCACGGCTGAGCGCCCGCAGCACGCCGCGGCTGATAAGGTGCTCCAGTTCCCGGACATTGCCGGGCCAGTCCTGGGCGAGCAAGGCCGATTGCGCAGCGGGGTGCAGGCGCAGTCCGCCCAGGCCCAGGCGGGAACGGTTTTCCTCGAGGAAGAAGCCGGCCAGCATCAGCACGTCGCTGTCGCGCTCGCGCAGCGCGGGCACGCGCAGCGGGTAGACGCTCAGGCGGTGGAAGAAATCGGCGCGCATGCGGCCTGCTGCCACCTCGGCGGCCAGGTCGCGGTTGGTGGCGGCGATCACGCGCACGTCCACATGGTGCTCGCGGTCCGAACCCAGGCGCTGCAGCTGTCCGCTTTGCAGCACGCGCAGCAGCTTGGCCTGCACGGGCAGGGACAGCTCGCCCACTTCGTCCAGGAACAGCGTGCCCTGGTCGGCCTGCTCGAACTTGCCGCTGCGCTCGGACAGCGCGCCCGTGAAGGCGCCGCGCACATGGCCGAACAGCTCGCTTTCGACCAGGTTGTCGGGCAGGGCCGCGCAGTTGATGCTGACCAGCGCCCGGCCCGCGCGCGCCGACTGGGCATGCACGGCCTGGGCCACCAGTTCCTTGCCCGTGCCGGTCTCGCCCGTGATCAGCACGTTGAGGTCGCTGGCCGCGACCAGGGCGATGTCCTTTTGCAGCGCGCGCATGGCCGGGCTCTGGCCGATCAGCGGACGTGATGAATCGCCCCCCGGGGCGGCGCCGGGTGCGGGCAGGGCGCGCGCACTGCGCGCCAACCGGCGCAGCCGCTCGGCCGTGGTCACGGTGGCCGCCGCCAGGTTGCTGAAGGCCTGCAGCGCCGCCAGCGCGGCCGGGTCGGCAAAGCGCCCCGGGTCCAGCGCGTCCAGCGTGAGCAGGCCCCAGGGCAGGCCGCCGGTCTGCAGCACGCAGCCCATGCAGTCGTGCACCTCCAGCGGCCCGTGGCCCTGGGCCACCAGGCCGTCATAGGGATCGGGCAGCGGGCTGTCTGGCGCAAAGCGCATGGCCTGGCCCGCGGCCAGCAGCTGGGCGAAGCGCGGGTGCTCGGCAATGCGAAAGCGCCGGCCCAGCGCATCGGGCACCAGGCCGTCGATGGCCACGGGCCGCAGCCACTCGCCTTCCAGGCGCAGCAGGGCGGCGGCATCGGCCGGCAGCACGGCGCGCAGGGCTGCCAGCAGGCGGCGAAAGCGCTCGCGCTCGGGCAGGTCCTGGGCCAGGTCGGCCACCAGGGGGGTGAGGGCGTGCAGGGCGGTGGATGTGGTCATAAAGACTGCGATTGCTGTCAAAAGGACTCGATTTGACGAGAGTCATATTGACGCATGAAACGCCAAGCCCTTGTTCTTCAAGGGTCGCGGGACTGGCACGGGCCTTGCCTTTGCCAAGGCATGTCCGGCATCGCACCGGGCATGTCCGTCCCCGTACCCAAGGAGTTTCCCGTGCTGACCGACCGCCAACGTGCCATCGTCCAATCCACCGTTCCGCTGCTTGAAACCGGCGGCGAAGCGCTGATCACGCATTTCTACCAAACCATGCTGGGCGAGTACCCCGAGGTGCGCGCCCTGTTCAACATGGCCCACCAGCAAAGCGGCGCCCAGCCGCGTGCCCTGGCCTACAGCGTGCTCATGTACGCCAGGCACATCGACCGGCTGGACGCCCTGGGCGACCTGCCCGCGCAGATCATCAACAAGCACGTTGCGCTGCAGGTGCAGCCCGAGCACTACCCCATCGTCGGCACCTGCCTGCTGCGCGCCATCCGCGAAGTGCTGGGCGCCGAGATCGCCACCGACGAGGTCATAGCCGCCTGGGGCGCCGCCTACCAGCAGCTGGCCGACATCCTGATCGGCGCCGAGCGCCAGGCCTATGACCGCACGGCGGCGGCCGAAGGCGGCTGGCGCGGCGAGCGCGCCTTCGTGGTCGAGGACAAGGTGCAGGAAAGCGCCGAGATCACGTCCTTCTACCTGGTGCCCGCCGACGGCGGCCCCGTGATCGCCCACCAGCCCGGCCAGTACATCGGCCTGCGCCTGGTGGTGGACGGCCAGGAGCAGCGGCGCAACTACTCCCTGTCCGCACCCGCAGACGGGCGCAGCCTGCGCATCAGCGTCAAGCGCGAGGCGGGTGGCAAGGTCTCCAACTTCCTGCACGACCGGGTCCGGGTCGGCGACACGCTGCAGCTGTTCCCGCCCGCAGGCCACTTCACGCTGCAGCCCGGCGAGCGCCCGCTGGTGCTGATCAGCGGCGGCGTGGGCATCACGCCGACCCTGCCCATGCTGGACGCGGCCTTGCCGACCCGGCGGCCCGTGGTCTTCATCCACTGCGCACGCGAGCGCGGGGTGCATGCCTTCCGCGAGCATGTGGATGCGCTGGCTGCCGTGCATCCGCAGCTCACCCGTTACTACTGCTATGACCGGGCGGAGGAGGGCGATGGGGTCGATGCGCAGGGCCTGCTGACCGCCCGCCAGCTGGGTGAATGGCTGCCCGCCGTGGATGCCGATGTCTATTTCCTGGGGCCTCGGCCGTTCATGCGGTCGGTGAAGGAATCGTTGAAGGCCCTGGGGGTGCCGCAGGAGCAGGTGCGGTATGAGTTTTTTGGGCCGGCCGAGGCGCTCCAGTAGGCTTTGCCGGAGCCTGCCCTGGGTGGTTCCTGGCTCTGCCGCACCCCTGGCATGCCTTTGTCGCGCCCTTGTCGCGCCCCTTGTAGCACCTCTGTGGCAAGAGGCGCGACAAGGTCCGAAGGCTCAGCGGTAGAAGGCTTGCACGGTGCCCTTGAGCTTGATCAGCAAGGGCCTGCCCTTGCGATCCACCGTCTTGCCCGCGGGCACCTTGATCCATCCCTCGCTCACGCAATACTCCTCCACGTCGAACCGCTCCTTGCCGTTGAAGCGGATGCCGATGTCGTGCTCGAACACGGCCGCCACGTGGTGCGGGCTGCGCGGGTCGATGGACAGGTGGTCGGGCAGGGCGGGGCGCTCGGCGGATGCGTTGGCGTCGGTCATGGTCTTGTTCTCGCAAGAGGGTTCTGAAGAAAGCCGGTATTGTCCGCGCAATCCGGGGTCAGGCGCTGGCTGACAGGCATTGGCGGCAGGCATCGCCACGCGGGGCCCGGCGGGCGTCGTATGCTGCGCTCCATGCTGTCGCCAGAGCAACGTCAAACACTGAAGTCGGCCAAGCGCCTGCCGCTGGCGTTGCTGCTGCTCATGGCGCTGGGCTTCGTGGCCTCGTCGGTGGCGGCAGCGCACTGGCAGCAGGTGCCGCTGTGGCTGGCCTGCATCAAGGCCGTGACCGAGGCCTCGCTGGTCGGCGCGCTGGCCGACTGGTTTGCGGTGTCTGCCCTGTTCCGGCACATTCCGCTGCCCGTGGTCGGGCGCCACACGGCCATCATTCCGCGCAACAAGGACCGCATCGGGCTGAACCTGGCGAATTTCGTGCGCGACAAGTTCCTGGACGGGCCTTCGCTGGTGGCGCTGATCGAGCGCCATGATCCCGCGCGCGTGCTGGCGGGCTGGCTGACCTCACCGGCCAACAGCACGCTGCTGGGGCGGCAGGTGGCGCGGCTTGCGCTGGCGGCGCTGGAGATGGTGCAGGACCGGCAGGTGGAGCGCTTTCTCTCGCACTCGTTCAAGGCCTTGCTGGAGCATCTGGACCTGCCGCGCGCGGCGGCGGACCTGCTGTCGGGCCTGACCCAGGACGGGCGCCACCAGGCCGTGCTCGACGATGTGCTGGCGCGCGTCAGCGGCGTGCTGCGCGAATCCGAGACCCATGTGCTGATCGCCCGGACCATCGTGCTGTGGCTCAAGCGCGAGCATCCGCTCAAGGAGAAGATGCTGCCCACGGACTGGCTCGGCGACAAGGGTGCCACGGCCATCGCCGGGGCGCTGGACAGCCTGCTGCAGGACATCGCCAACGATCCCGGGCACCACATGCGCAAGGCGTTCGATGCCTCCGTGCAGCGGCTGATTGACCGGCTGCAGTCCGACCCGTCCATGGCCGATCGCGCCGAGCGCCTGCGCGACTACCTGCTGCACGACGAGAAGCTGGCCGGCTACCTGCGTTCGCTGTGGCTGGGCCTGCGCGCCAGGCTGCAGGCCGACCTGGCCAACGAGCATTCGCAGGTGGCGCGCAAGACCGCGGCCATGGGCCGCTGGCTGGGCCAGTCGCTGGCGCATGACGAGGCGCTGCGCCACTCCATGAACGAACGCCTCAAGCGCTGGGCCCAGGCGCTGGCGCCCGATGTCTCGCAGTTCCTGGCCCAGCACATCGCCGACACCGTGCGGCGCTGGGATGCGCGCGAACTGTCCGAGCTGATCGAGCTGCACATCGGCAAGGACCTGCAGTACATCCGCATCAATGGCACCGTGGTCGGCGGTGCCGTGGGGCTGCTGCTGTTCCTGGTCTCCAATGCGGGGCGGCTGTGGTCCTGATCTTCGTATCAGGATGTTGCCTGCGGGCCACATCGGGCCAACTTTACAAAGCCGCCGTGTTCGCCGGAACGCCGTGAATCGGGCCGGGCGCTGCACGCGCCCGGGCACTGGCGGCCCTGCATGTCATTGATGAAAAAGGCAACATTCAGCATCCTGAATGAATTGCTCACAGATCGGTGCGCTTGTAAAGAAAAACAGCAGCTGCGCTGCCGTCGGCCAGGCCGTTGTCGGCGGGAAAATAAAATAAGAACGATTCGCACTCATCAAAAACAACAGAGCGGATGCGCACCCCGGTCGTTCGACCGTCCGTGATTCTTCTTGCGAGCTTTCCCATGCACAACTGCACAGCCCCCGCGGCGGGCCGTGGCTTTGCCCTGTCCGCCCTTTGCACCTCCTTGCGTGCTTCGTTTCCCTCCACCGTCGCTCCCCTGCGCCGCACCGCGCTGGGCGCCTGCCTGGGCCTGCTGGCCTCGGGCAGCGCGCTGGCCCAGGCAGCAGGCGGGGCCGCGCTGGAAACCCTGGTCGTGACGGCCAGCGGCTTCGAGCAGGAGATCAGCCAGGCGCCGGCCTCGATCTCGGTGATCACGCGCCAGGAACTGGAGCAGGGCGCCTACCGCAACCTGCACGATGCCCTGCGCGATGTGCCCGGCGTGATCCTCACGCCCTCGGACAACAACTCCAACGACATCTCGTTGCGCGGCATGGGCGCCAACTACACCCTGATCCTGGTGGACGGCAAGCGCATGAGCACGCGCGAGACCCAGACCAACGGCAGCACGGGCACGGACCAGAGCTGGATTCCGCCGCTGGAGGCCATCGAGCGCATCGAGGTGGTGCGCGGCCCCATGTCCTCGCTGTACGGCTCGGACGCCATGGGCGGCGTGATCAACGTCATCACGCGCAAGGTGGCGAAGAACTGGCATGGCTCGGTGCGCGCCGACGCCACGCTGCAGGAGCGCTCCACCTCGGGCGATGCCTACCAGACCAACTTCTACCTGTCAGGCCCGATCAAGACCGACCTGCTGGGCCTGAGCCTGTACGGCAACTACAGCAAGCGCGACCAGGACCGCATCTACCAGGGCTACAACAAGAGCGACAACCGTTCGCTGAACCTGCGCCTGGCGCTGACCCCCAGCAAGGACCACGACCTGATCGCCGAGATCGGCACTTCGCGCCAGCACTTCGTTTCGTCGCCTGGCATGACCCTGCTGCCCACCGATGCGCCCAGCGACCGCAAGTTCGAGCGCGAGAACTACTCGCTGCAGCACAAGGGCCGCTGGGGCTGGGCTTCCTCCGACACCTATCTGCAGCGCGAGGAAACGCGCAACCTGTCGCGCGACATGACCATCAGGAACACGGTGTTCAACAGCAGCTGGGTGGCGCCGCTGGGCCGCCAGCACCTGCTGACCACGGGCGTGTACTACAACCAGCAGGACCTGCGCGACACGACGACCAATACGCTGCCGGGCTCGGCGCGCACCACGGCCGATCGCACGCAGTACGCCTGGTTCGCCGAGGACGAGTGGCGCCTGCGCGAGAACTTCGCCCTGACCGGCGGCCTGCGCTACGACCACGACAGCAAGGGCGGATCGCAATGGAGCCCGCGCCTGTACGGCGTGTGGAACCTCGACGCGCAATGGACCGTCAAGGGCGGCGTGTCCACCGGCTTTCGCGCGCCCTCGCTGCGCCAGACCCTGGGCGACTGGGGCCAGTCCAGCCGCGGCGGCAACATCTACGGCAACCCCGACCTGAAGCCCGAAACCTCGCTGAGCAAGGAACTGGGCTTGCTCTACAACAACGGCGCCGGCCTGTCGGCAGGCCTGACGGTGTTCGACAACGAGTTCAACGACAAGATCACGCGCATCGCCTGCCCGGAGTGCGGACCGGCCAATTCCTCGGGCAACACGCCCACCACCAACGTCAATATCGACAAGGCCATCACGCGCGGCGTCGAAGCCACGTTCAAGGCCCCGCTGGCGCGCACGCTGGACCTGAGCAGCAGCTACACCTTCACCAAGTCCGAGCAAAAGAGCGGCGAGTTCGCGGGGCAGCCGCTGAGCCAGCTGCCGCGCCACATGCTCAACCTGGCGCTGAACTGGAAGCCTTCGCAGCAATGGGCGGGCTGGGCCAAGCTGTCCTACCGGGGCAAGGAAAGCCAGCCCACGGGCGGCCGTTCGGCGCGCACCTGGGTGGCCGGCAGCTATGCCATGTTCGACATGGGCGGCTCCTACAACTACAGCAAGGACGTGACCTTCTACGCAGGCATCTACAACCTGTTCGACAAGGACGTGTACTACGAGGACTACGCCACGGTGCAGGACGGCCGGCGCTACTGGATCGGCATGAACGTGAAGTTCTAGGCATCCCGGCCGCAAGGGCGGCCGCTGCCCGTGGCCTGCGGATCGGGCCGCGCCGCTTCCCGGCGCGGCACCCGCCTCCGGAGGCCGGAACTCCTTTCATTTTTTCCTGGGATTCTTTGCCATGACCTTCGATATCACGCGCCGCGCGGCGGCGCTGGCCCTGCCGGCCTTGTTCCTGGGGACTGCGGCGGCGGCCCCGCTGTCCGTGCGGCATGCCGGGGGAGTGGCCAGCCTGCCCGGCGCACCCCGGCGCGCGGTGGTTTATGACCTGGGGGCGCTGGATGCACTGCATGCGCTGGGCGTGCCCGCGTCGGCGGTCGCAGGCGTGCCCCGGGCGCAGCTGCCCCGGTACCTGGACAGCTTCGCGCAGCGGCCTGCGGCGGGCGGGCTGTTCGAGCCCGACTACGAGGCGCTGAGCCGGCTGGCGCCCGACCTGATCATCGTGGGCGGGCGCTCGGCCGGCAAGGCCGAGGTGCTGGGACGCATCGCGCCCACGCTGGACCTGAGCGTCAGCGGCAAGCACATGCTGGCCGATATCGAACGCAACATCGCCACACTGGCGCTGCTGTTCGGCCGCCAGGCGCAGGGCCGTGCGCTGGTGCAGCGCATCCAGGCCGAGCTGCAGGGCCTGCGTGCCCAGGCCTCGCAGGCCGCGCCGGGCCTGCTGCTGATGGCCGTGAACGACAAGCTCCTGCCGCAGGCGCCGGGATCGCGCTTCGGCTTTCTGTTCGATGTGTTCGGCGCGCGCTCGGCGCTATCGGCCGCGCAACTGCCAGCCCGCGGCACCGCCTACGGCTTCGATGATGTGGCGCGGCTGGACCCCGAGTGGATCTACGTCATCGACCGCAACACGGCCACGGGCCAGGCGGCAGGCGGCGGCGAGATCATGGCTTCGCGCAAGGTGTTCGACAACGCGCGGATCCACGCCACGGCGGCCGGCCGCAAGGGGCAGGTCGTCTTCCTCGATCCCAAGGGCTGGTACCTGATGGGCAGCGCCGGGCCGACGGCGCTGCTGGACAACATGGCGCAGCTGCGCCAGGCCTATGGCGCGGCGTCATCGCGTTGACCGCGGGCCAGGGCCGGCTCCCGGTCCCGGCCCCACAGCGCAATCACGCGCACATAGGCCAGCTCGGCCAGCAGCTCCACCAGCGTCTGCGTGACGATGACGGCCGGCAGCACGGGAATGGCGCCAGGCACGGCCAGGGCCAGCGGCAGCACGACCAGCGAATTGCGCGTGCCCGCGCTGAACGCGACCGCTCGGCCTGCGGGCGCTGGAAGCCGGAAGGCACGCGCCACCAGCCAGCCCAGCGCGGGCGCTGCCACCGCAAAGGCGGCATAGACGGGCACCATGCTCCAGGCCGCGTGCGTGGCCGGGCCCAGCTGGGGCAGCACGGAGGCGATCACCACGAACAGCACCAGCGCGGTGGCCGGCACGGGCAGCAGGCCCAGCCATGCCGAGGCGCTGGCGCCGCGCCGGCTGCGGGCCGCCCACAGCTGGGTGGCAGCGGCCAGGGCCAGCGGCACGGCGATCAGCCACACGAACGCATGCAGGAAAGGCCCCGCCTGCACCAGCCGCGCCGCATCGTCTCCCAGGAACAGGCCCAGGTAGCCGGGCAGGGCCAGCATCTGCGCGATCAGCAGGGCCGGCGTGGCTGCCAGCAACAGGCGCGCATCGGCGCGTCCCAGATGGGAGAAGGTGACCACGTAGTCGATGCAGGGCGCCAGCAGCACCAGCAGCGCGCCCAGGCGCAGCAGGGGGTCGGCGGGCAGGAACTGCAGCAGGGCCCAGACCAGCAGCGGCACCACGATGAAGTTGGCCGTCATCAGCGCCGCCAGGAAGCGCACCTGGCCGAAGGCGCGCCGCAGCTCGGCCAAGGGCACCTGCAAGAAGGTCACATAGAGCATCAGTGCCAGCGCGGGGTTGATGGCGCGCTCCAGCACGCCTGTGCCGGGCAGCGCCCAGGCGGCAACTGCGGCCAGGGCCACGGCGGCGAAGTAGATGGGGATCTGGCGCTGTTCGAGCGCGTCTCGGGTGTCTTGCATTCAGGAGGCCGATGGCGGCGGGTACGAGGCGGGTACGCGGATGTGGGGCGGATGTGGGGCGCCTAGTATGGCAACGGCACAGCCGGCCCGCTGCTTCATTCCCCTGCAGGCCCTGGGCCCGCAGGGATCAGCCCTGGTTTGCCGCGCCCAGCACCTTGTACAGATAGGAGCGCGAGATGCCCAGCTCCTGCGCGGCCAGCTTCTTGTTGCCGCCGCAGCGTGCAATGGCGTCGAGGATGGCGTTGCGCTCCTGGTCCTTGAGCGGGGCCACGGCGCCGGTGGAGGGCATGTCGGGCTCGGCAACGGGCAAAGGCCGTGCGCCGGCCAGCGGGTCCTCGTGGCGCGCGAAGTTGTCCACGCCCAGCAGGTGGCCGTCGCAGAACACCAGGGCCTCTTCCACGCGCTGTCGCAGCTGGCGCACATTGCCGGGCCAGGCCTGGCGGGCCAGGTAAGGCATGACGCCGGGCGCGATGCGCGGCAGCGCAATGCCGTTGCGCTCGCAGAACGACTGGGCAAAGCGCTGCACCAGGGCCGGGATGTCCTCCAGGCGCTGGCGCAGGGCGGGCACATGCAGCACCACGCCGCTGAGACGGTAGAACAGGTCCAGCCGGAAGCGGCCGCTGTCGATGAGGGCGCGCAGGTCGCGGTGCGTGGCGGCCACGATGCGGAAGTTCACCTGCCGGCCGCTGTGCGCGCCCAGGCGCTGCACCTGGCGGTCCTCCAGCACGCGCAGCAGCTTGACCTGGATCTCCATGGGAATGTCGGCCACTTCGTCGAGGAAGAGCGTGCCGCCCTCGGCCTGCTCCAGCTTGCCGGGCTGGCCCTGCCTGCGCCCGCCCGTGAAGGCGCCGGCCTCGTAGCCGAACAGCTCGGACTCGATCAGCGTGGCCGGCAGGGCCGCGAGGTTGAGGCTGACCAGGGGCGCGTCGGCATCGCGCCCGCGCGCATGCAGGGCCTGGGCCACCAGCTCCTTGCCGCTGCCGCTCTCGCCCAGGATGAGCACGGGCACGTCCAGCCGCGCCACGGCGTCGATCTCGCGTGCCAGCCTTTGCATGGGGGCGCTGGCGCCCACCATCTGCGCCGTGGGCGTGCCGCCGCGCAACTGGCTCAGTTCGCGCTTGTAGTGCTGCACCTCGTCATGCAGCTGGTTCAGCCGCTGCTGCATGCGGTTGAGTGCCTCCACGCCGCTGAAGCTGACCTGGCCCACGGCGCCCACCACGGCGCCGCCCTCGTAGACCGGCATGCGGTTGACGATGCGGCTCACGCCCGGCCCCAGCTGCTGCAGGTCGCCGATCTCGGCGCGGCCGCTGCGTGCCACATGGGGCAGGCGCGAGTTGGGGATCACGTCCTCCGCGCGCCGGCCTGCGGCCGTGCCTGGCGCCAGGCCGAAGAACTTCTCGTGCACGGGGCTGATGTAGCGCATCAGCCCTTCATGGTCGGCCACCGTGATCGCCTGGTACGGGTTGGTCAGGAACATGTTGAGGATGGCGAAGGCGAAGGGCACGCTGGCCACCATGTCGAACAGCGCCGCCGCCTCGTCGGCCGGGCGCAGCAGGGCGACCTCGCCCTCGGCATCGGCCAGCACCACGGCCACATGGCGGGCCACCGTGCCGCGCGGGCCCGGTGTTTCCACGTGCAGCAACTGGCCATGGCCGATGGGGTTGTGCCCGTCGCCGTGCGCGCGGGCCAGGGCCTCGGTGACGGCTGCATGCAGGAGCGGCTCCTGCGCCAGGCCCAGCCGCGCCACGGGCTCGGGCGAGTCGCGCCGCCAGACGAGAACGCCGAATCGGTGGTCGGGGGAGCTGGGCATGGGCATGGCGGGCAGTGGCTGGGATTGAACGCACTCTAGCGGCGCGCAGGCCACGGGTCTGTCCCCGTGGTGTCTCCATTGAAGACAGTGCCCGACCCGTGTCTTCGAGGTTGTCCTTGATGTGGACACACGGAGATCGACTGTGGAAAAAATCCTTTGAATTCAACGCACTGCGTTCTGGCACGCCTTGTGCATCTCCACAGGCAAAAGGAGACACGACGACATGAGCTGGCAACCCGAAGTGGACGAGATCGCATACCGCCGCGCACTGGCGGCCAAACTGGGCGGAGAGGACAAGGTGGCGCGGCACAAGGCTGCCGGCAAGCTCACGGTGCGCGAGCGCATCGATGCCTGCACGGACGCGCAGTCCTTCGTGGAGGTGGGCTCGCTCACCGGCTCGGGCCAGTACGACGGCCTGGGCCGGCTGACGGACTTCACGCCCTCCAACCTCATCATGGGGCGAGCACGCGTGGGCGGGCGGCCCGTGGTCGTGGTGGGCGACGATTTCACGGTGCGCGGCGGCGCCAACGACGGCGCCGTGGGCGACAAGCTGATCTTTGCCGAGAAGATGGCGCACGACCTGCGCCTGCCCATGGTGCGCCTGGTGGACGGCACGGGCGGCGGCGGCTCGGTGCGCAACATCGAGACCAAGGGCTACACCAGCGTGCCCACCATGAAGGTCTGGAGCCAGGTGGTGCAGAACCTGTCCACCGTGCCCGTGGTCTCGCTGGCCCTGGGCTCGGTGGCCGGCATGGGCGCAGCGCGCGTGGCCTCCAGCCATTACTCGGTGATGGTCAAGGAGACCGCCCAGCTGTTCAATGCCGGCCCGCCCGTGGTGGCGCGCATCGGCCAGAACGTGACCAAGAACGAGCTGGGCGGCAGCCAGGTGCACACGCGCAACGGCGTGGTCGATGACGAGGTGGCCACCGAGCAGGAGGCCTTCGAGCGCGTGCGCCGCTTCCTGTCCTACCTGCCATCTTCGGTGTACGAGCTGCCTGCGCGCACCGCGCCGCAGGACGATCCGCGGCGGCGCGACGAATGGCTGCTGTCGGCCATTCCGCGTGATGGCCGCAAGGTCTACAAGATCCGGCCCATCGTCGAATGCCTGGTCGATGAGGGCTCCTTCCTGGAGACGGGCCGCCACTGGGGCCGGGCCATCGTCACGGGGCTGGCGCGCATCGACGGCTGGCCCGTGGCCGTGGTGGCCAGCGACCCGTACTTCTACGGCGGCGGCTGGGACGGCCCCTCCGCCGAGAAGTTCACGCGCTTCGTGGACATGGCCCAGACCTTCCACCTGCCCGTGGTCAACATGGTGGACATCGCGGGCTTCCAGATCGGCGTGGAGGCCGAGAAGGCCGGCGTCATGCGCTACGGCGTGCGCGCCCTGGCCGCCGTCTACCAGGCCACCGTGCCCTGGTGCAGCATCCTCATCCGCCGCGCCTACGGCGTGGCGGCGGCGGGCCACCAGCACATGGGCCGCTTCAACTTCCGCTATGCCTGGCCCTCGGCCAACTGGGGCTCGCTGCCCATCGAGGGCGGGCTGGAGGTGGCCTACAAGGCCGAGATCGAAGGCGCCGACGACCCCGTGCAAAAGCGCGCCGAGATCGAGCAGCGCGTGCGCAGCCTGACCTCGCCCTTCCGCACGGCCGAGGCCTTCGGCATCGACGAGGTGATCGATCCGCGCGACACGCGCGCCCTGCTCAGCGAATTCGTGGAACTGGCCGCGCCGCTGCGCGAGGCCGGAGCGCCGCAGTTCGGCCTGCGGCCCTGAACGCATAAAAAACCCAAGGAGACAAAGCAATGGCAACCAGACAACCGCGCGCGCCCTCGCGCCGCACCGCCCTGGCCCTGTGCCTGGCGCCGTGCCTGACCATCTGCGCCGCGACGGCGGCCCAGGCCCAGGCCCCCCAGGAGGACAAGTGGCCCACGCGCCCCGTGCGCATCGTGGTCGGCTTCCCTGCAGGCTCGTTCACCGACACCATTGCACGCGCGCTGTCCGAGCCGCTGAGCAAGTCGCTGGGCCAGCCCGTGGTGGTGGAGAACAAGCCCGGCGCCAACGGCGCCATCGGCGTGGGCGAGGTGGCGCGCGCCGCGCCCGACGGCTACACCCTGCTGGTCACCAACTCCAGCAGCATCACCATCAACCCCCAGATCTACAAGAAGATCACCTACCGCGCCAAGGACTTCGCGCCCATCACCATGGTGCTGGATGCGCCCTTCATCCTCACCGTCAACCCCGAGTGGGCGCAGAAGCACCAGATCCGCTCGGCCAAGGATGTGATCGTCTTCGCCAAGGGCCATCCCGACAAGCTCAGCTACGGCTCGGCCGGCCCCGGCAACATCGCCCACCTGGCCTATGCGGCCTGGAGCAACCGCACGGGCGTGAAGACCACGCATGTGCCCTACAAGAGCGCGTCGCAGGCCCAGATGGCCGTGCTCAGCGGCGAGCTGGACACGCAGTTCGACACCTGGAGCGCGCTGCCCCACATCGCCAGCGGCAAGCTCGTTGCGCTGGCCGTCACCGCGCCCCGGCGCATGCAGCAGCTGCCCGAGGTGCCCACCATGGCCGAGGCCGGCTATGCCGATTTCGACGTCACCTTCTGGGCCGGCCTGCTGGCGCCCGCGGGCACGCCGCCGGTCATCGTCAACCGGCTCTACGAGGCCTCCAGGGGCGTGCTGCAGGACGCACGCATCCGCGCCGTGCTCAGCAGCCAGGGCGAGCCCGTGATGATGCCGCCCGCGCCGTTCGGCCAGCGCATCGCCAAGGAAGTGGCCGACTGGGGCCAAGTCATCCAGCGCGAAGCCTTGTCTTTGGATTGATGAGGTACGCATGTCTCTGTTGCAAGCACTGAACCCCCGCTCCGTCGCCATCCTTGGCGCCTCCGACAACCCCATCAAGGCCGGTGGCCGGCCCATCGACTACCTGCGGCGCCATGGTTTCGCAGGCCGCATCCTGCCCGTCAATCCCAAGCGCGCCGAGGTCCAGGGCCTGGCTGCCTACCCCTCGCTGCGCGCGCTGCCCGAGGCGCCCGATGCCGTGGTCATCAGCCTGCCCGGCGAGGACGTGGCCGCCGCCATCGACGACTGCGTGGCCGTGGGTGCGCGCCTGGGCGTGATCTATTCGTCCGGCTTTGCGGAGCTGGGCGAGGAGGGTCGCCGGCAGCAGGCCGACCTGGTGGCGCGGGCGCGCCGGGCGCCAGGCGGCGGGCTGCGCCTGTTCGGCCCCAATTGCCAGGGCGTGGCCAACTTCGCCACGGGCGCCATCCTCAACTTCTCGACCATGATCAACGAGAACGCGCCGGCCGACGGCCCCGTGGCCATCGTCAGCCAGAGCGGTGCGGGCGCGGCCATTCTCTACGGCGGCCTGCGCCGCGCGGGCATCGGCGTGCGCTACATGCTGTCCACGGGCAACGAGGCCGATGTCTGCGCCGCCGAGGCCGTGCGCGCCGTGGTCGCGGATGAAGGCATCCGCCTGGTCGTGCTCTACATCGAGACGCTCAGGCAAAGCGCCTGGCTGGCCGAGGCCGCGCGCCTGGCGCATGCGCGCGGCGTCACCATCCTGGCCGTGAAGGCCGGCCGCACGCGCGCAGGCCAGGCCACGGCCAGCTCGCACACGGGCGCGCTGGCGGCCGAGGACGCGCTGGCCGATGCCTTCCTGCGCCAGCACGGCATACCGCGCCTGGCCGACTTCCGCGAGCTGATCGACTACGCGCCGCTGTTCCTGTCCCAGCCTGCGCCGCGCGGTCGCCGCGTGGTCAGCATCAGCAATTCGGGCGCCACCTGCGTGCTGTCGGCCGACGCGGCCGAGGAATACGGCCTGGCCCTGGAGCCGTTCGATGCCGCCACGCTGGACGGCCTGTCCCAGGCCCTGCCGTCCTATGTCACGGCGCGCAATCCCATCGACATGACCACGGCCCTGCTGGGCAGGCCGCAGACCTTTGGCGACACGCTGCGGGCCTTGTCGGGCAGCGGTGCGGCGGACCTCGTTCACGTGGGCTTCCCGATCGGCGGCGAGGGCTATGACTTCGCCGACTTCGCGGGCCAGGCCAGCCGCTTTGCGCGCGATACCGGCGTGCCCATTGCGGTCAGCGTCAACCAGGACTGGGTGGCCCAGGCCTTCCAGGACCAGGGCGTGCCCACCTTCTGGAGCGAACGCGCCGCCATGCGCGGCCTGGCGCTGCTGGCCGAGCAGGCCGGTGGCAGGCAGGCACAGGTGCCGTCTGCCGAGGCATCGGTGCCGGTGGCGGCCTCCCGCTCCCTCACGCTTGACGAGCCCTCCAGCCTGTCCGAACTCGCCCGCGCCGGCCTGCCGGTGATGCGCCATCTGGTCTGCAGGAGCGAGGACGAGGTGCGCGCCGCCATCGAGTCCCTGCCACGGCCCCTGGTGGCCAAGGGCGTGTCCGCCGATCTCTCGCACAAGTCCGAGCATGGCCTGGTGCGGCTCAACATCCGCGAGGCGGAGCAGGCGCTGCAGGCCTTTGGCGACTTCGCCGCCACGCTGGCCCGCCTGGGCGCGGCCGATGGTGGCCTGCTGCTGGGAGCCCAGCACAGGGCCGACTTCGAGCTGGCGCTGGGTGCCCATGTGGATGCCGAATTCGGCGTGGTGGTCATGGTCGGCCAGGGCGGCGTGCTGGTGGAGGCGCTCAGGGACGTGCAGTTCCTTGTCGCCCCCTTCAGTGCGCGGCAGGCGCTGGATGCCCTTGCGCGCCTGTCCATCGCCCCGGCCTTTGCGGCCGTGCGCGGCATGCCGGCCGTGGAGCTGGATGCCGTGGCCGCCATGATGGTGCGGCTGGGCGACTGGATGCTGGCCCAGGGCGGGCGCGTGCAGTCGGTCGACGCCAATCCCGTGCTCGTGGCGCGCGGCGCGCAGGCGCCGGTGATCGTCGATGCGGTGGTGGCCGTGGCCGCCACGCCAGCGGCGTCCTCGGAGGCGGCATGAGCGGCGCCCCGCACCCCATCCGCCGCGTGCTGGTCGCTAACCGGGGCGCCGTGGCCGCGCGCGTGATCCGCACGCTGCGGCGCATGGGCCTTGAATCCGTGGCCGTGTACTCCGAGGCCGATGCCAGCCTGCCCTATGTGCGCGCGGCCGACCAGGCCGTGTGCATAGGCCCTGCGCCCGCCGCGCAAAGCTATCTGGACCAGGCGCGGCTGCTGCAGGTGGCGCGCGAGACCGGCGCCGATGCCGTGCACCCGGGCTACGGCTTTCTCTCCGAGAACGCGGACTTCGCCGAGGCCGTGCAGCGCCAGGGCCTGTGCTTCATCGGCCCCTCGCCGCACTGGATACGCACGCTGGGCCACAAGACCCAGGCGCGGGCCTTCATGGCCGCCCAGGGCATGCCGCAGGCGGCCAGCTCGGCCGTGCTGCACAGCGTGCAGGAGGCGCAGGCGGAGGCGGCGCGCATCGGCTTTCCCGTGCTGGTCAAGCCCGCAGGCGGGGGCGGCGGCATCGGCATGCTGCCCGCGCACGATGCACCGCAGCTGGAGGCCGCCTGGTCCAAGGCCAGCGGCATTGCCGCCAAGTACTTCGGCACGGCCGAGCTGTACCTGGAAAAGCTGATCGAGGCGCCGCGCCACATCGAGTTCCAGGTGCTGGCCGACCGCCATGGCGAGGTGCGCGTGCTGTTCGAGCGCGACTGCTCGGTGCAGCGCCGCCACCAGAAGGTGGTGGAAGAGGCCCGCCCCGCAGGCATTCCCGCGCAGGCCCTGGCCGACATGCGGCAACTGCTGGCCGGCCTGCTGGCGCGCACGGGCTATGACGTGATCGGCACCGTGGAGATGCTCTACACGCCGCAGCACGGCTTTGTCTTCCTGGAGATGAACACGCGGCTGCAGGTCGAGCATGCGGTGACCGAGGAGATCACGGGCATCGACATCGTCGAGGCCCAGATCCGCCTGGCCGCCGGCGAGCGCATGGGCGACGTGCTGCCCGCCGAACCCGTGGCCAGCGGCCATGCCATCGAGGCGCGCATCTATGCCGAAGACCCCGTGCGCTTCCTGCCCTCGCCAGGGCGCCTGGACCGCTTCGAGATGCCCCAGGGCGAAGGCCTGCGCGTGGAGACCGGCTATGCCCAGGGCTGCAGCGTCACGCCCTTCTACGACCCCATGGTCGCCAAGCTCGTGGCCCATGGCAGCGACCGCGCCCAGGCCATCGCACGGCTGCGCCAGGCACTGGCGCAGACCCGCATCGAGGGCGTGAAGACCAACATCCCCTTCATCGAACGCATCCTGGGCCACGCCGATTTCCTGGACCTGCGCATCGACACCGGCATCGCCCAGCGCGTACTGGCCCCCCTTTGAAAGCCCTACCCATGACCACCACCCCGAACCTGATCACAAGCCCCATCGCCGGCCTCGTGGCCGCTGTGGAAGCCGCCGAAGGCGGCACCGTCGCCCTGGGCGACACCCTCATCATCGTGGAGTCCATGAAGATGGAGATTCCCGTGGAAAGCGAGGTGGCAGGCGTCGTGCGCCGCATGCTCGTGGCCGTGGGCGAGCCGGTGGCCGAAGGCCAGGCGATTGCGGAGATCGGATGAACGCCGTTGGAATCTCCACCACCCCGGACCTGGAGGCCGCCGCGCTGGCGCGCGGCTACTTCGGCATCGACGTGCCCTTCATGTCCCATATCGGCATGGAGCCCGTGAGCCTGGCGCCCGGCCTGGCGCGCACGCGGCTGCCCATGCGCCCGCACCTGGCCAACAGCCGGGGGCATGGCCATGGCGGTGCGCTGATGAGCGCGCTGGACTTCACGCTGAGCGCGGCCGCGCGCTCGTCCAACCCGCTGGGGCTGGGCGTGGTGACCATCGAGATGAGCACGCATTTCCTCGCCTCGGCCACCACCGACCTGCTGATCGAGGCCCGCGTGCTGCGCGCAGGCGCGCGCACCGTGTTCTGCGAGGGCAATGTGCTGGACAGCGCGGGCCAGGCCGTGTGCACGGCGCGGGCCGTGTTCAAGCTGATCGCGCTGTAGCCTGGCTTCAGGCGCCGTCGCCTTCGGGCGCCGGCGGCAGCAGATGCTGGCCGATCTGCTGCCAGGCCTTGGCCGCGTCATGCTGGCCGCCGAACATGTGGCAGCTGGCGGCCGTCATGGCCAGGCGGCCGTTTTCGGGCTCCAGGTCGAACGCCAGCTCGCATTGCGCGGCGGCGTTGCGCCACATCACCACGGCGTCTGGCGATTCTTCCTTTTGCAGCGCATGGGCTTCGGCCATCCAGGCCTGGGCCAGGCGAAACGCGGCTTCCGCCTGTTCCGGGTCGGCCTTGTGGGCCAGATAGAAATGCTTGCCGGCCTGCTGCCACAGCGCCCGGGCCTGGGCGAAATCCTGGGTGGCGGCCCGCTGCGCCTGGGCCACCAGGGCATTGCCTTCGGCCAGCAGCGTTGCGTAGGAGGAGGGGGCGTCTTGCGTCATGGGGCGCCATTGTGCCGCCGCTCCGGTGCCTGTGTTCAGGCCGGGGAATCGCGCGGCGGGCTCGGGCTGTCGGGCAGTTCCAGGCCGATGCGCGTGAAGCCGCCCTCGGACTCGGCAAAGCAGCGCCCGCCGTGCATGCGCGCGATGGCGGCCACGATGGCCAGGCCCAGGCCATGGTTGCGGTCGGCCTGGCTGCGCGCGGCGTCGGCGCGGTAGAAGCGGTCGAACAGGCGCGGCAGGTGGACGGGATCGATGGCCGGGCCCCGGTTGAGCACCGCCAGCGCCACATCGCCGGCGCCCCCGTGGTGGGTACAGGGCCGGGCGCCGATCTGCACGGTGATGGTGGAGCCGCGCTGTGCATAGCGTGTGGCATTGCCCAGCAGGTTGGACAGCGCCCGGCGCAGCAGCCGCGCATCGACCTCGGCGGCCGCGTCGCCCTGGACGACGACCTGCAGGTCGGCCTCCTGCAGCGCGGCCTCGTGGAAGTCGATGACCTCGTGGGCCAGCGCGGCCAGGCTGGCCCAGGGCGCCAGGCGCGCGCCCTGGCCCCGGTCGGCCTGGGAGAGAAACAGCATGTCGGCCACGATGCCGGCCATGCGCCGCAGGTCCTCCAGGTTGGAAGCCAGCACCTCGCGCAGCTCGGCCTCGCTGCGCGGCTTGCGCAGGGCCAGCTCGCAGCTGCTGATCAGCGTGGTCAGCGGCGTGTTCAGCTCATGGGCCACGTCGGCGTTGAAGGCCTCCATCTGCCGGTAGGCCACGGACAGCCGCTCCAGCAGGGCGTTGAACTGTGCGATCAGCGGCCGCAGCTCCTGCGGCTGCCCGCTGTCGTCCAGGCGCCGCTGCAGGTCCTGGGCCGACAGCTGGCGCGTCTGCTCGGTCAGCTGTCGCAGCGGCGCCAGGCCCAGGCGCACCAGCCAGATGCCGGTCAGCGACACCAGCAGGGCGCCGCCCACGGCAGCCAGGGCCAGCGTCCAGGCCAGCAGGGACAGTTGCCGGTCGTCTTCGGCCCGGTCCAGCGTGAGCTGGGCACGGGCCTGCTGGCCGGAGTCGGCCAGCACGACCTCGAAGCTGCGCTGCAGCGTGCGGCCGGGATTCTTGGGCGTGCGCAGGCGCTCGTAGAGCACGCGGCCCTGCAGGTCGGTGATGCGCAGCGACATCTCGTCCAGGCCCGTGAGAAAGTCGTCCAGCATGTGGGCCAGCCCGGCTTCGTTGTGGGCGCTGCGGCTTTCCGTCATCAGGTGCAGCACGGCCTGCTGCTTGAGGTCCAGCGTCTCGTGCTGGTGCTGCTCCAGCGTCATCGATGCCACCCCGTAGACGGCCGCGCACACCAGGCCCAGGCCCAGCATGGTCTGCAGGGCCAGCCAGCGCGACAGGCGCCGGCCCAGGTGGGGAATGTCGGCAGGGGCAACGCTCACGGTGCGCGCGACTCCAGCACATAGCCCATGCCGCGCACCGTGTGCAGCAGGGGCTGCGCGAAGGGCTGGTCCAGCTTCAGGCGCAGGCGGCGCACGGCCACCTCGACCACATTGGTCTCGCTGTCGAAATTCATGTCCCAGACCTGGGAGGCCAGCTCGGTGCGCGACAGCACCTCGCCCTGGCGGCGCAGCAGCAGGCTCAGCAGGTTGAATTCCTTGGCCGTCAGGTCCAGGCGCTGGCCGGCGCGCGTGGCGCGGCGGCGTATCAGGTCCAGCTCCAGGTCGGCCATGCGCAGCGTGGTGGCCTCGGCCGCAGGCTGGGCCGTGCCGCCGCCGCGGCGCAGCAGCACATGCATGCGCGCCACCAGCTCGGAGAACGCGAAGGGCTTGACCAGGTAGTCGTCGGCGCCGCCCTGCAGGCCGCGCACGCGGTCCTCCACCTGGCCGCGCGCCGTCAGCATCAGCACCGGTGTCTGGCGCGACTGGCGCAGCGCCGCCAGCACGGCCAGGCCGTCGATGCCGGGCAGCATGCCGTCGAGCACGATGAGGTCGTAGGCCAGCTCGGTGGCCAGGTGCAGTCCGTCGATGCCGTTGTGCGCGACATCGACCACGAACCCCTCCTCGGTCAGGCCCTTGCGGAGGTAGTCGGCCAGCTTGGTTTCGTCTTCGATGACCAGGACTTTCATGCCGAGCATTGTCGGGGCAGGCAAGGGTTTTCGGAGATGACAAATTTGTCATGTGCCCGACAGCGCCGGGTCGCTGCGCCGCCCTAGACTCGCCGGCATGGGGCAGTCGCGATTGGGGTCAAACGCCATGCCCGACAATCCCGCACTTCTGCCATGCCCTCTTCCATGACCCGGCCCCGTCTTGCCGCCCTTGCCATCCTCGTGATCGCGCTGCTGTTCCAGTGGACCTGGATAGCGGCCGCTGCGCTGTGCCGCCACGACGGGCATGAGACCCGGCACTTCGGCCACCATGTCCATGGCGTGAGCCTGCACGGCATGGGCGCCGAGCGCCATGCGGGCACGGGCACGGATGCCGAGTCCGGCCCGCCTGCGCAAAAGGCCGACCAGGGCCTGCAGTCCTCGCTCAGCGTGGACTGCTCCATGTGCCACGCCTGGGTGGCCGCTGCCACACAGCACTGGCAGGCGGCGCCGGTGGCCCCGCCGCCCGCGCAATTCGCCGAGCCGCTGCGCCGGCATGCCTCGGCCGTGCTGCTGCGCCCCGACCGGCCCCGCTGGCAGGGCTGACGCTCCTGCAGCCGCCGGCCGGGCATTCGGCGTTCATCGCCCTGTTTCGCCCCGGACCGGCATTTTCCAGAAATCCCTTCGCGCGCAGCGGCCCTCGTCCGTGCGCGCCCTGTGGCGTGGGGCCTGATCGACCAAGCGATCACGCCTGATCCGCGCTGCGGGCAAGGAGCCCGTGTATGTCTTTTCCTTCGTCCTTTCCGTCGAGGACAGCCTTCGCACCGTGGGTGCTGGCGGCGCTGGCCGCCTGTGGCGTCGTGCAGGCCGCCGAGCCACCGGCCGATTCCGTGGCGCCACCCGCCTTTGCAGGCGCATCCCTTCCTGATGGCCCGCCGCTGGACCTGCAGCAGGCACGGGCCCTGGCGCTGGACGGCAATCCCGGCCTGCGCGCGGCCCGCCAGGCGCTGGCCGCCACGGAGGGGGCCGTGCTGCAAAGCCAGGCCCGGCCCAATCCCGAGCTGGCCTGGTCGCAGGAGGACACGCGCCGCAGCACCCGCACGCTGACCGTGCAGCTGAACCAGACCCTGGAAGTGGGCGGCAAGCGCGAGGCCCGCATGCGCGTGGCCGAGCGCGGCCGCGACCTGGCCCGCGCCGAACTGGCAGGGACCGAGGCCGCGCTGCGCGCCGATGTGGGCGCGGCCTTTTTCGGCGTGCTGGCCGCGCAGCAGCGCGTGGTCCTGGCCGGGCAGACGCTGGAGATCGCCAGCAGCGCGCGCGAGGCGGCGGCCCGGCGCGTGGCGGCCGGCAAGGTGGCGCCGCTGGAGGAGACCCGGGCCCGCGTGGCCGAGTCCGGCGCCCTGCTGGAGCAGGCCCGGGCCCGCTCTGCCCTGCGCGTGGCGCGCGGCCAGCTGCAGGCGCTGTGGGGCGAGAGCGTGCGCCCCTTCGGCCAGGCCGAGGGCGCCGTGGACGCGCTGCCCCAGCTGCCGGAACTGGCAGCCCTGCAGCAGCGCATCGAACAGGCTCCCGCCGTGCTGCGTGCGCGCCAGGCGCTGGAGCAAAGCCGCGCCACGGCCGACCTGGAGCGTGCGCGCCGCCTGCCCGATCCCACCGTCAGCCTGGGCGTCAAGCGCGCCACCGAGGTCGGGCGCAACCAGCTCGTGGTCGGCGTCTCCGTGCCCCTGCCCGTGCTCGACAGCAACCGGGGCAATCAGCTGCAGGCCCTGCGCCTGGCCGACCAGGCCGAGGAGCAGTTGCTGGCCACGCGCGTTCAGCTGCAGGCCCAGCTGTTCGAGGCGCGCGAGCTGCTGCAGTCCAGCCGCGAGCAGGCGCGCCAGCTGGCCGAGGAGGTGCTGCCCACGGCGCGCACGGCCTACGAGCTGGCCTCGCGCGGGTTTGCGCTGGGCAAGTTCGGCTACCTGGACGTGCTGGACGCGCAGCGCACCTGGTCCGAAGCGCGCAGCCAGTACCTGGACCAGCTGCTGGCCACGCACCGCGCCGCCGCCGACATCGACCGCCTGCTCGGCACAGAAGCCGGCCTCTGACCCCGATAGCAACCTGATTGCATCCAGACCATGAACACCAAGCCCTCCTCCTCCCCCCTCGGACCGCGCCGCACCCTCGTGGCCATTGCCGTCATCCTGGCCGTGGGTGCGCTGGCCGCCACGCTGATCCTGCGCAGCGGCCCGCCGGGTGCCGCCAAGGCCGACAGCCATGGCCACGGCCACAGCGAGGCCGCAGGCCATGCCGATGGCGAGCACCACGGCGCTGCAGCCGCAGCCGCAGCCGATGGCCACAAGCACGACGAAGGCCATGCCGACGATGAGCACCATGAAGATTCCAAGGCGGAAAAAGCCGAGGCCAAGCCCGCCGCCAAACCCGCAGCCACCGCCGAAGCCGGCCATGGCGACGACGAAGGCCTGATCGCCATGGACGCCCAGCGCATGCAGGCGGCCGGCGTGCGCCTGGCCGAGGCCGGCCCGGCCACCGTGCGCTCCGTGCTGCAGCTGCCCGGGGAGATCCGCTTCAACGAAGACCGCACGGCCCACGTCGTGCCGCGCGTGGCCGGCATTGCCGAGAGCGTTCCCGCCAACCTGGGCCAGAACGTGAAGAAGGGCCAGCTGCTGGCCGTGCTCAGCAGCGCCGCCGTCTCCGAGCAGCGCAGCGAACTGCTGGCCGCCAGCAAGCGCCTGGAGCTGGCCCGCACCACCTATGCGCGTGAAAAGCAGCTGTGGGAGGAAAAGGTCTCGGCCGAGCAGGACTACCTGCAGGCGCGCCAGGCGCTGCGCGAGGCCGAGATCGCCGTCTCCAACGCCCAGCAGAAGCTGGCCGCCACGGGCGCCGGTGCCGGCGGTGGTGCGGGCGGGCTCAACCGCTTCGAGCTGCGCGCGCCGTTTGACGGCGTGATCGTGGAAAAGCACCTGTCCGTGGGCGAGGCCGTGCAGGACACCACCCAGGTCTTCACCATCTCCGACCTGCGCAGCGTCTGGGCCGAGATGCGCGTGGCCGCGCCCGACCTGCCCGCCGTGCGCGTGGGCGAGAAGGCCACGGTGCGCGCCACGGCCTTCGACTCCTCGGCCACGGGCGAGGTGGCCTATGTGGGCGCCCTGATCGGCCAGGACACGCGCACGGCCCCCGCGCGCATCACCCTGCCCAACCCCGACGGCGTGTGGCGCCCGGGCCTGTTCGTGAATGTGGAGCTGACGGCATCGTCCAGGCAGGCGCCGCTGGCCGTGGCCACGCAGGCACTGCAGAAGATGGAGCAGCAGACCGTGGTCTTCGTGCCCGTGCAGGGCGGTTTCCGCGCCCAGCCCGTGCGCGTGGGCCGCAGCGATGGCAAGGCCACCGAGGTGCTCGAAGGCCTCAAGCCCGGCCAATCCTACGTGGCCGAGGGCAGCTTCATGCTCAAGGCCGAGCTGGGCAAGGCCAGCGCCGAACACAGCCACTGATCGGAGAGTCCATGTTTGAACGCATCATCCGATTCGCCATAGAGCAGCGCTGGCTGGTCCTGCTGGCCGTGCTGGCCATGGCGGGCCTGGGCATCTACAACTACCAGCGCCTGCCCATCGACGCCGTGCCCGACATCACCAATGTCCAGGTGCAGATCAACACCCAGGCCAGCGGCTACTCGCCGCTGGAGACCGAGCAGCGCGTCACCTATCCCATAGAGACGGTGATGGCCGGCCTGCCCCACCTGGAGCAGACGCGCTCGCTGTCGCGCTACGGCCTGTCCCAGGTCACCGTGGTGTTCAAGGACGGCACGGACATCTACTTCGCGCGGCAGCTGGTGGGCGAGCGCATACAGCAGGCGCGCGACAGCCTGCCTGCCGGCATCACGCCCACGCTGGGCCCCATTTCCACGGGCCTGGGCGAGATCTACCTGTGGACCGTGGAGGCCGAGGACGATGCGAAAAAGCCCGACGGCACGCCCTACACGCCCATGGACCTGCGCGAGATCCAGGACTGGGTCATCAAGCCGCAGCTGCGCAACGTGCCCGGCGTCACCGAGATCAACTCCATCGGCGGCTACGCCAAGGAGTACCTGGTGGCGCCCGCGCCCGAGAAGCTGGCGGCCTACGGCTTCACGCTGGCCGACATCGTCACCGCCCTGCAGCGCAACAACAGCAACGTGGGTGCGGGCTATATCGAGCGCCAGGGCGAGCAGTACCTGATCCGCGCGCCGGGCCAGGTCGGCGGCATCGCCGACATCCGCGAGGTCATCGTGGGCTCGGCCCAGGGCCAGCCCATCCGCATCCGCGACCTGGCCGAGGTGGGGCTGGGCCAGGAGCTGCGCACGGGCGCAGCCACCGACAACGGCCGCGAGGTGGTGCTGGGCACGGTGTTCATGCTGATCGGCGAGAACAGCCGCACCGTCTCGCGCGCCGTGGACCAGCGCATGGCCGAGATCAACCGGGGCCTGCCCCCTGGCGTCAAGGCCATCACCGTCTACGACCGCACCAACCTGGTGGACAAGGCCATCGCCACGGTCAAGAAGAACCTGGTGGAGGGCGCGGCCCTGGTGGTGGTCATCCTCTTCCTGTTCCTGGGCAATCTGCGCGCGGCGCTGATCACGGCGCTGATCATCCCGCTGTCCATGCTGTTCACCTTCACGGGCATGGTGCACTACAAGGTCAGCGCCAACCTCATGAGCCTGGGGGCGCTGGACTTCGGCATCATCATCGACGGCGCCGTGGTCATCGTGGAGAACTGCGTGCGCCGCCTGGCGCATGCACAGGAGGCGCGAGGACGGTCGCTGACGCGCAGCGAACGCTTCCATGAAGTCTTCGCCGCCGCGAAGGAAGCGCGCCGCCCGCTGCTGTTCGGCCAGCTCATCATCATGGTGGTCTACCTGCCCATCTTCGCGCTCACGGGTGTGGAGGGGAAGATGTTCCATCCCATGGCGCTCACGGTGGTCATTGCGCTGGCCGGCGCCATGCTGCTGTCCATCACCTTCATCCCGGCGGCGATTGCGCTGTTCATGGGCGACAAGGTGGCCGAGAAGGAGAACCGCCTCATGGCCTGGGCACGCCGCGGCTATGCGCCCGTGCTGGCGCGCGTCATGGCCGCGCCCGCCGTGGTGCTCACGGCCGCCGCCGTGGCCGTGGCGCTGAGCCTGCTGCTGGCCACGCGCCTGGGCAGCGAGTTCGCGCCCAACCTCAACGAGGGGGACTTCGCCATCCAGGCACTGCGCATCCCGGGCACCAGCCTTACGCAGTCGCTGGAAATGCAGATGCAGATCGAGAAGGCGCTCAAGAAGGAGTTCCCCGAGATCGACCGCGTGTTCGCGCGCACCGGCACGGCCGAGATCGCCTCCGACCCCATGCCGCCCAACATCTCCGACGGCTACATCATGCTGAAAGCCCGCAGCGAGTGGCCCGACCCGGCGCGCCCGCGCGATGAGCTGCTGGCCGCCGTACAGGCGTCGGTGGACCGCATCCCGGGCAACAACTACGAGTTCTCCCAGCCGATCCAGCTGCGCTTCAACGAGCTGATCTCGGGCGTGCGCAGCGACGTGGCCGTGAAGATCTTCGGCGACGACATGGCCGTGCTGGAAAAAAGCGCCCAGACCGTGGCCGGCATGCTGCAGCAGATCGCGGGAGCCTCCGAGGTCAAGGTCGAGCAGACCACGGGCCTGCCCATGCTCACCGTGCAGATCGACCGCGAAAAGGCCTCGCGCTACGGCCTGAACATGGGCGATGTGCAGGACGCCATCAGCACCGCCATGGGCGGCACCGAGGCCGGCACGGTGTTCGAGGGCGACAAGCGCTTCGACATCCAGGTGCGCCTGCCGGACGCCGTGCGCAACGACCTGCAGGCCCTGAGCCGCCTGCCCATCGCCCTGCCGCGCGGGGCGGACGGGCGCATCGGCTTCGTGCCGCTGTCGGCCGTGGCCACATTCGAGACCGCGCCCGGCCCCAATCAGGTCAGCCGCGAGGACGGCAAGCGCCGCATCGTGGTCAGCGCCAATGTGCGCGGGCGCGACATGGGCTCCTTCGTGGGCGAGGCACAGCAAAAGCTGCAGGGCCTGTCGCTGCCGCCCGGCTACTGGACGCGCTGGGGCGGCACCTTCGAGAACCTGGAGTCGGCCACGCGCCGCCTGCAGATCGTCGTGCCCGTGGCCCTGCTCATGGTCTTCGTGCTGCTGTTCGCCATGTTCGGCAATGTGCGCGACGGGCTGGTGGTCTTCACGGGCATTCCGTTCGCGCTCACGGGCGGCATCCTGGCGCTGTGGCTGCGCGACATACCGCTGTCCATCTCGGCGGCGGTGGGCTTCATCGCGCTGTCGGGCGTGGCCGTGCTCAACGGCCTGGTCATGATCTCCTGGATCAGGAGCCTGCGAGAGCAGGGTGCCAGCGTGCCCGATGCCGTGACCGAAGGCGCGCTCACCCGGCTGCGCCCCGTGCTGATGACGGCCCTTGTCGCCTCGCTGGGCTTCGTGCCCATGGCCATTGCCACGGGCACGGGCGCCGAGGTGCAGCGGCCGCTGGCCACGGTGGTGATCGGCGGCATCCTGTCGTCCACGCTGCTGACCCTGCTGGTGCTGCCGCTGCTGTACCGGCTGGTGCATCGCAACGATCCGTCGGAGGCCAGCGGCACAGACCCCGCGCCCGCCGCGCCGGCACCTGCCGTGTGACGCGGCGCCCGGGCAGCACCCGGGCAGCCACTTTGAAATCCGCTGCAGCCTGGCTGCAGCGGGTTTCTTCATGCCCGGGATATCCCGGGCCACACATCTTTGCCCATCGATGTGAACCTCGCGCATTTGGCATGGAGCGGCTGCGAACCCCTGCCTAGAATTCGTCCCACAACAGCAAGGACAACGGGAGGGAGACAAGGCCATGAACAGCCCCGCCAGCGGACGGCACGGCCGTGCCCGCATCGCCGTGGAGAGCCGGTCCATCGACTGCATTCCCGACAGCGAGCGCCACGCGCGGCTCGCCGACCAGGGGCCGTTCTGGTTCCTGGGCAACTTCCACTTCTTCACGCTTTCCATCGGCTTCGTCGGCCCGTCGCTGGGGCTGTCGGCGCCCTGGAGCGCCCTGGCCGGGGCGCTGGGCATCATGTTCGGCACGCTGGTCATGGCGTTGCACGGCGCGCAGGGGCCGCAGCTGGGGCTGCCGCAGATGATCCAGTCGCGCGCGCAGTTCGGCTTTCGCGGTGTCATCCTGCCGCTGTGCGCCACGCTGCTGGTGTTCACGGGGTTCAACGTCGTCAACGTCTCGCTCATCATGCAGGGCATGCAGGCCGTGTTCGGCCTGCCGCCAGCGCCCACGGCCTGCGTGGCCGTGGCGGCAGGCGCCTTGCTGGCGGTCTGCGGCCACGATGTGATGCACAGGGCCTTCCGCTGCGCGCTGATGCTGGCGCTGCCGCTGTATGCGCTGGCCACGCTGGCGTTGCTGGCTGGCGTGGGCGAGCCTTTGGCACGCCAGGGCACGGGCCCGGCGCCGGGCTTTGCATGGAGCGCCTTTGCCGCGCAGTTCACCATCGCGGCCAGCTACAACATCTCCTATGCGCCCTATGTGTCCGACTATTCGCGCTACCTGCCGCGCCACACTGCGCCCCGGCGCCTGATCGCAGCCATCTTCCTGGGTGCATCGCTGTCCGGGGCCTGGATGATCGGGCTGGGCGCCTGGATGGCGCAGCGGCTGCAGGCCGGGGACGCGCTGGCGGCGCTGGGCCAGATCGGCGCGGCGCTTTTCCCGGGCGCGGACCGGCTGCTGCCTGCCCTGGCCGTCGTGGCCTTCCTGCCCATCATCGCGTTGAACACGTACAGCGCGGCGCTGACCGTGCTCACGGCGGCGGATTCGCTGGGCGGCCTGCGCCCCACGCGCAGTGCACGCATCGGTGCCATCGCCGCCATCAGCGCCACCATCCTCGCGTGCGTGCTGTCCATCCAGGGCAGCGGCGTGGCACTGCTGCACTCCTTCCTGGCGCTGCTGCTGTACTTCCTGGTGCCATGGACGGCGGTCAACCTCGTGGACTACTTCCTGGTGCGCAAGGGCCGCTACGCCATCGCTGATTTCTTCACGCCACAGGGCATCTACGGCGCCTGGGGCTGGCGCGGCATCTGCGCCTATCTGGGCGGCTTTGCAGCCATGGTGCCGTTCATGCACATCCACGACGCCACCGATGGCCATGCGGTCTTCATCGGCTGGGCTGCGCAGCGGCTGGGCGGCGTGGACTTCGCCTGGCTGCCGGGCATTCTCGTCGCCGGCAGCCTTTACTGGGGGCTGGCCCGCAACCTGGATCTGCAGGCCGAGGAGGCCGCCAGTTGCCAGCCGCGGCAGGACAGCCACCCTTTGCATCCCAAGGAGCGCACACCATGACGGAGCACCGCATCCGCATCATCCAGCCCCGTCTGCGTGACGGCGACATTGCCGGCAACCTGGCGATGACGCTGAAGACGATCAGGGCCAGCGCGGGGCAGGCCGACCTGCTGGTCTTTCCCGAAACCTGCATCAGCGGATTTCCCCGGCCCGACAACGTGGCGCAGCTGGCCGAGCCGCTGGATGGCCCCTCGGCCACTGCGCTGCGCGAGGCCGCGCGGCAAGCCGGCGTGGCCGTCGCCATCGGCCTGGCCGAAGCAGACCAGGGCCGCCGCTTCAATGCCGGCCTGCTGATCGATACCGACGGGCAGGTGCTGCTGCACTACCGCAAGACCATGCTCTACGACTCGGACCAGGGCGTGTTCGAGGCAGGTGAGCGCTGGCCCACATGCGAATGGCGCGGCCTGCGGCTGGGAATGCTGATCTGCTTCGACATCGAGTTTGCGGCACCGGCCCGCGCGCTGGGTGCGCAGGGCGTGGACCTGATCGTGCTGATGGACGGGATGATGCACCCCCACGGCCACATCCATCGCCATGCCGTGCCCGTGCGTGCGATGGACAACCAGTGCTACATCGCCATGGCCAACCGCGTGGGCCCTGGCGACAGCTACGCTTTCAGCGGAGGCAGCCAGTTCGCCGATCCCTTCGGCCAGACGCTGGCGCGCATCGCGGGCGATGCCGAGGGCCTGCTGGACGTGCGCCTGGACCCTTTGGCGCCCGGCCGCGCGCGTGCGCAGTACCGGGGCTGACGAGCGCCGAGGCGCCGCAGTGTCTCGGTCATCGCGGTCATCTGTGTCGGTTGTATGACAGCAATGTCACCATCCTGTGGGGGTGGCGTGGGGGGGCGATTTCTACATTGGAGTCCTCTCCCCGGCGTTCCGCCTTGCGGGGCGTGGGGAGAACGAATCACCAACGTTCTTTGAAAGGGACACACCATGTCGCAACGCCGTTTCACCCCCGCTACCCTGATCGCCGGCCTGGTCGCATCGGCAGCGCTGCTGCTGCCGGGCATGGCATCGGCGGCCGGTTACATCCACCCGGCCAACAACGAGGCGGGTGCCGTCGTCCATCCCGAACATTTCAAGAGCAGCAAGACGCGCGCCCAGGTGACGGCCGAGGCCGAGGCGGCCGTGCGCCAGGGCGGCACCTCGCGCTTCAATGCCGGCGTCTACCCGGCGCCTGCACCGCAGACCGGTGGCGGCAAGACGCGGCAGGAAGTGATCAATGAACTGATCAACGAAACGCCTGCCCAGCGCGATGCACGCCAGCGTGCCATGGGTGGTTGATGCACGTGCGGGGCGATGCAGTGCTGCCCCGCGGCAGCCGTATCAGGGGATGACCGACGCGCCGCGCGGCTACGAGCCTGCGGCGCGTTCCGCTTCCTCGGCCTCATGGGCGCGTGCGATGGCCAGGATCACGTCGCGCGCCAGGCGGCGCTTGGGTACGGGAAGGCGCAGGTAGATCTTGAACAGCTCGTTGTCCTCGTAGCCCAGGCCGGCGGACCAGCTGCCCTTGGGCTCACGCACCTCACGCGCCGGCTGCGGCGCGCGCAGGAACTCCTCCAGCGGCACCTGCAACCAGTCGGCCAGCGCAGCAAGTTTCTTGGTGTTGGGCATGGTCTTGCCCAGCAGCCACAGACGCACGCCGTGCTGCGACATGGGCTTGCCCCAGAAGCGTGTGTTGAATTCGCGCTCCAGCACCGAGGGCTTGGCTTCATAGCCACGGGCCTCCAGGGAATCACGTAATTTCTGCGCAAACCGCTGCTTCGCATCCTGCATGCGGGCACGCTATGGGATAAGTCTGATTGTGCAGTGAGTATTGTGAAAAATCACATATCCGATGTGATTGATAGTTACCATCAAAGACTCAACCAGAAATCACAAGCACAGGAGGGCCCATGCGCTGGCAAGGAGTGTGGCTGCTGCCTGCGGGCCTGGCACTGCTGCTGGGCGGTTGCGGCGGTGACGATGGCGAGGTGCTGACCGTGCGGGCTGCGCCCTGGGGCGCCGCCTCGGGCGTGTCGATAGGGCAGGTGCTGCAGGACAGGTCGGCCTGCGCGCGCAGCAGCTGGCGCAGCGTGGGAGACGGCAGCGGCGGGCGCATCGTCGAGTACGCCTGCGAGCGCGCAGGCGTGCGTGGCTACCTGCAGGCCAGTCTGCGCCAGGAGGTCGGGCCACTGCAGCGCGCCGCCGAAAGCGAACAGGCCCGGTTCGAGGCGCGGTTGCGTGGCGAATGGCGTGAGCTGCTCGTGCTGGAGCGGCAGCGGCAGGAGATGCTGCGGCGCCACGCGCAGGAGGCGCAAAGGGATGCCGACCACAGGCAGCGGCACCTGGAGGATCTGCGTGTGCTGGGGGACATGAAGGAGTGCGGCAGCTTCCGTCCGCAAAGCCTCAGTGCCGAGGCCGCGCCGCAGCGCCTGGTGCTGGCAGCCCAGGCCTGTGCGCAGGCCGGGCGCGCGGCCGGGCATGTCTATGCGCGCGAGCGGGAGCGGACGCTGGTGCGGCTGCGCGCGGCCCTGCCGCGCTACGACGAGGCCCGGCTGGGCCGCGAGGCGGCCTTGCAGGCGATGGACCGCACCCTGGAGCAGCAGGAGGCGGCGCTGCGCCGGCTGGAGGAAGACCGCCCCGAGGCGGGCGAGCGCATACGCCGCTCATTGGCCGCGCGCATGGAGGCCATGCGCCTGCGGCTGGGCCAGGTGGGCCGCGTGCGCGAGCTCACGCGCTGGAGCGTGGCCGGCGCACGCGTGGTCTACCTGGACACGGCCCTGGCCATGGAGTGCGGCGTGCGCACGCTGACCGAAGCCACGCCGCTGGACACCCTGGTCGAAGACCTGGGCGAGGGCCAGGCCGTGCCCCGCCAGGGAGGCGCATTGGCCCGGGCGCTTGACGGACTGTGGGCGCGCTGCCTGCAGCAGCCCTGAGGGCGGGAAGGACTGCACCGCGCCCGTTGCACCACGCCTCAGAATCTCGGCAGGTCCGGGTGTGAGATCTGGCCGCCGCGCACCAGCATCTTTCCGTACTCGGCACAGCGGTTGAGCGTGGGAATCACCTTGCCGGGGTTGAGCAGGGCCTGCGGGTCGAAGGCGGCCTTGAGCGCGAACATCTGGTCGTTCTCTGCGGTGGTGAACTGGGTGCACATGGAGTTGAGCTTTTCCACGCCCACGCCATGCTCGCCCGTGACCGTACCGCCCATGGCCACGCTGGTCTCCAGGATGTCGGCGCCGAACAGCTCGCAGCGGTGCAGCTCGTCGGGGTCGTTGGCATCGAACAGGATCAGCGGGTGCAGGTTGCCGTCGCCCGCGTGGAAGACGTTGGCGCAGCGCAGGCCGTATTTCTTTTCCATCTCCTGGATGGCCAGCAGGATGTCGGCCAGGCGCTTGCGCGGGATGGTGGAGTCCATGCACATGTAGTCGGGGCTGATGCGCCCGCTGGCGGGAAAGGCGTTCTTGCGCCCGCTCCAGAAGCGCAGGCGCTCGGCCTCGCTTTCACTCACCGTGATGGCCGTGGCCCCGGCGCCGCGCAGCACCTCGCTCATGTGGGCGATCTCTTCCTCGACTTCCTCGGGCGTGCCGTCGCTCTCGCACAGCAGGATGGCCTCGGCCGTGAGGTCGTAGCCGGCCTTGACGAAGTCCTCGACGGCGGCCGTCATGGGCTTGTCCATCATCTCCAGCCCGGCCGGGATGATGCCCGCCGCGATCACGGCGGCCACGGCGTCGCCGGCCTTGCGCACGTCGTCGAAGCTGGCCATGATGCAGCGCGCCAGCTGGGGCTTGGGGATCAGGCGCACGGTGACTTCGGTGGTCACGGCCAGCATGCCTTCGCTGCCGACCAGGATGGCCAGCAGGTCGAAGCCCGGCGTGTCCAGCGCCGTGGAGCCGAACTCCACCGGCTCGCCCTCCACCGTGAAGCCGCGCACCTTCAGCACGTTGTGCACGGTCAGCCCGTACTTGAGGCAGTGCACGCCGCCCGAGTTCTCGGCCACGTTGCCGCCGATGGTGCAGGCGATCTGGCTGCTGGGATCGGGCGCGTAGTACAGGCCCAGGGGCGCGGCGGCCTCGCTGATGGCCAGGTTGCGCACGCCGCACTGCACCACGGCCGTGCGGCTGGCGGCATCGACCTGGAGGATCTTGTTGAACTTGGCCAGCGACAGCGTCACGCCCATGGGATGGGGCAGGGCGCCGCCCGACAGCCCGGTGCCTGCGCCGCGTGCGATCACGGGCACCTGGATGGCGTGGCAGGCGCGCAGCACGGCCTGGACCTGGGCCTCGGTCTCGGGCAGGCAGACCACCAGGGGGCGCTGGCGGTAGGCCGTGAGTCCATCGCATTCATAGGGCGTGGTGTCCTCGGCGTTCCACAGCAGGGCATGCGCGGGCACATGGCGGGCCAGCGCGGCCACGACCTCGGCCTGGCGCCGTGCGCGTTCGGAGGCCGTGGGCTGCTGGTGGGCGGCATCGGCGGCGGCCGACGCCATGGCGCCGGGGGCAGGGCTGGCTGGGGAGCTGGCGGAAGTCATGGGGCCTGACTTTAGGCGATGCCGCCGTCTTTGTGCAGCGGGACTGCGCTGATGTTTATTGCAACGGCGCGTGAAATCCGCGAAATCCGTGAATTCCGTTGTGGGCGCCTCAGCAGGCCATCGCCCTCTTCAACCATTCAGCAAAGGCCGCGCATTCCCAGCGGTCCATGGTGCCGGTGCGCCAGCACAGGTAGTGGGCATGGGGGCTGGCCGTGTCCATGTCGAACAGGCGCACCAGGGTGCCGTTGTCCATCCAGGGTGCGCCCAGCTTGTGGCGCACCAGGGCAATGCCCATGCCGGCCGAGGCCGCGTCGCACATCAGGCCGATGTCGTTGAACTGCGAGCCCTCGTGCGGCTCGGGCCAGTCCAGGCCGGTGGCGCCGAACCAGGTGCGCCAGGGCTCCAGCGGGCTGCGCAGCAGGGGCATGCCTTCCAGGTCCTGGGGCTGCTCGAAGGGGCCATGCTCGCGGATGAAGGCCGGCGAGGCCAGCGGCGTGACCACGTCGCGCGCCAGTTCGATGTGCTCCACGTCGGCGTAGTGGCCGGGGCCGAAGCGCACCATCAGGTCGGCATCCTCGGCCACCACGTCCAGCAGCGGGATGGAGACCTGCAGGGCGATGTCGATCTCGGGATAGGTTTCCGTGAACTGGCGCAGGCGCGGGATCAGGATCACGCGCGCAAAGGTGGGCGTGACCGCCAGCTTGAGCCTGCGGCGGCCCGGCGCCGTCACCTCGCCCGGAAAGCGCTGCAGCGCGCCCAGGCCCTCGCGCACGTGGGACAGGTAGGCGCTGCCCTCGGTGGTGAGCGAAAAGTCCGAGCGGCCGAACAGCCGCGTGCCCAGGATCTGCTCGAGCTGGCGCACGCGGTGGCTGACGGCGCTGGGCGTGACGCACAGCTCCTCGGCCGTCTGCGTCACGCTGCGCAGCCGCGCCAGCGCCTCGAAAGTGAGCAGGCACTGTATGGGCGGGATGCGGCGGGCGCCGCTGCCGGGCGGGGCAAAGCCGCTGCCGGCGGCAAGGGTCACGTTCGCCATGGGCGGCCGGGAGCCGGCTTCAGCGGAAGACCACGGTCTTGTGGCCGTTGAGGATGACGCGGTGCTCGCTGTGCCACTTGACGGCGCGGGCCAGCACCTGGCTCTCGGTGTCGCGGCCGCGGGCCGTGAGGTCCTCCACGGTGTCGGTGTGGTCGGCGCGGGCCACGTCCTGCTCGATGATCGGGCCTTCGTCCAGGTCGGCCGTCACATAGTGGGCCGTGGCGCCGATCAGCTTCACGCCGCGGTCATGGGCCTGGTAGTAGGGCTTGGCGCCCTTGAAGCTGGGCAGGAAGCTGTGGTGGATGTTGATCGCGCGGCCGGCCAGCTTGGTGCACAGGTCGTTGGACAGCACCTGCATGTAGCGCGCCAGCACCACGAGTTCGGCGCCTTCGGCCTCGATGATCTCGAACTGCTTTGCCTCGGCCTGGGCCTTGGTGGCAGCCGTGACGGGGATGTGGTGGAAGGGGATGTTGTAGCTGGCCGCCAGCTGGTAGAACTCGCGGTGGTTGCTGATGATGGCGCGGATGTCCACCGGCAGCAGGCCGCTCTTCCAGCGAAACAGCAGGTCGTTGAGGCAGTGGCCTTCCTTGCTGACCATGAGCACGGTCTTCATGGCTTCGGCCTTGGTGTGCAGGCGCCACTTCATCTGGTACTGGCCGCCCAGGTCGGCCAGGGCCGCCCTCAGAGCCGCGGGATCGCAGCCGTTGCAGGCAAATTGCACGCGCATGAAGAACAGTCCGGTGGCCGGGTCGTTATACTGCGCGGCCTCTTCGATGTTGCCGCCTTGCTCGAGCAGGAAGCCCGAGACGGCATGTACCAGACCGAGCCGGTCGGGGCACGAAAGGGTAAGAATATAGGCTTGGGTCATAGCGGCGCAATTGTCGCAGCATGCACACGACCCTGCGCAAGTCACACGTTCTGGGAACGTTCTGAGGAACCACATGCAAGATCAGGGAGAGCAGCCCCGAATACCGCTCTGGGGCGCATTGACCCTGTATGTGTGCGCAGGTCTGCTGTGGCTCTGGGGCGTGGAATGGCTGCTGGCGCACCTGCAGATACCGCCCGGGCCGGCAGCGCAGCGGCGCATGCTGTCCTCGGTGGCCCTGGTGCTGGTCACGGCCGTGGGCGGCGGCTGGCTGCTGTGGCGCATGCGCCGTGGAGAGCGCACTGCCCATGCCGCGATGGCCGCCGGGCGGGAGGCCGACGAACGCCAGCGCCTGGCCGCCGCCGTGGTGGACAACACCATGGAGGGCGTGGTCGTCACCGATGCGCGCAGCCGCATCCTCTCGGTCAACAGCGCCTTCACGCGGCTGCTGGGCTATACCGAGCAGGAGATGCTGGGCAAGACCCCGCGCATGTTCAAGTCCGGCCGCCACGACAAGGCCTTCTACGAGGCCATGTGGGACAGCATGCAGGCCACGGGCCACTGGCAGGGCGAAATCTGGAACCGCCGCAAGAACGGCGAGGTCTTTCCCGAGCGCATGTCGCTCAGCGCCGTCAAGGACGCACAGGGCAAGGTCACGCACTACGTGTGCATGTTCACCGACATCTCGGCCGAGAAGGCGCGCGAGGCCCAGCTCGAATTCCTGGCCCACCGCGACATGCTCACCGGCCTGCCCAACAGCGTGCGCTTCACAGCGCTGCTGGAAGACGCCGTGGCCGAGGCGGCCGCCGAGCAGGGCACGCTGGCCGTGATGCTGCTGAACATCGATCGCTTCAAGGACGTCAATGACAGCTATGGCCACGCCATCGGCGACCAGGTGCTGCGCCACATCGCCGCCCGTGTGCACGACTCCCTGGGTCCCCAGGACCTCATAGGTCGCATGGCCGGTGACGAACTGGCCGTGCTGTGCAAGGGCATGAGCGAGCGCGGCGACGCCATCGCCCGTGCACGGCAACTGATCGCGGCGGCCGGCCAGCCCTGGAGCTCGCCGGACGGCCTGTCCGTCATGGCCGGCGTCAGCGTGGGCATCTGCATGTACCCCTCCCATGCCGGCAATGCCCAGGACCTGCTGCAGGGCGCGCATGCGGCCGTCTACGGCGCCAAGTCGCGCAGCGGCCGTGCCTGGTGCTTCTTCGAGGAAGACATGACCTCGGCCGCGCGCGAGCGCCTGGCCATGGAGGCACGGCTGCGGCAGGCCATAGACCTGGGCCACCTGCGCCTGTACTTCCAGCCCCAGATCGACCTGGCCACTGGCCGCCTGGTGGGCGCCGAGGCCCTGGTGCGCTGGCTGGACCCGGACGAGGGCCTCATCTCCCCGGCACGCTTCATTCCCGTGGCCGAAAGCTCGGGCGTCATCGGCGCGCTGGGCCTGTGGGTGCTGCGCGAGGCCTGCGCCCAGGGCCAGCGCTGGCGCGATCAGGGCCTGCCCGAGATGACCATCGCGGTCAATGTCTCGCTGCACCAGTTCCTGCTGACCGACATCGCCGGTGCCACCGCCGACGCGCTGGCCGCCACGGGCTTCGCCCCGCACTGCCTGGAGCTGGAGATCACCGAAAGCGCCCTGGCCGAGCGCCCCGAGGAGGCCCTGGCCGTCATGCGCCGTCTGCGCGCCCAGGGCCTGCGGCTGGCCATCGACGACTTCGGCACCGGTTATTCCTCGCTGGCCCACCTCAAGCGCTTCCCGCTGGACCTGCTCAAGATCGACCAGGGCTTCATCCGCGACATCCCGCACAGCGCCGACGACATGGCCATCAGCGGGTCGGTGATCGCGCTGGGGCATGCCATGGGGCTGAAGGTGCTGGCCGAGGGCGTGGAGACGGCCGAGCAGCTGGCGTTCCTGCGCGGCAAGGGGTGCGACTTCTTCCAGGGCTATCTGTGCAGCAAGCCCATGCCTGCGCAGGCGTTCGGCGAGTGGGTCTCGGGCAACGAGGGGATGTGGGCCGTGCAGGGGTGAAGCTCAGTCCACCCGACCCGCATCCGCCCGCGGTGCCGGCGGGTTCCTGAACTTCTCGCGCAGCTCTGCGCAGTGGTCCTTGGCCGGCAAGGCGTCCGTCTTCTGCAGCCAGTCCACATCGGATTCGTGCGCCACCGATGTCTCGCCTGCCTGCGCCACGGCCACTTTGGCTGCTGCGGACTCGGGCAGCCAGGTCGGGATGCCCACCCCGCGCAGGACATGGCCCCGCCCGGCCACCAGCACCACGGTCTTGCCAGGCCTGATCGCCGCCTTGGCCACCTCGGCCATGCTGGCATCGCGGGCCAGCTGGATGCGGGCCATGGGCGGCAGCTGTGTGTCGGGCAGCAGGCCGCAGTGGCCTTCGCGGATGGCGTCGAGCTGGCGCTGCCAGGCTTCGGGCGGCAGGTGGGTGTCCAGGTTCTGGTTGCGCATGGCCTGCTTCATGTCGGCGCGGGGCAGGTTGCCGCCCAGCACGGGCACGCCTGCGCGCACGGCGGCCATGACCACGCCGCGGTAGCGCGGCCAGGGCCAGGCGGCGTCCTGCCATTGCAGGGCCTGCTGCACAGCGTCCTCGGAGGCGTCGCGCGCCAGGCTGGCCGTGGAGCCCGTGCGCGGCGCCATCTCGATCACCAGCGCGGCCAGGCGCTCCTGCGTGGCCAGCTGCTGCACCGTGGCCTGTTGCCAGGCCTGGTGGGCCGCCGCATCGTGCTGCTCGCCCAGCAGCACCAGGGGTGCGTCGGACCAGCGCTGCAGCTGCTGCGTCCAGTCCCGCGCCGGTGTGGAGGAGCTGGCGCAGCCGGCAAGGGCTGCCGCCAGCCATGCGGCCGCAGCCAGACCGGCAAGGCGCGGGGTGCGGATGAAGGGGCGGGGGATGGAGCGGACTTGCATGGCCCCATGCTAAACACTGGCCTCGCCCGGGGGCCCCATAGGCCCTGTGGGCATTGGGGGCAGTTGAAAGGATCCTAGGAATCGGGGCGGGGCACGGCGCAAACGGGTGGCGCTTGATTCAGGTCAAGACGCGCAAATGCGCCGTGGCTACAGTGCGACCATGCATGGCAAGCCCTCGCTTTCGACCAAGCTGCTGCTCATGGGCGCGGCCTGCCTGCTGGCGGCCGTGGCATCGATCGGCTTCACGCTGTGGGTGGCCTGGCAGCTGGAGGGCGGCGCGGCCGCCGTGAACGAGGCCGGGCGGCTGCGCATGAGCATGGTGCGCATGGCCATGGCGCGCCAGAACGAGGCGCCTGCGCAGTGGCAGGCGCGCGCGCAGCAGTTCGACGCCAGCCTGGACCTGCTGCGCAGCGGCGACATGTCGCGCCCGCTGTTCGTGCCCTGGAGCGACGAGGTCAGGGAGCGCTACGAGCGCATACGCCGCGACTGGAGCGCGCTGCACGCGCGCTGGCAGGCCGAGGACCAGGCCGATGCGCAGGCCATCATGGGCAGCGCCGACGCCTTCGTGCGCGAGGTGGACGGCTTTGTCGAAGCCATCGAGGACCGGCTCTCGCGCTGGACGGCCATCCTGCACCTGTTTCAGATGTGTCTGATGGCGCTGGCCATCATCGCGGCCGTGAGTTTCATGGCCACCAGCTACTGGCTGGTGCTGCATCCCGTGGGCCAGCTGCGCTCGGCGCTGGAGCGCATGCGCCGCGGACACCTGGACACGCGCATGAGCGTGGAGGTGGACGACGAGTTCGGCCAGCTGGCGGCCGGCTTCAACCTCATGGCCCAGTCGCTGCAAAGCTCGCACGCCGAACTGGAGGACAAGGTGCGCGAGAAGACCGCCAGCCTCAACGTGCAGCACCAGCAGCTGCAGGCGCTGTACGCGGTCAGCGTGCAGGCGTCGGAGGCCGCCAGCCTGCAGTCCCTGGCCGAAGGCTTTGTGCGCCAGGTCCGCCTGGCGGCCCAGGCCGATGCGGCCACGGTGCGCTGGTCCGACGAGGCCAACGAGCGCTACGTGCTGCTGGCCGGCGACGGCCTGCCCCAGTCCATGTCGGTGCAGGAGCACTGCCTGCACACGGGCGCCTGCCTGTGCGGCCAGCCGCGCGAGCAGGCGCGGCTGCGCGTGATCCCCATCACGCCGGCCAGCGACCTGCAGCTGCCGCACTGCCGCGAGGCCGGCTTCGAGACCGTGGTCAGCATCCCCGTGCAACTGCAGCAGCGCCTGTTGGGCGAGGTCAACCTGTTCTTTCGCTCCACCGTGGTGCTCACGGACGACATGCGCGACCTGCTGTCCGCCATGGCGCGCCACCTGGCCAGCGCCATGGAAAGCCTGCGCGCCACGGCGCTGGAGCGCGAAGCCGCCGTGGCCGAGGAGCGCGGCCTGATCGCGCGCGAGCTGCATGACTCCATTGCCCAGTCGCTGGCCTTTCTCAAGATACAGACCCAGCTGCTGCGCGACGCCGTGGCCAAGGGCCGCGACGAGGCGCGCGACCGCAGCCTGGGCGAGCTGGAAGTGGGCGTGCGCGAATGCTATGCCGACGTGCGCGAGCTGCTGGTGCATTTCCGCACGCGCACCAGCGCCGAGGACATCGAGGCCGCGCTGCGCGCCACGCTGTCCAAGTTCGAGCACCAGACGGGCATTGCCACCTCGCTGAGCATGACCGGCCAGGGCCTGCCGCTGGCGCCCGATGTGCAGATCCAGGTGCTGCACATGGTGCAGGAGGCGCTGTCCAACGTGCGCAAGCACGCGGGTGCCAGGCATGTGCAGCTGCGCGTGGGGCGCCACCCCTGGCGCTTCGAGGTCAGCGACGACGGCTGCGGCTTCGTCCCCGCCGACGTGGCGCCGGACTCGCTGCATGTGGGCCTGGGCATCATGCGCGAGCGCGCCCTGCTGGCGCAGGCGCTGGTCCATGTCCACTCCCGCCCCGGCGAGGGCACGCGCGTGCTCATCGAGCTGCCGCCGTCGGCCTCGGCCGGGGCGCCGGCGCAGGCCCTCCCCTCGAACGCGTGACACGCTCCCGGAAGAAAAAAGCCGCCCCATGTCCTTCTCCAGCCCCATCTCCGTCTTCGTCATCGACGACCACACGCTGTTCCGCCGCGGCCTGATCGCCCTCATCGCCCAGGACGCAGGCCTGCGCGTGGTCGGCGAGGCCGGCGACGCGGGCGAGGCCCTGCGCCTGGTGCCCGCGCTGGCGCCCCAGGTCATCCTGCTGGACAACCACCTGCCCGGTGTGCTGGGCGTCGATGCCATCGCGGGCCTGCGGGCCGCATCGCCCGGCAGCCGCGTCGTCATGCTCACCGTGAGCGAGGACGGCCAGGACCTGGCGGCCGCGCTGCGCAACGGCGCCCAGGGCTATCTGCTCAAGACCATCGACGGCGACCTGCTGTCCGAAGCCCTGCGCCGCGCCGCGCGCGGCGAGCCCGTGGTCAGCCCCGAGATGATGGGCAAGCTGGTGGCGGCCTTCCAGTCCCAGGGCGCGCCCGAGCCCCAGGCGCCCGAGCCGGACGAGGCCCCGGCCTCGCCGCTGTCCCCGCGCGAGGAAGAGGTGCTGGTCCAGATCGCCCGAGGCGCCAGCAACAAGGAAATCGCCCGCACGCTGGACATTGCCGAGACCACGGTCAAGATCCACGTCCAGCACATCCTGCGCAAGCTGGGCCTGAGCTCGCGCGTGCAGGCGGCGGTGTATGCGTCGGAGCGGCAGCGGGATTAGCGGCCTACGCTGTGGCTGAAGCCCAACCATCCCCCGCACACCGCATCGCCCACACCCAGGCCAGCGCGGCCGCTACGGTCAGCCCGGTGAGCATGGCTGCCGCGCCCACGGCGTCCAGCGCCACGCCGGCGGCCAGCGGCACCAGCATGCGGCTGGCGGCAAACAGACTGGCCTGCAGGCCGTAGTCGAAGGCCTGCCAGCGCGGGCGGGCGAATTGCATCATCAGTCCGAAGACGCAGGCCGAGGAGGCGCCCATGGCTGCTGCCACGCAGGCCACGGCCGCGATCAGGCCCGGGGCCGGGGCGCCGGCTGCGATGACGGCCGCCAGCAGCGCCAGCGCCGCCACGTTGCAGCCCGCATACAGGGGCAGGGCGCGCCGGGTGCCCAGGCGGCGCGTGAGCAGGGGCGAGGCCGCGCCCGCCAGCGCAGCCACCACGCCGCCGCCCATGCCGGCCAGCAGGGCGGCCTGGGCGGGCGCGAAGCCGTGGTCCAGCATCAGCGGCTTGAGGTAGAACCAGGCCGCGCCGATGAAGGGGAAGTAGCTGACCAGCACCAGGGTCCAGCGCCAGGCACCGGGCTGGGCGCCATAGCCGCGGACCATGGCGGCCAGTCCAGCTTTGGGCACAGGCAGCAGCAGGGGCGAGGGCGCATCCCCCGGCTCATGGCGCACCACCCAGGCCAGCAGCAGGGCGCCCAGCGCCAGTGCGCCGGCCAGGCACAGGAAGGGCGCGCGCCAGCCCCATTTCGCCTGCATGAGCAGCATCATCCCGCCGCCCACGATGGCGCCCAGCGACAGCGCCGCTGCGCGCACGCCCCCGGCGCGCATGCGCTCGGACGCGGGCAGCAGGCGGATGGCCAGGGCGCTGACGGGAATGTCGGCCCAGGTGGCGGCCAGCGCGGCCGCGAAGGCCAGGCCGAACAGCCACAGGCGCTCGGCCAGCAACTGCTGCCAGCCCAGGGCCAGCAGCACGGCCGCATAAGCCAGGCACAGGGCCAGCGCCCAGGCGCGGTAGCGCGGCCGGCCGTTCGCGCTGCGCGCTTCCACGGGCGCGGCCAGCGCGAACTTGATCAGCGCGGGCAGCCCCGCCAGCTGGAACAGGCCGATGGCCGTGCCCGACCAGCCATGCTGGCGCATGACCAGGGGCAGGCCCAGCCACAGGTAGACGCTGGGCGCCGTGAGCGCCAGGTGCAGCCAGCCGAAAAGCGCCTGGAGCAGCCAGACAGGGCGGGGAGCTGCGGCCTTCATGGCGCGGCCTTGCGCGCCACGAGCACGGCCAGCGGCGCCATCGGAAACTCGCGCGACTCGATGCGTTCTATGCGCTCGAACCCGGCCTGCGCCAGCAGCGCCTGCAGCTCGCCGCGCCGGGTCACGCTGCGGCCCAGCAGGCGCATGGGCAGGTAGTAGGGCAGGGTGCGCAGGGCGGCTTCGGGCGTCTCATCCACCTCGGCATGGGCGCAGACGAAGACGCCGCCGGGCGCCAGCGCGTCGAACACCTTGGCGACCACGGCTGCCGCATCGGGCACGAAGTGCAGCACGGACGAGCACCAGACCAGGTCGTAGCCGCTGCCTATGCTGTCCGTGGCCAGGTTGCCGCCCAGGGCGGTGAAGCGGTCGGACAGGCGGGACTGGCGGGCGTTGTCCGCCGCCACGGCCACGGCCTCGGGCCAGTCGAAGACGCTGGCCTGCAGCGCGGGCTGCCGGCGCAGCAGGGCCAGCGCGATCCAGCCGGGGCCGCCGCCCAGGTCCAGCATGCGGCGCGCGGCGCCTGCCTCGGGAACCTGCTGCAGCAGGTTCAGCGCGGCAGGCACGCTGACGGCGCGCTGCTCCTGGCCGATCTGGGCGCGCGCGGCGGCGGCCCAGCCTTCTGCATTGCCCGTGGCCAAGGGGGCGCTGCAGGCCGAGCTGTCCCCGGCAGGGCCGTGCTCGACCAGGCCGCGCAGCAGCGTGGCGGAGTGGCGCAGCGAGCGCAGGCGGAACAGCCAGGCCGCGCCGCAGGACTCGGGCGATGCGCTGTGCAGGTAGCGCAGCGCGTCGGTGGCCAGCAGGTAGCTCACGGGCTCGTGCCGGCCGCGCCGCAGGAGGCCCATGCTCCACAGCAATTCCAGCCAGTGGGAGGTATTGGCCTCGTTCCAGCCCTGGGCCTGGGCCAGCTCGGCCGGCGTCTGGGGCGTGGCCAGCCGGTCCAGGGCGCCCGATTCGAGCGCCAGCACCAGGGCCTCGGCCTGCACCTGGGCGGCGGCCAGGTCCCACAGCGGCTGCAGGGCGTGGGAGGGGGCGTGGGTAGGGGATTCACAGCGGGGTGTATTCATCGGAAGGTCCTTTTCACGAAAGGGAGTCACATGCGCCAGGTCAGCCGCACGCCGAACTCGCGCGGCGGGCTGTAGACCACGACCTGGCCGTTGAGGTAGCCCACGGCGTCATAGCGGCGGTTGGCGGCATTGCGCAGGTAGGCGGCGATTTCCCAGGACCCCTGGGCATAGCCGGCCGCCAGGTTGAGCAGCCCGTAGCCGGGGCGGCGGTAGGCGTTGGCGGCGTCCAGGTAGACCTTGCCCGTGCCCTGCACGGCGGCCTGCGCCCACCAGCGGCCGGGCGCGTCGTAGCGCAGCGCCACATGGGCCGTCATGTCGGGCGCAAACGGGTTGCGGTGGCCGTCGTAGACGGCGCCGCCGTCGCGGAAGCTGCCGAAGCGCGTGCGGTTCAGGCCCAGGGCCGTCTGCAGCTGCCAGCCGCCGCCGAACACATAGTCCAGCTCGAAGTCCGCGCCCGTGGAGCGTGCCCGCGCCGCATTGGTGATGTAGACCACGCCCGGCAGGCCCATCTGCTGCACCTGCATGTCGCGAACCTGCTGGGTGTAGACCGAGGCCGCATAGCGCAGGCGCTGCCCCAGCAGCCGGCCCTTGGTGCCGATCTCCCATGCGCGCACGGTCTCTGGCTCGTAGGCCGCATAGCCCATGGCCGGAGAGAACACGTTGAAGCCGCCCGCGCGGTAGCCTTCGCTGAGGCTGGTGTAGATCTGGCCCTGGGGCGACCACTGGTATTGCAGCGAGAGCTTGGGGCTCAAGCGCGACCAGTCGTCGCTGCGCGCCGCCGCGCCCACGGGGGCCAGTTCCACGCGGTTGCGCTCCACGCGCGCGCCGGCCGCCAGCGTCCAGCGCTCGGACAGCGGGACGGTCCAGTGCGTGAACAGCGCCGCCGTGCTGCCCTTGAGCCCGGCCGTGGGCCGCATCAGTGCGGCGGGCAGCTTTTGCTCGTAGCGCAGGTCATGGTCGTCGCGGTCCAGGTACAGGCCGGCCAGCCAGCGCGCGTTCCACAGGCCTGCGGCCTCGCCCTCCAGGCGCAGTTCCTGCGAGGTCGTGGCCAGGCGGTAGTCACGCCGCACGTGGAGCAGGTCGGCGCGCTGGAAGTCCGTGTCCTGCAGCACGCGGTCGTCGAAGACATTGCGCGCGGTGATGGAGCGCAGCCGCAGCCCCGAGGCAAAGCGGTGCGAGACATCGAGCGCCAGCGTCTGCCCGCGCGAGCGGTTCCAGCTGTCCGTGCCCGAGTTCACCGTGGCGCGCGGCGCGGCAATGCTGCCCCATTGCGCGGCGCCGTCGTCCCAGCGCTGCTGGGCGTAGCGCAGCGTGGCCTCGGTCTCGGCCGTGGGCGTCCAGCGCAGGGCCAGGCGGCCGCTGGCGCGCTCGCGGTCGTCCACGCGCGCTCCCGTCGCCTGCTGGCGTATGAAGCCGTCCTGCGCGCGCCACTCGCCCGACAGGCCGATGTAGAGCTGGCCCGGCACCAGGGCGCGGCCCAGCTCGAAGCTGCCCGCGCGCTGGCCGTGGTTGCCGGCCTCGGCGCTGATCGATGCATAGGGCGCGTCGCCGGGCTGGCGCGTGACGATGCTGACCACGCCCGCTTCGGCATTGCGGCCGTACAAGGTCGATTGCGGGCCGCGCAGCACCTCCACGCGGTCCACGCCCTGCAGGTTGTGCTCGAAGCCCTGGGCCATCAGCGTGGGCACGCCATCGACCAGCAGCAGCGTGGACGAGGAGAACGACACGAAGTTGGCCGTCAGCCCGCGCATCACGGGCGGCTGCACGCCCGACTGGCCGAAGGCCTGGAACACAAAGCCCGGCACCTGGGCGGACAGCGCGTCCAGCCCGCGCACGCCAGCCGCCTCCAGCGCCGCGCCGTCGAAAACGGAGACGCTGGCGGGCACGGCGTCCAGGCTCTCGGCCTGCTTGTTCACCGTGACCGTGATCTCGGGCAGGGTGGCTTCGGGCGCCTGGCCCTGGGCCGCCACCGTGAAGGGGGCCAGGGCCAGCGCGGCCGGCCAGCGAAGGGGGAATGCCATGGTTTTCTCGTCCTCTCCAAAAGGGAATCTCGTTGGAGACCGATGCTAGGGAAGATGAGAATCGCTATCATTTGAAAACGTATGCGCGCCGGAGCATTTCCTATGCGAAGCGCGCATCCATTCCTCTCCCATGACCTCCCGCATCCCTTCCTCGCTTGCCTTGCCCCAGCCCTGTGCGCCGGGCTGGACGCGGCATGCCCTGCCCGCCGAGCTGGGCGACTGCCATGCGGAGCGCTTCACGCTGGGCGACGGCATCGTGCTGGCGCGCTCGCACTATTGCCCGCTGCGCGACCTGGTGGAGGACAGCGTGCAGGCCGATGCCTCGGACCAGGGCCGCACCCTGGTCATCACGCTGGGGCTGGCCGGGCAATCGGGCTTTGTGGCGCGCACGGGCGCGGCGCTGCGCTTCGCCGCAGGGCGGACCACGCTGGCAGCCTTTCGCGGCAGCCAGGGCGAGCGCCGCTATGCGGCAGGCCAGACCGTGCGCCAGCTGCGCCTGCTGCTGTCGGGCGCGGCGCTGGACCGCTATCTGGGGGCCGAGCTTTCGCGGCGGCTGACGCAGGTGGACGGCGCGGCCGGCGTGCGGCCCTTGGACCACCGTGCCAGCCTGCCGGCCAGCCTGGCGCTGGCGCGGCGCCTAGCCCAGCCGCCCGGGCACCAGCCCACCGATGCGCTGGACCGCCACATCGCCATGCTGAGCCTGGCCGCGCTGGAGCTGCGCCACCTGGCACCTGCGCCGCAGCCGGCCAAGGCGGCACCGCGCTGGTCGGCCGACGAACTGGCCCGGCTGGAGCAGGCGCGCGAACTGCTGTCCACCCAGATGGACCGCGCGCTGACCCTGGCCTACGTGAGCGCCGCCGTGGGCCTGGGCGAGCACCGGCTCAAGCAGGGCTTTCGCGCCGTCTTCGGCACCACGCCCCAGGCCCTGCTGCTGGAGCTGCGCATGCGCCGCGCCTGGGCGCTGCTGGAGACCGGCTGCCAGGTCGCCCAGGCCGGCTGGCAGGTGGGCTATGCCCATCCGTCGAACTTCAGTGCGGCATTTGCGCGGTTCTACGGGCGCAGCCCGAAGTCCGTTTTTGGCCGCCGCTCCTGATCTGCGTCAAGCCTTTTTGTCCCCGATAGTTCTTTGGAACTAGGCCCGCCTGCGCGCTCCTAGTTCTTCCGCCTTGTCCGAGCGTACGGCTGGCGGATGTGCGGCGCGGCCCTCGCGCGGGACCATGGAAGCCATAGCCCCCACGAGGAAAACAAAATGGCAAACACAGCGCCCACCGCACAGGGCGACCCCCGCAAGAGCACCAGCACAGGCACACGCCACGACCGCCAGGCCTGGTCGGTCCTGGCCGTCAGCACCCTGGCCTTCACGGTCTGCTTCATGGTCTGGATGATGTTCGGCATCATCGGCATCCCCATCAAGAAGATGCTGGATCTGAACGCCACGCAGTTCGGCCTGCTCACGGCCATGCCCGTGCTCACGGGCTCGCTGGTGCGCGTGCCGCTGGGCATCTGGACCGACCGCTTCGGCGGGCGCATCGTGATGGCGGTGCTGATGGCCGTCACCGTGCCCGCGATCTGGGTGATGGGCTATGCCACCGAGTACTGGCACTTCCTGACCATCGGCCTGTTCGTGGGCCTGGCGGGCGGCTCGTTCTCGGTGGGCACGCCCTATGTGGCGCGCTGGTTTCCCAAGGAGCGCCAGGGCATGGCCATGGGCATCTACGGCGCGGGCAACTCGGGCGCGGCGGTCAACAAGTTCGTGGCGCCGGTGATCCTGGTGGCCTTCGGCTGGGCCGCCGTGCCGCATGCCTATGCGGCCATCATGCTGGGCGCGCTGGTGCTGTTCTGGCTGTTCAGCCACAGCGACCCGGCCCACCTGGTGCCCAGCAACGTACGCTTCAGCGACCAGTTGAAGGCGCTCAAGGACCCGCGCGTGCTCAAGTACTGCCAGTACTACAGCATCGTCTTCGGCGGCTATGTGGCGCTGAGCCTGTGGATGGTGCAGTACTACGTGGGCGAGTACGGCCTGGACATCCGCGTGGCGGCCCTGCTGGCGGCCTGCTTTTCTCTGCCGGGCGGCGTGCTGCGCGCCATCGGCGGCTGGCTGTCGGACAAGTACGGCGCGCACAGCGTGACCTGGTGGGTGCTGTGGGTGTGCTGGATCTGCCTGTTCCTGCTGTCCTATCCGCAGACCGACTTCACGGTGCTCACCACCGAGGGCAGCACCCGCTTTCACCTGGGCCTGAACGTCTATGCCTTCACCGCGCTGATGTTCGTGCTGGGCATTGCCATGGCCTTCGGCAAGGCCAGCGTCTTCAAGTACATCAGCGACGACTACCCCGGAAACATCGGCGCCATCAGCGGCATCGTGGGCCTGGCCGGCGGCCTGGGCGGCTTCATCCTGCCCATCCTGTTCGGTGTGCTGCTGGACTGGACGGGCATCCGCTCCAGCGCCTTCATGCTGCTGTACGGCGTGGTCTGGGTGTCGCTGATCTGGATGTATTTCACCGAGGTGCGCCGCACCGACGTGCTCAACAGCCACGGCGGCCACAGCGATGTGCAGCCGGCCGCGCGCTGAACCGCAGGAGTTGCACATGCATGCGAACATCAAGACCGCCGCAAAGGCATCCGCGCGCAGCCGCCCCGGCAGCGTGCTGACCCTCTGGCGCCCCGAGGACAAACAGTTCTGGGAGCGCGAGGGCGAGGCCATCGCCAGGATCAACCTCTGGATCTCGGTGCCCGCCCTGTTCCTGGCCTTTGCCATCTGGCAGGTCTGGAGCGTGGTGGCCGTGAACCTGCCCGCGCTGGGCTTCACCTACTCCACCAACCAGCTGTTCTGGCTGGCGGCCGCGCCCGCGCTGTCGGGCGCCACGCTGCGCATCTTCTATTCCTTCATGGTGCCGCTGATGGGCGGGCGCCGCTGGACGGCGCTGTCCACGGCCTCGCTGCTGATCCCGGCCATCGGCATCGGCTACGCCGTGCAGGACGCCAGCACCGGCTATCCGACCATGCTGATCCTGGCCCTGCTGTGCGGCCTGGGCGGGGGCAACTTCAGCTCCAGCATGGCCAACATCAGCTTCTTCTTTCCCAAGGAGCGCAAGGGCTCGGCCCTGGGCGTGAACGCGGGCCTGGGCAACCTGGGCGTGTCGGTGGTGCAGTTCCTGAGCCCGCTGGTGATCACGGCCGGCATCTTCGGCGTCTTCGGCGGCGATGCGCAGACCATCACCAAGGCCGGCGAGACCACCCGGGTGTGGGCGCAGAACGCGGCCTTCATCTGGGTGCCGTGGATCGCCATCGCCTCGCTGGCCGCCTGGTTCGGCATGAACGACATCGCCGACGCCAAGGCCAGCTTCGCGGCCCAGGCCGCCATCTTCCGGCGCAAGCACAACTGGGTGATGTGCCTGCTGTACCTGGGCACCTTCGGCTCGTTCATCGGCTTTGCCGCCGGCTTTCCGCTGCTGATCAAGAGCCAGTTCCCGGCGGTCAATCCGCTGGCCTATGCCTGGCTGGGCCCGCTGCTGGGCGCGCTGTCGCGGCCTTTTGGCGGCTGGCTGGCCGACAAGGCGGGCGGCGCGCGCGTGACGTTCTGGAACTTTCTCGTCATGGCCGTGGCCGTGGTGGGCGTGCTGTATTTCCTGCCCAAGGGCAGCGGCGGCTACGCGCTGGGCTTGGGCCCTGCCGAGGGCAGCTTCATGGGCTTCTTCCTGATGTTCCTGGTGCTGTTCCTGACCACGGGCATCGGCAACGGATCGACCTTCAGCATGATCCCGGCGATTTTCCTGGCCCTCAAGCAGCGCGAACTGGGCGCCCATCCCAGCGAGCAAGCGCAGGCCCATGCCCTCAAGGAGGGCAATACCGAAGGCGCGGCCGCCCTGGGCTTTGCGGGCGCGCTGGGAGCCTACGGCGGCTTCTTCATCCCCAAGAGCTACGGCAGCTCCATCGCCGCCACGGGCGGGCCCGAGCTGGCGCTGTGGGTGTTTGCCGCCTTCTATGTGCTGTGCGTGGGCGTGACCTGGTGGTACTACGCGCGCAGGAACGCCGAGATGCCCTGCTGAGCCCCGGGCCGCAGGCACTACTGCACCGAACAGCAACGCACCGCAACGAACAACAAGGAGTCCCGCGATGAGCCATTTTCTGGACAAGCTTTCCTACTTCTCCCTGCCCCGGCAGGAATTCTCCAACGGCCATGGCCAGGTGACGGGCGAGGACCGCACCTGGGAAGACGCCTACCGCGACCGCTGGGCGCATGACAAGGTGGTGCGCTCCACGCACGGCGTGAACTGCACGGGCTCGTGCTCGTGGAAGATCTACGTCAAGGGCGGCATCGTGACCTGGGAGACCCAGCAGACCGACTACCCGCGCACGCGCGCCGACCTGCCCAACCACGAGCCGCGCGGCTGCGCGCGCGGAGCCAGCTACAGCTGGTATCTGTACAGCGCCAACCGCGTCAAATACCCCATGGTGCGCGGCCGGCTGCTCAAGCACTGGCGTGCCGCCCTGGCCGTGGCCAGGAGCCCGGTCGATGCCTGGGCCGCCATCGTCGAGAACGCGGATGCGCGCAGCGAGTGGCAAAAGCAGCGCGGCCTGGGCGGCTTCGTGCGCAGCAGCTGGGACGAGGTCAACCGCATGATCGCGGCGGCCAACGTCTACACCATCAAGAAGCACGGGCCGGACCGCATCATCGGCTTCTCGCCGATTCCGGCCATGTCCATGATCTCGTATGCCGCAGGCAGCCGCTACCTGAGCCTGATCGGCGGCGTGTGCATGAGCTTCTACGACTGGTACTGCGACCTGCCGCCGGCCAGCCCCCAGACATGGGGCGAGCAGACCGACGTGCCGGAGAGCGCCGACTGGTACAACTCCAACTTCATCATCGCCTGGGGCTCCAACGTGCCCCAGACGCGCACTCCCGACGCCCACTTCTTCACCGAGGTCCGCTACAAGGGCGCCAAGGTCGTGGCCGTCACGCCCGACTACTCCGAGGTCGCCAAGCTGGCCGACCTGTGGATGCACCCCAAGCAGGGCACGGATGCCGCCGTGGCCATGGCCATGGGCCACGTCATCCTCAAGGAGTTCTACTTAGGCGAGCGCGGCCGCCCGGCCTATTTCGAGGACTATGCGCGCCGCTACACCGACCTGCCGCTGCTGATCCGCCTCAAGCGCCAGCAACTGCCCGACGGCTGCACGGCCCTGGTGCCCGAGCGCTATGTGCGCGCCAGCGACTTCGACGGCCACCTGGGCCAGGACAGCAACCCCGAGTGGAAGACCGTGGCCTACGGCGAGGACGGCGGCGTGGCCCTGCCCAACGGCTCCATCGGCTTTCGCTGGGGCGAGGCCGGCCGTGCCGACGAGGGCCTGTGGAACCTCGAATCCAAGGAGGCGCGCACGGGCAACGACGTGCAGCTCAAGCTCTCGGTGCTGGACGGCCAGGGCGTGGACAGTGAAGTGGCCGACGTGGCCTTCCCCTACTTCGGCGGCCTGCAGTCGCCGGGCTTCGACGCCAACGAGCAGGGCACGGATGTGCTGCTGCGCCGCGTGCCCGTCTCGCGCATGGTGCTGGACGGCGAGGAGGCCATCGTGGCCACCGTGTTCGACCTGCTGGCGGGCAACTACGGCATCCACCGCGGTCTGGAGGGCGAGGGCGCCGATGGCGGCTATGACGCCGATGCGCCCTACACCCCGGCCTGGCAGGAAAAGATCACCGGCGTGCCGCGTGACCAGGTGATCGCCATTGCGCGCCAGTTCGCCGACAACGCCGAGAAGACGCGCGGCAAGTCCATGGTCATCATCGGCGCGGCCATGAACCACTGGTACCACTGCGACATGAACTACCGCGGCATCATCAACATGCTGATGCTGTGCGGCTGCATCGGCCAGAGCGGCGGCGGCTGGGCGCACTACGTGGGCCAGGAAAAGCTGCGCCCGCAGACCGGCTGGACCGCGCTGGCCTTTGCGCTGGACTGGCTGCGCCCGCCGCGCCAGATGAACTCCACCAGCTTCTTCTACGCCCACACCGACCAGTGGCGCTACGAGAAGCTGGGTGTGGAAGAGGTGCTGTCCCCGCTGGCCGACCGCAGCCAGTACGGCGGCGCCATGATCGACTACAACGTGCGCGCCGAGCGCATGGGCTGGCTGCCCAGTGCGCCGCAGCTGCAGGCCAACCCGCTGCAGCTGGTGCGCGACGCCCAGGCCCAGGGCCTGGACGTGAAGGACCACGTGGTGCAGTCCCTGCAGGACGGCTCGCTGTCCATGAGCTGCGAGGACCCCGACCACCCGGCCAACTGGCCGCGCAACATGTTCGTGTGGCGCTCCAACATCCTGGGCAGCTCGGGCAAGGGCCATGAGTACTTCCTCAAGCACCTGCTGGGCACCACCCATGGCGTGCAAGGAAAAGACCTTGGAGAACAAGACCCCCCCGATGCGCTGCGCGCCTCCCCCCAGGGGGCGGCCGGCTTGGGGCGGCCCGGCGCCGGCCATTCGGCCAAGCCGCAGGAAGTGCGCTGGCACGACAAGGCGCCCGAAGGCAAGCTGGACCTGCTGGTCACGCTGGACTTCCGCATGAGCACCACCTGCCTGTACTCGGACATCGTCCTGCCCACGGCCACCTGGTATGAGAAGAACGACCTCAACACCAGCGACATGCACCCCTTCATCCACCCGCTGTCGGCGGCCGTGGACCCGGCCTGGCAGGCCAGGAGCGACTGGGAGATCTACAAGGGCTTCGCCAAGTCCTTCAGCGAGGTCTGCGTGGGCCACCTGGGCGTGGAAAAGGACGTGGTGCTCACGCCGCTGATGCACGACACCCCCGCCGAGCTGGCCCAGCCCGATGGCGTGCGCGACTGGAAGAAGGGCGAGTGCGCCCTGATCCCCGGCAAGACCGCGCCGCAGATTGCCGTGGTCGAGCGCGACTATCCCAACCTCTACAAGCGCTTCACGGCCCTGGGCCCGCTGATGGACAGGCTGGGCAACGGCGGCAAGGGCATTGGCTGGAACACCGAGACCGAGGTGGAGCAGCTGGGCGAGCTCAACGGCCTGGTGCGCGAGGAAGGCGTGAGCCAGGGCCGCCCGCGCATCGTCACCGACATCGACGCCACCGAGGTGGTGATGATGCTGGCGCCCGAGACCAACGGCCACGTGGCCGTCAAGGCCTGGGAGGCGCTGTCGAAGCAGACGGGGCGCGAGCACGCCCACCTGGCCCTGCACCGCGAGGACGAGAAGATCCGCTTTCGCGACATCCAGGCCCAGCCGCGCAAGATCATCAGCTCGCCCACCTGGTCGGGCCTGGAAAGCGAGAAGGTCAGCTACAACGCCTGCTACACCAACGTGCATGAGCTGATCCCATGGCGCACCCTCACCGGCCGCCAGCAGTTCTACCAGGACCATCCGTGGATGCGCGACTTCGGCGAAGGCTTCGTCAGCTACCGCCCGCCCGTGCACATGAAGGCGCTGCAGGAAGTGCAGGGCCAAAAGCCCAACGGCCACCCCGAGATCGCGCTGAACTTCATCACGCCGCACCAGAAGTGGGGCATCCACTCCACTTATGGCGACAACCTGATGATGCTCACGCTGGCGCGTGGCGGCCCCATCGTCTGGCTCAGCGAGGACGACGCCAAGAGCGCCGGCATCGCCGACAACGACTGGGTGGAGCTGTACAACGCCAACGGCGCCATCGCGGCGCGGGCCGTGGTCAGCCAGCGCGTCAAGCCGGGCATGGTGATGATGTACCACGCGCAGGAGAAGACCATCAACACGCCGGGCTCGGAGATCACCGGCACGCGCGGCGGCATCCACAACTCGGTCACGCGCATCGTGCTCAAGCCCACCCACATGATCGGCGGCTACGCGCAGTACAGCTACGGCTTCAACTACTACGGAACCATCGGCACCAACCGCGACGAATTTGTCCTGGTGCGCAAGATGCGCCGCATAGATTGGCTCGACGACGAAGCCGAGGCCGGCGCGGCCGCCCATGCCTGAACAACAAGGAGAAACACGATGAAAATCCGCGCACAGATCGGCATGGTGCTGAACCTGGACAAGTGCATCGGCTGCCACACCTGCTCCGTCACCTGCAAGAACGTCTGGACCAGCCGCCCCGGCGTCGAATACGCCTGGTTCAACAACGTCGAGACCAAGCCCGGCATCGGCTACCCGCGCGAGTGGGAAAACCAGGCCAAGTGGAACGGCGGCTGGATGCGCCGCACGGACGGCTCCATCGCGCCCCGCCAGGGCGGCAAGTGGAGCCTGTTGATGCGCATCTTCGCCAACCCCAACCTGCCCCAGATCGACGACTACTACGAACCCTTCACCTACGACTACGAGCACCTGCAGTCGGCCAGGGAAAGCAAGGCCGCGCCCACGGCGCGCGCACGCAGCCTGATCTCGGGCCAGCGCATGGAGAAGATCGAATGGGGTCCGAACTGGGAGGAAATCCTGGGCGGCGAATTCAGCAAGCGCAGCCATGACGTGAACTTCGAGCAGATCCAGAAGGACATCTACGGCCAGTTCGAGAACACCTTCATGATGTACCTGCCGCGCCTGTGCGAGCACTGCCTGAACCCGGCCTGCGTGGCGTCCTGCCCCTCGGGCTCGATCTACAAGCGCGAGGAGGACGGCATCGTCCTCATCGACCAGGACAAGTGCCGCGGCTGGCGCATGTGCGTCTCCGGCTGCCCCTACAAGAAGATCTACTACAACTGGCAAAGCGGCAAGGCCGAAAAATGCATCTTCTGCTACCCGCGCATCGAGGCCGGCCAGCCCACCGTCTGCTCCGAAACCTGCGTGGGCCGCATCCGCTACCTGGGCGTGCTGCTGTACGACGCCGACCGCATCGAGGAGGCGGCCAGCGTGGAGCGCGACCGCGACCTCTACCAGGCGCAGCTGGACATCTTCCTGGACCCCAATGACCCCGAGGTCATCCGCCAGGCCCGCATCGACGGCATCCCCGACGCCTGGATCGAGGCCGCACAGTCCAGCCCCGTCTACAAGATGGCCGTGGACTGGAAGGTGGCCCTGCCGCTGCACCCCGAGTACCGCACCCTGCCCATGGTCTGGTATGTGCCGCCGCTGTCGCCCATCACCTCGGCGGCGAACGCCGGGCATCTCGACAGTGTCGGCCGCAGCCCCATCAATGGCGACCTGCCCGATGTCTCGCAGCTGCGCATCCCCGTGCAGTACCTGGCCAACCTGCTCACCGCCGGCGACACCACGCCCGTGGTGCGCGCGCTGGAGCGCATGCTGGCCATGCGCGCGTACCAGCGCAGCAAGCACGTGGACCAGGAACAGAACCTGGCCGTGCTCCAGTACGCGGGACTGACGGTGCACGAGGTCGAGGACATGTACCAGACCATGGCGATCGCCAACTACGAGGACCGCTTCGTCATCCCCTCGGCCCACCGCGAATACGCCGAAAGCGCGTTCGATTTGCGCGGCGGCTGCGGCTTCTCGTTCGGCAACGGCTGCTCCGACGGCAGCACCGACGCCAGCCTGTTCGGCGGCAAGAAGCCGCGCACCATCCCCATCCGCGCGCAAATGTGAGGACTGCCGCCATGTTCAATCACAACACCTCCACCCCCGTGCGCCTGACGCTGCGCGCGCTGGCCTGCCTCATCGGCTACCCCGGCGCGGAGCTGCGCGCCCTGCTGCCGGGCCTGATCGACGCCCTGCGCCTGGAGCAATCCGTGGCGCCCGCGCGGCTGCGCGAGTTGCAGCAGCTGGCCGAGCAGCTGCAGGCCATGGACCCCTTCGAGGCCGAGGCCCGCTACGTGGACACCTTCGACCGGGGCCACCAGACCTCGCTGCACCTGTTCGAGCATGTGCACGGCGACTCGGCCGACCGGGGCCCGGCGCTGATCGACCTGCAGCAGACCTACGAGCGCGCGGGCCTGGCCTTCGAGGCCGACGAACTGCCCGACCACCTGGCCGTGGTGCTGGAGTTCGCCTCCACCCAGCCGCCGGCCATCGCCCGTGAATTCCTGGGCGAGATGGCCCACATCCTCAACGCCCTGTTCACGGCGCTGGTGCGGCGCGACAGCCCCTATGCCAGCGTGATCGCGGCCGTGCTGGAGATCACCGGCCACAGGGCCGAACGCGTGGAAATCCGCCCCGAGCCCGCCATGGACGATGCCTGGGCCGAACCCGCCGCCTTCGACGGCTGCAGCAGCCAGGGCAAATCCCGTCCCGGCGCCGAGCAGCCCGTGCATTTCGTGCGCCGCACGGCGGCGCCCCAAGCCCAAGGACCCCGCCAAAGGAGCCTGACATGACCCCCTCCTGGATAGACCACCTGCTCTTCGGCCTCTACCCCTACATCTGCCTGGCCGTGTTCTTCATCGGCAGCTGGCTGCGCTTCGACCGCGACCAGTACACCTGGAAGAGCGATTCATCGCAGCTGCTGCGCAGCGGCAGCCTGCGCTGGGGCAGCAACCTGTTCCACATCGGCGTGCTGTTCCTGTTCTTCGGCCACACCGTGGGCATGCTCACGCCGCACTTCGTCTACGAGCCCTTCATGGCCGCAGGCGCCAAGCAGCTGCTGGCCATGGTCAGCGGCGGCATCGCGGGCACGCTGGGCTTCATCGGCCTCACCATCTTGCTGCACCGCCGGCTGTCGGACGTGCGCATCCGCGCCCACTCCAGGTTCAGCGACATCGCCATCCTCTGGCTGCTGTGGCTGCAGCTGCTGCTGGGCCTGGCCACCATCCCGCTGTCGGCAAGGCACATGGACGGCTCCATGATGATGGCCCTGGCCGAATGGGCGCAGCGCATCGTCACCTTCCGTGGCGGCGCAGCCGAACTGCTGGCCGAGGCCGGCTGGGTGTTCAAGGCCCACATGTTCCTGGGCATGAGCATCTTCCTGGTCTTCCCCTTCACGCGCCTGGTCCACGTCTGGAGCGGCTTCGGCACCCTGGTCTACCTGCTGCGCCCCTACCAGCTGGTGCGCTCGCGCCGCCTGGGCCTGCCCGCATCGTCGGCACGCCGTGACGCCAAGCCCGGCCATTGAGGAGAGCGACATGGAACATGGATGCAACGGATCGGGCGGCGGCCACTGCGGCTGCGCGTCTCCAACCCCTTCTTCAACTTCTACTTCTTCTGCCCCGATGGGGGATCTCCCGGCGATTCCCGAAGTGCCGGCCTTCCAGCCCGTGGGCGAGGCCGGTGCCGAGGTGGCCCGCATCAACGCCACGCCGCTGCACGCACCCGGACAGCGCCCGCCCGAGCGCGAACTGCGCCAGCGCGCCTGCACCGAGCTGCTGCGCCAGGAGGCCCAGCGCGAAGGCCTGCTGGGCGCCGATGATGCGGCCGGCGACGACGGCGTCATCAGCGAGCGCGCCTCCCAGACCATAGAGCAGCTGCTGGAGCAATCGCTGCACCTGCCCGAGCCCGGCGAGGACGCCTGCCGCCGCCACTTCGATGCCAACCCCGCGCGCTTCGCCCAGGGCGAGCGCGTGCGCCTGCGCCACGTGCTGTTTGCCGTCACGCCCGGCGTGGACGTGCGCGCCCTCACCCAGCGGGCCGAGGCCCTGCTGATCGAGCTGCGCTGCGCCGACGACGCCGGCCTGCGCTTTGCCGAGGCCGCGCGCCAATGGTCCAACTGCCCCAGCGGCCAGCACGGCGGCGAACTGGGCTGGCTGGGCCGCAGCGACTGCGCACCCGAATTCGCGCGCGATGTCTTTGCCTCCCAGGAAATCGGCGTGCTGCCGCGCCTGGTGCACAGCCGCTTCGGCCTGCACGTGGTCGAGGTCTGCGCGCGCGAGGCGGGCGTTCTGACCGACTGGCAGCAGGCGCGCCCGGCCGTCGCCCAGGCCCTGCACCAGCAGACCTGGGTGAGCGCGCTCCACCAGTACCTGCAGCTGCTGGCCGGCCAGTCCGAAGTGGTGGGCGTGCGCATCGCTGCGGCCGACTCGCCGCTGGTGCAATAGCCGGGCAAAGGCGCAGTGCCCATGCCCGACGACGAACTGCTGCTGCGCCTGCGGCGCTTCCACGAGCACGCCTTTCCGCAGTACCGTGCGCAGTTCCGCACCCTGGTCGACGAGGGCCAGCACCCGACCACGCTGTTCATCGGCTGCTCGGACTCGCGCCTGGTTCCCTACCTGCTCACGGGGGCGCCGCCGGGCGAGCTGTTCCTGGTGCGCAACGTGGGCGCCTTCGTGCCGCCGTACGACGGATCGCACGGCCACCACGGCACGGCGGCGGCCATCGAATTCGCCGTGCTCAACCTGCAGGTCAGCCGCATCGTGGTCTGCGGCCACAGCCACTGCGGGGCCATCAAGGCCCTGTATGGAGAAGTCTCGCCCGAGGCACGCAACCTGCAGCGCTGGCTGGACCTGGGCCGCGAGGCCGTGCTGCCCGTGCAGGCCGGCCCCGAGGCGCTGCGCCGCACCGAGCAGCGCGCCGTCGTGCTGCAGCTCGAACGGCTGATGGCCTATCCCATGGTGCGATCGCGGGTAGAGGCCGGGCAGCTCAGCCTGCACGGGTGGCACTATGTCATCGAAGACGGCGAAGTCCATGTCTTCGATGTCCAGACCGGCCGCTTTGTTGCGGCATCTCAAGCTCCGCACAGCGGCACCGGGCCGTACCCGCCCTACGTGGAGCATGATGGACAAGTGCTTGTCGACTGAGGCCCGAGCAAGTGCCAGGGACGGCGGCAGGCAAGTCAACACGGGAGCCATGCCAATGCATCGCGAAAACCTGGGCCGCGCGCAGGACGCGGCGGATTTGCAGCCCATCAGCCTCGATGTGCTGCGCGAGAAATACCTCAAGGACGGCGAGACCGGCGTGGGCGAGCTCTACGCCCGCGTGGCCCGCGCCCTGGCCTCGGTCGAGCCCGAGGCGCGCCGCGCCGAATGCGAGGCCCTGTTCCTGGCCAACCTGCAGGCCGGCGCCATAGGCGCGGGGCGCATCATGAGCGCGGCCGGCACCGACCTGCAGGCCACGCTGATCAACTGCTTCGTGCAGCCCGTGGGCGACTGCATCCAGGGCGTGGACGACGGCGGCTACCCCGGCATCTACGAAGCCCTGCGCGAAGCCGCCGAAACCATGCGCCGCGGCGGCGGCGTGGGCTACGACTTCTCGCGCATCCGCCCCCGTGGCGCCGAGGTGCGCGCCACCGCCTCGCTGGCCTCGGGCCCGTGCAGCTACATCAACGTCTTCGATCAGTCCTGCGCCACCGTGGAAAGCGCGGGCGCGCGGCGCGGCGCCCAGATGGGCGTGCTGCGCATCGACCACCCCGACGTGCTCGAATTCATCACCGCCAAGCGCACGCCGGGCCGCTGGAACAACTTCAACGTCTCGGTTGGCGTCAGCGACGCCTTCATGCAGGCCGTGGCCGAAGACCAGCCCTGGCACCTGGTGCACCGCGCCCGCCCCGGCACCGCCTTGCTGGAGCAGGGTGCCCACCAGCGCGCCGACGGCCAGTGGGTCTACCAGACCCTGCCCGCCCGCACGCTGTGGGACACCATCATGCGCTCGGCCTACGACTTCGCCGAGCCCGGCATCCTCTTCCTGGACCACATCAACGACGACAACAACCTGCGCTACTGCGAGGAGATCGCGGCGACGAATCCTTGCGGCGAACAGCCGCTTCCCTCCTACGGATGCTGCGACCTCGGCCCCGTCATCCTCACGCGCTTCGTGCGCCATCCGTTCGGCTTCGCGGGCGAGCCTGTGTTCGACTTCGAGGCCTTCGAGCGCGCCGTGGCCGTGCAGGTGCGTGCGCTGGACAACGTGCTGGAGCTGACCTGGTGGCCGCTGCCGCAGCAGCGCGAGGAAAGCGAGGCCAAGCGGCGCATCGGCGTGGGCTTCACCGGCATGGGCAATGCGCTGGCCATGCTGCGCCTGCGCTACGACGCGCCCGAGGGCCGGGCCATGGCAGCGCGCATTGCCGAGCGCATGCGCGATGCGGCCTATGGCGCCTCGGTGGAGCTGGCGCGCGAGAAGGGGGCCTTCCCCAAGTTCGACGCCGATGGCTACCTGGCCGAAGGCACCTTCGCCAGCCGCCTGCCCGATGCGCTGCGCCAGCGCATACGCACGCACGGCATACGCAACAGCCACCTGCTGTCCATCGCGCCTACGGGCACGGTCAGCCTGGCCTTTGCCGACAACGCCTCCAACGGCATAGAGCCGCCGTTCTCCTGGACCTACAAGCGCAAGAAACGCACGGCCGATGGTGGCAGCGCCGAGTACGCGGTCGAGGACCATGCCTGGCGCCTGTACCGCTCGCTGGGGGGCGACGTGCAGCAGCTGCCCGACTACTTCGTCAGCGCGCTGCAGATGCCTGCGGCCGGCCACATCGCCATGATGCAGGCCGTGCAACCCTTCGTGGACACGGCGATCTCCAAGACCGTCAACGTGGCGGCCGACTATCCCTACGAGGACTTCAAGGACCTGTACCGCCAGGCCTGGAAGGCCGGCCTCAAGGGGCTGGCCACCTACCGGCCCAACACCATCCTGGGCGCCGTGCTCGAGACCCATGCGCCCGAATCTGCTGAAAAGCCGGCCTCCCCCGCGCCGGCAGGGGCCGCGGCTTCCGCACCCGACCCCCTGCGCACCGTGATAGAAAGCCGCCCGCAGGGCGCGCTGGACGCCGTGGCCGAGAAGATCGAGTACTGGACCCAGCAAGGCCCCAAGCGCCTGTACCTGGTCGTCTCCTTCCTGCCCGTGGTCCTGCCCGATGGCCGCACGGTGGACCGCGCCATCGAATTCTTCATGCCCGTGGGCCAGAGCGGCGAGTCCCAGCAATGGGTGACCTCCAGCATGCGCCTGCTGTCACTGGCCGCGCGCGGCGGCTTCCTGGAGCGCGCCCTCAGCGATATGCGCAAGGTGGCCTGGGACCGGGGCCCCGTGCGCCTGGGCACCCACCAGCGCGACGACGGCACACGCGTGCCCATGTGGCACGACTCCGAGGTGGCCGCCATCGCCTATGCGGTGCAGAACATCCTGGCCCGGCGCGGCAGCGGCGCACCGCCCGCCCCATCGCCGCTGCCCGAGCCCGAGGCCCTGGCCACCGACCCCATGGTCATGGCCGGCCGCAAATGCGAGGAATGCGGCGCCCATGCCGTGATCCGCAAGGACGGCTGCGAGTACTGCACGGCCTGCGGCCATCTGGGGAGTTGCGGGTGAAGGGCAGTTCGCTGTGGTTTTCAAAAAATGGCGTTCAGTAGTTTTGCTGTGTTCAGCAATTGCTGAATGCAGCCATTTCATTGAAATTCGGTTGAAATTTTCACCAAAAGTGCTATTTTCAGCGAATGTTGAAAACTGCTGATCCAGTGAATATCGAGCAACGCGCCGTGGATGCGCTGCGAGCAGCCTTGGGAGAAGCGCCCGGGCTCACGGTGCTCGATATCGAGGCCGGCAACGATATCCAGGACGTGTCGGTGGACTTGGTCTGCCATGTCGATTTCGGGGGGCGACGCCACGTTCTTGTGGGCGAAGTGAAGTCAAGCGGGCAGCCCCGGTATGTGCCGAAGGCGTTGCTGCAGCTCAAAACGTACGTTGGCAGACAGCAGGGCTCGGACTTGGTCACGCCTGTTTTCATTGCGCCCTATCTCTCCGAAGACGCCCGCGCGCTGTGCACGGAAAACGGGGTCGGCTACCTTGACTTCGAGGGAAACGCGCGCATCGTGTTTCCCGGCTTCTTCATGTCGCGCAGTGTGGCAGGCAAGCCGCCAGCGGAGCGGCGACAGTTGCGCTCGCTGTTCAAGCCCAAGTCCGCTTCGGTGCTTCGTACCATGCTGCGAGATCCATCGAAGAGTTGGCGGGTAGCGGATTTGGCCGAGGCATCGCTTGTCAGCGTCGGACATGTCAGCAATGTGCGCAATAGCCTGCTGGACAGGGGATGGGCTGAAGTGTCCGAAGAGGGGGTCTTCCTCTCCAATCCCGACGGGCTGCTTGATGCATGGCGCGACGACTATGCGCCCCCTGGCGCGGACCGCCGAGCTTTCTACACGACCCTGCATGGGGCCTTGTTCGAGGACGCGGTTCGGAAGTTGGGACCGACATTGGCGGATGACGGGCTCGCCATTCTTTCCTCGTTCTCGGCGGCCAACTGGCTGGCGCCCTATGCACGCGCCGGGACGCATTACTTCTATGCCGACGAAGAAGGGGCAGACCGACTGCGCCAGTTCCTGAGTCTTTCGCCAGCAGGCCGGGGTGAGAACGTGGTGGTCACCGTCCTTGACGACCTTGCCCTGTTCAATGACTCGGTCGAAGCAGCAGGCGGTATTCATTGCACGAGTCCAGTCCAGACCTATCTGGATCTGTACGTGTCGGGTGAGCGTGGCCGCGAAGCGGCTGAGCATCTGCGTCGGGAAAGGCTGCAATGGCAGGGATGACCGCTGGCGAGCCTCAATCCGCAAATGACTACGACGACCGTACGACGGCGGCCGTCAAATCCGTCCTGATCGAGATCGGCCAAATCCTGGGCAGCTACAAAGGCAGGTATGCCGTCGTGGGTGGTGCGGTGCCTTGGCTGCTCCTGAATCAGAATGACATGCGCCATGTGGGGACGCTGGACGTCGATCTGAGCCTGGATGCCGCAGCATTGGGGGGCGGCGAGTATGCCCACCTCATAGAGTCACTGAAAAGTCATGGTTACGAGCAGCGCGAGAGCCTGCGGCGCTTTCAACTCGTGCGGCAGATCGATGCCCGCGATGGAGGCCCGCTGATCGACGTCATCGTGGACTTTCTGAGGCCGCGAGACGCTGTGACCGCGAAGAACGATCCACCGCTGGTGGACAACTTTGCTGTGCAGCGGGCCAGCGGCGCCGAGTTGGCGCTGAGATTCTGCGAGTTCATTCCGATCTCTGGAGCGATGCCCAACGGCGGGACGAACCGGGTCGAGGTGGCCGTCTGCTCCATCCCGGCACTGCTGGCAATGAAAGGTCATGCAATCCATGGCCGCTACAAGCACAAGGACGCCTACGACATCTACTACTGCGTCCGTAACTACCCTGGCGGCATTGACGCGCTGGCTGCAGCCTGCCGGCCATTGCTTGATCACCCGGAGGGTCTCGCCGGATACCGATTCATTGCCGGGAAGTTTGATTCTCCCGATGGATTCGGACCCACCTGCGTCCGGCAGTTCGTTGAGGAAAGCAGGACGCTGGGGGAACGCTCTGCGGACCAGTGGCAGCTTGACGCCTTTGGACAGGTGCATGCATGGTTGCGCGCGCTAGGTCTATGAGCAAGACGCCTGCAGCCACCGTTCGTGCAGTGCCCGCTTGCGGCCTATGGTAAGCAATGGAAGCCAAGAGTTTTTCATCCAAGGACTTGCATATGCAGCTGATGAGTCAACGCCCGCAGGGCGATGCCGTGCCCGGCTGGCGCGCGCCCGGCACGGGCTTCGACCAGCCCTTCGAGATGCTCGAAGCCTGCCACGAGCGCGTGCTGCGCATGCTGGCGCTGCTGGACCGGCTGCGCGTGCATCTCCGGACCAAAGGTTGCGACGACAGCGCACGCCAGGCGGCGCGCGACATCCTGCGCTACTTCGACCAGGCGGCGCCGCTGCACCATGAGGACGAGGAGCTGCATGTCTTCCCGCCGCTGCTGGAGCAGGGCGATGCGCAGACCGTGGCCCTGGTGCAGCGCCTGCAGCGCGAGCACGGCCTGATGAGCGCCGACTGGGCGCTGGCGCGCCAGCCGCTGCTGGACATGGCCGAGGGGCAGTCCCAGGGCTTTGGCGCGGCTGACGAGGAGGTGTTCGAACGCTTCGCGGCCTGCTATGCCAGCCATGTCGAGAATGAAGAGCGGCTGGCCTACCCCCAGGCGCGCGGCCTGCTGCCAGAGGCAACGCAGGCGGCCATGGGCCGTGAGATGGCCGTGCGGCGCGGCGCGGACCTGTCACGGAGATAGCGCCGCCGGCAGCGCGCGGGAGCCGGCGCGGCGATACTCGCAGGCTTTGGACCTGCCCCCGCCTCGCCTGCCATGCCCGAGCGCCGCCCCATTTTCCTGCTTCGCATCGCACTGACCCTGCTGGGCGCCCTTGCCGCCGCCCAGCTGTGCCTGTGGCTGCGCACGCCGCTGCCCTGGATGCTGGGGCCGCTGATCGCCACCTCGCTGGCCTCCATCCTGGGCGCGCCCACGGCCAGTTCGGGCCGGCTGCGCAACGGCGGGCAGTGGATCATCGGCGCCTCGCTGGGCCTGTACTTCACGCCGGCCGTGGTGCAGTTGATCGCGGGGCTGTGGTGGGCGATTGCCGTGGCCATTGTCTGGGCGCTGCTGCTGGGCTGGGGCTTCGGCGCCTGGCTGTACCGCGTGCATGCGCCGCGCATGCCGCAGATACCGGCGGGCGAGATGCGCGCCACCACCTATTTCGCTGGCGCCATTGGCGCGGCGTCGGAGATGACGCTGCTGGCCGAGCGCGAGAACGCGCGCACCGACCTGGTGGCGGCCAGCCACAGCCTGCGCCTGGTCATCGTCACCGTGAGCATTCCGTTCGCGCTGCAGTGGAGTGGCCTGCACGGGCTGGAGGGGCTGACGCCGCCCAGCATCCGCATCGTCGAATGGCCGGGGCTGGCGCTGCTGGCCGTGCTCACGGGCCTGGGCGCCTGGGCCATGGACCGGCTCAGGCGCGCCAACCCCTGGTTCCTGGGCGCGCTGCTGGTGTCCATGCTGCTGACCATGTGCGGCCAGGAACTGTCGGCCGTGCCCCAGGCCCTGGTCAATGCGGCGCAACTGGTGATCGGCATCAGCCTGGGCGTGCGCTTCAAGCGCGAATTCCTGCACACCGCGCCGCGCTGGCTGGGCTCCGTGGCCGTGGGCACCGTGGGGCTCATGGCGATCTGCGCGGGCTTCGCCTGGCTGCTGCACCTGGCCGCGGACCTGCCCTGGGTCACGCTGCTGCTGGGTACCTCGCCGGGCGGCATCACCGAGATGGCCATCACCGCCAAGGTGCTGCAGCTGGGCGTGCCCGTGGTCACGGCCTTCCAGGTCTGCCGGCTGATCGCCGTGCTGCTGCTGGTGGCGCCGCTGTTCCGCTGGGTGGAGGCGCGCGGGCCGGCCGCGTCGCGCACGGCCTAGGGCCCACCTCACCACAGCCCACTGTCGCTGGTCGATACCGCAATCGCACCACCGGCCAGCGCCTGCTGGACCTGCTCCTGGCTGCAGACGAAGCCCGAGGCCACGAGCGGCGGCAGGATGCGGCGCTCGGCCTCGGTGATATGGGCCAGCATGGGGGCGGGCATGATCTGCACGAGGTTGGGGTCGCTCTGCTCCACGGCCTTGATGCTGCGCGGCCAGGTGGAGCGGTCGGTGACGAAGACCTTTTGCATGGTCAGCAGCCCGGCCTTGTTGGCGCGCTGGATGGTGGCCACGCGCGTGGACAGCAGGCTGCTGGCGCCCAGGTCCACAAGGTAGTCCACGCCGCCCTTGTCGGGCGAGATGCCGTCGCAGCTGTCGATATTGACGATGGCGATCTTGCCCGCCCCGGTGATGGTGGAGATCACCGAGCGCAGGCGGCGCAGTTCGATGTTGGCGACGATGGCGACCTCGGCCTGGCTGGCCAGCAGCGCGTCCATTTGCTCGGACCCGTACAAGGTGGCGATGACGGGGCGGCGCGCCAGCCGCGCGCCCAGGGAGTTGTCCGGGCGGCCCATGTCAGAGGTCCAGCCCCAGCTTGCCGGGGTTGAGCAGGTTCTTGGGGTCCAGCATGCGCTTGGTGGCCTCCAGCAGGGCAAAGGCCGGGCCCAGCGATTGCCGCATGTAGGGTGCGCGCAGCAGGCCCACGCCGTGGTGGTGGCTGAGCGTGGCGCCGTGGCGCAGCAGCACGGCGTTGGCCGCGTCCCAGGCCGCGCGGTACCACTGGGCACGCTGGTCCACGGCCACCTCGCCGCGCAGCGAAAAGTACAGGCAGGCGCCATCCACATAGGCATGCGACTGGTGGGCCGAGCCGGCCAGGGTGCCGGGGATGGCCTGCAGGGCGGCGACCACTTCCTCGTAGATGGCCGGCAGGTCTTTCCAGGGGCCGCACATCTCCAGCGTGTCGGCGACGAAGCCCGGGCCTTTCTTGAAGCCCTCGGCGCTCTTGCCGGTCAGGTAGCGCGTGTCCAGCCAGCGCTCCAGGGTGGCGGCGCCGTCCAGCCGTTCACCCAAGGGTGCACACACACGTTCGCAGATGGCCATGACGGCATTGACGATCTCGGGCGCGCCTTCGTCGGCGATCAGCAGCACGTTGAGGTCGCTGCGGCCGAATTGCACGCCGCTTTCCAGCGCGTCGTACAGCCGCAGCGCGGCGGGGTTGGCGCCTTGCTGCAGGATCTGGCGGCAGGCTTCCAGGCCCTGGGCAAAGCTGGCAAAGCCATAGGCGATGGCGCGGCCGTGGTCGGGCAGGCGGTGCAGCTTGAAGCGGATGCGCACGATCACGCCGAGCGTGCCTTCCGAGCCGATGAACAGCTGCTGCAGGTCCGGCCCGATGGCCGCGCGCGCGTAGCCGCCCACGGTGACGAGGCGGCCATCGGCCAGCACCACGTCCATGCCGTGGACCATGTCCTCGATCTTTCCGTAGCGCGTGGACAGCTGGCCCGCGCCCCGGCAGGCCACCCAGCCGCCCACGGTGCTGATGCCGAAGGACGAGGGCCAGTGGCCCATGGTCATGCCGTGGCGGCGCTGGATGGTTTCCTCGAACACGTCGCCGAACATGCCGGCCTCGACCTCGACGATCTGGCTTTGCTCGTCCATGGCGATGAAGCGATTGAGTTCGCACAGGTCCAGCACGATGCCGCCGCGCAGGGGCAGGGCCGCGCCCGTGACGTTGCTGCGCCCGGCCGAGACGGTGACGGGAATGGCGTGCGCGTCGGCAATGCGCATCACGGCCTGCACCTGCTCCACGGTGGATGCATGGGCGATGACGGCCCGTGGCGTGGCCGGGTGGCCCGAGGTCTCGGCCACCATGGTGCGGGCCCACCAGTCGCGCGTGCCGGCAACGATGTCGGTGCGCTCGGTCTGCACGCGGTCGCAGGCGGCGCGCAGCGCGGCGAGCACGGCCTCGGGCATGGCCACGGGTTCGTGCTGCAGGCCGCAGTCAGGCCCTTCGGAGGCAGTGCGGTCGGCTGCGGGTGCGGCCTGCGCCGCCCAGCCCGGGGTCGTGGGGGCGCCCACCACGTAGTTGCGGCGGTTGTAGCCGCGGGCGATTGCGTCTTTGCTCAGCATTGGATGTCTCCCATCAAAATCTGTTTCTCGCGCTCCATGGCGCGGCGGTAGTCGTGGATCTGCTGCGCTATTTGCGCAGGTGCCAGCCCCAGTTCCTGGGCCAGGATGTCGCCCACGCGCGCTGCGGCGCGGGCCGATGCATCGCGCGCCATGAGTCGTGCGCGCATGCGGCGCGAGAGCACGTCTTCCACCGTGCGCGCCATTTCGTGGCGCGCGGCGTAGAGGACTTCGGCCTCGGTGTGGGGCAGTCCCTCGACGATGGGCCGGGCCAGCGCGGGATGCGCGTCGAGGATGTCGCTGACGAAGCGTGCCTCCGTGCCGTAGCGCTCGCCCAGGTGGGCCGACAGTCCGCCCGTGGCCGTGATGGCCTGGGCGTCGTAGCCGGCCGCGCCCAGCAGGAAGGCGGAGGCGGTGGTGCAGCGCGTGCGCCGGCCCAGCAGCTTTTCCACGGCGTCCACGGTCTGCTCGGCCATGTGGCGCGAGGTGGTGAGCTTGCCGCCGACGATGGTGACCAGGCCGTCGGCTGCCACATGGATCTCGTGGTTGCGCTTCATCTCCACGGTCTTGCCGCCGGGCGGGCCGACCAGGGGGCGGCAGCCGGCGATGGAGCCGACCACGTCCTCGGGCGACAGGTCCACCTTGAGCGCCGATCGGGCGCCTTCGAGCAGGAAGTCCAGCTCGGCGCGCGTGCAGTGCACGTCGTCCAGGCTGCCCGCATAGTCCTCGTCGGTGGTGCCCAGGTAGGAGACATCGCCCCAGCGCGTGATGGTGGCGCGCCGGCTGCGGCCCGGCACGGGGATGGTGACGGTGCAGTCGTTGCGTATGCGCAGCCAGGGAATGGCCACGTGCACGCCCTTGGCGGGGCGCACGTGCAGCTGCGCCTGCTGGTCGGACCTGCGGCCATCCCAGTCGCGCAGCCAGACGCCCGTGGCCATGACCACGCTGCGCGCGCGCACCGTGATCTCGCGGCCATCGGCCTGGACGATGGCGCCGTCCACGCCGCCGTGGGCGTTGCGCGTGATGGCGGTGGCCCGGGCATGGTTGAGCACGGCCGCGCCATGGAAGGCGGCCGTGCGCGCCACGGCCAGCGTGAGCCGCGCATCGTCCACGCGCGCATCGAAGTACATGTAGCCGCCCAGGAGCTGCTCTTCGCGGAAGGTCGGGCAGTGCGACAGCACCTCGGCCTTGCCGAGCTTGCGGTGCAGGATGCCTTCGCGCCAGCCGCCGGCCAGGTCATAGGTCCACAGCAGGCTGCCGAAGGCCTTGGCCAGGCGGGCGTCGAAGACGCCGTCGCGCTCCATCACGGGAAACAGGAAGGGCAGGCGCTGCACCAGGTGCCGCGCATTGCGGCGCAGGCGCTGGCGCTCCAGCAGCGAGTGCCGCACCAGCCCCAGGTTGCCCTGCTCGATGTAGCGCAGGCCGCCGTGCACCATCTTGGAGGACTTGGACGAGGTGCCCGAGGCGAAGTCGTCCTTCTCCACCAGCGCCACGCGCAGGCCGCGCAGGCTGGCGTCCAGCGCCGCATAGGCACCCGTGATGCCGCCGCCGATGACCAGCAGGTCGAATGCCTCGTCGCCCAGCCGCGCCAGCTGGTCCGCGCGCTGCAGCTGCAGCGGCGCGGTCTGGGTCAGTGCGGCGCTGTCCCTGCGCTCCTTGCCAAAGGGCCATTGCATCATGCGCAGCCCTCCAGGGCGGCGCTGCGGCCGGGGGACCGGGCGCGGGCCAGTTCGTCGCCCACGCGGGCGCGCCAGATGCGGCGGCGCTCGCCGCGCTCGTCGGCGGCCATGCGCGGGGTGAAGACCGCTTCGGTGCGCAGCGTGGCGCAGGCCTGCTCCAGCCCGTCCCACAGCAGGCCTGCGCTGCCGGCCATGAAGGCGATGCCGCGCAGGCTGGCCTTGTCGGTATCGGCCAGGCGTCGCACGGGCAGGCCGCCCAGGTCGGCCTGGATCTGCAGCAGCGCATCGCTGCCCGACAGGCCGCCGCCCACCAGCAGCTCGCCCACCTCGGTGCCTGCGGCCGCCTCGTCCGCCTGCACGCAGGAGGCCACGGAATGCGCAATGCCTTCGAGGATGGAGCGCGCCAGCTGCGGCCGCGAGGTGGCCATGGACACGCCCGAGATCGAGGCCCGCGCGCCCGGCTCCATGGCCGGCAGGCGCAGGCCGGTGAGCGCGGGGATGAAGACCAGGTCGGTCGGCGTTTTGGCCTCGCGGGCCAGGGTGCTGATCTGCTGCGGGTTGTCGAACCACTGCAGCTTCTCGCAGATCCAGTTGAGCGCCGATCCCGTGGTGGGCACATAGGTCTCGATGGCATAGCGCGAGACACCGTCCATGCGCCGCGCCGTCATGGTCAGCGAGCTTTCATGGGCCGCGTCATGCGCGGGCAGCTTTGTTCCCGTGAGCACATCGACGAAGCTGCCCGTGCCATGCACGCACAGCGCCTGGCCCCGCTCCAGGCAGCCCAGGCCCACGGCGGCCGCATGCTGGTCGCCCGCGCAGGCCAGGATGGGCACGGCCAGGCCCAGCAGCTCGGTGCGCGTGCGGCCGAAGTCCTGCACGTCCTCGCACAGGCGGGGCAGCAACTCGGCGGGAAACTCCAGCGCGTCCAGCCAGTCCTGCAGGTAGCGGTGATCGCCCAGCGCATAGGCGTTGCCCGAGGTCACATTGGTGGGCGTGGTGACCACGGCGCGCGCATCCGACAGATGCCACAGCAGCCAGGAGTCGATGGTGCCGAAGGCCAGGCGGCGCTGCTGCCAGGCCTGGGCCACGGCCGGGCATTCGCGCAGCTTGCGCGCGGCCCACAGGTAGGGCGAACGCACGCCCACGGGCCGGCCCGCGTGACGGATCAGCCGGGCATCCCAGTCGCTGGCCAGCAGGGCCAGTTCGTCGCGGTGGCGCGAGTCCTGCCAGACCATGATGGGCGCCAGCGAACGGCCCGTGGCCGTGTCCCAGAGCACGGCCGAGCAGCGCTGGTTGGCAATGGCCAGGGCCACGATCTGCTGGCCGCTGCCCTGGGCGCGGGCGATGGCGCGGCGGCACACGTCCAGCGTGCGCTCCAGCAGCAGGTCGGCGTCCTGCTCGACCACGCCGGGGCGCGGGCAGTGGATTTCCAGCGGCAGATAGTCCTGGGCGGACACCTGCCCGTCGCGCCCCACGACGGCGGCGCGCGTGCCCGAGGTGCCTTCGTCGATGCAAAGGATCACGGCTTCATGGTGCATGGAGTGTTCTCTTTCAGGCGGTGGTTTGAGCGATCTTGGCGGGCGGGGCGGCGTCGTCCGCGAACTGGGGCGCGCCGGGCTCGTCGTCGGGGTTCACCGTGGTGCGCGTGGGGTCCCAGCGGATGGAAAAGCAGACGATGCTGGCCAGCAGCGGCACCACCGACAGGATGAGGAAGGTGTTCTCCAGCCCGTACTGCTGGCGGAACAGCGGGAACACCAGCAGCCCCAGCGCCGCGCCCATGGCGCCCAGCGCGCCGATCACGCCGTTGGCGCCCGCGCGCAGTTCGCTGCGGAACGACAGCGTGGACAGGCTCTTGCCGTTGGCGCCTGGCCCGCCCGAGTGAAAGAGGATGAACAGCGAGGGCACGGCCACGGCCAGCCAGATCGGCATGCGGCCGTTGAACAGGCCCAGCACCAGCAGCATCAGGAACACCAGCGCAAAGCCGAAGGCCGAGGCCCGCCGCAGGCCCAGCCGGCGCCCGATGACGGGCGACAGGAAGCCGCCGACGATGCCGAACACGTTGAACACCAGCGCGCCCAGCGTGGCCTCGCGGAAGTCCTTGCCGAACAGCGAGGCGCTGATCAGCGGCAGGTACCAGCCCACGGCAAAGTACTGGATGGACTGGCCTATCTGCACCGTGGCCGCCAGCAGCGTGCGCGGCAGGTAGATGCCGCGAAAGATCAGCAGCACATTGGCCAGCCCGCGCCGCGCCGGGTTGAGCACGGGAAGGCGTTCGGCGGGCGGCGCGGCCTCGAAGCGCTGGCCGTGTGCGCCGTAGATGCGCGTCATGGCGCGGGCGGCGTCATCCAGCCGCTCCTTGCGTGCCAGCCAGGTCGGGCTTTCCACCAGCAGCGCGGCCTGCATGCCCAGGATGAACAGGCCGAACACCGCCGTGGCGGCCACCGAATAGCGCCACAGCGAATCGCCCACATCCCAGGAATGGAACCACAGCGCCAGCACCAGGTTGCTGCACACGGCCATGTACCACATGCCCTGCCAGACATTGAGCCGGCTCTTGAGGCGGGCGGGCGTGAATTCAGCCAGCACCGCCATGGCGATGGCGAAGTCGATGCCATAGGCCGCGCCCACGAAGAAGCGTCCGAAGAGGATGGTGGCGTAGTCGGGCGCCATGCTGACCAGCAGCGCGCCGGCCACGGCCAGCACCTTGGCGATGACCAGCGGGCGCATGCGGCCCCAGCGGTCGGCCATCCAGCCGCCGATGGGATTGAAGGCGATGGACACCCAGGAGGCCAGCGACGTCATCCAGGCCACTTCGGCCGGCGTCAGCTGCTGGTCGCGCGTCATGGGGCCCAGGCCCACGCTGAGTGCGGAGTTGGAGAATGCGTCGAGGAAAAGTCCGCCGAGGGCCAGCCACCAGATGGTGCCGGCGCGGCCTGAAATGCCCTGGCGTGCGTCGATGTAGGCGATGACATCCTGAACGCCGCGAACCCTGTGGATGCTGGTCTGCATGCTGGCCTCCTGTGTTTCTGCAAGAGGCCGGCAAACCGTACAGGCGCGACAAGACCATCTCACAGATGGTCTTCAAATCTTGAACCTGTGCGGCGATTCTAGGCAGCAGGCGCAGCCTGCGGATCGGTGAAAGCACCAGGGTGCGCGCAATGGCCGCGCCCAAAGAAAAGGCCCGCCGCAGAGAACCTGCGGCGGGCCTGGCGCGAAGTCCCTTCACGGGACCGTGCGCTGTGTGCTGTCAGTGGACCACGACAGGCTGCTGGGCCAGGCCGGCGTAGCGCTCCAGGGCGTCCTCGACCTCTTCCTCGGTGGGGGCGTCCTGCTGCCAGGCGATGATCTGCTTCTGGAACATCTCGGCCCAGGAGCCGTCCAGATAGACCTCCTTGCCCGAGCGCTTGTCCACGATTTCGAAGCCGTGGCGTGGCAGCTGCCGGGCGGCATCGACCGCAGCTTCGCCGGCCGCTGCATCCGGATCCATGTCGGGACGCAGATGGAGCACCACAAAAGATTCGGAGTCGTAAAGCATTTGCATGGTGTTCCCTTTCTGGCCCGTTGCCGGGCGTCGCACAGCCTACATGGCTGCGAAGCGCCGGATTTCAAGGACCGTGGGGGTCCCGATCTATCGCATGCACTTGCATGCAGTATTCCACGGATTGGCATGCGCTGCGGCGTGTGCCGCAGGCCGCGCTGTGGTAGGCGGGCGGTGGCGTTGGCTGCAAGTGCAGGACTACCGGGAAATCACCGGTGTCCCACCGGTGGCCCCTGTGTCATGGCGCCTGGCGGCTCTTGAGCTGCAGATCGGCGAAGTCGCCGTTGTCCTGCGCCAGCCGGATGCGCACGGGCAGGTATTGTATGGACGGCGCCAGCCACAGCGAGGCCTGCTGGTCATCGCCGGCCGCCGCGATCTTGTCCAGCCGCAGCGCCTGCGTGCTGCCCGAGGGCAGCTCCAGCGTCTCGGTCTCGCCCACGCGGAAGGTCCAGCGGTCGGCGCGCCGCGCGCTGACGGTGATGAAGCTGATCTGCGTGCCCGCCGGGTAGCGCTGCGGCGCCGCCGCCAGCAGGGCCGACAGCTGCAGGAACACGCTGAGCCGGTCCTGGGCGCCGGGCGCGATGGGCGCGTCGGGCGCGCCCGTGCTGAAGCGCGCCAGGTTCTGGTCGAACGCCAGCTGCGCCGATTGCTCCTTGCGCGCCTTGTCGTTGAAGCGGCTGGGCTCCAGGCCCCTGTCGGTGATGCGGCCCTCGCTGGTCTGCGAGCGCGAGCCCAGCAGGAACAGGCTGACTTCCTGGCTGGCCTGGTACTGGCCGTTGGCATGGCGCCAGACCAGCTCGGCATTGGCCGAATAGTTGAAGCGCTTGGCCTGGCCGGTGACGGCGAACGACAGCCGTGCGGGATCGGGCAGTTGCACGGGAACGGGGGCGTCGGAGGCCAGCGGCGTGCCGTCGGGCGAGGTGATGGCCATGCCCTGGGCCGGGCCGGCCGAGGGCGTGGGCGTGGGCGGTGTTTCGGGTTCGGGCTTGGGAGCGGGCGGCGCCGGCGGTGTGGCCGGGGTTGGCTCGCTGCCGACACCCGTATCGGCAGCAGCACGGGCGGTTTCCGAGGCGTCCGATGCAGCAGGCTCCTGCGCTGCGGCCATCGGCAAGGGTTCGACGGTTTCGCGGATGGGCGTGTCCAGCGGCTCGGCCACGGGTGCGGTGGGCGCGGCGGGTGTCGGGCGCTGGACCTTGGGGCGAGGGCGGGGTTGCGGCTTGGGTACGGGCGCAGGTGTCTCGGGCGCGGCGGCAGGCGGGGGAGCGGGTGGCTCGGGCAGGGACAGCGCCCGTGTCTGCATGGCCGCCACCTCGGTGCGCGGTGCCGATACCTGGTTCCACAGCGGCAGGCCCAGCAGGGCCAGCGCATGGCCGCCCAGCACCACGGCGGTGAGGGCGGGCAGGGCGCGCTGGCGCAGGTGCATTTCAGGCATTCCAGCCCAGGTCCTGGGACAGCTGCACGCAGGCCTCGCGCAGGGGCGCATCGATGGCGCCGCCGTATTCGGGGTCGAAAGTGGCAATCGAGCCCAGCGTGGTCAGGCCCAGCACGATATGGCCCGAGGAGTCGAAGACCGGCGTGCAAAACGCCACGATGCCGGGCAGCACGGTATCGACCACGCGGGCGGTGCCGCGCTCGCGCACCTCGGCCAGCATGGCGTCTATGGCCTCGGGGGTGAGCGGCAGGTCCTTGCGCTGGATGCGGCGGGCCTTGTCCACCTCGGGCTCCAGCAGCGGGGCCGTGACCTCGCGCGGCAGCCAGGCCGCGAAGCAGCGCCCGGTGGCCGAGGCCAGCATGGGCATGACGTCGCCCAGGCGCAGGTTGGCGGTGACCGACTGCGCGCTTTCCTCCCAGTGCACGATGGTCGGCCCGTGGTTGCCCCAGACGGCGATGGCCGCCGTGTGGTGGATGCGCTCCATGAGCGCGGGCATGCGTTCGCGCGCCAGCCGCACGGGATCCAGCCGCGCCAGCGATGCCAGGCCCAGCTTGAGCGAGGCCGGGCCCAGGTCGTAGCGGGAGGTGCGCGCGTCCTGAGTAACCAGGCCGATGCGCTGGAAGCTCACGAGGTAGCGGTGCGCCTTGGCGGCGCTCATGCCGGCGTCGGACGCCAGGTCCTTGAGCATCTGCGGGCCCCGGGCGCGCGTCAGCGCCTCCAGCAATGTAAAACCGACCTCGACCGATTGAATCCCTGCGCGTTCCTTGTCCATTGCAATAGAATTTGGTTTTGTTTAGTTAAATCAATTTAACTTATCGTAATTCGTGGCTGCGTCGCCATGGGTATCCAGGCCGCTGCCCGGATGCCGTGGCGCGCGGCGGCGGCACGGGGGAGCAGCATGAAACTTGCCACATACAAGGACGGATCGCGGGACGGGCAACTGGTCGTGGTGTCACGCGACCTGAGCCAGGCCCATTATGCGACTGGCATAGCGAGCCGCCTGCAGCAGGTGCTCGACGACTGGAGCTACATGGCGCCCCAGCTGCAGGACCTGTACCACCTGCTCAACAGCGGCAAGGCGGTCCATGCCTTTGCCTTCGATCCGCGCCAGTGCATGGCGCCGCTGCCGCGCGCCTACCAGTGGGCCGATGGCTCGGCCTACATCAACCATGTGGAGCTGGTGCGCCAGGCGCGCGGCGCCGAGGTGCCCGCCAATTTCTACACCGACCCGCTGATGTACCAGGGCGGCAGCGACGATTTCCTGGGCCCCTGCGACGACGTGGTGGTGCCCAGCGAGTCCATGGGCATCGACTTCGAGGCCGAGATCGCCGTCATTACCGCCGACGTGCCCATGGGCGCCACGCCCGAGCGTGCGCTGGGCGGCGTGCGCCTGGTCATGCTGGCCAACGACGTGAGCCTGCGCAACCTGATCCCCAGTGAGCTGTCCAAGGGCTTCGGCTTCTTCCAGTCCAAGCCCGCCACCTCCTTCAGCCCCGTGGCCGTGACGCTGGACGAGCTGGGCGACGCCTGGAAGGGCGGCCGCCTGCACCTGACGCTGCAGTCCACCTGGAACGGCCGCAAGGTCGGCATGTGCGATGCGGGCGAGGACATGAGCTTTCACTTCGGCCAGCTCATCGCCCATATCTGCAAGACGCGCAATGTGCGCGCCGGCTCCATCGTGGGCAGCGGCACCGTGAGCAACAAGGGCGTGGAAAGCGGCAAGGGCAAGAACCGGCGCATGGAGTGGCCCAAGGGCTACAGCTGCATCGCAGAGAAGCGCTGCATAGAGACCATCCAGGACGGCGCGCCCAAGACCGAGTTCATGCGCTTTGGCGACACCATCCGCATCGAGATGAAGGGCAAGGACGGCCAGAGCATCTTCGGCGCCATCGACCAGAACATCGTCGAGCCTGCCGAATGAGCCGCGTCTGCGCACCCTGGTGGCGCCTGGCGGGCAGGTCGCTGCGCGCCGGCCTGGCCGCGCTGGCGCTGTCGCCGCTGGCCGCGGCATTCGCGGCGCCCCCGGCCGCGGACCCTGTCACCTGCCCGCCCGAGGCGCGCATGCCCGGCCCGGACGAGATCCGCGCCCTGCAGCGCAAGGCGCAGGACCGTGGACTGCTGTGGCACATCGAGCACCGGGGCCGCACCAGCTGGCTCTACGGGACCATGCACGCGGCCAAGCTCGACTGGAGCGTGCCCGGCCCCACGGTGGCGGACGCGCTGCGCGCCTCCGACAGCCTGGCGCTGGAGCTGAACATCCTCGATCCCGAGGTCATGAAGGTCTTGTTCGCAGGCATGCAGGCGCGGCCCGATGCGCCGCCGCTGCGCGGCGATCTCCAGCGCCGGCTTGAGGAGCAAAGGCGCCTGGCCTGCGCCGGCCCCGAGCTGGCCCTGCTGCGCCCCGACGCCCAGGTGATCTCCCTGTTGTCGCTGGCCGGCCGCAGCGAGGGGCTGGACGCGTCCTATGGCATCGATTTCTCGCTGGCCGGCGTGGCGCTGGCCCTGGGCAAGCCCGTGCTGTCGCTGGAGACACCCGAGCTGCAACTGCGCGAGCTGGTCTCGGACGACCCCGCGCGCGTGGCCGAGACGGTGGAGTCCGGCCTGCGCCAGCTGGAAAGCGGCATCGCCTCCCAGAAGCTGGGACTGATCGCACGCGTCTGGGCCGATGGCCGCATCCACCTGCTGGAGAGCCTGCCCGACTGGTGCGACTGCATGGCCAATGCCGCCGAGCGCGCCGACTACGACCGCATGGTCTATGGCCGCAACCCCGGCCTGGCGCGCGAAGTGGCGCGGCAGATCCGTTCCGGCCGCAGCGTGTTCGCCGCCGTGGGCGCCCTGCACATGGTGGGCACGCGTGGCCTGCCGGCGCTGCTGGCGGCCCAGGGCTTCAAGGTGCAGCGCGTGGAGTTCCCCGCAGCCAGCCCGCCCTGAAACATACGGCCGCCGCCTCCATGAACAAAAGCAACAGGGCGCGGCCAGGACCCATCCACACCCATCCCACAGGAGACAACAATGGACCGTAGACAATTCCTGGCCGCCGTGGCGGCCTCATCCGCCGGCATGGCCGCGCCTTTTGCACAGGCGCAGGACTGGCCCGCCAGCAACATCCGCTGGGTCGTGCCCTATCCGCCCGGCGGCGGCACCGACGTGCTGGCGCGCACCGTGGCCGAGGCCATGCGCCAGACGCTGAACCAGACCATCGTGGTGGACAACCGCCCCGGCGCCTCCACCAACATCGGCGCCCAGATCGTGGCCACGGCCAAGCCCGACGGCTACACCATCATGTCGGCCGACAACGCCGTGCTGGCCTACAACGAGCACCTGTTCAGCAAGCTGTCCTTCAACCCCGAAAAGGACTTCACCTACATCGGCGGCATCAGCCGCTTCCCGATGGCGCTGGTGGTGAACCCGAACTTCGAGGCCAAGACCTTCAAGGAATTCCTGGCCTACGTGAAGGCGCATCCGGGCCAGGTCAACTACGCCTCGCCCGGCAACGGCTCGCCCCACCACCTCGCCATGGAGATGTTCAAGAACCGCACGGGCACCTTCCTGACGCACATCCCCTATCGCGGCGCGGCACCCGCGCTGGCCGACGTGATGGGCGGCCAGGTGCCCTGCATGTTCCTGGACCTGGCCTCGGGCCTGCCCGTGATCCAGTCGGGCAAGGTGCGCGCCCTGGCCATCGGCACGGGCAAGCGCGTGCCCAGCCTGCCCGAGCTGCCCACGCTGGCCGAGGTCGGCGTGCCCGATACCGAGGTCTATGCCTTCCAGGGCATCCTGGGCCCGGCCAAGATGCCCCCGGCCGTGGTGCAGCGCCTGAACGCCGAGCTCAACAAGGCGCTGGCCAACCCCGCCGTGGTCAAGCGCATGCAGGACTTCGGCATGGAGGCGCTGCCCGGCACGCCCGAGCAGTTCCTGGCCATGTCGCGCGCGGAGTCCAAGCGCTGGGGGGCGATCATCAAGAGCGCGGGCGTCAAATTGGACTGACCCCCTGAGCGGCTGCGCCGCTTCCCCCTTCTCGCTTCGCGGAGGGGGACGACACCCTCGGTGCGGGGCGGCCCTTCCTCGGTGTCTCTGGGTTGGGCCGTGGCGGTTTTGGGGGCGGCGCCCGGCTTTGATCTGATGCGCTGGTGCTGCTTTTTTTTGGCGTTCCTGATCGCCAATCCAGCGATCAATCCAGCCATCAATCCAGCGCCTTCTGCCTGCGCATGGTGGTGAAAAGAACAGCCAGGCTGGCGGCGGCGCCGGCCACGCCCAGGGCGGCGAAGAGGGGGATGCCCCACAGGCGCGGGCCCATGGTCAGCAGGCCGGGGGCCAGGCCCAGGATGAAGGCGCCGGAGACCACGGCCAGGGCCAGGCGGGTGGCGGCGCGTTCCAGGGCCTGGGAGAGGCGGTCGATGTGGCGTATGTCCAGGTCGGCCTGCAGCCGGCCCGAGCGCAGTCTTTGCATCACCAGCCGCAGGGTGTGCGGCGCGTCGTCGGCCAGGTCCATCCATTGCGCCATGGCGGCGCGGCGCTGGCGCGCCAGGCTGCGCAGGGAGTAGCGCTGCAGCAGCTGGGCCTTGACCAGGGGCGTGGCCGTCTGCACCACGTCGAATTGCGGGTCCAGCTGCAGCAGCACCTGGTCGGCCGTGATCAGTGCCTTGAGCAGCAGCGCCATGTCGGCGGGCAGGGCCACGCCGGTTTCGCGGGCCAGGGCCATGAAGTCCTGCAGGGCGCGGGACATCACCAGGCGGCCGTTGCTGGCGCCGGGGCCATGGCGGGTCACGAAGCGGTCCACGGCAGCCTCGATGCGCGCGGCCGAGGGCGGGGCGCGGCCGGGCATTTCGCTTTCGGCGGCCCAGTCCAGCAGCACGCCCGAGAGGCTGCGGCCCTGGCCCTCGACCAGGGCGCGCATCAGGCCCAGCACCTGGCGGCGGCGCTGGGGAGACAGCCGCCCGACCATGCCGAAGTCGATGAAGCCGACGCGGTTGCCGGGCAGGGCCAGCAGGTTGCCCGGGTGCGGGTCGGCGTGGAACAGGCCGTCGCGCAGCACCATCTGCAAAAACGCGCAGGCGCCACGGCGCGCCAGCAGCGGGCCGTCCAGCGCGGGGTCCGCGCCCACGGCCGAGGCCGGCACGCCCGGCACGAAGTCCTGCACCAGCAGGCGCGGCCCGCTCAATGCCCAGTGGATGGCCGGCACGACGATCTCGGGCTGGGCCGCGAAGTGCCGCGCCACGGCGTCGCCGTTGTGGGCTTCGACGGTGAAATCCAGTTCCTCGCGCAGCGCCTGGCCCAGCTGGCGCGTGACCTCGCGCGGGCGGTAGCGTGCCAGCTGCGGCCATTGTTCCTGGGCCAGCAGCGCCAGGTGCTCTAGCAGGCGCAGGTCGGCCTCGATCTGGGGGCGCAGGCCGGGGCGCTGGACCTTGACCACGACTTCGATGTCGGCAGCGCGGGCCGCAGGGGGGCTGTCGCTGCCGCTGCCGTCCTCCCGGCCTTCCCGGTCATCCCGGTCATCCCGTTCTTCAACCGCAGGCAGCCGCGCACGGTAAACCTGGGCCATGGAGGCCGAGGCCAGCGGCACGGGATCGAAATGCGTGAACACCTGCTCCACGGGCAGGCCCAGCGACTGCTCGATCAATGGCTGGGCCGTCTCCCAGGGCAGCGGGGCGGCGTGGCTGTGCAGTTGCTGCAGGGCGGCCGTCCATTCGGGCGCGAGCAGGTCCGAGCGCGTGGCCATGATCTGGCCCAGCTTGACGAAGCTGGGGCCCAGGTGTTCGAGGGCCATGCGCAGGCGCTCGGGGCGGCTGGCATCCAGCGGATGCTCGGGATGGGGCTGGCTGCCGCGCGGCGCGAAGCGGGCCAGGCCCAGCGTGTCGACCAGGTCGGCCAGCCCGAAGCGCAGCAGCACGCCGACGATTTCCTGCAGCCGGGCACGGTCGCGCACGGCGACCACGGCGGTTTGCAGCATGGGCATCTCCTGTCGGTGGTGGCAATGCGGTCCATTGTGCCGATGCGCCAGACGCCATTGCGCAGGAATCGCCCGCCTCCGGGGCGGGGCTCAGGCCAGCCGCTGCACCTGCACCGCGCAGTCGTAGAAGCTGGGCGCGCGGCCCAGGTCGGTCAGGCGCTGGTGGGTGAGCTCGTTGACATTGGTGCCGTTGTCGCCGTGCTTGCGCCACCAGATGCCCAGGCCGTTGACCACGCCACGGCGCGCGCGGCCGTTGAGGGTGGCGTGGCATTCGTAGCTGCCCCGGTCGTTGAAGACGCGCACGCGGTCGCCCTCGGCCACGCCGCGCGTGGCGGCGTCGTCGGGGTGCAGTTCCACCAGCGGGCGGCCTTCCATGGTGCGCAGGCTCTTGACGTTGACGAAGCTGCTGTTGAGAAAGTTGCGTGCCGGCGGCGAGATCATGGCCAGCGGGTAGCGCGCATCCGTTTCGGCGGTTTCGTAGTTGGGCAGGTAGTCGGGCAGCGGGTCCATGCCGCGCCGCGCCAGCTCGGCGCTGGTGAATTCGCAGCGGCCCGAGGGCGTGGCGAAGCCGCCCTCGGCAAAGGGGGCCTCGGGCAGGGCCAGGGTGGCAAAGCCCTTGTCCAGCAGCTCGTCGAAGTCCACGCCGCGCCCCTCGAAGGCTTCGCGGCACAGTTGCTCGTCTCTCGTCTGGAAATGGGCAGCGGCAAAGGCGTCGTCATGCCGCGCCATGTGCGCGGCCAGGTCGCGGAAGATCTGGCCGTTGCTGCGCGCCTGGCCCAGCGGCGCGATGGCGGGGCGGTTGAGCAGCACGTCGGTATGCCCGTAGCTGCCGTGGATGTCCCAGTGCTCGATCTGCGTGGTGGCCGGCAGCACGTAGTCGGCCAGGTCGGCCGTGTCGGTCATGAACTGCTCCAGCACCACGGTGAAAAGGTTCTCGCGCGCAAAGCCGGCCACGACCTTGGCCGACTCGGGCGCCACGGCCACGGGATTGCTGTTGTAGACCACGATGGCGTCCACGCGCGGCCCGAAGCCGTTGCCGCCTTCGTGCAGCAAGGCGTCGCCGATGGTGCTCATGTTGATGGTGCGCGGGCGGCGCTCGCCCAGCAGGTGCGGCATCTGCAATCGGGCGCGCTGCGCGGGCAGGGCGCCCGAGGCGGACAGCAGCAGGCCGCCGGCACGGTGGCGCCAGGCGCCCACCAGGGCCGGCAGGCAGGCGATGGCGCGCACGGCATTGCCGCCGCCGCGCGCGCGCTGCACGCCGTAGTTCAGCCGGATGGCCGCGGGCGTGGTGGTGCCGTAGTCGCGCGCCAGCTGGCGGATCTGCTCCACGGGCAGGCCGCAGACCTGGGCCGCGCGCTCGGGCGGCCACTGCAGGGCGCGGGCCTTGAGTTCCTCCCAGCCCAGCGTGTGGCGCGCAATGTAGTCATGGTCCAGCCAGCCGTGCGTGATCAGCTCGTGCATCAGGGCCAGTGCCAGGGCGGCATCGGTGCCGGGCAGCAGCTGCAGGTGCTCGTGGCATTTGTCGGCGGTCTCGGTCTTGCGCGGGTCTATGCACACCAGGCGTGCGCCGTTGCGCTTGGCCTCCAGCGCATAGCGCCAGAAATGCAGGCTGCTGCCGATGCTGTTGCTGCCCCAGATGAGGATGAGCCGGCTTTCGGTGAAATGCTCCACGCGCATGCCCAGCTTGCCGCCATAGGTCAGGTTCAGGGCCTCGCCCCCGGCGCTGGAGCAGATGGTGCGGTCCAGCAGCGAGGCGCCGAGCTGGTGGAAGAAGCGCCGGTCCATGCTCTCGCCCTGCACCAGGCCCATGGTGCCTGCGTAGCTGTAGGGCAGGATGGTTTCGGGATCGCGCGCCGCCAGCGCGTGCAGCCGGGCGGCGATGTCGGCCAGCGCCTCGTCCCAGCCCACGGGCTCGAACTGCCCGGAACCCTTGGGTCCCACGCGGCGCAGCGGGGTGAGCACACGCTCGGGGTGGTAGCTGCGCTCGGTGTATTTGCTGACCTTGGCGCAGAGCACGCCGCCCGTGTGCGGATGGTCGGGGTTGCCCTGGACTCTTTTGGCGATGCCGTCTTCGACCGTGGTCACCAGCGAGCAGGTATCGGGGCAGTCATGGGGGCAGGCGCCCAGCACCTGTGAGGTGGCCTGGAGTGGGGGCGTGGCGGAGGACATGGTGGCAGCGGTCTCGGACAGGGTGGGGACTTTGCGAAAGAACCGTGAAAGCCGGAAAAACAGGAAAAGGCCGTCACGGGCAAGGGGCGGTGCCGGTCTTGCATGCCGCAATCGCCGCTTGTCTTTATTATGCGGACCCTTGCAGCCGGCTGCACGCAGCAACGGCGCCGATTCCAGTGACAAAAACAGGCAAGTTCATGCTCCGACCCAAGACGGCGTTCAGCCGCAGACAGTTCATCGCAGCCAGCACGGCGGCTGCCGCCACCTGGACCGGCGCAGTGTGCGCCCAGGACGCGGGAGGCACCATTGTGCTGGGCCAGTCCTGCCCGTTGACCGGGTCTGCAGCGCAGATCGGCCAGCCCTTCCATGAAGGCGCCAAGCTGTACTTCGAACAGCTCAACGCGCAGGGGGGTATTGCCCGGCGCAACATCGAACTGCGCGTGATGGACGACGGCTACGAGCCCGAGCGCTGCGCGGCCAATACCCAGCGCTTCCTGTCCGACGACGTGTTCGCGCTGTTCGGCTACGTGGGCACGTCCACCAGCATGGCCGCGCTGCCGCTGCTGCAAAAGGCGCGCGTGCCCCTGTTCGCGCCGCTGACGGGCGCCGACGCGCTGCGCCAGCCCCAGCTGGCCCAACTGGTCTTCAACGTGCGCGCCTCCTATGCCGACGAGACGGCGCTGATGGTGCGGCACCTCACGGGCCTGGGCCTGAAGAAGGTGGCCGTGCTGCACCAGAACGATGCCTATGGCGAATCGGGCCTGGCCGGCGTCAAGGCGGCGCTGGCCGCCAAGGGGCTGGAGCCCGTGGGCGCGGCCACGGTGGAGCGCAACTCGAACAATGTGGCGGCGGCCGTCAAGACGCTGGTGCCGCTGGGCGCCGATGTGATCGTGCAGATCGTCACCTACTCGGCCAGCGCGGCCTTTGTGCGCGCGGCGCGCCAGGCGGGCTTTGGCGGGCAGTTCTACAACGTCTCCTTCGTCGGCTCGCAGGCACTGGCGCAGACGCTGGGCAAGGATGCCGAAGGGGTGGTCGTCACCCAGGTCGTGCCCTCGCCCTTCCAGACCTCGCGCCAGATCACGCGCGATTTCCTGGCGGCCATCCAGAAGGGCGGCGGCAAGCTGACGCCCAACTACTCCAGCATGGAAGGCTATCTGGCGGCACGCGTGTTCGCCGATGCGCTGCGCCAGGCCTCGGCCTCGGGCAAGCCCACGCGCGACGGCCTGGTGGCCGCGCTCGACGCCATGCACGGCCAGCAGGTGGCCGGCTTCCCGCTGGCCTTCAAGCCGCAATCGGCCAAGCCGCGCTTCGTGGAGTTGTCCATGCTGACCGGCGACGGCAAGGTCCGGGTGTAGGCTTGCAGCATTGGAGAAGGGCCGGGCCCCTTTCCCGGCTTTCCCTTCGGGTTGGCTCTGCGCGCAGGCGCTCGCGGCGTTGCAGCGCTTGCCAAGGCATGAGCCTTGGCGGCGCACTGCGCCTTGCGATCACCAGCGCGCAGAACCAACGCGGGTACTTAAAAGTGCATAACACGCTCTAGAAGGAGAACCCCATGGCCTTGCTGCAGGAGCTGCTGGACAGCGCACCCGAGATCACCGCGCTGCGCCGCGACATACATGCCCATCCCGAACTGTGCTTCGAGGAACTGCGCACCGCCGACTTGGTGGCCCGGCAGCTCGAAGGCTGGGGCATTGCCGTGCACCGCGGCCTGGGCCGCACGGGCGTGGTGGGCACCATCCACGGCCGTGACGGCGGCGCCAGCGGCCGGGCCATCGGGCTGCGCGCCGACATGGACGCCCTGCCCATGCAGGAGTTCAACACCTTCGAGCACGCCAGCCGCCACGCCGGAAAAATGCATGCCTGCGGACATGACGGCCACGTGGCCATGCTGCTGGCCGCCGCGCAGTACCTGGCCGCGCACCGCGACAGCTTCGAGGGCACGGTGCACCTGATCTTCCAGCCGGCCGAAGAGGGCGGCGGCGGGGCGCGCGAGATGGTCGAGGACGGCCTGTTCACCCAGTTCCCCATGCAGGCCGTGTTCGGCATGCACAACTGGCCGGGCATGAAGGCCGGCACCATGGCCGTGGGCCCGGGCCCGGCCATGGCGTCGAGCAACGAGTTCCGCATCGTCGTGCGCGGCAAGGGCGGCCACGCGGCCATGCCGCACATGGTGATCGACCCGCTGCCCGTGGCGGCCCAGCTCATCCTGGGCCTGCAGACCATCGTCAGCCGCAACGTCAAGCCCATCGAGGCGGGCGTGGTCTCGGTCACCATGGTCCATGCGGGCGAGGCCACGAACGTGGTGCCCGACAGCGTGGAGCTGCAGGGCACGGTGCGCACCTTCACGCTGGAGGTGCTGGACCTGATCGAGCGGCGCATGAAGGCCCTGGCCGAGAGCATCTGCGCGGCGCATGACACGCGCTGCGAGTTCGAGTTCGTGCGCAACTACCCGCCCACCATCAACTCCGCCCCGGAGGCCGAGTTCGCACGCCGCGTCATGGCCGAGGTCGTGGGCGAGGCCAACGTGCTGCCCCAGGAGCCGTCCATGGGCGCCGAGGACTTCGCCTTCATGCTGCTGGAAAAGCCCGGCGCCTACTGCTTCATCGCCAATGGCGACGGCGACCACCGCGCCATCGGCCACGGCGGCGGTCCCTGCACGCTGCACAACCCCAGCTACGACTTCAACGACCAGCTGATTCCGCAGGGCGCCACGTTCTGGGTGAAGCTGGCCCAGCGCTGGCTGAGCGAGCCCACGCGCTGAGGCCCTTGCGGGGTCCGGCCGACACCGGCATGTCACACACCGCACCTAGCATGCGGTCCCTGTGACCTCCATCGAATCCTCCACGGCCGCCGCGCAGGGCGTGGCCGTCCAAGCCCGGCAGCTCAAGCGCATCCACGGCGAGCGCGCCGTGCTCCAGGACATCAGCCTGCAGATCGCGCCCGGCGAGGTGCTGGCCCTGCTGGGTCCTTCGGGCTGCGGCAAGACCACCCTGCTCAAGATCCTGGCCGGGCTGGAGCAGCCCAGCCGCGGCGAAGTCTGGATGGGCGGGCAGTGCGCGGCCAGCGCCTCGCAGTCCCTGCCGCCCGAGCGGCGCGAGCTGGGCCTGGTGCTCCAGGACCATGCGCTCTGGCCCCATATGAGCCTGCAGGCCAACGTGGCCTTCGCATTGGAGATGCGCGGCCTGCCTCGCGCGCAGATCCACGAGCGGGTGCAGCAGACCCTGGGCCTGGTCGGGCTGCAGGGCATGGGCGAGCGCCTTCCCGGCAGCCTGTCGGGCGGCCAGCAGCAGCGCGCGGCGCTGGCCTGCGCCGTGGTGGAGCGCCCGCGCCTGGTGCTGCTGGACGAACCCCTGTCCGGCCTCGACGGCAACCTGCGCGAGCGCCTGTGCGAGGAAATTCCCCGGCTGCTGCGCAGCCTGGGTTGTACGGCCGTCTATGCGACGCAAGACCGCCAGCAGGCCTTCGCCGTCGCCGACCGCGTGGTCGTGATGGAGCACGGCCGCATCCTGCAACCGGGCAGCGCCCGGGGCCAGGCGCCGGCCCCCGTGCCTTGCGAGGCAGACCTATGGCCCATGGCCGGGCACCTGTGCAGCGCAGCATAGGAGGGGCGTAGCCGGTCTCGGTTCGGATGACGGTGAAAAAGCACGGTCGTTCTAAATTCCTGCATTTTTGGCTACACTGTGCCGCTACACGAACCGCCCACCAGGAGACCCGCCATGTCCGATCTGAACGCCGCCTTCGAGGCCGCCGTCAAGAACTCCACCTCGATCAGCGAGCGCCCCGACAACGCCACGCTGCTCAAGCTCTACGCGCTGTACAAGCAGGCCACCGAAGGCGACAACGAGGCCAAGAAGCCCAGCTTCACCGACATGGTCGGCCGCGCCAAGTGGGACGCCTGGGAAAAGCTCAAGGACACCTCGGCCGACGATGCCAAGCAGCAGTACATCGACCTGATCGAATCGCTGCGCTGATCAACACCACCACCGATCGCAGACACAGACAAGGCCCCGGACTCCGGGGCCTTGCCGTTTCCGGCCAGGCCACACCACACTATGTCAAAGAGTGGAGCGCTGGAAACTGGCGCGGCCCAACTCAGGGACGCCGAGCAAGAGCCGCCTCGCGGCGGGGGCGCCCAGCCGAAGGCGTCGTCCCCCTCCGCGAAGCGAGAAGGGGGAAGCGGCGCAGCCGCTCAGGGGGATCAATATTTGTTCGAGAAGTTCGCGCTGATGCGCTGGCGCAGGTACTCCGCGCCCGTGATGGGCGGGTACTTCTTTTGCGGGCCCTCGATCACCGCGTCCTCGTTGGCCTGGCAGAAGAAGGCCAGGCTGTAGCGCGCGCCCTGGTATTCATGGGGCAGGGGATTGCGCACGCGGTGGAAGTTGCTGGGCAGCTGGTCGTCGCTCCAGCGCGTGAGCATGTCGCCGATGTTGCAGGTGATCACGCCCTCCACGGGGTCCACGGGCGTCCATTGCTGGCCCTCCATCTCCTTGCCCGGCAGCACCTGCAGGCCGCCCTGGCCCGCGCGCTGGAACAGCAGGGTCAGGCAGTCGAAGTCGGTGTGGGCGCCTGCGCGCCACAGGCCCAGCTCATCCTTGAGCGCGGGATCGACCGCGAAGTAATGCAGCATGCGCAGCGTGCTCTGGTAGGCGGGCACCGAAGGGTCGTGGGCGCGCGTGAAGAAATCCGCATCAAAGCCCAGCTTGTGCGCAAAGCACGACAGCAGCTGCATGCCCACCTGCCAGCACTGGCGCTCAAAGTCCAGCGTGGCCTGCTGAAAGCCCGGCAGCTCCTGCTGCGTGGGCCACAGGCCGGTCATGCGCGGGCGCGTCACCTGGTAGGACTCCTTCTGGTCGGGCGTGCGCGTGGAAGGCCGGATCTGCGCCTTGTGCTCCCAGCCCGCATTGCGCGACAGCGGCCACTGCGCCTTCACCTCGCGCGGCAGCGCGAACAACTGCTCGGCACGCCCGAAGGCCGCATCGATATCGGACTGGGGAATGCCGTGGCCCGACACCTGGAAGAAGCCGATCTCCACCGAGGCCTGCCAGATCGCATCGGCAATCTCGGCCTTGCGGCGGTCGAAGTCGGAGATATCGATCACCCGCACCTCCCGTGCGCGCGTCTCCTGCCCCTGGCCGCCCATGCGGGCCTCCTTGGCGAGTTCACCCAGCGCGTAATCTGACGCCGGTGCCGAAGGCAGGGTGGGGTTGGCAAGCATGTTCATGGTCTGTTTCCTTTGCCGCAAAGGCAGTGGCAAGGCACGCGGCGGCCGGCGCAAAAAGACACCGATCCCGCCCGTCGCTCTTGAAGTGGCTGACAGGGCACAGGTCGCAGCCACGCCGCTCCCGCACCCGCTTCAAGAGCAATGACCCGCGCCGGCACAGGCCGGCAAGCTGAACGCTTCTACTCTTGCCAACCACCCAAGCAAACAGCGCGCCAGCCCGCGAAGGCCGGTTCATGGCCGCCTGCGTTCCATAGTGGTGCAAGAGGGCCGGGCAGCTTGGTGCACGCGCCGCATCGGAACCGTCTGGCACCAATCTGATGCATGCCCGCCGCGTCGAAAACCGGCGCCGCCCAGCCCAGTGACACCGAGGAAGGGCCGCCCCGCACCGAGGGTGTCGTCCCCCTCCCGCGCAGCGAGAGAGGGGGAAGGCGCGAAGCGACTCAGGGGGTGGTACGCACTTTGCATACAAGCATCACTGAGTAGAAGCGTTCAGCACGCGCCCAGTGCGCGTTGCCCGGAAATTGCTCATGTCACGCCAGCCGCCCGGCCCCATGCCAGCGGCCGGTCCCCATGTTGATAGCGACTGAGAGTTCCACCATGCAACGCCGCCATTTCCTTGCCGCCGCCGCCCTTCCCGCTGCCAGTGCCGTGATGCCCGGTGCCTTCGCCCAGGGCAAGGCGCTGACACCGCTGAAGTTCACGCTGGACTTTCGCGTGACCTCGCAGACCGCGCCCTTTTTCGTGGCGCTGCAAAAGGGCTACTACCGCGACGAGGGGCTGGACGTGAGCATCGACGTGGGCTCGGGCTCGGTGGCATCCATCACGCGGGTGGCCAGCGGCGCCTACCAGCTGGGCCTGGGCGACATCAGCTCGCTGATCGAGTTCAACGCGCAGAACGCGGGCGCGGCGCGCGTGCAGGCCGTCTACCAGTACTACAACCGCGCGCCGTTCGCCATCATCGGCCGCAAGGACCGGGGCATCACGGGCGAGTTCGCCAGCCTCAAGGGCAAGAAGGTGGCCGCCGCCGCCGTGGAGTCCACCCGCCGCGTCTGGCCCCTGGTTGCGCAGCGCCAGAACCTGCCGGCCGACCTGTTCGCCTGGACCACGACGGAGTTCTCGGCGCGCGACAACGTGGTGGTGCGCGGCGATGTGGATGCGGCCACCTATTTCCATGACTCGGCCGTGTCGCTGTTCGCACGCATCAAGCCCGAGGAGCTGTCGGTGCTGCGCTACACCGATGCGGGCGTGCAGCTGTACGGCAATGCCATCCTGGCCTCCAGCGCTCTGGTGGCCGAGCAGCCGGCGCTGGTGGCGGGATTCCTGCGTGCCAGCAACCGCTCCCTCGTCGAATGCCTGGCCCAGCCCGCGCTGGCCGTGGCCGCCGTGCGCCAGCGCGAGCCCATCCTGGATGAAAAGCTGGAACTGGCGCGCTGGGCCATCACCTCGCAATACCTGGCCGCGCCCGATACGCAGCGCCACGGCCTGGGCGACATCGACCCGCAGCTGCTGGCCCGACAGGCCGAGCAGGTCAGCCAGGCCTTCGGCCTGAAGGCACCCGTGTCGGCCGACGCGCTGTTCAACCGCAGCCTGCTGCCGCCGCTGGCCGCGCGCATGGCCAAGGCCTGAGGGAGTGCACATGGACCACGCCACCGTTTCACTGCCCCTTGAGGCCTCGCTCGACGAGCGCGACGGCCTGTACCTGCGCCGCGCCATCGCCATGGCCGACCGCGCGCGCCAGCGCGGCAACCGCCCTTTCGGCGCACTCATCGTGGCCGCCGATGGCCGCGTGCTGGCCGAGGCCTCCAACGCCAATGGCGAGAGCGGCGACTGCACGGCCCATGCCGAGCTGTCGGCCATCCGCCTGGCCAGCCCCCTGCATGACCGCGAGGCGCTGTCCGCAGCCACCTTGTATTCATCGGCCGAGCCCTGCGTGATGTGCGCGGGCGCCATCTTCTGGTCGGCCATAGGCCGCGTGGTCTACGGCATAGACGCCGTGCGCCTGCGCGAATTCCGCGGCGAGCGCCTGGACCAGAAGGATGCCGAGCTGTCCTGCCGCGATGTGTTCGCCGCCTCGTCCCACGCCATCGAATGCATAGGCCCGGCGCTGATCGGCGAGGCCGCCGCATCGCACCAGGGCGCCTGGAAAAGCTGACCCGGCCCCGTTCCGTCCCCACCGTTTCTTTTGACCACCAGAGAGGAAGCCCACCATGCAAAAACGACTGTTCCTGCACACCGTCCTGGCCCTGTCCGCCAGCGCGGGCGTGGCAACGGCCCATACACAGGCCCACGCGGCCACGCCGCTGAAGTTCCAGCTGGACTGGCGCTTCGAGGGGCCGGCCGCCTTCTTCCTGCAGCCGGTGGCCAAGGGCTACTTCAAGGACGCGGGCCTGGATGTCACGGTCGATGCCGGCAGCGGCTCGGGCGGCGTGGTGCAGCGCGTGGCCTCGGGCGCCTATGACCTGGGCTTTGCCGACATCGCGGCGCTGATGGAGTTCCAGGCCAACAACCCGGACATGCCCAACAAGCCCGTGGCCGTGATGATGGTCTACAACAACACGCCGGCCTCGGTGATGGCGCTCAAGAAAAGCGGCATCGCCAGGACGGCCGACCTCACCGGCAAGAAGCTGGGCGCGCCCGTGTTCGATGCGGGCCGCCGCGCCTTCCCGCTGTTCGCCAAGGCCAACCAGGTCGGCACCGTGCAGTGGACGGCCATGGACCCGCCGCTGCGCGAGACCATGCTGGTGCGCGGCGACGTGGATGCCATCACGGGCTTCACCTTCACCTCGCTGCTGAACCTGGAGGCGCGCGGCATCAAGGCCGCCGATGTGGTGGTCATGCCCTATGCGGACTTCGGCGTGAAGCTGTACGGCAACGCCATCATCGCCAGCCCGAAGCTGATCAAGGAGAACCCGGCCGCCATCAAGGCCTTCCTGCAGGCCTTCGCCAAGGGGGCCAAGGAAGTCATCGCCAACCCGGGCGCGGCCATTGCCTACGTGAAGGAGCGCGACGGCATCGTCAACACCCAGCTGGAGACGCGCCGCCTGCAACTGGCCATCGACACCGTGGTCAACAGCGCCGACGCGCGTGCCGAAGGCTTTGGCCAGGTCGTGCCCACACGCCTGTCGCTGATGGCATCGCAGGTCTCCGATGTCTACGCCACCAAGACGCGCGTGAACCCGGCCGAGGTCTGGAACGGCAGCTTCCTGCCGTCTGCGGCCGAGCTGAACATCCTGCCCAAGAAGTGACGACAAAGTGATTGACACCGTGCGCGTGCGCCAGCGGGTGGCGTGCACGGCCCTTGCCTGCTGCCTGACATGAATTCCTCCACATCCCACGGCGATGACGACGCCTTCTTCGTCGAGTTCCGCGACGTCTGGCTTGCCTACAACGAGGAGCTGCTGCGCGCCAACCACTTCGCGGTCGAGGCCATCGACCTGCAGGTGCGGCGCGGCGAGTTCATCGCCATCGTCGGCCCCTCGGGCTGCGGCAAGTCCACCTTCATGAAGCTGACCACGGGGCTGAAGATGCCCTCCATGGGCCGTGTCATGGTCAACGGCGAGCGTGTGACCGGGCCGCTGAAGATCTCGGGCATGGCCTTCCAGGCGCCGTCGCTGCTGCCCTGGCGCACCACGGTGGACAACGTTCTGCTGCCGCTGGAGATCGTGGAGCCGCACCGCTCGCTGTTCCGCCAAAAGCGCAAGGAGTACGAGGCGCGTGCGCGCGCCCTGCTGCAGAAGGTGGGCCTGGGCGGCTACGAGGACAAGTACCCCTGGCAGCTGTCGGGCGGCATGCAGCAGCGCGCCAGCATCTGCCGCGCGCTGATCCACGAGCCCCAGATGCTGCTGCTGGACGAACCCTTCGGCGCGCTGGACGCCTTCACGCGCGAGGAGCTGTGGTGCGTGCTGCGCGACCTGCAGGCCGAGCAGCGCTTCAACGTCATCCTGGTCACGCACGACCTGCGCGAAAGCGTCTTCCTGGCCGACACCGTGTACGTGATGAGCAAGAGCCCGGGCCGCTTCGTGGTGCGCCGCGACATCGAGCTGCCGCGCCCGCGTGAGCTGGAGCTGACCTACACGCGCGAATTCACCGACATCGTGCACGAGCTGCGCGGCCACATCGGCGCCATGCGCAAGACCGGCGCGGCCATCCAACAATAGAACGGGGGAGATTCACATGCACAAGAAATACGCGGAACGCTGGGCGCCCTGGGTGCTGCTGCTGGCGGTCATCCTGCTGTGGCAGGTCATCTGCTCGGCCTTCGAGGTCTCGGAATTCATCTTCCCCAGCCCCTGGGCCATCGGCCGGCAGCTGGCCGAGTTCAGCGGCATCATCGCCGCCCATGCCTGGCGCACCTACTGGGTGACGATGGCGGGCTTTGGCATCGCCATCGTGGTGGGCGTGCTGCTGGGCTTTCTGATCGGCTCCTCGCGCCTGGCCTATGCGGCGTTCTATCCGCTGATGACGGCCTTCAACGCGCTGCCCAAGGCGGCCTTCGTGCCCATCCTGGTGGTCTGGTTCGGCATCGGCGCGGGGCCGGCCATCCTCACGGCCTTCCTGATCAGCTTCTTTCCCATCATGGTCAACATCGCCACCGGCCTGGCCACGCTGGAGCCCGAACTGGAGGATGTGCTGCGCGTGCTGGGCGCCCGGCGCTGGGACGTGCTCATCAAGGTCGGCCTGCCGCGCTCCATGCCGTACTTCTACGGCTCGCTGAAGGTGGCGATCACCCTGGCCTTCGTGGGCACCACGGTCAGCGAGATGACGGCGGCCAACGAAGGCATCGGCTACCTGCTGGTGTCGGCCGGCTCGTCCATGCAGATGGGCCTGGCCTTTGCCGGCCTCATCGTGGTGGGCGCCATGGCCATGGTGATGTACGAGCTGTTCAGCGCCATCGAAAAGCGCACCACGGGCTGGGCCCGGCGCGGCTCGCAGGGCGAGTGAAGGAGAATCCGGCCATGACGCCCGCACCCGCGACGACACCTTCCATGACGCCTCTGACCGACGAACAGGCGGCCCGCCAGCTGCGGCGCGCAGGCGCCGTGGCCGGGCGGGCCATGGCCATGGGCCGCCATCCCTTTGGCGCGCTGCTGCTGGCGCCCGATGGCGAGACCGTGCTGGCCGAGCAGGGCAACATCGACACGGTGAACCATGCCGAGTCCACGCTGGCGCGCACGGCCGCCGCCAACTATCCGGGCGCCTACCTGGCGCAGTGCACCCTGGTCACCACCTTCGAGCCCTGCGCCATGTGCGCCGGAACCATCTACTGGGCCGGCATAGGCCGCGTGCTCTACGGCGCCGAGGAAACGGCGCTGCTGGCGCTGACGGGCGACCATCCCGAAAACCCCACGCTGTCCCTGCCCTGCCGCGAGGTCTTCGCGCGCGGGCAGCGCAGCGTGCAGGTCGTGGGGCCCGTGCCTGCGCTGCAGGAGGAGATGCTGGCGCCGCACCGGGGCTTCTGGCAGCAGCGCTGAACGGCGGCTGCGCCCCCCGCCCGCTCAACTGCGGCAGCCGGCCAGCGCGTCCAGCGGCTTCTGGTAGGTGGGGCTGGTCACGTCCAGCAGGCCCAGGGTGGTGTGGTAGAGGTTGTCGTGCGACAGCGGCGCGTCCAGCTGGCCGCGCACGCAGCGCTCGGACACGCCGGTGCGCTGGCCCAGGTTGCCCAGCCAGGCGATCATGGGAATGTGCTTTTGCTCGTCGGGCGCCATGGCGTAGGGCATGCCGTGCAGGTAGATGCCCATCTCGCCCAGCGACTCGCCGTGGTCGGACATGTAGACCATGCCGGTCTGGTAGCGCGATTGCTGGCGCGTCAGCCAGTCGATGGTCTGCGACAGGAAATGGTCGTTGTAGCGGATGGAGTTGTCGTAGACATTGACCACCTGCTCGCGCGTGCAGCTGGACAGCGCGTTGGTCAGGCATTCGGGCTGGAAGACCTTGGTCTCGGGCGTGGAGCGCTTGTAGTAGGCCGGGCCGTGGCTGCCCATCTGGTGCATGACCAGCACCACGCCGCGCTCGCGGCGCTCGCGCGGCAGGGCGGCGATGCGTTCGTCGATGCCGCTGAGCAGGATGCCGTCCAGGCATTCTCCATCGCTGGAACACAGCGCCTTGCCGTCGGGCGTGTCCAGGCGGTCGGCGGTGCTGGCGTTGGGAATGCGGTCGCACACTCCCTTGCAGCCGGCCTGGTTGTCCAGCCACAGCACGGCCAGGCCGGCGCTGTACAGCACGTCCACGAGGTTGTCGTAGTCCACCTTGCTCTTGTAGAAGCCGGTGCGGCCCAGGTGCGAGAACATGCAGGGCACGGATTCGCGCGTGCTGGTGCCGCAGGAGGTCACGTTGCTCCAGTTGAGCACCTGGCGCCTGGCCAGCTCGGGCGTGGTGTCGCGCGCATAGCCGTTCAGGCCCCAGTTGGCGGCGCGCGCCGTCTCGCCCACGACGATGACGAACAGCGGCGGCTTGCGCTCGGCCGCATAGGTGGCCCCCAGCGTGGCGCCGGCCGCGATGCTGGCAAACGGGCGCTTGGGCCGCAGGATGGGCTTGAGCACCGCATCCAGCGAGGCCAGCACCGGGCTGACCGGATTGAGCATGTGGCGCATCCACAGGTTGTTGCGGACCACGGGCGCCAGCTCGCGGTACGAGACAAAGACCGAGGCCGCCAGCAGCAGCACCGAGGCGGCCAGCAGCGCCAGCGTGCGCAGCACGGTCTGCATGCCGCGGCGCGGGCGGATGACGCGCAGCCGCAGCAGCCAGGCCGTGGGCAGGCCGGCCACCAGCAGCAGCTGCAGCAGCAGCTGGGGGTTGAACAGGTCGCTGCTCTCGCGCAGGTCGGTCTGCAGGATGTTGTTGATCATGCCGCCGTCCATCACCGTGCCGTAGGCGGTCATGAAGTACTGGGCCGCGCCGGCAATCCAGGGCAGGGCAATCCACAGCGGCTTCATGCCGCGCGGCCAGGCCGTCAGCGACAGCAGCAGCAGCAGGCCGCCCAGGCCCAGGGGCAGCAGCCGCAGCACCAGGGCGGCCAGGCTGCCGTCATAGCCTTCCAGGTGGGGCAGGCGCCGCCACAGCGCCCAGTTGGCGGTGGCCAGCAGCCACAGCGCCAGCACCAGGGCCACGGCCTGGGGCGAGCGCGGTGCGCTCCAGGCCCTGCGCAGCCGCGCCACGAGGCTGGCGGGGGCCGCCTGGGCAGGCTGGGCAGAAGATGGGGCCGGGGCTTGGCCGGTGCCGGAGGAGCCGGCAAAGGGGGGGCGGGCGAGCAGGCGTTCTGACATGGCCGCGAGCGTAGAATTCGCAGCTTAAGAACATCTGAACCCGACGTTCAGACTCCGTTCAGCTTGAACCCCTGCCGCCCCCCCTTGCGCCACGCTTGTTCCGTCCGTATCCGGTGCGCATCCTGATGTGCGAAGGCCCAACCTCCCATGCGAATCCTGCTGGTCGAAGACGATGAGGCCCTGGCCCAGGCGGTGGGCAGCTATCTGCGCTCCAAGGCCTTTCTGATCGACAGCGTGCCCTCGCTGGCCCAGGCGCGCGCCTGCCTGGCCGGTGCCAGCTACGCGGCCGTGCTGCTGGACCTGCACCTGGCCGACGGTGACGGCCTGGCGCTCATGCCCACGCTGCGCCGGCTGGCGCAGCCTCCCGTCACCATCGTGCTGACGGCCCGCGACCAGGTCAGCGATCGCATCCGCGGGCTGGACGCGGGGGCCGACGACTATCTGGTCAAGCCCTACGACCCCGAGGAACTGCTGGCCCGCCTGCGCGCCGTGAGCCGGCGCGGCGGTGGCATGCAGGCCGGGCAGGACGCCGTGCTGCGCATGGGCACGCTGGAGATCGACCTGGCCCGTGAAATGGTGCGCGACGCCGGCCGCACCCTGCTGCTCACGCCCAAGGAATGGGCGCTGCTGCGCGTGCTCACGGCCCAGCCGCAGCGTGTGCACGCGCGCGAGCATCTGCTCGATGCGCTCTACGGCTTCGATGCCGAGGCCGACAGCAACACGCTGGAAGTGTTCATCAGCCGGCTGCGCCGCAAGCTCGGGCGCGACCGCATCCTGACCGTGCGCGGCACCGGCTACCGCCTGGCCCTCGAGCATGGATGAGCCGCAGCGCTACAGCCTGGCGCTGCCGCCCCGTCTGGCCGACCAGCTGGCCCGCGAGCTGACACTGGCCCTGGCCGCCGTCTGGCTGGCCTGCGTGCTGGCGCTGGCCTGGTATGTCAGCCACATCGTGCACCACAACTTCGACCAGGAAATGATCGACAGCGGCCACCGCCTGCTGGAGGTGGCCGTGCACCAGCTGGAACAGGAAGACCACTCGCGCGAGGGCGTGCAGCGCCCGCATGTGGCCTCGCAGCCGGGCGACGAGGCCGAGGATCTGGTCTACCAGCTGCAGGACGGCCGCGGCAACGTGCTGCTGCGCACCCAGGCCGCCCCCGTGGCGGCCTTTGCCGTGCCCATGCGCGAGGGCTTCTACGAGCGCGAGGGCTGGCGCATCTATGTGGTGGCCCATCCCCGGCAGCCGCTGTTCCTGATGCTGGCCGATCCCATGGTCGAGCGCAGCGAGGCGCTGCAGCGGGCGCTGCTGGCGCTGGGCTCGGTGATGCTGGTCATGCTCGCCCTCATGGGCTGGGCGCTGCGCGTGACCGCGCGGCGGCGCCTGCGCGTGCTGCGCGACATGCAGCTGCAGCTGAGCGAGCGCGGCGGCTCCAACCTGGAGCCGCTGGACCTGGACGCCATGCCGCGCGAGCTGTGGCGGCTGGGCCGGGGCATCAACCACCTGATGCAGCGCCTGTCGCATGCGCTGCAGGTGGAGCGCTCCATGGCCGCCAATGCGGCCCACGAGCTGCGCACGCCGCTGGCCGTGGCCACGCTGCGCCTGCAGACGGCCCTGGACCGTGGCGTGGACAACGCCGACGTGCGGGCCGCGCACGAGGCGCTGGAGCGGCTGAGCCAGCGCACGGAAAAGCTGCTGCAGCTGTCGCGCGCGGCCTCGGGCTCGGCGCTGGCGCAGGACGATGTGCGGCTGGATACGCTGGCCAGCATGGTGGCCTCCGAGTTCTGGCAGCAGGACGAATCCACCCAGCTGCGGCTGGACGTGGTGCTGCCCGAGCAGCCCTGCGGGCCGGTGGCGGGCGACGTGGACACGCTGGCCATTGCCTTGCGCAACCTGGTGGAGAACGCGCTGCGCTACAGCGATGGCTCGGAGGTGCTGCTCGAAGTCTGCGACAGCCATACCGTCCAGGTGCGCGACGAGGGGCCGGGCATGGACGCCGTGGCGCTGGGCACCGCGCGCGAGCGCCATGTGCGCCATGTGGACGATCTGCGCCTGCCCCAGGGCGCCGTGCGCGAACTGGCATCGCCGGGCTATGGCCTGGGCCTGTCCATCGTGTCCATGATCGTGGCCCAGCACGGCGGCAGCCTGCAGCTGCAGTCGCCACCGCCTGGCAGCTCCAGCGGCCTGCTGGCACGCATTCAGTTGCCGGGGCGCGATCCGTCCGCGGATCCCGACGCCCCGGCCTGAGCCGGGGCGCAGGCAGACGGCAGGGGCGCATCGGCCGGCATGTGCCTGCACAGCCTGGCGTTGCGCTGCGCTGCGGGCAGGGCGGCCAGCTGCCGCACCTCGGCATAGAAACGCTGCCAGCCCTGGATTGCCTCGTTGCCGGGCTGGGCCTGGGCCGGAGCTTGGGTCTTTGCTTGGGCCTGGGCCTGGTGCCACAGCGCGGTGAAGGCCGGCACCCAGTCGTCATAGGCGGCCAGCGCGCCGAAGCTGGCGTTGTTGGCATCGGCCACCCATTGGTCCAGCCGGGCCTGGTGGCGTTCGTAGAACTGGCGCTGCGCGTCGGTCGTCAGCAAGGCTGCATCGGCGCTGCGCCATTGCGCACGCAGCGCAGCGTAGTCGCTGCGCAGCTGCTGGTAGATCTGCGCCTTGGCCTGCTGCATGGCGGGGCCGCGCTGCTGCGGGTCCTGGTACAGCTGCTGCAGCGCCTGGCGCGTGCGCCCGGTCAGTGCCCGCCACTGCGTACGCCGCAGCTGGCTGGACTCCCAGCGCGCGCGGGCGGCTGGGCCGGCCTCGGTGGCCAGCCACAGCGTTGCGCCCAGGCGCTCCACGGTGGTGGCAAAGGATTCGTTGAAGGCGGTATCGCCGGCCACGTAGACCACCTGGTGGGCCAGCTCATGGAACAGCAGGCCGGCGAACTCGCCCTCGCCCCAGCCCACGAAGGTGTTGAGCAGCGGATCGCCCCCCAGCCAGTTCAGGTAGCCCAGCGTGGAATAGGCGGGCACGCCGTAGCTGCCGGACTCCAGGCCCTGGTCGGCCAGCAGCCGGGCCTGGGCCACGGCGTCTGCCTCGGAAAAGTAGCCCCGGTAGCCCACGCAGCCGGCCACGGGAAAGCACCAGCGGTGCAGCTCCAGGCTGTCGGGCGGCGCGGCCACCACGTTCCACACGGCAAAGGGCCGCTGCAGATCGGCGTAGCGGCGGTAGCTGGCGTTGTCGGGCAGGCCCAGCCGTTGCACGGCGAAGCTGCGCATGCGCTGGGCCGCAAGCAGGCGCTCGCGCAGCGCGGGTGCCAGGTTGTCGTCCTGCAGCCAGTCGTCAATGGGGCGGCTGGCCTGCAGCAGGTGTATCTGGCCGCGCAGGCTCTGCCAGTAATAGCCCAGGCCGTCGCCGCCGGCCCCCGTGCTGGCACAGCCGCCCAGCAGCAGGCCTATGCCCGCCAAAATCGCGGGCAGGCCGCGCCTGACTACACTCAAGCCTTCACGCACCCTTGGCCCCCTTGCTGCTTTCATGGACTTCTTCACGCTGGCGATCATTGTCTTCATCGCAATCTACCTTCTCAAGACGCAGGAGCAGCGCCGGCATACCCTGCTGCTGGCCCAGTATCTGGGGCGTTTCCAGATAGAGAAGCTGATGGGCGGCCTGATCGAAGGCTATCTGCGCGCCCTGGGCGAGAACGACGAGCAGCGCCGCGCCCAGATCTGGACCGTGCTGGACAACACCGAAACCAGCCTGGTCGAGCAGTTCCAGCGCTTTGCCAAGGAAATGGCCTCGGCCGATCCGCAGCTCACGCGCGTGAGCACGCTGCCCGTGGCGCTGCCCTATCTGGACCGGCTGTTCCCGTCGTCCGGCTTCGATCTGCGCGAAGCCATGCAGCTGCATGCGCGCGGCATTGCCTCCGTGCGCGTGGCCGACAGCGCCACCGAGGAAGAACGCCGTGCGCGCGCCTTCATGATGACGGCCGAGCTGTTGCTCATGCAGTACACCTGTCATTGGTTTTGCAAATCGCGCGCCGTGGCATCCCTGCGGCTGGTCGCACGGCACAAGACGCCCTTCGAGCAAGTGCTTGCTTCGGTGAGTGACCAGACACGGCGCGACTACAGGCAGCTGATCGCCTGATCGCCCCTTCTGTGGCGGGGCGCCATGCCCCGCCATGCACAGCCCAGGCTGCGATTGACGCAGTGCGGCTTGCTGTCAAAAATGAACGCCATGACACAAGTGCTGAGCTCCATCGAGGCGCGGCTGGCGTCTCTCCCTGTTCCCGTGGCCGTGATCCTGCCGTCCGGCCAGCGCGCCGGTCCTGCGGATGCGCAGGTGGTGCTGCATTTCCAGTCCATGGCGGCCATGGCCAGCCTGGCGGCCGGGCAGATAGGGACACTGGGCAGTGCCATCGTGGAGGGGCTGGTACGCATCGATGGCCGCATGCGCGACGTGATGGCGGTGGCCGCCAGCCTGCTGCAATCCGATCCGGTGCGCGGCACATCGCACTGGTGGGTGCATGCCATGGCCCGCATGCGCTCCATGGCCGCGCACACGCTGGCGCGCGACGCCCAGCAGATCCAGTTCCACTACGACATCTCCGACGACTTCTACGGCCTGTGGCTGGACCCGCGCCGCGTCTATTCCTGCGCCTACTTCCGCGATCCGCAGATGACGCTGGCCCAGGCCCAGGAGGCCAAGCTCGACCACATCTGCCGCAAGCTGGACCTGCGGCCCGGCGAGCGTTTCCTGGACATCGGCGCGGGCTGGGGCGCGCTGCTGCTGTGGGCGGCCGAGCATTACGGCGTCACGGCCACGGGCATCACGCTCTCGCACAACCAGCACCGCCATGTGCAGCAGCTGATTGCCGAGCGCGGCCTGCAGGGCAGGGTGGACATGCAACTGCTGGACTACCGCGCGCTGGCGCCCGGCCAGCCCTTCGACAAGATAGGCTCGGTGGGCATGTTCGAGCATGTGGGCCAGGCCCAGCTGCCCGAGTACTTCCAGACCGTGCACCGCCTGCTGCGCCCGGGCGGCATGGCGCTGATCCACGGCATCACCGCAGGCGGCGTGGACAACACCCAGCTGGGCGCGGGCATGGGCGAGTTCATCGACCGCTACATCTTCCCCGGCGGCGAGCTGATGCATGTGAGCCGCGTGCTGCACGACATGGGCCACAGCGGGCTGGAAATGGTGGACACGGAGAACCTGCGGCCCCACTACGCACGCACGCTGTGGAACTGGTCCGACGCACTGGAAGCCCAGCTGCCGCAGGCGCAGCGTATCCTTGAGCAGCATGCCGATGCCGAAGGTGCCGCCAAGGTGCTGCGCGCCTACCGGCTCTATCTGGCGGGTTGCGCCATGGGCTTCGAGCGCGGCTGGATCGCCCTGCACCAGATGCTGTGCACGCATCCCGACGGACGGCTGCAGTCGGGGTCCATGGTGGGAGCCCAATCGGACTATGCTTTCAACCGCGAGTACATGTACCGCTGAGTGCATGACACGCCACACAGAAAAAGGATAGCCATGCTCTACAAGTTCAAGTCCCGTGCCACGGCCGACGTCATCATGCTCGAATCCAACGGCCGCCAGGTCCTGGAGATCGTCGGCAAGACGCCCGGCGCCAGCGGCATCATCACCGTCCAGCAGATCCCGGCCGCCATCGATGCGCTGGAAGCCGCCGTGGCCGATGACGATGCCCGCCGCAAGGCCAACCAGGAAGAGGATGCGCAGGATGGCGACCAGGACAATGCCGCACCGGGCGCACGCGATGCCGTCAGCCTGCGCCAGCGCGCTGCGCCCATGATCGACATGCTGCGCCGCAGCGCCGCCGAGAACAGCGACGTCACCTGGTAAGCCGGCGGCCCCCGCTGGCCCGTCAGGCGTTGATGCCCTTCATGCCTTCCTCCGTATAGCGCTGCCCGGCCACGGGCAGCTCGTCGCTGGCGCGCCGCAGCTCGTCCAGCTCGCCGGGCGTCAGTGCCACGGACAGCGCGCCCAGGTTGTCCTGCAGATGGGCGATGCGCCGGGTGCCCGGAATGGGCACCACGTCCGGCCCCTGGGCCAGCAGCCAGGCCAGGGCGATCTGCGCAGGCGTGCTGCCCTTGTGCTGCGCCAGGGCCGATACGGCACCCACCAGGGCCTGGTTGGTGTCGATGTTGCCGGGCTGAAAGCGCGGCAGGCTGGCGCGGAAATCGCCCTGCTCGAAGGCCGTGCCGCCATGAAAGCGTCCCGTGAGAAAGCCGCGCCCCAGCGGCGAATAGGCCACCAGCCCCACGCCCAGCTCGCGGCAGGCGGGCAGCACCTCGTCCTCCACCTCGCGCGTCCACAGTGAATACTCGGTCTGCACCGCCGCCACCGGGTGCACGGCATGGGGTCTCCTCGTTTTCAGTGCAATAAGTGACGGTACGCAAAGCTAGCACTGGCGCGGGGGTGGTCTGGGTAGACCGTTGATTTCATTGACTTTCCTGTTCGCTTTGTAAACGGGTATGGTGGCCTCCCACTTTTGAGGTTCACGATGCAGGGTTGGCACACAACGTTTTTGGGGATGCGTGGGCTCCCCCGCGATATCAGCGACTTCGAGATGAAGGCATTTTTCACCTTCGATGGTGCCGAGCGCGACGCAATCAATGCACGCCGAGGTGATTCCCACAAGCTTGGTCTGGCGCTCCATATTGGTTTCCTGCGCATGAGTGGGCGTTTGCTCGGTGCCTTTCGGGTAATTCCAGTAGCCTTGTGGCGCCACCTTGGCAACGAGCTTGGCATTGCAGCACCAGAAGTCGCCTCGCTGAGAGCCATGTATGAACGCGGGCGCACGCTATTCGATCACCAACAAGTAGCCTGCACGGTCCTTGGATTCCAGTGGATGAGCGAGCACCAGCGCCGCTCACTGGTACGTGAACTGCGCGACGAAGTGGCGCGCTGCGCCGACCGCGATCAGCTACTCGTGCGGGCGCGTCAATGGCTGTACAAGAACAAGCTGGTGATCGTGCACGAGCGGGCAATTCGGACACTGATTGCGGCGGCACTTGCCCAGCTTGAAGTTGAAACAGGCACCGCCATCGCCGCCAGCGTTGATCCAGCAACACTTGATCGCTGGCGAGCCTCAGTTTCAGAGCTGCGCCCAGATGGACAAACCCAGCAGAGTTGGCTATGGGCTGCACCGGCGAAACACTCAACCCGCCAAATCAGCGAGGTACTGGAGCGCATCGACCTGCTTTACACGCTGGACGTTCATAAGCACCTGGCAGACATCCCCGATCTCATCTTGCGCCGCTACGCGCGCCGACTTGTCTCCAGGCCGCCCTCAGCCGGAGCCAAGATCAAAGAGCCAGCGCGCACCGTGGAGGTCGCATGCTTTCTTCGGTATTGCCTGTTCACCACCACAGACCAGTTGATCCTTATGGTGCAGCGCCGGATCGCCGATCTGTGGCGTCAGGCTGCCGCCGATGTCCCCGCTACCGTCAATTGGGCCGCAATGTACAAAACGCTGCTCGGCGAACTTGTTGCCTTGAGCGCGCAAGGTGCGGTGCCAGATGCTGAGTTGCGTGCCCGTCTTGAAGCCTTGATCACCGAAACCCAGAAACGCAAACCACCGAGCAGGGCCTCCCTGGTCCGCGAGGGATTGATTGATGGAATTCGCCCCGTGCGGTCGTTGCTCGTCGCCATTGCAAAGCTGCCCTGGCAGGCCACCGGCGAGCATCCTGCCATCGAGTACCTTGCCAAGCTGCAAGCTTTATATCTCAAAGGATCCAGAAAGCTGCCAGTTGAAGTGGTGGCACCAAGTCTGGGAATGATCTGGCAGGTTTCGATCTCCAGCCCAGACCGGGAACGGGCGTTTCAGGCGTTGGAGGTGGCCACCCTGTTTGCCCTGCGCCGCGCGGTGCGCAATGGCTCGGTCTGGATTGAGCACAGCCTGAGCTTTCGGGGTCGTGCGCGCTTGTTCTTCACGGACGAGCGTTGGCAGGCAGAGTCCAAGAAACACTATGCCCGTCTATCGTTACCCAGCAAGGCTGCCACTTTCTTGAAGCCTTTGCTGGCCAGAGTAACTGCCGGTGTCGATGCGGTGGCCGCTGCAGCCCGCAGTGGCGTACTGCGCGTGGATGATGAACTCCATTTGTCGCCATTGCCCGCAGAGGACGAAGACCCAGAAGTGACCAAGCTGCGCGCGGCTTTGGATCACCGCATCGGTGAGGTTCAATTGCCGGAAGTGATTCTGGCCGTTGACGCCCAGGTGCGCTTTAGCTGGATCATGCTCGGACGTGAGCCGCGCTCTACCGACGAGCTGCTGATGGTCTATGCCGGCATCATGGCCCACGGCACCAGTCTGACTGCGGTCGAATGCGCGCGCATGATTCCGCAATTGTCTGCCACCAGCATTCGCCAGGCCATGCGCTGGGCGCGGGACGAACGGCGTCTGAGCCAGGCCTGCCAGGCTGTGCTGGAATTCATGCAGCGACACCCGATTGCCGCCACCTGGGGGCGGTCCGATTTGGCATCTTCTGACATGATGAGCATGGAGACCACCAAACGGGTGTGGCAAGCCCGGCTTGATCCTCGGCGCAACACACCTTCCATTGGAATCTACTCCCATGTAAAAGACCGGTGGGGCATCTTCCATGCGCAGCCCTTTGTGCTCAATGAGCGCCAGGCGGGCGTGGCCATTGAAGGTGTCATCCGCCAAGAAAAGCTGGAGACCAGCCAGCTTGCTGTGGATACCCATGGCTACACCGACTTTGCCATGTCACATGCCCGTTTGCTTGGTTTTGATCTTTGCCCGCGGTTGAAGGAACTCAAACAGCGCCACCTCTTTGTGCCACGCGGCACCAAAGTGCCCGCAGAAATCGCTGCGGTGTGCGAAGCCAATGTCGACGTCGCTTTGATCGAAAAGCATTGGGATAGTCTGGTGCACCTGGCAGCCTCGGTCATGAGCGGACATGCCAGTGCGGTGGCAGCTCTTGCGCGGTTCGGTTCTGCCGCCCAGGGCGATCCAATCTATGAGGCTGGCGTGCAATTGGGGCGGTTGCTGCGTACGGCGTTTTTGGCTGACTACTTTGTCAAGGACGCTTTCAGGAACGAGTTGCGCCGGGTGCTCAATCGGGGCGAGGCTGTTAACGCCCTCAAGCGCGCCATTTATACCGGCCGGATCAGCCCGGCGCAGGCCAAACGTGTCGATGAAATGCAGGCTGTGGCCGATGCGTTGAGCCTGATGGCCAACATCGTGATGGCGTGGAATACCTCACAGATGCAGGCGGTCCTGGATCGCTGGTCGAACCGCCGCCAGGTCATTCCACCGGAACTGATCGGGAAGATTGCGCCCACCAGGCTGGAGAGCATCAACTTGCGGGGTGTGTTTCGCTTCCCGGTTGACCGCTATGCTGACCAAATCCTGCCTTCGCGGCCAAATGCATCGATAACTGGCACCAATGGATGAAACCGACCACGGTTTGACGCCACGAATCGCAGATTTGAAAGTGAACAGGAAAGTCAATGAAATCAACGATCTACCAACACCACCTCCGCGCCAGTGCTAGCTTTTCGTACCGTCACTTATTGCACTGAAAACGAGGAGACCCCTGCACCAGCACATACAGCTTGTCACCCCGCCGCTGGCCATCGACCACGCCGTGCAGTTGCAGGCCCTCTTCCTCCTCGTCCGGCAGAAACACCACATCCACGCGCGGCAGCGGGTCGTAGCGGAAGCGCTGGAACTGCGGCAGCAGGCCCGTGAGCCAGAAGCAGGCTGGGCTGGCCCAGTGCAGGCTGGCGGCGCGCAGCACCGGCGTGGCATCCGGGCTGTCTGCGGGGCGCGGCAGCATGGTGTCGTGCATGCGGGCGTGTTCCAGGTCCACGAGGTTCCTGGCCGGGTGGAACTGCTCCCTGGCCACTTCGATGCGGGCGCGGGCATCCACGGGCCAGAGGGGCTCGCCCTTGGTGTGCTTGGCCAGCAGCGATTGCAGGTCATGCGAGCGCAGGTGGAAGTACCGCGCCGTGTCCGCCTTGTCATCCACCGGCTCCATCTCGAAACCCGGCTTGCAGAATGCCGCCCTGCCTGGATGCTCGAAAGCGCGCAGGTTGCTGTCCAGCACCCGCATGTTGGCCTCCTGCACCGCACCCGGCCGGTGACGCCGCACGCGTCCGGCCAGCTGGATCAGCGAGCGCATGGACGAGGGCTCGACCACGGCCCAGTCATAGTCATGGTCGCGGCCCACTTCGGTGACGGGGGAGCCGAGCACGATGAAGAGGTGATCGGCCTCATCGTTGGCATCAAGCAATGCGCGGATGGCCGGCCTCTGGAAGATGGGGTCTGCGCCGTCGGGGGAGCGGCGGTCCAGCACAGTGTCCAGGTGCCGCTCGATGCTGGAACGCGCCAGCAGCGGAAATTGCGAGTGGTAGACGCACAGGTGCACACGCACGCCCGGTGCAGGAGCGCCCTGGCCATACATGGCCAGGGCCACGTCGAACAGCGGTTCGATGTTGGCCATGCGGATGAGGCCGAAGCTCACGCGCTTGCCGCTGGCGGGATCGATGCCATGGTTGCCCGGCTGCTGGTGCAGCTGCCATGCATGCTCCAGCGCGATGCGCGCAAAATCCCGGCGCCGCGCGGCCGGGTCCAGCCCCTGCCAGCCGGCAGGCAGGGGAGCGATGGCAGCCAGGCGCCGCACCTCGGCCCGGGCGAGCTGGGCCACGCGCTTTTGCACAAAGCCTTCATGGCCTGTGCGAAACCCTGCGCCATCGGCGCAGTCCAGTGCCTGCTGGTGGAACTCGTCCACCCACAGGCAGCAGATGGCCACGGGCTCGCCGGGCCGCTCGCCGCGATGGCGCTGGAAGATCTCGCGCCCGGCGCGGTATGCCAGGTACAGCCCCTCCACCAGCGCTGGCGGCAAGGTGGCCGAGGACAGCAGCACGCGTGAGCCCAGCAGGCCTGCCCAGTGCACGAGCCGGGTGAGCGCGGGCAGGTCGGCCATGTCGAAATCATCGGGCTCGTCCAGTACGAGGTCGCCCGTCATGAGGCGCAGCATGGGCGCGATCTGGCGGCCGCCGCGCAGGCTTTCGGTGGCGGGCGTGAGGTGGTCCACGGTGCAGGCCAGCACGGGCGCGGCGATCAGCGAGCGCACCTGCGCATCGTCGGTCAGGCGCTGCAGCAGTGGGTGCTGGTCATTGCCGTCGAACAGGACTTGCCCGCCTTCGTCGAGCAGCGCCTGGCGCGAGGCCGAACCCGTGGCCTCGGCCTGCGCTTCCCAGTACTCGAACAGCGCGCGGCTGGCCGCGCCGCCGACCTTGATGGCGAGCTGGTCGTCGCCCAGGCCCAGGTCGTTCTGGAACACCCGCCCCGTCTGCAGCGTGAGCGTGCGCAGGCCGATGGCGAAGGCACAGCGCATGCCCACGCCCGGGTCGGCCAGCGCGTTCATGATGCGGGCATTGCCCAGCGTCTTGCCGCAGCCGGTGGAAGCCATGTTGACGATGAAGCCGCCCTGGCTGGCGGCCCGGTGGCGCACGCTGGCAGCCAGGTCGGCAGCCTTGTCCTGCCACTGGAAGCGCGCGTTGCTGCTGCGCTTCTTGAGGCCGCGATGGCTGCGCAGTGCCGGCAGGCTGCGCGCCAGCGTGGGCAGCGAGCGCGCCACCAGCGTGGCATGGGCCTGCACGCCAAGCAGGTGCTCGTCCAGCGTCTGGTTGAAAGCGGACGCGGCGCCTGGAACTGCACTCTTGCGCCGGGTGTTGGCGTACAGCGGATAGCCCGCGTTGCGGAAAGGCTGGCGGCGCGCTTCGTCCTCGATGCTGGAGTAGTGGTGGTCGGCCAGCATCAGGCACAGGCGCGAGAGGTGCAGCGTGAACGGATCGCCCAGGCTTGCAGCGTCAAGCGACCGGCCCGCCAACTCCTGCAGCTTGAGCGCATAGCGCGCCGCCTGCTTGCGCCAGGCGGCCGTGGCCACCGGAAGGCCCTGCGGGAAGTCCCAATGGGAGCGCACTTTCGCCGGGTCGGCTTTCTCGCGCGGCTCGTTCCAGTCGGCGCTGATGCACTGCAGCAGCTGCTCGATCTCATTGCTGTTGACGAAGCGCGGGCGCGCGCCGAAGCGGCACCATTGGCGGCGGTCGGGCTCCAGCTCGTCGTCGGACTCCTGCCGGCCTGCAGCGACCGGCATGCAGGGCAGCCGATGGTGTGTCAGAACCAGCCAGGCCACGGCGGTGGCCAGCGGCGGCAGCGCCTTGAACGGCAGAAGCTGGCTGGCCTGCGGCTCGTCCAGGCCATCGCGCAGAAGGCGGCCGCTGCGGTGATCCAGCCATTGCGCCTCAAAGGCCCGGGCGTCGGCAGCCTCATCCACACAGGCTGCCAGCCTTTGCAGCCATGCCGCGTCGCTGTCGCCGCCCACGAAAGCCTGGAACAGCCGCACCGACACCCATTCATGGCGGTAGTGGTTGCGCTCGCGCAGGCCCGGATTGTTCAGCCGTTCCTGGAATGCCCTGGTGGCCTTGCCCAGGTCATGCACCAGGGCCGCCAAAGCGGCCAGCGCCGTGATCAGTGGCAGGTGGTGCCAGTGGCTTTCATCTTCGGCGCGCAGCACGTTGCTGGCCGTGGTGTTGGTGGGCACGGCGCCTTCGGCGTTGAACTGGCGCCCGTCGCCTACGATCCACAGCAGTTCACTGTGGTCACGCCCGCGTATCCAGTGGCAGGCCACGGCGGTGTTCTTGCGCGCGCTCTGGCGCAGCAGCTTGCGCACGGTGTCGAGCCCGGCCGCCGTGATGGGCGTCTGCCAGGTGCGGTCGCCGCGCCGCTCGGCAAACTGGTCGAGGATGCGGCGCGTTTCGGTGAGGGCGCGCTTGCTGCACTGGGAGACGAAGAGCACGTTCATGTGCCGCCCTCCTGCACAGCGCCGGGCGTTGTGGGCGTGGTGGGCGCGCCGGCCATGCGCGCCGTGTCGACGGCAATGCGCTTGAGCGTGTCGATGATGAAGTCCAGCGATTCGCTGCGCGTAAGGGCCTCTATGCATTGGCGGCGAAATTGCGGCTCGTCGTCGCCGCGCATGGCCGACAGGAAGGCCTGGGGCAGGATGGCGGCATCCTTGACCAGGTCGGCCGCATCGAACACCAGGCCGCCGCGCCGCGTCTTGCCATGCAGAACGGCCAGGCCGTGGGGCAGGCCCAGCACCCAGGTGGCCGTGGCGCCCAGTCCGTAGGCCAGGTAGTTGCCATGGTCCAGATAGCGGTTGGCTGCATCGGTGCCGGTGCCGCGCTTGGCGCGCGTGAATTCGCCATATCCCACGGCGTCCACGGCGAGCTTGAACAAGGCCTTGGTTAGCCGTGCCTCATCGGTCAGCAGTGTCATGACATCGGGCGCATTGGCCATCAGCGCCGCAAATTGCTGCACCAGCGCCTTGAGGCGCTCCATGTCCACGGCAAAGCCGGATTCACGCAAGGCACGTGCACCCCATTCCTGCTGCAGCCGCTGCAATCGCAAAGCCTGCAATTGTTTGGCGGCATGCAGGCGCAGTTCATCGTCAAACCAGAATTGGACCCAGGCCTGCTGGTATTCAGTGGGGCGGTACTCGCTTTGCGGAGTGAGCCAGGCGACTTCAACGTCAACTTCATTGGCGCTGAACAAGGGCGTTCCACCGCCGCCGCAAAAGCCCACCAGCACCCCAGCCTTGGCCAGCTCCCGCATGGCCGCCTGCGTGATGGAGGTGCCGGTGCCCAGCAGGATGCTGGTGGTGTTGGCAATGGGAATATTCCAATACAGGCTGCGCTTGCCGGCATCGGTCACATATTCCACCCGCCCGCCATTGACCAGGACACGGCAGTGCTCAAGGTAATAGATGTTGGCGCGCTTGGAATGGAGAATGGTCTTGAGATCCTGGCCCTTGATATCCTGCATTGCAGCCTCCCGCAGGCAGTTGTATCAAATTGCCAATTCCCTTCAATGGCCTGTCCCAGGAACAAAAAAGGCGCCTTGCTTCCACAAGGCGCCTTTCTTTACATCCCAGTGAATGATCACTGCATCTGCTTCAGATTCCCGATGCGCACCAGCATTTCCGTGAACATCTGCATGTCGGCGCGCAGGTCGGGCAGTTCCTTGTATTCGAGCGCGTTGTGCGCCGTGTACTTCTTGCCGGGCATGGCGGGGCCGAAGTTGATGGCGTTGGGCATGAGCTTGGCCGTGGTGCTGCCGGCCGTGGGCACGGGCTTGGCGTCCAGGCCCGTGGTGTCGCCGAAGATGTTGAGCAGGGTGGACAGCCAGGCGCCCTTGGGATCGCGCGCCATCCAGTTGCCCTGGGTGTACTGCAGGGTGAGGGGAACCTTGGCGGCCTCGCTCCAGCGGGTGATGCGCTGCTCGACTTCGGTGCGCAGTTGCTCTGGCGTCTTGCCGCGCGGCATGCGCACGTTGGTGGTGACTTCGAGCTTGCCGTCTGCCGCCTTGATGAGGTTGGGCGACAGGGTCAGCGGGCCCATGAAGTCGTCGGCATAGGCAACGCCCAGCTGCTTGCCGAAGTAGTCGAGGCCGAAGGCGCCGTTGATGTAGCGCAGGGCGTTGCTGTAGGCATTGGGCTGGACCAGGGCCACGCCATCGGTGGGCATGAGCACCTGCTGCAGGAACAGCGTCAGGCGCGGCACGGGGTTGACGCCTTCCTCGGGGCGGGAGCCGTGGGCCGAGGTGCCCGTGACCTTGACGGTGGCCGTCGCGCCGCTGTGCTGTATGTCGATGGTGAACGGTCCGCCCTGCCCGGCATAACTGGTGGTGAAGTCACCCTTGGCCGCCTGCAGGCGCGCGGCGATGGCGGCAATGGCGGCTTCGTCGCTGGCCGTGATGGTGGCCGTGGCGGTCTGGGCAATGGCGTTGGCCGAGGCGGCGCCGGCCATGGCGGTGATGGCCGGGCGGGCGGGGTCGGTCTTCACGTCGTCGAACACGGCCTTGAGCGCGCCCGAGCCTTTTTCCGCGACGACGGCCGGGTACTTGCTGTCCAGCACGATGTTGTAGGCAGGCAGCGTGGTCTTGCCCTGGTAGTACTTCATGGCGTCGCCGCCGGTTTCCTCGGTGGTCTCGATCATGAGGCGTATGCCGCGCGACAGGGGCAGGCCGCTGTCCTTGACGGCCTTCATGGCGAACAGCACGGTGGCGATGGAGCCCTTGTCGTCGATGGTGCCGCGCCCGTAGAGCTTGTCGCCCACGCGCGTGACCTTGAAGGGGTCGATGGCCTGGCCGTCCAGCACCCATTCGGCGGGGACGACGGGGACGACGTCTGCATGGGTAAGGATGCCGAATTCATCGGTGCCCGCGTTCGTGGCGTTCGTGGTGTTCGCTGGCAGGGTGACTTCGAAGATGCGGTTGTCCACGTTGCGGTACTGCAGGCCGAAGTCCTTGGCCATCTGCTGCACCAGTTCGCCGAAGGCGAGGATGGCCGGGCTTTCGTGCGGCGGCACCTTGGGGTCGCGCACCGTGGGCAGGGCGACCATGCGCTCGATGCTGGCCAGCACGGCCCGCTCCTGCGTCAGCCGCGTGTACAGGCCCAGCAGGCGGGCGATGTGGTTGAGTTCATCCCCCGTGAGCGCGGCGCCTGCGGCATGGCGCTGCACGGCCTGGGCGATGGCAGGCTGCGCGGCCACGGCCTGCTTCAGGAAGCTGGCGAAGTCGGTGGGTGCCGGCTGCGCCTGGGCCAGCGCGTCCAGCGCGGGCTTCCTGAGGGTGTCGGCGCCGGCCGCGCCGCTCCACGCCAGGGCCATGCTCATGGCAAGGGCCAGGGTGGAGGCTTTGAACGGATGGTTCTTCATGGTCGTCGGTCTGTCGATGAATGCTGAGGCCGCAAGAATACGGGCTTTGCAGGCATGTTCCGGCCAGGCCGCGCTCGCAGATCGCGCCAGAATCCGCCCCAGAACAGCAGGTCTGCGGCGCGCTATGCCGCGGTGGCCGGAGCTATCGACAGCGGGATGGTCACGGGCCCGTCGTTGAGCAGGTGCACCTGCATGTCGGCCCCGAAGCGGCCCGTGGCCACGTCGGGATGCAGGGCGCGCGCCCGCTGGACGATGTAGTCGTACAGGCGCTCGCCCTCGGCCGGTGGCGCGGCGCGCGTGAAGCTGGGGCGGTTGCCGCCGCCGGTGTCGGCCGCCAGCGTGAACTGGCTGACAATGAGCAGGCCGCCGCAGGCGCCCTGCCCGTCCAGGTCCTGCACGCTGCGGTTCATCTTGCCCGCGTCGTCGGCAAATATGCGCAGCTTGAGCATCTTGGCCAGCAGCTTGTCGGCTTCGGCCTCGGTGTCGCCGCGCTCTGCGCAGACCAGGGCCAGCAGGCCAGGGCCTATGCTGCCGGCGACCTGGCCATCGATTTCCACGCGGGCCTGTTGCACGCGCTGCAGGATGCTGATCATGGTTCGGGGTTCGGTTTCTTGTCGGTGGATGGGGAAGAAGTGTCCGCCTGGCCTGCCGCCTCGATGGCGGCTTCCATGGCTGTCTGCATGCCCAGGGGCAGCAGCTCGATGCGCGCGTACAGGCCGGGCACGGCCTGCAGCAGTTCGGCCTCTATCTCGGTGCGCAGCCGGGCGGCGCGGGCCACGCTCCAGTCGCCGGGCACATGCATGTGCAGGTCGGCAAAGCTGCGCTCGCCGGCGCGCCGGCTGGAGATGTTGTCAAAGACCACGCCATGCGCGCGGTGCGCATGGCGGTCCAGAACGGCGTCGATGCGCAGGCGCTCGGGCGCGTCCAGGGCCTGGTCCATCAGGCCCTGGGAAGACTGCCAGACCAGTTGCGCGCCCTGCACGCAGATGTTGATCGCAACCCCGATGGCCACGGCCGCGTCCAGCCACAGCCAGCCTGTGAGCGCTGCGCCCATCAGGCCGATGACCACGCCGGCCGAGGTCCAGACATCGGTGAGCAGATGGCGGGCATCGCCCTCCAGCGCCATGGAGCGGTGCTGGCGCGCCGAGCGCAGCATGGCCACGGCCAGCAGGCCGTTGAGGGCAGAGCTGGCCACGGACAGCGCCAGGCCCCAGCCCAGCTGCTCCAGCGGCTGCGGGTTCCACAGCCGCGCCAGCGCCGCCCAGCCAATGGCCAGGCTGGCTCCGATGACCAGGATGCCCTCGAAGCCCGCAGAGAAGTACTCGGCCTTGTGGTGCCCATAGGGATGGTCGGTGTCCGCCGGCCGCTTGGCGATGGTGACCATGGTCAGCGCGAACACGGCGCCGGCCAGGTTGACGAAGGATTCGAGCGCATCCGACAGCAGGCCCACCGATCCCGTCAGCCACCAGGCCAGGGTCTTGAGCACGATGGTCAGCAGGGCCACGGCCACCGAGATGCGCAGCAGGCTGTGCGGCGCCATCCAGCCGGCCGCGGAAGCGGGGGCGGGAGCGTTGGCAGTAGAGGGAGTGGGTTCGGCCATGCTGCGCTGCGGTACGTAGGGGGGTGCTCCGGATTAGACCACCGCGTGCCCACCGCGTGCGCGAGCCGCATGACAGAATCCGCGCCATGAATGGATGGCAGCGATCAGCGGGGTGGGTGCTGGCCTGGGCCGTGGCCGCAGGCTGTGGCGCGGCCTGGCTGGCGCATGGGCGCCTGCAGTCGCTGCGCGAGGTCTTCGATACCGATGCCCGCATTGCCCACCGGCTGCTGAGCCAGCGCATGGTGCAGCACGACGCCATTCTGGGCACGCTGGCCCTGCTGCAGCCGCGCCAACCCGCATCCGGTCAGGCGCCATGGAGGCAGCTGCAGCGCCTGTATCCCCAGGTGCTGGATGTGGCGCGCCGCGCGGCCACCGCAGGCGAGTCCTGGCCCGAGACCTGGCCGCCCGGCATGGCCGAGGCCGAGCGCCGCTCCCAGGCCAGCGGCCAGGCCGAACTGGCCCTGGCCGACCTGGTCCGGGGCCGGCTGTACCTGGTGCAGGCCGGGCTGCCGGCCAGCTACGCGCTGCTGCTGGACCTGCGCGCCACGATTCCCGCCGACGAGTGGCCGCTGCCGCCCGCCACCAGCCCGGTGCGCGCATGGCTGGCCCTGGGCGGGCAGGAATTCGTGATCCAGCCGGGCCGGGCCGCCGCGCACGGCTGGAACACATGGTCGTGGGAGGTGAGCAAGACCCTGGCCTCGCCCAGCCAGCCTCTGGTGCTGTACCTGCGCCAGCCGCTGGACGCCACGGTGCTGCCCTGGACGGCCATGCTGGGCTGGGCCCTGGGCTGTGCGCTGGCCGTGGCCGGGCTGCGCACCCTGCTGCGTCAGCGCGTGGCCCGCCGCCGCGCCGAGCAATTGCTGCAGCTGGGCCAGGTGGCGCGGCTCAATACGCTGGGCGAACTGGCGGCCGGCATGGCGCATGAGCTGAACCAGCCGCTGACGGCCGTGCTGTCCAACAGCCAGGCCGCGCGCCGCCTGCTGGCCGAGGACCCGCCCGAGCTGGACGCCGCACGCCAGGCCATGGGGCAGGCTGCCGAGCAGGCCAAGCGCGCATCGGCCGTGGTGGGCAGGCTGCGCCGCCTGGTGGAGCGGCCGGGGCTGGCGCCCCAGGCCGAGCCGCTGGATCTGGGCCAGGCCGTTGCCGAGGCGCTGTATCTGCTGGAGCCCGAGCTGCGGCGCCGCCAGGTTCAGGTCATGGTGCAGGCCGCCGATCTGCCCGCCGCCCAGGCCGACCCCGTGGCGGTGCAGCAGATACTGCACAACCTGCTGGTCAATGCACTGCAGGCCATGGACGAGCAGCCGCCCGCAGCCCGCCATCTGCGGGTGGAGCTGGCACGCCGCGACAGCCGCCTGATGGTGGCCGTGCACGACAGCGGCCCCGGCGTGGCGCCCGAGATGCGCCAGCGCCTGTTCACCCCGTTTGCCACGGGCCGCGCCCAGGGCCTGGGACTGGGCCTGACGCTCAGCCAGAGCCTGGCCGAATCCATGGGCGGCAGCCTGGAGCTGGCCGCATCCGCCGCCACCCCGCCGCAAGGCGGGGCGCGCTTCGAGCTGCTGCTGCCTGCGGCCCATGGCCCGGCACCTGCCGCACCCAACGCCCCTCAGGAACCACTGACCCCATGACTGCCGCGCCCGCCCAAGACCTGTCCCCGCTGATCCATCTGGTCGATGACGACGAGGCCGTGCGCGACAGCCTGGCCCTGCTGATCGGCACCGTGGGCCTGCGCGTGCAGTGCTGGGCCGATCCGCTGGCCTTTCTCGACGGGGTGGACCGCCAGGGCATAGGCGCCATCGTGCTGGACGTGCGCATGCCCGGCATCGGCGGGCTGGCCCTGCTGGGCCGGCTGATGGAGCAGGGTGTGGACCAGCCCGTGATCATGCTCACCGGCCATGGCACGGTGGACATGTGCCGGCGCGCCTTCAAGGCCGGCGCGGCCGAGTTCCTGGAAAAGCCCGTGGACGACGAAGTGCTGATCGATGCGCTGCAAAGCGCCGTGCGCCAGCATGTGCAGTCGCGCGAACGCCAGCAGGCCGACCGCGATGCCCAGCAGCGCTTTGCGCAGCTTTCCGCGCGCGAACGCGAGGTGCTGGGGCTGATCGTGCAGGGCCTGACCAACAAGGAGATAGGCCGCAGCCTGGAGCTGTCGCCGCGCACGGTGGAAACGCACCGGGCCAACCTCTTCGCCAAGCTGGAGGCGCCCAGCCTGGCGCAGCTCATACGCCGCTACGCCAGCCTGGCCGATCCGGCGGCGGTCGCCTGAAGTTCCATCGCCGCGCCCAGCGCGCCTGGCTTCTCCGTATTTCTACGCAGCGGCGCGCGTAACCGTCCGAATGGTGCGCGGCGACGGCATTTTCTACAGTGCATGCATGCCGTCCGGGCTTGTGTCCCGGGCCGTCCTGACCCCCAAGGAGAAGACCATGCAACGCCGCACCACCAAGCTCGCCACCCTCGCCGCCCTGACCCTTGGCCTGATCGCCACCGCCGCGCAGGCCGATGCCGTGCGCACGGAAAAGAACATGTCGCTGGAGCTGGCCAACCAGATCGCCGCACGCAGCGTGGCCGCCTGCGCCGCCGACGGCCATGCCGTCACCGCCACCGTGGTGGACCGCGCCGGCACCGTGCGCGCCGTGCAGCGTGCCGACAATGCCGGCCCCCACACGCTGGAGGCCAGCCGCCTGAAGGCCTACACGGCCGCATCGGCCAAGAACAGCACGCTGGCCATCATGGAGGGCGCGCAGAAGAACCCCGGCGCCGCCAACCTGGTGAATATTCCCGGCTACCTGCTGCTGGGCGGTGGCCTGCCGGTGAAGGTGGGCAACGAGGTGATCGGCGCCGTGGGCATCGGCGGCGCGCCTGGCGGCCACCTGGACGACAAATGCGCCCAGGCCGCGCTGGGCCAGGTGCAGGAACTGCTCAAGTAAGGCGCCCGCAAGGGCTACCACACTGCGCCGCACCGCGCCCGGCCGCGCCTGCCCTTGATGCGGCGCTGCAAAAAAAAGACAGGCCGCCACGGCGGCCCCTGATGCCCGACAGCCGCACGCGCCCCCACGCGTCAGCGGCCGCTCACCCTCGCACAAGAGCGCTATCAAAATCTCTGCGATTCCGCTATAAATCCCCAGCGAGGGGGACGCATGCCAGAGAACATCGATGCGCAAGACACGGGGCCCGATGATGCGCTGTTGCGGCTGATAGCAGACACGGCTCCGGCCATGCTGGCCTATTTCGATGCGCGCACGCTGCGCCGCCGCTTCGCCAACATCAACTACGCACGCAATTTCGGCTTGACGCCCGCCGAGGCCGTGGGCAAGACCGTGCGCGAGATCGTGGGCGAGGCCGTGTGGCAGCTCATCGCGCCGCAGGTGGAGCGCGGCCTGCGCGGCGAGCATGTGCGCTACGAGCGCGAAGTGCCCCAGCCGGACGGCCCGCCGCGCCATATCGAGTCGCTGCTGATGCCGCACTTCGAGCAGGGCCGGCTGCAGGGCGCCGTGGTGCAGATCACCGACGTGAGCCACCACCACCATGTGGCGCAGAAGGTGCGTGACAGCGAAGAGCGCATGCGCAAGTTCACCGAGGTCACGACCGAGGCCATCGTCATGCACCGCGACGGCCTCATCATCGACGGCAACGAGGCCCTGTCCCGCCTGGCCGGCTACACGCTGGACGAGCTGATCGGCCGCCCCATCCTCGACTACATCTGCCCGGAATTCCGCCTCTACGCGCTGCAGTACATGCGCAGCGGCCGCGAGGACCGTTTCGATGGCGCCCTCCAGCACAAGGACGGCCACCGCATTCCCGTGGAGATCGAGGCCAAGACCATGCCGGCCGGGGGCAGGCCCTACCGCATCGTGCTGGTGCGCGACATCACGCTGCGCCAGCTGGCCCAGGAGCGCATGGACTTCCTGGCCCAGCACGACCAGCTGACTCAGCTGCCCAACCGGGTGCGCCTGATCCAGATGCTGCGCCAGGCGCTGTCGCTGGCCTCGGTCAAGCAGCGCACGCTGGCCGTGCTCCTCATCGACCTGGACCATTTCAAGACCATCAACGACTCGCTGGGCCACCAGGCCGGCGACCTGCTGCTGTGCGAGGTCGCCCAGCGCCTGCGCGGCAGCGTGCGCGCCCATGATCTGGTGGCGCGCGTGGGCGGCGACGAATTCGTGGTCGTGCTCACCGATGATCCCGATCCGCAGGAGACCGAGACCCAGGCCAGGCACCTGCAACGCATCATCGAGGCACCCTGCACCATCGACGGCACGCCGCTGGTGGTCTCGCCATGCATGGGCATCGCCATGTACCCGGGCGACGGAAAAAGCGCCGAGGAACTGCTCAACCGCGCCGAAAGCGCCACGCATACGGCCAAGGACAGCGGCCGGCGCAACCTGCAGTTCTACGCACCCGCCCACGGCGGCCAGGCCACCCAGATGCTGATGCAGGAGCAGCAACTGCGCGGCGCGCTGGAGCGCGGAGAGTTCGAGCTGCACTACCAGCCCCAGACCTTCACGGCCGATGGCCGGCTGGCGGGCTTTGAGGCCCTGGTGCGCTGGCGCCACCCGCAGCGCGGCCTGGTGCTGCCCGGCGAGTTCATCGGCTTTGCCGAGGCGCGCGGCCTGATCTCGGCCATAGACCACTGGGTGCTGCGCGAGGCCTGCCGCCAGGCTCGCCAGTGGCAGGACGAGGGGCTGCGGCCCGTACCCCTGTCCGTGAATGTCTCCGCGCTGGAATTTCGCCAGCGCAACATGGCGCGCGAGGTGGCCCTGGTGCTGGAGGAAACCGGCCTGGAAGCGCGCTGGCTGCACATCGAGCTGACAGAGTCCACGCTGATGCACACCAGCGGCCAGGTGCAGGACACCTTGCAGGCGCTGCAGGCCCTGGGCGTGGGCCTGGCCATCGACGACTTCGGCACCGGCTATTCCTCGCTGGCCTATCTGCGCCGCCACCCCATCAACCAGCTCAAGATAGACCGGTCCTTCATCGCCGACGTGCCCGATAGCGAGGACGACACGGCCATCGTCACCGCCATCGTGCAGATGGGCCACAGCCTGCATCTGGACATCGTCGCTGAAGGCGTGGAAACACCTGCCCAATTGGAGCTTTTGCGCGACCTGGGCTGCGGCATGATGCAGGGGTACCTTGTGGCGCCGCCCATGCCGGCCGACAGAGCGCGCGCCTGGCAGTTGCACAACAGTCATCCAGTCCAACGACAATAGCCCATGGTTTCGCTTCACAACCCCTCGCAGGCCTCACGGGCCGCAGCCACCTTGCACACCGACCCCCAGCGGGCCCTGGAGCACGTACAGCAGATCTACCGCGAGCAGATAGAGCACCTGCGCACGAACATGCAGCGCTTCGTCTCCGGTGAAACCCCGGCCGCCCCCGTCCACGCCTACTACCCCTTCGTGCGCATGCATACGGCCACCGTGTCACGCGCGGACACGCAGCTGGCCTACGGCTTCGTCGAGGGCCCGGGCACGCACGAGGCCACGCTCACGCGGCCCGACCTGTTCTCGCGCTACTACGCCGAGCAGTTCCGCCTGCTGATCAAGAGCCACGGCGTGCCGCTGGAAGTGGGCCTGAGCGACAAGCCCATCCCCATCCACTTCTCGTTTGCCGAGAACGACCACATCGAAGGCACGCTGTCGCGCGAGCGCCGGCAGCTGATGCGCGATGTGTTCGACCTGCCCGACCTCGAGGCCATGGACGACGGCATCGCCAACGGCACCTGGCGCCCCCAGCCGGGCGAGGCCCTGCCGCTGTCGCTGTTCACGGCCCCGCGCGTGGACTATTCGCTGCACCGGCTGCGCCACTACACGGGCACCCAGCCGGAGTGGTTCCAGAACTTCGTGCTGTTCACCAACTACCAGTTCTACATCGACGAGTTCATCCGCCTGGGCCACGCCGAGATGGCCCGGGAGGACAGCGAGTACGTGGCCTTCATCGAGCCCGGCAACGTGGTCACGCGCCGCACCGGCCTGCCGGCCCAGCCCAATGACGAGCTGGGCACGCCGCCGCCGCGCCTGCCGCAGATGCCGGCCTACCACCTGGTGCGCGCCGACCACAGCGGCATCACCATGGTCAACATCGGCGTGGGGCCGGCCAATGCCAAGACCATCACCGACCACATTGCCGTGCTGCGCCCGCACGCCTGGATGATGCTGGGCCACTGCGCGGGCCTGCGCAACAGCCAGCAGCTGGGCGACTACGTGCTGGCCCACGCCTATGTGCGCGAGGACCATGTGCTGGACGAAGAGCTGCCGCTGTGGGTGCCCATTCCCGCGCTGGCCGAGATCCAGCTGGCCCTGCAGCAGGCCGTGGCTGACGTCACGCAGATGGACGGGCCCGACCTCAAGCGCATCATGCGCACCGGCACCGTGGCCAGCACCGACAACCGCAACTGGGAGCTGCTGCCCAACAACCTGCCCCAGCTGCGCTTCAGCCAGAGCCGCGCCGTAGCGCTGGACATGGAAAGCGCCACCATCGCGGCCAACGGCTTCCGCTTCCGCGTGCCCTATGGAACGCTGCTGTGCGTGTCCGACAAGCCGCTGCACGGCGAGATCAAGCTGCCCGGCATGGCCAACCACTTCTACCGCGAGCGCGTGGACCAGCACCTGCGCATCGGCATGCGCGCCATCGACATCCTGCGCGAGGGCGGCACCCAGCGCCTGCACAGCCGCAAGCTGCGCAGCTTCGCGGAGGTGGCGTTCCAGTAGCGCCCCGCCACCGGCCACCTTCTTCCAAGGGCCCCGCTTCGCACCGCCATCCAGGGACGCACATGCCATCCACGCTGCCCACCCTGGATTTTTTCTCCATGACCTCGGTCGTGGCCCTCAACATGATGGCCATGTCGGCCGCCCTGCCGCTGGCCATGGGGCGGCGCGTCAGCGGTGCCGCGCGCCATGCCCAGCATTTCTTCCTGATCCAGGCCGGGGCCTGGATCTTCATCCTCATCGCCAGCCGCCTGCCGCAAGGCCTGCTCTCGCGCGAACTGCTGTCGCTGGGCGCAGCAGCCTGCGCGGCATCGGCACAGTGGCAGATGGCGCGCGCCTTGCGCGAATGGCTGGGGCCCCGGCCGCCCTGGCTGGAACGCGGCCTGATCGCGCTGTGCTTTCTGGGGCCGCTGGGCTTCACCCTGCTGCTGCCCCACTTGTCCTTGCGCACCGGCTGGTTCAGCGCCGCCCACGGACTGAGCCTGCTGGCGCTGGCCGGCCTGTGCCTGGCGCCACGCCGCCCCGTGGCACGCAGCTGGCGCTATCTGATGTGCGGCGTGGCCGTCTTCATGGGGCTGGTACTTCTGGTGCGCAGCTACCTGGCCCTGGCCACGCCCTTCCTGCCCAGCTTCACGGCCGACAGCGGCGCCAACCAGATATTCGCCCTGCTGGTCACGTTGAGCAGCACGCTGCTGATGGTGGCCGTGCTGGTGGCCTGGCGCGACGAGACCAACCAGCAGCTGCGCGACATGGCCTTGCAGGACATGCTCACCGGCCTGCCCAACCGCCGCGCCCTGCTGGAGCGCGCCCCCGCCATGCTGGCGCATGCCCAGCGCCACCGGCAGGCCCTGGCCCTGGTGATGCTGGACCTGGACCACTTCAAGCATGTCAACGACGAATACGGCCATGCCACGGGCGACCGTACGCTGTGCCTCTTCGCCCGCCTGCTGCAGCAGCAATTGCGCAGTGACGAAATCGCTGCGCGCTGGGGCGGCGAGGAGTTCTGCCTGCTGCTCTACACCACGGACGACGGTGTGGATACCCTGTGCACCCGGCTGCAGTCCGCGCTGCTGCAGGCCTCGACGCAGACGCTGGGCTTCGAAGTCCGCTTCAGTGCCGGCTGCGCCCACGCGCCCCAGGTCTGGGACGGCCTGCGCCTGGAAATGCTGCTGCCCGCCGCCGATGCCGCCCTCTACGCTGCCAAGCGCCGCGGGCGTGACTGCTGGACGCAGGTGCGGCTGAGCCCGCCGCAGCAGCAGGCCTGCGCCGATGCGCCTGCTGTATCGGAGACGTCGGAGACGCCGGATGCGCCGGCCAGGCCCGCACTGGCCGCCAAGCCTGCGCGCTAGCCCCGGACCCCAGGAAAACGCTCCATGCCCGCGCTCTTCGACGCCCTGAACCTGCGCAAGCGCTACGGCGACACCACGGTGGTCGATGACCTGTCCTTTTCCATCGCTCCCGGCGAATGCCTGGGCGTGATCGGCCCCAATGGCGCGGGCAAGACCACCACGCTGCGCATCTGCCTGGGCCTGACGGCACCCGATGCGGGCCATGTTCTCTACCACCCCGAAGACGGCTCGCCGCCGCTGCACATGCCTGCCGATGCACTGGCCATCAAGGCGCGGCTGGGCGTGGTCTCGCAGAACGACACGCTGGACCCCGACTTCAGCTGCGCGGAAAACCTGGGCGTCTACGCGCGCTACTTCGGACTGGGTACGGCGCAGATGCGTGACCGCATACCGCAGCTGCTGGACTTCGCGGCGCTGTCGCACAAGGCCGCGGCCAGGCCGGGCGAGTTGTCCGGCGGCATGAAACGGCGCCTGTCCCTGGCGCGCGCCCTGGTCAACGACCCGCGCCTGCTGCTGCTGGACGAACCCACCACGGGCCTGGACCCGCAGGCACGCCACCTGATCTGGGAGCGTCTGCAGTGGCTGCTGCAGCAGGGCAAGGCCATCTTGCTGACCACGCATTTCATGGACGAGGCCGAGCGCCTGTGCTCCCGGCTGCTGGTGCTGGACCACGGCCGCAAGATCGCCGAAGGCCGCCCGCGCGAACTCATCGCCGAGCACCTGGAGCCCGAAGTGGTCGAGGCCTACGGCAACGGCGCCCTGGGCCTGGCGCATGACGCGGCACTGCGCCCACTGGCCGGGCGCACCGAGGTCAGTGGCGACACCGTCTTCTTCTATACGCACGACGCGCGCCCGCTGCTGCAGGCGCTGGCCGCGCACAGCCACCTGCGCACCCTGCACCGCCCGGCCAACCTGGAGGACCTGTTCCTCAAGCTCACCGGCCGACAGATCAGAACCGACGGCTGAATCACCATGACCGAACCCGCATCGGGCACCCCCAGCATCTGGCGCCCCCCCGACCTGTCGCTGCGCTGGTGGCCGGTGTTCCTGCGCAACCTGCTGGTGTGGCGCAAGCTGGCCCTGCCCAGCCTGATCGGCAACATCGCCGAGCCGCTGATGTGGCTGGTGGCCTTCGGCTACGGCATGGGCGCCTTGGTGGGCGAGGTCACCGTGGGCGCCACGGGCCGGCAGGTGCCCTACATCCTGTTCCTGGCCAGCGGCTCCATCTGCATGAGCGCCATGAATGCCGCCAGCTTCGAGGCGCTGTACTCGGCCTTCTCGCGCATGCATGTGCAAAAGACCTGGGACGGCATCATGAACGCGCCCATCAGCCTGGACAGCGTGCTGCTGGCCGAGATGCTCTGGGCCGCCTTCAAGGCGCTGTTCACGGTCACCGCCATCCTGGGCGTGATGCTGGCGCTGGGCATCAGCCACGCGCCCAGGCTGCTGGTGGCCTGGCCCGTGCTGCTGTGCGTGGGCATCATGTTCTCCAGCATCGCGCTGATCTTCAACGCCCTGGCCAAGGGCTATGACTTCTTCACCTACTACTTCACCCTGGTGCTCACGCCCATGATGTTCCTGTCCGGCGTGTTCTTCCCGCGCGAGCAGCTGCCCGAGGCCGTGCGCCTGGCCTCGGACTGGCTGCCGCTGACCAATGCCGTGGAGCTGGTGCGCCCGCTGTTCATGGACGAGTGGCCGGCCCACCCGCTGCGCCACGGCCTGGTGCTGGCCGCCACCACGGTGGCGGCCTACTGGTTTGCGCTGGCGATGACGCGCAGGCGCTTCAGGGCCTGAGATCCGGCCGTTCTTCAGCGCGCTGCGGCGCGGATCATGTCCACCGCCTTCTCCGCGATCATCACCGTGGGCGCATTGGTGTTGCCGCTGACGATGCGCGGCATGACCGAGGCATCGACCACGCGCAGGCCCTTGATGCCGTAGACGCGCAGCTGCGCATCGACCACGTCCATGGGCCCCGGCCCCATGCGGCAGCTGCCCACGGGGTGGTAGATGGTGTCGGCATGGCTGCGGATGAAGGCCTCGATGCCCGCATCGTCCTGCGCGCCGGCCGAGGCCGGCATCTCGCGCCCGCCCAGGGCCGCCAGCGCCGGCTGGGCCAGGATCTCGCGGGCGCGGCGCACGCCGTTCACCATGCGCCGCAGGTCCTGCGCGTCGGAGAAAAAGGCCGGATCCACCAGCGGCAGGGCCAGCGGGTCGGCACTGGCCAGGCGCAGGCTGCCCCGGCTGGCCGGCTGCAGCACGCAGACATGCAGGGAATAGCCGTGGCCCCAGACCGTCTTGCGCCCATGGTCCACCAGCTTGGCCACCACGAAGTGCAGCTGCAGGTCGGGCGCAGCCTCGCCAGGGCTGCTGCGGATGAAGCCGCCCGCCTCGGCAAAGTTGGTGGTCAGCATGCCGCGCCGCTGGCTGCGCCATTGGCCCACGGCGGCCAGCAATCTGCGCGCACCGCCCAGTGACAGGCCGAAGCTGTCGGTCAGCTGCGCGCCATCGACCACCAGCACCACATCCGGGTGGTCATGCAGATGGGCGCCCACGCCGGGCAGGTGGTGGACCACATCGATGCCCAGCGAACGCAGGTGATCGCCCGGCCCCACGCCAGACAGCATCAGCAGCTGCGGCGACAGCAGTGCGCCGCCGCAAAGCAGCACCTCGCGCCGGCAGTGCAGTTGCTGCACCGTACCGCCCTGCAGGTACTCCACGCCCACGGCGCGCCGGCCCTCGAACAGAATGCGCAGCACCTGGGCACCCGTTTCCACGCGCAGATTGGGCCTGGCACGGTGCGGCGCCAGATAGGCCTTGGCGACGTGGTGGCGCTCGCCATTGCGCTGGGTGACCTGGTACAGGCCCACGCCCTCCTGCGCCTGGCCGTTGAAATCCGCGTTGTGCGCATGGCCGGCCTGCACGCCCGCCTGCACGAAGGCCCGGGACAGCGGGTTGGGATCGCGCAGCTCGGCCACGTTCAGGGGCCCGCCCGTGCCGTGCCAGGCATCGGCGCCGCGTTCGTTGTGTTCGGCGCGCAGGAAATAGGGCAGCACCTCGCTCCAGCTCCAGCCCGGGTTGCCCTGGGCCGCCCAGTGGTCGTAGTCGGCCGGCTGGCCGCGCACATAGACCATGGCGTTGACCGCGCTGGAGCCGCCCAGCACCTTGCCGCGCGGCTGGTGGCCACGCCGCCCGCCCAGGCCCGGCTGGGGCACGGTGGACAGGCCCCAGCTGTGGCGCCCGCCCTTGGCCATGGCGGCCATGCCCGCCGGACAGTGGATGAGCACGCTGGAGTCGGGGGGCCCGGCCTCCAGCAGCGCCACCTGCGTCTGCGCATCCTCGCTGAGCCGCCCGGCCAGCACCGAGCCCGCCGAGCCGCCTCCGATCACGATGTAGTCCAGCATGCCTCCCCCTCCCCTGCGGTGTAGCCATCCACTGTTGCAGTCGCCTGCGCGGCGCCGCAAGCCGGGGCAAACCCGGTGGATGCTCCGAATCCCGCTACGATCGCTGGATCGCATTCACGTTCGCATTCACTTTGTTCGTTTGAGGAGACTGACAGTCATGGCAATTCAAACCGTAGGCATCATCGGCGCAGGCACCATGGGCAACGGCATCGCGCAGGCCTGCGCGGTATCGGGCATCGACGTGGTCATGGTGGACATCTCCGATGCCGCCGTCCAGAAGGGCGTGGCCACCGTCTCGGGCAGCCTGGACCGCCTGATCAAGAAGGAAAAGCTGACCGAGGCCGACAAGGCCGCCGCCCTGGCCCGCATCAAGACATCGACCGACTACGCGGCGCTCAAGGGCGCGCAGCTGGTCATCGAGGCCGCCACCGAGAACTACGAGCTCAAGGTCAAGATCCTCAAGCAGCTGGACGCCCTGCTGGATGCCGACGTCATCGTCGCCACCAACACCTCGTCCATCTCCATCACCCAGCTGGCCGCCGTGACGGGCCGTGCCGACAAGTTCATCGGCATGCACTTCTTCAACCCCGTGCCCATGATGGCGCTGGTGGAGATCATCGTCGGCCTGCAGACCAGCGACGAGACGCACGCCACGGTCAAGGAACTGTCCGAGCGCCTGGGCAAGAGCCCCATCACCGTGAAGAATGCCCCCGGCTTCGTGGTCAACCGCATCCTGGTGCCCATGATCAACGAGGCCTTCTTCGTGCTGGCCGAAGGCCTGGCATCGGCCGAGGACATCGACGCCGGCATGAAGCTGGGCTGCAACCAGCCCATCGGCCCGCTGGCCCTGGCCGACATGATCGGCCTGGACGTGTGCCTGGCCGTGATGGAGGTCTACCTCAAGGAATTCGGCGACAGCAAGTACCGTCCCTGCCCCCTGCTCAAGGAAATGGTGGCCGCCGGCCGCCTGGGCCGCAAGACGGGCCGCGGCGTGTACAGCTACTGATACACCGCCCCCAAGGCCAAGCGAAGGCGAAGGCAGCTCAGGCTGGCCTTCGCCTTTTGTTTTGGTGGCCGCGCGCTACTTGGTTTTGCGCACCAGCGCCAGCATGTCCTCGATGACGATGTGACGTATCGACCTGAGCATTCTAAGGTGGGCACTTCTTGTGGAATGGTCCATTGCAGAGTCGGCAGGCTGGTGGAGCTGGCCAGCCTCGAATTCTGCGATCAACGTATCGGCCTGCGGAGCCAGCATGCCAAGCATCCTGTCGAGCACACGTCCGCTTGTGCTCTGGGTCAGGCCCAAGGCCGTACCTGCGGCCAGCAGCTTTCCGTAGGTCACGTCGGCAAAGAAGGCCGCACCCGCAAGCGGAACCGTCAGCCGCTCCTGTGGCCATACCGCATGTTCATCGGCGTAAGCCCGCGTGTGATAGACGGCGGTGCTCAGGAGATCGTAGAACGGCGCCAGCCTGACGCCGCCCCGGTCCACCAGGAACGACAGATTCTTCAGATGACTGTCGCTGTTGCCCACCAGGGTGTTGAACAGCAGCCACTGATAGATGCCCATCCGGGCTTGCGCCTTTTCGCGGCAGCGGTCCATCAACGACGCCAGTGTCTGGATGCTGGCTCCTTGATATTTGAAAGTCCGGGCCAGGTCGAGCAGTTGGCAGGCATCCACCACATGCAGTCGCAGCCACTCTTGGGACGCTTCATCAAACACGCGGTCAAAGCGGTTGATGACATAGGCCGGCTCGGGCGTGTACAGCAGGTGTACCGGCGGCACATCAAGCCCCAGGCGCCCGGCAAGCTTCATGGTGAAGGCCTCGTTGACGGTCGAGTGCGGATAGCCTTCGGCCGTGGAGTCCGGCTTGAGGATATGGCTGGAAGCCGTCCCTTGGAAGGGTTCCTGCAGGCGAGCGGTTTTCTCGTCGTACAGCACCACCATTTTGTGCTGCGCTCCAGCCAGGGACATGCGCTTGGGTGATCCGGCATGCAAGGATGTGCGCGGCAAGTTCCTGAGTCTTAGTGACAGTTCGCCGAACTCCAGCCTCCTTGCGCCGCGCTCGGCTGCACCCGCCCCAGGCGGCAGCAGGACCAGGGATCCGGCCGATTCCGCGCCAAGGGCCTGCAAAAGGCCGAAGGCATCGTGCTCATTCACCTCCAGCTCTTTGCTGATCGCACTGCGCAGTGCTTCCTCGGGCAGCAGGTTGTCGAAGAACCATTGGACGCTGCGGTGCGTAGATCCGTCGATGTGCCTGCGCTTTGCCAAGGAAATGCCGGGCGCCAATGGGAAAGCGCGAGGGTCGCCCATCCACTCCTCCTCATAGGCAAAGCCCCAGACATCCCTGTTTTCGACCAGCTTTCCGGCAAGCCGGCCGTTGATGAATACGTCCAGGATGCGTGCGGTCACGGCCTGTTCTTTTCGAAGGCGGTGCGGAAGAACGCATCGTCCGAGTCGCGGGCACCGGGCTCCTCCCTGACTTCAGCGGCTGGCCCTCCGTCCGGTGCGCCCTGGCGCGTTCGGTACTCGTGGGAACCATGGGACTCAGGTGGCAGCCTGGCCTGGCGGCGCTGCAGATAGGCCTGCTCGGTTCCCTCGGGAAGGTCGATGAGCACTTCGATTCCCAGTTCGGACAGCAGTTGCAGCACGCGCCCAAACTGGACCGTGGGCTTGCCGCGCTCCACGTCCCGCACAAAGACATGGCTCACGCCTGCGGCGCCTGCTGCATCGTCCTGGCGCAAGCGCCGCGCCTTGCGAACGGCCCATACCGCGTCACCGAGTGCATCCACAGAGTCGATGGAGATCTTCATGGCTTCAATGAAATCGAAAGCATGGTTTCGATCTTATCGATCGGCAATGGCGCTGGCAATGAATCGAAACGAACTTATCGATTTTCATCGATCAGCTTCCCAAACCTCAGAAAACGAAAGCATTGCTTAGATATTCATTTCGTTTTCAATCGTCCTCTGCGCGACTGCACCCATCCCTGGCCTGCTCTAAGGTCCATGCGCAGGAGACACGCATGGACATCAACACCCCCACCCCGCCGCCCGAAGGCTGCATCAGCTGCGAAGTGCGCGGCCATGTGCTGCTGATCGGCATCAACCGTCCCGCCAAGCGCAACGGCTGGACGCCCCCCATGTTCCAGCAGCTGGCCGAGGCCTATACCCGGCTGGACGACGACCCGCAATTGCGCGTGGGCGTGCTGCATGCGTTCGGCAGCCATTTCACGGCGGGGCTGGACCTTCCGGTAATGGCGGAGTACCTGCGCTCGGGCAGGAAGGCCATCCCGCAAGGCCTGGTGGAGCCGCACGACTACGGCCTGGTCGGCTACCGGCGCCGCGCCAAGCCCATGGTGGTGGCGGTCAAGGGCATCTGCTTCACGGTGGGCATCGAGCTGATGCTGGGCGCCGACATCGTGGTCGCGGCCGATGACTGCCGCTTTTCCCAGCTGGAGGTGCAGCGCTGCATCATGCCCACGGGCGGCGCCACGCTGCGCATGGCCGAACGTGCGGGCGTGGGCAATGCCATGCTGCACCTGCTGACGGCCGACGAATTCGACAGCGCCGAGGCCTATCGCCTGAACTTCGTGCAGAAGGTGGTGCCGGCCGGCCAGGAGCTGGCCGAGGCGCTGCGCATTGCCGAGCGCATTGCCGCCCAGGCCCCGCAGGCCGTGGTGGCCACGCGGCTCAATGTGCTCAAGGCCATCGAGCTGGGCCAGGCCGCCGCCGTGGCCGATTTCATTCCCGTGCAGCAGCGCCTGGCCAGCAGCGAGGATGCGGCCGAGGGCGTGCGCTCCTTCATCGAAAAACGCCCCGCGCGCTTCACGGGCCGATAGGCCCCCTCGGTCCCTCGACCCCTGCGGATCTTCACCTTCCGATCCGAAGGGGTTTTTCAAATTAAGTTGTGCACAATTTAATTGACAGCAATAATTCAACCCATGCCCAGCAGCCCTCCCCTTCCTCTCGACAGCTCCGAGCTTCTGCGCCTGGACAACCAGGTCTGCTTCGCGCTGTACTCGGCATCGCTGGCCATGACCAAGCTGTACAAGCCCCTGCTCGATGGCATCGGCCTGACCTATCCGCAGTACCTGGTGATGCTGGTGCTGTGGGAGCGCGACGGCCTGACCGTGTCCGAGATCGGCGAACAGCTGTATCTGGATTCGGGCACGCTGACCCCGTTGCTCAAGCGCCTGGAAGGCGCGGGCCTGCTGGAGCGGGTGCGCGATGCGCATGACGAGAGGCGCGTGCGCATCACGCTCACGCCGCAAGGCCGGGCGCTGCGCGATGCGGCTGAAAAGATTCCCGCCTGCGTGCTGCAGAGCACGCAGTGCACGCTGCCCGAGTTGCAGGCGCTGACGCAGCAACTGGGCGCACTGCGCCAGCGGCTGGTGCCGCGCCGCAGCGATTGACGACCACCCACAGACGATTTCCTCCACCCGTCCGCACCGCCGGACAACTTTGCAAAAGGAAGACACCATGGCCCAGCTCGAAAAAGTCCTCTACACCGCACGTGCCCACACCACCGGCGGCCGCGACGGCGCCTCGCGCACCGATGACGGACGCCTGGATGTGACCCTGTCCTCGCCAGGCACCAGCGGCACGGGCACCAACCCCGAGCAACTGTTCGCCGCCGGCTACTCGGCCTGCTTCATCGGCGCCATCAAGGCCGTGGCCGGCAAGCAGAAGATCAGCCTGCCCCAGGACCTGGCCATCGACGCCGAAGTGGACCTGGGCACCATCCCCAACGCCTACGGCATCGCCGCGCGCCTGAAGGTCAGCCTGCCCGGCATGGACAGGGCCGCCGCCCAGGCCCTGGTGGACGCGGCCCACCAGGTCTGCCCCTACTCCAACGCCACGCGCGGCAACATCGACGTGCAGATCACCCTGGCCTGATCAGGCCCAGTCCGGCCTCTGCAGCCAGTGCAACCTGCGGCGCAGGAGGTCGTAGCGGGCGTGGCAGGTCAACGGCCCGTGCAGCACGTCGGCTGCATAGCTGACCAGCGCGATCTCGCCCACGGCGGCCTGCCAGTGCTCCTGCATTGGCAGGCCGCTCATCCATTGCAGCACCTGGTCACGGGGCCAGGCAGCGCTCCAGGCGCCCAGCGTCACATGGGGCACGTAGGGGCGCATCGCCTCGGTCAGCGCCAGCCCGGGCCCTGTCTGCGCGAGCACGCCATGCAGTCCGTGCAGCGTGCAGCCGTCCGGCCTGTCGTCGCGCACCTGAAGGTAGGGCGCCATCTCGAAACTTCCCCAGCCACCGAACTCCAGCTGCAGCGGCGCGGCCGGCAGGTGCTGCAGCGCGAGCAGGTCGCGCGACAGTTGCGCCGCGCCGTAGGCCTGCGGCAGTTGCGCACCGCCATCCAGAAAGCCCGCGGTGGCCAGGGTCACGTGCAGTTGCCGCTGGCAGTGCGGGACCAGCGCTGCGCCCAGCCAGCGGCGTGCCTGCGCACAGGCGGCTTGCACTGCGTCGCGCACAGGCGGGGCCAGCGCCTGCATCGTCACCACCCAGACCGCATAGCGGCCACGGCCGAGGTGCCAGGCGCTCCAGCCGTCGGATGGCCCGGCCGCACTGGCGATGGCATGGGATTGCAGGAAGTGGGGCAGCAGCGGCACGGCGGGCGGATCGGCGTTGTCGGGCGGACGCAAAGCTTAAGCCAGCCCGGCGACAATCGCCCCATGTCTGCCACACCATACGATCCTGATCTGAGTGCCGTCCCCGATGCCGGTTCGCACGCCTATGCCCGGCTCACGCCCGACGCCGTGCTCGACGCACTGGCCTCGGTCGGCCTGTGGGGCGATGGCCGGCTCACGGCCCTGGCCTCCTACGAAAACCGCGTCTACCAGGCCGTGCTGGAGGACGGCGAACGCGTGGTGCTGAAGTTCTACCGCCCGGGCCGCTGGAGCCGCGATCAGATCCTGGAGGAGCACGCCTTCAGCGCCGAGCTGACGGCCGCCGAAGTGCCTGCCGTGCCCCCGCTGGTGCTGGCAGGTGCCACGCTGCACAGCTACGCGGGCTTTGATTTCTCGGTCAGCCCCTGGCGCGGTGGCCGCCCGCCCGAGCTGGACGATTTCGAGGTGCTGGAGTGGACCGGGCGCTTCCTGGCCCGCATCCACACCGTGGGCGAAGCGCGCCCGTTTGTGCACCGGCCCGCGCTGGACCTGGCCACCTTCGGCCACGACTCCATGCAATGGCTGCTGGACCGGAAAATGATTCCGCTGGAGGTGGAATCCACCTGGAAAGCCGCCTGCCAGCGCGCCCTTGAGCTGATGGCACCCGCTGCCGACGGCCTGAGCGCAGCCGGCCACTTCGGCCTGCACAGCGCGCGCACGCTGCGCCTGCACGGCGACTGCCATCCCGGCAACGTGCTGTGGACGCCGCTGGACGACGAAGGCCATGGCGGCCCGCATTTCGTGGACCTGGACGATGCGCGCACGGGCCCGGCCGTGCAGGACCTGTGGATGCTGCTGTCGGGCGACCGCAGCCAGCGCACGCGCCAGCTGGGGGCCCTGCTGGATGGCTATGAACAGTTCCGCCCCTTCGACCGACGCGAGCTGGCCCTGATCGAGCCGCTGCGCACGCTGCGACTCATTCACTACAGCGCCTGGCTGGCGCGACGCCAGGACGACCCGATCTTTGCCATCAACTTCCCGTGGTTCGGCACACCCGACTACTGGCGCGGACAGGTGGACATGCTCAACGAGCAGATCGAGGCGATGCAGGAAGAGCCTCTATACGCCTGAGGCCACCGGGCCGCCTGCCTGCCGAAGACAGAGATCTTTACAAATTGTCCAGACCTCCTGCGCCCTATCCAGGGCTGCGGGTTCCGGGGTATTCTCGGCCCGAAATCCCACCGGCCATGCCCTACTCCGCCTTCCCCCCTACGCTGCCCAACCCGCTACAGCCCTTGCCTGCCGGGCAGAAGGTGCTTGTGGTGGACGACGTCCCGGACAACGCCGCCATCATCTGCCAGGTGATCAAGGATCTGTGCAGCGTGCTCATGGCCCACACGGGCGAGGACGCGCTGACCCTGGCCCGCCAGTACCTGCCCGACCTCATCCTGCTGGACATCCGCATGCCCGAGATGGACGGCTTCGAGGTCTGCCGGCGCCTGAAGGCGGACCTGGAAACCGCCCACATCCCCGTCATCTTTCTCACGGCGCTGACCGAGCCCCATTGCGAGGAACTGGGACTGAACCTGGGCGCGGTGGATTTCGTGACCAAGCCCTTTCGCCCGCCCGTGCTCAAGGCGCGCGTGCGCACGCATCTGGAGATTGCACAGCAGCGCAAGATGCTGCAGCTGCTCTCGCACAGCGACGGGCTGACGGGCACGGCCAACCGGCGCTTTTTCGGCGCCCAGCTGGAGCGCGAGTTCATGCGCCTGCAGCGGCTGGGCGAGCCGCTGTCGCTGGTGATGATCGATGTGGACCACTTCAAGGCCTACAACGACCACTACGGCCATCTGGTCGGCGATGAATGCCTGAGCCAGCTGTCCCAGGCCATACAGGGCGCGCTGCACCGGCCTGGCGACCTGCTGGCGCGCTATGGCGGCGAGGAATTCGTCTGCCTGCTGCCCCATACGGCGCTGGACGGCGCGGTGCTGGTTGCGCAGGGCATCGTCGATGCGCTCAGGGCGCTGGACCTGCCCCACGCCGCCTCGCCCCTGGGCCATGCGCTGACCGTCAGCCTGGGTGTGGCCAGCATGGCGCCTTCGCCCGACAACAGCGCCGACCAATTGCTGGCCGATGCCGACCGGCGCCTGTACCTCGCCAAGAACGCGGGCCGGGACCGTATCGTCTGGGCGGGGTGAACCGAAGTACCCCCTGAGCGGCTGCCCTAGGCTGGGCCAGGCGCACCTTCCAGGGCGACGCATACGCTTAAGCGTTAGCAACGCCCGTCGACGCGGCAGGCCGGTACGACCTGACCGCTGGCGTCGCGCCATTGCAGCTGGCCGGCGGGGGTCTGGGAGGGCGCTGCAGGTGCGGGCTCCTGCGGTGTTTGGGTGGCGGAGCGCTGCGGGTCGTGCAGCACGGTGGACGAGCCCACGCCCACACCCACCCGCGCGCCGCCCACGCCCGTGGAGGCGCCCACGCCGGCGCTGCCCAGGACCTGGCCACTCTGGTTGACGCCCACCCCAACGCCCAGCGGCCCCACGCCCGTGCCGACACCGGCGCTCAGCCCGCCGCTGCCCAGCCCGACGCCCACCGATACCGGGCCGACGGGAATGCCTATGCCCACGCCGCCGCCTACCGAGCCGCAACCGGCCAGCAGCAGCGCACAGGCGGCAAGCGCGGCACCAGCCGCCTTGCGCGATGGCGGGCAGGTGATGAAGGCGGTGGGTGGAACTGGCATGCCGGACTCTCAGGACAAGGGGAAAACACAGGGACGGCCACAGGGTACACCCGCCCGCCTGGCGCACGATGCCAGCGGTATGCCCGGGTGCATGCCAGGGGCTCGGAGGCGGCGCAACACCCAGGACACGCGGGTTTCTTAGAATTCACCCATTGGCCTGCGGGTCATTCCAGATTCCATGCGCTCCCGGACAGTGCCGCGGCGCCTCGGGGCGCAAGGCCTGCGCGGCGCCTCTTTCCCTCGCTTTCGTCTTCTTCGCGTTCCCTTTTTCTATGCAAACCCGTTGGCCGCCCTATGCGTGGGTGTGTTTTTCCATGTGCGTGGGTGTCATGGGCACGGCCCTGGCCAGCCCGCTGTACCCGCTGTACCAGCAGGCCTGGGGGCTGCAGCCCAGCCACATCACGCAGATCTTCGTGGCCTACATGTTCGGCGCGCTGGCCAGCCTGCTGTTCCTGGGCCGGCTGACCGACCGCTTCGGCTTTGTCGCCGTGCTGCGCGCAGGCCTGATCCTGATGACGCTGGGCGTGCTGGCCTCCACCGTGGCCTGGAACGTGCCCAGCTTTGCGCTGGGCCGCGTGGTGATCGGCGTGGCTTCGGGGCTGATCACCACCTCGGCCTCGGTGGGCATGACCCGGCTCAACAACCGGGGCGACCTGCAGCGCGCCGCGGCCACGACCAGCCTGACCATTGCCTTCGGCTTCGGGCTGGGCCCCGTGGTGGGCGGGCTGATCGCGCAGTGGCTGCCCTGGCCGCTGGTCACGGCCTATATCCCCTCGCTGGGGCTGGGCCTGCTGGCCATCTATGCGCTGTACCAGGTGCGCATTGCCGAGCCGGCGGAGCTGGCCTCCACCCAGGCACGTGCGCTGCACTGGCGCGATTTCATGCCCACCATCACCCTGCCCGAGCGCCGCTTTGCGCGCCACTACGCGCTGGGCGGCATGTGTGCGTTCTGCGCCTTCGGCATGTTCAGCCTGTTCGCATCGCTGGCGCCCAGCTTCATGCAGCGCATGGTGCCCTGGCATGGGCCGGCCGTTTCGGGCCTGTCCATCGGCGTGATCCTGTTCCTCTCGGCGGGCTTCCAGTACCTGGCGCGCCCGCGCCCGACCAAGGGCTCGGCCATTCTGGGCTTTGCCTGCCTGGTGGCCTGCAACCTCCTGCTGCTGGTCAACAGCTTTGCGGGCTCGGCCCTGCTGTTCGCGCTCAGCGTGATCACCACGGCGGCGGGCCACGGCCTGTGCAATCTGGCGGGCATGTCCATCGTCAACAAGGTCTCGACACCGGCCACGCGCACGGGCCTGCTGTCCACCTACCTGGTGGTCGGCTACCTGGGCACCATCGTGCCCATCCTGGGCCTGGGCTGGCTTTCGGACCACATCGGCATCACCGAGGCCCTGGTCGCCTACTGCATCGTCATGGGCGTGCTGGCCGGCTGGCTGTGCTGGATGTGCACGCGCACGCCCACGCTGCCCATGCCCAAGCACTAGGACCTGTTCACGCCCAAGCGCAGGCTGTTCAGCGAAAGTGCGGCCCCGGCCCGTCCTTGGCCAGGCAATCGCCGTCATTGCGCAGCGGGCAGACTTTGAGGGACAGGCAGCCGCAGCCAATGCAGCCGTCGATCTGGTCGCGCAGCTGGGTCAGCCCCTGGATGCGCGCATCCAGCGCATGGCGCCAGCGCGCGGACAGCGCGCTCCAGTCGGCCTGCGTGGGCGTGCGGCCGCTGGGCAGGTCCTGCAGCGCCTCGGCAATCTCGGCCAGCGGCACGCCCATGCGCTGGGCCACCCTGATGACGGCCACGCGCCGCAGCACGGCACGCGCATAGCGGCGCTGGTTGCCGGGCGTGCGCAGGCTCTCGATCAGTCCCTGGCGCTCGTAGAAATGCAGGGCCGAGACGGAGATGCCACTGCGCCGGGCCACTTCGCCCACGGAGAGGATGGCCGGCCCGTCATGGTCGGACGCGGTGACACCGGCAGAAGACAGATTCATGGCAGCAGGAAAATAGGCGCAGGAAAAATAGGTCCAAGCAGGCCTGCATTTGACCTCAACTTTGGTTGAGGTTTCACACTGGCAAGCCTCGCCGGTCCAGCCGGCGCACTTTCGGACTCCAGGCCCACCATGCAACACGACGCACTTCCAGCCGCCTCGGCACAGCCCGCCGCTTCCACGGCCCCGCAACTGCACCATCTGCAGCCCGCCGGTCTCTACGACGCCACGCCCAACGGCTACACCCATGTGGTCACCGTGCACGGGCCGGCGCAATGGGCCTTCGTCTCGGGCCAGGGCGGCGAGAACCAGGCGGGCGACTTGCCCGACAGCTTCGCGGCCCAGGCGCAGCAGGCCCTGTCCAACCTCAAGCTGGCGCTGCAGGCGGCGGGCGCGGACATGGGCCAGGTGGTCAAGCTGACCCTGCTCATCGTGGACCACTCGGAGGCCCGCTTCAACGACTGGCAGGCCGCCGTGCGCCTGCATTGGAGCGACGGTGCCCCCGGCGATGGCGCCCCCAGCAATACCCTGCCGCGCTTTCCGGCCTGCACCCTGATCCCCGTGCCCCGGCTGGCCCTGCCCGGAATGCTGATCGAGGTCGATGCCGTGGCCGCACTGCCCGCCACCGCCCAGCCGGCGCGGCCGCCGCTGTGGGTCTGAGCCGTCCGCTTGCCACCCATCAGCAGATACCACAGGCATTCGTCCGATGAACAGATCCTCCCCGGCCCCCGCCCTGCCCTCGCCGCCCATGCAGGCCACCGCCGCGCCCGTGCTGCCCCAGAGCACCCTGCTGCTCATGGCCACGGCCTGCGGCCTGTGCGCGGGCGCCAACTACTTCAACCAGCCGCTGCTGCACTCCATCGCCATGGACCTGGGCATCAGCGAGGCGCGTGCCTCGCTGACGGTGACCATGGCCCAGGTCTCCTATGCGCTGGGACTGCTGCTGCTCGTGCCGCTGGGCGACATGCTGGAACGCCGCCGCCTGGTGCTGGGCCTGATGCTGCTGGCCGCGCTGGGCATGCTGGCCAGCGGCATGGCGCACAGCTTTGCGCTGCTGGCGGCGGGCACGCTGATGACCGGGCTGTTCTCGGTCGCGGCCCAGGTGCTGGTGCCCATGGCGGCCAGCTTTGCGGCGCCCGGCGCCAGCGGGCGCGCCGTGGGCCTGGTCATGAGCGGGCTGCTGATCGGCATCCTGGCCTCGCGCAGCGTGGCCGGCGTGCTCTCGGACCTGGGCGGCTGGAATGCCGTGTACTGGGTCGGTGCCCTGGCCACGGCCGGCGTGGCCCTGCTGCTGCGGCGCGCGCTGCCGCTGGCGCAGCCGGCCCAGCGCATCGGCTATGGCGCGGTGATGCGCTCCCTGCTCACGCTGGCGCGCGAGCAGCCGCGCCTGCGCAGCCGGGCGCTGATCGGCGGCATGGGCTTTGCCACGGTGAGCGTGCTGTTCTCCACCATGGCACTGCTGCTGGCCGGGCCGGGCTACGGGTTCGGCGATGCGCAGATCGGCCTCATCGGCCTGGTCGGCGTGGCCGGCGCCCTCATGGCCAACATGGCCGGCCGGCTGGCCGACCGGGGGCTGGAGCAGCGCACCACGCTGGCCGGCGGCCTGCTCATGCTGGCGGGCTGGGGGGCGCTGTGGCTGGGCGGCACCAGCCTGTGGTGGTTCCTGGCGGGACTGCTCATCGTCGATGCCGCGCTGCAGGCCCTGCACATCAGCAACCAGAACGTGATCTACGCGCTGGCGCCTTCGGCGCGATCGCGCATCAATGCGGTCTACATGACGGGGTACTTCATCGGCGCCTCGCTGGGCTCGGCCGTGGGCTCGACGGTGTGGCTGCACTGGGGATGGACGGGTGCCGGCGTTGCAGGCCTGGCCCTGAGCCTGTGCACGCTGGCCGTGGTCGCCTGGGACAGAAGCCTGGCGCGCCAGGCCAAGGCACGGGCGTAGGGCATCGCACCAACCTGCGGCACGGCGGCGCAGGAATGCACCGCAAGCGTGCCGCATTCCGCCCCGCGCATGGCAGCGCACGCACCAATCCGATGCACCAGCGCACCAGCAGGGCGCAGCCGCCACTGCACCGGATTGGCACGCTAAATGCATGACGGAAGGCCGTTACCACCCACACGCCCTGTACCGTCCGCCCCGCCCATGTCCGCAGCGCTACCGATCACCGCCGTGCCCGCTTGCGTCTCGGGCTGGCAGGCCATGCTGGACCTGCGCTTCGAGCACCGCGCCGGCCAGGGCAGCGTGCTTTCCCACGCACGCCACAGCGGCCCGCTGCGCGTGCAAAAACCGCTGCACCCTGAAGGCCCCGGCATCTGCCATGCCGTGCTGCTGCATCCGCCCGGCGGCGTGGCCGGCGGCGACCAGTTGCAGATCGATGTGACCGTGGAGCCCGGCGCCCACGCCCTGCTGACCACGCCAGGCGCCACGCGCTGGTACAAGTCCCAGGGCCGCCCGGCCGCGCAGCGCGTGCGGCTGCGCGTGGAAGAAGGAGCCATCCTGGAATGGCTGCCGCAGGAAAACATGCTGTTCGCCGGTGCCGACGCCACCATGGCGCTGGACCTGGATCTTGCGCCGGGCGCGCGCGCCATCGGCTGGGACGCCACGGTGCTGGGCCGCTATGGCGCGGGCGAGCACTGGAACCACACCGGCACCGCCCAATGCGCTGCCGCGCGCCTGCAGCTTCACAACCGGCTCGCATGCGGCGGACGGCCGCTGTGGCTGGAGCAAGGTGAACTGCACGCCGGCCATGCCCTGCTGTCCAGCCCCGTTGCCTGGGCAGGCTTGCCCATACAGGCCAGCCTCTGGGCCGTGGCCCCCGAACCCCTGGCGGCCATGGAGCCATTGAGCGAGCAACTGGCCGCCAGCCTGCCCTGGAGCGATGAAGTGCGCGCCGGCGCCAGCCTGCTGGCCGGCCAGGGCGGCGCGCCCTCGGTACTGCTGCTGCGCGTGCTGGCCCGGCGCATGGAGGCGGCACGGGCCGTGCTGCATGAAGGCTGGCGCCTGCTGCGCCCCGCACTGCTGGACATGCCTGCCCGCCCTCCCCGCCTCTGGGCCACCTGATCAACGGAGACTCATCCATGGAACTCACCCCGCGTGAAAAAGACAAGCTGCTGCTGTTCACCGCAGCCCTGGTGGCCGAGCGGCGCAAGGCGCGCGGCCTGAAGCTCAACTACCCCGAGGCCGTGGCGCTGATCAGCGCTGCCGTGCTGGAGTGGGCGCGCGACGGCAAGACCGTGGCCGAGCTCATGCACCTGGGCACCACGGTGCTGACGCGCGCCGATGTGATGGAGGGCATCCCAGAAATGATCCCGGACATCCAGGTCGAAGCCACTTTCCCGGACGGCACCAAGCTGGTCACCGTTCATCATCCAATAGTTTGACCCCCTGAGCGGCTACGCCGCTTCCCCCAAGGGGGACGGCGCCATCGCTGCGGGGCGGCGCGGCCAGCTTAGGCCCTTGCTGGGCACCCCCAACCAGCCCGCTGCATCCGCTTGTGCCGTGGGCAGATCCAGTCTCGATAGCGATCAAGGAGATCTCCATGTTCAGATTCCGCAACACTTTCAACTACCTGCTCGCCCCGGCCCTGCTGGCCGCCGCCACGGCTGCCAGCGCCCATACGGGGGCCGGCGCCCACCTGCATGCCGGCGACGGCGCCATGCAGGCCCTGATGGCCGGGCTGTCCCATCCCATTGCGGGCCTGGACCATCTGCTGGCCATGGTGGCGCTGGGCCTGTGGTGCGGGCTGATGCTCAAGCGCCAGTGGCTGCCGCCCGTGGCCTTTGCCGCCTGCATGGCGCTGGGCCTGGCGCTGACGCAGACCCCGCTGGAGCTGCCGGCCGTGGAGCCCATGGTGGCCGCCTCGCTGCTGGCCTTCGGCCTGCTGCTGGTGGCCCAGCGCCGCCTGCCCGTGGCCCTGGCCATGGTGCTGGCCGGCGCCTTCGCGCTGTTCCACGGATACGCGCATGGCGAGGTCTTCCCCCACGCGCTGCCCGCAGCCGTGTTCTGGGCCTACATGGCGGGCATGGTCGCCACCACGCTGGTGCTGCATGCCCTGGGCGTGGCCTTTGGCCGGGCCATGCGCGGCGGCACGGCTTCGGCCTGGGCCGCACGCCTGGCAGGTGTGGCCGCCATGGGCTACGGTGCCGTGGCGCTGGCAGGCTGAGCGCGGGAGCCGCACATGACCGAGCGCATCACCCCCGGCGAACTGCTGGCCGAGCCCGGCGAGATCCTGCTGAACGCAGGCCGGCCCGTGCAGACCCTCACGGTCACCAACACCGGCGACCGGCCCGTGCAGGTGGGCTCGCACTTTCATTTCTTCGAGGTCAACGAGGCCCTGCACTTCGACCGCGCCGCCGCACGCGGCTGGCGGCTGAACATCGCGGCCGGCACGGCCGTGCGCTTCGAGCCGGGCCAGGAACGCACGGTGGAACTGGTGGAAATCTCCGGCGACCGCATCATCTATGGCTTCAACGCCAAGGTGATGGGCAGGCTTTGAAGTACCCCCTGAGCGGCTACGCCGCTTCCCCCTCTCTCGCTTCGCGGGAGGGGGACGACACCCTCGGTGCGGGGCGGCCCTTCCTCGGTGTCCCCGGGTTGGACCACGCCGGTTTTAAGTACAACGAGCAACGCATAGCGTCGTAGACAACAGAAAGGGAATGCTATGGCAAGCATCACGCGCCAGGCCTATGCCGAGATGTTCGGCCCCACCGTGGGCGACCGCCTGCGGCTGGCCGACACGGCCCTGGTCATCGAGATCGAGAAGGACCACACGATCTACGGCGAAGAGGTCAAGTTCGGCGGCGGCAAGGTCATCCGCGACGGCATGGGCCAAAGCCAGCGCATGGCCGCCGACTGCGCCGACACCGTCATCACCAATGCCGTGATCATCGACCACTGGGGCATCGTCAAGGCCGACATCGCCATCAAGAACGGGCTGATCGCCGGCATAGGCAAGGCGGGCAACCCGGACATGCAGCCGGGCGTGACCATCGTCATCGGCCCCGGCACGGAAATCATTGCGGGCGAGGGCATGATCGTCACGGCCGGCGGCATCGACACGCACATCCACTTCATCTGCCCGCAGCAGATCGACGAGGCGCTGACCAGCGGCGTGACCACCATGATCGGCGGCGGCACGGGCCCGGCCACGGGCACCTTCGCCACCACGGTCACGCCCGGTCCCTGGCACATGGAGCGCATGCTGCAGGCCGTGGACGGCTACCCCATGAACATCGGCCTGCTGGGCAAGGGCAACGCCAGCCAGGCCGCGCCGCTGCGCGAGCAGATCGCGGCAGGCGCCATCGGCCTGAAGCTGCACGAGGACTGGGGATCGACGCCCGCCGCCATCGACTGCTGCCTGGGCGTGGCCGACGAGACCGACACCCAGGTCGCCATCCACACCGACACGCTCAACGAGGGCGGCTTCGTCGAGGCCACGGTGGCCGCCTTCAAGGGCCGCACCATCCACACCTACCACACCGAAGGCGCGGGCGGCGGCCACGCGCCCGACATCATCAAGGTCTGCGGCGAGGCCAACGTGCTGCCCTCGTCCACCAACCCCACGCGGCCCTACACGGTGAACACGCTGGACGAGCACCTGGACATGCTCATGGTCTGCCACCACCTGGACGCCTCGATTGCCGAGGACATCGCCTTCGCCGAAAGCCGCATCCGCCGCGAGACCATCGCCGCCGAGGACGTGCTGCACGACCTGGGCGCCTTCTCCATGATCTCCAGCGACAGCCAGGCCATGGGCCGCGTGGGCGAGGTCGTGCTGCGCACCTGGCAGACCGCGCACAAGATGAAGGTCCAGCGCGGCAGCCTGCCGGGCGACAACGCGCGCCACGACAACTTCCGTGTCAAGCGCTACGTGGCCAAGTACACCATCAACCCCGCACGCACGCATGGCATCGCCCATGTCGTGGGCTCGGTCGAGGTCGGCAAGCTGGCCGACCTGGTGCTGTGGCGGCCTGCGTTCTTCGGCGTCAAGCCCAGCCTCATCCTCAAGGGTGGCAGCATCGCCAGCGCCGCCATGGGCGACCCCAACGCCAGCATCCCCACGCCCCAGCCCGTGCACTACCGCCCCATGTTCGCGGGCCAGGGCAGCGGCGTGGCGGCGGCCAGCCTCACCTTCATCTCGCAGGCCGCCCAGCAGGCCGGCGTGGCCGACCGCTACGGCCTGCGCAAGCGCACCGTGGCCGTGGAAAACTGCCGCAGCGTCAGCAAGCGCGACATGGTGCACAACGACTGGCAGCCCGACATCAGCGTCGATCCCGAGACCTACCAGGTCGTGGCCGACGGCCAGCTGCTGACCTGCGAGCCCGCCACCGAGCTGCCGATGGCGCAGCGGTATTTTCTTTTTTAAGGGGGAGCAATGGGGTCAGCGGGGCAAGGGCGCACTGTGCTCACGTATCCAGAGGGCGAACCCGGCCTCGTCCAGTTCGCCTGCGGCCAAGGCCACCATGGTCAGCACACAGGACTCGTCACCCGCCGTCAATTCCCAGCCATTGAGATGGAGAAACAGCTCGGTCGCCACAAAGGCTGTGCGTTTATTGCCATCCGCAAAGGGATGGTTGCGCGCGATGCCAAAGCCATAGCTGGCTGCCAGCTCGGCCGCATCAGGCGCCCCATAAGCGGCCAGATGGCGTGGCCTGGCCAGGGCGGATGCCAGCAACCCGGCATCACGCACGCCCGCCGGGCCACCATGCTCGGTCAGTTGCTCTTCGTGAACAGCCAGCATGACGGCCTCGCTGAGCCAGACCCAAACCTGCATGTTCCCGGTCATTTCGCCAGCTCACGCAAAACACCACGCCGCTTTTTCATGATCAGGCGCGCTGCATCCATCTGCTGCCCGAAGTCCTCGTCATACGGAGAAAGCTTGATGCCACCGTCGGCAACCTCGGTCAGATACACCGTGTCGCCTTTGCCCAGGTTCAGCTTCGCCAGAATCTCCTTGGGCAGGATCAAGCCCACGGAATTGCCGACCTGGGTGAGTTTGAGAGTGGTCATGATGGAATCTCCAGGGAAGTCATTGACCTCGCAATGTTATAACGAACGTTAATACGAAACAATTCATGCTCACCGTCAACAAACACATGCCCCAGGGCGGCGGCCTTGCCGCCGTGCTGGTCAGGCGCGCCGCCACGCTGGAACTGGACTGGGACATGCGCCAGAAGAGCCGCTTTGCGGCCATCGACTCCACGGGGCGCGAGCTGGCCGTGGTGCTGGCGCGCGGCAGCGTGCTGCGCGGCGGCGATGTGCTGGTGGCAGAGGATGGCAGCCTGGTCGCCGTGCGCGCCGCGCCCCAGGCGGTGTTGCGCGTGACGGCGGCCACGCCGCTGGGCCTGCTGCGTGCGGCCTACCACCTGGGCAACCGGCATATCCCGGTGGAGGTCACCCCCACGCACCTGCACCTGGAAAACGACCCCGTGCTGCACGACATGCTGCTGCGCCTGGGCGCGCAGGTGGCCCTGGTGGATGCGCCCTTCGAGCCCGAGGCCGGCGCCTATGGCGGCGGCCACCGCCACGGCCATGACGCCAGCTTTGCCGAGGACCAGGCACTGGCGCAGAGCGTGTATGCGCTGCATGACCATGGGCACGCACACGGCCATTCACACGACCATTCACACGATCATTCCCACGGGCATGAACATGGCCACGACCACAGCCATGACCATGATCACAAAGGCTGCTGCGGACACGGGCACGGCCACGACCATCCGCATGGCTGACCTGTCGATGCAGGGGCTGTGCGCCCTGCTGCACCTGGCATCGCCCCAGCTGCCCGTGGGCGGCTTCAGCTATTCGCAGGGGCTGGAGGCCGCCATCGAGCACGGCCTGGTCACGGACGCCGGCACGGCGCGCACCTGGATTGCCGATGCGCTGGCCCACGGCTTTGCACGCTGCGAGGCGCCGCTGTGGCTGCTGCTGCGCCGGGCCTGGAGCGAAGGCGACGAAGGGGCAGTGCACGAATGGAACCAATGGTTCATTGCCAGCCGCGACAGCCGTGAGGCCCGTGCCGAGACGCTGCAGATGGGCTGGTCGCTGCACAGCCTGCTGCGCTCCGTGCCCTGGGGCGGCGAGGCCTTTGCGCCCCGCATCGCACAACTGGGCGCCCTTGTGGACAACCCTGGCCTGGCCTATCCCACGGCCTTTGCCTGCGCCTGCGCCGCCGTGGATGCCGACGAGGACCATGCCCTGCTGGCCTATGGCTTTGCCTGGCTGGAGAACCAGGTGGCCGCCGCCATCAAGGCCGTGCCACTGGGCCAGGTGGCGGGCCAGAGCCTGCTGCTGGCCCTGCATCCGCTGCTGGAGCAGGCCGTGGGCGAGGCACGCCGCCGCGCCAGCGAGGCGCCGCCCCGGCTGGACACCATGCTGCCCCAATGGAGCGTGCTGCAGGCGCGGCACGAACACCAGTACTCCCGGCTCTTCCGGTCCTGATCACTCACCCCAAGTCCACCATGAATACCCGCACCAAGAAACTCCCCCCGCTGCGCGTCGGCATCGGCGGCCCGGTCGGCTCCGGCAAGACCACGCTGCTGGAGATGCTGTGCAAGGCCATGCGCGCCCACTACGACCTGGTGGTCATCACCAACGACATCTACACCAAGGAGGACCAGCGCCTGCTGACAGTGGCCGAGGCCCTGCCGCCCGAGCGCATCATGGGCGTGGAGACCGGCGGCTGCCCGCACACGGCCATCCGCGAGGACGCCTCCATCAACCTCGAGGCCGTGGACCGCATGCTGCGCCAGTTCCCCGAGGCGGACATCGTCTTCATCGAAAGCGGCGGCGACAACCTGGCCGCCACCTTCAGCCCCGAGCTGTCGGACCTGACCATCTACGTGATCGACGTGGCCGGCGGCGAGAAGATTCCGCGCAAGGGCGGCCCCGGCATCACCAAGAGCGATCTGCTGGTGGTCAACAAGACCGACCTGGCGCCCTACGTGGGCGCCAACCTGTCCATCATGGAAGCCGACACGCAGCGCATGCGCGCCCACAAGCCCTATGTGATGGGCAGCGTGAAAAGCGGCAAGGGCCTGCGCGAGGTGATCGACTTCATCACCGAGCGCGGCCTGCTGCCGCCCATGCCCGCTCAGGCCTGAAGACGGCCGCGCACGGCCTTCAGCGCTGCGGCGTGCCGCTGGTGGCCTTGGCCTTGGCCTTGGGCAGGGTGGCCGCGCTGCTGGAAGACACCAGCGGGTGGCCGGTGGAGGTGGCGGCGCCATCGGTCTGGCGCCAGGCCGAGGGCTTGGGCGCCACCATGGGCTGGGGCGCGGCGGCAGGCGCCCGGCTGCGGTTCCAGGCCGGCAGCAGCACGCGGCGCACAAATCCCATGTCCAGCGCCAGCCACAGCAGCACCGGGCACAGCGTGGGCACCATCAGCCCGCCCATCTGGTAGGCGTAGACGATGGCCTCCAGCTGCCATGTCTGTATGCCCAGCACGTTGAGGTCGAGCCGCGCCGCAAGGCACAGCTGCATCAGCACCTGCGAGACCACGCTGAAGGTCTGCAAGGGCAGCAGCGCCACATACCCCACCAGGATGCGCCACCACCGGCCCGGCCCCCAGGCCGCCAGCAGCATGGCCACCAGCACCGGCAGGCCGTAGCCGTAGCGGGCGGGATCGACCTCGACGATGGCCTCGGCGCGGCGCCAGCCGGTCTGCTCGTTGGAGACCTGGACCGAGGAATTGACGACCAGGTTGCGGGGCGTCTCCAGGTCCACGCGCTGCACCCAGCCGTTGGCCGCGTTCTCCAGCACCCACTTGCTCATGCCGGACACCGGCACGGCCAGCCAGCCGGCCGCCAGCGTCCAGGCCAGGGTCAGCACCACGATGCCGCCCATGGCCAGGGCCGCGAAGCGCGAGATGGGATTGCGTCCGATCATGGCCTGCTCCTCAGGCGGCCACGGCGGCGGAAGCTGCAGCGGCAGGCGGCAGCGGCGGCTGGCCGCCGTCATCGTGCGACGGCGCCTTGCGGCCGCTCCAGCGCACCCACAGCAGCCAGAACACCAGCACGTCCAGCATGATCAGCGCCTGCCAGAGGTACTCATGCGCGAAGTTGAAGGCCGTGGTGCTCCACTGGCCCAGGTAGAACAGGCTGATGACGCGCAGCACGTTGATGGCCTGCACGGCCACGAAGCCGGCCAGCAGGCCCACCAGCTTCTGGCGCCATGACGAGGGGAAGGCCATCACGGCGGCAAACAGCACGATGTAGGCCTCCAGGCCGTTGCAGCCGGCCTCGATGGAGACGCCGAAGCCCGTGGCCGTGTTCCACAGCACCTTGCCCGTGGCCGAGGCCGTGCTGTCGAACCAGGTCACCAGCGAGGCGCAGATGTGCGCCAGGAAGGCCGTCCAGGGCAGCACGATGTGCTGCTGCACCCAACTGAGCAGGTTCAGCCCGAACATCGTCAGCTGGATGGCCAGAAAGATCAGAAAGAAACGCAGCATGGCAGGTCTTGGAGTGTTGGTTGCCGGGCTTGCGACCTGGCGGTTGCGAAACAGTGTCCCTCTATAGGCTCGCATTATCTTCGGACCGCTCAAAGACGACAAAGGCCGGTGCGTGAATCACGCCACCGGCCCTTGCCGTCACGGGCGCATCACCGACGCTCGCGCCTGCGCATGGTCCCCAGCGCCATCAGTGCCAGCAGGGACGACATCAGCATCAGGCCCCACTGCGACAGCGTGGGAATGCTGGCCGTGCCGCCCGGCCCCGGCTTGAGCGGCGTGGTGGTCGTGCTCTTGTCGTTGTCGGGATTGCCGTCACCGGGCACCGAGACCGTTGCCGAGTTGACCAGCGGGCGGGCGCCCTTGTAGGGCTTGTCCAGCTTGGTCTCCAGCGTGAAGACGGCCGTGCCGCCCTGGGCCAGCTGCGGCACGCTGCAGGTCACGGTGCGCGTGCCGCTGGCATAGCTGCAGCCGGCCGAGGCCGAGACGAACTCCAGCCCTGCGGGCAGCACGTCGGTCACCGAGCCGCCCGCGGGCGACTGCGGATCGCGGCCGTAGTTGGTGACGGTCAGCGTGTAGCTGGCCGTGTCGCCATCGTCCAGCGGGCCGGCGGGGCCCTGCTTGCCGATCCCCAGGTCAACGGCATTGCCCTGGCGGCTGGTGGAGGTCCGGTCGGTGGTGGTGTTGTTGACGATCACATCGCCGCCATTGCTCAGCCATTCCGTCTCGAAGGGCTTGACCGAGGCCTCGTGGTAGATGGTGCCGCCCGATGCCTTGTCGGGCAGGGTCTGTGCACGCATCTTGAACTTGATGGTCATGCTCTGGCCCGGCGCCAGCGAGGGGATGGTGCACTGCAGAGGCCCGCTGGTCGCGTTCAGCGCCGGCTGCACGCCGCACCAGGAGGCGGAGGCGCCGGGAATGCCGGCCAGCACCAGGCCGTTCTGGTAGCTGAAGGTGGCCGTGGAGCCCGATGCGGGGAACTTGTCGGTCACGACCACCTGGGTGGCGTAGGAGGGGCCGGAGTTGGTCACCGTGATGGTGTATTCGGTGTCCTCACCCAGCACCAGGCCGTCCGCGGTGTGGCGCATGCTGATGTTCACATCCAGCTCGGCACGCTTGAGCCGGGCCTTGGCCTCGGCCTGGTTGTTGGCCTTGGTCAGTTCCTCGGTGGCGGTGTCCACGGCGACCGTGTTGAGGATCTCCGTGTCAGCCGCCAGATCACCGCGCGAGCGCATCTTGTAGGCCACGGTGTACTGCGCGCCTGTGGGCAGCGGATTGGCCCAGGCGCACTCCAGCGTTCCGCCCTGCACGCCATCGGTGGCAGCCGGAGTGCAGGTGCCGCCGCCGGAGACCGTGGGCGTGCCGATGAAGATGGCGTCTGCAGGCAGCACGTCCTTGAGCGTGACATTGGCGGCCGACGAGGGGCCGTAGTTGGGCACCGTGACCGTATAGGTCAGCGGCTCTCCCGCAGCCGCCACCTTGGGCGAGACCTGCTTTTGCGCCGCAATTTCCGCGATGGCCTGCACGGTGATGCTGGCCGTCGAGGAATCGTTGCCGGGATCGGCGTCATGGATGTCCAGGGACTGGGCCGAGGCCGCGTTGGCATAGGTGCCGGTGGTGGCGCGCTTGGGGCGGATCTTGACCTCGATCACCACCTCGGCCTCCGGGGCCATGGAGGTGATGTCGCAGGTCAGATCGCGCGTCTCGCTGTTGACGCCGCCCGTGGGCGTGCCGCAGCTGGCGTTGGCGCCGGAGACGATGCGGCTGGAGACAAAGCCGCCGCCCGGGTAGGTGTACGGCACGGGATTGCCGGCCTCGTCCACCGGGTTGCCGCCCACGATGCGCACGCCGTCGGTCTGCTTGACCAGGGACTGCAGCGCGTCGCGCACGCGGACATTCGTCACCGTCGTGCTGGCCGAGTGGTTCTTCACCACCAGCTGGTAGGTGACCTCCTCACCGCTCTTGATGGCAGCCGGCGGCACGGGGCTGACCACGCTCTTGACGATGCCCACATCCACCTTGTCGGCAGACACGGTGACGGTCGCGGAGGTGGTGGCCGATGCATTGTCCCGGCCGATCACGCCAGCGGAGGCGTTGTTGGTGAAGTCCAGATGGCCCGAAGCCAGCGTGACCTTGGCCCTGACCTTGATCTGGCGGCTGGCGCCCACGGCCAGGCCCGCGGTCGAGGTGCAGCTCGGGGTGGTGCAGGTCCATTCCCCCGCGCCGGTGCCCGCACCGGACATGCTGACGATGGCCATGCGGCCGTCTGCGGGGTTGTCGGTCACGGTGATCTGCTGATTCGGCAGCACGGGCATGGGGCCGGTGTTGGTCACCGTGATCGTGTACTCGAACTCCTGGCCTGCCAGCACCGGGCGGCCAGGGCCGGCCTTGGCCAGCCTCAGCCGCGCATCGTTGCTGAAGTCCACGGCCGCGCTGGCCGTGTTGTTGGTCGTATTGGGCTCGTTGAGGCCGGGTGCCACACCGATCACGCCCTGGTTGACCAGCTGCGTGCCGGGTGTCCCGCCCGCAGCCACGCTGGCCTTGAAGCGGATGGCCTGCATGTTGGCGTAGCCGGCCACCGGGTACTCGCCCGCATGGGTGCAGGTGATGGTGCCGCTGTTGTGGCCGCAGTTCCAGGGCGCCGTACTGCCGTCGAAGCCCGTGAAGGTCACGCCGGCCGGCAGGGTGTCGGTGACGGTGAGATCGCGCGGCACGAGGGAGCCGCCTTCGCGGCGCGGCTGCAGCGTGTAGGTGACCTCGGTTGCCTGCAGCGCATCCAGCACTGTAGGCGCCACCTGCTTGCGCAGCGAGACATCCACGAACTCGCTGCCGCTGGAGACCACGGCGGCGCTGGCGGTGTTGTTGCCGGACTGGCCGTCGGGCATCTCCGTGCTGGCGTCCTTGTAGCCCTTGACGCTGGCAGCGCCGGCAATGGTGCCGCTCATGTTGGCGATGGCCGGCACGGTGATGGCTGGCAGCACGGCGCCTGGCAGCACCGGGCCGCCGCGCGTGCAGCTAAGTTCGCCCGAGATCAGCGGATAGCCCGAGGCCGGCGTGCAGCTCCAGCCGCTGCCTGAGGGCACGCCCGTGACCACGGCGCCGTTGGGCACGGGGAAACGCACCACGGTACGGCCACCGGCGGGGACCTCGGACGGGCCCTTGTTCTGCACGTCGATGACGTACTGGAAGGCGCCGCCGTTGGCGACGCTGGCGGGAGCCGCTATCGCAATGGCCAGATCGGCGGCCTCGGTGGTGGTGAAGTTGCGGTCCAGCTGCGTGTTGTTCTGGTCGTTGTCGTAGTCGGGCGAGGCCATGCGCGCGCTGGCCACGGCGCGCCAGTTGGTGCCGACGGTCGGCAGGATGACCTCGAAGCCCACGGACTTGAAGCCATCGGCGGGCGCCAGGTTGCCGATGTTGCAGACCAGCGTGTTGTTGCCTGCGGTGAGCACCGTGCCGGCAGCCGGTGCCGTGCAGGTGATGCCGCCCGGGCTGCTGCTGTAGCCCTGGAACACGGCGCCCACGGGCAGCACCTCGGTCAGGGTGACGCCTACGGCGTCGGGACCGATGTTGTTGTGCCTGACCTTGGCCACATAGGTGAAGGTGCCGCCGGCAGGCCCTGCCGATGCGTCCTGTCCGTCATAGAGACCATCCTGGTTGACCAGGATGTCGGTATCGGCCGGCGCCGCCACGGCAGCCGCTGTTGCCAGCAAGCCGCCGGACAGCAGCGCACGCGCCAGCCAGCCCTTTCTCGTGAAAGCCATACAAACCTCTCTTTTGCTTCGTTGACAGCGCCGAATGCCGCAGGCACGGACGCACGGGGTGCCCGGCTGGAACAGCTCTGTCAAAAAGCCGACAACCGGACGCACCAAAGGGAGGCATGATGGTTCTTTATTACCAAAAGTAAATATGATCTGGAATTTTTGACAAAAGTGAGTATTTAGAAGAATTTGTGAGTTTTTCGTGAATCCACCGACGACTACCGGTTTTCCTCACGGATTGCAGACGTGAAAAAGCCGGTGGCAGCTTGGCTGGCACCGGCTTGGAAGGCTTGTCTGCCGTGCGCTGGCACGACAGTGAGCAGGCACTGAGGCCTATGGAATGCGCCTGGGCGATCCTTGTGAGGAACTCACGCGAGAAGAGCGTTCACGCGCTTGACGTAGGCGGCCGGGTCCTCGGGCATGCCGCCTTCGGCCAGCACGGCCTGGTCGAAAAGGATGTTGGCCAGGTCATGGAAATGCACCGATCCGTCCAGCTTCTTGACCAGCGGATGCTCGGGGTTGACCTCCAGCACGGGGCGGGCGTCCGGCGCCTGCTGGCCGGCCTGCTTGAGCAGGCGCGCCAGCTGCAGGCTCATGCCGCCGTCCTGCACCACCAGGCAGGCCGGCGAGTCGACCAGGCGCGTGGACACGCGCACGTCCTCGGCCTTGTCCTTGAGCGCCTCCTTGAGCTTGGCCAGCAGGGGCTTGAAGGCTTCGGCCGCTTCCTCGGCGGCCTTCTTTTCCTCTTCGTCCTGCAGCTTGCCCAGGTCCACGGCGCCCTTGGCCACGGACTGCAGCGGCGTGCCGTCGAAGTCGGTCAGGTAGCCCATGGCCCACTCGTCCACGCGGTCGGCCATCAGCAGCACTTCGATGCCCTTCTTGCGGAAGACTTCGAGCTGCGGGCTGTTGCGCGCTGCCGTCAGGGAGTCGGCCGTGATGTAGTAGATCGCGTCCTGGCCTTCCTTCATGCGGGCCTTGTAGTCGGCCAGCGAGACCATGGCGTCTTCCTGGCTGGTGGAGGCAAAGCGCAGCAGCTTGGCGATGCGTTCCTTGTTGGCGAAGTCCTCGCCCAGGCCTTCCTTGAGCACGGCGCCGAACTCGGCGTAGAACTGGCTGTACTTGCCTTCCTTGGCCTTGTCCTCTTCGCTGACCACGTCGGTGACGCCGTCCGTGCCTTCGCCGGCCTCGTGGCGATCGTGCTTGGCCAGGTCTTCCAGCATGGACAGCACGCGCTTGGTGGAGCCGTCGCGGATCAGGCGCACGTCGCGGCTTTCCTGCAGCAGCTCGCGGCTGACGTTCAGCGGCAGGTCGGCCGAGTCGATCACGCCCTTGACGAAGCGCAGGTAGCCGGGCATCAGCGCCTCGGCGTCATCCATGATGAAGACGCGCTTGACGTAGAGCTTGACGCCGGCCTTCTTGTCGCGGTTGTAGAGATCGAACGGTGCCTTGGCCGGAATGAACAGCAGCTGCGTGTACTCGGTGTTGCCCTCCACGCGGTTGTGGCTCCAGGTCAGCGGGTTCTCGAAGTCGTGGCTGATGGCCTTGTAGAAGTCCTGGTACTGCTCGGCCGTGATGTCCTTCTTGGGACGCGTCCACAGCGCGCTGGCCTTGTTGATGGTCTCCCACTCGCCGGTCTTGACCATGGCGCCGGGCTGGTCGTTCTCGCCGTCCTTCCATTCCTCCTTCTCCATGAGGATGGGCAGGCTGATGTGGTCGGAGTACTTGCCGATGACCTGCTTGATCTTCCAGGCATTGAGGAACTCCTCGGCCTCGGGACGCAGGTGCAGCGTGATGCTGGTGCCGCGCTGGGGACGCTCGATCTGCTCGACCTCGAACTCGCCCGTGCCGCCGCTGGTCCAGCGCACGCCTTCGGCGGCCGGCAGGCCCGCGCGGCGTGTTTCCACGGTGATCTTGTCGGCCACGATGTAGCCCGAGTAAAAGCCCACGCCGAACTGGCCGATGAGCTGCGAGTCCGACTTCTGGTCGCCCGACAGCTTTTCCATGAAGGCCTTGGTGCCGCTCTTGGCGATGGTGCCCAGGTTGTCGATGGCTTCCTGCTCGCTCATGCCGATGCCGGTGTCGGCAATGGTCAGCGTCTTGGCGGCGGCGTCGAAGGACACGCGCACTTCCAGGTTGGGCTGGTCTTCATACAGCGCGGCATTGTTCAGCGCCTCGAAGCGCAGCTTGTCGCAGGCGTCCGATGCGTTGGAGACCAGCTCGCGCAGGAAGATCTCGGGGTTGGAATACAGCGAATGCGTGACCAGGTGCAGCAGCTGTGCAACTTCGGCCTGAAAAGAATGGGTTTGCTTGCTCATGCAGACAGTGTCCTATGTCCTATGGGTTCACAACAGGGAAAAAATCAGCCCTCATCTCGGGTCGGCGGATGCAATTTCAAGAGCCCGCCGCCCCTGTGGCGACGCAGGCTGTGGACGATTGTTCACTTTCTTGCCCTCTCGGCAGGCCAGGCGCAGCGCTATAACTGCGCCACTTTCCGCCATTCGGCGGGCAGTGCGCGCAGGGCCCGGGCGCAGCGGCGGGCCTGTTTCAGGAGATTTCCCATGCACAGCTCTGTTCAAAAATGGTCCGCAGAATTCCTCGGAACCCTGTGGCTGACCCTGGGCGGCTGCGGTGCGGCCGTGCTGGCCGCCGCCTTCCCGCAGGTGGGCATCGGCCTGGTCGGCGTCTCGCTGGCCTTCGGCCTGACGGTGGTCACCGGCGCCTATGCCTTCGGTCCCATCTCGGGCGGGCACTTCAACCCTGCCGTCTCCGTGGGCCTGGCCATGGGCGGGCGCTTTGCCTGGAGCGAGCTGCCGGGCTACGTCGTGTCCCAGGTGCTGGGCGCCATCACGGGCGCAGGCATTCTCTACGTGATCGCCACGGGCAAGGCCGGTGCCGACATCGGCGGCTTTGCCACCAACGGCTTCGGCACGCATTCGCCGGGCGGCTACGGCATGACGGCTGCCCTGGTCACCGAGGTGGTGATGACGGCCTTCTTCATCCTGGTCATCCTGGGCGCCACGGCCAAGCGTGCGGCAGCCGGCTTTGGCGGGCTGGCCATCGGCCTGTGCCTGACGCTGATCCACCTGATCTCGATTCCCGTGACCAACACCTCGGTCAATCCCGCGCGCAGCACGGGCCCGGCCCTGTTCGGTCCCGAGATCGCCGTCTCGCAACTGTGGCTGTTCTGGGTGGCCCCCATCGTGGGCGCGCTGATCGGCGCCGTGATCTACAAGGCCCTGCTGTCCAATCCGGCCGACGAGTAAGGCCAGGCACGGGCGCAGCAGGCGCCCCGCAGCAAACCCCGGCGGCTGGCGACAGCCGCTTTTTTTCGTCCGGCAGCAGCCGCGTTTTCATTGGACCTTTGGTGAAACACGGTTTTCGTTTGTTGCATGGCGGCAACGCGAAGGACTTTTACCCAGGGCAAACAGGCCAACTTTACGAAGCAGAAACCGAACACTAGTGATTCGCAATAACAATCCGCGGGCTTTCATCGGAGTGAACATGAGCAAAATCCAACAAATCCTCCCCCCCGCGAACCTCACCCAGCTGGCCCTTGCCGCTGCCCTGTGCCTTGCTGGCACCCCGGCCTTTGCGCAGGCCAGCACCACGCTGGGCACCGTGAACGTGACGTCTTCGACCGAAGCGCCCGTGAAGACCGACAACGCCTCCTCGGCCAAGTTCACGGCCCCGCTGGTGGACACGCCCAAGACGGTGCAGGTCATCAACGAGGAAATCATCAAGCAGACCGGCGCGACCAGCCTGCAGGAAGCCCTGCGGTCCACGCCCGGCATCACCTTCGGCAACGGCGAAGGCGGCAACCCCTCGGGTGACCAGCCCTTCATCCGCGGCATGGATGCCCAGGCCAGCACCTTCGTGGACGGCATGCGCGACATTGCGGCCGGTACGCGCGAAGTGTTCAACCTGGAATCGGTGGAGGTCATCAAGGGTGCCGATTCGGCCTATGCAGGCCGTGGCGGCGCTGGCGGCTCCATCAACCTGGTGACCAAGAAGGCCAGGAACGAGAACTTCATCAGCGGCGACGTGGGCCTGGGCACGGACAGCTACCGGCGCGCCACCATCGACGCCAACCGCGTGCTGGGCGAAGGCGTGGGCCTGCGCCTGAACGCCATGGTGCACGACGCCGACGTTCCCGGCCGCAGCGGCCCCGAGAACAAGCGCTGGGGCATCGCCCCCACGGTGACCTTCGGCATGGGCACGCCCACCGAGGTATCGCTGTCCTGGCAGCACCTGCAGACCGACAACATTCCCGATGGCGGCGTGCCCTACCTGTACACCAGCACGGCTGCCGCCGGCCTGCCCGGCGGCAGCGTGGTGCGTCCCACCTACGGCAGCAACCGCGACAACTGGTACGGCCTGACCAGCCGCGACTACGAGAAGGAAAAGAGCGACCTGTTCACGGCCACCGTCGAGCACAAGTTCACCGACACGAACAAGTTCCGCAACAGCCTGCGCTACAGCAAGTCCGAACAGGACTACCTGTGGACCCAGCCCGACGACAGCAAGGGCAATGCCATCAACGGCTATGTGTTTCGCCGCGGCAATGCGCGCGTGGCCGACATCAAGACGCTGCAGAACCTGTCGGAATTCACGGGCAAGGCACAGACCGGCAGCGTGGGCCACAGCTACGCCTTCGGCCTGGAGCTGTCCAAGGAAAAGGCCGAGTCCCGCACCGCCGCGCTGCAGACCACCAACACCACGTGCACGGCCGCCAGCCTGTGGTGCGCCTCGCTGAACAACCCGGACAGCAGCCCGCTGTGGAACCTGCCCGTGACCCTGGGCGACCCCAGCCACAACAAGATCGACACCGTGGCGCTGTACGGTTTCGACACGCTCAAGTTCAACGACCGGTGGCTGCTCAACGCCGGCCTGCGCCTGGACCACTACAAGCTCAGCGCCTCCGGCCCCGCCGGCCGCAACACGCCGGCCTATGACCTGAGCCGTTCGGACACGCTTTTCAACTACCAGCTGGGCCTGGTCTACAAGCCGGCCACCAACGGCAGCATCTACGCCAGCCTCGGCACCTCCTCGCGACCCGGCGGCTCCATGCTGGGCAACGGCAACGAGGACCTGGGCATCTCCACCGACCAGCTGGCCAACCTGGCGCCCGAGAAGACCCGCTCGCTCGAGCTGGGCACCAAGTGGGACCTGATGGAAAAGCGCCTGGCGCTGACCGCCGCGCTGTTCCGCAACGACGTGACCAATGCGCGCATCACCGAAAACGGCGTCACCTACATGGGCGGCAACAAGGTGGTCAACGGCGTGGAGCTGGGCTTCACGGGCAGCGTGCTGCCGGGCCTGAGCGTCTTCGGCGGCTACACCTACATGGACAGCGAGCAGAAGAACGCAGGCGCAGGCAACGTGGCCAACGGCCAGCCCTTCCCCAACACGCCCAAGCACAGCTTCAGCCTGTGGACCAGCTACAAGCCCATGGCCAAGCTGACCGTGGGCCTGGGCATCTATGCCCAGAGCAGCGTGAACCAGAGCTACATCCGCTCCACCGTGGATGGCGGCATCGTCACCAAGGGCGCCAGCGGCTATGCGCGCTACGACGCCATGGTGGCCTACCAGATCGACCGCAACCTGACCGTGCAGCTGAACCTGTACAACCTGGGCGACAAGGTCTACTACAGCGGCGTGCGTTCGCCCCACTACGCGACCATGGCGGCAGGCCGCTCGGCCGTGGCCTCGCTCAAGTGGACGTACTGATCTGCTGATCGCCCCGGGCGAACGCGCAGCGGCTTGACGCTGCGCAGATCACCGCAAAGCCCCGCAGGCCATCGTCGCCTGCGGGGCTTTTTTGCGGGACACTCATTGATTCCGCCCCTGAGGACCGCCTGCCATGATGCTCCGCATACCCGCCCTGCTCAGCCCCGACGAAGTGCGCCAGTGCCGCCAGGCGCTGGAGCAGGCCCCGTGGCAGGACGGCCGCGCCACGGCCGGCCCCCTGGCGGCCCAGGTCAAGGCCAACCTGCAGCTGCCGCTGGACAGCCAGGCCGGCCAGGCGATAGGCAACCTCATCCTCGACAGGCTGGGGGCCAGCGCGCTGTTCATGTCGGCCACGCTGCCGCTGAAGGTGCTGCCGCCGCGCTTCAACCGCTACGAAGGCGGCGGCACCTACGGCAACCACATAGACAATGCCATCTTCACCATCCCCGGCACGGCCATCAAGGTGCGCAGCGATGTCTCCACCACCGTATTCCTCAGCGAGCCCGACGAATACGAAGGCGGCGAGCTGGTCGTGGAGGACACCTTCGGCCACCAGAGCGTGAAGCTGGCCGCAGGCGACGCCATCGTCTACCCCGGCACCAGCCTGCACCGCGTCAACCCCGTCACGCGCGGCACGCGCTACGCCAGCTTTTTCTGGACCCACAGCCTCGTGGCCTCGGACGAGCAGCGCCGCCTCCTGTTCGACCTGGACCAGCAGATCCAGCAGTTGACGATGCGCCACCCGGGCGACCCCGCCCTATCCGCGCTGTCCGGCACGTACCACAACCTGTTGCGGATGTGGTCGCAGGCCTAGTGGCACAGCCGCCAGGCAGCCGCATCAGAACCTGTAGCGGGCCGTGACCAGCACATTGCGCGGATCGCCATACACGCCCGTGCCATAGGAACCCAGGCCCGGCATATAGGTCTTGTCGAACAGGTTGTTGACGTTCAGCGTCACCGACCACTGGCGGTCCACGTCGTAGCGCGCCATCAGGCCCACCAGCGCATAGGCACGCTGGTCGGCGCGCGCGTAGGGAGCGGCGGACTGCTGGTAGTAGGTCAGGCTCTGCCAGGCCAGCGACCCGCCCACGGTCCACTGCGGGTTGAGACGGTAGCTGGTGCTGAGCTTGAACAGGTGGCGCGGCTGGTTCGTGTTGACCGCGCTGAGGATCACGTCGGGCTGGGCCGGCGCACGCGAAGTGCGGTAGGTGTAGCCGCCGTAGATGTTCCAGGCCGGCGTGATGCTGCCCGACACTTCCATCTCCACGCCCTTGCTGGTCACGCCGTCGATGGCCGCATAGACCTCTTCCCCGGATTGCGGGTTGGCGCTGACGTACTGCGCGGCATTGCGCTGCTGGATGTGGAACAGCGCCAGCGAGGCGTTGAGCCGGCCGTCCAGGAACTCGCCCTTGACGCCCACTTCGCGGCTGCGGCCCGTGAGCGGCGGCAGCGGGCTGCCGGCAGCGTCCTTGTAGTAGGTCTGCGGATTGAAGATATCGGTCTGGCTGGCGTACAGCGACAGCTGGCGGTTCAGGTCATACACCACGCCCGCATAGGGCACGGTCTTGTGCGCCACGCGCAGCGCGTTGTTCACGACGTAGCTGCCGTTCAGGCCCGTGGTGTCGTCCAGCATGTCGTACCAGCTCACGCGCGCACCCAGGATCACCGACAGATCGTCCGTGGGCCGCAGGCGCGCGGCGCCGAAGACACCCTTTTCCACGATGCGCGTCATGCGGTGGTTGCGCAGCTGGAAGTCGGGCCGGGGCACCTGGCCGTCCCACTCGAAGTAGTTGCCCACGGGACCGTAGGCATTGCTGTAGCCGGGCGCATGGCGGCGCTGGCGCGACCAGCTGGCGCCGAACGACAGCTCATGCTCGCGCCCGAACAGCTGCAACGGCCCGGACAGCGCCGCATTCACGGCCTGCGTGGTGGCATCGGTGGGAATCTTGTTGGACAGCATGTTGATGCCCAGGCCGCTGACCGGGTCCACCATGCCGTGGGCTGCCACGCCGACCTCCACGTCGCGCGACTGGCGCAGCCGGCTGGCAGACAGGTCCATCTTCCAGCCATTGCCGAAGCTGTGCTTGAGTTCGGCAAACACGTTGGTGCTGTCGTTGTCCCAGTACGACCAGCGCGCCGCAGGGTTGAGCGAGGTGGGGAAATGCGTGCGGCTGCCATCCTTGAAGAACAGCGGGATGTGGCCGAAGCTGGCCCCGTTGGCGCGCGTCTGCATGTGGTCAATGCCCAGGCTGGCCACGGTGCCCGGGCCCAGGTCGGCCTCGATGATGCCGTACAGGCTGCGCACGTTGCGGCTGTAGTCGTCCACATGGGACCTGGCGTTCTGCGCCACGGCCACCACGCGGGCGCGCACGCGGCCGTCTTCGGTCAGCGGCGCGGAGATGTCGCCCACGCCGCGCAACCGGTCATGGCTGCCGATGGCCGCCTCGGCCGAGGCCTGGAAGGTCTTGGTGGGCCGCTTGCGCACCAGATTGACCACGGCCGACGGATAGCCCGCGCCCGTGAGCAGGCCTGTGGCGCCCTTGACCACTTCCACGCGGTCATAGATGGCGCTGTCGGCCAGCGAGGTCGTGTACTGGTTGGCCGAGTCCATGGTGTTGGGCACGCCGTCGAACTGGAAATTCTCGATGGCATAGCCGCGCGAGTAGAAGGTGGTGCGCTCGCTGTCGTTGCGGCCCACGGTGATGCCGGGCGTCTTCTCCAGCACCTCGGGCAGGCTGGTCAGGCCCTGGTCGTCCATGAGCTGGCGCGTGACCACGCTGACCGACTGCGGCGTCTCGCGCTGCGACAGGCCCAGCCGTGTGGCCGTGCTGGACTGGCGCGTGGCGTAGGAGCCCGTGCCTTCGGAGACCGCGCTGCGCTCGGCAGCCGCCGTCACGTTGACCGTGGCCAGCGTGGCACCAGCGGCCGCCACGGGCGCCACCTGCTCCACGCGCCGCAGCGCATAGCCGCCGCCGGCCTGGCGCACGGCCTGCCAGGCGGTGCCGGCCAGCAGCGCCTCGAAGGCAGCCTCCACCGTGTAGCTGCCGCGCAGGCCCGCGCTGCGCTGTCCGGCCGTCTGCTCGGCCGTGAAGATCAGGGCCACGCCGGCCTGGGCGGCCGTGCTGCGCAAGGCGGCATCCAGCGGGCCGGCAGCGACGTCATAGCTGCGCTGGGCCTGGGCCAGCACGGCGGCGGGCATGAGCGCGATGGCCAGCGCCAGCGCGGGGCGGGGCATGAAAAGGGGTTGCATGGTCCTGGGTTCTCCCTGTGTTCCGATGTCGAAAATCAAAGCTCTCGGAAACAAGGAAGCGCGGCGCGGGAAATCGGGTCACCCCCGGCGCAAAAAAAGCGAAAAGGAAGAAAAAAGCCTCAGCCGCGCACCTGCGCAGGCTCCACCACCACCCACCAGCGCGTGCGCCAGCGCAGTTGCACGGGCAGCGCACCGGGCAGCATGGCCAGCACGGCGTCCGTGCCATCGATGCCGCCTTCGTCCAGCGGGAACACGCCTGAGAACCGCAGCCCGGCCACGGCCGGATCGGCGTGCAGCCAGCCGGGGCGGTAGCGGTTGAGCTCGGCCAGGAAGTCGTCCAGGCGCTGGTTGTCCACCCACAATTGGCCCCGGCTCCAGGCGTCGTCCGCGGGGCCGGCCGGCTGCACCGTGCCCCAGCCCGTGCGCGTGAAGTCCATGGCCTCGCCCGCCTGCAGGCGCCGTGCGGATGCGCCTGTGCCGGCCGGGCGCAGCTCCACGGCGCCCTCGAACACCGCCACGCGCGCACCTGCCTGGTTGCTGCGCACCATGAAGCGCGTGCCCAGGGCGCGCACGCGGCCGTGGGCGGTCTCCACCACAAAGGGCAGATCGCCCAGCGCACCTGCGGGATGACCGGTGGTGAACAGCGCCTCGCCGGCCAGCAGGCGCAGCCGGCGCTCGCTGCCGTCGAACTGCAAGGCCACAGCGCTGCCGGGGCCCAGCAGCATGTCCGTGCCGTCGGGCAGGCTCCAGCGGCGGCGCTGCGTGCCGGTGGAGTAGTCGGCCGCCATCTGCTGCCACTGAGGCGTGCGGCTGGCCAGCCAGCCCGCGCCCGCCGCCGTGCCCAGGCCCGCGAACAGGCCCAGCAGGCGCCGCCGCGCAGCCCGGGGAGCAGCGGACAGGCCGCGATAGCCCGCGCCACCGGCATTGAGCCCCGTCAGCGCGCCCGTGACGGCCTGCAGATGAGCCCAGGCGCGGCCATGGTCGGCGTCTTCATCGAGCCAGCGCTGCCAGCGCGCCCGGTCGGCGGCCGAGGCCTGGCCCGATTGCAGCAGCGCAAACCAGCCTGCCGCCGCCCGCGCCACGCCGGCCGGCAAGGGCCGGCCCAGCGCCTGGGGCGCCTGGATACTGCTGCCGGGTAGCGGCGTGGCGCTGGACAGGCGCCGAGGATCGGAAGGAGGCACCGGCGCCATCAGGACAGAGCCAGCACGAAGCAGCGCTCATAGCCCTGGGCCAGGTAGCGCTTGACGCTGGTCATGGACACGCCCAGGCGCGTGGCGATGTCCGCATAGCTCAGGCCTTCGAGGTGGGCCAGCAGGAAGGCCTCGCGCACCTTGGGCGCCAGCGCGTCCAGCGCCTGGTCCACGGCCTGCAGTGATTCGAGCGCGATCAGCCGCTCCTCGGGCGAGGGAGCCAGCTCGGCCGGCAGCAGGGCCAGGGTGTCGAGATAGGCGCGCTCCAGCAGCCGGCGCCGGTGCTGGCGGATCACAAGATGGCGGGCCACGGTGGCCAGGAAGGGGCGCGGCTGCTCGATGCGGCCGGCCATGCCCGAGGTGATCACGTTGACGAAAGTGTCGTGCGCGATATCGGAAGCCTCGAACACATTGCCCAGCCTGTGGCGCAGCCAGCCTTGCAGCCAGCCGTGGTGTTCGACATAGAGGGTGTGTACAGGATCGGCCGGTGCGCGCATGAAAAGACGGACGCGCCCCGGACTGGCGTGCCGCAGCGCTGAAGCTCGTTTGAGAATGGTTCGCATTCTAAACACGAGCTGTGCGCTCACTGAAACCGGCGCGGCCCAAGACCAGAGACACCAAGCAAGGGCCGCCCCGCCGCGAGGGTGTCGTCCCCCTCCCCCGCGAAGCGGGTAGAGAGGGGGAAGCGGCGCAAGCCGCTCAGGGGGTGCTAAAAGCCTTCGTGTGCACCCAAATAGCGCCACTGGCCCACAGGCAGGTTGCCCAGCGTCACGCGGCCGATGCGGATGCGCTTGAGGCCCACCACGCGCAGGCCCACCAGTTCGCACATGCGGCGGATCTGGCGCTTCTTGCCTTCGGTCAGCACGAAGCGCAGCTGCTCGGGGTTCTGCCAGTCCACCTTGGCGGGCTTGAGTTCCTCGCCGTCCAGCGACAGGCCATGGCACAGGCGTGCCAGCTGCTCGGCCGGGAACACGGATTGCACGTCGATGTCGCGGTCGCCGTAGGTCACGCGTACCAGGTACTCCTTGTCCATCTCCGAGTCTTCGCCAATGATCTGGCGCGCCACGCGGCCATCCTGGGTCATGACCAGCAGGCCCACGGAGTCGATGTCCAGCCGGCCGCAGGGCGCCAGGCCCTTGAGCTGCGCGAAGTTGAAGCGCGTGCGGCTGGTGTCCTGGTTCCAGTGGTTCTGGGGAGTGACCAGGACCACGGCGGGCTCGTGGCCATCCTCGGCCTGTCCGCTGACGTAGCCCATGGGCTTGTGGATCAGGATGGTGACCTGCTGGTCCTGGCGGTCACGTGCCTCGCGCTCGACCGTGATGCGGTCGGCGGCCACCACGTTCTGGCCCATGACGGCGAGTTCGCCGTTGACGCGGACCCAGCCCTTGTCCACCCACTCGTCGGCCTCGCGGCGCGAGCACAGGCCCATGTCGGCCAGGCGCTTGTTGATGCGCACGGCGCCCGGAACCTGCTCCTGCACGGGCGCGGGGGCACGCTTGACGGGAATCTCGCGGCTGGCGCCACCGTCGGCGGGACGGTAGGTGCGGATGCCGCTGAGCGGACGGTAGGCGGGTTCGGCCTGGGCCGGCGCATCGCGGCGCGGGCCGCGGGCGTCATCACGGCGGGGACCGCGCGCATCGTCGCGGCGGGGGCCCCGGGCGTCGTCACGGGGGCGATCACGGAAGCCGCCTTCCCGGGGGCCGTCACATTGCCCATCACGCGGACGCTCGTCGCGCTGGCCATAGGGCCGGTCGCGGCGATCATCCGGGCGGGGCGGACGCGGGGGACGGGAGTCGCGCATGTCGCCCGCATGGCGCGTGTCACGCGCATCACGGGGATCGCGCTGCTCGCGCGGGGCACGGTTTTCGCCGCCGCCCTGGCCACGCCAGTCGCCACGCGGCTGGGAACGGTCCAGGTCCTCGGCACGGCCGAAACCGCTGCTGCGCGGGCGCTGATCACGGGCGTCGCCGCGGGGTGCCGCATCACGGGCATCGCCGCGAGGGCCTGCGTCACGGCGGTCGGAGCGCTCGTAGCGTTCATTGCGCCCGCCGCGGTCATTGCGGTCATTGCGGTCGTTGCGCGGGCCGCGTGCGCCCGCAGATCTGCCTGCGCCACCAGAGGGGCGGCGGGCATCGCCAGCCGGCTCGGCCTGTGGCTTTTCGGGGCGGCGCAGCACAGGGCGCGCGGAGGGCGCTGCCGCCTCGTCGGCGCCGGGCCGGGACGGTTTGGAAGAAGTAGGGGATGACATTAGGCCGCCATTGTCGCGCGGCACGGCCTGCAGCGGCAGCGCCCTGCGGCCAATACGGGCATTGCGCTCGGCTATCGGCCCCGCGCTGCCCCGGCCCGCCGGGACCCCTGCGCGGTCCCGCAGCGAAGCGCCTGCACGAAGGACGGCACACCCGTTGTGCGAGCCCGATTCCCGTCCATGGCAATGCACCTGGCCCCCAGGCCCATCCCATTCGCTGTATCCGTCGCGATATGCATATTCATATGAATCCCCAATGAAAGATGGATCAGGTTGAATCAACTCGCCACGAAAATTCGCCATCCGGCCAATGAGGAAATAACAGCCCATGGCATTGAATATGTAAAAAACTGTATTTCTCACGAGCGCATTCATTCATTTTCCATTGCAAACCAATCCATTGGGCTTGCCATTTCCCATGTATCTCCCCATAGAATGGCGCCCGTCCAGAGACAGGGGCTCTCTTTCGAGACAACAGCCCTGCGCGCAGCGCCCGCTGCGGCATCCAGACCATCACGCCCGGAATCCCGCCTTATTCAACAAGGAAAACCATGAGCGATACACCCAACCTATTGAATTCCATGCCCTTGAAAGAACAATTCAAGGCGCTGCTCATCACCAAAATGGACTTGACGGGAATCGAGTGGTCCGATATGGAGACCGCCATTGGCCCGAATGCCGACAAATACCGTCCGCTGTGGGAGCGCATGGTCAGCGGGAAAAAGGGATTCTTCGCCGCACTCAGTCCCTGCTGGACGGCCATTCCCTTCATGGGCGTGTCCTGGGCCATTGCCCGCCGCGTCTACGCCTATGCCGTGGTGGCCTTCATCACCCTGTTGATCATCAACCTGCTGATGCCCGGCACGGGCGGCGCGGGCCGCGTGCTCGGCATCGCGGTGGCGATTTCCTTCACTGTCAAGCGCACCTACCTGCAGTGGCTGGTCACGCGCGTACAGCAGGTCAACCAGATGGGCCTGGCGGGCGCTGCGCGTGAAGAGGCGCTGCGCCAGATCGGCGGCCTGGACCAGAAGAACGGCTGGATCTCCTTCGGCGTGCTGCTGGCCATCGGCATCGTGCTGGCCGCCTTCTGAAGCGCCAGGCCCGCAGATCAGCGGTCCACGGGCAGCCGGTCGCACAGGGCCACCAACTGCGCCAACTGGGGGCCCACATCCCGGATCAGCGTGCGGGCCGGCATGCGCAGGCCCGGCACGGCGCAGTTGAACAGCAGCCGGCGAGACCCGTAGCGGATGCGGGAGGCCGCGCCCACCGCGCACACGCCCAGGCCGGAGTCGCCCATGTTGACCGCGAAGCCCCGGGCGGCATAGTGCGCCAGGCTTTCGCTGGCGTTGTCCCTGCAGCGCGCGTATTCCTCGGGCCGCTGGCTGCGCACGCGGTCCAGGAAGCGCTGCAGTTCCCCGGCATCGAGCTGGGCAAGCCCTGCCCGGCCCATGGCCGTTTCCAGCACGCCGCGAACCGCGCCCACGCCGGGGCGCTTGAGCGTGCCGCCTTCCCAGGCGCAGGTGTCCAGGTAGACCACATCCAGGTCCATGACCACGCCCACCGATACCGCCCCCTTCACGCGGTCGGCCAGGGCCTGCATGGGCAGGCGCAAAGGCCCCAGCAGCGGCGTGTTGATCACATAGGGGTAGCCCAGGGCGACGGCGGCCGGGCCGACGAAGTAGCGGTCCAGCCGCTCGTCATGGTCCAGGTAGCCCATGGTCTGCAGGCTGCGGCACAGCCTGGACACGGTGGGGCGCGGCAGGCCCAGGCGGCGGGCCAGCTCGCTGTTGGCATGCGGGCGCGGGTCGCTGACGAAGCACTGCAGGATCATCAGCCCCTTGGCCAGCGTGCCTGCGAAATACGGGTCCTGCTCGCGGATGCGGCAGACATCCTGCGAGTCCCTGGGTTGGTGGGCAATGGGGGTGTGGGGCACGTGGCGATTGTGCGGACCACCGCCGCAAAGCCGCAACTGCATTTCAATATTTGAAACTGCATTGCAGCCCTGGTGCCCGCGCTTCCTACAGTGCGGCCCATGAGCCAAGCCCCCACCCCCCAACCCGCCGACGCCCGCCTGCAGGCGTTGATTGCAGACATCCGCCATTTCGTGCGCCACCGCTGGCATCCGCTCGAAGAGCAGATCGAGCGCGATGACGAGATCCCGCCCGCCGTGGTCCAGGAACTGCGCGACAAGGGCTATTTCGGCTGGAGCATTCCCCAGGCCTACGGCGGCCTGGGCCTGAGCACCGAGGAGCTGGTGCGCTGCGCCTTCGAGCTGTCCCAGGCCTCGGTGGCGCTGCGGGCCCGCGTGGGCACCAACACCGGCATTGGCTCCGAAGCCCTCGTGGCCGACGGCACCGAGGCGCAAAAGCAGCGCTGGCTGCCGCGCATGGCGCGCGGCGAGCTCACGGGTTGCCTGGCGCTGACCGAGCCGGACGCGGGCTCGGAGGCAAGCAACATCCAGACAACGGCGCGCCGCGAGGGCGACCACTATGTGCTCAACGGCAGCAAGCGCTTCATCACCAATGCGCCGCTGGCCGATGTGTTCACCGTCATCGCCCGCACCGGCGAAGGCAGCACGGGCAGCGAGGGGCTGACGGCCTTCTTCGTGGAGCGCTCGCCGGGCCTGGTGACAGGCCGGCCCTATCGCAAGATGGGCCAGGCGGGCTCGCCCGTGTCCGACGTGCATTTCCAGGACTGCCGCGTGCCGGCCGACCAGATCATCGGCGGGCGCGAGGGCCAGGGCTTCAAGACCGTGATGAAGGTGCTCAACAAGCAGCGCCTGCACCTGGCCGCGCTGTGCACGGGGCCGGCGATCCGCATGCTGGACCTGGCGCTGGCCCATGTGCGCCAGCGCGAGCAGTTCGGCCAGCCGGTGGCGAACTTCCAGCTGGTGCAGGCCATGCTGGCCGACAGCCGCACCGAGATCTTCGCGGCCCAATCCATGATCCTGGAGGCCGCCCGCGCCCGCGACCGGGGCGAGGACGTGGCGCTGTCCGCCTCCATGTGCAAGTACTTCGCCTCCGAAATGTGCGGCCGCGTGGCCGACCGCGCCGTGCAGATGTTCGGCGGCGCAGGCTATGTGGCCGACTTCAGCCCCATAGAGCGCTACTTCCGCGACGTGCGCCTGTTCCGCCTCTACGAAGGCACCAGCCAGATCCACCAGCTCAACATCGCCAAGCTCATGCTGCGCGAGAGCGCCTGACACCGGAGGCCTCCATGACACGCCCCCTCACCTCGAAGCACCTGGCCAACCTGGGCCTGCTGGCCGCGCTGTGTGCCTGCGCGCAGGCTGCCCAAGCGGCACAGACGGCCCAAGCGGCTTTTCCCGATCGGCCCGTGCGCGTGATCGTTCCCTTTCCCGCAGGCGGCAGCACCGACCTCGTGGCCCGAGCGCTGTCGGTGGAACTGGGCAAGGCCCTGGGACAGCCCGTGGTGGTGGAGAACAAGCCGGGCGCGGGCAGCCTGGTCGGCTCGGAACTCGTGGCCCGCGCCGCGCCCGACGGCTACACCCTGCTCATGGCAGGCCTGAGCAATGTCTTCCTGCCCCATGTGCACGCCAACCTCAAGTGGAATCCGCTGACCGACTACGAGTACATCGGCCTGGTGGCGGACCTGCCCAACGTCATCGCCGTCAACGCCAAGACCCCCTACCGCACGCTGGCCGAACTGGTGGCGGCCGACAAGGCCAGGCCCGGCACGCTGTCCTTCGGCTCGGCCGGCACGGCCACGCCCTCGCACCTGGTCTGCGAGATGGTCAACCACCGGCTCGGCACCAAGATGCAGCACCTGCCCTACAAGGGCAACGCCCCGGCCGTCAACGACCTCATGGCCGGCCACATCCCGGTGATGTGCAACAACCTGGGCGGCACCCTGCCCTACATGCAGGGCGGGCAGATCCGCATCCTGGCGCAGACCGGCAAGAGCCGCTCGCCCGCCGCGCCCGACATTCCCACCTTTGCCGAGCTGGGCGTGGCCGGGCTGGACACCGGCCTGTGGGTGGGCCTGGCCGCGCCCAAGGGCACGCCGCAGCAGATCGTGGCCACGCTCAACCAGGCGCTGGCCAAGGCCATGGCCTTGCCCGAGACACGCGACAAGCTGGCGCGCCTGGGCGCCACGCCGCTGCCCACGCAGGCGGCGGACTTCCACCAGCGCGTGGCCGAAGACCGCCGCGCCTGGGAGCCCGTGCTGAAGAACGTGGACCTGAAAGGCAACTGATGCAGCGCCAAGGCTATCCGCTGGAGGGTGTGCGCATCCTCGACATGGCCACGGTGCTGGCCGCCCCCTTCTCGGCCACCCTGTGCGGCGACCTGGGCGCCGACGTCGTCAAGCTGGAGCTGCCCGGCGGCGGCGACACGCTGCGCAGCCTGGCCCCCGTGCACGACGGCCACGCCGTGTTCTGGAAAACCGCCAACCGGGGCAAGCAGGGCATCTCGCTGGACGTGCGCAAGGCCGAGGGCCGCATGCTGTTCCTGCGGCTGATCGAGGATTTCGACGTGCTCGTGGAGAACTTCCGCACCGGCACGCTGGACCGCTGGGGGCTGGACCTGGCCACCTTGCATGCCCGCAACCCGCGCCTCATCGTGCTGCGCCTGACGGGCTTCGGCCAGACCGGCCCCTATGCGCGCCGGCCGGGCTTTGCGCGCATCTTCGAGGCCATGAGCGGCTTCGCCCACCTCACGGGCGAGGCGGGCGGCCCGCCCCAGCACATGAACTACCCGCTGGGCGATGCCGTGGCCGGGCTGTTCGGCGCCTTCTCCATCGCGGCCGCACTGGCCGAGCGCAATGCACAGCCTCCAGGCGAACGGCGCGGCCTGGAGATCGACCTGTCGGCCACCGAAGCCATGCTGCGCCTGCTGGACCCGCTGGCGGCCGAGTACCAGCTGGGCGGACAGGCACGCAGCCGCACGGGATCGTGCGCGGGCTACACGGCGCCCTCCAACGTCTACCGCACGCGCGACGGCGCCTGGCTCACCGTTGTCGCCACGGGCGATGCCATCTTCGCGCGCCTGTGCCAGGCCATGGACCGCGCCGAGCTGGCCGCCGACCCGCGCTTTGCGGACAACGCCGCGCGCATCCGCCACCTGCAGGCACTGGATGCGCTGATCGTTCAATGGTGCGCAGGCCTGGACTGCGCCCAGGCCACGGCCGCGCTGGCCGCGCACGACATCCCGTTCAGCAAGGTCTGCTCGGCCGAGGACGCGCTGCAGGACCCGCATTTCGTGGAGCGCGGCAGCTTCATCACCCTGCCCGACCCCGACCTGGGCCCCCTCGCCGCCCCCGCGCCCGTGCCACGCTTCACGGGCCGCCAGGCCCCTTCGCCCCGCAGCGGCCCGGCCACAGGCCAGGACAATGCACGCATCTATGCGGAGTTGGGGCTGGATGCGCAGCAGCAGGAGAGGCTGCGGCGCGAAGGCGTGATCTGAAGGTGTGCAGTGCTGGCGTCAGATGGCCAGCCGTGCGGCCAGCAGGTCCGCCTGCTCGGCGAACTTGCGGGGATGGGACGTGCGCAGCTGCGCCAGGTTCTGCACCTTCCATCGCACGCCGGGCAGGTGTTCGAGATGGGCGATGTCCAGCGCCGGCCAATCGGGGACTCCTGCGGCCAGCGACAGCAAAAAGCGCCGCTCACTGGCATCCAGCCCTTGCTGGAGCTCCCGCAGCAACCGCTCGCGTGCTGCGAGCAGAGATTGCAGCGACACAGGCTCGGCCGTCATGCCCCGGAAGTTGTTTTCGAAATCGTGCCGGACATCACGCAAGGGAGGAAACAGCACTTCGTGCAACGGCCGGTTGCTGCAGGCCAGATAGACCACGAAGGCGCGCCGGATGCCTGAGGTGATGCCGCCGTGCGCGAACAGCTGCATCACATCGAACAGATCACGCGGGTGCTGCCGGTCCAGGGCGGCCACAAGCTTGCCGCCGTACACGTCCTCTGCCGAGACCACGGGAATCTCCAGGTCGGCCATCAGCACATCGCGCGCAGCGGGCGTAAGCGATGCCCGCCGTACCGGCAGCACCGTGCCCCGCATGACATAGTTCACTTCGATCTTGACCTGCACGGAACCACGGCGCACCAGCAGCTTAGTCTGGCCCGCTGCAGCCACCGGCGCATGGGTCTGGAAGCCCCGCTTCGTCAGGCGTATAGCCGCTTGCCGGATGGCCTCATTGATCCGTTGCAGCGCCTCGTCGCGCGACGGCCTGTGGTCGGGAAACACCAGGTCCAGATCAACGGACAGACGCGGCATATCGCGCACGAACAGGTTGATCGCGGTTCCGCCCTTCAGCGCGAACGTGTCATCCACAAACACCAGCGGCGCGACCTGTGTCAACAGGCGCGCAGTGTCGAGATAGGTCTGGTTCATGGCTTGAGCACCAACAGGCCATCGGCTGATCGAGACACCCAGGGCCGGCCGCTGCCCGTGGGCAGCATGGCCGGATCGAGCCTTGCAGCCCAGGGCAGCGCCCCCTCGCGCCCGAGTTGCAGGCACAGGCGCACGGTCTTGACGCTGGTGCAGCACTGCAGAAGTTCACGCAGCACCTCGGCGCGCAGGCTGTACGCGCTTTCCACCAGCTCCCTGGCTTCCTGCAGCGGCTGGCGCACGCCCACATCGCTCAGAAGCTCCAGCAGCGCACGCTCCGGCGCCGACACCTGTGCGGCCCCGCTGCGTTGTTCGAAGGGCCCGACATGCAGCAAGGCACCGGGTTGCTCGTCGAACAGCCTCTTGCGGTGGTATTCAGCGGGAAAACGCTCGGTGAACCATGGCGGCAGTTGCCCGGCGGCCCAGCCATACAGCTGCAGCACCGGCTGCTGCGCCACATACTGGCGCATGCCGTACCAGTCCAGCGCCGACTTGCCCCCCACATGCAGGCCCTCCAGGCGGCGCTGCAGCACGCCCAGGCTCGGATGCAGGGCCAGGCTGTCGTTGGGCCGGCAGAAGACCCCCCGCATCAGGCGCTTCAGCCAGCCCGCGCGCACGTAGTGGACAGCCAGGTCTGCGGAGATGCCCAGCCCTGCCAGATCCTGCGAGGTGATGGGTGTGCCCGCAGGCAGCTGCGTGTAGAGCGCGTTTAATTTGCTTGCCCCGGTCGTAGTCATGCTGCGATTCAAGCACTTATTCCAAACACGGGCAACTTTGATATTTCCTTCCAATCGTAGTTCTACTACGATTTTCAATACTTTTCAAAATTTCATGGCGACATGCATCGGTACTGGTCCATGCCGATGGGTACGGCGCCAAAGCGGACGCCGCGCATGCTCAGGCCGCCCGCCGCGCCGTCGCAAACAGCCCGCTGCGCAGCGCTTCCAGGTCGAGCACGCGCAGGCCGCCGTACTCCACGACGATGGCGTTTTCGCGCTGCAGCACGGACAGCGCCTCGTTGACGCGCTGGCGTGACAGGCCCACCAGGTAGGCCAGCTCCTGCTGGGTGATGCGCAGCACCTCGCCGACGCCGGGATACAGCAGCGGGTGAAAGAGCGCGGCCAGGCTGCGGGCCACGCGCAGGTCGGGGTTGGTGAGGCGGTCGATTTCGCGGGCCGAGATGAACTGGCCCAGGCGCTCGTTGAGCTGGCTCATGACGAAGCGGTTGAAGCCGATGGAGTGGTCCAGCAGCCAGTGGAAGGTGTCGATGGGCAGGCCGGCGACCACGCTTTTGCGGATGGCCTGCACGTTGTAGCGGTAGGGCTCGCGCTTGACGGCCGTGCCCTCGCCGAACCAGCCGCCCGGAGGCAGGCCGGCCAGCGTCATGCTGGCGCCGTCGGCGCCATCGGTGTTCATCTTGAGCAGGCCTTCGACCACGCCGAACCAGTAGGTGGGTGCGCGGCCGGTGCGGCAGACGTAGTCACCGGACTGTGCGTCGCCGACGACCAGCGCCTTGTGCGCGCGCTCGCGCTCGGCGGGCTGGAGCAGGGCCAGCCAGGGAATGCCATCGAGTTCCTCGGGTCGGGGCGCACGGCGGCGCTGGTGCAGTGACAGTTCTTGGCTCATGGAGTCGCGGCGAGAGTGCGCGGATGAATCAACAAAACCACCCAAGCATTGCCCGAGGCCAGTGGCTGGCGTGAGCGGGATTTCCAGAAGGACGGCGACCCGCTGCGAACGGGCTGGAGCGCAAGCCCCCCAACGGGCAATGAGACCGTTTTGGCACCATTTGTTACGGCGCGTTTTCCCGATGATGAGTTTCCCGAAGATTGTCGTCAAACAGACACCACGGCGTCAAAGCCAGTCCTACGATGCAGTCCAAGCCGGTGGGTCTCAGCCTGGGCATTTGCACCACGCGGCCACCATCCACGAACAACCAAGGACATGGAATGACGACCACGTTCCCGCACCTGCTGCTCCAGCATGCTGCCCAGCGCCCACAGGCACCGGCGCTGCGCGAGAAGGAATACGGCATCTGGCAGACCTGGAGCTGGAGCGAGGCCGCGCAGACCGTGCGCCACATGGCCTGCGGCCTGGCGGCGCTGGGCCTGGCACGCGGCCAGAATCTGGCCTTCATCAGCGACAACCGGCCCCATGTCTACATGGGCTTCCTGGCCGTGCAGGCGCTGGGCGCCGTGCCGATCCCGCTGTACCAGGACGCGGTGGCGGCCGAGATGCGCTTCGTCATCGAGGATGCCGAGATCGACTTCGCCTTCGCCGAGAACCAGGAGCAGGTGGACAAGCTGCTGGAGGTGCGCGAGAGCGTCCGCGGCCTGGGCCACATCATCTATGACGACCCGCGCGGCCTGCGCCACTACGACCAGCCGGGGCTGATCAGCACCGAGGCGCTGCTGCAAAAGGGCAAGGAATGGGAGGCCGCCCACCCGGGCGCCTGGGATGCCATGCTGGCGGCGCTGTCGCCCGACGACGTGTCCGTCATCCTCTACACCTCGGGCACGACGGGCAAGCCCAAGGGCGTGTGCCAGACCCACCGCAGCTTTGGCGAGTCGGCACGCGGCGGTGTGCAGGTGGACCGCCTGGGCCCTGGCGACAACGTGATCTCCTACCTGCCTCCGGCCTGGGTGGGCGACCACCTGTTTTCCTTCGCGCAGTGGCTGGTGGCGGGCTTCACCATCAACTGTCCGGAGTCGGCCTCGACCGTATCCATCGACCTGCGCGAGATCGGCCCCAGCTACTACTTCGCGCCGCCGCGCATCTTCGAGGGCATGCTGACTTCGGTGTCCATCCGCATGGAGGATGCCGCGCCGTTCAAGCAGTGGATGTACGGCCGCGCCATGGCCGTGGCGCGGCGCGTGGGATCGGACATCCTGGACGGCAAGAAGGTGGGCGCGCTGGACCGCCTGAAGTACGCGCTGGGCGACCTGTGCATCTACGGCCCGCTGCGCAATGCCATGGGCCTGTCGCGCATCCGCGTGGCCTATACGGCAGGTGCGGCCATCGGGCCCGAGCTGTTCCGCTTCTTCCGCTCCATCGGCATCAATCTCAAGCAGCTCTACGGCCAGACCGAGACCTGCGCCTATGTGTGCATACAGCGCGACGGGCAGGTGGAACTGAGCAGCGTGGGCCAGGCCGCACCGGGCATCGAGCTGAAGATCGCCGACAACGGCGAGGTGCTGCTCAAGGGCGTGTCCGTGCTCAAGGAGTACTACAAGCGCCCCGATGCCACGGCCGAAGTGGTGGATGCTGACGGCTGGTTCCATACGGGCGATGCCGGCGTGATCGACGCCAGCGGCCAGCTGCGCATCATCGACCGCGCCAAGGACGTGGGCAAGACCAGCCGGGGCGCCATGTTCGCGCCCAACTACATCGAGAACAAGCTCAAGTTCTTCCCCCAGATCAAGGAGGCCGTGTGCTTCGGCCACGGTCGCGACCAGGTCTGCGCCTTCATCAACATCGACTACGAGGCCGTGGGCAACTGGGCCGAGCGCCAGGGCCTGCCCTACGGCGGCTATGTGGACCTGGCATCGAAGGCCAAGGTGCTGGAGATGGTGGCCGACTGCGTGGCCCAGGTGAACGCCGACCTGGCCGCCGAAGCCGGCATGGCCGACACGCAGGTGGCGCGCTTCCTGGTGCTGCACAAGGAGCTGGACCCCGACGACGACGAGCTGACCCGCACGCGCAAGGTGCGCCGCGGCTTCATCGCCGACAAGTACGGCGTGCTGGTCGATGCGCTGTACACGGGCAAGCGTGAGCAGTTCATCGAGACCCAGGTCAAGTTCGAGGACGGCCGCACCGGCAGCGTCAGCGCCACGCTGTCCATCATCGATGCCAAAACCCATTCGGTGGCTGCCACCGCCAGGGCCTGACCGGAGCCGCTGACATGACCCACAAGAAGATCGGCGATGTCATCCTCGACATCAAGAACATCAGCCTGCGCTTCGGCGGGGTGAAGGCGCTGACGGACATCTCGTTCGATGTGCGCGAGCACGAGATCCGCTCCATCATCGGCCCCAACGGCGCAGGCAAGAGCTCCATGCTCAACTGCATCAACGGCGTGTACACCCCGTCCGAGGGATCGATCACCTTCCGGGGCAAGACCTTCAGCCACATGAACAGCCGCCAGGTGGCCGAGATGGGCGTGGCGCGCACCTTCCAGAACCTGGCGCTGTTCAAGGGCATGAGCGTGATCGACAACATCATGACCGGCCGCAACCTGCAGATCAAAAGCGGCATCCTGATGCAGGCCCTGCGCCTGGGCCCGGCCCAGCGCGAGGAGATCCGCCACCGCGAGTTCGTCGAGCACATCATCGACTTCCTGGAGATCCAGGCCTACCGCAAGACCCCCGTGGGCCAGCTGCCCTACGGTCTGCAAAAGCGCGTGGACCTGGGCCGCGCCCTGGCCATGCAGCCGCAGGTGCTGCTGCTGGACGAGCCCATGGCCGGCATGAACGTGGAGGAAAAGCAGGACATGTGCCGCTTCATCCTCGATGTGAACGACGAGTTCGGCTCCACCATCGTGCTGATCGAGCACGACATGGGCGTGGTCATGGACATCAGCGACCGCGTCGTGGTGCTGGACTACGGCAAGAAGATCGGCGACGGCGCACCCGACGAGGTGCGCCAGAACGAAGACGTGATCCGCGCTTACCTTGGCACCAGCCACTGAGGGGACTGACATGGGATTTTTTCTGGAAACCTTGTTCGGCGGCCTCATGGTAGGCACGCTGTACGCGCTGATCGCCATCGGCTTCGTGCTGATCTTCAAGGCCTCGGGCGTGTTCAACTTCGCCCAGGGCGCGATGGTGCTGTTCTCGGCCCTGGCCATGGCGCGCTTTTCCGATTGGATCCCGAAGTGGATCGGCATGGAGCCGGGCTGGTTCACCAACCTGCTGGCCATCTGCGTGTCGCTGGCCATCATGGTGGTCGTGGCCTGGGTGATCGAGCGGCTGGCGCTGCGCCACCTGGTCAACCAGGAGCCCATCACGCTCTTGATGGCCACGCTGGGCATCGCCTACCTGCTCGACGGACTGGGCCCGATGATCTTCGGCAGCGCCGTCTACAGCATCAACGTGGGCATGCCCAAGGACCCCATGTTCATCCTCGACGGCCTGTTCGAGGGCGGCGTGCTGCTGAGCCAGGAAGACCTGTATGCGGCCTGCATCGCCGCGCTGCTGGTGGCCGCGCTCAGCGTGTTCTTCCAGAAGACCAAGACCGGCCGCGCGCTGCGCGCCGTGGCCGACGACCACCAGGCGGCGCAGTCCATCGGCATCCCGCTGTCGCGCATCTGGGTCATCGTCTGGTCGGTGGCCGGCGGCGTGGCCCTGGTGGTGGGCATCATCTGGGGCTCCAAGCTGGGCGTGCAGTACTCGCTGTCGCTGGTGGCCCTGAAGGCCCTGCCCGTGGTGATCCTGGGCGGCCTGACCTCGCTGCCCGGCGCCATCATCGGCGGCCTGATCATCGGCGTGGGCGAGAAGCTCTCCGAGGTCTACCTGGGCCCCATGGTCGGCGGCGGCATCGAGACCTGGTTCGCCTACGGCCTGGCCCTGTGCTTCCTGCTCGTGCGGCCCCAGGGGCTGTTCGGCGACAAAATCATTGATCGCGTTTGACCGTTACGGAGAACCTGCACATGTTTTATCGTGAGAACGGTCAATTCAAGACGACCTACGCATCCGACCAGCAGATCTTCGGCGTCGCCCAGGACCGCTGGGCCATCGTGGCGCTGCTGGCCGTCGCCTTCCTGGTGATTCCCTTCAGCGTCAGCGACTACACCTTCCAGGCCGTGCTGATCCCCTTCCTGATCATGTCGCTGGCGGCGCTGGGGCTGAACATCCTGGTCGGCTACTGCGGCCAGATCTCTCTGGGAACGGGCGCCTTCATGGCCGTGGGCGCCTATGCGGCCTACAACCTGCAGGTGCGTTTCGAGGGCATGCCGCTGCTGGTGGCCCTGATCGGTGGCGGCGTGCTGGCCATGGTCTTCGGCGTGATCTTCGGCCTGCCCAGCCTGCGCATCCGCGGCCTGTACCTGGCCGTGGCCACGCTGGCCGCCCAGTTCTTCGTGGACTGGCTGACCAGCCGCGCCGCCTGGGTGACGAACAACTCCTCCTCGGGCTCGGTGAGCGCGGGCCCGCTGTCCATCATGGGCTGGAAGATCGACACGCCCATGGAGAAGTACCTGCTGTGCCTGGGCATCCTGTGCGTGCTGGGCCTGGCCGCCAAGAACCTGGTGCGCGGCGCCATCGGCCGCGAGTGGATGGCCATGCGCGACATGGACGTGGCCGCCAGCGTGATCGGCATCCGCCCGACCTACGCCAAGCTCAGCGCCTTTGCCGTGAGCAGCTTCATCGTCGGCGTGGCCGGCGCGCTGTGGGGCTTCGTACACCTGGGTGCCTGGGAGCCTGCGGCCTTCAGCCTGGACCGCTCGCTGCAACTGCTGTTCATGATCATCATCGGCGGCCTGGGTTCGGTGGTCGGCAGCATCTTCGGCGCGGCCTTCTTCGTGCTGCTGCCGCTGCTGCTCACCCAGGTGCCTCACTGGCTGGGCCTGCCGCTGTCCACGGCCACGGCGACCTACCTGGAGCACATGATCTTCGGTGCGCTGATCGTGTTCTTCCTGATCGTGGAGCCGCACGGACTCGCGAAGCTGTGGGCCACAGCCCGCCAGAAGCTTCGCGTCTGGCCCTTCCCGCATTGAGTTGATCTGTATCGAGACAGGGCGCCACAGAGTGCCGGATAACCGGGGAATCTTCCCCAGCCAACTAGGAGACAACGTCATGATGTTCAAGAAAGTCGCCATCGCCGCCGCCACCGTCGCAGCCGGAATCGGCGGCCTCGTGGCCGCCCCCGCCGTCCAGGCCCAGGACCAGTTCGTGCCGCTGCTGGTCTACCGCACGGGCCAGTTCGCTCCGCTGGGCATTCCATGGGCCGATGGCAAGCAGGACTACATCAAGCTGGTCAACGCCAAGGGCGGCATCAATGGCGTGAAGATCGCCTACGAGGAATGCGAGACGGCCTACGACACGGCCAAGGGCGTGGAGTGCTATGAGCGCCTGAAGGGCAAGGGCGGCGGCGCGGCGGGCTTCGATCCGCAGTCCACCGGCATCACGTTCGCCGTGACGGACAAGGCGCCCGGCGACAAGATGCCCATCATCACCACGGGCTACGGCCTGTCGCAGTCGGCCGACGGCAAGGTCTTCGAGTGGAACTTCCCGCTGCTGGGCAACTACTGGACGGCGGCCGACTCCATCATCCAGGACATCCTCAAGAAGGAAAAGGGCAGCCTCAAGGGCAAGAAGATCGCCCTGGTCTACCACGACTCGCCCTATGGCAAGGAGCCCATTCCGCTGCTGCAAAAGCGCGCCGCCAAGGAAGGCTTCGACCTGACGCTGCTGCCCGTGACGGCGCCCGGCGTGGAGCAGAAGTCCACCTGGCTGCAGATCCGCCAGCAGCGCCCCGACTACGTGCTGCTGTGGTCGGCCGGCGTGATGACGCCCACGGCCGTGCGCGAGGCGCAGGCCACCGGCTACCCGCGCGAGAAGATGTACTCCATCTGGTGGGCCGGCTCGGACCATGACGTGAAGGACATCGGCGCCGGCGCCAAGGGCTACAACACCGTGACCATCCACAACACGGCCGAGCACGACAAGGTGCACGACGAGGTCAAGGCCATGGTCTACGACAAGGGCCAGGGCACGGCCACCGACGCCAAGGAACTGGGCGCCATGGCCCATACGCGCGGCATGGTGATCTCCATGCTGCAGGTGGAGGCCATCCGCACGGCACAGGAAAAATACGGCAAGGGCAAGGTCATGACCTCCGAGCAGGTGCGCTGGGGCCTGGAGAACCTGAACCTCACGCAGGAGCGCCTCAACGAGCTGGGCTTCGGCAAGATCATCCGCCCCGTCAAGACCAGCTGCGACAACCACCTGGGTACCGACTGGTCGCGCATCGCCCAGTGGGATGGCGCCAAGTGGAAGGTGGTCTCCGACTGGTACCAGGCCGACAAGTCCATGGTCGAACCGCTGGTCAAGGAGTACGCGGACAAGTACGCCAAGGAAAAGAACGTAAAAGCTAGAACTTGCACCCCCTGAGGCGCTCGCGCGCCTTCGCCCTCTCTACCCGCTTCGCGGGGGAGGGGGACGACACCCTCGGTGCGGGGCGGCCCTTCCTCGGTGTCCCTGAGTTGGGGCATGCCCCGCGCAGAGATGCTTCGAGAGTTGCGGCCCCGCACTCCGCTTTCGTATCAACGCCCATGGACGACGCCATGACCACCGCACCCACCTCCGCCCCGGCCGCCAGCGATCCGCTGCTCGTGGTCAATGGCATCGAAGTCATCTACAACCATGTGATCCTGGTGCTCAAGGGCGTTTCGCTCCAGGTGCCGCGCGAGAGCATCGTGGCCATCCTGGGCGGCAACGGCGCGGGCAAGACCACGACGCTGCGCGCCATCTCCAACCTGCTCAAGGGCGAGCGCGGCGAGGTGACCAAGGGCACGATCGAGCTGGAGGGCGAGCGTATCGAAAGCCTCACGCCCTCCGAGCTGGTGCAGCGCGGCGTGGTCCAGGTCATGGAGGGGCGGCACTGCTTCGCCCACCTGACCATCGAGGAAAACCTCATGACCGGCAGCTACACGCGCACTGACAAGGGCGAGATAGCGGCCAACCTCGAGAAGGTCTACAACTACTTTCCGCGCCTGAAGACGCGCCGCACCTCGCAGGCCGCCTACACCTCGGGCGGCGAGCAGCAGATGTGCGCCATCGGCCGCGCGCTGATGGCCAACCCGCGCATGGTGCTCCTGGACGAACCCTCGATGGGCCTGGCCCCGCAGATCGTCGAGGAGGTGTTCAACATCGTCCGCGACCTCAACAGCAAGGAAAAGGTCACCTTCCTGCTGGCCGAGCAGAACACCAACATGGCGCTCAAGTACTCGGACTACGGCTACATCATGGAAAGCGGCCGCATCGTCATGGACGGCGCGGCCTCGGACCTGGCCAGCAACGAGGACGTCAAGGAGTTCTACCTGGGCGTGGGCGGCGGCGAGCGCAAGAGTTTCAAGGACGTGAAAAGCTACAAGCGCAGAAAACGTTGGCTTGCATGAATACCCCCTGAGTCGCTTCGCGCCTTCCCCCTCTCGCTTCGCGGGGGGACGACACCCTCGGTGCGGGGCGGCCCTTCCTCGGTGTCTCTCGCCTGGGGCCGCGCCGGTTTCGCAGGCAACGGCATTGCTGAATTTCTGGAATAAACCACTATCACTGGCCGGACTCCATCTGCCCTTTTCCACATACAGGACTAGCCATGAGTGCCTTCTACGACGCGCTGGAGACGCGCACCCCTGACGAACGCGAAGCGGCGCTGCTGGCCGCCCTGCCCCGACAGATCGCCCATGCGCAGCAACAGTCGGCTGCCTTCGCCCGGATCCTGGACGGCGTCGACGCCGCGCAGATCACCAGCCGCGAGGCCCTGGCCCGCCTGCCGGTGACGCGCAAGTACGAGCTGCTGCAGCGCCAGGCCGAGCAGCGGCCCGCGCAGATCTTCGGCGGCTTCAACGCCATCGGCCTGGGCCAGCCCATGCCGCGCCTGTTCTGCAGCCCCGGCCCCATCTACGAGCCCGAAAGCCGCCGCCCCGACTACTGGCGCATGGCGCGCGCGCTGCATGCCTCGGGCTTTCGGCCCGGCGAGCTGGTGCACAACTGCTTCAGCTACCACTTCGTGCCCGCGGGTTCGATGATGGAAAGCGGCGCCCATGCGCTGGGCTGCACGGTGTTCGCAGGCGGCACGGGCCAGACCGAGCAGCAGGTGCAGGCCATGGCCGACCTGCGGCCCGCAGGCTACGTGGGCACGCCCAGCTTCCTCAAGATCATTGTGGAAAAGTCCGTGGAGATGGGCCTGCCCATCCCGTCCGTGACCAAGGCCATGGTCTCGGGAGAGGCCTTTCCGCCCTCGCTGCGCGACTGGCTGGCCGAGCGCGGCATCGCGGGCTACCAGTGCTACGCCACGGCCGACCTGGGCCTGATCGCCTACGAGACCGAGGCGCGCGAAGGCCTGGTGCTGGACGAGCAGGTCATCGTCGAGATCGTGCGCCCCGGCACGGGCGACCCCGTGGCGCCCGGCGAGGTGGGCGAACTGGTGATCACCACCTTCAACCCCGACTACCCGCTGATCCGCTTCGGCACGGGCGACCTCTCTGCCGTGCTGCCCGGCCAGTGCCCCACGGGCCGCACCAATGCGCGCATCAAGGGCTGGATGGGACGCGCCGACCAGACCACCAAGGTGCGCGGCATGTTCGTGCACCCGGGCCAGATTGCCGACGTCGTGCGCCGCTTTCCGCAGGTGGGGCGCGCAAGGCTGGTGGTCACGGGCGAGATGGCCAATGACCAGATGCAGTTGCTGGTCGAAACCCGCGAGACCTCGCCGGGCCTGGCCCAGCAGCTGTCCGACGCGGTGCGCGAAGTGACCAAGCTGCGCGGCGACGTGCAGATGGTGCTGCCGGGCACCCTGCCCAATGACGGCAAGGTGATCGAAGACGCGAGGTCGTACAAGTAGCCACCGAGGCGCGGGGGACGGTGGCCGCGCCGCCGCGCAGCCGGCGCAATCCCTGAAAACATGACGCCTGTCAAGCCTCCAAGGGTTTGCACTAGATCAATGGCAAGGGAATCTGCTGCGGCGCAATAGAAACAATTCTTAAAATTCGTCTCCTCGTGCATTCGGTTTCTTTTGCGTGTTTGCCCTTTAGGGCGAAAACGCATCGCCCCCTATCATTTGCACGCCATTCACCTGGAGACACTATGAAAGCATTGTTCAAGATCGCAGCCATCGCCCTGGCAGCCGGCGCAGCCATTGGCGCTCATGCGCAGGACTATCCTGCCGCAGGCAAGACGATCACCCTCATCGTGCCGTTCACCGCAGGCGGCCCGACCGACAAGGTGGCCCGCGATCTGGCCGAGTCCATGCGCAAGCATCTGAACAATGCCACCATCGTGGTGGACAACGCCGACGGCGCCGGCAGCACCATCGGCACGGCCAAGGCTGCACGTGCCCGCCCTGACGGCTACACGCTGCTGATCAACCACATCGGCATGTCCACGATCCCGTCGCTGTACCGCAAGCTGTCGTTCAACGTGCTCAACGACTTCGAGTACGCCGGCATCATCAACGACGTGCCCATGACCCTGATCGGCCGCCCCAGCCTGCCGGCCAAGAACTTCGCCGAGGTCAAGGACTGGATCGGCAAGAACCAGGGCAAGGTCAACCTGGCCAATGCCGGCATCGGTTCCGCCTCCCACCTGTGCGGCCTGATGCTGCAGGCGGCCATGAAGACCGAAATGACGCCCGTGCCCTACAAGGGCGCCGCGCCGGCCATCGCCGACCTGATCGGCAACCAGGTCGACCTGCTGTGCGACCAGACCACCAACACCACGGGCCAGATCACGGCCAAGAAGGTCCAGGCCTATGCCGTGACCACGCCCAAGCGCCTGGTCATGCCCGCACTGAAGGACCTGCCGACGCTGGCCGAAGTGGGCGTGCCTGACTTCCAGGTCACCATCTGGCATGGCCTGTACGCGCCCAAGGGCACGCCGGCCGACGTCGTCAAGAAGGTCAACGAGGCCATGAAGGCCGCCCTCAAGGACCCCGAGTTCATCAAGCGCCAGGAAGCCCTGGGCGCCGTGATCGCCAGCGACGGCCGCATCGAACCCGAAGGCCACAAGAAGTTCGTCCAGGCCGAGATCGAGAAGTGGGGCAAGGTCATCAAGGCAGCCGGCACCTACGCCGACTGATCCCGAGGACCACCACCGCGACGGATCGCCCAGTTGCAACCACGATCAAGCCCGGCTTCGGCCGGGCTTTTTCGTTGGCGGGGACGGCGCGACAGCGGCGATGCAGGGTTCAGGGCGCCGGCCCGCGCAGCGCCATCACGGCCTGCCAGCTGCCGCCGCGCTGGCTTGCGTTGTAGAGGTTGCTCTGCGTGTTGCCGGGACCTTCGTAGTAGCTGCCGCGCATCAGGCATTGCGATCCCGAGGCCGTGCAGTGCACAAGCTCGACGCCGAACATCAGCGCCGGCCGGCCGCTGGCCCGGTCCAGCACCTGCTCGCCGCCCTTGCCCACGTCGCAGGCCGAAGCCGGCCGCACCTGGCTCTGGCCGCTGAGCAGGGCCAGCGTGCCGGCATCGGGGTCCAGCAGCGCCCAGCCCCGGCCGTTGCCTATGCAGTAGGCCGCCGCCTTGGGGCCGAGGTTGGAGGCGTTGTCCAGAAACAGCAGCGAATACACGGCCGCCGCCGCTCCCGGGGGCGCCTGCGGGCCGGTGGGCGCCTTGGGCCTGTCGGCGCAGGCGGCCAGCGCCAGCGTGGCGGCCAGCGCGCCCAGCCAGGGCAGGAATCGGGAGGAATGACGGAGGCGGTGCATGGAAGTCCTTTCTTTCTCGCAATCTGCGTGCGTGTTTAACACGGCGCGCGGCCCCTGCTGCGGCTCAGGCCGGGCCTTCGAGTTCGGCATGCCGCCGCTCGAACAGTTCAATGAGGTGGTCCGCCACGGCCCGCACCCGCCGCGAATGGGCAAGGTCGGCATGCATGGCAAGCCAGATGGGCTGATCGGCGCCCAGCTGCGGCTCCACGCAGACCAGCCCCGCCTGCCGCGCCAGGAAATGCGGCAGCACGGCCAGGCCCAGGCCCGCCTGGGCCGCGGCCAGCTGCGCGGACAGGGTGTTGGTCTCCAGCCGGCAGGGACGCCCGCGCAGGGCGCGCGCCATCCAGCGTGCGGCGGGCAGGTGGGCATGGCTGTCGTCCCAGCCGATGAAGGCGTCGCCTTCGAAGGGGTCCGGGCCGCTCCGGCCAGCGCGGCCAGCAACATGGCCGGCCGATCCGTACAAGCCGAAACCCAGCGTTCCCAGGCGCCGGATCGTGACGTGGCCGGCCTCGGGCTGGGTCATGCGCACGGCCAGGTCGGCATCGCGCCGGTGCAGGTTCAGCGTCTGCACGCCGCTGACCAGCTGCACGCGCAGCCCCGGATGGCGCGCGAACAACTGCGCCAGCGAGGGCACGATCAGCGGGTTGGCCAGGTTCTCCGCCGTGGCCAGCCGCACCACGCCCGCGACCTGCGCCTGGCTGTGCGCGGCATCGCCCAGGGCCTGGGCCGCCTGCTCCAGCGTCTCGGCCGGGGCCAGCAGCGCCTGGCCGTCGGCCGTGAGCCGATAGCCGCTCTGGTGGCGGCTGAACAGCGGCATGGCCAGCGCGGACTCCAGCCGGTCCAGCCGGCGCGAGACCGTGGCCACGCCCAGCCCCAGCGCGGCCGAGGCGCCGCTCAGGCTGCCGGCGCGGGCAATGGCCAGGAAGATGCGGGCGTCGTCCCACTGCAATGAAGTGCTCCTTGGTTTTCCTGGAAAGCCCTTGCGGAGAGCCTTTGTGGAAATGTTTTCCGGAAATGGAAGATCGAAGCGCGATTTTCTCAGTAGGCAAGCCCACCCCGGAAAACCATACTGGCCCCTTGTTTCAGCAAGAGGATATGCAATGCAACAACGCACACTTGGCCACGATCTGCAGGTATCCGCCCTGGGCCTGGGCTGCATGGGCATGAGCGAGTTCTATGGCCCGCGCGACGACGCCCTGGCGCTGCAGGCACTGGACCATGCCGTGGAGGCCGGCATCGACTTCCTGGACACGGCCGATGTCTACGGGCCGCACCACAACGAGGAGCTGATCGGCCGCTTCCTGGCCACGCGCCGCCCGCGCGTGAAGATCGCCACCAAGTTCGGCATCGTGCGCAAGGCCGGGGAGTACCGGCGCAGCATCGACAACAGCGCGCAGTACGCGCGGCAAAGCTGCGAGGACTCGCTGCGGCGCCTGGGCGTGGAGCGCATCGACCTGTACTACGTGCACCGCGTCGATGCCACGCGGCCCATCGAAGAGATCATGCAAGGGCTGGCGCGCCTGGTGCAGGAAGGCAAGATCGCCCGCATCGGCCTGTGCGAGGTCAGCGCAGCCACGCTGCGCCGCGCCCATGCCGGGGTCTCCTCGTTTTCAGTGCAATAAGTGACGGTACGAAAAGCTAGCACTGGCGCGGAGGTGGTGTTGGTAGATCGTTGATTTCATTGACTTTCCTGTTCACTTTCAAATCTGCGATTCGTGGCGTCAAACCGTGGTCGGTTTCATCCATTGGTGCCAGTTATCGATGCATTTGGCCGCGAAGGCAGGATTTGGTCAGCATAGCGGTCAACCGGGAAGCGAAACACACCCCGCAAGTTGATGCTCTCCAGCCTGGTGGGCGCAATCTTCCCGATCAGTTCCGGTGGAATGACCTGGCGGCGGTTCGACCAGCGATCCAGGACCGCCTGCATCTGTGAGGTATTCCACGCCATCACGATGTTGGCCATCAGGCTCAACGCATCGGCCACAGCCTGCATTTCATCGACACGTTTGGCCTGCGCCGGGCTGATCCGGCCGGTATAAATGGCGCGCTTGAGGGCGTTAACAGCCTCGCCCCGATTGAGCACCCGGCGCAACTCGTTCCTGAAAGCGTCCTTGACAAAGTAGTCAGCCAAAAACGCCGTACGCAGCAACCGCCCCAATTGCACGCCAGCCTCATAGATTGGATCGCCCTGGGCGGCAGAACCGAACCGCGCAAGAGCTGCCACCGCACTGGCATGTCCGCTCATGACCGAGGCTGCCAGGTGCACCAGACTATCCCAATGCTTTTCGATCAAAGCGACGTCGACATTGGCTTCGCACACCGCAGCGATTTCTGCGGGCACTTTGGTGCCGCGTGGCACAAAGAGGTGGCGCTGTTTGAGTTCCTTCAACCGCGGGCAAAGATCAAAACCAAGCAAACGGGCATGTGACATGGCAAAGTCGGTGTAGCCATGGGTATCCACAGCAAGCTGGCTGGTCTCCAGCTTTTCTTGGCGGATGACACCTTCAATGGCCACGCCCGCCTGGCGCTCATTGAGCACAAAGGGCTGCGCATGGAAGATGCCCCACCGGTCTTTTACATGGGAGTAGATTCCAATGGAAGGTGTGTTGCGCCGAGGATCAAGCCGGGCTTGCCACACCCGTTTGGTGGTCTCCATGCTCATCATGTCAGAAGATGCCAAATCGGACCGCCCCCAGGTGGCGGCAATCGGGTGTCGCTGCATGAATTCCAGCACAGCCTGGCAGGCCTGGCTCAGACGCCGTTCGTCCCGCGCCCAGCGCATGGCCTGGCGAATGCTGGTGGCAGACAATTGCGGAATCATGCGCGCGCATTCGACCGCAGTCAGACTGGTGCCGTGGGCCATGATGCCGGCATAGACCATCAGCAGCTCGTCGGTAGAGCGCGGCTCACGTCCGAGCATGATCCAGCTAAAGCGCACCTGGGCGTCAACGGCCAGAATCACTTCCGGCAATTGAACCTCACCGATGCGGTGATCCAAAGCCGCGCGCAGCTTGGTCACTTCTGGGTCTTCGTCCTCTGCGGGCAATGGCGACAAATGGAGTTCATCATCCACGCGCAGTACGCCACTGCGGGCTGCAGCGGCCACCGCATCGACACCGGCAGTTACTCTGGCCAGCAAAGGCTTCAAGAAAGTGGCAGCCTTGCTGGGTAACGATAGACGGGCATAGTGTTTCTTGGACTCTGCCTGCCAACGCTCGTCCGTGAAGAACAAGCGCGCACGACCCCGAAAGCTCAGGCTGTGCTCAATCCAGACCGAGCCATTGCGCACCGCGCGGCGCAGGGCAAACAGGGTGGCCACCTCCAACGCCTGAAACGCCCGTTCCCGGTCTGGGCTGGAGATCGAAACCTGCCAGATCATTCCCAGACTTGGTGCCACCACTTCAACTGGCAGCTTTCTGGATCCTTTGAGATATAAAGCTTGCAGCTTGGCAAGGTACTCGATGGCAGGATGCTCGCCGGTGGCCTGCCAGGGCAGCTTTGCAATGGCGACGAGCAACGACCGCACGGGGCGAATTCCATCAATCAATCCCTCGCGGACCAGGGAGGCCCTGCTCGGTGGTTTGCGTTTCTGGGTTTCGGTGATCAAGGCTTCAAGACGGGCACGCAACTCAGCATCTGGCACCGCACCTTGCGCGCTCAAGGCAACAAGTTCGCCGAGCAGCGTTTTGTACATTGCGGCCCAATTGACGGTAGCGGGGACATCGGCGGCAGCCTGACGCCACAGATCGGCGATCCGGCGCTGCACCATAAGGATCAACTGGTCTGTGGTGGTGAACAGGCAATACCGAAGAAAGCATGCGACCTCCACGGTGCGCGCTGGCTCTTTGATCTTGGCTCCGGCTGAGGGCGGCCTGGAGACAAGTCGGCGCGCGTAGCGGCGCAAGATGAGATCGGGGATGTCTGCCAGGTGCTTATGAACGTCCAGCGTGTAAAGCAGGTCGATGCGCTCCAGTACCTCGCTGATTTGGCGGGTTGAGTGTTTCGCCGGTGCAGCCCATAGCCAACTCTGCTGGGTTTGTCCATCTGGGCGCAGCTCTGAAACTGAGGCTCGCCAGCGATCAAGTGTTGCTGGATCAACGCTGGCGGCGATGGCGGTGCCTGTTTCAACTTCAAGCTGGGCAAGTGCCGCCGCAATCAGTGTCCGAATTGCCCGCTCGTGCACGATCACCAGCTTGTTCTTGTACAGCCATTGACGCGCCCGCACGAGTAGCTGATCGCGGTCGGCGCAGCGCGCCACTTCGTCGCGCAGTTCACGTACCAGTGAGCGGCGCTGGTGCTCGCTCATCCACTGGAATCCAAGGACCGTGCAGGCTACTTGTTGGTGATCGAATAGCGTGCGCCCGCGTTCATACATGGCTCTCAGCGAGGCGACTTCTGGTGCTGCAATGCCAAGCTCGTTGCCAAGGTGGCGCCACAAGGCTACTGGAATTACCCGAAAGGCACCGAGCAAACGCCCACTCATGCGCAGGAAACCAATATGGAGCGCCAGACCAAGCTTGTGGGAATCACCTCGGCGTGCATTGATTGCGTCGCGCTCGGCACCATCGAAGGTGAAAAATGCCTTCATCTCGAAGTCGCTGATATCGCGGGGGAGCCCACGCATCCCCAAAAACGTTGTGTGCCAACCCTGCATCGTGAACCTCAAAAGTGGGAGGCCACCATACCCGTTTACAAAGCGAACAGGAAAGTCAATGAAATCAACGGTCTACCCAGACCACCCCCGCGCCAGTGCTAGCTTTGCGTACCGTCACTTATTGCACTGAAAACGAGGAGACCCCAGTAGCGATGTACGGCTGCCGGTGCATGCCAGCTCCGTGTTCGACAAGCTGTTCATCGGCCGTCCCGAGGTGCGCAGCACGGTGCGCAAGCTGCGTGCCTTCCTTGCGACCGACCCGGAGCCCAACCTGCAAACGCGCGAGCGCCGCGAGGCCTTCGTCGATGCGCTGATCGATGAAATGGTCTCGCTCGCCGGCGAAGTGCAGCAGGCCCTGCCAGCTGGCTGGAGCTGCGACTCGGAACGCTTCGGCAAGCTGGTGCGTGAAGAGCAATTGTGGCTGGACCCATTGCGGGCCGAACTGCGCGATGAGGCAGATTTCGCCCGCGAATGGCTTTGGATGGACTGGCCTGCCGAGGTAGGCAAGCGCTTTGCCAACTGGCTCAACAGCCAGCTGTTCGGCCAGTTGCCTGTGGGCGACGCCGAGGCGCGTGTGTGGCGGAAAGAACTGCTGACCGATGAGGATGGTTTTGTGCAGCAGTTGCGTGAACTGCGCAAAAGGCTGGACGCCCCGGCCTATATCCCTATCCGCAAAACGCATGATGAACTGGTGATGCACAGGGGGGGCGCGGTATGACGCAATCGCCACAACCGCAGGCCATCCTGACCTTCCCCCATCTGCGCGTGCAAAACGCCAACGCCATCTCCAGCCCGCTCACGCACGGCTTCCCCTCCATCACCGCCTTCACCGGCCTGATGTGGGCGCTGGAGCGCAAGCTGGCGCAGGCCGGCATCCCCTTGCGCCTGCACGCGGTGGGCGTGGTCTGCCACCACCATCAGGAGCAGGTGACGCAGGGCTATGTGCGCAGCTTCAACCTCACGCGCAACCCGGTGGACAAAGACGGCAGCACCGCCGCCATCGTGGAGGAAGGGCGCATTCACCTCGACATCTCCCTGGTCTTCACCGTCTCGGAAAAACGCGACCCCGGCTCCAACTCGGCCCCGACCTTGGTGCAAAGCGCTGCCGAGCCGATGCAGCAATGGGCCGATGAAGCCGGGCAAATCCTGTCGCAAATGCGCGTGGCCGGCGGCAGCCTGCTGCCATCACGTGCCGCACCCGGCAGGCGCGTGCGCCCCAGGCTGGCCGTGCTGGCAGAAGACGCCACCGAGCGCAGCCGCCAGTTCCGCGAATGGCGGCGCCAGTGGCTGCCGGGCTTCGCCCTGGTGGGGCGTGACGACCTGCTGGCCGACCGCCTGCACAGGCTGCGCGACAAAGCGGCGCACACCACGCTGCTCGACGCCTGGCTGCATGCATCGCGCTTCAACCATGAGCCCGTGGCAGCGGCCGAAGGCCAGCCCCCGCCTGCCGATGGCAAGCATCCATGGGCAGATCCCTGGCGCGGCCCCGGCAGCGGCTGGATCGTGCCTGTGCCCGTGGGCTATGCGGCACTCTCGCCATCACATGCCGCAGGCGAAGTGCTCAACGCCCGCGATGCCACCACGCCGCTGCGCTTCGTGGAGTCGGTCTACTCGCTGGGCGAATGGATCAGCCCGCACCGCCTCACCCATCTGGAGCAACTGCTGTGGCATGCGCACACCGATGAAAAGCGGGGCCTTTACCGCTGCCGCAGCGGCTACGTCCCAGACCCCGCAGCCGTGGCCGACCCTGACGACGCCGCAGCCCAGGAGCAGGAAGACGACGACAGCTATGCATACACCTGACCCGCGTCCTTGCACCGCCGCCTTTCACACCGTATTGCCAAAGGATTGAACACCATGTCCAGCACCCTCAAGACCGCATCCGTCCTCGCCTTCGAACGCAAGCTCGACCCCTCTGACGCCGTCTTCCACGCAGGCAACTGGGATGACCGGGCGGCCTCCGCCTCCTGGCCCTCCGTCAAGCTGCGCGAGAAATCCGTGCGCGGCACCATCTCCAACCGCCTCAAGACCAAGGACCAGGACCCGGCCAAGCTCGACGCTGCCATCGAGAACCCCAACCTGCAGACCGTGGACGTGGCAGCCCTGCCCGCCGATGCCGACACGCTCAAGGTGCAGTTCACGCTGCGCGTGCTGTCTGGCGCAGGCACCCCGTCTGCCTGCAACAGCGCCGAATACCAGGCCAGGCTCGCGCAAACGGTGCAGGCCTATGCCTCGGCCCAGGGCTTTGCCGAACTGGCCAACCGCTATGCGGCCAACCTGGCGAACGGACGCTTTCTGTGGCGCAACCGCGTGGGCGCGGAAAGCGTGCAGGTGCAGGTGGTGCAGCTCAAGGATGGCAAGGCCGGGCAGGCATGGTCGTTCGATGCGCTGGCCCACAACCTGCGCACGCTGGAGCAGCCTGACGAGAAAGTGGCTGCGTTGGGCAGCGTGATCGCGCAGGGGCTTGAGGGCAATGCCCATGTGCTGCTGCAGATCACCGCCTTTGTGCGCCTGGGCGCGGGCCAGGAAGTCTTCCCCTCGCAGGAACTGATCCTTGACAAGGGCAGCACCAAAAAGAGCAAGACGCTCTACCAGATCGGGGAAAAAGGCCAGGAGGTCGCCGCCATCCACTCCCAGAAAATCGGCAACGCCCTGCGCACCATCGACACCTGGTACGACGGCGCGCAGGACCTGGGACCCATCGCGGTCGAGCCCTACGGCTCCGTCACTACCCAGGGCAAGGCCTGGCGCCAGCCCAAGCAAAAGCAGGACTTCTACACCCTGCTGGACGACTGGCTGCTCAAGGACAAGGTGCCGCCCGTCGAGCAGCAGCACTTCGTGATGGCCGTGCTGATCCGTGGCGGCGTCTTCGGCGATGCGAGCTGATGGCCATGACCTCGCACTACATCGACATCACGCTGCTGCCTGACCCGGAATTCAGCCACGCCCACCTGCTGGGCGCGCTGGTCGCCAAGCTGCACCGCGCGCTCGTGCAACTGGGCAGCGCTGACATAGGCATCAGCTTTCCCGGCTACAGCCTGCGTCCACGCACTCTGGGCACCATCCTGCGCCTGCATGGCAGTGAAGCCGCGCTGCGCGGTCTGATGGAACAGCCCTGGCTGCAGGGCATGCGCGATCACGTGCACTGCACGCCGCCAGCTTTGGTGCCAGAGGGCGCCGTGCCCTACCTGGTGCAACGCCGGCAATTCAAGACCAGCCCCGACCGCCTGCGCCGCCGCCGCATGCGGCGCAAGGGAGAAACCGCTGAACAGGCCGCGGCCGCCATCCCCGACAGCGTGGAGCGCACCCCGGACCTGCCCTACGTTCAACTGCGCAGCGCCAGCACCGGCCAGCCGTTTTGCCTGTTCGTGGAGCAGAAAGCGGTGCAGGGAACGGCGGGCCAGGAAGGCTTCAACACCTACGGGCTGAGCCTGGGAACTGCTGTTCCCTGGTTCTGACCCTTTTTCTGGCGGCCTGAAGACTGCCTTGTAAATCAACAGCTTGGCGGATGCCCCGGAATTTGGGGTGTTCGCCAGCTGGAGGTGAAAGCTCTTTCAAAATCAATGGATTAGGGAATTTTTTGCCTAGTTCGCTGCCGCATAGGCAGCTCAGAAAAGCTGGGCCCGGCTCGCGAGTGTTGGTTCTCGGTTCGCTGCCGCATAGGCAGCTCAGAAATTGCCGAGATCTGGCCAGTTGATGGACTGGACGTTCGCTGCCGCATAGGCAGCTCAGAAACAAAGCGACTCTGCTTCCAGCATGGGCGGCGCGTTCGCTGCCGCATAGGCAGCTCAGAAATATGCGAAGTGGATCGATGGCGGTCACAACGCGTTCGCTGCCGCATAGGCAGCTCAGAAAACGGGTATTTTTCCCTTTTGATTTTTTGGATAGTTCGCTGCCGCATAGGCAGCTCAGAAATTCCACCATTCCACCGCCACCCGGTAGCCCTTGTTCGCTGCCGCATAGGCAGCTCAGAAAAAGTTGCTCAGCAGCTGAACCTCGGCTGCGGCGTTCGCTGCCGCATAGGCAGCTCAGAAAGACCCGTGAACTCAACCTCCTCACGGTTGAGGTGTTCGCTGCCGCATAGGCAGCTCAGAAAATCTACGAGCGCATCCCGCACTGGTTCAACCAGTTCGCTGCCGCATAGGCAGCTCAGAAAAGCCGCCGCGCGGGCCGGATATGCGGGTCTCAAGTTCGCTGCCGCATAGGCAGCTCAGAAAACGAGCTCGCGGCTGTAGCCGGTGTCGTCCTGGTTCGCTGCCGCATAGGCAGCTCAGAAATGTCGCGCTTGTCGCCGCGCTCGCGGGCTCTAGTTCGCTGCCGCATAGGCAGCTCAGAAATGCTTGCCGTCGCGGAACAGCAGGGCCGGGTCGTTCGCTGCCGCATAGGCAGCTCAGAAACTGGAAACGCCTGCAGCCCCGGCCGACCAGCATGTTCGCTGCCGCATAGGCAGCTCAGAAAAAAGCGCTCTGGCGCATCCACAAGGAAGCCTCGTTCGCTGCCGCATAGGCAGCTCAGAAAAACTGCGCCGCCTGGCGGGCGGTACTGCTGGCGTTCGCTGCCGCATAGGCAGCTCAGAAAATCAGGCAGGAAAGCGGATCTGGCGCGCGGGCGTTCGCTGCCGCATAGGCAGCTCAGAAATGTGAAGACCTCGCCATCAAGACCGTCATCGCGTTCGCTGCCGCATAGGCAGCTCAGAAAAGCGCAGGAAGCGCCTGCAGCCCCGGCCGTGCGTTCGCTGCCGCATAGGCAGCTCAGAAATGCAGCAGCAGGAAGAGATTGCAAAGCTGAAAGTTCGCTGCCGCATAGGCAGCTCAGAAAAAGCACAGGGCGCCGCTGTTTCTTTGCCGCGCGTTCGCTGCCGCATAGGCAGCTCAGAAAAGCTGCGCCGCATGCAGGAATGCGGATGGCTCGTTCGCTGCCGCATAGGCAGCTCAGAAAAGTGGTCCGGCACGAACCCCGCGCACCCGGCCGTTCGCTGCCGCATAGGCAGCTCAGAAAATCACGGTAGGCGACCGCGAGATCGAGGCGCCGTTCGCTGCCGCATAGGCAGCTCAGAAATGCGCGGGGCCAACCTGGACGGGGCCAACCTGGTTCGCTGCCGCATAGGCAGCTCAGAAATTCGGGATTCAGCGCGTGTTCCTCCAGCCAGTGTTCGCTGCCGCATAGGCAGCTCAGAAAATCTGCAGCGCCATCGACGACTGGCTGCGCGAGTTCGCTGCCGCATAGGCAGCTCAGAAATGCTGCAACTCATCCCCACCACCCTCACGCGAGTTCGCTGCCGCATAGGCAGCTCAGAAAACGGCGGCTTCAAACCGGCCCGCCATGACGTCGTTCGCTGCCGCATAGGCAGCTCAGAAATCTTCCACGAACTCAGGCGCGAACGGAGGGCCGTTCGCTGCCGCATAGGCAGCTCAGAAAACCGCCCAGGTCCGCATGTGTGGCAACAGCGTGTTCGCTGCCGCATAGGCAGCTCAGAAAAAAACCAGATCGAACGCGGCGTAATCGCAAAAGTTCGCTGCCGCATAGGCAGCTCAGAAAAGCAACCTGGCGTGTTCGAAACCCCACGCCTCGTTCGCTGCCGCATAGGCAGCTCAGAAAGCGCAAAAAGTTGCTCACGGCAGTCTGCCCGCGTTCGCTGCCGCATAGGCAGCTCAGAAAATGGGGATCCAAACCTTGCCGTCGCGCGGATCGTTCGCTGCCGCATAGGCAGCTCAGAAACCGGCCGACACCGATCTGCGCAAGGCGCTGCAGTTCGCTGCCGCATAGGCAGCTCAGAAAAGGAGGTCTAGATGATCACCCCGCAGCCATCCGTTCGCTGCCGCATAGACAGCTCAGAAAAGTGCCGCGCGGGAACACCTCGGCATCCCACCGTTCGCTGCCGCATAGGCAGCTCAGAAATGACGGCGACCCCTGGGGCCTGGCGGGCTTGTGTTCGCTGCCGCATAGGCAGCTCAGAAACGAGGCTGCAGCACTTGAGCGCGCACAGGAAAGTTCGCTGCCGCATAGGCAGCTCAGAAATGAGTCTCGTAGACGTTCTTAGGCGTCGCAGTGTTCGCTGCCGCATAGGCAGCTCAGAAAAGCGTAGGTGTGGCCGATGCGGCCCTCTGCGTGTTCGCTGCCGCATAGGCAGCTCAGAAATCGGGCGTGTAGGGGAACGCTACCCACAACACGTTCGCTGCCGCATAGGCAGCTCAGAAAGGGTCGGGCACGCGCTCGAAGTGGTAATCGCGGTTCGCTGCCGCATAGGCAGCTCAGAAATTCGGGAAGCCTTCACCCTGCCGTGCCTCCAGGTTCGCTGCCGCATAGGCAGCTCAGAAACAGTTGGGTTCATCGAACGTCGTCGCGGGAATGTTCGCTGCCGCATAGGCAGCTCAGAAAGAGCGCAATCGCTGACTCCTGATCTCGACTGAGTTCGCTGCCGCATAGGCAGCTCAGAAATTGGGGGAGATCGGCTGACGGTAGCCAGGCGAGTTCGCTGCCGCATAGGCAGCTCAGAAAATAGAGGCGAAGTGGTTCAGCTTGGAAGAAGTGTTCGCTGCCGCGTAGGCAGCTCAGAAAAACGCAGGGCATCTGGGTCGTGCTGGTCCACCGTTCGCTGCCGCGTAGGCAGCTCAGAAAGTGACGCTCATCGCCGAGCCGGTAATCGGCCAGTTCGCTACCGCGTAGGCAGCTCAGAAATTGAAGCGCAGCATCCAGCGCTGCGGGATCGCGTTCGCTGCCGCGTAGGCAGCTCAGAAAAGACGAGGCGCGCGCTGCGGTGTCGAGAGACTGTTCGCTGCCGCGTAGGCAGCTCAGAAAGTCAAGGAAGCCCTTGTTCGCGGCATCAATAGGTTCGCTGCCGCGTAGGCAGCTCAGAAAACGCCGAACTGCAGCGTGATCGAGCCCGTGGCGTTCGCTGCCGCGTAGGCAGCTCAGAAAACTTGGCCCCCATGCTGGCTGACCAGCCACGATGTTCGCTGCCGCGTAGGCAGCTCAGAAATCAGAAAGATGTGGTTCGAGTTTAGGGACTGGGTTCGCTGCCGCGTAGGCAGCTCAGAAATTGAGCTTGCCCATTTCCTCGTCCTTCTCTTCGTTCGCTGCCGCGTAGGCAGCTCAGAAAATGGCCTACGAAATGATCTCGCGCCCCGTGGCGTTCGCTGCCGCGTAGGCAGCTCAGAAAATGCGCGGTCACAGTGCTCCAACCCGCCGAACGTTCGCTGCCGCGTAGGCAGCTCAGAAAATGGATTGCGGGCCGTTCCAGACCACGGCATGGTTCGCTGCCGCGTAGGCAGCTCAGAAAGAAGCCCGGCGAAGGCCTGCCCTGCGGCCACTGTTCGCTGCCGCGTAGGCAGCTCAGAAACTGGAGGATTGGGCCGGCGCCTTCCTCGAAAAGTTCGCTGCCGCGTAGGCAGCTCAGAAAAGCAGGGCGCGGACCATCGGCCCGCTGAACAGGTTCGCTGCCGCGTAGGCAGCTCAGAAATCGATGAGGTCTTCCGCCATAGCCTCTGCGCTGTTCGCTGCCGCGTAGGCAGCTCAGAAAATGATGGCGTCCGGGTGGCCCGCGTAGCCCAGGTTCGCTGTCGCGTAGGCAGCTCAGAAACCACTGGGCACAAGGAGAGCTGACATGCAGACGTTCGCTGCCGCGTAGGCAGCTCAGAAAACCCGTCAGCAGGGCCACAGCGCCCGTGACGCGTTCGCTGCCGCGTAGGCAGCTCAGAAACGATCCTGTCCGTCTGCTGGAGATGACTCAGGGTTCGCTGCCGCGTAGGCAGCTCAGAAAATCGACATCACGCGCGCCCAAGCCGCCGCCGAGTTCGCTGCCGCGTAGGCAGCTCAGAAATACGGGGAGCAGGCGCAGGCTTTCCCCCGGCAGTTCGCTGCCGCATAGGCAGCTCAGAAATGCTTGATCGCCAGGTCGCGGTCGGTAGTTGCGTTCGCTGCCGCATAGGCAGCTCAGAAATTGAGGCACTGGACCTCTGTATTGCTGATCCAGTTCGCTGCCGCATAGGCAGCTCAGAAATGGAACCAGTTGATGGGCAACAACCAGACCGGGTTCGCTTCCGCATAGGCAGCTCAGAAAGATGCAATCTGAGGACACACCATGAACTGGCAGTTCGCTGCCGCATAGGCAGCTCAGAAATGACCCCCTCCCCCGGCTCGTAGCCGTGGAACGTTCGCTGCCGCATAGGCAGCTCAGAAACCGCCGGGGGCTCGGATCGATACCCGCCACGGGTTCGCTGCCGCGTAGGCAGCTCAGAAATGTCCAAAGTCTGCTTTGGCGCCGGTTGCGTCGTTCGCTGCCGCGTAGGCAGCTCAGAAACTGGCCAAGCTCGCAAATCATGTGGCCAAAGAGTTCGCTGCCGCGTAGGCAGCTTAGAAAATCTCGGGCCAGATCCGTTTCCACCGCACAGGGTTCGCTGCCGCGTAGGCAACTCAGAAAACGGAGCCGCCCGGCGCGGGGGGGGGCGCTCAGGTTCGTTGCCGCTTAGGCAGCTCAGAAAGGCTGCTGACTTGGAGGCGACAGAGAAGCCTCTGCATTCAACCTTCCGGGCCATGCTCCGCGTATTCCACAAAGGACGGTGCTTCATCAAACAGTTGCAAGAGCAGTTTGAGGCGCCGGGCGTAGAGGCTCTGTGGCCGGTTGAAGGCCTGGGCTGCCAGGGCGATGGCTGCGCGGGCGAGATACCACTCGTTGTCGAATTCGCTGGCGTCCTCGAATACCTTGTGCCGAATTTGCCGGATGTGATTCAGCGCCAGGTCTGCGGCCAGGTCCACCTCTACATCCGCGTCATGCCAGTCCCTGTCGGCACAGCGTGTTTCGATCAGGGCAACCAGCCCCATCTCTGCGCGGGCAATGGACAGGGCGATCATTTGCTGCATGGTGGGCCAGGCAGCGGTGTCCATCGTGCAGGGCTTGTTCGTTGGGTGTCGTGACGCAGCCATATCGATTCCTTTGTCGTCGCTTCAATGACTCGGGCTTTCTATGCACGATCTATGCACTCAATATTCTATGCATTGTGCATAGAAAATGGCAAGCGTGTTCCATGGCAAAGTGCGCGGATGGCACGCGACGACCCAACCATCTACATGCGTATCCCTCAGGAGTTGAAGGATCTGCTGGATGCCGCTTCTGAAGAGAACCGGCGCTCAATGACTGCCGAGGTCGTGTCTCGGCTACAGCAGACCTTTGCGGCGCCGCGCGTTTCGGGCATGGACAGCGGTAGTTCGCAAATGAATCTGAATACCCGCGTCGGTGACGAAACGCTGGAAACCGTGAAGCGTATCGAAGAGCGGTTGCAATCGCTTGCGCAAGCCCTGGCCCTGCCACAGCGCGGCCCTCAGCCAGACACGGATGCGGCGACGCCGGAAAAATCCACAGGCAAGCGCGTATCGAAGTCAGCGCAGAGTGCGGCGTCGAAGAAGTAGCTTTCAGGCCTCACTGCCTCCAGAAAAACACCCCCGCCATCACCAGCCCCGTCAGCACGATGCCCGCGCGCAGCCATTCGGGCGGGATGCGGCGCGCCAGGCGGGCGCCGCCGTAGCCGCCTGCGGTGGCGGCGATCATCATGACCAGGGCCTGCTCCCACTGCACGACGCCGCCGGCCGCATAGATGGCGACGGCAATGGCCGTGAGCAGGGCGGAGACCAGGTTCTTCATGCCGTTCATGGCATGCAGCCTGGTCTGGCCCAGCAGGCCGAACAGGGCCAGCAGCAGGATGCCCAGGCCGCCGTTGAAGTAGCCGCCGTAGATGGCCACGGCCAGCATGCCGGCGCCGGCCTTCAGGGGCGATGCATGGGCGGCATGCTCGGCGCTGCCGCGTGATGCCATGCGCCTGAGCTGGGGCGCGAAGGCGAACATGGCGGTGGCGGCCAGCAGCAGCCAGGGGACGACCTTGCGGAACAGGTGGTCTGGCGTGACCAGCAGCAGGGCCGCGCCCAGCGAGCCGCCGATGAGCGACAGCAGGATGACGCCGCGCATGCCCAGGCCGGGCGGCGGCTCCATGTCCTGGCGAAAGCCCCAGGCACCGGCCATGTAGCCGGGCAGCAGGGCGACGGTGCCGGTGGCGTTGGCGGCCACGGGCGGCACGCCGGTGAAGACCAGGGCGGGCAGGGTGAGGAAGCTGCCGCCTCCGGCAACGGCATTGAGCGCGCCGGCCACGAAGGCGGCGCTCATGAGTAGTGCGATGTCCCACATGGGTGTTGTCTCCTCCTGGAGCCGGGCATCGGCAGGCCGCCGTGGCCTTGCGCGGCCAGGCCGGTGTTATAGGTCGAGGCCGATCTTAGTGCCGGACCATCGGCCGGGCTGTCGCACCGGCATGGCGGCTGGGTCAGGGCTGCTTTGCGCAAAAGGACAGGATCGCGCCGGCGTGGTGGCCACCTGGCGACTAGGGCGGCTCCACCGCCGGGCCGGGCAGGCCCAGCGTGGCGCGCAGCAGGGCAACGCGCGGGTTGGCGACGGCGCTGCGGTAGATCAGCGCCACGGGGCCCATGGAGATGGCGGGTGTGACATGCACCCTGCGCACCCCCAGCGACCGGGGCGAGGCCTGCAGCGTGGAGTCGGGCACGGCGCTGAGCCCCAGGCCGGCCCGGACCAGTTGCAGGTTGGTGAAGGGGCTGGTGGATTCAATGACGGGCGTGGGCGCGATCACGCCTTCGCGGCGGAACACCTCTTCCATCATGCGGCGCAGCATGGAGCTGCGCGTGGGCAACCGGGGCTATACGGGGAGCCCGGCGGCCGACACCTACCGGTGCGCCGACGGCTGGCTGTCCACGGCCGCCAACACGCCGCAGCAGTTTCGCAGGCTCGCCAGCGTGCTGGACCTCGATGCCTTCAATGCGCCCGAGGGCGGCTTTGTCGCCGCGCGCGATGCGTCCGCGCTGCAGCGACTGCAGGCATGTCTGGCCGAGGCCTTCGCCGCACGCAACGCACGGGACATGGAAGCCCGGCTCAACGCCGTGGGCGTGCCTGCCGCCAGGGTGCGGCGCCTGGGTGAATTCCTGGGCGAGGCCCGCGCCGCCGGCACCGTGTCACCTGTGAGCTATGGCGCCGGCGGCGCTGCGGTGGACACTCCGGGACTGGGGTTCCGGTGGATGGATGCCGCGCCCCTGCCGGGTGCGCCGGCCCCCGTCCTGGGCGATGGCAACCTTGCGCTGCTGCGGGAGCTGAGGATGGTGGACGAGGCCATCGCCCGCCTGTGCCGCAGCGGCGTGCTGGGCGCGCCGCAGTCCTGATTGCCTTTGGATTCCTTTGCCACTGCCTTGCTGGAGACCCCATGTTCAAAGCCTTGCTGCTGACCCAACCCGTACCGCGTGAAACCCGTGCCGAGTGTGTGGAGCTGGACGAAGCCAGCCTGCCCGCCGGCGCGGTGCGCGTGGCCGTCTCGCATTCCACGCTCAACTACAAGGATGCACTGGCCATCACGGGGCGCTCGCCCGTGGTGCGCCAGTTCCCCATGGTGCCGGGCATCGACCTGGCCGGCACGGTGCTGGACAGCGAGGACGCGCGTTTCCAGCCCGGCGATGCCGTGCTGCTCAACGGCTGGGGCGTGGGCGAGACCCACTGGGGCGGGCTCGCCCAGCAGGCGCGGGTGAACGGCGACTGGCTGATCCGCCGGCCCGAGGCCTTCAGCGCACGGGATGCCATGGCCATAGGCACGGCCGGCTATACGGCCATGCTGTGCGTGATGGCGCTGCAGGCGCATGGCATCACGCCTTCCAGCGGCCCGGTGCTGGTGACGGGGGCCAATGGCGGCGTGGGCAGCATTGCCGTGGCCCTGCTGTCGCGCCTGGGTTTCGAGGTGCACGCCGGCACCGGGCGGCCCGAACAGGCCGAGCACCTGAAGGCGCTGGGCGCGGCGCGGATCGTGGAGCGCAGCAGCCTGGATGCGCCCGGCAAGCCGCTGCAAAAGGAGGTCTGGGCGGCGGCCGTGGACAGCGTGGGCAGCCATACGCTGGCCAATGTGTGCGCCAGTCTGCGCTACGGCGGCTGCGTGGCGGCCTGCGGACTGGCCCAGGGGCTGGACCTGCCGGCTTCCGTGGCACCGTTCATTCTGCGCGGCGTGTCGCTGCTGGGCATCGACAGCGTCTATGCGCCGCAGGCGCGGCGCGAGCAGGCCTGGGCGCGGCTGGCTGCCGAGCTGCCGCGCGAGGTGCTGGAGCGCAATACCGAAGAGGCGGGCCTGGCCGATGCGGTTGCGCTGGCGCCCCGGCTGCTTGCCGGCCAGGTGCGCGGCCGGGTCGTCATCGATACGGCGCGCTGAGGCCCGCGCGGGGCCTGGTGCCGCCTACTTGGCGTAGGGGTCGGCAAAGCCCAGCTCGACCATGATCTCGGTCTCGTAGGCTTCCATTTCCTCGGCGTCCTGCTCGCTGGTTTCATGGTCCCAGCCCTGGGCATGCAGCGTGCCGTGCACCAGCAGGTGGGCGTAGTGCTCCTCCAGCGTCTTGTTCTGCTCGCGCGCCTCGCGCTCGACCACGGGGGCGCACAGCACCAGGTCGGCCATGGCGGTGGGCTCCTGCTGGTAGTCGAAGGTCAGGACGTTGGTGGCGTAGTCCTTTTGTCGGTACTCGCGGTTGAGCTGCTGGCCTTCCTCGGCATCGACGATGCGCACGGTGATTTCGGCATCGACGGCCAGGGCGTGGCGTATCCAGCGCGTGACCTTGCTGCGGGACAGCACGGCGCGGTGGGCGGGCGCCTCGGCAAAGCGCGCGAATTGCAGGGACAGTTGCAGTTGGTTCAGGGACATGGGGAAGTGCGTGGGCGTGAGCTTGTGCTTTGGAGCGCCCGTGGGCGGGCGTCTGCTGTGGCTGTCGGGATCAAGGCGCTGCAAGGCGCGGTGCGGCACGGCGTGCCGGGGCCTGGCCGCGTGCGTCGTAGGCGTCCACGATGCGGGCCACCAGCGGGTGGCGCACCACGTCGGCGCTGGTGAAGTGGTTGATGGCGATGCCCTTGACGCGCTTCAAGACGCGCTCGGCATCGATCAGGCCGCTCAGGGCACCCTTGGGCAGGTCGATCTGGCTGACGTCGCCCGTGACCACGGCGCGGGCGCCGAAGCCGATGCGCGTGAGGAACATCTTCATCTGCTCGGGCGTGGTGTTCTGCGCCTCGTCCAGGATGACGAAGGCGTTGTTCAGCGTGCGCCCGCGCATGAAGGCCAGCGGCGCGATCTCCAGCACATTGCGCTCGAAGGCCTTTTGCACCTTCTCGTAGCCCATGAGGTCGTAGAGCGCGTCGTACAGCGGGCGCAGGTAGGGGTCGACCTTCTGCGTGAGGTCGCCGGGCAGGAAGCCCAGGCGCTCGCCCGCTTCCACGGCCGGGCGCGTGAGCACGATGCGCTGCACGGCGCTGCGCTCCAGCGCGTCCACGGCGCAGGCCACGGCTAGGTAGGTCTTGCCGGTGCCGGCCGGGCCGATGCCGAAGGTGATGTCGTGGCGGGCGATGTTCTCCAGGTAGGCCGACTGGTTGGCCGTGCGCGCGCGCAGGTCGGGGCGGCGCGTGGACAGCTGGATGGCGTCCAGGGGCTGCTCGATGAGTTCGGTGTCGCCGGCCAGCATGAGCTGCAGCGAATCGTCCAGGATGGGGTCGTCGGCCATCTCGTAGAGGGCCTGCAGCAGCTCCAGTGCGTCGTTGGCCTTGGCCTTGGGGCCGTCGATCTTGAATTGCTCGTGGCGGTGGGCGATCTTGACGCCCAGGGCGATCTCGATGGTGCGCAGGTGCGCGTCGGCCGGGCCGCACAGATGGCTCAACCGGTTGTTGTCGTGGGGTGTGAAGGTGTGGCGCAGGATCACGCGGATAATTCCAGAGATTCCGGGCGGCGGCCAGCGCGAGGGCGTGGTGCCATACCCTGTGAATGGGCCGGCGTTCGGTTGCGGACGGGCATGAAAAGCCGCCCCTGGGGCGGCAAAGGACACCAATGATAGGCAAATTGACAGGAACGCTGCTGGAAAAAAACCCGCCCGAGGTGCTGGTGGACTGCGGCGGCGTGGGCTACGAGGTGCAGGTGCCCATGAGCACCTTCTACAACCTGCCGGCCAGCGGGGCCAGGGTCAGCCTGCTGACGCACTTCGTGGTGCGCGAGGATGCGCAGCTTCTGTACGGCTTTGGCACGCACAGCGAGCGCCAGGCGTTCCGCGAGCTGATCAAGATCACCGGCATCGGCCCGCGCATGGCGCTGTCGGTGCTCAGCGGCATGAGCGTGGAGGACCTGGCCCAGGCCGTGACGCTGCAGGAGGTGGGCCGCCTGGTCAAGGTGCCGGGCATCGGCAAGAAGACGGCCGAGCGCCTGCTGCTGGAGCTCAAGGGCAAGATCGGCGCCGATACGGGCGCGCAGTCGCTGTTCGTGAACAACGACCAGAACGACATCGTGCAGGCGCTGATGGCGCTGGGCTATTCCGACAAGGATGCGGCCGCCGCGCTCAAGAAGCTGCCGCCCGACGTGGGTGTGACCGAAGGCATCAAGCTGGCGCTGAAGGCGCTGGCCAAGTGAGCGGCGCATGAGCATCCATACCGACGATTTCGGGCAGGGCGGCTTTCCGCAGGGCGGTTTCGCGCCCGACAAGGCACCGGAAAAGCCGCGCATGATTTCGGCAGCGCCGGTCTCGCGCGGGGAAGAGGCCATGGAGCGCGCCCTGCGCCCCAAGCTGCTGCAGGAGTACGTGGGCCAGGCCAAGGCGCGCGAGCAGCTGGAGATCTTCATCGGCGCGGCCCGAAAGCGCAGCGAGGCGCTGGACCATGTGCTGCTGTTCGGCCCGCCGGGCCTGGGCAAGACCACGCTGTCGCACATCATCGCGGCCGAGCTGGGCGTGAACCTGCGCCAGACCAGCGGCCCCGTGCTGGAAAAGCCCAAGGACCTGGCGGCGCTGCTGACCAACCTCGAAGCCAACGATGTGCTGTTCATCGACGAGATCCACCGCCTGTCGCCCGTGGTCGAGGAAATCCTCTACCCGGCGCTGGAGGACTACCAGATCGACATCATGATCGGCGAGGGGCCGGCGGCGCGCTCCATCAAGCTGGACCTGCAGCCGTTCACGCTGGTGGGCGCGACCACGCGCGCGGGCATGCTGACCAACCCGCTGCGCGACCGCTTCGGCATCGTGGCGCGGCTGGAGTTCTATACGGCCGAGGAGCTGGCGCGCATCGTGCGGCGCAGTGCAGGCCTGTTGAACGCGCCCATCGATGACGAGGGCGCCTTCGAGATCGCGCGCCGCTCGCGCGGCACGCCGCGCATTGCCAACCGCCTGCTGCGCCGCGTGCGCGACTATGCCGATGTGCGCGGCGACGGCAGCATCACGCGCGAGCTGGCCGACCGCGCGCTGGCCATGCTCGATGTCGATCCCCAGGGCTTCGACATCATGGACCGCAAGTTGCTGGAGGCCGTGGTGCACCGCTTCGACGGCGGCCCCGTGGGCCTGGACAACATCGCGGCCAGCATCGGCGAGGAGGCGGGCACCATCGAGGATGTGATCGAGCCCTACCTGATCCAGCAGGGCTTTTTGCAGCGCACGCCGCGCGGGCGCATGGCGACCCAGGCGGCGTACCGCCACCTGGGCCTTCCCGTGCCGGGCGACGACGCCAGCTGACGCAGGCTCACTCCTCCGTGCCGGCGTTCCAGAAGGCCTGCAGCACGCCGGGCAGGGCCTCGATGGCGGCGATCACGCGGTCCAGCTCGTCGGAGTCCACCGAGGTGGCGTAGAGCATGGCCTCGATCTCGGTGTCCTGCGGGCCGAAGGCATGGGTTTCCACGCCTCGCACGGGGTAGCTGGCGTTCTCCAGCAGCTCCAGCATCTGCTCGCGCACATCGCCCTGGGCGCCGCGGTGGCAGATGGCGTAGACGTAGTAGGTCGACTCCGTGGATTCGTCATCCACCGGGCGGCGGTTGATGCGGTTGACCACGGGGCGCAGCAAGGTGTTGCTGGCCAGCACGAACAGCGTGGCCAGGCCGGCCTCGGCCACCAGGCTGGCGCCCGCGCAGGCGCCCACGGCGGCCGAGCCCCACAGCGTGGCCGCCGTGTTCAGCCCGGTGATGTTGGCCCCTTCCTTCATGATGGCGCCCGCACCCAGGAAGCCCACGCCCGAGACCACGTAGGCCACCACGCGCGTGGCGCCCTCGGCCCCGCCCAGGCGCACGGCCAGATCCACGAAGACGGCCGCGCCCACGGCGACCAGGGTGTTGGTGCGCAGCCCCGCCGTGCGCTGGCGCACCTGGCGCTCCAGGCCGATGAGGGCGCCGAACACGAAGGCCGTGGTCAGGCTGACGAAGGTGTCCAGCATGGCGCCGGGGTTGAGGTTCTGCAGGGCCTGCATGGGGTTCCGGGCTTTCCTGGTGAATGGGTTGAAGGGGCGTTGAAAGAGGCGCTGAAGGGTGCGTCACTGCCAGCCGTAGCGGCGGATGTAGACGCGCTTGAGCAGCGTGGCCAGGCAAGCGTAGCCCAGCAATATGGCAATCATCCACGGGAAGTAGGCCGCCGGCAGCGCCTGCAGCTTGAAGTAGCCGGCCAGGGGCCCCATCGGCAGGAAGATGCCGGCCGCCATCACGGCCGCCGTGGCCAGCAGCAGCGGCCAGGACGGGCGGCTTTGCAGGAAGGGGATCCTGGGCGTGCGGATCATGTGCACGATCAGCGTCTGCGTGAGCAGCCCGATGACGAACCAGCCCGACTGGAACAGCGTCTGCTGTCCGGGCGTGTTGGCGGCGAAGACGAACCACATCAGCGCGAAGGTCAGGATGTCGAACAGCGAGCTGATGGGCCCGAAGAACACCATGAAGCGGCCCAGGTCGGCCGGGTTCCAGCGCAGCGGCTGGCGCACCAGTTCGTCGTCCACGTTGTCGAAGGGGATGGCGATCTGCGAGAGGTCGTACAGCAGGTTCTGCACCAGCAGGTGCAGCGGCAGCATGGGCAGGAAGGGGATGAAGGCCGAGGCCACCATCACCGAGAACACGTTGCCGAAGTTGGAGCTGGCCGTCATGCGGATGTACTTCAGCATGTTGCTGAAGGTGCGCCGGCCCTCGATCACGCCCTGCTCCAGCACCATCAGGCTTTTTTCCAGCAGGATGATGTCGGCCGCTTCCTTGGCGATGTCCACGGCGCTGTCCACGCTGATGCCGATGTCGGCCGCGCGCAGGGCCGGGGCGTCGTTGATGCCGTCGCCCATGAAGCCGGTGATGTGGCCGTTGGCGCGCAGCGCATGCACGATGCGCTCCTTGTGCAGCGGCGTGAGCCGGGCGAACAACTGGTGCCGCTCCACCGTCTGGCGCAGCATCTCGTCGTTCATGTGCTCGATCTGCGTGCCCAGGACGATGTGGTCTGCGGGCAGCCCCACATCGCGGCAGACCTTGGCGGCCACCAGTTCGTTGTCGCCGGTCAGCAGCTTGACGGCCACGCCGTGCGCGGCCAGGGCGGCCAGCGCCTCGGCCGTGGTTTCCTTCGGTGGGTCCAGGAAGGCGATGTAGCCGATCAGGGTCAGCTCCGACTCGTCGGCCACGCCGTAGTCGCTCTTGTGCGGCGGCACTTCCTTCATGGCCACGGCGACCACGCGCAGGCCATCGCGGTTGAGTTCGCGCGTCACGCGGCGCACGCGGGCCAGCTGCCCCTCGTCCAGCGGGCGCGTGCCGTCGCCCTCGCGCAGCCGGGTGCAGGCGCCCAGGATTTCCTCGACCGCGCCCTTGCAGATCAGCTCGTGGTGGTGGCCGCGCTCGGCCACCACCACGGACATGCGGCGGCGCTCGAAGTCGAAGGGGATCTCATCGACCTTGCGGTAGTCCTCGGCCACGCGCATCTGGGTGTGCAGCTCCACGTGTTCCAGCACGGCATGGTCGAGCAGGTTCTTCAGGCCCGTCTGGTAGTGGCTGTTGAGGTAGGCGAAGCGCAGCGTCTCGTCGCAGGGCTGGCCGAAGGCGTCGGTGTGCCGCTCCAGCACGATGCGGTCCTGGGTCAGCGTGCCGGTCTTGTCGGTGCACAGCACGTCCATGGCGCCGAAGTTCTGGATGGCGTCCAGCCGCTTGACCACGACCTTGCGGCGCGACAGCACCACGGCACCCTTGGCCAGAGTGGAGGTCACGATCATGGGCAGCATCTCGGGCGTCAGGCCCACGGCCACGGACAGCGCGAACAGGAAGGCCTCGGCCCAGTCGCCCTTGGTGTAGCCGTTGATGAACAGCACCACGGGCACCATCACGGCCGCGAAGCGGATCAGCAGCCAGCTGACGCTGTTGACCCCGGTCTCGAAGGCCGTGGGCGCGCGGTCGTTGGAGGTCACCCGCGTGGCAATGGTGCCGAAATAGCTGCGGTTGCCCGTGGCCAGCACCACGGCCAGCGCCGTGCCCGAGACCACGTTGGTGCCCATGAACAGCAGGTTGCTGGCGTCCAGCACGCCGGTGCCATTCGATGCACTGGCGTCGGCGCGCTTTTCCACGGGCAGGGATTCGCCGGTCATGGCGGACTGGCTCACGAACAGGTCCTTGGCGCTGAGCACGCGGCAGTCGGCAGGAATCATGTCCCCGGCCGACAGCACCACGAAATCGCCGGGCACGACCTCGCGCAGCGGCACCTCGTAGCGGCGCGCCTGCTGGCCGAAGCCGCTGTGCGGGGCGTCTGCGGAGTCGGCATCTGCAGGGGCCGGTGGGCCGCCATTGCGGCGCAGCACCGTGGCCGTGCTGCTGACCATGGCCTTGAGCCGCGCGGCGGCGCGGTTGGAGCGGCCTTCCTGCACAAAGCGCAGCAGCGTGGACAGCAGCACCATGGAGGCGATGACGACCGTGGCCTTCATGTCCTCCGTGGCGTAGGAGACCACGGCCAGCAGCGTCAGCAGCAGGTTGAAGGGATTGCGGTAGCAGTACCACAGGTGCAGCCAGCCGGGCAGCGGCTTTTCGTGCTCGACCTCGTTGGGGCCCAGACGCGTGAGCGCGGCGCGGGCCTGCTCGCGGGTCAGGCCGTCCTCGCTGGAGCCGGTGCGCGCCAGCACGGCGGCAATGTCATCGCGCGAGGCGCGCAGCAGCTCGCGCGTGAGGGTCGGCGATACCGAGCGCGAGTGGTGCACGGCCGTGCCCGAGGGCAGGGCATTGCGCCGGAACAGCCCCAGGGCGTGGCGGCTGCGCAGAAACGCCTGGAACAGGTGCTTGAGGCTTTTCATGGTGACCTCCCTGGCGGCTCAGGCCTGGCTCGAACGAAGGGTGGCGCGCAGCCAGTGCCAGTTGCGCTGGCAGGCGCACAGCAGGCGGCGGCGCAGCGGCGGGCGGGCCACGGTGGCCGACTGCAGCCATTGGCGCCGCGCATGGGCAGGCAGGTGGCGGTAGACCTCGGCGCGCTCCTGCGCCGCCAGCAGGGACAGGACGTCGGCCTGCTGGCGCTGCGTGAGCGCCACGAGGGAATGGGCGAAGAGATCGGGGCCGTGTTGCTGCAGCAGGGTGTGCAGTTGCCCAGTGTGGCGTGCCGCAATGGCGGCTTGCAGGGCCAGCTGCAAGGTGCTGGCGCGGGTGGTGTGGGAGGTGCGGCTGGCGCGTGTGGAGACGGGTGCTGTTGCGGGCGTGGCTGCGGGCATGGTCCGCAGTGCGGTGATGACGTGTTGCATGGCGGGCTTCTTTCGTTGCGGCCGAAAGAAGCCCGGCACCTATCCGTCAATGGACGTGCACGGGTCTCCCGGCCGGGGCCTTGGGAAGGGGCGGAAGGGCCGCAGGCATGTGCGGCCGGACCGTATCGGAGGGGTCAGGGCAAGATCGACTCGGATCGGGGTCCATGGGGGAACTCCTTTCTGACGATGGGGCGGACAAGGCTGCGGCGCGCGCTCAGCGCGGCTGCAGGCTCAGAAAGCTGCGGATGCGGTGCGTGGGCCAGTGGGTCTGCAGGTCCAGGTGCATGGCGTGCTCCATGGCCGATGGGGCCTGGGCCTGCATCTGTGCCTGTGCCTGTGCCTTGGCCTGCATTGCTGCCTGGGAGGCAGCCACGCGCGTGCCGGTGGCGCCGGGGCAGGGCGCGGCAGTGGCAGGCTGCAGGCGTTGCATTGCGGGGCGAGCGAACGGTGTGGACATGGCTTTCTCCTTGGCGAACCAGGAAGACTGCCGCGGGCAGGGCCGTCAAGCAGCGTGGGCCGCGCGCTGCAACGGGGCAGGCACGGACACGCGGTCAGTGAACCACAGCAACTGGAATCTCAGGTGCAGGGGCGGCATGCCTGATGCAAGCCAGATGCCACTGCATCGCCGGGCGGGCGCGAAGATCCAAGGGGAAACGCAGCAATGGAAGGAAGCCGGCCGACATGGCCGCTCCCTTCACAGGAGTCGGTCAGTCAGCCAGCAGCGTAGCCATTGCGGCGCGCTGTTTGTCACTGGTTGAACTGGCACTGTCCACGGAAGGACTCCTGAAAATGCGATCCCGCCATTGTGCCTTGCGAGCTGCCTCGGGTCAACCCTGATGTCGATGCGCCACGGGCCAGCCAGCCCTGCACGATCAGCAACTGCGCCGCGTAGTAGGTGGACAGCACGGCCGCTTGCGCCCCGTCGAAAGGCTGCACGAAGCGGTTGATGGCCAGCAGCGAGTCGCTGACCATGAAGAAGCAGGCGCCGATGGCCACGGTCCAGGCGGGCTGGCCGCCCAGGTGCCTGGCGCGGCCCAGGGCCTGCGCCGCCATCAGCGCAATGACCAGCACATAGGCGGCCACGGGCAGGCGCAGCGCGGCGGGCAGCCCGCCCTGCCAGAGCACGGCATACATGGCAACGCCCAGGGCCAGCGTGGCGGCCAGCGAGGGCCGGTGCGCAAACCAGGGCGCATCCTGGCGCAACAGCACGATATAGGCCAGGTGGGCGAGCAGAAAGCTGGCCAGGCCCGGGATGAACAGATCGGGCAGCATCAGGAACACGTCGCCCGCCATCGAGGCCGCCAGCGCCGCGGCCAGCCAGCAGGCGCCGCGCGCGGGTTTCGCCAGCGCCGAGAACGCCGCGCTGCCGCGCCACAGCTGCATGACAGCGATCAGCGCAAAGACCATGGCCAGCGGCTTGAACAGCCAGTGCCAGTGCAGCATGTCCAGCACGCTGGTGGCGGTGGCCAGCGCGCCGGCCTCGATGGCCAGGGCCACCCACAGGCTGATGCGCCCCTGCATGGCCGCGCCCAGTGCCCACTGGCAGGCCAGCAGCACGCCAAACCACAGCGCATTGCGCGCCGTCGAGGACTGGTCGGCATGCCACAGGAACAGCGACACCCCTGCGATCAGCGCCACGAACTGCAGGCCCGCAAACCAGCGCAGGCTGCGCTGCATGTCGGGTGCGTAGAGCACGCGGTGCGCGTCCAGGTCGAAGGCCGGCCTGGGAAAGCGCTCGGCCACATCGGCGGGGCGCCATCCGGGCGGCTTGAGCCAGACGCGCAGCTTGTCGCCCCAGCGCCGCGCATGCCAGCTGTCATGGATGAGTTGCCGGTACACCACGGCGTTGGCCCACAGCGGGTCCCAGCTTTGCAGCAGGCCGCGCGTGCCGTAGACGCAGGGCTCGCTGTCGTCCTCGGGCTTGAAGGTGCCGAACATGCGGTCCCAGACGATGAGGATGCCGCCGTAGTTCCTGTCCAGGTAGCAGTCATTGACGGCGTGGTGCACGCGGTGGTTGCTGGGCGCGCAGAACCAGCGGTCGAACCAGCCCAGGCGCCGCACCTGCTCGGTATGGACCCAGAACTGGTAGAGCAGATCGATCAGGCCCACGATGGCAAACACCAGCGGCGGCACGCCGGCCAGCGCCATGGGAAGGTAGAACAGCCAGCCCAGCAGCGCGCCCGAGCTGGTCTGGCGCAGCGCCGTCGACAGGTTGTAGTCCTGGCTCTGGTGGTGCACGGCATGCGCGGCCCAGAGCACGGCCACCTCGTGGCCCATGCGGTGAAGCCAGTAGTAGCAGAAGTCGTAGAACAGCAGGGCCAGCAGCCAGCCGGGAATGCTGGTCCAGAAGGCATCGTTGCGCCACAGCGCCAGGTGCTCGAAGGCCAGCGTGTACAGGCCCACGCGCAGCAGCGTGGTGAAGACGGCGCTGGTCTGGCTGAGCATGCCCAGGCTGATGGAGCTGATGGCGTCGGCCAGCCGGTAGGCATTGCGCCCGCGCCACAGGCTCACGCCCCATTCCAGCGCGATCAGCAGCAAAAAGGCAGGTGTGGCGAAGACAATGACTTGGCTGGGTGAGAGCATGGTCAGCCGATTCTGGGCATGGCGGCGGGGCAGCGCCTTAGGCGAGAACCCTAGGACACGGAATCACAAGGGTTGAAACGGATTGCAATAAATAGGGCTTCGTGGCAAGCGTGTGGCAGGAAAATTGCGCCCTATGGCAGAATCGCTCGCTTTCCACGCGCTGGCCGTCCCTGCCCTGCAGGCCATTGCCAGCCCGCACCGCCTTCGCCGGCATGCGCCGCGCATGCCCACGCTCCATGCACCTGTCCCGACGCTCCCTGCTATCGGCTGCAGCCTCAGTGGCTGCGGCCCTTGCTACTGCACCCGCCGCCCATGCCGCGCCGGGCGCGGGCAAGCCCTGGCCGGCAGGCGGGCCCATCACGCTGATCGTGCCCTTCGGCGCGGGCAGCGATGTGGACGCCACGGCGCGGCTGGTGGCCGAAAAGCTGGGTGCGCGGCTGCGCCAGTCGGTGGTGGTGGACAACGTGCCGGCCTCCGGCGGCGTGCTGGGCGTGAGCAAGGTGGCGCGCTCGCATGCCGATGGCTACACGCTGCTGCTGGGCTTTGACGGGCCGGTGAGCATTGCGCAACTGGTGAACTCCTCCGTGCGCTATGACGCCGAGCGTGATCTGGCTCCCGTGGGCCTGACTTCGGTGGCGCCCATGGTGATCGTGGCCCGCCCTGGCCTGCCCGTGCACAACCTCAACGAGCTGATCAGCATGGCCCGCGCCCGGCCCGGCGCGCTGACCTATGCCACCCCGGGCGTGGGCACGGTGCTGCACCTGGCCATGGAGCGGCTGCAGGAGCGTGCCCGCATCCGCCTGGTCCATGTGCCCTATCGTGGCGTGGCACAGGTCACCAGCGAGGTCATGGGCGGCCAGGTCGATCTGGGCATTCTGATGACCACCGGCGCCACGCCGCTGGTGCAGCAGAAAAAGCTGGAAGGCGTGGGCGTGACCTCGGCACAGCGCATCGACGTGATTCCCGAGGTGATGAGCTTTGCGGAGGCTCCTGATTTGAAGGGCTTCGAGCTGGAAGCCTGGACCGGCCTGTTCGCCCCCGCCCGCACGCCCGAGCCCGTGGTCAGCCGCCTGGCCGCCGAACTGGCCGAGGTGCTGAAGCTGCCCGAGGTCCGCAAGCGCCTGCAGGACAGCGGCGCCACGCCCGGCTCGGGCACGCCGGCCACGTTCGCCCAGTTCCTGAAGAAGGAAAAGGCGAGCTACACGCAGATTGTCAAGTCCGCCAATATCCAGGTGGAATAGGCCGCGCTGACGGTCAGCGGGTGACCGCTTTTTTCCATTGAATGAAGACTGGGCCGGCGAAATCGGCGGCATTGTCTGCAGTCGCCTTTGTGCGCCGAGTGCCACGTATTGGTGTGTGAAATCTGTTACCCTCTGCTTACATTTTTAAGGGGGCGGTGTGGGGGTGGAGAAAATCATGCGCCGGGCCATGGCATGGCTCTGGCTTTTTGCGCTTGCAGCGTCGGGCGCTGCAATGGCCGAGGACCGGCCCAATGTCACTTTTGCGGGAGTCGCCTATTCGGGCGATGCCAGTTCGCAGCAGCAGCGATTCCCTTATTCAAAGCAGTATGAGAGCCGCCTGAAGGCCGCCGGACACAGTGCCTATGCGCGGGCACTGGCATTCGTGCAGCAGGCGCCTGCACAGCATCTGCAGATATCCACCAATCCCATCGATGAGCTCAAGGGGCGCGACCAGGCCCTGGTGGTTTCTCTGGTGCTCAATTCCGAGACGGTCTCCGTGGAAAGCTTTGGCGGCGTGCGCAAGCTGTTCATCCTGATTCGTGGACAGGCCCTGTTTTTTGACTTCAAGTCCATGACGGCGGTGCGTTCGTATCCGCTCAGCTTTGCCTTCATCGACAACCTGCGCCACGAGCCGTCGCAAGAGGAAATCATGGAGCGCGTGACCAAGGTATACGAAGGCGCGGGAGGCAAGCCCGGCATCTTCGGCCGTTTTGCCCAGGTGCTGGCCATGGCCACCGTGCCCTCGCAGACGCCGCGTTTCCTGCAGGTCACCGATATCCAGATTCCCGCCGCCATGGCCGAGATGCTGCCCGGCTATCTGCAGGACCCGCAGGTGCACAAGACCTGGGCCGCCGATATCGTGGGCGAGGCCATTTCCAGCCGCATTGGTGTGCCCATCATTCCTTTTGCCATGGGCTATGCCGTGGGCAATGTGATGCGCATGCAGGTGCTTGACGGAGAGGTCTACACGCTGCAGCTGCCCAGTGCCGACTACGCCATCAGCGTCGATTTCAAGGGATTCAAGAAGCTCAAGTTCAAGGAGTCCAGCGCCGGCACCAGCTATGTCTACGGCACCTTTGCCGATATGCGCATCCAGGAACCCAATGGGCCGGTGTTTCTCGGCGCCTCGCTGAAGAACGCGGAAGTGAAGGTAGTGCCTTCCACGCAAACCCATGTCGATGATTTTCCGGCGTTCTATGACTCGCTCAACGGCCTTTTCGTGAAGCTGGCCGAGACGGTGGCGGCTGGACGGGGCAATGACTGGCTCAAGTCGGCTGCGGCCGAGAGCGACATCGAAGCGCAAATTGTCAAAACAAAAGACCTGATGAATCTATGCAAGTAATCCAGAAAATCCTCCTGTGCCTTTCCATGGCGCTGTTCGCGGCCGGTGCGGGCGCGCAGGTGCAGCAGGCACGCGGCAAGGCATCGGTCAGCTACCAGGATTCAAAGGTCAGCCCGCAGGACAAGGAGCGTGCGCTGATGGCGGCCCAGCTCAAGGCCGTGGAGTTCTACTACGCCGAAGCGGGCCAGTCGGAGGCCGAGAATTTCGACGCCGTGCGCGACAAGATCCTGGCCAACCCCGATCGCTACATCCTTGAGCACACCGTGCTCAGCGAAGAGGACAACGCCGACAGAAAGCAGTACACGGTCTCCGTGCGCGTGGCGCTGAACGTGGCCAATCTGCGCAATGCCGTCAAGGCCAACTCTGCCGTGGCCAGGGGCGGTCCCGCAGGCCGGTCGCCGCTGGCCTTCATGTTCGTCTCGCGCCAGGTGGCCACGATCAAGTCCTTCGATGACCGTGTCTACAAGCGCGTGGACGAGACCGAGGACGTCAAGGCCCAGGTCAGCGCTTCCGAAAAGGGCAGCGAGGGTGAATCCATCCGTGGCGGACGCATCAGCACGAATGCCTCCACGGCGACCTCGGGCACGGCCTCGGTCAAGAGCAGCCGCACTTCCGAAACCGGCGGCAGCACGACGCGCCGCTCGGCCGAGTCCACCTGGCGCGTGATCCCCAGCGCCAACCTGGCCCAGGTCTTTTCCTCCAACTTCGCCAAGGCCGGCTTCAAGGTGTCAGAGGCTGCCATGGTGGAGCCCTACACGGGCGGCCACTTCAAGGTCGCGGCCGTGGAGAACGACTACAAGAGCGGCATGGACCTGCAGCCCTCGACCCTGGCGGCCGTGGTGGCCGGCATGCGCACGGCGCAGATTCCCTACATCGCCCTGGGTACGCTGGATGTGGGCATGGGCGAGCCCGATCCCCAGACCGGCCTGATGCGCGTGAGCGTGACGGTCAACGCCAAGATCCTGGACATCGCCCAGACCATTCCCGACACGATTGCCGCCGTCGGCCCGGTGCTGTATGCGGGCACCGGCCCGTCCGAGGATGAGGCGCGCAACAACGCGCTGAAGCTGGCCGCCAACAACGCGGCCCGCGATCTCACCAGCCAGGTCACCAATCTGGGCCTGCGCTGAGCGCTGCGGCTTCCAAGGTCCGGCTGCCATGCAGCCGGACCTTTTTCCTTTCGTTCGTTTTCCACGCTTTCCACGTTTTTATCTTCGCCGTCCGCGTTCACGGACTGCTGCAACCCGAGTCCATCTCCATGAAAAAGCTCTTCACCACCGTCGCCGTTGCCGCCGCCATGGCCAGCCCCGCCCTGACACAGGCCCAGTTCTCCATGCCCTCCATCCCGGGTGTCGGCAAGCTCATGGGCGGCAGCGGCTCTGCCGACGTGGCCGGCCAGGGCGACGCACTGGTGCGCAGCTATGTGGGCGCCAGCAAGGAGGTGCTCAGCGCCAATGCCAAGATGGCCACGGCCCTGGGCCTGAAGGAGCAGGCCGCCAGCGCCGCCAGCACGGCGGACAGCCTGGGTGATGGCGCCACCATCGGCGCGCTGGGAGATGGCAACAAGGTGGTCTCCGACACCAGCGGCGCGATTGCCGAATCCATGGCGAAGAAGCCCGTGCTCGATGCCGCCTCCAAGGCCTCCTTCGCCGAGGGGCTGGTGCACCTGGTCAACGGCAGCGTGAAGTACGCCGGCATGGGCAAGGATGTATCGGCCATGGGCAAGAGCCTGCAAAGCGCCAACCCCATGCAACTGACCAAGCTCACCTCCGCAGCCTGGGTGGTGTCCAAGTTCCCCGGCTCGGCCTCCGACCTGTTCAGCACCGTGCAGACGGCCATTGCCTTCGCGCGGGCCAACGACATCGAGGTGCCGGCCAATGCGGCTGACGCCACGGCCGCGCTGGGCACGCTCAAGCTGTGATCCGGTACAGGCAAGGAGCACTTTCTATGCGTATCCGCATCATTGCGGCCGTCGTGGCTGCCTGCGCCGCCATGTCCGGCTGTGGCGACAAGCCGTCCGAGCAGCCCAGGACCGACGCGCCTGAACAACCCCAAAGCGTCGCCCCGCCCGTGCCCGACGTGGGCAGGCTGGAGACCGTCGAGGTCCAGGTTACCGGCCTGGGCCAGTCCCCTGGTGAAGCCATGGCGCAGGCGCTGCAGATGGCGCTGCTGCAGGTCAATGGCGCGGTGATCCAGTCTGCCTCCGTCACGGCCAAGTACGGTCTCGACGTGGCGCTGGGGCAGGACGCCGCCTCGCTGCGCGCCAGCGCCTTCGCCGAGGTGGTCAAGCAGAAGTCCGGTGGCGTCATCCAGTCGGTCCAGGTGGTGGATCTGGAAGAACCCAAGCCTTGGGCCAAGCGCTACAAGTACACCATCAAGGCCAACATTTCCAAGTTCAAGCCTTCGGCCGAGATGCAGAAGATCAAGGTCGTGGTCGGGCCGATGCGCTTCGAGCAGGCCTCGCTGCCTATGGGCGACCGCAGCGTTGCAGCCGCCGAGTTGTCCGCCACATTGCGCCAGCGCATCAGCGACGCCCTGGTGCAGACGGGCCGCTTTGCCGTGCTGGACCGCGAATTCAGCCCCGAGATCGAGCAGGAACTGGCCATCATCGCCACGGGCCAGGCGCCCAGTGCCGAGCTGGCCAAGCTGTCCCAGGCTGCCAGCGCCGATCTGGTGTGGAGCGCCCGCGTCAGCAGCTTTGCCTACAACCGCCATGCACGCCAGCTCAAGACCAGCGACCGCCAACTGGTGAGCTACTCGGGCGGCTGGGCCCTGTCGCAGAAGCTGGTGAACGTGGCCACGCGCCAGGTCACGGCCTCGGATTCGCTGCGCGGCTCCGTCCCTTCCACGGCGCCGACCACGCTGGGCGCGGGCGTGGATGGCAACAAGGTCATGACCGACATGAGCGATGCGCTGGTTGCCGGCGTGGTCAGCTCCATCCTGCAGCGCACCTTTCCGCTGACCGTGGTCGCCCGCGATGGCGAAAGCGTGGTGCTGAGCCAGGGCGGCCAGGCTGTGAAGGAGGGCGCACGCTACCAGGTGGTGGCCATGGGCAAGGAGATGAAGGACCCGCAGACCGGACAAAGCCTGGGGCGCCTGGAGTCACCGTGCTGCGAACTGGTGATTGATCGCGTGACCCCCAACCTCTCCTACGGCCACCTGGAGAACATGCGCGGCGGCATGGAAGACCTGCCACCGGGCGGGCTGCAGGTGCGTGAGGTGCTGAAGGCATCCGCCGCGCCCGTGCTGGCCGCACAGGCGGCATCAGGCGACGGGGCCGGTGAGCCCCAGGCCGCACCGGCACGTGCTGCACAACCGCCCGCAGCACGCCGCGCGGCATCGCCCGCCAAGGAGGCCGATGCCCCGGTCGGCAAGAAGGACGACGACAACTGGTAAGCGACAAGTGGCGGGGAGGTGCGCTGCGGCGCCCTTCCCCGTGCGGGTGCTTAGCTGAAAACCTCGTCGCGCGCACCGCCTTCCAGGTGCTGCACATCGCCCCAGCCAACCAGGCCCAGGCCCTGGGGCGTCCACAGCAGGCGGTTGATGGCCGCGTTGCCCAGCGCCCAGGTGCGCGGCGCCTGCACTTCCTGGTGCGTGGCCAGGCGGTAGAGCACATCCATCACGCCGCCATGCGCCACGATCACGATCTGCTCGCCGGGATGGCCACTGGCCAGCCGGTTCACCGTGGCCGAGATGCGGTCGCGCAGCATCAGCAGCGACTCGCCGCCGCCAGCGGGCACGAACTCGGGATCGCGCTTGCGCCAGCGCAGCGCGTCCTCCGGGTGGGACGCCTCGATATCGTTGAAGGTCTGGCCCTCGAAGCTGCCGAAGCAGCGCTCGCGCAAGCCCTTGTCGGCCGTCAGCGATGCGCCCGTGGTCGCGGCCACGGCCTCGGCCGTGGCATAGGCACGCAGAAGGTCGCTGCTGTAGATGGCGGCCACCGGCTCGCCCGCCAGGGCCTTGCCGGCCTGGGCGGCCTGCCACAGGCCCAGGTCGTTCAGAGGAATGTCCAGATGGCCCTGGATGCGGGCGTCCACATTCCAGGCGGTTTCTCCGTGGCGGATGGCAATGATGCGCGTGGCTTGCATGAGGGGCTGGCGTGGGGTGCTGCAAAAAGAGCAGGCATTGTCCCGCAAGCCAGGCAAGCCTGCATCGCGCGCCACCGTTGAAACTGGCGCGGCCCAACTCAGGGACGCCGAGCAAGAGCCGCCTCGCGGCGGGGGCGCCCAGCCGAAGGTGTCGTCCCCCTCCGCGAAGCGAGAAGGGGGAAGCGGCGCAGCCGCTCAGGGGGTCAGATCAGCGATTTAGCGTTGTCCAGCACGAAGTCGCAGGCCTTTTCCTTGAGGTCGCCCTTGAGCTTGTCGATGCTGAAGCTCTTGCCGTTGGAGCCGGTGACCAGGCCGCCCAGGCCGTTCTGGAATCCCGTGTCCTTGGGCTCTTCCTGCTTTTGCATGCCCAGCTTGCCCAGCAACTGGTCCTTGACCTGGGCCGCCTTGTCGGCATTGAGGTAGTTGTTCTTCATGCAGTAGGAGATGACGCCTGCCGCATTGCCGGCCGTGGCCGAGGGGCTCAGGCCCAGGGCGGACAGCGCGCCCGCACCGCCTGCGCCCGCACCCAGCATGCCGCCGAGGCCGGAGCCGGCGCCTTCGCTGCTGGCGGCGGCCTTGTCACCGCCAAGGCCCGAGGCCTGGCGCAGCGAGTCGCCCAGGCCCGACGCCTGGGCAGGCAGGGCGCCCAGGCCCAGCATGGCGCACAGCAGTGCGCTGGCAATGGATGTCTTCATGGATGCTTCCTTTCCGCGGAAACCCGCAGGCTCGATACAGGGTCTGAAATTAGCACGCCGTGCGGCGCAGACCTGTGCCCGATTGCAAACCTTTGCCAGAGCGGGCTGTGTCGGTCTTTCGCGTTTTCACTAGCTGTCAAAGCCGTTGGCCTGTCCATGATGGCCGCACACCATTGGCGGGCCGCGGCGGCAGTCTTGTTATTTGAAAATGGCTTTTAAGTATAAAAATCAATTCAACAAGCTGAAAAAGTTATTTAAAGTGGGGCGCACCTATATGGCCCGCTTCTTGCGGCGCCCGGGCTGCTGCGTCGCATGGCCGCCGCCTTTCCAATCAATCCACAGGGGAGCAGACAAATGATCATGAAGATTCTGGGCAGTTCTTTGCTGGCCGCAGGCCTGTTGACCTCGGCCGCGCTGGCCCAGGCCGAGACCGTGCGCTGGGCGCGCGGCTCCGATCCGACTTCGCTGGACCCGCATGCCTTCAACGTGGGCACCAATTTCGTGCTGCTGCACCAGATCTACGAAACCCTGGTCATCCGCTCGGCCGACGGCAAGCTGGTGCCCACGCTGGCCACCTCGTGGAAGATGACCTCCGACCCGTCGGTCTGGGAGTTCAAGCTGCGCCCCAACGTCAAGTTCCATGACGGCACGCCGTTCACGGCGCGCGACGTGGTCTTCTCGCTGAACCGCGCCAAGGGCGAGAACGCCCAGGTCAAGTCCCTGCTGTCCTCGATGGAGGAGGCCAAGGCCGTGGACGATCTCACGGTGCAGGTGAAGACCAAGGGCCCGAACCTGATCTTCCCCGACAACCTGACCAATCTCTTCATCATGAGCGAGAAGTGGTCCAAGGCCAACGGCGCCGAGACCACGCAGGACACGGCCAGCAAGACCGAGAACGGCGCCACGCGCGCGGCCAACGGCACGGGCGCCTATGTGCTGGCCAGCCGCGAGGTCGATTCGAAGACGGTGATGAAGCTCAACCCCGACTACTGGGGCAAGGGCCAGTTCCCGCTGCAGGTGACCGAGCTGATCTACCTGCCCATCAAGTCCCCGGCCACGCGCGTGGCGGCCCTGCTGTCGGGCGAGGTGGACTTCGCCCAGGACATTCCCGCGCAGGACGTGGCGCGCCTGAAGCAGGACAAGCGCCTGCGCATCAATGAAGGCCCCGAGAACCGCTCCATCTTCCTGGGCCTGAACGTGGGTGCGGCCGAGCTCAAGAGCAGCAACGTCAAGGGCAAGAATCCGCTGGCCGATCCCAAGGTGCGCCAGGCCATCGAGCTGGCCATCGACCGCGATGCGATCAAGCGCTCGGTGATGCGCGGCCTGTCGATTCCCACCGGCGTGATCGCGCCGTCGTTCGTCAATGGCTACGAAAAGGCCTTCGCGGCCTATCCCAAGGCGGATGCCGCCAAGGCCAAGCAACTGCTGGCCGAGGCGGGCTACCCCAACGGCTTCACCATCACGCTGAACACGCCCAACGACCGCTATGTGAACGACGAGGCCATCGCCACGGCGGTGGCCGGTTTCCTGGGTCGCATCGGCATCAAGACCGAAGTCTCGGCCCGGCCGATCGCCATGCACAGCGTCTCGCTGACCAAGGCGGACAGCGACTTCTACCTGTACGGCTGGGGCGTGCCCACCTACGACTCGGCCTACATCTTCGACTTCCTGGTGCATACGCGCGGCAAGGACAGCCGGGGTGCGCAAAATGCCACGCACTACAGCAATGCCGATGTGGATGCCAAGATCCTGTCCCTGTCCTCGGAGAGCGACAAGGCAAAGCGCGATGCCACCATCAAGAGCATCTGGGAGACCGTGCAAAAGGAGCGCTTCTACATTGCGCTGCATGACCAGGTGATCCACTTCGCGTCCGTGCCCCGGCTCAATGTGCCCGTGCACCCGGACAACGCGCTGCACTTCAAGTTCGTCAAGTTCGAGAAGAAGTAAGCGCCGATGCTGGTCCATCTGCTGCGCCGGCTGGGCCAGTCCGCCCTGGTCCTGCTGGCCGTCTCCTTTGTCTCGTTCATGGTGTTCCGCCATATCGGCGATCCCACGATCAGCCTGCTGGGCGAGGACGCGACGGTTGCCGAGCGCGAGGCGCTGACGGAAAGCCTGGGCTTCAACAAGCCCGTGCCGCTGCAGTACCTGGCATACGTGGGCAAGGTGCTGCAGGGCGACCTGGGCATCTCCTACCGGCTCAAGCGCCCCGTGACCGAGATCATTGCCGAGCGCCTGCCCGCCACGCTGGAGCTGGCGATGACGGCGGCGCTGTTCGCCCTGGTCATCGGCGTGGCGCTGGGCGTGTACACGGCCATACGGCGCGAGGGATGGCTGAGCCGCTCGATCATGACGGTGTCGCTGGTGGGCGTGTCCCTGCCCACCTTCCTGATCGGCATCGCCCTGATCTACCTGTTTGCCGTGGAGCTGCGCTGGCTGCCGTCCTTCGGGCGCGGCGAGACGGTGAAGCTGGGCGGCTGGGAGACCGGGTTGCTGACGGCTTCGGGCTGGTCGGCGCTGATCCTGCCGGCCATCACGCTGGGCTTCTACAACATGACCCTGATCATGCGCCTGGTGCGCGCCGAGATGCTGGAGGTGCTGCGCGCCGACTACATGCGCTTCGGCCGTGCGCGCGGGCTGCGTGAGCGCGATCTGTACTTCGGCCATGCGCTGCGCAATACCCTGATTCCCGTGATCACCATCGCGGGCCTGCAGATCGGCTCGCTGATCGCCTTTGCCATCGTCACCGAGACCGTGTTCCAGTGGCCCGGCGTGGGCCTGCTGTTCATCTCCTCCATCCAGGGCGTGGACGTGCCGCTGATCGCCGCCTACCTGATGTTCATCGCGCTGCTGTACGTGGGCATCAACCTGCTCGTCGATTTCCTGTACGTGATCGTGGACCCCCGCTTGAGAAACCGATGACCGATTCCGCCAAACAAGCAATCCCTCCCACGGGCTGGCGCGCCAGCGACTCGCCGGTCAAGCGCGCGTTTGCACGCTCGCGCCTGGTGCAGGCGGCGGCGCTGGTGCTGGCGCTGATCGTGGCGGCCACGCTGCTGTCGCCCTGGCTGGCCTGGCAGAACCCCTTCGATCCGGCCAATCTGGACCTGATGGATGCCTTCACGCCGCCGGGCCAGGCGGGCACCAGCGGCACGCTGTACGCGCTGGGCTCGGACGACCAGGGCCGCGATGTGTGGAGCGCCATCCTCTACGGGCTGCGCATGTCGGTGCTGGTGGGCGTGTCGGCCGTGGGGCTGTCCCTGCTGATCGGCGTGCCGCTGGGCCTGGTCTGCGGCTATGCGGGCGGCTGGTTCGACACGCTGATGATGCGCATCGCCGATGTGCAGCTGACCTTTCCCGTGATCCTGGTGGCGCTGCTGGTCTTCGGCATCGCACGCGGCCTGCTGCCCGAGGGCTACCGCGACGACATGGCGGTCTTCGTGATCATCGTGGCCATCGGCCTGTCCGACTGGGTGCAGTACGCGCGCACCGTGCGCGGCGCGGTGATGGTGGAAAAGCACAAGGACTACGTGCTGGCGGCCCAGCTCATAGGCCGCAGCCGCGTGGCCATCCTGGTGCGCCACATCCTGCCCAACCTGCTGGCGCCCATCCTGGTGATCGCCACCATCAGCTTCGCGCATGCCATCGTGGCCGAGTCCACGCTGTCCTACCTGGGCGTAGGCCTGCCGCCCACCCAGCCTTCGCTGGGCACGCTGATCCGCATCGGCCAGGGCTTCCTGTTCTCGGGCGAGTGGTGGATATTGCTGTTCCCCTCGCTGGTGCTGCTGGCGCTGGCGCTGTCCGTCAACCTCGTCGGCGACTGGCTGCGCGACGCACTGAACCCCAAGCTGCAATGAGCACGACACAAGAATCCGGGCAGCCCCCCGCACAGCCTGCGGTGCTGAGCGTTCGCGGCCTGTCCGTCACCTTCGACACCTACAAGGGCCCCGTGCAGGTGCTGGACGATGTGAGCTTCGACATCGCGCCCGGCGAGATCCTGGGCGTGGTCGGCGAGTCTGGCGCGGGCAAGTCCATGACGGGCGCCGCCGTGATCGGCCTGATCGAGCCGCCGGGCCGCATCTCGGCCGGCACGGTGCAGTTGCGCGGCGAGCGCATCGACACGCTGCGCGGCGAGGACCTGCGGCGCATACGCGGCCGGCGCATAGGCTCCATCTTCCAGGACCCGCTGACCAGCCTGAACCCGGTCTATACCGTGGGCCGGCATCTGGTGGAGACCATCCGCACGCACCTGCCCGTCTCCGAGAAGGAGGCCGAGGCACGCGCGCTGGCCCTGCTCGAAGAGGTGGAGATCCCGCAGGCGCGCGAGCGCATGGCCCAGTATCCGCACCAGTTCTCGGGCGGCATGCGCCAGCGCGTGGCCATCGCCCTGGCGCTGTGCGCCGAGCCCGAACTCATCATTGCCGACGAGCCCACCACGGCGCTGGACGTGTCCGTGCAGGCGCAGATCATTGCCCTGCTGCGCCGCGTGTGCAAGGAGCGCGGCGCGGCCGCCATGCTGATCACGCACGATATGGGCGTGATCGCCGAGACGGCCGACCGCGTCATGGTCATGTACCAGGGCCGCGTGCTGGAAACCGGACCCGTGCGCCAGGTGCTGGACGCGCCGCAGCAGCCCTACACCCAGGTGCTGATGGGCGCCATTCCCAGCGTGCACCACCGCGTGCAGCGCCTGCCCGTGCCCGAGGTGGGCGGCGGCCCGGCCGCGCCCGCCGTGCCCTGGCAGCCCGGGGCCGGTGCGCCGGAGCCTGCGGCTGCCCTGCTGGAGGTCAGGGATCTGTGCAAGGAGTTCGACCTGTCCAGCGGCTGGCTGGCCCGGCTGCTGGCGCGCGAGGACAAAAAAATCCTCAAGGCCGTGGACGGCGTCGGCTTTTCGATCCGCAGGGGCTCCACCTTCGGCCTGGTCGGTGAGTCCGGCTCGGGAAAATCCACGGTGGCGCGCATGGTGGCCGGGCTGACGCCCCCGACCAGCGGCACCGTGCTGTTCGACGGCGTGGACAAGTGGAGCCCGGCCGCCCAGACCGTGGCCATGCGCCGGCGCTTCCAGATGATCTTCCAGGACCCGTATGCCAGCCTGAACCCGCGCTGGACCGTGCAGGAACTGATTGCCGAGCCCCTGCAGGTGCTGGCCCTGACGGCCGGCAAGGACGAGACGGCCGAGCGCGTGCAGGAGGCGCTGCGCCGCGTGCGCATGAAGCCCGACGATGCGCGCAAGTACCCGCACCAGTTCTCGGGCGGGCAGCGCCAGCGCATCGCCATCGCGCGTGCCCTGGCCAGCCGGCCCGAATTCATCATCTGCGACGAGCCCACCTCGGCGCTGGACGTCTCGGTCCAGGCCCAGGTGCTCAACCTCATGCGCGACCTGCAGGAGGAGTTCGGCCTGACCTATCTGCTCATCAGCCACAACCTGGCCGTGATCCGCCACATGTGCGACGACATCGGCGTCATGCAGCGCGGCCGCCTGGTCGAGACCGGCGAGGCCGGCGCCGTGCTCGATGCACCGCAGCATGCATACACGCGTGCGCTGATGGCTGCCGTGCCGGATATGGAGCATGTGCACTGAGGCAAGTGCACTGCCATGGCCTGGCGTTCAGGTCGCGGCAACGACCCGCACGTCGAACCGGACCTGAAGCCAGTTCTTGATGGCGGCAAAGATGGCGGCAAGATTGTCCATGCTGGGGTTGCCTTTCGGCGAGAGCATGCGGTGCAGGCTCTTGCTCGGCTTGTGCGTGAGGTCGGCCAGCGTCTCGAATCCCACCGTTGCGTTGACGAGATCGCGCAGGACGAGGCGTGCCGTTTCTGGCTCACCGCTCAGAAAAAGAGTGGCCGCCTCATCAAGCAGCGCCTGTGCGAAAGCAGGGTCGCGCTCAATGCGCTGAATGACCGTTTGTTTGAAATCGCGGGTGAGCGTCATGCCTTCGTTCCTTTTTTGGCATTGTCCGAGGGGCGTTGCCTCTTGCGAGCCTTGTATTCGCTGTGCAGGGCCACGGCTTCGTCGATGGCCTTCTGCTGGCCCTTTTTCGTGCTGCCCCCGAACAGGATGATCAATCTTTCCCCGTCCTTGGCGAGATAGATGCGGTAGCCCGGGCCCCAGTCGATCTTGTATTCGCCAATACCCCGGAACCATTCGATATTGGAGGTGTTGCCCAACTCCATGCGGGCCATGGCGACGGCCACCTTGGCGGCCGCCTGGCCATCCAGCCCGTTGAACCATGTCTGGTACGCGCTGCTGCCGTCTTCGCGGATGTACTCCTGGAGCTGGATTCGCATGGATTGGATGGTAACTTATGAGTTACCAACGCTGCAAGGCGCTGTCCACATGACCTACAGCGTTCTCATGTTCCCAGGAACGAATGACAGCGATGGACCCAAAAAAGGCCTGCGGATGCAGGCCTTTGCTTCTGAGACACGATGGCTCACCGGGCGGGTGCTGGCGTGGCCGGTGCTGCCTGCGCTGCAGGCGCCGCCTGGGCCGGCGGCTGCGCCGGCGCGCCACCCTGCTGCACCGGACCGATGGTGGTGCGCACCACGCGCGAGCCCTTGGGCGGGTTGGGGAAGCCGGTCAGGGCGGCGTCGAACAGGATGCCGAAGATGGCCGGGTCGTCGGTCCAGACGTCCTGGCGCTGGGCCGAGGTCTCGTAGACGATCTGCTGCGTGGTGGCGTTGCGCATCACGATGCTGACGGCGCGGTAGTACTCCAGCGGCGGGCCGTCGAACATGAAGCTGCCGCCAAAGCCCATGCCCCAGCCGCGCCCGTAGCCCAGGCCCCAGCCCCAGCGCGGGCCGCCCCAGCGGTCGTAGTAGGGCCAGGCGGCGTAGTCGCGCGCATAGCGGGCGTCGGCGCCGATCTGCACGATCAGGCTGGCCCGGGAGTCGTCGCGCTGCAGGCCCACGCGGCCCAGGGCCTGCTGGGCCTGGGACTCGATGGCCGCGAAGTGCGTCTGCGCCTCGCGTTGCGAGGGCAGCACTTCCAGGCGGTAGGTGGGCGGCGCGGGCAGGGCGCCCAGCGTGGAATAGCTCTGGACGGTGCTCTGGACTTCGCGCACGCTGGCGCAGCCCGTAAGCAAGGCCGTGGCCACGATGGCCAGGACATGGATGCAGCGCAGCTTCATGGTGTACTCCTTGGTCGAAAAAAGGCCCGTTTGCACGGGCCTTGGTTGGAGTGGGGCGATTGTTATAGGTTCAGCCGTCAGGACGACAGTTGTACCACCTGCAGACCGGGCAGCGATGCGGACACTGGCATCTCTTCATGGTCGAAGGCCATGTCGCCGTTGGGGTCGGCAATGCCGGTGGCCTTGGCGTTCTTGAAGTCGTGCAGCTCGGGATCCATCATGTGCGTGGTCACGATGTGGCCCATGGCGCGGAACATGCTTTCCACGCGGCCCGGGAATTTCTTGTCCCATTCGCGCAGCAGCTCGCCCACGGCCACGCGCTGCAGGCCGTCCTGGCTGCCGCAGAGGTTGCAGGGGATGATGGGGAAGTTCTGGTACTGGGCCCAGCGCACGGTGTCCTTCTCGGGCACGTAGCACAGCGGGCGGATCACCACATGCTTGCCGTCGTCCGAGACCAGCTTCGGGGGCATGCCCTTCATGCGGCCGCCGTAGAACATGTTGAGCATCAGCGTCTGCACGATGTCGTCGCGGTGGTGGCCCAGGGCCACCTTGGTGCAGCCCAGCTCGTCGGCCACCTTGTACAGGATGGCGCGGCGCAGGCGCGAGCACAGGCCGCAGGTGGTCTTGCCCTCGGGCACGACGCGCTTGACCACGCTGTAGGTGTCCTGCGTTTCGATGTGGTAGTCCACGCCGATGCTCTTGAAGTACTCGGGCAGCACATGATCGGGAAAGCCGGGCTGCTTCTGGTCGAGGTTCACCGCCACCAGCTCGAATTTGACGGGCGCGCGCTTTTGCAGCTTGCGCAGCACGTCCAGCATCGTGTAGCTGTCCTTGCCGCCCGACATGCAGACCATGATCTTGTCGCCTTCCTCGATCATGTTGAAGTCGGTGATGGCGCGGCCCACCTCGCGGCACAGGCGCTTTTCGAGCTTGATCTGCTCGCGCTCGATCTTGATGCGGTTGCCGCCTGCGGTGTCTGCGGGGGCGTCGGCGGCGGCTTCTTCGGCCAGCCAGGGGTTGTCGGTCACTGCGTTCATGGGGTTCACCATTGTCCTGTCTCGACGCGAATGGCCACTTCGCAGTCGTCAAAAATTTCGAGCTTGGCGATCTTCACGCGCACGCCCATCACGCCGGGCAGCTGCATCAGGCGCTGGGCCAGCTTGCCGATCAGGCTCTCCAGCAGGTTCACATGCTCGGCCGTGCATTCATCGATGATGATCTGGCGCACCTTGCGGTAGTCCAGCACATGCAGGATGTCGTCGTCGCGCGGAGCCAGCGGCTGCGTGCCCAGGCTCAGCTCGGCATCGACCTGGATGGGCTGGGGCATCTGTTTTTCGTGGGCGAGGATGCCCAGGTTGGCGTCGAAACGCAAACCCGTGAGCGTCAGGATCTGTTGTCCGGTGGCGGAGTTCATGGGGAAAAGCCGTGGAGTGTGGGGATGGGCGCGGGCAGGCGCCTACATCATGGAAAAGTCGCGCTCGAAGCGCTGCAGGTGCTGGCCGCCATCGACCAGCAGCGTAGTGCCCGTGATGGACTGGTTGTCCAGCGCAAAGCACACGGTGGCGGCCACGTCGGCCGCGCTGGACGAGCGGCCCAGCGGGCTGAGGCGGTGCAGGGCCTCGAAGCGCTCCTGGCTCAGCATGTGGCTGGTCAGCGTCAGGCCCGGGGCCACGCCGACCACGCGCACGCGCGGCGCCAGGGCCAGCGCCAGCATGGTGCCTGCGGCCTCAAGCGCTGCCTTGGACAGCGTGTAGCTGAGGAAATCGGGGTTCTGGTTCCAGAGCTTCTGGTCCAGCATGTTGATCACGGCGCCGCTGGCATGCTCCTCGCCGGCCGCCACGCGGTCCTCGATATGGGCATGCAGCGCCTGGGCCAGCAGGATGGGCGCGCCGGTGTTGCTGCGCAGGTGGGCTTCCAGGGCCACGTAGCTGAAGCTGCCGGCGTCGTCATGCTCGAACAGAGAGGCGTTGTTGACCACGGCGTCCAGGTGGCCGAAGTGCGCAACGGCACGCGGCACCAGGGAGCGCACCGAGTCCTCGTTGAAGAAATCGGCATCCAGGGCGGCGCTGTCGCCGGCCAGTTCAGCGCAGGTGGCGGCCGTCTCCAGCGCCTCGTCGTGGGAGTCGCGGTAGTGCACGGCCACCTGCCAACCGGCGCTGGCAAGCGCGAGCGCGATGTCGCGCCCCAGGCGGCGGGCCGCGCCGGTCACCAAAACTGTGCGTGTTCGGGCAGGTGAGGACATTCGAGGACAATGTACGGATCGTGACGACAGAACCCTCAATTTTAACGGCCGCCCTGCAAACCCGTATTGCGCAAGAGATTGCGTCCTCGGGCGGATGGCTGGCTTTCGACCGTTTCATGGCCCTGGCGCTGTACGAGCCGGGCCTGGGCTACTACGCCAATGACACCGCCAAGTTCGGGCTGATGCCATCGTCGGGCAGCGATTTCGTGACCGCGCCCGAGATGTCCCCGGTCTTCGGCCAACTGCTGGCCGCCCAGGTGGCCGAGGCGCTGCAGCGCACGCACACCCGCGAAGTCTGGGAGTTTGGCGCCGGCACGGGCGCGCTGGCGCTGCAGGTGCTGGACGAGCTGGCGGCCCTGGGCGTGCGGCCGGACCGCTACACCATCGTCGACCTGTCGGGCACGCTGCGTGCGCGACAGCAGCTCAGGCTGGTGAAGTACGAAAGCCTGGTGCACTGGGCCGATGCCCTGCCCGATAGGCTCGAAGGCGTGGTCATCGGCAACGAGGTGCTGGATGCCATGCCCGTGCAGCTGCTGGTGCGCAAGGCAGGTGTCTGGCATGAGCGCGGCGTGGTGCTGCAGCCGGACGGCAGCCTGGGCTGGGAAGACAGGCCCACGCCACTGCGCCCGCCGATGGACATCGAGGGCGAGCACGACTACCTGACCGAAATCCACCCGCAGGGCGAGGCCTTCATTCGCACGCTGGGCGAGCGCATGGCGCGCGGCGCGGCATTTTTCATCGACTACGGCTTTGGCGAATCCGAGTATTTCCACCCGCAGCGCCACATGGGCACCCTGGTGTGCCACCGGCTGCACAAGGTGGACGATGATCCGCTGGCCGATGTCGGCCTCAAGGACATCACGGCCCATGTGAACTTCACGGGCACGGCCGTGGCCGCGCAGGAGGCGGGCTTCGAGGTGCTGGGCTATACCTCGCAGGCCCATTTCCTCATCAACTGCGGCCTGGGCCCCAAGCTCGACGCACTGGCCCAGGGCCCGCGCGCCATGGCCACCAAGCTGATGATGGAGCACGAGATGGGCGAGCTGTTCAAGGTCATCGGCCTGGCCAAGGGCGTGGAGCCCTGGGACGCCATGGGCTTTGTGCGCGGCGACCGCACGCACCGCCTGTAGCCGCCGGCCAGAGCTCTGCCCCGGCCTCAGCGCTGGACGCTTCGGCCGTTGCTCACCTCGTAGGCCGTCTGGTCCTTGAGGTTGATGCGGTAGATCTCGCGCGTGACGTTGCCCGAGAAACCCAGCTCCACGATGGACAGGTTCTCGAACGTGGTCGTGAAGCCGCCGGGCAGGATGCGGTTCAGGCGCGCGGCGGTCTCGCCCATGGCGCGCTCGATCTCGGGCGTGAAGGTGGCTTCGCTGTAGACCAGGGTGTTGTGCGGGTTGTGGCTGCGCACCTCCTTGCCGGCCTGCACCTGGTTGATGCCGCTGACACCCACGCTTTGCACCATGGCCTTGGCAGAGTCGTTCATGCGGGCATAGACGGGTCCCGTCACGCGCGGCAGCGGGCCGTCGCGCAGCGGCGCCATGGCGGCGGTGGCGCGGGTGTTGAAGTCCATCATGGCCTCGTAGGCCGGGCCGGACTTGACGATGCCCAGGTCCAGCCACCAGGGCTTGCCGGCGCCCTTGGCGGCCTCGGTGGTGTAGAAATTCTTCAGGTGCACGTCCTGCAGCACGGGCGGCAATGCCGGCAGGGCCGCCAGCATCTTGCGCGGCGTGGAGGGATCGGCGCTGTGGATATGCACCACGGTGACATGGGGCAGGTTGAAGGTGTTGGCCTCGGCCACCAGCTTCAGGCGCAGCAACTGCTCGTGCACCACGGGTGCGACCTGGCTGTCCAGGATGGCCGTGGCATCGGCAGGCAGGCGGTAGACCAGGCCATAGGTGGCCTGGTGCGCGCGGAAGTCGCTGCGCTGCAGGGCGCTGTTGTCGATGGCGCCGGGTCGGGCTGCCGGCGCAGGTGCGCTGGCGCAGGCGGTCATCAGCAAGGCGGCGGGCAGGGCTGCGGCAAGAAGAAGGCGGCGGTTGCGTTGCATGGCGAATTCGTGGTGGTCTGCCTGGAGGCGATGAAGAGGGGAGGACAGCGGCAATGTAGGCAGTCCATATGTCGTGTGCATGACGCGGTGTACTCTGTATGGCCCGGTCCCGCGCCGCCGTACACTCGGCGCCATGATCCGCTGGCTCCTCGTCATCTTTCTGGCCCTGCTGCTGTTCAATGGCCTGCACGCCTGGCTGGAACGCATAGGCCTGGGCCGCCTGCCGGGCGACTTCCGCTTTCGCCTGTTCGGCCGCGTGATTTTTCTGCCCATTGCCAGCACCGTGTTGCTCAGCGTGATTGCCGCCCTGATCGCCAAGCTGGTCTGAGCATGGCTTGAAGCATGGGCGCAGCGCCCGTATATGCATGCAATTGCCCCCATGACTCGCCAACAAGAGGCCGCCCATGTCCGACAAGCTGCATTTCGTCTGCCCCCATTGCCACACCACCAACCGCATTGCGGTCGATCAGCTGGGCAGCGCGCCTGATTGCGGCAGCTGCCATCAACCGCTGGTCACCGGCCAGCCCGTGGCGCTGGATGCGCAGAGCTTCGCCAGGCATGTGGGGCGCAGCCAGGTGCCCGTGGTGGTCGATTTCTGGGCCCCCTGGTGCGGCCCCTGCCGCATGATGGCGCCTGCCTTCGAACAGGCGGCTCAGGCGCTGGCGCCCGGCGTGCAACTGGCCAAGCTCGATACCGAGGCGCACCCCCACGCTGCCGCGCCCTGGAACATCCGCAGCATCCCGACCATGGTGGTGTTCAAGGAAGGACGCGAGATCGCCCGTGTCTCCGGCGCGCTGCCTGCCGGCGAGATCGTGCGCTGGGTGCGCTCGGTCGTCTGATGGTTGCCGGGCCGCAAGGACCGGGCGCCTTCAGGCCCTTCCTCAGGCCTGCACTTCACCCGGCAGATAGAAGCAATAGCCGCTGTTGCGCAGCGTCTTGACAGGCAGCTGCTGGCCGCTGGCCTCTTGCACCTTGCGCCTCAGCCGGCGCATCTGGGTGTCCAGGCGGCGCTGGTCGTAGACCAGATAGTCTCCACCCAGCGCCTGCACGATCTGGCGGCGGCTGACGCTGGCCCCTGCCTTGCCCATCAGGCAGTGCAGCACCAGCAGGTCCTGGTGTGACAGCGCCACAGGGGGCGAGGCGGGGGGCTGCAGGCGGCTGGGGCCAAGCTGCAGCAGCCACGGCGCCTGGCGCTGCTGCAGGCCCAGGCGCCGCACCAGGGCGGCCAGGGTGGCTTCCAGCTCGTCGAGATCGCAGCCTTTGCCCAGGTAGTGGTCGGCGCCGATCTCCAGGCCGTCGATGCGGTTGGCGCTGCTGTTGAGCGCGCTGAAGACGATGATGCCCAGTTGCTGGCCCTGCTGGCGCAGGCGCTGGATCAGCGCCAGGCCGTTGCCGTCGGGCAGGCCGATGTCGATGATGGCCAGCCGGTGGCGCCGCGCATCGAAATGGCGGTCGAACTCCTGCAGGCTGGCCACGCACTGCGGTGCATAGCCCAGGGATTCGAGGAACTCGCCCAGTTCATGGCGCAGCACGGGCTCGTCTTCGAGCAGGATCACATCAAGCATGGACTGGGAGGAGGGCAGGCGGGTGACAGCGCAGACAGCTGGTGTACGCTGGCGGCCCCGTGGTGGACTTCAGATGCGATATTACCGTGCAACCCTCATCGTGCTGGCCTGGCTGCTGTGCCCACTGCTGCTCCAGGCCCGGACCCTCGTGCTGGACCCCGATGTGCCCATGCAGGAGACCGCAGGGCAGTGGCAGCGGCTCGATGACGCTTCGGGCCTGCTCGATGTGCGGCAGGCCGACCTGGCGCCCGGGTGGAAGGCGATGCCAGGGCACCTGAACGCCAGCTTCACGCAGGCGGCGGTCTGGTTGCGCATGCCGCTGCAGGTGCAGCAGCCCGGCAGCTGGATGCTGTTGCTGGGCAATGCCCTGCTCGATGAGGTGGAGGTCCATGTGCGCCGGCCTGGCGGCCCCTGGCAGCTGCTGGGGCGCAGCGGCGAAGAGATTCCGCGTCACGCCTGGCCGGTGGACTACCGCAGTCCCGCATTCCAGTTCGAACCTGCTGCCGCCGGGTCATACGAGTTGCTGGTGCGCCTGCGTGCGCGCAACGCGCTCGTCACCCGTATCGATCTGTGGCAGCGACTGGCGTTCGACAACCATACGCGGCGCGAGGCCCTCTCGTTCGGCCTGTACTTCGGGCTGTACCTGCTGTTGATTGGCGTGCAACTGGTGTTCTGGCTGGGCACGCGGGCTCCGGTGAGCGGCCTGTTTCTGGCCTATCTCAGCGTCTGCGTGCTCAATGAGGTGGTATCGCTGGGGCTGGTGCAGCAGTTGACGGGCCTGCCGGGTTTCTGGAGCGACCGCCTGCTGGGATGCGGCATTGCCGGCGCCCTGGCGATCTCCATGCAACTGGCCTGCAGGCAGTTGGAGCTGGCATCGCTGTATCCGCGGCTGGTGCGCCAGATCGTGCCGCTGCTGTGGCTGTTCAGCCTGTGCTGCATGCTGTTGGTGGTGTCGGGGCACTACTCGGCGGGCATGGTCCCGGTGCAGGCCATGACCCTGCCGCTGACCGTGGGCTTTCTCGCATTCGCCCTTTGGCTGTGGCGGCGCGGCCACGCCCCGGCACGGTTCTTCATGCTGGCGTTCGGCATCTTCTATGCCGGCGTGCTGATCTCTTTCCTGCGCAACCTGGGCTGGCTGCCCATGAACGCGCTGACCGCGCTTGTGTCCACGCATGCGTCCGCGCTGGGCACCATGGCGCACATGCTGCTGCTCAGTGGCTGGATCATCGGCGGATACGAGCGCAGGCGCCGCATTCGAGAGCGCGAGCAGGTCCGGCTGGAGGCGGAACTGCGGCAGCGACAGTTGCGCGAAAGCGAACTCAGCGAGGCGCTGGCGCTGGAGCGCAGGGTGCGCCAGGAGCAGCGCGACTTTGTCGCCATGGTCTCGCACGAGCTGCGCACGCCGCTGGCCATCATCCTGACCAGTGCGCAGCAACTGGCGCGCAATCTGGCGGCACCGCCCGACAAGACGCTGGCACGCAGCCGCAACATCCGCGAAGCCGCCCAGCGCCTGCTGGCCCTGGTGGACGACTGCCTGGCCGACGACCGCATGGCCGATCCCCAGCCCCATGCCGAGCCACGCCTGCAGCCCTGCGACCTGCATGCGCTGGTGGATGGCTTGTGCCTGGACTTTGCGCCCGGCCGCATCGTCTGCCAACTGGGCGGGGGCACGCAGCAATTGATCACCGATGCCGGCCTGCTGCGCATCGCGCTGCGCAATCTGCTGGCCAATGCAGACCGCCACACGCCCGAGGGCGAATCGGTCCGCCTGGACGTGACCAGGCAGGGCGAGGGTCTGGAGATCCAGGTCTCGAATCCGGCAGAGCCCATTGCCCAGGCGGACCAGGACCAGCTGTTCGAAAGGTATTACCGTGGCCGCAACGCCCAGCACCGGCCCGGCGCCGGGCTGGGGCTGTACCTGGTGCGGCGCATCGCCGAGCGGCTGGGCGGCAGCGTGGCCTTGTTGACGGCAGGAGGCGAGCAGCCCGTGTGCCTGCGACTGGTCCTGCCCGTGGCGCGAGCCTGATTCCCGTGTGTGGCGGCCTTTGCGCTCAGGCCGCCTGCGCCAGCCAATCTGCCACGGCCTGTGCGCGCGCCGCCTGCACGGCTTCGCCGATGGCCTTGCCCTGCTTGCCGCGCGCAGCGGCCTGGGCGGCGATGTCAGAGGTGGAGACGGACAGCGCTGCGGCCAGCGCTTCGCGCAGGCGGGCACGCTGGGGATAGGGCCGGTCTTCGAAACCCAGTCTTCCGCGTGCATCGCACTCACAGGCCATGAGCGCCTGCTCGAAGCGCGCGGGCTTGCGGATGGCGTCGCAGCGCTCCAGCAGGCGGACGATGGCGGCGCCGTTGAGTTCGCCGCTGCGGTGGATGTTGCCGTGCTCGCGCGCCACCACGTCGCCCAGTTCGCGGCAGTCCGTGGGCACGCGCAGACGCTCGCCCACTTTCTCGGCCAGCCGGGCGCTGCGCTGCTCATGGCCTATGTGGCGCGGCAGCACATCGGCCGGCGTCGTTCCCTTGCCCAGGTCGTGCACCAGGCAGGCGTATCGCACGGGCAGGGGGGCGTCGAGCTGTGCGGCCATGTCCAGCACCATCATGGCGTGCACGCCGGTATCGACCTCAGGGTGGTACTCGGCGCGCTGGGGCACGCCCCACAGCCGCTCCAGCTCGGGCAGCAGCACGGACAGCGCACCGCACTCGCGCAGCAGCTCGAACATGCGCGAGGGGCGGCGCTCCATCAGGCCACGGCTGATCTCCTGCCACACGCGCTCGGGCACCAGGGCATCCACCTCGCCGGCGGCCACCATCTCCCGCATCAGGGCCATGGTTTCCGGCGCCACCGTGAATTCGTGGAAACGTGCCGCAAAGCGCGCCACGCGCAGGATGCGCACCGGGTCTTCGCGGAAGGCCCCGGTCACATGGCGCAGCACCCGGGCCTGAAGATCGGCCTGGCCGTGGTAGGGATCGGTGATGGCGCTTTCACCATCCCAGTCCGCAGGAGCGGCCATGGCATTGATGGTCAGGTCGCGCCGGGCCAGATCCTGCTCCAGCGTGACATCGGGCGCCGCCTGCACGACGAAACCCCGGTACCCCAGGCCGCTCTTGCGCTCGGTACGCGCCAGCGCGTATTCCTCGTGCGTCTCGGGATGGAGGAAGACCGGGAAGTCCCGCCCCACAGGCAGAAAGCCGCGCGCGGACATTTGTTCGGGCGTGGCGCCGACCACCACCCAGTCGCGGTCATGCACGGCCCGCCCCAAAAGACGGTCGCGCACCGCGCCGCCCACCATGTACACCTGAAATTCGCTCATGCCGCAATGGTAGGGCCTGGGCGGTGACATGATGGCGGGCTGCCTCCACGCCCCGATGGAGTGCCGAGCGCATGCATTCTTTCGGTTTCTTTCTGGAGACACACTCAAGCAGCACCAGCCGGACGGCCGATGCACTGGCTCCGCAACCGCGGCATTGCGCAGGCCGCGCCCACCCCAGCGCAGCAGTGCTCCGACTTTTGCTGGTGCGCCGCTCAGCCGGCCGCAGGCGCGCTGCGGTAGGGTTCCTCGAACGGCCGGAAATCGTGCTCGGCCAGTGCGCCCTGCACCCAGTCCTGCACGCCCGGCAAGGCGCGCACGCGGCGCACGTAGGCGTCGATGGCCGGGGCCAGCGGCAGCTCGTAGGTCGTCAGGCGCATGCACACGGGCGCGAAAAAGGCATCGACGATGCTGAACTGGTCATACAGCATGGGGCCGCTGGCCGTGGACAGCAGCGGCTGCCACAGCTCGGACAGGTGCTGGACATCGTCGCGCAGGTCCGCGCGCTCGGCCCACAGCCGCGCGCCGACCTCGGGCAACTGGGCCTCGATGTTCATTGGGCACAGCGAGCGCAGCGCGCCGAAGCCGCTGTGCATCTCGGCACAGAGGCTGCGCGCGCGGGCGCGGTTCAGGGCCAGGGTCGGCCACAGGTGTTTTTCAGGGAATTTCTCGGCCAGGTACTCGCAGATGGCCAGGCTGTCCCAGATGGCCATGCCTTCGTCCATGAGCACGGGCACGCGGCCCGAGGGAGACAGTGCGCGGGCACGCTGCTTGAAGGCGGACTGCTCGTCGAAGCTGTCAAAGCGCAGCATGACTTCTTCGAAAGCAATGCCGGCCTGGCGCATCAGCACCCAGGGGCGCATGGACCAGGATGAGTAATTCTTGTTGCCGATATAGAGCGTGAGCATGGCCGCAACCTCCGCGATAGGCCCTACAGCTTAGCAAGCATGGCAGGAAAACCCATGTAGGAGCCGGGCGCTGCCTGGGCGCGCTCTAATGCGTGCCATGCAAAACGATAGCTTTTCCCCCCAGGCGCCAGCGGCGCGCCACACGGCTGCGCTGGTCCTGTTTTCCGGCGGCCAGGATTCGACCACCTGCCTGGCGCAGGCGCTGTCGCTCTACGAGCGCGTCGAGACCCTGGGTTTCGACTACGGCCAGCGCCACAGCGTGGAAATGCAGGTGCGCCAGCAGGTGCGCGAGCGGCTGGCCAGGGATTTTCCCGAATGGGCACCGCGCCTGGGCGATGACCATGTCCTCTCGCTGGACGTGCTGCAGCAGATCGGCGGCTCCTCCCTGACCGAAGACGTGGCCTTCGCCATGCAGGCCGACGGCCTGCCCAACACCTTCGTGCCCGGCCGCAACCTGCTGTTCCTGACCCTGGCCGGCGCGCTGGCCTACCGTCGCGGCCTGTCGGTCATCGTCACCGGCGTCTGCGAAACCGACTACTCCGGCTACCCCGACTGCCGTGACGACACCATGAAGGCCATGCAGCTCGCCCTGAACCTGGGCCTGGAGCGGCGCCTGCGCATCGAAACCCCGCTCATGTGGATAGACAAGGCCCAGACCTGGCAAATGGCCCACGACCTGGGTGGCGACACCCTGGTGGACCTCATCCAGCGCGACACCCACACCTGCTACCAGGGCACGCGCGAGACGCTGCACGACTGGGGCTACGGCTGCGGAACCTGCCCCGCCTGCGACCTGCGAGCCCGCGGCTGGCATCAATGGCAGGCGCAGCGCGAGACAGCAAACTAAAGAAGCACAGCGCTAGAAACCGGCGCGGTCAAAAGCGAGGGACACCGAGCAAGGGCCGCCCCGAAGTGAGGGTGTCGTCCCCCTCCCCCGCGAAGCGGGCAGAGAGGGGGAAGGCGCGCAGCGCCTCAGGGGGTGCTTGTTCTACACCGGCCAGACGACTCCGTGGTCGTTCAAGATGGCGTCCAGCGGCAGGTCATGCGGCTCGGGCTCGAACTCGTCCACATAGCCGCAGCCGTAGCCCAGGCCCACGGTGAAGGGCTTGGGCTGCAGCTCGGCCAGGGTGCGGTCGTAGAAACCGCCGCCATAGCCCAGGCGGTAGCCACCGGCCGCGTAGCCCACGCAGGGCACGAACAGCAGGGTGGGGGTCAGGGTTTCGGTGTCCTTGGGCTTGGGGATGCCATAGGCGTCCTCTTCCATGGGGCAGCCCGGGTACCAGGCGTGAAAGCTGAGTGTCTTACGCTGCTTGTCGATCACGGGCAATCCGATGCGGCGTCTTTGTGGGGTACCCTGTAGCTCGCCATCTTCCTTCCACCGGTGAAGCGCTGGCAGCGGGTCGAACTCCCCCTTGATCGGCCAATAGGCGCCGATGATGCTGTCGGGCCGCTGTATCAGCCAAAAGCGCATGACCTGCTGCAGCGCGTCGGCGCGCTGCAATCGGTCGGGAAGGTTGAGGCGCTGGTCTATCAAGCTGCGGCGCAGGGCTGCTTTGTCCATCAGATAATTTCCTCCATGCACTGGCTGAAGATTTTGACACCGCTTCTGGCGGCTTCCCTCTGGACCACCGCAGCCACGCCTGCGCTGGCGCAAAACCGTGGCGACGACGTCCTGCTGGAAATGCAGCAGGCCTTTCGCAAGGGCGACAAGGCCAAGCTCACGCAGCTGCTGCCTTCTGCGCGTGGCCATGTGCTCGAACCTTGGGCCGCCTATTGGGAACTCAAGGCCCGGCTGGAAGAAGCCAGTGCCGACGAGATTCTGGGGTTTTTCAAGCGCTGGCCCGGCACCTACCAGGAAGACCGGCTGCGCAATGACTGGCTGCTGCTGCTGGGGCAGCGGCGCGACTGGGGCATGTTCGACCAGGTGCACGGGGCGTTTCGCATGCGCGATGACCGTTCCGTCAACTGCTATGCCCTGCTGATCGACAACCTCAAGGGCCAGCCTGCCGCCAATCTCGGCCAGCAGGTCCGCGACCTGTGGTGGGCCCAGCGCGACGCCGACGACGGCTGCACCTATGCTGCCGGCGAGCTGTACGCAGCCAAGCAGATCAGCGAGCCCGAAGTCTGGCGCAAGGCACGCCAGTCGGCCGAGGCCAATCGCCAGAAGGCCACGCGCGATGCCGTGGCCATCGTCGCGCCCGAGGCCCTGCCCCAGGTGGCGCAGGTGTTCGCCTCGCCGGCGAAATACCTTGCCGGGCAGACGCGCGTGCGCGGTGCCGTGCCCAAGGAACTGGCGCTGCTGGCGCTGATCCGCATGGCGTCCAGCGACCCGGCGGCGGCGGCCACCCAGCTGGAAGGCGGCTGGGGTGCCCGGCTGACGGCCGAAGAGAACAACTGGGCCTGGGGCGTGATCGGCAAGCAGGCCGCGCTCAAGCTGCAGCCCGAGGCTGCGGCCTATTTCGGCAAGGTGCGCAAGGACGGCGATCTCAGCGACGAACTGCTGGGTTGGAAGGTGCGTGCCGCGTTGCGTGCAGGCGACTGGCGCACGGTGCGCCGCGCCATCGACGCCATGGGACCTGAGCGCACCGAACACACATGGACCTACTGGAAGGCCCGCGCCCTGCTGTCGGGCCGCCCCAGCGAGCAGGAGCGTTCCGAGGCGCGCCAGCTGCTGGAGGACATGGCCGGCCCCGGCAGTTTCTACGAACAGCTGGCGCTGGAGGATATCGGCCAGCGCGTGACGGCCCCACCGCCGCCTGCGCCGCCCACGGCACAGGAGAAGGCCGCCGCCCGCGCCAACCCCAGCCTGGTGCGCGGCCTCTACGCCATCCAGAACGGCCTGCGCAGCGAAGGCGTGCGTGAATGGAACTACGCCACCAACCTGCACCAGGCCGGCGGCATGAACGACCGCGAACTGCTGGCCGCCGCCGACCTGGCCTGCCAGCAGCAGGTCTGGGACCGCTGCATCAACACCAGCGAGCGCACCCGCAGCTTTGCCGACTGGAGCCAGCGCTTTCCCATGCCCTTCCACGACACGGTGCTGGCGCGCTCGCGCTCCATCGGCCTGGACCCGGCCTACGTCTATGGACTGATCCGCCAGGAAAGCCGCTTCATCATGGATGCACGCTCGGGCGTGGGCGCCTCGGGCCTGATGCAGGTCATGCCGGCCACGGCCCGGTGGACGGCGCGCAAGATCGGCATGACGGACTTTTCCCCGTCCATGATCAATGACCGCGATGTGAATATCACCATAGGCACCGCCTATCTGAAGCTGGCGCTGGACGATTTCGACGGCTCCATGGCGCTGGCTGCGGCCGGCTACAATGCCGGCCCCGGCCGCCCGCGCAACTGGCGCAACGGCCCGGTGCTCGACGCCGCCATCTGGGCCGAGAACGTGCCCTTCACCGAGACGCGCGACTATGTGAAGAAGGTGCTGTCCAACACCACCAACTACGCGGCGCTGATCACGGGCCAGCCCCAGTCGCTCAAGAGCCGCCTGGGCACCATCGGCCCGCGTGATGCGGCCACGCCCGACCCCAGCAAGGATCTGCCCTGAGCCGCACTTGACATTCCTGCGGGATGCGGCGATGCCTGTCGGCGCTACACTTGGTTACCGACTGGCGGGCCGCATGCCGCGGCCCCGGATACCGCAGGGGTTTCAAGAATGACAACAACAGGGAGCCGCGCGGCCTGGGTCGCGCTGGGTCTTGCATGGGCGTGCACGGCGGTGGCGCAGCCCGTCTACAAATGGGTGGATGCCGAAGGGCGCACGCACTACGGTTCGCAGCTGCCCGTCGACCAGGCCGATGCCGGCCAGATCAAGGTCTCGCCCAATGGCAGCTCGGGCCGGTTTGGCGAAGAGCGCAATCCCGACGGCACGAAGAAGCTGCCCAAGCAGGTGCGCGAGCTGGCGGACGGCGTGGCCAAGGGCCTGAGCAAGGTCGATTCCAAGGAGGTGCCGCTGAACTGCGCAGCCGCCGTGGACAACATCCGCAGCCAGGTGGACACCATGGTCGAGAACGGCCAGAAGAACCTCAAGGGCGGCTACATCACGCAGGCGCAGTTCGATGCAACCGCGGGCAAGTTCCGCGAGGCGCGCACGCACGCCACGGTGGCCGACTGCCAGGCCTCCACGGGCCGCTCCAAGGCCATGTACCAGTGCATGTCCAACAGCTACAACCACCTGATCGGCTGCGCGGAAAAGCACAAGCCCTGAAGCGATCCGATCCCTCAGGTCTCGGCCCACATGCGCAGCAGGTTGTGATATTGGCCCGCGAGGCTGAGGGTTTCATCGGTCTCGCCCAGCTTCTCGCGCAGGCGCTGGATGGTCTGGTCCATCTCGAACAGCATGGCCCGGCGTGTGTCGTCGCGCACCATGCTTTGCGCCCAGAAGAAGGCGCACACGCGCTCGCCCCGGGTGACGGGCTCCACGCGGTGCAGGCTGGTGGAGGGATAGAGGATCAGGTCGCCGGCCGGCAGCTTGACCTCGTGCGTGCCGTAGGTGTCCACCACGACCAGCTCGCCGCCATCGTAGTCCTCGGGATCGCAGAGGAAGAGGGTGCAGGACACATCGGTGCGCATCCACTGCTGCGCGCCTGGCAGGCGCCGTGCCGCACCGTCCACGTGCAGGCCATAGGTTTCACTGTCCGCGTAGCGGTTGAACAGCGGCGACATGGTGCGCGCGGGCAGGGCGGCACTGAAGTACAGCGCATTGGCCGCCAGCGCCTGCTCGATGGTGCGGCCCTGCTCCAGTGCCACGGGCGAGTCTTCGGGCAACTGGCGGTTGCGCTTGACCCGGGCGCCTTGGCTGCCCGCCGTGGCACGGCCATCCACCCAGTCGGCCGCGTCGATGGCTGTGCGGATCGCAGTGACCTGCTGGCGCGTGAGCACGTCGGGAATGTGCAGCATCATGGTGCGGGTCCTCCTCGCATGGAAAAAGCCCCGGCGGGGCCGGGGCGGTACTGGGATTGTCGGCGCTCTGCGCGCGGCAAGGCCGGCGCGGCCGCCCGTCTTGCATCCACTCAGAAGCGGAAGTTCGCCGTCACGCGCACGGAGCGCGGCGTGCCCGGGAAATAGCGGTAGCCGCTCTTGTTGATGGCGCCCACGTATTCCTTGTCGAACAGGTTGTAGAAGTTCAGCTGGATGTCGGCATTCTTGTTGATGCGGTAGCTGGCCATGGCGTCGAAGACCCAGTAGGCATCGGTGAAGTTGGGCGTGCCCACGGCTCCGTCGGTGCCACGCTTGAGTCCGCCCGAGTAGCGCGCCCCGCCAGCCAGCGTCAGGCCGAACGGGAACTGGTAGCTGGTCCACAGTGAGAAGGCGTTCTTGGGCGTATAGGTCAGGCCGCTGGAGCCGTCCTGCGCCACGGTGGCGCCCGTGTCCACCTTGGTGTCCTGCAGCGTGTAGCCGGCAGTCACGCCCCAGGCGGGCGTGATCTGGCCCGTGGCGCCCAGCTCCAGGCCCTGCACGATCTTCTTGCCGGTCTGTCCCACGGTGCCGTCAGGGTTGGTGACGATCTCGTTGGTGATCTCGGTGCGGAACAGCGCGCCTGTCAGCAGCAGGCGCTTGTCCATCAGCTCCCACTTGGTTCCCAGTTCGGCGGTCTTGGCCTTTTGCGGGTCCATGTTGGGGTTGTTGGCGTTGTTGGCGGCCGTGGACAGCGTGAAGTTGGCACCGCCCGGTGGCTGCTGCGACAGGGCGTAGTTCACGTACACGCTGCCATTGGGCGCGGGCTTGTAGAGGCCGCCGATCTTCCAGCTCAGCAGGGTGTCGGAGGCCTCCAGGCCCACGGCGCTGGGCAGCACGGTGCCTGCAGGATTGCTGCCGCAGGCCGGGCCGCTGCGGCCGCCGCAGACGGCGCGTGCGTCGTACTGCGTCTTGTAGCGGTCCAGGCGCAGGCCGGCGTTGGCCTGCCATTGCTCGTTGAACTTGAGCGTGTCGAAGGCGTACAGCGCGAAGGTGTCGGTCGAGCCCTTGCTGTCGGCGCCGTTGCGCGACCAGTTCAGGCCGGAGCTGGGCACCTGCGGGTCATAGAGGCTGGCATTGGGCCAGGCGCCCGTGGTGCCCGTGCCGTAGTTGCTCTGCTTTTCGCGCGTGATCTCCACCCCGGTGCTCAGCTCGTGCCGCACGCTGCCTGTCGCCAGCTTGGTCGTCAGGTTGGTCTGGTTGGTGACGATGTCGTTGACCTGGTTCTTGAAGGTCGGCAGGCTGCGTGACACGGTCCAGTCGGCGGGATTGCTGCTGTTGTTGCTGGACAGCGTCATGAAGGCCGTGAGCAGGTAGTCCTGCTTGGTGCGGCCCCAGCGCGTGGTGTTGCGCAGCGTGGTGTCGGGCGTGAAGTCGTGCTCCACGCGCAGCGTGACCATGTCGGCCGTCACGTCGTCGTGGTCGGCGCTGGTGCCGTAGAAGCGGCTGGGGTCCACGGGGCGGCCCGCGTTCAGGCGCGCATCGGTGTTGCTGTAGCCGGGCAGGCCGATGGTGGGCACGCCGCCGTCCGGCACATTGCTTTGCTTGACGTGCAGCACGTTCAGGTAGGTGCGCGTGTCGGTGTTCAGTCCGAAGGCGAACGACGGTGCGATGCCCCAGCGGTCATTGGCCACGCGGTCGCGGCCGGCGACGCCGGCGTCCTGCACCATGGCGTTGAGCCGGAAGGCCGCACCGCCCATGCCGGTCAGGCTCTTGTTCCAGTCCACGGTGGAGCGCTTGTAGCTGCCCGAACCCGCGCCCAGCGAGGCGCCGAAGCTGTCGGCCAGGCTGGGCTGCTTGGTGACCATGTTGATGGCGCCGGTGGGCGCGCTGCGGCCGTAGTCGGTGCTGGCCGGGCCCTTGGTGACTTCCACCTGCTCGGTGTTGAACACGTCGCGCGAGATGGAGCCCACGTCGCGCACGCCGTCCACATAGATGCTGTTGGAGGTGTCGAAGCCGCGCATGTAGATGGCATCACCCGTGCTGGTGTTGCCGTTCTCGCCCGCGTAGAAGGTGCCGGCGCCGGGCACGTTGCGCAGCGCCTCGGTCAGCGTGGTGGCGCCTTGTTCCTGCAGCACCTGCTCCTTGATGACGGAGATGGTCTGCGTCGTGTCCACCAGCGGCTGCGTGAACTTGGGGGAGGAGACCTGTGCGGGTTCGTAGCCGGTGCTGCGCGAGCCTTCGACGGTCACTTCCTTGAGGCTGGGCGCGGTCCTGGCGCTGGGCGTCTGTGTCTGGGCCACGGCCGGCATGCCCAGGGTGGCCAGGGCCGCGGCTGCAGCGATGATGCCGGCCGACGGCGAGCGGCCAGCGCTGTCGTGTTTGCGGCTTTTGATGTACGAGTTGGAGTTCGCCATGGTTGAACGGAAAGCGGGATGGGCAGTGAACATGCTGGCTTGCTGGCCGGCGTTGCGCGGGCGGCTGGAGAGCTGTCTTGGCTTGCCGGTGCTGGCTGGATCAGGCAGTTTTGCCTGGATTGAGAATGGTAATGATTCCTAATAAAAATATAAGAATAATCTGATAAGTGAATGGATGGCCGTTGCCGCCCAGCAACAGCCCTGTCTCGGAACTTCAGCGCGGCGACCAGCCTGGCCGAGCGCGCCCCGCCCGGGATGTAGCGCGCGCCGTTGTTGTTCAGGCTGGCGATGTAACGCTGGTTGGCGAGGTTGTAGACGTTCAGCTGCAGGCTCAGGTTCGCGCTGAGCTCCCAGGCCATGAAGGCGTACAGCGCAAGGGTCTTGGTGTGGCCTTCGTTGATCTGGCCGGCATAGCGGATGTCCTGGCCCGTGATCGCGTCGCTGACGCCGGGATCGTAGAGATTGGCGGGCGCCAGGGCGCCTGCGCCCGTACTCGGAACCCGAGGCGCCCTTGACGATCTCGATGTCCTCGATGTTGAAGGTGTCGCGCATTGGGCTGCCCAGGTTGCGCACGCGGTCGATGAAGATGCTGCCCGTGGTGCCGCAGCCGCGCAGTGCTTGCGGCCGGTGATGTGATTGGCGTGGTTTGCGCCTATCGCAGATCTGTTTCGTTCAGGCGTTGTGAACCCATTCGCCCTCGCGCTGCGCCGCGCCCGATTGCACCAGCGCATCCACCAGAGTGCGGCTCCAGTGCTCGGCGGTCTCGTTGCTGAAATAGCCTGCATGCAGCATGCCGAAGTAGGGCGTGGCGTCCAGCCAGGCCAGCAGTTCAGTGGTGCGCACGCGCTGCCAGTCCAGCAGCCGGTACTTGAGCAGCACCTTGGCCGCGTAGAGGGCATGGCGCTCGGGGGCGCGCACAAAGCCGTCCAGGCGGCGGCGCGCCGTGTCCAGCGCCGCGGCCACGCCCGTGAAAACGCCGCCGTGGCCGGGGACGATGGTGAGCGGTGCCAGGGCCTCGATCACATCCAGCGTGGCGGCCACTTCCTCGAAGGCCTGCAGGCCCTCGATTTCGGGAAACACCACGCCGAAGCCGTTTTCCCAGAGCGCATCGGCCGAGATCAGTGTGCGGCTGGCAGGCTCGAACAGGATGATGGAGTGCGGGTCATGCCCCGGCGCGGCATGGATCTGCCAGTCGCGCCCGGCCAGCCGCACGCTGGCGCCGGGCTGCAGTACGCCGGTCAGCGCAAATGGCGGGCATTCCTGGCCGGTGGGGGTGTAGCTCAGCGCCTCGGGATTCCAGTGGCGCACGAATTCGGCCTGGCCCGGCGCGACATAGGTCCGGGCCTGCGGCCAGCGCGCCTGCAGTGCGGCATTGCCGCCGCAGTGGTCGCTGTGCAGATGGGTGTTGAGGATGCGCGCCAGCGGCTGGCCAGCCAGCGTCTGCTCGATCAGCAGCACGGTCTGCCCGGCATGGCTGACGTAGCCGGTATCGACCACGGCCGCGCCGTCGTCCTGCGGATCGGCAGGGTCGGCCGCGAAGACGATGTTGTTGGCCGACAGCCAGCCGCGCTCCAGCACGGTCATGCCGCAGGGCAGCGCAGCGGTGGCGCTTGTGGGGGCGAAGGAGGTCATGGGGGGAGAAGCCTTTCCCAAGGCTAACAGCCGCAGGCAGCCACGGCTGACGCGTGGGCTACAGCTGCGGCCGTGCGGGTTTCAGGCGGGATCGCGCAGGGCGCGCCTGAGGATCTTGCCCACATTGGTCTTGGGCAGTTCGTCGCGGAACTCCACCTGCCGCGGGCGCTTGTAGCCGGTGAGCTGGTCATGGCAAAAGCGCATCACCTGGTCCTCGGTCAGTGCCGGGTCGCTGCGCACCACGTAGACCTTGATGGCCTCGCCCTGGCGCTCGTCGGCCACGCCCACGGCCGCGCATTCGAGCACGCCGGGGCACATGGAGATCACGTTCTCCAGCTCGTTCGGATAGACGTTGAAGCCGCTGACCACCATCATGTCCTTCTTGCGGTCGATGATGCGGGTGAAGCCCTCTTGGTCCATCACGCCGATGTCGCCGGTACGCATGTAGCCGTCGGCCGTGAAGGCCTTGGCGGTTTCGTCGGGCTGGTTGTAGTAGCCGCGCATGACGTTGGGGCCCTTGATGCACAGCTCGCCGGCCTCTCCCATGGGCAGGTCGCGGCCTTCGTCGTCCTTGATGGCGATGGAGATGCCCGGCAGCGGCAGGCCGATGGTGCCGCTGAAGGAGGTGGCGGTGACGGGGTTGTTGGTGCCGATGGCGCAGGTCTCGCTCATGCCCCAGCCTTCGATCATCACGCTGCCCGTGACCTGTTGCCACTGGCGCGCCGTGCCCTCGCTGGCGGCCATGCCCCCGGCCTGCGACACGCGCAGCTGCGAGAAGTCCAGCTCGCGGAACTGGGCGTTGTTGAGCAGGGCGTTGAACAGGGTGTTGACGGCCGGCAGGATGTGGAAGGGCCGTTTCTGCAGCACCTTGACGAACTTGGGGATGTCGCGCGGATTGGGGATCAGGCTCAGGCTGGCCCCCATGCGCATGGCGAACAGGCTCACCGTGAGGGCGAAGATGTGGTACAGCGGCAGCGCCGCGATGATGTGCGTGTCCTGCGCGCTGACGCGCCCGTGCAGGGCCGGCGTGAACCAGGCATGCGCCTGCAGCGTGGCGGCCACGATGCAGCGGTGGGTGAGCACGGCACCCTTGGACAGCCCGGTGGTGCCGCCCGTGTATTGCAGGAAGGCCACCGAATCCAGTCCCGCCTGGCTGGGGCGCAGCTCTTTCTGGGCGCCGCGCGCCAGCGCCTGGGAAAAGGTCGTGACCTCGCGCACCGTACCGCCCTCACCGTCCAGCGGCAGGCTGTAGGCCGGCACCATCTTGGCCAGGTGGCGCACGGCGAAGGTGATCCAGCTGCCATACATGCCTCCCAGCAGATCGCCCATGGCGGTGACGCAGACATGGCGGATGGCGCTGCGCTCGATCACGTCGGCCAGGGTGTGGGCGAAGTTCTCCAGGATGATGATGGCCGTGGCGCCCGAGTCCTTGAGCTGGTGCTCCAGCTCGCGCGGGGTGTACAGCGGATTGACGTTGACACAGGTGTAGCCGGCGCGCAGCACGGCCGCCATGCTCACGGCGAACTGCGGCACATTGGGCAGCATGATAGCCACGCGCGCATCGGGCTCCAGCCCCAGACCCTGCAGCCAGGCGCCCAGGCGCGTGGACAGCTGGTCCAGCTCGCGGTAGCTCATCCAGCGGTCCATGCACACCGAGAAGGGCAGGTCCGCATGCTGGGTGAAGGCTTCCTCCAGCAGATGCGTGAGCGAGCGGTATTGCTCGGGATGTACCTCGTGGGGCACATCGGCGGGATAGTTCTTGAGCCAGGGCGCAGCGTCCATGCAGGGTACCTTGGGTTGCTGGTGAGACAGGGGAACGGCAAAGGGGCAGGCGCCGGTCGGCCGGCCACCGCTGCGGCTGATTCTGGTCAGGCGGGTGCTTTGCGGTCTACGCGGGGTTGTCCTAGGCAGGGGCCGGCGTCCCCGAGAAAGTGCGGCCGCTCTGTGCTACGTTGGCGTTTTTTTCAGGGAGGGCGGGCTGCCGTGAACGCACGCATTCTGCAAATGGTGGCGCTGGGCACGCTGGCCGGCGCCATGGCCTGGCTGGCATGGTGGTGGCCGGAATCGCGCGGGCTGGCGCTGGCAGGAGCGCTGCCGGGCCTGTGCTGGCCGGGCCTGCACTTGGGCCTGCAGATGGTGTTGATGCGCCGCGTGGTGCGCAAGGCCGGCGCACCCGTGCCCGCCTGGCGCACGGTGGCGGCAGCCTGGCTCGCCGAGTGGGCATTGGCCGTGCAGGTGTTTGGCTGGCGCCTGCCCTTCCGGGTCCATGCCGAGGCCGATGGCTGGCCAGGTGACCCGGCCGCAGGACAAAACGCAAGCCCGGTCACAGGCCAGGTCGGCATGGTGCTGGTCCACGGTTTCTTCTGCAATCGCGCGGTCTGGGCGCCATGGCTGCGGCGGCTCAAGGAACGCGGCATTGCCTGCGCGGCCATGACGCTGGAGCCGGCGCACGGCGCATCCATCGACGCCATGGTGGCCGACCTCGATGCCTGCGCACGCCGCATGGCCCAGGCCACGGGGCAGGCGCCGCTGATCGTGGCCCACAGCATGGGCGGGCTGGTGGTGCGTGCCTGGCTGGGCCGGTTGTCCGCGCAGGAGCGCCGGCAACTGGCTGCCCATGTGGTGACCCTGGCCACGCCGCACCGCGGCACCTGGATGGCGCGCTTCGCCCATGGCCTGCCGGCGCTTCAGATGCGCGAGGACAGTTCCTGGCTGCAGCGCCTGGGGCCGCCGCCGCCCGAGGTGGCCTTCAGCTGCTGGTGGAGCTGCTGCGACAACATCGTCTTTCCCTTCCCCGTGGCCACGCTGCCAGGGCAGCACGCGCACCGCCTGGACGACGTGGCCCATGTGCAGCTGGTGTTCGACGAGCGCGTCTGGCGCTTTTGCCTGGAGCTGCGCGAGCGGCTTCAGGACGCGGAAGTCTGCAGGGCCACTTCACCGGGCAGCAGCGCATCGGCCGCGATGGTCGGCTGATCGCGCAGCTGGCGGTACAGCGGCTCGAAATCGGCGGCCGTGAGGTCGAACAGCTGCTGCAGGTCGTCGATCACGAAGTAGGTGTGCTGGTAGGTGTCGATCTTGTAGAGCGTGCGCATGGCGCGCTCCAGCGACAGCGGCAGGCGCTGCGGCTCGGGGCTGCGCACCGAGTAGTTGAGCTCGCCCGAAGAACTCAGAATGCCCGCGCCGTAGGCGCGCAGGCCGCCCTGCTCGCGGATCAGCCCGAACTCGATGGTGTACCAGTACAGGCGCGACAGCATCTCGCAGGCGCCCAGCTCGGCGGCCTTGAGCCCGCCCTGGCCATAGGCCTGGATGTAGTCGGCGATGACGGGGTTGAACAGCAGCGGCACATGGCCGAAGAGGTCATGGAAGACATCGGGCTCGACGATGTACTCGAACTCCTCGGGCTTGCGGATCCAGTCCGTGACCGGGAATTTGCGGTTGGCCAGCAGCGAGAAGAAGGGCACCTCGGGAATCAGGCCCGGCACGCCGACGATCTCCCAGCCCGTGGCGCGGCGCAGGCGCTCGTTGACTTCCTCGAAGCGCGGAATGCGGTCCTTGGCGCCCAGCGAGGGCAGGGCGTCGATGAAGTGCTGGCTGGCCAGTCCCGGCAGCAGGGCGGACTGGCGTTCGTACAGGCGCCGGTAGGTGTCGTGGTCGGCCTCGGTGTAGGCGTCGTAGTCCTGCGCGCAGGTGTAGTCGTCGCTGGCGCGGCTGTAGTCGCCGCGCGGGGGGCGGTCGGCCTGGCCGTAGACCACGGGTGCCACACCGGGGGCGTGGGCGGGGGCGTGGGACGAGGTGGGGGTCGCTGCGGTGCTCATCATGGTGCTCTCCAGGGATCTTGTCATTGCTGCCCCGGGCCGGGGGCAGGCAAGGCACCTGCGCGGCTCAGAGCTGGCGGATTCGGGCGGCCTGCACCAGCAGGCCGTATTTGCTGTGCTCGGAGCGCACAAAGCGCGCGAACTCCTGCAGTTGAAGGTCTTCGGGCAGCACGCCCATGGCGGTCAGCGTTTCCTGCACCGGACTGCTGCGCATGGCCTTCGAGAACACGGCGGCATGGCGCTGGGCCAGGTCGGCGGGCCAGCCGGCAGGCGCGAACAGGCCGAACCAGTTGGCGAGGTTGAAGCCCGGTACCGTGTCGTTGAGGCTGGGCACCTCGGGCAGCAGCGGCACGCGTTCCAGCGTGGTCACGGCCAGGGGCTGCAGCCGGCCTGCACGGATGTGCGGCAGCGAGGATGCCAGGCTGTCGAACAGCAGATCGGCCGATCCGTCGAGCAGGGCCGACAGCGCCGGCTGCGTTCCGCCAAACGGCAGATGCAGCAGCGGCAGCCGCGTGAGCATCTGGTACATCTCGCCCGACAGGTGCCCGCTGCTGCCCGGCCCGCCCGAGGCATAGCGCAGCGGCTGGCGGTGCTTGGCAAGAAAGCGCTGCAGGTCCAGCGCCGTGCGTATGCGCCACTGGCGCGCCAGATCGCTGCGCATCACCAGCACATTGGGCATGCGCGCCACCAGCACTAGCGGCTGGAAGTCGCGCAGCGGGTCGTAGCCCAGCTGGGGCTGCAGCCAGGGCAGCACGGCGTGCGTGGCGGCCGCGCCCATCAGCAGCAAGCGGTCCTGGGCCGTGGCCTGGGCCACCATGTTCGAGCCCTTGGCGCCGCCTTCGCCCGGCACGTAAAGAATGTGGATGGCCCCCAGCTTCGCGGAGCTGGCCTCGACCAGAGGACGCGCCGTGCGGTCCAGGGGGCCGCCGGCTGCATAGGGAACGATCAGGGTCAGGGCGTCGGATTTCGCGTCGCGCGCCGGGGCTGTCAAGGCTGTCGAGGCTGTCGGGGGCGGCTGGGGCTGTGCCGAAGCCGGCAGCCAGGGCAGGGCGGCCAGGGCCGCCAGCAGCCTGCGCCGCGCCATCCGGGCCGACGGCTGCGGGCCGGCTGCCGCAGGTGCACGTACTGGCGCAGATGCACGGGCATGGCGTGGCATGGCGCGGGTGGCGTCGTGGCGGGGCGTCATGGCGTGAAGCGAAATGGAGGCGATCCCCGCAGTATAGGCAGCGCCGACTGCCGCTGAGGCCGCACGCGCCCATGTCCTGCGCGCGCCGGGCCGTCTGTGCGCGGGCGGGGAACTGGGCCAGGTTCAGCGGGGCTTTCATGGGGGTCTCCGGCCTTTTCGTGCAGGACAGTGTTTCGGGCGCCCCAGGCATGGCCTGCGGGCTTGCGATCAGTGCTGTCACTGTAGGCGGGAGGGGCTTCAGCTTTTTGCCGTTTGCCCTTGGTGGGAAAATGCGGAATGCATGAAAATTGCGGAATTCTTTTGTTTATCGCAATTTAACTGGTTAATTCGGGTTAACCCTGAAGAAATCCGTACTTATTTACGAGTCCACCGCCATGAGCGCCACGCACACCATCGACAAACTGGATCGGGCCATTTTGCGCCGCCTGCAGGCCAACGGCCGGGAAACCTATGACGTCATCGGGGAGCAGGTCGGCCTGTCTCCCAGTGCCGTGCTGCGCCGGGTCAAGCGCCTGGAAGACAGCGGCGTGATCGACCGCTATGTGGCCCTGGTCCAGCCGGAGACCGTGGGCCTGGGGCTGACCGCCTATCTCAACGTGCGCCTGGAGAAGTACACCGAGACCAGCAAGCGCAACCCCATGGACGTGTTCCGCGCCAGCGTGCAGACTTGGCCCGAAGTGGTGGAGTGCGTGTCGCTGACCGGGGAGATGGACTATCTGATGCGTGTGGTCGTGGCCGACATGCAGCACTACACGCGCTTCGTCATGGACACCTTGCTCAAGCATCCCAGCGTGCAGGATTGCAAGACCAGCTTCGTGATGGACCGCGTCAAGGTGACCACGGCCGTGCCTTTGTAGCCTTCGGGCTCGACAGGCGCCAGGCCGTTGGGTGTTGCAGGGAGGGGAAATTGGTTTGCATGCCAAAACCTTACGGTTTTGTTGCATTGCAATATCTTCGTTGCTCGACCTCGGGTTTTTACCTATATTTGAGCCATGAATGCATCCAAAGACTGGTTGAAGGCGTCCTGGCAGGCCGGCCGGGACATGTTGCGTGCGAGCGCAGGCCAGCCGCACCGTCCCGATGGGCGCTCCGCGTCCATGGTGCCCATTCGTTCGCTGGGCCCGTCCCACCGCGAACGCGTGGTGGCGCATTTGCTCAAGCTCGATGAAGGCGACCGCTACCTGCGCTTCGGCTATGCCGCCAGCGACGAGCAGGTTCGCCGCTATGCGATGCAGCTTGATTTCGAGCGCGACGACATCTTCGGCATCTACAACCGCCGGCTCGAGCTGATCGCCATGGCGCATCTGGCCTTTGCCTCGCATCCCGAGCACAAGAGCTGCGCCGAATTCGGCGTTTCCGTGCTCAAGCAGGCACGCGGCCGCGGCTACGGCGGGCGCCTGTTCAACCGCGCGGTGATCCATGCACGCACCAAGGGCGTGTCCATGATGTTCATCCACGCGCTGTCGGAGAACACGGCCATGCTCAAGATTGCGCGCAAGGCCGGCGCCACCATCAAGCGCGATGGCTCCGAGTCCGAGGCCTACCTGCAGCTGCCGCCTGCCGGCATCGACACGCACATGGCGTCGCTGATGACCGAGCACATCGGCGAGGTGGACTACCAGCTCAAGAAGCAGGCCAAGCAGTTCTGGGATTTCCTGGCCGACGTGCAGGAAATCCGCCGTGGCGTGCAGGATGGCCGCCACCAGGCCGGCGAATAGGCGCAAAACGCCGCAAAGGGAATTGGCGCAGCGCATGCAGGGGTGACGGAGCAATCCGCTATCCTTGCGGCTTGTTTCACTACCGCACGTCCTGCACTCCAAGACAGTGTCCGACCCCCATCCTGCGCGCTCTTCCGAGAAGGAAAGCAAGCGAAGCTTCCTGCAAAAGGTGGCCGAGTTCATCCACCCGGCCCCTGATTCTCCTGACGAGCTGATCGAGACCCTGGCCGACGCCGAGGACAACCAGGTCATCGGCCCCGAGTCCCGCGTCATGCTCGAACGCGTGATACGCATGGCCGACATGACGGCCGGCGACGTCATGGTCGCAGCCCCTCGCATGGACCTGGTCAACATCGACGCTCCGTTCGATGAACTGCTGCACCAGGTCATCACCACTGCACATTCGCGTTTCCCGGTCTACCAGGGCGAGCGCGAGAACATCATCGGCATCCTTCTGGCCAAGGACCTGCTCAAGCTGCAGCGTTCACCGGACCTGAACATCCGCGCCCTGCTGCGCCCCGCCGCCTTCGTGCCGGAGAGCAAGGGCCTGAATGATCTGCTGCGCGAGTTCCGGGGCAACCGCAACCATCTGGCCGTGGTCATCGACGAGTTCGGCCGCGTGGCAGGCCTGGTGACCATCGAGGATGTGCTGGAGGAAATCGTCGGCGAGATCGAGGACGAGTTCGACATCCCCGAGGACGAGGGCGACATCTTCGCCCTGGCCGACAACAGCTACCGCGTGGCGGGCGACACCACCATCGAGCATGTGAACGAAGCCTTCGAGGTCGCCCTGCATGCCCGCGATCCCGAAGATGAGTTCGACACCATCGGAGGCCTGATCGCCCACGAAATGGGCCATGTGCCCAAGCGCGGCGAGCAGATCCATCTGGCCGGCCTGGAATTCACCGTGCTGCACACCAAGGGCGGCGCCGTGCGCTGGTTCAAGGTGGTGCGCGATCCCGCAGCCGACAGTCTGCTGCGCAGCTGAGGCTGCCCCTTTCTATCCCCACCGACATCTCTCCCGTACCTGGCCGATGCCCCTGTCCAGTTCTTCCGCTTTTTCGCAAGACGGCCGGCGCATGGGCCGGCTCGCCGTGGGCGTGCTGCTGCTGCTTGCGGGTGCAGCCCAGGCCCTGTCGCTGGCCTGGCCCTGGGCGCGCGGCCAGGGCGACGGGCCGCTGAGCCTGGTCGGCGGCTATGGCCGCCCGCTGTGGTGGCTGCAGATTCTGTCGCTGGCCGTGCTGGCACGCGCCCTGCAGACGGCACAGCGCCCGGCCCAGGCGGCGGGGCGGGCCATGCTCTATGCCACCGCCTGGCTGGTGGCCACCTTCTGGTGGCTGTTCATCTCCATGCATGTCTATGGCGGACTGCCTGCGCCGCTGGCCGTTGCCGCCGTGCTGGCGCTTGCGGCCTTCCTGGGCAGCTACTACGCGGTGGCCGCCTGGGGCTGGCACAAGCTGCGCCCCACCAGCACGGCGGGCGGCGCCTTGCTTTTCGCCGCCGTCTGGCTGCTGGCCGAATTGGCGCGTGGCTGGCTGTGGACCGGCTTTCCCTGGGGCGCGGGGGGCTATGCCCACGTCGAAGGGCCCCTGTCGGTGCTGCCGCGCTGGATCGGCGTCTACGGCACGGGGGCGGTGGCGTCCTGGCTGGCGTATTGGCTGGCCGCCTTGGCGGCCGGTTCGCGGGGCGGACAAGCCCTTCGGCCTGCACGGTGCGCGGCCACTGTGGCGGCCCTGGTTCTGGCCTGGGGCGGGCTGTGGTGGCTTCGCGATGCCGCCATCAATGCACCATCGGCCGAACGGCCAGCGCTGAGCGTGGCCATGCTGCAGGGCAATATCCCGCAGGATGAGAAGTTCGAGGCCGGCAGCGGCATTCCGCTGGCCCTGGGCTGGTACGGGCGGGAGCTGCGCGCGGCCACGGCGCAGCTGGTGGTCGCACCCGAGACGGCCGTGCCCCTGCTGCCCCAGCAGTTGCCCGAGGAATACCTGGACCTGCTGCGCGAACCATATCTGAAGAAGGATGGCCGGCAGGCGGCGCTGCTGGGCATCCCGCTGGGCTCGGAAGAGGCCGGCTATACGAACTCGGTCGTGGGCTGGCAGCCTGGCCAGATCCAGGACTACCAATACGACAAGCACCATCTGGTGCCCTTCGGGGAGTTCATCCCGCCGCTGTTTCGCTGGTTCACGCAGATGATGAACATACCGCTGGGCGACTTCAACCGCGGCGCGCTGGGCCAGCCTTCCATGGCCTGGGCTGGCGAGCGGCTGTCACCCAACATCTGCTACGAGGATTTGTTTGGCGAAGAGCTGGGTGCACATTTCGGCAATGCAGCGACGGCGCCCACGGTGCTGGTGAATTTCAGCAACATCGGCTGGTTTGGCGACAGCGTGGCGATCGACCAGCATCTGGCCATCAGCCGCATGCGGGCGCTGGAGTTCGAGCGCCCCATGCTGCGCGCCACCAATACCGGCGCCACGGTGGCCATCGACCACCGGGGCGTGGTGACGCACGCGCTGGTGCCTTACGAGCGCGCGGTGCTTGAGGCCAGTGTGCAGGGCCGCGAGGCCTTGACACCGTTTGCGCGCTGGGTGAATGCAGCAGGCCTGGTCCCGCTGTGCGCCGCTGCTGCGGCGGTGCTGCTGGTGGCCTGGATGGGCCGCCGCAGGGCCTCGGTTCAGGGGCTGTAGCCAAGTCCCGCGACCTGGGTCGGCGTGGCTTTTGTGGCAGAGTTTTGATGCGGCCTCGGGGTTTTGTTGCAGTCTGGCAACGTTCAGCCCCGATAATGCGCGGCTGCATGGTCCGCTGCGGGCCGCACCCATTCAGAGATAGAGGTGGCGTCAGTGCCGCCGTGGAGCAAGTTAGACAATGGCCGATTCTTTTTCGTATGAGCAACTGATCGCTTCGGGCGAAGGCAAGCTGTTTTCCGCAGACAGCGGGCGTCTGCCACTGCCTCCCATGCTGATGTTCGACCGCATCACGCACATCGACACGGATGGTGGCGCCCACGGCCTGGGCAAGATCGTCGCCGAACTCGACATCAAGCCTGATCTCTGGTTCTTCGACTGCCATTTCCGGGGCGACCCCGTCATGCCCGGCTGCCTGGGTCTGGACGCCATGTGGCAACTGATCGGCTTTTACCTGACCTGGCTGCGCCTTCCCGGCCGGGGCCGTGCGCTGGGCGCCGGCGAAGTCAAGTTCACGGGCGAAGTGGGTCCTGACGTCAAGCTCGTGACCTACGAAATCGACATCAAGCGCGTGATCAAGCGCAAGCTCAACATGGCCATCGGCGATGCACGCCTGCTGGCCGACGGCAAGGAAATCTACGTCGCCAATGACCTGCGCGTGGGCCTGTTCCTGCGCGAGGGTGAAGGCCAGGGAACGGCAGCATGACCAAACGTCGCGTAGTCATCACCGGCGCGGGCATTGTCTCGTGCATCGGCAACGACCTCGATACCGTGGAGACCTCGCTGCGCGAGGGGCGCACGGGCATCAAGGCCATGCCGAAGTTCACCGAACTGGGCATGCGCAGCCAGGTGGCCGGTGTGCCGGAGATCGACGTCGAGGCACGTATCGATCGCAAGCAGCTGCGCTTCATGGGCGATGCCGCTGCCTATGCGCAGATCGCGCTGGAAGATGCCATCGCCCAGGCCGGCCTGGCTCCCGAGCAGGTCAGCCATCCGCGTACCGGCCTGATCATGGGCTCGGGCGGCGGATCGCCGGCCAACCAGATCGAGGCGGCCGACACGCTGCGCGAAAAGGGCATTCGCCGCGTCGGGCCCTACCAGGTCACGCGCTGCATGAGCTCCACGGTGTCCGCCTGCCTGGCGACCAACTTCAAGGTCAAGGGCATCAACTACTCCATCACCTCGGCCTGCTCCACCTCGGCGCACTGCATCGGCGCAGCGGCGCAGCAGATCGCCTGGGGCATGCAGGATGTGATGTTTGCCGGCGGCGGCGAAGAGCTGTCCTGGGGCATGGCACTGCTGTTCGACGGCATGGGGGCCATGTCCAGCAAGTACAACGACCAGCCCGAAAAGGCTTCGCGCGCCTATGACGCCCACCGCGACGGTTTCGTGATCGCAGGTGGCGGCGGCGCGGTGGTGCTGGAAAGCCTGGAGCACGCCCAGGCCCGGGGTGCGAACATCCTGGCCGAAGTCGTGGGCTTTGGCGCCACCAGCGATGGCGAGGACATGGTCGCGCCCTCGGGCGACGGCGCCATCGCCTGCATGCAGCAGGCCCTTGAAGGCCTCGAAGGCGGCGTGGACTACATCAACACCCACGGCACCTCCACGCCCGTGGGCGACATGCAGGAAGTGCGCGCCATGCGCGCGCTGTTCGGCGACCAGGTGCCGCCGTTCTCCTCCACCAAGTCGCTGACCGGCCACTCGCTGGGCGCCACCGGCGTGCAGGAAGCCATCTACTGCATGATCATGATGAACAAGGGCTTCATCGCGGGTTCGGTCAACGTGGACACGCCCGATCCCGCGCTGAACGACATGCCCCTGGTCACGCGCACACGCGATGCCCAGTTGAACACCGTGCTGTCCAACAGCTTCGGCTTCGGTGGCACGAACGCCTCGCTGGTGCTGCGCCGCTGGCAGGGCCAGTGAATACGCCCTGGTGTGTAAAAGGCGTGTCCTGAAGGAAAAAGCCCGCCTCCTGCGGGCTTTTTCACTGGTGAACGCCGACAATGCCCAGGTCGCGCGGGAGGCAGCACTGCAGGCTGCTGCCTGAACCCCGAACCAAGAACAATGAAATTTTGCAAGGTTGAACCATGATTCTTGTCACAGGCGGCGCCGGCTTCATCGGCGCCAATTTCGTGCTGGACTGGCTGGCTGCCGGCGATGAGCCGGTGCTCAACGTGGACAAGCTCACCTACGCGGGCAACCTCAAGAGCCTGGAGAGCCTGCAGGGCGATGCGCGCCATGTCTTCGTGCAGGCCGACATCGGCGATGGCGAAGTCCTGGCCCGCCTGCTGGCCGAGCACCAGCCGCGCGCCGTGGTCAACTTTGCGGCCGAAAGCCATGTGGACCGTTCCATCCACGGCCCAGAGGACTTCATCCAGACCAACGTGGTCGGCACCTTCCGCCTGCTCGAGGCCGTGCGCGGCTACTGGAGCGCGCTGGATGCCGAGGCCAGGGCGGCCTTCCGCTTCCTGCATGTCTCCACCGACGAGGTCTATGGCAGCCTGGCGCCAGCGGCACCGGCCTTCACCGAAGACCATAACTACGAACCCAACAGCCCGTACTCGGCCAGCAAGGCCGCCAGCGACCACCTGGTGCGCGCCTGGCATCACACCTACGGCCTGCCCGTGCTGACCACCAACTGCAGCAACAACTACGGCCCGCTGCATTTCCCCGAGAAGCTGATCCCCCTGATGATCGTCAACGCCCTGGCCGGCAAGCCTTTGCCCATCTATGGCGATGGCATGCAGGTGCGCGACTGGCTCTATGTGCGCGACCATTGCAGCGCCATCCGCCGCGTGCTGGAGGCCGGCAAGCTGGGCGAGACCTACAACGTGGGCGGCTGGAACGAAAAGCCCAACGTCGAGATCGTGAACACCGTCTGCGCGCTGCTCGACGAGCTGCGCCCCAAGGCCGATGGCACCAGCTACGCTGCCCAGATCACCTATGTGCAGGACCGCCCCGGTCACGACCGGCGCTATGCCATCGACGCGCGCAAGCTCGAGCGCGAACTGGGCTGGAAGCCCGCGGAGACCTTCGAGACCGGCATCCGCAAGACCGTGCAGTGGTACCTGGACAATCCCGAGTGGGTGGCCGATGTGCAGTCCGGCGCCTACCGCGAATGGGTCAGCCGCCAGTACACGGAGGGAGCCGGCGCATGAAGCTGCTGCTGCTGGGCCGCAATGGACAGGTGGGCTGGGAGCTGCAGCGCAGCCTGGCGCCGCTGGGCGAGTTGATTGCGCTGGACCGCCAGGACGACGCCGGTGGCCAGGGCCTGTGCGGCGATCTCTCTCGCCTCGATGAACTCGCACGTACCGTGCGCGCTCTGCGTCCCGATGTCATCGTCAATGCCGCCGCCCACACGGCCGTGGACAAGGCCGAAAGCGAGCCGGAACAGGCGCGGCTGCTCAATGCGCTGGCTCCCCAGGTGCTGGCCCGCGAGGCGGCGCAGACCGGCGCGCTGCTGGTGCACTACAGCACGGACTACGTCTTCGACGGCAGCGGCAGCGCTGCGCGCACGGAGACCGAGGCCACGGCGCCGCTGTCCGTCTATGGCGGCAGCAAGCTCGAAGGCGAGCAGCTGATCCAGGCTTCGGGCTGCCGCCACCTGATCTTTCGCACCAGCTGGGTCTATGCGGCGCGCGGCGGCAACTTCGCCAAGACCATGCTGCGCCTGGCCCAGGAGCGTGAAGCACTGAGCGTGATCGACGACCAATGGGGCGCACCGACGGGCGCGGACCTCATCGCCGACGTCACGGCCCATGCCATTCGCCAGCTGCAGCGCCAACCCGGCGACCAGGGCCTGTACCACCTGGTGGCCGGTGGCGAGACCACCTGGCATGCCTATGCCAGCCACGTGATCGCCCGCGCCCGCGAACTCGCGCCCGACCGGCCCTGGAAGGTGCAGCGCATAGCTGCCGTGCCCACCAGCGCCTTTCCCACCCCGGCGCAGCGTCCGCACAATTCCCGCCTGAACACCGACCGGCTGCAGCAGACCTTCGGCCTGCGCCTGCCCCACTGGCAGGCAGGCGTGGACCGCATGCTGCAGGAAATCATCTGAGCGCGGTCTCGCTACTCAGTACGAACGACAGGACCCACCCCATGAACGCGCAACGCAAAGGCATCATCCTCGCTGGCGGCTCCGGCACCCGCCTGCACCCGGCCACGCTGGCCATCAGCAAGCAGCTGCTGCCGGTCTACGACAAGCCCATGATCTACTACCCGCTGAGCGCCCTCATGCTCGCGGGCATCCGAGAAATCCTCGTGATCAGCACCCCGCAGGACACGCCGCGCTTCGAGCAATTGCTGGGCGACGGCTCGCAGTGGGGCCTGAAGCTGGAGTACGCCGTCCAGCCCAGCCCGGATGGCCTGGCCCAGGCCTTTTTGATCGCCGAGGACTTCCTGGCCGGCGCCCCCAGCGCCTTGGTGCTGGGTGACAACATCTACTACGGACACGACTTCCCCCGCCTGCTCGAACGCGCTGACGCGCGCAGCGAGGGCGCCACGGTGTTTGCCTACCACGTGCAGGACCCCGAGCGCTATGGCGTGGCCGAGTTCGACGCCCAGGGCCGCGTGCTTTCCCTGGAGGAAAAACCCAGGCAGCCCAGGAGCAACTACGCGGTCACGGGCCTGTATTTCTACGACAGCCAGGTCGTTGAGCTGGCAAAGTCCATCAAGCCCTCGGCGCGCGGAGAGCTGGAAATCACCGACCTCAACCGCCTGTACCTGGACAAGGGCCAGCTCAATGTGGAGCTCATGGGCCGTGGCTATGCCTGGCTGGACACGGGCACGCACGACAGCCTGCTGGAGGCCGGCCAGTTCATCGCCACGCTGCAGCAGCGCCAGGGCCTGAAGGTGTCATGCCCCGAGGAGATCGCCTTCCGCCAGGGCTGGATAGACCGTCCCCAGCTCGAGACGCTGGGCCAGGCGCTGGCCAAGAACGGCTATGGCCAGTACCTGCTGCAGATCCTCAAGGAAAAGGTGCACGCATGAAGGCAACACCCCTGGCCATTCCCGAGGTGATGCTGATCGAGCCCAAGGTCTTTGGTGACGATCGCGGCTTCTTCCTCGAAAGCTTCAACCAGCAGGCCTTCAACCAGGCCACGGGCACGGACCACCAGTTCGTGCAGGACAACCACAGCCGCAGCAAGAAGGGCGTGCTGCGCGGCCTGCACTACCAGCTGCCTCCCCATGCCCAGGGCAAGCTGGTGCGCGTGGTGCGCGGCGCCGTGTTCGATGTGGCCGTGGACATCCGCAAGGGCTCGTCCACCTTCGGCCAATGGGTGGGCGCCGAGCTGACGGAAGACAACCACCGCCAGCTGTGGGTGCCCCCAGGCTTTGCCCACGGCTTCATGGTGCTCAGCGACAGCGCCGACTTCCTCTACAAGGCCACGGCCTTCTACGCGCCCCAGGCCGATCGCGGCATTGCCTGGGACGACCCGGCCATCGGCGTGCAGTGGCCGCAGCTCAATGTGGAGCTGTCGCTGTCGGACAAGGATCTCAAGCAGCCGCTGCTGGCGGATGCCGAGCTGGCCTGAGCCAGTTCACATCTGGTCCGGCAGCACCCCGCCCGGCACGGCTTCCTCCAGAAAGCCGGCGATCAGCCGGGCCTGGCGGCGTTCGCGCAGGCAGTACAGGTATTCGGGCAGGCGCGGCACGGGGCCTGCGAAGGGCAGGACGACGATGTCGGGGTGGGCCGAGGCTTCATGCCGGGCGAAGACGCTGATGCCCATGTCGCGGATCACGGCCTCGCGGATGGCTTCGCGGCTGGCGATTTCCATGACGTGGCGCGGTGCCAGGCCGGCGGCGGCCAGCATCTGTTCGGTGAGCTGGCGCGTCATGGAGCCGCGCTCGCGCAGGATCAGCGTGTCTTGCACCAGATCGGACGCCTGCACCATGGTGCGCTGCGCCAGCCGGTGGCTGCGGTGCACCAGCAGGGCCAGCGGGTCCTGGCCCAGTTCCACGCGCAGCAGGCGCGGATCACCTTCCAGGTGCGATGAGGTCGCCAGGTCCACCTGGTAGTCCACCAGCGCCTGCACCATCTGGCGCGAGTTGCCGCCCACGATGGCCACTTCCACCCGCTCGAAGCGCCGCTGGTAGCGCTTGACGATGTCCAGCACGTAGTAGGGCGCCGTCGCACCGATGCGCAGTTGGCCCTGGCTGGCATCGCCCGAATGGCGCAGCGCCGACTCCAGCTGGATGGTCTGCAGCAGCAGTTGCTCGACCTGGGGCAGCAGGCGCAAGCCGGCATCGGTGATGGACAGCCGTCCGCCCTGGCGATGGAACAGCTCCACGCCGTAGTGCTCTTCCAGCGCGCGGATCTGGGTGGTCACGGTGGGCTGGCTCAGCGAAAGCTGGCGTGCCGCCTGCGTGATGCTGCCCAGGCGGGCCACCCAGAAGAAGGACTTGAGCTGCGTGACGAACATGGCGGGGTGTTGGGGTCAGGAATGCCTGGCGCCATTTCAACATGGCGCCGTGATGCGCAGGGCCGGCGTGGCCGGGTATGTCCCTGGAAACAACTCCTGCGCCTGAAGGCACACTTCTTGCATACCAGTTTGCGTGCCAGTTTGTGTGCCAGCTGATTCATGGGTCTCGGCTGGTCTTGTGTCAGTGATTGCTCGTGATCAAGGAGCGCAGCAATGGATATTCGCAATCCCTCGCCGGGTCTTTACAACGAAGACCTGGCGCCCACCAAGGACCGCCGCTGGGGCGCCTTCAGCATTTTCAACGTCTGGACTTCGGACGTGCACAGCCTCTGGGGCTACTACCTAGCGGCCAGCCTGTTTCTGCTGTGCGGCAGCTTCGTCAATTTTCTGATCGCCATCGGCATCAGCTCCCTGGTCATCTTCTTCTTGATGAACCTGGTGGGCTATGCGGGCGAGAAGACCGGCGTGCCCTATCCGGTGCTGGCGCGCGCGTCCTTCGGGGTATGGGGCGCGAATCTGGCTGCCCTGGTGCGAGCCATCGTGGCCTGCTTCTGGTACGGGGCGCAGACGGCGGCGGCCTCGGGCGCCATGGTGGCGCTGCTGGTGCGCAATGAGGCGTTGCTGTCCTTCCACCAGACCACGCACTGGCTGGGCCATTCGGGTCTGGAGGTGATCTGCTACGTGGTCATCTGGGCCTTGCAGCTGCTGATCATCCAAAGGGGCATGGAGACCGTGCGGCGATTCCAGGACTGGGCAGGGCCTGCCGTGTGGATCGCCATGCTGGTGCTGGCCATCGGCCTGTGCGTGAAGGCCGGCGGCTTCAGTTTCGACCACGGCATTCCCATGGATGTGCTGCTGGACAAGACCAAGGATGCGGGGGTGAGCGGCGCGCCGGGCAGCTTCTGGGCGCTGATGGCCGTGGGCGCGACCTGGATCACCTACTTTGCGGCGCTGTACCTGAACTTCTGCGATTTCTCGCGCTATGCGAAGAACAAGGAGGCGGTGGCCAAGGGCAACCTCTGGGGCCTGCCCGTGAATCTGATCGCTTTCTCGCTGGTGGCCGGCATCACCACGATTGCGGCCTTCAAGGTCTATGGCGAGGTGCTGCTGCACCCCGAGCAGATCTCGGCCAAGTTCGACAGCTGGGTGCTGGCCCTGCTGGCCGCCGTCACCTTTGCCGTGGCCACGCTGGGCATCAACGTGGTGGCCAACTTCGTCTCGGCGGCCTTCGATATTTCCAACGTGTTTCCCAAGCGCATCGACTTCAAGCGCGGCGGATACATCGCCGCGCTGATCGCCCTGGCTCTCTACCCCTTTGCACCATGGGAGGGCGGCGCTGCCCACTTCGTGAACGCCATCGGCGCCACCATGGGGCCGCTGCTGGGCATCATCCTGGTGGACTACTACCTGGTGGCCAAGGGCAACATCAACGTGGCCGCGCTGTATGACGAACATGGCGAGTACCGCTACGAGGGCGGCTGGAACGTCAACGCGCTGATCGCCACCGGCATCGGCAGCGTGTTCTCCACCATCCTGCCCAACTTCACCAGCCTGCTGCCGGTCTGGTGGGGCACCTACGGCTGGTTCTTCGGCGTGCTGATCGGCGGCAGCGTGTACTGGGTGATGGCCACGCTGCGCCCGCGCCGCATTCCGGCCGCAGCCTGAGGAGGCCGCCATGTCCGAGCCGCAGGATGCGCCGGCCACCGGGCCGGCCTTGATTGCCGAGCGCGTGATGCGCTCCATCGTCGAGCGCAAGCTGCGCCCTGGCGAACGCCTGGGCGAAAAGGAACTGGCCGAGGTCTTCGGTGTGAGCCGCACCATGGTGCGCGAGGCGCTGATGCAGCTGCAGGCGCGCGGCTTCGTCGAGGTGCGCTCGCGCCAGGGCTGGTACGTGGTCGAGCCCTCGTTCGAGGAAGCCCAGGAAACCTATGCCGCGCGCCGCGTGCTGGAGTCCGGCATGCTGCGCGACGCGGGCCGGCCGCTGCAGGCGGCCATACGCACGCTGCGCGAGCATGTGGCCCAGGAGCGCGGCGCCATCGCCGAGGCCGACAACGCCGGCCAGCGCAGCGTGCTGCTGGCCGACTTCCACGTCTGCCTGGCCGAGCAACTGGGCAACCGCTTTCTCACGGCCATGATGGCCGACCTGTCGGCGCGCACCACCCTGGTGTCTGCGCTGTACCAGTCGCAGACCGAGGCCCAGCACTCCAATGCCGACCACGAGGCCATCGTCGATGCGCTGGCGGCCGGCGACATGGCGCGCGCCGAGCAGTTGATGCGCGAGCACATCGACGCGCTGGCCGCCAGGCTGGATCAGAACCTTGCCCACCGCGCGCGCCTGCAGGACCGGCTGCTGGATGCGCTGCAGCCGCAGACGGCCCAGGCTGAGCGCCCGGGCAGGGTAAAGCCGCGCCGCTGAAGAAGGCGGGAGCGGGGCGGGGGCGCCGCGGGGCGGAGGGCACCCAAATCCGCCAATACCCGCTTCGCCAAATTTCCGTTGTGTGACACGGACGTTTCACCTGCGCTTTCTACAGTGGGTGTCAGAGGTGGCGACCCTGCCGCCTGTCCACGAACCCACAACGGAACTGACACGCCATGCGCCACACCCTTGCCTCCCTGGGCCGCCGCCTTGCCATTGCCTCTGCGGTGCTGACCGTCGCCTCCTTCGCACCCCTGGCCCATGCGGCCAAGACCGAGCTGCTGGTCTACAGCGCCCTGGAGGCTGACCAGATCAAGGCCTACAAGAGCGGCTTCGAGAAGGCCCATCCCGAGATCGAACTCAAGTTCGTGCGTGACAGCACGGGCATCATCACGGCCCGCCTGCTGGCCGAAAAGGCCAATCCCCAGGCCGACGTGATCTGGGGCGTGGCCGCCACCTCGCTGATGCTGCTGGACAAGCAGGGCATGCTCCAGCCCTACGCGCCCAAGGGCCTGGACAAGGTGCGAGCCAACATGCGCGATCCGCGCGCCCAGCCGACCTGGGTGGGCATGGACCTGTGGTCCTCGGCCATCTGCTTCAACACCGTGGAGGCCGGCAAGCGCAAGCTGCCGGTGCCCGCCAGCTGGGCCGACCTGGTCAGGCCCGAGTTCAAGGGCACGATCACCATGCCCCACCCGGCCTCCAGCGGCACGGGCTACCTGATGGTCGCGGCCTGGCTGCAGATCATGGGCGAGGACAAGGGCTGGGCCTACATGGACGCCCTGCACCAGAACATGGGCGTGTACACGCACAGCGGCTCCAAGCCCTGCCGCCAGGCGGGGGCCGGCGAGTTTCCCGTGGGCCTGAGCTTCGAGTACCGCGCCAGCAAGACCAAGAAGGACGGTGCGCCCATCGACATCGTTTTCCCTCGGGAAGGCCTGGGCTGGGATGTGGAGGCCACGGCCATCCTCAAGACCAGCAAGAAGCAGGAAGCCGCCAAGGCCCTGGCCGACTGGGCCGTCACGCCCGAGGCCAACAAGCTCTACGCCGCCAACTTCGCCGTGCTGGCCTTGCCCGAGGCGCAGGAAAAGCTGGAGTTCATTCCTGCCGATCTCGAAAAGCGGCTGGCGAAGAACGACTTCGATTGGGCCGCGGCCAACCGCGAGCGCATCCTGGCCGAGTGGAGCCGCCGCTACGAAGCCAAGGCAGAGAAAAAGTAAGCCGGAGCCACGCCATGCTGCGCATAGACCATATCGCCAAGCGCTACCGCGAGCAGCAGGTGCTGCGCGGCATTGACCTGAACGTGGAGGCGGGCGAGTTCGTCAGCCTGCTCGGCCCTTCGGGCTGCGGCAAGACCACGCTGCTGCGCATCGTCTGCGGCATCGACATGCCTGACGAGGGCAGGGTGCTGTTCCAGGGCGATGACATCACGCGCTGGCCGGCCGCACGCCGTGGCTTCGGCGTGGTGTTCCAGAGCTATGCGCTGTTTCCCAATCTCACGGCCGCGCAGAACGTGGCCTTCGGGCTGAACGGGCAGCCTGCGGCGCAGGCGCGCGAGCGCGTGGCCGAGATGCTGTCCCTGGTGGGTCTGGGCGCGCAGGCCCAGCGCTACCCGGCCCAGCTGTCGGGCGGCCAGCAGCAGCGCGTGGCACTGGCCCGCGCGCTGGCGCCCCGGCCGCGCCTGCTGCTGCTCGACGAGCCGCTGTCCGCGCTCGATGCCCAGGTGCGCACCGAGCTGCGCAGCGAGATCCGCCAGCTGCAGCGCCAGCTGGGCATCGCCTCCATCATGGTCACGCACGACCAGGAAGAGGCCTTGTCCATGGCCGACCGCGTGGTGCTCATGCACCAGGGCCGCATCGAGCAGCAGGGTTCGCCCGAGCAGCTCTATGCCCAGCCCGTGAGCCAGTTCGCGGCCGGTTTCGTGGGCCGCATGAACCTGCTGCCGGCCACGGCCGAGGGGGCGGACCAGGTGCGCATCGGCGAAGCCAGCCTGCGCTGTGCGCTGGCCGGCTTCGAGCGTGGCGACGCGCTGCTGGTCGGCGTGCGTCCGGAAAGCGTGGTGCTGCACCCGGCCCAGCCCACGGCGTTGCCCAACCTGTTGCGCGCCCGCGTGGTGGAGACCTCCTTCCTCGGATCGATGGCCCTGGTGCGCCTGTACAGCCCCACGCTGCAGTGCCAGGTTGACGCCCAGTGGCCCCTGCGCCACGACGTGGGCCTGCCCGACTGGCTGCAGGGCGAGGTGCTGATGGAGTTGCCCGCCGCTGCGCTGCAGCCGTTGGCGGCGCCCGATGCGAGGAAGGCCGCATGAGCGCGCATCCCATGGACACGGCCGTTTCCGTGCCGGTGCCGGTGCCGGTGCCGGTGGACCGCTTCGCTTGCGCCCGCCGCAGCGCGCCTGCAGGGCCCGTGCGTCCGCAGGGGCGCAGCGCAGGCTGGGAGCGCTGGTGGCTGGGCGCCCTGGTGCTGGGCGCACTGGCCTGGCTGCTGGCCACCATCGCCCTGCCGGTGGCTAGCCTGCTGGGCAGGAGTTTCTGGGACGACACGGGCCGCTTCACGGGCCTGGCCCAGTTCATCACCTATGCGCGCATGCCGGGCGTGACGCAATCGCTGTTCAACAGCCTGTGGCTGTCGGCCGTGAGCAGCACGGTCTGCGTGCTGCTGGCCTATGCCTACGCCTATGGCGTGGTGCGCAGCTGCATGCCGCTGGCGCGCTGGTTCCGCGCGCTGGCCCTGGTGCCGCTGCTGGCGCCCTCGCTGCTCATGGCCATCAGCCTGATCTACCTGTTCGGCAGCCAGGGCCTGCTCAAGGGCTGGCTGCAGGGGGGCTCGGCCTACGGGCCCTTCGGCATCATCGTGGGCTCGGTGCTCTGGACCTTTCCGCATGCGCTGATGATTCTGTGCACCACGCTGGCCTCGGGCGATGCGCGCCTGTACGAGGCGGCCGCCACGCTGGGCGCCAGCCGCTGGCGCAGCTTCCGCCAGGTCACGCTGCCGGCCAGCCGCTACGGGCTGATGATTTCGTGGATCGTGGTTTTCGTGCTCGTGGTGACCGACTTCGGCGTGCCCAAGGTCATTGGCGGCAACACGGCCATGCTGGCCACCGACATCTACAAGCAGGTCATCGGCCAGCAAAACCTGTCCATGGGTGCGGTGGTGGCCATGCTGCTGCTGGTGCCGGCCGGCCTGGCCTTTGCGGCCGAGCGCCATCTGCGCGCGCGCCAGGCGGCCACCATGGGCGTGCGCTCCGTGCCGCTGGTGCCCCAGCCCCATGCGCCGCTGGACCGCGCGCTGTTCGCCTACTGCGCGCTGGTGGCGCTGGCGCTGCTGGCCGTCATGGGCACGGCCGTGCTGGCCTCCCTGGTCAGCTACTGGCCGTACAACCTCACGCTGACATTCAAGAACTACCGCTTCGACATGATGGACGGCGGCGGCTGGGCCAGCTATGGCAACTCGCTGTCCATGGCGCTGGCCACGGCCGTGCTGGGCGCGGTGCTGAGCTTTGTGACCGCCTACCTGGTGGCCAAGCCCGTGCGCTGGGCGCGCACGCGCCAGTGGCTGCATGCCGTGGCCACGCTGCCCATGGCCGTGCCGGGGCTGGCGCTGGGCCTGGGCTACATCCTGTTCTTCAATGCCCAGGGCAATCCGCTGCACTTCCTGTACGGCAGCATGGCCATCCTGGTGCTGTGTTCGGTGGCGCATTTCTTCTCGGTGGCGCACATCACGCAACTGGCCGCGCTGCAGCAGCTCGATGCCGAGTACGAGCGCGTGGCCGATTCCATGGGCGTGGCCTTCTGGACGCTGCTGTGGCGCGTGCACCTGCCGGTATGCCTGCCCGTGGTCATGCAGGTGGCCGGCTATTTCTTCGTCAACGCCATGACCACGGTGTCGGCCGTGGTGTTCCTGTACTCGCCCGAGACCACGCTGGCCTCGGTGGCCGTGCTGGCCATGGACGACGCGGGCGACACCGCGCCGGCCGCCGCCATGGCCACGCTGATCTTTGCCACGGCCGCTGCGGGCCGGCTGCTGATCGCGGCGCTGGATGCCTGGGTGCAGCGGCGTACGCAGCGCTGGCGCCAGCGCTGACTTTTTTCCTTTCCCTCTCCTCTGTTTTCTCCCATGAAGAACTACGACCTGATCGTGGTGGGGGCCGGCATTGTCGGCCTGGCCCACGCCTATGCGGCTGCGCGCCGTGGCCGCAGCGTGCTCGTCATCGAGCGCGATGCAGCCTGCATCTCCGCCTCCATCCGCAATTTCGGCTTTGTCACTGTCACGGGGCAGCAGGCGGGCGCCCACTGGCAGCGGGCCATGCGTTCGCGCGATACCTGGGCCGAGATCGCGCCGCAGGCCGGCATCGAGGTCGTGCACCGCGGCCTGTGGCTGACGGCGCGCCGGGCCAGCGCCGAGGCCGTGCTCCACGCCTTTCTGAGCACCTCCATGGGCGAGCGCTGCGAGCTGCTCACGCCGGCCCAGGCCGCCGAACGCCACCCGGCACTGCGCACCGAAGACCTCAGCGCCGTGCTCTACAGCCCGCATGAGCTGCGCGTGGAGTCGCGCACAGCCATTGCCAGGTTGGCGCAGTGGCTGGAGCAGGCCATGGGCGTGGATTTCCGCTTTGGCGAGGCCGTGCTCGAGGTGGCGGCACCCCGGGTGCGCAGCGCCCGCGCCAGCTACCACGGCGAACGCGTGGTGGTCTGCAACAACGCCGACCCGGGTGGCCTGTTCGCCGGCCTGTGGGCGCCGCACCGCATCCAGCTGTGCCAGCTGCAGATGCTGCGCGTGCGGCCGCAGCCGGGCTTGCAGCTCAAGGGCTCGGTCATGGGGGACCTGAGCATGGTCAGATACGAGGGCTACAGCGCCCTGCCCGAAGCCGCCGCGCTGCGCGCCGAGCTGGAGCGGGAGGAGGGCGAGAGCCTGGCCCACGGCATCCACCTGATCGCCGTGCAAAGCGCCGACGGCAGCCTGGTGGTGGGCGACTCCCACCACTACGGCGCAGCGCCCCCGCCCTTTGCCAGCGAAGCCGTGGACCGGCTGATGCTGCGCCACATGAACGAGGCCCTGCACCTGCGCGATGCGCAGGTGGTAGAGCGCTGGGTTGGCGTCTACCCGAGTGCGCAGGACGCGCCCTGCGTGGTGCATGCGCCCGACGAGGCCACGCGCGTGGTGGCGGTCACCGGAGGTTCCGGCGCGAGCACCGCCTTCGGGCTTGCCGAAGAGGTCTGGAGCGCGTGGTGAGCGGCAGCTGGCCTACTGTCCGAACATCACCCACAGCAGCGCCAGCACCATGATCGTGGCCAGCACGGCCAGCGTGATCTTGAGGGCGCTGTAGGGGCGCTCGCCCGCGATCTGGCCCGTGTAGCCGTTGGCGATGATCTGAAAGGTCCTGCTGCCGTAGGTGTAGCCCACCAGCCAGACCGGCACGAGGATGTGCTTGAAGGTGCGGCCCTGGTACTCGCGCTGCATCTGCAGGTTGCGGTAGGTGTCGCCGGGCACCTGGCGCGCGCACAGGGCGCGCAGCTGCTCGTCCATGTCCTGCACGTTGACCTGGGCGGCCTTGCCCAGGTCGATCTGGTAGCGCTCCACCGTCCAGCCGCGCACGAACTCGGGCGTGTAGGGCTTGAGGTCGGTGGTGGTGGGGAAGGGCTCCACCTGGCGCAGCAGGTTGGCGTGCACGCCCACGGTGCCGGGCACCAGCTCGTCGTCGAAGAAATGGGCGAGGCTGCCCGAGGCCGGCTCCCAGCGCACATGGCGCACCTGGCGCGTCTGCACGTTGCCGTTGCTGTCGCGGTAGGACTCGGTGGTGTAGTAGTAGAAGCCCGCCTCGGCCTGCCAGTCGGCGCTGGCGTGGGCGTCGAAGGTCCAGTAGGGCAGGTAGACGCCGTGCAGCGTGTCGGTCAGCGCGGCGGATTTCAGGCGGTTGGGCGCGAACCAGCGGCTGCCGTACCACTGGCGTATGCGGTCGCGGATCTGGCCGTCGCTGATCTTGAAGGGCAGGATGCTCTGCGGCGTGATGGCATCGCCCTGGCCCTCGTGGGCCACGATGGAGGGCGAGCCGCAGAAGTCGCAGCGCTGGGCCACGGTGCGGTTCACGAAGACCGAGATCGCACGGCAGTTCTGGCACTGGACCTCGTAGCGGTCCTCCGTGCCCCAGCCCCGGCCGGACTTGGGGTTGCGCAGCGCCTCGGCCAGGTCCTGCTCGACCACATCGCGGCCCAGTTCCTCGCGCGTTTCCTCGCTCCAGGGCACCGTGGTGCCGCAGTACGGGCACTTGAGCGCCTGGGCCTGGGCATTCCATTCGAGGTTGGCGCCGCATTCGGGGCAGGGGTGCTTGCGCACCATGGCCGGCGCGGCGGCAGCGGCCTCCCAGGAACCGGAGGCGGGGGAAGTCGAGGTGCTGGAGGAACTGGAGGAGGGCGCGCTCACGGCATCGGTCCTGGAAAACGGGACGCGGCGCCAGGCAGGGCCTGGCGCCGCAAGGGGTCAAACCACGGAAATGTCAGCCGCGCAGGAACTCATCGAGTGCGGCTTGCGCAATGCGCCACTGGCTGCCGATCTGGCGCGCCTTGAGGTTGCCGGCCTGGATCTCGGCCAGCACATCGGCCTCGCTCACACCCAGCACCTGGGCCGCCTGCGCCGGGGTCAGCACCTGCAGGCCACCGGCGGCGGGCGCTGCCGGCGCCTGGGCTGCCTGGGCGGCGGCAGGCGAGAACGGGTCGGAGGCCTGGCCGGCCGGTGCGCCGCCGGCGCCGCCGCCGTTTTGCATGCTCTTCATCATCTCCTGCGCCATGCCGAAGCCCATGGCCATGGTGGCGGGCAGGGTGGCTGCGGCAGCGCCTTCGCCGCCCGTGGTCATGGCCTGGCCCATCTGGTACTTGACGTAGTCGTTGAGGTTGCCGATGGCCGTCATGCTGGAGCGCTTGTCGATGGCCTGCTCCACCTCGGGCGGCACGGACACGTTCTCCAGCACGAAGCTGGTGATCTCCAGGCCGTACTTGTCCGTCATGGCCGGGTTGATCAGCGGCAGCAGCGCATCGCCCAGCTCGCCATAGCGCTGGGCCACGTCCAGCACGGGCACCCGGGCCTTGGCCAGCGACTCGGTGAACACGCTGATGATGCGCGAGCGCATGGTGTCGGCGAACTCGTCGATGCGGAAGTTCTGGTCCGTGCCCGCCACTTCCTTGAGGAACTTGGCCGGCTCGACGATGCGGAAGTCATAGGTGCCGAAGGCGCGCAGGCGCACGGCGCCGAAGTCCTGGTCGCGCACCATCACGGGGTTGGAGGTGCCCCACTTGTTGCCCGTGAACAGCCGCGTGTTGATGAAGTAGACATCGCACTTGAACGGCGAGTTGAAGCCGTACTTCCAGCCCTGGATGGTGGACAGGATGGGAATGTTCTGCGTGGTCAGCGTGTGCTTGCCGGGGCTGAACAGGTCGGCGTACTGGCCGGCCGAGACGAACTGCACCTGCTGCGACTCGCGCACGATGAGCTGGGCGCCGTTCTTGATTTCCTTGTCGTCGTCGGGCCAGCGGTAGGAGAGCGTGTCGCGCGAGTCATCGGTCCACTCGATGATCTCTATCAGTTGCTTGGTGATGATGTTCATCAGGTTCATGGCAGGCTCCGAAACGGTGGTGGTCCACGACAAAAAAGGTCAATGGGCCATTCTAGGCGGCGTGCATGGCGGCGGGGAGAACGGCCACCGGCCGCTGCCCCGGTGAATTGTCAAAAAATGATCCGGATGCGTCGTGCAAGGCGGGCTTTCGGGGCTTCGCGCGCCACGGCCTTTGCCGGCATGTGTCGCCTGCTCCGTTTTTTGATGCAGATCGCCCTGTGGAGCGTCTGCCGTGGGGCCGCAGGCCCGCGCCACGGCGCAGGGCCGGGCGGCGCCTTAAAATCGTCGTTTGCGCGGCGCGAGCCGCCTCTCATTCACCGGCGCGGCCCCGGCCTGCGTGCGACGCCTGAAACAAGTCATGCTCACTTTCCAACAAATCATCCTCAAGCTGCAGTCCTACTGGGCCGACCAGGGCTGCGCGCTGCTCCAGCCCTATGACATGGAAGTGGGCGCGGGCACCTCGCATACCGCGACCTTCCTGCGCGCCCTGGGCCCCGAGCCCTGGAAGGCCGCCTACGTGCAGCCCAGCCGCCGCCCCAAGGACGGCCGCTACGGCGACAACCCCAACCGCCTGCAGCACTACTACCAGTTCCAGGTCGTGCTCAAGCCCGCGCCCGACAACATCCTGGAGCTGTACCTGGGCTCGCTCGAGGCCCTGGGCTTCGATCTCAAGAAGAACGACATCCGCTTTGTCGAGGACGACTGGGAAAACCCCACGCTGGGCGCCTGGGGCCTGGGCTGGGAAGTCTGGCTCAACGGCATGGAGGTGACCCAGTTCACCTACTTCCAGCAGGTCGGCGGCATCGACTGCAAGCCCGCCACCGGCGAGATCACCTATGGCCTGGAGCGCCTGGCCATGTACCTGCAGGGCGTGGACAACGTCTACAACCTGACCTGGACCGACGGCCTGAGCTACGGCGACGTCTACCACCAGAACGAGGTGGAGCAGTCCACCTACAACTTCGAGCACTCGGACGCCGACTTCCTGTTCACCGCCTTCAGCGCCCACGAAAAGCAGGCCAACCACCTGATCGGCGAACAGCTGGCGCTGCCGGCCTACGAGCAGGTGCTCAAGGCCGCCCACACCTTCAACCTGCTCGATGCGCGCGGCGCCATCAGCGTGACGGAGCGTGCCGCCTACATCGGCCGCATCCGCAACCTGGCCCGCGCCGTGGCCAAGGCCTATATGGACAGCCGTGCGCGCCTGGGCTTCCCCATGGCGCCCAAGGCCCATGCCGACGAAGTGCTGGCCGAGCTGGCCAAGGCCGCCGAACAACAGGGCAAGAAGGCCGCCTGAGGCGGACACCGCTGCACCGAGAGAACACCAGACCATGAACGCATCGAATCTTCTTGTTGAACTGTTTGTCGAAGAGCTGCCCCCGAAGGCGCTGCAAAAGCTGGGCGACGCCTTTGCCGGCGTGCTGTTCGAGCAGCTCAAGGCCCAGGGCCTGCTGGCCTCCAGCGAAGCGCGCCTGACGGCCTATGCCTCGCCGCGCCGCCTGGCCGCCCACATCACCGAAGTGCTGCCCCAGGCCGAGGACAAGGCCGTGTCGCAAAAGCTCATGCCCGTCTCCGTGGGCCTGGACGCCGACGGCAAGCCCACGCCCGCACTGATCAAGAAGCTGGCCGCCCTGGGCGCCGGCGAAGAAGCCGTTGCCAGCCTGACCCGCCAGGGCGAAGGCAAGGCCGAAGCCCTGTTCCACGCCTCCACCGTGCGCGGCGTGATGCTGGCCGACGGCGTGCAAAAGGCGCTGGACGAAGCCATTGCCCGGCTGCCCATCCCCAAGGTCATGCGCTACCAACTGGCCGACGGCTGGAGCAGCGTCCATTTCGTGCGCCCGGCCCACGGCCTGGTGGTGCTGCACGGCACCGAGGTGCTGATCGGCGTCAAGGCCCTGGGCCTGACGGCCGGCACGGCCACGCATGGCCACCGCTTCGAGGCGGCGGTCGATCCCGTGGTCATCCGCTCCGCCGATGACTACGCCGCGCAGCTGCGCGAGGAAGGCGCCGTCATCGCCAGCTTCGCCGAGCGCCGTGCCGAGATCGCGCGCCAGCTGCAGGCCGCTGCCGAGCGCGTGGGCGGCGGTGTCCGTCCCATCGAGGACGAGGCCCTGCTGGACGAAGTCACGGCCCTGGTCGAGCGCCCCAATGTGCTGGTCTGCGAGTTCGAGAAGGAATTCCTCGACGTGCCGCAGGAATGCCTGATCCTCACCATGAAGGCCAACCAGAAGTACTTCCCGCTGCTGGACGCCGCCGGCAAGCTGACCCACCAGTTCCTGGTGGTCAGCAACATCAGCCCCCAGGATGCCAGCGCCGTCATCGGCGGCAACGAACGCGTGGTGCGCCCGCGTCTGGCCGACGCCAAGTTCTTCTTCGACCAGGACCGCAAGAAGACCCTGGCCTCGCGCGTGGACGGGCTGGGCAAGGTGGTCTACCACAACAAGCTCGGCACCCAGGGCGAGCGCGTGGAGCGCGTGCGCTCCATCGCCAAGAGCATTGCCCGCCAGCTGGGCGACACGGGCCTGGCCCAGCAGGCCGACCTGGCCGCGCAACTGGCCAAGACCGACCTCGTGACCGACATGGTGGGCGAGTTTCCCGAACTGCAGGGCACCATGGGCCGCTACTACGCGCTCAACGACGGCCTGGACGTGGCCGTGGCCGATGCCATCGAGGACCACTACAAGCCCCGCTTTGCGGGCGACGAACTGCCGCGCGGCAACGCCGGCGTGGTCGTGGCCCTGGCCGACAAGCTGGAAACCCTGGTCGGCATGTTCGGCATCGGCAACCTGCCCACGGGCGACCGCGACCCCTTCGCGCTGCGCCGCCACGCCCTGGGCGTGATCCGCATGCTGGTCGAGAAGGACCTGGCGCTGGACCTGGAAACCCTGCTGGTCAGCGTGCTGCCCGCCTTCGGCGACAAGATCGAGGACGCCACGCCCCAGCTGGCCGATTTCATCTACGACCGCCTGGCCGGCAACCTGCGCGAGCAGGGTTTCTCGGCCCAGGAAGTGGACTCGGTGCTGGCCCTGCGCCCGCAGCGCCTGTCCGACGTGCAAAAGCGCCTGGAAGCCGTGCGCGCCTTCGGCGAGCTGCCCGAGGCACCGGCCCTGGCCGCCGCCAACAAGCGCGTGGGCAACATCCTCAAGAAGGCCGACCAGGCCGTGCAGGCCCAGGTCGACGCGGCCGTGCTGGCCGAGGTGGCAGAGAAGGACCTGTACGCAGCCCTGCAATCGGTGGCGCCCAAGGCGCAGCAGCAGTTTGCTGCCGGCGACTACACGGCCAGCCTGCAGACTCTGGCCGCGCTGCGCGCCCCGGTCGATGCCTTCTTCGAGCATGTGATGGTCAACGCCGAAGACCCGGCGCTCAAGGCCAACCGCCTGGGCCTGCTGGCCACGTTGCACGAAGCCATGAACCGCGTGGCGGACCTTTCGCGACTGGCGTGAATGGAGCACCCCCTGAGGCGCTTCGCGCCTTCCCCCCGTGGCACGGCGCCTCTCTACTTGCTTCGCAAGGGAGGGGGACGACACCCTCGGTGCGGGGCGGCGCGGCCGGCCTAGGCCCTTCCTCGGTGTCCCTCGTCTTGGGACGCGCGCAATTGAGTTCTGACATTCTTGGGACCCGACCATGAAAATTGCGATCCTGGACCGTGACGGAACCCTCAACCAGATCGGTGAAGAGGGGTTCATCGGCTCGGCCGAGGCCTGGAAGGCCCAGCGCGGTGCGCTGGAAGCCGTGGCGCGCCTGAACCGGGCGGGCTGGCATGTGGTGGTCGCCACCAACCAGCCAGGCCTGGGCCGGGGCCTGTTCGACGTGACCGAGCTCAATGCCGTGCACGCGCGCATGCATCGCGAAATGGCGGCGGCAGGCGCGCGCGTCGATGCGGTTTTCTACTGCCCCCATGCCCCGGACGAGGAATGCCATTGCCGCAAGCCCGGCACGGCGCTGTTCGAGCAGATTGCCGAGCGCTTCGGCGTCGAGGGGCAGCAGCTGTGGGTCATAGGTTCCTGCGTGGCCCACCTGCAGGCCGGAGCGGCCATGGGCGCACGCCTGCACCTGGTCTGCACGGGCGCCAGCGCCGGAGTGTCTCTGGACGGCGAACTTCCGCCCGGATTGCCTGCCGGCACCCGGCGCCATGCCAGCCTGGCCGCGCTGGCCGATGCGCTGGTTCCGGCAGATGCCGCACCCGCTCCCTGAACGCCTGAACGGCGCTTTGTCCATGCGCCGCCGGCCTGCTGTCCTGCGCACAATGCTATCTTTGTGAATTCCGATTCCTGAGGGCGCAAGGCCCGGGCCAGCCGCCCGGCCGCTGCGCCGCTTTCTGCACCACACTGCCGCCATGTCCCTGATCCGCTCCACCCTCCACATGCTCTGGATGGGCATCACCGTGATCCCCTACACCCTGGCCGTGCTGCTCACGCGCTGGCTGGGCGGCGGGCCGCGCCGCGTCTATGCCGTGGCGCGCGCCTGGCTCAAGCTGTCGGTGGACAGCGCCCGCGTGATCATGGGCGTGCGCCACCGCGTGCAGGGCATGGAGAACCTGCCCACCGACCCCAAGCAGGGCGTGGTGCTGCTGGTCAAGCACCAGTCCACCTACGAAACCTTCCTCATGCCGGCGATCATGCCGCGCCCGCTGGCCTATGTGTTCAAGAAGGAACTGCTCATGGTGCCCTTCTTCGGCTGGTCCATCGGCAGCATGGACATGATCCATATCGACCGAAAGCACGGGTCGCGCGCATTCCACAAGGTCGTGGAGCAGGGCCGGCGCCTGCTGGCCCAGGGCACCTGGGTCATCATGTTCCCCGAAGGCACGCGCATCCCGCGCGGCGAACGCGGCGAGTACAAGACCGGCGCCACGCGCCTGGCCATCATGACCGGCGTGCCCGTGGTGCCCATTGCCGTCACCTCGGCCAAGTGCTGGCCGCGCAAGGCCTTCATCAAGACGCCGGGCGTGGTCGATGTCTCCATCGGCAAGCCCATCCCTTCCGTGGGCCGCAAGCACGAGGAGCTGATGGTGGAAGTCGAAAACTGGATCGAATCCGAGATGCAGCGCCTCGACCCCGAGGCCTACCGCGCCTGAGGCAGGAGTCGGCATGGCGGACACGGCACAGCGTTCCTGGGACTGGTTGGTGCCGCCCGCCGTGGAAAGACAGGACGGCGGGCTGAGGCCGCGCCGTGAGCGATCCGCTCAACCCGAAGCGCCGCAGGCTTTGCCTGCACCTGCACCTGCACCTGCACCCACCCCGCCCGCCGGCTCCGCGCACAGTTCCTTCGTTCATCCGCAAGCCAACCAGCAGGCGGTTCTCCAGGGGCAGGTGCTGCACTATCGGTTGCAGCGGTCGCGCCGGCGCACCATAGGCTTCACCATCGGCACGCAGGGGCTGGTGGTCAGCGCGCCCGCATGGGTGAGCATGACGGCCATCGGGCAGGCACTGGATGCGAAGTCGGGCTGGATACTGCGCAAGCTCCAGGAGGCCGGGCAGCGCCAGCGGGCCCAGCAGTCGGCACGCATCCGGTGGGAGCACGGCGGCGAGATCGACTATCTGGGGCGTCCCCTGGCACTGCTTCTCACCGGTGGCGAAGCCCAGCCGCTGCGCACCCGCCAGGTCCACCGCGAACAGGCGGCCGACGGCAGCCAGTCCCTGCACCTGCCCCTGGCGCCAGACGCATCGGCTGCCGAGGTGCGTGCCTGCGTGCAGGCCTGGATGCTGCGCGAGGCCCGCTCCTGGTTCACGGCCAGCCTGCAGCGCCATGCGCCGCTGCTGGGCGTGCAATGGACCAGCCTGCGCCTGACCAGCGCGCGCACGCGCTGGGGCAGCGCCAACACCGCAGGGGCCATCCGCCTGAACTGGCGGCTCATGCAGCACACGCCCGAGGTCATCGACTACGTGGTCGTGCACGAGCTGTCCCACCTGCGCCACATGGACCACAGCCCGCGCTTCTGGGCCACGGTGGCCAGCGTGATGCCGGGCTGGGAGGCGCAGCGCCAGGTGCTGCGCGACAGGCTGCTGCCGCCCTGGGAATAGGCGATCCGGGCACCGGCGAGGCGGCGCCAGTCGGGCTGGACGGTTATTCTTGCCGGGCACACAACCGCGTCCTATCAAGAAAGCCCATCCATGTCCGCAAACGCTCCCGTTCCCGCAGCCATTCCCCTGGCCGTCCAGCCCGCACAGGGCTATGCAGGCGACATTCCTCCCGAACTTGCCTGGCAATGGCTGCAATCCGGTGAAGCCGCGCTGGTGGACGTGCGCACCGATGCCGAGCGCGAGTGGGTGGGCCGCGTACCCGGCGCCGTGGCCGTGGCCTGGAAGCAGTGGCCGTCCATGGCCATGAACCCCGATTTCGACAGCCAGCTGCGCGCCGCCGTGCCTGAGGGCGGCAAGGTGGTCCTGCTGTGCCGCAGCGGCGTGCGCTCGGTGGCCGCTGCCCAGCGCGCAGCGCAACTGGGCATCGAGGCCTACAACATCCTCGAAGGCTTTGAGGGCGATGTGGACGCCAGCGGCCAGCGCGGCCATGTCGGCGGCTGGCGCCTGCGCGGCCTGCCCTGGCGCCAGTAAGCCGGCGCCAGCCTGTCGTCGCTCAGCGCTGCGGCTGCGCGAACCCCAGCGCCGCCGCCCGGGCGGCCACCATGTCCACCAGGGCCTGGGCCGGTCCCGACAGCGTGGCCTGCGAGCGCATGGCCAGCAACAGCCGGCGCCGTGTGTTGAGCGCCCCCAGCGGGCGCAGCCGCAGTGCCCGCGCGGCCAGGTGCGGCGCGGTGGCCGCGCGCGGCAGGATGGCCAGGCCCAGACCCACCGAGACCATGTGGCACATGGCATCGAAGCTGCGCACCTGGATGCGGATCCGCACCGGCCGGTTGATGGACTCGGCCTCGGCCGCAATGCGCCGCATCAGCGAGGTGGAGCGGGCCAGGCTCACGAAGTCGTGGTCCAGCACGGTGGCCAGGGGCACGGGGGAGTCGTCGTCCGTGTCCAGCGCATGGCCGCGCGGCATGACCAGCACCAGTTCGTCCACATCGCAGACCTGGGTGCTCAGCCCTTCCAGTGGCGTGTTCTCGCCAATGATGGCCAGTTCGGCCACGCCGCTGAGCACGGCCCGCACGGATTCCTCGCTCAGCGCGTCCTCCAGGTCCACCGAGACACCTGGGTGGGAGGCCATGAAGTCGGCCAGCAGCCGCGGCAGAAAGCCTGCGAACGCCGAGTTGTTGGCCCACAGGCGCAACTGGCCCGTGGCGCCGCTGCGAAAGTCGTCCATGGCCAGGGCCAGATGCTCCAGCCGGGCCACCACGTCCACGGCATGGTGGTACATGCTCTGGCCGGCGGGCGTGGGCGTGACGCCGCGCTTGCTGCGCACCAGCAGGGTCACGCCGCAGTGCTGCTCCAGCTCGGCCACGCGCTTGCTGGCGGCTGCCAGTGACAGCCCCAGCGTGCGCGAGCCGGCCGTCAGGCTGCCGGCATCGACCACGGCCACATACAGGCGCAGTGTCAGCAGATCGAAGCGGTGGAGGTTGATCATTCCCATCCTCCACCAGAGACGAAGGATGGATCAACGAGATACGGCTGTTCGACCGCGAGCAGGCCCGCAAGAATGCGCCGGTACAAAGAGAACATGGAGACAAGCATGAATCGACGCATTGTGCTGCAGGCCGCCGGCCTGGCAGCGGCAGCCCTGCTGGGCGCAGGAACCGTCCAGGCCCAGGCCTTTCCAGCCAAGTCCATCACCCTCGTGGTCCCCAATCCGCCCGGAGGCGTGGTGGACACGGCGGCACGCCTGGCGTCCGATCCGATGTCGCGCCTGCTGGGGCAGTCGGTCGTGGTGGACAACCGGGGCGGGGCCAGCGGCAACATTGCCTACCAGATGGTGGCCAGGGCACCCAAGGACGGCTACACGCTGCTGGCTTCGTATTCGGCCTACCACGTGGGCAATCCGGCGCTGTTTCCCAAGCTGCCCTGGGCCCAGTCCGAGCTGGTGCCCGTGGGACTGATCGTGGCCGCCACCAATGTGATCGCCGTCCATCCTTCGGTGCCGGCGAACAGTCTGCAGGAATTCATTGCCTACCTGCGCAAGAACCCGGGCAAGGTCAACTATGCGTCGCAGGGCAATGGCTCGCTGTCGCACGTGGGCACGGCCGTGTTCGCCCAGGTGACCCAGACCCAGATCACGCATGTGCCCTACAAGGGGTCCGGCCCGGCCATCCAGGACGTGCTGGGCGGCCAGGTGCAGATGTTCATCACCACGCCGCCTTCGGTGCTGGGCCATGTGCAGACGGGCAAGCTCAGGGCCCTGGCCGTGACCAGCAAGACGCGCCATCCCATGCTGCCCGATGTGCCCACCACGGCCGAAGCGGGCCTGCCGGGCTTCGAGCTGGAGGCCTGGGTCGGCCTGTTCGCGCCTGCGGGCACACCGCCCGACGCCATCGCCAGGCTGTCGGACGCGCTCAAGACCTCCCTGGAGTCGCCTGACGTGCAAAAGCGCGCGGCCCTGCAGGGCGTGGAGCCGCGATTCCTCGGCCCGCAGGCGCTGGCCGCCCTGGTCCAGCGCGAGACGGACCACTGGGGCAAGGTCATCAAGGCCAACCACATCACGATGGATTGACATGACAGCCAAAACCCATTTCCGTATCGGGCAGATCGTGCCCAGCTCCAACACCACGATGGAGACCGAGATCCCCGCCATCCTGCGGGCCCGCGAGGCCCTGGCGCCCGAGCGTTTCACCTTTCACTCCAGCCGCATGCGCATGAAGCATGTGACCAAGGAGGAGCTGGCTGCCATGGACGGCGACAGCGACCGCTGCGCGCTGGAACTGTCGGATGCGCGTGTCGATGTGCTCGGCTATGCCTGCCTGGTGGCCATCATGAGCATGGGGCGCGGCTACCACCGTGTCTCCGAGACGCGCCTGCACCAGCGCACCGTGGACAACGGCGGCCCCGCGCCTGTGGTCACCAGCGCCGGCGCCCTGGTCGATGGCCTGCACGCCATCGGCGCGAAGAAGGTGGCGCTGCTGGCGCCCTATATGAAGCCGCTGACGCAGCTGGTCATCGACTACATAGAGAACGAAGGCATCGAAGTGGTGGACAGCATCTCGCTGGAGATTGCCGACAACCTGCAGGTGGGCGCCCAGGATGCGCGCGCACCCATCGAGATCACGCGGCGCCTGAACACGGCCAATGCCGACGCGGTCATCGCCTCGGCCTGCGTGCAGATGCCCTCGCTGGCCTCGGTGCAGCCCATCGAGGACCGCGTGGGCCTGCCGGTACTGTCTTCCTCGGTGGCCACGACGTTCATGATGCTCAAGCGCCTGGGCTTGCCGACAGCCGTTCCGGGGTTCGGTGCGCTGTTGAGCGGTAAATACTGAATCTTTCCTTGAGAAAGGCCGCTATTGCGGCCTTTCTCGGAGCGGGGTAGGTCTAGTTCGCGGCATCCAGAACTGGCATGAGCCAGGTCAGAGACACCGAGCAAGGGCCGCCCCGCCGCGAGGGTGTCGTCCCCCTCAGGGGGAAGCGGCGACGCCGCTCAGGGGGGGCTTAGATTGCCGGAATGCGCAGCTTCTGGCCGGGGTAGATCTTGTCGGGGTGGCTCAGCATGGGCTTGTTGGCCTCGAAGATCACCGGGTACTTGTTGGCATCGCCATAGAACTTCTTGGCAATGGCCGACAGCGTGTCGCCGCGCACCACGTCGTGGTACTGGGCTTCGGGCTCGGGGTTGGTCACCGTCATCTGGTTGTCCACGGACTGCACGCTGGAGACGTTGCCGCAGCACAGCGTCACCTTTTCCTTGGCCGCCTGGGTAGGTGCCGTGCCCAGCACCGTGACCTTGCCCTGCGAGCCGTCGAACTGCACCTTCACGTCACTGACGCCCAGGTTCTGCGTGCCGATATAGGTCTCGATGGCCTTGGCCGCCTTGGCATTCAGGTCTTGCGCAGGCTCGGCTGCCTGTGCGGCGCTGCCGCCGAACAGCTTTTCGCCGGCTTCCTTGATGAAACTGAAAAGTCCCATGGGTGACTCCTGTTGGTGGGTGGAAAAACGGAAAGGCCAATGTAACGCCTAACAGTGGCAGCGCGCGCTGCCGGGCAGGAGCGCTCCCGGATTTTTGACATTTGCGCCATTCTTGCGTTCACGTCCTCACTCAGTTGTCGTCCATGGCTGACGCTATCCTCCGGAAAACTCCGATAATCCCGCCCATGACTTTTTTGGCCATAGACATCGGCAACACCCGCTTGAAATGGGCGATGTACGACGCGCATCGGCCTGGCGCTGCCCTGTTGGCGCACGGCGCCGAGTTCCTTGAGCACATCGAGCACCTGGCCGAAGGGCCGTGGAGCGACCTGCCCACGCCCACGCGCATGCTGGGCTGCGTGGTGGCTGGCGACACGGCGCGACGGCGCGTGCACGACCAGATCGACATGATGCTGGGCTGGGATTTCGAGCCGCAGTGGGCCGTGCCCAGCGCAGCCGAGGCCGGCGTCACCAATGGCTACGATTTTCCGTCGCGCCTGGGTGCGGACCGCTGGGTGGCCATGATCGGTGCGCGCCAGCACATCCTGCAGCGCGGCCCCGAGCGGCCCCTGATCGTGGTCATGGTCGGCACGGCCGTCACCGTGGACGCGCTGGACCAGCATGGCCACTTCATGGGCGGGCTGATTCTTCCGGGCCACGGCATCATGCTGCGCGCCCTGGAAAGCGGCACGGCCGGCCTGCATGTGCCCACGGGCGCGGTCACGCCATTTCCCACCAACACCAGCGACGCCCTGACCAGCGGCGGCACCTACGCCATCGCCGGTGCCGTGGAGCGCATGTACCAGCATCTCTACATGCACTGCAGCATGGAGCCTGCCTGCGTCATGGCCGGCGGTGCCGGCTGGAAGATGGTGCCCAGCATGACGCGGCCTTTCGAACTGGTGGACAACCTCATCTTCGAGGGGCTGCTGGTCATGGCCCAGCGCCGTTGGGGTGATGCCAGCGGCCTGCCCGCGGAGGCGGTGAAGGCGGCTTGAAGCCGCCTTGAACCACCTGACAACGCCTGAGGCCACTTTTCATCGTGCAGCGCAGCATCGCGCCGCACGATTGCGCGCGTAACAGTTGATGACGGGAAGGCGGCGCCCCTGGGTGTCGCATGCTATGCCTTTGGCGGGGGATGCGGCGACAGTGGATAATCCGCGGCAATGTCTTCCACCAATCACCTCATGGAACCGATTGCCGCTGTCGAAGCCCCGATCAAGGGGCGGCTGGGCGAACGCCTCCTTTCCGCCGGCAAGCTGAACGAGCGCGATCTGCAAAACGCCCTGCAGGCGCAGCAGGAGTTGGGCGGCTACCTGGGCCAGGTGCTGGTACAGCTGGGTGTGGTGGCGGAAACCGACGTGGCCCAGGCGCTGGCCGAGCAGCTGCAGATGCGCTGGCTGCGTGCGGAAGAGTTTCCCGACCTGCTGCCCGACGTGCCGGGCCTGCTGGCCAGTTTTCTGGATGCGCAGTGCGTCTGCCCGATTTCGCTGCAGGACGGCGTGCTCGAAGTGGCCATGTCCGTGCCGCAGGACCCCTTCATCACCAAGGCGCTGCGCCTGGCCACGGGGCTGCAGATCAAGCCCGTGCTGGCGCTGGAGGCCGACATCCGCAAGGCACTGTCCGAAGCAGGCCAGGAACCCGAAGGGGAAGAAGGCCAGGACTGGGAATCGGACGCCACGGGTGGCGACTTCGTCGAACATCTGAAGGACCTGGCCAGCGAGGCGCCCGTCATCCGCCTGGTCACAGGCATCATTTCCCGCGCCATCGAGCTGCACGCCTCCGACATCCACCTCGAGCCCTTTGAAGCCGGCCTGCAGGTGCGCTACCGCATGGACGGCGTGATCCACGCGGCCGAACTCGTGCCGCCGCGCCTGAGCGCCGCCGTCGGCTCGCGCGTCAAGCTGCTGGCCCATCTGGATATTGCCGAGCGCCGCCTGCCGCAGGACGGCCGCATCAAGACCCGCGCCAAGGGCCGCGAACTGGACCTGCGCGTCTCCACCGCGCCCACGGTGCATGGCGAGAGCATCGTCATGCGGGTGCTGGACCGCGCCAGCGTGAGGCTGCGCCTGGAAAGCATGGGCTTCGAGGCGGACACGCTCGAGAAATTCAACACGCTGCTGGCCAAGCCGCACGGCATTGTGCTGGTCACGGGCCCCACGGGCTCTGGCAAGACCACCACGCTGTATGCAGCCCTGTCCAAGATCGACGCGGTTTCCAACAAGATCATCACCGTCGAGGACCCGGTCGAATACCAGCTCGACGGCATCAACCAGATCCAGGTCCATCCCCAGATCGACCTGACCTTCGCCAACGCCCTGCGCTCCATCCTGCGCCAGGACCCGGACATCATCATGATCGGCGAAATGCGTGACGGAGAAACCGCGCAGATCGCCGTGCAGTCCGCCCTGACAGGTCACCTGGTGCTGTCCACGCTGCACACCAACACCGCCGCAGGCGCCGTCACCCGCATGCGCGACATGGGGGTGGAGAGCTACCTGATCACCTCCTCGGTCAACGGCGTGCTGGCCCAGCGGCTGGTGCGCACGCTGTGCTCGCGCTGCAAGCAGCCCGACACACTGCCGACGGCCGCCATCGAGGGCAGCGGCCTCAAGCGCTTTCTGCGCGAGGGCTCGCCCATCTACCGCGCCGTCGGCTGCGAGCACTGCCGCGGCACGGGCTACAAGGGGCGTACCGGCATCCACGAACTCATGGTCATCGACGAGCCGCTGCGCCGCGCCATCATCGAAGGCCAGGATGCCAACGCCCTGCATGCCATGGCGGCCAAGAGCGGCATGCTGAGCCTCTATGACGACGGCCTGCGCAAGGTGGCTTCGGGCGTCACCACGCTGGACGAAGTGCTGCGCGTGACCCAGGACCAGAGCGATGCCTGATTACAGCTGGGAGGCCGTGGACAGCCGCGGTCAGATGGTCAAGGGCACTTTTTCCGCTGCGGCCGTGGCCGAGGTGGTGGTGCACCTGCGCAAGAGCCGCCTGTCGCCCATCAAGGTCGAGGAAGCCGCAAGCCTGGGCAATGTGCCGCTGGCGGCGCGTGCGCTCAAGAAAGGCCGCATCAAGGCCGACGACATCCAGGGCATGACCACCGAACTGGCCATCATGATGCGTGCCGGCCTGTCGCTGGACAATGCGCTCAAGGTCCTGGTGGAGATGAGCCACAAGGTGCAGATGCAGGCCATGCTCCAGTCCGTGCTCGACAGCGTCAAGGCCGGCATGCCGCTGAGCCAGGCGCTGGGTAAGCACCATGACCTGTTCGGCGACTTCTATATCAACATGGTGCGCTCGGGCGAGGCCAGCGGCCAGATGTCGGGCGTGCTCAACCGGCTGGTGGAACACATGGCGCGCCAGCGTGCCCTGCGCGACAGCGTGGTCTCGGCCACCATCTATCCGGCCATCCTGCTGGGCGTGGCCGTGCTGTCCCTGGTGGCCATGCTGGGCTTCGTGGTCCCGCAGTTCGAACAGCTCTTCAACGACATGGGCGACGCGCTGCCCCTTCCCACGCAGTTCGTGATGGGGTTGGGCCATGCGTTTCGCAGCTACGGCTGGGCGGTGTTCATCGTGCTGGGCGCGCTGGGCTGGGCCTTTTCCCGCTGGGCCAAGAGCCCCAAGGGCCGCCAGACCTGGCAATCGTGGCTGCTGGGCCTGCCGGGCCTGGGTGGCGTGGTGCGCAAGTACCAGCTCACCTTGTTCAGCCGATCGCTGGGCACGCTGCTGGGTAACGGCGTCACGCTGCTGACCGCACTGCGCATTGCCAGCGACACGGTCTCCAACGTCGCCATCCGCGAGCGCCTGGAAAAAATGGGTCCCATGGTCAAGGAAGGCCATCGCATGGCCCATGCTGCCCAGAAAACCGGAGAATTCGAGCCCCTGGCCCTGAATCTGGTGCGGGTGGGCGAGGAAACCGGCCGCCTGGGCGACATGATGCTGGAGCTGTCCAACATATTGAACCGCGAGGTCGAAAACGCGATCAAACGCCTCCTGACCATGCTGGAGCCGGCGCTGATCCTGGTCCTCGGTATCCTTATCGCCTCCATCATCGTGTCGATCCTGCTCGGAATCCTGTCCGTCAACGATCTGGCCGTCTGATGAATCTGAATTGTCTGAAAGGTATGTAGAAGATGATGCGCATGCAAAAGCAACTGTCCTCCCGCGCCCGCAAGCGTGGCTTCACGCTGATCGAACTGCTGGTCGTGCTGGCCATCCTGACCCTGCTGGCCGGCCTGGTCGGCCCCAAGGTGCTGAACCAGTTGGGCGGAGCCAAGACCAAGACGGCCGGCGTGCAGATTGCCGACATCGAAAAGGCGCTGGAGCTGTACAAGCTCGACGTGGGCCGCTATCCCACCTCGCAGCAAGGCCTGGACGCGCTGGTCAAGCAGCCGGCAGGTGCAGCAGGCTGGGCTGGCCCCTACCTCAAGGGTGGCGTGCCCAACGACCCCTGGAACAATCCCTACCGCTACACCTATCCGGCTGCCAACGGCGATGTGGAAATCCTCTCGCTGGGCTCGGACGGTGCTCCTGGCGGCGAGGGCGAGGCCTCTGACGTGCGCAACACCAAGTAACGCGTTGCGCAACACCCTTTCAGCAGCAGCCGTTGCCGTACCGTTTCGCCAAGGATGAGTCTTGAATCGCGTCCAGGGTTTCACGCTGATCGAACTGCTGGTGGTGTTCGCCATTCTCGGCGCGATCATCGGCATCATCCCGCCTGCCATGGGCAAGCTGCGCGATGCCGTGGACTACCGACAGACCGTACAGGATGTCACGGCCCTGCTGCGCAAGGCACGCCAGCAGGCCACGCTGCAGGGCATGCCCGTGACCTTTGCGGTCAATACGAATAGCCGCCAGTACGGTATCGCCGGGCAGGCCTCGGTGAGGCTGCCGGACAGCCTGACCGTGCAACTGACCACGGCGGCGGGCATGGCCCTGGCCGACGGCAGCCAGACCATCGTCTTCCTGCCGGAAGGCGGTGCCACGGGGGGCAGCATCTCTCTGGCCCGCGCGCAAAGCGGCGGTGGCGTGCGCCTGCGCGTTGACTGGCTGTCCGGCCAGGTCACCAAAGAGGCCCTGTAGTGAGTCGGCACGCCGGTTTCCGCCCCAGGATGCGGGGCATGACCCTGCTGGAGTTGCTGGTGGCGCTGTCCATCATGGCCCTCTCACTGGCCCTCATCTATCGCGCGGTCGGCGGCTCTGCGCGGGGCGTGGCCAAGCTGGAGCAGAACCAGGGCGTGGCCCTGCTGGCAGATTCGCTGATGGATGCATTTCCCATGGTAGATCCTGGAGGCACGCAGGCTTCGGGCCAGGATGGCGCCTATGCATGGCAGGTGGCCTCGGCACCTTTTCCCGTGGCCGATCTGCCCGAGACCGCAGTTCCGCTCCATGCCTTGCGCATCACCATCTCCGCCGAAGGGCGCAGCTGGGTCTTCGAGACTCTGCGCCCCCAGCGCCCATTGCAGCAGGGCGAGGTGGCACGATGAGCCGGCATGGCCGTTTGCCGGCAGGCCAGCGGGGCTTCACCCTGGTCGAGTTGCTGGTGGTCATGGCCTTGCTGTCCCTGCTCATGCTTGGACTGGCATCGGCCATGTCCACGGTTTCGCAGACGCAGGAGCGTGTCGATGCGCGGCTGGACCGCATGGACCATCAGCGCGTGTCCGTCGCTTTTCTGCGTTCCGTCCTGGGCCAGGCCTCTGCCATACGGCGGCAGGCGGGTCTGCGCAAGCAGGGCGAGAGCGAACTGTTCTTCGAAGGCGGCCCACAAGGTATGCGCTGGCTGGGTATCATGCCCGCGCGCTTCGGCATGGGTGGCCGAACCCACTTCCAGCTCTCGGTCGAGGGGGATGCTCTGGTGTTGCGCTTCGCGCCCTGGCAGGGGCCCGATGTCATGCCCGACTGGGGGCAGAGCCAGTCCTATGTGATTGATCGCGGTGTCACGGCTTTTGCCTTGCGTTACCAGAATGCCAAGCTGGGCGTGGCACATTGGCAGCCGCAATGGGGACCCGAGAAAGACAATGAAAAGGAGCTGCCATCCGCTGTGCAGATCGAGTTGCAGGCGGCGTCGGGTGTGTGGCCCATGATGGTCATCGCCATGCGCACACCGGTTGGATCGAACCCTCGAAGCGTTCTGATGCCTTCGTTCGGTGGAGGTCAGCAATGATGTCGCGCGTCAGACGGCGGGCGGCCGTGGCAAGGGGCGATCAGGGCATGGCGCTGGTGCTGGTGCTCTGGATTGTCGCTGCACTGGCCATTTTTGCCAGCAGCCTGGGCGGGGTCGTCCGCCAGGAGGCTGCGGTTGGAGGGGTGACCCGCAACATGGCCGAAGGCCGCGCCGTGGGTGAGGCGGCGATTTACCTGACCTTGCAGCGCATGGCGGCCAGCCCGACAAACCTGAAGGCCTTTGAATCGGTGACGGTTCCGGTCGCGGGACGGATAATCCCGGTCGAAGTCATACCCTGGAGTGGCCTGGTCAACATCAACAATGCGCCGCCTGCCCTGCTGGCACTGGTGCTGTCCCGGTTTTCGGGACTCGGAAGCGGGCAGGCGGAAGCGATGGCCCAGGCCATTGTCCAGACCCGCGAGGAGATGAGGCGGCGCTCTATAAGAGTGCCTTTCGAAACCACTGAAGACCTGCTGCAGGTGCCCGGTATGACCTATGCCATCTACGCACCTCTGCGCCATTTCGTCGTCGCGGATTCAGATGGGCGCCCGGGCGTCAACCTCGAAGCATCGCCCCTGGCACTGAGGGCGGTGCTGGAGACGGCGGACGTGGGTGGGATTCGCCAGGCGCAGTCCAGTTCGCGGTACACCGTGATAGCGCGCGTTCCTTTTGATGCAGCGGGGGCGGTGCTGGTCATGCGCCAGGTGGACGTGCGCCAGCAGCGGCCTATGGGGCAATTGCCGTGGACGGATTTCTCTTCCATGCAGGTATGGCAAGGACGTATGTAGTGGGTGCCCCGTGGCGATGTACAGGGCAGCGCGCTGCAATTGCTAGAAGGATTCGTCGTGATGAGACAGTTTTTTTGTAGGAAATGGCAGGCTTCATGGGATTGATGACCTCCGACGCCAAGCTTTTTGGATTGGACCTGTCGGCGCTGGGGCGCCAATGGCAGGAAGCATGGCCGCAGATGATGGATTGGCCGGTGCTCCGCCGCCTCATGCCCGCCTCTGGGATCGAGGTGCTGGGCCACAAGGCAGGTGCATGGGTGCGTGCAGGCCGCTGGCTGAGCTGGCAGGAGCCGGGGCAGGGCAGCTCCGTCCCCGCTGGCGTGGCGGTGCTCGTGGATGAAGGCAATGTCCTGTCACGCAGCCTTCGCCTGCCTGCCATGCCGCCCGCCTCACTGCAGGCGGCGGTTGCGCTGGACGTGCAGACCATGTCCCCGTTTTCCGCGCTGGACACCGTCTGCGGTTACGTCCGGCGCAAGGCCCCCGACGCGGCGCATGGCGCTATTCCGTCGCAGGGTCCGGTCGATGTGGTGATCGTCTCGCGTGCTCACATCGACGGGCTTCTGAAGGCGTTCGCCGACCATCCGGCCTTGGCCAAGGGCGCCGAGCCCGAGGTCTGGGCGATGAGCGCATCGGGTATCCCGGTCATGCTTGACGGCTTCGGCGAGCAGCAGCGCCTGAAAAAAGAAGCATGGCGCTGGCGCTGGCTGATGCTGGGCCTGGGCGCCGTGCTGGCCCTGGCTCTGGCGATCGCTGCCACGCCCTCTTTGCAACTGCGGTTTCGCGCGCTGGATGCCCAGCGGCAGTTCACCCAGCTTTCACGTTCTGTCTCGGAGGTCGTGGCTGCCCGGCAGGGTCTGGCGGAAGGGGGGCAGGATGTGGCCACCTTGCTGGACCGCCAGCGCCAGCAACTCGACCACCTGCGTGTCCTGTCCGCGTTGACGGCCACCTTGCCCGACGACACCGCTGTGCAGCGCATTCAATTCAAGGGAAACAAGCTCACGGTGCTGGGGTTGAGCGGCAATGTGTCGCACGCTGTGGACCTGCTCTCCAAGGTGCCGGGGTTCGTCGATGTGCAACTGCCCAGTGCCGTCACGCGGGCCGCAGGGACCAGCAAGGACAGTTTTGTCCTGGAGGCCGTGATCGACCCCAAGGTGTTTGGCTCCCATGCTCTGCCTGACGAGCCGGCCACGCCGGCGGAAGGCACCTCTGCGGAGCCTGGTATTGCCTCTGTGCCCCCGGCTGCCAAGGAGGGCCAATGAAAATCGCGATACCTGCCCCCCTGGCACGCCAGTTGCTGCTGCTGGGCGCGCTCGTTTTGCTGGTGCTCGTTCCTGTGAGCCTGGCTGGACTCTGGATCTATGGCCGGCATCAGGCCGCGCAGGAAGCCCTTGATACGCTGGCGCCCCGGTATGCGCGGCTGCTGGGAATGCGCGACCAGGAAGATGAAATCCGCCAGGCCCTGGTCCAGGTGGCGGAAATCAAGGCCAAGCATGTCTATCCCGGAGAGCTGGATGCGACCCAGACCGGCAATGGCATGCAGCAGAGGTTGCGCACCATGCTCGATGCGGCGGGCCTGTCGGTGGTCAGCAGCCAGGTCAAGCCGGTGACCGACGATGGCGCCTATGAACGCATCAGCGTGGCCATGACGGCCGAGGGCGCATGGTCCGCCATCCAGTTGGCGCTGGTGGCTCTCAAGGACCTCTCTCCCACCGTATGGCTCGACGATCTGGAAATCAGCCTGCAGGGCAGCCTGCTGAGCAATGATCCCAAGGCCGTACCCAAGCTCAGCGCGCAATTCACGTTCAGCATTCTCCGGAGCAAAATCTCGTGAGGCGGCCCAATCTACCGGTCTGGGGCATTGCAGGCACCCAGCTCATACTGTGCGCAGGGCTGGCTGCCCTGTGGCTGACGCCCGAGCTTCAACTTCGGAACACGACCTGGCAACCGCCAGGAGTGCAGCGAGGCGATATCCAGGCCATGGTTCCCCAGTCTCCGTCCGGGTCTGCCCCCCGCCAGGATGACCGGCAACTCCTGCAGATGCAGGAGCGTCCGCTGTTCGCCATGACACGCCGCCCGCCGCCGCCGCCGCCACCACCGCCGCCACCTGCCAAGGAGCCCGAGCCCGACCGCCTGGCCAATGCCCAGGTGCTGGGCTCGTTCGCGGGCAAGGTGACGGGCATCATCCTGCGCGTCGACGGCAAGGAGCAGCGTCTGATGGTGAACCAGAGCCTCAATGGCTGGAAGCTCATCCGGGTGGATGGACGTGAGGTTGAGCTGGAGCGTGAAGGCAGCCGGCGCACGCTCACCATCGCCAGATCCAGTATGGACAAGGGAGCCGCTCCACGGCCGGGATCCCCTGCCCAGGCGAACTCCGCGCCGGAAGAGCCGCAGTTCCCGCTGCCCGCCGGGCTGACCCGAAGCGGCCAGGGAGCGCCTGTGCCGTCGTTCGGCAGCAGTGGCCCTGCCGTTGCCAAGCCGCAGAAATGAAAGAGATCGGTCAGAAAATCATGAAATTCCACTACCGTCCCGTCCAAACCGTATTGGCCGTCGCTGTATGCCAGTTGTTGCTGGCGTGCGCGCAACCGGCCCAGAAGAGCTTCGTCAGCCACTTCGGCACCGGCCACACCCAGGAATATTTCTTCACTGAGCCGGAGGAGGAAAAGAAATCCGACTCCAAAGCGGACGAAGGCCGCCAGCCCCGCATCATGGAAGGGACGGGCAGGCTGATCGGCGAGCCCAAGGCGCTGCCTCCTGTCTCCGGCGCGCCGGTCAAGCTCAGTTTCGAAGATGCTCCGCTCGCGCAAGTGGTCCGTACCGTGCTGGGCGACATCCTGTCGCTGGACTATGTGCTGCATCCGCCCATTGCAGGCACCGTCACGCTGAGCACGCAAAAGGAAGTTCCCGCCGACCAGGCGCTGAACCTTCTCGAGACGGCCTTGCAGGCCAATGGCATGGCCATGGTCCGCGACGCGCGAGGGACCTACCATGTGGGTCGTGTCGATGCGCTCAAGAGCATCGGCGCAACGGTGCGCCAGGCAGTGGTCGACAAACCGCTTGCGCCTGGGTATGGGACCATCATCGTTCCGCTTCAGTACATTGGCGCCAACGAGATGGCGTCCATCCTGCGCCCCATGGTGCCGGGTGATGCCATCGTGCGCGTGGACAATGTCCGCAACCTGCTGGTCATGGTGGGGTCGCGCGCCCAGGCCGAAGGCTGGCTGGAGATGGTGCGCACCTTTGACGTGAACCTGCTGGAGGGCATGTCGGTGGGCGTGTTCCCGCTCAAGTATGTGACCATCCAGGAGGTCAATGCCGCCCTGCAACTGATGAGCGGAGGTGGCGCTGCTGCCCAGGCGGCAGCACCGGCTGCAGGCGCGGTGGGTACGGCTGGCGCCGCTCGGCAGGGGGGGGCTGCGGCCGCGGCCGGGCCCAATGCCGCAGCCGCCCTGGGCGAAGGCAACCCCCTGTTTGGCGCATTGCGCATCATGCCCATCGAGCGGCTCAACAGCATTCTGGTGATCACGCCCCGTGCGGCTTACCTCGAGGAAGCACGCCGCTGGATCGCCAAGCTCGACCAGCCCGGCTCGGGTGGCGCGCAGCCGCAACTGAACATCTATCACGTGCAAAACGGCAATGCCAAGCATCTCGCAGGCGTGCTGTCGGGCATCTTTGGCGGATCAGGCGGTGGCTCCTCAGCCAACAGCGGTGTGGCGCCTGGGCTTGGGACTTCCATGGGAAACAGCGGTTTTGGAAACAGTGGCTTCGGAAACAGTGGCTTCGGAAACAGTGGCTTCGGCAACAGCGGCTTCGGAAACAGCGGTTTCGGAAACAGCGGTTTCGGCAATAGCGGCTTTGGTAGCAGTGGCCTTGGCAACAGCGGTTTCGGCAACAGTGGCTTTGGCAATAGCGGTTTCGGCAACAACCAGCAGCGCTTGGGGCAAACCGGTGTAGGTGGCCAGGGCGGCGGCACGGCCAGCATCGGCAACATCCGTGTCATGGCTGACGAGCTCAACAACTCCGTGTTGGTCTGGGGTACGCCTGCGGAATTCGAGCGCATCGAGGTGACGCTCAAGAAGCTCGACCTGCCGCCGACCCAGGTGCTGATCGAGGCCAGCATTGTCGAGGTCACGCTGAATGATGGCCTTCAGTTCGGCTTGCAGTGGGCCTTCAGCGGAGATGTGGGCAACAAGGGCTATGGAGGAAATGGCACGCTGCTCAACACGGATAAGGCCACAAGTTCCACTCTGGGTGAGGCAATTGGCATGGGCTTCAACTACACGTTGAGGAACTCTGCCACCAACATCCGCGCTACCCTCAATGCCTTGTCGACCAAGACCAATGTCAAGGTGGTGGCCAGCCCCACGCTCATGGTGCTGGACAACCATACGGCGGCCATCGCCGTTGGTACGCAGCAGCCCTACCGGTCTGGGGAAACCACGACCAGCGCGACCGTCGGCAGCACCACCACCAACTCCTACCAGTACAAGGACACCGGCGTAAACCTGCAGGTCACTCCATCGGTCAATGCCGGCAACCTCGTCACCATGACGGTCAATCAGCAGGTCACCGACGTGGGCAGTGAGGACACCATCACGAAGCAGACCTCCTTCCTGCAGCGGCAGCTCTCCAGCCGAGTGTCTGTTCGCTCCGGCGAATCCATTGTCATGGGTGGCCTGATACAGGAGACGAATACCAACAGCCGCAATGGCGTTCCTTTCCTGCACGACCTGCCTGTCGTGGGCAATCTGTTCGGCTCTACCTCCAATTCTGGGCGGCGCACCGAGTTGCTGGTCATCATCACCCCGCGCGTGGTGCGCTCCGATGTCGATATCCGCAGCGTCAGCGATGATCTGCGCGATCAGATGCGTGCCCTGGTCCCGCTGCTCAAAACGCCGGAGCCCGCCGGATCCAAGGCGGCAGTGGAGATCGGTCCCTTGTCGTCGGGAAGTGTGCGCTGAGGCCGGAACCAATGAAGGCTCCATGCCTCGAAACTTTCTTTTTGGAGAAAACAACCTCATGAATCTCTTGACGAACCAACGTCCGATGCAGAGCCAGGTGCGCTGGCTGCGGTGGGGTGCCGTTCTGGCTGGCATCACCGTTCTTGCCGGCTGCGCAGGCCTTGGCAAGCCCAAGGACCCTGAAACCATCGTGGCCGAGCGCTCGCTGGCGTACTGGCAGGCACGGCTGGATGGGAATGTGGCAAAGGCCTATGGGTTCACGACGCCTGCCTACCGCTCCCTCAAGTCGGAGGAGCAATTCCGCCGTGCCTACGGCATGGCTCCCTCTGTGGAAAATCTTGAGCCGGGCCAGGCTCGCTGCGAGGCCGATCGTTGCGAGTTCAACATGAAGTTCACTGCCCAACTGCCCATGCTCAAAGGCACTGGCGTGCCCATGGGGATGAAGGAAGTTTGGGTTCGTGAAGACGGCCAGTGGTGGATCTTTCTGGAGTAAGTGAATACTTCGGAAAGAATGCCGACGGAAGGGGTAGGCACAGTCTGGAATGTTTGTAATAATCCTACGTCCCTGATCGGGTGCTCTTTTGAAAGTGTTGTTTTTTTCCGAAACACGATCTGAGTGCCTGAAATAAGCGGTAAGCGGCACAAATGCCTGTGCTACGATTCCCCGGCGATCAATCGTGGTGGTTGCAACTACCTTATCTTTTTACTGGAGATAGTTCTTATGAAGAAAAATGTTCTGGCTCTGAGCATTGCTGCCATGGTTGGTGGCCTGGGCTTTGCCGGCGCAGCTTCGGCCAACGTCATCGTCGGTACTGGCGATGCCACGACCGTGAAGACGGCTGTCGATGCTCGCCTGCTGTCGCAAGCGACTGCTACCGGCCTGCAAGTGGCTGACGGTGGCGTGGGTCATGCACTGGTGGTGCCTTACTTCAACGCGCAAAACGGTAACTCCACCGTGCTGCACCTGACCAACACCGACACCTTCAACGGTAAGGTTGTGAAGGTCCGTTTCCGTAGCGCTGCCAACTCTGACGACCTGCTGGACTTCCAAGTCTTCCTGTCGCCTGGCGATGTGTGGACTGGCGCTGTTGCCGCTAACGGCACGGATGGTGCTACGCTGGTTTCCGCAGACAACACCTGCACGGTGCCCGCTCTGACCAAGGGCGTTGCTGTGCCTTTCGGCACGAGCCGTCTGGCTGGCTACCTGTCGGATGACGACAAGAAGAACCAAACTCGTGAAGGCTACGTTGAAATCTTCAACATGGCAGACATCACGAACGCAGCTTCTTGGAATGCTGAAGGTCAGATCGTTGCTGGCGGCACTCGCCTGTCTCCCCTGTACCAAGCCACCAAGCATGTGAACGCCGTGGCTCCCTGCTCGGTTGCTGGCTCCCCCGCACGTACCCTGGTGGACAGCGCAGCTGTGAACGATTACACCGAACAAGCTGCTGCTGACACCGGTCTGCAGACCCCCACCGGCGGCCTGATGGCTGACTGGTACATTCTGAACGTGGCTCAAACCACCACGTTCTCTGGTGGTGCTACTGCTATCCAGGCAACTGGTGGCAATGGTCGTGCCAACTTCGTGCACTTCCCCCAGATCAACCAGGCTTCCACTGCTGTTGCCAACAACACGACGGCTGACCCGCTGTTCCGTACCGCTGACGTGTACAACGCAGCTGGCGCTGCTGTGACTTCGGCATCCATCCCTCTGAACCACAGCGACCTGCCCGACATGTCTACGCCTTACTTGGCTGCAGACGCTGCTCTGGGTGCTAACGGCCCCCGTTCGCAAGCTAATCGCCTGACGCAAGCTCTGGCTGTTCGCTCGGTGACCAACCAGTATGCCAACGATGCCATCATCGCTGCCAAGACTGACTGGCTGTTCTCCATGCCTACCCGTCGTTACAACGTGGCTGCTAACTACGCCGCTGTGACCAGCGCCGGTGCTGCTGCTGCTAACGCCAACTACCGCGTGTTCACCAACCTGAACACTGTTGCAGTCAGCCAAGCCAACAACTGGTTCTACCCAGCTGCAACTGGTGCAATCGCTGCTGGCGGTGGTACGTTCCGTGCAAACGGCAACACATCCGTTGATGCCAAGGGCAACATCTGCGTGCTGGCTGACGCACAACGCTTCTGGGATCGTGAAGAAACCACCAGCGGTGTGATTCCTGAGTTCTCGCCCGGCGGCACGACCTCCGTGCAGTTCTGCGGCGAAGTCAGCGTGCTGGCATTCCAAGACACCGGCACTTCCGTGCTGGGTGCCTCGGTTGCTCGTACTACGGCTACCCGCGGTACCTACGAAAACGGTTGGGGCGTCCTGACGACGACCAACGCCGGCATGGGTCTGCCCCTGGTTGGTGCTTCGTTCATCAAGCTGGCAAACCCCGCTGCACGTCCTGGCGTGTCCGGCACGTACGGCGTGACTTGGCCGCACCGCTTCACGCGTTAATTCGTGGGCACTTTTTCGCGGTAACGCGATCTGAAAAGGCAGGGGTTTACCCCTGCCTTTTTTTATTTCAATGACTGTTCCTCATCCATGAAGATTTCGATGATCCGTCTCTTCCCAATGCAAAGTCTGGCTCTGGCCGCCATGGCAATGGTTGTACCTTCGGTGCAGGCTGCCGATGCCGTCACCTTCGTCCGTGGTGGGCAAGCTGTTGTCACTTCGGTCGACGTGGAGGCCGATGTGCAGATGCGGCTTCCCCCTGAAGTTCGTGCCCAGGCGCTTGCCAGCAAGCAGACGGCCGGGCAGATCGCTGAAAATCTGTTTGTGCGCAGGACGTTGGGCGAGCAGGCTGTTGCAGCAGGGCTTGACAAGGACCCTGTTGTAGCGGCTGCCTTGCAGGTGATGCGCGACAAGGTGCTGTCGGACGAGCTACTCAACCGTGCAGCAGGCAAGGCAGAGATCAGCGATGATGTGGCCTTGAAGCAGGCTCGCACCGTTTATCAAGCCAAGCCTGAGCGCTTCAAGGTCGGCGAGCAGTTGCGGGTTCGCCATATCTTGATCGCGGGGGTGACGCCAGAGTCCAAGACCAAGGCAGAAGAGTTGCTCACACAGCTCAAGGCCGGTGCAGACTTCGCAAAGCTGGCCGAAGAGCATTCAAGCGACAAGGGCAGCGCCTCTCGTGGTGGTGATGTGGGCCTTTTTACCAAGGGGCGAATGGTTCCTGAGTTCGAGGCCGCTGCTTTTTCGTTGCAAAAGAAGGGGGATCTGAGCGGTTTGGTGCAGACACAGTTCGGCTACCATCTGATCCAGTTGGAAGAGCGTCATGCGCCAATGACTCGCCCCTTCGATGAGGTCAAGAACGAGCTTTTGCGTGAGGTGAAAGTTGAGGCCTCCAATGAGGCCAGAATGGCTCTAGTCCGAAAGGCTCAGGAAAAGGCTGTGCCGGACGTGAAGGCAATCGAAGCTTTTGCTGTGCGCAATGAGTCCAAGGTGCAAGCACTGCCTCCCGCCGGAGATTCTGCAACCCGGCGTTGATCCAACGCACACTGTTCTTCAAAGGCTGCCAACCAACGCGGGATGCGTGGTGGTGGCCTCCAATTTTCTACGATGAACGCTTTATGGAACGAAGCGCTTGCGCTGTGGCGCGGGCGCAGCTTGGCGTGGGTGCTGATACGCCGCGAGATCGCTTCGCGCCACAAGGGCACAGCCTTGGGCATTGCCTGGCCCTACCTGCAGCCGTTGCTGACCGTGGCGGCTTACTACCTGGTGTTCGACGTGGTGTTCGGCATGCGGCTGGGTGAGCATGCCCCAACGCGTGCTGTTGGTGCTTTTCTCGTCGTAGGCGCTCTGCCATGGATGGCCTTCTGCGACGCCGTGTCGCGGGGTATGAACAGCCTGATAGATGCAGGCGGGCTGCTGCAGAAGAACGCCTTGCCCCCTGTTCTCTTCGTCACGCGCTCGGTACTGGCCAGTGCGTTGATCTATGGCCCGCTGCTGTTGCTGGTGGCATTGGCCTACATCCCCTCGCATGGACTGAGGCCTGCAGTTCTGGCTTTGCTGCCACTGCTGGCATTGCAGGTGCTGCTGTGCTTGGTGCTTGCCTACGTGCTGGCCATACTGGCGGCGGCCCTGCGTGATACGGTGCAGGTGGTGGGCTTTCTGCTGTCCGTCGGCATTTACCTGACGCCTGTGCTGTTTCCATTGAGCATGTTTCCCGAACGCTGGCGCTGGGTGCTATGGCTCAATCCGATGACAGGGCTTGTACAGGGCTACCAGCAGGTGCTGTTGCAGGGGGCCTGGCCACTGATGAGCGTGTGGTGTGTGTCACTTGCTTGGCTTGTGGGAAGCACCATCGTTTTGAATGCGCTGGTGCGGCGCAGCCGTGACCAGCTGGTGGATTGGCTATGAGCATGAAGCATGTTGATGCCCTGCCCGAGGATCTGGTGCTGCGCGTGAGCCAGCTGGGCAAGGAATACAAGCTCTATCCCTCTCCGCGCTCGCGCCTGAAGGCTCTGCTGACGGGGGCTGCCACGCACCGCAGCCATTGGGCGCTGAGGGATGTGTCTTTCGAACTGCGGCGTGGGCAGTGCATTGGAGTGATCGGTGACAACGGCGCGGGCAAAAGCTCGCTGCTCAAGCTGCTGGCGGGCACCTTGCAGCCCAGCTTTGGCCAGATCGAGCGGGTAGGGCGAGTGACTGCCATCCTGGAGTTGGGGGCGGGCTTTCACCCCGACTTCAGCGGGCGTGACAACCTGTATTTCGGCGGCAGCCTGATCGGCATTAGCCATGAGCGTATGCGCGAGCTCGAGCCCGAAATCGCGGCGTTCGCCGAGCTGGGCGAAGCACTGGACCGGCCCGTCAAGACCTATTCATCCGGTATGACGGTGCGGCTGGCGTTTGCGCTGGTGACGGCGGTGCAGCCGGACGTGCTGATCATCGATGAAGCCCTGGCTGTGGGCGACCAGCATTTCCAGAAGAAATGCATCGAACGCATCATGGCGTTCCGCAAAAGCGGCTGCACCATCCTGTTTTGCTCGCACAGCCCCTATCACATTCGCCATCTCTGCGATGCCGCCCTGTGGCTGCGGGGTGGCCAAGTGGCGCAGTTCGGCCCGACCGAACCAGTGCTGGCCGCGTACGATCTGCATACGCGCGAGCGCCAGGAGCGTGAGCAGCAGTCGCTGGAGGCTCCCGTCGCCGCACTGCAGGTGTCTGCGGGCGAGGGTGCCGGACACCAGGAGGTACAGCCTGAGCCTGCAGGTCCCGTCGCGGCCGTTGACAGTGGTTCGGCCTGCATTCTTTCCGTGGATGTGAAGGATCTGGCCGAACCTGCCGGCGACCAGCCCGGTCTCTTGCAAAGCCAGGATCTGGTCGTGACCATCACAGCGCGCGGCCGGGGGAGCGAGCGGCCCCATATCGGCTTCATGATCGAGCAGTCCAAGGGCGTGGGCATCACCTCCCTGGCCACGCATGAGGATGGAGCGGTCCCTCGCCAGTTGCCCGATGGAACCTGGCAGACCGTACTGACGTTCCCGGAGCTGCCGCTCCACAGCGGCGACTACGTGATCAGCGCTTTCCTGTTCGATGAGACAGGGCTGGCCGTCTATGACGAGTGGTTCCAGTTCCTGCACCTGCGCTTCATCTTTCCCAAACCCTTGCCGGGCTTGGTGCGGTTGCCCCACCACTGGAGCTGAGCCCGTACGGCGGGATACACGGCTGCCTGTCGTTGGCTCCATAATCCACACCCCATGACATCCGACAATTCTTCGAATCCCCTCGGTGAAGGGCAGCGATTGCTGCAGGAGGCTTTGCATCTCCTGGAGCGTGGCGATCGCGCAGGTGCTGCGCAGGTGCTGGTCCGTGCACGCGAAAACGACGACAGCCTGCTGCAGGCGCATGCGCTGATAGAAGCCCATGGGCTTGTGGGCTCGTTCTCCAACATAATGGGACTGGACTGCAGAATTTCCCCGAAGGACGATATTTTTGGCTTCTTCCGAGGTCATCCGTCCAGTGTGAATCCGCTGCGCGATTACTTCGCCGACGGCTGGCGCACGCTGTCGGAACTCATGCTGCTGCTGGAGGCCGTGGACAAGCCGCTGTTGCGCACGGCCAGCGTGCTGGAGTTCGCCAGCGGCCATGGCCGCTTCACGCGGCACTTGGTCAAGGCCCTGGGGGCTGAACGCGTCACGGTCTCGGATATCGTGGCCGATGCCGTGGATTTCTCGCAGCAGACATTCGGCGTGAACGGCTTTGCGTCGGCCAGCGTGCCGGAGCAGGTACGCTGGCCCCAGCAGTACGAGCTGGTGTTTGTGCTGTCGCTGTTCAGCCATCTGCCGCGCTCGACCTGGACACGCTGGCTGAAGGTATTGCGCGATGCGGTGGCACCAGGCGGTTTGCTGGTGTTCAGCACGCATGGTGTGAAGGCGGCGGACTTCGATAGCGTGAAGCTCGATGATGATGGTTTTTTCTTCGCCCCATCCAGCGAGTCGAGCGCCATCGACGCCAATGAATACGGAACAGCTTTTACCTCTGAGCGCTTTGTGCTGGACCGCATTGCCGAGACTTGGGGCAGTGATGCGCTGCGCCATCGCTCTCTTGTGCATTTCTGGAATCACCAGGATGCCTATGTACTGCAGCTGTTGTAGACGTTATCTGGGCTAAAGAAAGAACAAAGAGGACGATCGCATGAGTTGGATGCTGCGTTTGCAGGAGCGGCTGTTAGGCATTTCCCCATGGAATGCCGACAAGATCACGGATGAATGGTTTCGTGCGCATTTCAACTATGCGGCTGATCTGGCCCACGACTGGCTGGGACGGTCGCTGAATCTGTCCCAGGCCAAATTGCTGAATTTCGGCTGTGGCGACGGCATCACCGACCTAGCTTTGGTATTGCGCCACGGCGCGACATCCATCCACGGCATAGACATTCGACAGGAGTATGCCAAGCTGCCCCGGATTGCACGAGAGCAATTGGGCATGTCGCGCATTCCCGCCGCGCTGAGCTTCGAGACCATCGTGCCAAACTCGCCGTTGGCGGGCAGGCATGCAGGCTACGATGGCTTGCTGAGCTGGTCCACCTTCGAGCATGTGCAGCGAGACAAGGTGCTGCCCATCCTGGCGGACCTGCATGCCTGTCTGCGGCCGGGTGGCGTCTTCTTCCTGCAGATCGAGCCCCTGTTCCACTCCCCTTGGGGCTCGCATCTGCGTCGCTATGATGATATGCCCTGGCACCATTTGATGGCCTCGGAAGAGGAGTTGTGGAACACCATCGAAAAGCATGAGGGCCCTCTCGATGCCGCCGAGGTGGATTTTGGCTTTGCGGATTTCGGTGCGGATGGCTACAAGCGCTTCGTGTTCAAGGAATACCAGGCGCTGAACCGGCTCACTGCTGATGAACTGATCGATATCGCCCGGCAGGCCGGTTTCGAGGTGTTGCGTGAGGAGCGGCGCCATGTGGACATGCCCATTCCCGAGGCATTGCAGGGACGTTATCCCGAAGATTGGTTGCGCAACAACGAGATCCTGCTGCTGCTGGGTAAACCATAGCCGGGATCGGGCCTCAGGCCCGTCCATCAATCTATCGTGCGATAGAAGCTCCAGCTGCCCTCGGACTTCAGGTGCCGCAGGTGCGGATTCTGATTCAGGCCCTGCTCATGCCGTTGCGGTGCTGCGATGTGGGTGGCAGCAATCTTCGAGAAGTCGAAGCTGCGTGTGTTCACACGCAGCAGCACATGGTCCAGGCTATGGAGGACGGGCTCGAAATCCGTGCCTTGCAGTTCGGCGCCTTCTATGGTCAGGTGCTGATAGCGGTTGTAGATACCGTAGTATTTTCTCCCGGGGTCCAGTCTTTCCCAGAACGCGAGAGGCGGGTGGTAGAAGATCCCTGAACTGATCCTGATGCCAGATGCCGCCAGCGCCATGGCCTGACGATTGTTGTCCAGCACGACCCAGCGGGCCTGGCGGCTCGTGGCATCGGCGTCCAGCTGTTGCAGCTTTGGCCCTGGTTCCACATGCAATGGCGCCTGCAGCAAGGGGTTGAAGGGCAGGGCTGTTCCCAGCATCCAGACCATGTAGATGGCCATTGCGGCAACAAATTGCCGGTTTGCCAGCAGCAGGGCCAGGACGGCAAAGGCCGTTGCCGTGATGACGGCGACCCCAGGACTGATGGTCTCGGAGATCGCCGCAGGCAGCGTTGAATAGGTGAAAACCGCAAGCCATGCGCAGGCGGTTGCTCCCGTTACCGCAAGTGCCGACAACTGGCGCTGCCTTTCCGGGATGGTTGGAATGATTTCCGAGGCCTGGGTGGGCCATTGTTTCCTGAGCACGCTGGCCAGCAGCCAGGTCTGAGCCAGCAGCAAGCCGATATCCGTGCGGTAGACAGGAACCTTGGCCCATTGCGTCGCCTGAGCCAGCCAGGCAGGTATGCCTTGGTATGAAAAGTACAGGGTCCAGCCAATGAAGGTCAGGCAGAGGCACCCCGCCAGATCCAGTTGCCGTGGCGTCCTGCACCGCATGTCCTGCGTTTGCTGCCAGGCAAACAGCAAGGCCAGCGGAATGGCCAGGAAAATGTAGGAGCCGGCATCGCTGGGTACAAGCATGTCGGTGATGTGGAACATCTGATCCGGACCGAAAAGCCCTCTGGTCAGATACCAGGGATCCATGTATCCCCCTGTCTCCATGCGCCTTCCCGGGTAGACCGTGGCAGCAATCGACGACACGGCGTCTGCAGCATGAAGCCACCATGCGTAGAGCAAAAGGGCGGGCACAAGCGCCATGACCACCACGAGCAGTGCCTGTTGCCAGTTCCAGCGCCAGTCCCCGCGGTGCATATACAGCCATGCTATGGCGAGCGGGCCCAGCAGGCTGGCCACCACTACGAGCCAGGCCGGGTACAGGGTAAGGGCAAAGCCTGCCAGTGCCCAGCCTGCCACCAACGCCCTGGGCAGCACCTGCCGGATGGATTGCCTTGTCCAAGCGGTCAGGAACATGCCGAAGGCGAGCAGTGCGAAAAACAGGATGTAGACAGGCCAGCCCGACCAGCCAACTGACATGGGGGACGCACTTACGCTAAGTGCAAGAACAGCTGCGGGCTGCCAGCGCAGTTGTGCGATGCGCACCAGGACCCACAGGCATGCAGCGAATCCGGCAAAGTAAGGAAACCACCAGTACCATGCGAGCGCCCGCCGCAGGTCAAGGATGAAAAAGCCCCAAGTAGCTGGCTTGGCAAGCGCAGACAGGTTGGAGACGGGCACGCCGCTCATGCCCACAGTGTTCATGTTGTGGCCGGCGCTGGAAAAAACCGTGCTGGTGTTCTCGAAGCTCTTCAGCAGGTGTCCGGGTGCGGCGGCATGGTATTGGCTGATGGCCATGGCGGTGATGACCTGCCATTCATCGCTGCGAATGATCTGGGGGGTACCAAGCCAGGCATTTTCGTCATGGGTAACAAGCTCGTCGTTCTGAAAGAGCAGGGCAACGGAGGAGCCGGTCCATCCACCCGCCACCAGAATGATGAAGGCTGCTGCGGTTGCCGCACCAAAAGCCCTGGCACCAATGCGCAGCCTGGACTGCCATCCGGACAGGGACAGCAACAGGAGCAGCGCAGGCAGGCAGAAGGCCACAAGGGCGCCGGCTCTGGGCAGCAGGCCGGCGCGGGCAGCCTGGTGCAGCGTGATCTGTCGCGCCTTGTCCATGGTGGTCAGCGCAAAACGCCTGCCGTCCGTGGTCATGATTTCCATGCGTACGGTGTAGGTGCCGGAGGCAAAGTCCGGGTCGAGCGGGGCACGGATGTGGAATCCGGCGTTGGCCCAGTTCGGATTGCCTGTAGCCGCCACAACGTCGGGCCTGGGATACGACAGGGCATTGAGCCGGCCTTGGTAGACAAGGTGGTCGTCCAGGAAGATCGAAGCCTGGGTCGGAAAGGCGTGGCTGCGTCCGGAGGCGCTCCAACCCTTGGCGATCAACTGCTGTTTGGCCGCATCGAAATGGATATCCTCCAGTACTCCTTGGTCATGGAAGGCCGTATCAGTTGCACCGGCCGGTAGAAGGAAGCCGCAAAGCAGTATGGTCAGCAGCAGGAAGGACATCCGATGGATGACCCTGTGGAATGACTGGCGTATGGAGTGCATGGCCTGAGAAGCGTTGTCAACCTTTGTGCGATGCGGACCTTGCCTTGAAGCGCGCAAGGTTCAGGGCAGTCGGGGCTGCAAGCCCGCCAGCGACGGTCTTGCCTGCTGACTCAGGCCTGCAGCCAATTCTTGACCCGGCGCTGCCAGTGCGCGGGAATACGCCTGGCCACGCCGCGCAGGATGGGTAGCGAGCGCAGGTGGGCCAGCAGGATCAAGGCCCCCGATCTTGCAGCATGGTCCTGGCGTTGCAGGCGATGTGTGGCCAGGAAGGCCGCATCCAGTGGCTGGAGCAGGGCCTGATCGCGCGGCTGCAGCCCCTGGAGATAACCGTCGCCATAGAAAGCCGCTCCCGGCTGGGCGGCGGCACTCCCTGTTGCGGCCGGTTGCTGCGGCAGCTGTCCTTCAATGAAGTGGCGTTCGCGTATTTGCGCGAAGAAGTCCAGCCATTGGGCGGTGCTGGCGTCCCAGGGCATGACCCAGGACCAGTCGCGGCCTGCCAGCCTTTCGGGGAAGGCCCCTATGTCGGGCGCGACGATGGGCAGTCCGGCGGCCAGGCAGGCGCTGAGCGTGTAGCTGTAGGTCTCCGGCCATTGGGCGGGGAACCAGGCCAGGTCGGGCTGCAGCCACTCCAGCAGCGCAGGCAATTCCTCTTCCTTGTAGCCACCATGCACCGTCAGGCGTGCGCGTGGCTGGGTCTGCAGGCTGCGGTAGCCATAGCCGAGCAGATGGAATTCCACAGGAGCTCCGCGTTTGGCGGCTTCGATAGCCACGGCTTCAAGCACGTCGGCCCCCTTGATGGCACTCATGGCTCCCAGCACGACGATCTTGAGTGGGGCCGTGGCGGCCAATGTGCGTGCCGTTGGGGTCGGCAACTGTGCCGGCATGTCGGTGTGGGCAACGGCCTGGACGCGTGCCCCGGGCACGAAGCCGGCGATCCGGCTGGCTGTGTCCTGGCTGGGGGCCAGCACATGGCGCGCGTTGTTCAGCAGCAGCGCATTGCGGTGGCGCCACTGGGCCACGGTGCCGGCATAGGGGGCTGTGTCCGTTGGTTCGCAGCAGCCGCATTCGCCCGCGCGGGGCGGCACGATGTAGCGGTTGTCGATGCCGGTCAGCGAGATATTCTTGCAGTAGGTGTAGAAATCATGGGCCGTGAAGTCATGGGCCGTTCCCAGGCGTGCGGGCAGGTCCAGGATGGCTTCGCTGTGGCCCAGGAGATGCTGGTAGTGCACGTGCACCACGCCCAGCTGGCGCAGGGCCTGCACCAGCTCCTCCATCTGGTCGTTGATGCGGAAGGCGAGCTCGAAGGCTTCCTTCTCTTCGGCACGGCGCAGGACCACGACTCCACCTGCGGCTGGGGACAGCATGAGGAACAGTGCCTTGCCTTGCAGGAACTGCGCCAGTTCGCGGACATGGCGCACGGTGCCGCCCGCCCGATCGTGGAGCACGGCCAGCACCACGGGCTGCTGCGCTGCCTCGGCCTGCAGGCGTGCCACATCCAGCGCCAGGCGTGCCGTGCGCGCAGGGTCGGCCTGGACGAAGGCCATGACATCGGCTTCGTAGCGCGGATGCAGCCTGCGCAGGGTTTCCATGGCGGCACGTTCACGCGGGCTCTTGCTTTCTCCGAAGCTCACGCCGCCTGTGTGCAGCACGAAGGTGTCCAGCAGATGCAGGTTGCGCCAGCCAGCGGCTGCGGCACGCTGGCAGAAGTCGTTTTCCTCGCCATAGCCCTTGCCGAAGTGCTCGGTGTCGAACAGGCCGACGGCGTTCAGGCTGTCGCGGCGGATGTACATGCAAAAGCCCACGCCGGTCGGCACGTCCACCACCTGGCCGGGGTTGGTGCGCGCGCACAGTGCGTCGATGGCGGCCGTGTCCATGCCGGGCGGCAGGTCGTTGCCCTCGCAAAAGCGCGGGTAGCTGCAGATGGTGGCGTTGTTGGAAAACGGCGTGACGGAGGCGATGCGTGCATCGCCGTAGGCAGCCTGGCGGATGCGGTCCAGCCAGTCATTGGCAACCACGGTGTCGCTGTTGAGCAGCAGCACGTCATGGGCGGTGTTCAGCGCCATGCCGCGGTTGACGGTGCCGACGAAGCCGAGGTTCTCCTCGTTCTCCAGCAAAGTGATGCGGGGCTCCTGCGCAGCCTTCTCGCGCAGCCAGGCCGTGACTTCGGGCTCCGGGCTGGCATCGTTGATGACCACGAGTTGCCAGTGCGTGCGGCAGGGGCTGGCCAGAACGGATTCGATGCAGTTGCGCGTGTCGTCCAGGCCGCGGTACACGGGCACGATCACATCGACGGGTTGCTGCGGCATCGGCTGGGGCACGGGTGTGTGGAGGACAGGGGCAGGCACGGGCGTGCGGCCCAGCAGGCGGTCAATGCGCATCTTGGCGTGGACGAGAGGGCGCGTGGCCCGGAAGACGGTGGAGTTCTCGATATCGCGCAGGTGCTGCTCCAGGCGCGCGAAGTCCCGCTGCACGCGGGTGGCCTCTTGCTGCCAGATGGCGCGCTCCTTGCTCTGCGACTGGTGGCTGTCTTCCAGGAGGGCGTTGCGGTGCTGCAGCCTATGGATCGCAGCGCTTCGCTCTTCCAGTTGCTGGACATCCTGCGCGTGCTGCTGCTCAAGCCGCATGCGCTGTGTGTGCCACTGATCCTGCAGATCATTGGCCCGGCTGCGCTCTTGCGCGATCTGCCGTTCAAGCGGCTGCACGGCGCCCGCCAGCGCCAGATAGTCGGCCGACATGGGCCATCCCATCTCGATCTCCAGCGAGGCGCCACGCAGTGCAGCCAGGGTTTCTGCGGGAATGGGCAGTTCGAACCAGGGGTCATCGCCGGTCAGAAGCAGCATCAGCGAGAAGGCGCCTGCCGGATGAAGTCCATTCCACACGAGCTGATGATGCGGGCGTTGCCCCAGCAGGGCAGCGTCCGAATCCTCGGGCAGCCATTGCCAGACGACGGCGCCTTGCGCATCGAGCAAGGCCAGCCGATGCAGGTGTATGAAGCCCGGCCGGTCGGCCAGGTCCAGACGCAGATGGCTCAGTGAAGTGTTGTGGTCGGGCAGCGCAAAGCGCAGTGTCTGGCGTGCCTGGCCAATGATGCCCGTGGTGGAGAGCTTGCTTTCCTCGTCATAGCGGCCAGCGCGTGCCATGTAGAGCTGTGCCGTGAATAGGGCATGTGCCTGTGGATAGTTCACCGGCGGCTCGATGGCCTGTGCCTGGGCCACCGGGGCGGCACTGGCGATGAACTGATAGGCCAGTGCATCGGGCGTGGCCAGCAGGTGGCGGGCAACGGCAGGGGGCAGGCTGTCGTAGGCGACGCGGAATTCGGATTCGGGGAGCGCCCGTTCGATGGTGTCGATGTCGTCCACCTGCCAGCCTTGCTCGGCCAGAAAGCGCGACAGCGAGCGCCGCGTAAAGAAACGCAGGTGGGTGCGGTCCAGCAGGCCTTCTTCGCGGTAGCGGAATTCGCCATGCAGCAGTTCTGCCACCAGGCCGCTGTAGCCTGCATTGGGCACGGAGATCAGCAGACGGCCTTCGGGCGTCAGCCGCTTGCGGCATGCAGCCAGGATGCGCTCGGGCTGGCGAAGGTGCTCCAGCACGTCGGCGCAGACGATGTAGTCATAGCGCGCATCGCCGAAGAGCTGGTCCAGATCGCAATCCTCCAGGTCGGCCACATGGACATGGCGGTAGAAGGGCGCGGCATGGCGTGCCTCTTCCTGGCTCAGGGTGACGCCATCGCAGACGCATTGCTTGTGCTCGGCGAGAAAGGCGCCCAGCGCGCCGCTGCCGCAGCCCAGATCCAGTATGTGCGCCTGGGCCCGGACATGGCCGGCCAGCACGGACAGCGACGTGCGCTCGTTCAGATCGACGGTGCGCAGGTAGACGTGGGGATCGGGAATGGGTGTGGTCATAGGAAAAGGGGTGCCGGGCAATCTCTCCGCTGGGAGCAGGTGCCGCAGCCGTATTCATTCATGCCAGACGGCCTTGGCCAGTCCGCAGCGGGCAGCAAGCTGCGCCCACGTCAGGGCGCAAAAAATCCCGGAAGTCCGGGCGGCAGATTGTCGCGCATCATAATGCCGGCCACTGCAGTGACTGCATGGCATGGCCGGGTAATGACATATTGCGCGGCTGTTGCATTTTTTTGCATTACGGCATGGCCGCTGACGCTTGACGAAGGCCGTCGGCGGAATACTCTGTGCCGCCGTTTCTGCGGCGCGTGATTCCCGTGCGGGAATTTGAAGATCTGAAGGGCGGCATTGATGGGTTCATCGTTGGTCGTGTCGGTGGTGAGCCACGGACATGGCACTCATATACAGAGGCTGCTTGCATGCCTGGCATCGGCCCGCCTGGCGCCAGTGTCCCGCGTGGTGCTGACGCTCAACATCCCCGAGGTGGAGCCCCTGGCGCCAGCGACCGGGTGGCCCTTTATCCTGGAGATCCGGCGCAATGCGCAACCCCTGGGTTTTGGCTGCAACCACAACCGGGCGCTGGCGAATGCCCGGGAGGCGTTTGTCTGCGTGATCAATCCTGACGTGTACTGGGGAGCGCAGGAAGAGCCGCTGCAAGAGCTTCTGGCGCTGGCGGCCCGGCCGGGGTTGGCCCTGGCCTATCCCCCGCAGATCGGCGAAGACGGCACGCTGCAGGATTTCGAGCGGGAACTGCCATCTTTCTGGAATTTGCTGCGACGCAAGCTGCACGGGCGTGTGGAGCAGCGTGTGGAATGGGTGAATGCGGCCTGCCTGGTGCTGGGCCGGGATAGCTGGATGCGGCTGCGTGGGTTTGACGAAGGTTTCTATATGTATTGTGAGGATGTGGATCTGTGCCTTCGCCTGCGGGTGCTGGGCGGAGAGCTTCGGCGCGGTGAGTTGTCTGTCGTCCATGCGGGTCAGAGGGCGAGCCGGCGCAGCCTGCGCCATGGCGCATGGCACGTGGCCAGCCTGCTGCGGCTGTGGAGCCGTCCGGCCTACCGTAAGGCCCGAGCCTTGCCGCAGGCAGGGCCCTCGCTGCGCAGCCTGCATGGGGAGCCATCGTGATCTGGATGGCGGTATTGGCCTTCATGGTGTCTTGCACCGGCTGCGCACTGCTGGTGCGCTGGGCCGGGCGGTCCTCTACGTCCTCTTACGGATACGACAAGCCGCAGCGCTTTCACATCGGCGAGGTACCCCGGCTTGGGGGCGTGCCGATGTACCTCGGGCTGGCTGTCTCCTGGGGGGTGGGCACCTGGCTGAGCATGCGCGGAGATCCTTCCTCGCTGCGCATGCAGCTGTGGGTTGTCGTATGCCTGGCCGCCATGCTGCCAGCGGTGGTGGGGGGGGTCATCGAGGATGTCTCGCAGCGCCTGAGCGTGCGTTACCGGCTGGTGCTGACCCTGCTGAGCGCCGTGCTGGCGGTTTTGCTGTGCGGCCTCTCCGTGCCTCGGCTCGGCTGGCCCTGGCTGGAACAGGCACTGGGTCCGGCCATGCCCTGGCTGGGCATGGGCCTGGCCGTGCTGGCCCTGACGGGCCTGCCCCACGCCTTCAACATCATCGACGGCTACAACGGGCTGGCGGGCATGGTGGCCACCATCATCTGCCTGGCGCTGGCCCATGTGGCCTTGCAGGTGGGCGACCGCACGCTGGCCGCCATGCTGGTGACGCTGGCCGCCGCCACCTGCGGCTTCCTGGTCTGGAACTACCCGCGCGGCATGATGTTTGCCGGCGATGGCGGAGCCTATGTCTGGGGCCTGGCGATTGCCCTGGCCAGCATCGCCCTGGTGCAGCGCAATTCCGCAGTCTCTCCATGGTTTCCCATGCTGCTGCTGATCTATCCGGTCTGGGAGACGGTGTTTTCCATTTACCGCAAGCTGATGCGCGGCATGTCGCCGGGCATGGCGGATGCGCTGCATTTCCACCAGCTTATCTATCGGCGCATGGTGCGCGGTGTGTTCGACGATGATCTGGCCCGGCGCATGCTTCGCCGCAATAACCGGACCTCCCCCTATCTGTGGGCCTTCACGCTGCTGACCGTGGTGCCTGCGCTGCTGTTCTGGAGCAATACACCGGTCCTGGTGGGTTTCTGCCTGCTGTTCGTGGTCAGCTACGTGGTGGCCTATCTGGCCATCGTGCGCTTCAAGCTGCCGGGCTGGATGCAGAACAATGGATGATGACCGGGCGCCATGGGCGTTCCGTCATCCGGGCATGCAACACTGCGGCGCAGTTGCGGCACAATGCCCGCCTTGTTGTTGACTACTTCCACGCCCCAGGGCTAGCACCATGAACGATATCCTCTCGATTGCCCCCCGCGACAAGGCCGAAATCCTCGCCCAGGCCCTGCCCTACATCCGCAAGTTCCACGGCAAGACCATGGTCATCAAGTATGGCGGCAACGCCATGACCGATCCGGCCCTGCAGGCCGACTTCGCGGAAGACGTGGTGCTGCTGAAGTTGGTGGGCATGAATCCGGTGGTGGTGCATGGCGGCGGGCCGCAGATCGAGACGGCCCTGAACCGCCTGGGCAAGAAGGGCGAGTTCATCCAGGGCATGCGCGTGACCGATGCGGAGACCATGGAAGTCGTGGAATGGGTGCTGGCCGGCGAGGTGCAGCAGGACATCGTGGGCCTGATCCACCAGGCCGGTGGCAAGGCCGTGGGCCTGACAGGGCGCGATGGCGGCCTGATCCGCGCACGCAAGCTCAAGATGGTCGACAACAAGGATCCGAACATCGAGTACGACGTGGGCCAGGTGGGCGACATCGTCTCCATCGACCCCAGCGTGGTGCGCGCGCTGCAGGATGACGCCTTCATCCCCGTGATCAGCCCCATCGGCTTTGGCGAGGAAAACGAGAGCTACAACATCAACGCCGACGTGGTCGCCAGCAAGCTGGCCACCGTGCTGCAGGCCGAAAAGCTGGTGCTGCTGACCAACACCCCCGGCGTTTTGGACAAGGCAGGCAGCCTGCTGACCGACCTCACGGCGCGCGAGATCGACGCCCTGTTCGCTGACGGCACCATCTCGGGCGGCATGCTGCCCAAGATCAGCGGCGCCCTGGATGCCGCCAAGGCCGGCGTCAACGCCGTGCACATCATCGATGGCCGCGTGCCGCATGCCATGCTGCTGGAAATCCTGACCGACCAGGCCTACGGCACCATGATCCGCAGCCATTGAGGCCCGATGGCGCGGACTTTGCGGTTCGCGTTACCATCGCGCATGGCCCGGGCGTGGTCTGACGGCCTGGGCCGGTCTGCTGCAAGCCGCCTTTGGGCGGCTTTTGTTTTTTAGGTTTGATATGCGTTTGCTTCTTGTGGAAGACGATGTGATGGTGGCCAGCGGCATCAAGCTGGGGCTGTCCGATGCGGGGTATGCCGTGGACTGGGTCGGCAGTGCCGAGCGCGCCCTGGAGGTGCTGGCCCAGGAAGCCTTCGACCTGGCCGTGATCGACATCGGCCTGCCCGGTATCGACGGGCTGGAGCTCACGCGCCGCCTGCGCAGCAGCGCGGTGGAGAGCTCGGCCATGCCCGTGCTGATTCTGACGGCGCGCGACGCGCTGCAGGACCGCGTGCAGGGCCTGGACCAGGGCGCCGACGACTACATGGTCAAGCCCTTCGAGCTTCCTGAACTGCTGGCCCGGCTGCGCGCGCTGCTGCGTCGGTCACAGGCAGCCACATCGGCCGTCCTCAGCTTCGGTCCCATCGAGCTGGACACGGCAGGCCGCCGCGCCGGCGCGCGCCAGCCTGCACAAGACGATGAGAGCGAGGGAAAGCTGCTGCCCATCGACCTGGGCCCGCGCGAATGGACCGTGCTGGAATACCTGCTGATCCACGCGCCCAAGCCGGCCAGCAAGGACAAGCTGCTGCAGGCGCTCACGGGCTGGGACCGAGAGATCACGCCCAATGCGGTCGAGGTCTATGTCTCTCGCCTGCGCAGCAAGCTGGAGCCGCACGGCGTGGCCCTGCGCTCCATCCGGGGCTTCGGCTATCGGCTGGAACTCTCGCATACCGTTGCCTGATGCGGACATGGCGCATGGCCCCAGGCGCTGACCGCCCATGACAGCCAATCTGCGACTTCGCCTGCTGGTGCTGCTGGTGGTGCCGCTGACGCTGCTGGCGCTGATGGGCGGCTGGTTCGGCTACCGCTCGGCAGACGAGGCCTCCACCCAGCATGACCAGCGCCTTTTGCGCCTGCTGCCCGCGCTGGCCGACTCCGTGCTGGCACCGTCGATTGCCGAGGGAACGCCGCCGCTGGTCGCGCTGACGCCCGCCATCGAGGAAGTCTTGCGCCAGCGCGGCAACGACGTCGGATATGCCGTGGGCGACCTGCAGGGCCATGTCGTTGCCGGCGACACCTGGATCCGCTTCGATGTGCCTTCCACGCCGCTGGCCGAGTTCCACAGCCAGGAGCATGACGGCCTGACCTACCGCGTGGCCGTCATGCGCGCCGAAACCTATGGCGCCGGTGAAATGGTGCTCGTGCTGGCCGACGGTGGCGACGTACGCCAGCAATGGGTGCGCCAGTTGCTGCTGCATGTGCTGCTGCCCAGCGTGTTGCTGATCGCGGGCGCTGGCATTGCCATCTACTGGTCGGTCAGCCGGGCCTTCCGGCCGCTGCTGACCCTGACCCAGGCTGTGGAGCGGCGCTCGCCGCGCGACCTCAGTCCCATCTCTGAGCACAGCTCGCCGGCCGAGGTCCGCCCGCTGGTGCGCTCGCTCAACCGATTGTTTGCACTGGTCAACGCCCAGGCCGAAGGCCAGCGGCGCTTTGTGGCCGATGCCGCCCATCAATTGCGCACGCCTCTGGCGGCCTTGCAAGCCCAGGTCGAGGCCTGGGCGCTGAGCGCGCAGGCTGCCCAGGCCGAAGCGAGGCGCAAGGGCACCGAGGCCCAGGTGGTGCTCAGCGTGACGCAGATCGAGCAATTGCGCGACGCCACGCGGCGCACCTCGCAGCTGGCACGCCAGTTGCTGGCGCTGTCACGTGCCGACGCCCGCAATGCCGAAGTCCAGCCGCTGCAGCAGGTGGACCTCAAGGACCTGTGCGAAAGCATGCTGGAAATGTTCTTCGACCAGGCCAGCGCCAAGGGGCTGGACTTCGGCCTTGACGTTGCTCCGGCCAGTGTCTGGGGTCACAGCTGGCTGCTGCGCGAACTGGTGTCCAATCTCGTGGACAACGCCATCAAGTACACGCCGCCCGGCGGTAGCGTCACGCTGCGCTGCGGCATGTACCATGGCGCGGGGCAGTCTGCGGATGAGCCGCCAGGGTGGGCCTTCCTGGAGATCGAGGACGATGGCCCCGGCGTGCCCGAGGCCGAGCGCTCGCAGATCACGCAGCGCTTTTACCGCGCCCAGGGTGCGTCCGGCGATGGAACGGGGCTGGGATTGGCGATTGCCGATGAAATCGCCCTGTTGCACCAGGGCACTCTGGCCTTTGGCGCCGGCGCGCAGGGCAAGGGCCTGCTGGTACGCTTGGAGCTTCCATTGCAAATGCCGGCCGTGCTCTCGGAAACAGTAGCAGCGCAGCCAACAGGGACGCGATCCTGACGGTTGCGCTCATGAGGACAGCTTTGTGCGGAGTTGCCGCCGAGGGCTGTGAGAGAATTACTTACAAATAGTTGATCTGCTTATGTCCGAGTCTGAAGTCCTGTCGCCTTTATCCGCTCCTGGCGCTGATGTCGTTTCCGACGAAGCCGCCTCCGCTTCCGCCCCCACGCCTGCGCGCAAACGCCCCAAACCCGGGGAGCGGCGCGAGCAGATCCTGCAGGCGCTTGCGGCCATGCTGGAAAAGCCCGGCGCAGAACGCATCACCACGGCAGCGCTGGCCGCTCACCTGGGCGTCAGCGAGGCGGCCCTGTACCGCCACTTCGCCAGCAAGGCCCAGATGTTCGAAGGACTGATCGAGTTCATCGAGCAATCCGTCTTCACGCTGGTGCAGCAGATCGTCGGGCGGGATGTGCCGGAGGAAGAGCGGCCCGCAGTGGATGGCATGCGCCAGGCCAGCCGCGTGATCTCGCTGGTGCTGCAGTTCGGCGAGCGCAACCCCGGCATGGTGCGCGTCATGGTGGGCGATGCCATCGTCTTCGAGCACGAGCGTCTGCAGGCCCGCATGAACCAGTTCTTCGACCGCATCGAATCCACGTTGCGCCAGTGCCTGCGCCCCGCCGCCGGTGCGCTGGGCTCCTCCGCCCCGACGGTCGATGCACAGGTGGCCGCCAGCGTGCTGACATCGTTCGCGCTGGGCCGCCTGCAGCGCTACGCGCGCTCGGGTTTCCGCCGCCTGCCGACCGAGCATCTGGAAGCCAGCCTGGCCTTGATGGTCTGAACATGGCCCAGCGGACCCCAGGGTCCGCTCTGCAGCAAAGCCACCCGCTTGTGCCGGTGGCTTTTTTCATGGGCACGCGGTGGAGGGGGCTTCGGGTTGCTAGGTGTTTTCCCCCGCATGTCTTCGCCGCGACAAGCTTTCCATGCAAAATAGCACGAACGTTCGTTTTAACAAGAATTTCGCATGTCCAGCGTTTCCGCCCCACGCCGCACCGCCCGCTCTCCGGCCAACTCCAATGCCGATCCCAAGGCCGGCTCTTCCGTGCACGAAGCGGCTGCGCCCGCGCCGCGCCGCGCTCTGCACAAGGGGCAGCAGACCAAGGCCACCATTGTGGAGGCTGCCCTCAACCTGGCCACGCACATCGGGCTTGAGGGCCTGTCCATAGGCGCTCTGGCCGAGCTGACGGGCATGAGCAAGTCGGGCGTGTTCGCGCATTTTGGCTCGCGCGAGGAGCTGCAGATTTCCGTGGTGCATGAGTACCACGACCGTTTCGAGCAGGAAGTGTTCTTTCCCGCGCTTCAGGCGCCGCGCGGCGTGGCGCGTCTGCGGGCGCTGTTCGACAACTGGATGAAGCGCACTTCGATCGAGCTGGACTCGGGCTGCATCTATATCAGCGGCGCCGTGGAGTTCGACGACCGCACGGGGCCGGTGCGCGATGCGCTGACGGCCTCGGTCCAGACCTGGCACGCAGCCATGCGCCGCACCATCGTGCAGTGCCGCGAATGCGGCGACCTGCGTGCCGACCTGGACGAGAACCAGCTGCTGTTCGAGATCCACGGCCTGATCCTGGCCCTGCATTACGAGGCGCGCTTCCTGCGCAACGAAGGCTCCATGCAGCGCGCCATCGACGGCTTCGAGAGCATTCTGGCGCGCTACGCCAGCCCGACCTGATTTTTCAGTTTCACCGTTTTCACCGCATCCACTGCAAACCCCGCCAACACAGGAGAAGACAAATGCCCAGCTACAACCCGCCCCTGCGCGACATGCAATTCCTCATGCACGAGGTGTTCAAGGTCACGGATGACTACCGGCAGATGACGGCGCATGCCGAGGTCGATGCCGACACCATCAACGCCGTGCTGGAAGAGGCGGGCAAGTTCGCGGCCAATGTGACGTTTCCGCTGAACATCAGCGGCGATGCCGAGGGCTGCGTGCTGAACAAGGAAACCCACGAGGTCACCACGCCCAAGGGCTTCAAGGAGGCCTACCAGAAGTACGTGGAAGGCGGCTGGCCTTCGCTGTCCTGCGACACGGCCTATGGCGGCCAGGGCCTGCCCTTTGCGGTGAACTCGGCGCTGTACGAGATGCTCAACAGCGCCAACCAGGCCTGGACCATGTACCCCGGGCTGTCGCACGGCGCCTACGAGGCCCTGCATGTGCATGGCACGGAAGAGCAAAAGAAGCTGTACCTGCCCAAGCTGACCAGCGGCGAGTGGACCGGCACCATGTGCCTGACCGAGCCCCATTGCGGCACCGACCTGGGACTGCTGCGCACCAAGGCCGAGCCCGTGGCCGGCGCGCCCGAGGGCACCTACAAAATCACCGGCAACAAGATCTTCATCAGCGCTGGCGAGCACGATTTCACAGAGAACATCGTCCATCTGGTGCTGGCCCGCCTGCCCGATGCGCCCCCGGGCTCCAAGGGCATCAGCCTGTTCGTGGTGCCCAAGTTCGTGGTCAAGGCCGATGGCTCGCTGGGCGAGCGCAACCCCATCTTCTGCGGTGCGCTGGAGCACAAGATGGGCATCCATGGCAATGCCACGGCTCAGATCAATATCGACGGCGCCATCGGCACCCTGGTGGGTCAGCCGAACAAGGGTCTGCAGGCCATGTTCGTGATGATGAATGCCGCCCGCCTGGGCGTGGGCAACCAGTCGCTGGGCCTGACCGAGGTGGCCTACCAGAACGCCCTGGCCTATGCCAAGGACCGCCTGCAGATGCGCAGCCTGTCGGGCACCAAGGCCAAGGACAAGCCGGCCGACCCCATCATCGTCCACCCCGACGTGCGCCGCATGCTGCTGACGGCCAAGGCCTATGCCGAAGGCGGCCGCGCGCTGGTGACCTACTGCGCCTTCCTGATCGACAAGGAGTTCAACCACCCCGACGAAAAGGTGCGCAAGGACAGCGCCGAGCTGGTGGCGCTGCTGACGCCCATCGTCAAGGCCTTCATCACCGACAACGGCTGGACGGCCACCACCATGAGCCAGCAGGTCTATGGCGGCCATGGCTTCATCACCGAATGGGGAATGGAGCAGTTCGTGCGCGATGCGCGCATCAACATGATCTATGAAGGCACGAACGGCATCCAGGCGCTGGACCTGCTGGGCCGCAAGGTGCTGGGCAACCAGGGCGCATCGCTCAAGAAGTTCGGCAAGCTGGTGGCGCAACTGGTGGAGGAAGAGGGCGTCAACGAGAAGATGGCCGAGTTCATCAATCCCATCGCCTACCTGGGCGACCAGATGACCAAGTTCACCACCGAGATCGGCTTCAAGGGCATGCAAAACCCCGACGAGGTGGGCGCCGCCTCTGTGGACTACCTGCGTGTGGCGGGCCACCTGGTGTTCGGCTACTTCTTCGCCCGCATGGCCCAGGTGGCGCTGCGTGAAATCGCCAAGGGCAACACCGACCCGTTCTACCAGGCCAAGCTGCAGACCGCGCGTTTCTACTTCGCCAAGCTGTTCCCCGAGACCGCGACGCTGATGCGCACGGCCCGCGCGGGCAGCAAGTCCCTGATGGACACGGACGCGGCGCTGGCCTGAACGGCTTCACTCCAACATGGGAGCACGGGCTGTGCGCATCAGCGTGGTCTGTGCGCCTTTCTAGGCGAAAGGGGTTTGAAATGAAGGCATATCAAGCACTGGCAGCAATGGTGCTGGGCCTCACGGCCGTCGCGGCGCAGGCGCAGATGACGCCCGTGGGCCTGTGGAAGAGCGTGGACGACAAGAGCGGCGAAGCCAAGTCCGAGATCCGCGTGGCCGAGAACGACGGCGTGGTCACGGGCCGCATCGAGCAGATCCTGCGCAAGGGCGCCGATCCGGCCGCCACCTGCACCGAGTGTTCTGACGACCGCAAGGGCCAGCCGCTCAAGGGGCTGGAGATCATCCGCGGCGCCAAGAAGGCCGAGGGCAAGGACGTCTGGGAAGGCGGCAAGATCCTCGACCCCGAAAACGGCAAGACCTACACCCTGCGCCTGACGCCCATCGAGGGCGGCGCCAAGCTCGAGGTGCGCGGCTCCATCGGCCCCTTTGGCCGCACCCAGACCTGGGTGCGCGTGCAGTAAACCATTCCGGAAGGCGGCCGCAGCGGCCGCCTTCCTCCCACTTGTGGAACATCCATGTCCCGATTCAATGTGAAGAAAGTCGCCGTGCTCGGCGCTGGCGTGATGGGAGCGCAGATCGCGGCCCATCTGGTCAATGTCAAGGTGCCCGTGGTGCTGTTCGACCTGCCTGCCAAGGAAGGCCCGAAAAGCGGCATCGCCGAGCGCGCCATCGCCAACCTCAAGAAGCTCAAGCCTTCGCCCATCGGCGTGGCCGAGGACGCGGACCTGATCCAGCCCGCCAACTACGAGGAGCACCTCAAGCTGCTCAAGGGCTGCGACCTGATCATCGAGGCCATTGCCGAGCGCATGGACTGGAAGCTCGATCTGTACACCAAGATCGCGCCCCATGTGGCCAAGCACGCCATCGTGGCGTCCAACACCTCGGGCCTGTCCATCACCAAGCTGTCCGAGGCGCTGCCCGACGCGATCAAGCCGCGCTTTTGCGGCATCCACTTCTTCAACCCGCCGCGCTACATGCCGCTGGTGGAGCTGATCGCCACGCCGACCACGCAGCCCGTGGTGCTGGACCAGCTCGAAGCCTTCGTCACCAGCGGCCTGGGCAAGGGCGTGGTGCGCGCCAAGGACACGCCCAACTTCATCGCCAACCGCATCGGCATCGCCGGCATGCTGGCCACCATGAAGGAGGTCGAGAACTTCGGCCTGACCTTCGACGTGGTCGATGACCTCACCGGCAAGAAGCTGGGCCGCGCATCCAGCGGTACCTTCCGCACGGCCGACGTGGTGGGCCTGGACACCATGGCCCATGTGATCAAGACGCTGCAGGACAACCTCAGCGCCGAGACCGATCCCTTCTACGGCAGCTTCGGCACGCCGCCCGTGCTGGCCAAGCTGATCGAGCTGGGCAACCTGGGCCAGAAGGCGAAGAAGGGCTTCTACAAGAAGGTCGGCCGCGACATCCTGCAGTTCGAGCTGGACAGCGAGGACTATGTGCCCGCAGGCGGCAAGGCCGACGAGGTCTATGGCCGCATGCTCAAGAAGCCCGCAGCCGAGCGCCTGAAGCTGCTGCGCAATGCCGAGGGGGCGCAGGGCCGCTTCCTGTGGGCCATCCTGCGCAACAGCTTCCACTACGCGGCCATCCACCTGGAGAGCATTGCGGAGTCCGCACGCGACGTGGACCAGGCCATGCGCTGGGGCTTCGGCATGAAGCAGGGCCCGTTCGAGCTGTGGCAGGAAGCCGGCTGGCTGGAAGTGGCGAAGATGGTCCAGGAGGACATCGATGCCGGCAAGGCATTGAGCAAGGCACCTCTGCCCAAGTGGGTCTTCGAAGGCCCGGTGGCCGAGGCCGGCGGCGTGCACACGGCGCAGGGCTCGTGGAGCCCTGCCAAGGGCCAGTTCGTGCCCCGCCGCGTGCTGCCCGTCTACGAGCGCCAGATCTTCCCCGAGAAGCTGCTGGGCGAAGACAGCCTGCCCGACTGGAAGACGGCAGGTACCACGATCGCCGAATCCAAGGCGCTGCGCACCTGGACGCTGGACGGCCAGATCCTGATCGCCAGCATCAAGAACAAGATGCACGCCATCAGCCCCGAAGTCATGGAAGCGCTGATGGAGGCCGTGGACGTGGCCGAGACCGACTTCCAGGGCATGGTCATCTGGTCGGGCGATGCGCCGTTCAGCGTGGGCGCCGACCTGGAAGCCACCATGCCGGCCTTCGTGATCGGCGGCGCCGACGCCATCGAAAGCGTGGAGCAGGAGCTGCAAAACCTGATGCTGCGCATCCGCTACGCCCAGGTGCCCGTGGTTGCGGCCATCCATGGCATGGCGCTGGGCGGCGGCTGCGAGCTGGCTGTGTACAGCGCACGCCGCGTGGCGCATATGGAAAGCTACATCGGCCTGGTGGAAGTCGGCGTGGGCCTGGTGCCCGGCGCGGGCGGCCTGACCTACATCGCGCGCCGCGCGGCAGAGAACGCCGCCACCAGCACGGGCAAGGACCTGCTGCCCTTCCTGACCGAAGGCTTCACGGCCGCGGCCATGGCCAAGGTGGGCACCAGCGCCATCGAGTCGCGCAAGCTGGGCTACCTGCTGGACAGCGACCTCATTGTGCCGCACAAGGACGAACTGCTCTTCGTCGCCATCAACGAGGCCAAGTCCATGGCCGCAGGCGGCTGGCGCGCGCCGCTGCCGCGCAGCTTCCCCGTGGCGGGACGCAGCGGCGTGGCCACCATCAAGGGCTCGCTGGTCAACATGCGTGACGGCGGCTTCATCAGCGAGTTCGACCAGCATGTGGCCAGCCTGATCGCCAACGTGGTCTGCGGCGGCGACGTGGATGCGGGCACCCTGGTGGACGAGGCCTATCTGATGAAGCTCGAACGCAAGGCGTTCTGCCACCTGATCGGCCATCCGAAGACCCATGAACGCATTCTCGGAATGCTGAACACCGGCAAGCCCGTCCGGAATTGATATGTCCCCCCCTGAGTCGCTTCGCGCCTTCCCCCAGGGGGACGACAGCCTCGCGGCGGGGCGGCCCTTGCTTGCTGTCCCTGACTTGGGACATGCCTGCGTTGCGGGCCGCGAATAACTGAGATCTAGGAGCAATCTCCATGAAACAAATCCAAGACGCCTACATCGTCGCCGCCACGCGCACGCCCATCGGCAAGTCGCACAAGGGCTTTTTCCGCAACTACCGTCCCGACGACCTGCTGGCGACCACGCTGAAGGCCGCGCTGGCCCAGGTGCCGGGGCTGGACCCGGCTGCCATCGAGGACATCATCTGCGGCTGCGCCATCCCCGAGGCCCAGCAGGGCCTGAACGTGGCGCGCATCAGCGCCGTGCTGGCGGGCCTGCCCACCAGCGTGGGTGGCATCACCGTGAACCGCTTCTGCGCCTCGGGCCTGTCGGCCGTGGCCATGGCGGCGGACCGCATCCGCGTGGGCGAGGCCGACGTGATGATCGCGGCCGGCGTCGAGAGCATGAGCATGGTGCCCATGATGGGCAACGCGCCCTCGCTGTCGCCGTCCATCTTCGAGCGCGATGGTGACGTGGGCATTGCCTATGGCATGGGCCTGACGGCCGAGAAGGTGGCCCAGCAGTGGAAGGTCTCGCGCGATGCGCAGGACGCCTTTGCGCTGGAGTCGCACCGCCGTGCCCTGGCCGCGCAGCAGGCCGGCGAGTTCAAGGACGAGATCACGCCCATCGAGGTCACCGACCGGGGCCTGGACCTGGCCAAGGGCGAACCCGTGGTGCGCACGCGCACCGTGGAGCTGGACGAGGGCGCACGCCCCGACACCAGCCTGGAAGGCCTGGGCAAGCTGCGCACCGTGTTCGCGGCGCGCGGCTCGGTGACGGCCGGCAACAGCTCGCAGACCAGCGATGGCGCAGGCGCGCTGATCCTGGCCAGCGGCGCCGCCGTGCAGCGCTTCGGCCTCACGCCGCTGGCGCGCTTCGTGAGCTATGCCAGCAAGGGCGTGCCGCCGGCCATCATGGGCATCGGCCCCATCGAAGCCATCCCGGCCGCGCTGCGCTATGCGGGCCTCAAGCAGGACGACATCGACTGGTTCGAGCTCAACGAAGCCTTTGCCGCCCAGTCGCTGGCCGTGGTCAACACGCTGGGGCTGGACCCCGCCAAGGTCAATCCCATGGGCGGCGCCATCGCCCTGGGCCACCCGCTGGGTGCCACAGGCGCCATCCGCTCGGCCACCGTGGTGCATGCGCTGCGCCGCAAGCAATTGCGCTACGGCATGGTGACGATGTGCGTCGGAATGGGCCAGGGCGCCGCCGGCATCTTCGAGCGGGTCTGACCGTTGCTCAAGGCCCCGTTCGCGGGGCTTTGTCTTTTTCGCTCATCCCATTTTTTCCCATCCATGCGAGCCGGCACAGAAACGGCACCGACCAGGAGACAGCCATGGAACAACACCAACTCAGCAGCGACGGCGCCACGCTGGCGCTGCGCGTCTATACGCCCGCTGGCCCGCCGCACGCCAGCGTGGTCATCGGCGGGGCCATGGGGGTGCGCCAGGCCTTCTACGAGGCCTTTGCCACCTGGCTTGCGGGCCAGGGCTATCGGGTGACCAGCTTTGACTACCGGGGCCATGGCGATTCCCTGCAAGGCTCTTTGCGCCAGGTGCGTGCCGACCTGTGCGACTGGGCGCGCGACTACGAGGCAGTCATCGCCCATGCCAAGGCGCAGTTGCCGGACCAGCCGCTGTTCCTGATCGGCCACAGCCTGGGCGCCCAGCTGCCGGGCCTGCTGCGCTCCCCGCAACTGGTGGACGGCCTTTTGAGCATTGCGGCCGGCAGCGGCTACTGGCGCGACAATGCGCCCCGCCTCAAGCGCATGGTTCCCTATTTCTGGCATGTGCTGGTGCCCGTGGCCACGCGCCTGTGCGGCTACTTTCCGGGCCGGCGCCTGCGCAAGGTGGGCGACCTGCCGGCCGGCGTCATGCTGCAGTGGCGCCGCTGGTGCCTGAATCCGCGCTACAGCGTGGGTGCCGAGGGCGAGGCCGCCGCGCGCAGCTACGCCGCCGTGCGCTTTCCGGTGATGGCGCTGTCCATGAGCGACGACGAACTCATGACCTGGCGCGGCACCGAGCACCTGTTCGCGCTCTACGCCAATGCCCCCAGCCGCATCGAGCGCATCGAACCCAAGGCCCTGCAGTTGCGGCGCATAGGGCATTTCGGTTTCTTCCGCGCCGATATGCGCGACGCGCTCTGGGGCCGGGCCGTGGACGTGTTCTCGGGCTGGACCAAGGCGCCGGCCGCCGCGGCCCACCCGCGCTTTCCCTCACCCGCAGAGTCGCCGGCTTGACGGACGCGGGCGCCGCTTGCCATCACACTCGTTTGCCATGAGCACAGACATCCATCCTCTCGACCAGGCCGTGGCGCTCACGCCCACCGGCGCCGTGGGCCACTACCAGGGCCAGACCACGCAGGACTACTGGAACATGGTGGGCCCGTACGGCGGCATCACCGCCGCCGCGCTGGTGCAGGCCATCCAGCAGCATCCGCTGTGCCTGGGCGATCCGCTGTCCATCACCGTCAACTACGCGGCCGCGCTGGGCGCGGGGCGCTTCGACATCGAGGCCCGCCCCGTTCGCACCAACCGCTCCACCCAGCACTGGCTGCTGACCATCACCCAGCCCGACCAGGATGGCGATGCCCAGGTCGTCACCACGGCCACGGCCGTCACGGCCGTGCGGCGCAGCACCTGGGGCGGCACCGACCTGGCCATGCCCGAGGTGCCGTCGCCCGCCGCCGTGCCGCGCGTGCCGCCGCTGGGCGGCGTGGAATGGCTCAACCGCTACGACATGCGCTTTCTCGACGGCATCATTCCCCAGACCTGGGATGGCCGCGAGACCGACAGCCTCACTCGCCTGTGGGTGCGCGACGAGCCGCCGCGCGCACTGGATTTTTGCGCGCTGGCCGGCCTGGCTGACGTATTCTTCCCGCGCGTGTGGCTGCGCCGCGCACAGCGCACCCCGGCGGGCACGGTGTCCATCACCGTCTACTTCCATGCGGGGCGCGAGGAACTGGCCGCCGCAGGCACGGGCCACCTGCTGGCCCAGGCGCGCGGCCAGGAATTTCGCAACGGCTTCTTCGACCAGAGCGCCCAGCTGTGGAGCGAGGCCGGCGTGATGCTGGCGAGCAGCCACCAGATCGTGTATTTCAAGGAATAAGCAAGGCAAGACCATCATGAGCGAAACCACCCAGGACATCCTCGTGCACACCGAAGCCGGTGTCTGCACCATCACCTTCAACCGCGCAGACAAGAAGAACTCCATCACCGAGGCCATGTACGCCAGCATGGCCGATGCGCTGGCCCAGGCCGGCGAAGACGCCGCCGTGCGCTGCGTGGTCTTCCAGGGCGACATGGCCATCTTCAGCGCGGGCAACGACATTGCCGACTTCCTCAAGCAGTCGGCCGGCGGCGCCGCCAGGCCGGAGGGCGAGCAGCGCCCCGTCTGGCGCTTCCTGCATTACATTGCCGCCTTTCCCAAGCCCGTGATCGCCGCCGTCTGCGGCCCGGCCGTAGGCATCGGCACGACCTTGCTGCTGCACTGCGACCTGGTCTATGCGGGCGACAACGCGGCTTTCTCGCTGCCCTTCGTGAACCTGGGCCTGTGCCCCGAAGCGGCCTCCAGCCTGCTGCTGCCCCAGATGCTCGGCTACCACCGCGCGGCCGAGGCCCTGCTGCTGGGCGAGCCCTTCCTGGCCGAAGCCGCCCTGGAAGTGGGCCTGGTCAACCGCGTCGTGCCGCCCAGCGAATGCAATGCGCTGGCCCAGGCCCAGGCCAGGAAGCTGGCGGCCAAGCCGCTGTCGGCCCTGATCGAGACCAAGCGCCTCATGAAGGCCGGCCAGTCCGGCCTGGTGCGCGAGCGCATGGCCGAGGAGGGCGCGAGCTTCGGCAAGCTGATGGGCGGACCTGCTGCCAAGGAGGCGTTCACCGCGTTCATGGAGAAGCGCAAGCCGGACTTCAGCCAGTGCTGAAATCCACGAAGGCCTCTGAGGTGCCCGTGCAGTTCGAGCCCGAGTTCATCGCCGGGCTGCGCGAGGTGTTCGAGCGCCAGATCGCCTTCAACCAGGTGCTGGGCCTGCGCATCACCGAAGTGCTGCCCGAGCGGGTTGAAGGCCGCATCACCATGCGGCCCGAGCTCATAGGCCACGCCGCCTACCAGCGCATCCACGGCGGCGTGATCAGCGCCGGCCTGGACTCCATGGGGGGCCTGGCCGTCATGGCGGCCATCGGCGCCAAGCACATGGACGACGCACCGCTGCAGCGCCTGCACCGCTTCTCGCGCCTGGGCACCATCGACCTGCGCGTGGACTACCTGCGCCCCGGCATCGGCAGCGAATTCATCCTGCGCGCCGAGGTGCTGCGGCTGGGCTCGCGCGTGGCCAACACGCGCATGGAATTCCTGGGGGCCGATGGCAGCTTGCTGTCCACGGGGACGGCGGCGTACATCGTTTCTTGAAGCATGGCCCGCTGACTGCGGGCCTTCTTTTTTGCGTGTCTTCACCCCCAGCGCGCGCGCCACACGGCCCAGGCCGTGCCTGCGCCATAGGCGGCCATGGCCACGGCCACGAGGATGAACAGCGACTGGGCGCTGCCCAGGCCGCTGGACATGAGCCAGCCGCCGCCCACCACCACGATCAGCAGGCGCACCGTGCCGGCCAGCACGGGAGCCCAGACGCGGCCTGCGCCCAGGGAGGCGAAGTACAGCACCAGTCCCAGGCCGAACAGCCCGAAGGCCGGGCCCACGGTGCGCAGGTAGAGGTCGGCATAGGCGCGCACGGCCGGGTCGCCGGTGAAGATGCCTGACCACAGCTGCGGCCAGACCATGACCACCAGGCCCAGCACGCCCAGCAGGGCGGCGGCCATGGCGCCGCCCGACCAGGCCACGCGGCGCGCGCGGGCCACCTGGCCGGCGCCCATGGCCATGCCCACCATGGGCACGGCGGCCATGCCCACGCCGAAGGCCATGGGGATCAGCAGGAACTCCAGCCGCTGGCCAATGCCGTAGCCGGCCAGTGCCAGCGGGCCCAGGCGGGCGACCATGCCTGTCAGCAGCAGCGCGGCCAGCGCCGTTTGCACGGGGGACAGGCAGGCCAGGGCCCCCACGCGCAGGATGTCGCGGAACATGGGCCAGGCCAGGCGGGGCCTGCGCCAGTCCAGTTGCAGGCGCTGCTGGCCCCATTGCAGATAGGCCAGGAAGACTGCGACGGCCAGTGCCATGGCCACGATGTTGCCCACGGCCACGCCCGGCATGCCCCAGCGCGGCATGGGTCCCAGGCCCAGCCCCAGCGTGCCGCCGACAGCGATCTGCACCAGCGAGGCCGCAAAGATCACGGCCGACGGCATGCGCATATTGCCCGTGCCCCGCACCACCGATGCCAGCGTATTGCACAGCCACACCAGGATGGCGCCGCTGAACAGCACGGCGCCAAAGCCTGTGGCCGCTGCCAGCACCTCGCCGCGCCCGCCCAGCCAGCTGTAGAAGGTGGCGCCGCAGAGCACGAAGATGAGCGAGTACAGCAGGCCTGCGATGGTGCCGATGACGATGGAGTGCAGGGCCAGTGCCGAGGCACGCGCGCCGTCGCCCGCGCCCAGCGCGCGGCTGATGGCCGAGGACACGCCGCTGCCCATGGCACCGTTGCTCATCATCTGCGTGAGCATGGCCAGCGGAAACACCAGGGCCATGGCCGCCAGCGATACGGTTCCCAGCTGCCCCACGTAGTAGGTCTCGGCCACGGCGACCAGCACCGACATGCTCAGCGCCACCATGTTGGGCACGGCCAGGCGCATCAGGGTGGAGGCGATGGGGCCACTGACCAACGGATGCGCGGACCCGCTGGCCGCAGCGCCAGGGGCTGCGGAGGGCAGGGCGGCGCTCATTCCGCGCTCTCCTGCGTGGCGGTTTCCAGCACGGGCAGCATGCCCAGCACCAGGCTTTCCAGCGCGCCGATCTGCTCGCTGCCGCACAGCTCGCGCACGCGCTGCTGGGCCTGGCGCCACAGGGCGGCAGCCTCGCGGATGCGGGCGCGGCCTTCGGGCGTGACCACCACGCAGCGGCTGCGCGCATCCGCGCCGGGAACCAGGTCGATGAAGCCGGCCTGCTGCAGCGTGCGCAGATTGCGCGTCATCGTCGTGCGGTCGGTGTGCAGCTGCTCGGCCAGGGCCGAGACGGTGGGCGGGCCGTCGGGCGCATTGCGCGCCTGCACCAGCAGGCTGAACTGCGTGCCGCGCAGGCCGCTGGGCGCGAGCGTGTCGTCATAGAGCTGGGAGATCTTGCGCGACAGGCTGCGCACCATGAAGCAGGTGCAGACCGGACTGGCGGCGCTTGAGGTGGAGGAGGTCATGGGGCGTGGGGCAGGTGGCCTGGAATGGAAATAAGTGTAGATGCACCTATTGATTTGCGCATGTCCGCTGCGCGACCTGCACATGCGCGGTGTGTGATCGAGAAAGGCTTGCAAGCACATGAAACGGGAGAACCATCTGGTTACTTTTCTTGCGAGATGCCGGCATTTGTTGCCAGTTCGTGTGCGTAGCATCGGATTTTTCCGAAGGAGACCCACCCATGGCTGTTCAGAACCCGTTCTTTGGCAAGCGCGACAACGATGCTTTCACCTCCCGCAACACCCTGGGCAGCGGCATAGGCGCCACCGGTACGGGCGGCAGCCCCTCCGGTGCCGTCACGCCCAGCTCCAGCGTGACAAGTCCGTCGACCGCCCAGCGCCAGGCATCGGCCGTGGCGCAGGACTCCCAGGGCAGCAAGCTCACCGTAGGCCCCAATATCAAGCTCAAGGGCGTGGAGATCACCGACTGCGACACGCTGGTCGTCGAAGGCACGGTGGAAGCCACCATGGACTCGCGCGTGATCCAGATCGCCGAGCAGGGTGCCTTCCACGGCACGGCCGAAATCGACATCGCCGAGATCCATGGCGTGTTCGACGGCACGCTGACCGTGCGCGAGAAGCTGGTCATCTACGGCACGGGCAAGGTCAGCGGCAAGATCCGCTACGGCAAGGTGGTGATCGAAGAGGGCGGCGAGCTCACGGGCCAGATCGAGGCCGGCTCCTCGCCGCGCTCGTCCTCGTCGGGTTCGGCTGTGGCATCCAGCGCCTCCAGCCTGTCTTCCTCGTCGGCCGCCTCCAGCGACAGCGCCGCCAGCAGCTCCGCTGCGCTGGCCGCGGCCAGCGCGGCCGCCTCGCTGCAGCCGCGCGTCACGCCGTCGCTGGCATGAGCGATCTCTGCTGCCGGAAATGAAAAGCGACCTGCGAAGGTCGCTTTTTTCATGGCTGCAGAGGCGGGGCGGGTTCAGCCGGCCTGCTGCTGCTTGCGTTCTGCATTGCGCTCGGCCGATGCGCGCCAGGAGCGCACCTGGTCGTTGTCCGGCAGCGACTGGGGCTTGCCCTGGCCGTCGATGGCCACGTAGGTCAGCAGGGCTTCGGTCACCTTGACGAAGCGGCCCTGGTCGGCAAAGCGCTCGGCATAGACCTCGACATCGACCGTGACCGAGGTGCGGCCCACGCGCTGCACGCTGGAGTAGAACGACAGGATGTCGCCCACGCGCACGGGCTGCTTGAAGATGAACTCGTTCACGGCCACGGTGACCATGCGGCTCTGGCCCAGGCGCGAGGGCAGCACCGAACCTGCCAAGTCAACCTGCGCCATGACCCAGCCGCCGAAGATGTCGCCATTGGCGTTGACATCGGCAGGCATGGGAATGACCTTGAGAACCAGCTCCTTGTCTGCGGGCAAGGGATGGGGCGGGAGGTCTGGGCGGGGTGGCATGGGCACAATCGGGTCAATATAACAACCGAGAATTGTCTTTCATGCGACGCGAGAGCGCTTCCCCTACGGATTTACCCTTAGTCCCAACCCCGGCACCGTCGCGGGACTGGAACGCGCTGCGGCGCCTGCTGCCCTACCTGTGGCAATACAAGTGGCGCGTGCTGGCGGCGCTGGGCTTCATGATCGGGGCCAAGCTCGCCAACGTGGGCGTGCCGGTGCTGCTCAAGCACCTGGTCGATGCGCTGGATCTGAAGGCCGGCGATGCCCGCGCGGTGCTCGTCGTGCCCGTGGCCCTGCTGCTGGCCTACGGGCTGCTGCGCTTTTCCAGCTCGCTGTTCACCGAGCTGCGCGACCTGGTCTTTGCCAAGGCCACGCAGGGCGCCTCGCGGGCGATTGCGCTGTCCACCTTCGAGCACCTGCATGCGCTGAGCCTGCGCTTTCACCTGGAGCGCCAGACCGGCGGCATGACGCGCGACATCGAGCGCGGCGTGCGCAGCACCGAGTCGCTGATCTCGTATTCGCTCTACAGCATCCTGCCCACCTTCATCGAAATGGCTCTGGTGCTGGGCATCCTGGCGTTGCGCTTCGACATCTGGTTCGCGGCCATCACACTGGCGGCGCTGGTGTTCTACATCACGTTCACGGTCACGGTGACCGAGTGGCGCACGCGCTTTCGGCGCGAGGCCAATGCCCAGGAGTCGGCGGCGCACACCAAGGCCATCGACTCGCTGCTGAACTACGAGACCGTCAAGTACTTCGGCAACGAGGGCTTCGAGGCGCGGCGCTACGACGAGAACCTGGAGGCGCTGCGCCGCGTTCGCCTCAAGAGCCAGAGCACGCTGAGCCTGCTCAACTGCGGGCAGCAGCTGATCATCGCCACGGCCCTGGTCGCCATCCTCTGGCGGGCCACGCAGGGCGTGGTGGATGGCCGCCTGTCGCTGGGCGACCTGGTCATGGTCAACGCCTTCATGATCCAGCTCTACATCCCGCTGGGCTTTCTGGGCGTGATCTACCGCGAGATCAAGCAGAGCCTGACCGACCTGGAGCGCATGTTCACCCTCATGGACAAGGAACGCGAGGTGGCCGACGCGCCCGGCGCCCAGCCGCTGCAGACCCATGGCGCACCGCCCGAGCTGCGCTTCGAGCATGTGGACTTCGCCTATGACCCCGAGCGGCCCATCCTCAAGGACGTGAGCTTCACCATTCCCGCCGGCAAGACCGTGGCCGTGGTCGGCCCTTCGGGCTCGGGCAAGAGCACGCTGGCGCGGCTGATCTTCCGCTTCTACGACGTGCAGTCCGGCCATGTGCGCATCGCCGGGCACGACCTGCGCGAGCTGACCCAGGACAGCGTGCGCGGCGCCGTGGGCATCGTGCCGCAGGACACGGTGCTGTTCAACGACACGGTGGAATACAACATCGCCTACGGCCGCCCTGGCGCCAGCCGCGAGCAGGTGGTGGCGGCCGCGCGCGCCGCGCGCATCCACGACTTCATCGAGGCCACACCCCAGGGCTATGCCACGCGCGTGGGCGAGCGCGGCCTGAAGCTGTCGGGCGGCGAAAAGCAGCGGGTGGCGATTGCGCGCACCCTGCTCAAGGACCCGCCCATCCTGATCTTCGACGAGGCGACGTCGGCGCTGGACTCGGCCAACGAGCGCGCCATCCAGGCCGAGCTGCAAAGCGCCGCGCGCAACAAGACGGCGCTGGTGATTGCCCACCGCCTGTCCACCGTGGTCGATGCGCACGAGATCCTGGTCATGGAGGCGGGCCGCATCGTCGAGCGCGGCACCCACGCCCAGCTGGTCGCGGCGGGCGGGCGCTATGCGGACATGTGGGCGCTGCAGCAAAGCGGGGAGCCCGCCGTGCTGTAGCGCGGGGCGGCCGAGGGACCGGGCGGCCGGGTGCCTGGACGGCTTCAGGGCTTGAGGTGCGTGACCAGGAACTGCTCCATGGCCTCGTAGAACTCGAACTTGTTCTCGTCGTTGTGAAAGCCGTGGCCCTCGTTGTCCTTGACCATGTACTGCACCTCGACGCCGCGCTCGCGCAGCGCCTTCACCACCTGGTCGCTCTCGTCCTTGTTCACGCGCGGATCGCGCGCGCCCTGGGCGATGAACAGCGGGGCCTTGATGCGGTCCACGTGCAGGGCCGGCGAGGTGGCGGCCAGGCGCTCCCTGTCGCGCTCGGGATCGCCCACCATGGCGTGCATCTGGTCCAGCAGCGGCTTCCAGTAGGGCGGAATGGTCTTCATGAAGGTGAACAGGTTGGACACGCCCACATAGTCCACGGCCGCCGCATACAGGTCGGGCGTGAAGGCCACGCCGGCCAGCGTGGCATAGCCGCCATAGCTGCCGCCGTAGATGCCGATGCGCGCAGGGTCGGCAATGCCCTGGTCGATCAGCCAGTGCACGCCGTCGGTGATGTCGTCCTGCATCTTCAGGCCCCATTGGCCGAATCCCGCTTCCCAGAACGCGCGGCCATAGCCCGTGGAGCCCCGGAAGTTCACCTGCAGCACGCAGAACCCCCGGTTGGCGAGGAACTGCACTTCGGGGTTGTAGCCCCAGCCGTCGCGGGCCCAGGGGCCGCCGTGCGGGTTGATGATGCAGGCCAGGTTCCTGGGCTCGCGGCCGGCCGGCAGGGTCAGGTAGCCGTGGATGGTCAGGCCGTCGCGGCTGGTGTAGCTGACGGGCTGCACGCGCGACATGGCGGACTCGGGGATGGCCGGGTTGATGTCGGCCAGCTTGGTCAGCGCGTCAGCGGCCGCGTCGTAGATGTAGCGCGCGCCCGGCGTGCGGTCGTTGAAGGCGGCGACGATGAACTTGTCCTCGGCGCGGTTGGCGCCCTGGATGGCGAAGTCGTAGCCCGGCAACTGCGCGGCCAGCCGGCCGTACAGGGCTTCGGTCTCGGCATCGAAGAAGCGGTACTGCGGCTTGTCGGTCTGGTAGGCGGCCAGGGTCAGCACGCGGCGCTTGCGCGAATAGGCCGCCGCGCCCAGATCGACTTCCTCGGGCACGAAGATTTCTTCTTCCTCGTCGGGCCGGGCCGGGTCGATGACCACCAGGGCCAGCTTGTCGCGGCCCCGGTTGGACAGGGCGTAGAGCTTTTGGTCGTCGAAGGTGAAGAAGGCCGGGCTGACGCTGGTGCGGTAGTCGGTGGTGATCAGGGGCTGGAACTCGCCGGCCTCGTCGTCGCGGTAGAGCAGGGCGCTGTTCAGGCCGTCGCTGGCCACGGCGGCCCGCACGCGGCCTGCGTGGTCGGTCTGCCAGCCGACGATGTTGCCGGGGTTCTGCGCCACCAGTTGCGCCGCCCCCGTGTGCACGTTCACGCGGTATACGTCGAAGACCTCGGCATCGCGCCGGTTGTGGCTGATCAGCACATGGTCGGGGTCGTCTTCCAGGTCGTCCTCGATGCTGGCGCGCACGCCTTCCCAGGGCGTCAGGTCGGTGGCTTCGCCGCTGCGCGCGTTGACCGCCAGCACGTGGAAGTTCTCGTCGCCGCCGAAGTCCTTCTGGTAGAGCACTACATCCGGGCCCTTCCAGAAGAAGTTGCTGATGTCGCGCTCGGTCTCGGCCGTGATGCGGCGCGGCTCGCCCACAGGGGTGCTGCCCTCCAGCGCCTGCACATGGATATTCATGCGCGCCGGATGGCCGTCCACGCTGACGGGCTGCATGAAGCCCAGCATGCTTCCGTCATCGGCCAGGCGGAAGAAGCCGCGTTCCGGATTGCGGAAGAAGTCCTTGATCGGATAGGCCTGCGGAGCCTGCGCATCGGCGCTGGCATCCCGTGCCAGGTTGAGGATGTGGGCGGCCATGGCGGGGTGTCGGGAAAACGTCGGCAAGGGTGACCTCCTGGGTTGCAGCGGCAGGGGAAAAAGGGAGCCGGCCATGATGCCATGGTGCTGTATACAAACAGGCGGGCCACTGTCTTTGCTGGGATTGGTTGTATACATTTGATTGGTGTTTTCCCGTGTTTTTGCGGAAAAGTGCACCATGAATCGCCTTGAATGTATACATTTACGCCATTCCATCCAGACAAAGCCCCATGAGCCCCCAGCTTGCCCCCGCCGCCTCCGAAGCGGAAAGCCATTCCCAGGTCATCAAGGCCCAGCTGCAACTGCGCGAGATGATTCTTGCGGGCGAGTTGCCCGCAGGCGAGCGCATTGCCGAGCTGACCGTGGTGCAGCGCCTGGGCATCTCGCGCACGCCGGTGCGCGCCGCGCTGATGCGGCTGGAGCAGGAAGGCCTGCTCGAAGCCATGGCCGGCGGGCGCGGCTACCGCGTGCGGCTGTTCTCCGAGGCCGACGTGGCCGATGCCATCGAACTGCGCGGCACGCTGGAAGGCCTGGCCGCGCGCTGGGCGGCCGAGCGCGGCGTGGCCGAGCCGCTGCTGGCGCAGGCCGGCCGCTGCCTGGATGCCATCGACCGCGTGCTGGAGACGCCCGACTGGGGCGATGAGGCCTTCTCGCGCTATGTGGCGCTGAACTCCGAATTCCACGACCTGCTGCATTCCATGGCCGGCAGCAGCGTCATGCAGCGCGAGCTGGAGCGCGTGGTGCGCATGCCCTTCGCCTCGCCCTCGGGCTTTGTGCTGGCGCGGGCCGAATCCCCGCGTGCGCGCCACAGCCTGATGGTGGCCCAGGACCAGCACCGCCAGGTGCTGGACGCCATTGCCGCGCGCGAGGGCGCCCGGGCCGAGGCGCTGATGAAAGAGCACTCGCGCATTGCGCGCCGCAACCTGCGCGAAGCCGTGAGCGAGCCCGGCAGCCATGCGGTTCCTGGCGTGCAGTTGATCCGAGCCTGATTCGAGTCTGACCCGCGCTTGATCTGCGCTTGATCTGCGCTTGATCTGCCCTTGATGTGCGCCGGCGGCCTCGGCCGCCTGCGCCCCAGCCACCGCAGCGCCAAGGACTGCGGACCCCACCCATAAAGGAGACCCCCCATGAGCACATTCCCCAAGAACACCTGGTACGTGGCCGCCACGTCCGACGAGATCCAGGACAAGCCGCTGGGCCGTCGCATCTGCGGCGAGCGCATCGCGTTCTACCGCGCGCAGCACGGCATTGCCGCCGTGGAGGATTTCTGCCCGCACCGCGGCGCGCCCCTGTCGCTGGGCTTTGTCTGCGAGGGCAAGCTGGTCTGCGGCTACCACGGGCTGGAGATGGGCTGCGACGGCAAGACCATTGCCATGCCGGGCCAGCGCGTGCGCGGCTTCCCCGAGATCCGCAGCTATCCCGTCGAGGAGCGCCATGGCTTCATCTGGGTCTGGCCCGGCGACAAGGCGCTGGCCGATGCCGCGCTCATCCCGAAGCTGCCCTGGCACGACAACCCCGAATGGGCCTATGGCGGCGGCATGTTCCACATCCAGGCCGACTACCGGCTGATGATCGACAACCTCATGGACCTGACGCACGAGACCTATGTGCACGCCAGCTCCATCGGCCAGGCCGAGATCGACGAGACGCCCTGCAAGACCGAGACGCGCGGCGAGGGCGCCGATGTCGAGGTGGTCACCAGCCGCTTCATGAACGACATTCCCGCGCCCCCGTTCTGGAAGATGGCGCTGCGCAGCAACGGCCTGGCCGACGATGTGCCCGTGGACCGCTGGCAGGTCTGCCGCTTCACCCCGCCCAGCCATGTGCTGATCGAGGTCGGCGTGGCCCACGCAGGCCACGGCGGCTACGACGCGCCCGACGAGCACAAGGTCTACAGCATGGTGGTGGACTTCATCACGCCGGAGACCGAGGAGTCCATGTGGTACTTCTGGGGCATGGCGCGCCGCTTCAATCCGGGCGATGCCGAAGTCACCGACCGCATACGCGAGGGCCAGCACAAGATCTTCAGCGAAGACCTGCAGATGCTGGAGCTGCAGCAGCGCAACCTCAGTGCCCACCCCGACCGCAAGCTGCTCAAGCTCAACATCGATGCGGGCGGCGTGCAGTCGCGCAAGGTCATCGACAAATGGATTGCGCAGGAACAGCAGGCGGCGGCGGTGGCCGCAGCAGCGGCCCAGCCTGCCGCCGCGGTGGCCTGAGGCCGGCCATGGCCCGGCGCGCATCCAGGACCGGCGCCGGGGATGGGGTAATCTCGGCGGGCTTCAACCCCAGGGCCGCAAGGCCTGCCGCCACCGATGGTCCACTCCGCCTCCGATCCGCTTTCCATCGACCTCTACGACCAGCCGGGCCACCTGATCCGGCGCGCGCAGCAGATCGCGGCGCAGCTGTTCCGCGACGTGCTGGGGCCGGACGTGACGCCCGTGCAGTACGCCATCCTGCGCATGCTGCAGGAAAAACCGGGCATCGACCAGGTAACGCTGGCGCGGCTGGTGGCGCTGGACAACTCCACCACGGCCGACATCGCGGCGCGACTGGAGGCCAAGGGCTGGGTGCTGCGCGAGATCCTGCCCCGGCGCCAGCGGCGCCTGACGCTCACGGCCGAGGGCGAGGCCATGCTGGGCGGCTTCGTGCCGAATGTGCACGAACTGCACAACCGCATGCTGGCCGCGCTGGAGCCCGAGGAGCAGGCCGAGTTCAAGCGCCTGCTGCGCAAGTTCGTGCAGTTGCACGACGCACGCGACGCCCTCGACGCTTCCTCATCCGACTGACAGCGGCCCGGCCGCCTCCGCGTCCGAGACTGCGCGGCCCCGCCTGATCGGGGAAATCCCGGTATCTGGCGCCGATTTTCATTCAGTAAACTGAATCACATTCAGCATACGTAATGATGTGTTGAGAACACAAGAAAGCTCCCACAGAGCTTCAACCCAAGGAGACCCACGATGACTGCCTCTACCCCTGTTCCATGGCTGCAGCGGCCTTGCGCCGCCGCATCGTCCAACTGCCCGTTGCGGGAGCTGCGGCCATGAGCGCCGACCTGCGTGCAAGCGTCGACCAGCGGCCCATGACGCGCTTCCAGTGGTCGGTCATAGCCCTGTGCATGGTGCTCAACATGATCGACGGCTTCGACGTCCTGGTCATGGCGTTCACGGCCTCTGCCGTGTCGGCGCACTGGCAGCTCAGCGGCGCCCAGCTGGGCTTTCTGCTCAGTGCAGGCCTGTTCGGCATGGCGGGCGGATCGCTGTTGATCGCGCCCTGGGCCGACCGGCTGGGCCGCCGGCCGCTGATCCTGGCCTGCCTGGCCCTCTCGGGCGTGGGCATGCTGGGCTCGGCCTTCAGCCAGAGCGCCACGCAGCTGGCGGCGCTGCGCGTGCTCACGGGCCTGGGCGTGGGCGGCATCCTGGCCTGCAGCAACGTGATCGCCAGCGAATACGCCTCGCAGCGCTGGCGCAGCCTGGCCGTCACGCTGCAGTCCACGGGCTACGCGCTGGGCGCCAGCATTGGCGGCTCCATCGCGGTGTGGCTGCTGGGGCGCCATGACTGGCGCGCGGTCTTCCTGTTCGGCGGCTGCGTGACGCTGGGCGTGCTGGTCCTGGCCTGGTGGCGACTGCCGGAATCCATGGACTTCCTGCTGGCGCGGCGCCCGGCCGGCGCGCTGCAGCGGCTCAACGCCCTGGTCGGGCGGCTGGGCCTGCCCGCATTGGCTGCGCTGCCGCCTGCCGCGCCCGCATCGGCGGGGCCGGCGCGGCGGGGCCCGCTGCAGCTGTTCGCACCGGGCCTGCGCCGGCCCACGCTGCTGGTCTGGCTGTCGTTCTTCGCGGTGATGTTCGGCTTTTACTTCGTCATGAGCTGGACGCCCAAGCTGCTGGCCGCCTCGGGCCTCACGCCCGAGCAGGGCGTGACCGGCGGGGTGCTGCTGAGCCTGGGCGGCATCCTGGGCGCCACCTTGCTGGGCCTGCTGGCGGCGCGCTATCCCGTGCACCGCGCGCTGGCCGGCTTCATGCTGGCCACGGCCGTGCTGCTGTGCTTCATCGTGAGCAATCCGGGCTCGCTGCTGCTGTCGTATGCGCTGGCTTTTCTGATCGGCGTCTTCGTCAACGGCTGCGTGGCCGGGCTCTATGCCATCGCGCCCATGGTCTATGGCGGCGAGGTGCGCGTGACCGGCGTGGGCTGGGGCATAGGCATAGGGCGCATCGGCGCCATCGTCTCGCCCATGGTCGCGGGCTCGCTGCTGGACGCCGCGTGGTCGCCCAGCCAGCTCTATGTGGGCTATGGCCTGGCCTTCGTGTTCGCGGCCTGCATCGTGTCGCTGCACCGGCTGCAGGGGCCCGAAGCCGGCAGGCCCGCAGCCACGCGCCGCACGCTGTCGGCGCATTGAGCGCGACTTGCAGACAAGAAGGAGAACCCATGACCGAATGCACCACCATTGCACCTGCCTCCACGCCTGCCTTCCCGCTGGACCAGTGGTATGTCGCCGGCTTTGCCTGGGAGCTGCAGGACGCGCCACTGGCACGCACCCTGCTGGGCCGGCCCGTCGTGCTGTTTCGCACGCCCGATGGCAGCGTCGCCGCGCTGGAGGACCGCTGCTGCCACCGCGAGCTGCCGCTGTCCTGCGGCACGGTGGAGGCGCGCGGCCTGCGCTGCGGCTACCACGGCCTGCTGTTCGACCGCGCCGGCCAGTGCCTGGAGATTCCGGGCCAGCAGCGCATACCGCCCAAGGCCTGCGTCAAGTCCTTCGACCTGCGCGAGCGTGACCAGATCCTCTGGATCTGGATGGGCGCCACACCCGATTCCGTGCCCGCGCAGGAGCCGCCCGCCTATCCCGTGCACGGCGATGCGCGCTACCGCTTCGGCGGCGATGTCTACCACTACGACGCGCCCTACCAGCTCATCCACGACAACCTGCTGGACCTCAGCCACCTGGGCTATGTGCACCTCAAGACCATTGGCGGCAATGCCGGCATCCACATGAATGCGGAGCTGCAGGTCCGCCAGGACGGGGACAGCGTCACCGTGCTGCGCTGGATGCCCGACTCCGACCCGCCGCCCACCTATGCGGCAGCCTGGCCGTTCGCGGGCCGCATCGACCGCTGGCAGGAGGTGGAGTTCCATCCCTCGCACGTGTGCATCTGGACCGGCGCCATGGACGCAGGCAGCGGCCGGCTCGACGATCCGCAGCGCGAGGGCTTTCACATGCGGGGATTTCACGGCGTGACGCCGGAGACCGAGCATTCGGCCCACTACTTCTGGACCATTGCCACCAACCCGCATCCCGACATGCAGGACACCACGCGCCTGGTGATCGACCAGACGGCTGCCACCTTCGAGGAGGACAAGGTCGTCATCGAGGCCCAGTTCCGCAACCAGCAGCGCTTTGGCGCGCGCCCTGTCATCGACATCCACGTGGACGCCGGCCCCAACCGCGCGCGCCGCGTGATCAGCCGGCTGCGCGAGGCCAGCGCCCGTGCGCTGGCGGCGGCCTGATTTTCCGAACCCATCCCTTTCCGCTTTTTTTCCCCATGCAAGCCAACCCCATCCTCCAGGTGCGCGTCGCGCGCAAATGCGCCGAGGCGCAGGACATCTGCAGCCTTGAACTCGTGCCGCTGGACGGCCAGAGCCTGCCCGCCTTCACGGCCGGCTCGCACATCGACCTGCACCTGCCGGGCGGCCTGGTGCGCCAGTACTCGCTGTGCAACGACCCGCAGGACACGGGCCGCTACGTGGTCGGCGTGCTGCGCGAGGCCGCCTCGCGCGGCGGCTCGGCCGCCGTGCACGAACAGGTGCAGGAAGGCCAGCAGATCGCCATCGGCGCACCGCGCAACCACTTCGCGCTGCATGCGGGTGGCCCTGCGCGGCATCTGCTGCTGGCCGGCGGCATAGGCATCACGCCCGTGCTGGCCATGGCGCGCCAGCTGGCGCGCGAGGGTGCCGACTTCGAACTGCACTACTGCGCGCGTTCGCGCGAGCGCATGGCCTTCACGGCCCTGCTGCAGTCCATGCCCTGGGCCGACCGCGTGCACCTGCATGTGGATGGCGAGGGCGCGCTCGACATGGCGCAGCTGCTGGGCGCCCCGCAGGCGGGCCTGCACCTGTATGTCTGCGGCCCACGCGGCTTCATGGACGCGGCCCTGGGCATGGCTCGCACATCGGGCTGGAGCGAGGACCGCCTGCACTACGAATTCTTTGCAGGCGAGGTCGTGCAGCGCGAGGGCGATGCCGGGTTCGAGATCGAGATCGCCAGCACCGGCCAGGTGGTGCGCGTGGCGCCCGAGCAGACCGTGGTCCAGGCGCTGGCCGGCATCGGCGTGGAGGTGCAGACCTCGTGCGAGCAGGGCGTGTGTGGCACCTGCCTCACGCGTGTGCTCTCGGGCGAGCCCGAGCACCGCGACATGTACCTGACCGAGGACGAGCAGGCCGCCTGCGACCAGTTCCTGCCCTGCTGCTCGCGCGCGAAATCCGCCCGGCTGGTGCTGGACCTGTAGCGCTGGACCCGGCCGGCCGGCGCACAATGAGGTTTTCCCCCAAGGCCCGCCCTGTGGCGGCGGGCGCCGCCTTCCTGCCATGCAACCTGCCCTGCTCGTCCTCAACTTCAATACCGAGGCCCATCTGCGCCAGATGGCCCAGGCCTTTCCCTCCTTCGAACTGCTCTACGCGCCCGACGCCGCCCAGTGCGAGGCCGCCATCGCCGAGCACGGCACGCGCATACAGGCCGTGCTGACCATAGGCTCCATCGGCCTGTCGGCCGCGCAGATGCAGCGCATGCCCGCCCTCAGGCTGGTCTGCGCGCTGGGCGCGGGCTACGAGAACATCGATGTCGCCCATGCGCAGGCCCACGGCATTGCCGTGGGCAACGGCGCAGGCACCAATGACGACTGCGTGGCCGACCATGCCATGGGCCTGCTGATCGCCTCCGTGCGCGGCCTGGTGCGCCTGGACCGCGCCACGCGCGACGGCGTCTGGCGCACCGCCATGCCGCTGCCGCCCAATGTCTCGCACAAGCGCCTGGGCATCCTGGGCATGGGCGCCATCGGCGCCAAGATCGCCCAGCGCGCGCTGGGCTTCGAGATGGAGATCGGCTACCACAACCGCAGCCCGCGCAGCGGGCTGCCCCACCGCTACTTCGGCGACCTGCTGTCCCTGGCGCAATGGGCCGATGTGCTGCTGGTCGCCACGCCGGGCGGCCCGGGTACGCGCCATCTCGTCAACGCCCAGGTGCTGGACGCACTGGGCCCGCAGGGCCACCTGGTCAATATCGCGCGCGGCAGCGTGGTCGATACCGCCGCCCTGGCCGCCGCTGTGCGCGAAGGCCGCCTTGCCGGCGCGGGCCTGGATGTCTACGAAAGCGAACCTGCGCCACCGGCCGAACTGCTGGACCTGGACGCCGTGGTGCTCACGCCCCATGTGGGCGGCTGGTCGCCCGAAGCCGTGCAGGCCTCGGTGGACCGTTTCATCGCCAACATGCGCTGCCACCTGGAAGGCCGCCCGCTGGTCTCGCCGGTCACGGCCTGAGGCTGGATTCAGCCCTGTGCCATCCCGGCAGCTGCTGCCAGGTGCAGCAGCCCCATGACCAGGCAGAGGGCCGAGGACACATGCCAGAAGCGGTCGCTGTTGTCCGGGAACCGCGGTTTCAGCCACGGAAAGGCCGCGGCCCGCGCCACCAGCACCAGGCCGGCCCCGGTCAGCACCGGGCGCATGAAGGGCAGGGGACCCAGCAGGCCCGCGCCTGCCAGCGTATACCCCGCCAGCAGCGACAGCACCACGCCGATGGCCGCCGACACCAGCGGCGGATACCAGTGCCCGGCCTCGGCCATGCGCGCCATGCGCTCGCCGGCACCCATGAGCCGCAGCCCACGTCCCCCCCAGACGATGCAGGCGAAGTGGGCCAGCGCGGCCGCCGTGTCGAACAGGGCGGCGGCCAGGGCCAGCAGTTGCACGCCCTTCACGGCAGGGCTTCCCACGCGCCGGTGTGCTGATGGTTCTTCATGGTGTATTCCTTGGGATTTGCTGCAATGGCCGGCCACTGTAGTGCTTAAACTCCGGGCAGAAAACTCGCCTTGTGCTCAGGTTTTGCCGCATGCCCTCCCATACCTCCGCTACCACTGAATCCCAGAGAAGAAGACAGCCCGTACAGGCCCGTGCGCAGCGCACGCTGGAGGCCATTGTTCAGGCAGCAGCTCAGATTCTGGTCAAGGAGGGCGAAGCCGCGCTCACCACCAATCGCATTGCCGAGCGCGCAGGCGTCTCCATCGGCACGCTCTACCAGTACTTCCCCGACAAGCAGGCCGTCTTGCGCGCCATGGTCGATGGCCAGCGCCTTGCGGCCGTCGCGGCCATCGAGGCCTGGCTGGAGCAGGCGTCGGAGCAGGGCCTGCCGCGCGAGGCCGTGGCGCGCGGCGTGGTCGCCTGCATCGTCGAGGGCTTTGCGGGCCGCACGCCCGCGCGGCGCAAGCTGGCGCGCTTTGCCTGGCGCCAGGATGGTGACGAGCGCATTGCCCTGTCCATGCGCGAGACCGCCGAGCGTATGGCCGCCCACCTGCAGCGCTGGGGCGGCCCCTCGCTGTCCTATGCGCGCCTTTACGTGGCCACGCGGGCCGTGCTGGGCACGGTGCGCTTTGCCTCGCTGGAGGCTTCGCCGCTGATCGCCTCGGGCGCACTGGAGGAGCTGCTGTGCGAGATGGGGGCAGATATGTTGCTGGGTGGCGCGACGGACGCGGGAGCCGCTGCCCGTGCCCCTGCCCCATAGGCAGCAGGGGCTGTGCCTGTGCCATTTCGCTGGACCGGCTTCGCAGCAAGGCATGCCTTGATGGGCGGGCTGAAGTCCTGGTCGTCCTTGCGAAGCAGGATGGCGAAAAAAAGGCCCCGCAGAGCGGGGCCTTTTGCTTCTACCGGAGTGTGCGATCAACCGATAGCATTCTAACGAGTTCGCGCGGCAATGGCTTTCTCCGCCACATCCACCAGGTCGGCGCCGACCTGCTGCTTCCACTTGTCGTAGACGGGGCGCGTGGCCTTGACGAAGGCTTCGCGCTCGGCCGGCGTGAGCTGGGTCACGGTCACGCCGTTGGCGGCCAGGTCCTTGAGCAGGGGCTTGTCGGCCTCGATCATGCCCTTGCGCGCGATCATGACCTGCTCCTTGGCCGCGTCCACGGCGGCCTGGCGCACGATGTCCTGGTCTTCCTTGGTCCAGGTGGCCCAGATGTCCTTGTTGACCACGAAGATCAGCGGATCGTTGATGTAGCCCCACAGCGTCAGATGCTTCTGGCCCACGGACTGCAGCTTGGCGGCCATGTAGACCGAGACGGGGTTTTCCTGGCCGTCCACGGCGCCGCTGGCCATGGCGGGCTGGGCATCGGCCCAGCTCATCTGCGTGGGGTTGGCGCCCAGCGCGGTGAAGGTGTCCAGGAACAGCGGCGAGCCCACGACGCGGATCTTCAGGCCCTTGAGGTCGGCAGGGGTCTTGATGGCGTGCTTGGAGTTGCTGATCTCGCGGTAGCCGTTCTCGCCCCAGGCCAGCGGCACCACGCCGGCCTTGTCCAGGCGCTGGAACAGGCGCTTGCCGGGCTCGCCATGCGTGAGCGCGTCGGCGGCCGCGTAGTCGGGCATCAGGAAGGGCAGGGCGAACAGGTTCAGCTCCTTGATCTGGGGCGACCAGTTCAGCGTGGAGCCCACGGCCATGTCGATCACGCCCTGGCGCAGCGCGCTGAATTCGCGCGTCTGGTCGCCCTGGATCAGGGACACGCCCGGGTAGAGCTTGATGTTGATGCGGCCGTTGGTGCGCTCGCGCACCTTGTTGGCCCAGATCTCGCCGCCCTTGCCCCAGGGAAAGGCCGTGCCCAGCACCAGCGACATGCGGTACTCGCTCTTGTACTTGGCCGGAGTCTGCGCCACTGCGGGAGCGGACGAAAGGGCCAGGGCCGCCGCTGCGGCCAGGCCGCTGGCGAGGAAAGTGCGAAGTTTCATTGCGAAGGTCTCCTTGTTGAATTTTTGGGAAATCAGTAGCCCAGGCGTGCTGGGAGCCAGAGAGCCAGCTGCGGGAAGGCGATCACGGCGATCATCACCAGGAACATGGCCAGCAGCATGGGGCCGACCCAGCGCACGGTGGACTCCATGCGCACGCCCGCGATGCGGCAGGACACCATCAGGTTCACGGCCAGCGGCGGCGTGAACTGGCCCAGCGCCACCTTGAGCGTGAGGATGACGCCGAACCACACCGGGTCCCAGTGGTAGTGCTGCATGATCGGCAGCAGCAGCGGCACGAAGATCAGGAAGATGGAGATGCCGTCCAGGAACATGCCCACGGTGATCAGCAGCAGGATCAGCAGCGCCATCACGCCGTACTCGCCCAGGCCCGATTCCACGATGGCCTTGGCCACCGGATCGATCACGCCCAGCGTGGACAGCGAGAACGCGAAGATGCCGGCCAGCGACACCACCAGCAGGATCACGGCCGACAGCTCGCCGGCCTCGCGCAGGATGGGATACAGGTCGCGCAGCGTGATGGTGCGGTGGATCACCATGCCCACGAACAGGCCGTAGAACACGGCCACCACGGCGGCCTCGGTAGGGGTGAACCAGCCGGCGCGCATGCCGCCCAGGATCAGCACCGGGGCGGCCAGGCCCCAGGAGGCCTCGCGCAGGCTGCGCCAGAACGGCGGGCGCGGCATGGACGATTCCAGCGCACCCATCCTGTGCCTGCGGGACATCCACACGGCCGGAACGATCAGCGCCACGCCGGCCAGGATGCCGGGGATCATGCCGGCCGCAAACAGCGCCGGCACCGAGGCGCCGGGCACCAGCACCGAGTAGATGATGAAGGCCACGGACGGCGGGATCAGGATGTCGGTGGCCGCAGCCGCGCCCACCACGCTGGCCGAGAAGCTGCCCGGATAGCCGGCGCGGCTCATGGCCGCGATCATCACGCCGCCCACTGCAGCGGCATTGGCCGGGCCCGAGCCCGAGATGCCGCCCAGGAACATGGCCACGGCAATCGCCACCAGGGGCAGCATGCCGGGGCCGCGGCCCACGATGGCCACGGCGAAGTTCACCAGGCGCAGCGCCACGCCAGAGCGGTCGAAGATCGAGCCCACGAGCACGAACATCGGAATCGCCAGCAGCGGGTACTTGCCCAGGCCGGCATAGAAGTTCTGCGGCACTGCCAGCAGGCCGAACCACTGCGTGTCGGGGCTGGCCAGCGCGATGGCGGCCGACCCTGCCAGGCCCAGGGCCGCGCCGATGGGCACGCCCAGGAGCATCAGGCCCAGGAAGGCGATGAAGAGCAGGGTCGCGATCATGGCGCCTTCTCCTCGTCCACGAAGGCGCCGGGGCGCCCCTGGCGCAGGAACAGTTGCAGCGCGCGCAGCGTGATCAGCGCCGAGCAGATGGGCAGCCACATCGAATACCACCACTGCGGCACGCCGATGCCGGGCGAGGTTTCCTCGAAACGGTAGTCGTCCCAGACCACGCGCACGCTCAGTGCGGCGATCACCGCGAACAGCAGGGCCACCATCAGCGTGCCGAAGCGCGCCAGGCGCTTCCTGCGCAGGGCGCTGCCGCCTTCGGCGAAGTATTCGATGCGGATGTGGGCGTTGCGCGCCACGGCCGCCGAGCCCGCGACCATGGCCAGCAGGATCATCAGGAAGACCGAGATTTCCTCGGTCCACGCGAAGGAAGAGGAGGTGAAGTAGCGCACCAGCACATTGGCGAAGGTGATCAGGGCCAGCAGGGCCATGATGACCACGGTGAGCCAGTCCTCGATGCGCAGCGAACGCGGCTCGTCCGGCTGGGAAGGCGTCTCAGCGGCGCCGTTTTCGGTGGGAGGGGATGACATGGACGCGGGGAGTCAGAAAATTACACATGGCGGGGCAGATGCAGTCACTGAGCTTCCTCGGCGTCGTGTGCCGGGGGCCGTGAGGAAAAAATGTCACATTGGGTAAATGCGGCGCAGCGCCATTATGTGCGCATACGAGCGCCGCATCAGATGGCGGTTTCCTCAGTGTGGCGGCCCATGCGGGACGTTGATACGGGCATGCCCCGGCGTGGAGGCACCGAGGAAGGGTCGCCCCGCACCGAGGGTGCCGTCCCCCTCCCGGAGAGAGAGGGGGAAGCGGCGTAGCCGCTCAGGGGGTGCCTTCCATCACAGCGGATAATGGCGGGCATGGAAACCAAATGGCTAGAAGATTTCGTCAGCCTGGCTGAAACACGCAGTTTCAGCCGCTCCGCCCAACTGCGGCATGTGACGCAACCTGCGTTCTCGCGCCGCATCCAGGCACTGGAGGCCTGGGCCGGCACCGACCTTGTGGACCGCAGCTCCTACCCGACCCGGCTCACGCCGGCCGGCAAGACCATGTATGACCAGGCGCTGGAGATGCTGCAGTCGCTGCAGAGCACGCGCACCATGCTGCGGGCCCATGTCAGCGCGGGCAAGGGCATGGTGGGGTTTGCCGTGCCGCACACGCTGGCCTTCACCTTCTTCCCGAACTGGGTCTCCAGCGTGCAGGCCAAGTTCGGGCCGTTCCGCAGCCGGCTATTCGCGCTCAACGTGCACGACGCCGTGATGCGCCTGGTCGAAGGCGGCTGCGACCTGCTGATCGCCTACTTCCATCCGTCCCAGCCCTTCCAGCTTGACCCGGCGCGCTACGAGATGGTCAGCCTGGGCCATGAGGTGCTCGCCCCCTACGCCAAGCCCGACGCCGACGGCCTGCCGCTGCACCAGCTGCCGGGCCGCCAGGGCCAGCCACTGCCCTACCTGGGCTATGCGCCCGGCGCCTACCTGGGCCGCGTGACGGAGCTCATCCTCAAGGAAGCGGCCGAGGCCGTGCACCTGGAACGCGTCTACGAGACCGACATGGCCGAAGGCCTCAAGGCCATGGCGCTGGAAGGCCATGGCGTGGCCTTTTTGCCATTCAGCGCCGTGCGCAACGAGCTGGAGGCCGGCCGCCTGGTCAGCGCCGCACCTGCCGGTGACGACGGTTTCCGCATGGACATGGAAGTGCGTGCCTACCGCGAAAAACCCACCAGCAAGGATGCGCCCCAGGGCGTGGCCGGCGCGCTGTGGAACTTCCTGCTGGAGCAGGGCGAGACCATCGGCTGACACGCCAGGCGGCACTCATGAAGACAAAGGGGCTCTCGAGCCCCTTTTTGCTGCACGCTGGTGCACGGCAAAGCCCGTCAAGAGACCGACTTGGTGCATGGGTTATGCCTAGGGTAAACACCTATTATGCATGGCATGCATAAGGGTTTCTGCAAACGGCATTGGCTGTGCTGCCACGCCTGGCATTAGAGTGCGCGCACAGCAGCCACGCCGTGTGCAGGCCCGCAGGCGCGCTGGATCGGGCAAAAAACGCGTGCCATGGCACGGCAGTTGCTTACCTGAATCCGGCTGACGTGCTGGAAAGCCCTAGCACGTGTCGGTGCTCCAGCACCGTGCGTGATTGCACAATATGTGTCACATCGTTGATAGTTCGAGCCAGCCCACAAGGCGACTCGACCGTTCTCATCAAGACCGTTTTCGTTCTCATCTCAGGAGACCCGTATGAAGAAGCATTTGTTGGCCATCGCCGTGACCGCCCTGGCTGCAGGCAGCGCTTTTGCGCAGGCTGGCGACACCCTGGCCAAGATCAAGTCCTCCGGCGCCGTGACGCTGGGCGTGCGTGAATCCTCCGGCCTGGGCTATACGCTGGGCAATGGCAAGTACGTGGGCTTCCACACCGAGATGGGCGAGCGCGTGCTGGCCGACATCCAGAAGCAGCTGGGCCTGGCCAAGCTGGACATCAAGTACCAGCCCGTCACCTCGCAGAACCGTATCCCCCTGGTGACCAATGGCACCGTGGACATCGAGTGCGGCTCCACCACCAACAGCCAGGCCCGCCAAAAGGATGTGGCCTTCGCCGTGACCACCTATGTGGAAGAAGTGCGCATCGCCGTCAAGGGCAACTCCGGCATCACCGGCATCAAGGACCTGAACGGCAAGACCATCGTCACGACGACGGGCACCACCTCGGTGCAGACCCTGCGCAAGAACAAGCGCGCCGACGGCCTGACCTTCAAGGAAGTCATGGGCAAGGACCACGCCGACAGCTTCCTGATGCTGGAAACCGGCCGTGCCGACGCCTTCATCATGGACGGCTCCATCCTGGCCGCCAACATCTCCAAGTCCAAGGCACCTGCCGACTACAAGATCGTCGGCGAAACCCTGTCGGTCGAGCCCATCGCCTGCATGCTGCGCAAGGACGACCCCGCCTTCAAGAAGGCCGTGGACGACTCCATCAAGCGCCAGATCGCCGACGGCTCGCTGGCCAAGCTCTATGACAAGTGGTTCATGCAGCCGATTCCCCCGGCCAACGTGAAGGTCGGCCTGCCGCTGTCCGACGCCACCAAGGACGCATGGGCCAACCCCAACGACAAGCCCATGGAGTCGTACGAAGTCAAGTAAGCACCAGCTGAATGCCGCCCCTTCTGCCATGCGGTTGGAAGGGGCGTTTTTTGTTGCGGCGCCGTTTTTGCCGGTAGTGCATTTTTCAAGAATCTGAATAAAGAGGTGCTCCTATGAGTTGGGATTGGCAGGTGTTCTGCCAGGACACCATTACCCAAGAGGTCGGTCAAAGCTGCTTCGGCAAGAACGGCGACATCACCTACCTCGACTGGATGCTGTCGGCCTGGGGCTGGACCATTTCCGTGTCGCTGCTGTCGCTGTTGATCGCATTGATCGTCGGCTCGCTGATCGGCACGCTGCGCACGCTGCCCGACCGGCCGTGGATCGTGCGGCTGGGCAATGCCTGGGTCGAACTGTTCCGCAATATTCCGCTGCTGGTCCACATCTTCATGTGGTACCACGTGGTGCCGTCCATCTTCCCCGCGCTGAAGTCCCTGCCGGGCTTCGTGCTCGTGGTGCTGGCGCTGGGCTTCTTCACCTCGGCGCGTATCGCCGAGCAGGTGCGTTCCGGCATCCAGGCGCTGCCGCGCGGCCAGCGGTACGCGGGCATGGCGCTGGGTTTCACCACGTTCCAGTACTACCGCTACGTGCTGCTGCCCATGGCGTTTCGCATCATCATTCCGCCGCTGACCAGCGAGACCATGAACGTGTTCAAGAACTCGTCCGTGGCGTTTGCCGTGTCCGTGGCCGAACTGACCATGTTCGCCATGCAGGCGCAGGAAGAGACTTCGCGCGGCATCGAGATCTACCTGGCCGTCACCGGCCTGTACGTGGTCTCCGCCTTTGCCATCAACCGCATCATGGCCTTCATCGAGAAGCGCTCGCGCGTCCCGGGCCTGATCGCTGCCAGCGGCGGAGGACACTGACATGAACCTGCAAATCGACTGGTCGTTCTTCACCTGGGACCTGTTCAGCAACTTCGTGCTGAAGGGCCTGTACTTCAGCCTGACGCTGACCGTCATCGCCACCATCGGCGGTGTGCTCTTCGGCACGCTGCTGGCGCTGATGCGCCTGTCGGGCAAGAAATGGCTCGATGTGCCCGCCACGCTCTACGTCAACGGCATGCGCTCCGTGCCGCTGGTGATGGTGATCCTGTGGTTCTTCCTGCTGATGCCGCTGATCATCGGGCGGCCCATCGGCGCCGAGGTCTCGGCCATCATCACCTTCATCGCCTTCGAGGCGGCCTACTTCAGCGAGATCATGCGCGCGGGCATCCAGTCCATCCCGCGCGGCCAGGTCTTCGCGGGCCAGGCCATGGGCATGACCTATGGGCAGAACATGCGCCTCGTGGTGCTGCCCCAGGCCTTCCGCAACATGCTGCCCGTGCTGCTGACGCAGACCATCATCCTGTTCCAGGACACCTCGCTGGTCTATGCCATCGGTGCCTACGACATGCTCAAGGGCTTCGAAGTGGCCGGCAAGAACTACGGCCGTCCCATCGAATCCTATCTGGCCGCTGGCGTGACCTACTTCGTGCTGTGCTATTCGCTGTCCTGGGCAGTGAAGCGCCTGCACAAAAAGATTGCCATCATTCGATGACACACCACCCCCTGAGTCGCTTCGCGCCTTCCCCCTTGAAGGGGGACGACGGCCTTGGCTGCGGGGCGGCCCTTGCTGGCCGTCCCGCCCCCATGACCGCGCCCCTTGTCGGCGCGGCGATGGACAACTGACACGAGTCGGAGTGAACCAATGATTGAACTCAAGAACGTTTCCAAGTGGTACGGCAGCTTTCAAGTGCTGACCGACTGCTCCACCAACATCCAGAAGGGTGAGGTCGTGGTGGTCTGCGGCCCGTCGGGCTCGGGCAAGTCCACGCTGATCAAGACCATCAACGCGCTGGAGCCCTTCCAGAAGGGCGAGATCTTCGTGGACGGCGTGGCCGTGCACGATCCCAAGACCAACCTGCCCAAGCTGCGCAGCCGCGTGGGCATGGTGTTCCAGCACTTCGAGCTGTTCCCGCACCTGTCGGTGACCGAGAACCTGACCATTGCCCAGGTCAAGGTGCTGGGCCGCAGCGCGGACGACGCCAGGAAGCGCGGCCTCAAGATGCTGGACCGCGTGGGCCTGACGGCGCACAAGGACAAGTTCCCGGGCCAGCTGTCGGGCGGCCAGCAGCAGCGCGTGGCCATTGCGCGCGCGCTGTCCATGGACCCCATCGTGATGCTGTTCGACGAACCCACCTCCGCGCTGGACCCCGAAATGGTCGGCGAAGTGCTGGACGTGATGATCGGCCTGGCCAACGAAGGCATGACCATGATGTGCGTGACCCACGAAATGGGCTTTGCGCGCAAGGTGGCCAGCCGCGTGATCTTCATGGACGTGGGCGGCAAGATCCTGGAGGACTGCTCCAAGGACGAATTCTTCGGCAACCCGGAAGCGCGCCAGCCCCGGACCAAGGAATTCCTCAACAAGATCCTGCAGCACTGAACCGGTGCGGCCCTTGCGGGCACGGCAATCAAGGGGGCGCTTCGGCGCCCCTTTTTTGTGGCCACGGCGAGACGATGATGAGAATCGTTCTCGATACAATCGCCGGCTCAGCTGTTTGCACCGTGCTCCAGATCCCGCCCCCATTTCCCCGCCACCGGACAACTTCCACGTCCGCCGTGCCATGCCTGCCATGAAGCGCGACGACGCCCCGGGAGAGCCCGGTGGCCATTCCCGCAGTCTCTACACCCGCTGGCGCAAGCCGCTGCAGCGCATGCTGGCGCGGTACTTCAAGAGCCCGGCCGATATCGAGGATGCCTCCCAGGAAGTCTTCGTGCGCATGCTGTCGGCCGACAAGCGCCTGCCCGTGGACGAAGAGCGGCCCTATCTGCATCAGGTCGTGCGCAGCGTGGCGGCCTTCGCGCACCGCACGGCGCCGCAGCAGGCCGGTGTGCGGCTGGTGTCCGTGGAGGATTGCCGCGACGAGGTCGAGGCCCTGCCGGCCCGCGACGGAGCCGACCATGCGCTGGACGATGAGCGCCGCCAGCGCCTGGCCCGGCTGCGCGATGCCCTGAACGAGCTGCCCGAGCGCCAGCGCCAGGCCTTCGTGCTGCACCGCGTGCAGGAACTGACGCTGGAGCAGACGGCCGAGCGCATGGACATCACCGTGCGCATGGTCTCGCGCCACCTGAGCCGGGCACTGTCCTATTGCGAGATCCGCGTACGCTACGCCAGCGCCGAGCAAATGCGTGCCCTGCTGCGCGCAGACGAGCAGCGGCCGGGCGCCGCAGAGAACACACGATGAGCAACGAACTTCCCCCGGGCGTTTCGCCGCAGGAGCTGGTGGGGCTGCATGACAGGGCGGCCGACTGGTTCGTGCGCCGTCAGCAGCCGGACTGGACGGGCGCCGATGAGCGCGCGCTGGATGCGTGGCTGGGCGCCCACCCGCTGCACCGCAGCATCTTCGAAGGCATGTCGCGCCACTGGCATGGCGCGCCACAGCTCAGGGAATTGTTTCCCGATGAGTTCGGCGCAGCGGTGCCGCCCGCCGCGCCTGCCGTCTGCGCTGCACCAGCGGCCGCGCCGCCGCGCCAGCGCGTTCTTGCCCGCTGGCCCGGCCGCCCTGCGGCGGCCCTGTCCGTGCTGGCGGTGGTCTCGCTGCTGGCCTGGGGTGGCTGGTACCGCTGGGACCACACGCCAGGCTATACGCTGCAGGCCCGCACGGCGCCCGGGCAGACGCAGAGCATCGAGCTGCCCGATGGCTCGCGCGTGGCCCTCAACGTGGACAGCGAACTCCAGGTGCGCTACTACCCGCGCCGCCGCGAGGTGGTGCTGGATCGGGGCGAGGCCTTCTTCGAGGTCACGCCCGGCCCGGACAGGCCCTTCACCGTGGACTCCGGCGCCAGCCGCGTCCGGGTGGTGGGCACCGCGTTCAATGTGCGCGCCGGGCCGCCGCGGCTGGTGGTGAAGGTGCTGGAGGGCAAGGTGCAGCTGCGGCCCGAGCGTGACCGGGCTGGGGGCGATGTCCTGCTGCTGGCGGCAGGCGCGGGCGTGGCTGTGGACGGCGCCGGCCGGCACAGCACCGTGGTGGCCGATGCGGACAGCGTGGGCGACTGGCGCACGGGCCAGGTGCGCTTCAGCGGCACGCCGCTGGCGGAGGTGGCGCAGGAGCTGTCGCGCTATCTGGGTGCGCCCGTGGAGCTGGGCGACGAGTCGCTGGGCCGCCTGCGTGTCTCGGGCCTGCTGGCCACGGCCGCGCCCGAGCGCTTTGTGCGCGCGCTGCCGGCCTTGATTGCGGTGCGCGTGCAGCCGCGCAACGGCGGAGGTTGGCTGATCGTGCGGGATGAATCGAAGGACGGGAAACAATTTGTTTCAAATTGGTGGACAACCCCAGGTTCCAGCTTTGCACCGCTCTTGGCTTCTATAGGGGCAGGGGCGTGGATTTTCCAGGCCCGCACGGCTGCCAGCCAAGGACCACCGAGGGCGCTCGTCCCTCACGCCCCAGCCAACGGCCGCAACACCTGACGCGCATGCGCGGGTGGGCTGGCATGGCTTGTCCGGCGCGGTTCCTGATCGCCCGCGACGGCTGCCTGCGGCCTGCCCGTCGCGTGCCCGTGCAACGGCACAGCAACGGAGTGGCAATGAGAGCGCAAGAAGCAGCAGGCAGGGAATTCGCAGGCAGGGGCACACATGCCCGACGCAGGAACATGAAGGAGCAGGGCGCCGGCCCGCAGGCCAGTCCGCGCCTGCTGGCGTGGCTGGTGGCCGGTGCCATGGCCGGCATGGGCGCCGCGCCGCCCGCCCGTGCGCAACAGCTTCAGCAGCCGGCCGCCTCTTCACCGATGCCGTCATCCGGACAGCGGCTGGCCTTTGACCAGCCGGCCCAGCCGCTGATCAACGCGCTGCGCGCCTTTGGCCGTCAGACCCAGTTCCAGGTGCTGTACGACGAAGCCGTGCTGGGCGGCCGCCAGGCGCCGGCCCTCCGGGGCAGCTTCACGCCGCAGGAGGCCATGGACCGGCTGTTGGCCGGCACCGGCGTGACCGCGCACAGCACCGAGCAGGGCACGTTCACGCTGCGAAAGGCGCCTGCGCCTGAGCCTGCGCCGCAGGCGTCGGCGGGCACCACGCTGTCCACGGTCAACGTGACCTCGCAGCGCATGGCCGCGCCGGGCAGCTACGTGGGCAGCGGCAGGAGCGCCAGCACCAAGCTGGACACGCCGCTGATCGAGACGCCGCGCTCCATCTCCATCGTCACCCAGGAACAGCTGCAGAACCAGGCGCCCAAGAGCATCGAGCAGGCCCTGTCGTACACGGCCGGCGTGTCCACCGAAGTCACGGGCGCGGACCTGCGCATGACGGGCGCCATCATCCGGGGTTTCAGCGATGGCAGCTCCTACTACAAGGACGGCCTGCGGCAGTTCTCGGCCGGCACCTATGGTTCTTGGAACGACGAGATCGACGAGCTGGACAGCATCGAGGTCATCAAGGGCCCGGCCTCCGTGCTCTTTGGCCAGGGGCGGCCGGGCGGCGTGATCAACGTGGTCTCCAAGAAACCCGAGGCCGACCATGTGAACAGCGTGGGCCTGTCCTATGGCCGCTACCAGCGCGCCCAGGCCACGGCCGAGCTGGGCGGCGCGCTGGATGCCTCGGGCGACCTGCTGTACCGGCTCAACCTCAAGGCGCGTGACAGCGACGGACGCACCGTGGGCTCGCGCGATGACCGCATCTCCATCGCGCCCTCGCTGCGCTGGAACCTCTCCGGCCGCACCCACCTGACCGTGCTGGGCAGCTACTCGCGCGAGCGCGGCACGCCCAAGTCCTGGTGGCCCAGCCTGTTCACCTACCCGCAGATCAAGGACCTGCCCGCGCACCTGACCGCCGGCGACCCGTCCTTCGACCGCTTCGACCGCGACACGCGATCGCTGGGCTACGAGTTCTCGCACCAGACCGACAGCGGCTGGCAGCTCACGCAGAACCTGCGCTACTCCACCATCGACATCGATTACCGCCATATCTACGCCATGGACGTGCTGGCCGACGGCCGAAGCGTCTCGCGCGCCAGCCTGGCCCAGCGCACCAAGGGCCGTACGCTGGCGCTGGACACCCGCCTGCACAAGGACCTGCGCTGGGGCGGGCTGCAGCACCGGATGGCCTTCGGCATGGACCATGTGAAGTACAGGGAGCGCGGCGGCCTGGGCTTTGGCTGGGATGTGCCCGACCTGGACATGCTCGACCCCGCCTATGGCCAGTCCATCGCCTATCCAGAGCTGGAGGACAGCCGCACGGACCTGCGCCAGACCGGCATCTACACGCTCAACCAGTTCAAGTGGGACCGCTGGGTGGCCAATCTCAGCCTGCGCCATGACCAGGCGCGCACCACGCAGAACAGCAGCACCCAGCCGCGCATGAGCGACAGCGCCACCACCGGCAGCGCGGGCCTGCTCTACCTGTTCGACAGCGGCTGGGCGCCCTATGCGAGCTATGCGACCTCCTTCGATCCGGTCACGGGCCTGCAGTACGACGGCAATCCGTTCGAGCCCCGGCGCGGCAAGCAGTACGAGGCGGGCGTGAAGTACCAGCCTCCGGGAAGCACCTCGCTGATCACGGCCTCGGTCTTCGACCTGCGCCAGACCAACGTCACCACGCTGGACCCCGACCACCCGCGCTTCAGCATCCAGACGGGCGAGGTGCGCTCCACGGGGCTGGAGCTGGAAGGCCGCTTCGCACTCACGCGCGAGCTGAACGCGCTGGCCAGCTACACCTACCTGGACCCGCGCACCACGCAGAGCAACCGGCCCGCCGAAATCGGCCGCCAGACCATACAGACCACACGCCACATGGCCAGCCTGTGGCTGGACTACCGCCCGCGCGCGGTGCCGGGCCTGATGGTGGCCGGCGGCCTGCGCTACAAGGGTCGCTCTCCCTACAACGTGGCGGCGGACGGCACGCTGAACATCAACGACTCCGCCACGCTGGCCGACCTGGCGCTGGCCTACGAGACGCCGCAGTACCGCATCGCGCTGAACATCAACAACCTGTTCAACCGCAAGTACTTCGCAGGCATCTTCCGCGGCGTGGATCGCGAGGCCACGCTGAGCTTCAAGTACTACTGGTCTATGTAGAAGACCTGCGCGCGGGTGGCTTGCGCGCGGCGCGAGCCGGCCCGCGCGGCTCGGGCGTCCTGATCAGCTGGTGGTTGAACTCCCTCCACAGCGCGTCGCGCCGGGCCAGCGCCTCGGACACATCGGCATGGCGCAACTGGGCCACGGCCGAGACCAGGGCATTGCACAGGTAGAAGGCGGCCGTGTAGGAGTGAAAGGGCGAGGCATTGGCCGTGCGCACCTGCAGCCAGTGGTGGGCCACGGTGGCCAGTGGGGCCGTGGGGCTGTCGGTGATGGCCAGCACCCGGGCGCCGGCTTCCGAAAATCGCTGCGCCACCTCGTAGGTGCCGCGTGAATACTGGCTCACGCTGAAGGCCAGCAGCGTGTCGGTGGGGCCTACCCACAGCAGCTGGTCGGCCGGGGCGATGGCGCCTGCATCCAGCTGCTGCACGCCGGGGCGGCACATGTTCAGGTGCAGGGCCAGCCAGGCGGAGACCGGCGAGCTGTTGAGCTGGGCCAGCACGAACACCCGGCCCTCGTCCTGCGCGAGCTGCCGGGCCATGGCCTCGAAGGCCGCCATGTCCAGCCCCTCGCGCGTGGACTGGATGTTGTGCTGGTCGTGCAGCAGTGCATCGTCCACGCACTCGCTCAGGCTGCGCTGCGCGCCCAGCAGCACGGGCGCGCGCTGGGCAGCCGTCTGCAGCAGCGCCGTCACCTCGCCGCGCGCCTCGCGCTGGGCCTCGGCATAGCTGGCATAGCCGAGCTTGGCGAACAGGCGCACCACGGTCGAGGCGCTGGTGCCTGTGCGCGCTGCCAGGGCGGTGGCCGATTCCAGCAGCGCATGCGGGTAGTCGCTGCCCAGGGTCTGGGCCAGCGTCTGCTCGCTGGCCGTCAGTTCCGCGCCCTGCTGCGCCAGGCGCTGCGGCAGCAGCAGCGCGGCTTTTTGCAATGGTGATTTCATGTTTTTCTTGTATATGCAACGTGTGTTGCAAAATAGGGGGTCGCGTGCAACACTGCATGCACTCTGGAGATTCCACCATGCACGATACCCTCGAACAAAGCCGCGTGCAGCAGCGCGCGAGACTGCTGGACTGGCTGGGCGGCCAGCAGCAGGCCATGCAAGATCTGTTGCACAGGATTGTCGATATCGACAGCGGCAGCCGCGATGAAGCCGGCATCCTGGCCGTGGCCCAGGCCCTGCGCGAGCGGCTGGAGGCGGCCGGCGTGGCCGTGCGCTTCGAGGACGTTCCCGGCTACGGCGTGCTGCTGCATGCCGACGTGCCCGGGCCCGGCGAGGGCGCGCCCATCTATCTGATGGGCCACATGGACACGGTCTTTCCGGCCGGCACCGTGGCGCGCCGCCCCTTCCGCGTGGAAGAAGGCCGGGCCTACGGTCCCGGCGTGGCCGACATGAAGTCGGGCCTGGTGCTCAACGTCTTCGTGGCCGAGGCCTTTGCGCGCTGCGGCGGCCTGGGCGCGCCGCTCAAGCTGTTCTTCTCGTGCGACGAGGAGATCGGCTCGCCCGCCACGCGCCAGACCATCATGGATACGGTGCGCGGTGCGCGCGCCGTCTTCAACGCCGAGCCGGGCCGCGTCAGCGGCAACCTGGTGACCAGCCGCAAGGGATCGATGGCCGTGGAGTTCGAGGTGCAGGGCGTGGCCGCCCACGCCGGCATCAACCACGCGGCCGGCGCCAGCGCGCTGGAAGCCATGGCGCGCAAGCTGCTGGCCCTGCATGCGCTGACCGATCCCGCCACGGGCACGACCACCAATGTGGGCGTGCTGCAGGGCGGCATCGTGCCGAACATGGTGGCGCCCCATGCCAAGGCCGAGCTCGATGTGCGCTACACGGCCCAGACCGATCCCGATGCGCTGATGGAGCGCATCCGCGCCATCGTGGAGGAGGAATCCGTGCCCCGCACCCAGGGCCGCGTCACCGCCGTGCGCCGCACCCTGCCCATGGCGCCCACGCCCGATGCGCTGCTGCAGCTGTACCGTCGCGGCGCGCAGTCGCTGGGCTTCGACGTGCAGGGCGAGTTCACGGGCGGCGCGGCCGACAGCGGCCTCACGGCCTCGGTGGGCGTGCCCACGCTGTGCGCCACCGGCCCCGTGGGCGGCCATCCCCATACCGAGCGCGAGTACTGCGAGCTGGCCACCTTCGTGCCGCGCGCCCAGGCCGTGGCCCTCGCCATCTTCGACCATCCTTGACTCCGCTGATACCCATGAAAAACCTGTCCGTGAATGCATCCTTCCCCACCCGCCGCAAGCTGCTGGGCGCAGGCCTTGGCCTGGCGGGCCTGTCCGCGCTGGCGCCGCTGGCCGCACGCGCCGATGACAAGTACCCCTCGCGCCCGATCACGCTGGTCGTGCCGTTTCCGCCCGGCGGCTCGGTGGACATCATGGGCCGCCAGTACGCCGAGCCCCTGTCGCGCATCCTGGGCGTGCCCATCGTGGTGGAGAACCGTCCCGGCGCGGGCGGCTCTGTCGCCACGCAGTACGTGTCGCGCGCCAAGCCGGACGGCTACACCCTGGTCGTGTCCTCGCAAAGCAGCCACCTGGCCAATCCGCTGACCCAGCCCAAGATCGGCTACGACCCCATCAAGGACTTCGAGAACATCGCCATCCTGGGCCGCCAGCCCAATGCGCTGATGGTGCATTCCAGCCTGCCCGTGAAGAACTTCCAGGAGTTCATCGAGTACGTGAAAAAGCGCCCCGGCCAGGTCAACTACGGCAGCGCCGGCATCGGCAGCATGGGCCAGCTCAACGTGGAAATGCTCAAGGCCGCCACGGGCATCTTCGCCACCCACATTCCCTACCGCGGCGGCTCGCCGCTGGTCACGGCAGCCATCGGCAACGAGGTGCAGTTCATCCTCGACAACCTGGTCTTCATGCTGCCCCATGTGCAGTCGGGCAAGGTGCGCGCCCTGGTCGTGGCCTCGGAGCAGCGCCTGCCCATGCTGCCCGACGTGCCCACCATGGCCGAGGTCGGCTATCCCCAGCTCAACATGAGTTCCTGGACCGGCATCGCGGCGCCTGCGGGCACGCCCGACGCCATCGTGCAGACGCTGCACAAGGCCGTGCGCCAGGCCGCCACCGCGCCTGCCATGGTGGCCAGCCTCAAGGAGCGCGGCGTGGTCGCGCCCGAGGAGATGAGCCCCGCCGCGTTCGAGAAGATGATGGCCGAGCGCCTGAAGCTCTTCGGCGAGGTGGTGCGCAAGGCCCATATCGTGGCCGAGTAAGCAGGGCACGCCCAGGGCGCCCCCAGGGCGCCCCGGATGGCCGGGCGCAGCCGACGTATTTCCATAAGGAGGAGACATGAGCATGACCCCTATCGCCCGCCAGGCTGCCAGCCACCCTTCCCGCCGCCGTGTGCTTGGCGCGGGGCTGGGCCTGGGTATGCTGGCGCCGCTTGCGGCGCTGGCCGCCGAAGGCAATGCCACCGGCTACCCCTCGCGCCAGATCAGCTTCATCGTGCCGTTCCCTCCGGGCGGTTCGGTGGATGCCATGGCACGCCAGTACGCCGAGCCCATGGCACGCATCCTGGGCGTGCCCATCGTCGTGGAGAACCGGCCCGGCGCGGGCGGCTCGGTGGCCGCGCTGGCCGTGGCGCGCGCCAAGCCCGATGGCTACACCCTGGTCGTGTCCTCGCAGAGCAGCCACCTGGCCAATCCGCTGACCCAGCCCAAGGTGGGCTACGACCCCATCAAGGATTTCGAGAACATCGCCATCCTGGGCCGCCTGCCCAATGTGCTGGTCGTGCCCGCGAGCCTGCCCATCCGCAGCTTTGCGGAGTTCATCGCCTATACCAAAAAGCACCCTGGCCAGCTCAACTACGGCAGCGGCGGCACGGGCAGCATGGGCCAGCTCAACATGGAGATGTTCAAGGCCGATGCGGGCCTGGACATCACCCATGTTCCCTACCGGGGCGGCACGCTGCTGGTCACCTCGGTGCTGGCGGGCGAGGTGCAGATGTTCTTCGACAACCTCATCTCCATGCTGCCCCACATCCAGGCGGGCAAGGTGCGCGCCCTGGCCGTGGCCTCCGAGCAGCGCGTGGCACAAATTCCCGATGTGCCCACCCTGGCCGAGGTGGGCTACCCGCAGCTGAACATGAGCTCCTGGACCGGCCTGGCCGCGCCGGCCGGCACGCCCGCGCCCGTGGTGCAGGCCCTCTTCAAGGCCGTGCGCCAGGCCGCCACGGCGCCGGCCATGGTGGCCAGCCTGCAGGACCGTGGCGTGACCCCGCCCGAGGAAATGAGCCCCGCGGCTTTCGAGGCCATGATGTCCGAGCGCCTGAAGCGCTTTGGCGAGGTGGTGCGCAGGACGGGCATCGTCGCCGAGTGAGCTGCTAGTCCAACTGCACACCCACCTCGCGCACCAGCCGCCCCCAGTCCGCCAGGTCCTGGCGCAGCGTGTCGGCGAATTGCGCGGGCGTGGTCCGGGGCAGGTCGGTCAGGTTGAGCTCGCCCAGCTTTTTGGCCGTGGCCGGGTCCTACAGCAACTGGTTGATGGCGGCGTTGAGCTTGTCCACGATGGGCTGCGGCGTTTTGGCGGGCGCGAAGACGCCGTACCAGGAATAGTTGTGGAACGGGTAGCCGGCCTCGGTCAGGCTGGGCAGGTCCGGCTGGCTGGGAATGCGCTTGTCGCCGCTGTGCGCAATGGCGCGCACGCGGCCCGCACGCACCAGCTCCACGGTGGAAGAGGTGTCCGCAAACGCCGCTTGCACCTGCCCGCCCAGCAGGCCCTGCACACAGGGGCTGCTGCCCTTGTAGGGCACATGCTGCATCTGCAGGCCGGCCTGCCTGAGCAGGAATTCCATGGTCAGGTGCCCGCCCGAGCCCTGGCCCCAGGAGCAGTAGCTGAGCTGGCCGGGCCGGGCGCGCACATGCTCCACGAACTCCTTGAGCGAATGCACGGGCAGATCGCGCGAGACCAGCAGCAGATTGCCCGCGCGCCCTATTTGCGCAATGGGTGCGAAGTCCTTGATCGGGTCATACGGAACCTTGCGGTAGAGGCTGGGGTTCACGGCCATGGACGCCGTGTAGGTGAACAGCAGCCGGTAGCCGTCCGGCGCGCCGCGCGCGGCCTGCTCCACGCCGACCAGGCCGTTGGCGCCGGGCCGGTTGTCCACCACGAAGGGCTGCCTGAGCAGCCTGGTCAGGCCTTCGGCAAACACCCGCGCGATGGTGTCCGTGCCGCCGGCGGCGGCCGTGGGCACGATCAGCGTGACGGGGCGGGCGGGGTAGTTGCCGGCATCCTGCGCCGGCTGGGCGTGGCCCGTGCAGGCCATGGCCAGCAGCAGTGTCAGGGCCATGCCGTGCTTCTTCATCGTCTTCATGCACTTGTCTCCTTGTGTCGCCGTGTGTCGCCTTGCCTGTGCGCGGCCCCGTCAGCGCAGCCCCAGGCGCGCCTGCGTGCCCTGCTCGATCATGTCGGCCCCCACGCGGTAGAGGTTGCGCGAGACATAGCTGTCCACCTCGCGCGCACGCTCGCGCAGCCAGGCGGCCTTGAGGCTGCGGGCCTGGCCGATCTCGGGCGCGTCGCCGGCCGCGGTGGCCAGCACGTCGATCACATGCAGGGCCAGCTGCCACTGGCCCGCGTCGGCCAGCGCCTGGGCGCTGGCCACCAGGCCGGGCTTGTCGGTGATGGCATCGGCGATGGCGGCGCCTGCGGCCTCGGGCGGGGCCGGGTGCAGCGTGGTCGGGTTGCGGTCCCACCAGCCGTTTTCCGAACGGTAGATGTCGCGCACGATGTAGCTGGGGTCGCCATAGGTGGGCTTCATCCACTCCACGCCGAACAGTTCCTGCGGATAGTCCATGGCCGCGAGCACCTGCTGCTCGTTCAGGCCCTCGTTCATCAGGCGCACGACTTCGGCGCGCAGCCAGCGCAGCGCCTGTGCGGTGTGCAGCAGCACCTGCTGCACGGCCTGCTCGCCCTCGATCACGGGACCGAACTCGCGCACGGCCTTGAGCGGGCGCAGCGCGGCCATGGCCTGCAGCGTGTCGGCCCAGCGCACGGTGTCGCGCAGCGTGCGAAAGGGCGTGCCGATGTTGGGGATGGAGTCCAGCAGCGCCGCGCCGCCGTACAGCACGCGCTGGCCGGGGCTCCACAGCGCGATGGCGTCGTCGGTCTCGGACGGCGCCCAGAACAGCTCGATGCGGCCGTCCCCGCTGCCTATCTCCAGCCGCGTGTCGAAGGTTTCGGTGGGCTCGTGCATGTCCAGCCGGTGCTCGAAAAAGCCCGCGCTGCGGTTGAACTGGATCTCGGCCATGCGGTGCTGCAGCGCCCGGGTCTCGCGGTAGCGAGCCTGGCGGCGCGGCAGGTTGCGGTGCGCGATGAGGCGCGGCACGGGCTCTCCGCGCGCGGCCGCATGCTCCAGCCAGGCGGGCACGCCCGCGTTGTAGCCGATGTGGCCGTGGCTGTAGCACAGCGCATGCACGGGCGCGTCGCTGAGCTGGCGCAGGCTGGCGATCATGTCCTGGCTGACCTTGCCGCCGGGGCCGGCGTCGATCACCACCAGGCCCGCGTCGGTCTCGGCCACGAAGGACTGGCCCTGGCCGCGCAGTATGTGCAGGCCCGGCGCCACGGTTTCGCTGCCGGTGCCCACCAGCAAGAAGGGCTTGTCGTCGTCTCTGGCGTTCATGGGGTCTCCGGGTCTGGTTCGATGGGGGGCAGGGCGTAGCGGCCGTCCAGCAGTTCGGGCCGTGGCATGTAGGCGCGCAGGCACAGGTAAAAGCCTTCGCGCGGCGCGGGCAGCCAGTTGGCGCGGTGGTCTTCGCTGGCCGGTGGCGCGTGGCTGATGTGGATAGTCAACCCACCATCGCCATCGCCATCGCCATCGCCATCAGCGTCGGGGCGCAGGCCCGGCGTGCGGTCGCCGATGGCATAGCGGTCGATGGGGTTGTCCACCAGCATGCAGTCGTGGGCGCCGTAGAGGGTCAGGGACCAGAAGGCCTGCACGGGCGGCAGCGCGCCTGGGGCAAAGCGCAGCCGGTAGCGGCGGCTGCCATGCAGGGGCCGGCCCTGGGCGTCATGCCAGGCCAGGGGGTAGATGGCCTCGCGGCTTTCCAGCATGCCGATGTACTTGAGCGCAATTTCGGCGCGGGCCTGGAAGTCGTCGCCAAAACCGCCTTCGACCAGGGCGGGGAGTTCCCAGCCCGAGTCCAGGCGCCGGCCCGTGCTGGCCGCGCGCAGCCGGGGCAGCACGCTGTCCAGGGCGCGCTGCAGTGCGGCTTGCTGTTGCGCATCGGGTGCGCCCAGCCCGGCGCCCAGGCCCACGGCCGCAAAGCGCGCGACCCGTGCGGCATGCCCTGCTGGCGGCGGGTTGTCGCGCAAGGCGGCATTCACCTGGGCTGCATAGTGCTCGGCATTTGGCGGGGCCTGGGGATCGCAGTCCGGGTCGAAGGCACGGGCCTGCGAGGGCGTGCCCGCCTGCCAGTCTGCCAGCGGGCGCACCGCAAAGCCGTCCTGCAGCGCGTGCACGGCGGGCAGGTCGTGCTCGCCATCGACCAGGATGCGGCCTATCACCCACAGCCAGGGCGTGGGCGCGGCAATGTGTGCGCCGGGCGCATCGAACGGTGGCGGCAGCGCCCCCTGCCAGCCGGGCGGCGTGACAAGGAAGGAGCGCGCAGCCGTGCCCGTCAGGCGCTGGCCCAGGTGGGCGAAGGGGTTGGTGAAGAAGTCCAGCAGGCCCAGCACGTAGTAGCGGCCCGCCGTGTCGGGCACGTCGATCACCAGCGGCCCGGCGCCCAGGTCCAGCCAGGCGTTGGTGTAGAGCGTGTCGTTGTTGGGCGTGACCACGCGGCTGGTGCCGGCGCGCAGCAGCTGGCGCGCATGCACGAACTGGTTGCACCAGCGCAGCGGTGCGGGCGCGGCCTCGCCGGCCGCATTGCGCCGGGGCGAGGTGGCCGCACGCATGCGGCGCATCTCGTACAGCGGGCAGGTGTGGATGACGGCCTCCTCGGCCAGGGTGCTCAGGTCCATGGCGTGTCTCATGCGGCCACGGGCTGCAGGGGCGGAACAGGCCATTGGTGCGCGCCTGCCTGCGGGTGGTACATGCGCAGGATGAGGTAGAAGCGCCCGTGCGGCGTGGGCAGCCAGTTGGCGGCGCCCTGTGCCGGCCGGGCATGGCCCAGGTCGATCTGCAGGCTGCCGTCGGCCTCGCGCAGCAAGCCCGGCGTGCGGTCGCCGATGGAGTGGCGGCCGATCTCGTTGCCGTAGAGAAAGCGGTCGGCGTCGTACAGCGTGACGGACCAGAAGGCGTCGGCCGGTGGCATGTCGGCGGCATTGAAGCGCAGCACATAGCGCTGGCTGCCGTCCAGCGGCTGCAGGCCTGCGTCGTGGTGGGCGGCGGCGTAGATGGCCTCGCTGGTGGCCAGCGCGCCCAGGCCCAGGTAGGCGGTGCGTGCGCGGCCCAGGTACTCGCTGCCGTAGCGGCCGGTGGACGGCGTCATGGTCCAGGGCCGGGGACGGCGGTTGCGCCCCATGGCGGCCACGGTGCGCACGCCGTCGGCAAAGCCCTCGGTCAGGCCTTCGCGCAAGGGCTCCTCCAGCTGCTCCCACGCCATGTGGGCGCTGGCCACCAGGCCGGCCTGGCCGAACCAGGCCAGCAGTCCCTGGTCCTCCTTGCGTCCGGGCGCCTCGGCCAGCGCATGGCAGAGGTTGGTGAAAAAGCGCGGCGCAACCTCGGCCGCAGGCTCCTGGTTCTCGAAGGCGGCCGCCATGGCGTCCACGGGCGGGCCGACCCAGTTCGTGACGGCGGCCGGGCGGCCTCCTTTCGGCGTGCCCGGCGCGGGCTCCAGCCGGATGTCGGCCTGCAGTGCGCGGGCTGCAGGCCAGTCGGGCGCATCGCCCACCACGGTGCGGCCGATCAGCCAGACCAGGTTGCTGGGGCAGTGCACCAGACGGTGGCCGGCCAGATGCTCCGGCACCTGGCCGCCCGGCCCGACCAGGACCACGGTCTCGCCTTCGGGCGGGCAGTTGCGCGGTCCCAGGTTCTCGAAATTCTCGGTATAGGCGTCGTACAGGGCCAGCACGAAATAGCGGCCCGGATGCGCGGCGCTGGAGGGCACGGTCAGCAGGCGCGGGCCGTCGGCCAGGTGGATCCAGGCCAGCGAGTACAGCAGGTCGTTGGCGGGCGTGACCACGTCGCGGTCCTCATGGGTGGAGGGGCGCTGGCTGTGGTGCAGCGTGTCGAAGTCGCCGCGCATGTCCAGGCCCAGGCCCACACTCAGACCGTTAGCGCGCGCGGCGCCGGCATCGGTCTGCAGGCGGCAGGTGCGGTAGGTCTCTATCAGCGGATAGCCGTAGACAAAGGCGGCCAGGCCGATGGAGCGCGCCAGGGCGCGGCGGACTTCGGGCAGGGAGGGAGGGGTCGGGTTCATGTCCATTGTTTTCTTCAGGGCAGGAGGGGGGTCAGTCGAGGGTCACGCCCGTGGAGCGCGCCAGGTCCAGCGCCACGGGCAAAAAGGCGGCGTAGGCGGCGCTGGCCTCGGCCGGGCTGTTGCCCTGGGCCTCCAGGCCCAGCGCCTCGACACGCTGGCGCACCTGGGGCTCGCGCATCACGGCGGCGACCTCGCGGCCCAGGCGTTCGACGATGGCATCGGGCGTGCGTGCGGGCGCCATCAGCGAGATCGATCCCGTGATGGCATACACGGGCTCGCGGTAGCCCTGCTCGGCAAAGGTGGGCACATCGGGCAGGGCCTTGCTGCGGCGCGGTCCGGCCACGGCCAGGGCGCGCAGCTTGCCGGCGTCGATGAAGGGCTTGAGCGTGGCGGCCGAGCCCAGCGTCATCTGGATCACGCCGCTGATCAGGTCGATGGACATGGGCCCCTCGCCCTTGTAGGCCACGTGCAGCGACTGCAGGCCGTAGGCCTTGTCCATGAAGACCTGGACCTGGTGCGGCTGCGTGCCCGCCCCCCAGGAACCCATGGCGTACTTGCCCGGCGACTGGCGCACGGCCTCGACCAGGCCCTTGAAGTCCCTGGCCGGCACGGCCGGGTTGACGGCCATCACCATGGAGGGCGAGACCACGTCCGAGACCATGCGCAGCTCGGTGCGCGGGTCGTAGGGCAGCTTCTTGTAGAGCACCAGGTTGGCCGTGATGGGCCCGGGCACGGTCAGCAGCAGGGTGTGGCCGTCGGGCACGCTCTTGGCCACATGCTCGGTGCCGATGATGCCGCCCGCGCCGCTGCGGTTGTCCACCACCACGGGCTGGCCCAGGCGCTTGGCCAGGCCCTCGGCCAGGATGCGCGCCACGGTGTCGGTGGAGCCGCCGGCCTGGTATTGCACGACGATGCGCACGGGCCGGGCGGGATAGCCGTCCTGGGCCAGCGCGGCGCTGCAGGCCAGGGCAAGGCAGGTCAGCGCGGCGGTGCGCAGCAGGGGTGTGTTCATGGTGGCCTCCGGGTGGGAGATGGAATGGGCATTGGCTTTCATGCAGCCTCCCTGCCGATGACCAGCGCATCGACGGCCACGCAGCCGCCGTCCTCGCGCGGGCGGGCGATCAGGGGGTTGATCTCGGCGCTTTCCAGCGTGGCGCCTGCGCGCTGCGCAAAGCCAGCCAAGGCGCACAGCGTGTCGGCAATGCTGTCCAGGTCCACGCGGGGGCGGCCGCGCGCGCCGTCCAGCACGGCAAAGGCCCGCAGCTCGCGCACCATGGCCAGCGCGTCGTCGCGCGCGATGGGCAGCAGGCGCAGCGAGACATCGCGCAGGATCTCGGCATGGATGCCGCCCAGCCCGAACATCAGCACCGGGCCGAACACCGGGTCGCGGTGCACGCCGGCGATGCACTCCACGCCGCCCTGCACCATGGGGGCGGCCAGCGCGCCGTCGATGTGCGCATCGGGCCGGGCCTGGCGCGCATTGGCCAGGATGCGGTCGAAGGCGGCCTGGGCGCCGGCCGCATCCGCCAGGTTCAGTGCCACGCCGCCCACGTCGGACTTGTGGGCGATGGCATCGCTGCAGACCTTGAGGGCAATGCGTCCGCCCATCTCCTGCGCGGCCTGCGCTGCCTCGGCCGCCGTGCGCACCAGCCGGTGCGGCACCACGGGCACGCCGGCCTCGGCCAGCAGGGCCATGCTGCGCTGCTCCGACAGCGTGCCCGCCGGCAGGTGCAGTGCGCTGCCTGCATCGGCCATCGCGGGCAGAGCCTGCGGTGTTTCATGCAGGCGGGCCAGCGCGCCAATGCAGCGTATGGCCGCGCCCGGGTCGGCAAACACCAGGCAGCCCAGCGCCTCCAGCGCATCGCGGCGCTCGGGCGGGCACAGCGTGCTGACGGCCAGCAGGGTGTCCGGATGGTGGGTGCGCAGCGTCTGCACCAGGCTTTGCAGCACGGGCCAGAAGGCGTCGGACAGGCCGCCTGCCGCGAAGAAGCCCAGCCAGCTGTCGAACTGCCGGTCGGCCAGCATCAGGCGGGCACTGCGCTCCAACAGCGTCATGTCGTTGGTGACCTGGCCCGTGATGTCCACGGGGTTGCGCGGCGCGGCAAACGGCACCCATTCGCGCAGCTGGCGCTGGGCCGCATCGGACAGCGGTGCCACGTCCAGGCCGGCTGCGCTGGCGTCGTCGGCCATCATGGCGCCCACGCCGCCCGAGACCGTGAACAGTCCGATGGACCGCCCCTTGGGAGCCCGCGCGATGGAGGCACTGGCCGCCAGCGCGAAGAAGTCCGTGATGGAATGCGCGCGCAGCACGCCGTAGCGGCGGAACACCGCGTCATAGACGGCATCGTTGCCCGCCAGCGAGGCGGTGTGCGATGCGGCGGCGGCCGCGCCCAGGGCGCTGGTGCCCACCTTGCACATGACCACGGGCTTGCCACGCTCCTGCGCCAGGGCCAGGGCCGCGCGCAGCCGGGGGCCGTCGCGGCAGCCTTCCATGTAGGCCATGATCACGTCGGTCTCGGGGTCCTGGGCCAGCCAGGCCAAGCCATCGGCCAGCTGCACATCGGCCTCGTTGCCCGTGGTGGCCCACAGCGACAGGCCCAGCCCGCGCTCGCGCGCCAGGCTGTAGGCATAGGCCCCGAAGGCGCCCGACTGGCTGACCATGCCGATGCGCCCGGGCCGCACCAGGCCGCCGCCCGGCGCGGGCGAGAACGTGGCGTAGACCTGGTGGCCGGGGCGCATGAAGCCCAGGCAGTTCGGGCCGATGAGGCGTATGCCCGCCTCCTGCGCGCGCCGCGCCAGCGCCTGCTGGGCGGCCGTGCCTTCGGAGCCGGTCTCGGCATAGCCCGAGGAAAACAGCACCATGGACTGCACGCGCGCGGCGGCCGCATCCTCCAGCACGCCGGCCACCTGCGACTGCGGCACGGCGACGATGGCCAGGTCCACCGGCGCGCCGATGGCGGCCAGCCGCTCGTGCGCGGGCAGGCCCTGCACGCGGCTGGCGCGCGGGTTCACCGCATACAGCGCGCCGCCGTAGCCGAAGCGCAGCAGGTAGTCCAGCGGAATGCCGCCGATCTTGCTGGCCTGGTCCGAGGCGCCGACCACGGCGATGGAGCGCGGCGCGAACAGCGCGTCGAGCCGGGAAGTGTCGAAGCAATGGCTGTCGGTCATGGATGTCCCTCAGAAGTTGTGGCGCACGCCCAGCGCCAGGGACCGCACGCCGTCGCCGCTGTGGGCGGCCACCGGCACGTTGGCAATGGCGGCCGAGGCATTGGCCGCGTTGCCCAGCTGCAGCCAGCGCGCGTAGAGCACGGTGCGCTTGCTCAGCGCGTAGTCGTAGCCCAGCGTCCAGGTGTTCTGGGCGCGGTCCGTGCCGCCCACCTCGCGCCGCGCCACCGAGACCAGCAGCTTGGAGCGCGCATCCACGCTCCAATCGGCGCCCAGCTGGGCCAGCCTCGCCTTGGGTGTGCCTGCACGGTCCACGCGGTTGATGACGTAGTTGCCCGTCAGGCGCAGCCCATTCAGGGCTTCCCAGCTGGCCGACAACGCCTGGTACTGGCTGGTGGCGGGCGCGGCCACGGGTGCGGCGGCGCTGCCTTCCACGGACTTCTGGAAGCTGTAGGCCAGGAACCAGGGCTTCTGGTTCCAGCCCAGCGTGGCGCCGTAGAGGCGGCCGTTGCTGCTGTTCGGCGAAGCCGCTTCGCCGAAGGAATAGGCCAGGTCCGCCAGCCAGGGCTGGCCTGCCGGCGTGCGGTAGCGCACCAGGTTGTTGGCCCGCGCCGCAAACGGCCGCAGGCCGGCCTGGGCATCGGTGGCCGACACCAGGTTCAGCGAGGAAAACAGCGCGTTCATGCCCAGCGGATCGGCCCGGAACAGCGCGCCGAACATGGGCGTGTACATGCGGCCCATCTCCACGGCGCCCCAGCCGCTGTTCAGCCCCACCCAGGCCTGGCGCGTGAAGGCCAGGCCTGGGCCGGGAATGGTGCCCAGGCCCGTGTCCGGCGCCACGCCGGCCTCCAGCATGAACTGGGCACGCAGGCCGCCGCCCAGGTCCTCGCTGCCGCGAAAGCCGATGCGCGATGCCGCGCTGCCCCCGTCCTCCAGCCGGCTCAGGCGCGTGGCGCCCGACCTTGCGCTGTTGATGTGGACGTCGACGATGCCGAACATCTCCACGCTGCCCTGGGCCCACGCGGACGTTCCCAGGGCCGCCATGCCGCCGGCGGCCAGCCAATGCTTGTGCTTCACGAACTTGTCTCCTTGGTAGCGCCCCGGATGCTTTGCCCGGTGGCTTGCTTGCTACTATCCCGAGCGACAGGGGATGCACTCTGTCAAGCCATTGACAAATGGCGGTACATGGGCACCGGACTAACCCGGGGCCTTCGACATCGTGAGAGAACCATGCGCTCCAAGCCTGCTCCCGTGGCCGACCCTTCGGCGCTGATCCGCCGCGCCCTGGGCCTGTGCCGCATGCTGCGCAACTGGCCGCCCGAGGTGCTCGATGAGCTGACGGCGCTGTCCCGCCTGGGCCGCTACGAGCGCCACCAGCAGGTGCGCGCCGCCGACCCCAAGCGGCGCGAGGTGCTGGTGGTGGCTTCGGGCTGCGTGGAAGTGGGCGGCGTGGACGCCACGGGCTCGCGCTTCGTGCTGTCCATGCACAGCGCGGGCGACATCGTCGGCCTGGCGCGGCTGCTGGAGCACACGCAATTCGTCTACGACTACCACGCGCACCAGCCCACCGTGCTGGTGGAGATCCCCGGCGAGTCTTTCCTGGCCCTGCTCGATGCCCATCCGCTGCTGTGGAAGGACATCTGCCTGTTGGTGCTGGCGCGCATGCACGAGCTGATCGTCGTCCAGCAGCGCCACGCCTTCAGCAACATCGACAACCGCGTGGCCGAGCTGCTGGCGCGGCTGGCCCCCACGCATGGACAGCCCGCGCCCGACGGGCAGGGCGTGGTGCTGCGCATCTCGCAGAGCGACCTGGCCGCCATGCTGTCGGTCTCGCGCCAGACCATCAACAAGGAGCTGCGCCTGCTGGAGCAGCGCGGCCTGCTGCAGGCCGCCTATGGGCGGCTGACGCTGGTCGATCTTGCCGGCCTGGGGCGCGCGGCCGCAGCCGGCCCGGCAATGGGACAATAGCGCACCATGACCGCCTCCACCGACACCCTCACGATCACCCGTCCCGATGACTGGCACCTGCACGTGCGCGATGGCGAAGCCATGCGCAGCGTGGTGCCGCATACGGCCGCGCAGTTTGCGCGCGCCATCATCATGCCCAACCTCAAGCCGCCGGTGACCACTGCCGAGCAGGCGCTGGAGTACAAGCAGCGCATCCTCTCGGCCGTGCCCGAGGGCATGGCCTTCGAGCCGCTGATGACGCTGTACCTCACCGACAACCTGCCGCCCGAGGAAATCGTGCGCGCCAAGGCGGCCGGCGTCGTGGCCTGCAAGCTCTACCCGGCTGGCGCCACCACCAACAGCGACCACGGCGTCACCGACCTGCGCAAGATCTACCCCACGCTGCAAGCCATGCAGCGCGAAGGCCTGCTGCTGCTGGTGCACGGCGAAGTCACCAGCAGCGACATCGACCTGTTCGACCGCGAGGCCGCATTCATCGACCAGCACCTGATCCCGCTGCGCCGCGACTTCCCCGAACTCAAGATCGTCTTCGAGCACATCACCACGCGCGAAGCCGCCCAGTACGTGACCGAGGCCGACCGCTTCGTGGGCGCCACCATCACGCCCCAGCATCTGCTGTTCAACCGCAATGCCATCTTTACGGGCGGCATCCGTCCCCACTACTACTGCCTGCCCGTGCTCAAGCGCGAGACGCACCGCCTGGCACTGGTGGAGGCGGCCACCAGCGGCCTGCCCAAGTTCTTCCTGGGCACGGACAGCGCGCCGCACGCGGCCCATCTCAAGGAACACGCCACGGGCTGCGCGGGCTGCTACAGCGCCCATGCCGCCATCGAGATGTATGCCGAGGCCTTCGACAATGCCGGCGCGCTGGACAAGCTCGAAGCCTTCGCCAGCTTCAACGGCCCGGACTTCTACAGCCTGCCGCGCAACACCGGCAAGATCACCCTGGTGCGCGAGAGCTGGACGCCGCCGGACAGCTTCGCCTTCGGCGAGGCGCAACTGAAGCCGCTGCGCTCCGGCGAAGCCCTGCCCTGGAAGCTGGTTTAAGCTGGCGGGACTGCCACCCGCCAGAGGATTGCCATGCCTGAGCCGCAACCGCGCATCGCCCTGCTGATCGACGCCGACAACGCGCCGGCCGAGATGATCGACGAGATCCTGACCGAGCTGTCGACCTTCGGCGTCATCGACATCCGCCGCGCCTACGGCAACTGGACCAAGCATTCGCTCAGCGGCTGGCAGCGCAAGCTGCTGGATTTCGCACTGCGGCCCATGCAGCAGTTCGACTACTCCAAGCACAAGAACGCCACCGACATGGCGATGACCGTGGACGCCATGGAACTGCTCTACACCGAGCGGCCCGACGCCTTCGGCATCGTCTCCTCCGACGCCGACTTCACCCCGCTGGTGATGCACCTGCGCTCCAAGGGCGCGGCCGTCTACGGCTTCGGCATGGCGCAGACACCCCAACCCTTCGTCAATGCCTGCTCGCGCTTCCTGTACCTGGAAGCGCTGGGCGAGGCGGCGCCCGCCAACGGCAATGGCCAGGACGCCGCGCATGAGGCAAGCCAGGCGGCGGTGCCGCCCGTGGCTGCATCGGCCGCCGCCGAGCCCCAGCCGCCCAACGGTGCCGGCAAGGAACGCGCGCCGGCCCAGGCCGAGCAGGCACCTGCCTCCTTGTCCGTTCCCGAGCCGCAGCGCCCCTGCCTGCGCGTTCCTTCGCAGGAGCTGCGCCAGGACACGCGCCTGTTGAACATGCTGCGCAGCGCCGTCAACGCCACGCAGGACGAAAGCGGCTGGGCCCATGTGGGCGCCGTGGGCGCGCAGATCGGCAACAAGGCCTCGTTCGATGCGCGCAACTACGGCTATGCCACGCTCACCAAGCTGCTGGCGGCCACGCAGGCCTTCGAGATGCGCGACGAAGGCACCTCGCGCGTGGCCGTGCGCGACAAGCGCCTGGCCAAGGCGCAGTCCAGGCCGTCCGGCAATTGACGTTTCCCATCGACTGGAATGCGCCCTGGCTGCAAGGGCTGCAAACGCAGGGCAGGGCGGCCTGCCAGCGGGTGGCGCAGGGCCGGCCGGTCTGGCAGGCCTTGCAGTCACTGGCCGACGCACAGGCGCTGCCCTGGCGCTTTGTGCCCCAGCACGATCTGCCCGAAGGCATGGCCTACGAGCAATTCATCTTCGAGACGCGCTGCATCCCCACGCGCGACAACCTGCATGACTTCTTCAACGGCCTGATCTGGCTGCGCTGGCCCGCGCTCAAGCAGCGCTGCAATGCCCTGCAGGCCGGCGCCATTGCCCAGGCGGGCGTGGGCGCGCAGCGCGGGCCGCTGCGCGATGCCGTCACCGTGCTGGACGAGAACGGCGCCCTGCTGCTGGCGCCGGCCGCGCTGTGCGAGGCGCTGCGCCACCGGCGCTGGCACCAGCTCTTCGTGGAGCAGCGCGCACTATGGCGCCAGGCCAGGCTGCTGCCCATAGGCCATGCGCTGCTGGAAAAGCTGGTGCAGCCGCGCAAGCCCATCACGGCCCATGTGCTGTGCGTGCACACGGATGGTGCAGGCGCCACGGCAGGCCCCGCCACGGTGGACATCGACGCCTGGCTGGCCGGCAGCATCTGGCTGGAGGTCGACACCCTGGCGTGCAAGCCTTTTGCGCCCTTGCCGGTGCTGGGCGTGCCCGGCTGGTGGCGCGAAAACGAGAACTTTTCCTTCTATGATGACTCTCTCGTGTTCCGGGCGCCCCGTTCCGTACAAGCATCACAACAAGGAATGACAACGGCGCAGGACCCGGCTTGAAAACAGCCGGTGCGGCCCTCACTTTTCAACGCTGCAGGGCCCAGATTCTTCCCCCTTTCCCCACTTTGTGGAGAACCCACTGATGAAACGCATCGCACTTTTTCTATTGACCAACGTCGCCGTCGTGGTGGTGCTGGGCATCGTCGCCAGCCTGCTGGGCGTCAACCGCTTCCTGACCTCCAATGGCCTGAACCTCGGGGCCCTGCTGGGCTTCGCCTTCATCATGGGCTTTGGCGGCGCCATCATCTCGCTGCTGATCTCCAAGCCGCTGGCCAAGTGGAGCTCGGGCGTGCACGTGATCAACGAGCCGCGCAACGCCGATGAGGCCTGGATCGTCAACACCGTGCGCGGCTTCGCCGACCGTGCCGGCATCGGCATGCCCGAAGTCGGCATCTACGAGGGCGAGCCCAATGCCTTCGCCACCGGCGCCTTCAAGAACTCGGCCCTGGTGGCCGTGTCCACGGGCCTGCTGGAAGGCATGACGCGCGAAGAGGTGGAGGCCGTGATCGGCCACGAGGTCGCCCACATCGCCAATGGCGACATGGTGACCATGACCCTGATCCAGGGCGTGATGAACACCTTCGTGGTCTTCCTGTCGCGCGTCATCGGCTATGCCGTGGACAGCTTCCTGCGCAAGAACGACGAAAGCAGCTCGGGCCCCGGCATCGGCTACTACGTGACCACCATCGTGCTGGACATCGTGCTGGGCTTCCTGGCCGCCATCATCGTGGCCTGGTTCTCGCGCCAGCGCGAATTCCGCGCCGACGCGGGTGCCGCCCAGCTCATGGGCCGCAAGCAGCCCATGATGAACGCCCTGGCCCGCCTGGGCGGCATGCACCCCGGCGAGCTGCCCAAGAGCGTGGCCGCCATGGGCATTGCCGGTGGCATCGGCAAGCTGTTCTCGACCCACCCGCCGATCGAAGAGCGCATTGCCGCGCTGCAAAACGCGCAGAACCTCTGATTCAGGATCAGGTTCGACACGCTGGAGCCTGTCCAGTGGGGCCCGGTCATTGACTGGGCTCCGCTTCCCGAAGCCCCATCAGAAATGCTTGTCCGGTACTCCATTTTTGCGAATGTAGTAACGTACAAGCATTTTCTTTGACGGAGGTGCGTCATGCAGATTTCGACCTTCAGCAGCCGTGAATTCAACCAGCATGTTTCCGCTGCCAAGAAAGCGGCCAGTGGTGATGACGTGGTCTACATCCTGGACCGGGGGCAGCCTGCCCACGTGCTGATGAGCATTGAGAAATTCCGTGAACTGTCGGGGCAGACTCGGAACATTCTTCAATTGCTGGCCATGCCCGAGGCCGCCGATATCGATTTCGACATTGAGCGCGCGAAGGATTTGCCGCGCACAGTGGACCTGTCCTGATGTATCTGTTGGACTCCAACATCGTTTCCGAACTGCGCAAGGCATCGTCGGGCCGCGCGAACGATGGCGTTGTGGCCTGGGCGCAATCGGTCGCGGCCGAGTCCCTTTTCATCAGCGCGATCACGCTGATGGAGCTGGAGAAAGGCGTGCAGTTGAAAGCCCGGCAAGACCCGGCTGCCGGGCAGGTGCTGCGCCGCTGGCTGGTGGAACGCGTGTTCACAGCCTTTCAGGGACGTGTGCTGCCAGTGGATGCGATGGTGGCCATGGAAAACGCGGCCTACCACGTGCCTGCGCCGCGGCCGCTGGCCGACAGCCTGATCGCGGCCACGGCGAAGGTGCATGGCTTGTGCGTGGTCACCCGCAACATCAAGGACTTCGAGCCGTTCCAAGTTCATGGAGTGCGCGTCTTGAACCCTTGGATGTAGGGCCCGTCTCAACCCCACGTACAGCCAGACTTGATCTTTACCCAGGCTTCACAAGCCCCTGTCAACAACCGGCAGGGGCTTTTTCGTTGTATCTGCATGGCCGTACTAAGCGCGGCCAGGAGTGCATCGTGAAGCCTGTATTCATTCAAACGCCGGGCCGTCGCCTGGTTCCGGCCCTGGTCCTGGCTGCCGCCGCGGTGGCATTGACCGGCTGCGTGGTGGCGCCTGCCTATCCCGTAGGTCCTTCGGGCGAGGTGGTCTATGCGCCCATGGCGCCGCCGCCGGTGCAGACCGAGGTCATTCCGGTCGCTCCCTCGCCGGTCCATGTCTGGATCGGCGGCTCCTGGGGCTGGGGTGGCGGCCGTTATGCCTGGCGTCCTGGTTATTGGGCGGCGCCGCCGCATCCCGGCTATGCCTGGCGCCCGCACCGCTGGGACCATGGGCCGCACGGCTGGTACCAGCGTCCCGGCGGCTGGTATCGCCGCTGAGTCAGGTGGCGGCGGCGTCGGCGCTGCCACCCTGGCCGGCCTTGGCCAGCAGGAAGTCGATGCAGGTGCGCACGGCCCGGGTCTGGTGGCGGTCGGGCAGGTACAGCAGGTACATGTGGGTGCCGAAGATGCTCAGGCGGTACTCCTGCAGGGTCAGCACCACCTCGCCGCTGGCCACCTTGTCCTGCACCACGTAGTCGGGCACCAGGCCCACGCCCAGGCCCGCCAGAACGCCCTGGCGCAGGAAGGGGAAGTGCTCGGAGATCATGGTCGGCGCCAGCAGCACCTCCTGGCGGTCCGTTCCCTGGTAGGCCGACAGGCGCAGCTGGCGGCCCATCACGCCGGCCGTGATCAGCGGGCTGTTGCGCAGCTCGTACAGCGTGCTGGGCAGGCCGTGCTGCTGCGCATACTCGCGTGAGGCGCAGGCCACGTAGTGCACATTGCCCAGGCTGCGCGCAATCACCGACAGCGGCGGCTCCTGGATCACGCGGATGGCGATGTCCACCTCGTCGCGCAAATGGTCGGCCCGGTTCTCGAACAGCACATCCAGCACGATGGCCGGATACAGCCGCTTGAACTCGATCAGCCAGTCGCTCATCACGATCTGTCCATAGCCGCTGGGCACGCTCAGCCCCACGCGCCCTGCCATCCCCTGGCCCAGCGACGTGATCGTCTCGCGCGCCGACATCATCTCGTTCTGGATCGCGCGGCCATGCTCGTACATCCGCATCCCCACCTCGGTCGGCTCCACGCGCCGCGTGGTGCGCCGCACCAGCTGCACCCCCACCGATTTTTCGAGCTGCGTCAGGTGATAGCTCACATTGGCCCGCGTCATCTTCAGCTTGCGCGCCGCCTGGCTCAGATTGCCGCTATCGATGATTTCCACCAGCAGGGTCAGCGAGTTCAGATCCATTCAGTTCACCAAGCAAAACAGCGAGATCGAGCGCAAGAGCAGAGGGCATAAAACTGGCGCAACCCAAAGCGAGGGACACCGAGGAAGGGCCGTCCCGCACCGAGGGTGTCGTCCCCCTCCCCCGCGAAGCGGGTAGAGAGGGGGAAGCGGCGTAAGCCGCTCAGGGGGTTGTCAAATACGTTTTTACAGTCTGTCAATCATTCATGGGATTGTAAAGAACCATTGTCGTAGCAAGAATGGATGTTTTGAGTGGAAAACCCAAGTTCGGAGACATGCAGATGAGCGAACAAGCCCAGGCTTCCGTGGTCCAGACCCGCCTTGACGGCGCCGTGCTGGTGGTCAGCATCAACAACCCCCCCGTGAATGCCCTGGGCCAGGCCGTGCGCGCCGGCCTGCTGGCCGCCGTGGAGCAGGCCGAATCGGATGCCGCCGTCAAGGCCGTGCTCATCGTGGGTGAGGGCAAGGCCTTCATCGCCGGAGCAGACATCCGCGAATTCGGCAAGCCCGCCATGCCGCCCTCGCTGCCCGAGGTGCTCAATCGTCTCGAAGCCTCCGACAAGATCGTGGTCGCCGCCATCCATGGCCCGGCCCTGGGCGGCGGCCTGGAAGTGGCCATGTCGGCCCACTACCGCCTGGCTTTGCCGGCTGCCAAGCTCGGCCTGCCCGAAGTCAACCTGGGCCTGCTGCCCGGCGCCGGCGGCACGCAGCGCGCACCGCGCCTGATGGGCGTGAAGGCGGCCGCCGACCTCATGCTCAGCGGCAAGCACCTGTCGGCCAAGGCCGCGCTGGCCGCCGGCCTGGTGGACAAGCTGGTGGACGGCACCGACGCCACGGCCGCAGGCCTGGCCTACGCCAACGAGCTGCTGGCAACCAATACTGCGCCGCGCCGCACGCGTGACATCGAGATTGCCGACAAGGCCGCCGCGCTGGCCGAACTCGACGCACTGGCCGCCGACACCGCCAAGAAGAGCCGTGGCCTGTTCTCGCCGCTGAAGATCGTGGAATGCGTGCGCGCCGCCGTGGAGCTGCCCTTCGACGAAGGCATCGCCAAGGAGCGCGCCCTGTTCGTGGAGTGCCTGAACAGCCCGCAGCGCGCCGGCCTGATCCACGCCTTCTTCGCCGAGCGCGAAACCGCCAAGATTCCCGAGGCCAAGGCTGCCGCGCCGCGCCACTTTGCCAAGATCGCCGTCATCGGCGGCGGCACCATGGGCGCCGGCATCACGGTGTCCGCGCTGGACGCGGGCCTCACCGTGACCATGATCGAGCGCGACGCCGAGTCCATCGCGCGCGGCCAGGCCAATGTGGAGAAGGTCTACAACGGCCTGATCGCCAAGGGCCGCATGACCGAGGAGGCCAAGGCCGCCGTCATGGCGCGCTACACGCCCAGCACCTCCTATGACGACATCAAGGATGTGGACCTGGTGATCGAGGCCGTGTTCGAGGACCTCGAGGTCAAGAAGGCCGTGTTCAAGGAACTGGACCGCGTCTGCAAGCCGGGCGCCGTGCTGGCCACCAACACCTCCTACCTGGACATCGACGCCATTGCCGCTGCCACCTCGCGCCCGCAGGACGTGATCGGCCTGCACTTCTTCAGCCCCGCCAACATCATGAAGCTGCTGGAGATCGTGGTGCCCGCCAAGGTGGCGCCCGATGTGGTGACCACGGCCTTCGAGCTGGCCAAGCGCATGAAGAAGGTGCCCGTGCGTGCCGGCGTCTGCGACGGCTTCATCGGCAACCGCATCCTGGCCGTCTACAAGCAGGCTGCCGACTACATCATGGAAGACGGCGCCAGCCCCTACGAGATCGACGAGGCCGTGCGCGGCTTCGGCTACCCGATGGGCCCGTTCCAGGTCACCGACCTGGCCGGCGGCGACATCGGCTGGGCCACGCGCAAGCGGCGCGCTGCCACGCGCGATCCCAAGGCCCGCTACGTCGAAGTGGCCGACCGCGTCTGCGAGCGCGGCTGGTTCGGCCAGAAGACGGGCCGTGGCTTCTACCTCTACCCGCAGGGCGCGCGCGTCGGCCAGCCCGACCCCGAAGTGCTGGCCATCGTCGATGCCGAGCGCGCCAAGAAGGGCGTGACGCCGCGCAAGTTCACCCCTGAGGAAATCATGCGCCGCTACATGGCCGCCATGGTCAACGAAGGCGCCAAGGTGGTGGAGGAGGGCATTGCCCTGCGCCCGCTGGATGTGGACGTGACCTTCCTGTCCGGCTACGGCTTCCCGCGCTTTCGTGGCGGCCCCATGAAGTGGGCCGACATGCAAGGTCTGGACAAGGTGCTGGCCGACATCCGCGAATTCGCCAAGGAAGACGCGCTGTTCTGGAAGCCCGCTCCCCTGCTCGAAAAGCTCGTGGCAGAAGGCCGCGATTTCGAAAGCCTGAACAAGGCAGCGTAACTGATCACCCCCTGAGCCGCTGCGCGGCTTCCCCCTCTCTCGCTACGCGGGAGGGGGACGACACCCTCGGTGTGGGGTGGCGCGGCCGGCGTAGGCCCTTCCTCGGTGTCCCCGACTGGGCCGCGCCGGCAACAAGTAATAGAAATTCCCAAGAGACAAGCAAGGACCGACCATGCGCGAAGCCGTCATCGTTTCCACTGCCCGCACGCCCCTGACCAAGTCGCACCGCGGCGAGTTCAACGTCACGCCCGCCGCCCAATTGGCGGCCTTCTCGGTCAAGGCCGCGGTCGAGCGCTCGGGCATCGACCCGGCCATGATCGAGGACCTGATCCTGGGCTGCGGCAACCCCGACGGCTTCCAGGGTCGCAACCTGGGCCGCCAGACCGTGCTGCGCGCCGAGCTGCCCCTGTCCATCGCGGGCACGACCATCACGCGCTTTTGCGCCTCGGGCCTGCAGTCCATCGCCATCGCGGCGGGCCGCATCGTGGCTGAGGGCGTGGACGCCATGCTGGCCGGCGGCATCGAGACCATCTCGGGCATCCGTCCCGGCAACAACCTGCCCACCGACATGGACCCCTGGCTGGTCGAGCACAAGCCCGCGCTGTACATGGCCATGATCGACACGGCCGACATCGTGGCGCGCCGCTACGGCATCAGCCGCGAGGACCAGGACGCCTTCTCGCTGCAAAGCCAGCAGCGCACGGCCGCCGCCCAGGCCGCCGACCTGTTCAAGGACGAAATCATTGCCTGCGCCACGCGCATGGCCGAGAAGAACAAGGACACGGGCGAGATCACCTACCGCGACGTGGTCGCCACCAAGGACAACTGCAACCGCGCCTCCACCACGTTGGAAGGCCTGGCCAAGCTGGAACCCGTCAAGGGCCCGGACCAGTTCATCACGGCTGGCAATGCCTCGCAGCTGTCCGATGGATCGTCGGCCTGCGTGTTGATGGAGGCCAGGCAGGCCGAGCGCCTGGGCCTGTCCCCGCTGGGCGCCTTCCGCGGCTTTGCCGTGGCCGGCTGCGAGCCTGACGAAATGGGCATCGGCCCCGTCTTCGCGGTCCCCAAGCTGCTGGCGCGCCACGGCCTCAAGGTCGAGGACATCGACCTGTGGGAACTCAACGAGGCCTTCGCCTCACAGGCCCTGTACTGCCAGCGCAAGCTGGGCATTCCCAACGAGCGCCTGAACGTCAACGGCGGCGCCATCTCCATCGGCCATCCCTTCGGCATGACGGGTGCGCGCCTGGCGGGCCACATCCTGCTGGAAGGCCGGCGCCGCAAGGCCCGGGACGCGTCAGTCAAGTGGGGCGTGGTCACCATGTGCATCGCTGGTGGCATGGGCGCCGCAGGCCTGTTCGAAATTTATTGAATAAGCACCCCCTGAGCGGCTGGCGCCGCTTCCCCCTCTCTCGCTTCGCGGGAGGGGAACGACGCCCTTGCTGCGGGGCGGCCCTTGCTCGGCGTCCCTCGCTTAGGGCACGCCAATTTCAGGGCTGCAAACGGCTTACAACGCCACGGATTACTGGGGAATAGCAATGGATTTGCAATTTACGACTGAAGAACTGGCCTTCCGCGACGAGGTTCGCGGCTTCCTCAAGGACAAGCTGCCCGAGGACCTGTCGCACAAGGTCAAGAACGGCCTGCAGCTGACCAAGCAGGACATGGAGCGCTGGCACGCCATCCTCAACGAGCGCGGCTGGCTGGCCAACCACTGGCCCGAGCAGCACGGCGGCCCGGGCTGGAGCGCGGTGCAGAAATTCATCTTCGAGCATGAATGCGCGCTGGCGGGCACGCCGCGCATCGTGCCCTTCGGGCTGAGCATGCTGGGCCCCGTCCTGATCAAGTACGGCAACGAGGCGCAGAAGGCCCACTGGCTGCCGCGCATCCTCAATGGCGCCGACTGGTGGTGCCAGGGCTATTCGGAGCCGGGTTCGGGCTCGGACCTGGCCTCGGTCAAGACGTCGGCCGTGCGCGATGGCGATCACTACATCGTCAACGGCCAGAAGACCTGGACCACGCTGGGCCAGCACGCCAACATGATCTTCTGCCTGGTGCGCACCAACCGCGAGGCCAAGGCGCAGCAGGGCATCAGCTTCCTGCTGGTGGACATGAACTCGCCCGGCGTGGAAGTGCGCCCCATCATCACGCTGGACGGCGAGCACGAGGTCAACGAAGTCTTCTTCACCGACGTCAGGGTGCCCGTGGAGAACCTGGTCGGCGAAGAGAACAAGGGCTGGACCTACGCCAAGTACCTGCTGACCTACGAGCGCACCAACATCGCGGGCGTGGGCTTCTCGGTGGCCGGCCTGGAAAAGCTCAAGGCCGTCTCCGGCCGCATGCTGCGCAACGGCAAGCCGCTGACGCAGGACCCGCTGTTCGCGGCCCGCCTGGCCAAGGTCGAGATCGACCTGGAGAACATGAAGACCACCAACCTGCGCGTGATCGCCGCCGTGGCCGGCGGCGGCGTGCCGGGCGCCGAAAGCTCCATGCTCAAGATCCGCGGCACCGAGATCCGCCAGGAAATCCTGTCCCTGGTGCGCCGCGCCATGGGACCCTACGCCGCGCCCTTCATCGAAGAGGCCCTGCAGGCCGGCTACGACCAGCCCGCCATCGGCGACGCGGCTGCCGCCACGGCCGCCGCCGCGTACTTCAACTACCGCAAGCTGTCGATCTTCGGCGGCTCCAACGAAATCCAGAAGAACATCATCTCCAAGATGATCCTCGGCCTCTGATCCGGCAAGGAAAACGGAACATGAACTTCGAACACACCGAAGACCGCCGCATGCTGGCGGACAGCCTCAACCGCTTCGTCTCCGAGCAGTACGCCATCGAGGCGCGCAACCACGTCGCCTATGGCGAGGAAGGCCACAGCCCGCTGCTGTACGGGCAGTTCGCGGACATCGGCGCCATCGGCGCGCTGTTCCCGGAAGACGCTGGCGGCTTCGGCGGCCAGGGCTTCGACATCAGCGTGGTCTTCGAATGCCTGGGCCGCGGCCTGGTGGCCGAGCCGCTGCTGGGCGCCCTGGTCGTGGGCCAGGCCCTGATCGCGGCCGGCAGCGATGCGCAAAAGGAACAGCTGGCAGCCATCATCGGCGGCACGTCCATCGCGGCCCTGGCCCATGACGAGCCCGGCAGCCACTACGAGCTCAACAACGTCGCCACCACGGCCGTGCGCAGCAGCGACGGCTGGGTGCTGAACGGCGCCAAGGGCGTGGTCGCCTTCGGCGAGAAGGCCGACCTGCTGCTGGTCTCGGCCCGCACCTCGGGCAGCCAGTACGACGAGGCCGGCATCAGCCTGTTCCTGGTCCCCGGCAATGCCGCAGGCATCCAAAAGCGCGGCTACAACCGCATCGAGGGCGGCCGCGCGGCCGAGCTGGTGCTGGACAAGGTGCAGGTCGGCGCAGACGCCCTGCTGGGCGAAGAAGGCCGGGGCCTGTCCCTGCTGGAACGTATCAGCGGCTACGCCGTGCTGGCGCTGACCGCCGAGGCCGTGGGCGCCATGGACGTGGCCAAGGACCAGACGCTGGAGTACCTGCGCACGCGCAAGCAGTTCGGCGTGCCCATCGGCAGCTTCCAGGCCCTGCAGCACCGCATGGCCGACCTGCTGCTGGAAGTGGAGCAGGCGCGCTCGGCCGTGATCAACGCGGCCGCCGCCATTGCGGACGAAGACCGCGTGGCGCGCGAGAAGGCCCTGTCGGCCGCCAAGTACAGCATCGGCCGCATCGGCACCCTGGTGGCCGAGGAAAGCATCCAGATGCATGGCGGCATCGGCATGACCTGGGAGCTGCCCCTGGCCCACTACGCCAAGCGCCTGGTCATGATCGACCACCAGTTCGGCGACGAGGACCACCATCTGTCGCGTTACATCGCACTCGGCTCGCAACACTGAGCCAAGGAAAGCCGCCATGACCGAAGCGAACCAAGTCCTGCTGACCCGCCGCGAAGGCGCCGTGCTGGTGCTGTCCAACAACAACGTGGCCGCGCGCAATGCGCTGTCGCCCGAGTTCTACGCGGCCGTCTCGGCGGCGCTCAAGAGCGCGGCGACCGACCCCACCGTGGGCGCCGTGGTGCTCACGGGCGAGGGCGGCCACTTCTGCGCGGGCGGCGACCTGCGCCAGCTGGCCAAGCGCCGCGAGCTGCCGGTGCAGGAGCGACGCGCCAAGCTCGAAGGCCTGCATGACCTGATCCGCAGCGTGCGCGACTTTCCCAAGCCCGTGATCGCCGCCGTCGAAGGCGCGGCGGCCGGCGCGGGCCTGTCGCTGGCCCTGGCCTGCGACATGCTGGTGGCGGCGAAGAACGCCGTGTTCTCGGTCGCCTACGTCAAGGTCGGCCTCACGCCCGATGGCGGCGCCACCGCCTTCCTGGCCGAGTTCGTCTCGCGCCAGGTGCTGACCGAGCTGTGCCTGACCGGCGAGCGCATCAGCGGCGAGCGCCTGCATGCCCTGGGCCCCGTCAACCGCCTGTCCGAACCGGGCCAGGCCCAGGCCGACGCCGTGGCGCTGGCCGCCCAGGTGGCCACCGGCCCCGACCAGGCCATGGCCCTGATCAAGGACCTGTGCCGCCAGGCGCCGCGCAACACGCTGGAAGAGCAGCTGGAGCTGGAGGCGCAGTACATGGTGCGCTCGCAGGAGAGCGAGGAATCGCGCGAAGGCATTGGCGCCTTCCTCGAAAAGCGCGCTGCCGACTTCACCAAGCTGCGCGGCTGAAATGAAGCACCCCCTGAGCGGCTGCGCCGCTTCCCCCTCTCTCGCTACGCGGGAGGGGGACGGCGCCCTCGCTGCGGGGCGGCCCTTGCTAGGCGCCCCGGGTTTGGGCCACGCCAGTTGCAAGGGTTATGAGCCGTATGGACGTTGTTGAATAGAGGAATCTCAAGGAGACAAGATGGCAAGCAAGGAAAAATCGGGCGACATCGACTTCCCGCTGGAGGGTGTGCGCGTGCTCGACCTCTCGCGCGTGTTCGCGGGGCCGCTGTGCGGCATGGTGCTGGCCGACTTCGGCGCCGAAGTGGTCAAGGTCGAGCACCCGGGCCGCGGCGACGACACGCGCGACTGGGGCCTGCGCATCGGCAAGACCGAGACCACCTACTACAACAGCATGAACCGCAACAAGCGGTCCATCACGCTGGACCTGCAGACCCCCGAGGGCGTGAAGATCGTCCACGACCTGCTGCCCCAGTTCGACGTGGTCATCCACAACTTCAAGACCGGCGGCGCCGAGAAGCTGGGCCTGGGCTACGAACAGCTCAAGGCCATCAAGCCCGGCATCATCTACTGCGCCGTGGCCGGCTATGACAGCAGCGGCCCCGAGGCCAAGCGCCCCGGCTACGACCTGGTCATCCAGGGCGAGGCCGGCCTCATGGCGCTCAACGGCGAGGCCGGCACGCCGCCGCTCAAGTTCGGCGTGGCCGTGGTCGATCTCATGACCGGCATGTACGCGGCCCAGGCCATCCTGGCCGCGCTGTTCCGCCGCGAGCGCACGGGCAAGGGCCGCCTCATCGAGATGGCGCTGTACGACAGCGGCATCATGATCACCGGCTACTACGGCCTGGACGCCATGCAGCTGGGCCATGACCCCGAGCGCTACGGCAATGCCCACCCCTCCATCGTTCCCTACGGCATGTACGAGGCGGCCGACGGCCCGCTGATCATCGCCGTGGGCAACAACGCCCAGTTCGACAAGTTCTGCCGCCAGGTGGTGATGCGCCCCGACATCGTCGAGGACGAGCGTTTCTCCACCAACGTCAACCGCGCCAAGAACCGCCTGGAGCTGGGCCCCATGCTCAAGGAACTGATCCGCTCCTTCCCGCGCGATCTGCTGCTGGAGCGCCTGACGGCCGCCGGCATCCCCTGCGGCCGCGTGGCCGGCCTGCACGAGGCCCTGACCAGCGAGCGCACGCGCCGTGGCGGCCTGCTGCGTGACATGCCCCACCCCGTGGTCGGCACCACGCCCGTGTTCGCGCCGCCCTACCGCCTGGACGGCCAGCGCCTGCCCATACGCCATGCACCGCCCACGCTGGGCGAGGGCACGCGCGAGGTGCTGCACCGGCTGCTGAGCATGAGCGACGAGCAGCTGCAGCAGCTGCAGTCCAAGGGCGTGCTGACCCTGCCCGAGACCCCCGCGCAACAGGGATAAGAGGACCGATCACGCGACTGATTCCACGGGGGCCATTGATGCCCGGCTCCCGACCCGCCAGGTTTGCATGCCGCACCAAGACGGCACCCATAGACAGCAACACCCAGGAGACAAAGCCATGAGCAACCAAGTCACACGCCGCGACATTCTTCAAGGGCTGGCCGCCATCGGCGGCACCAGCCTGCTGGCCACGGGCGCCACCAGCGCCCTCGCACAGGCCGGCAAGCCGGCAGCGTGGCCCACCAAGCCCATCCGCGTGGTCGTGCCCTTCAACGCGGGCGGCGCCACCGACATCATTGCGCGCACCATCGGCGAGGCCCTGGCCAGGCGCGTGGGCCAGCCCGTGGTCATCGACAACCGCGCGGGCGCGGCCGGCATCCTGGGCACGGACGCCGTGGTCAAGGCGCCCGCCGACGGCCACACCCTGCTGGTCTCGCTCAGCACCTCCATGCTGATCAACCAGTTCCTCTACACCAAGCTGCCCTACAACCCGCAAAAGGACATCGCCCTGGTCACCCAGATCGCGGCGGCGCCCGTCACCCTGGTGGTCCATCCCTCGGTGCCGGCCAACAACATGAAGGAACTGCTGGCCTACGTGAAGGCCAACAAGGGCAAGCTCTCGTACGGCTCCTGGGGCGTGGGCTCGTATGCCCACCTGGCCGGTGCCTACATGAGCAAGACCATGGACGCCGACATGACCCACGCCGCCTACAAGGGCGAGGCGCCCATGATCCAGGAGCTGATCGGCGGCCAGCTGCAGATGTGCTTTTCCAGCGCGCTCAACACCAAGCCCTTCATCGACTCGGGCAAGCTCAAGGCCATCGGCGTCACCGGCAAGGAGCGCATGGAAATCCTGCCCAAGCTGCCCACCATCCATGAACAGGGCGTCACCGACGACGCCTACGCCATCTACGGCTGGGTGGCCATGGGCGCGCCGGCCGGCGTGCCCAAGGAGATCGTGGACCAGCTCTACGGCCACCTGCGCGAAATCGCCAAGGACCCCAAGGTGCTGGAGCGCACCGTGGGCGCAGGCTTCATGCCGCTGATGAACAGCCCGCAGGCCTTCCGCGAGAACTACCAGCGCGACATGCCCATCTGGAAGGCGCTGGTGGAGGAAGCTGGCGCAAAGCTTGATTGATTTTTCCGGCCCGCGGCAGCGGGCCGCCACCGACGACTGCTGAGACAGCTTTGAGAGGAGACTTCATGTACACGCGCAATCCCGCATCCCCGGCACGCCCCACGCGGCGCAGCGTTCTGGCCCTGGCCGCAGCCCCGCTGCTGGCCGGCCTGGCCGGCGGCGCCCTGGCCGAGACCGGCTGGCCCAGCAAGATGCTGCGGCTGGTCGTTCCCTTCCCGGCGGGCGGCCCCACCGACACGGCATCGCGCATCGTGGGCCAGAAGCTGGGCGAGCGCCTCAAGCAGACCGTGGTGGTGGAAAACCGCCCTGGCGCCTCCGGCTCCATCGCGGCCGTGCAGGTCGCCAAGAGCCCGGCCGACGGCTACACGCTGATGATGCTGGCCACGCCCACGCTGCTGGCGCCGCACCTGTACAAGAAGGCCGGCTACGACACCGTCAAGGACTTCACGCCCGTGGCCACGGTCTATGACCTGCCCATCGTCATCGTGGTCAACCCCACGCTGCTGCCCGACGTCACCGACCTCAAGAGCCTGATCGCCCACGCCAAGGCGCAGAAGGTCGCGCTCAACTACACCAGCTCGGGCGCCGGCAGCTTCGGCCACCTGAGCATGGAGCTGCTCAAGCAGATGGCCGGCTTCGACATGCAGCACGTGCCCTACAAGGGCGGCGTGCCCGCCATCACCGACACCATCGGCGGCCAGGTGCCCATCATGTATGCCGACCTCGTGGCCGCGCTGCCCCACATCCAGGCCGGCAAGCTGCGCGCCATCGCCGTGGGATCGCCCCAGCGCGTGGCCATGCTGCCCGACACCAAGACCATTGCCGAGCAGGGCATCAAGGGCTACGACGCCGTCTCCTGGGGCGGCCTGCTGGCGCCCAAGGGTAGCCCCAAGGCCGTGGTCGACCGCATCGCCAGCGAAGTGCAGCAGATCCTGGCCGACAAGGACATCCAGGAAAAGCTGCTCAACGCAGGCGCCATCGCCGCCTACCAGAACCCCGCCCAGCTGGGCCAGCGCATCCAGCAGGACTACACGCGCTGGGGCCAGCTGATCCGCGACAAGGGCATTGCAGTGGAGTGACAACGACATGAAGACACGCATCACCGAACTCTTTGGCATCGAGCATCCCATCATCCAGGGGGGCATGCACCATGTGGGCCTGGCCGAGCTGGCCGCCGCCGTCTCCAACGCGGGCGGCCTGGGGCTGATCACGGGCCTGACCCAGCGCACGCCCGAGCTGCTGGCGCGCGAGATCGCGCGCTGCCGCGAGATGACGGACAAGCCCTTCGGCGTCAACCTGACCTTCCTGCCCTCGGTCAACCCGCCCGACTACCCGGGCTACGTCAAGGCCATCATCGAAGGCGGCGTCAAGGTCGTGGAGACGGCGGGCAACAACCCGCAGAAATGGCTGCCCGCGCTCAAGGAAGCCGGCATCAAGGTCATCCACAAGTGCACCTCGGTGCGCCATGCGCTCAAGGCCGAGGCCATCGGCTGCGACGCCATCAGCGTGGACGGCTTCGAATGCGGCGGCCATCCGGGCGAGGACGACATCCCCAATTTCATCCTGCTGCCGCGCGCGGCCGAAGAACTGAAGATTCCCTTCGTCGCCTCGGGCGGCATGGCCGACGGCCGCTCGCTGGTGGCTGCGCTGGCGCTGGGCGCCGAGGGCATCAACATGGGCACGCGCTTCATCGCCACCCAGGAAGCGCCCGTGCACGACAACGTCAAGCAGGCCATCGTCGCGGCCAGCGAGCTGGACACGCGCCTGGTCATGCGCCCGCTGCGCAACACCGAGCGCGTGCTGACCAACCCGGCCACCGAGCGCCTGCTGCAAAAGGAGCGCGAGCTGGGCGCGGCCATCACCTTCGCCGACATCGCGCCCGAGGTGGCCGGCGTCTATCCGCGCATCATGCATGACGGCGACATGGACGCAGGCGTCTGGTCCTGTGGCATGGTGGCCGGCCTGATCAACGACGTGCCCACGGTCCAGCAGCTGATCTCCGGCATCATGGACCAGGCCCATGCACTGATCAACGAGCGGTTGGCCGGCCTGGCCCGCTGACCGCCCATCTTCACAGGACTTGCGCAAACAGGATGCGACAACGTGCTGCGCCCCATGGCAAGCCGCTTGCCTTGTTCCTTCTTGCGTAGGTCGTACTTCAAAAACCAGGAAAGAGCTTTCTCATGAAAATCCTTGTACCCGTCAAACGTGTCGTGGACTACAACGTGAAGGTCCGCGTGAAGTCGGACGGCACGGGCGTGGACATCGCCAACGTCAAGATGAGCATGAACCCCTTTGACGAAATCGCCGTCGAAGAAGCCGTTCGCCTCAAGGAAAAGGGCGTGGCCACCGAAGTCATCGCCGTCTCCTGCGGCGTGGCCCAGTGCCAGGAAACCCTGCGCACGGCCATGGCCATCGGTGCCGACCGCGGCATCCTGGTGGAGACCACCGAGGAGCTGCAGCCCCTGGCCGTCGCCAAGCTGCTCAAGGCCCTGGTGGACAAGGAGCAGCCCGGCCTGATCATCCTGGGCAAGCAGGCCATCGACGACGATGCCAACCAGACCGGCCAGATGCTGGCGGCCCTGGCCGACCTGCCGCAAGCCACCTTCGCCTCCAAGGTCGAAGTCGCTGGCGACAAGGTGAATGTCACGCGTGAAGTGGACGGCGGCCTGGAAACCCTGGCCCTGAGCCTGCCGGCCGTCATCACCACCGACCTGCGCCTGAACGAGCCGCGCTACGTCACGCTGCCCAACATCATGAAGGCCAAGAAAAAGCAGCTGGACACGGTCAAGCCTGAAGAGCTGGGCGTCGATGTCGCCCCGCGCCTGAAGACGCTCAAGGTGGCCGAGCCCGCCAAGCGCGGCGCTGGCGTGAAGGTGCCCGATGTGGCGACCCTGGTCAGCAAGCTCAAGAACGAAGCCAAGGTCATCTAAAGGAATTCGCAGACATGACATCCCTCGTTATTGCAGAACACGACAACGCTTCCATCAAGAGCGCCACGCTCAACACCGTCACTGCGGCCCTGGCCTGCGGCGGCGACGTGCATGTGCTGGTGGCGGGCGAGAATGCTGGCGCCGCCGCGCAGGCCGCGGCCCAGATCGCCGGCGTTGCCAAGGTCATCCACGCCGACGGCGCCAGCCTGAAGGACGGCCTGGCCGAGAACATCGCGGCGCAAGTGCTGGCGATTGCTTCGAACTACAGCCACATCCTGTTCCCCGCCACCGCCAGCGGCAAGAACGCCGCGCCGCGCGTGGCCGCCAAGCTGGACGTGGCCCAGATCAGCGACATCACCAAGGTGGACAGCGCCGACACCTTCGAGCGCCCCATCTACGCAGGCAACGCCATTGCCACGGTGCAAAGCGGCGACAAGATCAAGGTCATCACCGTGCGCGGCACGGGCTTTGACGCAGCGGCCACCACGGGCGGCAGCGCCCAGGTGGAGCAGCTGGCGGCCGCTGGCGACAGCGGCAAGAGCAGCTTCGTGGGCCGTGAAGTGACCAAGAGCGACCGCCCCGAGCTGACGGCCGCCAAGATCATCGTCTCCGGCGGCCGCGCGCTGGGCAGCAGCGAGAAGTTCAACGAGGTCATGACCCCGCTGGCCGACAAGCTGGGCGCCGCCATCGGCGCCAGCCGCGCAGCGGTGGACGCAGGCTATGCGCCCAATGACCTGCAGGTCGGCCAGACCGGCAAGATCGTGGCGCCCCAGCTGTACATTGCGGCCGGTATTTCCGGCGCCATCCAGCACTTGGCCGGCATGAAGGACTCCAAGGTGATCGTGGCGATCAACAAGGACCCCGAGGCACCGATCTTCTCGGTGGCCGACTACGGCCTGGAGGCCGACCTGTTCCAGGCCGTGCCCGAGCTGGTGCAGTCGCTGTAAGAACGCAAGGCACCGCACCGGGAGGCGGTGCCAACGGGCCCGGGTGAAGCATCCGGGCCCTGGCCAGAGCGGCACACAAAGCATGTGCCCCGGCCCCATCTGGTTCAGAGATGCAGGAGACAGATATGCAGATTTCCATTGGCCGCCGCAGCCTTGCGCTTGCGGCTGTTGTCTTTGTGGCCACCACGGGCGCCAGCGCGCCGGCATGGGCCCAGGCCAGCGACTTTCCCACGCGCCCGATCACGCTGATCGTGCCCTTCCCCGCAGGCGGCTCCACCGACCGCCACATGCGCACCCTGGCCGACATCGCGGGCAAGCAGCTGGGTCAGGCCATCATCGTGGAGAACAAGCCCGGCGCGGGCGGCACGCTGGGCCCGGGCAACATGTCCCGCACGGCCAAGCCCGATGGCTACACCATCACCCAGTTCCCCATGTCCATGCTGCGCATGGCGCACATGCAGAAGACGGCCTGGAACCCGGTCACGGACTTCACCTACATCATCGGCGTCTCGGGCTACACCTTCGGCTTCACGGTGCGCTCGGACTCGCCCTACAAGAGCTTCAACGAATACATTGCCGCCGCGCGCAAGAGCCCCGGCAAGATCGAGTACGGCTCCACCGGCATAGGCTCCTCGCCCCACCTGCTGATGGAGGAGCTGGCCGAGAACGCCAAGGTCACGCTCAACCACGTGCCCTTCAAGGGCAACGCCGACCTGCAGCAGGCCCTGCTGGGCGGCCACGTGGCCGCGCAAAGCGATGCCTCGGGCTGGGACACCTATGTGGATGGCGGCCAGATGCGCCTGCTCATGACCTTCGGCGAAAAGCGCACCCAGCGCTGGCCCGACGTGCCCACGGCCAAGGAGCTGGGCTATGGCGTGGTCTCCACCTCGCCCTACGGACTGGCCGGCCCCAAGGGCATGGACCCGGCCGTGGTGCGCAAGCTGCACGACGCCTTCAAGAAAGCCATGGATGACCCGCGCCACATCGAGGTGCTCAAGCAGCTGAACCAGGACGCCTGGTACCGCTCCGGCGCCGACTATGCGCAGTGGGTGCGCGAGGCGTATGCCAAGGACAAGGTCCTGATCGACCGCCTGGGCCTGGCCGCCAAGTAGGCCTGTCCTCCAACGCGCCCGCAGGGCCAGGGGGCTGGCGGGCGCAGTCCGCTTGAGATTCGTGAATTCCTGGAACGGAGCCCCTCATGACTGTTACCCTGCCTTCGCCCGATGCGCCCTTCACCACGCTGGCCGAGCTGATCCGCAGCCACGCGCGCCAGCAGCCTGCCCATGCCGCGCTGCGCGACGACCAGCAGACGCTGAGCTACGCGCAGCTCGACGCCCTCATGGACCGCGTGGCCGCCGCGCTGCAGCGCGACGGCGTGCAGCCTGGCCAGGCGATTGCCATCTGCGCGTTGAACTCGGTGCGCTATGCCGCGCTGTTCCTGGGCGCCCTGCGCGCGGGCGTGGTGGTTGCGCCGCTGGCGCCGTCCTCCACGGCCGACAGCCTGGCCTCCATGCTGCGCGATGCCCAGGCGCGCCACCTGTTCCTCGACAAGGCGGCCCAGGACCTGGTGCCTGCCGACGGCGCCCTGCAATGCATCTCGCTGGACGGCGCCGCGCCCGGCCGGGCCTTTGACGACTGGCTGGCGCCCGAAGGCGCGCAGCCCGCGCCCGTGAGCGTGGAGCCGGCCGCGCCGTTCAACATCATCTATTCCTCGGGCACCACGGGCACCCCCAAGGGCATCGTGCAGTCGCACGGCATGCGCTGGGCCCACATCAACCGGGGCAGCGTCTACGGCTATGGCCCCGAGGGCACGACGCTGCTGGCCACGCCGCTGTACTCCAACACCACGCTGGTGGTGTTCTTCCCCACGCTGGGCAGCGGCGGCTGCGTGGTACTGATGCCCAAGTTCGACGCGGCCCGCTACCTGCAGCTGGCCCAGCAGCACCGCGTCACCCACACCATGCTGGTGCCCGTGCAGTACCAGCGCATCATGGCGCTGCCGCAGTTCGGCGAGCATGACCTGTCCAGCTTCCGCGCCAAGTTCTGCACCAGCGCGCCGTTCCGGGCCGAGCTCAAGGCCGACGTGGTGGCGCGCTGGCCCGGCAGCCTGACCGAGTTCTACGGCATGACCGAAGGCGGCGGCACCTGCATCCTCGAAGCCCATCTGCACCCGGACAAGCTGCACACCGTGGGCAGGCCCGCCGAGGGCCATGACATCCGCCTCATCGACGAGGACGGCCGCGAGGTCGCCCCCGGCGAGGATGGCGAGGTCGTGGGCCACTCTGCCAGCATGATGACCGGCTACCACGGCCAGCCCGCCAAGACGCGCGAAGCCGAATGGTTCGACCCCACGGGCAAGCGCTTCATCCGCACGGGCGACGTGGGCCGCTTCGATGCCGATGGATTCCTCACCCTGTTCGACCGCCGCAAGGACATGATCATCAGCGGCGGCTTCAACATCTACCCCAGCGACCTGGAAACCCAGCTGCGCGCCCACCCGGCCGTGGACGACGTGGCCGTGGTCGGCGTGCCTTCCGAGCAATGGGGCGAGACGCCCGTGGCCTACGTGGTGTCGCGCGCGGGGCAGCCGGCCCTGCCCGAGGACATCATGGGCTGGTACAACCAGCGGGCCGGCAAGACCCAGCGCCTGGCGGACCTGCGCTTCATTGCCGAGCTGCCGCGCAGCGCCATCGGCAAGGTGCTCAAGCGCGAGCTGCGCGACCAGTACGCGACGGGGCGCTGAACCGGCGGATGCTTTCTCCAAACGATGTCCACCACGATGTCCACCAAGAGGTACACCCCATGAGCAACGACACCACGATGTCCGAGGTCCGCCGCCAGGTGACGGCCGAGGAATGGCAGACCCGCATCGAGCTGGCCGCCGCCTACCGGCTGGTCGCCCACTTCGGCTGGGACGACCTGATCTTCACCCACATCTCGGCGCGCGTGCCGGGCCAGCCCGACCAGTTCCTGATCAACCCCTACGGCATGCTGTTCGACGAGATCACCGCGTCCAGCCTGGTCAAGGTCGATCACGAAGGCCGGCCGCTGATGGAGACCGAGTACGACGTCAACCCGGCCGGCTTCGTCATCCACAGCGCCATCCACGACGGCCGCCCCGAGGTGCAGTGCGTGCTGCACACGCACACGCGCTATGGCGTGGCCGTCTCGGCGCAGAAGGAGGGGCTGCTGCCCATCTCCCAGCAGTCCATCTTCCCGCTGGCGCGCCTGGCCTACCACGACTACGAAGGCGTGGCCCTGCGCGACGACGAGAAGCCTCGCCTGGTCGATGACCTGGGCGCCAGCAACTTCCTCATCCTGCGCAACCACGGCCTGCTGACCTGCGGCCGCAACGTGGCCGAGGCCGTGCTGGCCATGTACACGCTGGAGTCGGCCTGCCGCATCCAGATCCTGGCGCAGTCGGGCGGCGGCGAGCTCACGCGCATCCCGCAGGACATCATTGCCGACGCGGTCAACCAGTCGCGCCAGGTCACCAAGGGCAAGGGCGCAGGCCTGGCCTGGCCCGGCCTGCTGCGCCGCCTGGACCGCATAGACCCTTCTTACAAGGACTGAAGGAAACCATGGGAATTCTGGTCAATATCCACCCGAGCATGGGCGCGCCCATCGTCGACTCGCTGCGCGCGCTGGCGCCCGGCGTGCAGGTCTGGGGCCACCGCGAGGAGGCGCCGGCCGACGCGGTCGAGGCCATGCTCGCCTGGAGCCTCAAGCCGGGCGTGCTGCCGGCCTATCCGGGCCTGAAGCTGCTGTGCGCGCCCAGCGCGGGCGTGGACAAGCTGCTGGCCGTGCCCGACCTGCCGGCCGGCCTGCCCGTGGCGCGCACGGTCGATCCGCAGCAGCATGTGGAGATCGCACAGTACGTGGTCGGCACCGCGCTGCGCCACACGCGCGAGCTGGACCTGTTCGCGCGCCAGCAGCAGGCCGGCGACTGGCTGCGCCGCCCCGTGCGCGCCAGCGCAGACTGCCGCGTGGGCATCCTGGGCCTGGGCGAGGTCGGCCGCTTCGTGGCCGGCGCCATGCAGGCCATCGGCTACCCCGTCGCCGGCTGGAGCCGCAGCGCCAAGAGCATTGCAGGCCTGGCCACGCACAGCGGTGCCGAAGGTCTGAAGCAACTGCTGTCCACCAGCGACATCCTGGTCTGCGCCTTGCCGCTCACGCCCGAGACTCGCGACCTGCTGGACCGCCGAACCCTGTCCCTGCTGCCGCGCGGTGCCTACTTCATCAACGTGGGGCGCGGCGAGCAGGTGGTGGAAGACGACCTGCTGGCCCTGCTCGACGAAGGCCACCTGGCCGGCGCCGCGCTGGACGTGCTGCGCGACGAACCGCCCCAGCCCGGCAACAAGGTCTGGGGCCATCCCAAGGCCTTTGTCACGCCGCACATCGCGGCCCAGGCCTCGGCCGACACCGTGGCGCGCCAGTGCCTGGAGAACCTGCGCCGCCTGCGCGCGGGCGAGCCGCTGCTCAACCTTGTGGATGTGGCGCGGGGGTATTGAGCCTTGTTTTCCATCCGACGCTGCGCTGTTGCGTGGCGTTTTTTCATCGCCGGGCCGCCCCAAGATGAAAAGCGGCCCCCTTGGGGGGCAGCGGACCTTGCGCAGCAAGGGTAGCGTGGGGGCCATTTTTCAACTTAGAAGAATCCAGAGACACCATGCCTTCGACTTCCCGCCGCGGCTTTTTGCAATCTACCGCTGCCGCCGCTGCAGCAGCCACCACCGTGCTGGCCCCCTCGGCCTGGGCCCAGAGCCCCTGGCCCTCCAAGCCCATCCGCATCATCGTTCCGTACACGGCAGGCGGCTTCACCGACCAGATGGCGCGCCTGCTGCAGGTCGGCCTGCAAAAGGCCCTGGGCCAGCCCGTCATCGTGGAGAACAAGCCCGGCGCCAACAGCATCATCGGCGTGGACCAGATCGCCAAGGCCGCGCCGGACGGGCACACCTTCGGCGTGGTCATCGCGGCCTATGCGGCCAACACCACGCTCTATCCCAAGCTGCCCTACAACCCGAAGAAGGACCTGGTCGGCGTCTCGCTGATGGGCGTCTCGCCCCTGGTCGCTGCCGTGGCCATGAACGCGCCCTTCAAGACCACGCCCGAGCTGATCGCCTATGCCAAGGCCAATCCCGGCAAGGTGGGCTTCGGCTCCTCGGGCAGCGGCTCCAGCGCCCACCTGACCACCGAGCTGATGAAGCTGCTCACCAGGACGGACATGGTCCACGTGCCCTACAAGGGCGCCGCGCCCGCGCTGGCCGACCTCATGGGCGGCCAGATCCCGCTGTTCCTGGACCCGCCGCCCAACCTCATCCAGCCCGCCAAGGCCGGCCGCATCCGCCTCATCGGCGTGGCCAGCGACAAGCGCCTGGCCGCGCTGCCCGACGTGCCCACCTTCGTGGAGCAGGGCTACGACGGCCTGCTGGGCAGCACCTGGGCGGCCATGATCGCGCCGGCCGGCGTGCCGCGCGAGATCGTGCAGCGCATGTCCGCCGAGGTGTCGCGCATCATCCGCAGTGCCGAGGTGTCGCAGCGGCTGGAGCAGGTGATGGGGACGTTTGCGGAGGGGTCCACGCCTGAGGAGTGCGATCGGTTCATTGCTGCCGAGACGGAGAAGTGGGGGAGGGTGATTCGGGAGGCGAAGGTGACGGTGGACTGAGTCTTTCTTGTTCTCGGGTCTGTTTTTTGACCCGGCAGGGGCAAAAACAATCAGGCAGCCCCCACCCTCCACCGCCTCCTCGGCGCCCTCAACGCATGCCTTTCCCGATAGGCAGCAGGCGCCATCCCCACATACCGCAAGAACACCCGCCGAAACGCCGAGGCATCCCCATACCCGCAGGCCAGCGCCACGGACGGTACGCTCTCCAGCGTGATCTCCAGCAGCACCCGGGCCCGTGCGCAGCGCAGGCGGTGCAGGTGGTCCAGCGGGCTGTGGCCCAGCTCCTGCTGGAAGTGGCGCAGCAGGGTGCGCGGGCTGGTGGATGCCGCGTGCGCGAGGGCCTGCAGGTCATAGGGCTGCTCCACGCGCGCCTCCAGCCAGGCGATGGCATGGGCCAGCACGCTGTTGCGCGTGGCGGGAATGCGGCGGTCCTGCAGGGCGGCCCGGGTGGCGCGTTCGCGCTGGGCATCGGGCTGCAGCACGGCGGCCAGCGCTGCGGCCAGGTCGTCGCCGAAGGCATGGCGTGTGAGCGCGACGGCCATGGGCGCCAGGGCCTCGGGGTGGGAGGCGCTGAGCCAGGGCCTGTCGTCCACGAAGGGCTGGCCCTCGGCCAGTTCGATGCCCGGGAAGTCCAGGCCGAAGCCGCCCATGAAATACCAGGGCAGGGCCACAAGCCGGCCCTGGCAGCGGCCGCCCGCTGCCGCAAACCAGGCGGCGCTGCCCAGCGTGCAGACGGCCAGGCCCTGGTCGAAGGCCGTGGTGATGCGGCGCACGAGGGCCGGATGCGCGGCGACGATGTCGCGTATGGAGGGAATGTCAGGGCAGTGCAGCGCGCTCACGAAGACGGCCTGCGCGGGCCCTTCGGCTGCCGCGCCTTCGTCCGCGTGCGGCATGGTGGGCAGGGGCCGGCCCTGGCCGTCGACCCAGCGCCAGCCAAAGCGCGGCGTTCGCCGGCCCAGGCGCAGGCTGGCGACCAGGTTGGCGCTGCGCAGCATCTCCACCAGGTGCGCGGCGTGGCCGATGGCGCTGTGCTCCAGGCAGGGCAGCTCGATGACAAAGGTCCGGGGCATGGCGATTCTGGCTCCTCGAATGGCGATTTTGACGTGCCCGTCATACGTGCTTCACTTTTAGCATGGCTGCTTGTGCCACTTTCCAGGACCACGAAGATGCTCCACACCAGCGCCGAGACAAAGCCTTCCTCCTTCCCGCGCACAGGCCTGCGCTCCATCGCCCTGGCCGGGCTGCTGACCTGCGGCCTGCCACTGGCGGCCAGCGCCCAGGGGCTCGATGCACAGGGCCTGGCGGCCCTGGATGCCGCCATCCAGCCGCTGGCGCCCAAGATGGTGGAGTGGCGCCGCGACATCCACCAGCACCCCGAACTGTCGGGCCAGGAAGAACGCACGGCCAAGGTGGTGGCCGATCATCTGCGCCGCCTCGGCATGGAGGTGCAGACCGGCGTGGGCGGCACGGGCGTGGTGGGCGTGCTGCGCGGCGGCCGGCCGGGCAAGACCGTGGCGCTGCGTGCCGACATGGACGCGCTGCCCGTGGCCGAGAAGACCGGCCTGCCCTTTGCCTCCAAGGCCAAGGCCCAGTACATGGGCAAGGAGGTTTCGGTCATGCATGCCTGCGGGCACGATGCCCACGTGGCCATGCTCATGGGCGCGGCCGAGGCGCTGGCCGGCATGCGCGCCAAGCTGCCCGGCACGGTGAAGTTCATCTTCCAGCCCGCCGAGGAAGGAGCTCCCGTGGAGGCCGATGCCCACGGCCATGTGCCCAGCTTCGGCGCCAAGGCCATGGTGGAGGCCGGTGTGCTCAAGGACGTGCAGGCCATCTACGGCCTGCACATCACGTCCAACCTGCCGTCGGGCATGGTGGGCTATCGCAGCGGGCCGCTGATGGCGGGTTCGGACAGCCTCAGCATCCAGGTCGAGGGCCGGGGCGGCCATGGCTCGTCGCCGTGGAATGCGGTCGATCCCATCGTCGCTGCCAGCCAGGTGGTGCTGGGCCTGCAGACCGTGGTCAGCCGCCAGCTCAACATCAGCCTGGAGCCGGCCGTGCTGACGATCGGCTCCATCCAGGGCGGCACGCGCTACAACATCATCCCGGACAACGTGGAGATGCAGGGCACGCTGCGCACCTTCGACGAGGACATGCGCCAGGAGGCACACAAGCGCATCACCGCCACGGCCGAGCAGATCGCGGCATCCAGCGGCGCCAAGGCCAAGGTGCGTTTCGGTCCCGTGGCCTATCCGGTGACCACCAACCCCGCCGCACTGACCGAGGCCTCTCTGCCCGCGCTCAAGCTGGCCATGGGCGGCAAGGCCATGGTGATTCCCAAGGTCAGCGGCTCCGAGGATTTCTCGGAGTTCCAGAAGGTGGTTCCGGGCTTCTTCTACTTCCTGGGCGCACCGCCGGCCGGCCAGGATTTCGCGAAGGCGCCGTCCAACCACTCGCCGCTGTTCGATATCGACGAGAAGCAACTGCCCACGGGTGCGCGCTCACTGGCCGCGCTGGCCGTGGACTATCTGCAGCGCAACCCATAGTTATTCGACTCGCCCTGAGCGGCGGAAGCCGCTTCCCGTTGCACGGTGCCCCTGGCTTGAGATCGAGTCCGTGCGAACCGCGTCGGCTCTATTTGGCGCTGGCGATTGCCGATGGGCCTTTCCACCACCGGGCGATGGCAAGGCGGAACGGCAGCAGCAGCGCCACGCCCAGCACCAGCTTCACGCCCAGGTCGCCCAGGGCCCAGGTCACCCAGGGCTCGGCGGCACCTGCGAAGGCGATGCTCCAGAACAGGAAGGTGTCCAGGCAGGCGGCCAGCAGCGTGGCCACCAGGGGGGCACGCCACCAGCGGCCCGCACGCAGGCGGTGGAACACGCCGATGTCCAGCCACTGCGAGGCAATGAAGGCTGCGCCCGAGGCCAGCGCGATGCGCGGCGGCGCCAGCACCAGCGAGGCGGCCACGGCCACGGCAAAGCCCACCCAGGCCACGCGCCGGGCCTGCTGCGGGCCGAAGCTGCGGTTGACCAGCTCGCTCACCAGGAAGGCGAACGGATAGGTGATGGCGCCCCAGGTCAGCCAGTCGTTGATGGCGTACTGCACCAGGATGTTGGACGACAGCACCACCACGCCCATGGCCGCAATGGCGGCCAGCAGCTGGGTGCGCGAGGGGGCGGCGAAACGCGGCGGACGCGGTGTCATGCTGCGCCACCGGAGCCGCGTGCCCCCGACGAGGGCAGGGGCAGCCCGAGGATGGCGCAGGCCACGGCCTCGCCCACCTTCACGCCATCCACGCCGGCCGACAGGATGCCGCCCGCGTAGCTGGCGCCTTCGCCGGCCGGGTACAGGCCGCGCGTGTTCAGGCTGTGGAAGTCCGCGCCGCGCTCGATCTTCACGGGCGAGGAGGTGCGCGTTTCCACGCCGGTGAGCACGGCATCGTGCATGTCGTAGCCGCGGATCTTCTTGCCGAAGGCGGGCAGCGCCTCGCGCATGGCCTCAATGGCATAGGCGGGCAGCACGTGGTGCAGGTTGGTCAGCGTGATGCCGGGCTTGTAGGAGGGCTCGACCTCGCCCAGCGCGGCCGATTCCTTGCCCGCGATGAAGTCGCCCACCAGCTGGCCCGGCGCGTTGTAGTTGCGCCCGCCCAGCAGGTAGGCCTTGGTCTCCAGCTGGCGCTGCAGCACGATGCCCGACAGCGGGTGCAGCTCGCCGTCCTTGAGGTTTTCCACGCCATGGGTCTTGCCGTCGAAGGCCCAGGCAAAGCTTTTGGCATCGCGCGGGTAGTCGGAGGGGTCGATGGCGCAGACCATGCCGGCGTTGGCATTGCGCTCGGCGCGCGAGTACTGGCTCATGCCGTTGGTGACCACGCGCTCGGGCTCGCTGGTGGCCGCCACCACGGTGCCGCCCGGGCACATGCAAAAGCTGTAGACCGCGCGCCCGTTGCTGGCGTGGTGCACCAGCTTGTAGTCGGCCGCACCCAGCAGCGGGTGGCCGGCATGCCTGCCCCAGCGCGCGCGGTCGATCACGCTTTGCGGATGCTCGATGCGAAAGCCCACCGAGAACGGCTTGGCCTCCATGTGCACGCCGCGCTCGTAGAACATGGCGAAGGTGTCGCGCGAGCTGTGGCCCAAAGCCATCACGGCATGGTCGGTCTCCAGCCACTGGCGCTCGCCGCTGTCCTGGTCCAGCACTTCCAGGGCGGTGAGACGGCGATCCTTGCCCTCGCCTTCGATGCGCATGTCACACACGCGCTGGCCGAAGCGGATCTCGCCGCCCAGGCGGATGATCTCCTCGCGGATGCCCTCGACCACCTTCACCAGCTTGAAGGTGCCGATGTGCGGATGCGCGGCATAGAGGATCTCGGGCGGCGCGCCGTGGGTGACGAATTCCTGCATCACCTTGCGGCCCAGGTGGCGCGGGTCCTTGATCTGGCTGTAGAGCTTGCCGTCGGAGAAGGTGCCTGCGCCGCCTTCGCCGAACTGCACATTGGATTCGGGCACCAGCTCGCGCTTGCGCCACAGGCCCCAGGTGTCCTGGGTGCGCTCGCGCACCGAGCGGCCGCGCTCGATCACGATGGGCCTGAAGCCCATCTGCGCCAGCACCAGGGCCGCAAAAATGCCGCAGGGCCCGAAGCCCACCACCACGGGCCGGCGCTGCAGGTCGGCAGGCGCCTGGCCCACGGCATGCCAGCGCATGTCGGGCGTGGGGTTCACATGGGCATGGCTGGAGAACTGTTCCAGCAGCGCGGCTTCCTGGCTCTCGTCGGCCAGCGTCAGGTCGACGATGTAGACGGCCAGCAGCTCGGACTTGCGCGCATCGAAGCTGCGCTTGTGCACATGCACGGAGGCAATGGCCTCCTCGGCAATGCCCAGCTGGCGCGCGGCCAGGGCACGCAGCGGCTCCAGGGGCAGGTATTCGGTGTGGCTGTCGGGGTGGTATTGCACCGCCGACAGGGGCAGTTTCAGTTCAGAGACGCGGATCATGGCTTGTACCTATCAAGCAGAGGGCCGGCGATGGTAAGCCAAAGTGGGCGACCGCACAGGCTGCGGGCCGCACAGCCTTGGGGTGTGCTCGGGTTCGGATTTTCCGCCAGATATTTCCGGTGCTGGTGCCGTCCCGATCCGGGCACGGACCTTGCATGCAGGGCCGGCCATCCGCGAACGGGGCCCTTCAGTCCCGCTCTGATGGGGTGGCTGCATCTGCGCGAAGTGGTGGTGGAACGGATGTAAGCTCACGGCAAGCCTGCGGGCGGGTGCTGCCCCAGGTGAACAAGATCAACGCATTCCACGCACCACAAGGAGACATTTCATGAAGCAACCCCCTTCCAGGCAACGCCTGCCCGCATGGCAGTGGATCGGCCTTGCGGCCGCCACGCCGCTGTTCCTCGCATCGTGCGGCGGCGGTGGTGGCAATGGCGGATCGGGCCAGGACGACCTGGCGGCCTGCGCCATCACCTCGGGCGATGGCAGCGTGGTCGTGGGCTCGGGCCTGCCCGGTGATCCTGCCGCACCCGAGCCCTCGTCGGGCTACCGCCTCGGCAAGAAGGCCCTGCACACCTCCAAGTACATGGTGGTCACGGCCAACCCGCTGGCGTCCAAGGCCGGTTGCGAGGTGCTCAAGTCCGGCGGCTCGGCCGTGGATGCGGCCGTGGCCGTGCAGATGGTGCTGGGCCTGGTGGAGCCGCAGTCCAGCGGCATCGGCGGTGGCGCCTTCATGCTCTACCGCGATGCGGCCACGGGCAAGGTCGTGGCCTATGACGGCCGCGAGACCGCGCCGGCTGCCGCCACGGAAAACTACCTGCGCTACGTGGACGATGCCACCGACCAGACCGCGCCCAAGCCTTCGGCGCGCTCCAGCGGCCGCTCCATCGGCACGCCGGGCGTGGTGCGCATGCTGGAACTCGCGCACAAGGACTACGGCAAGACCGCGTGGCCCCAACTGTTCAATTCGGGCATCGACCTGGCCAGCAAGGGCTTTCCCATCAGCGGCCGCATGGCCGCCGCGCTGGAGGGCTCCAAGACGGAGCTGGCGCGCGATGCCGATGCCGCCAAGCTCTACTTCGATGCCCAGGGCAAGCCGCTGGCGCTGGGCGCCAAGTTCGTCAACCAGCCCTATGCCGACACGCTGCGCAGCATCGCCACGGGCGGTGCCGATGCCTTCTACCGTGGCGACCTGGCCCAGGCCATCGTCAGCAAGGTGGGCGTGACGCAGACCGTCTCGGACGGTGCGCCCATCACCCCCGGCAAGACCACGCTGCAGGACTTGGCCAGCTACGAGGCCAAGCGCCGCGAGGCCGTCTGCACCACCTACCGCGCGCGCTACATGGTCTGCAGCATGCCGCCGCCGTCGTCCGGCGGCATCGCCGTGGCACAGGCCATGGGCATTCTGGAGAATTTCGACCTCAAGGCCTATGCGCCCACGGCCATCGATGGCGAGGGCGGCAAGCCCTCGGTGATGGGCGTGCACCTGGTCAGCGAAGCCCTGCGCCTGGCCTATGCCGACCGTGACAAGTACGTGGCCGACACCGACTTCGTGTCCCTGCCCGGCGGCTCGCCGGCCCTGATGCTGGACAAGAGCTACCTGCGCCAGCGCGCCGCCCTCATCTCCACGACCAAGAGCATGGGCACGGCCCAGGCAGGCAACTTCGGCACGCCTTCGCAGGGCGTGGTCGACGTCAAGGAGGCCGGCACCACGCACATGAGCATCGTCGATGCCAAGGGCAACGCACTGAGCATGACGACCACGGTGGAGTCCAGCATGGGGTCCTTTCACGTCACGCGCGGCTTCGTGCTCAACAACCAGCTGACCGACTTCGCGGCCATCCCCAGCACCGCCGACGGCCCGGTCGCCAACCGCGTGCAGCCGGGCAAGCGCCCGCGCAGCTCCATGGCGCCCACGCTGGTGTTCGACCTGAAGACCGACGGCACCGCCGGCGACTTCAAGATGGCCACGGGCTCGCCGGGCGGCAGCACCATCATCCAGTACGTGACCAAGACCCTGGTCGGCGCGCTGGACTGGGGTCTGGATGCGCAGCAGGCCACGTCGATGGTGGACTTCGGCGCGGCCAACAGCCCGACCACCAACGTGGGCGGCGAGCACCCCAACATCAACACGGCCAATGGCGGCAACGACGATCCGCTGGTCAGCGGCCTGCGTGCCCTGGGCCATGTGGTGTCCATCAGTGCGCAGTCCAGCGGTATTGGCACCATCTTGCGGGTGCAGCGCAATGGGCAGGCGCAGCTGGAAGGTGGGGCTGATCCGCGCCGTGAAGGGCTTGTTCTGGGCGATACCGTTCGCTGATTTCGGTCTGATGATTGACTGAGGAAGGCGCTGCTGGCGGGATGCTGGTGGCGCCTTTTTTGCTGGTTTGCTGGTGGGTCTTTTTTTGACCCTGCCGGGTGGTTGTTTTTCGAGGCCGGGGTTCGGCCCGGCGGCCGACCCGCTTTCTTGTCGCGCGACAAGAAAGCGGGGCAAAGAAGCGCGCCCGGTACGACTCACACTCATAGGTGACACATCAGTACAAGGACATGGGTAACAGATCCAAGCTTGGCAGCTGGAGCCAACAGCAGCCAAGGAGCGATCACCATGCCCTGGAAGGAGTGCGCACCCATGGACGAGAAACTGCTCTTCATAGCCGACCATCTGCGCAGTGGCGTGCCGCTGAGCGAGCTGTGCAGGCGCTACGGCATCAGCCGCAAGACGGCCTACAAGTGGGTTGAGCGATACCGCCAACTGGGCATGGATGGATTGCAAGAGCGCAGTCGCAGGCCCCACGGGAACAATCAGGCGATCAGCTATGCACAGCGCCGGGCCATCATTGAGCTGCGCACGCAGCAAAGGTCACAGATGGGGCCCAAGAAGCTGCACGCTTTGCTCCTGCAGCGTTGGGGCCCACAGGAGACACCCAGCAAAACCACCATCTACAACGTGCTGAAGGCAGAGGGGCTTGTTTGCAGCAGGCGTGTACGCAGACGCTCGGTGCCTACGGCCCAGCCCTTGCGAACGAGCAAGCAGCCCAATGGGGTGTGGAGTGCAGACTACAAAGGCCAGTTCAAGACAGCCGATGGTCACTGGTGCTATCCATTGACCATCATGGACCACGCCAGCCGCTATTTGCTGGCCGTGCATGTCTACGACAGCCCCAACTACGAGGATGCCAAACGCAGCTTTGAACAGGTGTTTCGGCAATACGGACTGCCCGAGCGCATACGCAGTGACAACGGTCCGCCGTTCGCGACTACTGGCGTGGCGGGCCTGTCACGCCTGGCGATATGGTGGATAAGGCTGGGCATCAGGCCGGAGCGCATCGAGAGGGGCAAGCCACAGCAAAACGGTCGCCACGAGCGGATGCATCGCACGCTCAAGCATGCCCTGGGCAAAGAGCCTGCGGCGGACAAAGCGGCATTGCAGATGCAGCTCGATGCCTTTGTGGAGCACTACAACCAGCAGCGCCCGCATGAGGCCTTGCAGCAAAGCATGCCGGCCCAGCACTACAGCGACTCGGTCAGGCCATACCCCTCAAAGCTACCGGAGCTGGAGTATCCGAAGCATTGGGAAAGGGTTCGGGTCAGCCACAACGGCTTGATTTACTGGCGAGCGCTGCGGATCTACATAGGCTACCTGCTGGCGGGGCAGTGGATCGGGATGCAGGAGGTGGCCGCTGGGCAGTGGGATGTGTATCTGGGGCCGGTGCGACTGGGCTGCTTCAACGAAGAGGATGTGCGAGGACCCCAGAAGGACTATGTGAGCTTGAAGTGTTACCCATGTCTGTGAGCTGAGTTGTTACCCATGTCCTTGACACGTACAGCCCCAAACTGCCCACGACCCTTCGCTTCGCTGCGGGCGACCTGCGTTGGGCGGGATGCGGGGTGTGCCGCAGAACTCACTCCTTGCGCCTGCGGCGCAATCCGTTCAAACAACTGCGGCAAGCTAGACAACGAAGCAGCCCTGTCCTTCGGCAGGGCTGCCACCCCGCATCCCGCCCAACGCAGGCGTGGGCAGAAGGGGGAGGCTGGGGAACAGCCAACAGCCAACAGCCAACAGCCAACAGCCAACAGCCAACAGCCGGCGCCATCGCTCCGCTCGGCTTCAAACCGGGGCCGAGCGAAGCGAAGGCCCGCACCACCTCCCGTATGTCAGCGCCTGCGGCGTGGTGGTTGCGGGGTTGCAGTCCTGCCGAAGGACAGGACTGCTTCGTGACCTGACTCGCTGCGGTTGTCTGAGCGGCGCGCGAAGCGCAAAGCGAGTTCCGCAGCGAACCCCGCAACCGCCACGACGCAGGTTGCCCCGGAGCGAAGCGCAGGGGTCGCGGGCATTTGGGCGCGTTTCTTTGCCTACTTTCTTATCGCGCGATAAGAAAGTAGGTCGGCCGCCGGGCCGAAACCCGGCCTCGAAAAACAACCACCCGGCAGGGACAAAAACAGCTATCAATGGCAGCAGCTTTGAAGACAGATCCCGCCCCATGACTGTCGCCTCAAAGACATGCCCCACCCCCCACAATGCGCAAAAAAACACCCCACCACCCCCCGCAAACCAAGCAACCACGCCACCCCCTGCTATAGAGCCATCAGTCCCGCACCCACGCTGCGCGTTTTCCCCACAAGCCCCAACGCTACGGGCTTGCCCGAATCCATGGTTGGCATGCATCCATCTAAATTGAACAGCAGCAAGTTCGATGGTCGTGGGCCTCTGAGGAAGATGGAAATGCAAAGACGAGTGTTTGGCGCATGGATGTGCGCATCGGTCCTGATGACGGGCGCAGCATGGGCGCAGGACAGCTATCCCAGCCGCCCCATCAGCCTGGTCGTGCCCTACGGCGCGGGCGGCGTGACCGATGTGGTGGCGCGTGCGCTGGCACAGGGCATGGGCAAGCAGCTGGGGCAGACCGTGGTGATCGAGAACAAGCCCGGCGCGGGCGCGTCCATGGGCGTGATGGACATGCGATCGGCCAAGCCGGACGGCTACCGCCTGACGCTGGCGCCCGTGAGCATCTTCCGCCAGCCGCACATCCAGAAGGTGCAGTACGACCCGGTGCGCGATCTCAGCTACATCGCCACCTACATGACCTATGACTTCGTGCTGGCCGTGCCCCAGGACTCGCCGTTCAAGACGGTGCAGGACCTGGTCGAGTTCGCCAAGAAGAATCCGGGCGCCGTGGACTACGGCACGCCGGGCAAGTTCACGGCCAACCACGTGGTGATGGCGCTGCTGGAGCAGGCCACGGGCGCACGCTTCACGCATGCGCCCTTCAAGGGCGATGCCGAGGCGCTGAACTCGCTGATGGCCGGCCACATCAAGTCCGGCGTGTACGCCAACACGGTGCTGCCGTACCTGAGCTCGGGCAAGCTGCGCGCCCTGGCCTCGGCCTCCGAGGTGAGGCCCGAGGCCTTTGCCAACGTGCCCACGTTCCGCGAGGCCGGTTATTCCTTCGATGTGCCCTCGCCCTTGGGCATTGCCGGGCCGCGCGGCCTGCCGCCCGAGATCGTGCGCAAGCTCGAAGCCGCCATCAAGGCCGCCATGGACGACCCGGCCTTCCGCCAGGTCGTCGGCAACTACGGCGTGCGCACGCAGTTCCGCGGCAGCCAGGAGTACACGGCGTTCGCCAGGAAGGCGTTCGAGGACGAGAAGAAGATCGTGCAGAACATAGGCCTGGAGGATTGAGGCCGCTACGCGGGCGGCAGCCCGGCCATGGCACGCAGGTCCACCAGCCGGTCGTACTCGGCCGCCGTGATCAGCCCCAGCTCCACGGCTGCCTCGCGCGGCGCAATGCCGCGCGCCATGGCCTCGCGCGTGATGCGTGCCACGGCGTCATAGCCCAGTACCGGGTTGAGCGCGGTGGCCTGCAGCAGCGAGTGGCTGACCTGCTGCTCCAGCCGCTCCGTATGTGCCTGCAGGCCGGCCACCAGTTTCTCGGCAAACACGCGGCTGGCGTCGCCCAGCGCGCGCATGGCGCGCAGCAGGTGGTGGATCAGCACGGGCTTGGCCACGTTGAGCTCGAAGTGCCCGGCCGAGCCCGCCAGCGTGACGGTGAGGTGGTGGCCCATGGCCTGGTAGGCGGCCTGGACCACGACCTCGGCCACGGTCGGGTTGCGCTTGCCCGGCATGATGGAGGAGCTCAGCCCATCGTCGGGAAACACCAGCTCCCCCAGGCCGCAGCGCGGGCCTGAACCCAGCAGGCGGATGTCGTTGGCCATCTTGGCCAGCGAACCGGCCACCACATTGAGTGCGCCCGAGACCTCGATGAGCGCATCGTGCGCGGCCATGCCTTCGAACTTGCAGGGATTGGGCGTGACCGCCAGGCCCGTGAGCGCCTGTATCTCCTCGCAGAAGATCCGGTCGAATCCGGCCGGCGCGTTGAGCCCCGTGCCGGCCGCCGTGCCGCCCTGGGCCAGGCTCCACAGCCGGGGCTGGGTGTCCCGCAGCCGGTGGATGCCGTGGCCCACCTGGTGGGCGAATGTCTCGAAGCTCTGGCCCAGCGTCATGGGCACGGCGTCCATCAGGTGCGTGCGCGCCACCTTGAGCACGCCGGCAAAGGCCAGGGCGCGTTCCTGCAGGCGCTGCTGCAGCTGTTCCAGGGCGGGCAGCAGGTGGTCGCGCAGCTCCAGCGCCGTGGCCAGGTGCATCACCGTGGGAAAGCTGTCGTTGGACGACTGCGAGGCATTGGCATGGTCGTTGGGGTGGACCGGGCTGCGCGTGCCCGGGGGCTGGCCCAGCATCTGGTTGGCGCGGTTGGCGATGACCTCGTTGGCATTCATGTTGGTCTGCGTGCCCGAGCCCGTCTGCCAGATGGTCAGCGGGAAATGCGCGTCCAGCAGTCCGTCGCGCAGTTCGACGGCCGCGGCCTCGACGGCCGCGCCGCGCTGGTCGTCCAGCACGCCCAGGCGCCGGTTGGCGCGCGCTGCCGCCAGCTTCTGCAGCCCGAATGCGCGGTACAGGCCCTGCGGAAAGCGCTCCTCGCCAATGGTGAACAGCTCCAGCGCGCGCTGGGTCTGCGCGCCCCAGAGGCGGTCGGCAGGGATGTGGACGGGGCCGAAGGCATCGTGCTCGATGCGGGTATGAGCTTGGGTCTGTGCCTGGGCCTGGGTGCGTGTCTGGTCCATGGGCTCAGTCCAGCGAGATCTTCGCGTCGGCTGCCACCTTGCGCCAGCGCTCCACCTCGGCGGCCGTGTGGCGTGCCAGGGCTTCGGGCGCGTATTGATCTGCGGGCAGCAGGCGTATGCCCTGGGCGGCCATCCTGTCGGTCCAGGCCTTGTCGGCCAGGGCCTTGGTATAGGCCTGGTAGACCTTTTGCACCACGTCGCGCGGCGTGCCCTTGGGCGCGTAGATGCCGTACCAGGTGGCGGTCTCGAAGCCCGGCAGCAGCTTCTGGCCCAGCGCGGCGGCGCCCGGGAACTGGGGCATGGGCTTGTCCGAGGTGAGGGCGATGGCGCGGATGCGCTCGCCGGCCAGCTGGGGCAGGGCGGTGTTGGTCTGGTCGAACATGGCATCGACCTGGCCCGAGATCACATCGGTCATGGCCGGTGCCGCGCCCTTGTAGGCCACCTGGGTGATCTCCATCTGCGCGCGGCTGGCGAACAGCGCCGCCACCAGGTGCGAGGTCGATCCCACGCCCGCGTTGCCGAAGTTCAGCCGGCCCGGGTTCTGCTTGCCGAAGGCCACCAGCTCCTCGGCCGTCTTGTACGGGGAGTTCTTGCGCACCAGAAGCACCAGCGGCGTGTCGGGGAAGCGGAACACCGCCTCGAAGTCCTTGACCGGGTCATAGGCCAGCTTCTTGTACAGCGACGGCGCCGCGCCCATGTAGCCCATGTGGCCGACCAGGAAGCTGTAGCCGTCGGGCGCCGAGCGCGCCGCCTTGGCCGCGCCGATGGTGCCGCCCGCACCCGGAACGTTCTCGATGATGATCTGCTGGCCCAGCTGGGTGCTGGTGCGCTGGGCGATGTCGCGCGCCATGGCGTCCGTGGGGCCGCCGGCCGCGAAGGGCACGATCCAGGTCAGCGGCTTGGCGGGGTAGCCGCCCTGGGCGTGCGCGGCCAGGGCGAAGGTGGTGGCGGCCAGGGCAAGGGCCAGGCGTGGCAGGCGGGGAAGATGGAAAGGCATGGTGTTGTCTCCTGTAGTGCTGTGTTCTGTCCTGGGTCGGGATGTCAGCGGCCGCTGGCTGTATGGGCGCGCGACAGCGCAAGGGCGCGGTCCACCATCTGCGGGGCCTCGCCCAGGTAGTTGCGCGGGTCGGTGAGGCGCTGCAGCGCCGCGCGGTCGAAATGGGCCGTGACTTCGGGCAGGCGGGCCAGCGCATCGGCCAGCGTGCCGCCCTCGGCGTTGACGCTGCGGCAGGCGGCATAGACGATGTCGTGCGCCTGCTGGCGGCCCGTGTGCGGGGCCAGGCCCATCATCACGGCCTCGGCCACGATCAGACCGTCGGTCATGTCCAGGTTGCGGGCCATGCGTTCGGGATCGACGATGAGGCCGCCCAGCATGAAGCGCGCCTGGTGCAGGGCGCCGGCCGAGAGCACGAAGCTCTCGGGCAGGGCCACCCATTCGGCGTGCCAGGGGCCGGTGGCGCGCTCCAGGTCCTGGACCATGGCGTCCAGCATCAGGCCCGCATGCTGGCGCACGGCCTTGGAGGCGGCCAGCATCAGCTCGCTGGAGATGGCGTTGCGCTTTTGCGGCATGGTGCTGCTGGCGCCGCGCCCCGTGACGAAGGGCTCGAACACCTCGCCGAACTCGGTGGAGGACAGCAGCATCACGTCGTAGGCGATCTTGCCCAGCGAGCCGGTGACCAGGGCCAGGAAATTCACGGCCTCGGCCAGGCCGTCGCGCGCCACATGCCAGGTGGTGGCGGGCACGCCCAGGCCCAGTTCTTCCATCAGCAATTGCTGCACTTCCAGGCCCCGGCCGCTCAGCGAGGCCAGCGTGCCTGCCGCCCCCGCGAACTGGCCCACCAGCACGCGCGGGCGCAGTTCCTGCAGGCGCTGGGCATGGCGGTCGAACATGGCCAGCCAGATGGCGGCCTTGTAGCCGAAGGTGATGGGCAGGGCGTGCTGCAGGTGCGTGCGGCCGGCCATGGGCGTGTCGCGGTGGCGTTCTGCCAGGTCGGCCAGGATGGTGCGCAGCGCGGCGATGTCGGCATCGACCAGGTCCAGCGCATCGCGCACCTGCAGCACGGTGGCGGTGTCCATGATGTCCTGGGTGGTGGCGCCCCAGTGGATGTAGCGGCCTGCGTCGCCGCACTGTTTCACCAGCTGGTGCACCAGCGGCAGGATGGGGTAGCCGACAATGTCGGTTTCCTTGCGCAGCAGCTCGAAGTCCAGCGCTTCGAGGCTGCAGCGCTGCGCGATCTCGTGTGCGGCCTCGGCCGGAATCACGCCGCAGCGGCCCTGGGCGCGTGCCAGCGCGACCTCGACCTCGATGTAGCGCGAAACCAGCGCGCTGTCGGCGAAGATGGCGCGCATGGCGGGGGTGCCGAAGGCGTCGCGGAACAGCAGCGAATCGATGGCGGTGCTGGCGGTGAAGGACGGAAGGGTCATGGTGCGTAATTGCAATTAAGTTCGGACATATCGATATTTTTATTTATGTACGTACATTACGAACATCCGGGTTTGCCTGGGGGGAAGGCCTGCGCCCATGGCTGAGACACGCTATGCCCAGGTGGCGCGCGACCTGTCCGAGCGCATTGCCTCGGGCGAATACGCCGTGGGCGCCCTGCTGCCTACCGAGCTGGAGCTGTGCGACCGCTATGGCGTGAGCCGCCACACCGTGCGCGCGGCGATTGCCGAGCTGCAGCAGTCGGGGCTGGTCTCGCGGCGCAAGAAGGTCGGCACGCGCGTGGAGGCGGCGCAGCCCCATGCGCACTACCGCCAGGCGCTGACCTCGCTGGAGGACTTGGTGCAGTTCGGCGCCACCCATGTGCGCGAAGTGCGGCGCATCGAGGAGGTGGTGCTGGACCAGGACCTGGCCGCCGAGCTGGACTGCCCGGCCGGCAGCCGCTGGCTGGCCATCTGCAGCCTGCGCCGCGACGGCGCAGCGCCGCACCTGCCCATTGCCTGGACCGTGGTCTATGTGGATGCGCAGCGCTTTGACACGCAGGAGCTGGCCGAGCGCGTGCGCGCCGCGCCCGAGTTGCTGGTCAGCAGCCTGCTGGAGCAGCAGTACGGCCTGCGCATCGCGCGGGTGCGGCAGGCCGTGGTGGGAGCGCTCATTCCGGATGCGCTGTCGGAAGAGTTGCAGGCCCCGGCCGGGTCAGCGGCGCTGAAGATCGTGCGCCGCTACCTGGATACCGATGGGGAGTTGATGGACCTCAGTGTGACCTTGCACCCGGCCAGCCGCTACACATTGCATACGCAGCTGGACCGGGATCTGGCGAGCGTCTAGCCGTTGGCGTTGGCAGCTTCCGAGCCCTGCTCTGCGAGGAAGCCGCCGCTCTGGTGCGACCACAGCTTGGCGTAGATGCCGCCCAGCTCCAGCAGTTGCTGGTGCGTGCCCTGCTCGACGATCTGGCCCTGGTCCATGACGATGAGCCGGTCCATGGCCGCGATGGTCGACAGGCGGTGGGCGATGGCGATCACGGTCTTGCCGTGCATGAGGCTGTCCAGGCTTTGCTGGATGGCGGCCTCGACCTCGCTGTCCAGCGCGCTGGTGGCCTCGTCCAGCAGCAGGATGGGCGCGTCCTTGAGCATGACGCGCGCAATCGCCACGCGCTGGCGCTGGCCACCCGACAGCTTGACGCCGCGCTCGCCCACCTGGGCATCGTAGCCGCTGCGGCCCTTGAGGTCGGTCAGCGTGGCGATGAAGTCCGAGGCCTCGGCCTTGTCCGCGGCGGCCAGCATCTCCTGCTCGGTCGCATCGGGGCGGCCGTAGAGGATGTTGTCGCGCATGGAGCGGTGCAGCAGCGAGGTGTCCTGCGTCACCATGCCCACGGCGCCGCGCAGGCTGTCCTGCGTGACGGTGCGGATGTCCTGCCCGTCGATGGTGATGCGCCCGCCCTGGGGTTCATGGAAGCGCAGCAGCAGGTTCACCAGCGTGGACTTGCCCGCGCCCGAGCGGCCGATCAGGCCGATGCGCTCGCCCGCGCGGATGTGCAGGTTCAGGTGGTCGATCACCTGCTTGCCGCCGTCCTTGTAGGCAAAGCTCAGGTCCTCGAAGGCGATGGCGCCGTGCGTGACCTGCAGCGGCCTGGCGTCGGGCGCATCCACGATGGTGCGCGGCTTGGTCAGCGTGAGGATGCCGTCCTGGATGGTGCCCACGTTCTCGAACAGGCCCGTCATCTGCCACATCACCCAGTGCGAATAGCCCATCAGCCGCAGCGCCATGGCAATCACCGCTGCCACCACGCCCGCGCTGGCCTGGCCGGCAGACCACAGGTACAGCGCCGTGCCCGTGGAGCCCACCAGCAGCATCGTGATCATCAGGTGGTTGGTGATCTCGAACAGGCTGACCAGCCGCATCTGCGCATAGCCGGTGGACTTGAAGGCGTCCATGGCGTTGCGCGCGTACTCTGCCTCGCGGCGCGTGTGGGCGAACAGCTTGACGGTGGCGATGTTGGTATAGGCATCGGTCACGCGGCCCGTCATCATGGAGCGCGCGTCGGCCTGCTCCTTGCCGATCTTGCCCAGGCGCGGGACAAAGTAGAAGCAGGCGCCGATATAGGCCAGCAGCCACAGCGCGAACGGAATCATCAGCCGCCACTCGAAGCTGGCCGCCAGCACCAGGATGCCGATCATGTAGACGCTCACGCCCACCAGCACATCGACCACCATGAACACCACTTCGCGCACCGACAGCGCCGTCTGCATGATCTTGGTGGTGATGCGGCCCGCGAACTCGTCCGCATAGAACGACATGCTCTGGCCCAGCATCAGCCGGTGGAACACCCAGCGCAGGCGCATGGGGAAATTGATGGCCAGCACCTGGTGCATCACTGCCGTGTGAAAGGCCAGCAGCAGCACGCTGGACAAGAGGATGGCGGCAATGCCCCAGACCGTGCCGCGCTGCTGCTCCCAGAAGCCTGCCGGCGACACGGTGGACAGCCAGTCCACCACATGGCCCATCAGGGCGAACAGCGCCGCCTCGTAGACGGCCAGCAGCGCCGAGGTGCAGGTCAGCAGCGCGATCCAGCCGCGCATGCCTTGCGTGCAGGCCCAGATGAAGGCGAAAAAGCCCTTGGGCGGGACCGTGGGCTCGACGCTGGGATAGGGCGGGACGCGTTTTTCAAAGAAACCGAACAAGATTTTTTTACTCCTTGGTCAGACCATCGTAGGCCAGAGTCGGGTTTGCCCGATGCGCGTTCAGCATGACCTTTGGGCGCAACATGTTTTGTAAGAGATCTCCACACAACTGTCTTACGCCGGGCTGGGCGTCACGTCTGCGCTGCACACAGGCGGCGGTCCGGGATGCGGTCGCGGCGCCGGTACGGATTGTCCAGGCCCGAGGCGGTTCACTTTGTGCGCGAGCAGACAACGCAGCATGCAGCGGCCAGCAACAATGCACGCCGCTGCGATTGCCGGCCCTGGCTCTTCGTGGAGTGGATCATGCGCAGTGCGCGTGCCTTGCTCGCCCCGAGCGTGCCATGCACAGCGCCGCCACGGCCGCCAGCATGGCCAGGCCGGCGGCAACCCGGCCCGTGGACAGAGGGCCTGCGGTCTGCAGTGCCCATCCGCCCAAAAGGGCACCCAGCGCAATGCCGGCATTGGCGGCCGAGACATTGGCCGTGCCCGCCAGGGCCTGCGCCTGGGGTGCGGATTGCATGACGCGGATCTGGCAGACCGGGTACAGGGCCGTGTTGGCCACGCCCCAGACGGCCAGCGCGACCACCAGCCAGGGCAGGGCCTGGGCCAGCTGCACGGTGGCCGCCATGCCCAGGGCCAGTACCAGGCACAGGGCCGCTGTGACTCTCAGCGCGTGGTGCTCGGCCCAGCGCCCGCCCAGCCAGTTGCCGGCCAGGCCGACGGCGCCAAATCCCATCAGCCACCAGCCCACGCGTGCGGGTGCCACGCCGGCGGCGCGCTCCAGGATTTCGGCCAGATAGGTATAGGCCGTGAACATGGCCGTGAAGACCAGCACCGACAGCGCAATCTGCGCCAGGAACCGGGGAGTGCGCAACACGCGCAACTGCTGCGCCAGGGGCATGCGGGGCGCGCCTTCAAGCGCCGGCATCTTCCATTGCAGGGCCAGGGCCACCAGCAGCGACAGCAGGGCCAGCAGGCCGAAGGCGCCGCGCCAGCCCACGGCATCGGCGGCCAGCGTGCCCAGGGGAATGCCCAGCAGCAGCGCCGCAGAAATGCCCAGGTAGACGCTGGCCACGGCACGGCCTGCGCGTGACGGTCCTGCCAGTTGCGCAGCGGTTTCGCTGGCCGTGCCCCAGAACACCGGCAGCGCCATGGCCGGCAGCAGGCGCGCCAGTGCCAGCACGCCCAGGCTGGGCGCCACGGCCGCCAGCGCATTGGAGCCCGCAAACAGCAGGGCAATGGCCACGAACAGGCGCTTGCGGCCCACAGGTGCCAGCCAGGCCGTGAGCGGCGGACCGGCCAGCGCCACGACCAGGGCGAACAGCGTGACCAGCTGGCCGGCCGCCGCAGCGCTGGTGCCCAGGTCGCGCGCCAGCGCCGGCAGCAGGCCGACGATCAGGAACTCCGTTGTGACGATGACGAAAGCCGCCACCGCCAGCACGGCGGTGGCGGCCTTGCCTTGGGTGGCAGGAATGGAGGGGCGGGCATCGCGGTTCAGGGATGGGGCAGGGGACATGCGCAAAGACTCCGGGGAAAAGAAACAACAGGCCCGCGAGCTTATTTAAGATGTGAATTCTTATCTCGGATGAATTTTCTGCAGATACTGGAAATTGATTCTTGAATGAAAGCCGCCATCGCCATGTTTCCTTCGGAGCGTCTCAAGGGCATCGAGTCCTTTGTCTGTACCGCAGACGCGGGCAGTTTCACGGCTGCTGCCGAGCGGCTGCACCTGACGGGCTCGGCCGTGGGCAAGGCCGTGGCCCGGCTGGAAGCCCGGCTGGCGACGCGCCTGTTTGAACGTACGACGCGGCGGCTGCGGCTGACCGATGCCGGCGAGGCCTTCTACCGCACCTGTGTGCGCGTGCTGGGCGAGCTGGAGTCGGCCGAGCAGGTGCTGGCCGCCGAGCACCTGGAGCCCGCAGGCAGGCTGCGCGTGGACCTGCCGGCGCTGTACGGACGGCTCAAGGTGATGCCGCTGCTGCTGGAGTTTGCACAGCGCCATGCGGCGGTGCAGCCCCAGGTGTCGTTCACGGACCGCTTCGTGGACGTGGTGGACGAAGGCATCGACGTGGCCGTGCGCATAGGCGGCAGCGTGCAGCTGCCTGCGGGGCTGGGCCAGCGTCTGCTGGGGCGGGAGCGGCTGGTGTTCTGCGCATCGCCTGCCTATCTGGAGCGGCGCGGAGCGCCTGACAGCCTGCAGGCACTGGCCGGCCATGATGCCGTGGCCTATGGAAGAACCGATGCAGGCATGAGTGCATGGCAGAGCAGTGCCGGCGCAATTGCGGTGCAGCCGCGCATGGTGCTGGGCGATGGCGAAGCGGTGGTGGCTGCCGTGATGGCGGGCTGCGGCATCGCCCAACTGGCCACGTGGATGGTTGAGGCGCCGCTGCGCGATGGCCACCTGCTGCGGCTGCTGCCAGGCGCCGAAGTCGATGGCCTGCCGCTGCACTTGGTCTGGCCGCGCAGCCGCCAGTTGCTGCCCAAGGTGGATGCGCTGCTGCGGCACCTGGCTCAGGGCCTGACGATCTGAACGGCTCTGCCATGACAAAAGGCCCGCGAAGGGCCTTTGGCTTGTTCAGGGGGCAGGGCGGTCAGGCCGGCAGGAAGCCTTCCACCGACAGGTAGCGCTCGCCCGTGTCGTAGTTGAAGCCCAGCACCTTGGCGCCTGCGGGCAGCTCGGGCAGCTTCTGCGCGATGGCGGCCAGCGTGGCGCCCGAGGAGATGCCGACCAGGATGCCTTCCTCGCGGGCCGAGCGGCGTGCGTACTCGCGCGCGGGTTCGGCTTCGACCTGGATCACGCCGTCCAGCAGGCTGGTGTCCAGGTTCTTGGGCACGAAGCCTGCGCCAATGCCCTGGATGGGGTGGGGCGAGGGCTGGCCGCCCGAGATCACGGGCGATGCGGCAGGCTCCACGGCGAAGACCTTGAGCTGGGGGAATTGGGCCTTGAGCACCCGCGCCACGCCGGTCAGGTGGCCGCCCGTGCCCACGCCGGTGATCAGCACATCCAGGCCTTCGGGGAAGTCGGCCAGGATTTCCTGGGCGGTGGTGCGCACGTGCACATCGATGTTGGCGGGGTTCTCGAACTGCTGCGGAATCCAGGCGCCAGGCGTCTGGCTGGCCAGTTCCTGGGCACGGGCGATGGCGCCCTTCATGCCCTTTTCCTTGGGCGTGAGGTCAAAGCTGGCGCCGTAGGCCAGCATCAGGCGGCGGCGCTCGATGCTCATGCTCTCGGGCATGACCAGCACCAGCTTGTAGCCCTTGACAGCGGCCACCAGGGCCAGGCCCACGCCGGTGTTGCCGCTGGTGGGCTCGATGATGGTGCCGCCGGGCTTCAGGGCGCCGGACTTCTCGGCGTCCTCGACCATGGCCAGCGCGATGCGGTCCTTGATGGAGCCGCCGGGGTTGCCGCGCTCGGACTTGATCCACACATTGGCACCGGCGCCGAACAGGCGGTTGATGCGCACGTGGGGCGTGTTGCCAATCGTTTGCAGGATGTTGTCAGCTCTCATCGGACCTCCGCGATTTTGGGGTGGTGGTTGGACAGTCGGGGTGTTGCGCAGCCAGCGTGCGCGGTCACGGAGCATTGTGCACGCAGGCGTTCCATGCATGGGCTATATCGATATGGCCTGGACGGCTAACATCGCCGCATGAATCTACGGTTCCTGGAAACCTTTGTGCTGCTGGCCGAGCTGCGCAATTTCCGCATGACGGCCGAGCGGCTGTACACCACGCAGGCCGCCGTCTCCAGCCGCATCGCCACGCTGGAGCAGGAGTTCGGCGTGCGCCTGTTCGACCGCGGCGTGCGCGAGGTCACGCTCACGGCCGACGGCGCCAAGGCCCTGGTCCATGCCGAGCGCATGCTGCGCCTCATGCGCGAGATGCGCGAGGACATGCTGGACAAGCAGGCCTATGCGGGCGTGATCCGCATCGGCGCCATCGAGTCCATCGTGCACAGCTGGTTCCCCGATTTCCTGGCGCTGCTGCAGCAGCGCTATCCGCGCCTGCAGGTGGAGATCGCCTGCGACACCACGCTGCACATGTCCGAGCAATTGGTGAAGGGGCAGCTGGACCTGTCGCTGCAAGCCAAGCCCGTGACGGCGGCCGGCTTGGGCCATCTGTCGCTGGGCGAATTTCCCATGGCCTGGGTGGGCAGCCCCAAGCTGGGCATCGGCGACGAGACCCTGAGCCTGGCCGAGCTGGCGGCCTTTCCCATCATGTGCTTTGCGCGCGGCTCCGAGCCGTATGCGGTGATCGAGCAGCTGTTCTCCACCGAAAGCAGCGCCTCGGTGCACCTGAACTGCATTGCCTCGGTGGCCACCATGATCCGCGTGGTCTGCGACGGCCTGGGCGTGGCCGCCGTGCCGCCGGCCATCATCCAGCGCGAGCTGGCCGAGCAGCGCCTGCGTCTGCTGCGCGTGGACCGGGAGTTCCCCTCGCTGCCGCTGGTGGCCTGCTACCGCAACGACCACCAGAACCCGCTGACCGAAGTGGTGGCGCGCGCGGCCGAGGAGACCGCCGCCGCCTTTGCGCTGAACCACGGCCAGGCCGTGGCGCGGCTGCCGGGCAGCGGCCTGGGCGGCTAGGCCCGAGGCCGCCTGGTCGATCAGCCCTGCGCCGAAGCCAGCAGCTGCTCCACGGCCAGGGCCACGGACAGCAGTCGCCGGTCCTGCCCGCCGAGGCCGGCCAGGCTCAGGCCCACGGGCGCCTCGCCTGCGCGGTGGCAGGGCAGGGAGATGGCGCAGCCGTCGAGGAAGTTGATCAGCGTGGGGTTGCGCAGGATCAGGCCGTTGGCGCCGAAGTAGGCCTCGTCGCTCTGCGTGAGGTCGGCGATCTTCGGGGCGACCACGGGCACGGTGGGCATGACGATCAGGTCATGGTCGGCCATCTGCGCGCTCACGGCGGCAATCCACTGCCTGCGGCGTGCCAGCAGGTCGATGTAGTCGGCCGCGCTGATGTCCTTGCCGCGCAGGATGCGCGTGCCCACGCGCGGGTCGTATTCGGACAGGCGCGTGGCGATGTGGTGGCGGTGCCAGGCCCAGGCCTCGGCGGCCGTGAAGCCGCCCTTGGAATTGATGTCGGCCAGCTCGCCGAAGGGCGCGACCACGGCATGGGTGATGTGGGCGCCTGCCTGCGACAGCCGGGCCAGCGTGCGCTCCCAGGCCGCGGCCACGGTGGCGTCCATGCCATCCAGCACCACGTTGGTGGGTGCCAGCAGGCGCAGGCCCTGCAGCGGCGCGGCATGCAGCTCGCCCAGCGGCTCGCCGCTGAGGATGGCATCCAGCGTGGCGCAGCAGCGCACGCTGGGCGCCAGCGGGCCGATGGAGTCCAGGTTGGCCGACAGCGGCAGCACGCCTTCCATGCTCACGCGGCGCGCCGTGGGCTTGAAGCCCGTGAGCCCGCACAGCGCCGAAGGAATGCGCACCGAGCCGCCCGTGTCCGAGCCGATGGCCGCCATGGCCATGCCGTCGGTGACCGAGATGGCCGCGCCCGAGGACGAGCCACCCGGGATGCGGCCGCCGTCCTCGTCACGCTGCCAGGGATTGCGCGGCGTGCCGTAGTGCGGGTTGATGCCCAGTCCCGAGTAGGCGAACTCGGTCATGTTGGTCGTGCCCACGATGACGGCGCCGGCCTGGCGCAGGCGCTGCACCACTTCGGCCGTGCGCTGCGCGGGCGGTGCGTCGGCCAGCAGGCGCGAGCCACCCAGCGTGGGAAAGCCGGCGATGTCGAACAGGTCCTTGACCGAGACCGGCAGGCCCTCGATGGGCGAGCGCGCCAGGCCGGCCGCACGCAGCACGTCGCTGGCGCGGGCCTCGGCCAGGGCCGCGCCCTGGAACACGCGCGTGAACACCTTGGGGCCTTCCCCCGACATGGTGCGGGCCAGGGCCTGCTCGGTCAGCTGCACCGAGGTGGTTTCGCCGCCATGCAGGCGCTGTGATGCCAGTTCCAGGCTGGGCAGGGGGAGGGCTTGGGTCATGTGGGAAGTCCTGTGGGTGAAGGCGGGCGTGGGCGGATCGGAGTCGGGGCTCAGGCCACGACGTCCAGCAGTTCGCTGCGGTAGCTGTGGCGGATGGAACGCTGGCTGCGGGGATCGTACAGCTCCATGGAGAACTGCGTCGAGGGGCGGATGCCGCCGATGGCGCCCACCGTGCCGCAGGTCATGCCGCAGCCTGCGGGCAGCAGATCCTTGCCGCCCGTGAAGCCTGCGATCAGGTCCTGGGGCGTGCGCAGGCTGGCCAGCGTGCCTTCCTGGTAGAGCACCTCGCGGCCGTCTTCCACGATCCACGAGCGCACGACCAGCTCATCCCAGTGGCCGGCCACGTCGGCAAAGCGCCAGGCCTGGGTGGCCACGGGCTTGACGCAGGCCTGCTTGGAAAAGGCCACGCTGTAGGCTTCCAGCTTGCGGTCCGTGTGGTCGGAGGCCAGGCTCACGAACATCTCGCCTTCGTGCGTGAACACGAAGACCTCGACCTCGCCCGAGGAGTCCGGGCCCAGCACCTGCAGCGCGCTGCGCTGGCTCAGCTGGTTGCTGGAGATGCGGTAGTACAGCGGCACGGCGCTGGGGCGCGGGATGCCGATGGCGGCCAGCTCCTCGATGTGGTGCTCGATGGCATCGCGGTCGCGGCCGGCCCAGCCGGCGACGATGAGGGTGTCGAATTCAGGGGCGAAGGTCTGGCCTTCGGGGGTGGTGAACTGCAGTTGCATGGCAGGCGATCCAGGGGGAATTCGGGGCCGCGGGCCCCGGTGAGAAAACGCGGAAGTCAGGCTGTGGCGTGCGGAGGGCGTGGAGCGGCACCGCACGCGCAGGCCTCACTGCTTCCTGACGAAGAGCACGACCAGGAAGGCCGCCAGGAATTCGAGGGCTGCCACGAAGTACAGGCCCGAGGACAGCGATCCCGTGCTGGTCTTGAGCGCGCCGATCATGTAGGGCGCCACGAAGCCGGCCAGGTTGCCGATGGAGTTGATCAGTGCAATGCCGCCGGCCGCCGCCGTGCCGGCCAGGAAGGCGGCAGGAATCGACCAGAACACGGGAAAGGCCGCGAGGATGCCGATGGAGGCCAGCGTCAGCGCGCACAGGGCGAGCACGGCGTTGTGCAGGAACAGGCCCGTGAGGATCAGGCCCGCCGCCGCGATCAGCGCGGACAGGGCGCAGTGCATGCGGCGCTCGCCGGTCTTGTCCGAATGCATGCCGTTCCAGACCATGGCCAGGGTGCCGGCCAGGAAGGGAATGGCCGAGATCAGGCCGATCTGCAGCGTGTTCTGGATGCCGATCTCCTTGATGATGGACGGCGACCAGAACGCGATGGTGGCGTTGCCACTGACGATGCAGAAATACACGGCGGCGCACAGCCACACGCGGTAGTTGCGGCAGGCATCCAGGAAGGACACATGCTTGTGGCCGCCCTGGTTCTCGGCCTCCACGGCGGCGGTCACGGCGCGCTGCTCGGCCGCGCTCAGCCACCTGGCGTTGGCGGGCTTTTCGGGCAGGTACAGCAGCACGAAGAAGCCGGCGATCACCGAGGGAATGCCTTCCAGGATGAACAGCCACTGCCAGTTGGACAGATGGCCCACGCCCTGCATGCCATTCATGATGGCGCCCGCAATCGGGCCGCCCACGGCGCCCGCAATGGCGAACGAGGTCATGAACAGGCCGTTGACGCGCGCCCGGTGGCGGGCCGGGAACCAGTAGGTCAGGTACAGCACCACGCCGGGGAAGAAGCCGGCCTCCACCACGCCCAGCACGAAGCGCAGCACGTAGAACATGGTGGGCGTGGTCACGTAGGCCATGGCCATGGAGGCCGCGCCCCACAGGATGGTGATGCGCGCCAGCGTCTTGCGCGCGCCGATCTTCTCCAGCAGCAGGTTGCTGGGCACTTCGAACAGGAAGTAGCCGATGAAGAAGATGCCTGCGCCCAGGCCGTAGATGGCCTCGCTGAACTGCAGGTCGTCCAGCATCTGCAGCTTGGCGAAACCGACGTTGACGCGGTCTATCCAGGCCAGGATGAAGAGCAGGACCAGAAAAGGGATCAGGCGCCAGGCGATCTTGCGGTAGGTGGCGTCCATGTCGAGGGACGCGGCCTCGCCGGCGCCTGTGCTCTGTGCGAGGGGATGTGCGGCGGATGCCGGGCTGCTCATGGGGTGTCTCCTGTCTTCGAAAGTGCAGCGGGCACACGGGCCAGGCCGCTGGGACCGGGCCCGTGTGTCGTGGGAACCTCAGGCGTCTGGCGCTTGCAGCGGTTCCTTTGGCGGCAGTATCGAAAGGCAGGACAGGGCTGTCCAACAAGAAATTATGAGCAGGCCTGAATGCAAATTCTTATGGGCAGCAATGGTGCGGGCGCCGCACCGGCATGCGGCATGCGTGCACCATTTGCGCTCGGGAAAACCCTGATTTTTTCAGGCGGTGGCGGCGGCACGCGGTGCGCGCAAAGGCTGCTTCCACAGCTCGGCCAGCAGCAGGCCGCCGATGGTCAGCACGCCGCCCACGGCGTGGTAGGCCGCCAGGGGCTCACCCAATGCCATGAAGGCGATCACGGCCGTGAAGATGGGTACCAGGTTGAAGAACATGCTGGAGCGGCCCGGCCCGATGCGCGCCACCGACATCATCCACAGCAGCGGCGCGGCGATGGAGGCCATGATGCCCGCAAAGCCCACCAGCGGCAGGTTGGCCGCGTTCAGCCCCGTGCGCGGCGCCATCAGGAACAGCGGCAGCTGCGCGATCACGGCCACCAGGATCTGCAGGTACAGCAGTTGCACCGTGGCCAGGCGCGGCATGGGCCAGCGCTTGAGCAGGATGTTGTAGACCGCATAGGCCAGCATGGCCACGAACATCAGCGCGTCACCGCCATTGAGGCCCTGGGTGAGCAAGGTGGCAGGCTGCCCCGAAGACACCACCAGGGCCACGCCCGCAATCGCCAGCACGCAGCCCAGCACGGCGCCCCGGCTCAACGCCTGGCCCAGCATGGCGGTGGACAGGCCCAGCACCATCATGGGCGTGAGCGAGCCGATCAGGCCCATGTGCGTGGCCGATGTCATATGGGCCGCGTAATAGGCCAGGCTCTGGTAGATCACCATGCCCAGCATTCCCAGCACGATGAGGCGCGGCAGCTGCGGCCGGATGTCGGCGCGCTGGCGCCAGATGGACGGCAAAAGGAAGGGCGTGAACAGCACGGCTGCCACCAGCCAGCGGTAGAAACCGATCTCGGCCGCGCCGATGCTGTCGGCCGCCATCTTGCTGACCACGGTATTGACCGACCAGATGAGCACGGCGATCAAAGGGAAAAGGTAAGACCCCATTGGAAGACTCCTAAGACTGGTCCTATGATCGTTCTGTCCGACTTGGAGTGCATCCCTGGTTTCGGACAATCGATAGCGCAACCCGGACCATCCGCCATGCCCCGTCCCAGCAAGCCCATGCGCATCCAGAACGTCGAGAATGTGCCGGGCGAGTACTACTTCCGCTACGACGAATTCGGCGCCGACACCGAGGTGCCGCCGCACAGCCACAGCTGGGGACACCTGAACTACACGCCCCACGGCAGCATGTGCATGGACACGGCAGGCCAGCGCTGGGTCTCGCCGCCGCAGTACGGCGTCTGGGTGCCGCCCGGCGTGGTGCACAGCTGCCATGTGGCGCACGCCGTGGTCTACCGCTCGGTCTACCTGGCGCCTGCGCTGTGCAGGGAGCTGCCGGCGCAGCCGTGCTCCATGCGCATCGGCGCCATCGTCAAGGCCATCCTGGCCGACTTTGCCGTGCGCGACGTGCACATTCCCGCCACGGATGCCGACCTGCGCCTTGCCCGTGTGCTCTACGACCAGTTGCGGGCCGTTCCCGTGGAGCCCGGCTATCTGCCGGCCGCCGAACACCCGGCCCTGGTCGAAGTGCTGACCCGCATGCGCGCTGCGCCCGAGGACCACCGCAGCCTGGCCCAATGGGCCGCCAGCGTGCACATGACCGAGCGCACCCTGGCGCGCCACTGCCAGCGCGAGCTGGGCATGGGCCTGGGCGAATGGCGCCAGCGCATGCGCTACCTGCTGGCCATCGACGCGCTGGAGGCCGGCCTGAGCGTGCAGCAGATCGCCTATGACCTGGGCTACAGCACGCCCTCGGCCTTCATCGCCATGTTCCAGCGCGAGGCCGGGACCTCACCCGAACAATTCCGCCGCGAGTTCTGCATGCCTCCGTGAGGCTGTTGCGCCATCTGTCTGCAGCCCGGCCCCAGCCGCGAGATAATGCCGCCCGTGAAGCACGCCAGACCGCCGCTGGTGCAATCGTGGAAACACGGCACTGGAGGAACGTCCGGACTGCACAGGGCAGCGTAGCAGCTAACGGCTGTCCACCGTGAGGTGAGGATCAGAGCAACAGAGACGAGTCGGGGACATGTGCCGCCAACTTGGTGTTCTATGGGGTGCCAGCGCAAGCTGGCGACGGATGGCGCAAGCCAGACGCCCAGGCGAAAGCCTGGGCCCCATAGCCACCCGGGGACGCGGAACGCGTCCCCGGGTGAAACGGGCAATCTCTACGCGCAGCAATACCAAGTAGGCACACGTTGACGGGGCCCCCGGAGTGTGCGGGTAGGTAGCACCGAGCCGGGCGGCGACGCCCGGCCCAGATTAATGGCGGTCACATGCGGGCAACCGCGTGCACAGAATCCGGCTTATCGGCGCGCTTCACACTTTCTTCCATGCCCCGCCACCGGCGGGGCATTTTCATGGGCGATTCAGAACTGGTATTTGGCCGTCAGCAGCAGCCTGCGCGGCACGCCGAAATAGTTGCCGCCGTTGTTCGTGCCCAGGGTCTCGAAATAGCGGCGGTCGAACAGGTTGCTGATGTTCATCTGCAGGTCCAGCTGCCGGTTCACCCGATAGCCGATGACCAGGTCGGCCACGGCATGGGCGGGCTGGCGGATTGCATAGCCCTCGGCGCTGGTCAGCGACTCGGACGTGGTGCGGCTCTGGTAGCGCAGGCCGCCGCCCACGCGCCATGCGCCCAGCTCGCCGCCCAGGTGGTACATGGCCGACAGCTTGAGCTGGTGGCGCGGCGTGTAGCTGGCATAGGGCGCGCCCTTGGCGCCTTCGGTGCTGTCGCTGGCGATCTCGGCCTGGGTGAAGGTATAGCCAAGGCCGGCGTTCAGGCGCGGCAGGATCTCGCCGCTGATGTCCACGTCCAGCCCCTTGCTCCTGACCTTGCCGACGGAGCGGTAGCAATTGGTCTTCACCGTGCAGGAGTTGATGTCCGCGATGGCCTGGGGCAGGTTGTCCTGCGTGGTGTTGAACACGGCAACGGCCAGGTTCACGCGCTCGTCCAGGTAGCTGCCCTTGAGGCCCAGCTCGAAATTGCGGCCCTCCACCGGCGCCAGCATGCTGCCCGAGACATCCAGAAAATCCTGCGGCCGGAAGATGCTGGTGTAGCTGGCATAGGCCGAGTAGGTCTTGCTGATGTCATAGGTCAGCGCCGCATAGGGCGTGGCATGGGCTTTCTCGCTGAATTCGCGCTCCCGGCTCCAGCTGCCCTGGCGCTGGACGTTGGTGAAGTCGTACCAGTCCAGGCGCGCGCCGGCGATCAGGTTCAGTGGCTCGGCCAGCAGGAAGCGGCCCGTGGCGTAGGCCGAGGTCAGCGTGGTCTTCTGGCGGCGCGTCCACAGGTCTTCGGCCAGCAGGCCGGAGCGGTCCAGCGAGTGGGGGTTCCAGGTATAGGGATCGACGCCATTGGCGATCAGCCATTCCCCCGTGGGCGACAGGTAGCTGTAGCCCTGGTCGCTCCAGCGGATGGTGCGGCGGCTGAGGCCGAAGGCCAGGTCATGCTCGCGGCCGAACAGGCGCACGGGGCCCTGGGCCGAGGCATCGAGGCTGAGCTGGCGCTTGTCGTAGTCGTAGAGGCCGCCGGCCACGTCGTAGCGCGTGCGGCCCTGGTCGTCCAGGCCGCCCGAGACCAGGTAGGCGCCGTCCAGCGCGGACTGGGCCTGCAGGGCGCGCGCGGCCAGCCTGGCCTTCCAGCCGTTGTCGAAGCGGTGCTCCAGGTCGGCGAACAGGCTGACCTCCTTCTTGTCCCATTTGCTCCAGGAGGGCGAGAAACGCCTGGATCGCGCAATGTCGAGGAAGGAGCCATCGAAGCCCATGGGCACGCCCATCCATTGCGAGCCGGGGTTGTCTTCGTTCACATAGGAGCCGCCCACGCTCAGCGTGGTGTCGCGCCCCAGGTCGAACTCGGCGGTGCCGTACAGCAGCTGGCGGCGGCTGCTATAGCCATCGATGAAGTGGTCACGCGACTGGGCCGAGGCCACCACACGCCCGCGCGCCGAGCCGTCCTCGATGAGGGCGCCGCCCACATCGACCTCGCCCACGGCCTGGTTCCAGCTGCCGCCGCGCAGGGTGACCGAGCGCTGGGTGGTGCGCGGCGCGCGCTTGCGCACGAAGTTGATGGTGCCCGAAGGGTCGCCCACGCCCGTCATCAGCCCCGTGGGGCCGCGCACCACTTCCACGTGGTCGTACATGGCCATGGTGTCGTAGGTGGAGGTGTCGGTTTCATACGAGACGGGCACGCCGTCCTGCAGGAACGAACCGATCACGAACCCGCGCGAGAAGTAGCGCGCCCGGTCGTCGCTCCAGCGGTTGATGGTGATGCCGGTGGCGCTGTTGGCCACGTCGTCGATGGACAGCATGCCCTGGTCGTCCATCTTCTGGCGCGTGACCACGGTGAGGGACTGGGGCGTCTCGCGGATGGACAGCGGCAGCTTGGTCGAGGTGCTCATCAGCCCCGTGGTGTAGGAGCCCGAGCCCTCGGTGGTCGTGGTCTCGCCCACGGCGGACACCGTGACTTCGGGCAGGGCCACGGTGCCGGCGGGCTTTTCCACCACCAGCGTGCCCTGGCTCACATGGCCTTCCAGCCCGCTGCCGCGCAGCAGCCGGGCCACGGCGGCGGCGGTGCTCAGGCGCCCTTCCACGGCGGGCGCGCGGCGGCCCTGCACCAGTTCAGGCGCAGCCAGCAGTTGCAGGCCGGCCTGGCGGGCCAGTTGGGCCAGCGCCTGGTCCAGCGGCTGGGCGGGAATGTGGAAGTCGGTGCTGGCGGCCGTGGCCGGGGCCGGTGCTGCCTGGGCCAGCGCGGCTGGAGAAAGCTGCACGGCCAGCAGCGCGATGGCCGCCGCAACGGCATGGTGGCAGGCAAGGCGTGAAGGCTTGGAGGGGAATGAAGGCATGGAAGGTCCCGTGGCGGATCTGGGCAATGGCGATTCCCGGGCTGCGAATGCGTCGCGTTCCCGGGTCCTCATGCCTATACGAACGGGCGCAGGCATTCCCTCATGCCTGGTGCGCATGCGACGTGCATTCCGGGGCTATGGGCGCATCAGCTGCGGCGGCGGATGACCAGGGTGCGCCCGGTTCCCGGGCCCTGTTCCTCTTCCTGCACGCTGACCGGCAGGGTGCGCGGCAGCATGCGCAGCCAGCCCTGGGCCGCCGCAATGCGCACGCGCCCCAGCACGGGCAGGGCGGCGGCGTCGGGCTCCACGCGCAGTGGCTGCAGGCTGTAGCGCTCCAGGCGGCGGGCAACCTCGGCCAGCGGCGTGTTCTGGAAGTCCAGCCAGCCCTCGCGCCAGGCGGCCACTGCCGCAACCGTTTGCACGGCGGCCGTCTGGCCTGGCGCCAGGCGCAGCATCTGGCCTGCGCCCAGTGCATGCCGGGCGCCGCTGCCGTCGCGCACCTGCACGCGGCCCGCATCGACGGCGACCAGCACCGCATCGTCCTCCAGCGCCACCTCGAAGCGCGTGCCCAGCACGCTGACCTGTACGTCCGCCGCCTGGACCACGAAGGGCCGTTCCGTGTCGCGCGCCACGGCGAAGAAGGCGCTGCCGGCCAGCAGCCGCACCTGGCGGCGCGTGGCGTAGAAGTCCACCTCGGCACGGCTGGCGGCGTCCAGCGTCAAGCTGCTGCCGTCGGGCAGGGGCTGGTTCAGCAGGCGGCCGGTGGCCGTGGCCAGCCGCACCTGGTACTGCGGCATCCACTGGCGCCAGGCCAGCCAGATCGCCGGGCTGCCGACACCCAGGCCCGCCATCCCCAGCAGGGTGGACAGGGCGCGGCGGCGGCCCGTGCGTGGTGCGGGTGCGGCGATGTCTCCGCGCCAGCGGCGCAGCGAGGCTTCCACGCTGTCCATGGCGCGCATGACTTCGCGTTCCACGGTTTTGACCGAGACGCCGTGGCGCTCGGCCAGCTCGGCATGCGAGGCGCCCTCGATGCGGTCGGCCAGGAAGATGTCGCGGCAGCGCGCCGGCAACTGCGCCAGGGCGCCTTCGACCCCGGCCAGGGCCTGGCGGTAGGAATGGGTGTCGGCCACATCGGGGCTGAGGGGGGAGGGCGGCTCGCCTTCCCTCGCGCTGGTGTCAAAGCGCTCGGCCGTGCGCTGGCCATGGCGCAGGTGGTCGATGGCGATGTTCTCCATCACCGCGTAGAGATAGGCGCGGCTGGCGCCTGGCGGACTGTCCGGCGCGGCGGGCGCATCGCTTTCGCCGCGCTGGCGTTCGGCCAGGCGTATCCAGGCGTCATGCACCAGGTCACGCGCAGCCTGCGGGCCGGCGCGGCGCGCCACGAAGCGCACCAGCTCGTGGTAGCTGTCCTGGAAGGTGCTCAGCAGGGAAGAGGAGGAAGAGGCGGGTGCAGGCATGCGGGAGGCCCGAAGGCAGCACGGGAATCCCGCATTCTATGAAATGATTCTCATTTGCCGAATGTGCTGCCCGCCGCGCACCCGGCAATGCCGGCCTAGAACCGCTCCCAGGGCATCAGGTAGCGCCACTGGCCTTCGGGCACCTTGGCCAGAGAGAGGCGGCCAATGCGCAGGCGGCGCAGGCTGACCACGCGCAGGCCCACTTCGGTGCACATGGCGTCGATCTCGTCGGGCGCGATGCCCTTGAGCGCAAAGCGCAGGTGGTTCTCGTTCTGCCAGCTCACGGGGCAGGGCGGCAGCTGGCGCTTGCCGATCGGCAGGCCGGCCTTCATCAGCTCCAGGCCGTCCTCGTGGATCTGGCCCTCGACGCCGACGATGCATTCCTGCTCCAGCCACATGCCTTCCTCGCCCAGCTTGCGCGCCACGCGCTTGTCCTGGGTGTAGACGATGAGGCCGCTGGCAGGCAGCGGCAGGGGCAGGAAGGATTCCAGGTTCTTGAAGTGCTGGGCCAGCACCAGCAGCGGCATGGGCGTGTCCACCTGGGCCATGCTGGCTTCGCCCAGCAGGGAGTGGGCGCTGCGCACCCGGCCATAGGGCCGGCCCTGGGTATAGCCCGCGGGCTTGTTCATCAGCAGGGTGACGGGCGGCACGGCCTCGGGCTGGGCGCCGCTGCGCAGCGTGACCTGCTGCTCGGGGCGCACGCGCGTCTCGGGCAGTTGCACGACCTTGCCGTCCACCTGGACGTTGCCGGCGGTGATATGCAGCTCGGCCTCGCGGCGCGAGCATTGTTCCTGTTCGGCCAGGCGCTTGGCCAGGCGAACGCTTTCAGATTCAGACATGCGCGCAGCTTAACCAGATACCAGGCCCCGCGCGCGTCGTCGGTCATTGCCGGTCATTGCCGCCCGCACAGCGCACGGATGCGCTCCACATGCGCCAGCAGCGAGCGCTCGGCAATCGGCCACAGCTGCGGCGGGGCGTCGTCATAGGCCAGGCGCACCCAGTCCTGCACGCTGCCGTCGGGCTGTCTTTGCATGGCGGCCAGCACCTTGGCCTCGCGCGCCAGCCGGTGGGCCTTCAGCTTGGCGATCGCCTGGCGCGCAAAGCCCAGCACATAGCCATGGGCCGGCAGGATGAAGCGCGCATCGTGCGCGGCGCACAGCGCGTCCAGCCTGTCCAGCGAATCGATGTACTCGCGCATGTTGCCGTCGGGCGGATCGATGATGGTGGTGCTGCCGTTGAGGATGTGGTCGCCGCTGAACAGCAGGGCATCTTCCTCCAGCAGAAAGCACACGTGGTTGGCCGCATGGCCCGGCGTGAACACGGCCTGCAGCGTGTGGGTGACGGTGCCTTGCGCATCCTGCACGGCGATGCGCTGGCCATCTGCCAGCACGTGGTCTGGCGTGAAGCGGCTGGCCGGCCGGGCCGTGGGTGCCGAAGGCAGGCCGCCGATGGCCGGGCGTGGCTTGCCGGCCTGCACCGCCAGCGCCTGCAGCAGGGCTGCGCCCGGCGAATGGTCGGCGTGGGAGTGGGTGCACAGGATGTGGCGTATGTCGCCGCCGGCCGCCTCGAACAGGCGCTGCACATGCGCGGCGTCGGCCGGGCCGGGATCGATGCAGATGTAGCCCGTGGCGGCATCGCCCACCAGATAGCTGTTGGTGCCGGGGCCGGTCATCACACCGGGGTTGGGGGCCGTCAGGCGCAGCAGGTTCTTGCGCAGGGGCACGGCGCGCTCGCTCTGCCAGTCCAGCGTGTGCAGGATCTGGCCGTCCGGGCAGACCATTTCCAGCTCGCCGAAGGGGGCCTCGTCCTCCATGTGGCGGGCTTCCTTGCCATCGAGAAAGCCGGTGCGCGGGCAGCACTGCCACAGCGGCCGCTCGCCTTGCAGGGCGGCGAACACGGCATCGGTGCCCGCGAAGCGGCTGAGCCGGTCCAGCGTGCGGATGGTGGGAAAGATCATGGGAAAGCTGCCGGCGCGGTGGCGCTCCAGCGCTTGCTGGGGGCTCACCCAGATGGGCTCGAACTGTTCCGATCCGTCGGCGTCAGGCTCCTGGCCTTCGGGCATGCGCGCCACGAAGAAGGGCACATCGAAGCGCCGGGGCAGGTCGCGGTCGGCCGTCCAGTGGGCCAGGTACCACAGCGCATCCACGGCCAGGCGCAGGCCGCGTGCCTCGCACTGGGGAACCAGGGGCGCATTGCGGTCCAGCGTGGCCAGCTCGGCGGCCGATACCGGTCGGCCCTGGGCATCGTGGGCCAGCAAAATGCCGAGCTCCTCGAAAGTCTCGCGCAGGCCGGCGATGGCCTGGGTGACGCGCAGGCGGTCGCCGGCCTGGGCGGGGCGGGTGCTGGCGCAGGCATGGGCGGCGTCGGCAGAGTCCTGGGCCTCGATGCCGCCGCCCGGGAAGACATAGGCGCTGGGCACGAAGCTGGCCTTGGGCGAGCGCCTTGTCATGAGCACTTCCAGTCCGCTGCCATCGGCGCGGTCGCGCATCAGCAAAACGGTGGAGGCCTTGAGCGTGTCTACGGGCTGGCGCTGGGGGTGCAGGAGCTGGCTGGGGCGGGTCATGGGGGCATTATGCGGATGGACCTGCATCGTGCTGTTGCGCCGGAGACGCAGGCAGCTGGATGGCGCTCTGCGCCAGGGCATGCCCCGGATTGCGCCATGAGGCTGCCGTGCAGGGGATAATCGCGGGATGCAGATCCGCTTTACCAAGATGCAGGGCGCTGGCAACGATTTCGTGGTCCTTGACGAAACCGCCGGCCCGCTGGGCCTGAGCGCAGCCCAGTACCGCTTTCTGGCCCACCGCCAATTCGGCGTGGGCGCCGACCAGATCCTCACGGTGCGGCCCTCGCCCGCCGAAGGCATCGACTTCGAATACGTGATCCACAACGCCGACGGCGGCGAGGTCGAGCAGTGCGGCAACGGTGCGCGCTGCTTTGCCCGCTATGTGCACGACAAGGGCCTGACGGACAAGTCCGTCATCCGCGTGCAGACGCTGGCCGGCCTCATCGCCCCCGAGCTGCATGCCGATGGCCGCGTCACCGTGGACATGGGCCAGCCCGTGCTGGAGCCCGCCCTGGTGCCCTTCGATGGTGCAGGCCTGGTTCCCCGCCCGCTGGGTGCGGCGCAGCAATGGCCCCTGCAGCTGGGCGACGAGGCCACGGTCTGGATCGCCCCCGTTTCCATGGGCAACCCGCATGCGGTGCAGCTGGTGGACGATGTGGACCATGCGCCCGTGGCCACCTGGGGCCCGCTGATCGAGCGCCATGCGCGCTTTCCCCAGCGCGTCAATGCGGGATTCATGCAGATCGTCGATCGCGGCCAGATCCGGCTGCGTGTGTACGAGCGCGGTGCCGGCGAGACGCTGGCCTGCGGCACGGGCGCCTGCGCGGCCGTGGTGGCCGGCATCCGCTGGGGGCTGCTCGACGCGCGCGTCGATGTGCGCACCCGCGGTGGCCGGCTGACCATCGAGTGGGACGGCGGCGCAGTGCGCATGACCGGCCCCGCAGAGTTTGTTTTTGAAGGACAGATCGAGGTTCCCGACCAGCCATGAACAGCACTACCGATATCGCCGTCACCGAAGAGACGATTGCCGACTACCTGCTGAACCATCCGGAATTCTTCGAGCGCCACGCCGAGATGCTCGCGCGCGTGCAGCTGGTCAGCAGCCACAGCCCGCGCACCGTCAGCCTGCAGGAACGCCAGGCCGAGATGCTGCGCGAGAAGATCAAGGGCCTGGAGCACCGCATCATGGACATGATGCGGCACAGCAGCGAGAACGCCTCCATCGCCGACAAGCTGCACGCCTGGAGCTGCGCCCTGGCCAAGGTCCAGGACCTGCGCGAACTGCCCCATGCGCTGACGGCCAGCCTGCAGCATGTCTTCGAGGTGCCCCAGGTGGCCCTGCGCCTGTGGAACGTCTCCGGCGCGCAGACCAGCAGCATCTACACCATGGGCGTCAGCGACGATGCCAAGTCCTTCGCTGCCTCGCTGACCATGCCGTTTTGCGGCCCCAACATGGGCTTCGAGCCCGGCGGCTGGCTGGTCGATCCCGACGCGGCCCAGTCCCTGGCCCTGCTCACCCTGCACGATGGCGACCCCGGCAACCCGGCCCATGCCTTCGGCATGCTGGTCCTGGGCTCGCCCGATCCGTTGCGCTTCGAGGCCACCATGGGCACGGAATTCCTCTCGCGCATCGCGGCCCTGGCCAGCGCGGCCCTCTCGCGCATGCGGCCCGTGGCGCTGACCCTGGCGCGCGGCTGATCGGCTGAAAGCCCATGCCGGGGGCATCGGACAGGGACGGGCTCCCGGAAGGCGGCCTTCCGGCAGAGGATCTGGAGGCAGAGGACCTGGCGCTGCTCCCCTCCGCCGTCCATGCCTATCTGGAGCATGTGCGCGTGCAAAAGCGCCTGGCCGACCGCACCTGCGAGCTCTATGCGCTGGACATGGGCCGGCTGTGCGCCATGGCCCGCGACGCCGGCCTGGAACTGCTGGCGCTGCAGCCCGCCCATATCCGCCGCTTCGTGGCCCGGATGCATTCCCGGGGCCGCAGCCCGCGCGGCATTGCGCTCATCCTGTCCGGCTGGCGCAGCTTCTTCCGCTGGGCGGCCCAGCAGTCGCTGGTGCCTTTCAATCCTGTGGAGGGCGTGCGCGGCCCCAAGGCCCCCAAACCCCTGCCCAAGGCATTGGGCGTGGATGACGCCGTGCAGCTGGCCGCCTTCAGCAACGCCGACGCCGACCCCTGGATCGAGGCGCGCGACGCCGCCATCACCGAACTGCTCTACAGCTGCGGCCTGCGCGTGGGCGAGCTGGTGGGCCTGGACGTGGCGCCCGGCCAGGACACGCAGCGCCAGGGCCGTGGCTGGATAGACCTGCAGTCCGCCGACGCCCACGTGCAGGGCAAGGGCGGCAAGCGCCGCACCGTGCCCGTGGGAGCGGCCGCGCTGCAGGCGCTGCAGCGCTGGGTGGCCCTTCGGGAAACGGGTCTTGCGGGTGCGGCCGCGCAGGCTGCGCAACACGAACCCGCCCTTTTCATCGGCCGGCGCGGCGAGCGCCTTGGCGCGCAGTCGGTCTGGGCGCGGCTGCGCCAGCGCGGGCAGCAGGCCGGCCTTTCGGCCGGTGTCCATCCCCATGTGCTGCGGCATTCGTTCGCCAGCCACATGCTGCAGTCCAGTGGCGATTTGCGCGCCGTGCAGGAGCTGCTGGGCCACGCCAGCATCTCGACCACGCAGATTTACACGCGCCTGGATTTCCAGCATCTGGCCCAGGCCTACGAGAGCGCCCACCCGCGCGCGCGCCGCAAGAGCGGCGACAGCAGGCAAGTCGGCGAAATCGGCGAAACCCCTGAAAAGGACAACCTCGAATAAAAAAGGCCAAGCCCTCTGGCAAAACAGCACTTGACAGGCTCGCTAAACTTATTCGGAACGTCTTTTCGACAAGGCCCGTCCATGGTGGACGGGCCTTGCCGCTTCCCTTTGCTGAATTTTCTGAAAGCAATCCCATGGCACTGATTCCCGTCACCATCCTTACCGGCTTCCTGGGCTCGGGCAAGACCACGCTGCTCAAGCGCGTGCTCAGCGAGTCCCACGGCATGAAGATCGCCGTGATCGAGAACGAGTTCGGCGAGGAAAACATCGACACCGACATTCTCAAGACGGAGTCCAAGGAGCAGATCCTGCAGATGAGTAACGGCTGCATCTGCTGCACCATCCGCGAAGACCTGCGCGAGACCCTGCAGCTGCTGGCCTCCAAGCGCCGCAAGGGCCTGGTGGAGTTCGACCGCATCGTGATCGAGACCACGGGCCTGGCCGATCCCGGCCCCGTCGCCCAGACCTTCTTCATGGACGACGAGATCGCCGAGACCTATCTCATCGACTCCATCCTGACCCTGGTCGACGCCAAGCACGCCAACCAGCAGCTGGACGACCGCCAGGAAGCGCGCCGCCAGGTCGGCTTTGCCGACCAGCTCTTCCTGTCCAAGACCGATCTGGTCAGCGAGGACGAGAAGAACGCGCTCATCCACCGCCTCAAGCACATGAATCCGCGCGCGCCCATCCGCGCCGTGCATTTCGGCGAAGTGCCCCTGAACGAAGTCTTCGACCTGCGTGGCTTCAACCTCAATGCCAAGCTGGACATCGATCCCGACTTCCTCAAGGAAGACGATCACGACCACGGCCATGATCACAAGCACGAGCATGGCGAGCACTGCAGCCATGACCACGAGCATGACGAGAACTGCGGGCACGACCACGCCCACAGCCACGCCCATGATCACGAGCACGGCGAACACTGCAATCATCCTCACCACCATCACCACGATGACGACGTCAAGAGCTTCGTCTACCGTGCCGACCGGGCGTTTGACCCTGCCCGCCTGGAGGACTTCCTGGGCGCCATCGTCAACATCTATGGCCCGCGCATGCTGCGCTACAAGGGCGTGCTGAACATGCAGGGCACGGAGCGCAAGGTCATCTTCCAGGGGGTGCACCAGCTCATGGGCAGCGACCTGGGACCGCAATGGGCCGAAGACGAAAAGCGCCAGAGCAAGATGGTCTTCATCGGCATCGACCTGCCCCAGGACATCTTCCTGCAGGGCCTGGAGCAGTGCCTGGTCTGAGCCGTCTGTGAACTTTTGTGAGGAATTACATGGTTTTTGCTGACATCTGATTGACGCAGGAGCCGCCCGCATCTGCAGGCGGTTCCTCTGCTTTCATGTGGGGTATGTGCAACGGCTTGCGCTCCTGTAGAGCATCGATACAATCGCGCCCCTGAAGAGAGCCCCCAAGCCCAATGGACTGCCCCGCAGGGGTCGCCCATACCGTGAGGAGACAGCAAGTGAGCGCCGAATCCAGCAAGAAGCCGTCAGTGGCCGCCCAGGCCCCGGCTGCAAGCCAGAAGGCCGCGGTCCGCACTGCGGTCGGCGTCGTCGACCTGGCCTCCCGCGCCGGCTGGAAAAGGGCTCTTTGCACGCACGGCCGCCGCACGGCCTGGATTGCCGCACCCCGCCGCAAGGGGAAGCCGGCAGGTTCCGCAACTGCGGCGATCGGCTGTCCTACATGGCATTCGACCCGGGCGCCTCGATTGACAGTACCATCCATGGCCCCGTCCGATGCCCCCGGCTCGGACTAAGTTAGCGAAACCAACACTATGCCTACCACTACGCAAACGCCTTCGTCGGGATCGACGAAACGAGACCCCAAGCTGGCCAATGCCTGGAAGACCAAGTCGGCGGAGGAGCTGACGGATGCCGAAGTGCTGGCCATGTCCGATGACGACTACATGAATGAGAAGCAGATGGCGTTCTTCCGCCTGAAGCTGCTCACTCTCAAGCACGACATGCACACCAACGCGGGCGAGACGGCAGAAAACCTGCGCGAGGACACCGTGGTGGTTCCCGATCCGGCCGACCGCGCCACCATCGAGGAAGAGCACGCGCTGGAACTGCGCACCCGCGACCGCGAGCGCAAGCTGCTCAAGAAGATCGAGCAATCCATTGCACGCATCGACGCAGGCGACTACGGCTACTGCGACGAAACCGGCGAGCCCATCGGCGTGGGCCGCCTGCTGGCCCGTCCCACGGCCACGCTGTCGCTGGAGGCCCAGCAGCGACGCGAGCTCAAGCAGAAGATGTACGGAGATTGAGTTGCGGCAACGGCCTTCGGAACGGTGGTGCTAATCTGATTCGCCATGGCAAAAGAAGAGAGCAGCAAATCGGGAGGGTTGTTGTCCAAGGTGGTGCGCTTTGTGCGCCACCCGACGGTCAATTGGTCCGATCTCGACGGCCTCGACGCTGACCAGGAGAGCCAGTACAGCAAGCAGGCGCTCAAGGAAATGATCGAGCGCAAGCGCCGCAACGACTTCGTACGCAAGCGCGAATTCGACCAGCTGCGCCGCCTGCGCCAGGCCGAGTTGCAACAGGCCTCCCGGCCGGGCAGCGCATCTGTCGGTGTCGGCGTGCCCGGACCGGCTGCGCAGGGCTCGCAATTCCTCAGCAGCCTGCTGAGCTCCAAATCCTCCGGCGAGCGCGCCGTCACGCTCAAGAAGATCGACGAGATCGAGGCCCAGATGTCCCAGCAATGGTGGCGGGGCAAGCAGGCGGCCGATGCAACCACCATTCCCATGGCGCTGCCCGCTGGCGGCAACCCCGCGCCGGCGTCGTTTCGCAAGCAGCCGCCGCCGGGCCAGATCCCCATGCTCAGCGACGTGGTGCCTGCGGCCATCGCCTCGGCCGGCGATGTGGCGGCCTTTGCCACCACCTTGCCCATGAGCCTGGCACCTGCGCCGCAGGTGCCGTCCGTCTCCACGGCTCCCCTCATGGATTCCATGCCCATGGCCCGCCCCCTGCGGCCATTGGAGGGGGCGACCGATTTCCTGCCCGCCTTCGCGGCCACCGAGGTCTCTGCCCCGCAGCCCATGGACATGGTGCCGCCATCCTTCGTGGTGTTCGAGCACGATCCCGACCTCGAAGAGCCGGCCATCCTCTTTGCCAATGGCGACGTGGACGGCGCCGAGCAGGGCATGCTGGAGCTGATCGAGCGGCGCGATGTGCCTGCGCAGCTGCCGGTCTGGCTGGCCTTGCTGGACCTGTACCGCGCGGCCGATCGCCCGCTGCAGTTCGACAAGGCCGGCATTGAATTCGCGGCGCGCTTCGGCCGCTCCGCTCCCCAGTGGTTCGCGATGCCGCAGCAGCGCACCGCCGCGATGGCGCCCCTTCCCGGCGCAGCGGCAGGGCGCGGCTGGCGCTGGAGCGCTCCCGCCCAGGTCACGCCCAGCGCCGTCACGGCGCTGAAGGCCTCCCAGGCCAAGGCCGCCGGTCCCTGGACCCTGGACTGGGCTGCCGTGACCCACATCGACGAGGCGGCAGCCACCGCCTTGGAGGCGCTGCTTCAGCAATGGGCCGATTCCCAGGGCGTATTCGTGCTGCTCAACGCGGACCGGCTGCAGGCGCTGCTGGGCGCGCTGGCTCCCTCGGGCGACTCCGCTGTGGATACGCTGTGGTGGCGCCTGCGCATGGCCGTGCTGCGCCTGATGAACCGGCAGGATGATTTCGAGCTGGTGGCCCTGGACTACTGCGTGACCTACGAAGTCTCGCCACCTGCATGGGTGGACCCGGTCTGCCAGTGCCTGACGCAAGCCGTCGAGTCCGGCGGTGCACAAGCCCCTGTGCAGCCGGGCGCTGCCGCCCCGGCGGATACCGTGCGATTTGCGCTGTCCGGCACCATCGAAGGCGATGCCTCCACCTGGCTGGACCCGGTGCAGGAAGGCGCCAGCCTGGGCGAGCCGGTGTTCATCGACTGCACCCAGCTGGTGCGCATGGACTTTGCGGCGGCCGGCTCCGTGCTCAACTGGGCGGCCCATATGCAGTCGCTGGGCCATGTGCTGCAGTTCGGCCAGCTGCACCAGCTGGTGGCCGTATTCTTCAATGTGATCGGCATCCAGGAGCATGCGCAGGTAACGCCGAGACGGGACTGACCTGCCGAGCGGCGGCATTCTTTGGAGGGGCTCTTGAGAAGGCGGGAGCCGCCCTCATCTGGCACCGCTATGGAACAGTATCACGGCACCACCATCATCAGCGTGCGCCGGCAGACCCCCGAAGGCGTGCAGGTCGCCATCGGTGGCGATGGCCAGGTCACATTGGGCAACATCGTCGTCAAGGGTACGGCGCGCAAGGTGCGCAAGCTCTACCACGGCAAGGTGCTGGCCGGCTTTGCCGGCGCCACGGCCGACGCCTTCACGCTGTTCGAGCGCTTCGAGGCCAAGCTGGAAAAGCACCAGGGCCATCTGACGCGCGCGGCCATCGAGCTGACCAAGGACTGGCGCACCGACCGCGTGCTGCGCCGGCTGGAGGCCATGCTGGCCGTGGCCGATGCATCGGCCTCGCTGATCATCACCGGCAACGGCGATGTGCTGGAGCCCGAGCAGGGCATCGTGGCCATCGGATCGGGTGGCGCCTACGCGCACTCGGCGGCCAAGGCGCTGCTGACCAACACCGAGCTGTCGGCGGAGGAGATCGTGCGCAAGTCGCTGGCGATTGCCGGCGAGCTGTGCATCTACACCAACATGCATCACACGGTCGAGACGCTCTGAGACCCTCGCGGCGCGGGCGGTTCTCGCCCGGCCATTGAAACGGATAGCCGCCAGCGGCCAGGTAACGGAAGCGGGGCTGGCGGCGCAATGCTTCGAATACACACCATGTCCTCTGCCATGACCCCCCAGGAGATCGTCTCCGAACTGGACCGCCACATCGTCGGCCAGGCTGGCGCCAAGCGCGCCGTGGCCATCGCGCTGCGCAACCGCTGGCGCCGCCAGAACGTGGCCGACGGCCTGCGCCAGGAGATCACGCCCAAGAACATCCTCATGATCGGCCCCACCGGCGTGGGCAAGACCGAGATCGCGCGCCGCCTGGCGCGGCTGGCCGATGCGCCCTTCATCAAGGTCGAGGCCACCAAGTTCACCGAAGTGGGCTACGTGGGCAAGGACGTGGATGCCATCATCCGCGATCTGGCCGAGGTCGCCGTCAAGCAGACGCGCGAGGCCGACATGAAGAAGCTGCGCCTGCGCGCCGAAGACGCTGCAGAGGACCGCATCCTCGACGTGCTCGTGCCCCAGGCCCGCAGCGGCGAGGTGGCTGCCGACAGCACGGCCCGCCAGGTTTTCCGCAAGAAGCTGCGCGAAGGCCAGCTCGACGACAAGGAAATCGATATCGACGTGGCCGACGCGCCGCCTCAGGTGCAGATCATGGGCCCGCAGGGCATGGAGGAGATGGCCGAGCAGCTGCGCGGCATGTTCAGCCACATGGGCCAGGAAAAGCGCAAGACGCGCAAGCTGCGCATTGCCGAGGCCATGAAGCTGCTGACCGACGAGGAAGCGGCCAAGCTCGTCAACGAGGAAGACGTGCGCACGCGCGCCATTGCCAATGCGGAGCAAAACGGCATCGTCTTCATCGACGAGATCGACAAGGTCGCCACGCGCCAGGAAAGCAGCGGCTCCGACATCTCGCGCCAGGGCGTGCAGCGCGACCTGCTGCCCCTGGTCGAGGGCACCAGCGTCTCCACCAAGTACGGCGTGGTCAAGACCGACCACATCCTGTTCATCGCCTCGGGCGCCTTTCACCTGTCCAAGCCCAGCGACCTCATCCCCGAGCTGCAGGGCCGCTTTCCGATCCGCGTGGAGCTGGAGTCGCTGTCGGTCCAGGACTTCGAAGCCATCCTCACCCAGACCCATGCCTCCCTGGTCAAGCAGTACCAGGCGCTGCTGGCCACCGAAGGCGTCACGCTGGAGTTCACGCCCGAAGGCATCACCCGGCTGGCCGGCATCGCCTTCGAGGTCAACGAGCGCACCGAAAACATCGGCGCGCGCCGCCTGTCCACCGTGCTGGAGCGGCTGCTGGACGAGGTCAGCTTCGATGCGGCCAAGCTTTCGGGGCAGACCGTCACCATCGACGCGGCCTACGTGGACCAGCGCCTGCAGTCCCTGAGCCAGGACGAAGACCTGTCTCGCTTCATCCTCTGAAGCCTGCCCCGGCGGCCGAGCGGCCGCCATCGAAGTGACTGCCCGCATTGCCGGGCAGTCACTTTTTGTAGGAGGCCGGCCCGAGTTGCACCCCGTCGCCAGCGAATTGAATCGTTGCAATTGCCTGCCGGGATTGAGAGTTCACTTGCAATCACTCCCCTAAGTGCTTGTAAAGTCTCGGTTTTTTGTCATCACTCACATTGCATTCGATCTCTAAGTTGTTGATTTCATTGCAAATAATTGTCCATTCCCGGGTTGTGAAACACCAAATTGCTGCTACAGTGCAAAAAAGTGCAATTAAGTGGTGAAAGTTGCCTTTGTGCCCCGATTTCCGGGACGCGATGGCTCCAACCGACCGGGGTGACTGACCGTGTTTCAAGGGGCGTCCTCGCTGAATCTCGATGGCAAGGGGCGGCTGTCTGTGCCGACCCGGCATCGTGACGCCCTCTTGGCCATGGCGCAGGGCCAGGTCACCCTCACCAAACACCCCCATGGTTGCCTGATGCTGTTCCCGCGCACGGAGTGGCTGCAGTTCCGCGAGCGGATCGCGCAGCTGCCCATGTCGGCGCAGTGGTGGAAGCGCATCTTCCTGGGCAACGCCATGGACGTGGACATGGATGCCACCGGCCGTGTGCTGGTGTCGCCCGAGTTGCGCGACGCCGTGGGTCTGACCAAGGAGGTCGTGCTGCTGGGCATGGGCAACCATTTCGAGCTGTGGGACAAGGCCACTTATGAGGCACATGAAGCGAAGGCCATGCAGGAAGAGATGCCTGCGGCCTTCCAGGATTTTGCTTTCTAGGAAAGAGGCGTTCTCTTGAATCAGCCGTTGCAACACATCACCGTTTTGCTCGACGAGGCCGTCGATGCGCTGCTGGGCGGCGCCGCGCAGCCCGTTGCCGGGCAATGGGTGGACGCGACGTTCGGGCGAGGCGGGCATTCCCGGCGCATCCTCCAGCGGCTAGGGCCGGGCGGGACCTTGCTGGCGTTCGACAAGGACCCGGACGCGATCGAAGAGGCAGCGCGCATCACCGATGCGCGTTTTTCGATTCGGCACGAAGGGTTTCGCCACCTGGGCGAGTTGCCGGCCGGCAGCGTGCAGGGCGTGCTGATGGACCTGGGGGTGAGCTCTCCCCAGATCGACAACCCCGAGCGTGGCTTCAGCTTCCGCTTCGAGGGTCCGCTGGACATGCGCATGGACACCACGCGCGGTCAGAGCGTGGCGGACTGGCTGGCGGAAGCCGATGCCCAGCAGATTGCGGAGGTGATACGTGACTACGGCGAAGAACGGTTTGCTGGCCCCATTGCAAAGGCGATTGTTGCTCGGCGCGAAAGCCAGGGGCCCCTTCGCAATACCGCGGAGCTTGCCGAGCTCGTGGCTGGCGCGGTCCGGACCCGCGAGGCTGGGCAGAACCCAGCGACACGCACATTCCAGGCTCTTCGGATTTTCATCAATGCCGAGCTTGAAGAACTCGAACAGGCGCTAGAGGCCAGCCTGCGCGTGCTCGCGCCGGGCGGGCGCCTGGTGGTGATCAGCTTCCACTCGCTGGAAGACCGCATCGTCAAGCAGTTCATTGCCAGGCATTCCAAGGAAGTCTATGACCGGCGCGCACCCTTTGCCGCGCCCACACCCATGCGCCTTGAAGCCCTGGGCCGCATCAAGCCCAGCGAGGCCGAGGTCGCCGCCAATGCGCGTTCGCGCTCGGCCGTGATGCGCGTGGCCCGCCGCACCGAGGTGCCTGCATGAAGCGCACGCACCGTCTGGCGCAAGAGGAGGGCGTGGCATGCTGCGCCTGAACCTCGTGCTGCTGCTGGCGGTGATGGCCAGCGCCATCTTCCTGGTGCACAACCAGTACGAGTCGCGCCGGCTGTTCACCGAACTGGACCGCGCCGTGGCCGAATCGCGCCGCCTGGCCACCGAGCAGCAGCGCCTGCAGGTGGAAAAGCGCGCCCAGGCCACGCCGCAGCGCATCGAGGTCATGGCGCGCGAGCGTCTGCAGATGAAGCCGGCCACGCCGGCCATCGCCCAGTACGTCAATGACGATGCGCGCACGGGAGTGGCTCCATGACGCGCAGCGTGCTCTACACCTCCAGCCCCTTGCTGGCGTCCAAGACACCCCTGTGGCGCAGCAAGATGATCGTGGCCATGCTGGGCCTGGGCTTTGTCGGCCTGGGTGCACGCGCGGCCTATGTGCAGGTGTTCGGCAACGACTTCTTCCAGCGCCAGGGCCAGGTGCGCTTTGCGCGCACGTTGGAGCTGCCGGCCAACCGCGGCCGCCTGCTGGACCGCAATGGACTGATCCTGGCCTCCAGCGTGCCGGCCGCCAGCATCTGGGCCATTCCCGAAGATGTCGAGCAGGACGACCCCGAGGTCAAGGCCAAGCTCAAGCAGCTGGCCGCGCTCATGGAGATGCCGCTGCCCGCGCTGATGGAAAAGCTGGCCGACGAGGACAAGACCTTCGTCTGGATCAAGCGCCAGCTCGACTGGGACGTGGGCCAGCAGATCCATGCCCTCAACATCAAGGGCATCTACCAGCGCAAGGAATACAAGCGCCAGTACCCGGAAGGCGAATCGGCCGCCCACATCGTGGGCTTCACCAATGTGGAAGACCATGGCCAGGAAGGCATGGAGCTGGCCTTCGACAAGGAGCTGGGTGGCAAGCCCGGCTCGCGCCGCGTGATCAAGGACCGCCTGGGCCGCGTGGTCGAGGGCGTGGGCGAGGAAGTGCCGCCGCAGGACGGCCGCGACATCCAGCTGTCCGTGGACAGCAAGGTCCAGTACTTCGCCTACCAGAAGCTCAAGGAGCAGGTCATCGCGCACAAGGCCAAGGCGGGCAGCGTGGTGGTCATGGATGCGCACACCGGCGAATTGCTGGCCCTGGCCAACTACCCCAGCTACGTGCCCGACAAGCGCAAGAACCTGACGGGCGAGCAGCTGCGCAACCGCGCCATCACCGACACCTTCGAGCCCGGCTCGACCATGAAGCCCATCACCATCGGCCTGGCGCTGGAGTCGGGCCGCTTCAAGCCGGAAACGCCCATCGACACCACGCCGGGCCGCGTCAACGTCACGGGCTCGACGATTTCCGACACCCACAACTACGGCCTGCTCACCGTGGCCGGCGTGATCCAGAAGTCCAGCAACGTGGGCACGACCAAGATCGCGCTGCAGATGCCGGCCAAGGAAATGTGGGAAACCTTCTCGGCCGTGGGCTTCGGCCAGAAGCCGCAGATCTCCTTTCCCGGCGCCGCCAGCGGTCGCCTGCGTCCCTACAAGACCTGGAGGCCGGTGGAGCAGGCCACCATGGGCTATGGCTACGGCCTGTCCGCCAGCCTGCTGCAGATGACGCGCAGCTACACCGTCTTTGCCAACGGCGGGCGCGTGATCCCGGCCACCATGGTCAAGACCGACGAGCCGCCCGTGGGCGTGCCCGTGTTCTCTCCGCGCACGGCCAACGAGGTGCGCAAGATGCTGGCCCTGGCGGCCGGCCCCGGCGGCACGGGCCAGCGCGCCCAGACCATCGGCTACTCGGTGGGCGGCAAGTCGGGCACGGCCCGCAAGCAGCAGGGCAAGGGCTATGCCGCCGGCAAGTACCGCGCCTGGTTCACGGGCATGGCGCCCATCGAGAACCCGCGCATCATCGTCGCCGTGATGGTGGACGAGCCCAGTGCCGGCACCATCTACGGCGGCACCGTGGCGGCACCCGTGTTCAGCGAAGTGGTGCAGCAGACGCTGCGCCTGATGGGCGTGCAGCCCGATATGGAAGTCAAGCCCTTGATCGTCGCCAATCCCGTGGAGGAGCCCTCGCTATGAGTTCCTCCCAAGCCCTGCTGATGCTGTCGTCGGCCACCGAGGCTGTCCAATGGCTGGCCGCCCGCCTGCAAGGCAGCGGCACGCTGCAGACCGACAGTCGCAAGGTCCGGCCCGGCGATGCCTTCATTGCCTGGCCCGGCGCGGCCACCGATGGCCGCGCCCATGTGGCCTCGGCCCTGGAGCGCGGCGCCGTGGCCTGCCTGGTCGAAGCGCAGGGCGTCGAGCCCTTCGGTTTTTCCGGCGAGCACATCGCGGCCTTGCCCGGCCTCAAGGCCGCCACGGGCCTGATCGCCGACCAGTGGTTCCAGCATCCCAGCGCCCGGATCGACGTGCTGGCCGTCACCGGCACCAACGGAAAGACCACCACGGCCTGGTGGCTGGCGCATGCGCTGGCCCAGGTGAAGCTGCAGGAACGCAGCGGCTGCGCCCTGGTGGGCACGCTGGGCGTGGGCATCCCGCCCGCCCTGGAATCCACGGGAATGACCACGCCCGACCCGGTGCGGCTGCAGCGCGCATTCCGCGAGTACGCCGATGCGGGCCTGGCGGCCTGCGCCATCGAGGCCTCGTCCATCGGCATCGTCGAGCACCGGCTGGACGGCACGCGCATCCGCGTGGCGATGTTCACCAATTTCACGCAGGACCATCTCGACTACCACGGCAGCATGCAGGCCTACTGGGATGCCAAGGCCGCGCTGTTCGACTGGCCCGGCCTGCAGGCCGCCGTCGTCAATGTGGACGACGCGCACGGCGCGCGCCTGTGGGCCACGCTGCAGTCGCGCCCATCCTCTGCCGCGCTCGATGTCTGGAGCATTTCCATCGAGGGCGCGGCGCGCCTGCAGGCCAAGGACATCGCGCTGGGCGCCGAGGGCCTGAGCTTCACCGTGATCGAGGCCGGCCACAGCCTGCGCATGCACACGCGCATGGTGGGCCAGTACAACGTATCCAACCTGCTGGGTGTGCTGGCAGCGCTGCGCTGCCTGGGCCTGAGCCTGGACCAGGCCGTCGCTGCCTGCGCCCACCTGGAGCCCGTGCCCGGCCGCATGCAGCAGATCGTCCAGCCCGGCCAGCCGCTGGTGGCCGTGGACTACGCCCACACGCCTGACGCGCTGGACAAGGCCCTGCGCGCCTTGCGCCCGGCCGCCGAGCAGCGCCAGGGCCGGCTGTGGTGCGTGTTCGGCTGCGGTGGAGACCGCGATGCCACCAAGCGGCCGCTCATGGGGCAGGCCGCCCAGAAGAATGCCGACTGCGTGCTGGTCACCAGCGACAACCCGCGCAGCGAAGTGCCCGACCGCATCATCGACCAGATCCTGGCCGGCATGCAGCCGGGCGAGAACCTGCAGTCCCAGGCCGATCGCGCGGCGGCCATCGCCCAGGCGATCGCGCACGCCAGCGAACGCGACGTGGTGCTGATCGCCGGCAAGGGACATGAGGACTACCAGGAGACGGCAGGCCAGCGCCATCCGTTCTCCGACATGGCCGAGGCGCGCAAGGCGCTGGCGGCCCGTGAAGGAAAGAAGCGGTCATGATGACCTTGCAACAAGCGCTGGAGCTGATCCAGTCGCATATCCCCCAGGCACGGCTGGTCGGCAACGGCCAGACCGTGCTCACGCGCGTGCACACCGACACCCGCACGCTGCAGGCCGGGGATCTGTTCGTCGCCTTGAAGGGCGAGCGTTTCGATGCCAACCAGTTCCTGGTCCAGGCCCGCGAGGCCGGTGCCGCCGCAGCCCTGGCCCATGGCGGCCTGGAGGCTGCAGGCCTGTCCGGCATCGAAGTGCCCGATTCGCTGGCCGCCCTGGGCGCGCTGGCCACGGCCTGGCGCGCGCGCTTTGCGCTGCCGCTGATCGCCGTCACCGGCAGCAACGGCAAGACCACGGTCACGCAGATGGTGGCCTCCATCCTGCGTGCCCATGCGGGCGAGGCGGCGCTGGCCACGCGCGGCAACTTCAACAACTCCATCGGCCTGCCGCTGAGCCTGATGCGCATGACCGGCCAGCACCGCGTGGCCGTGCTGGAGATGGGCATGAACCATCCCGGCGAGATTGCCGAGCTGGCCGCCATCGGCCAACCCACGGTGGCCCTGGTCAACAACGCCCAGCGCGAGCACCAGGAATTCATGCACACGGTCGAGGCCGTGGCGCGCGAAAACGGCAGCGTGCTGCTGGCCCTGCCCGCCGACGGCGTGGCCGTGTTCCCCGCAGGCGACACCTACACGCCGCTGTGGCGTGAGCTGGCGGGCGCCCGCCAATGCCTGCTGTTCGGCGAGTCTGGCGACGGCGCCCATATCCACGCGCGTGACGCGCTGTGGCTGGGCGATGCCTGGCAGTTCACCCTGGCCACGCCCGAGGGCGAGGCGCCGGTGCGCCTGCACATCGCCGGCCGCCACAACGTGCGCAACGCGCTGGCCGCAGCGGCCTGCGCCCAGGCTGCCGGCGTGCCGCTGGCCGACATCGCACGCGGCCTGAGCGTGTTCGAGCCCGTGCAGGGCCGCTCGCGCGCGCTGAGCGTTTCGGTGCAAGGTCGCCCGGTCACCGTGATCGACGACAGCTACAACGCCAATCCCGATTCGGTGGCCGCGGCCATCGAGGTACTGCGCGAACTGCCCGCTCCCCAGCTGCTGGTGCTGGGCGACATGGGCGAGGTCGGCGACCAGGGGCCGCAATTCCATGCCGAGGCGGGCGCGCTGGCGCGCAGCCTGGGCATTGCCCGGCTGTTCACGCTGGGCGCGCAAAGCACATCCGCCGCCACCGCATTCGGTGCAGGTGCCCGGCATTTCGAAGACATGGCCTCGCTGCAACAGGCAGCCTGTGCCGCGCTGCCCGAGGTGGGTAGCATTCTGGTCAAGGGTTCGAGGTTCATGAAGATGGAGCAGGTGGTTCAGGCGGTCGAGGCGGCCGGCAAGGATGACGGTTGCAAGAAGGAGGCCGCATGCTGCTGATGCTGTCCCAATGGCTGCAGGGCCTGTCCCCCGAGTTCGGCTTTCTGCGCGTCTTCCAGTACCTCACGATGCGCGCCGTGATGGCCGCGCTCACGGCCCTGGTCATCGGCCTGCTGGCCGGACCGCGCCTGATCCGCATGCTGACCTCGCTCAAGATCGGCCAGCCCGTGCGCGGCTACGGCATGGAAACCCATCTGGCCAAGAGCGGCACGCCCACCATGGGCGGGGCGCTGATCCTGCTGTCCATCGCCGTGTCCACGCTGCTGTGGTTCGACCTGTCCAACCGCTTCGTCTGGATCGTGCTGCTGGTCACTCTGGGCTTCGGCACCATCGGCTGGGTCGATGACTGGCGCAAGGTGGTCAACAAGGACCCCGAGGGCATGCGCTCGGGCGAGAAATATTTCTGGCAGTCCGTCATCGGACTGCTGGCCGCGCTCTACCTGGTGTTCTGCATTTCGGAGAACACCAATGCCCAGGTCTTCGAGCTGTTCGTGACCTGGGTGCAGTCGGGCTTTTCGCTGGACCTGCCCCCCAAGGCCGGCCTGCTTGTTCCCTTCTTCAAGGAAGTCAGCTACCCGCTGGGCGTGCTCGGCTTCGTGGTCATGACCTACCTGGTCATCGTGGGCGCCAGCAATGCGGTGAACCTGACCGATGGCCTGGACGGCCTGGCCATCATGCCCGTGATCATGGTGGGCTCGGCCCTGGGCATCTTTGCCTACGTCACCGGCAATGCCGGCTACGCCAAGTACCTGCTGTTCCCGCACATCCCGGGCTCGGGCGAGCTGCTGGTGTATTGCGCGGCCATGGCCGGAGCGGGTCTGGCCTTTCTGTGGTTCAACGCCCATCCGGCCCAGGTCTTCATGGGCGACGTGGGCGCGCTGGCGCTGGGCGCTTCGCTGGGCACCATCGCCGTGATCGTTCGCCAGGAAATCGTGCTGGCCATCATGGGCGGCATCTTCGTGGTCGAGGCGCTGTCGGTGATGCTGCAGGTCACCTGGTTCAAGTTCACCAAGAAGCGCTATGGCGAAGGCCGTCGCCTGCTCAAGATGGCGCCGCTGCACCACCATTTCGAGAAGAGCGGCTGGAAGGAAACCCAGGTCGTGATCCGCTTCTGGATCATCACCATGCTGCTGTGCCTGCTGGGCCTGTCCACGCTGAAGCTGAGGTGAGTCCATGAACACCGAAGACTTCAAGACCGAACCTCCTGCGCTGCCGGCTGGCGAGCCCGCTGTCCCGGCGCTGCATGCCGAACTGGCCAAGGGGGCCGACTTTGCCTCGGAGTCTGCCGGCGAGCGGGCGGACGAGCCGGTCGCGGATCCGGTCCTGGATGATTCGCCGGCTGCGGCGCCGCAAGGCGCAGAGCAGCCGCTGGCTGCCGAGCCTTCGCAGGCGCTTGGGCTTGAGGCAGCCCCGGCCCCTGCGGCGATGACCGAGCCTGTACCCGACATCTCCACGCTGACGGCGGCCAGGGATGCCGCTGCCTTCGTGGCCCAGATCTTTGCCGACCCCAGCATCTCGGATTCCTCCGACGCCGAGGTCACCCCGGTCGCCACCGAAGAGGCGGTTGAAGCCGAACAGGTACTGCCACCCGTGGCTGCCGGCTGGCCCGGCGAGCAGGCCCAGCACCTGCAGGGCCAGCGCGTGCTCATCCTGGGCCTGGGCGCCTCGGGCCTGGCCATGGCGCGCTGGTGCGTGCGCTGCGGCGCCGAAGTCATCGTGGCCGATACGCGCCAGGCGCCGCCCCAGCTGGAACAGCTGTCCGCCGAACTGCCCCAGGCGCGCTTCGTGCCCGGAGATTTCACGGCCCAACTGGTGGACGGCCAGAGCCTGGGGCTGGTCTACCGCTCGCCCGGCCTGAGCCCGGCCGCCGTGGCGCCCGTGGTCGACACGGCCCGGGCCCAGGGCCTGCCCGTGGGCGGCGAACTCGATCTCTTCGCCATGGCGCTCAAGGCCCTGGCCGCAGCCCATGGCTACCGTCCCACCGTGCTGGGCATTACCGGAACCAATGGCAAGACCACGGTCACCTCGCTGACCGGCCAACTGCTGGAGCATGCCGGCCTGCGCGTGGCGGTGGCGGGCAATATCGGCCCCACGCTGCTGGACACGCTGACCCAGGCCATCGATGCCGAAACGCTGCCCCAGGCCTGGGTGCTGGAGCTGTCCAGCTTCCAGCTCGACGGCGTGCAGATGTTCGAGCCCACGGCCGCCGCCGTCCTCAATATCACCCAGGACCACCTGGACTGGCACGGCAGCCTGCGCGCCTATGCCGATGCCAAGGCCTGTATCTTCGGCAGCAGCGGCATCATGGTGCTCAACCGCGAGGACCCCGAGGTCATGCGCATGCTGCCGGCACCCGTGGTGCCGCCGGGCAAGCGCCAAAAGCCCCAGCAGCGCGCCCACATCACCTTCGGCGGCGACATGCCGCGCCGCCCCGGCGACTTCGGTCTGGAAGTGGTCAGCGGCATGACGTGGCTGGTGCGCGCCCATGAGGCCGACGAAACCGCCAAGGGCAAGAACGCCGAAGACCTGTACATCCAGCGCCTGATGCCCGCCGACGCGCTGCGCATCCGTGGCCGGCACAACGCCATCAATGCCCTGTCCGCCCTGGCCCTGGCCAGCGCGGGCGGCTGCACGCTGGCGCCCCTGCTCTACGGCCTGCGCGAGTACCGGGGCGAGCCGCACCGCGTCCAGCCCATCGGCCGCGTCAACGGCGTGGAGTACTACGACGACAGCAAGGGCACGAACGTGGGCGCCACCGTGGCCGCGCTGTCGGGCCTGGGGCCTGACCACCGCATCGTGGTCATCCTGGGCGGTGACGGCAAGGGCCAGGATTTCTCTCCGCTGGCCGCACCCGTGTCGCGCCACGTGCGCGCCGCCGTGCTGATCGGCCGCGACGCGGGCCGCATCCGCGCTGCGCTGCAGGACTGCGGCGTGCCCCTGGTCGATGCCACCACCATGGCCGATGCCGTGGAGCTGGCCGCCTCGCGCGCCCATGAAGGCGACGCCGTGCTGCTGTCGCCCGCCTGCGCCAGCCTGGACATGTTCCGCAACTACGAGGACCGGGCCCACCAGTTCGTCGATGCCGTGCGCGCGCTGGCGCTGGATGCCGGCCATGAACTCGGAGGTGCTGCATGAGCGCGATGAACGCCATGAACCAGGCCCTGGGCCGCATGCGCTCCTGGTTCGGAGGCGCGCAGGAAAAGGCCATCGACGTGCTGCCCGTGCGCCTGGGCGGTCCCCAGTACCACCGGCCCACGCAGACGCCGGCCAGCGTGCTCGGCCTGGACCAGGCCCTGATCTGGGTGGTCATAGGCCTGCTGGCCTGGAGCCTGGTCATGGTGTATTCGGCATCGATCGCCATGCCGGACAATCCGCGCTTCGGCAAGATCGCGCCCACCCATTTCCTGATGCGCCATGCCATGTCCATAGGCATGGCCTTCGTCGGCGCGCTGCTGGCCTTCCAGGTGTCCATGGCCACCTGGGAGCGCATGGCGCGCAAGCTCTTCCTGGTGTCCCTGGTCCTGCTGGTGGCCGTGCTGATCCCGCACGTGGGCACCGTGGTCAACGGCGCGCGGCGCTGGCTGTCGCTGGGCATCATGAACTTCCAGCCGTCCGAGCTGGCCAAGTTCGCCGTGCTCATCTATGCGGCCGACTACATGGTGCGCAAGATGGAGGTCAAGGAGCGCTTCTTCCGCGCCGTGCTGCCCATGGGGCTGGCCGTGGTGCTGGTCGGGGTGCTGCTGCTGGCCGAGCCCGACATGGGCGCCTTCATGGTGATCGTGGTGATCGCCATGGGCATCCTGTTCCTGGGCGGCGTGAACGCGCGCATGTTCTTCCTGATCGCGGCCCTGGTGGTGCTGGCCTTCGTGCTCATCATCGCCACCTCCGAATGGCGGCGCGAGCGCATCTTTGCCTACCTCAATCCCTGGGATGAAAAGCATGCCCTGGGCAAGGGCTACCAGCTGTCGCATGCGTTGATCGCCATCGGGCGCGGCGAGATCTTCGGCGTGGGCCTGGGCCGCAGCGTCGAAAAGCTGCACTGGCTGCCCGAGGCGCACACCGACTTTCTGCTGGCCGTGATCGGCGAGGAATTCGGCCTGGTCGGCGTGCTCCTGATCGCCGTCACCTTCCTGTGGCTCACGCGCCGCATCATGCTCATAGGGCGGCAGGCCATTGCGCTGGACCGGGTGTTCTCCGGCCTGGTGGCCGAGGGCATTGCGATCTGGATGGGCTTCCAGGCCTTCATCAACATGGGCGTGAACCTGGGCGCGCTGCCGACCAAGGGACTGACGCTGCCCCTGATGAGCTTCGGCGGGTCGGCCATCCTCATGAATCTGATAGCGATAGCGGTGGTGTTAAGGGTGGACTACGAGAACAAGTTGCTGATGAAGGGAGGGCATGCATGACGCAGTCCACCTCTCAAGGCACGCAACGCCAGCGCACGGCCCTGATCATGGCCGGCGGCACGGGCGGCCATATCTTCCCGGGCCTGGCCGTGGCCCAGGCGCTGCGCGAGCGCGGCTGGAACGTGCGCTGGCTGGGCGCCCCCGGCTCCATGGAGTCCCGCATCGTGCCGGCCCAGGGCTTCCCGCTGGAGACCATCGAGTTCTCGGGCGTGCGCGGCAAGGGCATCATGACCCTGGCCTTTTTGCCCATGCGCCTGCTGCGTGCCTTCTGGCAGGCGCTGGCCGTGGTGCGCCGCGTCAAGCCCGACGTGGTCGTGGGCCTGGGCGGCTACATCAGCTTTCCTGGCGGCATGATGGCCGTGCTGGCCGGCAAGCCCCTGGTGCTGCATGAGCAGAACTCCGTGGCCGGCATGGCCAACAAGGTGCTGGCCAGCGTCTCCCACCGCATCTTCACCGCCTTCCCCAACGTGTTCCCCAAGGGCCGCTGGGTCGGCAACCCCTTGCGCCAGGCCTTCACCGAGCAGCCCGCGCCCGAGCAGCGCTTTGCGGGCCGCAGCGGACCGCTGCGCCTGCTGGTGGTGGGCGGCAGCCTGGGCGCCAAGGCGCTCAACGAGATCGTGCCGCAGGCGCTGGCCCTGATACCGGCCGATGTGCGCCCCGTCGTGCTCCACCAAAGCGGCGCCGCACAGATCGACGCCCTGCGCGCCAACTACGCGGCGGCAGGCGTGCAGGCCGAGCTGACGCCCTTCATCGACGATACGGCGCGCGCCTTTGCCGAGGCCGATGTCATCGTCTGCCGCGCCGGTGCCAGCACGGTCACCGAGATCGCGGCCGTGGGCGCAGCCGCCATCTATGTGCCTTTCCCGGCCGCCGTGGACGACCACCAGACCGCGAACGCGCGTTTCCTGGTCGATGCTGGTGGTGGATGGTTGATGCAACAAAGCGCACTGACTGCCCAAACCCTGGCCGAAATGCTACAAAATATGCAGCGTGCGACGCTGCTGGAGCGCGCTGGAAAAGCCAAGAAAATGCAAAAGACCGAAGCCACCGCCGAGGTGGTCGCCGCCTGTGAGGAACTGGCCGCATGAAGCACGCCATTCATCACATCCATTTCGTCGGCATCGGCGGCGCCGGAATGAGCGGCATCGCCGAGGTGCTGCACAACCTGGGTTACGCCGTCTCGGGCTCGGACCTGTCCGACAGTGCCACGCTGCGCCGGCTCGCAGGCCTGGGCATTGCCACCCACGTCGGCCATGCGGCCGCGAACATCGAAGGGGCTGACGCCGTCGTCACCTCCACCGCCGTGCAGTCCGACAACCCCGAGGTGGTCGCGGCGCGCACGCACAAGATCCCCGTCGTGCCGCGTGCGCTCATGCTGGCCGAGCTGATGCGCTTCAAGCAGGGCATCGCCATCGCAGGAGCCCACGGCAAGACCACGACCACCAGCCTTGTGACCAGCGTGCTGGCCGAGGCCGGGCTGGACCCGACCTTCGTCATCGGCGGCAAGCTCAACAGCGCGGGCGCCAACGCCAAGCTGGGCCAGGGCGACTACATCGTGGTCGAGGCGGACGAGTCCGACGCCTCCTTCCTGAACCTGCTGCCCGTGATGGCCGTCGTCACCAACATCGACGCCGACCACATGGAAACCTACGGCCATGACTTCGGCCGGCTCAAGGGCGCCTTCGTCGACTTCCTGCACCGCATGCCGTTCTACGGCCGCGCCATCGTCTGCGTGGACAGCCCGGCCGTGCGCGAGATCCTGTCCCAGGTGGCCCGCCCCGTGACCACCTACGGCTTTGCCGAGGACGCCCAGGTGCGCGCCCTCAACGTGCGCGCCGAGGCCGGCCGCATGCATTTCACGGTGCGCCGCAGCAACGGCCAAAGCTATCCCGACCTGGACGTGGTGCTGAGCCTGCCGGGCGAGCACAACGTGCTCAACGCGCTGTCTGCCGTGGCCGTCGCCATGGAGCTGGAGATTGCCGACGAGGCGCTGCTGCGCGCCTTCGAAAGCTTCAAGGGCGTGGGCCGGCGCTTCCAGCGCTATGGCGAACTCCCTGCAGCGGACGGTGGCATCTTCACCGTCATCGACGACTACGGGCACCACCCTGTCGAGATGGCGGCCACGCTAGCTGCTGCGCGCGGCGCCTTCCCGGGCCGCCGCCTGGTGCTGGCCTTCCAGCCGCACCGCTACAGCCGCACGCGCGATTGCTTCGAGGATTTCGTCAAGGTCATCGGCCTGGCCGATGCCGTGCTGCTGACCGAGGTCTATGCGGCCGGCGAGGCGCCGGTGGTGGCGGCCGATGGCCGCTCGTTGGCGCGCGCCCTGCGCGTGGCCGGCCGGGTCGAGCCGGTCTTTGTGGAAGACGTTGCCGAGCTGCCGGCGGCCCTGGCCGCCCACGCCCGCGATGGCGACGTGCTGTTGTGCATGGGGGCCGGCTCGATTGGCGCCGTGCCCGGAAAGTTGGTTGAAATGCTTCAGAAACAAGAGCTGCAGGCGCAGCAGGGAGCTGCGCAATGAGCAGCTTCGGCACCCAGATCGATGTCAAGGCCCTGGGCAAGGTGGCCGTGCTGTTGGGCGGCCGCTCGGCCGAGCGCGAGGTCTCGCTGATGTCGGGCACGGGCGTGCTCAAGGCCCTGCTGTCGCAGGGCGTGGATGCCCATGCCTTCGACCCCGCCGAGCGGGACCTGGGCGAGTTGAAGAAGGACGGTTTCGACCGCTGCTTCATCGCGCTGCATGGCCGCTACGGTGAGGACGGCACGGTGCAGGGCGCGCTGGAGCTGCTGGGCATCCCGTACACGGGCCCCGGCGTGATGGCCTCCAGCATCGCCATGGACAAGATCATGACCAAGCGCATCTGGCGCTTCGAGGGTCTGCCCACACCCGACTGGCGGCTGGTCGCCAGCGCCGACGAGACCCGCGCCGCGCTGCAGGCGCTGGGCGCGCCCATGATCGTCAAGCCCTCGCGCGAGGGCTCGACCATCGGCCTGACCAAGGTCTGGACAGCCGAGGAATGCGAGCAGGCCTATGTGCTGGCCTCCCGGTACGACCCCGAAGTGCTCTGCGAAGAGTTCATCGAAGGCGACGAGACCACCTGCCCCGTGCTCGGAACCGGCGAGGGCGCCCACGCCCTGCCCGTGATCCGCATCGTCGCGCCCGAAGGCAACTACGACTACCAGAACAAGTACTTCACCGACGACACCCAGTACCACTGCCCCAGCGGCCTGCCTGCCGAGGAAGAGGCCGAGATCCGGCGCATCGTCGTGCGGGCCTTCCGCACGCTAGGCTGCCGCGGCTGGTCGCGCGCCGACATCATGATCCGCGCCAGCGACCGCAAGCCCTTCCTGCTGGAGATCAACACCTCGCCGGGCATGACGGGCCACTCGCTGGTGCCCATGTCGGCCCGCGCCATCGGCGTGAGCTACGAAAACCTGTGCCTGGGCATCCTGGCCAACGCCGCGCTGGACGCGCAACCGGAGCAGGAGCACGCATGAGCTACTCCCTGCCGGCCCCCTTCGACGTCAAGCTCATGAACGTGACCGCCACGGTCCTGTTCGTGGGCGTGGCTGCGCTGGGGCTGGCAGCGGTGAGCTGGTGGGCGCTGCGCCATCCGGCCTTCAATATCGGCCGCATCGTGGTCGAGGGCGAGCTGGTGCACAACAACGCGGTGACGCTGCGCGCCAATGTGGCGCCGGTGCTCACGGGCAACTTCTTCACCGTGGATCTCAAGGCCGCCAAGGCGGCGTTCGAGCAGGTGCCCTGGGTGCGCGAGGCGCAGGTGCGCCGCGACTATCCCAACAGCCTGCGCGTCATCCTGCACGAGCATGTGGCCGAGGCCTTCTGGGGGCCTGATTCGGGCACCGGCCTGGTCAACAGCTTCGGCGAGGTCTTCGAGGCCAACCTGGGCGAGCTGGACCGCGACGGCCTGCCGCGCCTGCAGGGCCCCGAGGACAGCGCCCCGCAGATGCTGCAGATGTACCGGCTGCTGGTGCCGGCGCTGGGGCCGCTGGATGTGGAGATCGACGGGCTGACGCTCAATGCGCGCGGCAGCTGGCAGCTCAGGCTGGCCAACGACGCACAGATCGAACTGGGTGGCGGCAGCGTGGAGGCCGTGCTGCAGCGCGTGCAGCGCTTCGTGCGCACGCTGCCCCAGATCACGACCCAATACAAGCGCAAGGCCGACGCCATCGAGTCGGCCGACCTGCGCTACGAAGACGGATATGCGCTGAGGCTGCGCGGTGTGACCACCGGCACGGCCAAGGCGCCGGCTGCAGTGCGTCCCCGACGCTGAAGACGAGGGAGGACAGACCTATGTACATGCACACCAAGCAGCGACACAGCGACAGGACAGAACCAACCGGGGGCGGATGCTGATATGGCAAGAGAATACAAAGATGTGATCGTCGGACTGGACATCGGCACGGCCAAGGTCATGGTCGTGGTCGCCGAGGTCCTGTACAACGGCGAACTCAAGCTCGCCGGCCTCGGCGTGGCCCCGAGCAACGGACTCAAGCGGGGCGTGGTGGTCAACATCGACGCCACGGTGCAGAGCATCCAGCAGGCGCTGAAGGAGGCCGAGCTGATGGCCGACTGCAAGATCCAGCGCGTGTGCACCGGCATCACCGGCAGCCACATCCGCGGCCTGAACTCCAGCGGCATGGTGGCCATCAAGGACAAGGAAGTCACGGCCACCGACGTGGCGCGGGTGATGGAGACGGCCAAGGCCATCAACATCTCCTCGGACCAGCGGCTGCTGCTGGTCGAGCCGCAGGAATTCGTGATCGACGGCCAGGAAGTGCGCGAGCCCATCGGCATGAGCGGCATCCGCCTGGAGGCCAAGATCCACATCGTCACGGGCGCGCAGAGCGCGGCCGAGAACATCATCAAGTGCGTGCGCCGCTGCGGCCTGGAGGTCGAGCAGCTGCTGCTCAACCCGCTGGCATCGAGCCAGGCCGTGCTCACCGATGACGAGCGCGAGCTGGGCGTGGCCGTGGTCGATATCGGCGCGGGCGCCACCGACGTGGCCATCTTCACGGGCGGCGCCATCCGGCACACGGCCGTGATTCCCATCGCGGGCGACCTGATCACCAGCGACATCGCCATGGCGCTGCGCACGCCCACCAAGGACGCCGAGGACATCAAGGTCGAAAGCGGCTATGCCAAGCAGCTGCTGGCCGACCCCGACGCCCAGGTCGAAGTGCCGGGCCTGGGCGACCGCAGCCCGCGCATGATCAGCAAGCAGGCGCTGGCCGGCGTGATCGAGCCGCGCGTGGAAGAGATCTTTTCTTTGGTGCAGCAGGTGGTGCGCGATTCAGGCTACGAGGAAGTGCTGTCCTCGGGCATCGTGCTGACCGGCGGCAGCGCCGTCATGCCGGGCATGGTGGAACTGGGCGAGGACATCTTCCTCAAGCCCGTGCGCCGCGGCATCCCCAAGTATTCGAGCGCATTGGCTGACATGGTGGCTCAACCCCGCGCCGCCACCGTGATGGGATTGCTCGAAGAGGCCCGCCTGGCTCGCCTGCGCGGTTTCAAGGTGGCACAAAAGAGTGGGTCGATGAAGACCGCTTTTGGCCGTTTCAAAGACTTCATCGTGGGGAACTTTTGATATGTGCTTTCATCGACTGCGCATTACCGGCCCGCCCACCGGCTTCCGAATACCGGACAGAAGACAGAATTTTCCCCAGACGGTGGTGACCACTTACAGAGAGCTACAGGAGAACCAACATGCCCATCGACATGATTGAAGTTGAAGAATTCAACCAGGGTACGCAGATCAAGGTGATCGGCGTTGGCGGCGGCGGCGGCAATGCCGTCGAGCACATGATTGCGCGCAACGTGCAGGGCGTGGAGTTCGTCTGCGCCAACACCGACGCGCAGGCGCTGCTGCGCAGCAGCGCCCACCGCACCATCCAGCTCGGTGGCAGCGGCCTGGGTGCGGGCAGCAAGCCCGACAAGGGCCGCGAAGCCGCCGAGCTGGCCGAGGACGACATCCGCACTGCCATCGAAGGCGCGCACATGCTGTTCATCACAGCCGGCATGGGCGGCGGCACGGGCACGGGCGCTGCGCCCGTGATCGCGCGCGTGGCCAAGGAAATGGGCATCCTCACCGTGGGCGTGGTCACCAAGCCCTTCGAGTGGGAAGGCGGCCGACGCATGGCCAACGCCGACAGCGGCCTGAGCGAACTCGAAGCCAACGTCGATTCGCTGATCGTCGTGCTCAACGAGAAGCTGCTGGACGTGCTGGGCGACGACATCTCGCAGGACGAGGCCTTTGCCCATGCCAACGACGTTCTCAAGAACGCCGTGGGCGGCATTGCCGAAATCATCAACGAGTACGGCCATGTGAACGTCGACTTCGAAGACGTGCGCACCGTCATGGGCGAACCCGGCAAGGCCATGATGGGCACGGCCAAGGCCGCCGGCCCCGACCGCGCGCGCATCGCCGCCGAGCAGGCCGTGGCCTGCCCGCTGCTGGAGGGCATCGACCTGTCGGGCGCCAAGGGCGTGCTGGTGCTGGTCACGGCCGCCAAGGGCAGCCTCAAGCTGTCCGAGTCGCGCCTGGCCATGAGCACCATCAATGCCTACGCCTCGCCCGATGCGCATGTGATCTACGGCGCTGCCTACGACGACAGCCTGGGTGACGAAATCCGCGTCACCGTGGTGGCCACCGGCCTGTCGCGCCCCAGCGCACGCCGCCAGAACATGCAGGTGGTGCAGGGCGGCCTGCGCACCGGTACCGACAACATGAGCTACCAGCTGCCTTCGGCCTCCATGGGTGCCGCAACGGCAGCCGGCGGCCTGGTCGGCGGTGCCGCTGGCGGCGCCGACTATGCCAACAACATGTCGGTGCCCAGCGTCTGGCGTACCAACCGCACGCAGGCCGCTGCCCGCGTCGATGCCCTGGCCTCCGGCGGCATGGACGATCTGGAAATCCCGGCCTTCCTGCGCAAGCAGGCTGACTGAGCAGCGGCCGATACGGTCGCTGCATGGTTGTGATAGCGAATGCCGTGCCAGGGCCATGCCCTGCGCACGGCTGCCGCACTTTAAAATAGCCGGATGCTCCAACAACGCACCATCAAGACGATCACCCGTGCCGTGGGCGTGGGTCTGCACAGCGGCCAGCGCGTCGAATTGACGCTGCGTCCCGCGCAGCCCGACACCGGCATCGTGTTCCGTCGCGTGGACCTGCCGGAGCCCGTGGACATCCCGATATCCGCCGAAGCCGTCACCGACACGCGCATGGCCTCGACCATCGGCACGGGCGGCGCCAAGGTGCATACCGTGGAGCACCTGATGTCGGCCATCGCCGGCCTCGGGCTCGACAACATCTACATAGACATCACCGCCGAGGAAGTGCCCATCCTCGACGGCTCCTCCGCCTCCTTCGTATTCCTGCTGCAAAGCGCGGGCATCGAGCTGCAGAAGGCGCCCAAGCGCTTCATCCGCGTCATCCGCCCCGTCGAGGTGCGCGAGGGCGAGGGCCAGAACCTCAAGTGGGCACGCTTCGACCCGTACCACGGCTTCAAGCTGCGCTTCGAGATCGACTTCGCCCATCCTGCCGTGGACTCCACCGGCCAGTGCGTGGAGTTCGACATGGGCGAGGACAACTACACGCGCGACATCGCACGCGCGCGCACCTTCGGCTTCACCAAGGACGTGGAAATGCTGCGCAGCCACGGCCTGGCGCTGGGCGGCGGCATGGACAACGCCATCGTCATGGACGACTACAAGGTGCTCAACAGCGACGGCCTGCGCTACGACGACGAGTTCGCCAAGCACAAGATCCTGGACGCCATCGGCGACCTGTACCTGATCGGCAGGCCCCTGCTGGCCGCCTACAGCGCCTTCCGCTCGGGCCACGGCATGAACAACCAGCTGCTGCGTGCCCTGCTGGCCCAGCCCGACGCCTGGGAACTGGTCAGCTTCGACAGCGAGCGCCAGGCGCCCAAGGGCTTCGCCCAGCCCGCGCGGGCCTGGTGAGGCGGGCGCCGCCATGCTGATCTTCCGCTGGCTGGCCACCGTGCTGCTGCTGGCGTCAGCCGTGTCCTTTGCGTTCTACCTGGGCACGGGCCAGCCCCGCTACAAGCGCTGGGGCTTCATCATCCTCAAGTGGACCGTGATTGCCGGCGTGACCTTCTTCGCCGTGCTGTTCTTTGGACGCATCGTCTGAAACCTTGAGCGGATTCCAGGCTTCAGCTACTCGGCAGGGCTTGGTGAAAACACCCAGGCCGTAGTACGCGTGGGGCTCAATAGGAAATATCTGATCTTTTTCTTCATATTTTCAGAGCTGTCCTATTTGTCGATTCTCATGGATCTTTTAGCTTTTCGGTACCTGGCGGGCTCTTGTGGCAAGTGCCTGCCGGGGTAAAAAATGCTAAAGGAGACTTCATGCATATCAGCTGTATTACCCGAGAGCAGGCCCATCGTTTCATTAATGAAGAAATGAGACGTCCTCAGAGCAACAAGGTGTTGCATGCCCACCCGAGTCCGTTGTATTGGAGAGGCCCGAATGGGGAAGAAAATGATCGTTGGGAGGCGCGCAGAGAATCAAGCAATACCCGTTCAATGAATGCCAATTTCTATATAGGCATACCTTATTGCCTCCCTACTACACCAAATCATTGTGGTTTCTGTCTATTCCCCACGCAGGACTATGGCGGGAATGGCGCCATGTTGAAATATCTCGATTATCTGGAGAAAGAGGCGCAGATGATGGCGTGTCATCTTCGCCATGATAGGCTTTCATCTGTTTATGTGGGGGGAGGCACTCCAAATCTGTTGCGCGCCGAGGACTATATTCGGCTAATGAATATCACTAGGCGTATTTTTGGTGAACCGTCGGAAGGTGTGGAGCGAACGCTTGAAGGTATTCCCCAACTTTTCAACCATGACAAGGTTCAAGCCATAAAAGAGGCGGGTTTCAACAGAGTCAGCATGGGGGTGCAGCAGATGAGCGACAGGCTCATTCGATACAGTGGTCGAAGGCAGACCCATGAGCAGGTGATCAGCGCCCTGGAAGAGTTCAATGCTGCACGCCTTTCCGTCAACGTAGATCTCATTTATGGCTGGCCTGAGCAAACCTTGCATGACATGTTGCGCGATCTTCGTGAAGTCTGCGATCTCGGTGTGCGCCATATCACGCTATATCAACTCAATATCGCTGGTCGAAGTGATTTCAGCCGGCAGCAGCGAGATCTTTTGCCCTCGTTCGAGAATACGTACGAGATGTATGAAGCTGCTTGCAGCTATCTAGGATCGCGTGGCTTCCGTCAGGCAACGCTTTACGATTGGGAGCGCATCGAAAGTGAGGCGGGGAGATTTTCGTATGAAAATGCCGAGCGCTATCAATATGAGCAGCAGCTTCGCGAATTTCTTCAAAAGGATACCGAGGGTGTGATGGCGGTGACCTGCAACATGGTCGGCATCGGCTATGCGGCCATCAGTGGCTGCATGACTTGGCCAAATGAAGGCGGGCCAAACTGGATACAGATGAACAAGCGCTCAATGCAGGGCTACTTCGAATGCATTGATGCTGGTATTTTGCCAGTAGAAAAATACTTCGAATATACGCCGGAGGATCTTCGGTTGGTCTATATATTTCAACAATTGCAGACTATGAAAATTGATGGGACTACCTATGAGCAAGCATTTGGTACGGCGGTAGTCCAAGACTATGCGCCCATATGGGATGAACTGGATGCACGGCAATGGATAGAGAAATCTGGGTCTACCATTCGCATGGTGGGTCTAGGGCGGTTCTTGATTCCGATGATTCAATCATTGTTCTCGCATGCCCGCTTGCAGGAGATGCGTATGGGCCGCGATGCAATTCAGGCTGAAGGCAAGCGCTTCATCCAGATTTCAAAAGGTTGACGGCGCATGCAGAAAATCCATGCACCGACCAGGGATGGCCATGTCATCGTGCTGACGCGCATCGGCCCTTCGGAGGGGCCAGTGGTGGCCGTGACGCATGGCACGTTTTCTAACGTCACGTCATGCAAGAGACTAGGTAGATTCCTCGCTTTACAAGGTTATGGCGTTTGGCTGTTTGATTGGCGCGGGCATGGGCTGAATCCGCCAACCACCCACGACTACGACTTAGAAACGGTGGCCGAAGAGGACATTGAAAGCGCTCTCGGAGAGATTCATCGTCAAGAGGGGGGGCGGCGCTTGACGCTCATAGGGCATAGCGGTGGAGGTATTGCCGCTGCCATCTGGGCTGCGCGTCGGCCCGATCGGGCGCATGCGTATCTGGCTGGCCTGGTGCTACTTGCCGCCCAGGTGACCCATGCTGCGGCAACTTTTGCGTCGTGGGCTGCAATCAAGGGCTACGGGGCCTGGATTGCCCGCAGACAATGGCTTACCGCGAGCGGCATGGTCGGTCCCGAGAGGGAAAGCGCCCGCCTGATGCGCCAGTGGTGCTATTGGAACCTGCAGCGCAAATTCGTCGGTTATGACGGCATGGACTATTTGCGCAGGCTAACCGAGGTTCGTATTCCCGTTCTGGCGCTTGCGGGATCTGCCGACCGTGTGATCGCCCCTTGGCAGGGGTGCGAAGCTTTAGCCAGGGCTTTTGGAGGTAAGGACATCGAATTCCTGCTGTGCGGCAAGGCCACCTGTTTTCAGGAGGACTACAGTCACAGCCGGCTGTTGATGGCGGGCAACGCGCAGTCCGACGTATATCCACGGATCGCGCAGTGGATGAAGCTGAGGATCGGCGCCGCATCATCCTTAGAGCCTGCTCACGGTCTCGCGGGAGACGGAGCGCAGTGCTCCGAGGCGCCTCAATAGACCCTGCCGCCCTTGTAGACCGCATGCTGGCGGCGCTGCAGCTGCGTGACCTCGGCCATCTTCGTCATGGCGGCGCCTGCATGGGCGTGGGTGATGGCCAGGCCCAGGGCGTCGGCGGCATCGGTGCCGGGCAGGCCGGGCAGTTGCAGCAGGCGGCGCACCATTTCCTGGATCTGGCTCTTGGCCGCGCGGCCATGGCCGGTCATGGCCTTCTTCATCTGCAGTGCCGTGTATTCGGCGACCGGCAGGCCCGCATTGACCAGGGCCGTGAGCGCGGCGCCGCGCGCTTGGCCCAGCAGCAGCGTGGACTGGGGGTTGACGTTGACGAAGACGATTTCCACGGCCGAGGTGTCGGGCTGGTAGCGGCTGGCGACTTCCGAGATGCCGTCGAACAGCAGCTTGAGCCGGCCCGGCAGGTCGCCGAGCGCGATGCCCGTGGTGCGGATGGTGCCGCTGGCCACGTAGGCCAGGCGGTGGCCGTCGACGTCGATCACGCCGAATCCCGTGGTCTGCAGACCGGGGTCGATTCCAAGGATGCGCATGGGGTGAATGTAGCTGTTCAGGGGACGACGGCGCTGGGCATTCTCTGCATGACCGTGCGCGTGCGCTGCAGCAGATAGCCGGAGTTGGGCAGCTTCTCGAAGCGCTTGGGCTGGGGCAGCATCACGGCCAGGCGCGCGGCCTCGGCGGCGCTGAGCTGGGAGGCGCTCTTGCGAAAGTAGTGGCGAGCGGCCGCCTCGGCGCCGAACACGCCCTGGCCCCATTCCACGCTGTTGAGGTAGATCTCCAGGATGCGCTGCTTGCTCAGCATCAGTTCCAGCAGCTGGGTCAGCACCAGTTCCTGCCCCTTGCGCAGCAGGCTGCGTTCGCCCGACAGCAGCAGGTTCTTGGCCAGCTGCTGCGTGATGGTGGAGCCGCCATAGATCTTGGGCGCCTTGCCGTTGTCGGCCTTCATGGCCCGGGCTTCGGCGCGCTGGTTGCGCTGCCAGGCTTTCTCGATGGCTTCCCATTGCACCCCGTGGTGTTCGGTGAAGCTGTCGTCTTCGGAGGCAATGACGGCGCGCTTGAGCGTGGGCGCGATGCGGTCATAGGGCAGCCATTGCTGGCTCCAGTGCAGGCCTTCGGAGCTGCGCAGCATCTGCCAGGCTTCGGAGCGCTGGAAGGCTGTGGACTCGGGATCGACCACCACCATCAGCGCAATGCGCAGCACGAAGAACAGCTGCAGCAGCAGGCCGGCGCACAGCACCAGCAGCAGGGCGCGTGCCAGGGATTTCATGAAGCGCTCAGCCGCCTTGAGCAATATGGGCGCGCAGCTCGTTCAGCACCTGGGCCGAGGGCGGGCGCACGCCGCGCCACAGCGCAAACGATTCGGCCGCCTGCTCCACCAGCATGCCCAGCCCGTCGCGGGCCGTGGCGCCGTGCTGTTCGGCCCACTGCATGAAGCCCTGGGCCGCGGGGCCGTACATCATGTCGTAGGCCAGGCTGCCAGTGCGCAGCACGCGGGCCGGCACGGGCACCTCGGCACCGGCCAGGCTGCTGGCGGTGGCGTTGATGACCACGTCGAAAACCTCATCCACGGCCTGCTGCTCCAGCGCCACCAGTTCCACGCCATGTTGCGCAGCAATGGCGGCATGGCGCTGCACCAGGGCCTGGGCGCGCTCGAAGGTGCGGTTGACCACGGCGATGCGGCGCGGGCGCTCGGCAAGCAGCGAGCCCAGTGCGCCGGCTGCGGCGCCACCCGCGCCCAGCAGCAGCAGGTCGCGTCCGGCCAGCGGCACGCCTGCATTGCGCACGATGTCGGCCACCAGGCCCAGGCCGTCGGTGTTGTCGGCATGGATGCCGTCCGCCGCCAGCACCAGGGTGTTGGCGGCGCCGGCCAGTTGCACGCGCTCGCTGGAGGTGGTGGCCAGCTGTGCGGCTTCCAGCTTGAAGGGTACGGTGACATTGCAGCCGCGTCCGCCTGCCGTGACGAAGGCGCGCACGGCCTCGGCAAAGCCATTCAGCTCCACATGCTGGCGCTCGTAGTGCAGGTCCTGCCCGCACAGTTCGGCAAAGCGGGCATGGATCCAGGGCGAACGGCTGTGCGCGACGGGGTTGCCCATGACGCAGTAGCGGTCAGAGGAGGTGGCGGCAACGGAAGTCATGTCGAAAAAATGGAGTGCGAAGAGTGCGGGGCGCTACTGGGCTACTGGACCGTGGTCTGCAGCGTCTGCTCACGCGTGAACTTGAAGCGCGAGACCACGGCGATCTGGTCGGCCTTGGCGCGCATGGCGGGGCCGAAGTGGCCGAAGGGGCCGGCCGCACGCGCGATGGCTTCGGCGCGGGTGTCCAGCAGGCGGTTGCCCGAGCCCTGCACTATCTCAGTGGACAGCACGCGGCCGTCGTGGTTGACGGTGAGGATCATGACCAGCTCGCCATAGAGCTTCTTGCCGGCCTGCTCGGGAAAGTTCTCCGTGCCCTTGTCCTCGACCTTGCGGCGCAGGCCGTCGTAGTAGATGGCGTAGACGGCCTCGCGCGTGGACGGGCTGATATAGCGCTTCTTGGGGCGGGCGTTTTCTTCGTTGATGCGTTTTTCGATCTCGGCCAGCAGCTTGACCAGCTGCTGGCGCTTTTCCTGCTGGGCCTGCTGCTCCTTGGTCTGCTTTGCCGCCTCGCGCGGGTCCAGCGGCGGCAGGGCCGCGACCTGCTTGCGCAACTGCGTCAGCAAGACGGTCTGCTGCTCCTGCATGGAGTCGATCTGGCGCTGGCGTTCCTCGAAGTCGTCGCCCACGGCGGTGAGCGCCGAGTAGGGCATGGGGCTGGAGGCCCGGCCCTTGTCGGCTTCGCCGCCGCCGGCCAGCGAGGTCTGGGCGATGGCCTGCGCCTTGTCGGGCTGCTCGTTGGCGCGGGCATTGACCAGGATGACTTCCAGCGGCGTGTCCTGGAACACGCGGTCGAAGCGTTCCGGATCGATGAACCGGAACGAGAGCAACCCGGCATGCAGGGCAATGGAGACACCCAGTGCCAACTGCAGCGTACTCAGGGAACGGAAGGCGGTAGGCAGTTTCACGTCAGATCTAAGGCAGTGGCTTGGATGCGAGGCAGGGGCGCGGGCAGATCAGGGCTGGGCAGGATCGGCCGCGGGCGTGCCGTCGGTCTCGTTCATGTCCACGGCGATGGCGATGGGGCCGGCCACGGCCTCCTCGTCGTCCTCCGCTCCATCGTCGGCAGCGGCGGCGTCGCTGTCCAGGCGCTCGATCAGCGTGCCCGAGACATCGAGCGCGATCTCGTCGATCTCGCCCAGGCGCACGCGCACATGGGCACCGCGCGGCAGGCCGGTGACGCCCAGCACGGGGAAGACCAGCGGCAGGTCGTCGGCGCGCACCAGCAGGCCGCCGCCCATGCCTTCCTTGATGACGGTGGCCGTCAGCTCGGTGATGGCGTTCTGCTGCAGGTACTTGAGCGTCCAGAAGCGCTCCATGCCTGCCTGGTAGCCGTTGTAGGCGCTGTAGGCGCCGTCAAAGCTGCTGATGATGCCGAACAGCTCGGCATCCTTGGGCTTGAACGGCGCGGCCAGTGCGGCGGTCTTGCCGTGGCGCGCGCAGGCAATGATCTGCCACTGGTTGACCAGGTCCACATAGCGGCGCAGCGGCGAGGTGGCCCAGGCATAGCTCTTGACGCCGATGCCCGCATGGGGAAGCGCCTTGGTGGACATGCGCACCTTGATGCCGGGGGCCAGGCTGGCCTGGCTGCGGTAGATGCCGGGCACGCCCAGATCGGCCATCCAGCCGCCCCAGGTGCTGTTGGCCACGATGGCGGCCTCTGCCACGATCAGGTCCAGCGGTGCGCCGCGCTTGCGCACGGTGATCTCGACCTGCTCGTTGCCGCGGGGCTCGGCGCTGCCGTTGCCCACCAGGCGGAAGTTGTAGTCGGGACGGTTGAAGTTCTCGGGCTTGCCCCGCACCAGTTCGCGCCCGGCCTTCAGGTGCCTGGCCCAGCGCTGCAGGAACGTCAGTTCGGCGCGCTTGCCCTGCAGCACTTCGGGCGTGCCCTCGACCTCGATGGACGGGTCGGCCAGCCACTGCTCGGTGACGATGTGGTCCAGCTTGTCATGGCGGAAGTTGACCTGCACGGGCACGCGTTCCAGGCGCGTCTCGCTGGCCGTGGTCTCCAGCGTGGCCTCGTCCACGGTGACGTACAGCGACACGGCGGGGTTGGCGCGGCCTTCGTCCAGCGTGTAGATCTGCACCACCTCGTTGGGCAGCATGGTGATCTTGTAGCCGGGCATGTAGACGGTGGACAGGCGCGAGCGGCCGAGCTGGTCCAGCGGCGTGCCCGGCACGATGGCCAGGCCGGGGGCCGCGATGTGGATGCCCACGGTGACCGTGCCCGTGCCCAGGCCGCGCACCGACAGCGCGTCATCGATCTCGGTGGTGGCCGAGTCATCGATGGAAAACGCCTGGACATCGGCCAGCGGCAGCTCTGCCGGAGGCTGGGGCGCCTCCAGCGGCGGAAATTGCGTGCCCTTGGGGAAGTGGTCGAAGAGGAAGCGCTTCCAGTGGAATTCGTAGGCCGATTCAATGGCGCCGGCCCTGTGCAGCAGATCCAGCGGTGCCAGGCGCGTGGCGCGGCTGGCCTCGACCACGGCCTTGTATTCGGCGGCGTTCTTGTCGGGGCGGAACAGGATCTTGTAGAGCTGTTCGCGGATGGGGCCGGGGCATTCGCCGGCGCCCAGCTGCTCGGCCCAGGCCGTGATCTGGGCCTGGATCTGCTTTTTCTTCTCTATGCCGGCCAGCGCCTGCTGCAGGATTTCGGCCGGCGCCTTCTTGAAGCGGCCCTTGCCGGCGCGGCGAAAGTAGTGCGGCGCCTCGTAGATGCGAAACAGCGCGCCGGCCTGCTGGGCCAGCGTGGCATTGTCCGAGAAATAGTCGCGTGCCAGGTCGGCGAAGCCGAATTCCTCCTCGGGGGCGAATTCCCAGGCCAGGTCCAGATCAATCTCGGCGGCCATTGCCTGGCCCTGGGCGATCAGCTCGGCAGGCGCCGGCTTGTCGAACTTGAGCAGGATGTTGGCGGACTTGACCTTGACCCGTTTGCCCGAGTCCAGTTCCACCTGGGCGGAGGTGTCGGCTTCGGAGAGGATGCGGCCGGCCAGGAACTTGCCGGCTTCTTCAAACAATGCGTGCATAGCCCGATATTCTCCCACGCTGCGGCTGGCAGCTGCCGCGCAGGCGTGTGCGGCATCAGGCCAGATTCAGGAACTCGTCGAGCTGGGGCAGGTACTCCTCGAAGTTGCTCAGCGCGTGATCGCCGCCTTCCTGGATGATCTGCAGCGCATGCGGGTAGCGCGCGCTCATCTCGCGCCAGTCCAGAACTTCGTCGCCCTCGGCCGCCAGCAGCATCTCGGGCGCGGCCGGTGTCATGGAGCGCGTGTCCAGCGCGCGCAGCTCTTCCATGTACTCGCGGCGAAAGAAAAAGCGTTCCTCGGGGTTGTGCCAGGACGTCTGCTCGCCAATGTACTTTTCAAGATCGCGCGCCGGGTTCACGGCCGGGTTGATCATCACGCTGCGGCAGCGCGCCAGCTGGGCCACCCAGCTGGCGTAGTAGCCGCCCAGCGAGGAGCCGATAACGGCCATGGTCTCTCGCGGCCAGCTGCCTATGCCGTCGGCAATCAAGGCGGCCGCCTCGCGCGGGGATGGCGGCAATTGCGGGCTCCACCAGCGCACATGGGGATGGCGCGTGGCCACATGTTCGGCCATGCGCCGGGCCTTGGTGGATTGGGGTGAGGAGCGAAAGCCGTGCAGATACAGCAAATGGGTGGTGGTCATGGCGGGCGCTCTCCTTTGCGTTGCTGGGGCCGGGCGCCGGATGCGGCCCGGACGGCTCATGGCCCATTGTGGCCGCTGCGGCGGGTGGCGCCCAGCAGGGAAGGCCCGGGCCGACAGCTGGATGACAACCGCCTCCGTGGGCAACCCTGCGCCGGGCTAGGCCGCATGCGCCACGGGATAATGGCGGCCCGTGCCCGCGACCGACCATCCCCGTGACCGAATTCGACAAGCCCTCCCTCTGGCAACGTGTTGCCCCGCTGCTGCGGGGCTTTGACTTCTGGTTGCTGCTGTTCGTGGGCATGCTGGCGTCGGCGGGGCTGATCGCCATGTACTCCTCGGGCTTCGACCACGGCACGCGCTTCACCGACCACGGGCGCAACATGCTGATCGCGGCGGCCATTCTCTTTGTCGTGGCCCAGATTCCCCCGCAGCAGCTCATGAAGGTGGCCGTGCCGCTGTACATGCTGGGCGTGGCGCTGCTGGTGGCGGTGGCGCTGTTCGGCATCACCAAGAAGGGGGCTCAGCGCTGGGTCAACGTGGGTGTGGTGATCCAGCCCAGCGAGCTGCTGAAGATCGCCACGCCGCTGATGCTGGCCTGGTGGTTCCAGCGCCGCGAGGGCCAGCTGCGCGGCACGGACTTCGTGATCGCCATGGTGCTGCTCATGGTGCCTGTCGGGCTGATCATGAAGCAGCCCGACCTGGGGACCTCCCTGCTGGTGATGGCGGCCGGCCTGTCGGTGATCTTCTTCGCGGGCCTGCCCTGGAAACTCATCGTTCCGCCCGTGCTGGCCGGTGTGATCGGCATCACCCTCATCGTCTGGTACGAACCCCAGCTGTGCGCCGACGGCGTGCGCTGGCCCGTGCTGCATGAATACCAGCAGACCCGTGTCTGCACCCTGCTGGACCCCACGCGCGACCCCCTGGGCAAGGGGTTCCACATCATCCAGGGCATGATCGCCATCGGCTCCGGTGGCGTCTGGGGCAAGGGATTCATGGCAGGCACGCAAACCCACCTGGAGTTCATCCCCGAGCGCACGACCGACTTCATCTTCGCCGCCTATTCCGAGGAGTTCGGCCTGGTCGGCAACCTGTTCATCATCGTCTCCTTCCTGCTGCTGGTCTGGCGCGGGCTGGCCATCGCCATCCAGGCCAACACGCTGTTCGCGCGGCTCATGGCGGCGGCCGTGGCCATGATCTTCTTCACCTATGCCTTCGTGAACATGGGCATGGTCAGCGGCATCCTGCCCGTGGTCGGCGTGCCGCTTCCCTTCATCAGCTACGGCGGCACGGCCATGGTCACGCTGGGGCTGGCGCTGGGGGTGCTGATGTCGGTGGCGCGTTCGCAGCGGCAACTGCCGGGCGAGGGCAGCGGCCCGCTCTGAACACCAGTTTGCGGCGCCCAAGGCGCCTGCAAATGTCAAATAGTCTGGATGCCTGCTACCGGAAAGCTCCGTTTCTTCCTATGATTTGGCGAGCAAGCCAAGCCTGCATGAGACTGGCATGCTCCTGTTTCCATAACGTCTGCGGGATGACCGTGCACTTGCCACAGACGCCGAGGCGCGCTACAAAGCAAGCGCGGACATGGGCCAGCATGTTCGCCATCCACGCGGATGCATGCCTACGGAATGCCGCTCAGCCTGGTGGGGCGGCATTCCGTTCTTTTTTGCAGGCCCATGAACCGTTGGCTGCCCCCGTTGCACGGCGAGGGCATGGCCGGCTCTCTACAATGGGCGAATGATCTCCCGCGAACCCACCATTGAACGCCTGGCCACAGCGCGCCAGTTGCTGCTTGAGCCCTTCGGGCTCGATGAAACCCATCTCGCGCGCGCACTGGCCGAGATCCGCAGCCACCAGGTCGACGACGCCGACCTCTACTTCCAGTACACCCGCGCCGAAGGCTGGAGCCTGGAAGAGGGCATCGTCAAAACCGGCAGCTTCAGCATCGACCAGGGTGTGGGCGTGCGGGCGGTCAGCGGCGAGAAGACGGCCTTTGCCTATTCCGACGATATTTCCGAAGCCTCCCTGCTGGATGCGGCACGCACCGTGCGCTCCATCTCGAGCGCGGCCCAGAGCAAGCGCGTGCGCGCCAACGCGTCCAAGATCGCGCAAAGCCGCTCGCTGTATCCGGGGCTGGATCCCATTGCCACGCTGGACAGCACGGCCAAGGTCGAGCTGCTGGGCAAGGTCGAAACCCTGGCCCGCGCCAAGGACCCGCGTGTTGTCCAGGTCATGGCCGGCCTGGCCAGCGAGTACGACGTGGTGCTGGTCGCCCGCGCCGATGGCACGTTGGCTGCCGACGTGCGGCCGCTGGTGCGTCTTTCCGTCACCGTGATCGCCGAGCAAAAGGGCCGGCGTGAGGTGGGCTCTGCCGGCGGCGGTGGCCGTTTTGGCCTGGCCTATTTCAGCGATGAGCAGATCACGCAATATGTGGACGAAGCCGTGAGCGCGGCCCTCACCAACCTGCAGTCGCGCCCCGCGCCGGCAGGCGAAATGACCGTGGTGCTTGGCCCCGGCTGGCCCGGCGTGCTGCTGCACGAAGCCGTGGGCCATGGCCTGGAAGGCGACTTCAACCGCAAGGGCGCCAGCGCCTTCAGCGGCCGCATCGGCCAGCGCGTGGCGGCCAAGGGCGTCACCGTGCTGGACGACGGCACGCTGGCCGATCGCCGCGGTTCGCTCAACGTCGATGACGAGGGCTGCACCAGCCAGAGCAATGTGCTGATCGAGGACGGCATCCTCAAGGGCTACATCCAGGACGCAATGAACGCCCGCCTGATGGGCGTCAAGCCCACGGGCAACGGCCGCCGCGAAAGCTATGCCCACATCCCCATGCCGCGCATGACCAACACCTACATGCTAGGTGGCGACAAGGATCCGCAGGAAATCGTGGCCTCGATCAAGAAGGGCCTGTACGCCACCAACTTCGGCGGCGGTCAGGTCGACATCACCAGCGGCAAGTTCGTGTTCTCCGCCAGCGAGGCCTATTGGGTCGAGAACGGCAAGATCCAGTACCCCGTCAAGGGCGCGACCATCGTGGGCAGCGGCCCGGAATCGCTCAAGCACATCACCATGATCGGCAACGACATGCGCCTGGACAGCGGTGTGGGCACCTGCGGCAAGGAAGGCCAGAGCGTGCCCGTGGGCGTGGGTCAGCCTACGCTGCGCATCGACGGCCTGACGGTGGGCGGCACGGCCTGACCGTCGCATGCCCGCGCCCTGCATGGCAGGGGGCGGGTCCTCTGTCCTGCCTGACGCGGCCCGCCGCGCTCCGTGGGCGCCGCCCGGCGCCGATTCCATGACCCAGCTTTCCTTTCCTTCCCGGCCAGGCCTGCAGACTTCTGCCCATCCCCTGCGCAGCCTGCCGGAACACTGGCGCACCTGGGCCGGCGAGTCGCGGCTGAACCGCGTCTGGCTGAACGAGTTGATCGTGGGTGACCTGCAGCCCATGCACCAGCAACTGGCCTTGTTGGCCGTTGCGCTGGACGAGGCCGTGCGCGTGCGCTATGCGGGCAGTGCACGCCCTGCCGTGGAAGAGGCCATACAGCAACTCGACCTGGCCGTGCTGGACCACCAGCACTTCCTCACCACGCTGGGGGCGGTATGGCACGCCCTCTACGAATTTCCCGCCTACCAGCGCCTGCTCAAGGGATTCAGGGAGGTCGTGCACGCCTGGCAGCAGTCCGTGCTGGTGGGCGATGCCCAGGAGCCCGAGCATTTCCGCCGCTGCGAGCGTCTGGGCTGGCGCCTGCTGGGAGATGCATGCCTGTTGATAGACATGTTTGCGGAATCCGCCGCTGTGGCCGGCGGGTTCGATGCCGCCGCAATGCAGCCTTGGTACCGGACGCGTCGCTGGCGTCCCTGGAGCGCCCTGCGCCGAGCACTGCGCAGGCTGCGCGACTCCTTGCTGCGGCGTTGAGGCGGGCCTGCCGCGATGCGCGGAAGCGTCATTTTCTGGGGTTTGCACGTTTTCAAAGGTGAATGCAAGAAAACTGCATGCCATCGTGTTTTTATCCTTGATGACGAAATATTTTTGCGCTGAACGGTTGAAAAAGCAGTTTAAGTGCGTGGATGATTTTGAGGTTTCTCTCTGTGGCACTGTGAAGTGCGCCCCCCGTGCTGCCATGGCCATGTTGCACTGCGAAAAATGACTGTGCTACATTCAGTTCCCATGCAAGCCCGTACCTCCTTCTACTTTTACTTTTGGTTCTCCTCCCCGGCGGAAGAGAGGTAAGCGCGCGCACCCGAACAAACCTCCCTCAGAACCGCCGAAGCTGCAGAGCCCGGCGGTTTTTTGTTTTTCCCCTCCCGATTCTTCGCTCCGTTTTCCACGATCCATCTTTCCTCACGAAAGCAAGCAATGACTGCTCATCAAGCTTCCCTCGCCGATTCCTGGTATCGCGGCGGTTCCCAAAAGACTGGCCAAACCGACGACGCACGTATCAAGGACATCACCGTGTTGCCCCCTCCCGAGCACCTCATTCGCTTCTTCCCCATCCGCGGTACGGCCGTCGAAACCCTGATCGGCGATACCCGCCGCACCATCCACAACATCATGGCTGGCGAGGATGACCGCCTGCTGGTCATCGTCGGCCCCTGCTCCATCCACGATCCGGCGGCCGCCATCGAGTACGCGCGCCGCCTGGCGCCCATACGCGAGCAGTACAAGGACACGCTGGAGATCGTGATGCGCGTGTACTTCGAAAAGCCGCGCACCACCGTGGGCTGGAAGGGGCTGATCAACGATCCCTACCTGGACCAGAGCTACCGCATCGACGAGGGCCTGCGCATTGCGCGGCAACTGCTGATCGACATCAACCGCCTGGGCGTGCCGGCCGCCAGCGAGTTCCTGGACGTGATCTCTCCCCAGTACATCGCCGATCTGATCAGCTGGGGCGCCATCGGTGCGCGCACCACGGAAAGCCAGGTCCACCGTGAACTGGCCTCGGGCATCTCGGCGCCCATTGGCTTCAAGAACGGCACGGACGGCAACATCCGCATCGCCACCGACGCCATCCAGTCGGCCAGCCGTGGCCACCACTTCCTGTCGGTGCACAAGAATGGCCAGGTTGCCATCGTGAACACGGCGGGCAACCAGGATTGCCACGTCATCCTGCGCGGCGGCAAGACTCCCAACTACGACGCCGCCAACGTGGCCGCTGCCTGCGAGGACCTCGAAAAGGCGGGCCTGACGCCCACGCTGATGGTCGACTGCAGTCACGCCAACAGCTCCAAGCAGCATGAGCGCCAGAAGGATGTGGCCCGCGACATCGCCGGACAGATCAGCGGCGGCTCGCGCAGCGTGTTCGGCGTGATGATCGAAGGCCATCTCGTGGGCGGCGCCCAGAAGTTCACGCCCGGCAAGGACGAAGTGGCTGCCCTGACCTACGGCCAGAGCATTACCGACGCCTGCCTGGGCTGGGATGATTCCCTGGCCACGCTGGCCGAGCTGTCCGACGCCGTGCGGCAGCGCCGCGTCAAGCAGACCGAGGCGGCAGCAGCCTTGGTGGCTGCCTGAGGCGCAAAAGAAAACGGGGCGTCTGCGCCCCGTTTTTCGTGCCTGGCCGCTCCGTGGTCAGTGGGGCGATGTGGCGTCCGGCGGAGTCAGACCGCACTGGTTCAGCGTGTCGTCTATGCCCTGCAGCAGGGCCAACAACTGGCGCTTGTCGAATTCCACGGGCTGGCTCCACTCATGTTCGGCCAGCGGATGCACGTGGCTTTGGCAGGGCAACTGGCCGCCGGCCTCGATCACGGCACGCAGCCGGGGCAGGAAAACCCACTGCAGCCATTGCTGCAGCTTGAGCGTGTCGTACATGAAGGGCATGGTCGACGCCATGGCCTCGGGGCTTGGCGCCACGGCCGACCAGAGGCTCTGGCCGCGCAGCTCATCTTCGAGCTGCTGCAGCTGGTCAAGCAGTTTCTGGTGTGTGGTGTCGGTCGTCATGCGATGCGGTTGATGAAGAATCGGGGTCCAATCTGCAGGCGATTGTACGTTTGCACCTTGAAGCGGGCGCCGTGCCGCCATGAAACACCTGCTGCTGGCAGTGCCAGCCCCAGGCTGCGGCGCTTGCGCCATGTCAGCTTGCCCGGGGTGTGGAAAAGGCGCTTGCGGTTAAGCTCGCGGTATGAGTAACGACCCTGTCCGCGCGAGCAGGCACGGGGTTGTATCCAGTAATGACGAGAGGAGTTCCATGCGCAGCGAAGTGATTGTGGTGTTGGATGCCGGAAAAGAGTACCGCACGGACACCAACGGGCTCACCCCCATGAGTTCCGATGAAGGACGGCATTGGCTGGACCAGCAGTTCATCTCCATGGACTGCGAACCCCTGCGTGCCAGCGGCAAGGTACTGCTGGCCGACAAGCTGGTGGTGGTGGCGCGCGCGGCGCGTTCGCGTGCCGGGCTGTTCGACGACGAGCAGTGGCGCAACAGCTATGCCGTTGCAGCCCAGGCCGTGCTGTCCAAGCCGCTGATCCGTGTCGACGTGCCCGCCATGTCCATCAGCTACTGACGGCTGACAGGCGAAGGCACATGAAAGAAGCCCGGGCATGTCCCGGGCTTCTTTCATTGGGGCGGGGCTTGCTTGCGCTTTGTTCAGCCTGCGGCCTGCAGGGCGGCCAGCAGCTTGGGGTGTATGCCGCCGAAGCCGCCGTTGCTCATGCACACCACATGGTCGCCCGGCCGGGCGGCTGCGAGGATCTGTCCGATCAGCGTGTCCATGTCGCCTGCCACCTGCGCCTTGCGGCCAGGGCCCACGCCCAGGGGATGCAGCGCCTCGGCGGCGTCCCAGTCCAGGCCGGCCGTGTGGCAGAACACCAGATCGGCGCTTTCCAGGGACCAGGGCAGTTGCGACTTCATGGTGCCCAGCTTCATGGTGTTGCTGCGCGGCTCGAACACCGCAAGGATGCGTGCCTGGCTGCCGAGTTTGCGGCGCAGGCCGTCCAGCGTGGTGCGTATGGCCGTGGGGTGGTGGGCGAAGTCGTCGTAGACGGATACGCCGCCCGCCATGCCGCGCAGCTCCATGCGTCGCTTGACGTTCTGAAAGCGCGCCAGCGCCTCGCAGGCCTGTGCCGGCGTCACGCCCACGTGCTCGGCTGCCGCAATGGCGGCCAGCGCGTTGAGCTGGTTGTGTTCCCCGGTCAGCGCCCATTCCAGGCGGGCCACCTTGCGGCCACGGTGCAGCACGTCGAAGGCGCTCGGATCGCCCTCTGCGCTGAAGTCGCTGACCACCGCCCCGAAGCTGGAAACCTCGCTCCAGCAGCCCTGGTGCAGCACGCGGGTGATGCTTTCCTCGATGCCGTTGACAACAAGCCGGCCCGAAGCGGGGACGGTGCGCACCAGATGGTGGAACTGGCGTTCGATGGCACCGAGATCCTCGAAGATGTCGGCGTGATCGAACTCCAGGTTGTTGAGCACGGCCGTGCGCGGGCGGTAGTGCACGAACTTGCTGCGCTTGTCGAAGAAGGCCGTGTCGTATTCATCGGCCTCGATGACGAAGACGGGCTCCGCGCCGGCCGGGCTCTCGCCTGGCGTCGGGCGCCTGGATGCACCCAGGCGGGCCGAGACGCCGAAGTCCAGCGGCACGCCGCCGACCAGAAAGCCCGGGGCCAGGCCTGCGCATTCGAGAATCCAGGCCAGCATCGACGTCGTGGTCGTCTTGCCATGCGTGCCGGCCACGGCCAGCACATGGCGCGGGCAGGACGGATGGTGCAGCACATGTTCGCAAAGCCATTGCGGCCCGCTGGTGTAGGGAGCGCCGCTTTCGAGGATTGCCTCCATCAGCGGGAACTTGGGGCTGCCGTCGGGCAGGCGCGCGCGGCTGACCACGTTGCCTACGACATACATGTCGGGTTGCAGGGTCATCTGGTCGGCGCCGTAGCCCTCGATCAGCTCGATGCCCAGTGCACGCAGCTGATCGCTCATCGGCGGGTAGACGCCGGCGTCGCAGCCTGTGACGCGGTGCCCAGCCTCGCGCGCCAGCGCGGCCAGTCCGCCCATGAAGGTGCCGCAGATGCCCAGAATATGTATGTGCATGGCCGGGCATTCTACGGTTGCCGCCATGTCCGGGATGGCTGGCCTGCAAAAACAGGAGCTTGCGGCCCAGCAGGCACCGGGTCCCGGAAACACAAGGTTGCGAAATCGCCGGTGCAAGGCGCTGGCGGGAACATGCAAAGCCCGTCAGCGGCCGGCGTTGCTGCGGCTTGGGTCACAATGGCCCGGGGCCATCCGCAGGGAAGGCCTCTTATATATATGTAGGGATACAGCGGATCGTAAAGCCATGGACCAAGCCACTGCCGAAATTGCCCAGACTGCGGCCCGCCTCGTGGTCGAGGAAGGTCTGGAATGGGGGCCTGCCAAGCACCGCGCTGTGCGCCAGCTGGGACTGCCCTCGCGCACTGCGCTGCCGGGCAATGACCTGGTAGAAGAAGCTGTGCGCGAATACATCGCCCTGTTCTGCGCCGACACCCAGCCCCAGGAACTGCAGGCCCTGCGCGAGCTGGCTCTGCAATGGATGGATCGCCTGGCCGAGTTCCGTCCCCACCTGGCCGGCGCCGTCTGGCGCGGCACGGCCACGCGCCTGTCCGATATTTATCTGCAACTGTTCTGCGACGACCCCAAATCGGCAGAGATCGCACTGATCAACCAGCATGTGAACTACGAACCCAGCACCGTGACGGGATTCACCGGCCAGAGCGTGGAGGCGCTGAGCATCCATGCCTTCTGCCGCCCGCTGAACGAGGATGTGGGTGTGCACCTGCTGGTCCATGATCTTGACGATCTGCGCGGCGCGCTCAAGCCCGATGGACAGGGGCGCAGCCCGCGTGGCAGCGCAGAGGCACTGCGCAAGCTGTTGAACCAGGACGAAGGGGAGGCCGACCGTGGCTGATTCCGTGGATGCAGGTCAAAACACATCTTCCCGCCGCCGCTGGCTGATGGGCGGCGTTGCCGCCGCTGCGGGACTGGGTGGCGCCGGATTGGCCTGGTGGCGATTTCAGCCCCATGCCATGGAGTCCAGCGCCGAAGAGCAGCTGTGGCAGCAGCGTTTCATCACGCCGGATGGCTCGGCCATGACGCTGTCGCGCTGGCGTGGCAAGCCGGTGCTGGTCAATTTCTGGGCCACCTGGTGCCCGCCGTGCGTGCGCGAACTGCCCATGCTGGATGCCTTCTCGGCACGCCAAGACCAGCATGGCATTCAGGTCATTGGCCTGGCCGTGGACAAGCCCGAGGCAGTGCAGCGCTTTCTGGGCCGCACACCCCTGCGTTTCCCCGTGGCGCTGGCGGTGGAAGGCGGTCTGGGCCTGACCCGCTCGCTCGGCAATCTGCAGGGCGGACTGCCCTTCACCGTGCTGCTCGGCGAGGATGGCCTGGTGCGGCAACGTAAAATAGGTGAGCTTACTACCGAAGATCTGGCTTCCTGGAGCGCAAAAGGCTGATTTCCGCAGCGACCGAGCCTGTGCAGGCTCAGGAAATCCCCCGAATTCCATGGCGACGTTGATGAAAAATATGCCTCAAAGCACGCAGAAGGGCGAAATTGGAGTAAATTCGCGCCCTATTTAGTTGTTAGCCGCTGGAGCTCCCATGGATTTGCGAAAACTCAAGACCCTCATTGATCTGGTGTCCGAATCGAACGTGTCGGAACTGGAGATCACCGAAGCAGAGGGCAAGGTCCGGATCGTCAAGAGCGAAGGCGCCGTGGTGCAGCACTACGTGGCTGCGCCCATGCAGGCTCCGATGGCTGCGCCCGTGGCAGCACCTGTGGCCGCTCCCGCAGCAGCGCCCGTGGCAGCCCCTGCCGAGGCAGCCGTCGCGGGACACGTGGTGAAGTCGCCCATGGTCGGCACCTTCTACCGCGCATCCAGCCCTGGCGGCAAGCCTTTCGTGGAAGTGGGCAACCAGGTCAAGGAAGGCGAGACCATCTGCATCATCGAAGCGATGAAGATTCTCAACGAGATCGAGGCCGACAAGAGCGGCACCATTACCCGCATCCTGGGTGAAAACGGCCAGGCCGTCGAGTACGGCCAGCCCCTGTTCGTGATCGAGTAACCTGCAGGCGAGCGATGCCGCAAGCGGCACGACGCCCTGGCGCGAACGCATGCCGCGACGCGACAGAGCAATTGGCTCAACTGACGGCTTCGGCCTGCGTACCGCCGCAGGCACCAAGCCGCGAGGACCTTCATGTTTAAGAAAATTTTGGTTGCCAACCGGGGCGAGATCGCCCTGCGCATCCAGCGCGCCTGCCGTGAACTGGGCATCAAGGCGGTGATGGTGTATTCCGAGGCCGACCGTGACGCAAAGTACGTCAAGCTGGCCGACGAGGCCGTGTGCATCGGCCCCGCTCCTTCGCCGCTGAGCTACCTCAACATGCCGGCCATCATCTCGGCCGCCGAGGTGACCGACGCCGAGGCGATCCACCCTGGCTACGGCTTTCTCAGCGAGAACGCCGACTTTGCCGAGCGCGTGGAAAAGAGCGGCTTCACCTTCATCGGCCCCACGCCCGACAACATCCGCACCATGGGTGACAAGGTCTCGGCCAAGCAGGCCATGATCAAGGCGGGCGTGCCCTGCGTGCCGGGCTCGGACGGTGAACTGCCCGACGATCCGGTGCAGATCCGCCGCATCGCCAAGGCCGTGGGCTATCCGGTGATCATCAAGGCCGCAGGCGGCGGCGGTGGCCGTGGCATGCGCGTGGTGCATACCGAGGCGGCGCTGATCAATGCCGTGCAGATGACCAAGGCCGAGGCCGGTGCGGCCTTCGGCAATCCGGCCGTCTACATGGAGAAGTTCCTGCAGAACCCGCGCCATGTGGAAATCCAGATCCTGGCCGACAACCATCGCAATGCCGTCTACCTGGGCGAGCGCGACTGCTCCATGCAGCGCCGCCACCAGAAGGTCATCGAGGAAGCGCCGGCTCCCGGCATTCCCCGCCGCCTGGTCGAGAAGATCGGCGAGCGCTGCGCTGCAGCCTGCAAGAAGCTGGGCTACCGTGGCGCAGGCACCTTCGAGTTCCTCTACGAAAACGGCGAGTTCTACTTCATCGAGATGAACACGCGCGTGCAGGTGGAGCATCCGGTGACGGAACTGATCACGGGCGTGGACATCGTTCGCACCCAGATCATGGTGGCCGCAGGCGAGAAGCTGCCTTTCACCCAGCGCCAGATCAATGCCCAGCTCAAGGGCCATGCGATCGAATGCCGCGTGAATGCCGAGGACCCCTACAACTTCATGCCTTCGCCAGGCCGCATCACCATGTGGCATGCGCCCGGTGGCCCGGGCGTGCGCGTGGACTCGCACGTCTACAACAACTACTTCGTGCCGCCGAACTACGACTCCATGATCGGCAAGATCATCGTTCACGGCGACACGCGCGAGCAGGCGCTGGCACGCATGCGCACTGCGCTGCTGGAAACCGTGGTCGAAGGCATCAAGACCAACATCCCGCTGCACCAGGACCTGATGGTGGACGCCAAGTTCATGGAAGGCGGCACCAACATCCACTACCTGGAAGAGTGGCTGGCGCACCGCAACGCCAACAAGCGTTGAGCGGGTCACCCGATCGACCATGCATGCTGGCCCCCGGCGACGGCGGCCGGCATTTTTCATTGATTGCTTAGAAAAGGATGGGCCCATGTTCGAGTTGAGCCTGCTGTGCCCGGAAGACCGGGTCGAAACCATCAGCGATGCACTGGATGCGCTGGACGCCCTGAGCGTATCGGTCGAGGACGCCGACGCGCAGACCGAGGCCGAGCAGGCCCTGTTCGGCGAGCCCGGCATGCCGCCACCCAAGGACGGCTGGCAGCGCAGCCGCCTGGTGGCGCTGTTCCCCACGCAGCAAGCGGCCGAAGAGGCACGTGATCTGCTGCTGCCCCAGGACTTCTTCGAGGGCTGCAGCATCATCGCCGTCAAGCAGGTGCCCGAGCAGGACTGGGTGCGCCTGACGCAGTCGCAGTTCGCCCCCGTGGACATCACCCCCGAATTCTGGATTGTTCCCACCTGGCACGAACTGCCGCCGCAGGCGCGCGTGAGCATCCGCCTGGACCCGGGCCTGGCCTTCGGCACGGGTACGCACCCGACCACGCGCATGTGCCTGCGCTGGATCGCACGCCAGCCCGAGGGCAGCCTGGGGCGCACGCTGGACTACGGCTGCGGCTCCGGCATCCTGGCCATCGGTGCGGCCAAGTTCGGTGCCACCGACATCGACGCGGTGGACATCGACCCGGCTGCCGTGGAGTCCACGCGCTACAACGCCGATGCCAACGCCGTGCAGTTGAAGGCCGGCCTGCCCGATGCCGTGACGGGTGAATACCGCACCGTGCTGGCCAACATTCTGGCCACGCCGCTCAAGGTGCTGGCGCCGCTGCTGTGCGCCCGCGTGGCGGAGGGTGGAAGCCTGGTGCTGGCCGGCATCCTGGAGCGCCAGGCCGACGAACTCAAGCAGGCCTACGCGCCGTACCTGGCACTCGAAGTCGCCGACAGCGAAGATGGCTGGATCCTGATGACCGCGCGCCGCGCGGCCTGATTTGCGCCACGAGTCCCTGCGCGGCTGCCGCCTTCATGGCGCGGGCCGCGAGCAGCTGCCTACAATCGATCGCTGATGAGCCAAGTCACCCGCTGTCCTGCCTGTGGAACCCGCTTCAAAGTGGTGGCCGACCAGCTGCGAATTTCGCAGGGGTGGGTGCGCTGCGGCGTCTGCCATGAAGTGTTCGATGCCTCCGAGGATCTGCAGCCCCTGCCGGCCACGCCTGCGCATGCCGCCGGCAATCCCGTGGCGGGCGGGGCATCGCTCGATGGGCCGGAATTCGAGGACGATGACATCCGCGAATTCCGGGAGTCCATGTGGCTGCCGACGGCGCCCGTGGGGCTGCCGGGGCGGGGTGCTCCGGCACCGGCTGCAGCCACGGCAACTGGTGCAAGCACGGCGCCTGCTGCCAGGGTCGAGCCTTCGCCTGCCGTGCCGCCTGCCGAAGCTGCGGCTCCGCAGGCGCCCGCGTCCACGTCCACGTCCACGGCACCGCCTGCGCAGACCCCTTCGGCTTCTGCCGCCGACGATCCGGGCCGCGAGCTGCCTGGCGCGTCGCTGGTGGACGAGATCCTGGCGGCGTCCGTGGCTGCACCAGCGGCGCAGCCCCAGCCTGACGCGCGGCATGGGCCGGCGGTGGCGTCCCCGCCCGGCCTGGAGCCCGAACCCGAGCCTGAACCCCAGCCCGAGCCTGAACACAAGCCTGTTTCCGCGCCATCGCCGCACAAGGTGGATGGTGCCGTGCCGTCCCAGAAAGCCGATGCGCCTTCGCTGTCCGTCCCGACGGGCCTGGTCCGTGAATCGGAGCGGCAGGCGCAGGTATCCGTGCCTTCGCCGGAATTCTCCCGCTGGCCCGACAGCGACGGCGAGGGTGGCAGCGACGACCAGCCTGCGCTACCCGAGGCCGAGCCCGGCTTTGTGCGTCAGGCGCGGCGCAAGGCCTTCTGGCGCCGGCCTGCCGTACGCGTGGCCCTTGTGCTGGGCTGCCTGCTGGGCGCGGGCGCTTTGGCAGGCCAGGTGATGTGGGGCCAGCGCGATGCGCTGGCCGTGCAGCATCCTTCGCTGGCGCCCACGCTGCAGACCCTGTGCGCCATGGCGGGCTGCGAGCTGCAGCCGCGCCGACAGATCGGCGATGTGGTGATCGGCAGTTCGGGTTTTCGGCAGCTGCCGCGCAACGGCCAGTACCAATGGAGCCTGAGCCTGGAGAACCGCTCGGACTTCGCCGTGGCCATGCCGGCGGTCGAGCTCACGCTCACCGATGCGCAGGACAAGCTGCTGCTGCGGCGCGTGATCCGGCTCGACCAGTTCGGTGCCCCCGCGCAGATCGAGGGCCATGGCGAATGGAGCGTGACCGCCCCGGTCGAAGTGCAGGGCCTGGAGTCCGCCGTTGCCGGTTACCGCGCCCTGGTTTTTTATCCCTGATTCCCCTGACTCTTCAAGAAAGCCGAGACACACCATGGCCGCTCTCATCTGCGGATCGCTTGCGTTCGACAACATCATGACCTTCGACGGAAGGTTTGCCGACCAGATCCTGCCTGACCAGTTGCACATCCTCAATGTGTCCTTCCTGGTGCCCACGCTGCGCCGCGATTTCGGCGGGTGCGCGGGCAACATCGCCTATGCGCTGAGGCTGCTGGGGGGCGATGCCTGGCCCATGGCCATGGTGGGCAGTGACGGTGCCGAATATGTGCAGCGTCTGCAGGAGCTGGGCGTGCACACGGCGCACATCGGCCAGTTGCAGGACACGCACACGGCCCAGTGCATGATCATGACCGACCGCGACAACAACCAGATCACGGCCTTCCACCCGGGCGCCATGATGCAGGCCCACGGCAACCGCATCACGCCCGAACTCAGGGAGCAGGTGCGCGTGGGCATCATCGCTCCCGATGGCCGCGAGGCCATGATCGAGCATGCCCAGCAGTTCACGGCTGCAGGCATTCCCTTCGTCTTTGATCCGGGCCAGGGCCTGCCCATGTTCGACGGGCAGGATCTGCGCCGCTTCATCGAGCAGGCCGACTGGGTGGCCGTGAACGACTATGAAGCCCGCATGCTCAGCGAGCGCACGGGCTGGAGCCTGGAGCAGATTTCAGGGCAGGTGCAGGGCCTGGTGGTGACGCTGGGCGCGCAAGGCTGCGAGGTCTGGGTGCAAGGCACCAAGACCCCGGTGGCGCCTGTGCAGCCCGCTGCCGTGGTTGACCCCACGGGCTGTGGCGACGCGTGGCGTGGCGCCCTGCTTTTCGGCCTGGAGCGTGGCTGGGATCTGGTGCGTTGTGCAGAACTGGGCAACCGCCTGGGTGCGCTCAAGATTGCCAGCCGCGGCCCGCAGAACTACGTGCTGGACTTCGCCAAGCCCTGAGGCGGTGATCGCCGGGTGGCGGTACAGCCGCCATCGTCGCAATGAAAAAAGCCCGACTCGAAAGAGCCGGGCTTTTTGCTTTGAGACCGGAGAAGTCTCAGGGCTTGCTGCCTGTGGGGAAGGGCCATGCGGCTTGGGGTGCCAGGCGGGTTTGCGCGATGGGCGCGGGTGCGGCAGCGGGAGCTGCAGGCGCGGCAGCGGCGGGAGCTGCTGCGGCCTTCTTGGGAGCAGCGGCCTTCTTCGGCGCTGCAGCCTTCTTGGCGGGAGCGGCAGGAGCTGCTGCAGCCTTGGCGGGTGCTGCTGCGGGCTTGGCAGCCGGTGCAGCGGCGGGCTTCTTGGCCGCAGGAGCTGCAGCCTTCTTGGCGGGAGCTGCGGCCTTCTTGGCGGCAGGAGCAGCAGCCTTCTTGGCAGGCGCGGCAGCCTTCTTTGCAGCAGGAGCAGCAGCCTTCTTGGCGGGAGCAGCGGCCTTCTTTGCAGCAGGCGCAGCAGCCTTCTTGGCGGGAGCGGCGGCCTTCTTGGCAGCAGGAGCAGCAGCCTTCTTGGCAGGAGCTGCGGCCTTCTTTGCAGCAGGAGCAGCAGCCTTCTTGGCAGGAGCGGCGGCCTTCTTTGCAGCAGGCGCAGCAGCCTTCTTGGCGGGAGCGGCGGCCTTCTTGGCAGCAGGAGCAGCAGCCTTCTTGGCGGGAGCAGCGGCCTTCTTTGCAGCAGGAGCAGCAGCCTTCTTGGCGGGAGCAGCGGCCTTCTTTGCAGCAGGAGCAGCAGCCTTCTTGGCAGGAGCGGCGGCCTTCTTGGCAGCAGGAGCTGCAGCCTTCTTGGCGGGAGCAGCGGCCTTCTTCGCAGCAGGCGCAGCAGCCTTCTTGGCAGCAGGAGCAGCAGCCTTCTTGGCGGGAGCGGCAGCCTTCTTTGCAGCAGGAGCCGCAGCCTTCTTGGCGGGCGCTGCCTTGGCAGTGGCCGTGGCTTTCTTCACGGCTTCAGCCTTGGGGGCAGCCGCCTTTTTGGCGGTGGTCTTCTTGTCGGTGGGGGCCTTGGTAGAGGCCGTCTTCTTCGCAGTTGCCATCATCTTCTCCTTCGTTGATTTGCACAAAACACTTCGGGGTACGGGGCTCCGAAGCGATTCAATGCGATGTGGAGTGACGCATCGCAATGAACACGGAGACGCCCCACGCCGCAACACCATCGGTATTGCAAAAGCGTGAAGCGCGTCATGGTTCGCATTGTGCCTGCAGAGAAGCGATTAATCCCAGGAAAGTGCGCCTCCGGTTTGATACTCGATGACGCGTGTCTCAAAGAAGTTACGTTCCTTCTTCAAATCGATCATCTCGCTCATCCAGGGGAACGGGTTTTCCTCGTTCGGGAACAGGGCCTCCAGGCCGATCTGCGTGGCGCGGCGGTTGGCGATGTAGCGCAGGTAGCCCTTGAACATCGATGCGTTCATGCCCAGCACGCCGCGCGGCATGGTGTCCTCTGCGTAGCGGTATTCCAGCTCGACGGCCTTGACGAAAAGCGCCGTGATTTCTTCCTTGAATTCGGGTGTCCACAGCTGCGGATTTTCGAGCTTGAGCTGGTTGATCAGGTCGATGCCGAAGTTGCAGTGCATGGACTCGTCGCGCAGGATGTACTGGTACTGCTCGGCAGCGCCGGTCATCTTGTTCTGACGGCCCAGGGCCAGGATCTGCGTGAAGCCCACGTAGAAGAACAGGCCCTCCATCAGGCAGGCGAAAACGATGAGCGACTTCAGCAGCGTCTGGTCGGTCTCGAAGGTGCCGGTCTTGAAGCTGGGGTCCATGATCGCCTCGATGAAGGGGATCAGGAATTCGTCCTTGTCGCGGATGGAGGGAACCTCGAGATAGGCGTTGAAGATCTCGCCTTCATCCAGGCCCAGCGACTCCACGATGTACTGGTAGGCGTGGGTGTGGATGGCTTCCTCGAAGGCCTGGCGCAGCAGGAACTGGCGGCACTCGGGTGCGGTGATGTGGCGGTAGGTGCCCAGCACGATGTTGTTGGCAGCCAGCGAGTCGGCCGTCACGAAGAAGCCCAGGTTGCGCTTGACGATGCGGCGCTCGTCCTCGGTCAGGCCGTTGGGGTCCTTCCACAGGGCGATGTCGCGGTTCATGTTCACTTCCTGCGGCATCCAGTGGTTGGCGCAGGTGGCCAGGTACTTTTCCCAGGCCCACTTGTACTTGAAGGGCACCAGCTGGTTGACGTCGGTCTTGGCGTTGATGATTCGCTTGTCGGCGGCGTTGACGCGCTGGTGTGTGCCGGTGGCGGGGGCAGCTCCTGCGCCGGTCGGCGTGTTCGAGAGGGTGGCGTCGTCGTCAAAGGTCAGCATTGCAATTTTCTCCGGCATGCCCTGAGGCATATGTTCAGTTCATTCGGTGCGAAAGAGGCCTCTCTTTCTGCTCCGGTCAATGTAGGACCATGGGTGGCCTGGCATGTTGAGCAGGCCCAAGGTCCATGGCGAAGATCCTGCGCATGGCGCTGGCTGGCGGGCAGGGCGCGGGGCCTGCGCCGTGGCGAGGCCCCGCGCTGCGCGGCTTACTGGCAGGCTTCGCAGCCGGGATCGTCGATGGCGCAGAACTTGATGTCCGTCGCCGGGGCCTGGGCGCGTGCGGCGGCTGCCGCGGCTTCCAGGGCGCTGGAGGTGCTCACGGCAGCGGGCTGGGCGGCAGCCGTGGGCACTGCGTTGAGCACGCGGCTTTGCACCGTGGACTTCTCGATGTTGGTGGCGCTGGTGGTGCGCAGGTAGTAGGTGGTCTTCAGGCCACGCAGCCAGGCCAGCTTGTAGGTGTCGTCCAGCTTCTTGCCCGAGGCGCCGGCCATGTAGATGTTCAGGCTCTGGGCCTGGTCGATCCACTTCTGGCGGCGTGCAGCGGCCTCGACCAGCCAGGTGGGCTCGACCTCGAAGGCGGTGGCGTACAGGTTCTTGACGTCCTGGGGCACGCGGTCGATGGGGCGCAGCGAGCCGTCGAAATGCTTGAGGTCCATGACCATCACGTCGTCCCACAGGCCCAGGCGCTTCAGGTCGCGCACCAGGTACTGGTTGATGACGGTGAACTCGCCGGACAGGTTGGACTTGACCGACAGGTTGCCGAACGAAGGCTCGATGGAGGCATCGACGCCGACGATGTTGGAGATGGTCGCCGTGGGCGCGATGGCCACGCAGTTGGAGTTGCGCATGCCGTGCTGGCCGATCTTGGCGCGCAGCGCATCCCAGTCCAGGCGCGAGGAACGGTCCACTTCCACGTAGCCGCCGCGGGCCTTCTCCAGCAGGTTCAGCGTGTCCAGCGGCAGGATGCCCTGGTCCCACAGCGAGCCCTTGTAGCTGGAGTACTGGCCGCGTTCCCTGGCCAGTTCGGTGGAGGCCCAGTAGGCGTAGTAGCAGATGGCTTCCATCGACTGGTCGGCGAACTCGACGGCCGCGTCGCTGGCGTAGGCGATGCGCATTTCATAGAGCGCATCCTGGAAGCCCATCAGGCCCAGGCCCACGGGGCGATGGCGCAGGTTGGAGTCCTTGGCCTTCTGCACGGCGTAGTAGTTGATGTCGATCACGTTGTCCAGCATGCGCATGGCCGTGGTGATGGTCTTGCGCAGCTTGCCGTGGTCGATGGCGCCGTTGGTGATGTGGCGCGCCAGGTTGACCGAGCCCAGGTTGCAGACGGCGGTCTCGGTGTCGCTGGTGTTCAGCGTGATCTCGGTGCACAGGTTGGACGAGTGCACCACGCCGGCGTGCTGCTGGGGCGAGCGCACGTTGCAGGGGTCCTTGAAGGTGACCCAGGGGTGGCCGGTCTCGAACAGCATGGACAGCATCTTGCGCCACAGGTCCACGGCCGGGATGCGCTTGAACAGCTTGAGCTCGCCGGTGTCGGCCTTGGTTTCGTAGGCCGTGTAGGCGCGCTCGAAGGCTGCGCCGAAGAGGTCGTGCAGGTCGCCGACATCGGAAGGCGAGAACAGGGTCCACTGGCCCTTTTCCATGACGCGCTTCATGAACAGGTCGGGAATCCAGTTCGCCGTGTTCATGTCGTGCGTGCGGCGGCGGTCGTCACCCGTGTTCTTGCGCAGCTCGAGGAATTCCTCAATGTCCAGGTGCCAGGTCTCCAGGTACGTGCAGACGGCGCCCTTGCGCTTGCCGCCCTGGTTCACGGCCACGGCCGTGTCGTTGACCACCTTGAGGAAGGGCACCACGCCCTGCGACTCGCCGTTCGTGCCCTTGATGCGCGAACCCAGGGCGCGCACGCGCGTCCAGTCGTTGCCCAGGCCGCCGGCGAACTTGGACAGCAGGGCGTTTTCCTTGATCGACTCATAGATGCCGTCCAGATCGTCGGGCACCGTGGTCAGGTAGCACGAAGACAGCTGCGAGCGCAGCGTGCCGCTGTTGAACAGCGTGGGCGTGCTGCTCATGAAGTCGAAGGAAGACAGCAGTTCGTAGAACTCGATGGCGCGCGCGTTGCGGTCCTCTTCCTGCAGCGCCAGGCCCATGGCCACGCGCATGAAGAAGGACTGGGGCAGCTCGATGCGCGTCTTGCGCACGTGCAGGAAGTAGCGGTCATACAGGGTCTGCAGGCCCAGGTAGTCGAACTGCTGGTCGCGTTCGGCCTTGAGGGCGGCAGCCAGGCGGGGCAGGTCGTAGTTCAGCAGCTCGGGGTTGAGCAGCTCGTTGTCCACGCCCTTCTGGATGAAGCCGGGGAAGTAGGCGGCGTAGGCCGACTGGATGTCGGCAGGCTGCACGTCATGGCCCATGACCTCGCGCACGATGGTGTGCAGCAGCAGGCGGGCGGTGACGTAGGTGTAGTCGGGGTCCTTTTCGATCAGCGTGCGCGCGGCCAGGATGGAGGCCTTGAAGACTTCTTCGATCGGCACGCCGTCGTACAGGTTGCGCAGCGTCTCGGCAACGATGGGCGCGGCCTGGATGTCGGCATTGAGGTTGCGGCAGGAGGCCTCGATCAGGGCCAGCAGGCGGGCCTGGTCCAGCGGAACGCGCTGGCCGTTGTCGGTCACATGCAGCACGGGGGCGGGCGCGGCCGCAGCGGCGGCAGCGGCCTCGGCGGCCTTCTTCTGCTCGGCACGCTCCTGGTTGCGGCGGTCGCGGTACAGCACGTAGGCGCGCGCCACGTCGTGGTGGCCGCCGCGCATCAGGCCCAGCTCGACCTGGTCCTGCACGTCTTCAATATGGAAGGTGCCGCCGCCCGGACGCGAGCGCAGCAGGGCGCGCACCACGGCCTGGGTGAGCTCGTCCACGGTCTCGCGCACGCTGGCGGAGGCAGCGCCCTGGGCGCCGCGCACGGCCAGGAAGGCCTTGGTCAGCGCGACGGCGATCTTTTGCGGGGTGAAGGGCACCACGTCGCCGCTGCGGCGGATGATCTGGTAGCCGTCCTGCACGGACAGGTGATGGGCGGAGGAAGGATTGGCAGCATCACCGTGCGCAGCGGGAGCCAAAGAATTCAGTGCTTCTTGCATGAGTTTCCTCAACGGGTGTTTGTGGATAGAACGGACGCGGACCTGCACTGGGGGCAGGCTTGCTGGGAGATGGAATCGATGGCCGGATGTGCACACCGTTTTCACAGGGTGTGCACAGCTTGTGAACACTAGATATGGTGTCCGGCGTGCTCTCAGGCACTACCTGTAGTGTATCGCCGTCTCATGTACACGGGGTACTCACGGCCGGAAAACCGCTGTTTGCGCTGCGCCAAAACAGTGCCCAGCATGCAAGCCCATAGCAGCAGATCACCGCTGCGCGGTGGCTGGCGGGCGATGGCCTGTCGCAAGCCGCTACAGCCTTGCCGCTGCGCCGGTCGGACCGCCGAAAGCCCCATGAACAGTGGGGCTGCGACACATGCGTGAATTTGTAAAAAAAGATCAGGCCGGCCCGGCGTGCGCCTGCGCGCCACATGGGTTGCTTTCTGGATTGACAGCGCACTTTTCCTGGGCCTGTGGACAAGCCGGCCTGCGTGCAAGGCCTGGCGCAGTCCGGCAGGAGGGTGTGTGCTTACGTGGAGGGCTGGCCGGCGCGGGGCGGCAGCTGCCAGTTCGCCGTGGCCTGGTGACGGGACAGCAGCCCGCGCAGCCGGGGCCAGTCGAAGCCGGGGCCGGGATCGCGTTTGCGGCCGGGCGCAATGTGCTCATGGCCTGCGAGATGGGCGACGGGGTAGCGTGCGGCGATGGCTTCGCACAGGTTCTCCAGGGCCGCATATTGCGCCGGCTCGAACGGCAGTCCCTCCAGGCCCTCCAGCTCTATGCCGATGGAGTCGTCGTTGCAGCGATCCTTGCCGCGCCAGCTGGAGGCGCCCGCATGCCAGGCGCGCGCGTCACAGTCCACAAATTGCCAGACCTCGCCCAGGCGCGTGACGAAGAAATGGGCCGACACCTCCAGGCCGCGTATGCCCTGGTAGTAAGGATGGGCGTCCCAGTCGAGCTGGTTGGTGAACAGTTGCTGGACCGCCCCCGTGCCGTACTCGCCGGGGGGCAGGCTGATGGAGTGCACGACGACCAGATCGACCAGGGCCTGGGCCGGGCGCTCGCCGAAGTTGGGCGAGGGCAGGTGGCGTGCCTGTTGCAGCCAGCCGCCTTGCCAGGTCCAGGCCGGGGCCGTGGTCGTGGTAGCTGGTGCCTGCGGATCAGGCTTCGCCATGGCCGCCTCCGTCCGCCTCGGCGCTGGCGTCGCCGGGCAGGGCGATGTTCAGCCGGTCGATGCGGTAGCGGATCTGGCGCAGGCTCAGCCCCAGGCGCGCGGCCGTGGCCGTGCGGTTGAAGCCGTTTTCCTGCAGCGCCTGCACCAGGATGCTGCGCTCGCGCTCGTCCAGCCAGGCCTGCAGGTCGCGGGGCAGCTCCATGTCGGCAGGCTCCGGCGGCGGTGCGGCGCCGTCGTGCGCCTGGGTCTGCGTCGATGCGGGTGGGGCCGGCGGAGTGCCGCAGGGCAGCTGCATCTCGGGGTCTATGCGCAGCGGCCCTTCCTCGCCCAGCGTGATGGCGCGGTGCAGCAGGTTCTCCAGTTCACGCACATTGCCGGGCAGGGGCAGGCGGGCGATCTGCTCCAGGGAACGCTCGTCGATCTCGGGCATGGGCAGGCCCGACTCCTGCGACAGCCGTGCCAGCAATGCACGGCACAGCGCGGGCAGGTCCTCGCGGCGCTCGCGCAGCGGCGGAAGAAGGACTTCGATGACGTTGAGGCGGTAGTACAGGTCCTGGCGAAAACGTCCTGCCTGCACGTCGGCGGCCAGGTCGCGGTGGGTGGCGCTGACGATGCGCACGTCGGCCGCTTCCTCCTGCGCCGAGCCCAGGGGGCGCACGCGGCGTTCCTGGATGGCGCGCAGCAGCTTGGCCTGCATGGGCAGCGGCAGGTCGCCGATTTCGTCGAGGAACAGGGTGCCGCCGCGTGCCGCCTGGAAGTAGCCGTCGCGGTCCTGGGTGGCTCCGGTATAGGAGCCCTTGCGGGCGCCGAAGAACTCGGCCTCCAGCAGGTTTTCGGGGATGGCGCCGCAGTTCACGGCCACCATGGGGCCGTGGGCGCGCTGGCTGCAGGCGTGCAGGGCGCGCGCCACCAGCTCCTTGCCCGTGCCCGACTCGCCGTGCACCAGCACCGGCGCCATGCCGCGCGCCACCTTGGCAATGCGCTGCTTGACGGCCTGCATGGCGGGCGACTCCCCAACCATGGCGTCGAGCGCCCCGCCGCCGCTGAGCACGGGGCTTGCGGCCGACGCCGCCGAGGGGCTGCGCGCCGGCATCACGCCGGGGGGCGGCACGCCGCCCACGCCCTGGGCGGCCGAGGCCACGACCAGGCGGAACTGCTTGAGGTCCACGGGCTTGGTCAGATAGTCGAAGGCGCCCGAGCGCAGGGCTTCGACGGCATTTTCGGCCGAGCCGTAGGCGGTCATGACCACGCAGCGTTCTCGCCGCTGCTGGTTGCGCAGGTCCTGCAGCAGCTCCATTCCCATGCCGTCGGGCAGGCGCATGTCGGTGATGACCACGTCGAAGCGCTGGGTCTGCAGCTGTTCGCGCGCCTCGCCCACGCTGGCGGCGGTTTCCACGCGGTAGCCTTCGCGCAGCAGGGTCAGTTCATAGAGGGTGCGCAGATCCGGCTCGTCGTCCACGACAAGAATCGATGCGGCAGCGGGCAGGGAGTTCAAGGGCATCACACCACAATCTGGTCAAACAGGGAGGCCGGCAGAGCCGATGCGGCGCCGGCGCGGAACACGATGCTGAAGGCATTGCCCTCGACAGGGCCGTGCGGCGCGGGCCGCGACAGCCGCTGGTAGCTGATGCCTGCATCGTAGCGCTGGCACAGCTCGCGGCAGATGTACAGGCCCAGGCCGCTGGAGCGGCTTTCCGACGAGAAGAAGGGCTCGAACAGATGGCGCTGCACCGTGGGCTCCAGTGCGGCGCCGTCGCTCCAGACCTGCAGCCAGATCTGGCCTGCGGCCGGCGCGCCGGTCAGCACCTGCAGCGTATGCGGCTGCTGGGCGTTGCTGCGGTAGCGCTGGGCGTTGTCCAGCAGGTTCACCAGGATGCGGCGCAGGTGCTCGCCGTCGAACACCACGGTCCTTGCGCGCGCGTCCAGCAGCAGCTGGATGCTGCGCGCAGGCTGGTCCTGGGCCTGCCACTCCTGGCAGGCCTGGGCCACATGCTGGTCCAGGTCCAGCAGGCCGGCGTGGGCCTCGCCAATGTGCTGCTGGGCCCGCGCGATGTTGAGCACGTCCTCGACGGTGCGCGCCAGCCGCTCGGCGTTCTGGCCCACGATGCGGCACAGCTGCTGCTGGGCCGGGTTCTGCGCCAGATCTTCTGCCAGCAGGGCGTTGGCCTGGGTGATGGCGGCCAGCGGATTGCGGATCTCATGGGCCACGGCGGCGGACATGCGGCCCATGGAGGCCAGCTTTTCCGTGCGCAGCCGCGCCTCCATTTCGCGCAGGTCGTGCAGAAAGACTACGCACAGCTGCTGCAGCAGCGCGGGCTCGGCGGCATCGGTGGCGTCGGACGGGGTGGCGACCTCGGTCAGCCAGGTGCGCAGATGCAGTCCCGTCATGCCTTCCTGGCCGATGGACTGCAGATGGATGGCGGCCGATATCGGCAGGTTCTGGGCAAAGCTCTGGGCCACGGCATCCTGCAGCCGCTGCCAGCCGGCGTGCTCCTTGAGTGCGAAGGGCAGGGCATGCGCGTCGGCCAGTCCCAGCAGGTGCAGCGCGGCCGGGTTGGCCTGCTGCACGCGGAATTGGGGATCAACCACCAGCACGCCTTCGCCCAGGTGGCGGATCACCAGGGCATTGACCTGCTCCTGGGCCTGGGCCTTGCGGCTGCTGTGCTGTGCCAGGTGCCGCTCGCGCCGCACGCGGCGCGCCAGCTCGTGCGTCAGATAGGCCACGGCGAAATAGCCTGCGCAGGCAAAGCTGGCCTGGTAGTAGGCCTGGGTACTTTCTATGCGGCCCGCCAGGTCCTGCCATGCGACCCAGCCCAGGGTCAGCAGCGTGACGCTGGCCGTGGTGGCCAGCGCCAGCGTCAGATTGCCCAGCACGGCCGAAATCAGGATGGGGATGGCCAGCAGGGCCGAGTAGTTGAGCGGGCCTGTCTGCAACACCTGCAGCAGGCAGATGGCCGCGATGTCCACGCCGATCACGGGCAGCCAGTGCACTCCGGCGCGGGCAGAGGGCGGTTGCTCGCGTGCGGTCAGCCGCACCAGCAGCGTCAGCCCCAGGTAGCCCAGGCAGACCAGCCAGACCAGGGGATTGCCGCCGGGCTGCACGCTGAGCAGCGCCAACTGCAGCAGCAGCAGCGCGGTGGCGATGAGAACGCGGCCCGTCAGAAATCCCTGCCACAGCCGGACGAAGGGGGCGTTGGCGTCGTGCGGCGACTGCGCCGTGGCCTCGTCGATGGTGGGCGGCGGGGAGCGGGCGGCGTCCTGCATGCTCAGCGCCGTTGCGCCAGGGCCCGGTGCTCGGCGCTGCAATAGCTGCGGCCTGCGGCCTCGATGGCTTCGCTGCGCGGCAGGTGCAGGCCGCAGTGCGCGCATTCGACCATGTCCTGCGGTGCCGCCAGCGGCGCGTTGGCCGGGTCGGCCGGGTTGCGAGGCGCAGCCGCCTGGCGCCGCTCACGGGCCTCGGCACGGCGCTGGCTGCGCCAGACGCCGACGGCAATGACGATGACGATCAGGACCAGCAGGTACTTCATGCGGCGCGCTCCAGCAGCACTTCCATCACGAAGCGTGATCCCGCATAGGCCAGCAGCAGCAGCGCGGCGCCCGCGTAGAGCACGCGCACGGCGCTGCGGCCACGCCAGCCAAAGCGCGCACGGCCGATCAGCAGCACGGCAAAGGTCAGCCACGACAGCAGCGAGAACACCGACTTGTGGTTCCAGACCCAGGCCTTGCCGTAGAGCTGTTCGCCGAACAGCCAGCCTGCGGCCAGCGTGGCCGTGAGCAGCACAAAGCCTGCGGACACGAAGCGGAAGGTCAGGCGCTCCAGCGTGAGAAGGGGCAGGCCGCTGTCATGCCCGCCGCCGCCCAGCCGCATGTGCTGCTCGGCGCGTGTCATCAGCGAGGCATGGACCACGGCGGCGGCGAACAGTCCGTAGGAGGCAATGCCCAGTGCCAGGTGCAGCGGCAGCCAGGGCGAGGCGTTGACATGCAGGGGCGTTCCCGGAAACAGCGCGGCCAGGAGCACGGCGGCCGTGCCCAGCGCTGACAGCGCCAATTGCGCGCGCATCTTGGGGAACAACTGCTGTTCGACCCCATAGACGGTGAGCACCAGCCAGGCCGTCATGGACAGTGCTGGCGCGAACCCGAAGTGCGGCTGTTCCCCGAGCAGGCCCCAGGCCAGGGCCAGGGCGTGGAGCACCCAGGCCAGGCGCAATGCGGCGCGGGCGCCGGCATGGCTGATGCGTCGGGCACCGGCGGCCGGCACGGCATAGGCCACGGCTGCGGCAAGCGCCAGCATCCAGCCCAGGGGCGATGCGTTGGCGGAAATCAGGGGGACGGAGAGCATCTTTCTATGATAGCTGTGGCTTTCCTGCCGCCGGTTGTGCAGGCTCAGAATCCGGGCGCCGTGCCGTGGTTCGGAGCGCATTTTCTTCAGGGCTCGATGGCTGCCTCGATGCGATTGCGCCCCAGGGCCTTGGCCTGGTAGAGCAGGCCGTCCACCTTCTGCAGCCAGGTTTCCAAAGGCGCGGCAGACGGCTGCCGCACGGTGAGTACGCCGCAACTGACGGTGAGCAGCGGCGCCGTGGGAGAGGCGGCGTGGGCGATGGACAGGCGCAGCACTTCCTGGCGGAAATTCTCGGCCATGACCTGGGCGTCGCTTTCGCCGGGGAGGATGAGCGCGAATTCCTCGCCGCCAAAGCGCGCTGCCAGGTCGTAGGGCCGGCGCGCATGGCGCTGCAGCGTGGCGGCCACTGCCTTGAGCGCCTCGTCCCCCTGCACATGGCCATAGCAGTCGTTGTATTGCTTGAAGTGGTCTATATCAATGAGAGCCAGGCCCACGGACTCGCCCGTGCGCAGGCTGCGGCGGTGGGAGCGCTCCAGCATGTCGTCGAAGTGGCGGCGGTTGGCCAGCCCTGTCAGTCCGTCCACCATGGCCAGGCGCTCCAGGGCCTGGCGCTGCAGGGCCAGGCGTATCTGGTTGCGCACGCGCACCTCGACCACGGCGGGACGTATGGGCTTGGAGACATAGTCGGCCGCGCCCAGGCGCAGGCCGTATTCCTCGGCCTGGGCATTGCTCTGGCCGGTAATGAAGATGACGGCGATATGGGCGGTGCGCTCCTGGGCGCGCAACGCACCCAGCACCTCGTAGCCGTTCATGCCGGGCATGGCCAGGTCCAGCAGGATCAGCTGCAGCCGGTGGGCTTCGCGCTGGGCGATCACCAGCGCACCCGGGCCGTCCTTGGCCAGCAGCACACGGTAGTGGGGGCTCAGCAGCTCGGCCAGCATGCTGCGGTTCAGCCGTTCGTCGTCAACGATGAGGACCGTGGGCAGTTCCGGCCCGGTCAAGGCTTCAAACATCTGCAGCTCCCTGTAGGACCGTCCGGTTCACGGCCATGCTCCGCGCCAGCTCTTCGAGTGCCTGCAGCGCCGCCTCGGTTTCCAGGGACTCGGTGCAGCGCTGGATGCGCTGCAGCACGGACGCATGGCGCCCGTCGACCAGGGGCCGCAGCCGATCCAGTTCGGCCATGGCGGCATAGTCGCTGTCGGCAATCTGCAGCCGCAGCCGAGCCAGGGTGGACGAGACTTCTTCCGCGGTCATCGGCTGCCGCTGCGGGGGGGGCGCGGCAGTGGTCACGGCGGTCACGGCGGCCGCGGACGCCACGGCCACTACGGCCGTCTGCCCGGACCGCCGGGCGATTTCCGCCAGCAGGCCCTGCAGTCCATCGGCCAGCGCCTGGACCAGGGATTGCAGATCGCCGCCGGGCCGGGCGTTGCCGCCATTGCCGTCGCCTGACAGGCAGGCTTGCGCACCGGTCTCGGCCATGGCCGACCATTGCTCCAGCAGGTCCGCGCCCAGGTAGCCCAGACTGCCCTTGAAGGTGTGCACCAGCGATGCCACGGTGTCCCAATGGCCGCTGCGCACGGCATCGCGCAGCCGTTGCGGCGCATCGGCAAAGTCCTGGGCAAAGCCTTCGATGGCGTGGAGCATGCGCGGCGATTGGCCGGCAAGGCGTTGCCGCAGCCGTGCCGGATCCCAGGCCTGGGCAGGGCTTGACGGCGTCGGCTGCAAGGGCGCGGCCGGCGCAAGCGCTGCCGTTGGAGGAGGGCCCGCGCGCAGGCAGCGCTGCAGTGTCTCGTACAGCAGCACATCGTCAACGGGTTTGGTCAGATGGGCATTCATGCCTGCGGCCTCGATCCGGGCGCGCTCCTCGACATAGGCCTGCGCAGTCAGCGCGATCACCGGAAGATGCCGCAGCGCGCTGCGCGTGCGGATGGTGCGCGTGACACTGAGGCCGTCCATGCCGGGCATGTGCACGTCCATGAGCACGGCATCGAAAGGCTGGGTGTCCAGCAGCTGCAGCGCCTGCAGACCGTCCTGCGCAGTCTGTACCGATATGCCGGCCTGCTCCAGCAGCTCGGTGGCCACCTCGCGGTTGAGTACGTTGTCATCCACCACCAGCACCCTGCGCCCAGGCAGGCCCGGGTAGCGCTGCTGTGGCGAGGGGCCGGCCGCCGGGCTTTCCGGCGGGGGCGATTCGGGGTCCCGCAGTGCCTCCCGGATGCACGAGCGCAGTGCCGATGCGGTCAAGGGCTTGATCAGCAGGCCCCGCGGGCCCAACTGCGCGGCCTGCAGCTGCACTTCGTCGCGCCCGAAGGCCGTGACCATGAGCGCAGCCGGGGTCTTGGCCAGGTCCTGCTGCTCGCGCATGCGGCGTGCCAGGTCCAGCCCGTCCATGCCGGGCATGCGCCAGTCCAGCAGGGCCAGGCCGTAGGGGGATTCCTGGCGTGCGGCCTCTTGCAGCATGTGCAGCGCCTGCATGCCGTCCGCCGCCGTATCGCAGCGCATGCCCAGTTTGCGCACCATGGCGGCCAGGGCCTCGCGCGCGCTGGCGTTGTCATCGACGATGAGAACGCCGGTGCTGCCCAGGTTGTCGTGGCCGTCCAGCGGCGCATCCGTGGCAGGCCGGACCTTGGCCGTGAAGCGGAAGTTGCTGCCCTGGCCGGGCTGGCTGCAGACGCTGATCTCGCCGCCCATGAGCTGCACCAGCCTGTGGCAGATGGCCAGGCCCAGGCCGGTGCCGCCGTGGCGGCGCGTGGTCTGGATGTCGGCCTGGGTGAAAGGCTGGAACAGCCGTTCGGCCCTCGATGCATCCAGGCCTATGCCGGTGTCGCGCACGTTCACGCACAGGTGGTGCAGGGGCGCTGCCGTGGCGTGCGCGCCGGCCTCCACCGGCGCGCACGCCAGCGGCGGCTCCAGATGCAGGGAGATCACTACCTCGCCATGCTCGGTGAACTTGATGGCATTGCCGACCAGGTTGGTCAGCACCTGGCCCAGGCGCAGCGGGTCGCCGCGCAACCGGGGCGGCAGGTGCGGGTCCAGCGCATAGACCACTTCCAGCCCCTTTTCCTCTGCGCGCAGCGCCGTGGAGGCCGAGACGGTCTCCAGCACATCGTCAAGGGCGAAATCCACTTCCTCCAGCGCCAGCATGCCCGCCTCTATCTTGGAAAAGTCGAGGACGTCGTTGATCACGGCCAGCAGGGCGCTGGCCGAGCGCTCCACCTTCTCCAGGTAGCCGCGCTGGCGTGATGTCAGCGCAGTCTGCTGAACCAGGCGCGTCATGCCGATGACGGTGTTCATGGGGGTGCGGATTTCGTGGCTCATGATGGCCAGGAAATCCGACTTGGCCCGTTCGGCCGCTTCTGCGGCCTCCTTGGCCTGCTGCAGCGCCTGCTCGGCCTCGCGCTCGCGGGTGATGTCCAGCATGATGCCGTCCCAGACCATGCCCTCGTGGCTGCTCCGGGGGGCCGATCGGCAGCGCAGCCAGCGGATCTCTCCATCGGGCCTGATCACGCGAAAGCGGCAGTCGAAGACCCGCAGCGTATCGACCGAGCACTGCAGCATCTGCTGGTAGTGCGGCAGGTCCTCGGGATGGATGGCATTCAGGTAGGCCTGACGGTCGGCCATGATGGCGTGGGCCGGCACGCCGATCAGGTTCTCTATGCCGGCACTGATGTAGCTGAGCCGCAGTTGCGCCAGGCCGCCTTCCAGGCGGTAGATGGCGCCGCTGGGCAGGTTGTCGGCCAGGGCTTCGAGGCGCATGCGTGCGTCCTCGCGTTCGGACAGGTCCTGCAGCGTGCCGCTGAGCGCGACGATGCGGCCTTGCTCGTCGCGCAGGGCGCGGCCCATGAGGCGGGCCGCGAACCGCCGTCCGTCCGGGCAGTGGTGCACGACATCGAGGCTGTAGGACTGGCCGGTGCCGATGCACAGCTGCACGGCAGCGGTGAGCCGGGCAAGATCCTGCGGTCCGAGCATGGCGCGCAGGGCATGGCGCGTCAGCGGCGGACCCTGGGGGTCCAGGCCATTCATCACATACATCATCTCCGAGGCCTGGAAGTGTTCGGTGTCCAGCTCCCATGTCCAGCTGCCCAGGCGCGCCAGCTGTTCGGCCTGGCGCAGCACGTCGTAGCTTTTTTGCAGCTGGGACTCGGTCTGGCGCATGAGGGTGATGTCGCGCGCAATGCCCAGCACGCCCACGGTCCGGCCCTCGTCATTGCGGTAAGGAATTTTGGTGGACTGGAAGAGGCGGCGCTGCCCGTTGACCAGCAAATGATCCTCCGACACCACGGGGGCGTCGCTGTCCAGCACCCGGCGGTCGCTGTGGGTGAAGCTGCTGTCGGGGAACAGTTCCTGGTCGGTCTTGCCCACGATGTCTTCGGGCGTGCGCCCGGAAAAGCGCGCGGCGGCGGGGTTGACGAAGGTGTAGCGGCCCTGCCGGTCCTTGGCGAAGACCAGGTCGGGCGTTTCGTGCATCACGGCTTCCAGCAGGCGCGTCGAATCCTGCCACGGCCCAGTGCTTTTTCGCAGGAGCGGCTCCAGCTGCGCATCGGGCTGGCCGATCGGCTCGTCCTGGCCGGTGCGCTCGCTGAGCTCGTGCCAGGTGGTGAAGAAAAGCCGCCTGCCCGACAGCGACTGGCAATAGATATGGAGCTCGGCGGGGAAGCTGGTGCCGTCGCGGCGGATCAGTCGGCCGCAGAGATGGGCCTGGCTGTCCACGGCCATGTCCTGCCAGGGACCGCGCCGAAGTCCGTCCGCGTCGGGCCACACGTCCATGATGCCCAGCCCCAGCATGCCGGCCTTGTGATGGCCCAGGCTGGCGCAGGCATGGGCATTGGCATCGAGCAGGCAGCCCTGCTCGTCAAACATAAGAAAACCGTCGGGCACACGGTCCAGGAACTGGCCATACGGCGTATCGGGCATGAAGACTCCTAGGCGGTAGCAAGCCGGCACTGCACAGGGCGATAGCCATAATCTATGGAAACAGTGTGGATGTTACTGCCGGCCGGTGCCCGCTGCGCGGCAGGGAAGGCCGGTACTTACCCCTGCAGGGGCAGCGGGTAGAATCGTCGGGATCTGCAGGGTCCGTGCCGCGACCCGGCCCCGCCTGGCCCCATTCGGCAACCTGGCCCCGGCTGGCTCGCTGCAGCACACCTTTTCCTTTCCGACGACTCCAGTTCCTCCCCGCTTATGGCCTCCGCTCTGACCGACAAACTTTCGCGACTCGTCAAGGAGATGCGCGGCCAGGCCCGCATCACCGAATCCAACGTACAGGACATGCTGCGCGAAGTGCGCATGGCCCTGCTCGAGGCCGACGTGGCCCTGCCCGTGGTGCGCGACTTCGTTGCGCGCGTCAAGGAAAAGGCGCTGGGCCAGGAGGTGCTGGGCTCCCTGCAGCCCGGCCAGCTGCTGGTGTCCATCGTCAACAAGGAACTGGCCGCCACCATGGGCGAGGGCGTGGCCGACATCAATCTCAACGCCCAGCCGCCTGCCGTCATCCTCATGGCCGGCCTGCAGGGCGCCGGCAAGACCACGACCACGGCCAAGCTGGCCAAGCACTTGATTGAAAAGCGTAAGAAAAAGGTGCTGACCGTGTCGGGCGACGTGTACCGCCCGGCCGCCATCGAGCAGCTCAAGACCGTGACCGGCCAGGCTGGCGCCGAGTGGTTCCCCTCCACGCCAGACCAGAAGCCCCACGACATTGCCGTGGCCGCGCTGGACTACGCCAAGCGCCACTTCTTTGACGTGCTGCTGGTCGATACGGCCGGCCGCCTGGCCATCGACGAGCTGCTGATGGCTGAGATCAAGGATCTGCACGCCACGCTCAAGCCGGTCGAGACCCTGTTCGTCGTCGATGCCATGCAGGGCCAGGATGCGATCAACACGGCCAAGGCCTTCAAGGAGGCCCTGCCCCTGACCGGCATCGTGCTCACCAAGCTCGATGGTGACTCGCGCGGCGGCGCGGCGCTGTCGGTGCGCCAGATCACGGGCGCGCCCATCAAGTTCGCCGGCGTGTCCGAGAAGATCGACGGCCTGGAAGTCTTCGACGCCGACCGCCACGCGCAGCGCGTGCTGGGCATGGGCGACATCGTGGCCCTGGTCGAGCAGGTCACCAAGGGCGTGGACATGGAGGCCGCCCAGAAGCTGGCCGAGAAGGTCAAGAGCGGTGACGGCTTCGACCTCAACGACTTCCTGGCCCAGATCCAGCAGATGAAGCAGATGGGCGGCCTGTCCAACCTCATGGACAAGCTGCCGGCACAGCTCACCGCCAAGGCCGGCCAGGTGGACATGGACAAGGCCGAGCGCGAGATCCGCCGCAAGGAAGGCATCATCTGCTCGATGACCGCCAAGGAGCGCAAGAAGCCCGAGATCATCAAGGCCACGCGCAAGAAGCGCATTGCCGACGGCGCGGGCGTGCAGGTCCAGGAAGTCAACCGCCTGCTCAAGGAGTTCGAGCAGATGCAGGAGATGATGAAGAAGATGAAGGGCGGCGGCCTCATGAAGATGATGAAGCGCATGGGCGGCATGAAGGCCATGAAGGGAATGATGGGCGGTGGCGGCGGCATGCCCAAGCTGCCGTTCTGAGCGGGCCGGGCCCCGCCGATGGACAGTCAAGCCGCAGCACAGCCTGCGGCTTTTCTTTGGCCGCTGCGGGGCTTTGTGAGAACATGCGGCGCCATGAAGGCTGGCGTTTCGACTTCCCTTGCGGCTTCCCGCGTGACTGCATCGCGGCTGTCTCGCCGTGACTGGGGCCTGCTGGCGGCGGCTGCGCTGCTGGCCGGCTGCTCGTCTGCTCCCCGCAAGGGCGCGGGTCCCGGGCCTGCTCCTTCGCCGCAGGCCCTGAACCTGGATGGCGAGTTGCGCGAGGCCCTGCTGGCGCGCACCATGCTCGTGGTCAACACGCCGTATACCTACGGCGGCAATTCGCCCGACGGCGGTTTCGACTGCAGCGGCCTGATCCAGTGGGCCGTGGGCGGCATTACCGAAAGCCGCCTGCCGCGCACCACGGCCCAGTGGGCGCAGTTCAGCAATCCCGTGGGCAGCCGCAGCCTGCAGCGCGGCGACTTCGTGTTCTTCAACACCCTGGGCTCGCGCTATTCGCACATGGGCATCTTTGTGGGCAACGGCCAGTTCGTGCATGCGCCGTCCAGCGGCGGCACGGTGCAGCGCGTGCGCATGGACAACCCCTATTTCGCCAGGCGCTTCACCGAGGCGCGCAGCATCTTCGCCTGAGCGCCTGCCAGGCAAGGCGCCGGGCTTGGCGCCGGCTCTTGAATCGATGGTCCAATGAGAGCTCCATAGAAATCCAGGGTTTCGGAATGGATAACAAGCTCGAATTCGCACAGCGCCTGCGCCAGGCCATCGAGGCTGCGGGTCTGGAGCCGCGGCCCAGCGTGCTGCTGAATCTGTTCAATTCCAGTTACTGGGGTCGGCCGATTTCGTTCCAGGCGGTTGCGCGCTGGCTCAACGGCGAGGCCGTGCCCGAGCAGGACAAGCTGGTGCTGCTGGCGGAGCTGCTCAGGATCGAGCCCGAAGTGCTGCGCTTTGGCGACCCTGCCCAGCGGTCACTGCCGCCTCAGCACGAATGCCAGGAACCGGGCGTGGGCTATCTTGAACGCGAAACCTTCGACGCCTTTCTGAGGCTGCCCGCGCCGCAACGCCAGGTGGTGCGGGAGGTGATCCTGACCTTCGCCAAGGTGCACGGCGAAGGCTGAGGGCCGGGCCACCGGGCAGCCGTCACCGCACCGCCTGCGGCTGCCAGGGCATGGCATGCCAGGGATGGCGCGGATCGGCCACCCATTGCTGCACCTCCTCGGGCGTCACGCTGCGGCCCAGCACGTCGGCCCGGCCACGGGCCAGCCATTGGCTGCGGCCCCGCGCATAGGCCTGGCCGAAGGCCTGCCAGCTGTCAAAGCAATCCCGCGCGCGGCATGCGTTCAGGTGAAGGATCTGCTGGTGCAGGGCCTCGTCCAGCCAGCCCAGCAGCCAGGCACATCGCACGTGGAAGGCCACGCGCGCGCAGGCAAAGGCCATGGCGGCATGGGGATCGTCGCCGGCCTGCAGGCGCTGCAGGTCCAGCGTGAACCAGCGCTGGCGCAGGCCGTCGGGCAACTGGCGTGCGATCTGGGCATCGTCCAGGTCGGTGCGCAGGCCCAGGTGGTGCAGCACCATGGGGCGCAGCTGGGTGGTCAGGGTGTCGTCGGCACCATGGAGCTGCCGGTCTGCAAAGCCGCCCTGGATGGCGTGAAAGGCCATGGGATGGGCCAGGGCCAGGGCCCAGTCCAGCGCCGCATCGCCGCTGCGGTAGCTGCTGAAGTCGCCGCGCTGGCGCGCCGCACGCCTGCGGCGCAGGCCGGCGCGCACTGCCCACCAGACCAATGCAGACAGCACAACAAGAGTGAAGGCGTTCATCGCGGATTTCCTGTCCTGCCCGGCGATCCTGCCCGGCGCCGCGCCAGCTCCAGCGACTGCTGCAGGGCCGCGCTGCGCGGCATGCGCTCGAAGGCGGGCACGGGCACGGTGTCGCGGCGTGCCGCGACCAGCCATTGCATCAGGGGCGACCGGATATCCAGCTGCTCCAGCAGCGCCGGGTGGGCCTGGAGCAGCCACAATTGCTCGGCTTCGGTGTGCAGCTCGCTGGCCGCGCACCAGGCGCCGGTGTGGCCCGAGGCCAGCAGATGCGCCGGACGGCGCACGATGCCCATGGCCAGGGCATCCGTCGGCGCCTCGCCATCGGCATCGAGGTGGTTGAGCAGGGCCAGCACGTCGGCCAGGTAGCGCGCAATCGGCGGGCGGTTCTGCTTGCCCTTGATCTGGTCGATGCACAGCCGCCCGCCGTCAAGCACCTGGGCGCTGACGGTGATGCGCGGCTGGGCCGTGCCCGTGCGGTAGCTGAACAGGCGCAGCCGGCCCTGCTCGCAGGCTTCGGCGTAGTGCTCGCCGTAGCCGCCGCGCAGCGCGCCGCGCGCGCTGAACTGGCCCAGGCAGTGGCGCATCATCTGGCTTTCATAGGCCATTTCGGCGCGCAGGTCCGGGCTTTGGGCATCGAATTCGACGAAGACACCCAGCTGGCCACGCAGCAGCGGGCGCACGGCGCCGGGTCGGTGCTCGGCCCAGCCGCTTTCGCTTTTTCTGGCGAAGGCCAGGTGCTCCAGCGTCCAGCGCGCCAGGGCCTGCGGGCAGTTGATGCGCTGCAGCTTGCCCTCAAGCGCCGTGCCGCGCCGGGTGGACAGGAACTCCAGCAGCCGGCTTTCCAGCGCCAGCAGCGGGGCGCTGTCAGGCTCCACCCACCACAGCGGTGCGCTGGCGCCGGCTGCAGGGCTGTCCTGTAGCGGTGGCTGGCAGGCCGCATGCGCGCGCAGGCGCTCCAGCGCCCAGGCGGCAGGCTCGGTGCGCCGGTGCAGGCGCAGCAGCTCGGCCTGCGTGGAGATGGGCTGAACGGCCGGCGGATCGGCGTCGAGGTTGCCGATCACGTGGCGGTAGAAGTGGTTGGCCAGCCAGGCCGCGATCTCCTGACTGTCGCCGCGCGCCGCGCTGCGCTCGCGGATGCGCTGCTTGATGTCCGGCGCATTGACCACGTCGCGCGGGCGGTAGGCGCTGGCTGCCGTGGCGGCTCCCGGGTTCACCACAGCTTCCACCAGGGCTTGCTGTCCGAGCGCAGCTTGAGGCAGCGCTGGAGGCCGTCCCTGGCCATCTTGTGCTCGGCCTCGCTGTCATCGGGGGTGAGCTTGGCGATGGCCTCGCGGTGCAGGGCCACGGCCTGATCGATGGGGCCGCAGCTTTCCATGGCGCAGGCCAGGCGGCGCAGCGTGTAGCACTCGCCCAGGGCGCGCACTTCGGGCAGCAGGGCCTCCAGGCGGGGGCGCACCACGTCGCCATGGCTTTCGGAGAAGAAGTCGAGCAGGGACATCAGGGCCGCCAGGTAGTCGCGCCGCTGTTCGCGCTGCTCGTCTGCGTCCAGTTCCTCGAACCACTGGTCCAGGCGTTCCAGCCAGATGCCGATCTCGCCCGCGCGGCCGAGCTGGTAGAGCGCCAGCGCCACGCTGGGGAAGTAGTCGGTGGGGCAGTGGCGGCTGTAGCCGTAGTCCTGGGTGAAGTGCCACAGCTGCTCTGCCGCCGTGACGATGCCGGGTCGGTCATCACGGCGGATGGCACACCACAGCAGGCCGTCATGGTGCTCGGCGAAGGGGCTGCTGGACAGTCCCTTGTGGTGCAGGGCTGCAGCCTCTTCATAGCGCTGCTGCGAGCGGTACTTGATGGCAAGGTTGTTGCAGAGCATGGAGTAGACGTGCAGGTGCGCGTCCTTGTACCTGCCCTGGCCGCTGGCCCAGAAGGCCTCGAAGCGGGCCAGGCCCTCTTCGTAGTAGCGCTGCACCAGCGGCTCGCGCACCTCGTCGTCCGGCACCTGACGGCCTTCGCCCATGAGGGCGGCCAGGTCGTCCTCGTCATCCAGCGTCACGCCCGCCGCATAGCACCAGTGGGCGCCGAAGCCCTGGGGAAAGGGCCGCTGCAGCGCCTGTGCGGCCGGCAGCGCGGCAAAGCGCGCGGCCCAGAGCATGGGCAGCAGTTCGGAGTTGGCGTGCCGGGGCTGCTCGCCCACGCCGCGCTCGAGCAGCGGCAGGGCCTGTTCCCATTGGTGGTTCCTGGCCAGGCGCCAGCCGTCGATCATGTCCAGCAGCGGATGGCCGGGCGCCTGGGTGCGCGCCAGGGCCAGGTAGTCGTCGGCGCTGCGCGCAGCAGCCGGGCTGTCTTCCAGGATCTCCTGCATGTCGGAGTCCAGGCCGGCCCAGGCCAGGATCAGCGCCCAGGCGGGGGCGTGGGCGGTGTCGCTGTCCACCATGCGCAGTGCCAGCTCATAGCCCTGGCGGGCCGATCCGGGGCGGCTGTGCAGCACGCTCTCCAGCGCCAGGTCCGCCGCATCGGCCAGGCGGCCCGCCTCTTGCAGCCATTGCAGCACCAGGCCGCTGAAGGCGTCGTCGGAGTCGTCCACCAGGCCGAAGCGGCCCAGCTCGGCCAGCTGCAGCGCGGCCTCTGGCTGGCCCATGGCATGGCAGGCCATGGCCTGCAGCCGTGCCTCATGGACCTTGCGGTGCGCGCGCACCGCCTGCGATGCGGCGGGGCTTTCCGTGCGGGCCAGGTGCTGCTGCGCCGCCATCAGCACGGCCGGAACGCTTTGCGGGGCCAGCGGCAGCACTTCGCGCGCAAGGTGCAGCCAGTCGTCGAAGTCCACGTTCTGGTCGGCGTCTGCCAGGGCCAGCTGCGCCGTGGCGGCCTGCACATGGCGCACGGTGGCCGGCACATCGCCGCGCAGGCGGGCCAGCTCGGCCTTGCGCAGGCTGGCACGCGCGTCGCGGCGCGCGGGGGATGCCTCGCCGTCGGGGTCGCTGCGCTCGTGGCTGCGCTGCAGGTCCACGCCTTGCTCGGCCAGTTCCCAGGCCTGGGCCTCGCGGGCCAGGTAGTGCCAGCCATTCCAGTAGCGATAGGGCTCGCCGGTGTGCGGCAGCCGGCCCATGAGATCGGCGGCAGGCGCGAGCAGGGCCACGCCGCCTTCGCGGTCAAAGCGCAGCCGGCTCTGGATGTCGCTGAGCGCCAGGCTGGCCGTGGCCAGCAGGTGGTTGTCGCCCTGCAGGTGCTGCAGCGTGGCATCGCGGTGCTCGCGCAGCAGGGCGTTGGCGGTCTCGGGCCGTTCCAGGTCGAGCCAGAGATCGTGCAGACGCTCCAGTTCGCTCACCGTGGCCGGCGCGAAGCGCTGCTGCGAGAGCAGCTCCATGACGGCCGCCTGGCGTTCGGCCGGGGCGATGGGGCTGGTTTCATCTTCCTGTTGCAGCAGGTCGTGCGCCTGGTCCATGAAGGCATGCAGGGCTTCGCCCTCAAGGATGGCCTGGGCGTTGGCGGGCTGGGAGGTGTTCATGGAATCGATAGCAAGCAAGCGAAGCTGGAAAAGCCATGCAGGCCGACAGACCTCAGGGCGGCAACCCGCGATGCTAGCGGGCCGGCCCGCGCCAGGCCAGTGTGGCCGGGATGTTTTCACGTCCTGTTACACGCAAAAAGCCCGGCATTGCCGGGCTTTCGTTACGCAAGAGGTCGCTGGGCCACCGGGGCCGCCGGGATCGGGTTGGGATCAGTGGCGCACCACGACCTCGCCGCGCAGCGTGAAGGTGCGTGCCTCGGTGATCTTCACATCGATCATCTGGCCGATCAGGCGTTCGTTGCCCGGGAAGTTGACCACGCGGTTGCACTCGGTGCGGCCCATGAGTTCGCTGCCATCGCGCTTGGACAGTCCTTCCACCAGCAGGCGCTGCACCGTGCCCACGCGCTCGTCGCTGATGTCCTTGATGTTGTTGTTGATCACGGCCTGCAGCTCCTGCAGGCGGCGCAGCTTGACCTCGTGGGGCGTGTCGTCGTGCAGGTTGGCGGCCGGCGTGCCGGGGCGGGGGCTGAAGATGAAGCTGAAGCTGTTGTCGAAGCGCACGTCGTGGATGAGCTTCATCATCTTCTGGAAGTCTTCCTCGGTCTCGCCGGGGAAGCCCACGATGAAGTCGCTGCTCATGGCCATCTCGGGCCGGATGGCACGCAGCTTGCGGATGGTGCTCTTGTATTCCATGGCCGTGTAGCCGCGCTTCATGGCCATGAGTATCTTGTCGCTGCCGTGCTGCACGGGCAGGTGCAGGTGGCTGACCAGCTTGGGCAGCCGAGCGTAGGCCTCGATCAGGCGCGGCGTGAATTCGTTGGGATGGCTGGTGGTGTAGCGGATCCGCTCGATGCCGGGGATCTCGGACACGTATTCCAGCAGCAGGGCAAAGTCGGCGATCTCGGCCGTGTCACCCATCTTGCCCAGGTAGGCGTTCACGTTCTGGCCCAGCAGCGTGACCTCCTTCACGCCCTGGTCGGCCAGGCCCGCGACCTCGACCAGCACGTCCTCGAACGGGCGGCTGACTTCCTCGCCGCGCGTATAGGGCACGACGCAGTAGCTGCAGTACTTGGAGCAGCCTTCCATGATGGAGACAAAGGCCGAGGAGCCTTCCACGCGCGCCGGTGGCAGGTGGTCGAATTTCTCGATCTCGGGAAAGCTGATATCGACCTGGGGCTTGTGCCTGGCGGCGCGTGCATTGAGCAGCTCGGGCAGGCGGTGCAGGGTCTGCGGGCCGAAGACCACGTCCACATAGGGCGCGCGCTTGATGATTTCCTCGCCCTCCTGGCTGGCCACGCAGCCGCCCACGCCGATGAGCACGCCGCGTTCCTTCAGGTGCTTGTAGCGGCCCAGGTCGCTGAACACCTTCTCCTGTGCCTTCTCGCGCACCGAGCAGGTGTTGAACAGGATCAGGTCGGCCTGCTCCGGGTCGTCGGTGGACTCGTAGCCCTGGGCTGCGCCCAGCACATCGGCCATCTTGTCCGAGTCGTACTCGTTCATCTGGCAGCCGAAGGTTTTGATAAAGACTTTCTTGGACATGGTGGGGTTCCGTCAGGCAGCCGCCGCACTGCAAGCGGCGGTCTGCAGAAAAATGAAGATGGCCGGGCCAGGGCGGGCGCTGTGCTCCCTGGCCCGAGCCGCTGCGCCCCGCAAGCTGCGGGCCGCGTCCATCGTGCGCGTGCGGTGTGCGCCGGCCTCAGTTGAAGAAGCGGTGCAGCATCGACTTGGGCTTGTAGTGCTTGTCGGCCTCGGCCTTGGTCAGGATCCAGGCCTGGTGCAGCCACTGCGTCTGCGGCTCGATCACATAGCCCACCACGAGCTTGCTGCCCTGGTAGTTGATGGCCTGCACCAGCGTGCGCTCGGGGCTGAACAGGCGAAAGCCCGGGCTGGTGCGAATGGTCTTGCCGTCGATTTCGACCACGGGAAACTGCGCGGTCACAACCAGCTCGCCGAACTGGGCCTGCGGCGGGAAGTTGCGTGTCTCGTTGGAGGGCAGGCCCTGCGCGGCCGCGCCCAGGCTGGCGCAGGCCAGGCCGGCGAGCAGGGCGCCGGCGCACAGGCGGCGGACGGCAGAGAAATGGGGCTTGCAGCGATTCATGGTGTACATCCAGGGGCTGAACCCGCGATTCTACGAACTTGCCGCCGCGCAGGCGCAGCACTCGGGCATTTGTTCAGGTGCGGCCCGGCGCATACAGCACCGCCTTGGGCGGGCGGCACAGGCCCCAGAAGCGCAGGCCGATCAGCTCGGCCATCTGCACGCCCATGGCCGTGGGGGCGGAGATGGTGGCCAGGGCGGCGATGCCGACCCTGGCGCATTTGCGCACCAGCTCATGGCTGCCCCGGCTGGAGAGCACGACAAAGCCGGCCTCGCCCAGGCGGCCGGTGCGCGAGAGGCGGCCGACCAGCTTGTCCAGCGCGTTGTGGCGGCCCACGTCCTCGAGCACATCCGTCAGTTGCCCGTCCAGCCCTGCCCAGCCTGCGGCATGCACGGCGCCGGCTTCGGCGTTGAGCAACTGCAGCGGCGGCAGTGCCGCGATGGCTGCGCAGACGGTGTCGGCATCGACACGGGCGATCCAGTCGTGCGCGGGCAGGGGGTCGAAGGACAGGTCCAGCGCCGCGAAGCTGTCCACGCCGCAGACGCCGCAGCCTGTGCGCCCGCTCATGCTGCGGCGCCGGTCCTTGAGGCGCGCGAAGCAGCGCGAGGCCACGTCCAGCTGCACCTCGATGCCGTCCATGCCGGACGGAAGGCCTGCCGCTTCGGCGGCCACGGCCCGCACCTCGATGCCGTAGCAGTCGGCGCCGCTGTCCAGGATGCCCTCGGTGAGCGCAAAACCCAGCGCAAAGTCTTCCAGGTCCGAGGGCGTACCCATCATCACGGCATGCGAGATGCCATTGAACACCAGGGCGATGGGGACTTCGCTGGCTAGCACCTGGGGTTCGGGCTGGAGGCTGACGGCGCCGCCATCGGCGATCCGGTGGCGCACCACCGTATGCGTGCGCAGTGCGGCAATGGCGGGCGCGGTGGAGCAGGCAGCATCTGCCGGGCCCGAGTCCGGGGCGGGTGCGGGAGCGTGTTCGGTGGTGGCGTTCATGGCGTGGGCCGCGCAGGCGGCCTGCGCATGATATCGGTGCCGCCGCGCAGCTTCAGTCCAGCAATGCCATGCCCTTGATCTGGGCGAAGACATGCATGCCCGGCGCAATGCCCAGCTGCCGGGCGGAATGCAGGGTGATGCGCGCCAGCAGGCGGGACGGGCCCAGCTGCAGCGAGACCATGACCTGGCCCGGGCCGTCCTCGCGCAGATCCTGCACGGTGGCCGCCAGGATGTTGAGGATGCTGCTGTCTTGCGGGTGCTGCAGGCTCAGGCTCACATCGCGCGCCTGCACGCGCAGCTGCACGCTCTCGCCGATGGGGCGCGGGCGGGCCATGACAAGGCGAAGGCGCCCGCCGTCGAAGGACAGCGTGCTCAGGTGGGCATCCGGATCGTGCTGCCGGATCTGCGCACTGAGCATGGCCGCTGCCGTGTCGCCCATGCTCAGCGGCAGGTCCAGCCGTGCCAGCAGTTCGCTGGTGGCGCCGGCCGCGACGATGCCGCCTGCCTTGAGCAGCACCAGGTGCTGGGCCAGGCGCGCTACCTCGTCAATGGAGTGGCTGACATAGAGGACGGGAATGTCGAGTTCACGGCGCAGCTGGTCCAGGTAGGGCAGGACCTTGGCCTTGCGCTGGGCGTCCAGCGCGGCCAGCGGTTCGTCCATGAGCAGCACGCGGGGGCTGGTGGCCAGGGCGCGCGCAATGGCCACGCGCTGGCGCTCGCCGCCCGACAGGGTGGAGGGCATGCGGTCCATCAAATGGCCTATGCCCAGCAGGGACACGGCCTGGTCCTGGGACACCTTGCGCCGCTCGGCGGGCGTGCGCCGCATGCCGTAGTCGATGTTGCGCTGCACGCTCAGGTGCGGGAACAGGCTGGCTTCCTGGAACACATAGCCCAGGGCGCGGCGGTGCGTGGGCAGCCACTGGCTGGCCGCATCGTCCTGCCAGACCTCGCCATTGACGACGACACGGCCCCGTGCGCGCTCCAGCCCCGCCAGCGCGCGCAGGCAGGTGGTCTTGCCGCAGCCCGAAGGGCCGAACAGGGCCGTGACGCCGCGCCCGGGCAGCTGCAGCAGCACATCGAGGCGGAAGTCGGCACGCTCCAGCGCCAGCGCAGCAAGGATTTGCGAAGGGCTCGCGGCGGGCACGGCGCCGGCCGAAGCAACGGGAGAGAAGTCAGTCATCATGCGCGGCGCTCCTCGCGCGGCTGCAACAGGTGCAGGGCCAGCAGCACCAGGAAGGAGAACACCACCATGCCGCCGGCCAGCCAGTGGGCGTGGGCGTACTCCATGGCTTCCACATGGTCGTAGATCTGCACCGAGACCACGCGCGTCACGCCGGGGATATTGCCGCCCAGCATCAGCACCACGCCGAACTCGCCCACGGTGTGCGCGAAGGTCAGCACGGCTGCGGTGATGAAGCCCGGGCGCGCCAACGGCAGCGCCACGGTGAAGAAGCGGTCCAGCGGCCCCGCGCCCAGGCTGGCCGCGGCCTCCATGGGGCGCGTGCCCAGCGACTCGAAGGCGCGCTGCAGCGGCTGCACCGTGAACGGCAGGGAATACACCAGGGACCCGATGACCAGGCCTGCAAAGGTGAAGGGCAGGGTGCCCAGCCCCAGCGCCTGCGTCAACTGGCCCACGGGGCCATTGGGCCCCATGGTCACCAGCAGGTAGAAGCCGATCACCGTGGGTGGCAGCACCAGGGGCAGCGCCACCACGGCGCCAATCGGGCCGCGCCAGCGCGAGCGCGTATGGGCCAGCCACCAGGCCAGCGGCGTGCACAGCGCCAGCAGCAGCACCGTGGTCACGCTGGCAAGTTTCAGCGTCAGACGTATGGCGGCGTAGTCGTCGGCGGTAAGAATCATGCTGGAAGAATTCAGTGGTTCGCAGCGCTGGTGTCGTCCCCCTACCGCGCAGCGAGAGGGGGAAGGCGCGTCAGCGCCTCAGGGGGAGCCTAGAGCCCGTAGCCGTAGGAGCGGATGATGGCACGCGCTTTATCAGCACGCAGGTACTTCATCAGCTCGGTGGCGGCTTCGTTGTCCTTGCCGCTGTTGAGCACGATGGCATCCTGGCGGATGGGCTCGTGCATGGCGCCGGGCACCTGCCAGGCCGAGCCTTCGCGCAGCTTGCCGTTTCCCATCACCTGCGACAGGGCCACGAAGCCCAGCTGGGCATTGCCCGTGGCCGCGAACTGGTAGGTCTGGGCGATGTTCTCGCCCATGACGATGCGCGGCTGCACCTGGGCCGTGATGCCCAGCTTGTCCAGCACTTCCATGGCGGCCGTGCCGTAGGGCGCGAGCTTGGGGTTGGCCACGGCGATGTGCCTGTAGTCGTCGGTCTTGAGGACCTCGCCCTTGTCGTCCACATAGCCGGGCTTGGGGCTCCACAGCACGAGCTGGCCGATGGCGTAGGTGAAGCGCGAATCGGGCAGGCCACGGCCTTCCTTGGCGATCTTTCCGGGCGTGGTGTCGTCGGCGGCCAGCAGGATCTGGAAGGGCGCGCCGTTGACGATCTGCGCATAGAACTTGCCCGTGGCGCCGAAGGACAGCAGGGCCTTGTGCCCGGTGTCCTTCTCGAACTCGGCGGCGATCTTCTGCATGGGCGCCGTGAAGTTGGCGGCAACGGCCACCGACACTTCGGCAGCCTGCGCAGCGACACCGCCCAACAGGGCAAGGGCGGCAAAGGCGGTGGCACGCAGGGGCTGGTTCACGTTCATGGGTCTCTCGCTATTCCGTTGGTGAATAGCGCAGTGTAACGACCTGAAAATGCGCATGCAGGGTGCAGGCGTTTTGCTTGGCGGGAAATAACGCTTGGCGGGCATGATGTCGCGCATGACTGCCGACGCTCCTGCCTCCCCTTCCGATCTGGTGCCCGCGCTGGGCCATGACCTGGCTGACCGCCGCCTCGCCATCCTGCGCCATATCGCAGCAGGGCATTCGATTTCACAAGCGGCGCGCGAGGCCGGCGTCAGCTACAAGGCGGCATGGCAGGCGCTGGATGTGCTGACCAATCTCGCGGGCTGTGCCCTGGTGGAGCGCTCGGTCGGCGGCGCCGGCGGCGGCGGCGCGCGCATCACCGCAGCCGGGCAGTCCCTGCTGGCCATGGCCGATGCGCTGGAGCAGGCCCGTGCACAGGTGCTGCAGCGCTTTGGCGGGCCGGCCGGCGTTTCCTCGGCGGCTCCCGGACTGGGGCTGGGCCTGCGCACCAGCATGCGCAATCTGTGGCCTTGCCGGGTCGGGGCCCTGCAGGCGCAGGGTGCCCAGGTCCGCGTCTGGATGCTGCCCGATGGCGGTGGCGATGCACCAGGCATTGCCGCACGCATCACCGCCGAAAGCGCCCAGTTGCTGGGCCTGGCCCCTGGCCTGCCCGTGATGGCGCTGTGCAAGGCCACTGCCGTCCAGGTGCTGCCAGTGGCGCCGCTGGCCGGTGCGCAGGGCCTGGCCAATGCCTGGCCTGCCAAGGTGCAACGCCTGGCCCGTGCCGAGGGGGACGGACCGCGCGAAGTGGTGGCCAGGCTGCCCTGGGGCGGCAGCGGCGTGGGGTATGCGGCGCAGCAGGCGCAAGGCGAGCCCTGGACGCTGCGCACAGGACGCAAGGTCTGGCTGTCGGTGCCGGAGTCCGCCGTGGTGCTGGCCGTGGCCGACTGACACGACTGACCTGACAGGGTCGATTGAGCTGATTGGGCCGATTGGGCGTCGAGAAGGCCGCAGCGCGTTGCGCGTGCGCTGCAGTGGCTGCAGATTCGGACGGGTCTTATGGCGCATCCCGGGCGGGATACGAAAAATTGTGCCGCAGCGCAACCTGCGCGCTCCGGTGGCGCAGGCTTTCCCGGCGACCGATCCATCGAAACCTCCCTGGCCCCCATGAGCATCCTGAAATTGCGCAGGCAAGAGAAAGTGGCGTTCTACACCGCCTTGCTGTGTTCGTCCGTCGCGGCGTTCATCTTCTTCGCGTCCAAGGACGTGGCGGACAGTCTGGAGCAGCGGCTGGGTGCGCTGGCCATCTGCATCGTCATCGGCGCCGTGGTGACCCTGTTCAATCACTGGTGGTTCAGAGTCTGGGGCTGGCACCTGGTGCCGGTCACCCTGCTCCTGTTCTATGGCGGCACGCTGGTCGCAGGCTGGCTGTTTGGTGGTCGATGATCGCGATGGTGCCGAAGGGGAACCTGCCGCAATGCTTTGCGTCGAAGAGCCTTTGCGACTGCCTCCCAGGCCTCACACGGCCTTGCCCCTGCCATGAAGACCACCCTGTCCGCCGCCCTGATCTGCCTGTTCCTGTCTGCCCCGGCCCTGGCCCGTCCGCTGGACCCAGCGCCGCTGGATGCCTCGCAGTTCAACCTGGGACTGGTCGGCCTTGCCGGCGAGATTTCGCCAGCGGAGCAGCATCTGGAGGCCATGCTCAGGCGGCCCGAGGCCAATGCCGTCCTGCTGTCGGTGATCGACGATCCGCGAAGCTCGCCCGTGGCCAAGCTCTATGCGCTGTGCGGGCTCAAGCGCATGGGCAGTGGCGGCTACGAGGCAGCGCTGGTCAAGCTGCGCGGCTTCGAGGGCCAGGTTTCCGTGATGCTGGGCGACCAGATGTTCCAGGAAGACATCCGAGAGGCGGCAGACCGCATCGAAAACCTGGAATGCAGCGAGGGCGGCTGAGCCCCTAGCCGGCCGGTCCCGGGACAAAAAAAGAGCTGCCATCGGCAGCTCTTTGCATGGCAGGGCCGTTGCACGCACCACTCAGGACAGCTCGCGACCCTTGAGTTCGGGGATCAGAAAGGCCGTGGCCAGCATGTCCAGCACATAGATGGCCGCCAGCAGGGCGATGGCCACCTGGAACGAATAGCTCATGGCCAGCGCACCGATCACCACCGGGCCCAGTCCGCCCACGGCGCGGCCGATGTTGAACAGCACGTTCTGCGCGGTGGCGCGCGCCTCGGTGGGATAGGCCTCGCTCATCACGGCGCCGTAGCCGCCCATCATTCCGTTGACGAACAGGCCCATGAGGGCGCCTGCCCAGAGCATGGCCGCAGGGTCGGACAGCTGTGAATAGAGCACGACCATGATGACCGAGCCCAGCTGGAAGATCAGGAAGCTGGGCTTGCGGCCGATGCGGTCGGCCAGCTGGCCGAAGACCCAGATGCCGACCATCATTCCCACCACGGTCACGGCAGTCCAGATCGAGGACTTGGTCAGGCTGAAGCCCAGTTGCTTGGACAGGAAGCTGGGCATCCAGATCATGATGCCGTAGTAGCCGAAGTTCTGGACCGAGGTCAGCACGATCACGCCCAGGCTGACCTTGGCCGTGGCGCGGTCCTTCACCAGCAGCTTCAGGCTTTGCAGCACCGGCACGCGGGCCGACGGCGTGGCGGACTGCTGGCGCTTCACGAAGACCTCGGGCTCGTGCAGCTTGTTGCGGATCACCCAGGCCACCACGGCCGGGATCACGCCCACCAGGAACATGCCGCGCCAGCCTATGAGGGGCAGCAGCAGCGGCGTCAGCAGCGCCGCACCCAGCACACCCATTTGCCAGCCCAGGGCCACATAGGACGAGACGCGCGCGCGGTGGCGGGCAGGCCAGGCCTCGGCAGCCAGTGCCATGCCGATGCCGAACTCGCCGCCCAGGCCGATGCCCGCAATCGTGCGGTAGGCCAGCAGGTCCCAGTAGCCCTGCGCGAAGGCGCACAGGCCCGTGAAGACTGCGAACAGCATGATGGTCCAGGTCAGCACGCGGATGCGCCCGTAGCGGTCGCTGAGCAGGCCGAAGAAGATGCCGCCGAACACGGCCCCTATCAGCGTCCAGGTCACCAGCGAGCCGGCCTGGCCCGACGTGAGGTGCAGGTCGGCCGAGATGGCCGACAGCATGAAGCCCAGGATCAGCAGGTCGAAGCCGTCCATGGCATAGCCGACGGCCGAGCCGGCCAGGGCCTTCCAGCTGTAGCCATTGACCTGGGTGGCATGGGCGCCGGCATGCGTGTCTGTGCTGGCGCCGGCAGCATGGGCTGCGAGCGCCCCGGAGGAAGTGGTGGTCACGTGAAGATCCTTGAAAGCCAGGACGGCGCGCGCTCTCGCTGGGGTGCGGCACCACGCAAAACGCCTGCACCGCCGGCTGAGCCGGCGTGCGGGCACGCTGCGCGTGTGCTGCATCCTGGGAAAGCGATGGGCACGGGAGTCCTGGTGGGAAAACAAGCTGGGCGGCCGGCATGCCGGAGCATGGCAGGGGCTGCGCGCAAAGACAGAGCGCAAGGTGCAGCGCCAAAAGACCGCTTCTGCAAAAAGCGAAAGCCCTGAAATCGGCTGGGCGATCAGGGCTTGGAGGCTGCGGGCAGGCCCGGTGAAAAGGGCGCTCCCATGCGGGCGGGCGCAATGGTAAGGGAAGTGGCCGGACAAGGCAAGTAGGGCAGGCTTGCCAGACAGCTTCTACGGCATGGGCGGCTGGTACTGCCCGGCGGGCGCGGGACGGATTCGGGTGTTGCGCGGATGCAGCAGCCCCTGTGCTGCCGATGGCCCAGACAATTGAAGAAACGATAATGAGAACAAATCGCATTCGCTTTCTCTTCATGCCCTTCGACCCATCGGAGGGCATGGCGAGGAAGTTTTTTTATTGCCGTATTGCTGTTCTCCCGGAGCATTTCATGCCACTGCATCGCCTTCAACCCGGCCATCGCCCTGCGCCTCTTGCGCTGGCCATCTCCCTTGCCATCGGCGCCCTGTCCGCTCAGGCTCAGGCATTGCCGGACACGCAGAACCCGGCCACGCTGCCCACGGTCAACGTGATCTCCAACCAGTTGGGCGAGGTGACCGAAGGCTCGGGCTCCTATACGCCGGGCACCATTGCCACAGCCACGCGCATGGTGCTGACGCCGCGCGAGACGCCGCAGTCCATCAGCGTGGTCACACGCCAGAAGATGGATGACTTCAACCTCACATCCATCGACCAGGTGATGGAGCACACGCCTGGCATCAGCATCGTCACCTATGACAGCGAGCGCACCGAGTACTACGCCCGCGGCTTCGCCATCCAGAACTTCCAGTACGACGGCATTCCGATGATGCGCGACTCCGCGTACTCGGCCGGCAACACCCTCAGCGACATGGCGATCTATGACCGCGTCGAGGTGCTCAAGGGCGCAACCGGCCTGCTCACGGGCAGCGGCACTCCGGGCGCGACCATCAACCTGATCCGCAAGAAGCCCACGCGCGATTTCCGCGGGCATGCGTCCATCTCTGCGGGCAGCTGGAGCAACTACCGCACCGAGGTGGATGTGGGCGGCGCACTCAATGCAAGCGGCAGCGTGCGCGCGCGTGGCGTGGCCGCCTACCAGGACAAGGACTCGTTCATGGACCGCTATTCGCGCAAGACCGCGACGCTCTACGGCATTGTGGAAATGGACCTGACGCCACGCACTTTGCTGACGCTGGGCGGCGATGCGCAGAACAACCGTCCGGTCAACTCCACCTGGGGCGGCATTCCCCTGCTCAATGCCGATGGCCAATTCAATGACATGCCGCGCTCGCACAACAACGGCACGCGCTGGAGCCGCTGGGACCAGTACACGCGCACGGCCTTTGCCACGCTGGAGCACAGCTTCAGCAACGGCTGGGTGGCCAAGGCGCAGTTCAACCACCAGATCAACGGCTACAACGCCAACCTGGGCGCGGCGGCTGCGGGCTTCCCCAACCCGGCCGACGGCTCCGGCGTGTCGCTGTGGCGCGGCCAGTACATAGGCCGCACCACCAGCAACGCGCTCGATGCCTATGCCAGCGGGCCCTTCTCGCTGGGCGGGCGCGAGCACGAACTGGTGCTGGGCGCCAGCGTAGCAAGGCGCCACTGGAAGAACGATGGCTACTGGCAGCTGCCCGCCGACTATGTGTCCACGGTCAATGACTACTACCACTGGAATGGCGATTCGCGCCTGCCGGTGTGGGGCGCCTCACCCGACTACGTGAACAGCGAAGTGACCAAGGAGCAGGGCTTGTACACGGCGGCGCGCTGGAACCTGGCGGCCGACCTCAAGCTGATCACGGGCGGGCGCTGGTCCAACTATCGCAACCAGGTGCAGGGTCAGCGCGAGACCGGCGTTTTCGTGCCCTATGTGGGCGCGATCTACGACCTCAATGGCAACTATTCGGTCTACGCCAGCTACACCAGCATCTTCAGCCCGCAGTCCAAGCAAAACGAGAGCGGCAAGGCGCTGGACCCGCTGCGCGGCAACAACGCCGAGGTCGGCGTCAAGGCGGCCTTCATGGACGGCCGCCTCAATGCATCGGCGGCGCTGTTCCAGCTTCAGCAAGACAACTTTGGTATCGAGACCGGCGGCCTGACGCCCGGCGGCGCCACGGCCTACCGGGCCGCCGATGGCGTCAGGACGCGCGGCTTCGAGGCGGAGATATCCGGCCAGATCACGCCCGCCTGGCAACTGCAGGCCGGTTTCTCGCATGCCATTTCGCGCGACCAAGGCAAGCGCGTGGCCACGCTCACGCCCTCCAACCAGTTCAGCCTGCACACCAGCTACAGGCTGGACGGCCCGCTTTCCGGCCTGACGGTGGGCGGCGGCGCGCGCTGGCAGGACAAGACCTGGGGCGACATCTCCACGCCATCGGGCGGCACGGCCGTTCACACCGTCAAGGGCTACTGGCTGCTGGACATGATGGCGCGCTACGAGTTCAGCAAACAGCTGTCGGCCACCGTCAACGTGCGCAACCTGCTGGACAAGAAGTACTACACCATTTTCAGCTACTACAGCACCTACACCTGGGGCGAGCCACGCTCGGTGAATGTCAGCCTGAACTACAAGTTCTGAGGCCGGGCCCGCGCTGCGCCAGCGCGGGGTCTTTGGCCCTGGCGCCAAGGGCGCCGTGCTAGGCTGGCACCCGCTGCGGCCCGTGCGCCGCAAGCGCTCCCATTGCCGTCCGTTCACTGCCCGTTGGCCGCCCGGGTCCGTCAATGACCTTGCGGTGCAGTGCGGCGATATCTCGCAGGTTTTGCCAATAAAAACAATTCTCATTACAGTTTGGCATTCCGAGTTCTCCAACCTCCGATCCTTTCTGCCATGCATCCCATCCTGATTGCAGCCGCCCTCGCTTTGGGCGCGGCCGCCCCGATGAGCCAGGCCGCAGCCGCCGGCACCGTTCAACAGCCCGTGAAGAAGAACCTCTCCGTTGCAGAGGTGGTCAAGCATTACGGCACCCTGGTGCACGCCAATTACTCGGATTCCATCAGCTCGGCCAAGACCATGCAGAAAGCCATCGGGGCCTTTCTCGCATCACCCAGCGAACAGGGCCTGAACAATGCGCGCAAGGCCTGGCTGGATGCACGCGAGTACTACGGCCAGACCGAGGCCTTCCGCTTCTACGCCGGTCCCATCGACAACGATGAAGGACCCGAAGGCCAGATCAACGCCTGGCCCATGGACGAGTCCTATGTGGACTATGTGGAAGGCAACCCCAATGCCGGCATCATCAACAACCGCAAGGAAGCCATCACCAAGAAGCGCCTGGCCGAACTCAACGAGCATGACGGCGAGGAGAACGTTTCCACCGGCTGGCACGCCATCGAGTTCATGCTCTGGGGCCAGGACCTGAATGACAAGGGACCGGGCGCGCGTCCCTACACCGACTTCGTCGATGGCAAGAAATCCAATGCCGACCGCCGCCGTGAGTACCTGAAGGTGGTGACCGAGTTGCTGATCGAGGATCTGCAGTCGGTGGCCGACCAGTGGAAGCCCGGCTCGGCCAAGAATTTCCGCGCCCAGTTCGAGAAAAAGCCCGACGACGCGCTGCGCCGCATCTTCGTGGGCCTGGGTTCGCTGTCGCGCGGCGAGCTGGCCGGCGAGCGCCTGGAAGTGGCCCTGGCCAGCCGCGACCAGGAAGACGAGCACTCCTGCTTCTCGGACAACACGCACCGCGATGCCGTGACCAATGCCCAGGGCATCCTCAACGTCTGGCAGGGCAGCTACAAGCGCCTGGACGGCAGCGAGCTGCAAGGCCCGGGCATCAGGGACTGGGTGGCTTCCAAGGACAGCGCGCTGGCCGACAGGACCACGCGCCAGATCACGCAGTCGGTGCAGGCGGCCCAGGCCATTCCCGCGCCGTTCGACCAGGCCATCCAGGGCGCGCGCGACTCGGCCTCGCGCGCCAAGATCCAGGCCACCATCGACAGCCTGGTCCAGCAGAGCAAGGACCTGGTGGAGGCGGCCAATGCCGTCGGCATCACCCAGCTCAACCTGGTGGACCCCAAGGCCAACTAAAAGAACATTCACCCCAAGCGTCCAACCCCTCTCACGCCCATGCGCCAAGGCCGCCGCCCCCGAAAGGGTTCGGCGGCCATGGCTTTTGCAGGGTCGCCCTCACCATGAAATTTTCCCCATTGCTGCTGGCCGCAGCCTGCCTGAGTCTGCTGGGTTGCTCGGCGCAACAGCAGGAGTCCAAGGCTGCCGCGCCGCCAGAGCCGACCCCCGCGTCCACGCCTGCGGCGCAACTGCTGTTCGCGGCGCCGGGCGAGCCGCTGCCCCCGGGCGGCCAGACCACGGTCCACGCCACGGGCCGCAACGCTTTCTCGCTGCCCGCCGCCAACCTGGACGATGCCGAGCGCACGCGCTTCGTCATCGGCAACTCCTTCTTCAAGCGCAACTGGGTGCAGGCGCCGGCCTCCACCACGGCGCGCGATGGCCTGGGCCCGCACTTCCTGGCGCGCTCCTGCGGCGGCTGCCATGTGCAGGATGGCCGCGCCCAGCCGCCCGACTTCCACAACCCGCTCAAGCCCCAGCCGTTCGCGGGCCTGCTCATGCGGCTGTCCATTCCGGGTGAAGGCCCGCACGGCAGCCCGGTGCCGGACCCGGTCTATGGCGACCAGTTCAACACCGAGGGCGTGCTGGGCGTCAGGGGCGAGGGTCAGCTGCGCATCCGCTATGAACAGGTGCATGGCCGCTTTGCCGACGGCACGGCCTACACGCTGGAAAAGCCGGTCTACGAGCTGGCTGCGCTCAACTACGGCCCCCTCGCTGCCAACCTGATGACCAGCCCGCGCATTGCGCCCCAGGTCATCGGCCTGGGCCTGCTGGAGCACATCCCGGAGTCCGAGATCCTGGCCAACGCTGCCGCCCAGGCGGCCCTGGGCGGCCCCATCAAGGGCCAGCCCAACTATGTCTGGGATGCCTACGGCGAACGCATGATGCTGGGCCGCTTCGGCTGGAAGGCCAACGTGGCCTCCATTGCCCACCAGACGGCTTCGGCCTTCCTGGGCGATATCGGCATCACATCGAAGCGTTTCCCGCACCAGACCTGCACGCCCGCGCAAAAGGACTGCCTGGCCGCGCCCAACGGCAACGGCGCCGAGGGCGTGGAGATCGAGGACCGCGTGCTGGACGACGTGATCTTCTACCAGGCCACGCTGGCGCCGCCTGCACGGCGCAACGCCAGCGACCCTGCCGTGCGCCGTGGCGAGGCACTGTTCCACCAGGCCCAATGTGCACAGTGCCACCGGCCTTCGTACAAGACCGGCGGCGCGCTGTTCCCCGCGCTGTCTCCGGCGCTCAGCAGCCAGGCGCTGTCGGGCCAGACCATTGCGCCCTACACCGACCTGCTGCTGCACGACATGGGCGAGGCCCTGGCCGATGGCCGGCCCGACTTCAAGGCCTCAGGCCGCCAGTGGCGCACGCCGCCGCTGTGGGGCATAGGCCTGCTGCCCGATGTCAACAACCACCAGCGCCTGCTGCACGACGGCCGTGCGCGCGGCGTGCTGGAAGCCATCCTCTGGCACGGCGGCGAGGCCGAAGCCGCGCGCGAACAGGTGCGCCAGTTCAGCGCCGAAGACCGTGAAGCCCTGGTCAAATTTGTGGAGTCCCTCTGATGCAAGACATGCGCATGACCCCTCGCCAAATCCTTTGTGCCGCCGCGCTGGCGCTGCTGGCCACCACCCCGGCCCAGGCCCAGGAAGTGGAGGCCAACATGGCCATCCCCTTCTACAACACGGCCCATGCCGTGCAGGGGCTGTATGGCCAATGGTTCTCGCCCCAGGCCAAGGCCGCGCAGGCATCCGCCCAGGCACTGAACCAGGCGCTGCGCGCGCACTGCGCAGCACCTGCGGCACCTGCGGGATCGGCTGCCGCCACGCTGCAGACGGCGCGCCAGGCCTATGTGCAATCGTCGCGGCAGTGGAGCAGCCTCTCGGCCGTGGCCCTGGGGCCGCTGGTGGAGCGCCGCTCGGCACGCCTGGTGGACTTCCGCCCCATGCGCCCGGCCCTGCTCAAGAAGGCCATACAGTCGGCCCCCGCCGATCTGGCCGCCATGGAGCGCATCGGCGCACCCGCCAAGGGATACCCGGCGCTCGAGAACCTGCTGTGGACCCAGCCCGTGGAGCCGCAGACGCCGGCCTGCGCCTATGCCACCCTGGTGTCCGAGGAAATCGGCGCCGAGATGGGCATCCTCCGCAATGGCTTTGCCAAGCTTGCCGCCCAGGACTGGTCCGAGGACGGCGATGCCACCACCGAAGCCATGGCCGAGTTCATCAACCAGTGGGTCGGCGGCCTGGAGCGCCTGCGCTGGGCGGACATGGAAAAGCCCTTGCGTAGTGCGGGCAGTGCAGGCAGCAAGCCCCCCGCCTGGGAGCACCTGGCCAGCGGCAGCACCGTTGAGATCTGGCGCGCGCACTGGCAGGGCCTGCGCACGCTGGCCGTGAGCGTGGACCGCAAGGTGCCCCAGCCCGGCGTGGACATCGTGCCCATCGAGTCCTACCTGCGCGGCCGTGGCCTCAACCCGCTGGCCGACCGCTGGCTCAAGGCCGTCAACGAGGCCGATGCCGGCATGCGTGCCCTGACCGAGCCGAGCGCCAAGGCCGTCGATGCCGCCACCAAGCCGCTGTCGCGCCTCAAGCGCCTCATGGAAGGCGAGGTGGCGCCTGCGCTGGAAGTCAACATCGGGTTCTCGGATGCCGACGGGGATTGAGCAGGCGCTGAATCGCCGCCGCTGGCTGCAGGGCATGGGGCTGCTGGCTGCCATGCCGCTGGCAACCTCCCATGCGGCCAGGCCGTCTGGACCGGCACGGTCGCTGGCTGCGGCCTGGATGCAGGGCGAGCAGATGCGTGTCGGCATCGTGCAGGCCCGTGCGCAGGTGGACAGGCCGCTGCAGGTGCTGCAGGCCCTGGATGTGCCCACGCGCGCCCATGGCATGGCCGCGCTGCGCGACGGCTCCGTGGTCTTCGCCAGCCGCCGCCCCGGCGACTGGCTGGTGCGCCTGAAGCCCGGACAGGCCGCCGAGGATGCGCAATGGCAGTGGATAGAGCCCGACCGCTTCTTCAACGGCCATGTCATCGAAAGTGCCGATGGCCGCCATCTCTACACCACCGAGACCGACCTGGAAGATGCCCAGGGCCTGATCGGCGTGCGCGATGCCATCACCTTGGAGAAGATCGCCGAATGGCGCACGGGCGGCATGGACCCGCACCAGCTGCTGCTGGACGCCGACGGCACGCTTATGGTCGCCAACGGCGGCATTCCCACGCAGTCCGAGACCGGCCGGCGCAAGCTGCAGCTGGACCACATGGACTCGTCCATCGCGCGGCTGTTGCCGGCAGAAGGCGGCGCCCGTGCCGGCCTGTGGAAGCTGGACGACAGCCGCCTGAGCCTGCGCCACCTGGCCTGGGGCCCGCAGGTCGCCCACGCGCCCGCGCGCCGCTGGCTGGGCATTGCGCTGCAGGCCGAGCACCGCGACACCGAAGCGCGCGCCGCCGCGCCCGTGCTGGCCCTGTTCGATGGCCACCGTTTGCATGCCGTGCCCCTGCCCGAAGGGCGCGAGCCCCTGGCCGGCTATGGCGGCGACATCGGTTGCGACGGCCAGCTCTTCGCCGTCAGTTGCCCGCGCGTGAACACCGTCACCTGGTGGCAGGTGCCCGGCAACGGCCAGGCCAGCGGACGCTGGCTGCGTGGCGATGCCATGCCAGGCGTGTACTGCGTGGCCAACGCAAGTGTCTCGCTCGATGCCAAGGGCCGGCCCCTGCCTGCCGAGCCCGCGCTGTGGATGGGCGGTGCGCGCCAGGCCCAGCTGCGCCAACGCGGCCAGGTGTTGCGCACGGTGGCAGTGCCTGGAATGGCGCTGGACAACCACTGGATTGAGCTGAAGAGCCGCCGCTAGCAGCCGGGGGAGGGCGCCGAGCAGGGTGCGCTCCCGGCGTGCCCGCGCTCTGTTCGTCGGGCAAGAAAAAAGGGTCTACGCTTGCACGTAGACCCTTTTCTTTGTTTGGTGGCGCTTCACGGACTCGAACCGCGGACCTGTGGATTATGATTCCATCGCTCTAACCGACTGAGCTAAAGCGCCGTAAGACCTAAATTATATGCAGAATTTTTGGTCGATCCGGGAAGTTGTGCAAATTTCTCGAAATTTCTTTGCGAGAGGCCTGCAGTGCCTTGCCGGAAGACGCGCATTGTAGCGTGTCTTTCAGCAGGTTCAGAGATGTTTGAAGTTTGCGGGGCGCTTGTTGACGAAGGCGTCCATGCCTTCCTTCTGGTCCTGCGTGGCGAACAGCGCGTGGAACAGGCGGCGCTCGAACATGACGCCGTCAGCCAGCGAGCCCTCGAAGGCGCGGTTCACCGATTCCTTGGCCGCCATGACGGCGATCTGCGAGAAGCCGCTGATGATGATGGCAGCGCCCAGGGCTTCGTCCATGAGCTTGTCGAAGGGCACGACGCGGCTGACCAGACCGGCGCGCTCGGCCTCGGTGGCGTCCATCATGCGGGCCGTGAGGGCCATGTCCATGGCCTTGGACTTGCCCACGGCACGTGGCAGGCGCTGCGTGCCGCCGGCGCCGGGGATGACGCCCAGCTTGATTTCCGGCTGGCCGAACTTCGCGTTGTCGGCGGCGATGATGAAGTCGCACATCATCGCCAGCTCGCAGCCGCCGCCCAGGGCAAAGCCGCTGACGGCGGCGATCACGGGCTTGCGGATGCTGCGGATGGTCTCCCAGTTGCGCGTGATGTAGTCGCCCTTGTAGGCGTCGGCAAAGCTGTACTTGGCCATGGCGCCGATATCGGCGCCGGCTGCAAAGGCTTTCTCGCTGCCGGTGATGATCATGCAGCCGATGGCCTCGTCGGCTTCGAAGGCCTGCAGGGCCTGGCCCAGCTCGTTCATGAGCTGGTCGTTGAGCGCGTTGAGCTGCTTGGGGCGGTTGAGCGTGATGATGCCGACCTTGTCGGCTTCGACGCGAACTTCAATCATTTCGTAGGCCAAGGGAGTCTCCTGCTGGGGTTGTCGTCGTGATGCTCAAGAATAACCGGCCAGGGGCGCGGGTGCGCGTGTGTGCATGTGCGCGCCTGCGCCGCGTTTCACGGCGTGCCGGGAGCCTGCGGGCTGTCGGCGCGGCCGCCTAGCCAGCGTCCCACGGCCTCTTCGTCGGTGATTTCCAGGGCGAGGTTGCTGGGAGACGGGAGCTGTGGAGCGCTGGAGATGGCAGCTTTTGCATCGCCGTTGTCCGTTTTCTCGACCATGGCGGCCTCGCTCAGCAGGGCCGAGCCCCAGGGCAGGGTGAAGGCCAGGATCTGGCGGTCGCGGGCCACCCAGGCCACGATCTCCAGCGCCGTGCCTGCGTACAGCGCCACATCGTCCAGGCGGGTGATGCGCCAGCGTGCGGGCTGTGCATCCTCGGCCCCGGTGGGCAGCTCGATGGCCAGCCATTCGTCGCCGGCCATGAAGCCTGCGCGCTCGGCCAGGCTGCCGCGCAGCACGGTCTTGACGGTGATGCCCTGGCTTTCCTGTACGCGCAGGCCCAGCCGCTGGGCAGTCTGCGCCGGTTCGACCTTGGCCTGCACGCCCTGGGCGGCCAGCAGCTCGGCCAGCGGCAGGTCGTCGGTGCCGTGCACCCATTGCGTGATCTCGGGGGCGAAGCTGCGCCCGCCCAGCTCCTGCAGCACGGCCAGCACATCGGCCTCGCGCATGGGGCCGCCCTGGCAGCGCTGCCACAGCGCGCGCATCACGTCGTCCAGCGTGCTGCGGCCTTCGCGGCGCAGTTGCAGGTCCAGGGCCAGCGCGACCAGGCAGCCCTTGGTGTAGTAGCTGACGGTCTGGTTGGGCGTGTTCTCGTCCTGGCGGTAGTACTTGACCCAGGCGTCATAGCTGGCCTGGGCCACGGACTGCAGGCGGCGGCCCGGTGTCTGCAGCACCTGGTTGATGGTGCGCGTGACCAGCTTGAGGTACTGGGCGTTGTCGATCAGGCCGGCGCGGCGCAGCAGCAGGTCGTCGTAGTAGCTGGTGAAGCCTTCGAAGAACCACAGCAGCTCGGTGTAGTTCTCCTGCCCGTAGTCGTAGCGTGCGAATTCTGCGGGGCGCAGGCGCTTGACGTTCCAGGTGTGGAAGTACTCGTGGCTGATCAGGCCCAGCAAGGTGGTGTAGCCCTCGGCGGCCTTGCGCTCGCCCACGCGCGGCAGGTCGCGCCGGCCGCAGATCAGGGCCGTGGAGTTGCGGTGCTCCAGGCCCCCATAGCCGTCATCGACCACGTTGAGCATGAACACATAGCGCTGCATGGGCGCGGGCGTGGCCTGCTCGCCCGTACCGTGCCAGAAGGCCAGCACGGTCTCGCAGATCCTGCGTGCATCGGCAACCAGGCGCGCGCCGTCGAAGCTGGGCGCGGCGCCCGCAACGACGAAGCTGTGGGGCACGCCCGCGGCCACGAAGTCGCCACGCCAGAAGCTGCCCATCTCCACGGGGCAGTCCACCAGTTCGTCGTAGTGGGCAGCGCGGTACAGGCCCCAGCCGCGCGCATCGGCGTCCACGGCGTCCAGGCCGGTGGCCACCTGCCACGATGCCGTGGCGTCCGATGCAAGCAGCTGCAGCGTATGCGGCGTGTCTTCCTGGCCGTGCACGCGCAGGCACAGGCTGGTGCCGTTGAAAAAGCCGCGGCGGCGGTCCAGCCAGGCCGTGCGCACCGAGCTGTCATAGGCGCAGAACTGGTAGCTGAGCACCAGGGGCGTGTTGGCGTCGCAATCGGCCTGCCAGAGGTTCTTTCCCTGCTGGGCCAGCGCGACGGGGCGGCCGTCCTGCTCGGCAGACAGGTCCTGGAGGTTCTTGGAGAACTCCCGCACCAGATAGCTGCCGGGAATCCAGACCGGCAGGGACAGGGTCTGGCCGGCGGCCGGGCGGGCGATGTGCAGCTGCACGCTGAACAGGTGCGCGTCCACATCAAGGGCCTGCACGCGGTAGTGGATGTCCGCTGCGGCAGTGGCAGCGGCGGTGGCGGCGAGGGGAGAGGTCATTCGGGCTCCTGCAGGGGTGGCCTGGAGGCTGCCCGGGCCCGCTGCGGCGGGCTGGAGCCGGGAAGCTCCGGCCAAGGGGAATCAGAGGGGCGGGCCCGGCATCGGGCCCGCGAGGTGGCGATCAGCGCGCGGCTGCGGCCAGGTTCTTCTCGACTTCCTGGGCGCTGATGGCGCCAGGCACTCGGGTGTTGTTGGTGAAGATGACGGTGGGCGTTCCCGTGATCTTGTACTTGCGGCCGAAGGCCAGGTTGCGCTGCACGGCCGAGGTGTCGCATTGGGCAGCGGCCGGCACCTTGTCGCGCAGCATGTGGTCGGCCCATGCACCGGCCTGGTCCTTGGCGCACCAGATGTTGCGCGATTTCTCGGCCGAATCGGGGCTCAGGATGGGGTACAGGAACAGGTAGATGGTGACGTTGTCCACGTTCTGCAGGTCGCGTTCGAAGCGCTTGCAGTAGCCGCAGTTGGGGTCCTCGAACACGGCCATCTTGCGTTCGCCCTTGCCGTGGACGATGGTCACGGCGTCCTTGAGCGGCAACTGCTTGAAGTCCACCGCCGTCAGCTGGTTCATGCGGTCTTCGGTGAGGTTGCGGCGTGCCTTGGTGTCGATCAGCTCGCCCTGGATCAGGTAGTTGCCCTTGGCGTCCGTGTAGAACAGATCCGTGCCGATGCGCACCTCGAACAGGCCGGACATGGGCGTGGGGCGGATTTCGTCGATCTTTTCCAGCTGGGGAATGCGCTCGGTCAGCGTCTTGCGCAGGTTGGCGTCCTGGGCGTGAACACCGAGGCTCCAGGTCAGGCTGGCAGCCGTCAGCAGGCAGGCGAAGAGTTTCATGGCAATGCGGAGGTGGGCGGGGCCGCGTTCAGGCCGGCCGCGCCGTGGTTGAGGGGGAGTGCGCAGCGCAGGGCGCCACGGAGCACGGGTACGAGTCGCAAATCGGCAAAGGGTTCAACGGCAAGCATTCCTGCATGCCGGGCTCAGGCGCCGCTGCGCGGGTCCAGGCCCATGGCCTGGCGTGCCATCCAGTCCTTGAGCGGGCCGAAGCGCTCGAAGCCCTTCATGCCCCAGTTGCGCAGCATCTGCACCGGCACCTCCGGTCGGCTGAACAGCTGCTGCAGCCCGTCCATGGCCAGGCCCATGGGCGCCAGCGCGGCCTTGCGCTCGCGTTCGTAGCGGCGCAACAGGCGCAGATCGCCCGTGCTGCGCCAGTAGCCGCGCTCCTGCAGCACGCGGGCCAGGGCCTGCACATCGCCCAGGCCCAGGTTCAGGCCCTGGCCTGCCAGCGGGTGCACGTTGTGGGCCGCGTCGCCCACCAGCACCCAGCTGCGGGCCGAACGTGCATCGCCGTCAGGCATGGAGCCGCACCAGTGGTCGGCCACGGCCTGCTGCAGCGGCCAGGCCATGCGCGGTGCACTCAGCTCCAGCCGGCCCAGTGCGCCCTGGCTGATGGCTTCCAGCCGCGCCGTGAAATCCTGCGTGTCGGCGGCCAGCCAGCCATCGGCCAGCTCGCGGGCGATGGACCAGACCACGGCCACGCTGTGGCCTTGGGGGCCTTCCAGCGGAAGCAGGGCCAGGATGCCTTCGGGCGTGAACCACTGGCGCGCCACCTGGCCGTGCGGCAGCTCGCAGTGCAGCCGGGTGGCGATGGCGTGCTGTGCATAGGGCGTGACGGCGAAGTCCACGCCGAACTCGCTGCGCGTGCGGCTGGCACGGCCTTCGCAGATGGCCGTCAGCGGCGCGGCCACGGGCTGGTGCACCACCTCGACCATGGGCTGGTAGCGCACGGCCTCGGCCAGGCGCTGCTCCAGCGCGGGCACATCGACGATCCAGGTCAGGGCGTCGACGTCCTGGCGGGCAGCGTCGAACAGCACATGGCCGTCCAGGTCGCCAAAGACTTCCATCTGCGTCACGGGCGTGGCGTGCTCGTCGTCCGGCCAGCAGCGCAGGCTGTCCAGCAGGCCGCGTGCGCTGGCATTGAGCGCGTAGGCGCGCACATCGGGCGCGTTGCCGGTGGGAGCGGCCACCACCAGGGCCACGCGCAGCCGTTCCCGGGCCAGCAGGAGAGCCAGGGTCCGGCCTGCGATGCCGGCCCCGCGTATACATACATCAAAGGTTTGCGCCATGGCCGGCATTGTAGGAGTCCGGGCCATGCCGGGGATTCCAACTGGCGCAAACTCCGGCTTTGGCGTGATGTGCCGCAGCCTGCGTCGCCATCTGGCATATTGCCGCCCAACGCATGGCGCCATTCGCGCCATGGATGGCATACACACTCCAGATTTCCCCAAAAAGAGCTATCCGATGTTTGACCAAGAAAGAGACGTGCAGGGCCGCATTGCCCAGTTGTGGGTATATCCCGTCAAATCCTGCGCGGGCATCGCGCTGCAAAGCAGCGGCGTCGGCGCCACGGGCCTGGCCTGGGACCGCCATTGGATGGTGGTCGATGCCAACGGCGAATTCCTGACCCAGCGCGACCATCCGCGCATGGCCTGGATACGCCCCGAGCTGGAGGCCGGCCACCTGGTCCTGCATTTCCCCCAGCTCCCGCCCCTGCGCATCCCGCTGCAGGCCACGGGCCCGGTGCGCCAGGCGCGCGTCTGGTCGGATGGGGTCCAGGCCTGGGATATGGGGCCGGAGGCAGCGCGCTGGCTGACCCAGGCCCTGGGCGCGGATTGCGCCCTGGTGCGTTTCGACCCGGCCGCGCCGCGCCGCACCAGCGAGCGCTGGACAGGCGGCGAGGCCGCGCCCGTGCACTTTGCGGACGGCTACCCGCTGCTGGTGCTGAGCCAGGCGGCCGTGGATGAGCTCAACCAGCGCCTGCAGGCCGCCGGCCAGCCCGCCGTCGATGCCCGCCGCTTCCGACCGAACATCGTGATCGAGGGCCTCGAGGCCCACGACGAGGACCGGGTCGACGGGTTCGACGTGCTCGATGCCCGGGGCCTGCGGCTGCGCATGGCCAAGCCCTGCACACGCTGCCCCATTCCCGACATCGACCCCGTCACGGCCGTGCAGGGCACCGCCGTGGGTGATGCCATCCGTACCTACCGCCAGGACGACCGTGTCGATGGTGCCATCACCTTCGGCATGAATGCCGTGCTGGAAGGCCTGCACGACGGGGCTGAACTGGCTGTTGGCCAGTCCGTGGCCGGCGACTGGCAGTTCGCCTGAAACGACAGGAAATGCCCGGTTGACTAAAATGCGGGGTTTGTCCCCAGAATCCCTGTAGAAAGCCCTGCCATGAGCCTCAAATGCGGCATCGTGGGCCTGCCCAATGTGGGCAAGTCCACTCTCTTCAACGCGCTGACGAAGGCCGGCATCGCCGCCGAGAACTATCCCTTCTGCACCATCGAGCCGAACACCGGCGTGGTGGAAGTGCCCGATCCGCGCCTGCAGAAGCTGGCCGACATCATCACGCCCGAGCGCATCGTCCCGGCCATCGTCGAATTCGTGGACATCGCCGGCCTGGTGGCCGGCGCCTCCAAGGGTGAAGGCCTGGGCAACCAGTTCCTGGCCCACATCCGCGAGACCGACGCCATCGTCAACGTGGTGCGCTGCTTCGAAGACCCGAACGTCATCCACGTGGCCAACAAGGTGGACCCCATCGCCGACATCGAGGTCATCCAGACCGAGCTGTGCCTGGCCGACCTGGCCACCGTCGAGAAGGCGCTGAACCGCTACAGCAAGGCCGCCAAGTCGGGCAACGACAAGGAAGCGGCCAAGCTGGTGGCGCTGCTGACCCCCATCCAGGCTGCGCTGGACCAGGGCAAGCCCGCACGCACGGTTCCCGTCTCCAAGGAAGACGCGCCCCTGCTCAAGCAGTTCTGCCTGATCACCGCCAAGCCCGCCATGTTCGTGGGCAACGTCAGCGAAGACGGCTTCGAGAACAACCCGCTGCTCGACAGCCTCAAGGCCTATGCGGAGGCGCAGGGCGCTCCCGTCGTGGCCATCTGCGCCAAGATCGAGGCTGAAATGGCCGAGATGAGCGACGAGGACCGCGACATGTTCCTGCAGGAACTGGGCCTGGAAGAACCCGGCCTGAACCGCCTGATCCGCGCCGGCTTCGGCCTGCTGGGCCTGCAGACCTACTTCACGGCCGGCGTCAAGGAAGTGCGCGCCTGGACCATCAAGGTCGGCGACACCGCCCCCCAGGCCGCAGGCGTCATCCACGGCGACTTCGAGCGCGGCTTCATCCGCGCCCAGACCATCGCCTTCGACGACTTCATCGCCTTCAAGGGCGAGCAGGGCGCCAAGGACGCGGGCAAGATGCGCGCCGAAGGCAAGGAATATGTCGTCAAGGATGGCGACGTGATGAACTTCCTGTTCAACGTCTGAGGCAACGGATGCCGCGGCAGAACTGCTGAAAAGCAGTTCTCGCCCACCTCAGGAAACCGCGCTTGTGCGCGGTTTTTTCATGTCTGGATCGATTCGGTCCCACGCACCGAACGTCCATGGACAATGGCGCCTTTCCATTGGGGAAAGAGAGACCTTGAAATGGACCGCCCGCATTTCAGATTCCATCCCGGTGCCTATGAAACCGTCTTCGAGCAGGAAGAGGGTGTGTGTTCCTGCTGCGGACAAAACCGCAGCCTCAAGTACGAAGGCCCGTTCTACAGTCAGCAAAGCCCCGATTACCTGTGTCCCTGGTGCATTGCCAGCGGGCAGGCTTGCGAGACATACGACGGCGAACTTGTGGGATACACCGATATCGAAGGCGTGTCGCCTGATCCGGCAGACCCGGAGCCCGCCATCGCCAGGGAGCTGCTGCTGGAAGTAGCGCTGCGCACGCCCGGCTACAGGGCCTGGCAGCAGCCCGTGTGGCTCACGCACTGCAACGAGCCCTGTGTCTTCCTGGGTCACGCCGACAGGCAGGCCGTCGAGCCTTTCCTCGCTGAAGTCCTGCCCGACATCGAAGGCATCTACAAAAAGGATGCCCAGTGGATGCTGGAGCGCATGTCCACGGACGGCATGATTTCAGGCTGCCTTTTCCGGTGCGTGCGTTGCGGCGAGCATAGGCTGCATATGGATGTGGGATGAACCCGATGATCGACTACGAAACGCTCTCCACCCAGACCGGCATTGCCTTGCCGCCACTGTTGAAGGAATTTCTGGCATCGGGAAAGACCCACTATGGCCCGGATTGGGCTGATACCTGGCGCCAGCGCTGCCTGCAGGACCCGCCCTTGTTCATGAGTTGGCAGGACTTCGAATGGATAGACGCCGAAGCCAGCCGGGAAATCATCGAGGGCTGGCTCAATCCTTCCGCGCAGAACGGCAGGCGCTTTTTGCCATTCGCCCAGTCGGGCGCCGGCGATGCCTGGTGCCTGACGCCGCTGGACACGCATGGCGTGGGCGTGGCGCTGGTGTTGCACGATGACGAGGCCAGCAGCGTTGCCCATGCCTGCTTCGATGACTTTGTCTGTGCGGGATTTCTGCAGGCCTTTGCGGACCTGAGCGATCAGCTGGATGAATTGTCGGAGCCGGAGGCTTTGCAATTGTTGCGGGCCGATGTCGCACAGACCACGCGCTTCATGACTCAGGAGTTGGGAGGCTATCTGCAGGATTTCTGCCGGCGTCCCTTGGAGATCAGGCCTTGGCGCGACGGGCCCCGGGCGCGTGTTCGCCAGGTGGCTTCATTGATTTCACAGGATGAACTGGCGGCCGAACTGGACAGGCTGCCCGCCGTGGACCTTTCCTTTCCCGTCGTGGCGCGCTGGGAAGTGCGTTCATCGGACGAGGGCAGCACGCAGCCCGGCCTGGTGCCAGAGCCCGCAAAGATCGACTGGCGCACCCTTGCCGCCGATCCCCTGCAGAAGATGGCGGCCATCAGGGCCTGCCAGAGTGAGCATGGCTGCAGCCTGGGACAGGCCAAGGCCATGGTGGACCAGCACCTCGGCGGCCGTGTGAACGCGCACGCCTGACCGGGGGCAGGCCGGCGCCTTCAACCCACCATAGCCATCCATCCCGCCAACCGACCGCCTTCACCCTCCAGTTCCGCAGCCCCTCCCATCCGTGCCGAACTCTTCTTCGGGAATGCAAGGCAGATGCTCCGGGGGGGGGCTGGACATTGAGCTTCCGATCGTGCTGGATTGCTCTGCAGAGGCCCAGGCTGTTTCGGAGCGAGCGCCGTAAGATGACCCGTCGTCACCCGACAGGGTGAAAAGACAGGCCCGAGCAAGGTAACGCCAGCAAGAAAGGAATCACGTCCTATGGATAAGCAGGCGCTTGGCGAACGCGATATCTGTACCAAGCTCATCACGCAGGCTATGGAAAAGGCTGGATGTGACGCACGGACCGAGGTGCGCGAAGAATTCTCTCCGGCCGCACTCAGGGCCACCAGCGGGGGCGCAGTATGAGCACCCACCTGCCCGCCGACTATCCGGCGCTGCTGGCCGATATCAAGCAGCGTGTCCGCCATGCCCAGACGCGGGCCATGCTGGCGGTCAATGCCGAATTGATCCGCCTGTATTGGGATATCGGGGCACTGATCGACCAGCGCCAGAAACGGGAAGGCTGGGGTGCCGCAGTCATCCCTCGGCTGGCCAAGGATCTGCACAACGAACTGCCGGAGGAAAAAGGTTTTTCCGAGCGCAACATCAAGCGCATGCTGGCTTTTTATCGCGAGTATCCCTCTCTGGCTGCCACAGCCGGGAGCACAGAGAAAGTGCCACAGGCCGTGGCACAACTTGCCCCCGGCGAAAAAGTGCCACAGGCTGTGGCACAAAGCCGCCTGGCGCCGGGGGTGGCGGCAGATGGCGCACAGGTGTTTGCTCCTGATGTTCTGCTGTCCCTGCCGTGGGGCCACCACGCCGAGCTGATCGCCAAGGTCAAGGAGCCGGGCGCACGCCATTGGTACATGTGCGCAGCCATCGAAAACGGATGGAGCCGCAGTGTCCTGCTGATGCAGATCGAGACAGCCGCGCACCTGCGACAAGGCAGAGCTGCCAGCAACTTCGCCTTGCGCCTGCCTCCGCCGGATTCCGACCTGGTACAGCAAACGCTCAAGGACCCTTACCTGTTCGACTTCCTGACGTTGGAATCAGGTTTCCATGAGCGTGAGTTGGAAACCGGTCTGATCACCCATCTGGAAAAATTTCTCCTGGAGCTGGGCCAGGGCTTCGCCTTTGTGGGGCGCCAATACCACCTGGACCTTGCCGGAGACGATTTCTACATAGACCTGCTGTTCTACCATCTCAAGCTGCGTTGCTACGTGGTCATCGACCTCAAGCGGGGCGATTTCAAGCCGGAATACGCGGGCAAGATGAACTTCTACTGCAACGTTGTGGACGACAGGTTGCGACACGCAACCGACCAACCCACCATCGGTTTGATCCTGTGCCAGAAACCCAATCACGTGCTGGCCGAGTATGCGCTGCGCGGCGTGGACAAGCCCATCGGCGTTTCCGGTTTCGAGCTCACCCGTGCCTTGCCGGAAACCCTGCAAAGCAGCCTGCCCAGCATCGAACAGATCGAGCGCGAGCTGGGAGGCGGGCATGAATGAGCACACCGCCGAACTGCTGGAAAAGTACCTGCGACAGCTCGAACGCCGCGGGTAGTCATGCGATAGAAAAACACGCCAGCGCTCAACAGGTTGAATTTCACCGTCCGATGGCCCGTGGCGGTCTGCTGTGCCGGGCTCGAAGCCGCCCCTGCAACCCACCATAATCACCCATCCCGCCAACCGACCGCCCTCACCTTCGTGCCCCACCCCACCAGTCCCGCAGCCTCTCCCATCCATGCCGAACTCGTTGCCGTGCTGGCGGCGGTGACCCAGGGCACGCCGCGCGTGCTGACCACGGCGGACGGGCAGTTGCTGCCGGCGGGGCCGTTCGAGGTGGGGCACCGTTCGCTGCAGGCCGGCCTGCGCGCCTGGGTGGAGGAGCAGACCCATCACCCGCTGGGCTACATGGAGCAGCTCTACACCTTTGCCGATGGCGATCGCACCGATGCCAGCGGGGCGCGCGTGATCTCGGTCAGCTACCTGGGGCTGACGCGCGAGTCTGCCGACCGCAGCGCGGGGCAGGCCGTCTGGCAGGACTGGTACCGCTACTTTCCCTGGGAAGACTGGCGCGGCGGCGAGCCGGCCCTGCTGCGCTCGCACATCGCTCCGCGCCTGCATGCCTGGATGGCCGAGGCGCGCGGCGCCCAGCGTGCGCTGCGGCGCCAGCGCGCGGACATCGCCTTCGGCCTGGACGGCGGGCCCTGGAACGAGGACATGGTGCTGCAGCGCTACGAGCTGCTGTACGAGGCCGGACTGGTGCAGGAGGCGGCCCACCGCGTCCATGGCGCGGCCGCCATGCTGCCTGGCGAGGCCATGCACCACGACCACCGCCGCATCCTGGCCACGGGCATGGCGCGGCTGCGCGCCAAGATCAAGTACCGGCCCGTGGTGTTCGAGCTGATGCCACCCGAGTTCACGCTGCTGCAGCTGCAGCAGACGGTGGAGGCCCTGGCCGGGCGCGGGCTGCACAAGCAGAACTTTCGCCGCCTGATCGAGCAGCAGGATCTGGTCGAGGAGACCGGCCAGCTCACGGTGGGCTCGGCGGGCCGGCCGGCCAAGCTGTTCCGCTTTCGCAGCGATGTGCTGCTGGAGCGGGCCATCTCCGGCAGCAAGCTGCCGCTGGCCAAGGGCATCGACGGTTCCCCCTGAGCTGCACGGCACTTGCCCGATTGTGACAATGGCTTGACAGCACTTATGCTCGTATCTAGCATAAGTTCCTCGCTCAAGCCCGCAAGGCCGCGCGCCACATTTTTTTGACCTACATATACTCAAAATGAGCATTAATACTGCCAATGCCCTCAGTGCCCGCCTGCCTGTGCCGCCGCTGCCCGACCTGATGCTGGAGCCGCTGGTGCGCTCGGCCCTGCTGGAAGACCTGGGCCGCGCGGGCGACCTGACCACGGATGCCATCGTCCCTGCGGACGCGCAGGCCGCACTGCGCCTGGTGGCGCGCCAGGAGGGCGTGCTGGCCGGGCTGGACATGGCGCGGCTGGCGTTCCGTGCGCTGGATGCGCAGTCGCGTTTCGAGCCGGTGCTGCGCGATGGCAGCGAACTGGCGCCCGGCCAGGAGATCGCGCGCATCCACGGCAGCGCGCGCGCCATCCTCACCGCCGAGCGCGTGGCGCTCAACTACCTGTGCCACCTGAGCGGCGTGGCCACGGCCACGGCATCGATCGCGCGGGCCATCGCCGACACGGGCGCACGCGTGACCTGCACGCGCAAGACCATGCCGGGCCTGCGCGCGCTGCAGAAGTACGCGGTGCGCGTGGGGGGCGGCAGCAACCACCGCTTCGGCCTGGACGATGCCGTGCTGATCAAGGACAACCACATCGCGCTGGCCGGCGGCGTGGCCGAAGCCCTGGCCCGGGCGCGCGCAGGCGTGGGCCACATGGTGCAGATCCAGCTGGAGGTGGACACGCTGGAGCAGCTGGAGGTGGCGCTGTCCCTGGGCGTGGAAGTGGTGCTGTTGGACAACATGGACCTGGACACGCTGCGCACTGCCGTCTCCATGGCGCGCGGGCGCGCGGTGACCGAAGCCTCGGGCCGCATCACGCCCGAGACGGCGCGCGCCGTGGCCGAGACCGGCGTGGACCAGATCGCCGTGGGCTGGATCACGCACAGCGCCCGGGTTCTCGACATCGGCCTCGACACCTGAAATGAGGCACCCCCTGAGCCGCTGCGCGGCTTCCCCCGTGTGCACGGCGCCCTCTCTCGCTGCGCGGGAGGGGGGCGTCCGGGCAACCGGCGACACCCTGGCTGCGGGGCGGCGCGGCCGGCTCAGGCCCTTGCTCGGTGTCCCTGAGTTGGGCTGCGCCGGTTTTTTGCACCTAGCCCAGTGGAGCAGTTGCCATGTTTTTTGAAGGGTGTACCTTGAAGCGACGGAGACTCTGGACGCTGGCGGCCTGCGCGCTGCTGGCGGGCGCATCGGGGCTGTGGCTGGCGGCGCCGGGCAAGGCCGGCACGCGCCTGGAGCGGCCCATCACCATCGTCGTGACGTTTCCGCCGGGCGGCGGCACGGACCTGCTGGCGCGGCGCCTGGGCGAGCAGCTGCAGCAGCGCCTGGGCCAGCCCGTGGTAGTGGAGAACCGGCCGGGCGCCAGCGGCAACATCGGCGCCCATGCCGTGGCCCAGGCCGCAGCGGACGGCAGCACCTTGCTGATGGCCAACAGCTCGTTCGCCATCAACCCCGGTGTCTACGAACGCCTGGACTTCGACCCGCGCAAGGACTTCACGGCGGTGTTCAACGCCGGCTCCATCGCCTCGGTGCTGGTCGTGCCTGCGGACAGCGCGCTGCAGACGCTGGAGGATGCGCTGGCCCAGGCGCGCCAGGAACGGCCGCTGCTGTTCGCCTCCTGCGGCAACGGCACGCCCCAGCACCTGGCCGGCGAGATGCTGGCCCGCGACGCGAAGCGATTTGTCCAGCATGTGCCCTACAAGGGCTGCGGCCCGGCCATCACGGCCGTGGCGGCAGGCCAGGTGGCGGCGGGCATGGTCACGGCCAGCAGTGCTGCGGCCATGATCGCTGCAGGCCGCGTGCGCGCCCTGGCCGTCACGGCGCCGCAGCGACTGCCGCAGCTGGCCGGCGTTCCCACGGTGGCCGAGCGCGGCCTGCCGGGCTTTGCGGTGGAGCAGTGGCATGGCCTGCTGGCACCTGCCGCCACGCCCCGGGCCACGGTGCAGGCATTGCATGACACGCTGGAGCAAGCGCTGGCCGATCCCGCCGTCAGCGCTGGCTTGCGCGACCAGGGCTACACCCCGGCGCGGCAGACACCGGGCCAATTCCAGGCGCTGATCGCGGCCGACATCGACCGCTATGCGGGCGTGACGCGTGCGCTGGGCCTGAAGGCCGATTGAAGGCCGATTGAGGGGCCGACTGGCGACTTACTGCATGAACCAGCCGTGGCTGACCACCAGCGACTGGCCGGTCAGCGCATTGCTGGGGAAGCCCGCGAACAGCAGGGCCACGCGGGCCACGTCCTCGGTGGTGGTGAACTCGCCGTCCACGGTTTCCTTGAGCATCACGTTCTTGATGACCTCGTCCTCGCTGATGCCCAGCGTGCGGGCCTGCTCGGGAATCTGCTTGTCCACCAGCGGCGTGCGCACGAAGCCCGGGCAGATCACATTGGCGCGCACGCCGTGCTTGGCGCCTTCCTTGGCCACGGTCTTGGCCAGCCCGATCAGGCCGTGCTTGGCCGTGACATAGGGCGCCTTGAGCAGCGATGCCTCCTTGGAGTGCACCGATCCCATGTAGATAACGCTGCCGCCGCGGCCCTGCGCATACATGTGCCTGAGGCAGGCGCGCGTGGTGAGGAAGGCGCCGTCCAGGTGGATGGCCAGCATCTTCTTCCAGTCGGCGAAGCTGAATTCCTCCACCGGATGCACGATCTGTATCCCGGCATTGCTGACCAGGATGTCGATGCCGCCGAAGGCCCGGGCGGCCTCCTCGACCGAGGCGTTGACCTGGGCCTCGTCGGTCACGTCCACGGCCACGCCCATGGCCTGCGCTCCCGTGGCGCGCAGTTCGGCCGCCGTGGCGTCGGCCGCCTCCTTGTTGAGGTCGGCAATGACGATGCGCGCGCCCTCGCTGGCGAACAGCGTGGCGATCTCCTTGCCGATGCCGCTGGCCGAGCCGGTGATGAAGGCGACCTTGTCCTTGAGTTGCATGGTGAGTCTTTCCTGGAGAGTGGATGAAACAGGCCGGTGCCCATCTTCGGCGGGGCCGGCCGCGTGCCCTTGTCGGCGCAGGGACCAGTCTGGCGCCGGTTTCTTAGACGAAACTGAGTCGGCAGGCCAGGCTGCCTAGAGCGTGTTATGCACTTTTAAGTACCCGCGTTGGCTCTGCGCGCTGGTGATCGCAAGGCGCAGTGCGCCGCCAAGGCTCATGCCTTGGCAAGCGCTGCAACGCCGCGAGCGCCTGCGCGCAGAGCCAACCCGAAGGGAAAGCCGGGAAAGGGGCTCGGCCCTTCGTTGCAGCCCGCTTGCGGTGTGGCAACCGCGGCGCGTGCTACGCCTCGTTCCGGACCCCTTTCCCGGCTTTCGCGGGCACGTAAAAGTGCACAACACGCTCTAGTGTTGGCAGCCCGCAAGTCATGCCCGTGACGGCCGGCCCTTCAGTGCGCGGCGGCCTCGCGGTGCCGGGGCTGCTGGAACAGCTCGCAGACCAGTTCGCGCAGCCAGCGCTTGGCCGGTTCCTGTTCGAAGCGCCAGCTCCAGTGCAGCGACACGTCGAAGCGGTGATCGGGCAGGTCGGCATCGCGCACCGCATAGCCGCCGCGCTCGACAAAGCCGGCCGCGATCTCGGCCGGCATGATCACCGCCAGGTCGGTCTTGCCCACGATGGAGGGCACGGCCATGAAATGCGCGGCCGACAGGCGGATGCGCTCATCGAGCCGCAGCGCCTGCAGGATGCGCAGCGTCTCCGAATGCGAGCGCACGGCCGCGAAATCCAGCTGGCGCAGCGTTGCCAGCGCCAGTGGCGCGTCTTCGGGCAGGTGCGCCAGCGCGGGGTGGCCGCTGCGCAGCAGCACGCCGTAGTGGTCGGACAGCAGCACGGTCTGCCGGGTCCGCGTGCCACCCGGCAGAAAGCCGATGGCGATGTCCAGCATGCCCCGGTCCAGCGCATCGGCGATGCCGTCCAGCGGCATGGGCAGGGTCTCCAGCTGCACATGCGGGGCGCGCTGGTGCAGCGCCTGCATCAGCGGCGGCAGAAAGCGCGCCTCGCCGATGTCGCTCAGGTGGATGCGAAAGCGCTGGCGCGCCTGCAGTGGCTCGAAGCTCTGGGCCTCGGACATGGCGACTTCCAGCACCTCCAGCGCCTGGCGCACGGCCAGCGCCAGGCGCTCGGCACGCGGCGTGGGGCGCACGCCTGCGTGCGCGCGCTCGAACAGCGGATTGCCCAGCAGCAGGCGCAGCCGCGTCACGGCCTGGCTGGCGGCGGGCTGGGACATGCCCAGCTCCTCGGCCGCGCGGCTGACGCTGCAGTGGCGGTACACGGCGTCGAAGACGCGCAGCAGGTTGAGGTCCAGGTTCTTGATATCCATTTGGTGAATATCTCTTAGATGGTTTATTCAATTGCTGGAAATCATAAGCGCCTGCACCATGGGCACCGACTTCCATGGCCAGCGCGCGGCACGCACCGGGCGGCCGGCCCATTCCCCAGGAGACCCCATCTTGCAAGCACCCACCACACCGCGCAGCCAGCCCGCCGAGGCATCCTCTTCCACCGCGACCTGCACCGCGACCTACACCGTGCGCCATGCCGTGATCGCCATGCTGCGCGAGCTGGGCATGACGCGCATCTTCGGCAACCCGGGCTCGACCGAGCTGCCGCTGTTCCGCGACTACCCCGAAGACTTCTCCTATGTGCTGGGCCTGCAGGAAACCGTCGTCGTGGGCATGGCCGACGGCCACGCCCAGGCCACGCGCAATGCCAGCTTCGTGAACCTGCACTCGGCCGCGGGCGTGGGCCACGCCATGGCCAACATCTTCACGGCCTTCAAGAACCGCACGCCCCTGGTGATCACGGCGGGCCAGCAGGCGCGCTCGCTGCTGCAGTTCGACCCCTTCCTGCACTCCAGCCAGGCCGCCGAGCTGCCCAAGCCCTATGTGAAGTGGAGCTGCGAGCCCGCACGCGCCGAAGACGTGCCCCAGGCGCTGGCGCGTGCCTACTACATCGCCATGCAGGAGCCGCGCGGCCCCGTGCTGGTCTCCATTCCCGCCGATGACTGGGACAAGCCGGCCGAGCCCGTCACGCTGCGCCATGTGGGCTTCGAGACGCGGCCCGATCCGCGCACGCTGGACCTTATCGGCGATGCGCTGGATGCGGCGCGTGCCCCGGCCCTGGTCGTGGGCGCGGCCGTGGACCGGGCCCAGGGCTGGGATGCCGTGGTCGCGCTGGCCGAGCGCCACCAGGCCCGCGTCTTCGTGGCCCCCATGAGCGGGCGCTGCAGCTTCCCCGAGGACCATCCCCTGTTCGCCGGCTTCCTGCCCGCCATGCGCGAGCGCATCGTGCAACTGCTGTCCGGTCATGACGTGGTCTTCGCCGTGGGCGCGGCCGCCTTCACCTACCACGTGGAAGGCGAGGGCCCGCACATCCCCGAAGGCACGGCGCTCTACCAGTTGATCGAGGACCCGGCCATTGCCGCCTGGGCCCCCGTGGGCACGGCCGCCGTGGGCAATGTGCGCATGGGCGTGGAGGAGCTGCTGCAGCGCCCCGCGCCCGCACCGCGCCAGGCGCCCGCACCCCGGCCCGCAGCGCCCGTGCCGGCCGCGCCCGCCGCAGGCGAGCGCATGTCGGTGGCCTTTGCCATGCACACGCTGGCCCAGGTGCGTGACCGCCACAGCATCGTGGTGGAAGAGGCGCCCAGCTCGCGCTCCACCATCCAGACCTACCTGCCCATCTTCCATTCGGGCACCTTCTACACCATGTGCAGCGGCGGCCTGGGCCACAGCATGCCGGCCGCCGTGGGCGTGGCGCTGGCGCAGCCCGAGGCCAAGGTGGTCGCCGTCATCGGCGACGGCTCGGCCATGTACGCCATCCAGGCCCTCTGGAGTGCAGCCCAGCTGCGCCTGCCCATCAGCTTCGTGATCCTCAAGAACCGCCGCTATGCGGCGCTGCAGGACTTCGCCCATGTCTTCGGCTACCGCGAGGGCGAGAAGGTCGAGGGCACGGAACTGCCCGACATCGACTTCGTGGCGCTGGCCCGTGGCCAGGGCTGCGACGGCGTGCATGTGGAGAACGCGGCCGAGCTGGCCGAGGTGCTGGCCCGCGCGCTGGCCCATCCCAAGCCCATCGTGGTCGAGGTCGAAGTCGCCTGAGGCGAAGCCCCCTGCAGGAGACAAAGCCATGGAAAACACAAGAAGCATAGGCATCCTCGGCGCAGGCGCCATGGGCACCCTGTTCGGCGCGCGGCTGGCCCGCATCGGCCTGGACGTGACCCTGGTCGACGTGAACGACGAGCTGCTGCAGGCCCTGAACCGCGATGGCGCGCGCTGCCACACCGATGAGGGGCTGCTGCAGGCCCGCGTGCATGCGGCGCGGGCCGAGCAGCTCACGGCGGGGCCCGCGCTGTGGCTGGTCTTCACCAAGTCGGCCCATACGCGCGCTGCACTGCAGGGCATTGCCCATCTCATCGGGCCGGACACGCATTTCCTGAGCCTGCAAAACGGCATAGGCCACGCCGATGTGCTGCGCGAGCGGGTGCCGGCCGAGCGCATCGCCGTGGGCGTGACCACCTGGCCTGCGCGCGTGATGTCGCCGGGCGAGGTCAGCTCCATGGGGCAGGGCGGTATCCGCTTCATGCCTTGCGATGGCCAGCGCAGCGCGGTCTTCGACCTGCTGGCGGAAGACCTCAACCGCGCAGGCATGCATTGCAGCATCGACCCGCAGGTGCAGGAAGCCATCTGGGAAAAGCTGGCCTTCAATGCCGCCTTCAACGGCGTGTGCGCCGTGACGCGCCAGACCGTGGACGGACTGGCCAATCCGCAGGGCGAGGCCCTGCTGCAGCGCGTGCTGGACGAGGTGCTGTCCGTCGCCCATGCCCATGGCGTCGCCGCCAGCGCCGAGCGCGTGGGCGCGGCCGTGCGCGATGCGCTGGACCACCACCGGGGCCACCAGCCCTCGATGCTGCAGGACCTGCTGGCCGGCCGTGCCACCGAGACGGGCGCCATCCATGGCGCCGTGCTGCAGGTGGCCGACCGCCTGGGCATTGCCGTGCCCGTGACGCGCACGCTGCATGCACTGGTCAGCCTGTCGGAGAACGCGGGCTCCGTCGCACCGCGCTGAACGCGCTCAAGGCAAAACGAGCCACTACAAGAAGGAGACAAGATGCTGCGCAGACAAGCACTCAAGGCGGCACTGGCCATAGGCGCCCCGCCCCTGCTGGGCATGGGCACGGCACACGCCCAGACCGGCAAGCCCATCGAATGGGTGGTGGGCTTTGCCGCAGGCGGCGGCTCGGACGCCGTGGCGCGCGGCGTGGCCGAAGTCTGGGGCAAGGCCCTGGGCCGCACCGTGGTCGTCATGAACAAGCCCGGTGCAGGCACCAACATCGCCGCCGAGTACGCGGCGCGCACGCGCGAACTGGGCAGCCTGGTCTTCACGGCCGACTTCGCCACGCTGGCGGCCAACCCCCACCTGTTTCGCAAGCTGGCCTACAACGCCGAGAAGGACTTCGTGCCCATCGGCCTGCTGGCGCGCTTTCCGCTGTTCCTCGTGGTCGGCAACCAGCTGCCGGTGCACAACCTGCAGGAGTTCACGCAGTGGGTGAAGGCCCAGCCCGGCCCCGTCAGCTATGGCAGCCCGGGCCTGGGCACGCCCCACCACCTGGCCACCGAACTGCTGGCCCAGCGCCTGGGCGTGAAGATGTCCCATGTGCCCTATCGCGGCGCGGGGCCGGCCCTGATCGATGTGATCGGCGGCCAGATCCCCTTCATGCTGGCCGACAGCGCGGCGGCGGCCCAGCACATTGCGGCCGGCAAGCTGCGTGTCATCGGCGTGGCCAGCGCCGAGCGTCTCAAGAGCCACCCGGGCGTGCCCACGCTGGCCGAGCAGGGCGTGAAGGATTTCGAGGCCCATGCATGGCAGGGCCTGGTCGCACCCGCAGGCACGGACGACGCCACCGTACAGGCCTGGTCCGTGGCGCTGCAGCAGGCGCTGCGCTCGCCTGCCGTGCTGGCGCGCTTCGAGGCGCTGTCGCTGGAGCCGCTGCCCGGAACGCCCGCCCAGATGCGTGACTACTGGCGCAGCGAAAGCCGGCGCTGGGGCCAGGTCATCGAGTCGGCGGGCATACGGCTGGATTGACCGTAGCGCCGCTGCTGCTTCAGGCGCCCTCACCGTTTTCAAGAACTCATAACCCAAGGAGACATAGCTCATGCACAAGACAAATCCCTTCAGCCGCTGGCGCCGCCTGGGCCTGCTGGCCCTGCTGGGCGCGACGGCCTCGGTCCCTGCGCTGGCGCAGAAGGCCGGCGACAAATGGCCCGAGCGCCCCGTGCGCCTGGTGGTGAACTTCGCGCCCGGCGGCGCGGCCGATGTGCTGGCGCGCGCCATCACGCCCACCATGTCCCAGGTGCTGGGCCAGTCGGTGGTGGTGGACAACAAGCCCGGCGCGGGCGGCAACATCGGCATCAGCGAAACCGTGCGCGCGCCCAAGGATGGCTACACGCTGCTGCTCAGCTCGGGCGGGGCCATCACCATCAACCCGATGATCTACAGCAAGCTGGCCTTCAATCCCGAAAAGGACTTGACGCCCGTGGCTGCCGTGGCGCGCGTGCATGTGTTCCTGGAGACCAATCCCGCCGTGCCCGCCACCAACGTGGCCGAGTTCATCAAGCACCTGAAGGCCAACCCCGGCAAGCTGTCCTACGGCTCGCCGGGCCAGGGCAGCTCGCCGCATTTGGCAGGCGAGATGTTCAAGCGGATGGCCGGCGTCGATGCCGTGCACGCCCCCTACAAGGGCGCGGGCCCGGCGCTCAGCGACGTGCTCAGCGGGCAGCTGCAGTTCTGGTTCGACCCGGGTCCGGGCCTCAAGCAGGTCGAGGCGGGCAAGCTGCGCCTGCTGGCCATCGGCAGCCCGCACCGCTCGCCGCAGTACCCCAACGTGCCCACGCTGGCCGAAAGCGGCCTGCCGGGCTTTGATGCGGACACGCTGTTCGGCATCTACGCGCCCACGGGCACGCCCGAATCGGTGATCGAGGCCGTTCGCACTGCCGTGGCCAAGGCGCTGGAGCAAAAGAACGTCAACGACGTCATCCTCACCCTCGGAGCCACGCCCGCGCCCCTGAGCCGCAAGGCCTTCATCGACCACCACGCCACCGAGCGCGAGCGCTTCGGCGAACTGGTGAAAGCCATCGGCCTGAAAGTGGACTGAGCTTTCCCGCAGGCCATCGCCCGCAAGCCGCCCGCTCCGCGCTGGCGGCTTTTTGCTTTCCGGGCCGGGCTGGGCCGGGCCGAGGGGGGCCTTGTGCCGGCCATCTTCTATACGAAGGTATATCCCGCATCCACCAATGAACAGGCCAGCCTTCCCAACAAAGGCTGGCCGCAGGCACTTTCGCCTTTGATAATTCCGGGCACATATTGCACTGCAGCAAACAGGGCTCCCGGCCTGCACGGGGACTGCGCCACCCACACGCAAAGGAGTACCCCATGGACCCCGATCCTGATTCCGATCCCGATCCCGATCCTGCCAGGCGCTGCCGCGCCGTCCCTTTCCGCCTTTCCCTTCTTCCATTTCTTGATCTGCCCGGACCCGGGCGGAGGCCTGTGATCGCCTGAAGGTGCGAGAGGTCTGCGCGGGTCCATGGCACCCGGAGACCTCAGGATGACCCGCTTTCTTGCTTCTGAACGACCAGGCCGACCCCATGGCCAACCACATGGCCGACCCCATGGCCTGCACCAGCGCCATCCCTTGCTGGCGGCTGCATGGCCTGTGGGCGGGCTGCTGATCAGCGTGGCCATGGCCGCCTGCAACGGCCCGGCCGAAACCCAGGCTGCAGTAGCAACCCCCGCAACCCCCGCCACCGCCGCCCCGCAGCCGGCTCCCGTGCGCCGCGAAGGCAACCTCATCGTGGTGCCCGAAGGCTCGCCGCTGCGCGAGCGCCTGCAGGTGGCCGAGATCGCCCTGCAGCCGCTGCAGACCCGCCTGTCGGCCCCCGCCACCATCGAGGCCGAGCCTGAAAAGCTGGTCCGCATCACGCCGCCCGTGGCGGGCCGCCTGGTGCGCCTGCACCACCAGCTGGGCGATGCGGTGAAGGCCGGCGATGCGCTGATCACCATGGACTCCTCCGAGATCTCCAGCGTGCGTGCCGAGCACGCCAAGGCCCAGGCCGCGCTGCTGCACGCGCGCCAGGAATTCGACCGCCAGAAGCTGCTGTTCGATGCCGAGATCGCCGCGCGCAAGGACTACGAGGCCGCGCAGCAGGCGCTGGCCGCAGCAGGTGCCGATGCGCGCGCCGCCTCCGACCACCTGTCCCAGCTGGGTGCGGCCGTGCAGGAAGGCTCGCGCGGCAGCTACGTGGTCAAGTCGCCCATCAGCGGCCGCGTGGTGGAGATGGCGGGCTCGCAGGGCGGCTACTGGAACGATGTGAATGCCTCCGTCATGACCGTGGCCGACCTGCGCAAGGTCTGGCTCAGCGCCAGCGTGAGCGAGCGCGACCTGGCCCATGTGGACGTGGGCCAGCAGGCCCACATCGCGCTGGCCGCCTATCCCGACCTGCAGCTGCAGGGCCGCGTGCAGTACGTGGGCGAGCTGGTGGACACCGCCACGCGCAGCGTCAAGGTGCGCGTGGCCGTGGACAACCCCGAAGGGCGGCTGCGCCCCGGTATGTTTGCGCGCGTGGGCTTCGACGCCCCGGCGCGCCAGGCCGTGATGGTGCCGGCCGCAGCCCTGCTGCAGGGCCAGGTCAGCACGCGCGTCTTCGTGGACAAGGGCGGCTGGCGCTTCGAGCCGCGCGACGTGCAGGTCGGCGCGCAGCAGGACGGCCAGGCCGAGATCCTCTCGGGCCTGGCGGCCGGCGAGCGCGTGGTGGTCAACGGGGGAGTGCTGCTGCAATGATCGAGCGCATCGTCAACATCGGCTTTTCCCGCCGCGGCGTGGTCTGGCTGGTCTTTTGCTTCGCGGCCCTGTATGGCGTGTTCAGCTGGAAGCAGCTGCCGCTGGAGGCCTATCCCGACATTGCCGACGTGACCTCGCAGATCGTCACCCAGGTGCCAGGCCTGGCGGCCGAGGAGATAGAGCAGCAGATCACCATTCCGCTGGAGCGCGCCCTGCTGGCCACGCCCGGCATGCACGTGCTGCGCTCGCGCAGCCTGTTCGCGCTGTCGCTGATCACCGTGGTCTTCGAGGACGGCGTGGACGGCTACTGGGCGCGCCAGCGCCTGAAGGAGCGCATCGACGAGGTCACGCTGCCCTATGGTGCCCGCGCCGGGCTGGACCCCTACAGCTCGCCCACGGGCGAGGTCTACCGCTACACGCTGGAAAGCCCGGTGCGCAGCCTGCGCGAGCTGTCCGAGCTGCAGCAGTGGGTGGTGATCCCGCGCCTGAAGAAGGCCCAGTCCGTGGTGGACGTGACCAACTTCGGCGGCCTGACCACGCAGTTCATGCTGGAGCTGGACCCGGCGCGGCTGCTGCAGTACGGGCTGGCGCTGTCCCAGGTGATCGAGGCCATCAATGCCAACAACGCCAGCGGCGGCGGCAGCGTCATCGACCGGGGCGATGTCTCCTATGTGGTGCGCGGCGTGGGCCTGCTGGGCTCGCTGGACGACATGGGCAACGTGGTCGTCAAGACCACGGACAGCGGCACGCCCGTGCTGGTCAAGGACCTGGGGCGTCTGACCTACGGCAACGTGGAGCGGCGCGGCATCCTGGGCAAGGACGGCAACTCCGACACCCTGCAGGGCATCGTGCTGCTGCTCAAGGGCTCCAACCCCTCGCAGGCGCTGGAGGGCATCCATGCCGCCGTGGAGGAGCTCAACGGCAAGCTGCTGCCGCCCGACGTGAAGGTCGTGCCCTACCTGGACCGCACCACGCTGATCGAGCGCACCACCCACACCGTGGGCAAGACCCTGGCCGAAGGCCTGATCGTCGTCACCCTGGTGCTGCTGGTCTTCCTGGGCAGCCCGCGCGCGGCGCTGATCGTGGCCCTGACCATTCCCATGGCGCTGCTGCTGGCCTTCATCTTCATGCACCACGCGAAGATTCCGGCCAACCTGCTGTCGCTGGGCGCCATCGACTTCGGCATCCTGGTGGACGGGGCCGTGGTCGTGGTCGAGAACATCCTGCGGCGCCGCGAGGCCGACCAGAACCGGCCGCTCACGCCCAGGGACGCCATCACGGCCACGCTGCAGGTGGCGCGGCCCATCTTCTTCGGCATGTGCGTGATCGCGGCCGCCTACCTGCCGCTGTTCGCCTTCGAGCGCATCGAGTACAAGCTGTTCTCGCCCATGGCCAGCGCCGTGGGCGCGGCCCTGGTCGGGGCGCTGGCCGTGGCCCTGCTGCTCACGCCGGCCCTGGCCTGGTTGGCTTTCCGCAGGCCGCGCAGGATCTTCCACAACCCCGTGCTGCACCGGCTGGGCGTGGGCTATGACCGCTTCCTGGGCGTGGCCGTGGGCCGCGTGCGCTGGCTGGCGGGGGCCGTGGCGGCCTCGCTGCTGGCGCTGGGCGTGCTGGCCGGCACCATGGGCCGCGACTTCCTGCCGTACCTGGACGAAGGCTCCATCTGGCTGCAGGTGCAGATGCCGCCCGGCATCACGCTGGACAAGGCGCGCGACATGGCCGACGCGCTGCGCAGCGCCGCACTGGAGTTCCCCGAGGTCTCCTACATCGTCACCCAGACCGGGCGCAACGATGACGGCACCGACTACTGGACGCCCTCGCACATCGAGGCCAGCGTGGGCCTGCATCCCTATGGCGAATGGAAGTCGGGCCTGACCAAGCAGCAGCTGATCGCGAAGATGGCCGCGCGCTTCGACCAGTTGCCCGGCTACTCCGTGGGCTTCATGCAGCCCATGATCGACGGCGTGCAGGACAAGCTGTCGGGCGCGCACAGCGACCTCACGGTGAAGGTCTTCGGCCAGGACCTGGCCGAGGACCGGCGCGTGGCCGATGCCCTGGTGGCCGTGCTGGAGAAAGTGCCCGGCGCGGCCGACGTGGCCGTGGACGTGGAGCCGCCGCTGCCCAACCTGCGCATTGCGCTGGACCGCGCCGCTGCCGCGCGCTACGGCATCAATGCCTCCGAGGTGGCGCAGCTCATCTCCACCGGCGTGGGCGGGGCCTCCATCGGCCAGCTGTACGTGGGCGAGCGCAGCTACGACATGGCCGTGCGCTTCACGCCCGACACGCGCAGCAGCCCCGAGGCCATCGGCGCGCTGCGCCTGTCGGCCGCCAATGGCGCCCAGGTGCCGCTGGCCGACGTGGCGCGCATCACCACCACCGTGGGCCAGAGCGTCATCGTGCGCGAGGGCGGCGAGCGCCACATCCTCGTCAAGCTCAATGTGCGTGGCCGCGACCTGGCGGGCTTCCTCAAGGATGCGCACACCGCCATCGACCAGCACCTGGACTACGACCGCCAGAAGCTGCACATCGAGTGGGGCGGCCAGTTCGAGAACCTGCAGCGTGCCGAGGCGCGGCTGCTCATGATCCTGCCGCTGACGCTGGGCATCATGCTGGTGCTGCTGTTCGGCGAGTTCGGCAACCTGCGCCAGCCGCTGCTGGTGCTGGGCGTGGTGCCGCTGGCCATGATCGGCGGCTTTGCGGGCCTGCACCTGCGCGGCATGACGCTCAACGTCTCCAGCGCCGTGGGCTTCATCGCGCTGTTCGGCGTGGCCGTGCTCTCGGGCGTGCTCATGGTCTCGCAGATCAACCGGCTGCGCCGCGAGGACGGCCTGGGCCTGCGCGAAGCCGTGCTCGAAGGCGCCTCCAGCCGCATGCGCCCCGTGCTGATGACGGCCACCGTCGCCGCCTTCGGCCTCACGCCGGCCATGCTGGCGACGGGCCTGGGCAGCGACGTGCAGCGGCCCCTGGCCACGGTCGTGGTCTGCGGCCTGTTCAGCGCCACCTTGCTGACCCTGCTGCTGCTGCCCAACCTCTACTACGTGATCGAGGCCCGTGCCGCCCGCGCGGCCGAGCGCCGCCAGCGCCGCGCCGCTGAACGCGGTGAGAGCGGCGATCCGGATGCCGCCGAGCACGAGGGCGGGCATCGCACCGCAACGAGCCAACCCCATTGATGCGAGTCGCCATGCAAACGACCCCTTTCTTCCCCAGGCAGGCCCTGGCCCTGCTGCTGTGCCTTGGCGCCGCAGCGCAGGCGCAGACGGCGCCGTCCGCCGGCCTGCGCTTTTCCGACTACCTCAACGCCGTGGAGCAGCACAGCCCCCTGCTGCGCTCGGAGGAGCAGGGCGTGGAATCCGCGCGTGCCGGCATCGGCATCGCCGGCATACGCCCCGACCCCAGCCTCACGCTGGGCGCCTCGCGCGAGCAGGTGCGCACGGGCCAACCCCGGCCCACCACGCGCAACTACGAGATCAGCATGGAGCTGGAGACGGGCGGCAAGCGCGCCGCGCGCATTCAGTCCGCACGCAGCCAGGTGCGCCTGTCCGAGGCCGGCCTGGAAGGCGTGCGCAGCCAGCTGTTCTCCGATGCCGCCCAGGACTACACCCAGGCCTGCCGCGACTCGCTGGCGCTGGAGCGCAAGCAGCAGACGCTGAAGGCGCTGGGCGATGTGGTGCAGGCCAACGAGCTGAGGCGCAAGGCCGGCGACATCGGCGGCGTGGAATGGCTGCAGTCGCGCGTGGAGCGCGACCGCTTCCAGGCCGAGGTGGTGCAGGCGCGCGCCGAGGCGCAGACCGCACGGCTGGCGCTGTCCGTCCCGCTGGGGCGCCGCCTGTCCGAAGTCTTTGCCAGCGACACGCTGCAATGCGGCTTCATGGAATTGGCCGAAGACTCGGGACTGGAGGATGCCGACGCCCTGGTCGCCCAGGCCCTGCAGTCGCGCGCCGAGGTGCGCATCGCCCAGGCGGCGCTGGAGCATGCGCGCGACAACGCGGGCCTGGCCCGGGCCAACCGCTGGGTCAATCCCACGCTGGCCGTGGGCATGGCCGCCGTGCCCGCCACGGCCGGTGGCACGGACGCCCAGGGCAATCCCTTCGATGGCGGCGGGCGCTCGCGCACGCTGTCGGTCTCGGTCAGCGTGCCGCTGCCGCTGTCGCGCCTGGACCGGGGCGACCTGGTGCAGGCCGAGGCGGCCGTCACCCAGGCCATGCTGGCCCTGCAGCAGGCCCAGAACCGGGCCGAGGCCGATGTGCGCGCCGCCCGCTTTCGCCTGAGCGCCGCGCGCGAGAACGTGCAGCGCTACCGCGACGGCGTGCTGCGCGATGCGCAGCGCGTGCTCGATGGCATGCGCCTGTCCTACCGGCATGGCGAGGCTTCGCTGCTGGAGCTGCTGTCCGCCCAGCGCTCGGCCGACGAGGCCTACCTGGGATCGCTGGAGGCCGAGACCGAGCTGGCCAAGGCCACGGTGGAGCTGCAGCTGAGCGTGGGCCGCCGGCCAGTGTTGTGAACCCCCTGAGCCGCTGCGCGGCTTCCCCCTCTCTCGCTGCGCGGGAGGGGGACGACACCTTCGGTGCGGGGCGTCCCTTCCTCGGTGTCCCTTGTTTTGGGTCGCGCCAGTATCGTACGGTTCGGGTATAGCTTGCATTCAGGTGCAGCGGCTTCTTGAATGAGAATTGGCAGCTGACAGTCCATTCCTTTTCCCTGCACGCCATGACCACCGCTCTGCGCCGCTTTCCCCATTGGCCCCGGGCCCTGATCCTGGCGGCCATGGGCGTCGCCATGGCCGCGATCTTCGCGCTGGACACGCTGACCGACTACGCCGTGGCGGCCGCCGTGTTCCACACCGCCATCATCCTGGTGGCGGTGCGCTGGTTCAGCCCGCGCGTGGTCATCGGCCTCACGGCGCTGTGCATCGTGCTGACCCTGGCCAGCTTTGCGCTCACGCCTGCCGGTGCCTATCGCACCGGACTGATCAACATGGTGATCAGCATCCTGGCCATTGCCATCACGGCCTATCTGGGCCTGAAGATGGTGGCGGCCCAGAACGCGGCCCATGCGGCGCGCACCCAGCTGCTGCGCATCACCCAGACCACCAGCCTGGGGCAGTTGACGGCCTCCATCGCCCATGAGGTCAACCAGCCGCTGGCGGCCATCGTCACCAGCGGCAACGCCTGCCAGCGCTGGCTGGCCCAGGAGCCGCCCAACCTCGCCAAGGCCGGCCAGGCGCTGGAGCGCATCCTGGGCGATGCGCAGCGCGCCAGCGATGTCATCGCACGCATCCGCAGCATGGCACGCGGAGACGCACCCAGCCGGCAGTCCTTCGACCTCAACGAGGCCGTGCGCGAAATGGCCCGCCTGTCCGTCGCAGAGCTGGACCGGCGCGGCGTGGCCCTGGACCTGCAGCTGGCGACCGCGCTGCAGCCGGCCTGGGCCGACCGCGTGCAGATCCAGCAGGTGCTGGCCAACCTGCTGCTCAATGCCATGGACGCCATGCAGCACACACCGGCCGCGCAGCGGCGCATCGCCATCGCCACGCAGGCCCTGGGCCAGCAACTGGTGCTGACCGTGGCCGATGCGGGCGAAGGCCTGTCGCCGCTGGCCCGCACCCACCTGTTCGATGCCTTCTGGACCACCAAGCCCGACGGCATGGGCCTGGGCCTGAACATCTGCCGCCACATGGCCGAGGCCAACGGCGGCCGCATCTGGGCCACGGACCGCGAGGACGGGCGCGGGGGCACGGCTTTTCACGTCACCATCGCCTGCGCCCCGGCCACGGGCGACAGGCCTTCCACGGGATTGCGCCATGGCTGAACCCTCCACCGCCGAAGCCGAGGCACTGGTCTACATCGTCGATGACGACCCCTCGGTGCGCGCAGCCATCGAGGACCTGCTGGCCTCGGTGGGCCTGTGCGTGCGCGCCTTCGGCGCCACGCGCGAGTTTCTGGACCACTGGCAGCGGCAGCCGCCGCAGGGACCGGCCTGCCTGGTGCTGGACATCCGCATGCCTGGGCAAAGCGGCATGGACTTCCGGCGCCAGATGCTGGAGCTGGGCCTGAAGCTGCCCACCATCTTCATCACCGGCCATGGCGACATTCCCATGAGCGTGGAGGCCATGAAGACCGGCGCCATCGAGTTCCTGACCAAGCCCTTCCGCGACCAGGACCTGCTCGACGCCATCCAGCAGGGCATTGCCCTGGACCGCCAGCGCCGCGCGCTGGACGCCAGCGAACAGGCGCTGCGCGCCTGCTGGCAGTCGCTGTCGCCCGGCGAGCAGGAAGTGGTCGTGGGCGTGGTGCGCGGCCTGCTGAACAAGCAGATCGCGGCAGACCTGGGCGTGAGCGAAATCACGGTCAAGGTGCGCCGCAGCCAGGCCATGCGCAAGATGCAGGTGCGCACGCTGGCCGACCTGGTGCGTGCGCTGGAGCGGCTGGATATCCGCTGAGGTGTCCTGGCAGGCCGGGCGCAGGCCAGGGCAGGCCTGCCGCAACGCTTCAGTGGGCGTGGCCGTGCGCCGGTGCCTGCGCAGGCCCGCTGGCGGCACTGGCAGCACTGGCGGCACCCAGCGCCAGGAAGTGGTGGACCACGGGCCGCTCGGGGCCCATGTGAAAGCGCAGCGCCTGGGCCTGCAGATCGGCATCGGCCCTGGACACGCGCTGGTGCTGGCGCAGATGCTCGGCCCAGGACTCCACCAGGAACCACTCGATCACCCGGCCCGGCTCGCCCGTGTGCTCGGCAATGCCCCAGGCATAGGCGCCATCGCGCCGCCGCTCGCGCGCCACATGCTGCATGGCCTCGATGAAGGCTGGCAGGTCGTCGCGGCGCACCTGGTACTCCACCTGGATCATCACCGGGCCGCGGTCATGGGCCACGGGCTCGGCCAGCAGCGGCTCGGGCCAGTGGTTGGAGGCCTGCAGGTCCGCCTCCCCCGTGGGCAGCTTGATGCGGTGGAACACCAGCGAGATCGCCACCAGGCCCGCCGCGCCGATCAGCAGCGCCGTGGGAATGCCCACGCCCTGTGCAAACAGCCCCCAGGCCAGGCTGCCGCCCGCCATGGCGCCGTTGAACACCATCAGGTAGATGGCCAGCCCGCGGCCGCGCACCCAGTTGGGCAGCACCGCCTGGGCCACGCCGTTGAGCGTGGTCAGCGCAATGATCCAGCCCAGGCCCAGCACCAGCATCAGCAGCACGGCGGCCCATTGCGGCGGCGCCGTGGACAGCGCGGCCATCACGGCGGCGCTGAGCACGGAGGACAGGAGCACCAGGCCATCGGCATCCAGCCTTTTGCGCAGGCGCGGCAGCACCAGCGCGCCCAGGATGGCGCCTGCGCCCACGGCGCCCAGCATCACGCCGTAAAAGCCTGCCGAGCCGCCCAGCATGCGCCGCGCCACCAGCGGCAGCAGGGCCCAGACCGAGCTGGCGAACAGGAAGAACACGGCGGCGCGCAGCAGCACCACATGCAGCTCGCGGCTGGAGCGGGCATAGCGCAGGCCAGCGCGAAAGGCGCCGAAGAACTGCTCGTTCAGGGCCGATGCCTCGGCCTTGGGGCGCTTCCACCAGACCAGCGCGGCGATCACGAACACGTAGCTGACCACGTCCGCACCGTAGGCCGCCGCCGCGCCGAAGCTGGCCAGCAGCAGGCCGCCGGCCGCAGGGCCCAGGGCGCGTGCGATGTTGATGCCCAGCGAGTTCAGCGCCACCGCGTTCTTGAGGTCGCTGCGCGGCACCAGCTCGGGCACGATGGACTGCCAGGTCGGCCCCATCAGCGCCGCGCCTATGCCGCCCACGAAGGTCAGCGCCACCAGGTACTCCACGGTCAGCGTGTTGGTGCGTGCCAGCAGCAGCAGGCTGGCGCTGACGGCGGCCAGCAGGATCTGGATGCCGATCAGGAAGCGTCGGCGGTCCAGGATGTCCGACAGCACGCCTGCCGGAATCGCCAGCAGGAAGATGGGCAGCGTGGCCGCCGTCTGGATCAGGGCCACGGCGGCCGGGCTGGCCGACAGCTCGGTCACCATCCAGGAGCTGGCCACATCGCGCATGAAGCTGCCGATGTTGCCCAGCACCGTGGCGGCCCACAGCACGGCGAACACAGGCTGGCGCAGCGGCGCGAAGCTGCCGGAGGAACTGCCGGCAACAGCTGGGGCAGACGGCTTGGAATCGATGGACATGGCCTTGCTCCTCAGGCCATCCAGCAGGAGCAGCCCAGCGCGCCGAAGAAGCTTCGGGGGTCCGAGGTCGGCACGTTCGATGCCCAGGCGTCGGCATGGCTGTGGCCGTGCATGCCGCAGCTGGTGCCGCAGCCGCAGGCCGCGGCCAGGCTGCGGTAGCGCGCGGGGTTGAGCGAGTTCCTGCCAGCGCCCTCGGGCTCGCCCCAGGCGCCGTAGCCGCCAAAGCGCCGCACGGGCGACCAGTCGGGCATGGCCGGCGGCAGCGGGTTGTCGTCATGCTGCTGGAAGGGGCCTGCGCCATAGACCACGCGGCCGCCCACCACGGTGAGGTCGGATGTGAGGAAGGAGATCTCGTCCTCGGGCACGGCGAAATAGTCCTTGCTGGGCACGATCATGTCGGCCAGCTGGCCCACCTGGATGCGGCCGCGCAGGCCTTCCTCGTTGGAGAACCAGGCCACGTTCTCGGTCCACATGCGCAACGCGGTCTCGCGGTCCAGCAGGTTGCGCTGGGGGTACATCTGCAGGCCGCCCACGGTCTTGCCCGTCACCATCCACGACAGCGACACCCAGGGGTTGTAGGACGCCACGCGCGTGGCGTCCGTGCCGGCCGAGGTCTTCACGCCGCGCTCCAGGATCTTCTTGACGGGCGGCGTGGCCTCGGTGGCGCGTGCGCCGTAGCGTTCGGTGAAATACTCGCCCTGGTAGGCCATGCGGTGCTGCACGGCCACGCCGCCGCCCAGGGCCGCAATGCGGTCGATGGACTTGTCCGAAATGGTCTCGGCATGGTCGAAGAACCAGTTCAGGCCGTCGATGGGCGTGTCGCGGTGCACCTTCTCGAACACATCGAGCGCGCGCGAGATGGTCTCGTCATAGGTGGCATGCAGGCGCCACGGCCATTGGTTCTGCACCAGCACGCGCACCACTTCCTCCAGGTCGCCCTCCATGCTGGGGGGCATGTCGGGGCGCGGCTGGCGGAAGTCTTCGAAGTCGGCGGCCGAGTACACCAGCATCTCGCCCGCGCCGTTGTGGCGGAAATAGTCGTTGCCCTGCTTGTATTTCACGCTCTGCGTCCAGTTGAGGAAGTCGGCCTTCTCCTCCTTGGGCTTTTGCGTGAACAGGTTGTAGGCCAGGCGCACGGTGATCTGGTTGGCCTCGCTGAGCTTCTGGATCACCTCGTAGTCGTCGGGGTAGTTCTGAAAGCCCCCGCCCGCATCGATGACGCCGGTCACGCCCAGGCGGTTGAGTTCGCGCATGAAGTGGCGCGTGGAGTTGACCTGGTAGTCCAGCGGCAGCTTGGGACCCTTGGCCAGCGTGGCATAGAGGATGGTGGCGTTGGGCTTGGCCAGCAGCAGGCCCGTGGGGTTGCCGTTGGCATCGCGCGTGATCTCGCCGCCGGCGGGCTCGGGCGTGTCGCGGGTGTAGCCCACGGCGCGCAGGGCGGCCGCGTTGAGCAGGGCGCGGTCATACAGGTGCAGCAGGAACACCGGCGTGTCGGGCGCGATGGCGTTGATCTCCTCGATGGTGGGCAGGCGCTTTTCCACGAACTGGTGTTCGGTGAAACCGCCGACCACGCGCACCCACTGCGGCGCGGGCGTGTTGGCCACCTGGCGCTTGAGCATGTCCAGCGCGTCGGCCAGCGAGCGCACGCCGTCCCAGCGCAGCTCCAGGTTGAAGTTCAGGCCGCCACGGATCACGTGCGTGTGGTTGTCGAACAGGCCGGGCAGCACGCTGCGGCGCTGCAGATCGATGCGGCGCGTGCCGCTGCCGGCCAGGGCCAGCACCTCGGCGTCCGTGCCCACGGCGATGAACCGGCCGTCCTTCACGGCCACGGCGGTGGCCGTGGGCTGGGCCTTGTTCAGGGTGGTGAAGCGGCCGTTGTGGAAGACGACTTCGGGCGTGGAATCGGACATGGAGGCTCCTTGGCGAGCGTTGGTGGTGCAACCCAGCAGTCCACCCATGGCAAGGGTGGCTGCGGAGCCCAGGACTTTTCTGCGCGTGGTCATGGTGCAGTTTTCTTGAAGGTTTGGGGAGAGGTCAGCCGTGCTGCCGATCGGCATCGGTGCTCTTGCGACCGGGCAACTCGCCCAGCACATGCTCGGTGGCCTGCGTCTTGCTGCAGGCGCTGCGCAGGTCCATGCCCTGCAGCAGGTGCCGGCCCACGGGCACGATCTGCTCGCCGGCCAGGATGCCCAGCAGGCCGACCAGGGCTACCAGCGGCGGTGCGGGCGAGCGCACCTGCAGCAGGCTGTAGACCACGCCGACCAGCAGGCCGGCCCCAAGGGAAAGTGCATAGAGCTTCATGGCGAGACTCCTTTGGCGGGCCGGCGGCGGTGCTGGTGCTCAGGCCTTGGCGGGGTTCGGGCCCACGGTCTCGCCATGCTGCACGCGCTCGGCGGCCTTGTGCACCATGGTGTAGGCATAGTCCACGCCCATGCCGTAGGCGCCGGAATGCTCGCGCACGATGTCCATCACCGCGTCATAGGTCTCGCGGCGGGCCCAGTCGCGCTGCCATTCCAGCAGCACCTGCTGCCAGGTCACGGGCACCACGCCGGCCTGCACCATGCGGTCCATGGCGTAGTTGTGGGCGTCCAGCGACGTGCCGCCCGAGGCGTCGGCCACCATGTAGATCTCGTAGTCCGTGTCATGCAGGGCCGACAGGGCGAAGGTGGTGTTGCACACCTCGGTCCACAGGCCGGAGACCACGATCTTCTTGCGGCCCTGGGCGGCGTTGGCGGCCAGCGCATCCCGCACGTTCTGGTCGTCCCAGGAATTCATGGAGCTGCGCTCCAGCAGCCTGTGCTCGGGGAACACGGCCAGCAGTTCGGGATAGGTGTGGCCGGAGAAGCTGCCCGTCTCCACCGTGGTGATGGTGGCGGGAATGTCGAAGGCCTTGGCCGCCTTGGCCAGGCCCACCACATTGTTCTTGAGCACCTGGCGGTCGATGGACTGCACGCCGAAGGCCATCTGGGGCTGCTGGTCGATGAAGATGATCTGGCTGTTGGCGGGGGTCAGGACTTCGAGGTACTTGCGGTCGGTCATGGTGATCTCCTGTGAGGCAGTGGGTTGGGTGAAGGAAGGGACAGCGGAAATTCGGAAAGACAGTTGGGGCAGGTGGGCCCCGGCCGGAGCCGGGGCGGCAAGGGCGCTTCAGCGCGCCGTGTCGACGAGCACCAGCTCGGCGTCGGTCAGGGCCGTGACGCGCAGGGTCTCGACGTCGCTGATGGCGGCGCCGTCGCGCTCCTGGAGCGTCACGCCGTCGATCTGCACCGAGCCGCTGGCCGGCACCAGGTAGCCCAGGCGGTCGCGGCCGATGCGGTACTCCGTGCTCTCGCCGGCCTTGAGCGTGGCGCCCAGCACCCGGGCGGCGGTGCGGATGGGCAGGGCGTCCTCGTCACCGGGCAGGCCGCTTGCCAGGGCCACGAAGCTGCCCGAGCGCTCGCCCTTGGGGAAGGGCTTGGCACCCCAGGACGGGGGCTGCTGGCCGCGCTCGTCGGGCATGATCCAGATCTGGAAGATCCGCGTCGTGCCCTTTTCCTGGTTGTATTCCGAGTGGCGGATGCCGGTGCCCGCGCTCATTACCTGCACATCGCCCGCTTCGGTGCGGCCCTTGTTGCCCAGGCTGTCCTGGTGGGTGATGGCGCCTTCACGGACATAGGTGATGATTTCCATGTTGGCGTGGGCATGGGGCGGGAAGCCCGTGCCGGCGGCGATGGTGTCGTCGTTCCACACCCGCAGCGCGCCCCAGCCCATGCGGGCCGGATCGTGGTAGCCGGCGAAGGAAAAGTGGTGCTTGGCATCGAGCCAGCCGTGGTTGGCACCGCCAAGGGCTTGGAAGGGACGGCGTTCGATCATGGTGTTCTCCTGCTGCGTTGTGTGTTGCGATGGATGAACTTTATGTTTTGCCGACCAAGAAGAGAATAGAAAATATGCAAAGACATCTATTCCAAAACTTTCATGCCAAGACTTCCTGACCTCGAAGCCTGGGCCGTCTTCGCCAAGGTGGCCGAGACGGGCTCCTTCGCCAAGGCCGCCGCCGAGCTGGGCGTCTCCCAGCCCACCATCTCCAAGGCCATCACGAGGCTGGAGACGCGGCTCAGGACCAGCCTGTTGCACCGCACCTCGCGGCGCATGTCGCTGACGGCCGGCGGCCAGGCCTCTCTGGAGCGGGCCGCGCGTATCCTGGCCGAGGGCGAGGCCGTGGAGGCCGAGATCAGCGAGCAGTCCAAGAGCCTGCGCGGCCCCATCCGCATTGCGGCGCCCATGTCGTTCGGCATCTCGCACCTGGCGCCGGCCGTGCCCGCCTTCATGGCCGAGCACCCGGAAGTCACTCTGGACCTGCACTTTAGCGACGAGCTGATCGACGTCGTGGCCCAGGGCTTCGACATCGCGCTGCGCATCTCCTCGCTGCCCGACTCCAGCCTGCTGGCGCGGCGCCTGTGCACGGTGCGCCTGCTGCTGGTGGGATCACCCGAATACTTCGAGCGCCACGGCCGCCCCACCCATCCGCGCGAGCTGGCGCAGCACCGGGCGCTGCGCTATGTGCACAGCCGCCTGGGCGAGGCCTGGCGCTTCGTGCATGCGCGCCGCGGCGAGTTCGCCCAGGTCGTGCCCACGGCCATGCGCGTGAACAATGCCGAGGGCCTGGCGCCGGCCCTGCGCGCCGGGCTGGGCCTGGCCCTGCAACCCGAATTCCTGGCCTGGGAAGATTTGCAATCGGGTGCGCTGCAGACCTGCATGGACGACTGGCAGGTGCCCTCCATCGCCCTGCACATCGTCACGCCGCCCGGGCGCGCCCGGCCGGCGCGCGTGCAGGCGCTCATTGATTTCCTGGCTGCGCACTTCGCGCTGGCGCCCTGGGCGCGTGAGCCGCAGGCGTAGATCGCAAAAAGGGGAGAGCTTCGGTGGGGGGCTTCGGCCTCAGCTGGCCCAGGAGGCCGGCAGCAGCTGCAGCAGCACCACCGTCATCACCACATAGCGCAGGAACTTGCCGATGGCCATGTAGAACACGCAGGGCCAGAACGGCAGGCGCAGCCAGCCGGCCACGGCGCACAGCGGATCGCCCACCACGGGCAGCCAGCTCAGCAGGCAGGCCTTGGCGCCCAGGCGGCGCAGCCAGACGCGGGCGCGGCGCTCGTGGCGTGACAGATTGCGCGGCGGCTTGGCCCGTTCAGGCGGCAGCCCGGCCAGCCGCCGCTCGCGTGCCGCGCGCCAGGCCTTGTGCGCGCCCAGGCCCATCCACCAGCTGATGGCCCCGCCCAGCGTATTGCCGGCCGTGGCCACGAAAACCGTCTGCCAGAACAGGTCGGGATTGAGCTGGAGCAGGCCGACCACCGCAGGCTCCGAGCCCAGCGGCAGCAGCGTGGCCGAGATCAGGGCCACGATGAACACGGTGCTGAGGCCGAACTGCGGCAGCGCCAGCCAGCCCAGCAATTGATGCATCCAGACTTCCATAGGTGCTGCCAAGTGTAGGTCTGCGCTGGCTGACGCCTTGTCGGCCTGAAGCTATCGTGGGGTCTGGTCCGGAACCACAAGCACAGGGGGCGTCATGCAGACAGGGCGGATTGCAGGATGGGCGGGATGGGCGGCATTGGGAATGGCGGCAGCCGGCCTGGCCGGCTGCGCCGCGTTGCAGCCATCGCCAGGCAAGGACACCACCGTGGTGGCACAGGCCGCTGCCCAGGCGCCGCCGACCCAGGAGGCCGCACCGACCTCGGCCTGGGGCAAGGCGCTGCAGGCCAAGGGCTGCACCCTGCCGGACCCGGCCGTGGCCGACAGGCTGGAGCAGCTGCAGCGCGAGCTGGAGCCTCTGGGCCTGGAGCCGCGTCTGCAAGGCTGCGTGAGCCTGGCCGGTCCCGAGCCCCGCCCGGCCCTGGTGCTGGACGCCTGGGTGACCGACGGGCGCAAGGCCATGGCCGTGGTGCGCGGCCCGCTGGCCGACGGCGAGGCGCTGGACCTGGGGCTTGAGGCTGGGCAGCAGAAAGCCGGGCTGCAAAAGGTCGGCCTGCGTCCCATGCCCGACGACCAGGTCTCTCCTGACGTGCAATTCAACCGCCGCTGGTGGCAGGGCCGGCTCGGCGCCTACGGGCTGCAGGCCGTTCAGGGCCAGGTGCGCACCTTCGTTCCCACACCATGAAACCGCTGCGCTGTCTTGTTTTCGCCGCTTGGCCGCCTTGACGGCCCGGTTTTAGCCCTGCTGAAAATTTGGGCAGGTACAATCTTGGTCCTTTGTTGCCGCCCGTTTTGTGATCGGCGCGCGCGTTTTCTCCGGCTTTCCCGATGTCCTCCCTTCCCCTGTCCATAGGCCCCCATGCCCTGGCCAACCGCCTGTTCGTCGCCCCCATGGCGGGGGTGACGGATCGGCCGTTCCGCCAGCTGTGCAAGGCCCTGGGCGCGGGCTATGCGGTCAGCGAGATGGTGACTTCGCGCAAGGACCTGTGGAACAGCCTCAAGACCTCGCGCCGCGCCAACCATGAGGGCGAGCCCGGGCCCATCGCGGTGCAGATCGCGGGCACGGACGCCGAGATGATGGCCGAGGCCGCGCGCTACAACCTGGACCGTGGCGCCCAGATCATCGACATCAACATGGGCTGCCCGGCCAAGAAGGTCTGCAACAAATGGGCCGGCTCGGCCCTGATGCAGAACGAGGCCCTGGCCGTGGAGATTGCCCAGGCTGTGGTAGAGGCCTGCGCCCCGCACGGCGTGCCCGTCACGCTGAAGATGCGCACCGGCTGGTGCGACGCGCACAGGAACGCCGTGGTGCTGGCCCGCCGCTTCGAGGAGGTGGGCATACAGATGCTCACCGTGCACGGTCGCACGCGCGAGCAGGGTTACAAGGGCTTTGCCGAGTACGACACCATCGCTGCCGTCAAGGCGGCGGTGCGCGTGCCCGTGGTGGCCAATGGCGACATCACCGGCCCCGAGAAGGCGCGCGACGTGCTCGCCTACACGGGCGCCGATGCCGTGATGATCGGCCGCGCCGCCCAGGGCCGGCCGTGGATCTTCCGCGAGATCGCGCACTTCCTGGCCACGGGCGAGCACATGGCCCCGCCCCTGGTGGCCGAGCTGCGCCGGCTGCTGCTGGAGCATCTGCAGGACCACTACAGCCTGTACGGCGAAGGCACCGGCGTGCGCAGTGCGCGCAAGCACATCGCCTGGTACCTGCGCAGCCTGCCGGGCGGCGAGGCATTCAGACAACACATCAACACCATCGAGGACTGCGCGGTGCAATGGCAGGCCGTGGCCGACTATCTGGACGCCCTGGGCGCGCAGATGGACCGGATACCAGCCGCCATCGATGCCGGCGCCACAAGCGCCGAATTCGCAGAGCCCGCAGGAATGACAGTATGAGCAACCAGAACATCGAACAATGCGTGCGTGAAAGCCTGGAGGGGTACTTCCGCGATCTCGACGGCGAAAAGCCCAATGGCATGTACGACATGCTGATCCACCTGGTCGAAAAGCCGCTGCTGGAAGTGGTGATGAGCCAGGCCGACAACAACCAGTCCCGCGCCGCCGACTGGCTGGGCCTGAACCGCAACACGCTGCGCAAGAAGCTGCTTGAGCACGACATGCTCTGAGCGGCACGAATTCCCCTTTTTTCAAACTCCCTGCACCGACGCCCATGAACGCCCTGCTCTCCGTCTCTGACAAGACCGGTATTGTCGAATTCGCCCAAGGCCTGCACGCCCTGGGCATCAAGCTGCTGTCCACCGGCGGCACCGCCAAGCTGCTGGCCGAGGCCGGCCTGCCCGTGACAGAGGTGGCCGAAGTCACCCAGTTCCCCGAGATGCTGGACGGCCGCGTCAAGACCCTGCACCCCAAGGTCCACGGCGGCCTGCTGGCGCGCCGCGAGCTGCCCGCCCACATGGCGGCCCTCAAGGAGCACGGCATCGACACCATCGACCTGCTGGTGGTGAACCTCTACCCCTTCGAGGCCACCGTGGCCAAGGCCGGCTGCACGCTGGCCGACGCCATCGAGAACATCGACATCGGCGGCCCGGCCATGGTGCGCTCTGCCGCCAAGAACTGGGCCGACGTGGGCGTGATCACCGATGCCGGCCAGTACGAGGCCGTGCTGGCCGAACTCAAGGCCAATGGAAAGCTGTCCGACAAGCTGCGCTTTGCGCTGTCCGTGGCCGCCTTCAACCGCATTGCCCAGTACGACGGCGCCATCAGCGACTACCTGTCCAGCGTGAAGTTCGAGGACGACAAGCTCTCCGAAACCTACGTGCCAGAGCGCAGCGCCTTCCCCGGCCAGAGCAACGGCCACTTCACCAAGGTGCAGGACCTGCGCTACGGCGAAAACAGCCACCAGCAGGCCGCCCTGTACCGCGACCTGTATCCGGCCCCCGGCTCCCTGGTCACGGGCGAGCAGCTGCAGGGCAAGGAGCTGTCGTACAACAACATCGCCGACGCCGATGCCGCCTGGGAATGCGTCAAGAGCTTCGAGCAGCCTGCCTGCGTGATCGTCAAGCACGCCAACCCCTGCGGCGTGGCCTTGGGCAAGGACGCGCACGAAGCCTATGCCAAGGCCTTCCAGACCGACCCCACCAGCGCCTTCGGCGGCATCATCGCCTTCAACCGCACGGTGGACAAGGCGGCGGCCGAGGCCGTGGTCAAGCAATTCGTCGAGGTGCTGATGGCCCCCGACTTCACGGCCGAGGCGCTGGAAATCTTCAAGCCCAAGGTCAATGTGCGCCTCATGAAGATCGCCCTGCCGGCCGGCGGCGAGCGCGCCTGGGACCAGGGCCGCAACGCCGTGGACGCCAAGCGCGTCGGCTCGGGCCTGCTGCTGCAGACCGCCGACAACCATGAGCTGGCCCTGGCCGACCTCAAGGTCGTCACCGTCAAGCAGCCTACGCCCGAAGAACTGCAGGACCTGCTGTTCGCCTGGAAGGTCGCCAAGTACGTCAAGAGCAATGCCATCGTGTTCTGCAAGAACGGCATGACCATGGGCGTGGGCGCAGGCCAGATGAGCCGCCTGGACTCGGCGCGCATCGCCTCCATCAAGGCCGAGGCCGCCAAGCTGAGCCTGCAGGGCACGGTCGTGGCCAGCGATGCCTTCTTCCCCTTCCGCGACGGCCTGGACGTGGTCGTTGACGCAGGCGCCACCTGCGTGGCCCAGCCCGGCGGCTCCATGCGCGACCAGGAAGTCATTGACGCCGCCAACGAGCGCGGCGTGGCCATGGTCTTCACCGGCGTGCGCCACTTCCGCCACTGATGGCCGGCCAACTGCCTCCTGGCGCAGACGACGAGGGCGACGACGCCCCCCAGCGGCCCCGCTGGCTGGGCTGGGCGCTCGTGGTCTTCATGCTGCTGGTGGCGCTGGGTGTCTTCAACATCGGCTGGCGCATCATGCGCGGGCCGGCTGTCGGGGCCACCACGGCGGCGGCCGCAGCTGCCGTGACAGCCGACGCGCAGCTGGCCGCCGGCAAGGCCCTGGTGGAAGGCAATGACTGCCTGCGCTGTCACGGCCTGGTGCGCCACTACGTGGGCCCGTCCTTCCAGCAGATCGCCGGCCGCTACCGTGGCCGCGAAGATGCCGCCGACTACCTGGCGCGCAAGATCCGCGAGGGCGGGGCCGGCGAATGGGGCCGCGCCATCATGCCGCGCCACCCGCACATCGATACGGCGCAATCCCTGCAGATGGCGGCCTGGCTGCTGTCCCTCCCTTCTCCCGAACCCGGGAAATCCTGACCATGTCCCGCCTGTTCACCGCCCCTGACGGCCGGCCGCGCTGCCACTGGTGCGCGGCCACGGACGGCTACCTGGCCTACCACGACCGTGAATGGGGCTTTCCCGTCACCGACGACCGGCGCCTGTTCGAGAAGCTCAGCCTCGAAGGCTTCCAGTCCGGCCTGAGCTGGCTGACCATCCTCAACAAGCGCGAGAACTTCCGCGCGGCCTTTGCCGGCTTCGACTTCCACCAGGTCGCGCGCTTCACCGAGGACGACGTGCTGCGGCTGCTGGGCGATGCGGGCATCGTGCGGCATCGCGGCAAGATCGAGGCCGTGATCAACAACGCGCAGCGGGCGCTGGAGATGGTGGAGGCGCAAGGCTCGCTGTCGGCCTTCTTCTGGCGCCATGCGCCGGAGCCCGTGACCGGTGGCGGGCCCGTGTCCGAGACGGCCGAGTCCCGGGCGCTGTCCAAGGAGCTGAAGAAGCTCGGTTGGAAGTTCGTGGGGCCTACGACTGTCTACTCGTTCATGCAGGCCATGGGCCTGGTCAACGACCATGCGCAGGGCTGTGCCGTGCGCGATGAGGTCGAACAGGCGCGCCAGGCTTTTCTTCGGCCCTGACGTGAAAAGAGCCCGCAAGGGCGGGCTCGATCGGCAGGTACGGGCCAGCGTCAGAGCGTCTTGAACACTTCGCGCGCGGCTTCGATGGTCTTGTCGATGTCCTCGTCCGTGTGCGCGGCGCTCACGAAGCCGGCCTCGTACAGGGCGGGTGCGAAGTAGTGGCCGCGCTCCAGCATGCCGTGGAAGAAGCGGTTGAAGCGTGCGCCATCGGTCTTCATGACCTCGGTCCAGGTGCTGGGCAGCTCGGGCAGCAGGTAGAAGCCGAACAGGCCGCCCTGGTGGTCCACGCTGAAGGGCACGCCGGCGGCGTCGGCCTCGGCCTTGAAGCCGGCCATCAGGCGGCCGGTCTTCGCGTGCAGGGCGTCGTGGAAGCCCGGCTCGCTGATCAGCTCCAGCGTCTTGAGTCCGCAGGCCGTGGCAATGGGGTTGCCCGACAGGGTGCCTGCCTGGTAGACCGGGCCCAGGGGCGAGAGCTTTTCCATGATCTCGCGGCGCGCGCCGAAGGCCGCCATGGGCATGCCGCCGCCGATGACCTTGCCCAGCACGGTGATGTCGGGCGCAAAGCCTTCGATCTGCTGGGCGTACAGGCTCTGGGCGCTGCCCAGGGCCACGCGAAATCCGGTCATCACCTCGTCGTAGACCATCAGCGCGCCATGCTCGCGCGTGAGTTCGCGGATGCGGCGCGTGAAGGGCACGCTGGCGCGCACGAAGTTCATGTTGCCGGCAATGGGCTCCATGATCACGCAGGCGATCTGATCGCCGAACTGGGCGAAGGCCTCCTCGAGCTGGCCCACGTCGTTGTATTCCAGCACCACGGTGTCCTTGACCACGTCCTGCGGCACGCCGGCCGAGGAGGAGGCGCCGAACGTCGCCAGGCCCGAGCCGGCCTTGACCAGCAGGGCGTCGGCATGGCCGTGGTAGCAGCCGTTGAACTTGATGATCTTGTTGCGGCCCGTGAAGCCGCGCGCCAGGCGCAGCGCGCTCATGCCGGCCTCGGTGCCCGAGCTGACCATGCGCACCATGTCCATGGAGGGCATGAGCGAGAGGATCTTCTCGGCCAGCACGACCTCGCGCTCCGTGGGGGCGCCGAAGGAGAAGCCTTCCAGCGCGGCGGCCTGCACGGCGGCCATCACCTCGGGGTGGCCGTGGCCCAGGATCATCGGACCCCAGGAGCCGATGTAGTCGGTGAACTGCTGGGCGTTCTCGTCCCAGAAATGCGCGCCCTGGGCACGGCGCACGAAGCGCGGCGTGCCGCCCACGGCGTTGAAGGCGCGCACGGGTGAATTCACGCCGCCGGGGATCACGGCCTTGGCGCGTTCGAACAGGGGAATATTCAGGTCAGTGGTCATAGTGCAGGAGTCTGCCATGTGCGGGGGACAAGCCAGAGGTGCCAAGCCAAGGGCCTGTGCCGGCCGCGCAGCCGCTCAGGCGGTGGCCTGCCTCAATGCTTGGTGTCATGAGGGGGCATCACGAAGCCTTCGATGGCCTGGGTGTCGGGGTCCAGTTCGGCGAGGGGCTCGGCGGCGGCCTCGGCATCTTCATCCTCGGGCTCGGGCTGGGCCCAGAACATGCGGTCCGGGATGTAGTGGCCCATGCCGGGGCGAAAGCCGCTGTCCAGGCTGCGGTCCAGGTACTCCAGCGCCTCCTGCGTGGCCAGCCCCAGGTCGTTGCCGCTGGCCACCAGGGCCGTCAGCGCGGCCGACAGGGTGTCGCCCGAGCCGGTGAAGGTGGCGTCGAACATCTCGTACTTGCTGTTGCCCAGCACCGACTGCGCCGTGGCCAGCACGTTGTCCACGAACTGGTCGGGCAGGGGAATGCCGGTGACCAGCACGTAGGGCACTTCCAGGGCCTCGGCCGCCATGGCGATGTCGCGCGCCGTGGGGCTGCGGCTGTTGGTCCAGTCGGGCAGCAGCCAGCGCGACAGCGTACTGTGGCTTCCAACCAACACAGACGTTTGCGGAAGAACAAGTTCCTTGAGGGCGTCCATGTACTGGTCGAGCGGGTCTTCCTCCCACCACGACAGGTCGGGCATGTAACAGACGATGGGGATGTCGGGGTAGTCGGAGGCGATCTCGGCAATCGCTGCCAGGTTGCCCGGGCTGCCCACGAAACCGACCTTGATGGCGGACACGGGAATGTCCTCCAGCACGGCGCGCGCCTGCTCGGCCACGGCCTCGTCGTCAAAGGGAAAATGCTCGAAGATCTTGGCCGAATCGCGTGCGTAGGCACCCGTGACCACGGGCAACGGATGGCCGCCGACCGAGGCGATGGTGGCGATATCGGCCGACAGGCCGCCCGCCCCGCTGGGGTCGCTGGCGTTGAAGACCAGCACGCAGACGGGCGCGGTTTCGTCCATCGGCTCGGTGTCGGGACTGGGGGAGTTGGAGGGGTTCAATGCCATGGCTCAGCCCAGTGTGCGCCCCGCCAGCGAAGGCCGTGGCGGGTGGTTGTGACTAGATACAATCGTTGCATTCTATGTGAAGGCCCTTTAAGCTGTGACCGACCCCAAAACTTGGATGTGCTTGATCTGCGGGTGGATCTATGACGAGGCGCAAGGCTGCCCCGAGCATGGCATCGCACCCCAGACGCGTTGGGAAGACGTGCCCATGAACTGGACCTGTCCCGAGTGCGGAGCACGTAAAGAAGACTTTGAGATGGTCGAAATCTGAGCGCGGGACCACCCGCGCCGACTCATACATTTCCGGGAGGTTTCTCAGTGACGACATCGGGCGCACCCTTGCGCGTACTCGTGGTGGATGACAGCAATACCATCCGCCGCAGCGCAGAAATCTTCCTCAAGCAGGGCGGGCACGAAGTGCTCCTGGCCGACGACGGCTTCGACGCACTGTCCAAGGTCAACGACTACCAGCCCCAGCTGATCTTCTGCGACATCCTCATGCCCAAGCTGGACGGCTACCAGACCTGCGCCATCATCAAGCGCAACGCGCGCTTTGCTGACACGCCTGTGGTCATGCTCTCGTCCAAGGACGGCGTATTCGACAAGGCGCGCGGGCGCATGGTGGGCTGCCAGGACTACCTCACGAAACCCTTCACCAAAGACCAGCTGCTGCAGGCCGTGGAGCAGTTCGGCAAGCAAACCATAGGAGCACTTTGATGCCCATCCGCAAAGTCCTGGTCGTGGACGACTCCAAGACCGAACTGATGTTTCTGTCCGACATGCTGCAAAAGCAGGGCCTGCAGGTACGCACGGCCGAGAATGGCGAAGAGGCCATGCGCAGCCTGGCCGAAGACCGTCCCGACCTGATCCTGATGGACGTGGTCATGCCCGGCCAGAACGGCTTTCAACTGACGCGTGCCATCACGCGCGACCCGCTGTACGCCGACCTGCCCATCATCATGTGCACCAGCAAGAACCAGGAGACCGACCGGGTCTGGGGCATGCGCCAGGGTGCGCGGGACTACATCACCAAGCCTGTGGATGCAGACGAGCTGCAGGCCAAGATCGCGGCGCTGAACTGATCTGGTGCGCTGCCCATGGCGAACCGTGAAGCACTGCGCGATCTGCAGTCCCGTCTGGCTGGCCGCCTTCAGGCCGCACGCAGCGAAGGCGTCAAGGTGGCGGCCTGGCTGGCCGTCCAGGCCGGCGGGCGCAACTACCTGATGCCGCTGGGCCAGTCCGGCGAGATCTTTCCCTGGGCCGGCGTGCAGCCTGTGCCCTATACAAAGCCCTGGTTCCTGGGCATTGCCAACCTGCGCGGCACCCTGGCCGGCGTGATCGACCTGGCCAGCCTGCTGGGCCACGGCGTGACACGCAGCGAACCGGCGCTGGCCGAGTCCAGCCTGCTGGCGTTCAATGCCGCGCTGGAAGTGAATGCGGCCCTGCTCGTGGACCGCCTGCAGGGCCTGCGCAGCGCCGACGCATTCGTGCGCACCGAGCCTGCGCCCGAGCACTCTCCCGCCTTTTTCGGCCCCGTGCATATCGATGAAGCGGGCCACCGCTGGCAGGAGCTGCAACTGCAGCGCCTGTCCCAAACCTCCGAGTTTCTGAGCATTCGCGCCTGAGTTTCTGAAGGTCGTCCCATGTCATTCTTGCAACGTCTTGCAAATCGCTTCCAACGCAAGCCGGCCGACGCCGGCTCCGGTGCGGACAACAGCATGCTCGGAGACACCGTCTCCCAGGATATGTACGCACTCGATGCGTCACTGACCGTGCAGGGCGCCCCCGACGCCATGCCGGGCCGCGACGGCGGCGCAGCCGTTGACCACGACATGGTGGCCCTGCCGCTGCTGGGCCGCGCGCCTGCCGCGCGCCACCAGCGCACGCTGTCCACCTTGCTGGGTGTGTCGGTGCTGGCCCTGGTGCTGGCGGCGGCCTGGGCCCTGCGCCAGGCCGACGGCTCGGCGCAGCAGCTGGCCGCCACCGGCCAGGCGCTGATGCAGTCGCAGCGTCTGGCCAAGTCGGTCTCGCAGGCGCTGACGGGCGCGGCATCCTCCTTTGTGGACGTGCAGGACAGCTCCGGCGTGCTGGCGCGCAACGTGCGCGCCATTGCCTCGGGCGACGACTCCATGGGCGTGCGCCCGCTGGGCGGCGCCTATGCCGACGAACTGGCCCAGATCACGCCGCTGATGGAGCGCGCCGAGCAAAGCGCCAAGGTGGTGATGGACCAAAAGCAGATCCTGACCCAGGTCGGCGACGCGCTGCGCACCATCAACCGGCAGTCCTCGGACCTGCTGGAGATCGCCGAAACCATCTCCTCGCTGAAGCTGCAGCAGGGCGCCAGCCCGGCGGAAATCTCCGCTGCCGGCCAGCTCGTGATGCTGACCCAGCGTATCGGCAAGTCGGCCAACGAATTCCAGACCGCCGAAGGCGTGAGCCCCGAGGCCGTGTTCCTGCTGGGCAAGGACTTGAACTCGTTCAAGGAAATCTCCGAAAGCCTGCTGAGCGGCAGCAGCGAGCTGCGCCTGCCTCCCACGCGCGACGCCCAGACCCGCGAGCAGATCGAGGCGCTGATCAAGCTCTACGAAGAGACCCGCAGCGAGGCCAGTGCCATTTTGGGCAACCTGCAGGGCCTGGTGTCCGCCCGCGAAGCCCAGACCGCCATCAACGCCGACAGCGAACCGCTGCGCCGCCATCTGGAAGACCTGCAGAACAAGCTGCAAAGCGGCGCCGGCATCGGCTCGCTGCCCATGGGCCTGCTGGCGCTGGCCACCGTGCTGGTGCTGCTGTGCGGCGTGGGCCTGTCCCGCGTGCAGCTGCTCGACAGCCGTCTGCGCCAGGAAGCGGCCGAACGCCGCCAGGAAGAGTCCCGCGTGCAGGAGCATGAAGCCAAGCGCATCAACGATGCCAACCAGGCCGCGATTTTGCGCTTGATGAACGAACTGCAATCGGTGGCCGAAGGCGATCTGACGCAGGAAGCGACCGTGACCGAGGACATCACCGGCGCCATCGCCGACTCGGTGAACTACACGGTGGAAGAGCTGCGCGCCCTGGTGGGCAGCGTGCAGAACACGGCAACGCGCGTGGCACAGACCACGGCCGAGGTGGATGCCAACTCCACCGAACTGCTGGCCGCGTCGACCGAACAGCTGCGCGAGATCCGCGAAACCGGCCGCTCCGTGCTGGACATGGCAGGCCGCATCAACGAGGTCTCGACCCAGGCGCAGGAATCTGCCCAGGTGGCGCGCCAGTCGCTGGAAGCTGCGGACCTGGGCCTGAAGGCCGTGCAGAACGCCATCGGCGGCATGAACTCCATCCGCGACCAGATCCAGGAAACCTCCAAGCGCATCAAGCGGCTGGGCGAATCCTCGCAGGAGATCGGTGAAATCACCGAGCTGATTTCCGACATTACCGAGCAGACCAACGTGCTGGCGCTGAACGCCGCCATCCAGGCCGCATCGGCCGGTGAAGCCGGTCGCGGCTTCTCGGTGGTGGCCGAAGAAGTGCAGCGCCTGGCTGAGCGCTCGGCAGATGCGACGCGCCAGATCGCGGCGCTGGTGAAGGCGATTCAGACCGACACCCAGGATGCCGTGGCCGCCATGGAGCGTTCCACCCAGGGTGTGGTCGAGGGGGCGCGACTGTCCGACTCCGCAGGTACCGCGCTGACCGAGATCGATACCGTGTCGCGCCACCTGGCCGAGCTGATCGAGCTGATCTCCTCGTCCACCTCGCGCGAGGCCGTCCTGGCCAACGACGTGGCCGAGAACATCCAGCACATTTTCGCGGTGACGGAGCAGACGGGCGAAGGCACACGCACCACGGCGCAGCAGGTGCGCGAACTCTCGCACATGGCCGAGGAACTGCGCCAGTCGGTGGCGCGTTTCAAGATTGCCTGACCCGGTCCAACATAGCTATGCACAGGCCCTAGGGGCTTGGGGAACTGTCCATGTCAGTGGTTGACGAATCGCAAACGGGCGCGGCGCAGGCCGCGCACACCGAACAGGACCTGGGCCCGCTGGCCTGGGTGCTCGATGAGCTGCGCAAGTCGCTGGAAGGCGCGAGCAAGGCCGTGGCGCGTTTCGTGCGCGATGCCGATGCGGCGCGCGCCTCGGACCTTGAGGAGCTTGACACCTCGGCCCTGCGCATCGCCCGCCAGCAGCTGCACCAGGCCTGCGGCGCCCTCGAAATGGTGGGCCTGGGCTCTCCGGCCCTGGTGCTGCGCGGCATGGAAAGCGCCGTGCAGCGCTTCGTGCAGCGCCCCGAGCTGTGCACCGACCAGGCCGCCGCCACGCTGGAGCGCGCCAGCTTTGCCCTGATCGAATACCTGGAAACCGTGCTGGCCGGCAAGACCGTCTCGGCCGTGGCCCTGTTTCCCCAATACCGCGACACCCAGGCGCTGGCCGGCAACGACAAGGTGCATCCGGCCGACCTGTGGCCTGCCGAGCGCCGCGCGCGCGAGCCCGAATGGGCGCGCCAGGCCGAGCCGCTGGCCTACGGGCCCGATGCCCGGGCCCTGCTCGACGGCGTGGTGCTGCGCATGGTCAAGAGCGACGACCGCGAGGCCGCCGCCCAGATGCGTGACCTGTGCCTGCGCTTTGCCGTGGCCCAGACCGAGGATGTCACCGCACGCAGCTTCTGGAAGGTGGCCGCTGGCTTCTTCGACGCGCAGTCGCGCGGCCTGATCGTTGTCGACCTCTATGTGAAACGCATGGCCTCGCGCGTGCTGCTGCAGTACGCTGCCATGGCCAAGGGCGACCGCACGCCGCCTGCGCGCCTGCTGCAGGACCTGCTGTTCTTCTGCGCCCAGGCGCGCCCGGCCGAGCAGGCCGGCGCTGCCCTGCAGGCCGTGCGCCAGGCCTACGGCATGCAGGCCCAGCCGCAGGTGGACTACCAGCAGACCCGCTTTGGCCGCTACGACCCGGCCGTGCTGGTGCAGGCGCGCAAGCGCATCACCACGGCGGCGGAGACCTGGTCCGCCCTGGCAGGCGGCGACCGTGCGCGCACCAAGATCGTGGTGGACCAGTTCGCCCAGGTGGCCGAATCCCTGGTCAAGCTGCACCCGGCCAGCCATGGCCTGGCGCGCATGCTGATCAAGGTGGCCGAAACCGTGGCCCGCATCGGCGAGCCGCCGCCGGCGGAACTGGCCATGGAAGTGGCCACCTCCGTGCTCTATCTGCAGGCGGCCTTTGCCACCATGGACATGGGCGACGAGGAACTGGCCGAGCAATCCGCCAACCTGGTACAGCGCCTGGAGGAATCCCTGCAGGGCGCGCCCGCCCGGCCGCTGGAGCCGTGGATGGAGGAGCTGTACCGCCAGGCCAGCGACCACCAGACCATGGGCTCGGTCGTGGGCGAATTGCGTGCCACGCTGGCCGAGGCCGAGCGGCACCTGGACCAGTATTTCCGCAACCCCGCCGATGCCACCGTGCTGGCGCCGGTGTCTGGCCAGATGGCGCAGATGCGCGGCGTGCTGTCCGTGCTGGGCCTGGACCAGGCCACCCAGGCCATGCAGCGCATGCGCGAAACCGTGGAGCGGCTGGTATTGGGCGAGATCGCCGAGTCAGAACGTGCCCAGGTCTTCGACAAGCTGGGCAACAGCCTGGGCGCCATGGGTTTCCTGATCGACATGCTGAGCTACCAGCGCAGCATGGCGCGCAAGCTCTTTGTCTATGACGAGGCCGAAGGCGGCCTGCGCATCCTGATGGGCCGCCGTGGCCACCGCGCCGACGACGCGGGCAAGGCGCCCGAGCAGCTGCCGGCCCTGGACACCGCCGCCGTGCCGCCGCAGCGCGAAGCCGTTGCCGTGGCCCAGCCGCTGCCCGTGCCCCAGATCCAGCCCGCCGAGACTGCACACGACCTGCCTGCCGAACCCACTGCGGCAGCACCGTCGGTGCCGGCGCCGCCGCCACCCTCCGTGGACCTTGTGCCCGAGCCCCTGCCGCAGGCGACTGTCGCCGGGCAGCAAGCGCTGGCCGACGATGCCGAACTGGCGCAATTCGCCAAGGCGCTCGAGATACCCGCCGAAGCGGCTCAAGCAGCTGACGTGGCTGAAGCGGCCGAACCGGTGCCCGGCCCTGCTGCCGCTGCCGCCACGGCTCAGCCCGAACCCCTGCCTGAACCCGTTCCCCCGCTGGCCGGTCTGACCGTCTCGGAAGATGATTCCGACGACGAAATCCTGAGCATCTTCCTGGAAGAGGCCCGCGAGGTCGTGGACAACGGCCTGCAGGCGCTGCGCACCCTGGCCGATGAGCCCGGCAACCTCAGCGAGCAGACCACGCTGCGCCGCGCCTTCCATACGCTCAAGGGCAGCTCGCGCATGGTCGGCCTGGATGAATTCGGCGAAGCCGGCTGGGCCATGGAGCAAATGCTCAATGCCTGGCTGGCCGAGCAAAAGCCCATGCCCCAGCCCATGCAGGAGCTGGCCAGCGACGCGCTGCGCGCCTTTGGCGCCTGGGCGTCGGCCATCGAGCGCCAGCAGGCCGATGCCTGGCTGGCCACGCCCTTCCGCGCCGCAGCCGATGCCATGCGCCTGGAAGGCGTGCGCGCCGACGTGGCCCTGGTGCCGCGCGCCGACCGCCGCACGCAGGCCGAGCCTGCCGCGGTCGAGGCGCCGGTGGAGCCCTTCGCCGCAGTGGAGCAGCAGCTGCAGGCCGAGCAGCGGGAAGCCCCCGAGCCGGCCGTGCCCGCCGAGACCACCGGGACCGCCGGTGACCTGGACATTGCGCTGGACGTCGGTCTGCTGGACCTGGACCCCCAGCCTGCGGCGGCCGTGCCCGAACAGTCGCAGGGTTCAACGCAGCCGGAGACCGCCGAGGCACCCGCCGCGCTGGCCACCGACGCGGTGGAGGAGCTGGACTTCGCCGCCTTCGAGGCGGCCATGCGCGACAGCGAGCAGGAAGCCCTGGCCGTTGTCTCGGGCGACCAGCCCGCGCTGCCCGGCACAGAGACTGTGCCCGAGGCACATGCCGACGCGCTGCCCGAGCTGCAAGCAGAAGCTGTAGCCGAAGCCGAAGCCGAAGCCGAAGAGCAGGCTCCGCACGCCGCCGTGCCGCTGGCGCCTTTCGAGGGGCTGGATCTGGACCTGACTCCGGCAGCCGCACCTGCCGAGGCCATCGAAGCCGTAGAAGCTTCCGAGGCGGAAACCCCGCAGGAGCTGCATGCCGAATCCGTGGCCGATGAGGCGCCTGCGGTGGCTGAGGAGTCCGGCGCACAGGAGCCGTCCGGCGTCGATGCCGATGGCTTCAAGGTCGTGGACGGCCTGCGCATCAGCGCGCCGCTGTACAACGTCTATCTCAACGAGGCCGACGAATGGTCGCGCCGCCTGGACCTGTCGCTGCAGCAATGGGCGACCGAGCCCGGCGAGCCCGTGCCCGATGACGCCATCGCCTTCGCGCATTCGCTGGCCGGCAGCTCGGCCACCGTGGGCTTCAAGGCCTTGTCGGACCTGGCGCGCCTGCTGGAGCATGCGCTGGCCCATCTGCAGCCGCAGCGCTGCGGCACGCCTGAGCAGGTCGCCGCCTGCATTGCGGCTTCCGACGAGGTGCAGCGCCTGCTGCACCAGTTCGCGGCCGGCTTCCTCAAGACACCCCAGCCGGGCGTGGAAGAAGCCCTGCAGGCACTGCTGGCGCTGGATATCGAAGTCGCGGACGCTCCGGACAGCCGGCTCGATGCGCTGCTGCCGCAGCCTGGCACGGATGCCGTGCTCGACGCCGGCGCCCATGCGCAGGCCCAGGCACAGGACGTGGCGCCGCTGGCCTATTCCATGCGCCCCCTGGTCAACGACGCACGCCAGGAAGCCGAGCTGCAGCGCCGCATCGATGAGGCCATCGCCCATGCGGTGGCCGTGGGCAACGACCTGGACGACGACATCGACGCCCTGGACGAGGTGGACCCCGACCTATTCCCCATCTTCGAGGAAGAGGCCATCGAGCTGCTGCCCCGCCTGGGCGCTGCACTGCGTCGCTGGCATGGCCGGCCTTCCCTGGACGAGGCGCGCCACGAAACGCTGCGCGCCCTGCACACCCTCAAGGGCAGTGCCCGGCTGGCTGGCGCCATGCGCCTGGGCGAAATGGCCCACCGGCTGGAATCCGCCGTCGAGCGGGTCGACAGCGAATCTCCCACGGCCGAGCAGATCGAGCCCTTGCTGGGCAACTTCGACGCATTGCAGGCCGGCTTCGACGTGCTGCGCGTTGCGGGCGAACAGGTGCAGGATGGGCCGCTGGGCCTGGCCGATGGGCCGGACCAGGCCGAGCCTGCCGCCTCTGCGGTGTCTTCTGACGCCACGGCCTCCGACGCCTCGGGCGCTGGCGCATCCCCGGCGCCGGCCGACGCACAGCCGGCTCCTGTCACCGCGCCGCTGCGTGCGGGCGCCCACCAGACGGTGCGCGTGCGCGCCCAGTTGCTGGACCGCCTGATCAGCCAGGCCGGCGAGGTGCTGATTGCGCGCTCGCGTGTCGATGCGCGCCTGGCCCAGGCCCGTGGCTCGCTGGACGAGCTGGCCGGCAACCTGGAGCGCCTGCGCATGCAACTGCGCGACATCGAGGTCCAGGCCGAGAGCCAGATGCAGTCGCGCCTGGCCCTGTCCAAGGACTCGGCGGCCGGCTTCGACCCGCTGGAGTTCGACCGCTTCACGCGGGTGCAGGAACTCACGCGCATGATGGCCGAGTCGGTCAACGACGTGGCCACCGTGCAGCGCAACCTGCAGCGCGACATGGCGGGCGCCGAGGACGACCTGGTCGCCCAGGGCCGCCAGGCGCGCGAGCTGCAGCGCGACCTGCTGCGCACGCGCATGGTGGAGTTCGACTCCCTGGCCGAGCGCCTGTATGCCGTGGTCCGCCAGACCTCAAAGGAAATGGGCAAGCAGGTGCGGCTGAACATCCTCGGCGGCACCATTGAAATGGACCGGGGCATGCTGGACCGCATGATGCCGGCCTTCGAGCACCTGCTGCGCAACTGCGTGGCCCACGGCATCGAGCCGCCCGAGCAGCGCACCGCTGCCGGCAAGCCGGCCATGGGCACCATCGAAATCATCCTGAGCCAGGAGCGCAACGACGTGGCGCTGTCGGTGGAGGACGATGGCGCCGGCCTGAACCTGCAGCGCATCCGCGACAAGGCCGTGGCCCAGGGCCTGTGGCCCGAGGACCAGACGCTGACCGAGCAGGACGCCGGCCGCCTGATCTTCGAGCCCGGCTTCACCACCGCCACCGAGGTGACCGGCGTGGCCGGCCGGGGCATCGGCATGGACGTGGTGCGCTCCGAGGTCAACGCGCTGGGCGGCCGCATCGAGACCCACAGCGAAGCGGGCCGGGGCAGTGCCTTCCGCCTCGTGCTGCCGCTGACCACGGCCGTCACCCAGGTGGTCATGCTGCGCGCGGGCCGGCTGCTGGTCGGCGTGCCGGCCAGCCTGGTGGAAATCGTGCGCCGTGCGCCCTTGGATCTGCTGCAGCAGGCCTATGCCAGCCACGGCTTTGAAGATGGCGGCGAGACCCTGCCTTTCTACTGGGCGGGCGCGCTGTGGCAGTCCTCCCTGCGCAGCGAGGAAACCGTGGGCCGCACCCGGCCCGTGGTCATCCTGCGCAGCGCGTCGCAGCGCATTGCGCTGCACGTGGACGAAGTGCTGGGCAACCAGGAAGTGGTGATCAAGAACCTCGGCCCCCAGCTGGCCCGCCTGCCCGGCCTGACCGGCATGTCGGTGCTGGCCTCGGGCGCCGTGGTCCAGATCTACAACCCTGTGGCGCTGGCCAACGTCTATGGCGACGAGGTGCGCGCCCGGACCGAAGAGGCCGAGCGTGCCGCCGGCCAGGGCGACGGCGAAGCCGTGCCGGCCAGCGCGGGACCGGTCTCGGTGCCGCTGGTGCTGGTGGTGGACGACTCCATCACCGTGCGCCGCGTCACCCAGCGCCTGCTGCAGCGCGAAGGCTACCGCGTGGCCCTGGCGGCCGACGGCCTGCAGGCCATGGAACGCCTGGCCGAGGAGCGCCCGACCCTGGTGCTGTCCGACATCGAGATGCCGCGCATGGACGGCTTCGACCTGCTGCGCAACATCCGCGCCGACGAGGCCCTGCGCGACCTGCCCGTGGTCATGATCACCTCGCGCATCGCCCAGAAGCACCGCGAGATGGCGCGCCAGCTGGGCGCCAACCACTACCTGGGCAAGCCCTACTCGGACGAGGAGCTGCTGGGCCTGATCCAGCACTATTCCCTGCAAGGGAACAGCACCCAGCCTGCGCCGCTGTCACTGCAGACGGAGACGCAGGTGCTGGGCGAAGAGGCCTGAGCCTCGGCGGCCAGCCCTCGCCCCGCAAAAAAGGAGCAGCCAGCGCTGCTCCTTTTTTCTTGGCTCCGGTGTCTTTGCACCGGCTTCCTTCAGCCCGCCTGCTTGACCACGCTGTAGCGGGCCAGCGTGCGCTCGCGCGCGGCTGCGTGGTCCACCACGGGATGGGGATAGTCCGTGCCCAGCACCACGCCGGCCTCGGCCAGCTCCAGCGGCCGGGCCTGCCAGGGCGCGTGGCGCAGCGCGGCGGGCAGGCGGGCCAGTTCGGGCACGTAGCGCTCGATGAAGCGCGCGTCGGCATCGAACTTCTGGCTTTGCGTGATGGGGTTGAAGATGCGGAACCAGGGCTGGGCGTCGCAGCCCGTGGAGGCCGCCCACTGCCAGCCGCCGTTGTTGGCCGCCAGGTCGAAGTCGTTGAGCTGGCGCGCAAACCAGGCTTCGCCCCGGCGCCAGTCTATGCCCAGATCCTTGACCAGGAAGCTGGCCGCCACCATGCGCAGCCGGTTGTGCATGTAGCCCGTGGTGTTGAGCTGGCGCATGGCGGCATCGACCAGCGGATAGCCGGTGCGGCCCTCGCACCAGGCGGCGTACAGCGCATCGGCCTCGGGGCCGGTATCCCACACGATGGCGTCGTAGGCGGGCTTGAAGCTGGCGTGCACCACGTGCGGATGGTGGGCCAGGATCTGGAAATAGAAGTCGCGCCAGACCAGCTCGGACAGCCAGGTGGCGGCGCCCTCGGCATCATGGGGCTGGCTCTGCGTCTGCTCCCAGGCCAGCCTTGCCAGGCGGCGGATGGAGACCGTGCCGAAGCGCAGGTGCACGCTCAGGTAGCTGGGGCCCTTGACGGCGGGAAAGTCGCGCGCCTGCCTGTAGCGCGGCAGGCGCGGCAGGAAGTCGGCCAGCAGTTCCTCGGCGCCGGCGCAACCCGTGGGCAGGCGCAGGCCGTCCAGCGTGCCGGCCTCAAAGCCCAGGTCGGCTGCGGTGGGCACGGGGCGGCGCTCGCCTTCGGGGCGTGGCGCCAGGCGCTCGGGCAGGTCGCGCTCGCAGGGATAGGCGGACAGGAAGAACGGCGTGACCTGGCGCAGCCAGGCGTTCTTGTACGGGGTGAACACCGAGAACGGCGCGCCGGCCTGGGTCAGCACCTCGTCGCGCGCAAAGACCATGTGGTCCTTGAAGCTGTGCAGGGCCACGCCCTCGGCGGCGAGGGACTGGCGCACGCGGGCATCGCGGGCCAGTGCGTCGGGCTCGTCGTCCCAGTTGCAGAACACGGCCTGGGCGCCGAGCTGCCGGGCCAGGGCCGGGATCTGCTCAGCGGGCCGGCCGCGGCGCACGATGAGGCCGGTGTCGGCGCGGCCCGAGGCCTCGCGCAGCGCCTCGTCCAGGCCCGCCAGGCTCTGGCAGATGAACTCCACGCGCCGGTCGGCACGGGGCAGGGGGGCGAGGATGTCGTCGTCGAAGATGAACACGCAATGCACCTGCCGGCACTGGCGCAGCGCATGGTAGAGGGCGGCATGGTCGGACAGGCGCAGGTCGCGCCGCAGCCAGACCAAGCCCACAGGGTAAGAAGGTGGCATGGATCGCCGGTAAAATCCGTCGTTATGTCTGCTGAAACTGCGCCTATCAATCTGACGCACCACTTCCTGATTGCCATGCCTGGCCTGGAAGACGAAGCGTTCTCGCGCAGTGTGATCTACCTGTGCGAACACAGCGAGCGCGGTGCGCTCGGTCTGATTATCAACAAGCCCTCGCAGCTTACGCTGGAAGGCCTGCTGGAAAAGGTGGATCTGGCCCTGGGCCGCGAGGACCTTCGCGGCAACCGCGTCTTCAACGGCGGGCCCGTACAGACCGATCGCGGCTTCGTGCTGCACGATCCCATGGTGATCGAAGGCGCGCCCGACGACGAGTCCGCCTACGCCTCGACCATGACCATTCCCGGCGGCCTGGAGATGACCACCTCCAAGGACGTGCTCGAAGCCCTGTCCGACGGCGCAGGCCCCAAGCGCCTGCTGGTCACCCTGGGCTATGCCTCCTGGGGCGAGGGCCAGCTGGAGTCGGAGCTGGCCGAAAACGCCTGGCTCACGGTGGGCGCCGACGCCAACGTCATCTTCGATACCCCGGTCGACGACCGCTATGACCGCGCCCTGGGCCTGCTGGGCCTGCAGCGCTGGATGATCTCGCCCGAAGCGGGGCGCGCATGAGCCTGCCCGCTCCCGAGTCCCAGGCAGCAGCGGCAGCCGGCACGGCCGTGCCGCCCACCGTTCCCTCCCATTTCCAGAGTTTCGTGGCCTTCGATTTCGGGGCCAAGCGCACGGGCTGCGCCGTGGGCACGCGCATGCTGCGCTCGGCCAACCCGCTGCCCACCATCCGCGCCGAGGCCGGCGAGGCCCGCCTGGCCCAGGCCGGCGAGCGCATCAAGGAGTGGCAGCCCGATGCGCTGGTCATCGGCGTGCCCTACCACCCCGACGGCAACGCGCACGAGAACACGGCGCGGGCGAAGAAATTCGGCCGCCAGCTCAAGAGCCGCTTCGGCCTGCCTGTCTACGAGGTGGACGAGCGCTACAGCACCACCGAGGCCCTGGCCGGTGGCGCAAGGGATGCCGATGCGGCCTCGGCCTGCATCATTCTTGAACAGTTTTTGAGGAGTCTTCCATGAGTGAATCCATTGCGGGAGCCGGCAGCCTGGTGCTGGACGCCGAGGCCCTGTACCGCGAACTGCTGCGCGGCGTGCGCAGCCTCATGGGGCCTGAAACCCGCCTGGCCGGCATCACCTCGGGCGGCGCCTGGCTGGTGGAGCGGCTGCACAAGGACCTGAACCTGCCCGGCAACCCCAGCGTGCTGTCCTCGGCCCTGCACCGCGACGACTTCGCGCAGCGCGGCATGGCCACCAGCGCCCAGACGCAGATCGACTTTGACGTCAACGGCGCCGACATCCTGGTGCTGGACGACGTGCTCTACACCGGCCGCACCGTGCGCGCCGTGCTCAACGAACTCTATGACTACGGCCGCCCGGCCTGCGTGCGCCTGGCGGTGCTGGTGGACCGGGGCGGGCGCGAGCTGCCCTTCCAGGCCGACTTCGCCGCCGCGCGCATCGCGCTGCCGGCCGACCGCCTGCTGTCGCTGGCGCGCGATGACGCCGGCGTCTTCCAATTCCGCATCCAAGAGGCCTGACCGTGCTGTACAAGCGCAATCCCCAGCTCAACAAGAACGGCGAACTGATCCACCTGCTGTCCACCGAAGGACTGTCCAAGGACATCCTGACCCACATCCTGGACACGGCGGCCAACTTCGTCAGCGTCAATGACCGCGAGGTCAAGAAGGTGCCGCTGCTGCGCGGCAAGAGCGTGTTCAACCTGTTCTTCGAGAACAGCACGCGCACGCGCACCACGTTCGAGATCGCGGCCAAGCGCCTGTCGGCCGACGTGTTCAACCTGGACATCGCGCGCAGCTCGGCCAGCAAGGGCGAGTCGCTGCTGGACACCATCGCCAACCTCTCGGCCATGGCCGCCGACATCTTCGTCGTGCGCCACAGCGAGTCGGGTGCGCCCTACCTCATCGCCCAGCATGTGGCGCCCCATGTCCACGTGGTCAATGCCGGCGACGGCCGCCACGCCCACCCCACGCAGGGGCTGCTGGACATGTACACCATCCGCCACTACAAGAAGGACTTCGCCAACCTGCGCGTGGCCATCGTGGGCGATGTGCTGCACTCGCGGGTGGCCCGTTCCGACATCCATGCGCTGACCACGCTGGGCGCGGCCGAAGTGCGCGTCGTCGGCCCGCGCACGCTGGTGCCGCCGGACCTGGCGCAGATGGGCGTGCGCGTCTTCCACACGCTGGAAGAGGGCATCCGGGACTGCGACGTGATCATCATGCTGCGCCTGCAGAACGAGCGCATGAGCGGCGCCCTGCTGCCGTCCAGCCAGGAATACTTCAAGAGCTTCGGCCTCACGGCCGAGAAGCTGCGCCTGGCCAAGCCGGACGCCATCGTCATGCACCCGGGACCCATCAACCGCGGCGTGGAGATCGACTCCGAAGTGGTCGATGGCCCGCAGGCCGTGATCCTGTCGCAGGTGTCCTTCGGCATCGCCGTGCGCATGGCCGTCATGTCGATAGTGGCCGGCAACGAGGCTTGAAATGAAGCACCCCCTGAGCGACTGCGTCGCTTCCCCCTCTCTCGCTACGCGGGAGGGGGGCGTACGGGCAGCCGGCGACGCCCTCGCTGCAGGGCGGCCTTTGCTCGGCGTCCCTGAGATGGGCCATGCTTTTTCCATGCCCGGTGTCCTGGACTGAGTCCAGGCGCTTTTTGTGAATGCAAATGTTTTTGATCGCCGCAGGCCGCAGCCCATGCGCCGCCTGCGGTCTACGGGGTAGCAAACCATGAAGATACTCATCCGCAACGGCCGAGTGATGGACCCGGCACGGGGCCTGGACCAGCAGGCCGACGTGGCCATCGATGGCGGCAAGGTGCTGGCCATCGGCAAGGCGCCCGAGGGATTTGCCGCAGAACGCGAGATCGATGCGGCCGGCTGCTGGGTGCTGCCGGGCCTGGTCGATCTGGCCGTGCGCCTGCGCGAGCCCGGCCACGAGCACGAAGGCATGCTGCAGTCCGAGATGGCCGCCTCGGTGGCCGGTGGCGTGACCAGCCTGGTCTGCCCGCCTGATACCGATCCCGTGCTCGACGAGCAGGGCCTGGTGGAGATGCTCAAGTTCCGCGCCGAGAAGCTGCACCAGTCGCGCCTGTTCCCGCTGGGCGCGCTGACGCTGGGCCTCAAGGGCGAGGTGCTGACCGAAATGGCCGAGCTGACCGAGTCCGGCTGCATCGGCTTCGGCCAGGCCGAGGTGCCCATGACCAGCACCCAGACCCTGCAGCGTGCCCTGGCGTATGCGGCCACCTACGGCTACACCGTGTGGCTGCGCCCGCAGGAGCTGTACCTGGGCAAGGGCGTGGCCGCCAGCGGCCCGCTGGCCACGCGCATGGGCCTGTCCGGCGTGCCCGTGGCGGCCGAGACGATTGCCCTGCACACCATCTTCGAGCTGATGCGCGGCACCCAGGCGCGCGTGCACCTGTGCCGCCTGTCCAGCGCCGCAGGCGTGGAACTGGTGCGCCGTGCCAAGGCCGAAGGCCTGCAGGTCACGGCCGACGTGTCCATCAACTCGCTGCACCTGACCGATACCGATATCGGCTACTTCGACAGCAGCGCCCGCGTCACGCCGCCGCTGCGCCAGCAACGCGACCGCGATGCGCTGTCTGCCGCGCTGGCCGATGGCACCATCGACGCCCTGGTCTCCGACCACACGCCCGTCGATGAGGATGCCAAGGTCCTGCCCTTTGCCGAGGCCGAGCCCGGCGCCACGGGCGTGGAGCTGCTGCTGTCGCTGGCCGTCAAGTGGTCGCAGGACGGTGGCGTGCCTTTGAACCGTGCCCTGGCCGCCATCACGGCATCGCCCGTGCAGGTGCTGGGCTCGTCTCTGGGCGAGCTGCAGGGGCAGCTGGGCCGGCTGGCCGAGGGCGGCGTGGCCGACCTGTGCATCGTCGATCCGCAGGCGGCCTGGACGGTCAAGCCCCAGGAGCTGGCCAGCCAGGGCAAGAGCACGCCCTTCGGCGGCTACGAACTGCCGGCCCGCGTGCGCTGCACGCTGGTCGACGGCCATATCGCTTACGAACGCCGCTGAACATGAGCCGTCTGCGCAGGGGAGGGCGCGCCACGCTGCGCGCAGCGCGCCTGTTCGGCCATGTGTGCAAGGGGCTGTGGATCGTGGCCCTGCGCTTTCCGCAGCTGCCCGAGGAGCGCCAGCACGCCCATGTGCAGGCCTGGGCCCTGCAGTTGCTGGCCCATGCGGGCGTGCGCCTGGAGATCCAGGGCGGGCCGCCGAGCCAGGGCCCCATGCTCATGGTCAGCAACCATATTTCCTGGCTCGACATTCCCGTGCTGCATGCGGCGCGGCATTGCCGCTTCATCTCCAAGTCCGACGTCAAGGGCTGGCCGCTGATCGGCACGCTGGCCACGGCGGCGGGCACGCTGTACATCGAGCGCACCTCGCGCCGCGATGCGCGGCGCATGGTGCAGAGCATGGAGGAATCCCTGCAGCGCCGCGAGATCCTGGCCATCTTCCCGGAAGGCACGACGGGCGATGGCCGCAAGCTGCTGCCCTTCCATGCCAATTTGCTGCAGGCGGCCGTGCAGATCGGTGCGCCCGTGCTGCCCGTGGGCCTGCGCTTCATCGACGGCGCCACCGGGCAGATCAGCCACGCGCCCAGCTACGAGGGCGATGAAACCCTGCTGGGCTCCATCTGGCGCACGCTGTGTGCCGACGATCTGGTCGCCGCCGTCCACTATGGCCAGCCGCAGACGGCCGATGGCCGCGACCGCCGCGTCTGGGCCCAGGACCTGCATGCCGAGGTGGACCGGCTGCGCCAGGCCTGAACCTTGCCAGCGACATGACAGACACCTTCTCGCTTCGGCCCTCGCGGCCCGATGACCTTCCGGCCCTGAACGCCGTGCTCTGGGCCACCTACGACAGCACCTGGAAGCCGCAACTGACGGCGGACAAGGATGCGCGGTTCCGCGCCTCGGGCCGCACCGCGCAGTACGTGCAGTCGCGCGGCCACCTGTTCTGGGTGGCCGAGTGCGATGGCGTGGTGGTAGGCTTCGTGGACCGCGTGGATGACTTCATCGGCGCCCTGCATGTGCTGCCGGCCTGGCAGGGGCGCGGCGTGGGCCGTGCGCTGCTGGCCCACGCGGAGCAGGCCATGCGCGCCGACGGCCACGCCCAGGTGCGCCTGGAGACCGACAGCTTCAACACCCAGGCCCTGGGCTTTTACACGGCGCAGGGATATGCCACGCTGGACACCTATCCCGACGAGGAATGGGACTGCGGCCTGACCACGGTGCTCATGGGCAAGCCGCTGGCCTGAAGGCCAGGGCGGAGCAGGCCTGCCCTCAGTTGCTGTAGGGCTGTCGCTCCAGCACCAGGTTGGCGAAGTCCTCCACCAGGTCGGCGCCCAGTTCCTCGATGGCGTCGTCCTCCTCGTCAAAGGCCCAGACCACGCGGATGTCCGTGCCCTTTTGCCCGGCCTGGTCCAGCAGCGCGAACAGCGAGCGCAGGCCCATGGTGGAGGCGCTGTTGATGTACTGCAGCTTCATCTCGGCCACGAAGCGAGGAGGCTGGCTGGCCTCGAAATACCGGCCCAGCATGGACAGGATGGGGTTGAAGAAGGGCAGGGGGTTTTCTGGATAGCACTCGCCTTCGATGCGCAGAAGCTGCTCGGCCGGCGAGAAGACCACTTCGGGCGTGACGGAGGTGCGTTCGGATTTCAATGCTTGCATGGCGGCAGGTCGGTTCGTTGAAGGACGCCCGGCGTTCAGATCAGCGCCTTGACGTGGAATACGGCATGGGGCGCGGTCTCGGCGGCGTCCTCTCCCGTGGCGATGTGGTACTGCAGCGGTGCCGAGGCATCGCGCGCAATGGTCAGCCAGCCCAGGCCCGCGCCCCGGCTGATGTCGTCGCTGGTGCCGTGGTCCGTGTTGTGCAGCTGGGCCTTGTAGGCGGCCTTGATCTCGGGGTGGCTCATGGCGCGCACGGCGTCCAGCTTGGCGGCCAGGCGCGGCACATGCTCGCTGCGCACGGCGTTGCTGCAGGCGATCCAGAAGCGGGCAGGCGCCTGATCGGGCCCTGCCTCTTGGGCACAGGTCTGCGCATCGATACGGCCCACGCCGATGGCGCCCTGTGGCACGGGCGCGCTGAGCGCCTGGCGGGGGCCGGTGTCGGCCGCAGGCAGGGGCGCTGCGTAGTGCAGCACGTTCTGCGCCATCTCGATGAAGGTGGAAAACAGCTTGCGCTTGGCGCTGCTCGATCCGTCCTCGCTGGCCAGGCGGCTCTTGAGCGTGTCGGCCGCCGCCTGGATCACATTGGGGTTGAAGGTGCCCGCGTAGTACAGCAGCAGGCCGTTGTGCTCGGCCTGGGCGCGCAGCTGAGCGAATTCGGCCGGGCTCATGGCTGGCCTTGCACGCAGGTGGCGGGCTGCAGGGCCTGGTTGCGCCAGACCAGCAGAGACACATCGTCGCGCCGGCGCTGCGTGCCCTGCCACTGGGCGAAGGCCTGCCGGAACTCGGCGCAGGCCTGGGCGGCGGGGCGGTCCTGCTGCTCGTGCAGGAAGCGCGCCAGGCGCTTTCTGCCGTGGGCGATCTGGCGCGGCCCACCCAACTGGTCGATGACGCCATCGGTGGCCACCATCAGCAGCGAGCCGGGCGCGACCTCCAGCACCTGCGTGCTCCAGGCTGCGTCGTCGGGCGTGGTCGCATAGCCTATGCCCAGCTTGTCGCCGGCATGGATCTGCACCTGGGCCGCCTCCTGTACGCCGGGCGGCGCCACCAGCAGGTCCAGCCGGGCCGATGCAAAGCGCAGTTGCGTGCCGCAGGGCGACTGCAGGAACAGCGCGGCGTCCAGGCCATCGCTGGAGGTCTTCTCCGCAGGCAGGCCGTCGGCGGGGGCCGCTGGTGCGCCCCAGGCCGGCTGGGCGTCGCGGCTGCGCTGCTGCAGCACGCGCTTGATGTAGCGGTTCATCTGGCCCAGCAGGGCGCCGGGGTCGATGGCGGCGCCGGTGCCGGTACTGGTGCCGATACCTGCAGGCGCCACGGCCTGTTCGAGGAAGGACAGCGCAATCAGCGTCATGAAGGCGCCCGGCACGCCGTGGCCCGTGCAGTCGAACATGCAGCCCAGCAGGCCCTGCGGTGTGGCACGGAAGAAATACGCATCGCCGCCCACCACGTCGCGCGGCTCCCACAGCAGGCCGTGGTCGGCCAGCTGGCTGGCCAGCACGCGGTCGGACTCGACCAGGTGCGAGCGCTGGATCAGGCTGGCGTAGTCGATGCTGGCCATGAGCTGGCGCGTCTTGTCGGCCTCGATGTCTGACATGGCGGCCATCAGCGCGTGGCCCGTGCCTATGCCTGCATAGCGGCCTTCCTCGACGGTGATGAAGCCGTCCTTGAGCACACGGCTGCCGCTGGCCAGCGCCTGCTGCACCAGCTGGTCGATGGGCAGGCCGGCCGCCACCACCATGGGCGCGGTGTCGGTGAATACCAGGCAGCTGCGGCGGCCGAACACGTCGCGCGCAAAGGGCCGCGCGTACTGCTCCATGAAGCGCTGGCGGTTGATCAGGCCCAGCGGCCGGTCGTCGGCCACCACGGCCAGGGTTTCGAGCAGGGGCTGCTCGCTGAACAGCCGATGCACGTCCTCGTTGCTGGTGTCGGGGGGAATCGGCGCCGTGGGCTGGCTGAGCTGGCCTGCGCGGGCCAGCAGGCGTGGCGCGGCGGGCGCAGGGGCAAGCGCCGGAACCGGTGTCGGAGCAGATGCAGCGTGCTGCGTGGAGGAGGGGTCCAGAGCAAACATGGGTGGCCTTGAATTGTCACAAGATGTGACAGATTCTGGGTTTCACCCATGACCGTCGGATGACAAAGGCCTGGACGGCGCGGCGGCGGCCGCCTGCTCAGGCCGCTGCGGTCTGCGCAGTGCCCTGTCTCTCTCGCGGGAAGGCGACCACGTGATTCATGTCCAGCCGTATGCCCACCCACTCGCCCACCGCATGGTCGTGGTGGCTGGGCACATGGGCCAGCACGCTGTGGCCGCTGGCCAGCTCCAGCGTGTAGAGGAACTCCGAGCCGCGAAACGCCTTGCGCAGGATGCGCGCCTGCACGGGCGAGGCATCGTCGTGCACCACATCGTCGGCGCGCAGCAGCACATCGCATTCGCCGCCCGGGAACTGCGCAGGCAGCGGGCAGGTGGCCGGATCGACCAGATCGCCCAGCGCCGTGCGCGCCACCACGCCGCCGGCACCGCTGGGCGCCAGCGTGGCCGGCACGAAGACGCCGTGGCCGATGAAGTCCGCCACGAAGCGCGTGGCCGGACGGTGGTACAGCGAATAGGCGTCGTCCCACTGCTGCAGCTGCCCCTGGTGGACCACGCCGATCATGTCGCCGATGGCAAATGCCTCCAGCTGGTCGTGCGTGACGAACAGGGCCGTGGCGCCTGCGGCCTTGAGGATGCCGCGCACCTCATGCGCCAGGCGCTCGCGCAGGTCCACGTCGAGGTTGGAAAACGGCTCGTCCAGCAGCATCAGCTGCGGGCTGGGCGCCAGCGCGCGGGCCAGCGCCACGCGCTGCTGCTGGCCGCCTGACAGCTCGTGCGGAAACCTTCCTGCACTGCCGGCCAGGCCCACCAGCTCCAGCACCTCGGCCACGCGCTCGGCCTGGCGCGCCTTGGGCAGATGGTGGATGCCGAAGGCCACGTTGCGTCCCACGTTCAGATGGGGGAACAGCGCATAGTCCTGGAACACCATGCCGATGCGCCGCTGCTCGGGTGGGAGCGAGAAATCCGCGCTGCCCACGAGCTGGCCGTCGATGCGGATCTCGCCGCCGCTCACGGGCTCCAGGCCCGCCACGGCACGCAGCAGCGTGGTCTTGCCGCAGCCCGAGGGGCCGATGAGCACGCCGATGTCGCCAGCGGCCAGATTCAGCGTGACGCCCTGCACGGCAGGCCTGTCGCGGCCCGGGTAGCGCACCTCGAGTTGGGAGACGGTCAAAAACATGCGGCGATTGTAGAACCGCGCAAATGAATAGAATTCGCATTTGCATTGGCGGGCCAGGGGCATGCCCGGAGCCCGCCGACTCCAGCAGCCCGCAGGCACGTCCGGTCTCGGCGGCACCTCGGCCCACAGGCCGGTGGCTGCCGCGGATCCCGGCCCGTTCCATAGCCCGGCAGCCAGATCCTCCCCCTCATCCTCTAGCCGAGACCTCCGCTTTGCGCCGTCTGTCGTCCGTACTCCGCTCCCTTCCCCTGCTCCTGCTGGCCCTGGTGCTGATGCTGCCCGTGCTGGCCGTGCTCGGCTCCTGGCTGCCTCTGGGGCAGGGCGATGCCCTGGCCGGCTCCATCCTGCGCGAGATGGCGGCCACCGTGCTGCCCGGCTACCTGTGGACCACGGTCTGGCTGGGCCTGCTGGTGGCGCTGGGCGCGGCCATCGTGGGCACGGGCACGGCGGCGGCCGTGACGCTGTTCGACTTCCGCGGCCGGCGCCAGCTCGAATGGCTGCTGCTGCTGCCGCTGGCCATGCCGGCCTATGTCACGGCCTATGCCTATACCGACTTCCTGCAGTTCAGCGGCCCGCTGCAGACCTGGATGCGCGACACCTATGGCCTGGAAGGCCGGCTCCTGCCCGAGGTGCGCAGCCTCGGCGGCGCGGTCTGGGTCTTCATCTTCTCGCTCTACCCGTATGTCTACCTGCTGGCGCGCACCGCGCTGGGCGAACGCGCCGCGCACCTGATGGAGGCCGCGCGCCTGATGGGTGCGCCGCTGTCGCGGCGCATCTGGTCGGTGGCGCTGCCGCTGGCGCGCCCGGCCGTGGCCGCTGGCGTGGCCCTGGTGGTGATGGAGACGCTGGCCGACTTCGGCGTGGTCAGCTATTTCGGCATACAGACCTTCACCACGGGCATCTACAAGGCCTGGCTGTCCATGGACAACCGCATTGCCGCCGCGCAGCTGGCCACCTTCCTGCTGGTGCTGGTGGTGCTGCTGCTGCAGCTGGAGCTGCGCGCGCAGCGGCGCATGCGCTTCGTCACCGGCGGCGCGGGCCGTGCCGGCTCGGCCGAGGCGCAGCCGCTGCGCCTGCGCGGCTGGCGCTGCGCGCTGGCCTGGCTGGTGTGCCTGCTGCCTGTGCTCATGGGCTTTGTGGCGCCCGTGTTCTTCATGCTGCGCCCGCTGGCGGCCGACTGGTCGGTGCTGCCCTGGGACCGCTTCCTCGACTGGGCGCTCAACAGCGTGCGCCTGGGCGCCATCACCTCGGTGCTGGCCGTCATCATCGCCGTGGCCCTGGCGTTTGCCGTGCGCCGCCACAAGGAGTCGGCCGTCACGCGCGGCGTGGTGCAACTGGCCAGCCTGGGCTATGCGGTGCCGGGCGCCGTGGTCGTCGTCGGCCTGCTGCTGCCCGTGGGCTGGGTGCAGCAGGTGCGGCCCGAATGGGGTTTTGCCGGCCTGGTCACGGCCACCGCCGTGGGCATTGTCTGGGCCTACCTGGTGCGCTTTTGCGCCGTGGCCCTGCAGTCCATGCAAAGCGGCTATGCGCGCATCGCGCCCAGCCTGGACGACTCGGCCCGCATGCTGGGCACGGGCGCCTGGGGCGTGCTGTCGCGCGTGCACTGGCCGCTGCTCAGGCGCTCCACGGCAGCGGCGGCGCTGCTGGTCTTCGTCGATGTGATGAAGGAGCTGCCCGCCACCATGGTGCTGCGCCCCTTCAACAGCGACACCCTGGCCGTCGTGGCCTACCAGCTCGCGCGCGACGAACGCCTGGGCGAGGCCGCCCTGCCGTCGCTGGCCCTGGTGCTGGTGGGCCTGATCCCCGTGATCATGCTCAGCCGCACGCTGCGCGCCGAGCGCCCGGGCACGGCCCGCTGAGCCTGCGCCGCCGGGCGCTGCAAAGCGCGGCCCGGCAAACCCCGCTACGCTCGCGCCATGCACGCCAGAGTCCTGCGCTATCTCGACGAAGTAGTCCGCCGCGGTTCCATCCGCAAGGCGGCCGAACATCTGCACGTGGCCCCCACGGCCGTCAACCGCCAGATCCTCGACCTGGAGGCCGAGCTGGGCACGCCCCTGTTCGAGCGCATTCACAAGCGTCTGCGCCTTACCCCGACGGGCGAGATGGTGCTGGCCCATGTGCGCGCCACGCTGCGCGAGCATGCGGCGCTGCGCGAGCGCATTGCCGAACTGCAGGGCGCGCGCAGCGGCGAGATCACCGTGGCCGCGACCACGGGGCTGGCCGGCTCGCTGCTGCCCTCGCTGGTGCATGAATTCCGCCAGCGCCACCCGGGCATCGTGGTGCGCATCATCGACCTGCCCCTGAGCGACATCGCGGCCGCCGTGGAAGGCGGCGACGCCGACCTGGGCCTGGCCTACGACCTGTCCGAACGCCCCGCGCTGCGCGCGCTGGCCATCAGCGAATGGCAGATCGGCGCCATCGTGCCGCCCCGGCATGCGCTGGCGCGCCAATCGTCCGTGCTGCTCAGCGAGTGCATAGGCCATCCGCTCATCCTGCCCGCGCCGCCGCTGTCCATCCGCAGCCTGCTGGACGAAGCCTTTGCGCGCAACGCCATCGAGGTCACGCCCGTGGCCGAGTCCACCTCCATGGCGCTGATCCAGCGCCTGGTCATGCTGGGCGAGGGCATTGCCCTGCTCAATCCGCTGGACGTGATGGAGGAGCGCAGCCGCAATGCCCTGGTCTTCGTGCCTTTGCGCGATGCGCATCTGCGGCGGCAGACGCTGGTGCTGACCGGCCGGGCCAGGGGGCAGTTGAGCGCGGCGGGCGAGCTGATGGCCCAGTCCATCGGCCAGGCGCTGGCAAGGCTGTTTGCCGGGGGGCGGTGAGTCTTAGGCGCTTGTCCACTTTTTGTGGACACATCGGGCGAAATTCAGCGCTATCGGCAATGGCTTGTCCTTCCTAGACTGGCGGCTTTTCCATTTCGAAGAAGAGAACGCCATGACCTTGATCGCACTGAACGCCGATGTACTCGTCACCATGGATGCGCAGCGCCGCGAGATCCGCGACGGCGCCCTGGTGGCCGACGGCCCGGCCGTGCAATGGGTGGGCGCCACGGCCGATCTGCCGCCGCAGTACCGCCGCATGGTGGACGACGGCACGGCCCAGGTGCTGGACATGCGCGGCCGCGTGGTGATGCCGGGCCTGGTCAACACGCACCACCACATGTACCAGAGCCTCACGCGCGCCGTGCCGGCCGCGCAGGATGCGGAGCTGTTCTCGTGGCTCACCAACCTGTACATGCTGTGGTCGCACCTCACGCCGGAGATGATCCACGTCTCCACCCAGACCGCCATGGCCGAGCTGATGCTGTCGGGCTGCACCACCACCAGCGACCACCTGTACCTGTATCCGAATGGCGCTCGGCTGGACGACTCCATCGCCGCGGCGCAGCAGATGGGCATGCGCTTTCATGCGGCGCGCGGCTCCATGAGCCTGGGCCGCAGCAAGGGCGGCCTGCCGCCCGACGCGGTGGTGGAGGAAGAGGAAGCCATCCTGCGCGACAGCCTGCGCCTGATCCAGCAGTACCACGACAGCGCACGCCACTCCATGCTGCGCGTGGTGCTGGCGCCATGCTCGCCGTTCTCGGTGACGCGCGAGCTGATGCGCGAGTCCGCCGTGCTGGCGCGTGCGCATGGCGTGTCGCTGCACACCCACCTGGCCGAGAACGACAACGACGTCGCCTTCTCTCGCGAGAAATTCGGCCTCACCCCCGCGCAGTACGCCGAAAGCCTGGGCTGGGTCGGCCCCGATGTCTGGCATGCCCACTGCGTCAAGCTCGATGCCGAGGGCATTGCGCTGTTCGCGCGCACGGGCACGGGCGTGGCGCATTGCCCGTGCTCCAACATGCGCCTGGCCTCGGGCATCGCACCCGTGCGCACCATGCGCGATGCGGGCGTGCCCGTGGGCCTGGGCGTGGACGGCAGCGCCTCCAACGACGGCGCCCACATGCTGGGCGAGGCGCGCCAGGCCCTGCTGCTGCAGCGCGTGGGCCACGGCCCTGCCGCCATGGGCGCGCGCGAGGCGCTGGAGATCGCCACGCTGGGCGGCGCGCGCGTGCTGGGGCGCGACGACATCGGCGCGCTGGCGCCGGGCATGTCGGCCGACTTCGTGGCCTTCGACATGGCGGGCGTGGGCTACGCGGGCGCAGGCCATGACCCCGTGGCCGCGCTGGTGTTCTGCACGCCCACCGACGTGTCCACCAGCGTCATCAACGGCCGTGTCGTGGTCCGCGACGGGCTGCTGCTCACCGCCGACCTGCCGCGCGTGCTGACCCGCCACCGCGAGCTGGCCCGCACGCTGTTCGAGCGCGCAGCAGGCCGCTAATTTCTCCCTGCAGCGCGGCAGGCCAGCACCCAGGCCATCGCGGGTGCCGACCTGCCGCGCTGCGCCATTCCCCCGAAGCATCTCCAGGAGGCTCGAAGACCCGGACAGCACTTTCAGGACCCCCACCCTTTTCCGGCACCACTGCCCCGACATACATACAAGCGCCTCTGAAGAGGCCAACGGCCAGGACACAAGGAGACAAGACAATGGAACAACTGCTTTACAAGGTGGAAGACCGACCGCCAATGCTCATCACCACGGTCCTTCTGTCGCTGCAGCACCTGCTGGCGGCGCTGGGCGGCATCATCGCCGTGCCCCTGGTCTTCGGCGGGGCGCTCAAGCTGCCGGCCGACCAGATCGTGGCGCTGGTGAATGCAGCGCTGCTGGGCTCGGGCGTGGTCACCATCGTCCAGTGCAGAGGGGTGGGGCCCGTGGGCATACGGCTGCCCTGCGTCATGGGCACCAGCTTCGCCTTCGTGGGCGCGGGCATCAGCGTGGGGCTGGAGCATGGTGTGGCCGGCATCCTGGGCTCCTCGCTGGTAGGGTCGCTGGTGATGATCGTGGGCAGCTACTTCATGCCCGTGATCCGCCGCTTCTTTCCGCACACCGTGACCAGCGTGGTCGTGACCATGATCGGCCTGTCGCTGACCCCCGTCGCGGTGGACTGGGCTGCGGGCGGCGTGGGTCGCAGCGACTACGGCGCGATCGGCCATCTGGCCATCGCCGGCTTCGTGCTGGTGCTGGTGATCGGCTTCGTGCAGTGGGGCAGGGGCATCGTCTCTGCCTCGGCCGTGGTGCTGGGCATCGCCTGCGGCTATGTGCTGTGCCTGGCGCTGGGCCTGATCGACTTCACCCAGGTGAGCGAGGCTGCGGTCTTCGCCATCCCGCAGCCGCTGACCTTCGGCATGACGTTCCCGGTGGCCGGCATCGTCGCCATGTCCATCGCCTTTCTGGTGACCATCGTCGAGACCACGGGCACCTTCATGGCCCTGGGCGCAGCCACGCAGACGCGCATCGACGGCAAGCGCCTGTCCAGCGGCATGCTGTGCGACGGCGTGGGCTCGGCCTTTGCCGCCGTGATGTCCAGCCCTCCGCTGTCCACCTTCGCCCAGAACGTGGGCGTGGTCTCGCTGACCGGCGTGGCCAGCCGCCATGTGGTCATGCTGACGGGCGTCATGCTGCTGCTGGCCGGCCTCTTTCCTGTGCTGGGCGCACTGGTGGTGACGATTCCGCAGCCCGTGCTCGGCGGCGCGGGGCTGATGATGTTTGCCATGATCATTTCTGCCGGCATCCGCATGCTCAGCGGCGCCGAGCACTCGCGGCGCGCCAGCCTGATCATCGCGGTCTCGCTGGGCTGCGGCCTGGCGGTCACGGTGCGCCCGGACCTGCTGGCCCGCATGCCTGCCTTCGTGCGCGAAGTCTTCGGCTCGGGCATTACCGTCGGCGCCCTGGTCGCGGTGGGGCTGAACCTGCTGCTGCCCGGCCGCGAGGTCGATGCCCATCCCGAGGAAGCCGTGGCCTGAGACGCATTTTCATGGGCCTACACTGCGGCCCATGAACACCACCGCCCCCCGCACAGACATCACCATCTACCACAACAACCGCTGCAGCAACTCGCGCGGCGCGCTGGCCCTGCTGCGCGACAACGGCATAGAGCCGACCATCGTCGACTACATCGCCCAGCCCCTGGACGCTGAGCAACTGCAGGCGCTGGTCCGGCAGCTGGGCATGCCCGTGCGCGAGCTGCTGCGCAGCAAGGAAGCCGTCTTCGCCGAGCTGGGCCTGGGCGATGCATTGGCCAGCGATGCGCAGTTGCTCGCCGCCGTGGCCGAGCACCCGGTGCTGCTCAACCGCCCCATCGTCGTCACGCCCAAGGGCGCGGCGCTGTGCCGCCCGCCGGAGAAGGTGCTGGCGCTGATCTGAGATGCACGGCGAGGCCTCTAAGCCTCGCCTAAGTCTGCCCCTTCAGACTTCTCCCCAACGCAGCAAGGAACGCTGCTTTTGAGGAAAGGTCTGCCATGAACAAGATTCTGTCGACTCCCCGCCGTCTGGTGCTGGCCCTGGTGGCCGCAGGTGCCATCGGCGCCCTGGGCGCCACGGGCGCCGGTCTGGTTGGTGTGGTGCATGGCGATGCGCGTGCCGCCACGTCGCTGTTTGCGCCTGCGGCACAGCCTGCTTCTGCCGCTTCTCCTGCTTCTCCCGCCGGCGCCGTGGCGGCGCCCAACTTTGCCGACATCACGGCGCGCAATGGCGCGGCCGTGGTCAACATCAGCGTGGTCGGCAGCTCGCGTGCCATGGGCGAGGACGGCGACGAGGCCGCAGCGCGCCAGGGGCAGCAGGGCGTGCCGGGCATGGACCCCAACGATCCGTTCTTTGAATTCTTCCGCCGCTTCGGCGTGCCCGGCATGCCGGGCATGGGCCAGGGCCAGCCCCAGCGCGATGTGCCCACGCGCGGCGAAGGCTCGGGCTTCATCGTCTCCAGCGACGGCCTGATCCTGACCAACGCCCACGTGGTGCGCGGCGCCAAGGAAGTGACCGTCAAGCTGACCGACCGGCGCGAGTTCAGCGCCAAGGTGCTGGGCGCCGATCCCAAGACCGACGTGGCCGTGCTGCGCATCGAGGCGAAGAACCTGCCCACGGTGTCGCTGGGCAAGACGGCCGATCTGCGCGTGGGCGACTGGGTGCTGGCCATCGGCTCGCCCTTCGGCTTCGAGAGCAGCGTGACGGCCGGCGTGGTCAGCGCCAAGGGCCGCACCCTGCCGGACGACAGCTTCGTGCCTTTCCTGCAGACCGACGTGGCCATCAACCCCGGCAACTCGGGCGGCCCGCTGTTCAATGCGCGCGGCGAGGTGGTGGGCATCAACAGCCAGATCTACTCGCGTTCGGGCGGCTACCAGGGCGTGTCCTTCGCCATTCCCATCGAGGTGGCCACGCGCGTGCAGCAGCAGATCGTGGCCACGGGCAAGGTGCAGCATGCGCGGCTGGGCGTGGCCGTGCAGGAGGTGAACCAGGCCTTTGCCGATTCCTTCAAGCTCGACCGTCCCGAAGGCGCCCTGGTGTCCAGCGTGGACAAGAACGGCCCTGCCGCCAAGGCGGGACTGGAGCCCGGCGACGTGGTGCGCAAGATCGATGGCCAGCCCATCGTGGGCTCGGGTGATCTGCCGGCCTTTGTGGGCCAGGCGCTGCCGGGCCAGAAGGTCACGCTGGAGATATGGCGCAACGGCGAGGCCCGCACGCTCAGCGCCGTGCTGGGCGATGCCAGCGACAAGGCCGCCAAGGTGGCCAAGGACAAGCCCGACGCCGGCAAGGGCAAGCTGGGCCTGGCCCTGCGCCCGCTGCAGCCCGAGGAAAAGCAGCAGATCGGCGTGAAGGACGGCCTGGTCGTTGCCGACGCCGCAGGCCCGGCGGCCGAGGCCGGCATCACGCAGGGCGATGTGCTGCTGTCCATCAACGGCTCGCCTGCCGGTGATATCGAGGCCGTGCGCGCCGCCATGGCCAAGGCCGGCAAGACCGTGGCCGTGCTGATTTGGCGCGATGGCAACAGGATATTTGTTCCCGTACGTCTCGGGTAAGCGAAAGGAGGTAAGGGACTGAAAAGCACCTGCACACTGAATTGATCGCACAGCCCCGGCACGAATGTGCCGGGGCTTATTGCATGGGGAATTCAACCGGCCAGTGGCTGGCTATTCCTGCATTCGTGCGGCAATGTGATGGTTGTATTCTGTGAATTCGCGTCCTTTTGCGTTAGCGGTGTTTCAAATTGTGACGATTTGAGATAGAGCGAATACGCTTAGACTGCCGGCCCATCCAGGCGGGCGTGCACCGTTCTGGTTTCAGGAAGAAGCGCCCGCAAGGGCCCATGGCAAAACAGGAAGGGCATGCTTTGAAGCAGGACTACAGCTTGCAGGCGGCGGGTTTGGGCGCATCGTTCGGCGCGCGCGTCATCCTGGCTGAGGTGGACTTCACGCTGCCCACCCACGGCATCACGGCCCTGCTGGGCCCCAGCGGCTCGGGCAAGTCCACGCTGCTGCGCACGCTGGCCGATCTCAATGCCGCCAATCCGCGCTTTCGCCGCTGGGGCAGCGTGCGCTACGCGGGCCAGGAGTGGACCGGCGCCATGCAGGCGCCGCGCCTGGTGCAGCAGCAGGCCCGGCTGATGATGGCCAGCACCTTCGACGCCATCGTCGAGCTGGCCCGGCCCCGCCTCAAGCTCGTGCCGCATGCGCTGCGCGACTGGTGCCGCGCGCAGGTGCAGGCCTTCGGCTTTCCCGAGCTTGCGCTGATGTTCGACCAGCCGGCGCTGCAGCTGTCCCCCGTGCAGCAGCGTGCCGTGGCCATCCTGCGCGAGGCGCTGGCCGAGCCGGCCCTGCTGATGGTGGACGAGCCCACGGCAGAGCTTGAGGGCTACGAGGCCTTCGTGCTGCTGGAGCTGCTGCGCCAGGTGGCCCAGCGCACGGCCGTGCTGATGAGCACGCACCACCAGCAGCACGCACAGGCCGTGGCGCAGGACATGCTGCTGCTGGCCGGCGGCCGCATTGCCGAGGCGCAATCCATGGAAGCCTTCCAGCGTGCGCCGCTGTCGCTGGCGGGCCAGCAGTTCCTGCGCACCGGCAGCTGTGCCGTGGCCTCTCCCGATGCGCGGGCCGAAGACCTGGAGGAGGGCGTGCCCCTGCCTCCTCCGCTGCCTGCAGCGGCCGTGGCCGCGATCTCCGAATTCCTGTCGGATGCAGTGGCCGCCGAGCCTGCATCCGAACCCATGCCTGTACCTGCATCTGCGCCCGCGCCTGCACCCGTGCCTGCACCCGTGCCTGCGCCGGTACCAGCACCCGCGCCCGCACCGGCACCCGCTGCCGCGGCCCGGCCGCGCGCCGTCAATCCCTCCGTGCTGGTGGACTGGCAGCCGCTGGTGGCCGACCCGCAGGCCGTGCCGGCCAGCCGTGGCCCCAGCGGCTTTGCCTGGCTGGTGCCGGGCCGGCTGGCGGGCGCGCCGCAACCGGGCGTGGTGCAGTCCATGGACTTCGACCTGAAGGCCCTGCGCGGCTGCGGCGTCACCGTGCTGATCACGCTGACCGAAAACGACCTGCCGCAGGAGCCGCTGCAGCGCCATGGCCTGCGCAACCTGCACCTGCCGGTGCGGGACCACGAATCACCGTCGGTGGCCCAGATCCAGATGCTGCTGGCGCGCATGTCGGCCATGCTGCGCGCGGGCGAGGTGCTGGCCGTGCACTGCCTGGCCGGTCTGGGCCGCACGGGCACGGTGCTGGCCGCATGGCTGGTGCGCGAGGGCCTCACCGCCGACGAGGCGCTGCGCCGCGTGCGCCTCATCGATGCCCAGTACGTGCAGTCCCAGGCCCAGGAGGACCTGCTGTATGCGTACGAAGTGGCACTGCTGCTGAAGATGGGCTGACCGATCACATCCATTCACAAAAAAGGAAAGCTGCAATGAGCCTGGATAACGTTTTGAGCGAGGTGGCCGGTTCGGTGCCCGAATGTCTGGCCATCGGCTATGTGGATGCCGCCTCCGGCATGCTGCTGGCCATCCGCACGGTGGACTCGCATCCGCGCGAAGTCATCGATCTCGTGGCCGCTGCCACGGCCGACCTGTTCAACGGCCCCAACGTCTCGATGATCGAGAGCCTGTTCAAGAAGTCGCGCGGCCTCAAGGACGACGGCCACCACTACTTCCAGGAACTCATCGTCAACAGCGACAACCTCATCCACGTCTTCCTGCGCGGCAAGCTCATGCCCGACTACGTGGCCGTCTTCGTCTGCCGGCGCACGGCCAACCTGGGCATGGCGCTGACCAAGGCCCGCATGGCCATGCCGAAGATTGAAGCGGCGGTGTGACCGCCGCTCACCCCCTGAGTCGCTGCGCGCCTTCCCCCTCTCTAATCGCTTCGCGAAGGAGGGGGACGACAGCCTCGCGGCGGGGCGGCGCGGCCGGCTTAGGCCCTTGCTCGCTGTCCCCGACGTTTGAGCGCGCCAGTTTCGGGCGGCATGTGCCTCAGAACTGAGCCAGCCGTCCAGGGAGCTATTCTTCTGCCATGCGCTTACTGCTTGTCGAAGATGACGCCATGATCGGCGAGGCCGTGCAGACCCTGCTGCGCGGCGAGGGCCATGCGGTGGACTGGGTCCGTGACGGCCTGCAGGCCGATGCGGCCCTGTGCCCCGGCCCGGGTGGCGGCCATGGCTATGACATGGTGCTGCTGGATCTGGGCCTGCCGGGGCAGGACGGTTTGCAGGTGCTGCGCCGCCTGCGCGGGCGCCGCGACCGCACGCCGGTGCTGGTGGCCACGGCGCGCGATGCCGTGCGCGACCGCATTGCCGGGCTGGATGCGGGGGCCGACGACTACGTGGTCAAACCCTATGACCTGGACGAGCTGCTCGCGCGGCTGCGTGCGCTGGCGCGCCGGGCGTCGGGCGCAATGGATCCGCTGTACGAGCGCGAAGGCGTGCGGCTCAATCCCGCCACGCGCGAGGCCAGTGTTGAGGGGCGCGACGTGGTGCTCTCGGGCCGCGAATGGGCGGTGCTGGAGACGCTGCTGGCGCGCCCGGGCAGCACGCTGTCGCGCCAGCAGATCGAGGACAAGCTCTACGGCTGGGGCGACGAGGTTAGCAGCAACGCCATCGAGGTCTACATCCACGGCCTGCGCAAGAAGCTGGGCGCGGGGCTGATCCTCAATGTGCGCGGCGTGGGCTACATGGTGCCCAAGCCATGACGGCGCCGGCTTCCTCTGTCATCGCCCGGCTGCGCGGCCGCCTGCCCGGCGCACTGGGCACGCGGCTGCTCCTGTTCCTGGGGGCGGCCATCGTGCTCACGGCGCTGCTGCAGGGCCTGCTGGCCTACCGCAACGCGCTGCTGCAGACCGACACCCTGTTCGACTACCAGATGCAGCAGACCGCCTTTGCGCTGCGCGCCGGCCTGCCGGTGGATGCGCGCGGCAGGCCCCAGGGCACGCCGCCCGAGGATGAGAACCACGAATTCATCGTCCAGGTCTGGACCAACGAGGGCCTGCGCATTTTCGAGTCCGCGCTGGGTGCGGCATTGCCGCAGATGGCCGTGCTGGGCTTTGCCGATGTGCCCGCGCGCGGCACCGTCTACCGCGTGTTCTCGCTGCAGACGCGCTCGCAGGTGATCCAGGTGGCGCAGGACATGCGCGTGCGCCGCACGCTGGCGCGCGATGCCGCCTGGCAAAGCCTGCTGCCCATCGCCTTGCTGGCGCCCGTGCTGGCGCTGGCCGTGTGGTGGGTGGTGCGCAGTTCGCTGGCGCCCGTGCAGCGCGTGCGCCGCGAGTTGGCCGCGCGCCGCCCGCAGGACCTGGCCCCCGTGCCGGCCGAGGGCCTGCCCGACGAGGTGCGGCCCCTGGTGGCCGAGCTCAACGCGCTGCTGCAGCGCGTGGGCCAGGCCTTCGAGGCGCAGCAGCACTTCGTGGCCGACGCCGCGCACGAGCTGCGCTCGCCGCTGGCCGCGCTCAAGCTGCAACTGGTGGCCTTGCAGCGCGCGCCCGATGCGGCCGCGCATGACGAGGCCGTGCAGCGTCTTTCGGCCGGCATAGACCGGGCCACACGGCTCGTCGAACAATTGTTGACATTGGCGCGGCAGGAAGCCCAAGGCACGGTACAAGGCACGGCCCCAGGCCCGCAAGGCATGCAGGGGCAGCACGGCGCTGCCACGGCCGCACCTGCCGACGTGGACCTGCGCGAGGTGGTGGAGCAGGCCCTGGCGGACCAGGCCGTGGCGGCCCAGCAGCACGGCCTGGACATGGGCCTGAGCGAGTCCCCGCATCTGCGGCAGTCCTTTGCCGTGGCGGGCGACGCACAGGCCTTGCAGATGCTGGTGCGCAACCTGCTGGACAACGCCATCAAGTACGTGCCGCAAGGCGGCCGCGTCGATGTGGGCTGGCGCAGCGATGCCCAGGGCCGCGCGCTGGTGGTCGAGGACTCGGGCCCCGGCATTGCCGAAAGCGAGCGCGAACTGGTGCTGCGGCGCTTTGTGCGCGGGCCTTCAGCGGCTTCTGCGGGCCAGCAGGCGCAGGGCAGCGGACTGGGCCTGGCCATCGTGCAGACCATTGCCCAGCGGCATGGAGCACGCCTGCTGCTCGACCGCTCGCCCACGCTGGGCGGCCTGCGCGTGCAGGTGATATGGCCGCCTGTGTCGGCCTGCTGACAGCGGCGCGTGGCGCGCAGGCTTGTCGGCCTGCAGCGCGGCCGGGATGCTTCCCGCCTGCGTCTGGCCGGGTCACAATCCCCAAATTGGTGCCGGCCCGCCTGCCTTCCCATTCCCTCATCAGGCGCGCGGGCAGTCTGCTTCCGTCGTCATTTCGAGAGGTATTTCATGGAGTCCCTTGTCCAGCGCCTGTCCCAGTCCGTGACCCAGGCGCATTCTCTGGAAGAGTTGACGCGGCCCCTGCTGCAAATGCTCGAAGAGAGTACGCATCTGGAGTCCACCTATCTCACCACCATCAACGAAGAACAGGGCCAGCAGCGCGTGCTGTACGCGCGCAACGCGAGCGAGATGCAGATTCCCGAAGGCCTGGTCGTCCCCTGGGGCGACACGCTGTGCAAGCGCGCCCTGGACGAAGGCCGCATGTACACGCCCGATGTCGGTGCCTGCTGGGGCGACTCCGAGGCCGCGCGTGAACTGGGCATTCGCACCTACGCCAGCGCCCCGGTACGCTTTTCCGACGGCCAGCTCTACGGCACGCTGTGCGCGGCCAGCAAGACCTCCCAGGCGTTGAGCACCGAGGCCCAGGGCCTGCTGCGCCTGTTCGCCAACCTCATCGCCGAGCGCGTGGAGCGCGAGCAGCTCATCACCAGCTTGAGCAAGGCCAACCAGGAGCTGGCGGCACTGGCCTTGCTGGACCCGCTGACCGGCCTGCCCAACCGGCGCTGCCTCACCGACGAGCTGGGCCGGCTGATTGCGCGCTGCGCACGCAGCCAGGAATGCGTGGTGGTGGGCTTCATCGACCTGGACCGCTTCAAGAACGTGAACGACGAGCACGGCCACGAGGCCGGCGACGCACTGCTGCGCGCCATGGGAGAGCGCCTGTCCTCCCATCTGCGCAGCGCCGACATGCTGGCGCGCTTCGGCGGTGACGAGTTCGTCTTCATCGGCGTGGGCCCGCTGTTCGGCAGCGAGGCCGACGCCGTATCGCGCGACCTGCAGCAGCGCCTGTCGGAGGCCTCGGTCATGAAGGTCGAGCTGCCCGATGGCAAGACGCTGGACTACGGCGGCGCCAGCGTGGGCGTGGTCTGCCTGCGGCCGGACTCCATTGACGCCGACGACGCGCTGCAAAAGGCCGATGCGGCCATGTACCGCGTCAAGATGGCGCGCAGCCGCGGCGCCAGGGGCACCGCGCTGCATTGAGCCAGCCGCAGGCACTGGCCCGGCGGCCAGGGCCTGTTGCTGCCTTGCTCTGGCCTGTCTGGCGGCTTCTCGCGCGCGCTCTTTCTTGTTTCTTTCCGTCTCAGCCTGCTGCCAGCATGGGCTGCCTGCGCTGCAGCTCCACGGCGGCATGCTGATGGCCGCTTGCCGCCTCCAGCTTGAAGGCGCCCACCGTGCGAACCAGGTCGCCGGCCTGGCCGCGCAGGCTGGAGGCCGCGGCGGCCATCTCCTCCACCAGCGCCGAGTTCTGCTGGGTGGCCTGGTCCATCTGCGTGACCGCCTGGCCGATCTGGGCCACGCCCGAGCTTTGCTCGGAACTGGCGGCGCTGATCTCGCCCATCAGATCCGTCACGCGGCGTATGGCGTCCACCACCTCGGCCATGGTCGTGCCGGCCTGGTCGGCCAGCGCGCTGCCGTTGTGCACGCGGCTGGTGCTGTCGGTGATGAGCTGCTTGATCTGCTTGGCGGCCTCGGCACTGCGGCTGGCCAGGCCGCGCACCTCGGTGGCCACCACGGCAAAGCCCCGGCCCTGTTCGCCGGCGCGTGCCGCTTCCACGGCCGCGTTCAGCGCCAGGATGTTGGTCTGGAAGGCAATGCCATCGATCACGTTGATGATGTCGGCGATCTGCCGGCTCGATTCGCTGATGCCGCGCATGGTATCGACCACCTGCCGCACGACTTCGCCGCCCTGCTCGGCCACGGTGGAGGCGCCCAGGGCCAGCTGGTTGGCCATCTGTGCGTTGTCGGCGTTCTGGCGCACGGTGGAGCTGAGCTGCTCCATGGAGGCTGCCGTCTGCTGCAGCGCGCTGGCCTGGCTTTCGGTGCGCGAGGACAGGTCCTGGTTGGCCTGCGCGATCTGCCCGCTGGCCGCCGCCACGCTGACCGATCCCTGGTGCACCTGGCGCACCACGCCGCGCAGCCCCTCCTGCATGGTCTGCAGCGCGCGCAGCAGCATGGACACCTCGTCCTTGCCGCGCACATCGATGTGCCGTGTCAAATCGCCTGCCGCCACGGCATCGGCCGTATGGATGGCCTGTCGCAGCGACCGCGCCATGTTGCGGATGATGGACCAGCCCAGCAGCACTCCCAGCAGCACGCCCCCGATGATGGAGCCCACGGCCACCGCAAAAATCACCTGGTACAGCGATTGCGCGGCCTCGTATTCCTCCTTGGCGACGCGGGTCTGCAGCGCGGTCAGCTGCACGATCACATCACGCAGCGGCGCGTACAGCGCCTCGTCCTTGTCGATCAGCAGCTGCCGGGCCAGCTCCAGGTCACCGGACAGCAGCGCCTGCTGGGCCGGCTTCAGAAAGCCTTGCAGGAACAGCGCGCGCACGGCCTCGAAGCGGTCGGCCAGCTGCGCCTCTTCCTCTGTCATCCGGGTCTGGCGGAACGAGGCCCAGGCCTTGTTCACGTCGTTGATGTTGGTCTGTATCTCCTGCTGCTTTTGCTGCGTGTATTCGGGCAGGTGCACGGCAATGGCGCCCGAGACCGCATTGCGGTTGCGCAGCAGCAGGCGCTGCACTTCCAGCAGATCGCCCAGTGCGACCAGGCGCTCTTCATAGACCACCTTGAATCGGCGGTTGGACTCGCTGATTCCATAAAGCCCGAAAGCGCCGATCACGATCATGAGCAGTGAGAGAAAACCAATCAAGGCGGTCAGGCGAGTCGATAACTTGAAATTATTCATACTGCGTCCTTTGCATGCATTGCGGATGGTTGGTGGGTACTCGCGTTGTCAGGCCGCCCCGTGATGGCCCACATCTCTCGCAAAAAGAACTCGGTCGTGAAAATGAGATTTCATTCACGGTAAATGCCCGGTCTGCACAAAGGCTCACAGGCATCCGGAAACGGCGATGCTGGCTTGCCGATGGCCTGCGTGGCCAATGGCGATCCATGTTGTATTGGTTTGTAAACTATTTGTTACAAACTATAGTATGAATCGGATGGAGCAGGCAATACCAGCTTTTCAGGTATTCGCCCTGGCCTGATAGGGGTTCTCTGCCCATTGCTGCGGCAGGAAGAGACGGCCTGTGCCCGAGGCCGTCCCTGGCCGGCGCCGCGCGCCGGACGGGCCCGCCTAGAATCCGCGTTTGCGCGTGGCCGCTGGCACGCTTTCACGAAAGAGATCCATGAAACCCAAAACACTGGCCGGTGCGCTGGCCGCCCTCTGCGTGGCTGCGGCCGGCCTGCTCTATGCATCGCCCTATATCGTCCTGCACCAGATCGGCAAGGCCGTGGAGCGTCGCGACGCCCAGGCCCTGTCCGGCTACGTGGACTTCCCTGCGCTGCGCGAAAGCATCAAGGGCCAGATGATGGCCAGGCTGCAATCCCAGATGGGCGGCTCGGGCGACAGCGCCTCCAACCCCCTGGCCGGCTTTGGCCAGCAACTGGCCCAGGGCCTGGTCAGCCAGTTCACCGAGGCGCTGGTCTCGCCCGACGGCGTCATGCTCATGCTGGAAAAAGGCAAGCCCGGCAAACCCACGGACGTGGCCGCCGCAGGCGTGGGCGTGGACACCCAGGGCGGGCCGCCGCGCAAGGACTACTCCGTGGAGTACCAGGGCTGGTCCAAGGTCTTCGTGCACCCGCGCGGCGAGCCGGGCGGCTTCGTCTTCAGGCGCGAAGGCCTGATGGGATGGAAGCTGGTGGCCGTGAAAATGGATTGACAGGGGCGGGCCTGCGGCCTTCGCCCCGGCGCTTTATCCCTGGTGCAGTACCTTCATCACATGGCGCTTGCCCAGCCGCAGTGCGCGGACATCGGCCTCCTGCCGCGTGTCGCAGCCCTGGTCTTCGGTGACTGCTCCCAGGGCCTTGCCGCTGGCCACCTCCAGCAGCGTGGCGCGCGGCAGCCAGGCGCCGGGCGTGACATCGCTGGGCAGTGATGCTGGCGTGATCCGCACGCCCATGTAGAGAAGACTGTCCATGGCCTGCCAATATCCCGGGGGGCTCAGCCTGCCAGCGGCGGGCGGGGCAGGGCCAGCCACTGCTGGACGGCGGGGTGCTGCCACTGCCGGCGCGCATAGGCGGCCAGCAGCGCAGGCACGGCGTCGCCGTTGAGCACCAGGCGGTTGAGCATCAGCGCCAGATCCACATCGGCAATCGACCACGGGCCGGCGATGTGGTCGCCCTCCGAGCGGATGAAGGCTCCGGCCACCGAAAACAGCTTGCGCGCCGCCGCCTGGCCCGCATCCGACAGCGGCGTGGGCGTGGGGCGGTAGAACACCACCTCGGTGCTGCGCTCCGAGCGCAAGGCCATCAGATCGCTGCGCAGCCAGGCCTGGACCTGGCGCACACGGGCGCGCGCCTGCGCATCCTCGGGATAGAGCCGGGCGCCGCCAAAGCGCTCTTGCAGATACTCGGAAATCGCCGACGACTCCGACAGGCTGAAATCGCCATCCACCAGCGTAGGCACCCGTGCCGTCAGTGACGCGGCCACATAGTCCGCCCCGGTGTTCTGTCCCGCCGAAAGGTCCAGCGTGCGCAGCTCGAAGTCAATCCCCTTGACCTTCAGCGACACGAACACGGACAGGGCATAGGGAGAGGCGAATTGCGAATCGGCGTACAGCAGCATGAGGGCCTTCCAGGGGGACTGCATCGGTGATTGGGGCACTGATGGTAGCTGAGCACTCGGGGCCTATGGCCCGAGTAGGCAGTCTGCCTCACCTTGTGACTCCGATTGTCCAAGTCAGCCTCGCCGACTGGCCCACGCCATGAACTTTGCCAACCGGTGGGCACTGTACATGGATCGGCAGCATCGGTCAGAAGGTTAAGGGTCCTCTGCACAGATCAAAAACGATCTGCTACGCACCATTCATCACAACACTGTCCAGACAGCCAGTCGCCTGTAAGTCGTTGCGATTGCAACGATAGATAGTTCATGCCTGAAGTTGGCTGTCACAGAAAAAGTCGATTTTTGCAGAGGATTCCTAAGAAAATTCTTAAACTATCGATAGCCTGTTTGCACGCATTTATTGCATCTATAGAATTTCCCTATAGCATTGGGCCAGCCCCTAAAAATAAGTAGCCGTACGCTGACTCCAGCTGCGCCGGTCCGCTCTTGGCGGATGGTCACGCCAGAACAATGCCGCCCACCTTTGGAGTTGGGTTTTTGGTGCTTTTGATTATCCAGTTCTCAGCTTTTCCCAAGCTGGAGTTTTAGGATTCAATTGATTGGACCATGTTCCCTCTCGAAGGCTGCTTGGCGCAAGTTGAGCAACTCGCCTGTATTAAATCAATAGGCGATATTTCTATGGTTCTTAATCTTTCTGGGGGAGAATTATGAAAAGTTTACTTGTTTTTTTCTTTGTAATATTGAGTGCGATTTTTCCTGATACCGTCCTGGCGAATGAAGAGGTCGTGCAGGTAAAAATATCCACTCATTTCAAGGGTGAGGTGGTTAAAAGGAGTGCCGTCGTGGGTTTGGGTGATTCAATAAAGCTCACATCCAGTCAAGAAGGAATGATTGTTGCTATAGAATATGTGATAAAAAATATTCAAGTGAATAATTTGAAGAAATATAGCTTATCTGCGTCTTTATACTCTGGTGTAGAGGGTGGTGAAACTTGGTTGTCCAAGCGCGATATTTTTGCAGTTGTGGAAAAATCAGTTCCTGCCTTTTTCAGACTGGACGAAGCATCTGACGAGATGCAGGTGGAGGTAACCATAGCTGACATCCAGGACGAAGAGGGATACTTGAAAAATATGCCTAGAAAAACCTGCGATTTGAGCTTGGAAAGTCCTATTGTCCTGAAATCTCAGAGTGCATCAGGAACGTATGGCTGCTGCGATATTCGTTGCCAATCTCTTAATGGAACCTGTTGTGGCGCAATTATGTGCTGTCTCAGGGATCCCGATAGCTATCCAGTTTGGCAAAATGATATTGCGCATGATTGCTGCTGTTATCCACCTCAATATTAAGCAAAGATAGCATAAGGAACTCATTTACCGTCCAGCACGAGCGCCCCGAACCCACCCTCGCGGCCCGCCTGCAGCAGGAGCGCCAGCGCCTGAACCTCAGCGAAGCCGAACTCGCCCGCAAGGCCGGCCAAGCCAAACAGGTCCTGCAGCAATTCGAGTCCGGCGCCCTCGTCCCCGACGCCACGGCGCTGCAGCAACTGCACCTTGCCGGCGTCGATATCGGCTACGTGCTGCTGTCCCTGCGCTCCCATGCGCCCGACGCCGATGTACAGGCACTGCTGGCGCATTACGGCAAGGCGACGGACGCTGGGCGCGCGCTGGTGCGAGGGGTGGCGGAGCTGGCCGGGCGGGGGTGAGGCTCACCCTCCACAGGGTTCAGTGTCTTGTCGCCCGGCCCAGCGACGTGCGCGGCTTGCCGTGCAGAAGGCGCCGCAGGACATAGGGCAGGCGCCAGGCGGGCCGCAGCGATGGGCCTGTGCGCTCCACAAAGAGTAAAACGGCAGCAACAGCCATGGCCGGCAGGTGCCAGGCCGCGGGAAAGGCGAAGGGCGCCAGCATCCACGGCCAGCATGCCGTGGCGCATGCCACGCCGGTTCGCAGTCCGTGCTGCAGGCTGTCCCGGTTGGCCGTGGGGCCGCTGGCGGCCACGGGGTACAGCCTGTGGCAGGCATTGTGGGCGCGCGTTCCTGCGGGCGATGAACTCCACAGGACCGCCACGGCAATGCAGGCAAGAATGAGCGCGGGATGCGCGGCTGCGTGCAAGAGGGCGGCAAGCGGCACCATGACCAGGCCGGCCGCCATCCACACCAGCGCATAGCCCGCAAGCAGCAGGCCCGCCGCCAGCAGGCGCCGGCGGGCCACGCTCGATCGCATGGCGTGGCGCACCTGCCGCAGTGCCAGCAGCGGCATCATGGCCAGAACCATGGCCAGCCATGCCACACCGAGGATGCCGAGCGTGTGCCCGTCCAGCACCAGCGGCGATAGGTCGGCCAGCGTGACCGAGGACAGCGAGCCGCACAGCGACAGGCCGGGCGTGGCAGGCGGGCTGATGGCCAGGCTGATGAAGCCTGCCCCCGACACGGCCATCAGTGCTGGCGCGGGAGCGGTCCGCAGGTCTCTCAGCAGCGCGTCCATACGCGGGCCTTAGCGGGTGGCGTCCTGTGCGACCACGCTCACGCGGTCCACGGTGATTTCGCGCCCGGGGTCGGCTTCGGGCTGTTCGATGGCCACGTTCAACTGGTCCAGACTGCCGCCTGCGTCCAGGATGGCCTGCGTGGCATCGGTGATGTCGATGGTGGCGCCCAGTCCGTTGCCTCCATGCGGTCCGTCGCTGGCCGAGGCCTTGGCCAATCCGAACAGGGCGACGGTGTCTGCATGCCGCGCTGCCGCCCCGGGCGAGCCGATGGAGACCGTCAGCACGCCGCTGGGCGCATTGCCGCGAATGCCTTCCAGGTGAAGAAAGTAGCGCTGTGGCCGCGGCAGCGCGGCGCCTGCCTGCAGCAACTCGACCTTTGCGGCACCGGGGTCCGCGATCGATACGGTGGTCAGCCGCGGCGTGCGGCCCACGATGACCCGCTCCGCATTGGAGCCCAGTACACGCGGCGCGGGCGGCGGGACCGTCGAGAATTCTGCGGGCATGTCGATCTCCTGCGGTGTAAGGCCTGCCGTGCTGGCCGTGAGCGTGGTGGCGCCCGTGCCGCTGGTCAGATTGTCATAGTCAGGGGCCAGCGCACCGCCAGGCAGGGTTTCACCCGGATCATAGGAGGCCAGCTTTCCTTCGGTGTCCGGCATGACGAAGCCGCGGCCGGCAGGTCCGTTGCTCCAGGCGGCGCTGTTGTCCTGGATGTTGCCGGGCTGGGTCAGCCAGGCGGCCCAAAGCCGGTCCACATTGCAATGGTGCACCCAGAAAATCGGGTCCAGGGCGGCATAGTCGGGGTCTGACATGAATCCATAGGGCTCCTGCAGTCCGCCGACCATGATGTGAACCAGATTGTGCGGATTGGATTCAATGGCGCCAGTGTCGCTGCCGTCATGGGAAAAGGCGGTGATGCCACCGCCGTATTCCAAGGTGCCGGGAGCGCTGGTGAAGCGGTGGTAGTCCTGGCAACCCAGCGTGATATCACGGGGAATGTCAGGCGTTGGTCCCAGGCGCTTTGACCCATTGCGCCTGGCCTTGGCCAGGAAATTGGGAGAACCATCCGGCAATTTCTCTTCCAGGAAAGCCTGGGGTATGTTGCGTGCGGCCTGATTGCTGGAATTCAGGTAGTTCCAATAGGGAAGCGCCCAGTCCGCAGGACCGCCAAGCTCCTTGACGGTCTTCGCCACAATGGCTTCGAATGCGGCGAGATAGCCGCGATGCCAGGGAAGAAAGTACCAGGTGCCATGCTGGCATTGGTCCCACATCTCCTCGGTTTCGGATGTGGGTGGCAAAGGGTCCTTGGCCGAAAGCACGCCGGCACTGATCCAGCCGCTCTTGTTGATGCCATGAATGGCGGCAAGATATCTCCAGCTGGTCCTGTCCGTAATGGGAAGAGAGTAAAGGTGCCCCACGGCCTTGGAATACCAGATCAGCGTTTCATTCCAGACAGTTCCACCTTGATTGACATCGCGACGAATTCCAGTCATTGCGTTCTCCTCCATGAAAGTTGGAGACTGGAGTGTATGAAGGCGGATTTTATTTTGCAAGGAATTGTTTTTTATTGTGTCGGGTAGGGCATTTCAATTGATATTGAGATCGCATTCACATTGCGATCATCCCAATGGGATTGAATTGAGGATTTCCAGTATTGACCCATGGTAGGCATTGAGTCAGCTGACGGTGACGATTTTTTGTGTTGGAGCCGGGTTCTGGGTTCTTGCCATGGCGCTATCAAGGAAATGCATTGAGGGACGGCAGAGAGCGGTAAGCCCGGTTGCTCGTTTCGCGGCCGGTGAAATGAAAAAAGCCACCCGAAGGTGGCTTTTGTTTTCAGCCCTGGCGGCGGCGCATTCTTGCGATGCCGAACATGGCCAGAAGGGACGACAGCGCGATGATGCCCCATTCAGACAGGGTGGGAATCGCCGCAGTGCTGGCGGGTGCTGCCAGCAGTGCAAAGCCTCCCGGATCCTGGATGGATTGGTTGGCTATGCCGTCGTTGTCGCCGAGCCCGCCGTCGGTCAGCGTCAAGGTGGCGCTCAGCCGGTCCGATGCCAGCACAGCACGGTTGGCAGGCAGTTGGTACCAGTGTGGTTGAGCACATGCTGCGCCTTGGCAGTTGAAACCATCAGGGCTGGGGCCGTACTTCATGTATACCGCGCCTGCAGGCACCGGTGTGCTGAAGTTCAGGGTGACGGTTGCATCGCTGCCCAGGTTGCCGCTGCTGAGATTCAGCGAGAGCAGTCCAGAGGGGAAAGTCACGCCTTGCGGAGCGGTCGCGGGTGGCGTGGTGCTGAAGCTGGCGTTGCTCACCTGCCAACCGTTGGCTGTCTGCAGTGCGACCATTGCCTTGCTGCCTCCAGCGGTGGACCAGGGGGCTTCGCAGCTGTTGGCGCTGCCGCCGTTCAAGCCCTGGCACTGCCAGGTGTATTTGCCACTGGCGCTGGAGATCGCCGTAGCCGTGCCCGCGCTGCACAGGCCCGCTGCAGGGGCCAGTGCCGTGGCTTGGCCCGCCGCCGTGCCACAAGTGCCAGCGACTGGCACCTGTACATCAACGTTGTGCACGGTTCCTGTCGCGAAGCCCCCTGCAATGGGCTTGGCTGCTGCGGTGCTCTCGATGCCGGTGCCGCTGCTGTTGAGGTCCAGGCGCAGGCTGCCCGTGCCGCTGATGGCAGTGACGGGTACAGTCCATGTGATGCCGTTGTCGGTACTGGATGGCGTGCCCATCGTGCCGGTGGCGGTGCCTGTAGTGGTCAGCGCGAAATCGGTGCCATCCACTCCGTTGACCGCTTCGCTGAAGGTCACTGCGAAATTGATGCTTGTGGCGCTGGCTGATGGTGTGCCCTGCGGGGCAATCGATGCCACCGAGGGTCCACCCGGCGTGGCACTGGCGACGACGTTGCCGAGGAAGTCACCCCAGATCCATAAAGAAGAGGCGCCGGCTGCGGCAGATATCGTCTTGGTTTCCGTATCGGTGGCGACATCAATGACATGGACTGTGCCATTCGCTGTTACAGCATACAGCGCCGCATCGTTTGCCGAGATACCAAGGCCCGTGATACCTGAGACCTCACCGCTCAGTGTGAGCGTTTTCTGTGTTGAAGTGTTGGCAGTGTCAACGACGTGCAGTACATTGTTGTTTCCGCCAACATATAGTTTGCTGCCATTCTTTCGAACTGCTACTGCCTTGGCGGTGCCATTAATGCCGCTTATTGTGATCTGAGTAACCGTGTTGTCTGCCAAATCGATGAGGCCAACCGTGTTGCCAGCATTGCTCGACGTATATAGTTTTCCGGCTCCTGTCGGGTCATAAGCCAAGCCAAATCCCGAATTTGAGACGTTTTCCAGTGTGGATAACGTGTTGGTGGCAGTATCCAGTTTTTTGATCTCACCAGTGTCTCCACACCGCACATAAAGTGAGGCACCGTCTTGGCTTAGTGCAGAGGAGATTGTCCAGCATCCCGTATTTAAGCTGGCAGTGATTTGTTTGGAGTTGGCGTCTATAATATGCAGCTTACTATTGACGTAATCACTGACGTAGGCGATGGCACCATCTGCAGAAAAGGTGATGGAGACAGATGATCCAGTGTTGTCGATAACTGCTTTTAGGGAGTTGTTTGTTGTGTCAATAACTCCCAGTTTGTTGTTGGATCTGTATTGCCCGAACCACGACTCATTGTTGGCGCCTGGTCGCAATGCAAGAGTGTAGATGTTATCATTTAACCTTGCGTCCATGCTTGCTGGACTTAATGTGGTGGCGAGTTCTCCAGTCGCGGTATTGATGACCGAAATTGTTCTGCTGTTTGAATTGGGAATATAGGCGTAATCGGCGGCGCTTACGGCACAGGCAATGAGTGAGAGCGAAGCGGCGGCGAGGACGTGCTGCAAAGAACGGCGCTGAATCATGTGTGGACACCTTTGAGGAAAACCCCTGAAAGCTTGCAATGCACGCCTTGAGGATTGGGGAGGCTGGAAAGAAGACTTGCTTAGACCGGAGGTTTGGGCCTTGGTCTCATAGTGAGACTTTTGCTACAAATTAGAACAAAAAGAAACATTATGAATCTGAGCAAGTCTGAGCAGATCGCGTTACCAGGCGCGTCATCAGAGGGTGCTGGGGTAGGAGAGAGTCCCCCAGTTGTTGTGTTTTTGCTGCAGGTGCAGGGTCCTGCGGCCATTGAGTCTCCATGCTGCGGCAGTCGGGCAAAGGCTCCATCCAATTCATGCCAAACCGCAAGCGACTCAGTCCGCGTGCTTGATGGGTGCGCCGAGGCTGCAGCAGCTCGTCAGCCTGTGCTATCGGTTCCGTACATAGGACTGGCTCTGGACGATCGCCCCGAACGGGAGCGGGGCGAATCGCGATCTATGACGGTGTGCGATGCAAAAAAGCCCCTCAACACCCTATCCGGTGTCGAGGGGCTCTTGTCGTTTCTGCACTGTTCATGTCCCCGGTATGTCACCAGACCATTTACAGTGCGCGCAAATGATTAATGCAAAAACCATCTGATGGTCCCTCCGACAGGAATCGAACCTGATTCAATTGGATTTAGGCCAAAATCAACTGACTATCCATACAGTTTTCGGCCTCAAAACCCAATCTAAATCAGCCTAAATCGGTCTTCATGTCCCCGGCTTCAGCGGATATGTAACCGTCCAACTTCCGGCGCTCGGCCCCCTTGTCGGCGTGGTCGATCCATCGGCTGTAGACCCGGTAGAACATCTCCACCGAATGCCCCATCTGGCGGGCGGCCCATGCAGGCTTGATGCCAGCCATGAGGCACACGGTGGCGAACGTGTGACGCGTCTGCCTGGCGTCGCGGTGCCTGATGCCAGAGACTTTCATGGCTGGCTTCCACCAGGTGCGCAGCGGGTCGTCCGTGGACTTGAAGGCCTCGCCAGCTTCACCGACGAACACCAGCCCGCCAGCCAGCTGCGTCACCTTGCGCTGGCGCTCCAGCACCCTCAGCGCTCGGCTGGTCAGCTCCAGCTCGCGCGCAGCCGAGGTCTTCGTGCCCTTCACCTTGCCACGGGTCAGCGCAGCATCCACGAGCACTGTGCCAGAGCGCAGATCGACGTTCGGCCATTTCAGGGCCAGCATCTCGGAAGGGCGCAGGCCGGTGAAGAAAGCGAACTCGTAGTAGTCCCGCGCCCTGTCGCTGCGAAACTTGGACAGCAGGTGCTCGACCTCGTCCAGGGTGAACGGATCCGGGCCGGGCTTCTGGTGCTTGCGCATCGTTACCTGCAGGTGCAGCGGCTCGGCGATGAACTTGGCGTTATGCCCATACTCCAGGGCCATGCTGAAGACGCTGGCCACGTTGTTGAACGTCTTCGGGTTGTCAGGCAGGACCGCCATCAGCAGCTTGAGCTCGCGGAACGTGAACTCGGCGGCCGGCGTTTTGCGCACCGTGTCAAAGTGGTAGCTGTCGAGGGTCTGCTGGTAGTGGTGCGAGGTGCTGTGCTGCACCTCAGGCCGCTTCACCTTCAGCCACTCCTCAAACACATCGCCCAGCGTTGGGCCTGCCAAGCTCTCCGGCTCTTGCTCAGGCGCTTTTTCGGCACGCGGGCTTGTAGGGAAGTATTCGGCCACCACGAACGTGCCGCGCTCGATCTTGCCCAGGATCTCCGCGCGCAGCCGCTCGGCATATCGAACGTTGACCGGCGTGGGCGACAGGGCAAGTGGCTCTTTGCCGTACCCTTGTGCCCGAAGATCGATCTGGATGGCGTTCTTGCGGATGATCACGCCGGGCATGCATGCACCGCCTTTTTCCGTCCGCGCGTGCTGGGCGCGCATTCCGCCTGGTCAATGAACGAGTCAAGAGCCTCGCTGTCGATCAGCTTCCTGCCCTCGAACCACTTCCACACCCTCCCCTCGGGCCAGCGCCCAGACCTTCCAGTCCTCTCGTCAAAGAACGTTGTCGGCAGGCCTGTCAGGTCGGAAACTTTCTGAATCGTTACCCATCGAGTTGTCATGATCTTGGTCCTCTCTGGACTTGCCATTTTCTGGCTCTTTGCGCGAGCCAAGTGAAATGCGGCGGGTCTCCCGCCTGCTGATATGCATCCCACAGCGCCGCGCCGGCATCGCAGCGCGGCTGAGACCGCGTTACGCCGGCAGCGATGCACTGCGGGCACTGAAAGTGGTGGGCCTGATACGCGCGGTCGGCCAGCTCCCACTGGCCGGCGCTGGGCGGCTCAGGCATAAAAAATCCCGCTCTCGGCGGGTTCCCTGTAGTGCTTCTCTTCGTCTCGCCATTTGCGCGCTTGGCGCACGTCTCGCTTGCTCACGACGATCCTCCGGTGATGCTCGGCATCGCTGCCGGCCGATCTTGCAATTTCGCGGTTTTGTCAACCAGCGGTTCTTGCAGATTCGGTGATTTGTCAACCAGCGCGGCGTCGTACTGGTCAGTGATCTCCACGAACCACGCCTCGGCCTCTGCCATGTCGGTGAAGTGCAGGCTGACCATGGCGCCACCGTCAACGCTGCTGGCCATCACGCCGGAACGGTAGCTCAGCGGCAGCGGCTTGCACGCCTCCAGCTCTGCCTGCTCTTGGCGCTTGAGGATGCTGTTCTCGGAGGCGAGGTCCAGGGCGTCCATCTCCAGCTTGTGGATGCTCGCGTTCTTACTCGCCTCCAGCTCTTTTGCGAGAGCGATAGCACGGTCAGAAATGAGGCGCTGGGCCTCCAAGCTGCCTTGCAGGTGCTCGTTGTCGGCCTGCAGGCGGCTCAGCTCCACGGAAGCGTCGCGCGCAACATGCCGAGGGACAGTCACATAGCTCATGTCTGGCACGGCGCTGGCGATCTCCAGCGTGATCGCCAGCCGCTGGACTTTCTCGGAGGGTGTTGGTGCTGTGGTCACGGGGTCTGTCCTCCAACGTCAATTGCGTACACCTCGACCGGCTCGGGGCCGAAGTGTGGATGCGTGATGGTCTTGATCGTGTAGCCCCGCCACGGGCGCACGAGGCGTCGGGTGTGGTCGTCGCGCGCCGGGTAGCCCAGCGTGAGCACGATGTCGTCATAGTGGCCAGCGGCCACAGCGGCGAGCCGCTTGGCCCAGTACTGAGTGCAAAGCCGGTACTCCTCGGTCTTGCTGCCATCGCGGATGGCCTCGAAGTACTCGCGCTTGAGCGGCAAGACCAGGGTGCGGGAGTGCTGTTTCACGACGCAGGTCCTTTCTGCTGCGCCTGGGCGCGCTCGAAATAGAAAACTATGGGCGTGGCCTTCAGTTCAACCAAGCCATAGCGGACAGCACGGCGGAACGTGCTGACATCGCGCATCAGCACCTCGTTGCTGCGCTGCATGAGCGCGCGCCAGGCTTCCAGCGTCAGGCTGTGCTTGTCGAGGTTGCAGGGCGCGCATGCGGGGTTGAGGTTCTCCAACGTGTCGCGCTCGGGCCTGAGCATGCGTCCGGTGGAGACGACGCCTTTGCCGGGGACGAATACCAACTCGCGCTCCACATACTCGATGTGGTCGGCATGCCAGCGGTCGCCCAGTTCCTCGCCGCAGTACGCGCATCGGCCCCCGAACTTCTCGCGCAGGGCCGCGCGCTGGCTCTTGCTGAGCTTCATGTGCTCTCCTTGTGCCCAGTGGGGCGCTGGAAAAGGGGTAGGGCGTGGGCCTCGGCACGCACTGCAGCGGCGGCCTCGGCGCCGTAGCCCCAGATGTCGCCGTTGGTAGGGTCGATCCGGCTCGGTGCGATGTACTCGGGGTGCAGCAGCTCGCCGCGCAGGACGTAGCCGCGCAGGGCCTCCACCAGCGAGCGCAGCGTGCCCCCATGGCTGAAGCCGCGCCAGCGGTGCGGATAGCCCATCACCTTGCCCGTGTAGACCCGCGAGCCCCGGTATTCGTCAATCCACCAGAGCCGGCCGCTAGCATCCAGCTCCAGGCGCGCGATGGCGCCGGATTCGCGGTTGCGGAAGAAGCGGCGGCCATGCCGGCTGATGATCTCGATCAGGGCATTGGCGTGCCCCAAGCGTTCGGCTTTACTCATCGCTCGCCCCCTTGGCTGCTGCCTGGGCTGCGAGAGCGGAGTCCACAGCAACGGGGTCGAACAGCTCATGCGCGGCCGAGAACTCGATCCAGTTGCCGCGGGAGTCATCCACACGGCGGAGATTTCCCCGAGCATCAAGGTGAAATGACCATCGCGGGACCTTGCACAGGCGCTGGCGCACGGCCTCGAATGCCGCGCCGCGTTCTTCCTGGGCATCCACTGCAGGCGCAGCAGGTACTGCCTGTGGCGCGGCGTACAGCAGCGTGCCCACGGGCGGAACCTTGCCCTTCCAGAGAACCTGACCGTTGTAGCCATTCGACATGATCTCAGCCACCACAACGGATCCCGTATCCTGGGACTGATCCGATGCCGGGCTGAGAATCTGGCCGATGCGCTTGGAGGCGGGCTCAGCACGTACTACTGCACGGCCATCGCCCGTCACGGCCATGGCGCCGGCATCAGTTGCTCGGCAAACCTCGAAGCCGTGGCGCTCGGGAAGTGTTGCAGCGGCACGGATGTAGCAGAGCACATCGTCGGGCGTAGTAGGTGCTGCCTCCGGGCTCGGCCAGGGCGCGCCGATCCTCTCCAGCACGGCCTCGACCTTGGCCCGCGCCGCATCGCTGATCGCGTTCTCGCCGGCGCCCACATGCACCACGTCCACCGCCACGGCCTGCAGGGCCGCCAGCATTTCCGCATGCACTGGCTCATCAAGAACCTTCTGGGCCAGCAGCTCGAAATAGCGGCCCAGCCACTTCTTGAGGCGGTCCATCATGATCTGCGGGCCGTATGCCACCTCTTCGGGGTGCTGGCCATCGTGGGTCAGGATGCAGGGCACCCAGCCGCTCGGCAGACCCACGGGCGCAGCAGGTGTTGCCTGTGCACGCAGCACACGCGCCGCCCGGGATGGGCCGCTCAGAATCACGCCTTCCTCTGGCGGGGCATCGGGCAGGCTGTCAAGGAAATCCAGGATCTCTTCCAGCTTGTCCGCTTGCTCCTTGTGGAAGATGACGTGCAAGGTGTTGTCTTCCTTCGTCTCGCCCCAGTCCTCCACTGCCGTGTTCACGATGCGGGCCAGCTGCAGCAGGTTCTCGATGACCTGCGTTGCCATGGCCGATGGCGCAGCAGGTGCCTGGGGCGCTGCCGCGTGACGCGCGGATTCTTCGGCGACGATCTTTTCAAGCTCGGACCGGAACTCTGGCCCGGTGAGCGTGTGCTGATTGGAGAGCAGCCTGCGGAGCAGATGCAGCGCATCTTCACCCAGCCGAGGTGCCTGGGGCGCTGCTGCCAGCAGGTCAACAGCAGCAGAGATGACGGCCTCGAATGCATCTTCGATGCTCGGGCATGGCACGCCACGGCCAGCCTGCCATTGCGCCTCACCAAATGCATTCAGCAGCGCGCCCAGATTCTTTCGAGCCAGGGAGTCCAGTTGATCCCTGTCTGCCGTTTGCTTTGTCTCCGTGGGTATTGCAGAGATCAGCGCATCCAGATCCGCCAGAGCTTGGTGATACCGACCCTCTGCGGACTTGAGCAGCTTTTCATCTGGCCAGGCAATGCTGATATTTGAGTATGAAGAGTGCCGCACGGCCAGTGTTGCTGCTGCTTTTCTCAGGCGCGCGGCCAGTTCATCGGGTATTGCAGCATGCGCGGCACGCACGACATCGACTGGCAGCGCGGGGTCGCATGCGCGCCTGGCGACATATTGGAGCAGTTCACGCTGACCTTGCCGCCACGCCGGGTCGCACTTTGCGAGAGCTGCCAGCGCGGCAGCCTCGATGGCGCGAGCGAAGTTCATCCAGTCAGAGGCATCGATCGGTCGGCTTGGCGAAGGCTCTCCGACGCGCGTTTCCTGCAAATGCGTGATCTGCGCATCCGTCAGAACCTGGCGCACAGGGGCTGCAGGCGCTTCCAGGGCGGGCGCTGCGGCGGCAGGCTCGCCAGCACGCACCAGGGCGACGGTGTAGGGCCGCAAGCTGGACAGGCTGGCCCCGCCATCCTTGCGCGCTCCGTCCATCGTCTCTGCTGTCACAACGCGGTCGCCTTCAGGCGTCATCCACGCCGCCACGCCCCACCTTGCCACAGCGACAGGAGCTGCCCCTGCCGGCTCCTCGATCTGGGCCAGGCACTGGTGATCCAGGCGCGGCAGCTCGCACCACGCTACGACGTTGCCGCTGACGCCCCAATGCTGCTCCTCGAACTGGTTCATCTCGTACCAGCCAGCCGGGCAGAAGTATTCGTCTTTCTCCTCGCTGTATTCGCCCCATTCGGGGTCGGCGTCATCCCCAAGCGGCAGGGTGTGCTGGTCTGCCCACATGGCTCGCATTGGGATCTTCGCGCCCTCCAGCCAGGCGAGGACGTAGCGGCCAGATTTCGGAAGAGCCTCGGAGGTCTTGATGATCTTCATGGTTGCCTTTCGGGGCGCAGCTGCCAATGCGCTGCAGTTGTGTTGATGACGTGGCCTGCGCGCTGCAGCAGCTGCGGGCACGCGGCATGGGGTGGGGTCGGGGTCATGGGGTGCGTCGTGCTGATCGAGCGATCGACAGCAGCAGGTCTCGGAACTCGGGGGGCGTAGCAGCGGCCTCACGGCTTGGCAATGTCGGCTTGTTCCGGGCCTTGCCGCGTTGGTCGCGGAAACCAACCTGGTGCGTCCCTTTTGGCCGCTCCCAGCAAAGCTCCCTTGGGCGATCGCTCCCCACGTAGTAGAGCCATGTCGCTTTGTTGGCGCGGTGTCCGTACGCGGACTGCCAAACTTCGCAGACCCAGCCGCCAGACCTGCACGCCTGCCATCCGATGCGGGTTGGTTTTGTTAGGCCGTGAAGCTCCCATGCGCGGCTCTTGGCAGGATGCTCAAGCACCCCGCCCCATTGCTGGACGGCTCGCACCGCGGCCATGAAGCAGCCAAGATCGTTGCCAGGGCGGTTGTGTTCTCCGCCCCATCGGGTGTAGTTGACGGCTGCCATGGCTCCCCATCGCTGGCACGGCGGGTGCGCCACTACCGGGTGCGGTCCGTCATAGCGGCGTGCGTCCCGGGGCTCATCCCACGGGTCCACGCCAGGCAGATCGAAATATGCGCCGCCTGTCTCGACGTACAGGGCGGCAACAGGTTGGTGGTCCATGAGGTCTCCAGAAACAGGAAAGCCCTCGCGGCATGCGCCGGGAGGGCTCAGGGGGAGGGGAGGTATCAGGACAGCGCCCATGCGCTGTGCTCATGCCTCGGTCAATGGCCGCAGGGCAGGCCTTCGCCGGGTTTGGGCGGTGATTCGACGGGCGCGCCACAGCTGGCGCAGCGCGCAGGTGTCTGCTGCTCCCACCAGATGGACCGCGCACGGCGGCTGGCGCTGAGAGCTGCTTGTCGGTCGCGTTCCGCGCGTTGCGCGGCAATGTCGTGTGTCTGGCTGGTCATGTGGTGATCTGCTGCTTGATTGCGGTATCGATTGCGAGGCGTGCGGTCTCGAAGATGCCGGGCTGCGTTGCGCCGCTGGGCCATTCGAGCCAGTAGCCGTGCTGCCCGTCAGGGGTGGCCAGGTCGGAGCGGCTGCCCTGGCACACGCGTGCACCCTCTGCGATGAGGAAATCGAGGTGCTTTGAATCGGCACGGGCCTTGCTGGCGCTGGTTTTGCCCCCGCCGATGGTCTTGGGCGTCACGCGCGCTGCGCCCTGGGCCTTCGCTTCGCTGACCTGGGCGGCGAGCATTTCCGCAGCCTTGTCGCCGCCAAGAGAGCGGGCCGTCTTGGCGGCATGGCTTGCAGACACATCGCCGGCCGTTACCATGTCGCGCACGGGAGTTGGCGCATCGCCGAGCGCGAGCAGCTGCTGGACGTGCTCTGTGGACTTGCCTACCTTCTTGGCGATGTGGGCCGGAGGCCATCCGAAGGCCCGCAGGCGCTTGTATCCCTCGGCCATCTCCAGTGGTGTCAACGGCTTGTTGGCGGCGCTGGTGATGATCCGGGCAGTGCGGTCTGCGTCGTTACCCTCGAAGAGCACCATCGGAATCCACACCTTGCCGTCGCGCGGGTCCTCCAGCGGCGCGCCGCGCTCCAGTGCCAGACCGATGGCCGCGTGGCGCCGGTGGCCGTCCACGATGTACATGCCGCCCGCATCACGCACGCGCAGCTCCAGGGGGGGGTAGGTGCCGCCGTCGATGATGTGCTGCGCGAGGGCTTCGATGGACTCTTCGAGTTCGGCGCCGCCCAGGCGCAGGTTGAAGCCTGGCTCGATGTGGATCTCTTCGTAGAGGACTCGCACCGCGTCGGCGCGCTTTGCGACCTTCGCGGCCAGCATCTGGCGTATGGAGTTCGTCATGATGGATTGCGGTAGATGTGTTGCTGGACGGCCAGCGGAATGACGGAGCACACGTCGCTCAGGACGGCGCGCGCATGGGCGGCGTCGCGGCCGTAGCCGGAGGGGGCGCTGAATTCGAGAGCGTCGCGCAGCTTGGCTGGGCCTATGCGGGCGAGGGAGCCGATGGGGTCGGCCTCGGGCAGGGCGGTAGACCAGGTCTTGGCCATCGAGTGCACGATGAGCATGGGCACGCCACCCACGCGGGATGTGCCGGGCTCCACGACCAGGTAGATGTCGCCGATGTCTGCGATCTCGGTGACGCGCAGGGAGAGCAGGGGAGGGGTGTTGGTGGCTTTCATGGCCCCCTCAGAACGGGATCGTTTCGGAGTCGTCGTCTGCTGGCGCTGCCGACGGGCCGGTCCGGTTCAGGGACGCGGGCAGATCCTTGCCAAGCCCCGTCCGCCCTTCGCCGCCCAGCGCCTCGATCAGATCGGGGATGAGCTTGGACAGCTCGCCCGTGGCGATCGCCACATCGGCATCGAAGCCGCCGTCGTCCTGCGACTGGCCTTCCATCACGGCATCGAGCAGCGCGATCTTGCGGATCTGCAGACCCTCGGTGAGCACAAAGCTCACTCGGTCGTCCCAGGTCATGGCCACGCGCGTCGGGAGCTTGCCGTGCTGGATGTGCTGCTTGACCTCCTCGATGTCCAGCGGGTGCCGTCCGTACCGGACAACCGATTTGGACTCGTCGCAGGACTTCAGCTCGCACTCGCGATCCACACTGAAGCCAGTGGGCGGCTCCTGAGAAACCAGCCAGTGCGCCATGGCGGCCTGTGCGCTGGTCTGCGTATCGACCAGGGCCAGCGCAAAGCCTGTGAGGCCCTCCACCAGCGAGCTGACCACCTCGTCGGCGCGCGCCTGGCTGCCGGTGTCCAGCACCAGGGTGCGGGCCTGCGGGTCCAGCCAGACCCACATGGCGCCCTGCTTGGTGAAGGCCATGGGCAGCAGGTCCAGCTTGGCCTCGTCCTTGAGTTCCTTCTTTTCCTTCTTGCCGGGCTTGCGGCCTTCGGTGGCCTCGATGTGGGCGGCCTTCTCGTTGACGCGGCGGTTGAGCACGCTGGCCGGCAGCATCTTGGCCTCGGTCATGAAGCGGAAGATCCACTGGCCGCCGATGTTCTCCGCGAGGGCGCCGTGCTCTTCTCCCCGGGGCGGCACCCAGCCGGCAGAACGCTCTTGTGTCAGGCCGCATGCAGCGAACGGGGACTTAGCCAGCGCTGTCTCGATGGCCTGGAAGTCGGGCGCCCAGGAGGAGTCAATGCGATAGATGGTGAGGTTGGTGAACATGATCAGGTGGGGTAGAGGTTTCTTGCAGCCGTGGCGGCGGCGATGGCGCCCGCGCAGACGGCGGACCAGATGAAGACATGGAGCAGCGCGCGCATCACGGCCGCTCTCGTAGGCAGGTGACAACCTCCCCGGACCACTCGGCATGCATGCCAGGGCACAGCCAGGCCGAAGCCGCCGCGCGCTTGATGTCCGCCGCGCTGGCGCTGGGCTCCGCCGCATCTGCCGCAGTGCAGCCGCTGCAGGACAGCAAGATCAGGACCAGCAGCACAGCGGCGAGCCAGCGGCCCGGGATGCGCTCCTGCACGGCGAGCGGCCCCGGGGATTCGCGCAGGTAGCGCGCATCCGGGTCGTCGCAGAACGGCTCAGAAGGAGTAACGCGAATCATCGATAGCTCCTTTCGTTACCTCGGTCAGCTCCAGTGCCAGCCAGCCCGAGCGGTCGGCCAAGTCCTTGCACTGCATCGCAGCGGTCATGACCTCGTAAGGCTTGGAGCGCACTGGCTTTTTCTTTGCCTTTGCGAGCCACGCGCCCTGGTCGAAATCCGCAATCGGTTTGCCGCGCTTTTCCGCGTCGCGCGCCTTCTTGATGTGCTCCTCGCGCGCCTTTTCCAGGCTGCCAGGCGGGATGCCCATGACGCGCCACCCCTTGTGGAACGCATCGGGCTGGGCGCGGGCTTTCTTCTTGACTTCGATTGGGGGGGGCGACGCTCACGGGCCGCCCGTGGATGTTCACGTAGCTCAGCATGCGGATCTCCTGGGGATGTGGCCCGTGGGGCCGGAAACGAAAACGCCCGCGATGTGCGGGCGAGAGGTGAACAAAGGCCGGTGCCGCATGGCGGCGCGCAAGGGAGAGATGGCGTGGTGGTGAAGGCCCTGGCCCGGCGAAACTGAGATGAGGGTTGATGGCTGCCGTGTTCGCCCCGGCTTGTCCTTCTATGTGGAGGGCAGACTTTCACTGGTTGCAGGTGGGCAAGTACCTGTCACGATTTGCCATCAAGAAAAAGAGCGGATCACCCGGCCCCGGTATGTCGATGGAGGCATCTCGGATTGCCTTGCTCCCCGCCCGGTTGCAGTTTTTCAGTGCCGCGCTCTTTCTTGATGGTCCTGGCCTTTTATGTCGCCAGGGCGGACAACCCAAAATCAACTCTTTGCGTTGTGGTGCAGGTGCGGTTACATGGCGGCCTCCATGAGTTGTCCCCGAGCGTTCTGGCGGCTCAGGTTTCGCCGTGGCTGAAAAAGAGTCGCATGGTGTGCACGAAACCTTGCATTCCGGCCATCGGAGGTGGTGCACGCGACTTCAAACCAAGGGGCACTGCTGGCGCTGAACCCCTTGGTTTGCGCCCTGATGTCGCTCAGGGCTGGCGCCGGCAGTGCCGGAGGGCTTTGCTGTTCTTGGCAACCCTGTTTGCCTCACCTATTCACCCGTCTACCGCGCTTTGGCGGACTGTGGCCTGGCAGGACTGCCAGAGCAGAGCAGCGGCCATGCCCGCTGGTGCTTGTGCCGGACGAATGCCCCGCAGGTGGAGCAAGCAACATCGGCGGCAGGTTGTTAGAGATCCGGTAGAGCGCGGCCCGATCACCTCACCCGGCGCAACCTGTTTGTGGTGCGCTGGGCTGAATATTAGGACTAGCTAAGAATTTTGGCAATAGGAGTTGCTAACTTTTTTCTTGGACGGGATACTCCAGTCCATGACTACTCAACACACAGACGAAAAAAATCCCGCTCAAGGTGGGGTTGGCGGGCAAGTCGAAGCACGGGAGCCCATGCTGCCCTCATCGGCGCGCTGCGTATGGGCAGGCCCGCAGACGGAACAGGAGCGCTGGCGCCTAAAGGAGCAGGTGGAGCGTGCCCTTCAGCGCCTGGACAAAGCGTTGTGGGCGCTGGACAGCGGCAACCTCGACAATCCTGCAGCTCGGCTTGAGATTGCGCGCCGCGACATCATCCGGGCGATGGATCAGGCATTGGCAGTGGAGGCGCTTCTGTTCGAGCGCTGCCCTGAAGATCAGATGCGTCAGTCCGCCACTTGGCACTTTGACAGCCTAAAAAATGACAGAAGATTATTTGCTGCGGCGACGTCAGGCCTTCGCTGCGGCCTTCTGGATTCTTGCTCGGATGGCATTGGCCACCTTTAACTCTGCTTGCTTTGGGAACACGGAGAAATACTCGTCGGCCGCAGCTGCCGCTTCGGATGCGCGCTTACGTTTGCACAGACATATCGTTAGCCTGTCTAAGCACGATATTTCACCAATGTCTGCGGTCATTGACGGGCCAGACCAGTCGGCCGTGTTCTTGTATATTTCCACTCTTCCCGCATCAATTGCTAATTTTATTGCTTTGAGGTGGATGCTGATGGCCTCATCTAGATTCTCAGCCTCCTTCTCTTTGCCTAGAATTGATAAACCCTTTGCCTTGTTTCTGAGAAGGTGATATTTCTCGAGGTTTTCAAAATCCACCTCTCGGTCTGACGATCTAGGGCTTGGAGGGCTCGGCAAGAGTCCGGAGCTTATTGCTAGAAATAACCTTAGCGCTCGCTCTGCATCGTACAAAGCACGATGCTCAGAGAATCCTTGCTTTTCTGCTTCTGTATCAAAGATTCCGAATGCATCGCACACATCTCCAAGACGGTATCGCCTTAGATCTGGATGCTTATTCTTGACGTATTGCATTAGGCATACGGTTTCATTCTCAAAGATTCGGTTTATCCTTTTTGCTTCTTCCTTGAGAAATGAGGTATCGAAGCTTGCGTTGTACGCAGCTACAGGTCTATCTCCTATGGCATCAAGGAGTTCTCTAACAACTTCGCCCACAGGTCTTTCATCTTTGACCATTGCATCCGTTATTCCCGTTAAATCCGTTATCCGCGCTGGTATTGGAATGCCTGGATTCGCCAGTTTGCTATACCCTTCAACCATGCAAGAAACGCCAATCGGGAGTACTAGTAAAGCTACCTCAATTATTCTGTCTTTCGATGGGTCAAGACCGGTGGTCTCAACATCAATGAAGGCGACCTCTTCTCTTTTAGTGTCTTTAATTACTTGCTCGGGAGAATCGCATTGCGAACTCTCTAATGAATTCTGCGGGATTCCATTATCAGAATGTTGGTCACATCCAGCGACTTCATCAGTAATCGCTGGCGCATCCTTGTGATCGATAATTTGACCTGACTCGGAAAATTTTCGCTTGCTTTTCCTAATCCTCAAAAACACATAGCATGCCAATGCCGCAAGAATCAGGTAAGCCAAGTAAACCACGGTCAGCCTCTCCTTCCCGCTTAGATCCGCTCGCTTTGTTTGTGGACAACTTCGCCAATAAGCCTAACGTCTTCGTGGCACACCTTGCGTGGGTAGCGGCGCTGGTCGGGATTATCTGAAGAAAGCCACCACTGCCCGTCATCTCGGATTAGCCGCTTCACAACCATCTCGCCTTCGTAGTTCACGGCGAAGACTACGCCATCCTTGGGTTGCGTTTGGGCGGTATTGATGATCACAGTGTCGCCGTCGTAGAGGCCGGGTTCCATGCTGCCGTTGCTTACTGTTGTAGCCAGCAGGTCTGAGGGCTTGAAGCCTCGGCGCTCATACCAGTCCTTGCGGAAAGCCAGCGGGTTTCCTGCATCGCCTGATGGCTCCACCCCAAAACCGGTGACGCCAGCTGATAGCTTAAAGCGTACGCGGCGGATGATGGGGTACTCAGGGTTGTTCTCCAAGTCGATCTCCACCGGCTCAGGCATTGGCCCTGCCATAGGCCCTTCGCCTGTCGCGAGCCACAACTGGTTGACCTTGAGCGCGGCAGCCGCCTTCAGCAGGTTCTCGCCTCGGAGGAATTTTGCTTTGCCGCTCAGCCAGCCGTGAACACTCGGTGGCTTCACATCGCAAGCCCTTGCGAGGTCGGCCTGGCTGGTGCCCGAGGCCTCCATGGCTTTGGAAAGTCTGTCTGCAAGTGTCATTAGGAAAGGCTAACAGCTTGGTTGTTCGGAGTGGCTATTGACAATGAGTTAGCGACTCCTAATAATGGGAAGCATGAACACCTCCGCAACCCAGGTTATCGACGCGCTCGGCGGCACCGCTGCGGTGGCGCGCATCTTCAATGTGAAGCCGCCCAGCGTGAGCGACTGGAAGAAGGATGGCATCCCCGCAGCGCGGGTGATGTTCCTGAAAGTTGCGCACCGCAAGGTGTTATCGGGGATCGATCTGGCCGCAGCTACGGCGCCTCGCCGCGCTCGCGTGCCAGGTATGCCGCTGGCGCAGCCCACCCCCCAGACCCAGGAGGCCACCCATGGCTGAGCAGCGATACCGTTTCGGCGGCCCCACTCCCGAATCTGTGAAAGCGCTCAAGGCGCGGCGCCGGTTCCGCGACTCCAGCCTGTATGCCCGCATGAAGCGCGGCATCCGCGACCGGCTGGAGTCGGAAAAGCCGACTGCAAAACCTAGCGGACGGTGATTTTGGTGGGCGCTTTCCTTGTGGCCAGCCCCGTTGCAGCGCGCTTCTTTGCGGGCTTCTCTCTGCGCTCGAGTTCGCTGTTCACGCGCTCTATCCCATCCAGGAGCGTGAAGTACGCATCCTCGAAGGCGCTGGTAAGGATTTCTCGCGTGAATACGGAGTGCTCGGGTTCGACCTTCGAAAGGATCGCGGCGGCCAGTGTTGCCGCCGGCCCGATCAGCTCTTCCTTGATTTTCATGTCCGCCCTCCTTGGCGCTGGTTGTGTAGGAGCTTCCAGCATAGCCCAGGGAGTGGCGGGCACCTCTCTCGCTCGTTGTTGTGATTTTTTGCATGCAGCGAGTTTCGTTTCCAGCGGTAACGGCCGCAACGTCCTTTTTTCTGGAGCCCGGACATGAACTCCCTTGATGCCCTGCGACGCATGGTCGCGAACTATCCCGGTGGCCGTCCGGCCCTGGCCGCCCGCCTAAACAAGTCCGACGAGGTGCTGCGCAAGGAGCTGAGCGGCTCGTCGGCCCACCACAAGATTGGCTTGCTGGATGCCGAGCTGATCGCGGACATGTGCCGCGAGGCGAACTGCTCCGAGGCCCTTGCCTTGGGCACTGTGTTCTCGTTCAAGGCCGGCATGCTGGCGCTGCCTGCCGTCCCCACTGGCGGGAGCCTGTGCTTGCAGGGCGCTACCGCCCACGCTGTCCATGAAATGGCCGATGTGCTGCTTGCTGTCACCAAGTCCAAGTCCGACGGCAATGTGAGCGACAACGACCGCGCGTATGTGCGCACCGAACTCGGCCAAGCGCTTGCGGCGCTGCAGAGCGTTGCCATCGCCCTCGATGCTGAGCACGCGGCGGACAACGCAAGGAGCCAGGCATGACCAAGCGACTCCCCTGGCTCCGCCTGTACACGCGGATGGTCGATGACGACAAGCTCAAGCTGCTGGCGTTTGAAGATCGCTGGCACTTCGTGGCGCTGCTGTGCTTGAAGGGCGAGGGCCTGCTGGACAAGGCGGACACTCCGAGCCTGCTGATGCGCAAGGTTGCCGTGAAGCTGGGCCTGGACGTGCGCAGCCTGGAAGAGGTGGCCCGCCGCCTGGCCGAAGTGGGCCTGATCGAGCAGGAGACGCTGCAGCCGGTGAAGTGGGCCGTGCTGCAGATGCAGAGCGATGTGGACACCACGGCGGCTGTTCGCAAGCAACGCCAACGCGAACGCCAAAAGGCCGCGAAAGCCGCTCCAGGCAACGATGTCACGCAAGGTCACGAAGACAGTACGGATGCGTCACGCGTGACAGGTACGGATGTCACGCGTACAGATACAGATACAGATACAGATAAAGAAGAAGAGACATTTAAAGAACAAGTACCTGTTGGTCCACGTCACGCCGAAACTTCGCCTCCGGCTCAGCCTGCCAAGCCCGAACCCGATGCAAAGCCATCGACCACGGGGACTCGACTGCCGAGCGACTGGATGCTGCCGAAGAGCTGGGGAACCTGGGCAATCGAAGAGCGCCCCGAGATGACCGCCGAGGAGGTGCGACGCCAAGCGGCCATGTTCGCCGACCACTTCCATGCCGCTGCAGGCAAGGACGGGCGCAAGGCCGACTGGAAGGCGACGTGGCGCAACTGGATCCGTCGCGCCAACCTGCCGCGCAATGGCCGCCCGGTGGCTGGCGCTGCTGCCCCGGTGAACAAGCAGGAGGCCCTGGAGCAGCGCAACCGCAATGTGGGCGCGGCCTGGGCGGCGCAGGGACAGGGAGGCAGCTATGCAGCAGCATGAACAAGGCCAGTTCGCCGACCTCCTGACCGACGTGATGGCGTACTACGGCAAAGACGTCTCCAAGTTCCTGCTGGACGTGTGGTGGGACGCATGCAAGTCGTTCGACATGCAGCAGGTTTCCAAGGCACTGCAGCGACACGCATGCGACCCGGAGCGCGGCCAGTTTGCGCCGAAGGTGGCGGACGTTGCTCGCGTCCTGTCGGGCACATCCACAGATCGCGCGGCCATCGCTTGGGGCAAGGTGCACGAAGCCATGAGCGCTGTGGGTGCCTACACCGATGTCGTGTTCGATGACCCTGCGATCCATGCCGTGGTCGAAGACCTGGGCGGCTGGCCCAAGATGTGCCGGATGGAGCTCAAGGAGCTGTCCTACCTGCAGCACCGCTTCCAGGAATCGCACCGCGCATACACCGAGCGCGGCCAGTACGAGTACCCGCGCCGTCTGATGGGCGACCGCTCGCCCGACCATGAGTACACCCGCAATGGCCTGCCGCTGCCTCGGCCTGCGCTGGTTGGCAACCGGGAGCGCGCCGTCGCTGTCCTGAAGAACGGCAGCGCAGCGGGCAAGACCAACATCACAATGCTGGCGCAGCACGCCATGCATCTGCTGGCCAACTCCAGCGCGAGCCAGGAAGCGAGGCTCGCATGAGGACGCTTGAAGAAATCAAAGGCCGCTGCTTCATCGATGAGGACGGGCACTGGCTGTGGCGCGGTGCGACCCGTGGCGATGATGGCGTCCCGTTCATCTATGCCCCGAACCTCGCCCGGGGCGGAAAGATGTCCTCGCAGTGTGGATACCGCGCTGTCTATCACGTCACCAAGGGTGTTGCTGTGCCTCCAGGGCATCGGGTATTCAACACCTGTGGCAACCCGGCCTGCGTGAACCCCGAGCACATCCGCTGCGCCACGGATGCCGCATTTGGCCGATACGTGCGCAGCAAGGGAGCGTTCAAGGGCCAGGTTCGCCGCATCCTGGCGAACCGCTCCATTGCATTGGGTTGCACAAAGGTGACGCCCGAGATGGTCAGCCAGATCCTGGCCAGCCCCGACAGCTGCGCGAAGACAGGGGCAGCGTTCGGCGTGAGCGGCTTCCTGGTCTGGCGCATTCGCAATGGCAAGCACCCAGTCAAGCCGGCTGGCGCGGGCGGCCTATCCACCATGGTTTCAGCACTCACAAGGAGAGGGAAGTGATGCGACTGATCGCACTTTGTGGCGCCGCTGGCGCTGGAAAAGACACGGTGGCGGGCATGCTTCCCGCCTGGAGGCTGGCATTCGCCGATGCGCTGTATGCCGAGGTGGCCGAGGCCTGGGATGTGAGCGAGGACGATCTCAAGCGCAGGGACGCCAAGGAGCGCGCCTCGTGCCTGATGGCCATCGACTTCTGCAAGGACTCCGGCTTCTGCGACTTCAAGGCGGCCGAAGACTGGCACGCGGCGCGCAGCCCACGGCAGATTCTGCAATGGTGGGGCGACTACCGCCGCGCCCAAAACCCGGAGTACTTCGTCCAGCGCGCCCGCGAGGTGCTGCAGGGCGAAGGGGCTGGCCTGTTCTGGGTCATCACGGACTGCCGCTTCCAGAACGAGGCTGCGATGGTGCGCGAGATGGGCGGCCAGATCTGGCAGGTCACGCGCCCAGGGGTCTCGGCTGGCGCAACGGGCCACGTCAGCGACACCGACGGCAGCCAGTTCGCGCCCGACCGCGTGATCGACAACCATGGATCGCTCAAGGCCCTGCAGCTGGCGCTGCGCGATGTGATGCGGGAGGTCCAGTGAGGATCGAACTCCCATGGCCTCCGAAGGAGCTGAGCCCGAACGCTCGCCTGCACTGGGCGAGCTTGGCAAAGGTCAAGAAGCAATACCGCCACGCGTGCGCCTACGCCGCTGTGCAGCAGGGCGTACGCCGCATCCAGGCCCAGAAGCTGCACCTCGCCCTGACGTTCCACGCGCCGACGCGCCGCGCCTATGACCTGGACAACGCCCTGGCGCGCATGAAGGCCGGCCTGGATGGGCTGGCGGACGTGCTGGGCGTGGACGACAAGCACTGGAGTCTGAGCATCACGCGGGGCGACACCCCTGGCGGCCGTGTCGTAGTGGAGGTGTCCCCATGCTGAACAAGCTGAGCGCCCGCGAGCGCGAGCACCTGGCTGCCGTGAAGGAGCTGCCCTGCAGCGTGTGTGACGCCCCGGGCCCGAGCGAGGCGCACCACGTCAAGCAGCACCGCCAGTACGTGTGCATTGCGCTGTGCGAGAGCTGCCACCGTGGCGCGCTGCTCGGCCTGCATGGCCAGCGCCGCATGTGGGCGGTCAAGCGGATGGACGAAATGGACGCGCTGAACGTGACCGTGCAGCGCCTGCTTGGAAACTGAGGAGTAAGCGTTCCGCGAACGACACCCTTGCGCCGTCGATGACGGCGTGTTGAAGGATGGTTCTACGCGGCGGCGGCGAGCGCCGCGTTTGGCACGGCGATGTCGGTGGCAGGCCGCCAGTTGTGCGGCAGCAGCTGCGCGAGGTCGCGCTGCTTGAGCGTGGGCAGACGCTCGAAGACGTCCTTGAGGTAGGCCCAGGGATCGTGCCCGTTTAGTTTGGCCGACTCGATCAGGCTCATGACCACGCCAGCGCGCTCGCCGGCCTGCTGCGAGCCTACAAAAAGCCAATTCTTGCGGCCAACGCACAGCGGGCGCACCGCGTTCTCCGCCGCGTTGTTGTCGATTGGGACGTCGCCGTCGTCCAGGTAGCGCGTGAGCGCGCGCCAATTGCTCAGCGAATAATCGATCGCCTTGGCCGTCACGTCGGCATTGGCCAGCTTCTGGCGCTGCCCGGTCAGCCAGAGGTGCAGGGCCTGGACGATGGGCCTGGAGCGTTGCTGGCGCAGCAGCCACCGTGCCTGGGGTTCGAGTTCGCGCGCCTCGCGCTCGACCTCGTACAGCTTTGCGATCAGCGCCACCGCCTGGCCGGCGATCTGGCTGGCGTTGAACTCGTGCGCCTCGAACAGCTTGCGCCGCGCGTGGGCCCAGCATAGTGCGGCGCTGACGCCTTGCGCCTGAAGCCCAAAATAGCCGCTGTAATCGTCGCTGACCAGCGTGCCGCCGAAGCCTCGCAGCACGCGCCGCGGATGTTCGCCGGCGCGGCTGGCGGTGAAGTCGAACAGCACCGCGCGCTGGGCCACGAAGTTGGTCGTGCGGTAGACCCAGACGTAGGCCCGTTTGGTCTTGCCGCGCCCCGGCGCCAGCAGCGACACCGGCGTCTCGTCGGCGTGGATCACACCGTGGCTGAGGATGAAGCCCTTCAGTGCATCGGCCAGCGGTGCCAGACGCACCCGCAGATGCCGATCCACTGGGCCATGCTCGAGCGCGGGATGTGCACGCCAGAGCGCGCGTAGATCTCTTCCTGCCGGTACAGCGGCAAGTGATCGTCGTGCTTGGCCACCACCACCTGCGCGAGCAGGCCCGGCGCGGGGATGCCTTTGTCGATGATCTGCGCGGGCATCGGCGCGGCCTGGATCGTCTGGCAGCACGTGCAGGCGTACTTGCCGCGGATATGGCGCAGCACGAAGAATTGGGCCGGCACGCAATCGAGCTGCTCGCTGACTTCTTGGCCGATGCGCTTGAAGGGCTGGCCGCACTCGCAGTGGGTCTGCTCGATCTCGTGATGGTGATCGATGCGCGGCAGGCTCGCCGGCAGCGCCTGGCGCACCGCCTGGCCTTTGGCCCGGGGTGGCGCTACCGGTGGCTTCTGGTCTTGCTGGGCGGCGCGGTCTTCCAGCGCCGTGTCGGCCAGGATCTGATCGAACAGCACCGCCTGCGTGCTCGTCTCCAGGCTCTCGCTGGAGGAGCCGAAGCGCCAGCGCTTCAGCCGCGCGATCTCGAAGTTCAGCGCCTCGATCCTGGTTTGCTTGAACTTCAGCTCGCCTTGCATGCGCCCGATCACATCGCGCAGCTCCTGCATCGAATCCAGTGCGCCCGGCGCATCGATCGTGTGGGTGTCCGGGCCTTCGAGCATGGCCGCCATCATGCCTCGCGCGCGTGCGCGCGAGGCATGACTTTCTCCAATAGACAAACGCGCAAATCCCGACCTCGAATCGAGCGCATTCAGACCACCGTGATCGACTGCGGCTGCGCGCTGCCCAGGCGCTGCCACGGCAGGCCCGCGACGAGCCAGTCGAACTGCTCGCGCGTGAGTTGAAGTGACCCCGTGTCCTGGCGCGGCCAGGCGAAGCTGCCCGCTTGCAGCCGCCGGGTGCACAGCCACATGCCCGCGCCGTCGTAGACCAGCACCTTGAGCCGGTCGGCGCGGCGGTTGGCAAACACGTAGGCGTGGTGGGCTTGCGCGCCCAGCGCGAAGCCGCGCACCACTTGGGCCAACAGCGTGTCGATGCCCCCGCGCAGGTCGGCCGCGCCAAGCGCCAGCCAGATGACGTCGATGCGAATCATCGGCCGAACTCCCGCAGCAGCGAAGCGAGTTCACGCGTGTGCGCCAGCGGCCAATGCAGATCGAGCCGGGTGCCTCCCACGTTCAATTCGACGCGCACCGATGTCGATGCGGCACCAGGCGCCACGCGGGCGGCCACGAAGCCGCTCGGCCTGGCGGCTGGCGAGGGCTCAGGGCTGACGCCGTCGAGCCGCGCCTGCCAGCGCCGCGCATGTGCGCACCAGCTTTGCAGCGTTCCCGCTGGCACCCCGTTGGCCTCGGCCCATACCTGCGCCTTCTGGCCAGAGGCACGATACGCCGCCACTTGCTCCAGGCACCGTTCCATCTGCTGTCGATCCATGTCCACCTCGTCTCGTTCGTTGATTGCGAAGACCCGAGGTTCGCAGCTTCAACGGTGAGATGAAAGATGGGTTCGCGGAACGCTTACACTGAGGAGATCACGATGAGCGAAGCACCAACGATGCAAGAGCGGTACGCCGCAGCCACCCACTCCATGTCACTGCGAGTGGATGCGCGCACTACCGGGGATGCGGACTACCTCATGGCCGTGGCCTGGGCGCCCCAGCAGTTCGGCGCCGCGCTGATGCGCCTGCAGGCTGAATTCGATGGCGCTGGTCGCCGCCTGCCGAAGAAGCCCTCGCGCAGCGATGTATTCCGCGCCGCCCGTGTATCCATGGGCAAGGGCATCACCAAGGTGACCGCCAACAGTACGAAGGCGGCCAAGGACAGGCTGCAGGCCAGCTACGACAGCGAAATGCTCCTGCTTGTCCAGCCGCTCAAGTCGCTCCGCAGCGTGCGCCGTCATCTGGCCATCAAGCTGCTGCTCGACGGCATGCCCGACAAGGCGGTCGATCAGATCATCCTGCAATGGCTCTCCCCGAAGTGCCCGCTGTGCTGCGGCCGAGGGCTGATGCTCAAGCGCTGGAGCGACACGGAGCTGTCCGACGACAAGTGCATGGCCTGCGCTGGCTCGGGTGTGCTGCCCGCTCCAGAGGGTGCGGTAGGCGCGAAGGCGATGCGCTACATGGACAGCTGCATGCAGGACGCTGGCGGCCGGATCGGCGCAAAAACACACTCGAACCATTGACCGCCTGAAAACTGTTGTTAGAATTGCGACTGCCGGTTCGCATGAGAAAGTCTGCATGCCGGCGTCACCGTCCAGCACTCCGATGACTGCCCGTAGCGGCTTCGGTGAGCAAGAGATGGAAAGACACGTCCAAAGCCCGCACGGTTTGCGCCTTGCGGGCTTTTCTGTTTCCGCCCTGAGCCAGTCGGGGTGCGCGCTGTGGACTGAGCGTGCGGGGTTCTCCACCGTGAGCTGCCACGGTGCTGGTTGCGAAGCGAACGGCACATCCCCAGCGGCATTGCGCCGTAAGTCCGATGGGGAACCATTTCAGCCGCCACCAGGTGTACCCGGCAAAGCATGCATAGCGCATGGGGTGCAAGGCTTGCGTGGCGGTACCTATCAAGGAGGGCAGATGCTCAAGACGCTCAAGAGCACGCTGCCCGTGCTCGACACCCGCCGTGTGCAGACGATGCAGGCCGGCAGCTGGCGCACCAGCGACCAGACGGCAGCGCAGCGCGGCTACGGCTACAAGTGGCAGAAGGCCCGCGAGCAGTTCCTGCGCGAGCACCCGCTGTGCCTCATGTGCCAGGCGCAGGGCAGGGTCGAGGCGGCTACGGTCGTTGACCACATCACCCCGCATCGCGGGGATCAGTCGCTGTTCTGGCGGCGCAGCAACTGGCAGCCGCTGTGCGCCACCCACCACAGCAGGGACAAGCAACGCGAGGAGCAGAGGCAATGATCGAAGTCACAGACTGCAATGGTCACAGACATCTGCTCAACCCTGATGGCATCGTCCGGGTGAGCGAGGCCGGAACATCCAGCCAGTGGCATGGCATCCGGTCGTACATCGTGACGATGCACGGCAAGACCATCGAATGCCAGCAGAGCGTCCAGGAGGTGCAGAAGCTGCTGCGGGCGCTGGATCTATCCCGTCTCGGTGCTGGCGCTGCCTGAGGCCGTCTGACACGATCCAGAGGCATTGCCGGCGCGGTCAGGGGGAGGGGGTGGGGCAAAGTCTGGAGCCCTCGCCGGCCTAGACCGCCCTGTTCCTCACGCGCAGAAAATTTCCCCCGTGGGAAAAGATGTTAAAGGCCCGGCCTGCCCGTTAACACGGCTGCAGGCCGCGCCAGTACTGGGTTTGCGCGATTTTTAACGCGCGCCAGATGTTAAAGGGATGTTAAAGACTGGAAGGGGTTTGCGATGGCGCTGACAGGCAAGAAGCGGCTGTTCGCCGAGGCCTTGTTGGCGGGCAAGTCGAACAAGATGGCGGCGCTAGCCGCTGGGTACAGCGCGGCATCCGCTTCGGCGGCTGGATCGCGGCTGGCCAAGGACAAGGATGTGCTGGCGCACCTGCAGCGCAAGGCCAAGGTGGTCAGCGCGGCACCGCCTGCAGCGCCTGGTGCGGAGCCGCCAGCCGGAAGTTTCGATTTGAGCCAGGCGCTGTCCCACCGGGACCCCCGGGCTTTCCTACTGGCGGCCATGAACGACAAGATGCTGGAGCCGAAGCTGCGGATTGACGCTGCCAAGGCGCTGATGCCGTTCGAGTTCGCCAAGAAGGGCGAGGGCGGCAAGAAGGAGCAGCAGGCGGATGCCGCCAAGAAGGTGGCCAGCAGGTTTGCGCCGGCCGCGCCCCCAAAGCTGGCGGCATCTAACGGAAGAAAGGTATAGGAATGGACTGGACGACCGCATGCATCGACTGGGAAGAAAGGTTGGTGCAGCGGAAGTCCATCATTCCGCCGCCGATCTTCCGAGACCAGGCAGAGCAAGCCCTGGCCATCTTCAAAGAGTTGAAGGTGGTGGACCTGGCGAAGGTGTGGGATGAGGAGATAGGGCAATGGCGCCCTCCCACATTCGGCGAGTGCAGCGAGGAGTGGGTTTTCGACTTCGTTCGCGCCATCTTCGGCGCCTATGACGCTGAAACGGGCCAGCAGCTGATCCGGGAATACGGGCTGCTGATCAGCAAGAAGAACACGAAATCGACCATCGCGGCCGGCATCATGCTGACCGCGCTGATCCTGTGCTGGCGTGAGGACGAGGAGCATTTGATCCTCGCCCCAACAAAGGAGGTCGCGGACAACTCGTTCAAGCCAGCGGCCAGCATGGTGCGGGCGGACGAAGAGCTTTCGGCCTTGTTCCACATCCAGGACCACATCCGGACGATCACGCACCGCGTGAACCGCAACACCTTGAAGGTGGTGGCCGCCGATACCGACACCGTGTCGGGCAAGAAGGCCGGTCGGGTGTTGGTGGATGAGCTCTGGCTGTTCGGCAAGCGGGCCAATGCCAGTGCGATGTTCCAGGAGGCCCTGGGTGGCCAGGTGTCGCGGGAAGAGGGCTGGGTGATCTTCTTGACCACGCAGTCCGACGATGCGCCGGCAGGCGAGTTCAAGAAGAAGCTCGATTACTGGCGCGACGTGCGCGATGGCATCGTCCACAACCCGAAGGTGCTCGGCATCCTGTACGAGTTCCCCAGGGCCATGCTGGAGAGCAAGGCTTACCTGCTCAGCGAGAACTTCTACATCACCAACCCCAACATGGGGCGTTCGGTGAGCCTGGAGTGGCTGCAGGACGAGATGAGTAAGCGCTCGCCGGAGCGCGACGGCGGATTCCAGCGCTTCCTGGCCAAGCACCTGAATGTCGAGATCGGCATGAACCTGCGGGCCGACCGCTGGGCCGGCGCCGACTTCTGGGCCGGCGCTGTCGAGCGAGTCACGTTACAGGAGCTGCTGGCACGCTGCGAGGTCATCACGACCGGCATCGACGGCGGCGGGCTGGATGACTTGCTGGGCTTCGCACTGGTGGGTCGTTGCAAGGAGACTGGCCGCTGGCTCGCCTGGTGCAGGGCCTGGGCTCATCCTTCGGTGCTGGAGCGGCGCAAGGAGATCGCGCCGCGACTGCTGGACTTCGTGAAGGACGGCGACCTGGTGCTGGTCGAGCGCATCGGCGATGACATGGAGGAGTTGGCCTCCATCGTGGCCGAGGTGGAGCAGGCCGGCCTGCTGGATCGGGTGGGTATCGACCCTGCGGGCGTCGGCGGCGTGCTGGAAGCCCTGGTGGCGGCCGGCGTGCCGCAGGACAAGATCATCGGCATCAGCCAGGGGTGGAAGCTGGGAGGGGCCATCAAGACTGCCGAGCGCAAGCTGGCTGAGGGTGTACTCAAGCACTGCGGCCAGCCGCTCATGGCCTGGTGCGTCAGCAATGCGAAGGTGGAGCCAAAGGGCAACGCCATGTTGATCACCAAGCAGGCCAGTAGCTCGGGCACCGGCGCCGCAAAGATCGATCCGCTGATGGCGCTGTTCAACGCGGTGCAACTGATGTCTCTCAATCCAGAGGCCATGGGTGGCTTGGATGACTGGTTGAGCAACCCAATACGGACGGGCAAGGCATGAAAAATCGAACGAACACAGGCCTTGTCGGCCGCGTGCGCGCGGCCATCGACGGCTGGGTGCGCTCCTTCAGCTTGCGCGACAAGGACCTGTATACGGATCGCGTGATGGACAGCGAGGCGGGGGTGGATGTCACTCCCAAGGCGGTGATGCAGGTGGATGCAGTTTGGAGCTGCGTGCGCCTCATCTCCGAAACCATCGCCACGCTGCCACTGTCGATCCATGAGAAGACCTCGGCAGGCAAGCGCCTGGCAAGCCATCACCCGCTGCACTTCATCATCCACGACCAGCCGAACGCGGACTCGACCGCATCGGTGTTCTGGGAGGCCCTGGTGGCCTCGATGCTGTTGCGCGGGAACGGGCGAGCGGAAAAACTCTATGTCGGCACGCAGCTGGTGGGCCTGGCCTTCCTGGACCCGAACAAGCTGGTCATCACCCGCGACATCAATGGCCGAAAGATCTACCAGTACCCGCGAGCCGACGGCACGCCCCGGGAGATCCCGGCATCGCGGATCTGGAACGTGCCAGGCTTCACGCTCGATGGCGAAACCGGCGTGTCGGTGATCGCATACGGCGCCAAGGTGTTCGGCTCGGCGATGGCCGCCGAGCGCTCCGCCGCAAAGACGTTCCGAAATGGGATGCTGCCGACGGTCTACTACAAGGTGGCTGCATTCCTGAAGCCTGATCAACGGCGGATGTTCAAGGCCGAGATCCAGGGTTCGGTGGAGCGCGGCGAGGCCCCGGTGCTGGAGGGTGGAACGGATGTCGGGACTGTCGGCATCAACCCAGTTGATGCACAGCTCCTGGAGTCGCGGGCGTTCTCCGTGGAATCGATCTGCCGCTGGTTCCGTGTCCCGCCCTGGATGGTCGGGCATACAGAGAAGTCCACCAGTTGGGGGACCGGCATCGAGCAGCAGATGATCGGCTTTCTGACATTCACGCTGGGGCCATGGCTGCGGCGCATTGAGCAGTCCATCAGCAAGGACTTGATGACGCCAGCAGAGCGCACGCGCTTCTACCCCAAGTTCGCCGTGGAGGGCCTCTTGCGCGCCGACAGCGCAGGCCGCGCCGCGTTCTATGCCGCGATGGTCAACAACGGGATCTTGACCCGCGACGAAGTGCGCGAGTTGGAAGACCGGGAGCCGATGGGCGGCAACGCCGCTGTGCTGACGGTCCAGTCGGCCATGACGACCCTCGACGCCCTGGGCCAGGAAGGCGGCGCAGACCAAGCAAACCAGGCCCGGGCCGCGTTCCGCGCGTTCCTGGGCTTCAACGAAGAGCCGCAGAAAGGCTGAACCATGAGCATGAAGAACTTGCCGGTGGCCCCGATGGGTCGGCCGAGCGCTAGCCTGCGCAGCGAAATCCTCCCGCGCGCTATGGAGCGCTGGAGTCCCGAGGTTCGCGCAGCTGATCGCGACGAAGAGCGCTCCATCAGCATCTATGACGCCATCGGCTACGACCCCTGGACGGGGGAGGGCGTCACAGCCAAGCGCGTAGCCGGCGCGCTGCGCGGCCTGGGCAAAGGCCCGGTGACCGTCAACATCAACAGCCCAGGAGGCGACATGTTCGAGGGCCTGGCCATCTACAACCTCCTGCGCGAGCACGAAGGCGAGGTGAACGTCAAGATCCTGGGGCTGGCCGCGTCGGCGGGCTCTGTGATTGCCATGGCCGGCGACACGGTGCAGATTGCCCGTGCAGGCTTCCTGATGATCCACAACGCTTGGGTTGTCGCCATGGGCAACCGCAACGACCTGCGCGAGCTGGCCGCCTGGCTGGAGCCCTTCGATGCCGCCATGGGCGACATCTACGCGTCTCGCACGGGCCTGGAAGCCAAGGCCATCGCCAAGCTCATGGACTCCGAGTCCTGGATCGGCGGCGCGGCGGCCGTGGAGCAGGGCTTCGCAGACGAGCTGCTTGCCTCCGACCAAGTAGGCAAGGGCGGCGGCAACGCCAGCGCCTCGGCGGTGCGCCGTCTGGAGGCTGCATTGCGCAACAGCGGCATGCCCAAGAGCGAGGCCATGCGCCTCATCAGCGATTTCAAGTCCAGCGTGGGTGATCCCGCTGGCAGCGGCGAGGGAGATCCCGCCGAGCGCGGCCCTGCGGCCGACATCAGCAGTACGGCGGCTCTGGCCGCATCCCTCACCTCTATCCTCCTTTGAAAGGGCATCCCATGCCTCAAATCGATGACGACATCAAGCAGATCAATGCCAGCCTGAAGACGGTGGGCGATCAGCTCAAGACGCACGCCGAGTCGGCCGCGAAGAACGCGGAGCTCAGCGCCGAAACCCGTCGCCAGGTCGATGACCTGCTGCTCAAGCAGGGCGAACTGCAGGCCAGCCTGCAGGGCGCGCAGCAGCTGCTGGCGAAGCTGGAGGCCAACGGCGCTGGCGGCGATGTGCAGCACCAGTCGCTGGGCCAGCAGTTCGTGAACAACGAAAAGGTCAAGTCCTTCCTTGGAGAGACCACCCCCCGTGGCCGCGCCGACATGACCATCAAGGCGGCCATCACCAGCGTGACCACCGACACCGACGGTGCAGCTGGCGATCTGGTGCAGACGACGCGCCTGCCTGGCGTGCTGGCCCTGCCGCAGCGCCGCATGACCGTACGCGACCTGATCACCCCCGGCAACATGGACGGCAACGCCCTGGAGTACGTGAAGGAAACGGGCTTCACCAACAACGCCGGCATGGTGGCCGAGGGCGCCAAGAAGCCCGAGTCCAGCATGAAGTTCGACCTGGTGAGCACGACCGCAAAGGTGATCGCCCACTACATGAAGGCATCGCGCCAGATCCTGAGCGACGCTTCGCAGCTGGCTAGCCTGATCGATGGCCGCCTGCGCTACGGCCTGGCCTTCAAGGAAGAGCAGCAGCTGCTGAACGGCGACGGCACCGGCCAGAACCTGCTGGGCATCATCCCGCAGGCCACGGCCTTCTCTGCGCCGTTCGACCCGGCCGGCACCGAGACGAACATCGACAACATCCGCCTGGCATTCCTTCAGGCTGAGCTGGCCGAGTTCCCGTCCACGGGCGTGGTGATGAATCCCATCGACTGGGCGCGTATCGAGCTGCTGAAGGACACCACGGGCCGCTACATCATAGGCAACCCGCAGGGCATCATCGGCGCCTCGTTGTGGAACCGCCCGGTGGTCACCACCCAGGCCATCACGGTGGACAAGTTCCTGGCGGGCGCCTTCAAGCTGGGCGCGCAGCTGTTCGACCGCTGGCAAGCGCGTGTCGAGGTGGCCACCGAGAACGAAGACGACTTCGTGAAGAACTTGGTCACCGTCCTGGCTGAAGAGCGTCTGGCCCTGGCCGTGTATCGCCCCGAAGCCTTCATCTACGGCGACTTCGGCAACATCACCTGATGGCTGGGCCCGCTTCGGCGGGCCTGCCCATCTCCACCAGGAGAGAGCCATGCTCATCAAGTTCAAAAAGCCGGACCCGCGCGCCGGCATGGTCGCGTGCATGGACAGCAGCCGAGGCCGGCAGCTGATCGACGCTGGCGCTGCTGACCAGGTGTCCGAATCGGTTGCCAAGGAGCAGCCCGCCGAGGCCGAGCAGCCCAAGGCGGCAGACGCTGGCGCTGCTGACCAGGTGCCTGCAGCCGCCCCGAAGCCGGCGCGAGGCAAAAAGTGAGCCTCATCGACCTACCGACGGCAAAGCTGCACCTGCGCGTCGATGTCGATGATGAGGACGCCCTGATCGAGCTCTACATCGGCGCGGCCGAGACGGCGGCCAGCGACTTCCTGAACCGGAACGTCTACGCCACCCAGGCCGACCTGGATGCTGCTGACGAGCCAGAGGAGGCGATGCCCATGGTGATCAACCCCGCCGTGCGGGCCGCCATCCTGCTCATCCTGGGGCACCTGTACGCAAACCGCGAGGATGTTGTTTCCACGGCTGCCAACAAGCTGCCGATGGGCGCGCATTCGCTGCTGTACCCGCATCGGGTTGGCCTGGGGGTGTGACATGCAGGCCGGCACCCTCAAGGATCGCATCCACATCCAACGCAAGACTGGCGGCGCGGATGACTGGGGCACTCCGCTGCCCGAAGGCTGGGAGAACATCTCCACGGGCCGTATCGCTGCCAACGTACAGCACAAGTCTGGCCTGGGAACGATCAAGGCAGACGCTGAGGTGTCCATCGTCCGCGCGAGCATTCGCATCCGCCGCCGCGCCGGCCTGGACGCCGGCATGCGCGTGCTGTTCGACGGCCAGATCTACAGCATCGAGGCAATGCTTCCGGGTCCGACCCGGGAATACATGGACCTCGTGTGCAAGCTCATCCATGGCAAGTCCTGAAGGAGGATTGAATGGCAAGGCGCACCCTATCCAATCCGGGGCGGGATGGCCGCCGCAAGGTGCTAACCGGTGGCAATTCGTTCGGCATGGAGCTGGACCTGAGCGCCGTGAACGACATGCTCCGCGACTTGGAGTCCGGCGTGGAGGCTGCCATCCGGCCGATGGCCCAGGCCGGCGCACAGGTGATCTACGAGCGCGTCAAGCTCAACGTCCAGGGCCTGGGCCGTGTGACTGGCAACCTTGACCGCTCCATCTACCAGTACTTCAGCGACGAGAAGTCGGAGGACGGGAAGAGGGCGGAGTACCACGTCAGCTGGAACCACAAGAAGGCGCCGCATGGGCACCTGGTGGAGTTCGGCTACCTGCAGCGCTACCGCTACTACCAGACCAACGACGGCCAGGTGCGACCCATGGTCAGGCCGGGCATGGACGGCCAGCCGCCTCCACCCCGCCGCGCGAGTCAAGCCCAGAAGGATGCCTACTATGTGACTCTTCCGAGCCCGAAGCAGGTGCCTGGCAAGGCCTTCGTGCGCAGCGCAGCCAGCTCGCTGCCGGAGGCGCAGAAGGCCGCCCAGGCTGAGCTGTGGCGCCGGCTGTTTGGACAGGGGGCCTACGGTGGCGCTTGAATCTGACCTCATGGCCGTTCTGCTGACCGCCTGCCCACGCGTGCATGTCGGCACGGCGCCATTCGGCACCCAGCAACCCTATGTGACCTGGCAGCACATCGGTGGCGATCTGCTGGAGTGGCTGGACAACACCGTGGCCGACAAGCGCAACGTGCAGATCCAGATCAACACCTGGGACAGCACGCCGCTCAAGGCCTTTGCTCTCATGCAGACCATCGAGGCCGCACTGCGCGCAGCGATGCCTCAGCTGATCGCGCGGCCGGTCTCCGAGCCCATCGGGGCCTATGGAGACGGCGACGAGACGCCAGGCTACCTGCAGACCTACACCATCTGGGGCGCCCGATAGGGTCCCGACCAGTTCCGCCGCCTGGCGGTTTTCTTGCCCGCTCGGGCGCAACTCTCAACCCGCTTCGGCGGGTTTTTTCATATCCGAAAGGCCCACCATGGCATATAGCGTTCCGGACGGCTCCAAGCTGTTCATTTCCACCGAATACGACGCAGTGATCCCGATCACCGCCATCAGCAACGCGACAGCAGCGGTTGCCACGGCAGCGGGCCACGGCATGGCAAACGGCAAGGAGTTCATCCTGACCGCAGGCTGGGACGACGCGAACAACCGCGCGTACCGCGTCGCCAATACGGCCGCAGGCACCTTCGAGATCGAAGGTCTGGACACCTCCAACACTGCGCGCTTCACCACAGGCGGCGGTGTGCCGGCGTCTGCCTTGCCCATCAAGAAGTGGCAGGAAATTCAGCAGGTCCTGAACCCGTCCACCTCGGGCGGCGAGGCTCAGTTCGCCGAAGTGGCGCCCCTGGCCAGCATGAACACCTTCCAGATCCCCACGGGCTTCAGTGCCACCAGCATCACCATTCCCATCGGCGATGACCCCAGCCTGCCGGGCTACAAGGCGACCAAGAAAGCCTCCGAGGACCGCCTGCTGGTCGCGCTGAAGGTACTCAAGCCCAACGGCAACGTGAACTACTTCTACGGCTACATCGCCCTGAACGAGGTTCCTTCGCTCACAAAGGGCCAGGTGGACACCGTGACCGCCGCCATGGCCCCGCAGGGCCGCACCACCCGCTACGCCGTCTGATCGGCCGCCAGTTGCACCGGCCCGGCTGTTTCGTCTCTCAGCAGAGGCGGGCAGTCGGGCGCGGGCATTTCTCATCCATCTGCTGAAAGAACATCACCATGACCGCATCCGCAAAGAAGGCCGACAAGGCTGCTCCGTTCATCCTGGGCAAGCGTCCCGAGACCATTTCCGGCACCATCGAATTCCCTCTGCCGGATGGCACCAGCGCGAAGCTGGAGTGCAAGTTCAAGTACCGCACCCGCAAGGAATTCGGCGCCCTCTGGGACGAGATCGCGGGCGCCACGCTGGCGCTGGCCACGGCCCAGCAGGACACGGCCAAGAAGGAAGGCGAGGAAGCCAAGTTCAGCTTCGCCGGCATGTTCGAGCGTGGCGATGCCGTGAACGCAGACAACGTGCTCAAGTACCTGGCCGCCTGGAACGAGGAGTTCCCCGCCCTAAGCAAGGACACGCTGATCGAGCTGTTCGACCAGGCGCCGGCCGCGCCCGCCGCGCTGTGGGACGGTTACCGCCAGCTCTGCACCACGGGCCGCCTGGGAAACTGAGGGCCATAGCTGCTGCCATCTACCGCAAGCCCCCGACAGCCGAGCAACTCGGCTTTTGGGGCATGACGTACCGGGACTGGGAGGCAGAGCAGCAGCCCGTGGAGATATGGCCCGAGAACTTCCCGGCCTACAAGCTGTGGTGCAAGGTCGGCAGCCAGTGGCGCTACACCATGAGCGGTCCGGCCTCGCTCGACTACATCCCGCTGCAGCACGAACTGGACCGCATGGGCCTGAGCGAAGAGGACTACGACGCACTGTTCAGCGACATCCGTGTCATGGAGTCGGAGGCCCTGGCCGCCATGCGTGAAGAATAACGCCGCCCGCTGGCGGCCTTGAAACATCTGGAGGCTGTATGGAAACTCAAGGAAAAGCAGCAACAACACACTCCGCAGAAGACTGCGCCTGCCAAGCCGAAATCGCTGCCAAGGCCCAGGCCTACGGCTTCAGTCATGCTGATGTCTTGCGCGCGCTGGACGCCGCCGGAATGCCGAAGTTCGCCGTGGGCAGCGAGCTGTTGGCCGAATTGCGCGCGCTGCGGCAGGAAGTTGCGACCGTCCGGCGCAGCGACCAGCTTTTGCAGCAAGTGCTGGAAGAGCTGCAGTCCTTGCGCCGTTTTGAGGAGTGCAGACTGATCTGTGCTACTTAGGATGTGTGCCGCTTGATCTCTGTTGAGATTTCGGAAAGCTGGCGCAAGGCATTCTGAACATATCCCGTCAGCGGGTGCGATCTAAGCCATTCCTCCTTGAACTCGGCGTAAGCGATCCGCTTGGATTCCGTATCCAATTTATCGTAGCCCTCGGTTTTTTTGAGATTCCTATGGCGCTCATCCTCTATTGCATGCAACTCCTTGCTACGAATATCGTACGCAAGTGACCTCACATGAGCAGCTAGAAGTAGGTCAGCGGTGGCTTGGTTCATGTTCACCCTCCTGGCGATGGGTTGTGTGGAAGCTCCCATCGTATGCCAGGAGGGCAACTGCACTGCCAGGGGGTGGGCTGGCGCTACCTGCGAGGGGTGTTTGATACCATCCCCTCCAGTTTTACCTACTGGAGGGGATATGGCGCTCATCGCATGCACAGAATGCGGGAAGGAAATCAGTGACAAGGCGGCTGCATGCCCTGGATGTGGCGCACCTGTTCAGACGCTGATTGCAACACCTGAAATAGGCGCGTGCCCTGGGTGCGGCAGCTCGGTGAGCATGAGTGCGGGAAGCTGCCAGAAGTGCAAGGCGATTTTTTCTGAAGATGGATGGAAACCTGTTGCTGGCGCAGGATCAATTGACGCTGTTGCAAATATCCCCGTAGGAAAGCAGCGGGTAGAGAAGGAGAAGTCCAGCGTCTGGAAGTGGTTGGTTGGCGTCCCTGTGGTCGGCTTCATTCTCATGATGATTGTGGGATCTTGCGCTGGCAACACGCCTGAAGGCAAAGAGCGTCAAGCATCTCGCGATGCGATTAGCTATTGCTGGGAACAGCAGTCGAAGAAATCACTTGATCCAAGCGCCGCCAGGTTCGCGGCAAGCGCATGCGAAAAGATGGAGAGCGATTACCGAGCTAAATGGGGTCGTAATCCGTAGAGAATATTCTGATAAGTAAGCCCGCTTCGGCGGGTTTTCTATTTCTGGCTCGCCGTTGGCGGGCCTTTTTTATGGGCGGATCTATGACGCAAGAAGGACCCAAGGCCGTAGTCAGCGTTGTCGCTGAGGACAACACGAAAGAAGGGCTGGATCAGGTCAAGCGCGGCATCCAGGAAACCGCTCGGACTGTAGTCAAGGCCGGCCAGGAGGCAAGCAAGGGCATCTCCAAGATGGGCGAGGGGGCTGACCAGACCGCTCGGAAGCTGGAGTCCTTTGAGAAATCCTGGGTCAACAGCGTGCAGCGCGCACTGGTCGCGGCAGAGGCCGGCGAGAAAGGGACCGCCAAGTATTTCGAAGCCTGGGGCAAATATCGCGGCATCGGCGGCGACGTTATGGAGCCGATCCTTGCCCAATTGCGCGCGGTCGAGGCCGCCCAGGCCGCCGCCGCTGGCGCTGCCGCAAAGGGGCTTGGCACCATGGGAGTGTCCGCCGCTCAAACCGCCGCCGCGCTGCGCCAGGTGCCCGCTCAGTTCACCGACATCGTGGTCAGCCTCCAGGCGGGCCAGGCTCCCCTTACTGTGCTGCTGCAGCAGGGTGGCCAACTCAAAGATATGTTTGGCGGCACTGGCGCCGCTGCCAAAGCCCTTGGCGGATACGTCATGGGGCTGGTGAGCCCGCTCACACTGGTTGCTGCCGCTGGCGCTGCGATGGCCGTGGCGTTCCATCAGGGGGCTCAGGAGAACGAGGCGTTCGTGCGTTCCATTGCCCTCACTGGCAATGCCTCGGGCGTCACCACAAGCCAGCTGCGCGAGTACGCACGGCAGATCGATGCTGTGGTGGGGACTCAGGCGCAGGCTGCGTCCGGCCTGGCGGATTTTGTCGCGGCTGGTGTGCGCGGCGGCGAAGAATTGCGCCGCTACACACAGACCGCCATCGAGTGGGAAAAGATCACGGGCCAGGCAGTCAGCAAGACAGCTGACCAGTTCGCCAGCCTGCAGAAGGATCCGTTGGCTGCCGTCCTCAAGCTCAACGAGGGAACCAACTTCCTGACGGTATCTGTGTACGAGCAGATCAAGGCCCTGGATGACCAAGGCCGCAAGGCTGACGCATCGAAGATAGCCATGGACGCGCTGGACGGCGCCATGCGCGAGCGCAGCAAGACCATCAAGGACTCCCTGGGGTACATCGAGCGTGGATGGAATGCCATCAAAAGCGCAGCGTCTGGAGCTTGGGATGCGATGCTCAACGTTGGCCGCGCATCAACCCCCGTAGACACGCTGGCTGCGGTGCGGAAGCAAATCGCTGATCTTGAGAAGCGCTCCTCGGGCGGGTTTGGCGATACGGGTGGCGGGGCGGCGACTGGCAGGCCTAGCCAGGAAGCTGTCGAAAGAATCAAGGCGCAAGTTGCGGCTTTGAAGCAGCAAGAAACGCAACTGCTCGCGACCATTGATGCTGAAAAGAAAAATGCGGCCGCGAATGAGGAGTCGAGCCGTGTAATGCAGGCACGGCAGGAATTTGACAAGACATACGCCAAGGCGCTGGATAAAGAGGCGACTCTTGAAGAGAAGCTCACCAAAGCCAGGAATGAGGCAGTTGCAGCTGGGAAAAGCGAAGCTGACATCAAGACGGTCTTGGCCTGGGTAACCGAAGAGCACAACAAAGCCAACAAGGGCAGTGCTGCTGCCGCGCGCGAGGCGAAAAAGGAGCTTGCCGATCAGGCTAAGGTTTATGCTGAACTGGCCGGATTGAGCAGCACTTATTACGAGGAACTGGCGCGTGGTCAGAAGGAATTCGAGAAGGGCAACATCACCCAGGCTCAATACGTCAAATACGTCGAGGACCTGATCAAGAAGCAGCCTTTCGCCATCGCCCTGGCCAAGGAAGAGGCGGAGGTCACAAAGTCGCGCGTGAAGGCCTGGGGCGATGAGGTCAAGGCGCAGGAGAAGTTGCTTGCCGAACGCCAACGCGCCACGGCACAGGTCGAGGAGACGCTGCGCAAAGCAAAGGATGAGGAGGAGGCTCACCAACTCGCCGCCTCGGCCGGCATTACGCATGCTGAGGCGCTGGCCCGCATCGCACTGGCGCGTGCTGAGGACAGCTATCAGCAGGCACTGAGCCGTCAAGCTGATGGGGAAACGCTGCTCGCGCTCCAGAAAGAAATAGAAGCCCGTCGTGAACTGCTCGGCCTGATGCAGCAGAAGGGTGTTCGCGAGGCCAACAAGAAGGCCGCAGACGAAGCCGCGAAGGACTGGGACAAGACCGCCCAGACCATCAGCCGGACCTTGTCCGACTACATCATGGCCGGTGGCAAGGACGCTGCGCAGTACCTCAAGCGCCTGTTTGCCACGCTGGTGCTTGAGCCCATCGTGCAGTACGGCGTGAGCTCTCTGTTTGGCATGGGCGGCCAGGCCGCCAGCGTTGCCAGCGGCGGCCTCAACCCCTTGAGCATGCTCAGCGGAGGCAAGTCCGCCATGGGTCTGTTCGGTGGTGGTGCCGGCGCGGGCTTCATGAACGGCCTGGGAGCATGGGGCAGCGGTGGCAGCGTCACTGGCGTGCTCACGAATCCGGGCCTGTACACGGGTGCGGAGCTGCTGGGAACGGTGGCGCCGATCCTGCTGGGTGGCATCGCGCTGTTCAAGATCCTGTCCGGCGACTGGTTCGGCTCTCGCGGCCCCAACCACTCTGGCGGCGTGGCCTCCACAGCAACGACCGATCGTGACCTGGCCGCGCGCCAGGCGCTTGGAACGGACGCATGGGGCAACACCCTGGGCGATTTCACGTCGCGCAAGAACGAGGCCATCGACAAGCAGCTCGACACCACGGTGAAGGGCATGCTCGACATGTACAAGGCGCTGGCCAAGATCGGTGGCGTCACGGCCCGAGAAGTCGATATCGCTGCCGGGTTCTCCACGAACCCCAAGCACGGCGACGAGGGCGCGATGGGCTTTTTCCAGCTCATCGACAAGACCACGGGGGAGGTGCTCAAGAAGTACAAAAACCGTGACCTCGACAAAGACCCGCAGAAGGCCTGGGCGCAGTTTGTGGCCGACATGGGCGGCGAGCTCATCAGCGAAATCAAGAAGGGCGACATACCCGGATGGATGCGCGAGGAGCTTGATGCTCTGGGCGACAACGTGACCATCGAGGGCCTCAACGCAGCGATTCAAAAGATCGCGGTGATCGACGCCTCCTTCAAGAACTGGGCGAACACCCTGGTCGGCTTTAGCGACTTGAGCGCCAAGGCGCAGACAGCGCTGCTCAAGTTCAGCGGCGGCATCGAGGCCCTGACGGGCAACATCAATGCGTTCTACGCTGGGTTCTATTCCGAAGCCGAGCGCGCCGAGATCCTGCAGCGGCAAGTCCGCGAGCAGCTCAAGGGCCTGGGCGTTGACATTGACCCGAAGGACGGAGAGGCCGCAAAGAAGGCTTTCCGCAAGTTGATCGAGGACGCGCTCGCTTCGGGCAATACAGAGCTTGCTGCCAAGCTGCTTGCGCTCGCGCAGCTGTTCGGTGTCGCAGCGGACTCGGCTCAAAAGGCCGCAGAGACCGCGGCGGATGCTGCGAAGACTGCTGCTGATGAAGCCGCTCGCGCCCTGGAAGAGTCCCGGCAGAAGGCCAAGGACGCGGCGCTGGCGAACTTCGAAGCGGCGGTGGCGCGCGAGCAGGAGTACTGGCAAGGAATCGTGTCCGCCTCGCAAGAGGCGATCAACAGCCTGACCAGCGCCCTCAATACGCTCAAGAGCAATGCGCGCGACCTGTATGGGACTGTGGATGCAGTGCAGCAGATGCTCGCTGCGCAGGGCATGGTGTACATCGAGCAGGCTCTCGCGGGCGTGCGTGGTGGCGCCAAGCTGACTGCCTACGACGGCTTGTCGGATGCGATCAGTGCTGCGCGTGGCGGCATCAACGCAGGGCGCTACGCGTCCCAGTTCGAACGGGAGCGTGATGCGCTGATCCTCGCCGGCCAGCTCACCGAGTTGGCCGAGAAGGGTGATGCACAGCTGAGTGTCGAAGAACGGCAACTCAAGAACTCGCAAGAACAGCTTGAGCGGCTGGACAAGACGCTGACCTACTGGCGGGATCTGCTTGACGGCAACAAGGCTCAGATCGATGCAACGCTCAGCGTTGAGAAGGCCATTCAGGCTCTCAAGGCGCTGATGTTCCCGGAAAGCCCCGCCACAGGCGGTGGCAGCGGCGGCGGCAGCAAAGGTAATCAGCCAAGCTGGGGCAGTGGTGGCGGCGGGTTTGAGCCGGCCAACAGCGGCAAATACAAGACGCCTACTGCAATCTTGTCGGGTGGCGCCGTCATCTATGACTACGCCGACGCTGATTACTCGAAAAAGCTCGACGGGCTCTCGTCCACGTTCCACAAGTACGACGGCACGGGGGATTTTGCGGGCCTGGCAAACGAGTTCAAGGGCGCTGGCGGCACGGCCAAGGACCTGGCCTACCTCTACGGCTTTACCGAAGCCGATGTCCTGGCCGCGCTCGACCGCAACGGCATCCCGCGCTTCGATGTTGGCACCAATCGCGTCCCGCACGACATGCTGGCAATGATCCACAAGGATGAGGCCATTGTCCCAGCGCCGTTCAACCCATGGGCCGGAGGCGCATCAATGGGAAGCGTCGGCAACGCGGAGTTGCTGGCGGAAGTGCGGGCGTTGAGGTCTGAGGTCAGCGAGCTGCGAATGGCTGCCCAGCGTACAGCGCAAAACACAAACCCACTGCCTCAGATGGCAGATCGATTCGACACGGTTTCCGAGTCGGGGGTACTGAGGGTTGCACAGGTATGAACATCCTTTTGCCGAAAGAAATCACGACGGATTCTTTCGGCCCTGCCACCTCGATTCCTGAGCTGGATACAGCCCGGGGCGAAGTGGCGTGGGTCGGATCCGGAAATTACAAGGTGGGTGACCGCCGCGTCTATGAAAGGAAGATCTATGAATGCGTGAAGGATCACACGGGCACCGCGACAACGCCGGACAAGATGCCGGCGGAGTGGCTGTTCAAGGAGCCTACGAATCGCTGGTGCCCGTTCGATCAATACCTGTTTACCAAGGCCCGCGCCCTTCAGTCTCTGACCTACGAACTGAAGGGCGTTTTCATTGATGGGCTTGCGCTGTACGGCCTGGAGGGGGACTCCCTCACCATCTCGATCACTGCAGGACCCGGCGGGTCAGATCTACTCCCACCGATCAACGCGGACCTGTGGCGCCAGGCGTACGGTGAGTGGGAGTATCTGTTCGGTGATCTGCAGCGCGGCGATCACTACGTGCTCAAGGGCATCCCTCTGCATCCAGATCAGCGCATCAAGATCACCGTGCGCCGCACCGCGCCGACCGCTGAGGCCGCCGTGGGCTACATCAGCATTGGTAATCACAAGACGTTGCTCTCGCCCGTGGGGAATTTCAGTGCGGTTGAGCGAGGCGCAGAGGTGGCGACAAAGGACTACGGCTACACCAAAGACAACCCCGATGGAACCTATGAATACATCGAAGGGCGGAAGGCAAAGAACATCAACCTTTCTGTGGTCGTGAAGGATGACCAGGCGCCGCTCGTTGATTCGCTCTTGAGCCAGATCGCAGGAAAAGTGGTTGCAATCGAGGTGTCCAACATGGCCAAGTTCTCCCACCTGGCGACTGTGGGGAAGGTGTCCGGCACCGTGAGGTCCACAGGCGGTCCGACCGCCAGCGCAGAAATCCAAATCAAAGGCAACGTATGACCGATATCGTCACGATCCCGGACGTGCTGCCCATCTCGCCGTATCCGGCGCTCGGCAGCATCAATTTCAACAACGAGGCCTATGCGTATGCGACGAGTGTCCCGCCTGCCGTTGCTCGCATGCGCGAGATCGCTGTCGCGTGCTGGACGAACGCAACGGCGGCGCAGGAGCGTGCCAGCTCTGCGGCTGGGAGCGCCTCTGGCGCCGCAGGCAGCGCTTCAGCTGCCGCTGGTAGCGCGAGTGCGGCCAGCGGCAGTGCATCAGCAGCTGCAGGGAGCGCGAGCACCGCATCCTCGGCTGCAAGCACTGCATCCGCCTCTCTGGCAGCAATGCAGGTCATGTACCTTGGCAGCAAGGCCGTCAACTCCCACCCAACGACCGACAACCTGGGCCAGCCGTTGCAAGCTGGTGCCATGTACACAAACACGGGCACCAACGCCGCGCTCAACAAGCGTGGATATTGGTACGACGGCGCAGCCTGGCAGCTTGCCTGGGGCGACATCACCGGGCAATACATGCCGACCACGGGTGGCGTGTTCACCGGGCATGTGAGTGGCCCATCCGGCGCCACTGGGGCGCAGCACCCGCAGGCGCAGGAAGTGGTTCCCCGCAACGTGGTCGTGCTGCCGAACGCCACGGACCTGAACTCCCTGGCAAACACGTTGATGGCATATGTTGCGAATGCGACCGTCATCAACGTGCCTGTTGCGGATGGCTATTGGTACGTGCAGCACTTTCCTGGCGATGGCGCCAACTGGTCCAGCCAGCGCGCGCAGTCGATGGACCGCACTCTCGGCAGCTTCGTGCGCTACAAAAAGTCGGGCACTTGGAGCGCCTGGTCGCGTGTCATCGATGATGCAACTTTCATCGAAAAGGTCACGACTCAGACCGCAGCATCGAGCTACACGGCGAATCCCGCAACCGCGAGCGTTCACCATGTGACCATCACTGCGGCTTGCACGATTTCATTGACAGCGCCGCGTGACCTGGGCGACCAGCTCACGCTGAAGGCGCAATTCAGTGGCGGCGCCTGGCCGCTCACATTCGGCAGCAGCATCAAGGTGCCGGTCGGCGGGGCGCCAAACTACACCGCGAACCAGATCCTTACGCTGGTGTTTGAATGCTCGCGTGCGAATATTTGGGATCTGAGCTACGGTCAAGTGAGGCCCGTATGACAGCGCGCAGGCTTTTGATCACACGGCGCGCCGCGACTGTGGTAATTGCAGCAAACGTATTCAAGCCAAATATCAAAGCTCTTGCAACAGCGCAGGGATGGGATGGATATGGCAATGTGGATGTGGTAATTAACTCCGGGGTTTATGTCGTGGCCCTGGAAATTATCGATATGCCGCATGATGTCGTGACCATCACGAATAACGGAATCATCGGCGGAACGATCCACAGCGACGGCACGGGGATGTATATCCGCAATCGAATTCGCGTCATCAACAATGGCACGATTTTCGGATGCGGCGGCACTGGGGGTGTTGGTTCAAGCGTTTCCGTTTGCTGGGGTGGCGCCTGCCACTCTGCATCTGGCGGCGACGGAGGAATCGGCGCAGGTTTCTATACGACAAATAGCTGGGCAACGGTTTTGTACAGGGCGACCGGGCTTCCTGGCGTCGCAGGACAAAATGATCACCGCCCTTCATCTGGATATCCCGGGGACAGTGGTAGCGACATTGTCGGAGGCACGGGCGGCACGGGGGGGTCTATAGGCGTTGCTGGAAGTCCTGGCGGCGATGCTCAGGCGTATGGTAGTTATGACTACTACAACGCAACAGTTGCCGGATCTGGCGCACCGGCTGGCTATTACATCAATGGAAATTCATTCGTAACGTGGCTTGTTAATGGCAGTCGTTACGGCCGAGTGATTTAGGGGGCGAGATGTACATCGACAAAGAAACCCAAGAATTCGGATTGACGGCATTTGAAATAATGCAGCGTCATCCAGATACGATTTTTCCTACTGCGCCATTCGTGCCATTGGGGAAATACGCAATTGTCGAGGAGTCGCCGCATCCGGTTTTTGACAGCAGCACGCAAAAGCTTGCCGAGATAACTCCTGTGGAGATTGATGGCGTGTGGCGTCAGCAGTGGTCCGTTGTGCCGCTGTCCGAAGAGGAGCTGGCAGAGCTGCAGCGGCAGCGAGATGAGGCGGCAGCCGCCCTGATCCCCAAGTCCTGCACGCGCCGGCAGGGGCAGCTCGCACTGCTCACCCATGGTGTGCTGGACGATGCCGAGGCGGCCATAGCCGCGATCACGGACCCCGTGCAAAAGCGCGAGGCTCAGATCGAATACGAGGCGGACACCTGGGAGCGCGCGAACCCGTTCCTGCAGCAGCTCTGGGCGCAGCTCGGCGGCACGCCGCAGTCGCTCGATGAGGCCTTCGCGCTCGCTGTGACGCTCTGATCAGTCCCGCTCCACAACAGCCGCCTTCGGGCGGCTTTTTTATGCCCGGAGGAGGGCCGATGAATCAACTTGAACCAACAGCTGCAGCTGTGGCAATCGCGTCTGTGCTCTTCGGGCCTGCGATGGCGGGCTACATCGGGCCGTATGCAGTGATCCTCATTGCATCGACCGTGGGCGCCGCGTGGGCCCTGGGCCGTCGCGACCCCAGTTCGCGGCTCGGTGCCGTGGGCTACTTCGCCCGGCTCAATGCGACCGCCCTGCTAATCACTGCCGGCCTGGCCACGCTCGCGGGGCGCTGGATGGGCATGGATGAGACGAATTGGATGCTGGCGCCCATTGCGCTCGTCGTGGGCGGTGTGGGCGACGACTGGCCGCGCCTGGGCCGCTGGGTCTTCGAGCGCGCCGGCCGCGTACTGGAGCGAAAAGCTGGCGGCGGCGGGGAAGGAGGCACTCCATGACATGGCAATCCCATCAGCTGCTCGCGATGCTCAACCTGGGCATTTGCTTGGCCATCGGCTGGGCATGCATCTGCCGCCTCAACTCCCACGTTGCCCGCGTGCACAAGCTGGCTCGCGCTCGGTACGCGCTGCTGCTGGCCGGCGCGGTGGCCTCTGGCCTGCAGCCCATGCTGTGGAACACCTGGACCACCGTGGGCGACACCATCTTCAGCGCCTGCGTGCTCGCGGGCCTGCTCATCAACGTGGCGCGCTGGCACGGCGCTGGCCACCCAATGCGGAGGCAAGACGACAATGAACTTTGACCAGGCATTCGACAGGCTGATCGGGCACGAAGGGAAGTTCACAGCCAACCCTGCCGATGACGGCAACTGGACCGGAGGCCGACAAGGCCGCGGCGAGCTCAAGGGCACCAAGTACGGCATATCCGCCGCCGCGTACCCGCATCTGGACATCAAGGGCCTGACGCTTGAGCAGGCTAAGGCGATCTATCTTGAGGACTTCTGGGACGTGATCGGCCGCGCTCACCCCTCGATCAAGTTCCAGATGTTCGACGCTGCAGTCAACCACGGCCGGGGCAACGCCGTGCGGATCCTGCAGCGTGCTGTGATGGTTGCCGATGACGGCATATGGGGGCCGCGTTCCCAGGCCGCCCTTGACGGCATGCAGGAGCTGCGCGGGCACAACGATGTGCTGCTGCGCTTCCTGGGGTTCCGGCTGAAGTTCTGGGCCAGCCTGGCCAAGTTCGACCAGTTCGGGCGCGGCTGGACGAACCGGGGTGCTGAGAACCTGCTGTTCGCTGCGGAGGACAACTGATGATCAGCGAAAAGCTTCTGCCGGCCCTTGTTGCCGTGCTGGTGGCCAGCGCTGCAGGCAATGCCCTGCTGGGCTGGGCCTGGCTGTCCGCCCGGGACGACGCGGCCAAGACTGCTGCTGAGCTGGGGAGCATGACGGGCCAGCGCGACGGTGCGCTCAAGGGCGCGCAGGCGTGCAGCGACGCGACCGAGGCCCTGGGCACGGTGGCCGCACAGCGTGCAGCCGAGGCGGCGCCGGCCCGTGTTGCGGCCGCTGGCCAGGCCCAGGCACTCAACGCCCGCGCCGACTACACGCTTTCCCGCCAGCCCGCTGCCGGCGACAGCTGCGCGAGCCTGCAGGCCCTGGGCGGCGACTGGCTCAAGGGGAGGGCCAAGCCATGATGCGCGCCATCCTGCTGCTGGCTGCGCTGGCCCTGGCCGGCTGCGGCTCCGTGCCGCGTGTCGAAATCCAAGAGGTCAAGGTTCCCGTGCCCGTGGAGTGCCGCGAGCCGATCCCGGACAGGCCTGCCATGCCGACCGACGCCCTGTCAGAGGACGCCGATCCCTTTGAGCTGCTGCGCGCGGCCCTGGCCGAGATCGACCGCCGCGAAGGCTACGAGGTGCGGCTGCTTGCCGCGCTGATGGCGTGCACGAGGCTGGCGTCACCAGTGATCATTCGGCGTCTTTAACTTGGTCGGTGAACATGTTGATCACGCCACTATGACCTGCAGGGCAGGTCAAATGGGCATCGCCTCGCGCCATTGACGACCGAAAGTTGGAGTACGTCTCCTGGCACTGAACACAATCAAGTAAGTCGATCCGGAACCCTGTGGCAATCAACTGCCCTGGACCAGGCTTCAACTCTCGGGACTCCGTATAGGTCAGTTCGCCAAATGCCGTGAATTCTTTCGTGTTCCACATGGTCATAAGTCACTCCTCGTTGAAACGGCGAGGGTACTGCATGCGGAGAAACAGAGGATTTGATCAGACCTGAAATCTGGGCAAGTTGGTCAAGGGTTGGACGTGAAATCCGACCCTGCCAACTGCTGCTCATGTCCCACTTATGTCCCAGACACCCACTTAATGCTCTGTAAGTGGTTGTCATCATTGGGAAAGGGGTGGTCCCTCCGACAGGAATCGAACCTGTATCTGGCGCTTAGGAGGCGCCCGTTCTATCCATTGAACTACGGAGAGGAGCAAACGGCGATTGTAAACCCATGGCGGGTCCGCCCCGCGCAGCGCCGGCAGGGCGGCTGCGCAGGGGTGGGGCGTCAGTCCTTGCGCACGGTGTAGATCAGGTCCAGCGCGCTGGTTTCCCCGGTCTGGCCGCGCAGGGTGAGGCGGCGCGAGAGGTCGTAGAAGATGTACAGCGTGCCCATGGCGCCCGAGAGGCTTTGCTCGTAGGTGACATAGAGGTCGCTGGACAGGCGCTTGCCCAGGGTGAGGGCGGCGCCGGTGGAGCCTTCGCCGCCCGGTCCCTTGAAGCCGATCTCGTCCAGGCCCAGGTTGCTGGCGATCTTGCCGCTGTTGTTGCGCCCGCCGCTGAGCAGGGACAGCGCGGCCTGCTGGAGCAGGGCGCTTTCGGCGCCGCCCGTGGCGGGGTCGCGGCCCATGACCACCCAGGAGAGCTTTTCGGCATCGGGCATTTCGGGGTCGGAGTACAGGCGCACGCGCGGGGCGTTGGCCGTGCCCTGCACCTGCACGCCTGCGCGCACGGCGATGTTCGGGCGCAGCGCCAGGATGTCCAGCGAGGGGTTGGCGTAGGGGCCGTTGAAGCGGATGAGGCCGGTCTCCACGTCCAGCGACTGGCCCCAGGCGCGGTAGCGGCCCTGCACGGTGCGGATCTCGCCGGTAATGCGCGGCGGGCCGCCCGCCACGGTGGGGCCTTGCACTTCCAGCGCGCCTTCCAGGCGTGTGGTGATGCCGTAGCCCTGCAGCGCGAAGTCGCGGCCCAGGTCAAGCTTGACGAGGATGTCGGGCAGCTTGATGGTTTCGGCGCGGGCCTGGGCCTTGCGGTCGGCCTGCTGCTGCTTGCGCGCCGCTTCCTGCTCGGCCTTGCGCGAGGCGGCCGAGTGCACGACCACGTCGGAGTCCAGCGATGGCGCGGATTCCTCGGGCAGGATGATGGTGGCGCGGTCGGTGGTGAGGTCGCCGCGCAGCGTGAACTGCCCTTGCTCCAGCCTGGCCTGCAGGCCGCCCGAGACGCTGACCTGGCGGTCCGCGCGCACCAGCACCTGCAGCCTGGTGGCCTGGGCGCGCAAGTCCATGCTCAGGCCAGAGTTGCTGCCATCGGCGTTGGGCGGGTCCCAGCGCACGAAGCCCGAGCCCGTGAGTTCGCCGCCTTCGCGCGGTGCCGTGGTGAGGTTGCCGCTGTAGCCCAGGATGCGCGCATTGCTGCCGCGCCCGCCCTGCATGCGCAGCTCGGTCAGGTCCAGGCGGTTGCCTTGCAGGCGCGCGCGCAGCACGCCGTTTTGCAGGTCGATGCCGTCCAGCGCGGACAGGATGCTCAGGCCGTCGGCCGAGAGATTGCCCTGCCACTGCGGGTTCTGGCGGTCGCCGCTGATCTCGGCCTTGGCCTGCAGCGAGCCGGTGACGCGCCAGCCGGGCGGAGCGAACAGCGCCCAGATGCCGATGTCGGGCATGCGGGCGTCGATCTGGCCGGACAGAGGGGCCTTCTCGGGCCAGGTCCAGGTGCCGTCCTGCTGGGCCAGGCGCGTGCCCAGCTGCGCGGTCAGGGTGCCGGCGCGTTCGCTGTCCCAGTCGAGCTTGGCCTGCACGTCGTCGCCCTGGGCGCGCACGCTCAGGCGGGCCTGCTTGATGTGGGCGCGCATGCCGGCGCCGCGCACGGTATGCGTGCGCACTTCGCCGGGCTTGCTGGAGCGCGGCCCCGTGGTGTGGATGACGGTGGTGCCCGAGCCGTCTTCCACGGCCAGGCGCAGGTCGCCGGCTGCACGCTCGACCAGCAGTTCGGCCTTGAGCGCGGGGCCCGTCGTGTCGATGTCCCAGCGGGCGTTGAAGCTCAGGTCGCCGCTCAGGCCCATGGCGGCCAGCGGGGGCTCCTCGGCCATGGACAGGGCATCGACCCAGGCCAGCGGCAATGCCTGGGCGCGGCCTGTGCTGCGCAGGGCCCAGCGGCCGTCGCCGCCCTGGCTGGCGCGGGTGTCGTCCCAGGCCAGCAGCACGGGCTGGGGCGCTTGGGCATTGGTGCGGCGCTGGGGCAGGGTGGGCGGCGTGACCTGCAGGCTGCCGGCCGATGCCGTGAAGGCGGTGGACAGCACGGTGCGGCCCGTGATGCGCTGGGCGATCCGTATGGGCTGGTTGCCTGCCAGTTGCAGCTGCCATGGGCCGGGCAGGTCCTGGCCCGGACTCAGCCGGGCCTGCAGCCTGTCGATGCTGGCCTGCCAGTCCAGGGGCGCGGCACTGCGCGCCGTGGCAAGGCCTGCCTGCAGGGCCGTGTCGATCTGCGCGGTCTGCGTGCCGCGCTTCGCCTGGCCGGTGAGGGTGAGGCTGGCCTGCTCGGGCGAGCCCTTGAGGGCCAGGCGCAGCTCGGGCAGCTCCAGCGCCTGCTCGGGCGGCGTGTTGGCGGGCAGGTAGCGCAGCTTGGCGGCCTGCAGGTCGGCCTGCAGCTGCAGGCCGCTGGCGGGCAGGGGGTCGCCCACGGCGGCCTTCATGCGCTTTTGCAGTGCGCCCCATCCGCCGCGCCAGCTGGCGTCCAGTTGGGCCTGGCCTTCGAGCAGGGCGCCGGCCAGCGGGTCCTTCATGCCGGGCAGCTTGCGCAGCCACTGTGTGAGGGCGGTGAGTGACGACAGCTTGAGCTGGCTGCTGCCCTGGCCTGCGGCAGGGCTGATGTGGCCGTCCAGCGAGAGTTCGGCGCCGGGCAGCTGGGCCTTCAGCACGGTCTGCAGCTTTTGCTGTTCGGTGTCGAACTGCAGGCTGCGGCTGCGCACCGAGGCCTGCAGCGCATCAAGCTGCAGGTTCTCCAGCGAGAGCACGGGCTGGGCCCAGCGACCCTTGGTGGCGAGTTTTTCTATGCGCAGGGGCTGGCGCTTGGCGCCTGCGGGCGCTGCTGCGGCCTGGATGTCCACGCTGAAGTCCACCTGCTCTGCCGTGGTGCTGGCGCGCAGCTCGCCCTGCAGCGGCGCTGCTTCCAGGAGGCTGTAGAGCGCGGCGGGGTCCAGGCGCTGGACCTTGGCCTGGCCTTCGAAGACCTTGGTGGCGGGCTCGAAGCGGCCCTGGGCGTCGATGCTGCCCGAGCCGATGGCGATCTGCGCCTGCTCCAGCAGCCACTGCTGGCCGTCATAGCGCACTGCGGCCTCGATCTGGTCCAGCGGCAGGCGCTGGCGGTCCCAGGGGCCGGGCATGGCGTTGTTCAGGCGTGTCGTCAGCTGCCAGGCGGTGGTGGCGATGGCCGAGCCTGGTGCCTGGTCCGATGGCTGTTCCGTGGCGGGTGCCTGGGCTGTATCAGCTGCCTTGCCATCCGGCCCGGCCTGCAATTCGCCGCTGATGCGGGTGCGCGGTCCCTGGGGCCAGAAGGCGGCGATGTCGATCTGGCTGAGCTGGGCGCGCGCGGTCTGCAGCGGCTGGGGCTGCCAGGGCCGGATGCTGGCCTCGATGTCCGCGTGCATGGGTTCGGACACGGGGGCGGCTTCCTTGCGCTCCCTGCCCTTGCCGTTCTTGCCATCGGCCCTGGCGGATTTCTGTACGGCGGAAGGGGCAGGCGTTTCCTCGGGCACCGTCCCGGGCTTGGCATCAACCTGGAGCTTGATGCCCAGTTGCGCAGCGGCGGTGGCCAGGGTGCCGTCGATCCGGGCCTTTGCCTGCACGGCCAGCGGTGCAGGTTTGGGGGCCTTGGCTGCGGAGGCCTCGTCGTCCGAAGCCAGGGCAGGCGCCTGCAGGTCGCCCTGCAGCTCGGCCTGGATGGCCATGGGCGCGCGGGCCTGCAGGCTCAGCCTGGCCTGGTAGCTGCCATCGGCCCATTGCAGGTCGCGCACGTCCAGCTGGTGCTCGCTGCCGTCGTAGGCGTAGTGGCCTTGCAGGCCCAGTACCTCGGCCTGGGGCGGGCCTTGCCAGACGATGCGCTCCACATGGAAGGGCACGTCGATCTTCACGGGCAGCACGAGCTGCTGCAGCGGCTCGACGGGTTTCTTGTCCTCGGGGTCAGGCGTGCTGGCAATGTTCAGCTCGGCGATGCGCACTTCGCCCAGGCGCACGGTGCGCGACAGCAGGGGACGCAATTGCCAGCCGATGGTGGCGTCGCGCAGCTCCACCTTCATGGTGGGGCTTTGCCATTGCAGCCAGCCGATGCGCCCGCCCTGGCGCACGGTGCCGGTGACTTCCTTGGCCTGCAGGCTCTGGCCTGCGGGCAGCCAGCCGGCCACGCGCTGCAGGGTGTAGGCCAGCGAATCGGCACGGCCGCTCCACCACCAGGCGGAACCCAGCAGGGCGGCCAGCAGCAGGACCAGGACCAGGAAGAACCAGAGCAGGTAGCGCAGCCAGCGGCGGCGGGGCGCAGGCGACGGAGGGGACGCCTGGGGGCTTTGGTCTGGCGCGGCGGAGGAGGCAGGGGTATTCAAGCGGGAATCCACCATGGTCAGAAGTTGAAGCCCAGGCGCAGGTGCAGGCGCAGCTGCTTTTCCTGGGCGCCCCAGGCGATGTCGGCCTGCACGGGGCCCACGGGGCTGCGCCAGCGCAGGCCGGTGCCCACGCCCACGCGCATGTACATGGAGTCGGGCGCATCGCCCACGGTGCCGGCGTCCAGGAAGACGGCGTGCTCCCAGTCCTGCGTGTTGCCCTTGATGACGATGGGCCGCTGCCACTCGATGCTGCCCACGGCCATGTAGCGCCCGCCGATGACCTTGCCGCTGTCGGTGCGCGCACCGATGCTCTGGTACCCGTAGCCGCGCACGGTGTTGTCGCCGCCGGTGATGAACAGCTGGGTGACGGGCAGGTCGGCATCCTTGCGGGCCAGCAGGGCACCGCCGGAGGCGCGCAGCGCCAGGCGGCTGCGGCGCTTGGTCTCGGGATCGACCTCGCCGATGGGAATCAGGCTGAGCCAGCGGCCCGAGACACGGCCGAACGGTGTGCGCTGGGGCGTGAGCGTGGTGCCCGCGCCGACTTCCCAGGCAAAGCCGAAGCCCGAGGAGGGCGCCAGCGTGCTGTCGAAGTAGCGGCCCGTCCAGCCGTAGTTGGCCGTGACCGACGAGCTGGACGGGGGCGCGCCCTCGCCCTGGGTCTTGGCGTAGTCGTACTGCAGGTAGTAGTTGCGGTCGATGTGGTCTTCGGACTTGGTGCGGCCGGCGCGCAGCTGCAGGCTGTTGACATCGAAGTCGCCCGAGGGCGCGCGCTCGGCCTTGGCCGTGGTGAACCAGCGCCACAGGGTTTCGTCGGGCAGGGCGGTCCACTGCGTGGAGATCAGCGGGTTCTTGCGGTCGAAGCGCATGCGCGTGACGGCACGCCAGCCCAGCCAGGGCAGGCGGTTGTGGATGTGGTCCACGCTCAGGCGCGGGCCGGTGTCGGTGCTCATGCCCACGCCGAAGACCCACTTCTGCATCTGGGCCTCGCGCACCTGGGCGATGACGGGCGTGGTGACCTGGGCGCCCTTGCGCTTGATGGCTTCCTCGTCCTCGGCGGCGCTGTCTCCCTGCTGGGGCACGTTGGCCAGCGTGAGGAAGACGGAGTCGTAGTAGCCGCTGCTGGCCAAGCGCAGCTGGGCGTCGACCAGGGCGGTCTGGTCGTATTCCTCGCCCTCGGGCAGGCGTGCGATGCGGGCCGTCCCCACGGGGTCGTAGCGCTGGGCGCCTTCGATGCGCAGCGGGCCGAAGGTGTAGGCCGGGCCGGGCGCATAGGCCACGCTGACGTCGGCCTCGTGCGTGTCGGCGTCGATGTCGGCCAGGCTGGAGTCGATGCGCGCCAGCGGGTAGCGGCGCGACTGCAGCGTGCGCAGGCCCTGGCTCTTGGCCTGGCTCCAGCTGGCCTGGCTGAAGCGCTGGCCGGGCTGCAGCGGCCATTGGCTTTCGATGGTGGCGCGCTGCGAGGCGCCATCGGGATCGTCGGCATTGACGCCCGCAAAGCGCACCTGGCTGCGCGCAATGGTGGCGGGCTCGCCCGGGTCCACCTTGACGGTGACCTCCAGCGGGGCCTCGTCGGATTCGGGCGTTTCCTTGATCTCCACCGTGACCGTGGGGCTGAAGTAGCCCAGCGTGCCGATCAGGTCGCGCACGTTGGCATCGGTGGCGCCCAGCAGCCGCGTCAGCTCGCGCCGCTGCAGGTCGCTCTGGTAGCGGTAGCGGCGCAGTTCGAGGTGCTTTTCCAGCAGCTCGCGCACTTCCTTGGGCGCATCGACGACGAGCGAGAAGGCCGGGTCGCCGGTCGCTGCAATCAGCGACGGGTCCGTGTCCTTGTCATCATTCTTGGACGGCAGGAGGCTGCAGCCGCCGAGCATCAGGGCTGCACTCAACAGAAACAAAAACGCCGGCCCTCGGGCCGGCGCTGTCGCGGGGGGGAGCTTGGGCATCGGCCTATTTTGACAGCAGGCGCATGGCGTCTTCCAGACCTTTGAGTGTCAAAGGGTACATGCGGTTGCCCGTGAGCTGCTGGATGATGCTGATGCTCTGGCGGTACTGCCAGACGCCGGGCGGCTCGGGGTTGATCCAGGCAAAGCGCGGGAAGGCATGCGTCAGGCGCTGCAGCCATTCGGCGCCGGGCTCCTCGTTCATGTACTCCACGCTGCCGCCGGGCTGCAGGATCTCGTAGGGGCTCATGGTGGCGTCGCCCACGAAGATCAGCTTGTAGTCCTTGTTGTACTTGCGGATGATGTCCCAGGTCGGAAACTTCTCGGCGAAGCGGCGGCGATTGTTCTTCCACATGAAGTCGTAGACGCAGTTGTGGAAGTAGTAGAACTCCAGGTGCTTGAACTCGCTCTTGACGGCGGAGAACAGCTCCTCCACGCGCTGCACGTGCTCGTCCATGGTGCCGCCCACGTCCATGAGCAGCAGCACCTTCACGTTGTTGTGGCGCTCCGGGATCATCTTGATGTCCAGGTAGCCCGCGTTGGCGGCCGTGCTGCGGATGGTGTCGGGCAGGTCCAGCTCCAGGTCGCTGCCTTCGCGTGCGAACTTGCGCAGCCGGCGCAGCGCCACCTTGATGTTGCGCGTGCCCAGCTCCTGCGTGTCGTCGTAGTCGCGGTAGGCGCGCTGCTCCCAGACCTTGACGGCGCTCTTATTGCGGCCCGGCCCGCCGATGCGCACGCCGGCCGGGTTGTAGCCGCCGTGGCCGAAGGGGCTGGTGCCGCCCGTGCCTATCCACTTGTTGCCGCCTTCGTGGCGCTCCTTTTGCTCCTCCAGGCGCTTCTTGAGCGTGTCCATCAGCTCGTCCCAGCCCATGGCTTCGATGGCGGCCTTCTGCTCGGGCGAGAGTTCGCGCTCCAGCAGCTTCTTCAGCCAGTCCTGGGGAATCTCGCGCGTGAGGTCGGCCACCATCTCCACGCCCTTGAAGTAGGCAGCGAAGGCGCGGTCGTACTTGTCGTAGTGCTTCTCGTCCTTGACCAGCACGGTGCGGCCCAGGTGGTAGAAGTCGTCCAGGCTCCAGGCGTCCTCGCTCCTGGGGCCGACCACGCCGGCCTGCAGCGCCTCCAGCAGGGTCAGGAACTCCTTGACCGAGACGGGCAGCTTGGCCGCGCGCATGGTGTAGAAGAAGTCGATCAGCATGGCATCTCCCGGGGGCCTTGCGTACGCGCCCTCATGTGCGCGCCACGGCGGTGCTGCCGTCCGAATGGCGCTGCAACTGGTCCAGCAACTGGGCGCGCGACTCGGGCCATTCGCCGCTGCGCAGGCTGTACATCACGGTGTCGCGGATGGTGCCGTCACGGCGCAGCGCGTGGCCGCGGATCACGCCGTCCTTCCTGGCACCCAGGCGCTCGATGGCGCGCTGGCTGGCGAAGTTGAAGCAGTCCGTGCGCCAGCCCACCACATGGCAGGCCAGCGTGTCGAAGGCATGGCCCATGAGCATGAGCTTGGCCGAGGTGTTGACATGGGTGCGCTGCACGCTGCGCGCGTACCAGGTGTAGCCGATCTCCACGCGGCGCACCTCGGGCAGGATGTCGTGGTAGCTGCTGGTGCCCAGCACGCGGCCGCTGTCGTCGTCGAGCACGGCAAACGCGAAGCGCTTGCCCTGGCTGCGCTGCTCCAGCGCGGCCTCGATATAGGCGCGCACGTCGTCGGGCTCGGGCGCGGAGGTCACGCGGATGCGCCACAGCTGGCCGTCCTGCACGGCCTCGCGCAGGCCCGCTTCATGGCTGAGCGCCAGGGGCTCGAGCCGCACGCCGTTGAAGCGCATGACCACGGGCTGCACGAAGCCCTGGTGCGCCACGGCGCCAGCCACGGGGATGGTGGTGACCTGGCCGGTGATGACCGGCACGCGCGGGTCTGCGCCGGCGTGGTCGGGGCCTTCGGTGTCGGGCTTGGAATCCGGCATGGCTGGCCTCAGCGGTTGCGCTGGTTCATGAAGACCAGCTTCTCGAACAGGCTCACATCCTGCTCGTTCTTGAGCAGGGCGCCCACCAGCGGCGGCACGGCGACCTTGCCCTCGGCGGTCTGCAGCGATTCCACGGGAATGTCCTCGGCCACCAGCAGCTTGAGCCAGTCGATCAGCTCGCTGGTGGAGGGCTTCTTCTTGAGGCCGGGCAGGTTGCGCACGTCGTAGAACACCTTCATCGCGGCGGCCAGCAGCTCGCCCTGCAGCTTGGGGAAGTGCACGGCCACGATCTGGCGCATGGTGTCGGCGTCGGGGAACTTGATGTAGTGGAAGAAGCAGCGGCGCAGGAAGGCGTCGGGCAGCTCCTTCTCGTTGTTGGAGGTGATGAACACCAGCGGCCGGTGCTTGGCGCGGATCATCTCGCGCGTCTCGTAGCAGTAGAACTCCATGCGGTCGATCTCGCGCAGCAGGTCGTTCGGGAATTCGATGTCGGCCTTGTCGATCTCGTCGATCAGCAGGGCCACGGGCCGGTCTGCCGTGAAGGCCTGCCACAGCACGCCCTTGACGATGTAGTTGTGGATGTCCTTGACGCGCTCGCCGCCGTCGATGTCGGACAGTTGCGAGTCGCGCAGGCGGCTGACGGCGTCGTATTCATACAGGCCCTGCTGGGCCTTGGTGGTGGACTTGATGTGCCACTGCAGCAGCGGCATGTCCAGCGCGGCGGCCACTTCCTCGGCCAGCATGGTCTTGCCCGTGCCGGGCTCTCCCTTGACCAGCAGCGGGCGCTGCAAGGTGGCTGCGGCATTCACCGCGAGCATCAAATCCTGGGTGGCGACGTAGTTCTCGGAACCTTGAAATTTCATGGGCGGTATCAGCGTAAGTATTGATGGGGACGCTTGACGGTGACTGCCATAATCGTTCGCGCTACCCGCTCAGCAGTAGGCATCCGTCAGAACTCTTGAAGGATTGTGCGCGCAAAATGATAAAAACTTTGACCACGGTATTGGCGCTGGCTGTCGCATCTGTGACCTCTGTGGCACAGGCCCAGCAAAGCAAAGGTGACGCAAAGGCAGGGGAGGGGAAGATCGCCATGTGCATTGGCTGCCATGGCATCCAGGGCTACCAGGCCAGCTTCCCCGAGGTGTACAAGGTCCCCAAGATTTCCGGCCAGGGCGCACCCTACATCGTGGCCGCGCTGCAGGCCTACCAGAAGGGCGAACGCAAGCATCCCACCATGCGCGGCATTGCCGATCCGCTGACCGAGCAGGACATGGCCGACGTGGCGGCCTACTACGCCGAGCATGGCGTGGCCAAGGCCGCCGACGCCAAGGTCCGCGAGCCCAGCACCCAGGTCGCCGCGCTGCTGCAAAAGGGCGCCTGCGTATCCTGCCACGGCCAGGGCTTTTCCAAACCCATCGATCCCAGCTACCCCAAGGTGGCCGGCCAGTACGCGGACTATCTGTACTCCGCCCTCAAGTCCTACAAGACCGAAGGCAACCCCCACATCGGCCGCAGCAACGGCGTGATGGCCGGCATTGCCAAGCAGTTCACCAACAGCGAACTCAAGGCGCTGGCCAACTACATCGGCAGCCTCGATGGCGAGCTGCAGACCCTGCCGCAGCCCCATTTCCGCCTGGGCCACAAATCGCAGTGAATCGCGCGCAGCCCCATACCCCATAGCAAAAGCCCGCAATCGCGGGCTTTGTCTTGAGGGGGATGCACAGAGGCGCTATGCGCCGCCCGTGGCCTTGGCGCCGTCGCTCGTGGCGCGGCGCTGGACTGCGGCGATATAGGCCTCGCCATCGGGCGGGCGGCCCGAACGCTGGCTTTCCCAGAGCATCTGCCCCAGGCATTCCATGGTGGCGTGGTGGGCGTCGTGCAGCGAGTCCAGGCGGCGGCTGAGCAGCTCCACGGCCTGGCGTATGCCGCGCGGCTGGTCGATGCTGCACTGCTCGCTGATGGACAGATGCATGGACAGATGCAAAAACGGATTGGTCACGCCGGGCGTGGCGTCGTAGTCGCGCAGCAGGGCGGCGTCCACGTCGGCAAGGTCATCGAAATACTCGGGATGCTCGGCGATCCAGAGGCTGGCCAGCGTCTCTATGGCCTCCATCGGCGCGCCGCTCAGCATCTTGGTGCGCACGCCGCAGAAAAAGCGCCGCACATCGGCTTGGGTGGGGTTGAACATGGTGGCGCGCAGCGTAGCACGCAGCCTTTTTGGGCGGGGCACGCAAGGACTTTGCCGAGGGCCCGCCGCAAGACATGGATCAGAGCACTTCGAAGACCCTGCCGGTCTGGGCGCCTTCCACGCTGCGCTGGTAGGCCAGGGCCACGCGCGCGGCGGGCACGGTCTCGAAGCCGGGGAAGACCGAGCCATAGGCATCGGCCGATTCGGTCAGCAAGGTGGGGCTCACGGCATTGATGCGCAGGCCGCGCTGCAGTTCGACCGCAGCGCCGGTGACGAAGCCGTGGAGGGCGGCATTCACCGTCGATGCATTGGCGCCGTGGCGGATGGGCTCGGTGGCGGCGACGCCGCTGGTCAGCGTGATGGAGCCGCCGTCGCGCAGCCAGCGCTGGCCCAGCAGGGCGAGCCGCACCTGGCCCAGCAGCTTGTCCTGCAGGCCGGAGTTGAACTGCTCGGCCGTCATCTCGGACAGCGGGCCGAAGTGCAGTTTGCCGGCCGTGCTGACGATGGCGTCCACCTGGCCGGCGGCTTCGAACATTTTCTGCAGCGTCTCGGGCTGCGTGAAGTCGGCGCGCAGGTCGCCGCTGTTGCGGCCCACGGTGACGATCTCATGGCGCGGGGCCAGCAGGGCGTGGACAGCGCGGCCAATGGTGCCGGTGGCACCGATGAGCAGGATCTTCATGCGGTTTTCTTTCGGAAGGAGTGAACAGGCCTCCAGTGTTTTGCAAATCGCTCATGCCATAAAGTAGCGAAATCTTTTTGTACTACTAAGCATTGGTTAGCAATCCATGGACAAGCTGCGCAATATGGAGGTCTTCATGGCCGTGGTCGAGGACGGCAGCTTTGCCCAGGCCGCGCGGCGCCTGGATATCTCGGCCGTGATGGTGGGCAAGCATGTGCAGCAACTGGAAGCCCACCTGGGCGCGCGCCTGCTGCAGCGCACCACGCGGCGCCACAGCCTGACCGAGGTGGGCCGCAGCTTCTACGAGGACAGCCGCCAGGTCTTCGAGCAGTTGCGCTGGGCCGAGTCTGCCGTGGAGCGCAGCCGCAGCGCACCCCAGGGCCTGCTGCGCATCAGCGCGCCGACCACGCTGGGCAACCATGTGATCGCGCCGCTGGTGGCCGACTACCAGCTGGCCAATCCGCTGGTGCGCGTGGACCTGCAACTGAGCGACAGCATGGCCGACCTGGTGGGCGAGAACATCGACGTGGCCGTGCGCATCGGTCCCGTGGGCGGCGAAGGCCTGGTGGCGCGGCCGCTGCAGCCCTATCGCATGGTGATCGCGGCGGCGCCTTCGTACCTGCGGCGGCGCGGTCATCCGCGTGGCGTGGGCGATCTGGCGCGCCATGACTGCCTGAGCTACGCGGTCTGGCAGCGCCGCTCGGAATGGATTCTGCGCGGCGACGGCTCGGCGCCGGTGCAGTGGCCCGACGATGCCCGCCTGCGCTGCAACAGCGGCGACGGGCTGCGCCATGCGGCGCTGCGCGGCCTGGGCCTGATCCTGCAGCCCGAGGTGCTGCTGGCCGCCGACATGGCCGCTGGCCGGCTGGTGCCCGTGCTGCAGGACTGCGTGCCACTGCCGCGCCCGGTGCACCTGGTCTATCTGCCGGACCGCCGCCAGCTGCCCAAGCTGGCGCAGTTCGTGGACCACATGGTGCAGGCGCTGGGCGCGTCCTGAGGCCCGGTTTTCAGGGGGCGGGCGGGGGCGGGGCTTCCTGCGGCGCCTGCTCCTTCTCCTGCTGCGCCTGGGCCTCCTGCCGCTCCTTGGCCATCTGCTCGACCAGTTGCTGGCGGCCCTGCTTGGCCACGGCAATGAGCTGGGCCTGGTCCTTGTGGTGGGGGTACATGCGCTCGATCAGCTGCAGGTTGTGCTCCCGAAAGCGCGCGGTGGTGCGCCGGGCCTCGGCAGGGCTGTGGCCAGCGAGCTCCAGCACGGTGCGTGCCGAGACCAGGCTGGACTCGAAGACTTCGCGCTCGACATGGTGCACGCCCAGGTCGCGCAACTGGTACCAGTGGGCCATGTCGCGCGCGCGGGCCACGATCTCCAGGTGCGGAAAGCGCTTGCGCACGCGGGCGGCGATCTTCAGCGATTGCTCGGAAGAGTCCACGGCAATGACCAGCACCCGCGCCTTGTCCGCGCCGGCAATGCGCAGCAGGTCCATGCGGGTGGCATCGCCGAAGAACACGCGGTAGCCGAAGGTGTGTGCCACTTCCAGCATCTCCACGCTGTGGTCGAGGATGGTGGCCGGCACGCCCTGGGTCAGCAGCACGCGCGCCACGATCTGGCCGTAGCGGCCAAAGCCCGCAATGATGATTTGCGCGTCCTGCGGCTCCGAGATTTCATGGGCCCTGGCAGCCTGGCCCGCGCCGTCGACCTGGCAATCCTTCATGTCGGCAAAGCGCTTGAGCAGCAGCTTGTCCATCAGCACCAGCACCAGCGGGCCGATCAGCATGGACAGGGCCACGGCGGCCACCAGCATGGACGAGATGCTGTGGTGGAACACCTTGTACTGCGCCGCCGTCTGGAACACCACGAAGGCGAACTCGCCGCCCTGGGCCAGCAGCAGGGTGAACACCGGGCGCTCGCGCCAGGGCAGCTTCAGCACGCGGGCCAGGGTGTAGAGCACGGCGCCCTTGAGCGCCAGAAAGCCCAGCACCATGGCCGCCATGGCCCAGGGCGCGCGCAGCAGCACGCCGAAGTCGATGCTCATGCCCACGGCCATGAAGAACAGGCCCAGCAGCAGGCCCTTGAAGGGCTCGATGTTGGTCTCCAGCTCGCTGCGGTACTCGCTGTCGGCCAGCAGCACGCCGGCCAGGAAGGCTCCCAGCGCCATGGACAGGCCCACCTGCACCATCAGCATGGCAATGCCCACCACCAGCAGCAGCGAGGTGGCCGTGAAGATCTCGGGCGTGCGGCTGCGGGCGATCCAGCGCAGCAGGGGGCGCAGCAGCAGGCGGCCGCCCACCACCACGGCGGCGATGGTGCCCACGGTCTTGAGCACCTGCAGCCACAGGTGGCTGTCTGTGTGCGTGGCATTGGCGGCCTTGACCGCGCCCAGGATGGGGATCAGCGCCAGGATGGGAATGGCGGCCACGTCCTGGAACAGCAGGATGGAAAAGCCGGCCTGGCCGCTGGGCGTGCGCATGAGGTTGCGCTCGGCCATGACCTGCAGGCAGATGGCCGTGGACGACAGGGCCAGGCCCATGCCCGCGATCAGGCTCACGCGCCAGGAAAAGCCGAAGGCCCAGGCCGCCAGGAACAGCACGCCCGTGCAGGCCAGCATCTGCGCGAGCCCCCATCCCAGGATGGGCCGGCGCAGCTCCCACAGGCGGCTGGGCTGCAGCTCCAGCCCGATCACGAAGAGCATCAGCACCACGCCGAACTCGGCAAAGTGAAGAATGTCATCCACATTGCTGACAAGCGACAGTCCCCAGGGGCCCATGGCAATGCCGGCACCCAGGTAGCCAATGATGGCGCCCAGGCCCAGGGCACGCGCAATGGGCACGGCCAGCACGGCGGCGGTGAGATAGAGAAAGCCGTAGGTCAGCCAGATGGGGGCGCTGTGTTCCATGGAAGCTCGGGATCTTGGAGTTGGTGTTTACCCTGGGGTGATTGATTGTGTCACTCTCACAGCTGGGTCAGCTTTTTGACAGGGTTGAAAATGCCCCCACGCTCCCTTTGCTGCGCTAGGTCCGCTGCCCCTGGCCGGGCGCCCCCCGAGGGGGCCGTTTTCATCTTGGGGCGGCCCGGCGATGAAAAATGCCACCGAATGCTTCACCGCCCCATCCGGCTTTGCCGCGGCAGTGCGCCAGATCGGCTGCACGGTTTTAAGATGCCGGCCTGCTCCGTATTTTTAAGGTGTTTGGCATGGATTGGCACACTTGGATCGCCTACTTTGTGGCCTGCTGGATCATTGCGGTCTCCCCGGGCTCGGGCGCCGTGCTGTCCATGAGCCATGGCCTGTCGTATGGCGTGCGCAAGAGCAGCGCCACCATCTTCGGGCTGCAGCTGGGGCTGCTGACCATCTTGCTGATCGCCGGCGCGGGCGTGGGCTCGCTGCTGCTGGCCTCCGAATGGGCGTTCAACGCCGTGAAGATCGTCGGCGCGTGCTACCTGATCTACCTGGGCATCAGCCAATGGCGCTCGGGTGCCGCACCCCTGGCCACCCAGGAATCCATGCCCGAGCTCAGCGTGCGCCGCCGCGTGCTCACGGGCTTCCTGACCAACGCCACCAACCCCAAGGGCATCATCTTCATGGTGGCTGTGCTGCCCCAGTTCATGACCACCAGCCGCCCGCTGTGGCTGCAGTTGCTGATCCTGGCCGCCACCATGCTGGCCGTGGACACCATGGTCATGCACGGCTATGCGGCCAGCGCCAGCGCGCTGCGCGGCTTCATGCGCAGCGCGCGTGCCGTGCGCAGCCAGAACCGGGTCTTCGGCGCGCTGCTGATGGCCGTGGGCACGGGGCTGTTCTTCGTGCAGCGCGCCTCGCGCTGAGGCCGGCCCTGGGCTAACCCTGGCTGTCGCGCGCCCGACATGGAGCGCGCGGCACTGGCCCCTACCATTTGGGGCATGAAAACCTTCCATTCCTATTCCGAAGTGCGTGCCTGCGTGGGGCAGGAAGTCGCCGTCAGCGACTGGATCACCATCACCCAGCAGCAGGTGCAGCTGTTCGCCGATGCCACGGGCGACCAGCAGTGGATCCATGTGGACCCCGAGCGTGCGTCCAAGGGCCCCTTCGGCGCGCCGATCGCGCATGGCTTTCTGACGCTGTCGCTGATTCCCCAGTTTTTCCAGAGCTGCTTTCACATCGAAGGCGCGCAAATGGGCGTGAACTACGGCCTCAACCGCGTGCGCTTCACCTCTCCCGTGCCCGTGGGCAGCCGCCTGCGCGCGCGCCTGACGCTGCAGGCCGCCGAGCCCATCGAGCCCGGCGGCCTGCAGATGACCTGGCTGGTGACCGTGGAGCGCGAAGGCGCGGACAAGCCCGCCTGCGTGGCCGAGTCCGTGGCCCGCAACTACGGCGCCAAGGCCTGAATGAAAACTGACCCCCACGCTGCCCTCCCAAGAGGGAGCTTTTCATCTTGGGGCGGCCCGGCGATGAAAAAAGCCCGCAGGCGGCACCTGCGGGCTGGCTGCATGGTGGCAGCGGTTGCGGGGTCTGGGGCTCAGGCGCCGAAGTTCAGCTGGCCCGAACGCTCGGCAGCGGCGGCCTCGCGGCGCACTTCCTCGCGGCTCACGCCAGCGGTGGCGGTGTTCTGGATGGGCAGGTAGCCTTCGGCGACGGAGGGCATGGTGCCGTTGGCCTGGGCGGCCTTCAGGTCAGCCATGACCTGGGCACGTGTCAGCGTGCTTTGGGTCTTCACTTCGGGCGGGTAGCTGCTGTTGTCGGCGTAGTCGAAGCCGGCGGCCTGGGCGGCGAAGGCGGAAACGGTGAGGGCGGCCAGGACGGCAAAACGGCGGGTGTTCTTCATGATTCAAGTCCTTTGTTTTGTTTCTGGGACAGGGCGTTCCTTGCGGAAATCGCTTGGTAACGTAGAGCCCATGACTCAAATGTAGGACGATGTGGAATCGGGATAAACCCTTGGATTGGCAATGCGCTTTTTCAGCGGTTGAAACAATCGGCGGGGAACTTTCCGCCGACCCAGGCCGGTCGCTCAGGCCGCGCCGGGCGCGCCCTCGGCCAGTGCGGCGCCGGCAAACTGCTGCTGGCGCCAGGCTTCAAACACCGTCACGGCCACGGCGTTGGACAGGTTCAGGCTGCGCTGCTGCGGCAGCATGGGCAGGCGCAGGCGCTGCTGCGGCGGGAACTGCTCGCGCACCTCGGCGGGCAGGCCCTTGCTTTCGGAGCCGAACACCAGCCAGTCGCCGGGCTGGAAGCCGATGGCGTGGGCGGGGCTGCTGCTGTGCGTGGTCATGGCGAACATGCGCTGGCGGTCCGGCCGGCAGTCCTGCAGGAAGGCCTGCCAGTCGGCATGGCGGCGCACGGGCGCGTACTCGTGGTAGTCGAGGCCGGCGCGGCGCATCAGGCGGTCTTCCATGGAAAAGCCCAGCGGCTCGATCAGGTGCAGGCTGCAGCCGGTGTTGGCGGCCAGACGGATCACATTGCCGGTATTGGGCGGGATCTCCGGCGCGACGAGAACGATATGGAACATGGCCCGTATTGTCTCGCGGCGGCAGATGCCCCGGGCCCCGGTCCCCTGCGGTCAGGGCGTGCGCGCCAGCACCAGGGCGCTGACCTCGGCCGCGCCTGCGCAGCGCAGGCAGGTGGCCAGCGCATGCAGGCTGGCGCCCGTGGTCATCACATCGTCGATCAACAGGATCTTGCGGCCGCGCACGTGGGCCAGCTGCGCAGGTGGCACGGCAAAGACCGTGCGCAGCTGGCGCAGGCGCAGGGCGCGCGGCAGGTCATGCTGGGCCTGTGCCGTGTGGGCGCGCTGCACGGCCTGGTGCCGCAGCTTGCCCCGGGTGGATGCGCTGCAGAGCGCGCGGGCCAGCACCAGGGTCTGGTGAAAGCCGCGCTCTCGCAGGCGCTGCGGCGACAGCGGCATGGGCAGCAGCAGGTCGCATTGCTGCAGTTGCTCGCGCGCCTGAGGCAACTCCAGCACCAGATCGGCCAGGCTGCGTGCCAGGCCGGTATCTCCCCGGAACTTGAAGTCGCCGATCACCGTGTGCCACGGGTAGGCATAGTCCAGCGCGGCCAGGCAGTGCGTCAGCGGCGGCGGCTTGACCAGGCAGGCGCCGCAGGTGCGGGGACCATCGGCGCCGGTGCGGGCCGGCAGCGGCATGGCGCAGCGCCCGCATCGCGCCATGGGTCCGGCCCAGCGTGCGCGGCAGTCCTGGCACAGGCGCCGCGCAGGCCAGCGGTGGCAGACGGCGCACTGGCTGGGCAGCAGGCCGGGCAGGCCGGCATGCCAGCGCGAAAGCCATGACGCAGGCAGGTTGGGCATGGAGTCAATATACTCGCGCCGCGTCCGCCACCCCTTTGCTCCGGGGCCGGGCGCCTGTCTTTTGAGGAGCACGGATTCCCCGCCCAGCCATGTCCCACGAATTGCCTCCCACCATCGATCCGGCCGCCGCATTGCGCTGGCAGCAGGGCGCGCCTGCGGCCTCGCCGTGGCTGCATGAGGAGGTGGCGCGCCGCATGCAGGAGCGGCTGGACTGGATCGTCAAGCCGCCCCAGCGCTGGTGCCACTGGCAGCCCGTGCGCGGCGGCCTGCAGGCCCATGCGCTGCTGCGCCAGCGCTATGCCCAGTCCGAATGCCTGGTCTATGAAGCCTCGCCGCTGCATGAGGCCGCCGCCCGCGAGCAGCTGGGCGCGCGCTGGTGGCAGCCCGCGCGCTGGACCGGGGGCGCCACGCGCTTCGGCGAGCCCGAGCCCGCCGGCGTGGACATGCTGTGGGCCAACATGGCCCTGCACCAGCAGGCCGACCCGCAGGCGCTGATCGCGCGCTGGCACCAGGCGCTGTCCGTGGACGGCTATGTGATGTTCTCCTGCCTGGGGCCCGATACGCTGCGCGAGCTGCATGCCCTCTACGCCCAGCTCGGCTGGCCGCCCGCCGGCCAGGCCTTCACCGACATGCACGACTGGGGCGACATGCTGGTGCACGCAGGCTTCAGCGAGCCGGTGATGGACATGGAGCACATCACGCTGACCTTTGCCACGCCCGAGCGGCTGCTGCAGGAGCTGCGCGAGCTGGGCCGCAACTTCCATCCGCAGCGCTTTGCCGCGCTGCGCGGCCGCCGCTGGCAGCAGCGCCTGCACGATGCCCTGCGCGAGCGCCTGGCCGGCCCCGACCGGCAACTGGCGCTGACCTTCGAGATCGTCTACGGCCATGCCTACAAGCCGCAGCCGCGCGTGCGCCTGGAGTCCAGCAGCGCCGTGTCGCTGGAGGACATGCGCAGCATGCTGCGCCAGCCACGCAACACGGGTTTGCGATAGCCTGAATGTCGCTTTCCGGTCATTGATCGAAAACAAAAACGTCTACACTTTTCCCGAGCTGACAGAGACAACAGCTTTTCCCTGGGCTCGCTCTCCCGGGCCGGGAAAAGACCAGCGGTCCGCAGGCCGAAAGGGGAGACGATTTGGTGTTTCGCTTTGCCACGGGAACGAGAACGGGCCGGCGCATTCAAGAGTGGCCCGCCCGCAAGTTTGATCATCACCGGCTGCAGCAGTGCCTGCTCCTCTGGGAGCGGGCACTGGTTTTTCTGTCCCTGTGTTCCCTGCTGCCCGCACTGCTGGGCCGCATGCGCTGCCTCTTTCCATCCGCTCCCGGCCCGCACGGCACACACGGCACACATGCCCTGAAGGGCCGGCGCGCGCGCATCCTCCCATCCACTTTGCTGCTGTCCCCCGAGTTCATGCGCCTGCAGGCGCAGGCGGGGATGGCGGCCCGCCCCCATCCTGGTCCCACGTCCGAGCTGCCGTTGATGCCGGCTGGCACGCTATTGGTGATTGCGCGCAGGCACATCTGCGGCGCTTTCATGCATGCTCGGACAGTTGAGGCCGGGAGTTGCCCTTTGGGCAGGCGTTGAACGGTCTGGCTGCGCGGCCCCCACGCCGGCGCAGCGGAGCGAGTGGATAACCCGAGGCTTAGATGTAAGTGAAAACTATGAAAAGCATTTCCACCAGGCTGGTTCTCTGGGGCTTGATGAGTGTGGCAGGGGCAGGCTCCCTTGCACATGCGGCGACAGATCTGCCAGGCGGCCCGGCCGTCAATCAGCTCAACCTTCATCCGGCGGTCACGCGCATCGCGCACGAGCAGCATTACCTGCACTGGATGATGCTGATCATCTGCACGGTGATCTTCATCGGCGTGTTCGCCGTGATGTTCTATTCGATCTGGAAGCACCGCAAATCGCGCGGCGCCAAGGCCGCGAACTTCCACGAATCGGCCACGGTCGAGGTGGTCTGGACCGTCGTGCCCTTCATCATCGTCGTGCTCATGGCGCTGCCGGCCACCAAGGTGCTGGTGGCGCAGAAGGACACCACCAACGCCGATGTCACGATCAAGGCCACGGGCTACCAGTGGAAATGGGGCTACGACTACATCAACGGCGAAGGCGAGGGCCTGAGCTTCATCTCCACGCTGGACAGCAGCCACCGCGTGCTGTCCGACAGCGGCGATGTGTCCAAGGCACCCAACGACTACCTGCTCAAGGTGGACAACCCGCTGGTCGTGCCCGTGGACCGCAAGGTGCGCATCATCACCACGGCCAACGACGTGATCCACTCCTTCATGGTGCCGTCCTTCGGCATCAAGCAGGATGCGATTCCGGGCTTCGTGCGCGACACCTGGTTCCGCGCCGAGAAGACCGGCGACTACTACGGCCAGTGCGCCGAGCTGTGCGGCAAGGAGCATGCCTACATGCCCATCCACGTGAAGGTGCTGTCCAATGACGGCTACAAGGCCTGGGTGGACGAGCAAAAGAAGATCGCCGCCGCCAAGAAGGACGACCCCAGCAAGGTCTGGTCCCTGCAAGACCTGATCGCACGCGGCGAGAAGGTCTATGCGGCCAACTGCGCGGCCTGCCACCAGGCCAACGGCAAGGGCGCCGGACCCATCAAGGCGCTGGACGGCAGCCCCGTGGTCCTGGGTCCCACGGCCGAGATGATGCATGTGGTGCTGGAAGGCCGTGCCAACGGCGCCATGCCCGCCTGGAAGCAGCTGAGCGATACCGAGCTGGCCGCCGTGGTCACCTTTGCCAAGAACCACTGGTCCAACAAGACCGGCCAGCTGGTGCAGCCGGCCGAGTTCGTGGCCGCCCGCACCGGCAAGTTCCCTGCGCAGTGAGCACGCAAGACAGATGAGCGATTGGAGATAACAGCATGAGCGCCGTACTTCCCCCCATCCACAGCCCTGCGGGCGAGGGCCACGAACATGCGCATGAGCACGAGCATGGACACGGGCATGACGACCATCACCACCACGCCACGCCCACGGGCTGGCGGCGCTGGATGTTCGCCACCAACCACAAGGACATCGGCACGCTGTACCTGCTGTTCTCGTTCACCATGCTGATGGTGGGCGGGGTGCTGGCGCTGCTGATCCGCGCCGAGCTGTTCCAGCCCGGGCTGCAGATCGTCAACCCCGAGCTGTTCAACCAGCTGACCACCATGCACGGCCTGATCATGGTGTTCGGCGCCATCATGCCGGCCTTCGTGGGCTTTGCGAACTGGATGCTGCCGCTGCAGATCGGCGCCTCCGACATGGCCTTCGCGCGCATGAACAACTTCAGCTTCTGGCTGCTGATCCCGGCCGGCCTGATGCTGGTGGGCTCGTTCTTCATGCCCGGCGGCGCACCCGCCGCAGGCTGGACGCTGTATGCGCCGCTGACGCTGCAGATGGGGCCGTCCATGGACACCTCCATCCTGGCCATGCACATCATGGGCGCCAGCTCCATCATGGGCGCCATCAACATCATCGTCACCGTGCTCAACATGCGCGCGCCCGGCATGACGCTGATGAAGATGCCCATGTTCGCCTGGACCTGGCTGATCACGGCCTACCTGCTGATCGCCGTCATGCCCGTGCTGGCCGGCGCCATCACCATGACGCTGACGGACCGCCATTTCGGCACCAGCTTCTTCAACCCCGCAGGCGGCGGCGATCCGGTGATGTACCAGCACATCTTCTGGTTCTTCGGCCACCCCGAGGTCTACATCATGATCCTGCCGGCCTTCGGCATCATCAGCCAGATCGTGCCGGCCTTCAGCCGCAAGAAGCTGTTCGGCTATGCGTCCATGGTGTATGCGACCTCGTCCATCGCCATCCTGTCCTTCATCGTGTGGGCGCACCACATGTTCACGACCGGCATGCCCGTCACGGGCCAGCTGTTCTTCATGTACGCCACCATGCTGATCTCGGTGCCCACGGCCGTGAAGATCTTCAACTGGGTGGCCACCATGTGGCGTGGCTCCATGACCTTCGAGACGCCCATGCTGTTCTCGGTGGGCTTCATCTTCGTGTTCACCATGGGCGGCTTCACGGGCCTGATCCTGTCGATGGCGCCCATCGACATCCAGCTGCAGGACACCTACTACGTGGTGGCCCACTTCCACTATGTGCTGGTGGCCGGATCGCTGTTCTCCATGTTCGCGGCCTACTACTACTGGGCGCCCAAGTGGACGGGCGTGATGTATTCGGAGACGCGCGGCCAGATCCACTTCTGGGGCTCGCTGATCTTCTTCAACATCACCTTCTTCCCCATGCACTTCCTGGGCCTGGCGGGCATGCCGCGCCGCTATGCCGACTACCCCATGCAGTTCGCCGACTTCAACATGGTGGCCTCGCTGGGCGCGCTGGGCTTCGGCCTGATGCAAGTGTATTTCTTCCTCTTCGTCGTCGTGCCCGCCATGCGCGGCAAGGGCGAGAAGGCGCCGCAAAAGCCCTGGGAGGCTGCCGAAGGCCTGGAGTGGGAAGTGCCCTCGCCGGCGCCGTTCCATACCTTCGAGACGCCGCCCAAGCTGGATGCGACGGCGACCCGCGTCATAGGCTGAAATGAACCACCGCCTGGGTCGCTTCGCGCCTTCCCCTTCCTCGGTGCCCCTGGGGTGGGGCGCGACAGTCTCAGAGATTGCCAGTAGTCATGGAGATCAGAAAAATGGATGCACAGCAACGAAAAGCCAATGTGCGGCTGGCGCTGATCCTGGTATCGGTGGCGCTGGTCTTTCTGGCCGGCTTCGTGATCAAGATCACCGTGCTCCATTGAGCGCTTGAAGGCAACAGGAGGGCAATCCGTGAGCGTGCGCAGTGAAAACGCGAAGATGGTGGGCAAGCTGGCCGTGGTGGCGCTGGGCATGTTTGCCTTCGGCTACGTGCTGATTCCCATCTACAAGCACATCTGCGAGCTCACGGGCATCAACATCCTGTCGCTGTCCGAGCGGCAGGTGCCGGGCAACGGCACGGCCGGGCGCGATGTGAAGCTGCCGGCCAACTCGCAGGTGGACAAGAGCCGCACCATCACCGTGGAGTTCGACGCCAATGCGCGCGGGCCCTGGGACTTCAAGCCGGCGCAGCGCTCCATGCAGGTCCATCCGGGCGAGCTGGCCACGGTCATGTACGAATTCCAGAATGTGCAGAACCGCCGCATGGCGGCCCAGGCGATACCGAGCTATGCGCCACGCCAGGCGGCTGCGCATTTCAACAAGCTCGAGTGCTTCTGCTTTTCGCAGTACACGCTGGAGCCAGGGGAAAAGCGCGAGTGGCCGGTGGCCTTCGTGATCGATCCGCGCATCTCCAAGGACGTGACCACGATCACGCTGTCCTATACCTTCTTCGAGGTGGGCGGCAGGACGCCGGCCGCGCCCACGGGCGATGCGCCGGTGGCCGCAGGGCCGAAGCAGGAGCCGGCCTCATGAATGCGCCGCAACCCGGGGACAAGCGCCGCCCGCCCAGCGTGTGGCGCACGGTGCGCGCCGTGGCGTGGTCCCTGTTCGGCGTGCGCAGGGCTAGCGAGTACCAGCAGGACGGGGAGCGCATCACGCCGCTGCATGTGATTGCAGTGGGGCTGGCGGCCATCTTCCTGCTGGTGCTGGGATTGATCGCGCTGGTCAAGCTCGTGGTCTGAGCGGCGCGGCCATCGGGGACAGAGAGTGATCGACGGGAAACACAGAACCAAGAATGTCAGGAGCTGAGCAATGAGTGCAACCACCCACGGCAAAACGCCTTACTACTACGTGCCGGCAGAGTCCAGCCATCCCGTCATGGCGGCGGCGGGGCTGTTCTTCGTGATCCTGGGCGCGGGCAACTGGATCAACGGCCATGAATGGGGCATGTACAGCCTGGGCCTGGGCCTGGTCTGGTGGCTGGCCGTGCTCTTTTTCTGGTTCCGGGAGGCCGCGCATGAAAGCGAGTCGGGCAAGTACGGTCGCAAAATCGACCTGTCCTTCCGCTGGAGCATGAGCTGGTTCATCTTCTCCGAGGTGATGTTCTTCGGCGCCTTCTTCACCGCCCTGTGGTGGGCGCGCTCGCACTCGGTGCCCGCGCTGGGCAGCCTGGACAACGCCTTGCTGTGGCCCGACTTCAAGGCCGTCTGGCCCAGCATGGCAGCGGGTGCCACGGCCTCGCCGGCCAACAGTGTCGAGCCCTTCCAGACCGTAGGCCCGTTCTGGCTGCCCACCATCAACACGGCGCTGCTGCTGACTTCGGGCGTGACGCTGACCATTGCCCACCATGCGCTGCAGGCCGGCCACCGCGCCCGCACCATCGCCTTCATGTGGATGACGGTGATCCTGGGCTTCGTCTTCCTGTGCGTGCAGGCCTACGAGTACTACCACCTGTACACGGATCTGAACCTCAAGCTGTCCTCGGGCGTGTTCGGCTCGACCTTCTTCCTGCTCACGGGATTCCACGGCTTCCACGTCTTCGTGGGCATGCTGATGCTGTTCTTCATCACCATGCGCCTGCATGCCGGGCACTTCACGGCCGAGCGGCATTTCGGCTTCGAGGGCGCGGCATGGTACTGGCACTTCGTGGACGTGGTGTGGCTGTTCCTCTACGTGCTGGTCTACTGGATGTAATCTGTATCCGGCCCCATGCAAAAAGAAGCGCCAGGGCGCTTCTTTTTGTTTGTGGGGGCAGGGGGCTTGTCTATTGCCCGGCGGTCCAGCCGGTGGGATGGATGTAGCCCAGCTTGGCCGCCAGCAGCACGCACAGGAACAGCGCGATGGACAGGCCCACGCGCAGCGCCAGTGCACGGAACATGGCGCGGCTGCGGCGCCTGTCGTCGCCCGCTCCCTGCTGGTCTTCGGGATTGCGGCGCATCATGAAGAACAGGGCGCTGCCCAGACTGGCGACAATGGCCAGCAGGGCGAGAACGATCACGAATTTCATGGGTGGATTATCCGGTGCGTGTTTCCAGAATGCCAGAGCGCTGGCGGTTTGTACTGATCACCTTGGCCGCGCTGATCGGCGTGGCCGTCACGCTGTCCCTGGGCCGCTGGCAGCTGCAGCGCGCGGCCTACAAGCAGGAACTGTTCGACGCCGTGCAGCGCCAGCAGGGCCTGCCGCCGTGGAGCAACGCCCAGCTAGCCGTGCAGCCCGGTGCGGCGCCGAACCCCGAAGCCGCGCCCTGGCTGCACCGTCCCGTGCAATTGCAGGGCCACTGGATTGCGGGGCAGACGCTGTACCTGGACAACCGCCAGATGCAGGGCCAGCCGGGCTTCTTCGTGCTCACGCCGCTGCGGCTGGCTGCGCCGCATGAGGACGTGGTGATTGCCGTGCAGCGCGGCTGGGTGCCGCGCAACTTCCTGGACCGCACGGCCCTGCCCGAGGTGCAGACGCCCGAAGGGCTGGTGACCGTCCAGGGGCGCATGGAGGCCGCGCCGTCCCGGCTCTACGAATTCGGCCGTGCAGGGGCAGACCCTGATGGGCAAAAGTCGCGCATCCGACAGAATGTGGACATTGCCGAATGGGCCGTGGCCTCCGGGCTGCCGCTGCGCGAATGGAGCCTGCTGCAGACCGGCGAAGCCAGCGAAGGCCTGCGGCGCGACTGGCCCGTTGTGACGGCCGGTGTCGAGAAACACCATGGCTATGCGTTCCAATGGTTTGGACTTGCGGCCCTGATCACGCTTTTGTATGTCTGGTTCCAAATCGTCCGACGCTTTGTCCGCCCGCGCCATGCCCGCTCCTGAGACTCCCCTGGAGATGACTGTCCATGGCCTGCCACCCTTGCAGCCGAGCCTTGCCGGCGCGCAACGCACGCGCAGCGGCCGCTGGAAGATGCTGGCCGTGTTCGCGGTCTGCGCCGCGCCCGTGGTGGCCTCCTATTTCACCTACTACGTGCTGCGGCCTGGCCAGCAGCGCAGCTTTGGCGAGCTGATCGCGGACCAGCCAGCCTTGCCACCGGCCACGGCCACCACGCTGGACGGCGCCCCTGTACCGCTGCAGTCGCTCAAGGGCCAATGGCTGTTGCTGAGCGTGGCGGGCGGGGCCTGCGGCAGCGCCTGCGAAAGCCATCTCTATCTGCAGCGCCAGCTGCGCGAAACCCTGGGCCGCGAAAAGGACCGGCTGGACCGGGTCTGGCTCATCTCCGACGACGCACCCGTGCCCGCCCACCTGCGCCCCGCGCTGGCCCAGGCCACGGTGCTGCGCGTGCCCGAGGCCGTGCTGCGCGGCTGGCTGCAGCCCGCGCCCGGCCATGCGCTGCAGGACCACCTGTACGTGGTGGACCCGCAGGGTCACTGGATGATGCGCATGCCCGCCGGGCTGGGCATGGCCGACGCCGGCAAGGCCAAGCGCGACCTGGACCGGCTGCTGCGAGCATCGGCCTCGTGGGACACGGCGGGACGCCCCGGCGACGGCGACTGAGGCCTGCGCCAAGGAACCGAGCCGGCAGCCAGGCCGTCTCATGGAGGCAGGCAGGCCCCGCAGCGCCGGGGTCTTGCGGTTATGGGTTATGGTTTGCGGCTGTGCGAAAGCGCCTTCAGCAGACGCTTTCGCCTTTTCCCTTTCCAGCCCGGGCGGCGCGCAGGCTTTGCGGCCACGCAGCCTGCGGCAACTACCTTGTTGAGGAAGCATGAACAAACGGACAGCGCTGCGCTTTCTGGGCGTGACCGCCATGGCATGGGGCGCCCTGGCGCTGAGCGGATGCTCGCGCGAGGCCAAGACCAGTTTCCAGGGCGTCGATGTCACGGGCGCCGAATACGCCAAGGACATTCCCCTGCGCGATGTGGACGGCAAGCAGCGCAGCATCAAGGACTTTGCGGGCAAGGTCGTCGTGGTCTTCTTCGGCTACACGCAATGCCCCGACGTATGCCCCACCACCCTGCAGGAGCTGGTCGAGGTCAAGCAGCAGCTGGGCGCCGATGGCGACAGGCTGCAGGGCGTCTTCGTCACCCTGGACCCCGAGCGCGACACGCCCGAGGTGCTCAAGGCCTACCTGGGCAACTTCGATCCCGGCTTCGTCGGCCTGCACGGCACGCCCGAAGAGACGGCGGCCGTGGCCAAGGATTTCAAGCTCTTCTACAAGAAGGTGCCCGGCAAGACCGAAGGCACCTACACGCTGGACCATTCGGCCGGCAGCTATGTCTATGACACGGCCGGCCGCCTGCGCGTGTATGAGCGATACGGCGGCGGCCCGCAGGTGCTGGGCGCCGACGTCAAGGCCCTGCTGCAGGAAAAGCGTTCCTGATCCTGCGCGCGCCGCAGCCAGTGTGACCGCCGTCACATTGGCTGCGTTTAGGCGCGATGCGGCACACCATCCCTGATGTGCATCGCCGCAGGACTGCTTAGAGTGGGCCCCGCCTGGAGCGTCATGCCGATGCCCCGCCCATCTCCAAGAGACCTGATCCATGCGGCGAAACGTGTACGTCACCCAGCGTGAGTACCCTTTGAACGAAGGAGAGACGCTTCTTTCCGTCACCGACCTGAAGGGGCGCATCGTCTATGCCAACGATGCCTTCATCCGCGTCAGCGGCTTCGAGGCCGCCGAGCTCTACGGCAAGGCCCACAGCATCGTGCGCCATCCCGACATGCCGGCCGCCGCCTTTGCCGACATGTGGTCCACCATCCAGCGAGGGCTGCCCTGGAGCGCCCTGGTCAAGAACCGGCGCAAGAACGGCGACCACTACTGGGTGCGCGCCAACGCCAGTCCCATACGGCATGCGGGCGCCGTGGTCGGCTACCTGTCCGTGCGCACCCGGCCGCAGCCGTACGAGGTGCAGCAGCATGCGGCGCTCTATGAACAGATCAATGCCGGCGTGCGCTCGCTGGGCCTGCACCGGGGCTTTCCGGTGGGGCGCGGCGCCGCGGGCGCGCTGCAGCGCTGGTGGCGCTTCAGGCCGCTGGCCTGGCGGGCGCAGGCCATGGTGGCGGGACTGTGGCTGCTGGGATCGGCCGGGCTGTGGTTGCCGTCGCTGCAGGCCTGGGCCTCGGCTTTGCCCCTGTCCCTGACGCTGGCCGAGATCTGGCCCGCCTGGCTGATCTGGAGCCTGGCTTGCGTGGCGGCCGGGCAGTGGCTGCGCACCAGGCTGCTCATGCCCCTGGCTGCCCTGCGCGGACAGGCCCAGGCCGTGGCCAGCGGGCAGCAGACGGGGGAACTGTTCACGCAGCGCACGGACGAGATCGGCGCCATCGGCGGCGCCGTGCGGCAGACCGGACTCAACCTGGTCTCCCTGGTGGACGACATCCAGGGCAAGAGCGACCAGGTGCGCCGCTGCGCGCTGGCCGTGCAGCAGGGCAGCACCGAACTGAGCGACCGCACCGAGGCTGCCGCCGCCAGCCTGGAGCAATCGGCCCAGGCCATGCAGGCCCTGGCCTGCGCCATAGAGCGCAGCAGCGCCCAGGCCGGCGAGGCCGCCCGCCGCGCGCGGCATGGCGTGGACATGGCCGGGCAGAGCAGCCGCATGGTCGCGCAACTGGACCAGGGCATGCGCGGCGTGGCCCGGACCAGCGATCAGGTCGGGGAGATCAGCTCGCTCATCGACGGCATTGCCTTTCAGACCAATCTGCTGGCGCTCAACGCCGCCGTGGAGGCCGCGCGCGCCGGCGAGCACGGCAAGGGCTTTGCCGTGGTGGCCGACGAGGTGCGCGGCCTGTCCCAGCGCAGCGCCCACGCTGCGCGCCAGATCAAGGCATTGATCGAGGCATCGCAGCAGCAGGTGGCGCAAAGCTGCGCCATGGCGCGCGAAATGGGCGAGGCCATGCTCGCCGTGCAGGCCGACATGCGCGAGCAGCTGCTGCTGGCCGAAGGCATGCAGGCCGCCAGCCAGGCCCAGGCCGGTGGCGTGCAACAGGTACAGGCCGCCGTGCAGCAGCTCGAACAGATGACCCAGCACAACGCCACGCTGGCGCGCGACACCATCGCGCACGCGCAGCAGCTGGCCGGGCAGGCTCAGGCGCTGGAGGCTGCGGCATCGGTCTTCCACGGCAAGGGGCCGTCCGCATGATGGCGTCGGCCTGGAGCGCGCAAGCCGGCCATCTGATCGGGCCGTGCGAGGCGCTGGATGAGGAGCTCAAGCGCGTGGCCATGGAGGCCGCGCCCGACGGCATCGTGCTCGTGGATCGCAAGGGCCGCATCCTGCTGGCCAATCCCGCCATGCAGGCCATGAGCGGCTATGGCGCCTCCGAGCTGCTGGGCCGTCCGCTGCAGATGCTGCTGCCGCCCGAGGTGCATGCGGCCCATGGGCCGCAGCTGCAGTCCTACTTCGCCCAGCCCGCGCGCCGGCCCATGGGGCAGGGGCGGGACCTGTGGCTGCTGCGCAAGGACGGCAAGCGCCTGTCCGTGGACATCGCCCTGGGCCATTCCCCGCACGGCGGGGGCGTGGCCGTGGCCTTTGTGCGCGACCTGTCGCAGCTGCGCCAGATGGAGGCCTGCATGCACTACCACGCCACGCACGACACGCTCACCGGCCTGCTCAACCGCTGGCAGTTCGGGTTGCAGCTGGAGCAGGCGATCTCGCAGGCGCAGGCGCAAGTGGGTTCGGGCTCGGGCTCGGGCTCGGGCACCGGGCCCGCGTCCTTTGCGCTGCTGCTGCTCGACCTTGACAACTTCAAGGCCATCAACGACGGATATGGCCACGACGTGGGCGACCAGGTGCTCAAGGAAGTGGCGCGCCGCCTGCAGGCCGCGCTGGGCACTTCGGCCACGCTGGCGCGCATGGGCGGTGACGAATTCACCGCCGTGCTGCATCCCTGCAACGGGCCGGACCTGCGCCGGCGCGTCGACGCGCTGCTGGGCGAGCTGTGCCGGCCCTGCGCCATCGGCCACTACGCGCTGAACTTCGGCGCCAGCGTGGGCGTGGCCTTCTACCCGCAGGACGCGGGCGATGCGGCCACCCTCATGCGCTATGCCGACATGGCCATGTACGACGCCAAGCAGCGCGGCCGTGCCTCCTACGCCTGCTATGCCAGCGCCATGGGCGAGGCCATGGCCGAGAAAGTGCTGCTGCACGAACGCCTCAAGCGCGCTCTGGACCGGGGTCTGCTGAGCCTGCATTTCCAGCCCCAGGTGCAGGTGCTGGGCGGCCAGGTCCAGGGCGTGGAGGCCCTGCTGCGCTGGAACGACGAGCAGATGGGCTGGGTCTCGCCGGAGCGCTTCGTGCCCGTGGCCGAGTCCACGGGCCTGATCCTCGCGCTGGGCGAATGGGTGATCGATGCGGCCTGCCGCCAGGCCGGCGATTGGCTGCGCGCAGGCATGCCGCTGCGCGTGGCGGTCAACCTCTCGGCCCAGCAACTGCGCCAGGCCGACCTGCAGCAGCGCCTCATGGGCAGCCTGGCCCGGCATGGCGTGCCGCCGCACCTGCTGGAGCTGGAAGTCACCGAGTCCGCCGCCATGACCGACCCGCAGCAGGCGCGCGAACTGCTGGGCAGCCTGCTTGCCGCAGGCGTCTGCGTGGTGCTGGACGATTTCGGCACCGGCTACTCCTCGCTGGCCCATCTGCGCGATCTGCCCGTCTCGCGCGTGAAGATAGACCGCACCTTCATCGGCCCCATGCTCGACAGCCCGGCCGACGCCAAGATCGTCAAGGCCGTGATCGCGCTGGCCCGCACCCTGGGCCTGCAGGTGGTTGCCGAAGGCGTGGAAACCGCCGAGCAGCTGCGCCTGCTGCGCATCCTGGACTGCGACGCCTACCAGGGCTGGCTCTTCGCCCGCGCCATGCCGGCGGAGCAGATTCCCGCGCTGATTCACAAGCCCGTGGCGACCTTGCTGGCGCAGCAGGAGGAATAGGCGCTTGAGCATCAAACTGCGGACTGTTGCGATGGGAAGGGAGCGATGGTGAGCAGGGACGGCGGTTCTGCCAAACCTGGCGCTTGATGTTGCAACAGGTCGGCAAGCCTACCGGTCCGCCCGATCAACCGCCACGCCTCTCGCACCCCACCTCCTTCACCCCACCTCCCTCACCCCACCCTCACTGATCCTCGACAACACCGCAGGCTGCAGCACGCAATGCCATCGATCCGGCCGCTCCAGCGCGCCCAGTTGCACCAGGCGCACAAGGCTGCGCGCAATGGTTTCGCGCGTGGTGGCCAGCAGGGCGGCCAGTGCGCCCTGGCTGGGCAGGCGCACGAGCAGGCTTGACTGCAGCGCGGCCAGTTGCATCAGGGTGGCGGCCAGCTGGCGCAGCACGCCGGGGATGCGGACGATGTGGGCCCATTCCGCCAGCAGGGCGTTGTTGCAGGTGTAGCTGGTGGCCAGCGCGCGCACGAAGGCGGCATCGACCAGGCCGCGGCGCGTGATGGTGGCGATGTCCACGCAGCAGATGCGCCCCGGGCCCAGGGCCTCGAAGTGCATGGCCGAGGGCTGCTGCAGCCAGCCCGGGCTGCCCAGCGCGTGGCCGTTGCCGAACAGTGCCACGGGCCGCTGCACGCCGTCGCCGCCACGGCGGATAGCCAGGACGAAACCGAGCTTGATCACCTGGAATTCATGGGCAACGCAGCCTTGCGCCTGGAGCTTCTGGCCCTTGGCCAGGCCGCGTTCGCGGATGTGCGGCAGCCATTGCAGGAAGGCGGGTTCGGGCAGTTGCCCCAGCAGGCAGTGCGACGAACGCATGCATTCGCTGCAGCGTACGGCTGAAGGCGCAAAGGACGACGATGGCATGGCACGGACGGTTCGAAGGCGCCGCAAGCCAGGGCAGGAGGCGCCCTGGCGCTGGCAGGGACCCGGGCGTGCGGCCAGGGCGAAGCCGTGCAGGCTAGCGGGCCCTGCGGCTGAATGCAACGTGATGTAACCGTTTTCGCGCCAGATGGCGTCAATCCACCGCTGTTCCTTGACCTGGGTCAGACGGCTGCCGTGCTGCTGGCGCTGCTGGCATGGTCGGCACCGCTGGCCGTTTCGCTGCCGTGGGCGCGGGCGGCTTCGCGCATGCGTGCCAGCTCGCGTGCGGGCAGGGGGATGTCGCCGCTGGCGACCTTCATCAGCAGGCAGTGCAGCATTTCGGTGGACAGTCCGTGCAGCACCAGGCGGTGGCCGGCGCGCAGGGTGGACAGGGGCACCAGCGGGTGCTTGTTGTTGAGCATGACCAGGTGCTCGGGCGAGGCGAGGATCTTGGCCGCATAGATGGCCACGGTCTCGTCCAGCTGCAGCGAGTTGCTGGCGCGCCAGAAGTCGTTGTCGGTCAGCAGCAGCTGGTAGACGGGCGTGTAGACCTCGATGGCGCTTTGCAGGTCCAGCAGGTTCAGGCGCCCGCGCGGCATGTCCTCCAGGCGCAGGGGCGGGTTGCGCAGCATGGAGAAGTCGGGCTCGGCCACGGGCTGCAGTTCCTGGCCTGCGGCGCGCAGCGCGTTGTTCAGGCGGATGACGAAGTTGAACAGGTTCAGGTCGTGCCTGAGGAACAGGTCGTCCCTGATGTCGTCGATGCTGCCTGGCTCCAGCGGTGTGGTGGACACGGGCGTGGGCGCGTTGGCCGCGACAAAGGCCAGGATCTGCGAGCCCAGGTGGAAGTGGCGCAGGATGAGCCAGTTGGCCTCGGGCGAGACGAAGCGGTTCATGCTGAAGGCCAGCAGCCGGTGCAGCAGCCTGGAGTGCGCCCAGTTGCGCGGCAGCAGCACCTTGAGGATCTGGATGAGCACGATGCTGGTGCGTGCAAGTGGCCGCAGGAAGGGCAGCAGGTACTGGCGCGAGCCGCTGCTGCAGTCGCGCAGCCAGGCGGCCTTGACGTCGTCGGGCAGCGGCGTGCTCTGGTCCAGGTACAGGGCACGCCAGGGGCTGGGGTCGCGCTCGTCGTGGGGCTGGTCGATGAAGTCTGGCGGTGGCATCAGTTCTCCTCGGTCAGGACATGCTCGAACTGCATCAGGTACAGCGCCGCCGTGTGGCGCGCGGTGCGCACGATGGCCTGCGCCGCCGTGCCCCCGCTGCCGTCTGTGTCGTCTGTGCCGTCCAGCGCCATCACCATCTGCACGGCCATGAGCCAGCGCTCCAGGTGGTGTTCGTCGTTGGCGCCGTGGTATTCCAGGAAGCGGAAGGCATCGGGCGGCAGCGGCAGGCTGGCGCGCAGCAGCGGCAGCAGGCTGGGCACGATGCGCTGGCCCGTGCCTTCGATGATGTAGATGGCGCCCAGCAGGCCCACGGGATTGGGCGTGGCGGCCAGGCCGTGCAGATAGGCGTTGAGCGCCTCGCCGCCGGGGTTGCGGCGCAGGTGGGTGAGGTCGGTCTCGGTGCCGCCGGCCTTCAGGTAGTCCTCGTGCAGGATGCGGAAGTCGTTCTGCTCCTCGCCCGCATGCACGTCGATCAGCGCGGCCAGCGCCGCATGTTCGCCGGTCAGCGAGGCCGCGCCCTCGCGCATCCACAGGCTGCCCTCGCGCACCTGGGGAACCCAGTGGCTCATCCAGCGCACGTAGTCGGCGGTCTGCAGCCTGCCTGTGCGTATGCGCTGCAGCAGCGGCGTGCGCCACACGCGCGAGCGGTAGTCCTGCCAGAGGCTGGCCAGCTCGGTCAGCAGCGGCGCCAGCGTGGCCGGGGCCTGGTTCGGGTCGTGGGGCGGGGCGATGGTGGGGACATCGGGCAGCAGGTCCGGGGCAGCGGGAGCTTCGGCGGTGGCACTGCGTGCTGCGGCGGTGGCCGGGGTGGCGGTGGGCGCCTGGGCCGCATCCTCCACTTCCAGCAGCATGTAGCCGGCCGTGAAGCGGCCCGATTCGGGAATGAAGCACAGCACCGTGTCGCCGTGCTTCAGGCGTGCCGATTGCGTGCGCAGGAATTCGGACAGCATCACGAAGATGGAGGCCGCGCCCGTGTTGCCGCGCCAGGCCAGGTTGCTCCACCAGCGTTCGCGCGGGATGCCGAGCTGGGCCTTTCCCAGCAACTCGTCCACCACGGGGATGAAGCGCTCCGACGAGTAGTGGCACAGGAAGTGGTCTATGCCGCGCCCGGGCACCCAGCCCGTGTGCGCCAGGTGGGCGTATTCGTGGATGCAGACATCGAACAGGTGCGGCAGCAGACGGATGTCCTGGCGCAGCGACAGCGCGCCTGCGGCCTCGGCCTCGCCCCAGGCGGCAAAGTCCAGGTGGCTGGTGGCGCGGTCGGGCGTCAGGCCCAGCTGCATGCAGACCGGGTAGTCGCCCGCAAAGCTGCGCAGGTGCGTCCAGCGCAGCTTCAGGCGCAGGCCGGGCGCGTCGGGCAGGGCCTGCGGGCCGCCCAGCAGCACGGCGCCTGCGCCATCGGACAGCATCCAGCGCAGGAAGTGGGCGTCGAAATCCGTGTTGTATCCCTGGGCCGCGAAGCGCGAGCGCTTGAACAGGCGCGAGGGCATTTCGCTGGCCACGGCCAGGGCCAGCGAGTCGGGCGCGCGGTCCACGGCCTGGGCCGCCGCCTGCAGCGCGCCCACGCTGGCGGCGCAGACGCCGTGCACGGACAGGGTCTCCATGGGCGGCGCGGCCATCTCTCCCTGGATCATGCTGGCAAAGCCGGGCATGAGCGCATCGCCGCCCGAGGAACCGCTGGCCAGGAAGCCCACATCGCCCAGCGCGCGCCCGGCCTGCGCCAGGCAGTCCTGGATGGCCTGGGCGGCCATGGCCGTGTTGCTGTGCACGGTGCGGCCTTCGGCGTCGATGGCGTAGTGGCGCTGGACAATGCCGTTCTCGGCCAGGATGCGGCGCTTGAGGCGCTCGGACAGGCGGTTGAGCGGCGCCACGTAGGCATCCATGCCTGCGTTGTCCACGGGTTCACCGGGCAGGAACATGCCTGCGGCATGCAGATAGACGTTGGAATAGGCGACGGGCATGGGTTCTGGGACGTATCAGTCGTATGTTCCGGGAGGCATTTGCGCACGCGTGCGGGCCGGCGGCCAGATCGTGCCGAGCACGAAGACGCGGGCCATGTAGGGTAGCAGTCCGCCTTCGTTGAGCGCGGGGGCCACGCGCTGGCGGTAGTGCTCGCTGTGCAGGCGCGTGAGCTCTGACCAGTGGGCCTGGGGCCGCTCGTGGTGGGCCGTGTGCAGGCCGATGTTGAACAGCAGCGGATTGACCCAGCCCTCGAAGTTGCGCGCGTAGTTCAGTGGCGTGGCGCTGTCCAGCCGCTGGCCGCGCGTCAGTGGCCGGCCATCGGCATGGGCGTGCTGCAGGTAGTTGGTGGCCAGCAGCCAGTGCAGGCCATGCAACTGGGGAACGATCACCAGCAGCAAGGCCTTTTGCCAATCCAGCGATAGCAGCAGCGCCCAGCTGCCCAGCCACAGCAGGTACTGGCCCATGCAGTAGCGAAAGGCGCCGGGCCAATGCCGCCGCAGCTGGCCCAGCCAGCGCAGGAACAGCGGGTACAGCACCCAGCCGGCCTGCAGCGGGTGGAGCAGGTAGCCCAGCAGATGGTTGTGGTCGCCGCCGAAGCGGTAGGTGCGTGCCATGTCGCGCGGGCCGTGGCGGAAGCGGTGGTGGTTGGCCACATGGGCGGGCCAGAACACAAAGGTCGGGTGGCCCTGCAGCAGGGTCAGCCAGTAGTCGGTGAAGCGGTTGGCCCAGCGCCCGCGCCACATGCGCAAATGCGTGTGGTTGTGGTGGATGACGCCCACGCCCAGCGTGAGGAACAGCTCGATCCCGTAGAGCCACAGGTTCCAGCCATGCTGCCACTGCCACCACACGATCAGCGGCAGCGCCACCAGATAGGCCAGCGACTGCAGGTCGCGCCCGTGGCGCAGCCGGGGCAGCCGGGGCTGGACGTGGCGAGCAGGCGGTCGGCTCATTCCGTCCTGGGCCGGGCCGTGGCGGGCAGGGCCACGCGCGTGCGCATCAGCCGGTCCATGAAGGCCAGCGCAAAGCCATAGTTGCCGTTGGGCCGGGCATGGTGCAGGTGGTGGCGCCGGCTGGCGGCCAGCGCATGCGTGTCGGACACCCCGGGAAAGAAGTCGTAGTTGGAGTGGCCTATGACGTTCAGCAGCAGGCTGAGCACCGGCACCGAGGCCAGCGACCAAAAACTGAAGTCGTGCACCACCATGGGCAGCAGGATGACGTTGCCCAGCATCAGCGCCTCGATGGGATGGAAGCTGTAGGTGGACCACGGCGTGGTGACGATGGAGCGGTGGTGGTCACCATGAAAGCGCCCCAGCAGCCGCGTATGCAGCAGGCGGTGGTTGATCCAGAAATGCACATCGTTCCAGATCAGCAGCACCACGATTTCGATGGCAATGCGCCAGGGGCCTGCATCGGGCTCCAGCCGCGCCCATCCCAATTGCAGAAGGCCCCAGGGCACGATCATGCCGATGCCGAAGATCAGCACCGAATGCAGCGACTGGCGCCATTCGCGCTGCAACTGGTCGGGCTTGAGCGGGCGCGTGTCCAGCACGCGGCCCACGCCGCGCCGCTGCAGCCAGCGCGTGAGCGCCGACATGCCCCAGCCACCGGCCAGGTAGAGCACGCCAAAGAAGGCCAGGCCCCAGGCCATGACCTGCCAGGCATTGAGTTCGGTGAAGGCTTGGGCTGCGGTCATGGGGGTGTCAAAGAGGGCACGTCACTGGGCGCATCATTGTGCGCGTATGCCCTGTTCGCGGATGATGCGGCCCAGCGTCGCCACGTCCTGGCGCATGCGCAGGGCCAGGCCTTCGGGCGAGCTGCCCACGGCCTGCCAGCCCTGGGCGGCCAGGCGCACGCGCATCTCGGGCGAGCGCACGATCTCGCTCACGGCCTCGGCCAGCTTGTGCACATGGGCGGCGGGCATGGCCTTGGGCGCGGCCACGGCGTTCCAGATCTCCAGGTCGAAATCGCCCACGCCCAGCTCCTTGAGGCTGGGCAGGCCCGGCGCCAGCGGGCTGCGCGCGGCCGAGGTCACGGCCACGCCGCGCAGCTTGCCGGCCTGGACCTGGGCCATGGCCAGCGCGGGCGGCAGCATGGACAGCTGCAGGTCGCCGCCCTGGATGGCGTTGAACACCTGCGGGTAGCCGGGATAGGGAATGTGCTCGGGCCTGAGCGCGGAGCGGCTCTTGAGCAGCTCCATGCCCAGGTGGCCCACGGTGCCCACGCCGGGCGAGCCGTAGCTCCAGCGGCTGCCGGCCTGGGCAGCGGCCTCCAGGAAGGCCCGGCCCTCGGGCGCGCCGGCCGGCGCCACCAGCACCAGGGGTGCCACGCCGATCAGGCTGACGGGCTGCAGGTCCTTGACGGGGTCGTAGCGCACGGCGGGGTTGAGCAGGCGGGCAATCGTCAGGTTGCCGTTGATCATCACGCTGAAGGTATGGCCATCGCGCGCACGGGCCACCTGCTCGCCTGCAATGTTGCCGCCTGCTCCCACCTTGTTCTCGACGATGACGGGCTGGCCCAGGCGCTTTTCCAGCGGCTCGGCCAGGGCGCGCGCCGTGAGGTCGGGGGAGGAGCCCGCGGGAAAGCCCACGATCAGATGCAGGGGCCTGCTGGGCCACTGGTCGCCCGCCACGGCGGCGCAAGGCAGCAGGGCCGAAGCCAGGGCGGTGGCCAAGGCATTGGCGAAGAGGCGGCGTAGTGGCGAGATGGCGCTGGCGGGCATGGGTGCGTGGGGGCCGCAAAGGCTGCGGGCAATAAAAAACCCGGAGATTATCCGGGTTTGTCTTGAAGCGGCCTGTCAGCCCAGGCCGTCAGGCCATCAGGCGAACTCTGCCAGGGCCTTCTTCATCTTCTTCATGGCAGCCACCTCGATCTGGCGAATGCGCTCGGCGCTCACGCCATACACGGCGGCCAGCTCATGCAGCGTCATGCCGCCCGAGCCGTCATCGTTGACCTTGAGCCAGCGCTCCTCGACGATGCGGCGGCTGCGGTCGTCCAGCGAATCCAGCGCCATGGCAATGCCGTCGGTGGCCAGGTGGTCACGCTGGCGCGACTCGATCATGGCCGTGGGCTCATGTGCGCCGTCGGCCAGATAGGCGATGGGACCGAAGGCCTGCTCGCCATCATCGCTGGGCGAGGGGTCCAGCAGCACGTCGCCACCGGCCAGGCGCGTTTCCATCTCCATGACTTCTTCGCGCTTGACGTTGAGCTTCTCGGCCATGGCGTCGATCTCGCCGGAGGTCAGCGTGTCGCGCAGCATGGCGCCGTCCTCGGCCATGGCGGCGTCGGACTTCAGGCCCTGCTTCATGGAGCGCAGGTTGAAGAACAGCTTGCGCTGGGCCTTGGTCGTGGCGACCTTGACCATGCGCCAGTTCTTGAGGATGTACTCGTGGATTTCGGCCTTGATCCAGTGCATGGCGTAGCTCACCAGGCGCACGTTCTGATCGGGATCGAAGCGCTTGACGGCCTTCATCAGGCCGACATTGCCTTCCTGGATCAGGTCGCCGTGCGGCAGGCCGTAACCCAGGTACTGGCGCGAGATGGACACCACCAGGCGCAGGTGGGACATCACCAGACGCCCTGCGGCGTCCAGGTCACTGTGTTCTTTGAGCTTGCGGGCGTAGTCCTGCTCTTCCTCGAGGGTGAGCATGGGCAGGCGGTTGACCGCGGAAATGTAGGCATCCAGATTGCCCAGAGGCGGCACCAGGGCCCAGGGGTTAGCGGGCGCCAAGGTGGTCGCAATGGAGCCGGAGGCGTTTGTCATTGCAGAGTTCCTTTCTTCCATTCCTTCATATTAGCACTCGTTAGGATTGAGTGCTAAAGCCGAAGTTCCGCGGGTTTTTCAGTCGGTTGCAGAAAATCTTCGGCACTGCAAAAGTCGCTTCTGGCTAGTCTGAGCGATTTTTGGAAACCCTGCTTGCCGGCGGGAGGCATGTTGTCGATTCCCACCGAGTTTTGAACTTTTCTCACTCAGTTTTGAACTAATTTCTTGTCGATTCGCTTCGTAAGTCATTGATTTAAATGAATATTTTTGCACTCTGAACTTGCCTGGCGAGTGATCAGGGCCGAGAAATGCCAAGTTTTGAGGTGCCTATCCCATGGCTTACATTCGCGAGCCCTGCGCCCTGCGCCCTGCGCCCTTCGCCCTTCGCCCTGCGCCCTGCGCCCTTCGCCCTTCGCCCTTCGCCCTTCGCCCTTCGCCCTTCGCCCTTCGCCCTTCGCCCTTCGCCCTTCGCCCTTCGCCCTTCGCCCTTCGCCCTTCGCCCTTCGCCCTTCGCCCTTCGCCCTTCGCCCTTCGCCCTTCGCCCTTCGCCCTTCGCCCTTCGCCCTTCGCCCTTCGCCCTTCGCCCTTCGCCCTTCGCCCTTCGCCCTTCGCCCTTCGCCCTTCGCCCTTCGCCCTTCGCCCTTCGCCCTTCGCCCTTCGCCCTTCGCCCTTCGCCCTTCGCCCTTCGCCCTTCGCCCTGCGCCCTGCGCCCTGCGCAGCAGCGGATCTCTGTGGGAGCATCGAATCAGTCGGTAAGACGCCCTCCCAGGCTCCGACAGGTCAGGAGTTGCGAAAAGTTCAACTCGCTATGAGAGTCACAGCGGGTCCAGACTGGGCGGTCCAGGTACATGTAAGTCCCTGATCTGCCTCATGTGCAGAGACAACCCTCGGTGAACATCGACACTGGATCACCTCGGTGCGGCTGCATTTTTTGCACCTTCTATGGCAGATCCCTGAGGGATATCGAAAGGTTCACACGCTCAGCGGGGCGAACGCAGGTCCTTATCTCGACAACGCTTTTTGCCTCTCAGTTTTGAACTCCTCGGCTGGAAACCCTCTGAATTTTGAACTCTTCCCGCCGCTTCTCACTGAGTGTTGAACTATCCGCAGGTTGTGATTAAATTTTCAGCAGATCACGGTGTCTGAGTGCAGGCGCTATGCGGCCACATTTCAGTGTGGATGTCATCAGCTGGTGAGCCGATGAAGGCGAGCAGCAAGCTGTGGTGCGACGCCTTCAGTAACGCCTTCGAGGCCGTTGGTCACGAACAGGGAGCCGCAAAATGGCATGAACAGCCAAGGACGGTCGTCCACTGCCAGCCAAGGCAGGTGGGCTGAATTGTTAGCCCACAGCCAAGCCCGGCATTCAGCTTGACGGTGGTAGCCCAGCAAAGTGTTTGGAACATCACGCAGCTCGGGATAGTGGGGGGTGACGCCCAAAATTCTGTCCGCGATGTCTGGTGAGAAGTGCTTTCGAAGCTTCTCAACTGGCGCTTGCAAGCGCCAGGTACTTGAAATCACCACCAAACATGTCGACGCTTGACGCAGGAGATCTTCCATCAACGGCAGGCAGCAGAAGTGCTTTGACTCGTGACAGAACTCAGGGTGCAGCACCCCATCGAAGTCAAGGAAAACTATGGGGGCTGCGATTGATGGCAGGGACATAGCAAAACCTTAGATGAGACTAGTTGGTCGTGGTCTTTTTGGTCTCACTGGGCGGAAATCGAGGCGATGCAGCCTCGCAAACATGTTCCCACTCGAGCCGACTTTGGCCACGCGCTTCGACAGCTGCGTGCCCTGCGCGGTTTGACGCAAGAGGACATGCTGATGGCAACCAGCAGGCGTCACATGAGCAGAGTTGAGCAAGGCCATCAGATACCGAGCGTTCGCGTTATTGAGGCATTGGCCGAAAGCTTGCAAATTCATCCATTGACGCTCATCGCAGCTGCATACTGCGTTAACTTGGACGAGGCGTCGATCAAGCTGATCACAGATACAGTACAGCTTGATCTTCAACGCATGGTGCAGGATCACATGGAGAATGGCTCTGTGAGTGAGTTCAGCTGAACAAGCTCGCGCAGGCTTTGCATGAATCCTGCCCCCGATGTCCCATCTTCTCGACGAAGTAGTCTGCTGACTATTTCATGGTCTACGGAGATGCTCAGCAGCGTCAAGACCTCGTGCAAACTGGCCATATCCGCTTCTCTGGAAAGATCCTCCGGTAGGGAAGCACCTGCCTTGGACAAGAGCAGAAGGCCCAAAGACAGGGCGGCACTACCATCGCCATGCTTTGAGTTCCATCCCTTGCCCGCCAGCAGGTCTCGGAGCTGGTCTGAAAGCAGGAGCAACTGGTGGTCCTTCAAGGCATCAGGCAGGGCTGCTTGCCAGCCATGGGCGCTGATGCACTTGGCAAGCTCGTGTTCATCAAATTTCCCAAGAAGACTTTTCTCAACTGTAAGCATGATCGTTCATCCGTTCGTATGAGACTATTTGGTCTCGTGCACAAGTGATGCATGCGAAGATAGCGCAGTACGGCGAGCGGTTGCGTCTTGCGCGCTCGCGCATCAAGTAACAGGAAGCCGTGAGTTGCCTGACCGAATGATGCAGGCAACCAATCTGTTGCCCAATGCAGAGGGGTTTTGAATTTGTTGAAAAATAGAATAGATCTTATTCGCCTTGCTGAACTAGATCGCCAGTTTGGCGAGTTTGCAAAAATGCAGCGAAGTGCGACGCCAAGATGTGGATGGGCAAAGACCATAAGGCTTGCCTTGGGTATGAGCTCGGGTGCTTTGGGGCGCCGCCTTGCTATATCCGCTCAAGGTGTGCGTAAGTTAGAGCAAGCTGAAGCCAACGGAACAATTACACTCAATACCTTGGCGCGACTTGCTGAAGGAATGGATTGTGAGGTGCATTACGTGCTTGTGCCACGTACCAGGCTGGTCGAGCAGGTTCTGCGACGTGCAAATGGGTTCTCTGGCAGGCGCGAAAAAACTCCAGTTGAGGTTCAGCAGCTTTTAACTGAATCAGATTCTTTCAACGTTTTATCAGATCTGTTCGAAAATTTGGAGAAGCGTGGATTTTGGTAAGGTGCCAGATTAAGCGAAAATTCATGAGACATGCTGCGGGATTATTCAGAGTCGCGTATGGCTGCGTGCAACTTCAAGAATTCATCAAGACCTTCCAGACGCATGAGAATTATTATGGTTTTGCCATTGATAGTGATCCCTAGTGCTCTTTGGTGAATCCTTGTTTATGAAAAATTACATCAATTAAATCAACAAGTTGTAAGTGATTGGTGGGTAAAGAAAGGGATTCTGTAGACCCATTCTAGAGAGTTATTCGCTCTTCAACGAGTCAGCTTTGATTGCTCGTAGTCACAAGACTCGGATTCCCGAAATGGCCGGAGTTTGGCGAGCGCTGCAATCCCACGATCACCTGTGTAAAAAATCAGCCAAAAAATTCCGAGAGAATCCATAGTATGCTTTGGCTGATATGTTGTGCATTACTTATCGCTCTGCACTCAACTCTGATGTGTCTATTTTAAAGTCTTCATAGATGTCGAGTTTTTTCATTATTACTGGTAGGACTTGGTGTATTACACGCATGCCCGTCAGTAGCTCATTTAGGTAAATATCTGGATGAATCTTATTTCTTGTGAAGCCTAGACTATGAGCATCTGCCTCTCGACCAAGCTCATCGTGTGAAGCATATGCTAGATCAAGTAACTCTGCTTTCAGTGGAATACATGATTTAAACGCATACTCCTTAAGAAGACTTAGTTTTTTTGCAACTTCCGTCTCGATAGTCCATTTGAATCTGATGAATTCTGGAGTCAGGTCTTTGTCTATTTCTATTTTTGAGGCTGCTAGCCTTAGCATGTCGTTTTCCAGTTCCCATACTGGGGTATCTATCAGATCTAGATCTTCGTCGTAGATGATTCCTGAAACGAATGCGGAATAGAATCCATAGACATTGTTAAGTGAGTTGAATATCTCGTTAATTATAAATACAATATTGTTCTTGTAAATTAATTCTTCTTGCTCATCATTCTGGAAATTAATGTCCAGTTCTTCAGGGTACTGGCTAGGAATCTCTATGCCCATATCCTGTAGAGCCTTAAGAGTGTCAAAAAAAATAGGGCACGAGTCTTCTTGAATATCCTCTGTGAGGGGGACCGTTTCGTAGCCAGTTTCGGCTGAATGGACAGCGGTGTCAGCCAAGTGGCGAATCAGTAGTTGCCATTTTTTTGCGTCTTCCATCGTGCCAGCGAGCAAGATGAAGTCAGGATCGATATCGCCGATCCCTGTTAGAGCACGCAAACGTTGGCTCATCTCGATTGACATGTACTCACCCTTCTTCCATTTGCTAACCTGTGCTGGTGAAACGCCCAGCTTGGCTGCCAGGTCTCGTTGGGTGCAACGCAAGGTGTCAAGAGTGAGCTGGATCAATGAAGGTGTGGTCATAAAAATGTTAAGTAAATTGTTTGTAGAATTTACTTAACAATCTACACGCAAGCCACCGAAAAGGCAAGCATGGCCCTTCCCCAGCAGGTGCCGCACAGTGATCTGAGATGTTCTCTATCGCTGGAGCTTGGCGGCTTGGCAGGCAGTGTCGGTGGAGATGTATGCAGGCCAGTTGATGGGGGACCCGTGTCTGATGCTTAGCAGCCCTCGGGCTGCTTTCTTCATACGATGAGGTTGGTTGGGATCAGCCCAATTTATGCGAGCAAAGTGGCTTTCATGGATGATCTATGTCCTCGCACGCCGTACGCAGCATCTCTCAGGTGTTGCAGATCTGCTGCAGGCCCAGTTGCATACGGATGTTCTGGGCGTGTTGCCATTGAGGGCCGATCACGTTCAGCGCCCATGTCATCCAACCTGTGTAGATGGTCAAAAATCCCAGGACAAAAGTCTCTCGTACGAGCTGTCCGTTGGCAACGATGGACCACGCTGTCCCCAGTAGCAGTATCGGTATCAGAGCACCTACGACATTGCGAAGCGCGCCTGCGCAGACATGCAGCCAATTTGGGAGGCTGTACATGTGAACTTTGTTTGCTGTCTGGAAAATTCCTGCTGCAGTGAACGCAAGGTGCATGGTGCGCGGCGCCATGGATTTGCGAACGCAGGCCTGCCGAATCCGGTGCCGTTGCGACGGGACTAGGCGTCGCGAATTAAATTCGATGCTGCTCAGCAGGTCATCGGCCTTGGCAAGTAGCAGTGGTGTTGGAGCGACCTTCAGGTCATGTTGCAGCTTTTTAAGTCGCCAGCATGCAAGAGGACGACGGATCCACTGCTTGGAAGAGAGCTTGGCGCTAGGCACATAGAACGCCACGGAGGCCGCGTGAAAGCTCATCACGTCCTGCATGGACTTGCGCGGATCACGCATCTGTTTCAAAGACTTCAGGGTCGCGTTCCACAACTTCTGCGCCTCTACGCTCAGGTGCACATCACTTTCCATAGTCGGCCCACAGCTTGCTAAGTACCTCTAAAGACGGTGGTTGTGGTGCTTCTGGCTCCTGCAAGAGTGCAGCAGAAAGCGCCTCATACAGCTGCCTGATCAGCTTCCAGCGATAGCTGGCCGGACAGGTCGGCGCAAAGCGTAGACAGAAGAAGTCCACTGTGTCGCAGCACTCTTGGATGAGTACCCAGTCAGGTTGTCCGCGCGCTGGGGGAGGAGCCGCATGATCAATCTCTTCCCTCGGTCCAAACAGAACTGCGTCGATGTCGAGTCCAGCCCGCTGCGCTGCTTGTAAGTATCCAGTTGTGGGCTCTGTAGTGCCTTTTTCGTAGGCAATCTGCGTTGAGCGGCTGATGGCCGTCAGGGTTGCGAGCTCCGCTTGTTTGAGGCCTAAAAGTTCTCGTGCTTCACGCAGTCTTGTAGCTACCCCATCTCTTATGTTTGATATCTTCGACTTCATGATCTTCTATAAGTTTTGAAAAATTTGCATAGAATTGAAGGAAGTTGGAGAAAAAGTGAAACAAGCATCGTCAGTGATCAGAGAACAGTTCCTTTTGCACGGTGTCTCCGTCAGAGAGTGGGCGCTCGCACGCGGATTCTCTGTGGCACTGGTGTACGCCGTTCTGGCAGGCAAAAGTAAGGCGTCGCGCGGGAAAAGTTACGAAATCGCCATCGCCTTGGGCATGCTTGAGCATCCCAAGGTCGAGGTCATCCCTGCCTTTGTGAACGATGTTCACCTTCATCGGCGCCAACAAAAACTGCTACAGGAGCGTCCCATGACATAAAAAAAACCGATCAATCCCCGAAGAAATTGACCGGCCAGAGTGCTGATAAAAATATCAGCCGCAAACTTAAGTCTACCCAGCACTCTCCGGTTGTCAAGAAAATCCGACCTCAAGCATGAGGTTGGAGGATATTCTGTTGTCTGGAGAAAACATGCAACCTGCTACCCGCAAGGTGGTGCATCGCTCGCCCGCGCACACCGTGCGCTTGCTAAACCTTCCTCACCTGCAAGACGAAGCCATCGAGGCGGATTCGTCTGTCGAGCGCGACTTTGTGCATTGTGCGGCTTTGTTCACCTTGACCAGGGCTATCAAAGCGCAGCCTTTCAAGCTCAGCCTGAAAGCATCAAGCTACACCCCAGACTTTGCGGTGAAGTTTGCAGATGGGTCCTGTGCTGTCGTCGAGGTCAAGCCCGAAAAATTCGTGGACTCCTACCAGGAGTTGTTCGCTCACGCACGACGCCAGCTCGCGGAGCGTGGAATGCTGTTCTTCGTTGTTCGAGACACGAGGCTTCGGCATGGCGGCTTGATGGAGAGAGCATTGATCATCAGGCGCTACGCGAAAGGTGTCTGCCGACTTGCTGACCAGCAGTTGGCTAAAACCATGGTTGCAGAGGCTGGCGGTACCGTGAGCATCATGTCGCTCCGAGAGGCTGGCGTGCCCCTTGAAGTGATTTTGTATCTGGTAGCCCATAGGCAACTGATGCTTGGCGCTGATCTGCGCTATGAATCTAAGGACTTGGTGTACTTGCCGAATGTTGGTGAGGAAGGAGCGTGCCATGCACTTCAGTTTGGTCGCTGGCTTGACATTTAGGCAGGGTCAACGAACGCTTGAGCTGGTCCGTGAACTCGACAAAAGCGAGTACCTGATTGAGGATGTCATCACTCGTAGATCCTTTACGGCCACAGCGGCTCAACTGGTGAGCGGGTTTCACGATGGCAAATATCAGCTCATTAAACATAGCTCAGAACCGGTACCCCGCGGGCCCGATCTGTGGCCAGCGCTCGTTGACTTGGCTTCACTGACAGAGCACGAACGCAAAGGGTTAGAGCAGCGTCTTGCGTACATCAAGCAATTGAGGCGTTTACGCATTTCGAAGGGACAACGTGCAAAGGTGGCGCTGGCCATAAAAAAATTTGCCGAATTTAGAGGGGAGAAAGCACCCTCTGCATCTGCAGTAATGATGTGGGTGCGAAACTATGAAAGGAGCGGCAACAACCCGCTGGCTATTGTTGATAAGCACAGGGTGGGAAAGAGGGTCAAGCGACTGAGGAACGAGGCTGAAAAGATCGTTTGGCAAGTGCTCAAGCGCGAGTACTTCACGACGAAACAGCAATCAATCAAGCATGCTCACAGGCAGCTGGAAATCGCACTCAAGCGTGCTTATCAGCAGGGAATTCTGCAGTCAGACGAAGCGGCGGTGAGTTACCAAACAGTGGCACGCCGTATCAAAGACGTAGATTTTTATCACAGGATCGCCTCGCGACAGGGCCCCACGCAAGCGCGAATGCAGTGTCGCAGCGCGTTCCCTGAGGGAGTGGCTACCTATCCCTATCAGAAAGTGGAAATCGACCATACGCCACTCAATTGGGTTGTGATCTGTGACAGAACAGGCCTCCCCCTAGGGAGGCCCACGCTAACAGTGATGATTGATGCTTTCTCTGGCTATATTCTTGGATTTTACATCTCCTTTTATGGGCCGGGGCTAACATCAGTTTGCGGAGTGGTTCGCAATGCATTGCAACCTAAAGCAGACATGATTAAATCGTTGAAGTTGGAGAATGAATGGCTATCTTGCGGGTTGGGTGACGAATGGGTAATAGATAACGGTCTTGAATTTCATTCATTTGGCTTCAAAACGATGGCAATGAGTCTCGGCGTAGACTTGATGTTTTGCCGTGTTCGTACGCCTTGGCTGAAACCTCACGTAGAGCGGTTTTTTAGCACGCTAAATACATTGACTTTGACCAAGGGTCGCGTGACAAAGTCTGTAGGCAGCATACTAAGGATAGACCCCTACAAAGATGCTGCGATCACCTTCACAGATTTGATTAACGGTCTGCTGATGTTTGTTGTCGATGTATATCCGCATCAGCCAAATTGGCGAAAGATGGCGACTCCTTTTACTTTGTTTCAAGAAGGAATTGAACGTGTGCCACCAGCACGCTATCCTGGGACGTTAGATCAGCTACGGCTAGCAGCAGGTATGTCCAGGATGCTGACTGTGAATCAGGGCGGAATTGAATTCACTGGATTGCCCTACGGTAGCTATGCGTTTAAAGACGTTTTCAAGAGGCATGGAAGTAAATTGAAGCTCTTGTGCAAATGGGATCCTGATGATATTTCCACATTGCATTTTTTAGATCCAGATGGTGTGACATGGCATGAAGCGCAGTGTCGTTGGCCGCAATATGCTAGTGGCCTTAGTTTCAATCAACATCGCTTGATTAGAAAGTTCGCTAAAGAAGACCTTCAGTCCGTCGATCGTATGGACTCACTTGCACGCGCCCGGCAGCGTTTGCACGACCACTGGCTCGATGCAACGAGTCGGCGAGGCCGAGTTGACGCGTTGACGGCGGGACGGTATGCCGACCTGACTTCACACAAAGTGATGTCTCCAAGCTCCGCACAATCCGTCTCGAAGGAGACGAGCGCAACTCAGTTGCTGTCAGAGTCGGAATACAAGTTGTCTGAGAAAGACATTCCGCAATTTGAAACATTTTCATTTTGACTATGGAAAATAGCGGTAAAAATAAATACTTTGATCAGTCGATGCAATTCGATGCGATTGCTTCTGATGATGAACTTCTTGAGGCACGCAGGTTGGCTACATATTCGGTTAATGCATTGCGTGTGGCAAAATCTGTTGATCGGACATTTGTGCTATTTCCTGCTGCAGTTCAAGCACTCACGTCGCTCGACAGGCTATTTCAGCTAGGCACTGAGTTTAATATGCCACAGGGAATGCGACTGGTCGGTCCTTCGGGTGTCGGAAAAACGGCATCTTTTGAGTATTTTCGTGCATCATTGCCGAATTCAGCTCTTTTTGCGCAAGGTATGGCTGCTATTAGTGTTCGGGTGCAGAATAAGCCAAGGACATCTCACCTTGTCCAAGCCATCCTCAACGCGATCCGCTACCCATTTAATTCGGGCTCAGCACGGCAGCTGTACATGCGTAGATCTCTCCTGTTCGACGCTCTCAAGAACTACAAAACGAGGCTGATCTGGCTCGATGAGGCTCAGCACCTGCTGTATCAGCGGCGCTCCGAGATGAGCAACGAATGGGAGAACGATGCTACCGAGTTTCTTAGAGAGCTGGTGGACGAATGTAAATTGAGTCTGGTTCTAGCTGGCACTTCTGAACTCGACAACTTGCCTGAGGTGGCGCCCCACCTTTCATCACGCGTTAGTGGCCGTGAGAGTATGGATAACTTCATCGCTGATGCGAATTGGGTGGGATTTGTTCGGGGATTCGTTAAACAATGTCAATCTTTCGATCTGACCTGTATGAATGATGTGCAGATGGCTATGCGTTTGCACATGGCCAGCGAGGGAAATCTACGCGCTTTCAAGCGCTTAGTTACCGAGGCAGTCCTCATTGCTTACGACTCCAATGATCGGCAAGTGGATAGAAAAGCGCTCCAGCGTGGTTTTCAAGGTGTTTTTGGTGCGGGGGCAGTGCGAGGTAATCCGTTTGTTTGATCTTCCCTTTCCATTTTGCCAAGAGTTATTCGATGATGAATCTGGTCTTGGTTTCTGCCTGCGTGTCGTGACTACCAATGGAGGCAAGTTGCACTTGCTACGAAAGATGTTGGGTATAGGGCGCTCTGTAAGGTTCAATGCGGTCCATGCACAAAAACTGGCCCCATTGCTTGGTGTGGATGCTTCAAGGCTTGCTTACAGGCTTCCCATTGCTGCTACCGTTGCACCTGGAGTGCCTAGACGATGCTACGGGCATGTTTTCAGAGTTGCTGGGCTGCTGAGGATGAGCCGTCCTCAGCTATGCGCTCTATGCATACAGGAAAGTGGCTATCTCAAAGCGCATTGGGACATTGGCCTGTCGAGTTGCTGTGTTAAGCATGGGCTTGGTTTCACTGACAAGTGCCTTCGCTGCGGATCTGCAGTTCGATGGGACCGCAGATCAGTGGAATGGGGTCACTGTGGACATCATCTTGGCCGAACCGGTACCTCTGTCGCAGATGGAAAACAGCTGCAGGTGCAGCGGTTGCTTGATGGGGTTTTCTACAGGCAACAACTGTCGCAAGTACTCGCGGAATTTAGCTTGCATCCTTGCATAGGTTTGTTATCCATGGATGGTCTGATACACACACTGTATGCTTTTGGCTTGCTCCATGGTCCATGGGCTGCCACAAGCGCAGGAGCGCTCGCCAAGTGCCTATCACCTGGCTATGCAAAAGCCATCGCTGCACGAGGCTTGGTGCGCCTTCAAGCTTGGTCCAACGAGTATCCATACGCCGGTGAAAAACTTGCTCCGGTAGTCGCGGCTGCCGCATTCATCAAAGTCATTGTCCATCCTGTCACACCGCAGGACAGAAGCATAGCACTGGGTATGTACGGCTCCATCTTCGGCCGACGTGAGCTTGAACAGCTGAAATCCCGGCACGCGGCACTCGGGCAGAAGAGCCTGTTCGAGGAAACTCTATGAAATTGGTTGGTGTGCCCGATACTTGCTGTGGCGAAAGCCCGGCATCCTGGCTTACACGCGCCGCGCTAAGTCAGGCTGTAAATTTACCGAGCTTGAAGTCACATCTTGGAGTTCCAACTAGATGCGACCCAGACATAACAGTTTTTGGAGGCGCGATTTGTAAGATTTCTAGAGTCTCTGGGTTGCCCGCGTCATCCTTTGCGCTCGCGGAGCACATCTTTGCTGGGCTGCGAAGTCTTGATCCATTAGGGCATAATTTTCTACTGTGGACTGAATGCCGTAAAGCCCGCTACAGATACTGTCCACTTTGTCTGGAAGAGCCTGGTTGTAAATTTTTCCCGCTGCATTGGCGTTTTAAAGCGTGGCGATGGTGTCCTGTTCACGACTGCTTGCTAGAGGACGTCTGCGCTCACTGCAGCGCACCTGTCACTCTCCCAGATACAATGATTAACGCGGGGCCGGATAAGCAAGGCGTCGCTACTTTGCAATACTGTTTGCAGTGTGCTAATCCGCTATCTTCAGGGCTAGGAAAAATCTTCCATCCGGTAGCCGACGATCTCCTTACCTCTGCAGAGCGGGTTTTCTTAATGAATGGCCGTGCGGTGTTGGCCGCTCTGCTTCACCGCTCAGTGTACTCGGATCAGTCGGATAAAAGACGACCACTTGCTTACTTGGAGACAATGAGAAAATTTGGAGTTCTTCCTCACGAATATTTTGAAATTCCTAGCTCTTTGTTGGAGAGGAGATTTTCTCAGCGATTTTAGTTGAAGCGACCGGGAGGTCTATGCTGATGCCGACTATCAAAGTGTTGTCAAACGGCCTGAAACTAAGTGAGAGGTGACTTGGCGCATCGCCATGCGATCCAGAAAGCGCCGCTTACTGCGTCCTGGCCAAACTGATCGATGCTCTGAACGCGCTTCTCGAGCACGTCAAGAAAGGCATTCGGGAAGCGAATAGCGATAGTGATTGCTTTCTTTCCATCTGACGTTCAGAGAACGGCATCATGGCCCTCACCGCGATCATCCAGCACACGGCCCAAGAGCCTGGAAATCTGCAGGGCTTTGATAAGAGTGCTTGGCTGAGCGACTGACTCGTGAACGCCGTCCCGGTATTCGGCTGCCGGCTGCCGGCTGCCCCTGGATGTTATGAAGGATCTTGGTAGCATGGGTCTAGCGCGCAACCATCCGCTACAGACTCCGCCTAACAGCTACCCTTATGCGTGACGCACATGCGATGACTTCTGGTCACAACGCGCCCTATGTACCGGCATCCACGCCTCGCAGCGCGGATGTGATCCTGTACTTGGACCTTGATGGCGTAGTCCACCATGAGAAGGTACTCTGGCATCCCCGCAAGGGCATCTACATGAGCCCATACCAAGCTCCTGGCCATGCGCTGTTTGAGTGGCTTCCCATTCTGGAAGAGGAACTGGCGCCATATCCCTCTGTGGCCTTGGTGCTGAGCAGCACCTGGTGCATTCGCCCAGGTTACGCCAAGACGCTTCAGCGGCTGCCTGAGCGACTGCGCGCGCGATTCATCGGCGGCACATACCACAAGCGTGTCCATGGGGCTGATCCTTGGAACCTAGCGTCGTTCCAGAGCACCCCGCGAGGCATGCAGATCTTGGCAGACGTGCAGCGGAGAAAACCGCGCCACTGGATCGCCCTGGACGATGACATTGAGGACTGGCCTCCGCTCGCTATCAGCAACTTGGTAGCTTGTGACGGCACCACCGGGCTTTCCGACCCGGAAGTGCGACATCAACTACGGCAGCAATTAAGGCAAAGTGCGACAGCATGAAAGGCCTCTGAGCGTGAAAGATTGCGCCTAAATTTGCGGATCACTAAAACAGTGTAAGCCCATGATTTTTATGAGATTTATGCAAAACCAAGGAACTCATTGCGGCTAAGTATTTGGCTATTTCACCCGTTCCCCATGTTCCATGGGCCTGCTGGTAGGCGGGCGCTCAAGCTGAGCAGCCTTGCGGTCTGCAAGCGCTTGAGCAGTGGATCCTGAAATGCGCGGTCGTACTGTCGGCCGTTGAAATTTCAGTGATGAGGACAACTCACCAGCATCGACCAGCCCACGATGCGACGGGAGCCCAGGCCCGGTATCGCGACCACATAAAGCCTACGTTGTGCCGACCAGATGCGGGGAAGTTGGCCTTGTCGGAGCAAGCGGCGGCGAATCGTGTGGAGATGCCCCGTCTCATCCGCGCCTATAACATTTCCGACATTAAGACTGTGCGTCTTCAAAGTCTGCGGGATGGCCGCCCCGCCAGCGCCAAGCCGACGAAAGTCACGCGGGCAGAAAGCGATGATGAATTCTTGATTAGCAGCATCGCGCGCTTGCGTCCGACTTGATCAGACAACCCATCAACGGCCTGGATGATACTGGGCTGCTGCCGGTTTCATGTGCAATAACAAGGTGTCATCGAAACCGGTACCAGCTCAAGCAGCACCGGTTCTGAACAGTACAGCTAGAGCTGTAGGAGGCAGTTGCGAACAGCTTTCATGTGCTGGATTTGCATCCTACTCTGCGCCTGAACACGGAGGACGTGATCAGTCAGCGGAGAAATCCCCTCGCCAAGGGTAAGCGGCTGATGGTCATGGACCAATTCACCCTCCTGCAGATCGGTTTCTCGCGTTGCTTTGCATGCAAGTGGCTCGGTTACCCGGGTATCGGCGACCTTACGAAGAGCGAATTTGTGCAATGACTACAAATATGTAATCATGAAATAAATTGTGAAATTTCTCGTTCGCGAGGCGATTCGCGAAATAATAAATTTCAAATCAACAGAACTCAGTACCCTACAGAAATGATGGGGATCTTCGGCCACATTGAAGTGGCACTGAAGGGAGACCCAAGTTGACCACCATTTTCAAAAAATACAACAGAGGCTTTACCCTAAATTACGAGAAAATGACACTGGCGTGACGAAAATGCAAGAAATAGTGGGTTTGATGATCACCTTATAAAACCAAAAAACGTACCCAAGAAAAATTATCAGTTGCAAAATAGGATGTATTTTTAATGAAATCTGAACACAATCAAACACATGCAGACAAAGAAATGTCTGAAATAAACAACGATGGAGATTTGACAGATCTACTTGGAGAACTCCGCATTCTACTTCCTAGCTCACAGCTACTGTCCGCATTTTTGATAACAGTACCTTTCATGCCAAGATTCGATGCAATCGCTTACACGGAAAAATGGGTATTCTTGGCGACATTCCTCTTGGCAGTGATGAGCTTGATACTACTAAGTGCAACCGCCGTCCAGCATCGACTAATTCGACCGCTGATTGACAGACCTCGCTTCAAAACATTTGCATCTCGTCAGATTCTGGCGGGCGCGGTAACGCTTGCTATCGCGCTGATATCAGGCACACAACTTGTTCTTTCAACCATATTTGGTCATTTCGTGGGCAGCATAGCTGCGGCGTTGATCGCTGTTTTGATTCTTACGACATGGTGGTGGTTACCGCGTCACTGGAAAGAGGCTGGAAGATTATGAGAGAATTCCCTTTCTCTTGTCGCTGAGGTATATCTGGCAAAAATCGTGCTCGGGCTCTCATTTATCGGTACTGTGTAAGCTGGTCTGTTGCTGCACGTTGGATCCAGCGTCAACCATGTTACCGTTCTATCCTTCGGTGCCCCGTAGTGGCTGGAAGGGAGTCAGTTGGAATCAGCCAAGAAAGGGGGTTCACCGAGTGCCGCCCGCAGGCTCGCTATCGACTCAAGTGGCGATCGTCTATTTTTCGTTGAGCTAATATTTCCGCGAAGGGAGAGCAATGACGCTAACAGCCTTCTCAATTACTCGCACCGGCGAGTTCGACGTCGACCAAATTCTGGAAAAACTTAGTGCAGAAACAGGCCATGCCTACATGTCCGTTGAGAGAATTCCTGATGAGTGGCGAGCCCATCTTCGCGCTGATCTCAAGTGCCCAGACTGCTCGGTGACAGGGGCCGAGGTTGTTCGTTCCGTCGTCGCGGGCAAGTCCGGTAAGCCCAAAAGGCAGTCATTCTTCAGATTCACGACACCAGGTCACCACCCCTTTTGCGACTACGCCAACCCAGATGCGACGAATGCCGTACCCGAAACCCTAGTAGCTTTCAGTGAGTCACGGTCGAATCTGACGCGAGCGGTGAGGGATCTTGTGTGCACCGGGATCGAGGTAGGCAGCTTCAGCCAAGGTTCCATTCGTTCCATGCGGGATTGGTTTTTCAACAAGAAGGTCGAGTCGATGTTTGTGGTCTCCCTAGACCCGCGAACGTATCCGTGGATCGATGCACTGCGGGAGAACGCATTTCACGCTCGCGGCGCCTTGCCGACGGATGTAGAGATCACGCCAGAGATCGCCGAACTGCCCAACTTTAACTGGAGGGCCCAGGCAGCTCGCCTAGTTCAAGCCCGCTATCCCCAGCACCAGGCGAACATGCGCGCTTTGATAGACCAGCACATTGGCCTGTTCGGCGCGAGCGGAAAGCGGTCGGAGAGCTTGGCCAGGCGCTACGCCGGCAGGCCAGTTTTCAACCCTACGGTGCTGGCCTCCGAATATAGGAAGACCCTGGCCTTGTCGGAATTCATCGCTCATACGCACCCCCCATTGAATGCGGTCAAAGACACTAGTTCGAGCACGGGCAGTGTGCTCGCCTTGTCAGCATTGCTGCTGTTCGGACGAGACTGGGATATCAGCAAGGCGATCGCAGATTTCGCCAAGATCTCACCGGCGGTGGGTACTGCAGACCAGCAGCTCGGGAACGTAATGGGATTGAACCCTTTCCACGACTACGAAGCCTGGGCCGCACTAAAAAAGCTGCAGGACCTGAACATCCAGGTGCCGAAAGACATCGACATCAAGGCCGAGCGAGTCGTGGTGGAGGCGGCATTACGTGCGAAGTTCGGTGTATCGCCGCCCGGCGATTGATCGGCCATTTGCGAGCGAGTCTCGCGCCGCAGCAGTTCTCGGCTAAGAGCGGTCGGCACTGGCAGACTTCCGAGCGACAGCTTCAGGCGGTCATCGTGTTGTATCGACCAGTTGAATTCACACGCCCGCAAGGTCAGGGAGCTCTGGGGGGCACACCTGAGCATTGATGATCAGGAACTCCTGCTGCTGCCACGGACTTTGTCACTGGATACGGACTCCACGTCATTGGAAGGCCATCGGGAAAATCTGGCCTTGCTGCTCGAGAGCCGTGATCTACGCCGAATCCCCGTGAGCGAGAGCAGCTTCGTGTATGACGAAGTTGCCTTTCAGTGGCTTGCGCAGGGCAGACTGGACTTCAATCGGCAAACGTTTCGCGAGGCCTGCAAGCGTGAGGGGTTGTTGGATGGCGACGGCGAGCTCATGGGCTGTTCGGTGTGAAATCATTCGAGCACCCTTTCAATTGCCAGGAGGATCGTTGCATGGTGATGCTTGATCTGATCACTCACTTCGACGAACGTGCTATCCGCGACGAACTCGCTCTATCCCAAGCTCAAGGGCTTTGTGCAGGCTTAGGCCACTGGCACCCAACATCGCTGACTAAGTCTTGATGCGCACATTACACTGGCCTTCGCTACAGGATTAGTGCTGGACATCAAGGCTGACCGCGATGTCGAGATCGAGCAAAGAGCCATTCATCGAAATGTCTGGAACTCGAACGACACACCTCGCGATCCATCTTGGCCAGGAAGGCATTTCGACCAAAGGCACAAACCCCATCGATCACGGCGTTTACGCGTTCAAGCTCGCGTGCTCCTGGCCGCCCGTCAGATCTCGAAAGAGGTCCGATCCGCAGCATCCTTGATCCAGTTGGGCGGCTTGCCACGCCCCGTCCACGTAGCGCCGGTACCAGGATCGCGGTACTTGGCCGCGCCAGCCGAAGCTTTGCGTTTGGAGCCTCCGAACACATCGTCTGGAGTCAGGTGGAATTCCTCGATCAGGCTGCGCACGCGGGCGACCACGCCAGACTTTTCTGTGGCCAGAGCGTGGGCAATCTTGGCTTCAAGTTCAGCCTTCTGCTGAAGAAGTGTCTTGTAATCGGATGTCATGGTGTTCCTTAAATTTGCATGCTAGCAAATTGCTAATTTTAAGGGTTTCTAGCCAAGGATGCTTTCATTTCAGCGGGGCTAGAGAGCGAAATTTTGCTGCGCCCGCCTCATACTCAAGCACACCTCACACACACGAGAGTCATACACCCAATCTGAGCAGGACAAAAATGTCATGCTAACGACCATGTTCGCTCATGTTCGCTCATGGTCGCATGCTGGGCGTGGCCTCCGTCAACGGAAATGGAAGCTTCGGAGCAATCCATTGATAGTCTTCAGCCAGGATATTTAACTTACTACTTTTTCCCTCCCATTGCAGCGAGAGTAAATCCGCAATTGTCCAAGAGGCCCAGTCAGACCTAAATCCTCTATCACCAAGGTTATCCGGACTATTACTCTCAATTTTATTGCGCCAAATTATGGTCGGAATACGATAGCCAGACTCAGTTGAAGGGCTGTGACCAACCTTATTTAGTAGATGTCCAACCTCTTGGCCATGATCAGATAGGTACATCCAGGCCTGATAATCTGAACTACTTTCTGAAGTTTTCATCAGATCCAGTGTTTTGGCAATTACCGAATCATGATACAAGAGTGCGGCGTCATACTGCTCTCTGAAACCACGCACCCAAAATGATCTATGCTTAGCCTCCATCTCCCGATCTACATCATCAGTTGTATCATCAAAAGGGTTCTCATTTTTCGGGTAGCGAAGACTGTAATGAGGATGTGCACCAAGCAAATGCACAACAATAAATTTATTCTCCGCCCCATCCTTTAGAGCTTCTTCCAAAAGATTCAGAGTCTCGCCATCCAATGAGGATGATGAGCGACCAGGCGTGCGGTTGATCAACTCGACTATGTCTGCATAGCTTGCATGCCGCGATTCAATTGCAACATCATCATGATTGCTTACCCACCACGTCTTATAACCCGCGGCTCGAGCCATGGCCAAAAGGTGCAATGAATTATCAGTAGAAGCGGCCTGCAATGAAAACATCCGTTCAAACGCAGGTATTGTGCTTGCATCCAATGACCAAGAATTACGGAATATCACCATATTTCTACCCGCATCCCTCCGCTTTAGCGAGAGCATCGGCGTGGTATTTCTTGGGTAGCCATATATCCCCAAATTATCTCTATTAATACTATCCGCAATTACGAGAACAATTGTGGAGCTCCCTTTGCGCTCAACTTTTGGCGCCAGTGTCTTCGCTCTCGTGAACTGCTCTTCACGGATGGCAACTTGGTTTGCCCATTCTGCCTGAACAAGTGAAATAGACTCCTGCCAGTTTTTCCAGAAAACTATTGGATGCAACTTCCTCCAGGGCTTATTGACATGGGCAACCAAACTAAACGTCATCAGCAAGACGACGATGCACCAAATAGCCCTCGAGTAGCTCCTTGGCGCTGAATCAACCGAGATCAAGAGAACCAAAGAAAGGGTCGCCAGAAAAAACAACAGCAACCCCAAGCATATCAACAACACTGAATTTGCAAATGCATATTCAATGCCCTCTCGGAGATTGGTATTCGCTACTGCATTTAAAACAAGTGCGCTATCAGGCGCGGCGTCATAGGCCTCTCTCAGATAATATCGAGCGATTCCATCCACATAAAATGCCAAGGTCACAAGCCAAACGAAGGTCTTGCCGATCCAAGACGGATTTCCATTTTTTGCAAAAAGAAAAATCAGAAAGCAATATGGCAGGTACAAAACCAGTAGCTTTACCAACCTCAGTCCTTCATGACCAATACTTAATGCAGAAAAAACTGAAAGAAGTATTATTGCAAATACAAGTTCCGGTTTCTTAATTGCGCGCCACACTCTATCCCCAAAATTCTTCACCATCTCGATCATCTCACGCTCAGGGCATCATATTCTGACGAAAATTGATTATGCGTCATCACTGATCTGCGGGAATATCAACCCAATACTAGTCACTCCCGCTTCAGATCTTGCGAATACATTACCCTGATGCAGCCTGGCAATTGCGGCAACAATTGCCAGTCCTAGTCCGTGGTTACTTCTAGCCTGCGTCCTAGAGGAGTCTGCTCTGTAAAATCGATCAAATAGTCTCGGAAGATGAGAGGGATCTATGGTCTGGCCTTCGTTAGTGACTGTCAATTGGATATGCTGTGCATTCATGGTGAATGGGTTTCGATCAGAAGCAACCATTCGGATATCAACAATTATCTTGCTACCTTTTGAGGCATAGCGCGTAGCATTCCCCAAAAGATTCGAAAGTGCACGACGTAATAAGCTCGCATCCAAGATGCCTTTTGCTTCGCCCTGTATGGCTACCTCTAAACCAGCGTCCAGAAGAGACGCTTCGTGGAATTCAATAACCTCGCGAGCGAGCTCAGCGAGACTGCTTACCGCCATTCGCTGAGCACCATTCCCTCTATCTGCGTTTGAGAGGAAAAGCATATCGGCAATGATGCTGGCCATTCTATGCAAATCCTCCAAATTGGAAGATAGGACATCAACCAGTTCATCCGATGTTCTCCGCTTTCGTAGTGCCAGCTCCGCGCTACTTATCAAAGTTGACAAAGGTGTATTCAGCTCATGTGCCACGTCCGCGTTAAAAGATTCCATCTGCCTGTAAGCAACAGATAACCTATCCAAGAGGTCATTAATTTGCCGTATCAAGGGCATCAACTCTTGAGGCTGCTGGCTATCGTCCAATCTCTTTATCAAATTTTGAGCAGATACCTGTCGCGTCTGTGTGATCAAAAGGTTAATTGGCGACAGCCCCTTCTTCACCAACCAGATACTTGAAATAGAAACAATCAAAGTGCTAGCGATAGCTGCGATGCCAAGCGTCCATGCCAAATGACGCAAAATCATATTATCCGGACCACGATCCAATATGAGTGTTACAGCTATTTCTTGAGGGCTAGAATCTTGACTTGAAACTTTCACAGAGAACTCGCGTTCAATGGTATTTTCTCTGTGACGCAGCAGTTCAAAAAGAACCTCCCCATTCACGCCATATTTTCGCACCACCAATGACAAATCGTCGTGCCCGCTCAAAAAATCCAACAGTGAACTCTGCAACGATTCGGTATTTATGTGTAGCTTACTCTCATTGAGCAGGCGCTCCAACGCTACTTGTTTATGATCAAGAGCATCGGTTTGCTTCAAATAGAGCGTTTGCGATATGACCAGATAAACAGCCACGCACACTATTCCTAGTCCAAAAATAGTTTGCAGAGCCAGAGAAATAGACAAACGCGCCGACAAAGGGCGCGTCGCTTTTTTTGCTCTTCCTTGTTTAATCATCTTGATTCCAAAATGTAGCCCATTCCGCGAATGGTGTGCAGCAATGGCTTATCGAACGGCTCATCGATTTTCATTCTTAGCCTTCTAATGGCCACCTCAACGACATTTGACTCTGACTCAAAATTTATTGACCAGACCTGAGAGGCTAGCTCAGCTCGAGAAATCACCTCTCCTTGTCTACGTATCAACAATATCAGCAAGCTATACTCTTTCGCACTTAGATCGAGTTTTTTCCCCGCACGAAAGGCACGCTGCCTTGCAAGATCTATTTCCAAGTCGTGCATTCTCAATATTGTCGCAACATTCACCGCACTGCTCAATGAAGGATTCCTGCGGAGCAATACCTTTATTCTTGCGACCAATTCGGAAAATGCAAACGGCTTGACCATATAGTCATCAGCACCGCTTTTCAAGCCGGTCACTCTGTCTTCAACTGAATCTCTTGCAGTGAGCATCAAAACAGCTGTTTGCTTTGACTGTCTCAAAGCCGCTAAAACAGCAAGGCCATCTATTCCAGGAAGCATGCCATCAAGAATAATTACATCGAAATCCTGGGTAGCCGCCTTATTTAGTCCTGAGATCCCATCAAGTGCAAAATCTACAGTAAACCCTTCGTCGTCCAACCCTCTGACAAGCTGGTCTACCAACTTTTCATCATCCTCAATTATTAGGATTCTCATGGGGCGGATTGTGATCCCAGGGCCCTGGCACTTGGATGATAAATTTGTCATCTGATTATCAGGAAGCCGCCGGGAACGCTCCTCTATAGTGCCCTTCGCCCATACCTTGCGCTTGCGCATAAATATTTCAGGGCACTACAGCGACCGACAGGAACATGGATTCTGTCCGGGCAGGAGTTTCATACATGATCTTGGTAACCACACGTGGCAAGGAGAGGCTTCGCACGAGCTTCTGCCAAACCTTGCTTGTCAGCATGTTGGTAGGGGCAGGCCTAGTCCACGCCGCACCCACGAGCTCAAGCAGCCTCACAACGGCCTCAAGCGAAGCACCGGCGGCGCCCTTGACATTGTCTGTCGCGGTCGCTCAAGCCTTAGCAACTCATCCGAGCTTGCGTGCGGCTCAGTTCGGACTTGAGGCCAGCGACGGCGCAGTCCTTCAAAGCAAGTCTCGCCCCAACCCCGAGCTCTCCTACGCTCAAGAAGATACACGCAGCCGTACCAAAACATCAACCGTTCAGTGGAATCAGTTGGTTGAAGTCGGAGGCAAGCGAGACGCACGCATGCGCATCGCGGAACGCGGGCGTGACGTCGCTCAAGCCGGGGTGGCCGCCACCCGTGCAAACATCCGTGCCGACGTGCGCGCAACTTTCTACAGTCTTTTAGCGGCCCAGGAGCGGGTGACTGTTGCCAAGCAAACAGTGGAGATAGTTAGGAGTGCCCGCGAAGCGGCAGCAAAACGCGTTGCGGCCGGCAAAGTAGCTCCGCTTGAAGAAAGCAGGGCAAAGGTTGCTGAGTCTGGGGCTGAACTCGAGCAGGGTAAAGCGGAGTCGGACCTTCGTGTTGCTCGGCAGCAGATGCAGGCACTTCTAGGAGGACAAGACTTCTCCTTTGGACCAGCGCTCGGGACCTTCGAGATCGCTCCTGAAGCACCTGCTGCATCGGAATTGTTGGCCCAGTTGGAGGACTCCCCATCCATCAGGCAGGCGCGCTCTACGCTGGAGCAAAGCCGCGCATCAGCAGATCTAGAGCGAGCAAAGCGCTTGCCTGATCCGACCTTGAGCTTGGGTGTGAAGCGCGCGCAGGAGGTGGGGCGTAACCAACTTGTTTTTGGAATTTCGATACCACTTCCGGTGCTGGACACCAACCGCGGTAACCAGATCCAAGCACTGCGCCTTGCCGATCAAGCTGAAGAGAAGCTTCAAGCGCTGCGCGTCCAGATGCAGACAGATGTGTTTCAAGCCCGTGAGCAGTTGGAAACCAGCCGTCGCCTTGCACAACAGCTATCAACCCAAGTACTGCCCACAGCACAAACTGCTTATGAAGCAGCCGTGAAGGGCTTTTCACTTGGAAAGTTTAGCTACCTCGACGTTCTGGACGCACAGCGCACATGGTTCGACGCGCGTAGCCAGTATCTAAGCCAGCTGCTGTCCACCCATAGCGCCGTCGCGGACCTCGAACGTCTGCTCGGATCGCAAGCTGATCAGTAAACCATTGAGCCGCCAAATGAAAACGAACTCTTCTTCAAGTTCTAGCCGTACGCCAACCGTCATAGCGATTGTGAGCATCCTGTCTGTAGGGGTTCTCGCAGCGACTCTGATTTTGCGATCAGGCAACTCCAACTCCCCCGAATCCAGCGGAAAGACCCCCCAGTCCCAGGAGCATGGTCATGGTGAGGCCGCAGGCCATGCTGATCAAGAACATCATGGGGAGAAGGCTGCCAAGTCCCACAGCGATGACAAGGGCCATGCTGATGGTGAGCATCATGAAGAGGGCGATGGCAACAAGGCCAAGCCAGAAGCTTCCGCCAAGCCCGGCGCCGAAGCTGGTCATGACGAAGATGAAGGATTGATCCCGATGGATGCCCAACGCATCCAGGTTGCCGGCCTCAAGGCCGCTCAAGCTGGACCATCGGTTATCCGTAGCGTGCTGCAACTGCCTGGAGAGATTCGCTTTAACGAAGACCGCACCGCTCACGTGGTACCCCGCGTTGCCGGCGTCGCGGAAAGCGTGCCAGCCAACTTAGGTCAAAACGTTAAGAAGGGCCAGCTGCTGGCTGTTCTGAGCAGCGTTGCAGTGTCGGAGCAGCGCAGCGAACTGTTGGGCGCGCAAAAGCGTTTGGCACTCGCCCGAACCACCTATCAGCGTGAAAAGCAGCTTTGGGAGGAAAAGGTTTCGGCGGAGCAGGACTATCTGCAGGCCCAACAGGTACTACGCGAAGCTGAGATCGCGGTCTCCAACGCTCAGCAAAAGTTGGCAGCTACTGGTGCAGGCGCTGGCGCGGGCGCAGGGCTCAATCGCTTCGAACTACGGGCACCATTTGACGGTGTGATCGTGGAGAAGCACCTGTCTATCGGTGAGGCCGTTCAGGACACCACGCAAGTCTTCACGATCTCCGACCTTCGTTCTGTGTGGGCCGAGATGAGAGTCTCCGCCCCCGATCTGCCCTCAGTGCGTGTTGGCGAAAAGGCAACGGTTCGCGCGACAGCATTTGAATCTGCAGCGACGGGCGAAGTCTCCTATGTCGGCGCGCTCATCGGACAGGACACGCGAACTGCCCCAGCCCGTATCACCTTGCCGAACCCAGACGGTGCCTGGCGCCCAGGTCTGTTTGTGAATGTGGAGGTCACAGCATCCTCGCAGGAAGCCGCGCTCACCGTTGTGTCCACCGCAATTCAGCGCATCGAAAACCAAAAGACAGTGGTGTTCGTTCCAGTGCAAGGCGGCTTCCGGGCACAGCCGGTTCGAATCGGACGTACGGACTCCAAAAATACGGAAATCTTGGAAGGCCTCAAGCCTGGCCAAGCGTACGTGGCCGAAGGGAGTTTCCTCCTGAAGGCGGAGCTCGGCAAAGCCACGGCTGAACATGCTCATTGAGGCGGGGACCGGAGAACTACATGTTTGAACGCATCATCCGCTTTGCCATTGAGCAGCGCTGGCTTGTGCTGCTCGCCGTTTTCGGCATGGCAGCACTGGGCATCTTTAGCTACCAGCGCCTGGCCATCGACGCTGTGCCCGACATCACCAATGTCCAGGTGCAGATCAACACCCAGGCTCCCGGCTACTCTCCGCTGGAGACTGAGCAGCGCGTCACCTACCCGATAGAAACGGTGATGGCTGGACTGCCGAACCTGGAGCAGACGCGCTCGCTGTCGCGCTACGGCCTGTCTCAGGTTACCGTAGTGTTCAAGGACGGCACGGACATCTACTTCGCGCGCCAGCTCGTGGGCGAACGCATGCAACAGGCCCGAGAGAGCCTGCCAGACGGCGTGTCTCCCACCTTAGGGCCGATATCGACTGGCCTAGGAGAGATCTATCTCTGGACCGTTGAGGCGGAGGAAAACGCCAAAAAGCCCGATGGGTCTCCCTACACTCCTATGGACTTGCGGGAGATCCAGGATTGGGTGATCAAACCTCAGCTGCGCAACGTGCCAGGCGTTACTGAGATCAACTCAATTGGTGGCTACGCGAAGGAGTACCTCGTCGCGCCCTCTCCTGAGAAGCTCTCTGCCTACGGCTTCACACTGGCCGACATCGTGGCGGCGCTGCAGCGCAACAATGCAAACGTCGGCGCTGGCTACATCGAGCGCCAAGGCGAGCAATATTTGATCCGTGCGCCTGGTCAAGTTAAGGGCATCGCAGACATCCGTGAGGTCATCGTTGGCTCTGCACAGGGTCAGCCTATTCGCATCCGTGACTTGGCAGAAGTGGGCCTCGGCCGCGAGCTGCGCACTGGCGCAGCCACCGACAACGGTCGCGAGGTAGTGCTGGGAACGGTGTTCATGCTGATTGGAGAGAACAGCCGAAAGGTTTCCCAGGCCGTCGATATTCGTATGCGGGAAATTAACCGCAACTTGCCCGAAGGCGTCAAAGCCGTAACGGTCTACGACCGTACGAACCTGGTGGACAAGGCCATTGCCACCGTCAAAAAGAACTTGCTCGAAGGCGCCGCCCTGGTGGTGGTCATCCTCTTCCTGTTCCTGGGTAACCTGCGCGCGGCGCTGATCACAGCGTTGATCATCCCACTGTCCATGTTGTTCACCTTCACCGGAATGGTGTACTACAAAGTCAGTGCCAACCTCATGAGCTTGGGAGCTCTCGACTTCGGCATCATCATCGATGGCGCCGTGGTGATCGTGGAAAACTGTGTACGCCGTTTGGCCCATGCGCAAGAAGCGCGCGGCCGCCCCTTGACTCGCAGTGAGCGGTTTCATGAAGTGTTTGCTGCCGCCAAGGAAGCTCGGCGTCCGTTGCTCTTCGGCCAGCTCATCATCATGGTGGTCTATCTGCCCATCTTTGCCCTCACAGGGGTGGAAGGCAAGATGTTCCATCCCATGGCGTTGACTGTGGTCATTGCCTTGGCCGGCGCCATGCTGCTGTCCATCACGTTCATTCCTGCGGCTGTGGCCCTGTTCATGGGCGACAAAGTGGCCGAAAAGGAAAACCGCATCATGGGCTGGGCTCGGCAGGCGTACTCGCCTGTGCTTGCCCGCGTTATGGCGGCTCCAGCAGTGGTGTTGACAGCAGCAGGCGTGGCGGTCGCGCTCAGCCTTCTGCTTGCGACGCGCCTTGGTAGCGAGTTCGCTCCTAATCTCAACGAGGGTGATTTCGCCATACAGGCGCTGCGCATACCAGGCACCAGCCTCACGCAGTCCTTGGAGATGCAGATCCAGATCGAAAATACTCTGAAAAAGGAGTTCCCCGAGATCGATCGAGTGTTCGCTCGTACAGGTACTGCCGAGATCGCTTCGGATCCGATGCCTCCCAACATCTCCGACGGCTACATCATGCTCAAGCCCAAGGACCAGTGGCCAGATCCATCTCGTTCACGCGATGACCTGCTCGCTGCCATCCAGAAGACTGCTGACGGAGTGCCAGGCAACAACTATGAGTTTTCGCAGCCGATTCAGCTTCGCTTCAACGAACTGATCTCGGGCGTGCGCAGCGACGTCGCCGTCAAGATCTTTGGTGACGACATGGCCGTCCTGGAGAAGAACGCCCAAACAGTGGCAGGGATGCTTCAGCAGATCCAAGGCGCCTCTGAGGTTAAGGTTGAACAGACGACAGGCCTGCCCATGCTCACCGTTCAAATTGACCGTGAGAAGGCTTCACGCTATGGGCTGAACATGGGTGACGTACAGGACACCATCAGCGTTGCGTTGGGCGGAGGAGAAGCGGGGATCGTGTTCGAAGGCGATAAGCGCTTCGACATTCAAGTGCGCCTGCCGGAGAACATCCGCAATGACGTGGAAGCGCTGAGCCGCCTTCCCATCGCCTTGCCAAAGGGAGCAGATGGCCGAGTTGGCTTCGTCCCTTTGTCTTCCGTTGCGACCTTTGAGACGGCGCCTGGTCCCAACCAAGTCAGCCGAGAGGATGGGAAACGACGCATCGTCGTCAGCGCAAACGTGCGCGGACGTGACATCGGGTCCTTTGTGGGCGAAGCAGAGCAGCGCCTGGAGAGCTTGCAACTGCCGGCTGGCTACTGGACCCGTTGGGGAGGTACGTTTGAGAACCTGGAGTCCGCTCGACAGAGACTTCTGATCGTCGTACCCGTTGCACTTTTGATGGTGTTCGTGCTGCTCTTCGCAATGTTCGGCAACGTTCGTGACGGCCTCATCGTCTTCACGGGTATTCCGTTTGCGCTAACGGGAGGCATCTTGGCGCTATGGCTGCGCGACATCCCGTTGTCGATTACGGCAGCTGTGGGTTTTATCGCGCTATCCGGTGTGGCAGTGCTCAACGGCCTGGTGATGATCTCCTACTTCCGTACATTGCGTGAAGAGGGTCGAAACGTAGCTGACGCCGTGACTGAGGGAGCCCTGACCCGGCTGCGGCCGGTCTTGATGACCGCCCTGGTCGCCTCACTTGGGTTCGTCCCCATGGCCATCGCCACGGGTACTGGAGCTGAAGTGCAGCGTCCCCTGGCCACCGTGGTGATCGGAGGGATTCTGTCCTCAACGATCCTCACGCTCTTAGTGCTGCCTTTGCTGTACCGACTCATACACAGGAACGACCCTTCAGAAAGTGAAGGTCAAGGGAACCCCGAGAGTGGAGCATCGTCCTCTGGCGAGGTGGCGATCGTGTAACTGGGACAGCGATCGCCTTTTACAGGTCATGGCTTAATGCCATGGCCTTTTTTTGTGTCAACAAGATTACAGCTTTGTCACTGCAATGTGTGCGTCCTGTGGGGGGCATTTTTCTACAGTAGAGCCATCGACTTGAGATAGATCCAAATCTCGAGAAGAGAATCAAAACTCTGTTGAAAGGAAATCCAATGAAGCACCGTCGTTTTTACTCTGCATCTTTTATTGCAGCATTGGTCGCTTCGGCGGCGTTCGTTCTCCCTGGTACCGCCTCGGCAGAAAGCTACCAGCACCCTGCCAACAACGAAGCGGGGGTGAAGACTTACCCGGAGCATTTCAAGGGCGAAAAAACCCGTGAACAAGTTCAAGCTGAAGCTGCAGCGGCTGTCCGTGAGGGTGGTACCAATCGTTTTAATACGGGAGTTTACCCGGCGGCCTCGAAGCAACCTACTACAGGCAAGACACGCGAAGAAGTAATTAACGAGCTGCTGAGGGAAACTCCTGCTGAGCGCGACGCCCGTCAGCGTTCGATGGGCGGTTAAGCACGAAATCGCTTAACACGACAGCCGTATACCATCAAAAAAGACGTGGCTATCTGTCATCAGCAATGACAAAATAGTCGCGCATAGAAAAGCAGATTATGCCTTCCTCTTTAGAACAACGTTCTCTTGAGGAAGGCTTTCTGCGTTTGGCTCAAGCAAAAGAGCTAGTCATGAAAAATAATAATCAAAGCTTTCTACAGAAAATATCAGCGCACCTGACAGTTGGCCCAGCTCTTTTAATCATTGCGACAGGACTGTGGATCGCGACCATTGGAAATATTCCATTGTGGAAAGCTCTGAGCCAACTGCCTGAAGGTGTCGATGCCAAGTTCTTTACAGGGTTTCTAACGGCAGTCGCTGCATTAAATATATCACTCATCGCAATCTTCGCCTGGGGACGGCTGCTAAAGCCAGTGTTGATTTTTTCGATACTTACAGCGTCTATCACAAGCTACTTCATGCTGAACTACGGGATAGTCATTGATCCCGGCATGGTGAGGAACACAATACAAACGGATGTGGCTGAGGCGAGCGATCTCGTAAGCGTACAAATGCTGCTTACCGTAGTTATGCTTTCTGCAGTACCGATCGCGTTCATATGTCTTGCGAATGTAAAGAAGACTACTGCAGTTGGGTCGTTAGCCACCTCCATTGCTTTGTCAGCAACGGGCTTAGTATTTTCAATTTTGTGCATATTTTTAATTTATCAGCCATTCTCCTCGACGATGAGAAATCATACAAAGATGAGATATCTGATAAACCCACTAAATACCTTTTACTCAACAATTAAGGTTGCCACAAATCCATTAGAACGGACAAATGCTGAGCTTTCTAAAATAGGCCAAGACGCCAAAATAATTACACCCCCTGCAGAAACTACAGCCGCGCCCATCCTACTACTAGTAGTCGGTGAAACTGCACGATCAGAAAGCTTTGGATTAAACGGGTACGAAAGGAATACAACTCCGCAGTTGTCCCAACGTACAGATATCTTCTCATCGAAAAATGCTTGGTCTTGCGGGACGAGTACAGCTGAGTCGCTTCCCTGCATGTTCTCTCACATGAGTAGAGAAAAATATTTCTCCAGAAAGCAAAATTACGAAAACATGCTCGATGTCTTGAGTCGCGCCGGGCTATCCGTCTTCTGGCTCGACAACCAGTCCGGGTGCAAGGGCATTTGCGCAAGGGTCGCAAACGAACAATTCAAGCATCAACCAAACAACCCTCTATGTGACAAAGAAGGTGTTTGCCAAGATGCAGCCATGCTGGACTCTCTTGAAGAGCGTATTAAATGGCCTCCAACAAATACAGGAGATAAAGGCAAGGTGATCGTGCTTCACCAGATGGGTAGCCATGGACCCGCCTATTACAAGAGATCAAGCATGCAGAGAAAGCCTTTCCAGCCCGAATGCAAATCAGCATCTCTGCAGCAATGTACACAGCAAGAGGTTATAAACGCCTACGACAACAGTATTGTCGAAACGGATCACTTCATAAATAGCTCTATCGAGTGGCTGAAAAACAAATTCCCATCAACCCCCACTGCATTGATTTACGTCTCTGACCATGGAGAATCACTGGGTGAAAATAACATATATCTTCACGGCCTCCCATACTCAATAGCGCCCAACGTACAGAAAAATATACCGTGGATAGTTTGGCTCTCCGAATCCATGATGGCATCCAGACAAAAAAACCTATCCTGCATTGCAGAGAAAAACAACGACAGAGCCATTAGTCATGATAACTACTTTCATACTGTACTTGGATTAATGAACGTTCAAACAGATGTTTATGAGAAATCTCTAGACATCACTGCACCATGCATGAAGAAAGAGTCGGTCGCCAACATAACAAATATGTAACCCAATCAAATTAGCCAGTCCACTATCATATTTAACCAGTCTTTGACCGTCAACGATGAAATGGCAATCACCTCGAAAGAGGATTTTACTGGAGGCATGAAATGAGTGAAGTTCGTTTTGAAGATATAGCTCTAAAGATAAGAACTCAAAGACTTGCGATTATTGCAAGTAATATAGCCAACGCAGATACACCTGGGTACCAGGCAAAGGACCTTGATTTCAAAGAAGCACTTGAACGGAGCAACGCAACAATGCTGTCCGTTAGTAGCACCAGCAAGGGTCACATTCCCAGCTCTGAGATGAAATCTATTTATGACACACAAGTCGCCTTCCGTCCGGCATCACAAAATTCTCTCGACAGAAATACTGTCGACTTAGACCAAGAAAGAGCCAGCTTTATTGACAATGCAATTCGGACAGAGCTTGCAATGAAACAAGCGGTAGAAGAGTATTCTGAAATTGGCGATATGCTAGCCAAAATGATTAAATAATTAAATCTCGCTTCAAGGAAATTGAATCATGGGTATCAGTAAATGGCTATTTGGAAAAATTCAACATAACAATAATGGTGGCCATCACCAAAAAAATGGCGGTCATCACAATCAATACAATCAGCCCGCACAAAGGGGGAGTTATGGAGAAGTCGGATATGCATGTCCAACCTGTAGAACGATCAATTCAGCGACGAGCCGCTTCTGCCGACAATGCGGACTTTCATTAGTTTGCCAAGGTTGCGATGCAACTATCACGCCTGGCGCAAAATTTTGCCCTCAATGCGGACGCGCGGCTTCCTAAGTTGACGTTGCCTGCGCCAACTAGTACGCTGCGAAGCAAGTATCGATTTCTTCCTGTCTTCGCCTAAACATCATGACAAAAAAACTGCGTCTAGACATACCAGTAGTGCTGCCATCGATTTCCTCGAGCGAGGATCTTCTAGTAAGAAGATTGTTAAATGATATTGAAGGAAGGGATGGGGTTGAGAAAGTACATCTTGAGCCTGGACAGGATGGTGAATGGCCTAAGCTTTGCATACACTATGATTCAGATAAGCTGTCATTAGTTCGGATACGCGAACTAGTTCAAGCAGCTGGCTCCAGGATCACCGACCGATGGGGCCATTTTCTGCTCGAGTTAGATGGAATCAAGCACGCGCGCAAGGCCCAAACCGTTGAGGCCAAACTCAGCGAATTGAGTGGTGTTCTGGAAGTGCAAGTAAGCGCAACTGGACAAGTTCATATCGACTTCGACAAGTCAAAAATAAAAGAAGCTGATATTTTGGAGGCACTAAAAGAGTTGAACGTTACGCCAGTTCGGTCGAAGGCTGCTAATCCTTCTGCCCCAAAGGGTCACGAGCATTCAAAATCCGAATCGGATCATAAGCATGATCATGGGAATGGCATTTTGGGAGAAAATGCCGAGATGATTTTCGCGATCACCTGCGGCGCGCTACTAGGATTGGGGGTGGTCATTGAAAAATTTGTAGCCAATGCACCATCTTGGCTACCAATTAGCTGCTTCGTATTAGCATACTTTTTTGGTGGATTCTTCACCTTAAGAGAAGCAATAGAGAACCTCAAACTTAAGAGGTTTGAAATAGATACCCTCATGCTTGTAGCTGCAGCGGGCGCTGCTGCTCTGGGCTCTTGGGCAGAAGGTGCATTATTACTTTTTCTTTTCAGCATTGGTCATGCCCTCGAACACTACGCGATGGGCCGCGCCAAGCGTGCAATTGAAGCACTCGCAGAGCTAGCACCTGATAAAGCAACAGTTCGGAGAGACGGCGAGGCCCGCGAAATTCCTGTCGAAGAACTGGTCGTAGGCGACACTGTCCTCATTAAGCCAAATGAGCGCATTGCGGCCGATGGCTTCATCGTACGCGGCAACTCTGCCATCAACCAAGCTCCAGTTACCGGCGAAAGCATTCCAGTTGACAAACGAGCTGTTGCTGATATTGATAGAGCCAGAGCAAAGCCCGATATTGTCGGATCGGAATCAAAGGTTTTTGCCGGAACGATTAATGGAGCTAGTGGTATCGAAATTGAGGTAACCAAAAAATCCTCAGACTCAGCACTGGCCAGAGTCGTGAAAATGGTTAGCGAAGCCGAGACCTTGAAGTCACCGACTCAGCGCTTCACCGAGAAATTCGAGAAGGTATTTGTCCCAGCGGTTCTGCTGCTCGCATTTTTACTGCTTTTTGCGTGGGTTGTTGTTGACGAGTCATTCCGAGAGAGCTTCTACAGATCGATGGCTGTACTGGTCGCCGCCAGCCCATGTGCGCTCGCAATAGCCACACCAAGCGCTGTGCTGTCCGGTATAGCCCGCGCAGCTCGAGGAGGCGTACTGATCAAAGGTGGAGCTCCTCTAGAAGAACTTGGATCGCTGAACGCAATTGCCTTTGATAAAACCGGAACATTGACCGAAGGTCAGCCAAGGATTACCGATGTAGTACCGCTGGAAGGAGTTACGCAGGAAGAACTGCTAGAAGTGGCCATAGCAGTTGAGTCTCTCAGCGATCACCCTCTTGCTGTAGCAATTGTGAAAGATGCAGGCGCCCGCATCACCGTGCCGGTCCGCCTGAATGCCGTCGATCTCAACAATTTGATTGGCCGTGGAGTGAAGGCGACCATCGACTCCAAACCGGTTTGGATCGGTAAGGCCGAGATGTTCGGCACTGAGGGAATTCCCAGTCTAAGCAGTCAGTCAAAATTCATAATAGACAAACTCCGAGAAGATGGCCGAACAACAATGTTTGTTCGGTTTGATGATAAAGAGCTAGGAGCTATCGGTCTACTAGATACTCCGAGGCCTGGAGCGAAGGAAGCACTGCAAGAACTGCGTCGTCTAGGTATTTCCAGAATGATAATGATCTCTGGTGACCATCAAAAGGTTGCGGATGCGATTGCTAAAGAGGTGGGCCTAGACGAGGCTTGGGGTGACCTCATGCCAGAAGACAAAGTTAAGGCAATACGGGATCTAAAGAAAAATACTAAAGTCGCCATGGTTGGAGATGGTGTTAACGATGCCCCCGCCATGGCGAACTCCACTGTAGGAATTGCAATGGGAGCTGCCGGTTCCGACGTGGCTCTAGAAACAGCAGATGTCGCATTAATGGCAGATGATCTAAAGCACTTGCCTTTTGCGGTAGGCCTGAGTCGACACACCAGATCAGTCATACGACAGAATGTCTTCGTGAGCTTAGGCATAGTCGCGGTTCTAGTTCCGGCTACTATTATGGGACTCAGTATTGGTGCTGCGGTTGCGGTCCATGAAGGATCAACCCTATTAGTGGTTTTCAATGCACTACGTTTGCTAGCCTACAAGAAGCAGCAGGTTTGATCGGTGCTGACCACATAGTCTGAAAAACTGGCCCTTCGATACGGGCCAGTTCTAATTGGGGCATCGGCCCTGCAGTGCGGCCTCAGAATAAAAAATATGTTTCAAGAACAATTGGGAAATTATATAGATTCCCAGCGACACCAGTTTCTGATCACCCATATCTTCACACCATTCCTCCCAATAATTGCTATGTCATATGTGCTCATGGCAGGAGGAGGTGATCAATGGCTTGCTGATTCTATATACGGAATGCAAGGCCATGAATGGAGGTTTGTCGATAACTGGCTCGCGTCAACAATACTTCATCGAGGTGGAAAGATTGCAAGCATCCTTGCAGCAATAACAGTTTTCTGCCTCTACACTATATCTTTTCTTAAATGTGCGCCATACATTCGGTTGTGGAGAACGCCATTGTGCTATTTGCTGCTTACCATAATAGCGAGTGTGGTAGCAATAAGCTTATTAAAATCACTAACTAACATGGACTGCCCTTGGAGCCTGGTGGACTACGGAGGGGATCGCCCATTTGTAGGGCTATTTGAGACCAGGCCCTCAGGCCTCGGGCGAGGAAAATGCTTTCCTGCCGGGCATGCTAGTGCTGGATATGCATGGATTAGTCTCTATTTTTTCTACCTAATGGTTAAACCATCGTACCGATGGCTGGGCCTCGCCATTGGAATATTGTCCGGATTGATCTTTGGCCTGACGCAGCAGTTTCGAGGCGCTCATTTTGCATCCCATGACCTCTGGTCTTTAGCAATCTGCTGGTACATATCAGCACTGATGTACACCTTCTTCTCAAAATTTGAATCTCACCCCCGCAGCCACTATTGTGAAAAACAACTCTACCAAGCCTAATATTTTCGTCAATCAGCAGAAGAGCCGAAAAGGACTAAACCGACTAATTCACGCAACGCGTTACTCCTGGCGAGGCATCCTAGATGCTTGGCATGAAAAAGCATTCAGGCTAGAGTGCAAGATATTTGTCATATCCACACCTTTGGCATTGTTGATTGGAAACGGTTGGCTGGAGAAGTTTCTACTTATCGCAAGCATCTGGGTCTTGATGTTAATAGAAGTTCTCAATTCTGCTATCGAATCTGCAATAGACAGGGTAGGCTCCGAAGAGCACGAACTCTCTAGAAGAGCAAAGGACCTAGGTAGTGCGGCAGTGCTGATGGGCATACTGCTATGCTTGGCGCTATGGACGGCTACCATATACAACAACATCCGACTTTTCAATTAAAAATAGCCCACCTACGGTGGGCTATTTTTTAGATGGCAGACAGATTACCCACCATACTCATATTCATTGGGGGCAACAAACATCGACCTGCCTTGGGCATCAAAACCCTTGGGAGCAAATTTTGCAATCGGTACTTCAGAATGGTAAATTGAATCAGCCTTCCAGATGAACGTCTTTCCGTTGCTCGAAAACTGAATAATTTCTCCACAATTTATGTTTATTGGTTTTTTCTGAGAAAGGTCTATCGTTCGAAAATTCGGAGACTGAACCTCAGAGCCGTAGTAAGACTTTCCGGTAGGGAAAGTATCCGCCCATGCTTGGCTCGTAACGAGCATCATGGCAACAGCGGCAAGCGACAGAGTGGACTTCATTGGAGACTCCTTTCCTATAAAAAAATGCCATGGAGCGCTAACTCCATGGCATTCACTGTAACCGAGCCAACATTTAAATTTGCAAGCTGGACAGTTACTTTCCTGTCACATTGCAGACTGAAAACCTGGCTCTTTAGAAGGAATGACGAATACCGACTTCTGCGCCAGTAGAACTACCGCCTCCAGCCAGACCAGACGCCCCGCCGACCAAGCTGAAGTTCGCACCACCCTTGTTCGTGATACGGGCGATAGTGCCGTAGACAGCCGTACGAGTCGACATGTTGTGGACGTAGCCGATTGCGTACTTGTTAGCATCGCTCTGGTTGTACCCAACGGGGCCCTTACGCGAATCGGTGCGCACATAAGAAGCTCGGATGTAGTCCTTGCCCACAGGCACCGTCACACCAACTTGCCAGCGATCTTCTGAGCCCGCAGCACGAGAGCCATAAGTTCCAAAGGGCAGATCGTCACGCTGGAAATAACCCATCAGAGTCGCTACACCGAAGTTGTACGACGCTGCTGCACCATATTGCTTGAGCTTGGCACCAGCAGTCGTGACATCGGTTGCACCGTACGAAAGCGAGAGGCTCAGAGGACCGTTGTCATAGGCCAAACGCCCAGCCATGTGTCGACCAACTTTGGTCAGCGGATCTTCGTCCATAGCGTACATTGCTTCCGCTTGGAAACCCGCGAACTTCGGAGAGAAGTACTGAATGGCATTGTCGTAACGATAGTACGACGCGATTGTGCCAGGCAAGCGGCTGGTGACGTTGGAGCCGGCCAGGCCGATCACATTGAAGGGATCGAACTTGGTTGCATTGATGGAAGCAGGCGAGAAATCGCGACCCAGGCGAACTTCACCAAAATTGCCCATCAGGCTGATCGTCGAGCGACGCTGGAAGAATTTTCCCGTCGAGCTGAAGGTGCCGGTATCGGCATTAACGTCAGACTCAAGCCAGAAACCAGCTTTCAGGCCTCCGCCAAGATCTTCTACGCCACGAAAACCGAAGCGGCCGGACGACAGACCGCTGTTGTTCATCGTCAGGTTGCTTGGAAGATTGCTGTTGTTCACGTAACGCGTGTTCACGTCAACGATACCAAACAGGGTGACGGAGGATTGAGCACTTGCACTTGCAGCAATGCCTGCCAGCGACAACGCAACTATATGTTTGAGGTTCATGATCAGTTTCCTTAAGAAAGCGGTAGGTTGATGCCTGCTTAGGCCATCAAACGGAATCCTAAACGTCACACAAAAAAATATCGCTCAGTGAAAAGGAATGAGCATGTTTGCGCAAGCCAAAACTGCGCATTTCCATCGTTCATGAACCCTCTTTCCAACATCTCAAGCTGCAGATCTGATTTCTGATAGTTCCGAGGCATAGCGTTTCATGAAAATTGCAAATATGTCATTTTTTTGAGTGGAATATGCCATCACAAATTTGTTAGTGTCTTTGAAAAACTAGGATTCGGATTTTTTGCTCAACTTATAGTGATTCCGGGAGATGTGATGCGGAGAGAGGATTTACAGCTCAGGCAGCTTGCGAAGACTGGGGATACAGAGGCATGCTTAAAGCTTGGTGAAGCATATTTAACAGGCTCACCTGGGATAGCCAAAAATACTTCCATCGGGATTTCTTATCTCAGATTGGCGATCCCAAAAGCCGAACAAAGAGTTGCTTCCTGCTTAGCAAAAAATCTATCGCTCCGAGAGCTCATCAGCGAGGACCTGGCTTTCGCTCTTAGGCAAGCTGCTGAAGTGGATGAGATCGCTAGATTAAAGTTGTCAGCCTGGCACTTTCTTCGTTGCGAGCCAGATATGGGAATTTCCTGGCTACGCCGATGCCAGACCAGACTTATTGAGAGCAATGCTATCGATAGTCAAATTCCATCTGTTTCCAAGATATTGGAATCCTTATATGCACTACGTGTTATTAATCCGAAAGATGTCTCTTATGTCATCGAAAGCGAGGCTCGATCCGCACTAGATGAAAATCGCCTCGACAAGAGCATACAGATGATATCAATGCTCTCAATGAGCTGCCGATCTGTTGCGCTTGACCCAGTTTTTCATCAGCTGATATGCGACATTGTTGCGTATGCAGAGAAATTTAGGCGCGATTTGGGTTGTCTATCCAAGAGTATGATCGAGCAGAGCTTAGAGCGATGCTCTGCAAATGGCGATCTCAATGCGTGCCATATTTTGGGAAGATCACTAGCCGGATATCCATGCGGTCATTTACCGGCGGATCGACTTGTGCGCTCACAAAATCTCAGGAAATCCGTTGCACTCCTCTTGCGATGCGCCGATGCTGGCATGTCTATCGCTTGGCTGCATCTATTTAGAATTTGCTCCGATTACCGCAGCTCTGTAGCAAATCCAACAATGGCAAAATTTTGCCTCGAAAAGGCGGCAAAACATGGAATTGTAGAAGCAGAACGCTGCCTCGGAATAATTATTCTCAGAGAATCCTTGGATATAGATTCAATGGCAACCGGAATGAAGTTACTTCATTCTTCTGCCCACAAAGGGGATTCACTGGCTAAGACTTTGCTTTGCTCCTTCGTACTTCCTGTTTCTGGCTTAGAAGAAGATGCCGAAGCAGCAATATTAGAAATCCAAAGCGTTACTCCCATGCTGGCGATGCGACTGCGACTGGCAAGAGCTTTTGTACTGACAAAGCTCGAAGCCCTGTCCATGAATATTACAACCACCATTCGGCCATGGGGTTTGGTTTTAGAAAAGAACACCCTCGTTGCGAAGGGAAAGCTCTCCGAACCAAGAGTTATTCCTGCAACTAGCACTTATGCGATGAACTGCCTTGATATCGCATCAGCTCTTTTTACATCTAATTCGTTGGAGAGCACGATATTTGAAGGATCGCTTAGAGCGAGATCGCTGCAACTGAGGAGGTTGCTCCAGAAGTTGCATGTACAGGAGAAAATTTTCTTTTCTTCAGCGTCTTCCCAAGAAAGAGAAAGCACCAGAGTGGGGGCTAAATGGGCAAAGGTGCAAAAAGAAATCCTAAAAGAATCCTTCTAGGTGCAAATGTATAAATGCGAATAGTTGTAATTAGATCTTATGAAGATTTTCCACAATATCTCAGAGAGACTTTGCATAATTTCGAGCTCACAATAGAAGAATTTATCGACTATGACTCAGGTATGAAGTTCGCCATAAGCAATAATATTGCCATCATACTGGTTTATGAGAAACAGTCATATTTGGAGAAGGTAGAGTTATTCTGCAGGCAAGGCCCTGATAAATATCTCCCAGTTTCGGCCATCACAAAAATCACACATAACACTGGCCACCAGCTATTTTTAAGAGATAAAAAGACATTATCAATGTCGCGTATCAAAAACAACGAAGAGATCATAAAAATTGTTGAAAAAATCAAAGCCGGCTTGCTGCGTGACTTGAGAAACAGAGAGTTTTATAATTTAGAAGATCTCGTGCTTGATTTGTCGAAACAAAGAGCAGAACGTGGTGGTAAGAGACTTGACCTAACCAAAGGTGAGTTTTCGTTGCTATTGGAATTCATGCGTCGATCAGGACGGGTTTTATCCCGAGAGTATCTGGCGGTACATGTTTGGAAGAAAGAAGGCGAATTTACGAAAAATATGGTTGATGTTGCAGTACGCAGACTACGAAAGAAGCTAGACGACAATCATGAGTTGAAGCTACTCCATACTCGAAGGGGTGTGGGATATATTTTAGAAGTCCCCGCAGCCAAAGAATTGGAGCCGGAATCATCCACTCGAGATTCAGAGACACAAGCGCCTTGAACGAAAAAGTGGTGCGCCGTTTCGTATATTGGGTGTAACTGTGCTGCCTCGCAGAGAGTTGAGTCAATTAAATCGACGCAGATCCCACACACTCGCTTAAATCAAACCTCGCCAACAGAACTAGCCCAGCTCTTATTTCGCAACTGTAGAGACTCGATGTTTCCAATGCGCGCCCGCCAAGATTACGCCCCAGGTGCGGTGCAACAGCCAACCGATGTAGATCTCCAGCTGGTGCGCGTCCGGACCGGTCAGCAACATGCTGTAGTTCAGCGCATGCAGGAACCGCTTCTTGGAAATCCAGCGGCGGCAGCCCACCAGTTCCTCCTGCATGTGGAAATCTGGCCAGCAGGACCTCCAACGCTGATGAAGCCAATCTTCACCCGAAAGCGCACGTGCGTAATGGCTCTGAGCACTCGGTGCGCCACTGCACTTTAGTTTGTGCCCCCTCCCGAACGGGGGAGGAGTGAGCGATCGGCGAAAGCACGGGGCTCTGGGCTGATGCGCCGCGGCCGTCAAGGGCTCGTGAAGGTCTGCATGCGAGCCGCTGCAGCCGCTCAGAATCTGTGCACCAACAACAGGTTCACAACGAACAATTGCCGCTCACCTCGCCGTCATTGTTCATCCGGCGGCGGCTTGGTACCCCGGCGCGCCTCCCCCGGAAACCGGAACGGCCCAAGCGGAAGCTCGGCCAGAAGCAAGACCGCGTGCACCTTGTTCAGCTCGCCTGCGTGCTCATGCATAAAGGCGCGCAAGCGCTGCTCAGAGTCCAGCAGTTCCAGGCATTGAGGATGTCGCATGTCGAGCACTTCGGCATGGCTGTGCGAGAGACGTTCGCCCGGCAGGTAGCCCGAGCTGACCCGATGCAGCATGGCCTGGCGGATGTGCGCGTTCTTTGCTGCAACCAGCAGGTGATGAGCCAGCGCAGGCGCGCTCAGGCGGTGCCAGAAGCGCGTGGCCTTGGCCGTGCTAGCGCCCGGGAAGTACAGACGCAGAGCTGCCAGCGTGGCCGGTTTGGTGCTCATCATGCTGGATCCTTGGTCTTGGTTGCCTCCACATCGCGGCGTGGAACTTCGGCCCCGGTCAGGCTGCGCCTGTGGTGCTTGCTGTGGCCAATGCGCTGGGCGTGGTAGATGCCTGCATGCCCGGAGAACAGGTAGGCGGTGACGCAGCCGATAGCCGCCAGTGGTCCGATGCCAGCGCCGAACAGCTCCATCGCCATCAAGGTAGTAGCAATGGGCGTGTTCGCCGCCCCCGCGAATACTGCAACAAAGCCGATGGCGGCCATGAGCGCGAACGGCATATGCAGCAAAGGCGCCAGGACGTTGCCCATGGTCGCACCGATGTAAAACAGCGGTGTCACCTCGCCGCCCTTGAAGCCCGTCCCCAGCGAGGCGACCGTGAACACCAGCTTGCCCAAGAAGTCCCATGGCAGCATGGGCTCTTGGAAGGAGCGAGCGATGTCCGGAATACCCAGGCCGATGTAGCGGTAGGCGTCGAGCGCCCAAACCGCCGTGGCGATGACGAGGCCGCCGAAGAAAGGCCGCAGTGGCGGGTATGCGATCAGGTGTTTGACCAGCGCGCCGATCTTGTGCACGGCGGTGGCAAAGAGCATTCCGACCAGGCCAAAGAGAATGCCGGCGATGATGACGGCGACCACACTCCAAGCATCGATATTGTTCACGGCGCTCATGGCGTAGTGGGTGTGGTGGACTCCCCAGGCGGTGCAGACCTGATCGGCTACGAAGGCTGCCACGATGCAGGGAAACAGCGCGTCGTAGCGCATACGGCCGATGGCCAGCACCTCCAGACCGAAGACTGCCCCGGCCAGCGGCGTGCCGAAGACCGAAGCGAAGCCGGCGCTGATTCCGCTCATCAGCAGCACGCGGCGATCGTCTTGGTGGAGTCGGAAAACATGCGTCAGCTGGTCGGCCAGAGCGCCCCCCATCTGCACGGCGGTGCCCTCGCGCCCGACTGATGCGCCGAACAGATGGGATATGACGGTGCCGCCCAGTACCAGCGGCACCATGCGTAACGGCACCACCTGCTTGGGGTCGTGAATCTCTTCGATCAACAGGTTGTTGCCGCCGTCCACCCGCTTGCCCAACAGGAAGTAAACGAGGCCCACTGCCATGCCTGCGAAGGGCAGCAGCCAGATGATCCAGGGATGGGCCTCACGCCAGGCCGTCGCCAGGTCCAGGGACAGCAAGAAGAACGCGGAAGCGGTGCCGGCCAGGGCCGCCACGAGGGTGGCGAAGATGAACCACTTGCCCAGATAGGGAAGCAGTTCAAGCTGTTCGAAATGGGGGAATTTGCGCATTGGTCAGGTAGCTCGAATTAATCGGCCTGACCAACGACGAGTTGCATGCGCGAGCGCCTACAGCCCTGAACAAGCCAGGTTCTGTAGGCGTCATCAGCCGCACTAGTGCGGCGGTTTTAGAGGCACGCCATCTCTTTGCGCTGCATTATAGGAAAAAGCATGGATGCTGTGCAGTACGCGCCGCGAGATGGCCGGTGTTTTGATTTATTAAAGTCGTAAACATGCTAAAGAGTGGCTAACACCACTTCGTCACAGGCCCCCGCAGAGCAGTTACGCTCGCTGCCCTCATGGCATGACGACCCGTAAGCAAAGAACTGTGGCTACAGCTACAACCCCTGATCCCAGCCTTCGTGCCTTCTGCCAAAGGCGATGCGCGCAAACTCGCAGTCAGCGATGAAGCCGTCCTCAACGGCATCTTGTTCGTGCCGCAAACAGGCATTCCATGGGAAGACCTTCCCCAATCGCTGGGCTACGGCAGCGGCATGACTTGCTGGGGGCGCTTGCGCGACTGGAACGCCGCTGGTGTCTGGGAGCCGCTGCACTAAGCCATGCAGACTTGCTTGCGTGAACATGACCAAATCGATTGGAGCCGGGCCAGCATTGATGACTCCTCGGTACCAAGCCCCAGGGGCAGGAAACGGGCCCAAACCCCACTGACAGAGGCAAGCTCGGCTCCAAGCGGCATATCGTCGTAGATGCCAGAGGCATCCCGCTGGTGATCTTGGTCAGCGGCGCGAACCGGCACGACTCCACGATATTCGAGAAGTGCGTGGACGCGACTCCTGCGATTGCTGGCCTGCCAGGACGTCCCCGTAGAAGACCGGCAAAGCTGCACGCCGACAAAGGCTACGACTTCAAGCGATGCCGAGCCCACCTGAGGCAGCGGGGCATCATTGGCCGCATTGCCAGACGAGGCATTGAGAGCAGCGAGCGCCTGGGCAAACACCAGTGGGTGGTGGAGTGGATGCACAGCTGGTTTGCAGGCTTTGGCAAGCTGCGAATCCGCTTTGAACGACGGCTGGATATCCACGAAGCGCTGCTGAAATTGGCGGCAGCGGTCATCTGCGCGCGCTTCGTGGATCGGTGGTGTTCGCCAGTCTTAAGCCCAGATATAATAAAATTTAGGGAGGAGAGATGAATTTCTACAAGAGTACTAAAAACCGCGACTACGTCCTGCCGCAGGGAGCAGAACTCCCGTGTGTCGTTTACATCGTAGACAACTGGGACGACTACAACTTCGAGACGTTGTACCACCTCTGTCTGTTCAAAAAGAGCGGGGGCAAAGAAGTTCTTGGGGATGTGAAGATTCTCCAGACCAACAGTCGGAACACCAAGATCCCCGATTCGTTCCCTTCTCTTGGTCCTGAGTTCTTTAGCCTTGGTCAGGACTTGGAGTACTACGAGAACATGCGCAAGCATCTCCCGAAAACCCATCGCAAGGTATTGGATGCTTTGAACGACGTCGTCGTGAAGCCGCAGTTGCTCGATGAAATCGAAACGTCGAGTGGCTTCCGCAATTCGCTGATTCGATTCAATGATGCTAAGCTAGCTTTGCGCGACGGACTGGCAACGCTTGAGGAGCGGCCCTTGGAGAAGGGCTATAGGTTCATGTACTCGGGCAAGATTCCAGGCGCTGAAGAGGGAGTGTCCATAGACGTGGACCTTCAGCCAGATGACCCTGTGCCAGGCCGAATCCTCGCGATCATTGGTCGCAACGGAGTGGGGAAGACTCAATTTTTAGCCCAGCTTGCACGAGACCTTGCGACGACAAAGCGGGTGTCGATAGAGACAGCCAGCCAAGTAGAGTCTGCTTTTGAGCCTGCCAGACCTCTTTTCTCACGAGTCATCGCGTTGTCCTTCAGCGCATTCGACAAGTTCCAGCGCCCCGAGCCGGAGAAGTACTTCAGCTATATCTACTGCGGGGTGCGTGATGACAGCGGCGGAATTTCTAGGCGAGCACTTGAAGCGAAGCACCTTGAGTACCTAAAGCGCATCGTTGAACAAGACCGTGAGGACCATTGGGAGCAGCACGTTGCGAACGTAATGGGCGTTCCGAAGAAAATTATCTCCATTACGGAGCACATCGAGGAGCTTGAGAAGAGCCTGCCGCCCACCATGAGCTCCGGGCAGTCCATCCTGGCCTACTTCATTTCGGCTGCACTGGCTTACCTCAAGGAAGGGTCGCTGGTCATCTTCGACGAGCCCGAAATTCACCTGCATCCCAATGCAGTTGCGCTGCTGATGCAGACCTTGCAGGCACTGCTGAAGGAGTTCGACTCGTACGCAATCATCGCGACCCATTCACCGGTGGTGATCCAGGAGGTTCCCCGCAAGCGGGTCATTCGGTTTGAGCGTGAAGGCAACATCACCACTGGCAGTCCCCTCGGCCATGAGTCATTTGGGGAGAATATCGCCGAGCTGACCCGCCTGGTGTTTGAGACTGTCGAGATTCCAAATTTCTATAAGAAGACATTACAGGCGCTGGCCAAGAAACACGATTTCGACACGGTCGCCAAGATGTTCGACGAACAGCTAAGCCTGCACGCAACGGCGTACCTTGCCTCGCTGTACGAGGACGGGGATGCATAAGCTTACCCTTGCAGCCGGTCTCCCGAGAGAGCATTTTTCCGGTATCGTCGATGGGAAAAGCGGTGACCGAGGCGCCCGATTGACGGACATGCTACCGGTAGTCCAAGCTCACTATGGAGTCTTTGAGGCTGCCTATACAGTGGCGGACATCAGTGGTGTGGCTCAGGGCACTTGGACGAAGACTGAACGTGAAGACCTGCTGCACTGCTATGAGACCACGGCCAAGGCTCTGCAGCAACTGAAGACGCTGATTTTAGACAGCCAGCCGGAAGGCATTCGAGAGGTTTGCCCTTACTGCGGCATCGGTGGCCCCAGGCAGTTTGACCACTATTTGCCAAAAGAGAAGTTCCCCGAGTACAGCGTCCACTCGTACAACTTGGTGCCGTGCTGTGGCGTCTGCAATGGCAAGAAGGCCGATATCTGGCTGCAGCCCAACAACACCCGGACATTCATCAATTTTTATCTCGACTCTTTGCCTGCAGTGCCGATGCTCGACGTCACGGTTCAATGGTCAGTGAAGAACGGCAAGCTCGTCCCGGTGTCGATATTTCAGTTAGTCTGTCCAGCTGGGTTTGGAGCAGCTGAGTTCCAGCTCGTCTCGAATCACTTCCAGAAGCTGGGTTTGCTCGCAAGGTACAAGGACCAGGCGCACACTGAGTTCCTTGCCATTCGAAATGCTGCGCTTTCCAGAGAGGCGAAGACTGTAGTGGTGCTGCGTCGGTTTTTGGGAGAATTTGTCAAGAATTGGGAGCAGACTTTGGGACCGTTGAACTGGCGCATCTCGCTCTACCGAGCGCTGATTGCACACACAGACTTCCTGCAGACTTGCCTCAAGCCATAGGCTAACAGTTTGGACTGTCCCTGATAGGGGAGACTGGCCTGCGGTGTATCGGCACCACCCGATCGCCTGCGACGGAACGGCGGGTCTGTCCGATACCGACGTTCAGCGGGAGCTCAAAGAACAGCTGCAGCGCTGCCATATGGAGTGGTCCCGGTCTAGTAGACAAACCCCAGCCTCAAGCCGAGGCGCGTTCAAGCGTCTCAGATCTAGCGCCGGTCAGAGGTAGCAGTGGCGGGGAGCTTCGCCGATGGTTGCGTTTTTTAAATCATCCATCCTCTGTGCGATTTGCTCTCGGCACAGCAGGTGATGCTGCGTGCGGCGGATGTCTGCCTGTGTTTCCGACATTAGCTAGGCCCATCGATCGTCGCGGACGTACGAAGGCCGCATGAATGCTGGATCCCAGTTTCCAATTAACCCAAGAACAGCCGGCGCGGGCATAGCGTCGGCTTGCGGCTAAAGCAACCGTTTGAGCGCGCTGGAAACTCCATTGAGCATCTCCAGCGCTGGAGCGTGACACCCTCTACCCCTGCGGGACAGGAGGCTGCAATCACGATGCGAGAATCTTGCGCAACGTCGAGCAGGCATTGCTCAATGCACATGCCGATGATGAATGTCCGGGTAGTGCGGATGCCTGTGAGTCAGCACCTCGTGCGTATGGGCATGGACATGAGGTTCTTTGCCGCCCCATTCAGCGCCATGGCCATGTTGATGGTGCTCATCATGTCGGTGGCTGTGCGTATGCACGATCGGCTCATGCGAGTGCTCATGCTCATGACGCTCTCGCAGGTGAAGCCAAACGCCGATGCCCATGAACACTGCCGCCGCCCAGAACAGCGTGGAGGGCGCTTCTTGCAAAATGGCGAACGACAGTGCCACACCGAACAGCGGTGCGACGGAGAAGTACGCGCCGGTACGAGCGGTGCCAAGGGTTCGGAGTCCGACAACGAAGAGAGTCAAGCTGAGTCCATAGCCCAGGAACCCCACAGCCATGCTTGATATGACAGCTGCGGGCTCGGGTTGCTGAGCTCCCATGTAGACAGCCAACGCAGTGTTGCAGACTCCGGCCAACAGACCTTTGCAGCACGCAATGACCATTGCATCATTCGAAGACACTTGGCGCGTGAGGTTGTTGTCGATGCCCCAGCAAAGGCAAGCAGCCACGACGAGCAATGCATGGGGCGAAAGTGAAGCGCCACCGGGTTGCCAGGAAAGGAGCACACCACCCACGACGATGGCGACCATGCCGAGCACGATGTGCCGGTCAGCGTTTTCCTTGAAAACGACCCATGCAATCACGGCGGTAAGCACCCCTTCGACATTAAGAAGCAAAGATGCTGTCGCACCCGATGTCTCGGTAAGGCCCCACATCAGAAGCGCCGGGCCCAGCATCCCGCCGAACAGTACTGCGCCAAGGAGCCATGGGATGTCCTTCTTCGAGATACCAACCGCCGGCGCTTGGTCGGGCCTGTCCCAAAGTTGCCGGATGGCGAGCAATGCACCAAGACCGATGCCGCTTCCGAGGTACAGCAGTCCCGCCAACAACAATGGCGGCACATCTCCAACGAGGAGCTTAGCGAAAGGTGTGCTGGCACCGAAAAGGAGGGCCGCAGCCAGGGCAGGAGATGCTGAGCGGACGGACATGGGATGAACTTTGGAGCTGATTGCTCTCAATCCTAAGGGTCCCCCACCGAAGGGCCTGCCCGATGTTCGGCATACCCCGTTTGCCAAAATGGCCCTAGCGAGTCATTGGCATACAGCTTTTTGCACACGAACAGGTAGACTCCCTCCCCGTGCGTAAATCACTCATCCTCGTAGCAGTGCTCTTCGGGATGCTCTGGCAAAGTCTTGCCATAGCAGGCTCGGCTGTCTATGGAGAGGATTTCGAGCACACGCTCATGCACTGGTCTGAGGCAGGACACCATCATCACGATGATGGGTCCTTCCACGAAGCTGATTCGGACGACGCCAGCCAGCACGTCGCTCTGGACGCAGTGTTGAGCCTCTCGGCCCTGCTGCCCTCCATGTCTCTCAGTCTTCCTCCTGCAGATGCTGGGCAGGTGCTGACGCTGCACGACGCTGCGTTCCCCAGCCCGTCTCCGCACCGATTGCGAAGACCTCCCCGTCTCCTCCTCTGAACTTATTGGTCGGCATGCCTGATGGCTTGCCGAGCCCGTGGCGTGCGCGTTTGAACGCGTGCTCGTCACTGCTTTAAGTCACGAGGTGTACCTTGAAATCCGTTTTATTGGCCTTTGGCATCGCCATCGGCCTGGGCGCTGGCATGCCCTTTGCCAACGCCCAATATGTGACGTTGTCGCAAGCTGTTGATGCGGCTTGGCAGCGCACCACCGACTCACAGGAGTCATCTGGCCAGGTCCGTCGTGCAGGTGCTGAGCTGGAGGTCGCCAGGTCCTTCTGGTCAGCCGCTCCCACACTTGAGATTGGCCACCGAGACGACCGGCTGCAATCGAACCGCGGAGCGAAGGAGACCGAACTCGGCATAGCGCTTCCGTTGTGGAGGCCTGGACAGCGCGGCGCCCGCCTGGACGCAGCGCAGGCAGACCGAGATGCCGCAGAAGCATCCATAGCAGCGGGCCGATTGCGTACGGCAGGCGCCGTACGCGAGGCAGCATGGAACATCGCAATCCAGCGAGCCGAGCTAGAGGTATCCAAGGCACGGCAGTCAGCCTTGCGGTCCCTCAGTGCGGACGTTGGGAGAAGAGTCGACGCAGGAGAGTTGGCTCGGGCCGATGGCTTGGCGGCGCGAGCAGAGATGCTAGGAGCGCAAGCTGCTGTTCTGGCCGCAGAGCAGCAACTCCAGGCTGCAACCCAGGAGTGGTCAGTGCTAACAGGCTTGACCGCAATACCGGAACCGACGCTTGAGCCTGATGTCATCGGTCCGGAAGAGCATCCAGCCTTGCGCTTCGCCCGGTTGCATGTCGAAGCGGCGCAACGCCGCCTGAAGGCAGTGTCTGCGTCGTCGACGGCATCACCGGAGCTCATTGCCCGAGTCCGTCAAGACACCTCCGGCCGAGCCGAGGCCAGCAGCCATTCGTTTGGACTGGCCGTGCGCATTCCCCTCGGAGCATCCAAACGCAACGCGCCATTGGTCGAAGCGGCAATGACAGCGCTCAATGTCGCTGAGGCGGCCGAGCGCCAGTTCAAGGACCGGCAACAGGCGGCACTGACAACGGCAAGGTTGACCGAGGCCAACGCACAACGACAACTGAAAGACGACCGCAAGCGGGCGGCCCTGTTGTCTGAGCGGGCCCAACTGATGGAGCGGGCATTCGCGGCTGGTGAAGGCGCGCTGCCTGAGACGCTGAGGGCCCTGTCCGCAGCGCAGGACGCTGCCGCAGCAGCCAAGCGCCAGGAGGCGGCGGTTGGTCTTGCCCGTGCCAAGGTATTGCAAGCGCTAGGAGTTACCCCATGAATTTCAAAAAACACTGCATGGGGTACGTTGCTGCAGCCCTGTTTGCATTCGCCGATGTCAGTCTCGCGGCCCCTGGTGCCCATGGTCCCAATGGCGAGCATCTTGACGGGCCCGCTACTCAGGTCCAGGGCAGCAGCGCTCCGCGCCTGGAGACACGCTCCGAGTCGTTCGAAATGGTTGGGCGTCTCAGCGTTAGCGAATTCTCTATGTTCATCAATCGGTATGAGACCAACGAGCCCGTGCTGAATGCGCAGGTGGAACTGGAGCTGGGCAACCTCAAGGCCACCGCGCCATTCCATGCAGACCAAGGGGACTATGCAGTCGCTGACGAGGCCTTCCTCAAAGCGCTTGCCGCCCCTGGTGAGCACGCGATGGTCATCATGGTCACGGCAGGCAATGAGGCAGACCTGCTCGACGGAACGCTGGTTGTTCTGTCAGAAAGTGCCGAACACGGCCACGGTCACCACATGTCAAACGCCATCAAGGCTGCCATCGTTGCAGGCCTGGCACTTTTGTTCTTGATTGGCTGGGCAGTCATGCGTCGGAAAGCTACCGCCAAGAAGGCTGGAGTTTCCCAATGAAGTACTTCCTTTCAGCTCTCATGGTCGCACTGTGCGCCTCCGTTCACGCCGCTCCTGGTGCGCATGGCCCCAATGGCGAGCATCTTGACGGCCCCTCCGTCCCCACAACGTCCAATAGCCTGAGCCGATTGCCTGACGGTAGCGTCAACGTACCGATGCTCGCCCAACGACGATTGGCGATTCGGACCACGTTCATCACCGAGCAGGATGCCGGCGTGACGGTGCAACTGCCTGCTCGCATTGTCATGGACCCCAATGCAGGTGGTCGAGTGCAGACGGCGCTGGGCGGCCGCATTGAGGCAGGTCCCAGAGGGTTGCCTGTCGCGGGGCAAGCGGTACGCAAAGGAGATGTCCTCGCCGTTGTCGCGCACCAGCCAGACCCCATCGCACTGGCGAACCAGCATGCAGCCTTGGCAGAGCTCCGCAGCGGCCTGGAATTGGCTCGCCAACGAGTCAAACGGCTTGAAGGCCTCGAAGGGTCTGTACCTCGCAAAGACATTGACGCAGCTCGAGCGGAACGCTCAGGTCTGGAAGCTCGGTCATCCGCAGTGGGGGCCAGCCTGAGCACACGGGAGAGGTTGGTGGCTCCGATAACCGGAGTGATCTCCCGCGCGGATGCCGTGGCAGGACAGTTCATTGAGCCACGCGATGTGGTGTATGAGATTGTTGACCCGGGCCGTGTACTGGTGGAGGCATCGACAGCCGATGCAGCGCTGGCGGGCAAGCTGTCCTCCGCCTCCTTGTCAGGCATTCCAGATGCCGAACTCCAACTCATTGGAGCCGCGCGCGCCTTGCGCGATGGCGTGTTGCCACTCACGTTCCGATTGAGCTCCAAGCAGGCGCTTGCCGTGGCTGTGGGTCAGCCGGTCACAGTGCTGGCCACCCGCAAAGACACGACCAAGGGCTATGTCCTGCCGGCGCAAGCTGTTACCCGGAACGCTGCGAATGAGCCCGTCGTTTGGATTAAGTCCGGAGCCGAGCGGTACATACCGCAGCCAGTGCAGTTTCGCCCCTTGGATGCCCAGCGCGTGGTGGTCACGCAAGGTCTGGGCAGCGACAACCGGGTCGTGGTCCAGGGTGCACCGCTGATTGCACAAATCCGCTGAGCCCAGGAGACACACTCATGTTCAACTGGGTCGTTAGAAATAGCCTCCACAACCGGCTGTTCGTACTGGTCTTTGCGGCCATTTTGCTGGTCTATGGAGCCATTACCGCTTGGCGCACGCCGGTGGATGTGTTCCCGGACCTCAATAAGCCGCTTGTCACCGTCCTCACCGAGGCCGGCGGCATGGCCCCTGAAGAAGTGGAGCAACTCGTCACCTTTCCGTTGGAGACGGCGCTCAACGGGATGCCCGGCGTGACACGGGTTCGCTCCATGTCCGGAGTGGGTCTGTCCATCGTCTACGCAGAGTTCGACTGGGGCACCGACGTATACCGCAACCGACAGTTGGTATCGGAGAGACTTTCACTCGCTCGCGAGCGACTCCCTGCCGACGTCAATCCGATGATGGGGCCAGTCTCATCCATCATGGGCGAAATCATGCTGCTCGCGCTTCCGCTGCAGGGCACTGAGGGAGGAACGGCCACGCCGATGGAGGCACGGGAGTACGCCGACTTTGTGCTGCGACCACGGCTGTTGTCGATTCCTGGCATCTCACAGGTGATCCCCATCGGGGGCGATGTACGTCAGCTCCGGGTCGAGCCCGACACCGCAAGGATGGCGCAGTTTGGAGTGTCGCTCACGGAGGTCGAGGACGCCTTGCGCGGGTTCTCGTCCAATGCGGGGGGCGGCTTTATCGACCTGAACAGTCGTGAGTTCCTCATTCGGCATGTAGGACGAACGAACCGTGTTGAAGACTTGCAGGGCATTGCTGTTGCATGGAGAAACGGTCGCTCCATTCTCTTGGAGCAGGTTGCACAGGTCTCCTTTGCCGCTGGTATGAAACGTGGTGATGGCGGCTACAACGGCGCGCCTGCTGTGGTCGTCAGTGTGCAAAAGCAACCTGCGGGCGACACAGTCGTTCTGACGCAAGCCATCGAGTCGGCTTTGGAAGAGCTCAAGCAAGGCCGCCCAGCTGGCCTGCAAGAGCCGCGTGTGTTGTTCAAGCAGGCGGATTTCATCAAGGCGTCCGTGGGGAACGTCAGTGAAGCGCTCCGTGACGGCGCCATCATGGTAGCCATCGTGCTCTTTGCGTTCCTGCTATCAGCGCGGACCACACTTATCTCCCTCGTCGCCATCCCGCTCTCGCTGGCGGTGACGGCGGTAGTCTTCAAGCTGCTCGGACAGTCCATCAATGTGATGACATTGGGAGGCCTGGCCATCGCCATTGGCGAGCTGGTCGACGATGCTGTCGTGGACGTGGAAAACATCCTGCGACGGCTGAAGCAGAACCGCCAGTTGCCCAGGCCACTGTCGACCATGGAGGTGGTACGCCACGCCAGTATCGAAGTGCGCTCAGGCATCGTTTACGCCACCATCATCGTGTGTCTGGTGTTCGTTCCTCTGTTCGCTCTTCCCGGCATCGAAGGGCGGCTCTTCACACCGCTGGGCATTGCCTACATCGTCTCCATCCTGGCATCGATGCTGGTGTCCATGACCGTCACGCCGGTGATGAGCTCCTACCTGCTGCCAAAGATGCGCCGTATTGACCATGGTGACAGCACATTGGTCACGCATTTGAAGCGCTGGGATGAGGCGCTGCTGAGCTGGTCCTTTCCGCGCACCAAGATACTGCTTTGCGCGGCAGCTTTGGCCGTTGCCGGTGCAGCAGCGAGCGTGCCATTCTTCCCGAGGGCGTTTCTGCCGGCTTTCAACGAAGGCTCCCTGGTTCTCGGAATGGTCTTCAACCCCGGGACATCACTGGCAGAGGCTAACCGGATGGGCTCACTGGCTGAAACACTCATCAAGGAGGTTCCAGAGGTAACGCAGGTGGGGCGTCGTACCGGACGTGCGGAGCTGGACGAGCATGCGGAGGGTGTGCACTCTGCAGAAATCGATGTCGACCTTCGCCGTAGTCAGCGGGACCGAGAAGCCATCATGGCTGACATCCGCGGCAAGCTTTCCGTCTTGCCCGCGCAAGTTGCCGTTGGCCAGCCCATCTCACACCGGTTGGACCATCTCTTGTCGGGCGTTCGCGCGCAGATTGCAGTCAAAGTTTTCGGTGACGACACTGACACCCTACGTGGTTTGGCGGAGCAACTACGCCTGGGGATGTCGACCATTCCTGGCGTGGTGGACTTGTCTGTTGAGAAACAGGTGCTTATTCCCCAAATCACGGTGCGCATCGACCAGCGCAAGGCAGCGCAGGCAGGCATCTCTCCCGGGGAAGCCGTCCGTATCCTCCAAGCCCTGACAGATGGAGCACACAGCGCGCAAATTGTCGATGGCGTAAAGCGGTACGAGTTGGTGCTGCGTTTGCCAGATGGGGCTCGAACGCCCCAGGACCTGGAGCGTACCCTCATCGATACTCCGTCGGGACGTATCCCTGTGTCTTCCATCGCGACGGTCGAGCAGAACGACGGCCCAAACCAGATTGGCAGGGAGAACGGGAGGCGCCGCATTGTTGTCTACGCGAACACGGATGGCAACGATATGAGCTCCATCGTGAGCAATATCCGGAGCGTGATTGGCGGGGTGACGCTGCCGGCTGGCGCGTTCATCAGCCTTGAGGGACAGTTCCAAGCTCAGGAGCAGGCCGCGCAACTGATTGCCAGTCTATCCGTGCTGTCCCTGTTGCTGGTGTTCCTGGTCCTGTACTCCCGGTACAAGTCTGTCACGCTGGCGGCCATCATCATGGCGAACATCCCCCTCGCCTTGATAGGCAGTGTGGTCGCCATGTGGATTGGAGACATCAGCCTCTCTGTTGCCTCAATGGTGGGCTTCATCACGCTGGCCGGCATCGCGACGCGCAACGGCATCCTCAAGGTCAGCCATTACATCAACCTCTGCAAGTTCGAGGGGGAGACGTTTGACCAGGCCATGGTTGTACGCGGCTCACTGGAACGATTGACTCCAGTCCTGATGACTGCGCTCGTTGCCGCGTTTGCTCTGACTCCTTTGCTGCTGTCTGCCGACGCACCCGGCAAGGAAATTCTGCACCCAGTGGCTGTCGTCATCTTCGGCGGTTTGGTGAGTTCAACGCTACTCGACACATTGATGACACCGCTGATGTACCTGCGGTTCGGTCGCAAGGCGACAGAGCGTCTCATCACCGACCAACCGGAAGAATCTCACGACGTTCAACACGCGTACTGACGCGTGCACTCAGATAGGCGACACCGCAGCCTCAACTTGCGGTCAACTTGAAACTTGGAGATGGAAATGATGAATCGTAAAACTGCCCTGGCCGTCATGCTCGGCTTGTCTGCGTTGGCCTTCAATGCTTCCGCCCATGGCCCTAGCAAGGCCCAATATGGAGGCGTGGTTCAGACCGCTAGCGACCTGTCGTTTGAGCTTGCGAACGAAGGCGATAAGGCTGCGCTGTACATCGTGGACCACGATGCGCCTGCAGACGCCAGCAAAATGAGTGGCAAGCTGGCCATTCTGAATGGCACCGAGAAGAGCGAGGTCGAACTCAAACCGGTCGGGGGCAACAAGCTCGAGGCTACGACGAAGTTGGTGTCTGGTGCTCGCGTCGTTGCGACGGTGACCACGGCTGAAGGCAAGGTCATCACGGTCCGATTCAAAGCCAAGTAAGCTGGGCGCATCGGGGCAGAAGTCCACAGCCCGAAATCAGTTTTTTTGCACTTCTGTGCCAGATGCGTTTCTAGGGGAGTCTTGCAAGGAGCGGACAAGACCATTGAGCGAGCCAACTATCCAGGCATACCGCCAGAATTTCCCATCAGCGAGATGACTTCCGCAGTTGCCGGTGCTCGCCCCAAGCTAGGCCTGATCGAGGAAGGCGGGAAGTTCTATACACCCGGCACCTCACCCTCTGAGGTGTTGAATGCTTTCGAGGTTTGTAAAGATCTCATCGCGCAGATGGTTCCATACTGCAAACGCAAGCTCGCTCAGGCCGTAGCAGAGCCTGAGGGTGTTTGAGGCGTTTGTTTCCATGGGGCGCCTCAGGCCAGTTCCAGCTCAGTCTGCAGATTTTGCGACGTCGCGGGCCTGCCGTGAAGAGCTTGGCTCATCACGTGCAGTAAAGGTCCATCATTTGCGACATTGGCGAAGAACTGTGGTGGGTGAAAGCCTCCCGACACGTCGCGCAGCTTGCTCAGCGGGATGGGGGACGTGAGCTCAGTAGGCTCACTCAGGCCCAATGCAAAGGCTTTCGAAATACCTGAAAAGTATTCGAAAAATTCTTGGCGCTTGAGGCCCGATACGGTGCCAAATCGCCTCCACAGTGTGCTGGGGGCGAGCGTGTGCAGGCCTGTGACAGTGGCGCAGCCGACGATGCTGCCGACCGGCATCTTTACGTAGAACCAGACCGTTGATCCAAGGGCTACGTGCATAGGCCGACGACGGAGCTCAACGGTTTTGGTGCCCTGCAGAATCCTGTTCGCATGCCGTTCTTCAAGAGAGATCAGGAAGTTATGCGGGGCGTTCATGCGGAAATCCTTCGAGGAGAATGTTTTCGATCTGCTCGGATGTGAGCGATCGACTTGTCAGCAGTTGGGTAGGCTCGCCACAACCGAGCCTCTTAAGGCGCGCCAGCGGCACAGGGTTTGGCAGTTTTCTAAGGTTGCTGAAGGCCACGACGGCCTTGATTTTTGACTTGCCGATGGTTGATAGATCGACTTCCTCAAGCGCCGATCGGTCCAAGTCCCCTTTGTCGACCATCCCCTCAGCACTCAGGTAAGCGTTTGTCACCCGTGCAACAGCCACCACGGCTTTGAGTCCTTTGTGGCGCCCAGATTCGTAGAAGAACATCAAGCTCCCACGTCGGAACGCCTTTAGGGTCTGCGGCGAACTCAAATAGTGGCGTTGCTGGTAGAGCAGAGCTTTGGCGCTCGGCAGCAGCTGCATCTGATCTAGGTGATCCAGCAAATGTTCTGCATAGTCTCGCAGGATAGGCACGAGCACCCCAGGTTGGCCAGGCATGCAAATCAGCGCTGGCGAGAGCAAAGTTTCCAAAGCGAAAGCTGTCAGCTGGGTGCGTTGACCATCGGGCCGAGTGAGTTCGATGTATTGGTCTGGATCTCGGAAAATCGGCATCGACGTTGGCAGGCCGATTTCGCTCGCGCTTTGAAGTTTCGAGCGGTGTGTAGACCAGTTCTGGGCAAGGACCACGCTGTAGAGCGATACCTTGTGCAGCTCCTGCGCCTTGTTCGTGCCGGTGAAGCCGATCTCAAGTGCAACCTCCCTGACAGACGCCTGCTGGGGAGCGAGGTTCAGCCGAATGCGTTGAACCTCTTTTTCAGCCCTTCCCATCAAGTGAACGAGCATCAGGCGTGCTGCGTCATGTGCGCACGTAACCCGTTCATCGACCGCGAGGTAGGCATCGCAAGTGCCTCCTCTGAGACCACTGGGCCACATCAGATACCCAATAGTTTGATCCTCTTGCACAACGATGTAGCGATGGCGGGCCCGGCTGTTGCCATCATCTGCAGCCCAGGCAGTGGACTGATCAACCAGAGCTACGCCCAGGCGCGCAAGGAGTTCGCGGACCGCAACCTCGTTGCCACAGGTGAGCTCCTTCAGCTCCAGCGTGTCACGTGTGCTGGCTGTGATGGCGCCAAGCTCCGGGTCAATCTCCCCCAAAATCTGAAACGCAGATGGGGAGAGCACTTCGATTCCATACCGCAGGCGAAGCATGGCCGATGCATCGCGAATGGAACCATCGCTGGTCACCAACCCTGCTAACTTGTGATGTATCACTGTGCCAAGGTGCCGCAGGTCAGAGAGGTCGTTTGCTGTCAGGGCACCTGCTGCGAAACGCTCCGCAAAAATAACGGGAGCAAGTTCGTTGGTGAGCTGCGTCATGACATCGCCAGGGGGCACTGCGAACTTCGGGAAAACTTGTCCTAGACCCTGCATGGGGTCGGTCTTTCCGCTTGTTGCCGACCGCTTGAGCTCTGTATCAAACTCGGTGCTCAATGCGAGGCGGCACACGCCCAAGCGCTCTAGCGCAAACAGGTCGACAACATCCTGATGCCGTGCTCTGCGCGGACCCAGGTCGAACATGACGTTAAGGTCCAGCAGATAGAGTTTGGTGGCTGCAGAGGGCTCGACAGCAAGGCCCAGAGGATCTCGATGGTTCAGTCCACTGGGCGCAAAAAGCTGCTGGGTCGGTAGTTCGTGGCTGCGCACCACCAGCGTCCGGCCCCTTGTCTTCCCTCCTGGCGTGGTGCGATATGCATAGAACTCCTGGCTTTGCCAAAACTCCTGGGAGGAGCGAAGGTCTTCAGCGACCCGAGCATCAATGGCGATGTAGTTCAACGCGCTCAAATGTGCCTTGAGCGAGTCGAGCATTGTCTTTGCGACGTTGTGGCGGCGGCACCTCGAATCGACATGGATCTGCATGACGTAGCCCCGCGGAAACCGCGTAGCAAACAGAAGGTGCCCCGCATAACGTGCCTCATTAGCTTGGCGAGCAACCGCCACGATAAGCCGTTCACCGGTTGCAGCTTCGTTGTAGACCTTGAACGGGAACCAACCCAACGCATCACGGACAGTTTCAGCGGCCTCAACCACCTGAGCAACATATGGCAGGACATCTTGGCGTTTCGAAAGTAAGTCGATCGTGAGCTTTTGGGTTTCCATGCAGTCAACGCTCCACCTTTTTAAGTCGATGGGCAGGACTGTATCAAAGCTGTTACGTATGAAAGCCGCCAGTAGAGCAAGGGGCGCTAAGCTGCAATGAATCAAAGTCGGGAGGCGATAGATGCGCTTGCCTTTAGAAGCTCTCACCTTATGCTTGCATGTGGGTACCTCCAACGCCTGATTGAGACCGCGCTGGCGGCCTGTCACGCATACAGATCCCGGAGAGGGTTTTGGTATGGGTGATGCTTCCATAGAGGTAACTGTATATAAATACAGTACATTGGTCAAGTCCGAAGAGCATCAAGCTGGTGCAGAGCTCCCGCTTAAAGGCGGCGCGACCGGGACAGGGGCGCCCCATCGCCAAGCCGAAGACCTCATTGCTGTGTTGCGGGAGCTTCATCAGGACGGCGAGCTCTCGAGCTTGGTTGCCGATGGAGCGATGCACACCAAACCCAGCCCCTAGACTCTGCCGCTACGAAGGCGTTCTTCTGCGGAGCGGGAGCGGGGTTGAACGGGCATGGCCCCTATGCCTCTACCTGAAGGACGTGCTCACGCGCCTGCCCACACACGTGCCAGCCGGACCGAAGAATTGCTGCTGTATCGCTGGCAGGCTGAGGGCGCCGCCTGATCAATGCCTGTGTTGCCTGCGACGGTCAACATGGGATTGCCGCGCTGTTACCATAGACCTGCTCCGTGCGTAGGCTATAGTGCTTGTTACGAATTCGCTCGCAGATCTTATTCAACAACTACGTGGTGCGTAACATAGGAGATGCGGTGGGTTTTATGGCTGCGTTTGGTACTGTATTTTCATTCAGCACACCTGCAACAAGGCCAGGCTACAAGCCCCTTGCTGCTTCTTTTAAGTGCCGATTTAGATCGCAAGCATCAGATATGATCTGCGTTTTTTGCGATCCATAATCCGTTATGCCGCAGGATAAATTCATGACTGGCCTAAGCATTCTCTTCGCCTCAAAAGATGGCGGCTCAATCACGGCAGACGATGCAAGGATCATCGATTCAGCCCTCTCGGAAGTTTGCTCATCAGGCATTCCGGATGACCAGGTCGAGAATGTAGTGGGTTACCTAGATACGAATTTGTTGTATAACAGCGCAGCAATGCCAGCCCACCAGGTGGCTGCGCTTGATGCCTTGAGGGCAAATCTTGAGGCTCGTCGTTGAAGCGGCTTCACTCAAGCGTTAGGTACTCGAGATCAGATCGGCGACACCGCAAACAGGAGGTGGATGCAAGATGACCAAATATGCAGGCGCGCAAGACACTTATCGCGAACTCGTCGAAGAATCAAATGAGAGTTGGCTTTTGGGTCTCGTAGCTTTTGCTGTCGTTGAAGAGCAGCGCGTTGAATGGATGCGACACTACGAGAAGAGCCACGGCGCTCTGCCGACTGCGGATCAGGTTCATGGCTGGTACGAGCAGCAACCACCGGGCGCCCTGTTGCGTGCAAAGGGTACTGCAGAGAATGCCTTGCTTGCATACTCAGAACAGGTTTCCGCCGAGTTAGATGCGGAGTATCGGAAAGAAATCGAAAACGGAATCGTGGTCGGCGAGATCAAAGAGCTGAAGCAGTTCTGGCCGCAGTTCGGAGTAAACGTGGCGGGCGGTCTTACTAGCGCACTATTGTTTGCAGCCATCCTCACCGTGGTCGCATTCCTGGTGTTCAATGACACATCTCCAGTCGAAATGGTGAAGAAGTCAAATCAATCTTCCGTAGGAGTGGAACATGGCAATTAGGCCCGAAGTCACCGGCAAGCGTGCCGCTACGGCCGCTTCCAAAGTGCTACGAAGCAGCGATTCAAGTAAATCTGCGAAATCCGCTGCCGGATCTGCCTTGTCTCAGCACAAAGCACCACCAAAGGTCACATCCACAAAGGCAGCGACTGCCGCATCTGCCGCGTTGCGTAGCGCGGGATCAAGCAAGTCGACAAAGACTGCTGCGGGTTCGGCACTGACACAACGTGCAATTCAAAAGAAGTAGGCGGGGCACATTGAGCGGCGTGGCACGGGCACCTTGTCCTTCCATTAAGACTGGCTAACACCACCGATCCACGAAGCGTGTGCAGATGATCGCTGCCGCCAATTTCAGCAGTGCTTCGTGGACAACCAGCCCTGCCAAGTAGAGACGTACGTGAAGTCGCTGACCCATAGCTGGTTGGGCCGCTCGACAAGAAACTGCCGGTTCATCCGGCCCAGTGGGCATGGGGCCTTGGCATCGCCGATGGTGGTACGCACGACCTTGCCGCGCGTCACGCCGCGCAGTCCCATGCTGCGCATCAACCGCTCGACTGTGCAGCGGGCCACGACGACGCCTTCGCGTGCCATCTGTCGCCACACCTTATCGGCACCTTAGACCTGCATGTTGGCCCGCCAGACGCGCTGAATTTGCGGCATCAGCAGTAGTTCTTCGCGTTTGGCTCGGGCACAGCGCCTGTGGGGCTCGCGCAGCAGCGCGGCATGCCGCCGATATGCCGACGGAGCAACCTGCAGAACCTTGCAGAGCGGCTTGACCCCGAAGGCGTGGCGGTGCTGGTCGATGAAAGCCTTTACGACTTCAGTCGGCGTAGGGGGCTTGCCAGTCGAGCTCCGCCTGGGCGAAAAACGTTCAATATCTCGTTGGCCCCGCGTAGTTCCTTGTTCTCACGCTCCAGTTCCCTCATCCGCTGCGTCTCGCCGGTCGTGATGCCTTCACGCGCGCCGGCATCGACCTCGGCGCGCTTGACCCATTCGTTCAGGGTCTGCGGCACGCAGCCAATCTTGAGAGCGATGGACTCGATGGTCGCTCACAGCGACGGGTATTCCCCACGGTGCTCCCGAACCATCCTCCCCGGACGCTCACGGACCTCGGGCGAGAACTTGTTCGATTTGCTCGTGGCTCAATCCTCTCAGAGTGTTGAGCATCTGCGAAAACCGGGGCGGTTCAGTTCTTTGCTTACCGGTCGTCGTGCTATGAGGGCATTGAGCATAACCACTCTGACGGACCCTCTGGGGCAGTGGTGTTAGCCACTCTTAGTTGAGCGCGCGACTAACCATGTTCAGCTCGCTTCGGGATGTTGCGCCACGAAGAGGTCGGTCGTATTCGTAGTGAGCGGTTTGGTGCCGCTCACCGGCTTGACCAAGACAACTATTCCTTCGCTGGAGAGGCGGGTCTGCGTAGGATCAATCCATAATCCTCGCGCAGTTCACGATCAACTAGGTGGAATCGTTCCAACCCCAGGCCTGTCCAATGAGTCTCTTCGATATGTTCCAGCACGATGATTTGAAAGCCTCCATGCGCGTCCATTTCCTTGACGAAGCCGTTGAGTTCGCTTAGCACGACGTCAAGGCTGACGATATCGTCGGTCGGCTTTCCGTCGGTCCAATACGGCGTACTGGGTTGGTCCAGCACCAAGAACGATGGCATCCAGGGTACGCGCTGAAGCTTGGCGATCTCGTGCAGTGCAAGAAAATAGGCGACATGTAGGTAGAGGTAGTTCGACGCACTGCCAATGTCCGGCATTTTCTCTGTCTGCGAGAGATCCGGGGAGTACAGGGTGATCAGGCGTTCCCGCTCGGCAAGATGCGCGAAAAAGCCCTCGTAACCCTTGAGTTTCAGCCGCGTCAAACGTGCGTTGATGCGTCGGTTGAGTTCTTCCTTGGTGTGGGCAGTCTTCTGCAGGTTAGCGTCGACTGCTTCCTGCAGTTCTCGGATCGGCGCATCGAGGTCGTCGTTGATAACTGGTTGGCGCAAGTCGTCGCGTCTGGCGTAGAGCTCAAGCTTCGACTCGAGCCGGCCAAGATACCGATGGTAGGTCTGCGGACTCCGGCGCATCGCCTGACTTTGCTGTAATTCCGCCTGTCTAGCACGTAGATCGACGATGCGCCTTTCGTTATCATCGATCAGCGTTTGCACCTCCTTGAGAAAGGGGAAGGTGTCGCGGCTGCGGATAGTTCGCTGAATATCGTTCAGTTCCCTCTGAAGGCGCGAAACCACCTGATGGGCCAGGAACGACGGAAACACCTGCTCTAAATCGGCGTCGAATATGCTGGCCGGTTTAAGCGCATCGGCCATGTTCCGGAGCGCACCTTTATGGTGGTCTCCGTTTTCGACGAAAGCCACCAACCGGCGGTTCTTCGTGCGTAGCTCAAAAATCTCGGCCTCAATTCGATCTTCTTCATAGAGTTGTGCTGGCAAGATATCGGCCATGTCGAGCGCTAGCCGGAGTGCATTGATCTGTTCCGTAGGCGTATCCGGGAAGTTGTCGACTAGGCCAAAAGACATGGCTTCCCGGCCGAGCTGCTCAAGCTCGTCGGAGAACGCGTGGACCGCCTTGTCATAAATCCCCTGCTTTCTCGCTTGCGCGGCCTTCTTGCGTTCGAGGTCAGCCAGTTGACTGCGCGCGAGCGCTGTCTTGACGTTCTCTGCACCGATGGCCATGCGAAAAGTCCGTTCGATCCCTTCCTGGTATCGGCCATCACTTGGACGAATGTACAGATAATCTGGGGCGATGATGGTCGTCTGATCCTGATAACAATGCGCCAGGAAGTTGCGAAACGAGACCTTCTGACCAGCCTGTATGAACTTGCCGCCGTAAGGAACCTTCAACTCGGGATCGATCCCGAAAGCCTTGTTGAGGACCCGCTTGAGGTTATCGATACGGATATTCGGTGTCGGCCGCTCTGGGATGATTCCATCCTCACTGAAGTAGGCGCGATCTCTGTCCTGTTGCGCCTCCGAAGGGCGGGCGATGACCAGTTCCTTGCCGTCGATGGTAAGCCTGATGCCATACCAGTCGACCTTGGAATCGATATTGGTCTTGGATATACCCTTGGTTTCACTGGCCAGCAGGCAATAATCGATGATGAACAGGATGGACGATTTTCCCTTGCCCGCATCACCGGTAATTACGTTGACGTGGTTGTGTCGAAATTCCAGATTTCTGAACTGCTGGTCTTTCTGCCAAAGGAGAATGTTCGATATCTGAATGTTGCTCACAGCGCTATCCGAAAGGTTTGATACAGATCAACGGCTGGCTCCCGCAATAGTGTGGCCAGGTGCGGACCGGCGCCCATGATGTCACTGGCAGTCTTGCCGACGCGTGCCGGCTTGTTATCGTCGAAAAAGACTTTCTCAAGCACAATTTCACTGTTAACCAGCTGGGTCATGCCCATCTCGCAGGCAAGCAATATAGTGTTGAGTGAGGTCAGAGACAGATCGCTGAAGCGTGCGCTGACGGTGGTGAAAGCTTCGGGGTGCGACAGGATTAGATCCTTGCAACTCACGATGGCGCTGCGCTGATCCTTGAGTATTTTGCGAATGCTGCGGTCGAACAGGAGAGGCAAGACGAGGAACGCTTTGGAGAGCGGGAGTCGCCTGTCTGGTGCGTACTGCAGAGCTGTCTGCAGTGCAACTGCACCGAGCAATTCGTTGGTGGACAGGGTACTCATGATTTGAATTTCGCCTCCCAGTCCTTCGTCCAGCCGATTCTCGGCTGATCCGACAGGCTAATGAACTTGCCACGGCTCATGGCGATCGGCAGCGAATTTTTATTGGCAGTCAGCGACTCCTTGATGGTTTGCTTGTAGCAGGCATAAGCCGCTTGGCGGTGTGCTGCCTCGTCGGCATGCGCATCGCGGTGAGTATCCCGATGGATCTCTGTCCAGATACCGTGCGCGCTGTTTTCCAGCCGAAGATTTTCAACTTGCCCAAAAAGTCCGCGGTCGCACAGTTCCTCGATGAAGTCTTCGGCGACCTTCATCTCAATGCCGCGATCGATGATTTCTTCGGATGCGATATTGAGCGCGGCAAGCTGCGCCTGGAACTTACTGTTCAAGAAGGACAGTTCTTGCGGACGGCGATAAGAATAATGGCGATCCACAAACTCCTCAAAATTTGCTTCGTCAGTCCTCGCGGCCGTCAGAATCAGCCTGAATCCCATCCGTTTTCGGAAATCATCGAAGGAAATGCTAACCTTCTCGTTGGCACAGATGGTCTTGAACTTGTACTCCTTGAAAGCCCCGATCAAGGCTTGGCGGGTCGCTAGGAGCCGGCTATCCGGCACTGAGAGGTAGGTCAGGAGCGAGTCGATTCGTGCGAGGATCCCGCTGTTGTCCGCATGGAACTCGAAGCGTTCGAAAAGAAAGCACAGGTCGACATCGGATGCTTGCGCCAGTGCCCTGGCGTAGCCCGCGATTGGATTGGGAGATGCCTCGGGGGCTTTCTGCGCGTCTGTAGCAGCGATGTCATGGTGTGTCTCACGAATATGCGTGATGATCGCTTCGATGTCTTTTTTGGGTGCCTTGAGCAGACTGATAAGTGTCTGGCTGTTCAACGCCTTATTCGTATATATTCGAAAACCGACCTCGCCGTGCTGCGGCAGTTCGGGTAACGCTTTAAGCCAGTTGGCGAGCGTTTTCCACAGGTCGCAGTCACGATCAGTGATGTTGCCTCCGGACAGGCTATGCTTGACCTGATACAGGAGGAACTTGCTGGATATCGTCTCGAGGTGGATGTCATCTAAGACTTCGAGCCCCAGTGATTCGCCAGGCTTGAGTTCCAGGAGTTTTTCGATAAACACTAGATCCTGGAATTCAAAGCCGAGTGAGGTTTTGTCTGCCGAAACTGCGTCTAGATGGCCCATATTTGTTATATCGTTGTACAGCAATTTTAATGAATGATGCCCATGCTGCGAACGCAGGCGCAATATCGCATGATCGATCATAACGTCCGGATCGACGCGTGGCTATGCATGATGACCACAGGTACCGTCCAGGCGTGCATTAGCCCCTCAGTGTCCGCTTCCCGTCGTGAAGCCGCCGCCTGGATGACCAGTTAGCGGTGGAATCAATCGGCCGCTCCTGGCTGCGAATTCAACCGGTCGATGCAACACAATGACTGCACCTGGCGCAAGGAGTGCTGGCCATGCAGCAAAGACCTCGGATCTACTACACCGAAGTACAGAAAGCGATGATGTGGGATCGCTGGAGCAAGGGCGATACCCTGCACCAGATCGGCAAGCTGTTCGATCGACCACATACCTCCATTCAGAACATCCTGGCCGCAACCGGCGGAATCCGCTCGCCAGCGCGCCATCGGTCCCGATTGGCACTGACCCTCACTCAGCGCGAGGAGATCTCGCGAGCTCTGGCAGTGGGCGAATCCATTCACTGCGTGGCTGCACGCTTGGGTCGAGCCGCATCCACCGTCAGCCGTGAGCTTCACCGCAACGGTGGCAAGACTTGCTACAGGGCTGCTCGGGCCGACGAAGCTGCCTGGGAGCGTGCACACCGCCACAAGCCTTGCAAGCTGGCGAGCAATCCAGCCCTGGCACAGATCGTAGCGGGCAAACTGCAGCATCAATGGTCGCCGGAACAGATCGCAGGATGGCTTAAACAGACTTACCCGGGGGAAAGGGACTTGCAGCTGTCGCATGAAGCCATCTATCGCACGCTCTTTGTCCAGACGCGGGGTGCCTTGAAGAAGGAACTTCTCGAGCATCTGCGGCGCACCAGAGGCATGCGTCGTTCACGGCACTACACGCAGAAGACCAGCATTCATGGCCGAATCGTCGATGCCGTTCCCATCGCTGAACGCCCAGCCTGCATTGAGGACCGAGCCGTGCCGGGGCATTGGGAGGGAGACTTGCTGTTCGGCGATGCCCATAGCCAGATCGCGACCTTGGTGGAGCGACACACGCGTTATGTGATGCTGATCAAGCTGGTGGACAAAGACTCGTACACCGTGGCTGCGGCCCTGGCCAGGCATGCCAGGAGCCTGCCGCATGAGCTCTACCGCTCCTTGACTTGGGATCGCGGCTCGGAAATGGCAGGGCACAAGCGCTTCACGTTGGCGACCGACATCCAGGTCTACTTCTGTGACCCGCACCATCCATGGCAGCGGGGTACCAACGAGAACACGAACGGGTTGCTCAGGCAGTACCTCCCCAAAGGGCTTGATCTGTCAGGCTACTCGCAGGAAGGACTGGATGCGATTGCAAGGCAATTGAACCAACGTCCCAGGAAGACACTGGGGTTCAGCACACCTGCTGAAATGTTTGATGAGTGTGTTGCGTTGACCGGTTGAATCCACCGCCGTCAGCAGTCTTTCGCCCCAAAGCCGCTACCGGCGGCCCCAGAACTGATTTCGGACACTCAGCCTAAGGCTTCAACGACTGCTGCGGATTACAGTGCGGACTGAAGATTTGTTTGGCGCGAGGGACTGCTGCCAACTAGGCGAACGGCAACGGCCGCCCGGGTTCAGCCTTGGATCAGCAGATGGCGCACCGATGCCATCGCGTCGTCCCAGGCCTCTGTAACCGCGGCCAGCACTCGCGCATCCGCCTCGCCATCGTGCTTGACGCAAAACCAGTCATGATTGCGCACATTGATTCGCTCCCGATAGCCTTTCCCCAGACCCCACTGGCTGCTGCAATCGCGCCAGAAGTCGGAGTCCCCTCGCATCTCGTCGGCGTGCACACTTTCGCCGACCAGTTGGGCCTTGCGGATCACTGCGTCAAAGCCGGCCTCCACGGACCTGATGGTCTGATGCACGAGGCCGTGTGCGTCGGCGAACTGATCGTCCTGGAGCAGGTTGTTCGCAATCGCCCGAAACTCGTTTAGCTTCGGCTCTGTGAGAATTGCGGCGAGCCGGCGTGCGCCGTGACTCAATTGATGCCCGTAGTGCAGGTTCAACCAATCCCCGTCGCGCACGATGGCAGCGTAGACCGTCCGCGGATGGGCGGCCTCGACCGCCTTGACGAGGCTGTCATGCACGTGCCGCGTTGTGCTCTTGGGCAGCGCGGCATTGTTTTCGAGCCAAGTTTGCAGTCTGCGCGCTGCGGCCTGCATCGCCTCGCGGGCCTGGGCCCGTTCATGGTTTTCTAGCAGCGCCTGCGCTCCCGAAATGATCTCCTCCAAGGCGTCGCGCTGCCACTGCCGGACTACGCGGATACGCCTGCAGACGAAGCTGCGTAGATCCTCCGGGTCATCCTCCGATGCGTTGAAGAACTCGATCGGTATTGTGCCAACGCCGAGTTGCTGGAGACGATCTGCAGCCTCGAAGCCCTTGACCTCGCGACCTTCCGCCGCGTCCTGGACCAAGACGCCGTTTTCCTTGACCATCGTCGCCTCGCCCGGCCGCGGCAGCGCCAGGATCGCTGCGTGGCTCTCCAGGGTGCGTACCCCGGCCTCCCTAGCGCGCGTCAGCAGCTGCCGGACCGGCAGAGCTGGGGTTTCATCGAACCGGCTGCACAGCACGACGACTGTATGCGGGTCGTCAAAGTGCTGCTCAAGGTCGCGACGCTCCGCCAACTCATCGATGCCGCGCGTGTCGATCAGAGTGAGATCGACCTCACTCTCCTGCAGGATGGTCTGCGGTACGAATAGTTCAATGCGCCGGGGCAGCGTGAAATCCGAGTGGCGGCCGTTGTTGATGCGCTCGAACGCGTCCTGTAGCCACTCCAGCGGGTTTGTGCCGCTGTCGGCGCTGTGCCACATATCGCGCTCTGCGCGCCGGTGCAGCTCCATGCGCGAGAGGATTTCGACCGCGAGCGCCTTCGAGTCTGTCAGCGTTGCTGCCAGCGCCCGGGCTTCGTCGCTGGCGGGCACGACCGTGCCGTCCTGCTTCCGCTCCGCTCGGCGGCGGCGCAGGCCTGCCATATTGCGGATGGCGCGCTCAATCTCGCCGGACACGCCAGGTGAAGCGGATTCACTTTCGTCGTCATCCTGCGGCACCGGTTGCGTCGGTCGGAGCAGGAAACTCGCAAAGTCAGAAACGTGGCGGCGGATTTCGTCATCGCTGCAGGGCTCGACCATCAGGCCGTAGCCTGGACCCTGCCGGACGTGAACCTCGCAAAGCGTGATGCGCCCGGTGCCGGTCTCAAGCACCGCTTTTGGCAAGCCCTTTCCCGTCGAAATCTCGAGGCCCTGCGCACTGCAGATTGCTGTCGACTTGCCGACGGCGATGGTGCCGATGAAGGCGGCGCGGAAGCGTTTGTCGGCCACGCGCGCGGCGGCTGTTTTCAGCTCGTCCTGATAACGTACCAGGCGGCGCTCGAAGAACTGCTTGACGTCCGGCCGCTCGGCCAGGTCATGAACCTGTTGGGCCGTCTGCTCAGCGCTCCATAGGAGGTCGGCATCCGGGTCGCCGAGCGGAGGTTCAGAAAGGATCTTCCATTCACGGGCGAGCATTTCCTGTAGTTTGAGAGCTTCGGGAGTGCCGATGCCGTTGAGGATCGTAGCCAGCTCGTCGCCGCCGAGCGTGCGCTCACCGCTCTCGACGCGGGACAGTACGGCGGGGCTCCAGGTGAGCTTGCGTGCGAGTTCGGCTTGCTTCAGTCTCGCCTGCTCGCGCAGGGTGGCGATGTATTTTCCAACGGCGATGTCGCGTGTCATGGATGCCCTCCGAAATTGTTTGGAAATCATCCTGCAACATTGCTGCAATGTCAATGGCAACGTTTCTATGTCTTCGGGCTCGCATACATACATGCCGCCGGCTGCGCTCTGCGCCATGACTTGCGAGCGTAGAGCTGCCGCACCACTACCAGGTAAAGCCAAGCGCTATCGACGAGAACGAAAAGACTGACGTCAGTATTCGGTGAAGGAAGAATTCAAAACTTAGTGAAAAACTTCTGGTGAAGTTCAAAACTGAGCGATCCGGGAGTTCAAAACTATGCTGCTCGAGGTAAGCCAAGTGGTTGATCTACCTTGATTCAAGGTTCAAGCCTCGAAGAGACTCGACACATGTGTCGGCCCCCGCCGGGTTTTGACCCCTTTGCGCCCGGCTCCGCCGGCGACCGGCACGAAAGATCCAGGTTCGTGCAGTCGCGGTGCCCAGCGGCTATTTGAACCGTGGCTGCACGATGATCTTCACCGCCGACTCGTTGTTGTGGATCAGCGTGTCAAAGCCCTGGGCCACCAGGTCATCGAGCTGGATGCGCTGGGTGATGAAGGGCTCGAGGTTGATCTTGCCCTCCTCGACCAGCTTGATGGTTTCCTGGTGGTCGTTGCAGTAGGCGATGGTGCCGCGCACGTCCAGCTCCTTCATGACCACGCTGTGCACGTTGATGGTGGCCGGATGGCTCCAGATGGACACGATCACCACCACGCCCGTGGCCTTCGTCGCGGCCACCAGCGTGTCCAGCACCTTGTTCACGCTGGTGCATTCGAACGACACATCCACGCCCTTGCCGCCGGTGAGCTTCATCACCTCGGCCACCACGTCCACCTCGGAGGGGTCCAGGATGTGATCGGCCACGCCCGATTCACGCGCCTTTTGCTTGCGCTTGGCACTGAGCTCGGTGATGACGACGGTCAGGCCCTTGGCCTTGAGGATGGCCGACAGCAGCAGGCCGATGGGGCCGGCGCCGCCCACCAGTGCCACATCGCCGGCCTTCGCTCCGCTGCGGGTGTAGGCATGGTGGCCCACGGACAGCGGCTCGATCAGCGCGGCCTGGTCCAGTGGAATGGCATCGGAGATGGGATGCACCCAGCGGCGCTTGACGGCAATCCGCTCGGACAGCCCGCCACCGCGCCCGCCCAGGCCGATGAAGTTCATGTCCTTGGACAGGTGGTAGTTGTCGCCCGGCCCCGTGGGCACATCGTCGGCCACGATGTAGGGCTCCACCACCACATGCTGGCCGACCTGGATATCGTCCACCCCTGCGCCCACGGCGTACACCACGCCCGAGAACTCATGCCCCATGGTGATGGGTGCGGACTCGCCCGAGATGGGATGCGGGTGGCCGCAGGGCGGGATGAAGATCGGCCCTTCCATGAACTCATGCAGATCCGTGCCGCAGATGCCGCACCAGGCCACTTCGATGCCCACGGTGCCGGGCTCCACCACGGGTTCGGGGATGTCCTCGATGCGGATGTCGCCCCGGTCGTGGAAACGTGCTGCTTTCATGATTGAACTTTCTGTTTTGCAAGGCTGGGTTGGCGGGCGGCACAGCCGCCCCATGGCGATTATTCGGCCTTACCGCAGGTGATGAACTTGCTGCAGGTCATAGACACGCACCGGCAGGCCTTCCTGCCGCGCCTTGAGCTGCAGCGCCAGGTACAGCGAGTAGTGGCGCGACTGGTGCAGGTTGCCGCCGTGGAACCACAGCGCCTCTTGCTGCGTGGGCTTCCACATGTTGCGCTGCTCGCCCTCCCACGGTCCCGGGTCCTTGGTGGTGTCCGAGCCCAGGCCCCAGACCTTGCCTACCTTGTCCGCCACCTCCTGGCTGATCAGGTCGGCCACCCAGCCGTTCATGGAGCCATAGCCGGTCGCGTAGACCACCAGGTCCGCCGGCAGCTCGGTGCCATCGGCCAGCACCACCGCGTTTTCCGACAGGTGGCTGATCTGCTTGCCCGCCTGCAGCTTGATGCTGCCGTCGATCACCAGATCGCAGGCCCCCACGTCGATGTAGTAGCCCGAGGCGCGGCGCAGGTACTTCATGAAAAGGCCCGAGTCGTCATCCCCGAAGTCCAGCATGAAGCCGGTCGCCTCCAGCTGGCGGTAGAACTGAGCGTCGCGCTCGCGGATGCGGTTGTACACCGGCACCTGGAAGTCGGCCATGATGCGGTAGGGCAGCGAGGCAAAGATCAGGTCCGCCTTCCTGGTCGTCACGCCGCTGGCCACGGCGCGCTCCGAGTACAGGTCGCCCAGGCCGATGTCCATCAGCGAATCGGAGCGCACGATATGCGTGGACGAGCGCTGCACCATGGTCACATCGGCGCCGTGCTCCCACAGAGCCGCGCAGATGTCGTGGGCGGAATTATTGGCGCCGATCACCACCACCTTCTTGCCCGCGTAGGCGTCCGGGCCATGGTGCTGGGACGAGTGCTGCTGCTCGCCCTTGAAGATGTCCTGGCCCTTGATCTTGGGCACATTCGCCTTGCCCGACATGCCGGTGGCGAACACCACATGCCTGGGGCGCAGCACCTGCGTCTCGCCATTGCGCTCCACGGTGACTTCCCATTCCTGCCGGTCCTCATCGAAGCGGGCGTTCAGGCAGTTGGTGGACGGCCAGTAGTTGACCTCCATCACCTTGGTGTACATCTCCAGCCAGTCGCCGATCTTGTCCTTGGGCGCGAACACGGGCCAGTTGTCCGGGAAAGGCATGTACGGCAGGTGGTCGTACCAGACCGGGTCGTGCAGGCACAGCGATTTATAGCGGTTGCGCCACTGGTCGCCGGGGCGCGCCTGGCGGTCGATGACGATGTGCGATACCCCCAGCTGGCGCAGCCGCGCGCCCAGCGCAATGCCGCCCTGGCCGCCGCCGATGACGAGCACGAAAGGCTGCCTGTCGCGGCCCAGTTCCTGGGCCTCCTGCTGGCGGCGCTCCAGCCAGGTCTGGCGGCCACGCCGGATGCCGTGCTCGGCCCCCATCGGGCGGCGCGTGCCCATGGGTTCCTCATGCCCCTTGAGCTCCTGGGCGGCCGTCAGCAGCGTCCAGATGCGCCCGTCCCTGATGCGGACATGGCCGCCGCCGCGCGCATGGCGCGTGTCGATCACGATCCAGGCGGACACCACGCCATCGGCCTCCTCCACCGACTCGCGCTCGTCCAGCGAAAAGCGCACGGGCGCCGCGGCGTCCAGCTGCGCAGCCAGCATGTCGGCGATCTGGCTGCGCCCTTCCATGGTCTTGATGTTCCAGGTCAGCAGCACCAGGTCGCGCCAGTAGCATTCGTCGGCGAACAGGCGGCTGGCGGCCGCGAAGTCGCGGTCTCCCAGGGCATGGTTGAGTTGGTCAAGCATCGCCTTGGCGCGGGCGTTGGGCGTCGTATCGGTCATGGTTGTCTCCTTGATGCGGTCATGCCCGCTGGTTTTTCTTCGGGCAGGCGCTCTTACGCAATCACCATGCCAGGCAGGCCCGGCGGCAGGATGCGCCAGGCAAATCAAGGGGTTGCCTGCGCGCCTCCGGTACAAACCCTGCGCCTTGCAACCCACTGCCCGGCATTGCCGCCCGCCACAGGTGGGGCAGCCCTGCGACACCTGTCGCACCAGGCGTGCTGCAGCGCAGCAGGGGCAGTGGGTAAGTCTTGATTGGCGCTGCGCCGCACAGGGCACAGAATCGTCTGCGGCACGTTCAAAGCCCGCATCGACTCCACGCCATGCCCCTGCAGTCCTACGCCTCGCACATCCAGGAAATCGAAGCCTTCGGCCTGGGCTACTCCCACCGCGGGCAGGAGCGCGACCGCGCCGTGCTGCGCAGCTGGCGCCGCTGCATCGACTCCCACCGGCTCGACCCGGCGCATACCAGCGAAGCCCACATCGTCACCGAAGGCCAGCTGCGCGCGCACCGCGAGGAGTCCGAGCCGCTGATCCACATCGCCCGCCATGCGCTGGAGCGGCTGTACCAGCAGCTCAAGGGCCTGGACTACGTGCTGCTGCTGGCGGACCGGCATGGCGTGGCCGTGGACTTTTTGGGGCATGAGGCCGACAAGGGCGACCTGCGCCGCGCGGGCCTGTATCTGGGCGCGCAATGGCGCGAGGACCACTCGGGCACCTCGGCCGTGGGTGCCTGCCTTGAGACGGGCGAGGCGCTGACGGTGCACCAGAGCGACCATTTCGACTTCACCCACACCGGCCTGTCCTGCACGGCCGCGCCCATCTACGACATGCGCGGCGAACTCGCGGCGGTGCTGGACCTGTCGCTGCTGCGCTCACCTGCCGAGCGGGCCAGCCAGAACCTGGCGCTCAACCTCGTCATGGCCGCGGCGCGGCGCGTGGAGCAGGCCAACCTGATGGCGCAGTCCGGCCAGGACTGGGTGGTGCGCCTGGCCCAGTCGCCCGATTTCCTCGACGTCGATCCCGACGCCTCCATCAGCGTCGATGCACGTGGCCGCATCCGCGCCATGACCCACGCGGGCGCGCGGCTGTTGGCAGCGGCCGCGCAACTGGACTGGCGCCAGCGCAAGAGCCTCATCGGCCAGCCGCTGGAGCGCTTCTTCGACGTGGACCTGCGCCACCTGTCCGAGCTGCGCCGCAATCGCCCGGCGCAGGAGCGCATCATCCGCGCCCGCGACGGCAGCATCCTCTTCGCCCATGCCATGGAGCCGCAGCGCCGGACACGCCGCCTGCAAGCGCAGGCAAGGCCGGCGCAGCCCCCGCTGCCTGCTGCGCTGCAGGCGCTGGACACGGGTGATGCCGCACTGCAGACGCTGCTGCGCAAGGCCGCGCGGCTCGCACCGCAAGAGCTGCCCGTGCTGGTGCAGGGAGAGACCGGCGCGGGCAAGGAATACCTGGCCCGCGCGCTGCATGCATCCAGCGGCCGCAGCGGCGCCTTCATTGCCATCAACTGCGCAGCCATTCCCGAGGCACTGTTGGAGAGCGAGCTGTTCGGCTACCTGCCCGGCACCTGGACCGGCGGCGCCAGCAAGGGCCGCGAAGGGCTGATTGCTGCGGCACACGAGGGCACGCTGTTCCTTGACGAGATCGGCGACATGCCCCTGGCCCTGCAGGCCAAGCTGCTGCGGGTGCTGTCCGAATCCGAAATCACTCCCTTGGGGGCGCGCGTGCCACGGGCGGTGGCGGTGCGCTTCATCTCGGCCTCGCACCAGCCGCTGGCCGAGCTGGTGCGGCGTGGCAGCTTCCGGGAAGACCTGCTGTACCGCCTCAACGCGGCCGAGCTTCGCCTGCCTGCGCTGCGCCAGCGCAGCGACCTGCAGACCATTGCCGACCAGATGCTGGCCACCCTGGGCAGCCACCTGCACCTGGGCGACGCAGCCCGCGCCGTGCTGGCCGCGCACGCCTGGCCCGGCAACCTGCGCGAGCTGCACAACGCGCTGCGCTACGCCGCAGCCCTGTGCGGCCACGATGGCGACGGCACCATCGAGCCCGACCACCTGCCTGACCATCTGCACGATGCGCTGCACCGCGCACCAGCGCGCACCGCCTTGGCTGGCAATGCCGGCGAGCCCGCCGCACAGGCGCTGGAACAGCTGCTTGCGCAATGCCAGGGCAATGTCTCCGAGGCGGCGCGCCAGCTCGGCGTCAGCCGCTCCACCATCCACCGGCGCATCCAGCAGCTGAAGCTGGGCGTGCGGCATGCCCATTGGCGCGGGACATAGCACGGCCTTCGCCCCAGGGCCCATGCGATGTCCATGGCGGCTGGCCGCGGCGATCGGCCCGTCGGTCGCAGCGCCAGGTCAGTCGCAGTGCAAGTCCAGTCGCAGTGCAAGTCCAGTCGCAGTGCAATTTCAGTCGCAGCGTGCGGTCATGCCGCCGTCCACGACAAGCTCGGTTCCCGTCACGAAGCGGGCCTCGTCGCTGGCCAGGTACAGGGCGGCACTGGCGGTATCGCGGCCATCGCCCATGAAGCCCAGCGGGATGCGCCTGACCCGCGAGGCCAGCAGCGTCTCCACATCGCCGCCTGTGCGCTGCCTGGCCAGCCGCGCTTCCACCATGGGGGTGTGCAGCTGGCCCGGCACCACCGTGTTCACGCGAATGCCGTCAGGCGCATGCTGCACGGCCACCACGCGGGACAGGTGGATCACGCCGGCCTTGCTGGCCGCATAGGCGACCTGCGCGCTGCCGGTCCAGCGCAGGCCCGAGGTGGACGCCACGTTGACGATGGCGCCGCTGCCGCGTTCGACCATGTGCGGGAGCACATGCTTGCAGGTCAGAAAGACGCTCTTGAGGTTGATGTCGATCTGGCTGTCCCAGTCCTGCTCGCTCAGCTGAATGGGGCCGCCGGCTGCGGAGCCGCCCACGTTGTTGATCAGGATGTCCGGGACGCCCCAGGCCTGCAGGCAGGCCTGGACCATGGCCCTGACGCTGGACGAGTCGGTGACATCGCAGATGTAGGTCGTGATGGACGCTGCCGCCTCGCCGGCCAGGGACAGCGTTTCGTCAAGCCGCGCCTGGTCACGGTCCACCGCCAGCACCTTCGCGCCTTCCTCCGCCAGGCGCACGGCCATGGCCCTGCCGTTGCCCCAGCCTGCTGCCACGCATCCGGCCCCCGTAACGATGGCTATCCTGGACTTGAACCTGCTCATTGGCTTTCCTCATGTGACACGGTGGAGCCGCTGTGGCAAGCGGCGATGCAGGCCAGTTTGCGATCGATGCCTGCAAAGTTAAACTGGATGGCGCCTATACCAGCTATGTTGAATACCTATGGATCTGCGCCAACTGGAGTACTTCGTCGCCGTGGTGGAGCACGGCAGCATCAGCCGCGCGGCCGTGGCGCTGAATTTGGCGCAGCCGAGCGTGAGCCGCCAGATCGCACTGCTGGAAGAGGAGCTGGGGCAGCGGCTGCTGGACAGGACAGGGCGCGGCGTGGCAGCAACCGCGGCCGGGGAGACACTGCTGTCGCATGCACGCACGATGCTCAACTCGGCCAGCCAGGCGCTGTCCGATCTCAAGGAAATGCATGCCGAGCCCGTCGGCAGCGTGGTCGTGGGCCTGCCCCACCGGGTGGCGGCAAGCCTGGCCGTGCCGCTGATACGGGAGTTCCGGCGCCGGCTGCCGCATGCACTGCTTTCGGTGGTGGAGGGGCTGAGCCTGTCCTTGCGTGAGGGAATGATTGCGGGCCGCATCGACCTGGGTCTGATGTTCGACCCTGCTCCGACGCCCCTGCTGTCCTACGAACCCCTGATGCGCGAGTCCATGCTGCTGGTGGCTCCCAAGGGCTACCGGTTGCCGTCGCGCATCGGCCTTTCGGCCCTGGCGGACTTTCCGCTGGTGCTGCCGGGCACCCATAACCCGATACGCAGCCTCGTGGACGCCGTCCTGCTGCCGCGCAAGATCCGGCTGAACGTGGTGGCCGAGGTGGGGGCCGTGCACACGGCGCTGTCCGTGGTGGAGGAGGGACTGGCTTGCTCCATTCTTCCGGACAGTGCGTTGAATCTGGCCGGTGCCCGCACTGGCATACAGTCTGCGCCCATCGGCCCGCCGGCCATACGCAACCAGCTCGTGCTGGCCATGCCCAGGGCGCGTCCCGCGAACCGGCTGATGGCGGAAACCGCCAAGTTGCTGCGCGAGCTTGACTTTCGCAAGGGCGCCCGCGCCGTGTAGGGCATGCCTTCCGGATCGGAAGCGGCAGGTCAGTCGATGCGGATGCCCGCTTCCCTGACGGCCTTGCCGATCTTGTTCAGGTCGTCAGCGATCAATTTCCGAAACTGCGCAGGACTGGACTTCGCGGGGACAAAGGACAGTTCGGCGAACCTGGATTTCAGCGACGGCGCCTCCACGGCCTTTGAAATTTCGGTGTTCAACCTGTGGGTGATGTCTGCGGGCAGGCCGGCCGGGCCCCAGATTCCGTACCAGGACAGGAGCTCGAACCCGGCAATGGTGCCCTCCGCCAGCGTCGGCACATCGGGCAGCGACGGGACGCGGGTCTTGCTGGTGACGGCAAGGGGCCGCAGACGGCCGGCCTGCACGAAGGGCATGACACCCGGCATGGGCGAGATGGCCGCGGAGACATGGCCGCCGATCACGTCCGTCAATTGGGGAACGGCACCCTTGTAGGCGACGATGTCCATCTGCAGGCCAAGGGCCCGGTTCAGCATCTCTTCGCTCAGGTGGCTGGTGGTACCCAGGCCGGAAGTCGCCCAGGTGTACTTGCCTGGATGGGCCCTGGCCAGTTGCACGAACTCTGCCACGGTCCTGACGGGCAACTCGTTGGTGACCGCCACGATCAGCGGCACGTACCCGATTTGCCCCACGGGCGTGAAGTCACGCTCGGCGTCATAGGTTTTCTTGGAACTGACCAGCGGCAGGTAGGCGTGGCTGGAGGCATTGAAGATGAGCGTGTATCCGTCAGGCTTGGCCTTCTTGACCTGCAGGGTTCCCAACAGGCCGGAAGCCCCCGGAACGTTCTCGATCACGATGGCCTGGCCCAGCTGCCTTTGCAGTTGGTCGGCCACCAGGCGGCCCACGGTGTCGATCGAGCCACCCGGCGTGTACGGAATCACCATGCGGATCGGCTTGCCCGGATAGTCTTGCGCGCCCACCAGGGTGCAGGTGGCCCAGGCAGCACAGGTCATGGCGAACTTCCAGGCTTTCCTGATGGCGGCTGCGGGCGTGTGGATGGTCATCTTTGTCTCCTGAGCACTGTTTCTGTCCGGCGCATCCCCGAAGGGGCCGGGTGTCTTGCGGGCAAGGGCTGGCCTAGGCGGCGTACACGCGGCGCGTGAATGCCGCAATGGCGTCTGCCATGGCAAGGGGCTGCTCGGGCGCCAGGGCGTGGCCCGCGTCGGCAATCACCTGTTCCGTCACCCGCTCGCCCAGGCAGGACTTCATCACATGGGGGATCACGACCGCGTCATGTTCGGCCCGAAGGTCCAGTATGGGAACGGTCGTTCCTGCGCTGAAGTAGTCATCGACGGGCGTGACGCGCCGTGCATGGCCTTGCGCTTCATGGGCCTGGGCGTTCCACCCGTCCAGCCAGGCGCTGGGGTCATGTCCCGGGGCAAAGAAGGCGCGGCGCAGGCAGTCCAGGCGCTGCTCCCTGGACAGCCGTGCATCGCCCGCGCCGTCGATTGCGTCCCGCAGGCGGCCATACGGCATTTCGTCCGATCCCGGCGGCAGCTTGCCTGCCGAGGCGGCGGCCATGACGACGCCGCGCACCAGGTCCGGCCTGTCGGCCGCCAGCATGCGCGCCGGCTGGCTGCCCCAGGCATGACCCACGACCACGACAGGGCCGGTGGCTTCGTGGTCGATGACGGCCGCGACGTCGGCTGCGAAGTCATGCAGCGTCAGCCCCTGCATGGGGCCACGGCTTTGGCCTATGCCCCGAGGCTCGGGGCGCAGTACCCGCAGCCCTTGCGCCTGCAGATGGCGGGCAACGACGTCGTAGTCCCGGCCGGAACGGGCCAGCGATGGCAGCATGCAGACGACCGGCCCTGCGCCCTGGTCCGCATACTCGATTTGAATCTCGTCCTTCGCAGCCTGCGGGCGGTAGCGCACGAGCCGGCGAGTGACGCCGGTTGTCTCCAGATGGGTGTTTGTCATGCCGCCAGTCTGGGTTTCGGGCGCCATTGCGATAAGGCAATGCAGCCTATATCAGCTATGTTTTTTCCCTATGCAAAGCGGGCCGCCCGCAGGTGCGTGGAACGGCGGGCAAACCTCACCGTTTCTCCAGCAGGCTCTGAATCTGGCGGCCCAGCTGCAGCAACGCCGGGTGCAGCTCCTGCACGATGGCTGGCACAGGCTCCGTCGTGGACACGCTGCAGTTCAGGACATAGATGGCATCGGGTGTCACCAGCGGCGTGGCCAGTGCAACCACTTCCGGCTGCCACGATGCAGCGCAGAAGCCTTGGCTTTTCACGGACCTGATGGCCGCCTGGATCTGTTTTTCCAGGTCGCGCCATTGGGCGCCTCTCTTGAGCCTGAAGCTGTCGAACAGTGCCTTGCGCCTGGCAGGCGGCGCCACGGCAAGGTAGGCACGGCCCAGCGACGTCAGCTCCATGGGCACACGCTGACCCGACACCACATGCCTGAGCACAATCCGGCGGTTGTAGCGGATCGATTCCAGATAGACCATCTCGTCCCTGTCGGGACAGGCCAGGCCCACGTTGATCCTGCGTGTCTCGGCGAGGGTGCGCATCAGGGGGGCCGCCATCGAAAGCACCGTCGATCCGGTACGCATGGCGTGCGCCAGGCTCAGGACAGCGGGAGCCAGGCGAAAGGCGCGGCTTTGGTGATCGGCCTGCAGCATGCCGCAGCCCACCAGGGTCTGCGTCAGCCGGCTCACGGTGGCCTTGGACAGTCCGGTGCGTTCCACCAGGTCGCCGTTGCCCAGCAGTTCCGACCCGGGCCTGAACGCACGGAGTATTTCGATGCCTCTTTCCAGGGAGCGGTTGCTCGGGGACTGACCGGGCTTGTCATGGAGTATGGGGGATCGCCTGTGGGTCATGTTGCTGCCGCCTGCGGGAGGACCGGTTCATCCTCGGTTGAAAGCCTGGTTCTTGCTGCACAGGCGCGGGCGCCTGATGGCGTGGAGTATTCCACCGAAAGGATGGCAGATGAAAACGCAAGTCCTGGCGCGCTCGCTGTGCGGTTTCACTGGTTGGAACATGGGGGATCACAACTGCGGCGCGTTTCCCTAAGCTTTCACCAATCCGTCGCCAGCGTCATCGCAACGCTTGCGCATGGACCGGACCTCTGCCCATAGAACCAGGAGACACACCATGCTTCGTTTCGCCGCCCGCCGTTGCGCCAGGGCCATTGCGCTCATTGCCGTGCTCGCGACTGCCTGCAACGCAGTCTTTGCAGCCTTCCCGGAAAAGCCCGTGCGCCTCGTCGTGCCCTTCGCGCCCGGTGGCGGAACCGACCTGATCGCACGCACGCTGGGGGCCGAGATGGCCAAGGACCTGGGCCAGCCCGTCATCGTGGACAACAAGCCCGGTGCCGGCACGATCATCGGCACCGACAACGTTGCCAAGAGCGCGCCGGACGGCTACTCCGTGGTCGTGGCTTCCTTCGCGCACGCCGTCAATCCGGCGCTGCAGGCCAAGCTGCCGTACGGGAGCAACAAGGCCTTCGCGCCGGTGATCCTGATCGGCCGCGGCCCCAACGTGCTGGTGGTGCCCGCCGCCAGCCCGTACAAGACGGTGGCGGACGTGATGGCCGCCGCCAAGGCCAGTCCCGACAAGCTGACCTATGCCTCGCAGGGCGCCGGGACGTCGGCGCATCTGGCCGGGGAGCTGTTCGCTAACCTGGCCAAGGTCAGGATCACCCATGTGCCCTACCGTGGCGCAGGCCCGGCACTCACCGATCTGATGGGTGGCCAGGTGGACATGATGTTTGCCACCGCGGCGGCGGTATCCACCTTCATCGACAACGGCAAGCTGCGCGTGCTGGGTGTGACCACGGCCGAGCCGTCTGCGGCCTTCAAGGATGCGCCGCCCATCGCCGTCACCGTCCCGGGCTACCGCGTCGAGAGCTGGTACGGCCTGTACGTGCCGGCCGCCACGCCCGCTGCCGTGATCGAGCGCCTGAACACTGCGGCCCGCAAGGCGGCCCGTTCGCCGGACTTTGTTCGCAAGCTGGAACACGAAGGCCTGGTGGTCAATGCCGGGCCGGCGGCGGAACTGGACACCTATGTGCAGGCCGAGGAAAAGCGCTGGGCGCAGATCGTCAGGCAAAACAACATCCATCCCGATTGATCGCACTGGCTGCGATCGCTTTCAAAGCACGCCATGAACTACGAACTGATCCAACTGAATGTCGCCGATGCGGTGGCGACCCTGACCCTGAACCGCCCCGACAAGCGCAACGCCATGAGTGACGACATGCGCACCGAGTTCATCGATGCCCTGGAGCGCGTGGCAGCAGACAAGGCCATCAAAGCCCTGGTGCTGACAGGCGCGGGCAAGGGATTTTGCGCAGGCGGCGACATTGCCGGAATGCAAAGGCGCATGAATGCTCCCGCGGGCGAGGTGGGCTTCAACGGCTGGCAGCGCCAGCAGCGCGTGCACCATGTCCAGGCCCTGCTGCACACCATGCCCAAGCCCGTGATCGCCGCCGTCAACGGCGCGGCTTCGGGACTGGGGGCAGACACGGCGCTGGCCTGCGACTTCGTGATCGCCAGCGAATGGGCCAGCTTCGCGTGGAGCTATGTGCTGCGCGGCATCATCCCGGACGGCGGGGGCATGTACTTCCTGCCGCGCCGTGTGGGCCTGGCCAAGGCCAAGGAGCTGATCTTCACGGGCCGCCAGGTCAAGCTGCCGGAAGCCCTGGCCCTGGGCATCGTGGACCGCCAGGCCAGTGCCGAGACCTTGGTGGCAGACGCCCAGGCCTGGGCGCGCGAGCTGTCCTCGGCTTCTTCCACCGCGCTGGCATTGACCAAGACCATTCTGAACCAGAGCTTCGAGCTGTCTTCACACGATGTCTTCGCCCAGGGCAGCCAGGCCCAGGGCATCTGCTACACCAGCAGTGAACACCGTGCATCGGTGGAGGCCTTCCTGGCCAAGACGGCCGGCAAGGAGTGATGCCATGAGCGAAGCCATTGCCAAGCTGCTGTCGCCGCGCAGTGTCGCCGTCATAGGCGCCTCTGCCGACCTGAAAAAGACCACGGGCCGCCCGGTGGCCTACCTGCAAAAGCACGGGTTTGCCGGCCGCATTCTTCCCGTCAATCCGCGCGTGGAGCGCATCGGCGATCTGGCCTGCTATCCCGATGTGGCCTCGCTGCCTGAAGTGCCCGATGTGGCCGTGGTGCTGCTGGGCGCCGAGCGTGCGCACCAGGCCGTCAGGGAGCTGTCGGCGCTGGGCTGCGCGGCAGCCATCGTGCTGGCCAGCGGCTACACGGAAACGGGCGAGGACGGGGCGCACCGCCAGCGGCAGCTGATCGAGGCGGCCGGCAGCATGCGCCTGCTGGGGCCCAACACCATCGGGCTGGTCAACCTGACCGACCGGATCGTGCTGTCGCCCTCGGGCGCGCTGGAGATGGACGAGTTCCCCGTCGGAGGCATCGGCGTCGTCTCGCAAAGCGGCGGCATCCTGGGCTCGCTGCTGTCGCGCGCGGCCGCGCGTGGCATCGGGCTGTCCAAGCTCATCTCCACCAGCAATGAAGTGGATCTGGAACTGGCCGACTTCATAGACCACCTGGCCGATGACCCGGCCACCAAGGTGATCGCGCTGTATGTGGAGACGGTGCGCCATCCCGCCAGGTTCCGTGCCGCCTGCCTGAAGGCCGCGCGTGCCGGCAAGCCCGTGGTGGCCTTCAAGATCGGCCGCTCCGAGGCCGGCGCCAAGGCCGCCGTATCGCACACGGGCGCCATGGCCGGTGCGGATCGCATGTACGACGCGCTGTTCCGGCAGGTCGGCGTGATTCGTGCGCAAAGCTTTTCCGACCTGCTGGACGTGCCCGCTGCGCTGGCCACGGGCCGCAGGCTGCGCGGCAAGCGCATCGCCATCCTGACGTCCACCGGCGGTGCGGGCACCCTGGTGTCGGACGATCTGGGCGTGGCCGGATTCGACACGCCGGCCCCTGACCAGGCGACCGCCGATGCACTGCGCGCGCTGCAGACCGGCAGCGAGGCCGTGCTGGACCGCAACCCCATCGACGTGACCCTGGCGGGCCTGCGTCCCGACCTGCTGCGCGGCGCCATCCATGCCTTGCTGGCAAGCCCCAGCTACGACGCGCTGGTGATCATCGTCGGCTCCTCCAGCCTGGCCATGCCCGAGCTGCTGGCCGGTGCCATCCAGGAGTGCCTGCCCCACTCCGACAAGCCGGTGCTGGCCTATGTCAGCCCGCATGCGCCGGAAATCGGCGCGCTGCTCACGCAACGCGGCGTGCCGGCCTTCGCTGCGGCGGAAAGCTGCACCGCCGCGCTGGCGGGCATGCTGCGCGTCAATGGCTTCCAGGGTGCGCCTTCCGAGCTGGTCGTCGGCAAGGACACCCTGCAGGAACCGGATCTGCCCGTTGGCTGCCTCGATGAAGCGCAGGCCAAGGCCGTTTTCCGCCGTTTCGGCGTGCCGTGCGCGGCCGAGCGTGTGGTGCGCACCGCCGAAGAGGCCGAAGCCGCCGCGCGCGAACTGGGCGGCCGAGTGGTGCTCAAGATCCTTTCGTCCCGGATCACGCACAAGAGTGATGTGGGCGGTGTCGCCGTCGGCCTGACGACGCAGACCATAGGTGCCCGGTTGGGTGCGATGGTGGCCGACGTGCAGGCCAGGGCGGGCGTGCGCCCGGACCGGTTCCTGGTGCAGCAGATGGTGGCCGGTGGCACCGAGCTGATCCTGGGCCTGCACAAGGATGCGCTGGGCACCGCCGTGATGCTGGGCATGGGGGGCGTTGCGGCCGAATTGTTCCAGGACACCACGCTGCGCCTGCTGCCCGACGATGGGACACAACTGGGTGTGCTGAGCCGCTCAGAAGCGCTGGACATGGCCAGGGAGCTCAAGACCTGGCCGCTGCTGGACGGCTTTCGCGGCCGCCCCAAGGCGGATGTCGATGCCCTGGCCGATGCCATCGTCGCGTTCTCTGCGATGGCCGCCCAACTGGGCGACCGCGTGATCGAGGCGGAGATCAACCCGGTGTTCGTGCTGCCGCAGGGCCAGGGCGTGTGCGCTGCGGATGGTGTGCTGGTTCTGGCCTGAGGGGCCGGCCACTGCACATTTGTGCCAAAAAAGTGAGACTGCCCCGGCCAGTGTTCATCCAGGAGACCACGCATGCATGCGACCGAAGTGTTCGGACAATTTGCCTCTCGATACCAACGCACCGAGCTTCCCGACACCGTCATCCACCACGCCAAGCGGGCCGTGATCGACTGGTATGCCTCCCTGTTCCCGGGCCTGGGCTGCGCGCCTCTTGCACAGTTGGAACAGGTGCTTGCCGAGGATCTGGATCGCGGGTCCTGCCGGCTTGGAAACGGCCGCATGGCCACGGCGCGGGCGGCGGCACTTTTCAACGGCTCGGCGGCCCATGCCGCCGAGGTGGACGACAGCTTCCGCGATGCCATGTACCACCCCGGGGCCGCAACCATTGCAGCGGCGTTGGCGGCAAGCCAGCAGGCAGGGGCCAGTGGCCTGGAATTCCTGCGTGCCGTGGTGCTGGGCTATGAGGTCTCCACCCGCATCGGCGTGACCCTGGGCCGGGCCCACTACCGCTTCTGGCACAACACCGGCACCGTGGGCGTCTTCGGGGCTGTGGCGGCCGCAGGGTATGCGCTGCGGCTGGATGCAGGGCCATTCGCCCATGCACTGGCCACGGCGGCCACCTTCTCTGCGGGTCTGCAGCAGGCATTTCGCATGGATTCGATGTCCAAGCCCCTGCATGCCGGGCGCGCAGCGGAGGCCGGCCTGCTGGCTGCGCAACTCGCGCACAGGGGGGTGACGGGATCGCTGGATGTGCTGGAGGGGGAGTCGGGCCTGGGCCGCGCTGTCAGCGACGGACCCGACTGGTCAGGCATCGGGGACACGCTGGGCAGGGACTTCCACATCACCCGGCTCACCTTCAAGAACCATGTCGGCTGCGGCCATACCTTTGCGGCCATCGACGCCGCGCTGGCTCTGCGCAGCCAGCATGCCCTGCGGGCGGACGACATCTGCAGCGTGGCCGTGGCCACCTATGGCCCGGCCCTGGATATCGCCTGCTACACCGATCCCGTGACCGAAAACGAAGCGCGCTTCAGTCTCCGGTTCGTGGTGGCGACGGCCTTGGTCCATGGCAGCGTGCGAATGTCCGCGTACACCCCCGAGCGCCTGGCCGATCCCGCCGTGCGCGCGATGCTCGAGCGCGTCCAGGTCTCGGTGGACCCGCAAATCGATAGGGCCTTCCCGGGAAAGAGATCGGCGCGCCTGGAAATCGTTGCCAGGGATGGACGCCGCCATGTCTGGGTGCAGCCCGATCGCAAGGGCGATCCCGAACTGCCGTTGTCGGATGGGGAGCTGGAGGACAAGTTCATGGAGCTTGCCGCTCCCGTCGCCGGCGCGGGACGTGCCCGGCAGCTGCTGTCAAACATCTGGGGCCTTGAGCGGGCGAGCTGCCTGCGGGGTCTTGCGGTCTGACAAGGCGCAAGCCCGGGGGCGGCTCACGATGCAGACTGCCGGCGCTGGATGCTGCGGATGTCGAAGGCGCCGCCGGTCTGGGCCTGGTCGCTGGTGGTGACGGCCCGCTTGCCGAGCAGGGGGAAGACCAGCTCGGCAAAGCGGATGGACTCCTCCAGGTGCGGGTAGCCCGAGAGCACGAAGCTGTCTGCACCCAGCGCGGCGTACTCGCGCAGGCGCTCGGCCACGGTGGCCGCGTCGCCGACCAGGGCCGTGCCCGCGCCGCCACGCACCAGGCCCACGCCGGCCCAGAGGTTGGGCGCCACCTCCAGCCGGTCGCGCCGCCCGCCGTGCAGCGCGGCCATGCGCGACTGGCCCACGGAGTCCATGCGCGCATAGCCGGCCTGGGCGCGGGCGATGTCCTCGTCGGTGAGCTTGCTGATCAGGCGCTCGGCATCGGCCCAGGCCTCTTCGTTGGTCTCGCGCACGATGACGTGCAGCCGCACGCCCAGGCGGACCTGGCGGCCCTGCTGCGCGGCGCGGCGGCGGATGTCGGCGAACTTTTCGGCCACGGCGGCGGGGGGCTCGCCCCAGGTGAGGTAGGCGTCCACCTGGCGTGCGGCCAGGTCGTGGGCGGCGTCCGAGGAGCCGCCGAAGTACAGCGGCGGATGCGGCTTTTGCACCGGGGGAAAGAAGTTGCGGCCCTGCTTGACCTTGAAGTATTTGCCGTCGAAATCCACGGCCTCGCCGGCCAGCAGGCGGCGCCAGATGGTCAGGAATTCATCGGCATAGGCATAGCGTTCGTCATGGGCCAGGAAGATGCCGTCGGCCTCCAGCTCGGTGGCATCGCCCCCGGGCACCACGTTGAGCAGCAGGCGCCCGCCCAGGGCCTGGTCCAGCGTGGCGGCCTGGCGCGCGCTGGAGACCGGCGCTCCCAGCGAGGTGCGCAGGGCCACCAGCAGCTTGATGCGCTGCGTGACGGGCACCAGGCTGGAGGCGACCACCCAGGGGTCCAGGCAGGAGCTGCCGGTGGGGATCAGCAGGCCGTCGTAGCCCAGCTCCTCGGCCGTGACGGCGATCTGGCGCATGTAGGCGTTGGTGGGGGCGCGGCCGAAGTCGGAGGTGCCGAGGTAGCGCGTGTCGCCCGAGGTGGGCAGGAACCAGAAGATGTCTGGCGATGCGTGGGGGTCTTGGCTCATGGGATCTCCGGGGACGATGGAAAAGACGGTGGCGCGGCCTCGCCCGGCACCTGGCCCAGGCGCTGCAGCCGCGCGCGCACCACGCTGCGGCTGATGCCCAGCTGGCGCGCGGTCTGCACCTGGTTGCCGCGGTTGCGCTGCCAGGCCTTGAGCAGCAGGGCGCCCAGCACGTGCTGCTCCAGGCCTTCGGCATGCACGTCGCACAGGCTGTCCAGCGCTTCGCCCAGGGCCAGTTCGGCGGCGGCGGCCTGGGCGCCGTGTTCAGCCTCGCGTGTGGGGACGGGATCGGGCTCGCCCTGGCTGCTGGCGATGTGCAGGTCGCCCGCGCCGATGTGCATGCCCTGGGTCAGCAGCAGGCTGCGGTGGATGACGTTCTCCAGCTCGCGGCTGTTGCCGGGCCAGTCGTGCTCCAGCAGCTTGCGCTGCGCGTCCTGGCTCAGTGCCATGGGCGCGTAGCGCATGCGCTGGCAGTAGCTCGCGATGAAGTGGCGCGCCAGCGGCAGGATGTCGGCCGGGCGCTGGCGCAGCGGCAGCACGGTGAGGGTGACGACATCGAGCAGGTAGTACAGGTCTTCGCGAAAACGCCGCGCCGCCACCTTGGTGTGCAGCGGCGCGCTGCTGGCCGCGAGCACGCGCACATCGGCCGGCGTGCGCTGGCTGGCACCGATGCGGGTGACCGCCTTGTCCTGCAGCACGCGCACCAGCTTGCTCTGGATGTGCAGGGGCAGGTCGTCGATCTCGTCCAGCAGCAGGGTGCCGCCGTGGGCGTCCTCGAAGCGGCCGGGCAGGTTGCCGAAGGCACCCGTCAGCGCACCGCTTTCGTGGCCGAAGAGCTCGGCGTTGATCAGGGCCTCGGACAGCGCGCCGCAGTTGACGGCGACAAAGGGGCCGTGGCGGCGCGGGCTCAGGCGGTGGATGTGGCGGGCCACCATTTCCTTGTCGGCGCCGCTGTCGCCCAGGATGAGGACGCCGGCCTCGCTGGCGGCCACCTGTCCCATGGTCTTGAGCAGGGCCTGCGAGGCCGGGTCTTGCAGTATCCACGGCGCGGGCGCGGCGCCGTCATCGTGCGCGGCAGAGGCTGCGGGCGCATGCACGGTTGCAGGTACGGGCGCAGGTACGGGCGCAGGTGTTGCCGAGGACTTGCCGGGCGGCCAGGTGGGCAGACGGGTGTTCATGGCGCGGCGTCACGAGTAGAAGCTGGGCTGAGGATGGGTTCCGTTGAGCACCCAGTCGCCCAGCTCCTGCAGCTTGTAGTGCAGCGGGTCGTGCAGCGTCTGCGTGCGCAGGTTGCGCCAGAAGCGGTCAAAGCGCAGCGCCGCGTGCGTGGCGCGCGCGCCCGTGGCCTCGAAGATGCGGCTGGACAGGTCCAGCCCCGAGCGCGTGGTGGCAATCTTGGCGGCCGTCACGGCCACGGCGACTTCGCCGCGCTCGTGGGCGGTCAGCGCCGGGCCACGGCGCCAGGCGGCGTCAAAGCGCTGCGCGGCCTGCAGGGTCAGCAGGCGCGCGCCTTCCAGCGCGGCCCACAGCTCGCCATACAGCGCCTGGATGTGGGGGTCTGCGCCGGCCGCATCGGCAGGGGACTTGAACCAGGGCCGCGCCTCGTTCAGCGTGTAGCCGCGCGCCTGCTCCAGCGCACCCTGGGCAATGCCCAGGAACAGATGGGCCAGGATGAGCTGGGCCAGCAGCGGGCGCAGCGCGGCATGCGGCGTGGACAGCGGGCCGGGATCCAGCAGCAGCTCGGCCGCCTCCACGCGCACGCGCTCGAACAGGGCCGAGCCGCTGTCGGTCTGGCGCTGGCCCATGTTGTCCCAGTCGCGCAGCAAGGTGATGCCCGTGCGCTCCGTGGGCACCACGCCGATCAGCAGCTGGCCGCTGTCGGCATCGATGGCCGAGGCCACCAGCATCTGCGAGTCCAGCGCGCCCGAGGTAAAGCTCTTCTTGCCCGAGAACTCCCAGTGGCCGGGCTGGCGCGTGGCCGTGGTGCGGCGGTCCAGAGGGTTCAGCGTATTGCCCCAGAACCAGCGGTGGCGCGCCGTCTGCAGCAGCCAGGGCCGCCACTGGGCGGGCTGGCCGAACAGCTGCACGGTGGCCAGGTGCAGGTGCTGGAAGCCGTAGACATGGGCCAGCGAGCCGTCTGCCGTGGCCAGGATGCGCACCGTCTCCAGCGTCTGCACCCAGTCCGCGCCCAGGCCGCCCAGCTCGCGCGGAATGCTCAGTGCCAGCAGGCCGCTGGCGCGCAGCGCATCGCGCTCGGCCTTGGGTGTGCCGCCTGCGGCATCGCGCCGTGCCGCCGTGGCGGCAAGGCGCTGCGCCAGATCCTGCGCAGTGGCTATCGGGTCCGCAGGGACGGCCTCTGCCTGGCTCACGCGGGCTGCCCGGCCAGGGCCAGGTCGGCGGCTTCGGGAACGGGCCGCTGTGCCTCGGCCTGGGCCTGGGCCTGGGCCTGCACCAGCTGCTGCAGCGCACCGCGCAGCACCGGGGCCGACAGCTGCACGGTCAGCTCGATGCGCTGGCGCAGCGATTCGCTGTGCACCTGGCCGTCCTGGATGTCCTCGGGCGTGGAGTACACGCCAATGGGCAGGGTGAGGGCCGAGAAAAAGCCGAACAGCGGGCGCAGCTGGTGGTCCAGGATGAGTGCGTGGCGCGGGCTGCCGCCGGTGGCGGCCAGCAGCACGGGCGTGCCCTGCAGCGCGTCCAGGTCGATGAGGTCGAACAGGTGCTTGAGCAGGCCCGGCAGGCTGGCGCGGAAGACCGGCGCGCCGACGATCAGGAAGTCGGCCTGCTCGATGGCCTCGATGGCCTGCAGCGTGGCCGGCGGCAGGTCGTTCTTGGACAGGGCCGCGCCCAGGTGGGGCTGCAGGTCCAGCAGGTCGATGACCTGTGCCTGCAGCGGCAGCTCCTGGCCCAGGCGGGCATGCAGGGCGTCCAGCAGGACACGGGTGCGGGAGGGGCGGCTCAGGCTGCCATTGACGATGACAGTCTTCAGCGATCGGCTCATGGAAACTCCTTGGCGTGGGTTCCAGGAGGCAGCGCGGCATGCGGTTTGCGAAGACTGCCAGCCCGGACGAGGTGGGATGGATGCCTTCATTACAGGGCCGAACGCCGGTATGGCGAAAGAAACTTAATGCATTTGCTTATCGGTTTGGGTGCCTTGGCAAGTGCTTGTTTCTGAAAGGGATTTTGTGGCGCATGGCATGTGCTAATGCGTTCTGGCGATATGCGCACGGCCGCTGCGCCCGTCCCTGCGCAGCGCGGCCGCACAAGGGCCTTCAGCCCGCCACTGCCGCCACGCCCGTCACGCCCACGTGCCAGTAGTAGATGGGGTCGGCGCCGTTGAGCAGGATGTCGCCCGCCGAGCGGGCCTTGTACAGCACGGGGTTGTGCGAGGCCAGGGTGCGCGCATTGCGCCAGTGGCGGTCCAGTGCCAGGTCTTCGGACAGGGCGCTGGAGCCGCCCACCTCGAACAGCCGCGCGGCCGCCTGCAGCACGGGATCGACCACGGCCACCTGGGCCTGGGCCGTGCGCAGCTCCAGGGCATGCAGCTGCTGCAGCGGCACCTCGCGCCCGGCCTCGCGTTCGCGCGCGATGCGGCCCAGCTCGGCGGCCACGTCGGCCACGGCCAGGCCTGCGATGTAGGCCGTGCCGGCCAGCTGGCCGACGATGTGCTGCACCAGCGGATCGTCCTTGGGCAGGGTGGCGCTGCCGTGGCTGAACACGCGGCGGCGCGCCTGCACATAGGCGATGGCATCGCGCTGCAAGGCCCGGGCAATGCCGGCCAGGGTGGCCAGGTGGGCCAGCTGGAAATAGGCCACCAGGGGCGTGGGCTGGGCGCGCGGGAAGCGGATCACGGCGTCGTCGGGCACGCGCACCTGGCTGAGCACGGTGGTGCCAGAGCCGGTCAGGCGCTGGCCAAAGCCGCGCCAGTCATCGAAGCGCTGCACGCCGGCCTCCGAGGTGGGCACGACGGCGTGCACGGTCTGGTCTTCCTTGCCCGGCTCCACCGCGCGCGCCACCACGGTCACCCAGTCGGCATACAGGGTGCCCGTGCTGTAGAACTTGCGCCCGTCCAGCCGCCACCAGCCGGGCTGCGCATCGGGCACCAGGGTGGTCTGCAGCGTGCCCAGGGTGCCCGTGCCCACCTCGGTGGTGGCATTGCCGAACACGGCGCCGCGCGCGGCCAGCGGCAGCCAGCGGGCCTGGGTGGCGGCATCGCGGTCGATGAGCACGCGGTCCAGAAAGCCGAAGTGCGGGCGCAGGATCTGGGCGACGTTGGAGTCGGCCTCGGCCAGCTCGGTCCACAGCGCAAACAGCTGCTCCACGCTGGCGCCGGCTCCGCCAAGGCGGCGCGGCACGCGCAGCGCGGTGAAGCCGCTGTCACGCAGCCAGGCGATGGGTTCATGGGCCAGGCTGCGCGTGCGTTCGCGCTCGGCCGCACCCTGGGCGATGCGGTCGAACACAGGGCGAAAGCGTGCCTGCAGCGAGGGCGCGTCGGGATCGGCCGGGCCGTCTGTGGTTGGGCCGTCTGTGGTTGGGCCGGGTGCCGCGTAGGCCGCAGGCTCGGTGGCGCAGGGGAGGGTGGTGGTCATGGCTTTGCAAATTCAAAGGCCCGCCAACCCGGCCTGCCTGCAAGGCAGAGCCGGGCCACGGGCCGGTGGGGAGGGTGGCTAAGGACTTCAACGCCGCCAGCGCGCGGCGGCGTGGCTGGCGGGCAGGCGGTCGCCCTGGCCGAACAGGCGCTGGCGCAGCGTGGCGTCCTCGCCGTAGCTGGTGCGGTAGCGGCCCCGGTTCTGCAGCTCGGGCACGACCAGGCGGGCGAAGTCTTCCCAGGTCTCGGGCGCGACGATGCGGGTCAGGTTGAAGCCGTCGATCTCGCCCACGTCGATCCAGCGCTCCAGCTCGTCGGCCACCTGGGACGGGTCGCCCACGATGGTGGCGTAGCGGCTGCCCAGCGTGAACTGCTCCAGCAGCTTGCGCCGCGTGGTCCAGCCCTGCTTCTGCGCGGCCTGGGCCGCCGACTGGATGGCGTTGGTGTTGCCGAAGGAGATGGGGTCGTCCAGCCCGTACTGCGCAAAGTCCACGCCGGTGCTGGCGGCAAAGTGGGCCAGCCCGCTTTCCGCGCTGGCGTGGGCCAGGTAGTCGGCGTATTTCTCGCGCGCCTCGGCCTCGGTGCGGCCGGGCACCACGGCCACGCCGGCGTAGATCTTGATGTCCTCGGGACGCCGGCCCGCGTCCACGGCGGCCTGGCGCAGCTGGCGCGAGGCCTCGCGCGCGGCCTCGGGCGTGCGTGCGCCGATGAAGATGCCCTCGGCATGCCGGCCCGCAAAGCGCAGCCCGCGCGGCGAGGTGCCGGCCTGGAACAGCACGGGCGTGCGCTGGGGCGAGGGCGCGCTCATGTGGATGGCGTTGGCGCGGTAGAACGGCCCCTCGTGCACCACCGGGTGCACCTTGCCGGGCAGGGCGTGGATGCGCCGCGCCTTGTCGGCGATCACGGCGCCCTCTTCCCAGCTGCCTTCCCAGAGCTTGTAGGAAAGCTCCAGGAAGTCGTCGGCGCGGTCGTAGCGGCTGTCGTGCTCGGCCAGGCCGTCCTGGCCCAGGCCGCGCGCGCCGCTGTCCACATAGCCGGTGACGATGTTCCAGCCGATGCGGCCGTTGGTCAGCTGGTCCAGCGTGGTCACGTCGCGCGCGAAGGTATAGGGCTGGTGCGCGCCCACGGTGGCCGTGAGGCCGAAGCCGATGTGCCGCGTCACCGCCGCCATGGCCGAGACCAGCAGCCAGGGGTTGTTGACGGGCAGCTGTATGCCTTCGCGCAGGGTCAGGTCCACGCCGCCCTGGTAGACGTCGTAGTAGCCGACCACGTCGGCGATGAAGATGCCGTCGAACAGGCCTTCCTCCAGCACCCTGGCGATGTGGGTCCAGTAGGCCAGCGTGCCGTACTCGGTGGAGCGGTCGCGCGGATGGGTCCACAGCCCGTGGTGTATGTGGCCCACGCAGTTCATGTTGAAGGCGTTGACGTGGATGTGGCGCTTGGCTTGCGTCATGGGGCGGGTCCTGCAGTCCGTTGCGTCAGTTCTTCAACCAGGCCAGGCGGTAGAGCTTCTGGTCGTTCAGGTAGAAGGCGTGGATGGTCTTGCGCACCACGTCGGAGTTTTTGTAGATGTCCAGGAAGCGGGCGATGCGCGGGTCGGCCGCGCGGTCGCTGCGGGCCACGAACTGGATGGCCCAGGAGTCGTCCTCGTAGCTGGTGTAGGCCAGGCCCTTGCTGGCATCGAAGGCCTTGGAGGCGATGATGAAATACGGAAAGCCCTGGGCCAGGTCCACGTCGGGCGTGGTGCGCGCCAGCTGCGGGCCCTCGATCTCCACGAACTGCAGCTTCCTGGGGTTGGAGACGATGTCCGCCTGGGTGCCCAGCAGCCCGGTGTCGGGGCGCAGCGTGATCAGGCCCGCGTGCTGCAGCAGGCGCAGGCCGCGGCCCACGTTGACGGGGTCGCTGGCAATGGCCACCTTGGCGCCCGTGGGCAGGTCGGCCAGGGATTTGTGGCGCGTGGAGTACAGGCCCAGATAGGACAGGATGCCCGCCTGCACGCTGGTGAACTTGAAGCCCTTGCTGCGCGCTGCATTGGCCAGGTAGTTGCTGTTCTGGTAGTAGTTGAGGTCGATGTCGCCCGCGTCCAGCGCCACGTTGGGCGTGGCCCAGTCGGTGAATTCCACCACCTGCACGTCCAGGCCCTGCTTCTTGGCTTCCTTGGCGGCGGCTTCCACCGAGTCCGCGAAGATGCCCGGCACCACGCCGATCTTCAGGGGCGCTGCCAGGGCGCTGCCCGCGAGCAGGGCAGCGCCCAGGAAGGCGGCCAGCCGGGGCCAGAGTGTGGGGGAGGTCGTTGTCATCATTGCATTCCTGTGTCGTTGATAAAGGTCAGAGCGCGCCATGGCGCGGCGGGCGTATGCCGTTGAGCACGTAGTTGCCCACGGCGTGGTATTTCCAGCGCACGGGGTCGTGCAGGGTGTGGGTGCGCGCGTTGCGCCAGAAGCGGTCCAGGCCCTGTCCCGCCAGGGTGGAGGCCGTGCCTGCCAGCTCGAACAGCTTGCTGCCCGCCAGCAGGCTGGCGCTGGTGCTCAGCGCCTTGGCCTGGGCCACGGCCACCGAGGCGGCGGCCACGCTGTCGTCCGTGGGCGCACGCTGGGCGGCGTCCACGGCCAGGGCCGCGCGGGCCACCAGGGCATCGGCGGCGCGCAGGCGCACGTGGACATTGCCCAGTTGCTGCAGCAGCAGCGGGTCCTGCGTGGCGCTGGCCACGCCCGCGTCCACCCAGGGCCGCGCATGCTCGCGGATGAAGGGCAGGGCGGCCTGCAGCGCGCCGTGGCCAATGCCCGCGTCCAGGGCGGCATGGATGATCTGGGCAAAGGGGCCGATGGTGGTGGGCCGCTCGAAGGAACTGGTGAAGGGCACCACCCATTCGGGCTCCACGCGCACGCGGTCGAACTGCACCGAGCCGCTGCCGGTCACGCGCTGGCCGAAGCCATCCCAGTCGTCGGTGACGGTGACGCCGGCCGCATCGCGCGGGATGAAGACCAGATACATGCGCTCGCCTTGCCCCGGCGCCTCTTCCTGCGCGCTGACCAGGGTGGGAATCCAGTGCGCGAACAGGGCGCCCGTGCAATAGAACTTGCGCCCCTGCACGAACCAGCCGCCGCTGTCGCGCAGCAGCCGGGTGCGGCGCTGGAAGTCGCGGTGGCCGATCTCGGCCAGCGCATTGCCCAGGCGTTCGCCGCGCAGCACACGGTCATAGAAGAAGGCCTTTTGCGCGGGCGATCCGCCCACGCGCAGCACTTCCAGCGAGTAGTAGTGGTTCTGCGGAATGTGGCCGAAGTTGCCATCGGCCGCCGCAATCAGGGCAATGGCCCGCGTCAGCGTGGCCGTGGACACGCCCGCGCCGCCGTACTCCCGGGGAATGGTGATGCCCCACAGGCCGCTCTGGCTGAACTGCTCCACCTCCTGCCAGGGCAGCAGGCGGTCGCGGTCGCGCGCCAGGGCGCCGGGGGCGATGAGGGCGGCAAAACTGCGGGCTGCCTCCAGCGCCTCGGCCTCGCTGCCGATGATGTGGGCGGGCCGGGCCGGAGGCGCGGCGGGCGCGGGCTGGCCGCCCGGCGTGGAGGCCAGGGCCTGCAGCTCTTGGGTCGATGTCTGTGTCATGGCGGTCAGTTCCACTGGTGGCGGCGCGGCAGGGCGCCGTTGAGCAGGTAGTTGCCCAGCAGGTGGTATTTCCAGCGCACGGGGTCGTGCAGCGTGTGCACGCGGGCGTTGCGCCAGTGGCGGTCCAGGCGGTGGGCAGCGCGGCTGGCCGAGGAGCCGGCCAGCGCGAACAGGTGCTCGCCGGCCTGCAGCGCGGCCTCGGTGGTGAGGATCTTGGCCTCGGCCACGGCCACCGAGGCCTGGGCGCTGGCCTGCTCGTCCACCGCGCCACCAGCCGCTGCAGCCAGCGCATCCAGCGTTCGCGCGGCCTCCAGCAACACGGCATGGGCCGCGTCCACCTCGATCTGCAGCTGGCCGACCTCGTGGATGAGGTGGGGATCGTCGCTGGCACGCGCCACGCCCGAGTCCATCCAGGGCCGGCTCTTGTCGCGCACGAAGTCCACCGCGTCGCGCAGCGCGCCCTGGGCAATGCCCGCGTCGATGGAGGCCTGGATCAGCTGCGACACCGGGCCGGACAGCGAGGGCGTGGCCTCGAACTGCCAGGCAGGCACCACGTCGCCCGGCTGTACCTGCACGCTGTCCAGCTGCACGCTGCCGCTGGCCGTGGTGCGCTGGCCGAAGGAGTCCCAGTCGTCGAACACGGTCACGCCCGGCGCATCGCGCCGCACCCAGACCTGCACGATGCGGCCCTCCTCGTCCTGGGCACGGAAGGGTACCCAGTGCGCGAAGGCCGAGCCCGTGGAGTAAAAGCGCGTGCCGCTGACGCGCAGGCCGCCTGCCGCATCGCGCGACAGGCGCGCCGTGGCCTCCAGCACATGGGCCGCGCGGCCCTTGCGCTCCGGCCCGGCATTGCCCAGGCGGTGGCCGGCCAGCACGTCGGCGAACCAGCGGCGCTTCTGGGACTCGCTGCCCATGTCCCGCAGGTTCTGCAGCACGGCGAAATGGTTCTGCGGAATCTGGCCCAGCGAAGGGTCGGCCGCGCACAGCGTGACGAAGACCTGGGCCAGCGTCTCGTAGGAAGCGCCCAGGCCGCCGTAGGCGCGGGGCACGGTGATGGCGCCCAGCCCGCTGGCCGTGTGGCGCTCGATTTCCTGCCAGGGCAGGCGCCGCTCGTGGTCGCGGGCCGCTGCGTCCACGCGCCATTCATCGGCCAGGGTCTGGGCGGCCTGCAGGGCCTCGGCCTCGCTGGTGATGCGGTGCGGGGTGGAGGGCGGCAGGGGCAGGCGCCGCAGCGCCCCGCCCGGGGTGTGGTGTGTGTTGCCGGGCAAGGCTGCGCCCAGGGCATCCGGTGTGGTCATTCCGTGCCTCGTTGCTGAGTCGGTGGGGAGAGGGCCGCCAGGCGGCGGCCCCGGAGGGAAAGGCTTGGTGCCTGTTTTCAGCGTCAGCGGCTGCGCAGCCGGCGCACGTAGCGGTCGCCCAGCACCTGGACCACGGTGACCAGCGCGATCAGCACGGCAATCACCAGCAGCATCACCTGGGTGTCGAAGCGCTGGTAGCCGTAGCGGATGGCCAGGTCGCCCAGGCCGCCCGCGCCCACGGCGCCGGCCATGGCCGAGGAACTGATCAGCGCCACCAGGGTGATGGTGAAGCCGCCCACGATGCCGGGCAGGGCCTCGGGCAGGTAGACGTGGCGCACGATGTCCCACTTGCGGCAGCCCATGGCCTGGGCGGCTTCGATGAGGCCGGGATCGACCTCGCGCAGGCTGACCTCGACGATGCGCGCAAAGAACGGCGTGGCGCTGATGGCCAGCGGCACGATGGCCGCCCACACGCCGATGGTGGTGCCCGTCACCAGCCGCGTGAACGGGATCAGCGCCACCAGCAGCACGATGAAGGGCGTGGCACGGAAGCCGTTGATCACGCTGCCCAGCGCGCGGTGCGTGCGCGGCGAGGCCAGGAAGCCGCCGGGTGCGGTGACGATGAGCAGCACCGCCAGCGGAATGCCCGCCGCCAGCGCGATGCCGCCCGAGACGCCGACCATCATCAGCGTGTCGGCCAGCGCGTTGCCGTAGCGCTCAATGGGAATGGACAGATTCAGCGACATATCCGAGATCCTTGATGTCATGCGCAATGGCCGCCGGGCCCTGCGTCAATGTGTGCCAGTCATGCGCGGCCGTGCCGCCGCCCAGCGCGATCAGCAGCTGCCCCTGGGCATGGCCCTGGATGCGGTCCACGCCGCCATGCAGCAGGCGAACCCGGCCGCCCAGGGCCTGGGCGATGCGCGGGAAGTCGGGCTCCAGCCCGTCCTCGCCGCGGTAGGTCAGCTGCAGGATGCGTTCGTGGCGGCCTGCGGGCGCGTCGGGCAGCAGGCGCTGGCGCAGGTCGTCGGGCAGGCCGTGCTGCAGCGGTGCCAGCAGGGCGCGCGTTGCCGGGTGCTGCGGGTTGCCGAAGACCTTCCAGACCTCGCCCAGCTCTGCGATGCGGCCCTGCTCCAGCACCAGCACGCGGTCGGCGATCTCGCGGATCACGCTCATCTCGTGCGTGATCAGGACGATGGTGATGCCCAGCTTGCGGTTGATGGTGCGCAGCAGCTCCAGGATGGACTGCGTGGTCTCGGGGTCCAGGGCCGAGGTGGCCTCGTCGCACAGCAGGATCTCGGGGTCGGTGGCCAGGGCGCGGGCAATGCCCACGCGCTGCTTTTGCCCGCCCGACAGCCGGCTCGGATAGGTGCCAGCCTTCTCCTGCAGGCCCACCAGGGCCAGCAGCTCATTCACCCGCGCATTGATGCGTGCGCGCGGCAGGCCCGCCACCTGCAGCGGCAGGGCCACGTTGTCATGCACCGTCTTGGCCGACAGCAGGTTGAAGTGCTGGAAGATCATGCCGATGCGCCGGCGCAGCTGCACCAGTTGCGCCTCGTCCAGCGTGCCGATGTCCACGCCGTCGACCCGCACCTGGCCGCTGCTGGGCTGCTCCAGCCGGTTGATGGTGCGCAGCAGGCTGGACTTGCCCGCGCCGCTGCGCCCGATGATGCCGAAGATGCTGCCCGGCGCGATCTCCAGGCTGATCGCGTCCAGCGCCTGTACGGGCCCGGCCGAAGACTGGTAGGTCTTGGCCACGCCGCTGAAGGCCACGGCGCCGGGCCCACGGATGGATTCCCGCGTGGTGCCGGCCGCTGCCGATGAGCGCCTGTCCGCCTCGTGGGCCGGCCTGTCCGCCAGGGGCTGCCTGGCTGCAATGCTGGTTGACATGGCTGAAGTCCTCCCCGCGCCGCTCAGGGCTTGACCCAGGCCAGGTTGTACAGGCGCTTGTCGTTGGAAAAGGCGCGCTGGGCTTCGGCCTTCACCGCATCGGAGTTCTGGTAGATGCGGATGAACTTCTGCACCACGGGGTCCTGCGTGCGGTTGGCCTTGACCACGAACTGGATGGAAAAGCGCGCGTCCTCGATGCCCGAATATGCAAGCCCGCTGGACGGATCGAAGGCCTTGGCCGCCACGATGAAGTGCGGGTAGCCCTGTGCGATGTCCACGTCGCCCGTGATGCGCACCAGCTGCGGCCCCTCGACCTCGACGAAGCTGAGCTTCTTGGGGTTCTCGACGATGTCGTCCAGGCTGCCCAGGTAGCCCACGCCGGGCTTGAGCTTGATCAGCCCCACCTTCTGCAGCAAGAGCAGGCCGCGCCCCTGGTTCACGGGGTCGTTGGCAATGCCCACCTTGCCGCCCTGCGGCACCTGGGCGATGGCCTTGTGCTTGAGCGAGTACAGGCCCACGTTGGCCAGGATGCCCGTGCCCGCGCTGGCCAGCTTGTAGCCGTTCTTCTGGATGGCGTTGTCCAGGAAGGGCTGGTGCTGGAAGTAGTTGATGTCCAGGTCGCCCGAGTCCACGGCCACGTTGGGCGTGGTCCAGTCGGTGAACTCCACCACCTGCACATCGATGCCCTGGGCCTTGGCCTCCCTGGCGGCCACGGCCACCGAGTCGGCGTAGGCGCCGGGCACCACGCCGATGCGCAGCTTGTCGGCAGCATGGGCGGAGAACAGGGCCAGGGCGGCCAGCGGGGCGATCAGGGCACGGGAAAGCTTCATCGGGATCTCCGGAAAAAAAGGTTCGAAAAAGACAGGAAGGGGCCGCGTCACGGCTTGCGCCACGGCAGGCTGTACAGCCTGTCGTTGGCGGCGAATGACTTGTGGATCTGCGCCTGCACGGCGCCCGAGGTCTGGTAGATGCGCACGAACTGCGCAATGCGCGGGTCCCGGGCGTTGTCCTGGCGCGAGACGAAGCGGATGGCGTAGTACAGGTCGTCAATGCCCGAATACAGCAGCGCATTGCCGGCCACCTGCGGCCGCCCGGCGTTGACGAAGTGGGCCGGGTAGCCCTGGGCCAGGTCCACATCGTCCAGCGCGCGCACCAGCTGCGGCCCTTCGATCTCGACAAAGCGCAGCCTGCGCGGGTTGGACACGATGTCGTCCAGCCCCGCGCGCGGGCCCTTGCCTTCGCGCAGCTGGATCAGGCCGGCCTTCTCCAGCAGCAGCAGGCCGCGCCCCTGGTTGACGGGGTCATTGGCCACGCCCACGCGCGCACCCTCCTTCAGGTCGGCAAAGCGCTGGGTCTTGAGCGAGTACAGGCCGATGTTGGGCAGCAGGCCCGTGGCCACGCTGGTGAAGGCATAGCCGCGCTCGCGGATGGCGTTGTCCAGGAAGGCCTGGTGCTGGAAGTAGTTGAGGTCGATGTCGCCGGCCGCCAGCGCCGTGTTGGGCGTGGTCCAGTCGGTGAACTCGATGACCTGCACGTCCAGCCCCTGGGCGCGCGCCTCCTTGGCGGCGACCTCCACGGAGTCGGCCAGCGAGCCGGGCGTGACGCCTATCTTCAGCGCGGCGGCCGCCGCAAGGCCGGGCAGCGCCAGCGTGGCGGCGAGCGACCAGAGCAATGTGTTTCTGCGCGTGGGCAAGGCGTGGTTCCTCCAGCTCGGCCAGGCCCGGCGCCGGCGCCCACATGGCGCCTGCCGGCATGGCCTCTGAAGGCATTGCAACACCCGGCCCCGGCGCGCACCACGACGGAATTCACATTTCCTTATAGCGAGCCATGCGCGGCGCAAGGCATTGATCGCAAAGGAAATTTTGCACAGGCGAGATTGAGCTTATGCCCGCGCGAAATATGGCACCGTGCCGGCTGCGCAGGCTTGCGGCAGCCAGGGCGGCCTGCCGCGCTCCCAGGATCAAGCGCCCTGTTGCGCCTTCATCCTCGTCCAGGCCTTGAACAGGATGGACTGCAGGCTGGCACGCTCGCCCTCGTCCAGGTAGTCGACCAGCGACTCGCACATGCGCCAGAAGGCCGGCAGCGCGCGGGCCAGCACCTCGCGGCCCTGGTCGGTGAGCGCCAGGTCGAAGCTGCGGCGGTCTTCCTGGCTGAGGCTGCGCGCCAGCAGCGAGCGCTTTTCCAGCCAGTCCAGCAGGCCCGTCACCGACGAGCGCGTCACGCCGACGTAGCTGGCGATATAGGACGGCGTGACCACCGTGTCGCCCAGCAGCCCGCGCTCGGCCAGGCCGAAGATCATGAGCACGTCGAGCTTGCTCTCGGACAGGCCGAACGCCTGCAGCGATGCGTTGGCGCGCTGCTCCACATCGTCGGCCAGCCACAGCAGCAGCAGGCCCAGGCCGGCGGCCGGCGTGTCGGTGCCGGGCTGCGCGGTCTCGGCCATCAGGGCCAGGTGCGGGCGCAGCGCTTCGGGGGCGTTGGCGAGGGGGGTGGAGTCGGGGGCCGGTGCGGCAGCGGTCTTGCGCGGACTCATTGGAGTGGATGGAAGCGGTTGAGGCCGGGATGAAGCCGGGAGAAGAAAGGGCGGTTGATTTTACGGCTTTCATATATTACGCTTTATGTATAGTACGTTAAGCGTATTATTTGGCAGCACACAAATATGCAAGGACATCCCATGCCCATCAAAGTTCTGGAACTCCACCATGTCGGGTTCGGCGTCAACCACGCCCAGGCCGACGCCATGCTCGACTTCTACCGCGAAGTGCTGAACCTGCCCCAGGACGCCGCGCGCTGGAAGATCCCCGGCATCTACGGCTCCTGGATCAACCTGCCCAACGGCAGCCAGTTGCACATCCTCGGCAGCGAGGGGCCGTCGCGCTATGCGCAGGGCCCGGGCAAGGACCCTGTGTCCAACCACATCGCGCTGGCCGTGGACGACATCCTCGGCGCCGAGCAGGAGCTGCAGGCGCGCGGCGTCGATTACTTCACGCTGGACAACGTGGCATCGCCCAGCCTCAAGCAGCTGTTCCTGCGCGACCCGGCCGGCAACCTGGTGGAACTGCACCAGTCCAATGCGCGCGCCCCGGGCATCGCCCAGGCCGAGCAGGACGCGGCGTGCGCCGGCAACGAGTGACGCGACGCCCTCCCTTTTTCCCTTCCCCTCCGGATTCCCATGTACTTTGAAATGCAATCGCTCAACAGCGAGCAGCGCAGCAACATCCTGCACTCCCTGGTTCTGCCCCGTCCCATCGCCTGGATCAGCTCGGTGGACGGGGACGGCACGGTCAACGTCGCGCCGTTTTCCTTCTTCAACGCCATGTCGGGCGATCCACCGCTGCTGTGCGTGTGCATTGGCTCGCGCCAGGGCGTGCTCAAGGACACGGCGCGCAACATCGCGGCCACGGGCGAGTTCGTGGTGAACCTGGTGTCCGAGCCGCTGGCGCGCCGCATGGCGGTGACGGCCATAGAGTTCGGCGCGCAGGTGGACGAGTCGGCCCAGGCCGGTCTGGTCCTGGGCGATGCACGGCGGGTGAAGGCGCCGCGCATCGTGGACAGCCCTGCTTCATTCGAGTGCCGCGTGCGCCAGCTCATCGATATCGACGGCGTGCGCAGCCTGGTGCTGGCCGATGTGCTGGCCGCCCATGTCATGGATGCGGCCGTGGTCGATGGCGAGCTCATGTACTTCGACCCCGCGCCCATGGAGCTGATCGCGCGGCTGCAGAACCCCGGCTGGTATGGCCGCGTGGGCGATGCCTTCCAGATACCCACGCCTTCGGTGGCGCAGTGGGATGCCATGCAGCGCCAGGGCGTGTCCGACGGCTACCTGGCCTGGGCCGACGATGGCCCCGCCGCGCGCTGAAGGGCCGCCCATGCTTGCGCAACACACCATAGACAGCCTGGCGGCCGAGCTGCACGCCAGCGAAAAAAGCCGGGTGCAGGTCCGGCACTTTTCCCGCCGCCATCCGGACATGACGGTGCAGGACGGCTACGCCATCTCGCGCGCCTGGATGCGGCTCAAGCGCGCCGAGGGCCGCACGGTCAGGGGCCACAAGATCGGCCTGACCTCGCGTGCCATGCAGCAGGCCGTGCAGATCACCGAGCCCGACTACGGCACCCTGCTGGACGACATGTTCTTCGAGCCCGGCGGCGACATTCCCTTTGCGCGCTTCATCGCTCCGCGCGTGGAGGTGGAGCTGGCCTTCGTGCTGGGCCGCGCGCTCAAGGGGCCGGGCGTCACCCTGTGCGATGTGCTGGCCGCCACCGACTGGGTGGTGCCCGCCGTGGAAATCATCGACGCCCGCATCGAGCAAAAGGACCGCGATACCCAGGCCATGCGCACGGTGCGCGACACCATCGCCGACAACGCGGCCAATGCCGGCATCGTCATGGGCGGGCGGCCCGTGCGCCCCGACGCGGTGGACCTGCGCTGGGTGTCGGCGCTGCTGCAGCGCAACGGCGTGATCGAGGAGTCCGGCGTGGCGGCCGCCGTGCTCAACCATCCGGCCACGGGCGTGGCCTGGCTGGCCAACCGGCTCGCGCAATGGGATGAGCAGCTGGACGCAGGCCAGGTGGTGCTGGCAGGCTCGTTCACGCGGCCCGTCACGGCCCAGGCCGGCGACAGCTTCCATGTGGACTACGGGCCGCTGGGCTCCATTGCCTGGCGCTTTGCCTGAGCTTCGTCCGCAGTGCGGCGATGGTGTCGCCTGCGGCACAGTCCGCAGGCCCGGCGCGTCGTCGACAATGCAGCGGCGCCGCCCGCCACCGGTGCGCGGGCGGCGGCTGCAACACTTGCACTACAGGATGGACAAGCAATGGAGATGAAGAACGCAAAGACGGCCGTGGTCACGGGCGGAGGAACCGGCGTGGGCAAGGCCGTGGCGCTGGCCCTGGCGGGCGCTGGCTACCAGGTGGTGGTGGCGGGCCGCCGCCAGGCGCCGCTGGATGAGACCTGCGCCGAGGCCCAGGCAAAGTACGGCGCAGGCGAGCGCATGCTGGGCATTGCCACCGATGTCAGCGATCCGGCTGCCGTGGAGCAGCTGTTCGCGCGCACGGTGCAGCGCTTCGGTCGCGTGGACCTGCTGTTCAACAACGCGGGCCGGGGCAATCCGCCCGGCTCCTTCCTGGACTGGACGCCCGAGCAGTGGCGCGAGGTGGTCGATGTCAACCTCAACGGCATGTTCTATTGCCTGCAGCAGGCCTTCCGCACCATGCGCGACCAGTCGCCGCGCGGTGGCCGCATCATCAACAACGGCTCCATCTCCGCGCATGCGCCGCGCCCCAATTCCAGCGCCTACACGGCCACCAAGCATGCCGTCATGGGCCTGACCAAGACGGCTGCGCTCGACGGCCGTGCCTACGACATCGCCGTGGGCCAGATCGACATCGGCAATGCCATGACCGAGCTGGCATCGCGCATGGCCAAGGGCGTGCCCCAGGCCAATGGCGAGATCGCGGTGGAGCCGCTGATCGACGCGGATGTGGTGGGCCAGTCCGTGCTCTACATGGCCAGCCTGCCGCTGGAGGCCAACGTGCTGTTCCACACGGTGATGGCCACCAAGATGCCCTTCGTGGGCCGGGGCTGAACCGGCAAAGGCAGGCCCTCAGGCCTGCACGCGGCGGCTCGCCGTCTCGGACGGGAGCTCGCCGAAGCGGCTGCGGTACTGGGCCGCGAAGTGGCCCAGGTGCAGGAAGCCGTATTTCTGCGCCACGTCGCGCACGCCGGAGCCGGCTGCGGCGCCCGGGCCCTTGGCTGCCTGGAGTTCGGCGCGCACCCGGTCCAGCCGCAGCTGGCGCAGGAAATCCATGGGCCCCATGCCTGCGTGCTGGCGGAAGGCGGCCTGCAGCGTGCGCGCGCTGCAGCCGGCCTCGCGGCAGACATCGGCCAGCGACAGGGGCTGGTCGGCATGGGCCTGCATGTACTCCTGGGCCTTGCGCACGCCGCGCGGCAGCAGGCTGCGCCGGCTGTCCCCGGCCAGTGCGCGGCTGTGGCTGTGCGTGGCCGACATCAGCAGGCTGGTCAGCAGGTATTCCTCCGCATGCCGGGCCAGTGCCTGCGTGGCCTGCAGGGCGTTGCCCGCATCCAGCGTGTGCCGCAGGCAGTCGATGAAATGCACCAGCGGTGCCAGCGCCGGCTGGTCCAGCGGCACGCCCAGATCGAACACCAGGGGCCGGCCTGCGGGCGCCTGCAGCAGCGCCTCCAGCCGCGCCACCAGGGCCGGGCGGGCCATGCGCACGATCAGGTGCGGGCTGTCGTCGGCCCAGCGCATGGACAGCGGCTCGGTCGGCGAGGGCAGGGAGGCCAGGCGCGGCGTGGCATCCACCTGCTGCGCGCCGCAGCGGATCTCGGCACTGCCGCGCAGGGGAATCTGCAACAGGAAGAAGTCCCGCAGGTAGCCGGGCTCGATGTGCACGCCGGGACCGTACTGCACATAGTTCAGGCTGACGTTGCGGGAAAGCGGCGCGCTGTGGTGGCAGGCATCCAGCTCGGCGCGCGGGCGCAGCATGCCCAGGCCATGCGGACAGAAGACGCGCGCCACGCTTTCGCGGGCCTCGTCCATGTCGTGGCTCTCGAAAAGCCGGTAGCGCTGCAGCGGCAGCGGTGTGTGCATGGCGTGTTCCATAGGCTGGGCAGAACGTAGCAAAAACCACCCGCTCCCACAATTCGGACCATTCCCCGGGAGCCGATTTCTGCGCGCCAGGGACAGTGCCTGCGCTTGCCGGATGCATGCGCGGCCCGGCCCCCCGTAACGTGTGCTGCACAGGCCAGCCCGGCCTGGCATCCACACGGGAGAACAAGCGTCATGTTCAAGGGACTCGAAGGCAAAAGCGCCATCGTCACCGGCGGCTCCACCCTGATAGGCGCCGGCGTGGTGCGTGCGCTGCACGCGGCCGGCGTGAAGGTGGTCATTGCCGACATCGATGCCGACAACGGCCAGGTGCTGGCCGATGCGCTGGGCGAGGGCGCGCTTTTCGTGCGCACCGACATCACCGACGACGCGCAGGTCGCCGCCTGCGTTCAGCAGGCATGCAGCCGGCACGGCGGCGTGCACATCCTGGTCAACCTGGCCTGCTCCTATGTGGATGAGGGCCTGCAGTCGCCGCGTGCCGACTGGCTGGCCTCGTTCAACGTGAACGTGGCCAGCGCCGTGGCCATGCTGCAGGCCGTGCACCCGCACATGGTGGCCGCCGGTGGCGGGGCCGTGGTGAATTTCACCAGCATCTCGTCTGAGGCCGCGCAGACGGGGCGCTGGCTCTACCCGGCCAGCAAGGCGGCCATGAAGCAGCTCACGCGCAGCATGGCCATGGACCTGGCGGCCGATGGCATCCGCGTCAACAGCGTCTGCCCGGGCTGGACCTGGTCGGCGGTGATGGACCGGCTCAGTGGCGGCGACCGCGCCAAGACCGACCGCGTGGCCGCGCCCTTTCACCTGCTGGGCCGCGTGGGCGATCCGCACGAGGTGGCGCAGGTGGTGCTGTTCCTGTGCTCGGACCATGCCAGCTTCGTGACCGGGGCCGACTACGCGGTGGACGGCGGCTACGGCGCCATGGGGCCCGAGCGGGCCGTGGCCGCCATTCCCCAATTGATGGACTAGTACGCAGTACGGACACGGAGCCGCAAGGAGACAGCCATGAAGAAAATCGCCATCGTCGGAGCCGGCCAGTCGGGCCTGCAACTGGGCCTGGGCCTGCTGGCCGCGGGCCATCAGGTCACGATACTGAGCAACCGCACGGCGCAGGACATCGCCCAGGGCCGGGTCATGTCCAGCCAGTGCATGTTCGACAGCGCGCTGCAGATAGAGCGCGGCCTGGGCCTGGACCACTGGTCGCGCGAATGCCCGGTGGTCGAGGGCATCGGCCTGTGCGTGCCGCACCCTGGGCAACACGGCGAGAAGGCAGCCGACAAGGCCATCGACTGGGCGGCGCGGCTGAACGCGGGCGCGCAGTCCGTGGACCAGCGCCTGAAGATCCCCGCATGGATGGACGATTTCCGCCGCCAGGGCGGCGAGCTGGTGCTCAAGGACGCGGGCATCGCCGAGCTGGAGGAATGCACGCGCAGCCATGACCTGACCCTGGTTGCCAGCGGCAAGGGCGAGATATCGAGGCTGTTCGAGCGCGATGCCCACCGCTCGCGCTTCGACCAGCCCCAGCGCGCGCTGGCGCTGACCTATGTGACGGGCATGAAGCCGCGCGAGCCGTTCTCCGCCGTGTCCTTCAACCTTGTGCCGGGCGTGGGCGAGTATTTCGTGTTCCCGGCGCTGACGACCACGGGCCCCTGCGAGATCATGGTGTTCGAAGGCGTGCCCGGCGGCCCCATGGACTGCTGGGGCGATGTGAAGACACCGGAGCAGCACCTGGAGCGCAGCCGCTGGATCCTCGACACCTTCGTGCCCTGGGAGGCCGAACGCTGCCGCGACATTGCGCTGACCGATGACAACGGCATCCTTGCGGGCCGCTTCGCCCCCACGGTGCGCAAGCCCGTGGCCACGCTGCCGTCGGGGCGCAAGGTGCTGGGCATGGGCGACGTGGTGGTGCTCAACGACCCCATCACGGGCCAGGGCTCCAACAACGCGGCCAAGTGCGCCGACACCTATCTGCGCAGCATCCTGGCGCGCGGCAATGGCGACGGAAATCGTGACGGAAATGGCGCATTCGACGCCGCCTGGATGCAGCAGACCTTCGACCGCTACTGGTTCGGCTATGCGCAATGGGTCACGCAGTGGACCAACATGCTGCTGGCGCCACCGCCACCCCATGTGCTCAAGCTGCTGGCCAGCGCGGGCACGCTGGCACCGCTGGCCAGCGCCTTTGCCAACGGCTTCGATGACCCGCGCACCTTCTTCCCCTGGTTCGCGGACGCGGGCGAGGCAGACCACTACATCGACAGCTGCGCGGCCATAGCCGCCATGGCAGCCGTCCCCGCCTAGCCGCAGAGGCCGCCATGAGCACATGCGAAACCCCGGCCCCCGCCACGGCCTGCTCCTTCGATCCGCGCGAGCTGCGCAAGGCCTTCGGCCAGTTCACCACGGGCGTGACCGTCATCACCACGCGCGCGCCGGACGGGCGGCGCGTGGGCATGACGGCCAACTCGTTCTCCTCGGTCTCGCTGGACCCGCCGCTGGTGCTGTGGAGCCTGGCGCGCCAGGCGCCCAGCGTCTGCGATTTCCAGGGCGCCAGCCACTTCGCCATCCACGTGCTGGCTGCGGGCCAGCACCTTCTGTCGCGGCGCTTTTCCACGCCGCAGCAAGACAAGTTCGTCGGCCTGGACTGCGCGGAAGGCCCGGCCGGCGTGCCCCTGATCGATGGCGTGCTGGCCCGCTTCGTCTGCCGCAACATCCGGCAATACGATGGCGGCGACCACCTCATCTTCATCGGCCAGGTCGAGCGCTGCGAACGCTTCGACGGCGAGCCCCTGGCCTTTCACGCGGGCTACTATCAGGTGACGGTGCGGCACCCCGAATGCGTATGACGGGTCATGAAAAAAGCGGCACCGCAGCTTTCCCCACCCTTTGAAACGGAGACAACCCCATGCAGCAGAAAGAACCCCCGGCCAGCCGCCATGTGCGCATCAACGCGCTGGACGGCAGCGGCAGCTTCAACGCCTACCTGGCCGTGCCGGCCTCGGGCAGCGGCCCCGGCCTGGTGCTGGCGCAGGAGATCTTCGGCGTCAACGCCACCATGCGCGAGGTGGCCGACTACTACGCCGAAGAAGGCTACGTGGTGCTGGTGCCCGACCTGTTCTGGCGCCAGCAGCCCGATGTGGAGCTGGGCTACACGCCGGCGGACTGGGAGCGCGCCTTCGGCTTCTACAAGGGATTCGACGAGGCCCTGGGCGTGCAGGACATCCAGGCCTGCCTGAACGCCTTGCGCCAGCGCCCCGAGGTCACGGACGGCAAGGCCGGCGTGCTGGGCTTTTGCCTGGGCGGCAAGCTGGCCTACCTGGCCGCCTGCCGCACCGATGCCGATGCGGTGGTCGGCTACTACGGCGTGGGCATCGAGGCGGCGCTGGACGAGGCCGAGCGCATCCGCTGCCCGCTCACCCTGCATGTGGCCGAGCTTGACGCCTTCTGCCCGCCCGAGGCGCGCCAGCGCATCGTCCAGGCGCTGGGCGGGCGTCCCGGCGTGGCCGTGCATGTCTATCCGGGCGTGGACCATGCCTTCGCGCGCAAGGGCGGCGACCATTTCCACCGGGCCTCGGCGCTGATGGCGCACGAGCGCAGCATTGCCACGCTCAAGTCCGCCATCGGCCCGCATTTCGACCTGGCCGCGCTGTGGGACAAGCACTGCGAGTACGAATTCGCCACGCGCAACGTGGACGACACCATGGCCACCATGGTGGCCGAGCCCTATGTGAACCACATCCCCACCATGACCGGCGGCGTGGGCTTCAGCAACCTGCACGCCTTCTATACGAACCACTTCGTCAACAGCAATCCGCCCGACACGTCGCTGACCCCGATTTCACGCACGGTGGGGGCCTCGCAGGTGGTGGACGAGATGCTGTTCTGCTTCACGCACACCACCGAGATTCCGTGGATGCTGCCCGGCGTGCGTCCCACGGGGCGGCGCGTGGAGATCCCGCTGCTGGCCGTGGTCAAGTTCCGGGGCGACAAGCTCTACCACGAGCACATCTACTGGGACCAGGCCAGCGTGCTGGTGCAGGTGGGCCTGCTGGACCCGGCGCTGCTGCCCGTGGCGGGCGTGGAGACGGCCCGCAAGCTGCTGGACGAGACCCTGCCTTCCAACGAACTGCTCAAGCGTTGAGCGCGGCGCGGGCGCACGGGTTTCACCCTGCGCCCGATGGCGGCCTGCAGGCCGCCAGGGCTCTCAGGGTTGCCACCAATGTTGATATGTCAACATTAGTGGATCATGCGGCCATCGCAATCGCAATCGCCGTCGCCGCCCGGTTCCCTCCGCCCAATGCCCTGCCCACGCACATCCACGATCCCTGCCGCCGATGCCGCCACCGGCCCTGCACCGGACACGCAGGTCTGCAGCCAGACGCTGGCACTGGAGGACTTCATCACCTTCCGCCTGGGCGCGCTGTCCAATGCGCTGCAGACCCAGGTGACGCGCCACTACATCGCGCCGGCATCGCCCGTGGGGCTGACCGAGTGGCGGCTCATGGGCCAGATCCAGCGCCATGGCGAGCTGCATGCCAGCGCGCTGTCGCGCCTGAGCCTGATGGACAAGGCCCAGATCAGCCGCGCGCTGCAGCCGCTGATCGACCGGGGCTGGGTGCTGCGCCGCGCCGATCCGCAGCACGCGCGGCGCCACCTGCTGCAGCTGAGCGAAGCTGGGCAGGCGCTCTTCGACGAGGTGCTGTCCCGCGCACGCCCCTACCAGGCGGCCCTGCTCAATGCCCTGACGGCCGATGAGCGCGCCATGCTGGACCGCATCCTGGACAAGCTGGGCCGTGCCTCCCAAGCGCTGGACCAGGGGCTGGACCAGGGGCTGGATGCCTGATTTACCCACAAGCCACTGCACAACCCACCTCAAGACCCACCTCAGAACCCACCCCACGAGCCACACCATGAATTGCTCCATGCACCCTGATGAGCGGGCCGCCCGCATCGAACTGGCCGCCTGCTACCGCGTCTTCGCCATGCTGGGCTGGGACGAGCTGATCTACAACCACATCACGGTGCGCCTGCCCGACAGCGTGACGGGCGGTGAAAAGCAGTTCCTGATCAACCCCTTCGGCCTGCACTACGAAGAGGTCACGGCCAGCAACCTGGTGCGCATCAATGTGCGCGGCGAGGTGCTGGACGGCTCGCGGCATCCGGTGAATCCGGCCGGCTTCGTCGTGCATGCGGCCATCCACGACGGACTGCCGGGCGCGCACTGCGTGATGCACACGCACACCACCTCGGGCATGGGCGTGGCCTGCCTGGAGCAGGGCCTGTCGCAAAGCAACTTCTACAGCGCCCAGCTGCACGGCATGGTGGCCTACCACGACTTCGAGGGCATCACCATCCATGCCGACGAAGGGCCGCGCCTGCTGGCCAGCATCGGCCACCGCAAGGCCGTGATCCTGCGCAACCATGGCCTGCTCAGCTGGGGCAGCGACCTGCCCCAGGCCTTCGTGGTGCTGTGGACGCTGCAGCGCGCCTGCGACGTGCAGATGGCCACCCTGTCCATGGGGGCGCCGCGCATGGTCTCCGACGCCATGGCGCGGCGCTGCAACGAGGACTCGCTGACCTTCAACGACAGCCACGGCGGTGCCCGCGATGTGTTCGACCACCTGGTGCGCCGCGTGAACCGGCGCGACAGCAGCTATCTCGATCTTTGAACCCGGAGCTTCCCGCGCATGACCATGGAACAGACAAGCATTTCATTCGACAAGGCCTGCATCTTCGGCGCCGGTGCCATCGGCGGCTGGATGGGCGCGGCCCTGGCCCGCGCCGGCTGCCAGCTCAGCGCCGTGGCGCGCGGCGCCGCGCTGCAGGCCCTGCGCACCCAGGGCCTGACCCTGGTGCACGGCGAGCAGCGCGAGCACTTCGCGCTGCGTGCCGAACAGGACCCGGCCGCCCTGGGCGTGCAGGACCTGGTCATCATCTCCGTCAAGGCGCCGGGCATGCCCGATGTGGCCGAGCGCATCGCCCCGCTGATCGGCCCGCAGACCGTGGTGCTCACGGCCATGAACGGCGTGCCCTGGTGGTTCCTGCACGGCGGTGTCGATGCCAGCGTGCGCGGCAGGCAGCTGAAAGCCGTGGACCCTGAAGGCCGCATTGCGCAAGCCATCCCGCTGGGCCAGGTGCTGGGTTCGGTGGTCCATGCCAGCTGCTCCAACGATGCGCCCGGCGTGGTGCGCCGGCACTTCGGCAACAGCCTGATCCTGGGCGAGCCCCTGGCCGACGGACCCGGCCAGCCGCCCACGCCGCGCCTGGCGGCACTGGCCCAACTGCTGCAGCGTGGCGGCATCGAGGCCAAGGTCTCCGACAACATCCAGCGCGACGCCTGGTACAAGCTCTGGGGCAACATGACCGTCAACCCCGTCAGCGCGCTGACGGGCGCCACCTCGGACCGCATCCTGGGCGACGACCTGGTGCGCGGCCTGATCACGCGCGTGATGCTGGAGGCCAAGGAGATCGGCGCGCGCATCGGCCTGCCCATCAACGAATCGCCCGAAGACCGCCATGCGGTCACGCTCAAGCTGGGCGCCTTCAAGACCTCCATGCTGCAGGACGTGGAAGCGGGCAAGCCCGTGGAACTCGATGCCCTGGTGGGCGCGGTGCGCGAAATGGGGCAGCTGTGCGGCGTGGACACCCCGTTCACCGATGCGCTGCTGGGCCTGGCGCGGCTGCAGGCGCGGCAAAAGGGGCTGATGGCCTGACGCCGCAAGGGCCAGTACCGGCCTGCAGCACGCAACCGTAGACTACGCCTCCATGACTTCCGCCAAGAACCCCGCCTCGCCCTGGTCCACGCTGTGCGTGGTGGCCACCACCGTCCCCAGTGCCGAGGAGGCCGCCCATCTGGCGCGCAGCCTGGTGCAGCAGCAGGCCGCGGCCTGCGTGCAGGTGGAGGCCATCACCTCGCACTACGTGTGGGACGGCGAGATGCACGCCACGCCCGAGTGGCGCCTGGTCTGCAAGACCCTGCCCGACGTGCTGGAGCGCCTGGCCCGGCTGCTGCGCGCCGGGCACAGCTACAGCGTGCCGCAGATCACCATGCGCACCGAGCGCTGCATGGCCGACTATGCGCAGTGGCTGCGCTCCCAGGTCTCGACCCGGGACGTGGCGGACACTGCAGAAAGGGCCGCCGCGCCCCGCATCACTGCGGCGTGACGTTGGCGGCCTTGATCACGGGCACCCAGGTCGCTGTCTCCTTGCGGATCAGCTCGCCGAAGGCGCTGCCCGTGACCACCCAGGGCTCGATCCCCTGCAGGTCCAGCTGCCTGACCACGGCCGGCGTGTTGAAGATCTCCTGAATATCCTTTTCCAGCTGCTTGAGCACGGCCGGTGGCGTCTTCTTTGGCGCCATCACGCCGTACCAGGACGAGATGGCAATGCCCGGTACGCCCGCCTGGGCCAGCGTGGGCACCTCGGGCAGGTACTTGCTGCGCGCCGGGTCGGTCACGGCCAGCGCGCGCAGCTTGCCCGACTGCACATGCGGCAGCAGCGCGGGCACATTGCCCACGATCATCGGCACCGTGCCGCCCAGCACATCGTTGAGGCCGGGCGCCGTGCCCTTGTAGGCCACGTGCAGGATGTCGGCACCGGTCTGCTGCTTGAACAGCTCGCCGGCCAGATGCAGGCTGGAGCCCACGCCGGGCGAGGCATAGCTGATGGTGGCCGGCCTGGCCTTGGACAGGGCCACCAGCTCCTGCACCGTTTTGGCGGGTACGCCAGGGTGCACGGCGATCACATTGGCCGCCTTGGCCAGCGAGGCCACGGGCGCAAAGTCCGCCTCCACGCTGTAGCCGGGCCTGGCCAGCAGCGTGGGATTGATGGTCAGGTTGCCCTGGGGCACGACCAGCAGCGTATGGCCGTCCGGCGCGGCACGCTTGACCATGTCGATGCCGATATTGCCGTTGGCCCCGGGCTTGTTCTCCACCACCGAGGTCTGCTTGTAGCGCTCGGCCAATCCCGTGGACAGCAGGCGGGCCAGCGCATCGACCGGGCCGCCGGGCGGAAAGGGCGCGACGATGGTGAAAGGCTTGGCAGCCAGCTGCTGCTGGGCGGCGGCATCCTGGGCCAGGGCGCTCTGGCATGCGGCTGCTGCCAGCAGGGCGGCAGCGCCGAGCAAGGTGGGGGCTTTCATGGGGAACTCCGGGGAACAAGGCAAGGCAGGTACAAGCAAAAGAAATGCCTGAGGGCTATCGATTGTTTCTTGTATAAAACAACGTTCTTCTTATAAATCAATGCAAAGCATAAAACCTGCGGCTTGATTCGAATCAAGGGAAAACCCTTGCCTGCATGCTTGCATGCCTGCGTGCCTGCGTGCCTGCGTGCCTGGGCCTTCGCTGCGCTCGCATGCCCATGAAAAAAGGAGCGCAGCGCGCTCCTTTGGGTGGTGGTGTGCCGGGTGGCCTCAGGACAGCAGCGCCTGCGCGAATTCCCTGGCGTTGAAGGTCTCCAGGTCCTCGACCTTTTCGCCCACGCCGATGAAGTACACGGGGATCGGCCGTTCCTGGGCAATGGCGGCCAGCACGCCGCCCTTGGCCGTGCCGTCGAGCTTGGTGACGATCAGGCCCGTGAGCTGCAGTGCATCGTCAAAGGCGCGCACCTGGGCCAGCGCGTTCTGGCCGGTGTTGCCGTCGATGACCAGCAGCACCTCGTGCGGTGCCGTGGCATCGGCCTTGGTGACCACGCGGCGGATCTTGCGCAGCTCTTCCATCAGGTGCAGCTGGGTGGGCAGGCGGCCCGCCGTGTCCACCAGCACCACATCCTTCTTGCGGGCGCGGCCGGCGGTGACGGCATCAAAGCTCACGGCTGCAGGATCACCGCCTTCCTGGCTGACGATCTCCACCGTGTTGCGGTTGGCCCAGACGCCGAGCTGCTCGCGCGCGGCGGCGCGGAAGGTGTCGGCGGCAGCCAGCAGCACGCTCTGGCCTTCGTCGGCCAGATGCTTGGTCAGCTTGCCGATGGAGGTGGTCTTGCCTGCGCCGTTGACGCCAGCGACCATGACCACGGTAGGCTGGTGCTCGCCGATGATCAGCGGCTTTTCCAGCGGGCGCAGCAGGTCGGCCAGTGCATCGGCCAGCAGCGCCTTGACGGCGGCGGGGTCGGTGGCCTTGGCTTCCTTGACGCGGCGGCGCAGGTCGGTGAGCAGGTGCTCGGTGGCCTTGACGCCGGTGTCGGCCATCAGCAGGGCGTCTTCCAGCTCTTCGTACAGCGCATCGTTGATCTGCGTGCCGGTGAAGACCGTGGCGATGCTGCTGCCGGTCTTGCGCAGTCCGGCCTTGAGGCGCTGCATCCAGTTCTGGCGGCTGGCGCCTTCGGCTTCGGGCTTGGCCGTGGGCTCGGGTGCGGCAATGAAGTCGGCAGGCGCGAGCGTGGAAGCAGCAGCAGTGGGTGCAGCGGGTGCGGCAGGCGGGGCGGCATCGCCCTTGCCGCCGCCGAAGGGCTTGCGCCACCAGGCGCTGCCGGTGTCGGCTGCGGCCGGTGGGGCAGGCGTGCCAGGGGGCAGGTCTGGGGCGCGGTCCTGCGGCGGGGTTGCGGGAATGCCGGCCTCTTCAGGCGCGGCGCTGCTGTCCGCCGGGGAAATCTCGGCGGAGGAGGGGGTGGGCTTTTTCTTGAAAAAACTGAACATCGGCAGGTTCTTAGAATCACAGCATTCTATGAAACATGCACTCACCCTCCTGGGCTTAATGGCCTGCATGGGCACCGGGGCTGCTTTGGCAGCCCCGGATGCATCCTCTTCCTCCCCTTCGTCACTGCTGCAGACGGTGGCCAGCCAGGCCGCAGGTGGCCAGCGGTCCGCCACAGCAGCGCAGCAATTCACCCTGAAGAACGGCATGCAGCTCATCGTGCAGCCCGACCGGCGCGCGCCCACGGCCGTGCACATGGTCTGGGTGCGCGTGGGCGCCATCGACGAGGTCGACGGCACCTCGGGCGTGGCCCACGCGCTCGAGCACATGATGTTCAAGGGCTCGCGCAAGGTGGCGCCCGGCGAGTTCTCGCGCCGGGTGGCGGCCCTGGGCGGCCAGGAGAACGCTTTCACCAGCCGCGACTACACGGGCTACTACCAGCAGATTCCGTCCAGCCGGCTGGAGGAAGTGATGAAGCTCGAATCCGACCGCTTCGCCAACAACCACTGGCCCGACAGCGAGTTCAAGAAGGAGATCGAGGTCATCAAGGAAGAGCGCCGCATGCGCACCGAGGACCAGCCGCGCGCCGTGCTCATGGAGCAACTGATGGCGGCGACCTTCATGGCCTCGCCCTACCACCGGCCCGTGATCGGCTGGATGAGCGATCTGGACGCCCTGACGCCCGGCGACGTGCGCGATTTCCACAGCCGCTGGTATGTGCCCGGCAATGCCACCGTCGTCATTGCCGGTGATGTGGACGTTGCCAAGGTCCGCGCCTGGGCAGAGAAGTACTACGGCAGCATTCCCGCACGCGCCGTGCCGGTGCGCAAGCCGCGCACCGAGCCTGCGCAGATCGGCATCCGCCGCATCGAGGTCAAGCAGCCGGCCGAGCAGGCCCTGGTGGCCCTGGCCTTCCGTGCGCCCTCGCTGACGCGCGTCAGCGATCTGCAGGCCGATGACCGCGATGCGCTGGCGCTGCTGGTGCTCTCGGCCGTGCTCGACGGCTATGACGGCGCCCGCCTGGAGCGGGCCCTGGTCCAGGGCGAAGGCCGCGTGGCCGACGGCGCGGGCAGCTCCATGTCGCTCATGAGCCGCGGCCCCGGCCTGTTCATGCTGACGGGCGTGCCCGCCACCGGCAAGACTGCGGCCGAGGTCGAGGCCGCGCTGCGCGCCGAAGTGGCCAAGGTCGCCAGGGAGGGCGTCGAGCCTGCCGAACTGGAGCGCGTGAAGACGCAATGGATGGCCTCCAATGTCTATGAGCGCGACTCGGTCATGGGCCAGGCCCAGAGCCTGGGCAATTACTGGATACAGGGCATGCCGCTGGATGCGGAAGACCAGTTGCTGGCCCAGCTTCGCACCATCACGCCCGATGACGTCAAGCGCGTGGCGGCCAAGTACTTTGGCGATGACCAGCTCACGGTGGGCACCCTGGTGCCGCAGCCCCTGCCTGAAGGCGGCAAGCCCCGCCGCACCGACGCGGGTGCCGGCATTGGCGGACCCCTGCATTGATGCCCCCGAAGCACGCTGGAGTGAAGATGAAGAACATGAAAAAGATGGTGGCCAGCTCCGTGCTGGCAAGCGTGGGCCTGGGCTTTGGCGCCACGTCCGCATGGGCCTTGCTGCCCATCCAGCACTGGACCCAGCCCAGCGGGGCGCAGGTCTGGCTGGTGGACAGCCCGGGCATTCCCATGGTCGATGTGCAGATGGATTTCGACGCCGGCAGCCGGCGCGATCCCGCCAATCAGGTCGGCCTGGCCAGCGCCGTGGCGCTGATGGCGTCCAAGGGCGTCACGGCCCAGGGCAGCGCGCCTGCTCTCGATGAAAACGGCCTGGGCCAGGCCTGGGCCGATCTGGGTGCCAGCTTTGGCGCCCAGGCGGGCCGCGACAGCTTCAGCTACGGGCTGCGCTCCCTGACCGAGCCTGCGCTGCTGCAGCGCGCCGTGGCCCTGGCCGCGCGCCAGATCGCCAGCCCCAGCTGGCCGCAGGATGTGTGGCTGCGCGAGCGCGAGCGCTGGACTGCGGCCATCAAGGAATCGGACACGCGCCCCGGAACGGTGGCCGGCAAGGCCCTGAGCCAGGGCGTGTTCGGCACCCACCCCTACGGTGCGCGTGCCACGGCCGAGAGCCTGTCGCGCATCGACCTGTCGGACATGCAGTCCTTCCACCGCCGGCTGATCGCCGCCTGCCGTGCCAAGGTCAGCATCGTCGGCGCCGTCAGCCGCGAGCAGGCCGACCAGCTGGTGCAGCAATTGCTGGCTCCGCTGCAGGCGGCCCAGGGCCAGGACGCCAGTGCCTGCGCTCCGCTGCCCGACCTGCCCAAGGTGCAGGCGCTCAAGGCGCCGGTCAACGAGAACATCCCCTTCGCCTCGGCCCAGGCGCAGGTGCTGATCGCCCAGCCCGGCATTGCACGCAACAGCCCGGACTTCATGGCCGTGCTCGTGGGCAACCACATCCTGGGCGGCGGCGGCTTCACCTCGCGGCTGACCGAGGAAGTGCGCGAAAAGCGCGGCCTGAGCTACAGCGTCTACAGCGACTTCTCGCCAGGCCTGGACGCGGGGGCCTTCACGATCGCCCTGCAGACACGCCCCGACCAGGCGGCCGAGGCCTTGAAGGTGTCGCAGGACACGCTGCGCCGCTTTGTCGCCGACGGCCCGACCGAGAAGGAGCTCAAGGCCGCCAAGGACAATCTGATCGGCGGCTTTGCGCTGCGCATCGACAGCAACCGCAAGCTGCTGGGCAATGTGGCCAACATCGCGTGGAACGGCCTGCCGCTGGACTATCTGGAGCACTGGACCGAGCGCGTGCAGGCGCTGACCGTGCGTGATGTGCGCGAGGCCATGCAGCGCATGCTGCAGCCCGATCGCATGGTGACCGTCGTTGTGGGAGGCAAGCAATGAGCCGCAACAGCATCAAACTGCATACCCCTGCCGGCAAGCGCTGGCTGGAAAAGGCCACGGCCGAGGCCGCGGCGCCCAAGGCGCCTGCCGCAGCGCCGGCCGCAAAGGCAAAGGCGGGCAAGCCGGCACCCTCGGGTGCGGGCGAGGTCCGCATCATCGGCGGCCAGTGGCGCCGCACGCGTCTGCCCGTGGCGCAGCGCCCGGGCCTGCGCCCCACGCCGGACCGCGTGCGCGAGACCCTGTTCAACTGGCTGGGCCAGGACCTGACGGGCTGGCACTGCCTGGACGCCTTCGCGGGCACGGGTGCGCTGGGCTTCGAGGCCGCATCGCGCGGCGCGACCAGCGTGCTGATGAACGAGCAGGACGCCGCCCTGGTGCTGCAGCTGCAGCGCCTGCGCGAGCGCCTGGACGCCCAGTCCGTGCGCGTGCTGCGCGGCGATGGCATCGGCTGCCTGCGCCAGGTGGCGCCGGGCACGCTGGACCTGGTGCTGATCGATCCGCCGTTCGACCATGCCGAGCTGTTCGAGCCTGCGCTGAAGGCCGCTGCGCTGGCCGTCTCCGCCCAGGGCTATGTCTATCTGGAGGCGCCCCAGGCCTGGACCGAGGAGCAACTGGCCGAGGCTGGCGGCCTGCAGCTGTTCCGCCATCTCAAGGCGGGTGCCGTCCACGCCCATCTGCTGCGCAAGGCCGCGCAGGACGAGTAGGCTGGCGCCGCAGCCGTGTTCCAGCGCAGGAATGCGGCTGTCGCGCAGCCGACGGGCCATGCTGCAGTGCAATGCATAATGCGCCATCCGTGCCGGACCAGGGCACGCGCAGCCAAGGAAAGTGAACGCCATGAGCCACGACGTGATTGCCGTCTATCCCGGAACTTTCGATCCGATCACGCTGGGTCATGAAGACGTGGTGCGCCGCGCGACCCAGCTGTTCAGCCACGTCATCGTCGCCGTGGCGGCGGGCCACCACAAGAAGACCATGTTCAATCTCGAGGAGCGCATGGAGATGGTGCGCGAGGCCGTGTCCATCTATCCCCATGTCCAGGTCGAGAGCTTTCATGGCCTGCTGCGCGACTTCGTGGTCGAGCGCGGCGGCAAGGCCATGGTGCGCGGCCTGCGTGCGGTCACCGACTTCGACTACGAGTTTCAGCTTGCCGGCATGAACCGCACGCTGATGCCCGAGGTGGAAACCGTCTTCCTCACGCCCAGCGACCGCTACCAGTTCATCAGCAGCACCTTCGTGCGCGAGATCGCCACGCTGGATGGCGAGATCGACAAGTTCGTCTCGCCCAACGTGCGCACGCGACTGCTTGAGAAGGTGCAGGCCAATCGCGCTCCTTGAGAGAGGGAGGCCGGCCAGGCGCCTTGGCCCGCCCCCATGACGAGTTCACGATATCAGGCGCTCTGCGTGGCGGCACTTGCATTCACGGCCGCATGCACGAATTCCAGCTTGCGCCGCGCGCCCATTGAAAGAGCGAACGGATAGGCATCCCCGTGGCCCAGGCTGCGGTTGAGGCTGTTGGTCAGCAGCGTCAGCGGCACCCACTGGTCCAGCATGGTGCCGAAGTCTGGCCGGGCAGGGACCGCGAACGGGTCCTGCACGCACAGCGCGGCCGGCGTTCCCATGCCCGCCGCCGTGCCTGCGCCTCCTGGCAAGGTGATGCAGGTGCCATAGCTGGCCGCAGTCTCCAGCAGATCCACCATGTGCAGGTAATGGGCCCAGCTTTCGGCCCAGTCTTCCCACGGGTGGGAGGTGGCATAGGCGCTGACGAAGTTGTCGCGCCACTGCCCATCCAGCGGGCTGCGTGCGTAGTAGTTCTGCAGGGCCTGGGCATAGTCCTGGCGCTCGTCGCCGAACAGGCGGCGGAATTCCTCGATACGGCCCGCGCCCACCACCAGCCTGTCCCAGAAGAAGTGGCCGGACTCATGGCGCAGATGGCCCACCAGCGTCCGGTAGGGCTCATGCAGCGCCTGGCGGCGCCGGGCACGCTCGGCATCGTCGGCCTCCACCACGTTCAGCGTGATGGTGCCGTTGGCATGGCCGGTCATCACCGGCGCCTGCCCGGGCAGGTCGGCCAGCAGTTCGAAGCGCGGCCCGTCCTCTCCAGGCCTGGGGCCCAGGCCCAGGCGGGCCAGCGTATAGAACAGCTGGCGCTTGGCCGCCTCGATCTTGGTCCAGCGCAAGGCATTGGCCGGGTCTGACAGATCGGGCAGCCAGCGTGTCTGGCGGCAGGATTCGCACAGCGCGTGGGGGTCGTCGGCGGGCAGGGCGAAGTTGCACTGGCCCACAGGTCCCCGGTGGCTGCACATCTTGTAGAGGCGGCCTGGCGGCTTGCCTGCGCCCAGGGAGGACAGGCTCTCCCACAGCGCGCTGTCCCGCGCGCCGGAAACCGGTCGCAGGCAAGCCACATGCAGTCGCTCTGGCAGGAAGGCCAGGGTGGCGCCGCAGTGCACGCATTGAACGCTGTCGAAGAAAACCGGGTGGCCGCAGGCATCGCAGTTGAAAACTCGCATGTCGGTCACTTTACGCCGTATGCCCTGGCGTCATGAAAAATGATTCCCATGTCGCCCTGGCGCTGCAAGGTCAGATTCCCCCAAGGGTGGTTTTCACCGGGGTGGCCCTGCAATGAAAAAAGGCCGGATGACACCGGCCTTTCGATGGCCCCATGGGGGCCTGCATCAGGGGCGAACCACGATGCTGTTGCGCACTTCGCGCACGTTCTTGGTGGTGCGTGCGATCTCGGCAGCGCGGGCCTTTTCCGACTCCGACTTGGCAAAGCCCGACAGTTGCACCGTGCCGTTCAGGGTCTCGACGCTGATGGAGGTGGCCGAGACGCTCTTGTCCTCTGCCATCTTGGCCTTCACGGCAGTGGTGATGCCGGCGTCATCCACATACGAACCCACGGTCTGCTGGTCGCGGGCCACTGAGCAGGCGGTGGTGCCGAGCACGGTGGCGCCGGCGACGAGAGCGAAAGCGATGGCACGGGTGTACTTTTGCATGGTCAGTTCTTTCTTGGACAAGAAATGGAGGGAAACGGTAGTCGAGGGAACTCGGGGGCTGGGCTGCAGCTCACTTGCGCGAGCGGGAACTCATGAAGAACGCGGTGGCCAGGGCTGCGCCCGTGGCTGCTGCCAGCAGCATGGAGCGGCCAGGCTGCTCGATGACGTAGCGCGTGGTGGCTTCCGTGGCAGATTGCAGCTGGCGGCGGGCGCGGTCGGAGCTGTCGGCGCAGAAGTTGATTCCGCGCGTGGCCAGTTCCTGGGCACGTGCCGCGAGGTCGTCGATAACGGGATTCAGTTCACGCTCGATGGACTTCACGCCTTCCTCGGCCTTGTCCAGAGCATTTGCTGCAGTGCGGCGCGTGGTGTTGACGGCTTCCTTGGCAGTGTCTGCTACGTCCTGGGCAACGTCCTTGGCGGTATCGGCGGCTTTGTTCACGGCTTTCTCGGCTTGGCTCATTGGTTCTATCTCCTCAAAACTTGCATGAATGGGAAAGGCGGTCGGGCTGCCGGGCTGGCTGCCCGCCGGAGGCGGGCTTGGGCTGGCAGGTGGCTGAAGGCGGCGCCGCCGCTACTTCTTGATCAGGCTCATCACAAAGGTGACTACAGCCATGATCACGAAAATATAGAACAGGATCTTGGCGATGCCTACAGCACCTGCCGCAATTCCGCCAAAGCCGAAGATGGCGGCGACGAGAGCGATCACGAAAAACACGATGGCGTAGTGCAGCATGTAGAACTCCTTGGTTGTTCGTTGCCAAGAAACGGCATCTGGCTGTCAGGAGCCGAGTGCTGTTCCCATGCGATTGACTGTACCGAGCCGCCCGAGGCCGGATTGACGGTGCCCGGCGTGGCATGGCGTCAGGGTTAGGCAGGGGGTGGGTGTAGGAAAAGCGCCGGCCCGCAGTGCCCATCAAGAAAAACCCCTGCCAGGGCGGTGCCGGGCAGGGGTTGTGCGTGCAGGCGATGCGTCGTGGTCAGGCGGATGCCGGGCTCAGCGGAATGACGGCGGAGATGGCCGTGCCCTTGCCCAGTTCGGAGGAGACGGTCAGCCGCCCGCCTGCCGCCTCCACGCGATGGCGCATGCCGGCCAGCCCGTGGGAGTTGGGGCGCATGGCCGAGGTCTCGAAGCCCTCGCCATCGTCCTGGATCTGCACCGTCACATAGGTCGGGTAGTTGTGCACGGAGACCAGTACGTGGCTGGCCTTGGCGTACTTGCCGATATTGGTCAGCGACTCCTGCACGATGCGGTAGACCGTGAGCTGGGTCGACTCCGGCAGCTCCACCTGTTCCAGGTTCGCTGTGACCTCGATGCCGCTGCGTTCGCCGAATTCGCGTGCCAGGATTTCCAGCGCCGTGGTCAGGCCCAGGTTGGACAGTGACGAAGGACGCAGGTCCTCGATGATGCGGCGCTTGAGGGCAATGCCGCTGTTGAGCGTCTCCACCAGATGGCTGACGCGCTCTCCCACGTCGGGGGCGCTGAGGTCGATCTTGGATTTGAGCCGGGCCACATCGAGCTTGGCCGCCGTCAGCAGCGAGCCCAGTTCATCGTGCAGCTCGCGCGCCAGGTGGCCGCGCTCATCCTCGCGCACCTGCTGCAAGTGGTTGGCCAGCTCCGTCAGCGTGGCCGTGCGTTCGCGCACCAGGGCTTCAAGGCGGTTGCGCTCGTCACGCTGGATTTCCTGCTCGCGCTGATGGGCCTGCTGCAGCGCGTGGGCCTGGCGCAGGTACATGAAAAAGCCCAGCACGCCCAGCGCGGTCACCGTGGCAATGCCTATGCGCGACAGCGACAGCGTGTGCTCGATATCCTGCAGGTTCTTGGCCGAGCGCTCGTCTATGCCTGACAGCAGCTTGCCGGTGTAGTCCCGGATGGCGTCCATGTTCTCCATGCCCACGTCCGTGAACATGACGAAGCGCCAGGCTTCCTCGTTGCCCTGGCGGTACAGGCGCAGGCTCAACTCCATCTCGCTCATCTTGCGCTCGACCTGGCGGGCCAGCGGCGTGAAGATGGCCAGTTCCTGGGGGTCGTAGATGAAGATCTGGCGCAACTCGTCCATGTTGTAGTTGATGGCCGTGATCGCCTTGCTGTAGGGCTCCAGGTAGCGCTCCTCCCCCGTGAGCAGGTAGCCGCGCAGGCCGGTCTCTGCATCGAGCATCAACCGCAGCAGTTGGCTGATTTCCGAGCGGGTCGCCTGGGTCTGGGTCATGGCCTCCAGCGCCTTGGTCGAGCGCTTGTAGCTGGCCTCGTTAATGCTGACAAGCAGCACGGCCGCAACGATGGCAAATGCCAGGCTGATCGCAATTCTTCGGAAATTTATCCAACGCATAAGCATCCTCTCACCTACAAGATCTTCGCCGATATTCTGCATAATTCGTGTTATCGGCAGCCGGAGCAGTTCCTGCCCCGGCCGTTACCATATATTGTTTGCACGACCGGCGTTCCTGCTGGTCCCCCGAAAAAGAGGTATTCATGATCAGAATCGGCATTGTGGACGACCATGCAATTGTGCGCTCGGGTCTGCGTCAGTTTCTCTCGGAACATGTGGACCTGCGTGTAGTCGGTGAGGCCGCCAATGGCCGGGAGGCCATCGACCTGGTCCGAGCCCACGAGATCGACGTGCTGCTGATGGACCTGTCCATGCCCGGGCAAAGCGGCATCGATGCGCTGGCCATGCTGCGGGCCAAGGCCCCGGACATGGGCATCCTGATCCTGAGCGGATATCCCGAGGAGCACTACGCGATCAACCTGATCCGGCAGGGCGCCAGCGGCTACCTGAACAAGGAATGCGATCCCCAGGAGATTGCCGAGGCCATCCGCACCGTGGCCCTGGGCCGCCGCTACCTGACGCCGGCCGTGGCCGACCTGCTGGCCCAGCAGCTCAACCGCAAGGATGACGCGCCAGCGCATGAACAGCTGTCCGAGCGTGAGTTCCAGGTCTTCCTCAAACTCGCGCGCGGCGAAACGGCAGGTGATATTGCGAAATCGCTCTCGCTGAGCGTGAAGACGGTCAGTACCTATCGCACGCGGCTTATGGAGAAAATGGGATTGTCATCCAACAGCGATCTCACGTATTACGCGCTGAAAAACCGGCTGATCGACTGATTTCCAGTCAATAGAAAATACGGGCTGCACGATTATCAAGTCGTGCAGCCTTTTTCTTTGATGGAGAGTAAAAATGCCGTGTTTTGGGTTCAGGCTGTTTTGAGTTGATTGAGCGATGCGGCGTCGATATTCATGCAATAGTCCATGAGTGCATCGATCTCATTGGACTTGTCGAAGACCGCATCCACGCCGAGCTGGGCGCAGCGGCTGCGGATGTCAGGGGTGGCGTAGTTGCTGAGCACCACGATCTTCTGGTGCGGCTGGCGCTCGCGGCAGGCGGTGAGCACACCCAGGCCGCTGCCCTGGCGCAGGAACAGGTCGACGATGGCCAGATCCCATGCATCGGGGTTCTGCTGAAGCCAGTCCGTCCCCGCGCTTTCCGTCTCGGCGATGCCCACGGCCTCGACATCGGCGAGTTCCTCGAGCGTGGCGATCAGGTTCTCGCGGATCGTAGGGTTGTCTTCAACAAGATAGGTGCGCAATTTCACGGCTGTATCCAATAGGGACGCGGATGGCAATCGGAGTCCGGCGGAACCCGGCCTTCATTGTCCTGCGCGACAGCGGGCGATTGTGCCAGTGGGGGATCGGCCTGGAAGTCAGCCGATTCCTACGCCTTGTTGCCGCAAACGGGACAGTCCGGCACACGGGTGGTTTGCATGCTACTCCAATCGAGGCTGCGGCTGTCGAACATGGTCAGGCGGTTTGTTGCAGGCGTGCCAAAACCCGCGATCAGCTTGAGGGCTTCGGCCGCCTGCAGCGTGCCCATGACGCCGACCACGGGGGCGAAGACGCCCATGGTCGAGCACTGCACTTCCTCGAACTGCGCCTCCGGCGGGAATACGCAGGCATAGCAGGCGCAGTTCTCGTCGCGTGGGTCCATCACCATGAGCTGGCCGTCCAGGCGGATGGCCGCCCCCGCCACCAGGGGCACCTTGTGCCGCACGCAGGCCGCGTTGATCATGTGGCGCGTGCGGTAGTTGTCCGTGCAGTCCAGCACCACCGTGGCTTGGGGCACGAGCTCGTCGAGCAGGGCATCGTCTGCGCGCTGCTGGCGGCAATCAATGCGGATGCCGGGGTTGATGGCATGCACGGCCGTGCGTATGGAGTGCACCTTGGGCTGGCCCACGCGATCGGTGGTGTGGGCAATCTGGCGCTGCAGGTTGGTCATGTCCACGGCATCGTCGTCCACCAGGGTGATGCGGCCGATGCCGGCCGAGCCCAGGTACAGCGAGGCAGGCGCGCCCAGGCCGCCTGCGCCGATGATGAGCACATGCGCTGCCAGGATGCGCTCCTGGCCTTCGATGCCGATCTCGTCCAGCAGGATGTGGCGCGAGTAGCGCAGCAGTTGATCGTCGTTCATTCGCGTCTCCAGACGTGAAAAAGCCGGGCGCGGGCCCGGCTTGGTGGGAGCGCGGACCCGGTCCGCGCTCTTCAGTTTTCCTTCTTTTCGGGCTCGCGCTCGGTCAGGGTCTTGCTGACCATGACGGGCTGGCCCTTGAGGCGGTTGAGCGCCTGCTGCAGCTGGAAGTCCTTTTCGGTGCCGAACTCGGGCAGGCGACGCTCGGCCAGGGGCTTCTTGGCCTCTTCCTCCAGGCGCTTGCGGGCTTCCTCGCGGGCCTTCTCGCGCACTTCGTCCTTGACTTCGGCGCCCTGTCCGCTGGACAGGTGCTTTTCCAGGTCGGCCTCGCGCATGCGCAGGGCAGCGAACAGATCGCCTTCAGGGGTCTCGTCCACCATCACGTCAGGAACGATGCCCTTGGCCTGGATGGATTTGCCGCTGGGCGTGTAGTAGCGGGCCGTGGTCAGCTTCAGGCCCGTGTCGGGACCCAGCGGGCGAACGGTCTGCACCGAGCCCTTGCCGAAGGTCTGGCTGCCCATGATGACCGCACGCTTGTGGTCCTGCAGGGCGCCGGCCACGATTTCGCTGGCCGATGCCGAGCCTTCGTTGACCAGCACCACCAGCGGCAGCTTCTTGAGCGAGGCGGGCAGGCGCTGCAGCGGGTCTCCCATGCCGCGGCGGGCATAGAAGCTGGGCGAGGCCTTGTAGGTTTCCTTGCTCTCGGCCAGCTGGCCGTTGGTGGACACCACGGTCACATCGGGCGGCAGGAAGGCTGCCGAGATGGCGACGGCCGCGTCCAGCAGGCCGCCCGGGTCGTTGCGCAGGTCCAGAACCAGGCCCTTCATGTTGGGTTCCTGCTTGTACAGCTCTTCGACCTTGCGCACGAAGTCGTCCACCGTGCGTTCCTGGAACTGGCTCAGACGAATCCAGCCGTAGCCGGGCTCGATGACCTTGCCCTTGACGGATTGCGTCTTGATTTCCTCGCGCGTGATGGTCACGGGGAAGCTGCGGCTTTCATCCTTGCGCAGGATGGTCAGCTGCACCTTGGTGTTGGGCTCGCCGCGCATGCGCTTGACGGCGTCGTTGAGCGACAGGCCCTTGACGGCCGTGTCGTCGATCTTGGTGATCAGGTCGCCGGTCTTGAGGCCGGCGCGGAAGGCGGGGGAGCCTTCGATGGGCGAGACAACCTTGATCAGGCCGTCTTCCTGCGTGATCTCGATGCCCACGCCGACGAAACGGCCCGAGGTGCCTTCGCGGAATTCCTTGTAGGACTTCTTGTCGAAGTACTGCGAATGCGGATCGAGGCTGGACACCATACCGGAGATGGCATCGGTGATCAGCTTCTTGTCATCGACCGACTCGACATAGTCGGTCTTGATCAGGCCGAAGACGGCGGACAGCTGCTGGATTTCCTCCAGCGGCAGCGGGGTCATGGCACCGCGGGCCACGGTCTGCAAGGAAACCGTGGTCAGTGCTCCGGCGATTACGCCTACGGAAACCCAGCCGGCAATTTTGATTTTCTGGCCCATATCACCCCTTTAACCGCGTCAATATACACCCGCTTGGAAAGGCAAGCGCCCGCGTGGTTCCCTAAAAACGGCGCAGCAAGCGCAATTTCCGTAGCAGGCGCTCACCTCAGGCGGGTCAGGCTCAAGCCTTGCCCTGTGCGGCCACGGCGGCAGCCGCCTTGGCGGCAGCCTCGGCATCGCCCAGGTAGTAGTGGCGAATGGGCTTGAGATTGGCATCCAGCTCGTAGACCAGCGGAATGCCGTTGGGCACGTTGACGCCGACGATGGCGTCATCCGAGATGCCGTCCAGGTACTTGATCAGCGCGCGGATGGAGTTGCCATGCGCGGCAACCACGACGCGCTTGCCGGACAGGATGGCGGGCGCGATGGACTCGTTCCAGAACGGCAGCACGCGCGCGACCGTGTCCTTCAGGCATTCGGTCAGCGGCACCTGGCTGGGGTCCAGCTGGGCGTAGCGTACGTCGCTGCGCTCGCTGCGCGGGTCCTGGGGCTCCAGGGCCGGCGGGGGCGTGTCGTAGCTGCGGCGCCAGACCAGCACCTGGGCGTCGCCGTATTGCTTGGCCATGTCGGCCTTGTTCAGTCCCTGCAGGCCGCCGTAGTGGCGCTCGTTCAGGCGCCAGCTGTGCTGCACGGGCAGCCAGGTGCGGTCCATTTCGTCCAGCGTGTGCCACAGCGTGCGCGTGGCGCGCTTGAGCACGCTGGTGAAGGCCAGGTCGAAGTCGTAGCCTTCGGCCTTGAGCAGGCGGCCGGCGTTCTTGGCCTGTTCGACGCCGGTGGCGGTCAGGTCCACATCGGTCCAGCCGGTGAAGCGGTTTTCGAGGTTCCAGGTGGATTCACCGTGGCGGATCAGCACGAGCTTGTACATGGCGGCTTTCTAAGTCTCTCGATGCGACAAAGCTGGGCTGTCGCGGGGGCAAAAGCCAGCATTCTAGAATTGACAGGTTTGCCAACCCAAGGAATGACGTGAAATTCATCATCGATAACTGGTATTTGATCCTGATCGCGCTGGCTTCCGGCGTGATGCTGCTGCTGCCCCTGGTGCGCGGCGCAGGCGGCGGCTCGCTGACGGCGGCGCAGGCCGTGCAACTGATCAACCGCCAAAAGGCCGTGGTCATCGATGTCTCCGAGCCCGAGGAGTACGCGGCCGCCCATGCCAATGGCGCCAAGAATGTGCCGCTGGGCCAGTTCGAGGAAAAGCTGCCTGCCACCGTGAAGAACAAGGCCCTGCCGCTGGTGCTGATCTGCACCAAGGGCAACCGCGCCTCGCGTGCCGAAGGCATTGCGAAGAAGCTGGGCTACGAAAAGGCCCAGGCCCTGGCCGGTGGCCTGAAGGCCTGGCGTGATGCCGGCATGCCGGTTGAAAAGGCCTGAAGCGCCTCCAGTTGATCACGATGGAAGCCGCTGCGCCGCGTCCCCGGCGCCTGCAGCCGGCAAGCCGCCCACTCGAAGAAAGTCGCATATGCAAGCCGTGAAGATGTACACCACCGCTGTCTGCCCCTATTGCATCCGGGCCAAGCAGATCCTCAAGTCCAAGGGCGTGGAGCAGATCGAAGAGATCCGCATCGATACCGACCCTGCCGCGCGTGACGTGATGATGCAGAGCACGGGCCGCCGTACGGTGCCCCAGATCTTCATCGGCGACCACCATGTGGGCGGCTGCGACGACCTGATGGCGCTGGACGCCGACGGTGGCCTGGTGCCCATGCTGCAAAGCTGAAACACGGGCACTGCATAATGCAGGCCCAGGTGCCCGCTGCGCAACCTATTGGCAGCGGGCATTTTGTTGGTGATTTTTTTGATGCCCTGGCCGCCGTGCCAGGGTTTTTTGCCCAGAAAGACTGATTCCATGGCCGAACAGGACACTCCCGTCTTCCAGATCCAGCGCGTCTACCTCAAGGACCTGTCGCTGGAGCAGCCCAATTCGCCCGCCATCCTGCTGGAGCAGGAGCAGCCCAGCGTGGACATCCAGCTCGGCGTCGAGGCGACTCCCGTGGCCGAAGGCATCTACGAAGTGGCCGTGACGGCCACCGTGCAGACCAAGATCCAGGACAAGACCGTGTTCCTGGTCGAGGCCAAGCAGGCCGGCATCTTCGAGATCCGCAACGTGCCCGAAGACCAGATGGGTGGCGTGATCGGCATTGCCTGCCCCCAGATCATCTATCCCTACCTGCGCGGCAACGTGGCCGACGTGGTCACCCGCGCCGGCTTCCCGCCCGTGCACCTGGCCGAGATCAACTTCCAGGCCATGTACGAGCAGCAGCAGGCAGCCGCCCAGGCGGACGGCAACTCGCTGCCGCAGTAAGCCGGTCCCATCCCGGCCGATGAGACTTGCGCCCAGGCGCGTCGCATCGCTGTGGTACAAGAAAAGAGGCCCGAGGGCCTCTTTTTTTCATCAACGTCGCTTCTTCAACGTCGGGCAGATATGAACATTGTGGTGATTGGTGCAGGCGCCTGGGGCACGGCGCTGGCAATGAGCGCGGCCTCGCGCGATGACGGACGTGTCGTGACGCTGTGGGCGCGCGACGCTGCCCAGGCGCAGGCCATGCGGGACAGCGGCGAGAACGCGCGCTACCTGCCGGGCGTGGCGCTGCCTGCCGCGCTGCAGGTGGTGCATGGCGAGATCGACGGCCATCTGGCTGCGGCAGACCTGATCGTGATCGGCACGCCCATGGCGGCCTTGCGCGAATGGCTGGGCCGCCTGCGCAATGTGCGGGCGCCCGTGGTGTGGCTGTGCAAGGGCTTCGAGGCCGTGCCCGCAGGCGCGTCGGCCGCCGCCCATGGACTGATGGCGCACGAGGTCTGCGCCGAGGTGGCGCCCGATCTGCTGTGCGGTGTGCTCAGCGGCCCCAGCTTTGCGGCCGAGGTGGCGCGCCACCAGCCCACGGCCCTGGTGGCGGCCAGCCGGCATGCCGAGGTCAATGACGCCCTGGTCGCGGCCTTCCATGGCGATGCCATGCGCGTCTACGCCAACGCCGACATCGTGGGCGTGGAAGTGGGCGGCGCCGTGAAGAACGTGCTGGCCATTGCCACCGGCCTGTGCGACGGCCTGCAGCTGGGCCTGAACGCCCGCGCCGCGCTGATCACGCGCGGCCTGGCCGAGATGACGCGATTGGGCCTGGCCCTGGGCGCGCGGGTGGAGACCTTCATGGGCCTGTCCGGCCTGGGCGATCTGGTGCTGACGGCCACGGGCGATCTGTCGCGCAATCGCAAGGTGGGCCTGCTGCTGGCCCAGGGCCGCACGCTGGAGCAGGCCGTGGCCTCGCTGGGCCATGTGGCCGAGGGCGTGTACAGCGCGCGCACCGTGCTGGCGCGCGCGCGGCTGCTGAACGTGGAGATGCCGATCACCGAAACCGTGGTCGAGCTGCTGGACGGCCGGCTGCAGGCGGCCGAGGCCGTGCAGCACTTGATGGCGCGCGATCCGCGCGGCGAGTGATTCTTCGGTGTCCATGAAAAATGGCCCACACGCTCCCCTTGCTGCGCAAGGTCCACTGCCCCCCGAGGGGGCCGCTTTTCATCTTGGGGCGGCCCGGCGATGAAAAAGCCCCGGAGCTGGAAGGCCCCGGGGCTTTTTTGCGTCAGAAATCCTGGCGCCTGGCGCGCTACATGCCCAGTTACAGGCCCAGTTACAGGCCCAGCTCCAGGCCCAGCAGTTCCTCCACCGTCTGGCGGCGGCGGATGAGGCGCGCGCTGTCGCCGTCGACCAGCACCTCGGCGGCCAGCGGGCGCGTGTTGTAGTTGCTGGACATGGAGCTGCCATAGGCGCCCGTGTCATGGATGACCAGCAGGTCGCCGACCGCTGCGCCTGCCAGCGCGCGCGGCAGCACCACGCCGCCGTCGCCCTGGGTGAAAACGTCGCCCGATTCGCACAGCGGGCCGGCGACCACGGCATCGCGCAGGGGCATGGCCTGGCCGTCGCGGCGCAGCACTTCCATGCCGTGCCAGCTGCCGTACATGGAGGGGCGCATCAGTTCGTTGAAGCCCGTATCGACCAGCACGAAATGGTTGCTGCCCGCGTTCTTGGTGGCGCGCACCTGGCCCAGCAGCACGCCCGATTCGGCCACCAGGAAGCGGCCCGGCTCGATCTCCAGGCCCAGCGCGTGGCCCACGATGGCCTCGGCGTCCTTGCGTGCCGCATCCCACAGGCCGTGGTAGTGGGCGGTGTCGATGGTGGCGTCGCCATCGCGGTAGGGAATGGACAGGCCGCCGCCGGCCGAGATGGCCTGCAGGTCATGGCCTGCCTGGCGGGTGGCGCGCACCAGCTCGACCATGGCGCCGCAGACCTGCTGCAGGTGGCCGTAGTCCACGCCCGAGCCGATGTGCATGTGCAGGCCGGCCAGCTTCAGGCCGCCGTCGCGGATGGCCTGCAGCGCCGCCAGCAGGTCGCTGTGCCAGATGCCGTGCTTGCTGTGCTCGCCGCCCGTGTTGGTCTTGTTGCTGTGGCCGTGGCCGAAGCCGGGGTTGATGCGCAGCCACACGGGATGGCCGGGCGAGGCCTGGGCCAGCTGGTGCAGCATGTCGATGGAGCCGGCGTTCACGGGCACCTTGTGCTCGGCCACGCAGGCCAGCGTGGCCTCGTCCATCACGTCGGCGGTGAACACGATGTCGCTGTGCAGGTCGTCGCCATGGCCGGCCGCGTAGCCGGCGGCCAGCGCGCGCAGGATTTCGCCGCGCGAGACGGCGTCCACCTTCACGCCCTGCTCGCGCATCAGCCGCAGGATGTGGATGTTGGAGCAGGCCTTCTGCGCAAAGCGGATGGTGTCGAAGGCCTTGAGCTGGGCGATGCGCGCGCGGATGGTGGCGGCGTCATAGACCCACAGCGGCGTGCCGTGCTGGTCGGCCAGGGCCCAGAGCTGGGCGGGCGAGAAGGGATTGGACATGGTGTCTCTTTCAGGGGAACTGCCGCGCATGATGGCGGATGGAGGGTATTCAGTCCAATGCTTGTTCTTATGGTGTCTATTTGATTTGGATATGCTCTTGCCATGCAAGACCCCGCGCTGCCGCACACGTCCCCCGAGCCCCGCATCTCCCATCGCCACCTGGAGGTGTTTCGCGCGCTCATGCTCAGCGGCAGCGCCACGGCGGCGGCGCAGATGCTGTACAGCTCCCAGCCCACCGTCAGCCGCGAACTGGCGCGCCTGGAAAGCCTGCTGGGCTATGCGCTGTTCGAGCGCGCCCAGGGCCGGCTGCGGCCCACGGCACGCGCCCTGTCGCTGTGGGCCGAGGTGCAGCGCAGCTGGCAGGGGCTGGACCGGGTGGTGGAGCATGCGCTGGCCCTGGGGCGTCCGCACCAGGCGCGCATCAACGTGCTGTGCCTGCCCGCCCTCAGCCATGCGCTGCTGCCTGCAGCGCTGGCGCGCCTGCATGCGGAGCACGGCCCCGTGGCCGTCAGCGTGGCCACGCAGGAGGCGCCGCTGCTGCAGGAGTGGATGGCCGCCCAGCGCTACGACCTGGGCCTGGCCGAACTGGCCGAGGCGCCGCCCGGCACGCGTGCTCTGGCTTTGCCCGCCATGGACGAGGTGGCCGTGCTGCCGGCAGGGCATGCGCTGGCGGCCCGCCCGGTGCTGGAGGCGGGCGACTTTGCGGGGGAGGGCTTCATCAGCCTGGCGCGAGACGACCCCTATCGCCAGCAGATCGATGCCGTGTTCGAGCAGGCCGGCGTGCAGCGCCAGCTGCACCTGGAGACCCACAGCGCCGTGGCGGTCTGCGCCATGGTCCAGCATGGCCTGGGCGTGGCCATCGTCAATCCGCTGACGGCGCGAGTCTGCGCCGGGCCGCAGCTGGTGGTGCGGCCGCTGGCGTTTTCCATTCCCTTCCAGGTCCATGCGCTGCTGCCGCTGCACCGGCCGGCCGTGGCTGAGGCGCAGTGGCTGGTGGACGCGCTCGCCGCCGAGGTGGCCGCGGTCGCTTGAAGTGGGGTGGGCGACTTCAGCGCGCCGCGTCCTTCAGGCTGGCTGCGTTGTCTGCCGCCGGCTCGGGCGGCAGGCCCCACTCCATCCAGTCGTCGCCAAAGACCTCCACCGGGTGCTGTGTGCGGTCCGATCCGTTGCCGCAGGCCAGCTCGTCGCGGGCGCAGTAGCGGTCGCAACCCCAGCAGGTGCGCTCGGGATGGGCGGGGTGGATGGGGAATTTCCTGGCCATGGCATCCAGCTTGGATCGCCATGGCCGCCAGGGTTTTGCGCTGGATCAGAACTCCAGGTTGTCGATCAGGCGCGTCTTGCCCAGGCGCGCGGCGCCCAGGGCCACCAGGGGTGCACCGGCCAGTTGCGCGCCCTCGGCCGGCGGCTGCAGGTCACGGCGCAGGCGCACGGTCAGGTAATCGGGCTCCCAGCCCTGTGCGGCCAGGGACTGCATGGCCCATGCCTCCAGTTCGGCCAGCGGCGCCTGGCCTGCGCGCGTGGCGTCGGCCAGTTGCTTGAGTGCCTGCGACAGCGCCATGGCCTGCTGGCGTTCATCGGGGCTCAGGTAGCCGTTGCGCGAACTCAGCGCCAGGCCGTCGTCGGCGCGCGCCGTGTCGCCGGCCACGATGTTCACGGGCAGGGCGAACTGCTCGACCATGCGGCGGATCACCAGCAGCTGCTGGTAGTCCTTCTTGCCGAACACGGCCGTGCCGCCGCCGCTGGCGAAGAACACGGCCGAGAACAGCTTCATCACCACGGTGCACACGCCCGTGAAGAAGCCGGGGCGGAAATGGCCTTCGAGGATGTCGGCCAGCTGCGCGTCGGGCTGGATCTTGAAGGTCTGCGGCTCGGGGTAGAGATCGGCTTCGCGCGGGGCGAACAGCAGGTCGCAGCCTTCGCTCTCCAACTTGGCGCAGTCCTGCGCCCAGGTGCGCGGATAGCTGTCGAAATCCTCGTGCGGCAGGAACTGCAGGCGGTTCACGAAGATGCTGGCCACGACGATGTCGCCGTGCTGGCGCGCGGCGCGCACCAGGGACAGGTGGCCATCGTGCAGGTTGCCCATGGTGGGCACGAAGGCAGGGCGGCCCTTGCTGGCCAGGATGGCGCGCAGGTCGGCGATGGAGTGGACGATTTGCATGGGGAAGCGGGGAAGCGGGAAAACGGGGGAACGGGAAGCGGGAAGCGGAAAAACGGACCGTGCAGCCTGCCGGACTACCAGGCGTGCTTGCTGTCGTCGGGGAAGCTGCCGTTCTTCACGGCATGCACATAGGCCTCGAAGGCGCCCTTGACGCTGCCCGCATCGGCCATGAAGTTGTGCACGAAGCGGGCCATCTTGCCCAGGTTCACGCCCAGCATGTCGTGCAGCACCAGGACCTGGCCGGCCGTGCCGCTGCCCGCGCCGATGCCGATGGTGTGGCAGTGCGGCAGCTCGGCCGTGAGTTCGCGCGACAGCTGTGCCGGCACCATCTCCAGCACCAGCATGGAGGCGCCTGCATCCTGCAGTTCCAGCGCATGGCGGCGCAGCGTGGCCGCTCCCTCGTCGCTCTTGCCCTGGACGCGGTAGCCGCCCAGCGCATGCACGGTCTGCGGCGTCAGGCCCAGGTGGGCGCAGACGGGCACGCCGCGCTCGACCAGGAATTGCACGGTGGGCGCGGTCCAGCCGCCGCCTTCGAGCTTGACCATGTGGGCGCCGGCCTGCATCAGCTCGCAGGCGCTGCGCATGGCCTGCTCGCGGCTTTCTGCATAGCTGCCATAGGGCATGTCGGCGATCAGCCAGGCCGTGCCCTGCACGCGGTGCAGGCCGCGCGCCACGCTGGCCGTGTGGTAGCACATGTCCTGCAGCGACACGCCCACGGTGCTGTGCAGGCCCTGGCAGACCATGCCCAGCGAATCGCCCACCAAAATGCACTCCACGCCGGCCGCATCGGCCACGGCCGCGAAGGTGGCGTCGTAGGCGGTGACCATGGTGATCTTCTCGCCGGCCTCGCGCATCTGCGCCAGGCGCGGAAGGCTCACGGGGCGGCGCTGGGGCAGCGGCGAGGCGGGAGGGATGGTGCCGTAGGGCGTGCCGGCGGTGACGGGTGCTTGGGTCATGGGGCGCTCGGAGGGGGATGGAATTGCCGCGAGTCTATGCGATGCGCGCGGGGGGCGCCTGTCCCTGAGCTGTCCTTTGCTTTCCGTCACCTTTCGGGCAGGCCACGCCATCGGCGCCACAGCGGAGACAGCAGGGCCACGAGCATGGCCGTGCTGGCTGCCACGGCAGGCGCGCCCATCAGCAGGTCCAGCCAGTGCTGGGTATCCGTCCAAGGGCCTGCGCTGCCGGTAGGGCGTGGCAACAGCAGTCTGGACCACTCAGACCAGGCGGCGGCGAGCCATATCAGGGCCAGCGACATGCCCAGGGCCAGCAGCACCGCGCCGGCCCAGGGGCGCTTGAGCACACGGATGCGCAGCCAGGCGACCGATATCAGCGCGGCGGGAAACAGCCCCAGCACATAGAGGCTGGTGATTCCCAGCATCCCGGCCAGCACGCTGCCAAGCAAGGTCAGGACCAGGCATGCGCCCCAGGCCACCAGCTGCATGGCGGGCATCAGGCGCACCAGCACCAGGGCCAAGGCGAGGAAGAAGCCAGCGCTGACTGCCGCCAGCAACTGGGACATCCTTGGCCATTCGTCGTCGCGGGACCTGTCAGCGCGCCGCAGATGGCTTTCCTGGTAGGCCGGCAGGGCCAGGCCGTAGCGCGCGTGCTTCCATTGCACATGCTGCGGCGGGCTCCACCGGCTGTCGAACCTCTCCAGCAGCATGAGCCACTCACGGTTGCTCTGGGCCAGATAGGTACCGAAGCATTTGCGCGGATCCGGCTCCAGATCCAAAGGCCTGCTGCGACCCAGGGGTGGTTTGCAGTTGGAGTTCTGCGCTCTGGATACCTTCTCGTCAGTCTCTGGTTGCGGGTTCGCTGCCAGGTAGGCGCGCCATTCCTCGGCCAGGGGGGATTGCAGCGCGCTGCGGTAGCTGGCCAGCAGGTGCTCCGCCTGGTCCTGGGCGGAGCTGGCAGACTGGCGCACATAGCCTCTGGCCTGCAATGGCTGGCCGTAGCGCTCCAGCGTCTGGGCAATCGCGCCCTGGTCTCCGCGCATCAACCAGACCAGGGCCTGGATGCCCGGGTACTTCGCCGGATCGACCTCTTCCTCGCGCAGCACACGTATCCATTCCACGAGCATGGCCGCCTGGCGTGGCGCGACAAGCGCCTCCAGGGCTGCGACTTGCTCGACAGTCTGGATCTGTGCACTGACATCCGTGTCCGACCATTGGCGCTGCATCCGCATTTCATAGATGGGCGAAAAGGCGATCGCAGGCGCGAACAATAGCGATAGGAACAAGGCTCCCCACAGGTACTCCCACCACAGGCCCCAGCGGCCCACGGGGGCGTGTTCGCGCCAGCGGTTGTGGATGCGCACGCGCAGCAACCACCACAGCGCCAGGCCGATCGCCACGATGCAGGCCACGACGGAGCCGATGTCCAGCGCCAATTGCTCGGGCGTTTGCTGTGCCGTGGACGCAACGCCGGGCAGGGAGCCCATCCAGCGCGCCGGTTCGGCCATCCATTGCATCCAGATGCCCAGCACCAGCACGCACCACAGCAGCGCCAGCGGCAGATACCAGTGCAGCCGCAACTGCCACAGCAGGGGGCAGCGCATCAGCACCCATTGGTCCCAGCGGTTCGTCTTATCGGAAAAACGTGGCATGGCTCAGTCCCTCACGAACAGGCGGCGGGTGGATGCGGTGATGTCGCGGAAATAGCGCACGGGCATCTCTGCCTGCACGGCCTGCGCCAGGAACTGCGCTGCCGTGAACGGCACGTGAAAGCTCACGATGTGGGTCTGGCCGCTGAGCTGGTGCGTATGGGATGGCAGCCGGTCCAGCCAGGGGTTCAGTTGCGCCATGGCCCAGCCGGTCTCGAACTCGATGGCGCAGCCTTGCATGGCGGCAAAGCTCTGCTGAACGCTGCGCGGCTGGCCTTGCTCCAGGAACAGCACCTGGTCGGCCACCTTTTCCACCTCGTACAGCTGCTGTGAACTCAGCACCAAGGCCATGGGTTGCCAGGGCGAGCGCGCCAGCGACTGCAGATCGGTCAGCAGGGTCTGCTGGGCGTTGATGTCCAGGTTGGCCAGGGGCTCGTCCAGCAGCAGCACGCGCGGCCGGCAGAGCAGGGCGCGCGCCAGCTCGAAGCGCATCTTGTAGCCCGAGGACAGTTGTTTCCACTGGTGGCCCCGGAAGGCGCGCAGCCCCAGCTGCGCGATGACCAGCTGTACCAGGCAGATGTTGCGTGGGCCCACGGCGCCATGGCTGCGCGCGGCGAATTGCAGATGGTCCATCAGGCGCCCGCTCCAGACGGCCGGGCGCTGGGGGATATAGGCGAGCTGGGTGCGCAGCAGGTAGGCATCGGCGGCGGGAACGCCCCAGTCCAGTTGCCCCGCGTCGGGCGCCAGATCGGCGGCCAGCAGGCGCAGCAAGGTGGTCTTGCCGTTGCCGTTCTCGCCCACCAGTCCCAGGATGGTGCCGGGCTCCACGGCCACATCCACCGGCCCCAGCGCAAAGCCGCCGCGCCGGTAGCGCTTGACCAGTTGCCGTCCCAGTATGCGGTGCGCACGGTATGCACGGTGCGCGCTGGGAGGTGCGGAATCGGCCTGCAGCGCCTGGCCCGGGGCATGGGCGGCATGCAGGGCGTCGAAAACCTGCTGCACCAGCGCGTGGCGGGGCTCTGCGCCGGAATCGGCAGCGAGGCCATCCCAGGCGTCCAGCGCAGTCAGCAGGCTCTGCTGCACGGCGGTTTCGGCCGGCAGGGCGGCGTCTATGAGTGCACGCCACGCGCCATGCCATTGCTGGCTGGCGATCGCCTGTTCCACGGATTGCGCCCAGGCCGCCACGGTGGCCTGCGGGCGCGCGGGTGGTCGTGCCGATTCGATGCTCGATTCCATGAAGCCCTCCCTTTTTTCTGTGCTGCGCGGTGCGGCCATCCGGGGAGCCGGACAGTGCGATTCCCGGCGCGCGACGAGTCTATGCGATCCCGCTATGCTGTACTTCCCGCGACGGACGACAGGGCCCGCACAGGCCCTGCGGATGCGCTTCAACGGTGTTGCACCATGTCCGGTTCCTTACAGACATCTCCGCTTCTTCCCGCCGTGGCCTGGCAGGGCCTGCGCCAGGTCCATGTGCTGCAAAGCCTGACCGACGAGCGCCTGGCCGAACTGGCGGCGCAGTGCCGCTGGCAGCATCTGGCGCTGCACCAGACGCTGGAGGGCGCGTACACCGATCAGCGTCTCTACATGCTCGTGCAGGGCGGCTTGCGCGTCAGCAGCTATGCCCCCAACGGGCGCGGGCTCACGCTGGGCGAGATTGCCCAGGGCGTGTTCTTCGGCGGTCTGCCGCAGCAGCAGGCGGGCTGCACGGCCATGCCCCTGGTGGTCGAGGCAGGCGTCCCCAGCCTGATTGCCTCGCTGGCCCATGAGGATGTGGAAGCCCTGCTCATGAACGAGCCCCAGGTCCTGCGCGCCTTCATCGGCCGGCTCAGCGACCTGGCCGTGGCGCTGGCGCGCCGCATGGTGGATCTGGGAACGCTGTCGGTGCGCAGCCGCCTGCATACCCAGTTGCTGGAACGTGCCGAGCGCGCGGGCATCGACCAGGGGCAGGCCCTGCTGGCGCCCGCACCCCGGCAGACCGACCTGGCCCTGATGCTGGGCTCCAGCCGCGAGGAAGTGGCGCGCGAGATGTCGCGCCTGGTGCGCCTGGGCCTGCTGCGGCGTGAAGGCCGCAACCTGCGCATCTGCCATGTCGAAGGCCTGCGCGTGCTGCTCGAGGAAGCGCGCTGAGCCTTGTCTGCCGCGGCTGTTTCAAGCCGCGAAAAACACTGTTTCAGGAACGCGTGAATTCGCCTTCTGTCGAGGGGAGCACGGGTGAAAAGGCAGCGGGCCGCCCGGGCCGGATGCCAAAACACGTGAGAAAACGCACAGACGAAGAATGCTGCAGCGCCGCATAGTACGTCCATGCCGTGAGGAAATGAATGCCGAGCGGCCTTTTGAAAGGATCTGACATGCGTACCCTCTCCGCTGCACTGGCCGCCCTGACCCTGGGCCTCGCCGGCACTGCAATGGCCCAAGAAGCCGTTTCCCCCTCGTCCTCCGCCACCGCAGGCCTGAGCCGCGCCGAAGTGCTGGCCGACCTCGAGATGTGGCACCAGGCAGGCATGACCTACCTGCCCTCGCCCTCGGCTGACCGCGAAATCGGCTACAACTCGGCCGAATACCAGCGCGGCCTGGCCCGCTACCAGCAACTGCGCAGCGGCCCTGCCTACCGCGAGGCCGTGGCCCGCCTGGAAGGCCAGCACACCGTCACCCAGAAGTGATGTGAATGGATATGGGTCCGGCATGGTGCCGGGCCTGTTGGTGGAAAGCGTCCTTTCGGGACGCTTGGTTTGGCGCCCTTCGGGGCGCTTTTTTGTTTCCCTCGCTCTACACTGGGCGGCCCCGTGTCAGTGGCTGCTATCGATAGCGAAGCTGCTGATGCAAGTACAGCATGCGTTGACGGCCGTTTTGTGAAGTTTCTGATCGATTTTCCCAACCCCCATGACGGCTCGGCCGCCCGGCTGCGCCATGGCTTCGGGCCGCCGCTGCGCAGCCTGGCAGCCCATGCGCCCGAGCAGGTGCGCGGTGTGCTTGACGCCGTGCAGCAGGCTGCCCAGGCCGGCCTGTGGTGCCTGGGCTGGGTGCGCTACGAGGCGGCGGCGGCGTTTGACGCGGCCTACGCCGGCGCCCTGCATGCCACGCCGCCAGGCGAGCCGCTGGCCTGGTTTGCCGTCTTCGACGGCCCCCAGCCCTGGCCTGAAGACGCGGACGCAGTCGATGCCGGCCCTCAGGTGCAATGGCAGCCCGGCCTGGAGCGCGCGGATTTCGATGCCGCCATTGCGCGCATCCACGAGGCGATTGCGGCCGGTGACTGCTATCAGATCAATTACACGGCCCAGTTCATGGGCCGGCTGCTGGGCGACATCCCATCGCTGTTCGCCGCGCTGCGACGTGCCCAGCCCGGCGGCTACGTGGCCTGCATGGACAGCGGCGACGAGCAGGTGCTGTCCGTCTCGCCCGAGCTGTTCTTCGACTGGGATGGCGAGCGCATCCTCACGCGCCCCATGAAGGGCACGGCGCCGCGTGGCGCCACGCCTGCACAGGACGAGGCGAATGTCCAGGCCATGCGGTCCTCGCCCAAGGAGCGGGCCGAGAACGTGATGATCGTGGACCTGCTGCGCAACGATGTCTCGCGCATTGCCGAGCCTTTCAGCGTCCAGGTGCCGCGCCTGTTCCATGCCGAACCCCTGCCCACCGTGTGGCAGATGACGTCCGACGTGCAGGCGCGCACGCGGCCCGGCACCGGCCTGGCGGACGTGTTTGCGGCGCTGTTTCCCTGCGGCTCCATCACGGGCGCGCCCAAGCGCCAGGCCATGCGGCTCATCCACGAGCTGGAATCGGGTCCGCGCGGCGTGTACTGCGGCGCCGTGGGCGTGGTGCGGCCCGGCATCGCCGCGGGGCGCGTGCACGCCACCTTCAATGTGCCCATACGCACGGTGGTGGCGCGTGGCACGGAACTGCGCTGCGGCATCGGCAGCGGCATCACCTCGGGCGCCGAGGCGCCTGCCGAATGGCAGGAATGGCGCCACAAGAGGGCTTTTCTGGACAAGGTGTGAAAGGGCGTGCAGCCATGGCGGATACGGACTTGGATTTCGACATTCTGGAAACCCTGGCCCTGCGGGATGGCGGTTTCATCCACCTGCAGCGCCATGTGACGCGCATGCAGGACGCGGCGCGGCATTTCGGCCGGCCCTGCACGGATGCCGTGCTGGAGCAGGCATTGCAGCAACTGCGCCAGGCGCACGCCAGCGGCCACTGGCGCGTGCGCCTGGCGCTGGATGCCACGGGGCGGATACAGACCCAGGCGGCGCCGCTGCCGCCTTCCGACACGCCTGTTCGGCTGGCGCTGGCCGACCGGCCCATCGTCAATGCGGTGGCGCATGGCGACTGGGTGCGTTTCAAGACCTCGCGCCGCGCGCACTACGACAGCCTGCAGCCCACCGATGCCTCGGTGTTCGACACCGTGCTCCACAACGAGGACGGCGAGATCACCGAGGGCACGCGCGGCAACATCGCCGTGCTGCTGGCGGGCCGCTGGGTGACTCCGCCGCTGTCCAGCGGCCTGCTGCCCGGCGTGGGCCGCGCGGTGGCGCTGGACGAGGGCCGCGTGGTGGAGCACCCGGTGCGGCTGGACGATCTGCCGCGCGTGCAGGGCTGGGCCTTCGTCAACAGCCTGCGCGGCTGGCTGCCGGCGGTCCTGCGCTGAATAGCAGGCCAGGGCCACGGGCGGAACTCATGGTTTTCAGGGATGGATTCCACAAGGCAATGTCAGACAATCGGTGAATATTGTTGAGCAATATCATTTTGATTGTTGGCTGATGCCTGCCTCTCCTGAGATCGATCCATGCATGAATTCCGTATTTCCCGCCGCGCGCTGATCAGCGCCGCGGCCGTCCTGGCGGCGGGTCCGCTGTGCGCCCAGACCACCTATCCCAACAAGCCCATTCGCGTCGTCGTCGGCTACGCGGCAGGCGGCTCGGTCGACCTGGTGGGGCGCGTGGTGGGTGACATCCTGGCCAAGCACCTCAATGCGACCGTCGTGGTCGACAACGTGCCCGGTGCCGCCGGCGTGGTGGCCGCGCAGCGCGTGGTCGGTGCCAAGGCCGACGGCTATACCCTGCTCGCAGGCTCCAGCAACGAATTGGCGGGCACGAAGTTCGTCAACGCCGCGCAGAAGTACGACCCGGCCACGGACCTGACCGGCATCGCGCTGACCGGCGTGCTGCCCAACCTGTGGGTGGCCGGCACCAAGATGCCGGCCAAGACCCTCGACGAGTTCATCGCCCTGGCCAAGGCCCATCCCGGCAAGTACAGCTACGGCAGCCCGGGCATCGGGTCCACGCCGCATTTCTCGGGCGAGCTGATCAAGAAGATGGCCGGGGTGGACATCGTCCATGTGCCCTACAAGGGCTCGGCCGCGATGACCAGCGACCTGGCGGGCGGCAACCTGGACTTCGCCATCGTCTCTCCCTCGGTGGCGGCTCCGTTCATCCAGAGCGGCAAGATCAAGGCCCTGGGCGTGACCACGGCCCACCGCATCGCCATGATGAAGGACGTGCCCGCACTGGGCGAGAACGCAGCGCTCAAGGGCTACGCGCTGAGCGGCTGGTTCGGGCTGGCGGGTCCCAAGGACCTGCCTGCCGATGTGGTGGCCAGCCTGCAGAAGGCCTTGAAGGCGGGCCTGGCCGATCCGGCGATGCGCGCGCGCCTGGAAGGCGCGGGCATCATTGCCCCCACGGGCGACGAAAACCTGGGCCAGATCATCCGTACCGACATGGGCAAGTACGCCGAACTGGTCAAGTTCGCCAGGATCACGCCGGAAAACTGAAGCACGGCCTGCCGCCATGAAAAACGCCTCGTTCCCCGAGGCGTTTTTTCATTCGGGCCTGTGCAGGGCATGCAGGGACAGCAGCCCCTCGAACGCATCGCGCAGCGGCTGCAGCGACGGGCCGGCAGGCGCCAGCCGTTGCAGCGCGCAGGCCGCTGCCTCCAGCGTGGACAGCTGGCCCGGCGCATGGGCCTTGCGCAGGGCGCCGTAGCGCGAGGCGGGCAGGTCGCCCTGCAGTGCCAGGCGGGGCAGGGCCTGCAGGCCGGGGTTGAGGTAGAGCATCTTGCGGCTCTTGCGCCAGGTGGCGTCCAGCACCACCAGGCGCAGGTCCTCGGGGCATGGCGCGGGCTGCGGCCAGGGCGCTTGCCTGGCCAGGCCCAGCTGGTCGCCGTGCGGTGTTTCCGGATAGAGCAATACAGCCTGTCGCGGGGCGTCGCCCGCCTGCCAGGGCGCGTGCAGCAGTGCCTGCAACTGCGCTGGCTCGAAGGCCTCGCCCACCGCCAGGCGGCTGGCGGGCAGGCACAGGTGCAGCAGCCGGCCCGTGCCCTTGGCCTGCAGTTCTTCCTCGGGATGCTGGAGCACCAGCAGCTGCACCGCATGCGGCACCGGCTGCACCAGGGGGCACAGGCAGGTGCGCTCAGGGCGCAGGCATTGTGCGCAGCGTGCGCGGGTGCTCACGGCGGACCAGGCCCGGCGCCTGCCTTACAGGCGACCCTTGTAGTAGCTGGGCTTGTCCATGTCGGCGATTTCCACGCTGAGCTGGACCATCATGCCGGCCGGCTGGGGCGTGAGGCGGCGCAGCACCGCGGCAATGCCTTCGGACAGTTCTTTCTTGGCCGTGTCGGTACGGCCCGCCAGCAGGCGCAGCTGCACGTGGACGAAGCCGCGGTTGGCCGGTGCCGAGCCGATCTCGAACTGGCTGACCGGCAGCAGGCGGGCCTTGACGTCGGCCTCGTCCAGGATGCTGGGGTGGCCGCAGACGAAGGCGTTGAGTTCGGTCAGCAGTTGCTGGCCGGGCAGGCCGGCGAGGTTGTCGGTGTATTCGACGTAGAGATGGGGCATGGATGTCTCCGTTCCGGTGGTGAAGAGGGATTCAGGGCAGGGGTGGGGCCAGGCGCGAGACCTCGTCCAGCGCCGTCAGCAGCAGCTGCACGTCGATGCGCGTGTGGGAGGCCGACAGCGCGATGCGCAGCCGCGCCGTGCCTTCGGGCACGGTGGGCGGGCGGATGGCGGGCACCCACAGGCCGCGCTCGCGCAGGCCTTCCATCACGGCCAGGGCCGTGGCGTTGGAGCCTATGACCAAGGCCTGCACGGCGGTGCGCGAAGGCAGCAACTGCCAGCCCGTGCGCGCCAGCAGCGGCGTGAGGCCGGCGCGCAGCTCGGCAATGCGTTCGGCCAGGGCCTCGCGGCGCTCGTCCTCGGCCTCGATCAGGGCCACGCTGGCCTGCAGCGCGCTGGCCAGCATGGGCGGCGCGGCCGTGGCGAAGATGTAGCTGCGCGTCTTTTGCAGCAGCCACTCGACCAGCATGTCGCTGCCCGCGACAAAGGCGCCGGCCACGCCAGCGGCCTTGCCCAGGGTGGCCATGTAGAGCACGCGCGGCGAGGCGTTTGCGCCCGTCAGTCCCGCCTCGGCCAGGCTGCCCCGGCCTTGTGGGCCGAGCACGCCGAAGCCATGCGCGTCGTCAAGCAGCAGCAGCGCGTCGTACTGCTCGCACAGCGCCAGCAGGCCGCGGATGTCGGCCACATTGCCGTCCATGCTGAACACGGCATCGCTGATGACCAGCTTGCGCCGGGCCGTGCTGGCGGCCAGTTGCGCGGCCAGGTCGCCCAGGTCGGCATGGGCATAGCGGTGGACCTGGGCGCGCGACAGGCGTGCGCCGTCGATCAGGCAGGCGTGGTTGAGCGCATCGGAGAACAGGGCATCGCCCGCGCCCACCAGGGCCGGCACGATGCCGGCATTGGTGGCGTAGCCCGCATAGAAGTAGAGCGCGCGCGGCAGCTGCACGAAGTGCGCCAGCTGTTCCTCCAGCGCGGCGTTGGCCGTGCTGTGGCCGCTGACCAGGGGCGAGCCGCCCGAGCCCACGCCAAAGGCCTGGGCGCCCGCGCAGGCGGCGCGCACCAGGGTGGGGTGGCCGGCCAGGCCCAGGTAGTCGTTGCTGCAAAAGGCCAGCATGGGGTGGCCGTCCACCTCCATGTGGGCGCCGCTGGCGGCGCCCTGCAGCGGCGCCGTGGCGCGGCGGTGGCGGCGCAGGTGGGCCGCGTCGAGCTCGGCGATGCGCGCGGGGATGTCGTCCAGCCAGGAGCCGCTCATTGCCATTGCTCCGGCAGGGTGTAGGTGGTGGCGCGCGGGTCGGGGTGCTGCTGGAAGGGGATGTCGGCCAGCAGCGGCGCCTGCAGTTGCCGGTCCAGGTGCTGGCGCAGCCAGGCCATGTTTTCCTCGGGCACCAGCATGGCGGGGTCCACGCGGCTGGCAATCCAGCCGGCCAGGCGCAGTCCGCGCGCGCGGATGGCCTCGGCCGTGAGGGCGGCGTGGTTCAGGCAGCCCAGCCGCAGGCCCACGACCATGACCACGGGCAGGTCCAGCGCGCAGGCCAGGTCGGCGCCCGAGAGCTGGTCGGACAGCGGCACGAGAAAGCCGCCCGCGCCTTCCACCACCACGGCGTCGGCCTGTTCGGCCAGGCGCCGGTAGCTGTCCACGATGTGTGCGATCTCTATGGAGCGGCCCGCGCGCTGCGCGGCGATGTGCGGCGACATGGGATCGGGCAGCAGCACGGGGTTGTCGAGTTCGGGCGGCACGGCCAGGGTGGAGGCGGCGCGCAGCTCCAGCGTGTCCTCGTTGGCCCAGCCGCCGTGGCCGTCGGGCTCGGCGCCTGCGGCCACGGCCTTCATGCCCACCACGCGGGCATGGTGGCGGGCCAGCGCATGCAGCAGCCCGCAGGAGGCCAGGGTCTTGCCCACGCCCGTGTCGGTGCCGGTGACAAAGCAGCCAATGGTGCGGTGGGCGTTCACGAATGGTTCTCCTGGGCCAGGGTGTCTTCAAGGGCCGCCAGCGCACTGGCGGCCAGGTGCTGCACGGCTTCTTCGTCCAGCAAATAGGGAGGCATGGCGTAGAGGGTGTTGCTGATAGGGCGCAGCAGCAGCCCGCGCTCCAGCGCGGCTGCGCTGTAGCGACGCGAGAAGTCGGGCAGCGAGGTCTGCACATCCCAGGCCCAGATCATTCCCTGGCGCCGTGCGTGGCGCACGCGGGCGTGCTGGTTCAAAGGGGCGAAGGCGCCGTCCAGCCTTTGCGCCAGCGCGAGGTTGGCGTTGATGGCATCGGTCTGCTCGAACAGCTCCAGCGTGGCCAGGGCCGCACGGCAGGCCAGCGGGTTGCCGGTGTACGAGTGCGAGTGCAGGAAGCCGCGCGCCACGGAATCGTCGTAGAAGGCGGCGTAGACGGTCTCGGTGGTCAGCACGGCCGACAGGGCCAGCGTGCCGCCCGTCAGGCCCTTGGACAGGCAGATGAAATCCGGCCGGATGCCGGCCTGCTGGTGGGCGAACATGCTGCCCGTGCGGCCGAAGCCCGCGGCGATCTCGTCCACCACCAGGTGCACCTCGTAGCGGTCGCACAGGGCGCGCGCCAGGCGCAGGTATTCGGGGTCGTGCATGGCCATGCCGGCCGCGCACTGCACCAGCGGCTCGACGATGAGTGCGGCCGTGGTCTCGTGGTGCTGCTCCAGCCACTGGCGCAGGCCTTCGGCGGCGCGCCGTGCCACATCGACCGGGCTTTCGCCGCCTTGCGCGCCGCGTGCATCGGGGCTGGGCACGGTGTCGGCCAGGCGCACCAGGGGGGCATAGGCTTCGCGGAAGATGGGAATATCGGTCACGGCCAGCGCGCCCACGGTTTCGCCGTGGTAGCCGCCGGCCAGGCCGGCAAAACGGCTCTTGGCGGGGCGGCCCAGGTTGCGCCAGTAGTGCGCGCTCATCTTGAGGGCGATCTCGGTGGCCGATGCGCCGTCGCTGCCGTAGAAGGCATGGCCCAGGCCGGTGAGCGTGGCCAGTCGTTCGGACAGCTCCACCACGGGCGCGTGCGTGAAGCCGGCCAGCATCACATGGTCCAGCCGGGCGAGCTGGTCGGTGAGCGCGGCCTGGATGTGCGGATGGCTGTGGCCGAAGAGGTTGACCCACCAGGAACTGACGCCATCCAGGTAGCGGCGTCCTTCGGTGTCGTGGAGCCAGGGCCCGTGGGCGCGCGCGATGGCGATGGGGGGCGCGGCCTCGTGCCGCTTCATCTGGGTGCAGGGGTGCCACACAGCCGCAAGGCTGCGGGCGGCAAGCGATTGAGTCATCGCGCGATTGTCACACCGCAGCGCAGCTCACAGCTGCTGCGTGGGCACGTGGTGGCGCAGCTCGACCTGGCGGTTGGCATCGTCCACGAAGACCAGCTGGGGCCGGTGCTCGGCCACGTCGGTCTCATGCACCTGGGCAAAGGACGCAATGATCAGCAGATCACCCACGGCAGCACGGCGCGCGGCCGAGCCGTTGACCGAGATCATGCCGCTGCCGCGCTGGCCCTTGATGGCATAGGTGACGAAGCGCTCGCCGTTGTCGATGTTCCAGATGTGCACCTGCTCGTTCTCGACGATGTTGGCGGCGTCCAGCAGGTCCTCGTCGATCGCGCAGGAGCCTTCATAGTGCAGCTCGCATTGCGTGGTCTTGACGCGGTGGATCTTGGATTTGAGCAGGGTGCGGAACATGTTTTGTCTCTCGAGGGGGCGCTTGGGCGCGATCTTGACGGTGGCGGGGACTGGCAAAAAAAGCCACCAAGTCTATCTGCGAACCGCCAAACCCATGATGGCCGTGGAGTTGCTCTTCCGGGGGCGGCTCTCTGGCAGGCCTGGCTTGAGGTCAGCCCAGATCCAGCACGCAGCCATCGCCGATGCTGTCGCGCCATACGCGGATGCGGCTGGGAGCGGGCTGCAGGTCGGCCAGGGAATCGGCAATGAACAGGCACAGGTTTTCCAGCGTGGGCTTGCCCAGGCCGGGGATTTCGTCGAGGAAGCGGTGGTCCAGCGCGTCGCCCAGGGTCTTCAGGCGCGAGCGCAGGTAGCCCAGGTCGATCACCATGCCGTTGTCCGGGTTGCGCGGGCCGGTGACGCTGACTTCGGCGTAGTAGGTGTGGCCGTGGATGCGGCGGCTGCTCTCGGTCTCGATGGCGCGCTCCAGCGTGTGGGCGGCGTCGAAGAAAAAGCGCTGGTGAACGGTGAACTGCATGGCAAAAATCAGCGGATGCCGGTGAGCTTGTGGGTCTGCAGGCTCAGGCGCCAGGCCGGGTGCTGCAGGCATTGCGCTATGCAGGCGGCCGTGTTGTCGGCCTGCAGGACGTTGTCCATGGGCTGCAGGAAATAGTGGTCGAAACGGGTGCCGGCCTCGATGGCCTGCAGATCGAAGCCGGGCTGCGGCCAGACCAGCTTGAGCTCCTGGCCGCTGCGCTGCACCCAGTCGGCGCCCGCCTTGGGGCTGATGCACAGCCAGTCGATGCCCTCGGGCGCGGCCACGGTGCCATTGCTTTCCACGGAAATGCGAAAGCCGCGCGCATGCAGGGCCGCGATCAGGGGCTCGTCCACCTGCAGCAGGGGCTCCCCCCCGGTCAGCACCACCATGCGGTGCCGGCTGTCGCCGGCCGGCCACTGGGACAGGATGCGTTCGGCCAGGGCGTCGGCCGTGGCGAACTTGCCGCCCAGCGTGCCGTCGGTGCCCACGAAGTCGGTGTCGCAGAACTGGCAGATGGCGCTGGCGCGGTCCTGCTCGCGGCCGGTCCAGAGGTTGCAGCCTGCAAAGCGGCAGAACACGGCCGGCGTGCCGGCCTGGCCGCCCTCGCCCTGCAGGGTGTAGAAGATTTCTTTGACGCTGTAAGTCATGGTGCATGGAGGCCGGTGGTGCCGGCCTGTCGGTGTGCGCGTGCCTGTGTACGTGCCCGCTAGACGGGCGTATAGGCCAGGCGCACGTAGATGGGCGCAAAGGCTTCGGCCTGGGTGATCTCGATCAGCGTTTCCTTGGCCAGCTCCAGCAGGGCGATGAAGGTCACGACCAGCACGGTCGATCCCTTCTCTGGCTGGAACAGGGTCTCGAACTCGACAAAGCGCCGGCCCTGCAGGGCCTTGAGCACCTGGCTCATGTACTCGCGCACCGAGAGTTCCTCGCGCGTGATCTTGTGGCTTTGCACAAGCTTGGCACGCTTGAGAATGTCGCGCCAGGCCGATTGCAGCTCGGCCACGTCCACATCGGGGAAACGCGGCTGCAGGTTCTGCTCGATATGGACCTGGGCCCGGAGGAAGTCGCGCCCGTAGTGCGGCACCTGGCCCAGCTGTTGGGCAGCGAGCTTGATCTGCTCGTACTCCAGCAGGCGGCGCACCAGTTCGGCGCGCGGGTCCTCGGCTTCCTCGCCATCGTCCTGCTTCTTGGGCGGCAGCAGCATGCGCGACTTGATCTCGATGAGCATGGCCGCCATCAGCAGGTACTCGGCCGCCAGCTCGAGGTTGCGGCTGCGGATTTCGTCGACATAGCGCATGTACTGGCGCGTCACGTCCAGCATGGGAATGTCGAGGATGTTGAAGTTCTGCTTGCGGATCAGGTACAGCAACAGGTCCAGCGGCCCTTCGAAGGCTTCGAGGAAGACCTCCAGCGCATCGGGCGGGATGTACAGGTCCTGCGGCAGGGCGAACAGCGGCTCGCCGTACAGGCGCGCCAAAGCCACCTGGTCGATCACGACCGGTGAATCGTCGCCAGGAGCGGGGGATGCGGCGCCGGCGCCCGCAGGCGCCAGTGCGGACTCAGCCTCGGCCATGCCTTGCTGCGCAGGCATCAGCTGCATGCGCAGGGTGCCACAGCGAAACAGGCTGATGTGTCATTGCAGCCGAAATCAGGAGTTCGTCTGGTAGACGTAGGGTTTCTGGTCCACGCGGCCGGCGCGCAGGTCTTCCCAGACTTCGTGGTTCACGTCCTTGTCCCACAGCAGCGAGCGGCCGGCCAGCTGCTGGCTGGGCAGCTCGGGCTTTTGCTTCTTCAGCTCGTTGATGAAGTTCGTGGCGTCGGAACGGTAATCGGGGCGGCGAAAGAATGACATAGACTGATAACCTCTTGAATCGCGTGATTTTACCGGGACACCGCCGATGAACCTAGTCTCCCGTCTTCTGGGCGTTGCCGTGGCCGTGATGGGCATGCTTGGGCTGCCCGGCTGCGATCCCCAAAACATCAAGGAACTCGAAGAAGGCCTGTCCACCGAGGCCGACGTCCGCGCCCGCTTTGGCGAGCCCGAACGCATCTGGACCGAGCCCGACGGCTCGCGCACCTTCGAGTACAACCGCCAGCCCGCCGGCAGCCGCAACTACATGATCACCATCGGCACCGATGGCCGCATGAGCGCGCTGCGCCAGGTGCTGGCGCCGCACAACTTCGAGAAAATCCGCCCCGGCATGGACGAGGAGCAGGTGCGCCGCATGCTGGGCAAGCCTGCCAAGGTCACCACCTACCAGCTCAAGCAGGAAACCGACTGGGACTGGAACTACATCGATCCCCCCACGCGCGACATGGAGTTCACCGTGACCTTCGGCCCCGACGGCCGCGTGCTGCGCAGCGCCGGCCGCGAGAAACTGCACGGCGGAGCCTGACAACAGGTCCCTGCAAGCCCCTGCGGCGCGCTGTACCCTGCACGCCACAGCGCGCCGGGGCAACAGTCTCTAGAATCCGGGTTTGTACCTATGACACCCCATGGGTACGGTGAAGGCCCCGAACCGGGGCCTTTGCGACGATAGATCTGTCATCACCCCGACAATGTCCACGCCCTCCCTACCCGCTGCGCCTGTTTCGGCCACCGCTTCGCTGCGCCATGGCCTCTTCGAGGATGTCCAGGCCCTCTTCACCGGAACCCTGTTCGTGGGCATCGCCATGATGATGTTCGCCCAGGCGGGGCTTTTGACGGGCAGCACGGCGGGCCTGGCCTTCGTGCTGCACTACGCCACGGGCTGGCCGTTCGGCCTCATCTTCTTCGCGATCAACATCCCGTTCTACTGGTTTGCCTGGACGCGCGTGGGCCGCACCTTCACGGTCAAGACCTTCATCTGCGTGGGCGCGCTGTCGCTGATCACCGAAATGGGGCCGCGCCTCATCCACATAGACTACCTGCACCCGGCCTTTGCCGCCATTGCGGGCGGCCTGCTCATGGGCTCGGGCCTGCTGTTCCTGGCGCGCCACCGCTCCAGCCTGGGCGGCGCCACCATCGCCTCGCTCTACCTGCAGGACCGGTACGGCATCCGCGCCGGCAAAGTGCAGATGGCCATCGACTGCTGCGTGGTGCTGCTGGCGCTGTGGGTCGTGCCCTTCGAGCGCGTGGCCTGGTCGGTGCTGGCGGCCGTGATCATGGGCGTGTTCCTGGCCGTGAGCCACCGGCCCGGGCGCTACGCCGGGCAGTAGCCTCAGGGCGTCAGGGGCTGCCCATCGGGCGTGCGGTAGCGGACCGTGATGCCGCTGTTGTCTGCGGCTGCCCCGTCATCGCTCATCGCATCGACGGCCTTGCCCACTCCCTTGCCGACGATTTTTGCCGTGCCCACAGCCGCATCCGCGGCCAGCCCCACGGCCGAGGCCGTGACGCTGACCGCCGTGGCGGTCACGGCCACCACGGTGCAGCCGGACAGCAGTGCGCTGGCGCACAGGCAAAGAAAAGCCCCCAGGGCCGGGGACCGTGAGGGCTTGCGGGACTTTGCAGACTTCATGATTGTCGTCCAACACACTGTGCGCAATCTTTGAAACCGGCAGAGCCCAAGTCAGGGACGCCGAGGAAGGGTCGCCCCGCACCGAGGGTGTCGCCGGGTGCCCGTATGCCCCCCTTCAGGGGGAAGGCGCGAAGCGACTCAGGGGGCATTTCAATGTATACGCATGCCAGGTGTGGCACCGGGGAAGGGCTCCAGCACGTAGATGCCGGGGTTGGCCTTCTCATCGGCGTGGCTGGCGGCCAGCACCATGCCTTCGGAGATGCCGAACTTCATCTTGCGCGGCGCCAGGTTGGCCACCATCACGGTGAGCTTGCCCTGCAGCTGCTCGGGCTGGTACATGCTGGAGATGCCGGAGAACACGTTGCGTGTCTTGCCTTCGCCCACGTCCAGCGTGAGCTGCAGCAGCTTGGTCGAGCCTTCCACGGGCTTGCATTCCACGATCTTGGCGATGCGCAGGTCCACCTTGGCGAAGTCGTCGATGCTGATGGTTTCGGCAATTTCCTCGCCGCCGGGCAGGACCTTCTCGACCACGGGCTCGGGGGCCTCGAACAGGGCCTCCAGCTGCTTGACGTCCACGCGCTGCATCAGGTGCTTGTACAGGCCGATGGCATGGCCGGCGCCCAGCAGGCTCTGTGCGTCGGCGAACTGCAGCGGCGCCACGTTCAGGAAGCCTTCCACCTGTTCGGCCACGGCCGGCAGGATGGGCTTCAGGTAGATGGTCAGCAGGCGGAAGGCCTCGATGCAGGTGGTGCACACGTCCTGCAGGCGGGCGTCCATGCCTTCCTGCTTGGCCAGCTCCCAGGGCTTGTTGGCATCCACGTATTCGTTGACGCGGTCGCACAGCTGCATGATCTCGCGCACGGCGCGGGCCGTGTCGCGGTTCTCGAAGGCCTGGACGACGGCCTCGCTCTGGCCACGCAGCTGGGCCAGCAGGGCCTGGCCATCTTCGCTGACCGTGCCCAGCTTGCCGTCGAAGCGCTTGGCGATGAAGCCGGCCGCGCGCGATGCGATGTTCACGTACTTGCCGATCAGGTCGGAGTTGACGCGGGCCATGAAGTCATCGGGGTTGAAGTCGATGTCTTCATTCTTGCCGTTGAGCTTGGCGCCCAGGTAGTAGCGCAGCCACTCGGGGTTCATCTGCAGGCCCAGGTACTTGAGCGGGTCCAGGCCGGTGCCGCGGCTCTTGCTCATCTTCTCGCCGTTGTTCACGGTCATGAAGCCGTGCACGCAGATCTTGGTGGGCGTCTTGCGGCCGCTGAACTTGAGCATGGCGGGCCAGAACAGCGTGTGGAAGGTGATGATGTCCTTGCCGATGAAGTGGTACTGCTCCAGCGCGGGGTCGGCCATGTAGGCCTCGTAGTCCTCGCCGCGGCGGTCCAGCAGGTTCTTGAGCGAGGCCAGGTAGCCCACGGGCGCGTCCAGCCAGACGTAGAAGTACTTGCCCGGCGCATCGGGGATCTCGATGCCGAAGTAGGGTGCGTCGCGCGAGATGTCCCAGTCGCCCAGGCCCTCGCTGGTCGTGCCGTCCGGGTTGGTGCGCACGCTGAACCATTCCTTGATCTTGTTGGCCACCTCGGGCTGCACATGCTGGCCGTCCTGGGTCCATTCGGTCAGGAATTCCACGCAGCGCGGGTCCGACAGCTTGAAGAAGAAATGCTCCGAGCTCTTGAGCACGGGCTTGGCGCCGGACAGCGCCGAGTAGGGGTTGATCAGGTCGGTGGGCGCGTAGACGGCGCTGCAGACCTCGCAGTTGTCGCCGTACTGGTCCTTGGCGTGGCAGCGCGGGCATTCGCCCTTGATGAAGCGGTCGGGCAGGAACATGTTCTTCTCGGGGTCGAAGAACTGCTCGATGGTGCGCGTCTCGATGAAGCCGGCAGCCTTCAGGTCCCTGTAGATCTGCTGGGCCAGCGCGTGGTTCTCGGGCGCATCGGTGTTGTGCCAGTTGTCGAAGGCGATGTGGAAGCCGTCCAGGTACTGCTTGCGGCCTGCGGCGATGTCGGCCACGAACTGCTGGGGCGTCTTGCCGGCCTTCTCGGCCGCAATCATGATGGGCGCGCCGTGGGCGTCATCGGCGCCCACGAAGTTGACCGCGTTGCCCTGCATTCGCTGCGCACGCACCCAGGTGTCGGCCTGGATGTATTCCATGATGTGGCCGATGTGGAAGTTGCCGTTGGCGTACGGCAGGGCGGTGGTGACGAAGAGTTTGCGTGCGGTCATGGATGGCGGCTTTCTCGGGGGAACCTGACATTCTAGAAGGGCTGGGCGGTTGTGGGGCGGCGATGGCTTTTCCGTGCAGGCCGACATACGGGGGAGTTGTTGCGGGCCTTCGCTGCGCCAGGCCTGTTGGCTGCAGGCGTCAGCTGGCGACCAGCGGGCGCTGCCAGCCCATGAACTGCTCGATATCGCTGCGCCGCGCCAGCGCGTCGCGCCGGCCCAGGGCCATGAGTTCGCGGGTGAAGCTGCGCTCGAACAGCAGGTAGCTGGCCAGGGCGGCGCCGCGCGGGTCGCTGGCGTCCTGGCGCACGCCCAGGGCACCCAGCAGGGTGCGCATGGGCAGCGGCAGCTGGCCCACATGGCGCGCGGCGATGGCGTCTATGCGCTCGGAGGGCGAGATGACCAGCAGCTGCAGCGGGCGCAGCCGGCTGCGTTCGCGGTCGGCGGGCGGGATCAGGGCCAGGGTCTGGTTGATGCGCTCGGCGCGCTCCACGTCCAGGGACAGGGCGTCCAGGAAGATGCTCGACAGCGTGTGGCCCGCGATGTGGGCCAGCGACGGGTAGCTTGCGCCTTCTGGCGGCGGCCTGGCCGGCGGCTCGGTGCGCCGGCCCGCGCCCACGACGAGGATGCGCTCTGCGCCCAGGTGGATGGCGGGCGCCAGCGGCGCGGTCTGGCGCATGGAGCCGTCGCCGAAGTATTCGGTGGCGCCGTCCAGCGGCAGCGGCGTGGCCGGAAAGATGAAGGGGATGGCCGAGGAGGCCAGCAGGTGCGCGTGCGTGATCTGGGCGGCGGCGGCCTTGCGCTGGTTGCGCACCCAGGGCTGGAGCTGGTCCTGCGCCTGGCAGAAGGTCACATGCTCGCTGGTGGTGTAGCTGGAGGCCGAGACCGCCAGCGCACGCAGGTGGCCGTCCGCGATCAATTGCGGCAGGCGTTCCAGCGGAACCAGGCCACACGACAGCAGGCGGCCCAGCGGCTGGTTGTCCAGCAGCGAGCGCGGGCGCATGCGGCCCCAGCGCGCCAGGGCCCAGCCCAGGGACAGCAGGGTCAGCCAGCGCGCGCCGCTGCGCAGCACGCTCAGCGAGTCGGACAGGTAGATGTCCTCGGGCCGCAGGTTGCGCCAGATGCGCGACATGCGGCGCACGGCCCGGTCGAAATGGTCGCTGCCGCAGGCCAGGGCGGCCGCGTTGATGGCGCCGGCAGAAGTGCCGACCAGGATGGGGAAGGGATTGGGGCCATGCTGCTGGCCGCAGGCGCGGCGTATCTCGGCAATGGCCTCCAGCACGCCGGCCTGGTAGGCGGCGCGGGCGCCGCCGCCGCTGAGCAGCAGTCCGGTGCTGGGGGGAGGGAGGCTGGAGTCGGGTGAGGGCGCGGCATCGGGCATGCCTGGAGTGTGCCGCGCGCCGGCCGTCATCAGATCAGGGGATGACCCCGAAGGAATCAGGCCTTGGCCAGCAGGGAGCCCAGGTCCTTGCCGGAGATCAGGGCGATGCCCTGCTGCTTGGCCCAGGCGGCTGCATTCTCGGCCGGCGGCTGCAGCGACAGGTAGCAGACCGTGGCCGCATCGCGCGCCTGGCCTGCGGCCAGCAGAGCGCGCAGCGGCTCCATGCCGTGCACGCCGGCCTTCCAGCGCCTGGCGCTGGCCACGGTGGTGCGGCCTTCGCGTTCCAGCACGAAGTCGGCGCCGTCCTTGTCGGACAGGCGGGTGACGGTGTAGCCCTCGGCCTGCCAGGCGCGATCGAGCCGATCGGCGAACTCGCGCCAGCTTTGCTGGGCGGCGATCTCCAGGGCCTGCTCCACCTTGGCGGGGCTGGGCGCGCGCAGCTGGCGCCAGGCGGCAACGCAGCCTATGCCGAAGAAGGGCAGGGCGGTGATGGCGGCGAACGGCGCGATGTCCTTGGGCAGCAGCGCCGTGGACACCAGGGTCACCAGCGCGGCCAGCGCGATGCTGATCCACCAGCGCGAGCGCAGCAGGATCGCGAACAGGGAGTTGTGGGCCATCTTGAATTTCACGGGGCGGATCTTTCGCGGAAAAAGGCGGGAGAAATGGGAACAAAGCCAGCGGGGCCTGCATTGTCTCGCGCGGGCGAGGGCTTGGGGCCTTGGATAGACTATCCGGCTCTAGGAGTAATCAAAGCAATGGCAGTCACAGAACAAGCGCTCTTGGCCGCGCTCTCCAGCGTGCTCGACCCCCACACCGGCAAGGACTATGTGAGCACCCGCGCCCTGCGCAACCTGCAGGTCACGGGGGCCGACGTGGCCTTCGACGTGGAGATGGGCTATCCGGCGCAAAGCCTGGTGCCGGCGCTGCGCGGCCAGTTCGTCGCGGCGGCCAAGACCGTCGAGGGCGTGGGCAATGTCTCGGTCAACATCACGTCCAAGGTCGCCGCGCATGCGGTGCAGCGCGGCGTGCAGTTGCTGCCGGGCGTCAAGAACATCATCGCCATCTCGTCCGGCAAGGGCGGCGTGGGCAAGAGCACGACCACGGCCAACCTGGCGCTGGCGCTGGCCGCCGAGGGCGCGCGCGTGGGCATCCTGGACGCCGACATCTACGGCCCCAGCCAGCCCATGATGATGGGCATCTCCGGCCGCCCCGAAAGCCCCGACGGCAAGACCATGGAGCCCATGGAAAGCCATGGCGTGCAGGTCATGTCCATCGGCTTCCTGGTCAACAACGACCAGGCCATGATCTGGCGCGGCCCCATGGCCACGCAGGCGCTGGAGCAGATGCTGCGCCAGACCAACTGGAAGGATCTGGACTACCTGCTGGTGGACATGCCGCCCGGCACCGGCGACATCCAGCTGACGCTGGCCCAGCGCGTGCCCATGACGGGCGCCGTGGTCGTCACCACGCCCCAGGACATCGCCCTGATCGACGCCAAGAAGGGCGTGAAGATGTTCGAGAAGGTGGGCGTGCCCATCCTGGGCCTGGTGGAGAACATGGCGGCCCACGTCTGCACCAACTGCGGCCATGTGGAGCACATCTTCGGCGCCGAGGGCGGCAAGCAGATGGCGGCCGAGTACGGCATCGACTACCTGGGCGCTCTGCCCCTGTCGCTGCAGATCCGCCTGCAGGCCGACAGCGGCAAGCCCACCGTGGTGGCCGAGCCCGACAGCGAAGCCGCGCAGATCTATAAGAAGGTGGCGCGCGACCTGGCCGTGAAGGTGGCGCTCAAGGCGCGCGATTTCACGAGCAAGTTCCCCACCATCACGGTGAGCCAGGGAACCTGAAATGCTGCGCCCCCTGAGCGGCTGCGCCGCTTCCCCCTCTCTCGCTGCGCGGGAGGGGGACGACGCCCTCGGGGCGGGGCGGCCCTTCCTCGGCGTCCCTGGGTTGGATTACGCCAGTTTTTCTCGCACTGGCCATGTCGATCTGATTTGTGCCGAAATCGGTGGCATGGTAATCGACTCAGGTTATTGCGCATGAACCTGCTGACCTCGATGCGGTATCTGGCGGCGCTCAACGAGCACCGCCATTTCGGCCGCGCGGCGCTGGCATGCCACATCACCCAGCCGGCGCTGTCCAATGCGTTGCGCGCGCTGGAGGAGGAGTTCGGCACGGTCATCGTGCGCCGGGGCCGCTCGTTCGCGGGCTTCACGCCCGAGGGCGATCAGGTGCTGGCCACGGCCCTGGCCATGCTGCGGGCCGAGGAAGGCCTGCGCCAGGAACTGAGCGCCGCCGCCGGCGCGCTGCGCGGGCAGCTGCGCATGGCGGCCGTGCCCACGGCCATGCCCATGCTCACGCGCTTTGCGGCCCTGCTGCGCGAGCACCATCCGGGCATCACGCCCGTGGTGCTGTCCATGAGCTCGGCCGAGATCGAGAGCGGGCTCGAAGACCTGTCCCTGGACCTGGCCCTGGGCTACAGCGCGCGCATGCCGCCGCGCGGACCGCGCCTGCAGTCCTGGCCCCAGTACGAGGAGCACTACTACCTGCTGTGCCGCGAGTGCCCCGAGTGCCGCGATGGGCAGGGCGAGGGCCGGCCCTTTGCCTTTGGTGCCGACATCGCCTGGCGCGAAGTGGCCGGCATGCCGCTGTGCCTGCTCACCCCCGACATGCACAACCGCACGGTGATCGACGAGGCCTTCGCCGCCGTGGACATTTCCGTGCAGCCCGCCATGGAAACCAACTCCGTGCTGACCCTGGTGATGGCCGTGGCGCAAGGAACGGATGGCATGACCACCGTGCTGCCGGGCGCCATGGTGGCAACGGTGCGCCACATGCCGGGCCTGGTGGCCCGGCCACTGCGCTCGCCCGAATTGGTCACCCCCATAGGCTTCATGGCCCAGCAGGGCGTGGCGCCCACGCGCGCGCTGCAGGCCGCGCTGCAACTGCAGGACGACGCCGGTTGGCGCGCGCAGTGCCTGCGGCATGCGGGGGCGCTGAAAGACTAGGCGGGTTGTGCAGTCTCTGGCGTGGCGTTCGGCGCGGCATTCAGTGCGGCGCGCACCACGTCGGGCGTGAACGGCGCGGCGTAGAAGCGTCGGCCGGTGGCGTCGAACAGCGCATTGGCCAGCGCGGCCGGGCCGGGGACCGAGGCCGATTCGCCAGCGCCCATGGGGGGCTCGTCCTGGCGCGGCATCAGCACCACTTCGATGGGTGGCAGGTCGCGGAAGCCGATGATGGGGTAGCTGCCCCACTCGCGGCTGGCCACGCCTTGCGCATTGAAGGCGACCTTCTCCATCAGGCTGCGGCTCAGGGTCTGGATGACGTTGCCGTGGATCTGGTGGCGCACGCCGTCGGGGTTGACCATCATTCCCGTGTCCTGGCCCACGACCAGGCGCCGCACGGCGATGCGGCCGCTGGCGGGGTCCACGTCGATGTCGATGACCCAGGCGGCCCAGGCCGCTCCGAAGCCGGGAAAGCGGCTGTGGATGTAGCGCGCATAGGCCACGCCGCGCCCGTGCAGCAGGCCGTCGGCGCCGGGGCGGCCCCGGCTTCCCGGCTGGTTTTGCTGCCAGCCCGCGTGGCGTGCCGTGGCCTCGATCAGCTCGACGGCGCGCGGGTCATCGAGGTGGCGAACACGGTAGTCCACGGGGTCGGCGCCGGCCGCATGGGCCAGCTCGTCGATCATGCAATCGTGGGCAAAGGAATTGGGCAGGGCCGAGACGCCGCGCAGCCAGGATGAGCGCACGATAGGCGCCATGTCATGGCAGGTGATGCGCTGGCTGGCATAGCGGTAGGGCGGCACGGCGGTGCGGTCGCCCATCTCCAGCGTGCGCGGCTCGCCCGGGATGCGGCCCGTGAGCAGCAGGGCCAGCAGCGGCGCGTCGTTGGAGGGGTAGCGCACGGCAAAGTCGTAGGCCAGCAGTTCGCCCCGGGCATCGATGGCCGCGCTCACGTCCATGAGCTGGGCCGTGCCCTTGGGCTCCCACTGGTGTTCCTGCTCGCGCGTGAGCTGTACGCGCACGGGCGCGCCCACGGCCATGGACAGCAGGGCGGCGTCGGCGCAGACATCGTCGGCGCAGTTGCGGCCGTAGCAGCCGGCCGCCTCCAGGCGCACGATCTCGATGCGGTCCTCGCCCAGTTGCAGCAGGCGGTCCAGGTCGGTGCGCAGCATGTGGGGGTTCTGCGTGCCGGCCCAGAGCTTGAGACGGCCCCCGCTGAAATCGGCCACGGCGCAGGACGGGCCGATGGAGGCATGCATCTGGTAGGGCCAGACGTAGCTGCGGCGCAGTTCGGTGGCCGTACCCGTGCCGACGCCCGCGAAGGCATCGTCCACAGTGCCCTGGTCCACCAGCGAGCGGTGCTGGGCGGGATTGGCTCGTATCGCCGCAGCCAGATCGGATAAGTCAGGCGCCGGCGGCACGGCCTGCCATTGCACGCGCAGTGCGCGCATGGCGGCAATGGCCTGTTCCTCGCGGTCGGCGACCACGCCGACGAAGTCGCCTTCGGTGACCACCTGCACGTTGCCGGGCAGGTGGGCCACGGAGTCGCGCTCCACGGCCACCAGGCAGCGGCCGATGAAATCGCCGCCGTCGCGGCCCGGGTGCGGAGGGCGGATGACGCGGCCATGGCGCATGCCGGGCACGCGCACATCGTGCACAAAGCTCAGCTCGCCCGTGGCCTTGGCAGGGATGTCCACGCGCGCCGTGCCACGGCCGACGAGCCGGTATTCGCTGGCGGGCTTGAGCTTCACCTCCTGATCGGGCGGGGCCAGCGTCAGCTGCAGCTGCTGGCCGCGCAGCAGATCGCCATAGCCGAGTTCGCGGGCATCGCTGCCATCGGCAAAGCGCACCAGGCCTTCGCGCGCCTGGAGCCGGTCCGCCGCCACATTCCATTGCTGCGCGGCCAGCGCCAGCAACTGCTCGCGCGCCTGGGCGGCGGCGCGGCGCAGCGGCACGGCCGAGATCTGGATGCTGGCGCTGGCAATGGTCGGGCCCTGGTTGGGCGCGGCGGCCGTGTGGCCCAGCACCATGTCCAGGCGCTCCAGAGGCACTTCGAGTTCTTCCGCCACGATCTGCGCCAGGGCCGTGCGTATGCCCGTGCCCAGGTCCACATGGCCGTTGAAGGCCAGGGCGCGCCAACCCTGGGGCGCGGCTTCGTCGGCCAGCACGGCCACGAAGACCTCGGGCGTGGATTGCACATAGTCGGAGGCCGTGCCGGGCTGGCCGGGCGCAGGGCGCGGCGGCGCCACGGGCTGGCGCACCACGAGCAGGGTGTCGGCGCGCGTGAGCAGCTGTGCGTGCAGGGCTTGGGGCTGGGGCAGGTTCATGGGGCGGTGTTCTTCGCGGGCACGCCTTCAGGCGTGCCCTGTGCATGTTATGCACTCCGGGGCCGGCTGCGCAGGGCCGGCCCCATAGGCGCGTTGGCGCGGTGGGATCAACCTGCGGCGAGGGCGTCGGTGTCGGCGATGGCCTGGCTCAGCGGCATCACGGCCGCGTACTTCTGGGCCATGTCGAACAGGTTGGCCTCGTGCGGGCCCAGGGCGCGGTCGCCGCAGCAGTCGGCCACGACCAGCGGGCGAAAGCCCGACTGCATGGCATCGACCACGCTGGCGCGCACGCAGCCGCTGGTCACGCAGCCGGCCACCAGCAGGGTCTGCACGCCGCGCTGGGCCAGCCAGGGTGCGAGCATGGTGCCGAAGAAGGCCGAAGGCGTGCTCTTGCGCACCACGTATTCGCCAGCGGCCGGGGCCAGCTGGGGCACGATGGCGCTGTTGGGGCTGTCTTCCTTCAGGGTCAGCATGCCGGGCACCTTCAGGCAGAAGATGTTGTGGTCGGCATCGTCGTCCGAGAACACGATGCGGCTGTGCGCCACGGGCCAGCCGCGCTCGCGCGCATGGGCCAGCAGGTGCTGCGTCTGCGCGATGGCTTCGGGGATGTTGCCGCCGCCGAAGACGGCCGGGTCGGCAAAGCCGTTGACGAAGTCGATGATGAGCAGGCCGAACGGGGCCTTGAGCGGCAGCGGCGTGCCGAAGCCCTGGCGTGCGTAGGCGGAGATGTCGCCCTGCACGCCCTCGGTGGGAACGCTCTGCGTGCTGGTGGTGGCGGTTGTCATGCGATGTCCTTTCCTTGCTTGGACCTTTTGGCGGCGCGCGCCAGTCCTTCCTCGTCCTGCACCACGCCGTCGATGACCGTGGGCTTGCCGTCCAGCGCCACCGAGCAGTGGCGCATGGGGATGTCGATGTGGCAGGCCGTGGTGCGGCTGCCCCCGGCCTCGTTGTTGGGGCCCATGGACCACAGGAAGTTGCCCTCGAAGGCGCGGGCGTCCATGCCGATGTGGGTTTCCTTGTTGTAGTGGGCCAGCATGGACCAGTGGGCGCGCGGCTGCAGCCCCCAGCCGATGTGGGAGACGGCATAGGCCTCGGGGTCCTCGTAGGAGGCCATGTACTCCTTGAGGATGTCGGCCTGCAGGCCGCCGCTGATGCGCGTGACGTAGCCCTTTTCGATGACGAGTTCGATGGGCTCGGTCACGTAGTCCTTCATGGGCAGCAGGATGTCGCCCCGGTCCAGCACCACGCGGCCGTTGCTCTCGCCCTCGTCGGGCCAGGTCAGCACGAAGCCGCTGGGCCAGTGGTCCCAGCGGCCGGGCTGGTCCACGAAGCCGTATTCGCAGATGGCCGGGAAGCTGCCCAGGCGGCAGCGCAGGTCGGTGCCCGCGGCCGAGGTGATGTGCATCTGCCCGGCCGCCTCGATCAGCTTGGATGCGGCCTGCACGCGCGCGCGGTCGCCCTCGGTGGGCACCAGGCGGCACAGCACCTCGGGTGGCTCCACGGCCAGCAGGATCTTGGTGCCGGTCTGCAGGATCTCGTGCTGCTCGGGCGAGAACAGCAGCGTCATCAGGTCCAGCACCAGGTCGCTGGCCTTGAGCGCGGCGATGGCGGCGGGGTTGCCGGTCAGCGGCGTCGTGCCCAGGTAGGCCAGGGAGTCGCGGCTCAGTGATTTTTCGGCATTGACGGGCGGCAGGTCCAGGCGGTTGACGCGCGCACCCATTTCGCTGGAGGCGGCAATGGCGCAGCGCAGCGTCTGCGGGTGCGTGTCGGCGCCCGTGAGCACGGTGACGGTCTGGCCGGCTTCGAGCCGGGACAGCGTGAGCACCTGCTTCCAGGCGTGGATCAGATCGATATCGCTGACGGACATGGTCGGCTCCTTGGTGTCGCGATGGATGGGAGTGGGCTGCGGTTGGACATTCAGTCCACCCGCGCGCCGAGGAAATCGCCCAGGGCCGAATAGAACCCGGCCTCGTTGTCCCAGGGAATCATGTGGCCGGCATTGGGCACGCGCACATGCTCGGTCTGGGGTGCCAGGCCTTGCCACTCGGCCACGTCCTCGCTGCGCACCACGTCGCCGCGCTCGGCCGTGACCAGCAGCAGCGGGTGCTGGATGCGGGGCAGGTCGGCATGGATGTCGTCACGGCCGAAGTCCTCGAAGCTCTGCACGATGGCCGGCTCGTGGCAGGTGTGCAGCCACTGGGCGCGCAGCTGGCGCTGCTCTTCGGTCCAGGTGGGGCAGAAGGCGCGCATGGCCTCGGCATCCATGCCCAGCGTGGCCTGGCGGATGGAGTCCACATACCAGGGCAGGGCGGCCGGGTAGGCGCGGCGGCCGGGGCCGGAGACCGGCGGATCGACGATGACCAGGCGCGTGAGCCCCACCGGCTGGCTGCGCGCGGCGCGCACGGCGATGCGCCCGCCCATGGAGTGGCCGACCAGCGCCCAGCGCTGCAGGCCCAGGGCCTGGGCGAAGGCGGCCACGTCGGCGGCCTGGGCATCGAGGCTGTAGTCCAGGCCCGGGCCGGAGGACGACAGGCCGCGCCCGCGCACATCCAGCACATAGGTGTCGAACTGGCGGCCCAGGTGCTCGGCCACGAAGCCCCAGGTCACGGCCGGGCTGGTGATGCCGGGGATCAGGATGACGGCGTCGCGCTGCGCGCGTTCGCCCTCGGCGCCGCCGTAGCGCAGGTAGTGCTGGCGGATGCCGTTGGCATGGACGTTGCCGCCGTAGCGGAATGTGCTGGGGGTGCTGGAGGTGCTGGTCATGCGTGTGTTCCTCAGGCCTTGGCTGCGCTGTTGCCGGTGTCGTAGGGGGAGGCGCCCGACAGCAGCGCACCCGCGCCCGGCACCACGGGGTCCAGCCCCAGTTCCTTGAGGATGGCATAGGTGGTGGCGATGGAGGCGGTCAGCACGGGCTTGCCGGTCTGGGCCTCGACCTGGGCCACGGCCGGCAGCGAGGGCATCTGCACGCAGGCCGACAGCACGATCACGTCGGCGTCGGCGTAGTTCATGCCGGCCACGATGCCGGGCAGCTTGGCGGGGTCGTGGCGGCCCACGTCCAGGTTGTCGGGGATCTCCAGCGCGCGCCAGTCCACGATCTCGAAGCCTTCGGCGGCCACGTAGTCCATGACCAGCTGGGTCAGCGGAATCATGTAGGGCGCCACCAGGGCGATCTTCTTGGCGCCCATGACCTTGAGCGCTTCCACCAGCGCGCCGGCGCTGGTGATCACCGGGGCGGTGGCGCCATTGCTGGCCGTGCGCTCGGTCAGGCGCTGCTGCGAGACGCGGTGGTAGCCCTTGCCCATGGCCATGATGGCCACCAGGCAGGCATAGCCCAGCACGTCCACGCGCGCGTCGCTCAGCTCCAGCGCGCAGCGGTCGCTTTCGGCGTCCATGGCGGCCAGTTCCTCCTTCTGGACCTTCTTCATGCGCATGCGGCTGGAGTGGAAGGTGAAGCGGTCCTGCGGGCGCAGCGTGGAGTGGGCCTGCAGCATGGCCGGCACCTCGGTCTCCATGGTGGTGTTGGAGCTGGGGACGATCTGGCCGATGCGGAACGTTTTGGTCATGGACTTGCCTTTGCGAAGTTTCGAGGGTTTCTGATCAGAATCAACTGAGTGTGTACGCTTTATTCTTGCAAAAGACGTGCCGCCTTGCAAATGAGAATTTTCTCGGGGTTTGTACTGATTTGGTGCAGAAATTGCACCAAAAATGGCGAACTTCAATTTATTCTGCCGCCCTATGGTGCATGCGTCGATTTGAAAAATTCAAGTGCATACACCTGAATTAAGTGTTTTGTTGCCTGGCACGCTTCCTGCTCTACACCCTGCAAGGACGCGCCGAAGCAACGGTTGCCCCGTCTGGCTTTCAACATTCCTGCAAGGAGAAAACTGTGTCTCAATCCCCTCGAATCGCCGTTGTCGGCGCCGGTCTCGGCGGGGCTGCAGCTGCCAAGCTGCTGCTCCAGGAAGGCTTCAATGTCCGCGTCTATGAGCAGGCGCCCAGCTTCTCGCGCCTGGGAGCCGGCATCCACGTCGGGCCCAATGTGATGAAGATCCTGCGCCGCATCGGCATCGAGGACGCGCTCAACGAGCAGGGCTCGCATCCCGACTACTGGTACAGCCGCCACTGGCAGACGGGCGACGTGCTGGCCCAGATTCCGCTGGGCGACTACGCCGTCAAGGAATACGGCGCCAGCTACCTGACCGTGCACCGTGGCGACTTCCATGCGCTGCTGGTCGAGGCCCTGCCCGACAGCGTGATGGCCTACGGCAAGTTCCTGACCAAGGTGGAGGACCGCGGCAATGTGGTCGTCATGCACTTTGCCGACGGCACGACCGAGGAGGCCGACATCGTCATCGGCGCCGATGGCGTGAACTCCCGCATCCGCGAGGAACTCCTGGGCCCGGAGCTGCCCAAGTACGCGGGCTACCTGGCCCACCGCGCCGTGTTCCCCACGCCCGAAGTCAAGGCCGGCATGCTGCCCTTTGACGCCTGCGTGAAGTGGTGGAGCGATGACCGCCACATGATGACCTACTTCGTCACCGGCAAGGCCGACGAGCTGTACTACGTGACCGGCGTGCCCGTCGAGAAGTGGGACCTCAACGACCGCTGGCTGCCCAGCAGCAAGGAAGAGATGCGCGAGGCCTTCTCGGGCTGGCATCCCACCGTGCAGGCACTGATCGACGCCACCGTGGAAGTGACCAAGTGGTCGCTGCTCGAGCGCGATCCGCTGCCGCTGTGGAGCCGTGGCCGCCTGGTGCTGCTGGGCGATGCCTGCCACCCCATGAAGCCCCACATGGCCCAGGGCGCCGCCATGGCCATCGAGGACGGCGCCATGCTGGCGCGCTGCCTCAAGGAAGTCGGCGCGCACAACCATGAGCTGGCCTTCGCCCTGTACGAAGCCAACCGTGCCGAGCGCGCCAGCAAGGTGCAGCGCATCTCGCACGACAACACCTGGCTGCGCACCAACGAAGATCCGTCCTGGTGCTTCGGCTACGACGTGTTCAACGTGCCCCTGGTCGAGCCCAAGGTCAAGGCAGCGGCCTGATACTCGCTGCCTTGTCGGACGAGGGGAGGGGAGGGAATCCCCCCACTCCTGTCCGGCCGCAGAACGCCGACATCCTGAACCGCAGCCAAGTTGCAAGAGCCTCGTCCCATGGGAACCCCAGTCCATCCAAGCAGTACCCCCCACCCCATCCGCCTGCAGGTCAATGCACGCGCATGCGAGGTGCCGGCAGCGCCCGGGACGGCGCTGCTGCATGTGCTGCGCAATGACCTGGAGCTGAACGGGCCCAAGTACGGCTGCGGCCTGGGCGAATGCGGCGCCTGCACGGTGCTGATCGATGGCGTGGCCGCGCGTTCCTGCGTGATCCCCGTGCGGGCGGCCGTGGGCCGCGAGGTCACCACGCTGGAAGGCCTGGGCTCGCGCCAGTGCCCCGGCCCCACGCAGCAGGCCTTCATCGACTGCCAGGCGGCCCAGTGCGGCTACTGCCTCAACGGCATGATCATGACCGTGGAGGCCCTGCTGCGCCGCAACCCCAATCCCACCGAGCAGGAACTGCGCAACGAGCTGCACCACAACCTGTGCCGCTGCGGCACGCATGTGGAAATCATGCAGGCCGCCCTGCGCGCCGTGCAGCTGCGTGCGCAACGCGCCGCGCTGCAGGCGCCCCCCGGTTTTCCATCTTCCAGCGCGGGCGAGGTCCAGCCATGAGCCAGGCTGGTCACACCCCCGCCCTGCCTTCCGACCTGCTGCACGGCCTGGCGCTGCGCCCGCCCGTCGCGGCCTGGGACGGTCTGCGCTACCGGGGCAGCGTGCCCCTGCATGCACGGCTGCAGGAAGCCCAGGCCATGGCCGGCGTGGTGGCCGCGGTGCAGCGCGGGCATTTTCTGGGCGTGGTGGCCGTGGCGCCTGTCCATGCCCGGCAGGCCGCTGCCAGCCTGGCCCCTGCCTGGGACGACCGGCAGGAAGCCAGGGCCGCCAGCGCGCCCCGTGCTGCCGACAGAGCCGACAGAGCCGACAGAGCCGACAAGGCTGACAAGGCCGACCTGCCCGATGCCGGCCGCTATGTCTGGCGCATGGCGGCGCCCGTGTCTTGCGAGGGTGCCGCACGCGCAGCCGTGTGGTGCCTGGACGGCCATGCCAGCGTCTGGCTGCCGCCCTGTGACGCCGACGTGCGGCAGATGATCGGCCGCGAACTGGCCGCATTGCTGCAATGCCCCGAGTCCGCGCTGCGGCTGTTCAGCCTGCCGGCCACGGCGGCCGTCACCCCGCATGTGCTGGATCTCATGGACGCAGCGGCCGATGCGGCCCTGCTGTCCCAGGCCGTGGGCCGGCCCGTCAGCGTGGCCTGCGAGGCCTGGACTGCTGCGGGCAGCGCAGACAGCCGGGAGCTGGTGCTGCGCGTGGATGCGCAGCCTTCGCAAGGGCTTGAAGCCGACACGGTGGTGCAGCCTCAGCCGGGCAATGCATCGCCGCAGCCAGACCTGCTGCTGTCCGACACGCCCTGGGCCGTGCGCCCCAGCATGGCGCGCCTGTTGAGCCAGCCCGAGCTGGCGCGCGCCGCGGCCCTGGCCACCGTGCTCGATGCCGGCGAAGTGCATGAACGCAGGCTGGCCGCCAGCCTGCGGCATGCCGGCGTCGATGATCTGAATGCCGCCCAGGTCTTTGCCCGCGAAAGCCACTGGCATGAGCAGGCGCTGGACCAGGGCCGTGATCCGCTGCAATGGCGGCTGCAGCACCTGCCCGAAGGCCCGGTGCGCGATCTGGCGCAGGAGGTGGCCGAGCGTGCGCAGGCATCGCAGCAGGCACCATCCCATCAGGGCGCCGACGGCCGCCTGCTGGGCCGGGGCTTTGCCACCGCCCAGCTGCAGACCCTGGATGCGCAGGGCGCCGATCTCCATGCCTGGAGCGCCTGGGTGGCCGAGGTGGCCGTGCACCCGCAAACGGGCGAGATCGAAGTGACCCGCGTCGTGGCCGGCCATGACAGCCGCAGCCTGCAGGCGGCGCAGGCCGCCAGCACGCGGCCCGAGATCGTCCAGCAGGACCCGCAACTGCTGGCCGACGCGCGCCGGCTGCTGGGCGCGGCCCCCGCTTTTGACGACTGGGCAGGGTCCACAGCTTCCGCTGCTTCTTTCGACGTGATCGCCAAGCCCGGCTCCGACCTGGCGCAGCATGCGCCCGGCGATGTCGCGGTCATCCGCCAGGGCAATCTGGCGCTGGATGGCGTGGCCACGCTGCCCGCCGCCGCCGCCATTGCCAACGCCATTCACCATGCGACAGGCGTGCGCCTGCGCGAAGTGCCCTTCCAGCCCGAGCAGCTGCGCCTGGCCCTGGCGGGCGAGGGCGCCGGCAAGCTCGGTGCGGCGCGGCCCGGCCGTGGCTGGGGCTGGCTGGCCGCAGGCGCCGCAGGCCTTGCCGGCATGGCCGCCATGGCCTGGCCGCTGAAGCCGGCCCTGCCGCTGACCGACGGGCCCGATGTGTCCCTGTACTCGCCGCAGGCCCTGGAGCGCGGCCGCCTGGTGGCGGCTGCGGGCGACTGCGTGGTCTGCCACACGGCCCCGGGCGGCGCGGCCAATGCCGGCGGCTTCGGGCTGGAGACGCCGTTCGGCACCATCTACTCCACCAACATCACGCCCGACAACGAAACCGGCATCGGCCGCTGGTCCTACGCGGCCTTCGAGCGCGCCATGCGCCACGGCATCCACCAGGATGGGCGCCAGCTGTATCCGGCCTTCCCGTACACGGCCTTCGCCAAGCTCAGCGATGGCGACCTGCAGGCCCTCTACGGCTACCTGATGTCCCAGCCCGCCGTGAAGGCCAAGGCGCCCGAGACGCAGCTGGCCTTCCCCTACAACCTGCGCCCGGCCATGGCGGGCTGGAACCTGCTGTTCCACGACGCCACGCCCTTCAAGGCCGACCCTGCGCGCAGCGCCGAATGGAACCGGGGCGCCTACCTGGTCGAAGGCGCGGGCCACTGCGCGGCCTGCCACTCGCCGCGCAATGCGCTGGGTGCCGAAAAGACCGGCATCCACTACCTGGGCGGCGGCGAGGCCGAAGGCTGGACGGCGCCCGCGCTCAATCAACTGGCCGGCGGCAAGCTGCCCTGGAGCCGCGAAGAGCTGTACCAGTACCTGCGCACCGGCTTCTCGGCCCGCCACGGCGTGGCGGCAGGCCCCATGGCGCCCGTCATCCACGGCCTGGCCCAGTTGCCAGAAGCCGATGTGCGCGCCATGGCCACCTATCTGATGGAACTGCCGGGCCAGGCCCCTCAGGCTTCCCAGGCCGCCCCGGCTATGTCGCCACCGGCGCCGGCCGCCGTGCAGGCGGCAGCGCCTGCGGCCCCACCTGCCAGGGCCCTGGACCGCCACGCCAATGGCGAGCGCATCTACCAGAACGCCTGCGCGGTCTGCCATGAGGCGGGCAGCGGTCCCACATTGTTCGGCGTCAAGCCGCTGCTGGCCCTGAACACCAACCTACATGCGGCCAGCCCCGACAACCTGGTCCAGGTGATCCTGAACGGCATACAGGCGCCGGCCGACGATGCGCTGGGCTACATGCCCGGCTTCGGGGACAGCCTGGACGACAGGCAGATCGCGGACCTGCTCGGATATTTGCGCGAACGATTTGCACCGGAGGAAAAAGCTTGGCCAGACGACACGAAGACGATTAACCGGCTGCGCATGCAGGCACAGGCGCATGCGCACTGAGGGCGGCAATGGGCAGCAATGGGCGGCGGCATGGGCGATGCCGCGGATATGGACACCTTGCCCTGGAATCTCTCCAGGGCCTGGGTCCTGACATCTGATGCTGGGGACGGGTGATGGGCAACAACGGACGGCGCTGTCGATGTGCAGCCTGTCCGCAATGCGCCCATCGCCCGGATGCAGAGACCGACATCCGGAAATTTTTCATCGGGCCATGGAGATGGCGCCGAGGGAGCGGTTCGCTCCGGATGTGTGAAGGGTGGAAGGCACGGCAGGAGACGGCAACACAAGCTGAACGGCCTTGCCTGGGAAAAGACAGATTCAACAATTGCGATGGCTAGAAAAGGAGTCCCTGCATGTCATCTACATACATTTCGGTGGAAAAAGGCATCCAGACAGCGGGTGTCGGCAAGTTCCAATATCGGCTGTTCGTCATCTTCGGGCTGGTCTGGCTGGCCGACGCCATGCAGGTGCTGTCCATCGGCTTCAGCGCGCCGTCCATTGCCAAGACCTTCGGCAAGACCGTGCCCGAGGCGCTGCAGACCGGCACCTTCTTCTTCATCGGCATGCTGATCGGTGCCTTCGTCTTCGGCCGCCTGGCCGACCGCATCGGGCGCCGCCCGGTGCTGATGATGGCCGTGGTGATCGATGCCTTTGCGGGCGTGGCCTCGGCCTTTGCGCCCGAGTTCGCCTGGCTGCTGGTGCTGCGCTTCATCACCGGCATCGGCGTGGGCGGCACGCTGCCCGTGGACTACACCATGATGGCCGAGTTCCTGCCCAGCGACCGCCGCGGCCGCTGGCTGGTGCTGCTGGAATCGTTCTGGGCCGTGGGCACCATCTTCCTGGCCATCCTGGCGCTGGTGGCCGTGTCCTGGGGTGACGATGCCTGGCGCGTGATCTTCTTCGTGACCGGACTGCCGGCGCTGATCGGCGTGGTGCTGCGCTTCTACATCCCCGAGTCGCCCATGTTCCTCAACCGCAACGGCAAGTCCGAAGAGGCGCGCAAGGTGCTGCAGCGGGTGGCCAAGGTCAACGGCACCAACGCGGAAATCCCCGCCCTGCAGCCTGAAAAGCAGGAGCGCAAGTCCATCCTCGCGCTGTTCAACGGCGGCCTGCGCCGCCGCAGCCTCTCGCTGTTCCTGGCCTGGGCGCTGATCTCCATCGCCTACTACGGTGTCTTCGTCTACCTGCCCGTCAAGCTCAGCAGCGAGGGCTTCGCCTTCATGCGCGGCCAGGTCTTCCTGGTGGTGCTGGCCCTGGTGCAACTGCCCGGCTTTGCGCTGTCGGCCTATGGCGTGGAGCGCTGGGGGCGCAAGCCCACGCTGATCGGCTTTTTGCTGCTCAGCGCCGTCGGCTGCATGTTCTACAGCCTGGGCTCGTCGCCCTTCGTGGTCATCGGCTCCACCCTGCTGATGAGCTTCTCGCTGCTGGGCACCTGGGGCGCGCTGTACGCCTTCACCCCCGAGGTCTACCCCACCGACCTGCGTGCCAGCGGCATGGGCATGGCCGGCGCCGTGGCGCGCTTCGGCGGCCTGTTCGCCCCGGCCATCATTGCGCCCATCATGGCCACCCACTTCACCCTGGCGCTGGCCGTGCTGTCTGCCATGCTGGTGGGCGGCGCCCTGTCGATCTGGGCCGTGGATGTGGAATCGCGCAACCGGGCGCTGGATTGATGACGGCCTGAGCTGACTGAAAGGTCGGTTCAGCAAAAAGGCCAGAAGGATTTGTCCTTCTGGCCTTTGTTTTTGGGGAGGCTGCAACGGCTCAGTCGGCCTCGCCACCTTCCAGCATCTTCTTGAGCAAAAAATCCAGCGCCAGGCGCTCGGCCGGATTGAGCTTGCCGTAGGTGCTTTCGGTGATCTGCTTGGCGAAGGGCTCCATGTCGCGCACCAGGTCCTGGCCGGCCTCGGTGAGGTTGATGACGACCTTGCGGCGGTCGATGCGGTCATGGTCCACCTGCACCAGTTCGCGCTGCTTGAGCCGGTCCACCACGCCGCGGATGGTGGCCTGGTCGATCACGGTGGCCTTGACGATGTCGGCCAGCGAGCTGCCGCTGTTGTCGCGCACGGAGCACAGCACCACGAATTGCGCGGCGGTGAGCTGCGAGTCGGGAATGTATTGCTGGAAGAGTGCAGTGTGGCGCTGATAGACACGCCGCAGCAGGTGGCCGATCTGGTCTGAAAAATGATAGCCATCCTGTGGCGTCATGGCTGATGGCTGGTGGTTCATGGTGCGCGTGAGCTTATCAAAATTCACACCAAATACCGTGTGATTTGCGACAAGCCGGGCGCATTTGCCAAGTGGCGCAAACCCGCGCTGGCTGCGGCATCCGCAAGACCCGGGGCAGCAGGCGCAGCACTGCCCGGCGGCTCATTTGCCGATTGAATGGCGCAATCATCCGTTTGAATTTGACGGCTTGCCCGGCAGGCCTTGAAATGGCATGAGAGACAAAGCGCCAGCGGACCGGACCGCGCCGCTCCCCACAACGAAAGCCAGCAGGGACACCCATGCCAGCCACACAAGGGAAGATCATTCCCATTGCCGTCCTCAATGCCGCTGTTGCCGGCAGCGCACTCGGCGTCCATGAGCGCGAGGCCGTCGAGCACGCCATTGCCGTCCATGCCCGGCGCCCCGGCCCCCTGATCGAGTTGCTGCACGCCGTGCAGGACATGCTGGGCCATATCCCCGAAGCCGCCGTGCCGCGCATCGCCGATGCGCTGAACCTCTCGCGTGCCGAGGTGCATGGCGTCATCTCCTACTACCCCCATTTCCGCAGCACGCCAGCGGGCCGCCATGTGCTGCAGGTCTGCCGCGCCGAGGCCTGCCAGTCGCGCGGTGCGGACGCGCTGCTGGCCCACGCAGGCCAGGCGCTGGGCTGCGGATCGAGTGGGCACGGGCATGGGCATGGGCATGCAACCAGTGCCGATGGCGCCGTCACGCTGGAGCCGGTCTACTGCCTGGGCCTGTGCGCGTCATCGCCTGCCGTGATGCTCGATGGCCATCCCCATGCGCATGTCACGGCTAACGGCCTGGATGCACTCATCGCGCAATGCCGCCAGCCGGAGCAGGCCGGCGAGCCGGTGGCCCATCCTGCGCATGCAGGGGCAGAGGCAGGAGCAGGGGCAGGCCCCGGCGTGCGCGTCTATGTGCCCCGCGATGCCGCCGCGCTGGCCGTGGGCGCTGACGCCGTGGCCGGCGCCCTGCAGCGCGAGTGCGCGGCGCGCGGCCTTCAGGTGCAGATCGTGCGCAACGGCTCGCGCGGCCTGCTGTGGCTGGAGACCCTGGTGGAAGTCGAGACGCCCGAAGGCCGCATGGCCTACGGCCCGGTCACGGCCGATGCGGTGCCGGGCATGATCGATGCCGGAATGCTGCAGGGCGGCAGCCATGCGCTGTGCCATGGACTGACCGAGGCCATTGCCTACCTGGCGCGCCAGGAGCGCCTGACCTTTGCGCGCGTGGGCGTCATCGATCCGCTGAACCTGTCCGACTACGCATCCCATGGCGGCTGGCAGGGGCTGGAGCGCGCGGCGCGCATGGAGCCCGCGGCCATCGTGCAGGAGGTGCTGGATTCGGGCCTGCGCGGCCGTGGCGGTGCGGCGTTTCCGGCCGGCATCAAGTGGAAGACCGTGGCCGCCGCAGCGGGGCCGCAAAAGTACATTGCCTGCAATGCCGACGAAGGCGACTCGGGCACCTTTGCCGACCGGCTGCTGATGGAGGGCGATCCCTACACGCTGATCGAAGGCATGGCCATCGCTGGCCTGGCCGTGGGCGCCACGCAGGGCCTGGTCTATGTGCGCAGCGAGTATCCGCATGCCATCGCCACCCTGCGCGAAGCCATTGCGCGTGCCGAGGCCGCAGGCTGGCTGGGCCGCAACGTGGCCGGCAGCGGGCGGGCCTTCCACATGGAGGTGCGCAAGGGCGCGGGCAGCTATGTCTGCGGCGAGGAAACGGCCATGCTGGAGAGCATCGAGGGGCGGCGCGGCATTGTGCGCGCCAAGCCGCCGCTGCCGGCCATCGAGGGGCTGTGGGGCCGGCCCACGGTGATCAACAACGTGATCACGCTGGCCACGGTGCCGCTGATCCTGGCGCGCGGCGCGGCCTTCTACCAGGGCTTCGGCATGGGCCGCTCGCGCGGCACGCTGCCGTTCCAGCTGGCCGGCAACATCGCGCGCGGCGGCCTGGTGGAAAAGGCCTTCGGCCTGAGCCTGCGCGAGCTGGTGGAAGACTTCGGCGGCGGCACGGCCACCGGCCGCACCGTCAAGGCCGTGCAGGTGGGCGGCCCGCTGGGCAGCTATGTGGCGCCGGCCGACTGGGATGCGCCGCTGGACTACGAGGCCTATGCCGCCAAGGGCAATGTGGTGGGGCACGGCGGCATCGTCGTGCATGACGACACGGCCGACATGGCGCAGCTGGCGCGCTACGCCATGGAGTTCTGCGCCATCGAGTCCTGCGGCAAGTGCACGCCCTGCCGCATCGGCTCCACGCGCGGAGTGGAGGTCATCGACCGCATCGTGCGTGCCGGCGGCGACCCTGCCGCCCACGCCAGCCAGGTGGCCCTGCTGGAGAACCTGTGCGACACCATGCAGCACGGCTCCATGTGCGCCATGGGCGGGATGACGCCGTATCCCGTGCGCTCGGCGCTGACCCACTACCCCCAGGACTTCGGCATCGAGTCCACCACGGCCGCAACGGCTGCCTGACCGGAGAACACCATGCTCGACCATTTGAAGCAAGCCGACTGGGGCACACCCGCCAGCCCGTCCGAACGCCTGATCACCCTGGAGATCGACGGACGCGAGGTCTGCGTTCCCGAGGGCACCTCGCTGATGCGCGCTGCCATGGAAGGCGGCGTCAGCGTGCCCAAGCTGTGCGCCACCGACAGCCTGGAGCCCTTCGGCTCCTGCCGCCTGTGTCTGGTGCAGATCGAAGGCCGCAAGGGCTTTCCGGCCTCGTGCACCACGCCGGCCGAGCCGGGCATGAAGGTGCGCACGCAAAGCCCGCAACTGCAGGAGCTGCGCCGCGGCGTGATGGAGCTGTACATCTCCGACCATCCGCTGGACTGCCTGACCTGCAGCGCCAACGGCGACTGCGAACTGCAGGACATGGCCGGCACCGTGGGCCTGCGCGAGGTGCGCTACGGCTTCGACGGCGCCAACCATTTCAAGGGCCAGGCGCGCGCCGAGGTCGATGTCTCCAACCCGTACTTCAGCTACGACCCCAGCAAGTGCATCGTCTGCAACCGCTGCGTGCGCGCCTGCGAGGAGACGCAGGGCACCTTTGCGCTGACCATCTCGGGCCGGGGGTTCGACTCGCGCGTCACGGCGGGGCAGGGCGGCAGCTTCATGGACAGCGACTGCGTCAGCTGCGGCGCCTGCGTGCAGGCCTGCCCCACGGCCACGCTGCAGGAAAAGACCGTGACCGAGCTGGGCCAGGCCGGGCACAGCGCCATCACCACCTGCGCCTACTGCGGCGTGGGCTGCGGCTTCAAGGCCGAGATGAAGGGCGAGCAGGTCGTGCGCATGGTGCCCTGGAAGGACGGCCAGGCCAACGAGGGCCATGCCTGCGTCAAGGGCCGCTTTGCCTGGGGCTATGCCACGCACAAGGACCGCATCACCCGGCCCATGGTCCGCGCGAAGATCACCGACCCCTGGCGCGAAGTGAGCTGGGAAGAGGCCATTGCCCACACGGCCAGCGAGTTCCGCCGCATCCAGGCCAAGCATGGCAAGGATTCGATTGGCGGCATCACCTCCTCGCGCTGCACCAACGAAGAGGCCTACCTGGTGCAAAAGCTGGTGCGCACGGCCTTCGGCAACAACAACGTCGATACCTGCGCGCGCGTGTGCCACTCGCCCACGGGCTATGGCCTGGGCCAGACCTATGGCACCTCGGCCGGCACGCAGACCTTCAAGTCCATCGAGCACACGGACGTGGTCATGGTCATCGGCGCCAATCCCACGGCCGCGCACCCGGTGTTCGGCTCGCGCATGAAAAAGCGCCTGCGCGGCGACGGCTGGCGTGCGGGCGCCAAGCTCATCGTCATCGACCCGCGCGAGATCGAGCTCGTCAAGTCGCCCCACATCCGCGCCGACTACCACCTGCAACTGCGGCCCGGCACCAACGTGGCCATGATCACCTCGCTGGCCCATGTCATCGTCACCGAAGGCTGGCTGGCCGAGGACTACATCGCCGAGCGCTGCGATGCCAAGTCCTTCGCGCAGTGGAAGGAATTCGTGGCCCGGCCCGAGAACTCGCCCGAGGCCATGGCCGAGGTCACCGGGGTCGCTCCCGAACTCGTGCGCGGCGCCGCGCGCCTGTATGCGCTGGGCGCCGAGGACCACCCAGCGGGCCGCCCCGTCAACGCGGCCATCTACTACGGCCTGGGCGTGACCGAGCATGCGCAGGGCTCGACCATGGTCATGGGCATCGCCAACCTGGCCATGGCCACGGGCAACGTGGGCCGCGAGGGCGTGGGCGTGAACCCGCTGCGCGGCCAGAACAACGTGCAGGGCTCCTGCGACATGGGCTCCTTCCCGCATGAGCTGCCCGGCTACCGCCACATCTCGGACAGCACGGTGCGCGCCGAGTTCGAGGGGGCCTGGGGCGTGGCGCTCAGCCCCGAGCCCGGCCTGCGCATTCCCAACATGTTCGAGGCGGCCCTGGCCGGCAGCTTCATGGGCCTGTACTGCGAGGGCGAGGACATCGTGCAGTCCGACCCCAACACCCAGCATGTGACGGCCGCGCTCTCGGCCATGGAATGCGTGGTGGTGCAGGACATCTTCCTCAACGAAACCGCCAAGTACGCCCATGTCTTCCTGCCGGGCGCCTCTTTCCTCGAAAAGGACGGCACCTTCACCAATGCCGAGCGCCGCATCTCGCGCGTGCGCAAGGTCATGGCGCCGCTGGCCGGCTATGCCGATTGGGAGGTCACCCAGCTGCTGGCCAATGCGCTGGGCTATGCCATGCACTACACGCACCCGAGCGAGATCATGGCCGAGATCGCCGCGCTCACGCCCAGCTTCGCGGGCGTGAACTACGACAAGATCGACCGGCTGGGCAGCGTGCAATGGCCCTGCAATGACAGCACCGAAGAGGCCGGCACTTCCATCATGCACAGGGACCGCTTCGTGCGCGGCAAGGGCCGCTTCATCATCACCCAGTACGTGGCCACCGACGAGAAGGTCACCCAGCGCTTTCCGCTGTTGCTGACCACGGGCCGCATCCTGTCGCAGTACAACGTGGGTGCCCAGACCCGGCGCACGCACAACAGCCACTGGCACAGCGAGGACCGGCTGGAAATCCATCCGCATGACGCCGAGGACCGCGGCATACGCGACGGAGACTGGGTCGGCATCGCCAGCCGCGCGGGCGAGACCGTGCTGCGCGCCACCGTCACCGAGCGCATACAGCCCGGCGTGGTCTACACCACCTTCCACTTTCCCGAATCGGGCGCCAACGTCATCACCACCGACAGCTCGGACTGGGCCACCAACTGCCCCGAATACAAGGTCACGGCCGTGCAGGTGCTGCCCGTCCCTCAGCACGCCCAGCCGTCCGACTGGCAGCGCGGCTTTGCGCGCATGCATGAAGAGCAGATCGGCCTGCTGCATGCCGCGCAGGCAGGCAGCATGGCCGTGGCGGGAGGCAAGTGATGGACAGCGCCAACCTGGTCCGCATGGCCAACCGCATCGGCGAGTTCTTCGAGGCCATGCCCGAGCGCGACGAGGCCCTGCAGGGCATTGCCGAACACATCCGCAAATTCTGGGAGCCCCGCATGCGCGCCGAACTGGCCCGCGTGCTGGCCAGTCCCGACGAGGCGCAGGCGCTCAAGCCCATCGTGCGTGAGGCGCTGGTGCTGCATCCGCTGACCTTGCCGTCGGCGGCGCAGGCTTAGCCAAACCGCTTCTTCTTCGCCATCTCCCGCGCCAGCTCCACAAAGCCGGCAGCGGCCGGCGACAGCCGTTCCATGCTGCGCACGGCCAGGCCGGTGACGCGGCGCTGGCGGGGCGCGAGGCTGCGGTAGACCATGCCTTCGGGCGCCTGCTCGGGCACGGCCAGGCGTGCGGCAATGGCGATGGCGTGGCCCTGGGCCACGAAGCCCTGCATGGAGGACATCTGCTCGAAGTGGTAGATGGCCGCAGGCTGGGCGCCGGCCTCGGCCAGGAAGCGGTCGATGTGCGCGCCCGACCCGGCCGAGGTGCGCACAAAGGCCTCGCCCTGCAGGTCGGCGGCGCGGATGCTGCGCTGGGCCGCCAGCCGGTGCGCGGCGGGCAGCAGCGCCACCAGTTCGTCTTCCACCAGGGGCACGGTCTCGAAGCGCTCGTCGGGCAGCACGACGAAGCCGATCTCCACGCGCCGCTCCAGCAGCCACTTGACCACGGTGTCGTCGTTTTGCTCGTCGATCTGCACCAGCACGGCGGGCTGGCGGCGCCGGTACTCGGTGATCAGCGGGGGCAGCAGCCGCAGTGAAGAGGTGGCGCCGAACGAGGCCACGCGCAGCGTGCCGCGCGCCATGCCGCGCTCGGCATCGGCCTCCTGCCGCAAGGCCTCCTTTTGCTGGAGGATGTCGTTGGCGCGCTGCAGCAGCCGCGTGCCTGCGTCGGTCAGCGGGGAGTGGGGGCCTTCGCGCCGCACCAGCTGAACCTGCAGCTCGCCTTCCAGCGCGCGCAGGGCATGGCTGACGGCGCTCTGGGTAATGCCCAGCAGAGCGGCCGCGCGCGAGAAACTGCCGGCGCGGGCCAGCGCCGCGAACACTTCGAGCTGGGTGAAGGTCATGGGATCACGTTATCCAGGTCATGAGCATTCGCTCATTTGTCTATGAATCGATATGAGCACATAGTACGCGCCATGAATTTTCAACGCTTCTTCGGTCCCCACCTGCGGCTTGTCGGCATGGCCCTGCTGTGGGGCGCTTCCTGGCCTGCGGGCCGCGTGGTGGCACAGAACATGCCGCCGCTGGCAGCCGCCAGCCTGCGCTTCCTGCTGGCCGCAGCCGTGCTGCTGCCCTGGCTGTACTGGGCCGGTGGCATGGCGGGCCTGCGGCAATGGAGTGCCAAACGCTGGCTGGGCATGGCGGCCGCCGGCGCCACGGGCGTGTTCGGCTATGCGGCCTTCTTCCTCATGGGGCTGCAGCATGTGCCGGCCGGCAAGGCGGCCCTGGTGATCACGCTCAACCCCGTGCTCACGCTGGCGCTGGCGGTCTGGCTGTTCGGCGAGCGGCTCAACCGCACCATTGCCCTGGGCATGGCCCTGGCGGCCTGCGGCGCCGTGGTGGTGATCTCGCATGGCCAGCCGCTGGCGCTGCTGCAGGGATCGGTGGGCGCCGGAGAGCTGCTGATCCTGGGCTGCGTGGTGTGCTGGGTGACCTACACCCTGATCGGCCGCTGGCTGCTCACGGGCGTGGATGCGCTGTCGGCCACGGCCGTGACCTCGACCATGGGCGCGGCCATGCTGCTGGTGGCCAGCCTGGTTGTGGAAGGGCCGGCCGGCCTGCAGGCTGCCGTGCTTGGCAACGCAACCGCCTGGAGCGCGCTGGCCTTCCTGGCCTTCGGCGCCACGGCGCTTGCCTATGCCTGGTACTTCGACGGCGTCAAGGCGCTGGGCGCGGGTGCGGCCTCGGGCTACATCACGCTGGTGCCCGTGATCGGCGTGGCGCTGTCGGCGCTGTGGCTGGGCGAGAGCATCGATGCCAGCATCGTGCTGGGCGGCGGCATGGCCGTGGCCGGCACGGCGCTGATGAACTGGGGGCGCAGGCCTGCGGCTGCGGTGCACGTGGTTGCCAAGCGCACCGCAGTCCAGAGCTGAACGGACTCCGTCCGGCTCAATCCAGCGAGGCGCCCGAGGTGCGCACGCGCTCGCCCTGCACCTGGTAGTCGCGCGCCAGGAAGTCGCGGTATTCGGCGGGGCTGGAGGCCACGGCCACGTAGGAGAACGCGTCCACCTGGGTCTTGCGGAATTCGGGCTCCAGCAGCACGCGGCGCACATCGGCGGCGATCTTCTCCACCAGGGGCGCCGGCGTTCCAGCCGGTGCCAGCAGACCGATGTTGAAGACAGCCTGGATGTCGCGCACGCCGGCTTCCTTGAAGGTGGGCACATCCGGCAGGGCGATGCTGCGTGTCTCCGAGGAAACGGCCAGGGCCTTGAGCTTGCCCGACTTGATGTGCTGCTCGATCACCGACACGCCCAGCACCGCTGCGTCGATCTGGCCGGCGATGACTTCGGGGATCAGCGGTGCGGCGCCCTTGTAGGGCACGTGCACCATCTCCAGCCCTTCCTGCTTGGCGAACATGGCCAGCGGCAGGTGCACGATGCCGCCCGCGCCCGATGAGCCATAGGTCAGCGGTTTGGTCTTGCCTGCCTGGCGTGCCTGAGCGATGAACTCCTGCAGCGTGCCGGCCTTGGAGCTCTGGGGCACGAAGAAGACCATGGGCACGCTGATCAGGCGGGAGATGGGGGCGAAGTCCTTTTGCGGGTTGTAGGGCAGCTTCCTGTACAGGTGCGGGTTCATGGTCAGCGACGCTTCGGTTGCGGCGAACAGCGTGTAGCCGTCGGGTGCGCTCTTGGCCACGTACTCGGCCCCGATGATCTCGTTGGCGCCTGTGCGGTTGAGGATGACCACGGGTTGCGACCAGACCTTGTTCAGGCGCGTGGCCAGCGCGCGTGCCAGGTTGTCCACGGGGCCGCCGGCCGCGTAGGGCACGACGATGTTCACCGGCTTGGAAGGAAAGGCTGCCGGAGCCTGGGCGTGGCCCAGGGCGGGCACGAGGGCCACGGTGGCGGTCAGCAGGGTTGCGGCGATGCGATGCAGGCTGGACATGGTGTGGGAAGCGGATACGGTGAAGCAGGCCGCACTCCAAGGGGCGGCCTGCTGTGGAACGGACGAAGCGAAAAAAAAGGCAGGCCGGAAGGCCCCGGAAGGTGGCGGAGCCTCAGGCGCGCACACGCTCCATGCGTGTCAGCGGCAAGGACTCGCCTTCGCTGACTGCGGGCTGCAGCACGAAGTCGAAGCGCGTGCGGACGACAGGCGCGTTCACGCCCAGCGACTCATAGCCGGCCGGCGCCACGCCGCGCTCCAGCTCGACGATCAGGCCGTCGCGCGTGGCGAAGGCGAAGTCGTCGTCCAGGTAGGTATCGCCGGGCAGGTTGACCTGGGTGGTCAGCGTGCGCATGCCGGGTGCAACCACGAGGAAGTGGATGTGGGCGGGTCGATGGCCGTGGCGTCCCAGCGCGTCGAACAGTTCCGAGGTGGGGCTGTCCGGCGGTATGGAGTAGCCGGGCGGCACATAGCTGCGAAAGCGGTAGCGGCCCTGGTCGTCGGCTTCTATGCGGCGGCGCAGCTCGTAGGGCTTCATGCCCGGGAAGAAGTGCGAGTAGCCGCCCTGGACATTGGCATGCCAGACATCGATGAGCGCATGCGGCAGAGGCCGGCCGTCAAGATCCAGCACCCGTCCTTCCATCACGAAGACCTCGCCCTGGGGTTCGCCCTCGTCCAGGCGCGCCTCCGCTTGCGACAGCGGTGCACCGGCCACGAACAGCGGGCCTTCGATGGCGCGCGGCGTGCCGCCCGCACGGCCGGCACGCGCATCGGCCTCGTCGCTGCGGATGTCCAGCAGCCGGTCGAAGCCCAGGCCTGCCGTGATCAGGCCCAGCTGGCCGCTGCTCCCCAGGCGGCCCAGCCAGTCCACGGCGGCCCAGAACTCGTCGGGCGTGACATCCATCTCGTCGATGGTGTGGAACAGGTCGCTGACGATGCGCTGGGTCAGCGCCCGCACGCGGTCGCTGCCAGGGGCGATCTGCTTGCTGTTGACCAGATTCAGCAGCTGGTCCTGGGACAGTTCGGACATGTTTGTCTCCTCGTGGTTTTATGGGATGTCCTGGAAAAGAGAAGCGCTCAGTCCATGCTGATGTTGCGCTCCGTGATCACCTTGGTCCAGCGCACGGACTCGGCCTGCAGGTGCCTGGCCGCTTCCTCGGGCGTGGAGCCCACGACTTCGGCGCCGATGGCCTTGAAGCGTTCGAGCACGTCGGGCTGCTTCATCTCTGCCACGAAGACCTGGTTGAGCTTCTTGACGATGGCTGGCGGCGTGCTGGCGGGCATGAAGACGGCGAACCAGGGCGAGACTTCGTAGCCCTTGATGCCGGCCTCTTCCATGGTGGGCACGTCGGGCATGCTGGACGAGCGCTTGGCCGTGGTCACGGCCAGGGCGCGCAGCTTGCCCGACTGGATGTGCGGGCGCGCCGATGTGATGGAGTCGAACATGTAGTTGACCTGTCCGCCCAGCAGGTCGGAGACGGCCGGGCCCGATCCCTTGTAGGGGATGTGCAGGATGTCCACGCCGGCCAGCGAGTTGAACACTTCGCCCGCCAGGTGGATGGAGGTGCCGTTGCCGGCCGAGGCATAGGTCAGCTTGCCGGGCGAGGCCTTGGCGGCGGCCACCACGTCGGCCACGCTCTTGACGTTGGGCTGGGTGGAGTTGGTGACCAGGATGTTGGGCACCACGGCCAGCACGCCCACGGGGGCGAAGTCCTTGATCGGGTCGTAGCTGAGCTTGCGGTACAGCGGCTTGTTGGTGGCCATGCCGATGGAGGTGATCATCAGCGTGTAGCCGTCGCCGGGCTGCTTGGCCACGAAGTCGGCGCCGATGTTGCCGCCGGCGCCGGGACGGTTCTCGATCACGAAGGGCTGGCCCAGCGTGCGGCCGGCCTTCTCGCCCAGGGTGCGCGCGATGGCGTCCATGGCGCCGCCCGGCGGGAAGGGAACGATCCAGCGGATGGGCTTGCTGGGCCAGTTGGCCTCGGGGGCCTGCGCATGGGCGGCGGGCATCACGGCGGACAGGCACAGGCCTGCGGCTGCGGCGGTCAGAAAACGGCGTTTCACATTCACTTCAGTTGTCTCCGAAAAATTTGGTCTTGGTTTGGGCTGTGCTCAGGCGATGGCCGAGGGATGCCTTGCCAGCGGCGTGACCTGGATGTCCATGTAGGGGAACAGCGGCAGGCCCTGCAGCAGCTCGTGCAGCTCGTCGTTGGAGGCCACGTCGAACACGCTGTAGTTGGCGTACTCGCCGACCACGCGCCAGATGTGGGGCCAGCGGCCGTCGTGCTGCAGCTGCTGGGAATAGGCCTTCTCGCGGGCCTTGATCTCGGCTGCCACGTCGGCGGGCAGGTCGTGGGGGATCTTCACGTCCATGCGGACCAGATAAAGCATGTTTGTCTCCAGGAGGAATGAAAGGAATTCAGGTCGCAGCCCCGGTCCGGGCCTGCCCCATGTCGAAGTGCTGCGGCTGGCTGCCGGCCAGCGCGCGGTCGAAGCGCGCCAACTGCTGCAGGTCGATCTCCAAGCCCAGGCCGGGCCCGTCGGGCAGTTGCAGCTCGAAGTCGCGGATGGCCATGCGCTCGGTGACGATGTCGTCCACCAGCAGCTGGGGGCCGAACAGCTCGCAGTTGTAGTGCTGCCCGCCCAGCGTGGCAAAGACATGGGCCGAGGCGGCCGAGCCGATCGAGGTCTCCAGCATGGTGCCGCCGTACCAGCCGATATCGGCCGCCTGGGCAATGGCCGCCACCTTGCGCGTGCGCAGCAGGCCGCCGTGCTTGGCCACCTTGAGCGAGAACACATGGCTGGCCTGCTCGCGCGCCAGGCGCATGGCGTCGTAGGGCGTGCACACGCTCTCGTCGGCCATGACCAGGGCGCCGTGCAGCGTGGCGGTCAGCTCGCGCAGCGCGGGCACGTTCCAGCCGGCCACGGGCTGCTCGATCAGGGTCACGCCGGCATCGATCAATTGCGGCAGAAAGCGCCGCGCCGTGGCGCCGTCCCAGGCCTGGTTCACGTCCACGGTCAGCGTGGCGCGGCCCTGCAGGCCGCGCGCGATCTCGCTCACATGGGCCACGTCGGCCTCGGGCGTGCGCGCGCCGATCTTCATCTTGAAGATGCGGTGGCGCTTTTGCTCCAGGCGCAGATGGGCCTCGGCCAGGTCGCGCTCGATGTCGCCGCTGGCCAGCGTCCAGGCCAGGGGCAGGCTGTCGCGCTGCTTGCCGCCCAGCAACTGCCACACGGGCAACTGCAGGCTGCGCGCCACGGCGTCCAGCAGCGCGATTTCCACGGCGCTCTTGGCAAAGGCATTGCCCTTGCAGGCCAGGTCCATGCGCGAGAGGCAGGCCTCGAAGCGCGCGCCGTCCTGGCCGATCAGGCTGGGCGCAAGGTGGTTGGCGATGGCATGGTGGATGCTCTCGGGCGATTCCTCGTTCCACGACGGGCCGCCAATGGTGGCGGCCTCGCCAAAGCCCGTGGCCCCGTTGCGCAGCCACAGCTGCACGATCACCGGGCTTTGCCGGCTGATGGAGCCGAACGACAGCTTGTGCGGACGGATGGTGGGAATGTCGAGGATCCGCGCCTCGATGCGCTCGATCAGGAAACGGTCTTGCATGCCACAAGCGTAGTGGCATGTATTGCACTGTTCCAGTGAATTATTTTCCAGGAATTGTTCGATGAAATCGATAAATTGAGTGCGTGAGGCAATCCGTCGTGCCGACGGTGTGCCGTCACTCTAGAGGCTGCCGGGCCGGTGGGATGTGGCAGGCTGCACTGGAGCGCTTGCGCCAGGGGAGGCAGCAGACAGCGGCAAACCCGCCTGACCCTGCAGCCAATGCAGGAGCGGATGAATTGCGGTGATGCAGTGCGCAGTCTGGCGCGATGATTCGGCGATGAAGTGCTGGCGGCCGATGTGACGGATTCCGATGGCGAGAAAAAGATCTCGGTCTATCTGAAAAGGCAATCCGGCAAGCAGATGGCCAAAAAACTGGGCGTGAGCAAGATCAATGAATTCGCGAGCACGGAAGAGGCTTCCTATTTCAAGGAGACCAGCAAGAAGACCACCTTGATGGTGGGCTCGGCCGATGAATTGCACATCGGCAATTCAGGAAAGAGCATCCGCTTCAATTCGGCAGTGGCTTGCCAGATGATCAAGTGAAGCGGCATCGGTATGCCATGCACCGGATCGTGAAGAAGAGGCCGCAACGCAGGAAGCCAAGCGATGATGTGGACGGAGGGCGCGTGCAATTGGCCGAGAATGCAGGAATGCAAAATACAAAGCGCTCCACATTCGGCATGCGCAGCTTGCACACCGCGTGTGCATCCCTGTATGCAGCGGCCATTGTGCCGCTGCTTTCTTGCCTGGTGGCAGCGAGTCCAGCGCAGGCCCAGGCACTGTCCGTTCAGGTTCCCCATGGCCTGGATGGCTCGGCTGCCATGCGGGAAAACATGGCTTACGGTGTAGATCTCTGGTTGATGGCCCACGACAATGCGCGCCGTGTACTGCTGCTGGATCGCTGCACTGCACTGGATCGGAAGTTTCCCCAGCAAGCTGCGCCAGCAATGGTTGCGGCAAGCACGGAAGTCCTGCGCTGGATGACAGGCGAAGCATATTCCGATCTGCCGCCGGAGCCCTATTCGGTAGCCGTGCGCGAAATGCTCCCGGTTCTGGCAAAGCACGCGTTCAGCGAAAAGGAGCTTGCATCGTGGGATACCTTGCGCAATTCACCGCAGGGCCGTAGAGGGCGGGCCATACGAGAGGTCCAGTTGGCGCTGACAAAGGCGGCCGGTAGCCTGGTCGACGTGAGTTCAGGGCGCTATTGGAACTGGCCGTTGGCGCGAGCAGCGCGGCTTGCCGATGCCCATGGCCTGAGAGAGCAGGTCGATGCAGCATTCGAGGCGCTTGAGCCCGGAGCTGCCGCATGGCTGCGCGGTGTCAGTGTCGTTCCCGGGGAAACGCCGGCAGATGAAAAGTTCACGGGCCGCATCGCTGCTTCCGGCACGCTGTTGGCCCAGCATTTCATCGATGGCCTGGCACCCTTGGACAAGGAGGCGTATGAGCGCATCGAGCAAGTCAAGTTGCTGTATCGCTGGATAGATATCACGCAGGCGCTCAATCGTTTCGCCGCCAGGCCCAATCTGCCCTTCTTGCGCGGAGAGCCTATTCCCGAAACCGTGGCCGGCTTTTGTGACAGCGTGGGCTTGCCATCGTGCCAGCCCGGCGGTGAACTGCACACGGCCATCACCGGATACCAGGTGGCTACCGGCAATGCCGCACGCAGCGATGTGCCGATGAATACCACCCGTCGCATCGTGCATGGCCTGCCTGCCTCAGGTTGCGGCCCGATGTCCGGACCAGCGTATGGTGCCAGAGGCAGGCACTCGGCGAGCTCGGTGTCCGCGCCCTAGCCTTCTGTACCAGATGTCTGCCACCATGGAAATGCCCCGGGCGATGGCCAGCCCCAGGTGGGCAGGAGGCTCTGGTGCCGCGCGCCGCCCATGTTGCCACCTCCTTGCCGCGAGGCTTGGGCTGCATGGCGGGCTGACAGGGTGGCTCGGCGCGCGGCTGGGCACCTTCAGAAACTGCTGCGCAGCGTGACCATGATGCTGCGCGGCAGGCCGTAGTAGTTGCTGCGCGTGGCCGTGCCCACGCGCTCCCAGTAGACGCGGTCGAACAGGTTGTCGATGTTCACGGCCAGCTTGACCTGGGGGGTGAGCGGGTAGGCGGCATAGACGGACCAGACGCCGTAGCCGCCCGCGCGCCAGCGCACGGTGCCCAGGGTGTCGTAGAACTCGCTGACGGCGCGCACGCCCGCGCCCAGCTCCAGCCCCTGGGCCACGGGGCCGGCCACGCGGTAGCGCGCCCACAGGTTCACGCTGTGGCGCGGCGACATGGTGCTGAAGTCGGTGCCCGTCTGCGTGACGGTGCCCTGCAGGTATTTGGAGCGCATGTAGGCGTAACTGGCCGCCACGTCCCAGCGCGGCGACAGCGAGCCGACCACCTCGGCCTCGAAGCCTTCGGAGCGCACCTTGCCTGCGGGGATGACGAAGGCGGCATCGGCGGGGTCGGCCAGCGCGCGGTTGGTGTCCTGCATGCGGTAGACGGCGGCGGTGGCATTCAGGCGTCCGTCCAGCAGGCTGCCCTTGATGCCGGCTTCCACCTGCCGGCCCTCGCGCGGGGCGATCTGGCCGCCACCGGCCAGGCGCCCGCTTTGCGGCTGGAAGATGCGCGACTGGCTGGCGTAGAGCGTCCAGCTGTCGTTCAGATCGAAGAGCACGGCGGCGAAGGGCGTGAACTGGCCATCGACCTCGTAGCCCGAGCGCGTGTTCTGCAGCCGATCCGAGGTTTCTGTCTTCCACCAGCTCTTGCGCGCGCCCGCCACCAGGGTGAGGGCCTGCGTGGGCTTGATGCGCAACTGGCCGTAGACGCCGCGCAGGCTGGTGCGCGTAATGTCGTCGGCAAAGGGCTTGAAGCTGGGCTCGGGGATGGAGGAGGGGTCGTAGTGGAACAGGTCGGCCGGCGTGTTCATGGCGCCGCGCAGCATGCGCAGGTGCATGTTGGAGCTGCGGTAGTCCGCGCCCGCGATGAAATGGTGCGTCTGCCCGGCCCATTGCCAGGGCGTGCTGTAGTAGATGTCGGCCGTGGTGTCGGCGTAGTCGCGGTCCACGGTCTGGGCCTGGGTGAAGCGGCTGATGCCGGTGTCCGATACGGCCGAGTAGCCGTTGATGTACTTGTCGCGCTGCTGGCGCAGCACACGGCGCGCGGCCAGCTTGAACAGGCCGCCGCCGTCGAGCCGCGTCTCCGACTCGATGAAGCCGGCCAGCGATTCGGGCGCGGCGCGGCCCCAGTCGGCGGCAATGGCCACGTCGCGCGGAATGGGGGCCAGCCTGCCGTCGGCGTGGGCGGGCAGGCCGGTGTCGTAGTTGCCCCGGCCGCGCTGCCAGGTGGCGCCCACCGAGACCGTGCTCTGGGAAGTGACGTCCAGCTCCACCGTGCCGTACAGCGCCTGCTTGTGGCCGTCCATGGCCATCACGGGGCTGCCGAAGTTCTCGTGCAGCGCCACCACCCGGCCACGCAGGCGGCCATCTTCGGACAGCGCTCCGGTGACATCCACCTCGGCCCGCTTGCGCCCCCGCGAACCCAGGCCGATGGCGCCCTGGCCCTGGTAGTCCGGCAGGGCGCGCTTGCGCACCAGGTTGAGCATGACGCTGGGCTCGCCCGCGCCCGAGAACAGCCCGGCCGGCCCGCGCAGGGCCTCGACCCGGTCGAACAGGGCCAGGTCCAGCGTTTCCTGGGTGGCCGGGTTGCCGCTGACGGTGAGACCGTCCAATTGGTAGGTGGAGGACTGGTAGCCGCGCGAGAGGATGTCGCTGCGCCCGCCCGTGCTGCTTTGCCGGCGCACGACGATGCCGGGCACCACCTTGGCGGCTTCGGTGAGCTCCACGAAGTTCTGGTCATTGAGCCGTGCGCGCGAGATCACGGATACGGACTGCGGCGTCTCCCGGGCCGTCAGCTCGATCTTGGTGGCCGCGCTGGCATAGGGCGCCCGGTAGCTGCCCGTGCCTTCCGTGCGGCCGTCGCGCAGGGCCGTGGCCGTCACCCGCACTTCGTCCAGCGCGGTCTGCGGGCGCGCCGGGGCGGGGCGCAGCAGCCAGCCGCCCTGGGGCTGGGCAGAGGCTTGCAGGCCGCTTCCGGCCAGCAGGCGCTGCAGTGCCTCGGCCGGCTCCAGGCGGCCCTGGACGGCGGGCGCGGTCTTGCCTGCGAGCAGGGAGCTGTCGGCCGCGATGCTGGTGCCGGTGGCGCGCGCCAGGGCCTTGATGGCGTCGGACAGCGGCTGGGCCGGCAGGTCGATGTCGGCAGGGGCGGCCAGGGCTGGCGTGCAGGCCAGTGCCGCCGCGCAGGCGAGCAGGGACAGGCAGGCGCGTGCCGGGCGGGAGGAAAGAGGGCGGGCGGGCATGGCGGGAACGTTCTCCTGGGTATCGGTTGTGCTCGCCTGTATGACGGGGCAGCCCGCCGGATCCCTGATGTGCGTTGGCCGCTTTTTTTCAGTTTTTCCGGATTTTTTCCGGCGCCGTGCTGCGCGGGGCCAGCCAGGTGGCGCCGTCGCGCTCCTGCACGCGCACGGCGGCGATGCGCGGCAGCGCGTCCAGGAAGCTCTCCACATCGGCGCGCTGCACGGCGGCCGTGATGTGCGGCCCGCCCGTGCCGTCGGCGACGGCCGCACGCACGGGCTGGCGGCGCCAGCGCGACAGCGTGGCCGCGATCTCGCCCAGCCCGGCGCTGTCGAAGACGATGAGGCCGCGTTCGATGGACGAGAAGCTGTCGCGCGCATCGCGTTGCACGCGGCGGGGGAGGGGGCTGGCGTGGGCGCCATCGGCTCCGGGTGCGGCACCGGGGGCGGCACCGGCGCTTTCGTCCGGCAGTTCCCCCACTTCGCCAGCCTGCAGCAGCAAGGACGGTTCTCCGTCACCACCTTTCACCGCCAAACGCACCGTTCCATGCTCCACGCCCACCCGCACCAGTCCCGGCAGGCGGTTGACGGTGAAGCGCGTGCCCAGCACGGTGATGCGGGCCTGGCCGGCGGCGATGGTGAAGGGGCGGCCTGCATCCCTGGCCACGTCGAACAGGGCCTCTCCCTGCTCCAGCACCACGGCGCGCTGGCGGCGCGTGTAGCGCGTGGCGATGCGGCTGGCCGGTCCCAGGGTCAGCACGCTGGCGTCGGGCAGGTTCAGCACGATGCGTTCGCCAATCGCACTGTCGCGGGCCAGGGCGAACACGGTGGTGTCCTGCCATTCAAGCCAGCCGCGCCATGCCAGCAGGCCCGCCGTGCCCAGGCCGGCAACGCCCAGCACGCCGCGGGTGATGATCGCGCGGCGCGTGTTGCTGCGTGTGTTGCGGCGCTGGCGTGCGGCGGTGTCCACCGCCGTGGCCAGGGCCTCGGTGCGGGGCGTGGAGTCGAAGTCCTGCCACAGCGCCTCGAAGGCGGCGTATTCGGCGGCGTGGCGCGGGTCGGCGTCCATCCAGCGGCGCCAGGCAGCGGCATCGGCGGCGCCCGGCCGCGCTCCCGCATCCCGGTGCATGCGTATGAACCAGCGCGCGGCTTCCTCGCGCGGCGTGCTCATGGCGCGAGCAGCTCGCGTGCGGCGCGCAGGTCCAGCAGGGCGCGCATCAGGTGGCGCTCCACCATGTTCAGGCTGATGCCCAGCATGGCGGCAATCTGGGGCTGGGAGTGGCCTTCCACCTTGCACAGCCAGAACACCTCGCGGCAGCGCGCAGGCAATCCCTGGATGACACGCTGCACGGCGCCCAGGCGCTGCTGCAGGTCGGCCAGCATCTCGGCCGAAGGCGCCGTGAAGGCTTCCTGCAAGGCGATTTCGTCCGCGCGTGCCACCGGGTGCTGCGCGGCGCCGGCCTCGCCTGCCAGCTCGGGCAGGGGCACGAAGCGGCGCTCATGCGCCATCAGGTCGGCCAGCACGGTGCGCGCCACCACGCGCAGGTAGGCATGCGGCTGGGCGATGCCTTCGTGCCGGCCGCTGAGGGCGTAGCGCACGAAGGCGTCATGCAGCACATCCTGCGCGCGGTGGATGCAGCGCGTGCTGCGCCAGATGGCGGGCAGCAGGCTGCCATAGGCCCAGTGCAGGTCCAGGCCCAGCCAGGCGGCAGGAGTCGGATGGCGTGTCATACAAGCAAGCGGGGAGGAAAGGCAGGCGGGCAGGGCGGGACGAAGTGCTGGCATTCTAAATGAGACTTTTTCTCATTTGTTGCCACCCGTTTGCCACTTGTTCACCACCCGTTTGCCGGCCGCAGGCGCGCCGGCCGGCGGTGCCGCTACAGCAGCTCCGCCGGTCGCGTCTCCGATGCGCTGCGGCAGGGAAGGGTGATGCGAAACAGCGAGCCGCCCTCGGGCCGGTTGCTGGCCACGATGGTGCCGTCCATGGCGTCGATGATCTTGCGGCAGATGGCCAGCCCCAGGCCCGTGCCGCCCGAGCCGTTGCGGGTCTTGCTGGACTGCACGAAGGGCTGGAAGATCTTGTCCAGCTCCTGTGGCGGAATGCCCGGGCCCTGGTCGGAGAAGGCGATGCAGATGTCGCCCTGCCCGTCGATGCGGCCCTGCACATCGATGCGCCCGCCGATGGGCGAGAACTTGATGGCATTGGCCAGCACATTGCGCACCACCTGCTGGAAGCGCACGGGGTCGGCCTTGGCGATCAGCGGGGCGTCGTCGAGTTCGAGCCGCAGGTCGATGAGCTTGTGCTGCTGCTGCGGCTCCAGCTCGCGCACGACCGGCCGGATCAGGCTGCGCAGGTCCGTGCGCTCCAGGTGGATGGTTCCCACGGCGCTGTCCAGCTTGGCGACATCGAGCAGGTCATTGACCAGGGCCAGCATGCGCTGGCCCGCCGCATGGATGTCGTTGAACATGTCGGCCATGGCGGGATTGCCGCGCGAGCGCAGGCTGCCCAGCTCGGCAAAGCCCATGATGGACTGCAGCGGGGTGCGCAGCTCATGGCTCATGTTGGCGACGAATTCCGACTTCACGCGGAAGGCCTCCTCGGCCGCGTCGCGGGCCTCGCGCGTGGCATGCTCGGCCGCGCGGAATTCGCTCACATCCACAAAGATGCTGAGCACGCCGGTGGTCTGCCCCTGGGCATCCTTGACCGCCGCCTTGGAGATCTGCACGTCGCGGTAGCTGCCGTCCATGTGGGGCAGCCGGGCCTCCAGCACCATGCGCTGGCCCGAGCGCATCACGACCTGGTTGCTGCGTATCTGCAGCAGGGCATCGTCGCGCGAGTGCAGGCCCTTGATCTCGTGACCGAGCACGGCATAGCGGCCGCGGCCGAAGAAGTCCTCCCAGGCCTTGTTGACCAGTACCACGCGGTGGTCCGCGTCGGTGACCAGCATGGGCAGGGGCGTGGTCTCGAACAGCAGGTGCTGGAAGGCCAGCTGGGTCTGCAGTTCCTGCTGCGCCTTCCAGCGGGCCGTCACGTCCACGGCGCTGCCCGCGAAGCCCACGAGCCGGCCGTCGCGCAGCAGGGGGACGACGGCGATGTCGCAGAGTATTTCCCGGTGGCCCGGCAGCTGGAACATGGCCTGGCAGTTGCGCGGCGCCAGCCGGGCCAGGGGATCGAGCAGGGCCTGGATCTGCGCGCGGTACGGGCCGTCCACGATGTTCTCCAGCGGCTGCCCTACGGCCTCGGAGCTGGGCTGGCCGGTCAGCTGTTCCCAGCGTGCGTTCACGAAGGTCAGCAGACCCTCGCTGTCAGTGCGAAAGATCAGCTCCTGCACGCTGCGCATGAGCACGGCCATCTCATGCTCGCTGCGCGCCAGGCGCGCCTGGGCCTGCTCCATGGCCTGCTGTGCCGTCTTCTGCTCCCTGCGCGTCTTGAGCACCGACCAGCTCAGGCCCAGCACCAGGGCCAGCAGGGCCACGCCGGCCACGAAGAAGGCGAAGGCGTCATCCCTCCAGCGCGCCACCAGGGCTGCGTAGGGCTCCTCCACCACCAGCAGCAGCGGCCAGTTGCGCACGGTGCGAAACGACACGATCTCATGGGAGCCGAGCATGCCCGCGCCGATGTAGGAGCCGAATTCGCTGTGCGGCAGCCATTGCCGGAACAGCGGTGTCTGCAGCACGGCGGTCGCCTGCACGCCCGTGCCCGCATTGGTGCTGGCCAGCGGCCGGCCGTCGTAGGTCAGCAGCACGGCCTCGTAGCTGAGGATCTCCAGCGTGGCCTGGTAGAAGTTGGCCACGGCGTCGGGGTTGATCAGGGCCACCAGCACGGCGGGCATGCCGTTGTCCTGGTGAAAGCCCAGCAGCTGCGGCAGAAACGATACGCCGCGCGGCGACGGGTGCGCGCGGGGCGCCAGGGCCGACAGGCCACGGCCGGGCACCAGCCGGCCCAGCAGGGGCTTGCCGGGCACGACGACGGCGCTCTTGTCGTGCAGCAGCTCCTGCATGTCGATCTGCTGGCCGGCCTCGCCCGCCTGGGTGCTGGCCAGGATGAGTCCCTTGTCGTCGAGCAGGGCCATGCTGCGCAGGTAGGGCAGCTGGGCGATCAGCTGGGCCATGGCGGCCTCGCGCGTGCTGCGCGTGCTGCCGGCGGCCAGGATGGCGGGGTGGTGCGCCAGGCTGGACAGGGCCATTTCGGTGTTCTCGAAGGTCTTGGCCGTCTGGTCCTCCAGCACGCGCGCCAGCAGTGCGGCCTGGGACTTGCTCTGGTCGGCCTCGGCGTGCAGCTGGCTCCAGACGAAGAGCACCAGCCCGGCAAGCACGCACAGGGCAAAGGTCAGCACCAGTGCCTTGATGTGGGCGCTGCGTCCGGCACCCAGGAAATGATGCGCGGTAGCTCGATCAGACATGATGAAGATGCTCCATCAGAAATTCCGGGGCGCGACGATGGCGGTCAACCCGTCGTGCGGCACAGGAACGGGCCGGGCCGGCGCGAACGCCTGCATCCAGTGCCAGCCGTCCGCCAGCCTGCGGCTGGACGGGCCGTCTGCCATGGACAGGTCCACGCGGCCGGTCTCCCGTGCGCGCATCATCATCAGTCGCTCCTTTCAAGGCTGGCCAGGATCTGCAGCAGCCGGGTCGGGCTGAAGGGCTTGACCAGGTATTCGTCGGCGCCCGCATTGAAGCCCGCCTCGCGGTCCTCTGCGCTGTCCCGGGCGGTGAGCAGCACCACCAGGGTATGCCGCAGATCGTAGGAGGTCTTGATGCGACAGCACACCTCCAGGCCGTCCAGCGTGCCGGGCATCATCATGTCCAGCAGCACGATATCGGGCTTGTTGCGCTGGGCCACGGCCCAGGCTTCGTCGGCGGTGGGCACCTCCATGACCTCGTAGGCGCCGGACTCCAGCGTCATGCGCAGCAGTTTGCGGATGTCGGCCTGGTCTTCGACGATCAGTATCTTCTTCATGGCGGACCTTTCACAACGCAGTTGAAGGGGGCTGCGTGAGGTTAAATCATAAATATCAAATTCATCAAATTTATATTGAATTTTTCAATCGTATTTGATGCAAAATTGCTGCCATGTCCGAGAACAGCACCCCATCAGGCCAAATTCCGCACTACACGACTGCCGAGGTGGCAAAGCTGCTGGGCATGGCCGTGCGATCGGTCCAGCTCATGGTCGATCGCGGCGAGCTCGAGGCCTGGAAGACGCCCGGAGGCCATCGCCGCATTACGCGCGCTTCCGTGGAGCGCTGGCGCAGCAGGCAGGGCGAGCGCGCAGCGCCCGGGGTGCCCGGCGCACCAGCGGTGGCACAGGCGCCGGCCCCTGCCCAGGCGGGATCGGGCACCGGGCAGCGCGTGCTGCTGATCGAGGACTCCGTGCACTTCCAGAATCTGGTACGCATGCTGGTGCAGCGTCACTTTCCCGACGTCCAGCTGCATGTGGCGAACGACGGGATCACGGGCATGGCGCTGTACGGCCAGATCCAGCCCGATGTGCTGCTGGTGGACATCCTGCTGCCCGACATCGATGGAGCCGCCCTGATCACCACCTTGCGCACCCATGAGCAGTTCGCGCGCTGCAAGCTGCTGGTGGTCACCTCGCTGGAGGCGTCAGAGCGCGAGGCCTATGCCTTCGCATTGGGCGGCGTGCGCGTGATCCACAAGCCCCAGCTGGTGCAGGAACTGCCCGAAGCGCTGGGCGGGCTGCTGGGCGGGCCGGCGGCGTGAACGCGCCCCTTCCCGCGGTCCTGCTGGTCGAGGACGATGCCTCGATTGCGCGGTTCGTTGCGCTGGCGCTGGAGGGCCTGCCCCTCACGCTGGTGTCCTGCACGAGTGCGGAGCAGGCCCAGCAACTGCTGCAAACCCAGTCCTTTGCCCTGCTGATCACCGATCTGATGCTGCCCGGCGCCTCCGGCGTGGAGCTGATCGAGTGGCTGCGCCGCTCGCCGCAGGCGGGCTGCTGCGCCGTGGTCTTCAGTGCCGGCGTGCGGGCCGATGTTGCGCTGCAGCTGGAGCAGTTGAAGGTGTGGCGCGTGCTGCTCAAGCCGGTGTCGGTGGCGCAACTGGTGGACTGCGTGGAGTCGGTGCTCCAGCAGCATGCGCCGCCTCCCCCTCCCAGGCAGGAGGCCGGGACGGGCGAGGGCGCCGATGCGCAGCCGGATGTGCGACCGGATGTGCGACCGGATGTGCAACCGGAGGCGCCGTCGGACGCGCTCGCCATCGCCAATTTCTTTGGTGGCGACGCAGGCCTGTTCCACAGCTACCGTGACATCTGCCTTGCACACTTGCCCGACGATATCGCCCGGATGGAGGTCCTTATCGCGGAGCAGAACGCCATGGCCCTGCGCAGGCAGGCGCACAGCCTGCAGAGCGTGTTGCGCCTGCTGGGACAGGAGCGGGCCAGCGGACTGACCAGGAGCCTGGAGCAGGCCTGCCTGGCCGGCGACTGGGCCGGTGTCACCGATGTCTGGCGGCCACTGGGCGAAGCCTTGCAGCAGCTGCTGGAAAGCGCAGGCCAGCGCGACCCGCGCGACTGAGCGCCGTGCCGGCCTGCCCCGGCTTCAGCCCGGCGGCCTGCGCCGCAGCCATCCATGCCAGATCCCTGCCGCCGTGGGAACGGCCAGGCAGACGCCGGCCAGCATGTCGCCAAGGCCGCCGTCGCTGAACAGGGCCGAGACCAGGCCGATGGCCGTCAGCACGCCCAGCGCGATGGGCCAGCCCCAGAGGGCGAGAAAGCCCCGGTGTCGCGCGCCGCTCATGCCGAGACCTCCTTGCCGCGCGGCGCGGGCTGCGGGGCCGGCAGGCTCTTGCCCTTTTTGACCCACAGGTACAGGCCCGTGCCCAGCACGATGATGCTGGCGATGTCCAGCAACGCCCAGAGGATCTGCATGGCCCGCCCGCCGTAGTCGCCGAAGTGCAGCGGCTGGGACACCAGCAGCGCCGTCAGATACCAGGGCAGGGCGGGCGCGGCCGTGACCTGGGCGGTCCTGGCGTCCACCAGCACGGGCAGGAACAGGCGCGAGGTCAGGGGCTCGTTGCCGCGCAGGAAGAAGGTGTGGTGGTGCGGGCTGGAGAACGTGGTGCCGGGGAAGGCGATGAAGTACAGCCTGGTGCCCGGCACCTGCTGCTGGGCGGCCTGCAGCGATTGCTGCAGCGAGGCGCGCTCCGCCACCGGCACCGTGTCCTGGCCCTGGTAGGGCGCCAGCACGCTGCTGAGCTGGTCATGCTGCCAGTACTTGATCAGCAGGTCGGCCCAGGTATTGATCATGCCGGTGGCGCCCACCACGAACAGCCACACCAGGGTGACGATGCCCAGCAGGTTGTGCAGGTCCAGCCACTTCAGGCGCGGCTGGCGCGTGCGGCGCACGGTGCCGAAATCGAGCTTGCGCATGAAGGGCGCGTACAGCACCACGCCGCTGACGATGGCGATCAGCAGCAGCAGCCCCATGAAGCCCAGGAACAGCTTGCCTGGCAGGCCCGCGAACAGGTCCACGTGCAGCTTGAACATGACCCACATGAAGCCCTGGTCGAAGCGCGGCTGGGCCAGCAGCTCTGCCGTGCGCGCATCGATGACCACGGAGCGGAAATCGTCCGTGGGCGCCGGCGTGGGCGTCATGGTGACGAACCAGAGGTCGTCGGTGTCGTCGGACTTGGAGACGAACTGCACCACGCGGTCCGGGTGCTGGGCACGGGCCACCTCCAGCACCTTGTCCAGGCTGGCATGGGGCGTGCCCTGGGGCATGGGCGGGGCCTCCACCTCGGTGCCCAGCAGGTGGCCGATTTCGTGGTGGAAGATCAGCGGAAGGCCGGTCAGGCACAGCAGCAGCATGAAGACGGTGCAGACCAGGCTGCTCCATTTGTGCAACCAGGCCCAGGTCTTGATCGTGTGGCTTTGCATGGGGTGTTCTTTTCTCTGACAGAAGGGGGCCTGGGGCCCCCGCCATCACCGCGCCCCCGGCGCCATGCCGGGGGCGGGGCGGTTGCCGGTGGCCGGTGGCTTAGAAGTCCACTTGTGCCGACAGCATCAGCGTGCGCGGCGCGCCCGTGGTGGTGTAGCCGGCGGCAGTCACCCAGTAGCTCTTGTTGCTGACGTTCTCCAGGCTGGCGCGCAGCACCACGGGCTTGCCGGCCACATGGGTGCGCAGGCGTGCGCCCAGGTCCAGGCGTGTCCAGCCGGGCATGCGCAGGATGTTGGCCGCGTCGTAGTACATGGACGAGGTGTGGATCACGCGGCCGTTCAGGCTCAGGCCCTCCACCCAGGGCGTATCCCAGTCCAGGCCCAGGTTGAAGGTGCGCTCGGGCACGCCGTTGGCATCGTTGCCCTGGTTCACGCCGCCTGCCGTGCGCGAGAGCCTGGCGTTGTTGAAGGCCGCGCTGGCCAGCAGGCGCAGGCCCTTGTGGATCTCGCCGTAGGCGGTCAGCTCCAGGCCGCGGTTGCGCGTCTCGCCGCCGAAGCTGTAGACATTGGTCACCGGGTCGGTCATGGAGCCCGGGCGCTGGATCTGGTAGAGCGCGGCCTGCGTGGTCATGCGGCCCCAGTCCACCTTCACGCCGACCTCGTACTGCTTGGACTTCTGCGGCGCGAACACCTGGCCGGCATTGGCCGTGTTGGGCCCGGCCGTGCCGCCTGCCGACAGGCCTGCCGTGTAGTTGGCGTAGACCGCGACATGGTTCTGCGGCTTGAACACCACGCCGGCCAGCGGCGTCACGGCGCTGGCCTTGTACAGCGTGGTGCCGCTGGCGTTCTTCTGGTCGATGGTCTGGTCGCGCAGGCCCACGGTTACCAGCAGGCGGTCGCTGAACAGCGCCATGGTGTCGGCCAGCGCCAGGCTGTGCTGCGTCAGCTCGGCGTTCTTGGTGGGCGCGCCGCGCACGAAGTCGATGGCAGGCAGGGGCGACGGGTTGTAGATGTTGGAGGGGACGGCTTCGGTGGTCAGCTGGTAGAAGTAGCCGCTCTCGCGGTCCATGTAGTTGGCCGCTGCCACCACGGTGTGGCCGATGGCGCCGGTCTTGAAGCGCGTGCGCAGGCCCACGTCGGCCGAGGTGGTCTTGTTGAACTCGTCGTAGAAGCCGTTGCGCACCGTGAAGTTGCCCAGCGAGTCGATGCGCTGCACGGCCGTGGGGAAGCTCTGGTCGCTGGACACATCGCTGTAGCCCACGCCGCCGTAGACGGAGGTGTTGGCGTTGATGTCGTATTCCACGCGCGAGATCACGGTCTTGGCCTTGTCCAGCAGCTCCGTGCCCGGGTTGAAGTTGATGCGACTGTCGGGCACGGCGGGCACCTGGGTGATGCCGGCCAGGAAGGCGCTTTGCGGGCGGAACTCCGTGGTCTTGCCGCTGGTGGTCAGCGCGTCCAGCGACCAGCGCAGGCCCTGGCCTTCGTAGTCCAGGCCCACCGAGGCCAGGCCCAGGCGCTGGCGGCCGCCGTCGATATTGCCTTCGCCGTTGCGCCACACGCCATTCACGCGCACGCCCCACTGGTTGTCTTCGCCAAAGCGGCGGCCCACGTCCAGGTGGGTGCCGAACTGGGCCTTGCCCATGTAGGTGGCGGTCAGGCGGTTCAGCGGCACGTCGCCCGCGCGCTTGGTCACCACGTTGATGCTGCCGCCGATGCTGCCGCTGGGGCCCACGCCATTGGTCAGCGAGCCGGGGCCCTTGAGCACTTCCACGCGCTCGATCACCTCCAGCGGCAGGCGCGTGGAGGGCGACAGGCCGTACAGGCCGTTCACCGACACATCGCGCATGGACAGGGAAAAGCCCCGCACCTGGAAGTCATCGCCATAGCCGCCGCGCGCCTGCAGGGTGCGCACCGAGGCGTCGTTCATCACCACGTCGGCGATGGTCAGCGCCTGCTGGTTCTCGATCAGCTCCGAGGTGTAGTTGGTCGTGCTGAAGGGCACGTTCATCTGGTCGGTCTTGCCCAGGATGCCCAGGTCGCCGCCGCGCGCGATCTGGCCGCCGGCATAGGTCTTTTGCAGTCCGCCGATGGCCTCGGCCTGGTCGCTCACCGTCACCTCCTTGAGGGCTGGGCCCTCGGCCGTCTGGGCCGCCACGCCCACGGCGGCCAGGGCCAGGCCGGCGCCCAGGCATTGGCGGATCAGGCGCGTGAGGGGATGGGGAGCGAAGCGGAAGTCCGCAGGAGTGCTGTGGTGCGTCATGGCAGTCATGTGCAAAGGTTGGAAAAACCGTGAAGAAAAAGCCGGGGAAGGAGGGCAGGCCGGCCGTGGCCCTAGAAGCGCGCGCGCAGCGACACCGTCACGTTGCGCGGATCGCCGTAGTAGTTGTTGAAGTAGGTGCTGTTGGGCGAGAACTTGGCGTAGTAGCGCTTGTCCAGCAGGTTGCTCACGTTCAGCTGCAGCGAGTAGGTGTCGTCCAGGCGGTAGGCCAGCAGCGCGTCAAAAAGCGCATAGCCACCCTGGCGGGTGGTGACATCGCCCACGCTGGCGTAGGCATCGCTTTGCAGCCGCACGCCGGCGCCTGCGGTCCATCCCTGCAAGGGCCCCTTGAAGCGGTGGCTGGCAAACAGGCGCAGCGCATGGCGCGGGTCCACGGGGCGCAGCGGCTGGCCCACGTTGGCCTCGGAGGCGTCGCGCAGGTACCTGGCCTGGGTGTAGGTGTAGCCGGCCAGCACCTGCCAGCCCGGCGCGGGCTCGCCGGACAGCTCCAGCTCCCAGCCCTGGCTGCGGCTCTTGCCGCCGGCCATGAAGCAGTGGCTGGTCGGGTAGTACGGCAGGCAGGGCATGGCCGATGCCGTGTCCTGCATGGCGCTGCCCACGCGCTGGATGCGGAACACCGACACGCTGGCCTGCAGCCGGCCGTCCATGAAACTGCCCTTGAGCCCGGCCTCCAGGTCCTCGCCCCGGGCGGGCGCCAGGATGCTGCCGTCGGCGGCCTTCTTGTCCTGGGGGCTGAAGATCTCGCTGTAGCTGGCATAGGCGTCGAGCGTGTCCGACAGCGCATGCACCAGGCCCGCATAGGGCGTCAGCTCGCGGCGCACGCTGTAGCCGCTTTGGGCATTGCCGGGTTCGAGATAGCTCCACCAGCTCAGGCGCGCGCCGGCAATGGCGGTGAGCGAGTCGGTCAGCGACAGCCGGGCCCGCGCGAATCCGCCGTACTGGTGGATGTGGGACACGGGCGATGAATAGGCGTTGCCGTTGCCCTCGCTGTAGAAGGGCTCGGGGTAGCTGGTGTACGGATTCCAGCCGCGGATGTCCACATTGCGCAGCGGGCTCACGCCCCAGTAGCCCGTGGCGCCCGTGCTGCGGATGCGCTGCAGGTCGGCGCCCAGCGACAGCTCGTGCCTGCGGCCCAGGGCCTCGAAGGGGCCGCTGGCCAGCAGGCTCAGCGCGTTCTGCGTGCTGCCGTCGCCGCCATAGATGGAGGTGCTCACGTCGAACAGGTAGGGATTGCTGTCGCTGGCCCTGGAAAACGAGGTCTGCTTGAACCCGTCCGACCGAAAGCGCGTGTGCGCCGCCTGGGCCTTCAGTTGCCAGCCGCTGTCCAGCCGGTGCTCCAGCTCGGCAAAGGCCTGCTGGTTGTGGCGGTCCCAGGTATTCCAGGGCGTGCCCAGGTAGGTGCTGCGCGGCAGGCCGAGCTGGCTGCCGTCGGCGGCGGCGGGCAGGCCGCCCCAGGAGCCCGTGGCCTGCAGGTCCGTGTGCTGCAGGCCGGCCGTGAGCGTGGTGCGCGGCCCCAGGTCCGCCTCCAGCACGCCGTACAGGCCCAGGCGCTTTTCCTTGCGCGCGGTCTGGAACGATGCCTTGTCGTCCGCCAGCGCCACCAGCCGGCCGCGCAGCGTGCCGGCTGCGTTCAGCGGGCCGGACAGGTCGGCCTCCATGCGCTGGCGGTCCCAGGAGCCCAGCGTCAGCGCGGCCGAGCCTTGCCATTGCGCCGTGGGCCGCTTGCGCACCATGTTCACCATGGCCGAGGGCGAGCCCGCGCCACGCAGCAGGCCCGTGGCGCCGCGCAGCACCTCCACGCGGTCCAGCATGGCCATGTCGGGCTGGATGAAGGTGGAGGCCGAGGCCACCTGGTTCACATTGAGCCCGTCCACCTGCAGCGAATCGATCTGGTAGCCGCGCGAGTAATAGGCGATGCGCTCGCTGTCGATGTACTCCACCGTCACGCCCGGCGTGTGCTGCAGCACGGCATGCAGGTCGGGCAGGGCCTGCTCGTCCAGCCACTGGCGCGTGAGCACGGTCACGGGCTGCGGGATGTCGCGCACCGACTGAAGCCCCTTGTAGCCCGTGACCAGGCTGGCGGCATAGCTGTCCGAGGTTTCGGTCGTTGCACTGGCCGGCGCCGTGGCCCGGACCGTGACCGTGCCCAGCGTCTGCCCGCTCGTGCCCAAGGCCGCCGCTGGCAGGGGCCGCAGCGTATAGACGCCGCGGGACTCGTGCACGGCCTGCAGCGCCGTGCCCTGCAGCAGCCTCGCAAAACCATCGTCCACGGCATAGCGGCCCTGCAGGCCCGGAGACTGCCGCCGACCCAGTTGGGCCGCATCGAACGAGAGCGCCACACCGGCCTGGTTGGCGTACTGGGCGATCACATGCGCGAGAGGTCCGGCCGCAACGGAAAAGCTGCGCTGCGCCGCCTGGGCTGACGACGCCGCCCGGGAGGGTGCCGGCGCCGCAGCGGCCAGCAGCAGCGCGATTGCCAGCAGCACGGCGCTGCCCCTGGACGCACGCCACCCCGGGGCGGCGGGGCAGCCGTGCTGGGGCTGTCGGGAGTGCGGGCGTGGCATGTTGGCTGGGAAAAGTGGCGTGACTCCCCGTATGCCGAACAAGCCCTGCCCATCCTGCAAGTTCGGCTGGACTTTTTTTGCGCTGCCGCTGAGATTTTCTCCCTTATTTCCCGTTGATCACCAGGTGGGGTAATGCTGGATTGCTATGGTTTTATTTTTACAGCCAACGCATCAGGACGCCACCACCGGCCTGGGCTGGCGCGTCCCCGCCAGCGCCAGGCCCGCGAACAGCATCAGCATCAGGCCGTAGGCATAGGTGACCGGCAACAGGCCGAAGCGCGCGGCGGCCATGCCCGCCGCGATGGCCGGCATGCTGAACGCCAGGTAGCTGGCGATGTAGATGGCCGAGATCAGGGCGCCGCGCTCGTGCGGCTCGGCCAGCGGGATCACGCTGCGCAGCGCGCCCTGGAAGCCCACGCCGAAGCCCGCGCCCGCCACCACTGATGCCCCCAGCACCAGGGGCAGGCTTTGCAGATGGGCGCCGACCAGCAGCAGGGCCACCCCGGCCAGCAGGCCGCTGCCGCCGAACTGCAGCATGGCGCGCGGCGCGCGGCTGCGCAGCGTCCAGATGGCGGCGGCGGCGCTCAGCGTGTTGATGCACACGGCAAAGCTGGCGGCGACCTCCGAGCCCGTGACCGAGCGGATCATCGACGGGCCCAGCGACAGGTAAAAGCCCCCCAGCGCCCACACCGTGATGCTCATGGGCAGCACGCGCATGAAGTCGGCCCGGGCCTGGCCCGGAATGCGCACGCGGGGGCGCATGGCGGCCAGTGCGCCGGGGCGGCGCGCGCCCGTCTCGGGCAGCACGGCCATGGCGGCGGCCACGGCCACGAAGATCAGCGCCATGAGCCAGAACACCAGGCCCAGCTGCTGGCGCCACAGCTGCGCGAACTCGCCCGCCACGACAATGCCCGCCGCCATGCCGACCATGGGCGCCATGGTGCTCACCAGCGTGCCGCGCTCGCGGTGCAGGTCCAGCAGCGCCGCGCCCATGGCCGCACTGGCCATGCCGGTGGCAAAGCCCTGCAGCACGCGCGCCAGCACCAGGGCCTGAACGTCGCCCGCGCGGGCGAACACCGCCAGCGAGACGATCTCCAGCACCAGCGCCGCCAGGATCACGGGCTTGCGGCCCAGGTGGTCCGACAGCGCGCCCGTGGTGAGCAGGGCCAGCAGCAGGCTCAGCGCATAGACCGCGAAGACCAGGGTCAGCATGCCGGAGGAAAAGCCCCAGTCCTGCTGGTAGAGCCGGTACAGCGGCGTGGGCGCGCTGGAGGCCGCGAAGAAGCTGCCCAGGCCGAATGCCAGGACGGCCAGGCTGCGGCCGGGCCGGGCAGCGGGAGTGGAGTTGGATGGTTGCAGTACCGACATGGTTAAGAGCCCTGCTGCACAATTAATGCAAAGTTTTTGCGTTAGCGAATTCTGCGCTTGTGCGCTGCTAACGCAAATTTTTAGCTTTAATAACCATGAGCACGCAAGTCCCATCCCTTTCCAAAACAGGCGGTCCCGCCCGTCCCGGCGGACGCAGCGCGCGCATCCAGGCCACGGTCTACCAGACCGTCAAGGGCCTGCTGGAAACCATGCCGCGCGAGGAACTGAGCTTTCCGCTCATCGCCGCCCAGGCGGGCGTGACGCCGTCCACCCTCTACCGGCGCTGGGGCGACATACAGCAGCTGCTGGCCGATGTGGCCGTGGAAATCATCCGGCCCACGGCGCCGCCGCTGGACACGGGCACGCTGGAGGGCGATCTGCTGGCCTGGGCCGAGCAGTTCCTGGAGGAATCGGCCTCGCCGCTGGGCCGCACCATGCTGCGCGACATGGCCGCCGCAGCGGGCAACGAGCACACGCCCTGCGCCTGCGTGGAAATCCTGCGCGGGCAACTGGCGCAGATCGGCGAGCGCGCAGCGCGGCGTGGCGAGGCGATGCCCGCTGCGGACACCCTGATCGACGCGCTGGCCGCGCCCATCGTCTACCGCGTGCTGTTCGACCTGCCGCCGTCCCTGGAACACGTGCAGGCACGGGTGCGCGGCCTGCTGCAGGCTGAAACGGCCTAGCCCTTCAGCGCCCGCGCCAGCACCTCGAAGATCCGCGCATCCGAGCACTGCGCCACATTGAAGCGCAGGAAGTCGCCCGCGCTCTGCGACTGGCTGAAGGCATTGCCGGGCGCCAGCACCACGCCATCCTCCAGGCAGGTGCGCGCAAGCGCCGTGGCATCCATGCCCCCGGGCAACTGGCACCACAGGAACATGCCGGCCTGCGGCACCAGCCAGGGCTTCATGCCCAGGGCCTGCAGCCGCGCGGCCGTGCGTTCCATCTCCTGCGCCAGCCGCAGCCGCACGGACTCCATGTGCCTGCGGTAGCCGCTGTCGGTCAGCGTGCGCAGCACGATGTCGGCGGCCATGCGACCGCCGCCGAAGTTGGTGGCGATCTTCAGGTCCGCCAGGTCCTGCGTCCAGTCGGGCCGCGCCGCGATGAAGCCGCAGCGCAGCGAGGCCGACACCGTCTTGGAGAAGCTGCCGATCTGGATCACGCGCGACAGGCCGTCGAAGGCCGCCAGCCGGGGCGCCGCATGGGTCTCCAGGTCGCAGAAGATGTCGTCCTCCACGATCACCAGGTCCGAACTGTCGGCCAGCTTCAGGATGCGGTGCGCCACCAGTGGCGACAGCGTGGCGCCCGTCGGGTTGTGGATGGCCGAATTGGTGATGTACAGGCGTGGCGAGTGGGCCTGCAGCGCGTCGGCGAACCGTGCCACGTCGGGCCCCTGCGGCGTGTAGGGCACGCTCACGGCCTGCACGCGGTGCGCCTTGAGCAGCGCATGGAAATTGAAATAGCAGGGGTCGTCGATCAGCACCGTATCGCCGGGCTCCAGCAGGAAACGGCAGACCAGGTCGATGGAGTGCGTGCCCGACTCCGTCAGCAGGATCTGCTCTGGCGAGGTCTCCAGCCCCATGGCGGCCATGCGCCGCGCCAGCAGGCGGCGCAGTGCCGGGTGGCCCAGCGGCGTTGCGTACTCCGTCAGCTCCAGCGTGCCCGAGCGCGCCAGGGAGCGCAGCGCGCGGCGCACGCCTTCCTCGTACAGCCATGAAGGCGGCAGCCAGCCGCAGCCCGGCTTGAGCGCGTGGGCATCTGCCTGCAGCGACTGGCGGGCCAGCCACAGGGGGTCGACCTCCCTGTCCACGCGCGGCCCGATACCGCCCAGCGCCAGCGGCGCCACCGGCCCCGCCACATAAAAGCCCGAGCCCGGGCGCGAGGCGATCACCCCCTCGGCCGCCAGCCGCTCATAGGCCTCCACCACCGTGGACACCGACACCTGCATGGCCTGCGCCTGCGCGCGCACCGAGGGCAGGCGCGTGCCGGGCAGGCAGGTGCGCGCGGCGATGCGCGACTGGATCTCTTCCATCACCGCCTGGATGCGTGTGCCGCTGCGCATGGCTGCTCTCTCTTCTGTAGTGGATTTGTGTGCATAACAGTTCTTTTGAATTGTATTGGACTGTCTATGGAAGATCCGGCCGTGCAATGGCCCACTGCCTGCTGCAAACCAAGGAGCTTTTTGATGGACAAGACAAGCAGCGGGTGGATCAACGGATTCATCGGCGTGGCGATCTTTGCGGGATCGCTGCCGGCCACCCGCGTGGCGGTCGCCGACCTGGACCCCACCTTCCTGACCTGTGCGCGCGCCAGCATCGCGGCATTGCTGGCCCTGGCCATGCTGCTGGCGCTGCGCCAGCCCCGGCCCGCGCGCGCCGACATGCCTTCGCTGGCGCTGAGCGCGCTGGGCGGCGTGGTGGGCTTTCCGCTGCTGACCGCGCTGGCGCTGCAGTACGTCACCTCGGCGCATTCCATCGTCTTCGTGGGCCTGCTGCCCCTGTCCACGGCCGTGTTCGCCGTGCTGCGCGGCGGCGAGCGCCCGCGCCCGGCCTTCTGGCTGTTCTCGCTGGCGGGCGCGGCCTTCGTGGCCGGCTATGCGGCCGTGGGCGGGGCCGGGGGCTCGCTGCGCGGCGACCTGCTGATGCTGGCCGCCATCATCGTCTGCGGCCTGGGCTATGCCGAGGGCGCGCGCCTGTCGCGCACGCTGGGCGGCTGGCAGGTCATCAGCTGGTCGCTGGTGCTGGCCCTGCCCGTCATGCTGCCCGCCGCCCTGCTCAGCATGCCGGCATCGCTGGCCGATGTGGGCCGGCCCGCATGGCTGGGCCTGGCCTATGTCTCGCTGTTCAGCATGCTGATCGGATTCGTGTTCTGGTACCGGGGCCTGGCCCAGGGCGGCATTGCGGCCGTGGGCCAGATCCAGCTGCTGCAGCCCTTCATGGGCCTGGGCCTGGCGGCCCTGCTGCTGCATGAACAGGTGAGCTGGGGCATGGTGCTGGTCACCATGGCCGCCGTGGTCTGCGTGGCCGGGGCCAAGAAGTACGCGCGCTGAGCCCGTCCGGCATGGTGCAGGGCGTGGTGCAGGGCGTGGTGCAGGGCGTGGTGCAGGGCGTGGTGCGGGGGGAGCGATGCAGGGCGGTCAGCGCCCGGCCTCGCGCATCACCTGCTGCGCGAACTCTGCGGCCGAACCCTCGAACGGCTGGTTGCTGGCCGCCTCCAGCCGGCTGCGGATGGCCGGGGCGCGCAGCGCCTGGGCCACCGCAGCATTGATGCGCTGGGCCAGCGCTGGCGCCATCTGCGGCGGCGCGAACAGGCCGAACAGCGAATCCAGATTGGCCTGCGCATGGCCCAGCTGCGCCAGCGTGGGCACATCGGGCAGGGCCGCCAGCCGCTGCGGCGCGCCCACGGCCAGGGCCTTGAGGCGGCCCGCGCGCAGCGCCTGCAGCTGCAGCGGCGCCACATTGGTGGACAGCAGCTCGAAATGCCCGGCCAGCGCATCGTTGAGCTGCTGGCCCCCGCCCTTGTAGGGCACATGCACGATGGGAATGCGCGTGGCCTGCTCTATGCGCTGCAGCACGGCGTGGCCCGTCGTGCCCTCGCCCGTGGTGGCCCAGCGTATGCCGCCGGGCATGCCGCGTGCCTCGGCCAGCATGCCTTCGAAATCTGCGGCCTTCAGCGCCGGCGTGCCCACCAGCAGCATGGGCGTGCGCATCACGCCGGCCACGGGCGTCACGGAGGCTGCGGCCAGGCCCACGGCGGTGGCGGCGGCAAAGACCAGGGTGCGGCCGTCGGGCGCGCTGCGCGCCAGCAGCTCCAGCGCCACGGTGCCGCTGGCGCCGGGGCGGTTGTCCACGATCACGGCCGTGCCCCATTGCTGCGCCAGTTGCTCGGCCAGGGCGCGGGCCACCATGTCGCTGACACCGCCTGCGGGGTAGGCCACCACGATCCGCACGCTGGCGCCCGGCCAGGCAGGCCGGGCCGGCCATGCCTGGGCGGGCCAGGCCAGCGCGCAGGCGCCCGCCGCCAGCAGGGCGCGCCGGCCGGTATCGGTGCCTTGCGGTGCCCGCATGCCTCAGCCGCCCGGCGCCTGGTGGCGCTGCGCCAGCTCGCGCGCCAGGGCGATGAAGGTGGCCGCGGGTCCTGCGCCGCCGGTTTGCGTGCCGGCCTCGCGGTGCACCAGGGTGAGCGGGGCGCTCAGCCGCACGGCGGGCTCGAAGGCGCGGTAGACCACGGCCTCGGGATGGGCGCCGCGCACCGAGGCCGGCACGATGGACAGGCCCACGCCCGCCGCCACCAGGTTCACATTGGTCATCATGCGTTCCACCTCGGCGGCCACCTCCACCTGTACCTTGTGCCGGGCGCACAGCGCCAGCAGATTGGCATACAGCCCCGGCGCGCCCGTGCGCCGCACAAGGATCAGGCGCTCGCCATCGAGCTGCCTGAGCGCCACGGGCCGCGATGCATCGCGCGCCAGCCTATGGTCCACGGGAATGGCCAGCAGCGCGGGCTCCTGCAGCAGCGTCTCGAACACCAGGCCTTCGGGCCGGGCCACCGGCACGCGCAGAAAGCCGCAGTGCATGCGCCCGGCCTGCACGGCCTCGGTGATCTCGGCGGCATTGTTCTCGCTCACATCCAGCGCAATGTCGGGATGGCGGCCACGGCACAGGCGCAGCACCTCGGGCGTGAAGGCATGGGCCGCCGCCGAGCTGGTGAAGCCCACATGGATGCGCCCGCGCTCGCCGCGCGCAAAGGCCTGCATGCGGTCGCGCATGGCGGTGAAGTCGGCCAGCAGCCGTGTGGCCTCGCCCTGCAGCTCCAGGCCCGCGTCGGTCAGGTCCACGCCCTTGGGGTGGCGCCGGAACAGGGCAATGCCCAGCTCCTCCTCCAGCGCGCGGATCTGCTGCGACAGCGGCGGCTGCTGCATGCCCAGCAGCTCGGCCGCGCGCGTGATGTGGCCGGTATCGGCCACGGCCAGGAAGTAACGGAGATGGCGCAGTTCCATATATGTGAAAAGTATCCAGCCGATATCCTAAAAATCTTTGAAATATTGGACAAGCCTCTACAAAATCCCATCCAGTCACCGATGAGACCGCTTGCCGCGGCGCGGCAGGTGACTTCCAACAAGAAGCCAAGACAGGAGACAAGGCATGCAAGCATCCGCGTATTTCCCCCTGCGTCCCGCCAGCGCCTCGCTGCTGGCCGCGCTCGCCCTGGCCGGTTGCGGCGGCGGCTCGGCCGTGCTGCACGGGCCGGTCACCTCCATCGAGACCGCGCCCAAGAGCACGGCCTGCCCTGCCGAGATTCCTGCGGGCGTCAGCTGCTGGGCCGGGCAGGACTCCAAGGGCGCCTACTACCTGATCGCCAAGCCCGCGCAGTGGAACGGCACCCTGGTGCTGCACGCCCACGGCGGCCCCGACCTGGCCGCGCCCACCGCCGCCCGTGCGGCCGAAGACCTGGTGCGCTGGTCCATCATGGTGCGCGCAGGCTACGCCTGGGCCGGCTCTACCTACCGCCAGGGCGGCGTGGAAGTGCGCGCCGCCGCAGAGGACACCGAGCGCCTGCGCGGCATCTTCCGCCAGCATGTGGCCAAGCCGCAGCGCACCATCCTGCACGGCCAGTCCTGGGGTGCGGGCGTGGCCGCCAAGGGCGCGGAAATGTTCAACGAGCAGACCGTGGGCGAGCGCCCCTACGACGGCGTGCTGCTGACCAGCGGCGTGCTGGGCGGCGGCACCCATGCCTATGACTTCCGCACCGATCTGCGCGTGGTCTACCAGTACCTGTGCGGCAACCACCCGCGCCCCAATGAGCCGCAGTACGCGCTCAACCTGGGCCTGCCCGCTGACGCCAAGATGCGCCAGGCCGACGTGGCCCTGCGCGTGAACGAATGCCTGGCGCTGGACAAGCCCGCCGCCCAGCGCACGGCCGCGCAGCAGGCGAAGATCGACACCATCACCAAGGTCATCAAGATCCCCGAAAGCGCCATCCAGTCGCACATGAACTGGGGCACCATGCACTTCCAGGACATCTCGGCCAAGCGCACGGGCGGCGCCAGCCCCTTCGGCAACGAGGGTGCGGTCTATGCGGGCTCGGCCGACGATGCCGCGCTCAATGCCGGCGTGCTGCGCTACCGCGCCGACCCTGCGGCCTACCGCAAGTTCGCCGATGACACCGACCCCGTGGGCAAGATTGGCGTGCCGGTCCTCTCGGCCAAGTGGATCAGCGACCCCACGGCCTTCGTGGAGCTGGATGCGCGGTTTCGTGCGGTGATGCAGCAGGGCGGCAGCGGGGACCGGCTGGTGCAGACCTTCACGCGGCAGGGGACGCACAGCTATATCAGCGATGCGACCTATCCCACCTTGATGACTGCGTTGATGCAGTGGGTGGAGGCGGGGGTGAAGCCGACTGCTGCCGGGATTGCTGCTGCTTGTGTGGGGAATGAGGCCAAGTTTGGGGTGGGGTGCAGTTTTGATGCGGCTTATGTGCCGGCTTCTTTGAGTACTCGGGTGCCTGAGAGGCAGCGGCCTTCTTTGCAGTGAGCGGGTTTTTTCCCTGCAACGGGTTAGTTTTTGACCCTGCCGGGTGGTTGTTTTTCGGGGCCGGGTCTCGGCCCGGCGGCCGACCTACCTTTCTTTGATTCGTCACCGGTACGCCGGCCGAAGAAAGGTAGGCCAAAGAAAGACGACCCGGATGTCCGCGACCCCTTCGCTGCGCTGCGGGGCAACCTGCGTCGTGGCGGTTGCGGGGTTCTCCGTGAAACTCACTTCGCGCTGCGCGCTACGTTCAAACATCACGGCGAGTCAGATCACGAAGCAAGCCTGTCCTTCGGCAGGCTTGCAACCCCGCAACCGCCACGACGCAGGCGCTGACATACGGGGAGTTTGCTCGGGCCTTTGCTTCGCTCGGCCTTGTGTTTTTTTAGCGGGGCATGTTGGTTCTGGTGGCGGGGGCCAGTTGCGCCGCGAACTCGCGCGCGGCCGCGCTGTAGCTGGCGCCTCGGCGCCACAGCAGGCCGGCGGTGCGGATGAGCTGGGGGGCGACCAGGTGGATGGCCACCATGTCCGTGGCCTGCTGGGCAGCGCGCTCGGGGACGATGGTGGCCATGTCGCCCCAGCGGCACAGCGCGATCAGCGATTCCACCGAGCCCATTTCCGCGCGCAGCAAGGGCGTGACGCCTGCGGTGCGCAGGCCGTCCTCAATCAGGCTGCGCGTGTAGAACGTGCGCGGCAGCAGGGCCAGGGGCACGCCGGCCAGCGACTTGACGGACAGCGTGCGGCGCCCGGCCAGTGGATGCGAGGGGTTGACCAGCAGCATCATGCGTTCGTCGAACAGCGGCAGCGCGTCCAGCTCGGCGCGCTGGGGCGGGTGAAAGCTCACGCCCAGGTCCAGGCTGCCGTCCAGCAATCCCTGCTCCACGGGCGGGGCCAGCAGCTCGATCACCACCACGTTGACCTTGGGATAGGCACGCATGAAAGCCGCCACGGCCGGGGCGACCAGGGTGTTGAGGAAGGTGGGAATCACGCCGATGGTCAGCGTGCCGGTCTGCAGCTCGCTGAGGTCGGCCAGCGCCATGCGCCCGGCCTCCACCTCATGCAGCGCACGCTCCGCATAGTTGCGGAACACCACGCCGGCCTGCGACAGCTTCAGCCCCCGGCCAATGCGCTCGAACAGCGCCATGCCCAGCTCCTCTTCCAGCTGGCGCAGCCCATGCGAGAGCGTGGACTGCGTGACATAGAGGTTCCTGGCCGATGTCGTCAGGTGCTCGGTCTTGGCGATATCGACAAAGTAGCGCAGCTGGCGCAGTTCCATGGGTGAAGGCAAGGGGGTGTTCGGCGGGCCAGTTTCTCACAGAGATACGGGCGCGCCGCACAGTTCACTCGCCGTCGTCCTGGTCCACGAACTCCACCAGTTCCGGCAGCATCTCCAGCTGCTGGATGGCGTCCTTGAGCCGCAGGCCGAAGCGTGATTCCGGCCGCCCGAAAGCGCCCTGCGCCAGCCGCAGCGCCGCCGTTGCCTTGATCCACTCCACCTCGAAGGCATAGCGGTCCGCGTGCTGCTGGACACCCATGCGCTTGATGTGCTCCAGCGCCAGCTCCACGGCGCAGTCCACATCGACTTCGCTGTCGTCCCTGTCGGGATCGTCGACCATCAGTTCGATCAACTGCTGCAGCGTGCTCTGCACCAGGCCCAGCGAGGCATGCATGGCCTGCCGCCAGGTGGGCAGAAGGGGGAGTTGGGGAGAGGTCGCCTGCGCGGCGGTGAGAGGGTGCATGTCTTGGTTCCTGTATGAATCAAGAGAACCACACGCCACCGTACGACGGGCAACGGGTGGACGGGATGTTCGTAACACGTATACAGACGTGCGGCCATCCTTGCGGGTAAGCCCATCCCGTCCAAAACCGTTGGAGACGGACGCGCGACGACGCATCTGCCCCAGGAATCTGGACATGACAAAGCCCCCTTCAAGGTGGGGGCCGCACCTCTGTATTGGTGTTACGACACACCGAGCCTTTCGGCCTGCCGCAAGTTTAACGGCTGCGTATCAAGAAACCAGGCCGAGCGCAGCGAAGGCCCGAGCAAGCTCCCCGTATGTCAGCGTCTGCGTCGTGGCGGTTGTGGGGTTGCAAGCCTGCCGAAGGACAGGCTTGCTTCGTGATCTGACTCGCCGTGATGTTTGAACGTAGCGCGCAGCGCGAAGTGAGTTTCACGGCGAACCCCGCAACCGCCACGACGCAGGTTGCCCCGCAGCGAAGCGAAGGGGTCGCGGACATCCGGGTCGCCTTTGCTTTGCCTACTTTCCTTCGGCCGGCGTACCGGTGGCGAAACAAAGGAAAGTAGGTCGGCCGCCGGGCCGAAACCCGGCCTCGAAAAACAACCCCCCGGCAGGGACAAAAAACAGCACCTGACCAAGACCAGACCAGAACAGACCAGCTGTCACACCCCTGTAAACCCCCACCACCACACTCCCCCCCTTCACCACCCCCACAAAAACCACATGCCGCTGAGCAAACTCCCCACATTGCAATCCCTGCTCCTGTCCCGCCGCCTGGCGCTGAGCGTCCTGGCCAGCGCCGCGCTGGTGGCCGCCTGCGGTGGCAGCGACAGCAACGACAGCACGACGCCCCCGGTGGCCAGCCAGCCCGCGACGGCCACGCTGGCGGTGCTGGAGACCACGGATCTGCACTTCAACGTGCGCAGCTATGACTATTTCAAGCTGGCCGAGGATGCCTCCTACGGCTTCGAGCGCACGGCCACGCTGGTGCGCGCGGCGCGCAAGGAGTTTGCCAATACGCTGCTGGTGGACAACGGCGACACCATCCAGGGCACGGCCCTGGCCGACTACGAGGCCGAGGTGGCCAAGATCCCCTGCACGCAGCAGCTGTCCATGTACAAGGCCATGGGCGCGCTGGGCTTCGATGCGGGCACGCTGGGCAACCATGAGTTCAACTACGGCCTGCCCTTCCTGAACCAGGTGCTGGGCGGCGGCCTGGACGTGGACGGCGTGGACAAGTCGGTCAAGTGCGCGGGCAATGGCTTTCCGGTGGCGCTGTCGAATGTCTACAGCAGCAAGACCAAGCAGCCGCTGGTGCAGCCCTACGTGATTCTGGAGCGCAAGATCGCGGCCAAGGACAAGGATGGCAAGGCGGTGGAGCTGCCCATCAAGATCGGCGTGATCGGCTTCACCACGCCGGGCATCATGAACTGGGACAAGCGCTATCTGGAGGGCAAGCTCTACACCGAAGGCGCCGTGGAGTCCGCCCAGAAGTACCTGCCCGAGATGCGCGCCAAGGGCGCCGACGTGGTGGTGGCCATGCTGCACGGCGGCCTGGACGGCGCGGCCTACTCGCCGACGATGGAGAACCCCGGCCTGCACCTGAGCAAGGTGGCCGGCATCGACGCCATGGTCATGGGCCACCAGCACGGCGTGTTCCCCGATACGGCGGCCACGCCGGCGTTCACGCAGGCGGGCGTGGACAACAAGGCGGGCACCATCAACGGCGTGCAGTCGGTGATGGCCAGTTCCTGGGGCAAGGCGCTGGGCGTGATCCAGCTGGCGCTCAAGTGGGACGGCAAGCAGTGGAGCGTGGACAAGAGCGCGGGCAAGAGCGAGCTGCGCAATATCCAGACCGGCAAGGACGCCGCAGGCAAGGCCACCTACGTGGCCGTGGACCCGACGGTGGCGCCGCTGATCGAGAGCCAGCACCAGGCCGCCATCCAGTACGTGAAGACGCCCATCGGCAGCACGGACTTCCGCATGAGCACGCTGTTCGCCGATGTGGGCGACCCGGGCGCCATCCAGATCGTCAACCAGGCGCAGCGCGACTATGTGGCCGACTATGTGAAGGCCAGCCTGCCGCAGTACGCGCAGCTGCCCGTGCTGTCGGTGAGCGCGCCGTTCAAGTCGGGCTTCCAGGGCGGCGCCGACTACACCGACGTGGCCGTGGGCCCGCTGGCCATCTACAACGCGGCCGACCTGTACCTGTACCCCAACACCGTGTATGCGGTGAAGGTGAATGGCGCCGACATCAAGGACTGGCTGGAGGCCGCTGCCAAGCGCTTCAACCAGATCGATCCGGCCAAGACGGGTGAGCAGCAGCTGATCAGCACCTTCCCGGGCTACAACTTCGACATGTTCACCACGGCCGATGTGCAGTACGAGATCGACGTGACCCAGCCCGTGGGCAGCCGCATCAAGAACCTGCAGTACCTGGGCAAGGCCATCGACCCCGCGCAGGAGTTCGTGATCGCCACGAACAACTACCGCGCCACCAGCGGCAAGAGCTTCATCGCCAAGCTCGACGGCTCCAGCGCCATCTGGGCCTCGCCGGACGCCAACCGCGACGTGGTGATCGGCTACGTGCGCAAGAACGGCAGCATCACGCGCGCTGCCAATGGCGCGGCCAAGAGCTGGCGCTTCACCAAGGTGGCCACCTCGGCCAACGTGGTGTTCAGCTCCGGCGCCAACGCGCTGCCGGTGGCGCAGGCGGCGGGCCTGGCCAACATCTCGCTGGTGGCGGCCGATGACGGCTCGGGCAAGGGCACGTCCAAGTACCGCCTGGATCTGTCGAAGTAAGTTCCGGCAGGCAAGCAACAAAAAAGCCCCGTGCATCTGGCACGGGGCTTTTTTGCTTGTGCCGAACGGGCTTCAGCGCGCAGGAGGCATCTCGAACACCAGGCAGGTGGTCGTGGCATGGGCGTAGAGCGTGCCATCGGGGCCGACCAGGCGCGCCTCGGCCGTGGCCAGCTGGCGGCCGCAGTGCAGCACGCGGCCTTCGGCGCGCACGCGCGGCACGCGCGGGGTCAGGGCCTTGACCAGGTTCACCCCCAGCTCGGCCGTGGTGTAGCCCCGGCCCGGCGGCATGCAGGTGTGGACGGCGCAGCCCAGCGCCGAGTCCAGCAGGGTGGCGAACCAGCCGCCGTGCACCGTGCCCATGGGGTTGAGATGGTTGGCGCCGGGGCGGCCCTGGAAGACGGCGCTGCCTTCGCCCACGGAAATCAGCATGAAGTCCAGCGTGCGTGCAATGGGCGGGTAGGGCAGTTCGCCGCGCAGCATGGCCTGCATCAGCTCCAGCCCGCTGCGGCCTGCGACCTGGTCGGGGCGCGACACGCCTGCGCCGGGGCCGGCGTCCAGCCGGAGGGTGACCGCCTGTTCCTCGTCCAGCCAGGCTTGCAGGGCAGGGGAGATGGCGCCGGAGGTGACGCTGGAGGTTGTGTTGCGGGCGGCCTGCTCCGGGGAGTGGGTGCGGGTGTCCATGGAATGTCTCTCTTTCATTGGGAAAAGTGCGGGCGCCAGGCTGTCTGGGATGGCGGCGTGGATATTATTGTATCTACAACAGTTGTATATGCAATAATCTGCGCCATGCCAGTGAATCCAGACATCCTCGCCGTGCCCCAGGGCTGCACCAACCACCGCGTGCGCCAGCTCATGCGCAGCGTGGGCCAGGTGTACGACGCCCATCTGAACGAGACGGGGCTGCGCATCACCCAGTACTCGCTGCTCAGCCATGTGCTGGCCGCCAGTCCGGTGCGGCCCTCGGACCTGGCGCGGCGCATGCGCATGGACGCCTCGACGCTGACGCGCAACCTCAAGCCGCTGATCGACGCCGGCTGGGTGTCCATGGGCCAGGGCGAGGACCAGCGCAGCCGCCTGGTGCACATCACCGACGCGGGCCAGGCCAAGCGCGAAGAGGCCAAGCAAAGCTGGAAGACCGCACAGAACGAGCTCAACGCCCGCCTGGGCCTGGAGCGCGTGGCGGCCCTGCATGCGCTGATCGACGAATGCCTGGTGCTGCTCGATGGCGATGGCCACGCTGCAGACGGCCCACAGGCGTAGGCCCTACCGAATTCCCAACCCCCCGAAGAGACTCCCATGCTCTCCAACTCCACGGCGCGCTGGCTGCAGCGGCGCGGCATCCACTACGGCTGGCTGGTCGCGGCCATCACTTTCCTCACCATGCTGACCATGTCGGCCGCGCTGGGCCTGCCGGGCGCCATGCTGCAGCCGCTGTCGCGCGAGTTCGGCTGGAGTACGGAGCAGATATCGAGCAGCCTGGCGCTGCGCTTTGCGCTGTTCGGCCTGCTGGGGCCGTTTGCGGCCGTGATGATGGAGCGCTTCGGCCTGCGTGCCGTGATGTGCATGGGCCTGGCCCTGGTGGGCGGCGCCATGGCGATGGTGACGCAGGCCACGCAGCTGTGGCATCTGTTTTTACTGTGGAGCCTGCTGCTGGGCATGGGCACGGGCCTGACGGCGCTGGTGCTGGGCGCCGTGGTGGCCAACCGCTGGTTTGCGGCGCGGCGGGGCCTGGTCATCGGCGTGCTCACGGCCAGTGCGGCCACGGGGCAGCTGGCCTTCCTGCCGCTGGCCGCCTGGATGATCGAGCACTGGGGCTGGCGCTCGGCCACGGTGCCGGTGTTCGTGGCCAGTGCCTTGATTGCCGTGCTGGCCCTGCTGTTCGTGAGGGACCGGCCTTCGGACCTGGGCCTGGTGCCCTTTGGCGGCGATGCCTCGGCCCCGCCGCCGCCGGCCATGGCCATGAACTTCGGCACGCCCTTCAAGGTGCTGGCCGAGGCCGCGCGCAACCGCACCTTCTGGCTGCTGGCGGGCACCTTCTTCATCTGCGGCCTGTCCACCAACGGCCTGGTGCAGACGCACTTCATCTCGCTGTGCGGCGACAACGGCATGGGCGCGGTGCCCGCCGCATCGGTGCTGGCCATGATGGGGGCCTTCGACTTCGTGGGCACCGTGCTGTCGGGCTGGCTGTCGGACCGCTACGACAACCGCAAGCTGCTGTTCTGGTACTACGGGCTGCGCGGCCTGTCGCTGTTCTGGCTGCCGCATTCGGAGTTCACCTTCTACGGCCTGGGCCTGTTCGCCATGTTCTACGGGCTGGACTGGATCGCCACGGTGCCGCCCACGGTCAAGCTCACGGCCCAGCATTTCGGGCCGCAGAAGGTGGGGCTGGTGTTCGGCTGGATCTTCGCGGCCCACCAGCTGGGCGCGGCCGCCGCTGCCTGGGGCGCGGGCCTGACGCGCACGTTGCTGCTGACCTATACGCCCGCGCTGTATGCGGCCGGCCTGGCCTGCCTGGTGGCGGCGGTGATGGCGCTGGTGATAGGGCGGGCGCGCAAGGCGGCGGCGGTGGCCGCGGCCTGAGCCCCATCACCGCTCACGCCATCCACGCCCTCAGTACAGCTGGCGCTTGCCCGGCTGCAGCAGGACGACCAGGGCGCCCGCGCCACCTTCGGCCGGGCGGGCCTGCACAAAGGCCAGCACTTCCTTTTTCTGCACCAGCCAGCGCAGCACGCGGCCCTTGAGCACGGGGGTCTTGCCCGGCGAGCCCAGGCCCTTGCCGTGCACCACGCGCACGCAGCGTATGCCGGTGCGGTGGGACAGGCGGATGAACTGGCCCAGCGCCTCGCGCGCCTCGTCCACGCGCAGGCCGTGCAGGTCCAGCTGGCGCTGGATGCTCCACTGGCCGGCGCGCAGCTTGTGCGTCACGTCCAGGCCGATGCCGGGGCGCCGGAAGCTGAGCTGGTCGTCGGTGTCCAGCAGGGTGCTGACGTCGAACTCGTCGCTCATGGCCTCCTGCAGCACGCGCTGCTCGTCCAGCTCCAGCTGCAGGGGCAGCGGCTCGGGGGGCTCGGGGGCGTGGAGGTGGCGGGCGTGCGCGGACTTGAGCGCATGCACCGGGCCCACGGTGTTTTCGAACAGCTTTTGCTCGGCCAGGAGGCGGCGCGCCGCCTCGGCGCGCTGCTGCTGGAGCAGGGCCTCTTGGGCGGCGGCTTCGGCCAGTGCGCGGCGCACTGGCGCGAGGTCCTGCAGGCTGGTGGCTTTCAAAGTCATGGTGACGCCGGTTGTACCGCAATTTCGGCACCCCGGCGGCCATGGCGGGCCCAGCCGGGGTCCTACAGCATCCCCTGGCCCGCCATGGACAGCGCGGCGCCCGGCGCGACGATCACATGGTCCAGCACCTGGATGTCCATCAGGCCCAGGGCAGCCTGCAGGCTCTGCGTGACGGCCCTGTCCGCAGCGCTGGCCTGGACATGGCCGCTGGGGTGGTTGTGGGCCAGGATGACGGCGCCCGCGTGGTGGTGCAGGGCGCGCAGCACCACTTCCCGGGGGTAGACGCTGGTGCGCGTGAGCGTGCCGCGGAACATCTCCTCCAGCGCGATCAGCCGGTGCTGGCTGTCCAGGAACAGCACGGCGAACACCTCGTGCTGGCGTGCTGCCAGGTGCAGCTGCAGGTAGCGCGCCACGGCCTCGGGCGAGGCCAGGGCAGGGCGCTCGCGCAGTTGCTCGGCCGTGGCGCGGCGCGCCAGTTCGAGCACGGCCAGGAGTTGTGCGCACTTGGAAGGCCCCAGCCCCTTGATGGCCTTCAGGTCGGCGTGCCCGGCCTGCAGCAGCCCGGACAGGCCGGGCCGGCCGGGCAGCTGCAGCAGTTCCTGGGCCAGCTGCAGCACGCCCTTGCCGGCCATGCCGGTGCGCAGCACGATGGCCAGCAGTTCGATATCGGAAAGCGCCGAGGGGCCGTGTGCCGCGAGCCTTTCGCGCGGCTGGGCCTGGGCGGGCAGGTCTTTGAGAGCCATGGTTCAGCCAGGTGAGGGGCGCCGCAGGGGCACCGTTGCACGGGGCGTGGGGACATGGATGTTTTTCTACAATACGGGCCAGTTTATCGGGACTTCCATGACCTCTAGCGCTTCTTCCCCGGCCCACCCCACGGTCCAGGCCGGCTCGTTCCTCACGCTGCACTACCGCCTGTCCGGGCCTGCAGGCGATGTGATCAACACCTTCAACGACAAGCCCGCCACGCTGTCCCTGGGCGCGGGCGAGCTGTCGCCTGCCGTCGAGCAGCGCCTGCTGGGCCTGGCCGAAGGCACGCGCACCACGTTCGAGATGCCGGCCGGCGAAGCCTTCGGCGAGCGCAACGGCGACATGATGCAGTGGGTGGCGCGCAAGCTGATGAACGAGCTGGGCGACCCGCACGAGCAGTACGCGCCCGGCGACGTGGTGCAGTTCCCCACGCCCGACGGCCTGGGCAGCTACGCGGGTGCCGTGGTGCAGGTGCGCGAGGACGGCGCCGTGCTGTTCGACTTCAACCACCCGCTGGCCGGCCAGCCGGTGACCTTCGAAGTGCAGATCATCGGGGTGCTCTGAGGTGCCGGATTCGACCTCGCCCCAGGAAATCCTGCTGGCCGAGCCCCGGGGCTTCTGTGCCGGCGTGGACCGCGCCATCGAGATCGTGGAGCGTGCGCTGGCCAAGTTCGGCGCGCCCATCTACGTGCGCCACGAGATCGTGCACAACACCTTCGTGGTCAACGATCTCAAGGCCAAGGGAGCGATCTTCATCGAGGAGCTGGATGACGTGCCGCCCGGCGCCACCCTGGTGTTCAGCGCCCACGGCGTGAGCCGGGCAGTGCAGGAAGAGGCGCGGCGGCGCGGTTTCTCCATCTTCGACGCCACCTGCCCGCTGGTGACCAAGGTGCATGTGGAAGTGGCCAAGCTGGCCAAGGAAGGCTACGAGTTCCTGATGATCGGCCACAAGGGGCATCCCGAGGTCGAGGGCACCATGGGCCAGCTGTCCGAGGGCATCCACCTGGTCGAGGACGAGGCCGATGTGGCACGTGTCACTCCCCGCCAGACCGAGAAGCTGGCCGTGGTCACGCAGACCACGCTGTCGGTGGACGATGCCGCCGGCATCACGGCGGCCATCCGCGCGCGCTTTCCGCAGGTGCGCGAGCCCAAGCAGCAGGACATCTGCTACGCCACGCAAAACCGCCAGGACGCCGTCAAGGTGCTGGCGCCTCAGGTGGATGTGCTCATCGTCGTGGGCAGCCCCACCAGTTCCAACAGCAACCGCCTGCGCGAGCTGGCCGCGCGCCTGGGAACGCCCGCCTACATGGTGGACAACGCGGGCGAGCTGTGCGAGGAATGGTTTGCCAATGCCGGGCGCGTGGGCCTGACGGCCGGCGCCTCCGCCCCCGAGGTGCTGGTGGACGAGGTCATCCAGCGCCTGCGCCAGCTGGGCGCGCTGTCGGTGCGCAAGATGGATGGCATCGAGGAGACCGTGAAGTTCCCGCTGCCCAAGGGCCTGAAGATCGACGCGGCCACGGGCCTGGAGATCTCCGTGGGCAAGCAGCCCGAGACGGGCGGCTGAACCGCAGGCGCAGCGGACATTGGCCAAAAAGCAAACGGGCGCCTGGCGCCCGTTTTGCATGGTGGGGCCGAAAGCCTCAGCTCCACAGATCCAGCGGCGGATCGGAGGCCACGGCGCGCAGGATGTCGGTGCGGCTGATGAAGCCGGCCAGCAGGCCCTGCTCATCGGTCACGGGCAGGCCCGGCAGGCCGGTCTCCAGCAGCACGCCGGCCACGCGGCGCAGGTCGGTGGTGGTGGCCACCGTGGGTATGGGGGAGATCATGACCTCGTTCACGGGCCGGCGCGCCAGGGCAATGGCGTCCTTGATCGCACCGGGCTCGGGCAGCAGGTCCAGCGGCGCCATGTCGGCACGCAGCAGCAGCCCGACCACGCGGCCACCGGCATCCAGCACGGGCGCCTGGGCCACGCCGTGCTCGGCCAGCACGCGCCAGGCGTCGTTGACACCGGCCTCGGGCGACACCGTCACGGCCTCGTGGCTCATCACGTCGGCCACGGTCTGCAGGGGCTGGCGTGGCTGGCTGGGGCCTTTTTCCGTGGAAAGGTAGGCATCGACCGCGCCACGGCTGCGCGGAGCGGGCTCCGGCGCGCCGGCAGGCTGGCCCGCGAGGTCGGCCAGGATGGCGGGGAACGAGGCGGCTGCATCGTCGGCCATCACATCGGCCGAGCGCGTGCGCAGGGCCTGCGGGCGTTGTACGCGGCGCACGGGCGCCACCTGGCCCAGCCGCTCGGCGGGACCGCGAAACATCTGTCCGTTGGGACCGAAGACAAAAAACATGGGTGCTCCCGGGTGCGCAAACCGCTGTGGGCGGCATATTGGAAGTATCGGCGCCGGCGCGGGATTTCTGTAGCGGCAAGACCCCCAACGCCCAGGGGCGGGCGCTGCCATGGCGATACCGCCTAAAATTGCCGGCTATGCTCGATATCCTTCTTCTTCGCAAAGACCTTGACTCGGCCGTCGCACGGCTGGAGACCCGCAAAAAGCCCCAGGCCTTCCTGAACGTGGAGGCCTTCCAGTCCCTGGAAGCAGAGCGCAAGTCCCTGCAGACACGGACCGAGGAGCTGCAGTCCAAGCGCAACCAGCTGTCCAAGCAGATCGGCATGCTGATGGGCAAGGGCGAGAAGGACGCTGCCGAGGCCGCCAAGGCCGAAGTCGGCAGCCTCAAGACCGAGCTGGACCAGTCGGCCACGCGCCTGGAGCAGATCCAGGGCGAGCTGCACGCCATGCTGCTGGCCGTGCCCAACCTTCCGCACGAAAGCGTGCCCGTCGGTGCGGACGAAAGCGGCAATGTGGAGGCGCGCCGCTGGGGCACGCCCAAGACCTTTGATTTCGAGGTCAAGGACCATGTGGACGTGGGCCAGCCGCTGGGCCTGGATTTCGACATGGGCGTCAAGCTGTCGGGCTCGCGCTTCACCGTGATGAAGGGCCCCATCGCCCGCCTGCACCGCGCCCTGGCGCAGTTCATGATCGACCTGCAGACCGACTCGCATGGCTACACCGAGTGCTATGTGCCCTACGCCGTCAATGCCGACTCGCTGCGCGGCACGGGCCAGTTGCCCAAGTTCGAGGGCGACCTGTTCGCCGCCAAGAAGGGCGGCCAGGACGGCGAGCCCGTGCCCGACAACGCGGCGCTCTACCTGATTCCCACGGCCGAGGTGCCGCTGACCAACTTCGTGCGCGACGTGGTCGTGGCCGAGGACCAGCTGCCCATCAAGCTCACGGCCCACAGCCCCTGCTTCCGTTCCGAGGCCGGCAGCTACGGCCGCGACACGCGCGGCATGATCCGCCAGCACCAGTTCGACAAGGTCGAGATGGTGCAGATCGTGCATCCGGAAAAGAGCTACGAGGCGCTGGAAGAAATGACCGGCCACGCCGAGGCCGTGCTGCAGAAGCTGGGCCTGCCCTACCGCGTGATGAGCCTGTGCACGGGCGACATGGGCTTTGGCTCGGCCAAGACCTATGACCTGGAAGTCTGGCTGCCTGCGCAGAACACTTACCGCGAGATCAGCTCGGTCTCCAACTGCGAGGCCTTCCAGGCCCGCCGCCTGCAGGCACGCTTCAAGAATGCCCAGGGCAAGAACGAGCTGGTGCACACGCTCAACGGTTCCGGCCTGGCCGTGGGCCGCACGCTGGTGGCGGTGCTGGAGAACTACCAGAACGCCGACGGCTCGGTGACCATTCCCGAAGCGCTGCGCCCGTACATGGGTGGACAGACTTTGCTGAAGGCCTGAATTTTTAGGCTATAATTTCAGCTTCGACGCTGCGGAGAGGTGGCAGAGTGGTCGATTGTACCTGACTCGAAATCAGGCGTACGTGCGAACGTACCGAGGGTTCGAATCCCTCCCTCTCCGCCAGAAACATGAAACCCAGTGCTATGTGAATAGCACTGGGTTTTTCTGTTTCCGGCATTGCCTGGCGAGAGTCCGGGCGATTGGGGCCGCCATAAAAAATGCCCGCGTTGGCGGGCCATGCTCAGATCTCGAGGGCCTTGCGGTCCTTGCCTTCGATCCAGCGCGGCGGCTTGCCCCGTCCCGTCCAGGTGGCTCCGGTGGCGGGGTCCCGGTATTTCGGCACGCCAATGTTGGCGGACTTGGATTTGCGGGCGCTGAAGATGTCGTCGTGGGTCAATCCGAACTCATGGACGAGTTCTCGGACCTTGGCGATGACTCCGCCTTTCTCCGCCTTCAGCGTTTCGGCAATCCGTGCCTCAAGCTCGCTCTTTTGCTTGAGCAGGGTTTTGTAATCTGCTGTCATATGTTCCTCATGGATAGTGTGCTACACAATGACGCATTTTATGGAGACAGGGTCGATGTCGCATGTGGGACATCGTCGGTGTTTGCACCTAGGTTTTTCAATATTCCGCCATTGTTCGGGATTGAGCGCGAGGCCTTTGTCTACGCCTCGACAAACTCCCGGTGGCTGCTGAAGTGCAGGATTTCGGAATCCTGCGCTCCGCCCTGTCTTTGAATGACGATGGTGCCATTGGCATGCAGATAGATTCGGATGCCCGGCGTGGTCTCCGAATCCCAGTAGCAGGGGCTTTTGTCGAGGTTTTTCCAGCCGTGCTCTGCGCACAGCGTGCGCTGGCGCATGCTGTTGAGCAATTGCCTGCGCGCGCCTGCGCCTTCGCAGATGCGCATCCACAGCAGCAGGAGCATGTCGTGCGCTTCCTGGCGGGATGAGCAGGGAGGCATGTGCTTCAACTGGCCCAGGAGGGTAAGGAACCGCTGTTCTATGCTGATGTTCAGTGCCATGCCCATCTCCTTTGTGCGTGGATATGCATCAAAGTGTAGGCAGCGCCGAAGGCTGCCGATATAGGGCGGATGACGACAGCGCCGGTGGCTTTTTTTCCTGCCGGTTTGCAGGATGGGCGCCTGGCCGGCTGTCGTGACAAAGGCCAGCGGCGTCAGTGCGACTGCATGCCCATGAGATTGCACGACATGGCGCATTGCTGGCAGGCTGCCGCGCAGGTCTGGCAATGGTCGTGGGAATGCTTGCCGCATTCGTCGGCGCAGGCCTGGCAGATCCGGGCGCACAGGCGGCAGATGTCTGAGACATGCGGACTTTGGCGCGCCATTGAGGCCACGGCCAGTTCGCAGACCTGCGCGCATTCAAGATCCTGGGCAATGCAGGCGGCCATCATCTGGACGTCTGTTTCCTTCAGGCAGGCGGCGGCACAGGTATTGCAGGCAATGATGCAGGCCTGGCAGGCATCCATGCAGGCCTTGTAGTCGATGGCCGGTGGGGTGGTATTCATGGGAGTTCTCCTGGAATGAGGGAGTGAAGTCGCGCAAGGCGTTCTTCCTTGGCCAGCTATCCGCACCAAAGAAAACGCCCCGCGAACGGGGCTGTGTCAAAGACCGCAAGGGTCGGGATTTACAGGTAGGGCACGCCGTAGTAATCGTTCACGCGGCGTCCATATTCATCGGTGTAGGCCGGTGCCGTGTCGCGCTCATAGCGGGGCGCGTTGTCCAGCTGCTCGCGCGTGAGCGACACCACGTAGCCGTTCATGTCGGGCTCGTACTTGAGGGATTCCCAGGGCAGCGGATAGCGGTCCGTGCCGATGCCCAGGAAGCCGCCGAATTCCATCACGGCGTAGCGCACCTTGCCGGACAGCTTGTCGATCATCAGCGTGTCTATGCTGCCCAGCTTGTCGCCTGCGGGGTTGTAGACATTGGTGCCGCTGACGGTTTCGGAAGAAATGACGCTCGATACGGTGTTGGGTGTGACCATGAGGCTCTCCATTGAGTGGGTTGGTGCTGGCACGCCGACGCTGTGCATCTGGCGGCTGGGCGATGCGGCATGGGAAAAGGCGCGGGAGGCGGCCCCTTCAAAGCCCGTGCATCGCCTGGCGAAGTCGAAGCCTGTGTGCTTCTGGGTTCCAGCTTAGGACCGCAATGAAGTGCTCCGGGTAGTCGGTGCGCCGCGACCGGCGTAGGAGGGTCCTTGGGCGCCGGAGGCCAGGTCCTACGAGCCCTTGTAGTCAAGGTCTGCGCAGCTGCGGCCCTTTGCTGACGCGGCAGCGCAGTCTGGGCCGGCGTCGGCCTGGCGGGCACAGGCGTACAACGAAAACTGCAAGAGGGACGCTGCGGATGCAGTCCCGCGTCCACGGTCCATCCCCGAAGGAGATTCCCATGAATGCAAGCAACAAGCCATCCATCCCGCCGGTGTCTGCAGATGCGGTGGAGGACGAAGACCTGGCCGAACAGGCACGACCGGGCCACGGCGTACCTTCCCAGGACCCCGATGCAGCTGCCCAGTACCAGCTGTCGCCGCAGGATGCGCAGCGCGAGTCACGCTCGGTGTTCATCGGCGGCGGCGTACTGGCCGGAGCCGCTGCCGGCGCTGCCGCCGGTGCGGTCATTGCAGGCCCGGTGGGCGTGGTGGTGGGCGGCACGGTAGGCAGCGTGGCCGGTGCGCTGGGCGGTGCGGCCGCAGGTGCCGTGGCGCCGGCAGAGAGTGCGCAAAAGCCAGTGGAAAAGCCCGTGCCACCCGGCAGCAAGTCTTCCGGGTGACACGGGCAGGCCGTTGCAGGCCATGTGTGGCGCGGCGGGCATGGACGGCGGCGGATGCATCCCGTATACAGGGGCCTGTCCACTTTCCTATCCACCCAGATGGCCAACGTTCTCATAGGCATCGTCGCCGCAATCCATGTCTACATCCTCGTGCTGGAGATGTTTCTCTGGGACCGGCCGGCTGGCAGGAAGGCCTTTGGGCTGACGCCGGAATTTGCGCAGCAGACCAGGACGCTGGCCGCCAACCAGGGGCTTTACAACGGCTTTCTCGCCGCAGGGCTGATCTGGGGGCTGGCGCAGGGCGCCGACGGCCTGGCGTTCAAGTACTTTTTTCTCCTGTGCGTGCTGGTGGCAGGCCTGTATGGCGCCGCCACCGCCAGCCGCAAGATCCTCTGGGTGCAGGCCGTGCCGGCCGCCGTTTCGCTGCTGGCCCTGTACCTGGGGCTGTGAGAACGCCCGGGCACCGGTGGGCGAAACCGCTGCAGCTGCTGCTGGACCGTGACCCCGGCGTGCGAGGCGCGGGCCGGCATAGCCGACATGGCCGGCGTCAGTCCACCAGCGCCTGTATGGCCTGCAATTGCGCCGCCAGCCCGGGCCGCGCGGCCGGAAAAGTCTCCTCGAAGGCGGCAGTGCCTATCGTGAAGCCCGCTGCGCCGCCGGCCAGCACGGCCGCGATGCGTTCCCTGCGATCAATGGAGCCGGCCACGACCACAGGTTTGTCCACCGCATCGCAGACGGCCTTGATCAGGGCCGGCACGTCGCCGTGGAAGCGGTAGGCCAGCAGGTCCAGGCCATGCACGCCGTCCAGCCCCGCCATGCGGCGGGCGCTGGCCACGATGTCCTGTACCGGGCCTGAAAGCACGCTCGGATGCCCGCTCACCTTGCCGGGAAACGGGTAGTACGCAATGCCGCTGCCGCGCAGCACGGGCAGCACCGCCTCGGGCCGTGTGCCACCCATGAGCACGTCCACCCCGATGTCGACCGCCGCGCGGGCGGAGGCCACTTCGCTGGCCTCGTCGAGGCTGACAACCTCCAGATAGACCCTGGCGCCGCCCGCACGGATGTCCCGGGCCAGGGCATGCAGCTCGGGCAGGGGCAGGCCGATGTCCTTGAAGCCCACATGGCGAACGCCCTGGGCCAGCACCTCGCGCAGCCGCTCGCGCGCATCGGCAATGGTCCTGTCCTGCTGCGTGAGCATGAAGATGAAGTCCGGGCGTTGCGTTCGTGCACTGGTACCGGTACGGGTGGCCTGCACCATGGCTGCCGCCTGGCGCAGCGCGCAGGCCAGGCTGGCGTGGTCGGCGCGGCCCGTGCCCGCGATGTCGAAGGCCGTGCCATGGTCCACCGAGGTGCGCACAAAGGGCAGGCCCACGGTGATGTTCACGCCTTGCTCCACACCCAGGTATTTCACGGGAATCAGCCCCTGGTCATGGAACTGGGCGACCACCACGTCGAACTCGCCCCGGCGCGCCCGCATGAAGACCGTGTCGCCGGGCCAGGGGCCGCTGGCGTCGATGCCTTCGGCGCGCGCGGCGGCAATGGCGGGGATGATCACCGAGCGGTCCTCGTCCCCGAACAGACCGTTTTCACCGGCATGCGGATTGAGCCCTGCCACGGCCACCCGGGGCCGGGGGATGCCGAACGCGCGGCAGGCCTGGTGCGCGAGGCGAATGGCGCGCAGCTCGTTGTCCATGGTCACGGAGGCGATGGCCTGCTGCAGCGGCACATGGATGGAGACCAGCAGCACCCGCAGCTCATCATTGGCGAGCATCATGGCGAAGTCGCGTGTGCCGGAACGCTCGGCCAGCATCTCGGTATGGCCCGGATGCGGGCAGCCTGCCGCGCGCAGCGCTTCCTTGTGGATGGGGGCGGTCACCAGGCCCGAGACGTCGCCAGCCAGGGCCAGGTCGATGCCGCGCTGGATATAGGCATGGCAGGCCGCGCCGGCGCGTGCATCGACGCAGCCCCAGGGCAGGTCCGGCGGCAGGTCCTCGCCGGTCTGCAGCACGAAGAGCGTGGCGGGCGGTACCAGGGCAGGGACCTGGGCCGGTGTCTCGATGGCCCGGATCTGCGGATGGACGCCCAGCCCATCGGCCGCCCGCTGCAGCCGGGCGATGTCGCCGATGACGAGAAACGGCGTGCAGGGCCGCGCAGGGTCCATTGCCAGCTTGACGATGATCTCGGGCCCGATGCCCAATGGATCGCCCATGGTGATGGCCAGGGGCGCGCTGGCCGGGGTGCTGGCCGAGGGGTTGGCGGAGTTGGGGCTGGAGTGCTTCATGGTTCTTGCTGAAACCTCAATCGATGGGCTTACTTTGCATGAAGATGCTCCAGTAATAAATCGATATAGACTCATCATTCAATTGAGCAATGTTCAACTGAAAGTCCGCTGTTCCACCTGTCTAGAGCCGCCATTGCCATGCCCGCACCCGTCCACATGCCACCGCTGTCTGCCCTGCGCGCCTTCGAGGCCACGGTGCGCCATGGCAGTGTCTCCAAGGCCGCGCGCGAGCTGCACCTGACCGATGGCGCCGTGAGCCGTGCCGTGCGCGACATGGAGGAGGCGCTGGGCTTTGCGCTGTTCCAGCGCAGCAACCGCAGCATCATTGCCACGCCCACGGCCCGCGTGCTGGCCGAGGAGGTGGCCCTGGCGCTGGAGCGCCTGCGCGGCGCGCTGGGCCGCGCGCGGCAGGCGGCAGGGCCGGACCGGCCGCTGGTGCTGTCGTGCGAGCCCACGTTTTTGATGCGCTGGCTGATTCCGCGTCTGGGTGGTTTGCAGGAAGCGATCGGCACGCAGCGCGAGCTGCGCCTGGTATCGGCCGGCGGCTCCGTGCCCTTTGCGCGCGAGGGCATTGATCTGGCCATACGCCGCGCGGATTTCGACATGGGCGCCGATGTGGTGGCCGAGCCCTTTCTGCAAGAGCGCGTGGGGCCCGTCTGCAGGCCCGCGCTTGCCAAGGCGCTGGCACGCTCAGGGCCGCTGGGCGGGGTGCTGCTGCATACGCAGTCGCGGCCGGACGCATGGCGGCATTGGAGCGAACTGACCGGCGTGCCGCTGCGGGCCGGTCGCGAGGTGCGCTTCGAGCATTTCTACCTGAGCCTGCAGGCCGCCGTGGCCGGGGCCGGCGTCGCCATCGGCCCGCTGGCACTGGTGGCCGATGACCTGGCCAGCGGCACGCTGTGCGCGCCGCGCGGCTTCGTGGCCGATGGCTCGCACTACGTGCTCATGTCGCCCCGGCCGGTGCAGGACGAGGCCAGCTTCGCCCTGGTGCTGGACTGGCTGCGCGCGCAGACCTTGCCGCTGGGCCTGGCGCATGCACAGGCACAGGCACATGCACAGGCCCCGGCGGCCGGCTGAGCATCGATCAACCGGGCTCCTGGTCGTGCTCCGACAGTTCGCGCCAGTGCGTGCGCGTGAAGGCGTAGGCCGTGTCCAGCGCCGGTGACAGGGTGCGCGCGGCCATGCGCGCCATGCCGTAGCGGCCGCATCGGCGGGGATCGGCGGGCAGGGGCACTTCGGCCATGGCGCCGCTGGCGCGCTCCTTGCGGGTGATGGACAGCACGCCGAACAGCAAGGTGTCCGTGGCCAGGGTCACGCCGCGCAGCAGGTCCAGGTCGTTGCAGTGCAGGGTGAACAGCTTGTCGGGCTCGATGCCCTGGCCCCACAGCTCGGCCATTTGCCGTGTCATGGCCGTGCTCAGCGTGGTGGTGGCCAGCGGGTAGCGGCGGATCTCGTCCATGCCGGGGTTTTGCAGCACGGGGTGGCCCGCGCGGCAGACCAGGCCGGCCGGCAGCTCGCCCAGCAGTTCCATGTCCACGTCATCGGCGGCGCGCAGCACGTAGGCGTCGCCGACGATGGCATCGATGGATTCGTTGCGCAGCAGCTGCAGCAATGCGCTGGTGGCACCCATTTCGGCGCGCACCTTCACGCGCGGATGCGCCTGCGCCATGTGGATCAGAAAGGGCTTGAGCAGCAGCGCCGCGGGCGCGGGCGCCACGCCAATGGCGAGCGCGCCTTCCTGGCCGCCGCGCAGCAGCTCCAGGTCACGCCGCAACTGGGTTTCCTCCAGCCGCATGCGGCGTGCACGCTCGGCCACGAGTTCGCCAAACACCGTCAGCCGGGCGCGCCGCGCGCCCCGGTCGAACAGCTGCGCCCTGAGTTCATCTTCCAGCGCGCGGATGCTGCGGCTCAGCGCCGGCTGGGTGAGATGCACGGCGCGCGCTGCGTCGGAAAAGGTGCCGTGCTCGACGATGGCCAGCAGGTGCCGCAGCTTCTGTGTATCCATGCGGAGTCCTCATGGTTTGTTGGCAAATTTTTCATTTGAATTATAGGTAGGCGCTTCCTAAGATTGCATCCAGGGACATTGAAATGTTCTATAGAGCGGCCACAACCGCCAACTCTTTCATCGGAGCAAAAGGAGACAAACCATGCTCAAGCTGTTCATCGGCATAGGCATCCCGTACATCGCGGTGATCGGCCTGCTTCCCTGGGTCGCGTCCGTCGATCGCTTCGTGTTCGGCGTGCCCTTCATCTACCTGTGGATCTTCATGTGGTTCGTGCTGACGTCGCTGTGCATGCTCGTGTGCTGGCTGATGTTCGACCGCCACGAAGCCGACGACGCGCAGTCCGCCTGAAGGGAGCACCGCCATGACCACCGCAGTCTTTCTGGGCTTCATCGCGCTGTCCCTGTACCTGGCCATCCGCTCGCGCACGGGCAAGGGTGCGCAAAGCGTGCATGACTTCTTCGTCGCCTCCCGCCAGTTCGGCGCCTACCTGGTGTTCTTCCTGGCCGCTGGCGAGATCTACAGCATCGGCACCATGGTCGGCTTTCCGGGCGGCATCTACGCCAAGGGGCCGACCTATGGCGTCTGGTTCCTGGGCTACATCCTGCTGGCCTATCCGCTGGGCTACTTCCTCGGCCCCATGATCTGGAAGGCGGGGCTGCGGCACAACGCCATCACGCTGCCGGACCTGTTCAAGGGCCACTTCGGCAGCCGTGCGCTGGAGCTGATCGTGGCCGGCTCGGCCATCCTGTTCCTGCTGCCCTGGGGCCAGCTGCAGTTCACGGGGCTGGTGGCCGCGCTCAAGGGCCTGGGATGGAATTTCCAGCCGCTGCACCTGCTGCTGATCTCTGCGGGCCTGGCCTTCACCTACATCGCCATCTCGGGGGTGCGCGCCTCGGCCTATATCGCCATCCTCAAGGACATCCTGATGGTGGTGGCCATCATCGCCACGGGCGTGGCCGTGGGCTGGCATGCGGGTGTGGGCGATGTGTTCACCGCCGCCAGTGCCAAGGTCAGCAACCACATGACCGATACGCAGCTGCGCTTTTCCATGAGCACCATGCTGTTCCAGGCGCTGGGCTTCTACATGATGCCGTTCGCCGTGCAGAACTTCTTCACGGCCAAGAGTTCGCACACCATCCGCCGCACCCAGATCGCCATGCCGCTGTACATGCTGATGTACCCGTTCCTGGTGCTGGCCTCGTACTACGCCATCAGCCAGAACCTGCAGCTGGCATCGCCCAACGAGGCCTTCTTCGCGGCTGCCGTGCGACTGCTGCCCGACTGGCTGCTGGGCCTGGTGGCCGCAGGCGCCGCGCTGTCGGGCTTGCTGGTGCTGGCGGGCATCTGCCTGGCCATCGGCCCCATCGTGGCCCGCAACCTGTTGCCCGGCCTGCCCGAGGCCAAGCAAAAGCAGGGCGCCAAGGTGGTGATCGTCATTTACCTGGTGCTGTCCATCGTGATGACGCTGCTCACGCCCAACCTGATGCTGACGCTGATCAACACCACCTACTACGGCGTGACGCAGTTCTTCCCCGGAATGATGGCCATCCTCTTCGGCTGGCGCATCCGGCCCATGGCCGTTGCCCTGGGCATTACCTGCGGCCAGGCGCTGGCCATTGCGCTGTACATCCAGCAGCCGGATTTCGGCGGCATCAACCTGGGCTTCGTCAGCCTGGCGCTGAACCTGCTGGTCACGGCCATCGTCCACTATCTGCCCGGTGCCGCGCGCGTCAAGGCCGCCTGAAAAAGACCACCACCATGAACCACGACGAGAACGCGCGCACGCAGGTCTTTGCGGCGCGCACCATCCTCACCATGAACCCGGCCCAGCCGCAGGCCACCCATGTGGCCGTGCAGGGCGGCCGCATCTTGGCCGTTGGCCAGGAGGCCGACATGGCTGCCTGGCCCGAGGCCGAACGCATCGATCACCTGCACGGCAAGGTCCTCATGCCCGGCCTGATCGAGGCGCACAGCCACCTGATGGAAGGCGCCATGTGGGAGGCCGTGTACCTGGGCTACTTCGATCGGCGCGATCCCGAGGGCCGCCTGTGGCCCGGCCTGCGCACGCTGGATGCCGTGCTGGCGCGCCTGGCCGAGGCCGAGCGTGCCCTGCCCGATGCGCAGGCCACGCTGCTGGCCTGGGGCTTCGATCCCATCCTCTTCGGCAGCAGCCGGCTGTCGGTGCGCGAGCTGGACCGTGTCTCCGCCACGCGGCCCATCGTCATCCTGCACGCCAGCGTGCACCTGATGAATGTGAACTCGGCCATGCTGGCGCTGGCCGGCATTGACGAGGACACCGACATCGACGGCATCCACAAGGATGCCGAGGGCCAGCCCACGGGCGAGCTGCAGGAGTTCGCCGCCATGTACCCCGTGCAGAAGGTGATCGGCAGCGCGCTGTCGCTGGCCGCCGCCGAGCAGCGCGAGGCGATCTGGAAGTTCGGCCGCGTGGCCCAGCTCGCGGGCGTGACCACGGCCACCGACCTGGTCAGCGATCTCTCGCCCCAGGGCCTGTGCGCGCTGCGCGAAGTCACGGGCGACGCGGCCTATCCGCTGCGCATCGTCCCGGCCTTCGCGCCGCAGCGCAACCCGGAAGGCGGCGCCGCACGCGTGCACGCCGCTGCCGCATCGTCGGCCAGTGACAAGCTGCAGTTCGGCCCCGTCAAGTTCATCGTGGACGGCTCCATCCAGGGCTTCACCGCGCGCCTGCGCGCTCCCGGCTACGCGGGCGGGCAGCCCAACGGCCTGTGGCTGATTCCCCCGTCGCAGCTGCCCGCGCTGTTCGAGCCCTTCCACCTGGCCGGTCTGCAACTGCACATCCACACCAACGGAGACGAGGCCACCGAGGTGGTGCTGGATGTGATCGAGGACCTGCTGGCCAGGCACCCGCGCGCCGACCATCGCCACACCCTGCAGCACTGCCAGCTGGCCAGCAGCGCCCAGCTGCAGCGCGCCGCGCGCCTGGGAATGTGCGTCAACTTCTTCTCCAACCATCTCTACTACTGGGGCGATGCCCACGCCGAGCAGACCGTGGGCATGCAGTGGGCCTCGCGCATGAATGCAGCGGGCACGGCGCGGCGCCTGGGCATGGATTTCGCCATGCATTCCGATGCGCCCATCACCCCCATCCACCCCCTGTTCACCGCATGGTGCGCCGTGCAGCGCGAAACCGCTTCAGGCCGCGTGCTGGGCGAGGCCGAGCGCCTGTCGGTGGACGACGCCCTGCATGCCATCACTATGGGCGCGGCCCGTACCCTGAAACTGGAGCGGCGCGTGGGCAGCATCGAGCCCGGCAAGCTGGCGGACTTCGCCGTGCTGGAGGACGATCCCCGCGCGGTGGCGCCAGCGGCGCTCAAGGACGTGAAGGTCTGGGGCACCGTGCTGGGCGGCCGCATCTTCCCCGCGCCCGGGTCCCAGCCATGAGCACGCCGGTCGCCGCGGCGCAGCGGGCGCCCGTTCCCATGGTCGTCGTGGGCGGTTATCTGGGCGCGGGCAAGACCACTTTGCTCAACCGGCTGCTGGAGCGTGCCGATGGCCTGCGCGTGGCCGTGCTGGTCAACGACTTCGGCGAGATCAACATCGACGCCGCCCTGATCCGCACGCGCAGCAGCGACGTGCTGCAGCTGGAAAACGGCTGCATCTGCTGCTCCATCGGAGGCCGGCTGGCTGAAGCCCTGGCCGCCGTGGGCGCGCGGCCTGACCGACCGGACCTGCTGGTCATCGAGGCCAGCGGCGTCTCCGACCCCGTGCGCATTGCCCAGGTCGGCATGCTCGATCCCGCACTGCAGCTCAACGCCATCCTGGTGGCGGTGGATGTCCAGGACGTCGATGAGCAACTGTGCGACCCGCTGGTCGGCGACATGGTCCGCCGCCAGATCTCGGGCGCGACGGCGCTGGTGCTGACCAAGGCCGATCTGGCCGGCGCATGTGCCACCGAAAAGGTGGCCGCGCGCGTGGCCGGCATGGCGCCCGGTGCCGTGGTGCTGGCTGCCCGACATGGCGAGATACCGCTGGCCGTGTTCATTGATGCGGCTGCCTCGCCACGCCGCCCGCAAGGCCTGCTGCAAGCGGGCGGCTCCTGGAAAAGCCAGGCCGGGAACATGGCCGGCATGGCCGAAGTGGGCAGCTTTTCCTACGCAACGCGCCGCTGCTTTGACCGGCAGCGGTTGCGGCAGGCGCTGCGTACGCTGCCTGTCCCCCTGTTGCGGGCCAAGGGCATCGTGCGGTTGGGCGGGCAGGACAGCGTCCAGGAAGTCCACGTGGTGGGTGGGCGCTTGCGCATTGCCAGCCTGCATGGGGCCAGGGTCTCGGAGTCCGTGTTTGTCTTCATTGGCTGTTTCACGGCGATGGGGCGGGAGGCGATACTCCGCTGTCTTGAGGGAGCCCTGGCCGCGCCATGAAGACAACTTTGGCGGTGTCGAAATTTTTGGAATTTTGGATTTCGGGCCAAAAAAACGTATTAGAATTTAGGTCTTCTAGGGGAGTCGCCAAGTTGGTAAAGGCACCGGATTTTGATTCCGGCATGCGAGGGTTCGAGTCCTTCCTCCCCTGCCAGATAGACAAAGGCCCTGACAGTTTTGCTGTCAGGGCTTTTTTGTTTGCGGGCTGCAGGCCAGGCTCAGGCCGCAGCCAAGTGTGAGTCGGCACTTGCCATGGCGGCGTTGAGCGTTGCGCATATGCCCTGCGCATAGGGCGTCTTGGCGATGGGGCCCAGCAGGGCGTGCAGGGCGGAGTCCTCCATGAGCAGCGGATCGGTCAGCAGGTAGTGCATCTCGGCCAGCTCGCGCATGAAGGGGTTGAACAGGCCGGCCAGGCGCAGCGCGGTCTTTCCTGCAACGCGCAGCTTCAACGGCCTGCCGGTCAGGCGTTCGATCTCCGAGACGACGTCGCGCTGCGTGATCGCCCCCGCGCCGGCGAGGTGCCAGACCTTGCCGAAAGCCTGCGGCGCGCCGATCAGGCGCGCCACGACGGGGCCCACATCGGGCACATAGACAAACTCATGCGGCCGGTCCAGCGGGCCGACCATGTCGGCCCGGCCGCCACGGGCCGCCGCCTCGAAGGCTCCGTGCAGCAGGCTGTTGTGCACGCCCGGGCCGTAGAAGTCGGGCAGGCGCAGTACGGCGGCCTCGATGCGGCCCTGTGCGTGGGCCTGCAGCAGCAGGTCTTCCTGCGCCTTGCGCATGCGGCCCTTGAAGGTATGCGGGTTGCGTGGATGGTCTTCCTTCACGGCATGGGCCTGCGCCTTTCCATAGGGATAGACGGTGCCGATCAGTACGATGCGGCGCACGCCGGCGGCAATGGCGCCGTCCAGCGTCCTGCGCATGAGCTCGGGATGCAATGCGAACTGCCAGTAGTTCACGCCCACCAGGTAGACCAGCGTGTCCACGCCGTGGGCGGCAGCCTCGACGGAGCCGGTGCTGTCCGGGTTCCAGGGGACGATCTCGGCCAGCGGGTCGGCGCCGAAGGTCTGGCGCAGGCTGGCTTCGCTGCGGCCGACCACGCGGTAGGCGCGGCCCTGTTGTCTGAGCGCGGTGGCCAGGCTCTGGCCGATGGCGCCTGCGGCGCCGAAGAGTGCAATGGATGGCATGGGCTGGGTCCTGTGGTGACAGCCTCAGTGTCAGCAACCCGCTGCAAAAAGAAAATTGCCTAGAATTCTCTGGTGTCCATGCATAAATGAATGGATGAGTGATGTCGGAACCCCACTGGGAGTGGTATCGCAGCTTTTTGCAGGTGCTGGAGTCCGGGTCGCTGTCAGCGGCGGGCCGGGCCATGGGTGTGGCGCAGCCGACCGTGGGCCGCCACATCGACGGGCTGGAGTCGGCGCTGGGCCTGCAACTGTTCACCCGCTCATCCGATGGCTTCGCGCCCACGGAGGCGGCCTACGAGCTTCAGCCCTATGCAGCCAGCATGGCCGCGACGGCGGCCGCGCTGCGCCGCGTGGCGGCCAGCCATGGCTCGGGCGTGCGCGGCACGGTACGGCTGACGGCCAGCGAGGTGGTGGGCGTGGAGGTGCTGCCGCCTGTGCTTGCGCAATTGCGCGCGGCACACCCTGAACTGGGCATCGAGCTGGTGCTGTCCAACGCGGTGGACGACCTGTTGCGCCGCGAGGCCGACGTGGCCGTGCGCATGTTCCGGCCGCAGCAGGAGGCGCTGGTGGCACGCCATATCGGCGCCATCGAGCTGGGGCTGCATGCCCATGAAAGCTATCTGTCCGCACGCGGCGTGCCGGAATCGCTGGAGGACCTGGCCGGGCATTCGCTCATCGGCTTCGACCATGAAAGCGCCCTGATCCGAAAGATGCAGCAGCAGTTTCCCATGCTCACGCGCGAAGGCATGGCGCTGCGCTCGGACAGCGACCTGGCCCAGCTGGGCGCCATCCGCGCGGGCTTTGGCATTGGCGTGTGCCAGTCGGCATTGGCGGCCCGGGAGCCGGGCCTGGTGCGGGTGCTGCCCCAGGCGTTTTCATGGAAGCTCGATACCTGGGTGGCCATGCACGAGGACCTGCGCAAGAGCGAGCGCTGCGCCGTGGTCTTCAAGGCCGTGGCCCAGGCGCTGACGGCCTATGCCAGAGGCGGTGCCTGACGCCCGGCACCCAGGGGCACTTGTGCTTCAGCCGGCGTGCAGCAGGCAGGAGCGCGCGAGATGGCGCAGCGTGGACTTTCTGCGCTGGGTGGCGACAAAGGACTGGCAGTTGTGGGCGATGTAGGCGGCCATGACCACGGTCAGGCTGGCGATGGCCCACAGCGGAATGGGCAGCAGGGAATCGAGCAGCACCGCGCACACGGCCAGCATCGACAGGCAGGGCAGCAGCCGCAGCAGGGCGGCTTGCCGGGGTTGCTGATTGCGCAGCAGGGTGAGGACTTGGGTGGCGGTCAGCCTGCGGAATCTGCCGGCTTGCTTGCGAAAAACGTTCACGGCGCGGTAGGGCGTTGATGTGGATCAAAAATTTGTGTGCAAATGTATCATCTTGGTGCATACCCATCAAGCGATGTGTGGCGCCATGACAAAGGCCCGCGCAGGGCGGGCCTCTTGCGGCAATGCCTGTGCAGGCGTCAGCGCATCTCGATCTCGATGGCGATCAGCACGAAGGCCGCCATCCACAGCGTCTCCACCACCAGCAGCGCAAAGGGTCGCCAGCCTGCCTGGGCCAGTTGCTGGAACGAGGTCTTCAGGCCCAGTGCCGCAATGGCCAGCACCAGGCAGTTGCGCGACAGGTCGCTCAACTGGTGCTGCAGGCCCGGCGGCACCCAGCCCAGCGAGTTGATGGCCACCAGCGCCACGAACACCCACAGGAACCAGGGCACGAGGCCCGGCTTCTTGCCGTGGTGCTGCTCGGCCGCCGCCTCGCGCTGGCGCTTGAACAGGGCCGAGACCATGACCACCACCACGGCCAGCATGGACACGCGGAACAGCTTGACGATGGTGGCGTAGTCGCCCGTGGCCTGGTCGATGGTGTAGCCCGCGCCCACCACCTGGGCCACATCGTGGATGGTGCCGCCGATGAACAGGCCCGCCAGCTCGGGCGGCAGATGCAAGGCGCGCGCCACCAGCGGATACAGCACCATGGCGGCCGTGGACAGCACGGTGACCGTGACCACCACGGTGAGCGTGAAGCGGTCGCTGTCCTTGTCGCGCGGCAGCACCGACGAGATGGCCAGCGCCGCCGAGGCGCCGCAGATGGCCACCGCGCCGCCCGACAGCACGCCCTGCGGCCGCGTCAGGCCCAGGCGCCGGCCCAGCAGCGTGCCGCACAGCAGCGTGGTGACCACGGCCGCGATGACGATCAGCGCCGTGGTCCAGCCCAGGCCCGCGATCTGCGTGGCCGTGATGCGCGCGCCCAGCAGGCCCACGCCCAGGCGCAGCACGCCGCGCGCGCAGAACTCGATGCCCGGCTTGGCGCGCGCGTCCTGGCTCAGGAAGTGGAAGGCCACGCCGAAGAACAGCGCGAACAGCAGCTGCGGCCCGCCATGCAGCGTGGAGACGAAGGTCGCCGCCAGCGCGATCACGCCCGACAGGCCCGTGCCGGGCAGGAGCCTGAGCCATTGCAGCATGCGCGGCACGGGCGCCTGCGCAGCCACCTGTGCTTGGACCTGGCTCATGACTGCTCCTTGCCGCCCGCCGCATCGGCCAGCACGGCCAGCGCGCAGGAGGCGATGCGGCTGGCCACCGAGTCCGAACGGCTGGTCAGCACGATGGGCACGCGCATGCCCAGCACCAGGCCTGCGCACTCGGCGTCGGCCATGTAGACCAGCTGCTTGTAGATCATGTTGCCGGCCTCCAGGCTGGGCACCAGCAGCACGTCGGGCTGTCCCGCCACGTCGGAGACGATGCCCTTGTGGTGCGCCGACCGCAGTGAGATGGCGTTGTCGTAGGCCAGCGGCCCGTCGAGGATGGCGCCGCTGATCTGCCCCCGGTCGGCCATCTTGCACAGCGCGGCCGCGTCGATGGTGCCGGGGATGGCGGGGTTGACCGTCTCCACCGCCGAGAGCATGGCCACGCGCGGCCGGGCAATGCCGATGGCACGGGCCAGGTCGATGGCGTTCTGCGCGATGTCGCGCTTGTCCATCAGCGTGGGGAAGATGTTGACCACGCAATCGGTCATCAGCAGCGGGCGCTCGAAGCCCGGCAGGTCCATCACGAACACATGGCTGGCGCGGCGGCTGCCGCGCAGGCCGGCCTCGCGCGCCACGGCGGCGCCCAGCAACTCGTCGCTGTGCAGGCTGCCCTTCATCAGCGCGCGGGCCTGGCCGCTGCCGCACAGCGCCGCCGCCTGGGCAGCCGCCGCGCGTGGATCGTCGGCGGTGGAATGGATGGACGCGCCCGCCAGGTCCAGCCCGGCTGCCTGGGCCGCCGCCCGGATGCGTGCCTCGGGGCCGACCAGCAGCGGCGTGATCAGGCCCGCCTGCGCGGCCTGCATGGCGGCCTGCAGCGAGCCTGCATCGCAGGGATAGGCCACGGCCACAGGAATGGGGCCTTGCGCCTTGGCCTGGTCGAGCAAGTGCTGGAGATGGGGACGGGGCGTGGCGGGCGCATCATCGGCGGCCACGGCAAGTGAAAGTGGGGGGACCATGAAAGCTCCTGCGGGAAAGTACAGGGCCCGGCGCGAGCAACGCAGGGAATCTGGGAATCGGCTTTCGAGGGCCTTGCGCTTCACCCAGGCGCATGAAACCGGCGCGGCCCATCCCAGGGACACCGAGGAAGGGCCGCCCCGCACCGAGGGTGTCGTCCCCCTCCCCCGCGCAGCGGGTAGAGAGGGGGAAGGCGCGTCAGCGCCTCAGGGGGTTAGACAAAGTCCTTGTACTTTTCGAGGAAGCGCACGGGCTTGGAGAGCGCATCGCGGCGGAACGGGTCACCCAGTTCGCGCGTGCACATCACCTCGATCACGCAGGTCTTGCCGTGGTTCATCTGCAGGTCGATGGCCTTCTTCAGCGCCGGGCCCACGTCCTCGATCTGGTCGACCACGATGCTCTCGGCGCCCATGGCGCTCGCAATGGCTGCGAAGCTCTCGCTTTCCAGCTCGCCGGCCACGAAGCGGCGGTTGTAGAAGTCCACCTGGTTCTTCTTCTCGGCGCCCCACTGGCGGTTGTGGAAGACCACGGCCGTGACGGGAATGTCATGGCGCACGGCGGTCATGATCTCCACCATGCTCATGCCCCAGGCGCCGTCGCCGGCGTAGGCGATGGCCGGGCGGTCGGGCGCCGCGCACTTGGCACCGATGATGGTGGGCAGGGCATAGCCGCAGTTGCCGAAGCTCATGGGCGCGAAGAAGCTGCGCGGCTCGTCGAAGCGCAGGTAGCTGTTGGCCACGGAGTTGATGTTGCCGATGTCGGTGGAGACCATCACGCGCGGCGGCATGGCCTTTTCCAGCTCGCGCAGCACCTGGCGCGGATGCAGGTACTGGCCGCCCGTGGGCGTGCGCTCGCCCTTGGCCTCTTCGATCATGTCCAGGCTGTAGGGGTCGCGCTCATGCGTCCACTCGTCCAGCTCCTTCTCCCAGGCCGCCTTCTCGGTGGCGATGGTGTCGGCGCGCGCGGCCTTGGTGGCGTCGCAGGCCAGGGTCTGGCCCTGCAGGCGGCGGCCCAGCTCGCGTGCCACGGCCTTGGCGTCGCCGTGGATGCCCACCGAGATCTTCTTGACCAGGCCCAGGTTGGTGTGGTCGGCCTCGACCTGGATGATCTTGGCGTTCTTGGGCCAGTAGTCCATGCCGTGCTGGGGCAGGGTGCCGAAGGGGCCCATGCGCGAGCCCAGCGCGATCACCACGTCGGCCTGGGCGATGAGCTTCATCGCGGCCTTGGAGCCCTGGTAGCCCAGCGGGCCGGCCCACAGCGGGTGCTTGGCGGGGAAGGCGTCATTGCGCAGATAGCCCGTGACCACGGGTGCGCCCAGGCGCTCGGCCAGCTGCTTGCACTCCTCGACCGCATCGCCCATGACCACGCCGCCGCCGGCCAGGATCACGGGGAACTTGGCCGTGGCCAGCAGTTCCGTGGCGGCCTGCAGGCTGTTTTCGCCGCCCGAGCCGCGTTCCACGCGCATGGGCTTGGGGATTTCGCACTGCACTTCGCCATAGAAGTAGTCGCGCGGAATGTTCAGCTGGGTGGGGCCCATCTCGGAGATGGCGCGGTCAAAGCAGCGGGCCGTGAACTCGGCCATGCGCTTGGGGTTGCAGACATGGCCCTGGTACTTGGTGAACTCCTGGAACATGGGCAGCTGGTTGGCTTCCTGGAAGCCCCCCAGGCCCATGCCCATGGTGCCGGTCTCGGGCGTGATCATGACCACGGGGCTGTGGGCCCAGTAGGCGGCAGCAATGGCGGTCACGCAGTTGCTGATGCCGGGGCCGTTCTGGCCGATCACCACGCCGTGGCGGCCCGAGACGCGCGCATAGCCGTCGGCCATGTGGGCCGCGCCCTGCTCGTGCACCACGGGGATCAGGCGAATGCCGGCGGGCGCGAAGATGTCCATGGCATCCATGAAGGCCGAGCCCATGATGCCGAACATCTCCGTGACGCCGTTGGCCACGCAGGTCTCCACAAAGGCTTCGGAAGGGGTCATCTTCTGGACGCCTTCGACCACCGTACGATTGTTGGCTGCAGTCATGTTGTCTCCTTGAAAATGGAACTTTAAGTTCCGAAAAAAGAAATTACGGCGCAAGTCTAGGTGTGATTTCGCCTGGATGTCAAACAAATTTCTTTTTTCGGAACAAATTGACTCGAAAAATTGAAAAACATATGATGGCCAACACCATGAACACCCGAGACCCTGTCCCTGCCCGTATCGATGGCGATACCCCCAACCTGCGGCTGTTCGCGCTGCTGGAGGCCATTGCGCAGAAGAACGAGCCCTTCACGCTGCAGACCATGGTCGAGGAGACAGGCCTGCCCAAGCCCACCATGCACCGCATGCTCCAGCAGCTCGAAGGCGCGGGCATCCTGCAGCGCGAGGGCAACGGACGGCACTACGGCACGGGCCGGCGCCTGATGCGGCTGGCCGAGAGCGTGCTGCTCAACAACACCACGCATGGCGCGCGCCACGCGGTGCTGGCGCAACTGGTGCGCGACATCGGCGAGAGCTGCAACATCACCGCCTTCTCGGGCAGCGAAGTGCTCTACCTGGACCGGGTGGAAACGCCCGCGCCGCTGCGCTTTTATCTGCACCCGGGCTCGCGCGTGCCGGCCCATTGCTCGGCCACGGGCAAGCTGTTCCTGAGCCAGATGGCGCCCGCGCAGCGCAGGCGGCTGCTGTCGGCCGTGCCGCTGGAAGGCTTCACGGCCAATACGTTGACGGCCTTTGACGCGCTGGACGCCGAGCTGGACCAGGTGCGCGCCCAGGGCCATGCCTTCGACAACGAGGAATTCCTTCCCGGCCTGCTGTGCCTGGGCGTGCTCGTGCCCTCCATCCAGGGCGGCCCCTCGAACATGGGGCTGGCCGTGCAGGCGCCCATCATGCGTTTCACGCGCGAACGGGCGCTGTCCTTTCTTCCCCAACTGCGCGCGGCGGCCGAGGCGATTGCGCGCATCAACGACGAAGTCCCCCCGGGAGCCCCTGACGATGACTGAGCTGACCCTGATGCATCCCACGCGCACGCTTGGCGTGCGCGAGACCTTCGGCCTGGACACCGACATGCAGGTACCGGCCTTTGCCGAGCGCAGCGAGCATGTGCCGGCCGTGGACCCGGCCTACCGCTTCAACCCGCAGGCCACGCTGGCCATCCTGGCGGGCTTTGCGCACAACCGGCGCGTGGTCATCCAGGGGCTGCACGGCACGGGCAAGTCCACCCACATCGAGCAGGTGGCGGCGCGGCTGAACTGGCCCTGCGTGCGCGTCAACCTCGACGGCCACATCAGCCGGCTGGACCTGGTGGGCAAGGACGCCATCGTGCTGCAGGAGGGCCGCCAGGTCACGCAGTTCCAGGAAGGCATCCTGCCCTGGGCGCTGCAGCGGCCCGTGGCCCTGGTCTTCGATGAATACGACGCGGGCCGGCCCGACGTGATGTTCGTCATCCAGCGCGTGCTCGAACGCGAGGGCAGCTTCACCCTGCTGGACCAAAAGCGCGTGCTCCAGCCGCATGCGCAGTTCCGCCTCTTCGCCACCATGAACACCCTGGGCCAGGGCAACCTCAGCGGCCTGTACCACGGCACGCAGATGCTCAACCACGCCCAGCTCGACCGCTGGAACCTGGTCACCAGCCTGGACTACCTGGCACCGGCCGAGGAAGCCGCCATCGTGCTGGCGCGCGTGCCGCAGTTGGCCACGCCGCAGGGGCGCGAGCAGGTGGCCGCCATGGTGGCGCTGGCCGCGCTCACGCGCAAGGGCTTTGCGGTGGGCGACCTGTCGCTGCTGATGTCGCCGCGCACCGTCATCACCTGGGCCGAGAACGCGCAGATCTTCCATGACCTGCGGCTGGCCTTCGAGCTGTCCTTCCTCAACAAGTGCGAACCGGCCGAGCGGGCCATCGTGGCCGAGTACTTCCAGCGCTGCTTCGGCCAGGAACTGGCGCTGCGCGACGAGCCCGCCCATGCCTGCTGAGGCATCCCCCTCGCTGGCGCGCATGGAGGCCTGGGGCGGCGCGCTGCTGCGCGCCATGGCGGGCGATGCCTCGCTGCAATGGAGCGGGCAGACGCTGTACCGGGGCACGGCGCCCGTGGTGCTGGCAGCGGCCCACCAGGCCGATGTGCCGGCCCGATTGGCCGACCAGCGCGGCCTGCTCGACGGCGCCAGCCTGCGCCTGCGCCTGAGCGATGCCGCGCTGCACGCACGCCACCTGCCCGGCGACCCGGTGGAGCGGCTGGTGTTCGAACTGCTGGAGCAGTTGCGCGTGGAAAGCCTGGCGCCCGAGGAATGGCCCGGCGCGCGCGCCAACCTGCATGCGCGCTTTGTGCACTGGAGCCAGGCCTTTGCCGATTCGGGCCTGACCGAAAGCAGCCTGGGCATCCTGCTGTTCACCGTGGCGCTGACCGCCTGGAGCCGCCTGGGCGGACATGAGCCGCCCGATGCCCTGGCCGACCTGGCCGAGGCCACGCGCGCCGGCCTGTCGGCGCAACTGGGCGCGCAGTGGGCCCTGCTGCGCCGCCACCGGCAGGACCAGCAGGCCTTCATTGCGCCGGCCCTGGCCATCAGCCGCTGGGTGGGCCAGGCCGTGCGGTCAGCCCAGGAAGAGGCGCCGCGCGGCGCTGGCGGGCCGCGCCGGCGGGGCAGCTTCGCGCTGCCGCTGCACTTTGAATCGCAAAGCCTGGATGCGCCGCCCGTGGCGCTCAGCGGCGACAGCCGCGCCTGGGCCGGCTCGGCCCACAGCTACCGCGTGTTCACGCGCGCCTATGACCGCGAGGCGCAGGCCACCGAGCTGATCCGCGCCGCGCAACTGGCCGAGTTCCGCGAGCAGATGGACGAAGAGTTGGCACGCAGCGGCTTGCACGCAGGCCGGCTGGCCCGCCACCTGCAGCAGCGCCTGGCCGTGCCGCGCCACGACGGCTGGCAGTTCGGCCTGGAGGATGGGCACCTGGATGCAAGCCGGCTGGCGCAACTGATCAGCGATCCGCAGCAGCGCGCCATCTTCAGGAACGAGCTGCCGCGCCCCGTCAGCGATGCGGCCGTGGCCCTCCTGCTGGACTGCTCGGGCTCGATGAAGGCGCATGCGCGCCCGCTGTCCCTGCTGGTGGACCTGCTGGGCCGCGCGCTGTCCATGGCCGGCGTGCCGGTGGACGTGCTGGGCTTTTCCACCCAGGCCTGGAACGGCGGCCGCGCCCGCCGCGATTGGCAGCGCGCGGGCCAGCCCCACATCCCGGGCCGGCTCAACGAGCGGCTGCACATCGTCTTCAAGGACGCCGCCAGACCCTGGCGCCACGCCCGCCACGGCATTGCCGCATTGCGCAGGCCCGACCTCTTTCGCGAGGGCGTGGACGGCGAGGCCGTGGAATGGGCCTGCGAGCGGCTGCTGGCGCGGCCCGCGCAGCGCCGCATCCTGCTCGTCATCTCGGACGGCTGCCCCATGGACACGGCCACGCACCAGGCCAACGACGAGCACTACCTGGACCAGCACCTGCGCCAGGTCATCGCCCGGCACGAGCGCGCGGGCGATGTGCAGATCCGCGCGCTGGGCGTGGGCCTGGACCTGGGCGTGTTCTACCGGCGCAGGCTGGCCGTGGACCTGCGCGAGCAGATCGATGAGGCCTTGCTGATGGACGTGGCGGAGTTGATCTGCCGGCCGTGATACCGGCCTGCTAGCGGCTTCGCTCAGCGACCATTTCGTCCGGGCAGGACGGCAGATCTAGCGGATCTGCGCGACAAAGTCGCTCACCAACTGCGCAAACTCCGCGGGCATTTCCACGGCACTCAAATGCGCGGCGGGCAGCGACACCAGCTGCGCGCCCGGAATCTGCGCCTGCATGTCTTCGGACAGGGAAGGGGGCGTGGCCTCGTCGCGGCTGCCTGCAATGACCAGCGCGGGGCAGGCGATGCGCCGGTTGCTCTCGCGCAGATCGATGCCGCCCACGGCCGCACAGGCCGCCGCATAGGGCGCGGCCGCCGTGGCCTCCAGCCCGGCGCGCAAGGCTGCCACTCGGGCGGCCTGCCCGGCGCGGAATTCGGGCGTGAACCAGCGCTGCATGGCGCCATCGGCAATCGCGGCCACGCCCTGGGCGCGCACCGTGGCAATGCGCGCCTGCCAGCCTGCGCGCGCGGCCTCGTCGTAGTAGCTGGCCGAATTGGCGATGGTGATGCTGCGCACCAGCGCCGGATGGCGCGCGGCCAGGGCCTGGGCCGTCATGCCGCCCATGGACAGGCCCACGAAGTGCACCGGCCCCTGGCCCAGCGCCTCGATCACGCCAGCGGCGTCGTCGGCCAGGTCGTTCATGTCGAAGGCCTCGCCGATGGCGGGCGAGCGGCCATGGCCCCGGTGGTCGTAGCGCACCACGGTGAAGCGGTCTTGCAGGGCCTGGGCCACGCCGTCCCACATCTGGAGGTCACAACCGAGCGCGTGGCTCAGAACGAGGGCCGGGCCTTGGCCCTGCTGCACAACATGGAGTTTCGACATGGCGGTCACTGCTTGGGGAAAAGGCGATTATGGGATGGCCGGTGCAGGCTGGCGGATACGGATACCACGCATATCCGGCATCCGGCCAAGGCGCGGCGATGGCGGCGCTCAGGCCACCCTGTCCCAGAACTGCAGCTGTGCCGACCCCGGCGCGATCAGTTCCAGATAGTCCTGGCAGGCCGGATCGAACGGTCCCTGGCCCCACTTGCTGCACAGCTGGTGGGCGCGGCCGGCGCTATCGGCCAGCACCACGTCGGCATACAGGCCGGGGTCGTGGGCGCTGCGCATCACGCCATGGGCCGTGAAGCCGGGCTCATTCCGGTACAGGCCATCGGCCATGCGGTGCGCGGCGGTGGCCAAGGCATGGGAATCGGCGCCGGGGCGCAGCCGGAACAACGAGAACTCCATGCCCTGCGGCAGCCCATGTTCCCCGCCGTGGCTGAACACGCTGGCGCCCAGCAAGGGAGGATGCTCCACGCGCATCAGCCCGAAGTAGGCCGCGCAGGCAGCCGACCGGCCGGCCTGCGCCAGGGCGGCACGGGCAGCCTCCTGTGATTGCCAGGTGACGACATCCGCATAGCGCCCCTGGCCCAGCTGGACCAGATGGCGTGACAGGCATCCGCCCTGCACATCCAGGAACTGGTGCTGCATGGCGCTGGCGGCTTGCAGCAGGGTGTTTTCCGTCACACCGGGCAGCAGGCTGAACGCTGCCCATTCGATGACTTGCATGGCATTTCTCCGTGGATTGAACATGCCGCCCATGGTCCCTGCATCGCTGCCATTCAATGGCTGTCAATTGCGCCATGATGCCGGCCATGAAACCGCGCACGCTGCCCGCCCGTCTGTCCCGGCTTGAAGCCCTTTCCCAGCGCCTGTCCGATGGCGCCGTGCACGGCGTGGCGGCGCTGTCCGAGGAACTGGGCGTCAGCCAGCGCACGCTGGCGCGCGACCTGTCGTTGCTCAGGCAGCAGGGCTGGGAGCTGGACAGCTCCTCGGGCAGGGGCGGCGGTGTCCGCGTGGTCCATCGCTGGCCCTCCGGCCGCGTGACCCTGCGGGGTGACGACGCACTGGAGCTGCTGATGTCCCTGGCGCTGTCGGAAGCCCTGGGCCTGTCGCTGGCGGGGCGTCATGGCGAACTGCGCCGCCAGTTCGCGCGCTGCTTTGCGCCGGCCGATCGCGCAGATATCGCGCAACTGCGCCAGCGCATCCGCGTGGCCTCGCCGGTGTCCGTCGAAGTCCAGGCTTCGCGGCGCGAGCGTGCGCAGGGCGTGGAGGCGCGCGCCAGCGTCTACCAGGCATTTGCACAGCAATGGATGCTGGCCTTGACCTACCTGGACGGACGCCAGCGCCGCAGCGAGCGCGTGGTGGAGCCGCAATGTCTGCTGCTGGCCTGGCCGTTCTGGTACCTGCTGGCCTGGGACTGCGAGCGCGAGGGCGTGCGCACCTTCCGGCTGGACCGCATCGTGCAGGCGCGTCGCGGCGGACAGCGTTTTCAGGTGCGCGACCCGGCCCGGTTTTGGGCCGCCTGCGACGAGGTCGGCGTGGCCCTGTGACGGCCTGCCCCCATAATCCCCAGCCATGCAAGCCCTGCGCAACTCCGTCCCACTGGCCCGCCTGGTCATGGCGTGGTTCGCGCTGACGCTGGGCCTGGCCATTGCATCGCCCCTGGTGCACCCCCAGGCCATGGAGCTGGTCTGCACGGCTGGCGGCAGCGTCAGGCTGGTCGTGGTCAACGGTGAAGAAGGACAGGCGGTGTCTGCCCAGCATTCGCTGGACTGCCCGCTGTGCCTGGCGGTGACGCCGCCGCCGGCGCATGTCCCTCCCTCCTGGGCGCAACTGCAGCCGATGGGCCGCGCGCTGCAGCCCATCGTCTCTGCCCGCATTGCCTCCCTGGTCGGCGCGCCGCTGCCGCCGCGCGGGCCTCCCTTGTTGCTGTTGATCGCCTGAGCCCTTGGCTGCTTGCAGCGCTGTCCTGCGCTGTCTGGCCGCTGGCCTGTCTCAGAACATTGCCGCACCGGCCGGGCGCAGCCTTGGCGGTGCGGCTTCGCCAAGATTCCACGCAGGGATGCCATGTTCCGTTTCGATTGCCATGCGGCGCCGCAGCGCGCCGCCGATTTTTCTTCGACCCTCCCATCCGTTGCTTCCGTCGCCCTGTCTCGCCGTGCCTGCCTTGGCGGCGGCCTGGCCGCACTGGCGCTGCTGGCCGGCTGCAAGCCCGCCGCCGTACCGTTCAAGGGCATAGACCTGACCGGCGCCCAGTACGGCCGGGACTTCCGCCTGCGCGATGCCGATGGCCGCGAGCGCACGCTGGCCGACTTCAAGGGCCAGGCCCTGATGGTCTTTTTCGGCTTCACCCAATGCCCCGATGTCTGCCCCACGGCGCTGACGCGCGCCCTGGAAATACGCCAGCTGCTGGGACCCGATGGCCAGCGCCTGGCCGTGGCCTTCATCACTATCGACCCCGAGCGCGATACGCCCGAGGTGCTCAAGGCCTATGTGGGCGCCTTCGATCCCGGCTTTGTCGCGCTGCGCGGTGACGAGGCGCAGACGGCCGAGGTCGCCAGGGAATTCAAGGTCTTCTACAAGAAGGTGCCCACGGGTGCGTCCTACACCATGGACCACTCGGCCATCACCTATGTCTTCGATCCCGAGGGCCGGCTGCGCGTGGCGTTCCGCCATGAGCAGGACGCACAGGACTGCGCAGCCGACCTGCGGCAGATCCTGCAGGCTGCATGACGGCTCTGCACTTTCTCAGGTGGCCGGCGCAACAGGCCTTTGCGCAGCGGCCCCCGCCCTGGCCCAGGCAGCGACCATTCTTGCGGAGGTGAAGGTACGCCAGTGGCGCGAGCGCCGTTGCCATCGGTCAAAACCTTGTCTGGATCGTCCCGTCCTTGTGCTAAAAATGTGCGGCTCCATCCACCCGGACGCTCATCCAGCCAGACGGAAAGGGACACCCGGCGCCATGAAGACGCTTCTTTCTGACAAGGTGCTGCGGCGCCTGGTGCTTGGCAACCTGCTGGTCGCCGGCCTGCTGGGCCTGGCCACCTGGCTGAGCCTGCGCGCCAACCACCAGGCCGACCTGGACCTGGGCGTGGCTGTCACCCAGAACCAGGCCCGCAGCCTGAGCCTGGAGCTGACGGCCGAGATGCGGCTGGTGGACAACGCACTGGCCACCGTGGCAGGCCGCTACCGCAGCCGGGGCCTGGACGGCGACGATGTGGCGGCCCTCGCCCTCTATGAAATCCTGCAGGAGCAGCGTGCCCTGCTGCCATTTGTCACCGCGCTGCGCGTGACCGACGCCAAGGGCCAGGTGCTGCTGACGGCCAACGAGGAAGAGCCCCCGTTTTCCGTGGCCGACCGCAGCTACTTCGAGCGCGCGCGCCACTCCGACCGCATGGTGATCTCCGATCCGCTGGTCAGCCATTCCTTCAACAAATGGGCCATCGTGATGGCACGCCGGCTGCAGTCCGGGGACGGGGATTTCAAGGGCATCGTCTATGCCGTGGTCTCGGCCACGCATTTCCAGTCGCTGTTTCGTCGCCAGGCCTTCGGGCCCGACAGCGCCATTGCGCTGCGCTCGGACAAGGACCTGCTGGTGGCCCGCTACTCGGCGGCCGATCCGTGGTCGGTGGCCGGCATTGGCGGCTCTGCGGTCTCCAGCGAGTACCACCATGCCCTGGCCGGCAACCGGGACAGCGGCTGGTACATCACGCCCACGGTGATGGACGACGTGGAGCGCATCACGGCCTACCAGCGGCTGGCCGGCTATCCCCTGACCGTCTTCACGGGCCTGGGCACACAAAGCTACCTGGCCGCATGGCGTGCATCGGCCTGGCGCGCCTGGGCACTCACGGGTCTCAGCATGGCACTGATCGCGCTGGGCTCGGTCAGCCTCTACCTGCTGCAGCAGCGCGAGCGCGTGGCGCGCATCCGGCTTGCCGAGCTGCTGCGCCAGCAGGAACTGTTCATGGACAACGACCTCATCGGCATCGCCCGCCTGCGCGAGCGCCGGCTGCTGTGGACCAACCAGGCCCTGCAGCGCATGCTCAAGCGCCCGGCCGGCGAGCTGCAGGGCACCTCGGCGCGCATCCTCTACCCGGATGAGGAAACCTATGAACGCTCCGGCGAGCTGGCCTATGGCGCACTGCGCTCCAGCGGCAAATGCCATGCCCAGATGCAGCTGAAGACCAGCGATGGCAGCCTGCTCTGGGTCGATGTCAGCGGCGCAGGCCTGGCCGACGGCGAATCGATCTGGGTCTTCGTGGACATAGACGCGCTCAAGCGTGACGAGCAAGCCGCGCAGCACCAGGCGCTGCACGACGTGCTGACCGGCCTGGCCAACCGCCGCGCACTGCAGGCCCGGCTGCAGCGCCAACTGGCCCAGGCCTGCGGACCGGGGCAACTGGCCGTCTGCTTCATGGACCTGGACGGCTTCAAGCAGATCAACGATACCGAAGGCCACGATGCCGGCGACGAAGTGCTGCGCATCGTCGCCCGCCGCCTCACCACCCAGGCCCGCGAAACCGACTGCGTGGCCCGCATGGGTGGAGACGAATTCGTGCTGCTGCTGGGCGAACTGGCCTCGGCCAACGACGCCCTTCAGGCCATGCAGCGCTGCCTGGCCTCCATCTGCCAGCCCATCCGCCTGGAAAACGGTGCCACCGTCCAGGTCGGCGCCAGCATCGGCATCGCCCTCAATGCCGCCCGGGAAAACACCACCCAGCTGCTGCAGCGCGCCGACGAGGCCATGTATGCGGCCAAGCGCGCGGGCAAGGGCAGGGTGGTGGTGGCGGAGGAGTAGAGGCGCCAGGCCAGTCTTGCAATCAGCCAGTGCGATGTTTGCGCGGCGCCATGCCCAGCGTGGCCAGCAGCCCCCTGCAGCCGTCCTCCACCAGGTCCAGCACGTCCTCGAAACCCCGGTCGCCGCCGTAGTAGGGGTCGGGCACTTCGCGCGCGGTGTGCTCGGTGCAGAAGTCCGTCAGCCGCTGTACGCGGTGCCATTCGGACTCGGGGCAGATCCTGCGCGCGGCGGATTCGTTGGCGCCATCCATCACCAGCACCTGGTCGAATGCCGTGAAGTCCTCGGCCCGCAGCTGCCGCGCGCGCTGCTGCGAAAGGTCATAGCCGCGCCGCGCGGCATGGGCCTGGGAGCGGCGGTCGGGTGCCTCGCCCACGTGGTAGCCGTGCGTGCCTGCGGAGTCCACTTCGATGCGGCCCGCCAGGCCCGCGTCGGCCACCATTTTCTCGAGCACGCCGTGGGCCGTGGGGCTGCGGCAGATGTTGCCGGTGCAGACCATGAGGATTCTTTTCCTCTTTGTGGCTGGCCTGCGGTCAGCTGACTGTTCCCGAATCTGTTCCATAAATCTCCCTGTGGGTAACGGGCTTCACGACATCTGGATGGCCTGCGATGCCCAGGCGCTCGCCGGCATTTTCCACGCCCCGCACCTGATCTTCCGGGCCGCCTATGCTGCGCCCATGGTGGAACTGCTTTGTTTCTGGATGGCCCGGGTGGGTGCGGCCCTGCTGGAGTTGCGGTTGCTGCGCAGCAGCGACGGCGGCTTCAGGGTGATGCTCATCACGGCGGCCATCGTGGTCATCGTGTGCCTGGCGTTGCTGTCCTTTCACGCCTGAGCCCGCAGTCCCGGGTACCGTCGTGCCGGTTGTCAGGGGTCCGCGCCATGGGCAGCTGACGAACCCAATGCAGCGCCATCTCGCATTCCAGTGCGGATGCTTCGATCACGGCGCAGGCGAGGCATCAAACATGGGCGGCCGCTTTCCCGGCTCGGCACGCCCGAACGTCTCGGGCACGCAAAAGTGGACGACACGCTCCAGACATAAACGCTCGCCAGTCATTAATTGGCTGTGAATTTCTATTGATTAAATCAATTGAGATCCCTGAAATTTCCCGGATATATTTTTGACGTTTCTTCCCGAGACAATGGATTGGAATAGTTGCTTCATTGATTCTGTTTTTATCTTCATTCAGCCACTGAAGGAAAGATTGATGAGAATAAGACCTTTAGTTGCCAGCGTATGCCTTTCCTTCTCGGGCCTTGGCCTCGCATTGGCAGATACCCAGTACACCTATGCCGGCGTCAACTACAACGATGCCCATGCCCCTTACACCACAGCCATGAGCCTCAGCGGCTCGATGGTCCTGCCTGCGTCCCTGCCGGCCAGCCAGACGGACATCGTCATCGGCCCGGGAACGTCCTATCCGATCAGCAGCTGGTCGTTCAGCGACGGCGTGAATACCTATACGCAGGCCAATGCACAGATCCTGGCTGGTATTTCGATCAGTGATCCGCCGCGCTTCAAGGTTTCTACCGATGGCAGCGGCAATATCACTGCCTGGGACCTGGCGATGGTTTCACCCGCTGCGCCCCATGTCCCAGGCCAGCCGGTGGACGCTTTCAATATCGCCTCAGGCTCGGGGGACATCGCTGGTGACCATTCGGACACCACATGCGTCTTGTTGAATGGCAATGTGTGCAGCCAGGTGCTTGATGGTGGTACAGGATTCACTTTTTCGCCTGCCCAAGGCAGCTGGAGCATGCAACCCTACATTCCCCCGCAGCCCGGCCCGGTGGCGGTGCCGCTGCTGGAGTGGCCTGCGCTGCTGGCGCTGATGGGCGGCGTGGCCGGTCTTGCAGCGTGGCAACGGCGCAGGGATGGTGTGGGAAGCTAGGCACGCAGGACCTTCCTGCGCGGCTGTGCTCCGCACGAATCTCAATGCAGCGCCACCATCAACTGCCCGTTCTCGCTGCGCACCGCATGGGCGCGCACGGAATGCTCGGGCGCTTCCAGGCATTCGCCGGTGGACAGGTCGAAGTGGTGCTTGTAGATGGGCGAGGCGACGACGACGCGCTCGCCCAGGCTGCCGACCAGGCCGCGCGCGAGCACGCTGGCGCCGCAGCGCGGGTCCACGTTGTCTATGGCGTAGAAGCGGTCGTCGCCGATGCGAAAGACCGCCACATGGCGGCCCTGGATGAGGGCGCAGACGCCCGTGTCGGGGACGATGTCCTGGGTGGCGCAAACGGGCAGCCAGTGTTCTTGGGAGGCATGTGCCATGGCGGGTCCTTGTCGCGGGTCTCTAGGGGGTGTCAGGCGGTGGCCTCGCTGCGCTCCTCGGCGCGCGCCGGGCGGATCTGGCCGCGCTCCTGCACGAAGACGATGTGCTCGTCGGGCTGGTCGCTGTTGATGAAGCTGCGAAAGCGCTGGCGCACTTCGGGCGTGGTGACGGCGGTTTTCCACTCGCACTGGTAGGTGTCCACCACATGCTGCATCTGGGCCTCGAGTTCGGCGCCCAGGCCCAGGCTGTCGTTGACCACCACGTCCTTGAGGTAGTCCAGGCCGCCTTCCAGGTTTTCGCGCCAGGTGCTGGTGCGCTGCAGGCGGTCGGCCGTGCGCACGTAGAACATCAGGAAGCGGTCGATGAGCTGCAGCAGCCTGTCCTTGGACAGGTCGGAGGCGATCAGCTCGGCATGGCGCGGCTTCATGCCGCCGTTGCCGCAGACGTAGAGGTTCCAGCCCTTGTCGGTGGCGATCACGCCCACGTCCTTGCCCTGGGCCTCGGCGCATTCGCGCGTGCAGCCCGAGACGCCGAACTTGATCTTGTGCGGTGCGCGCAGGCCCTTGTAGCGGTTTTCCAGCTGCACGGCCAGGCCCACGCTGTCGTCCACGCCGTAGCGGCACCAGGTGGAGCCCACGCAGCTTTTGACGGTGCGCAGCGACTTGCCGTAGGCATGGCCGGACTCGAAGCCGGCCGCGATCAGCTCCTCCCAGATCAGCGGCAACTGCTCCACGCGCGCGCCGAACAGGTCCACGCGGGCGCCGCCCGTGAGCTTGGTGTACAGGCCGTATTTCTTGGCCACCTGGCCGACGGCGATCAGGCCGTCCGGCGTGACCTCGCCGCCGGGCATGCGCGGCACCACGGAGTAGCTGCCGTCCTTCTGGATATTGCCCAGGTAGTAGTCGTTGCTGTCCTGCAGGCTGGCCAGCTGGGGCTGCAGCACGAACTCGTTCCAGCACGAGGCCAGGATGCTGGCGGCCAGCGGCTTGCAGACATCGCAGCCCAGGCCCTTGCCGTGTCGGTGCAGCAGCTCGTCGAAGGTCTTGATGCCGCCCACGCGCACCAGGTGGTACAGCTCCTGGCGCGAGTGCGGGAAATGCTCGCAGACATGGTTGTTGACGGCCATGCCGCGCCGGGCCATCTCGGCCTTCATGACCTGGGTGGCCAGCGGCACGCAGCCGCCGCAGGTGGCGCCGGCCTGGGTGCAGGACTTGAGCTCGGCCATGGTGCAGGCGCCTTCGCCCACGGCCGCGCAGATCTGCGCCTTGGTGACGTTGTTGCACGAGCAGATCTGCGCCGTGTCGGGCAGGGCGTCCACGCCCAGGCCGGGCTTGGCCTTGCCGTCGCTGGAGGGCAGGATGAGGAACTCGGGCTCCTCGGGCAGGGCGATGCTGTTGAGCGTCATCTGCAGCAGCGTGCCGTACTCATCGGCATTGCCCACCAGCACGGCGCCCAGCAGCTGGCGGCCGTCCTCGCTGACCACGATCTTCTTGTAGACCTGCTTGCGCTCGTCGATGAACTGGTAGTTGCGGCTGCGCGGCGTCTTGCCCTGTGCGTCGCCGATGCTGGCCACATCCACGCCCATGAGCTTGAGCTTGGTGCTGAGATCGGCCCCGCCGAAGGCGGCCTCGGCCTCGCCCGCAATGTGGCGGGCCGCCACGCGCGCCATGTCGTAGCCGGGTGCCACCAGGCCGAAGGTCTGCTCGCGCCAGGAGGCGCATTCGCCAATGGCGTAGACGCTGCGGTCGCTGGTGCGGCAATGGTCGTCCACGGCCACGCCGCCGCGCGGGCCTATGGCCAGGGCGCATTGGCGCGCGATCTCGTCGCGCGGGCGGATGCCGGCGGAGAAGACGATCATGTCGGTCTCCAGGTGCGTGCCGTCGGCAAATACCATGCGGTGGCGTGCCGTGGCGCCGTCGGTGATCTCCAGCGTATTGCGGCCCGTGTGCACCTGCACACCCAGGTCCTCGATCTTGCTGCGCAGCACGCGGCCGCCGCCGTCGTCCACCTGCACGGCCATCAGGCGCGGGGCGAACTCCACCACATGGGTCTCCAGGCCCAGGTCGCGCAGGGCCTTGGCGCATTCCAGGCCCAGCAGGCCGCCGCCCACCACCACGCCGACGCGTGATTTCGCGGCCGAGGCCTGCATGGCCTCCAGGTCCTCGATGGTGCGGTAGACAAAGCAGTGCGGCCGGTCGCGCCCCGGCACGGGCGGCACGAAGGGCGCCGAGCCCGTGGCCAGCACCAGCCTGTCGTAGGAGATGACTTCGCCATCGGCCGTGGTCACGGTGCGCTCGCGCCGCTCCACGGCTGCCGCCCTGGCCGCCAGGCGCAGCGTGAAGCCGCTGGCCTCGAAGAAGCCGGGCGCCACCAGGCTCAGGTCCTCGGCGCTCTTGCCGGAGAAGAATTCCGACAGGTGAACACGGTCGTAGGCGGCGCGCGGCTCCTCGCACAGCACGGTGACGTTCGCATCTGCCACCCCCAGGGCATGCAGCTGCTCGAGAAATTTGTGGCCCACCATGCCGTGGCCGATCACAACGATGTTCATCTGGCGTCCTGCGTTGCGCATCCAGTGTTTTGCGGGCCGCAGGCCAGGGCCGGCGGGTCAGGGCTGCCAATGCAAGTGCCGTGCCAGCACCGCTGCGCGGTGCCTGCCCGTGGTGCACGCTGTCTGGTGCGCAGACAGCGTGCACCGCAATGCGCCCGCCGCACCGCGCAGGGGCGGGGTGCGCCGTGGTGGTGCGTCAAGTGCGATCAAGTGCGCCAGGTCCGCCAGGTCCGCCAGGTGCGCCAGGAACGCTGGGTACGTCAGGCGCGAGGCAGTCCCTGCGCGCGGCTGCGCCAGGCCTCGGGCGCGCAACCGAATTGCGCAGCGAACCAGCGCGTGAAGGCGCTGTGGCTGGCATAGCCGAGCATGGCGGCGACCTGGCCCACGCTGTAGTGGGGGTGGTCCAGGTAGCGCAGGGCCAGTTCGTGGCGCACTTCGGTCAGCAGCTCGCTGAAGCTCAGGCCCTCTCGGTCCAGTTCGCGCTGCAGCGTGCGCAGGCTGCGCCCCATGCCCTGCGCCACGCCCGCGCAGGTGGCGTTGCCCGAGGGCAGCAGCAGGTAGATGACCCGGCGCGCCTGATGGCCCACGGAGGCGGCACGGTGGGCCGGCATGGCCTCCACCAGCCGCAGCGCATAGCGCGCCAGCGCGGGGTCGGCCAGCGGGTTGGGCTCGTCCAGGTCGGCGGCGCGGCAGGCGATGCCGTTGAACTCGGCGCCGAACGTGATGCGGCAGCGGAACATGCGGCGGTGCTCGGACAGGTCGGCCGGTGGCGCGTGGCTGAAGCTGACGCCCTGCGGCCGCCAGCGCTCGCGCAGCAATGCCTCGCACATGCGCCACAGCACGCCCATGGCCAGTTCCACGGACTGGCGCATGGCGCCGTGCAGGACGAAGTCCTCGCGCAGGATGACGATGTCCCCTGCATCCTCCAGGTGGATCAGCAGCGATTCGTTGACCAGGTGCATGTGCGCGACCAGCGTGTCCAGCGCATGGCGCAGCGTGGGCTGGTGCAGCAGCAGCAGGCTCACGGCGCCGAAGCTCGACAGCTGGCGGTGCCGGGCCATGCGCAGGCCCAGGGACTCGCAGCCCGTGGACTGGGCCGCGTCTTCCAGCAGGCGCGCGACGATGGCCACGTCGATCAGCTGGTCCTGCTCGCGCAGCAGCGCGGGCCGCAGGCCGGCCTGGCGCAGTGCCTTGTCGGGGTCGCCGCCCAGTTCGCGCATGACGTCCGAAAAATGGGTCAAGGCCGCCGCGCGCACCATGGTGACCATGCTTGCCCTCCTGTCAGTCCGTGGCCTGGTGGCACGAAATGCAAAGAGGATGGCATGGCTTGCATAGTCCGCGGAACCGGGTTTTCCTACATTGCAGAGACCGGCCCCACGCCGGGCGGACCGTGCCGCCACGGGCCTTCACAACAATGACAGGAGACAGGCATGCGCATAGAGCCCATGACATGCGCCATCGGCGCCGAATTGCTCGGCGTGCGGCTGGCCGACGCGGTGCGCGACGACGCGCTTTTCTCGGAGATCCGGGCGGCGCTGCTGCGCCACAAGGTGCTGTTCCTGCGCGACCAGGGCCTGGCGCGCGCCGAGCACGTGGCCTTTGCGCGGCGCTTCGGCGAGCTGGAGGACCATCCGGTGGCCGGCAGCGACCCCGAGCATCCGGGCCTGGTGCGCATCTACAGGACGCCCGAGCAGCCCAACGACCGCTACGAGAATTCCTGGCACTGCGACGCCACCTGGCGCGAGGCGCCGCCCATGGGCTGCGTGCTGCACTGCGTGGAATGCCCGCCCGTGGGCGGCGACACCCTGTGGGCCAACATGGCGCTGGCCTACGAACGCCTGCCGGACGCCGTCAAGGCGCTGATCGCGCCGCTGCGCGCGCGCCACAGCATCGAATGCACGTTCGGTGCGGCCATGCCCATCGAAAGGCGGCTGGCGCTCAAGGCCCAGTACCCCGATGCCGAGCATCCCGTGGTGCGCACCCATCCCGAGACCGGCGAGAAGGTGCTGTTCGTGAACGGCTTCACCACGCATTTCACCAATTTCCATACGCCCGTCAATGTGCGCGTGGGCCAGGACTTCACGCAGGGCGCCTCCGGCCTGCTGCAGTACCTGATCGGCCAGGCTGCCATCCCCGAGTACCAGGTGCGCTGGCGCTGGCGGCCGGGCAGCGTGGCGATCTGGGACAACCGCGCCACCCAGCACTACGCGGCCATGGACTACCCGCCCAGCCACCGGAAGATGGAGCGCGCGGGCATCGTCGGCACGCCGACCTTCTGAACCACGATCACGACACAAGGAGACACGCCATGAACTTTCTCGACGGCCACCTGTTCCCCGAAAACCAGCAGCCCCTGATCATCACGGCCGCGCCCTATGCGCCCTCGTGGCTGCCCTCGGACTTTCCCGGCGAGATCGCCGTGACCATGGACGAGCAGATCCAGAAGGCCGTGGACTGCTACAACGCCGGCGCCACCGTGCTGCACCTGCATGTGCGCGAGCTGGACGGCAAAGGCAGCAAGCGTTTGTCGAAGTTCAACGAGCTGATCGCCGGCGTGCGTGCGCGTGTGCCCGAGATGATCATCCAGGTGGGCGGATCGATCAGCTTTGCTCCCGAGACGGACGGCGCGGCCGCCAAGTGGCTGTCCGACGACACGCGCCACATGCTGGCCGAGCTGGAGCCCGTGCCCGACCAGGTCACGGTGACCATCAATACCTCGCAGATGAATTTCCTGGAGCAGTTCGATGCGCGCGACATACGCGGCACCTCCATGGAGGACCCGGCCGTCTTCAATGCCTACAGGGAGATGACCGTGCCCGCCCAGCCCGGCTGGGCCGAGGAGCACATCCGGCGCCTGTCCGCCGCCGGCATCCAGAGCGCCTTCCAGTGCTACAACATCAACAGCTTCGAGTCGGTGGAGCGGCTCATGCGCCGCGGCATCTACAAGGGCCCGCTGGTGATGAACTGGGTGGCGATCGGCGGCGGCATGGACGCGCCCAGCATCTACAGCCTGGCCCACTTCGTGCGCGCCGTGCCCGATGGCGCCGTGCTCACCGTGGAAAGCTCGGTGCTCAACGTGCTGCCCGTGAACATGATGGGCATCGCCATGGGGCTGCACGTGCGCTGCGGCACCGAGGACAACCTCTGGAATCAGCGCCGCACGGCCAAGATGGGCACGGTGGCGCAGATCGAGCAGCTGGTGCGCATCGCAGGCGAGTTCGGCCGCCCCATCGCCACGGCGCAGCAGGCGCGGGAGATCTGCCGGATCGGCCAGTTCTACGGCACCGTGGACGAGACGCTGGCGGCCAACGGCTTCGCGCCCAACCGCAACGGCGCCCAGCAGGGATTTCTGCGCAAGGCCGCCTGAACCGGGAGCCCATGATGCAACGCATGCCCCCCTGGACGGCCATCGTCCTGGCCGCCTCGCTGCTGGCCGGTGGCGCCCACGCCTTCGGCGACAAGCCGGTCCGGCTCATCGTGCCGGCGCCGCCCGGCGGCACCATCGATGTGTTCGCGCGCATCATCAGCGACCAGCTGGCGCAGGAGATACGCCAGCCCGTCATCGTCGAGAACCGGCCCGGCGCCGGTGGCGCCATCGCCGTCAAGCACATGCTGTCCCAGCCGGCCGACGGCAGCACGCTGCTGGTGACGGTGACCAACATCCTCACCGAGGTGCCCCATGTGCTCAAGGTCGGCTTCGACCCCATGAAGGACGTGCGGCCCGTGGCGCAGATGGCGCGCTCGGTGATGCTGTTCATCGCCTCGCCGCAGTTTCCCGCGCGCGACGGGGCCGAGGCCATCGCCTACGTGAAGGCCCACCCGGGCACGCTGTCGTTCGCCTCGTACAGCCAGGGCACGGCCTCGCAGTACGCGGGCGCCATCCTCAACAGAAGGGCCCACCTGGACATGGAGCATGTGGCCTTCCCGGGCTCGGCACCCGCGCTGGCCCAGGTCATGGGCAACCAGATCCCGCTGATGTTCGACGGATCGGTCACCTCCAAGCCGCTGATCGCGGGCGGCAAGGTCAGGCTGCTGGCCGTGGCCTACAAGAGCCGGCTGCCCGACTACCCGCAGGTGCCCACGCTGGCCGAGCTGGGCTATCCCGAGGTGGATTTCAGCAACTGGAGCGGCGTGTTCGCCTCGGCGCAGACGCCGCGCCCGCTGCTGGAGAAGATCCACGGCGCGCTGGCCCGGGTCAACGCCCGCAAGGCCGTGCGCGAACGCTATGCGGGCACGGGCTTCGAGCCCGTCGAAGGCGATCGCTCGCTGGAGCAGATGTCCACCGACCTGCGCGCCGAGTTCGAGCGCAATGCCGAGATCGTCCGGAACTTCGACATCCGGCTCAACTGATGCAGGGCGCCCCACCCAGGCGCTACACAAGGAGACTCCATGGCAAAGGCCATACGCTTTCATACCACCGGCGGCCCCGAGGTGCTCAGGCTGGAGCATGCCGAGGCCGGCGCGCCGGGACCCGGCCAGGCGCGCGTGCGCCACAGCTTCATCGCCGTCAACTTCATCGACATCTATTTCCGCACGGGCCGCTATCCGCTGGCCCTGCCCAACGGCCTGGGCTCGGACGCCGTGGGCGTGGTCGAGGCCGTGGGGGAGGGCGTGACCGAAGTGCGGCCCGGCGACCGCGTGGGCTACCTGATGGGCCCGCAGGGCGCCTACAGCGATGTGCGCGTGATGCCGGCCGAGGTGCTGATCCCGCTGCCCGACGGCATCAGCGACCGCACGGCGGCCACGCTGATGATGAAGGGCATGACGGCGCAGTACCTGTTCCGCCAGGTCCATCCGCTGCAGGGTGGCGAAACCATCCTCTACCACGCGGCGGCCGGCGGCGTGGGGCTGATCGCCTGCCAGTGGGCGCGTGCCCTGGGCGTGACCATGATCGGCACGGTGAGCACCGACGAAAAGGCCGCCGCCGCGCGCGCCAACGGTTGCGCCCACGTCATCGTGACCTCGCGCGAGAACACCGTCGCTCGCGTGATGGAGATCACGGGCGGCAAGGGCGTGCCCGTGGTCTATGACTCGGTGGGCAAGGACACGCTCATGGATTCGCTGGACTGCCTGCAGCCGCGCGGCCGGCTGATCAGCAACGGCACCTCGTCGGGCTCGGTGGTGGTGGACTCCCAGCTGCTGGCCTCCAAGGGATCGATCTGGATGACGCGGCCCGCGATGGTGCACTACATCCAGCCGCGCGCCCACATGCTGGAGATGGCGCGCGAGCTGTTCGACCATGTGCTGGCCGGGCGCATCGCCAGCGAGCCCCAGCAAAGCTTTGCGCTGGCCGATGCGGCCCAGGCGCACCAGGCGCTGGAGTCGCGCCGCACCACGGGCGCGACGGTGCTGATTCCCTGAAATGGACCTGCCATGCAGACCCCTGCGCTCCATGCCTTCGGCACCGTGGCCGCAGGCCGCAGGCCCGTCACCTGCGGCCTTATCCGCAGTGCCAGCCTGCATGGCTATGCCGACCTGGTGAAAAGCCTGGGCCATGATCCCGCCGTCCTTGTGCGCGCGGCGGGACTGTCGGCGCGCCTGCTCGACGACCCGGAGACGCTGATTCCCATCCATGCCGTGCGCGAGCTGCTGGAGGTGGCCGCGCGCACCACGGGAACGCAGGATTTCGCGCTGCGCCTGGCGGCGCGGCGCAGCCTGTCCCACCTGGGCCCCATCAGCCTTGTGCTGCAGCAAGAGCCCACGCCGCGCCAGGCGCTGGACACGCTGTGCCGCTACCTCAAGCTGCTGAGTGCGGGCATGTTCGTACGCATCGAGGACGCGGGCTCCGGGGTACTGGTGCGCCAGGACCTGGTGCCCATCGCGGGCATGGCCATGCGCCAGTCCATGGAGCTGGCGGTGGGCGTGATGTTTCGCGTGCTGCGCGAGCTGATCGGCGCCCAGTGGCGCCCGCAGCAGGTCAGCTTCGTACACCGTGCACCGGCCGATGCGTCGGCCCACCGTGCCTTCTTCGGCGTGACCCCTTTGTTTGACCAGCCTTTCAACGGCATGGTCTGCCGCCTGGCGGATCTGCAACTGCTGCGCGAATGCGGCCAGGCGCAGGGCTCGGGCGTTGCGCGCTTTGCGCGAAGCCATCTGGAGCAGGCGCTGCGCAGCCGGGGCGAAGGCATGCAGGCGGCCTGCAGGGAGCTGATCATTGCATTGCTGCCGGGCGGCCGCTGTACGGCCCAGCAGGTGGCGCGCCACCTGGGAATGGACCGCCGCACGCTGCACCGCCGCCTGCTTGCGGAGGGGCAGACTTTCTCGTCGCTGCTCGACACCATCCGCAGGGAACTGGTGCTGCGCCATCTGCAAGACGGTGGCCAGCCCCTGGGCGAGGTGGCGGGCCTGCTGGGGTTTGCCGCGCCCAGCGGCTTTTGCCACTGGTTCCGGGCCGCTTTCGGCGCCAGCGTCTCGGACTGGCGCAGGCGGGGGCAGGGACGGATTGGCGAGGCCTAGTGCGTCAGGCGGTCTTGCGCAGAAATCCCTGGTTGCCGCCGTTGCGGTTGGGCGCGAAGCCGTTGGCCGCCAATGTCTCTTCGGGGGTGTCGTAGAACACGCCAATCTTGCTGATGGCGCGCGCCTGTTGCGCCGTGGCGATGGGGCGGCCGAACTCGCGCGCGATGCGCACCAGCTGTTCGATCTGGGAGACCGTGCTGGCCTTGGCGCTGCGCGACTGGTTCCACAGGCAGTCCTCGGTGCCGCAGCGCACGTGCAGGCCCATGGCGATGCCCATCATGTTCACGGGCAGCACGTTGCGCACATTGCTTTCCACGGTGAGCACGGCTCCGTCGGGCACGGCGCGCACGAAGTGGGCCAGGCTGTAGATGCTGGGCGCGTCCATGCCGCCGCCGATCGCCACCCAGTTCATCACCAGCGGGCCCTTGTAGATGCCGCGGCGCATGAGCCGCTCCACCGACTCGAAGCTGTTGATGTTGTAGCACTGGAAGGCGCTCTGGATGCCGGCGGCGGACAGGCGCCGGATGTGCTCCTCGGCCCAGCCGGGCTGGGCGGGCACGGTCATCTCCTTGTAGGCGTCGAAGATGGCGGGATTCTCGCGCGAGGTGCCCCTGAAGTCCGCGTCCTCGGCCTGCTCCGTCACGTTCATCTGCGAGGTATTGACGGTCACCGTGACCTGGTCGGGCACGGGCTGCAGCTCGGCCAGCATGTGGCGCGTGTCGTCGGACAGCCACTTGGCGGCCGCGCCGTCCGTCTCGGGAGCAAAGCTGATCGATCCGCCCACCTGGATGATCATCTCGGGCACACGCGCACGCACGCCGGCGATCAGCTCGTTGAACTTCGACAAACGCTTGCTGCCTTTGCCGTCCAGCTCGCGCACATGCAGGTGCAGCACGGTGGCGCCGGCGTTGTAGCAGTCCACGGCCTTCTGGATCTGCTCGTCCATGGTCACGGGAATGTCTTCGGGGAAATCGCCGGGCAGCCAGCCCGGCGCATAGGGGGCCGCCGTGATGATCAGGGGCTGCTGGTTTTCGGGGAACAGGTGGCCGTCGAGAAAATTCATGGGACGCTCCGGTGGGTGGGGGTGAGGGGGGGTGTGGAAAGAGTCTGTGCAGGGCCTCAGCGCGGGATGTCGCCGACGATGCCCGCGCGCTCCATGCGGCGGGGCGCCGGGTAGTAGTCGTTGAGCGCGTAGTGCTGGGTGCTGCGGTTGTCCCAGACGGCCACGTCGCCGGGCTTCCAGGACCAGCGCACCTGGTATTCGGGAATCGTGGCGCGGCTGATCAGGTAGTTCATCAGCAGCGCGGCGCCGGGCGCCTTGTCTATGCCGTGGCGCACGTTCTCGGGCGTGCTGTAGTTGACGAAGTGGGTGCTGAAGCCCGCGCCCACGAACAGCAGCTTCTCGCCGGTCTCGGGGTGGGTGCGCACCACGGGATGCTCCACGGGCGGGTGCTCGCTGGCCAGCCGCGCGCGCGCCTCGGGCGCCATCACGGCACCGAAGGTGTGCTCTATGCCGGCCTTGGCGCGCAGGCCGTCGATGCTGCGCTTGATGCTCTCGGGCAGCTCCTCGTAGGCCTTGACCATGTTGACCCAGATGGTGTCGCCGCCGATCGGCGGGCACTCTATGCAGCGCAGCACCGCGCCCATGGCCGGGTTGGGGCGCCACAGGCCATCGCAGTGCCAGGTGTTTTCGTAGCTGTGCGGATCGTCGCTGCGGTAGATGCGCACCAAGCCAGGGTGCTCGGGATCGCTGCCTGCCACGGGATGGTCCTCCAGTGGGCCGAAGCGGCTGGCAAAGGCCACATGTTCGGCGCGCGTGATGTCCTGGTCCCGGAAGAACAGCACGCGATGGGTCAGCAGCGCGGCGCGGATATCCGCGAACAGTGCGGCGTCGCGTACGGCATCGCCGAGATGGATGCCGGAGATTTCGGCGCCGATGGCGGGGGTGATCTGTCGGATCTGCATGGTCGGTATTTCCCTGGAAGTCAGTTCGCGGTGATCTGGTATTTCTTCACGATGCCGGCGTTGCGCTCGGACATCTGGCGTGTCTCGCGCTGCAGCGCGGCGGTGTCGGTGAGCAGCTCGGGCTCCAGCCCCACGTCGGAGAGCTTTTGCTGCACGGCCGGCGCGCTGGCCGCTTTCCCGATGGTGGCGCGCAGGCGTTCCATGGTTTCGGGCGGCAGGCGGGCCGGCACGATCAGGCCCACCCAGCCGCGAAACTGCAGCTCGGGGTAGCCGAGTTCGGCGGTGGTCGGCACCTGGGGCAGGTGGCGCGAACGCCGGGGGCCGGAAAACGCGTAGGCACGCAGCTTGCCGGCCCTGATCAGGGGCACCGAGGTCAGCATGCCGTCGAACATGACGTCCACCTGGCCGCCCAGCAGGGCCTGCACGGCCGGCGGCGAGCCCGCGTAGCCCACGTGCTGCAGGTCCAGGCCCGCCTTGTCGCTGAGGATCAGGCCGGCGTAGTGCGACACGGTGCCGGGGCTGTAGCTGGCAAAGCTGGTCTGGCCTTTGCGTGCCTTGAGCTGCGCGAGCAGCTCCTGCATGTCCTGGGCGGGCTGGCTGGCCCCGGCCACCAGCACCACGCCCGAGCGGGCCAGCGAGGCCAGGGGCACCAGGTCCTTGAGCGGATCGAACGGCATCTTGATCACATGGGGGATCTCTGCCAGCAGATTGCTTGCGCCCACCAGCAGCGTCTGCCCGTCGGCGGGCGCCTGCAGCAGGGTCTGCATGCCCAGCAGGCCGCCCGCGCCCGGGCGGTTGTCTATCACCACGGCCTGGCCTGTTTCAGACGCGAGCTGCTGGCCCACGACGCGCGCCACGATGTCCATGGTGCCGCCCGGCGGTGCGGGAACGATGAGCCTGAGCGGCTGGCGGCTCCAGGCCGTGCCGGCGATGGCGATGGCGATGGCGCAGCCCGCGAGCAGCGTGGCGATGGCGTGGGGCAGTCTCATATCCGTGTCTCCTTGTTCCGTGTTCTGGCATCCAGTATCGAAAGCCCGCTTTCCCGGGACTTGCCATTGGGGGACAGGCATTTGCCTTGTTGGGACAAATCCATGGCAACCCTGACCAGGGCAACCCGCGCATGTCGTGAATTGCAAAGCCGTTGGCATGAACTGCCAAGAAGCGGCGCGATGGCGTTCCTAGAGTCGATTCGTGGCGCAGGACCGCGCCAGCCCCACGACGAACAGGAGACCCCCATGCCCCGACTTCACCCCCATCCCTGCGGCCTGCACGCGCTGGGCCTGCTGTGTCTGACAGGCGCGGCCGCCGCCCAGTCGCCCACCTCGGTCACGCTGTTCGGCGTGATGGACGCCGGCATCAGCCGCTACAGCGTGCGCAGCGAATCCTGGGACACGGGCCCCGCGCGCTCGGCGCGGCAAAGCACCTGGGCGCTGTCGCCTTCGGGCAACCTGGCCAGCCGCATCGGCATACGCGCCAGCGAGGACCTGGGCGGCGGCCTCATGGCCGGCCTGTGGCTGGAGGCGCCGGTGGCCAATGACACGGGCGGCGGCGCGCTCAACTTCGGGCGGCGCGCCACCATCAGCCTGTCCGGCCGCCTGGGCGAGCTGCGCATGGGGCGCGATCACACGCCTTCGTTTCTGAACGACTGGGCCTTCGACCCCTTCACCGTCAGCGGCGTGGGCACCAACCTGATCGCCGTGGTCAACAGCAACCTGGCCATCGCCCGCGCGCTGGCCACGGGCGGCCTGCTGGGCGGCGGGCTGTCGGCGGGCACGGACACCTATCTGCGCGCAGGCAACTCCATCGGCTACTTCCTGCCGCCGGGCCTGGGCGGCGTCTACGGGCAGGCCATGTACGCCTTCCCCGAGAACAGCTCGAAGCGGGGGCGCTACGCGGGTGCCCGCATCGGCTGGGCCATGGGGGCGGCCGATGTGGCGCTGGGCTATGGCGAGAACACCCTGGGCACCTCGGGCGCCGGCGCGGAAAAGATCCGGTCGCTGAACCTGGGCGGCTCCTATGACTTCGGCCCGGTCAAGCTGTTTGGCGAATGGTCCGGCGTGCGCAACGAGCGGCGCGACGCCGGCACGCTGGCCGCCATCAACGACCGCTACCTGGGCGTGCTGGCCGGTGTGAACATCCCCGTGGGCCAGGGGGCGCTGCGCGCCTCCTATGCACGTGTGCAGTTCAGGAATGGCCAGGGCCTGGCCGACGGCGATTCCTCGGTGAACAAGCTCGCCCTGGGCTATGTGCACCCGCTGTCCAAACGCACGGCGCTGTACGCCACGGTGTCGCGCATCAGCGTGGGCAACGGGCGCAACAACCCGGGCGTGATGGGCGTGACGCCGCTGGTGGTCAGCAACCCGGCCATCCTGCCCCAGCCCGGCTACCTGACCACGGGCGGCATGCAGCCGGCCGGCGCGCTCGGGCTGGACCTGGGCCTGCGGCTGATGTTCTGAACGGCTGGGCCAATCGTTCTGAACGGCCGTGCCAATAGCCGTGGCGCCCGGGTGCCCATCTTCGCCTGCGCTAATCTGCGCGGCATGAATGGATCTTCTGCATGGACCTTGGGTTGGCGCACCCTGTGGCGCGACCTGCGCGCGGGCGAGTTGCGCCTGTTGATCGTCGCCGTGATGCTGGCCGTGGCCGCGCTCAGTTCGGTGGGCTTTTTTGCCGACCGGCTGCAGGCGGGGCTGCAGCGCGATGCGCGCCAGCTGCTGGGCGGCGACGTGGTCGTGGTCGGCGACAACCCCACGGCGCCGGCCTTTGCCGAGCGCGCACGCGCCGAAGGGCTGCAGGCCCTGGAGACATCCAGCTTCCCGACCATGGCGCGCGCCAGCGACGCGCAAGGCGGCATGAGCCGCCTGGTGGCGCTCAAGAGCGTGCCCGAAGGCTATCCGCTGCGCGGCAGCCTGCGCGTGGCCGATGCCCCCGGCGCGGCCGACCGGGCCACGCGCGAGATACCGGCGCGGGGCGAGGCCTGGGTCGATGCGCCGCTGCTGGAGTCGCTGGGCATAGGCGTGGGGGACATGCTGCTGCTGGGCGACGCCCAACTGCGCGTGGCGCGCATCATCTCCATCGAGCCCGACCGGGGCGCAGGCTTCATGAACTTTGCGCCGCGCGTGATGATTACCTCCGCCGACCTTGCCGCCACGGGCCTGGTGCAGCCGGCCAGCCGCATCACCTACCGCCTGGCCGTGGCCGGCGCGGGTGATGGCTCCGAGCCGGCCGTGCAGCGCTACCGCGTCTGGGCCGAGCAGCAGGCCAAGGCGCCCGGCGTGCATGGCGTGCGCGTGGAGTCGCTGGACAGCGGCCGCCCCGAGATGCGCCAGACGCTGGACCGCGCCGAGAAGTTCCTGAGCCTGGTCGCCCTGCTGGCGGCGCTGCTGTCGGCCGTGGCCGTGGCCCTGGCTGCGCGCGGCTTTGCCAACAGCCACCTCGACGCCTCGGCCATGCTTCGCGTGCTCGGCCAGAGCCAGCGGCGCATTGCAGGGGCCTATACGGTGGAGTTCGTGCTGGTCGGCCTGGCCTCCAGCGCCGCTGGCGTGCTGCTGGGCTGGGCCATCCACCATGTCTTCGTGCTGCTGCTGGCCGGGCTGGTGGAAACCGCCTTGCCCGCACCGGGCCTGTGGCCTGCCGCCTTCGGCGTGGGCATGGGGCTGACCCTGCTGCTGGCCTTTGGCCTGCCGCCCGTGCTGCAGCTGGCGCGCGTGCCGCCGCTGCGTGTCATGCGCCGCGACCTGGGCGCGCTCAAGCCTGCCTCGGTGGTGGTGCTGGCCGTGGGCGTGGCCGGCTTTGCGGCCTTGCTGCTGGCGGCCAGCCGCGACATCAAGCTGGGCCTGATCGCCGTGGGCGGCTTTGCCGTGGCCGTGCTGCTGTTCGCGGCCCTGGGCTGGCTGGCCGTGCAGGTGCTGCGCCGCCTGGTGCACGAGAGCACGGCGCCGCGCTGGCTGGTGCTGGCCACGCGCCAGATCGCCGCGCGCCCCGCCTATGCCGTGGTGCAGATCAGCAGCCTGGCCGTGGGGCTGCTGGCGCTCATGCTGCTGGTGCTGCTGCGCACCGACCTCATAGGCAGCTGGCGCCAGGCCACGCCGGCCAATGCGCCCAACCGCTTCGTCATCAACGTGCAGCCCGAGCAGGCCGAAGGTTTCCGCGCGGCGCTGGACAAGGCTGGCGTCACCTCCTATGACTGGTTCCCCATGATCCGGGGGCGTCTGGTCACCGTCAACGGCAAGCCGGTCAGCCCCGACGACTTCAGCGAAGACCGCGCCAAGCGCCTGGTGGACCGGGAGTTCAACCTCTCCACCACGGCGCAGGCGCCCGCGCACAACCTGATCACGGCGGGCACCTGGACGCCTGGCGCCAAGGGCGAGATCAGCGTGGAGGACGGCATTGCCGAGACCCTGGGCCTCAAGCTCGGCGACACGCTGGGCTTCGACGTGGGCGGCGTGCCCAGCGAGGCGCGCATCACCAGCCTGCGCAAGGTGGACTGGGGATCGATGCGGGCCAACTTCTTCGTGATCTATCCCGTGGACCACCTGGACGACGTGGCCGTCAGCTACCTGGCCGCCTACCGCGCGCCCGACGTGGCGGGCTTCGACAACGCCCTGGTGCGCGAGTTTCCCAACATTACCAACGTGGACCTGAGCACCACGCTGGCCCAGGTGCAGCGCGTGCTGGACCAGGTGATACGCGCGGTGGAGTTCCTCTTCGGCTTTACCCTGGCCGCCGGCCTGGTCGTGCTCTTCGCCGCCGTCACCGCCACGCGCGAGGAGCGCGCCCGCGAGTACGCCATCATGCGCGCCGTCGGTGCCCAGGCCCGGCTGCTGGCGCAGGTGCAGCGCGCCGAGCTGGCTGGCGTGGGCCTGCTGGCGGGTTTCCTGGCCAGCTGCGCGGCGGGGGCCGTGGGCTGGGCCCTGGCGCGCTGGGTGTTCGAGTTCAACTGGACCGTGCCCTGGTGGGCTCCGTTGGCGGGGGCTGTTGCCGGGGCCTTGCTGGCCTGGATGGCGGGGTGGTGGGCGTTGCGGGAGGTGTTGAGGAGGCCTGTGATGGATACGTTGAGGCAGGTGGCTGAGTAGGTCTTTGGGTTCTGTTTTTTGTCCCTGCCGGGTGGTTGTTTTTCGAGGCCGGGGTTCGGCCCGGCGGCCGACCTACTTTCTTATCGCGCGACCGGAGTGCCGGCCATAAGAAAGTAGGCAAAGAAGCGCGCCCCGCACTGCCCACGACCCCTTCGCTTCGCTACGGGGCGACCTGCGTTGGGCGGGATGCGGGGTGTGCCGCAGAACTCGCTTTGCGCTTCGCGCGCCGCTCAAACAACTGCGGCAAGTCAGATGACGAAGCAGCCCTGTCCTTCGGCAGGGCTGCCACCCCGCATCCCGCCCAACGCAGGCGTGGGCAGAAGGGGGGAGGCTGAGGGATAGCCAACAGCCAACAGCCAACAGCCGGCGCCATCACTGCGTTCGGCTTCAAACCAGGGGCCGAGCGAAGCGAAGGCCCGCACCAACTTCCCGTATGTCAGCGCCTGCGGCGTGGTGGTTGCGGGGTTGCAGTCCTGCCGAAGGACAGGACTGCTTCGTGATCTGACTCGCCGTGATGTTTGAACGTAGCGCGCAGCGCGAAGAGAGTTTCACGGCGAACCCCGCAACTGCCACGACGCAGGTTGCCCGCAGCGAAGCGGAGGGTCGCGGACATTCGGGTTGTACGTGTCAAGGACATGGGTAACAACTCAGCTCACAGACATGGGTAACACTTCAAGCTCACATAGTCGTTCTGGGGTCCTCGCACATCCTCTTCGTTGAAGCAGCCCAGTCGCACCGGCCCCAGATACACATCCCACTGCCCAGCGGCCACCTCCTGCATCCCGATCCACTGCCCCGCCAGCAGGTAGCCTATGTAGATCCGCAGCGCTCGCCAGTAAATCAAGCCGTTGTGGCTGACCCGAACCCTTTCCCAATGCTTCGGATACTCCAGCTCCGGTAGCTTTGAGGGGTATGGCCTGGTCGAGTCGCTGTAATGCTGGGCCGGCATGCTTTGCTGCAAGGCCTCATGCGGGCGCTGCTGGTTGTAGTGCTCCACAAAGGCATCGAGCTGCATCTGCAATGCCGCTTTGTCCGCCGCAGGCTCTTTGCCCAGGGCATGCTTGAGCGTGCGGTGCATCCGCTCGTGGCGACCGTTTTGCTGTGGCTTGCCCCTCTCGATGCGCTCCGGGCTGATGCCCAGCCTTATCCACCATATCGCCAGGCGTGACAGGCCCGCCACGCCAGTAGTCGCGAACGGCGGACCGTTGTCACTGCGTATGCGCTCGGGCAGTCCGTATTGCCGAAACACCTGTTCAAAGCTGCGTTTGGCATCCTCGTAGTTGGGGCTGTCGTAGACATGCACGGCCAGCAAATAACGGCTGGCGTGGTCCATGATGGTCAATGGATAGCACCAGTGACCATCGGCTGTCTTGAACTGGCCTTTGTAGTCTGCACTCCACACCCCATTGGGCTGCTTGCTCGTTCGCAAGGGCTGGGCCGTAGGCACCGAGCGTCTGCGTACACGCCTGCTGCAAACAAGCCCCTCAGCCTTCAGCACGTTGTAGATGGTGGTTTTGCTGGGTGTCTCCTGTGGGCCCCAGCGCTGCAGGAGCAAAGCGTGCAGCTTCTTGGGCCCCATCTGTGACCTTTGCTGCGTGCGCAGCTCAATGATGGCCCGGCGCTGTGCATAGCTGATCGCCTGATTGTTCCCGTGGGGCCTGCGACTGCGCTCTTGCAATCCATCCATGCCCAGTTGGCGGTATCGCTCAACCCACTTGTAGGCCGTCTTGCGGCTGATGCCGTAGCGCCTGCACAGCTCGCTCAGCGGCACGCCACTGCGCAGATGGTCGGCTATGAAGAGCAGTTTCTCGTCCATGGGTGCGCACTCCTTCCAGGGCATGGTGATCGCTCCTTGGCTGCTGTTGGCTCCAGCTGCCAAGCTTGGATCTGTTACCCATGTCCTTGTACTGATGTGTCACCTATGAGTGTGAGTCGTACCGGTCGCCTTCTTTGATCTGACCTTTCTTGGCGAATCAAGAAAGGGCAGTCGGCCGCCGGGCCGAGACCCGGCCTCGAAAAACAACCACCCGGCAGGGGCAAAAAAAGGCGACTCCGGCGGGCAGAGAAACAACTCAGCCCTCCTTGAACAACCTCTCCCCCACAAAATCCACAAACGCCCTCACCTTGGGCGACAACTGCCGACTCGACGCCCACAGCGCCGAAAACTGCCCCGTGTGCGTCAGGTCCTCCGCCAGCACCCGCTGCAGTTCGCCACGCCCCAGTGCATCGCGCGCCAGGAAGTCCGGCATATAGGCCAGCCCCATGCCCGCCACGGCCGCGCCCAGCATGGCTTCCATGTTGTTGCAGACCAGGGCGGCGGGCAGGTGGGGCGGCATGCCGGGCAGCACCCATTCCTCCAGCTTGCCGCTGCTCAGGAAGCGGTAGCGCAGGCAGCTGTGCTGTGCCAGTTCGGCGGGGGATTGCGGTATGCCCCGTGCCGCCAAGTAGGCGGGCGAGCCGGCCAGGATGAAGCGGAACGGCCCCAGCCGGCGCGCGACCAGGCGCGAGTCGGCCAGTTCGCCGCTGCGGATGACCACGTCCAGGCCGGCCTCGACCACGTCCACCAGGTGGTCGTTGAAGTCCAGGTCCAGGTCAACCTCCGGGTACAGGGCCTGGAACTCGGGCAGCACGGGCAGCAGGAAGCGGTAGCCGATGGTGGGCAGGCTCACGCGCAGCCGTCCGCGCGGCGCCTCGGCGGCGGCCTGCATGGTGGCGCGCGCATCGTGCAGTTCATCCAGGATGCGGCGGCAGCGCTCATGGAACAGCGCGCCTTCCTGTGTGAGCCGCACCTGGCGCGTGGTGCGCTGGAACAGGCGCAGGCCCAGTTGCTGTTCCAGCCGCGCCACGTTCTTGCCGACGGCCGAGGCCGAGATGCCCAGGGCGCGCCCGGCCTCGGCAAAGCTCAGCAGGTCGGCTGCACGCACAAAGGATTCGAGTCCGCTGAAGCTGTCCATGTCGATTGCCAACCTGAGGTTGGGAGTGTGGGGAGTCTGGCGCCTATTTTCACGGCATTGCAGCGCTTTTATCGTTCATGCATGCCTGGCCATGTGCGGCCGGGAAATTGCGAAAGCCTTGCCAACCATGTCCTCCTGCCTGACTTCTTCCCGCGCACCGGGTGCGCTCCACGGCACAGCGCGACCGCATGCATCCCCGGTCTGGGTGCTGTTGTCGGTCTGCCTTGCAGCGCTGGCGATGCCGCTGAGCTTTACCGGGCCGGCCGTGGCCCTGTCTGCGCTGCGCGAGGCGCTGGGCGGCGGGCCGCTGGCGCTCAACTGGGTGACGAATGCCTTCATGCTGAGCTTTGGCGCCACGCTGATGGCGGCCGGCGCGCTGGCCGATCTGCACGGGCGGCGGCGCGTTTTCCTGACCGGGCTGGGCGTGGTGCTGGCCAGTGCGCTGGCCCAGGCATGCCTGGGCGGGCAGGGGGCCATTGTCGTGTTCAACCTGCTGCGTGCGCTGCAGGGCCTGGGCGCGGCGGCCGCGCTGGCGGGCGGCACGGCGGCGCTGGCCCAGGTGTTCGATGGAGCGGGGCGCATGCGTGCCTTCAGTGGCGTGGGCACGTCGTTTGGCGTGGGCCTAGCCTTCGGGCCGTTGCTGTCGGGCTGGTTGCTGGGCGTGGCGGGCTGGCGCGGCGTGGTGCTTTGCGTGGCCGCCGTGGCGCTGGCCGCGCTGGTGCTGGGGCTGCGCTGCATGCCTCAGTCGCGCAACCCGAAGGCGCAGCGGCTGGACCGCGCCGGTGCGCTGCTGTTCACCGCAGCCCTGGCGCTGCTGACCTGGGGCGTGCTGCAGGGGCCGGAGGCGGGCTGGTCCAGCGGGGCGGCGCTGCTGCCGCTGGCCGGTGCCGCGCTGGCGCTGGCGGCCTTTGTGGCCGTGGAGCGGCGCGTGCAGCAGCGCACGGGGCAGCCCATGCTGGACCTGTCGCTGTTTCGCTATCCGCGTTTCGTGGGCGTGCAGTTGCTGGCGGGTGCGCCGGCCTATGCCTTCGTGGTGCTGCTGGTGCTGCTGCCGGTGCGCTTCATCGGCGTGGAGGGCATGGCGCCGCTGCAGGCGGGGCAGCTGATGTTTGTGCTGTCCCTGCCCATGCTGTTCGTGCCGTTGCTGGCGGGCTGGCTCACGCGCTGGGTTTCGGCCGCGCTGCTGTGCCTGGCGGGGTTGCTGGTGTGCGCGGCGGGCCTGCTGTGGCTGGGCGGGTGCGCGCCGGGCACGGCTTTTGCGCAGATGGCGCCTCCGCTGCTGCTGATCGGCCTGGGCATCGGGCTGCCCTGGGGTTTGATGGATGGCCTGGCCGTGAGCGTGGTGCCCAGCGAGCGCGCCGGCATGGCCACAGGCATTTTCAGCACGGTGCGCGTGGCGGGCGAGGGCATGGCGCTGGCGCTGGTGGGCGCGGGCCTGGCGGCACTGCTGTCATGGCGGCTGTCGGCACTGGCTGCCCCACTGGCGCCGCAGGCGCTGGCGGCCACCGGCCCGGCCGCGCAGTTGCTGGTGACGGGTGATCTCGCCGGCGCGCTGTCGCTGCTGCCCGGCCTGCCTGCATCGGCCGTGCTGGCCGCGTATGGCCAGGCCTTTTCCACCTTGCTCGATGTGCTGGCTGGCATCACCGTGCTGACGGCGCTGGGCGTGTATGCCTTCTTGCGGGCCGGCACGCACGCAAGCACGGACATGGCACATGCCTGACAATCGCGGGTTTCACTCAGCCGCCAGCCGCTTTCAGTCATGTCAGAGGAATCCCAGAACAACGCGCCCCAGACCCCCTATGAATGGATCGGCGGCGAGCCCAGGGTGCAGGCCCTGGTGGACCGTTTCTACGATCTGATGGACCTGGAGCCCGGCTATGCCGAACTGCGTGCCGCCCACGGCAGCACGCTGGCCGACGCGCGCCAGAAGCTGTTCTGGTTCCTGTGCGGCTGGCTGGGCGGCCCTGACCATTACCAGGAACGCTTCGGCCACCCGCGCCTGCGCATGCGCCACATGCCGTTTTCCATCGGCATCCTGGAACGCGACCAGTGGGTGGCCTGCATGGACCAGGCCATGGGCGAGACCGGCGTGCCCGAGGATTTGCGCGTGCGCCTCAAGGCCAGCTTCATGAACACGGCCGACTGGATGCGGAACCGGTAGCAGGTGGCTGCCCCCGGCGCTGCTGAAAAAAAGGGCCGGCCCCCTGCAGGAGGCCGGCCCAAGCAGCAATCGGTTGGGGTTCAGAGCTTTTCGTCGCGCATGTAGTACCAGTGGTACAGGAACCGCTGCCCCAACCGGCGAAACGGCGCAAACGCGGGCGAGCGCACCATGTTGAAGACGTTCGGATACTCCAGCTCCGAGTTGTAGATGGGCAGCTCGAAGGTCTTGCTCTGGCGCCCCGCGATGCGCTCGGCCATGCGCCGGCCCGCGTGGGCCGAGAAGGAGACGCCGTTGCCGCCATAGCCCACGGCGTAGAAGATGCTCTGGGCCGGATCGGGCTGGAAGACGCGCGGCATCATGTCGTGGCTCACATCGACCCAGCCCCACCAGGAGTAGTCGATGGTGATGCCCTTGAGCGCCGGGAACTTGCGGTGCAGGCCGTCCACCAGCTTGGCCATGTGGATGGGGTTGGGCGCATCGGCACCCGTGACGGCGCTGCGGCTGCCGATCTGCACGCGGTTGTCGGGCAGGCGGCGGTAGTAAAAGCGCAGCGTGCGCGTGTCGGTGATGACCTGGGTGGTCTTGAAGCCCGTGGCCTCCAGCTCCTGCTCGGTCAGCGGCCGCGTGACCAGCGAGTTCGAGAGGATGGGCATGATCTTGGAGCGCAGGCTGCCATGCAGGGCGTTGCTGGTGTAGCCGCCCGTGGCAAAGCCCACGGCGCGCGCCCGCACGGTGCCGCCGGGCGTGCGCAGGTGGTGCACGCCGTTGCGTGTCTCGACGCCCAGCACCGGACTGGCCGGGTGCACCTTGACGCCCAGCTCTCGCGCCTTGCGCAGGTAGCCGAAGGCCAGCTTGAGCGGGTGCACGCCGATGCCGTCGGGCTCGTGCATGGCTCCATGGCTGTCGGCATCGTTCACATAGTCGCGGCGCAGCTCCTCGGGGCTGAGCATGCGGGCGTCGTAGCCGAAGACCTCGCGCATGATCTGGGTCTCGTTGCGCAGGAAGTCGAGTTTCTTTTCGCGGTGGGCGATGTAGAGGTGGCCGCCGGGCTGGGGCTCGCACTCGGGGAATTCGGCCACCAGGTCCTTGAAGGTCTGGAAGCCCTCGCGGATCTCGGCGTCGAGCTTGAGCGCCACGTCCTTGCCCCAGCGTGCGATCCATTGCGAGCGGTACAGGCGCCCGCTGGCGTTCTGCCCCTGGCCGCCGTTGCGGCTGGTGCAGCCCCAGGCGGTCTGGTTGGCGTCCAGCACCACGGCGCGGATGCCGTGTTCGCGCGCCAGAAACAGGGCCGTGGCCAGGCCCGTGAAGCCCGAGCCGACGATGGCCACGTCCACGTCCATGTCGCCGGTGACCGGGCCGTCATCGTCTGGCGGGCGTCCCGCCGTGCCGACCCAGTAAGTGGGCGCATAGCCCGTGCCGTGGCCCGGGTTGGCGGCCACCAGCGGGTCGTACTGAGGGTCGTAGGGACGCAGGTGGCTGGGGCGGATGTCCTCGGCTTTCATGGCGGATGTCTCCTGGTGCGGCGGCTTGGGATCTGCCGCTTTTTGCTATGGATTCGGTGGAATGGGGCCAATGCCGGCGAGCCCTGCAAGGCGGTGCACCGACGATGGAATCAGCATAGCCAGCAGGCCATGGAGCCAGTTAGCGCCACAGCCCAGCTTTCGATAGAGCCAGCGGCAGCCGGTGCGCGCGCCTGGACCTAACGATTGATGGCATCTGGTTCTAACGGGTCCGTGTGCCTGCTACCTACCATGGCCCATCGACATTTCGATGACGCGGCGCGGCGGCCCTGCCCGGGCCCGGCGCCGTGGGACCCACCACAGACAAGGAGACAGCATGAGCGCAGACACCAACCCTCCCGACGCACAGTTCCTGGCCCGCTTCGCCGAGGCCTGGAACCGCCACGACATCGAGGCCCTGATGGGCTTCATGGCCGATGAATGCGAGTTCCACGCCGTGGCCGGGCCCGATCTCATGGGCCGCAGCTTCGTCGGCCGCCAGGCCGTGCGCGAGGGCTTCCAGATGGCCTGGCAGGCCTTTCCCGATGCGGCCTGGCTCGATGGAGACCACTTCGTGCAGGGCGACCGTGGCGTGTCCGAGAGCACCTTCAAGGGCACCAAGGCCGACGGCCTGCGCGTGGAAGCGCGCATGGTGGATGTCTTCACCTTCAAGGACGGAAAGATCGCCGTGAAGAACGCCTTCCGCAAGGACCGCCCGCCGGTGGCGGCCGCCTGACGGCGCGGGGCCTTGCGGCCCCGTGCCACCGGGAACACCGGATACGCCACGGCAAGGCGCGCACCTGCGCAGCCACCACAACAGAGCATCAGCCGTGGCGCCTGAATAAAACAGGAGACAAGACATGATCGGAAATCAGCACGCCTCTTCACCGGGGCTTTCGCACGGGCTCAAGGAACGCCACATGACCATGATCGCCCTCGGTGGCGTCATCGGCGCCGGGCTGTTCGTGGGCAGCGGCGTCGTCATCAAGTCGGCCGGGCCGGCCGCGATTCTTTCCTTCCTCATCACGGGCCTGCTCGTGGTCCTGGTCATGCGCATGCTGGGCGAGCTGGCCTGCTCCATGCCCGGGGGAGGCTCGTTCTACGAGTTTGCGCGAGAGGCCTGGCGCGACCGCCCCGGCGTGGGCCGGCTGGCAGGTTTTCTGACGGGCTGGATGTACTGGTACTTCTGGGTCATCGTCGTGGCGCTGGAGGCCGTGGCCGGAGCCGACCTGGTGCGCTACTGGCTGCCCGATGTGCCCAACTGGAGCATCAGCCTCGTGCTGCTGGTGATGCTGACGCTGACCAACCTGGTGTCGGTCAAGTCCTTTGGCGAGTTCGAGTTCTGGTTCGCCTCCATCAAGGTGGCGGCCATCGTGGTCTTCCTGTTCGTGGCCGGCGTCTACGTGCTGGGCCTGACGCCCGCCTCGCAGGGCATGCACTTCGGCAACCTCACCGGCAACGGCGGCTTCATGCCCAACGGCATCGTGCCGGTGCTGACCGGGGCGGTGGCGGCCACGGGCTTTTACTTCGGCGCCGAGATCGTGACCATTGCCGCCGCCGAGACGGCCGAGCCGCAGAAGGCCGTGGCCAAGGCGACCAACTCGGTGATCACGCGCGTGCTGGTGTTCTATGTGGGCTCCATCTTCCTGGTGGCCTGCCTGGTGCCCTGGAATGCGGGCGGCATTGCCACGCCGTATGTCAGCGCGCTCAACACCATGGGCGTGCCGGCCGCCGCGCAGATCATGAATGCCATCGTGCTGACGGCCGTGCTGTCGGCGCTGAACTCGGGGCTGTATGCGTCATCTCGCATGCTGTTCGCGCTGACGCGGCGCGGCGACGCGCCCCAGGCGCTGGCCAAGGTCAGCCGCAATGGCGTGCCCACGCGGGCCATCCTGGTGGCCACGCTGTTCGGCTACGGCGCCGTGGTGATGTCCTATGTGTCGCCCGACAAGGTGTTTGCCTTCCTGGTCAACTCCTACGGCACGGTGGCGATCTTCGTCTACATCCTGATCGCCATCTCGCAGCTGCGCCTGCGCGCCCGGCTGGAGCGCGAGGCGCCCCACCAGCTCAAGGTGCGCATGTGGTGCTATCCGTACCTGACCTGGTTCGCCATCTTCGGCATGCTGTCCATCGTCATCGCCATGGCCTTCATCCCCGAGCAGCGCACGCCGCTGGCGCTGGGCGTGGCCAGCCTGTGCATTTTGCTGCTGGCCTACGCCGTGCGGCAGTTCCTGCAGCGCGGCGTGGCGCCCGTGGTGACATCGCTGTCCGAGGCTGCGCGGCCCGAGCCGCAGAAGTATTGACCCAGGGGCGACGGGACCGGCAGGGCCGGTCCCGGCCATTCCTGGCGTTACTTCTCGGGCTGCTCCTCACGGATCGCATCGGCCAGGGCCTTCACGCCCTGGCCGATGTCGTTGGCGGGTATGGATTGGTAGCCCATGCGCATGTAGCTGCCGGGCGTGCCCGGGCGGGCGAAGAACACATCGCCGGGCTCGATGAGCACGCCGTGCGCGGCGGCACGCTGCGCCAGGGCATCGACAGGAATGTGGTCGGGCAGTTGCACCCAGCACGAGCCGCCGCCGCGCACGGGCGTGATGCGGCAGCCGGGCGCATGCTCGGCCATGGCGGCCGTGAGGGCTGCGTGCCGCTCCTTCTGCGCCTGGGCCAGACGCCGCTGCTGGGCCTCGTAGTGGCCCAGGGAGATGAACATGGCCAGCGTGCGCTGCACGAAGGTGGCGGGGTGGCGGATCATGAGCCGGCGCAGTGCACGCAGCTCGCGGATCAGCTCTGGTGCGGCCACTATGTATCCCACGCGCAGGCCCGGCGCCAGGCTCTTGGACAGGCTGCCCACGTAGATCACGCGGTTGCTGCGGTCCAGGCTCTTGAGCGCCGGAATGGGCTGGCCGTCGAAGCTGCTCTCGCTCTCGTAGTCGTCCTCGATGAGGATGATGTCGTGCGCCTCGGCCATCTCCAGCAGCGCCTCGCGCCGGGCCAGCGGCATGGTCACGCCCGTGGGGCACTGGTGGCTGGGCGTCACGTAGAGGTAGTCCAGCTGGCGCAGCAGCGGCGTGACCGGCAGGCCCTGGCCGTCCACCGGCAGCGGGATGACCTGGGAGGTGCGGCTGCTGAAGATGTTGCGCGCGTCGGGGTAGCCGGGCTCCTCGATGCCCACGGCCGTGCCCTCGCGCATCAGCAGGTCGGCCACCATGTAGAGGGCGTGCTGCGCACCCACGGTGATGATCAGCTCGTCGGCCGAGGCCCAGACGCCGCGGCGCGGCAGGATCTTGGTCTGCACCTGCTGGATCAGCATCTCGTCGTCGCGCGCGATCTGGTCGGGCGCCCACTGGCGTATGTCCAGCACGCCCAGGGCCTTGAGGCAGCATTCGCGCCAGGCGGCCGTGGGAAACAGCTCCTTGTCGAACTGGCCGTACAGGAAGGGATAGGGGTAGCGCTGCCAGTCCTCTTCCTTGACGATGCTGCGCTGCTGGCTGGGCAGCAGCCACAGGCGCCGCGACCAGTCGGTGCGGCGGCCTTCGCCAGGGGGGCTGCTGGCCGCAGCGCCGCCCGGCGTGCGCCCCTTGAGTACGTCGGGATGGATGAAGTGGCCCTTGCGCTGGCGGCTCAGCAAAAAGGCTTCCTCGGCCAGCTGCTGGTAGGCCAGCACCACGGTGATGCGTGCCACGCCCAGGTGGCGCGCCAGCTCGCGGCTGGAGGGAATGGATTCGCCGGGTGCGAGGATGCCCGAGAGGATGGCATCGACCAGCATCTCGCGGATCTGGCCCTGCAGGCTCAGGGCAGGGCGGGCGCTGCGGCGAAACAGCTGCCCCCACATGGCGCCCTCGGGCGGTTGCGGCTGCGTGGCCGCGCGCTTGTCTGTCATGTCTTGTCGTTCCCGCCGCTGCGGCGGGCCGCTCGCTGTGTTTGTCTCCCGCGCAGGTGCAGGGCAGGGCCTGCATCCGCGACCGGCCAATATAGGCCAGCGCGGTGCGCCACGGGCCCGGAGTTTGCGATGGTTGCAATTTTTGCGGAGAGGCCGGAAATTGATATACAATCGTTGTCTTGGCGGCTGTAGCTCAGCTGGATAGAGTACTTGGCTACGAACCAAGGGGTCGTGGGTTCGATTCCTGCCAGCCGCACCAAAACGACAAGCCTCAGAACTGCAAAGTTCTGAGGCTTTTTCGTTTCAGGCGCCCGCACGGAGGCCGTGGCCATGGTTCAGGCACTGGTCAACGGTTATTTTTCGATATTTTCATGGTTTTCCGTAGGCGTTCAAAAAGCACGCTATAATTCGAAGCTTGGCGGCTGTAGCTCAGCTGGATAGAGTACTTGGCTACGAACCAAGGGGTCGTGGGTTCGATTCCTGCCAGCCGCACCAAAACGACAAGCCTCAGAACTGCAAAGTTCTGAGGCTTTTTCGTTTGTGCTCAGTTGGTGTCGAGGTTTGTGCGGCGTCTTCGCCTGCTGCGGTGATCTGTGTGAAGATCGGCTCCCTATGAGCAAGGCTTTCACCAAGGAATCCGACGGCGACGACGATGATGAAGTCGGCCTGCCGCCCTTGCCGCCGGGCGGCAAGAACTACATCACGCCCCAGGGCTTCGCGCGGCTCAAGGGCGAGCTGCTGGACCTGATCGACAACGAGCGCCCGCGCATCGTGGAGATCGTGCACTGGGCGGCCAGCAATGGAGACCGCTCCGAGAACGGCGACTATCTGTACGGCAAGAAGCGCCTGCGCGAGATCGACCGGCGCATCCGCTTCCTGACCAAGCGGCTGGAGATCGCCGAGGTGGTCGATCCCTCCGTGCATGCCGGCAGCGAGCAGATCTACTTCGGCGCCACCGTCACCTACGTCGATGACGAAGGCGAGGAGCGCACCATCACCATCATGGGCATCGACGAGGCCGACAGCGCACGCCAGCAGGTCAGCTGGATCGCACCCGTCTCGCGCGCCCTGCTCAAGGCCCGTGTGGGCGACGAGGTGGCCCTGCCCACCCCCGCAGGTGTGCGCACGCTGGAAGTGCTGGACGTCACCTACCCGGAGCCGGGCAGCGCCGCCGGGTGAGCGTTCAGGGCTGCAGTTTCTGCAGCAGCTCCAGCGTGGGATAGCCGTCGGCCACCAGGCCCTGGCTTTGCTGGAACTGGCGCAGGCCCGCGCGCGTGGCCGGGCCCATCACGCCATCGGCCGTGCCGGCTGAAAATCCCCGTTCGTTGAGCGCGGCCTGCAAGGCGCGCAACTGCTCGCGCGACAGCGGTGCCAGATCGCGTGGCCAGGCCGCCTGCACGCCCGGGCCGCCGGCCAGCTGCTGCGACAGCAGGCCCACGCCCAGCGCGTAATTCACGGAGTTGTTGTAGCGCAGGATGGTGCGGAAGTTGGCGCCCACCATGAAGGCCGGGCCACGCGCGCCGGCCGGTGCGATCACGCTGGCATTGGCCATGGCGGGCAGGGCGGAGCCGTCCACGGCCTGCACGCCCTCGGCCGCCCATTGCGCGCTGTCCTGGCGCACGCTGGTCTCGGCGCGTGCATGGTCAAAGCCTGCCGGCAGGCGCACTTCGACGGCCCAGGGCTCGCCCGTCTTCCAGCCCGAATGGGCCAGGTAGTTCGCCGTGGAGGCCGTCACATCGGGCAGGCTGCCCCAGATGTCGCGGCGGCCATCGCCATCGGCATCCACCGCATAGGCCAGGAAGACCGAGGGCAGGAACTGCGTATGGCCCATGGCGCCGGCCCAGGAGCCGATCATGTGGGCCGCGTCGATGTCGCCGTTGTCGATGATGCGCAGGGCGGCCAGCAACTCCTTCTGAGCCCAGGCCGCGCGCCGGCCGTCGAAGGCCAGGGTGGCCAGCGCATCGACGGTGGGGAAGTTGCCGAAGTTGCTGCCGTAATTGCTTTCCATGCCCCAGATGGCGGCGATCACCTCGGCCGGCACGCCATGGCGCTGGCTGGCCGCCTGCAGCGGTGCAGCCGCTTCGCGCAGCTTGGCACGGCCCTGGGCAATGCGCTGGGCCGAGACGGCGCTGTCCAGGTACTGCCAGGGCGTGCGCGTGAACTCGGGCTGCGAGCGGTCCAGCTGCACCGCGCGCCGCTGCAGCCGGGCCGGCTCCAGCGCGCTGCTCACGGTCTTGGCGGAGATGCCGGCCTCCAGCGCCTTGCGCGCAAAGTCCCGCTTCCAGGCCTCGAAGCTGGCGGCCTCGGCCTGCTGGGACGCCTCTTGCGCACCGCTTGCCTCGACAGCAGGCGCTGCGGCCGGGCCGGCCTGTGCCGCTGCGGCAGGGGCGGCAGGGGCGGCCGCAGCCGTGGAGTTTGCCGCAGCGGAAGCTGGCGCTGGCACCGGCGTGGGCGCAGGTCGGGAGGCGCAGCCGGCCAGCAGAGCGGCAGTCAGGGCGGTGGCCAGTCCGGCGCGGGTCAGCCTGTGGGGGCCGTTGGCGTTGCTGGGGACGGGGGCGGTGGCATGTGCGTGGGGCATGCAGCCATTGTCTCCGCTGCGCCCTGGCGCTGAATGCAACACGGTGTTTCCGCACCAAGCCATCCATGGATCGCTATGCTGTGCTCCCATGACTGCTGCACCATCGCCCTCCCTTTCCCCGCCTGTGCAGGATGCCGCGCAGGCGCTGCGTGCCCTGCTGCGCCCTGGTCAGCGCTGGCTGGTGCTGACGGGCGCAGGTTGCAGCACAGGCTCGGGCATTCCGGACTACCGCGATGCGGCGGGGCAGTGGAAGCGGCCCCAGCCCGTGACGCTGCAGGCCTTCATGGGCAGCCATGCCACGCGCCAGCGCTATTGGGCGCGCAGCCTGCTGGGCTGGCCCGTGATGGCACAGGCCCGGCCCGGCCCGGCCCATGAGGCGCTGGCGCTGCTGCAGCAGCGCGGATGGATGGCCGGCCTGGTCACCCAGAACGTGGATGGCCTGCATACGGCGGCAGGCAGCGAGGGTGTCATCGACCTGCACGGCCGCATTGCCGCCGTGCGCTGCATGGGTTGTGGCGCCGGCATGGAGCGCGCCTCGCTGCAGGCCATGCTGCTGCAGCGCAACCCCGGCTGGGCCGGCCTGAGCGCCCAGGCCGCGCCCGACGGCGATGCCGACCTGGAGGGGCGCGACTTCAGCCGCTTCGACGTGCCGGCCTGCCCGCACTGCGGTGGCGTGCTCAAGCCCGATGTGGTGTTCTACGGCGAGGGCGTGCCGCGCGAGCGAGTGGCGGCGGTGCGGGCCGCGCTCGGGCATGCGCAGGGCCTGCTGGTCGTGGGCTCGTCGCTGATGGTGTATTCGGGCCTGCGCTTCGTGCACGAGGCCGTGGCCCAGGGCAAGCCGGTGGTGGCGGTCAACCAGGGCCGCATGCGGGCCGAAGATCTGCTGGCCTGCAAGTTCGAACACGACTGCGGCCAGCTGCTTCAGCAACTGGTGCAGGGCCTGTAGAGACGAGATCGGCCCGCAGGGCCGGGGTCAGGGAATGACGCGCGATGCGCGCACCACCGAATGCACGCGGCGCAGGTTGCGCAGCGCGGACTCCACCTGCTGGTTGTCGTGCACCGAGATCACGAAGCACAGGTCCGTGGTGCTCATGGCGGCCTCGTCGGCCATGTCCACGCGCAGGATGTCCACTTCGGCGCCGGCCAGCTCGGCTGCCACGCGGGCGAGCACGCCCTTGCCGTTGTTGACGGTGACGACGATGCGGGCCTCGAAAAGGCGCGCGGCATCGATGTCATCTGCCCATTCCACGACGATGAAGCGGTCGCTGTCCTTTTCCTGCAGGCGCTGTGCGATCTTGCATTGCGCGTGGTGCACGATCAGGCCTTCGCCGCTGCCCAGATAGCCCACGATGGCGTCGCCCGGCACGGGCCGGCAGCACTGCGCGTAGTGGATGGAGCCCTGGTTGGAGCCGTCCAGCAGCACGGCGCCCTGGAAGGGCCGGTTGCTGGCATTGAAGCGTTCGCGCGTGAGCAGCAGGGCGTCGGGCCGGTGGCCGTGGCGCGCCATCAGCGCCGTCAGGCGCGAGGCCACCAGCGATGCAATGCGCCGGCCCATGCCGATGTCCACCATCAGGTCGGCGCGGCTGCGGCTGCCTGCCATGCGCAGCACTTCGTCCCACAGCGCCTGGTTGGCTTCATCGGCCGGCGGCACGGCGTCCATGCCTTCGGCGCGCATGGCCTGGGCCAGCAGGTTCTCGCCCAGGCGTGCCGATTCGCTTTGCGCGGCCGACTTCAGGTAATGGCGGATCTTGGAGCGCGCGCGGCCGGTCTTGACGAAGCCCAGCCAGGCCGGGTTGGGCGTGGCGTCTTCGGAGGTGACGATCTGCACCACGTCGCCACTCTTGAGTTCGGTGCGCAGCGGCACTTCCTCGTTGTTGATGCGCGCGGCGGTCATGTGGTTGCCGACCTTGCTGTGGATCGCATAGGCGAAGTCCACCACGGTGGCGCCGCGCGGCATGGCCATGATCTCGCTCTTGGGCGTGAACACGTAGACGGCGTCGGGGAACAGGTCCACCTTGACGTGGTCCCAGAACTCGGCGGCATCGCGCGTCTCGTTCTGGATGTCCAGCAGCGATTGGAGCCACTGCGTGCCCAGCTGCTCGGAATCGTGGCCGGGCTGGGCCTTGTAGAGCCAATGGGCGGCCACGCCGGCCTCGGCGACGATGTGCATTTCCTCGGTGCGGATCTGGAACTCGATGTTCACGCCCGAGGGACCCACCAGCGTGGTGTGCAGCGACTGGTAGCCATTGTTCTTGGCAATGGCGATGTAGTCCTTGAAGCGGCCCGGCATGGGCTTGTACATCTGGTGCAGCACGCCCAGCGCCGTGTAGCAATCGATCACACGCGGCAAGATGATGCGAAAGCCGTAGATGTCCGTCACCTTGGCAAAGCTCAGCTGGTTCTTCTCCATGCGCAGATAGAGCGAATACAGCGTGCTTTCGCGGCCGGCAAGGCGGGCCTGCAGCCCCGCGCCGGCGAACTCGGCATTGACCTCGTCCTGCACGCGCTGGACCAGGTCGCGGCGTCGCTTGCGCGAGCGGGCGATGGCTTTTTCCAGCGTGGCGTAGCGCCAGGGATGCAGGTGGCGGAAGGCTAGGTCCTGCAGCTCGCGGTAGGTCTGGTTCAGCCCCAGGCGGTGGGCGATGGGTGCGTAGATCTCCAGCGTTTCCGAGGAGATGCGGCCCCACTTGCTGCGCGGCATGTCGCCCATGGTGCGCATGTTGTGGGTGCGGTCGGCCAGCTTGATCAGGATCACGCGCACATCGCGCGCCATGGCCAGCAGCATCTTGCGGAAGGATTCCGCCTGGTTCTCTTCGCGCGTGTTGAACTGCAGCTTGTCCAGCTTCGTGAGGCCGTCGACCAGCTCGGCCACGTCCTGGCCGAAGCGCTGGGCGAGATCGGCCTTGGTGACGCCGCAGTCTTCCATCGCATCGTGCAGCAGCGCGGCCATCAGGGCCGGGGCGTCGAGCTTCCAGCTCGCGCACAGCGCCGTGACCGCGATGGGATGGGTGATATAGGGTTCGCCGCTGCTGCGCCACTGGTCGCTGTGGGCCTGGTCGGCGAAGGCATAGGCTTCGCGCACCTGCTCGATGCTGGTGGCATCCAGGTATCCCAGGTGCTCCATCAGTCCGGCAAAGGCATTGGCCGACACGGCGGTTGCCTGCTCTGCAGACATGCGCTCGGGCCGGGGTAGCGGTACGGGATCAGAGGGGGCTGTGAACGAAGTCAAGGCCGCTTTCATGACTTAAATGTAGCGTGCATGCTGGTTTGTGCAGGCTTCATGTAAAAAAAGCACCGCTGTGCGGTGCTCTTTGTGGGGCCATTGTGTTGCTTTGCAGCAAATCAGCCCGGAACCTTCTTCAGCATCTCGATGCCGACCTTGCCTTCGGCGATCTCGCGCAGCGCGGTGACGCCGGGCTTGTTCTTGGTTTCGATCTTGGGGGTGTGACCCTGGCTCAGCATGCGTGCGCGGTAAGTGGCGGCCAACACGAGCTGGAAGCGGTTAGGGATCTGCTCCAGGCAGTCTTCAACAGTGATGCGTGCCATCAGGATCTCCGGGAAACGTCAGTTGGGTTCAGAAATATTGAGAGACTCGAAGGTCTCTGCGCGGCGGCTGCGCTGAGCCGCATACTTGAGGCGCTGGGCGTGGATGATCGTCTTGAGATCAAACAGTGCGCTCTCGAACAATTCGTTGATTATAACGAAGTCGAATTTCGCCACCTGGGCCATCTCCTCGGCCGCGTTCTTCAGGCGCAGCTCGATCACCTCGGGCGCGTCCTCGCCCCGGTTTTCCAGGCGGGCACGCAGCTCGTCCCAGCTGGGGGGCAGGATGAAGATCAGCACGGCGTTCGGAAACGCTTGCTTGACCTGCAGTGCGCCCTGGTAGTCGATCTCCAGCAGCACGTCGGTGCCGACCTGGATGCGCTCTTCCAGCGCCTTCTTGGCCGTGCCGTAGCGGCGGCTGTGCACGTTCGCCCATTCGACGAAGGCGTTGTTCGACACCATGGCGTCGAACTCCTGGTCGGAGACGAAGTAGTACTCGCGGCCGTGCTTTTCCTGGCCACGCGGCGCGCGCGTGGTGTGGGAGACGGAAGGGGAGACGCGCGCATCGAACTCGCGCAGCGCGCGCACCAGGCTGGACTTGCCGGCCCCGCTGGGGGCCGAGACGACAAAGAGGTTTCCGGGGTAATCCATGGATTTGTGCGCAGTTTGGTTACGCATGGGGATCTGTGATGGGCTTATTCGATGTTCTGCACCTGCTCGCGCATCTGCTCGATCAGCACCTTCATGTCCACGCTGATGCGGGTCAGCTCCAGCGTGGCGGACTTGGAGCCCAGCGTATTGGCTTCGCGGTGCAGTTCCTGGATCAGGAAATCCAGGCGCTTGCCGATCTCGCCGCCCTTCTTGAGCAGGCTCTGGATCTCGTCCAGGTGCGAGTCCAGGCGGGTGACTTCCTCGGCCACGTCGATGCGGATGGCAAAGGCCGTGGCCTCGGTCAGGGCGCGGTCCTGGGCGGCTTCGGGCGCCACGGCGCCTTCGGCCAGGGCCATCGCTTCCTTCCAGCGCTCCATGAAGCGCAGGCGCTGCTGCTCCACGAGCTGGGGCACCAGGGGCGTGGCATCTGCCGCGAGCTTGCGCAGCTGCGCGATGCGGTCCAGCAGCATGGTGGCCAGGCGCTTGCCTTCGCGGGCGCGGGCCTCCAGCAGTTCGGTCAGGGCCTGCTCTGCCAGCGTGGGCAGCACGCTGCTCCAGTCAACGGCCGAGTTGCCGCTGCCGCTGGCCAGGCGCAGGGCGTCGGAGACGGACAGGCTGCGGGCGTCGGGCAGCCAGGACTGGACAGTGTCCTGGAGCATGGCCAGGCGCTGCAGCATGGCGGTGGAGGGGTCGGGCAGGGAGTTGCCGTCGTCGTTGTCGATGGCGGCGCGCACCTCGACCTTGCCGCGCTTGAGGCGGGCGGTCAAAAGGGCCCGCAAGGCTGGCTCATGCGCGCGCAGTTCGTCGGGCAGGCGGAACGAAAGATCCAGGAAGCGGCTGTTGACCGAGCGGATCTCCAGACCGAGCCGGCTGTTGCGGCCCGACGCTCCACCATCTTCTTCGGACGCGCCGTGCTGGGCACTGGCGTATCCGGTCATGCTGTAAACTGGCATTGGACTTTTGATGGATGCTTGCAATTGCCCGATTATCCGGGTTTCGCCCCATCCCTGAGACTCACCGGAGAAAAATGTCTTCCAAGATCAAGCCGGCGCCATTGCCGCCAGGCAGCACGATCGGCGGCTATCGGGTGGTGCGCAGGCTTGCTTCCGGCGGTTTCGGCGTCGTTTACCTGGCCTTGGATGCAGAGGGCAAGCAGGTCGCGATCAAGGAATACCTGCCCGCCTCGCTGGCCACCCGTGCCCCCGGAGAGCTGCAGCCCGCCGTGGCGCCCGAAAAACTTTCGCTGTACCGCCTGGGCCTCAAGAGCTTCTTCGAGGAAGGGCGTTCACTGGCGCAGATCTCGCACGCTTCCGTGGTCAGCGTGCTCAATTTCTTTCGCGAGAACGAAACCGTCTACATGGTGATGAACTACCTGGAGGGTGCCACCCTGCAGGACTTCGTCGTCACCGCGCGCGAGCTCAAGGCCGAGAAGGTGTTCCGCGAATCGACCATTCGCTCGCTGTTCGACGAGGTGCTGCGCGGCCTGCGCATCGTGCACCAGCACAAGATGCTGCACCTGGACATCAAGCCGGCCAACATCTTCATCACCAATGACGACCGTGCCGTGATGATCGACTTCGGCGCGGCGCGCGAGGTGCTGTCCAAGGAAGGCAACTTCATCCGCCCCATGTACACGCCGGGCTTTGCCGCGCCCGAGATGTACCGCCGCGACGCATCGCTGGGGCCCTGGACCGACATCTACGCCATCGGCGCCTGCATCTATGCCTGCATGCAGGGATTTCCGCCCAACGAGGCGCCGCAGCGCCAGGACAAGGACCGGCTCACGCTGGCGCTGACCAAGCTGCGCGGCGTGTATTCGGACAACCTCATCGAGGTGGTCGAGTGGTGCATGGCCGTGGACCCGGGATCGCGTCCGCAGTCGGTGTTTGCGCTGCAAAAGGAATTGAGCCGCGAAGGCGAGCGCCGCTACACCAAGCTCAGCGTCTCCGAGCGCATGCGCCTGCAGCTGGACACGCTGGTGACCGACGCCAAGAAGAACATGCAAAAGATCAGCGGCGCAGCGGGCCTGCCAGCCGTGGGCCAGGAGCGCAAGCCATGAGGTTTTCGGTATTCCAGCTGAGCCGCCGCGGCGGCCGTGCGCTCAATGAAGACCGCATGGGTTACTGCTACACGCGGGAAGCCGTGCTCTTCGTGCTGGCCGACGGCATGGGCGGCCATCCCGAAGGCGAGGTCGCCGCGCAGCTGGCGCTGCAGGTGATGTCCGTGCATTTCCAGCGCCAGGCCAAGCCGCTGCTCGAAGATCCGCAGGGCTTTCTGGTCGATGCGCTGCTGCACGCGCACCGGCAGATCCTGCGCTATGCCAGCGCCAAGGGAATGATCGACACGCCGCGCACCACGCTGGTCGCCGCCGTCATCCAGAAGGGCAAGATCACCTGGATCCATTGCGGCGACTCGCGCCTGTACCTGGTGCGCGGCGGCGAGCTGCTGGTGCGCACGCGCGATCACTCCTATCTGGAGATGGGCGAGATCGCGGCCCAGCTCAAGACATCGAGCCGCAACGTGCTGTTCACCTGCCTGGGCTCTCCGTCCAAGCCCATCTACGACGTGACCGAGCCGCGCCGGCTGGAGCAGGGCGACAAGCTGCTGCTGTGCTCCGACGGTCTGTGGGGCAGCGTGGACGAAGGGCACCTGCTGCGCACCCTGCACGGCCGCACCGTGTCCCAGGCCATTCCCCAGCTGGTCGATACGGCGCTGCGCAATGCGGGCGATGCCAGCGACAACGTCACGGCCATTGCCATGGAGTGGGAGACGCCAGACGCCTTCGAGTCCACCATGGGCATCTCCACCCAGGACATCGAGAACGACGCGTTTGAATCCACGATCCAGGGCGGGGCAATCGAAGACCTGGAAGATGAGCTCGACGACGCGGCCATCGAGCGCTCCATCGCCGAGATCAACGAAGCGATACGCCGCTCGGCCGAGCGCCAGTTCAAGCGCTGACCGCCGCTGCCGGCCCGCGGCAGCGGTGCCGTTGGCGCGCATGGACTACCGAACCTATTGACGACAAAGGGCGCACGGGCGCCCGACTGGATTTCTACGATGAAGATTGTGTTGGCCTCCAACAACCGCGGCAAGCTCGCCGAGCTGCAAGCCATGTTCGCCCCGCTGGGGGTGGAGCTGATCCGCCAGGGCGACCTGTTCGAGGGCGAGGCGCCCGAGCCGCATTGCACCTTTGTGGAGAACGCGCTGGCCAAGGCCCGCTTCGCGGCCGAGCGCACGGGCCTGCCCGCCATTGCCGACGACGCCGGCATGTGCGTCTCGCACTTCGGCGGGCTGCCGGGCGTGGATACGGCCTACTACTGCACGCAGTTCGGCTACGAGAAAAGCGACGACAACAACGTGCGCGCGCTGCTGGAGCAGATGCAGGGCGTGGCCGACCGCCGCGCCGCCATGGTCAGCACCCTGGTGGGCGTGCGCAGCGCAAAGGATCCCGAACCGCTGATCGCCATGGGCCGTGTGCAGGGCGAGATCACCACCGAGCGCCGTGGCACGCAGGGCTTCGGCTTCGACCCCGTGATGTACATCCCCGAGCTGGGCCAGACCTTCGCCGAGATGGACCCGGCCGTGAAGCACGCGCACAGCCACCGCGGCCGCGCCACGCTGCAGATGATCGAACTCGTGCGCGAGCGCTGGGTGCGATGATTCCCATCCAGCCCCAGGATGCGGCCTCCGGCGCCCAGGCCGCCGTGCAGCGCGACATCCAGCACTACATGCGCCCCGGCACGCTGCAGCTGGGCAGCCTGCCGCCGCTGTCGCTGTATGTGCACCTGCCCTGGTGCATTCGCAAGTGCCCGTACTGCGACTTCAACTCGCACGAGCACGGCCGCGACGGCCCCGAGCTGCCGGAAGACCGCTACGTCGACGCCCTGGTCGCCGACCTGGAGAGCGCGCTGCCGCTGATCTGGGGCCGCACCGTGCACAGCATCTTCATCGGCGGCGGCACGCCCAGCCTGTTCGCGCCCGAGTCCATCGACCGGCTGCTGGCCGCCATCCGCGCGCGCCTGCGCATGGAGGCCGACTGCGAGATCACCATGGAGGCCAACCCCGGCACCTTCGAGACCGACCGCTTCCGCGCCTTCCGCGCGGCCGGTGTCACGCGGCTGTCCATTGGCGTGCAGAGCTTTGACGACCGCCTGCTACAGGCCGTGGGCCGCGTGCACGACGGCGCCCAGGCGCGTGCGGCCGTGCGCGAGGCGGCCGACAGCTTCGAGACCTTCAACATCGACCTGATGTACGCGCTGCCCGGCCAGACCGAACTGGACCTGGCGCGGGACCTGGACGTGGCCATGTCCTTCGCGCCGCCGCACCTGTCGGTCTATCACCTGACCATCGAGCCCAATACGTATTTCGCCAAGTTTCCGCCAGCCATCCCCGAGGACGACCTGGCCTACGACATGCTGGACCGCATCACCGCGCGCACCGCTGCCGCAGGCATGCAGCGCTACGAGATATCGGCCTATGCGCGCGAGGGCCACCAGTGCTGGCACAACCGCAACTACTGGCAGTTCGGCGACTACCTGGGCATAGGCGCGGGGGCGCACAGCAAGCTCAGCTTTGCGCACCGCATCGTGCGCCAGGTGCGCTTTCGCGATCCCGCGCGCTACATGGACCAGGCCCTGGCCGGCGCGCCACTGGCGCAGGACGGCGAGGTGCGCCGCGCCGACCTGCCCTTCGAGTACATGCTCAACGCGCTGCGCCTGCGCGAAGGCTTTGCGCTGCAGGACTTCATGGAGCGCACGGGCCTGCCGCTGTCGTCCATCGCCAAGGGGCTGGATGCAGCACAGGCCAAGGGCCTGATCACGCGCGACCTGGGCCGGGTGGTGCCTACGGAGCGGGGCTTTGACTTCCTCAGCGACCTGCAGGAGCTGTTCCTGGCGGAGTGAGCGGGCCAACGACCATTGAAAAAGGACGCCTCGGCGTCCTTTTTTCGTCCAGCGCCACCGCGCAATCGGTCGGCGATCAGCCGCAGCGCACGGCCACGATGCGGCCTGTGCCGTCGACCACCAGGTTCAGGCGTTCCTGATTGAACTCCATCGTCGTTGGCTGGCCTTCGCGCAGCACGCGGGCCATGTAAGCGCCCGACTGCTTGCGGGCGGCCTCCAGCGTGGCCGAGGTATTGCTCTTGCCCACGAAGGACTGCGCCGATGCCGCATTGCAGACCTGCACGGGGCGCGGGGCCGGTTGCGCCGCGCCGCCGCTGCTGCCGCCAAAAGGATTGCCCATGCCGGCGCAACCCGCAACCAGAGTGGTGGCGCCCAGCAGGGCCAGGGCGGCAAGGCGGCGGTGCAGGGCTGGGGTGGTGATCGTCGGCATGGTCTGTCTCCTCAATTCAGGGGGTGTGTGCTGCGCAGTATCAGGGCGGGCGCTGGCGCATCGCCTCGGACAACGCCGCATACCTTAGCCGGGCTCGGGCGGTGCCATTGGCATGCGGAAGTAACAGGCGGCAGCAAAGGCATCACGAAGGCATTGCCAAGGTGCTGCCAGGGCATCACCGCCGCGCGCTGCGGCCTTCCGCGGGGGCGTGGTGGAAGACCGTGGCCTCCAGGCCCATGGCGCGTATCCTGGCCGCCGCCTGATCGGCGCTGCGCTGCTTGGCAAAGGGGCCCGAGCGCACGCGCACGATATTGCCCTTGTTGCTGTGCAGGGTCTGGCTGAGCGTGGGCAGCTTGGCTTTCTCCAGCCGCTCCACCACGCGCCCGGCATTGGCGGCTTCAGAGAACACGCCGATGTTGATGTAGTAGTTGCCCGGCTCCAGAGCCGCCGAGGCAGGCTTGGCAGGTGCCGGGGCCTTTGCGACGGGTTCGGCAGGCTTGGCAGGCTTGGCTGGTTTGGTTTCAGCCGCCACCTTGGAGGGCTTGGCGGGCGCTGGAGTGGCTGTGTGTACGGACGCTGGTGCAGGCGCAGGCGCTTTGGCTGGCACCAACGCGGCCTTGACGGGAATGGCTGCCGCTGCAGTGGCCGCGACGGCACCCGCAGCGCCGGCAGCTGCTACTACGGGCATGGGTTCGACCGTGCCGGAGACGGTGCTGCCGGCAACGGGCAAGGGCGCTTGCGGATCAGGGCGCGCCTCGGCCTGGGCGACTGGCTCTTGCGGCTGGGGTATGGGGGCGGGAGTGGGGGCGGGTGTGGGCGCCGGTTCCGTCCTTGGCGTTTCAACGGCAGCTACGGCTGCGGCGGGCGTTGGCGCCACGGCTGGTGCAGCTGGCGAAACTGGTGCAGCGGCCGGCATGGCTTCGGACGGAATCACCTCGGTCTGTGCCGCCATGAAATGTGGCATGCCCGACAGCGCCCAGATGCCTGCACCGGCAGCGGCGGCAAGCACCGCACCGGCCGCCACGGCCAGGCGCTTGCGTAGGGGCGTGGCCGCGCGGCGGGCCAGGCGTTCGTGCGCTGCGGCCATGTTGGGAGCCTCGCCAATGGCTTGCAGTGTGAGGCGGCGCACATGGTGCCAGTACAGGGCATTGGCGCCCAGGCCGGGAATGGCAATCGCCATCAGCACCAGCGTGGCATCGATGCCGTGGGCAATGGCCGGGGGCAGGCCCAGCGCGGGGCGCAGCAGCAGGCCCCAGACCAGGCCCGTGCCGCCGGCGGCCAGCGCGTAGAGGCCGCCCTCTTGCCACAGCCCGCGCAGCCCGCACCAGGGCAGGGTGAACAGGCCTGCGGCCAGGTTCCAGGTGGGCAGGGGCTTGCCCAGCGCGTCGAAGCGCTCGAACAGCCGCAGGTAGTAGTCGCGCGAGGGCTCGCCAATCAGGCTGGCGTACAGGCCGGGCATCAGGCCTGCACCCTGGCCACCGGTGAAGCTGGTCGTGCCGGAATTCGTGCCGGAACTTGCGCCGGGGGCCGCCCGTTCGTCGGCGGCCGGGCCGTCATCGCCGTGCTGCAGCGCATAGGCTGCGGCGGCGAAGGCGCTGGCGATCGAGGGCGGCAGCTTGCTGGGGCTCTTGGCGGTGCCGGGCTCGGCAAAGGCGGGCTCCTGCCGTGCAGGGGCCGCCTGCCTTCCGAAGTCGATGGTGGCGGGAGGTGCTGAGAGGGCTTCTTCCGATGGGGCGGGCATGTCAGCAATTGTGTCATGCACTCGTGGCTGTCGGAATCACGACATTCGTGGCTATCGATCGGGCGAATCCATCGCGCCCGATCGATTGGAGGCTGCTGTCAGCCCTGGCGCGCTGGCAGCACCGTGGCGCGGCACTCGCCGAAGCCGATGCGCGCGGCGCCCGGCTTCTCGCACCAGCCGCGCAGGATCACGGCATCGCCATCCTGCAGGAAGGTGCGGCTCTCGCCATTGGCCAGCGCCACGGGCTTCTTGCCGCCTTCGGTCAGCTCCAGCAGAGCGCCGGCCTCGCTGGAGGTGGGGCCGGACAGCGTGCCCGTGCCCAGCAGGTCACCGGGCTGCAGGTCGCAGCCGTTGACGCTGTGGTGGGCCACCAGCTGGGCCATGGTCCAGTAGGCGTGGCGGTAGCTGGTGTGGGTGATCTGCTGGGCGGCCTGGCCTTCGGCGCGCATGCGGCCGGTCTCCAGCGCCACGCTCAGCTGCACGTCGAACGCGCCGCGCTCGGAATTGGCGGGCGAGCTGAGGTAGGGCAGGGGCTGGGGATCTGCGGCGGGCCGCGTGAACGCCGTGCGATAGGGCTCCAGCGCCTCCAGCGTCACGATCCAGGGCGAGACCGTGGTGGCGAAGTTCTTCGACAGGAAGGGGCCCAGCGGCTGGTATTCCCAGGCCTGGATGTCGCGCGCCGACCAGTCGTTGAGCAGGCACAGGCCGAAGATGTGGTGTTCGGCCTCGTCCATGGAAATCGCCTCGCCCCAGGCGTTGCCGGCGCCGGTGTAGATGCCCATCTCCAGCTCATAGTCCAGGCGTGCGCAGGGCTTGAGTGCGGGCGCGGCGGCGTCGGGCGCCTTCAGCTGGCCCATGGGGCGGCGGAAGTCCACGCCCGACACGCGCAGGCTGGAGGCGCGGCCGTGGTAGCCAATCGGCACCCACTTGTAGTTCTCCATCAGCGGGTTGTCCGGGCGGAACAGCTTGCCGACGTTGGTGGCGTGGTGCACCGAGGTGTAGAAGTCCGTGTAGTCGCCGACCTGGGCCGGCACCGTGTATTCCACGTCGGACTGGGCCACCAGGCAATCCTGCAGTGCCGCCTGTGCGGCAGCGCCTTCGCGCAGCGCGCGCGACAGCGCCAGACGCAGGGCCGACCAGGCGGCCGGTCCCATGGCCATGAAGCCGTTCAGGTGCTGTTGCGAAGCGGCCTCCAGCTGCGGCTGCACGGCATCGCCCAGGGCCTTGAGGGCGCTGGCGCGCGCCAAGTCCAGCACCTGGTCGCCGATGGCCACGCCGCCGCGCCAGGCCTCCTGGCTGCCTGCGCGGCGGAACACCGCAAACGGCAGGTTCTGGATGGGGAAGTCGCTGGCGCCGGTGTTGGCCGAGGCCACCCAGCTGCGCAGGCCTGCGTCATGGGTTTCGTTCAAGGACATCTGTCTCTCCTGGTTGGGTTTGTCTGTCGTTGGTATGAAAAGGGGTTTGGCGGGGCAGGGCGAGGCGTGGCGAGGTCAGGCGGCGGCAAAGCCGCCGTCCATGTTCCAGTGTGCGCCGCGCACCTGGGCGGCCTGCTCGCTGGCCAGGAAACCGGCCAGCGCCGCCACCTGCTCCACGGTCACGAAGGCCTGGGAGGGCTGCTTGGCGCCCAGCAGCTGGCGGGCCGCCGCGTCGGCATCCAGCCCCTCGCGCGCGGCCAGCGCATCGATCTGCCGTTGCACCAGCGGCGTCAGCACCCAGCCCGGGCAGATGGCGTTGCAGGTCACGGGCGTGGTGGCGAACTCCAGCGCCACCGACTTGGTCAGGCCGATCAGCCCGTGCTTGCTGGCCACATAGGCCGGCTTGCGCGCCACGCCCACCAGCCCGCTGACCGAGGCGATATTGATGATGCGGCCCCAGCCGCGCTCCAGCATCTGCGGCGCGCAGGCCTGGATGGCGTGGAAGGGCGCCGACAGGTTGACGGCCAGCAGCTCGTCCCACTTGCCGGCCGGGAATTCGAGCAGCGGGCTCACATGCTGCATGCCTGCGTTGTTGACCAGGATGTCGATGGCGCCCATCTCGGCCGCAATGCGCTGCGCCAGCGGGGCGATGGCGCTGCCGTCGCGCAGGTCCAGCCCGTAGTGGCGCACCGGCACGCCATGCGTTTGGGCGATTTCGCGCACCAGCGCATCGGTCTCGGCAGAAGCGGCGGCCTGGCCATGCAGCGCGATGGCCGCGCCCTCGCTGGCCAGATGGCGCGCCACGGCCAGGCCGATGCCGCTGGTCGAGCCGGTGATCCAGGCCACGCGGCCCGCATGCGGGCGGCTGGCCGGGGTGGAGGGGGTGGGGTTCATTTCAGGAGATCCATTTCCATATGCACGTACTCGCTGAGAAAGCGCACCCGCGCCCAGTAGATCAGCAGCCCGTCGGCATTGCAGGCCCAGCGCAGCGCCTGCATCAGCGGCGTGCCCAGGGCCACGCCCAGGTGCTCGGCGGCCAGTTCGTCGGCCGGCGCCACGCTCAGGTGCTGGCGCGCCACGGCAATGCGCGAGGGGTCGCTGCTCAGGGCCACGGCCAGGGAGCTGCGCTGCAGCTGGGCCTCGATCTCGGGGAACAGTTCCTGCTCCAGGTACAGCTGCGACAGGCAAAACCGCGCCGCGTCATGGTCGTACACGCGCAGCAGGTGCACGTAGGCGGGGGCCATGCGGCCCACGTCGGGGAAGCCTTCGGGAATCGGCGGCAGGCAGTCCCGCCCGGTGTGCAGGGTGATCTGGCCGATGTGGGCGCCAAAGGCCACCAGCTCCTTCCAGCTGGTGGGCAGCAGAAAGGACGGCGGCTTGTAGGGCGCCGCAATCACCCGCGTGCCGCCGCGCTTGCGCGTGAGCAGCAGGCCCTCTGCCACCAGGGCGCCCAGCGCCATGCGCACCGTGGTGCGCGACACGCCATGCAGCGCCTGCAGCTCCTGCACCGTGGGAATGGCGCTGCCTACGGGCCAGGCGCCCGTGGACACCTTGCTGCGGAACAGCCGCGCCAGCTGCAGGTGCAGCTTGTCCCGGCCTTGTTGAGGGGCCGACGCGGTGGAGTTGGAGGGCATGAAGGCAATAAAGTATCTATTCAGTGCTTTTATTTTTGCACAAAGCAATAGCCCTGACAGCCTGCACTGACGCCCGTCGTTGACAAATGTCTTCAATTGACCAGGCCGAATGACTTTTAAACTGCGGCCCTTTTTCCGTTTTTCGAACGTTGGCCAGAGCGGCCGTTGGGTATTTCATGCAGCAGCAACATGCTTGGGAGTTTTTTCGCGCCGGTGGAGTGGACCAGGTGGTCATCCGCACCGGGCAGGACATTGCGCACATCGGCGAGCTGGACCAGAAGCTGTGGGTGGCCCTGGCCTGCCCCACGCGCGGCATCGAGTTCGACAGCGACACGCTGGACCTGATCGACGAAGACAAGGACGGCCGCATCCGCCCGCCCGAACTGATCGCCGCCTGCCAATGGGCCGTGGCGCGCGTGCGTGACCCCCAGGTGCTGGCCGATGGCGGCGACGTCCTGCAACTGTCCAGCCTGGAGCGCGACAGCGAGCAGGGCGCCTTGCTGCATGCCGAGGCCGAGCGCATGCTGGCCCTGTCCGGTCAGGCCGGCGGCGCCGCGCTGAGTCTGGGCCAGGTGCGCGAGCGCCTGGCCTCCCTGGCGGCCATGCGCTTCAATGGCGATGGCATCGTCAGCCCCGCCACGGCCGAGGGCGACAAGGCACTGGCCGAGCTGATCGAACGCATTGGCAAGGCCTACGGCACCACTGCCGGCGCCGACGGCGTGGCCGGCATCGCGCGCCAGCAGGCAGAGGCTTTCTATGCGGACCTGCGCGCACTGCGCGACTGGCATGCGGGCGCCGAGGCCCTGGGCTGCGGCATTGCCGAGCGCGACAAGGCCCTGGCCGCCGCCCGCGCCGTGGACGCGGTGCAGGCCAAGGTGGACGACTTCTTCGCACGCACACGCCTGGCCGCCTTCGACACGCGCGCGCAGGACCCGCTCAACCCCTCCGTGGAGGGCTATGCCGCCCTGGGCCGCGAAGTGCTGGACAGCGGCGCCCAGGCCATTGCCGCGCTGCCGCTGGCCGCCGTGGCGGCCGATCGCGCGCTGCCGCTGGCCCAGGGCGTCAACCCCGCATGGGCCGGCGCGCTGCAGGCGCTGCGCGAGCAGGCCGTGCAGCCCGTGCTGGGCGAAGACCTGCAGGAGATCACCGCCGCGCAGTGGGAACAGGTCAAGGCCGCCCTGCAGCCCTGCCGCCAATGGCTGGCGGCCCGGCCCGCCACGCCGCTCGATGCCCTGTCTCAACAGGAGGTGCAGGCGCTGCTGGACGGCGGGCAGGAAGCCGCGCTGCTGGACCTCATCGCCCAGGACGAGTCCGAGAAGGAACACAGCCTGCAGGCCGTGGCGCTGGAAAAGCTCATCCGCCTGCAGCGCGACCTGCTGGCGCTGCTCAACAACTTCGTCTCGTTCAGCCTCTTTTACCGGCGCGAGGGCGCGGCCTTCCAGGCCGGCACGCTCTACCTGGATGCGCGCAGCTGCGACCTGACCGTGGAAGTGAGCGACACGGCTGCCCATGCCGCGCTGGCCGGCCGTGCCAAGACCTGCCTGGCCTACTGCGAGCTCCGGCGCGAGGGCAAGAAGAAAGCCATCGTCGCGGCCTTCACGGCGGGCGATGTGGACTTTCTCTTCGTGGGCCGCAACGGCGTGTTCTATGACCGCGCAGGCAACGACTGGGACGCCACCATCGTCAAGCTCATCGAGAACCCCACCAGCATCGGCCAGGCCTTCTTCCTGCCCTACAAGAAATTCCTGCGCATGGTGGAGGAACAGGTGGCCAAGCGCGCCTCGGCCAAGGAAGAGGGCGTGACTGCCAGCCTGGGCACGCAGGCCGGCCAGCTGGTCACGGCGCCCGGCACCGCTGCGGCCAACGCCACAGCCGCCACGGCTGCGGCCGCCCCGCGCAAGACCGATGTGGGCACCGTGGCCGCCCTGGGCGTGGCCCTGGGCTCCATCAGCGCCGTGCTGGTGGGCATCTTCGGCAAGTTCATCGACCTGGGGCCCTGGATTCCCGTGGCCCTGGTCGGCCTCATTGCCGCCATCTCCGGGCCCAGCATGATGATTGCCTGGCTCAAGCTGCGCCAGCGCAGCCTGGGTCCCATCCTGGACGCCAGCGGCTGGGCCATCAACGGCCGCATGCGCATCAACCTGCCGCTGGGCCGCAGCCTGTCGCAGACCGCCAAGGTGCCGGTGGGCGCACGGCGCACGGCGGGCGATCCCTATGCGGAAGGCAATGGCCTGCGCAACACCCTGGTGGCGCTGGCCGTGGTGGCCTTGCTGGCGCTGATGGCCTGGCGCCTGCACTGGATCGATGGCCTGCTGCCCGCCGGCTGGCAGTACGGCGCGGCACCGGCCGCTGTGCCGGCTGCGCCAGAGTCCGCACCTGCGCCTGCGCCAGCAGCGGCACCGGCACCGGCAGCGGCACCGGCACCTGCAGCGACGGCTCAATAAGTCGATGCCAAGGGGCGGGCAAGCCACTTGCCCCGCCCCGGTCGGGAAACCTCAAGGCGCGACAATAGCGCCATGACCACCCCCACCCACGTACAACGCAGTGCCGTGCCCCTGAGCACGCACGACACCACCCGCATCGACGACTTGCGCATCAAGGCCGTGCGCCCCCTGATCACCCCGGCCCTGCTGCAGGAATGGCTGCCCGCGCCCGAAGCCGCGCAGCAACTGGTGGAAACCAGCCGCGCCGCCATCTCGGACGTACTGCAGGGCCGGGACGACCGGCTCATCGTCGTCGTCGGACCCTGCTCCATCCACGACCACGACCAGGCCATGGACTATGCGCGCCAGCTCAAGGCCCAGGCCGACGCCCTGGCCGGCGAGCTGCTCGTGGTCATGCGCGTCTACTTCGAGAAGCCCCGCACCACCGTAGGCTGGAAGGGCTACATCAACGACCCGCACCTGGACGGCAGCTTCGCCATCAACGAAGGCCTGGAAATGGCCCGCGCCCTGCTGCTGGACGTGCTGGCCCTGGGCCTGCCCGTGGGCACGGAATTCCTGGACCTGCTGTCGCCGCAATTCATCAGCGACCTGGTCAGCTGGGGCGCCATCGGCGCGCGCACCACGGAAAGCCAGAGCCACCGCCAGCTGGCCAGCGGCCTGTCCTGCCCTGTGGGCTTCAAGAACGGCACGGACGGCGGCGTCAAGGTGGCCAGCGACGCCATCCAGGCGGCCAGCGCGCCCCACGCCTTCATGGGCATGACCAAGATGGGCCAGTCCGCCATCTTCGAGACCCGCGGCAATGGCGACTGCCACGTCATCCTGCGCGGCGGCAAGCAGCCCAACTACGGCGCCGAGCATGTGCAGGCCGCCTGCGCCCTGCTGGAAGGCGCAGGCCTGCGCCCGCAGGTCATGATCGATGTCTCCCACGCCAACAGCAGCAAGCAGCACCGCCGCCAGATCGACGTGGCGGCCGACGTGGCCCAGCAGATCGCCGGTGGCGATGCCCGCATCACGGGGTTGATGATCGAAAGCCACCTGCAGGAAGGGCGGCAGGACATCGTGGACGGCCAGCCGCTGGCGCATGGCGTGTCCGTGACCGATGCCTGCATCAGCCTGGAGCAGACCGTGCCTGTGCTGCAGCAGCTGGCTGCGGCGGTGAAGGCGCGGCGGGCGAAGCTGCGGGGGTGAGTTGACTGGCCGGGTCTGTTTGGGACCCGCGTCAGACAAGGGAGCAGTCCTGTCCTTCGGCAGGACTGCAATGCTGCAACCGCTACAGCGCAGTGGCGTGCATACAGGTCGCCGATGTAAAGACAGGGTCGGCAGACTGCGAGATCTCATTCAGATGCTTGGGCAGCGTATGCCCGCATCACGCTTTTCAGACCAGTCCGATTGCGTCATGCATTTTCGCATTGAATGATTGATTTTTATATCGGCTCAAGAGATTTTCTATTGTTGCATCCAGTGTATCTCAAGGATTGCGCCGATATGTTTGTCCATATTCCGCAGTGACAGGGATGGCGGGCAATGAATAATGAATGGCAGCTTCAACGTAACCCAGGATCTTCATTTCAAAGAATTCGGGTCATATATCATGGGTTTTGATTCTGCGGAGGAGGGATAGGTATGAGGCCTGCTGATGCAAAGCGGGTATTTGACCTCGCAGTTGGGCGCTCCGCACCACCGCTTGCCTCCATGGTCACCATTTTTGCCATTAGTTTCCATAGCCCTGCTCTTGTTGCCCAATTCAGCATCGCCCTCTCCTTTGCTTCACTTTTCTTTGTGTTGCCGGCGAGTATTGGCGCCATCTTCTTTTCGGAAATAGCTGCCAGCAAAGATAAGGGGCAATCCGATTCACTCATCAGTTTGCTATTCTGGTTGGTCCTCTTGTACACCGGGGTTTGTTTTATTCTGGTGTATTGGCTTCCTGTTATCTCGAAAACCCTGATATCCGGTTTGCCAGAGGAACTGTTGGATGGGGTCGTATCGCAGGCAAGATTGATAATTCTGTGTATTCCATTCTTCGGAATCATCAATGTATGTAGCTGCGTTCTTGAGTCAAGATCACATACTGCCATCGTTGCGAAATTCAGAATGTGGCAGGTTTTTTTCCATGCAGCCTGTGTGATTGTTGTGCTGGTGCTGCTTGGGAGGAATGAGTGGATGAGTGATGACTCGGTCGCTCTTGCCTATCTGTTCAGTGACATCATTTTTTCCATTGCCGCATATGCTTTGATGCGGAAATACTGTCAATTCAGTTTTTCATTCAATTTTCGTGGATTGCCTGGCAGAAGAATATTTTCCGTTTTGATTCCTGGTTATGCCAATTCTTTCTTTGGAAAATATCTGATTTATATATTGTCAATGTCTGTTGCAGGGCTGGGTGCAATGTATTCTGCAATTCAATCCCAAGCTTCTGCCATATTGCTGTTGGCAGAGCTGCCTGCCATGGGAGTCTGTGCTCTTCTGGCGATGGAGATATCAAAAAATCGTGGAAGATGGGCAGTGCAATTTCAGTTCATAAAAGATTCTTCTTCATTGATGATTTATTGTGCCATTATTCCGGTTGTTGCATTGCTTGTATTCATGCTGTTCTATGAAATATCGATGGCCAATGGTTATCAAATTGTCGGTGAGGGGTTCCTTTCCTTGGTGTGCAAAGGAGTTACGGATGTGGGGTTTTTCTATGCGGCAGCAATTTCTGGCGGGCTAGGTCTTTATTGGTCGTCAAGAATCATTTTTTGGGTTGTTTACGCATTGGTGTTTTTTGCCCCGATGTCATTGGGATTTCATGGCTCCAGTTATTCCATGATCAATTATGTTTTCTCATTTTCTTCTCTCCTGTCCTGTGCGCTGTTGGTCCTGCTTATCCGCAACAGGCGAGATTCCCTATCCGAAGAGAAGATTGGCTTGAAGCAGAGCCTGTAGCAGTGGTGGCCCTTGGCGAGGTGATCTGTCCTTCGGCAACCCCGCAACCGCCACGATGCAGGCGCTGACATACGGGGTGGGGAGGCGGGGGAACGTTCTCAGGCCCGCACGGGCCTGGGCTCCAGATTGCGCGCCGTGCCCAGCCAGGTCGCGCAATGCGTTTCATGACCATCCTCGGCCACCGCGAACAGGTCGGCTGCGCAGATGCTGAGCACGCGGCCGGCATCCACCACGCGGCCGCGCGCCCGCAGGTGGGTGCCGCGTGCGGGGGCGAAGAGCTTCACGCTGCCGTCCACCGTGGCATTGGCCCAGCCGGCAGGCAGCAGTGAACCTGCGGCCGACACCGCCGCAAAGTCGCCCAGTGCAAAGACCGCCGTGGCCTGCAACTGGCCCGGCTGAAAGCACAGGGCATCGGCAATGGGCATCTCCAGCTCGGTGGCTCCGGGCTCGGCACGCACGAAGCGCAGGCCCAGGGTGCGCGCCATGGGCATGGCCAGCACGGCGTTCTGCAGCGCCTGGGTGGATGGGGTGGGGTGGGTGGTCGGCTCAGTCATGGCTTGTCTCCTTCGTGGTGGGTGAAGCGGCACGGCGCACGCGCGGCCAGGGCGCGGCGGGTTTGTCGGGTGCGTTGGATGGGGTCGGTTCCGTCTGCGCCAGATCCCGCTCGGCCTGGCGGGCGCGCAGCCACTGCACATGGTCCAGGGCCTGGGCGCGCTGGGCCTGCAGCGCAGCGATCTGTTCGTCTATCTCCTGTACGCGCTGCTGCACGGCATCGGCCAGGTCACCGGGGCCTATGCGCCCCGCACGCCAGGCTCGCAGGTTCTCGGCAATGCGCGGCAGCCCGAACCCCAGCGCGCGGGACATGGCGATGAACACCACCTCGCGCCGGGCCGAGCGCGGATAGTCGCGGTAGCCATTGGGCAGGCGCCGGGGCTTGAGCAGGCCCGCGCGCTCGTAGTGCCGCAGCGCGTGGATGGAGACGCCCGTGAGCCGGGCGAGTTCGGAGATCAGCATGTGCCAAGGCTAGCAAGGCTCGTGCTGGGCTAGGGTTGGGAAGGGGACAGGTTTTTTTCTATCGCTGTCTCTTGCCAGTCGTCTTCAAGCCGGCTGCGCGGCAGGCCTCATCACGCGCGCCGTGAACCGGGCCATGAACTCGCGCGTGACAATGCGCCCGCCCAGGGCCGTCAGGTAGTTGGCGCAGCCGTGCACCACCGAGGCGCGGTTGTCGTCGAAGGCTTTCAGCCCCCGGCGAACCACGTCTTCGCTGGATGCTTTTTTCCCGAAGGATGCGGCCTCGCCGGCGCGGGCGAAGAACGCCGTGTCGGTAGCGCCCGGGCACAACGCCAGCACGCGCACGCCGCGCGGCCGGTACTCGGCCCAGAGCGCTTCGCTGAACGAAAGGACAAAGGCCTTGGTCGCGGCGTAGACCGCCATGTACGGGACCGGCTGAAACGCTGCCGTGGAGGCGATGTTGATGACGCCGCCCTGGCGCTGCTCCAGTGCGGGGAGACACAGGTGCGTCAATTCCACCAGGGCGCCCACATTCAGATCGATGGCCTCCCGCTGTATGTCCAGCGCCAGTTCATCAAACCTGCCGTGGGTGCCGAAGCCGGCGTTGTTCACCAGCAGGTCCGGCAGCAGGCCCCTGGCGCTGACGGCCTCGAAGACCCGCCGGGCCGCCCCGGGTGCGGCCAGGTCCTCCACCAGGAATTCGGCGCCGGGCAATTCGCGGGCGAGCTTCTCGAGCCTGTCGCGGCTGCGCGCGATCAGCACGACTTTGGCGCCACGGCGGGCAAGCTCCCTGGCGAATACTTCACCGATGCCCATGGAGGCGCCGGTCACCAGGACGGTTTTCTGGGAGAAATCAAAAGGGGTTTTCATGCACTCGAGTATTGCGACGGGGGGCCCGCCTGGGAATGGGCAGCGCTGGTAAGCTGATTTGCATTCATGAAAAACCAACCGCCCACCACCTGGGATGACCTGCGCGTGCTCCTGGCGCTTCACCGCCACCAAAGCCTGCTGGCCGCAGGCGCTGCCCTGGGCCTGTCCACCTCCACCGTCGCGCGGCGCATCGAGGCGCTGGAGCAATCCCTGGGCCGCGCCCTGGTACACCGCAGCAGCGCAGGGACGACGGTCGAGCCCGATGCGATGGAACTGGTGGAGCTGGCCGAGCAATTCGAGCTGGGACTGGGCGGCATCAAGCGCGACGACCGGCCCGCTGAGAAGGCCCATGCGCTGACCGGCACCATCCGCGTCAGCATGGGCGAAGGCTTCGTGAAGCCGGTGACCGCCGTGCTCTCGCAGTTGAGAAGCGCGCACCCCGGGCTGCATATCGAAGTGGCCGTGGAGTCGCGCTTCACGGATGTCGGGCGGCGCGAAGTGGACGTCGCGCTCCGGGTCGGGCGCTCCAGCTCGGCCGTGGTGGTGGAGAAATGGGCGGGGCAACTGACGTTTGGCCTGTACGCCTCGCACGGCTATGTCGAGCAGCGCCTGCCGGGTCGCCGCCTGCGCGTGCAGGACTTCGCCAGCCACGACTTCGTGGGACAGGACCTGGCCACCGGCCGGCAGGACGCCTCCAACCTGTGGCTGGCCAGCCGGGGCGCCACCCGGTTCGTCTTTCGATCCGCCTCCGACCTGGCCCGCCAGGAGGCCACGGAGCAAGGCCAGGGCATCTGCCTGCTGCCCGACGCCATGGCCCATGCCGTGCCCGGCCTGGCACGGCTGGAGGTGGACGCGCCACTGCCGTCCTGCCCGGTGTACCTGGCCTATCACCGCGACCGCCGCAACGTGCCGGGCGTGCGGGCAGTGATCGACGCGCTGGGCGCGGCGCTGGCCGAAGGGCTGCAGCCGCCCGCAGAAAAAGCCGAAGCGGCCAACCCTGCCGCGCAGTCATGACAGGCCCGGTCTTTCCAGACCTTTCAAGGCGAGGGCGCGGCCGACGGACCCGGTGAGCAGCCAGGACCATCGTTGGGCGTTGATCCCAACGAAACAAGAATGGGCAGTGGCTGGCGCGAAACGACCCGTTGTGGTCGTTCGTGCCTCGGCGCCTGCAACCGCTCAATCCTTGAGCAAGCGCGCCTTCACCGTTCGCCCCTTGATCTTTCCGCTATTGAGCCGGGCAACGACGTCATGCGCAATCTTGCGGTCCACGGCCACATAGGTTGCGAACTCGTTGATGTCGATCTTGCCCACTTGCTCGCGGGTGTAGCCCAGGTCTGCGGTGAGCGCGCCCAGCACATCGCCCGGGCGGATCTTGTCCTTGCGGCTGGCATTGATGTGGATGGTGGCCTTGGATGGCAGGAGCCGGCCGCCGGGAGTCGGCGTCAGCTCGTCCAGCGGGTACCAGACGGATGGGCTGCCCTGCATCTGCTCGATGTTTCCGACCGCGCCCATTTCGTCCATCGTCGCAAGACTCAGGGCCAGGCCTTTCTGGCCGGCGCGGCCTGTGCGGCCGATGCGGTGCACGTGCACTTCAGGGTCGGGCGTGATGTCCACGTTGATGACGGCGCCCAGGTTGGTCACATCCAGCCCGCGAGCCGCCACATCGGTGGCGACCAGCACGGAGCAACTGCCGTTCACGAAGCGCACCAGCACCTGGTCACGGTCACGCTGCTCCAGATCGCCGTGCAGCTCCAGCGCGCTGTAGCCCTGGGCCTGCAGCAGCTCGGCAAGGGCCCGGCAGCGCGCCTTGGTATTGCAGAAGGCCAGTGTGCTCTCGGGCCGGAAATGCTCCAGCAGGCGAGCCACCGCAGGCAGCCGCTCTTCCTTGTCCACCTCGTACCAGCGCTGCTCGATCTGCTCGCCGCTGTGCTGCGCGGCGACCTTGACCGTGACCGGGTCACGCATGAATCGCGCGGCCAGCTTGGCGATGCCTTCAGGGTAGGTTGCGGAGAACAGCAAGGTCTGGCGCTGCGGGGGGCACTGCTTGGCGACCTTGGCGATGTCATCGACGAAACCCATGTCGAGCATGCGATCCGCTTCGTCGAGCACCAAGGTGTTCAGCGAATCAAGGTTCAGATTGCCCCGGTCCAGGTGATCGATCACACGGCCGGGCGTGCCCACGATCACGTGCGCGCCGTTCTCAAGGCTCGCGTTCTGGCCGCGCAGCGGAACGCCGCCGGACAGGGTCACCACCTTGACGTTGTCTTCCGCACGCGCCAGGCGGCGAATCTCGGTCGTCACCTGATCGGCCAGCTCGCGGGTGGGGCAGAGCACCAGGCCTTGCACCGAGAAATTGCGCGTATCCAGCTTGGCCAGCAGCGCCAGGGCAAAGGCTGCGGTCTTGCCGCTGCCGGTCTTCGCCTGGGCGATCACATCCTTGCCTTCAAGCGCAGGGGGCAGGCTGGCGAGCTGAATCGCCGTCATTTCAAGGTAGCCGAGCCGCTCAAGATTGGCGAGCGTCGCAGGCGAAAGCGCAAGTTTGTCGAAGGAATGGGGGGAAGCCGAGGGTACAGTCATGGCGGCATTTTAGTTTTGGCGCTCTCAGGACCTGGGCGCGGCACGCTGGTCACTGAGAAAGAACAGGGGCTTGCTGGGCCATTGCCGGCATGTGCGAGAAGAAGGGAAGCTGGGTGTTGACGGCATGGATGGCAAGACGTCTGCCGTGGGGCTAACAGATAGCAACCAGCCTGAAGCTGCCGGCCAGCAGTCGGCTGGCGACCCATTGCGGTCTTCGAAGCAAATTCAAAAGCGGTCGTCCAGAGCACCCCAGTTTCGAAGACCTGCGGCCGCATCGGCGTAACTCAATGCAAGCCTGAAGGCTCTTGCAAACGTTGGCTGGCGAGCGGTCGGCTGGCCTACTACCGGCCGCGCTTCTCCAAAATCGCGATGAGTTCTGCGTCGACCTCGTCCGGCACTTGGTTCTGTCGATGGCGAAGTCGTTCAACCACCGTGCCGGTCGGGGGATGGCTGTCCCACGCCTCGCGGCTCCAGTCGCCCCGCAGCAAGATGTCCCAGTAGATCTCGCCTTTTGTGCTATCCACCAGATCGCCTGCGTCATCGGGGGCTGCGCCGTAGCTCAGCAGCAGCGCCGCCAGCGGTAGGCAGATCGGGCGCATCTCGCTGCCGCGACCGCACAGCAGCAGCGCGACGGCACCGAGCAGCGAGCCGCGCCAGTACAGACGCTTGTAGCGGAAGTCAGCGTCAATGCCGCTGCCCGTCAATTTGTGCAAGCACAGGCGCACAGGCATGTTGGCGTCTAACCCCTGGGCAAGCAGCCCGGCCAAGAAATCCAAGATCAACTGACCATCGCGCGCCGGGACGAAGTGTCGGTCGCCGTTCAGTGGGACGTCGGCCATGAGCGCCCGCTCCTTGGCGTCGAAAATGCCAACTAACACCTCGCGCTGAAACGCATCGGGCTCCATCCAGAACGCGGCGCTGGCACCGTTGGTGAGCAACTCATTGGCCAGGGTCAGCGGCTGGCAACCCATCGTCGGGTGGCGCATGACGTTACGCAGCAGGGAGGTGGGGCGGTCATCCCACAGCGGGGTGTCCAGATTCACCCCCGCGGCGACCAGCTCGGCAACGGTTCCTGCGTCGCGCTCCTGCCAGTACAGGCGCTCCAGGCGGCGCTGATCGCTCATGGCCGGCGGCGCAACGGAGCGCGCGCCCAGTGTCTCCAGCACGGCCAGCACGTCCAGCCGGTCCTTAAAGAAACTCACACTGTTGAAGAGAAGGCTGCCCCTCACCTGCTCCGGGTGCAGGGCCCAGCGGATCTGCGCGTTGACGTCCACGCCCTCGCGAGAGGCCAGCAAGGCCAGCAGTTCGGGATGTTCGCAGAGCGCGCGCAGCACACACTCCGAGCGCCACAGCGCCACGGGGTCGGCCTGTGGCGCCTGCACGAGCGTGCGCAGCAGTGCCGGAGTGTTCTTGCCGCCGTAGCTCTGCACAACCTCTGCGACCTCGTCGACCCAGGCCAGGCAGGCGATTAGGTCGACGTTCGCGTCCAGCAGCGCCGACACCGCCTTGCCTAGCCGGGCCTTGGCCGCATGCACCAGAAGCGGCGTGCCATCGACCACGGCATTCTTCGGTGCGCCGGCCTTGATGGCCTTGGCGAAGGCAGCCTCCTTGCCGTCCAGCAGCAGCTCCAGCAGCTCCTCCTCCTCAGTCAGCATCGGCGCCGGGAAGGCCTTGGCAGCAACCTTTTTGCCGCCTTGGTAATGCAGCGTTCGCGTTTCGCCGACCTGCCCGTACCAGATGCGCACTCGGATGTGCGTCGCGCCGGCGTCGTGCAGTGCCTGGATATGCGCCTTCTCCAATTCGTCACCGGATGAGGTGTCAATCACGAAGCGCAGCGTCTCGCCCCGCAGCGACGTACTGGTCACGAAGGGCTTCTCCCAGTCGTCGAAGCAAGCTTGCAGCGGCGCGGGCCACTGGTCGGCGAACTGGCCGACTGCGGTCTGGAGGTGACCGTGCAGCGCGGAGAGCATAAGGGCATCAGCGCCGATGCAGGTAAAGGTCAGGATGTTGGAAGACATGAGGGGGGTGTAGACAGGCGAGAAGGCGTCTGAGGCGCCATTGTGTCCAAGCTCGGTGCCCGTTAGCTTGACACTTTGTCCACACACCCATATCCAGCCTTTGCGACTTTCAATCGACGTTGCAAATTCGGCTTTAGATTTGACTATCGGATAGAAGCAATGTCCGCTCTTGGCCGGTTGACGATGTTCACTGCACAGCCCTGGATCTTGGTTGCATCAGTGATGGACGCTTGTTGACTGGCCACCTCAAATCCGCCGCCCGGTCGCTTGGCGCTCCAAGATGGCGTGGAGCAAATCGTCGACGGCAATGCGGCCCGTCGCCTCAACTTTCTTCGAGACCGCGGCCAAGTAGCATTCCCAATGCTCAGAAGGCTCTTCCCAGGGCATCTCGCGAATAGTCCACCAGCGGTCAAACACCTGAGTGGTGATGTCGTCGGAACCGAGGACGCGGCGGGCGTCGGGAGAAGAGGACAGGAACTCGTACTCACGAACGCGCGCAAGGTAGAGCAGTTTCACCGTCATGGCAACCGTCTCTTGGCACCAGGCCGACCTGTCGGCCCAGCTCCTGCTTGTCAGCACGGGCTGCAGAAGAATGTCCGCCTCAGTCGCCACGAGTACTGATGGGAAGGTGGCCAGCGCAACTGCTGATGGCTCAATCTGGAAATAGGTGGTGTGCTTCACGAGGTCCAATACCCGCGTCAAATGTCAGTTTGAAGGGGAGATTTTGCCTGTGCGGCAGGCGACCGGTTGTGGCCGTTTTGAAGCTCTAGACCTGAATCAGCCACTTGCATACTGCGATGCCTCAGGAAAGCTTCCCGTTCGCAGGTGCTCGCTTGTCACCGTGTGCGCTGCCCGCTGGAAGCGCTTACCTCCCTCATCGCCGACCATCGGCCTCAACAAGCTGGCTCGCGAGGAGACCTTGTCAATGCGAAAAAGTCCGCGTTGTTGGCCGGTGAGCATGAGGCGCCCTTTTCTACGGGGGTCATCGCCCCAGACGTCGGCGAAAAATACGTAGTCGACGTACTCACTGGTCTCTTTTTCTCGAAGAATTCCAAGCGACATCGCGTCGAGTCGCACCGCATCGCTGCTATCGGGGTCCGAGCTCATCATCGTATTTGTGGAGGCTAAGGGGAAAATGGGAGGCAGTCGCGAAGGTGCGCTTCTCGCTGACCTGCGACTGTCGCTTGCCGACCCACGGCAGCTGTCCGAGGTTCTTGGAAGCCGCTATTCAACCGAGGGGTTTGCGTTGCTTTTCGGCGTCGCCGAGCTATCGCTCAAACGCCAACCCGGCTCGCTACAAGCCGAACTGCACTGTCCAATTCGGATTGTCCTGCGCTTTTTGATTCGGCACCGATGGAGATAGCGCGACCCGCTTCAAAGATAGTAATCCCACGAAGCTCCATGCCGTTACTCAGACCGCGCGAGCTTTTCAGTTGCCAACGGCTGGCTTCCTTGCCGACGTTCGCAGTCTGATGTGAAACTGACAGTCCGCTTTCCCGTGCAGTCCTTGCGAAAGCTTGTGTTTCGGCGTCCGAAAGGCGCTTGGCAAGTTGCTCGATATCACCATCCGACGACGCGCCATGGCTGTGAACGACAACGGTAATCTCAATCTTGCCATCTGGTCCTCTGAGTCGAATTGAGCGAGGACTGGCGGAAGGCATCGCGGTCCAGCTGGTGGGTACGTCAATCTTCACGTTCTGAAGCTCGACAACTTCAGCACTGACGCTGGTTACCACCGTAAAAAGGCACAGAAAGGCTAGCGTGTACAAGCTACGTCGCATATTTCCCCGGTTTTCTTTATTTGATAGCAATTTTCTAGCTGGAGGCTAAGAGCAGGCGTCCGCTGCAGGCCCGATTTTACCCTGCCAGGGTAAATGGCTGGTTGTGGTAGAACTCGACCGACCAGAGGCATGAACAGGGACACACCGATTCTGCGGTCGCTTCGGCACAATGCAGGAAGCGCACTCAAAGGCCTCCTGACCATGCCAACAAAACACCGGTCGCTATAAGGAGGATGGTGACAAGCGCTATGCCTGCCCACCAGATGCGCGAATCACGCTTTGCACAACTTTGGCATACACGTGCTGAAGTGGCTGAACCGGGGCCTCCAGCTACACGAATAAACACGGATTGCATAGAATCCAAGTTCGCGCCGCACCGAAAGCAATTCCAGGAGGAGCTAATTCTCCTTGCTTTCCGGTGATTGCTACGGTCCCAGACGAAGACCCCGAAGAGCACTACAGCAACGAATGCAACAAAGAGGAGATCTGTACTCATGGTGCCCGGAGATGGTGTTGTACTTTGCAAGCGTGCCTATTGTTACTTGACGACAAGGTGGTCGAGCAGACTGTCAATTTCTTCGCCTGTATGACCCTTGCCGTCTCCCGCCATATCCCAGTGCCAAATGGCTTGGACTTCGGGTGTTGCAATGTCCTGAAATATGTCTACCGCAACCCATGCAACATCAGTGCGTTCAAGCTGAAAGCGCCGTGCGATAGCTCGTAAGGCGACTGAGGGCCGACCTGCTGTTAGCTCTGAGCGGGCGGTGGCTAGAATCTCTGGCGTCACTTCGAACATATGGGTCTTAGGATACTCGGGCTGAGGGCTGAGGGCTGAGGGCTGAGGGCTGAGGGCTGAGGGCTGAGGGCTGAGGGCTGAGGGCTGAGGGCTGACCGGCTGCTTCTGGCCGTTTGCCGTCATCCGAGAAGAACAGCCTCCCATGGCGATATCGATACGCAGTCAGTGATCTCTTGCCGCTTAATCCTGCCAACATGCCGTCATCGGGGCTGCAGTTGGTTCGCCCCTGCCGCCCAGCCACCAACCCCAACACAGCTTTTTCGCCTGCGCCCGACCGCCGCGAGCAAGCTTGCTCCACGCCAGGATCACTTCGGCAAGATCATCGTCCTCGCAGTAAAAGTAGGCAGTCGGCACTCCGAGGATTTGCGCAATCCGGTGAGACTTTTCCACGGGTGGCCGCCATCGTCGTATCCAAGCCGAAGACAACCATCCTGGCTCGGCTTCCGTTCTACGAATTCCGTAGAGACGCCCCTCGCCGATTCAACGAGCATCGCAGGATGCCTCATCATCCCGATCCCTCAACGGCTGCTTCTGCCGCGCCTCGGCTCGACGACCTCGCCATCGACGCCGTTCTGCACATGGGCGCCGCGCTGGATGTGCTGGACCTGCACGCTCGCCACAAGGTCACGGCCATCAATTGCGTGTGCCGCGATCTGCTGCGCATCTACTACGTGAAGGCCGATCAGGCGCAGTCGCTGGAGCCTGAGGACAAGGAACTGCTGGGCCTGCTGCACGACACGGCGGTGGACCTGGGCTATGCCATCGAGGTGGTGGACCATCTGAATGGCGACGAGGCCGACGACCCCATCCTCTATGCCGTGAGCTATCTGCTCAAGGCGGCCAAGCGGTTTGCGGATGAGGGCGTGGCGGCGGGATTGGCGTGCGGGGCTTGCGTTTGAAATAAGTGGTTGCTAAAGTGTCGCCATGCCCGAGAACGACATCTTCAAGGCCCTGGCCGACCCTACGCGCCGCTCCATCTTCGAGAAGCTGGCCGCTGGCAGCATGCATGCCAGCGCGCTGCGCGAGGGGATGGACATCAGCCAGTCGGCCATGTCCCAGCATCTGGCCGTGCTGCGCAACGCGGGGCTGGTGAGCGAGCAGCGCCAGGGGCGCTTCATGCATTACGAGGTCGATCCCGAAGGGCTGGCGCAGATTGCGGGCTGGCTGGCGAAGTACCGCGCCTACTGGCCGCAGCGCGTGGATGCACTCAAGGGCCTGCTCAAGGACATGGACCAATGAACAAGATGAGCGATATGGACACCGACGATGCGGCCCGCGAGCTGGTGCAGGAGTACGCGCTGGACGCTCCGCCCGAGAAGGTCTGGCGCGCCCTGAGCATTCCCGAGCTGCGCGCGCAGTGGCTGCCGGGCACCGAGCATGCCGAGCCTTTGCGGCAGGTGCCGCAGCAGGAACTGCGCCTGCGGCTGCGCGAGGCGGAGCCTCCCTTTCTTGAAAGCACGGTGGACCTGCAGATCAGCCCCGGCGCCGATGGCGGCACGCTGCTGCGCATCGTCCATGTGCTGACCGATGCGCGGGTGCAGCCGGCCAGGGAGGCGGCCAACGACGGCGGCTTCCTGATGTACGCGACCTGAAACCCTGCCCGGGCAACGGGGCACGCGGCGCAGGGCCGCAGCCCTTTCTTTTTTCACCACCACACACAGGAGTTCGCCCATGCGCGAATCGATGATGCTCGTCCCCATGGTTGTCGAACAGTCGGCGCGCGGAGAGCGGTCCTTCGACATCTACTCGCGCCTGCTGCGCGACCGCGTGATCTTTCTCAACGGCGAGGTCAACGACGCGGTCTCTGCCCTGGTCTGCGCGCAACTGTTGTTCCTGGAGGCGGAGAACCCGGACAAGCCCATTCACCTCTACATCAACTCGCCGGGCGGGGTGATCACCAGCGGGCTGGCCATGTACGACACCATGCAATTCATCAAGTCACCCGTGCACACGCTGTGCATGGGCACGGCGCGCTCCATGGGCTCCTTCCTGCTCATGGCCGGCGAGCCCGGCCACCGCATGGCCCTGCCCAACGCCAGCCTGCACGTGCACCAGCCGCTGGGCGGCGTGCAGGGCCAGGCCTCGGACATCCGCATCCATGCCGAGGAAATGCTGCGCACCAAGGATCGCGTGACACGCCTGTACGCCCAGCACTGCGGCCGCAGCTACGAAGAGGTGGAACGCGACCTGGACCGCGACCGCTTCATGACCGCAGAAGAAGCCCGCGAATGGGGCCTGATAGACAAGGTTCTGGACCGGCGCACAGTAACCCTCTGAGCCGCAGCGCCAGCAGCGCGCAGCGCGCCACTTCTCCACCCCCCGCAACCGCCACGACGCAGGTTGCCCGCAGCGAAGCGGAGGGTCGCGGACATTCGGGTCGCCTTTGCTTTGCCTACTTTCCTTCGGCCGGCGTACCGGTGGCGAAACAAAGGAAAGTAGGTCGGCCGCCGGGCCGAGACCCGGCCTCGAAAAACAACCCCCCGGCAGGGTCAAAAACAGGACCCCCACCCCACGCCAGCAACCAGCGCGAAACGCTAACCCCGCCCCCTCATCACCCCCGCCAACAACGGCATCCCCGTCCTCCGAGTGAACTCCTCATAACTGATGGGCGCACTCATCCGCGTATCCGGGCTATTGGCCTGCCAGTGCGCCCAGGCACGCCCCGTGCTCGCGTCGTAGACCAGCTTGAAGATATGGCTGGGCACATGGACCTTGCCCGGCCCGATGGTCAGCGGCTGGCCGTCGAACACCGGCCCGGTGAAGACGTAGACATCGCCCTTGGCGCGCTGGGCGTAGCGGCGCGTGTCCTGCTCGACCTTGCTCCAGACGCCGCCGTTGTGGGTCTGGTCCTGGGGAACCATGTTGGCCAGGCTGAAGCTCTGGGCCATGGCCTCGGGCGAGTACATGTCGCCGGCCGGCGCCATGTGGCCGCGCGAGTAGCCGGAGCGGCGGTAGTCGTCCAGTTCGGCACGCTCGGCGCGGGGCAGGCGGGCATCGGCATAGAACTTGTCGCTGCGCTTGAGGCCCTGGCCCTGCTCCAGCAACTGGCGGTTCAGGCGCTCCACCACGAAGACGGGCGTCTTGGTCTGTCCGCTGTGCAGCACGGCGAAGGCGCTGAAGCACAGCTCGCGCTGAAGGGGCTGGACCTGCAGGGCAGGGGGCTCGCCACCGGGGAAGAAATCGCGGCAGTGCGAAAAGCCCGTGGCCAGGCTGCCGGCAGGCGGGCTGCCACCACCGGAGGCCGTGCCCGAACCTGTCTCCGGCTGCTTGCGCAGGTGCTCCAGCCCGGGGATGGGCAGGGTGGACAGCAGGGGCGGCTCGAGCAGCTTGGGATGCCAGTTCGGGTCCAGGCTGCAGCTGGCGATCTGGAAGGTGCCCGCTGCCGCCACCACGGCGGCGATCACGGAGCGCCACAGTCCGCTGCGGCCGGAGGCTTTCTTCTTGGAGGCGGGGGAGGAACTGCGCTTGCGCGCGGAAGGCTTCTTGTTCTTGACTGTCATTCGGGGGCGGCAGGCGCTGGCCGCAGGGAGGCAAGTCCGCAATGGCGCGGGTTCTGGTTCGGATCCTAGGAATTCTCCTATGTTTCCAGGCCTCCAAATGTGTCCAGGTGCTCCGAAAGCGAGCCGTGCGCTGCCGGTCCTCAGGCCTTGGGCTGGAGACGGGCCGTCCGGTGTTCGGACGGCGCGCCGAACCAGCACAGCGCCAGCGCCAGCACCGCGATGCCGCCCAGCGAAAGAAAGGCCGCATCAAAGCCGAAGCGCTGCGCGATCCAGCCCGCCAGTGCCGGGCTGGCGGCCGCGCCCAGGCCCTGCAGCGTCATCACGGCGCCCAGGCCTGCGTTGACGTGGCCGGTGCCGCGCAGCGTCTGCGCGACCAGGCCCGGCAGGGCAACGCCCAGCAGCCCGGCGCCCACGCCGTCCAGCACCTGCACGGGGATCAGCGCCCAGTCGGAGTCCCAGGTGGCGGCGACCAGGCCGCGCAGCGGCAGCGACAGCAGGGCCGCCTTGACCAGCAGCCAGTAGCCGCCGCGCTGGGCGTGGCGCCCGGCGAGCAGGGCCATGGGGATCATGACCAGTTGCGCCACGATGATGGTCAGCGCCGTGAAGCCGCTGGGGTTGGCATGGCCGCGCGCCACGGCGGCCTGGCCCAGCAGCGGCAGCATGGCGGCATTGCCCAGGTGGAACAGCAGCATGGCCACGGCCAGCACCCGCAGCGCCGGCGTGCCCGTGAGCACGTGCATCAGGCCGGGTGCGCAAGGCCCGGCCTGCTCTGGGGGCGGCGTGCCTTGCGGGGTTTCATCAAGCCGCATCAGCGCCAGGCAGGCCAGCGATGCGCCGCCCATCAGGGCCATGAGCACGAAGACGGAAGGCAGTCCCCAGCGCAGGCCCATGGCCCCCGCCAGTGCGGCCGTGGCCACGTTGCCGGCGTGGTTCCAGGCTTCGTTGATGCCCAGTTGCCGGGGCAGGTCCGCATGGCCGGTGATCTGCAGCGTGATGCCCAGCAGGCAGGGGGCGATCAGGGCCGCGACCACGCCGGTGATGACCTGCGATGCCGCCGTCACGGCCAGCGATGGTGCGATCCAGATGGCCAGGTTGCCCGCCAGCAGCAGGGCGATGGCCGCTGCCAGCAGCCTGCGCTTGCGGCGCGAGGCATCGACCAGCGCGCCCAGCGGCGTGGTGGCCAGCATGCCCGTGATGCCGCTCAGGGCCATGACGTAGCCGATGTCGTCCAGCCGCCAGCCCTGGGCGAGCAGGAAGACGCCCAGGAAGGGGCCCAGGCCGTCGCGCACATCGGCCAGGAAGAAGTGGAGCCCCGGCAGCCAGCGCCGCGCATGGTGGTGTGTGCGGTGCATGGCGGCTTCCTTCAGCGCAAGGGGCCCTTGAACACGAAGAAGGCGCCCAGGCAGATGAAGCCGAAGCCCACCAGGTGGTTGAGGGTGAGCTTCTCGCCCAGGTAGAGCACGGAGAAGACGGCGAACACCACCAGCGTGATCACCTCCTGGATGGTCTTGAGCTCGGCCGCGCTGTAGACCTCATGGCCGAGCCGGTTGGCAGGCACGGCGAAGCAGTACTCGGCCAGCGCGATCAGCCAGCTCACCAGGATGACGAGGTACAGCGGCCGGTTCTCGAACTTCAGGTGCCCGTACCAGGCGAAGGTCATGAAGACGTTGGAGATCAGCAGCAGCAGGACGGGGGCGATCTTGGGGGACATGGCGGGCTCGGTGAAAGCGGGAGAGCAGGGCAGCAGGGAAGCAGGAAACCAGGAAGGGGCAGGAACCCGCCCGGCCCCGGTGGCCGGGCGATGGCGTCAGCGCGCGCGGTCGTACAGCGGCTGCAGGTCCGACAGGCTCGCACCCATGCTGATGGCCTCCAGCGAGGTGCCGTGCGCGTTGCGCGTGCCCAGGCCCGAGGCGGCAAGAAGCTGGCCCTGCTGCAACGGCTGCTGCAGCGCATGGGGGGCAAAGCGCACGATGGCGCCGTCGGACAGGATGACGCCGTTGGCATCGCCGCGCGGGCCGGTGAGAACGGCCTCGATGCGGCCCTGGGCCTGCTGCGTCTGCAGTCCGGCCATGCGCAGGTGCGGGGGCATGGGGCGGGCGCGGCCGGGCTCCGGTGGCTGGTCATACACGGTCTGGCCGGTGGCGGTGTTCACGATGGCGTCGGCCTTGACCGCACCACCGGCTTCGCTGCGGCCGATGATGCGCACCGTGTCGCCCACCTTCACGGCGGTCGTCAGCGCATCGGCCATGTGGGGCGGGAACCGGACCACCGTGCCGTCGGTCAGGCGCAACCCGTCCACTTCCCCGTAAGGGTTGGTGAGCAGCCGGGCGACTGGGCTCTCGAGCACGGCCTGCGCGTGCGGCATGGCCGCGTGGGGCGCGCCAGGGCCGTGGGCAGGCAGGGGCGGGGCGGCATGCGCGTTCAGTGCGCTGGCACCCAGCCACAGGGCGGCGGAAGAAAGGGTGAGACGGGTCATGATGGCTCCTGGGTTGGCGATGGACATGCACAGTCCAATGCAAGCGCCATGCCATCCGGAAACCTCATGAAATCAAGGGCTTGCGGTCGCTGATGCGGGCCATGTGTCCGAGATGGCGACAGGGGGTGTCACCCATCCGGACACCGCAGGCGGCGCCTGTGCCCGCTGCTGCCTCAACCCAGGCCGAACTCCGCCAGCTTGCGGTACAGCTGCTGGCGCGACAGGCCCAGGCGGCGTGCGGCCTCGGCACGGTTGCCCATGGTTGCGGCCAGGGCGCGCGTGACCATTTCACGTTCCAGCTGGGCGACGGCGGGGGCCAGCGGCCCGTTCCAGTCGATGGCGGGGCCGTTCGCCGCCGCAGGCTGCAGGCCGATGTGCTCCGGCCCGATGACCGGCCCGGGGCACAGCAGGGCCGCGCGCTCCATGGCGTTGCGCAGCTCGCGCACGTTGCCGGGCCAGTCGTGCGCCAGCAGCAGGCGCGCGGCGTCGGCCCCCAGGCGCTTGGGCGAGGCGCCGCCGCCTTGGCGCAGAAAATGCTCGGCCAGCAGCAGCACGTCGCCCAGGCGCTCGCGCAGCGGCGGCAGGTGCACGGGCACGACCTGGAGCCGATACCAGAGATCCTCGCGAAAGCGACCCTGCCTGACGGCGTCCGGCAGGTCGCGGTGCGTGGCCGCGATGATGCGCACGTTCACGGGCAGCGCCCGGCTGGCGCCCACGGGCGTGATCTCGCGCTCCTGCAGCGCCCGGAGGATCTTGGCCTGCGTGGGCAGCGGCATGTCGCCCACTTCATCGAGGAACAGCGTGCCGCCCTGCGCCTCGCGAAAGCGCCCGGCGCGGTCGCTGACGGCGCCCGTGAAGGCGCCCTTCACATGGCCGAAGAGTTCGCTTTCCATCAGGTCTGCCGGAATGGCGGCGCAGTTGACGGCCACGAAGGGGCGTTCCGCCCGGGCGCTGTTGCGGTGCAGGGCGCGTGCCACCAGTTCCTTGCCCGTGCCGGTCTCGCCCAGCACCAGCACGGTGGCGTCGCTGTCCGCCGCCAGGCCGATGCGCTTGAAGACCTGCCGCATGGCCTCGCTGCCGCTGACCAGTTCACCATCGTCATGCATCTGCGGCTGGCCGGCTTGGCCGTCCCCGCAGTCCTGGGCCGGCCCTGCGCCTTGCAGCGCGCGGTCCAGGGCCTCAACCAGGGCGGTGCGGGCGATGGGTTTGGTCAGGTGGTCGAAGGCGCCCAGGCGCATGGCCTCGATGGTGTTGCCGCCGCTGGCGTAGGCCGTGAGCATGATGCAGGGCGCCCGCGAGAGGCCGCGGGCCTTGCGCAGGAAGGCCAGGCCGTCCTCGCCCGGCATGCGCAGGTCCACGATGGCCGCATCCACGGACCCGGCCTGCAGGATCTGCAGCCCCGCCGCCACGGTCGGGGCCTGGCTGACCCCATGGCCCAGGTCTCCGAGCATCTCGGCCAGGCTTTCACGGAAGGCCGTGTCGTCGTCCACGATCAGGATGCGGGCCATGGAAATTCCATTTCTATGCGGGTGCCTTGTGCAGTCTTGGCCAGGGCGATCCGGCCGCCGTGGGCCTGGACGATTTCGCGCACCAGCGCCAATCCCAGCCCGGTGCCGCCGGGGCGTGCGGTGGTGAAGGGCTCGAACAGCGTGTCGCGCAGTTCGGCCGCGATGCCGGTGCCGTCATCGGCAATCCACAGCCGCAGGCAGCCTTTGGCGTCCCGGTCCGCGCCCAGTTCCACCCGGCCGCCGTCCGCCGTGTGCGCCAGGGCGTTGAGCAGCAGATTGTCCAGCGCGCGGGCCATCTGTGCGGGGTCCAGCAGCGGGCGGCGCCCTTCCCGCAGGTCCCCGGCAAGGCCGGCGGACACCGCCGTTGCCAGCTGCACGCCGCTGGCCTGGGCCATTTCTGCATGGGCCTGGAGCCTTTCGTCCAGCAGCTGCTGCAGGTCCACGGGCTCCGGGTGCACGCGGAAGGGCTGGGTCAAGGCCAGCAGGCTCGATACCAGGTCTTCCAGGCGCGCGGTCTGTGCCAGCACGGCCTCCAGGGCGCCCTGGCTGCGGGCCTGCCGCAGTGGCTCGGGCGCGGCCAGGGCGTTCTCGGCCTTCATGCGCATGGTGCCCAGCGGGTTGCGGATCTCGTGCGCCAGGCCTGCCGACAGCCGGCCCAGGGTGGCCAGCCGTTCGGCGCCGAGCAGTTGCTGCTCCATCTGTGCCGACTGCCGCTGCCAGCGCCGCAGCATTCTGCCCAGCCACAGGCCCGAGACCAGGACCATGCCCAGCAGCAGGCTGACGGCAAGGATGAGGGGGTTGACCACGTCGGCGCTGATCAGGGGGACGCGCATCAGCGTCCAGGCCACCAGGGCGGGCGCATCGGCCTGGGCCGGGCAGGCGGCAAAGACCACCGCCTCGCGCAGGCCGGGGCGCAGGTCGGTCACCAGCCCGGCGCTGTCCCGTGCGCGCTGGGCGGTGGAGGCGATGCGCTCCATCTCCGCACTGGGCGCATCGCGCTTGATGCCGGAGCCGTCATAGGTGGGAAACGCATAGGCCACCACGCCGGGGCCCTCGCGCCAGAAGCCGCCCTCCATGCCGGGGCGCTCGCGCAGCGCCAGGTCCAGCACGGCCTGCGCGGCGGACCGGGCCTGGGCAGATGGCGTATCTGCCGTCAGCCCCGCCAGCCCCATGCGCGCGGCCCCGGCCTGCAGCGCGCTGCAGCTGACGCCTGCGGCGTCGCGGGCGCGGGCAATCTGCGGTTCGGTGCCCTGCCGGGTCAACAGCAACAGCAGCCACGCCAGCACCAGGGCGACGGCCGAGATGGTGAGCCAGAGGATCACCAGATCCCGTTGGATGGACTTTTGCGGGGACAGGGCCGGCTCCTGAAGTGATGCGCTGGAACATACACCGAAAGGGGGGGGCCGCGCCTGGCAGCCAGGGCAGCGTCGTCCTGCGCGGCCGCCGTGAAAGTAACGCCGTGGCGTGCCGGCGTTACGTGACATCGCACGTAACGCCGCAGGGTGACACGGTGGTGGCTGTGCTTGGGTGCCCAAATAAATCAATAGGTTACAGATGGCTTTGCGTCGGATGAAGACGCCCAGGCCCATGGCACGCTTGTTGCAACAGGATGCAAAAAGCTTGTCGCAGTGTCTGGAAAACCGTGTGCTGCGCCGGCCGCCCCATTGATCGCTGTCTTTCGGAGGAGAAACCATGGCCGCTGTCTCGTTGTCGTTTGCAGGCATGCCCCTGCCGCGACTGCGCGCCTACCCGGAAAGGGCGCGCAGCAAGCCGTTGAACGTGCCCGCGTCGTTTGCGTCTGCCGCCGTGCCGCGCGCCGCTGCGCGCGAGGCGGGCGACGGAAGCCCCCATGCGCAGGTGGCGCAGGCGGCGCCGGTGGCGCTGCTCATGCGGGTGAGCGAGGGCGTGCGCATCGTGCGGCGCAGCGATGTGATCGTGGCGCAGGCCGGCGCCTTGCTGCAGCAGGGCGACCGGGTCATCGTGCCGCAGCAGGGCAGCGCGCAGGCGGTGTTCCAGGAGCAGGACGGGCAGGCGCTGCTGGGCAGCTTTGCCGGCGGAACGGATGCCACGCTGGCGTATTTCAGCCGCAAGGCGGATGCCTGCTCGGTGGTCTTTGACCTGATGGCCGGCCATGTGGACCTGGCGCTGTCGGCCGTGGATGCCGGCATGCTCGGCGGCGGGCCGGCCGGCCGGGGGCGCAGGGCGATCGGATTTCACTGCTATTCACAACCCATTGCAGGCCGTTGAACGAAGGCGCTCACCATGCACGACATCATCGAACCCTCGCACAGCGACATGCCCCTGGATCTGGCCATCTGGCTGCCGCCCCTGCAGGCCTGGCGCAGCGTCTATGGCAACGGTTTCTGCGACGAGGCCATGCAGGCCTGCATGGACCGGCTCAAGGGCCTGGGCATCGATGCCCAATCGCTGGAGCGCGCGGGCGATACGCTGCTGGTTCGCGGGTTCGACCCCCGCACGCTGGCCGACACGGTGCTGCCCGGCCATCATGCCCGGCATGGCTGGATGCATGCGCTGGAGTCCGCCCTGGTGAGCGAGCCCGTGGTGCACGGCTCGCGCCAGGCCTATCTGCGGGCCGAGGTGCAGGCGCTGGGCTGCGTCTCCTTCGCGGGGCTGCACGAGATACGCGGCAAGGGCCACGCCACGGCGTGCGGCCAGGACATGGCGGTGCGCAGAATGCCCGCCAGGCTCGTCAAGGGCTACCAGGCCGACATGCAGCTGGCGGGCCGCCTGCTGGACGATCTGCGGCTGGGCCATCTGGCGCTGGCATTCCAGCCCGTGACGCTGCTGGAGCCCGGGGGCATGGCAGGAGGAGGCAGTGGGACCGGCACGGGCCGCACGCTCTACCACGAGTGCCTGCTGCGCCGCAGCGTGTTCTCTGCCTACGACAACTATGCCGTGCCCCATGCCATCGAGGCGCTGGAGCGGCTGGGCCTGGCCGCGCGGCTGGACCGCAGCGTGCTGTGGTCGGTGATAGGGGCGCTGGAGATGAAGACCGGCCACAGCCTGGGCTGCAATCTGTCGGCCGCCTCGTTCTGCGACGAGGCCTGGTGGGAAGGCGTGTTCGACTATCTGGAGGAGCGGCCGGAGATCGCCCAGCGCCTGGTGCTGGAGATCACCGAGACCGGTGTCTTCCCCTGCGAGAAGGCCGCGCTGGGCCTGGTGCGGCACCTGCAGATCCTGGGCGTGCGCGTGGCGCTGGACGATATCGTTCCCCGGCGCGGCGGCCTGGACATCCTGGGCAAGCTGCGCGCCAACATCGTCAAGATCGACAAGTCCGTGCTGGACCAGAGCCTGCAGGCCCGGCCGTCGGCCCGGATGCTGCAGGGCCTGATCAGCCTGTGCGCCGACCGCGGCGCCTGCGTGATCGTGGAAGGCGTGGAGTCCGCCCAGGGCATGGAGGCCGTGGCGCTTGCGGGGGCCCATGGCGTGCAGGGGTTTTTCATAGCCCGGCCATCGCTGCATGGGCTGCTCGACCAGGTGGTGTGCGTGGCCGATGTGCTGGAGGTGCTGCAGGCGTCCGAGGCGCAGGAGGGCGACGCGCTGGACATGGCACTGAGCATGGCCCTGAGCTGGAGTGGCATGGACCGCGTGACGGCTCTTTCGGCTGCCGACGGCGGGACTGGCGGGGCCGTCGGCGCTGTCGGCGCTGTCGGGGCCCCTGCATCGGCGCTGTCCGCCGCCTAGGCGCGCAAGGGCCCGCACCTGAACGCAGGCCGGGGCCGGCCCGCGCTGCACCTTACTCCAGCATCAGCGGGCTCGCCCTGCGCCGCGCCATGGCCAGGCGGAACAGGTCCATGAAGCGCGGTGCCACGTTGGAGATGTGAAAGCGCTTGCCCGTCTCGCGCGCGGCCCGGCTGTAGCGCTGGCGCCGGGCCGGGTCGTCGCGCAGCTGGCGGATGGCGCCGATCCAGGCGTCGTCGCTGTCGGGCAGCAGCAGGCCGTTGACATCGTTTTGCACCAGCTCCGGCACAAAGCCCCAGTTCGAGCCGATCACGCAGCCGCCGCGCGCCAGGATCTCCATCAATCCCCAGTTGGCCACGCCGTAGCGCAACGGGTAGAGGAACAGGTCCACCGAGGCCAGGGTGCGCGCGAACTCGTCGTACGGCAGCTTGCCCGGGAACTCCACCACCTGTGCGGCCGGGTGGATCTGCAGCAGATGGTCGCGGAAACTGGCCACCTTGCCCTGGTAGCGGCGCTCCACCCATTGCTGTTCGTAACCATAGGTCACGGCCGTGGGGTCGCCCAGGGCGATGAAGCGCATCTGCTGGCCATCGCCCTCGCGCACCAGGCGGTCGACCAGGCGCATGAAGGTCTCGAAGCCCTTGGAGCTGGACAGGTCGCGCGATGAGAAGGCCACGGTGAAGCGCGCGTCCTGGCGCGGCACCGGCTCGGCCTGCTCGTCAGGGGCCTGGATGTCGAAACCCTCGAACTGCACGGCCACGCGCTCCTGCAGCAGCGGCGGGAACAGCGAGCGCGCATGGGCGCTGGGCGCGATGGTCAGGTCGCTGCACAGCACCTGGTGGTAGTGCAGCATTTCCATGTTGCGGTCGGCCAGGCGCTGGGACAGGTCGGGCGGGTAGTCGGGCTCGTTGCCGTGCACGCGGTAGCTGGGGAATTCGATGTAGCTGACGATGGCGGCATCGATCTCGCCGTACAGCAGGTTGGGCGCGGCCCACAGCGAGTGGGCGACCACCACGTCGATGCGCTTGCCCTTTTCCTTCTCGAAGGCCTGCAGGCCCTGCAGCAGGCCGCGGCCTATGCGCGCCGAGCGCTCCACCTTGCTGGAGTAGTAGTAGCTTTGCGGGCCGACGATGTCGCCATCGGGCCGGAACGACAGCAGGTGGTCGCACTGGCTGGCGTAGTTCTCGGCATGGCCGGGCATGGTCATGAACCAGCTGTCGGCCGCGCCGCTGGCGCGAAGGTGGCTGCACAGCAGGCTGTACTGGCTGGGGTAGACGGCGCTGACGAAGATGATGACCGGCTTGTCCTGCATGTTCGTGGAGGTCTCCATGGCGTGGGGGATGGGATGTGTCGGAGGGCGTGCTCAGCCCGGCACGGGCACTTCGGGCTCGCCGTCGCTGATCTGGTACTTGCGCATCTTTTCCCAGAGCACCTTGCGGCTGATGCCCAGGTGCTGGGCCGTGTTCTGGCGCTTCCAGTCATTGGTGTTGAGCGCCGCGATGATGCGGTTGCGCTCGTCCATGTCCCAGTTGCTGCGGTCGGCCAGCAGGGGCTCGGCGGCGCCGGCGTCCGGCGGGAAGGTGGTGGCCGACAGGGCCTGGGCGTGCTGCAGGATGCGCTGCGTGGCGCCGTCGGCGTTCCAGTCGCGCGTCTGGCGGGCGGCCACGCCGATGCGCTCGGCCAGGTTGCGCAGCTCGCGCACATTGCCGGGGAAGTACATCTGGGCCACGGCGTCGAGGATGAAGAAGGGCGGCTCGCCCAGCTCCTTCATCGTGGCCTCGCCCACCACCTTGTGCAGGATGGCGTGGAAGATGGCCAGCTTGTCGGCCTCGCCGCGCTCCTCCAGGCTGGGGATCTGCAGCTCGATCACGGCCAGGCGGAAGAACAGGTCGGCGCGAAAGCGTCCCTCGCGCACCAGCCCGCGCAGCGGCTTGTTGGTGGCCGCCACCAGCCGGAAATCCAGCCGCACGGCGGCGGCCGACCCCAGCCGCGTGATGGCGCGCTCTTCCAGCACGCGCAGCAGCTTGACCTGCTGGTACAGCGGCAGGTCCGCGATCTCGTCCAGGAACAGCGTGCCGCCGTTGGCCTGCTCCAGATAGCCCTTGTGGGCATTGACCGCGCCCGTGAACGAGCCCTTGGCGTGGCCGAAGAACAGGGACTCGAACAGCCCGTCCGGGATGGCGCCGCAGTTGACCACCACGAAGGGGCCCTGGCCGTAGCGGTTGTTGCGCTCGTGCAGCCGCTCGGCAATGCGCTCCTTGCCCACGCCGGTCTCGCCGATGATGAGCACGCTGTGCTCGCAGTCGGCAAAGGTGTCCACGTCGCGCAGCAGGCGCTGCATGCAGTCGGCCACGGCGATGATGTCCTCCGAGCGCTGCACCTGGCGCTGGTTGCTCTGCATGCGCCGCAGTATGCGCACCAGCATGGCCCGCAGCTCGGCCCCCGTGAAGTCGAAGGGCAGCACATGCGAGTACTCCATGGCATAGGTGCCGGCGTTGGCGTCGCGCTGCTTGGCGCTGACCCACAGCACGGGCATGCCGAAGGTGCCCTCCACGCCCTGGCGCGTGAAGCGCGCGCCCTCCAGCACCGAGACGCTGACCACGGCGATCGCATTGCCCAGCTCGCTGGTGTCGGCGGGCAGGGTCAGCCCGTCGGCGCGCACCACGTCCACGCCCAGGTTGAGCACGCAGCGCTCCACCCGCTCGGCGATGTCGGCCTGGCCTTCCCAGACATAGATGACGAGCTCGTCCAGATTCACGTTGCATTCCCTCGTTGTCGATTCATGGATTGGATGGCCTGTGCAGTTCAAAAAACCAGTTGCGCCGTGTCGCAGCCGATGGACAGGGCCTTGATGTCGGTGCGGCCCACCTCCAGGCCCAGCGTGTCCTTGAGCACCGTGGTCAGCAGCCCGCCCACGCCGTTGAGGATGGGCTTGAGCACGCCGGTGATCACCGGCTTGAGCAGGGTGCACAGGGCGCCGGTGCAGGTGAGGTTGTTGTCGCGGTTGAGCAGGGACTGGATCTCAGGGCTGTTGGCGTTGATCGCGTACAGGTACTGCGGGTGCGAGGTCAGCAGCTTGGTCACGTTGTGCTTGACGCAGCCGTTCCAGTTGAGCAGCGAGCTGAGCAGGCCCGCGCAGCTCTGGTAGCCGTTGTCGTAGGTGGAGATGCCCAGCACATCCAGCAGGCCGCCGGGCACGCTGGTGTAGGAGTTGAGGGCTGCCGAGAACGTGCCGCTGTTCCAGGTGGAGGACGGGCAGGCCACCAGCAGGCAGGACTTGGCGATGGCGTTGTTGAACGTGAAGTTGGAGGTGAGCAGCGGCGGCATGTAGTCCTTGTCGCTGGCCACGCCGCGCCCGTTGAGCAGCAGGTTGGTGAGGCTGGTCACGTTGTAGAGCCCGTTCACCATGGAGGCGTCCAGATAGGAGCCCAGCAGCCGCGTGGTGATGTCGGTGGGCGTGGTGCCCGGCGGCTGCAGCAGGCCGCTGAGCAGGTTGAGCAGGCCCGTGACGATGTTGTCGACCGTGTCGCCCAGCGCCAGCTGGTTCACCTGCGTGGAGCGGTTGGTCTTGGACCAGTTGGGGTCGGCCGGATCTTCGTAGCCCGGCTCCATGCCCAGGCCCGTGGTGGAGTCGGTGTACTCCAGGGCCGGCACCCACAGCTTGCCGGTCAGCACGGGCAGGTGCAGAAGGGTGATGAGCTGCTCGTCCTGCAGGCCCTTCTCGCAGCTTTGCTTGTTGGCCGGGTCCATCTTGCCCACGCAGGCGTTGAGGATGGAGGACTTGACCGACAGGTCCATGGTCTGCGGGCTGGCGCTGCACTGCAGCGCCGTCAGCGTGCCCGTGGCGTTGGTGATGTCCACGGCAATGGGCAGCTTGACCTGGGTGCCCAGGATGTCCTTGACCAGCCATTTGAGCGCGCCGCCCAGCAACTGGTCCGTGTCCACGTTCAGGTTCAGCCGGATCTGAGCGCTGTAGCCCTGCGTGCCGACGGGGCCCACGGCAATGGTGGGCGGCTGCACGATGGTCAGCTGGGCCTTGATGAGGCCGGCCACATCGAGCTGGTTGGCCTGCAGCGCATGGCCGTTGGCGCCGATGGCGATGGCGGTCTTGAGCACGTCGCCGATGCCCAACTGCACGTCCATGGCCGCGTTCAGCGGATCGGTGCGGCCGGCGCCCAGGAAGGCGAACAGGCCCTTCTGGTCATCCAGGCTGCCCAGCGGGATCTTGATGGTGCTCAGGCCCGCGTTGATGATCTGGGTCTTGAGCGCGTTGAGCTGCACGGCCAGCGCGTTGTCGGTGATGGCGCTGATGGAGGCATCGATCACGTTCAGCAGGGTGACGCTGGCGATGTTGGCCAGGCCCTCGGGCGACAGCGCGCGCAGCTGCTCTATGCCCAGGTTCACGCCCAGGGCCTTGAGCAGGCCGGCCGGGCTGATCTTGGCGTCGGCCAGGCCCTTGGAGTCCAGCAGGGTCAGCATGCCCACGTCCAGCCCCACCAGGCCCAGCAGCCCGCCCAGCGGCGTGTCCTTGTTGAAGCGCAGCAGCTGCGAGCCCACCTGGAAGGACGCCACCGAGTCGTTGCGCATGGCAATGGCCTCGGCCACCACCAGGCGGCTCCAGGTGCCGGGAAAGATGGTGGGCGAGGTGCCGCCCACCGTTACGCGCGCCGCGTTGAGCGGGCCGGAGGCGGCGTCGAAGAAGCGGCCGCCGCTGGACTGCCTGGCCGGGTCCGCCGGGTTCCAGTTGCCGCAGCTGACCAGGGTCTGGGCGCTGCTGCGGGTCAGGGGAACCGGCCAGTTGGCCGTGATGCTGTCCTCGCCCGCCGTCACGCAGGCGGCGCGGTTGCTGCGCTCGGCATTGATGGTCTGGGCGGCCTGGGTGGCTGCCAGATCGGCAATGCGCTGCAGGTCGCGCTTGGCGTAGTACATGTAGCCCAGGTCCACGATGCCGAGCAGCAGGAACAGCACCGAGCCCAGCAGGGCGAACTGCACAAGCAGGCTGCCGCCTTGCCGGCGCCCTTGCCGGCGCGTTCTGGGGCGTCGTACGGATGCGGGGAGGTGGGTGAGCATGCTCTGGTCCTCCTGTCTTAGCTGCCGGGGGCGAGCCTGATCAGGCTGCGGGCCTCCAGGCGCGTGGGTTCGCCCAGGGTCTGGCTGCCCACCTGCAGGCCCTGGCCCAGCACGGGGGGAAGCATGTACACCACGCTCAGCGTGGCTTGGGAACTGGTCCAGTCGATCTGCACCTGGGTGGGCGCCGTGCCGGGCGGAATGCCGCTGGCCGTCAGGCTCTGGTTCACCACGTCGGTGGTGGCCTGCAGGATGTTGGCGCGCTCGGCCGGCTTGGCCGGATTGAAGCCCGCCATCCCGCCGAAGGCCAGATGCTGGACCATGCGCGCGCCGTCGCCCGTGGCGCGCGCCACCGACTGCTGGGCCTGCAGCACGCGCCAGTACACGAACATGCCCATCAGCAGCATCACCATCACCCCGGCGATCAACGCGAACTCCACCGCCGCCACGCCGCGCTGCCGCCTGTGCAGCCCTGCCGCGAAGGTATCGCCGGTGTCCTGCATGAACTCGGCCGATGCAGCAGGGCGTGCCCCACGCACGGCATGCCCCAACCCAGGGACACCGAGGAAGGGCCTAAGCCGGCCGCGCCGCCCCGCCCCGAGGGTGTCGCCGGTTGCCCGGATGCCCCCCTCCCGCGAAGCGAGAGAGGGGGAAGGCGCGAAGCGACTCAGGGGGAGCTTCATAGCCCCCCCCTGTCCACCATGATGCTGGCGCTGGCGGTCAGCGTCGTCGGCATGACCAGGCCGAAGCCCGGCAGGGCGGGTGCTATCGGGCTGGTTCCATAAGGGATGGTGAAGCCCACGCGCACCATGCAGCGTTCGGCCACCAGCACGCCGCAGGTCAGCGTGGCCGAGCACAGCTCGCTGTTTTGCAGCCTGCAGATGCGCACGTCGATGCTGCCTGCCGTGGGCCTCAGGTCGGCCGGCAGCCAGTCCAGCCGCTGCTGCACCAGGCTGCGGGCTGCGTCCAGGCGGGCGCTGCGGCTGGTCTGGTAGCGCAGCGTGGCCCGCGCGGCGTCCTCGGCGGCGGCCTGCATGGATTCGCGCACCAGGAACGCCAGCCCGTAGCTGATGCAGGCGTACAGCAGGGCGAAGAACACCGGGAAGATGATGGCCCACTCCAGCGCGTACACCCCCCGCTGCCGCAGGCTGGCAGGCCGGTGGGGGTGGTGAGCGCGGAGTGGGCGCCGGATCATGGTCGTTCCTCAAGCTGCTGGCCGGGGCGGGCTCAGTTCTTGCCGCCGGCTTCGACGCTGGTCTTGTACAGGGCGGGGATTTCCGTCTCGAAGCTCTTGAGGTAGCGCGCATAGCTGCGCCGCGCCTGCTCGCCGTCGATGGGGCGGGCACGCTGGCCCGGCTGGCTGTGCTGCATTCCCAGCAGCCGCAGGGTGCCGCCGCCGATGTCGATCTCGCGCCGGGGCACGTACATCACGGTTCCATCGGGGTTGGTGTAGAGCGTGTAGCCGGCCAGGATGGAGTCGGTGGAGGGCTCGGCGAACACATGGGGCCGTGCATCCACCTGCTCGGGCGGGCTCTGCACTTCGCCAAAGGCCTGGGCGTGTGCCGGGGCCGTATGGGTCAGGGCCAGTGTCAGGGCCAGGCCGGCAGCCGGCAGCCAGGGCGCCAGCGCTGCGGCGGCTGCGCGGCGGGGCAAATGCATGCGGTGTGTGTCTGGCATGTCGTGGTCCTCAAAGTGGCGAGGCCGGTGCTGCGCCAGCGGCGCCGGACGGCTCGGACAGAAGAATGCGCCGGGTGATGCCGGCCGGCAGGGCGCTCGCGTCGGTGGCGGGCCTGGGCACGGGCTCCACGCCCCGCGCCTGCCGGGTCCCGGGCGCGGGCGCTGCGGACAGTTGGCCGCCGCGCAGGCGCACCGCCTCGTTCACGCTGGCCAGCTGGGACTGCAGGGTCTGCAGCGAGGTCTGGTCGATCATGGGCAGGGCGCCCTTGGCCTGGGGCTGCGCCAGCTGGCGCAGCAGCTGGGAGGCCTGGGTCTCGTTGCCGCTGGCCAGCCAGAACAGCGCCATGTTCAGCTGCACCCGCGCGTTGGCCGGAGCCAGCTGCGAGGCCTGCATGATGGGCATCTGCGCGGGGGCCAACTGGCCGTCGAGCATGTGGGCGTAGGCCAGGTCGCTGAGCACGTTGGCGTCTATGGGATTGAGCTGGCGCGCCTTCTCCAGCTGTTCCACGGCCTGGCCATACTCGCCCTGGCTTGCGTGCAGCAGGCCCAGGCCGCGCCGCGCGCGTGCCGTGGTGGCGCCCTGCAGCAGCGCCTGGTAGGCCTGCCGGGCCTGCTCGGCCTGGCCGGTGTTGCGCAGCGCGTCGGCCCGCATCAGGCGCGATTCCGGTTGCGTGCCGTATTGCTGCTCGAAGGCCTCGGTATGCGCCAGCGATGCATACCACTGGCCGGCCTGCTGCATCTGCGTGATCAGGTCCAGATAGGTCTGGGCGTTGTCGACCTGGGTGGCCTGCTGGGCGTCTTGCAGCTGCTGCTGTGCCTGGGCTGCGGTCTCCTGCTGCGAAGAGGTGGCGCCGTAGCCTTGCGGCCCTTTGCCGGCGCAGCCGGCCAGGGCCATGGCCATGGCCAGGGGGGCCAGGGCTGTCCGCGCTGTCAGTGCTGTCAGCGCTGGCGTCCGTCCGGCGGGGGTGCCTTTGTGGTGTCGCATGCCTAGCGTCCTCCCATGGTGGTCAATGCCCTGATCACGGCCAGGAAACCGGGGCCCGCCGTGATGACCAGCAGGGCGGGCAAAAGCGTGAGGACCATGACACCCGTCATCTTGACGGTGATGGAACCTATCTTTTCCTTGAAGCTGGCCTGGCGCTTTTCGCGCAGCCGGATGCTGAATTCCTTGAGCGGCTCCTGCACGGCGCCGCCATGCTTGTCCACCTGCACCAGCAGGTTGACGATGGCGCTCATGTCGTCGTCCGCGCTCATGTTGACCATGCGCTGGAAGGACTGCTCGCGCGTGCGGCCGGTGTTGTAGAGCTGGTTGGCCAGGGCCAGCTCGCCGCTGATGACGCGCAGCACGCCCTTGAACTCCGAGGCCAGGATCTGCAGGCTCTGGTCCACGCTCAGGCCCACGCCCTGCAGCAGTCTCAGCAGGTCCACGAACAGCGGCAGTTCCTCGACCACCTGCTCGCGCCGGCCCTTGGCCCGCGAGCGCAGAAACCACTTGGGAAGCATGAGCCCCAGGCTCACTGCCACAAAGCCGTAGACCAGCGCAGCGTTCTCGCCGGGGCGCAGCACACCCAGCGCCAGCAGGGGCAGGACCACGCACAGCACCATGCGGCTGGCCACATAGGCCATGCTGCCGTTGCGCGTGCCCACGCCGGCCTGGTCCAGCAGCTTGCGGTCCTCATCGGCCAGCAGGGCCTTGGCCACGCCCCATTGCAGCCAGGCCGGTGGCGGCAGGTTGGCCGCCACCGCCTGCGGGGAATCGGACGAACGCACGTTGATGGACAGCGGGTTGAGCAGTTGCGCGTCGTTGGCCTGCATGGCGCTCTTCGTGGCCGCCTTCGTGGTCGATGCCGAGTCGCGCGCCTGCAGGATCCTGGCGACCTGGCTGGAGGCGCGTGCCGAGCGCCACAGCCTCCACACCAGGGTGGACGCCCACAGCACCAGTCCCAGAGCGCCCAGGCCGATGCTGGCGATCCACAGTTGCTGCGTGTTCATGCGTGGCTCCTTGCGCAGACGGGTGGGCGGGCGTGTGCTTGTGCCTGTGCTGTCATGGGTTCACCTCAGCTTGGCCAGCCGGTACAGGAGAAAGGCGCCCAGGGCTTCCAGGGCGGCGGCGACCAGGACCATGGTCTGGCCGCTGTCGTCGTTCCACATGCGCATGAAATAGCCCCGGTTGATCACCATGATCAGCGTCCCCACCACCAGGGGCAGCAGGGCCAGCACCCAGGCCGACATGCGGATCTCGGAGGACAGCGCATGCAGTTCGCGCTCGGCGGACTGGCGGTCGCGGATGTAGGCCGACACGCGCTCGAGCACCAGGTCGGCGCGGCCGCCATAGCGCACGCTCATGCGGAACACGGCGGCCAGCAGGCCGAATTCGGGCAGGCGCCAGTTGCGCTCGAGCTGGCCCATGGCCTGCCCCAGATCGGGCGAGGCACTGAGCATGGCCGCCGCCTGCTGCAGGGCATCGCCCAGCGGATCGGGGACGTTGTTCAGCGCCATCTGGAAGGCCGCATGGGGCGAGTTGCCGATGGAGATCAGGCGGACCATGTTGTCCAGGAAGCCGGGCAGCTGCTGCAGCAGCCTTTCGCGGCGCTTGGCCTGCCGCCGCCAGATGCCCAGGCCCAGAAGCACGGCATAGAGCACGGCCACCACCAGCCCTGCCGCCGCTCCTGCCTGGCTGGCAGCCAGCAGGGCCAGGACCAGGCCGGTGATGGCGAACAGGGCCAGGGTGTTGGATGAGATGCCCCAGGACTGGATGCCCAGGCGCTGGTTCAGCCATTGCACCGCGGCGGGCGCCGGCGCAGGCTGCGGCGCGGCGGGCTTGTAGACAGGCTCGGCCATGGCAAGCGCGGGCGCAATCGCCTCCCTGTGGCCTTCGACGCTGCGCTGCAGGTGCAGCTTGATCGACTGCTCATGCTCCTTGCGGCGCCCGCGCATGATCACCCACAGCGCCAGTGCCAGCAGCAGGCAGGCCAGCGCGCCGAGGATGAGGATGACGGGTGCCAGGCCTGTCATCGCACGCCTCCGCTGCCGGCCTGCTGCTGCGAGCGCCACCAGCTCAGCAGCTTGGGCGAGTGGGGCGAGATGCCCAGCGAGACCCAGTGGTCGATTTCCTGCCCGTCGCCGCCCACCTGGGGCTCGTAGCGGTACAGCTCCTGCATGGAGATCATGTTGTCGGTCATGCCCGTGACCTCGGTCAGCGACAGCAGGCGCCGGCGGCCGTTGGACAGGCGGCCGATCTGCACGATGAAGTCCACGGCATTGGCGATCTGGCGGCGCAGGCTGACTTCGCTGCCCTGGAAGCCCGCAAAGCCTGCCAGCATCTCGGCCCGGTACAGGCACTCGCGCGGCGAGCTGGCGTGGATGGTGCCCATGGAGCCGTCATGGCCGGTGTTCATGGCCTGCAGCAGCTCCAGCACTTCGCCGCCGCGCACTTCGCCGACGATGATGCGGTCGGGCCGCATGCGCAGGCTGTTGCGCAGCAGGTCGCGGATGCTGACGTGGCCCGAGCCGTCGAAGCCGCCGGGGCGGCTTTCCAGCCGCACCACATGGTTGTGGTTGAGGGCCAGCTCGGCCGTGTCCTCGATGGAGACGATGCGCTCGCTGGAGGGGATGAAGCTGGCCAGCGCGTTGAGCAGCGAGGTCTTGCCCGAGCTGGTGCCGCCGCTGACCAGGATGTTGCAGCGCGCCTGCACGGCCATCTCCAGGATGCGGCAGATGTCGTGGTTGAAGGTGCCCAGCTGCACCAGCTCGGAAGGCGTCAGCGGGTCCTTGCGGAACTTGCGGATGGAGACCGAGGGGCCGTCGATGGACAGCGGCTCGATGATGACGTTGATGCGCCCGCCATCGGGCAGGCGGGCATCGACCATGGGGCTGGATTCATCGAGACGCCGGCCCAGCGGCGCCAGGATGCGGCGCACGATGCGCAGCACATGCTCGTCGTCCTTGAAGTGCAGGGTCTCGCGCTGCAGCACGCCGCCGCGCGAGACGTAGATGTTGCCATGGCCGTTGATGAGGATGTCCTCGACCCGGGGGTCCTCCAGCAGCGGCTGCAGCGGTCCCAGTCCCGTGAGTTCGCGCGTGAGGGCGCGCGCCACCTGCAGCGCTTCCTGCTCGTTGACGGGCACGGAGTGCAGGCGGATGAAGCTGTCCAGCTCCATCAGCACGAACTGCGCGATGGCAGCCTGCGACCAGCGGCCGAACTCGGCGCCCAGCTCCTCGATGCGGCTGAGCAAATGCTCGTGCGTGCGGTTCTTCAGGTCGAGGAACAGCGCGCTTTGCTCGAACTCGCTGGCCTGTGCGTCCGCCAGATGGGAATAAGCCGTGGTCGTCATGGTGCGTTCAGCTTCTTGTTCGGTGGAAGAAACGGTTCAGTCCGCGGGCGGGCGCGGCCTGATCGCCCGCATGGGCCTGGTGGTGGGTGGTGATCAGCAAGGTGGCGAGCTTGTCCACGGCCTGCACATAGGGCTCCCGCTGCAGGCGGCTGGGCAGCAGCTGGCCCTGGTTGACGGCCTGGGCCAGCTCCCGGCGGCGCTCGGGGATGGTGGCCAGCAGCGGCAGCTGCAGCTGCCTGGCGATCTGCTGGGCCTCCAGTTCGAGCTGGCTGTCGTGCCGGCTGACGATGAGGTGCATGCGTTCGCGCTCGATCTTTTGCTCGTCCAGCTGGCGCAGCAGTTCGGTGGTGGAGACCACGCTGGCCACGCTCTGGTCGCAGACCACCCAGACCTGGCTGGCGCGCAGCGCCACGCGCATGGCCAGGTGGGTGGGGACGACGGCGCCCAGGTCGGCAATCACGTGGCGGAAGTACTGGCGCAGGCGCAGCAGCAGGGCATCGACGTCGGCATACGAGACATCGCGCAGGCGGCTGGACTGGCGCGGCAGCGTGAGCATGCGCAGGCCGCTTTCGTGGCGTGACAGGCCGGTGGAGGCCAGGCGCCGGTCGAAGCGGCGCAGGTTGTTGACGGCCTCGATGAAGTCGAAGTCGCTTTGCGTTCCCATGTACAGGGAGCAGTCGCCGCTGGGATTGCCCAGGTCGATGAGCAGGCCGTCCAGCGTTTCGTTGCTGATTTCGCTGGCGCTGATTTCCTTGCCCTCGATCCGGCCGTGCAGGCGCTTTTGCAGATACCAGGCCAGGTGCGAGACCAGCAGGCTGCTGCCCAGGCCCGCGCGTGCGGACAGGATGGCCGTCAGCGGCGCGCTGGGCGCGCTGGACTGCGGTGCCGGCATGCGCTTGATCAGCTCGCGCACGGTCTGCAGCGCGGTCTGCACGGGCGCGTCCACGTCCAGGAAATCCTGCACGCCGGCACGCAGGGCGGCCAGCATGCACTGCGGGTACTTGGTGCGGCCCACAGCCACGCAGGGCAGGTGGGGGTGGGAGATGTGCAGCTGGGAGGCCAGATGGGCGGCCTCATCGGTGGACAGCGGGTCGAAATGCACAAAGATGGCATGCGGCATGAAGCGCTGTACCTGCTCCGTGATGTTGTCCTGGAAGCGCGCCACGTGCAGCCGTGTGCCGTCCAGCATGCGCTGCATCCAGGACTGGGCCAGCGCGCTTTCGGGCGTGCCGGCATGGATGAACAGCAGCTCCATCTCCAGCACATCGTCGAGCGGCTGTGGCGGCTGGCGCAGCGCGGCAGTCGATGCAGCGGCGGACGCCGCTGCGGCATGGGGCGGCGCCATCCTGTCCGGTGGCGCCTTGTCCAGCAGCGCCTTGTCCAGCAGCGCTTTTTCCTGGGCCATCGCGTCGGTGGCGGGCTGCAGCTTGCCGGCCAGCGAGGTCGAGGAACGCAGACCCAGCAATGTCTCCAGCGAGGTGGGTGAGCCGATGGCCGGCGAGCCTGTGGCGTCCACAGGCGAATCGGTTGCGGTGGGCTTGCTTGTCATGTCGTCAGTACGAGAAACCGGGTACGGCGGTGTCTTGGTTCATTCCGCCGGCGAGGTAGGGCAGCCAGACCTTGCCGGCGTTGCGCTGCTCGGAGCGCGCGCCCGGCAGCAGGGCTTCGAGGTTGGTGCTGGCGGGCAGCGGGTGGACCAGGCGCGGGGTGACGATGATCACCAGCTCGGTCTCTTCCTGCGTGTAGTTGAGGTTCTTGAAGAAGGTGCCCAGGATGGGCAGGTCGCCCAGCACGGGCACCTTGCTGACGTTGGAGGTGGTGGCGCGGCTGACCAGCCCGCCGATGACGAAGCTCTCGCCATCGGCCAGCTCCACCGAGGTGTCCGCGCGGCGCGTGCGGATGGCGGGCACGGTGACGCCGCTGATGGTCACGCCGCTGTTGAAGTCCAGGTCGCTGGCCTCGGGCGAGACCTTCAGGGCGATGCGCTCGTCCGACAGGATGGTGGGCGTCAGCTGCAGCTTGATGCCGAATTCCTTGTACTGGATGGCAATGTTGCCGTCGCGCGCAGGCACGGGAATCGGCAGCTCGCCGCCGGCCAGGAAGCTGGCGTTCTGGCCGGTCTGTGCCAGCAGGGTCGGCCGGGCCAGCACGCGGGCCATGCCGTTGCCCTCGAGGATGCTCAGCTGCGTGACGATGCCGGCGCCACTGAAGGCCTTGCCGAAGGTCATCACCAGGCTCATGGCGCTGGCAATGGCCGAGGAGGTGTTGTTGGACACGCTGCCCGATCCCGTGTTGCCCGAGCCCGTGCCGCCCGACCCGGTATTGCCCGTTCCCGTGCCCGTGCCGTTGGTATTGGTGCTGATGCTGCCGACCACGCCGGGGCTGAAGCTGCCGAAGCTGAAGCCCTGGTTGTTGCGCCCGCCGCTGTAGATATTGACGCCTACGCGCTTCATGGCGGATTTCTTGAACTCCACCACCTGCACGTCCACCTGCACGGTGTTGCTCCTGACATCGATCTGCGCGTTGTCCACCAGCGGCGTCTGGGCGGGCGCGCCCAGGCGCAGTTCGGCCACGGCCTGGGCATGCTCGGGGACCGAGGCCAGCCGCTTTTCCAGCAGCAGGTGCTGGCCTCTGACCTGGACCTCCCAGCGCTGGGGAACGCCGCCCTTGCGGGGCCACACCACCAAGCTGGTGCTGCCCTGGGCCTTGGGCGTGAGCAGCAGCTCGGTTCCGCCGGAGCCGGAACCGGCACTGGAGCTGGCGCCCGGCGTGGCGCGCAGCAGTTTCACATCCAGCACATTGGGGTCGCCCACGGCGATGCGGACCGGGGCGTCGGCCAGCGCCATCAGGTGCTGGCGCCCGGCCACCAGCTGCAGGGATTCGCCAGAAAGCATGTCGCCGGCACCAGGGTTGGCCATGCCCTGGCCGGCAGCGGTGTCCGCTGGGGCAGACACCGCTGGCGTCAAGGCCAGCAAGGCCATGCTGCCGCACAGCGTCCAGACCGCCCTCTGCAGCGGCGTTGCCCCGGCCGTCGAGATGTTCTTGCACTTCATGGCATCTCCCTCTTGTTGTGTGTTGTCAGTAGTTCACCATCTGCACGGCCGCTCCGTTGTGCAGCTCCACCGTGCGTTCGCGCGGGGCCCGCTGCGGCTGCGGCCGCACGGCGGGCGCGAGGGCCGTCATGGGCTGCGCGGCCGGCTTGCGGATGTTCCTGGCGTCGGCGCCGGTGGCCAGGTCCTGCATGCGCAGGCCGGCGAAGGCGCGGTCTGCACCCTCCAGCGTCTGGTCCTTCCTGAGGCGGCCGGCCACCGGCTGCAGCGCGCCGGGCAGGGCGGCGAAGAGCTTGGGATCGGGCACGGACAGGTCGTCGGGGTTGCGCAGGGCCAGGGTGAGCTGGCCGAATTTCTCGGCCAGCGTGAGGCGCTCCACATCGTCCAGCGGCACGGCCAGCACGGCCGATTGCACGTTCTCCGGGCGCTGGCCTGCCTGATCGCCGGCGCTGGCGCGGCGCAGCGGCGAGCCTGACGACTCCTTGTCCTGCTGTGCCTGGCGCTGGGCCGCCGACAGGGGCGGGCGCTCGACGCTGCCGGCGCCATAGGCCAGCACGCGGCTGCGCGCCAGCAGCAGCCGGGTCTGCGCGTCCACGGGCGCCTGGTCGGACTTGCCGTCCAGCGTGAAGTAGACATCCACAAAATCACCGGGGCGCACATGGTGGCCTGCGGCCATCTGCTCCCGGATGGCAATCGCAACGGCCCGCTGGCCCGGCTCCAGTTGCAGCGCCAGGCCGCTGAGCAGTTGCTGCTCGAACAGCGGGGTGCCCGGTGTGAGCGGCATCAGCGTGGTGCGGCCCAGCACGTCGTCGGTTGCGGCAAAGCTGCCCGGCACGGGGGCAGGCAGCTGGGCCAGCTTCACATCGTCGCTGCCGATGCGCTGGCCTGCGGCAATGGCCTGGGCCACGACCACGACGGCGTGCAGCTGGGCCGGTTCGGGGGCCGGCTGCGACGAGGCCGCGGGGGAGGGGGCAGCCACGGGGCGTGCGGGCTGGCTGCCCAGCATCCAGGCAAGGCCCGCAAGCACGATGGCAAGCCCCACCAGCAGTCCGGCAAGAATCTTGGTGAGGTTCATGGCTGGGACTCCTGGTGCAAGTGCGTTGCGACGGTGTTCATGGCCGGGGGCTGCCCTGGCGCTTTCCTGCCATGGCGGAGAAGCTCCTCCAGGGCAGGAAAGCGTCCAGGCAGCGCACGGCCATGGCGTGTGGCGGAGCCGGTCCATGGACGGCGTGGAGGCAGGCAGGTGACAGGCATGGGCATCTCCGGTTCAGACAAGTGGCTGGCTGTGGCGCCAGGCCAGGGCGATGGCCGCAATGGCCATGTAGCCGGCATAGGGGATGGAGCGCTGGGGCTGGCGCGGTCCATCGGTGGCGCCTGCGGGCCGGGGCGTCGCGCCAAGGGGCGCCAGGCGGGCAGTCCAGGACAGGGCCGCGCTGGACAGGGGCAGCCGTGCCTGCAGCCACAGCCCGGTGGGGCTGTCCCGAAGGTGGCGCAGCGACAGAACCAGTACACCGTGCAGGCCGGCCAGCAGGCTGCCGCCGGTCCAGATCAGCAGCAGGTCGAAGCCCCACCCGAACCACAGTCCCGCGACCGCGCCGAACTTGACGTCGCCCGCACCCATCCAGCGCAGTGCATAGAAAGGAAGCAGTACGGCAAACCCCGCCAGCATGCCGGCCAGCGCGTTCCAGGCCGAGACCTGGAACGGCTGGGCCCCACTGGCCAGTGCGCCAGCGCCTGTGGCCAGGCCGAGCAGCACCATCCAGTTGCGCACGCGGCGGATGCGCAGATCCATGGCCGCAATCGTTGCGAGCCATGTGATGCAGACGCATAGCCATAGCGAGGTCGGCTCCATCTTCAGGGCGCAAGACCTGTGAGCTTGGTGGCCAACCGGTTGAACAGTCCGTTCAGATCGGTGCCCAGCGCGGTGGCGCCCACGACGATCCCCACGGCAATCAGCCCGGCAATCAGTCCGTACTCGATGGCGGTGGCGCCTTCCTCGTCTTTCCAGAAGTTCTTGATCGTTTCGGTCATGTCATGGTCCTTTCGGTTTGCAAGTTGCCTCGGGGCCGGTGGCCGGCATGGCGATCGCGCATCGGGCCGACCCCTTGCGGGCCCACTCGGATCGCGCCGGAGCCGGCGCTCAGGGCGTGAAGCCGGTGAGCTTGGTGGCGATCCGTGTGAACAGGCCGTTCAGATTGGTGCCCAGCGCAGTGGCGCCCACCACGATCCCCACGGCGATGAGGCCGGCGATCAAGCCGTACTCGATGGCGGTGGCGCCTTCCTCGTCTTTCCAGAAGTTCTTGATGATGTCGGTCATGGCATCGTCCTTTCGGTTGCAAAAGCCCATCGTTGTCGATGGCAGCGGCTGGCGATGGGCCCAAGCCGGCCGCTGCACGGGAACCCCTGCTTCCCACTTCACCACTGCTGTCGCGCGGCGGTGGTTTGAAAAGCGTCTGAAATGGGGCGCAACTGCTGCTCAAGGCGCAGCTGGATTCGTTGGGGCATGGCGCTGGCGGACAGGGTGGCCACGGCAGCGTCCATGGGGTCGGGGCGGGTGCGCGAGGGGGCCTGGCCGGGAGCCATGCCGGGCACCGTGCCGGGCGAGGGGTCCGGCGTGCCGCCACCTGCTGGAATGGGTTTTTGCGTGCTGAACAGCGCGTTCAGCCATTGGTCGGGCGGGTCCTGCGGCAGCAGGCGGCCGGTGGTGCGCGCCAGGCGCAGTTCGTTGATGCGCTGGTCGTAGATGGCGTCGGCCTCGTCCAGCAGCAGGCGCTGCATGTCCAGCTGGGCGTCCAGCACCTGGGCCAGGCTGCCGCGGCCGACTTCGAGCAGGCGCCGGCGGCCCTCGAAGGCGGCGCGCGCCTCGCGCACGGCGTCGGCCAGCTGGCTTTCGCGCTGGCGGCCGGACTGGGTGCGGCCCCAGGCGGCGGAGGCGGTCTCGCGCACCTGGCGGCGCACGGTTTCCTGTTGCGCTTCCTGGGCCTGCAGTTCGTTGATGGCCTTGAGGATGCGGTCGCGCAGCTCGAAGCCGTTGCCGAAGTTCCAGCTCAGCTCCACGCCGTAGCGCGTGCCCTCGGCATAGAGCACGCCGCTGGGGTCGCGCGTGTGGGCCACCACGGCGGCCAGGGTGGGAAAGCGCTGGGATTTGCTGCGGTCGACTTCGGCGCGGGCCTTCTCGATCTGCTGCTGCATTTCCTGCAGCTCGGGGCTGACGGCTTCGGACGCCTGCAGGGCCGAGTCTTCGCTGGCCGGCATCCATTGCTCGGGCACATTGAGCTGGGGCAGCCAGCCGGCCTGGGGCGTGAAGCCGAAGTAGCGCGTGAAGCGGGCCAGCGCATCCATGCGCTGCGACTCCAGCGCATGCTGCTGGGCCAGGGCGCCGGCCTGGCGCGAGGCGGCCTGGCGCAGGTCGTTGCGGCCCACGGCGCCCAGTTCGGCGCGGCGCTCCTCGATGCGCGCGAGCTGGCCGATGATGCGTGCCGACTCGGCCGCCACGCGCGCCTTGTCCTCGAAGCGGTGCAGCTCCAGCAGGGCGGTCAGTGCCTCCAGCAGCACGTTCTGGCGCGTGCCGTAGAGCACGCTGCCCTGGGCCGCTTCCTGCGATTCGGCCGAGCGGATGCCCGCGCCGATGGCTCCGCCATCGAGCAGGGCCATGCGCACTTCGGCATTGACGGCGGTGTACGACTCGCGGCCCCGGCGGAGCTTGGCATCGCCCGTGTTGGTGCCCACCTTGAAGGTGGGCCAGCGCGCGCCGCGCGCGGTGTTCACGTCATGCCCGGCCGATTCCAGCGCGGCGCGCGCCTTGCGCACGTCGGGGTATTCGTCGAGCAGGGCGTAGAGGGCATCGAGCAGGCGGCGCTGCCCGCTGTCGCTGGCCAGGGTGCCGGGCGTGAGCTGCTGGGCCAGGCGCAGGACCACGGCGTCGGGTACCGGGACGGATGCGGGTTCGGGTGAAGGTGCGTGAGCGGAGTCCGCCGTGCCCGCCGCAGCCGTGGTGGCCAGGTCCGGTTCCTCGGCCGCCATGGGCGCGGCCTCAGCCTGCAGCGCCTGCAGGGCCGATACGCAGCAGGCAGCGGCCAGCAGCTGGCGCAGCCGGGCGTGCCAGCCTGTGGTGGGAGTGGACGGGCGGCCTTGCATCAGGGCTCCCGGAAGGCTTCGCTCTGGATGCGCAGCACGGGCCGCAGCAAGTACCAGATAAAGGGTTCGTGGCCCAGCAACAGGTCGAGCTCGGCCTGCATGCCGGTGGTGATGCGGTTGTCGGTGCGGCCCACCCAGGGCTGCTCCAGGCTGGCCTGGATGCGGAAGTACGAGGGCGAGTCGGCCAGGTTGGGGTCGCGGTCGGCATCGGCGGCCACCAGGGTGACCTGGCCGGGCACCGAGCCGTAGCGCAGGAAATCGTAGGCCGAGATCTTCACCCGGGTGGGCTGGCCGGTGCGCACGTAGCCACGGTCGGCGGGGCTCAGGCGTGCTTCGACGATGACCTCGTCCTTGTCGGGCACGACTTCGAGGATGGGCTCGCCGGGCTTGACCACCCAGCCTGCACCCGAGCTGCGCAGTCCCTTGACGAAGCCGCTGGTGGGCGCCAGCACGGCGGTGCGCGTGCGCTGGGTCCGGGCGCGCACCAGGTCTTCGTTGAGGCTGGCCAGCTCGCGTTCGGTCTGGGCCAGTTCGTCGGAGGCGCGGCGGCGGAAGGCGCCCTGGGTCTCCTGCAGCTTGGCCTGGGCCTGCTCGATCTTGGCGCGGTTGCTGAACAGCGTCTGGCGCGATGCCGCCAGCTCGGCGCGGACCTGCTCCAGCGCCCGCTGCTTGTCCAGCACTTCCAGCTGGCCGATCAGCTGCTCGGCGGCGAGCTGCCCGGCAATGGAGGCTTCCTGCTGGTGCAGGCGCAGATTGGTCTCCAGCCCCTCGATGCGGGCCTGGACCTGGGCCACGTCGCCGCGCGCCTGCTGCAGCTGGGCCTGGGCCGCGGCAATGCTGCCCTGGTGTTCCAGCGCGCGGGCCGAGAAGGCGCCCAGCTCGGCCTGGACCACCTGCGGGTCCAGGTCGGCCGGGAAACTGGTGCGCTGCAGCGGCCTGCCCTGGCTTTCCGCGCCCAGCCGTACCTTGACCGCCTGGGCCGTGGCCATGCGCGCCGTGAGCTGTTCGAGGTTGAGGCTGTTGCCGCCCAGGTCGATCTCCAGCAGGGGCTGGCCCTGGGTCACGGCCTGGCCTTCGCGCACATGGACGGCGGTGACGATGCCGCCTTCCAGATGCTGCACGGTCTGCACGCGGTCGGAGGGGATGACCTGGCCGCTGGCCACCACCACGTTCTCCACGGGATAGAACAGGCCGGTGATCACCAGCGCGGTGACCGGGATGGCGAGCAGCCACTTGCCGCGCGCCAGGCCTGCCCAGCGCGATACGGGGGGCGTTGCGGGTGGCGTTGCGCCGGATGCATCCGCGCCGGCCCCGGCCGGCCCGGCCTCGAGCGGGCGGGATGGCTGGTGCGACTGGCGCAGCACCAGGGGCAGATCGTCGTAGCGGCCGGCTCTCATGAGGCAAGCTCCGGCGCGACGGCGGGCTGGTCGGGATGCGGGGCCTTGTCTGCGGGTGCGGGGGCCGCTGCGGGCACGGCGGCCTCGCGTGCCGTGCCGAACAGCTGGGGCAGCAGTTGCTGGGGCGAGCCATGCTCGATGCCGCCATCGCCGCGCACATGGTAGAGGTGCTGGGCCATGGAGGCCACGCGCAGCGAGTGCGTGACGACGATGACCGTGTGCTTGAGCGCAATCTGCCGCAGTGTCTGCAGCAGCGCGGTTTCGCTCTCGAAATCCAGGTCGTTGCTGGGCTCGTCCAGGATCAGCACGGAGGGGTTGCGCAGGAACAGCTGGGCCAGGGCCAGCTTGCGCAGCTCGCCCGCCGACAGGCCCGCGCCGCCTTCGCCCAGCACCGTCTGGTAGCCCTGGGGCAGGCGGCTGATGAAGCCATGCGCGCCCGAGATCTGGCAGGCGGTGACGATCTTGTGGTCGTCGGCATCGGGGTTGACCATGCGCAGCCCGTCCACGATGGGGCCGCTGAACCAGTACACCTGCTGGGCCAGGCAGCCTATCCAGCGGCCCAGCTCGGCGCGCGGGAACTGGGCCATGTCGTATTCATCGATGAAGATGCGGCCCTGCGTGGGCTGGTAGAGCCCTGCCAGCAGCTTGGCCAGGGTGGACTTGCCGGCGCCGTTGCGCCCCACGATGGCGTGCAGCCCGCCGGGGCCGATCTCCAGCGAGGCCTGCTCCAGCGCCACATGGCCGCCCGGGTAATGGAAGCTGGCCTGGTCCAGGCGCAGCCGGCCCTGGGGACGCGGCAGGTCCACGGTCTCGGCCGTGATTTCGACGGGCTCCTCCAGCACGGACTGCAGGCGGCGTGCGGCCTCGTTGGCCTGGGCCAGCGAGCGCCAGTTGCTGGCCAGCTGCGAGATGGGGCCCAGCGCCTTGCCCGACAGCAGGTTCACGGCCATCAGGCTGCCGATGCTCATCCACTGCGCATTGATGGCAATGGCACCCACGGTGATCACCGCGATGGAGAACAGCGTCAGCAGCACGGTGCTGGCTTCGCGCGCGTTTTCCATCTCGCCGTTCTTGCCGAAGCTCTCGGCCAGCCAGCGGTCATAGCCGTTTTGCCAGTTCTGGCGCGCGGCGGCGTCGTAGCCCAGCACCTTCAGCGTGGCGCGGGCGTTGCAGACTTCGGCCGTGCCCCGGTCCAGCATGCGGGCCTGGGCGATTTCCTCCACGCGGCCGCTGCGCACCTCGTCGGCCCACCACCAGGCCAGCACGCCCATGATGAGCATGGCCACCAGGATCACCGGCAGCACGGGCCAGGCAATGATGCCGATGACCACCAGGGCCAGCAGGGCCATGGGCAGGTCCAGCAGCGAGGTCGCCAGGCCCCCGGACATGCCCGAGCGCATGGCGCTCACGTCGCGGAACAGCTGCAGCCACTGGCTGGAAGAGCGCTGCTCCAGCGCGGCCAGCGGGTGGCGCAGCATGGAATGCATCAGCGCCTGGGAGACATCGCGGTCGATCATGGCGCCGGCTTCGCGCAGGGCGCGGGCGCGCCGGCGGCGCAGCCACCATTCCAGGCCCAGGAAGCACAGCACGCCGGCCACCATGGCCGTGAGCGTGGCCGTGCCGCCGCGTGCAATGACGCGGTTGTAGACCTGCAGCAGGAAGATGGATGGCAACAGGCCCAGCACACTGATGGGCAGGGACAGCCACGCGGCACGGCGCAGCTGGTGAGCGGCCCGGTCGAAGGACTCGGCGATGGCAGTTGCAAAAGCCCCCACCGTCTCCGTTCCCGACGGCATCGCCGTGGCCTTGGCCAACTGGCGGGGAAGAAGGTATCGGATCATGTTCTGATGGGCTTAGTAAACGTCTTTACAAAATGTAAAGGCGCTCGTTTCCCAAATACTGTAGCGAGTTATATACAGTCCTCTATAAGTTTTATTCAATCAATAATGCATGTTCATTTGATTTTGATGTGGATCAAAGCGGATGGCGGGGCTGGATGCTATTAGGTGGGCCCCGTGTCCACTGAAACTGTCTCGTATGGCATCTGCGGCCAGGGCCAGATTGGTAGTGGCGCGGCCTGCCAACAAAACCGTGTCGCCTTTATGGGTTGTGCGAAGAAGTGAACAGATCAATTGATTGAGATCGTCATACCAATTGACGTGCAGAAGATCTGCCAGCGCCGCCGCCAGCTGCCGCAGCGGCTCGCCGTACAGCAGCACGCGCCGGGCCTGGGCCGCGCGCACCAGCGGCTCCAGCGCCAGCTGTGCAGTGTCCATGCTGACCTGGCCCGGCTGTATGCCGGCCAGCACGATCAGCCTGCGGCTGACATGGGGGGCGTGCTCCTGCAGCTGGGAAAAAGCAGCATGCATGGACAGTAAGTGGTTGCTCAGGCTATGGTCCAGCAGGCAGATCCCACTGGGCAGCAGCTGCGGCTGGCCGGCGCCGATCAGCGGCCGCCAGTGCGCGAGCGAGGCCTGGACCTGTGCAGGCGCATAGCCCAGCGCATGCATGGCGGCCAGCGCGGCCTGAGCATTGCGGGCCATGTGGTGGCCATCCGATTGCAGGGAAATCCCGAGGCGCCGGTTGTCTATGCTTATTTGCAGATTTCCATTGTGAAACCCCATTTCACGGACCTGCGCATTGGAATGCGGACCGAAGGTGATGAGACGCATTCCCATGCGTTGGGCATTCTCAATAATGCACGGGTTTTCACCTATGTCTTGTTCGATCACCAATGCACTGCCTTTGTGCATGTGCTGCATGGCTTCCACGACTTCCTGCAGCGCCTCGTATTTGCGGCAGGCGGACAGACCGGCCGGTCCGCACTGCTCGGAATCACCAGTACTGGGGATGTCATTAATTGAAAGATTAGTAATAACCAGAATGTCTGGATCAATCAGCGGCAGATCTCCACGCAGTGCCTGCAATGGCAGCTCCAGCAGGGCGCAGGGCGCTGCCTCGCTCCAGTTGATCATCTGCAGCGCCGTGCCCTGGGACAGCAGGGCGTCGCCCCGTGCATCGCCGCCGTCCTGCAGGCATTGGCGCAGCATGCCCAGGGTGGATGTCTTGCCCACGCAGCCGCTGACCGCGATCACGGGCGCCTGGATGCGGCGCCGGGCGGCCTGCGCCAGGCTGCGCAATCCTTCCTGTATGTCGGGCACATGCAGCACGGGCACGCCATGGTGCAGCAGGCCCTGCGGGCTGCTGCTGATCAGGGCCGAGGCCCGCAGCGTGGGAAGCGCGGCGGCCTGCACGCCCAGGGCCATGCCGGCACGCCGCACCAGCACGGCGGCGCCGGGCTGATGGTGCAGGCGGCTGGCGTCCAGCCCCGCGCAGCAGGTGCCGGTACCTCTGCCTTGCGCTGACGGGGCATCCAGCCAGCGTCCGTTCATCAGCTCGGCCAGTGCAGGGCCTTCCCAGGACATGGACGGGTACAGGGTCCCGGCCGCGGGCGAGAAAGCCGGCCGGCCCGCGGCCTCGCCGTCGCGCGCCCCCGGCAAGCAGGCCCTGGCAGGGCTGCCGTCCGCATCCGGGCCATTGCCGGCCTGCGCAGGCACGGCCTCGCCTTCGCCTTCGCCTTCGGTTTCGTGCTCCGGTTCGGTTTCGGCCACTGCGTGGCTGGCAGCCGAGCGCAGTGCCTGGGCCAGCGCGTCCAGCAGCTCCAGGCCGGCCAGGCTGGATGCCAGCAGCCAGGCGATTTCGCGCGGGGACTGCAGCACCTGGCGCAGGCTGGCGTCGGCAAAGGCGGCATGGCGGCGCCGGGCGGGCGGCAGGTACAGCGCCTGTTCCGGCCAGATGGCGCGCTGGGCCAGGGCCTGCAGATGGCGCTGCAGGCCGATCTGCCACTGGCGCAGCAGGTCCGTGGGCTGTGGCTCCAGGCCAGCGTCGAGCTGCAGGCTTTCGACCAGTGCAATGCCTATCCAGCGAGCGCAGGGGTCGTCGGCCTGCCCGCCAGGGCGGTCATCGGGGCTGTCGGGCATGCGCAGCAGCGGCGGCAGCGCGGCCTGCAGGAAGGCGGCGGGCAGGACGGCCGTCTCGGGCAGGGCGCTGCGCGCCGCACGCAGCGTGGGGCTGTCGCTGGTGGGCGGGCGGGAGCTGGCATAGGCATGCATGGCCAGTTCGGCCCAGCTCAGCAGGGGCTGGCCGCTGCGGGATGCATCGGCGTGGGCCGCAGCCTCGGCCTTGGTGGCGCTGGCCGACGCGGCCGCGGTGGACAGCAGGCTTTCCGCCAGCGGGTCCATCAGCGCCGGAATGCGGGCGCGGGCCTGGCTGTCGGCCCCCGGCCCCAGCACAAAACTGTTGCGCAGGTGGCGGGCCAGCACCAGCATGGCCAGCGCGCCGGGCAGGCAGTCGCCGGGCAGCGGCTGCAGCCGCTGCTCCACGTGGCCCATGGCCAGCGCAATGGCCTGCGCCAGTGCGGCGCTGCCCGCATGGCGCTGGGCCTGCAGCAGGGCGTAGGTCACGCCCAGGTGGTCGCACACGTCTTCGCAACCGGGCCAGCTCCCTTCCTTGCCCTGTTGCGCCAGCAGCTGCTGGACCGCGGCGTGCACCGGCACGAGGTGTGGCCACAGGCGCTGCTGCGGCGGGTCGGTTCGCGGCACGGCCAAGGCGGGATGCTCACCGCTGATGTACATGCCGCGCAGGTGCAGCAGCAGGCAGGGGGGATGCAGGGGGCGTGGGAGGGGGGGCTCATCGTCGGGTGCGCCGGCAGCCCCACCCTGGGGCGGATCGGGCAGCAAGGGGTGCAGCAACTGCGCGCGCTCCAGGCTGGCATCGGCCAGGGCAAGGGAGCGCAGGGGCATCTCGGTCCAGGCACGGCAATCGGGCAGGGGACTGTCCGCCTCCAGGGGTGTGATGTCCTGGACCCAGTCGATGCGCAGATCGACCTCATCGCGCTTGCGGGCCCAGGCCCACTGGCGCACGCGGGTCGCTCCCTCGCGCCAGGCGGCCTCCAGCGTGGTGGCGCGTACATGGAAGACGGAGGCGGCCTTGTTCTCGGCCGCCACCGTGAAGAAAAGAATGCAGCCGGGGTAGGGCTCGGGCAGCAACACCATGTGCCGTGCCAGGTACTCCAGGCCATTTGCCAATTGCTGCGACAACATGCTCTCGGCCTCGGTCAAGGTCAGTGGGAGGCTGCGCTTCCCGTGGGAACGGGACGCCGGGCTGCGGTGCGCTGACCGCGTACGGATCTGTTCTTTCATGGCGGCCCGGCGGCAGGCGAGTGCGGAGCGCGGCGGCTCATCGGTAGTCGAATTCCACGCGCCGGTTGCGCTGGTGGGCGTCTTCGCTCGTGCCTTCGTCGGCCAGCCGCTCCTTGCCGTAGCTGACGGACTCCACGCGGGCCGGATTCACGCCCAGCAGCTGCAGGCTGTTGCGCACCGCGTCGGCACGTTTTTGGCCGAGCGCCAGGTTGTATTCGATGCCGCCGCGCCTGTCCGTATGGCCGCGCAGCATCACCGAGCGGCCGGGATTGCTGCGCAGCCACTGCGCATGGCTTTCCACGATGGCCCGGTCGCTGCTGCGGATGGTGTAGGCGTCAAAGTCGAAGTAGACGATGTGGGCGACATTGGCGGGACCGCGCTGGTCGGCCTGGCTCGTGGCCACCACGGGTGCGACGCCGGAGCTGGCCGGCGCAGGCGCCGGGGCCTTGCCGAAGGCGTAGTGGTGTTCGGAACGCTGCGTGCTGGTGGTGGCGGTGGAACCGCAGGCGGCCAGGCCTGCGGCCAGCAGCACGATGGTGCACAGCCTGAGAGTGTGTGACATGGAAAATCTCCTGGGACGTGCGCCGCCACCGCGAGGCGGCGGCGCAGGGAAGGAATGCGGCGCCCGCAGGCGCCGCTGCAGCTCACAGCAGGGCGTTGTGGTGCAACTGCTGCGTCAACACGCTGGCTGCTGCATCGGCCGTGCTGCTGGCATGGCTGCTGATGGAGGTGGCAATCGGATCCAGCTCGGCCGCAGAGGCCGTTGCCGCTTGCGAAGTGCCGCCCAGAAGGCCTCCGAGCAGTCCGCCACCGGACGATCCCCCCAGCAGCCCGCCCAGCAGGCCGCCGCCACTGCTGCCGCCACCCAGCAGTCCGCTGACGATGCCGTTGTCGCCGACGACCGTGTTGACCACACCGCTGACGATGCCGTTGTCGCCAGCCACGGTGTCGAGCACGCCGCTGACGATGCCGTTGTCGCCGGCCACCGTGTCCAGCACGCCGCTGACGACGCCGTTGTCACCGACCACGGTCTCCAGCAGGCCGCCGACCAGTCCGGTGTCGCCCGTGAGGCCGCCCAGCAGGCCACCGTCGCCGCCGAGCAGCCCGCCGACGATGCCGTTGTCGCCGGCCACGGTCTCCAGCAGGCCGCCGACCAGGCCGGTGCCGCCCGTGAGGCCGCCCAGCAGGCCACCGTCGCCGCCGAGCAGGCCGCCAACGATGCCGTTGTCGCCGGCCACGGTGTCGAGCAGGCCGCCAACGATGCCGTTGTCGCCGGCCACGGTGTCGAGCAGGCCGCCGACCAGGCCGGTGTCGCCCGTGAGGCCGCCCAGCAGGCCACCGTCGCCGCCGAGCAGGCCGCCAACGATGCCGTTGTCGCCGGCCACGGTGTCGAGCAGGCCGCCGACCAGGCCGGTGTCGCCCGCGAGGCCGCCCAGCAGGCCACCGTCGCCGCCGAGCAGGCCGCCAACGATGCCGTTGTCGCCAGCCACGGTGTCGAGCAGGCCGCCGACCAGGCCGGTGTCGCCCGTGAGGCCACCCAGCAGGCCACCGTCGCCGCCGACCACGCCGCCAACCACGCCGCCCAGTAGGCCGTCGCCTCCCGTCAGACCGGCCAGCACGCCGTTGACGGTGCCGATCACCGGCTGCAGTGCCTGGCCCTGGACCTGCGTCAGGCCGTTGGCCAGGTCCGTCACCACGCCCAGCGGGCCGCCGTTCACCTGGGTCACGCCTTCGACCAGGCCCGTGACCACGGACAGGGCGCCGGTGCCGGGGTTGATCACCGCATCCAGCACCTGGCCCACAGGCGCTCCGGCCGTGCCGCCGAGCAGGTCATCGACGGTGTTCTGCACCGTGGTGACCAGGCCTTCGCCGCTGCCTGTGCCGCCGCCCGGGACCAGGCCGCCCAGCAGCCCGCCGACCAGGCCGTCCTCGCCGAGCACGCCACCCAGCAGGCCGCCGTCACCGCCCAGCAGGCCGCCGACCAGGCCGTCGTCGCCGAGCACGCCACCCAGCAAGCCGCCGTCACCGCCGAGCAAGCCACCGACCAGGCCGTCATCGCCAAGGACGCCACCCAGCAAGCCGCCGTCACCGCCGAGCAAGCCACCGACCAAGCCGTCGTCGCCAAGGACGCCGCCCAGCAGGCCGCCGTCACCGCCGAGCAAGCCGCCGACCAGGCCGTCCTCGCCGAGCACGCCACCCAGCAAGCCGCCGTCACCGCCGAGCAAGCCACCGACCAAGCCGTCGTCGCCAAGGACGCCGCCCAGCAGGCCGCCGTCACCGCCGAGCAGGCCGCCGACCAGGCCGTCATCGCCAAGGACGCCACCCAGCAAGCCGCCGTCACCGCCGAGCAAGCCACCGACCAGGCCGTCGTCGCCAAGCACGCCGCCCAGCAGGCCGCCGTCACCGCCGAGCAAGCCGCCGACCAGGCCGTCGTCGCCAAGGACACCACCCAGCAGGCCGCCGTCACCGCCGACCACACCACCCAGCAGGCCATCGCCGCCGGTCAGGCCGGCCAGCACGCCATTGACGGTGCCGATCACCGGCTGCAGTGCCTGGCCCGGGACCTGCGTGAGGCCGTTGGCCAGGTCCGTCACCACACCCAGCGGACCGCCGTTGACCTGGGTCACGCCTTCCACCAGACCCGTGACCACGGACAGTGCGCCGGTGCCGGGGTCGATCAGCGCATCCAGTACCTGGCCCACAGGCGCTCCGGCCGTGCCACCGAGCAGGTCGCCAACGGTGTTCTGTACCGTGGTGACCAGGCCTTCGCCGCTGCCTGTGCCGCCACCCGGAACCAGGCCGCCCAGCAGGCCGCCGACCAGGCCGTCTTCGCCAAGCACGCCACCCAGCAGGCCGCCGTCACCGCCGAGCAGGCCGCCGACCAGGCCGTCGTCGCCAAGGACGCCACCCAGCAGGCCACCGTCACCGCCCAGCAAGCCGCCGACCAGGCCATCGTCGCCAAGGACGCCGCCCAGCAGGCCACTGTCACCGCCCAGCAGGCCGCTGACCAGCTCGCCGATGCCGCCTTCACCCAGGCCGCTGCCCAGGCCGGCAATCAGCCCGTTGAGGGTTCCGATCACGGGCTGCAGTGCCTGGCCATCGACCTGGGTCAGTCCATTGACCAGTTCGGTCAGCACGCCCAGGGGGCCGCCGTCCACGCTGGTCAGGCCTTCCAGCAGGCCGGTGACGACCGAGGCCGTTCCATCGGTGGGATTGGCCAGCGCGTCCAGCAGTTGGCCCACAGGGGCTGCGACGGTGCCGCCGAGCAGGCCGTCCACCACGTCCTGGACCGTGGTGACCAGGCCGTCACCGCTGCCGCCTCCCGTGCCGCCCGGGATCAGGCCGCCCAGCAGGCCGTCGACCAGTTCACCGATGCCGCCTTCACCCAGGCCGCTGCCCAGGCCGGCAATCAGGCCGTTGAGGGTTCCGATCACGGGCTGCAGTGCCTGGCCATCGACCTGGGTCAGTCCATTGACCAGTTCGGTCAGCACGCCCAGGGGGCCGCCGTCCACGCTGGTCAGGCCTTCCAGCAGGCCGGTGACGACCGAGGCCGTTCCATCGGTGGGATTGGCCAGCGCGTCCAGCAGTTGGCCCACAGGGGCTGCGACGGTGCCGCCGAGCAGGCCGTCCACCACGTCCTGGACCGTGGTGACCAGGCCTTCTCCCGTGCCGCCACCCGTGCCGCCGCCGGGCACCAATCCACCCAGCAGGCTGCCGACCAGTCCGCCGAGCCCATCTTCTCCCAGGCCGTTGCCCAGGCCGGCAATCAGCTCGTTGAGCGTGCCGATCACCGGGGCCAGGCCTTCGCCGTCCACCTGGGTGAGGCCGTTGACCAGTTCGGTCAGCACACCCAGGGGGCCGCCCTCGACATTGGTCAGGTTCTCCAGCGCGCCGGTCACGGTGGACAGCAGTCCGTCCGTGGGGTTGGCCAGGGCATCCAGCAACTGGCCCACAGGCGCTGCCACCGTGCCGCCCAGCAGGCCGTCCACGACGTCCTGCACGGACGTGACCACCCCGCTGTCAGGCGTGCCGGGCGGGTTGCCCGTTCCGCCGCCCACCAGGCCGCCCAGCAGGCCACCCACGCCGGCGAGCAGGCCGCCCAGCGCGCCGTCTTCGTCGAGCAGGCCGCCGAGCACGTTGTCCACTACCGTGCCTATGGAGCCGCCGGAGCCCGCTTCGTCCAGGCCCTTGAGCAGCTCATTGAGCGTGCTGATCAGGGGCTCCAGGCCCTGGTTCTGGATGTTGACCAGGCCGTCCACCAGCTCGGTGAGCACGCCCAGCGGCCCGCCATTGGTGCTGGTCAGGCTCTCCAGCAGGCCTGTCACCCCGGACAGCGTGCCGCTGCCGGGATTGACCAGCGTATCGATCAGGTTGCCCACCGGGCCGGCGACCGTGCCACCGGACAGCGCACCCACCACGTCCTGCACGGAGGTGATCAGGCCGTGGCCGTCCGTGGGATCCGTCGGATTGGTGGGGTCCGTGGGATTGGTCGGATTGGTCGGGTTCGTCGGGTCCGTGGGATTGGTGGGGTTGGTCGGGTTGGTGGGATCCGTGGGGTTGGTCGGATTGGTGGGGTTCGTAGGATTGGTCGGGTTCGTGGGATCCGTGGGGTTGGTCGGATTGGTGGGGTTCGTAGGGTTGGTCGGGTTGGTGGGATCCGTGGGGTTGGTCGGATTGGTGGGGTTCGTAGGGTTGGTCGGGTTCGTGGGATCCGTGGGGTTGGTCGGATTGGTGGGGTTCGTAGGATTGGTCGGGTTCGTGGGATCCGTGGGGTTGGTCGGATTGGTGGGGTTCGTGGGGTTGGTCGGGTTCGTGGGATCCGTGGGGTTGGTCGGATTGGTCGGGTTCGTAGGATTGGTCGGGTTCGTGGGATCCGTGGGATTGGTCGGATTGGTGGGGTTCGTAGGGTTGGTCGGGTTCGTCGGATCCGTGGGATTGGTCGGATTCGTAGGATTCGTCGGGTTGGTGGGATCCGTCGGATTGGTCGGGTTGGTCGGGTTGGTCGGGTTCGTGGGATTGGTCGGATTCGTGGGATCCGTGGGGTTGGTCGGATTCGTGGGATCGGTCGGCACCGGGGGGGCTGGGTCGTCGTCGTCGTTGCTGGCTGCGGCGATCAGGCCCACGCCGCCCGCGCCGATCAGGCCGGCCAGCAGGAAGTCGCTGAGCACGGAGCCGCCGGCTGCGGCTGCGGCGCTTTCCTTGGTCACGATCAGGCCCACGGCGTCACCGTCACTGGCGGGCGCCACCTGGACGTTGCCAGAGGCCAGGTCCAGCACCATGGCGCCTGCGCCATCACCCTCGCGCTGGGCCAGCGTGGCCTGGGTGCCGCCCTCGAAGGTGCCGACCAGGGTCTGGCCGTCCTTGCCCTGGAACAGCGCCTTGGCGCTGCCATCGGCGGGCACGATGATCTTGTCGCCGACCTGCAGGGCACTGCCCGGCTGGGCCATCAGGGTTTCCCCATTGCGCACGATCTGCACGCCCGGGCTGACCTGGGACAGCGTGGCGGGAGGCGTGCCCCGGGGCATGACCGCTGCGGCTGCGCCGGGCTGCATGTTCGACGTATTGAGCTGCGCAAGCACAACGCTGGAGGGCTGCGGGTCACCGAACTGCACGGGGCTGACGGTGGTGTTGCCGGTGGGCTGCATCGATTGGGCGGTCATTTACTCTCTCCAGACAAGGGTTGAGACGACAAGGTCAGACGGTGGCTTGGAAGCCGTGAAAAATCTGTCGAGCCCTTTTGTGCAACATGCATGCCACGTGCACGCTGCAGGTCCGGATGGCCTAGGAATCATCCTAAGATATTGATTTGTATGGATTTATCTATTGATCACAATGTCTCATCAAGGGTCTGTTACGGCACACGTTACGTAACGCTGCCGGGTATGCTCCGTTACTCGGGCGCCGGTGCCGCGCCATGTTTCATGGCCCTTGACTCGCGGGCCCATGCAGCGGGGCAAGATGGCTTTCGCCTATAAAATCGCTGGCTTTTGGCTGCAGGCGTGTATCGGCGCATGCAGTAAGCCCAAAAGCGAACAGGCCCGTCTTCCAACTTTCATTGCGTAGAGAGCGCCCATATGCTGATTTCGTCCAGAGTTCCGTCGCGAGTGCCGGGTCGTACCTATTTGCGGATAGCCCGGCCCGTGGCCATTGCCGCCTTCAGTCTGGGGGCGGCTTTGTGCGGGGCGTTTGCCCATGCATCGCAGGAGGCGGTGGACGAGGTCTCACGGCTGCTGGAGCAGGGCAAGGCGCCCCAGGCCGCCAAGCAGGCCGAGGCCTACCTCAAGCAAAACCCGGCCGATGTGCAGATGCGCTTTCTGCAGGGCGTGATCGCCGCGGAGCAGCGCCAGAACGCCCAGGCCATCAAGATCTTCACGGCGTTGACCCGTGACTACCCCAGCCTGCCCGAGCCCTACAACAACCTGGCCGTGCTGTACGCCGCCGAAGGCCAGGAACGCAAGGCCTCGGAAGTGCTGGAGCAGGCCATTCGCACCAACCCCAGCTACGCCACGGCGCATGAGAACCTGGGCGACCTGTATGCGCGCATGGCCAGCGATGCCTATGCCAAGGCCTTGCAGCTGGACGGATCGCGCCAGGCCATCCAGCCCAAGCTGGCCCTGATCACGCAGATCTTCCCCAAGCAAGGTGGTGCCCAGGGAAAGACGGTCCAGGCTGCAGCTGCCTCGACCAAGGTCGCCGATGCCAAGGCGGCCGATGCCAAGGCCCGCGAATCCGACGCCAAGCTGGCCGAGGCCCGCGCCGCCGAGACCAAGGCGGCAGAGGCCAAGGCCGCCGAATTCAAGGCCGCTGAAGTGAAGGCGGCCGATGCCAAGGCAGCGCAGGCCAAGGCAGCAGAGGCCAAGGCAGCAGAGGCCAAGGCAGCGGAGGCCAAGCTGGCCCAGGCCAAGGCAGCGGAAGCCAAGGCCGCCGAGACCAGGCTGGCCCAGGAGAAGGCTGCCCAGGCCGCACAGGACAAGGCGCGCGCTGCCGAGGAAGCCAGGCAGGCTGCGGCCAAGGCCGCCGCCGTGACCACCGCTGCGGCCCCTGCCGCCGCCGCTGTGGCCGCCGCCGAGCCCGCCAAGGCAGCGCCTGCCGTCGACGAGAAGAAGGCGGCCCAGTCGGCCGCAGCGCAGGAAGTGGAGGCCGCCGTCAAGGCCTGGTCCACCGCCTGGGCCGGACAGGACATGGACCGCTACCTGGACGCCTACAGCGACCACTTCTCCCCGGCCGATGGCAGCAGCCTGGCCAAGTGGAAGGAACAGCGCCGCCAGCGCATTGTCGGACGCACCACCATCGTCGTCACCGTGCGCGACCTCAAGGTGACGGTGGACGGCGACAAGGCCACGGCCCAGTTCCGCCAGTACTACGCATCGGGCGCGCTCAAGACCACGACCCGCAAGACCCTGCGCATGCAGCGCGAAAAGGGACAATGGCGCATCACCCACGAAGGAACCGGTTCCTGATGCCTGAAAGAGCGCGCCCCCTGGCACGGTCATCCGCCGGCTTGCTGCGCCTGCATGCGCGGGCCGCCGGCGTGGCCGTGCTGCTGGCCGCTCTGTCCACGATGTCGTTCGGCACGGCGGCCTACGCCAAGCCGGCCAAGGCCTCCAAGACGGCATCCGCCAAGCCTGCAACGGGCAAGACCAGCAAGACCGGCAAGGCCGGCGCAGCCAGGCTGCGCTCGGCGTCGGGCAAGACGGCCGTGGCCGCTGCTGCGGTGGCGGCCACGGCAGGCGGCGTCGCTGCCACGGCAGGCCATGCCAAGGCGGCGGCCGGCTCGCAAAGCCAGGCGGAGGCCCGCCTGCTGGCCATCATCCGCCAGGTGGAGCAGCGGGATCTGGATGGCGCCCTGAAGGCGGCCGCCGATCTCACCGCCGAAGTCCCCAATTTCCGCGCAGCCCAGCTGGTGTATGCAGACCTGCTGCGCTTCAAGACCGGCCGTGCCGGCGAGGTGCTGGCGGGCACGCCCGTGGCTGCGTCCGCCGCTCCCAGCCATCCGGGCCAGGGCGTGCTGGTGCGGCACAACCTGTCCGTGGGCAGCGTCACACGGCTGGAGGGTCCGGCCAGTCCCGCGCAGGCCCAGCTGCAGGATCTGCAAAACGAACTCAAGCGCCGCCTGCAGGCGGACAGCGGCGCGCCGCCTGCGGGTTCCATTCCCGGCGAGTTTTTGATGCTGGGCGCATCCGTGCGGCATGCCATTGCCATCGACGCCAGCAAGTCGCGGCTGTACCTGTTCGCCCATGAGGCAGGCGGTCTGCGGCTGCTGGGGGACTTCTATGTCTCCGTGGGCAAGCTGGGCACCGACAAATGGCAGGAAGGCGACCAGCGCACGCCGCTGGGCATCTACTTCGTGGGCCGCCACATTCCCGGGCCCCGTCTGCCGGAGTTCTATGGCAAGGGTGCGCTCACGGTGAACTTTCCCAATGACTGGGACAAGGCCGTGGGCCGCTCGGGCAGCGGCATCTGGCTGCATGGCTCGCCGCCCGACCAGTTCTCGCGGGCGCCCGAGGCCAGCGATGGCTGCCTGGTGCTGGCCAACCCCGATCTCACCTTGCTCATGCAGACCGTGGACCGGCAGACGCCGGTGCTGATCCGCGAAAAGCTGCAATGGGTGGCCCCCAAGGCCCAGGCCCAGCAGAAGGCGGCAGACGCCTTCGTGCGCGTCATCGACGACTGGAAGAGCGCCTGGAACGGTGCGGACCCGCGCAAGCTGGCCGCCCTCTACGCGCCCGACCTGCTGCAGTCGCCGGCCTCGCGCACATCACAGGAGCGGCTGGCCGCCTACCTCAACCGCCCCGGCGTGACGCTGCAGGACCTGTCCATCTATTCCTGGAAGGACGCCAAGGGCGAGATCCGCGTGGTCAACCTGCGCGCCAGCAGCAAGTCCTTTGCCGAAGGCCTGCCGCTGCGCCAGTACTGGCGCAAGACGGGCGGGCGCTGGCAGCTTTTCTCCGAGGACGTGATGGGCTGAGCCCGGCGCAGCTCAGGTGTTCTCGTTGTGGCGGTTGCTGTCGAAGCGGCGCTCCGCATCGAACAGATGCTGTATCAGCACATGCGAGGTCATGTTCACGCCGATGCCGCCAATCATGGCCGGCAGCAGGTACAGCGCCGTGGACAGCTCGGAGACGAAGAGGGTGTTGTCGGACAGCGAAGGCGTCGCCTTGGCCGCCGAGGCCAGGCTTTGCAGCAGGTAGACATCCACCCCCGCCATGGCCACCAGGGCCAGCCCGAACAGCAGCACCGTGGTGCGCGAGATGCTGCGCTTGGCCAGCAGGGCGGCGTAGATGGCGCAGGGAAGAACGACCGAGAAAACCACCAGGCTCCAGAATCTGGCTTCGGTGAAGACGGTGGTGCTGATGCGCAGGGCATTCATCGGTGCGGTCTTTCGGTGCGGTCCTTCGGTACCTGTGGGGTCCTGCGGTTCCCTGTCGGCCGCCCAATATGCCGCGCTTGCGTAAACGCCCGGTGAACCCGGCGCAAACCGGTGGTTGCACATGCAACCAGGCGCACCGGTCGCAGTCTTGTCCGCTTCGGCCCTGCCTGGCCCGATGCCGTCCCTCAGGGGGTCACGACTGCCGCACCAGATAGGCCGGCAGCTGCGCCTCGGGCAGCACGGACAGGACCTTGAGCTGCAGCTGGGCGCGCTTGCGTGCCTGGGCCAGGTAGTCCTGCAGCGCCTGCGCGGCCCGCTCGTACTCACCATCCCACAGGGCGTCGATGACCTGGCGGCAGTTCTCGAGCAGGGGCGGGTTGGGCGACTGCGGGAACATGCGGTCAAAGGTGCTGTGGATCAGCCACGGCATCTGGCACTGCTGCAGCATGCCCACCAGCTTGTGGTTGGGATGCCGTGCCAGCAAGGCGCCGTGCAGGTGCTGCTCCAGCCGCAAAAGCTCCTGCGCTTGCGGTGCGGCGGGGGCGTGCAGGCGGCGGCGCAGGTCTGCGAGCATGTCCCTGTCCAGGCGCGGGCCGCTTTCGCGCAGCGCCGCGGGCGCCAGCAGCGCCAGCAGCTCGAAGTCCTGGTTCACCGCGCGTGCCGTCAACGCCGCCACGCGCCAGGAGGCATAGGTGCTCTTGTCCACCAGTCCCCGGTCCACGAGCCGGCTCAGCACCTCGCGCAGGGCCACGCGGTTCACGTTGAAGTGCTCCATGGCCGCGCTTTCGTCGATCTGGAAGCGCCCGAAGATCATGGCGATGGAGATGGTCTGCTCCAGCTCGTCGTGGATGCGCTCGCTTTCCGAGGGGATGTGGATGGTGGCGTTGCCCTCCTCCAGGCCCAGGGCCCGCGCGTCCAGCGGCAGGCGCTGGGGCTGCACGGCCTGCCCGGGCCGGGCCACCAGGTAGCCGCGTCCGTCGAAGGTGCACAGCAGCCCTTCGGCATGCAGCAGCTCGAAGGCCTTGCGCACGGGTATGCGGCTGGTGCCGAAGACCTTGGCCACCGGCCCCTCCAGCAGCACCAGGCCGGGCTCGATCCGCTGCTCGACGATGGCCCCGCGCAGGCGCTGGCGTATCAGTTCATAGCGCAGCCGGCGTTCGCCGGGATCGCCGGATTCACCGGATTCGCCGGGGCCTGCTTCCTCGTCGCGGGCAAGCTGCGTGGGTGCTGGGGTGGCTCTTGTCATTCCTGCTTCATCTGCATGTACCTGTGCACTGGCCGCCGCAAAGGGGGCCGGTATCCGGCAGGACTATAAGGGGCGGGCGCGGCGCAGCAGCGTGGCCCATTGGCGCACCAGGTAGTTGTGCTCGTCCATGACGGTGTTCCAGACGGCGATGTGGCCCAGGCGCTGCTCGTAGGAGCCGCCGTCGCGCACGCTGCCGCGCGGGATCACGACCTGGCCGTCGGTGCCCCGCAGGTCCTCGGCGGCAGGCAGGCCGGCGTACCAGTAGTCCCATTCGCTGGCGCGCAGGTGCTCGCGGCTGCGCAGCGGGTTGGAGATGTAGTAGCCCTGCCGTGCCATCGCCGCACCGGGCCAGCCGGACTGCCACCAGTTCAGGTAGCGGTAGGCGGCATCCAGCGTGTCGCCCCTGGCCTGGCTGGAGATGCCCAGGCCGCCGTACCAGGCCCGGTAGCCTTCGCGCGGGCAGGCCAGCCGGTAGTCCAGTCCCGCCGCGCGGTAGTGGGCGATGGCCGGCGACCAGTGGCTTTGTATGGCGACGCCGGCATCGATCATCAGCCGCGCCGCATCGGCGTAGTTGCCCCAGAAGCCCCGGAACTGCTCCGACTCCTGCCACTGCAGCAGCAGGGCCATCATCTGGTCGATCTCCTCCAGTCCCAGGTTGCTGATGTCGCCAAAACGCATGTCGCCGCCGGCCTGCAGGGCCAGGGCCGCATCCAGCGCGCCGATGGCCGCATCCGCCTGCAGGGCCGCACGGCCACGGCAGGCGGGAGACAGCAGCCAGGACCAGCTCTCCTCGGTCTGCGCGAACAGCTCTGGCACGGCGGCGGGCAGGTAGACGAAGCTGTCGGCGTTGTGCGTCAGCGGCAGCATGCTAATGCGCGATGCGGGCGTGCCGCCCAGGGTGCCATCGGCCTGCACGTACAGGCGCATGGCCGGGTTGCAGCCCGCGCCCAGGGCCGCCTGCGGCGTGATGCGCCCGGTCTTGGGCAGGGCGTTGACCTCGTCCCAATGCGCCAGCCTGCCGATGTCTATGGGTTGCAGCGCCCCTGTCGGCCACAGGCAGTCCAGGCTGTGGAACCATTGGTCGTAGAGATCGAAGCTGTCCTGGCGCATGACGGCCTGGCGCTGCGCGTCGAAGCCGTCGAGCACCTCGAAGCGGATGCGCAGGCCCAGGTCCTGCTCGGCGCGGCGGCGCATGGCCTCGGTCAGCGTCACCGAGGTGCCCAGTACCCGCAGTTCAGGCATGTTCTTGCGCATGGGGTGTTCCTTGTCAATGGAAGGCGGCCGGGCCGGGGGCGGCGCCGGGTTGCGCCCCATTGTCCTGCGCGAAGAAACGCTGGAACGACTGCCAGGAGTCGTCCACCTGCTGCCCGTTGAGCCCCGAGGCGATGAAGACCAGGCGCGAGCGGCCGTCGCCACCGGGCCATTCGGCCAGATGCTCGGGCGCATGCATCAGATGGCCCATGCCGTGCAGCACCGTCGGCTGCCCCTGCGGCCATCCTTCGGCGGCCACGGCCACGAGCCCCTTGAGCCGCAGCACCCGCTCGCCATGGCGGTGCAGCAGCCAGGTCAGCCACAGCGTCAGCGCACACCAGTCCACGGGGCCGTCGAGTTCCAGGCAGAAGGCCTGGATGCTGCCGTGCGGCTCCTGGCCCTTGCGGCTGCGAGGCGTGCCTGCAATGGCGCGTGCCAGCCAATTGCTCTCCTGCACGGGCTGCTCCTGCCAGGCCGGCAGCGCCTGGCGGCTGTTGCCGAGCACGGCCAGCGGATTGAGCCTGGCAAGCTGCGCGCGCAGCGCCTCGGCGTCCTGCGGCCGGGCCAGGTCGGTCTTGCTCAGGTACAGCCGGTCGGCGGCGGCGACCTGGGCCTGCCATTCGGGCCGCTGCGCATGCGTGGCCGCGTGCAGGGCATCGACCACGGTGGCGACATGGGCGGGCCTGAAGACCTGGCGCAATTGCGCATCCCCAATGAGGGTGGCGATCACCGGGCCGGGCGCGGCAAGGCCCGTGGTTTCGATCAGCACGCGCTGGAACGCAGGCAGCTCGCCGCGCTCGCGGCGCTGGTGCAGCCGCCACAGCGCCTCCTTGAGTTCGCCGCGGATGGCGCAGCAGATGCAGCCGTTGTCCAGCAGCACCGTGTCGGCGTCGATGCGGCCCACCAGCAGATGGTCCAGCCCCACGGCGCCGAATTCGTTGATCAGCACGGCGGTCTCGGCAGCGGGAGAGTCCTGCAGCCATTGCCTGAGCAGCGTGGTCTTGCCGCTGCCCAGAGAGCCCGTGAGCACACCCACGGGCAGGCGTGCATCGCCGGTCATGGCGCCTGCTCCGGTTGCGGCCAGGGCATGGCCAGCGGATCCAGCTCGCGGGCCAGCAGCCGCTCGGCCGCAGGCCACAACGCACCGAAGTCGGGCACCAGAACGCTGGCGCCCGTAGGCCCCTGCAGCAGGTAGGACTGGCCGTGGAAGTCGCTGAGCCGCAGCCGCCACAGCGCCAGCAGCCGGTTGGCGCGCGCAATCTGAATCAGCCGCTGGCGGCGCCCGGCCGATCCGGCCGGCGCCTGGCTCCAGTGGCCGGAGCCCTGCAGCAAACCGCACATTCCACACATGACAGAAACCCTTTCGGTTGCGAATGGAGCCGCCTGCGAAACTGGCGCAGCCAAAGAGCAGAGACACCCAGGAAGGGCCTATGCCGGCCGCGCCGCCCCGCACCGAGGGTGTCGCCGGCCGCCCGTACGCCCCCCTCCGAAGAGAGGGAGAAGGCGCGAAGCGACTCAGGGGGTGCTTCTTTTCACGGCATGACATCGCCGGAATTGGGCCCCAGCGTCTGCCCCACATACAGATTGCCGCCGGGGTCGGAGGCCAGCAGCACGGCCGTGGGAGCCACCTCGTCGGCGCGGCCGAAGCGGCCCAGCGGCAGGCTGGCCTCCTTGGCGCGCTTCCAGTCCGCGCTGATGCCGTCGACCAGCGGCGTGGCGATGGGGCCGGGGGCAATGGCGTTGACCAGGACGTTGTCGGGTGCCACTTCCAGCGCCAGCGACTTGGTGAAGCCGATCACGCCGGCCTTGGCCGCCGCATAGTGGCTCAGCTCCACGCCGCCCTTGATGCCCAGCTGCGAGGCGATGCTGATGATGCGACCCCAGCGCTGGGCCTGCATGTGCGGCACTGCGCGCCGCGCGCACAGGAAGACGCTGCGCAGGTCCACGCGCAGCATCTCGTCCCACATCGCGGTGGACATGTCGGCACAGCGCGACTGGGTGAGCATGCCGGCGTTGTTGACCAGGATGTCGATGCCGCCGAAGGCCTGCACGCAGCGGTCGATGATGCGGTGGGCCGTGGACTCGTCGCCCACGTCGCCGATGACGGTCTCGGCCTGCGTGCCCAGCGCGCGGCAGCGCCGGGCCACGTCCTCGGCCCGCGCGGCATCGATGTCGGCCAGCAGCAGCCGCGCGCCGGCCTGCGCATAGGCCAGGGCGATGGCCTCGCCGATGCCGCTGCCGGCGCCTGTCACGACGGCGCGGCGGCCGTCCAGTGGCTTGGATGTGCTCATGTCGGATGTCCTCAACTGGGCCAGCGCACGGTCAGGCCGCCGTCGGCAATGATGGATTGGCCGGTGATGTAGGAGGCCTCGTCGCTGGTCAGGAAACGGATCAGGGCAGCGATTTCTCGGGCCTGCCCGACACGCCCCAACGGAATGCTTTTTGCCGCCTGCGCCAGGCCCGCCGGGCCCAGCGAGTTGACCGGGTCCAGCGACTGCGGCGTCTCGATCAGGCCGGGAATCACGGCGTTGCAGCGTATGCCGCGCGGTGCCAGCTCCATGGCCACGGCGCGGCACAGCCCGGGCACGCCCGCCTTGGCGGCCGCATAGTGGGCATGCTGCTCCCAGCCGTACACGCCGCCTGCAATGGAGGAGACGGCCACCATGGCCCCGCCTGCAGCCATGTGGCGCGCACTGGCCCGGAAGGTGCGCATGACGCCGCCCAGGTCGATGTTGATGACCTCCTGCCACTGCGCATCGCTCATCTCGGCCAGGGCCGCCTGGCGCAGCAAACCTGCATTGGCGACGGCGAAGTCCAGCCGGCCGAAGCGGTCCACGGCGACGCGGGCCAGGTGCTCGACCTGCTCGGCATCGCCCACATCGACCGCCTCCATCACGCACCGCCCGCCCGCGCGCTCGACAAGGTCCCGGGTCTGGCCGGGATCGTGCGGGTCCTGCGGGTAGTAGCTGCCGGCCACGGCAACGCCGGCCTGCGCGTAGGCCACGGCCAGCGCCTGGCCGATGCCGCTGGCAGCGCCGGTGATGAGGGCGACCTTGTTCCTGTCGATCTGCGGGTGCATGGCGGCCTCACTTCACGGTCTGGGGATCGACATGGGGTGCCAGGAACATCAGCAGTCCCGAGGCTGCGCAGGGAATGGCTCCCCAGTACAGCGCCGCCTGTGCCCAGTCCGCCCCCTGCGACAGCGTCCAGGTCACGCCGAAGCCTGCCGCGATGGCGCCCACCTGGCCCATGGCGTTGACAAAGGAGCTGGCCGTGGCGCGGATGTGGCTGGGAAAGCTCTCGCCGATCAGGAAGAGGGCCGCTGCATAGGGGCCGATCAGGAAGAACAGCCCCAGCGAGTACAGCGGCACGATGCGCCAGAAGTCGCCCGAGGGCGCGTTCAGCATGAGCGCGAAGGCCAGGCCACCCAGCATCCAGCCTATGGCCACGGCGTTGCGCCGGCCTATGCGGTCACCGAGCCAGCCATGGAAGACATAGCCCAGGAAGCCCGCGAGATTGGAGATGATGAGCACCTGCAGCGCGCTGGAGAAATCCACGCCCTTGCCCGGCGTGCCACCGGCGCCGCCCAGCACCGAGGTGCCCAGCACCGCGAAGATCACGATGGCGAACCAGTTCAGGAAAAAGCCCAGGGCCAGCGACAGCGTGGGCCGCAGCGAGGCGCCCCGGAACATGGCCGACAGGCCGGTGTGCTGCGCTTGCTGCGGGTGGGCGCCATGGGCCTGGGCCAGGCGTGCGGCCTCTGCCTCGCGTCCGGCACGGCGCAGATCGGCAACGCGCCGCGCGGTCAGGAACTGGGGCGTTTCCACCAGCCGTCGGCCCAGCACGGCAATCACCAGGGCGGGGAACATGGCGAACACGAAGGACAGCACCCAGCCGCCGCCCTGGCCGAACCAGCGCTCGCCCAGCGGATACAGCAGGGCCACCAGCACGGCCGTGAGCACCGCGCCCACGGGCCAGCCGCCTTGCACCAGCGAGTAGATGAAGCCGCGCCGGCGCAGGGAGGCCGGGTCCGTGTAGACCAGGGAGAACAGCTCGCTCAGGTAGGTGGCGTTGATACTTTGCTCGGCGTAGCCCAGGCCCGCCAGCGAGCGCACCACGATCAGCAGCACGAAGCCCAGCCCCGCCGACAGCCCGATCACCCAGCCGGCCAGCGCCGTCAGGCCCGAGCACAGCGCGGCGCCCGCCACGGCGATGATGATGCCCTTGCGCCGGCCCAGCCGGTCGGCGATGGGGCCGATGCCGAAGGCCACGATCACCGTGCCCAGCGTCACCCAGGTGTTCAGCCGCGCCTGCTGCTCGGCGCTCCACTGGAAGTGCTCGCCCAGTTGCGGCAGCAGGGTGCCGAAGAGGATGAAGTCGTAGACGGCAAAGACCCAGGCGAAAAAGCAGACCCAGGTGGCGTAGCTGACCTGCCTGCGCGTCACGGTGGGCGCGGTCCAGGGGGCATCGATCCCGGCCGGGGCCGGATGGCCTGCGCCTGGGGCGTCGGAGGCAATGGCTGAGGTATTCATGGTGTCCTCGCTGAGGTGGGATGCGGCATCAACGCGGCTGGCGGCGCAGGAAGTCGTCGGCGATCTGGTCGCACGTCATGAAGCGCACGCCGTCGTGCGACTGGAAATGCTCGATCAGGCGCTCCAGCATCAGCAGCACCTGGGGGCGGCCGGAGACGTCGGGGTGGATGGTGATGGGGAAGACCGCGTAGTCGTGCTCGCGGTAGACCCAGTCGAACTGGTCGCGCCACATCTGCTCTATGTCGCGCGGATTGACGAAGCCGTGGCTGTTGGGCGACTTCTTGATGAACATCATGGGCGGCAGGTCGTCCAGGTACCAGTTGGCGGGGATCTCGACCAGCCGTGTCTCCTTGCCGCGCACAAGGGGTTTCATCCAGGCGTCCGGATGCTTGCTGTAGTCGATGCGCGTCCACTGGTCGCCCACGCGCACGTAGTACGGGTGGAAGTCGTTGTGCATCAGGCTGTGGTCGTACTTGATGCCTTTCTTGAGCAGCAGCTCGTTGGTGACGGGGCTGAACTCCCACCAGGGCGCCACATAGCCCGTGGGTGCGCGGCCGGCCAGCCGCGTGATGACCTCGATGCTGCGGTCGAGCACCGCTTCCTCCTGCTCGGGCGTCATGGCAATCGGGTTCTCGTGGCTGTAGCCGTGGATGCCGATCTCATGGCCCGCGTCCACCACGGCCTTCATCTGCTCGGGAAAGGTCTCGGCGGAGTGGCCAGGGATGAACCAGGTGGTCTTGAGGCCGTATTTGTCGAACAGCCTGAGCAGCCGCAGCGAGCCGACCTCGCCCGCGAACATGCCGCGCGAGATGTCGTCGGGCGAGTCCTCCCCGCCATACGAGCCGAGCCAGCCGCCGACGGCATCGACGTCCACGCCAAACGTGATCTGTATGTCCTTGCTCATTGCATGCACTCCTTTTTCACTGGGAACGGTTGAGGGAAGAAAGCGCCTGTTCGACGGCCAGGGCAATGCGCAGCAGCCGGTCGTCATCGCCCTGCGGGCGCATCAGCTGCAGGCCGATGGGAAGCCGTTCGGTGCTCGCGCCAGGGCCTTGCAGGCACAGGGCGCCGCAGGGCAGGGCCACGGCCGGCGCATCCAGGAAGCTGCCGGGCATGGTCAGGCGCAGCGTGGCGAGATTGGTCTGGGCAAACAGCGCGTCGTCTTCCAGCAGGGGCTGCAGCAGCGGCGCCGGATGGCCCACCGTGGGCAGCACCAGGGTGGCGCCGCCCAGCTCCTGCGCAAACAGCGCCATCAATGGCTGGCGCCGTGCCAGCAGTTGCAGGTAGCCGCCATGGTCCAGATGCCTTGCGGCCGCCAGCCGGCTGCGCACGCGCGGGTCCATGCGCGCGGCCTGCTCCGGGGCATCCAGGCGCTCGCGGTGCGTGGCCAATGCCTCATGCGCGCCCAGCCAGCCATGGCGCTGCGTCAGCGTCTGCACCGTGTCCAGGCTTTGCAGCCGGCGCCGCTGCACGCGGGCGCCCTGCCGCTGCAGCAGGGCCAGGCCGGCTGCAATCGCGTCGCGCACCTGCGCCTGCACGCGGTCGTCGTCCAGCAGGCCGGGGTCGATGACGAACACCTGCCCCTGCAGGCCTATGGCAGTGCCTGGGACGGCAGGGCCTGCAGCGGCAGCGGCATCGCCGGCAGGCACGGTGCTGCGCAGCACCTGGTCCAGGGCCATGCAGTCGGCCACGCCCAGGGCCAGCGGCCCCAGCGTGTCCAGGGAAGGTGACAGCGCAAAGACCCCTTGCATGGGATAGCGCCCCCGGCTGGCACGAAATCCCACCAGCCCGTTGAAGGCTGCGGGAATGCGCACCGATCCTGCCGTGTCCGTTCCCATGGCCAGCGGCCCGCAGCCCTGCACCACGGCCAGGGCCGCGCCGCTGGAGGAGCCGCCAGGCGCCCGTGCGCGCCCACCCAGGCGGGGATTGGCGGGGGTGCCGAAGCCGGGGTTCAGGCCCAGTCCCGAATAGGCGAACTCGCTGAGGTTGGTCTTGCCCAGGCAGACCATGCCGGCCGCCGCGGCCCGCGCCACCACGGGGGCATCGGCAGGGGCTGGCGGGGCAGAGCGAAGCAGGGCCGATGCCGCCGTGGTGGGCGTGCCACGCACATCGAACAGGTCCTTCCAGCTGATGGGCACGCCGTCCAGCGGCCCGAGCGGGCGGCCCGTACGCCAGCGCTGCGTGGATTGCCTGGCCTCTTCCAGCGCGCGCTCCGCAGTGATGCGCGTGAACACGGACGGGCTTTCACAGGCCGCTTGCAGGCAATGCTCGGTGGCTTGCGTGGGCGTCAGCGTGCCGGCCGCATAGGCTGCATGCAGTTCGCAAGCCGAGGCAGGCGCTGTCCGGAGGCCGCTGTTTTTCATTGAATTTGAATGTTGTTGTCAAAGTTCATTTTTGAATTCTAGTGAGCGCCTCCATCCCGTGTCCGGGTGATTACCCGGGGGATGAGGCGCTCTGTGTTGATCTGTGAAGGAGGCCGTTTTGTGCCGCTTGCGCCGCTCTAGCGGTCCTTGTGGTCCGCTTCGCCGCACTTCCAGTAGCCCTTGGCGCTCAGCTGGCCGGGTGCGATGCCACGGTCCAGGAAATGCCGCTTCAGCGCACGCATGGCGCCGGACTCGCCCGCCATCCACAGATAGCCGTTGCCCGGCGGCAGCGGCCGGTACATCAGCCGCTGGCACAGCCTCTGCCCAGGCTGGCCCGGCGCGGCGGTGATCCACTCGGTGCGCCAGCGGGCAGCGCTGTCCATGGGCTGGCATTCGCCGTCATCGGTGATTTCCACGTAGGCCTTCACCCGGGCGGAGGACGGCAGGCTTGCCGCGATCGATTGCATGGCCGGCAGTGCCGAGCCATCGCCCGCCAGCATGAGCCAATCGGTGCCGGCCGGCGGGGCGAAGCCGCCGCTGCGCGGGCCGGCAATGGCCACCTGCTCGCCCACGCGGGCCTGGGCGGCCCAGCGGGAGGCGGGGCCGCCGCCGCCAGCTGAGGTGCTGTTCTCATGCTTGGCATTGAACGCATCGCCATGCAGTACCAGGTCAATGTCCAGCGTGCCGGCCTGGCGGTCCACGCTGCGCAGCGTGTACGCCCGGCCCTCGCCCGTGGGCAGGAACAGCTTGACCCAGGCGGCGGGCGTATCCACGGCAGGCGCCCGCGAGAAGGCGGCGATCTGCTCGCCACCCAGCGTGATGCGGCGCATGCGCGGCGTGACGGATTGCACCTTCAACACGGTGCCCAGCGCGCGCTGCGTGCCGGCAAGCATGTGAATCGGCTCAGCCATGGGTGGCTCCCCGGGCTGCGTTCAAGCGCAGCAGCAAGGCCACGGCGATGGACAGCGCCACGCTCACGGCGGCGGCGAAATACACGTCTCCGACGCCCGTGACACTGGCCAGCAGCCCGGCGGCAGGGGCCGTCAGCCCCATGGACAGGTCGAAGAAGGCCACATAGGCGCCCATGGCCGCACCGCGCGCCTGGGCAGGCGCCCGGCGGACTGCCTCCACGCCGAAGGCCGGGAAGGCCAGCGAGTAGCCGAAGCCGGTGAGCGCGGCGCCGGCATAGGCCCATGGCGCATCGCCCCCGCCCCAGATCAGCAGCAGGCCGGCGGCTTCCAGCGGAATGCTGGCCAGTGCCACCCGCACGCCGCCCAGCTTGTCCGGCAGATGGCCGAAGAGCAGGCGCGCGCCGATGAAGGCCAGGCCGAAGGCCGTGAAGGCCAGCGAGGCCGCTCCCCAGCCCCGCGATGCGAACAGCAGCGCTGCAAAGGTCGTGATCACGCCAAAGCCCACGCTGGACAGGGCCAGCCCCAGGCCGGGAAGCCATACCGTGCCCAGCACCTTGTAGAACGGCGTGCGGCGCTGGGCCGCAGCCGGCGTGGCGCGCAGGCCCCAGACCATGGCCAGGGCGGCCAGCGGCAGCACGATGGTGGCCACGGCAATGCCGGAGAAGCCCCAGGCCGCCTGCACCGCCACGCCGGCCGGCGCGCCCGCCGCATAGGCGCCGTACATGGCAATGCCCACCCAGGCCATGACCTTGCCGGCGTTTTGCGGACCGATCATGCCCACGCCCCAGCTCAAGGCCCCGGTGATGATCAGGCTCTCGGCGCAGCCCAGCAGCACGCGGCCGGCGGCCAGCACCCAGACTGCGGCCGGCCCTCCCTCGAAGGCGCGTGACATCAGGTAGGCCAGGCCCGAAACGGCCGCCAGCGCCATGCCCAGCACCACGGCACGCCTGGCGCCGCGCGTGTCGGCCAGAGAGCCGGCCCAGGCCCGCGACAGCAGGGCGGCCGCGAACTGGCAGCCCATCACCGTGCCCACCCCCAGCGTGCCCAGTCCCAGGGTCTGGCTCAGGTGCAGGGGCAGCACGGGCATGGGCATGCCCAGGCAGAGAAAGCTGACGAAGACCGCCAGCGTCAGCGGCAGCAGCCGCGCGAATGCGTTCACCGGCGGCGACGCGGCCGCAGATGGCGAAATTCCGGAAGACATGTGCATTCCCTTTCAAATACGAGTAAAAACTCAGGTCACATGTCCAGGAGAATATGAGCCATGGCTCGCATTGAAAACTCGCATTCGCAGGCGGCGCAGCGGCAGCCGCCCCAGCCCCGCAAGCAGCCACGGCAGGCGCGTTCCCTTGCCACGGTCGAGGCCATTCTGGAAGCTGCGGCTCGCGTTCTGGCCGAGCGCGGCTATGCCGCCACCAACACCAATCTGGTGGCCGAGCGCGCAGGCGTGAGCGTGGGTTCGCTCTACCAGTACTTTCCCAACAAGGACTCGCTGATCACGGCCTTGCACGAGCGCCACGCCGCGCAGATGTACGCGGCCATTGCCGCCGTGCTTGCTGCAGAGCGGCCGCAGGGCCTGCAAGGCCATGTGCAGGCCATGGTCCGGGCGCTGCTGGCGGCGCACCGGGTCGAGCCCGATCTGCACCGGGTGCTGGAAAAGGAATTCCCCTTCTTCGACGCGCCGCGCGAGCAAAGCGCGGCCGACGGCGGCATCTTCCGCCAGGTGCGCCAGCTCCTGGAGCTGCACCGCAGTCAGCTCGCCCACCGCGATCTGGACCTGGCCACCTGGATGCTGCTGCAGACCATGGAGTCCCTGGTGCATGCCGCCGTCATCGATCCGCCTGCCATGTTCACCCCCCAGGCCCTGGAGGATGGCATCGTGCAGGTGCTGATGGGGTATCTGCGAGCGCCTGCCCTGGGTTGAGGATGCAAGGAGCGGTTTGGCCGCCAGGTCCTCAGGGCGCGAAGACCTCCGGATCGAATGGGCCAAGCAGTCGGGCCACTTCGCCGGCGTCATAGGGCTGGCCCAGCATGTCGATGAGTTCTTCGCAAGGGGATTTCATGGGCACGGTGGAGATTCTCAGCACTGGAATCGTGCAATGCCGACAGGCGCGGCCGGCAAGCAGCGTATTCGTTCAGCTTTCGACGCAGTTGCCCGCATCCTCCTGCGGCGGGGTGACACGCCAGTAAAGGGAGGGAAAGCCTTCGCCCACCGGCTGGTGTCCGGGCGGCTGCGATGCCGCCAGCTGCAGATGCAGCACCCCGCAGGCATCCACCATGTGCTGGGAAATCCAGGGGCTGATGTCCATGCGGCCATCGATCAGCACCAGCGGCTTTTCGCGCAGCTTCAGGGCCAGGGCCTTGGCCTCGGCCGTGGGGCCTGCGATCACGCGGATATCGCCGCCCAGCGCCTCGCGCGCGGGTTCGGCAAGCGCCTGGCTCAAGGCCTTTGAATCGAAGTTTCTCCAGTGCCGGCTGTTAAGCCGCAATTCACTGCGCGCCGAGGTCATCTGGGCCACGAGCAGCAAGGCCAGTTGAAGCGCCACGAAGCACTTGATGGCGGTGGTGATCGATATGCGCGACGGCTGCAGCCTGGCACCGGCCAGCTCCATGGCGACGGGAACGGCCAGCAGCAGAAAGGGCGTGCCCCAGTGCAGCTGCAGCGACGAGCCCGCAAAGATGCCGATGGCGCAGGTCAGCACGATGGGCGTGAGGCCAAAGCACAGGATCAGCGCCCGCGATGCATCGGCTGTCCCGGGACGCTGCGGTGTGTCCTGCGGCGCAAGGCGGCTGCGGCGGTGCAATGCCATCACCAGTCCCAGCAGCACCCAGGCCAGCAATGCGCGGTTGAACAGCTGGTCGGCCAGCCAGTGCAAGGTATTGAGCAGTCTTGCGCCGCCGCCCAGGCTGGCGCCCAGCGAGGATTCGGTGGCATAGCGGATGGGGCCGAAGTCGTTCAGGAACAGCCAGTACAGGTGCGGCGAGATGATGGCCAGCGAAATGGCAGCTGCCAGTGCCAGGCCGATGACATGGACCCGCTCGCGCCAGGCTCCGCAAGCGATCCAGAACAGGAACACGGCCACGGCGGCCAGGATCATCTGGTACTTGGCCAGTGCGCCCAGGCCCAGGCAGCAGCCCAGGGTCGCCCACCAGTGCAGTTGCCTGCTGCCCACCGCACGCCACACCAGCAGGGCACTGGCCACGAAGAAGGGCATCAGCACCACTTCATGGTTGAAGAAGTGCAGCCGCTCGTTGTAGTAGGTGATGCACAGGGCCGCCAGCAGGGCCAGCGTGGCATGGCGGCTGCCGCGCAAGGTCTGCATCAGCTTCCAGAAGACAAACAGGCCGGCCAGCGTGAAAAGCGCGCCCGTCACATAGCTGGTGCGGGCAGACAGTCCGAACACATTGACCGGCACCGAGAACAACCAGGTCGGCAGCGGTGGATGCTTGTAGTAGCCCCATTCCAGGCTGTGCACCCAGGTCAGCTGCTCGAGGTTGTCCTTGGGTGCCGTGAGGCTGGAGCTGTCGATCTGCAGCAGCCAGACCACCGTAAAGAGAAGGAGGCCGATGAGGACCTTGATGTCCAGGGAAAGCGACGGTGCGGGCATGGCCAGCGGAGCGCTTCGCGTGATCGTGCTCGCTGCTTGTGAGGGGACGGGATGGGTCATAGGAAATGCCAGCGGCGATGACAAGTGCGCTGGCACAGGGGAAATTCCCAGGAAGGCGGTCGAACGGGAGCTTCAGCGTTGGCTACGGACTCTTGGCTTACGCGAGGCGCTATGAGTCCGGCAGAATATGTCTGCCTGGTCAATGCAATGTAAAGATTGTGTGAAGATATTGTGGAGACGCCGGCCGCGGCTCAGGCGCCGGCCGGCTCGCCGAAGTCGTGGACTGCCGCGCGCAGCAGCAGCATCGACAGGCGTTCCGCGGCGGGCGTCAGGGGCAGCGCAGCACGCGTGACCTGCACGATGTCGGGTGCCATCAGGCTCTCGCGCACGGCAATGGGCTCCAGTACACCGTTGAAGAGGGGCGTATCGGCCCACTGGCGCGGCAAGAAGGCGAGGGCGTCGCTGCTGGCCAGCAGCGCCAGCAGGGCCATCAACGATTCGGCGACCGTCACCACGCGCGGGCTGCGCAGGCCGAGCGCGGAGAACTGCTCCTCGAACTCTTCCTCGCGGCGCTCGCGCAGGCCGGTGACGATCCAGTCCGCCTCCAGCAACGCCTGCAGGCTGCCCGCGGTGCGCAGCGGATGGCCGCGGCGGGCCAGCACGACACGCTCGTTGCGGTGAACCAGGGCCACCTGGTAGCTGGCGCTCAATTGCCTCTCGGGCCGGGGGCCCAGATAGAAGTCCAGCCGACCGTCGCGCAGCGCCGGCTCGACGGCCGGGAACAGGCCTTCGACGAAACGCAGGTGCACATCCGGCCAGTCGCGCCGGAACTGGGCATAGGCGCGGGCCAGCAGCGACAGCACGGGGGCGCTGGACAGAGCGACGGCGACATGGCCCTGCATTTCGCCGCGCGCCTGGGCGGCCTCCTCGCTGCCGCGACGCAGTTCCTCGAGCGCGGCCTGCGCGCGCAGCAGGAATCGCTCGCCCGCCACGGTCAGCGATACCCCGCGCGCATGGCGCTGGAACAGCGCCACGCCGAGCTCGGCTTCCAGCTCGCGCACGCTGCGCGTCAGTGCCGGCTGGGTCAGGCCCAGGCTGCGGGCGGCGCTGCGCAGGCTGCGTGCCCGGGCAACGGCGACGAAATTGCGAAGGTGATGAAGTTTGGGCATCGGTCGGAGCGTGTTTATGCCCGTTTCCGAGCGCGCCAAGGCCAGGGGATTTCCCGCAGGGGCCGTGCATGCGGGCTCCGCCGCGCCTGAGCCGCTGCGGAACGCTCCAGTGATAACGACCATGCATCGCTGAGGCGTTTCTGCCCTCTGCCGCAGCCGGCCTGCCAGACCTAGCATGCCCTCCATAACGTCGGCACAGCCCGGCGACTCCATAGGAGACAAGCAGCATGAGCATTAGGAAATGGGCCGGCGCCTGTGCGCTGGCAACCCTGGCGGCGGGCTCCGTCGCCGCGCAGACGGCCGCCGGCGGCACGGTGCGCATCACCAGCGCCTTTCCCGCGGGCAGCGGCCCTGACGTGGTGGCCCGGCTGGTCGCCGACAAGCTCTCGGCGCAATGGAGGCAGCCGGTCGTCGTCGACCCCCGGCCGGGTGGGGCCGGCGTGGTGGCCATCAATTCGATGAAGAACGCGCCGCCCACGGGCAACGACCTGGTGGTGGTGGACGTAGGCCACTTGTCCATCAATCCGCTGGTCTTGCGCAAGCTGGCCTATGACCCGCAAAGCGAGCTGACGCCGGTGGCGCTGCTCTACAAGACCGCCTTCTTCGTGGTGGTCGGCGCGCAAAGCCCCTTCCACAGCCTGGCCGAACTGATGGCGGCGGCGCGGCGCAAGCCCGGCATGACCTATGGCTCCAATGCGGTGGGCGGGCCGCTGCATCTGGGCGCGGCCCGGGCCGCGACCGCCATGGGTGTCGAAATGATGCATGTCCCCTACAAGGAGACTTCGCAGCTGTACGCCTCCGTGTCGACGGGCGAGGTGGACTGGGCTTACGGCAGCATTGCGACGTCCGGCCCCCTGCAGCAGGCTGGCAAGCTGCGCTTTCTTGCCGTGGCGGACAGCCAGCGTTCCCCGGCGCTGCCCGATGTGCCGACCGTGCAGGAGGCCGGTGGCCCGGCCGGCATCGATGCGCTGACCTGGGTCGCGCTCATGGCGCCCAAGGGCACGCCGCCGGCCGTCGCCGAGCGCATCAACGAGGCGGTGAACCGGGCCCTGTCCGCGCCTGACGTCAGGGATCGCCTGGCCGGTTTCGGCTTCTTCACCAGCATCGGCCCTGCAAGGCAGGTTGCCGACCTCATGCAGGCCGACCGCGAGCGCTATGCCGAAGTGCTGCGCCGCGTCAAGGTGACCGTCGATTGAGCCCCGGGGAGACGCCATGAAGACCGAAGTTGCGATCATCGGAGGAGGGCCCGCAGGGCTGATGCTGGCCATCGAGCTGGGCTGCAGGGACATACCGTGCGTGCTGATCGAGGAGCGCAGCGGGCCGCCGACGCTGCCCAAGGCCAATGCCACCTCGTCCCGGACCATGGAGCATTACCGCCGCCGGGGCTTTGCCGACCAGGTGCGCAGGCTGGGCCTGCCGCCCTCGCACCCCCAGGACGTCGTCTATTGCACGCGGCTCACGGGGCCCGAGCTGGCGCGCTTTCGCATTCCCTCGGCCGAGGAGGCCGCCTCGGGCACGGCCTATGGCGACTACGGGGAACAGGCCTGGCCGACGCCCGAGCTGCCGCATCGGGCGCAGCAGATGTTCATCGAGCCCGTGCTCAGGGCGCAGGCCGAACGCCATGCCAGCGCCGTGCTGCGTTTTGGCCTGAGGGCCGAGGCGGTGCGGGACACCGGTTGCGCAGTCCAGATCGAATGCCGCGAGCCGGACACGGGCCGTACCGAGTTGCTGCAGGCCGCCTATGTGGTCGGCTGCGACGGGCCGCGCAGCCTGGTCCGCCAGGCCATGGGCGTCGTCTACGCAGGCCATGGCAGCGAGCGGCGCGATTTCCTGGGCGGCCAGATGATGTCCATCTACTTCCGCGCTCCCGGTCTGTACGGGCTGATCGGCAAGCCCAGGGCCTGGCAGTACTGGGCCGTCGGTCCCGGGCAGCGCGGCCTGCTGTGCGCCATCGACGGCGTGGACCGGTTCGTGCTGATCGTGCAGCTGCCCCAAGGCACCCAGCCTGCCGATTTCCATCCGCAGCAGGCGCTGCAGGCCGTCGTCGGCCGGCCTTTTGCGCACGAGCTGATCGCGCTGACCCCCTGGAACGCGGGCTATGCCCTGGTGGCCGAGCGCCTGCGGCACGGCAGGATGTTCATCGCCGGCGATGCGGCGCACCTGTTCACGCCCACGGGCGGCATGGGCTACAACACCAGCGTGGACGACGTCGTGAACCTGGGCTGGAAGCTGGCGGCGGCCATCCAGGGGGCGGCCGGCCCGGCGCTGCTGGACAGCTATGAGGCCGAGCGGCGGCCGATCGCCCAGCGCAACACCAGTTTTGCACGCAGCATGGCCGACAGCATCGGATGCCTGCCGGTCACGGCCGCAGTGGAGCAGGAGGGTCCTGCGGGCGACGGCGCCCGCCATGCGCTCGGGCAGGCACTTTCGGAGCATGTGGCACGCGAGTTCAACATCCCGGGGCTGCAACTGGGCCTGCGCTATGCCGACAGCCCCGTCGTCGCCCGGGAGTTGGCCGAGCCCCCGCCGGACGAGCCCAACCGCTACCTGCCTGGCGGCTATCCCGGCACGCGCGCTCCGCATGTGGCAACGGGGCCGGACCGGTCCCTGCTCGATGACTTCGGACGCGATTTCACACTGCTCGCATTCGGCCCGGACGGCCCGGACGGGCTGGAACGCTGGAGGCAGGCTGCTGCGCAATACGGCATCCGGCTGGATGTGGTGATGAGCGAAGACGGGCAGACGCGTGCGCTGTATGGCGCCGACCGCGTCCTGATCCGCCCGGACCACCACATCGCCTGGCGCGGCGACGGTGCGGCGCAGCCGACCGAGGTCATGGCGCTGGCGCTGGGCCATCGCACCCCGCCGGTGGGGCCCGGCTAGCCCCGGCCCATCCGGCCGCCTGCTCCCCGGGCCGTCCGGCCTTGCGCTTTCGTGACCCTGGCCAGTCCGGCCGGGGGACGCCGGCCTGCGCCTGAGTCTGCGCTTTCGCCGTCCTTGCCGACATCCATCACTTTCAGGAGACAACATGCCACACCCCTCCTTTCCTGTTCGCGCCGCGCTATGCTTGGCCGGTGCTGCTGCCGTGCCCTCGGCACCCGCCCTGGCCCAGGCCGTCACGCTCTATGGCCTGCTCGATGCATCCGTCGAGCACCTGACCGATGTGGGCCAGGGAGGCGCTTCGCTGAACCGCATGCCGGGCCTCACCGGCAGCGTGCCGTCGCGCATCGGCCTGCGCGGCTCGGAGGACCTGGGCGGCGGCCTGCGTGCCCTGTTCACGATGGAGCAGGGCCTGGCGCTCGACGCGGGCGTGCTGAACCAGGGCGGGCGCGCCTGGGGGCGCCAGGCCTTCGTCGGCCTGTCCGGCGACTGGGGCAGCCTCACACTGGGGCGCCAGTACACCATGCTGTACTGGTCCCAGCTCGATGCGGACATCCTCGGCCCGAATGCCTACGGTGCGGCCTCGCTGGACAGCTACTTGCCCAATGCGCGCGCGGACAACGCGCTTGCGTGGCGTGCCGGCCTTGGCGGCTTCACCGTCGGCGCGACCTACAGCCTGGGCCGTGATGCCGTCAATGCGGGCCCCGGTCCCGCGGGAACCAACTGCCCCGGCGAGCAGCCGGGCGACTTCAGCGCCTGCCGGCAATGGTCGGCAATGCTCAAGTACGAGGCCAAGGCCTGGGGCATCGCGCTGGCCGTCGATGAAATCCGTGGAGGCCCCGGCGCCTTCGCAGGCCTGACCAGCAGCGCGCGCAAGGACCGTCGCTCCACCGCCGCGGGATGGGTGCGCTGGGGGGCATGGAAGCTCGGCGCCGGGGTCATTGCCCGCCACAACGACGGCCGTCCCGACGCGCCACGCAGCGATCTCTGGTACCTGGGCGCCAGTGTCGCCGCCACACCGGCCCTGACCCTCGACGCGCAGGCCTTGGATCTGCGTTTCAGGCGAAGCGACGACGGGGCCCGGCTCTTTGCCCTGCGGGCCCAGTATTCGCTGTCCAAGCGCACCACGCTGTATGCGACCGCAGGGCATCTGTCCAACGAGGGAGCACTTGCGCTGTCGGTCAGCAATGCGGCGCCAGGCGCCGCGCCCGCCCCCGGGCGTTCGCAGAACGGCTTCGCTGCCGGCGTGCGGCATAGCTTCTGAGGCTCAACCCGCATGCAGGGCCCGCGTCCCGATCCATTTCCTTCCCACTTCCCACCTCCCGTTCCAGGAGACAGACCATGAAACTGATACGCCACGGCGCCAGCGGCTGCGAGAAGCCCGGCGCCATCGATTCCCAGGGCCAGGCGCGCGACCTGTCGGACCTGGTGCCCGATTTCACGCCCGAGTGGATGGCGCCCGGCAGGCTGGCCGCGCTGGCCGCCGTCGATCTGCAGCGGTTGCCGCTGGTGGCGCATGGCAGCCGCCTGGGCGCCCCTGTCGCCGGCACGCGCCAGTTCGTTGCCATCGGGCTCAACTACCGGCGGCATGCCGAGGAGTCGGGTCTCGACATTCCGAAGGAGCCCGTGGTCTTTCACAAGGCGCTTTCATCGCTGGCCGGGCCGGACGACGAGGTGCGCCTGCCCGAAGCGTCGGTTGCCACCGACTGGGAGATCGAACTGGGCTTTGTGATCGGCACGCGCGCAAGCCGCATCCCCGTGGAAGGTGCGCTCGCGCATGTGGCCGGCTACCTGCTGGCCAACGACATCTCCGAGCGTGACTGGCAGATCAAGCGCAACGGCCAATGGGGCAAGGGCAAGAGCTTCGATGGCTTCGGCCCGGTCGGGCCGTGGCTGGTCACGGCCGACGAGCTGCCCGACCCCCAGGCCATCGAACTGACGCTGTCCGTCAACGGCGAGGTCATGCAGCGCAGCAGCACGGCAGACATGATTTTTCCGGTGGCCTGTCTCGTGTCCTATCTGAGCCAGTTCATGACGCTGCTGCCCGGCGACCTTGTCATCACCGGCACGCCTGCAGGTGTCGGCCTGGGCATGAAGCCGCCCCGCTTCCTGAAGTCCGGCGATGTCATGACGCTGGACGGCGGGGTTCTTGGGCGGCAGCTCCAGCGGGTGCGGTGATGGCCTCGCCCGCCCACCGGCCGCGTGGCGCTGCCCGCCGGTCTTCGCACAGTGAACATGCAAAGGAGGGGACACCATGAGCGGCCTTCCCACGCCATCTGGAACGGCATCCGGCACGGCCGGGCAGCCGGCCGTGCATTCGATCGATGAGTTCGTCTTCAGCGTGCCCGATCTCGAAGCGGCGCGGCATTTCTACGCCAGTTTCGGGCTCGAGGTGCGCGACATCGACGGCGCGCTGGCGCTGCACACCTACGGGCACCCCCACCGCTGGGCGCGGGTGCTGGAGGCCGCAACGCACAAGCGGCTGCAGTGGCTGAGCCTGGGCATCCATGCGGCCGATCTCGATGCCTTCTCGCGCCGGATCGACGGCGCGGGGATCGCACGCATTCCTGCGCCGGCCGGTGCGCAGACCGACGGTATCTGGATCGCCAGCCCCGACGGGGTGCCCATCCAGCTGCGTGCAGCCGCCAAGAGCTCTCCGTCGGCGCCCGCACCGCACGAGCTGCCGCCGGCCTGCTGCAATGCCGGCCGCGCGCCGGCTCGCAGCCTCATGCCGCAGATCCGGCCGCTGCACCTGTCGCATGTGCTTTTGTTCTGCGCCGACGTGGATGCCGCGCTGGCGTTCTACACCGATGTGCTGGGACTCAGGCTCTCGGACCGCTCGGGCTCGGTCATCGCCTTCCTGCACAGCCCGCACGGCAGCGACCATCACCTGCTGGCACTGGCCGCATCGCATGGACCCGGCCTGCACCACAGCAGCTGGTGCGTGCCTTCTGTCGATGCCGTGGGCATCGGCGCCCGGCAGATGGCTGAGGCGGGCTATACGCAGGGCTGGGGCGTGGGCAGGCATGTGCTGGGCTCCAACTTCTTTCGCTATGTGCGCGATCCGTGGGGCAGCTTCGCCGAGTACTCCTGCGACATCGACTTTGTCGAGGCGGGCGCGGTGTGGCCTGCGGCCGACCATCCTCCCGAGGATTCGCTCTACGTCTGGGGGCCGGACGTGCCCGCCGACTTCGTCACCAACCACGAGCCGCCACGCTGAGGTGCCCGCCAATGCCCCAGACGCAGGAACGCCCCGCTGCCTTGCGGCATCGGGGCGCTGTGCAACATGGCCGGCTCTTTGGCCGCCTGTCGGTTGATACAAGGATCTGGCGGAGGCTGTGAGATTCGAACTCACGGACGGTTGCCCGTCGGCAGTTTTCAAGACTGCTGGTTTAAACCACTCACCCAAACCTCCGAAGCTGCGTATTCTAGCCGGGCTTATGCCGCTCCTGCCGGGGCAGGGGGCGTAAAAAAGGCGCCCCTGTGAAGGGGCGCCTTTTTTGGGTGCGGCGCTGATCAGCCGCGGGCAGCGATGGCCTGGGCTGCGGCCAGGGCCGTCATGTTGACCACGCGGCGCACGGTGGCGGAGGGGGTCAGCACATGGGCTGCGGCAGCGCCGCCCAGCAGGATGGGGCCGATGGTCGTGCCGTGGCCGCCCGTGGTCTTGAGCACGTTGAACAGGATGTTCGCGGCGTCCAGGTTGGGGCAGATCAGCACGTTGGCCTCGCCGTGCAGCGAGGACTCGAGCAGGGCGCGGTCGCGGATGGCTTCGGACAGGGCGGAGTCGCCGTGCATCTCGCCATCGCATTCCACGTCGGGGTTGGCGGCGGCGAACAGGTCGCGCGCGGCGCGCATCTTCAGCGCCGAGGGGCGGCTGGACGAGCCGTAGTTGCTGTGCGACAGGAAGGCCACCTTGGGCGGCAGGCCGAAGCGGGCCACTTCCTCGGCCGCCAGGCGGGCGATGTCGGCCAGCTCGGTGGCGTTGGGCGCCTCGTTGATGTAGGTGTCGGCGATGAACAGCGTGCCGCTGTCCAGCATCACGGCGTTGACGGTGGCGAACTCGCCGGCGCCTTGCTTGAGGCCGAGCACGTCGCGCACATGGGCCAAGTGGCTGTCGAACTTGCCGACCAGGCCGCAGAGCATGGCGTCGGCATCGCCCAGGTGGACCATGAGCGCGGCGATCAGCGTGTTGGAGCGGCGCACGGCGGCCTTGGCCGTCTCGGGCGTGACGCCGTTGCGGCCCATCAGGCGGTGGTAGGTTTCCCAGTACTGGCGGAAGCGCGGATCGTCCTCGGGGTTGCAGATCTCCACGTCCTTGCCCAGCACCAGGCGCAGGCCGGCCTTGGCGATGCGGGCCTCGATCACGGCGGGGCGGCCGATCAGGATGGGCTTGGCCAGGCCGTCATCGACGGCGACCTGGGCGGCGCGCAGCACGCGCTCGTCCTCGCCTTCGGCATAGGCCACGCGCTGCTGGTTGGCCTTGGCAGCGGCGAACACCGGACGCATGAACATGCTGGTCTGGTAGACGAAGCGGGTCAGGCTCTCGCGGTAGGCGTCGTAGTCGGCGATGGGGCGGGTGGCGACGCCGGACTCTTCGGCAGCCTTGGCCACGGCCGGCGCGATGCGCAGGATCAGGCGGGTGTCGAAGGGCGTGGGGATCAGGTAGTCGGGGCCGAACTTCAGCTCCTTGCCCTGGTAGGCAGCGGCGACTTCATCGCTGACGTCCTGCTTGGCCAGTGCGGCGATTTCGCGCACGCAGGCCAGCTTCATGGCTTCGGTGATCTTGGTGGCGCCGCAGTCCAGCGCGCCACGGAAGATGTAGGGGAAGCACAGGACGTTGTTGACCTGGTTGGGGTAGTCCGAACGGCCCGTGGCCATGATGCAGTCCGGGCGCACGGCCTTGGCCAGCTCGGGGCGGATCTCGGGTTCGGGGTTGGCCAGGGCCAGGATGATGGGCTTGTCGGCCATGGTCTTGACCATGTCGGCAGTGAGCACGCCGGGAGCCGAGCAGCCCAGGAAGACGTCTGCATCCTTGACGGCATCGGCCAGGGTGCGGGCGTCCGTCTTTTGCGCGTACTGGGCCTTGGAGGCGTCCAGGCCACCGGGGCGGCCTTCGTAGATCACGCCCTTGGAGTCGCACATGAAGACGTTTTCGCGCTTGACGCCCAGGCCCACCATCACGTTCACGCAGGCGATGGCGGCGGCGCCGGCACCGGAGACGGCGATCTTGACGTTGCCGATCTGCTTGTCCACCAGCTCCAGCCCGTTGAGCAGGGCGGCGCTGGAGATGATGGCCGTGCCGTGCTGGTCGTCATGGAACACGGGGATGTTCATGCGCTTGGACAGCTCCTGCTCGATGTAGAAGCACTCGGGCGCCTTGATGTCCTCGAGGTTGATGCCGCCCAGCGTGGGTTCGAGCGAGGCGATGATCTCGATCAGCTTGTCCGGATCGCGCTCGGCCAGTTCGATGTCGAACACGTCGACGCCGGCGAACTTCTTGAACAGGCAGCCCTTGCCTTCCATCACCGGCTTGCCGGCCAGCGGGCCGATGTCACCCAGGCCCAGCACGGCCGTGCCGTTGGTGATGACGCCGACCAGGTTGCCGCGCGCCGTGTATTCGGCGGCCAGCGAGGGGTCGGCCTGGATGTCCAGGCAGGGGTAGGCCACGCCGGGCGAATAGGCCAGCGACAGGTCGCGCTGGTTGGACAAGGGCTTGGTGGGCGTGACGGAGATCTTGCCCTTGTTGGGGCTGCGATGGTATTCGCGGGCTGCGTCGCGCAGGGCTTGTTCGGCGTTGGACAGGTTTTGGGTCATACAGGAATTCTCTGCAAATGCTCTCGGAGCTTACCGGATAGCTACAGCCTATGAGGGTCAGGACAGTTTTGCCTCAGGGATTTCGACAACAAGCCCCCTGGCGCCTATGGACGGCAGGGGGCGCACAGCCCGGCGGGTAGGCCGGGCGATTGTTGGGCGTGCCCGCCAGGGCGGGCACTGTTTCATCAGTGGGCGTCTGCCTGGCGTGCGGCCTGGACGGCAGCAGAGGTATCGCTGCTGGCTCCGTTGAAGAAAATGTTCAATGCCACCGCGGTAATCGAGGCCAGCAGGATACCGGATTCGATCAACGGATGAATGGCGTGGGGCATCCATTGGCGGAAATTCGGCGCCACCAGCGGAATCATGCCCACGCCGATGGACACGGCAACGATCATGGCGTTGTTGCGATTGGTCTGGAAATCCACGTTGCTCAGGATGCGGATGCCGGTGGAGGCCACCATGCCGAACATCACCAGGCCCGCGCCGCCCAGCACCACGGTGGGCAGGGACTCGACCAGGGCGCCCATCTTGGGCAGCACGCCCAGCACGATCAGGATCACGCCGCCGGCCACGCAGACCCAGCGGCTCTTGACGCCGGTGACGGCGACCAGGCCCACGTTCTGCGAGAAGCTGGTGTAGGGGAAGGTGTTGAAGATGCCGCCGATCAGCGTGCCCAGGCCGTCTGTGCGCAGGCCGCGCGTCAGCTCGTCCTGGCTGATCTTGCGATCGGTCATGTCGCCCAGGGCCAGGAACATGCCGGTGGACTCGATCATCACCACCACCATCACCAGGCTCATGGTGAGGATGAGGATGGGGTCGAACACCGGCGTGGCGATCTCGAAGGGCAGCACCATCGTGAACCATTCGGCCTTGGCGACCTTGCTGAAGTCCATCAGGCCCATGGCCACGGACAGCACGCCGCCGATCAGGATGCCCATGAGCACCGAGACGTTGGCCAGGAAGCCCTTGGCAAAGCGCGCGATCAGCAGGATGGACAACAGCACGATGGCCGAGATGCCCACGCCGGTCAGGTCGCCGTACTTGGGGTTGGGAATGGTGGGCACGACCGCGAAGCCCTTGGGCACGGGCGGCAGCGAGGAGCCTGGCGCGCCGGCCGTGGCCTGGGCGTCGGCCAGCCATTTCAGGTGCTCGGGGTTGGGCACGCTGGGCGCGGTGGGGCCGACGGGGTTGCCGAAGATCCAGTTCACGCCCACGCGCATCAGGCTGATGCCGATGACGGCAATGATGGTGCCGGTCACCACGGGCGGGAAAAAGCGCAGCATGCGGCTGATCAGCGGGGCGATGAGGATGGATACGATCCCCGCCCCGATCACCGAGCCGAAGATCAGCCCCGCCCCCGCCGAACCGCCCGTGGTCTGCGCCATGGACACCATGGGCGCCACGCTGGCGAAGGTCACGCCCATCATCACGGGCAGCTTGATGCCGAACCACTGGGTCGCGCCCATGGCCTGGATCAGCGTGATCAGGCCGCAGCAAAACAGGTCGGCCGAGATCAGGTGGGCCACCTGCTCGGGCGGCAGGTTGAGTGCGCGGCCGACGATCAGGGGCACGGCCACGGCGCCCGCATACATCACGAGAACGTGCTGCAGGCCCAGCGCCGTGAGCTTGCCTGCGGGCAGCATCTCATCGACGGGATGAACGGAAGATTGCATGGGGATTTGTCTCCTCGGGATTTATGGGAACGGACGCCGGCGTGACAGGGTTTGGCACCAACATCCATACAAAAAGTGTATACAGATCATGGGAAATTTCTGCTCCCGGTAAACCCTGTTGCGGCAGTCGCGCCAACCCGTTTTGGTGCGCATCGCCTGCCAGGGCGGGAGTGCCATGGTGCATTGCAAGATGGATGCCAGCCGCCAGGCAAGCGCCAAGCAAGCAACAGGCACCGTGCTGGTGCCTGGCGGCCGCTGTGGCGCGGCTCGGGCGTGGTTCGGGCGCGGCTCGGGTGCACGGCATGGGCTGCGGAGGTGCACGCGCCCCGATGCGGTGCCCGGACGCAAAAAAGCCCGGCGGCGCCGGGCTTGGGGGTCAGGCCTTGATGCGGGCCGTCAGGCGGTCAGGCCGTCAGGTCGCACAGCATGCGCGCGATGACCTTGGTGGCGCGGCGCAGGTCCTCCAGCACCAGGCGCTCGTCGGCGCGCTTGGCATGGGACTCCAGCACGGTGCGCGGGCCGGCACCGTAGATCACGCCGGGAATGCCACGCTCCACGTACAGGCGCACGTCGGTGTACAGCGGCGTGCCCACAGCCGGGGGCTTTTCGCCGAAGACGGCTTCGCCATGGGCCTGGATGGCGTCCACCAGGGGCTTGTTGCCGGCCAGCGGCGTCATGGCATTGGCCAGCAGCAGGCGCTTGATGTCCACGCGCACGGCATCCTCGCCCGTGTAGCCGCCCTTGGCGTTGAAGTCGGCAATGGCCTGGGCAATGACGGCGCGGATGCTGGCCTCGACCTCGGCCGGGTTTTCCTCGGGGATCATGCGGCGGTCGATCTTGAGCACGACCTTGCCGGGCACCACGTTGGTGTTGGTGCCGCCTTCGATGCGGCCGATGTTCAGGTAGGGGTGCTTGATGCCCGGCACCTTGGAGGTCACCTGCTGGTACTTGGTGTTCTCGGCGTACAGCGCGTTCATCAGCACCACGGCGGCCTGCAGCGCGTCCACGCCCGTGTGGGGCACGGCGGCGTGCGCCATCTTGCCCTGCACGGTCACTTCCATCTGCAGGCAGCCGTTGTGGGCGGTGACGACTTCGTAGCTGAAGCCGGCCGCGACCATCAGGTCGGGTTGGGTGAGGTTGTTGGCCAGCAGCCAGCCGGGGCCCAGGATGCCGCCGAATTCCTCGTCGTAGGTGAAGTGCAGTTCCACCGCGCCCTTGGAGGGCTTGGCCACGGCTTCGAGCGCACGCACGGCGTAGGTGAAGGTGGCGAAGTCGCTCTTGCTCACGGCGGCGGCGCGGCCATAGAGCTTGCCGTCCTCGATGGCGGCGCCATAGGGGTCCTGGGTCCAGCCCTCGCCGGGCGGCACCACGTCGCCGTGGGCGTTCAGCGCAATGGTCAGGCCGCCGCCGGCGTCACCTGCGCTGCCGTAGGGGCGGCGCACGATCAGGTTGGTGATGGATTCCATGCCGTAGGCCTTGACCTCGGCCTCGGGCACGGTGTGCTTCTCGGCCTCGTAGCCGAAGGTCTTGAGCAGCTCGGCCGTGCGCTCGGCGTGGGGGGCGTTGTTGCCGGGCGGGGTGTCGGTCGGAACCTGGACCAGGGCCTGCAGGAATTGCACCTCTTCATCGAAATGCTGGTCGATCCAGGCGTCCAGGGCGGCGTAGGTGGCTTGCTTGTCTTGGTTCATGTTGGTCATTGCTGCTCTTGGGCCAGTTGGTTCAGTACGTGGGAGAAGGCATCGACGGACAGTTGCATGTCGTCGGCGGTGGAGCTTTCCAGCGGGTTGTGGCTGATGCCGGCGTTCAGGCCGCGTACGAACAGCATGGCCTGGGGCATGATTTCATGCAGCTTCATGGCGTCGTGGCCGGCGCCGCTGGGCATGCGGTACAGGGGCACGCCCAGGGCGTCCACGGCGGCTTCCCAGCGCTGCTGCCATTCGGGGGCGCTGGGGGCGGCGGCGGCCTTCATGGCCAGCTCGGTGCTGTAGCGCAGGCCACGGCGCTGGGCGATGGCCTCGATCTCGGCCAGGATGTCGGCCACCATGGCGTCGCGCTGCTCGTTGGTGGGCGCGCGCAGGTCCAGGCTGAACTGGCAGCGGCCGGGAACCACGTTGACCGAGCCGCTGGGCACATTGAGCTGGCCCATGGTGGCCACCGAGGTGCCGTCGCGCGCGGCGCGCTTTTCGATGTACAGCGCCAGCTCGGCCACGCCGCAGGCGGCATCGCGGCGGCGGTCCATGGGCGTGGTGCCGGCGTGGCTGGCCATGCCGATCATCTCGCAGATGTAGCGCGCGCTGCCGTTGATGGAGGTGACGATGCCCAGCGGGATGTCCAGCTCGTTGAGCACCGGGCCCTGTTCGATGTGCACCTCGATGAAGCCCAGGTAGCGGGCCGGATCGCGCTGCAGCTTCGGGATGTCGTCAATGCACAGGCCGGCATGCTGCATGGCCTCGCGCAGGGTGATGCCGTCGGCGTCCTTTTGCTCCAGCCATTCCTGCTTGAAGTCGCCGATCAGCGCGCCCGAGCCCAGGAAGGTGGCCTTGTAGCGCTGGCCCTCCTCTTCCGCAAAGCCCACGACCTCGATGTGGAACGGCAGGCGCCTGCCCTGGCGGTGCAGCTCGCGCACGCAGGCCATGGGCACGAAGATGCCCAGGCGGCCGTCGTACTTGCCGCCGTTGCGCACGGTGTCGTAGTGGCTGCCGGTCAGCAGGGTCTTGGCATCGTCGGTGGCCGCCTTGTAGCGGCCCACGACGTTGCCCACGGCGTCGATCTCGACCTCGTCGAAGCCGCAGTCGCGCATCCAGTGGCTGATGCGCTGGGCGCAGGCGCGGTGGGCGTCGGTGAGGTAGGTGACGGTGAGCTGGCCCTTTTCGGCATAGCCGGGGTCGCTGTGCTGGGCCAGCTTTTCCTGCCAGTCCCAGACATCGTTGCCCAGCTCGGGCGTGTATCCGAACTTGTCGTTCAGGCGGATCTCGGCAATGCGGTGGATGTTGCGCAGCGCCTCGCCCAGCTCGAAGTCGGGGTGGTTGTGCAGGCGGCGCTCGAAGGTCTCGATGATCTCTGCCTTGGCCAGGCCCGCGCCGCGCGGACCGCGCACGGCCAGGATGAAGGGAAAGCCGAAGCGCTTGCCGTACTCGGCGTTGAGCTTGCGGATGTGCTCCAGCTCCTCGGGCGTGCAGCGGGTCAGGCCGGCCTTGTTCTGCTCGTTGGTGGATTCGGCCGTGAGCGTGTTGGTCTCCATGGCCTTGCCGGCCAGCTCCGGGTGGGCGCGGATCAGGTCGAGCTTGGCCTGCACCGGCGCCTTGTCCAGCACCTGGGCCATGGCGTACTTGATCTGTGCCAGCGAGCGGAAGGGGCGCCGGGCCAGCGCGGCCTCGGCAATCCAGGGCGAGTGTTCGTACAGGCCGTCGAGCAGACCGGTGGCGGTGGCCAGGTCGGCGGCATTGAGTTGTTCCAGCGTCAGAGCCATGCTGCGTTATTCCTTGTCGGGATGGTGGTGCGCCCAGTGGCGCGCGAGGTCGATGCGGCGGCAGACCCAGACCTTGTCGTGCCGCTGGATGTGGTCCAGAAAGCGCTGCAGTGCCGTGATGCGGCCGGGGCGGCCCAGCAGGCGGCAGTGCATGCCAATGCTCATCATCTTGGGGGAGTCATCGCCGGCCGGATCGCCCTCGGCGTAGAGGGCGTCGAACGTGTCCTTCAGGTATTGGAAGAACGGGTCGGCGTGCGAGTAGCCCTGGGGCAGGGCGAAGCGCATGTCGTTGCAGTCCAGCGTGTAGGGCACGATGAGCTGGCTGCGGGTGCTGCCGTCGCTCCTGCCGACCTTCATCCAGAAGGGCAGGTCGTCGCCGTAGTAGTCGCTGTCGTAGGCGAAGCGGCCGTCGTCGGCCACCAGGCGGTGGGTGTTGGGGCTGTCGCGGCCCGTGTACCAGCCCAGGCCGTGGTCGCCATCGTGGCCATACAGCTCGCCGAAGATCTCCATGCACTGGCGCATGTGCTCGCGCTCGACCTCGGCGGGAATGTTCTGGTAGTGGATCCACTTGAGGCCGTGGCAGGCCACTTCATGGCCCAGCTCGTCGAAGGCCTGGGCCAGCTCGCGGTGCTTTTGCAGGGCCGTGGCCACGCCGAACACGGTCAGCGGCAGGCCGCGCTTCTCGAACTCGCGCAGGATGCGCCAGACACCGGCGCGCGAGCCGTACTCGTAGATGCCTTCCATGCTCATGTGGCGCTCGGGGTAGGCGGCCGGATTGAACATTTCGGACAGGAACTGCTCGCTGGCGGCATCGCCATGCAGCACGCAGTTCTCGCCGCCCTCTTCGTAGTTGAGGACGAACTGCACGGCCACGCGGGCCTGGCCGGGCCAGCGGGCGTGGGGGGGCGTGCGACCGTAGCCGATCAGGTCGCGGGGATAGGGGGCAGTGGCGTCGTAGGTCATGCGGATACGGAGGAAAGGGCCATCGAAAGATCGCTGGTCGGCATGTCGCGGTCGAAGGTCAGGCCGGCTTCCACGTGGTCCAGGTGCTGCTGCATGAGCTGCACGGCATGGTCGGCGTCGCCGCCGGCCAGGGCCGTGACGATTTCGGCATGCTCGTCATGGGAATGCTCGGCGGCCGTGCTGGACTGGTACATCAGCGTGATCAGCGCGCAGCGCGAGATCAGCTCGCCCAGCAGCTGGGCCAGCACCTCGTTGCCCATGAGTTCGGCCATGCGCACGTGGAAGTCGCCCAGCAGCTCGGTGCGCTGGCCGACGTCGTTGCCGTCCATGGCCTTTTTCTCGGCCGCCACGTGCTGCCGCAGCGCGCGGATCTTGGCCGGCGTGCTCTGGGCGATGAAGGCGCGCACCATCTCGGCCTCGAGCATGCGGCGCACGGCGAAGACCTGGCGCGCCTCGTCCACCGAGGGCGTGGCCACGAAGGCCCCGCGCGCGGGTTCGAGCCGGATCAGGCGGTTTTGCGACAGCTGGAACAGCGCCTGGCGCACCAGGGTGCGCGAGACGCCGAAATGGTCTGCCAATTTCTGCTCGGCCAGCTTGGTGCCGGGCAGAAGACGGTGTTCGACGATGGCCCGGGTCAGGCTCTCGACAATGAAACTGGTGGTGGAAGTCTCCATCCGGCCATCATAGCGGCTGGCCACAAGAGTTGTATACAGTTTCTGTCTACTGCTTATTGGCGTTTCCCCGCATACGGCATGCCTTTTCAGAAACCGGGCGCGGCCGTATCGAAGTGCCGTGCCAGGTGCTCCACAAAGCGCTGCACGCGCTGGGTTGCCGCATGCCGCTGCGGATAGACCACATGGATGTCGGCCGGTGCCGTGGCATGGTCGGCCAGCACCTGCACCAGGCGGCCGCTGCGCAGGTAGCGGGCGATATCCCATTCGGCCCGCATGACGATGCCCAGGCCGGCCAGGGCCCAGCCCACGGCGATCTCGCCATCGTTGGTGCTCAGGCTGTCGCGCAGGCGGATGGCTTCGGTCTTGCGGCCGGGGCCGTTGTGGGTGAAGCGCCAGACGCCGTGGGCGTCGTCGCCCTGGCGGATGTCGATGCAGTCATGCTGCATCAACTCGCGCGGGGTGGCCGGCGTGCCGCGCCGCGCCAGGTAGGCGGCAGACGCGCACAGCAGCCGCCGGTTGGGCGCCAGGCGCCGCGCGATGACGCGCGCGTCCGGCGGCTCGCCAAAGCGTATGCACAGGTCGAAGCTGTCATCGACCAGGGGCGGCGGCGAGGCCGACAGCTGCAGCTGCACCTGGATCTGCGGGTGCCTGCGCACGAAGCTGGCGATCAGCGGCGCGATATGGCTGCGCCCGAATCCCAGCGTGGCATTGATGCGCAGCAGGCCCTGCGGCTGCCCGGGCATGCCGGCCACGGCCTGCTCCATGGCGGCAATGTCGTCCAGGATGCGCCGCGCATGGGCCAGGTAGGTCTGGCCCTCATCGGTCAGGCCCAGGCGCCGCGTCGTGCGGCTGACCAGCTGCACGCCCAGCCGCGCCTCCATCTGGGACAGGCGCTTGCTGGCCGCCGGCGTGGTGATGCCCAGCTCGCGGGCCGTGGCCGACAGGCTGGCGCTGCGGGCCAGCAGGCAGAAGAAGGCCATCTCCGATGGCGCCGAGACGGGTGTGCTCATTGTTGAATCAAAGTGAACGATGCCATCACTCTAGAGGCGCGCGCGGCGTTGTTCCATCGATAGATTCACGGACAAGGCCATGGAACCGCATGGCGCTTCATCCACCGTAATCCAAGGAGCCCTCATGACAAAGACATACCGCATCGCCTGCATTCCCGGCGATGGCATCGGCAAGGAAGTGGTGCCCGCAGGGCAGGAGGTGCTGCAGGCGCTGGCCGAAACCCAGCCCGGCCTGGGCTTTGCCTTCACCAGTTTCGGCTGGGGCGGCGACTGGTACCGCGCGCACGGCGAGATGATGCCGGCCGACGGGCTGGACGCGCTGCGCGGCCAGGACGCCATCCTGTTCGGCTCTGCCGGCGACCCGCACATTCCCGACCATGTCACGCTGTGGGGCCTGCGCCTGAAGATCTGCCAGGGGTTCGATCAGTACGCCAATGTGCGGCCCACGCGCATCCTGCCCGGCATCGATGCGCCGCTCAAGCGCTGCGCACGCGAGGACCTGGACTGGATCATCGTGCGCGAGAACTCCGAAGGCGAATACGCGGGCGTGGGCGGCCGCGCCCACCAGGGCCATCCCATCGAGGTGGCCACCGACGTGAGCATGATGACCCGCGCGGGCGTGGAGCGCATCATGCGCTTCGCCTTCCGCCTGGCGCAGTCGCGGCCGCGCAAGCTGCTGACGGTGATCACCAAGTCCAACGCCCAGCGCCATGCCATGGTGATGTGGGACGAGATCGCGGTGCAGGTGGCCGCCGAGTTTCCCGACGTGCGCTGGGACAAGGAACTGGTGGACGCGGCCACGGCGCGCATGGTCAACCGCCCCGCCTCCCTGGACACCCTGGTCGCCACCAACCTGCATGCCGACATCCTCAGCGACCTGGCGGCCGCGCTGGCCGGCAGCCTGGGCATTGCGCCCACGGGCAACATCGATCCGGAGCGCCGCTATCCCAGCATGTTCGAGCCCATCCACGGATCGGCCTTCGACATCATGGGCCAGGGCCTGGCCAATCCCGTGGGAACCTTCTGGAGCTGCGTGATGCTGCTGGAGCACCTGGGCGAGCACCGCGCCGCGCAGCGGCTGATGCAGGCCGTGGAGCAGGTGACGGCCGATGCCGCGCTGCACACGCGCGACCTGGGCGGCAAGGCCACCACGCGCCAGGTCACCGACGCGGTCTGCGCACGGCTGCGCGCGCAGACCGCCGAGGCCCAGGCCGAGCCCGTGCCTGCCTGAGCGCGCGCTGCATGGTCCGATAACCCACAAAAGAACAGACAGGAGACAAGCCATGAACCGCATCACCAGGGTTGCCGCAGCGTGCGCGCTGGCCGCCGCCGCCATTCCAGCCGCCATGTCTTCGGCCTGGGCCCAGGCCTGGCCGGCGCGCCCCGTCAACCTCATCGTGCCGTTTCCCGCAGGCGGCACCACCGATGTGCTGGCGCGCGCGCTGGGCCAGGAGCTGTCCAAAAGCCTGGGCCAGCCCGTGGTCGTGGAAAACCGCCCCGGCGCGGGCGCCACCCTGGGCGCCGACCATGTGGCCAAGGCGAAACCTGACGGCTACACCCTGCTCATGGGAGCCGTGCACCACACCATTGCCACCAGCGTCTACCGCAGGCTGGGCTATGACTTCCAGAAGGACCTGGCGCCCATCACCGTGGTGGCCGTGGTCCCCAATGTGCTGGTGGTCCATCCGCAGGTGCCCGCCAAAACCGTGCAGGAGCTGCTGGCCCAGGCCCGGGCCCAGCCCGGCAAGCTGGCCTATGGCTCCAACGGCGCGGGCACGGGCCAGCACCTGATCGGCGCGCAGTTCGAGTCCATGGGCGGCGTGCAGCTGCTGCACGTGCCCTACAAGGGCAGCGGGCCGTTGACCACGGATCTGCTGGGCGGGCAGATCGCCATGTCCTTCGATACCGTCACGCCTGTGCTGCCCCACATCAAGGCCGGCAAGCTGCGCGCGCTGGCCGTGACCACGGCCCGGCGCTCGGTGGCCCTGCCCGATGTGCCCACGCTGGACGAGGCCGGCCTCAAGGGCTTCGACATGGGCACCTGGTTCGGCGTGCTGGCACCGGCCGCCACGCCCAGGGAGGTACTGGCGCGGCTGGGCGCAGACATGAACCGCATCATCGAGTCCCCGCAGTTCCGCAGGAAGATGGAAGAGATAGGCGCCGAGCCCATCGGCGGATCACCCGAGCAGATGGCGCGCCAGATCCGCGACGACACCGACCGCTTCGCCAGGCTGGTCAAGGACGCCAAGGTGGCCCTGGATTGAGTTGAGTTGGCGCGAGGAACGAGGCCGGGCGAATCAGTTGTGACTTGACCGCATGCCACCGCCGGTGCAGGAAATTCCATAATGCCCGGCGGAGACAACACACCATGACCAGCACCACGGACCTGCACCTCACCGATCCCCAAGCCTTTCTGCTCGACCTCTACCGCGCTGCGGTCAAGGATGCGCAGCCCCTGTACAGCATGGCCCAATGCCTGCCAAAGCCTCCCAAGGGCCGCACCCTGGTGCTGGGCGCGGGCAAGGCCGGCGGCTCCATGGCCCAGGCGCTGGAGGCGCTGTGGCCGGCGGACGCGCCGCTGTCCGGCCTCGTGGTCACACGCTACGGCCACATCCCGCCGCGCCCCGAAGGGCTGGCGCAGCGCATCGAGGTGGTCGAGGCCGCCCACCCCGTGCCCGATGCGGCAGGCCTGGCCGCCGCCGAACGCATCCTCGCGCTGACCGAAGGGCTGACCGAGGACGACCTCGTGCTGTGCCTGATCTCGGGCGGCGGCTCGGCCCTGCTGACCCTGCCGGCCGAAGGCATCGACCTGGAGGAGAAGCAGCGCATCAACCGCGCCCTGCTGGAAAGCGGCGCCGCCATCGGCGAGATGAACTGCGTGCGCAAGCACCTGTCGCGCATCAAGGGCGGGCGCCTGGGCGCGGCCTGCGCGCCCGCGCGCGTGGTCACGCTGACCATCAGCGACGTGCCGGGCGACGACCCCTCCATCATCGCCAGCGGCCCCACCGTGCCCGATGCCAGCAGCTGCGCCGACGCGCTGGCCATCCTCGCGCGCTACCGCATCGAAGTGCCCGAATCCGTGCGCCGCGCGCTGGAGGCGGGCGAGCTGGAAACCCCCAAGCCCGGCGACGCGCGCTTCGACGGCCACGAGGTCCACATGATCGCCACGCCCCAGCACTCGCTGGAGGCGGCCGCACGCGTGGCCGAGGCCGCAGGCCTGCGCGCCCATGTGCTGTCCGACGAGATCGAGGGCGAATCGCGCGAAGTCGCCAAGGTCCACGCCGCCCTGGCGCGCGCCGTGTCCCGCCACGGCCAGCCGTTTGCAAAGCCCTGCGTGATCCTGTCCGGCGGCGAAACCACGGTCACCATCCGGCAGCGCCCGGCCGGCACGCCCAAGGGGCGCGGCGGCCGCGCGGGCGAGTTCTGCATGGGCCTGGCCCAGGCCCTGCAGGGGCAGGAGAAGGTCTGGGCGCTGGCGGCCGATACCGATGGCATCGATGGCGTGGAAGACAACGCGGGAGCGCGCGTGTCGCCGGATACGCTGGCGCGGGCCCAGGCCCAGGGCATGCGGATTGCCGAGTACCTGGACCGCAATGATGCGTATGGGTTCTTTGATGCGCTGGGGGATCTGGTGGTGACCGGGCCCACGCATACCAACGTGAATGACTTCCGGGCGATTCTGGTTCTCTAGGTTTTTGCTCCTGCCGGGTGGTTGTTTTTCGAGGCCGGGACGTGCGCCCGGCCACTTGTTTCAGGCCCGCTTGCTTCAGGCGCTCACGCCCCGCGCGGCAGCGTCTCCCACCATTCGGCATCGAACCGCCCCTGCAGGAAGGCGATGAAGGACTGCACCTTCTGCGGCACCAGGCGCGGCGAGGGGTAGACGGCGTGGATTTCCTGCTCGGGCAGGCGGCAGGTCTTGAGGACTTCGACCACGCGGCCGGCCTGCAGCGAGTCGTGGGCCACGTAGCGGGGCAGGGCGGCGATGCCCATGTGCGAGCGTGAGGCCGCCAGCAGGGCCGAGAGGTTGTTGGAGCGCAGGCGGCCGGTGACGGGCACGGACACGGGCTCGCCGCTGGCGTTGCGCAGGCGCCAGAGGTCGTTGCCCTGCACGCTGCTGTAGATCAGCGTGGCGTGCTCCTTGAGGTCCGAGGGGCGGCGCGGCGTGCCGCGCTTGCGCAGGTAGGCGGGCGAGGCCACCAGCACCCAGGGGTTCACGCCCAGGGTGCGTGCGCCCAGGCTGGAGTCGGCCAGCTTGCCCAGGCGCAGGGCCACGTCGATGCCGTTGGCCACCAGGTCGGTGTAGCGGTCCTCGAAGCTCAGGTCGATCTGCACCTGGGGGTTGTGCGTCATGAACTCCAGCGCCAGCGGGATCAGCACGCGCCGGCCGAAGGCCACCGAGCTGCCGATGCGCAGCTGGCCCTGCACCTGGGTCTGTCGCACCTGCACCACCTTGTCCGCCTCGGCCACGTCGTTGACGATGGTCTTGCATTTCTCGTAGTACAGCGCGCCCGCTTCGGTGAGGCTCACGCCGCGCGTGTTGCGGTTGAGCAGGCGCACCTTCAGGCGCGTCTCCATGGCCGCGACCTGCTTGGTCACCGTGGGCTGGGTGGTGGCGAACTCGTGCGCGACCTTGGTGAAGCTGCCGGTCTCCACCACGCGCACGAACATGTGCATGGCATCGAGTCTGTCCATGGTGCTGTCTCCTTTTTCATTGATAGTTATTCCTGCACGGAATAAATTTTATGGTCTGTGCAGGCGTTCCACCAACAGGCCCGTCTGCCTAGAGTTGTCTCCAGTTTGAAGGAGACCTCCATGGCGAAAATGAAAGCAATCGAAGCCGCAGTCCGCGTGCTGGAAAAAGAAGGCGTCACCGTCGCATTCGGCGTTCCCGGTGCCGCCATCAACCCGCTGTACGCAGCGCTCAAGGACCATGGCGGCATAGGCCATATCCTGGCGCGCCACGTCGAAGGCGCAAGCCACATGGCCGAGGGCTACACCCGCGCCGTGGCCGGCAACATCGGCGTGTGCATCGGCACCAGCGGCCCGGCCGGCACGGACATGATCACGGGCCTGTACTCGGCCAGCGCGGATTCGATTCCGATCCTGTGCATCACGGGCCAGGCGCCGCGCTCGCGTCTGCACAAGGAAGATTTCCAGGCCGTGGACATTGCCTCCATCGCCAAGACCGTGACCAAGTGGGCCACCACGGTGCTGGAGCCGGCCCAGGTGCCGCGCGCCTTCCAGCAGGCCTTCCACCTGATGCGCTCGGGCCGCCCCGGCCCCGTGCTGATCGACCTGCCCATCGACGTGCAGCTGGCCGAGATCGAGTTCGACATCGATACCTACGAGCCCCTGCCTGTCTACAAGCCTGCCGCCACGCGCAAGCAGGTGGAAAAGGCCATCGCCATGCTCAACGAGTCCGAGCGTCCGCTGCTGGTGTCGGGCGGCGGCGTGATCAACGCCGATGCGTCCGAGCTGCTGGTGGAGTTCGCCGAGCTGCTGGACGTGCCCGTGATCCCCACGCTGATGGGCTGGGGCACCATCCCTGACGACCACCGCCTGATGGCCGGCATGTGTGGCCTGCAGACCAGCCATCGCTACGGCAATGCCACCATGCTGGCCTCCGACTTCGTGCTGGGCATCGGCAACCGCTGGGCCAACCGCCACACGGGCTCGGTCGAGGTCTACACCAAGGGCCGCAAGTTCGTGCACGTGGACATCGAGCCCACGCAGATCGGCCGCGTGTTCGCGCCCGACTACGGCATCGTCTCGGATGCCGGGGCGGCGCTGCAGCTTTTCGTGGAGGTGGCGCGCGAGTGGAAGGCGGCTGGCCGCCTGAAGGACCGCAGCGGCTGGGTGGCCGAATGCCAGGCCCGCAAGAACAATGTGGAGTACCTGCGCAAGACCAATTTCGACAACGTGCCCATGAAGCCGCAGCGTGTCTACCAGTGCATGAACCGCAGCCTGGACAAGGACACCTGCTACGTCTCCACCATCGGCCTGTCGCAGATTGCCGGCGCGCAGTTCCTGCATGTCTACAAGCCGCGCAACTGGATCAACTGCGGCCAGGCCGGCCCGCTGGGCTGGACCGTGCCGGCCGCCCTGGGTGTGCGCGTGGCCGACCCGGCCCGCAAGATCGTGGCGCTGTCGGGCGACTATGACTTCCAGTTCATGATCGAGGAACTGGCCGTGGGGGCGCAGTTCAAGCTGCCCTACATCCATGTGCTGGTCAACAACAGCTATCTGGGCCTGATCCGCCAGGCGCAGCGCGCCTTCTCCATCGACTACTGCGTGCAACTGGCCTTCGACAACATCAATGTCGACGACAAGGAAGAGTCCAAGGGCTACGGCGTGGACCACGTCAAGGTGGTCGAGGGCCTGGGCTGCAAGGCCATCCGCGTGCACCGTCCCGAGGACTTCGCGCCCGCCATGCAGCAGGCCGAGGCCTGGATGGCAGAGCACCGCACGCCGGTCGTCGTCGAGGTCATCCTGGAGCGCGTGACCAACATCTCCATGGGCGCCGAGATCGACAACGTGATCGAGTTCGAGGACCTGGCCGCAGCGCCTGCCGACGTGCCCAGCGCCCTGGCCCTGCTGGATTGAAGCAAGGCACCCCCTGAGCGGCTGCGCCGCTTCCCCCTCTCTTCGGAGGGGGACGATGCCATCGCTGCGGGGCGGCCCTTGCCTGGCATCCCTGGCTGGCGCTGCGCCAATGCCTGCATTGCGGGCGGTGCAGGCACTCGGGGGTTCCGATTTCCATTGCCCCTTGGGCATTTTTAACGGCGGGGCGCCTTGCGTACCCTGCCGCTCCCAACCCACCAAACGACAACCGGAGACTTCTGACATGCCCCGTTTTGCTGCCAACCTCAGCATGCTGTTCACCGAGGTGCCCTTCCTCGACCGCTTCGAGCGCGCGGCGCGCGCCGGCTTCGAGGCCGTGGAATTCCTGTTTCCCTACGCCCATACGGTCGAAGAGATCAAGGAGCGCGTGGACGCCCACGGCCTGCAGATCGTGCTGCACAACCTGCCTGCCGGCGACTGGGATGCGGGCGAGCGCGGCATTGCCTGCCACCCCGACCGCGTGGACGAGTTCCGCGCCGGCGTGGCCAAGGCCGTGACCTATGGCCATGCGCTGGGCGTGCCCCAGCTCAACTGCCTGGCCGGCAAGGCGCCTGCCGGTGCCGATGCCGCGCTGCTGCGCCGCACCTTCGTGGACAACCTGCGCTTTGCCGCATCGGCGCTGAGCGCGGCCAATCTGCGCCTGCTGATCGAGCCCATCAACCCCTTCGACATTCCCGGCTTCTACCTGAACCGCACGGACGAGGCCCTGTCCATCCTCGACGAGGTGGGCGCGCCCAACGCCTTCGTGCAGTACGACATCTACCACGCGCAGCGCACCGAGGGCGAGCTGGCGGCCACGCTGCAAAAGCACCTGGCGCGCATCGGCCATGTGCAGCTGGCCGACAACCCGGGCCGCAACGAGCCGGGCACGGGCGAGATCAACTACCCCTTCCTGTTCGCGCACCTGGACCGCATCGGCTACCAGGGCTGGGTGGGCTGCGAGTACAAGCCCGCGCGCGATACCGAATCGGGCCTGGGCTGGCTGGACGCCCGCACCAGCGTGCGCGCAGCAGTCGCCGCCTGAGCGCCGCCAAAGTTTTTTCAGCTTTTCAAAAACGACAAGGAGTACACAGCATGAATGCATCCTCTCTCAAGCTTGGTTTCGTGGGCCTGGGCATCATGGGCGCGCCCATGGCAGGCCACCTTCTGGCGGCTGGCCACCAGCTCTTCGTGAACACCCTGGGCAAGATCCCGGCGCAGATCGCCGAGAGCAGCGCCACCCAGTGCACCACCGCGCGCGGCGTGGCCGAGCGTGCCGACATCATCTTCCTGATGCTGCCCGACACGCCCGATGTCGAGAAGGTGCTGTTCGGCGAGGACGGCGTGGCCGCCGGCCTCAAGGGCAGCAGCGGCAAGGTGGTGGTGGACATGAGCTCCATCTCGCCCGTGGCCACCAAGGACTTCGCTCGCCGCATCGAGGCCATCGGCGCCCAGTACCTGGATGCGCCGGTCTCCGGCGGCGAGGTGGGCGCCAAGAACGCCACGCTGTCCATCATGGTCGGCGGCCCCGAGGACGTGTTCGCGCGCGTCAAGCCGCTGTTCGAGCGCATGGGCAAGAACATCACCCTGGTGGGCGGCAATGGCGACGGCCAGACCGCCAAGGTGGCCAACCAGATCATCGTGGCGCTGAACATCGAGGCGGTGGCAGAGGCCCTGCTGTTCGCATCGCGCGCCGGCGCCGACCCGGCCCGCGTGCGCGAGGCGCTGCTGGGCGGCTTTGCCTCGTCCAAGATCCTGGAGGTGCATGCCGAGCGCATGATCAAGCGCACGTTCGATCCGGGCTTCCGCATCTCGCTGCACCAGAAGGACCTGAACCTGGCCCTGAGCAGCGCGCGCCAGCTCGGCGTGTCCCTGCCCAATACCGCCCAGGCCCAGGAGCTGTTCAACAGCTGCGTGGCCCACGGCGGCGCGAACTGGGACCACTCGGGCATGGTGCGTGCGCTGGAGATCCAGGCCAACTTCGAGGTCGGCCAGAAGGTCCCGGCCTGATGCCGCGCAACTGACAACGCGATTGGTGGGAGGGCGGCCTTGCGCCGCCCTGTTGTGAAAAGCCGCGCTCGGCAACGGGCGCGGCTTTTTCTTGCTTCAATAGCCCAGTGTCTGCCCGTCGGGGTTGCGCGGGTCGGAGGCGCCGTAGAGCATGCCGTCGCGCAGCTGGATGGTCTGCGTGCGGCCCATGGATGCCTTCACGGCAACGTTGTGGCCGCGCGACTTGAGCAGGGCCACGGTGTCGGGGCTGATGCCCTTTTCCACGCGCAGCTCGTCGGGCGTCCACTGGTGGTGAAAGCGCGGCGTGGCGGCGGCCTCGGCCGGGTTCATGCCGAAGTCGATGGTATTGACCACGGTCTGCAGCACGGTGGTGATGATGCGCGCGCCGCCGGGGCTGCCGGTGACCAGCACGGGCTTGCCGTCCTTGAGCACCATGGTGGGCGTCATGGACGACAGCGGGCGTTTGCCTGCTGCCACCGCATTGGCATCGCCGCCGACCAGGCCGTAGGCGTTGGCCACGCCGGGCTTGGCAGAGAAGTCGTCCATCTCGTTGTTGAGCAGGATACCCGTGCCCTTGGCCACGATGCCGCTGCCGAAGTTGGTGTTCAGCGTATAGGTCACGGCCACGGCGTTGCCCATCCTGTCCACCACGGAGTAGTGCGTGGTCTGGTCGCTCTCATAGGGCTGGGGCTTGCCGGGCTTGATGTCCTTGCCGGCGCGCGCCTGGTAGGGGTCGATGCCGGCGGCCAGCGCCTCGGCGTAGCGCTTGGACGTCAGGCCCTTGAGCGGCACGGTCACGAAGTCCGGGTCGCCCAGGTATTCGGCCCGGTCGGCATAGGCCAGCTTCATGCCTTCGGCCATGTAGTGGATGCTCTGTGCGCTGTTGGCGCCCCACTGGTTCATGGGCCAGCGTTCCATCATGTTGAGGATCTGGATCAGGTGGGCGCCGCCGGAGGACGGGGGCGGCATGGTCACGATCTCGTAGCCGCGATAGGTGCCGCGCACGGGCTCGCGCTCGACCACCTTGTAGTTCTTGAGATCCTGCAGCGACAGGGCGCCCGCATGCGGCGCCATCTCGGCCGCGAGCTTGCGGGCAATGGCGCCTTCGTAGAACACCTTGGAGCCCTGCTGCCCGATCAGGCGCAGCGACTGCGCCAGGTCCTTTTGCACCAGGCGGTCGCCGCGCTTGAGGGGCTCGCCGTTGCGCCAGAAGATGGCCTGGGTGGCGGGCCACTGGCCCATGTTCTTCTTTTCCTGCTCCAGGATCTTGGCCAGGGTCTCGCTGACCGTAAAGCCCTTGTCGGCCAGCTTCACGGATGGCGCAATCACCGTGGACAGCGGCAGAGAGCCCCATTTCTTCAATGCATGCTCCATGCCGGCCACGGTGCCGGGCACGCCCACGGCGTAGTGGGTGTACAGCGACTTGCCGTCAATGACCTTGCCGTCCGCGCCCACGTACATGTCCCGCGTGGCCTTGGAGGGTGCGACCTCGCGGAAGTCCAGCGCAATGTTCTTGCCGCTCTTGGCGTCGTGCACGATCATGAAACCGCCGCCGCCGATGTTGCCGGCATTGGGCAGGGCCACCGCCAGCGCAAAGCCCATGGCCACGGCGGCATCCACCGCATTGCCGCCCGACTTCAGGATCTGCAGGCCGATGCGCGAGGCCAGCTCCTGCTCGCTGGACACCATGCCGTTCCTGGCCACGACGGGATGGAATACATCCATGTCGAAGTCATAGGCTGCACTGGCCGCCTGGGCTGCATTGCTTTGCGTGATGGGCGCTGCCGCCGGTGCAGGTGCTGCGGCCACCGGCGCTGGCGGCGCCGAGGCCGCGGGCGGCTGTGTGCTGCTGCAGGCGGCCAGGCTGGTAATGGCCAGCGCCAGGCTGGTTGCCAGCAAGGGGGAGCGAAATGGCATCGGTATCTCCTTGGCAGATGAAACAGTGGAACCGTTGAAATGAGCGAAAGTCCTTTGCCGCCCGGTATGCGATGGCCGCAGGGCCTGCAGCCGGGGCGGCGGCGGACCACAGTGTAGAAGCATGGCGTTGCAGGCCTGCCCACGGGCCGCTGCCGGCGTCGAAAGTGCGGGTATCTGCCTAGGCTCGAGCTGCATGGCCCACTTCAAGGGCGTACAAAAACTGTATACACTTTGCGAATGCACGAGGGGGCCGCGAGTGCTGTCGCGCGCCGCGCTTCGTGCATCGACCAACCAATGACAACCGGGCGGGCCAGCTCCCGCCGCACAGGAGATTTCCATGGGCCTGAGCACCCACGTCCTCGACACCATGAATGGCTGCCCCGCAGCCGGCATGGCTGTCGCGCTGTATTCCACCGATGGCGACCAGGCCACGCTGATCAAGAGCCTGGTGCTCAACCACGACGGCCGCACCGATGCGCCGCTGTTCGACAACAACAGCCTCAGGACCGGCACCTACCGGCTGACCTTCGACGTGGCGGCCTACTTCAAGGCCCGTGGCGTGCAACTGCCCGAGCCCAACTTCCTCAACAAGGTGAGCCTGGACTTCGGCGTGGCCCATGCCGACCAGCATTACCATGTGCCCCTGCTGGTCAGCCCCTGGAGCTATTCGACGTACCGGGGCTCCTGAGCCCTGGACTGCAGGCGCAGGCTGTCGGGGGATGGCCTGGAGTGAAACCTGAAATGACGAACGGCCCGCATTGCGGGCCGTTGCTTTTGCATCTCCAGCAAGCGTGCGGCCTACTTGCCCTTGGAATGCCCCATGGCCACGACCAGGGCCGAGATGAAGAAGAAGGCCTGCAGCTCCAGCGCCCAGCCTCCCGAGCTGTGCAGCTGCATCACCTGGCCCGTGTGCACCAGCGCGAAGGCCACGATCATGTTGACCGCAATCACCAGCGCCGCGGGCACCACCCACAGGCCCACCAGCAGCAGCAGCGGCGCCACCACCTCACCCAGATACACCGCATAGGCCAGCCAGCCCGGCGCGCCCGCGGACTCCACCATGCGCTCGATGCTGCCTATGCCGTAGCGGATCTTGGCCCAGCCATGAAAAAGCAGCAGGACCGCAAGCGTGACGCGCAACAGCACCATGGCTGCCTGGGGATGGTGAAAGTGGCTCCAGAACTTCATGAACTCCCTCGATGTGGATGGGCCCGGTGGGCCGGGTGTTGCTGTGGGTGCATTCTGGCATCAGCGGGCTTTCGGTGTCGGCTGTGGCGGCCCGGAACGGGATTTTCAGACATTTCCTGCGGGCCTGTAGTCCTATGGCGCAACTTGTGACATGTCTCATCACAAGTACCGCAAAGCGGCCTAGCATCGTCCCCAGCCTGTCTCCGAAGCGGTTTGCGAGCACTGGTAGGGGTGCCCGGGACCGGGAGGCAAGGTGATCAATCCAATGAACCGATGGGGTCTCCCCAAAACGTCCAATCAAGAAAGGCAGGTTTTCCCATGCGTCAGTTTTCTTTGCGTACCGTCGTGATGGCCACTGCACTGGCGGCCGGCAGCGTGGCCATGGTCGGCTGCACCACCACCAAGCCGGAAACCCAGTCCGCGCCGCGTGCTGATTCCACCACCGTCAATGCGCGCGCCAACGCTGCGCTGGAGCGGCTGTACCAGACGGCGCCGGGCTCCAAGGAAATGGTGGCCCGCTCCAAGGGCGTGCTGATCTTCCCCTCGGTGATCGGCGGCAGTTTCGTCATCGGTGTGGAGCATGGCCGCGGCGTGCTGCGCGTCGGCGGCCAGAACAAGGGCTTCTACAGCACCACGGGCGCCTCGGTGGGTTGGCAGGCAGGCGGCCAGTCCAAGGCTGTGATCTATGTGTTCAACACCCAGGAAGCGCTGGACAAGTTCCTGGCCAGCGACGGCTGGTCCGTGGGCGCCGATGCTACGGTGGCCGCAGGCAAGGTGGGCGCCAATGGCAGCGTGGACACCACGACCGCCCAGGGCCCCGTCACCAGCTATGTGCTGACCAACGCGGGCCTGGAAGCCGGCGTGTCGCTGCAGGGCTCGAAGATCACCAAGGTGGTCGAATGATCCCGGCCCTGAGGGGCCTTTGAACGAAACCGGCCTGCGGGCCGGTTTTCTTTTGTGCGGGCGGATCAGGCGCCGCCGGTTGCGCCGTCTTCACTGGCGGATTGCGGCGCAGCGGGCGCGAGCACGGCCTGCTCTATGCGTTCCAGGCGCTTTTCGATGCGCTCCACGGCTTCGGCGCTCATCTTGATGTCGTAGATGCTCACGGGCTCTTCGCATTCCAGCGAAGGGTCCGTCGAGGCCGACAGGCGGCCCAGCAGGGGGGCCTCGAACGTGGTCTGCAGCCGGGCCACGACTTCGGCGTTCATGGAACGGCCGGTGCGCTTGGCTGCCTCCTCGACGAGGTCCTTGAGTTCCTGCGGCAGGCGCAGCTTGTACTGAGGATCGGTCTGTTTCATCGCCGGCAATCATGGACCGGAAAGGTATTGACTGCAAGGGACCTGATAGGTATTGTTGCTTCGGGACCAGCACGGTCCCGCGCAAGGGATGCCATGAAGACAGTGAAGCAATCGGGCCACAGCCATCAGGAACCCTCACCGCAGCACCAGGAGGTGCTGGCGGTGGATGCGTTGTGCCATATGGGAGCGGCCCTGGGCGTGCTGGAGCTGCATGCCGAACGCGCCGGCTCGGCCATGGTATGTGCCGCGCGTGATTTGCTGCGTGGCTACCACGCCAGCGCTGACCAGGCGGTGGCCGGCCTGCAGGCCGGCGACCGCTCGGCAGGCGTGCTGCCGCAGCTGTCGCAGGACCTGGGCTATGCCATCGAGGTCATCGATCGCGTGAACGATGACGCACCGGACGACCTGGTGCTCTATGCCGTGACCTGCCTGCTCAGAAGCGCCCGAAGCTTTGCCGACGGCCAGCCGTGCGCAGCGGCCTGAGGCTCAGAGCTGGCCCTCGGTCAGCGTGTCGAGCTGGAAGCGGCCGGACTTGTCCCAGAGCCAGGTATCGGTATAGGTGATGCGGGCGGCGCCGGCAGGAGCGGGGAAGGGCGCGGCGGCGCGCACCAGGCGCTCGATCTCGCTCACCACCTCGGGGGCATGGCCGGGCGCGCGCATCCAGTGCAGGCGCTGGACCTGGCCGTTGCGGTCGATCTGGACCTGGAGCACGCCGATCGCGTAGAGCATGGGTGGCAACTGGCCCTTGTAGATGCGATCGGCATTGCGCGCGTACAGATGGTTGGCGGCCACCTTGCGGTACTGCAGCTGTGCGCTGGAGCTGACGTCGTCGGGGCGCGGGCCGGGGCCGGGCGGGGACTTGCAGGCCGTGACCAGGGAGGCAATGGCGGCCATCAGGCCGGCCCACAGCCAGGGGCGGCCGGAACGTGGCTTTTGCACGGAACTGTGCTGCGTGGAATCAGGGGAATCGGGCATGATTGCGAGCGTATCCTGAAACACTGCGGCACCGGCAGTCGGAGCGCAAAACTCAAGTGCCGCAGCGGACAATCCCGCAACAAATTCCAACGAAGCCCGCAGGCGCCACGACGGGCTGTCAGGTGCGCCCATGTGGAGTGACACGTTCAACAAAGTCGAGCAGGGCCTTGCGCAGGGGCCGCTGTGCTGGGTCGAAGTGATGGACTCGCGAGGCTCCGTGCCGCGCGAGCGCGGCGCCTGGATGGCGGTGTTCGCCGACCGCGTGGCCGGCACCATCGGCGGCGGGCACCTGGAGTTCGATGCCATCGACAGGGCCCGCAGCCTGCTGCGCGGCTGGGCAACGCCTGGCGAGCAGGGTAGCCAGGGCGGCCAGGTCGCCACCGAGCACCAGCACCGCTATCCGCTGGGCCCCAGCCTGGGCCAGTGCTGCGGCGGCGTGGTGATGCTGAGGTTCGTGCTGGTGCCCCAGGGCCGCATGGACATGCTGCGCGAGCGGCTGCAGCCGCCGCGCGACTGCGTGGCGCTGTTCGGCGCAGGCCACGTCGGCCATGCGCTGGTGCGCCTGCTGTGCAATCTTCCCTACCGCGTGATGTGGGTGGACAGCCGCGATTCGGTCTTCCCCGAGGAGGAGCACGAGCTCGTGCAGTGCGAGTATTCAGACCCCGTGCAATCGGCCGTGGCCGATCTGCCTGCAGGCTCCCAGGTGCTGATCATGAGCTTCAGCCATGCCGAGGACCTGGAGGTGGTCGCCCAGTGCCTGGGCCGCCAGCGCCAGCACGGCGACCTGCCCTATGTGGGCCTGATCGGCAGCGCCACCAAATGGGCCACCTTCCGGCGCAGGCTGCGCGAGCGCGGCTTCAGCGATGCGGAGCTGGACCATGTGACCTGCCCCATCGGCGTGCCCGGCATCAAGGGCAAGGAGCCCGAGGTGATCGCGGTGGCCGTGGCGGCGCAGCTGCTGCAGCGGCGCAGCGCCGCGCCTGCGCAGAATCAGGGAAATCTCTAGTGAATTGATGTCGCGCAAGCCGGCTGGCTGTCGAAAAATTGCATACACTTTGTGTCTACGAAATGGTCGCAGCGGTGCACCGGCGGTATATCTACCGGGTGCGCGGCCTTTTTCTTCTGCTCAGAGCGCCCGCAGTGGTGAGCAGGTTGAACACCGGCGGCCCCCACGCTGCCAAGGTTGAGAGCTATGGAAAGCTACATTCTCGACTGGGCCAACCTGCTGTTGCGGTGGCTCCACGTCATTACGGCCATCGCCTGGGTCGGTTCCTCCTTCTATTTCGTCTTCCTCGACAGCAGCCTGACGCCGCCCGTCGATGACGATCTCAAGAAGCAGGGCGTCAGCGGCGAACTCTGGGCCGTGCACGGCGGTGGGTTCTACCACCCCGTCAAGTTCAATGTCTCCCCGCCCAAGCTGCCGGACCACCTGCACTGGTTCTACTGGGAAAGCTACACCACCTGGCTCAGCGGCTTTGCGCTGCTGACGGTGTCGTACCTGTGGAACGCCAAGATCTACCTCGTCAATCCGGCCGATCCCAATGCCATGGGCTCGGCTGCGGCCATTGCCTCGGCCCTGGCCTTCCTGGTCGTGTTCTGGCTGCTGTACGACGGCATCTGCCGCGTCTTCGGCCAAAAGAAGAACGGCGACGCCACGGTGGGCGCCATGGTGCTGGTGCTGGTGTGCATCGCGGCCTTCCTGGCCTGCCACATCTTCCCGGGCCAGGCCGCCTTCCTGCTGATGGGCGCCATGCTGGCGACCTCGATGAGCGCCAACGTGTTCTTCTGGATCATCCCCGGCCAGCGCACGGTGGTGAAGGCCCTGAAGGAAGGCCAGCCCGTGGACCCCATCCACGGCAAGCGCGGCAAGCAGCGCAGCGTGCACAACACGTACTTCACGCTGCCGGTGCTGTTCGCCATGCTGTCCAACCACTACGGCTGGCTGTACAGCCATGAGCTGAACTGGCTGGTGCTGATCCTGATGATGTTCGCAGGCGCCGCCATCCGCCAGTTCTTCGTGATGCGCCACGGCTTCAAGCTGGGCCGCAATGCCCATCCCTGGCCCTACGCCCTGGTTGGCGTGCTGGTGCTGATCGGCACGGCCGTCTGGCTCAAGCCCGCGCCGGCGCCTGCCGCAGCGCCTGCGCCGGCTCCCGCCGCCGTACAGTCGCCTGCCGCAACGACCGAGCCCGCAGCAGCGGCTCCCGGTGGTGACACGGCAGCGCCGGCTGCGCCTGCAGCCCCTGCGTCACCGGCTGCCGCCGCTCCTGCCGACGGCGCCGTCGGCTATGCCCAGCTCGCGCCCTTCTTGCAGCAGCATTGCGTGGTCTGCCACGGTGCCGCCCTGCAGCAAAAGAATGTGCGCCTGGACTCGCCCGAGCAGGTCAAGGCCCATGCCCAGCAGATCTACCAGCAGGTGGTGCAGCTGCGCAAGATGCCCTTCGGCAATCCGGGCGCCCTGAGCGATGACGAGCGCGGCATGGTCAAGCGCTGGTACGAATCGGGTGCATCGGTGAACTGATCATCCTGCCGCGCCCATGCGCTGCCAGCCACCCGCCCGCAGTCTCGCAAGAGCCTGCGGGCTTCTTGTTTCAGGCAGGCCAGGCCGCTGCGGTGCCGTGCAGGGCCGGATGCCGCGCTTCATCGTGCGGCGTGTGCAGCGCGATGGCGCCGCGCCCCGGCAGGCTTTGCGCCTTGGCCTGCTGCTTGGCCAGGGCCGCGAGGTTGGCGATGTCCTCGGGTGCCAGCACGCTGCCCGGCGCGACGCGCACCACGCCGATGGACAGCGTGGTGCAGGCAAAGAATCGCCGGATGCCGTGGCGGTCCTCGGCCCAGATGCCGCCGGCCTCGCGCGCCTGGTCGTCGAACAGCTGGCGCGCCTCGCCTGCGAAGGCGCCGACGATGTCCTCGCAGCGCTGCTGCCAGTCCTCGCTTTGCAGCAGCAGCATGAAGTCGTCCCCGCCCACATGGCCCACGAAGTCGCGCCGCGCGTCGCAGTGCGCCACGGCCAGCCGCGCCACCAGGCGGATCATCTGGTCGCCGCGCCAGTAGCCGTAGTGGTCGTTGAAGGGCTTGAAGTGGTTGAGGTCGGCATAGCAGGCCACGAAGCCGGCGCCGCTGTCCAGCAGGCGCTGCATGTGCAGGCTGATGGGGATGTTGCCGGGCAGGAAGGTCAGCGGGTTGGCGTGGCGCGCGGCCTCGATGCGGGCCTCGGTCACGCGGCGCACCAGCTGCTCGCCCGTGCCCAGGCCCACATAGCGGCCGTTGTCGGTGACGATGAAGCCGTCGCTCCGTCGTTGCTGGCCGCCGGTGCCACGCAGGGCGCCTGCATCACCATCAGGTTGCGCAGCACGCCCGGGCGGGCGCTGTGGCCCTGGTGGGGCAGCACGGCCACGCGCGGGTCCTGCGCCACGCTCAGCGCCTGCGGGCTGATCTGCGGCTGGGCGGCTTCGGCGGGCCGGCCCAGCAGCCATCCCTGGCCGTACGCAATGCCCAGGTCGCGCAGGGTGCGCAGCTCGTCCTCGGTCTCTATGCCTTCGGCGATCAGCGTGGTTCCGAAGACCTCGGCAATGCCCTTGATGGCCTGCAGCAGCTGCAGCGTGGCCGGGCGCTGCTCGATCTGGTGGATGAAGTACTTGTCGATCTTGACGAAGTCCGGCTTGGCCTCGGACCACAGGCGCAGGCTGGAGCGGCCGTCGCCAAAGTCGTCGAGCGCCAGGCGCGCGCCCGTGGCGTGCACGGCCTTGACGGCGGCGCAGACGGCGGGCATGTCGGTCACATGGTCGTGCTCGGTGATCTCCACCACCAGGGACCGCGCCTGCACGCCGAAGCCGCGCACCGTGTCCCCGACCATGCCGGGGCCGCAGACACCCACGGCCTGCACCAGCGCCTGGGCGCTGAGGTTGACGAACAGCCGGCCCGGCGCGCCCTGGCGGCCCCAGTCCTGCAGCGCCACGCAGACCGCCAGCAGCTCGAATTCCCGAAGAATGCCCTCGGCCGCAGCGCCCTTGAGCAAGGCGTCGGGCGTGTGCAACGGCATGCCCCGGGGGCCGCGGATCAGCGCCTCATGCGCATAGATGCTGCCGCTGCGCAAGTCGGCCAGCGGCTGGAAGACACAGTACAGGCCGCCCGCGCGCATGAGCTGTGCCACGGGGCCTGCACCGGACCGCACTGCGGCCGACAGCACGGCCGCCGCAGCGGGCAGGCTGGCGAGCATCTGGGGATCGATCATGGGCTCAACTTTTCAGTTGGATACATTACGTTTCATTGGTGACATACTTGTGACAAGTATGCCGCCTGTCGGCGTGCGTGCTGGCAGCCGATTGACGTGGCTCAAAACGCGGCGGCTGCAAAGCCGGCAAAGTTGCGTGCATGTTCGCCCTGTCTTCCTTGCAAGCTTTCGCCTTCGCGCCGGGTTCCGCCCAGGTGTTGGCCGCGGGTACCTGGCTCAGGCTGCGTAGGCAGTCGCCGGATACGGTGATGTATCTGGAACGCGGTCGCGTGCTCCTGGGCATAGGCCAGGGTGGGCAGATGCGCCACCAGCTGGGTGTGGTGGAGGGGCCGGCCTGGCTGGATGCGGCCTTTGTGCTGCAGCGGCGCGGCAGCAGCCTGGACATGCTGGCCGACAGCGATGTCCGCGTGCAGCAGTTGCCCCAGGCCGACTTCCTGCAGGCCGTCTCGCAACTGCCTTCTCCCGCCCAGCAACTGCTGCAGGACATGGCCCAGGCCTACTGCGCCCAGACCGAGCTGGCCGTGAGCCGCCTGTCCAAGGATGCCGAGGCACGCTGCGCACAGTGGCTGCTGCGCCATGCCATGCCGCACGAGGCGGGCGGCCTGCGCGTGACGCTGCACCTGCGCAAGCGGCTGATCGCCGCCCAGCTCGGCATTGCGCCCGAGACCTTCTCGCGCGTGCTGCGCCAGTTGCGTGAACATGGACTCATCGCGGGCCGGGGCAATGTCATCGATCTGCCCAAGCCGGCGGCCCTCGAGGTGCTCGCAGTAGGCTGATTCCCACGCCGCTGACGGGTGCCGGCCTGCAAGCGCCGGGACTTGCGGGGCGGGGTATCCACTGGTTCGCGGGTTCCACCCAGTGGGACGGCTTTCGGGTCTGCATATATTGAGGGCGTCATGTCACTGGACGCCCGTCGATCCCCCTTTTTCCAGGCGCTGCTGGCATCCCAGGATGCTCCGCAGGTGCCGGACTCGCCCTCGTGGCCGCGCGCGTCCACAGGCTGGGGTGCCATGCGCTGCACGGTGCTGGCGCTGGCCGCGGCGGCCGTGCTTGTGGTGGGCCTGGGCAGTGCCTGGTGGGTATCGCACAGCATGCGCCAGCAGACGCTGGAGCGCGCCATGGCCCGGCAGGCCGACGAGGTCGATACCGTGGCGCGCATGCTGGCCTCGCGGCTGGAGCAGCAGCAGCGCCTGCTGTGGGTGCTGGCCCAGGGCATGGCCGACCAGGGCGGCGACCCCAGCCGCCTGATGGGCGAGATGCTGCGCGGAGACGCATCCGTGCGGCTGTTCGACACATTGCAGCTGGCCGATGCGCGTGGGCAACTGCAATTGAGCCTGCGCGGCGGCCGCTCCGAACCCCTGGTCGATCTGGACGAAGGCGTGCGCGACGTGATGCGGCGCAGCCTGGCCGATGGCAAGCCCGTGGTCTCCACCATGGTCCGCAAGGGGGCCGATCCCGCAATGATGGAGTTGCTGTACGCCGTGCCGCTGCGCGCCGGCAACGGCACGGTCAGCGGCGTGCTTTCGGCGGGCGTGCGCATGTCCGGCCAGGCGCTGCTGCCGCCCGGCATCGACCCTTCGCGCTCCGCAGGGCGGCTGCTGGTCATGCAGCGCGACGGGCAGATCCTGGCCCACTCCGATCCGTCGCGCTGGACGGCGCGCGCCGAGGCCGAGCCCGGCCTGGGCGCGGACTGGTTGCAGGACCCTTCCGCCGGCGGCCTGCAGGTGGGCCCCGATACCCAGCGCCGCGCCGGCTACCTGGTGACGACGGCCGGCATGCCGCTGCCGCAGTGGCTGGTGGTCAGGATCACCCCCGAGGAAGCCATTGCGCCCAGCCTGGCGCCGCGCGTGCTCTGGTGGCTGCTGGCAGCCGTCGCGGGGGTCACGGCGCTGCTGGTGCTGCTGCTGATCCTGGTCACCGAACCCATGGCCGCCTTGCATCGCAGTGCACGCCAATGGCTGGCGAGCCAGGGGCGGCTGATGGCCGAAGAGCCCGATCCCGCGCCGGAGCCTGCGCCAGGCCATGCAGAGGAAGGCGGCTGGCGCATGCCCTGGACCCATGCCTGGGGAGAGGCTTCCACGCTGTGGCAGGCCCTGCACCGCCTGGGCCAGATGGGCCAGGACCAGGCCCACGAGGTCGGCCGGCTGCAACTGCAGCTGCAAACGCTGATGGACTACGCGCCCGTGGGCCTGGTGGTCACGCACGCGGCGCATCTGGAGCTGGTGGGCCTGCAGGCCGCGCGCATGCTGGGATATCCGCCGCGCGAACTGCAGGGGCAGGCGATACGCCAGCTGTGCGCCTCCGACGCTGCGCACGCCCAGTTGCTGGAGCGTGTGCGCAAGGACCTGGACATGTACGGCCAGTTCGACAGCGAGCAGTGCTTTGTCCGCAAGGACGGCCGCCCCATCTGGGTGCGCCTGCACGGCCAGAGCCTGCAGCGCCTGCAGCGCGGCCTGGAGCCACGCGCCGTGGTGCCGGCCGATCCCACCCTGGTCTGGGTGGTCGAGGACGTGACCATGCAGCGCCTGGTGCGCGAGCAGCCGGGCTGGAAGGCCATGCACGATCCGCTGACCCTGCTGCCCAACCGCGAGGCCTTTGCCATGCGCCTGCATGAATGGCTGCAGGAATGCAGCGCCGCCCAGCGCCTGCCCGCCGAGGCGCTGCAGGAAGAGGCCTCCTCCTCGCAAGCCGACGCCGAGGTTGCTGCCGTGGCCACGGCCGCGGTCGAAGTCGCCATTTCTCCCATGCCGCACCATGGCGTGATCCTGTTCCTGGACCTGGACCACTTCGCCCACGTCAACCAGCAGGGAGGCCATGCGGCCGGCGACGAGGTGCTGTGCCACATGGCCCGGCTGATCGACAGCGTGGTGCGGCCCTTGGGCTGGGTGGCGCGCCTGGGCGGCGACGAGTTCGCCGTGCTGCTGGCCGGCGTCCCGGCCGAGCAGGGCATGCTGCTGGCGCAGAGCCTGTGCATGGCCGTGCAGGACTGGGAAGGCGCGCACGAGGGCCAGCGCTACCTGATGGGCGCCAGCGTCGGCATGGTGGTGCTCGATGCCCGCCAGCACACGGTCAGCAGCGCGCTGCGCTCGGCCGACATGGCCTGCTATGCGGCCAAGCGCAAGGGCCGCAACCGCGTCGAGGTGCTGGAGGCCGCCTGAGTGAGGGAATGGGTGGTGGCCTGGGTGGCCGCGCCGCCGCGCCAGGCCTGGCCGGCCTTGGCCCGCATATTGCATGCCTTGCACACACAAGTGTTTAACCGTCCCATCCTTGGTGGTTGTATCTAGCCGGAGCGCTCCGTGGCTGGGTTACGCTGCGGGCTCCCCATGACTTGCGGCGCGTCCCCGGCGCGACCGCTCTTTTTTTCGCTGATTGCTTCGCTACATGCGCGACCAGGCCCTGTTCGACAAGATTGATCTGCACCTGATACGGGTGCTGCACACGGTGCTGACCGAGCGCAGCGTCTCGCGTGCCGCATTGCGCCTGGGCATGCACCAGCCGGCGGTGTCCGCTGCGCTCAAGCGCCTGCGCGACCTGGCCGGCGATTCGCTGCTGGTGCGCTCGGGCGCGCACATGCAGCCCACCGAGGCCGGGCTGCGCATGGTGCAGCCGGCGGCCGACATCCTGCGCGCGGCCGAGGGTCTGTTCAGCGATGCGCGCCATTTCGATCCCCGCACCTCCACGCGCACCTTCCGCATCGCCGCCAGCGACTACCTGGACCCGCTGTTCCTGCCGCGCCTGGTGGCCCACCTCAAGACCGAGGCGCCCGGCTGCCCCGTGGACATCCTGGCCCTCAACGGCGACGCGCACTACGAGGTGCAACTGGCCCAGGGCGATGTGGACGTGGTGATCGGCAACTGGCCCGAGCCGCCGCAGGGCCTGCACATGGCCAGCCTGTTCGAGGACGAGGTGGTCTGCCTGGTCAGCCCCCAGCATCCGGCCGTGCGCCGCGGCTGGGACGTGGCCCAGTGGCTGGAGGCCGAGCACATCGCGCCCACGCCCACCTACCCGGGCGCGCGCGGCGTGATCGACGACCAGCTCTCCCGCATGGGCCTGCAGCGCCAGGTGGCGGCGCGCTGCGCGCATTTCAGCCTGATTCCCGACATCGTGGCCACCAGCTTGCTGGTGCTGACCACGGGGCGGCTGTTCTGCGAGCGCTTCAGCCAGCGCCTGCCCCTGGTGATCCTGCCCTGCCCGGTGGAGTTTGCGCCGCTGGTGTACTACCAGCTGTGGCATGCCCGCACGCACATGGGCGCGTCCACGCGCTGGCTGCGCGACGCCGTGCGGCAGGTGGCGCTGATGTCCCGTGCCCGCTAGGCGACGGCGACAGGAACCGCCTTTTGGGTGAACAAAGTGATGGCCGATATGAGGGCCGCCGAGGCGGTTTCAAGGACTTGTGTTCCAGTTTGTTGCAGAAATTGAAAGACAATCCCAGCCATGAATCCCCCCGATACAGTCCCCCTGCCAGCAGCAGCGCCGCCGCGGCTTCAGCTGACAGGCATCACCAAGCGCTATCCGGCGGTGGTGGCCAACAACGGCATCTCGCTGACCGTGGGCGCCGGCGAAGTGCATGCCATCCTGGGCGAGAACGGCGCCGGCAAGTCCACGCTGATGAAGATCATCTACGGCGCCGTCAAGCCCGACGAGGGCCGCATCGAGGTCGATGGCAAGCCGGTCCACATCCGCAACCCGCAGGAGGCGCGCCAGCTGGGCATCGCCATGGTGTTCCAGCATTTCAGCCTGTTCGACACGCTGTCCGTGGCCGAGAACGTCTGGCTGGGCCTGGACAAAAGCCTGCCGCTGGCCGAGGTGGTGCAGCGCATCGAGTCCACGGCGCATGACTACGGGCTGGAGGTCGATCCCCACCGCCCCGTGCACACGCTGAGCGTGGGCGAGATGCAGCGCGTGGAAATCATCCGCGCCCTGCTCACGCACCCGCGCGTGCTCATTCTTGACGAGCCCACCTCGGTGCTCACGCCGCAGGCGGTGGAGAAGCTCTTCGTCGTGCTGCGCCGCCTGGCGTCCGAGGGCTGCTCCATCCTCTACATCAGCCACAAGCTGCACGAGATCCGTTCGCTGTGCACGGCCTGTACCGTGCTGCGTGGCGGGCAGGTGACCGGCGTGTGCAACCCGGCCGTGGAGAGCAATGCCTCGCTGTCGCGGCTGATGATCGGCTCGGAGCCGCCCGAGCTCACGCACCGCGAATCCCAGGTCGGCGCCAGCGTGCTGCGCGTGCAGGGCCTGGCGCTGCCGCGCTCGGAGCCCTTCGGCGTGGACCTGCAGGGCATCCAGCTCGATGTGCGCGCGGGCGAAGTCGTGGGCATCGCCGGTGTCTCGGGCAATGGCCAGAAGGAATTGCTGTATGCGCTGTCCGGCGAGGACACGCGCGCAGCGCCCGAAATGGTGCAGATTGCCGGCCGGGAGGCGGGGCGCCTGGGCCCGGGCCGGCGCCGTGCGCTGGGCCTGCACTTCGTGCCGGAGGAGCGTCTTGGCCGCGGCGCCGTGCCCAGCATGGGCCTGGCGCACAACCTGCTGCTCACGCGCAAGACCGCGCTGGGCAAAGGCGGCTGGATTCGCATGGGCCAGCTGCAGGAGCAGGCGCGCGCCATCATTGCGCGCTTCAACGTCAAGGCCGGCGGCCCCAACGCGGCGGCGCAGTCGCTGTCGGGCGGCAACCTGCAGAAATTCATCGTGGGCCGCGAGATCGATGCCAGGCCCGCGCTGCTCATCATCTCCCAGCCCACCTGGGGGGTGGACGTGGGGGCGGCCGCGCAGATACGCGGCGCCATCCTGCAATTGCGCGACGAGGGCTGCGCCGTGCTGGTGCTCAGCGAGGAGTTGGACGAATTGTTCGAGATATGTGACCGCCTGCATGTGGTGGCCAAGGGCCGGCTGTCGCCCTCGGTGGCGCGGGCCGATGCCACCGTGCAGCAGATCGGCGAGTGGATGAGCGGCCTGTGGGACGGCGCTGCCGCCCAGAATGCCACCAAGGGAGGCGCCCATGTTCAAGCTTGAGCAACGCCCCCAGGCCTCGAAGCTGTGGACCTACGGTTCGCCCGTGCTGGCGCTGGCCATCACGGTGCTGATCGGCGTGTGCCTGTTCGTGATGCTGGGCAAGGACCCGGTGCGCGGCCTGCAGGCCTTCTTCTGGGACCCTGTCAAGTCCACCTATGCGCTGGGCGAGCTGGCCGTCAAGGCCACGCCGCTGCTGCTGATCGCGCTGGGCCTGGCCGTGTGCTTTCGCTCCAATGTGTGGAACATCGGTGCCGAAGGCCAGTTCGTGATCGGCGCCGTGGCCGCAGGCGGCGTGGCGCTGCTGGCGGACAAGACCACGGGGCCCTGGATCGTGCCCGCCATCCTGGTGGCCGGCATGCTGGGCGGCATGGTCTGGGCCGGCATCGTGGCCCTGCTGCGCGACCGCTTCAATGCCAATGAAATCCTGGTCAGCCTGATGCTGGTCTACGTGGCCACCCTGGTGCTGGGCTTTCTGGTCTACGGGCCGTGGAAGGACCCCATGGGCTACAACTTCCCGCAGACCAAGACCTTCGAGCGCGTCACGCAGATCCCCAAGCTGATGCAGGGCATGCGCACCAATATCGGCCTGCTGCTGGCGCTGGCCGCGGCGGCCATGCTGTGGATCTTCCTGTTCCGCACCCGCGCCGGCTTTGCGCTGCAGGTCGGTGGGCTGGCTCCGGCCGCCGCACGCTACGCGGGCTTTTCCTCGCGCCGTGCGCTGTGGACGGCGCTGCTGATCTCGGGCGCCGCCGCCGGCCTGGCCGGTGCGCTGGAAGTGGCCGGCCCGCTGGGCCAGCTCACGCCCTATGTCCCGGCCGGCTACGGCTTCGCCGCCATCATCGTGGCCTTCGTCGGCCGCCTGCATCCCGTGGGCATGATCTTTTCCGCGATTCTCATGAGCATGTTCTATATCGGGGGCGAACTCGCCCAGTCGCGCCTGGGCCTGCCCAAGGCGCTGACCGGCGTGTTCCAGGGCCTGCTGCTGTTCACGCTGCTGGCCTGCGACACGCTGGTGGCCTACCGCGTGCGCTGGATGTCCCGCACGCCCGTGGTCCCGCCCGCAGCGGCGCCTGCCGTCAAGGAGGCCCGCTGATGGAATCCTATGCACTGCTGCTGGGCTCCACGCTCAGCGCCGGCACCGTGCTGGCGCTGGCCGCGCTGGGCCTGCTGATCAATGAAAAGGCCGGCATCGTCAACCTGGGTGCCGAGGGCATGATGCTGTGCGCCGCCATCGCGGGCTTTGCCGCCGTGGTCCACACGGGCAGCACCACCGTGGGCTTTCTGGCCGGCATGGGTGCGGGCGCGCTGCTGGCCACCATCTTCGGCGTGCTGGTGATCTGGCTGAACACCAACCAGTACGCGACGGGGCTGGCCCTGTCGCTGTTCGGCACGGGCTTCTCGGCCTTCCTGGGCCTGGGCTATGTGCAGGCACGCCTGCCCGAGCTGCCCAAGTTCGCCGTGCCCTGGCTGTCCGACCTGCCCGTGGTGGGCACGGCGCTGTTTCGCCTGCATCCGCTGGTCTATGGCGCGGTGGCCATTGCGGCGGCCCTGGTCTGGTTCCTCTACCGCACCCGGGCCGGCCTGGTGCTGCGCGCCGTGGGCGAGTCGCCCCAGTCGGCCCACGCGCTGGGCTATCCGGTGCGCCGCATCCGCCTGGCGGCCGTGGTCTTCGGCGGTGCCATGTGCGGTCTGGCCGGTGCCTACATCTCCACCGTCTACACGCCGCTGTGGGTGGAAGGCATGGTGTCGGGCCGGGGCTGGATCGCGCTGGCGCTGACCACCTTCGCCACCTGGCGCCCTGCGCGCGTGCTGCTGGGCGCCTACCTGTTCGGCGGCGTGACCATGCTGCAGTTCCATTTGCAGGCCACGGGCGTGCAGGTGGCCAGCCAGCTGCTGTCCATGCTGCCCTACCTGGCGACCATCGTCGTGCTGGTGCTGATCTCGCGCAATCCGGCCTGGATCCGTGCCAACATGCCGGCCTCGCTGGGCAAGCCCTTCTACCCGGGCTCATGACGCTTTCATTGTTTCTCTCTCCCTCCAGAACCACAAAAGGACAAACGCATGCCCGCTTTGCGCGAACGCACCCTGAAACCTGGCCTCAAAAGCACGCTTGTGAAGATGATCGGCCTGTCGGCCATCTCGGTGGCGGCCCTGACCGCCTGCGGCAAGAAGGAAGAGGCCGCAGCGCCGGCTCCCGCTGCCGCGCCCGCAGCGCAGGCGCCGGCCGAGAAGCTCAAGATCGGCTTCATGTACGTCAGCCCCATCGGCGACGGCGGCTGGACCTTCCAGCATGAGCTGGGTCGCAAGGCCATCCAGGAGAAGTTCGGCGACAAGGTGGAAACCTCCTTCGTCGAAAGCGTGCCCGAGAGCGCCGATGCCGAGCGCGTGATGCGCGACATGGCCGGCCAGGGCAACAAGCTGATCTTCGCGACCAGCTTCGGCTACCAGGAGTTCGTGCAGAAGGTGGCGGCCGACCTCAAGGACGTGAAGTTCGAGCACGCCACCGGCTACAAGAATGCCGACAACGTGGCCACCTACGACACCAAGACCTTCGAGGGCGCCTACCTGGCCGGCATCGTGGCCGGCGGCATGACCAAGACCAAGACCATCGGCGTCGTGGCCTCGGTGCCTATCCCTGAAGTGGTGCGCAACATCAACAGCTTCGTGCTGGGTGCGCAAAGCGTCGATCCCTCGATCAAGGCCAAGGTGGTCTGGGTGAACGAGTGGTTCGCCCCGCCCAAGGAGTCCGAGGCCGCCACCTCGCTGATCAACGGCGGCGTGGACGTGCTCTACCAGAACACCAACTCCCCGGCCGTGCTCAAGACGGCCGAGGAACGCGGTGCGCGCGCCTTCGGCAAGGACGGCGACATGAGCGCCTTCGCGCCCAAGGCCCACCTGGGCTCGGCCGTGATCGACTGGACGCCTTACTACAGCAAGGTCACCCAGGACACGCTGGACGGCAAGTGGCAGGGCGGCTCCTTCTGGTGGGGCGTGAAGGAAGGCGCCATCGACCTCGTGAAGATCGCCGACGACGTGCCCCAGGACATCAAGGACAAGGTCGCCAAGGCACGCGACGGCTTGAAGGACGGCAGCTTCGCCGTCTGGACCGGCCCCATCAAGGACAACGCGGGCAAGGAAGTGCTGACGGCAGGCCAGGTCGGCGACCTGGGCTTCATGACCAGCATCAACTTCTTCGTCAACGGCGTCGAAGGCAAGGTGCCGGGCGCCAAGTGATCCGGCGGCAGTCCATGCACCAAGGGCCCTTCGGGGCCCTTTTTTCTGCCGCGATCCGCCAGACGGGTCCGCCCTATGCACCACGATTGTGCAAAGCCCCCAAAATGTGGTTTTCCCGCATGCCTGGTGGCTCTGGCGCAGCCGGCTGGCGCCATTCTTGCTTTATTCTCGGGACCCATCGCGGCGGGTCTGCGCCCCTGCGGACACCGCCTTCTTCCTGCCTGCCGCAGGACCACTTGAGGAAACTTCGATGACTGATCTTCACAAACGCTCCCTGATCAAGGTGGCAGCGCTGTCGGCCGTGGCCGCCGCCGCGCTGGCCGGCTGTGGCAAGAAGGAGGAGGCCGCGCCTGCGCCCGCTCCCGTTGCCGAGGCCCCTGCTGCCGCTGCAACCGAGCCTTTGAAGATCGCCTTCGCCTACGTGGGCCCCGTCGGTGACGGCGGCTACACCTTTGCCCACGACCAGGGCCGCCTGGCGCTGGAGAAGGAATTCGGCGACAAGATCAAGACCTCCTACGTCGAGAGCGTGCCCGAGGGCGCCGACGCCGAGCGCGTGCTGCGCGACATGGCCGCCAACGGCAACAAGCTGGTCTTCGGCACCACCTTCGGCTACATGGAGCCCATCCAGAAGATCGCTCCCGACTTCCCCGATGTGAAGTTCGAGCACGCCACCGGCTACAAGACCGCCGCCAACGTCAGCACCTACGACAGCCGCACCTACGAAGGCGCTTATCTGGCCGGCATCATCGCGGGCTCCATGACCAAGTCCAACGTGCTGGGCGTGGTCGGCTCCGTGCCGATTCCCGAAGTGCTGCGCAACATCAACAGCTTCACGCTGGGCGCGCAGTCCATGAACCCCAAGATCAAGACCAAGGTGGTCTGGGTCAACGAGTGGTTCGCCCCCCCGAAGGAAACCGAGGCTGCGACTTCGCTGATCAACGGCGGCGCCGACATCCTGTTCCAGAACACCGACTCCGCCGCCGTGCTCAAGACGGCCGAGGAAAAGGGCAAGCGCGCCTTCGGCTGGGACTCCGACATGACGGCCTACGGCCCCAAGGCCCACCTGGGCTCGGCCATCATCAACTGGACTCCCTACTACACCAAGACCGTGCGCGAGATGCTGGACGGCAAGTGGAGCAGCCAGCAGACCTGGTGGGGCGTGAAGGAAGGCGCGATCGACATCGTCTCGCTGGCCGACGACGTGCCCGCCGAGGCCAAGGCCCGGATCGAAGAGGTCAAGAAGGGCCTGAAGGACGGCACCTTCCACATCTGGAAGGGCCCGATCACAGGCCAGGACGGCAAGGAACTGCTGGCCGCCGACGCCGTGGCCGAGGACAAGTTCCTCACGGGCATCAACTTCTACGTCAAGGGCGTGGAAGGCAAGGTGCCGGGCCAGGACAGCAAGTAAGCAAGACGCCAGGCCGCCCGGCGCAGGCCGGGCTGCCCGTTGCCGCCAGGGCCGCCTTCGGGCGGCCTTGGCGTTCATGCGCCGCACAGGTGTACCTGTACCGTACCTGTGCTGCGCATCGAGTGGGTTTATGCTCGCTCCCAGCCGCGGCCTGCCCGCCGCCGCGGCACAGACAGACAGCAAGAGATTCCCCCCATGATCGAAAACTCCCTCTGGCATCCCGTGGCCCAGGCCCACGAAGTTGTCGATGCGCCGCTGGGCGTGCAACTGCTGGACCAGCCCCTGGTGCTGTGGCGCGATCCGCAAGGCCTGGTCCGCGTCTTCGTGGACCGCTGCCCGCACCGTGGCGCACGCCTGTCCATGGGCCGTGTCGAGAACGGCCACCTTGAATGCCCCTACCACGGCTGGCAGTTCGCCGACAGCGGCCAGTGCGTCAAGGTGCCGGCCCTGCCCAGCTTCACGCCCCCGCCCTCGCAATGCGTGAAGGCCTTCGAGGCACAGGAAGCCTACGGCCTGGTCTGGGTGCGGCTGGCCACGGGCGAGGAGCTCTCGGCTGTTCCGGCCCTGGCGGCCCTTCCTGCCTTTGAAGCCGAGGCGGACGCGCACCTGCGCAAGCTCAACTGCGGCCCCTACGACGTGGCCGCCAGCGCGCCGCGCATCATCGAGAACTTCCTGGACATGTCGCACTTCGGCTTTGTCCACGAAGGCTGGCTGGGCAGCCGCGATGCCACGGCCATCGAAGCCTATGCCGTGGAGACCACGGCCACGGGCGTGCTGGCCACGGGCTGCAAGGCCGTGCAGCCACAGTCCAACCTGCACTCCACCAGCGCGGCCGAGGTCGAGTACACCTACGAAGTCACGGCGCCCTATGCCGCCGTGCTGACCAAGCTGCCCGAGTCCGGCACCACCCGGGCCGGCTGGCGCGAGTCCATCGCCCTGTTCATCTGCCCCGTCACGCCCGAGACCAGCCGCGTCTGGTTCCGGCTGGCCGTGGCAGACTTCGATTCGCCCGACGCCCAGCTGCAGGAATTCCAGCACACCATCTTCTGCCAGGACCAGCCCGTGCTGGAGTCGCAGCAGCCCAAGTGCCTGCCGCTGGACCCGCGCGCCGAAATGCACTCTGCGGCCGACCGCATGTCGTCCGCCTACCGCCGCTACCTCCGGGCCAGCGGCATCACCTTCGGAGTCTGCTGATGCACACCGTACCCGCCGTGGATGCCGCGCATCTGCCCCAGTTGCTCAAGGCCATGCCCAAGGCCGAGCTGCACATGCACATCGAAGGCTCGCTGGAGCCCGAACTGATCTTCGCCCTGGCCCAGCGCAACGGCGTGAAGCTGCCCTACGCCAGCGTGGAAGACCTGCGCCGCGCCTATGCCTTCACCGACCTGCAGAGCTTTCTGGACATCTACTACGCCGGCGCCAGCGTGCTGCTGTACGAGCAGGATTTCTACGACATGGGCCGCGCCTACCTGACGCGCGCCGCGCAGGACAATGTGGTCCATGCCGAGATCTTCTTCGACCCCCAGACCCACACCCAGCGCGGCGTGGGCATGGAGACCGTGATCAACGGCCTGTACCGCGCCTGCCGCGATGCGGAGATAGAGCAGGGCATCTCGTCGGCGCTGATCCTGAGCTTTCTGCGCCACCTCAGCGAAGAGGACGCCTTCGCCACGCTTGAGGCCGCGCTGCCGCTGCGCGACCGCTTCATCGGCGTGGGGCTGGACAGCAGCGAGGTCGGCAACCCGCCCGAGAAGTTCGCCCGCGTGTTCGCCCGCTGCCGCGAGCTGGGCCTGCACCTGGTCGCGCATGCGGGCGAGGAGGGGCCTCCCGCCTATATCTGGGGCGCGCTGGACGTGCTGCATTCCGAGCGCATAGACCATGGCGTGCAGGCCGCGCGCGACGAGGCCCTGATGCAGCGCCTGGTGCGCGACGGCGTGCCGCTGACCGTGTGCCCGCTGTCCAATCTCAAGCTGTGCGTGGTGTCCGACCTGGCCCAGCACAACCTGCCCCAGCTCTTGGAGGCGGGGCTCAAGGTCACGGTCAATTCCGATGATCCGGCCTACTTCGGCGGCTATGTGAACGAGAACTACCTGCAGCTGTTCGCCGCCACCGGCATGAACTCGCAGCAGGCCTGGCAGCTGGCGGTCAACAGCTTTGACGCCAGCTTCGTCACGCCCCAGCAGCGCGCCCACTGGATGCGCCAGCTGGAGGCCGTGTTCGCCCGCTACGCAGCCCTGGCCTGAGCTCGTTCAGGCCAGCGCCTGCCTGAGGCGCTCGGCATGCTCCTGCAGCGCCTGCATGCCGGGCTCCTTGCGCGGCCAGCCCAGGCCCACGCCGTCGCCCTCGTGGCGCGGCAGCACATGCAGGTGGAAGTGGAAGACGGTCTGCCCGCCCGCCGCGCCGTTGGCCTGGAACAGGCTGATGCCTTCGGGGTCGAACGCCGCCTGCACGGCCTGCGCCACGCGCTGGGCCGTGCGCATCACGGCGCCGGCCTCGTCGGGCGTGAGGTCCAGCAGGGTCACGGCATGGCGCTTGCTGGCCACCAGCACATGGCCGGGGTTGACCTGGCCGATGTCCATGAAGGCGATGGTCTGCTCGTCCTCGAACACCTTGGCGGACGGAATCTCGCCCGCCACGAGGCGGCAAAAAAGGCACTGCCCCGGGGGCGAGGTATCGACGAACATCGGCATGGTCCTGTACTCCTTGGTGGTTGCTTGGGGTTGGAATTTGCCGACGATCTTAGTAGACGGTATCTGCCGCCCCTTATGGAGGCCATAAGCGCAGGCCCAGGCAGCCCCCGGGGCCGCTGCCTATAATCGCGCCCCGCACCGGCCGCTGCCCACGGCAGGTGCGTTTTCATTTCCGGGCCATGTAGAGGAACACCATGTACAAAAACCTCGCAGCCGCAGTCGCGGCCGCAAGTCTTGTATCCACGGCCTTGTCCCAAGGCCATCCCGCCCCTTCATCCCTCGCAGGTTCCACGCCCCTCAAGGCGGCCTTCGTCTATCTGACGCCCGTGCTCGACGCCGGCTGGACGCGCCAGCACGACGAGGGCCGGCGCGCATTGCAGGCGGCCCTGGGCCCGCGCGTGCAGACCCGCGCCGTGGACAGCGTGCCCGAGGGCCCCGACGCCGAGCGCGTGCTGCGCGACCTGGCCGCCAGCGGCAACCAACTGATCTTCACCACCAGCTTCGGCTACACCGAGTCCGTGATGCGCGTGGCGCGCGACTTCCCGCAGGTGAAGTTCGAGTCGGTCACGGGCTTCAAGCGCGCCGACAACGTGGCCACCTCGAATGCGCGCTACTACGAGGGCCGCTATCTGTCGGGCATTGCCGCAGGCCGTGCCAGCAAGACGGGCGTTGCCGGCTTCGTGGTCGGCTTTCCGATTCCCGAGGTGCTGCAGGGCATCAACGCCTTCACGCTGGGCATGCGCTCGGTCAATCCCAAGGCCACGGTCAAGGTGGTCTGGCTGGATACCTGGTTCGACCCGCCGCGCGAGCGCGATGCGGCCATGGCGCTGTTCAACGGCGGCGTGGACGTGGTGTCCTTCCAGGTCGCATCCACCGCCGTGATGCAGGCCGCCCAGGAGCGCGGCCGCATGGCGATTGCCTACCACTCCGACATGCGCAAGGACGGGCCCGACGCCCAGTTGCTGGCCGTCACCCACCAGTGGGGCGACTACTACACGGCGCGCGCCCGCGCCGTGCTGGGCGGCAGCTGGAAGAGCCAGGACACCTGGGGCGGCGTGCGCGAGGGCATGATCCGCGTGGAGGGCTTCGGCCCCAGGCTGCCGCCCGCCGTGCGCGAGGAAGTGCTGCAGCGCCAAAAGGACATGGCCCAGGGCCGCCTGCAGCCCTTCAAGGCCGGCGACCAGCCGGTGCGCGACAACCAGGGCCAGGTGCGCATTCCTGCCGGCAAGCAGCTGGACGATGCACAGATCCTGCAGATGAACTGGCTGGTGGAAGGCGTGCAGGCCACGCTGCCCAAGTGATGCGGCCTGCGGGGCGTCCGGTCCTGGCGTAAACCCTAGGATGGCGCCTGCCGATGGCGCCTATAGCGCTGCGGATATGGCATCTGCCTGTCCGCCCGCTAAGCTTGGCGGCATGCAAATCTACCGTTCCTCATTGCTGCGTTTTGCCGACGATGGCCAGGCGCTCTACGACGAAGACGGCCTGCTGGCCGTCGCCCCGGATGACAGGGGGCAGCAGCGCGTCGTCGCCGCCGGCAGCTGGCAGGCGCTGCAGGCGCAGTTCACCGGACAGCCGGGCGCCGAAGTCACCCATCTGCCGGGCCGCATCCTGGCGCCAGGCTTCATCGACCTGCACATCCACTATCCGCAGACCGATGTGATCGGCGCGCCCGCCGCCGGCCTGCTGCCCTGGCTGGAGAAATACACCTTTCCGCACGAGTCTGCCTTTTGCGAACGCGCCCATGCCGACAGCGTGGCCGAGTTCTTCCTGGACGAGCTGCAGCGCAACGGCGTGACCACGGCGCTGGCCTTTGCCACCTCGCACCCGGGTTCGGTCGATGCGCTCATGGGCGCGTCGCAGGCGCGCGGCATGCGCATGATCACGGGCAAGGTCCTGCAGGACCGCCACAGCCCCGACGGCGTGCGCGACCAGACCGAGCAAAGCCTGATCGACACCGAAACCCTGATCCAGCGCTGGCATGGCGTGGACCGCCTGGGCTACGCGATCACGCCGCGCTTTGCGCCCACCAGCACGCATGAGCAGCTGCGCGGCGCGGGCGAGCTGGCCGCACGCTACGCCGATGTCTGGATCCAGTCGCACGTGGCCGAGAACCTGGACGAAGTGCGCTGGGTGGCCGAGCTCTTTCCGAAGGCCCGCAGCTACCTGTCGGTCTACGACGACTTCGGCCTGATGCGCGAGCGCGCCGTCTACGCGCACTGCATCCACCTGGACGATGAAGACCGCGCACTGATGCGTGAACGCAGCACCGCCGCCGCCGTCAGCCCCACCAGCAACCTGTTCCTGGGCAGCGGCTTCTTCGACTTTGCGCGGGCCGATGCCGCGCAGTTCCTCTACGGCCTGGCCAGCGACGTGGGCGGCGGCATGAGCTTCAGCCCCTTCCGCACCATGCAGGCCGCCTATGTGGCGGGCCGCGAGGGCCAGACCAAGCAGGGCCTGAGCCTGTCGCCCGGCAACCTGTGGTGGCAGCACACGGCGGGCGCGGCGCGCGCCCTGGGCCTGGCGGGGCAGGTGGGCAACCTGCAGCCGGGCTGCGAGGCCGACTTCGTGGTCATCAACCCGGCCTGCACGCCGCTGCTCGAGCGCAAGACCCGCCAGGCCGAGAGCCTGGACGAGCTGCTGTTCGCCATGATCATCCTGGGTGATGACCGCCTGATAGAGCGCACCGTCGTTTCTCAAGCAAAATAGCGCCTTTGCGCCAGTGCCCGGCCGGGTGCTGGCGCCTGACAAGTGCAGCTAGGGAACGAGGAATTGCCATGAGCATCAAGAGCGACAAGTGGATCCGTCGCATGGCCGAGGATCACGGCATGATCGAGCCTTTCGAGCCGGCCCAGGTTCGCAACGTCGATGGCCGCAAGATCATCAGCTACGGCACCAGCAGCTATGGCTACGACATCCGCTGTGCACCCGAATTCAAGGTGTTCACCAACATCCACAGCACCGTGGTGGACCCCAAGAACTTCGATGAGAAAAGCTTCGTCGATTTCGAGGGTGACAGCTGCATCATCCCGCCCAACAGCTTCGCGCTGGCGCGCACGGTCGAGTACTTCCGCATCCCGCGCAACGTGCTGACCATCTGCCTGGGCAAGAGCACCTACGCGCGCTGCGGCATCATCGTCAACGTCACCCCCTTCGAGCCCGAATGGGAAGGCTATGTGACGCTGGAGTTCTCCAACACCACGCCGCTGCCCGCCCGCATCTATGCTGGCGAGGGCTGTGCCCAGGTGCTGTTCTTCGAGAGCGATCCCGACGATGTCTGCGAGGTCAGCTACCGGGACCGTGGCGGCAAGTACCAGGGGCAGGTGGGCGTGACGCTTCCCAAGGCCTGACGGCTTTGGCCCGGCAGACAAGGCCCGCAGCGAAAGCTGCGGGCCTTTTTCATCGCCGGGCCGCCCCAAGATGAAAAGCGGCCCCCTTGGGGGGCAGCGGACCTTGCGCAGCAAGGGGAGCGTGGGGGTCATTCTTCATCGCCGGGCCGCCCCAAGATGAAAAGCGGCCCCCTTGGGGGGCAGCGGCCCTTGCGCAGCAAGGGTAGCGTGGGGGTCATTCTTCATTCCACCAGCGCCGGGGCGGTGTCGATGCGCGAATGCGCACCGCAGCTCTCGCGCCGTGCGGCGGCAGCCGTGGCCATGAGCCAGCAGACATCGAGCTGGTTGCGCAGCGCATGGCCTGCGGCAGGTGCCAGTCTTTCACGCCATGCCGCAATGCGCTGCACGGCCTGCGCCAGGCCCTGGTCGCTGCGCTGTATGCCCACGCAGTCCTGCATGAGCTGGCGCAACTCCTGCGCGACGGCTGCCGTGTCCTGCTCCTGGGCGCCGGCCTGCAGGGTTTCGGTCGGCCGGGCCGGCGCAGGGGCGGCAGCCGGTTGCTGCGCGATGGCCCGGGCGGCCGCGCGCCCCATCACCACGCATTCGAGCAGCGAATTGCTGGCCAGCCGGTTGGCGCCGTGCAGGCCGGTGCGCGCCACCTCGCCAATGGTGTGCAGGCCATCGACATCCGTGCGCCCGTCGATGCCGGCCAGCACGCCGCCGCAGGCGTAGTGGGCGCAGGGTGCCACGGGAATCGGCTGCGTGGCAATGTCGATGCCATGGCTGGCGCACAGGGCCATCACACCGGGGAAATGCGACTGCAGCCAGGCACGTGGCCGGTGGGTGATGTCCAGGTGCACGAAGGCCAGGCCATGGCGGTCCATCTCGTGCCGGATGGCCCGGGCCACGATGTCGCGCGGCGCCAGTTCAGCCCGCTCGTCATGGGCAGGCATGAAGCGCGTGCCGTCCGGCAGGCGCAGCAGGGCGCCTTCTCCGCGCAATGCCTCGGAGACCAGGCCGGCCGCACGGCCGCCCACCTGCAGGGCCGTGGGATGGAACTGCATGAACTCCAGGTCGCCCACGCGGCAGCCCGCGCGCCAGGCCATGGCCACGCCGTCGCCCGTGGCGGTGGCCGGGTTGGTGGTGGCGGGATAGACCTGCCCCAGCCCGCCCGTGGCCAGCACGGTATGCGCGGCATGCCAGCGCTGCAGGCGGCCATCGGGCAGGCGCACCAGCGCGCCTGTGCAGTGCGCAGGCTGTCCTTCGGTCAGCAGGTCCAGCGCGCTGGTGTGCTCATGCAAATCGATGTTCGCGCGCTCCCGGCAGGCTCGCAGCAGGGCGGCGTGCACGGCCTGGCCGGTGCAGTCTGCGGCATGCACGATGCGGCGGCGGCCGTGGCCGCCCTCGCGCGTGAGGTGCAAGCCACCGCTGTCGTCACGCGTGAAAGGCACGCCGTGGGCCACCAGCCAATCGATGGCGTCGGGCGCCTGCTCAAGGATGGCGCGCACGGCCTGTGCATCGCACTGGCCTGCGCCCGCGACCAGGGTGTCTGCCACGTGGTCGTCGATGCTGTCCTGTGCATCCAGCACGGCGGCAATGCCGCCCTGGGCCCAGGCGCTGGCACATTCCTCGGCCGCGCCCTTGCTGAGCAGGGCCACGCGCAGATGCGGCGGCAGCGACAGGGCGGCGGCCATGCCGGCCAGGCCGGCGCCGATGATGAGTACGTCTGTGCAAGGCTGTGTCATGGCGCTGTCCTCAGGCGGGACCGAAGTGCTGGAAGAGCGCCGCATCGCGCGCAAGGTCGCCGCTGGCGCGCACGGGCTGGCGGTGGCCGGCCGCGAAAGCCAGCATGCGTTCGATGGGCCGGCGCGCGGCCTGGGCGATGGCGGGATCCACCTCGATGGCGCACAGGCCCTGCTCCAGGGCCAGCTCCACGCCCTGCAGGCTGTTCATCGCCATCCACGGGCACATGGCGCAGCTCTTGCAGGTGGCGCCCTGGCCGGCCGTGGGCGCGGGCAGGAAGGTCTTGCCCGGGTAGCGCATGCGCATGTCGTGCAGGATGCCCTGGTCGGTGGCGACGATGAAGGTGTCGGTGGGCAGCCGGCCAGCCGCGTTGATGAGCTGGGTGGTGGAGCCCACCACGTCCGCCTGGGCGGCCACGGCGGCCGGCGACTCGGGATGCACGAGGATGGCGGCCTGCGGATACTCCAGTGCCATGGCGGCCAGTTCGTCGGCCTTGAACTCGTCATGGACCAGGCAGGAGCCATGCCACAGCAGCATGTCGGCGCCGGTCTGGCGCTGGATGTGGGCGCCCAGGTGGCGGTCGGGAGCCCAGAGGATTTTCTCGCCGCAGGCGTGCAGGTGGGCCACGATGTCCTGTCCCACCGACGATGTGACCACCCAGTCGGCGCGCGCCTTCACCGCCGCGCTGGTATTGGCGTAGACCACGACCGTGCGGTCCGGGTGGGCGTCGCAAAAGGCGCTGAACTCGTCTGCCGGGCAGCCCAGGTCCAGCGAGCAGCTGGCGTCGTCGTCTGGCATGAGCACGCGCTTTTCCGGGCTGAGGATCTTGGCGGTCTCTCCCATGAAGCGCACGCCGGCCACGACCAGGGTGCTGGCCTGGTGCTGGGCGCCGAAGCGCGCCATCTCCAGCGAATCGCCCACGCAGCCGCCGGTCTCGCGCGCCAGGTCCTGCAGTTCGCCATCCACGTAGTAGTGGGCCACGAGCACGGCATCGCGCTCGTGCAGCAGGGCGCGTATGCGCTCGGTGGTCCGAAGGCGCTGGGCGCGGTCCAGTTCAGGGGGAATGCGGGCCCATGCCTCGCCGATGCCGCACTGGCCGGCGTGGGAGAAATGGGGCTTGTCGTACTGCACGGATTTGAGCTGCATGGTGGCCGTCCGGGACTGTGGAAAAGGTCTGGTGATGGCTGCGAATAATATGCTCAATTTGAGTATTAGTGTGATGTTTTTTCCCGCACTGGTGTTTTGCGGCAGGCGGCAAGCCGAGGGGGCAGAAAGCGGCGCGGGGCCGTCTCAGCGCTGAAGCTGCACGTTGTTGCGGCCTGCGCCCTTGGCCTCGTACAGCGCTTCGTCGCCACGGCGCAGCATGGCGGCGGCCGTGTCCGTGGTGCCGCGCAGCGTGGCCACGCCCACGCTGGCGGTGACGGGCTCGCCGTGGGCCATGGGCGTGGAGGCCAGCAGTTCGCGCAGTTGCTCTGCAATGGCCACGGCCGCGTCGGCCGTGGTGTCGGGCAGCAGGGCCAGGAATTCCTCGCCCCCCATGCGGGCCAGCACGTCGGACTCGCGCAGCCGCATGCGGAAGGCGCGCGCCAGGGTGCGCAGCACGGCGTCGCCCATGTCATGGCCATGCTGGTCGTTGATGCGCTTGAAGTGGTCCACGTCGATGACGAGCACGCTCAAGGGGCGGCCGCTGCGGCGCGCCAGCGCCATGGCGAAGTCCAGCTGGAAATCGAAGCCCCGGCGGTTGAGCAGGCCCGTGAGCGGATCGCTGCGCGCCTGGTGCTCCAGCTCGGCATTGGCCTGCTGCAGCTGCAGGGTGCGCTCGCGCACCTGGCGCTCCATGGCCTCGTTGGCCGAGCGCAGCTGGGCAATGCTGCCGCGCAGCGCCTGCGAGAGGCGGTGCACTTCGCGGCTGCTGTGCAGCTGCGGAATGTCCGGCGCCGCGCCGCTGCCATCGATGCCGTTGGCCGCGCGGGCCAGGCGCTTGAGGTCCTGGCTGAGCCTTCGTGCCACCAGCCAGGCGATGACGGCGGCCACCAGCGCCGCCGCCAGGCCGCCGGCCAGCACCTGGTGCATGGCCTGGCGCGCGGGCGCATAGGCGCTGTCGTGCGGCTGGCGGGCCACGATGTGCCAGCCCATGGCCGTCACCCGGTTGTGGGCCTGCAGCGGCACGGTGGCCGTCAGAAAGCTCTGCGGGCTGTCCTGCCAGCGCGCCACCTGCACGGGCAGCAGCGTGGCATCGGACGTATCGGCAGACACGGTATGGGCCACCGGCAGGCGCTGGTCCAGCGCCTGCAGCGGCTCCAGGCTGTCGCCCGGGGCGTGGATGATCTTGCCGTGGCGGTCAAAGATGAAGAGGCCGATCTGGCGATCCCCGCTGTCGGCCTGCTGCAAGGTCTGCATGGTCTCTCGCACCCATTCCCAGCTGCTGTGTATGCACAGCACGCCCTGCGTGAGTCCGCCCACGCGGATGGGCGCTGCAAAGTCCATGAACCGGCGCGGCGCGCCGTCGGCCGGGGGCGCAAGCAGCGCGGCCATGCGCGGCGAGGAGGCACGCACGTCGCCCACATGCACGCGCTGCAGCCCCGGCTCGAACCAGGGCCGGTCGCTGACATCGTGGCCCACCAGCAACTGGTCGGTGGCGCTGCGTACCGTGCCCTCGGCGTCAGCCACGCCTATCCAGAGGTTGGACGGCGTCAGCGAACGGGCGCGGTTGAGCAGCGCTCCCACGCCCGGGGAATCCAGCCCTTGCACCCACAGCTCCGGCGAAGCGGCCAGCACCTCCACGGTATGGGCACGGCTGAACAGCCCTTCAGACAACTGCCGCGCCGCGTTGGAGGCCATGGCATGCAGCGAGGCGCTGACCTCGCGCTCCATGCGCCAGCGCAGCAGTTCGCCGAAGGCCAGTGACATCAGCACCGTCACGCCCACCAGCAGCGAGCCGAAGACCAGGGCCAGTTGCGTGCGCAGGCCCAGGCGCTGCCAGCGGCCGGGCTCGGTGCTTGGGGGCGGGGCGGGGGAATCCGGGGGAGAAAGCTCGTTCAACGCAGAAATCCGTCGTCAACTGTTCTGAAGCGCAGCCCGGCGCATTGCCAGGCGGGTGGCCGCAAGGTCCCAGCCCCCCCATCCGCAGGATTTGAACAGCACCGGCACCTGCGGGCGCAGCCATTGCTCGCGCACCACCTGCTCCAGCGTGGGCAGGGCGGCCACGTCCATGCCCGCCTGCAGCAGATCACCGGCTTCGTGCAGCGCATCTGCGGTATCGACGACGACGCGGCCCGCCTGCGCAAGGTCCAGGCACAGGCTGGGCGCCAGCTCCACCATCTGCGGCGTGAAGGCGCCCACGGCCGATACAAAGGCATCGGCGCGCGGGGCTGCATGCAGCACCACGGCGCGGGCCGGCGTGCAGGTCACGATCAGCGGGCAATGGCGCGCGGCGGCCTCCAGATCCTGCACGGCACTGGCCTGCAGGCCCATGGCATGCGCCTGGCTGACCAGTGACTGGGCGCTTTCGGCGCTGCGCGATGCCACCTGGACCTCGCGCACGCCCAGGCCTGCTGCAAAGGCCTGCATATGGGCCAGGCCCTGCACGCCGGCGCCCACGATCAGCAGCGGGCCCTGCGGATTGGGAGCCAGCCTTTGCGCGGCCAGCAGCGATACGGCGGCCGTGCGCCGCGCCGTGACCGTGGGGCCGTCCAGGATCAGGCGGCGCTCGCCCGTGGCCACATCGAAGACCACCACATCGCCCTGGATGGTGGCGCGCGGCGTGCCGGCATTGCCGGGCGTGAGGCTGATCAGCTTGGTCATGGCCACCTGCCCATCGGTGGCGGGCATGCAAAACAGGCTGCCTCCTGCGGGCAGCGGCATCACGATGCGCGGCGGCACCTGCACTGCCCGGGGCTGCAGTAGTACAGCCGCGATCTCTTCGGCCAGCTCCTTCCAGGGCAGCAGGGCGGCCGTGGCCTGCGCGTCTAGGGCGGCGGAGGAGTGCGTGCTGGAATGGCTCATGGCCGCGACTGTACACAGTAGGCGCGCGCAGGCCAATGCGCGATGTGTCCGGTGGTGCACCCAGGCCCGCGCGGGCATGCGCAGGCACTACGATGTCGCCTATGTCACAAAAGCCTTCTTATCCGCGCGAGGAGCCCAGCTGGGACGGTTCGGCGCGGCCCGAAGCTCCCCGCAAGGAATCGGCCCCGCGCTACGAGCAGCAGCGGCGCGGGCCCGCGCCCGAACCGTGGCAGCGCGAGGAGCCTCCCAGCGAACAGGCACCTGCGCCCCGCAGGCCCGGCGAGCCTGCACGCGAGCGGCGCAGGCGCGGCGGATGGGGGCTGGGCCTGGCGGTCGTCGTCGGCCTGTGCATCGTCGCCGCGCTGCTGGCCGGCATGGTGCTGGTGGCGCGCGAGCAGGTACTGCGCAGCCAGGCGCCGCCCGTCACTGCCCCCATGGCGGTGCAGCCCGTGCGCTGATACACGCCGTATCATTGCCGGGACTGCGGACGCTGCGGCCCCGCAGGTTCCGACGTAATATCGCCGCCCGATGCTGCAGGCCGCAGCACAGATCCAGGAGCGAACACCATGAGATGGGAAGGCAACCGCGAGTCGGACAATGTGGAGGACCGCCGTGATGACGGTGGTGGTGGCGGTGGTGGTCCCGTCTTTGGCGGGCGCAGCATCGGCATCGGCACCATCGTCATCGCCCTGGTCGGTGGCTGGGTGCTGGGCATCAATCCGCTGACCATCCTGGGGGCGCTCAGCGGCGGCGCGCCGGTGCAGGTGCAGCAGCCCCAGGGGCCGGCCCACAAGCCGCCGGCCGACGACCAGCTCGCCCGCTTCGTCTCCACCGTGCTGGCCGATACCGAGGATGTGTGGCGCGAGGTGTTCCGCCAGGGCGGAGCCCAATATGCCGATCCCAAGCTCGTGCTGTTCCGCGGCGCCACGCCCACGGCCTGCGGCACGGGCCAGTCCGCCATGGGGCCGTTCTACTGCCCTGCCGACCAGAAGGTCTATATCGACCTGGGCTTCTACGAGACGCTCAAGAACCAGCTGGGCGCGCCCGGCGATTTCGCCCAGGCCTATGTGATTGCCCATGAGGTGGGCCACCACGTGCAGAACCTGCTGGGCATCAGCGCTCAGGTGGACCGTGCGCGGGGCCGCGTCAGCAAGGTCGAATACAACCATCTGTCGGTCAAGCTGGAGCTGCAGGCCGATTGCCTGGCCGGCGTCTGGGCGAACCGCGCGCAAAGCGCACGCCAGATCCTGGAGCAGGGCGATGTGGAGTCGGCCATGAATGCCGCTTCCAAGATCGGCGACGACGCCCTGCAGCGCGCCGGTGGCGGCGCCGTCGTGCCCGACAGCTTCACGCATGGCACCAGTGCCCAGCGCCAGCGCTGGTTCAGCACCGGTCTGCGCACCGGCAGCGTCAAGTCCTGCGACACTTTCTCGGCCGCTTCGCTTTGAAAAATGACCCCCGAGGGGCGCTGTCCCGTCTCGAGGCGGTGTCCCGGCGATGAAAAAATGCCCGCATAGCGGGCCCTCGTACCGGGTTTTTGCGGGTTGCGCTCACGCAACGCCATGCTTGTCCAGGTGCCAATTGGCGTTATTGCAACGCACAAATCGCGCTAGGTGCGACAATAGCGTCCTCAATGACAAGCTCTTTCTCCAATCTCCAACTGGCCGAGTCCCTGGCGCGCGCCGTGGCCGACATGGGCTACGAGTCCATGACGCCCATCCAGGCGCAGGCCATTCCGGTTGTTCTGACCGGCAAGGATGTCATGGGCGCAGCCCAGACCGGCACGGGCAAGACGGCAGCGTTCTCGCTGCCGTTGCTGCAGCGGCTGATGCGCCACGAAAATGCCTCCGCTTCGCCTGCACGGCACCCCGTGCGGGCGTTGGTGCTTTTGCCCACGCGCGAACTGGCGGACCAGGTGGCTCAGCAGATCGCCCAGTACGCCAAGTACACCAAGCTGCGCAGCACCGTGGTGTTCGGCGGCATGGACATGAAACCGCAGACGCTGGAACTGAAAAAGGGCGTCGAGGTGCTGGTGGCCACGCCGGGCCGGCTGCTTGACCATATCGAAGCCAAGAACGTGGTGCTCAACCAGGTCGAGTACGTGGTGCTCGACGAGGCGGACCGCATGCTGGACATCGGCTTCCTGCCCGACCTGCAGCGCATCCTGTCCCATCTGCCCAAGACACGCACCACCTTGCTGTTCAGCGCCACCTTCTCGCCCGAGATCAAGCGCCTGGCCGGCAGCTACCTGCAAGACCCCGTCACCATCGAAGTGGCCCGTCCCAACGAGACGGCGTCCACGGTGGAGCAGCGCTTCTACAGCGTCAGCGACGACGACAAGCGCTATGCGCTGCGTTCGCTGCTCAAGCAGCGCGAGATCCGCCAGGCCTTCGTCTTTTCCAACAGCAAGCTGGGCTGCGCCCGCCTGACGCGTGCCCTGGAGCGTGATGGCCTGCGCGCAACGGCGCTGCACGGCGACAAGAGCCAGGACGAGCGCCTGAAGGCGCTTGAAGCCTTCAAGCGCGGCGAGGTCGATCTGCTGGTGTGTACCGATGTCGCGGCCCGCGGCCTGGACATCAAGGACGTGCCGGCCGTCTTCAACTACGACGTGCCCTTCAACGCCGAAGACTATGTGCACCGCATCGGCCGCACGGGCCGCGCAGGCGCCTCCGGCATTGCCGTGACCCTGGTGACCAGCCACGATGCGCGCCTGGTGGGCGAGATCGAGAAGCTCATCAAGAAGAAGATCAACGTCGAAACCTGCCCCATGGAAGATTTCCGCGGCAGCGCACCGCGTGGTCACCGTTTCGACGAGCTGCCGCGCCAAGGCGCTGGCGGCGGGTACGGTCGTGAACGGGATCGCGGCGGCGAGCGTGGCGATCGCGGTGCCGATGCCGCACGCGGCAGCACGGGCTTCGGCCATCGCGGCTCGCGCATGGCCCAGCGCCCGGCGCATTCCGACCCCTTCTTCGACAAGCCCTATGAGCCTTCGGCCAGCGCCGACGCCAACTGGGAAAGCCAGCGCGCTGCGCCCAAGGCCGGCGGCAACATCAAGCCCAAGCGCAAGCTGGCGGCGCTGTTCAAGGCACCGGTCGCGCCCGCCGCGCCCGTCGCCACCTCCGAGGTCTGAGCGCCGCACACGCGGCCTGCTTCCCGAATAACGCCTGCCTTGCAGGCGTTTTTTCATGGGTGCACGGGCTGCTCCCGATCAGCCTGGGGCCTGGGCCTGCGGGCAATCCACCTGGATCAGCTCCCTGTCCGCCAGATGGTCGCCGAAGCGCATCATGCTCAGGCAGCCACCCCAGACGCAGCCCGTGTCCAGCGCCACCAGATCGGGCCGGTTGATATGGCCCAGCGTGGACCAGTGGCCAAAGGCAATGGGCACGCCCGCCGTGGCGCGGCCCGGCACATCGAACCAGGGCATGAGTCCTGGCGCTGCCTGCTCTGCCGACTCCGTGCTGTCGAAATCCATGACCCCCTGAGCGCTGCAAAAACGCAGCCGGGTCAGCGCGTTGACGATGACACGCAGCCGTTCCCAGCCCTGCAGATCCGGCGACCAGCGATCGGGCTGGTTGCCGTACATGGCTTGCAGGAAATCCGGCAATTGCGCGCTGCGAAGTACCGTGTGCACCTCGCCTGCAAGGTCCATCACTTCCTGGGCGGTCCACTGCGGCAGCACGCCTGCGTGGACCATCAGCAGCTCATCGCCATGCACCGTGCGGTGGCTGCGCGCCAGCGGCTGCTGTCGCAGCCAGTCCAGCAGCTGGTCACGATCGGGCGCTTGCAGCACCTGGGCCAAGGTGTCGCGGCGGCTGTTGCGGCGCACGCCGTGGGCGGCGGCCAGCAGGTGCAGGTCATGGTTGCCCAGCAGGGCGCGCATGGAGTCGCCGGCGGCCATGCAGGTGCGCAGTACCTTGTCCGATGCCGGGCCGCGATTCACCAGGTCGCCGAGGATGTACAAGGTATCGCGGCTGGCGGAGAAATCCACGCGTTGCAGCAGGCGCTCAAAGGCGTCGTGGCATCCCTGGATATCACCGATACAGTAAAGTGCCATGGTCTTCTTTCTGATATACGAACCATGGATTTTCTGCTGATCGCGTTGCTTACGCTGCTCAATGGGGTGTTTGCAATGTCCGAATTGGCACTGGCCTCCAGCCGTAAGGCTCGGTTGGTGGCACTGGCTGAAACAGGCGACAAGGGGGCGGTGGCGGCACTGGCCTTGCTCGACAACCCCACGCAATTTCTTTCTTCGGTGCAGGTGGGCATCACCTCCATCGGCCTGCTCAACGGTATCCTGGGTGAGGCGGCCTTCAGCGACGGACTGGCCGCATGGCTGCTGGGCCTGGGCGTTCCAGAGCGCGCAGCCAGCATTTCGGCAACGGCAGTCGTCGTGACCGTGATCACCTTCGTCACCATCGTTTTCGGCGAGCTGGTGCCCAAGCGCATCGGCCAGCTCTATCCCGAAACCGTGGCCATCGTGGTCTCGCGGCCCATGACGTGGGTGGCGTCGGCAGCCAAGCCTTTTGTGCGGCTGCTGGCCTTCTCCACCCGCGCCATGCTGACCTTGCTGCGCATCAATGAATCGGCGGCACGCTCCGTGACCGAGGAGGAGATCGCGGCCAGCCTTGCCGAGGGCCGCGATGCCGGCGTCATCGAGGCCAGCGAACACCAGATGGTGCAGAACGTCTTCCATCTCGATGACCGCTCGCTGACGTCGATCATGGTGCCGCGCGGCGATGTGCAATGGCTGGATGCCGACATGACCGTCACCGAGGCATTGCAGGCCTCGGCCGATGACCACGCAAAGGGCGGCCATTCCTGGTATCCGGTGTGCCGCAATTCCCTTGATGACGTGGTCGGCATCATCAGCGTGGCGCGCCTGCTGGCATTGGGTCCCGATGCGGCGGGCTCCACGCTCTACGAGCATGTACTGCCGGCCTCGTTCCTGCCCGAGACGCTCAGCGCCATGGAACTGCTGGAGCAATTGCGTGCCCGATCCGGGCGCATGGTGTTCGTGGTGGATGAATATGGCGTGGTGCAGGGCATCATGACGCCGCGCGATTTGCTGGAGGCGATTACCGGCGAGTTACAGCCTGTGACCGAAACGGAAGCATGGGCCATGCAGCGTGGGGATGGCTCCTGGTTATTGGACGGACTGATGCCCATATCGGAGCTGAAGGCGCGCCTCGATATTCGTGACCTGCCCGATGAGCACCGTGGCCGATACAACACCGTTGCCGGCCTTCTCATGGCGGAAAGCGGTCATTTGCCGGTTCTGGGAGAGCGGATCAGCTGCGCGGGCTGGATCTTCGAGGTGATTGATCTCGATGGCAAACGCATTGACAAGGTGCTTGCCATTTCGGAATTATCCGAAGGCCCCTCGCTGCAATAGGCAACTGCGATATTGTGGATTTTGCTTACATGCGTCTTGCCCTGTAGGGCGATTATGTTTTTATAATGAAAGCTCTTAAACAACTTTCAAGGCGCACACCATGAGCTCTTACAAGGAATTGCTGAAGCAGCGACAGGAACTGGAGCAACAGATCCAGGAAGCGCGCAAGCGTGAACTGTCTGACGCCGTGGGCAAGGTTCGCAATTTGATTGCCGAATATGGCCTGACTGCGGATGACGTCTTTCCTTCGGCTCGTGGTCGCGGCAATGCGGGTGCAACGGGCACCAAGGTGGCGCCCAAGTACCGTGATCCCGCCACTGGCCAGACCTGGACCGGACGCGGCAAGCCGCCGAAGTGGATTCAGAATCAGGACCGCGAAAAGTTCGTCATCTGATTTTTCCATCGCGCATGTTGAAAGAGCCCGCCTTGTGCGGGCTTTTTTCATTGGCACGGCCATTTGTCAAAAATTGACTCGGTTGAGAATGACTATCATGCGCTGTGCAAAGCGTGGGCCTGTGCACGGACATTGCGCGGCGGCGATGCCAGGGCCGATTTCTGGCGGTAACGCAAAATGCACAGTGCCAGTGATGCACCTTGCGGCAGTTTGGAGCATGCGAGGTGGGTGTTTCCGGGTCTTGGCGTCTCAACGCATGGCGGATGCATGCGTGTTTCAGACAAATCCGATGATTTTTTGATTTTCTTCAGTGGTGGCCGACTTGAATATCCAGGCACCAGCCACCATGGGCGAAGGCAGGGGCACAATACGCGCATGAACAAGCAGGTGTTGATTGCCGGCGGCGGCATTGGTGGCCTGGCTGCCGCGATTGGTGCATCGCGGGCGGGCTGGGAAGTGCGTCTTTTCGAACAGGCTCGCGTGCTCAGCGAAGTGGGGGCTGGAATCCAGCTGGGGCCGAATGTGGTGCGCCGCCTGCAGGCCTGGGGCCTGCAAAAGCCGCTGCAGCAGGTGGTGGCGCTGCCGGACAGCCTGCGGGTGCGCAGCGCCGCCACAGGGCAGGAACTGGGGCACATGCCTCTGGGCAGCGAGGCCGTGCATCGCTACGGCGCTGCCTACGCCACCATCCACCGGGCCGATCTGCAGCAGCTGCTGAAGGAAGCCGCTCAGACTTATCCGGGCATGCACCTGAACCTGGGCCAGCCCATTGAAGGCTTTTCCGAAACGGACGGCGTGGTCACCGTGCGAACCCAGGCCGGCAAGCTGATCGAAGGCGATGCCCTGGTCGCTGCCGACGGCGTGCGCAGCGTCCTGCGCCAGCAGCTGCTGGGCGACGGCCCGCCGCGTGTCACCGGGCACCTGGCCTACCGCGCCCTGGTGCACCAGGCCCAGTTGCCCAAGCGGCTGCGGGCCACTGATGTCACGGCCTGGCTGGGCTCGCGCATGCATGCCATCCAGTACCCCGTGCGCCGGGGCGAGCTGCAGAACCTGGTGGTCATCGTCCAGGGCCCGGCGCCCGAGGACCTGGCGAACTGGGACCACGCGGGCAATCTCGATGATCTGGTGCGGGTGCTGCAGGGCAACTGCCCGCACCTGCTGGACCTGGTCCAGCATGTGCCTGCCGCTGGCGGTGACTGGCGGCTGTGGCCGGTGGGCGATCGCCCGCCCGTGCAATCGGCCGCGCAGATGGCGCGCGGCGTGGTGGCGCTGCTGGGCGATGCCGCCCACCCCATGCGACCCTATCTGGCCCAGGGCGCCGGCATGGCGATTGAAGATGCAGCGGAGCTGCAGCGCGCCCTGTCCATGCACGATCTCGACGTCAACATGCGCCTGCGCCGCTACGCGCTCAATCGCTGGCAGCGCAATGCGCGCGTGCAGGCGCGCTCGCAGCGCAATGGCCGCATCTTCCATGCCACGGGTCCGGTGCGCTGGGGGCGTGACCTGTCGCTGCGCCTGCTGGGCTCCAGGCTGATGGATCTGCCCTGGCTGTACCGTGGCGATGGCTCGGCCGCCAACGCCTTGTAGAGGCACAGACTCCGGCCGCTAGGCGGCGGATGCCTGGCGCAGCAGCGGCGAGGAGGGCAGGAAACGGAACGCGGTTGACGCACCGACGAGGGTGGCCGCAATCGAGATCATCACGGCCTTGTAGGGCTCCACGCCCCAGGCCTCGGCCCAGGCCGCCACCCAGCCCGTGAACCATTGCACCAGGGCCACGCCCAGGAACATGGCCATGGTGAACAGCGACAGCGCGCGGCCGGTCATCTCGGGCGGGTAGGAAGCGCGCACATCGGCGTACTGCAGCACCGAATAGCCGGACAGCAGGCCCATGGCGAAGATCAGCGCCACATTGGTCCAGCCATGGTGCAAAAAGGCCATGAGCATGAACAGGCTGCCCATGAGCAGCGAGTAATTGGTGAGCCAGCGCCGGCGCCGTCCTGGGCCGGGATCCATGCGTCCGAAAATCGCGGGGCTGAACAGCGAGATCATCGATACGACCAGCGCCACATTGCCGCTTTCCACCAGCGAAAAGCCATAGCGATGAATGAGCAGCGGCCCCAGCCACAGGCCGCGCAGCGCCAGAAACGATGCATAGCAGGCCATGGCCAGCAGGACGATACCCAGGGTGTGCGGCAGCGTGAACAGCTCGGCCATGCGGCGTGCCGCCACGCCCCAGCTTTCCCGTGCGGCGGTCTGTGCTCCGCGGCGGGCGGGCTCGTGCACGCGCCACCAGATCAGCAGCCACGACAGGGCCGACATCACGGCCAGCAGCGCAAAGCCCGAGCGCCAGCCGAAATGCTGGACCAGCCAGGCCAGCGGCGTGCCTGTGAACAGCAGCCCCAAGCCGCCCACGCCCATGCCCACGCCCGACAGAAAGGCGAAGCGGTCCATGGGAAAGTGGCGCGAGATGAACATGGTGCAGGCCAGGAAGGCCGGCGAGCAGCCCACGCCGATCAGCAACTGGCCCACCATCAGCCAGCCGTAATTGGGTGCGGCGGCGGACAGTGCCGATCCCGCGATCGCCAGCGGAAACGACAGCAGCACCGTGCGGCGCAGGCCGTAGAGATCCATGCCGATGCCCATGAGCAGCTGGGCCACGCCGAAGGACAGTCCGAACAGGCCCGCAAAGGCCCCCAGCGACTGGGCCGTAAGCCCGAAATCCTGCTGCAGGCCGGTCGCCATGACCGAGGTCGTGGTGCGAAAGGCCTGGCTCAGCGCAAAGGCCGAGAGCAGGGCCAGCAGCATGGCCCACAGCAGCTGGCTGCGTGGCGGCGGTGCTGCGGTGGAGGTCTGCGAAGCCTCTGTGTGTGTGTTGTTGTGTGGGGGCTGTTGCGGCGCTGCGGACACGGTATTTCTCCTGGCGCCGCAGCTTACCCGTTTGCGCGCATGCGCGCTGTCGCCACCGCAGCGGTCTGCCGTCGGTGGCGCCCGCCAGTTCTTACAGCTCGGTGCGCAGCGCCCAGATTTCGGGGAACAGCACCACGTCCAGCATCTTGCGCAGGTAGCTGACGCCGCCGGTGCCGCCCGTGCCGCGCTTGAAGCCGATGACGCGCTCCACCGTGGTCAGATGGCGGAAGCGCCAAAGTCGGAAGGCGTCCTCGATGTCGGCCAGCTTTTCGCCGAGCTGGTACAGGTCCCAGTGCTGGTGGGGATCGCGGTAGACCGTGATCCAGGCCTGCTTGACGCCTTCGCTGGCCTCGTAGGGCTGGGTCCAGTCGCGCTCCAGCCGGTCGGCGGGCACCTCGATGCCCTCGCGCGCCAGCAGTTGCAGAGACACGTCGTAGAGCGAGGGCGAGCGCCATGCCGCCTCCACCTGGGCCAGCAGATCGGGCCGGTGGGCATGGGGCTGGAGCATGGCGGCATTCTTGTTGCCCAGGGAGAACTCGATGCAGCGGTACTGGTAGCTCTGGAAGCCGCTGGAGTTGGCCAGGTAGGGACGCATGGCCGTGTACTCGGGCGGCGTCATGGTGGACAGCACGGTCCATGCGCTGACCAGCTGCTCCATGATGCGGCTGACGCGGGCCAGCATCTTGAAGGCGTCGGCGCGCGTGCCGCCTGCGATGGCGGCCGTGGCGGCGCGGACCTCGTGCAGCATCAGCTTCATCCACAGCTCGCTGGTCTGGTGCTGGATGATGAACAGCATCTCGTCATGCGCGGGCGACAGCGGGTGCTGGGCCGTGAGGATCTGGTCCAGGTGCAGGTAGTCGCCATAGCTCATGGACTGGCTGAAGTCCAGCTGGGCGCGCTCCTCTTTGACGATGGATTCGGTGCGGCCGGGGCTGTTCATGGGACAGCCGGAGTGTTCGGTGGTCATGTGGGAGTCTCGCAAGTCTCGATGCGGAAAATGCAGGGCGCAGCGTAACCGAATCCCGCGCAGCAATCCTGCGGCTTGCAAGAAGCGGGATGCGCGCCCGCGCCGGGCTGCGTAGAGTAGGGCATCCGATGACCCTGAAAGACATGCCGTGTCCCACCAAGCCATGAATCAAGCCAGCGATGCCCCTGCCAACCCCGCTGCCCTGGTGGCGCGATGCTGCCGCTGGCTGGAGACCGAGGAGCCGCCCCCCGCCCTGGGCGCGCTGGCAGAACGCTCGGGGCTGAGCCCCTGGCAGCTGCACCGATTGTTCAAGCAGGCCACGGGCCTCACGCCCAAGGCCTATGCCAAGGCGCACCGCGCGCGTGCGCTGCGCCAGGCGCTGCAGCCAGGCCAGAGCGACTCGGTCACCGATGCCGCCTACCTCAGCGGCTATGCGGCCAGCAGCAGTTTCTACCGCGACGCAGGCGCCATGCTGGGCATGGCGCCCGGTGACTACCGGCGCGGCGGCATGCGCCAGACCATCCGCTTTGCGGTGGCCGAATGCACGCTGGGCAGCATCCTGGTGGCCAGCACCGATCGCGGCGTGTGCTGCGTGCTGCTGGGCGACGATGCCGAGGCCCTGGTGCAGGACCTGCAGCAGCGCTTTCCGCTGGCCGAACTGGTGGGCGGCGATGCCGGATTCGAGCACACCGTGGCCCAGGTCGTGGCCCTGGTCGAGCAGCCGCGCCGGGGCCTGGCACTGCCGCTGGATGTGCAGGGCACGGCCTTCCAGCAGCGCGTATGGCAGGCGCTGTGCGCCATTCCCGCCGGCCAGACCCTGAGCTATTCGGAACTGGCCCTGCGCCTGGGCATGCCCACGGGTGCCCGGGCCGTGGCCAGCGCCGTCGCGGCCAACCCCATTGCCGTGGCCGTGCCCTGCCACCGCGTGGTGCGCAATGACGGCAGCATCTCCGGCTACCGCTGGGGCGTGGAGCGCAAGCGCGCCCTGCTGCTGCGCGAGGCGCGCCAGGCGCAGGAGGTGTCTGGCAAGGACGCTGGGCACGCACCGCTGCGCCAGGCAGGAAGCGCATGAGCGGGCAGGGGCAGGGGCGAGGGCGTGGCACCGGCCAGACCTATCAGGCGCAGCAGCAACTGACGCTGCCGGCCGGCTACCGCATGACCGAGTTCTGGGGCTTTCACCGGCGCGATGCCCAGCGCCTGTCCGAATGCGATCTGCAGGATGGCGGCACCATCCGCATGCACAAGGGCCTGATGTGGAAAGGCCTTCCCACGCTGCTCACCCTGGAGCTGACGCAGCAGTGCGAAGAGGCGGCCGTGGTCCAGGCCCGATGGCACCTGCCCGCCGATGCGGGCGCAATCACCGGCATGGACGATGTGCTGGCCGCCATGCTGCGGCGCATGTTCGGACTGTCCCAGGATGTGGGCGAATTCGAGCGCCGCTTTGGCCGCCATGAGCGGCTGGGACCGCTGCTGGCGCGCCAGCCTGGCCTGCATGTGCCCGCGGCCTGCACGCCCTGGGAGGCGCTGAGCTGGGCCGTCACCGGGCAGCAGATCAGCGTGGCGGCAGCCGTGTCGCTGCGCCGCCGCCTGATCGCCGCAGCCGGCCAGCCGGTGGCGCTGCACGATGGCCATGCCGACGCGCCGCAGCAGCTGTGGTGCATGCCGGAGGCCGCGCAGGTGGCGCAGCTGAGCGAGGACGACCTGCGCGCGGCCGGCTTTTCCCGGAGCAAGACCCATACGCTGCGCCTGCTGGCGCATGCCGTGCAGGCGGGCGAACTGCCGCTGGACGATTGGGCCGCCATGCCCGAGCTGCCCGCCAGCGAGATCAGCCGGCGGCTGCTGGCCCTCAAGGGCGTCGGCCCGTGGACCGTGAACTACATGCTGCTGCGCGGCTATGGCCACCTGGACGGCCCGTTGCACGGCGATGTGGCCGTGCGCCGCGCCCTGGCCCTGCTGCTGAAGACGGACGCCATGGATGCGGCGCAGACCGAGTTGTGGCTGCGGGACTTCGCGCCCTGGCGCGCCCTGGTCGCGGCCCATCTCTGGGCCTCGCTGTCGTCCACGGCGTTCTGAAGGGCTGGCTCCAGGCTTCAGGTCACCGCATTGACGCGGTTGAACTCCGGCTTGCGCCATTCGCCCGATTCCAGCACCTGGCGCAGGTGCTCCACGGCATGCCAGACATCTTCGAATCCCACGTACAGCGGCGTGAAGCCGAAGCGCAGGATGTCCTTGTGCAGGCCCGTGCCGTCGCCCTTGCGGAAGTCGCCGATCACGCCGCGCGCGATCAGCGCCTGCACGATGGCATAGGCGCCGCTGTCCTTGCCGTCCACGCCCAGCCCCTCCTCGCGCGTGAGGCAGACCTGGGAGCCGCGCCGGCCGTGCTCGCGCGGCGTGGCCAGGCCCAGGCCGTGGCCCTGGCAGCGTTCCTCGACCAGGGCGATGAACAGGTCGGTCAGCGCCAGCGACTTGTTGCGCAGCGCGTCCATGCCGCCCAGCGGCTCCACGGCAGTGAACACGTCCAGGCCGCACTGCAGCACGCTCAGGCTGACCATGGGCTGGGTGCCGCACAGGTAGCGCTGTATGCCCTGGGCCGGGTGGTAGTCCGGCACGAACTTGAAAGGCTCGGCATGGCCGAACCAGCCCGACAGCGGCTGCCAGAAGCGGTTGATCAGGCGCGGGTTGGCCCAGACAAAGGCCGGCGCGCCCGGGCCGCCGTTGAGGTACTTGTAGCTGCAGCCGATGGCGAAGTCTGCATTCGCTCCCTTGAGATCGACAGGCACGGCGCCCGCGCTGTGGCACAGGTCCCAGACGCAGAGAATGCCCTTGCCCTGCGCGGCAGCCGTCACGGCAGCCATGTCGTGCATGGCACCCGTGCGGTAGTTCACATGGGTGAGCATGCAGATGGCGACCTCGTCGGTCAGCGCATCGGCAATCTCCTCGGGTTCGAGCAGCACCAGCTCCAGGCCGTATTCCTGGCAGACCGACTGGGCGATGTAGAGGTCGGTGGGGAAGTTGCTGCGCTCGCTGATCAGGCGCTTGCGCTGCGGAGCGTCCTCGCGCGCGATGCGGGCCGCAGCCGTCAGCACCTTGTAGAGGTTGATGGAGGCCGTGTCGGTGAACACCAGCTCGCCCGCGCCCACGCCCAGCCAGGGGGCGAACTGGTCGCCCAGGCGCTGGGGCAGGCTGATCCATCCGGCATCGTTCCACGAGCGGATCAGGCCCTGGGCCCATTCCTGCTGCACCACCTCGGCCACGCGCGCGGCGGCGGCGCGGGGGCTGGCGCCCAGCGAATTGCCGTCAAGGTAGATCACGCCTTCGGGCAGCGTGAATTGGTCGCGCAGGGCGCGCAGCGGGTCTTGCGCATCGAGGGTGAGGCAGTCTTGCAGGCTCGTCACGGGGTCTCCTTGGGTATGGAAAAGGCGAAAGGCGAAAGGTGCGGCCCGGGAATCAGGCCAGGGCACGCAGCACGGCGCGCACGGGCGAGGCATCGGCCTCGACCAGCTTGAGCGGCAGGGCGATGAGCTCGTAGTCGCCCTCGGCCACCTCGTCCAGCACCAGGTTCTCCAGCACGCGCAGGCCGCGCCGGCGGATCACCTGGTGGCTGTCCAGGCTCTTGCTGCTGGCCGGGTCGATGCTGGCCGTGTCTATGCCGATGAGCTTCACCCCCAGGTCGGCCAGCCGCTCCACCGTGGCCGGTGCATAGGCTGCCAGTTCCTGGTCCCAGGTGGCGGGGGCGCGCTCGTAGGTGCGCACCAGCACGCGTGCCGGAAGATGCTCCACGGCGTGGGCGATGTGCTTCCATTCGACCAGCGGTCCCTTGCCGATGGCGTGGATCACGCGGCAGGGGCCGAGGAAGGCGTCCAGGTCCACATGGCCGATGCTGGCGCCGTCCGCGTCATAGTGCAGCGGTGCATCGGCATGCGCTCCCACATGGGGCGACAGCGTGATGGCGCTGACATTGACCGGGCAGCCCGGCCCGATGGTGGCGCACCATTGCTGGCTGTAGGCCGTGTCGCCGGGAAAGACGGGGCTGGCGGCCTGCACGGCCGGGGAGATGTCCCAGAGTCTGCGGGTCATGGTTTCACTCCTTCGGGGCGGTTCGGGCGGCCTGTGCGCGCGGCCGGTACCACAGCGCATACACCAGGGCCAGCAGGCCCAGGAAGGGCAGGCCCGTGAGCAGCGTCATGTGGAAGACCTCGGTGAAATAGGTGGTGACGATCACGCCCAGCATCAGCGCGGCGCCGGCCAGCGTGAACAGCGGATAGCCCCACATGCGGAACTGCAGGCGCTGGCCCGGATGCTCGCGCGACCAGCGCGCGCGGAAAAACAGATGGGTCACGAAGATCATGAACCAGGTGAACATGGCGCCGAACATGGACACGGACATCATCCACAGCAGCGAGCCTTCGGGCTTCCACAGGTTCACGGCCACGGCCACGGCAATGCCCAGGCAGGAGATGGCAATCGCCGCCACGGGCACGCCGCGGCTGTTCAGCCGCCCGAACACCGAGGGCGCATAGCCGCCGCGCGACAGGCTGAACATCATGCGCGAGGTCACATACAGCTGGCTGTTCATGGCCGACAGCGCGGCCACCAGCACCACGAAGTTGATGATGCTGGCAGCGCCCGGGATGCCGATGATCTCCATCACCTTCACGAAGGGGCTCTTGTCCGTGCCGGCCTGCTGCCAGGGCACGATGGCCAGCATCAGCGCCAGCGTCAGCAGGTAGAAGATCACCAGGCGCGCCATGGTGGTGCGAAAGGCCCGGGTGATGGCGCGCTTGGGGTCCTCGGCCTCGCCGGCCGCCACGGCCACGGCCTCCAGGCTCAGGTAGCTGAAGATGGCGATGATCACGGCCACCCAGGTGCCCCACAGGCCCTTGGGGAAGAAGCCGCCATCGGCCGTGTAGTTGAAAAAGCCGATGCCCTGGGGCTGCGAGCCGAACACCACCCAGGCGCCGATCAGGATGAAGGCCACGATGGCGATGATCTTGACCATGGAAAAGCCGTACTCCACCTGGCCGAAGGCCTTGACGCTGCTGGCGTTGACGGCCACCAGCGCGCCCGAGAACACCACCACCCAGATCCAGCGCGGCACGTCGGGGAACCAGTAGCCCATGTAGATGCCTATGGCCGTCACCTCCATGCCCACGGCCAGCACCACGGCGGCCCAGTAGGCATAGCGGACCATGAAGCCGGCCATCGGGCTGATGTAGTGCTCGGCATAGGCGCCGAACGAGCCCGAGGTCGGATGGGCCACCGTCATCTCTGCCAGGCAGCCCATGAGCAGCAGCGAGATCAGCGCGCCGATGGCGTAGCTGACCAGCACGCTGGGGCCGGCGAATCCGATGGCGAAGGCGCTGCCCATGAAAAGGCCGGTGCCGATGGCGCCTCCGATGGCGATCATCACCATCTGGGCGGCGGACAGCTGCTGGCGCAGGCCGGTTTCTCGTTGCTGAATGTCTTGGAAGGCGGCCATGGTGCGCGGCGGTTGGGGGCTGAAAGCGGAAGGCGTAAGTATCTGCGCTTTCACCGCCGGCCCCGGGCTGGCCGCTGCAAAACCATGGGAGGGTCCGGCTCAGGCTCCGCGTGCGTAGCAGCCCGGCGTCAGCGCATGGTGGGCCTTGAAGGCGCGCTGCAGGTGGGCCTGGTCGGCAAAGCCCATGGCATAGGCCGCATCGGACAGCGCCGCCCCCGTGGCCAGCAGGCGGCGCGCGCCGTTGATGCGCAGGTTCAGGCGGTAGCTGCCGGGCGTCATGCCCGTGGCCGCCTTGAAGCGGCGGATGAAGCGCGTGGCGCTCATGCCGCATTCCTGGGCCAGGGACTGCACGGTCAGGCCTGCATCGGGTCCTGCATGCAGGCGCTGCAGCGCGGGGGCCAGGGCCGCCGCATCGCCGGGCAGGGGCAAGGCTGCGGGCTGGGCACAGCGGTCCAGCAGGTGCTCCAGGCCCAGGGCCAGGCGGTCGGCGGCGGCCGCGCCATCGACGGGGCGGCACAGGCCATCCACCAGGCGGGCGATGTCCGCATCCGTGAGCGTGCGCCGGGGAAAGCGCAGCGCGGCCACGCCCAGCTGCGCGTGCAGCCAGTCGGCATCGACAAACAGCATGCGGTAGGACCATGGCGCGCCGGGGTCGGGATTGCAGGCATGCCAGGCGCCGGGCTCGATCAGCACCACGCCGCCCGCCTCCACGGGCTGCGGGCCGTGGGCATGGTGGAACACGGTGCGGCCCGCGTCCACGATGCCGATCGAGTACTCGGCATGCATGTGCAGCCGAAAGCAATGCGGCGAGCGCGCGCTGTCGCGCAGCTCGGCCCAGGGAGCGGCCGGATGGCGGTGGAATCGGTGGGGAGAGGCTGAAGTCATGGCGGCCAGCCATCATGCCAGCATGGCCGCCACGCTGGCGACCAGCAGCAGGGCCAGCAGGCGGTGGAACAGGCGCTGGCGGCGTTCGGTGCGCAGCCAGCCCGAAAGCAGCTGCCCCAGCAGCGCCCAGCTGCCGACCCCCACCAGGCAGGCCAGCAGCGAGATGGCGCAAAACTGCAGCAGCGCCCACGGCGCATTCGCATGGGGCAGCACGAACAGGCCCACGCCGGCCAGCGCCACCAGCCAGGCCTTGGGGTTGAGCGTCTGCACGGCCGTGCCCTGCAACAGCGCTTGCAGCAGGGCCTGCAGCGTGCGCTGCGATCCGGCCTGCTGCTGCGCACCGGCCTGGCCCACAGGTGCGTTGGCCAGCCGCCAGGCCAGCCACAGCAGATAGGCGGCGCACAGCCACTGTGCGGCCGCAGACAGTTGCGGCAGCGTCTGCAGCAGCCACTGTGCGCCCTGGCCCATGACCCAGACCACGGCCGCATAGCTGGCACTGGCGCCCAGCACATAGGCGGCAGAGACCAGGCGCGAGCGCGCTGCGCCGTGGCGCAGGGCCAGCACATTGACGGGGCCGGGCGTGATGGCACCCACGAGGGTGAAGACGCCCATGGCGAGCAGCGAGGAGGACATGAGATTTCGCGCGGACGCAGGACTGCACAAGGCACGCAGTCTCGTCCCGCACGCCGGCCCTGTATTGAACGCAATTGCGGGGCGCCGGCATGTCCGTCACAGCCTCTAGGGGAGCATGGCGTAGGCCACGATCTCCAGCTTCATGCCCGGCACCACCAGCGCCGAAATCCCCATGCTGGAGCGGTTGGGATAGGGTGCCTCGAAGAACTCGCGGTACACGGCGTCGATGGCCGGCATGTCGGCCACGTCGGTCATGTAGATCAGCACCTGGGTCACATGCGCCAGCGTGCCGCCTGCAGCCTGCAGCGCGTTGCGCAGGTTGGTGAAGGTCAGGCGCGCCTGCTGTTCGATGGGCCCGGTGTCGATGCTGCCGTCGGGCCGCACGGGGCCGTGGGCCGTGAACAGCATCTGGCCGCTGGCCTTGACGGCCCAGGAGAAGGGCTGCTTGAGCGGCGGCAGTCCCACGTCGATGATTTGCTTCATGGTGTCTTGGTTCTTGGTGGTTGTTGTCAGGCGGAAGGCCTTACAGCGCGGTTCTCACGGACCAGATTTCGGGGAACAGCACCACGTCCAGCATCTTGCGCAGATAGCTGACGCCGCCGGTGCCGCCCGTGCCGCGCTTGAAGCCGATGACGCGCTCCACCGTGGTCACATGGCGAAAGCGCCACAGGCGGAAGGCGTCCTCGATGTCGGCGAGCTTTTCGCCGAGCTGGTACAGGTCCCAGTGCGACTGCGGGTCGCGGTAGACCTGGGCCCAGGCAGCCTCGACCTCGGGGCTGGCCGTGTAGGGCAGGGTCCAGTCGCGTTCCAGGTGCCCGGCAGGAATGGCCAACCCCTGGCGTGCCAGCAGGCGCAGGGCCTCGTCATAGAGCGAGGGCGAGCGCCATGCCGCCTCCACCTGGGCCAGCAGATCGGGCCGGTGGGCATGGGGCTGGAGCATGGCGGCATTCTTGTTGCCCAGCGCGAACTCGATGCAGCGGTACTGGTAGCTCTGGAAGCCGCTGGAGCTGGCGAGATACGGGCGCATGGCCGTGTACTCGGTAGGCGTCATGGTGGCCAGCACGGACCAGGCGCCGACCAGCTGCTCCATGATGCGGCTCACGCGGGCCAGCATCTTGAAGGCGTCGGCATGGCGGTCGGCCGCCACGGCGGCCGTGGCCGCGCCCAGCTCGTGCAGCATCAGCTTCATCCACAGCTCGCTGGTCTGGTGCTGGATGATGAACAGCAACTCGTCATGCGTGGGCGACAGCAGTTGCTGTGCGCCCAGGATGGCGTCCAGCTGCAGGTAGTCGCCATAGCTCATGGACTGGCTGAAATCCAGCTGCGCCCTTTCCTCGGCGACGATGCGCTCGGTCAGGCCGCCATGGACGGGGCAGCCGCTCATTGCGGCGACTCCAGCACCGTGGCAATGGCGTCGGCCACGTACTGCACGTTGGCGCCGGACAGGCCCGACATGCACATGCGGCCCGAGCGGATCAGGTACACGCCGTGCTCGTCGCGCAGGCGGTGGACCTGGGGCTCGGTGATGCCGGTGTAGCTGAACATGCCGCGCTGGGTCAGCAGGAAGCCGAAGTCGCGCCGCTCGCCAAAGCGTTCATGCAGCGCGCCGTGCAGCTGGGCGCGCATGTCCTTGATGCGCCCGCGCATCTGCGCCAGCTCCTGCGCCCATTGGGCGCTCAGCTCGGGCGATGCCAGCACCTGCTGCACCAGGCGTGCGCCACGGGTGGGTGGCGAGGAATAGTTGCTGCGCACCGTGGCCTTGAGCTGGCCCAGCACATTGCCGGCCGTGGACGCGTCGTTGCAGACCACGCTGAGGCCGCCCACGCGTTCGCCATACAGCGAGAAGTTCTTGGAAAACGAATTGGCCACGAAGGCCTGGGCGCCCGCGTCGGCCAGGGCGCGCACGGACCAGGCGTCTTCATCGAGCCCATCGCCAAAGCCCTGGTAGGCCATGTCCACAAAGGGGATCAGGCCGCGCTCCACGATCACCGGGATCAGTTGCTGCCACTGCTCGCGCGACAGGTCCACGCCCGTGGGGTTGTGGCAGCTGGCATGCAGCAGCACCACGCTGCCCGAGGGCAGTTCGCGTAGCGTCTGCAGCATGGCGTCGAAGCGCAGGCTGCCCGTGGCAGCGTCGTAGTAGGGATAGCTGTGGGTGCGCAGTCCCGCGCCCTGGAAGATGGCCAGGTGGTTGTCCCAGGTGGGATCGCTGAGCCAGACCTCGGCGCCGGGGAAATAGTGCTGGATGAAGTCCGCGCCCAGCTTGAGCGCGCCCGAGCCGCCCAGGGTCTGCACGGTGGCGATGCGCTGACTGCGCACGGCCTCATGACCAGCGCCGAACACCAGGTCCTGCACCAGCTGGCGGTAGGGAGCAATGCCTTCGATGGGCAGGTAGCCGCTGGGGCTTTGCTCGCGGGCCAGGGCATCGCCGGCCTGGCGCACGCAGTCCAGCACGGGCAGGCGGCCGGCCTCGTCGAAATACAGGCCGATGCTCAGGCTGACCTTGTCGGCGCGTGGGTCCTGCTGGAAGGCCTCCATCAGCGACAGGATGGGATCTCCGGGGTAGGGCGGGACGTGGCTGAACATCGAGGCGCGGGCGGTATCGAGGGGGGCAAGAGTCGTCATGTGTCTAAGGCAGAGAGAGAAACGGGAGGCCGGATGTCACCGGGCGGGAACCTGGGCTTGGGTGGATGTTGGGGTCTGGGTTGGGGTCTGAGGGGAGGGCTGGCCGGCCGGCCGGCGATACCAGATGGCGTAGACGGCGGCCAGCAGCAGCAAAAAGGGCAGGCCCGTGAGCACGGTCAGGCGGAACACGTCGGTGAACAGCGTGGACACCAGGGCGGCCAGCATCAGCGCCGCGCCCAGCAGCGTCAGCACCGGAAAGCCCCACATGCGAAAGGCCAGCGGCTTGTTGCCCTGGCGCACCCAGTGGATGCGGAAGAACAGGTGGGTCACGAAAATCATGAACCACGTGAACATGGCGCCGAACATGGCCACGGCCATCATCAGCATGAAGGACTGCTCGGGATTGATGATGTTGAACAGCGTGGCCACGGCAATGCCCAGGCAGGACAGCAGCAGCGCCGGCAGCGGCACGCCGCGCGAGTTCACGCGGCCCAGCACGGCGGGCGCATGGCCGGCGCGCGAGAGGCTGAACATCATGCGGGTGGTGATGTACAGCTGGCTGTTCATGGCCGACAGGGCAGCCACCAGCACCACGAAATTGACCACGCTGGCCGCGCCGGGCAGGCCGATGATCTCCATCACCTTGACGAAGGGGCTGCCCTCCTTGCCGGCGGCCGACCACGGCACGATGGCCAGCATCAGCGCGATCGTGGCCAGGTAGAACACCACCAGGCGCACCATGGTGGAGCGGAAGGCGCTGGTGACGGCGCGCTGCGGGTCCTTGGCCTCGCCGGCGGCCACCGCGATCATCTCGATGCTCAGGTAGCTGAAGATGGCGATGATCACGCCCACCCAGGTTCCCCACAGGCCGTTGGGGAAGAAGCCGCCGTTGTTGACGTAGTTGGCAAAGCCCACGCCGTCCGGACGGGCGCCGAACACCACCCAGGCGCCGACCACGATAAAGGCCGCGATGGCGATGATCTTGATCATGGAGAAGCTGTACTCCACGGCGCCGAAGGCCTTGACGCTCATCATGTTCACGCCGATGAGCGCGCCCGAGAAGATCACCACCCAGGCCCAGCGCGGCACCTCGGGGAACCAGTAGCCCATGTACAGGCCCACGGCCGTCACCTCGGTGCCCACGGCCAGCACCACGCAGGCCCAGTAGGCATAGCGGACCATGAAGCCGGCCATCGGGCTGATGTAGTGCTCGGCATAGGCGCCGAACGAGCCCGAGGTCGGGTGGGCCACCGTCATCTCGGCCAGGCAGCCCATGAGCAGCAGCGAGATCACTGCGCCGATGGCATAGCTGATCAGCACGCTGGGCCCGGCAAAGCCGATGGCAAAGCCGCTGCCCAGGAACAGGCCGGTGCCGACGGCACCGCCGATGGCGATCATGGTCATCTGTCCGGCGGACAGCTGCTGTTTGAGTCCGGCTTCGCGCTGGACGATGTCTTCGAAGGCTGGCATGGGTTGTTGTCTCCGTTGCTGTGGGGGGCTTCGGAGGCGGATGCTATGGACGGCCTTCGCGGGGCGTTTAGTAGTTATCCCTAAATCGACTTGATCTTGGATAAGTTATTCTGTGAAACATGAATTCATAGGTGGTTTATGCCAATCGACATCGACAGAACGGACCGGCTGCTGATCCGCGCCCTGCAGGACAACGCGCGGCTGACCTCGGGTGAGCTGGCGCAGCGTGTGCATTTGTCGCAGTCACCGTCATGGCGGCGCATCAAGCGGCTGGAGGACGAGGGCGTGATCACCGGCTACCACGCCGCGCTGAGCCGGCGCGCCATAGGCTTTGGCGTGCTGGCCTTCGTGATGGTGGGCATAGACCACCAGAACGAGGAGTCCTCGCGCCATTTCCAGGAAGCGGTCTGCGCCATTCCCGAGGTCGTGATGTTCCACGGCATCTCGGGGCCGGAGGACTTCCTGCTGGTCGTCGTGGCGCGCGATCTCGACGCCTATTCCGATCTGCTGCTCAGCCGCCTGCACCGGCTGCCCGGCGTGCGCCAGGTGCACACGCATTTCTCGCTGCAGGAATTCAAGGGACAGCTGGCGGGGCTGCCGGTGGAATGACGGCTGGTGGCGCCTGGCAGGCTGCTACAGCAGGCCGCTGTCCAGCGCCTGCATGCCATGGCGCACGCGCACGCGGTTGCAGGCATCGCTGCCGGCGGCGAACTCGCGGCAGGGCGAGGGGCGCCATTCATAGATGCCGCAATGGGCCTTCTCGCCCACCTTGCCGACCAGGGCCGCGCAGCGGGGACGCGCCCAGTCGGTTCCGCGCATGCGGCAGGTGTGGTCGGTGACTTCCTCGGCCAGCCCGGCTGGCACGCGGCCGCCCTGCGCCTGCGACTCGTGCACGGAAAAGTCCACGCGAAACGATGCGCAGCAGGCGCCGCAGCTCAGGCAGGGATGGGTCATGGCGTGGGGAGGGGAGTGCGCAAAGGCCGTGTCGGCGTCGGCCGCCATTGTGCCGCGCGCCGCCCGCCTGGGCCCGCCAGGGGGCAAAGCCGGGAACGCAAAACCCTGTCCCGCACTCCGATACCATGCGCGGTCCCGCCGCCCGGGTTCGATCAAAATCAAAATGAGAATAAAAATCAATTGATACAACACGCCATGCATTCGATGAACCCCGCGACGGACGCTGCGGCTCCGTCCACGCTGTCCGCGCCTCCCATGTCCTCCTCTGCTGCCGTTGCCGCCGTTGCTGCCACCACGGCCATCACCCTTGATGCCCTGCCCCGCCAGGTATCGGCGCGCGTGGTCGAGTTCCATGCCGCACGCGATGCCAGCGAGCAGGAACTGCTGCTGCGGCTCATGGAGATCGGCTTTCTGCCCGGCGAGCCCGTGCGCATCCTGGCCGCGGGCTTTCCGGGCGACGACCCGCTGGCCGTGCGCGTGGGCCAGACCACGTTCGCTTTGCGCCGCCATGAGGCGGCCCTGGTGCGCGTGGCGCCGGAGGCGGTGGCATGAGCGCGTCGTCCTCTCCCAAACTCATCCAGCCGCTGCAGCCTGCCCAGGGCGGCGGCGGCAGCGGTGATTCCGCACTGCGCCTGGCCTTGCTGGGCAACCCCAACTGCGGCAAGACGGCGCTGTTCAACCTGCTGACCGGCGCACGCCAGAAGGTGGCCAACTACGCGGGCGTGACCGTGGAGCGCAAGGAAGGCTGGCTGAGCACGGCCAGCGGCCGGCGCGTGCGCGTGCTGGACCTGCCGGGCACCTACAGCCTGCATGCGCACAGCGAGGATGAGCGCATCACGCGCGACATCGTCTCGGGTCGCCATGCGCGCGAGGCGCCGCCCGAACTGCTGGTCTGCGTCACCGACGCCACCCATCTGCGCCTGAACCTGCGCCTGGTGCTGGAGGCCCAGCGCCTGGGCCTGCCCATGCTGCTGGTGCTCAACATGAGCGACATGGCCAGGCGCCAGGGCATCGATATCGACCGCGAGGCGCTGTCACGCGCCCTGGGCATGCCCGTGCTGTCCACGGTGGGCGTGCGCCAGGACGGCGCGCGCGAACTGCTGCAATGGCTGGACGGCCCCGAAGCCCGCGCCCTGGCGGCGCCGCAGCTGCAGGCCCCGGCCCGCCCGGGCGATGCGCGCGAGCAGGTGCTGGCCCTGCACCAGCAGGTGGCCCGCATCATGGCCGACTGCGTCAAGGAGCCCGTGGTGGATACCCGGCGCGACGACCGCATCGATGCCGTGGTGCTGCACCCGCTGTGGGGCATGCTGCTGCTGGCGGCCACGCTGTTCCTGATGTTCCAGGCCGTGTTCAGCTGGGCGCAGCCGCTGATGGATGGCATCGAGGGCGGCGTTTCGGCCGTCTCGGCCCTGGTCAACGAGCACATGCCCGAAGGCGCGCTGCGCAGCCTGCTGGCCGATGGCGTGATCGCCGGCACGGGCGCCGTGCTGGTCTTCCTGCCGCAGATCCTGATCCTGTTCCTGTTCATCCTTGCACTCGAGGATTCGGGCTACCTGCCGCGTGCCGCCTTTTTGCTGGACCGCATCATGGGCAAGGTCGGCCTGTCGGGCCGCTCCTTCATTCCGCTGCTGTCCAGCTTCGCCTGCGCCGTGCCCGGCATCATGGCCACGCGCTCCATCACCAGCTGGCGCGACCGCCTGGTGACCATCATGATCGCGCCGCTGATGACCTGCTCGGCGCGCCTGCCGGTCTATGCGCTGCTGATCAGCGCCTTCATTCCCGAGCGCACGGTGGGCGGCATCTTCAACCTGCAGGGCCTGGTGCTGTTCGCGCTGTACGTGGCCGGCATCGCCAGCGCCATGGCCGTGGCCGGCGTGGCCAAGCTGGTGGGCCGCAGCGCCGGCCCCACGCCGCTGCTGATGGAGCTGCCCTCCTACCGCTGGCCCAGCCCGCGCAGCCTGGCCCTGGGCCTGTACGAGCGCGCCATGATCTTCCTGCGCCGCGTCGGCGGCATCATCCTGACCGTGAGCATCGTGCTGTGGTTCCTGGCCAGCTACCCGGCGCCGCCCGATGGCGTCACCGAAGCGGCCATCCGCTACAGCTTTGCAGGCCGCATCGGCGGCTGGCTGGAGGTGGTGCTGGCGCCGATCGGCTTCAACTGGCAGATCGCCATCGCCCTGGTGCCCGGCATGGCCGCGCGCGAAGTGGCCGTCAGTGCCATGGGCACGGTCTATGCACTGTCCGCTGCCAGCGACGAGGCCATGGCCGAGCAGCTGGGGCCGCTGATCGCCCATACCTGGTCCCTGGCCACGGCGCTGTCGCTGCTGGCCTGGTTCGTGTTCGCGCCCCAGTGCATTTCCACGCTGGCGGCCGTGCGGCGCGAGACCAATGGCTGGCGCTATCCGCTGCTGATGACGGGCTACCTGTTCGCGCTGGCCTACCTGGCCAGCTTCATCACCTACCGCGTGGCCCTCGCGCTGGGCGCGGGCTGAGGAGGGCCTTGAGCATGTGGCAAAACATCATCGTGGGCGTGATCGTGGTGGTGGCGGCCGTGTCCCTGGTCTGGCGCTACCTGCCGGCAAGTTGGCGGCTGAAGGCCGGTCAGCTGCATCCGTCGCTGGCGCCCAAGGACGGGGGAGGCTGTGGCGGCTGCAGCGCCTGCGGCGGAGACAGCTGCGCACCGGACAGGCGCCAGCCATAGCGCCAGGCCGGTCGCCGGGCCGCCGGCCGGTTGCACGCTCAGGCAGCGGCCAGCCAGATGCGGGTGCCGTCATCCAGCGCAGGCAGGCCATGCGCCAGGCGCGCAGCGTTGCAGCGGTCCGTGCCCATCTCGAATTCCCGGCAGGTCGATGAGCGCTGCTCGTAGATGCTGCATGCCACCTGTTCGCCGCAGCGGCCCGTGAGGGCCGTGCAGCGCACGGGGCGGCGCTCGGTGCCGTTCATGCGCCAGCGGTTGCCGTGGACCTCATGGGCCAGTTCATCGGGAACGGTGCCGCCCATGGAGCGCAGCTCGTAGACGGAAAATTCGACACGGAAGTGTTCGCAGCAGACGCCGCAGTTCAGGCAGGGATGCAGGGCTTCGGACATGGAAGTTCTTCTTCGGGAGACAGCAGGGCACGCACAGGCTTGCCGCGCCCGGTGCCCGGGGCGGCGCATAAGGCTGGGAAGAGGGGGTGCGGCCCTAGGTATGGCCCTGGAGGAACTTCAGATAGAAGGTGTGGATGCGCACGAACAGCGCACGCACCCGGGCCGCGAAATGCCGGCGCGGCCCGAAGAACGAGGGCACGCGCGTATGGCGTGCAATGTGCGGATGGCGCAATGCGCAGCCGCCCAACGGAAACACCGCCTGGGGGCGCTTGGCCTGCAGGCGGTGTCTGGAGTGTTCGTGGCTCAGGTGCATGGGTGTGAGGGAATGCGCCTGGGCCAAAGGAGTGGGCGTGATCAGCCCGGCTGGCGGCCCAGCAGCAGGTACTCCATCAGTGCCTTTTGCACGTGCATCCGGTTCTCTGCCTCATCCCAGACCACGGACTGCGGCCCGTCGATGACCTCGGCCTGCACTTCCTCGCCACGGTGGGCGGGCAGGCAGTGCATGAACAGGGCGTCGGCACGCGCGGCGGCCATCATCTCGGCATCCACGCACCAGTCGGCGAAGGCCTTCTTGCGGGCCTCGTTCTCGGCCTCGTAGCCCATGCTGGTCCACACGTCGGTGGTCACCAGGTCGGCGCCCTTGCAGGCATCCAGCGGGTCCTTGAAGACCTTGTAGCAGCCCTCGCGCGGCGCCTTGCCGCCAAAGGCCAGCTTCTCGTCCACTTCATAGCCGCCCGGCGTGCTGACGTGGACGGTGAAGCCCAGCAGGTCGGCAGCCTGCAGCCAGGTGTTGGCCATGTTGTTGCCGTCGCCGACCCAGGCGACAGTCTTGCCCTGGATCGAGCCGCGGTGCTCGATGAAGGTGAAGATGTCGGCCAGGATCTGGCAGGGGTGGAACTCGTTGGTCAGGCCGTTGATGACGGGCACGCGCGAGTACTCGGCAAAGCGCACGATCTTGTCCTGGCCGTAGGTGCGGATCATCACCAGGTCGGTCATGCGGCTGATGACGCGCGCGCTGTCCTCGATGGGCTCGGCGCGGCCCAGTTGGCTGTCGCCCGTGGTCAGGTGGACCACCGAGCCGCCGAGCTGGTACATGCCGGCCTCGAAGCTCACGCGGGTGCGCGTGCTGGCCTTCTCGAAGATCATGGCCAGCGTGCGGTCGCTGAGCGTGTGGTGCTTTTCGTAGTTCTTGAACTTCTTCTTGATCAGGGCCGCGCGCTCGAGCACATAGGCGTACTCGTCGGCCGTGAAGTCGGAAAACTGCAGATAGTGCTTGATGGCAGTCATAGGCAGGTCCTCATTCGGACAGGAATTGCACGATCAGGGGCTTGAGCTTGGCGACCACTTCGTCGGCCTCGGCCTCGGTCATGATCAGCGGCGGCACCAGGCGCACCACGGTGTCGGCGGTCACGCTGAACAGCAGGCCGGCTTCGGCGCCACGGCCCAGCAGGGCGCCGCAGGGCTTGTTCAGCTCGATGCCGATGATCAGGCCCTGGCCGCGAACATCGACCACGCCCTTGACGTCGGCCAGCTCCTTTTGCAGCGTGGACTTCAGGCGGTCTCCCACCTTGGTGGCATGGGCCAGCAGGCCGTCTTCTTCCATGATGCGGATGGTTTCGATGCCCGCACGCATGGCCAGCGGATTGCCGCCGAAGGTGGAGCCGTGGTTCCCCGGCTGCAGCACGGTGGCCGCCTTGCCATGGGCGACGACGGCGCCGATGGGCACGCCCGAGCCCAGGCCCTTGGCCAGGGTCATCACGTCGGGGATGATGCCGGCCCACTGGTGGGCGAACCACTTGCCCGTCCGGCCCATGCCCGCCTGGACTTCGTCGAACATCATCAGCCAGCCGTTGGCATCGCATAGTGCGCGCACCTGCTGCATGTACTCGATGCGCATGGGGTGCAGGCCGCCTTCGCCCTGGATGGGCTCCATCATCACGGCCACCACGTCGGGGTTGCCGGCCGTGGCCTGCTGCAGCGCTTCGAAGTCATTGACCGGCACGCGCAGGAAGCCGTCGAGCAGCGGGCCGAAGCCGTCGCGCACCTTGGGGTTGCCCGTGGCCGTCATGGTGGCGATGGAGCGGCCGTGGAAGGCATGCTCGTAGACCACGATCACCGGCTTGGCGATGCCCTTGTCCACGCCGTACTTGCGCGCGATCTTGATGGCGGCCTCGTTGGCCTCCAGGCCCGTGCTGCAGAAGAAGACATTGGTCATCTTCGCGCGCTCGGTCAGCAGCTTGGCCAGCGTTTCCTGGCCAGGCACATGGTAGTAGTTGGAGGTGTGGATCAGCTTGGCCACCTGGTCCTGCAGCGCAGGCACCAGCTTGGGGTGGTTGTGGCCCAGCGTGTTCACTGCAATGCCGCCCAGCGCATCGAGGTACTGCTTGCCGTTGACGTCCCACACGCGGCAGCCCTGGCCTCGCTCCAGAGCGATCGGTACGCGGCCATAGGTGTTCATCACGTGGGGCGAGGCAGCCTCGATGAAAGCGGTCATTGCAAAAATCTCCTGAGCTGGAAAGTAAACGGCATCCGGGCGTTGCCGCCGCAGATGCCTGAAAAACAGCGAAGCCCGATTCTAGGGGCCGCGCAATGGCCTACCGTTGCGGTTTGCGCATCACAGCCATGCAATGAACCTACGCCACACTTGGTTAGTGCACTGCACAACGGTCCAGCTCTTATATAAGAGATAAAATGCCTGCTTGGCCTGCCGGCAGCGATCCTGTCTGCGGGCTCTGACTTTTTTGAAGGACTTGCGCAAACAGGAAGTGGCAAGGTGCTGGGCCCCTTGGCAAGCCGCCTGTTTTGCTCCTTGTTGCGCAAGTCGTATTTTGGTGCGCATCCTGATGGTCTCTCCCTCCAGCAAAGAACTGTTCATCCAGGGCATCACCCACGAAGGCAAGACTTTCCGGCCCAGCGACTGGGCCGAGCGGCTGGCGGGCGTCATGAGCCAGTTCCGCCCCGGTGGTGCCCAGCGCGGCAGCCACCTGAGCTACTCGCCCTGGTGTGTTCCCACAACGCTCAACGGCGTCAAGTGCGTGGTCGTGCATCGCGACCTGCGCGACTACGAGCCCATGGCCTGGGATTTCTGCCTGAATTTCGCCAAGGACAACAACCTGCAGGTTGCCGAAGCCTGCCTGATACCGGACGAGCCGGCCCGCTGAGGCCGGCTTCTTTTTTTGCGGGGCCGGTTCCCGCCCGATGTGAAGCGCGCCTGGGGTGCGTTTTTTTTCGGCTGCGCTTTGCTGGAGCCGGGCTTTTCCTTCGGTGCGATTGCCGATGGCGGCGCTTTTGTCCAGGCACAAAAAAACCGCCCGAAGGCGGTTTTCTCGTTCGCTGACAGCGCACCCGTTACAAACGGCAGATGGCCGGGGCCATCCGTGCGGTTGCCTAAGTGGATTAGGCGGCGGGGGCTGCCAGGGCCTTGACCTTGGCGGACAGGCGGCTCTTGTCGCGAGCGGCCTTGTTCTTGTGGAAGATGCCCTTGTCGGCGATCGTGTCCAGAACGGATTGGGCTGCGGCAAACAGTTCGGTTGCCTTGGCCTTGTCGCCAGTCAGAACGGCCTTCTCGACCTTCTTGACGGCGGTGCGGTACTTGGAACGCAGCGAAGTGTTGGCTGCGTTGAGCTTGACGTCCTGGCGGGCGCGCTTGCGGCCGGATGCCAGGCGGGGGTTCTTCTTTACGGGCTTGGATGCCATGATATGTATTCCTAGTGTCTGAGGATGTTGTCGGCGAAGCGCGGGATTATAGCATGCAGTCCCTCCAGGGCCTGTGGGCCCCAGGCCGCGCAATCGGGCCTGTTGCAACGGAGTGCAAGAGCCGTCCGGCCCGCCCGGGCACGCAACTGCGGTGGCCGTGCCAGCGCATACACTCCCCACGGTGTCACTGTTCAAAGCCGCCTCCACCGTTTCCCTGCTGACGCTGGCCTCCCGTATCACCGGGCTGGTGCGCGATCTGCTCATGGCCTCCATGTTCGGAGCCAATGCGCTGACCGATGCGTTCAATGTCGCGTTCAGGATTCCCAATCTCTTCCGGCGCCTGTTCGCCGAAGGCGCCTTCAGCCAGGCCTTTGTGCCGGTGCTGGCCGCCAGCAAGGCCAAGGAGGGGGAGGAGGCCACGCGCAGGCTGATCTCCCATGTGGCCACGCTGCTGTTCTGGGTGCTGCTCGTGACCTGCGTGCTGGGCGTGGTCGGCGCGCCACTGCTGGTCTGGCTGCTGGCCAGCGGCCTGCGCCAGTCGCCCGAAGGCTATGACGCAGCCGTGCTGATGACGCGCTGGATGTTCCCCTACATCGGCTTCATGTCGCTGGTGGCGCTGTCGTCCGGCGTGCTCAATACCTGGCGGCGCTTTGCCGTCTCGGCCGCCACGCCCGTGCTGCTGAACCTGGCCATGATTGCCGCCGCCTTCTGGGGTGCACCCTGGCTGCAGGCGCGCGGCATAGAGCCCATCTATGCAATGGCCGGCGGTGTGATGCTGGGCGGCGTGCTGCAGCTGGCGGTACAGCTGCCGGCGCTGGCAGGCCTGGGCCTGCTGCCGCGCATCGGGTTTTCTCCAGCCGCCTTGCGCCAGGCCTGGCAAGAGGCCGGCGTGCGCCGCATCCTCAGGCTGATGGCGCCGGCGCTGCTGGGCGTGGGCGTGGCCCAGGTCTCGCTGATGATCAACACCCAGATCGCCTCCTATCTGCAGCCGGGCAGCGTGACCTGGCTGTTCTATGCCGACCGGCTCATGGAATTTCCGACGGCGCTGCTGGGCGTGGCGCTGGGCGTGGTGCTCACGCCCCAGCTGGCCGCGGCCAAGGCGGCCGACGACTCGGAGCGCTACTCGGCCATGCTGGACTGGGGGCTGCGCCTGGTGGTGCTGTTTTCCGTGCCCTGCGCGGTGGGGCTGCTCACTTTCGCCGAGCCGCTCGTGGCCACGCTGTTCCACCGTGGCGCGCTGCAGGACAGCGATGTGGGCCAGATCGCGCTGGCGCTGGTGGGCTACGGCGCCGGCCTGGTGGGCCTGGTGGCCATCAAGGTGCTGGCGCCCGGCTACTACGCAAGCCAGGACATCCGCACTCCCGTCAAGATCGCCATCGTGGTGCTGATCATCACCCAGCTGCTCAACCTGGTGCTGGTGCCCTTCATGGCGCATACGGGTCTGGCGCTGTCCATCGGCCTGGCGGCCCTGGTCAATGCGGGCTGGCTGCTGTGGGGGCTGCTGCGCCGGGGCGTCTACCGTCCCAAGCCCGGCTGGGGGCGGCTGGCCTTGCAGGTGATTGCGGCCAGCAGTCTGCTGGCCGTGCTGCTGACCTGGGGAAGCCAGCATTTCGACTGGATTGCGCTGCGTGCCAACGGATGGCAGCGCGTGGGCCTGCTTGCCGGCCTGATGGCGGCCTCGGCCCTGCTGTACTTTGGCGCGCTGTGGGCAGCCGGGCTCAAGCTGCGGGCACTGCTGCGGCGCTAGCCCGAACCCGCATAATTGCAGGCCTGGGCGCTGCAAATTCACAAGGCATCATGAGCTGGAGCTACGACGACACGCCAACGGCCCTGCAATACTTTGCAGCGCTGGTGCAAAGCGATGAACACCTGCCGCTGATGGAGGCGGCAATCAGCATCGCCCAGGATGCCGTGCCCGATCTCGACCTGCAGGCGGCCAGCGCCGAACTGGACCGGCTGCAGGTGCGCCTGGTCCAGCGCCTGGCTGGCGAAACCGATCCGCTGCAGTGCCTGCGCGGACTCAACCAGTTCTTCTACGGCGAGCTGGGCTTTGGCGGCAATCTCAACGACTACTACGACCCCGCCAACAGCTACATCCACCATGTGCTGCAGACGCGGCGCGGCATTCCCATCAGTGTGGCGCTGATCTGGCTGGAGCTGGCTGCGGCCATCGATCTGCCGGCGCAGGGCGTGAGCTTTCCCGGCCATTTCCTGGTCAAGATGCGCCTGCCCCAGGGGCAGGTGGTGATGGACCCGTTGAGTGGCGAGTCCTTTTCGGCCAACAGCCTGGCCGAGCGGCTGGAGCCCTTCTGGCAGAGCGCGGGCCTGTCGGCCGAAGAGGCCGCTCCGCTGGGCATGTACCTGCAGGGCGCCTCGCCGCGCGACGTTCTGGAGCGCATGCTGCGCAACCTGCAGGAAATCCACCATGCCCGGCGCGACTGGCCGCTGCTGGTGGCCGTGCTCAACCGGCTGGCCGTGCTGCGGCCCGACATGCCCGAGATCCTGCGGGACCGGGGGCTGGCCTATGCGCAATGGGGGGTGACCGAGCGTGCGCTTGAAGACCTGGAGCGCTTCCTGCAGTCCCAGCAGGGCGCGCAGGCCGTGGCCGTGCGCGAGGTGATCCGGCGGCTGAGAGGGCTGTAGCCGCCCGCGCGTGGGCTGATCAGACCAGCCGGACGGCTTCCAGCTCTTTCTTGAGATAGGCGTAGAACAGCGGAGCCGCCACCAGGCCTGCAGGGCCGAACACCGATTCGGCCACGAACATCACCGCCAGCAGCTCCCATACGCCCATGTGCGTGCGCTGGCCCACGACCTTGGCGTTGATCACGTACTCGGCCTTGTGGATCAGGATCAGAAAGCCCAGGCAGGCGGCGGCGGCCACAGGGGACACCGACAGGCCCACGATGGTGATCACCGCATTGCACAGCAGGTTGCCCACGATGGGCACCAGGCCTGCAATGAAGGTCAGCGTGATCAGGGCTGGCGTGTAGGGCAGGGTCAGGTTCCAGTGCGGCAGCACGCCCAGAAGGAAGATGGCCGTGAGAAAGGTATTGAAGGCCGCAATCCAGAACTGGGCCGCCACGATCTGGCGGAAGGCCAGTCCCATGAGCCGGATGCGCTCGCGCAGCGCTGCCACCAGGGGCGGGCGGCGCGTGACCATGGGACGCACGGCGGCCAGGGCGCCGATGATCAGGCCCACGTAGGCATAGAGCAGGCCGGTGAGCCAGGCGCGGCCCGCATGGGCCAGGGCGCCGGCCTTGGCGGCCAGGTAGCTGGCCAGCAGGTGCTGGATTTCCTGTGCGCCGTCCGGCAGCTGGTCGGCCATGTCGGCCGGCAGCTTGTCACGCAGCTCCAGCACCGTGTGCGCCAGATAGTCGAGCAGCTCGCGGTACTGCTGCGGCGCGTCGGTGATGTAGGTGCGCGTGTGCGACAGCGCGCCGCTGAGCAGGGCCAGCGGCGCAAGAATGACGATGGTGGCTGCCACCAGTTGCGTCCAGCGCGGCAGCGAGCCGCGCCGGGACTTGGGCTGGGCGCGTGACAGCAGCCCGGCAAGCGCGCGCGTGACCAGAAAGCCCACGCAGACGCACAGCATGCCCGGCAGCAGCCCCTGCCACATGATCAGCAGCAGGGCGCCGGCCATCAGCACATAGCTGGACAGCGTCACGCCGCGCGTGGGCGCGGGCTGCGGGGAGATGATGGGCGAGGGCAGGTGCTGGGTCATGCGCTGCGGGCCCGTGGTCAGCGGACCTCGACAGGCTCGCCCTCGCCGCGTGCGGCGATGCGTCCGATGGTGTGGACCGTCTCGCCCAGCTTCGCGAGCGTGGCGGCCGTGGCTTCGGCAGCCTCGGCGGGCACGACAACGACCATGCCGATGCCGTTGTTGAAGGTGCGGTTCATTTCCACGGCATCGATGCCGGCCGTCTTCTGCAGCCAGGCGAACAGCTCGGTCTGGGGCCAGCTGCCGGCATCCAGGTGGGCGGCCAGGCCTTCGGGCAGCACGCGGGGGATGTTCTCCAGCAGGCCGCCGCCCGTGATGTGGGCCAGCGCCTTGATGGGGTGCTGCTCCAGCGCCGCCAGCACGTTCTTCACGTACAGGCGCGTGGGTTCCATGATGGCCTGCTTGAACGGCTTGCCGTCCAGCGTGTCGGGCAGGCTGCCCTGGCTTTCGGCGCGCTCGATGCACTTGCGCACCAGGGAGAAACCGTTGGAGTGCACGCCGGCCGAGGCCAGTCCCAGCACCACGTCGCCAGCAGCCACGCTCTGGCCCGTGAGGATCTTGGACTTTTCGACGGCGCCGACGGCAAAGCCGGCCAGATCGTATTCGCCGGCCGGGTACATGCCGGGCATTTCGGCGGTTTCACCGCCGATCAGTGCGCAGCCCGACAGCTCGCAGCCGCGCGCAATGCCGCCTACCACGGCAGCGGCCGTGTCCACGTCCAGCTTGCCGCAGGCGAAGTAGTCGAGGAAGAACAGGGGCTCGGCGCCCTGGACCAGCACGTCGTTGACGCTCATGGCCACCAGGTCGATGCCGACGGTGTCGTGCATGTTCCACTCGAAGGCCAGCTTGAGCTTGGTGCCCACGCCGTCGGTGCCCGAGACCAGCACGGGCTCCTTGTAGCGCTTGGGCACCTCGAACAGGGCGCCGAAGCCTCCGATGCCGGCCATCACGCCTTCGCGCATGGTCTTCTTGGCCAGCGGCTTGATGCGCTCGACCAGCGCGTCGCCAGCGACGATGTCGACGCCGGCGTCTTTGTAGGAGATCGGGGTAGAGGAGGGGGCAGAAGAGCTCATGGATGGGTACGGTGCGGTAGGCCCGAGGCCGGGCTGGAACCCCGGGATTCTACGGCGCCGGCCGCCGGCAGGCGCGCGCGCCAGTGGGCTTCGAGGGGGCTTTCGTTGCACAAGCGGGCCGGCTGCCGCCGTGCCGTGCGCCGCGCAGACTAAAATCCCTGTTGCGCCCGGGAACGCCCCGGCGTCGCCCGCCTTGCCGCAGCGCTGCGGCAGGGCGGGCCTGTCTTTGCTATCAACCCAATGCCGTTGCCGATTCCTTTGCCTGCTTTTGCCGCATGGACCCGCCTGGACACAGGAAAGGGGGCGCTGCGCGTATGTCGCAGATGAAGCAGCTGGCTCTGGATATCAGCATGGCGTCGAGCCCGACGCTGTCGCGCTTTTTCGTCGGCCCCAATGCCGCGGTGATCGATCATTTGCGCCATTGGGTGGGCGATGGCCGCATGCAGACGGCCCGCACGCCAGTGCCCACTTATCTTTGGGGCGAATCGGGCTCGGGCAAGACCCATCTGCTCAAGGCCGTGCGCGAGGCCCTGCGCGAGCAGGGTGCCATGGTGGGCTGGATGGATGCCTCCACCCTGTTCCCGCCGCCCTTCGACGAGCGCTGGGCGGCGGTGCTGATGGACGATGTGGACATCTACACTCCGCTGCAGCAGGCGCGGGCCTTCAACTGGTTTGTGAATGCGACGAGCCCGGCCACGGGCTCGCCGCGCTGGGTGCTGGGGGCCGGCCCGCTGCCGCCGGCAGACCTCAAGCTGCGCGAGGATCTGCGCACGCGGCTGGGCTGGGGCCATGTGTTCCAGCTGCAGCTGCTCGACGAAACCGCGCGCCGCGCGGTGCTGCGCCAGGAGGCCGATGCCCGTGGCGTTTTTCTGGGCGACGATGTGATGGACTACATGCTCAAGCGCTTCTCGCGTGACCTGGGCAGCCTGATGCAGCTGCTCGACATGCTCGACGGCTTTGCGCTGCGCAACAAGCGCGCCATCACCATTCCGTTGCTCAAGACGATGCTGGAAACCGAATGAGCCCGCATTTTCTTGTGGGCAGGGACTGCGGGAGCCGGCGGAGCCTGCGTTGCAAGGGCAGCGCGGGACCCATTTTTTTAGGATATGCATGACCTCTGATCAGAAGCAACTCCGGCCCCGGCTGGCGTTGTTCGACCTGGACCACACGCTGCTGCCGCTCGATTCGGACTATGAGTGGGGCGAGTTCACGACGCGCATCGGCTGGACCGATCCGGTCGAGTTCGGCCGCCGCAATGCCGAGTTCTTCGCGCACTACCAGGCGGGCACGCTCGACGTGCACGACTATGTGCGCTTTGCCACCGAGGCCTTCTGCGCCCGTGGCGCGCAGCAGGCCGCCGAGGCGCACGAGCGCTTCATGCGCGAGGTGATCACCCCCGCCATCCGTCCCCAGGCACTGGAGCTGCTGCGCACGCACCAGCAGGCGGGCGACCAGATCATCATCGTCACGGCCACCAACGAGTTCGTGACGCGCCCCATCGCCGCCGCCCTCGGCGTGCAGGAATTGATCGCGGTGGAACTGGAGCGCGACGCGCAGGGCTGGTTCACGGGCGAGATCCGTGGCACGCCCAGCATGCGCGGCGGCAAGGTGCAGCGCATGCAGCAGTGGCTGGATGCGCGCGGCCTGCAGTGGAGCGGCGTGGAGACCTTCTTCTACAGCGACTCCTGGAACGACGTTCCCCTGCTCGAGCGCGTGGACCACCCCGTGGCCACCAACCCCGACACTCGGCTGCGCGCCCTGGCCCAGGAACGTGGCTGGCGCATTCTGGACCTGTTTGGCGAAGCACCATGATCAAGAACATCATCGACAAGCTGCTGGGCAAGGCCTCGGCCGCCCCACGGGCGCGCAAGTCGCCCTTCGGCAAGCGCCAGGAGGTGCCCGTGCAGGTGCACGGCATCGATCCCAACCTGGTGGACCGGCGTGCCCTCGACGTGGTCGAGACGCTGCAGGACGCGGGCTACGAGGCCTACATCGTCGGCGGCGCCGTGCGCGACCTGCTGCTGGGCCTGCGCCCCAAGGACTTCGACGTGGCCACCAATGCCACGCCCGAGCAGGTCAAGGGCCTGTTCCGCCGCGCCTTCATCATCGGCAAGCGCTTTCGCATCGTGCACGTGGTCTATGGCCGCGGGCGCGAGAACGAGGTCATCGAAGTCTCCACCTTCCGCGCCTTCCTGGACAACAGCGCGGCCGAGGCCGTGAGCGGCAACGAGCGCACCAGCAAGGCCCAGCTCGCCGGCATGCACCATGCGGTGGACGCCAGCGGCCGCGTGCTGCGCGACAACGTCTGGGGTCCGCAGGACCAGGATGCCACGCGCCGCGACTTCACGATCAACGCCATGTACTACGACCCGCGCACGCAGATCGTGGTCGACTATCACAAGGGCATTGACGACGCCAAGAAGCGCATGCTGCGCATGATTGGCGACCCGGCCACGCGCTACCGTGAAGATCCGGTGCGCATCATCCGCGCCGTGCGCTTCGCCGCCAAGCTGGCGGGCAAGGGCTTCAAGCTCGAGCCCAAGACGGCCAAGCCCCTGGTGGAGTGCGAGCCGCTGCTGGCCGATGTGCCGCAAAGCCGCCTGTTCGATGAAATGCTCAAGCTGCTGCAGACCGGCCATGCGCTGGCTTCGGTGGAGCAATTGCGCGGCCTGGGCCTGGCGCGCGGCATCTACTCGCTGCTGGATGTGGTGGTCGAGCGTGCCGAGCAGCCCTTCGTGCAGGCCGCTCTGACCGATACCGATCGCCGTGTCGAGGAAGGCAAGCCCGTGGCGCCCAGCTTCCTGCTGGCCTGCGTGCTGTGGCATGACGTGAAGACCGGCTGGGAGCGCCGCCTGAACCAGCGCCAGCACCCGTTTCCCGCGCTGCAGGAATCCATCGACGAAGTGTTCGACCAGCGCATCGGCGATGTCTCGGGCCGCGGCAAGCTGGCCGCCGACATGCGCGAGATCTGGGTCATGCAGCCGCGCTTCGACAAGCGCACGGGCGCCACGCCGTTCAGCCTGGTGGCCCAGCCGCGCTTTCGCGCGGGTTTCGATTTCATGCGGCTGCGCGCCGACATCGGCGAGGTCGAGGAAAGCCTGGCCAGCTGGTGGCAGGAGTTCCAGAATGCCGACGACGCGCGCCGCGACGACCTGATCGCCCAGGCGCGCGACGAGCAGCGCGCCCGCCAGCGCAGCGCCGAACCCAAGGTGCACCGCGTGCCCAAGGTCCGCCAGCCGCGCGATGGCGTGAACCTGGCGGAAGGCGTGCAGCCTGAGGATCCCGCACCGGCACAGGCTGGCGGCGAGGAGGCTGCAGCGCCCAAGAAGCGGCGGCGCCGCCGCCGCAAGCCCCAGGGCGGGGGCGATGGCGGCATGGGCTGCGATGAATGAGCCAGGCCACTGGGTCGCCATCGGCCTGGGCGCCAACCTCGGTGACTGCGGCCAGGCCCTGGGCCAGGCCTTGAAGGCCATCGGCGGCCTGACGGGCACGCGCCTGCTGGCCGTCTCCTCGCTCTACAGCACGGCGCCCATCGATTCCAGCGGTCCCGACTATCTGAACGCCGTGGCCGCTGTGCGCACCACGCTGCAGCCGCTGGCGCTGCTCGATGCGCTGCAGGCCATCGAACTGGCGGCCGGGCGCGAGCGCCCCTACCGCAATGCGCCGCGCACGCTGGACCTGGACATCGAGCTGTGGGGCGACGAGCGCATCGCACTGCCGCGCCTGAGCGTGCCGCACCCGCGCATGCACGAGCGCGCCTTCGTGCTCGTGCCGCTGGCCGAGATCGCGCCTGAGCGCGTCACGCCCGCGCAGCTGCAGGCCGTGGCGGGGCAGGGCATCTGCCTGGCGCACAAGCCTGGCTGGCATCTCCGGCAAGCCTGAATCCCGACAGTGGCCTGAATGAAAAAGCCGCAGCGCCCTGAGGGCGGCTGCGGCTTTTTGCCAGGCGGGACGCGATGGATCGGCTCAGTCCACCTTCGCTCCGGAGGCCTTGACGATGGCCTGGTACTTGGCGCGCTCGGCCGCCATGAACCTGTCGAACTCGGCGGGCGTGGAGGACACGGGCTCGGCCATCAGGGTCTCGAAGCGGGTCTTGGTCTCGGGCGCGGCCAGTGCGTCGGCAAAGGCCCGGCTCAGCTTGTCCAGCACGGGCTTGGGCGTGCCGGCCGGGGCGACCAGGCCCCACCAGGTATCGATGGCAAAGCCGGGGAAGGTCTTGGACAGCGCGGGCACGCCGGGCAGCAGCGTGGTGGGGTTCAGCGAGGTCACGGCCAGCGCCTTGAGCTTGCCCGAGCGGATATTGGGCGCAGCGGCAGCCAGGTTGTCGATGTTGAAGTCCACCTCGCCCGACAGCAGGGCCAGCTGGGCCGGGTTGGCGCCACGGTAGGGCACGTGCAGGGCGAAGATGCCGGCTTTTTGCTTGAGCATTTCGCCGGCCAGGTGGCCTGCGCTGCCGTTGCCGCCGCTGCCGTAGTTGAGCTTGCCGGGGTGGGACTTGGCGTAGGCGATCAGGTCGGCCACGCTGTGGATCTTGAGCTGCTCGGCACGGGCCGCATTCATCACCAGCACGTTGGGCACGCGCACCATCTGGGTGATGCCCGCGAAGTCCTTGCCCGCGTCGTAGGGCATCTTGGTGTACAGCCAGGGATTGACGGCATGGGTGGCCGTGGCGGCCAGGCCGATGGTCATGCCGTCCGGCGTGGCGCGGGCAATGGCGTCGGCGCCGATGTTGCCGCCGGCGCCGGCCTTGTTGTCGATGATCACCACTCCCAGGGAGTCACGCACCCGCTCGGCCAGCGCGCGCGCGGTGATGTCCAGCGGACCGCCGGGCGCATAGGGCACGATCAGGCGGATGGGCTCTTGCGCCAGGGCAAGCGGGGAGGCCAGGGCAGCAGCGGCCGCCATGACCGAGAGAAGGCTGTTTCTACGGTTCATAGGGGCGCTATTGTGCAAAAAAATTGCGACACCTGGCTGCGCGCAGGTATGGGAAGCAGTTTTTCTGCGTATTGCTTGATCCGTGCCACCTTCTGCGCACTCAGGAAGCCTTGTCGGCCTCGGAGGTGAACGCGTCCGCGTAGAACTCTTCCGCCGGCAGGCCGCGTTGCTCCACATAGGCATGGCGTGCCGAATCGACCACGATGGGCGCACCGCAGGCATAGACCTGATGGCCAGACAAGTTGGCAAAGTCGTCCAGCACGGCCTGGTGCACGAAGCCCGTGCGGCCGGTCCAGCCGTCTTCCGGCAGCGCGTCGGAGACCACGGGCACATAGCACAGCTGGGGCATGGCCTCGGCCTGCTCGCGCACCCAGGCGTCGAGGTAGAGGTCCTCGGGCCGGCGTCCTCCCCAGTACAGGGTGACGGAGCGGGTGATGCCCTTGTGGCGGATGTGCTCCAGCAGCGCCTTGATGGGGGCGAAGCCCGTTCCCGAAGCCAGGAAGATGAGGGGCTTGTCGCTGTCCTCGCGCAGGAAGAAGCTGCCGAACGGGCCCTCCACGCGCAGGATTTCCTTTTCCTTCATGGCGCCGAACACGTGGTCGGTGAACTTGCCGCCCGGCATGTGGCGGATGTGCAGCTCCAGCCCCGGTGCCGTGTCCTGCACATGGGGGGCCGTGGCCATGGAGTAGGCGCGGCGGGCGCCGTCGCGCAGGATGAATTCCACGTACTGGCCTGCGTGGTAGCGGAACTTGTCTGCAGCGGGCAGCTGCAGGCGCACCTGCATCACGTCGTGCGACTTCTTCTCCAGCGTGGCCACGCGCACGGGCATCTTCTTGATCGGGAAGGCGCTGGCATCGGTCACCTGGCGCGACTCCAGCACCACCGAGGTGCTGGGCGTGGCGCAGCAGGTCAGCACATAGCCGTCGGCCTCTTCCTGGGCGGTCAACGCTTTTTCCGAGTGGGCGCCATGGGTGACCTCGCCGAGCAGCTTCTTGCACTTGCAGGAGCCGCAGGCACCGTCCTTGCAGCCATAGGGCAGGCCCACGCCGCAGCGGATGGCGGCGGCCAGGATGGTCTCGCTGCCCTGCGTGGCGAAGGCGCGGCCGCTGGGCTGTACGGTGATTTCGTGGGAAGCGTTGGCTATCTCGGTCATGTTCTCGGTATCCTCGGGGGCGCTGGCGGCGTGTGGAGCGCGCCGGCGATCTTCTTTCCCGGACGGACATGCCGCTGCCGCGACCGGCGGCGCGCGGGTGGCCGCCCTCGCAACAGGCCAGGATTTTGCCCTCAAACCAAAACCCATTGGGCGCGCTGCCGGCGCGCTTTCGACGCGAACGCGTGCTCATCGTCGGCTGCGGCGACGTGGGGCTGCGCGTGGCTGGTGCATTGGCGGGCGCGCCCGTCGCCCGTTCGGGTGCCGCACGACGGGGCCCGCGCGTGCTGGCCCTGACGCGTGGCGCCGAGCGCCTGCAGGATCTGCGCGGGCGCGGCATCACGCCGCTGCTGGGCGATCTGGACGCGCCTGCCACGCTGCGCCGTCTGGCCGGCCTGGCCACGCGCGTCGTCCATTTGGCGCCGCCGCCCAATCCGCCTGCCGGCGAAGATGGCTGGTGGCTGGACCCGCGCACCACGGCTTTGCTGCGCGTGCTGCGCCTTCGCGGCCGGCCGGCCAGCCTGGTCTATGGCTCGACCTCCGGCGTCTATGGCAACTGCGAGGGCGCCTGGATCGACGAAAGCCGCCCGCCCGCACCGGCCACGGCGCGTGCCCAGCGCCGCGTGAACGCCGAGCGAGCCGTGCGCTTTGCCGGGCGCGGCGGCCTGCGCGCCAGCATTCTGCGCATCCCGGGCATCTATGCGCCGGACCGGGAAAACGGCACGCCGCGCGGGCGCCTGCTGCGAGGGACCCCCCTGCTGTGCGCCGCAGAGGATGTCTATACCAACCACATCCATGCCGACGACCTGGCCCGCGCCTGCGTGCGGGCGCTGTGGCTCGGCCGGCCGCAGCGCATCTACCACGCCAGCGACGATACGCAGCTGCGCATGGGCGACTACTTCGACCTTGCGGCCGATCTCTATGGACTGCCGCGCCCCGCACGCATCACGCGCGAGCAGGCGCAGCGCGAGCTGCCTGCCAGCCTGCTGAGCTTCATGGGGGAGTCACGCCGCCTGCGCAACCAGCGCCTGAAGGAGGAGCTGGGCCTGAGATTGCGCTACCCGACCGTGGAGCAGGGGCTGCGCGCCTGAATCAGCGCGGGTGGATGCCGCCGTTGGTGTCGTAGCAGCGGAACACGTTGCAGTGCGAGATAGGGGCCGAAGGCGGCAGCGGCTGCGGCGGCACGGGGCGCCCGACGATCCACGGCCGGTTGATGGCGTTGGGCTGCAATGCGCGCGATTGCTGCAGCTGTTCATAGGCCTTGGGGCCCAGGCAGGCCATCTCCATCTGCTGCTGGGCGGCCTGGCTGCGCGGGCCCCAGGTGGCGGGATCGGGATTGGCCTCGGCCAGGATGGTGTCCAGGCGGCGGCGCGCCTGCTGGCAGGCCGGGGAGTCGCCGCCGTCGCGCTGGGCCGAGTTCTCGCGCTCGCGCCGGCTGCGTGCCTCGCGCTCTTGCTGCTGGGCACGCGTGCGGCGCTCGGCCTCTTCGCGGGCCAGTTGCTGGTTCTTGCGCTCTATGGCGGCGGCGGACTGCGCGCGCTCGCGCTCCAGCTCTTCGGGGCTGGGGGCTTCCTGCACCTGCACGCGGTTTTCGCCGTCCTTGCAACTGCTGTTGGTGTAGGTGACGCGGCCGGTCTTGGCGTCCGTGCAGCGGATGACCTGGGCCGAGGCCGGGCCTGCAGTGAGCGCCAGCACCAGCGGTACAAACATCTGTACAAGCGCCGCCAGCGCCCAGCGCGCGGCCGCCGATGAACGGCGGCCGGTGTGGCCAAGGTCTTGGGTGCGGTGCATGGCGGTTTCCTTTCCCATCACAAGCGGCACAAGGATGTGGTGTATTGCCGATTATGGTGCGGCGCCCAGGGGCTGGAAATGCCGCCGGTCAGCCGTTCAGCGCCAGTGGCGCGGATCCTGGGTGGGGTAGGGGTTGCCACCGCCCTGGCTTTCGCGCTGCATGCGCTCGATGGCGCGTTGCTGCTGCTCGCGGTCACGCTGCTGCTGCTCCCGGTCCCGTTGCTGGCGTTCGCGCTCGCGCTGCTGCTGGCCCTGGTCGCGTTCGCGCTCCCGCTGCTGGCGCTCGGCTTCGCGGCGCTGCTGCTCCTGCATGCGCTCGCGCAACTGGCGGTCGCGGTCCTGGGCCTGGCGGTCACGGTCCCGGTCGCGCTCGCGCATTTCACGCTCACGTTGTTGGCGGTCACGCCAGGCATCGCGGTTGCGTTCCTGCTGGATGCGCTCGCGTTCGTATTGCAGGCGCTCACGTTCGCGCTGCAGGCGCTGGCGCTCGTACCAGCCGTTGTCCGGATAGGCGGGCTGCGTGGGATACGAGGGGTAGACGACGCCGCCCGACGGATGGGGTAGCCGGAGCCCATGTCCGAATAGCCATCGGGCGGCACGGCGCAGGCGGTGACCAGGGCTGCAAGGCCAAGGCCGGCCAGCAGGCGCAGGGGGCGCAGGCCAGGCTGCGGGCGCTGCTGCGTGGGGGAGGCGTTGGTTCGGGTCATGGTGTGGTGTCCGGGCAAAGACGTGTTTCCTGTCTGGATCTCTTCATATGACGTTTGACAGGCCTCAATGGTTGACCTGGATCGTCCTGACGAGGCAACGACGGCGACAGCGGGACTTCTATTTTGATAGCAATTGGTCCATGTGCTGTAGGTGCTTCCAGATGAAATCCGCAGGCACAGCGCGCAATGGCTGCGGTCGCCCCGATCGCCGCAATGGCATCTGCGCGGGACTAGAATGGCCGCTGTCTTTGGCGGCGCGCAGTCCGTGCGCCGCAAAGCAGCGTTCTCAGGGCGGGGTGAAATTCCCCACCGGCGGTATCTGGATCTGTCTTTCGGCATGTGTCCAGCAGCCCGCGAGCGCCCGGCTAGCCGCAAGGCCGGCCGGGGTCAGCAGATCTGGTGAGATGCCAGAGCCGACGGTCACAGTCCGGATGAAAGAGATCGCGCAGCACCTGCATGGCAGGCGCCATGCCCATGGTTGTCCCATGGGCTGTGCCGTGCCATGCGGCGCCATGGCGCGCGCCCTGATTCATTTGTCTCATCTCGAAAGAGCACCATGAATCAGACTCCTGTCTCCTTGAACTTCTCCGCACACGGCACGGCCTCGGGCACGCCGTGGAAGGCCGTCGCGGGCCGCAGCCGCGTGGCCGTGATCTGCGCGAGCTGGCATACCGATGTCGTGCATCAGGCGCGCGACTCCATGGCGGCCGAGCTGCAGGCCCAGGGAGTGGCCGCGCAGAACATCAGCCACTTCAACGTGCCCGGCGCCTTCGAGATCCCGCTGCTGGCCAAGAAGCTGGCCGACAGCGGCCGTTTCGACGCGGTCATCGCCTGCGCGCTGGTGGTCAACGGCGGCATCTATCGCCACGAGTTCGTGTCCTCGGCCGTGATCGACGGCCTGATGCGCGTGCAGCTCGATACCGAAGTGCCGGTGTTCTCGGCCGTGCTCACGCCGCGCGATTTCCACGAACATGGCGACCATGTGGAGTTCTTCCGTGCCCACTTCGTGAAGAAGGGCGTGGAAGTGGCGCATGCCTGCCTGGCGGCGCTGGACCAGCTGGCGCAGGTACAGGCACTGGGCCAGGCGCGCGCGGCGTGAGCCGGCCAGCCTCCCAGCACAGCTTTGGTTGGGGATGGATTCTCGTAAACACTGAGTTGGGGCCGAGTGTCGCGGTCCCGTCACGCGGCGTGACGCGCCATTGCCAAGCCGCGATGACGGGAATAACGTGACGGCCTGTTTCAACTGAGGAGTGCGCGATGAAGATGTCCCGGAAGTTGTGTATTGCGGCCGTCGTGGCCGGCATGGGTGGCGTGGCCATGGCCCAGGAGCAGGTGATCCGCATCGGCCACATCGGCCCCGTGTCCGGACCCCAGGCCAATTTCGGCAAGGACAACGAGAACGGCGTGCGCATGGCCATTGACGACCTCAATGCCAAGGGCATGGAGATCGCCGGCAAGAAGGTCAAGTTCCAGCTGGTGGCCGAAGACGATGTGGCCGATCCCAAGCAGGGCACGGCCGCTTCGCAGAAGCTGTGCGACGACAAGGTCGCCGGCGCCGTGGCCTTCCTCAACTCGGGCGTGGCCATTCCCTCGTCCAAGGTCTTCCAGGACTGCGGCATTCCCATGATCACGGGCGCGGCCACCAACCCCGACCTGACCAAGCCCGGCTGGAACACCACCTACCGCGTGATTGCCAATGACAACGCGCTGGGCGCGGCGCTGGCCAAGTACGCGGCCGAAACGCTCAAGCTCAAGACCGTGGCCATCATCGATGACCGCACGGCCTACGGCCAGGGCCTGGCCAATGTGTTCAAGAAGGATGCGGAAAAGCTGGGCGTGAAGGTCGTGGCCTCGGAGTTCACGAACGACAAGGCAACGGACTTCATGGCCATCCTGACCTCGATCAAGGCCAAGAAGCCCGAAGGCATCTTCTACGGCGGCATGTATGGCCAGGCCGGCCCCATGCTGCGCCAGATGGCCCAGCTGGGCATGAACGATGCCAAGTACTTCGGCGGCGACGGCCTGTGCGTGCCCGAGCTGGCCAAGGTGGCCGCCGGCGCCAAGCCGCTGGACAACGTGATCTGCGCCGACGGCGGCGCCTCGCTGGCCAAGATGCCTGGCGGCACGGAATGGAAGAAGCGCTACGACGCCAAGTACCCCGGCCAGTTCCAGGTCTACAGCCCGTACTTCTACGACGCCACCATGATGCTGGCCGACGCCATGAAGCGCGCCAACTCCTGGGACCCCAAGGTCTACATCCCCTTCCTGCAGAAGGCCGACTACTCGGGCGTGACCTCCAAGATCGCTTTCGAGAAGAACGGCGAGATGAAGAACCCTTCGTACACGCTGAGCGTGTTCAAGAACGGCCAGAAGACGGCCCTCGACTGAGAGCCTGTCCTCCCTTCGTTTTCATGCCCGCCTTGTGCGGGCTTTTTTTATCGGCCCGGGACCTCGGCCGGGGCCTGCGCCGGCGCATCGACCACGCCGGGCAACTGCGCCAGATAGGCCTGCAGCGCGGCAATGGCCTGGCGCACCTTGGCGGGCTGGGCCTGGCGCTGGGGGGTGACGGCCCAGATGTCCAGGCCGCCGAAGTCCCAGTCGGGCAGCAGGCGCACCAGGCGTCCTTCGGCCACCGCGTCGGCAACGTCCATGCTGCCCAGCAGGGCCAGGCCCAGGCCGGCCTCGCACATCTGCTGGAGGGACAGTTGGTTGTTGCTGGCCACATGGGGCTGCACCTGCAGGCTGTAGGTCTCGCCCGTGGCCGGGTGGCGTGCCTCGGCCCGCAGGGCCTGGCCCTGGCCTTCGCGCGCAAGGCCCAGCCAGCGCGCGCTGGCCAGCGGTGCCGGGTGGCGCCAGGCCGCGCCGCCGCCGTGCTCCTGTATCCATGCGGGCGAGGCGCACAGCCAGTTGCGCATGGCGCCCAGGCGCCGGGCCGCCCAGCCCGAGTCGGCCAGCCGGCCAAAGCGCAGCGCCAGGTCGATGCGGCTTTGGATGAGGTCGATGGGAGCATCGTCCACATCCAGGTGCAGGCGCAGTGCCGGATGCCGGGCCAGCCAGCTGCCCAGGGCCGGCGCGATGTGGCGCGCAAAGCCCACGGTGGCCGACAGGCGCAGTTCGCCGCCGGGCTCGTCGCGCGCAGCGGCCAGTTCGGCCCGCGCCTGGCTGGCGGCCTGTGCCATGGCGGCGCACTGCTGGTAGTAGCGCTCGCCCGTGTCGGTGAGGGCGATCTGCCGGGTGGAGCGGTGCAGCAGGGTGACGCCGCCGTCGCGCTCGAGCTGGCGCACCTGCTGGCTCACGGCCGAGGGGCTCATGCCCAGGGCGCGCGCGGCGGCGCTCATCGATCCGTGCTGCACCACGGCGGCGAAAACGGCCATGCGTTTGTAGTCGTCCATGGGCTGTATTGTGAAGTGGTGCTTCAAGCTGTTGGTGAAGACTGCCGTCTTCCGCAGCGATTGTGAACGGCGTAATCTCAATGCCATCGTGAACAGGCGCCCAGGCGCCGCAAAGGAATGAAGATGAAAGTGGCACTCATTGGCGCAACCGGCTTTGTGGGTTCGGCGGTATTGAAGGAGCTGCTGCAGCGCGGCCACGAGGTCGTGGCCCTGGTGCGCGACCCCGCCAGGCTGGCGGCCCAGCCGCATCTGCACGCCGTGCAGGCCGATGTGCTGGATGCCGCCGCCGTGCAGCGGGCCGTGGCAGGCGCGGACGCCGTGGTCAGCGCCTACAACGCGGGCTGGGGCAATCCCGACATCTATGAGGATTTCATGCGCGGCTCGCGCGCCATCGTGGCGGGCACGAAGGCGGCTGGCGTCAAGCGCTATCTGGTGGTGGGCGGTGCGGGCAGCCTCTACATCGCGCCCGGCAGGCAACTGGTGGACACGCCCGAGTTCCCGGCCGCCATCAAGCCCGGCGCCTCGGCTGCGCGCGATGCCCTCAACGATCTGCAAAAGGAGCAGGGCCTGGAATGGACGATGCTGAGCCCGCCGATTGCCCTGCACCTGGGTGACCATGGCGAGCGCACGGGCCAGTACCGCACGGGCAAGGATGAGCCGTTGATGCAGGCCGACGGCCAGCCCGGCACCATCTCCGCCGCCGATCTGGCCGTGGCCCTGGTCGATGCGCTGGACAAGGGCCTGCACCTGCGCGAGCGCTTTACCGTCGCTTACTGAGCACCGGGGGCTCCCGGCTGGTGCGCAGGCGGCCTCCATGGCATGCTGGTGCCTGTCACGAACAGGCAGGAGCGCCGCCATGATCGACCACACGGGAATCCTCGTATCGGACTTCGACCGCAGCCGGGAGTTTTATGCGCGGGCGCTGGCTCCCCTGGGCTACGAGATCCTGATGGAGCTGTCCGCCGAGCTCACCGGCCACGGCGACACGGCCGGCTTTGGCGAGCCGCCCAAGCCTGATTTCTGGATCACCGGCGGCGAGCCCAACCAGCCGCCCATCCATGTGGCCTTTCGCGTGGACAACCGCAACATGGTCGATGATTTCCACGCGGCCGCCCTGGCCGCAGGCGGGCGCTGCAATGGCGAGCCCGGCCTGCGACCGCACTACCACGACGACTATTACGCAGCCTTCGTGCTCGACCCCGACGGCCACAACATCGAGGCCGTCTGCCACCTGCCGCCCGCCTGAGTCTCCCTGGCGGCACTGGGGCCTGCGCGGCAGCTGACATCAGGCGGTCGCATGGCGCAGCACAATATTGCGCTGCAACAAAAAAGGCCCCACGTTCCCCATGCCCCCTTCCGTTTCCGCTGCGGCCGGCTCCGTTTCCGCGTCATCCACACCCACGGCCGCCCAGGCCTGGCTCAGCGTGATCGCGCTGGCGCTGGGCGCCTTCGTCTTCAATACCACCGAGTTCGTGCCCGTGGGCCTGCTCAGCAGCATTGGCGCGAGCTTTGGCATGCCCACCGAGCAGGTCGGGCTGATGCTGACCATCTACGCCTGGATCGTGGCCCTGGCCTCGCTGCCCTTCATGCTGCTCACGCGCAATGTGGAGCGGCGCAAGCTGCTGATGGGCGTGTTCGCGCTGTTCGTGGCCAGCCATGTGCTGTCGGGCGTGGCCTGGAGCTTTGCCTCGCTCATGGTCAGCCGCATCGGCATCGCGCTGTCGCATGCGGTGTTCTGGTCCATCACGGCCTCGCTGGCCGTGCGCGTGGCGCCGCCCGGAAGGAAGGCCGTGGCGCTGAGCCTGCTGGCCACCGGCACCTCCATGGCCATGGTGCTGGGCATTCCGCTGGGCCGGATCGTGGGCGAATGGCTGGGCTGGCGCACGACGTTCCTGGCCGTGGGCGGGGTGGCCGCCATCGTCATGGTGGCCCTGGCCCGGCTGCTGCCGCGTCTGCCCAGCGAGAACGCGGGCAACCTGGCCAGCGTGCCCATGCTGCTGCGCCGTCCGGCGCTGCTGTCCATCTACATCCTGCTGGTGGTCGTGATCACCGGGCAGTTCACGGCCTACAGCTATATCGAGCCCTTCGTGCAGGACATCGCGGGCTTCGAGGGCAAGGTGACCACGGCCGTGCTGCTGCTGTACGGCGGCATGGGCATCGTGGGCAGCGTGATGTTCAGCTGGTGGGGCCTGCGCCATCCGCGCGGCTTTCTGCTGGCCGCCATTGGCGTGCTGTCGGCCAGCCTGCTGATGCTGGTGCCGGCCTCGGGCCATGAGGCCTCGCTCTATGTGATGAGCTCGGTCTGGGGTGTCGCCATGATCTGCTTCGCCCTGGCCATGCAGTCCCAGGTGCTCAAGCTGGCAGCCGACGCCACCGATGTGGGCATGTCCATGTTCTCGGGCATCTTCAACATCGGCATTGGCGGCGGCGCGTTGCTGGGCAGTCAGGTCAGCATGCATGCGGGCATGCAGAACATCGGCTGGATCGGCGGCGGCCTGGTGGCGCTGGGCCTGGCCTGGTGCGTCTGGGCCTTCGTGCGCTGGTCTGCCGGCTTCCAGGCAACGGCGCACTGAAGCGGGTCAGCCGCCGGGTGCCCGCATGGCCTGGGCGTAGCGCTGCGGTGCCAGGCGGGACACCAGTACGCAGACCACGAGCACGGCGGCCATCTGTGCCAGCCAGCCGGCGCCGAATCCGCCCGTGAACTGGTGCAGCCGGGCGATCACATAGGGCGCCAGCGCCGCAATCAGAAAGCCGCCGCCCTGCATCAGCGCATTGAGCGCCCCGGCCTGCGTGGGGTGGGGAAGATGGTCGAGCGCCACCACCATCATCAGCGCGAAGCAGCCACCCAGGCCGATGCCGAGGATGACGATGTTGAGCAGCGGCGCCGCATCAGGCCACCAGGCCAGCGCGGCCAGACCGATGATCTGGCACAGCAGCGTGAACCCCAGCCATGGCCGCCGGTCGGCATGGCGCGCGGCCAGCACGGGCAGTCCCAGCGCGGCGCCGGCCTGTGCCACCGACAGCAGGGCGACCAGGCCGCCGCTTTGCGCGGGGCTCCAGCCGTGCGTCTGGTAGAAGGGTGCAAGCCAGGCCACCATGGCCGCATAGCCGCCGTTGATGAGGCCGAAGCAGGCCATCAGCATCCAGGTGCGCGGGCGCCGGCGCAGCCAGTCGGTGTCTTGCGTGGCGTTGGCCCCTGCCATGGGCGCCGGAGCCGGCAACGCACGCAGCGCATGCCGCGCCAGCGCCAATGCCAGCAGGGCGGGCGCAGTCCACAGCGCCAGCGCAAGGCGCCAGTCCAGTCCCCATTGCACGGCCAGCGGCGAAATCTGGGCGCCCAGGGCGCCGCCGCCCATGAGCGCGGCCGAGTACAGCCCCATCATCTGCGCCATGCGTGCGGGCGACTGGCGCTTGATCAGGCCCGGCAGCACGCCTTGCACCAGGGCCACGCCAGCGCCGCACAGCGCGGCCGTGGCCAGCAGGGTGGCCGCACTGGAGCCCGCCACGCGCAGCGCGCAGCCCAGCGCAATCACCGCCAAGGACCCGACCACGGCGCGGCGCGGACCCAGGCGCTGAAGCGCGGCCGGGGCCAGCCAGGCGCCCAGGCCCATCAACGCCATGGGCAGCAGGGTCAGCCAGGACAGCGTGGACAGATCCATGCCGGTGGCGGACTGGATCTGCGGTCCCAGCGGGCCGATGGCCGTGAGAAACGGGCGCAGGTTCAGCGTGACCAGCACGACGGTGGCCAGCCACAGCGCCGTTGGAATGGCGTGTGCCGCGGCAGGGGTCTCGGTGTGCGCAGGCGCAATGGACGACATGGCTTCAGGCCCAGGGGGCGTTGCCGTACAGCTGGGCCGCCGTGATGCCCGTGTCCAGCCGCCTCAGGGGCAGCGGTGGCGGCTGCAGCGGCATGCGCAGCCGCTGGTAGGCGCCCTCGCTGGACAGGCCATACGGCTGTGCATCCGCGTTGTCGAAGGCGAAGAAGACCTGCTCGGCCCCGGCCATCACCAGCGCCGCCAGGCACATGGGGCAAGGGTGGCCGCTGGCGTAGATGGTGCAGCCGGCCAGGCTGGCGTTGGCCTGGGCGCGCGTGCCCGCGCGCAGCGCCTGCATTTCTGCGTGGGCGCTGGGGTCATGGCTTTGCACGATCTCGTTGACGCCCGTGGACAGGATCTGCCCCTCGCGCGCGAGCAGGGCGCCGAAGGGCCGGCCGCCCCGCAGGCGGTTGTCGTGCGCCAGCTGCACGGCATGGCGCAGCAGGCGGATGTGTTCTTGTTCTTGCATGGGGATAGCTGGGCAATCGGGAGCTGAGGCCGCAGTCTAGGACGGGGGCCATCAATTGGAAAATTAAATGATCAAATGCCAGGCAGTGACAAAGCCACTGAAATTCGCCCAAGCCCCATGCAGCCCTCTTCCATAGACCCCACCCTGCTGCGCAGCTTCTGCGCCGTGGCCGAAACCGGCAGCTTCACGCGCGCGGCGCAGGGCGTGCACCTGACCCAGTCCACGGTCAGCCAGCAGATCCGCAGGCTGGAGGAGCAAATGGGCTGCACGCTGCTGGACCGCAGCGGGCGCCATGTGGAATGCACGCTGGAAGGAGAGCGCCTGCTGGCCTATGCGCAACGCATCCTCGCGCTCATGGACGAGGCCGTGGAGCAGCTGGCTGGCGCCACCGAGGCCGTGCTGCGCATCGGCGTTCCCGAAGACTTTGCGGCCGGCGCCGTGATGCCCGCCTTTGCGGCGCTGGCACGCAGCCAGCCGCAGTTGCGGCTGGAGCTGAGCAGCGGGCTGTCGCAGGCGATATGGCAGCAGTTCCAGTCCGGCGAGCTGGACCTGGCCATCGTCAAGCAGCGCAGCGGCAGCACGCCCGGCATGGCGCGCTGGCCTGAACCGCTGGCCTGGATAGACAGTGCGCGGCATCCCTGCCACGGGATGGATCCCTTGCCTTTGGTGGTGTTTCCACAGGGCGGCCTGTACCGCAGCGAGATGACGCATGCGCTGGATGCCGCAGGCCGGCGCTGGCGCCTGGCCTATGTGAGCGCCAGCCTGGCCAGCCTGGAAGCCGCCGTGGAGCAGGGCCTGGGCATCAGCCTGCTGCCGCGCCGGCTGGTCGGGCCCGGCCACCGCCTGCTCGACGGCATGGCCGGCTTCGCCCCCGTGCCTGATGTGGAAGTGGCACTGCACGTGCGGGCCCAGTTGTCTGCGCCGGGCCGGCGTCTGGCTGAGCGCCTGTGCGAGGTGTGCGAGGCGTTGCTGTCGCCTGCCGCTGGCGAAGCCTGAAAAAAATCCCCGCCGTGGCGGGGATGGTCAGTGGGTGACGCGCAGGCTCAATCCATCGTCAGGTTCTGCTTTTGCACCACGTCCTTGTAGACCGCCAGTTCGGCCTTGATCTCTTCAAAGAAATGCTCGGGCGTGTCGGCCACGATCAGCGAGCCGGTTTCCTCGATGCGCTTCTTGATGGCGGGGTCCTGCAGCACCTTGCGCGTGGCGGCATTGACCTTGTCCACGATGTCGCGCGGCAGGTTCTTGGGGCCGACGATGCCGTAGTAGGCCATGCGGTTGACGGGGGCCAGGCCCACTTCCTTGAAGGTGGGCACATCGGGCAGCGCTGCCAGGCGCTGGGGCGCGGCCACCACGATGGGCACCAGGCGCTTTTCCTTGACGAAGCCCAGGGCGGAGGGCAGGTTGTCGAAGATCAGCGGAACCTGGCCGGCCACGGCGTCGTTCAGCGCGGGGCCGCTGCCACGGTAGGGCACGTGGGTGATGTCGGTGCCCGTGGACAGCTTGAACATCTCCATCATCAGATGGGTGATGCTGCCGTTGCCGGGCGAGGCGTAGGAGTACTTGCCGGGGTTCTTCTTCACCTCGGCCAGGAACTCCTGGTAGTTCTTGCCCGCGAACTTGGGGTGGGCCGCAATGATGTTGGGCGTGGCCGCGATGTTCACGATGGGCGTGAAGTCGGTCAGCACGTTGTACGGGATCTTGGGGTTGATCGCCGGGTTGGTGGCCGTGGTGGACACGGTGGCAATGCCCAGGCTGTAGCCGTCGGGCTGGGAGCGCGCCGTCTCGGCCGCGCCGATGCTGCCGCCGCCGCCGCCCTTGTTCTCGACCACCACGGGCTGGCCCAGGGCGCGGCCCAGCGGCTCGGCCACGATGCGCGCGATCAGGTCGGTGGTGCCGCCGGCCGCGAAGGGCACGAGCAGCTTGATGGGTTTGGCAGGGTAGCCCTGGGCATGGGCTGCGCCCGACAGCGCGAGGGCGCCGAGGATGCCGGCGAGCGCGATGCGAGTGGTGTGAGTCATGGTGTTGTCTCCTTGAATGGATGTTGTGAGCGTTTGTTGTGAGGCACCGACGGGTGGGAAGGCTGGGATTTTTTAAGACATTCGTATGGCGGTGCTTGAGGAAAAAGATTTGGAGGAGGCGGTGTTGCCTGGCGCAGGCGATCAGACCACGCCGCGCGAGCGCAGCGCCTGGATGGCCATGGGCGCAATGCCCAGCTCGCCCAGTACTTCATCGGTGTGCTGGCCCAGGGAGGGCGGTGCGCTGCGCAGCACGGGCGGGGTGTCGCTCAGCCGCATGGGGCTGGCCACGCCGGCGATGCGCGAGATGCCGTCGCCGGCCGCGCGCGGCAGCTCGACGCGTATGCCGCGTGCGCGCACCTGCGGGTCGTTGAAGGCCTGGGCGATGGTGTTGATGGGGCCGCAGGGCACGGCCTTGTCTTCCAGCAGCGCAATCCATTCGGCCGTGCCGCGTGTCTTCATGAGGGGCACCATCCGCTCCAGCAGCGCCTGGCGATTGCGCACGCGCGCGGTGTTGGTGGCAAAGCGCTCGTCCTGCGCCCAGCCGGCTTCGCCGACGGCGGCGCAAAAGCGCGCGAACTGGCCGTCGTTGCCAATGGCCAGCAGCACGTTGCCGTTGGCCGTGGCGAAGTCCTGGTAGGGCGCCAGGCTGGGGTGGATGTTGCCGGCGCGGCCCGGCGATTCGCCCGTGGCCAGAAAGCCGGCGGCCTGGTTGGCCAGCACGGCCATGCCCACGTCGAGCAGGGCCATGTCGATGTACTGGCCCCGGCCCGAGGCCTGGCGCGCATGCAGCGCGGCCAGGATGGCATTGCTGGCATACAGGCCCGTGAACACGTCGATCACGGCCACGCCCACCTTGAGCGGGCCGCCTCCGGGCGCCTCGTCGGCATGGCCGGTGATGCTCATCAGCCCGCACATGGCCTGCACCATGAGGTCGTAGCCCGCGCGCTCGGCATACGGGCCGGTCTGGCCGAAACCCGTGACCGAGCAATAGATCAGGCGCGGGTTGAGCGCCTTGAGGCTTTCGTAGTCCAGCCCGTACTGGGCCAGGCCACCGACCTTGAAGTTCTCCACCAGCACATCGGCCCCGGCCGCCATCTGGCGAATCAGCTGCTGCCCATCGGGGGTGGACATGTCGATGGTGACCGAGCGCTTGTTGCGGTTGCAGGCCGTGAAATAACTGGCCTCCTGCGTGGCCTGCCCATCGTCGCGCGGCAGGAACGGAGGCCCCCAGTGGCGCGTGTCATCGCCGGCCACGGGCCGCTCGACCTTGATCACATCGGCGCCCAGGTCGGCCAGTGTCTGCGTGCACCAGGGCCCGGCCAGCACGCGGGAAAGATCAAGCACCTTGATGCCAGCCAATGCGGCCGGCGCGGAGGATGTGGAGGACATGAGAGGGAAGAAATATGAGCGCGCCCGATGCCGCTGGTAGTTCAGCTCAGGGCTTGAGCTTCCATCACCCATAGCGTGTGACATGGGCGTGGAGCAGGCCAGGGACGCCGAGCAAGAGCCGCCTCGCGGCGAGGGCGTCGTCCCCCTCCGCGAAGCGAGAAGGGGGAAGGCGCGAAGCGCCTCAGGGGGTCAGTTGGCAAAAGCTGCGATGCCGGTCTGGGCACGGCCCAGGATCAGCGCATGCACATCGTGCGTGCCTTCGTAGGTGTTGACCACTTCCAGGTTGACCAGATGGCGGGCCACGCCGAACTCGTCGCTGATGCCGTTGCCGCCCATCATGTCGCGCGCCATGCGGGCAATGTCCAGCGACTTGCCGCAGTTGTTGCGCTTGATCAGCGAGGTGATCTCGATCACGTTCTGGTGCTCGTCCTTCATACGGCCCACGCGCAGCGCGGCCTGCAGGCCCAGGGTGATCTCGGTCTGCATGTCGGCCAGCTTCTTCTGCACCAGCTGGTTGGCGGCCAGGGGGCGGCCGAACTGCTTGCGGTCCAGCGTGTACTGGCGCGCCGTGTGCCAGCAGAACTCGGCTGCGCCCAGGGCGCCCCAGGCAATGCCGAAGCGTGCGCTGTTCAGGCAGGTGAATGGGCCCTTGAGGCCGCGCACCTCGGGGAAGGCGTTTTCCTCGGGAACGAAGACATCGTCCATCACGATCTCGCCCGTGATGGAGGCGCGCAGGCCCACCTTGCCGTGGATGGCCGGGGCCGACAGGCCCTTCATGCCCTTGTCCAGGATGAAGCCGCGGATCTCGCCCACATGGCCGTCCTCGGTCACTTCCTTGGCCCAGACCACGAACACGTCGGCCACGGGGCTGTTGGTGATCCACATCTTGTTGCCCTTGAGGCGGTAGCCGCCGTCCACCTTGTAGGCGCGGCTGGACATGCTGCCGGGGTCGGAGCCGTGGTCGGGTTCGGTCAGGCCGAAGCAGCCGATGAACTCGCCGCTGGCCAGCTTGGGCAGGTACCTGTTCTTCTGGTCTTCGGTGCCGAATTCATTGATGGGCACCATCACCAGCGAGCTTTGCACGCTGGCCATGGAGCGGTAGCCCGAGTCCACGCGCTCGATCTCGCGCGCCACCAGGCCGTAGCTGACATAGTTCAGGCCCGCGCCGCCGTACTGCGTGGGGATGGTGGGGCCCAGCAGGCCCAGCTCGCCCATCTCGCGGAAGATGCTCACGTCGGTCTTTTCATGGCGGAACATTTCCAGCACGCGGGGCGCCAGCTTCTCCTGGCAGTAGGCATGGGCCGCGTCGCGGATCATGCGCTCGTCTTCACTCAGTTGCTGGTCGAGCTGGAAGGGGTCATCCCATTGGAAGCTGTTGCGGGCCATGGCGTGGTTTCTCCAAAAAACAAAGAGGTCAAGGGCGGGTCGCTGCCATATGCCAAAGCCGGGCAGGCTGTGACCATGGAGCGTTGTTGCGACGCATCTTAGAAGCGGGCCTGCGCGTGGCGCAAACGATGTTTGTTCATCCATGAATGCGTAAAGCGCATGTATGAATGGGTTGTTGCGGGTTATTCCCTATGATGTGATGCTCTGAAGTGCATTGAATTCATGAGATATGCGTAGAGCCCTGCCATCCACCCAAGCCCTGGCCTGCTTCGAGTCGGCCGCCCGCCACATCAGCTACACGCGTGCGGCGCAGGAGCTGTCGCTCACGCAAAGCGCGGTATCGCGCCAGATCATTGCGCTGGAGGAGTTCCTGGGCGTGCAGCTGTTCCGGCGCACGCGCCACGGCGTGCTGCTGACGGAGGCCGGCACGCAGTACGCCCAGCAGGTCTCGCGCTGGCTGCACGGCCTGGAGCGCGACACGCTGGACATCATGGCCCACCAGGGCGAGGGAGGCCCGCTCAACCTGGCGGCCGTGCCCACCTTCGCCACGCGCTGGCTGCTGCCGCGCCTGCCGCAGCTGGCGCGCGAGCATCCCGAGGTCACCGTGCACATCGATGTGCAGACGCGGCCCTTCCTGTTTGCCGATACCGTGTTCGACGCTGCGCTCTATGCAGGCACGCCCGAGCAGGTGGCACGCTGGCCCGGTGTGCAGGCGCAATGGCTGATGGACGAAGAGGTGGTGCCCGTGTGCAGCCCGCAACTGCTGGCCACGGCCCAGGCGCGCGAGCCGGGCCGGGCCTGGCTGCCTGTGGGGGCGGACATCGTGGCCCGGATGCCGCTGCTGCAGCAAAGCACGCGGCCCTACGGCTGGCAGCAGTGGTTCGATGCCATGGGCGTGGCCGCGCCGCGCGCGCTGGACGGCATGCGGCTGGAGCTGTTTTCCATGCTGGCCGTGGCCGCCAGCCAGGGCCTGGGCGTGGCGCTGATGCCGCCCATGCTGATCGAGCAGGAGCTGGCGCGCGGCGACCTCATCATTGCCTGCCCCCAGCCGCTGCGCGGCAACCGCGCCTACTACCTGGTCACCCCGGCCCTGGCGCCCGATGCCCAGCCCGCGCCCGCCCTGCGCGTGTTCTCTTCATGGCTGCAGCAGCGCGCCAGGGAGCACCGGCCTGCCTGAAAATTAAGCAGGCCTTGGATTGTTCAACGATGACAGTCACTTAACTGACTTATCCTTGCTGCTGGCGGCGCTTGTCCACAGGCTTGTGGGGGTGTCTCTGGGGAAAACCCGTAATCGCGCTCAAAACCAGGGCAGCACGGCCAGGCACAGCGGCATGACCACGGCCGTGGCCACGCCGTTCAGGCCCATGGCCAGGGCCGAGAAGGCGCCCATGGTCGGATTCACCTGCAGCGCGCGTGCCGTGCCGATGGCGTGGGCCGTAAGTCCCAGGGCAAAACCCTGCACGGCCGGGTCATCGCTGCGCACCAAGCGGATCAGCAGCGGCGCCATCATCGTGCCCGCAATGCCGGTGATGGCCACGGCCACGGCCGCCAGCGAGGCCGGCCCGCCAAAGCGCTCGGCCATGGGCAGGGCGATGGGAATGGTGGCCGACTTGGGCGCCAGCGCCACCAGCGTCTGCACCGTCGCTCCCAGGCTCCAGCCGATCAGCAGTGCCGACAGCAACGCCACCACGCAGCCCACGGCCAGCGCCACGCTGATGGGCAGCCACAGCGCGCGGATGCGCTCGCGCTGGGCGTACAGCGGAATTGCCAGCGCGACGGTGGCCGGGCCGATCAGCAGTCCCAGCAGCGAGACGCCGCTGCGGTAGCTGGCATAGGAGGTGCCCGTGGCCAGCAGCACGCCCACGATGACGACGACGGCCGTGAACACGGGAATCAGGAGCGGATGGTTGCCGCTTCGGCGGTACAGCGCCATGGCCGCCAGGTAGACGGCCATGGTCAGCACCAGCCAGGGCAGGTGGGCGGTGGAGGCATTGCCGGACAGCGACTGCCAGGCGCTGTGCCAGTGGGTGGTGAGCGCGTTCATGCCTTGTCTCCCTGGCTGGCGGCCGCCTCGCGGGCGCGCTGGCGCTCCAGGCACCAGCGGAAGGTGAAGGCCGTGGCCAGGAAGGTAATGGCTGCACCCGCCACGCAGGCGATCACGAAGGGCTGCCATTCGCGCGACAGCCGGTCGAACTCCAGCATCACGCCTGCAATGACGGGAATGAACAGCAGCATCATGTTCTGCAGCAGCACGCCGGCGGCCTTCTCCAGCGACTCGGGCAGGCGGCCGTGCAGCAGCAGCGCCGCCAGCAGCAGCAGCGTGCCCATAAGCGCTCCCGGAAGCGGCAGCCCCGTGAGCTGGACGATGGCCTCTCCCAGCAACTGGAAGGCGAACAAGGCGGTGATGGCGTACAACATGAAAACCTGAATCCCTGGAGCAGATGGCAAGAGCGGAGAGCAGAGGGCGGCGGCAAGAGAGCGGGATGCCCGTTTCCCGGACAGGGCAGTGCCCTGGCACCTGTGGGACGCCGCCGCAAAGCGTGCCATCATCGCCCACATCGCGAAAAAAGGTGCGGACACCGATTGCGCGGCGTCCCGGCCAACGCTATGTTGGGACCCATGCCTTGGGCAGTGCCGGGGCATGAGACTTTGAATAGCGAAGGAGTAGCGATGGCCGAAACCACATATCACGCACCCGTGTACGAGCCGACGGTGGATGAACTCGAAGTGCTCAAGAAGCTGGAAATGGGCGAGCCCGTGTCGCTGGAAAGCGCGGCGCGCGAGCATCTGTCCAAGAGGCTGCGCGAGCGTGGACTGGTCGAAGTGGACAGCAGCCATCAATGGCACATCACGGCGGCGGGCCGCGCCCAGATCCGCCGCTCCGATGCCTGAGGCGCGGCGCGGCAGGTGACCCCGGTTTCAAGGGTTTTCCCTTGGATTCAGGGGCTGCCTGATTTGCAGGCAGCCTAGCTTGCGGCCAGTGAATGCAAGCACTTGGACGCCTCGTTCACTTGCTGTTCACTGAATATCCACAGGGTTGTTCAAGGGTTCTGTGGAGAAATAAAGCCACCCCAGGGTGGCTTTTTTCATGGGCATCACCAGGCCTTTGCAGCGGGCGCACCGGGCTGGTGCCCGCGCCGGAAATTGGCTGCATGGCGATGGTGCAGATACCGGTTTTCAGAGGGAGGGTGCCGGATTCAGCGCACTGGGCAAGGCTTGGGGGCAGGCCGCGGTGGGGGCGATTCGGGGCGGGCTGGACATGCGCCTGATTGCAGTCCGTTTCCGCCTTGGCGGTGGCTTGATGCCAAAGTTGTACACAGGTTGGGCGGTATGCGGGTGAAAGCGCGCAGGGGCTATCCCGCCCAAGGCATGAGGACGCAGGATCTGGTCAGGCTGGAGGCCTTGAATTGCAGTGCAGCCGCTTAAAAGGGCTGGTGCAGGAAGGAGGGGTGTGCGGACACTGTGAAGACAGCGGCCGGAAAAGAAATAGCCGAAAAAGCAGCGGACTGCTTTTTCGGCTACGTAATCTCTGGTGCCCGGGGCCGGAATCGAACCGGCACGCCTTGCGGCGGGGGATTTTGAGTCCCCTGCGTCTACCAATTTCACCACCCGGGCTACTTAGCGCAGGGGCGAATTATGGCACAGTGTGAGGCTATGAAAATTTATCCGACCATCGAAGACGCCATCGGCCGCACGCCCCTGGTGGCATTGCAGCGCATCGGTGCGCAGTCTCGCCAGGAACGTGGCAACGTGGTGCTGGGCAAGCTGGAAGGCAACAATCCGGCCGGTTCGGTCAAGGACAGGCCGGCCCTGTCGATGATCCGCCGCGCCGAAGAGCGCGGCGACATCAAGCCCGGCGACACGCTGATCGAGGCCACCTCGGGCAATACCGGCATTGCGCTGGCCATGGCCGCCACGATCAAGGGCTACCGGATGGTGCTGATCATGCCCGAGGACCTGTCCATCGAGCGTGCCCAGACGATGAAGGCCTATGGCGCCGAGCTGATCCTCACGCCCAAGAGCGGCGGCATGGAATACGCGCGCGACCTGGCCGACCAGATGGTGGCCCAGGGCAAGGGCGTGGTGCTCGACCAGTTCGGCAACCCCGACAATCCGCGCATCCACTACGAGACCACGGGCCCCGAGCTGTGGGAGCAGACCGGCGGCGAGATCACGCATTTCGTGAGCGCCATGGGCACCACGGGCACGATCACCGGCGTGGCGAAGTTCCTCAAGGAAAAGAACCCTGCCATCCGCATCGTGGGCGCCCAGCCGGCCGAGGGCTCGCGCATCCCCGGCATCCGCAAGTGGCCCGAGGAATACATGCCCAAGATCTACGACGCCTCGCTGATCGACGAGACCGTGCTCGTGGGCCAGGACGATGCCGAGGACATGGCGCGCCGCCTGGCGCGCGAGGAAGGCATCTTTGCCGGCATCTCGGCGGCGGGCGCCTGCTGGGTGGCCCAGCAGATTGCCGAGCGCGAGAACAACGCCACCATCGTCTTCGTGGTCTGCGACCGCGGCGACCGCTATCTGTCCACGGGCGTCTTCCCCGCCTGATACAGCGACAGGCCCGCCTTCCGGCGGGCCTTCCTGTTTGCATTGAGCCAGGACAGCAAAAAACCAGGAACAGTCCCATGCACTATGAAACCCGCTATTGCACGCACTGCGCCACCCCCCTGCAGTGGGTGATCCAGGCCGAGGACGGCGGCGATGTATCGCGCCTGCGCTGCCCCGAGTGCGGCTGGACGCACTGGAACAATCCCACGCCCGTGCTGGCCGCCATCGTGGAGCTGGACGGCAAGGTGCTGCTGGCGCGCAATGCGGCCTGGCCCGAGAAGGTCTTCGGGCTGATCACGGGCTTCATGGAGGCCGGCGAGTCGCCCGAGGAGGGCGTGGCGCGCGAGGTGGCGGAGGAAACCGGCCTGAAGGCCGAGTCGCTGGAGCTGATCAGCGTGCATGAGTTCCTGCGCATGAACCAGGTGATCATCGCCTTCCATGTGCGCGCCAGCGGCCAGGTCCGGCTGTCGCCCGAGCTGCTGGAATACCGCCTGCTGGAGCCCGAGAAGGTCCAGGCCTGGCCTTCGGGCACCGGCATGGCGCTGGCCAAGTGGCTGCGCAGCCGGGGGCATGATCCTGTGATCCGTGACTTCTGGAAGCGTGCCGAGCAGGCCCAGGAGGCTGAAGCGAGTCGCGCCGATCAAGACACTGCTGCCGGCCTCCGCCGCGATGCCGCCTAGAATCCCAGGCTCAAGAGGTGCATCCGATGGAAATTCACAAGGAAATCGACACGCGCGGGCTCAACTGCCCGCTGCCCATTCTCAAGGCCAAGAAGGCGCTGGCCGAACTGGACAGCGGCCAGTTGCTCAAGGTGGTGGCCACGGATACCGGATCGCTGCGCGACTTCCAGGCCTTCGCCAAGCAGACCGGCAATGAACTGGTGGAGCAGCAGACCGTGGGCGCGGAGTTCATCCACATCCTGCGCCGGCGCTGAGCGGCTGCACGCGGCTCGCTCCAAAGAAAAAGGCCTGCTTTCGCAGGCCTTTTGCATGGGGCAGGGGCGGCCCTGGGGCCCGGCCTCAGATGCTCAGGCCCTGCAGGTATTCGCGGAAGCTCGCGCCCACGTCCTCATGCTGCAGCGCCAGCTCCACCGTGGCCTGCAAAAAGCCTTCCTTGCTGCCGCAGTCGTAGCGCTTGCCCTGGTACTGGAAGGCGTAGACGGCTTCATGGGCCATCAGGCGTTCGATGGCGTCGGTCAGCTGGATCTCGCCGCCCACGCCCTTGGGCTGGTTGCGGATCTCCTCGAAGATGGCCGGTGTCAGCACGTAGCGGCCAGCCACGCCCATGCGCGAGGGCGCCTTCTCGGGCGCGGGCTTTTCCACGATCTTCTCGATGCGCATCAGCGCGCCGCCAGCCGGCTCGCCAGCCACGATGCCGTAGCGCTTGGTCTGCTCCAGCGGCACTTCCTGCACGGCCAGCAGGGAGCGGCCCTGTTTCTGGAAAGCCGAGGTCATCTGGGCCATCACGCCCGGGCCGCCGGACTCGCCCACCATCAGGTCGTCGGCCAGCAGCACGGCAAAGGGCTCGTTGCCCACCAGCGGCTCGGCGCACAGCACGGCGTGGCCCAGGCCCAGGGAGCGCGGCTGGCGCACGAACAGGCAGTTCATGTCGGCGGGGCTGATGCTGCGCACCAGCTCCAGCATGGCCTGCTTGCCGGCGTTCTCCAGCTCGTTTTCCAGCTCGTAGGCGGTGTCGAAATGGTCCTCGATGGCGCGCTTGCTGCGGCCGGTGACGAAGATCATGTCGCGGATGCCGGCCTCGTAGGCCTCTTCCACGGCGTACTGGATCAGCGGCTTGTCCACCACGGGCAGCATCTCCTTGGGAGAGGCCTTGGTGGCGGGCAGAAAGCGCGTGCCGAGCCCGGCAACGGGAAACACGGCTTTGCGGACACGGGTCTGGGTGCTCATAAACGGATCTTTCAACCCAGGCGGGCGAGTTGTTCCTGGATGCGAATCAGCGTTGCTCCGAAGTCGGCCACGCGCTTCTTTTCCTGGTCGATGACGGCCGGGGGTGCCTTGGCCACGAAGGCCTCGTTGCCCAGCTTGGCATTGGCCTTGGTGATCTCGCCTTCCAGACGTGCGGCCTCCTTGGACAGGCGGGCCTTTTCGGCCGCCACGTCGATCTCCACGAACAGCGCCAGACGCGCCTCGCCCACCACGCAGACGGGCGCGGCCTGGGCGGCCTCGGCCCAGGCGGCTTCGTCGTCGAACACCTTGACTTCGCTGAGCTTGGCCAGGTTCTGAAGCACGGCGGCGTTGGTGCGCAGGAACTGCGCCTCGTCGGCCGAGCTGGCCACGGCCAGCAGCGGCAGGCGCTGTGCGGGCGACACGCCCATCTCGCCGCGCAGCGTGCGGCAGGCGTCGATCATCTGCTTGATGCGGCCCACGTAGGCGATGGCGGCTTCGTCGATCTTCTCGGGCTGGGCCTCGGGGTAGCGGGCCACGGCCACGGACTCGCCGGGCAGGCCGGCGACCGGGGCGACCTTCTGCCACAGGGCTTCGGTCACGAACGGGATGATGGGGTGGGCCAGGCGCAGGATGGCCTCCAGCGTGCGGATCAGCGTGCGGCGCGTGGCGCGCTGCTGGGCCTCGCTGCCGGTCTGGATTTGCACCTTGGCGATTTCCAGATACCAGTCGCAGAACTCGTTCCAGACGAAGTCGTACAGCGCGTTGGCCACGTTGTCCAGGCGGAATTCGGCAAAGCCCTTGGCCACTTCGGCCTCGACCTTCTGCAGCTGCGAGGTGATCCAGCGGTCGGGCTGGCTGAACTGCATGTAGCCCGCGAACTCGCCGCCGGCCTGGCATTGCTCCTTGGTGTGGGGCAGCAGGCCGCAGTCATGGCCTTCGCAGTTCATCAGCACGAAGCGGCTGGCGTTCCACAGTTTGTTGCAGAAGTTGCGGTAGCCCTCGCAGCGCTTACTGTCGAAGTTGATGGAGCGGCCCAGCGAGGCCAGGGCCGCGAAGGTGAAGCGCAGCGCATCGGCGCCGTAGGCGGGAATGCCCTCGGGGAATTCCTTTTGCGTGTTCTTGCGCACCTGGGGGGCGGTCTCGGGGCGGCGCAGGCCCTGGGTGCGCTTGTCCAGCAGGGTGTCCAGGTCGATGCCGTCGATCAGGTCCACGGGGTCGAGCACGTTGCCCTCGGACTTGCTCATCTTCTTGCCCTGGGCGTCACGCACCAGGCCATGCATGTAGACATGGCGGAAGGGCACGCGGCCCGTGAAGTGCGTGGTCATCATGATCATCCGGGCGACCCAGAAGAAGATGATGTCGTAGCCCGTGACCAGCACCGAGCTGGGCAGGTAGAGGTTGTAGTCATCGTCGGCCGCCTCGGTCTGGTTCGGCCAGCCCATGGTGGAGAACGGCACCAGGGCCGAGGAGTACCAGGTGTCCAGCACGTCCTCGTCGCGCGTGAGCGTCTTGCCGGGGGCCTGGGCGCGGGCTTCTTCCTCGGTGCGGGCCACGTAGACCTTGCCGTCCTCGTCGTACCAGGCGGGAATCTGGTGGCCCCACCACAGCTGGCGCGAGATGCACCAGTCCTGGATGTTGTTCATCCACTGGTTGTAGGTGTTGACCCAGTTCTCGGGCACGAACTGCACCTGGCCGCTGGAGACGGCGTCGATGGCCTTCTGTGCGATGGACTTGCCCGTGGCATCGCCTTCGCCCACCTTGTTCATGGCCACGAACCACTGGTCGGTCAGCATGGGCTCGATCACCTGGCCCGTGCGCGTGCAGATGGGCACCATGAGCTTGTGCTTCTTGGTCTCGACCAGCAGTCCGGCCGCGTCCAGGTCGGCCACGATGGCCTTGCGCGCCACGAAGCGGTCCATGCCGCGGTACTTCTCGGGCGCCTCGTCGTTGATGGTGGCCGTCAGCGTCAGCACGCAGATCATCGGCAGGCCGTGGCGCTGGCCCACGGCGTAGTCGTTGTTGTCATGCGCAGGCGTGACCTTGACCACGCCCGTGCCGAACTCGCGGTCCACGTAGTCGTCGGCAATGATGGGGATCTCGCGGCCCACCAGGGGCAGGATCACGGTCTTGCCGATCAGCGCCTGGTAGCGCTCGTCCTCGGGGTGCACCATCAGGGCTGCGTCGCCCAGCATGGTTTCCGGGCGCGTGGTGGCCACCACGAGCTGGCCCGAGCCGTCGGCCAGCGGGTAGGCGATGTGCCACAGCGAGCCGTCCTTTTCCTCGTTCTCGACCTCGAGGTCGGAGACGGCGGACATCAGCTTGGGGTCCCAGTTCACCAGGCGCTTGCCACGGTAGATCAGGCCCTGCTGGTACAGGCGCACGAAGGTCTCGTTGACGATGGACGACAGCTTGTCGTCCATGGTGAAGTACTCGCGGCTCCAGTCCACGCTGTCGCCCATGCGGCGCATCTGGCCGGTGATGGTGTTGCCGCTCTGGTTCTTCCACTCCCAGACCTTGCTCACGAAGTTCTTGCGCGCCTCGGGAGGCGTCGCGCCCATGTCGTGGCGGCTGGCGATGCCCTGCTCCTGCAGCTGGCGCTCCACCACGATCTGGGTGGCGATGCCCGCGTGGTCGGTGCCGGGCACCCAGACCGTGTTGTGGCCCTTCATGCGGTGGTAGCGCGTGAGGCTGTCCATGATGGTCTGGTTGAACGCATGGCCCATGTGCAGCGTGCCCGTCACATTGGGCGGCGGCAGCTGGACGGAGAACGAGGGCTGGGATGCATCTGCCTGGCCCGTGCCGCGCACGCCGGCTGCGCCGTAGCCGCGCTTTTCCCATTCAGGGCCCCATTGGGCCTCGATGGCTGCGGGTTCAAACGATTTGGACAGGCTGTCGAGGCCTGGCTGGGCAATGGTGTCGCTCATGGCTTGCTTGCGGGGAATTGTGCGAATGGCGTTTGGCAAATGAAAACGGCATCCGTTGAAGGGATGCCGTCTGCATATGCGAAATGGATGACGGTTTGACGGGGATTCTACCGACCCCGTCCGTCTGCCTGTTCGCCGGGTTTTATTCAGGCCGCCGCATCGGGCACGAACTCGGGCCGGTCGTTGCTCTGGGGCTTGAGCGGCTGGGCGGCCTTGCCTTCGGCGCGTTCCTTGCGCCATTGCTCCTTGCGTGCCGTCCATTCGTTCAGGCGGGCGTGGGCGGTGGTGCTTTCGCGCGCCATCTGCACTTCGTCGGCCAGCTGGGCCGACAGCTCCAGGCGGATGCCGTTGGGATCGAAGAAATAGATGCTCTTGAAGATGTGGTGGTCGGTCACGCCCAGCACCTCGATGCCATGCGCCACCAGGCGGGCCTTGGTGTTCTCCAGTTCCTCGACGGTGTCCACGCGGAAGGCGATGTGGTTGATCCACAGCGGCGTGTTGGGCGAGGGCAGGGCCTTTTCGTCGTCGCCGATGTCGAAGAAGGCGATGAACGACCCATCCTTCAGGCGGAAGAAGAAGTGCGTGTAGGGGCAGTACTCGCCCGTGCTGGGCACGTAGTCGCTCTGGATGATGTGATAGAGCGGCAGGCCCAGGATGTCCTCGTAGAAGTGGCGGGTCTCCTCGGCATCGCGGGCCTTGTAGGCGTAGTGGTGCAGCTGCTGCACGGCGGCGGGCGGTGGCAGTGTGGACAGGTCGGGACGGGCGCTTGTGTTCATCGAATGTCTCCTTGGTGGATGTCTTGATTCTACTATTCGTAATCAATTTACCTAAATGAAATGTTGCGATGGATGCAGGGATATGCGCGCTGCGGTGTCCGGGCCACCTGCGGTGCCGAGTTGCCGCCAGCACTTGACCTTCAAGTCACTTCACGCTTTCTCATCGAGGTCCGATCCCCCCGCTTGCCATGGTCGCCATGGATGCGGGGGCCCTCTGTTCACAACCGTTTTTCAAGTCAAGGAACCTCATGAGCGACAGCCATCAGCACGGCGACGTGCGCGCCCTGCCGGAATCCCGTCTCTGGTTTGCCTTCGGATTGACCGGCACCTTCATGGTGGTGGAGATCATCGGCGGCATGGTCACGGGCAGCCTGGCCCTGATCTCCGATGCCATGCACATGCTGACCGACGCGATGGCGCTGCTGCTGGCCCTGGTGGCCATACGCGCCGGCCGCAAGGCAGCCGACCTGCTGCGCACCTACGGCTATGCGCGCTTCGAGATCCTGGCCGCCGCCGTCAACGCACTGGTGCTGCTGGGCGTGGCCTTCTACATCCTGTATGAGGCCTACCGCCGCCTGTCGGCGCCCGCGGAAATCCAGTCGCTGGGGATGATGGCGGTGGCGGCCGTGGGCCTGGTGATCAACCTGATCTCCATGCGCCTGCTGTCGGGCGGCAAGGACGAGAGCCTGAACGTGAAGGGCGCGTACCTGGAGGTGTGGGCTGACATGCTGGGCTCGATCGGCGTGCTCGCCGGTGCCGCGCTGATCTGGCTGACGGGCTGGCGGTGGATCGACTCGGCGGTGGCCGTGGGCATCGGCTTCATGGTGTTCCCGCGGACCTGGACCCTGCTGCGCGAGTGCATCAATATCCTGCTGGAAGGCGTGCCCTCCGGGATGAGCCTGCAGGCAGTGCGCGAGACGATTGCGGGCACGGCGGGCGTGGCAGCAATCCACGATGTCCACCTGTGGGCGGTCACGCAGAGCAAGCCCATGCTGACCGGCCATGTGGTGCTGCTGCCCGGCGCGGACGGCGAGCAGGTGCGTCGCGATATCGAAGACAGGCTGCAGGCCGGCTTCGACCTGCACCATACGACGCTGCAGATGGAGCGCGAGGACCGCTCCCCGGCAGAGCACATCCACTAGGATGCCAGTCTTCATGGACCACACCCGGAGTGCACCGATGCTTGAGCTTCGACCCAACTGCGAATGCTGCGACAAGGACCTGCCGCCAGAGTCTGCCGAGGCCCGCATCTGCACCTTCGAGTGCACGTTCTGTGCCGGCTGTGCGGATCATGTGCTGCACGGCGCCTGCCCCAACTGCGGTGGCGAGCTGGTGGCCAGGCCGCGCCGGCCGGCGGACAAGCTGGAGCGGTATCCGGCCTCGACGAAGCGGGTGCTCAAGGCCGGTGGCTGCGCTGTACGGGCCTGATCGGGCGCGGAGCCATCGATTGCAGTACCCGTACCACGATGGATTGCTGGAGCAGGTGCGCCTGGATGTGGCGGCCCGGAGCGTGGAACTGCGTTTCTTTCTCTATGCCGTGTTCGACAGGCCGCAGGCCAGGGTAGCCATCCGCCTTGAACGGATCGTCAACTTTCCTGCCGTGCAGGCGTACTTTGCCGACGTCCAGCGCGACGCAGCCGCAGAGATGGATGACTGCCTGGACCGCTGCGAAGTGCTGCAGCGGGATACGAAGAGGCCTTCGTCAGCAATGGCGCAGCATCTGTTCTTGCAGCTGTCCCACTACGGGCGGCTGAAAATCCACTGCGAATCCGTTGTCGAGGAGCTTGTTCCAGAGCCGTAGCGGACCGCTGCGGGTTTATGCCGTGAAGACGGGGCGCCTGCGGCCACGGAACGCAGCCTCCACCACCAGCACGGCTGCAAAACCCATCACATAGGCCAGCACATCCCACCAGTCGGCCGTGCTGCCCAGCACGATGCGCAAAGCGCGGTTGGGAATGTGCAACTGGAAGGTCGATGCCAGGAACTGGCCCAGCTCCACCAGCAGGCCCACGCACAGTGCGGCCGATGCCAGCGTCAGCACGCGCGCGGCGATCACGGTCTTGAACACGGCATAGACCCAGGCCACGGCCAACACGTCGCCGAAGAAGCTGCGCACCCAGCCCCAGCGCGCGCCGACGGTGGCCAGCAGCACGAGCAGGACAAACAGGGCCACCGCCCACACCAGGGAAACAGGATCAAAACGCCATCGCATGGCCGCCATCATCGGGCCAAAAGCGGGTCCGGTCAGCGAGCCGGGTGCGCAGTGCCTTGCGCAGCGGTGGCCAGCGGGTGCGCTATCCCGCCATCGCCGTAGCTGCCCACCACGTGGGCGATCACCACCTGGTAGCCCTTGAGCCAGCGCGCCTGCTGCCGCTTGGCCTCTATATGCGCAGGGTGGCGCATCAGCTCTTGCAGCGCCTCCCAGGTCTGCCAGTAGTAGACGTTGGAGACCAGGCCTGTGGCGGGGTTCTCCCAGGCCTCTTCGCCCAGGTAGCCGGGGATGGCGCGGGCGATCGCGGCGATCCGGCCGTCAAGGGCATGGAACTGCGCGTCGTATTCGCCCGGCGCGAAGGTGAAGGTGGATGTGTACATCGGTGGTTGGCAACCTGTGTGAGGGTGGCTGGCGCTAGATGCGCGGCGCCGCATCCATGGTGCGGGCCAGCGGCTCCTGTCCGCGCTCGCGCAGCGCGCCGATGGCGCCGTCCAGGTCGCGGGCCTGCCGGTTCTGGCTGAGCTTGGCCTTGCCCTCCAGGCGGGTGATGCGGATCTGCAGGCCGACGATGGCCTGCAGCATGCCGTCGATGAATTCACGCGGCGAGTCGGACATCTTCCAGGGCTGGGCCTGCGATGCCTCATGGACCCGGGTGAGCCGGCCGACCAGGCCGCGCACGAATCTCTCGTCGTCATGGATGCTGATTTGCCCGTGCACATGCACGGCCTCGTAGTTCCAGGTGGGCACCAGGCGGTGCGTCTCGTGCTTGCTTGGATACCAGCTGGGCGAGATATAGCCTTCGGCACCACGGAAGATGACCAGCACCTCGGCGCCGTCGCGGCACTGCTGCCAGATGGGATTGGCGCGGGCCACATGGGCGCTCAGCGTGCCCATCTCCCCTGGGGCCGCATCCAGCAGGAACGGCAGGTGGTTGGCGTCCAGCACGCCGTTGGCCTGGGTGACGAGCGTGCCCAGGGGGTGGCTGCGGATCAGGCCGTGCAGGCTGTCGGAATCGGTGAGGGAGAAATGGGCGGGCGTGTACATGGAGCTTGGTGCAACGGTGGACCGGCATCGGGGGAAACCGGACTATCCACCATCCCTGGCACAATGAAAAATCCAGTTTCGTGATTTTTTGGAAGACCAGTTGAAGTCCCATTTCGCTGCCGATACCGGGGCTGCGCCCGGCGCCCGCCGCATCCACGAATGGCTGAAATCCCAGATGGCCGACGGCAGCCTGGCCGTGGGAGCGCGCCTGCCTTCCACCCGCGCGCTGGCGCTGGACCTGGGTGTGTCGCGCACCACCATCACGGCGGCCTACGAGCAGCTTGCGGCCGAGGGCTATCTGGAGACTGCACAGGGCGCCCGGGCGCGCGTGGCAGCTGGCGCGGAGCAGCGCAGCCGCGCGCCCCGCATTGCGGCTGCGGCGCAGGATTGCCGTTCCCGCCTGTCTTCCTATGGACGGCGCGTGGATGCGCTGGCGCAGGCCCAGCCCGCTCGCGCCGGGGATGAAGGGCCTGCCGTGATCGACTTTCTGTACGGCGCCCTGGCCTTTGATGACTTTCCCACGCTGGCCTGGCGGCGCGCCTACAACCGCGCCATCGTGCAGCGCCAGTCCTCCCTGTCCTACGACGCGCCCGAAGGCGAGCCGGCGCTGCGCATGGCGCTGCAAGGCTATCTGCGAAGGGCGCGGGGGCTTGTCTGTTCGGCCGATCAGATCGTGGTGGTGCAGGGCTCGCAGCAGGCCATCGACCTGTGCGCGCGCGTGCTGGTCGATCCGGGCGAGACCGTGCTGATGGAAGAGCCCTGCTACCTGATGGCGCGCCGCGTGTTCGAGGCCCAGGGCGCATGCCTGCAGGAAATGGCCGTCGATGAACAGGGCCTGGATACCTCGGCGCTGGTCGGGCGCCAGGCGCGTCTGGCCTATGTCACGCCCTCGCACCAGTTTCCGCTGGGCGGCGTGCTGCCCATAGGCCGCAGGCAGCAGTTGCTGGCCTGGGCGCGCGCCACGGGTGCCTGGATTCTGGAGGACGACTACGACGGCGAGTTCCGCTACGGGCTGCGTCCCATCGACGCCCTGCAGTCCATTGACGAGGTGGGTTGCGTCATCCATGTCGGCACTTTCTCCAAGGCCTTGTCCCCGCAGATGCGCATGGGCTACCTGGTGCTGCCGCCGTCCCTGGTGCCCGTGTTCCGGGAAGCCCGTCGGCTGGCCGACCGGCATGCGCCGCGCCTGGACCAGCTGGTGCTGGCCGCGCTGATCGAGGACGGCAGCTACGAGCGCCATGTGCGCGCCGTCCGCCGCCGCAACGAAGGCCGCAGGGCGGCATTGCTGCAGGCGCTGGAGCGGCACCTGCCGGGCGCGGTGCAGGTCGAAGGTTCGGCCTCCGGCCTGCATGTGGTGGCCTGGGTGCCTGCCGTGCACCAGCGCGATGAAATTGCCCTGGTGCGTCTGGCGCGAGAGCGCGGCGTGGGCGTGCGCCCCATCTCGCCGCTCTATGCGGCCGGTGACGCCCATCGCCGCCAGTCCTGCGCCGGGCTGGTCCTGGGCTATGCGAGCCTGCAGCCTCAGGCCATCGAGCAAGGGGTGCGCAGGCTGGCGGGCGTGGTCAGTCAGTGGCAGACCCAATCCGCAACGCAAAAAAGCCCGTGACCGGGGTGCCGGTTCACGGGCCTTGGGTGCCGACGCCTCTAAAGGCGCTTTGCCCAGCGCGGTCTTACTGCTGCTTGACCGCTTCGATGGACATCACCAGGCGCACTTGCTTGGGGAAGCCGTAGTCCACGCCGTAGTTCACGCCGAAGGCGGTGCGGTCGATCACGGCCTCGAAGTCGCCGCCGCAGGTCTCGCGCTTTTGCAGCATGGCGTTGGGGTAGCAGGTGAACTTGTTGGCCTTGATGGTCACGGGCTGGGTCTTGTCCAGGATGGTCAGCTGGCCGGTGACTTCCTTGAGCTTGTCGCCGTCGAAGACGAACTTGTCGGAGACGAACTTGGCCTGGGGGAACTTGGCCACGTTGAAGATGTCGGCGCTCTTGAGGTGCTTGTCGAAGGCGGCGGTGCCCGAGCTCAGCGAGTCCATTTCCAGCACGACTTCGACCTTGCCGGCCTTGGCGTCACGGTCGAATTCCACGGTGCCGCTCTTCTTGTCGAAGCGCACGCGGTTGGTCGAGGCACCGTTGTGGTCGATCTCGAACGTGGCGAAGGTGTGCGTCGGGTCGATGGCGTAGGTTGCGGGAGCCGCCTGGGCAGCGGTGGCGAACAGGCCGGCAATGGCCAGGGCAAACACGGAAGTGCGCATGAAAGAACTCCTAGGTTGGGGTTGCACGAAACGGAAAAGAAAACGGCCAATCCTGGGCAAGAGTGCCGCTTACAGCTTGCCCACGCCGGTCAGGGCCAGCTTGAATTGCACCTGGACCTCGTCGGCCACCATGGAGGTATCGCCCCATTCGCCTTCGCCGATCTTGAACTGCAGGCGCTTGAGCGGCAGAGTGCCGGTGGCCGTGGTCGTGGTGCCGGACTGTGCCAGTTGCACGGGAATGCTCACGTTCTGGACCTGGCCCTTGATGCTGAGCTTGCCGTCCACCTGGTACTTGCCGCCGCCCAGCGCCTTGACGGCCGTGGAGTCGAAGACGGCCTGGGGGAATTTGGCGACATTGAACCAATCGGCCTTGGGCAGCTCGGCATCGGTTTCCTTGGCGCCCATGGTGGCGCTGCCGGTGTCCACGGTGAAGCGGATCTTGCTGGTGTCAGGCTTGGCCGTGTCGAACTGGACCTGGGCGTCGAATTTCTTGAAGTGGCCCTGCAGGGGCACGCCCATCTGCTTGGCCGTGAAGTTCACGGCGCTCTGGGCGGGAACGAGCTTTTGCTCGGCCAGGGCCGCCTGGGAGGTCAGGGCCGCAGCGGCCAGGGCAATGGTGGTCAGCGTGGCGGAAAAGCGCATGGCAGGACTCCTTTGGGGGGCGGGAAACATTCGATCGGGGATGGCTGGGGCGCGCGCAGCGCGGTGCGCAGGCCCTGGCTGGGGGAGAAAACTCAGGCGCGGCCCGGCAGCATGCGGGAGATGAGGCCGTCGCGGTCGATGAACTGGTGCTTGAGGGCGGCGCCCACATGCATGGCGATCAGCGCGACCAGGGCCCAGGCCGCCCAGCCGTGCAGGGGCTTGAGGGTTTCGGCCAGCTCGGGGCTTGCGCTCACGAAGTCGGGCAGGGGCAGCACGCCGAGGAAGACGATGGGAAAGCCGGCCGCCGAGCTGTAGGCCCAGCCCAGCAGGGGCACGGCAAAGAACAGCAGGTACATGGCGTGGTGGGTGCCGTTGTGGGCCCAGTGCTGCCATTGGGGCATGGCGCGGGCCACGGCGGCGGGCAGCTCGGGCGGGCGATGGGTGATGCGCCAGACCAGGCGCAGCAGGCTCAGCGTCAACAGCGTGACGCCCAGCCACTTGTGCCAGTTGTAGAGCTTCAGGCGCGAGGGCGAGAACGGCAGGCCTGTCATGTACCAGCCCAGGGCCAGGGCGGCGATCAGGCCCAGGGCCAGCAGCCAGTGGGCAGCCATGGCCACGCCGTTGTAGCGCGTGGCTTTGGGGGAGGATTTTGCTGGCGCGTTGGCGCGGGCTGAGGACTCTGTCATGGATGGCGGCAGGCTTTGGAACCGTTCAGGGCCCCTGCAAAGGGGCCCTGGATGGCAAGAAAGGGTGCGGTGCGCTCTGCGTGGACTTCGTGCACTGCGGACAACGTGCAGTGTAGGAAGCGGCAAATCCAAAAGAGTTCAGCGGTATTGACGGCTCGATTCAAAAAAGATGAAGGCTCGCCGTGCCGCGCGGAGGGCTCAGGGCCGGGTCGGATCGGCAGGCAGCACGACCACGGACTGCGCTGCCTGCTTCCAGGCGGCAGCCGCTGCATCGGCATCGCCGCGGTGCTCGGCCATCAGGGCCAGGCGCTGCCAGGCGCGGGTGCGCAGTGCGCTTTCCTGCAGGTGGGGGGCTGCGCGCAGCAACAGCTGCTGGGCCTTGCCCCAGAGCTGGCGCTGCACGCATGCCATGCCGGCCAGGTATTGCAGGCGGGCTTCGCGCGGATGGGCATTGCTGGCCGCCTCGATGCGAGCCAGCCAGGCGCCGTCCAGGCCGTCCAGGCAGGGCTCCAGCACCTGGACCAGGCGCGGCAGGTGGGATTCGCTGCGCGGGCCTGCGTGGGACAGCAGGCGCTCCCACACGGGCAGCAGCCAGGCACGGGCCTGCGCGGCCTCGCCGCCCAGGGCCATGAGGCGCGATGCGGCCGGCAGCGCAATCTCGGGCATGGCGCGCTCTTCCGTGTCCAGCGACAGCCAGAAGTGCTGCAGCTGCGTGGTGTCGCGTGCCTCGTTGATGCTCTCCAGCACCAGGCCGCGCACCACGCTGGCGGCGGCCGCGGGCGAGAAGGCGCGGTGCTTGGCCAGCAGGCGCGCCGTGTCCAGCGCCGTCGATGTCTGGCCTGCCAGGCGCGAGGCCTTCAGGCGGATGCGCAGCGCGATCGTGCGGCGTGCCGCGCCCTGGGGCAGTTCGGCCAGGCGGCGCAGCGCATCAGCTGCGTCGCGGTCGTCCAGGGCCCAGCGCGCGGCGCGCATCTGTGCGCCTTCGCGCATTTCCTGCTCCTGGGCGTTGCCCTGGGCCGGTGCGTTGGCCAGGACCTCACGCCAATGGTGGTCGCGCTGCTGGCGGTCCTGCAGTGCATGGGAGGCATCGGCGGCCACCATGTGGGCGGCGGCGCGCAGCCGCATGCCGTGCGGCACGGCGGCATGGGTCTCGGCCAGGGACTCTTCCATGGCCAGGGCCGCCAGCGCGGACTTGCGTGCGCGCAGGAAGCGGCCGGCCTGCTGGTGCGACAGGGCTTCCAGCAGGCTGTGGTGCATGGCGCGCTCTTTCTGCTGGCTGCGCCAGCGCCGCGCCTGGTGCGGCATCTGCAGCAGCGCGGCCAGCGCGCGCAGCGCGGCATACAGCAGCACGAAGGCCAGCACGATGATGGCAATGGCCAGGTTCAGTGACAGGTCCAGGCGGTAGGGCGCCCAGAACAGGGTCACCGTGCCCTGGTTGGAGCCCGCGAACAAGGCGGCCGCAACGGCCATGCCGAACAAACCGATCAACCACAGTGCAGCGCGCATTCGTCTGTCTCCCGGCTGCTCAGCGGCCTGCGGCGGCTGTTGCCAGCGCCGCCAGGGTTTCTTGCAACGCCGGCTGTTCGGTGGTGCGCAGATTGGCCTGGATCTGTTGCAACTGGGCCTGCACGATCTGGGTGCGCCGCGCGGCAGGATCAAAGTACTTGTTCACGGCCATCCCGGAAGCTGCCAGGTCGGCCCGCGCCGCATCCCACTGGCGCGACAGCAGGGCCAGGCGCGAGTTCAGCAGCTTGAGCTTGAGGTTCTCGCGCAGGAAATAGGCCTGTTCCGGCGCCAGCAGGATGGCGTCCGGGTGGTCTATGCGGCTGACGCGCAGCAGGTCCTGGGCTTCTTCGCGCACGGCCGTCCAGCCGCGCTCGCCCCAGGATTGCCACCAGCGCCATTCGGTGGGGCTGCCCTCGATGGGGGCGGGCTCGGGCTGGCGGGCCGCCTGGCCGGCCACGCCGCGATGGCGGCTGGCGCGTGGCTGGGCCACGGCGTTGAGCAGGGGCATTTCGTCGACCAGGCGCACCAGGTCCTCGATGCGCGTGAGCAGGCCGGCGGTGTCGGTCACGCTCATGCGGGCCAGCCGTTCCAGATCGCGGTCCAGCGCGCGCATGACCGGGGCCAGCCGGGGCTGGGCGGCGCGTTCAATGCGCTGGCGGGCGTTCTTGAGCGTGGCCACCAGCGGCTGCAGGCTGCCGGACAGCTCGGCCTGCTGCTGTGCCAGGCGGATGGAGGATTCGATGTCCACCACCAGGTTTTCGTCGCGCGAGCGCGACATGCTTTGCAGGAGTTCGTCGAGCTGCGTGCGCTGCAGAGACAGCTCGGCAATGCGCGCCTCCATGACCGAGGTGCGCGCCGCGCTATCGCGGGCCAGGTCCTGGGCATCGCGCGCCAGGGTGCGGGCCTCGACCGACTGGGAGCCGGACTGCGCGGACTGGCGCGCCAGCTGTTCCTGGATATTGCCCAGGCGCTGCCACAGCATGCCGCAGGCAATGAGCGCCGCGACGGCCACGGCGCCCACGCCGTAGACCAGGGCCGAGGAGCCGCCGCGCAGTTCTGCAGCGGGGCTGCTTTGGGCGGAGCCGGCTGCGAAGGCTGCTGCGGAGGATGCGGGCGTTAGGTCCTGCGGGGTGGGGCGGTCTTGCGCTGCGTCGGAACTCATGGCGACGATTCTATCGACGCAACCACGTCCTCCAGAGCGGGCCGGCATTGCTTGACATCTCCGAATCCCATGTGTCTTGCCTGGGCAGCGATTCGCTCGTGCGTAGCGAGCGCTCGCGCTTTTTGCCACGATTGGCCCGGCAGGAGCTGTTGCAGGTTGGCAACGGATTCGGCGCTGCTGAGCAGCCACAGCGTGCCATCTTCGGCCGCCAGGCGTGCCAGTGCCGTCTGGGCTGCATCCCAGGCAGGCAGTTCGCGCTGGTAGACGGCCAGCATTTCGACCTGGGCACCTGCCTCGCGCAGTCGGGCGGCCAGCCAATCGCGGCCGGCGCCTGCCGTGGCCGGCACGGTCCTGGGCGCTCCTGCCTGGCTGTCGCCACGCACGATGAGCACGCGGTCGCCCGCATGGATCTGGTCATGCACGCGCTGCCATAGCGTTTCGGATTCGAACTGGGCGGCGTCCGGTGGCGGGCCGTCGATCTGTGCTGGCGCAATGCCCAGGGCCAGCAGCGCCTGGGCGGTGCCGGGGCCGGGCGTCCAGGCGCGGGTGGAGGCCGGAAGCCGTGCGGGGTCGGTGCCGAAGAAATGCTGGACGGCGTTGCCGCTGACGAACATCACGGCGCGGTAGCCCGGGCCTTCGCGCAGCGCGTTGCGGGCGGCCTGCAAGGCCTGTTGCGTGGCCGCATCGCGGCAGGGGCCTATGGCCATCAGCGCCAGCGGCTGGGCCGGAAGGCCCCGGGCCTGCAGCGCATCCACCCACGCGGCCGCGTCATGGGCCGGGCGGGTGACGAGTATGCGCGGTGGCATGTGGGCGTGCCGTCTAGAGCTTGGGGACCGGCTGGGCGCCCGCCGCCTGCAGCAGCGCAGCCACGTGCTGGCCCAGTGCGTCGGCACTGGCGAAGTCGGTGACGGTGGCATCGGCGTGCACCTGCACCAGCGGCAGCCGGCCTTCCGGGTCTCCCCAGGCTGCGTCCAGGCGCAGTTGCTGGCCGTCGAAGGTGCCGTGCGCCGCCAGCGGCATGGAGCAGCTGCCGCCCATGCAGCGGCTGACGGCGCGCTCGGCGGTCACGGTCAGCCAGGTGGTCTGGTGGGCCAGCGGGGCCAGGGCGTCGATCAGGTCCTGGCGGTCGGCGCGCACCTCGATGCCCAGCGCGCCCTGGCCTGCGGCAGGCAGCATGCCGGCGGGCTCGAACCTGGCGCGGATGCGGTCAGCCAGGCCCAGGCGCATCAGGCCGGCAGCGGCCAGCACGATGGCGTCGTAGTGGCCTTCGTCCAGCTTGCGCAGGCGGGTGTTCACGTTGCCGCGCAGCGGCTCTATCCTCAGGTCGGGGCGCAGGGCCTGCAGCAGTGCCTGGCGGCGCAGGCTCGATGTGCCGACGACGGCGCCCTGCGGCAACTCGGCCAGCGCGGCGTAGCGATTGGAGACAAAAGCGTCGCGCGGGTCTTCGCGTTCCATCACGCAGGCCAGCACAAAGCCTTCGGGCAGCTCCATGGGCACGTCCTTGAGCGAGTGCACGGCGATGTGGGCGCGTCCTTCTTCCAGCGCCACTTCCAGCTCCTTGACGAACAGGCCCTTGCCGCCCACCTTGGACAGCGTGCGGTCCAGGATCTGGTCGCCCTTGGTGGTCATGCCCAGCAATTCCACTTCATGCCCCCGGGCGCGCAGCAGTGCCTGGACATGCTCGGCCTGCCACAGTGCCAGCTGGCTCTCGCGCGTGGCGATCACGATGGAGTGGGGGATCAGTGGTTTGGTATTCATCAGGAGCCTCGAGGGGAGCGCGGGATGCTAGCATGCTGCGCCGCAGTAAACCCGGCACCAGGACCGAAGCCCAAGCAAACCGATACGCTGACCGATTCCAGGAGATTCGTTGATGGCCACCGCCCCCCGCAAGAGCAATGCGCGAGATGACAGGCGTGATGACAAGCCTGTCCGCAAGACGGACAAGGACCTGCCGCTGATCGAGGACATACGCCTGCTGGGGCGCATTCTGGGCGATGTGATCCGCGAGCAGGAAGGCGTGGCGGCCTTCGAGCTGATCGAGCAGGTGCGCCAGCTGTCGGTGACCTTCCGTCGCGATGCCGACGAGACCGCCGACCGCGCGCTCAAGCGCCTGCTCAAGGGCCTGACCACGGACCAGACGGTGAGCGTGATCCGCGCCTTCACCTATTTCAGCCATCTGGCCAACCTGGCCGAGGACCGCCACCACATCCGCCGCCGCGCCGTGCACGAGCGCGCGGGCAACACGCAGGAAGGCAGCATCGAAGTGGCGCTGGCGCGGCTGCGCTGGGCCGGCATCTCGGCCGGTACCGTGGCGCAGACGCTGGCCAGGAGCTATGTGGCGCCCGTGCTCACGGCCCACCCCACGGAAGTGCAGCGCCAGAGCATCCTGGTGGCCGAGCGCGACATCTCCCAACTGCTGGCCGCGCGCGAGGACATCGTGGCCCGCGCCCAGCTGTACAACAGCGCCAAGGACGCGCTCACCCCGCGCGAACTCGAACGCAACGAGGCCCAGCTGCGCGCCCGCGTCAGCCAGCTGTGGCAGACACGCCTGCTGCGCTACTCCAAGCTCACCGTGGCCGACGAGATCGAAAACGCGCTGTCCTACTACGAAGCCACCTTCTTGCGCGAGATTCCCAAGCTGTATGCGCAACTGGAGCAGGAGCTGGGCAACACCCTGCCCGTGCACAGCTTCCTGCGCATGGGCCACTGGATCGGCGGCGACCGCGACGGCAACCCCAATGTCACGGCCCAGAGCCTGGAGCTGGCGCTGTCGCGCCAGGCCGACGTGGCGCTGCGCCACTATCTGCGCGAGGTGCACTACCTGGGCGGCGAGCTGTCGCTGTCCCAGCGCCTGGCCGATGTCACGCCCGAGATGCAGGCGCTGGCAGAGCGCTCGCCCGACACCAACGAGCACCGCTCCGACGAACCCTACCGCCGCGCGCTCACCGGCATCTACGCGCGCCTGGCCGCCACGCTCAAGGTGCTGACCGGCGGCGAGGCCGCGCGCCATGCCGTGGCGCCGCAGAACGCCTATGCCTCGCCCGAGGAGTTCCTGGCCGACCTGCGCGTCATCGACGACTCGCTCAGCCGCAACCATGGCGAGGTGCTGGCGCCCCAGCGCCTGCGTCCGCTGATGCGCGCCGTGCAGGTTTTCGGCTTCCACCTGGCCACCGTGGATCTGCGCCAAAGTTCGGACAAGCATGAGGAGGTGGTGGCCGAGCTGCTGGCCACCGCGCGCCTGGAGCCCGACTATTCGGGCCTGCAGGAAGACGCCAAGTGCGCCCTGCTGGTGCGCCTGCTGGAAGAGGCGCGGCCGCTGCGCGTGGTGGGCGCCGACTATTCCGAGCATGCGCGCGGTGAACTGGCCATCTTCGAGGCCGCGCGCCGCCTGCGCGCGACCCTGGGCGCCGAGGCGATACGCCACTGCATCATCAGCCACACCGAGTCGGTCAGCGACCTGCTGGAAGTGCTGCTGCTGCAAAAGGAGGCGGGGCTGCTGCGCGGCACGCTGGACGACGGCGCCGTCTGCGACGTGATCGTCGTGCCGCTGTTCGAGACCATCGGCGACCTGCGCAGCGCCGCGCCCATCATGCGGCGCTACTTCCAGCTGCCCGGCGTGGCGGCCATGGTGCAGCGCAGCGGCGGCGAGCAGGACATCATGCTGGGCTACAGCGACAGCAACAAGGATGGCGGCATCTTCACCAGCAACTGGGAGCTGTACCGCGCCGAGATCTCGCTGGTCGAGCTGTTCGACGATCTGGCCGACAGCCATGGCATCAGCCTGCGCATGTTCCATGGCCGCGGCGGCACGGTGGGCCGTGGCGGCGGCCCCAGCTACCAGGCCATCCTGGCGCAGCCCCCGGGCACCGTGCGCGGCCAGATCCGGCTGACCGAGCAGGGCGAGGTCATCGCCTCCAAGTACGCCAACCCCGAGATTGGCCGGCGCAACCTGGAGACCCTGGTGGCCGCCACGCTGGAGGCCACGCTGCTGCAGCCGACCAAGCCGGCCACGCGCGCCTTCCTGGACGCGGCGGCGTTTCTGTCCGAGGCCAGCATGGGTGCCTACCGCGCCCTGGTGTACGAGACTCCCGGCTTCACCAGCTACTTCTTCAGCAGCACGCCCATCCGCGAGATTGCCGAGCTGAACATCGGATCGCGCCCGGCTTCGCGCAAGCCCTCGCAGAAGATCGAGGACCTGCGCGCGATTCCCTGGGGCTTCAGCTGGGGCCAGTGTCGGCTCACGCTGCCGGGCTGGTACGGCTTCGGCGCGGCGGTGCAGGCCTTCATCGGGCAGCCGGGCAAGGATGGCAAGGCCCAGCTGGCCCTGCTGCAGAAGATGTACCGCCAGTGGCCGTTCTTCCGCACCCTGCTGTCCAACATGGACATGGTGCTGGCCAAGAGCGACCTGAACCTGGCCTCGCGCTATGCCGACCTGGTGCCGGACGCACGCCTGCGCCGCCGCATCTTCAGCGCCATCGAGGCCGAGTGGCACAGCACCGTCGATGCGCTGGCGCGCATCACGGGCGACAAGCAGCGCCTGGCCCACAACGAGGCGCTGGCGCGCTCCATCCGCCACCGCTTTCCCTACATCGATCCGCTGCACCATCTGCAGGTGGAGCTGGTGCGCCGCTGGCGCGGCGGCCAGACCGATGAGCGCATCAAGACCGGCATCCACCTGTCGATCAATGGCATTGCGGCCGGCGTGCGCAATACCGGCTGATCGAGGGCGCGAGCGGGCCGGGAGGCCCCTCGCGCCGCCATGCGCAGGGCGCCGGCCGGCCGCCGTGTAGGATGTGCTTCGGACAGGGGCGCATGACTCCTGCCGGGAAGTGAAGGGTGGGAGCTTATGGGCAACAAGACGCCATGGCCGGGGTTCCCGGACATGCAACTGTTCCTGACGCAGCGCCTGGCCAGGCTGGCCGGTGCCAACTCCATGCGGGCCATACGCGAAGGCCTGCTCTGGCTGGTCCCATGCCTGCTGGTCTCGGCCCTGTTTCTCATACTGTCGGCGCTGGCGCAAATGTCCGGCCAGCCCGAGCCCGTGGTGCAGCTTCTTGCGGGCCTGCATGCGCAGATCGGCAGCATCCTGCCGCTGCTGGTGGCCGCCTCCATCGGCTACATGCTCTCCATACGCCACAGGCTGCCGCGCCTGCCGGTGACCTTTCTGTGCTTTGCCCATGTGCAGATGGCCATCTTCCTGCTGCGCGAGCATCCGCGCGCGGCCGCCACGCTGGTGCTGTTCATCGCCATAGCCTCGCCCCTGATCACCGTGCCGCTGATGGCCAGGCTCAGCGCCATGCGCTGGACGCGCATTGCGCGCACGGGCTTTGTGGGCGAGAACGTACGCGAGGTGATGAACCTGGTCGTGCCCGGCTCCATCGTCGCGCTGCTGCTGGTGGTGCTGCTGCTGGGCCTGCAGCAGGTGCTGCCCGATATCACCCAGGCCGAACTGCCGCTGGCCATCGCCACCCCCGAGAGCCCCTATCGCAGCGGGCTGACGCTGACGCTGCTCAATTCCGTGCTCTGGTTCTTTGGCGTGCAGGGCTACTACGCCATGCAACCCTTCTTCCAGGTGCTGGACCAGGCCGTGCTGGCCAACGCCGCCGCCGTGGCCAAGGGGCTGGTGGCGCCCTGGGCGCTCAACGGCGGCCTGATGGGGTCCTTCGTCTTCATCGGCGGCTCGGGGGCCACGCTGTCACTGGCGCTGGCCGTGCTGCTGTTTTGCAAGGGGCGCGGCCTGCGCATGCTGGCGTTGGCCGCGTTGCCCATCTCCCTGCTCAACGTCAACGAGATCCTGCTGTTCGGCCTGCCGGTCATCCTGAACCTGCGCCTGCTCGTGCCTTTTCTGGCGGTGCCCGCCATCAACCTGGTCGTGGCCGTCACGGTGGTGCAGGCCGGCTGGGTGGCTCCGGCCTCGATGGTGCTGCCCCTGACCGCGCCCGTGGTCTTCAATGCCTACGTGAGCACGGGCGGCGACATGGGCGCCGTGGTGCTGCAACTGGCGCTGACGGTGTTGGGGGCGCTGGTCTATGCGCCTTATGTGCGCTCCATCGACCGGCTGGGCCAGGACGATGGCGCCATCGTGCTGCGCGCGCTGGACACCACGTTCTCCCGGCTGCCCGAGGAGGCAGGCCTGGTCACGCGCGATCCGCTGGTGCTGGCGCACGAGACCCAGGCCCGGCGCGAGACCATGCTGTCCCATATCCGCCGCATCAGCGAGTACGAATTCCACCTGGAATTCCAGCCCCAGGTCTCGCACCGCAGCGGCTTGTGCCTGGGCTGCGAGGCCCTGTTGCGCGCCCACGATTCGCAGGGCAGGCTGCAGCAGCCCGGCGGCTTTCTGCGCTGGCTGGGTGATGCCGGCCTGATGCGCGAGGTCGATCTGTGGGTGGCGGGCGCTGCCGTGCGCCAATGCCGGCTGTGGCGCCAGCACGGTTTTTCCCTGCCGATCAGCATCAATGTCACGGGCGCCACGCTGACATCGCCCGAGTACTGCTCGCGCCTGCTGATGCTGCTGGCGCAGGCCAGGGGCCAGGTGGGCGTGGAGATCACGGAGGAAGCGCTGGTGGGCGATGTGGAGGCGATCCGCAAGGCCATAGGCCAGATCCACGCGCTGGGCGCCAAGGTGGCCATAGACGACTTCGGCACCGGCTTCTCGTCCATGAGCTACCTGCACCAGTTCGACGTGGATGCCATCAAGATCGACCGCAGCTTCGTCGTGGCCAGCGGTCACGCCAAGGGCGCGCTGGTGCTGGACGGCCTGCTGCGCTTTTGCGAGGCGCTGCAGTTGAACGTGGTGGCCGAAGGCGTGGAGACCCAGGCGCAGCTGCAGGCCCTGGGCTTCGAGGGCGAGCTGCTGGTGCAGGGCTGGTACTTCAGCCGGGCCCTGCCGGGAGAGCAGTTGCCGCAGTTCGCCAGCGACTGCGCCGCCAGGGCAGGCGGCGAGACGGTCTGAATCCGTGCTGGTGCATCGCTGCGGCGATGCAGGGGCTCAATGCAGCATCAGGGAGCCGGCGCTCTTGCTCTTGCCGGCGCGTGCGGGCGGATTGCACAGGCCGCACTGGTAGTGGCGCTCGTTCTCGTAGGGCTCGGTCACGAACTGGCCCTTGCACACGGAGCACTGGGTGCGGGTCAGCATCTGCGCATCGACAAACTTCACCAGGCGCCATGCGCGTGTGAAGGACAGCAGCGCCTCCAGCTCGGCGGCCTGGATCTGCTCGGTATAGAGACGGTAGGCCTTGGTCAGTTGTTCAACGGCATCCAGCTCGGCGCCCTTGGACAGGTATTCGTAGATATTCAGGAACAGCGAACTGTGGATGTTCTCCTGCCAGGTCAGGAACCAGTCGGTCGAGAACGGCAGCTGGCCCTTGGATGGCGACTTGCCGGCGATCTCCTTGTACAGGCGGATCAGGCGCTCGTAGGACAGCGTGGTCTCGGATTCGAGCACCTGCATGCGTGCACCCATCTCGATGAGCATGGCGGCACGCTCGATCTGCTTGGACTCGTTCAGGACACTTTTGACGGCGGTGGACATGGCGGGCTCCAGAGTTCTTCGGGCGGATCAGAGGACTTCGGAAACGCGGCTGGCCATCAGGATGTTGGCGTGCAGCGTATTGGTCGCACCGTTGCCGATCTTGTTGCTGCTGTGGTTGGTCAGCAAGCTCCAGACCATTTCGTCGTCCACGCGGAAGCTGGCGAGCAGGGTATTGCGCGAGGCCAGCTTCAGCACCTGGGCTGCCGACAGCGCGGCCAGCAGGTCGCAGGATTCTTCGTTCAGTCCCAGGCGGAACACCGCTTCCGCCTTGTCCTGGCGGATCAGGGTCTGGGCCAGCATCAGGTAAGTGAGGTTGGCTTCGCGGATTTCGGCAAGCAGCTGTTCATTGTTCATAGGACCATCCTTTGCATCTCGGCAGCCGCAACACCGGGGTAGAAACAAGATGTTCAACCTGTTGCGATCTGTTGGGATGGATTGTGGAGGAGGGTCCCTGGCCGTTGAAGTCGGGGCAGGTCTGCGCCGGATGTCTGGTTGTGAGACGGCGTTTGTAAGATTTACCTTACACCTGTAGCAAGGTTTGGATGACTCGATTTCGCCCGGCCTCTGCCGTCCGGGGGCCTGGGAGCAGGCCGCTGCAGTGGTGTTGTTGCATGTCGGCCTTTTGACACAGTGCTGTCATTGTGCAGCCTCCCAGGGGCGGGCATAAGCCGAATTAGCCGCGCTCCACCGGCCTCTTCGGGTCACTGCACCACTCGCTCCAGCTGCCCGCGAAAAGCCGTGCCGGCGGCAGTCCTGCAATGCGCATGGCCAGCAGGTTGGGCAGGGCGCTCACGCCGCTGCCGCACTGGTGGACCACGCTGGCCGGATCGCGGCCGGCCAGCAGCCGGTCGAACTCGGCGCGCAGCAGGGCGGCGGGCTTGAAGCGGCCGTCGGCCGCAATGTTTTCGGTGAAGGGCCTGTTCAGTGCGCCCGGGATATGGCCGGCCACGGGGTCCAGCGGCTCGACTTCGCCGCGATAGCGTGCCGGCGCGCGCGCATCGACCACGGTCTGGCCTGCGCTGCCCAGTGCATCTAGCACCTGCTGTGCCGTCGCCAGCTGCTGCAGCGGCTCGTGCAGCTCGAAGTTGGACTGAAAGCGCGCGCTTTCCTCGCCCGATGCCACAGGCTGGCCTGCGGCCTGCCAGGCCTGGAGACCTCCGTCGAGCACGGCCACATCGCCATGGCCGGCCCATTGCAGCATCCACCACAGGCGCCCGCAGTAGTTGGCGCCGTTGCGGTCATAGACCACGGCCTGCATGTCGTTGGAAAAACCGATCTCCGACAGCCACATGGCAAACAGCTCGCGGCTGGGCAGCGGGTGGCGGCCGCCCGAGGCGGCCTGCTCGCTGGCCGCCACGCTGCCATGTGCGCCGGGCACGCCGTGTTTTGCGCTGAGGTCATGGTCCAGGTCGGCGAAGACGGCGCCGGGAATATGCGCCTGCAGGTACTGCGCCTTGCCGGCCGTGGGTTGGGCCAGGTCGAAGCTGCAGTCAAAGACCATCAGCGGACGGCCGCCGGACTGCAGCGCGGCCAGTTCCTGGACGGAGATCAGGGTCTGGTAGGAGGAGGTGTTGGATGTCATGGATGCGGAACTCCGAAAGCCAGCGCAGGCGGCGGTGCGCCTGCGGCAGAAGGTCCGATCCATTATGCGACGGCCCCAGGCGGGCCGTCGCCGTCAGCCGCGTGAACGCAGGGCCGTGGCCAGTGCGCCGCTGGCCACGATCAGCACGATGCCGGCCCAGCCGATCAGCGGCACGCTTTCGCCGAACAGCGCCAGGCTCAGCAGGGCGGCAAAGACGATGCCCGAGTACTGCAGATTGGCCACCACCAGGGTATTGCGGCTGTTGCCGGCCGAAGCGTAGGCCGCCGTCATGCAGACCTGGGCCACGGCAGCCAGCACGCCCACGGGCAGCAGCCACAGCGCGCGCCAGCCCGGCCAGGCGGACACGCCCGTGAAGCACATGGCCAGGGCGCCGGCCACGGCCGAGCCCAGTGCGAAGTAGAAGACCACGCGCGCCTCGGGCTCGCCCATGCGCGACAGCGTGGCCACCTGCATATAGGCCATGGCGGCGAACACCCCGCCGATCAGGCCGCCCGCGCTGGCCACGAATTCCTGCGGCGCCGCGCTGGGGCGCAGCACCAGGATCACGCCCACGAAGCCCAGGGCCACGGTGGCGACCAGGCTCCAGGGAAACGGCGGCAGTGCGCGCAGCGCATGCGATTCGGGCTGGCGGCGCAGCTGGTGGCGCAGCAGCAGGCCCTGGCCGATCAGAAACACCGCCATCCAGATGCTGCTCATGGAGTTGAAGGTGGCGGCCGTGGCCAGCGGCAGGTGGCCGATGGAGTAGAACCAGGCGCCCATGGAAGTCACGCCCACGAAGCTGCGCCAGGCATGCTCGCGCGGGTAGCGCGTGGCCAGCGAAATGCCCTGGTGGCGCGCCAGCCACCACAGCGCCACCATGCTGACCAGCCCGCGGTAGAAGACGATCTCCGCCGCGTTGAAATCCTGGGAGGCGAACTTCACACACACACTCATGACCGCAAAGACGAATGCGGCCGCCACCATCCACAGGGCTTGCATATTAATGACCGGATAGAGCCGCACAAGGACCGCGGCGCTGGACGAGAAAGGGTTGGGTTTTGTTTTTGGCGCATGCCGCCTGGCTGTCTACGGCCCGGGGCCGCGGCAGGGACACGCGCAAGGCACTGTATTGCATAAGCCAAGACATTGGGTCTGCCTCGGGATGCATTGCAGTCGCCAGCCCTGCCCATTGGGCACACCAGGGCGCTTGCATGCAGAGGAGCTGTGCGGCGGGCCTGCCGCTCGATGAAGGCGGCCCGATGCAGGAGGCCCAATGCAGGAGGCCCAATGCCGGAGGCCCAATGCAGACGGCCCGCACGAATGCGGGCCGTCGGAAGAGCCGGAGCCGATCAGCGTGCGGGGACTGCGTCGCCCATCACGCCGCGATACCACTCATGGAAGTGCTGCATGCCGTCTTCCATGGGGCTCTGGTAGGGGCCGACCTCGTTGTCGCCGCGCTCGTACAGCGCCCTGCGGCCGGCGTCCATGCGCTCGCCGATCTCGTCGTCCTCGATGCAGGTCTCCATGTAGGCGGCCTTTTGCGCCTGCACGAATTCGGGCTCGAAGGCGGCGATCTCTTCGGGGTAGTAGAACTCGACCACGTTCAGTGTCCGGTCCACGGCCAGCGGGTGCAGGGTCGAGACCGTGAGCACGTGCGGATACCACTCCACCATGATGTGCGGGTAGTAGGTCAGCCAGATCGCTCCGCGTTCGGGCAGCTCGCCGTTGCGGTAGGCCAGCAGCACGTCGTGCCACTTCCTGTAGGTGTCCGAGCCGGGCCGGGCAAAGCCGGGCGCCACGCCCACGGTCTGCACCGAGTACTCCCTGGAAAACTCCCACTGCAGGTCATCGCAGGTCACGAAGTTGCCCAGGCCCGGATGGAACGGGCCCACGTGGTAGTCCTCGAGGTAGACCTCGATGAAGGTCTTCCAGTTGTAGTTGCACTCGTGCATCTCGACATGGTCGAGCACGAAGCCCTCGAAGCTCAGCTGCTCGCGCAGCTTCATGCCGGCGAGGTCGGCCTCGATGTCGCGGCCGTTGTCCTCGAACAGCAGGCCGTTCCACTCGCGCAGACGGTAGTTGTTCAGGTTCAGGCAGGGATCGTGGCTGAAGTGCGGTGCGCCCAGCAGCTCGCCGCTGGTGCTGTAGGTCCAGCGGTGCAGCGGGCAGACGATGTTGCCCCCCGCATGGCCCTTGCCTTCGGTCATCAGGTTGCCCCTGCCCTTGAGCATCACGGCCTGGCGGTGGCGGCAGACGTTGGAGATCAGCTCCACCTGCCCCCTGGCGTTGCGCACCAGCGCACGGCCTTCCTTTTCCTGGGGCAGGGCGTAGTAGTCGCCTATCTCGGGAACGGCCAGTTGATGGCCCACGTAGCGCGGGCCGCGTTGAAAGATGGTCTCCAACTCACGCTGGAACAGCGCAGGGTCGAAGTAGCTGGAAACTGGTAGTTGGCTTGCGGCCTGCTGCAGTTGAAGACTTAAATCAGACATGGGTGACCTGACCTAAAGACTCCCCACAGGGAGGGTGCGCGTGCGCACGGGATTGGAAAAAGCAAAACCGGCCGTTCCTGGACATGGAGACAGGCTTCACGACTTGAAAACAAGCGGCGCCCGAGGCGTCCTGTCTTGTCGGTGAGCCCGACCGCATGCCTAGGCAAGGGGCCGGTTTGGCGGGGAATGGGATTATAGCCCGTGGGGTTATTTCCGGATGCCCGGTACGTGTATTGCAAGCGGCCGATGGCGCCTGTCAAGGGCTGTCCGGTTATTGGCGGCGCGGTCGCGGAGGGACGCCTAGAATCGTCGGTTCCCCACAACGCACTGCCAACGCCACATGCCCAAGGCTGCCCCCAAGGCTCCCGCCGAGCCCACCAGTTACGAATCCGCGCTGCAGGAGCTGGAGCAGCTCATCGCGCAGATCGAGTCGGGCCAGCTGCCTCTGGAGCAGATGCTGGCCGGCTACCAGCGCGCGGCGCAGCTGCTCGGCTACTGCCGTGGCCAGCTCGACGCGGTGCAGGAGCAGGTCAAGGTGCTAGACGAGGGGACCCTGGCCCCTTGGAGCCAGGATTGAAGATTGCCATGAGTGCCCTGATGACTTCCGCTTCCGATGTTTCCCAGGCGCCGGGCCTTGGCGCGCTGGATTTTCCCTGCTGGATGAACGACCGCCTGGCGCGCACCGAAAGCGCGCTGTCCCAATGGGTGGGCGTGGATGCGCCGGCCGGCCTGGGCGAAGCCATGCGATACGCCGTGCTCGATGGCGGCAAGCGCCTGCGCCCGCTGCTGGTCTGGGCTGCGGCCGAGGCCGTGGCCGGCCTGCCGTCGGCCGCCGTGCGTGCCGGCTGCGCCGTGGAACTGATCCATGCCTATTCGCTGGTGCACGACGACATGCCCTGCATGGACAACGACGTGCTGCGCCGTGGCAAGCCCACGGTCCATGTGCAGTTCGGCGAGGCCTCGGCCCTGCTGGCCGGCGACGCGCTGCAGGCACTGGCCTTCGAGCTGCTCGTGCCCGCGCCCGACGAGGCTGACGGCATGCCCGATGCGCTGCAGGCACGGCTGTGCCGGCTGCTGGGCCGTGCCGCAGGCGCGCAGGGCATGGCCGGTGGCCAGGCCATCGACCTGGCCAGCGTGGGCCTGCAACTGAGCGAGGCCCAACTGCGCGAGATGCACCGCCTCAAGACCGGCGCCCTGCTGCATGCCAGCGTGCTCATGGGCGCAGCCTGCAAGGAGGGCGTGGATGCCCAGGCCTGGCAGGCGCTGTCCGACTACGGGCAGGCGCTGGGCGTGGCCTTCCAGGTGGTGGATGACATCCTCGACGTGGTGGCCGACTCGGCCACCCTGGGCAAGACGGCCGGCAAGGACGCGGCCAACGACAAGCCGACCTATGTCTCGCTGCTGGGCCTGGACCAGGCCCGCGCCCATGCCGACGAGCTGTGCACCCTGGCGCACGCGGCGCTGGCGCGCAGCGGCCTGCCGGACACGCGGGCCCTGGCGGCACTGGCCGACATGGTCGTGAGCCGCACTCACTGACAATGAAGCACCCCCTGAGTCGCTTCGCGCCTTCCCCCTCTCTACCCGCTTCGCGGGGGAGGGGGACGACACCCTCGCTGCGGGGCGGCCCTTGCTCGGTGTCCCTTGGTGGGGGCGCGCTACTTGCAAGGGTGGCGTTCGATGCCACAGGCAACTGATACGAAAATATGGGCGATGGTCTTGCGGCCATCAAGATATCTAGCATGACCACGAACACCTACTCCCTGCTGCAGACCATCGACGATCCCGCGGATCTGAGGCGTCTGTCGCGTGCCGAACTCAAGACCCTGGCCCAGCAGCTGCGTGCCTATGTGCTCGACAGCGTCTCCAAGACCGGCGGGCATCTGAGTTCCAACCTGGGCACGGTGGAGCTGACGGTGGCGCTGCATGCGGTGTTCGACACGCCCTACGACCGCGTGGTCTGGGACGTGGGCCACCAGACCTATCCGCACAAGATCCTCACGGGCCGGCGCGAGCGCATGGCGTCGCTGCGCCAGTTCGGCGGCCTGTCGGGCTTTCCGCAGCGCGCCGAGAGCGAGTACGACACCTTCGGCACGGCCCACTCCTCCACCAGCATCTCGGCCGCCCTGGGCATGGCCCTGGCCGCCAAGCAAAAGGGCGAGGACCGCCGCGCCATCGCCGTCATCGGCGACGGCGCCATGACGGCCGGCATGGCCTTCGAGGCGCTGAACAACGCCGGCGTGACCGATGCCAACCTGCTGGTCATCCTCAACGACAACGACATGAGCATCAGCCCGCCCGTGGGCGCGCTCAACCGCTACCTGGCCCAGCTCATGAGCGGGCAGTTCTATGCCAAGGCGCGCGACATGGGCAAGAGCGTGCTCAAGCAGGTGCCTCCGCTGCTGGAGCTGGCCAAGCGGCTGGAGCAGCAGGCCAAGGGCATGGTCGTGCCGGCCACGCTGTTCGAGAACTTCGGCTTCAACTACATCGGCCCCATCGACGGGCATGACCTCGATTCGCTGATCCCCACGCTGGAGAACATCAAGAGCCTCAAGGGCCCGCAGTTCCTGCACGTGGTCACGAAGAAGGGCCAGGGCTACAAGCTGGCCGAGGCCGACCCCGTGGCCTACCACGGCCCCGGCAAGTTCGACCCCAGCGTGGGCCTGGTCAAGCCGGCCACGCCCCCGAAGCAGACCTTCACCCAGGTCTTCGGCCAGTGGCTGTGCGACATGGCGGACAAGGACCAGCGCCTGGTGGGCATCACGCCGGCCATGCGCGAGGGCTCGGGCATGGTGGAATTCCACAAGCGCTTTCCGGGCCGCTACTACGACGTGGGCATTGCCGAGCAGCATGCCGTCACCTTCGCGGCCGGCATGGCCTGCGAGGGGCTCAAGCCCGTGGTCGCCATCTACTCGACCTTCCTGCAGCGCGCCTACGACCAGCTGATCCATGACGTGGCGCTGCAAAAACTGCCCGTGGTCTTTGCGCTGGACCGTGCGGGCCTGGTCGGCGCCGACGGCGCCACGCATGCCGGTGCCTACGACATCGCCTTCGTGCGCTGCGTCCCGCACATGAGCATGGCCTGCCCGGCCGACGAGCGCGAATGCCGCCAACTGCTCACCACGGCCTACGAGCAGGACCATCCGGTGGCCGTGCGCTACCCGCGTGGGGCGGGCGTGGGCGTGGCCCCGCTGGAGAGCCTGCAGGGCCTGCCCTTCGGCAAGGGCGAGGTGCGCCGCGAATCGGCGGCGAAGAAGGTCGCCATCCTGGCCTTCGGCACCTTGCTGTATCCCGCGCTGACCGCAGCCGAGGCGCTGGACGCCACCGTGGTCAACATGCGCTGGGCCAAGCCGCTGGACGAGGAACTGCTGCGCCAGGTGGCCTCCACGCACGAGCTCATCGTCACCGTGGAAGAGGGCTGCATCATGGGTGGCGCAGGCAGCGCCGTGGCCGAGTCGCTGCAGGCTGCCGGCATCACGCGACAGCTGCTGCAGCTGGGCCTGCCCGACGAGTTCATCGAGCACGGCGATCCCGCCAGGCTGCTGGCCCTGCAGGGGCTGGACGCGGCCGGCATCGAGGCGTCGGTGCGCGCCCACCTGGCGCCCGAGCGCGCCGTGGCCTGAAGATGGGACGGGCCTGTGCCCCGCGATGGGGCGCATCGTGCATGCCGAGCAGGACTACGCGGGGGAAAACCCCGTCCGCGCTTGCTTTGCGGCGTTTTTAGAATCGATACCACCTGATACAGTGTGAATGCACGTGCGAACGTGCGTTTTTTTTGCCGCCGGGCCCCCAAGGCAGAAGCGGCCCCTCGGAGGGGCAGCGGACCTTGCGCAGCAAGGGGTGGTGGTGGCTTTTTCTGACTGACAACACATCGCGGAGAGACATTCATGGACCGTCGTTCGATCATCAAACATGCGGGAATCGCCGGCGTGCTGGCTGTGGGAGCCGCACCCGCAGTCCACGCCCAGGAGGCGGTCCGCTGGCGTCTGGCCGCGAGCTTTCCCAAGTCGCTGGACACCATCTTCGGCTCGGCCGAAATGTTCTCCAAGACGCTCAAGGCGATGTCGGGCGGCAAGTTCGAAGTCTCGGTGCATGCGGCCGGTGAGCTGATGCCCGCCTTCGGCGTGGTCGATGGCATCCAGAACGGCACCATCGAGATGGCGCTGACGGCGCCCTACTACTTCACCGGCAAGGACTACATCTTCGCCTTCGGCTGCGCCGTGCCCTTCGGCCTGACGGCGCGCCAGATGGATGCATGGATGGAGCACGGCGGCGGCCGCAAGCTCATGGACGAGTTCTATGCCCAGTACAACATCAAGAGCCAGAGCGCAGGCAACACGGGCACCCAGATGGGCGGCTGGTTCCGCAAGGAGATCAAGTCGGTGGCCGATCTCAAGGGCCTGAAGATGCGCCTGGGCGGCGGCCTGTTCGGCGACGCCATGCTCAAGCTCGGCGTGGTCGCGCAGAACATGCCCGTGGGCGAGGTCTACCAGGCGCTTGAAAAGGGCACGCTGGATGCCGTGGAGTTCGTGGGTCCGTACGACGACCAGAAGCTGGGCTTCAACAAGGTCGCTCCCTACTACTACTACCCCGGCTGGTGGGAAGGCGGCGCCGAGCTGGAGTTCTTCATCAACACCAAGGCGTATACGGCCCTGTCGCCCGAGTACAAGGCCATGGTCGATGCGGCCTGCAACGTGGCGGCACGCGACATGACGGCCAAGTACGACGCCAACAACCCCGTGGCGCTCAAGAAGCTGGTGGCCGACAAGACCCAGCTCAAGGCCTTCCCCAAGGACTTCATGGATGCCGGCTACAAGGCCGTCATGGAGATCATGGCCGAGCATGACGCCAAGTCGCCCATGTTCAAGAAGATCAACCAGAGCCTGCGCACCTTCCAGCGCGACCAGCTGCTGTGGGAGCGCTTCTCGGAGTTCCGCTACAACAGCTACATGACCACGGCCAAGCTGTAAGCAGGTCTGCAGCCAGCAGCACGCACAAGGACGGTCCATGCCTTCCACGCCTGCAGGCCAAGCCCGCGTCCCCTCTGCGAAATGCAGCGGGGACGCGGGCTTTTTTGTTCCGATGATGTATGTGGGCCGAGCTGCCAAGAGCAGTCCGGCCTTTTTTGAATGCTCTCAAGCAGAGCGAATCAGGAGGAGACAGAGATGGACAGAAGAAAAGCACTCAAGCACGCCGGTCTGGCCGGCGTATTGACTGCCGCAGCGGCGCCAGCCGTTCATGCGCAGGCGGCGGTGCGCTGGCGCCTGGCGTCCAGCTTTCCGCGTTCGCTGGACACCATCTACGGCTCTGCCGAGGTGTTTTCCAAGGCGATCAAGGAAATGTCGGGCGGCAAGTTCGAGGTGTCGGTGCATGCGGCCGGCGAGCTGATGCCCGCCTTCGGCGTGGTCGATGGCGTGCAAAACGGCACGGTGGAGATCGCGCACACGGCGCCCTACTACTTCTTCGGCAAGAACGAGGCCTTTGCCATCGGCGGCGCCATTCCGTTCGGCATGAACTCGCGCCAGCTCACGGCCTGGAACGTGGACGGCAACGGCGGCAAGCTGATGCGCGAGTTCTATGCCGAATACGGCATCGTCAACTTCCTGGGCGGCAACACCGGCGCCCAGATGGGAGGCTGGTTCCGCAAGGAGGTCAAGACGACCGAGGACATCAAGGGCCTGAAGTTCCGCATCGGCGGCTTCGCGGGCCGGATCATCGAGCGCATGGGCGGCGTGCCCCAGAACATCCCGGGTGGCGAAATCTACCAGGCGCTGGAAAAGGGCACCATCGATGCGGCCGAATGGATCGGCCCCTATGACGACCTCAAGCTGGGCTTCAACAAGGTCGCGCCGTTCTACTACTACCCCGGCTGGTGGGAAGGCAGCCTGAACCTCGAGTTCTACGTGAACCAGAAGGCGCTGGCCGCGCTGACGCCCGAGCAGCGCGCCATGGTGCAGGCCGCCTCGCACGAGGCCCATGTGGTCACCCAGGCCCGCTATGACGCGCGCAATCCCGGCGCGCTCAAGCAACTGGTGGCCAGCAAGGCCAAGGTGCTGGCCTTCCCGCAGACCGTGCTCGATGCTTCCTACAAGACCACCATGGCGGTCTATGCGGAGCTGGCCGAGAAAAACCCTGCATGGAAGAAGATCTACAGCGACTACCGCAACTTCCAGCGCGACGAGGTGCTGTGGTTCCGCTTCGCCGAGGCGCGCTACGACGCCTTCATGTCGGCGCAGAAGCTGTGAAGTCGCGGCGCCCTCGGGCGTCATGCGCGAAAGAAAGCCGGGCACTGCCCGGCTTTTTTCATGCGCGCAGGGGACCGGCGCACGCCGGGGTCCGAACGAAAAAAGGCCCCGCGGTTGCGGGGCCTTTGCTGTCCTTGAGGGAGCCTGCGATCAGCTGCCGGACTTGCTCTCGCCCGGCGTGGCCGGCTGCTCGCGCTGCAGCTGGTCCTGCAGCGCCTTGAGCGCATCGTCCTCACCGCCCGCCGGGGCCGAGGGCTCGCCAGGGGTGCCCTCGGGTGCGGGGGGCTGGTTCGCGCCGTCGCCGTTGAACATGGGGTCGTTGAAGTCGATGGCCTCGGGCATGGATGCCTCCATCTCCTGGCGCACCTTGTCCAGGTCGTACTCCACCTTCTTGTCCAGCCCGCTGGAGACGATGCCGGGGAAGATGATGATCAGGGCCACCATGACCAGCTGGATCAGCAGGAAGGGGATGGCGCCCGCATAGATCTGCATGGTGGTCACGGGCTCGGTCATCTTCTTGGTGACCTTGTCCACGTAGGCCTTGGCCGGGGCCACGCTGCGCAGGAAGAACAGCGCGAAGCCGAAGGGCGGGTGCATGAACGAGGTCTGCATGTTCACGGCCAGCAGCACGCCGAACCAGACCAGGTCGATGCCCAGCTTGTCGGCCACGGGGGCCAGCAGCGGCACGACGATGAAGGACAGCTCGAAGAAGTCCAGGAAGAAGGCCAGCACGAAGATCATGATGTTGACCACGATCAGGAAGCCGATCTCGCCGCCGGGCAGGGACACCAGCAGCTCCTCCACCCACTTGGGGCCGTCCACGCCCTGGAAGGTCAGGCCGAACATGGTCGCGCCGATCAGGATGAACATCACGAAGCACGACAGCTTGGTGGTGGACATCAGCGCCTGCTTGAGCAGGTCCATGCTCAGGCGGCCGCGCACGAAGGCCATGACGGCCGCGCCCAGTGCGCCCATGGCGCCGCCTTCGGTGGGGGTTGCCACGCCCAGGAAGATGGTGCCCAGCACCAGGAAGATCAGCAGCAGCGGCGGGATCAGCACGAAGGTCACGCGCTCGGCCATGCGGCTGAGCAGGTGCAGGCCCGTGAGCTTGTTGAACATGGCGGCGATGAAGGCCAGCGCCACGCCGAAGCACATGGACACCACGATGGTCTCGTCCAGAGCGACCTTCTCCACCACATCGCCGGACCACCAGGTGTGCAGCTGGGGCATGTACTGGGCGACCACCATCGAGGCCGCCACGCACAGCACGGTCAGCACCAGGGTGGAGGGCAGGCCGGAGTTGCCATTGGGCTCGCGCAGCGTGCGCGCCTCGGGCGGCAGGGCGGGCACCATGGCGGGCTTGAAGATGGCCAGCACGACGATGAACAGCGCATAGAAGCCCGTCAGCATCAGGCCAGGCAGGAAGGCGCCCTTGTACATGTCGCCCACGCTGCGGCCCAGCTGGTCGGCCAGCACGATCAGCACCAGGGATGGCGGAATGATCTGCGCCAGCGTGCCCGAGGCCGCGATCACGCCCGAGGCCACCCGGCGGTCATAGCCGTAGCGCATCATGATGGGCAGGGAGATCAGGCCCATGGAGATCACCGATGCCGCGACCACGCCCGTGGTCGCCGCCAGCAGCGCGCCCACGAAGATCACCGCAAAGGCCACGCCGCCGCGCACGGGGCCGAAGAGCTGGCCCACGGTCTCCAGCAGGTCCTCGGCCATGCCGCTTCGCTCCAGTATCAGCCCCATGAGGGTGAAGAACGGTATGGCCAGCATCGTCTCGTTCTGCATGATGCCGAAGATGCGCAGCGGAAGGGCCTGCAGCAGGGCTTCGGGCAGCACGCCCAGTTCGATGCCGACAAAGGCGAAGAACAGTCCGCAGGCGCCCAGGCTGAATGCCACGGGAAATCCCACGAGCAGGAAAAGTATCAGCCCCGCGAACATGATCGGGGCCAGGTTGTGGATCACGAATTCCATGATGTCTGTTTCCCCGATCAGGCGCCTTGCCCGCTTTTGTCCTTGGCTCCTGCCAGCCCGCGCAGGGCTTCGGCCAGGTCTTGCTCTGCGGTCTTCTCGCCCTTCTTGGCCGTGGGATCGTCGATCAGGCCCTTCAGGAAGGCGATGCGCTTGATCAGCTCCGACATGCCCTGCAGCAGCAGCAGCCCGAAGCCCAGGGGAATCATCAGGTAGACGGGCCAGCGCACCAGGCCGCCTGCATTGCCCGACATCTCGCCGGTCTGCATGGCCTGGATCACGAACGGCGTGCCGAACCACAGGATGGCCAGCGCCATGGGGGTCAGGAAAAAGACGAAGCCGAAGATGTCGATCCAGATCTGCGTGCGCTTGGACAGACGGCTGGCGATCACATCCACCTTCACGTGCTCGCCCTGCAGCAGCGTATATCCGGCGGCCAGCAGGAAGGAGGCGGCGAACAGGTACCACTGCACTTCGAGGTAGGCGTTCGAGCTGGTGTGCAACACCTTGCGCACGATGGCATTGATGCCGCTGATGACCGTCGAGGCCAGGATCAGCCAGATAAGGCATCGCCCGACCAGGCTGTTGAGCCAGTCGACCCCTCTTGAGAATTTGAGCAAAGCCTGCATGGTGTCTCCAAAAAGTAGGCTGTATTGGGTCCGTCGCCGTACGCCGGCCTGTAGGCCGGCGCGCAGCGCTCTTGTCGGCGCATGGACCAAAGCCGTCGATTCTACGGAGACCCGAACGCCGCAGGCGGCCTGCTCCCCCTAAAAGAAATCCGTGTGAACCCGAGGAAACGTCCCGTTCAGGTTGTCGCACGGGGCCTGCGGGCTCCCAGTTTTCGGTACATCGTGGCCCGGCTGATGCCCAGCGCGCGGGCGGCCCGCGTCACATTGCCCTGGGCATCCTGCAGGGCCTGCTCGATCAGCACGCCCTCGCTGGCGCGCAGCGGGCTGGCCTGGGCGGCGGCAGCGAGTGCCGCCGTGCCCAGCGCAGGCAGCAGCTGGCGCAGCTGGGGGCCGGGCTGCACCAGTGCCTGCAGCCGCAGGCCCGACCACAGCGGCAGGCGCAGCGGTTCGTTGGGGCGCTGGCGCGCATGCTCCACCAGCGCCGTCCAGGGCATGGCCAGCAGTTCGCTGCAGTGCAGCGGCTGGCCCGGCTGCGCCAGCGGCTGGGGCACCAGCTGGCGCGCCAGGGTATTGCTGCCCGCCACATGCCCTTCGGCGTCCACGGCCAGCAGGCCTTCGCCCTCCTGACCCAGAGGCCCGCCGGGCCAGTTCAGGTGCAGCAGCAGCGCGTGGGGCAGGGCGCGCAGCAGCCGGTCCTCGATGGCGCGGGCGCAGCGCAGCGCCAGGTGCATCAGCTCGGGCCGCTCGGGCACGTCCACGCCCGTGATGTCCAGCATGCCCAGGCAGCGGCCGTCCGGGGCGTACAGCGGTGCGCCCGCGCAGCTGTAGTGGCGGTTGGCCTCGAAGAAATGCTCGGCCCGGTGCAGCCAGACGGGGCCGTGCTCGGCCAGGGCCGCACCGATGGCGGTGGTGCCCACGCCCTGCTCGGACAGGTCCACGCCCACACGGGCGATGGCCTGCACGCGGATGTCGCTGCGGTCCAGCGGCCCCTGCACGTCCAGCACGGTGCCGTGCGCATCGGTCAGCAGGCTGAAGTAGCGCATGGCGCCCACGGCGCCCACCAGCTGGGTCATCACAGGGTGCGCCGCCTGCAGCAGCGCCTCGTGGCCGTCACGTGCCTGGCGCAGCGCATGCGGCCCCAGTGCTTCGTAGACCACGCGCTCGCCCGGGCGGCGGCCTGCCGCCAGGCAGCGCTGCCAGGAGCGCCACAGCCAGGGCGCGATGCCGGCAGGGGGGGCGGGCAGAGTGGCAGGCGGCATGCCGGCCAGCGCCTGCTCGCCGAAGGCCAGGCTGCGGGCCCGGGCGATCTGCGCGTGGCGCGGATCGGCGGGGCAGGGCTGCGCGGCGTCGGGGCTCAGGGCGAACATGGGGCGGGGACTCCTGTGGCTGGCTGGCAAGGGATTGCGAACGGGCTGGCAGGCGGGCACGGTCGAAGCCGGGGGCGCAGGCGCAAGCGGTGCGGGCTGCGGCTGCGGTGACGACTGTGTCATTTTGAGAATATCCGCGCCGCCCGGCCCGGGCTTGCGGGTCAACCCTAGAACGGGCGCCTGCGGGCAGGGCGACCATGGCAGGCGAGGTTTCCGGCGTTCCCCCACGTTCCAAATCACCGCCGAACACAGGCAGGAGACAGCACGATGAATGTCCAGCTCACCGTCAACGGGCGCGCGCAGCGCATCGACGTTCCACCCAACACCTTGCTCGTGCATGCGCTGCGCGAGCACCTGCGCCTGACCGGCACGCATGTGGGCTGCGACACCAGCCAGTGCGGGGCCTGCACCGTCATCGTCGACGGCCACGCCGTCAAGTCCTGCGCCATGCTGGCCGTGCAGGCCGAGGGCTGCGAGGTGCGCACCATCGAAGGGCTGGCGGATATCGACGGCGGCCTGCACCCCATGCAGGCGGCCTTCAAGGAGTGCCACGGCCTGCAATGCGGCTTTTGCACGCCGGGCATGGTCATGAGCGCCGTGGACCTGTGCCAGCGCCAGCCGTGCGCGGGCGATCGCGAGATCCGCGAGGCGCTGGAGGGCAACCTGTGCCGCTGCACGGGCTACCAGAACATCGTGGCTGCCGTGAAAAAGGGCAGCCAGGCCATGGCAGGGCCTGCGGCCTGAGCGCCGCAGGTCACCACAAGGAGACAGCCATGGGTGCATCCGACTTTTCCAAGCTCCCCCACATCGGCGAGCCCGTCAAGCGCAAGGAGGACTACCGCTTCCTCACGGGCGCGGGCCAGTACACCGACGACATCGCGCTGGCCGCCCAGGCCCATGCGGTGTTCGTGCGCTCGCCGCACGCGCATGCGCGTGTGCGCTCCGTTTCCACCGATGCGGCCAGGGCCGCGCCCGGCGTCATCGGCGTGCTCACGGGCGCCGACGTGGCGGCCGACAAGATCAACGGCCTGCCCTGCGGCTGGCTGATCACCAGCACCAACGGCGAGCCCATGAAGGAGCCGCCGCATCCCATCCTGGCGCTGGACACCGTGCGCTACGTGGGCGACCAGGTCGCCATGGTCGTGGCCGAGACGCTGGAGCAGGCGCGCGACGCGGCCGAGCTGGTGGAGGTGGACTACGACCCGCTGCCCGCCGTGGTGCTGGTGGCCGACGCGGCGGCCGGCAGCGTGCCCGGCGCGGTGGTGCACGACATCGCCCCCGACAACCACTGCTACAAATGGGCCATCGGCGACAAGGCCGCCGTGGATGCCGTGTTCGCCGGTGCCGCCCACATCGCCCAGCTGGACCTGGTCAACAACCGCCTGGTTCCCAACGCCATGGAGCCGCGCGCGGCCATCGGCAGCTACAGCCGCGCCAATGACGAGTACACGCTGTACGTGGCCAACCAGAACCCGCACGTCGAGCGGCTGCTGATGACGGCCTTCGTCATGGGCCTGCCCGAGCACAAGGTGCGCGTGATCGCGCCCGACGTGGGCGGCGGCTTCGGCTCCAAGATCTTCCTGTATGCCGAGGATGTCTGCCTGACCTGGGGTGCGCGAAAGCTCAACCGCAACATCAAGTGGACGGCCGACCGCAGCGAGTCCTTCCTCACCGACGCCCATGGCCGCGACCACGTCAGCCATGCCGAGATGGCCATGGACGCCAGCGGCAAGTTCCTGGCCATGCGCGTGCACACGGATGCCAACCTGGGCGCCTACCTGAGCACCTTCGCCAGCGCCGTGCCCACCATCCTCTATGCCACCTTGCTGGCCGGCCAGTACGCCACGCCCCAGGTCTATGTGGAAGTCGATGCCTGGTTCACCCACACCGCGCCCGTCGATGCCTACCGGGGCGCGGGCCGGCCAGAGGCCACCTACCTGCTGGAGCGCCTGGTCAGCCGCTGCGCCTGGCAGCTGAACCTGTCCCAGGCCGAGATACGGCGGCGCAACTTCGTCACCAGCTTCCCCTACCAGACGCCCGTGGCCCTGCAGTACGACGTGGGCGACTACGGCGCCTGCATGGACAAGGCCGAGGCCCTGGCCGACGTGGCCGGCTTTGCCGCGCGCCGTGCCGACAGCGAGGCGCGGGGCCTCAGGCGCGGCCTGGGCTACAGCAGCTACATCGAGGCCTGCGGCCTGGCGCCCAGCAACATCGCAGGCGCCCTGGGCGCGCGGGCCGGCCTCTTCGAATGCGGCGAGGTGCGCGTGCACCCCACGGGCAGCGTCACCGTGTTCACGGGCTCGCACAGCCATGGCCAGGGGCACGAGACCACCTTCGCCCAGGTGGTGGCCGCGCGCCTGGGGATACCCGTGGAGAACGTGGACATCGTCCACGGCGACACGGGCCGTGTGCCGTTCGGCATGGGCACCTATGGCTCGCGCTCCATCAGCGTGGGCGGCGCGGCCATCATGAAGGCGCTGGACAAGATCGAGGCCAAGGCCAAGAAGATCGCGGCCCACCTGATGGAGGCCAGTGACGCCGACATCGACTTCGCAGGCGGCGAGTTCACGGTGCGTGGCACCGACAAGAAAATCCCCTTCGCCCAGATCGCGCTCACCGCCTATGTGCCGCACAACTACCCGCTGGACAAGCTGGAGCCCGGCCTCAACGAAACCGCCTTCTACGACCCCACCAACTTCACCTTCCCCGCAGGCACCTACATCTGCGAGGTCGAGGTGGACCCGGCCACGGGCGTGGTGCGCGTGGACCGCTTCAGCGCCGTGGACGACTTCGGCACCATCATCAATCCCATGATCGTCGAGGGCCAGGTGCACGGCGGCGTGGCCCAGGGCATAGGCCAGGCGCTGCTGGAAAACTGCGTCTACGACCGCGAGACCGGCCAGCTGCTCACCGGCAGCTTCATGGACTACGCCATGCCGCGCGCCGACGATTTCCCCGAATTCAAGCTCGGCACCGTCTGCACGCCCTGCACGCACAACCCGCTGGGCACCAAGGGCTGCGGCGAGGCGGGGGCCATAGGCTCGCCGCCCGCCGTCATCAATGCCGTGCTTGACGCACTGCATCCCCTGGGTGTCAGGGACCTGGACATGCCGGCCAGCCCGCACCGTGTCTGGTCGGCCATCGACGCCGCAGCCACCTCCTGAGGAGAGCGCCATGTACGCATTCACCTATGAAGCCCCTGGCAACACGGCCGACGCCGCTGCCCTGGCCGCCCAGGGCGGCCAGTACCTGGCCGGCGGGCAAAGCCTGCTGCCATCGATGCGCCTGCGCCTGGCGCGGCCCGAACAGATCGTGGACCTGAACCGCGTCCAGGGCCTGGCCGGCATCGCCGTCAACGGCCAGACCGTGGAAATCCGCGCCATGACACGCCACGCCGACGTGGCCGCCAACCCGCAGGTCCAGGCCGCCATCCCGGCCCTGGCCGAGCTGGCCGGCGGCATCGGCGACCGCCAGGTGCGTGCGCGCGGCACCATCGGCGGCTCGCTGGCCAACAACGACCCCGCTGCCTGCTACCCCAGCGCCGTGCTGGGCCTGGGCGCCACTGTCGTCACCGACCGGCGCGAGATCGCGGCCGACGACTTCTTCCAAGGCATGTACACCACGGCGCTGGGCAGCGGCGAGCTGATCACGGCCGTGCGCTTTCCCGTGCCGAGGAAGGCCGCCTACCTCAAGTTCAAGCAGCCCGCCTCGCGCTTCGCCCTGGTGGGCGTCTTCGTCGCCCAGACCGACAGCGGCGTGCGCGTGGCCATCACGGGCGCCGGGCTCAGCGTGTTCCGCCACACGGGGCTGGAGGCCGCGCTCAACCAGAGCTTCACGCCCGACGCGGCCGCCCAGGTGCTGATCGACCATGCCGACCTCAACAGCGACCTGCATGCCAGCGCGCGCTACCGGGCGCAGTTGATCAGCGTGCAGACGCAGCGTGCGGTATCGCAGATGCTGGGGTGACACGGCGGATGCCTTTCGAGCAAGCCATTGCCTCCATAGACGCCCTGGTCGCCGCGCTGCAGGCCGAAGGCTATTTCGCCGACCGGCGCCTGGCCACGGCCGTCTTCCTGGCCCTGCGGCTGCAGCGGCCGCTGCTGCTGGAGGGCGAGCCCGGCGTGGGCAAGACCGCGCTGGCCCAGGCGCTGGCACGCGTGCTGGAGCGCCGCCTGATCCGGCTGCAGTGCTATGACGGCATGGAGCAGCGCGAGGCGCTGTATGAATGGAACTACGCGGCCCAGCTGCTGCACCTGCGTGCGGCCGAGCTGGCCTCGGCGCAGCCCGCGGCTGCACCGCAGCACGACCGCATGCAGCGCGCCGAGCAGGAGGTCTACCAGGAGCGCTACCTGGTAAGCCGCCCGCTGCTGCAGGCCCTGCAGCAGCCCGAGCCCGGCGCCGTGCTGCTGATCGACGAGATCGACCGCGCCGACGAGCCCTTCGAGGCCTTCCTGCTGGAGTACCTGGGCGAGTACCAGGTCAGCATTCCCGAGTTGGGCACGGTGGCGGCACGCGTGCCGCCCGTGACCGTGCTCACCAGCAACCGCACGCGCGACCTGCACGACGCCGTCAAGCGCCGCTGCCTCTACCACTGGCTGGACTATCCCGGGCGCGAGCGCGAGCTGGCCATCGTGCGCGCCCTGGTGCCCGGGGCCGGGCAGGCCCTGACCGCCCAGGTGGCGAGCTTCGTGGGACGGCTGCGCAGCCAGCCCTTTGCCGACGCCTTCCAGCGCGTGCCCGGCATTGCCGAAAGCGTGGAATGGGCCAAGGCCCTGGTGGCGCTGGACACCCTGGTGGTCGATCCCGAAGTCGTGCACGACACGGCCGGCATCCTCTTCAAGCAGCGCGAGGACGTGGCCGCGCTCACACCCGAGCGGCTGCAGCAACTGCTGGCGCCGGAGCCCGCGCCGTGACGGCTGGGGCAGCCGGTGCCGCCGGTGCCGCCGGTGCCGCCGATAGGGGCGAGCGCACCAGCTGGCTGGGCGATGCGCGCAGCGGCAAGCTCGCCGGCAACCTGGTCGGCTTTGCGCGTGCGCTGCGCCGCGCGGGCGTGCCCGTGGATGGCGGGCGCATGGCGCTGGCCCAGCAGGCCCTGTCCCTGGTCGGCCTGGCGCGCGAGGACATGGCCGCCGCGCTGGAGGCCGTATTTGTGAGCAACGTCCAGGACCGCGCCGTGTTCCGCGAACTGTTCGACGCCTACTTCCGCAATCCCGACGTGGCCCGGCAACTGCTGGCCCAGTTGCTGCCGCAGGCGCCCCGGCCGTCCGCGCCGCGCCACCGCCCGCGCGTGCAGGAAGCCCTGTCGCCCCGCCAGGCAGGCGAGGGCAGGGCCGCCGTCGATGAAGAGCTGAAGCTGGACGCCGCCATGACGGCCAGCGAGCGCCACCGCCTGCGCCATGCCGACTTCAACCAGCTCAGCGCCAGCGAATACCTGCTGGTGCAGCGCCTGGCCAGGGACATTGCCCTTTCCTTGCCCCGCTACCGCAGCCGCCGCACGCGCACCGGCCAGCGCGGCGCGGTGCCCGACTGGGCTGCCAGCCTGCGCGCGGCATCGCACCACGGCGGCGAAATGCTGCAGCTGCTGCGGCGCGAACGGCGGCGCCTGCCGCTGCCCTGGCTGGCCCTGGTCGATGTCTCGGGCTCCATGGAGCGCTATGCGCGGCTGCTGCTGGCCTTCCTGCACGCGGCCACCGGCACGCAGCGCCATGCGGGCCTGCGCCGCCAGGTCTTCAGCTTCGGCACCGAGCTGCGCGACCTGGGCCCGGCCTTTGCCCAGGCCGATACAGACGCCATGCTCGAGCGCGCCAACGCCGCCATTGCCGACTTTGGCGGCGGCACGCGCCTGGGCAGCAGCCTGGGCGAACTGCGCCGCCTGCATGCGCGCCACCAGGTTTCAGGCCTGGTGGGCCGGCGCACCCTGGTGCTCATCATCAGCGACGGCCTGGACACCGGCGATGCCGCCGAGCTGGACCGCGAACTGGCCTGGCTGCGCCGCCACAGCGCGCGGCTGCTGTGGCTCAACCCGCTGCTGCGCTTTGACGGGTATGCCCCACTGGCCCAGGGGGCGGCCGTGCTGCATCGTCATGCCCATGCCATGCTTGCGGTACACAACCTGGAATCGCTGCAGCAACTGGCCGGTCACCTGGCGCGGCTGCTGGCGGCGCCAGGCCGCTGAGCCGCTTGCGGCCACCCCCATCGCAGAAAGGAATTGCCATGGAAATGCAAGCCAGCCGTTCCCTCGCCGTCAGCCAGCAGCAGGCCTGGGAGGCGCTCAACGATCCCGAAACGCTCAAGGCCTGCCTGGCCGGCTGCGACCGCTTCGAACCCCAGGGCGATGACCAGTACGCCGTGGGCATGGCGGTCAAGGTGGGGCCGGTATCGGCCAAGTTCAGCGGCAAGGTCACGCTGTCCGACATCACGCCGCCCGAGCGCTACCGCATCGCCTTTGAAGGCCAGGGCGGCGTGGCCGGCTTCGGCAAGGGCGAGGCCGACGTCACCCTCACCCCCGAGCCCGCTGACGCCGCAGGCCAGCCGCGCTGCCTGCTCAGCTACAGCGTGCAGGCCCAGGTCGGCGGCAAGATCGCCCAACTGGGCCAGCGGCTGATCGACGGCGCCGCGCGCAACATGGCCGACGACTTCTTCGCACGATTCGACACGCTGATGCAGCAGCGCCACCCGCGTGCGCCCGCAGCGCCTGCCGATGCAGGCGACACCGCCGACCTGTCCCACCTGCCTGCCGGCCTGGCCGATGAAACCGGCCACATCGAGCCCACCGTGGACGCCCAGGCCTGGGAGCACGACGCCGCAGCCGGCGTGGCCACGCCGCTGGATGCCGCACCGGCCACCGAGGCCGAGGAACGCTCGCGCCGCGCCATCCCGCTGTGGTGCTGGGGGCTGGCCATCGTCGTCGTCCTGGGTGCCGGCTGGCTGCTTTCGCGGTACTGAGTCCTTGCGCCGACCCACGGCTTTTTCCACCCACCCTGAACGATGCGCGCTGGCGCAGCACAATAGCCGCCGAAAAGCGCCAGGCGCCCAGCTGCACAGGCAAGCCAGGTGCCGGCGTGGAGATTTGCAATGGAAAACCTGGATGTTCATGTTCTGCGCCACCTCGCGCAATGGCGCGCTCAGGGCGAGCGCGCGCTGCTGGCCACGGTGGTGCGTACCTGGGGCTCGTCGCCCCGGCCCATCGGCTCCATCATGGCGCTGGGGGCCTCGGGCGCCGTGGTCGGCTCCGTGTCCGGCGGCTGCATCGAGGATGACCTGATCGCCCGCTACAGCCACGCCTCGGACGCCGACGCCCTGCGTGACGGCGCGCCCCGGCTGCTGCGCTACGGCGTCAGCGCCGACGAGGCCCACCGCTTCGGCCTGCCCTGCGGCGGCACGCTGGAGCTGCTGCTCGAATTCAATCCCGACGCTGCTGCGCTGCAGCAACTCGTGCAATGGCTGGACGAAGGCCGCATGGTGCGGCGCACCGTGGACAAGGCCACCGGCCAGGTCGCCCAGCAGGTCAGCGATGCGCCCGAGCCGCTGGTGCATGACGGGCAGCAGGTCGCCAACAGCTTCGGCCCCGAGTACCGCATGCTGCTCATCGGCGCAGGCCAGCTGTCCGAATACCTGGCCACCATGGCGCTGTTCAACGGCTTTGCGGTCACCGTCTGCGACCCGCGCGAGGAATACAGCCGCCACTGGAGCGTGGCCGGCGTGCAGCTGTCGCGCGAGATGCCCGACGACCTCGTGCGCACCATGCGCGCCGATGCGCGCACCTGCATCATCGGCCTCACGCACGACCCCAAGCTCGACGACCTGGCCCTCATGGAAGCCCTGGAATCCCCGGCCTTCTACGTCGGCGCCATCGGCTCGCGCCGCAACACCGCGCTGCGCCTGCAGCGCCTGAGCGAGCACTTCGGCCTGGGCGACGCGCAGCTCGCGCGCCTGCGCGGCCCCATCGGCCTGTACATAGGCAGCAAGACGCCCCCCGAAATCGCCGTCAGCATCATGGCCGAGGTCCTGGCCGCCAAGAACGGCGTGGCCCTGCCGCGCGGCATGACCGTGGAAGAAGGCAAGCTCGCCGCCGCCCAGCCCCCGCAGCCGCTGGAGGATGACGGGCCCGAGGGCATCACGCCCCTGGTGTGCGGGGTATAACCTGCCCCGCCTGGGCTATGTGGTGCCCATTGCCAATAGTGAAAACTTTCAATTGATCGATTTGTGATTTATATTGAACATTCGTTCTTTATAGCCAGGATCGATCATGCAGATTCTCGACACTCTAGCCCGAAATCTGGGCCAATTGCGTGAACAGCGTGGGCTGACTCTTTCAGGGCTTTCCCAACGTTGCGGGATTGCCAAGTCCACCTTGTCAGGACTGGAGTCTGCTCAGGGTAATCCCAAAATAGAGACGCTGTGGGCGATTGCCAATGCGCTCGATACACCTTTTGGTCAATTGGTGTCTGGGACCAGTCTAGGTCCGGTTCATATCGGCGACGGCCAGGTCGCCGTTCGTTTTATTGAACGAACTGACGATGAAAGTGGTTCTTCCATCGAGTCCTACCGCATGCACTTGGCGGCGGGCTACACCAAGCAATCTGCTGCACATCCCCCAGGCGTGAGGGAGAAAGTAGTTGTGACCAGTGGTCCCATGTTGGTCGGAGACCTGCTGGCTCCCAGGGTGCTCAACTCTGGCGAAGTTCATTCTTTTCCCGCTGATGTTCCTCATGTTTATGGCGCTATGGGAAAGCCAGCACAGGCCGTTGTGTTCGTCGAGTACCCAGCATCGGCGGCACCGGCAGGCGCTGACCTTTTCTGTGCTCTTGAATGGCCCGCCACCGCTGCTGCATGGGAAGGTGTGGAATGCATGCTGATGCGTGTGTTCATCGAAGTGGCCAATGGGTTTGGCGCCATGATGCTCCGGTTTAGAGGTTGCCGGCTGCAGTCGGCAGCCGCGCTTGCACTATTGCGGGACAAACTGCTTTCGATGGATTCTGCGAGCTATCGTTGGCCGCAGTCGGTGCTCATGGGTGTCGATGTCGAAGGGCCTTTCCTGGTAGTTCTGCCTCGGTATTTCGCACAGGCCTTTGCCGAGACGGATCATCCCTTGGGCCGAACGGCATTGGGTTGCCGAGCGCTGGTACTGGCCCGAGAGGCTGAGGCTGATCTGATCTCCGAGTCAAGGTTCGTTGAGGATGATCTTGTCAGTGAGCACAAGGTGCTACAGGCACTGGGCGGAGAGTGTGCTTTGAAATCGGGCCAATTGATACTGCCTAAGACTTTGAAATTGCTTGATCGACAGGCTGTTGTATCTGTGGAGCCATCCACTGAAGCAGGTGCGTTCTCGAGCCGGATTCAGGTCGAGCACTACGACGCATTCGAGTTGCTTCATCCTGCGTATGCAAGACAGGTCGTTGCCATGGCCCAGGATATTGTTGACTTCACGCCAGCGCGACAGACCGTGGATATCGGAACTGGGCCTGGTCTTCCTCTGCTGATGCTGCAGGAGCTTTTGCCGGACTTGAAGGCGCTGGCTGTGGAACCAGATCCTGTGGCGTATGCGTGTCTGCGCATCAATGTAGAAGGGCGAGAAGGAATTTCTCTACATCAGGGTGGATTCCTGGAGTTGAATCTCTCCGATGGTCAATCTAAATTGATCACATCCGTGGGGGCGTCGCACCACTTCAACACAGCCTTCATGCTGCAAAAAGCCCGGATGCTGCTCAAGCCTGGAGGTGTTTTGTCTGTGGCCGATGAGTTTTTGCCCTCGTTCCGTGATGTTGAATCGCGCAATGCTGCGCTGGTTCGCCATCACAGTGCCTACATCCTCCACGTTGCCGCCGCGATGGAATGCTGTGATCTCCCCCGTATGGACGATCTGGACTACAGCTTGTATCGCGCGTTTCAGCAATATCTCGGTCAAGCGGTCTTTTTAGCCGAGCAAGGTCAGTCATTGGCTGCTGTGCGGCTATGTCGAGACTTGTTTGCACAGGTCCGACAGGCATCGTTGGACAAGCGGCCTGCCCACGCGGTCGGAGCATATGTGCGTTTTTTCTGGCTGGAGTTGCAGGCCATGGTGGCGGGGTTCGACTATGAAGTCGAATGCAAGACCCATGTCCGCCGATTTCTGGAACTGGCCGCAGGCACCGGCCTGGAACTGCTTCGGCACAGACGCGTGTACGCCACTTGCGGTGACCAAGCGCACGATGGTGGCACTCATGTAGTGACGTTTCGTAGGCGGGGCGCATGAGCGGCATGACACGAGGCCGTGTCATGTTGGCCGGCCTGACGGCCAGCCTCTCCGTGGCGACGGGCTATCTGCCGATTGCTTTTTCCTTTGGCGTGGCGGCCGTTCAGGCGGGTCTTGCTCCATCCATTGCCGTGCTGGCATCCGTGCTGGTCTATGCCGGAGCCAGCCAGTTCCTGCTGATTTCGTTGCTGGCTTCGGGAGCCGGGCTGTGGACCGCTTTGCCCACGGTGCTGTTGATGAATGCGCGGCATGTGCTGTATGGCCCGGCCCTGCAGGTGGTGCTGGGGCCGCGGCAGCGCCTGGCCACGCCCTGGTTGGCCTTTGGCCTGACCGACGAGGTGTTTGCCACCGCCATGAGCAAGATGCAGGGCGTGCCAGAGGCCGAGCGCGAGCACTGGTTTCTGGGCTTGCAACTTGGCGCCTACGCGGCCTGGGTGGGCGGCACGGTGATGGGGGTGACGCTGGTGGGCGAGGTAGATCGGTGGCCGGCAGCCGTCCGCGAGGGGCTGGCCTTTGTTCTGCCCGCGTTGTTCTTTGCGCTGCTGCTGGAGGCGGGTGTGCTTCGCTGGTGGCGTGCGGTGCTCACGGCCGCCGTGGTCGCTGCGGTGCTGATTTGCTTCATTCCGGGCTACCACGCCCTGGCGCTGGCGATCCTGTGCGGTGCGCTGGCGCATGCGGCCACGGCCGATAGGGGCTGATCACCATGTCGTACACATTCTGGATCTTGCTGTTGTGCGGTGCCGGCACCTTTGGCCTGCGCTGGTTGCCGCTGTGGCAGGCACGCCGCAGAGGGCACTCTGCACGGGCGTCCCGGAAGGTGCAGAGGTGGCTGGCGGGTGTCGGGCCCGCCGCCATCGCTGCCCTGTTCGTGGTGTCAACCTGGGGGCTGTTGGTCAGCGATGTCCGCTGGGGGCGGGTGGCCGTGATCTCCGTGGCTTTGCTGGCCATCTGCCTCGCACGCCTGGTGCGGGGAGGCATTGCCATGCCGACCTTGGCTGGTGCGCTGACCTACGGCCTGCTGGCCCATTTCAAGCCCTGGTGATGTCAGTGCGGCTGGGCATGGAAGGCCTTGTTGGCAATCTTCCAGCCGGCCTCGGTCTTGAGCAGCACGAAGTAGTCGATGAAGGTGATGGCGCCGTGCACCAGGGTGATCTTGGCGCTGGCCGCCGTGCCGCCGATGTCGATGGCGTCGATGCTGCGGCGGCGCGTGGCCTCGTCGGCGGCGGGCTGGCCCTTGAAGCGGGCGCAGTAGGTGTCGATGTCCCAGGAGGTCAGCGGGCCTTCGCGCACGCTTTCGATGCGGGCGGTGGGCATGAAGGCGGCGCGCATGTGGGCGCTGTTGTCCTCGGCATGGCCGCGCATGTACAGCTCCAGCGGCACGCGCACGGCGGCTTCTTCGGGATGGTCGGTCAGGCGTGGGTTGGCAGTCGTCATGGTGTTCTCCTGGGACGGATGGATGGCGGCCTGCGCCTGCAGGCCGGCGGCCGCGCATGGTAGCCACAAGCGCGGGGTGCAGTCCAACGGGGTGACAGGCGCGACCTGCGCCGGGCTGGGGTGCAATGCCTTGTTTTCAATGGACTTTCGGGCTGATGCGCCCCGCATTGGCCGTACCTGGGTCAACAGTGTTGTGAGCGCCGTGCCCTGTCTGAGGCCCTGCCGACGGGTGGCCGACCTGTTTCCGAAAACGCTCTGGCCAGGGCGGGTAAAGCCGGGGTAAAGCGGGGGTAATGCCTGCGTAAAACGGCGATCTGCCTCGTTTTGGAGAGCATGGGACTGGCTACCATAGCCGCATCCGCCGCCGTGCCCCGTTCCGGGGCCGGGCCCACGGCTTCCTCCCACGATTTCCCGCAGTGACCATGAAACGCCTGTCCAGCAGCCCCCTTGTTGCAGATGCCCACGGCGTACGCCAATGTGGCCGGATACGGCCTGCCCTGATGTGGGGCGTGGTGGCATTGGCCCTGGTCGCGGGGGGCGGGCTGTGGTGGTGGAACAAGCGGGCGCCGGCGCAGGGCGAGCAGGCCTCGGCCGGTGCGCCCGGCCCGGGGGGCGGGCGTGCGGGAGGCGGCCGGCGCGGCCCCGGCGGCCCGGGTGGACCTGGCGGCCCCGGCGCCATGGGTGCCCAGGCGCAGCCGGTGTCCGTGGGCGTGGTGGAGCGGCGCGACATGCGCGTGCTGATCAGCGCCATCGGCACCATGAACCCGCGCGCCACGGCCGTGGTGCGCGCCAAGGTGTCGGGCGAGTTGCTGCGCCTGCATTTCAAGGAAGGCGACGAGGTCAAGGCCGGCCAGCTGCTGGCCGAGATCGATCCGCGCAGCTTCCAGGCCAGCTTCAACCAGATCCAGGGCACGCTGCAGCGCGACCAGGCGCTGCTCAAGAACGCCCAGCTGGACCTGCAGCGCTACAAGGAGCTGCAGGCCCAGGATTCCATTGCCGGCCAGCAGGTCGATACCCAGGCTGCGCTGGTGCGCCAGTACCAGGGCACGGTGGCCGCCGACCAGGCCCAGGCCGATGCGGCCAGGCTGCAACTGAGCTACACGCGCATCACGGCGCCCATTGCGGGCCGGCTGGGCCTGCGCCAGGCCGACCGGGGCAATGTGGTCAACCCTTCGGATGCCAACGGCATCGTCACCATCACGCAGGTCAAGCCCATCGATGCGGTGTTCTCCGTGCCCGAGGCGCATGTGGGCACGCTGGCGCGGCGCCTGGCCGAGGGCCGCGAGCTGCCCGTGGAGCTGTGGGACCGGGACCTGAAGCAGCAATTGGGGCGCGGCCGCCTGAATGCGGTGGACAACAGCATCGACATCGCCACCGGCACCATCAAGGCCAAGGCCGCCTTCGACAATGCCGAGGGCCGGCTGTTCGCCAACCAGTTCGTCAACGTCAGGCTGGAAGTGGACCGGCTGGAGCAGGCGCTGACCGTGCCGACCACGGCCGTGCAGAACAACTACGTCTATCTGGTCCAGGAGGATGGCACGGTGACGCAGCGGCGCATCACCGTGGGCGTGACCGATGGCGACCGGGTGAGCGTGAAGGGCGAACTCAAGCCTGGCGAGCAGGTGGTGGTCGATGGCATTGACCGCCTGCGCGAAGGCGCCAAGGTCACGGTGATCGAGCCCGACAAGGTGCAGAAGGTGGACCAGGCCGTGCAGGACGCCTCCAGCCAGCCGCGCGGCATGCGCAATCTGCCGCCCGATGTGCGCGCCAAGCTGGCGACCATGAACCCCGACGAGCGCAAGGCCTACCTGCAGAAGCTGCGCGCCGAGCGCGGTGGGCAGCGCAATGGCGGTAACGGTGGCAGTGGTGGTAACGGTGGCAGTGGCGGCAACGTGCCCGCGCCGGCGGCCGAAGGCTCCGCGCCCGCAGGCCAGTCGCCGGCACCGTCGCCCGGATCGCCCCAGCCTTCGCCCGGCCCGGCACCTGCCGCGCCCTCTGCGCCTGCTGCCCCGGCGGCTCCCGCTCCGGCCGGGCGCTGAGCAGCGCCCCGGCACCTGAAGACTGCAAGCCCTTCCAGGCGGCCCCATGAATCTTTCCCGCATCTTCATCCTGCGACCCGTCGCCACCTCGCTGCTGATGGTGGCGGTGCTGATCGCCGGCCTGCTGGCCTACCGGCTGTTGCCGATTTCGGCCCTGCCCGAGGTGGACTACCCCACCATCCAGGTCACCACGCTGTACCCCGGTGCCAGCCCGGACGTGATGACCTCCAACGTCACCGCGCCGCTGGAGCGCCAGCTCGGCCAGATGCCGGGGCTGTCGCAGATGTCGTCCACCAGTTCGGGCGGTGCCTCGGTGATCACGCTGCGCTTTGCGCTGGACATGGCCATGGACGTGGCCGAGCAGCAGGTGCAGGCCGCCATCAACGCGGGTGCCAACCTGCTGCCCAGCGACCTGCCCATGCCCCCGCTGTACAGCAAGGTCAATCCGGCGGATGCGCCCATCCTCACGCTGGCCATCACCTCGCCCTCGCTGCCGGTGATCCGCGTCAATGACCTGGTGGAAAACCGCCTGGCGCCCAAGCTCTCGCAGGTCAACGGCGTGGGACTGGTGGCGATTGCCGGCGGGCGCCGGCCTGCCGTGCGCATCCAGGCCAACCCGACGGCGCTGGCCGGCCTGGGCATGACGCTGGACGATGTGCGCACCGCCATCGCCGCCGCCAACGTCAAGCAGGCCAAGGGCGGCTTCGACGGGCCGGCGCGTGCCTCCACCATCGATGCCAACGACCAGCTGCAGTCGGCGGCCGAGTACCGCAACCTCATCATCGCCTTCAAGAACGGCCTGCCCGTGCGCCTGTCCGACATCGCCCAGACCGTGGACGATGCCGAGAACACGCGCCTGGCCGCCTGGGCCGGCACGCCCGAGGGTGGCTCGCGCGCGGGCGTGATCCTCAACATCCGGCGCCAGCCCGGCGCCAACGTGATCGAGACGGTGGACCGCATCAAGGCGCTGCTGCCCCAGCTCAAGGAGACCCTGCCGGCCTCGCTGGACGTGCAGGTGCTGACCGACCGCACGGTGACCATCCGCGCCTCGGTCAACGACATGCAGCTGGAGCTGATGCTGGCCATCGCCCTGGTGGTGGCGGTGATCTTCGTCTTCCTGCGCAGCGCCTCGGCCACGCTGATACCGAGCTTTGCCGTGCCGCTGTCGCTGATCGGCACCTTCGGCGTGATGTACCTGGCCGGTTTTTCCCTCAACAACCTCACGCTGATGGCGCTGACGATCGCCACCGGCTTCGTGGTGGACGATGCGATCGTGATGATCGAGAACATCGCGCGCTTCGTGGAACAGGGCGAGCCGCCCATGCAGGCCGCGCTCAAGGGCGCCAGGCAGATCGGCTTCACCATCATCTCGCTGACGATTTCGCTGATCGCCGTGCTGATCCCGCTGCTGTTCATGGGCGACGTGGTGGGGCGGCTGTTCCACGAGTTCGCCATCACCATGGCGGTGGCCATCCTGATCTCGGCCGTGGTCTCGCTGACGCTCACGCCGATGCTGTGCGCGCGGCTGCTGCGCCACCAGCCCGAAGGGGCCCAGGAAGAACGGCATGGCCGCCTGTACCACGCCACGGGCCGTTTCTTCGACCGCACCATCGCCGGCTACGGCCGCATCCTCACCTGGGTGCTGGACCGCCGGCGCCTGACATGGATCGTCTTCCTGGCCACGCTGGCCGTGACCGTGCTGCTGTACTTTGCCGTGCCCAAGGGCTTCTTCCCGGACCAGGACACGGGCAGCATCCAGGCCACGACCGAGGCCGACCAGTCCATCTCCTTTGCCGCCATGGCCGAGCGCCAGCAGGCCCTGGCCGAGCTGCTGCTCAAGGACCCGGCCGTGCAGAGCATCTCGTCCTTCATCGGCGTCGATGGCAGCAACACCACGCTGAACACGGGCCGGCTGCTGATCGACCTCAAGCCCCATGGCCAGCGCGATGGCGTGCCCGCCGTGCTGCGCCGCCTGTCCGACGATGCGCTGCAGATCCCGGGCATCCGCCTGTACGCCCAGCCCGTGCAGGACCTGACCATCGAGGACCGCGTGGCGCGCACCCAGTACCAGCTGCTGATGTCCTCGCCCGACATGGCGCAGCTGGCCATGAGCACCCAGGCCCTGGTCGAGCGCATGCACGACCTGCCCGAGCTGGTCGACGTGGGCAGCGACCTGCAGGACCAGGGCCTGCAGGCCTTCGTGCAGATCGACCGGGCCAAGGCCAGCCGGCTGGGCGTGACGGTCTCGGCCATCGACACGGCGCTGTACAACGCCTTCGGCCAGCGCCAGATCTCCACCATCTTCACGCAGTCCAACCAGTACCGCGTGGTGCTGGAGGTGGCGCCGCAGTTCAAGGTCGGGCCCGAGGCGCTGCAGTCCATCTACGTGGCCTCCAGCGCGGGCGCGCCCGTGCCGCTGTCCTCGGTGGCCACGGTCAGCGAGCGGCCCATGGCCCTGGCCGTGAACCATGTGGGCCAGCTGCCCGCCGCCACCATCTCGTTCAACACCGCGCCCGGCGTGTCGCTGGGCCATGCCGTCAAGGCCGTGCAGGACCTGATGGCCCAGCTGCGCACCGAGGGCCATATGCCGCTGTCGGTGGACGCTGCCTTCCAGGGCGCGGCCCTGGCCTTCCAGGCCTCGCTGTCCAACACGCTGCTGCTGGTGCTGGCGGCGGTGATCACCATGTACATCGTGCTGGGCGTGCTCTATGAGAGCACCATCCACCCGGTGACCATCCTGTCCACGCTGCCCTCGGCCGGCGTGGGCGCGCTGCTGGCCCTGCTGCTGGCGGGGCTGGACCTGGACATCATCGCCATCATCGGCATCGTGCTGCTGATCGGCATCGTCAAGAAGAACGCGATCATGATGATCGACTTCGCGCTGGAGGCGCAGCGCGAGGAGGGGCATACGCCGCGCGAGGCCATCTACCAGGCCTGCCTGCTGCGGTTCCGGCCTATCCTGATGACGACTTTGGCGGCTTTGCTGGGGGCCTTGCCGTTGATGCTGGGGACGGGGGTGGGCAGTGAGTTGCGGCATCCGTTGGGGGTGACGTTGGTGGGGGGCTTGCTGGTGAGTCAGTTGTTGACTCTGTTCACTACGCCTGTGATTTATTTGACGTTTGAGGGGTGGGCGCAGAGGTGGCGGGATCGTCGGGGTGCTTCTTCGGAGCAGGCCCATGCTTGAGCTTGATCTGCGCTTTTGGCTGGCGCCGCTGGCCGGGGTTCGGCCCGGCGGCCGACCTACTTTCTTGCCTCGCAGCAAGAAAGTAGGCAAAGAAATGCGCCCCCACTGCCCACGACCCTTCGCTTCGCTGCGGGCAACCTGCGTTGGGCACGATGCGGGGTGTGCCGCAGAACTCGCTTTGCGCTTCGCGCGCCGCTCAGACAACTGCGGCAAGTCAGATGACGAAGCAAGCCTGTCCTTCGGCAGGCTTGCCACCCCGCATCGCGCCCAACGCAGGCGTGGGCAGAGGGGGGAAGGCGGGGGGATGGGCCATCGCTTCGCTCGGCCTGAGGTTTTTGGGGCTGGGTCATGAGCCAGCTTTCCAATCTCTCGGCGCCGTTCATCTTCCGGCCCATTGCCACCATGCTGATGACCATCGGCCTGGCGCTGGCGGGGGCGGTGTCGTATTTCCTGCTGCCGGTGGCGCCGCTGCCGCAGGTGGACTATCCGACGATTTCGGTGTCCGCCAGCCTGCCGGGTGCAAGCCCCGACACCATGGCGGCGACGGTGGCGACGCCGCTGGAGCGGGCGCTGGGGGCGATTGCGGGGGTCAATGAGATCACGTCCAGCTCCAGCCTGGGCAGTACGCGCATCACGCTGCAGTTCGATCTGTCGCGCACGGTGGACAGCGCGGCGCGCGATGTGCAGGCCGCCATCAATGCGGCGCGCACGCTGCTGCCTTCGGGCATGCCGGGCAATCCTACGTATCGCAAGGTGAATCCGGCCGATGCGCCGATCATGATCCTGGCACTCACGTCCAGCGCGCTGACGCGCGGGCAGATGTATGACGCGGCGTCCACCGTGCTGGCGCAGAAGCTCTCGCAGGTGGAGGGCGTGGGCCAGGCGTCCATCAGCGGGGGGGCGCTGCCGGCCGTGCGCGTGGAGCTGGACCCGGTGAAGCTGGCGGCCAATGGCGTGTCGCTGGACCAGGTGCGTACCGCCATTTCGGCCACGAATGCCAACCGGCCGCTGGGCGCGGTGGAGCGCGAGGACCATTACTGGCAGGTGACCGCCAATGACCAGGCCCGCGTGGCGGCCGACTATGCGCCGCTTGTGCTGCGCTGGAGCAATGGCAATGCGATCCGGCTGCAGGACGTGGCCGATGTCACGGATTCGGTGCAGGACGTGCGCAACTACGGCGTGGCCAATGGCAAGCCCGCCATCCTGCTGCAGATCTTCAAGCAGCCCGATGCCAACATCCTGGAGGCCGTGGCGCGCGTGCGCTCTTTGCTGCCGCAGCTCAAGGCGTCCATCCCCGAGGCGATCGATCTGACCATCGTGTCCGACCGCACGCCCACGCTGCGCGCCTCGGTGGTGGAGGTGGAACGGGCGCTGTTGATCGCCGTGGCGCTGGTGATCCTGGTGGTGTTCCTGTTCCTGCGCAATGGCCGGGCCACGCTGATTCCGGCCGTGGCCGTGCCGGTGTCGCTGGCGGGCACGTTCGGCGTGATGTACCTGGCCGGCTATACGCTGGACAACCTGTCGCTGATGGCGCTGACCGTGGCCACGGGCTTTGTGGTGGACGATGCCATCGTGGTGCTGGAGAACGTGATGCGCCACATGGAGCGCGGCAAGACCGCGCTGCGCGCGGCGCTGGACGGGGCGCGCGAGATCGGGTTCACCGTGGTGTCCATGAGCCTGTCGCTGATCGCGGTGTTCGTGCCCATCCTGTTCATGGGCGGCATCGTGGGGCGGTTCTTCCGCGAGTTCGCGGTGGTGATGTCGGCGGCGATTCTGATCTCGATGGTGGTGTCGCTGACCACCACGCCCATGATGTGCGCGGCGCTGCTGCGGCCGCAGCGGCCTGCTGCACAGGCGCGTCCGCGCGGGCCAATGGGCCGCGCCTGGGACCGCTTCGGCGCCTGGGTGGGCCGGGCCGAGCGGCGTGCCATGTCCGGCTACCGCGCAAGCCTGGCCTGGTGCCTGCGCCACCAGCCGCTGGTGCTGCTGGTGCTGGCCGGCGTGGTGGCGCTGAACGTGCACCTGTACATGGCCATCGACAAGGGCTTCATGCCCAGCCAGGACACGGGCCGCGTGATGGGCTTCATCCGGGCCGACCAGTCCACCTCCTACCAGGCCATGGAGCAGCGGCTCAAGCGCTTCCTGTCCATCGTGCAGGAAGACCCGGCCGTGGAGTACGTGACGGGCTTCACGGGCGGCGGCCAGCGCAATGCGGCCAACATGTTCATGTCGCTCAAGCCGCTGGCCGAGCGCAAGGTGTCTTCCGACGAGGTGATCAACCGCCTGCGCGACAAGCTCAAGAACGAGCCCGGCGCGCGGCTGTTCATGGTCACGCAAAGCGATATCCGCATCGGCGGGCGGCAAAGCTCGGGCTCGTACGACTACACGCTGCAGGCCGACGACATCCAGGACCTGCGCACCTGGGAGCCGCGCATCCGCCAGGTGCTGTCGCAGCTGCCCCAGCTCACGGACGTCAACAGCGATGTCTCCGACTTCGGCCTGCAGACATCGCTGGTGATCGACCGCGACGCGGCCACGCGCCTGGGGCTGACGGTGGCGCAGATCGACGGCACGCTCAACAACGCCTTCGGCCAGCGCCAGGTGGGCGTGATCTACAACCCGCTCAACCAGTACCGCGTGGTGATGGAGGCCGCGCCGCGCTACCTGCAAAGCCCCGAGACGCTGCGCGGCTTCTTCTTCGTGAACAACCAGGGCGAGCAGGTGCCGCTGACCTCGTTTGCGCGCATCACCACCACCAACACGCCGCTGTCCGTGAACCACGACCGGGGCACGCCGGCCAGCACCATCAGCTTCAGCCTGGCCGAAGGCGTGGCGCTGTCGGATGCCAGCGACGCCATCCGCGCGGCCGTGGCCGAGCTGGGCGTGCCCGTGTCGGTGCGCGGCAGCTTCAGCGGCACGGCAGGGGCCTTCCAGCAGGCGCTGTCGGGGCAGCCGCTGCTGATCCTGGCGGCCATCATCACCATCTACCTGGTGCTGGGCGTGCTCTATGAGAGCCTGGTGCACCCGCTGACCATCCTGTCCACGCTGCCTTCGGCCGGCGTGGGTGCGCTGATGGCGCTGATGCTGTTCAAGACGGAGTTCTCGCTGATCGCGCTGATCGGGGTGATTTTGCTGATCGGCATCGTCAAGAAGAACGCGATCATGATGATCGACTTCGCGCTGGAGCGGCAGCGCGGCGGCCATGCGACGGCCGCCCAGGCCATCTACCGCGCCTGCGAGCTGCGGCTGCGCCCCATCCTCATGACCAGCCTGGCGGCCATCTGCGGCGCACTGCCGCTGGCCCTGGGCCGGGGCGACGGCGCCGAGCTGCGCCAGCCGCTGGGCATTGCCATCGTGGGCGGCCTGATGCTGAGCCAGCTGCTCACGCTCTACACCACGCCCGTGGTCTATGTGCTGCTGGACAGGCTGCGCCAGCGTGTCATGGGCCTGCGTTGCCGCGTGCAGGGCAAGGACCGCGGCACCCCTGTGCCCGCCGCATCACCCCAGTGAACCGAATCCGAAAGCCCAAGGCCATGCAGCTGAAGACACTCCAAACCCCGGCGATCTGGCTGGCCGCCGCGCTGCTGGCCGGCTGCTCCACGCAGAGCGCCTACCAGCGCCCCGCACTCGAGGTGCCGGCCCAGTTCAAGGAAGCCACGCCCGAGGCGGCCGAGGCCGGCATCTGGCGGCCCGCGGACCCGTCGCGTGCGCAAGTGCCCGACAACTGGTGGGAGCTGTTCGGCGACGAGCAGCTCAACCGCCTGCAGCAGCAGGCCGCCACCGGCAACCAGAGCATTGCCCAGGCCGCCGCGCGCCTGCGTGCCGCGCAGGCGGCCGTGGCCAGCAGCCAGGCCGGGCTGTTGCCCACGCTGGGCAGCACGGCCGGCGCCACGCGCTCGCGCAGCGGCGGGGCCTCCGGTGCATCGGGTGCATCAGGCACGGGCGGCAACACCGGCAGTAGCGGCAACATCTCGACCAACTACTCGCTGGGCCTGAACGCCAGCTGGGAGCTGGACCTGTGGGGCCGCGTGTCGGGCACGGTCAGCGCCAGCCAGGCCAGCGCCCAGGCCAGCAGCGACGACCTGGCCGCCGCGCGCCTGTCGGCCCAGGCATCGATCACGCAGACCTATTTCTCGCTGCGCGCGGCCGATGCCAGCGTGCGGCTGCTGCAGGAAACGCTGCAGAGCTACGAGCAAAGCCTCAAGCTCACCAACAACCGCTACCGCGCGGGCGTGGCCTCGTCGGCCGACGTGGCCCAGGCCGAGGCGCAGTACAAAAGCACCCAGGCCCAGCTCATCGAGGCGCAGACCAGCCGCGCCCAGCTGGAGCACGCCCTGGCCGCGCTGCTGGGCCTGCCTCCGGCCGCCTTCAGCCTGGAGGCCGGCGCCGAGCTGCCGCTGCCGCCCGAGGTGCCGGCCATGCTCTCGTCCCAACTGCTGGAGCAGCGCCCCGACATTGCTGCGGCCGAGCGCCGCGTGGCCGCCGCCAATGCCCAGGTGGGCGTGGCGCGCGCGGCCTTCTTCCCGGCGCTCACGCTGTCGGCCACGGCCGGCTACCGGGGTGCATCGCTGTCCAACCTGGTGAGTGCGCCCAACCTGTTCTGGTCGCTGGGCCCGTCGCTGGCGTTGGCGCTGTTCGACGGCGGCGCGCGCACGGCGGCCGTGGAGTCGGCGCGTGCCTCGCTGGACCTGGCCGCTGCCACCTACCGCCAGACCGTGCTGACGGCGTTGCAGGAGGTGGAGGACAACCTGGTCACCGCATCCGCCCTGGCGCGCGAGCAGCAGGTGCAGATCGAGGCCGTGGCCGCCGCGCAGAAGGCGCTGGATGTCGTCAACAACCAGTACCGCGCGGGCACGGTGGCCTATCTGAATGTGCTCAGCGCCCAGACCACGGTGCTGTCGGCGCGGCGCAGCCTGATCGATGTGCGCAACCGGCGGCTGGCCGCCGTCAACACCTTGCTCAAGAACGTGGCCGGGCGCTGGGAGCCGCTGGGACCGGCCTCCGTGCAGGGGCCGCAGGCTGTCGCGCGCTGATGTTCAGTCCTGCAGCTCGAAGGCCTGGCGCAGTGCTTCGCCGAAAGCCGCGCTGCCGCTGATCGACAGGTTCACCGTGGTGCGGCCATCCCCGGCCGCCACGGATTGCAGGCGCGCCGTGGCTGCGTCAAAGCGCCAGTCCAGCGGCTGGCCGCCGTCGTCCTGGGCCTGCAGCTCGTAGTCCCAGTCGCCGCCTTCCTCGATGGGGCCGCGCCGGCCCTTGAAGCGGCGGTGCGCCCAGGCCAGCAATTGCTCCACCTCGGCCGCCAGCGCCGGCACGCGCGCGGCGGGCACGCTGGCCATGGCGTCCCAGCAGCCCGTGCCTTCGTCGTCTTCGCTGTAGTCGAAATCCAGGTAGTCGAGGGTCATGGTGGCGGTCCGCATGCGTAGTGCGTGGTTGGAAAAGGGAAAGCCCGGCATTGTGCCGCGTGCACAATCGCCCGCATCGCAGAACCGGAAAGACATTCAGATGGACACCGCACAGCAATCGATGGCGCCGCCGATGGTGAGCGCGCAGGCCCTGCGCTTCGGGCAGCCGGGCCTGCTGCTGTGGGATGGTGCCTCGCACGACTGGCCCGTGGGCCTGTGCCTGGTGCGCGGCGGCGAGGGCTGCGGCAAGACCAGCCTGCTGCAGGCGCTGGCCGGCCATTTGCCCTTGCAGGGCGGGCGCCTGGTATATCCGCAGCAGCCGGACCCGTCGCAGCGCCCTGCATTGTTCTGGCGCGACCCGCGCGCCGAACTGTCCAATGCCGAGCGTGCCCGGCCCGCGCAGGAATGGGTGCAGGCACAGCGGCAGCTGCATCCGGCCTGGAGCGAGGCGGCCTGGCAGGCCCATGCCGACGGCCTGGGCCTGGAGCCCCATCTGCACAAGCCCCTGCTGGCCTTGTCCACGGGCAGCCTGCGCAAGCTGTGGATGGCGGCGGGCTGGTCCAGCGGCGTGCCGCTGCTGCTGATCGACGAGCCGCTGGCCGCGCTGGACCGGGGATCGATCGACCATGTGCAGCGCACGCTGGCGGGGCTGAACCGGGCCGGCCAGCAATCTGCGCCCGTGGCCGGGCACGGGCCGCGCTGCGTGATCGTCGCCCATTGGGACGAGATGCAGGGCGTGGCCTGGGACGACGTGCTGGACCTGCCCGATCAGCCGCCGCTGCGCTGACGGAGCCGGCGTCTACATCGCCACCTACATCGCCGCCTACATCGCCTTGAACCGCTGCGCGTAGAGGCGGCTCACGGCCAGTTTCTCCGCTCGCTCGCGCAGCTGCAGCCACAGCCGGCCGGCCTCGTCGCGCTGGGCGCTGGCAATGGCGGCTGCGCGCACCACGGTGCCGCGGTGCACCTGCCAGAATTCCTCGGCGTCCAGCCGGGGCAGCAGCTCCTTGAGCGGCGTGCGCACCAGGTATTCATGCGAGGCCGTGAGCACACGCACGTACTTGTCGGCGGCCTCGAAGTAGACGACGTCCTGCACGGGCACCATCTGGATCTGCGTGCCCACGCCAGCCTGGATCATCTGCAGCGGCGGCTCGGTGGCGGTGGCGGTGGCGGCGGGGGCCGTGGCACCGGCCAGATGCCGCAATTGCTCCAGCGCCTGCGCCAGGGCAGCGCCAGCCGGGGCCACCGTGCGCTGGGCCAGCAGCTCGCGCAGGCGCTGCACGCTGCGCGCCAGCCGCTCGGGCTGCACGGGCTTGAGCAGGTAGTCCACGGCCTGGGCCTCGAAGGCGTCCATGGCGTACTGGTCATAGGCGGTCACGAAGACCAGGATGGGAAACGGCTGCGCCTCGGGCCAGGCGTCGGCCAGTTCGGCAGCGGCCTCCAGGCCGCTCTGGCCCGGCATGCGGATGTCGAAGAACAGCACATCGGGCTGCAGCGCCAGCGCCTGCCGGGCGGCACTCAGGCCGTCGCCCACCATGGCGGCAATCTGCAGCTCGGGCCAGGCGCGGGCCAGGGCCTGGCGCAGGTCCTCGGCCAGCAGGGGTTCGTCTTCGGCGATCAGGGCGCGGGGGGAGTGGGTCATTTCAGTCTTCTATTTCACTTGCGCATTGCCGACAGCGTATGAAACTGGCGCGGCCCAACTCAGGGGCACCGAGGAAGGGCCGCCCCGCACCGAGGGTGTCGTTCCCCTCCCGCGAAGCGAGAGAGGGGGAAGGCGCGAAGCGACTCAGGGGTTGCATTTGAGGGTGATTCTGGCCAGAGTGCCGCCTTCGGGCAGGGCGGCCAGTTCGAAGTGCGCGGCGTCGCCATAGCGGCTGGCCAGGCGCTCGCGCAGCTGGGCCGTGCCGAAGCGGCTGCCGGGCAGGGCGGGCGCACCGGTGTCCAGGCCCATGCCGTTGTCGGCCACGGTCAGCTCCAACGGGCCGCCGTCCATGCGGCGCGCGCGCACGGCGATATGCCCGCCTTCCAGCTTGGGCTCCAGTCCGTGGCGTATGCAGTTTTCCACCAGGGGCTGCAGCAGCAGCGGCGGCACGGGCACCTGGCCCAGGTCCTCGGGCAGGTCCAGCGTGTATTGCAGGCGCGGGCCCATGCGGATGGACATCAGCGCCAGGTAGTCGCGCAGGCGCGCGAATTCCTCGGCCAGCGCATGCTCGGTGCTGCGCGAGCCGCCCAGCGTGGCGCGCAGGTAGGCGATCAGATGGTCCAGCATGGCCTGGGCGCGCTGCGGGTCGCTGGCCACCAGCACGCGCAGGTTGGCCAGGGTGTTGAACAGCATGTGTGGCTCCAGCTGGGCCTGCAGCAGGGTCAGTCGCGCCTCGGCCGCCTGGCGGCGGGCCTGCTCGGCCTGCATCTGCAGGTGGCGCGAGTAGCCCAGCAGGAAGAAGGCCAGCGACATCACCGTGCTGGCGACGATGGTGACGGCCAGCGGTATCCACAGCCGGTGCATCAGGGCCGTGCTGGCGTCGGGATCGGCCCACTGCCTGTAGGCCGTGCCGATCAGCGACCCGATCACGAACCCCGTCACGATGCCAGCCACCACCAGCGCGGCGCCGCGCCAGCCGCCGGGCCAGGGAATGTCCTGGCCCCGCGTCAGGCGCCAGCGGCCCAGTTCGATGGTGAGCCAGCTGGTCAGGCCGATCGACAGCGAGTAGATGAGGTTCACGTCCCAGCGGCCATGGTTGCTCAGGCTGAATGCGGCGGCAATCAGGGCGCAGGCCGAGGTCGTCGCGATGCCGTGGCGCAGCAGCGTGGTCCGTTCCACGATGTGGCCAGGGGCGGCCGGCTGGCGTGTGGCGTTGGATGCGAGGTCGGGCATGGAGGGCAATGGTAGTCCCATGGCGTGTTTCAGCGGGCGCGGCCCTGGCGTGACTGCAGCGCCTGCCGCTCGCGCTCCACCATGCGCCCGTGCCAGCCGTTGCCCGGCAGTGCCAGCCAGACCACGGCCCCGTGGATGGCCAGTCCCAGGCCCCAGCCCAGGGCCGGGAAGATGGCCCAGTGCCTGCCCTGGGACAGCGACAGCGCCGCCAGCCCGAGGTTGACCAGCACATAGACGCTGGCGTGGATCATCCAGCCCAGCTTGGCGCCTGCGCGGCGGCGCGCCATGCGCTCCAGGGCATCGTCGTCGTGGCGGGCAGAGGGATCGAGGGGATCGAGGGGATCAAGGGGATCAAGGGTGCGCATGGGGAGTTCTCCGTCAGGGGGAAGGAAAGCGGCGTCAGGCCAGGCCCAGCTGCTGCCACAACAGGTCGCCCAGATAGCGGCCGGGCAGCAGGGTGAACAGGCCCGCCACGACGCAGGCGCCGATGTAGACGCTGCGCATGATCTTGCGGTGGCCGGCGATGTTGCCGTGGTACAGGTGCCAGAACGACCGGCCCAGGCCGGCAAAGGTCAGCGGCACCAGCAGGTGGACGGGCGTGTAGCCGCCCCAGTTGGGCAGGCGGTAGTCGCGGATGAAGCAGGCGGACACCGCCGCGCAGACCATGAGCGTGACGAAGGCATGGCCGGCCGCGCGGTGCAGGCGGGGATGGGCGGCGGCCTGACGGCGTGCCAGCAGGGCGATGGCGCCCGTGGCCGTGGCCCCGAGGGCGGCGCTCATGTGGATGGCGATCAGCGGTGTCATTTGCATGGCGGTGTCCTGGCGTGCGGCCCGGGTTGGCGGGCCTGTATGGGACAGGACTGTCGCTGCCGGGCGCCGCCGGGGCCAGCGCCATGCGACGGACGGACGAGGGCAGGGTGCCAGCTGCATCCTGGCGCCGCGAACGGCAGGCACGTCCACGGCATCTGGAGGACGCAGTCCGCAGGGTGGGGGTCAGGGTGAGTGCGCACGGACTATCGATCAGGGCCTTTGAAACCAATCACCCCCAGGATTGCTTCGATGCAACAGATTGAGAAAACTCATAGTTGCGTGCCCAGGTGGTTTGTAAGCTAACGGGTTGTGCAAATCATTCTCAATCCCATCCCCATGCCTTCCATTCGCCCCATATCCCTGGCCGTTCTTTGCCTGTGCAGCCATCAGGCGCTGATTGCCCAGACCCGGGGCGGTGACACCGTGCTGGAGGCCGTGACGGTGGAGGCCAGCGCCGACGCATCGGCCCAGGGCCTGTCCAAGCCCTTCGCAGGCGGCCAGGTGGCCACGGGGGCGCGCAACGGCGTGCTGGGCACGCTGGACTGGAAGAACTCCTCGTTCTCCACCACCAGCTACACCCAGCAGCTGATCGAGGACACCCAGTCCAAGAGCGTGGGCGACGTGCTGCTCAACGACCCGGGCGTGCGCCAGGCGCGCGGCTTCGGCAACTTCCAGGAGCTGTATGTGCTGCGCGGCTTCCCGGTGTACTCGGACGACATCGCCTACAACGGCCTGTACGGCCTGCTGCCGCGCCAGTACATCGCCTCGGAATTCTTCGAGCGCGTGGAGGTGCTGCGCGGCGCCAACGCCTTCCTCAATGGCGCGGCACCGGGCGGCAGCGGCATTGGCGGCACCATCAGCCTGCTACCCAAGCGCGCCGGCAACGATGCACTGACGCGCGTGGGCGCCGGCATACAGACGGGCGGCCAGGCCTTTGTCTCCACCGACATCTCGCGCCGCTTCGGCCCTGACCGGAGCACCGGCATCCGCCTGAACGCCGTGCGCCGCGACGGCGGCACGGGCGTGGATGGCGAAGACCGCTCGCTCACCGCCCTGGGCCTGGGCCTGGACTGGCGCAGCCGCAACGTGCGCCTGTCGGGCGACGTGGGCTACCAGCGCAACAGCTACAACGGCGGCCGCCCCAGCGTGACGCCGGGCAGCTTCATCCCGGCCGTGCCCGACAACCAGACCAACTACGGCCAGAACTGGTCGTACTCCACCGAGCGCGACCTGTTCGCCACGCTGCGCGCCGAATGGGACATCAACGACACCACCACGGCCTGGGCTGCGGGCGGCCTGCGCCGAGGCAAGGAGGACAACTCCCTGAGCGGCGTGACCGTCACGAATGCGGCCGGCGACACCACGGGCACGCGCTTCGACAACAAGCGCAAGGACAGCGTGGGCACGGGCGAGGTCGGCATCCGCACGCGCCTGGCCACGGGCAGCGTGGGCCATGAGCTGGTGGCCACGGCCAGCACCTACTCGGCCACCGAGCGCAATGCCTGGGGCATGGGCTTTGGCGTGGTCAACAACATCTACAACCCCTGGAGCAGCGCGCGCCCGGAGATGACGCTGTTCGGCGGCAACCTGGCCGATCCCACGCGCGTGGGTGAAACCCGGCTCAACAGCTTCGCCATCGGCGACACGCTGACGATGCTGGACGAGCGCCTGCGCCTGACCGTGGGCGTGCGCCGCCAGAGCATCGAGCAAAGCAGCTACGACTACAACACGGGCGCGCAGACCGACCACTACAAGAAGTCGGCCACCACGCCCATGCTGGGCCTGGTGTTCAAGACCAGCGAGAACACCTCGGTCTACGCCAACTACATCGAAGGCCTGACCAAGGGCGCCGTGGCGCCGCAGACAGCCAACGACCTGCCCGTGTCCAACGGCGGCCAGGTGTTCGCGCCCTACAAGTCGCGCCAGAAGGAAATCGGCTTCAAGTGGCAGGGCCGGCAGCTGGGCGCCACGGTGGCGCTGTACACCACGGACATGCCTTCGGCCTATGTGGCCAACCAGGTCTTCGGCCAGTACGGCAAGCAGCGCAACAGCGGCCTGGAGGCCACGGTCTTCGGCGAACCCGTCAAGGGCCTGCGCGTGCTGGGCGGCGTGACCTTCAGCGAGGCCAAGATCCGCGAGGCCGCCGATGCCACCACCATCGGCAACTACGCCATCGGCGTGCCCAAGCGCCTGCTCAACCTGGGCGTGGACTGGGATGTGCCCGGCGTCTCGGGCCTGGCCCTCAATGCGCGCGTGATGCACACCTCCAGCCAGTACGCCAACGGCGCCAACACGCTGAAAGTGGCCTCGTGGACGCGCACCGACATCGGCGCGCGTTATCTCATGGACATCGGCAACAACCGCCTGCTGACCCTGCGCGCGCGCATCGACAACCTGTTCGACAAGGGCTACTGGTCGTCCGTGGGCGGCTACCCGGGCGCCAACTACCTGGTGCAGTCCATGCCGCGCACCTTCTCGCTGAGCGCATCGGTGGACTTCTGAGCCGGAGCGATCTGAAGCATGCGCGCGTTGTGGACGGTGGTGCACCGCTGGATAGGCCTGCTGCTGGCCGGCTTCCTCATCATGGCCGGCCTCACGGGGGCCGTGCTGTCCTGGGACCATGAAATCGACGAATGGCTCAACGCCGACATGCTGGAGACCCCGGCACGCGGCCCGCTGAAGACCCCGCTGGAGCTGGCCGCCGTGGTGCAGGCCAGCGAGCCGCGCGCCGAGATCAGCTATATGACCCTGGGCCTGGTCGAGGGCGAGGCCGCCATGTTCATGGTGCGCCCCCGGCCCGACCCGGCCACGGGCCAGGCGCCTGCGCTGGGCTATGACACGGTCTTCGTCGATCCTGTCAGCGGCCACATCACGGGCCAGCGCAACGGGCGCAGCTTTGCGCTCAGCCAGCGCAACCTCATGCCCTGGCTGCGCCACCTGCACGAAAGCCTGCTGGCCCCGCGCTTTTGGGGCACGGACCGCTGGGGCTACTGGTTCATGGGCAGCCTGGCCCTGCTGTGGGTGGCCGACAGCTTTGTCGCGCTGCTGCTGACCTTTCCCGTCAAGCTCAGGAAAAGCGCCCCGCGCCTGACGGCGGCCATGGGATCGTGGTGGCGGCGCTGGCTGCCCTCATGGCGCGTGCGCTGGGGCGGCGGCGCCTACAAGCTCAACTTCGACCTGCACCGTGCGGGCGGCCTGTGGGTCTGGGCCGTCATCGTCATCGTGGCCTTCACCTCGTTCTCGCTGAACCTGTACCGCGAAGTCTTCTACCCGGTGATGAGCACCGTCTCCACCACCACGCCCGGCCCCTACGAAACCCTCAAGCCCGCACCCCAGGGCACGCTCCTCGAGCCCAAGGTCACGTTCGCCCAGGCCATCGCCATCGCCCAGAGCGAGGCCAAGCGCCTGGGCTTCGCCCAGCCCGCAGGCGGCATCTGGTGGGGCGGGGACTTCCCGTTCTACAACATCTCCTTCTTCGACCCGCACGACGAAACCGGCGCCATGGGCATGGGCCTGTCCAACATCTACGTCAGCTCGGACAACGGCGAAGTCCTGGGCACCTACCGCCCCTGGCACGGCACGGCCGCCGACGTCTTCGTCCAGCTGCAGCTGCCCCTGCACAGCGGCCGCATCCTCGGCACCCCCGGCCGCGTGCTCATGTCCTTCGTCGGCGTGCTCGTCGCCGTCCTGTCGATCACCGGCGTCATCATCTGGTGGCGCAAACGCAGAGCCAGGAAGATGACCCCCTGAGCGGCTGCGCCGCTTCCCCCTTCCCGCTTCGCGGAGGGGGACGCAGCCCTCACTGCGGGGCAGCCCTTGCTCGGCTGCCCGCGCTTGAGCCCTGCGAGTTTGAACGGCTGTCGGTAGTACACGGCTCCATTGATAGCCAAATCAGAAAACTATCCGCCTAAACAGCAAAGCCACCGAAAACGGTGGCTTTTGGCAATGCTTGACGGGCTCAAGGCCATCCCGACTGGCGCGCCCCAAAGCGAGGGACACCGAGCAAGGGCCGCCCCGCAGCGAGGGTGTCGTCCCCCCCGCGCAGCGAGAGGGGGAAGGCGCGCAGCGCCTCAGGGGGTCAGTCCTTCTTCAAGCATTCACTCATGAACGCCTTGCGCTCGTCGCCCTTCTTGCCGGTGGCGTCGGCATTGCAGGTCTTCATGCGTTCCTGCTGGCGCTTCTTGCCGTCGGACAGGCAGGACTTCATGAACTCCTTGCGCTCGTCGCCCTTCTTGCCGGCGGCTTCGGTGTTGCAGGTGCCCATCAGCTTTTGCTGGGCCGTGGGAGCCTTGTCTCCGGCGGCCATGCCGATGCTGCAGGCCAGGGAGACAACTGCCAGAACAACGATTTTTTTCATGATGGAATGGTTTTGAAGGCGCGCCGAAATCCAGCGCCCCCACATTGCAGCACAGCGCCGGGCGCACAGCAACGTCACGCGCCGGCCGTTGTAAAAGTTTGCGATTGCCGCCGGCGGGCCGGCAGGCGTCCATCGGCAGGCCATGGCCAGCGCAGATAATGGCGCACTTTTGCATTGCGACAGGACGCTTGCCGTGGACATTCTTTTGCTGGTCAAGGCCGCCATCATGGGCATCGTGGAAGGGCTGACGGAGTTCCTTCCCATCTCCTCCACCGGCCACCTCATCCTGGCCGGTTCGCTGCTGGGCTTCGACGATGCCAAGGCCAAGGTCTTCGACATCGCCATCCAGACCGGTGCCATCTTCGCCGTGGTGCTGGTGTACTGGCAGAAGATCCGCTCCACCGTGGTCGACCTGCCCACCAGCCGCCACGCGCAGCGGCTCACGCTGAACGTCATCATCGGCTTCCTGCCGGCCGTGGTGCTGGCGCTGATCTTCGGCAAGTTCATCAAGGCGCACCTGTTCACGCCCACCGTGGTGGCCACCACCTTCATCCTGGGCGGCTTCGTCATCCTGTGGGCCGAGCGCCGGCCCGCCTCGGCCATGCGCGTGCAGACCGTGGACGAGATGACGCCGCTCGATGCCCTCAAGGTCGGCCTGGTGCAGTGCCTGGCCATGATCCCTGGCACCAGCCGCAGCGGCGCCACCATCATCGGCGGCATGCTCATGGGCCTGTCGCGCAAGGCGGCGACCGATTTTTCGTTCTTCCTGGCCATTCCCACGCTGATCGGGGCCGGCGTCTACAGCCTCTACAAGGAGCGCGCCCTGCTGTCGGTGGACGACATCCCCATGTTCGCCGTGGGCCTGGTGTTCTCCTTCATCAGCGCCTGGCTGTGCGTGCGCTGGCTGCTGCGCTACATCTCCACCAACAGCTTCGTGCCGTTTGCCTGGTACCGCATCGCCTTCGGCATCATCGTGCTGGTCACGGCCTTCACGGGCCTGGTCAACTGGAGCGGCGGCTGAGCAGGGCCGGGCCATCGATGGGGACAAGCCACCTTCGGGTGGCTTTTTTGCGTCATGTGCCCGGGGGAGCAACCGCATGACGAGCGCGTGGTTGCCCCATGAAAACCCCTGTACTTCTGAGAATGATGATGTTCTATGGTTATAAAAAATATGTTTTTTTTATAACTTTTTCCGAGGGTTGCCATGGCCATCGAACAAGGGCAGTTGATGTGGCGTCCCAGCCCGCAGCAGGTCGCGCAAAGCGGCCTGGCGCGCTACATGGATTGGCTGGCTGCGGCAAGGGATAGGCGCTTCGATGGCTACCAGGCGCTGTGGCATTGGTCGGTCACGGATCTCGATGGCTTCTGGCGCTCGATCTGGGACTACTTCCAGGTTATGGCCGACGGTGACCCGACGCGCGTGCTCGGTGAGCGCGGCATGCCGGGCGCGCAGTGGTTTCCCGACACGCACCTGAACTATGCCGAGCATGTGTTCCGCAGCGCCAGCGCCGAGCACCCGGCCATCATCGCGCGCTGCGAAGGCGCCGAGCCGGTGGAGCTGTCATGGCGGCAGCTGGAGCGTGACGTGGCGGCGCTCGCGGCCCGGATGCGCGAACTCGGCCTGGGCCGCGGCGATCGCGTCGTGGCCTACCTGCCCAATGTGCCCCAGGCGGTCGTTGCCTTCCTGGCCTGCGCCAGCATAGGCGCCATCTGGTCCAGCTGCGCGCCCGAGATGGGTGTTTCCGTGGTGCTGGACCGCTTCCAGCAGATCGGCCCCAAGCTGATTTTCGCCACCGATAGCTATGTCTACGGGGGACGGTGTTTCGATCGCCGCGCCGTACTCGGCGAGGTGCTGCGGGGATTGCCCGAGATAGGCCATGTGATCCATGTGCCCGGCCCCCTGTTCAGGCCCGGGGACCCCGCATGCGAGCTGCCCTGGCGCGATGTCATGGCCTGGGCCGACGCGCTGGCCAGGCCCGCAGAGCCGGTCTTCGAGCGCTTGCCGTTCTCGCACCCGCTGTGGGTGGTCTATTCCTCGGGCACCACGGGACTGCCCAAGGCCATGGTGCACAGCCATGGCGGCATCGTGCTCACCCACCTCAAGACCCATGGGCTGCAGCACGACGTGCGGCCCGGCGACCGCTTCATGTTCCTGGGCAGCACGGGCTGGATCGTCTGGAACCTCATGGTGGGCAGCCTGCTGGCTGGCGCCACCGTGGTGCTGTCCGATGGCAACCCGACCTCGCCCGACGATGGCGCATTGTGGGACTTCATCGATCGCCAGCAGGTCACGCTGTTCGGTTGCGGCGCGGCCTTTCTGGCCAAGACCATGAAGGATGGCGTGGTGCCCGCCCGGGGCCGCCGCTTCGAGAAACTGCGCGCCATCAATTCCACGGGGTCGGCGCTGCCGCTGGAGGCCTACGGCTGGGTCTACGAGAACATCAAGCGCGATCTGTGGTTGGCCTCGGTCAGCGGTGGAACGGATATCGCCTCGGGCTTCGTGGCCTGCGCGCCCCTGCTGCCCGTGCGTGCGGGCGAGATCCAGTGCCGTGAACTGGGCGTCGCCGCGTACGCCTTTGACGAGCAAGGGCGCAGCGTGACCGGCGAGGTGGGCGAACTGGTGATCACCGAACCCATGCCTTCCATGCCCTTGTATTTCTGGAACGACGCCGATGGCCTGCGCTACCGTGAAAGCTACTTCGACGTCTTTCCCGGCTACTGGCGCCATGGCGACTGGATCTCGTTCAGCGAGCATGGGTCGGCCGTGATCTACGGCCGCTCGGACACCACGATCAACCGTTTCGGCATCCGCATGGGAACGGCCGAGATCTACCGTGTCGTCGAGGAAGTTGACGAGGTCTTGGACAGCCTCGTCGTGGACCTGGAGTTCCTGGGGCGCCCCTCTTTCATGCCCTTGTTCGTGGTGCTGGCTCCGGGCCTGGTGCTGACGGATGCGCTGGTGGCCCGGATCAAGGATGCCATCAGGGCCCAGGCCTCTGCGCGCCACGTGCCCGATGCGGTCATCCAGGTCGCCGAGATTCCGCGCACTCTCACGGGCAAGAAGATGGAACTGCCCGTGCGCAAGCTGCTGCTGGGTGCAGAGCCCGCCAAGGTGGCCAGCCCCGACGCCATGGCCAATCCGGGCAGCATCGATTTCTTCGTGCAATACCGGGCACGGGTCCCGCTGGCCTGAGGTGCGGCGACCCTGGCCGATTTCATCCATGACGCAGGAGACAAACCCATGACCGTCTCTATCGAAAGGTCCGCCAGGCCCCGTTCGATGCGCCTGGCCTCACCTTGGACCGAGCCACCCCATCGCCTATGAAGTCAGCACTCCAGCAGAATTTTCTGATGCAGCAGTTGGGCCACTGCACGCGCCTGGCCCATGCCACCGTAAGGCCTCACTATGCGAAGCACATGCTGGCGCTGGATCTCAAGCCGTCGGAGTTTGCCGTGCTGTCGCTGATCTCGGCCAATCCCGGCGCATCCCAGCGCCAGATCGCCGAGACCGTGATGATTTCCCAGCCCAACATGGCGGCGCTGATGGAAAGACTGCAGGTGCGCGGCCTGCTCAGGCGCGAGGCCGATCCTGCGGACAGGCGCCTGTCGCTGCTGTATCTGACGGCCGAGGGCGAGCGCCTGCACGAAAAGGCGGCGGCGCAGGTGGAAATTCTGGAGCAAGAGGCCAGCCGCATGCTGAGCGCTGAGGACAAGCAGCAACTGCTGCGCCTGCTTCACAAGATGATCGATTGCGCCGGGTAGCCGGCCCGCCATCGCCAAGACCCTCGCCCGCTGCCGTGAACGCCGATGGGGCCCGATCCTTGAGGAAGGCGCCAAGGGGTTCAAGCACCACCGCATGGTCCAGGGTTGCCATCCGGATCTCGGCCTGAGCCGGACGCCGCTCAGGTATGCATGTTCAGCAGCGCGGCCTCGATGGCGGCGGCCGTGGCGTGGGGCCGCTCCATGGGGAACAGGTGGCTGCCGTCCAGCATCATCACGCGCCCGCGCGTGATGCGGCGCGTCAGGTCCATGCCCACCTGGCGCATCTCCACCGAGGCGCGCCCGCCGATGAAGGCCGCCGGGCAGCGCAGCGGATGGTGGTGCAGCAGCGAGGCCAGGTTGTGCGGCAAGGTGTTGTAGATGGCGGTCTCCACCTCGCGCGTGAAGTGCAGCGTGCGCCGGCCGTCCAGGTCGGCCAGGCCGCCCTGCACATAGTCCTGGAGCACCTGCGGATGCCATTGCGCAAACACCTTCTTGGCGCGGAAATAGGCCAGCGCCTCGTCATCGCTGTCCCAGGCATTGCGGCGGCGCGCGCTGATCTTGCCTGGCGAGACCGAGCCCACCAGCTGCGTGCGCTTGGCCACCCCCACCGCATTGGCACGCCAGCCGCTGAGCAATGGCGAGTCGATCAGCAGCACGCCGCGCGCCAGCTCGGGATGGCGCGCGGCCGTCATCACGCTCAGGAAACCGCCCAGCGAATGCCCGACCAGGAAGACCGGACCGCCCACGCGCTCGACCTCGGCGCGCGTGAACTCGGCCAGTTGCTCGACCAGGTGCGGCCAGTTGTTGGTGACGGGAAAGCGCGGGTCATGGCCGAAGCGCTCCACGCCCTGCGCCGCGATGCCGCGCTCGGCCAGCAGCGAGAGCAGCAGCCGGTAGGTGGGCAGCGGAAAACTGTTGGCATGCGAGAACACCACGGGCAGCGGCGCCGATGCAGTGCCCGCGCCCGTACCCGTGCCGGCAACCGCCGCATCGCTCTCGGCCCGCTGTGCGGACCGGGCCGCGTTCACGGCCGAGGCTCCTGGCCGGCCTGTGCGGCGCCATCGGGCACGCCTTGCTGGTGGCCCGAGGGCTGGCCTGCATCGGGCCGCACGGGCGATGCCGGGCCCGGCTGCTGGGGCGTCATGGGTGTCATGGGCGTCATGGGGGAGGTCGCAAGACCGTCTGCCGTGGAGGTGCCCAGGCCCGCGCCCGTGCCGCTGTGATAGGGCTGGCGCAGCGCCGCAGGCGGCAGCCGGCCCATGCTGCGCGCCGACGAGCGCAGGGCGCCTGCCGGCGCGTTGACCTTGGTCAGCGGCTGGGCCTGGCGGCTGTGCACGCGGATGGGCACCTCGGAGGCGCCGCCATCCCAGGCCGGGTCCTCGATGCTGTCGAAAACATGGCGCAGGCGCTCGCCCCAGCTGTCGTGCAGCATGCGGAAATACGGATTGCTCTCGTCGATGCTGACGATCTTGTCGGAGGCAAAGCGGTCCTTTTCGTACACGATCAGGTCCAGCGGCAGGCCCACCGACAGGTTGGACTTGAGCGTGCTGTCCATGGACACCAGGGCGCACTTGGCGGCCTCGTCCAGCGGCGTGCGCGGCGTGATCACGCGGTCCAGCACGGGCTTGCCGTACTTGGACTCGCCGATCTGGAAGTAGGGCGTCTCGCTCGTGGCCTCGATGAAGTTGCCGGCCGAATACACCTGGAACAGCCGCATGGTCTCGCCCTGGATCTGGCCGCCCAGCACCAGCGAGATATTGAAGTCCACGCCCGACCGGGACAGCGCCACGCCGTCGCGCTCGTACACATGGCGCACGGCCGCGCCCAGCACGCGGGCCGCATCGAACATGCTGCGCACGTTCCAGATGGTCAGCATGTCTCCCGTGGCCTCGTCGCGCAGCTGCTGGCTCTCCAGCAGCTCGCGAACGGACTGGGTGATGGACAGGTTGCCGGCCGACAGCAGCACCATGAAGCGGTCGCCGGGGTTCTCGTAGACCATGAGCTTGCGGAACGAGCTGATCTGGTCCAGGCCGGCATTGGTGCGCGAGTCGGCCAGGAAAACCAGGCCGGCGTTGAGCTTGATGGCAACGCAATAAGTCATGGGAACATCCGAAACTGCGGGATCGACAAGTTTAGTGGGAGGTGATTGACCGCGTTCAGGCAGCGATCTTCTTGAGCTGGTAGAGGGCCTCCAGCGCCTCGCGCGGGCTCAGTGCGTCGGGATTGATGGCGGCCAGCGCCTGGGCCAGCGGGTCGTGGCGGCTCTCGGGCTCAGGCATGTCGGGCGCATCGAACAGGTCCACCTGCAGGCGGCCCTCGTCGGCATGGGCCTCCAGTGCCTCCAGCGCATGGCGCGCGTGGTGCAGCACGCCGGCCGGCATGCCCGCCAGCTTGGCCACCTGGATACCGTAGCTGCGGCTGGCCGGGCCGGGCTGGATCTCGTGCAGGAAGACGATGTCCTGGCCCGACTCCGCCGCACTCACATGCATGTTCACGGCCGCGCGTGCCTTGGCCGGCAGCTCGGTCAGCTCGAAGTAGTGCGTGGCAAACAGCGTGAAGGCGCGCGTCCTGTCGTGCAGCTGGGTGGCGATGCCGCTGGCCAGCGCCAGGCCGTCGAAGGTGCTGGTGCCCCGGCCGATCTCGTCCATCAGCACCAGGCTGTGGGGCGTTGCCGAGTGCAGGATTTGCGCGGCCTCGGTCATCTCCATCATGAAGGTGGACTGGGCATTGGCCAGGTCGTCGGCCGCGCCGATGCGCGTGTGGATGGCGTCGATGGGCCCCAGCCGGCAGCTGGACGCCGGCACATGCGAGCCCATGCTGGCCAGCAGCACGATCAGCGCCACCTGGCGCATATAGGTCGATTTGCCGCCCATGTTGGGGCCGGTGATGATCTGCATGCGCGTGTTGGCGTTCATGCGCGTGTGGTTGGCGATGAAGCTGCCGCTGGAGGTCTCGGCCATGCGGGCCTCCACCACCGGGTGGCGGCCGGCCTCGATCTCGATGCAGGGATGGTTCACGAACTCGGGCGCGCACCAGTTCAGCGTCAGCGAGCGCTCGGCCAGCGTGCACAGCACGTCGATGGCGGCAATGGCACCGGCCACGCGCGTGAGCGCCGGCACATGGGGCTGCAACTGGTCCAGCAGCTGCTCGTAGAGGAATTTCTCGCGCTGCAGCGCGCGCTCCTGCGCGGACAGGGCCTTGTCCTCGAAGGCCTTGAGCTCGGGCGTGATGTAGCGCTCGGCGTTCTTCAGCGTCTGGCGGCGGCGGTAGCGCTCGGGCACCGCGTCCTTGTAGCTGTTGGTGATCTCTATATAGAAGCCGTGCACCTTGTTGAACTGCACGCGCAGGTTGGGAATGCCGGTCAGCAGCTTTTCCTTGGCCTCCAGCTCCAGCAGGAAGTCATCGCAGTTGTTCTGGATGGCGCGCAGTTCGTCCAGCTCGGCGTCGTAGCCTGTGGCAAACACGCCGCCGTCGCGCACCAGGGCGGCCGGCTCTTCCATGATGGCGCGCACCAGCAGCTCGGCGCAGCCTTCGGGCGGCTGCAGGTCGGCAAACAGCTGGGTCAGGTGGGCCGAGGGTGTCTGCCCGGCCTGGGCCAGCAAGGCCGCCTTTTGCAGCGTGCGGCCCAGTCCCACCAGCTCGCGCGGGCGCACCTGGCGCAGCGCGGTGCGCGCGGTGATGCGCTCCACATCGCTCACGCCCTTGAGCTGCTCGCGCAACTGCTGCCAGGGCGCGGCCATGCCGCCTGCGCTGGTGCCCTGCAGCGCCCGCGTGGCCTCCAGCCGCGCCATGGCCTGCGTGCGGTCGCGGCGCGGCTCCAGCAGCCAGGCCTTGAGCAGGCGGCTGCCCATGCCCGTCATGCAGGTGTCCAGCAGGGAGAACAATGTGGGCGAATCCTCGCCGCGCAGCGTCTTGACCAGCTCCAGGTTGCGGCGCGTGGCCAGCGGCAGCGCAATCAGCTCATCGTCGCGCTGCACCTGCAGAGCGTGGATGTGCGACAGGCTGCGGCCCTGCGTGTGCTCCGCATACGACAACAGGGCGGCGCTGGCGCCATGGGCCAGCGGCAGGTCCTCGGCCTCCCAGGCCTTGAGGCTGGCCGCGCCCAGCAGCTCCAGCAGCTTGCGCTCGCCCAGGCCGCCGTCGAACTGCCAGTCAGGGCGCGGCGACAGCGGGCAGGCAATGGAGCCGCCATGGCGTAGCGCGAACAGGCTCTGCTCGAAGCGCTCGGTCACGCCTGCGCTGTAGATCAGCTCGCTGGGCGCAATGCGTGAAATCCAGGCGCCCAGCTCGTCGTGGGAACACTCGGCCAGATGGATGCGCCCCTGCGTCACCGCCATCCAGGCCAGGCCGCAGCGCTGGCGCCCGGCCGTGTGCAGGGACAGCAAGATCGCTTCGCTCTTGTCCGACAGCAGCTCACTGTCGGTCAGCGTGCCCGGCGTCACCACGCGCACCACCTTGCGCTCCACCGGGCCCTTGGCGGCGCCCACCTCGCCCACCTGCTCGCAGATCGCCACCGACTCGCCCAGCTTGATCAGCCGGCCCAGGTAGTTCTCCAGCGCATGGAAGGGCACGCCCGCCATCGGAATCGGCTGCCCCGCCGTCTGCCCGCGCGTGGTCAGCGTGATATCCAGCAGCCGCGCCACCTTCTCTGCATCCCCGAAGAACAGCTCGTAGAAATCCCCCATGCGGTAGAAAACCAGCGTGTCGGGGTAGTTGAACTTGATGCCCAGGTACTGCGCCATCATTGGCGTGTGCATCGAAAGATCAGGGGCCGGAGAGGGCTGTGTGCTTTGCGAGAGGTCGCTCATTGGCTTGGGAATCAACAGGTTGCAGCGGCGCGAAGGTGCCGGGCAAGGCCTGCCTGGATGGCGCGGGGCCGCAGGAAGGCGCGAATGTTCTTGTGTCGTGCTGCCCGCCTTGGGCCGTATCCATCGTGTGGGGCGTGGTGGCGGGCAAAGGTCACATTATTGACTACCCGAGGTTGGACGCCGCGCCAAGGGGGCGTAGATCGCGGCACACAAATGCGCTGCGCTCAATCCAAGGGACCATTTCCGCCATGCGTCGTCACAGGGCTCCTTCTGGCAACTGCTTGGCTCCTTGGTACAGGGCGTGCTGCGCATCCGCCAGGGTGATCACTTCGTCCCCGGTGAGATAGCTCATCAGAACACTGTTGAGTTTCGCGATGCGTGCGCCATAGCAGCGAATCAGCGAGGCTATCTGAATCTGCTCCGGTTCCGTGATCTGATCACCCAGCGCTGTCACGGCGTGGGCTGCTGCCTCGATGTCGAACGAGCAACGAATGAGCAACTCACTGGCCCGGTGGCCGCTTCCATGCAACGGCGATGCCGCTGTGACTGGTGATGCTGTATCTGCCTGGCTGCCGAATGTATTGACACCGTTGCCAGCCTCCTTGGTTGCAGCAAAGCTGGCCAGGAAGCGCAGGTCGTCCAAGGAGTTGGGAAGCTCGTTGTAGGCCCCGAACAGCCTGTCTGCGAATTCAAAGGCGTGTTCCAGCAGTCCATGAACAAAGGCCGCTTCATTTGCTGCACTGAGCTGGCTCTCTCGGAATGTGTCGCGTGCGAACTCCAGCTCCGAGCTGATGAGGGCGAGCAGTGAAAGCAGATCCACCCTCACCGGGTCATGTGGACTGCTTGCCGGGCAGCAACCGGGATCAGGAAGCTGGTTGAGCGCTGCAAACGCCCGGCTGAGGTGCGGGCAGGAGTAGCGCTCCTGTGCCCCGTCGTACAGGATGCGTTTCACTGTGTACTTGAGCACTCCCGCAGCGAACAGGACTGCTTGGTGGGCATCGGCAAGAGAGGCTCGGGCCATGCATGGGGCGTGGCGTTGGGGCTCAGGGTGCGCGTGATTTCTATCGTGGCGCTGAATGTTTGGCCGCACTCGATTCAGCGCCGCTCGGCGGCGGTGTCGGTTTGACCCAGCACGATGCGGCCCTCGTGCTGGGCGCCGTCCCATGCGCGTTCCAGCCCTTCGCCGGTCATCCCCAAGGGAATGCGTTTGGAGTACATCAGGGGCTCGACCGTGGCCGAGCGGTGGCGGGTGTGGTGCGCTGGGGTGGTCATGTAGTATCTGGAGATAGGTTGTTACAAGACGCGGTGGATTTTGCCCAATTTTTTGGGAAAGTCAACAGATTTACCAAAAAAATGGATGAATTTTCCCAAAGGTTGCGTGAGGAGCGCAAACGGCTTGGCCTGAGCCAAGAGGCGTTTGCATCCCTGGGCGGGGTGTCCAAGAACACTCAATCGAACTACGAGACGGGGGCAAATCTGCCTGATGTTGGCTACCTCAACACCATTCGCGGGTTCGGGGTGGACTCCGGCTATGTGCTCACGGGCATACGTACTTTTGACCCCAGCGCGATAGAGCATGCACAGCCCGCTGCCACGCTTGCGGCCCGCCTGGTGCAAGAGCGCAAGCGGCTGGAGCTGACCGTGGGCCAACTGGCCGCCAAGTCGGGCGTGGATCGCCTGGCCCTGCTGAAATTTGAAGAGGGCGAGTTCGCGCCCGACGCCAAGGCGCTACAGCAGCTGCATGCCGTGGGCGTGGATGTGGGCTATGTACTGCTGTCGCTGCGCGCGGGCGCGGCTGGTGGCGATGCCGGCACGGCGGCCTCAGTCAGTTCTGACACCCAGGAGCTGCTGCAGCACTACGAAAAGGCGCCCCAAGAGGCGCAGGCTGCGCTGCGCACGCTGGCGGCCCTGGTGGCGCGCGGGTAAGCAGCCCGCCGTCTTTGCCAGCGGCCGATGGCCGCGACGAATGCATCACCGGTTCCGCAGGCTGCAGGTCGCTGAGGCGAGACAGGCCAGCCCGGGCCAGCACACGGCTGACGGAGGAGGCACAGACGCCTGCGTTGCTGGCAATGCGCGATTACAGCATCCGACTGCTGCGCAACTTAACGATGGGCAGTGCCTCGGACTGGTCAATGGCTCGGGGCGAGCGCGCTGGCCTGGAGGAGGCGTCGGCCAGGGCGGCTTTGCCGCCGCTCAGATACCGACCCAATCACTTTCTGGCTGTCTGCGCTGTGACGCCGTGGGCGAGAGCAGCTTGGGTGGCATCCAGGCCATGAATGGTCATCTGTTTAACCATCTCAAGTCGGCGGGCGAAGGTGCTGGACTAGCCCATGGTGACCACGCTGCTGGCCGCGGTCTCGGTGTTGAGCGGCGACGAGGACGAGCCCTGGGGCGCGCAGGTGGTCATGCTGGCAGACGCCTTCGGTTAGACGCCGGCGGAGGTTCTCTCCCATGGCCTGTTCCGCCTGACGCCCTGGGACATCTCGGGCCGCGTGGGGCTGGGCCGGCTGATCCCACGGGTGTGCAGGAGGGGGGTGGAAGGTCAGCGCCTGGGCGAGTCGGCAATGGCCGCCACCCTGGGCCCCGTGGCTGGCATCGGCATCAACGCTCTGAAGAGCCTGCAGGAGATGAGCGATGGCCGGTACCAGTGCGGGCTTGAGACCATGGCGCCCAGCGTGCTGCGCGGCCCGCTCAAGGCCTGGCGCTACGAGACCGAGGGTGTCAAGTACAAGACCGGCATCGTGGTGCAGGACCAAGTAGATGCGGCTGCCGTGGCCGGTCAGGCTGTGGGCTTCTCGCCGTCCAGCGTGCGCAATGCCTACGAAGGCAAGTCCGCCATCGTGGGCCAGGACCGCGCGCTGCAGGCCCGGCGCAGCGCCTTGGTCGAGCAGTTCGCCATGGCTGCCATGGCCAAGGACGAGGAGGGCAAGACCGAAGCGCGGGAGGCCATCCAGCGCTTCAACGAGAAGAACCCAGGCCGCCGCATCCGGCCAATGCAGCTGGCCCAAAGCGTGAGCATGCGCGAGAAGCGGATTCGGGAGGCCAAGGACGGGGTCTACCTGCCGAAGAAGCGGGGCGATGCCATGGAGGCAGGGCGGTTCGCGGTCGGGGTGTAGAGACAGGGATGTTGCTAGCTTGTCGCTCCTTCCAACTCCTAGTCTTCAGTTGATTGTGGAGGATCTTGCGTTTTGAGTGAACAGACCGAAGGTCACTTGGAGAGCGCAGACAGTCGGGTGGCCACCCTCATGCCCACAAATGCGATCTCTCAAAGAGACTCTTTCCTATGCTCTCACAGCGGGGAATACGAATCGAGACTCGGGAGGTGGCGAATGTCTTCCGCAAAGGCGGCAAGCTGCTTTTCAAACAAAGCAGATGTTTGTCCAAGCGAAAGACCTTTGTGGCAAATTTCAGACGGTTGTCAACTTGCACGGTTGTTGGTGTGTAGCTTTTTGATACACTGCGCTGGCCACTCCAGCAAAAACTTAATTTGACCGCGTTAACGTAGTCAATGGTGTTATGGTACCCCCATATACTGTCGAGCTCACTTATTGCGTCTTGCTCGCAAAGGGTAAATGAGAAAGCATGCTGGAGTGGCATCTTACAGGAGATGCGATTTGGCTAGCCTAGAGTTTGATATCCGAAAAATTGATGTCGAGCTTATGGCTCAGGATATTTTTGGCAGGCCTTACGCTGAGATATCTAAGATAGTCTATCCTAGGCCTAAATATAAGTACTTTGTTCTTCCGAAAAAATCTGGAGAATACAGAAGTATTGTCGCGCCATCACTTAAGCTAAAAAACATACAGGAATCGCTACTTGATTTTTTGCAGCGCGAGTTTCCTTTGGCTAAGTCCTGTGTGCATGGGTTTCACCGTGGTCGGAGTGTTGTTACAAATGCTCAAGCACATTGTAATAGAGATACTAGCTTTGTTCTGAACATTGATTTGGAGGATTTTTTTCCTTCAATTAGTTATTACAGAGTTAGAGGGGTTTTTGAAAATTCTCCATTTGGCTATGCAAGAAATACGGCTTCTGCCCTTGCTCATATTTGTTGCAATAATGGAATTTTGGCGCAAGGCGCACCTACATCTCCGATAATATCAAACTTGATATGTCGTGGCTTGGACAAAGATCTGTCTGCACTTGCTAGGAAGCATCGTGCAATATACACGAGATATTGTGATGATATAACCTTTTCATTTAAAAGTGGTAGGGTGGATAGGCTTCCAGCTTCAATTTGTAAATTCGATGGTGATGTTCTTGGTATTGGTGATGAACTGACGGAGATAATTTCGAGTCATGGATTTAGGATAAAACATACCAAGAATAGAATTAGTTCACGCCAGCGTAGAATGGAGGTCACAGGTATTGTTATCAATAAATTCCCAAATGTTAGGCGCTTGTATGTTGATAAAATTAGAGGGGCGCTCCATGCATGGGAAACTTATGGTTATGAAATGGCTTCCAAAATTTGGGAAGAGAAAAAATACAGCCGCTCATTAAGAACTGGGGCTATACCGAGATTATATAAAAACCTTTATGGTAAATTGTTGTATTTGAAGATGGTTAAAGGCGATAGCGATGATGTTTATCGATTGCTAGCGATGAAGTACAATAGGGTTTTTTTGAAATCTCAGTCTCTTGGTGAATTGGGTGATGGCAAGCTTCTCTCCCTGGGTAGTAGGGTTGTAAACGCTTCTCATGTGAAAAGTGCAGTGTTTGTGATTCATGCTAGGTGGGGTTTGGATGAATTGGGTTTGCCAGAAGAAGAGGTGCAGGGAACGATATTTTGTTTGGTGGGTAAAATTTTGATTACATGTTCACATGTGATTGAAAAGCCGGAGCATATAAAAACAGATACTGTTGAGTACTATTTGGTGGAACCCACAAGCGGAAAAGAGCATAGATTAAACCTTATCTGTAATGATAGTCACAAGGACATTGCAGTTCTCCGCTTTGTAGAACAAGGCGTGCCCGATGCTCGGGAATTGGTGCTTTCGGAGCAGCCAATATCTCAAAATGCTGATGTGATGCTTTATGGTTTTCCTAATTGGACTCGTGGAAGAGCGTTAAATAGTCTTCCCGGCACGGTTACCTCAACTTTTATTAGATCTAATATCGATTGTTTAGAGGTTGATTGTTCTATTCGTCAGGGAAATAGTGGTGGGCCGCTGCTGAATGTGGGTATGCGTTTGGTTGGAATGGCGACGCAGGGGGCGGATGTAAAGTCTGGAAATAATGAATGTGTCACTGTTTCTGAAATCAGGGATTTCATCTTGCGCTGCAGCACTAGCCACCCATTACATTTTGATAAGTCATTTAATATTTCTAATCTTTTTTGATTTTGCATGCCTTTGCCGGTGTGCCTCGATGATGTTCATATCTGACTACTGATGTTGAAGATTACGCCGTCTCATATCGCAATTGGAATGCGCAGTCGGCTTGCGGAGTGCCTTAATGTTGTGCACTACTCCAGATCTTTGGTGGGGGAGAGGGCCTTGTCATCAGACTCGTCCCGATCGGTTTTGTTTCTATCATTTCGAGGCTGCGATGCGGGAATAAGCCTCTGGCGGGCGCTTCAGTGCTTGCTTAGATTTTCATGAATATTCCCAAGAATCAACGTAATCTGTTGATTTTACTTAATTGTGCGTCTGACTTTTAATCCGTTGGTCGCGAGTTCGATATCGCCGGGCTCACAAATAAAAACACGGAAGCCGCGCTATCGTAAAGATGGCGCGGCTTTTGTTTTGCTTCCAATTTGGGAATAGGTATTAGCTCAGGGGCTGGCGTATGCATAGTTTCAAAAACTCTTCTACGCACGGGTCGCAGGCCGCTCATGCCCTCGGGAATCAAGGGGTTGCGGCGGCTTGCAGGTGCCGGGCAAGGCCTGCCTGGATGGCGCGGGGCCGCAGGAAGGCGAGGGTGTTCTTGTGTCAGGCCTGCCGCCGGGGGCGCTGGCATTCAGCCGAAGGCGCGGCGGCGGGCAAAGGTCACATTGTTGACTAGGCGGGGTGGGCGGGGCGCCAGGGGCTGAAGGCCGGACGGCACCGTGGCATCTGGCGTCCTATCCCGCCGCCTGCCACTCTTCGGGAAACCCCAGGCCATCATCCTTGGCAATCTTCCTGAGGATATGCAGGCAGGCGCTTTGCAGGTCCTGCACCACGGCCTGCCGGGCGGCGGGGCCGTCCCTTTGCTCCAGCGCGTGGATCAGGCGGATGTGCGGATGCTCGGCCGCGCGGGCGTAGGTGCCACGGTACAGGTAGCGCACGGACGGGCCGCACTTGAGCCATAGCAGGCCGATGAGGCTGGCCAGCACGGGCTGCTGCGCGGCTTCGATGATGGAGAAGTGGAAGCGCTCGTTGGCGATCAGCGTGGCGTCGTCGTCCACGGCGATGGATTTTTCCAGGTCCTGGTGCAGCCGGGTGAGGGTGTCGATGAAGTCCTGGCCCGGATGGCGGCTGGCGGCGGCTGCGGCGGCGCGGCCTTCCAGTTCGATGCGCAGGGCGATGATTTCCACGTACTGCTCCACGCTGAGCACGGGCACGGTGGCCACGCCGCGGTCGTCCAGGTCCAGCGCGCCTTCGGAGGCCAGGCGCTGTATGGCATCGCGCACGGGCGTGGGGCTGATGCCGAACTCTTCGGCCAGGCTGCGGTAGACGAGGCGCTGCGCGGGTTGCAGCTGGCCTCTCACGATGGCGTCACGGATCTGCAGATAGGTTTTTTCGGCAAGGGTCTGATTGGTTCGGATCTGTGAAAAAACGCTGGACATCGGGCCTCCGCAACTGCTTGGGCGCAATGGTACCTCCCGGGGGATGGTGGGATGGCCGTCACATCCGAGCGTGACTGGTCCACGGGCTAACCCCATGTTCGGTGTTTGATGCATCAAGTACCATGCATCAAAATCCAGGGAGGACACATGCCCGTATCACCATCGAACCGCCGCCAATGGCTTGCCATGGGCACGGCCCTTATCGGCCTTTCTTGCGCGGCGTCCGCTGCATCCACCACCTATCCATCCAAGCCGCTGCGAATCCTGGTGCCCTATGCCGCAGGCGGGGCCTCGGACAACATCGCGCGCCAGATTGCGGCGGCCATCACGGGGCAGACCGGGCAGGTCGTGGTGGTGGACAACCGCCCTGGCGGCTCGGGCGTGATCGCCGTGCAGGCCCTGCAGGCCGCACCCGCCGACGGCCATACCTTTGCGGTCTTCGATCCCTCGGTGGCGTCGATGAACCCGTTCCTCTTCAAGAAGCTGGCCTATGACCCGGAGCGTGCGCTGGCGCCGGTATCGGTGCTGGCGCGCAATCCGATCGCGTTGGTGGCCTTGCCTTCGTTTCCCGCAGGCAGTGTCCGGGAGCTGGTGGCCCATGCCAGGTCGCATGGCGACCTGAGCTATGCCTCCACCGGCAATGGCAACGGCACCAACCTCGCCATGGAGATGTTCCTGGCCGGCAGCGCCATCCAGATGGTGCACGTGCCCTACAAGGGCAGTGCCCCGGCCATGCAGGCCCTGCTGGCGGGGCAGGTGCCGGTCTTCATGTCCGACCTGCCCACCGTCGTGCCCTATGCCCGGTCGGGCAAGGTCCGGGTCATCGCCGTCACGGGAGACCGGCGCTCGCCGCATCTGCCCGATGTGCCGACCTTTGCGGAGGCGGGCGCGCGCGGCGTGGAGATCGCCAACCATTTCAGCGCCTTCGTCGCTGGCGGCACGCCGGCCGCCGTGGTGGAGCAGCTCAACGCCGTGCTGCACAAGGCCCTGGCTGATCCCCGGTTGCAGAAGAATTTCTCGGAGATGGCGCTGGAGGTTTCGCCGTCCACCCCGCAGCAATTGCAGGCCATGGTCAGGGACGATTCCGAAAAATACGGTGCCGTGATCAGGCGCTTGAACCTGAGCATCGATTGATGCAGTGAGGCGCACATGACATACACGCTGCAAAAAACAGAACCCTCGCTTCGGGCACTGGCCGACGGCCTGGAGTTTCCCGAAGGCCCGGTGGCCCTGCCCGATGGATCGGTCGTGCTGGTGGAGATCGCCAACGGCTGGCTGACCCGGGTGACGGCCGATGGCACAAGGCGGCAGCTCTTCCACCTGGGTGCAGGCCCGAACGGTGCCGCCATAGGCCCCGGCGGCAAGCTGTTCATCTGCAACAACGGTGGCTTCCAGTGGCACCGCAGTGCGGAGCATGGACTGCGGCCCATAGGCCAGGCCAACGACTATTCAGGCGGGCGCATAGAGGCCGTGGACCTGGCCTCGGGCCAGGTCGAATGCCTGTACACGCAAAGCGGCAGCGGACCCTTGAAGGGGTCCAACGACCTGGTCTTCGACCGGCATGGCGGGTTCTGGTTCACCGACCACGGCAAGGTGCGGCCGCGTGAGGTGGACCGGGGCGGCGTCTGCTACGCGCTGGCCGATGGCAGCGCCATCCGCGAAGCCGTCTTCCCGCTGTGGTCGCCCAACGGAATCGGTCTTTCTCCCGATGAGAAGACGCTCTATGTGGCGGAGACCTTCACGGGGCGGCTGTGGGCCTTCGACATCGGCGAGCCCGGGCACATCCTGGCACGGCCCTGGCCCGATTCGCCCAATGGCGGACGGCTGGTCTGCCGCCTGCCGGGCATGCAGAACATCGATTCCCTGGCCGTGGATGCCGAAGGGAACATCTGCCTTGCCACGCTGGGCGAGGGCGGCATCACCGTGGTCTCGCCGGCCGGGCAGGTGCTGCACCGGGTCGAGTTGCCCGACCCCATGACGACCAACATCTGCTTTGGCGGCAAGGACCTGAAGACGGCTTTTGTCACCCTGTCTTCCACGGGGCGGCTGGTGGCGCTGGACTGGCCGTGTCCTGGATTGCCTTTGAATTTCCTGAATAGATAAGTTCCCCCTGGCTTCCCTTTCCGTATCGCTGGCGATTGCCATGGCGAGGGAGCCGCTACGCCTTTTTTTGTTGAACGGAAACCGCAACCCATGTCGAAACCCCTGAGCAACCCTGGATTGAACAAGCAGGACACCGTAGGCCACCTGGTGGCCCGGGTCCTGAAGCGGCACGGCATCACGCAGTTCTTCGGGCAGAGCCTGCCCAGCATGTTCGTGCTGGCCGCCGAGGAACTGGGCCTGCGCCAGATCGCCTACCGCACCGAGAACGCGGGCGGCTACATGGCCGATGCCCATGCCCGCATGAGCGGCAGGCCGGCCGTGATCACCGCGCAGAACGGGCCGGCCGCAGCGCTGCTGGTGGCGCCGCTGGCCGAGGCGCTGAAGGTCTCCATCCCCATCATCGCGCTGGTGCAGGACGTGGCGCGCGACCAGACCGACAGGAACGCCTTCCAGGACCTGGACCACATGGGCCTGTTCAAGCCCGTGACCAAGTGGGTGCGGCGCGTGGACCAGGCATCGCGCGTGGAGGACTATGTGGAGCAGGCCATCATCGCCGCCTGCAGCGGCCGGCCTGGCCCCGTGGCGCTGATGCTGCCGGCCGACCTGCTCACCGAGCCTGCCCAGTCGTCCGGCGTGCCCCGGCCCGCTGCACTGGCCCGCTTTCCGCTGGACCGCGCCGTGCCCGAACGGCAATTGCTGGAACAGGCCGTGGGCGCGCTGCTCCAGGCCCGCGCGCCGGTCATCGTTGCCGGTGGCGGCGTGCACATCTCGGGCGCCAGCGAGGCACTGAGCGCCTTTGCCGATGCGCTGAGCCTGCCCGTGGCCACCACCAACATGGGCAAGGGTGCCGTGGCCGAGACGCATGAGCTGTCGCTGGGCGTGGTCGCCAACTGCCTGGGGCCCAACGGCTCGGGCCGCTACCTGAAGGATTTCGTGGCCGGGGCCGACGTGGTGTTCCTGATCGGCAACCGCACCAACCAGAACGGCACGGACAGCTGGACGCTGTACCCGCGCGATGCGCAATTCATCCACCTCGATATCGACGGCCAGGAGATAGGGCGCAACTACGACGCCATGCGCCTGGTGGGCGATGCGCGGCTGGCGCTGCAGGCCATGCTGGACATCGCCGGGCCGCTGGATCTGTCGGCCCGTACCGGCCAGCGCGCTGCCTTGGCCGCACGCATTGCCAAGGGCAGGGAAAGGCACCGGCAGGAATCAGCCGAAGTGCGCCTGTCCAACGCCGCACCCATTCGGCCCGAACGCATCATGCATGAGCTCGACGCCCTGCTGACCGCCGAGGACACCGTGGTGGCCGATGCCAGCTACTCCACGCTGTGGGTCACCAACTACCTGACCGCGCGCCGGGCCGGCCAGCGCTTCATAACGCCGCGCGGCCTGGCGGGCCTGGGCTGGGGCATGCCCATGGCCATGGGCGCGCGCCTGGCGCAGGACGGCGGCCAGGTGTTCTGCCTGGTGGGCGACGGCGGCTTTGGCCATGTGTGGTCGGAGATGGAGACCTGCAGGCGCATGGGCATCAAGGTCATCACCGTCCTCATCAACAACGGCATCCTGGGCTACCAGAAGCATGCCGAGCACGTGAAGTTCGGCGAGCACACCTCGGCCGTGAACTTCAGCGGCGTGGACCATGCGGCCATCGCACGGGCCTGCGGCATCCACGGCGTGCGCGTGGAATCGGCCGATGCCATCGCCCCCGCGCTGCGCGCCGCCATGGCTGCCGAAGAGGCCACGCTGATCGAGGTCATGTGCACCGAAGACGCCTTTCCCCCCATCACCTTCTACACGCCGGAGAGCCACTGATGAGCGCGCCTGAGAACTTCCCCCTCCGCACGGCCCTGGTGACCGGCGCCGCGCGCGGCATCGGCCTGGCCACCGCCATCGAACTGCTGCGCGACGGCCGCCGCGTGGTGCTGGCCGACCTGGCCGCGCCCGACCTGGATCGGGTCCCGCAGGAACTGCGCGCCCGAGCCAGCGCCGTGGTGCTCGATGTCTGCGACGAGGCGGCCCGCCAGCGCGTGGTCGCGGACATGGTGCAGCGCCATGGCGGCGTGGACATCCTGGTCAACAACGCCGGCATCAGCCTCAAGAACGCCAGCGGCCAGTCCAACGGCATCCTCGAAGTGGGGCTGGGCGAGGTGCAGCAGATCCTGGACGTCAACCTGCTGTCCATGCTGCGCCTGTGCCAGCTGGCGCTGCCGGGCATGAAGCAGCGGGGCTGGGGGCGCATCGTCAACGTGTCCTCGCTGGCCGGGCGCGGCAAGTCCATCGTGGCCGGCCCCGCCTACATGCTGAGCAAGTCCGCCGTGCTGGGCTTGAGCCGCTCCATCGCCTCGGAGATGGGCCAGTACGGCATCACCACCAACTGCGTGGCGCCGGGCCGCATCCTGACGCCGATGGCGCAGCAGGCCGGCGACGAGGTCAATCGCCGCTATGCCGAGCAGATCCCCGTGCGGCGTCTGGGCGAGGCTGCCGAGGTCGGCGCCGCCATCCGCTACCTGTGCAGCGAGTTCGCAGGCTTCACCAATGGCGCCGTGATCGACGTCAACGGCGGCTTCTTCATGAATTGAAGATGGACGGCACCCCCTGAGCGGCTGCGCCGCTTCTCCCTCTTGCTTCGCGGGGGGGCGGCACCCTCGGTGCTCCCACTTCCAGGGCGTGCCTGTTTCCCGGTCAGTGGGTAGTGCGCAGCAACGTGAAAGCACGACTTCCAAAGACGACAGAACCCAAGATCGCAACGAGAGACAACCATGCATGCATATCCATCCCCCGCATCTCGCAGATGCCTGCTTTCGGCCTTCTGCGCGGCAGCGCTGGCGGCCGCAGCCGGCGCCCCGGCGCTGGCCCAGGGCACGGACGCGTTTCCCGAGCGGGAACTGACCCTGATCATCAACTACGGCGCAGGCGGCAATACCGACGTGGCCTCGCGCGCCATCGGCAATGCCATGGAGGGCCTGCTCAAGAAGCCCGTGGTGCCGAACAACCGCGCGGGAGCGCAGGGCACGTTGGGCGTCTCGTCGCTGGCCCGGCAAAAGCCTGACGGCTATACGCTGGGCGTGGTGACGTTTTCGACCATCGCCATCACGCCCCACCTCATGAAAGTGGACTACAAGGTCGATGACTTCGACTTCATCGCAGGCGTGGCCCGATACCGCTATGGCGTGGCCGTGCGCGCGGACTCACCCTACAAAACCATGGCCGACCTGGTGGCTGCGTCCCGCCATGGCAAGGGCATCTTCTTCGGCGCGCCGTCCGCGCCCAACAACCTGGCCATGTACGAGCTGGGGCGCAAGACGGGCGGCAGGTTCGAGGAGATCAACTACAAGTCCGGCGCCGAGACCGTGGCCGGCCTGATCGGCGGTCAGGTGGACGTCATCGTGCAGAACCCTTCGGACATCGTCCAGCACGTCAAGGCCGGAAAAATGCGCCTGCTGGCCAGCGCCAGCCCCATGCGCTGGAAGGAGTTGCCCGAGGTGCCCACGCTCAGGGAGCAGGGCTACGACGTGGAGATCGACTCCTGGATCGGCCTGGCCTACCCCAAGGGCGTGCCCCCGGCCCTGCGCGACAGGCTGGAGCGCATTGCCATGGCAGCCGCCGAGGGGCCCCAGGTGGCGCGCATCTTCGAGTCGGCCGGCGTGGACCCGGCGCCGCTCACCGGCGCCGAATACCGCAGGAAGCTGGTCCAGGGCCATGAGTCCATGGGCGCGGCCATCAAGGCGGCGAATCTGCCGCGCATGAACTGAGGGCGGTCCGGCGGCCTGCCGGCCTTGATGCACGGGTGCTGCTGCAGCATGTGCCGAAAGATCATGAAAGGCCGCTCGTCGGCGGGGGAGCGCTCGCGCCCGCTCCCTGCGTTCGCTGTATCGGTCCACCAGGTAGCCTGTGCAGTCAAGCCGGTGCAGTCCGGTGCAGTCCGGTGCAGTCTCGCGCGTCAGCTGGGTGAACTTGACCAGTTCCCCCAATCACGTACACCGCGCGCAGGGGGCGAGTGCCTGCATCTCAGCGCGGCGCCAGGAACAGCTCCATGCGCTGCAGTTCCTCATCCAGCGCGCTGCGAAAGGCGGCATCGCCGGGCGCTGCGCCGGCCACATAGCCGAATGACGGCTCCAGCCGGCCGTCGCGCGCCTGCAGGTTGGCCCAGCCGATCACATGGCCGCGCCAGAGCATGGGCAGGGCGTAGTAGCCCAGCTGACGCTGAGCTGGTGGCGTATAGGCCTCGAACTTGTAGGTCCAGCCCCAGAGCAGCGTGAAGCGGCGCCGGTCCCAGACCACGGGGTCAAAGGGCGCAAGCAGGCGTAGCCGCTCGTCGAAGGCATGGCGGCGCGAGCGTGGGTTTTCGTCGGCGGGCCAGTACCAGGTGGTTCCGTCGATGCGGCAGCTGGCCAGCTGTTCGCGCGCCAGCCGCAGCGCTGCCTGGGTCTGTTGCGCCAGGTGGGGCGCGCCATAGCCCAGCAGGCGCACCAGGTAGGTCAGGCTGGGGGCCGGCAGCGGTGCGTACTTGCGCACCACCAGGTCGATCAGCGCGGCGGCGCGCCGGGCGCTGGCGGCGGGGCTGTCGTCGGCAGGCGGGTGGGCGATGGCCTCGTAGACGCGCGTGCCGCTGTCGCGGCGCTTGACGCGGAGCAGGCCGCGGTAGTGCATGCCGTCGAGCAACTGCGTGCTGGCGCTGCCCGAGCCGCCCCAGTAGTTCTTCACGCTTCCGTGCGAGAAGTGCTGCTCCACCTCGCGCGGATGCACGGCGCCGCGCTCGCGCACGAAAGCCAGCACCTCGGCGGCCTTGCGCTGCGTCTCGGCATCCCAGGCCTTGCGGGCCTGGCGCGGGTGCATCAGCGCCAGGTGCTCACGGGGCAGAAAGCCGTAGTTGACCAGGCAGTCCTCGTCGATCGCCAGGCGCGCGTAGCGGCGCTCCAGGTCGCCGGCGCGGTAGTCCTTGACGCGGTGGCGCAGCGTCAGGTCCTGCGCCCGGGCCGGCGCGCGGATCGGATCTGCCTGCACAAAGCCCAGGCGCTGTATGGCCGCAGGCAGGGTGGTCGGTGTGAACAGGGTGCGCGCCACGGCATGGCGGCGCAGGTCGTCAAGGCTCGGTTCGGTGGGCATGGATTGATTGGAGCACGGCCGTGCCGCCGTACTTCCTGATCCTGCCGTGCCGCTCAGGCCTTCCTGGCACGCCTGCGTCGCCACAGCGCGCGCAGCACCCAGCCCAGCGGCAGCACCACCAGCACCAGCCAGGGCAGCACGGCCGCCACAAAGGTGATCAGCGCGGCCATGCTCTCGCCCAGCACATGGCCGGCATCGCGCAGCGCGCGGCCTATGGGGCTGTAGCTGGTGCCGCCCTGCACCAGGGCGCGGGTGGGCGTGAACTGGATCTGTATGTGCTGCTTGCTGGTCTGCTGCTCCAGCACCTTGCGCTGGGCGGCCATGGCGTCCAGCTCGGCCTGCGTGTCCGACAGCGTGCGCTGTATCTCCAGCAGGTCGGACATGGTGCGCTTGGTCGTGGTGTCGCGCAGCATCAGGCGCAGGCTGTCGCGGAACTCGGTACGGTTCCTGATGCGCGCCTCCACGTCGATCACCTCGGCCGTCTTGTCCTCGCTGATGGTGTTCTGCGACACGATGGTGGCCACGCCGGCCAGCGTGCCCAGCAGCCGCTGCACATCGGCCGGCGCCACGCGCATCTCCAGCATGGCGTTGCCAGGCTGCTGGGGCGTCTCGCGCAGCAGCGATGCCGACAGCAGCTCGCAGCGCAGCGTGGCACACAGGTCGCGCACCTGGCCCCAGGCATCGGCCAGCTGCGCCTGCGGCACTTCCACGTTCAACTCCTGGCGCACGGCCAGGAAGCGCTGGGCCATCTCGTCCTGCACCGACGTCTCTGGTGCGGCTGATGCCGCATCCTCGGCCTGCACGGTGGCGGCGCGGCCTTGCTTCATGCCGGCGCCGCCCGCCATGGGCGCGGGGGCGGGCGCAGATTCCATGGCAGCTGTGTCACGCCGCTGGTTGCAGCCCGCAAGGGCCAGCGTGGCAGCCAGTGCCAGCATTGCCGGCAAGGCCATGCGGGAGGGCAGAGTGGAAGGCCGGGGATGCGTCATGAATTTCCTCTTGAAAACAGGCAAGAACAGGCCGCTGCCAGGGCTCAAGGCTTGCCGCCGGGGCCGAACATGGTGTCCACCTCGGACTGCAGCTCGAAGATGTCGGACACCGTGTAAAGCCAGTCGCCCTTTTGCAGATGGCCCGGGTCCGGCGGCGTCTCAACGCAGGCCTTGACCAGGGTGAACTGCCCGGCCGGGTCGGGCAGGAACTTCAGGCCCGATATGGAAAACCGCGCCACCCGCCCCACGCCATCGTTGTAGCGCCGGCCCCGGGCGCGCACGTCGGCCAGCTCCGCCATCTGCGGCACGTGGTCGAACACCGCGTCGTAGAACTCGACGATGGGGCTCTGGTTGGTCCGGGCGCAGCCGTGCACGTACAGCGCGTAAAAGCGCCCGTCCAGCTCCATGGCCACCACATCGGCCGCGCGGTAGAAGGTCAGGCTGTCGGGCAGGCCCGGCGAGCGTTTGGGCGGCGCGGGCGGCGTGTCCAGGAAGTCCTGGCGGATCTGCGCCGACTTGCGAAAGAAGTCATCGCTGAGCGCCACCTCGGCATTGAGCACATCGATGGCCGTGCGCGCGGCCGCGTTCAGGCCCGCGTCGGCCAGGCCGTTTCGGTGCAGCACGATGGCCAGGGCCAGCGCCGTCTTGTGCCGGTACAGCGCCGTTGCCTTTGCGTCACCGGCCTGCAGCACGCAGCTCCAGCGCCGCAGCAGGGGCGGCAGGGCATGGCCGCCGTAGTTGGCCGCGATAGCGGCATCGTGCCGGCCCAGCGCAAACGTGCGCGCCATCACGCGCGCCACGTCTTCCTCCAGGGTCTGCACCAGGGTGTCGGCTGCCAGCTTGGACAGCGCCTGGGTATGGGTCATGGCCATGGCGTCACTGGCTCCAGTTCGATGGCAGGTTCCTGAAATCCGGCCGGCAGGCCATAGCCGCCGGTGCTGCGTTGTTCGTTGCGGTGCTCGACGCAGTGCTCGATGCTCAGGTCATGGGCTTGCATAGTGTCTGTCGCAGGCGCCTTCGCGCCGGGGCAGTTGGAACGCCGGCCAGTGTGCCCCAAGCCGGGCCGCTGGCGGGGCGTGGGCGCCATCGGGTCTGTATCGATCCGCTACCGGCGCGGGCTGCCGTGCTGACGTCTTGCCGTCACATGAACCGGCAAGACTCGTCATTTCTTTTTCATGCGGTTCATGTCAAAAGGGGGCGCCGCCAGCCCCGGGGAGATGCGCGATGTTCTGGGACAAAAAGCTCAGGCGCTGGGCCGAGGCCGTGCGTGCGCGGGCCGATCTGCCGGCGCGGCTGGTGCTGTGGAATGGCGAGCAGTTCGACTTCGGCCGCTTCGAGCAGCCGCGCGTCACGCTCACCGTGCGCAGCGCCTCGGCCCTGCCGCTGCTGCTGGACCCCAGCCTGGACCACCTGGGCCAGGCCTATGTGAAGGGCCAGATCGACATCGACGGCCGCTTGCCCGACATCATCGACTTCGGCTATGCGCTGGCGCGCCGCATGTCCAAGACCCAGGGCGCGGGCAAGGGTCCGGGGCGGCTGGCGCTTGCGGCGCGCGCGGCAAGGCGCTTTCGGCACAGCCGCAGCACGGACCGCGAATCCATCCAGTACCACTACGACGTGTCCGACGACTTCTACCGCCTCTGGCTGGACGAGGGCATGGTCTATTCCTGCGCCTACTTCGAGAACGGCGACGAGGACCTGGCCACCGCCCAGCGCAAGAAGCTGGACCACATCCTCACCAAGATCCGCCTGCAGCCCGGCCAGCGCCTGCTGGACATCGGCTGCGGCTGGGGTGCCCTGGTGCTGCGCGCGGCCCAGCACTTTGGCGCGCACTGCGTGGGCGTGACGCTGTCACGCAACCAGTTCGAAGCGGCCACCGAGCGCGTGCGCGCCGCAGGCCTGGCCGACCGCATCGAGATCCGCCTGCAGGACTACCGCGACGTGCAGGGGCGCTTCGACCGCATCACCAGCGTCGGCATGTTCGAGCATGTGGGCCGCCGCAACCTGCCCATGTACTTCGCGCACATGCGCGAGCTGCTGGCCGACGACGGCCTGGCGCTGAACCACGGCATCACCTCCACCGATGCGGACGTGGGCGCCACGGCCCTGGGCGGCGGTGCGTTCATCGACCGGTATGTGTTTCCTGATGGCGAGCTGCCCCACCTGAGCCTGGCGCTGGAGGCCATGCAGCGTGGGGGGCTGGAGGTGCTGGATGTGGAGGGGCTGCGGCGGCATTACGTGCGCACGTTGCAGTTGTGGCTGGAGCGGTTTGAGGCTTGTGTGCCGGAGATTCGGGCGTTGGTGGAGGAGGAGAGGTTTCGGATCTGGAGGGTGTATTTGGCGGGGTGTGCTTATGCGTTTGAGCATGACGATGTGTCTATTTTTCAGGTTGTTTGTCGGAGGGCGGGGCAGGGGGCTGCTTCGTTGCCTTGGTCGCGGAGGTATATGTACGAGCGCGAGCTGTCCTGATGTCTTGGGGCGCGGGCGGTGTGTAGCTTGTTCTTGACCCTGCCGGGGGGTGTTTTTTCGAGGCCGGGTCTCGGCCCGGCGGCCGACCCGCTTTCTTGTCTCGCCAAGAAACCGGGCCAAAGAAGGCGACCCGAATGCCCGCGACCCTTCGCTTCGCTGCGGGCAACCTGCGTCGTGGCGCTTGCGGGGTTTGCCGCAGAACTCTCTGCGCGCTGCGCGCTCCGTTCAGACAACTGCGGCAAGTCAGATCACGAAGCAAGCCTGTCCTTCGGCAGGCTTTCAACCCCGCAAGCGCCACGACGCAGGCGCGGGCATACGGGAGGGGAGGGCTTGAACTGCCGGGGGACATTTGCAGGCAGCATTCGGGCGCGATTGTTCTGGTTTTCTGGATGATCCATCCCGGCTGCGCGGGTTTATCGCGGGGGGCGGGCTGCCTAAGCTGGGTGCTTCATCCAAGCACAAGGAGCGTTTCCATGGCAGACCATTCCATTCGCGGCAAGGTGGCGCTGATTGCAGGCGGCGGCAAGAATCTGGGCGGGCTGATTGCCCGTGATCTGGCGGGGCACGGCGCGCGGGCCGTGGTGGTGCACTACAACAGCGAGTCTTCCCGGGCTGAGGCAGAGACCACGGTGGCCGCAGTGCGGGCGCTGGGCGCAGAGGCCGTGGCGCTGCAGGGTGATCTGACGCGCGCTGGCGCTGTGGAGCGGCTTTTTGCAGAGGCCGTGGACGCCGTGGGCCGGCCGGACATTGCCATCAACACCGTGGGCAAGGTGCTCAAGAAGCCGCTGATGGAGATCAGCGAGGCGGAGTACGACGAGATGGCCGCCGTCAACGGCAAGTCGGCGTTTTTCTTCCTCAAGGAGGCGGGGCGCCATGTCAACGACCACGGCAAGATCGTGACCCTGGTGACTTCGCTGCTGGGGGCGTTCACGCCGTTTTATTCCTCCTACGCGGGCACCAAGGCGCCGGTGGAGCATTTCACGCGGGCGGCGGCCAAGGAGTTCGGGGCGCGGGGCATCTCGGTCACGGCCGTGGGGCCGGGGCCCATGGACACGCCGTTCTTCTACGGCCAGGAAGGCGCGGACGCCGTGGCCTATCACAAGAGCGCGGCGGCGCTGTCGCCGTTCTCGCCTTCGGGGCTGACGCATATCGAGGACGTGGTGCCCTTCATCCGCCACCTGGTCAGCGACGGCTGGTGGATCACCGGGCAGACCATCCTCATCAACGGCGGCTACACCACCAAGTAGGCCAAGTAGAAGGACCGCTGCACGGACTATGCTGCGTCCCATGGACCGACTCGACCGATACCGGATCTTCATGCAGGTGGCCGAGATGGGCAGCTTCATCAAGGCCGCCCATGCCCTGGACCTGCCGCGCGCCACGGTGTCCGCCGCCGTGCAGCAGCTGGAGGAGCAGGTGGGCGCAAGGCTCCTGCACCGCACCACGCGCCAAGTCAGCCTGACGGCCGATGGTGCCCAGTTGCTGGAGCGTGTGCGCCCGCTGCTGTCAGAGGCCGAGGACGTGGAGCAGATGTTCCAGGCCCGCACGCGCCAGGCCACGGGCCGGCTGCATGTGGACGTGCCCAGCCGCATCGCGCGCCGCCTGCTGGCGCCCGCGCTGCCGGGGCTCATGCGCCGGCACCCGGGGCTGCAACTGGTGCTTGGTTCGTCAGACCGCGCCATTGATCTGGTGCAGGAAGGCGTGGACTGCGCCGTGCGCGTGGGCACCTTGCATGACAGCAGCCTGGTCGTGCGCCCGCAGGGCTGCATTGCCCTCATCAACTGCGCCAGCCCCGCCTACCTGCGTGAGCACGGCCTGCCCGAGCAGCCGCAGGACCTGCTGCACGGCCACTGGAGCGTGGGCTATGCCTCGCCGCGCACGGGGCGGGAACTGCCCTGGGAATGGAGTGGGACGAGCGATGTGGATGGGGTGGATGGGGTGGATGGGGTGGTTGGGCCGCAGACCCTGGCCGTGCCCAGCCGAGTGGTCACCAACAATGCAGAAAGCTATATCGCCTGCTGCCGCGCCGGCCTGGGGCTGATCCAGATACCGCGCTATGACGTGCAGCACCTGCTGGACACGGGCGAGCTGGTGGAAGTGCTGCCCGCCCACCGCGCAGCGCCCATGCCCGTGGCGCTGCTGTACCCGAACCGCCGCCAGCGCTCGCGCCGGTTGGCGGTTTTCATCGACTGGTTCGAGGCGCTGATGAGGCCGAACCTGGAGCCGTAGGCGCAGCCCCGGCCGCCCCGGTCACCGCAGCCGCCCCGGCCGCAGGATGGGGCTGGGCTCCATCGTCGTCATGAATGGGCCGGTAGCCCGGCCCGAAGGACACATCGCCCAGCCGCCAGCCCTCGCGCCGGCGAAACGCTCCCCAGAACCGCTTGAGCGTATGCCACTGCATGGCCACCAGCCCGCGCTCGTTGTCGGCATCCACCTCGGGGTCGCTCACGCCCGTGGGGCGCACGGGCTCGTTGGTGTACAGCGCCGTGCCAAACAGCATGTCCCACCAGGGCAGCACCTGCCCAAAATTGCAGTTGTGGCGCGTGGGCCGCTCGGGGTCGCGCAGCATGTGGTGGTGTCGGTGGAACAGCGGGCCCACCAGCACGCGCTCACCCACCCGGCCCAGCCAGCCCAGGCGCAGCCGAACATTGGCGTGCGAGAAGTTCTGCACCAGCTCGCTCAGCAGCCCCAGCAGCGCAAACTCCGAAGGCTCCACCCCCATCGCCAGCCCCACCGTGGCCAGGATGAAGGACTGCAGCATGCCGTCCAGGTAATGGCTGCGGTCATTGCTCCAGCAGCTCATCTGCCGTTGGCTGTGGTGCATGCTGTGCATGGCCCACCACCAGGGAATCACATGCTGGGCGCGGTGCATCCAGTAATACACCAGGTCGTAGACCACGTAGTACACCAGGAACAGCGCCACCGGATGGTCCGCAAACCACGGCACCCAGTGCTTGAGCCCCGTCGCCTCCTCGGCCGCCGGCCCGCCGCCCAGCATGCTGGCAAACGGCATCAGCACCAGAAAACTGAACAGCGGAAACAGCCCCAGCAGCATCAGCAGCGTGTAGTTGCGGTCCACCGTGGTAAGCCGCCGGTCGCTCCAGCGCTCGGCCGGAAACAGGCTCTCCAGCGGCCGCATCACGCCCGCGATCAGGAACAACTGCAGCGCCGCAATCAGCACCGCCTCGGCAATCTCACGCGGATCACCGGCCGCCTGGGCGATGTCCAGCCAGTGGACGGTGGGGGTTACGGCGTGGGTGGCGAGCCAGGTGATGGCTGCCTGCCACAGCTCGGTCAGTGAAGTCATGTCTTGTGCCTGCAAGAAGGGCCGGGGGAGGGCTGGGGGTTGCGGGCGGGATTATGGGGCGGGGGTGTGGAGGGAGTGTGTGGGGTATGGGGCAAAGGTGCTCAGTTGTAAGCATCGCCTTCTTGTCCCTGCCGTTCGAACGTGACCGGAAGCACCCTTAGCCTGAATCTCAGATATAGGCCTCGTCCAGCGTACGAAATTGTTCAAAAGGCTTAAGGCATTCTGTTGATGACTACGATTAGCGGCGCGCGCAGCGAATAGTTTAGGAAATTCGAAAAGCGTTTAGACGCGGTACATACCATCATTGGGGGAAAAAGAAAGCACCAAATTGTCCTATGAAGCTGCACGCCGGTAAGGTTTGCGACTACGGGCCTCGCAATACTCGCTTGCGGCAATGGTGTAACTAAACGGAATTGCCACGCAGAGCATCGAATTTTGGTGGAAATTGCTTGCTGTTAATGAAAAGTTCTATAGTTTATTGGCTTCGGTAAGTGATGAATTATTTTGGAAAAACTTTGATGCTTGTAATGTGATTGCAACTCATGTGGGCGATATTTTTTGACATATTGTCCTACGGGTTTTGGCAAAACTTTGGAGTTTAATGCTTTAGATGAGCGTGCTTATTGGATTCAAAATGCAATATTTTTGAGCTCGATGTGCAGAGTCGCTTGTTCAGCGAATTTGAGATTTAAATTGATATTTTCGAAACAAAATCTTGAGTGAATTGTGGTTCATATAATTCGTAGTTTTTTGCGAACTTTGTGAATAATCCCCAATATTTATCTTCAAAATTTATTCCCTTTTTAAAATTTTCTCCGGTATATGCGCAATGAGCATAGTAGCCAAACATGTACTGGCAAGATGTTTCGTCTAAATATCCTGAATTTATTAATATTTGTATTTCTTCGATAAAAACAATAAATTTTCTATTTTTTTCCCAGAAGTAAAATTGTGATAATTCAATATCGTCTCCGTCGATATGTTGTAGAACATCTTTTAGATCTTGACTGTCAAATAATCTACGATGTTGTTCGAGAAGAAATTTTGTTTTTTCTAACTTGTCAGCTGCTTTTTTTTGCTCTCTAGTGCTGTTTAAGTCTTTCCATACTTTTATTACGGTGGCAATGCCAACTATTAGAGTGACAATAATTCCAACAGCCTGCCATGTGGCTGACCATTCCGACATGGTCATGCACTTTTCAAAAAACGGTATTTTGAAAGCGCTGCAAAAAATTTCTTCTCTACTCATTATTATTAGTGTCGGGAAGAATTGGTGTGATGTTGATTAGCTCAAATTTTTTTATGTATTCTTTATTGTCGCGTACTAGGTTTACTTCAAAACTGCATAATCCGCCTTTCCCTATTCCAAGCGCTGAGCCGTCACGTAATGACTCTGCTGCTAAGGTATCGACTGCTTTCCCCTTTTTCTTGTGATCAACAATATAATAAGGAATGATCCTGTTGTATTCTTTTATATAGGCTCTTCCAAAGCCACTAATATTGCTGTGCCTTGTGACGTTGCCGGTTAGGTGAGTTATTTTTCTTTCTTTTGTTAGAGTGCTCAAGTAAATGTGAGTTTTCTTATTTAACTCGAGCTTTTCTCCTGAGTAAGGTCTTATTAATTTTGCGGATTTTGCACTTCCATTGCAAATTGGTCTGTGTATATTTAAAACATGGGAGTCAATTGCAATGGCCATTTCATCAAATAGACCTGGATTTTCATCCAGAAATTTTCTTAAATAATGGGATGTATTATTTTCGGAATTTCCTGTGCTGGCTGCAAATGCTTCTGTTAAATAGTCCCAATATTTATCTTTGACCACACTGGCGCCGTGTTTTTGGATTGTTTTTTGTTCAAATTTGACGTCTATAAATATGTCAAAGCAGCCTTTTTTTGCCGCGCTGAAGAATGTTTTGAACTCTTTTTGTATGGGGACTTTTGTTTGAATATGATCGTCATTAGAAAAGGCTTGTGTGATTATATTTATGGAGGTTGCTAAACCTTTTAGTGCTTCTGCTGCATCATAAAGGTTGATTCTTCCGTCGTCAGCTTGATTGCCTTCGAATTGAATTTGTATTGTGGTTTCCATTTTTCGTGTATCTAAATATTTCAATAAATTATTGCTCAGAACATTGCTCAGTTTTTTTTTCTTGAGTGATGAGATGGTGATTTCATCAAGGGCAGTGTAGGTGGTGTAGAATGCGCGACTTTTGAGCTGCTAATCCCGTTTGAGTCGTCCATTGACCTGCGGCCTATGGTGGGAATAGGCCTATTCTTCAAGCATAAAGGCCGGTCATGAGCGCCTGCAGCTATACGCCGGAGTTGAAGGAAGATGCAGTCAAAAAGTCGTTGATCGAAGCGACTCCATGTCTGACGTGTCAGCCTGTTTGAGTGTTTTGGCACAGCCTCTACAAGTGGGCCACAATCTTAATTTCGGGAAAACCCGGGTAGCAGTTGAGGAAATTTCTAGAGCGTTTTCTGAACTTTAGGCGCTGCAATAGTAATGAGGCTAGAGGCCGGTGATGCCCCGCAAGGCGATGCCGCGTTCGGCACTGGTTTAGAAGTAGGAGCCACAGACGTGCAAGCTTGGCTCTCAAATGGCACGTCAACGATAGCCTTGGCTGCCGGATTTTGAAGGATAGGCGATGACGCGATGAAGCTAAACAAGGCTTGGTGGGAGCATCTGGCGCCGAAGTCTGTGATTGGACGGCGGCGCGAGGTTGAGCAGCTGCTTGAAGACTTCGTGCGGTCCTCCGACTACGCGCGGGGATGGGCGCGGGTGGCTATCCCCACTGTGTTTAGGCTCAAGCCAGGCCAAGTGATACCCGTGCTGCGCATGATTTTCATGGGCGACCGTCCGGGGGGCATCTCTCCGTTGCGGAAGCTCATGGATGGGCACAGAACGGTGGACCGCAAGTCAGAGTAAGGTCTCGGCGCCCTGGGCGAAGGCGAGTTAGCTATCCAGCCTACGATTTCGGTGGAAGTCGTTACTGATCCCCTGTACTAGGCTGCGGCCATGCACGGAACTACGCAGATTGAAGAAAGCACCATCAGGAGCCCTAGCCTTGTATTTTCGGTGCCCGCGCACTTCCTGCTATCGTCCAAGCACTACCTCCGAGCGCGCATACGTCTTCTACCAGCACATCTTCGGCGCTGGTGCGTCGTACCCCGACGACGGGTCCTTTTATGTGGGTGTGTCCACCCGCAGCTGGCAAAAGCGCTGATCTGAGTACCATCGCGCGATTGAGACTGGCAGTTCATTGCTTTTCCATCGCCGATTTCTAGAAGAGCTAGAGGGCGAGCGTCTCACGTACGTGCACCACAAGGTGATGGCTATCACCGACGATCTGAAGCAGCTCTACGAGGCGGAAGAGTTCCTAGTGGAAGGGCATTGGGATGACGAGCGCCGGCTCAACATGGTGCCGGGCGGAAAGAGCGGCCTGCGCGAAAACGGATTGCTTTCGAAAGGCGTCGTTCCTCTGCCCGATGACCGCGACAAGATACTGCACAAGTGGCTGAATGACCATGCCCGCTTGGGATTGCTAGCGCCATGGGTCGCCGAAAAGTGGAAGGACAACGACTGGGCGATGGCGCAGATTTGCGGGCGGGATGGGCGCTTGTCCGTGGTATAGGTCAAGGCAATACGCGAGCTCGCTAAAACCCACACGCCCGAGGAAATTTACGTGCGCATCGGGGCGAAAGACGTGGCCAAGTGAAACGAGTCCTGGATGGAAAAACCTACGCACGAATAACCTGTTCTCCCACGCGCTGTACCAAGCCACCACTGCTCGCGCTGGTGGCTTTCTCTATGCTTGAAATTGAACAAAATCAGCCGCTTAGAGCGTTTTCTTAACTTTGAGCGCCGCAATAGCAGTGAGGTTAGAGCGCGGCTATGCCCCGCAAGCCCCACCCGACGGACGTCAGCAACGAAGAATTGAGCTTCGCTGGCCCTTATCTGACGCTGATGGAAGAGGCGGCGCCGCAGCGCCGCCATAACTTGCGCGAAGTCTTTAACGCCCTGTGCTAGCTGGTTCGTGGAGGCGCACCTTTGCGTCTGTTGCCCAACGACTTCCCACCGTGGGAGGCGGTCTACCAGCAGAGCCGCCGCTGAGTGGAGGCGGACTGCTTCGAAGCGATGGTCTCGGATCTGCGCTCGATCATTCGCGTGGCCCAGGGCCGGCAGGGTCAGCCGAGCGCGATCGCGCTCGATGGTCGCACGCTGCAGTCGAGCAGCGAGAGCGGACCGCGCGCAGGCTACGCCGGCTACAAGCGCAGGCGAAGCAGCAAGGTGCATATGGTGGCAGTCGATACGCTCGGCCACCTGCTGGCGGTGAACGTCACGCCGCCCGACGAACAGGAGCGTGCCCAAGTCGACCACCTCTGCGCCGCAGTGCAGCAGGCCACGGGCCACACGGTCGAGCTGGCGTAGGTAGACCAGGGCGGCACCGGAGAGAAGGCGCGAGAGGTCGCACAGGAAAATGACATCACACTGCAGATCGTGAAGCTACCTGAAGCGAAGAAAGGCTTCGTGCTGCTGCCCAGGCGCTGGGAGGTTGAGCGTAGCTTTGGTTGGCTGGCGCGCTTTCGACGACTGTCTCTGGACTATGGACGGCTGCCCGAGGTGCTCAGCGGACTGCACTCCCTCTTCTTTGCCGTGCTCATGCTGCCCAATGCCGCACGACTGCTAGCTTGTGCCAGTAGTTCATAACACACCCTAAGCAGCCATTGACGAAATTAAGTCATTGTGTGTCGAATGGGCGTTGCGCGAAGGTAACCGTAGCGTGGTTCCTGCACATTGTGATCGTTGTGTTGCTGCATACCCTGTATGCACCTTGGGTTTAGCGTGTGGCTTGCGCTCCTGTTGTTGGCTACAATAAAGCGGTTGCGTAGAAGGCATTGCATTTGTTCACCACCCTCTGCATGATACGGCCAGCTGGTGAGGCTCCACTGGTGTTTTTTTTAATAAGCGTTTACCAAGGCCGTTTCATTTCTGAAAAATGGCATGCTACATGCGGAGTTACCAAGGTATATTAAATGAGCGTTCAAAATCTGCAGGCTGAATTGGAAAAGGCAAAACGACAAGTCGTTACCGATGGCTATGAGATGTCGCTGGGCGAAATCGCAAGCCTCTACAAGAATGATGAACTAATAATTGCCCCCGCTTATCAACGCCTAATTCGTTGGGAAGATTCTCAGAAGACCCGCTTTGTTGAATCGATTCTATTGGGGCTTCCGGTCCCTCCGGTATTTGTTTTTCAGCGTGAAGACGGTGTCTGGGAGCTGATTGATGGTCTCCAGCGTATCTCGACTGCTCTGCATTTGATGGGGGTGTTGCAGGTTAATGGAAAACTTATGGATCCACTGGTTTTATCAGGGACTAATTTTCTGCCATCGTTGGATGGTATGAAATGGACAAGTGGCCAAGTCGGTGATGCGAATGTTTTCAATACTCCGCTTCAGCTCGAAATAAAGCGGGCTAGAATTCGAGTGGAGATTTTGCGCAAGGAAAGCGATCAAGATGCCAAGTACGAGTTGTTTCAGCGTCTCAATACAGGAGGATCGAAACTCAGCGACCAGGAGGTTCGCAACAGCGTTCTGGTGATGCTCAATGAGAATTTTTTCAATTGGATTCGCGATCATTCTGCCAAGCAGGAATTCAAAGACACAATTCAGCTCACTCCCACGCAACAGGAGTTGGCACAAGATAATGAAATGGTATTGCGCTTTGTGGCCTACCGACGTGAGGCGTATACTAAAGGGTTGGATGTTAATGAGTATCTAGACCACGCAGCACGTAAATTGAGCGCGCTGACTGCAAACGAACTGGCCGATGAATCAATAACCTTTGATTGGACTTTTGAGCTATTGTGGAAGACGTTTAATGGCGAAGCATTCAAGCGCTGGGACGGCAATCGACATACAGGCCGATCTATGCTTGCCGCCTTTGATGTTATCGCTTACGGTGTAGCGGAAAATCGACAGAATATTATGGCTATGCTAAATGATGCCCAGCGTCAGAGTTGGCTAGTCGACAAGGTTCGTTCTTTGTGGACAAACGAAATTTATTCAAATTATTCTGGTCAGGGTGTTCGCGGAACAACGCGGATGGCCAATCTGCTTCCCTTTGCTGTAGAGTATTTTAAGCCATGAAGATCAGGTCAACAGAGGATCTGACAAACTACTTAGATGATGATTTGGCGTGGCGACGCAAAGAGATTATTGAATTGCGCGTAATGGCGAAATCAGCCAAGGCGAAGAAGGCGGATGTTCATGTTCGGGCAGGTGTTGCCATGTTATACGCACACTGGGAGGGTTTTATAAAAAATGCCTCTAATGCCTACGTCGTCTTTGTGTCAGCACGTGGAATGAAGACGCGCGATTTGCAGGACTCATTTATTGCGCTGAGTATCAAAACCAAGCTCAGTCTGATGGGTGATAGTGGGAAATCTTCAGTAGCCGTTCCAGCAATTACGCACCTTATGTCGTTGCTTGATAAGCCAGCTTTGCTACCAGTCACAGGGATTACCGCAGAGGGGAACCTGAAGTCGGATGTGTTTGTCAATATTGCGGGCTGGCTGGGTATCGATGTTGCCCGATACTCGTCTCGCTTCAATCTGATTGATGAGACCCTGTTGGCCTCAAGAAATAGGATTGCGCATGGGGAGTATCTCAGTATCTCAACGCAACGTTTCGAAACTCTTGCCGAAGAGATACTAGAGCTGATGATGTGGTTCAAGACTGATTTGGAAAACGCCGCGGCGCTCAAGTCCTTCCAGCGCATAGACAGCACACTACCCGCCTTGGCAACTAGGGTGACATAAGGACTCAGGCTTGGATGGTAGCTGCAACTGACGTTGCTCAGTCTGATGCCGCCGGCCAAGCGGGCCGTTTGGCTGGCTGTTCCCGACTGGCTGCCGACTTTGAAGGTATGCCTGGGCGCTCGCGAACGTTCGACACTTTCAAGACTGGCTTACCAAGAGCACCCGTTCAACGCGCCCCGAACAATACGCCCGAGCAAAGTCAACCGCCGTTTCACCCCTCTCAGTCTTTGCGTACACGTCAGCCCCGTGCGCGAGCAGCCAGAGGATGGCATCAAGCGGTTCATCCCCAAGATCCCCTCCGCGTTGAATAGTCGAGTCGATTGAAAAATCAACGGCCATGTGAAGCGCAGTCCACCCGTCCGCATAGGCCCGCCTCACATCGGCGCCGTACTGCAGCAGCAAGTCCAGGGCCTTCAAGTCGTTTGCACAAGCCGCTGCCATCAGAGGCGACTGGCCTTCCTCATCCATTGCGTTGGCATCGACGCCAGCCTCAAGCAGACGTCTCACTTCGGTGATTTGCCCATCGTCAATGGCTTTCATGAGCGCACTGATGTCATCCATGCCCAACCTCCGGTTTCGGCCGTTCTTTTGGAGGTCTCGAAGCTCAGCGAATCTCGGCTGCTAGTCCGCAGTCCCGCCCCGCAGTTCCTCCTCAGCCCTTCCCATCACCTCCGCCGCGCCACACCCCAACCCCCGCGCAATCTTGAACACGATGACCAGCGTGGGCATGTGCTCCCCGCGCTCCACCTTGCCCATGTGAGAACGCTCGATATCGGCGAGGTTGGCCAATGACTCCTGGGAGATGCCGCGCTCGTTGCGAAGGGAGCGCACCGCCGCGCCGAAAGCCCGGGCAATGTCTGCATCAAATGAAGTGGCGCCGACTGGACGGCCGCGTTTGACAGGACGCTTTTGCATGGGCAAGAGCGTCAGTTTTTGATGCAATTTAAACCACGTTATATTTAACTCTTTTGTTGATTTTGGGCTGCTGCTGCCTTGCATCCGGCACAGCTCGGTACGAGGCCGAGACGCAGGCTTCAATCATCAGAGGAGGCTTCGATGGATCAAGACATCTGCACCATTTCCGAACCCAAACTCGACGACCTGGCCATCGACGCCGTCCTGCACCTGGGCGCTGCCCTCGAAGTGCTGGAGCTGCACGCTCGCCACAAGGTCACGGCCATCAACTGCGTCTGCCGCGACCTGCTGCGCATCTACTACGCCAAGGCCGATCAGGCGCAGTCGCTGGAGCCGCAGGACAAGGAGCTGCTGGGCCTGCTGCACGACACGGCGGTGGATCTGGGCTATGCCGTCGAGGTGGTGGACCATCTGAATGGCGACGAGGCCGATGACCCCATCCTCTATGCCGTGAGCTATCTGCTCAAGGCGGCCAAGCGGTTTGCGGATGAGGGCGTTGCTGTGGCGCTTGCCGTGAAAGGGTAGGGCGCAGGGCTGCCGCCTGCGTTGCAGGGGCGGGGCTTCAAGGGCAGGGTTTGAGGTGCGGGGCCGTGGCCTGTTCGGTGAGCGGGTCTTCGGCCAGGGCCTGCAGCAGCGCGTCCAGCAGGCCGGGAAAGCGCGCATCCAGGTCTTCGCGGCGCAGGGAGAGCAGGTTTTCTCGGCCATCGGGGCGCTGCCAGATCACGCCGCTGTCGCGCAGCACGCGCCAGTGGTGGGTCATGGTGGATTTGGACTGGCCCTGCAAGAGCGAGCCGCAGGCGCGCTCATGGCCTGCGGCCAGCGCGCGCACCACGGCCAGGCGCAGGGGGTTGCCCAAGGCGTTGAGCAGGTTTTCCAGGCGTATCTGTTCGCGGTCGGGGTGGTTGGCAAGCATGAATCGTCCTCAGGACTTACGCAAACAGGTGGCAGCAACGCGCTGCGCCCTGTGGAAGAGCACTGGTTGCGTTCCTTCTTGCGCAAGCCGCAATCCTGTCGATGGGGCGCCACTGTGCCATGGAAGCAATGCCGCACGTCGCTGATGCGGCGTGGCGCGGGCAGTTATCTGGCAGACAGGCGCATGGCGCGGTGAAAACATGGATCGTTCTGCAAGAAGTTGCGGAAGATAGTACGATTGTCTTCGTACATTCCAATTGTCATCAACCCTCATTCAACCCCCGCGAGAATCCGACCCTTCGAACCGGCAGATCACGCACTTACGCTTTCGTAGCACCCAGGAGTCCTTTCATGGCCCGCCATACCCCCATAGAACGCTATCGCAACATTGGTATCTCCGCGCACATCGATGCCGGCAAGACCACCACGACCGAGCGCATCCTGTTCTACACCGGGGTGAGCCACAAGCTGGGCGAGGTGCACGAGGGCGCCGCCATCATGGACTGGATGGAGCAGGAGCAGGAGCGCGGCATCACCATCACCTCGGCGGCGACCACCTGCTTCTGGAAGGGCATGGACGGCCGCTTTGAACAGCACCGCATCAACATCATCGACACCCCGGGCCACGTTGACTTCACCATCGAGGTGGAGCGTTCCATGCGCGTGCTTGACGGCGCCGTCATGGTCTATGACGCCGTGGGCGGCGTGCAGCCGCAGTCCGAGACGGTCTGGCGCCAGGCCAACAAGTACAAGGTGCCGCGCCTGGCCTTCGTCAACAAGATGGACCGCACGGGCGCGGATTTTCTGCGCGTGCGGCAGATGATGATCGACCGCCTCAAGGCCAACCCCGTGCCCATCGTGTTGCCCATTGGCGCAGAGCAGCAGTTCACCGGCGTGGTGGACCTGCTCAAGATGAAGGCCATCATCTGGGACGAGGCCACGCAGGGCATGAAGTTCGAGTACCAGGACATTCCCGCAGCCATGGTGGCAGACGCCAGGAAGTGGCGCGAGTCCATGGTGGAGGCGGCTGCCGAGGCCAGCGAAGACCTGATGAACCGCTACCTGGAAGAGGGCGACCTGCCCGAGGCCGACATCCTGCGCGGCCTGCGGCTGCGCACCATTGCGGGCGAGATCCAGCCCATGCTGTGCGGCTCGGCCTTCAAGAACAAGGGCGTGCAGCGCCTGCTGGACGCCGTGGTCGAGCTCATGCCTTCCCCGCTGGAAGTGCCGCCCGTGGAAGGCCATGCGGAAGACGGCTCCATCATCGTGCGCCATGCCGATGACAGCGAGAAGTTCTCTGCCCTGGCCTTCAAGCTGATGACCGACCCCTTCGTGGGCCAGCTCACCTTTGTGCGCGTCTACTCGGGCGTGCTGAACAAGGGCGACAGCGTGCTCAACTCCGTCAAGGACAAGAAGGAGCGCATCGGCCGCATCGTGCAGATGCATGCCAATGAACGCCTGGAGGTCGATGAAATCCACGCCGGCGACATTGCCGCCTGCGTGGGCCTGAAGGACGTGACCACGGGCGAGACCCTGTGCGACCCGTCCGCGCCCATCGTGCTGGAGAAGATGGTCTTCCCCGAGCCCGTCATCGCCCAGGCCGTGGAGCCCAAGTCCAAGGCCGACCAGGAAAAGATGGGCATTGCCCTGTCGCGCCTGGCGGCCGAAGACCCGTCCTTCCGCGTGCGCACCGATGAGGAATCGGGCCAGACCATCATTGCCGGCATGGGCGAGCTGCACCTGGAAATCATCGTGGACCGCATGAAGCGCGAGTTCAACGTGGAAGCCAACGTGGGCAAGCCCCAGGTGGCCTACCGCGAGACCATCCGCAAGAAAGTCACCGATGTGGACGGCAAGTTCGTGCGCCAGTCAGGCGGCAAGGGCCAGTACGGCCACGTGGTCTTCACGGTGGAGCCGCAGGAACCCGGCAAGGGCTTCGAGTTTGTCGACGCCATCAAGGGCGGCGTGGTGCCGCGCGAGTACATCCCTGCGGTGGAAAAGGGCGTGGTCGAGGCATTGACCAGCGGCGTGCTGGCCGGCTACCCCGTGGTGGACGTCAAGGTCACCCTGACCTTCGGCTCGTACCACGACGTGGACTCCAACGAAATGGCCTTCAAGATGGCGGCCATCTTCGGCTTCAAGGAAGCCGCCAGGAAGGCCAGCCCCGTCATCCTGGAGCCCATGATGGCCGTGGAAGTCGAGACGCCCGAAGACTACGCCGGCACCGTCATGGGCGACCTGTCCTCGCGGCGCGGCATGGTGCAGGGCATGGACGACATGGCCGGCGGCGGCAAGTCCATCAAGGCCGAAGTGCCCCTGTCCGAAATGTTCGGCTACGCCACCTCCCTGCGCTCGCAAACGCAAGGCCGTGCCACCTACTCCATGGAGTTCAAGCACTACGCCGAAGCACCGCGCAACGTGGCCGAGGCCGTGATCAACGCACGCGCGAGGTAAAAGAGGCGGCAAACGTGCAGCGGGCAGCATGCTGCCCCTGACCCAGGCCCCCTCTCACCCCTCCCGTATGTCCACGCCTGCGCCGGGCCGCCTGCGGGGTTGCAGTCCTGCCGAAGGACAGGACTGCTTCGTCAACTGACTCGCCGTGATGTTTGAGTGGAGCGCGCAGCGCGCAACGAGTTTCACGGCGAACCCCGCAGGCGGCCCGGCGCAGGTTGCCCGCAGCGAAGCGAAGGGTCGCGGACATTCGGGTTGTACGTGTCAAGGACATGGGTAACAACTCAGCTCACAGACATGGGTAACACTTCAAGCTCACATAGTCGTTCTGGGGTCCTCGCACATCCTCTTCGTTGAAGCAGCCCAGTCGCACCGGCCCCAGATACACATCCCACTGCCCAGCGGCCACCTCCTGCATCCCGATCCACTGCCCCGCCAGCAGGTAGCCTATGTAGATCCGCAGCGCTCGCCAGTAAATCAAGCCGTTGTGGCTGACCCGAACCCTTTCCCAATGCTTCGGATACTCCAGCTCCGGTAGCTTTGAGGGGTATGGCCTGGTCGAGTCGCTGTAATGCTGGGCCGGCATGCTTTGCTGCAAGGCCTCATGCGGGCGCTGCTGGTTGTAGTGCTCCACAAAGGCATCGAGCTGCATCTGCAATGCCGCTTTGTCCGCCGCAGGCTCTTTGCCCAGGGCATGCTTGAGCGTGCGGTGCATCCGCTCGTGGCGACCGTTTTGCTGTGGCTTGCCCCTCTCGATGCGCTCCGGGCTGATGCCCAGCCTTATCCACCATATCGCCAGGCGTGACAGGCCCGCCACGCCAGTAGTCGCGAACGGCGGACCGTTGTCACTGCGTATGCGCTCGGGCAGTCCGTATTGCCGAAACACCTGTTCAAAGCTGCGTTTGGCATCCTCGTAGTTGGGGCTGTCGTAGACATGCACGGCCAGCAAATAGCGGCTGGCGTGGTCCATGATGGTCAATGGATAGCACCAGTGACCATCGGCTGTCTTGAACTGGCCTTTGTAGTCTGCACTCCACACCCCATTGGGCTGCTTGCTCGTTCGCAAGGGCTGGGCCGTAGGCACCGAGCGTCTGCGTACACGCCTGCTGCAAACAAGCCCCTCAGCCTTCAGCACGTTGTAGATGGTGGTTTTGCTGGGTGTCTCCTGTGGGCCCCAACGCTGCAGGAGCAAAGCGTGCAGCTTCTTGGGCCCCATCTGTGACCTTTGCTGCGTGCGCAGCTCAATGATGGCCCGGCGCTGTGCATAGCTGATCGCCTGATTGTTCCCGTGGGGCCTGCGACTGCGCTCTTGCAATCCATCCATGCCCAGTTGGCGGTATCGCTCAACCCACTTGTAGGCCGTCTTGCGGCTGATGCCGTAGCGCCTGCACAGCTCGCTCAGCGGCACGCCACTGCGCAGATGGTCGGCTATGAAGAGCAGTTTCTCGTCCATGGGTGCGCACTCCTTCCAGGGCATGGTGATCGCTCCTTGGCTGCTGTTGGCTCCAGCTGCCAAGCTTGGATCTGTTACCCATGTCCTTGTACTGATGTGTCACCTATGAGTGTGAGTCGTACCGGTCGCCTTCTTTGATCTGACCTTTCTTGGCGAATCAAGAAAGGGCAGTCGGCCGCCGGGCCGAGACCCGGCCCCGAAAAGCAACCCCCGGCAGGGGCAAAAAGCGCACCGAACCCACGCCCAACGAAAAACAGCTCCTTGAAGGAGCTGTTTTTCATAAGAGAGGAGAAGCCGGAATCAAGCCTCAGGCTGCTGCTCAGACTCAGCAGTTTCAGCATCAGCGACGGGAGCCGCCTCTCCAGAATCAGACAGCGCCTGCCGCACACCCGCCTTCTCACCAGCAGAAGCAAACTTGCTGTACTTGCCAACGATGCCGACCAGCGCACCATAGATGCGCGGATTGCCCGCCAGGCATTCCTTCTGCTCCAGGAAATCCGCCTCGCCTGTGAAGTTGCCGACCAGGCCACCGGCCTCGGTCACCAGCAGGCTGCCGGCGGCCACGTCCCAGATCTGCAGGCCGCTTTCAAAGAAGCCGTCGGCAAAGCCGGCTGCCACGTAGGCCAGGTCCAGCGCGGCGGCACCGGGGCGGCGCACGCCTGCGGTTTCCTGCATCACGTCGCCCAGCATGTTCATGTACTGCTTGAAGTTGTCGCCACGGCGGAAGGGGAAGCCGGTGGAGATCAGGCTGTCCTTGAGCTGGATGCGCTTGGACACGCGGATGCGGCGGTCGTTCAGGTAGGCGCCGCGGCCGCGCGTGGCCGTGAACAGGTCGTTGCGCGAGGGGTCGTACACCACGGCATGCTCCACCTTGCCCTTGAAGGACAGGGCAATGCTCACGCAGTACACGGGGAAGCCGTGGATGAAGTTGGTGGTGCCGTCCAGCGGATCGATGATCCAGACGTAGTCGGAGTTCTTGGCGCCGAACTCGTTGCCCGATTCCTCTGCCAGGATGCCGTGGCCCGGGTAGGCGCCCAGCAAGGTTTCGATGATGGCCTGCTCGGCCGCCTTGTCCACCTCGGTCACAAAGTCGTTGACCTGCTTTTGTGCGACACGCACGGATTCCACGTCAAGAGCCGCGCGGTTGATGATGGCGCCGGCGGCGCGTGCGGCCTTGATGGCCACGTTGAGCATGGGATGCAGGTTGGTCGACATAGATTGTGAGGCGTTGGCGGAGCAGCGGCTGTGCAAGGAGAGGACGGTCCTCTCTGGCAAAAGCAGGCTGTTTGACGCGGGTAAGAACGGAAAAAGCCGCGTCCGGCGATGCGGGGCGGCGACAATAGCGCGCAATTTTACCCGCCTTGTCCGTTTTGTGCTGCGCAACCTGTCCCGTCTTGGGGGCTCTGCCGGCGCCGGCAGGCCAGCGACGCCATGAAAACCCGATTCGTACTGATAGAAACCAGCCACGCCGGCAATGTGGGTGCCGCCGCCCGCGCCTTGAAGACCATGGGCTTTGACGACCTGGTGCTGGTGCGCCCGCGCTGGCCCAACGTGCTGCGCAAGGAAGAGACCATCCAGCGGGCCAGCGGCGCGCTGGACGTGCTGGGCAATGCGCGCGTGGTCGAGACGCTGGAGGAGGCGCTGGACGGCATCAGCCACCTGTGCGCCACGGCCATGACGCCGCGCGACTTCGGCCCGCCCACGCGCACGCCGCGCCAGCATTTCGAGCTGCTGCTCAGCGGGGCGCTGGATGTGCTGGCTGCGCCCGATGAGGCCGATGCGCCCGATGAAGCGGCACCGCCCACCGATGCATCCGTGTCCGCACCGGCTCCCGCGCCGCGCTGCAACCAGTCCGGCGTGGCCTTCCTGTTCGGCTGCGAGCGCTTCGGCATGAGCAACGACGATGTCTACCGCAGCGATGTGGCGCTGTCGATTCCGTCCAATCCGCAGTTCGGCTCGCTGAACCTGGGGGCAGCCATCCAGGTGGTGGCCTATGAGTGGCGCCAGGCGCTGGGCGGCTTTCCCGTGGTGGAGCACACGCCTGCGCCGCAGCGCGCCGACGCGGCCCAGGTGGCCGGCATGCTGGGCCACTGGGAGCAGGCGCTGGCGCATATCGGCTTTCTCGATCCGGCCGCACCCAAGAAGCTCATGCCGCGCCTCAACCAGCTTTTCAACCGCTCGCAACTGACCGCCGAGGAAATCCACATCCTGCGCGGTGTTGCGAAGGCCATGCTGCAGAGCACCCCACCGAAACGCTAGACTGAGCGGTCTTGTCAACAATAACCAGCCCCTAGATGCTTGACCGCCTGCGCTCCGATATCCAGTGCATCCTCGACCGCGACCCTGCGGCACGCAGCACCTGGGAGGTCATCACCTGTTATCCGGGTCTTCATGCGATCTGGCTGCAGCGCCCGGCGCACTGGTGCTGGAACCATGGCCTCAAGTGGCTGGGGCGCTTCATCTCGCACATCGGCCGCTGGCTCACGGGCATCGAGATCCACCCCGGCGCCGTCATCGGTGAGCGCGTCTTCATCGACCACGGCATGGGCGTCGTCATCGGCGAGACGGCCGTGGTCGGCGACGGCTGCACCATCTACCACGGCGTGACCCTGGGCGGCGCCTCGCTGTACAAGGGCGCCAAGCGCCATCCCACGCTGGGCCGCGATGTGGTGGTCAGCGCGGGCGCCAAGGTGCTGGGCGGCTTCGAGGTGGGCGACGGCGCCAAGATCGGCAGCAATGCCGTGGTCATCAAGCCCGTGCCCGCAGGCGCCACGGCCGTGGGCATTCCGGCGCGCATCATCGCCAGCAAGAACGGCCACAGTGCCGATGTGACCGAGCACGACCCGGCATCGGCCAAGGCCGAGTCCATCAAGGTCCCGGCCTCTGCCGCGCCCCAGCCGTTCACGGCCTACGGCATCACCCAGGAAATGGACCCCGTGGCCCAGGCCATGCGCGGCCTGAGCGATGGCGCGGCCGCGCATGAGCAGCAGATCGCGCTGCTGTGGGAGGCCATTGCCAAGCTCTCGGCCGGCAGCAAGGTGGGCGACTGCGTGCCCTGCGAGTCCGAGCGCCCGCAGGCCTTCCAGAAGGACAAGATCGACCAGATCATGGGCAAGTAGGCCTGCACAAGATCACCAAAGATCCCCAAGATCCCCCAAGAAGACCGGAGACTCCGACCAGCATGAACGTTGAACAGGCCTTGCATGCGCGCCGCTCCGTGCGCGCCTTCCTGCCCCAGTCGCCCGATGCGGCGCTGGTGCGCACCCTGATGGAACAGTCGGCCAATGCGGCCTCGGGCGGCAACCTGCAGCCCTGGCGCGTGCTGGCGCTGACGGGAGAGCCGCTGCAGCAGCTGCTCACCGCCGTTGCCGAAGCCGAGCCCCAGGACGCCCAGCCCGGCCTGTCCTACCCGCCCAACCTTTGGGAGCCCTACCGCAGCCGGCGCTTTGCCAATGGCGAAGAGCTGTACCAGTCGCTGGGCATTCCGCGCGACGACAAGCCCGCGCGGCTGGAGCAGCTGGCCCGCAACGGCCAGTTCTTCGGCGCGCCCGTGGGCCTGATCGTGGCGGTGGACGAGCGCATGGGCCTGCCGCAATGGGTGGACCTGGGCATCTACCTGCAGTCCTTCATGCTGCTGGCCTGCGCCAATGGCCTGGCCACCTGCGCCCAGGGCTTCTGGCGCCGCTACAACGACGCCGTGACCCAGGCGCTGGCGCTGCCCGAGGGCTACCACGTGGCCTTCGGCATTGCGCTGGGTTACGAGGACAAGAGCGCCCCCATCAACGGCTGGCGCGCCACGCGCGCACCGATGGCCGAATGGGGTGCGCTGCGCGGCTTCGACTGACTGCGGCGCATGGCCCCTGGGCAAACCCGCAGGCGATGGGCCGCCAACCATCCCCTATACTTGCCGCTGCTCCGGGGTGTGCTGATGCACTGAGATGCCAACCGGTCCATGCGCTGCATGGGCCAGGAGGCGAACCCGACGAACTTGATCCGGTTGATACCGGCGGAAGAAGAGCGGGACCCTGAAGCGGGGCCGAAGTCAGAGGATGGAAGTCCGCCACGGCGGATACACGCAGGGCCGCAACGGCCAGGCAGGCCACCATCCGATGCGCATCGACCCTTGCCAACCAAGGCTGCTCGTGCGCCTTGGCGTGCGTGGCAACCAGGGGCCAAGGCCATACGGCCCTGGCAGGCCCACACTGGCATAGCCCGGTGCGCGGCCTTTGGCACAGCCCAAGGAGTGTCCGGTTCCCGGAGCGTTGTTGATCGACGCTTTGAACGCAAGGAACCCGACATGAACGCTCCCGATTCCATCTTCACCCCCGCAGCCGGCGAAGCTCCCGACGCACAGCGTTTTTCCGACCTGCTGGCGCAGTCGCGCAAGCCGTTCCCGGCCTCCACCAAGAGCTATCTGCAAGGCAGCCTGCATGCCGGCCTGAGCGTGCCCGTGCGCGATATCCAGCTGACCAATGGCGAGCAGGTCAGCGTCTATGACACCTCGGGCCCCTACACCGATCCGGCCGTGGCCATCGACGTGCGCAGCGGCCTGCCGGGCGTGCGCAATGCCTGGATCGAGTCGCGGGGCGACAGCGAGTACTACGCCGGCCGCCTGCGCCAGGCCCTGGACGACGGCGGCAAGCGCGGCGAGGAAGACGAGCGCGTGGCCCGCCTGCGGGCCGAGGCCGCATCGCTGCAGCGCCAGCCGCGCCGCGCCAAGAGCGGTGGCAACGTCACCCAGATGCACTACGCGCGCAAGGGCATCATCACGCCCGAGATGGAGTACGTGGCCCTGCGCGAGAACGGCCGCCGCGAATGGATGGCCGAGTACCAGCAGGACGCCGCGCGCGAGGCGCGCCTGGCCGGCAACGGCCTGGGCGCCGCCATCCCCAAGATCATCACGCCCGAATTCGTGCGCGACGAAGTGGCGCGCGGCCGCGCCATCATCCCGGCCAACATCAACCACCCCGAGATCGAGCCCATGGCCATCGGGCGCAACTTCAAGGTCAAGATCAACGCCAACATCGGCAACTCGGCCGTCACCTCCAGCATCGAGGAAGAGGTCGAGAAACTGGTCTGGGCCATCCGCTGGGGCGCGGACAACGTGATGGACCTGTCCACCGGCAAGAACATCCACACCACGCGCGACTGGATCATCCGCAACTCGCCCGTGCCCATCGGCACCGTGCCCATCTACCAGGCGCTGGAAAAAGTGGGCGGCATTGCCGAGGACCTGACATGGCCCATCTTCCGCGACACCCTGATCGAGCAGGCCGAGCAGGGCGTGGACTACTTCACCATCCACGCCGGCGTGCGCCTGGCCTACATCCACCTCACGGCCCAGCGCCGCACGGGCATCGTCTCGCGCGGCGGCTCCATCATGGCCAAGTGGTGCATGGCCCACCACCGCGAGAGCTTCCTGTACGAGCACTTCGAGGACATCTGCGACATCATGAAGCAGTACGACGTCAGCTTCTCGCTGGGCGACGGCCTGCGCCCCGGCAGCGCCTCTGACGCCAATGACGAGGCCCAGTTCGCTGAACTGCAGACCCTGGGCGAGCTGACCCAGCTGGCCTGGAAGCACGACGTGCAGACCATGATCGAAGGCCCCGGCCACGTGCCCATGCACATGATCCAGGCCAACATGACCGAGCAGCTCAAGCACTGCCACGAGGCGCCGTTCTACACCCTGGGCCCGCTGACCATCGACATCGCCCCCGGCTACGACCACATCGCCAGCGCCATCGGCGCGGCCATGATCGGCTGGTTCGGCACCGCCATGCTGTGCTACGTCACGCCCAAGGAACACCTGGGCCTGCCCGACCGCGACGACGTCAAGCAGGGCATCATCGCGTACAAGATCGCCGCCCACGCCGCCGACGTCGCCAAGGGCCACCCCGGCGCCCGCGCCCGCGACGACGCGCTGAGCCAGGCCCGCTTCGACTTCCGCTGGCAGGACCAGTTCAACCTGGGCCTGGACCCCGACACCGCCCAGGCCTACCACGACGAAACCCTGCCCAAGGACAGCGCCAAGGTGGCGCACTTCTGCTCCATGTGCGGCCCCAAGTTCTGCTCCATGAAGATCACCCAGGAAGTGCGCGAATTCGCCGCCGCCAAGGGCGTGGCCGAGCAGGAAGGCATTGCCGCCGGAATGCAGGCCAAGGCCGAGGAATTCAACCGTGCGGGCGGGGAGTTCTATATCCCCATCGTGGCGGCCAGCAGCGATACGACGGCGCGTTGAAATCCGCTGACTCCTGATCGGGATTGCGCCGTGTAGGCTGATATTTCCCCTATAGTCGGTCCAGCCTTGGACTGGTCAAATAAACACCGCAGGCGCTTTTGGTGCCTGCGGTGTTTTTTCTTAGAACTATTCCTGTTTTTACCGAGAAATAGACGGAAGAATCTGAATTGTCTTATGGGTGACTTCTTTGCGCATTCCACAGCCAATGTTTCAAAGGCCGATTGGCAATCCCTGCCGGATCACCTGAAGGGTGTGGGCACATTGGCTCGACAGTTCGCACAGGCCTTCGGTGCCGGTGAGCTGGCTGAGATACAGGGCTGGCTGCATGACCTGGGCAAGTACACCGAGCCCTACCAGTTGCGTCTGCAAGGCGATGCTCTTCGTGTGGACCACTCCACCTGGGGTGCACGCATTGCAGCCAAGTACTACCCCGGCATAGGCCATTTGTTGGCCTACGGCATTGCAGGGCATCACGCAGGCTTGGCCAATGGCGACGGGCAGGGGGGAAAATCCACATTGCGTCATCGGCTCGATGATGCTTATGAATTGCCGCAACTCGATCCCTCGTGGAAGCGCGACATCGCATTGCCCGCCAAGCTGCCAATGGTCGATCTCAAGCCTTGTGACGGCAAACGCAAGAATTTCCAGTTGGCATTTTTCACACGCATGATGTTTTCATGCTTGGTCGATGCCGATTTTCTCGATACGGAGCGCTTTTATCTGAAGACGGAAAGCCGTCCCGATCATCGCAGCGCGGGTAAGCCGGCCCCCAGCCTGCAGGCATTGCGCGAGCAGCTCGATCACTTCCTGGCAGGTCTGCCGACGGGGGGCGACGTCAACCCCATCCGCTCAGACATCCTGCAGCATGTGCGTGCGCAGGCGGAACTGGCGCCGGGGCTGTTTTCCCTGACGGTGCCCACGGGCGGGGGCAAGACGCTGGCCTCGCTGGCCTTCGCGCTGGACCACGCCATACGCCATGGCCTGAGCCGAGTGATCTTCGTGATTCCGTTCACCAGCATCGTCGAGCAGAACGCCGCCGTATTTCGCAGGGCCCTGGGCCCGCTGGGCGACGCCGCCGTGCTGGAGCACCACAGCGCTTTCGTGCAGACCGAGCCGCCGCGCGACGACCCCGAAAAATACCAGGCGCAGAAGAAGCTGCAGCTGGCCATGGAGAACTGGGACGCGCCCATCATCGTTACCACGGCCGTGCAGTTCTTCGAAAGCCTGTTCGCCGCCCGGCCATCGCAATGCCGCAAGCTGCACCGCATCGCGGGCAGCGTGGTCGTGTTGGACGAGGCCCAGACCATGCCCCTCAAGCTGCTGCGGCCCTGCGTGGCGGCCATCGACGAACTGGCGCGCAACTACCGCGCGAGCGTGGTGCTGTGCACCGCGACCCAGCCTGCACTGGTGGCGCCCGATTTCGAGGACGGCCTGAACGAAGTGCGGGAACTGGCGCCCGACCCGGACCGGCTGTTCACGCAACTGGAGCGCGTGCGCGTGCGGCACCTGGGCGTGCTGGACGATGAGGCGCTGGCCGGGCACTTGCGCTCGCGCGAACAGGTGCTGTGCATCGTCAACAACCGCCGCCATGCGCGGGCCGTCTACCAGGCCATGGCCGATCTGCCCGGCGCACGCCATCTGACCACGCTGATGTGTGCCCGGCACCGCAGCGAGGTGCTGGCCGAAGTGCGGCAGATGCTCAAGGAAGGCAAACCCTGCCGGCTGGTATCGACGAGCTTGATCGAGGCCGGCGTCGATGTGGACTTTCCCACCGTGCTGCGTGCCGAGGCGGGCCTGGACTCCATCGCCCAGGCCGCTGGCCGCTGCAACCGGGAGGGACGGCGCGCCAGGGATACCAGCGAGCTGCTTGTGTTTCTGCCGGGCAATCCGGATTGGGCACCGCCACCTGAACTCAAGCAGTACGCGGAGAAGGCGCGAGAAGTGCTCAGGCAGTTCGAGGCGCAGCCTCTGGCCCCCGAGGCCATCCAGCGCTACTTCTCGCTGCTGTACTGGCAAAAGGGCTCGCAGGCCCTGGATGTGCCGGATCTGCTGGGGCAACTGACGGCAAGCCGCTTCGACAGCCTGCCGATGGAAACCCTGGCGGCGAAGTTCCGGCTCATCGACAGCGTGCAGATACCGGTGATCGTGCCGTATGACGACAAGGCCAGGGACGCGCTGCGGGCGCTGGAGCATGCGCAAGGCAGCGTGGGCCTGGCGCGCAGCCTGCAGCCCTACCTGGTGCAACTGCCGCGACAAGGCTTTGATGCACTGCGCAAGGCCGGGGCCGTGGTGCCGGTGGCCGAGAGCAAATGGGGTGATCAATTCATGGTGCTGGCGCACGAGGGCTTGTACGACCCGCGCCATGGCATCCATTGGGATGAGCCCGCGCTGATCCAGACCGAGCATTTGTGCTGGTAGCGCAGGCAACGGTGTCTTGCCGCTGAAGGAGAGGAGAGGGCATGGGATTTGGAGTGAAACTGAAGGTCTGGGGTGAGCGCGCCTGCTTCACCAGACCCGAGATGAAGGGTGAGCGCGTCAGCTACGACGTCATCACGCCTTCGGCCGCGCGCGGCATTCTGGAGACTATCCACTGGAAGCCGGCTATACGTTGGAGCGTAGACCGCATCCACGTACTGAAGCCGATCCGCTTTGAATCGATACGGCGCAACGAGGTCGGCAGCAAGATCTCTCCGGCCAGTGTGTCCAAGGCGATGAAGGTCGGCTCCACGGAAGGCTTGGTCACGCATGTGGACCAGGACCGCCAGCAGCGTGCGGCCACGGTGCTGCGCGACGTGGCCTATGTGATCGAGGCGCATTTCGAGCTCACGCCCAAGGCCGGCGCCGACGACTCGGTGGGCAAGCACCTGGACATCTTCAACCGCCGAGCGCGCAAGGGCCAGTGCTTTCAAATGCCCTGCCTGGGCGTGCGCGAGTTTCCGGCGGACTTCGGTCTGCTCGAAGACGGCGAGGCATTGCCAACACCGCACGAAAGCCTGCTGCCCGAGCGGGACCTGGGCTGGATGCTGCACGACATCGACTTTGCCAACGGCATGGCCCCGCGCTTTTTCCGCGCCAGCATGTCCGGTGGCGTGATCGCCGTGCCGCCCTGGCACAGCGAGGAGCTCAAGTCATGATCCTGCAGGCGCTTGCCACCTACTACCAACGGCTGCTGGAACGCCGCGAGGAGGGCCTGGCGCCCTTTGGCTACAGCCCCGAGAAGATCAGCTACGAGATCCTGCTGGCCGCCGATGGCCGTGTGGTGCAGGTCAACGACATCCGAGACACCACAGGCAAGAAGCCGCTGCCGTGCGTGATGAACGTGCCCCAGCCGGAGAAAAGAACGGTGGGCATCAAGTCCAACTTCCTCTGGGACAAGACCAGCTATGTGCTGGGCGTGAGCGCAACCAGCAAGCGCGCGGACAAGGAGCATGAAGCCTTCAAGGCCTTGCACCGCGAGCATCTGGCCGGCACGCAGGACGCGGGCCTGAAGGCCTTGCTGGGCTTTCTCGATGCCTGGACGCCGCAGCAATTCGAAGCGCCCCATTTCACCCCGGACATGCTCGATGCCAACATGGTGTTCCGCATGGATGGCGAAAAGGCCTATCTGCACGAACGCCCGGCCGCTCAGGCCCTGCGTGCCCGGCTGCTCGCCAGCGACGACGGTGGAGAAAGCAGTCAGGAGTCGGTGGCGACCTGCCTTGTGAGCGGCGAAAGCCTGCCCGTGGCGCGCCTGCACCCGGTCATCAAGGGCGTCAGCGGTGCGCAGAGCTCCGGCGCCTCCATCGTCTCCTTCAACCAGGAGTCATTCACTTCCTACGGCAAAAGCCAGGGCGACAACGCACCTGTCTCGGAGCAGGCCGCCTTTGCCTACACCACCGTGCTCAACCACCTGCTGCGGCGCGGCGAGCACAACCGCCAGCGCCTGCAGATCGGTGATACCAGCATCGTCTTCTGGGCCGAGGCCGCAGATGGCCAGGAGGCCGAACAGGCCGTGCGGGCCGAGTCGCTGCTGGCCGACCTGCTCGATGACCGTCCCTCGGACGACCAGGAGACCGCGCGCATCCGCATCGAACTGGAGAAGGTGCAGAAAGGCCGGCCGCTCAGCGACATCGACCCCAGGCTTGAGGAAGACACGCGAATGTACGTGCTGGGCCTGGCGCCCAATGCCTCGCGCATCTCCATCCGTTTCTGGGAGGTCGGCACGCTGGGCCTGTTTGCGCGCCGCCTGGCGGAGCATGCGCAGGACTTTCATCTGGAGCCTGTGCCCTGGAAGACCGCGCCCTCGGCTTACCGCGTGGTGCTGGCCACGGCACCGCACCGTGAGGGCAGCGCGCCCAAGATGGATGACGCCATGAGCAATCTCGTGGGCGAGTTCATGCGCGCCGTGCTCACCGGCCGCCCCTATCCGCGCAGCCTGCTGGCCAACGTGCTGATGCGCATGCGCAGCGACGGCCATCTGTCGGGGCTGCGCGTGGGTATCTGCAAAGGCATTCTGGCGCGTGAGCGCCGCCTCGGAATCAACAGTGACAAGGAGGAGATCCCCGTGAGTCTGGACAAGGAATCCACCAACGCGGCCTACCGGCTGGGCCGCCTTTTCGCCGTGCTGGAAAGTGCCCAGCGCCAGGCGTTGGGCGGGCAGGTCAACGCGACCATCCGCGACCGCTACTACGGCGCGGCCTCGGCCACGCCGGCATCGGTATTTCCCATGCTGCTGCGCAATGCGCAAAACCATCTGGGGCGCCTGCGCAAGGACAGGCCGGGCGCTGCCGTGGGGCTGGAAAAGGACATTGGCGAGATTGTCGGCGGCCTCACCGACAGCTTCCCCCGCAGCCTGCGCATCGAAGACCAGGGCCGTTTCGCCATCGGCTACTACCACCAGTCGCAAAGCCGCTTCAACAAGTCTGCCGCCAACGACGACAGCACCGATTCCACCGAAGACCGCACTGACGGAGATCCCGCATGACCGCCATCGCCCACCGCTACGAATTCGTCTACCTGTTCGACATCACCAATGGTAATCCCAATGGCGATCCGGATGCCGGCAACCTGCCGCGCCTGGACCCCGAGACCAATCGAGGCCTGGTCACCGATGTCTGCCTCAAGCGCAAGATCCGCAACTTCGTGAGCCTGGACAAGGAAGATGCGCCTGGCCATGCCATCTACATGCAGGAAAAGGCCATCCTGAACCAACAGCACCGCAAGGCCTACGAGGCCATCGGCCTCAAGCCCGAAGACAAGAAACTGCCCAAGGACGAAGCCAAGGCCCGCGAGATCACGGCCTGGATGTGCGCCAACTTCTTCGACATCCGCACCTTTGGCGCTGTCATGACCACGGGCGTCAATGCGGGCCAGGTGCGCGGACCCATACAGATGGCCTTCGCCACCTCCATCGACCCCGTGGTGCCGCTGGAAATCTCCATCACGCGCATGGCCGTCACCACGGAAAAAGAGGCCGAAGCCCAGAGTGGCGACAACCGCACCATGGGCCGCAAGCACATCATTCCCTACGGCCTGTACCGTGCCCATGGCTTCATCTCGGCCAAGCTGGCCGAGCGCACCGGGTTTTCCAACGAGGACCTGGACCTGTTCTGGCGCGCGCTGATCAACATGTTCGAGCATGACCGCTCCGCCGCACGCGGCGAGATGGCGGCGCGCAAACTCATCGTCTTCGAACATGAAAGCGCCATGGGCAACGCGCCTGCGCATGTGCTGTTTGACGCCGTCAAGGTGGAGTCCGCACAGCCGGCCGATGCGGGCGCTCCCCGGCGCTTTGCTGACTACCGTGTGCACATCGACACTGCGGCCGTGCCTTCGGGCGTGACCCTGCGGGAACTGATCTGAGACGGGTGGCAAAGCCGCCGACGCACCATGAGCGAAGACGACGCCATTGCCCTGTCGGCATTGCAACACTACTTGTACTGCCCAAGGCAATGCGCCCTCATCCATGTCGAGCAACTGTGGGCCGAAAGCCGGCATACGGCTGAAGGCCGGCTGCTGCACGAAAAGGCCGACAAGCCCAAGGCCGAGCGGCGCAAGGGTGTGCGCACTGTCACGGCCATGCCGCTGGCCGATACGCGCCTGGGCATCACCGGCATTGCCGACGTGGTGGAATTCCACCAGGGCCCACAGGGCGAGCGAGCGTTTCCCGTGGAGTACAAGCGCGGCCGGCCCAAGGCCCATCGTGCCGATGAAGTCCAGCTCTGCGCCCAGGCGCTGTGCCTGGAGTCCATGCTGGGCCAGCCGGTAGAGGCGGGCGCCCTTTACTACGGTGAGGCCCGCAGGCGCACCGATGTGCGCTTCGACAACGAACTGCGCCAGCTCACCTGCGGCACCATTGCCGCGGTGCGCTCCATGCTGGACTCGGGCACCACGCCAACGGCGCGCTACAGCCCCCGGCTGTGCGATGCCTGTTCGCTGCTGGACCTGTGCCAGCCCAGGCTGTTGGGGCGCACCCAGAGTGTCAATGCCTGGCTGTCAGCGCAATGGGGCCAGCAGATGGAAGAAGGTCCATGCGACGGCAACTGAACACCCTGTACGTGACCACCGAAGGCGCCTGGCTGCGCAAGGACGGTGCCAACATCGTGATGGAGGTCGAGCAGCGCGAGCGTGCCCGGCTGCCGGTGCACATGCTCGAGAGCCTGGTCTGCTTCGGACGCGTGCTGGTGTCTCCACCGCTGATGGGCTATTGCGCCGAGCAGGGCATCTGCACCAGCTTTCTCACGCCCAACGGGCGCTTTCTTGCGCGGGTGGAGGGGCCTGTTTCCGGTAACGTGCTGCTGCGCCGTCAGCAGTACCGTGTCAGCGATGATCCGGGCCGTTGCGCCGCCATCGTCCACAACATCCTGCTGGGCAAGCTGCACAACCAGCGCGCGGTCCTGGGCCGGGCACTGCGTGACCACGGCGACAAGCTGGAGCCCGAAGCCGAGGCAGCACTGACGCACGCCTACAGGCGGCTGGGGCGCATTGCGGACAAACTGCCCGGAGAAACCAGCCTGGACATGCTGCGCGGCTACGAGGGCGAGGCGGCGCAGGCCTATTTCGGCGTGTTCGACATGCTCATTCGCGTGGACAGCCCCGCCATGCGCTTTCAGGGGCGCAGCCGGCGCCCACCGCGCGACGCGGTCAATGCCTTGCTGTCTTTTCTCTACACCCTCGTCACGCACGACTGCCGCTCAGCACTCGAAAGCGTGGGCCTGGACCCCGCCGTGGGCTTCCTGCACCGTGACAGGCCTGGGCGCCCCAGCCTGGCGCTGGACCTGCTGGAGGAATTCCGCCCCCTGCTGGCGGACCGGCTGGCGCTGTCGCTGATCAACCGCAAGCAACTGGGTGAGCGCGACTTCCAGACCATGGACAACGGAGCGGTCCTGCTGACCGAAGCATCACGCAAGACCGTGCTGACCGCCTACCAGGAACGCAAGCGTGAAGAACTGCGCCACGCCTTCATCGAAGAAAAAGCCGCCATCGGACTGTTCCCCTTTATCCAGGCGCAACTGCTGGCCCGCCACCTGCGCGGTGATCTCGATGCCTATCCGCCATTCCTTTGGAAATGAAACATGGCCCCCACGCTTCCTTTGTTGCGCAAGGTCCGCTGCCCCCCGAGGGAGCCGCTTTTTTATCTTGGGGCAGCCCGGCGATGAGAAATGAGGTGTGCCGATGATGGTCCTGGTGAGCTATGACGTCCGTACCCAGGACCCGGATGGTGCCCGCCGCCTGCGGCGCATCGCCAAGGCCTGCCGGGACTTCGGCCAGCGCGCGCAATACTCCGTCTTCGAAATAGAAGTGGACGCCGCGCAATGGGTCGCCCTCAAGGCGCGGCTGATGCAAATCATCGACCCCGCCCAGGACAGCCTCAGGTTCTACTACCTGGGCCAACACTGGCGCAGCAAGGTCGAACACATCGGCGCAAAGCCCGTGCTGGACCTCGACGCCCCCCTCGTCTTCTGAGCCTCCGCGCGAACCCCAAGTGACCGCCGCCTGCCCTTGAGGTTCGCGGCCGCGCAAGCTGTTGTTTTCAAAAGGGGGTGTGCGAGGGATTGGCTGAACGCCGATTCCGCAGCATGACAGTGCCGCCTGGTTCGCGGAAGCCTGGCTTTTTTCATAGCGGTGAAATTGCTCTATAAGTACCCCGTCGCGCCCCGTGCGGGCGCGTGGATTGAAACCAAAGTCTGGTACGTCTGCGAGGAAAACGGCTGCTGGTCGCGCCCCGTGCGGGCGCGTGGATTGAAACACCCCCAAGCCGCTGCGCACCACGATGATGACGAGTCGCGCCCCGTGCGGGCGCGTGGATTGAAACTTGAAGCCGCTGATATGGGTCTCGGGTATGCCCAGTCGCGCCCCGTGCGGGCGCGTGGATTGAAACTTGCCAGTGCCCTTGCGGATCTCTTGCACGACTAGTCGCGCCCCGTGCGGGCGCGTGGATTGAAACGTGCGCCAGCTCAAGGCCCACGGCTACCAGGTGGGTCGCGCCCCGTGCGGGCGCGTGGATTGAAACCAGGGCGGGCGCTGCCTGGGCGGTGGGAGCGGCAGGTCGCGCCCCGTGCGGGCGCGTGGATTGAAACCACGCGCGCTGCCGGAGCATCACGCATCGCACGTCGCGCCCCGTGCGGGCGCGTGGATTGAAACTCTAGGACAGTCCCCGGCGCCGTAGCTACCGCGGTCGCGCCCCGTGCGGGCGCGTGGATTGAAACATCGACGAGGGCATGGCCGCGTCCACGCTGCTCGGTCGCGCCCCGTGCGGGCGCGTGGATTGAAACACAGCCGATTTGCACCCCTGCGACAATCTGCCGTAGTCGCGCCCCGTGCGGGCGCGTGGATTGAAACCCTACGCGAAGCTCATCAACAGTAGTCAAATACAGTGTCGCGCCCCGTGCGGGCGCGTGGATTGAAACGTCAACACGCCCGGACAGGACGTCTATGCCCTGATCGTCGCGCCCCGTGCGGGCGCGTGGATTGAAACAACCCCAGCGCCGTGCTCGCGCCTTTTGCGGCGGTCGCGCCCCGTGCGGGCGCGTGGATTGAAACTTGATCTGGTCCATGACGGAACGGCGCGTGAGGCGTCGCGCCCCGTGCGGGCGCGTGGATTGAAACTGGAAGAGATGGAGGTTGTCGCCGGCCCGGCAGGTCGCGCCCCGTGCGGGCGCGTGGATTGAAACGGCCAGTGACATGCGATGCTCCGTACACGGCCAGGTCGCGCCCCGTGCGGGCGCGTGGATTGAAACTTCACCCGGCCGCGCAGAAAGGTGATCATGCCGGGTCGCGCCCCGTGCGGGCGCGTGGATTGAAACGGAGCCCACGTGGAGCGGCAAGACCCGCAACAACAAGTCGCGCCCCGTGCGGGCGCGTGGATTGAAACAAGCTGCACCGGCACTACAACGCCGAAGTGCTTTGTCGCGCCCCGTGCGGGCGCGTGGATTGAAACTCCTGTGGCTTGTTGACTACAGATTGCAGTCATGTCGCGCCCCGTGCGGGCGCGTGGATTGAAACCTGCCGATGGGCGGCGCCTACGCCATCGTTTCGGGTCGCGCCCCGTGCGGGCGCGTGGATTGAAACTCCACCATCGTCCAGACGCGCGCCAGCTCCTTCTCGTCGCGCCCCGTGCGGGCGCGTGGATTGAAACTGCGTGCTCAAGATGCGCGAGGCCCTGCAGCAGGTCGCGCCCCGTGCGGGCGCGTGGATTGAAACCAGTCTCCCCTGCGAAATCCTCTCGCTCCCGCAAGTCGCGCCCCGTGCGGGCGCGTGGATTGAAACGATGTGCGAGGGGGGCATGCCGGCTCCTGTGTAAGTCGCGCCCCGTGCGGGCGCGTGGATTGAAACGTGGACGGCGTGAGCTATCGCGGCGAAGTCCCCGGTCGCGCCCCGTGCGGGCGCGTGGATTGAAACAGCGCCAGCAAACCGATGAAGTGGCGTTGGTCCTCGTCGCGCCCCGTGCGGGCGCGTGGATTGAAACATGTCGGTGCTCACGCGAGTGATCGCAGGCATGAGGTCGCGCCCCGTGCGGGCGCGTGGATTGAAACGGGTCCGGCTTGTGCATGCGGCTCATCAGCGGGTGTCGCGCCCCGTGCGGGCGCGTGGATTGAAACTGGAGCCCCGATGCAATACCAACTGGAGCACGGCGTCGCGCCCCGTGCGGGCGCGTGGATTGAAACTGTGCTGGCGTTAGATTGCGTTCCTTGATGCCCAGTCGCGCCCCGTGCGGGCGCATGGATTGAAACTTTGCCGCGCCGCGCCGCGCTCGTCGCCATCGTCTTTCGTCGTGCCCCGTGCGGGCGCGTGGATTGAAACCGGCTCTATGAGCTGTCTTCGCGCATCCGCGTGGGTCGCGCCCCGTGCGGGCGCGTGGATTGAAACAGACGACGATGAATTCATGGGTGTCGCTGCCGTGGTCGCGCCCCGTGCGGGCGCGTGGATTGAAACGTGCGCCGCGCCGTGGCGGCGATCCGCAACTGGCGGCGCGCCCGTGCGGGCGCGTGGATTGAAACGATAAGGAGGCCTGTGCCTTCGGGCTGGAGCGCCTGGTCGCGCCCCGTACGGGCGCGTGGATTGAAACCGCGCCAGCCAGGGCATCACCAAGGCCCTGACGCTCGTCGCGCCCCTTGCGACCGCGTGGATTGAAACCCCTGCCACCACAGCAAGCACCACATGCATTTGGAAAAAATCGCCTGACTCATTCCTCGCCGCGCAGACCGCCATTGAGAGAGAGCCCAGCCACTGCCTGCAGCAGGTACCCGCGCGCCTCATCCAGCGAGGGACCCGCATGCCCATCGATCCGCCGGATATAGGGTGATGTGAGCACAGCCATGGCCTGACCATCGGGCCCGAGGATGGGGCAGGAGATGTCCACCACGCCATAGGACTGCAGGCTTTCGCTCTGCTTGTGACCCGTGCGGCGTATCTGTTCCAGCATGTCGTGCAGTTGTGCCTCGGGCAGATGTACCTCGCCTTCCAAAGGCGTGTGCTCGGCCAGCATCTGCGAGCGGCGTTCGGGTGTCTGGCAGGCCAGCAGCACATGGCCTGACCCGGTGTCCAGCAGCCCGACGCGTGCGCCCAGCCTGATTGACAGGCCCCAGTTCCCGGGGCCGGGGACCTGGGCCACGATCAGGACATTGCCACGGTCGTAGAGGCCCAGGTGGCAGGACTGCTCGGCCTGCCGCGCATAGGCATCCATGACGGGCAGCGCCTGAGTCACGAGGCGGTTGACGGGTGGGTGGCGGTGCGCCAGCGCGAACATCTTGAGGCTGAGCGCATGGCGGTCACCGCCGGCCGAGCGCATCACATATTGCCGGGCCACCAGCCGCTCGAGCATGCGGTAGATCTCACTGGGGCCCCGGCCCAGTTCCTTGACGATCTCGGCCCGCGTCAGGCCATCGGGGTGCTCGGCCAGCAGCTCCAGGATGTCCAACCCCTTGTCCAGTGCCGGCGCGCGGTAGCGCTCGCTGTCTTCTGCGTTGTCCAGTGCTTTGCTCATGCGTGCAGATCTTACGTTCGGGATAGGACAAGTCCTGTTTTTGCTGCCGACCTGCGCAAGCGGTGCGTGGGCTGGGTAAACCATAGCTGCCGAAGTGAGGTTTATTTATAAATAATTAATTCATGGATGAATGAATTGCCCCGGCGATGTGCCACGCGCCATCGGCAAAAAGGCGATCCAGCGGCACCGCCGGAGTCCCGGCACACATGAGGAGGCACTTTCCATGGCTGCACTGCACGGCGTTTTCCAGGTTCCGGCCGGATGTTCCGCAATGCTTTGCCGGCTCATGTCCGCTGTAGCCGCGCTGGCTTCAGTGGCGGCGCTGGCCGGCGCGGGGCCGGCGCTGGCGGCGGAACCTGGCCCGGCGCAGGGCAGGATCGGGGTCAACCTGCCACTGCTGACCTCGCCGTTCTGGCAGGCCTACAACGGCTACCTCCCGCAAATGGCCAAGGCCCTTGGGGTCGACATCCTGGCGCCGGTGAACTCCAACCAGGACCCGGCCCAGCAGATCACCGACGTGGCCAATCTGATCAACCTCGGCGCCAAGGGGTTGGTGGTGGCGCCATTGGATTCGGCGGCCATTGGTCGCGCGCTCGCCTTGGCCGAGCAGGGGAAGATTCCTGTGGTGGCGGTGGACGTGGCGCCTACCCGGGGCAAGGTGGCGATGGTGGTGCGTGCCGACAACCGCGCCTATGGCGCGCGGTCCTGCCAGTACCTGGGCGCTCAGGTGAAGGCGGGCAAGGTGGTGCAGATCATGGGGGACCTGGCATCGGTCAACGGCCGTGATCGGGCCGAGGCTTTTCGCAGCTGCATGAAGGATTTCCCGGCGCTGCAGGTGCTGGAGATTCCCGCGGCCTGGAAGTCCGATGCCGCCGCCGCCGCGCTCGACGGCCTGCTGTCCGCGCATCCGGACCTGAAGGGCATCTACATGCACGCAGGCGGCGTCTATCTGGCGCCCACGCTGCAGACGCTGCGGCGCAGGGGGCTGCTGCGTCCGGCCGGCGATCCGAGGCACATCGTGGTGATCAGCAACGACGGCATCGCGCAGGAGCTGGATGCCATCCGCAGGGGCGAGATCGACGCCACCATCTCGCAGCCCGCCGATCTTTACGCAAAGTACGGCCTGTACTACATCAAGGCAGCGCTGGCAGGGCAGTCGTTCAAGCCCGGGCCCACCCCGCATGGCAGCCGCATCGTGGAGGTGGCTCCGGGCATTCTGGAGGACCAGTTGCCCGCACCCGTGGTGACCCGCGAGAACGTGGACGACAAGTCGCTGTGGGCCAACCAGCCATGACGATACTCCCCGGATTCATGGCTGACAGACCGGGCACGCCGGTGATGGAGGCGCGTGGGCTCGGCTTGCGTTTCGGCTCCACGACGGCCTTGCACGATGTGAGCCTGGCGGTCATGCCGGGCGAGTCGCATGCACTGGCTGGCCGCAACGGCGCAGGCAAGTCCACCTTGGTCGCCTTGCTGACCGGCCTGCACCAGCCCGGCACGGGAAGCATCCTCTTCAACGGCCAGCCCGCGCCTGCGGTGGCCGACCGCATGGCCTGGCGCCAGCATGTGGCCTGTGTCTACCAGCATTCGACCATCATCGGCGAGCTGTCTGTCGCCGAGAACCTGTTCATCAACCGGCAGCCGCTGCGCCATGGCTGGATTTCCTGGCGCGTGCTGCGGCGCGAGGCAAGGGCCTTGCTGGATGCCTGGCAGATCGATGTGCACGAGGATGCGCTGGCCCGGGATCTGACGGTGGAAGCCCGCCAACTAGTGGAGATCGCACGGGCGCTGTCGCTGGGCGCGCGCTTCATCATCCTGGACGAACCCACGGCGCAGCTTGACCACGACGAGACGCGGCGGCTGCTCAGGCGCGTGCACGATCTGCAGCAAGGCGGCGTCACGTTTCTCTTCATCTCGCACCACTTGCAGGAGATCTATGAGATTTGCCAGACGGTCACCGTGCTGCGCGATGCGCGCCATGTGGTGACGGCGCCGGTGGCGCAGTTGCCCCGGCAGGCGCTGATCGAGGCCATGACCGGCGAGCGGGACAGCCTGGCCGGCGCGTCTTGCGCCGCCCACGCACCCCCGGCAGGCGGGGGCACGGGCGTTGCCCCCGTGGTGCTGGCGCTGCAGCAGGTGTGCGGCAAGGGTTTCGGGGCTGTCAGCCTGCAGGTGCGGCGTGGCGAGATCGTGGGGCTGACAGGCTCCACCAGCAGCGGGCGCACGGCCGTGGGTGAGGCGGTGGCGGGCCTGCGGCGCACCACGGCGGGCCGGATCCTGGTGTCGGGCCGCGTGCTGCCGCCCGGCGATGTAGGCGCCGCGCTGGCGCACGGCGTGGGTTGCGTGCCGCAGGACAGGCACCGCCAGGGCCTGGTGCCGGGGCAGTCCATCGCCGAGAACGCGACCATGACCATCATGGACAGGCTGGGCCGGTTCGGGTTCATCGCGCCATCGCGCAGGCAGGCCGCGGCGTTGTCGGCCATGCGTGCACTCGATGTGGCGGCCAGCGGGCCGCAGCAGGCCGTGTCCGGCCTGTCGGGCGGCAATCAGCAGAAGGTGGTGATGGCGCGCGCCCTGGCCAGCGAGCCCGATGTGCTGGTGCTCATCGATCCCACTGCGGGTGTGGATGTGAAGTCCCGGCAGGCATTGCTGGCCGTGGTGGAGGAGGAGCGACGGCAGGGCCGGGCCGTGCTGCTGGCGAGCAGCGAGCTGGACGACCTGCGCATCTGCGACCGCGTGCTGGTGATGTCCCATGGCCATGTGGTGGCCGAACTCGCCAGAGGCTGGGACGACGGTGAACTGATTGCCTCCATGGAAGGAGTGAGCCTGCATGCGCACTGAAACCTTCGTCTCGCCGAACACGGCTGTGCCCGTGCCGGCCGCCCGGCGGCTCGCCCTGCACCGGCTGCGCGACTATGCGCTGGTCCCTGCGCTGGCCCTGCTGTTCTTGCTGGGAGCCTTGACCAGCCCCAGCTTTCTGACACCGGCCAACCTGGTCAGCATCCTGGGGGCCTCGGCAGCCCTGGCGCTGGTGGTGTTGGCGGAGTCGCTGATCATCATCACGGGCAAGTTCGATCTGTCGGTGGAGTCCACGGTGGGCATTGCGCCGGCGGTGGGCGCCATGCTGGTGATTCCTGCAGCCTCGGGAGGCTTTGGCACGGAATGGCCGGTGGCGGCGGGGCTGCTGGCCATCGCGGCCGTAGGCGCATGCACGGGTTTTATCAATGGCCTGTTGGTCGTCAGGCTGCGGCTCAATGCCTTCATCGTCACGCTGGCGATGCTGATCGTGCTGCGCGGCCTGCTCGTGGGCGCGACCAGGGGCGGCACCCTGTTCGACATGCCGCAGCCTTTCTTCGCCCTGGCCACGGCCACGCTGCTGGGGCTGCCGCTGTCGGTCTGGCTGGCTGCGCTGGCGTTCGGCACGGCCGCTGTGATGCTGCGCCACCACCGGCTGGGCCGCGCGCTGTATGCGATTGGCGGCAACCCCCATGCGGCGCGCGCGGCGGGCATCAATGTGGACCGTATTACCTGGGGCGTCTTCGTGCTGGCCGGTGTGCTGGCCGCAATGGGCGGGCTGGTGGTCACGGGCTATGTGGGCGCGATCAATGCCAACCAGGGCAGCTCGATGATTTTCACGGTGTTCGCGGCGGCCGTCATCGGCGGCATTTCGCTCGACGGCGGCAAGGGCTCCATGTCGGGCGCGCTGTGCGGCGTGCTGCTGTTGGGCGTGGTGCAGAACCTGCTGACGCTGGCCCAGGTGCCATCGTTCTGGATACAGGCCATCTACGGCGCCATCATCCTCGGCGCCCTGATGCTGGCCCGGCTCGCAGGTGAGCAGCAGCAATAGGCGCGGTCCGCGAATCGCCCATGCAGAACCCTTTTCAAGGGAAGGAATGGCTCCATGAGACTCGCCGGAAAACACATTCTCGTCACCGCAGCCGGGCAGGGCATAGGGCGTGCCTGCGCGCTGATGTTTGCCCGCGAGGGGGCCAGCGTGCTGGCCACCGACATCGACATGCAGGCGCTGGCAGAACTGGAGGGACGGGACGGCCTGCGTACGCGGCGGCTGGATGTGACCGATGCGCAAGACATCCTGGCACTGGCCGGGCAGGAGAGGGCCTTTGACGCACTGCTCAACTGCGCGGGCTTCGTGCACCACGGCAGCATCCTGGACTGCAGTGACGAGGACTGGGCCTTTGCGTGGCAGCTCAACGTCACCTCCATGCACCGCATCATCCGCGCCCTGCTGCCCGCCATGCTGGCCCAGGGCGGCGGCTCGATCATCAACATGTCGTCCGCGGCCTCCAGCGTGAAGGGCGTGCCCCTTCGCCATGCCTATGGCGCCACCAAGGCTGCCGTGGTCGGGCTGACCAAGGCCGTGGCGGCCGATTTCGTCACGCAGGGCATACGCTGCAACGCCATCTGCCCTGGCACGGTGGAGTCCCCGTCGCTGCAGGCGCGCATCGCCGGCCAGGCCCGGCAGCAGGGCGTGCCGCTGGAGCTGGTGCGCGCGGCCTTCGTGGCGCGCCAGCCCATGGGGCGGGTGGGTCGGCCCGAGGAAATCGCCGCGCTGGCCACCTATCTCGCCAGCGATGAATCCCGCTTCGTCACCGGCACGCTGAGCGTGATCGACGGCGGCTGGTCCAACTGAACTGCACAGGAGCGCACCATGAAATTGCTGCGATACGGCCCCAGGGGCCATGAAAGACCGGGCCTGCTCGATGCGCAAGGGCGTGTGCGCGACCTCTCGGGCGTGGTGGACGACATTGCCGGCCCTGTGCTGCTGCCGTACAGCCTGGCGCAACTGGGCGCCCTGGACCCCTTGCAGCTGCCCCTGGTGGAAGGCGTGCCGCAGCACACGCTGCGTCTGGGCCCCTGCGTGGGGCGGGTGGGCAAGTTCGTGTGCATAGGCCTCAACTACTCGGACCATGCGGCCGAGACCGGCATGCAGGTGCCGCCCGAGCCCGTGGTGTTTGGCAAGTGGACCAGTGCCATCTGCGGCCCGGACGATGCCATCGAGATTCCGCCCGGCTCCGTGAAGACGGATTGGGAGGTGGAGCTTGGCGTGGTCATAGGCCAGGGCGGGCGCCATATCGACGAGGCCCGGGCCATGCGGCACGTGGCGGGCTATTGCGTGGTCAACGACATCTCCGAGCGCGAGTACCAGCTCGAGCGCGGCGGCACCTGGGACAAGGGCAAGGGCTGCGACGGCTTCGGCCCGCTGGGGCCCTGGCTGGTCACGGCCGACGAGGTGCCCGATCCGCAGGCGCTGCGCATGTGGCTGGATGTGGACGGCCGGCGCATGCAGGACGGCAGCACGGCCACCATGGTGTTCGGCGTGGCCTTTCTCGTCAGCTATCTGAGCCGCTTCATGAGCCTGCAACCGGGCGATGTGATCTCCACCGGCACGCCGCCGGGCGTGGGCATGGGCCAGAAGCCGCCCATGTACTTGCGTGCCGGGCAGGCCATGCGGCTGGGCATCGCCGGCCTGGGCGAGCAGCGCCAGACCATGGTGGCGGCTCGCGTGCAACCGAATCCCTCGACAACCGGCAAGGCCTGAGAAGACCATGACGCGAATCCTGTCCCTGCGCGTGCTCGATGTGCGCTTTCCGACCTCCAGTCACCTGGATGGGTCTGACGCCATGAACCCGGACCCGGACTACTCCGCCGCCTATGTGATCCTGGAGACGGATACGCCCGGCCTTGAGGGGCACGGGCTGACCTTCACCATCGGTCGCGGCAACGAGGTCTGCTGCGCCGCCATCGCGGCCATGCGGCACCTGGTGGAGGGCGTGGAGCTTGACTGGGTCCGCCAGGACATGGGACGCTTTTGGCGCCACATCACCTCCGACAGCCAGTTGCGCTGGATCGGCCCGGACAAGGGGGCAATGCATCTGGCCACCGGCGCCGTGGTCAATGCCGTGTGGGACCTGTGGGCCAAGGCCGAGGGCAAGCCGCTGTGGCGTCTTGTGGCCGATTTCACGCCCGAGGAGTTCGTCCGCGCGCTGGACTTCCGCTACATGACGGATGCCCTGACCGAAGCCCAGGCGCTGGAGCTGCTGCATCGCCAGTCGCCGCGCAAGGCCGAGTGCATCGGCGTGCTGGAGCGCGAGGGCTATCCCTGCTACACGACTTCGGCCGGCTGGCTGGGCTATGACGACGACAAGCTGCGCCGCCTGTGCCGCGAGGCGGTGGCCGGCGGCTTCAACCACGTCAAGCTCAAGGTGGGGCGCAGCCTGCAGGACGATATCCGGCGCGTGTCCATCGCGCGCGAGGTGCTGGGGCCGGACCGCCAGCTGATGATCGACGCCAACCAGGCCTGGGAGGTGGGGCAGGCCATCGGCTGGGTGCGGGAGTTGGCCTTTGCCAGGCCCTGGTTCATCGAGGAGCCGACCAGCCCTGACGATGTGGAGGGCCACCGCGCAGTGCGCGAAGCCGTTGCCCCGGTCCAGGTCGCCTCTGGAGAGATGTGCCAGAACCGCATTCTCTTCAAGCAGTTCATCCTGCGTGGCGCCATCGACGTGGTGCAGATCGACGCCTGCCGGCTGGGAGGGGTCAACGAGGTGCTGCTGGTACTCCTGCTGGCCGCAAAGTACGGTCTGCCCGTGTGTCCGCATGCCGGGGGCGTGGGCCTTTGCGAGTATGTGCAGCATCTGTCCATGATCGACTTCGTCTGCGTGTCCGGCACGCGTGAGGGGCGCGTGATCGAGTACGTGGACCATCTGCACGAGCACTTCGTGGATCCCTGCGTGGTGCGCAATGCGGCCTATATGCCTCCCGGTGCGCCCGGCTTTTCCATCACGATGAAGCCGGAATCTCTCCACAGATACCGCTTCCCGGCCTGAGCCATGGACGAAGCACCTACCCTTCAGCGCATAGACGCGCATCTGCACTTCTGGCATTACAGCGCCCGGGACTATCCCTGGATAGGCGAGGGCATGCAGGCGCTGGCGGTGGATTGCACGCCGGAGCAGGTATTGCCGCAGCTGAAAGCCTGCGGCCTGACCGGCGCCATTGCCGTGCAGGCCAGGGGCAGTGTCGATGAAACGCGATACCTGCTGGATCTGGCGCGGCGGCACGGCGGGATTTGCGGCGTCGTGGGATGGGATGATCTGGCCTGCGACGGCATTGGCGAGCGCCTGCAGTCCTGGCGTGCCGAGCCGGCGCTGTGCGGGTGGCGCCATCAGGTGCAGGATGAGCCTGATGCCTCGGCCTTTCTGTGCTCTGCGGCATTCGCACGCGGTCTGTCCGTGCTGCAGCGCCAGGGCTGGGCCTACGACGTGCTGGTGTTCGACCACCAGATGGATGCGGCCGCCGCCTTGTGTGCACGGCATGACGCGCACTGGATGGTGCTGGATCACCTGGGCAAGCCGCCACTGGCCGGGCTGGCCCGGGACCAGCACAAGGGCCAGGCCCAGGCCGCGTTCGGCCGCTGGCAGGCATCGCTGCAGCGCTTCGCCCCGCTGTCGCATGTCGCGTGCAAGCTCTCGGGCCTGGTGACCGAGGCCGACTGGCGATCCGGCCTGCGCGAGCCTGACCGGGCCTGCCTGCTCCAATGCCTGGACACGGCCTTGCAGGTGTTCGGTCCGCAGCGGCTGATGTTTGGCTCCGACTGGCCGGTCTGCCTGCTGGCCGCGCCATACGCCACGGTCTTTGAGCTGGTGGATGGCTGGGCGTCGTCGCGGCTGTCGGTGTCCGAGCGCGAGGCGCTGTGGGGCGGCACCGCCGCGCGCTGCTACGGCCTGCAGCCGCAAGGCATGACCTGACCACATGGGAGGCAGCATGGACCTGAACCTGAAAGACAAGACCTTCATCGTCACGGGCGGTGCCAGCGGCATCGGGGCGGCCATCTCGCTGCGGCTGGCCGGTGAAGGTGCGGTTCCGCTGATCTGCGGCAAGGACACCATGTCCGCGCGGTTCGAGGCGCAGCTCATGGAGCTGCAGCCCCGGGCCCGCCACTTCCGCTTCGACCTGGTCGATGAACAGGCATGCGGTGAGATGGTGGCCCGCGCTGCGGCGGACTGCGGCCACATCGACGGCCTGGTGAACAACGCGGGCATCAATGACGGCGTGGGCCTGGAGGCAGGGCGCGACGCCTTCGTGCGCTCGCTGCAGGCCAACCTGGTGCACTACTACGTCATGGCCCACCATTGCCTGCCACACCTCAAGGCCAGCCGTGGCTCCATCGTCAACATCTCGTCCAAGACCGCGCTGACCGGGCAGGGCCAGGCCAGCGGCTACTGCGCGGCCAAGGGGGCCCAGCTCTCGCTGACGCGCGAGTGGGCTGCCGCGCTGGCAGCCGATGGCGTGCGCGTCAATGCCGTGGTGCCCGCCGAGGTGATGACGCCGATGTACCTGCACTGGCTGGGCCGCTTCGACGACCCCGGGCGCCAGCTGGAACAGATCAGCGCCCGGATTCCGCTGGGCCGGCGCATGACGGCGGCCGAGGAGATTGCGGACACGGTCGTCTTTCTTCTGTCCGAGCGGGCATCGCACACCACGGGGCAATGGCTGTTCGTCGATGGCGGCTACACCCACCTGGACCGCGCGCTGACCTGACCACCATGGAGACACCATGCGCCAATGCCTTGCACTCGACCTCAGGGATGACCCGGCGCTGATCGCCCGCTATGAAGCCCTGCATCGCAGGATCTGGCCCGAGGTGGAAGCGCATCTGCGCGGCCATGGCGTGGTCGGCATGGAAATCCACCGCCTTGGCACGCGCATGGTGATGGTCATGGAAACCGATGACGCGGTGCATGACGCCCGGGCCATGGCCCTTGCCTCCGCCACCGATCCGAAGTTGTGCGAATGGGAAGACCTGATGTGGGCCTTTCAGGCCCCCACGCCGTGGACACCACCTGGAGACAAGTGGACGCCCATGGCCTGCATTTTTCGGCTGGAGGATTCTGCGCAGGAGTGAGCGACTGAGCATCCGTCGGCCATGCCCCATCCCCGAACGTCGCTCAACCCCCTTCCAGGGGAAAACACCGGGGCGCCCGCGCCGCAAATGCATAGGTCTGCGCATGAATCGCTCAGGCCTGGCGCCATCCCTGCGGAGAATTCATGAAAGCAGCCTGCAGGGCATCGCAACCACGGGGCTGCATGCACCCGCAATAGCAAGAAGCACAAGAACAAGAAGCACAAGAAAAGGGGCTGGCGACCGATTTCAAGCTGCTCCCCATGGCAGCCGTGCTGCGGCCATGGGGATTTTCGCCAATCGGCAATGTCAAGGAGGAGAGGGAAATGAATAAACGCATGATCCGCAGCGCTGGCTTGGCCGCGCTTGCATTGGGCACGGCCCTGGCGGCCCAGGCCCAGAGTTCGGTCACGCTCTACGGGCGTGTGGTCGCGGGGGTGGACTACCAGAACAATGTGTACGACCCGGCCACGGGCGGCTCCGGCAGCCTGTGGCGGGCCGTGGGCAACCAGTGGGGCACGAGCATGCTGGGTTTCAAGGGGGAGGAGGACCTGGGCGGAGGGCTGCATGCGCTGTTCACGCTGGAGTCGGGCTTCAGCATCGACGATGCCAGGTTCAACGGCGCAGGTTTCTTCAACCGCCGCACCTTCGTGGGCCTGCGCAGCGGCTGGGGCACGCTGAAGCTGGGCAAGGACCTGTCGATCTCGGATGCGCACTGGGCGCTGGACCCCACGGGCCAGCAGTTCATCGGCTCGGCCACGCTGGTGCGGGGGCGCAACTGGGGCGGGCATGACAACATGGTCTCGTACGAAACGCCCAGCTGGGGCGGCCTGCGCGTGCTGGCGCTGACCGGCCTGGGCGAGCAGCCGCAGGGCACATCGCGGCTGCGCAAGGATGCGCTGTCGGTGTCCTATACCGCGCCCACGTTCGAGTTGCGCGCCATCTACGATGTGGCCCGCGATGCCAATGGCCGTTTCAGCGATCTCTACACCACCTCCCGCAACCTGACGCTGGGCGGCACGGTGACGCTGTCCGCGCTCAAGCTGTTCGCGGGCTATGAGCAGCTGTCCGCGCCCGACAGCGCGGCTGGCGTGCCCAACAAGGCGCGGCAGTACTGGATGGGCGCGCGCTACAAGGTGTCAGGCCCGCTGACGCTGATCGGGGCGGGCTACCGCACCACGGTCAACAACGGCGGCGGCAGCGCCAACCTGTTCATGGCGGGCGCCGACTACGCGCTGTCCAGGCGCACGCTGCTGTACGCCAGCGTGGGCAATGTGCGCAATGGCGGCAATGCGAACTTCTCGGTGGAGACCACCAACAACAACCCGGCGCCGGGCGGCAGCCAGACCGGCCTGTACCTGGGCATGGCGCATTCGTTCTGATCGGGGCGGGGCACTTTGGCGGAGGTTGCCGGTCCTTGCTCAAGGGGCTTGCCATCCGCCGCCCAGCACCTTGTTGATCGTCACCTGGTTTTGCAGTTGCGCCAGGTGCAGGGCCGACAGGGCCAGCTGTGCGTTGCGGCTGCGCTCCTGCGCATCCAGCCAGGTGCGCAGGGGTACCTGGCCTGCGCGGTAGCGTGCCTCGTACAGGCGGGTGATTTCTGCCGATTCCTGCATGACGCGCTGCTGTGCCTGCTCCTGGCTGGCCAGCTCGGTGCGGGCGGACAGGGCTTTTTCCGTTTCCGCCAGCGCGGCGTACAGCGACTTGCGGAAGTTGACCACGGCCTCTTCATGCTGGTTGCGCGCAATGGCGGTGTTCAGCCGCATCTCGCCCACGTTCAGAAAAGGCAGGGTCATGCTGGCGCCCAGGGCCGCCACGGGGTTGGCCAGCAGGTCGAGCAGCGAGTTGCTGGAGCCCCCCAGGCTGCCGGTCAGCGACAGCGTGGGGTAGTAGCGCGCGGTGGCCGCATCGCTGCTGGCCAGGGAGGCGCGCAGCCGCAGTTCGGCGGCGCGCAGGTCGGGGCGGCGGCCCAGCAGTTCGGCGGGCAGTCCTGCGGCAATGGCAGGCAGCGCGCCCGTGGGCAGGGCCTGCGGCTCGCCACCGGGTGCCTCGGCGCCCAGGAGCAGCTCGTTGAGCGCCTGCCGCAGTTCGGCGCGGGCCTGCGTGTACTGGCTGAGCAGCGCCTGCTGCTCGGCCAGCGCCTGCCGGGCCTCGCGCCGTTCCAGGCTGGATACGGCGCCGCTGCGGTACTGCGCCTCCACCAGCTCGCCGGTGCGGCGTGTGTACTCCAGGCTTTGCCGCGCAAATTCCAGGCGCTCGTTGGCCAGGGCCAGTTGCCAGTACAGGCTGGCGGTGGTGGCCGCCAGGGACAGGGCCACGGCCTGCCTGTCCTGCTCGCTGGCCTGGGCCTCGAAGACGGCCGCATCGCGCTGGGCACCCAGGCGGTCGAACAGGTCCAGCTCCCAGCCCACGCTCAGCGTGGCGCTGGACGTCTCCAGCGTGCTGCGCGGGCTGCCGGACAGCGGCCGGCTGGCCCCGGTGCTGAGCGTGCCGCCGGGTTGCGGCAGCAGGGCGCGGCCCGCCAGCTGCGCCTGCAGCGCGGCGCGGCGCACGCGGATGCCTGCCGTTGCCAGGTCGGGGTTGCGCGCAAGGGCCATGTCGATCCATGCATCCAGGCGCGGATCGCCGAAGGCGCGCCACCATGCCTCGGGCGCAGGCGCGGCCGCCGAGGGCTGCGCATGCTCGAACTGTGCGGGCAGCGCCACCTGCGGCGCCTCGTAGGTTGTGCGCGTGATGGCGCCGCAGCCGGCCAGGGCCACTGCGCATGCCAGCACGCCGGTCTTCAGCATATGCATGTCAATCTCTCGATAGAGCCTGTACGGGGTCGAGGCGCGCAGCACTGCGCGCCGGCAGGAAGCCGAAACCGATCCCGATGAGGGAGGAGCAGGCCACGGCCAGCACGATGGAGGCGGCCGAGAACGACAGCTGGAAGCTGGAGCCCGACAGGCTCACTGCCAGGCCCAGGCTCAGCGCCAGAGAGACACCCAGGATGCCGCCCACGATGCAGACCAGCACGGCCTCGATCAGGAACTGCTGAAGGATGTCCGACTGGCGCGCGCCGATGGCCATGCGCACGCCGATCTCGCGCGTGCGCTCGGTCACCGACACCAGCATGATGTTCATCACGCCGATGCCGCCCACCAGCAGCGCGATCATGGCGATGGCCGAGACCAGCAGCGTCAGCGTGGTGCTGGTGCGCGTGATGGCCTGGCGGATCTGGTCGGAGTTCCAGATGAAGAAGTCCTTGGTGCCATGGCGCTCGGTCAGCAGGCTGGTGGCGGCCTTTTGCGCGATCTCGGCCGGCACCGCGTCCTTGATGCGCAGCGTGATGCTGTCCAGGTGGTACTTGCCGACCAGGCGCGTGGCGGCTGCGGTGTAGGGCACGAAGAAGGTGGGCGTGGAGCCGCCGAAGCTGTTTTGCGCAGGCCGGAGCACGCCGACGATTTCCACGGGCATCTGGCCCAGCAGCACGACCTCGCCCAGCGGGCTGGGGTTGGTGGGGAACAGGGCGGTGGCGGTCTTCTGGTCGATCACCGCCACCTGGGCGTGCAGGTCCACGTCGCGCTGGTCGAAGAAGCGGCCCGATGCCAGGCGCAGGCCGCGCACGCGAAAGTGCTCGAAGCCCACGCCCGTCACCTGGGCCGTGGCCGCGTTCTCGCGGTACAGCGCCGTGACGCCGACCGACACATTGGGCGTGGCGCTGTCCACGTAGGGCTGCTCGGCCAGGGCCTGGGCGTCGGCGGCGACCAGGGTCTCGATGGCGGCCGCGCGCGTGTCGCCGAAGTCCTTGCCGGGGAAGATGTCCAGCGTGTTCGTGCCCAGCTCGCTGATCTGGTTCATCACCTGCTGCTGCGCACCGCGCCCCAGCGCCACCACCGAGACCACGGCCGAGATGCCGATGATGATGCCCAGCATGGTCAGGAAGGTGCGCAGGCGGTGGGCGTTCATGGCGCGCAGGGCCATGCGCAGGGCCTCGCCAAAGCGGTCCGACAGTCCGCGCCAGGAGGCCCGGCGCGCGCCGGATGCCGGCTCCACGGGCGGCCTGGCTTCGTGCGGGGTGCTGCGCCGGTCGGCAATGATGGCGCCGTCGCTGATCTCGATCACGCGCGTGGCGTGGGCGGCGACGGCCATGTCGTGCGTGACCAGGATGATGGTGTGGCCGTCGGCATGCAGCTCCTGCAGGATGCGCATGACCTGCTCGCCGCTGGCCTTGTCCAGCGCGCCCGTGGGCTCGTCGGCCAGGATGACGGCGCCGCCGTTCATCAGCGCACGCGCAATGGACACGCGCTGCTGCTGCCCGCCCGACAGCTGGCTTGGCCGGTGCTGCATGCGGTCGGCCAGGCCCAGGCGTTCGAGCAGGGCGGCCGAGCGCGCATGCCGCTCGCCGGCCGGTGTGGCCGCGTAGACGGCGGGCAGCTCCACATTGCCCTGGGCCGTGAGGTCGGGCAGCAGGTGGTAGCGCTGGAAGATGAAGCCGAAGTGCTCGCGCCGCAGCGCGGCCAGCGCGTCGGGCCCCAGCTCGCCGGTCTCGCGGCCGGCGATGCGGTAGCTGCCCGAGGTCGGATGATCCAGGCAGCCGAGGATGTTCATCAGCGTGGACTTGCCCGAGCCCGAGGCACCGACGATGGCCACCATCTCGCCCGCTTCTATGCGCAGGTCTATGTCCTTGAGTACCGCCACCGTGGTGTCGCCCGCAGGAAACTCCCGGCGCAGGCCCTGCATCTGCAGCAATGCATGGTCCATGCTTACATTCCCATCGGGTCGCTGCCGGCCGGCTTGCCGCCGGGGCTGGCCTCGCCGATCACCACCTGCTCGCCGGGCTCCAGCCCCGACAGCACCTGGGCCTGGGCGTTGGTGCGCAGGCCCACGCGCACCTTGCGCTCGGTGACCTGGCCCTGGGCATCGCGCACGCGCACGCTGTAGTTGTCGTCGGCATCGCGGCTGCCCAGCGCGGCGGCCGGCATGAGCACGGCCTTGTCGGCCTGGGCCACGCGCACGGTGACCTGGGCGGTCATGGAGGGGCGCAGCTTGCCTTCCGGGTTGGGCACGTCGAACTGGGCGTTGTAGTAGATGGCCTTGGCGGCCTGGGCGCCGGTGGCGGTCGCTGCGCCAGCGGTGGCGTCCGTGGCGATGGAGGCGGGCGCAGGCTCTATGCGCTCGATCGTGGCGGTGTGGCGCTGGCGGCCGCTGCCCAGCGTGGTGAACCAGACCGTCTGGCCCAGCTGGATCTTGTCCACGTCGGCCTCGGCAATCTCGGCGCGCACGGTCATCACGTCGAGTTTGGCCAGCATGACGATGGTGGGCGTGGTCTGGAAGGAGTTCAGGGTCTGGCCCTGCTTGGTGACCACGGCCACGATCACGCCGTCCATGGGCGCGACGATGCGGGTGTAGCCCAGGTTGATGCGCTCGGTCTCCACCTGGGTGCGTGCCTGCTCGATCTGTGCCTGAAGGGCGCCGACATCGGCCAGCGCGGTGTCCAGCGCAGCCTTGGCGGCTTCATGGTCGGCGCGCGAGGTGGCGTCGGCCTGCAGCAGCTCCTGCTGGCGCTGGAAGGTCAGCCGGGCCTGCACCAGCGCCGCGCGCCGCGCGGCCAGCTGGGCCTGCAAGGCGGTGACGGATGCCTCGGCATTGCGCAGCTTGATGCGCTGCGGCTGGGCATCGACTTCGGCGATCAGCTCGCCGGCCTTGACCTTCTGGCCCAGCTCCACGTGCAGGCGCCGGACCTGGCCCGAGACCTGGGCGCCCACGGCCACCAGTTCCTTGGGGTGCAGCCGGCCCACGGCCAGCACGGTCTGCTCCAGGTCGCCGACGGTGACGGGTGCGGTTGCGAATTGGGTGGAGGGCTTGGCACTGGCCTTCCACCACACCAGGCCTGCGACCATGCATGCGCCTGCGACGGCGACCATGGCCCATTTGCGATTGAACTTCATTCTTCCCCTGCCGCGCGGTCGGCCGCAGGGGAGACAGTCCCTGCCCGGCGCCGCGCCAGATGCTCGAACTTACCAGTCTGGCGCGGTTCGATGTCCCGGCATTGACCAAGGCATGGAGATTCAGTGGAGAAAAGCGAGGAGAGGGAGCGGCCGGGCTGCCCCCTCGGCTCACCGCAAGTTCAGCGCAAGTTCAGCGCCAATATTGGCACTTGCTCTCGGCCTTGGTGGTCCAGACCTGCTCGGCCGGCAGCTTCTTGACCAGCTTGTAGTAGTCCCAGGTGCCCTTGGATTCGGCCGGGGATTTCACTTCCATCAGGTACATGTCGTGCACGTAGCGGCCGTCCTCGCGCAGGTAGCCGCTGCCGAAGAAGTCGTCCATCTTCATGCCGCGCCAGGTGGCCATGACCTTGTCGGCATCCAGCGTGCCGGCCTTTTCCACGGCCTTGAGCCAGTTCATGGTGGCCGAGTAGTCGGCCGCATGGATTTCGCTGGGGCGGCGCTGGGTCTTGGCCATGAAGGCGTCGGCGAACTTGCGCGAGGCATCGTTCATGTCCCAGTACCAACTGGTGGTGAACTGCATGCCCTGCGTGTTCTTCAGGCCCAGGCTGTGCACGTCGGTGAAGAACACCAGCAGGCCGGCCAGCTTCATGTCCTTGGTCACGCCGAACTCGCGCGCGGCCTTGATGGAGTTGATGGTGTCGCCACCCGCGTTGGCCAGGCCCAGGATCTGGGCCTTGGAGTTCTGCGCCTGCAGCATGAAGCTGGAGAAGTCGCTGGCGTTCAGCGGCGTCTTGACCGAGCCCAGCACCTTGCCGCCGCGCGCCTCGATGATCTTGGTGGTATCGGCCTCCAGCGCATGGCCGAAGGCATAGTCGGCGGTCACGAAGTACCAGCTCTTGCCTCCGGCCTCCACTACGGCCGCGCCCGTGCCCTTGGCCAGGGCCACGGTGTCGAAGGCGTAGTGCACGGTGTAGGGACTGCACTGCTCGTTGGTCAGCGCCGAGCTGCCTGCGCCGTTGTCGATGAAGACCCGCTTTTTCTCCTGCGCCACCTTGGCCATGGACAGGGCCGTGGCCGAGTTCGTGCCGCCAAACACCAGGCTGATGCCCTGCGTGTCTATCCACTCGCGCGCCTTGCTGGCGGCAATGTCGGCCTTGTTCTGGTGGTCGGCCGTCAGCAGCTCGATGGGTTTGCCCAGCAGCTTGCCGCCGTAGTCGTCAATGGCCATCTGTATCGCCACGGCGCCGTTCTTGCCCTCGACATCGGCATAGAGACTGGACATGTCGGTGATGAAGCCGATCCGAACCTTGTCCTGCTGCGCCAGGGCCGGCGTTGCCAGTGCGGCGGCGCACAGTGCCAGGGCCAGCGGTGTCATCAGCGATGTCTTGGGGCGTTGCTGCATGAAGTCTCCTTGCTTTGGATGGAAAAAGCCCGCTGCTGTTGCGCAGGGGCCGGGGTGATTCCATGCTGGCAGGGACAGGGGCCTGCCGCATTGGGGCAAGCACGGGCTTGGTGGCCCCGGTGCGACAGTACAGCCGCTCATCCTTGCAACGTGGCCGGCCCGTTGATTGATCGCCGTGCGCTGCGCATCCCGGCCGTGGCTTGTGCGCGCGTCAGGACCTGCTTCTCCGTTCCTTGACCTGGGAATGCGAAAGCACTGGACTTGAATTAATTTGTCTAGAAAAACAATCAAAAATTCAGGTTTTGCTTAGAATAATGGACAAATGAAAACGCCAGAAAAGTCCACCCTTCTTCAGCGCCAACTGCTTTTGCAGTTCGGTGACCGGCTCAAGCGTCTGCGCAAGGAGCAGGGGCTGGGCACGGTCGAGATGGCCTCGCGCGTAGGTATATCCCGCAGCACGCTCGCTGCAGTCGAGTCCGGCGATCCCGGGCCATCCATGGGCACGTACCTGCGAGTCATGTTGGAACTGGGCATAGGGGGAGAATTGGCATTGCTGGCGGGCGACGCCCTGCAGCCCGCGCCCGCAGGAACTGCCGCAGCCCGTTCGCGCCATGCCAGGCCCGTCGTACAGGTTCTGGTGCGTGCGCAGGATGCGCGCCATGAAGTGCAGGATCTGCAAAGCCTCGCATTGCATGAAGAAGCCGTGCGCCTTGTGCGATCTGACCCGGCATTGCTGCAGCAGGCACAGGACACGTTGGAGAGGTGGTTGAGCCAGGGGGATTCGCATTCCGCCAGCCTGTGGAGGCAGTGGCAGGATGTCTTGCAAAATGGCCGCTGGCGCACCATCCTGGTCCGCACGCGAAGGGCCCAGGAACTGCGCCAGGCCTCGCCCCTGACATCGGTGCTGCCCGAACAGGTGCGCCAGCAGGTACTGGCGCAGGTGGGGGATCTCAAGCGGGGCGTTGCATTGGGAGATACAGGGCGGGCCTATGAACCGAGAGGATCTTGAGCACATCATTCGTGCGAGCGGGGATGTGACGAATGAGTATGAATTCGTCATCGTGGGAAGTCAGGCAATCCTGGGCTCCATCCCGTATCCCGAGCCGGTTTTCAAGATGTCCGCAGAGGCGGACATCTATCCGCTCAACGCTCCGGATCTGGCGGACCGGATCGACGGATCCATTGGCGAAGGCTCTCGCTTCCACGAGTCCAATGGCTACTACGCGCAGGGCGTGGGCCCGGACACGGCAGTGCTTGCCTCAGGCTGGCAAAACCGGCTGCACCGTATCCAGAACGGCAATACCAACGATCGCGTCGGCTATTGCCTTGATGTGCTGGATCTCTTTCTCTCCAAGGCCCAGGCGGGGCGCGACAAGGACCGGGTGTTTTGCATGGCACTGATGGAGCATGGCCATATACAGGTCGATGCGGCACTGAAACTGGCAAGCAGCATGCCGTTGGGTGATGACGGCAAACGGCAATTGCGGGCCCGGATTCAGCGCTGGTTCAAGGGGCTGAAAAAATAAAAAGCAGCCCGCAGGCTGCTTGTCGATTGCCGTGTCCGCGCGATCAGGCCGCAGGTCGCGCGGTGCGCACTGCGCTCTTGGGGCGGAACGCCTTGCAGACGCTGTCGTCCGTTTCCAGATAGGGCCCGCCGATCAGGTCAACGCAATAGGGCACGGCCGCAAAGATGCCGTTGACCTTTTGCGTGCCATCGGGGTTCTTCAGGCCTTCCAGGGTTTCGGCAATGGCCTTGGGCTGGCCCGGCAGGTTGATGATCAGGCTCTTGCCACGGATCACCGCCACCTGGCGCGACAGGATCGCCGTGGGCACAAAGGCCAGGCTGATCTGGCGCATCTGCTCGCCAAAGCCCGGCATTTCCTTGTCGGCCACGGCCAGCGTGGCTTCGGGCGTGACATCGCGCGGGGCGGGGCCGGTGCCGCCCGTGGTCAGCACCAGGCAGCAGCCTGCATCGACCAGCTCGATCAGCGTGGCGCTGATGCCGGCCTGCTCGTCGGGGATCAGGCGCGGCTCGAACGTGATGGGGTTCCTGAGCGCGCGGGTGAGCCAGTCCTGCAGGGCCGGCAGGCCCTTGTCCTCATAGACGCCGCTGCTGGCACGGTCGCTGATCGAGACGATGCCGATGCGCACGGCGTCATGGACGGGCTCACTCATCGTCGGCTTCCTCGCCAGCGCCGTCACCGTCCTCGGCTGTCTCGCGGCCCGTGCCGCCCAACTGCTGGCGCACCAGCTGGAACAGATCGCGGTAGGCGCGGCCCTTGCGCTGGGCCAGGCCGGTGGATTCCTGCACATTGGCCTCATGGGCGCCCGGCATGTCCTTGCGGGCCTGGCGGATCAGGGCGCGCAGCTGCTGGGTGTCGGTGTCGGGGAAATGGTCCAGCCAGATGGACAGGGCCGATTCCTCGGCAATCAGGCGGTCGCGCCATTGCTCGGCGGCGTGCAGGGCCATCTTCTCGGCGGCCGAGCCGTTGTGCTGCTCGTCCAGTGCCGCGCGCACGGCGGCGATCTCGGTCTCGTCCAGCTTGCGCATGAGCTTGCCGACGTACTGCATCTGGCGGCGCTTGCCTTCGAAATTGGTGATGCGCTTGGCCTCGGCCAGGGCATCGGCCAGTTGGTCGGGCAATTGCAGGCGCTTGAACAGGTCGGAGCGCAGCGTCAGCAAATCCTTGCCGAGGTCCTGCAAGGCGTCGGACTCGCGCTTGAGATCCGTCTTGCTGGAGTCGGGGGTGCCTTTGAGTTCGGCCTTGAGCTGCAGGTCGAGTTCGCTGCCTTCGGCAACGAAGTGACCTTTGACGTAGTAGCCTTTTTTGGGTTTGCGTGACATGGGGTAGGGGACAAATACAGTGGCGGCGCGGAGGGCGCTGCAGTGGCGGCTATCATAGCCGCCGCTATGAAAAAACCCCGTCCCCGCGCGGCAAGCACCGCCAAACCGCAGGCTGATTCCGGCTTCAGCTACAGCCAACCGTTTTTTGAAGACCTGGTGGACCGTGCCCTGGTCCATGCCAAGAAGCTCGGCGCCACCGACGCCGGAGCCGAGGCTTCCGAGGGCTGCGGCCTGAGCGTGAGTGTGCGCAAGGGGGCGCTGGAGACCGTGGAGCGCAACCGCGACAAGTCGCTGGGCGTGACCGTCTACCTGGGCAACCGCCGTGGCAACGCCAGCACCTCCGACTTCTCGGATGCCGCCATCCAGCAGACCGTGCAGGCCGCCTACGACATCGCGCGCTTCACCGCCGAGGACCCCATGGCCGGCCTGCCCGATGCGGCCGACATCGCCCCGCCCGGCACCCACCGCGACCTGCAACTGTTCCACCCCTGGGAGCTGACCAGCGAGGCTGCGGCGCAGCTGGCGCTGCAGTGCGAAGAAGCTGCCCTGGGCACGCACAAGCGCATCACCAACAGCGAAGGCGCTGGCGTCTCGGCCCAGCAAAGCCATTTCTTCAGCGCCCATACCAATGGTTTCCGTGGCGGCTACGCCAGCTCGCGCCACAGCCTGTCGGTGGCGCCCATCGCATCGCTGCCCGGCCGCAATGGCGAGATGCAGCGCGATGCCTGGTACAGCTCCATGCGCAACGCGGCCGACCTGGCCTCGCCCGAAGCCGTGGGCCGCTACGCCGCCCAGCGCGCCCTGAGCCGCCTGGGCAGCCGCAAGATCCCGACCACCGAGTGCCCGGTGCTGTTCGAGTCCACGCTGGCCGCCGGCCTGCTGGGCAGCTTCGTGCAGGCCGTCAGCGGCGGCGCGCTGTACCGCCGCAGCACCTTCCTGCTCGACTCGCTGGGCAAGCCCGTCTTCCCCAAGCACATCGACATCACGGAAGATCCCTTCATCCTCGGCGGCAAGGGCAGCTCGCCCTTCGACGAGGAAGGCGTGCGCGTGCAGGCCCGCAAGGTGGTGGATGCCGGCCGCGTCGAGGGCTACTTCCTGTCCAGCTACTCGGCACGCAAGCTGGGCATGAAGACCACCGGCAATGCCGGCGGATCGCACAACCTGGTCATGACCTCGCGCCGCACCAAGGCCGGCGACGACCTGCCCGCCATGCTCAAGAAGCTGGGCACTGGCCTGTTCGTGATCGAACTCATGGGCCAGGGCGTGAACTACGTGACCGGCGACTACTCGCGCGGCGTCAGCGGCTTCTGGGTGGAAAACGGCGAAATCGCCTTCCCCGTGCATGAGATCACCATCGCCGGCAACCTCAAGGACATGCTCAAGGGCATCGAGGCCGTGGGCGCGGATGCCTACAACTACGGCGCCAAGACCGTGGGCTCTATCCTGATCAACCGCATGAAGGTGGCTGGTAGCTGATTGGCTTGCGGCTGCGCATGCTGAGGAAAAGCGGCCTGAAAGGCCGCTTTTTTGTGGGCACCCAGTCACCGCGTGCCCCGGACGCAGTTGGCCGCACCAGCTCGCGTCCCGCGAACCCCAAGTGACCTTTGTCCTCCCCTGAGGTTCGCATTTCTGCAAGCCGTTGTTTTTGTTGAGGCATCACTGCGTCTGTCGTGGTCCTTGCCGTTTTTCCGTGACAGAGCGCGCAGGTTCGCGATGGTGAAGCTTTTTTTGCAGTGGTACGGCTGGGTTATAAGCATGCCGTCGCGCCCCGTGCGGGCGCGTGGATTGAAACAAGGACTTCGTGGGCGGCCAGCTGTACATGGAGGTCGCGCCCCGTGCGGGCGCGTGGATTGAAACCCCATCCAGTTCGGAAAAACCGAAGTGGAGGTCAAGTCGCGCCCCGTGCGGGCGCGTGGATTGAAACTATTTCGCGGGCCTCGTCTCCGAGACCTACGACCCGGTCGCGCCCCGTGCGGGCGCGTGGATTGAAACCTTGACAGACTGCGAATGAAATCCCGCGCAGATGTCGCGCCCCGTGCGGGCGCGTGGATTGAAACTCAAATCCAAGCTGCAAATCACAGACGACGATGTCGCGCCCCGTGCGGGCGCGTGGATTGAAACGCGCAGCCGCCAGAGGCGGGCACAAGGGTGGCGTCAGGTCGCGCCCCGTGCGGGCGCGTGGATTGAAACCTTGTAATCGCCGTTGCCCTTGCCCTCCTTGTGGGTCGCGCCCCGTGCGGGCGCGTGGATTGAAACAAAAGCTCAGCCAGCAGGAGCAGCCGGGCCATCAAGTCGCGCCCCGTGCGGGCGCGTGGATTGAAACGTTCCTGAAGTCCATCAGCGTCCTGCCCGTCACGGTCGCGCCCCGTGCGGGCGCGTGGATTGAAACTTCAGCAGTGCGCGCGCCGAACAGCCAGCGGTAGGTCGCGCCCCGTGCGGGCGCGTGGATTGAAACTCGGCCCGATGGTCAACCCGGCTGTGCAGAACGTGTCGCGCCCCGTGCGGGCGCGTGGATTGAAACCTGGGCCTCGCCGCCCTGGTCGTGCTGCTCGCCGCCGTCGCGCCCCGTGCGGGCGCGTGGATTGAAACTGTGTGCCTGATCCTGACAAACCCAAAGAGCCCGGTCGCGCCCCGTGCGGGCGCGTGGATTGAAACAGTTGATGCGCTCTGCATGGGTGGTTGTGTAGTGTCGCGCCCCGTGCGGGCGCGTGGATTGAAACATGGCCCATCGCGCGATTGCTCGATGGGTTTTCGTCGCGCCCCGTGCGGGCGCGTGGATTGAAACGCCCGCCTTGAAATCACGGAAGCCGGCGTCCTTGGTCGCGCCCCGTGCGGGCGCGTGGATTGAAACGGCACGACCGTGACCGTGTAGCCCGCTTGCCTGAGTCGCGCCCCGTGCGGGCGCGTGGATTGAAACCGACCCGCGCGAGCTGCTGGCCAAGGGCCTGCCGTCGCGCCCCGTGCGGGCGCGTGGATTGAAACGCCCTTGCTGGGGTCGACGCCGTCATACCAGGTGGGTCGCGCCCCGTGCGGGCGCGTGGATTGAAACATCGTCGCTGCTCCTCGCGTTGCTTGTCCCTGCTGTCGCGCCCCGTGCGGGCGCGTGGATTGAAACCAAACCACCCCAGTGCCCGCTGCTGCAGCGCGCGTCGCGCCCCGTGCGGGCGCGTGGATTGAAACAGCACCTCGGTGCTGAGCGAGGCGGGGCTATCGGTCGCGCCCCGTGCGGGCGCGTGGATTGAAACAACGACCTGCACGCGCTGCGCGGCCTCGATGCCGTGTCGCGCCCCGTGCGGGCGCGTGGATTGAAACACCAACGTGCTCGGCCAGACCATGAAGGTTTCGCGTCGCGCCCCGTGCGGGCGCGTGGATTGAAACCCGACAGGCCAGCAATGCCCACCGAGGCCCTGGCGTCGCGCCCCGTGCGGGCGCGTGGATTGAAACCAGCCATCCCACTCCAGTGTCTTCGCGGCAATCTGGTCGCGCCCCGTGCGGGCGCGTGGATTGAAACCTCACTGCACTCACCGAATGTGGGAGGGCGCCATGTCGCGCCCCGTGCGGGAGCGTGGATTGAAACATCTGGACGCGCGCAATGATCATCGACTACCTCAGTCGCGCCCCGTGCGGGCGCGTGGATTGAAACGCCGCATCCGATGAGCAGGGTCGAGACCTCATCAGGTCGCGCCCCGTGCGGGCGCGTGGATTGAAACTTGAAGCCGCTGATATGGGTCTCGGGTATGCCCAGTCGCGCCCCGTGCGGGCGCGTGGATTGAAACAAACAGGCGCATCTGCTGCAGGTACGGACCAAGGTCGCGCCCCGTGCGGGCGCGTGGATTGAAACACATCGCTTAACGCCTCATCCATAGCGCAGCCTGCGTCGCGCCCCTTGCGGGCGCGTGGATTGAAACCTGGGCCAGATGATCGAAGTCCTGGAGGGCGAAGTCGCGCCCCGTGCTGGCGCGTGGATTGAAGCATGGCCATCAAGCGCGAAATGAGGGGTTCTGGCAATCGCTGGCAGCCCGATGCCTGCATGCCGGCAAGGCGCTGTCCTACTGGATGTGCAGGGTTTGGGAAGGCGACACGACTGATTCAAATTGTCAAATTTGTTCCTTAATGTGTTTCCTCCGTGCCAGCAGTCTGGCCGGTTTGCGTAGGTGGTTCGAGGGAGAGCGACGTGGGTTTTCTGAGGCGTATGAAGTTGGGAACCATGCTGGGCATGGGTTTCCTTGCGGTGATCGTGGTCTGCGTGTGCGTGGCCGGCTTCGGCTGGATGAAGCTGCACGATCAGGGGGAGCAGTTGCGTGTTTTGGCCGAGGACCGCATGGGCAATCTGGCCCGGCTGCAATCGCTCAAGGACAACGCCAATGTGTCGGCGCGGGTGGTGCGCAATCTGGCGCTGATCACCGATCCGGCGCAGATGGCCGAGGAGAGCCGCCGGCTGGATGAGGTGGTTGCCAGGAACGGCCTGGTCATGAAGGAGTTGGACCAGCGCCTGCAGACCGAGCAGGCGCGCCGGCTCTTTGCCGACATACGGCAGGCGCGCCAGCCTTTCGTGGAGACCATGCGCCAGGCCGGTGACCTGGGCCTGGCCAACCAGGGCGATGCCGCCAGGGATCTGATCATGGGGCGCCTGCGCTCCTTGCAGACGACCTATTTCGATGCGGTCGAGGCACTGGTCGATTACCAGAAGGCACAGACGCAGGCCACGGTGGACGGCTCCCTGCGCAGCGTGGCCGAAGACGGCGTGGCCATGCTGGTGCTGACGCTGCTGGCCGCCGCGCTGGGCTCTCTGGTGGCCTGGATGATCACCAGGACGGTCAAGCAGCAGCTGGGCGGAGAGCCCTCCTATGCCGCCGGGGTGGCGCGCCAGATCGCGCAGGGCGATTTGTCCGTGCGGGTGCAACTGGCGCCCGGAGACACCTCCAGCCTGCTGCACGCCATGGAGGACATGCGTGCCGGCCTGGCGCGCGTGGTCGCCGATGTGCGGCAAAGCAGCGAATCCATCGCGACCGGCGCCAGCCAGATCGCATCGGGCAATGCCGACCTGAGCCAGCGCACGGAGGAGCAGGCCAGCAATCTGGAGCAGACCGCCGCCTCCATGGAGGAGATGAACGCCACCGTCAAGCTCAATGCCGATACGGTGCGTACCGCCACCCAGCTGGCCGCATCGTCGAGCCAGGCCGCCACCGGCGGCGGCAAGATCGTGGACCGCGTTGTAGCCACCATGGAGCAGATCACCGCGAGTTCCCGGAAGATCGAGGACATCATCGGCGTGATCGACTCCATTGCCTTCCAGACCAACATCCTGGCGCTCAATGCCGCCGTGGAGGCGGCGCGGGCCGGCGAGCAGGGGCGTGGCTTTGCCGTGGTGGCATCCGAAGTGCGCAGCCTGGCCCAACGCAGCGCGGGGGCAGCCAAGGAGATCAAGGCCCTGATAGGTGAGAGCGTGTCCAAGGTGGACGAGGGCTCGGGCCTGGTGAGCGAGACGGGCTCCGCGATGAAGGACATCGTCCAGCAGGCGCAACGCGTTGCCGACCTGATCGGCGAAATAGGCGCGGCCACGGCCGAGCAGGCCGACGGTGTGGCGCAGGTGGGCGATGCCGTCGTTCAGCTCGACCAGGTCACGCAGCAGAATGCGGCCCTGGTCGAGGAATCGGCGGCGGCTGCCGCAAGCTTGAACGCGCAGGCTGCCAGGCTGGTCGATCTGGTCAGCCTGTTCAAGCTGGATGGGGTGTCCTCGTCCGTGTCCCTGCCCGCGTCCTCACCGACCCAGGCGCCAGCGCCAGCCGCCGCAGGCAGCCAGGGCGGCCAGCGGACGAAGGCGTCCCCAGCGGCACCCAGGGTTGCTAAAGCGCCTGCCAAGGTCACCCCGCTGCGCAATGCGGGCGAGCGTGTGGACGAGAACTGGGAAGTGTTCTGACCGCGAGCGCGGCAATGCCGCGCTGTGCGCGTGGAACCGGGGGGGCTTGTCGGCCTCATGCCGTCGGATGGGGTGGGGTCTGCCCAGATGCCTGCCCCGGTGCATGGGCCGGCATGTTGCGCACATGCAGGTCCAGCTGCGGGAAGGCCACGGCAATGCCAGCGTCCTTGAGCCGGTCGTTGACGCGGCGGTTGAGGTCGTGGCGCACGGGCAGGCGGTCTTCGACCTTGCCCACGTAGGCGCGCAGCTCGAAGCGCTGGCCGTTGCCTTCCAGCGCCATGAACCAGCAGTTGGGCTCGGGCTCGCGCAGCACCTGGGGGTGCTCCCTGGCAATGTCCAGCAGCATGTCGCGCACCTGCTCGGGGTCGTTGCCGTGGGCCACGGGCACGTCGATCACCAGGCGGGTCACGTCGTCGCTCAAGGTCCAGTTCGTCACCTGGCCGGTGATGAAGGTCTTGTTGGGGATGACGATTTCCTTGTTGTCGAAGTCCAGCACCGTGGTGGCCCGCGTGCGGATGCGCGTGACGGTGCCGGTGAGGGTGTCGATGGTGATGACATCGCCCACGCGGAAGGGCCGCTCCACCAGCAGTATCAGGCCCGAGACGAAGTTGGCGAAGATCTCCTGCAGGCCGAAGCCCAGGCCCACGGTGAGCGCCGCCACCATCCACTGCAGCTGGCCCCAGCGCAGGCCCAGCAGCGTGAAGGCGCTGACCGTGCCCGCGATGGTGATGGCGTAGCGCGCCAGCGTGGCCAGGGTGTAGCGCGCGGAGCTGCTGATGCGGTTGGAGGCCGACAACGTCACTTCCAGCAGGCCCGGCAGGTTGCGTGCAAAGCTGAAGGTGAGCAGCAGGATCATCACGCCCAGCAGCGCATCCATCAGGCTCACGGGGGCGGCATGCGCGATGCCGTCGGCGCCGGTGTTGGTGGTGTACCAGAGCACCACGCCTTCCGAGCGCAGCAGCGCAGGCAGCACGGGCAGCCAGGCGTAGACCAGGGTCAGCACGACCAGCACCTGCTGCAGCAGGCCCAGCAGCCGGTGCGCCTGGGCGCCCACGGTGACCAGGGCCATCTGGGTGGCTTCGTCGGTGGGGGCCTTGCCGGTGTCCACGCCCGAGCCGCTCTGGGCCAGCCTGGCGGCTTCGCGCAGCCGGTTCAGCGCCAGGCGCCGCTCGCCCAGCAGCAGCCAGCGCCGCAGCAGGTTGACCACGACCTCGACCGCGCCCAGGAACACGAAGCTGGCCATCAGGGCCTGGATGACTTCGGTGGCCGTGTAGACATAGCCGAGCACGATGCCCACGGCCAGCGCGCTGAGCATGAGCATCAGCACCACGCTGACGATCTGGCCCCAGTGGATGCCGGGCCGCTTTTGCTGCATGACACGGCGAAAGTACAGCCAGGCCATCCAGGCCAGGCCCAGCGACAGCATGAGGATGGAGATGCGCCCCCAGGTGCTGATGGCGTGGTTGTCATGGCTGTAGAAGGCCAAGCCGCCCAGCAGTTCGGCAGGCACGATCAGCCAGGCGGCGCGGCGCACCATCTGGCGCAGCATCTGCACGCGAGCAGCCGGCCAGCCGAAGTGGGCCAGTGCCAGCCCGCCCGGGCAGAACAGGGCGTTGAGCAAGGTGGCCACGAAGATGAAATCGCTGAGCTGGACCAGGGTGGCGCCCAGCGGCTCCAGCGCCGTGCCCACGGTTTCGGGGCCTTGCAGCAGGCTGCCCAGCGCCGCGGCCGCAAAGCTCCACGGCAAGGTGTAGAGCAGGCTCCAGCCCAGCGCCAGCAGGCTCAGCCCGAAGTGGTCGCGCATGAAGTCGCCCACGCGCACGGCGATGGACTGCAGCTGGCGCAGCGCGTAGCGGCGCAGGCCCAGCAGCAGGGCCACGATCAGGCCGACGGCGCCAAAGGCCCAGGGATCGTTCCAGATGCTGGCGGCCAGCGCCCGCGCGGTTTTCCAGGGCGAGCTGCTGCCTTCGATGTCCTGCTCCAGCGCCTGCCACTCGCTGAGCCAGGTACGGTCCATGGGGCGGTGGCTGGGGAACCACAGCAGCTCCTTGTCCAGCACCTGGCGCAACTCATTGCCGCTGCGCAGGGCCGCGCGCAGCGCGTCGTCGGTCTGCTCCAGCACGGCGATGCGGCGCAGCAACACCGGTTGCAGCTGATCGGTGAGCGCCACCTGCCGGGCCAGCAAAGCGGTCTGCTGGGCCGATACCGTGGCGTTGGCGGCCGGCTCCGGTGCCGCCACGCCGCCTGCATCCGCAGCGTCGGCCGGGGCCTGCGCCGCCGTGTCCGCGCCGGGGTTCTGGCGCCATTTGCTGGAGTTGAACAGTGTCAGGCGCAGCTCGGCCAGCTGGCGCTGCACGGCCCGGTGCCTGGCCTGCAGGGTGCTGCCGGAGGACAGCTCCACGCGCTGCTGCCACAGCCACTGGCCCACGGCCGCGCTGCCACCGCCCAGCCGCAGGCGTGCCTGGGTGTCGCGCAGCGTGGCGCTCAACTGGTCACGCACATATTCGTCATTGGCCAGGGTCTTGCGCTCCTGCGCCAGTTCATTGGAGTTCTTGAGGATCTGCGCGGCCAGCGCAGCATTGCGCTGGGCCAGGTCGCGTATGGCGGGATCGGCGGCGGAAGCGTGCTGGGCGGCCAGCTCCATCTCCTGCACCTGCTGCTCCAGTTGCTGGCGGCTGCGCTCGGCAATGCGCTGGGTCAGCCAGGCGGCGCGCGGCATACGCTCCAGCAGCTCGCGGCGCTGGGCCTGCAGCTGGGCGGCCAGCAGGCGCTGGCGGGCTTCGATGGTGGACTGCTCTTCCTGGCGCAGCGCCAGCTCCAGCAGGGCGCGGCGGTGCTCGGCGCTGCGGCGCGCCTGGCGGGCCTGGGTGAGATCGGGGGCCTCGCCGGGCTCGGCCGTCACGGGCTCGGCGTTTTCCTGGGCGCGCTGCTGCAGGATGGACAGATCGATGCGCCCCGGGCCGGGCTGCGAGACCAGGTTGGCCTGGTCGGCCGCGGATTTCTCGATGCCGGCCTTGAGGGCGGCAATGGCATCGCGCTCATCGGCCAGCAGGCGTTCCAGCACTTCCTGGCTGGCGTTGGCGGGAACGCGTTCCTTCCAGCGATCGAACAGGCTGCCCAGCTGCTCGTCGCTCAGCGGCGCGGGCAGGGGCGGCACGGGCGTGCGTGCCCTGGCGCGCATGCGGTCCAGTTCCTGGGCCAGCGCATCGGCTTCCTTTGTCGCCGATGCGGCGGCATCGAGCTGGGTCTGAATGGCGTTGCTTCGTTCCTTGTCGGACGCGGAGCCACCGCCCAGGGTGCCCTGCAAGGCACCCAAAGGGCCTGCTGCCGGTGCGGCCTTGGCCAGGCCCGGTGCCAGCAGGGCGAGCAGCAGGCCGAGCACCAGGCACATGGCCCACAGCAGGTGCATCGGCGTGACGGCAGCCAGTTTGCGCGATGGGCGACCGGCGGCAAGTAGGGGGTTGTCGGCAGGAGACATCGGTTCTGAATTCGGGCCTGTGCCGCTGTGTGAGTGCGGACTATCATTTGTCAAAAGTGGGAGCGTGAGGCGCTGTATTCGCGGGCCTTGCTGCAGGCCCGGCTGGCTCAAGCCCCTGTCCCGGCGCCGCAAAAAGCGGGGTAGTCCAGGAACCTGACATTGTGACCTCGCGCGCAATGCAGACATGTGGGACGTATGAGCTATTCAAAGCGGATGCAAGGTGCTACAACAGTTCCACACGGTAGCGAATGCCTTGCAACTTCGCGGCACTGTTCGCCCTCGGGTGCCGCCGGGAGAGGTCGTATGGATGTCATCAGCAACTCGGCTGCACGTTACGTTCGCCTTCGCGAAGAAGAGATGTCGCTGGACGAATTTCTCGCCCTGTGCCAGCGCGATCCCATGGCCTACGAGGGCGCCGCCCAGCGCATGCTGGCGGCCATAGGCGAACCCGAAATGGTGGACACGCGCAATGATCCGCGCCTGTCGCGGCTGTTTGCCAACAAGGTCATCCGGCGCTATCCGGCCTTCGCCGAGTTCTACGGCATGGAAGACTCCATCGAGCAGGTGGTGAGCTTCTTCCGCCATGCGGCCCAGGGCCTGGAAGAGCGCAAGCAGATCCTCTATCTGCTGGGCCCCGTGGGCGGTGGCAAGAGCTCCATCGCCGAGCGCCTCAAATACCTGATGCAGAAGGTGCCGTTCTACGCGCTCAAGGGCTCGCCCGTGAACGAGTCGCCGCTGGGCCTGTTCGACCCCGTGGAGGACGGGCCGCTGCTGGAGGAGCAGTTCGGCATTCCCCGGCGCTGCCTCAACCATGTGCTGTCGCCCTGGGCCGTCAAGCGCCTGGAGGAGTTGGGCGGCGACATCCGCCAGTTCCGCGTGGTCAAGCGCTATCCCAGCATCTCCAGGCAGGTGGGCATTGCCAAGACCGAGCCCGGCGACGAGAACAACCAGGACATCTCCAGCCTGGTGGGCAAGGTGGACATCCGCAAGCTGGAGAACTTTGCCCAGGACGATACCGATGCCTACAGCTACTCGGGCGGCCTGTGCCTGGCCAACCAGGGCCTGCTGGAGTTCGTGGAGATGTTCAAGGCGCCCATCAAGGTGCTGCACCCGCTGCTGACGGCCACGCAGGAGAGCAACTACAAGGGAACGGAGGGCTTTGGCGCCATTCCCTTCGACGGCATGGTGCTGGCCCACAGCAACGAGAGCGAGTGGAAGGCCTTCCGCAACAACCGCAACAACGAGGCCTTCCTGGACCGGGTCTACATCGTCAAGGTGCCTTACTGCCTGCGCGTGTCGGAGGAGGTGCGCATCTACGAGAAGCTGATCCGCGAGTCCTCGCTGGCCAGCGCCGTGTGCGCGCCCGGCACGCTCAAGATGATGGCCCAGTTCGCCGTGCTCACGCGGCTGAAGGAGCCCGAGAACTCCAGCATCTTCAGCAAGATGCAGGTCTATGACGGCGAGAGCCTCAAGGACACGGACCCGCGCGCCAAGAGCTTCCAGGAGTATCGCGACTATGCGGGCGTGGACGAGGGCATGTCGGGCATCTCCACGCGCTTCGCGTTCAAGATCCTGTCCAAGGTCTTCAACTACGACAGTACCGAGGTGGCGGCCAATCCGGTGCACCTGATGTATGTGCTGGAGCAGCAGATCGAGCGCGAGCAGTTCCCTGCCGAGCTGGAGACCAAGTACACCAGCTACATCAAGGAATACCTGTCGCCGCACTATGCCGAGTTCATCGGCAAGGAAATCCAGACGGCCTATCTGGAGAGCTACAGCGAGTACGGCCAGAACATCTTCGACCGCTACGTCACCTACGCCGACTACTGGATACAGGACAGCGAGTACCGCGACAACGATACCGGCGAGGCCTTCGACCGCAACGCGCTCAACGCCGAGATGGAGAAGGTCGAGAAGCCCGCGGGCATCGCCAATGCCAAGGACTTCCGCAACGAGATCGTCAACTTCGTGCTGCGCGCGCGGGCCAACAACCAGGGCAAGAACCCCAGCTGGACCAGCTACGAGAAGCTGCGCGTGGTGATCGAGAAGAAGATGTTCTCCAATACCGAGGAGCTGCTGCCCGTGATCAGCTTCAACGCCAAGGCCAGTGCCGAGGATGCCCGCAAGCACGAGGACTTTGTCACCCGCATGGAGGCCAAGGGCTATACGTCCAAGCAGGTGCGCCTGCTGTGCGAGTGGTATCTGCGCGTTCGCAAGAGCAACTGACGGGTGGGTGCGCCGCCCTTCGGCGCGCCCGGGCTGGGGGGAACAGATGGCATTGCAAATCATCGATCGCAGGCTGGCCGGCAAGAACAAGTCGGTGGGCAACCGCGAGCGCTTCGTGCGCCGCTACAAGGCGCAGATCGCCGAGGCGGTGCGCCGCGCGGTGGACAAGCGCGGCATCCGCCACATGGAGGAGTCCGAGAGCGTCTCCATCCCGCGCAAGGACATCCGCGAGCCCGTGTTCCACCACGGGCAGGGCGGCGTCCATGACACGGTGCACCCGGGCAACACCGAGCATGTGCGCGGCGACCGCATTGCCCGGCCGCAGGGCGGCGCAGGCGGCGGCGGCTCCCAGGCCAGCGACAGCGGCGAGGGCGAGGACGACTTCACCTTCACCCTGACCAAGGAAGAGTTCATGGAACTGTTCTTTGAAGACCTGGCCCTGCCGCGCCTGCTGCGCACCCACATCGGCAACACCATGCAGTACAAGACGCGCCGCGCCGGCTACAGCCACGACGGCACGCCGCACAACCTGGCCCTGCTGCGCACCATGCGCGGCGCCCTGGGCCGGCGCATTGCGCTGACCAAGGCGCCGCACCGCGAACTCAAGGCACTGGAAGAGCAGCTGCAAGCGCTGCTGGCGCAGGACGATGGCACCAGCGAGGCGGCGGCCGAGCTGCAGCAGCGCATCGATGCGCTGAAGCTGCGCATGGGCACGGTGGCCTTTCTCGACCCCATCGACCTGCGGTTTCGCAACCGCACGCGCGTGCCTGCGCCCATCAGCCAGGCCGTGATGTTCTGCGTGATGGATGTGTCCGGCTCCATGGACCAGGACCGCAAGGACCTGGCCAAGCGCTTCTTCATCCTGCTGTACCTGTTCCTGACGCGGCACTACGAGAAGATCGACATCGTCTTCATCCGCCACCACACGCAGGCGGCCGAGGTCAGCGAGGACGAGTTCTTCCACTCCCAGGAAAGCGGCGGCACGGTGGTCAGCAGTGCGCTGGTGCTGCTGGACCAGATCATCCGCGCGCGCTACCCGTCCGGGGACTGGAACATCTACGTGGCCCAGGCCAGCGATGGCGACAACTTCGGCGACGACGGCTCCAACTGCCGCAACCTGCTGGTCGACAAGATCCTGCCGCTGGTGCGCTACTTCGCCTATGTGCAGGTGGTGCAGGAAGAGCAGAGCCTGTGGCAGGAGTACAGCCAGGTGCTGCCGCTGTTCTCGCATTTCGCCATGCGCAAGGTGTCGGACGCCAGCGAGATCTACCCCGTGTTCCGCGACCTGTTCAAGAAAGAGGGGGTATCGGTATGAACCTCTCTCACTATCCCGTGCTGGCGCCCCGCCATGCCACGCCGCAGTGGAAATCCCATCTGGCCAGCGAACGGGCCCAGCGCATCGTGCCCTCCGCGCCGCTGCCGGCGGGGGAGCGGCCGGCCGAGCCTCTGCCCGATCCCAGCGACTGGACCTTCGAGCTCATCGAACGCTATCACGCAGCGATTGCGGCCGCCGCCGAACGCTACGGCCTGGACACCTATCCCAACCAGCTGGAAGTGATCTCGGCCGAGCAGATGATGGACGCCTACGCCAGCGTGGGCATGCCCGTGGGCTACCGCCACTGGAGCTATGGCAAGGAATACATGGCGACGGAGCGGCGCTACCGGCGCGGCCACATGGGCCTGGCCTACGAGATCGTCATCAACTCCAATCCCTGCATCAGCTATCTGATGGAGGAGAACACCACGGCCATGCAGGCCCTGGTGATCGCCCATGCGGCGTACGGCCACAACAGCTTCTTCAAGAACAACTACCTGTTCGGCATGTGGACGGATGCCGGCAGCATCATCGACTACCTGGTCTATGCGCGCGACTTCATCACCCAGTGCGAGGAGCGCCACGGCCTGACGACGGTGGAGCAATGGCTGGACTCCTGCCACGCCCTGTCCAACCTGGGCGTGGACCGCTACCGCCGCCCCTCCAAGAAAAGCCTGGCGCGCGAGCGGGCCGAGCGCGAGCAGCGCGAGGCCTATGCCCAGCAGCAGGTCAACGAGCTGTGGCGCACCCTGCCGGCCCGCCCGGGCAAGGACAGCGCGGCCCAGCACAGCGAGCGCTTTCCCAAGGAGCCCGAGGAAAACCTGCTGTACTTCATCGAGAAGAACGCCCCGCTGCTGGAGCCCTGGCAGCGCGAGATCGTGCGCATCGTGCGCAAGATCGCCCAGTACTTCTACCCGCAGCGCCAGACCCAGGTGATGAACGAGGGCTGGGCGACGTTCTGGCACTACACCCTGCTCAACACCCTGTACGACGAAGGCTGGCTGACCGACGGCGTGATGATCGAATGGCTGTCCTCCCACACCAATGTCATCTACCAGCCCCCGGCCGGTCACCGCGCCTACAGCGGCATCAATCCCTATGCGCTGGGCTTTGCCATGTACCGCGACATCCGCCGCATCTGCCAGGACCCCACCGAGGAAGACCGCTGCTGGTTCCCCGACCTGGCCGGCACGCCCTGGCTGCCGGCGCTGCACCATGCCATGCAGAACTTCAAGGACGAGAGCTTTGTCGGCCAGTACCTGAGCCCTCAGCTGATGCGCGACATGCGCCTGTTCGCCATCCATGACGACGCCAGCGAACGCGAGCTGCTGGTCAGCGCCATCCACGACGACGACGGCTACCGCACCCTGCGCCAGACGCTGTCGCAGCAATACGACCTGGGTGCGCGCGAGCCCAATATCCAGGTCTGGAACGTCAATCTGCGCGGCGACCGCTGCCTCACCCTGCGCCACACCCGCTACCAGGGCCGGCCGCTGTCCGACGATGCGCTGGAAGTGCTCAAGCACGCAGCGCGCCTGTGGGGCTTTGGCGTGCAGCTGGAAAGCGTCAACGGCGATGGCGACGCGCCCGTGCTGCTGCACTCGGTGCCCGCTCCACCGGCCTGATCCTCCTGCCTGAGCCAGCCAGGCCCTAGCGCAGCGTTCCCACGTACTTGCGGTTTTCCGCACGCTGGCGCATCAGCTCGCCTGCGCGCTGCATGAGCGGCGAGCGCTCGGCGGGGCCGGCCAGCGCGGCATTCCAGGCCGCTTCGAAGCGATGGGTCCATTCCACCAGCTCGGGCGTGCTGCGCGCCCCTTCCTGCTCCCGTGCGAAGCGGATGATTTCGGCGGCGTATTCGGCATTGGCCGCCAGCCATTCGGTATCGGTCACGCGGCCGCAGCTTCTGCGCAGCAGCACATGCAGGTGCGCGGCGATGGCCAGGAGTTCGCTTTCGGGCATGTAGTGGCACTCCTTCGGTTTGACGATCATCGGGCGCCGGGCCGCTTTGCGGCTCGGCCGTTCATCCACTCAGGCGTTCGCGGTGCAGCGCCAGGTCCAGGCCCTGCAGTTCGCTTTCCTCATCCACGCGCAGGCCGATCAGCATGTCCAGCAGCCACAGCAGCGCCGCCGTGGCCACCAGCGTGAACAAGGCCACGGCCAGCACGCTCACCGCCTGGGTGAGCACGCTGGCCTGCACGCCGCCGATCTGCGGGCTGGCAAACACGCCGGTCAGCAGCGATCCCACGATGCCGCCCACGCCATGCACGCCAAACACATCCAGCGAATCGTCCGCGCCCAGCAGCCGCTTGAGCCCCGTTGCGCCCCAATAGCAGGCGACACCGGCGATCAGGCCGATGCACAGCGCCGACAGCGGCGTCACGAAACCGGCTGCCGGCGTGATCGCCACCAGGCCGCCGACCAGCCCCGAGCACAGGCCCAGCAGCGTGGCCTTGCCGCGTACCACGTACTCGGCCAGCGACCAGGCCAGGGCGCCCGCGCTGGCGGCAATGTGGGTGACGGCCAGCGCCAGCGCCGCGCGGCTGTCCCCGGCCAGCGATGAGCCGGCGTTGAAGCCGAACCAGCCCATCCACAGCAGGGCCGCGCCCATCATGGTCAGGGCCAGGTTGTAGGGCTCGAAGGGCTCGTGCCCGTAGCCGCGGCGCGGCCGCAGGAACCAGGCGCAGACCAGCCCGGCCACGCCCGCGTTCACATGCACCACGGTGCCCCCGGCAAAGTCCAGCGCGCCCATGCGCGCCAGCCAGCCGCCCGGCTCCCACACCCAGTGCGCCACCGGTGCATAGACCAGCAGGCTCCACAAGCCCACGAAGATCAGCATGGCACCGAAGCGCATGCGCTCCACCCAGGCGCCCACCAGCAAGGCGGCGGTGATCACGGCAAAGGCCAGCTGGAACATCGCATAGGCTGCTTCGGGCACATGCGGCGCCAGGTGGCTCACGGCCACCAGGCCCTTGGCGGCGTTGAAATCCAGCCCCGCGAACCAGGCGCGCGAATCACCGCCTATCCACGCATTGCCGGGCGTGAAGGCCAGCGAATAGCCCAGTGCGAACCACAGAATGCTGACCAGGCAGGCAATCGCCACCACGCTGGCCATGGTGTTGAGCACGTTCTTGCGGCGCACCATGCCCGCATAGAACAGCGCAATGCCGGGCAGCGTCATCAGCAGCACCAGCACCGTGGCCGTCATCAGCCAGACCGTGTCCACGGCGCTGAGGGATTCCACCGCCACCAGCGACGGCCGCGTGATCGCCTGCTCGGCCGCCTGCGCCGTCTGCGCCACACCCAGGACCGCGACCCGTCCTCCCGCCACCAATGTTCTCAATGCCCGTGCGCACCTGTGCATGCAATGACTCCCTTGTTTGTTGTGGTCATGGGGCCGTCTGCCGTTGCCGCCATGGCTGCATTGGCCGGCCTGCAGCGGCCTTGCACAAGTCGTGCCAGCGCAGACGGGGCCCTTGGGGGCCGTGCGATGCAGCCGGAACACCAAAACGGGAAAACCGCGAGTCAAAACAGGGCAGCCGGGCGGGCGGTGCACCATCGGCGTGCGGTGGTGCAGCTCTTAAACTGCCGGCATGAATCGAAGAAATCTGATGTGCGCCGCGCTGCTCGCCTGTCTGTCACAGGCGGCGCTGGCGGCTGCCGAACTGCAGGACAGGCCCGAGTGGGCCCGCTTCTTTGCCGATGCCAAGGTCGATGGCAGCATCGTCGTGGTCGATGCCAGAGGCCCGGCCGAAGCCGTCTACGTCCACAACCGTGACCGGGCGGCGCGGCGCTACTCGCCCGCTTCCACCTTCAAGATCCCGCACAGCCTGTTCGCGCTGGACGCCGGGCTGGTGCGGGATGAATTCCAGCGCATTGCCTGGGATGGCGTGAAGCGCCAGTTGCCGGCCTGGAATGCCGATCAGGACCTGCGCTCGGCCATGCGCAACTCCACCGTCTGGGTGTACGAACGCTTTGCCGGGGAACTGGGCAGCGCGCGCGAGGCTGCCTACATGCGCAAGATCGACTACGGCAATGCGCTGGCCACGGGCGAGGCGCCTTTCTGGGTGGAGGGCGACCTGGCCATCTCGGCGCTGGAGCAGGTGGCCTTCCTGCAGCAGCTGTACCGCAATCGGCTGCCATTGCCGGTGGAACACCAGCGGCTGGTGAAGGACGTGATGATCAACGAGGCCGGCACCGACTGGATACTGCGCGCCAAAACCGGCTGGACGGGCCGTATCGGCTGGTGGGTGGGCTGGGTGGAATGGCCTGCCGGCCCCGTGTTCTTCGCCATGAACATGGACACGCCCCACCGGCTGGCCGACCTGCCCAAGCGCCAGGCCATCACGCGCGACATTCTGCGCTCCATCAACGCGTTGCCCAAGGCGCCGTAGCGCGCGGGACAAGGCCCATGCGTCAGCCCATCAGCCCATCAGCCCATCAGCCCTGGAGGCCGCTTGTCGGCCTTGCGCTCCACGGGGTTGGCGGTGAGCCAGTTGGAGGGGTACTGGCGCATGAACTCGCGCGCCTTTTCCACGCGCGCGTTGAGCCAGGCGTCGTAGGCGCCTTCGTTGAGAATCGCCGGCATGCGCTTTTCCGCGCCGGGCCGCTGGTAGCGGTGCAGCAGCGCATGGCTGTTGGCGTTGACCGTGAGCAGGGCGTAGCTCAGCAGCACCTCGCCATCCGGGCCCGTCCACTGCGCCCACACGCCGGCCACGCCCATGGGCTTGCCGTCGATGCGCGAGATGCGCGTGGGCAGGGCCTTGCCGTTGCGGTAGTCATCCTCGAAAAAGGCGGCCATGGGCACGATGCAGCGCTGGCCATTGAGCCAGGCATCGCGGAAGGCCTGGGCCGTGGAGACGGTCTCCGAACGCGCATTCACCAGCTTGAGCGCGCGCAGCCGTCCATCGGAGGCCGACTTCACCCAGTGCGGCACCAGGCCCCATTGGGCGGCAACCAGCTCGCGTGCGGGCGGTGCCGCAGGGGCGGGCGGTGTGTCGGAAGCGGAGGGTTCTTGCTGTCCGGTGGCGGCATCCGTGGCCACGGCGACGCTGCGGATGAAAAAGCCGGACTTGCGCGGTGTCATGTTGCGCTCGCTGGCGGCAGGCGCCTCCACGCCGAAGGCGTCGCGGTAGGCGTCGGCTTGCGACAGGGATTCGTAGTGGGTACTCATGCGCGGATGGTACCTGCGTGCCAGCGCAAAGTCGGGCGTCAGACGGTAATGGTCCCGGTCAGATAACGCGCGCAATGGCCGGCCACCTCGACGCTGGCATCGGTCACCTCGCAAAACAGCGTGCCCGTGCGGCGAGAGGCCTGGTGGCCGATCAGACGGTTCTTGCCCAGCCTGCCCGCCCAGTAAGGCGCAAGCGCCGCATGGATGGAGCCCGTGACCGGGTCTTCCTCGCCGCCATTGGCGGGCCAGAAATAGCGGCTGACGAAGTCATGGGAGGCGCCCGCATCCGCAGGCGCCGTCACCACCACGTCCAGCGGGCCCAGCGATTTGAGGCGCTCCAGGTCCGGCTTGACGGCTCGCACCTGGTCTTCGGTTGCGTAGACGGCCACGTAGGCCTGCTGGTTCACGAGATAGGCCGTGGGTGCGGGCGTCAGGCCTTCGCGCAGTGCGGCGGGCACCTCATCCAGCGGCTTGGCATCGCGGCGCGGGAAGGTCATGACGATGCGTCCGCCATCCTCCTGCGTGGCGGTGACCTTGCCCACGGCGGCGGCCCAGAACGTGATGCTGCGCAGCGCCGGGTCGGCCTCGAACAGCACGAAGGCGCTCGCCAGCGTGGCATGGCCGCAGAACGCGATCTCGGTCAGGGGGGAGAACCAGCGGATCTCGAAGGCGGCGCGCTCGGCACTCCAGACCAGGAACGAGGTCTCCGAGAGATTGTTCTCTGCGGCAATGGCCTGCAGCGTGGAATCGGCAAGCCATGCATCCAGGGGAATGACGGCGGCCTGATTGCCCTTGAATCGTTCCGATGTGAATGCGTCGATGACGTGGATGGGGAGTTGCATTTGCAAAAGGCCTTTGGGTCGGATTCGTGTGCAGCCCGTCATTGTTGTCTCTGTCTCCAATGGCTGCGCGCGGATTCTACGGTCCGGCAGGATGGAGCTGAGGCATGCATGCCCGGCATGCCGGCCCACGCGGCTGCGGGGCGCCGCGTGGGATGCCTCGCCCCATCCCTTGCTTGAAATGCCCGCTCCCGGCTGCAAGGCTCACTCAATGCCCAGAACCGTTTTCATGGCAGCCCAGGCCACGCCGTTCAGCCGGGTGGAATAGCTGAGCGCCTGGTCTTCGCTGGCAATGGCGGCAGGCAGGCGATAGCCGAATACGCTGCCGTCGAATTCCGTATAGCCCCGCGTCACGCCTTGCATGAAGGTCTTGCCAGGGAAGTCGGCAAAGCTCAGCAGGCGCACGCCCTGGGAGGTGGAGAGGGTGTACGCGCTTTGCGAATGCACGGTGCAGGCGCCCAGATCGCTGTAGGCCGGAGGGGTGGACTCACAGCTGTAGAACTGGGCGTTGGCCGCATCGATGAAGGCCACGCGCAACACATGGTTGGCATCGACCGGCCCCGCCGCCCCGACTGTCGAGGCGCGCACGGTGGCTGGAGTCGACAGGTTCACCGCGCTGGCCGGGCGGCCGGCAATCATGGCTTCCAGCGTGGCGAAGCCGAAGCGGTCCGTGGCCGTGTTGTTGATGAAGGCCGGCGACCGGTTCAACTGCACCGACAGTGCAGTGCGCATCTGTGCGCCCTGCGGGAAGACGGTCGAGCCCAGCGTGGCAGGGTCCATTTCGATGGAGCGGTCATGGCGGATGCCCTCGGCCTGCAGCGTTGTGTCTCCGGCACGCAATTGCGTGATGACTTCGGCCATGGGCTTGCCGCTGACGTCCTGCGAAGCGGTGGTAAAGCCCAGGTAGGCGGTGGACTGGTTGCACAGCAGTGTGCGCGAGGGAACCCCCTGTGTCGTCAGGCGCGCAACGGAACTGTCGCAGCGCGTCCATCCGGTGCTGGTGAGCGTGACGGACGGGAACAGCGCTTCCTGCGTACTGGGTGCACCGTTGGTTTTTCCGCTGCGTGTCTCGAACTGGTGGGCAAAGCCGTCTGCCTGGACGACGCCGTCGGACCTGCGTTCACGCACGGAGTAGTTCTGCGCGTTGCCATAGTTCAGGAACGCCAGTTGGTTCGATGCCACGGCCGCTGCGCCAGGTGCCGTCACCTGAATAGGCACGCCCAACTCAAGCGCGTAGGCGGTGACCTTGGCGGCTGTGCGCGCGGTATCCGCAAGCACGGCGGCACTGGAGGCCGCGTCGCTCTGGTAGTCGTAGATCCTGGCGGCGTCGATGCCGAGCTGGCGGGCCACTGCAGCCTCGGCCACTTCCCTGGCCGTGCCGGCCGCGATGGCCTTTTGCACCAGGCTGGTCAGTGGATTGATCTGCGCGGATTTGCCAGCCGGTGCAGACAGCACGAACGCCTTGGCTGTGGCGGTGCTGGTGGGGTCCGCAGCGTCCACGGATTCGGGTGTGATGCGAGCCAGCACGGGAGCCTGGTTGAAGGCAGCGGTGGCTGCCGCATCGCCGGGTTGATAGGTCAGGCTGAACTTGCCGTCACTGCCGGTGGCCGCTGCGCTGGGCTCGCCCGTGTCGCAGGCTGCATTGGCGTTCAGATCCACGCAGACTGCAGCGTTGCGCACGGCCTGGTCGATGGCGACGGTGCCTGACAGCGTGATGGCCGGCTGTGTCACGGTGCCGCCGCCGGTGCCCCCGCCGCTGTCGGTGCCGCCGCTGCCTCCTCCACAGGCATAGAGGCTTGCAACAAGGCCGCACAGCAGCAAAGGGCGCACGGCGGGAAAGGAAGTGGATGCACTAGGGTGGATTTGCATGGTGTCGGTACAGGAATGTGGGTGGCAAGCCAACTCTATGTGTGACACGCAACAAACAAAATGATGCAATTGCACTATCCTGAAGCGCTGCCGGGGTGGGGCAAGAGGGCACGGCTCGCGCAACACCCGCCCGTGCAGTCGATCTCAACGTATCGAAGAGAGGCAGGCAAGCCGCCATGGACGCTGCATACAACCACCTGCTGCTGAACCTCTACCGGCAATCGCACGAGCAGCCTGTCGAACATTTCCAGGACCAGGCGCTGGACCTGCTCAAACCCGTGCTGCCCTTCGACTCGGCCATGTGGGGCTCGGCCACCATGACGGCGGCCGGCATCGATATCCACACCATCCACCTTCACCGGCAGCCGCCCGAAATGCTGCAGGCCTATGAAGAGGTCAAGCACCTGGACACGGCGGCGCAGGCCGTCACCATGCATCCCAGCGAGACGCTGGCCTTCGAAGCGAGGACCTGGTTCAGTGGCCGGCATCAGGGGGCGCTGCGCGACTACGGCAGGCGCTTCGAGCAGTCGCACTTCTTCATCGGCGGGATGCTGAACCCGAGCACTCTTTACACGCGCTGGCTCACGCTGTTTCGCGCCCGCACGGATGCGCATTGCACCGAGGGCGAGCGCCAACTGCTGGCCGCGCTGCTGCCCCATGTGCAGCAGGCGCTGGAACTCAACCGCCTCACGCATCTGGGGCAGCTTCGGCAGGGCCTGGCCCGTGATCGGTTGGGCTCGGCACTGGCAGACCCGCGCGGCATCATCCACCACATGGACGTCGTCTTCGAGCACGCCTTGCGCGCCGAATGGCCGGGCTGGCAAGGTCCTCGCCTGCCTGCGGCCGTGCAGACTGCGGCACAGGGCGGCGCCCATCGTCTGGTGGCCCACACCCTGGTCATCACGCTGTTCACGCAGCACGGTCTGCTGTGGTTGCGAGCGCGCCCCCGGTGCGCAGCCGACGGGCTGTCCCCCCGCGAAGCCACGGTTGCCCGGCTTGTGGTCCGGGGCCTGACCCACAAGCAGATTGCAGTCCAACTCCAGCGTGCTCCTGCCACGGTGCGCAATCAGATCCGCTCCATCTACGAAAAGCTGGGCATCGCCAACGTGGCATCGCTTGCCGAGGCACTCCGGCTGATGGATTGAGGCCAAGGTCCAGGAAAACCCTGGTGTAGTTTGCACGTGCTTGTGAAAATAGAATGAAGATTCGTTCTACGATCATTTCCCATGCAAGACGAGGCCTGGACCTTCTTCCCGCATGCGGGTTCGCGCCATGTGCAGACGCTGCGCGTGGCGCTCAGGCTGTTCGTGGAGCGGGGCTTCTTCAATACCTCGATACAGGACCTGTGCGCCGAGGCCGGCGTGTCCATCGGTTTCTTCTACAACCACTTTGCCGACAAGGAAGGCATTGCGCGCGAGCTGTACCGGCATTTGCTGGCGCGCATGAATGTGCTGCTTGACGATATCGAGGAGCGGCACGCGGGCAGCGCCCAGCGCTGCCGCGAGGTGCTGCGCATGCTGTTCGGGCTGGCCGAGGCCGAGCCCGAGGCCATGGGCTTCGTGGTCAATGCGCGCCACCGCGAGTTTCTGCCCGACGAGCAGGCCATCTGCTCGGCCTCGGCCTTCGTGCGCATGCGCGGCTTCGTGTTCGCCGGCATGACCGATGGCGAGATCCGCCAGATGGAGCCCATGGTGGCGGCCAGCCTGATGTACGGCAGCGCGATCCGCATGATCTGCCTGCGGCTGGACGGCATCATCGACACGCCCATAGAGCCCCTGTTCGACGCGCTCTGGGACGGGGTGTGGCGATCGCTCAAGCCTGACTGAGCGGCGCATTTTCCGGCGCTGGCGCCGTGCGGCGCCAGCGGTTGTTCCACTGAGGCGAAAGCACAAGGAGTAGCAGGGATGGCGCATCACATCTTGATCATCGGAGGGGGCATTGGCGGCACCATGACCGCCAACCACCTGGTCAGCAAGCTGTATCCGGAGGTGGTCACGGGCAAGGTGCGCATCACCATGCTGTCGAATTCGCCCTGGCACTACTACAAGCCTGCCTTCATGTACGTGGCCTTCAATGCCTTCTTTCGCGACGAGCTGCGGCGCAGGCAGCGCGGCCTGCTGCGGCCCGAGATCGACTTCCAGGTGGAAGAAGTGGAACGCTTCGACTTCGCGCTGCAGGCCGTGCACTGCAGGAGCGGCAAGCGCTTCGGCTACGACCACCTGGTGATCTCCACGGGCTGCGTGCCCTCGCCCGAGCGCATCGAAGGCCTGGCCGAGGCCGGCGACCACTTCTACCAGCACGCGCCCGCGCGGCAGCTGGCCGACAAGCTGGCGCGCATAGAAAAGGGCCGCATCTTCGTCACCGTCACCTTTCCCAAGACGCCCAATGTGCCGCACCAGTGCGGCATCGCGCCCATAGAGACCACGCTGATGCTGGACGACCTGCTGCGCCGGCGCGGCGTGCGCGACAAGGTGGAGATCGTCTACACCTATCCCACGGTCTCGCAGCTGCTGCGCAACTGCCTGTTCCTGCAGAAGGACACCTGCGAGATCCTGCCCACGGTGTTCGAGCAGCGCGGCATTCGCCACCAGCGCGGATTCACGCTGGCGCGCGTGGACCCCGAGGCCAAGGTGGCCCACTCGGAGGAGGGCCAGGCCGAAGACTTCGACATCCTCATGGCCACGCCGCCGATACGCGCCGTGCAGGCCGTGCGCGACTGCGGCCTGTCGCAGGCGCAGGATGGCGAAGGCTGGCTGCCCACCGACCACGAGACCATGCAGGTGCTGGGCCAGAGCCATGTCTATGTGCTGGGCGATACGGTGGACCTGCCGGTGAGCAAGGCCGGCGGCGCCTGCCACAACCAGTCGCCCGTGGTGGTGAACAACATCGCCTCGCAGATCCGCTTCGGCCGCACCAGCGATGCCTACGACGGGCGCGTGGTAGCCATCGCCCAGATGGGCCTGGACGGCGGCATGCCGCTTTGGTACGACTACCAGGTCGACGTCAAGCCCACGCCGCCGACCAAGGTCGGCTCGATGATGCGCAAGGGCTTCAACCGCGGCATGTACTGGGCCGTGGCCCGCGGCCTGGTCTGAGGCCAGGGCCTTTGCATTGTCATTCCAAGCACGAAGACAAGGAGCACCGAGATGAACATCGCTTCCGACATTCCCGTGGCGCAGCCCGCCGCCGGCGGCCTGCTGCAGGACGACGCCGCGCTGCAGGGGCTGGCCGAATTGGTGGGCAAGCTGGAGCCGCTGCTGGCGGGCCGGCGCCTGAACCGCGTGGTCGATCTGCTGTCGGCCACGGCGGACCTGGTGGACATGGCAGACGACTACATGGTCGAGAAGGTCGCCAAGGCCTTCGAGGATGGCGTGGGCGGGGCCTGGGCCGCGGGCAATGCCGCGCGCATGGCGGCGGCCCAGGTGCAGGCCATGGAGGAAACGCCCACCCTGATCGGCCTGATGCGCATGGCACGCGAGCCCGATGTGCGGCGCGGCCTGGCCTTCATGCTGGCCATGGCCGGCGCGCTGGGGCGCCAGCATGCCCACGATCCCATCGACTACGCGGCGGACTGAAACGCAGGGCCGAGCCACGGCCGCCCGGCAGCGCACGGGCTGCGGTGGTACAAACGCCGGGGGCGGATGTGATCCGCCCCTTTTCTTTTTGCCCATTGCCTGCCATGCCTTCTTCCTGTTCCTTGCCGGTGCTGCCGGCCGCTGTCCCTGACCATTGCAGGCCCCGCTGCACCGAGGGCGGGGCATGACCGCGCAGCACCTGAGCCGTGGCGACTGGGCGCGTGCGCTGCTGGTCATCCTGATCTGGGGCACCAACTTCGTGGCCATGAAGTTCGGTTTGCTTAAGCTGTCGCCCATGCTGCTGAGCGCGCTGCGCTTCGTGGTGGCGTCGCTGCCCTTTTTGCTGTTCGTGCGCCCGCCCAAGTCGGTGGGCTGGCGCTATCTGGCCGCCTATGGGCTGGTGCAGGGCGTGGGCCAGTTCGGCATGCTGTTCCTGGGCCTGAAGCTGGGCATGCCGGCGGGCATGGCCTCGGTGGTGCTGCAGACGCAGGCCTTCGTCACGCTGCTGCTGGCCGCCTTCCTGCTGGGCGAGCCCGCGCGCCTGTGGCATTGGCTGGGTCTGGTGGTATCGCTGGGCGGGCTGGTTGCCATTGGCAGCGCCCATGGCGAGGGCGACAACGCCATGACGCTGGCCGGCTTTTTGCTGACCGTGGGCGCAGCCTGCATGTGGGCCGTGTCCAACATGATCACGCGCTATGCGGCGCGCAGCGGCCCCTACGAGCCTTTCCCCTTCATCGTCTGGAGCAGCATCTTCCCCATTGCGCCGCTGATGGCCCTGGCCGTCTGGACCGATGGCGCGGATACGGTCGTGCAGCAACTGGCGGGGATCGACCTGACCGCCGTGGCCTCCATCCTGTACCTGGCGCTGCTGGCCACGCTGCTGGGCTACGGCCTGTGGACGCGCCTGCTGCAGCGCTATGCGGCCGGCACGGTGGCGCCGCTGTCTCTGATGGTGCCCGTGGTGGGCCTGGTCTCGGCCATGCTGCTGCTGGGCGAGCGGCCTACCTTCATGCAGTGGATGGGCACGCTGGCCGTGCTGGCGGGCATGGTGATCAACCAGTTCGGCGGGCGCTGGCTGGCGGGGCGGGCGCGATAGGGGACCAGGCGCCAGGGAGATGGTCGGGGCCGGTGACAGGAGGCCGGCTTTGCATTTCTTTAAATGACTAGGGTAATAAAAATCATTATCATTCCCGCTCTTTGAAAGGCGGCGTGCTTCAGGCGCGCGGCCAACGCCCGGCGCCGCACAGACCTTGAACTGTTGTGGCGCCTTTGTCCGTCCGGGCCTGCGCTGCGGCCACGGCGTCCATGTCGGGCAACGATCCGCAAGAAAGGTCATCCCCATGCAAGCCTCGACCCCGGGAGGGTCCTCTCCATCCCTGCTGCGCTACCGCGTGGCCGTGGCCTCGCGCGCCTTGGCGGCGATCGGCGGCGGCTATCTGCTGTCGGCCGCCTGCGCCGCCACGGGCGCACGTGCCATGGTCTGGCTGGGCGTGGAACGGGCCGATGCGGCGCTGGGCTCGACGCTGCTGGCCTTCATCATCTACGCCGTGGCGGCCATGTGGGCCTTTGGCTGCGCCAGCGCCTGGCGCGCCTGGGCCGTGATCGGCCTGCCGGGCGCGGGCCTGGGACTTTTGGCCTGGATGCTGTCGAACGGAGCCGCCGCATGAGGGCAGACGGCAAACCCGAGGGACTGCGCCAGTCCATGTCCTGGTTGCACACCTGGAGCGGCCTGCTGCTGGGCTGGCTGCTCTACGCGGTGTTCTTCACGGGCACCCTGAGCTATTTCCGCGACGAGATCAACGACTGGATGCGGCCCGAGCTGCACGGCTCGGTGCAGGACGCCGATACCGCGCAGCGCGCACTGGAGGCCATGCAGCGCATCGCGCCGGAGGCCACGACCTGGACGCTGGGCCTGCCCGGCCCGCGCCAGGTGGCGGTGGCCGCATCCTGGCGCGAGCCCGGCGCCGCCACGGGCCGCGCAGGCACCAAGCGCGCCGAGATCGACGCCGCCACGGGCGAGAAGCTGGAGCCGCGCGAGACACGCGCCGGCAACTTCTTCTACCGCTTCCATTTCGAGCTGCACGCCATGCCGCGCATCTGGGGCCGCTGGATCGTGGGCTTCGCCACCATGCTGATGTTCGTGGCCATCATCACGGGCGTGATCACGCACAAGAAGATCTTCACGGACTTCTTCACCTTCCGCCCGCGCAAGGGCCAGCGCTCCTGGCTGGACGCGCACAACGCCACGGCCGTGCTGGCGCTGCCGTTTCACATCGTCATCACCTTCAGCGGACTGGTGCTGCTGATGTTCATGCTCATGCCCTGGGGCATACAGGCGGCCTACAACGGCGACACCAATGCCTACTTCGCCGATGTGCGGGGCGCGCGCGGTCAGGCGGCCAACCAGGGCCCGGGCGCGCGCGGTGACAAACAGGAGCGCCAGGCCGCCGCGCTGGCCGATATCGCGCCCATGCTGGCCGAGGGCGCGCGCCGCTGGCCCGAGCACGGCGTGGGCAGCATCACGGTCAACGCGCCCGGCACCTCGCGCGCGGTGGTCGAGCTGCGCGAAGGCGGCGGCATGAGCCTCATCAACCGCGGCCAGTCCGAGACCCTGCGCTTCGACGGCGTGACCGGCCAGTTGCAGGCCAGCGCCGAGGCGCCCGCCATCTCATGGGTGCGCGCCACCAGCAACGTGATCACCGGCGTGCACCTGGGCCGCTTTGCAGAGCCCGCCACGCGCTGGCTGCTGCTGCTCAGCGGCGTGGTCGGCACCTTCATGGCCGCGTCCGGCATGGTGCTGTGGGTGGTCAAGCGCATGCCCGAGCGCCGCAAGCTGGGCCGCACGCCCTTCGGCCACCGTCTGGTGGAGGTGCTCAACGTGGGCTCCATCGCGGGCCTGTCGGTGGCCGTGGCCGGCTTCTTCTGGCTCAACCGCCTGCTGCCCGTGCCCATGCAGGCGCGCAGTGATTGGGAGATCAACGGCTTCTTCCTGATCTGGCTGCTGTGCCTGCTGCATCCGCTGCGGGTCTCTCACCGCAATGCCTGGCTGCAGCAGATGGCGCTGGCCGCCGTGCTGTATGCGCTGCTGCCCCTGCTCAACCTGCTGACGGGCGGCGCATCGCTGGTGCAAACCATGGCCAACGGGCAGTGGAGCATCGCCAGCTTCGAGTTGCTGATGCTGGGCCTGGCCGCCATCCACGGCGTGGTGGCCTGGTGGCTGCTGCGCGGCAAGCCGGCAGCGGCTGCAGCCCCCCGCACGCAAGCCCGCGCCGCCAGCCATGCCTCCACGCTGGAGCGCGCGTCATGATGATTCTTGCCACCCTTTGCCTGGCCTTTGCAGGCTTTGCCGTCGTCGCCGCTTCCATGGACCGGCACCAGGACCAACTGGGCACCGAAGGCCTGGCGCCCGCGCGCCTGAAGGCCTGGCGGCTGGCCGGCTACGCGCTGTTGGCCCTATCGCTGGCGCCCTGCCTGCTGCGCTGGAATGCCTCGGTGGCCGTGGCCGCCTGGCTGGGCCTGCTGACCTTTGCCGCGCTGGCCCTGGGCCTGCTGCTGACCTATGCGCCGCAGTTCGCGCGGCGTGTGGCGGCCGCTGCAGCGGCGGCGGGGCTGCTGGCCTGGCTGGTGGCTGGCTGATTCAATAGGCGGCAGCTGCCTGCTTTGCAGGCGCGGCCACCGGCGAATCATCGAACTGCCCCCGCAGCCTGCGCGCCGCATTCGCAAACAGCAGCACATCCACGCCCACGGCCACGAAGCTGCAGCCCAGGTCCAGGTAGCGGCTGGCCAGGGCGGGGTCCGAGGTCAGGGTGCCGGCCGCCTTGCCGCTGGCGATGATGGTCTTCATCGCGCCCTCGATGGCGGCCTGCACTTCGGGGTGGCCCGGGTTGCCGCGGTGGCCCATGGAGGCGGCCAGGTCGGCGGGGCCGATGAAGACGCCGTGCACGCCGTCCACCGCGCAGATGACCGGCAGGTTCTGCAGCGCGGTCACGGTCTCGGCTTGCACCAGCAGGCAGACCTCGTCGTCGGCCACCTGCAGGTAGTCGCCGCGTGCGCTCCACTGCGATGCGCGGCCCACGGCGCTGCCCACGCCGCGCACGCCCAGCGGCGGGTAGCGCGTGGCGGACACCACGGCGCGCGCCTGTTCGGCCGTGTCCACCATGGGCACGAGCAAGGTGGTGGCGCCTATGTCCAGCATCTGCTTGATCAGGGCCGTGCTGCCTTCGACCACGCGCACCACGGCCTGGGCCGGGTGCGGGGCCACGGCCTGCAGCGCGGCCAGGGTGCTGCGCACGTCGTTGGGCGCGTGCTCGCCGTCGATCAGCAGCCAGTCATAGCCGCAGGTGGCGGCCGCCTCGGCCAGGTAGGGGTCGGCCATGGACAGCCACAGGCCGATGCGAGGCTGGCCTGCGGCCAGGGCGGTCTTGAAGGGGTTATGGGCTGGCATGGTGTCCGGTGATTTCGTGGAGGGAAAGATTCAGTCCAGCAGGCCCTGGCACACGTACTTGGTGTGCAGGTAGTCGTCCAGGCCGTGGGTGGAGCCCTCGCGGCCGTAGCCCGATTCCTTGACGCCGCCGAAGGGCGCTGCCTCGGCGGCCAGCGCGCCTTCGTTGATGCCGACGATGCCGGTCTCCAACGCATCGGCCATGCGCCAGATGCGGCGTGCGTCATTGCTGTAGAAGTAGGCGGCCAGGCCGAAGGGCGTGTCGTTGGCGGCGGCGATGACCTCGTCCTCGCTGTCGAAGACGGTGAGCGGCGCCACGGGGCCGAAGGTTTCCTCGCAGGCGCAGGCCATGGAGGCATCGGCGCCCGTGAGCACGGTGGGCGCGTAGTAGTTGGCGCCCAGGGCATCCAGGCGCCTGCCGCCCGTGAGCACCCTGGCGCCGCGCGCCACGGCGTCCTGCACATGGCGCTCGATCTTTTCCACGGCGCGCGCGTTGATCATGGGGCCGATCTGCGAGGCCGGGTCGCTGGCCGGGCCCACGTGCAGCGCGGCCACGCGCGCGGCCAGCTTCTGTGCGAACGTGTCGTGCACGCTGCGGTGCACGAAGACGCGGTTGGGGCACACGCAGGTCTGGCCGCCATTGCGGAACTTGGCGGCCATGAAGCCGTCGACGGCGGCATCGATGTCGGCATCCTCGAAGACGATGAAGGGCGCATTGCCGCCCAGCTCCAGCGAGAGCTTCTTGAGCGTGTCGGCGCTGCGCCGCGCCAGGTGCTTGCCCACGGGCGTGGAGCCCGTGAAGGTGATCTTGCGCACGCGCGCGTCGTCCAGCCAGACATCCACCACCTCGGGCGTCTTCTCGCGCGAGGCCGTGACGATGTTGAGCACGCCGGCCGGCACGCCCGCCTCCTGGGCCAGCAGCACCAGGGCCAGCGAGGTCAGCGGCGTGTCTTCCGCGGGCTTGCAGACCACGGTGCAGCCGGCGGCCAGCGCGGGCGCGATCTTGCGGGCGATCATGGCGGCCGGAAAGTTCCAGGGCGTGATGGCGGCCACCACGCCCACGGGCTCGCGCAGCGCAAACATGCGCCGGCCCGGCACGGGCGCGGGAATGATCTCGCCGTTCATGCGCGTGGCCTCTTCGGCAAACCATTCGATGTAGCTGGCCGCGTAGGCGACCTCGCCCTTGCCCTCGGCCAGGGGCTTGCCCTGCTCGCGGCTGATGAGGCGGCCGAGGTCGTCCTGGTGGGCCAGCACCAGGTCGTTCCAGCGCTTGATGATGGCGGCGCGCTGTTTGGCGGGCGTCTTGCGCCAGGCGGGAAAGGCGGCATGCGCGGCGTCCAGCGCGGCGCGGGCCTCGGCGGCGCCGGAGTCGGGCACCTCGGTGATCAGTGCGCCCGTGGCGGGGTCGGTCACGGCCAGGCGCGGGGCGGGCGCGGTCGTCCATTGGCCGGCGATGAAGTTGGCGCTGCGCAGCAGCTCGGGGCGGGTCAGGGTCAGTGGCATGGAATCGGTGGATGCAGGTGTTGTAAGGGGCGGCTCAGCTCACGATGCCCAGGTGCCAGGGCACGAACTCATGGTCGCCCAGGCCCAGGGCCTCGCTCTTGGTGGGCTCGCCGCTGGCGTGGCGCAGGATCTGCGCGAAGATGCGCTGCCCCATCTCGGGCACGCCGCATTCGCCGTCCACGATCAGGCCGCAGTTGATGTCCATGTCTTCCTCCAGGCGCCGGTACATGGGCGTGTTGCTGGCCAGCTTGATGGTGGGCGCGGGCTTGCTGCCGAACATGGAGCCGCGCCCCGTGGTGAAGCAGATCAGGTGCGCGCCGCTGGCAATCTGGCCCGTGGAGGCCACGGGGTCGTAGCCCGGCGAGTCCATGAACACAAAGCCCGGCTCGGTGATGGGCTCGGCATATTCGTAGACGGCGCGCAGCGGCGTGGTGCCACCCTTCATGGCCGAGCCCAGCGATTTCTCGAAGATGTTGGCCAGGCCGCCGGCCTGGTTGCCGTGGCCTACCACGCCGTTGAACTGTGCGTTCTGGCCGGCCGCGTAGCGCTCCCACCAGGCCAGGCGGTCCAGCAGCTTCTGCCCCACGGCAGGCGTGATGGCGCGGCGCGTGAGCATGAATTCCACGCCATGGATCTCGGGCGTTTCCGACAGGATGGCCGTGCCGCCGTGGCGCACCAGGATGTCCATGGCCGCGCCCAGGGCCGGGTTGGCCGAGATGCCCGAAAACCCGTCCGAGCCGCCGCACTCCAGCCCGATCTTCAGGTGGCTGGCGCTGACCGTGCTGCGCCGCGCGGCATCGGCTTCGGGCAGCATCTCTTCGATGGCGCGGATGCCTGCCTCTATGGTCACGCGCGTGCCGCCCACTTCCTGCATCACCAGGGTGCGCATGAGCCGGCCTTCGCACAGGCCCTGCGACTCCACGAGGGCATCGACCTGGTTACGCTCGCAGCCCAGGCCCACGATGAGCACGCCGGCCAGGTTCGGGTGGCGCGCATAGCCGGCCAGCGTGCGGCGCAGCACGTCGAAATGCTCGCTGGGCGAAGACATGCCGCAGCCGCTGGTCTGGGCGAAGGCCACCACGCCGTCCACGTTCGGGAAGGCCGCCATGCGCTCGGCCGTGAAATGCGCGGCAATGCGCTTGATCACCGTGGCCGAGCAGTTCACCGACGACAGGATGCCGATGAAGTTGCGCGTGCCCACGCCGCCGCCGGCGCGCACAAAGCCCTGGAAGCTGGCGCGCTGCGCCTTGGGCACATAGTCCACGGGCCGCACATCGGCGCCGAAGGCCGGGTCGCGGTAGTAGTCCACGATGCGCAGGTTGTGGCTGTGCACATAGTCGCCGGCCTCCAGCTCACGCGTGGCCACGCCGATCACGGTGTCGTACTTCTTCACCTGCTCGCCCTCTGCGATGCGGCGCGCGGCGATCTTGTGGCCCGCAGGCACCTGGGCGCGGGCGCGCACGCCCAGTTCGGGAATCTCCTGGCCCAGCGACAGAGCGGTCCTGGCGACCAGCACGTTGTCGTTGGGATGCAGGTGCAGCAGGGGGCTATCGGTGCGGGACATGCGGGGCTTTCATGGACGGATATTTGCGGGAGGGGCCAAGCCCCAGGTCAAACGAGAGCGTTCTTTCATCAGGTAGACGCATGTGAAAGCGGCATGCCCCAAGCCAGGGGCACCGAGCAAGGGCCTATGCCGGCCGCGCCGCCCCGCAGTGAGGGTGCCGTCCCCTGGGGGAAGGCGCGAAGCGCCTCAGGGGGGGTCAACTCCTCATCAATTCGCGCAGCTTGAGCTTGTCGATGAGCACGGTCTCCTTCTGGTAGACCGTGTTGACGTATTTCTCGTAGTCCGGGCCATCCAGGTACAGCAGCGGCGCATCCAGCTTCTCGGCCACGGACTTGAACTCGGGGCTGGCCACGGCGGCGCGGAAGGCCTCGCGCAGCCTGGCCGCCACGGCCGGCTCCAGGCCACGCGGCGCGCCGATGCCGTTGGGCGCATCGACCACCACGTCGTAGCCGCATTCGCGCAGCGTGGGCACGTCCTTGAAGCGCGCCGTGCGCTGCTCGCCCCAGGTGGCCAGCAGGCGCAGCTTGCCGGCTTCCACATGGGGGGCCCAGGAGCTGGAGTCGGCCAGCGCATCCACATGGCCGCCCAGCACACCCTGCAGTGCCTCGGCGCCGCCCTTGTAGGGCACATGGTTGAGCTGTATGCCGGCCACGCCCGCAAACTCCTCCATGCCCACATGCGTGGCACCGCCCACGCCTGCATGGGCATAGGTCACCTGGCCGGGCCTCGCCTTGGCGGCGGCCACGAAGTCCTTGAGCGTCTTGAACGGCGAATGGGCGGGCACGGCAATGCCGAAGGTCTGGCCCGAGGTGCGCGCGATGTAGGTGTAGTCCTTGCGCGGATCGGCCTGCAGGCTGCCCAGTTGCGAAAAGCGCGTGACCGAGATGGGAATCTGGCCGATGGTGTAGCCGTCCGCCTTGGCCGAGGCCAGCGCCTTGGCGCCGATCATTCCCGAGGCGCCCGCGCGGTTCTCCACCGCGATCGGCTGGCCCAGCAGCTTGCCGGCCACGGTGCACAGCGCGCGCATGGACTGGTCGGCCGTGCCGCCCGCAGGCCAGGGGCAGATGAAGGTGATGGGGCGTTCGGGCCAGCTCTGGGCGAAAAGAGGTCCGGTGGCGGCCAGTGCGCTGGCGCCGAGGGTGGCGAGCACGAATTCGCGCCGGCTTGCATGGCGTGTGCGTGGGGTGTTCATCGCTTGTCTCCTGTATTGGCTTTTTGCAGCCCTGTGATCCGGGCCTTGGGCTGACTGGCGCGATTGTTCAGCGCCTGATCATGACAATCCAATGAAAAGATAGACTGGCTTCATAACCTCAAAGCTATGAAGACCCCATGAGCAAGATAGACCGCGTGCTGCGCTCCAACCTCAAGCTGCGCCATCTGCAGCTGCTGGTGGCGCTGGACCAGTTCCGCCACCTGGGCCGCGCCGCCGAGTTCCTGGCCGTCACCCAGCCCGCCGTCTCCAAGACCCTGGCCGAGATAGAGCGCATGCTGGACATGACGCTGTTCGAGCGCTCCACGCGCGGCACCGAGCCCACGGCGGCCGGGGTCAGCATGGTGCGCTTTGCGCGCTCGGTGCTGGTGGGCTTCGAACGCACGCGCGATGAAATGGCGGCCGAGGCCAGCGGCACGCGCGGGCGCACCAGCGTGGGCGCCATGGTCGTGGCCACGCCCATGCTGCTGGCCCGGGCCGTCGAGCAGTTGAAGGCGCGATCGGCCCAGACCACGGTGCTGGTCGAGGAGGGCGATCTCACGCGGCTGCTGCCCAAGCTGCGCATGGGCGAGCTGGACCTGTTCGTGGGCCGGCTCGAACCCGGCTATGCCTCGCCCGACCTGGAGACCGAAGCCCTGTACGACGAGCCCATGGTCGCCGTCGTGCGCCCCGGCCATGCGTTGCTGGCGCAGCCTGCGAGCTGGCAGGCGCTGGCCGACATGCCCTGCGTCATGCCCCCGCCCTGGGCATCGCTGCGCGTGAAGCTGGAGCAGCAGTTCTTCGCCCACGGCCTGCATCCGCCGGCCGATCTGGTCGAGTCCGCCTCATTCCTGTCGCAGATCAGCTTCCTGCACCAGCGCGGCGCCGTGGCCTTCATGGCGCGCGGCGTGGCCGAGCATTTCGCGCAGCAGGGGCTGGTCGCCGTGCTGGACCTGCCCGTGCCCATCGACCTGCCCCCCGTGGGCCTGATCACCCTGCGCGGCCAGCCGATGACGGCGACGACGCGGTTGCTGGTGGAGTGTTTGCGGGCGGTGGGGCGCAGCCTGGCAACGCGCTGATCCTGCGGCTGCGGCTGCGGCTGCATTGGCGCTGCGTCACCGGCGCCGCCGCATTCGGCATGAGGCTCTGTCCCTCCGTGGCCTGCACCGCATGCTCGCTGCCGCCGTGCTCCATGAAGGCAATGGAGATCATGACGTGAGTGGGGCTTTGGAGGGGAGCGTTGGGAAACCGGGGTCGGCGCAGTGCGTGGCGGCGATGGCCTTGCGCGCAGCCATGAATTCGCCCGGCGAATTCACGCATTCGGCGGCGCACAGCTGGCCGCCGCGCAGGTGCAGGACGGCGAACCTGCCGCTGGCCGGGTTGCCGCGCAGCACGGTCTGGTCGCCCTGGCCGGGCAGGCCGGCGATCTGCAGCCTGGTGTCGTACTGATCGGACCAGAACCAGGGCGTTTCATGGGCGGGCAGTTCGCTGCCCGTGATGGCGCAGGCCGCGCGCCGGGCCTGTTCGAGCGCGCTGGGCACGCTTTCGAGCCGGTGCAGCCCGGGGTAGCCGGCCAGCGGGCGGCGCGTGGCATCGCCTATGGCGTAGATGCCGTTCATGGCGGTGCGGCCTTCGCCATCCACGGCAATGCCGTCGGCGCAGTCCAGGCCGAGGGATTGCGCCAGTTCCATGCAGGGCGCCGCGCCCACGCCGATGAGCACGGCATCGCACTCCAGTCGGGAGCCATCGGCCATCCACAGGGCCGTGATGCGGGTGGGGCTGTCTCCCTGGATGGCGGCGACCGCTGCATTGAAATGCACCTCCACGCCCTGGCCTGCATGCAGCTGCAGCAGATGCGCAGCCATCTGCGGCGAGGCGCTGCGCGTCAGCAGCCTGCCTTCGCGCTCGATGATCCGGACCTGCACGCCCAGCTTGCGGGCCGTGGAAGCGATTTCGAGGCCCGCATAGCCGCCGCCGATGATGGCCAGGCAGCGTGCGGTCTGCAGATGGCTCCGCAGCGCCTGCGCGTCTTCCATGGTGCGCAGGTAGGTGATGCCAGGCCGCTCATCCCCGGGCAGGACCAGCCAGCGCGGCGCGGAGCCTGTGGCAATGACCAGGTGTTCGTAGTGCAGCACCGATCCGTCGTTCAGCGCCACCTGCCGCGAGCCCGGCTCTATGGCCATGGCGCGCATGCCCGGGCGCAGGGCGATGGCCTGGTCCGCAGAGGCGCCGGCGGGCCGCGGCAACAGCTCGTCCGGGCCCATGGCCTGCTGCAGCCAGGCCCTGGACAGCGGCGGGCGCAGGTAGGGCGGCAGGTCCTCGCCGCCGACCACAGTGATCGGGCCCGGGTGGCCGTACTGGCGCAGCAGGGCGGCCAGGGTGCCACCGGCGTGTCCGGCGCCGATGATGACGGCATGGCCTTGGGGGTGTTGTGCGGGGTTCATGCTGCACCTTCGCAGGAGGCCCGGAGTACGGGGCGGGCGCAGATCTCGTCCCAGGCTTGCCGCATGAAGCGCGCGGCCGCCACGTTCTGCTCCAGCAGGTCATAGCCTGCGCCCAGGCCGTAGTCGGGGAGATTGATGAATTCGGTGGTGAGGTAGCGCAGCGGGCTGTGCGGCTGCGCATGGTGGCAGGCCAGCACCTTGCGGATGGCCTCTTTGGAGGGCTCCAGCAGGTAGGCATGCCAGGGCGAATGCCATTCGCCGGGTCCGGGCCGCAGCATGGGGTACTGGATGCCCCGGCCCGGGCTGCCGTCCTCGTCGCGGTGCCACAGGTTCAGGGGCTGGTTGGGGCCGGCCGCGCGCAGCTGGGCCCAGCGCACGATGCCCATGTCCAGCCATTGTTCGCACAGCGAGCCGGGCTCGAACGGGTCCAGCACCAGTTCGCCGCGCTCGAGCAGCCCGCGCACGCCAGACCGGTCCAGCTCGGCCGGGTTGCCGATCTTGAAGTTCACATGGCTGTAGTCCAGCGTGAAGTGAAAGGGCACGCCGCGTGCCTGCACGCGCCCGGCCACGCTGCGCACGCGCAGGAAGTCTTCGGTCCACGTGTTCACATGCAGCGCGAAGCTGGGCTCCACGCCCAGGCCCATGGCGTCGTCATAGACCCGCAGATAGTGTTCGGCGATTTCCACATCGGACAGCACATGGCCGTCGCGGTGGTGCTTGAAGGTCATGATGTTGTGGCAGCGCACGCCGATCTCGCGGCAGATGCGAAGGTTGCCGGCCAGCAGGACCTCGTCCTCGCCCAGGCGGTAGAACCAGCTGGCGGTGTGCACGGGCAGCTTGAATTCGGCGATAGCCGACTCGTAGTCGGCCAGCTGGTGGCGCAGCGGCAGGCGGTCGAAGCAGTCGAACACGCCGGTCTCGCTGACGAGGCGGAACTGCTCGCGTATGGGCAGCTCCTGCAGGCCGATGGGCTGGTGGCGCGAGGAGCGCTGCACGCCACGGCCGTTGCAGCCGATGGGCGGGAGGGTGGGGCGGGGGGCTTCGTGCATGACCTGCTCCTCAGCCGCCCGTGGGCGCGCCCAAGATCATGCGGTCCGCCGACAGAGGGTGGCCCGCGTTGCGCGACCCGGTCAACGGGGACCAGGTATCGAGTACATCGGTTGTCATGGATCTGTCTCCTTGTTGAGTGTGGTGTTGCGCCCCGGCCGCTGCTCAGCCCCATAGGCGCTGCGGGCCAAGAAGGCGTCATCGGCCAAGCGGCTCCCGGCGCCGCTGCCCGCACGGTGGAAGGCCTCCAGCGCGAACACTGCTTTCAGCCTGCTGCCCAGCGCCTGCGTTTGCCGCAGGGGCCAGAAGCTGGCCTGCATGCCGCCTGGCGCGGGCTCGCCATGCCCTGTCTTCGAATGCAGTCTGGGCATGGGATGTCTCCTGGGCTCCGATCGCGGCTCTCGACCCATGGCTGCTGGGTTGATGCGGGAAATTAAGGTGTATGCACTCGAATTAAGTCGGATTGCCTACAAAGAAACACCAAGGCTTTCCATGGAGCAATGCCTCTTTTTCCCCGCGTACAAGGATTGTGAATTTTTCGATTTGACTTGACTATCGGGAAAATACTTTATTTGTTTTTGACTATTGAATTGGGTGTTTGAGCGTAGGCGCTTGAAATCCCAACCGTGGACGGATGTTTCCACCGGGGCCAGCGTGGCGACGCAGGACCCTGGACGGTGGCAATGCACCGCAGGCAGCTGAAATGTCAGCGCACAGCCATGCAGGCAGCGGCGGCATGCAGGGGCAGGAGGTCCATGTCGGGGGAATGAAAAGGAGAAGGAGCGGAGCCGGCTGCGGATCGCGCGCAGCTTGTGGCTGCCACCAGCGTCCGCGAGGCTGGCGTCAGGAGCATGGCGCAGATCGGCCTGCTCCCGGCCATTCCCGATGCCTTCGCCAACCTGGGCGGCTTCGCGCTCGCCCGGCGCGTGCCCTGCCCAGGGCGGTGGTCAACCGCCGGAGGCAGGTGGTGCGCGCCGTTCAGCGCATGGTCACGAACTCTTCTGCCGCCGTGGGGTGGATGGCCACGGTGTCGTCGAAGTCGCGCTTGGTGGCGCCCATCTTGAGCGCCACGGCAAAGCCCTGCAGCATCTCGTCCATCCCCAGGCCGATGCCGTGTATGCCCACGATGCGTTCCTCGGGGCCCACGCAGACCAGCTTCATGCGCGCGGGCTGGCGGTGGCGCGTGACCGCCGTGTACATGGCGGTGAAGGCCGACTGGTAGATCTTGACCTGATCGTCGCCAAATCGCTCGCGCGCCTGCGGCTCGGTCAGGCCCACGGTGCCGATGGGCGGGTGGCTGAAGACCACGGTCGGCACGTTGTCGTAGTCCAGGTGCTCGCCGGTCTTGCCGTTGAACAGGCGCTCGGACAGGCGCCGGCCTGCGGCCACGGCCACGGGCGTGAGTTCGATGCGGCCCGTGATGTCGCCCACGGCGTGGATGCCGGGCACATTGGTGTCCTGGAACTTGTCCACCGCGATGTGGCCGCTGTCCTGCAGCGCCACGCCTGCGGCCTCCAGGTTCAGGCCCGAGGTGTCGGGCCTGCGGCCCACGGCCCAGACCACGCAGTCCACGGTGTGGCTGCTGCCGTCCTGCAGTTGCAGATCCAGGCTGCCGTCGGCATTGCGGACCACGGCCTTCGGGGTGGCCTGGCGGTGCACGGCGGGGCCTTCGGCCTCCATGATCTCCATCAGGGTCTGGCTCAGCAGCGGATCGAATCCGCGCAGTGCCGAGTTCTGGCGCAGGAACAGATGGGTCTGCGAGCCCAGCGCGTGCAGCACGCCGGCAATCTCCACGGCGATATAGCCGGCACCCACCACGGCCGTGCGCGCAGGCAGGGCCTTGAGGGCGAAGAAGCCGTCGGAGTCGATGCCCAGCTCGGCGCCAGGTATGTCGGGCCGTGCCGGGCGCGTGCCCGTGGCGATGAGGATGTGGTCGGCACTGAGCCGCTGGCCGCCCACCTCCACGGTGCGCGCATCCACGAAGCGGCCAAAGCCCTGGATCAGCTCGACCTTGTTGCGTGCCAGGCCGCTTTCATACGAGGCATGGATGCGGTCGATGTAGGCGCTGCGGCTGTCCAGCAGGCGCTGCCAGTCCAGGCCCTCGACGGTGGCATCCCAGCCGTAGTCGGGGCCGTAGCGGTGCATGGCCTCGCCGATCTGGGCCGCATGCCACATGACCTTCTTGGGCACGCAGCCCACGTTGACGCAGGTGCCGCCGATCTCGCCGGCTTCGATCAGCGCGCAGTGGCGCCCGTGCATGGCGGCGCGGTTGGCCGATGCAATGCCGCCGCTGCCGCCGCCGATGACGATGTAGTCGTAGTGCTTCATGGAGATTCCGTGCTGTGTCTGAGCGGCCCGAATGCCGCAGCCGGCCATCTTGCCCTGTTCGCCGGCCAGGGGCCTGCGGCGGGGGCAATGCCGCCATCTCCGCGCCCAGACGACGGCCCGGTTGGACGGCGTATCGCCGCTTTGCAGGGCCGGGGGCAGCAGGCGTTTGGTGGCAAATGAACGGACGGTGGCGCGGCAGCCCGCGTTGCGCAGGGGGCGGGACGCACTGTCAAGAAAAGCGCAACGCGCAGTCAAGGCGCGGGCAGGTGCGGCCGCTAGGCTCCTGCATTGCCGGTACCCCCGGCACGGACCAGAAGAACAGCAAGTTGAAACGGGAGTGCATGTGAGAGAACGAGGCAGTTGCCTTCAGGCGGAATTTTCCAGGGCCATGATGCCGTGGGTGGTGGTATTCGGAGCCGGCCTGCATTGCGTCGCGGCCGTGGCCGCGCCGGCGCAGGGGCTGGTCATGACGGGCTACCAGACGCAGTCCAACGCTTGGTATACGTCCATGGTGACCGAATACACGTTCAGCGTGGGCGGCGTGGTGCAGCAAGGCGGCTCGCCGCCCTCCACTGCGGATTGGGTCACCCCTTCCAACTACTGGGATGACGGCTGGGGTCTCAACAGTTGGAACGAGGACTACACATACAGCTACCAGGGCCAGGTCCTGCGGACGAGCGATCCCATGGGAATTCCCGCAGCGGCAGCCTGGGCCACGATCAGCTCCTTTCAGATCGAGGGGTCCTCCCTCCCGCGCCCCATCGACAGCACTGTTTTCCACTATTCGCTCGATGGCATCCAGACCCTGCTCGCCATGGACGCATCGTCCATCCCCGCCAATGCGGTCTGGGCGGGTCTGTCATCCCTGTCCGATGGGTGGCATGCAGCGCAAAACCCTGGGTTTGCCGGCTATGTGCTGGGCCGCCCGGTCTTCAGTCTGGCTCCCGTCGTCGACCCGCAGGCGGGCGGTGTGACGGCCAAGGCCCGCGTGGCGCTGGACCGGGACGGCACGGGCTACTGGCAGGTGCTTGCTGCGGCCGCCGCGGCGCCGGATGCCGCCACGCTGCAGGCCGGCGGCTCCCCGGTCGGCATGACGGCAGGCGTGGTCCACGATATCGATATCGGGGGGCTGGCGGTGAATACGGCCTACAGGCTGCACTTCATCGCCAGGGATGGCGCAGGCCGCGTGCAGCCGGATGTGGCCAGCGTGCCCTTCACCACGCTCAGGCTGGAGCAGAGCATCGACTTTGCGCAGCCGGCGGCGCAAACCTTCGGCACGACATTCACGCCCGTTGCAACGGCTACCTCCGGCCTGGCCGTGACGTTTTCCGCATCTGCGCCAGAGGTTTGCACCGTCGATGCCGCAGGGGTGTTCAGCTTCCATTCCGCAGGCACTTGCACGATGACGGCCCGGCAGGGCGGCGACGCGACCTATGCTCCCGCCCCCGAGGTGGCTTACCCGGTGACGGTGCAGCCTGCTGCGCAGAACATCGTCTGGAGCATGCCGGCGCCCCTGGTCGTGGATGCACGGGTGGCTCTGAGCGCCGCCGGCGGTGGCTCGTCCCAGGCCGTGCAGTTCAGCTCCCTGACGCCGGCGGCGTGCTCCGTCAGCGGTGCCGAGGTGTCCAGCAGGCTGGCGGGTACGGACAACTGCCTGCTGGCCGCCGATCAGCAGGGGGATGCCAACCATCTGCCTGCGGCCCGGCAAGTCCTGTCCCTGAGCATCGGCAAGGGCCCGCAGGCCATTGCCTTCACTTCCGTGGCGCCAGCGGCCGCCAAGGTGGGCGATACCTATGCCGTGGCAGCAACGGGCGGGGCTTCCGGCAAGGCGGTGGTGTTCTCCGTGGATGCGGCGACGGCTGCCCATTGCACCATCGCGGGCGGTTCTGTCTCCTTCATTGCGCCGGGACCCTGCCGCATCCTGGCAGACCAGGCCGGCGATGCGAACTACGAGGCGGCGGCAAGGCAGCAGCAAAGCGTGCAGATCGCCCAGGCCACAACCACCCTGGCGATCACCTCCACCCCCAACCCTTCCCGGCCCGGCGACGATGTGACCATCAGCGTGTCGGCCGTGACCGGGGCGCAGGACCGACGGGGGGCGCTGCGGGCGATGGCGGCGGCGCTCCCCTCGGGCAGCATCACGGTCTCGTACAACGGGGCGCAGCTGGGGTCGGCGCCCCTGGTTGGCGGCGCCGCCAGCATCACGGTCCGGCTGCCCGTGGCGGCCGGATCCCACGGCCTTGTGGTCGACTACAGCGGGGATGCAGTCTACGCCCCGATGAGCCAGGGCTTCACACAGGCCGTGGTGGCGGCGCCGGTGCCCACGCCTGTGCCGGCCCTGCACACCGTGGCGCTGGTCATGCTGAGCCTGCTGGCGGCCGGGATGGGGGCCGGCAGGCTGCGCAGGGGCCGCATGGGCCGCATGGGCCGGTAGGCCGGGCTGCCGGGCGGCATGAACCCCGGCGCGGCGCCTCAGGCGGCAGCGATGCGCCGGGCGATGGCCTGGCCCACCTCGGTGGTGCTGGCCGTGCCGCCCAGGTCGGGCGTGCGCGGGCCGCTCCTGATGACTTCCTCGATGGCCGAGACGATGGCGTCGTGCGCCGCGCGGCCTGCGCCCTGGCCGTGGGTCAGGAAGTCCAGCATCAGCGCCGCCGACCAGACCATGGCGATGGGGTTGGCGATGTTCTTGCCGTAGATGTCGGGCGCCGAGCCGTGCACGGGCTCGAACAGGCTGGGGAAGCTGCGGTCGGGATTGAGGTTGGCCGAGGGGGCCAGGCCGATGGTGCCCGTGGTGGCCGGGCCCAGGTCGCTGAGGATGTCGCCGAACAGGTTGGTGGCGGCGACCACGTCGAAGCGGCCCGGCTGCAGCACGAAGCGCGCGGTCAGGATGTCGATGTGCTGCTTGTCCAGCGTGACTTCCGGGTAGGCCTTGGCCACGTCCTCGGCGCGCTGGTCCCACCAGGGCATGCTGATGGCGATGCCGTTGCTCTTGGTGGCCAGGGTGACGTGCTTGCGCTCGCGGCTTTGGGCCAGGTCGAAGGCGTACTTGAGCAGGCGCTCGGCGCCCTTGCGCGAGTAGACCGATTCCTGGATCACGATCTCGCGGTCCGTGCCCTCGTACATGATGCCGCCCAGCGAGGTGTACTCGCCCTCGGTGTTCTCGCGCACCACGTAGTAGTCGATGTCGCCGGGCTTGCGGCCGGCCAGCGGGCAGGGCACGCCTTCGAACAGGCGAACGGGGCGCAGGTTGATGTACTGGTCGAACTCGCGGCGGAACTTGAGCAGCGAGCCCCACAGCGAGACATGGTCGGGCACGGTGGCGGGCCAGCCCACGGCGCCGAAGAAGATGGCATCCATGCCGGACAGCTGCGCCTTCCAGTCGTCGGGCATCATTTTTCCGTGGGCCAGGTAGTAGTCGCAGTGGGCCCAGTCGAAATGGTGGAATTCGAGCTTGATCGCAAAGCGGCTGGCGGCAGCTTCCAGGGCGCGCAGGCCTTCGGGCATGACTTCCTTGCCAATGCCGTCACCGGCGATGACGGCGATCTTGAATGTGTCTTGCATGGTGTCTGTCCTTGGATCGAATGGATGGATATGAAGCGGCGCCGCTGACAGCCAGGCCGCATGCATGGCATTGTTGGCTGCGCCAGGGCTAAATACAATCGGCCAACTGTGGTTCCATTATTTACAGATCGTGAATAAACAGCCGTCTCCCGAAGACCTGCGCGTCTTCACCGTGGTGGCCCGCAAATCCGGCTTTGCCGCTGCGGCCGAGGAATTGGGGGCCTCGCCCGCCTATGTGAGCAAGCGCATCCGCCTGCTGGAAGAAGAACTGGGCGTGAAGCTGCTGCACCGCACCACGCGCCGCGTGGCCGTGACCGAGGAGGGCGAGCGCGTCTTCCACTGGGCGCAGCGCATCCTCGACGACATGGACCAGCTGATGCAGGAGGTGGCCATCACGCGCAGCGAGCCGCGCGGCCTGCTGCGCGTGAGCAGCAGCTTCGGTTTCGGGCGGCATGTGATCGCGCCCGCGCTTTCCAGGCTGGTGGAGCGCCATCCGGGGCTGCAGGTGCGGCTGGACGTGTTCGACCGGCTGGTGGATGTGGCGGGCGAGGGCTTCGATCTGGATGTGCGCGTGGGCGACGAGATCGCGCCCCACCTGATTGCGCGGCGCCTGGCCGACAACCACCGCGTGCTGTGCGCCGCGCCTGCCTACCTGGCGCGCCGTGGCACGCCGCGCACGCCGGCCGAGCTGTCGGCCCATGACTGCCTGGCCATCAAGGAGCGCGACCAGGCCTTTGGCGTGTGGCGGCTGCGCGCGGGCGCGGCCGAGCAGGCGGTGAAGGTCACGGGGCCGCTGTCGGCCAACAACGGCGAGATGGTGGTGCAGTGGGCCGTGGACGGTCGCGGCATTGCGCTGCGCTCGCTATGGGATGTGGGCGCCCATCTGCAGGCCGGGCGCCTGGTGCAGGTGTTGCCCGAATGGCGGCAGGAGGCCAATGTCTGGGCTGTGTATCCGACGCGGCTGCAGCTGTCGGCCAAGGTGCGGGTGTGCGTGGAGTTCCTGCAGGAACACTTCAAGAAGGAGTGGATGGCAGCCGCTCCCTGAGCGGGGCGGCTGCTGCAGCGGACTGGCCGGGGATCAGCCTGCCAGGGCGGCCTTCACTGCGGCGGAGACCTGGCCCATGTCGGCCTTGCCTGCCAGTTGCGCCTTGACCGCGCCCATGACCTTGCCCATGTCGCCGGGGCCGGATGCTCCCAGTTCGGCCACGATGGCCTTGACGGCGGTGGCCACTTCCTCGGCCGACATGCGCTCGGGCAGGTAGGCGGTCAGCACGGCCATCTCGGCCTTTTCCTTGTCGGCCAGGTCCTGGCGGCCCGCGCCCTCGAAGGCGGCGATGCTGTCCTTGCGCTGCTTGATCAGCTTGTCCACGATGGCGATGACGGCGGCGTCGTCCAGCTCGATGCGCTCATCGACTTCCTTTTGCTTCATCGCTGCCTGCAGCAGGCGGATGGTGCCCAGGCGCTCGCTGTCCTTGGCGCGCATGGCGGTCTTCATGTCTTCGGTGATCTGGGCCTTGAGGCTCATGGCTTTTCTCCTGAGGTGATGGCGTCGGAAAACACGGAACAAAAAACAAAAAACCCGCGCCTGGCGTCCCGAGCGCGGGTTTTGCGGCTGACGAGAGCCGGCTGGTCAAGGGCTGATCAGTACAGCTTCTTGGGCAGCTGCATGCTGCGAACGCGCTTGTAGTGACGCTTGACGGCGGCAGCCTTCTTGCGCTTGCGTTCGGCAGTGGGCTTCTCGTAGAACTCGCGAGCGCGCAGGTCGGTCAGCAGGCCGAGCTTTTCGATGGTGCGCTTGAAGCGGCGCAGGGCAACTTCATAGGGCTCGTTTTCTTTTACGCGGATGGTGGTCATTAGCTAGATTTCCAGATATCTGTGCTGACAGCGGGTTCCCGGGAAGATCGGGCCTGAGAGCCATGTTCAGCGGTTGGTCCCCGTCCAAAGTTAACTAGTATTGGCCGACGGGGCGATTGCCAGCAAAGCGGGCGATTATACGCGAGACGAAAGCGGTCTGACAAATCAGGCAGAAGGCAAGGCCTGCGCACAGGCGTGCCCACTGGCCCAGGCCCATTGGAAGTTGTATCCGCCGAGCCAGCCGGTGATATCCACCACTTCGCCAATGCAGTACAGGCCCGGCTGGGTCTTGCATTCCATGGTCTGCTGCGAGAGCGCCCGCGTGTCCACGCCGCCCAGCGTCACTTCCGCCTTCTTGTAGCCTTCCGTGCCCGTGGGCACGATCTCCCAGCGTGACAGGCGCTCGGCCAGCTGGTTCAGGGCCTTGTCGGAGGCTTCGGCGATGGGGCGCTGCCAGGCAGCATCCTGCTGCACCCAGGCATCGGCCAGTCGCGAGGGCAGCCACTGCGCCAGTTCATTGGCGATGAGCTTGCGCGAGCGCGACTTGGCCCTGAGCAGCTCGCCCTGCAGGTCCACCTCGGGCGCGAGGTTGATGCTCAGGGGCGTGCCGGGCTTCCAGTAGCTCGAGATCTGCAGCACGGCCGGGCCCGACAGGCCCCGGTGCGTGAACAGCAGGTCTTCCATGAAGGCCATGCGTTCTTTCCTTTTGCCGCCGGGCCGCCCCAAGGCAGAAGCGGCCCCCTCGGGGGGCAGCGACCCGCGGAGCGGCGGAGCGTGGGGGTCACTGATCCTGGTGCTGATCTCCACGGGCAGGGCCAGGCCCGCGAGCTGGGCGTAGGGGGCCCAGGCGTCGCCATCGAAGGTCAGCGGCACCAGGCCCGGCGTGCGTTCGACCAGGGGCAGGCCGAATTGCTGGGCCAGGCGGTAGCCGAAGTCGGTGGCGCCGATCTTGGGGATGGACAGGCCGCCCGTGGCGATGACCAGGCTGGGCGCCTGCACGGCGCCCCGGCTGGTCTGCAGGCGGTATTGGCCGTCCGAGTGCGCCACGGAATCGACCTTGCAGGGCTGCCAGCGCTGCACGCCGCCGGCCTGGCATTCGGCCAGCAGCATGGCGATGATGTCTTCGGCCGAGCGGTCGGCAAACAGCTGGCCCTTGTGCTTTTCATGGTGGGCGATGCCGTGCCTGTCCATGAGCGCAATGAAGTCGGCCGGCGTGTAGCGCGACAGGGCCGAGCGGCAGAACTGCGGGTTGCCGCCCACGAAGTGCTTGTGGGGCGCGCGCACGTCCAGGTCGCGGTTGGTGAAGTTGCAGCGGCCACCGCCCGAGATGCGGATCTTCTCTGCCACCTTCTCCGCGTGGTCCAGGAGCAGCACCGACAGGCCACGCTGTCCGGCCTGGGCCGCGCAGAACAGACCGGCCGCGCCGGCGCCGATGACGATGGCGTCGAAAGAGAGGGAAGAGGTCACAAAAACGTCACTCGGGGGGCAAAAGGGCGCCCATTCTCGCGCAATGGCGCTTTTTCCTAGAATCCCGTGATGAATTTCCCATCGCACCAGCTGAGCATGACTGTGCTCATGTCGCCCGACATGGCGAACTTTTCGGGCAACGTCCATGGCGGCGCCGTTCTCAAGCAGCTCGACCAGGTGGCCTATGCCTGCGCCAGCCGCTACGCGGGCCGTTATGTGGTCACGCTGAGCGTGGACCAGGTGATGTTCCTGCAGCCCATCCACGTGGGCGAGCTGGTGACCTTCCTGGCCAGCGTCAACCACACGGGCAAGTCGTCGATGGAGATCGGCATCAAGGTGGTGGCCGAGGACATCCGCACCCAGGTGGTGCGCCATGTGAACAGCTGCTTTTTCACCATGGTGGCCGTGGACGAGAACAAGCAGCCGGCCGCCGTGCCGACGCTGGTGCCGTCCAACGACGAGGAAAGGCGCCGCTGGCAGGCTGCGCTGATCCGCAAGGACCTGCGCCGCGAGCTGGCCCAGCGCTTCGAGCAAAGCCGCGTGACGGCCAGCAGCACGGTCAGGCCGGGCTGAGCGTGGAGGGCGCGGCGGGCGGCGGATGCCAGGTGCCGGGCGTGCCGCCCTGCAGCTCGTTCCGCACCTGTTCGATGACGCGCCTGAGGTCTTCCATGGCAGCCGGCTTGGACAGCACCTCGTCGGCGCCGGCCTGCAGGTAGCGCAGCGCTTCGGAGGCTTCGGGGCTGGCGGTCAGTGCGATCACGCGGCAGCGGCGCAGCTGGTTTTCGGCCTCGCGCTGGCGCAGGCGCCGGATGAACTCGAAGCCGTCCATGAGCGGCATGCGTCCATCGGTGATGATGAGATCGAAGGACTCGACCAGGCAGCGTGCCCAGGCTTCCTGTCCATCGCCGGCCAGGCAGATGCCGTGGCCCAGCGCGGCCAGCTGGCTCTTGAGCAGCTCGCGGTTGAACAGATAGTCTTCCACGGCCAGGATTCTGAGGTCGGACCCGGACCCGGACCCGGACCCGGGCTGTGATGCGGGCAGGGGCTCGGCACTGGCCTGGGGCTTTCCTTGCAGCGCCACCGAGGCGGGCAGGACCAGGGGCAATATTCCCTCTGACGCGGGCGTGACGTCGGCCTGCATGCGATGGTCCGGCTCCACCAGTGGCAGGCTCAGCCTGACCGTGAAGCGCGAGCCTCGGCCCGGTGCGCTGTCCACCGTGATGGTTCCCCCCATGTGCTCCAGCAGGCGCCGCGTGATGCTCAGGCCCAGGCCGCTGCCAAAGGCCTTGTCCTGGTGGGCGCCTTCCACCTGCGAGAAGGGCTGGAACAGCCGGGCCTGGTCCTGCGGCGCAATGCCGATGCCCGTGTCCTCGACCTCCATCTGCAGCAGCAGGCGGTCATGCCGGCTGGCGCCATGCGCGCGCAGGGTGACGCTGCCGCGCTCGGTGAACTTGATGGCATTGCTGAGCAGGTTGAACAGCACCTGCTTGAGGTGAAGCGGGTCGGCCGTCACGCTGTGATCCACGCCGCTGCCCACTTCGGTGCGCAGCGACAGCCGCTTGCCGTGGGCCAGGCCTTGCAGCAGCGGGGCCATGTCTTCGATCAGCGGGCGCAGTGCCACGGGCTGGAGCGTGGAGTCGATATGGCCCGACTCGATGCGGTGCAGATCCAGCACATTGCCCAGCAACAGCAGCATGCCCTGGGCGGCCTTGTGGGCGGAGGCCAGCATATCGCGGTGGGGCAGGCCGAGCTTTTCCCGGTCCTGCGCCAGTTCCAGCAAGCCGATGACGGCGCTCAGCGGCGTGCGTATCTCGTGGCTGGTGGTGGACAGAAACAGGCTCTTGGCCTGGTTGGCGGCCTCGGCGCGCCGCTCGGCCCGGCGTGTCCTGCGCATCTGGCGGCTCAGGTAAAAGCCCCAGACCAGGGAGATGACCGTGACCAGGGCCAGCGCCCCGGCCAGCAGCAGGCGCTGGCGGTGCTCGCGCCAGAAGCTCGCGCCGTTGCCGTTATGGTGCGGCGCCCAGTGGTGGACGATTTCGGCCACCTCTTCGGGTGCGATGGACAGCTGGGCCTTTTCCAGGATGCCCAGCAGTTCAGGTTCGGCGGCGTGCACGGCCAGGCTGATGGGGCGGGTGTAGTCGTCCAGGATGCCGGTGAGCTGCAGCCGGCTGCCCAATTGCTGGGCGTTGGCATAGCGCGCCGCGTAGTCGTTGCCCACGAAGGCATCGCTGTCATTGGCCGCCACGCTGGCCAGGGCCTGGGTCAGGTCGGCATACAGCTGCAGCCGTATGCTCGGATGTTCCCTGCGCACCGTGCTTTCGAGAAAGAAGCCCGCCACCATGGCCACGCGCTTGCCCTCCAGTCGCTGGAGGTGGTGTATGGGCTTGTCGCGCGGGGTGCCTGCGTTGGCCTCGGGCCGGGCCATCACCACGACCGTGCTGCGCAGATAGGGCGGCAGCAGCCTGATATCGGGCGAGGCCGTGGGCGGCGAGGTGTACGCCGGGGTGAGCAGGGCCTTGCCGGAGCCCAGCATGGTTTCGAGTTCGGAATAGTTGCGCGCGGCGATGTACTCGAACTGCAGGCCGGCGCGGCGGCTGATCAGGTCCAGGTAGTCGGGGCCGATGCCTTGGGCCTGGCGGTCGGCATCGAGCTGTCCCAGCGGACCCAGCGAGCCGTTGAGGACCACGGGAATGCGCGGATGGGCATCCAGCCACTGCTTTTCCGAGGGCGTCAGCGCCACGCGGTCGCCGCCCAGCAGCGGGCGGCGGCTTCCACTCCAGCTGCGCAGGATGTCGTCGCCGTGCTGCACGGTGATGCTGGGCAGGGCCTGGTCCAGGTAGGCCTTCAGCTGTGCATCGCCATGCCTCACCAGCATGCCGAAGCCACGGCTTTCTATGGGCGCAAAGCCCTGCACGCGCAGGTTGAGCAGGTAGTTGGCCTGGATCAGGTAGTGCACCGTGACCGTGTCGCCGACGAAGCCGTCGATCTCGCCCAGGCTCAGCGCCTCCAGCGCGCGGCGGGGTGTTTCATAGGTCAGCAGCTCGCTGAGGGGGTAGGCGGCAGCCACCTGGGAGCGCAGCAGCTGGTCGGGCGTCATGGCCAGCCGCGCACCCCGGCGCCGGGCGTCGAAGGGAGCATTCGACGGGGAGACCAGCACGGGCTGGCTGGGCAGGTAGGGCACGCTCAGGGCCAGGTCGGCGCGTTCGGCTTCCAGCTCGGTGCCGCCGCAGGCCAGGTCGATCTCGCCGCGGCGCAGCGCATCGAGCACGGCCGCACGCGATCCATAGGACTTGAAGCGCACGGGCGTGGGAAAAAGCAGGCCCAGGTGGTCGGCCGTGATGCCCTGGAAGCGATCGCCATCGATCATGCCCAGCGGCGGATGGTCCGGCGTGGAAATGCCCAGCGTCAGCGGCCCGCGCGCCTGCAGCCATTGGTGGTGCGCAGGCGTGAGCCAGGGCTTGGCGCCTGCCGTGACGCGCGTGGCCAGCACCATGTCGGCGCCGCTGGCCAGGCCGGGCATGGGCATGGCCATGCCAAGTGCGCAGCCGGCCAGCAGTTGGGCCGCCAGGTGTCGGCATGCCGGCCACCATGCCTGCATCGCTGTGGAAGTGAGAGTACGGCTTGATGTTTTCATTGAATCCCCCGGTGGCGCTGCCGCCGTCCGGCGCAGCTGACGGCCTGCGAAAACGGTCTAGACGCTGTTTTCGGCAACCAACAGGAGATTTTTAATGAAAACTAATGATTTTATCTATCGATAGATTTTTTCTTTGTTGCAGCTCGGCACTCAGGCGGCAGCAACGGCAGGGTTGGGCTGCTCCTGGGGTTCGGCCATTGCCCGAATGCCATGGACCACATCTCCAACGACGATGACGCTGGGGCTGCCCAGGCCGGTGTCGGCAATGCATTGCACGAGCGTGTCCAGCGTGGCCAGTGCATGGCGCTGCTGCGGCAGGCTGGCGTGCTGGATCACGGCCACGGGCGTGGCGGCGGGCAGGCCGTGCAGCAGCTCGGCGCGGATGTGTTCCACGCTGCTCACGCCCATGTAGATCACCAGGGTGAGCCGGGCATCGCGCGCGGTGGCGGCCAGCTGGCGCCAGTCCGTGCCGCTGTCGCCGGGCTTGGCGTGGCCGGTGATGAAGACCACGCCGTGCGCCCGGTCGCGGTGCGTGAGCGGCGCGCCCAGGCTGGTGAGCCCGGCCAGGCCGGCCGTGATGCCGTTGACGACCTGGACCTCGATGCCGGCCTCGCGCAGATGCTCCACCTCTTCGCCGCCGCGCCCGAAGATGAAGGGGTCGCCGCCCTTGAGGCGCACCACCGTCTCGCCATCCTGCACGGCGGACAGCATGAGCTTTTCGATGAAGGCCTGGGGCGTGCTCTTGCAGCCGCCGCGCTTGCCCACGTAGACGATGCGCGCCGTGGGCGAGGCATGGGCCACGATGGCATCGCTGACCAGGTCATCGACCAGCAGCACGGTGGCCGCCTGTATGGCCTTGAGGGCCTTGATGGTCAGCAGCTCCGGGTCGCCGGGGCCGGCGCCGACCAGGGTGCAGCTGCCGCGCCGGGCGGTGTTTGCGGGGGTGTGGGACGGGGTCGTCATGGCGGGGCTCCGTTTTTCTGGGGTGTTCAGCGAATCTGATCGGCAAGGTGGACGATGTGTTCCACCTGGCGCGTGAGCGCCGGCGGCACGGGCAGGCGGCCCGCAAGCACGTCCTCGGTGTAGCGCGCCGTGGTGTCCACGTCGATCTCGGCGGGCAGGCCCGGGATTTCGGAGGCCGTGCCGCTTTGCTGCTCGGCCAGCAGCTGGTGGGCGCCTGCGACGAATCCGTCGTAGCGCGGCAGCCGGCGCGGGTCGGCCGCGACCTCGCCCTCCAGCCCGCGCGAGAGCAGCACATTCATGCCCAGCGTCCCGAAGGTGCCGTGCAGCATGGGCAGGTACTCGGGATGGGTGTAGGCCGTCACCAGCAAGGACGGGCCGTCGCAGGGCGCCAGCAGCTTGACCACGCTGTGGCCCGGATTGCGCAGGCCGATGACCTCGCGCACGGACAGCAGCCGGGCCAGCGCCGGATGCAGGTGTTCGGTATGCAGATGGGCCACCTGGCCGCCATCGAGTGCCTGGGGTGCCTGCAGCGGCGCAATGCCCAGCGCCTGCAGCACATCGCTGGCCAGGATGCGCCGCGCCTCGGTGCGCATGCCGTGCAGCAGCACGGGCAGGCCTTCGCGCGCCAGCAGCAGGGCCAGCAGGGGCGTGAGCACGGGCAAACGGCGCGCGCCGTTGTAGCTGGGCAGCACGATCACGGGGCGGCCATGGGCCGATGCGGGAAAGCGCGCGGCGCGCGCATGCACGGCATCCAGGAAGCCGCTCATCTCCTCGACCGTCTCGCCCTTGATGCGCATGGCGATGCAGAAGGCGCCGATCTCCAGATCGGTGACGCCCCCGTCCAGCACCTGGCCGAACAGGTCGGCGGCCTGCGCGCGCTCCAGCGCCTTGGCTCCGCGTGCGCCGCGGCCTATTTCCTTGATGTATTGGCTGATGCCCATGGCGTGGTGATCGTGGGTGGAATCCTGTGGGCGCATATTTTCCCGCAGGTTTCATTACTTTTCGCTATATATGCAAACCTGTCGTTCCATGGCCTCTTTCATGCCGCCTGCGGGCTGGGCGCAACGGGGATGTGGCGCACCAGGCGCTTGAGTTCAGGCAGGCAGGAGCCGCAGTTGGTGCCGCAGCGCAATTGGCCTTGCAAAGCGGCCAGGCGGGCATCGTCGCTGCCCTCGCAGCGCGCAAGCACGCCTTCGATGGCGGCCTCGTCCACGTCGAAGCACGCGCAGACCTGGCGCGTGCGCTGCGCCAGGGGCAGCGGTGCCGAGGCCGAGGACATGAGCAGCAGGCGCCCATAGTCCTGGGCCGGCAACTGGTCCTTCAGCAGGGTGCCCAGCCAGCTGCCGGCGCGCGTGTCTCCGGCCAGCAGCAAGGCTTCGACCGTGGTGGACAGGCTGGTGCGGTCCAGCCGCAGCGCACGGCTGTGCTGGCGGCGGCGGTCGCTGTAGCGCAGGGTGTCGGCGGCATCCAGGCCCAGCAGGGACTCGATCTGCGCGATGAGGGCGTCGTCGGGCGCCTCATGCGCGGCGGCGCGCAGCAGCACTCCGTGGCGGGCGTGGGCGGCGTCCTGCAGCGGCACGGCATTGCCGAAAGGCACGCAGCTGGCAAAGCCGAAGTGCGGCATGAGGGCGGACAGCTGCTCGCGCACGGCCAGCACGCGGTCCTCGGGCAGCCAGGCCATGGCCAGCAGGGTCCATGGCAGAGCGGCCTTTTGCAGCTTGACGGCCGTGTGCTTGAGTTCAGGCTGCTTGGATGCGGGGCAGAAGGCCGGCGTGGTCAGTGCGTTGAGGCCCCCCGTGGCCGTGCCGCCCAGGTACTCGCCGCCCCAGTGCATGGCCATGAAGAGCTGGGAGGGCGCGAGCGTGGCATCGGGCTGCACCGGCACCAGCAGGGCACCGCGGCGGCTGCTCACCTGCACCAGGTCGCCCGCGCGCAGGCCGCGCTCGGCCATGTCCTGCGGATGCATCTGCACACTGGGCTCGGCAGCCTGGCCGAACAGTCGTCCCAACTGGCCCGTGCGGCTCATGCCGTGCCACTGGTCGCGCAGCCGGCCCGTGGTCAGGCTGAAGGGGTAGCTCGCATCGGGCGACTCGGCCAGCGGCTGCCAGGGCAGCAGGGCAAAGCGGGCGCGTCCATCGGGCGTGGGAAAGCGGCCGTCTTCGTAGAGCCGTGCGCGGCCCAGGGCTGCGCCTTCGGGCAGCGGCCATTGCTGGGGGCCTTGCGCGTCCAGCAGATCCCAGGACAGGCCGGTGATGTCCAGGTCACGCCCGCGCGTGCTTTCGCGGTGCTCGTTCCAGATGGCTTCGGCGCCTGCGGCGGCGTCCTCGGTGTCGTAGGGGAAGAGGCTGGGCCGGCCCGGGCGCAGCCGCGTTTCCATGCGCCGCGCGCAGTCCACGGCGATGTGCCAGTCATGGCGCGCGGCGCCCGGTGCGGCCACGGCGGGGCGTACGCGCGAGATGCGCCTTTCGCTGTTGGTCACCGTGCCGATCTTCTCGCCCCAGGTGGTGGCGGGCAGCAGCAGGTCGGCGTAGGCGCAGGTGGCGGTGGTGGCGAAGGCCTCCTGCACGATGACGAATTCGGCCCGCTGCAGTGCGCGCCGCACCAGGGCCTGGTCGGGCATGCTTTGCGCGGGGTTGGTGCAGGCTATCCACAGCGCGCGGATCTCGCCCTCGGCGGCGGCCTCGAACATCTCCACGGCGGTCTTGCCAGGGCGGGGCGGCACGGCGTCCACGCCCCACAGGGCGGCCACTTCGGCGCGGTGGGCGGGGTTGGCCAGGTCGCGGTGGGCCGACAGCAGATTGGCCAGCCCGCCCACCTCGCGCCCGCCCATGGCATTGGGCTGGCCCGTGAGCGAGAACGGCCCTGCGCCTGCGCGCCCGATCTGGCCCGTGGCCAGGTGCAGGCCGATCAGCGCGGCGTTCTTGGCCGTGCCGTTGCTGCTCTGGTTCAGGCCCTGGCAGTACAGGCTGAGCGTTGCGCCACGGGCGGCGCCGTCCCGCGCATCTCCTCCCAGCGCGAACCACTGCGCGGCCTGGAAAAGGTCGTGGCGGGGCAGGCCGCAGACCTCGCTCACGCGCTCGGGCGTGGCCTCCCGCACCAGGGCCTGCAGGTCGGCAAAGCCGCTGGTGTGGCGCGCGATGTAGGCCCGGTCCAGCCAGCCTTCCAGCTCCATGATGTGCAGCATGCCGTGGAACAGCAGTGTGTCGCTGCCGGGGCGCAGCGGCAGGAAGAGGTCGGCCATGCCGGCCGTGTCGGTGCGGCGTGGGTCGGCCACGATGATCTTCATCTGCGGCCGCGCAGCACGCGCCTGCTCTATGCGCCGCGTGAGCACGGGATGGGCCCATGCCGCGTTGCTGCCCACGATGAACAGGCAGTCCGCATGGTCCACGTCCTCGTAGCAGGCCGGCGGCGCGTCGGCGCCCAGCGTGGCCTTGTAGCCCGCCACGGCGCTGCTCATGCACAGGCGCGAATTGGTGTCGATGTTGTTGGTGCCGATCAGGCCCTTGGCCAGCTTGTTGAAGACGTAGTAGTCCTCGGTCAGCAACTGGCCGCTCACATACAGGCCCACGGCGTCGGGGCCGTGCTCCTGCACGATGGAGGCCAGCCTGCCGGCTGCCAGGTCCAGCGCGGCATCCCAGCTGATGTCCCGGGGCGCCGCCCCGCGCGTGGTGCGCAGGGCGGGCTGCAGCAGCCGGGTCTGCCGCGCCAGGGCGGGCGAGGCCGTCAGATGCAGCGTGCTGCCCTTGGTGCACAGGCGGCCGTGGTTGGCCGGATGCGCCGGGTCGCCACGCACGCCCGTGATGCGGGCGCCATCGCTTTCGATGATGACGCCGCAGCCTGTGCCGCAGTAGGGGCAGGTGGATCGGGTTTCTTGCATGGTGGGCCTGGGGTGGATGAGGGAAGGGCAGGGCACGGGGGCGGGCGCCGTCACGGGCCGCTGGCCGGGTCGGCCTGGCTGGCCTGGCTGGCTTGACTTTCGCCGAACATGAGGCGGTCGCGCAGTTCCTGCACTGCCACGCCATCGCGCAACAGGCGGAAGTACCAGCCGCCGTCCTCGGTGTCGCCATACAGGCAGGCGCCGACCAGTCTGTCGCCGCGCAGCACCAGCTTGCGGTACACGCCCGCGCCGGGGTCGCTGAGCACGATTTCCTCCGTGCCGTCGTCGCCGCGGAAGTCGCCTGCGCTGAACAGATGAATGCCCGTGACCTTGAGCTTGGCCGAGGTCTGCGAGCCCGGATAGCGGCCGATGCCGATTTCGGCCAGGTGGTTGGCCAGCACCTTGCCCTGCTCGAACAGCGGCGCCACCAGCCCGTAGGCCACGCCCCGGTGCGCCGCGCATTCGCCCACGGCATAGATGCGCGGGTCGGTCACGGTCTGCAGCGTGTCGCTGACCACGATGCCGCGCTGCACGTGCAGGTGCATCTGCTCGGCCAGCGCGGTCTCGGGCCGGATGCCCACGGCCATGACCACGAGCGAGGCCGGCGCATCGCGCCCGTCCTGCAGGTGCACGCAGGCCACGCGGCCCTGGCCGTCGCCCGTCAGCGCGCGGGTCTGGGCCTGCATCAGAAAGCGCATGCCGCGCTCGGCCAGCGAGGCCTGCAGCAAGGCGGCGGCGGTCTCGTCGAGCTGGCGGTCCAGCAGGCGCTCGCCAGCATGCACCACGGTGACCTCCATGCCGCGCTTCATGAGGCCGTTGGCGGCCTCCAGGCCCAGCAGTCCGCCGCCGATGACCACGGCATGGCGGTGGCTGGCGGCCGCCGCGATCATGGCCTGGGTGTCGGCAATGTCGCGGTAGCCCAGCACGCCTTCCAGCTCGCGCCCGGGCACGGGCAGCATGAAGGGGCGCGATCCCGTGGCCAGGATCAGGCGGTCGTACCCGGCGCTCACCGGCTGTCCGGCCGTGTCCACGGCGTGCACCACGCGGCGCGCCCGGTCCACCGCATGCACGCGGCAGCCTGCATGCAAGGTGATGCCGTGCCGGGCATACCAGGACCAGTCGTTGAGGATGATTTCGTCCAGCTGCTGCTCGCCCGCCAGCACGGGCGACAGCATGATGCGGTTGTAGTTGGGGTGCGGCTCGGCGCCGAACACGGTGATCTCGTAGAGGTCGGGCGCGATCCTGAGCAGCTCTTCCAGCGTGCGCACGCCGGCCATGCCGTTGCCCACCATCACCAGCCTGGGTTTCTTCATTGCGCCCCCGCATCGGTTCGAAAAGCAAAAAGGCGTCATCCCCACTGCGCGGCTGCTGCCTGCGCGCGGGTTGACGCCTTTGTCCCTGGGGCAGCGGCACCTCGTTGCGCCTTGCCCCCATGGCCTGCAATGGCCACGCACGGGATGAAGCAAGCGGCATGCCAGGGCGCGCAGCCCTGCTCGGGCGCTGTCCTCGGGGCTGCAGCCCGGCGGCCGAGCCATGGTGGTGCGTCGCATGCCTCAAGGCGGTGCGCCCGCTATCGAGAGCGCGCAATCAGATGTCTGAATCGAATGGAGGTTTTGTGGCGATTTGTTTCAAATGCGACGAATCGGGGTACAACAAGCCACCGGGTCCTGCAGTAAGCCAGGGCCGCAATGACGTGAAGGATTTTTCTTCTTCAAGGGACCACGCCTATGAGAGTGAATCTGCCAGTCAGCACGCGTGAATACGCATTTCCCAAGGGCCAGACCCTGGTGTCCACCACGGACCTGAAGGGGCGCATCCTCTACTGCAACCCGATGTTCATCGAGGTCAGCGGCTACGAGCGCGAAGAACTGCTGGGCCAGCCCCACAACATGATCCGCCACCCCGACATGCCCGAGGAAGCCTTCCGCGACATGTGGGCCACCATCTCGGCCGGCCTGCCCTGGTCGGCGCCCGTGAAGAACCGGCGCAAGAACGGCGACTTCTACTGGGTCATGGCCAATGTCACGCCGCTGATGGAAGGCGACCGGCCCTCGGGCTACATGTCGGTGCGCACCGAGGCCACGCGCGAGCAGACGGATGCGGCCGAGCGCCTCTACGCCACCATGCGCGCCGAAAAGGACGCAGGGCGCAAGGTCCACGTGCTGCGCGCCGGCCATCTGGTGCGCAACAACCTGCGCGGACGCCTTGCCAGCGCGCTGAGCCTGGGCCTGGCAGGCAAGCTGGTGCTGATCTTCTTCCTGGTGGTGGCGGCAGCCTTTGGCGCGGCGATGGCGGGAGGGCACACGCTGGATGCATGGTCCGCGCTGGCCTGGCTGGCGGTCTGCATCTTCACGGGGCTGGCCGGGGCCTGGGCGTACCGGCTGACCGTGGCGCCGCTGGCGCAGATGGTGCTGCAGGCCAACCGCCTGGCGGCCGGCGACCTGACGCAGACCATACGCATCACGCGCAAGGACGTGGTGGGCGATCTGCAGAAGGCGCTGAGCCAGCTCAATGTGAACCTGCTGTCCATCGTGCGCGATGCGCGCGAGGAAAGCGACAAGATGCAGATCTCCACGCGGGAAATCGCGCAGGGCAACCAGGACCTGTCCGCGCGCACGGAAACCCAGGCCGGCAACCTGCAGCAGACGGCGGCCTCGATGGAGGAGATCACGGGCACGGTCAAGCACACGGCCGAGTCGGCGCGCCAGGCCACGGACCTGGCCACCCAGGCCAGCGAGGTGGCCGAGCGCAGCAGCGGCGCCGTCGACGGCGTGGCGGCCACCATGAAGCAGATCCAGGCCGCGTCGGGGCGCATCGGCGAGATCACGCAGCTCATCGACTCCATCGCCTTCCAGACCAACATCCTGGCGCTGAACGCCGCCGTGGAGGCCGCGCGCGCGGGCGACCAGGGCCGGGGCTTTGCGGTGGTGGCGGCCGAAGTGCGCAGTCTCTCGCAGCGCACGCAGGCAGCGGCCAAGGAGATCCGCGAACTCATAGACGACTCCGCCGCCAAGGTGCTGGATGGCAATCAGCGCACCGAGGTCGCGCAGAAAACCATGACCGAATCGCTGGACCTGGTGCGGCGCGTGAACCTGCTGATCGGCGAAATCCACAGCGCCTCCAACGAGCAGCTCAGCGGCATCTCGCAGGTCAACGCGGCCGTGGCGCATCTGGACAACATCACGCAGCAGAACGCGGCGCTGGTGGAGCAGAACGCGGCATCGGCCATGGCCTTGCAGGCCCAGGCGCAGACCGTGTCGGAGACCGTGCAGGTCTTCCGGCTGGACGCCACGGCCCGGGCACCGGCGGCCGTGGCCGACGCAGTGGCGCTGCGCCGGTCCATGAAGGCGCAGGCGCCGCTGCCGCCGCTGCGGCCGCCGCGCACCCAGCCGCAGCCGGCGCTGACCACGGGCTGAGCGCGATCCGGGCGCTGGAAAACATCGTTGACACTTGGGGCGCTGCGCCGTCATTCCCGCTGCGCCGGCCGGCGCTACCATGTGACTTTGTGTTGACCGGGCGACCGGATGAAGGAACGACCATGAACTCCAGCTCTTCCCTGGCCGCGGAACTGATGGCCCAACTGCAGGGCGCGCCCATGCAGCAGATGGCAGACCAGATCGGCGCCAGCCCCGCTCAGACCGAAAGTGCCGTGGGCGCGGCCCTTCCCGTGCTGCTGGGCTCGCTGGGCCGCAATGCGGCCGATCCGCAGGGCGCGGCCAATCTCTTCGGCGCGCTGCAGCGCGACCACGGCGCGGCCAGCGGTGGCGCCGGCGGGCTGGATCTGGGAGGCCTGCTGGGCTCGCTGCTGGGCGGCGGCGCAGGCGCAGGCGGCAATGCGGGCGGCGGGCTCGACGGCGCAGCCATCCTGGGCCATATCCTGGGCGGCAACCAGCAGCGCGCACAGGACGGACTGGGCCAGGCCACGGGCCTGGGCAGCGGCGGCGCGGCCCAGCTGCTGCAGCTGCTGGCCCCCATCGTCATGTCCTTTCTTGCACAGCGCGTGAGCGCAGGCGGCATGGATGCCGGCGGCCTGGGCCAGGTGCTGGGCCGCGAGCATGCGCAGGCGCAGCAGCAGGGCGGTCTGGGTGGTGGTTTGTTGGGCAGCCTGCTCGATCAGGATGGCGACGGCCAGGTAGGTCTCAGCGATCTGATGAAGATTGGTGGCAGCCTGCTGGGCGGCCGCCGCTGAAGGGCCGCATTCACTGAATCGGGCAGGGCCGGTGCGTGTGCATACACGCGCTGGCCCTGTTGCTTTTTGGGCGCAGTTCGGATGACACTAGAACCGAATTGGCGAACGACTGAAAGGCACCCATGACAGCAGTTGCAGACATTCTCAAGTCCAAGGCCACCAGCGCGGTGTACAGCATCGCGCCTACCGATTCCGTGCTCGACGCGCTGCGGCTCATGGCCGACAAGGGCATTGGCGCCCTGCTCGTGATGGAGGGCAGCGAGATCGCCGGCATCGTCACCGAGCGCGACTACGCGCGCAAGATCGCGCTGCTGGGGCGCACCTCCGGCGCCACCCTGGTGCGCGACGTGATGACGCGCGACGTGCTGTTCGTCGGCCCCACCCAGACCACGCAGGAGTGCATGGCGGTGATGACCGAGAACCGGCTGCGCCACCTGCCCGTGGTGGACGAAGGTGGCAAGCTGCTGGGCCTGATCTCCATCGGAGACCTGGTCAAGGACATCATCTCCGAGCAGAAGTTCATCATCGAGCAGCTGGAGCACTACATCTCGGGCCGGCACTGAGCCGGGGCTCGGCCTGCCCGCCATGGGCAGGGTCTCGAAGGCGGCAGGACCTGCGAAGGTTCAGGCCGCCTTTTCCACATGCCCCTGGCGTGTGTAGAGGAAATCGATCACGGCCTTGCGGCACTGGCGGTAGAGGTCGTCCTCGGCCAGCGCCACGCGGTTGCGCGGGCGGGCCAGGCCGACCTGCAGCACCTCGCCGATGGTGGCGGCCGGGCCGTTGGTCATCATCACGATCTTGTCGGACAGCAGCACGGCCTCGTCCACATCGTGCGTGACCATGACCACGGTGCTTTGCGTGCGCGCCACGATCTCCAGCAGCTCGTCCTGCAGCTTGGCGCGCGTGAGCGCATCGAGCGCGCCGAAGGGCTCGTCCATCAGCAGCACCTGCGGCTCCATCGACAGCGCGCGCGCAATGCCCACGCGCTGCTTCATGCCGCCCGATATCTCGCCGGGCCGCTTGTGCGCGGCATGGGCCAGGCCCACCAGTTCCAGCGCGGCCAGGGTGCGGGCCTTGAGCTGGGCGCGGCTTTCCGTGCGGCCATAGACGCGCTCCACGGCCAGGTGGATGTTGCCCTCGCAGGTCAGCCAGGGCAGCAGCGAGTGGTTCTGAAAGACCACGGCGCGCTCGGGTCCGGGGCCCTTGATCTCCTTGTTGGCGCACAGCAGCACGCCCGTGGTGGGCGTGGTCAGGCCCGCGATCAGGTTCAGCAGGGTGGACTTGCCGCAGCCCGAGTGGCCGATCAGCGAGACGAATTCGCCCCGCGCAATGGTCAGGTCGATATTGCGCAGTGCTGGAAACAGGCCCTTGGCGGTCTTGAAGCTCTGCTCCACGCCCTGGATCTCGATGAACTTGGACGATGCATTCATGCCTTCACCTCTTCGAACGTAAATGCCGTTGCCAGCTTGACCAGGGCCATCTCCAGCAGCAGGCCCACGATGCCGATCACGAAGATCGCGATGATGATGTTCTTGACGTTGAGGTTGTTCCACTCGTCCCAGACCCAGAAGCCGATGCCCACACCGCCGGTGAGCATCTCGGCCGCGACGATGACCAGCCAGGCCGTGCCCACGGCCAGGCGCACGCCGGTCAGCATGTAGGGCAGCACGGCGGGGAACAGGATGGTGGTGGCGATCTTCCACTCGCTGAGGTTGAGCACGCGCGCCACGTTCATGTAGTCCTGGGGCACGCGCTGCACGCCCACGGCGGTGTTGATGAGCATGGGCCAGATCGAGCAGATGAAGATGGTCCAGATGGCCGCCGGGTTGGCGCCCTTGAAGACCAGCAGGCCTATGGGCAGCCAGGCCAGCGGCGACACCGGGCGCAGCAGGCTGATCAGCGGGTTGAACATGCGCGACAGGAAGTTGAAGCGCCCGATCACGAAGCCGGCCGGAATGCCGACCAGGGCCGCCAGGCCGAAGCCCACGGCCACGCGCTGCAGCGAAGCGAGCACGTTCCAGCCCACGCCCTGGTCATTGGGGCCGTTGCGGTAGAACGGGTCGCTGAAAATCTCCACCGCCTGCTGCCAGGTCGCCAGGGGCCCCGGAATGCTCTGGCCGGAGCCCGCGGCCACCAGGGACCACACGCCCACGAGCAGGCCGAGGCCGCACAGCGGCGGCAGCACGGCCAGCCAGAAGGCGCGCGACAGCGCCGCCCAGTCGCGCGCAGGGGCGGGAGTCCTGGGCGTTGCCGGTGCAGCCTGCATGGCCGGGACCGGGGATGCAGCGGTGGGGGAAACCGGCGCAGGCGGGGCGGCGGCGGTGGAGGACTCTGCCGGGAAGTGGAAGACGGCGCTGACCATGGTGTGTTCCTCGGTGGGATGGGTCTTCAAAGGGGATCTCTCAGGCCTTGATGGCGAAGCTGTCCGCGTACTTGCGCGGGTCCTTGCCGTCCCAGACCGTGCCGTCCATCAGCTTGCTGCTGCGCATCTCGCCCTTGGGCAGCGGGGCCTTGGCGGCGGTGGCGGCCTGCTGGTAGATGTCCAGGCGGTTGATGGAGCGGGCCACGCCCAGGTAGTCGGGGTGCTCCTTGAGCAGGCCCCAGCGCTTGTGCTGGGTGAGGAACCACATGCCGTCGGACAGATAGGGATAGCCCACGCTGCCGTCGCCATAGAACTTCATGTGGTGGGGGTCGTCCCAGGTCTTGCCCATGCCGTCCTGGTAGCGGCCCAGGATGCGCTGGTTGATGGCGTCCACGCCGGTGTTCACATAGGCCTTGCCGGCAATGGTGTCGGCCATGCGGGTCTTGTTGGCCAGGCTCTCGTCGATCCAGCGGCCGGCCTCGATGATGGCGGCCGTCACGGCGCGTGCCGTATTGGGGTTCTGGCGGGCAAATTCGGCCGTGGTGCCCAGCACCTTCTCGGGATGGTCCTGCCAGATGGCCTGGGAGGTGGTGGCCGTGACGCCGATGCCGTCCATGATGGCGCGGTGGTTCCAGGGCTCGCCCACGCAGAAGCCGTCCATGTTGCCCACGCGCATGTTGGCCACCATCTGCGGCGGCGGCACGGTGATGACCTTGGCATCCTTGAGCGGGTGGATGCCGTTGGCCGCCAGCCAGTAGTACAGCCACATGGCATGCGTGCCCGTGGGAAAGGTCTGGGCAAAGGTGTATTCGCGCTTTTCGCTGGCCATCAGCTTGGCCAGGCCTGCACCGTTGACGGCGCCCTTGTCGGCCAGCTTCTTGGACAGCGTGATGGCCTGGCCGTTGTGGTTGAGCGTCATCAGCACGGCCATGTCCTTCCTGGCGCCGCCCACGCCCAGGTGCATGCCGTAGACCAGGCCGTACAGCACATGGGCAAAGTCCAGTTCGCCATTGGCCAGCTTGTCGCGCACGCTGGCCCAGCTCGCTTCCTTGGAGGGAATGATCCTGACGCCGTACTTCTGGTCGATCCCCAGCACCGAGGCCATGACCACGCTGGCGCAATCGGTCAGCGGAATGAAGCCGATGCGCACTTCCTTTTTCTCGGGCGCATCCGAGCCTGCCGCCCAGGCGCCGTGGTGGCCCAGCTGGGTGTAGAGCGCCGCGCCGCCTGCCAGCGTGCCGGCCTGGCGCAGAAAATCGCGCCGGGGCAGTGCCGGGCCGGAGGTGAGAGGGCCTGTGGTGGGCTGGGGCGTGGACGCCATGGCGGAACTCCTTCGATCGTCGGGAATGGAACACTTGCAAACCGGCATGTCCCAAGCAAAACGGCGTCCTCTCCGGCCGCGCTGCGCGGGGAGAGTGACGCCGTTGTCCTGGGGCCCTGAATCAAGACCGGGTTCCCGGCCGCCTTTGGCCGGGATTTGCCAGAGTCAATGCAGAAACCGTGCCAGGCGGCGTTCAAGGGGGACCATGCACTCCACCTGCCTTGCCGTCCGCGCCGGGCCACCTTCTGGTGCGCGACTTGCCGCAACACTGCACCAAGTCGGTGCTGCGCTGCAACATGGCGCGCAGCGGCACGGGTTCATGGGGCGGGCGGCAGCAGATCGGCCATGGAAAGCACGGCCTGCGCCACTTCGGCCAGGCGGCGGTTCTGGTTCATGGCGGTCTGGCGCAGCAGCTTGTGGGCCTCGCCTTCGCTGAGCTGGCGCCGTGTCATCAACAGGCCCTTGGCGCGCTCCAGCAGCTTGCGTTCCGTGAGCGTGGCGCGCACGGTCTCCAGCTCGGCCTGCATGGCCTGCAGCCGCTGGGACTGGTCCTGCACCAGGTCCATCACGGATCGGTCCAGCTGCGGGCCCAGACGCGCGGCCGGGGGCTGCAGCCCGCCCAGCGCCAGCGTGGCGGAGACGGGCGTGATCTCCATTGCCTGCGGCGCCTGCAGCAGCGTCTGCAGGGCGGCGCGCGCATCGACAATGCAGCGCTGGCACTGCTGCTGCAGCTCGGCCGTCAGGCGGGCCTCGACGGTGTGCAGCGCATCCATGCGCCGCGAGCAGCTGTCGAACCAGGGCTCGGCCATCTCTGGCGCCAGGGGAGTGCCCGGCGCGGCCGTGCAGCCCACGCGGCGCAGGCGTTCGATCACGGCCAGCGTGGCGTCGGCCGCGCTGCTTTCTTGCCACAGGGCCAGGGAATGGGGCGGCGCAAACTCCGCAAAGACCTGAAAGCAGCGCTCCTGCGAGGCGATCAGGTGCAGCCAGTGCTGCTGGCGCGGCGCATCGCTGACGCCCGCACCAAAGGCGGCCACGCCCGTGGCACGCTCCTGGCCCGCGAATTCCTTGCCCTGCATGAAGTTGAACAAGGCCACCAGCAGGCGCGAGATACCGGGCTCGGGTGCGCTGTCGGCCGCCTCGAACACCACGGCCAGCAGGCCTGCCACCAGCTCGATGTAGATGGCGGTGGCCGCCTCCGGCGACAGGTCGTGGCTGGCGACGCGCTCGCGCAGCGCAGGCAGGGCGTCCAAGCACTGCAGCACATGGGCGATGCGGCTGAACAGCCGCGCGCCATGGCCGGGGTGCCCCGTGGAGTCTGTTTGGCCGGGCTGCATGTCCAGCCCGTCGAAGCCGTCAAGCGCCGCCGCGGCAATCCGGTCGCACTCGGCCATCTGCGCCAGCCGTGCCTCGCCGCCATGCGCGCCCGCGCTGGCCAGAAAGACGTTGGACAGGCCGCGCTCCTTTTGCAGCGCATGGATGAGGCGGCTGAGCAGATCCACCAGTGCGCTGGTGCGCTGCAGTTGCTCCAGCTCGCCGATTTCGCACTGGCGCGCGGCCACAAGAAAGTTGAGAGCGGTTTTCATGGGGGACGGGTCCTGTCTGCCTGCATTGATGCAATTCCCATGCCGGGCCTGCCGTGGCGCAAAAGGAGAAGTAGAAGCAAGGCGCAGGGTTTGATAGAATTTTTCTAACGTTTTGGAATCGTCGATACAAATTTGGACGCGTGAATGTGTCGAGTATTTGCCGGGCGCCCTGCAGGAAAAAGCCCGGCTTTCCGGCACACACGACAACCATGGCATAGCCATCCACAAGATCGGGCTGCGCAATGCGGCAGCGAGGCTGAATCAGCATGAGCTTGCAATATCACGAGAAGATCGGATGTCCCCCGTGCGCTGGCGGTTCATGACCCAGGCGGTGTTGGGGCGGACTGTTGTGCGCCGGCGTGGCCCGTCCCTGGCTGCGCTGCTGCTGGGCCTGGCGCAGTGCCGGGCACTGGCGGGGGGCGAGCTCCTGGCCGCATCGGCGCCATCCGATGGCCAGGGAAGCTGGGCCGCGGGGTGGAGCGCTTTCGGCCTGTGGGGCGCCATTCCCGTTCTGATATTCCTGCTGGTTTCGCTGGTGGTCCATGTGCGCCTGCGCGAGAAGGCTCAGCGCCTGACGCAATCGCTGCAGCAGACCAATGAAAAGCTGCTGCGCGCCAATGTGAAGCTCAAGCGCATCGCCTTCAGGGACCCGCTGACCGGCACGGCCAACCGGGCGCTGCTCGAGTACCGGCTTGGCCGGGCGATTGCGCGCGCCGACAGCTCGGTGGAGCAGCCAGGGCCCGGCGGGCCGGTGCGCGTGGGCCTGCTGTACATCGATCTGGACGGATTCAAGCCCATCAACGACGTGGAGGGCCATGCCGCAGGTGACGCGCTGCTGTGCCAGGTGGCCGTGCGCCTGAACCGTATGACGCGCAAGTCGGACACGCTGGCGCGCGTGGGGGGCGATGAGTTCGTGCTGCTGCTGGGCTGCCTGGCATCGGAGGACGATGCCGTGGCCATGGCCGGCCGGGTGCAGAAGGTTTTGGGTCAGCCCTTCGATCTGCCGGGAAAGTCCATCTCCATCGGCAGCTCCGTCGGCGTGGCCATCTATCCCGATCATGGCCAGAAGGAAAAGCTCATGGCGGCGGCCGACCTCGCCATGTACACGGCCAAGCGCGCCGGCGGGAATTCCTGCGCTATCTTCAAGGAAAGCATGCGCAAGGATGTGGCCGTGCAGTTCGACCTGCAGCAAGCCCTGCGCCGCGCCGTCGCAAGCCAGCAGCTGGTGCTGTTCTACCAGCCCAAGATTGATGCCCGCACGGGCCGCATCCGCAGCGTGGAGGCGCTGGTTCGATGGAACCATCCCCGATTCGGCCTCATCAGCCCCCGCGTGTTCATTCCGCTGGCCGAGCGCTTCGGCCTGATCAGCGAGATCGGCGACTGGGTCATCGACGAGGCCTGCCGCCAGACTGCCCAGTGGACGCGCCAGCGGCGCTTCATGCGCGTCTCCATCAATATCTCGGGCTATCAGCTCTTTCAGACGCGGCTGGCGCAGTACATCGGCGAAGCGATCGAGCGGCACCGCATTCGGCCCGAGCAGTTGGTCTTCGAGATCACCGAGTCCGTGGCCATGGAGGACGACAAGACCACCATGGCCGTGATTGCCGAGTTGACGGGCATGGGCGTGCAGATTTCCATCGACGACTTCGGCACCGGCTACTCCAGCCTGGCCCTGCTGCGCCAGCTGGGCGCCGACGAGGTCAAGATCGACCGCAGCTTCGTGCGGGACGTGGCCATCAAGAGCGACGCGCGGGCCGTGGTCGATGCCATCGTGCGCCTGGCCCATGCGCTGGAGCTGCGCGTGGTGGCCGAAGGCGTGACCGACCAGCAGCAGCGCGAAGTGCTTCAGACGCTGGGCTGCGACGAGCTGCAGGGCTTTTACTTCGCTCGCCCCATGAACGCCCAGGCGCTGATCGCCAGCGAAATCTGGACCTCCGACGGCATCGAGCCCGTGCAGTTCTCGCGCTCGTCATACCTGGACAACCTGTAGCGGCCCGCCGGCCCCGCAACTGCCCGCCGGCCAGGGGCCATTGACGCGGGCGGCCGTGCGCCGCGCCCGCAGGTTCTACACTTCAGTCCCATGAGTTTGCTGATTCTGGGGATCGAATCCTCCTGCGATGAAACCGGCGTGGCCCTGGTCGAGGCCCCCGATGGCACGGGCGTGCCCAGGCTGCTGTCCCATGCGCTGCACAGCCAGATCGACATGCACCGCGCCTATGGCGGCGTGGTGCCGGAGCTGGCCAGCCGCGACCACATCCGCCGCGTGCTGCCGCTGACCGAAAGCGTGCTGGGCGAGTCCGGCCGCACGCTGGACCAGGTCGATGTGATCGCCTTCACGCGCGGCCCCGGCCTGGCCGGCGCGCTGCTGGTGGGCGCGGGCGTGGCCTGCGCCATGGCTGCGGCGCTGGACAAGCCCGTGCTGGGCGTGCACCACCTGGAAGGCCACCTGCTGTCGCCCTTCCTGAGCGCCGATCCCCCCGAATTCCCCTTCGTGGCCCTGCTGGTCTCGGGCGGCCACACGCAGCTGATGCGCGTGGACGGCGTGGGCAGCTACGCCATCCTGGGCGAGACCATCGACGACGCGGCCGGCGAGGCCTTCGACAAATCGGCCAAGCTCATGGGCCTGCCCTATCCGGGCGGCCCCGTGCTCTCGCGCCTGGCCGAGGGCGGGGACGCGCAGGCCTTCAAGCTGCCCCGGCCGCTGCTGCATTCGGGCGACCTGGACTTCTCGTTCGCCGGCCTGAAGACGGCCGTGCTGACCCAGGCGAAGAAGCTGGGCGATGACCTTGAGGCGCGCAAGGCCGACCTGGCCGCCAGCACGCAGGCGGCCATCGTCGAGGTGCTGGTCAAGAAGACGCTGGCGGCGCTGCAGCAGACCGGCATGAAGCGCGTGGTCGTGGCCGGCGGCGTGGGCGCCAACCGTCTGCTGCGCGCCCAGCTGGATGCGGCCTGTGCCAAGCGCAAGCTGCGCGTGCACTACCCCGAGCTGCACCTGTGCACCGACAACGGCGCCATGATCGCCATGGCCGCCGCCATGCGCCTGCAGGCAGGCCGCGAAATGGCGAACAGGCACTACGCGTTCGACGTCAAGCCGCGCTGGCCGCTCGATTCGCTGGCCTGATGGTCCTGGGCCGCGTGCCCGGCCTGCACGGCGGGCGCAAAAAAAGCCCGGCGCGGGCCGGGCTCTGGAAACGGGCTGTCACCTTGCCAAGAGGATGGAAGAAAGGATGGTTGACAGCCCGGGTGCACAAACGCGCTGGCCGTGACCGGACTTACTGGATGCTCAGCATGGTGGCCTTGCTCTGGGGTTCCAGGCGGGCCAGGGACAGCGTGAGCACGCCGTTTTCCAGCTTGGCGCTGCTGGCGGCCGTGTCGATTTCATGGTCCAGCTCCCAGGCACGCTGCACCTGGCGGGGCGCGCCCTCGACGCTGGACAGACGGACCACGGCGCCTTCGATGCTCAGCTGCAGCTGCTCGCGGGACAGGCCGGGCACATCCAGCTGCAAGGTCGTGGCCTTTTCATCGCGCTGAACCTGCACCGACGAGAGCGAAGGGGCCGCGTTGCCCAGGGTGCCTTGCAAGAAGCGCTGCAGGGCCAGATCGGCGGCTTGGGGAGCGAAGGCGTTGCGGCGGAGAACAGGCGTGAAGATCATGGTGGGTTGGCTCCTATAAACTGCGCGGCTTCATCGAAGTTGTCGCCGCATGGAGCCTAGTTAAGCGGTGTTGAACGCATTTCAAGAGGAAAAAGCCATGAATAAATTGCGCCGCAAGGTCTTGAAAAGCGGCGCCATGGCGCTATTTGCGGCGCCCGCGCTGCTGGCCCGGGCGTCAAGCGGGCACGACCGGCCCGTGTCGCCGCAGCGCGGCGAGCCGATACGGCTGGCGCTGATCGAAAGCCTGTCCGGCCCCTTTGCCAACACGGGCGAGGCCGTGTTCCGCAACCTGCTGTGGGCCGCCGAGCGCGTGAACGCGCGCGGCGGTGTGCTGCTGCCGGCCGCGCAGGGCGGCGCCCGGCCCCTGGCCATCGAACGCCATGACAGCAAGGGCCAGAACGAGGAGGCGCTGTCTGCGCTGCGCGCAGCCATCGACGGCGGCGCGCGCGTGGTCATGCAGGGCAATTCATCGGCCGTGGCCGCCGTGCTGGTCGACGCCATTGCCAAGCACAACGAGCGCGATCCGGCCCGGCGCGTGCTGTACCTGAACTACTCGGCCGTCGATCCCGCGCTCACCAACGAGCGCTGCAGCTTCTGGCACTTTCGCTTCGACGCCCATGCCGACATGCGCATGGCCGCGCTGATGCAGGTGCTGCGCGAGGACGGGTCCGTGCGCAGCGCCTACCTGATCGGGCAGGACTACAGCTTTGGCCAGGCCGTGCTGCGCGAGGCAAGGCGCCAGCTGGCCGCGCAGCGGCCCGATGTGGCCATCGTGGGCGACGAGCTGCATCCCGTGGGGCGCGTCAAGGACTTTGCGCCCTATGCGGCCAAGATCAAGGCCAGCGGCGCCCAGGCCGTGGTCACGGGCAACTGGGGCAACGATCTGATGCTGCTGGTCAAGGCCGCGCGGGAGGCGGGTTTTGACGGCCGCTTCTACACCTTCTACGGCAATGCGCTGGGCGCGCCCGCTGCCCTGGGCGAGGCCGGCGTGGGCAAGGTGCTTGCCGTGGCCGACTGGCTGCCCAACGTGCCGGGCCCCGACAGCCAGGCCTTCTACAAGGCATTCCGCGAGCGCTTTCCCAGGCCTGCCGATGACTATGTGCACATGCGCATGCAGCTGATGATGGAGGCCCTGGCCCAGTCCATGGCGCGCGCGGGCAGCACGGACACCGTTGCCGTGGCGCAGGCGCTGGAAAGCGCGGACGTGACCCTGGCCGGACGCAGGGGCCGCATGCGCGCGGCCGACCACCAGTTCCAGCAGGCGCTGGTGGTCGGCGTCATGGACAGGCAGGGGGCGCCAGGCGTGCCCTTCGATGTGGAAGGCTCGGGCTACGGCTTCCGCGTGGTGCGAGAGATCGAGGCCGCGCGTGCCGAGCAGCCCGCGATGTGCCGCATGCGCCGGCCCTGACCGCCTCGACGGTTTGGATGGCCTGGATCAGCGGCCCATGGCTGCCGCGACTTCCTGGCCCAGCTCTATCACGGACAGCGCGTAGTAGCTGGACCAGTTGTAGCGCGTGATGGCATAGAAGTTCTCCGTGCCCGCGATGTACAGCGGCTGGCCCTGCGCGCCGTTTTCCAGCTTGACCAGGGCCAGCGGCCCCGGGTGCGCGGCGCCGTCGCCTGGCACCTGCACGCCGCGTGCGGCCATCTCGTCGGCCGTGAACTGGGGAAGGATGTCGGGCGCCAGCAGGGCGGCCAGGTCGGCGCCTTGGGCCTGCATGATCACCGGGTAGTGGGTGGGCATGCCGCTTTTCCAGCCATGCGCGACAAAGTAGTTGGCCACCGAGCCGATGGCATCGGCCGCGCTGCCGAACAGGTCGATGCGGTCGTCGCCGTCAAAGTCCACGGCCCACTTCACCCAGCTGCTGGGCATGAACTGGCCCATGCCCATGGCGCCTGCGTAGCTGCCGCGCAGCGAGAACGGGTCCGTGCCCGCACGGTGGGTGAAGCGCAGGAACTGCTCCAGCTCGCCACGGAAGTACTCGGTGCGCGCCGCAGCGCGCGGGTGGGCGGCAGGGAAGTCGAAGCTCAGCGTGGCCAGGGCGTCCATCACGCGGAAGTTGCCCATCTGCTGGCCGTAGATGGTCTCCACGCCGATGATGCCGACGATGATTTCGGCCGGCACGCCGTACCGCTTTTCGGCACGCGCCAGCGCAGCGGCATTGGCCTGCCAAAAGCGTGTCCCGGCACGTATGCGCACGGGCTCGACAAAGCGGCTGCGGTAGACGCCCCAGTTCTTGGCCGTGCCCTGGACGGCCGGCGTCATCAGGCGCGGCACCTGGGGCAGAAAGCGGGCCTGGGCGACGGTCTCGCGCACCCAGTCCACCGGCAGGTCGTGGCGCATCGCAATGTCGGCGGCCATCTGCATGGCTTGAGGCCGTTCGCCGTAGGGCGTGCTGCCCTGCACGGTCCTTGCCACGGCGGCGCCGCCAGCGGCCGTAGCGGCGGCAGCAGCGGCCGTGCGCTTTTTCGTGGAAGGTTTGGCCGTGGACTTGGTCGTGGCTTTAGCCGAGGTTTTGGCCGTGGCTTGGGCGGCAGGGCTGGCTGCCGGCTTGCCGGCCAGCGCGCCGCAGGGCACGGCCGCGGCCGCGAGCAGCAGCAGGGCGCAGGGGATCAGTCGTTGCTTGGTCATGGTGTGCTTGTCGTGGGACCGGCAGCGGCGGCTTGTGGCCGTGGCTGCGGATTGCGTGGCCAGTCCAGCGCCCGCCATTGGCGTCGCAGGGCGGGCAGGCCGGGGGTGTCGGGTGCGGATGAGGATGGGGATGGGGATGGCCGTGCGTAGCGCTGGCGCTCCATGCCCAGGAGCCAGTCGTGAAGGGCCTGGGCCGCCTTGGCATCGTCCCGGCCCCAGCGGTCCATGACCTGGGCTGCCAGCGCACGTGGAGGCAGGCTGGCGTCGGCGTCCAGGCCGATGCGCCGCAGCCGGGCGCGGGTCCTGTCCATGAGGCGCAGCCATTCGTCGCGGCTGGTGCGCTGGGCGCGGGCCATCCAGGCCAGCCAGGCCAGCGCGGCCACGCCGGCCAGCGCGCCCAGCAGGCGCAGCATGTCCACCCACGAGGGCGATTGCACGCCCAGGTTCTTGAGCAGGTCCAGCTGGCGGCTTTGCGTGTAGTTCAGCACCCACTGGTTCCATCCGTTGTTGACGGCCTCCCACACGGCGCGCATCTGCTGCAGCATGCCCACGCCCACGAAGTTGCCCATGGCTCCGGCGATGGCGCCCTGCGGCGCGCGCAGGCGCTGGAACTCGCCCACGCGCGACGGGGCCACGGCGCCGGTGGGGTCGATGCGCACCCAGCCCTCATCCTCCAGCCACACCTCGGTCCAGGCATGGGCGTCGGCGTTGCGCACGGTCCAGTAGCCGTCGACCGGGTTGCGCTCGCCACCCTGGTAGCCGGTGACGATGCGGGCAGGCACGCCCATGCCGCGCATCAGCACGGCGAAGGCGGAGGCGATGTGCTCGCAGAATCCCTCTTTGCTGTCGAACCAGAAGTCATCGGCCGTGTGCACGCTGTCCACCACGCCGGGCGCCAGCGTGTAGGTGTAGCCGCCCTTGCGCAGGCGCGCCAGCGCGGCCTGCACCCAGGCGCGGGGCGCGGCATCGGCCAGTTGCGGGTCGGCGCGCATCTGCCGGGCCAGCTCCAGCGTGCGCGGGTTGCTGCCTTCGGGCAGCTGGGTGTAGCGGCGCAGGGCGCGCGTGGGCTTGAGCGGGCCGTAGCTGAACTGCACATGGCTTTGGGCGCTGATGCGCACCACGTCGGTGATGGGGCGCCAGGTCAGCCATTGCAGCTGGGGCGTCATGCGGGCGGTGCCCATGCCTGGGGGGAGCTCGGGAGTCCTGGCCGCGGCGTCCAGCAGGGGTAGCCAGGGGCGGCGGCTGGGCTCTATGGTCATCTGGTAGCTCACGCCCTCGCCGGAGACGCGCAACTGCGCGTCCTCCAGAACGGCCTCCGTGTCCATCTGCCATTCCTGTCCGTCAAAGCGAGACAGAACGGGTCCCCGGAAATACAGGGTGTTGGCAGGCGGAGGAGCACCATCGGGCGTATCGAAACGCAGGCGCAGGGCCACGTTTTCGTCCAGCACCAGCGAGGCCATGGAGCCCACGCGCATGTTCTCCGACAGGCCGCTGCGGCCGGCCAGGTCGTTGCCCGGCACGCCCCACAGCGGGGCCATGCGCGGAAAGAACAGGAACAGCGCCACCATCACCGGCGTGCCCCACAGCGCCAGCAGGGCCGCCGTGCGCAGCGCCTGGGTCAGCGGCGGCCGGCCGGCGGTCATGTGGGCATTGACCAGGGCCGTGAGCAGGCCCAGCAGGCCCAGCACCATGGCCAGGGCCAGCAGCAGGGACTGCGAGTAGAAGAAGTTGGCCAGCAGCGCGAAGAAGCCCAGGAAGAACACCACCATGGCGTCGCGCCGGGCGCGCAGCTCCAGTGTCTTGAGCGCCAGCAGCAGCACGATCAGCGTCACGCCCGCATCGCGCCCGACAAAGGTGCCGTGCGAGACCCAGGTGGCGCCCAGGGCCAGCAGCAGCAGTCCGCCCAGCAGCCAGCGGCCGGGCAGGGGCTGGCCGCGCCAGGCCAGCAGGGCGCGCCACAGCAGCAGGCCGGCCACGAAGACCATGGTCCACCAGGGCGTGTGGGCGGCCTGGGGCATCAGCACCCAGGCCACCACGGCCAGCAGGAACAGGGTGTCGCGCGCATCGCGGGGCAGGGCGGCCAGGCGCTGGCGCCAAGTGGCCGCAGGCTGCGCAATGGCTTGGAAGGAGGAGGGCATGGACGTGCGATTCATGGGCAGGCCGCCAGGGCTTCCAGGCAGAGCGTGGCATGGGCCGGGCCCTGGTCGGGGGCGATCTCGCGGCCGTCGGGCAGGCGCAGGCCCCAGGTCAGGTCCTGCTGGCGCGCGGCCAGCACCCAGGCGGTCAGGCGGCTGAGGCGGGCCTCGGGGTCGGCCAGGCCGGTGGCCTTGGCATCCAGCCACAGGCGGTGCTGCTGGGACAGCGGGCGGTCGCGGCTCACCAGCTGGTTGCTGCCCGTGGCAAAGGCCTGTGCAGCCTTTTTCCAGACCACCAGCTTGAGCGGATCGCCGCGACGGTAGGCCCGCACACCGTCGAACTCGTCGCCGTGCCGCGTGGCGGCCGCGCTGCGGCCGCCGGCATCGGCGCTGGCCGGTGGAAGGGGTGGCGGATTGTGCTCGGGCGCCGGGTAGATCCAGGCCTGCGTCTGTGCGCGCCACAGCGCCCAGACGCGGAAGGTGCCCAGCGGATAGCGGGTGGCCGCCGTGATCGTGGGCAGCGGCTGCCGTCCCCGGCGCAGCGGCGTGAAGGCCAACTGTGCCGTGGTGCTGCCCTGTGCCGGTACATCGATCCAGGTCCAGTCGTTGGCCGGGGCATCGCCCTGCACGGCCAGGCCTATGCCCCAGCGCGTGCTGCGGCGGCTGTTGTGCAGCACCACGTCGAAGCGGCAGGGCTGGCCGGCAAAGCTGCCGGCCGGCGGCACCAGGTGCATTGCCAGGCCGCGCAGGTTGCCGTGGCCGACCACCATGCCCGCAGCCGCGCTTCCGGCCAGCAAAAAGGTCAGCAGGTAGCCCAGGTTGAGCTGGTAGTTGATGGCCGCCACCAGCAGCACGCACAGCGTCAGCGCCAGGGCCCAGCCTGCGCGCGAGGGCATGATGTAGACATTGCGCTGGGTCAGCCTGAGGCTGTCGGTGCGCGGCAGGCGGGCATGCCACCACTGGCGCACGCGCCGCGCAGGAGACCAGCGCTGGCGCAGCGATGCCCCCGGCTGGGCGGCGCCGGGCGAGGACGCGGGAGCGGCCGGCATCAGCGCAGCGCCACGGCGTCCAGCATGGCGCGCACCTGCTCCACGGCACCCCGGCCGCTGGAGCCTATGGGCACCAGGCGGTGGGCGGCCGTCTGCGGCAGGATGGCCTGCACATCGTCGGGCGCCACGTAGTCGCGCCCCTCCATCAGGGCCACCGCCCTGGCCGCGCGCAGCAGCGCAATGCCCGCGCGAGGCGACAGGCCCTGCACGAACCACTGGCCCGAGCGCGTCGCCTCCAGCAGGTCCTGCACATAGTCGAGCAAGGCATCGCTGGCATGGACCTGCAGCACGGCGGCCTGCAACTGCTGCAGCTCGTCCGTGGCCAGCAGCGGGAGCAGTGCATCGGCCTGGGCGCGCCGGCCATTGCCGGACAGCAGGGAGCGCTCGGCCGCGCGGTCGGGATAGCCCAGGCTGATGCGCATCAGAAAGCGGTCCAGCTGGCTTTCGGGCAGCGGGAAGGTGCCCAGCTGTTCCTGCGGGTTCTGCGTGGCGATCACGAAGAAGGGCTCGGGCAGGCGGTGCGTGCGGCCTTCGGACGAGACCTGGCGCTCTTCCATGGCTTCGAGCAGGGCGCTCTGTGTCTTGGGGCTGGCGCGGTTGATCTCGTCGGCCAGCAGTACCTGGGCGAAAACGGGACCTGGATGGAAGACGAAGGACTCGCTGCTGCGCTCATAGATGGACACGCCGGTGAGGTCGCTGGGCATGAGGTCGGCCGTGAACTGCACGCGCGAGAACTGCAGCCCGAAGCTGTGCGCCAGCGCATGGGCCAGCGTGGTCTTGCCCACGCCGGGAACGTCTTCCAGCAGCAGGTGTCCCCCCGCCAGCAGGCAGGCCACGCTGTCGCGGACTTGAGCCGGCTTCCCTACAACCACCGTGTTAAGCTGATCCAGAAGCGCCTTGATCTTGTGTGTAGCTTGCATGGCGCGACGTTATCCTAAAAAAAACATCGCGGAGACATCACTGTGGGCAAGACGGGTTATTTCACCCATAGGGAGTGCTGGCGGCATGAGATGGGGCCGGGGCACCCAGAGTGCCCGGCCCGGCTGGACGCCATCGAGGACCGGCTGCTGGTGACCGGCGTGGCCGATGCGCTGGAGCGGCACGAGGCCCCCCAGGCCTCGCTGGCCGACATCGAACTGGCCCATGACCGCATGCATGTGGCCGCGCTGCAAGGCCTGACCCAGCGCCTCATCGAGGAGCAGCAGGCCGGCGGCCCCGAGTACTCCCAGATTGACACCGACACCTCCATCAACAGCCACACCTTCTCGGCCGCGCTGCATGCGGCCGGTGCCGCGCTGGCGGCCACCGATGCGGTGATGGCCGGCGAGCTGGAGAACGCCTTTTGCGCCGTGCGCCCTCCCGGCCACCATGCCACCCGCCACCAGGCCATGGGCTTTTGCTTCTTCAACAACGTGGCCGTGGGCGTGAAGTACGCGCTCAGCCGCCACCACCTCAAGCGCGTGGCCGTGATCGATTTCGACGTGCACCACGGCAATGGCACGGAGGACATCCTCTCCGGCGACGACCGCGTGCTCATGTGCGGCATCTTCCAGCACCCCTTCTATCCCTTCAGCGGCGACCAGCACCCGGCCGCCAACATGGTCAACGTGCCGGTGGCCGCCTATACCAAGGGCATGGACATCCGCGAGATCGTCGAGATGATGTGGATCCCGCGACTGGAGGCCTTCAAGCCCGAGCTGATCTTCATCAGCGCCGGCTTCGACGCCCACCGCGAGGACGACATGGGCCAGCTGGGCATGACCGAGCAGGACTTCACCTGGATCACCTCGCGCATCAAGGACATTGCGCGGCGCTTCTCCAAGGGGCGCATCGTCTCCTGCCTGGAAGGCGGCTACGTGATGGGGCCGCTTGCGCGCAGCGTGGAAGCGCACGTGCGCGTGCTGGCCGACCTCTGAATCCGATCTGGAGCACCATGAACGCGAGCACCCATCCTTCTGAAGCCAGCCCCCTGCTCGACGTGCAGCGCGACGCGCGCGGCGTCGTGCGGCTCACGCTCAACGATCCGCAGCGCTTCAATGCCCTGGGCGAGCAGATGCTCACGCAGCTGCAGCAGGCGCTGGACGATGTGGCGCGTGACGAGTCGGTGCGCGTGGTCGTGCTGGCTGCAGCCGGCAAGGCCTTTTGCGCCGGACACAATCTCAAGGACATGGCGGCCTATCCGCAGCTGGACTACTACCAGAAGCTGTTCGCCCAGTGCAGCCGCATGATGCTGTCCATCCACCGGCTGCCCGTGCCCGTGATTGCGCGCGTGCACGGCATTGCCACGGCGGCGGGCTGTCAGCTCGTGGCCCAGTGCGATCTGGCCGTTGCTGCGCAGGCGGCACGCTTTGCCACCAGTGGCATCCACTATGGCCTGTTCTGTGCCACGCCCAGCGTGCCCTTGGTGCGCAATGTGCCGGCCAAGCAGGCCATGGAGATGCTGCTCACGGGCGACTTCATCGACGCCCAGCAGGCGCTGGAGCAAGGCCTGGTCAACCGCGTGGTGGCCGAGGAGGCGCTGGACGATGCGGTGGAGCACTTCGTGCAGTCCATCGTCAGCAAGCCCCGCGCGGCCGTGGCCATGGGCAAGGCGCTGGTCTACCGCCAGCGCGAGATGGGCATCGAGGCCGCCTACCAGCTGGCCGGCCAGACCATGGCCGCCAACATGATGGATGCCGACGCCCAGGAGGGCGCCCAGGCCTTCGCCGCCAAGCGCGAACCGGCCTGGAAGACGGGCCGCTGACCGACCTGCATGTAGGCCCCGGTCCGGTTGGCCTGTCCTGGATCTGCGCGATGATGGCGGCCTGCGCCCTTGCGGCGGAACGGCCCTGATCCATGGACATCTTCGACAAGCTCATCAACGACTTCCAAAGCTCCAGCGCCTGGCTGGAGTTCTCCGTGCTCATCGGCTGCCTGCTGTTGGCCTACGGCGCCATGCGCGGCCTGCATGCGCGCTACGGCCATCTGAACGATGGAAAGCCCTCCGTATGGATTGGCCGCCATGCGCTCGATGGCGCACTGTTCCCGCTGCTGGCGCTGGTGCTGGTCTTCACCAGCCAGGAGATCCTGGCGCGGTTTTCCACGGTGTTCTGGTTGCGCGTGGCCGTGTCGCTGCTGGTATCCCTGTCGGTGATCCGCTTCGTGGCGCGGGTGCTCAGCCGGACCTTCCCCCACTCCACCGTGGTGCGCCTGATCGAGCGCATCTTCTCCTGGCTGGCCTGGGGCGCGGCCGTGCTGCACAGCATCGGCCTGCTGCCGCAGGTCATGGAGGAGCTGGAGGCCCTGCAGTTCAACATCGGCAAGACGCCGGTCAGCCTGCTCAACCTGATCGAGGGCACGCTGTCGGCGGGGCTGATGATGGTGGCCGTGCTCTGGCTGTCCACGCTGTTCGAGCAGAAGGTCATCAACCAGTGGGTCAGCGACCTGTCCATGCGCAAGGTGGCCATGAACATCACGCGCAGCGTGCTGATCCTGGTGGGCCTGCTGGTCTCGCTGTCCATGGTGGGCGTGGACCTGACGGCGCTGTCCGTCATGGGCGGCGCCATCGGCGTGGGCCTGGGTTTCGGCATGCAGAAGATCGCCTCCAACTACGTCAGCGGCTTTCTGGTGCTGATCGAGCGTGCGCTGCGCATCGGCGACAACGTGCGCGTGGACGGCTTCGAGGGCCGCATCACCGACATCCGCACGCGCTACACCATCATCCGCGCGCTCAACGGCCGCGAATCCATCGTGCCCAACGAGACGCTGATCACCCAGCGTGTGGAGAACCTCACCGGATTCGACGTCAAGTTCGGCCTGTCCACCAACATCGTCGTGGGCATGGACAGCGATGTGGAGCAGGTGCGCGGCATCCTGCTCGAAGCCGCAGCCGCGCAGCCGCGCGTGCTCAAGACGCCCGCGCCTTCGGTGGCTCTGGTCGACTTTGTGGAGCAGGGCCTGCAGTTCAGTCTCAGCTACTACATCAACGACCCGCAAAATGGCCAGGGAAATGTGCGCTCCGAGGTCAATCTCGCCGTGCTGCGCGGCCTGCGTGCCGCAGGCGTGAGCCTGCCGGTCCCCAGGCAGGTGGTACAGATCACCGAACGCGGGGGCGTGGCGGCCCAGGCAGCAGAGAAAAGCAGCTAGGATTATTCCTAGGTGCATACCCTGAGTTCAGGCTGTTCCCCTGCAGGAAATCTCAATGGTCGTGCTTAAAATGGCACGATCGTTCTTTTTTGTGAGCGCGCATGCGGCCCTCGGCCGTCAGGGAAACCTGCCTCAGCTGCTGCAGCGCCGCATACAATGATTTCGGTTTACGTAAACGTCAATCTATCAATCAATCAGGAGCCGCTGCAATGAAGGTTTTGGTCCCGGTCAAGCGCGTGGTGGACTACAACGTGAAGGTCCGCGTGAAGTCGGACGGCACGGGCGTGGACATCGCCAACGTCAAGATGAGCATGAACCCCTTTGACGAAATCGCCGTCGAAGAAGCCGTTCGCCTCAAGGAAAAGGGCGTGGTCACCGAAGTCATCGCCGTCTCCTGCGGCGTGGCCCAGTGCCAGGAAACCCTGCGCACGGCCATGGCCATCGGTGCCGACCGCGGCATCCTGGTGGAGACCACCGAGGAACTGCAGCCCCTGGCCGTCGCCAAGCTGCTCAAGGCCCTGGTGGACAAGGAGCAGCCCGGCCTGATCATCCTGGGCAAGCAGGCCATCGACGACGATGCCAACCAGACCGGCCAGATGCTGGCGGCCCTGGCCGACCTGCCGCAAGCCACCTTCGCCTCCAAGGTCGAAGTCGCTGGCGACAAGGTGAATGTCACGCGTGAAGTGGACGGCGGCCTGGAAACCCTGGCCCTGAGCCTGCCGGCCGTCATCACCACCGACCTGCGCCTGAACGAGCCGCGCTACGTCACGCTGCCCAACATCATGAAGGCCAAGAAAAAGCAGCTGGACACGGTCAAGCCTGAAGAGCTGGGCGTCGATGTCGCCCCGCGCCTGAAGACGCTCAAGGTGGCCGAGCCCGCCAAGCGCGGCGCTGGCGTGAAGGTGCCCGATGTGGCGACCCTGGTCAGCAAGCTCAAGAACGAAGCCAAGGTCATCTAAAGGAATTCGCAGACATGACATCCCTCGTTATTGCAGAACACGACAACGCTTCCATCAAGAGCGCCACGCTGAACACCGTCACTGCGGCCCTGGCCTGCGGCGGCGACGTGCATGTGCTGGTGGCGGGCGAGAATGCCGGCGCCGCCGCGCAGGCCGCGGCCCAGATCGCTGGCGTTGCCAAGGTCATCCACGCCGATGGCGCCAGCCTGAAGGACGGCCTGGCCGAGAACATCGCGGCGCAAGTGCTGGCGATTGCCTCGAACTACAGCCACATCCTGTTCCCCGCCACCGCCAGCGGCAAGAACGCCGCGCCGCGCGTGGCCGCCAAGCTGGACGTGGCCCAGATCAGCGACATCACCAAGGTGGACAGCGCCGACACCTTCGAGCGCCCCATCTACGCGGGCAACGCCATTGCCACGGTGCAAAGCAGCGACAAGATCAAGGTCATCACCGTGCGCGGCACGGGCTTTGACGCAGCGGCCACCACGGGCGGCAGCGCCCAGGTGGAGCAGCTGGCCGCCGCTGGCGACAGCGGCAAGAGCAGCTTCGTGGGCCGTGAAGTGACCAAGAGCGACCGCCCCGAGCTGACGGCCGCCAAGATCATCGTCTCCGGCGGCCGCGCGCTGGGCAGCAGCGAGAAGTTCCAGGAAGTCATCACGCCCCTGGCCGACAAGCTGGGCGCGGCCATCGGCGCTTCGCGCGCTGCGGTGGATGCGGGCTATGCGCCCAACGACCTGCAGGTCGGCCAGACCGGCAAGATCGTCGCTCCGCAGCTGTACATCGCCCTGGGCATCTCGGGCGCCATCCAGCACTTGGCCGGCATGAAGGACTCCAAGGTGATCGTGGCGATCAACAAGGACCCCGAGGCACCGATCTTCTCGGTGGCCGACTACGGCCTGGAGGCCGACCTGTTCCAGGCCGTGCCCGAGCTGGTGCAGGCGCTGTAAGCGACCAAAGCTGAAAAATGAGGGGCACAAGGCCCCTCTTTTTCCGTCACGGATGCCGGGATGGCCCGCTGGTCATGATTCGCGGCAACGACTACAACAACGGCTTTGGCCGCCAGCGGGTGCTGGCAATGGCATGAACCGAGAGGGAGATTGAAATGAAGATGATGCGCTTGCGCCTGGCCCGCACGGCCGTGGCCTTTGTCTGTGGCGCCATGGCGCTGGCCGCCGAGGCCAATGCCTGGGTGGTGGGGCAGGTGGCACCCATGTCGGGAGCCGGTGCGACGCAGGGCCGTGCCTATGCCCAGGGCATGCGCCTGTACTTCGACCAGATCAACAAGGCCGGCGGCGTGCAGGGCCAGCCCGTGCAACTGGTCACGGTGGACGATGTGGGCCATCCCGATGAAACCGTGGACAAGACTCGCAAGCTGCTGGACGAGTCCAAGCCCGTGGTGCTGGCCGGCTACTTCGGCAACCGCAACATGGCTTCGCTGCTGGACAGCAAGCTGCTCGACCAATCCCAGATCTCCCTGGTCGGTTACCAGAGCACGGACACGCGTGTGCTGAGCCATCCCCAGATCTTCAGCACCCGCGCCAACCTGCCCGAGGAAATGGCCAAGATCGCCTCGCACCTGGCCACCGTGGGCATCACGCGCCTGGCCCTGCTGCATGACGAACGCCCGGATGCCAAGGCCGTGGCTGAACTTGTGGACAAGGCGATTGCGCCTTCCAAGGCCAAGCTGGTGGTCAGCGCTTCGCTGAGCACGGGCAAGGGCGCCATGGACAAGGCCGTGTCCCAGTTGCAAAAGGCCCAGCCTTCGGCGCAGGCCGTGATGGTGGTGGCCTCCAGCCCCGTGACCTCGGCCTTCGTCGAGGCGTACCGCATGGCGGGCGGCACGGCCCAGATCTACGCGACATCGGAAGCCGATATCGAGCAACTGGCCAAGCGCCTGCCCGTGGAGTTCATGAGCGGCCTGTCCATTGCCCAGGTCGTGCCCAGTCCCTACAAGGTGACCATGCGGCTGAACAAGGAGTTCAGGGACGCGGCCACCGCTGCCGGCAAGTCGCTGACCGTGCCGGTCAGCTACGCCATGATGGAAGGCTATGTGAACGCCCGCGTCATCGTGGAGGCCATGCGCCGCACCCAGCCGCTGACGCGCGAGAAGCTGGCCGCTTCGCTGCGCGGCCTGGACGCCTTCGATCTGGGCGGCTACTGGGTTACCTATCGTCCGGGCTCGCAGGCGGGCTCGAAATTCGTGGATTTGTCCATCGTCAACGCATCGGGCCGCGTCACGCAATAACGCAGCAATGCAGTAGTGCCGTGGCGGCGCGCCCGCTGTCCCAGGTCGCCGCGCGCTGCGCGCCGGCGGTCCAGGCTCTGTTCAGGAAGGTTCAACAATGACTTACTCGGCTCCCCTCAAAGACATGCTGTTCGCCATGGAGCATCTGGCGCAGATCGACCAGGTGGCGCAGTTGCCCGGTTTCGAGGAGGCTGGCCTGGAGACGGCCCAGGCCGTGCTGGAGGAATGCGCCAAGCTGTGCGAAGGCGTGGTGGCGCCGCTGAACCTGCCGGGCGACGTGTCGCCTTCCAGCCTCAAGGACGGCGTGGTCACCACCACGGCGGGCTTCAAGCAGGCCTTTCGCCAGTACGCCGAAGGCGGCTGGCAGGGCCTGCAGCATCCGCAGGATTTTGGAGGCCAGGGCCTGCCCAAGACGATTGGCGCGGCCTGCGTGGAAATGCTCAACAGCGCCAACCTGAGCTTTGCGCTGTGCCCGCTGCTGACCGACGGCGCCATCGAGGCCCTGCTGACGGCGGGCAGCGATGAGCTCAAGGCCACCTATCTCGAGAAGCTGGTGACCGGCGAGTGGACCGGCACCATGAACCTGACCGAGCCCCAGGCCGGCTCCGACCTGGCCCTGGTGCGCACCAAGGCCGAGCCGCAGCCCGATGGCAGCTACAAGGTCTTCGGCACCAAGATCTTCATCACCTATGGCGAGCACGACATGGCCGAGAACATCGTCCATCTGGTGCTGGCCCGCGTGGCCGGGGCGCCCGAGGGCGTCAAGGGCATCAGCCTGTTCGTGGTGCCCAAGTTCCTGGTCAACAAGGATGGCTCGCTGGGCGCGCGCAACGATGTGCACTGCGTGAGCATCGAGCACAAGATGGGCATCAAGGCCTCGCCCACGGCCGTGCTGCAGTACGGCGACAACGGGGGCGCCATCGGTTACCTGGTGGGCGAGGAAAACCGCGGCCTCGAATACATGTTCATCATGATGAACGCGGCCCGCTACGCCGTGGGCGTGCAGGGCATTGCCGTGGCCGAGCGCTCCTACCAGCATGCCGTGGCCTATGCCCGCGAGCGCGTGCAAAGCCGCCCCGTGGACGGCAGCGTGAAGGCCAGCGCCACCATCATCCACCACCCCGATGTGCGCCGCATGCTCATGACCATGCGCGCCTACACCGAGGGCTGCCGCGCCATGGCGGCCACGGCCGCCGCGGCCTACGACGCAGCCCACCACCATGCCGATGCCCAGGTGCGCGAGGCCAATGCGGCCTTCTATGAATTCATGGTTCCCCTGGTCAAGGGCTACAGCACCGAGATGAGCCTGGAAGTCACCAGCCTGGGCGTTCAGGTGCACGGCGGCATGGGCTTCATCGAGGAGACGGGCGCCGCCCAGTACTACCGCGACGCCAAGATCCTGACCATCTACGAAGGCACGACCGCCATCCAGGCCAATGACCTGGTGGGCCGCAAGACGGCGCGCGATGGCGGCCAGACCGCGCTGGCCATTGCGGGCCAGATCGAGAAGACCGAGGCCGAGCTGGCCGCCAGCGGCACGCCCGAGGCACTGGCCGTGGCCCGCCAGCTGGCCGCCGCGCGGCAGGCCTTCGTGGAGGCGGTGCACTTCGTCTCGGGCCAGGCCAAGGCCGAGCCCAATGCCGTGTACGCCGGCAGCGTTCCCTACCTGATGCTGGCGGGCAACCTCGTCGCAGGCTGGCAGATGGGCCGCGCCCTGCTGGCGGCCGAGCAGCTGTTGCACAAGGGACAGGACGAGGCCTTCATGCGCGCGAAGATTGCGACGGCGCGCTTTTATGCCGAGCACATCCTCGTCAAGGCGGCGGGCCTGCGCGATGCCATCGTGCACGGCGCAGGCAGCGTGATGGCACTGCCCATGGACGCCTTCTGACCCGGCGCTCCCGCAAGGCACAACGCAGACAGAGATACCGAGAACCAACGGAGACAACGCATGTCCAAGCTTCCCCCGGCGCTGAAGAAACTGGCCCTGCCAGTGATCGGCTCGCCGCTGTTCATCATCAGCAACCCCAAGCTCGTGATCGCCCAGTGCCAGGCCGGCATCGTGGGTTCCATGCCCGCGCTCAACGCGCGCCCGGCCGAGCAGCTCGAAGACTGGCTGGCCGAGATCACCGAGACCCTGGCCGCCTGGGACAAGGCCCATCCGGACCGGCCCTCGGCGCCGTTCGCCATCAACCAGATCGTGCACAAGAGCAATGACCGGCTCGAGCACGACATGCAGATGTGCGCCAAGTACAAGGTGCCCATCGTCATCACCAGCCTGGGTGCGCGCGAGGACGTGAACCAGGCCGTGCACAGCTGGGGCGGCGTGGTGCTGCACGACATCATCAACAACAAGTTCGCGCACAAGGCCATCGAAAAGGGGGCCGACGGCCTGATCGCCGTGGCGGCGGGCGCGGGAGGCCATGCGGGTGTCAAGAGCCCGTTCGCGCTGATCCAGGAGATCCGCGAATGGTTCGACGGCCCCGTGGCGCTGTCGGGCTCCATCGCCTCGGGCGGTGCCATCCTCGCGGCCCAGGCCATGGGTGCGGACTTCGCCTATATCGGCTCGGCCTTCATCGCCACGCATGAGGCGCGTGCGCACGACGCCTACAAGCAGGCCATCGTGGACGGCACGTCCGACGACATCGTCTACAGCAACCTGTTCACGGGCGTGCACGGCAACTACCTGGCGCCGTCCATCCGTGCGGCAGGCCTGGACCCCGACAACCTGCCCGAATCGGACCCCAGCAAGATGAACTTCGGCGGCGACGCCAAGAAGGCCTGGAAGGACATCTGGGGCTGCGGCCAGGGCATTGGCGCCATTCGCGAAGTCACGGGTGCGGGCGAGCTGGTGGAGCGTCTCAAGCGTGAATACAACCAGGCGCGCGACCGCCTGCTGTCCACCCCGTAAGGTCGGCAGAGCCCAGGACGGGCTCTTCTCCTACTCTGCCAGACGGCGCCTTCGGGCGCCGTTTTCTTTGGGTATTACCCACGCTGTGCGGGTCCGGTCCTCGAAGTTGTTTGCGCAAAACCCCTTGCGCACGCTTGACTGCTTCACTCGGCTTCCCCCTACGAGCGACTTGCCTGGAGCAAGTTTGTTTAGAATTCTTTGCGTAATTTCAGTAAATACTGAAATTACAGAATAAATGAACAAACCTTGTACCCCGTCATTGCCTGAGTTCCACCAGCTGGCGCGTCGTCCGATGGCGGGTACGGGGCGCCTGGTGCTGGCCTCGCTGCTGTGGCTGCCCCAGGCGGCGCTGCTGGCGCTGGCTGTGCAGTCCATGGCCGATGGCGCGGCCATGGAGCCGCTGTGGCCACTGTGGCAGCTTGCGGCCGGCGTTGCGCTGCTGGGCGGGTTGCGCGCCTGGTGCGATGCCAGCGGCACGCGCCGTGCGAATCTGCAGGCGCGCAGCCTGGTGAGCGCGCTGCGCGCGCAGGTGCTGCGCACGCTGGCGGGCACCTCGCCGCTGGACCGCCAGCGCGCGGCCTCGGGCCAGGCGGCCAGCGCCATGGCCGAGCAGGCCGAGGCCATCGTGCCCTGGCTGTCGCGCTACCAGACCGCCATGTGGCGCGTGCGCACCGTGCCGCTGGTGATTGCGCTGGCCGTGGCCAGCCAGAGCTGGGTGGTGGCGCTGATCCTGGTGGTGGCCGCGCCGCTGATCCCGCTGTTCATGGCCATCGTCGGCTGGCGCGCCAAGGCGGCCAGCCAGGCGCAGATGGTGGAGCTGGGCGGCATGAACGCCTTCCTGCTTGACCGGCTGCGCGGCCTGTCCACCCTGCGCTCCCTGGGCGCGGTGGATGCCACGGCGCAGCGGCTGCGCGCCAATGCCGAATCCCTGCGCGAACGCAGCATGCGCGTGCTGCGCATCGCCTTTCTGTCCTCCGCGGTGCTGGAGCTGTTCTCGGCCCTGGGCGTGGCCATGGTGGCCGTCTACGTGGGCTTTCACCTGCTGGGCCATCTGCCCTTTGGCAGCTGGGGCCAGACACTGAGCCTGGGCCAGGCGCTGTTCGTGCTGCTGCTGGCGCCCAGCTTCTTCGATCCCCTGCGTGAGCTGTCTGCCGTCTGGCACGACCGCGCCAGCGGCGAGGCTGCGCTGCAGGCCCTGGGCGATCTGGGTCGCGATGCGCAGCCGCTGCCGGGCGCACTGGCTGCGCCCGGCAGGGCGGCCGGCCAGGCCTGCGCCCTGCACCTGGAGCAGGTGCGGCCCCAGGCGCCAGGCGGCGCGGTCACGCTGCCGGCGCTCACGCTGGACGTGCGGCCTGGCGAGCATGTGGCGCTGTGGAGCCCCAGCGGCAGCGGAAAGTCGCTGCTGCTGGCGCAGATTGCCGGCCTGCTGCCGGTGGCCGAGCCTGGGCGCATCCATATCGACGGCCAGCTGCTCGACGGCGAATCGGCCGGACGGCTGCGCGCGCGCATGGCCTGGATGGGGCAGAGCCCCCATGTGTTCGCCGGCTCGGTGGGCGAAAACCTCCGGCTGGGCCGCCCGGGATTCACCTTCGGCGAACTGCGCCAGGCCTTGCGGCTGGCCGGTCTGGGCAAGCTGGCCGAGGCCCGTGCCGGCGCCACGCTGGGCGAGGGCGGAGCCGGCCTGTCGGGCGGGGAGATCGTGCGCCTGGCCCTGGCGCGCCTGGCCCTGTCGCGCGATGCAGGCCTGCTGCTGGTCGATGAACCCACGGCCCACCTGGACCCGGCCACGGCCGCCCAGGTCACCGATGCCCTGCTGCAACTGGCGCGCGGGCGCACGCTGATCGTCGCCACCCACGATGCCGAGCTGGCCGCCGCCATGCACCGCGTGGTGGAGCTGGCGGGCCATGCCGCCCCGCAGGAGCTGGCCGCATGAAGCCCCGCTCCACCCTCCGGCCCGTGCTTGCCGCCCTGGCGCGCATGGCGCCCCGCCGCCTGTGGCTGGGCGGCGCGCTGCTGGCCCTGCTCACGGTGCTCATGGGCATGGCGCTGCTGGGCCTGTCGGGCTGGTTCATCACGGCCACGGCGCTGGCCGGGCTGGTGCCGGCCACGGCCATCGTCTTCGACGTCTTCATGCCCTCGGCCGGTATCCGCCTGCTGGCCCTGGGCCGCACGGGCACCCGCTATGCCGAACGGCTGGTCACCCATGACGCCACCCTGGCCGTGCTGGCCGCCCTGCGCGAGCGGCTGCTGCGCAGCTGGGCCACTCCCGCCGCCGCCCTGAGCCTGCGCCTGCGGCCCGCGCGCCTGCTGCAGCGGCTGACGGCCGACGTGGATGCGCTGGACAGCCTGTACCTGCGCCTGTTCGTCCCCTTGCTGGCCGCCACCGGTGCCACGCTGGTGGCCGCCCTGGCGCTGGGCCTGATGCGCTGGTGGCTGGGCCTGGCCTTGGCTGCGTGGCTGCTGGCCACGGGCCTGGGCAGCGCCCTGTGGCTGGCCCGCAGTGCGCGCCGGCCCGCCGTGCGCCGCGCGCTGGCGCTGGAGTCCCTGCGCGCCCGCACGGCCGACCTGGTGGCCGGGCAGGCGGAGCTGGCCATGGCCGGCACCCTGGCCGCGCATTGCGAACGCATTGCCGCCCTGGACGCCCGCGTGGCCGAGGCCGACGCCGCACTCCACGGCTTGGAGGCCCGAACCTCCTTCGTGCAGGGCCTGTGCGGCGCCCTGGCCCTGGCCGGTGTGCTGCTGGGCGTGGGCTGGCTGGCCGAGGCCGGCCTGCTGGGCGCCCCCGTGGCCGCGCTGGCCCTGTTGCTGGCGCTGACGGCCATGGAGCCCTTTGCCGCGTTGCGCCGTGGCGCGCTGGAGGCCGGCCGCAGCTGGCTGGCCGCGCGCCGGCTGGCGCCTGCCCTGCGCGACGGCGCTGCGCAAGGCGCCTGCGAACCGGCGGCGCCCAGACAGGGCTTGGCGGTTGAGCTGGAGCAGGTCGTGGCACCCCGTGCCGCCGTGCTGGCCCAGGACATCCGTATCGCCGAGGGCGAGCGTGTCGCCCTGCTGGGCGCCAGCGGCGCGGGCAAGACCACGCTGCTGTCCCTGATGGCCGGCGAGCTCCAGCCGCTGGCCGGCGCCGTGCGTGCCCGGCGCTGCACCTGGATGACGCAGCGCACCGAACTGTTCGAGGACAGCCTGCGCGACAACCTTTTGCTGGCCTGCCCCCAGGCCGCCGAGGACACGCTGTGGGCGGCGCTGGAAGTCGCCGGGCTGGCCGGCGATGTGCGGGCCATGGCGCAGGGTCTGGACACGCGGCTGGGCGAGGGCGGGCTGGGCCTGTCCGGCGGCCAGGCACGGCGCCTGGCGCTGGCGCGGCTGCTGCTGAGCCCCGCGCGCTGCTGGCTGCTGGACGAAGTGACCGAGGGCCTGGATGCACGCACGGCCGCCGACCTGCTGGTGCGGCTGGACAGTGCAGCCCGGGGCCGCACCCTGGTGCTGGCCACGCACAAGCTGCGGGAGGCGCAACTGGCCGACCGGCTGCTGTGGGTGGAGCAGGGCCGAGTGGTGTCCGAGGCGCTGCGCGGCACACCGCCGTTCGAGGCGGCCCTGGCGCGCCTGCGGCAGGACGGCTGATCAAGGATTTCACCAAGTACCCCCGAGAGAAAGGATCTCACCATGGACCTCGACATCGTCGATCTATCGCGGCTGCAGTTCGCGGTAACGGCGCTCTACCACTTCCTGTTCGTGCCGCTGACCATCGGCCTGGCCGTGATCATCGCCATCATGGAGACCGTCTTCGTGATGACGGGCCGCACCATCTGGCGCGACATGACGAAGTTCTGGGGCACGTTGTTCGGCATCAACTTCGCCATGGGCGTGGCCACGGGCATCGTGATGGAGTTCCAGTTCGGCATGAACTGGAGCTACTACAGCCACTACGTGGGCGACATCTTCGGCGCGCCGCTGGCCATCGAGGGGCTGATGGCCTTCTTCCTCGAAGCCACCTTCGTGGGCCTGTTCTTCTTCGGCTGGGACCGCCTGAGCAAGGTGGGGCACCTGGTGACCACCTGGTGCGTGGCCCTGGGCTCGAACTTCTCGGCGCTGTGGATCCTGATCGCCAACGGCTGGATGCAAAACCCCGTGGGCGCGGCGTTCAACCCGCAGACCATGCGCATGGAGGTCACCGACTTCTTCGCGGTGCTGACCAACCCCGTGGCCCAGGCCAAGTTCGTGCACACGGTCTCGGCAGGCTATGTGACGGCGGCCATCTTCGTGCTGGGCGTCTCGGCCTGGTATCTGCTCAAGGGCCGGCACATCCAGCTGGCGCGCCGCTCCATGACGGTGGCCACCTCGTTCGGCCTGGCCGCCGCGCTGTCGGTGGTGGTGCTGGGCGATGAAAGCGGCTACCTGTCGTCGGAGCACCAGAAGATGAAGCTGGCCGCCATCGAGGCCATGTGGGATACCGAGCCCGCACCGGCCGCCTTCACGGCCTTCGGTTTCCCCGACAAGGCCGCACGGGAGACGCACTACGCCGTTCACATTCCCTGGGTCATGGGCCTGATCGGCACGCGCTCGCTGACCACCGAGATCCCCGGCATCAACGACCTGGTCCAGCGCACCGAGCAGTACATCCGCAACGGCATCGAGGCCTATGGCGCGCTGGAGGCCATCCGCGCCGCCGGCCCCACGGGCCAGGTGCCGGCCGAGGCCAAGGCCGTCTTCGAGGACAAGGGCGGGCAACTGGGCTACGCGCTGCTGCTCAAGCGCTACGTGGACGACCCGCGCCAGGCCACGGACGCGCAGATCGCCCAGGCCGCCTGGGACACCGTGCCGGCCGTGGGGCCGCTGTTCTGGGCCTTCCGCATCATGGTGGGCCTGGGCATGTTCTTCATCGCGCTCACGGCGGCCTTCTTCTGGCTGTCGGTGCGGCGCAGGCTGGACGCCCATCCGTGGATGCTCAAGCTGGCCGTGATCGCCATTCCCCTGCCCTGGATCGCGGCCGAGTGCGGCTGGATCGTGGCCGAGGTGGGCCGCCAGCCCTGGATCATCGAAGGCGTGCTGCCCACGGCGCTGGCCGTCTCCAACCTGGGCGCGGGCACGCTGCTGCTGACGATTGCAGGCTTCATCGCCATCTACTCCGTGCTCTTCGTCATCGAGATGAAGCTCATGGTGAAGGCCATCCGCAAGGGACCGCAGGAGGAAAGCGCACCGCACCTGACCACCTACTTCCCTCTGATGCAAAAACTCGCCCGCGGGCAATGACCAAGGGAGATTGTCACCATGATTCTTCACGAACTGATCAGCTACGACGTCCTGCGCCTGCTGTGGTGGGGCCTGCTGGGCGTGCTGCTCATCGCCTTTGCCGTCACCGATGGCTTTGACCTGGGCGCTGCCGCGCTGCTGCCGCTGGCGGCCAGGACCGACGTGGAGCGCCGCGTCGTCATCAACTCTCTGGGCCCGGTCTGGGAAGGCAACCAGGTCTGGCTCATCCTGGGCGGCGGCGCCATCTTTGCGGCCTGGCCGCAGCTGTACGCGGTCTCGTTCTCGGGCTTTTACCTGGCCATGTTCGCGGCGCTGGTGGCGCTGATCCTGCGGCCCGTGGCCTTCAAGTTCCGCAGCAAGCGCGAGGAGCCGGCCTGGCGCGCGCGCTGGGATGCCGTGCTGTGCATGGCCGGCGTGGTGCCCGCGCTGATCTTCGGCGTGGCCCTGGGCAATGTGCTGCAGGGCGTGCCCTTCCGCCTGGCGCCCGACATGCGCATCTACTACGAGGGCACGTTCTTCGGCCTGCTCAACCCGTTTGCGCTGCTGGCCGGCCTGGTCTCGCTGTGCATGCTGCTCATGCATGGTGCGTCCTGGCTGGTGTTCAAGACCGAGGGCGATGTGGCCGCGCGCGCGCGCCGCCTCGGCATGGTGGCGGCCGTCGCCACCACGGTGCTGTTCGCGGCGGCCGGCGTGTGGCTGGCCGCGCTCAACGGCTACCGCATCACCAGCGAGGTCAACACCACCGGACCGTCCAACCCGCTGTTCAAGACGGCTGCGCTGCAGGCGGGCGCCTGGTTTGCCAACTACCAGGCCCGGCCCGTGCTCTGGGCCGTGCCGGCCATCGGCCTGCTGATGCCGCTGCTGGCGGCGCTGGGCCTGTGGCTGCGCCGCGAGTGGCTGGCCCTGCTGTCCAGCGGCCTGGGCATTGCCGGCATCATCGCCAGCGTGGGGGCGTCCATGTTCCCGTTCATCCTGCCCTCGTCGCTGAACCCGCAGCACAGCCTCACGGTCTGGGACTCTTCGTCCAGCCATGTGACGCTGTTCATCATGCTGGTGTGCGCGCTGATCTTCGTGCCCCTCATCGTGGCCTATACCAGCTGGGTCTACAGCGTGCTGCGCGGCAAGGTCGACCCGATGGCCATCATCGAGGGCCGCGGCCACTCGTACTGATCCACCGAATCAAGCAACGACATTCAACGTCAAGAAAGGACACAACACCATGTGGTACTTCGCCTGGTTGCTCGGCCTGCCGCTGGCGGCCGCCTTCGCGGTGCTCAACGCGATGTGGTACGAACTGATGGACGACGAGGCCACGCGCCGCGAACTCCTGGCCCGGGAGAAATAAAGCTCCCCCTGAGGCGCTTCGCGCCTTCCCCCTCTCTCTTCGGGAGGGGGACGACACCCTCGCTGCGGGGGCGGGCGGCCCTTGCTCGGTGTCCCTCGCTTTGGGCTACGCCAGTTTTTGCACGCGCTTACCGCCAATGAAGCATTGCTGTAAACACGATGAGCTCCCTCGGGAGCTCATTTTTGTACGCAGGCTTGCCAGGTTCAATCGTCGGTGTCATCCGCCTTGGCGCGGCCCTTGCCGCCCGTGATGCGGTCCTTCAGATCCAGCAGCCGCGTCACGGCCGTGCCCATGCCCATGAGCTGCATGGCGGTCTCGGGCGACAGGCGCTGCACGTCGTCGAACCAGTTCATGAGCCGGTCGATCAGCTCGTACATGTCGCGCATGCGCTGCTGGGCGTAGCGTTCCTCTTCGGTGGTGACTTCCTCCAGCATGGCGGCGCGCAGCATGGACTGGGTGGGCTCGATCTCGCGGCGGCGGCGTTCCTCGGCCAGGCGGCGGAAGATTTCCCAGACATCCTGCGGCGCCTCGAAATACTCGCGCCGGTCGCCGGGCTGGTGGCGCAATTGCACCAGGCGCCAGGCCTGCAATTCCTTGAGCCCCATGCTCACGTTGGAGCGCGAGAACTCCAGCGTCTCGGCGATCTGGTCGGCATTGAGCGGCTCGGGCGAAAGAAACAGCAGAGCGTAGATCTGGCCTACCGTGCGGTTGATGCCCCAGCGGCTGCCCATCTCGCCGAAGTGCGAGACGAACTGCCGGTTCAACGCCGGAAGAGGTTTGGGTTGCGTCATGGCATGCATTGTGCCCTCGCGTGCCGGCATGTCCTGTGCGGCTTGGAAAGCGGTGCGTCAGCTTTCTGCAAGACGCGGTCAAAAGGCGCACAATGGCGCCTTTGCGGGCTTGCGGCCAGGCGGCCCGGGCCCAGCGCCTCCCGCTTCCCGACCCGTTCGCAGATTGCATATTGCCCCATGTCCCACGCTAGCCGCAGTGCGCTGATCGACTGCACCAAGGGCCTGGCCTGTGCCGCCATCGTCTGGCACCACCTGGCCTTCTACGGCCCCATGTCCGATATCGCCCATCCGGCCGCGCCGGACCTCATCGACTGGCTCTATGAATATGCGCGCATGGCCGTGCAGATCTTCCTGGTGCTGGGCGGCTACCTGGCGGCAGCCAGCATGGCGCCGCAAGGCCACGGCCTGCACAGCGATCCGTGGTCGCGCATCGGGCGCCGCTTCGTGCGCCTGGTCGTGCCCTATGCCGTGGCCCTGGTCGTGGCCGTCGTCGTCTCGGCGGCAGTGCGGCCCTGGTTCGACCATGCCTCGGTGTCGGGCGAGCCCGATCTCTGGCAGCTGGTGGCGCATGCGCTGCTGCTGCAGAACATCGTGGGCGAGGAGTCGCTGTCCGCCGGCGTCTGGTACGTGTCCATCGACTTCCAGCTGTTTGCGCTGACGGCGCTGCTGCTGGCCGGCACGCGCTGGGGCGGCGCCTTGCTGCGCCGCCGCTTCGGTGGCCAGGCGCTGTCGCGCTGCTGGCCCTGGACGCTGAGCGTGGCGCAGGCGCTGGTGGTGATCGGCGTGGCGGCCTCGCTGCTGGGCTTCAATCTGGATGCGCAATGGGACGTGTGGGCGCCGTACTTCTTTGGCGCCTACGGCCTGGGCATGCTGGCCTACTGGGCCGCGCATGCGGACAAGTCCTCGACGGCCTGGAGCTGGTCCCTGCTGATCGTGGCCCTGGTCGTGGCGGCGCTGGCACTGGAGTGGCGCGACCGCATCGCGCTGGCCGGTGCCACGGCGCTGGCCCTGGTCGCGGCCATGCGCAGCCCCGCGTTTGCCCAGGCACAAGGCTGGGCGCCGCTGCGCCGGCTGGGCAAGATTTCGTACTCGGTGTTTCTCGTGCACTTCTCGGTCTGCCTGCTGGTCAACGCCGTGGAAAGCCATTTCTGGCCGCAGTCCATTCCCGCCGCCCTGCTGGGCATGTGCACGGCCTTTGTGCTGTCGATTGCGGCCGGTCATCTGCTGTACGAGCGCGTGGAGCGCCACGTTCCCAGCTGGCACATGGCGCTGCGCTGGCAGGCCGGCCTGGTGGGCACCGGCCTGATCGCGGCATTTGTGGCGGGCCTGCGCTGAGGTGCGGTGCGTCAGTCCACAAACAACAAAGGCAGCCGGTGGGCTGCCTTTTTCGCTTCACGCCGGTCGGCGTTCAACGGTGCAGCTCGCCTGCGCTTTCCGGCTGGAACTCGATGGCATCCACGCGCACGGTGACCTGGCCCGAGGGGCCGGGCATGCGGGACTGGTCGCCCACGCTCAGGCCCAGCAGGGCAATGCCCACGGGCGCGAACACCGACACCTTGTCGGCGCTGCCATCCATCTCCTTGGGATAGACCAAGGTCAGCGTATTGGTCTTGCCCGACTCCAGCAGCGTGAAGCGCACCGTGGAATTCATGGTCACCACGTTGGGCGGCATTTCCTTGGGCTCGAGCACGTCGGCACGGTCCAGCTCGGCCTCGAGCGCCTCGCGGCCGGGAAAGGCGGGTTGCTTGTCCAGCAGGGCCTCGATGCGTTCCAGGTCCAGGGACGAAAGAATGATGTGGGGCTTGCGCTCCATGGTGTTGGCTCCCTTGTGTGCTTGCGCCGTGGCTGCAGTGAAGGGCAGCGGCGCCCAAACGGACAAAAGCCCGGGCAACGCGGTTGTCCGGGCCAAGGCATCTTCAGAAAAGAGAAAAGCACCAAGTTGGTGCGATAAGGCCATTGTGCAGGCCCGTGCGCGTTCTGCCAAGCGAACCCGCACGGTGCGGTGCGGATTGGCGCGGGCACTTGCCAAGCCGGCAAAACCCACTTCGCAACCGCAGGCATGCGGGGAGTGCTTGTTGGTATGACTGTATTTTTATACAGTTGCTTCATGCTTCCCAGTCCTCCCACGCCTCATCACGACACGGCCCGGGTGCCCCTGCACGCCATCAAGGGCCGGGGCGCAGCCAGCCAAATGGCCCACCGCTTCGCCACCGACCCGCGCGAGGCCTTTGACGACGGCTGGGGCAGCCTTGAGGCGCCGGCCGAAGGCGAAGAGGCCGCTGCGCTGCGCACCGAACTGCGCTGGGAGCAGGCCCGCTCGGCGCTGAGCCGCCACCAGTCGCCCGACCTGCCGTTTCACATGGGGCTCAATCCCTACCGGGGCTGCGAGCATGGCTGCATCTATTGCTATGCCCGGCCCACGCACAGCTACCTGGGCTGGTCGCCGGGGCTGGACTTCGAGACCCGGCTCATCGCCAAGCAGAACCTGCCCGAGCTGTTGCGTGCCGAGCTGTCGCGCGCCAGCCATGTGGCCGCGCCCGTGATGCTGGGCTCGGTCACCGACTGCTACCAGCCCGTGGAGCGCGAACTGGGGCTGACGCGCCGCCTGATCGAAGTGCTGGCCGAGGCGCGTCACCCGTTTTCCATCGTCACCAAGGGCAGCGGGGTGGAGCGTGACCTGGACCTGCTGGCCCCGCTGGCGCGCCAGGGCCTGGCCTCGGTGCACATCACGCTGACCACGCTGGATGCCGACCTGGCCCGCCACCTGGAGCCGCGCGCCGCCGCGCCGCACCGCCGGCTGCGCAGCATCCGCGCGCTGACCGAGGCGGGCGTGCCCGTGGGCGTGAGCCTGGCACCGCAGATTCCCTTCATCAACGAAGACCTGGAGAAGGTGCTGGAGGCGGCCGCCGACGCAGGCGCGCGCCACGCCTTCTATGCCGTGCTGCGCCTGCCCTGGGAAGTGGCGCCGCTGTTCGAGCAATGGCTGCAGGTGCACTACCCCGACCGCGCCCGCCGCGTGATGGAGCGCGTGCGCGACCTGCACGGCATCCAGGGCGAGCAGCGCGAGGCCGGCCGCGTGTACAACGCCGAGTTCGGCCAGCGCATGAAAGGTACTGGCCACTGGGCCGAGCTGCTGCGCCAGCGCTTCGCCCTGGCCTGCCGTCGGTACGGGTTCAACCGCGAGCCGCTGCGGCTCGATTGCAGCCTTTACCACCCGTCGCTGCTGCTGCCGCAGCGCAGTCTGTTCTGAGAGCGGACCGGCAGGCTCAAACCGCCTCCAGAAACGACCTCACCAGCAGGCTGTCGCTGCGCTCGCGCATGCAATAGACATAGGTGGTGGTGCTGGCCGGGTCGCCCGCGATGCGCAGCGGGCGAAAGCGCGGGTCGGGGATGAATTCGGCTTCGGACACGGCGCCCAGTCCCAGGCCGCGCGCCACGGCTTCGCGTATGGCTTCGCGGCTGCCGATCTCCAGTTCGGTGCGCGGCTGCACCCCGGCGGCCTGCAGCACCGATTCCAGCGCGGTGCGCGTGGTCGAGCCGTGCTCGCGCAGCAGCAGAGGCTGGCCCTGCAGTTCGGACAGCGCGATTTCGCTGCGCCGCGCGAAGGGATGGGCGACATGGGCGAACAGGATGATGGCGTGGCGCGCGTACTCGCGCGCCAGCAGCTCCGGGCGGTCGTAGAGGCCGGCGAGCACGGCCACGTCGGTGTCGTAGCGTTCCAGGTCGGCCAGCACCTGCTGCGAGTTGCCCATGCGGATGGACAGCTGCATGCCCGGGTGCCGTGCGCGGTAGGCGGCCACCATTTCGATCACATGGAAGGGCCCCACGGCGCCGATCTTGAGCTCGCCCTGGTGCAGCTGCCCCGAGTCGCGCAGGAAGAATTCGGCCTCGGCCTCCAGCGCCATGATTTTCTGCGCCATGGGCAGCAGTCTGGCGCCTGCGCCCGTGAGCGTCATGCGGTAGCCGCGGCGGTGGAACAGCTCGATCTGGCTTTGGCGCTCCAGCGTGGCGATCTGGGTGGAGATGGTGGGCTGGCTCACGCCCAGTGCGCGGGCGGCGGCGCTGAGGCTGCCATGGTGGGCGACGGCGATGAAGGCGCGGTAGCGGGCGTTGCTCACGAAAGTCGGTATCTCAAGGTTTTGTCTATGGATGCTGTCAAAACCGATTCTGAAACTTTCACATGGCAGAAATATGTCGCTCCTAGCATTCAGCCATACCCACCCGCCTGGCGATTTGACCGGCGATTCACGGATCCACCGATCCGCCGATGTGCCTGACCTGATGCAAAGGAACACTCCCATGAAGATGAACCGCAAGACCTGGCTGCGCCATGCCGGCGCCGTGCTGGCCCTGGCCGCCACCGCCTCCACCGCTACCACTGCCGCCTTTGCCCAGAGCGCCGAGCTGCGCGTGGGCCTGATCCCCTCGGAGGACGCGCAGGCCATGATCCGCGCCAGCCAGCAGGTCATGGACCAGTTGGCCACCCGCACCGGCATGAAGGTGCGGCCCTTCGTGGCCAATGACTACAACGGCGTGATCGAGGCGCTGCGCTCCAACAAGATCGACATCGCCTTCCTCGGCCCGTTCTCGTACGTGCTGGCCAACCAGGTGGCAGGCGCCGAGGCCTTTGCCGTGGCCGTGACCAAGAAGACGGGCAAGAGCGCGTACCACAGCATGGTGATCTCCCGCAAGGACAAGGGCCCGGCCAGCGTGGCCGATCTCAAGGGCCGCAGCTTTGCCTTTGTGGACCCGACCTCGGCGTCGGGCCACCTGTTTCCCAAGGCGGGGTTGATGGCCGAGGGCTTCGATGCGGACAAGGGCTTTTCGCGCGTGATCTTCTCGGGCTCGCACGACGCCAGCATCATGGCCGTGGCCAACGGCAAGGTGGATGCGGCAGCCGTGGCCGACCGCATCTTCGACTCCGCCGTGAACAAGGGCCTGGTCAAGCGCGAGGACTTCCAGATCGTCTGGCGCTCCCAGCCCATCCCCGAGTCGCCCATGACCTGGCGCAAGAACCTGGACGCCGGCACCAAGCAGAAGGTGGCTGCGGCCCTGGCCGAGGTCAAGGACCTGCCCTGGGGTGACCAGGGCGTGCTCGACGGCTTCGCGGCCACGGATGACAAGGCCTACGACGTGGTGCGCCAGACGGCCAAGGCCCTGAAGCTGGACCTCGGGAGCATGAAATGATCCGCATCCGCCAATTGCGCAAGAGCTATGGCAGCAACCACGTGCTGCATGGCATCGACCTGGATGTGCAGCCCGGCGAGTTCGTCGTCATGCTGGGCCTGTCGGGGGCCGGCAAGTCCACGCTGCTGCGCTGCATGAACGGCCTGGCCCGCGCCGACAGCGGCACGCTGGAGGTGGGCGGCATGGACCTGATGCTGGGAGGCGGCAGGCACAGCCGGCGCGAGCTGGCTCGCCACGTGGCCATGGTCTTCCAGCACCACAACCTGGTGCCGCGCCTGTCGGTGCGCAAGAACGTGCTGACCGGGCGCCTGGGCCAGACCGGCACCCTGGCCTCGGTGCTGCAGCTGTTCCGCGAAAGCGATATCCGCCTGGCCGACCAGTGCCTGGAGCGCGTGGGCCTGGCCCACAAGGCGCTGGAGCGCACCGAGGCGCTGTCGGGCGGGCAGATGCAGCGCGTGGGCATTGCCCGCGCGCTGGCCCAGCAGCCCCAGGTTATCCTGGCCGACGAGCCCGTGGCCAGCCTGGACCCCAAGACCGCGCGCAGCGTGCTGCAGTACCTGCGTGATGCCACGCGCGAGCTGGGCATTGCCGTGGTCTGCAACCTGCACCAGGTGGACTACGCGCGGGAGTTCGGCGACCGCGTGCTGGGCCTGGCCCAGGGCCGCATGGTCTATGACGGATCGCCGCAGGCGCTGGACGAGGCCGCGCTGCAGGCCATCTACCATGCGCAGCCCACTGCAGGGCAAGGCGCAGGGCAGGGCGCAGAGCCGGACACACCACCGGGCGCGCAGGCCATAGGGCCTGCCGGCCTGCATGCGCAGGCGCCGGTGCCTGCCTCGTGGATGCGGGCCAGCGCGCCCGCAGGAGGACTGTGATGACCAGCGCCAATTCCTGGAGCCCTGAGCCGCGCGACCGCTGGCAATGGACCGCGCCGCGCCCCCACGGTGCCCTGGGCTGGACCGGCTATGCGGCTGCGGCCCTGGCCATCGCCTGGGTGCTGCACTGGAGCGCGGGCGGCGCGCAGATGAGCTGGGGCGAACTGGCGGCAGGCATGCCCCAGATCGCGGATTTCGTGGCGCGCTCCGTGCCGCCGGACTGGAGCATGCTGCCGCGCCTGATGGCGCCCGCGCTGGAGACGGTGCAGATCGCCATCTGGGGCACGCTGCTGTCCGTGGTGCTGGCGCTGCCGCTGTCCTTCATCGCCGCCAGCAACCTGCATGGCTGGCACTGGCTGCGGCGCATCACGCGTCAGTTCCTGAACGTGGTGCGCAGCATCAACGAGCTGATCCTGGCGCTGGTCTTTGTCTCGGCCGTGGGCCTGGGGCCGTTTCCCGGCGTGCTGGCCCTGGCCCTGCATGGCATGGGCATGCTGGGCAAGTTCTTCGCCGAGAGCATCGAAGAGATCGACGACGGCCCGCTGCAGGCCCTGCGCAGCGCAGGCGCCACGCAATTGCAGCTCATCGTCTTCGGCGTGATACCGCAGGCCATCACGGCCTGGATCGCGGTCGTGCTCTACCGCTTCGAGGTCAACCTGCGCTCGGCCACGGTGCTGGGCATGGTGGGCGCGGGCGGGCTGGGGTTCGAGCTGGTCGGCAGCCTCAAGCTGTTCCGCTACCAGGAGACGGCCACCTGCATCGTGGTCATCACCGTGATGGTGATCGCGGCCGATCTCGTCTCCCACTGGCTGCGCAGCCGCATCCAGCAGGGCACCCGCCATTGAGGGCTGCGCTTTTCCCGGCGCCCCCGTTTCATTCAAAGGACCGATTTGTGTGGACCTATCACAACCCCGTTGCCATCCATGCCGGCCCCGGCCGCCTGGACCGCCTGCCCGAGCTGCTGGCCGGGCGCGACTGCCTGCTGGTGACGTTTCCCGAGGCCGAATCCCTGGGCCTGGTGCAGCAACTGCGCCAACGGCTGGGCAGCCAGCTGCGCGGCGTGGTGGACGGCATTGCGCCCAATCCCGATGTGCAGTGGCTGGCCCCGCTGTATGACCGCGTGCACCGCGAATACGCCGAGGTCCCGTGCATCGTGGCCCTGGGCGGCGGCAGCGCCATCGACTCGGCCAAGGCGCTGATGTGCGCCACGCCCACGCGGCGTTTCGGCGAACTGCTGCAGGCCCTGGAGCAGGGGCTGGCCCTGCCGGCCGCAGGCCACAAGGCGCTGATCGCCATTCCCACCACGGCCGGCACGGGCAGCGAGGTCACGCCCTGGGCCACGATCTGGGACCAGGCCGCTGGCCGCAAGCACTCGCTGCACCAGCACTGGACCTGGCCCGAGGCCGCCATCATCGACGCGCAGCTCATGCAAAGCCTGCCGGCCGGCGCCACGCTGGCCTCGGGGCTGGATGCGCTGTCGCATGCGCTGGAGTCCATCTGGAACCGGCACCGCAATCCCGTCTCCACCACCTTGGCCGTGGGCGCCGCGCGCCGCACCCTGGCCACGCTGCCCGCGCTGATGCAGGACCTGGGCAGCCTGCCGCTGCGAAGCCGCATGGCCGAGGCCGCCCTGATGGCCGGCCTGGCCTTCTCCAACACCCGCACGGCGCTGGCGCATTCGCTGTCCTACGACATCACGCTGCGCCATGGCGTGGCCCACGGCATTGCCTGCTCGTTCAGCCTGCCGCTGGTGCTGGAGATGGCCCTGGGCGCCGACGACGAGGCCGACGCGGCCCTGCTGTCCATCTTCGATGCCGCCACGGGCGAGCTGGCCGTGCAGCGCCTGCGCAACTTCCTCGAAGGCCTGGGCGTGGCCACCGATCCCGCCCACTACGGCGTGCCTGGGGATGAGTGGCAGCAGCTGCTGCAGTCGGCCGCATCCGGCCCGCGCGGGCGCAATTTCATCCGCACGCTGGAATGAACAGGCGCGTGCGGCCCTCTTTTGTTTGAACCTCTTTCCTTGTCAAAAAGCACCATGAACCACACCACCGTCTCCACCGCCGCCGCCGCCGCCGCCGCCGCCGCCGATCTGTCGCCGCTGCAGGCCGTCATCTTCGACTGGGCCGGCACCCTGGTCGATTTCGGCTCGCTGGCACCCACGCAGATCTTTGTCGAGGCCTTTGCCAGCTTCGGCATCACCATCACCCTGGCCCAGGCACGCGGCCCCATGGGCCTGTCCAAGTGGCAGCACATCCATGAACTGCTGCAGGACGAGGGCATCCGCGCGCAATGGCACAAGGCCTTCGGCCAGCCGCCTGGCGACGCCGACGTGGACGCCATCTACGCCCGCTTCATGCCCATGCAGATCGCCAAGGTCGGCGAGTTCTCGGCACCCATCGAAGGGGCGCCCGAGCTGCTGGGCTGGCTGCGCGCGCAGGGCCTGAAGGTGGGCTCGTGCTCGGGCTATCCGCGTGAAGTCCTGAACCAGCTGCTGCCGCAGGCAGCGGCCAACGGCCTGGCTCCCGAGCATGTGGTGGCCGGCGATGAAATGGCCGCAGGCGGCCGCCCCGGCCCCTTCATGGCGCTGGCCAATGTGCTGGCGCTGGGCATCGGCGACGTGCGTGCCTGCGTGAAGGTGGACGACACCGTGCCCGGCATCGAGGAAGGCCGCAACGCCGGCATGTGGACCGTGGGCCTGACCCTGTCCGGCAACGAAGTCGGCTACTCCCCCGCCGAACTGGCCGCCGCCCCCGCCGAAGAAGTGCGCGAACGCATGGCCCGCGCCGAAGCCAAGCTGCGCGCAGCCGGCGCCCACCACGTGATCGCCAGCGTGAAGGAGCTGCCGCAGGTTCTGGAGCGTATTGCGCAGGACATGCGCGCGGGGCGCATGCCTGGATGAGATGAGCCCGTTCTATTTTTTGCCTTGCGCCTAATCTTTGAAACTGGCGCGACCAAAAAACAGGGACGCCGAGCAAGAGCCGCCTCGCGGCGATGGCGTCGTCCCCCTCCCGCGAAGCGAGAGAGGGGGAAGGCGCGAAGCGCCTCAGGGGGTACTCAACTGCTCTGCATGATGGCGCAGATGGTCATCAATGAAGCTCTGGATGAAGTAGTAGCCGTGGTCGTAGCCGCCGTGGCGGCGCAGCGTCAGCGGCTGGCCGGCCTGGGCGCAGGCGGCCTCGAAGGCTTCGGGCAGCAGCTGCTTTTCGATCAGGAACTTGTCGGCCAGGCCCTGGTCCACGAGGATGCCGGCCGGGTAGGGCGCCTGGGTCTGGGCGGCCATCAGGCAGCTGGCGTCATGGGCTTCCCAGGCCTTGCGGTCATCGCCCAGATAGCCTGAGAAGGCTTTCTGGCCCCAGGGGCAGTTGACGGGGTTGGCGATGGGCGCGAAGGCCGACAGGCTCTTGAAGCGGCCCGGATGACGCAGCGCCAGCGTGAGCGCGCCGTGGCCGCCCATGGAGTGGCCGAAGATGCCCAGCCGCTGCGCGTCAATAGGCAGGCGTGCGGCGATCAGCGGCAGCAGCTCGCCCAGCAGATAGCTTTCCATGCGCCAGTGCAGTGCCCAGGGCTTGGTGGTGGCGTCCAGGTAGAAGCCCGCGCCCACGCCGAAGTCCCAGGCATCGGCCTCGCCGGGCAGGCCTGCGCCGCGCGGGCTGGTGTCGGGCGCGATCAGGGCGATGCCCAGCTCGGCGGCCAGGCGCTGGGCGCCGGCCTTGGTCATGAAGGTCTCTTCGGTGCAGGTCAGCCCGGCCAGGTAGAGCACGGCGGGCACCTTCTCGCCGGCCACGGCCTTGGGCGGCAGGAAGACCGAGAACTTCATGTTCAGGCCGATCTCGGCGGAGAAATGCTCGTAGAAACGCTGTGCGCCGCCGAAGCAGGCATGGGCGTTCTTGAGTTCCAGGGGCGGCAGTGCGGACATGGTGTTCCTCAAAAAGAAAAATGCTACGGGCACCTTGGCAAGCGGTGCGTGCAGCATTCAAAGATGGGAGTTGATACGCTATACACGGTCAACGGCCCATGAAACTGGCGCTGCCCAGGCGAGGGCGCCGTCCCCCTCCCTCGCGTAGCGAGTAGAGAGGCGCCGTGCAACGGGGGAGGGCGCGCAGCGCCTCAGGGGGAGCTTCAGTACACGACGACGGAGCGGATGGACTTGCCTTCGTGCATCAGGTCAAAAGCCTCGTTGATCTCCGGCAGGCCCATGGTGTGCGTGACGAAGGGGGCCAGCTGGATCTCGCCGCTCATGGCCTGCTCGACCATGCCGGGCAGCTCGCTGCGGCCCTTGACGCCGCCGAAGGCCGTGCCCAGCCACTTGCGGCCCGTCACCAGCTGGAAGGGTCGTGTGGAGATTTCCTGGCCCGCGCCGGCCACGCCGATGATGACCGACTGGCCCCAGCCGCGGTGCGCGCATTCCAGGGCGGCACGCATCACGTTGACGTTGCCGATGCATTCGAAGCTGTGGTCCACGCCCCAGCCCGTCATCTCGACGATGACCTGCTGGATGGGCTTGTCGAAATCCTTGGGATTCACGCAGTCGGTGGCGCCGAAGGTGCGGGCCAGGTCGAACTTGGAGGGGTTGGTGTCCACGGCGATGATGCGGCCGGCCTTGGCCAGCTTGGCGCCCTGGATCACGGCCAGGCCGATGCCGCCCAGGCCGAACACGGCCACGGTGTCGCCTTCCTGGACCTTGGCGGTGTTCTTGACGGCACCCAGGCCCGTGGTCACGCCGCAGCCCAGCAGGCAGACCTGCTCGGGGTTGGCATCGGGGTGGATCTTGGCCAGCGAGACTTCGGCGACTACGGTGTATTCGCTGAAGGTGGAGCAGCCCATGTAGTGGTAGATGGGCTCGCCGTTGTACGAAAAGCGCGTGGTGCCGTCGGGCATCACGCCCTTGCCCTGGGTGGCGCGCACGGAAACGCACAGGTTGGTCTTGCCGCTCTTGCAGAACAGGCATTCGCCGCATTCGGCGGTGTACAGCGGGATCACGTGGTCGCCGGGCTTGACGCTGGTCACGCCTTCGCCGACCTCGACGACGATGCCCGCGCCTTCATGGCCGAGCACGGCGGGGAAGATGCCTTCCGGGTCGTCGCCCGACAGCGTGAACGCGTCGGTGTGGCAGACGCCGGTGTGGGTGATCTTGATCAGGACCTCGCCCTTCTTCGGGGGGGCCACGTCGATCTCGACGATCTGCAGGGGTTCTCCAGCCTTGAAGGCGACGGCGGCTTTGGATTTCATGGGCGTGTCTTTCTGTCGGGGTGGCTCAGGAGCGGCAGTGCGCGCGCTCCGCGAAGCCTTGAATGTAGGCCATGGCCGCGCGGACCGGCCGCATCATGGCCGCAGCCTCAGGTGATATGTCCGAATCTGAGGGGTGTGGCCGGCGTCGGCCGGGCCTGCTGGCCGTGGGTGCTTGCGTCTTTTCGTATAGTCCGCCCCATTCTTTCCACCCTGACCGCCTCCGAGCCCGCCGTTTCCCATGGACCACCGCCACGCCAGCGCCCACCGCATCGATCTTGTCGTCTACCCCGGCTTCAAGGCGCTGGAGGCCATAGGGCCCATGTCGGTGTTCGACTATGCCAACGTGCACCTGCGCGCGCGCGGCCAGAGCGACGGCTACGAGGTGCGCGTGGTCTCGCAGCGGCAAGGGCCCGTGCGCTCGGACACGCTGATGTCGCTGGAGGCCACCCACACGCTGGCCGGGCTGGAGGCTGCAGGCATGGGCTGCACCGTGGTCGTCGTGGGCTCGCGCCATATCGAGCAGGTGCTGGGCGGCTCGGGCGAGCTGGTCGCCTGGCTGGGCCGCGTGGCGCCGCGCGTGCAGCGGCTGATCGCGCTGTGCTCGGGCAGCTTCTTCCTGGCCGAGGCGGGCTTGCTGGACGGCCGGCGCGCGGCCACGCACTGGAGCGTGACGGCGCAACTGGCCCAGCGCCATCCGCGCGTGCAGGTCGATGCCGATGCCATCTACCTGCGCGAGGAGATCCGCGATGGCGAAGGCAGCCGCCAGCTGTGGACCTCGGCCGGCGTGACGGCCGGCATCGACCTGGCCCTGGCCGTGGTGGAAGAGGATTTCGGCCACGCGCTGGCGCTGGAGGTGGCGCGTGACCTGGTCATGTACCTCAAGCGTCCCGGTGGCCAGTCGCAGTTCAGCGTGCCGCTGGCGGCCCAGGCCGCGCAGCACGGCGGCGTGCAGGCCGTGCAGCAGTGGGTGATGGCCCATCTGGCCGAGCCTCTGACCCTTGCGCAGATGGCCGAGCAGGCGCACATGAGCGAGCGGCACCTGCGCCGCGTGTTCCAGCAGGAAACCGGGCAAAGCCCCACGGCCTTTGTGGAGAGCGCGCGGCTGGAGGCGGCCAAGCAACTGCTGGAAAGCCAGGCCCATCTGCCGCTCAAGACCGTGGCCGCGCGCGTGGGCCTGGGCTCGGAGCAGGCGCTGCGCCACCTGTTCGTGCGCCACCTGGGCATTACCCCGGTGGCGTACCGGGATCGCTTTGGCGGGCGCGGCGGCGCGGGCTGAACCGGAAACGCTCAGTTCTTTTTTGCGGTCTCGGCTGCTTCGGCGGCCGCGGCACGCAGCTTGTCCTTCTTGCTGGGGCGGCGGCCCTTGATGCCGCCGTTGCCGTCCTGCGCCACCGGGGGCGGCGGCACGGGCTCGGTAGGCTCGAAGCCCGGCAACTGCTCCAGCGCCAGGTCCAGCTGGTTGCGCTTGCAGATCAGCGCCCAGTGCGCTTGGTCGGCCGGCGTGACAAAGCTGATGGCCGTGCCATCCTCGCCCGCCCGGCCCGTGCGGCCGATGCGGTGCACATAGTCGGTGGCCGAGCGCGGCAGGTCGTAGTTGACGACCAGGGGCAGCTGGGTGATGTCGATGCCGCGCGCCGCCAGGTCGGTGGTGATCATCACCTGCCAGCGCCTGGCCTTGAAGTCGGCCAGCGCTTCCTTGCGTGCGCCCTGGCTCAGATCGCCATGGAAGGCCGTGGCGAAGATGCCGGCCTTGTAGAGCTTTTCCGCCACCAGTTCGGCCGTGTGGCGCGTGGCCACGAAGACCAGGGCGCGCTCCAGCGTGGCGGGGTCGGTGCCGGGCGCCGTCTCCCCCTGTACCAGTGTGCGCAGCAGCTGGGTGCGGCGCGCACGGTCCACGGCAATGGCGCGCTGGGCAATGCTCTGGGGGCTGGCGGCATCCTGGCCTTCGGCGGCATCGACGCGGGCCTGAACGGGATCGTGCAGCAGGCCTGTGGCCAGCGATTGCACGGCATCGGGATAGGTGGCCGAGAACAGCAGGGTCTGGCGCTGCTTCGGCAGCAGGGCCAGCACACGCTGCAGCTCGTCCTGGAAGCCCAGGTCCAGCAGGCGGTCGGCCTCGTCCAGCACCAGATGGCGCACGGCGGACAGGCGCACGGCGTTGTGCTCCACCAGGTCCAGCAGGCGGCCCGGCGTGGCCACCAGGAAGTCGGCACTGCCGCGCAGCATCATCATCTGCGGGTTGATGGACACGCCGCCATAGACCACGCCGATGCGCGGCGGCTGCCTGAGCGTGCGGCCCAGGTCGGACAGCGTCTCGCCCACCTGCTGGGCCAGCTCGCGCGTGGGTACCACGATCAGCGTGGTCAGCGTTCGCACAAAGCCGCCCTGGGCACCTTGGGCCTTGCCGCCATCCATCCAGCGCTGCAGCAGCGGCAGCAGGTAGGCGGCCGTCTTGCCCGAGCCCGTGGGCGCGCAGGCCCAGAGGTCGCGGCCCGCAAGCACGGGGGCGATGGACTGGGTCTGTATGGGCGTGGGATCGACCAGGCCCAGGTCTTGGAGGCTGGAGACCAGCGCCGGGCTCAGGCCGAGGGAGGCAAAGTTCATGGTGTGCAGGAATGGCTGGGGCCGGAACCCCGGCGCAAGAAAGGCCCGGCCACGAGGGCCGGGGGGGCATTGTCGGCGAAACCGCGCCGCTGCGTGAAGCAGGGGGCTTGGCCCCGGCGCTCAGGCCAGGCGGCGCTGCCGACCAGCAGGCTGTTCACCAGGCCACCTGCCGTTGCAGCCGGGTCGGTGGCGCGTGCCTGAGCGGGGATCGGGCATCGCCGAAATGAGTGCCCAGAAGATCGAATGGAGGCGGCTCATGGAGGAAGTCGTCCCTGCCTCTTCAGCTCCTTGAGCCGTCGTTCGGTTGCGCGGTCCAGGGCGTCCTGCAGCAGGTCCATTTTGCGTTTCTTGCAGGGTTGGCAGTCGTAGAAGCTTCCAGGTACTCCAATAGGGTCCAGCTTTTTGTTGGCCTCGAAAAGATTAATACGTCCTGTGGGTTCGATTCCCATGACGATGATTTTTCCGCTCTTGAACTTGACGGACGCTCCTCCTGAACACCCTGTTCTTTCCATATATTCACCGAAGTAGTGCTTCTCTGAAATTTTGCGCATGTGCTGCAGCGCATATCGCACATCCTCTTCGGTCAATATCACATCGTTGCAATCAAGCCAGTTCTTGTCTTCCCAAGAAGAGCCGCCTGAGGGCTCGATGATGTCGATTTTCTGTACTTGCCTGACTGGGTATCTGGCATCGGCCGCATGGAGCATCGATGCCATGGCCATGGCCGAAATCACAGTCACAGTGCGAATGAAAATGAAGCTCATGGTGCCATTTCCCAGTTTGCGCCTTCTGCCTCGGACAGGTTCTTCCGGCTTACTTCAGGGTGCTTGAAGACTTCACTGGGCGATAATTGCATGGAGTCTTGCAGTGCTTCAACCAGCCATGTCAGAGCACGGTTTTGTGCCTCAGTCGGTGTGGGGTAGACGCCAAATTCTCCCCGAATCCCTTCCGGACTCAGTTCCTTTCGTCGCTGAGGGGGCTTGAACCCTTTCGGCAGCACAGCCCTGCCAACCATCTCGATGCCTATGGCTTCCATGTTGCTCGGATAGCGATCGCCAGGGGCTTTCATCATCTCGATGCGGTGCATTCCCTTTACGCCTGCTCCTTCATAGTCCCTGGCCTTGCATTTCCCCACAAGCAGGCATCTTGCCTTCAGCGGCCCCACATGGTTGGTGCGCTGGTAGATGGCCGCCGTCTGGTAGATGGTGCCGTCCTTGTCGATGAGAAAGTGTGCCGCATTGGCCTTCGGGTTTTTGTAGCTGTTGAGCGAAGACTGGGCCGTGTTGGCATCGGTCTGGTGCACGACGATGCCGGTGATGGCGGCGGTCCGCTTTCCTCTCTCGATGGCGGGGCTGCGCGCATTCTTGACGCGCGCATGGATGAGCATTCCGTCCTTGGTGATTTCGACAAGCATGTGAGTCCCGGGGTTGCGTTGAACGGCAGCGGGCATTGCGCTGCGCCTCCATCCCGTTTCAGGGAGGGTCAACGGTCACCTTGGGGTAGATTTGATCAATCGAGGTCCATGCCACGATAGCCAGAATGGTGTTCCTAGGAGTGGCGTGGCCTTCTGGAACGGTGGACTCGCCCATGAAAAAAGCCCCATGCAAAGGCATGGGGCTTTTGGGTGCCGGGCCGCTGATGCCCGGACCTGCGATCAGCGCTGGCCGATCGGCTTGACGTCGCGGGACACGGAGCCCGTGAACAGCTGGCGGGGACGGCCGATCTTGTACTCGGGGTCGGCCATCTGCTCGTTGAGCTGGGCGATCCAGCCCACGGTGCGGGCCAGGGCGAAGATGCCGGTGAACAGGTTCACGGGCACGCCGATGGCGCGCTGCACGATGCCGGAGTAGAAGTCCACGTTCGGGTAGAGCTTGCGCTGCACGAAGTAGTCGTCTTCCAGGGCGATCTTCTCGACTTCCTTGGCCAGGGCGAACAGGGGGTCCTTTTCCAGGCCCAGTTCGGCCAGCACTTCATTGCAGGTTTCCTGCATGAGCTTGGCGCGGGGGTCGTAGTTCTTGTAGACGCGGTGGCCGAAGCCCATCAGCTTGACGCCGCTGTTCTTGTCCTTGACCTGTTCCATGAACTCGCCGACCTTGGCAACGCCGCCGTTGGCCTGCAGGTATTCCAGCATGTTCAGGCAGGCTTCGTTGGCGCCGCCGTGGGCAGGGCCCCACAGGCAGGCCACGCCGGCCGAGATGGCGGCGAAGGGGTTGGTGCCCGACGAGCCGCACAGGCGCACGGTGGAGGTGGAGGCGTTTTGCTCGTGGTCTGCGTGCAGGATGAAGATGCGGTCCAGCGCGCGCTCGACCACGGGGTTCACCTTGAACTCCTCGCAGGGGTTGCCGAACATCATGCGCATGAAGTTGCCGGCGTAGCTCAGGTCGTTCTTGGGGTACATGTACGGCGCACCGATGCCGTACTTGTAGGCCATGGAGACCAGCGTGGGCATCTTGGCGATCAGGCGGATCGCGGCGATGTCGCGGTGCTCGGCGTTGTTGATGTCCATGTTGTCGTGGTAGAAGGCCGACATGCCGCCGACCAGACCCGTCAGGACGGCCATGGGGTGGGCGTCACGGCGGAAACCACGCAGGAAGAACTGCATCTGCTCGTTGACCATGGTGTGCTTGGTCACGCGCTCGACGAAGTCGGCCTTCTGCGACTCGTTGGGCAGCTCGCCGTACAGCAGCAGGTAGCAGGTCTCGAGGTAGTCGCAGTTCTTGGCCAGCTGCTCGATGGGGTAGCCGCGGTACAGCAGCTCGCCCTTGTCGCCATCGATGTAGGTGATGGCGGACTGGCACGAGGCGGTAGAGAGGAAGCCCGGGTCATAGGTGAACATGCCGGTCTGCGCGTACAGCTTGCGGATGTCCACCACGTCGGGACCGACGTTGCCCTGGTAGACGGGCAGCTCGACGCTGGGGGCGCCGTTGCTGAAAGACAGCGTTGCTTTGTTGTCTGCGAGTTTCATTTCCAAACTTCCTTCTCTAGATTGCCTAGCCTACTAGCGGGAGAGAACCGGGCTTGCGCTTGCGCACCAGTTCCAGAACTTCCCTGATTTCTTGGGTATCGAGTTCACCTTCAGGCTCCTTGCGGCGCAAGAAGAGGTCCATCAGGTCGTTGTCTGCCAGGTCCATCAAGGCAGACAGACCGCTCGCGTGTCTCCGCGTGAGCTGGTCTCCGTAGGTGGCGAAGAACTGCGCGATGAACAGGTCGTTCTCGACCAGGCCGCGCCGGCAGCGCCAGCGCAGCAGGTCTCGCTCGCGTTCGTCGAGCAGAGTATTCGTCATGGTCATCAGATGGCCCGGCGGACCATCAGTTCCTTGATCTTGCCAATGGCCTGCGTGGGGTTCAGGTGCTTGGGGCACACGTCCACGCAGTTCATGATGGTGTGGCAACGGAAGAGGCGGTACGGATCTTCCAGGTTGTCAAGGCGGTCACCCGTGGCCTCGTCGCGGCTGTCCGCGATGAAGCGGTAGGCCTGCAGCAGGCCGGCCGGGCCCACGAACTTGTCGGGGTTCCACCAGAAGCTGGGGCAGCTGGTGGAGCAGCTGGCGCACAGAATGCACTCGTACAGGCCGTTGAGCTCTTCGCGCTCTTCAGGCGACTGCAGGCGTTCCTTGGTGGGAGACGCGAAGCTGTCGTTCTGCAGGTACGGCTTGATCGAGTGGTACTGCTTGAAGAACTGCGTCATGTCCACGATCAGGTCGCGGATCACGGGCAGGCCGGGCAGGGGCTTGAGAACGATGTCGCCCTGCAGGGTCTTCATGTTCGTCAGGCAGGCCAGGCCGTTCTTGCCATTGATGTTCATCGCGTCCGAGCCGCACACGCCTTCGCGGCAGGAGCGGCGGAACGAGATGGAGGGGTCCATCTCCTTGAGCTTGACCAGGGCGTCCAGCAGCATGCGCTCGTGGCCGTCCAGCTCGACCTCGACGGTCTGCATGTAGGGCTTGGCATCCTTGTCCGGGTCGTAGCGGTAGATCTTGAAAGTGCGCTTCATTTGTCTGTTCTCTCGTGGGCTGCTGGATTAGAACGTGCGGACCTTGGGCGGCACGCTGTCCACCGTGAGGGGCTTCAGGTTCACGGGCTTGTAGTCCAGGCTGTTGGTGGCGCTGTACCACAGGGTGTGCTTGAGCCATTCCTTGTCATTGCGGCCCAGCGGGAACTCGGCGTGGTCGGCAGGATGCTCGTAGTCGTACACGGTGTGGGCGCCGCGGCATTCGTGGCGGGCAGCGGCCGAGATCATGGTGGCCTGGGCCACTTCGATCAGGTTGTCCACTTCCAGCGCTTCCATGCGGGCGGTGTTCCAGACCTTGGACTTGTCCTTGAGGGTCACGGAGCCCACGCGTTCGCGGATGGCGTTGATCTTGACTTCGCCTTCGTCCATGCTCTTTTGCGTGCGGAACACGCCGGCATGCTGCTGCATCGTGGCGCGGATGTCGCCAGCCAGGTCCTGGGCGTAGGTGCCTTCCTTGGAGTCGTCGAGCTGGTTCAGGCGCGTGAGCGTGCGCTCCGAGCCATCGGCCGGCACGGGTTTGTGGTCGCCGAAGCCGTTGACGAACTGCACGATGTGCTTGCCGGCCGACTTGCCGAAGACCAGCAGGTCCAGCAGCGAGTTCGTGCCCAGGCGGTTGGCGCCGTGCACCGACACGCAGGAGCATTCGCCCACGGCATACAGGCCATTGACCACGTTGTTCTGCTGGCCGTCCCAGACCACGACCTGGCCGTTGATGTTGGTGGGAATGCCGCCCATCTGGTAGTGGATGGTGGGCACCACGGGAATCGGTTCCTTGGTGATGTCCACGTTGGCGAAGTTGTGGCCGATCTCCTCCACCGAAGGCAGGCGCTTGCGGATGGTGTCGGCGCCCAGGTGGTCCAGCTTCATCAGGATGTAGTCCTTGTTGGGACCACAGCCACGGCCTTCCTTGATTTCCTGGTCCATGGAGCGGGACACGAAGTCACGCGGTGCCAGATCCTTCAGCGTGGGAGCGTAGCGCTCCATGAAACGTTCGCCTTCGCTGTTGAGCAGGATGGCGCCTTCGCCACGGCAGCCTTCGGTCAGCAGCACGCCCGCGCCGGCCACGCCGGTGGGGTGGAACTGCCAGAACTCCATGTCCTGCAGCGGGATGCCTGCGCGTGCAGCCATGCCCAGGCCGTCGCCGGTGTTGATGAAGGCATTGGTCGACGCCTGGAAGATGCGGCCAGCGCCACCCGTGGCCAGCAGCACGGCCTTGGCGTGCAGCTCGTACAGGTCGCCGGTTTCCAGTTCGATGGCGGTCACGCCGACCACGTCGCCCTGGGTGTTGCGGATCAGGTCCAGCGCCATCCACTCCACGAAGAAGTTGGTCTTGGACTTGACGTTCTGCTGGTACAGCGTGTGCAGCATGGCGTGGCCGGTACGGTCGGCCGCGGCGCAGGCGCGCTGCACGGGCTTTTCACCGTAGTTGGCCGTGTGGCCGCCGAAGGGGCGCTGGTAGATGGTGCCGTCGGGGTTGCGGTCGAACGGCATGCCGAAGTGTTCCAGCTCGATCACGACGTTGGGCGCTTCGCGGCACATGAACTCGATCGCATCCTGGTCGCCGAGCCAGTCGGAGCCCTTGATGGTGTCGTAGAAGTGGTAGTGCCAGTTGTCCTCGCTCATGTTGCCCAGCGAAGCGGACACGCCGCCTTGCGCGGCCACGGTGTGCGAGCGCGTGGGGAAGACCTTGGACAGCGAGGCCACGGACAGGCCGGCGCGCGACAGTTCCAGCGCGGCACGCAGGCCGGAGCCGCCAGCGCCGACGATGACGACGTCAAACTTGCGCTTGGTGATGTTTGCTTTGGAGTAGCTCATTCTTAACCTTCAATCGTGGAGACCGAGTCTCTATCAGATACGCCACAGGATCTGGATGCCCCAGCCGGCGCAGCCGACCAGCCAGACCAGGGTGAAAACGTTCAGCACCAGGCGCAGGCCCACGGGCTTGACGTAGTCCATCCAGATGTCGCGCACGCCGACCCAGACGTGCCAGGCCAGCGAGACGATCACGGCGAAGGTCAGGAACTTCATCCACTGCGGGGCAAAGATGCCGGCCCACAGGTCATAGCCGACGGAGCCGGTGCTGAAGATCAGCTTGGCCAGCAGCACGATGGTGAACAGTGCCATCAGCACGCCGGTGACGCGCTGCACCATCCAGTCGCGGATGCCGTAGTGCGCACCGACCACGGTGCGCTTGGAGCCGTAATTCACGGACATGGTTCTTTTTCCTTATCGTGAGGGGAGATCGTCTATCAGTACAGGCCGAACAGCTTGGCGCCCAGGATCAGGGTCAGGCCCACGCTCAGCACCAGCACCACCAGGGCGGAGGTCTTGCCGAACTGCTTGTTGACCGCATGGTGGTTCACGTCCATGAACAGGTGGCGCAGGCCGGCGCAGAAGTGGTGCAGGTAGGCCCAGATCAATGCCAGGCACACGAGCTTGAGGAACCATCCGAAGGGGCCCGCGAAAACCGAGGTGAAGCCGTCGAAGGAGATCTCCGAGGTCAGCGACATGTCCATCATCCACAGGATGAAAGGCAGCAGGATGAACATCAGCAGGCCGCTGATGCGGTGCAGGATGGACACGATGCCGGCCGGCGGCAACCGGTAGGTGGGGAGGTCCTTGAAGAAGTTGATGTTGCGGAACTCTGGCCGCTTTTTGGCTTGCTCAGTCATGGCAGGGTACTTTCGTGGATGTAACTGCTTCGTAATCGCTCAGGGGCGGCGATGCAAAATTCTATTGCAATGCAATAAAAACAGCTTTGCTGGGAATTGCGTATTTTCGCCCGCTTCTCTGGGGAACGGATCGTTCAGCTCAACGCGTTGCGGTAGTGATGGGTGTCGGTGCGGTACAGGCCACGGCGTAACTCCATGGGAACATCGTTGTATGTGTAAGCGGTGCGCTCCACGCTCAGCAGGGGCGTGGTGCTGGGCACGTCCAGCAGCAGGGCCTGTTCGGCCTCGGGCAGGACGGCGCGGATCTTTTCGTCGGCGCGCACCATGCGCACGCCGTAGTCCAGCTCGAACATGGCGTAGGTGGGGCCCTGGTAGGCGGACATCTGCTCGGCGGTCAGGCCCTTGAAGGCGTGGCCCGGCAGCCAGATGTCTTCCAAAATGGTCGGGATTGCGGAGAACGACAGCACGCGGCGCACGTGCATCACGGCATCGCCGCTGCGCAGCGCCAGGCCGCGCGCCACGTCGGCCGATGCGCGCAGGCGCCGGCAGTCGATGATGCGGCGCTCGGCACGGCCCTCGCCCTGCTGGTCGCCGGCGTCGGGCTGCAGCTTGAGGAAGCGGTACTGCACATGCTGGGCCGCGTGGGTGGCCACGAAGGTGCCCTTGCCCTGGCGGCGCATCACCAAGTTTTCCGCGGCCAGCTCGTCGATGGCCTTGCGCACCGTGCCCTGGCTCACGCGAAAGCGCGCCGCCAGCTCCATCTCGCTGGGGATCAGCTCGCCGGGCCGCCATTCGCCTGCTTCAAGGCTTTGCAGTATCAGTCCCTTGATCTGCTGGTACAGCGGGCTGAAGGCCGGGGTCGATGCGCCCGCGCCGATGGTGGCAGCGGCGGTTTCAGAGGCGAGGGGAGGCAGGGCTGGCATGGGAAAGTTCGGGGTGGGGAGGCTCCCGGCAACGCAGATGAAAGACTTGGAAACAGACGTCGATCATATCTTATATAAGACATAAGACAAATTGACCGGGCTCCGAAATCGGGAGTACACTTCCGCGTTGTTTGCGGAGCACGGGCTGCTGGTTTCTGACGCTGGTGCGACCTGGCGCCGATAACACCTGATTTTTTCCCCATCCCTGGAGTTTCATCATGAGCAAGAAGCCCGTTCGTGTCGCCGTCACCGGTGCCGCCGGTCAAATTGGTTACGCCCTGCTGTTTCGCATCGCCTCCGGCGAAATGCTGGGTAAGGACCAGCCCGTCATTCTGCAACTGCTGGAGATTCCCGACGAGAAGGCCCAGAACGCGCTCAAGGGCGTGATCATGGAACTCGAAGACTGCGCCTTCCCCCTGCTGGCCGGCATCGAAGCCCACTCCGACCCCCTGCAAGCCTTCAAGGACACCGACTACGCCCTGCTGGTCGGCGCGCGTCCCCGCGGCCCCGGCATGGAACGTGCCGACCTGCTGGCTGCCAACGCACAGATCTTCACGGCCCAGGGCAAGGCGCTGAACGCCGTGGCCTCGCGCAACGTGAAGGTGCTGGTCGTCGGCAACCCCGCCAACACCAACGCCTACATCGCCATGAAGTCGGCTCCGGACCTGCCGGCCAAGAACTTCACCGCCATGCTGCGCCTGGACCACAACCGCGCTGCATCGCAGCTGGCTGCCAAGGCCGGTTTCAAGGTCGGCGACATCCGCAAGCTGACCGTCTGGGGCAACCACTCGCCCACGATGTACGCCGACTACCGCTTCGCCACCGTCAACGGTGAAAGCGTCAAGGCCAAGATCAACGACCAGGCCTGGAACAAGGACGTGTTCCTGCCCACCGTCGGCAAGCGTGGCGCCGCCATCATTGCAGCGCGCGGCCTGTCCTCGGCTGCCTCGGCTGCCAACGCTGCCATCGACCACATGCGCGACTGGGCCCTGGGCTCGGGTGGCGAATGGGTCACCATGGGCGTGCCCTCCAACGGCGAATACGGCATCCCCGCCGGCATCGTCTTCGGCTTCCCGGTCACCACCGAGAACGGCGAGTACAAGATCGTCGAAGGCCTGGAAATCGACGCCTTCTCGCAAGAGTGCATCGACAAGACCCTGGCCGAGCTGCAAGGCGAACAGGACGGCGTCAAGCACCTGCTGTAAGCCGCCGGCAAGCCATGCTCGACTGGAATCCCGCGCTTTACCTGCGTTTCGCCAATGAGCGTACGCGCCCCGCAGCCGAGCTGCTGGCGCGTGTGCCCTTGGCCCAGGCCCGCCATGTGGTGGACCTGGGATGCGGGCCGGGCAATTCCACCGAGCTGCTTGCACAGCGCTATGCCGGTGCCACGATCACCGGCATAGACAACTCCCAGGCGATGCTGGCCACCGCGCGCCAGCATCTGCCTGAGGCCCGCTTCGCGCTGGCCGACATTGCTTCCTGGACGCCCGCCCCCGGCGAGAGCGCTCCCGACCTGATTTATGCCAATGCCTCCCTCCAGTGGGTGGGGGAGCATGAAACGCTGATACCCCGCCTGTTCGCCCAACTGGCGCCAGGGGGCGTGCTGGCGATACAGATGCCCGACAACCGGCAGGAAGCCACGCACCGCGTGATGCGCGAGATCGCCAGCCTGCCCAAGTTTGCCGCCTACATCGGCGATGCCGCCAAGGTGCGGGCCGACATCCTGCCCATCCGCAGCTACTACGACCTGCTGGCCGGACCGCAGGAGCAGGCCGGCGTCGAGGCCGGCGCCGTCGATGTCTGGCACACCGTCTACCAGCATCCCATGGACTCGGCCGGCGCCATCGTCCAGTGGCTGCGCGGCACCGGCCTCAAGCCCTTCGTCGAAGGCCTGCCCGAAGCCCTGCAGGCCGACTTCCTCACCGAATACGAAAACCGCGTGGACGCCGCCTACGGCGTGCGCGCCGACGGCCGGCGCCTGCTGGCCTTCCCCCGCCTGTTCATCGTCGCCCAGCGCAAGCCATGACCGCCGCCACGTCCACACCCTCTCGCGCACACCCGGCCCAGGTGCTGCTCGATGCGCAGGGCGGTGCCCTGCACCTGCCCGTCTGCGACCACTACAGCGGCGTGGAAGTGCGCATGCGCAAGAGCCTGCAGCTGCAGGCCGAGATGATGGCCGAGTTCGGCACCTGCGTCTTCGACGTCACGCTGGACTGCGAGGACGGCGCCCCTGTGGGCCAGGAGGCCGCCCATGCGCGCCTGGTGGCCTCGCTGGCGCGCGATGCCGCGCCCGGTGCCCGCGTGGCTGCGCGCGTGCATGCCGTGGACCACGCCAGTTTCGCGCAGGACCTGGACATCATCGTCGGCGAGGCCGGCGACCGCCTGTGCCACCTCATGCTGCCCAAGGTGGAAAGCGTGGACGACGTGCTGCTGGCCGAGCGGCATCTGGGCCGACTGGGCTGCCGCGAACTGCCGCTGCATGTGCTCATCGAGTCGCCCGCCGCCGTGCACCGTGCCTTCGACATCGCCGCACACCCGCGCGTGCAGAGCATTTCCTTCGGCCTGATGGACTTCGTCTCGGCCCATGGCGGCGCGATTCCCGCCTCGGCCATGGGCTCGGCCGGCCAGTTCGACCATCCGCTGGTCGTGCGTGCCAAGCTGGAGATCGCAGCTGCCTGCCACGCGCACGGAAAGGTGCCTTCGCACTGCGTGGTCACCGAGTTCAGGAATCCACAGGCGCTGCAGGCCGCTGCCACACAGGCGTCACGGCGGCTCGGCTATACCCGCATGTGGAGCATCCACCCGGACCAGATCCGTCCCATCCTCGCCGCCTTCGCGCCCCAGGCCGACGAAGTGGCGCAGGCCGCACAAATACTTACCGCCGCGGAGGCCGCCGACTGGGCGCCCGTCAGCGTGGATGGTGTATTACATGACCGGGCGAGCTACCGCTATTTCTGGCAGTTGCTCACACGTGCCCACCAGACCGGCCAGGCGCTGCCCCCGCAGGTGCAGCCCTGGTTTGCATCAGAATCACTTGCTTAGCCCACACCGGGAATTTGCAGGAGCCCAACGTATGAAGACAGCTATCGCCTCCATCCTGATCGCAGCCCCCTTGCTGGCCATGGGCCTGGGCGCCAGCGCCGCCGAACCTGCCAAGAAGGCTCCGGCCAAGGCCACCGCCAAGCCTGCGGTCAAGAAGGCTCCCGCCAAGAAGGCCACCGCGGCCAAGGCCGCTGCCGGCGCTGCCGCAGTCGGCGGTGCGGCGGCCGTGGCAGCTGCTGCCCAGCAGCCGCTGTCCGCCGAAGACCTGGCCATCTCGGAGCGCGTGCACACCGGCCGCATTCCCTGCGAGCTGGGCGCCTTCGTCAATGTGACGGCCGACCAGTCCAACCCCGGCTACTTCAACATCGACGGCAAGGGCTTCAAGTACCACATGGCGCCCGTCAAGACCTCGACCGGCACCGTGCGCCTGGAAGACAAGCATGCCGGCGCCGTCTGGCTGCAGATCGCCAACAAGTCCATGCTCATGAACCAGAAGGTCGGCCAGCGCCTGGCCGACGAATGCATGAGCCCTGACCAGCTTCAGGTGGCCGAGGCCATCAAGAAGAACCCGCCTCCCAGCCTGCTGGAAGCACCCAAGCCCGCCGGCCAGTAATCCAGGCCCGGACCTGAGCGTCCCGCAAGCAGCCCCACTTTAGAAAACCATGGAGAGAGAATCATGTTGAAAGCCTACCGTGACCACGTGGCCGAACGCGCCGCGCTCGGTATCCCCCCGCTGCCGCTGGATGCCAAGCAGGTTGCCGAACTGATCGAGCTGATCAAGAACCCGCCCGCTGGCGAGGACGCCTTCCTGCTCGACCTGCTCACGCACCGCGTTCCTCCGGGCGTGGACGATGCCGCCAAGGTCAAGGCCAGCTTCCTGGCGGCCGTGGCCCACGGTGACATCCAGGTGGCTCTCATCTCCAAGGCCAAGGCCACCGAGCTGCTGGGCACCATGGTGGGCGGCTACAACGTGCACCCCCTGATCGAGCTGCTGGACGATGCCGAAGTCGCCGGCGTCGCTGCCGATGCGCTGAAGAAGACGCTGCTGATGTTCGACTTCTTCAACGACGTGGCCACCAAGGCCAAGGCCGGCAACGCCAAGGCCCAGGAAGTCATGCAGAGCTGGGCCGACGCCGAGTGGTTCACCTCGCGCCCCGAAGTGGACAAGAAGATCACCGTCACCGTCTTCAAGGTGCCCGGCGAGACCAACACCGACGACCTGTCGCCCGCACCCGATGCCTGGAGCCGTCCGGACATCCCGCTGCACTACCTGGCCATGCTCAAGAACACCCGTCCCGACGCGGCCTTCAAGCCCGAGGAAGACGGCAAGCGCGGCCCGATGCAGTTCATCGACGACCTCAAGAAGAAGGGCCACCTGGTCGCCTACGTGGGCGACGTGGTCGGCACCGGCTCCTCGCGCAAGTCGGCCACCAACTCCATCGTCTGGGCCACGGGCCAGGACATCCCCTTCGTGCCCAACAAGCGCTTCGGCGGCGTGACCCTGGGCGGAAAGATCGCCCCCATCTTCTTCAACACGCAGGAAGACTCCGGCTCGCTGCCCATCGAAGTGGACGTCTCCAAGCTGGAGATGGGCGACGTCATCGACGTGCTGCCCTATGACGGCAAGCTGGTCAAGAACGGCGAGACCGTCGCCGAGTTCCAGCTCAAGAGCGACGTGCTGTTCGACGAAGTGCGCGCCGGCGGCCGCATCAACCTGATCATCGGCCGTTCGCTGACCGCCAAGGCCCGCGAATTCCTGGGCCTGTCTGCCTCCACCGTGTTCCGCCTGCCCCAGGCGCCCGCTGCTTCGAACGCCGGCTTCACGCTGGCCCAGAAGATGGTCGGCCGCGCCGTCGGCCTGCCGGAAGGCCAGGGCGTGCGCCCCGGTACCTACTGCGAGCCGCGCATGACCACCGTGGGTTCGCAGGACACCACCGGCCCCATGACCCGCGACGAGCTCAAGGACCTGGCCTGCCTGGGCTTCTCGGCCGACATGGTCATGCAGTCCTTCTGCCACACGGCCGCCTACCCCAAGCCCGTGGACGTCAAGACCCACCGCGAGCTGCCTGCCTTCATCAGCAACCGCGGCGGCGTGGCCCTGCGTCCCGGTGACGGCGTGATCCACTCCTGGCTCAACCGCCTGCTGCTGCCCGACACCGTGGGCACGGGCGGCGACTCGCACACGCGCTTCCCCATCGGCATCTCCTTCCCTGCAGGTTCCGGCCTGGTGGCCTTCGGCGCCGCCACGGGCGTGATGCCCCTGGACATGCCCGAGTCCGTGCTCGTGCGCTTCAAGGGCGAAATGCAGCCCGGCGTCACCCTGCGTGACCTGGTGCATGCCATTCCCCTGTACGCCATCAAGGCAGGCGCGCTGACCGTGGCCAAGGCCGGCAAGAAGAACATCTTCTCGGGCCGCATCCTGGAAATCGAAGGCCTGCCCGACCTCAAGGTGGAACAGGCCTTCGAGCTGTCCGACGCCTCGGCCGAGCGCTCGGCTGCCGGCTGCACGATCAAGCTCAACCCCGAGCCGATCAAGGAGTACCTGACCTCGAACATCGTTCTGATGAAGAACATGATCGCCGACGGCTACGCCGACGCCAAGACGCTGCAGCGCCGCATCGAGAAGGTCGAAGCCTGGCTGGCCAAGCCCGACCTGCTCGAAGCCGACAAGGACGCCGAATACGCTGCCGTGTTCGAGATCGACCTGGCCGACATCAAGGAACCCATCGTCTGCTGCCCCAACGATCCCGATGACGCCAAGTTCCTGTCCGAAGTGGCCGGCACCAAGATCGATGAAGCCTTCATCGGTTCGTGCATGACCAACATCGGCCACTTCCGCGCAGCAGCCAAGCTGCTGGGCGGCCAGCGCGACATCCCCGTCAAGCTGTGGGTGGCTCCGCCCACCAAGATGGACCAGAACGAGCTGATCAAGGAAGGCCACTACGCCGCCTTCGGCACGGCCGGTGCCCGCACCGAAATGCCGGGCTGCTCGCTGTGCATGGGCAACCAGGCCCAGGTCCGCGAAGGCGCGACGGTGATCTCCACCTCGACCCGCAACTTCCCCAACCGCCTGGGCAAGAACACCAACGTGTTCCTGGGCTCGGCCGAGCTGGCCGCCATCGCATCGCGCCTGGGCAAGCTGCCCACCAAGGAGGAATACCTCAAGGAAATGGGCGTGATCGATGCCGACAAGTCCAGCGTCTACCGCTACATGAACTTCGACCAGATCGAAGAGTACGCGGATGTGGCCAAGGGCGTGAGCGCCTGAGTCCGGCCTGATCCGGCTCCATGAGCAAAGCCCGCTTCGGCGGGCTTTGCTGCTTTCTGGCTCTGTACTTTCCGGTTTACGCAGCCTGCCTCAACCGCCCCAGCACCTCCTGCGTCTGCGCATCCGCCGGAAAGAACGACTCCACGGCCAGCTCCTGCAGTGTCACATCCACCGGCGTGCCGAAGATGGTGATGGTGCTGATGAAGTTCAGCCGGCCATGGTCGGTGTCCAGCGAGAAGGGCACGGCGATGTGGCTGGCAGGTGCTGCGCCATGTGAGTCCGCTTCATCTTCCTTGAACGGGTAGGCGGCAATCTCGTCGTGCAGCGCCTGCAGCTGCGCATCCGACGTGGCGGCAATCTGCTGTTGCAGGCGGTGCAGCAGATGCGCGCGCCAATGGGCTGCATTGGCCAGGCGCGGGCCCAGGCCTTCGGGGTGCAGGCTCAGGCGCAGCACATTGACGGGCGGCTCCAGCAGCCAGGGCGCCACGCCGGCCAGCAGCAGGGGCACGATGGCGTTGGCGGCCACCAGGTTCCAGTGCCGGTCCACGGCCAGGGCCGGATTGGGTTCGTGGCCCTTGAGCACCAGGTCCACGGCCTGGCGCGCGGCGGCCAGGTCAGGGTGGTCCAGCGGCCGGGCCTGGTACATGGGTGCGTAGCCTGCGGCCACCAGCAGGGCATTGCGCTCGCGCAGCGGCACGCCCAGGCGCTCGACCAGGCGCAGCACCATCTCGCGGCTGGGCTGGGCGCGGCCGGTTTCCACATAGCTCAGGTGGCGCGTGGAGATCTCGGCCTCCAGCGCCAGGCCCTGCTGGCTCAGGCGGCGGTGCTGGCGCCAGTGGCGCAGATGGTCGCCGAAGGGCGAGCGCGCGGACGGTGGATGGGCGGTGGAGGTCATGGCCCGCATCGTAGCGGCGGGGCTGGCGTGGCGGCCATGACCTGCGAGGTTATCGACCCTGTGCAGCCTGCGGCGGACCATGCAGTCCATGGCATGCACGGTGTGTGCCTGTTGCTCTCAAGGAGTTCGCCATGTCGATGTTCGCTTCCCCCCGTTTCCTGCCCCGCGTGATGTGGGCCGATGCTGCTTCCTGCGCCGCCTCGGGCGCCTTGCAACTGGTGGCGGGGCAGCCGCTGGCGGATGTGACGGGGTTGCCTCTGGCGCTGCTGCAGTCCACAGGCTGGTTTTTGCTGGGCTATGCGCTGCTGGCTGCGTGGATGGCGGCGCGCTCGCCTGTGCCGCGGCGGTTGATCGGGCTGGTGGTTGTGGGGAATTTCGGGTGGGCTGCGGGCTGTGTTGCGCTGTTGGCGTTTGGTGGGTTGGGGTTGTCTGCCTGGGGGGTGGCGTGGGTGTTGGCCCAGGCGGTGGTGGTTGTGGTGTTGGCTGAGTTGCAGTGGACTGGGTTGCGGCGCACGCGCGATGTGGTTGGCGGTGCGCGTGTTGCCATGTCATGACTACAGCGGGCTTGTTTTGACCATGCCGGGCCGTTGTTTTTCGAGGCCGGGTCTCGGCCCGGCAGCCGACGGCCCTTTCTTGCCAAGAAAGGTCAGGCTAAAGAAGGCGGCCCGACGCAGGCGCTGGCATACGGGGGGGGCTGGTGCGGGCCTTTGCTGCGCTCGGCCGGGTTCAGGGGGCTGCGCTGCTTTTGACGTGGTGGGAGCAGCCCACGGCGACGACTTCGCCGCTGGTTTCGCTGGCCAGCATGTCGGCGCTGTTGCGGATGGTGCGCAGGGCGCTGGCGAGCACCTCCAGGCGGTTGCTGGTCTCGGGCGTTTCCAGCCACAGCAGGGCCATGCGGGAGAGTGCCGAGATCTCGGCACAGCCTTGCTGCACCAGGCGGTCCACCTCGGTCACGACCTGGGTGAAATGCTCGGCGCTTGGTGGGGGTCTGGGTGTCATGGCTCGGCTCTCCATGCAAGGTTGTGAGAGGCCGTGGAAAGGCAAACGTTGCGCATGCTTCCGTGCTCCTAGTCGAGGCTTGAGACCACCGGGTTGCGTTTTCAAGCGCAGGCAGGTGGGCGGGATGTTGAAAACACGAGACTAGTCGTGCGGGCAGCCTTGCGGTGAGCCCCATCCCGCCCGAAATCGCACAGACGTGGGCAAGCGCCCACGAATACAGGATTCAGACGTGACAAAGCCTCGCTGACGGGGAGGCTGCACCGCTAGTCTTGGAAAAGGTGTTTTCAAGCACCGGCCCCGTGACAGGGGGTTGGAGCGGATTGTGGCACAGAGCCTGTGGCCGGTTCGATGACAGCCCTGTGAAAGCCTGCCGCTTTTGCCGCGCGGACAGCGTTGTCCGCGTGTGACTATCGCCAATGGACCACAGCATCCGCGGGCACTTCTGGGCACAATGGAAATCAGAGTCTTGGTGCATGCCCAGCAGCCCGGAAAAGGCGGCGCGCATGTGCCTTCCCAGAGTTTCATCCAGGAGTCTCACGATGCGCCACGAATATGAAAACACCCTCAAGTCCTTTGCTGCGGCGGGGGGCAAGAAGGGCAAGTTCTTTTCCCTGCCTGAACTGGCAAGGCAATATCCACAGGTCCGGCGATTGCCCGTGTCGCTGCGCATCGTGCTGGAGTCCGTGCTGCGCAACTGCGATGGCAACAAGGTGACGCGCGAGCATGTGGAGCAGCTGGCGAACTGGAAGCCCCAGGCCGAGCGGGTGGACGAGATCCCCTTCGTGGTATCGCGCGTGGTGCTGCAGGATTTCACGGGCGTGCCGCTGCTGGCCGACCTGGCCGCCATGCGCAGCACGGCCGCCAGGCTGGGCAAGAAGCCCAAGTCCATCGAGCCGCTGGTGCCCGTGGACCTGGTGGTGGACCACTCCATCATGGTGGACTACTTCGGCACCAAGAAGGCGCTGGACCTGAACATGAAGCTGGAGTTCCAGCGCAACAAGGAGCGCTACCAGTTCATGAAGTGGGGCATGCAGGCCTTCGACACCTTCGGCGTGGTGCCGCCGGGCTTCGGCATCGTCCACCAGGTGAACCTGGAGTACCTGGCGCGCGGCGTGCACAAGACCAAGGACGGCGTGCATTACCCCGACACCCTGGTGGGCACGGACAGCCACACGACCATGATCAACGGCATCGGCGTCGTGGGCTGGGGCGTGGGCGGCATCGAGGCCGAGGCGGCCATGCTGGGCCAGCCCGTGTACTTCCTCACGCCCGATGTGGTGGGCTTCGAGCTGTCGGGCCAGCTGCGCGAGGGCGTGACGGCCACCGACCTGGTGCTGTCGGTGACCGAGATCCTGCGCCGCGAGAAGGTGGTGGGCAAGTTCGTGGAGTTCTTCGGCGAAGGCACGCGCACCCTGGCGCTGCCCGACCGCGCCACCATCGGCAACATGGCGCCCGAGTACGGCGCCACCATGGGCTTTTTCCCCGTCGATGAAAAGACCATCGACTACTTCAGGGGCACGGGCCGCAGCAAGGCCGAGATCGAGGCCTTCGAGGGCTATTTCCGCGCACAGGAACTGTTCGGCGTGCCGGCCGCCGGCGAGATCGACTACTCGCATGTGGTGCGCCTGGACCTGGGCACGGTGGCGCCCAGCCTGGCCGGACCCAAGCGCCCGCAGGACCGCATCGAGCTGGGCAATGTGTCGTCCAAGTTCGATGAGCTGTTCAGTGCCCCTGCGGCGCACAACGGGTTCAACCAGCCGATCGAACGGCTGGGCCGGAGCTTTCCCGTAGGCGGTGGCGGCGAGGGCGAGGTGGCGCCCGAGACGCCGGCCCATCCGCCGGGCGCGCAGCGCTCGCTGGCCGAGATGGAGGCCAACAAGCCCAAGCTGGAGGCCGCCCACAGCGAGGCGCCGGTCGATGCCCCCACGCCGCCCAAGCGCCTGAGCATCGCCAACGGCGACGTTCTGATTGCCGCCATCACCAGCTGCACCAACACCTCCAACCCCAGCGTGATGCTGGCCGCCGGCCTGCTGGCCAAGAAGGCGGTGAAGGCCGGGCTCACGGTGCAGCCGCACATCAAGACCTCTCTGGCGCCGGGCTCGCGCGTGGTGACCGAGTATTTGACCGAAGCCGGCCTGTTGCCCTACCTGGAAAAGCTGGGCTTTGCGCTGGCCGGCTACGGCTGCACCACCTGCATCGGCAACGCGGGCGACCTCACGCCGGAGCTCAACGAGGCCATCACTAGCAACGACCTGGTCTGCGCGGCCGTGCTGTCGGGCAACCGCAACTTCGAGGCGCGCATCCACCCCAACATCAAGGCCAACTTCCTGGCCAGCCCGCCCCTGGTCGTGGCCTATGCCATTGCCGGCACGGTGCGCCGCGACCTGATGACCGAGCCCGTGGGCCAGGGCAAGAACGGCCGTGACATCTACCTGGGCGACATCTGGCCGACCAGCGAAGAGATCCACGCGCTGATGAAGTACGCCATGAACGGCAAGGCCTTCCGCGAGAACTACGAGAAGGTGCGCTCCGAGCCCGGCAAGCTCTGGGAAAAGATCCACGGCGTGACGGGCGCCACCTATACCTGGCCCGAGAGCACCTACATTGCCGAGCCGCCGTTCTTCGATGATTTCCGGCTCCAGCTGGACGCGCCTGCTGCCGGTGCTGCCGGTGCTGCCGGCGCCGAAGGCTCCAACCCCTACGTGGTGCACGGCGCGCGCGTGATGGCGCTGTTCGGCGACTCCATCACCACCGACCACATCTCGCCGGCCGGCTCCATCAAGGAAAGCTCGCCCGCAGGCCAGTGGCTGCTGGCCCACGGCGTGCAAAAGGCCGACTTCAACAGCTACGGCTCGCGGCGCGGCAACCATGAGGTGATGATGCGCGGCACCTTTGCCAACGTGCGCATCAAGAACCTGATGATTCCCGCGCAGGCCGATGGCTCGCGCGAGGAGGGCGGCCTGACGCTGTACCGCGACGGCACGGGCCAGGTCACCAAGATGCCCATCTACGACGCGGCCATGAAGTACCAGGCCGAGGGCCGTGCCACCGTGATCTTCGCGGGCGAGGAATACGGCACGGGATCGAGCCGCGACTGGGCCGCCAAGGGCACGCAGCTGCTGGGCATCAAGGCCGTGGTGGCGCGCAGCTTCGAGCGCATCCACCGTTCCAACCTGGTGGGCATGGGCGTGCTGCCGCTGCAGTTCCTGGGCACGGACAGCTGGCAGACCCTGGGCCTGACGGGCGAGGAGTTCGTGGAAGTGGTTCCCGCCGCCGACCTGGCACCGCAAAGCGAGGCCCAGCTGGTGATCACCCGTGCCGACGGCAGCAAGCAGACCGTGGTGGTCAAGCTGCGCATCGACACGCCCATCGAGGTGGACTATTACAAGCACGGCGGCATCCTGCCGTACGTTCTCAGGCAGCTCCTGGAATGAAGTTGGAAACCCCCTGAGCCGCTATGCGGCTTCCCCCTGCAAGGGGGACGACATCCTGGCAGCGGGGCGGCCCTTGCTCGGTGTCCCTCGCTTCTGGGTCACGCCGGTTTTGGACAGAGTGAACTGAGCAAGGGTGTGGCGTTTAGGGCTGCTGTCCCAGCCTGCCCACGCTGTCGCGCAGGTGGGCCAGCAGCGATTCGACCAGGGGCTGCACATGGCCCGGATGCCACATGGCCTGCATCTGCGACTGCGGGTGCCGGCCCTGGATGGGCACGAAGGCCAGCCCCGGGAAGCCCACGCGCTGCAGGCAGGCCGGCACCAGGGACACGCCCTGACGCAGCGAAACCATGGACAGCACGGACAGCCAGTGCCTTACCTCATGGTGCAGGTCGGGCGTGAAGCCTTCGCTCTGGCAGATCTGCCATATCTGCTGGTGGTAGTCGGGCGAGACCTGGCGCGAGAACAGCACCATGCGTTCGCCCGCCAGCTGGCGCACCTGCAGCTTGCGCAGTCCGGCCAGCGCGTGGCTGTCCGGCAGGCAGGCCATGAAGGGCTCGCTCACCAGGGTGTGTGATTGCAGGCCTGGTGCGGGGCGCGTGGCGTGCAGCAGGCCCAGGTCCAGGCGTTCCTGCTGCAGGCCGGCGATCTGCTCTGCGCTGTTGAGCTCCAGCATGTCGATGCGCACCAGCGGGTGCCGGGCGCGAAAGCTCTCCAGCGCCTCGGGCAGCCCGCGGTAGATGGCCGAACCCACAAAGCCCAGCCGGATGCGGCCCTGCACGCCGTCGGCGATGGCGCGCATGTCCTGGCGCACGCGCTGGGCCTGTTCCATGATGTCCTGGGCCTGCACGCGCAGGTGCTTGCCGGCGGCCGTGAGCCGCACCTCCTTGCTGGTGCGCTCGAACAGCTGGGCGCCCAACTCTTCCTCCAGCTGGCGGATGGCTACGCTCAGCGGCGGCTGGGAGATGGACAGGCGCTGGGCTGCGCGGCTGAAGTGCAGCTCCTCGGCCAGCACCAGAAAGTACCTCAGTTGTCTCAGCTCCATGGCGTTCTATCCGGTTTGACTATTGATTAATACGTTATCGATATTTGACTCGAATAGGACTGTTTCCAAGAATGGGGGCATCCCCAAGACCCGGAGCCCATGCGCCCGGGCCCGGTTCCCGCACAGGAGACAGACCATGAACCCCGAACCGCAGGCGCTGGCCGCCATGCAGTCTTCCCCCGCCCAGGCTTTCCAGGCCGTGCCCGACCGCCACGGCAGCAACCTGTACACCACCGATTCGCAGTTGCAGCCGCTGCTGGCGCTGTACCTGCCGCCCGAGGTGAACGCGCACCTGCAGCCCCATCTGGAGCGCATGGGCGCGCTGGCCGGCCGCGAGATCGATGAATGGGCGCTGACCGCCGACCGCAATCCGCCCGAGCTGGAGCACCGCGACCGCACGGGGCGCGATGCGCAGCGCATCGTCAAGCACCCGGCCTATGTGGAGATGGAGCGCATTGCCTATGGCGAGTTCGGCCTGGCCGTCATGTCGCACCGCACGGGCGTGCTGGGCTGGGATGGCAAGCTGCCGCCGCTGGCCAAGTACGCGCTGACCTATCTGTTCGTACAGGCCGAGTTCGGCCTGTGCTGCCCGCTGTCCATGACGGACTCGCTGGCGCGCACGCTGCGCAAGTACGGCGAGCCGGCCCTGGTCGAAAAGTACTGGCCGCGCATGACGCAGTTGCGCTTCGAGGACCAGGCCCAGGGCGCCATGTTCATGACCGAGCAGGCGGCCGGCTCTGACATCTCCAACACCCAGACGCTGGCCCGCCCGGCCGCCGACGGCAGCTGGCGCCTGTCGGGCGACAAGTGGTTCTGCTCCAACCCCGATGCCGACTTCGCCATGGTGCTGGCGCGCGTGGAAGGCGCGCCGGCGGGCATGAAGGGCATCTCGCTGTTCCTGCTGCCGCGCCGGCTGGACGATGGCTCGGCCAACCACTACCGCATCGTGCGCCTCAAGCACAAGCTGGGCACGCGCTCCATGGCCAGCGGCGAGATCGTGCTCGACGGCGCCGTCGCCTACCTGGTGGGCGAGCAGGGCCGGGGCTTCGTGCAGATGGCCGACATGGTCAACAACTCGCGCCTGTCCAACGGCGTGCGCTCGGCCGGGCTGATGCGCCGTGCCGTGGCCGAGGCCGAGTACGTGGCGCGCGAGCGCCGCGCCTTCGGCAAGGCCCTGCAGGACATGCCGCTGATGCAGCGCCAGCTCGACAAGCTGCGCATCTACTCCGAGCAGGCCCGCACCATGGTGCTGCAGACGGCCCAGGCGCTGCAGCGTTCGGACGCAGGCGAAGACGGCGCCTACGCGCTGCTGCGCATCCTCACGCCCATGATCAAGTTCCGCGCCTGCCGCGACGCGCGCAAGGTCACGGGCGACGCCATGGAAGTGCGCGGCGGATGCGGCTACATCGAGGAATGGAGCGATCCGCGCCTGGTGCGCGACTCCCACCTGGGATCGATCTGGGAAGGCACCAGCAACATCGTGGCGCTGGACGTGATCCGCGCCATCAAGCGCGAAGGCTCGCTGCCCGTGCTGTGCGACCACGCGGCCCAGCTGCTGGCCCAGACCGAGGCGGCCACGGAATTCAAGGCCGCGCTGTCGGCCAGCATGGACAAGGCTGCGGCCCTGGCCCTGCGCGCAGCGGAGGAGGGCGGTGACCGCCTGGCGCGCGCCGCCGCCTCGGGCCTGTACCACTGCTTCACGGCCACGGCCATGGCCTGGGAGGCCTCTTGCACCGGCAGCGCCGAGCGCATGCGCTGGGCCCAGCTGGTGCTGCTGCACCGCGTGCTGCCGCGCGACCCGCTGGCGGCAGGCGACCTGCCCGAAGGCTGGACACGCTGAGCCCATCGACCGCACCGACCCAGAACACACATCCCGTCCACAGGGATGACCACACAAGTACCGGAGACAAACACCATGCCTTGCACTGACCCGAAGCCGTCCTTCCAGAAACGCCGATTCCTGTGCGCCTGTGCGCTCGCCGCCACCGCCGCGCTGCCGGCCGCCGCACTGGCCGAGCGCTTTCCCGAGCGGCCCATCAGCTTTGTCGTTCCCTTCCCGCCCGGCGGGCCTACGGACGCCATGGCACGCGTGCTGGCCACGGCGCTGACCGAGACGCTGGGCCAGAGCGTGATCGTGGAGAACAAGGCCGGCGCAGGCGGCAACATCGGCGCCGACTTCGTGGCCCGCGCCAGGCCGGACGGCTACACCATCATGTTCGGCACCTCGGGGCCGCTGGCCATCAACAAGCACCTGTACCGCAAGATCAACTACGACCCGCAGACCAGCTTCGCGCCCATCATCCGCGTGGGCCACCTGCCCAATGTGCTGGTGGTCAACCCGACCACCAAGGCCACCACCGTGCAGGAGCTGATTGCCCAGGACAAGGCCAAGCCGGGCAGCCTGGACTATGCGTCCTCGGGCAACGGCGCCTCCTCGCACCTGGCCGGCGTGCTGTTCAACAAGATGGCCGGCACCTCGCTGCAGCACATCCCGTACAAGGGCACGGGCCCGGCGCTCAACGACCTGCTGGCGGGGCAGGTGAACATGACCTTCACCGACATCCTCACCGCCATGCCCTACATCAAGGCCGGCAAGTTCAAGGCCATTGGCGTGGCCACGGAAAAGCGCTCCCAGGCCATGCCCGACATCCCCACCATCGCCGAGCAGGGCCTGCCCGGCTACGACGTGAGCGTGTTCTTCGGCGTGGTGGCACCGGCCGGCACGCCGGCCGACCGCATCGAGACGCTGAACGCGGCCTTCCGCAAGGCCCTGGGCAGCGAGCGCATCCGCAAGACCTTTGCCGACCAGGGGCTGGAGCCGGCATCGGATCTGTCGCCAGCAGGGCTGTCGACCTTCATCGCGCAGGAGGTCACGAAATGGAAGGCCGTGGTCGATGCCTCCGGCGCCAAACTGGATTGAGGAAAGCACATTGATGACCACTTCCCACAGCATGGGCGCACTCCAGGGCATCCGTGTCCTCGACCTCTCCCGCATTCTTGGTGGCCCGCTGTGCGGCCAGATCCTGGGCGACCACGGTGCCGACGTGCTCAAGGTGGAGCCGCCGCAGGGCGACGATACGCGCGCCTGGGGGCCGCCGTTCCAGGACGGAGTGTCCTCCTACTACCGGGGCCTGAACCGCAACAAGCGGCTGCAGTTCCTGGACCTGTCCCAGCCCGAAGGCCAGCAGGCCGTGCTGGCGCTGATGGAGCAGGCCGACGTGGTGGTGGAGAACTTCAAGATCGGCACCATGGAGAAATGGGGCATTGGCTGGGAGCAGCTGCGCGAGCGCTTTCCGCGCCTCATCTGGTGCCGCGTCAGCGGCTTCGGCGCCGATGGTCCGCTGGGTGCCTGGCCCGGCTATGACGCGGCCATCCAGGCCATGACGGGGCTGATGAGCGTCAACGGCGAGGCCGGCGGCGATCCGCTGCGCGTGGGCCTGCCCGTGGTGGACATGGTCACGGGCATGAACGGCGTCATCGGCGTGCTGCTGGCGCTGCAGGAGCGCCAGCGCAGCGGCCTGGGCCAGCTGGTCGATGTCTCGCTGTACGACAGCGGCATCTCGCTGCTGCACCCGCATGCGGGCAACTGGTTCATGAGCGGCAGGACGCCATGGCGCTCGGGCAACGCCCATCCCAACATCTATCCCTACGACAGCTTTGCCACGGGCACCACGCCGGTCTTCCTGGCCGTGGGCAACGACCGCCAGTTCCGCCTGCTGTGCGAGCACCTGGGATGCCCGCAACTGGTGGCCGACGAGCGCTTTGCCACGGCCGGCCAGCGCTCGCACCACCGCGATGCGCTCAAGCCGCTGCTGGAGCAGGCCCTGCAGTCCTGCGACGGCCCCGCCCTGGCCGATGCGCTGATGGCCATCGGCGTGCCCGCCGCGCCCGTGCTGGGCGTGGACGCGGCGCTCAACCACCCGCATACCCTGCACCGCGAGATGGTGGTGGAGATGGAGGGCGGCTACCGGGGCCTGGGCGCGCCCGTCAAGCTCAGCCGCACGCCGGCCAGCTACCGGCATGCGCCGTTGGCCGAGGGCGACAGTTTCGAGTGATTTGCGTGGTGCGCTCAGGGCACGATGGGGCGCAGTTGCGCATCGGCCATGCCCACCAGCAGCGCACGCCCGTCGGGCTCCACGCGGAACTCGCCGTAGCGGGCCTGCTCCCAGCGCTGGCCATCGCCTTCGCGGAAGTACCAGGCATCGGTCACCAGCGTCCACCGGCCGCCGCGCGGGGTGAGTTCAAAGCGCTGCTCGCCGGGCGCCAGCGGCTCGCTGGCCGTGCCGGTGCGCAGCCACTGCACCACGCCCTGCTCATCGAGCTTGCCGATGGCGTAGAGGCGTCCGCTGCGCAGGTTCTCTTTCTCCACGTCCCTGTTCTCGGAAGGCAGGCGGAAGTTCAGGCGCATGTAGTCGCCCTGCATCAGGGAGCGCGGGTCCACCGGCGCCAGTTCCACGAAAACCTTGCGGCCCTGGGCGATGGTGCGCTCCTTCTGCGCAATGCCGATATTGGCCACCGCCAGCGTGCAGGCCGCCGTCAGCACCACCAGCCACGGCGCCCAGCGCTGCAGGGGCGCCGCGCCCGATGCGGCGGCGGTCTCCGCGCTGCCCGGCAGGACTGCGGCGCGCGGCCCTGCCCAGGCCAGCAGGCCCAGCAAGGCGCCGCAGCCGGCCAGCACCAGGGCCTTGGTGGCCAGTGGCCAGGCCAGCTGGTAGTAGAAGCTGCCCACGATCCAGGCCGCAGCCAGGGCGGCCGCTGCGGCCTGCCGCCAGCGGCCGCTGGTGCCGGTCACCGCCAGCGCCAGCAGGCAGGCGCCCAGCCAGGGCAGGAAGGCACTCAGCACGGCCAGCACCACGGCAGCCACGGCGGCGCGCGGCTGCCGCAGCGTGGGCCATGCGCGCTGGGCGAACCAGGCGGCTGCCAGGGCCAGCACGGCCGAGCCGGCCTGCGTCAGAATGCCCATGGAGATGTTCGGCGCGGCTTCCTGCGCCAGCTCGCCCGCCAGGCCGCCGCCCAGCACGCCGGCCACCATGAAGCTCCTGCCGGACAGAAAGGCCAGGCCAGCCAGCACCGCCAGCAGCCAGCCCGTGGCAAAGGGCTCCAGCGCCGCCGCCATTCGGGTCTGTGCTGCAGACTGCCCCAGCGCGCGCCACTGGGCTGCCAGCAGCAGCATCCAGAGCAGCAGCGCCGCATGCACGATGACCCAGGTCGGCAGGCCTGCGTACAGGGTGGATGGATCGTTGTCCGGCCAGAGCATGGTGCAAAACAGCAGCGCGCAGGCGGCGCCCAGCAGCACGCGCAGCCAGGGCCTTGGAATGGCGGCCGTGCAGGCCAGCGCAATGGCCAGGCCTATCGCGCCCGCAGCCTGCCCCGACAGGTCGCGCGCCAGGCCAAAGCCCAGCAGGCCGGCGCCGGTCAGCATGGCAGGCAGGGCCAGCTGCTCCAGGAAGACGGGCAGCTCCTCGGCGCGCAGCACGGCCACCGCTGCGGCCAGCATCATGGCGCCGATCACATAGGTGCCGGCGCCGCGCTCTATCCAGTCGGACAGGGCAAACGCAAACAGAATCAGCAAGGGAAGAAGGGCCAGCCAGGCGCCCAGCGCCGTGAGCAGCACCACCGCCCAATGGCGGTCGTTGGCGGCAGGGCGGCGGTCCTGCAAGGCGGCAGGCGGCAGGATGCCCTGGTCCACGGCCTGGCGCAGCAGGGTGTTGTGCTCGTGGCTCATTGAAGGCCTCCTTCCGCGTTGCGTGACATTCGAAGCACCAGGCTCACCGTGGCCGCCAGCAGGCACGCAGCGCCCAGGCCGACGAGCAGCAGCATGCCCGTGAAGTCCGCCCCCAGTTTCTCCAGCAGCAGGTAGACCAGGCCGCACACCAGCAGCACGTTCAGGCCCAGCGCCGCACCGCTGAGCAAAAAGATATCGAAATGCCTGCGCAGGCCCGCCAGCGCCGCCGCGCCTGCCAGCAGCACCAGCCCCAGCGGGTACTGCGGCGCCACCGTGCTGTGGAACAGCCCGCTGATGGCGGTGGAGGTGATCATCGCCAGCGCCAGCGCGCCCGCACCGCGCAAGGCCCACAGCCCCGCGCCCGTGAAGCGCCGCAGGGCCGGTGCCATGACCGCGGTGACGGCAAGGGCGGCGCCCAGGGCCACGGCATGCACGCCCAGGTCGCGCGACTCCACCTCCCAGAACTGCGGCGTATGGGCCTGCGCCCATAGCGCAATGCCCGTCATGGCAACCACCACCCAGGGCACCCAGACGCCATCGCTGCGCGCCGCCAGGGCCAGCGGCAGGGTCAGCGCTGCCCACAGCGCAAACAGCTGCCAGGGGTCCGCTCCCGTCTGGTAGGTCTGCCCGAAAAAGGCGAACAGCGCACCCGTGCCCAGCAACGCCAGCACGGACAGCGGCACGCGCGCCGCCGCGCGCCATGCCGCGCCAAGACACATCACGAGCACGAAGCCCTGCAGCAGGGCAAAGCGCTGCATGCGGCCCATGCTCTCCCAATTGGCGGCAATCCACAGCACGATGCCCAGCCCGCCCAGCGCCGCGCCCAGCAAGGCCACCACGGGCCACAGGCGGGTTCTGAGGGCGGCCGGTTCATGCCCGAATCCCGCCAGTGCAAACAGCTGCACGGCGGCCTTGCGGTCCAGGCCATGCTGGCGGACAAGCTCATGCAATAGGGGGCGCAGGTTCATGGTGTGGATGTTCCTTGGCTTGAAGATGCGGATGCCCGACTTTGCCAGAACCTGTCCGGGATGGATTGCAACGCGGCAGCCCGGTGCCGGTGCAACCTGCTATCTTCCTCCCACTCTCCGGAACACTGCCGCCATGCATCCTGCGCCTGCCCCTTTTTGCCGACCTCGCATGTACCCCGCCAAGCCGCTGGCATGCCCTTTGAACGCAACGGCGTTGCTGGCGCCATGAAGCGCGGCGCCGACCTCGACGATTTCGACGACCCGGTCGAATGGACGCCGGTCACACGCCCTGCCGCCATCGCGCTGACGGCTTTCGGCGCCTGGATCATCTGGGGCCACTTCTTCAGCGAGGACCGCTGGCTGATGCTGCTGGACAACGCCAACCTCGCGCTGCACGAGGCCGGGCACCCGCTGGTGGCCCTGTTCTCGCAGCATCTCTCGGTCTACGGCGGCACGCTGTTCCAGTTGCTGTTCCCCGCCCTGTTCATGCGCCATTTCCGCAGGCAGGGCCAGCGCACGGGCTGGATCGCCTCGCTGATGTGGCTGGGCGAGAACCTGATGAACGTGGCCCGCTACATGAAGGACGCGCGCGCCCAGGTCCTGCCGCTGGTGGGCGGCGGCGACCATGACTGGACGGAGATCTTCAGCCGCTGGGGCGTGCTCCAGGCCGATGTGCGCATCGGCACGCTGACGTCGCTGCTGGGGCTGTGCCTGGTGGCGTGGGGGTTGCGGCTGGCGGTGCCGCGTCTTCGTGCTCCCCAGGCCTGAAGCTCCATCTGATACGGTCGAATTCACCGCATCTGCTGCTACCCGCGGAGCAGGGCGCTGGGCATAGTCCAGGCAGTCCCCGGCAATTCATGACAAGCCCGCATCACGGGCGCACCGGCCGGGGCGAAGGCCCCGCATGTCAGAACGACCGAAACCGCTTCCCGATGAAACCGCCGCAGCCACCCGGCCGCGGCCCGCGCCGCGCAAGGTGATTCCCATCGCCGACGCCAGCGCGGATTCCCCGCTGTTCGAGTCACGCCGCAAGATCCAGCCGCGCTCCATCTCGGGGCGCTTCGCCAACTGGCGCTGGGCCATGGTCTGGCTCACGCAGCTGTTCTTCTACGGCATACCCTGGCTGCAGATCCACGGCCGGCAGGCCCTGCTGTTCGACCTGGAGCAGCGGCGCTTCTACATCTTCGGCTGGCTGCTGTATCCGCAGGATTTCATCTACCTGGCCGTGCTGCTCATCGTCTCGGCGCTGGCGCTGTTCCTGTTCACCACGGTGGCGGGGAGGCTGTGGTGCGGATTTTCCTGCCCGCAGACGGTCTACACCGAGCTGTTCATGTGGGTGGAGCGCCGGCTGGAAGGCGACCGCAGCGCACGCCTGCGCCTGGATGCCAGCGGCTGGGGTCCGGAGAAGATCGCGCGGCGTGGCGGCAAGCATGCGCTGTGGCTGCTGATTGCGCTGTGGACGGGGCTGACCTTCGTGGGCTACTTCGTGCCCATCCGCAGCCTGCTGCCCGAGGTGCTGGCTCTGACCGGCGCGTGGCAGATCTTCTGGGTGCTGTTCTATGCGCTGGCCACCTACGGCAACGCGGGCTTCCTGCGCGAGCAGGTCTGCAAGCACATGTGCCCCTATGCGCGCTTCCAGAGCGCCATGTTCGACAAGGACACCCTGGTCGTCACCTACGACGCCGCACGCGGCGAATCGCGCGGCCCGCGCCACAAGGGCGTGGACTACCGGGCCCAGGGCCTGGGCGACTGCATCGACTGCACGCTGTGCGTGCAGGTCTGCCCGGTGGGCATCGACATACGCGACGGCCTGCAGTACGAGTGCATCGGCTGCGGCCTGTGCATCGACGCCTGCAACAGCGTCATGGACCGCATGCACTACCCGCGCGGGCTGATCCGCCTGTCCACGCAGAACGGCGTGGCCCGGGGCTGGCGCCAGAGCGAGCTGGTGCGCCGCATCTTCCGCCCGCGCGTGCTTATCTACGGCACGGCGCTGGTGGCCATCTCCACGGCCATGGTGGCCAGCCTGGCGCTGCGCACGCCGCTGAAGGTGGACGTGGTGCGCGACCGAGGCACGCTGTCGCGCATCGTGGCCGGCGGCCAGATCGAGAACATCTACCGCGTGCAGATCGGCAATGCCACGGAGCAGGACCAGCGCTATGTGCTGTCGGCCTCGGGCATCGAAGGCCTGCGCGTGGCTTCGGAGACCGAGGTGGACGTGGGCGCGGCCCAGGACCGCTGGGTCGTGGTGCGGCTGCAGGCGCCCTATGGCGCGGCCGGCCCTGGCTCGCACGGCGTGGAGATCACGGCCACGGCGGTAGGGGACCCGGCGCTTTCCAAGCAGGCGCACAGCACGTTCCTGGTGCCGCGCTGAAGGGCCAGTTGGATGGATTGATTCACGAGTACAGCGCAGTTGTTGTGCACGATGCCTGGTCCGCTGCAGCGCGGGCTGGCATCGGTTTTGAGGCCCCGGAAGTTTGTTCCGGGGCCTTTTTTTATCGTGTCTTCCCGACAAGGCGGACAAGCGGGCTGGCAGTCAGGCCAAGGAGAAACGACAGGGGCTTGAATGAGGCAGGCACGAGGCAGCACTTCAAATTCGCAGGCTCTACCCTGTGGTGATATGTATGAAGGTGAAATACATACCCGTAACGGGTATAGTTGGGAGGCTGGCATGGCGCGCGTTCTCAAACGCAAGGACTTTTCCCGATGGCAGGCGAGCGAGAAGCTGCCCGATACCGCGCTGTGCAAGGCGGTCAGGGAGATGGAAAGAGGGCTGATCGACGCGGACCTGGGGGGCTTTCTCTACAAGAAGCGGGTGGCGCGTCCAGGCGCGGGCAAGAGTGGGGGTTATCGAGCGCTGTTGTCGGCACGAATCGGCAACCGATACTTCTTCCTGCATGGTTTCACCAAGAACGACAAGGCGAACATCACACAGGAAGAACAGAGGGCTTTGAGGTTTGCAGGCAAGCTGTTTCTGGACCTGTCCACCCAGGCCTTGTCGGCGGCCTTGCAGTCAGGCGTTTTGTTGGAGGTGCATTGTGAGCAAGATCATTGAATCCCTGCGCGGCGATCTGGCTGCGCTGTACGAAGCGGGCGCCATCGACAAGGTGACGATGCGCGAGTTCGACGCGATCTGTCCTCCCCCGGTGCGGGAGTTCGAGGCGGCCGACATCAAACAGCTGCGCGAGACTTTGAAGTTCAGCCAACCGGTGTTTGCGCTGCATTTGCACACCACGGCTTCCACGGTGCGCAAATGGGAGCAGGGCGAAACCCGTCCCGCCGGACCGGCGCTCAAGCTGCTCAACGTCATCGCCGACAAAGGCCTTCAGGCCATCCTCTGAGCCGGGGCGACACAAGGGTGGTATGCGGGCGACTCCCGGGCGACACGATCTGGTGTAAATGCTCATAGGGAAATCCGCAGACACCGCTATGGTGGGCGGCTGTTTTCCGTCCCGCGTATGAACAAGAAACCTGCCTCCCCCGACAACGTCTTTTCCGAGTCCAGCGCCTCCGCATCGCTGGCCGCCTCCACCACCACAGCCGGCATCACCAGCACCACCGGCAGCAGCCCGGCAGCGGCCACGCCCACGCCCACGTCCTTTCGCTCCGCCCTGATCCGCTCCGGCACCATCCGTGCCACCACGCGCAGCTTCCTGCATGCCCTGGGCCAGGACGACGAAGACATAGAGCGCCCGCACATCGGCGTGTTCCACACGGGCGGGGAGATGAGCCCCTGCAACCTCAACCTGCGCGACCAGGCCCAGCATGCCAAGACCGGCATCTATGCCGGGGGCGGTACGCCGCATGAATGCCCGGTGGTGTCGGTCAGCGACGGGCTGACCATGGCGCATTCGGGCATGCGGTTCTCGCTGGTCTCGCGCGAGCTGATCGCCGACAGCGTGGAGGCCTCGGTGCGCGGCCACCAGTGGGATGGCATCTTCGCCATCGGCGCCTGCGACAAGAACCTGCCGGGGCTGATAATGGGCATGGTGCGCTGCAATGTGCCCAGCGTCTTCGTGCATGGCGGCTCGGCCCTGCCGGGGCAGGCGCCCGGCGTGCACGGGCGCGACCTGAATGTGGTCGATACCTACGAGACCATCGGCCAGGTGCTGGCCGGCACCGCCACGGCGCAGGACCTGGAGGCCATGAGCCGCGCCTGCCTGCCCACGGCCGGCGCCTGCGCTGGCCAGTTCACGGCCAACACCATGGGCATGGTGAGCGAGGCGCTGGGCCTGGCGCCCATCGGCTCCAGCATGGTGCCTGCCGTGTTCAGCGAGCGCGCACCGCTGATGCGCCGCGCCGCGCGCCAGCTCATGCAGGCCGTGTGGGCCAGCGCCGAAGGCGGCGGCCCGCTGCCGCGCGACATCATCACGCGCCGGGCGCTGGAGAATGCCTGCGCCGTGGTCAGCGCCACGGGCGGATCGACCAATGCCGCCCTGCACCTGCCGGCCATCGCGCACGAGGCCGGCATCCGCTTCCACCTGGACGACGTGGCCGAGATCTTCGCGCGCACGCCGCTGATCGCCGACCTGCGCCCCGGCGGGCGCTTCCTGGCGCGCGACGTGTACTACATCGGCGGTGCCGGCGTGATCCTGCGCACGCTGATGGAGCAGGGCTTTGTCCACGGCGATGCGCTCACCTTCACGGGCCGCACCCTGGCCGAAGAACTGGCCGATGCCGCGCCGCCCGATGGCGAGGTGGTGCGCACGCCCGGCAATCCCATCACGCGCGACGGTGGCCTGACCGTGCTCAAGGGCAACCTCTGCCCCGATGGCGCGTTGCTGAAGACGGCCGGCCTCAAGACCCTGGTGCACCGGGGCCCCGCGCGCGTCTTCGAGTCCGAGGAACAGGCCCAGGCCGCCGTGCAGGCCATGCAGTACGCGGCCGGCGATGTCATCGTCATCCGCAACGAAGGCCCGCGCGGCAGCCCCGGCATGCGCGAGATGCTGGGCATCACGGCACTGCTGTATGGCCAGGGCATGGGCGACAAGGTGGCCCTGCTGACCGATGGGCGCTTCTCTGGTGCCACGCGCGGCCTGTGCATCGGCTACGCAGGCCCCGAGGCCGCCGACAACGGCCCCATTGCCGCACTGCGCGACGGCGACCTCATCGCCATCGACGCCCGCGCCGATGCGCGCAGCATCACGGTGGAAATCGGCGAGGCCGAACTGGCGGCACGTCTGGAACAATCAGCCGCCGCGCGCCGCCAGATGCCGCCGCTGGGCGGCGTGCTGGAAAAATACGCGCTCACCGTGCGCCCGGCCCACCAGGGAGCGGTCACGCATTCGGGCCAGGTGGTCTGGCTGCGCGACGACAGTTGAAGCCGCCGGGCTGGCACGCATTTCCCCCGCTGTTCCCCCACTGTTTTTTTCAGAGTTTCAATTTCAACCGGAGACATACGCATGAACATCGACCGCCGCCAATGGCTGGGCACCGCTGGAGCGGGTGCGCTGCTGGCCAGCCTGGGCCAGCAGGCCTGGGCGCAGGCCCAGGGCCCCATCGAGACCCTGAACATCATCACCGGCTTCGCGGCCGGAGGCACCTCTGACGCCATCTGCCGCCGCGTGGGCACCAAGCTGTCGGGCTATGCCAAGACCGCCGTGGTGGAGAACCGCACGGGCGCGGGCGGGCAGATCGCCATCAGCTACGTCAAGGGCCGGCCCGCAGACGGTGCCACCCTGCTGCAGACGCCCACGTCCATGCTGTCCATCTACCCGCACATCTACAAGAAGCTGCCCTATGACCCGGTGGCCGACCTGGCGCCAGTCACCGTGGGCTGCATCTTCGACTTCGGCTTTGCCGTCGGCCCCGCCGTGCCCGCCAGCGTGACCACCGTGCCCGAATTCTTCGCCTGGGCCAAGGCCAACCCCGCAGGCGCCAACTTCGGCTCGCCTGCGCCCGGCTCCACGCCGCACTTCATCGGCGCCCTGCTGGGCCAGCATGCCGGTGTGGACTTCAAGCACGCCGGCTACCGCGGCACCCAGCCGGCGCTGCTGGACATGCTGGGCGGCAACGTCTCCGCCGTCTGCGGCCCCGTGGGCGACATGCTGCAGCACCTGGCCGGCGGCAAGATGCGCATCCTGGGCGTCAGCGGCGCCAAGCGCAGCCGCTTCGCACCCCAGGTGCCCACGCTGGTGGAGCAGGGCTACAAGGACATGGCGCACAGCGAATGGTTCGCCTTCTTCGTGCCCGCCAAGACGCCTGCCGAGACCGTGCAGCGCCTGAACGGCCACATGCGCAAGGCCCTGGCCACGCCCGACGTGGTGGACAGCCTGGCCACCTTCGGCCTGGACGCCCAATCCTCCACCCCCGCCGAACTGGCCGCGCTACTGCAGTCCGAACTCGCCAAATGGGGACCCATCGTCAAGCGCGTGGGATTCACAGCTGAGGGCTGATCAAAGCCAGCGGGCCGAGCGAAGCGAAGGCCCGAGTCAACTCCCCGTATGTCAGCGCAGGTTGCCCGCAGCGAAGCGGAGGGTCGCGGACATTCGGGTCGCCTGCTTTGATCTGACCTTTCTTGGCGAATCAAGAAAGGGCAGTCGGCCGCCGGGCCGAGACCCGGCCTCAGAAAAATACCACCCGGCAGGGTCAAAAACATACCCACGTAAACCAAAGCCTCAGAACGGCAACGTCCCCTGCACATACAACGTCCGAGGCATCCCCACATACTTGCCCCCGTTGTTGTCCGTAGACCGCGTGTAGTACCTGCGATCAAACAGATTCTTGACCCCCACGGCCACCCGCAGATTGCTCAGCGACTTGCCAAAGTCATAGCCCGCACGCAGGCCCACGGTCGCAAACCCGGGAATATCACCCAGCCGCCCCGCAGCATCTTCCTGCGTCACATACTGCGTGCCCGACCCCGGAGAGCGCTGCTTCGATTGCGCGGCCAGGTCCGCATTCAGCGTCCACTGCCCCAGCGCATAGCGCGCCCACAGCTGGCCCGTGTGGCGCGAGTACAGCGGCAGGTCGCGCCCCGCGAAATCGCCGGCGCGCGAGACGGCCTCGGTATAGGTATAGGACACACCCGCCGTCAGCCCCTTGAGCGCGGCATTCCACTGGCCCAGGTCGTAGCGCAGCGAGGACTCGATGCCGCGGTGGCGCGTGGCGCCCAGGTCGGTCCAGAGGCCGTCCACGCCCACGCGGGTCAGCAGCAGTTCCTTGTCGAAGTCGATGTTGAACAGCGTCAGCTCGGCGTTCAGCGCCGGGCTGTTGTAGTGCGTGCCCACCTCATAGGTCTTGGCCGATTCGGGATGCAGGCCACGCTCGGTCTGGGCCAGCTGCGCATACTGCTGCGGTCCGAAGGACTTGCCCGCGTTGGCGAACAGCGACCACTGCGCATTCATGCGGTAGAGCACGGACAGCGTGGGCAGGAGCTCGCGTGCCTCGGCCTTGGGGAACAACTGGCTGGTGACGGTGCTGCCGTCGGCGCCCAGGTTGCTGACGTTGTTGAAGGAGTTGATGCGTTCGTAGCGCACGCCGGGCGTGATGGTCCAGTTGCCGATGTCGATGCGGTCATCGATGTAGAAGGCATGGGCCGTGGTGCCGCCCTGGCTGGTCTGGTAGGGCGTGATCGGCAGGGCCATGGCGTTGGCCATGGTGGCGGGGTTGTAGTAGGCGGTGCGCAGCGCGACCTCGGAACTGCTTTCCTTGAGGTAGCGGTAGCCCACGCTGACTTCCTGCACCACGGAGCCGGTCTCGAACAGGCGCGAGTAGCGCGGCTCGATGCCGAAGTAGTGGTAGCTGCGCGGCGCGGCGGTCAGGCGGCGCTGGTTGGCGTTGTCCTGCTCGATGTGGCTGCCGCGGAACGAGTCCACGTAGTAGCCCAGCACCTCGAAGTTGTTGCGCCCGTCCTTGTGGTTGTACTTGAACGAGGCATCGGTGCGGCGGCCGTCGAAGCTGTCGTAGGAGCGCGTGGACTGGAACGGGTCGGCCGCGTACTGCGCCGTGGTCAGGCCGCCGGGCATGCGGCCCGAGCCCTCGAAGTGGTGCAGCGACACGGCGATGTCGTCCTGGGCCGAGATGCGGTAGGCGCCCTTGAGCAGGATGTCGTCGATATCGGTCTTGTCATTGCCTGCGCGCCAGCCGTCGCCATGCGTGCCCGAGTACAGCAGGGCCAGGCCCAGGCCGGATTCGCTGGTGCCGCCCACGAACAGGCTGGGCGTGGTCTTGGCATTGCCGCCGTGGCTGTAGAACTCGGTGCCCACCGAGGCCTCGGCCGCGAAGGTCTTGGGAATGGCGCGCGTGACGAAGTTGATGATGCCGCCCACGTTCTGGGGGCCGTAGCGCACCGAGCCCGCGCCGCGGATCACGTCCACCGACTCCAGGTTGCCCAGCGAGACGGGCGCCAGCGACAGCTGGGGCTGGCCGTAGGGCGCGTAGGAGACGGGCACGCCGTCCATCAGCACATAGGAGCGCGGCGACAGGCGTGCCGTCAGGCCGCGCACGCCGATGTTCAGGGACACATCGCTGCCGCCCGTGCCGTTGCTGTCCTGCACCTGCACGCCGGGCACCAGGCGCAGCACGTCGCGCAGGCTGGAGGCGCCGGTTTCCTCGATGCGCGCCCGCTCGACGATGGTGCGCGCGCCGGCATGGTCCAGCACTTTTTCCTCGCTGGGGTTGTCCAGCCAGTTGCCCGTGACGGTGATGGTGGACAGGCCGGCCTCGGGTGCGGTGGTGGTGGATGGTGCCTGTGCCGACGCCTGCAGCGACAGCAGGGCGGCGGCGACAGCGGCCGCGCAGCGTGTGAGCGTGGCGCAGTGATTGCTGGAAACCATGGAAAACTTCCTTTGTGCCTCTGGGAATGGTGCAGCGCTGAAGGGTCGGCTGGCAGGCTGCAGGACGCGTGGCGGCGGGCGAGGCGGAAGCAGGAGACAAGGACCGGTCAGCATGCATGGCGGCAATGCCGGTTCGGTGCGCGAGTCTAAATGAGAATCATCCAGCCGGCACCAGGCTGGCAGCAGCTGCGCGGGGTCGCGTTGCCCGGGCGCTACGGCGCAGCAGGTGCCGCCAGCGCAGCGGGCGCTTACCCTGCTGCTTTTGCTGCGGGAAGGGACTGCATTGCGCGAGCCAGCTCGCCCAGCGTGGCCAGGGCCTGCCCGGTCTCGTCGCTCCAGTCATGGCCGTAGTTCAGCCGCAGGCAGTGGCCGAAGGCCTGCGAGGCCGAGAAGATCGGCCCCGGCGCCACGCTGATGCCGCGCGCCAGCGCTGCGCGGTGCAGGGCCAGCGCATCGCAGTACGGCGGCAGCTCTATCCACATGAAGTAGCCGCCCTCGGGCCGCGTGGCCCGCGTGCCTTGCGGAAAGTGGCGGGCAATGGCCGATGCCATGTGGTCCCGCTGCAGGGCCAGGCTCTGGCGCAGGCGGCGCAGGTGGCGGTCCACGCCACCGCTTTCCAGGTAGTCGGCCAGCGCCTGCTGGCTGGGGGCATTGGTGGCCAGCGTGGTGGTGAGCTTTTGCCGCGCCACGGCGCGCGTGAAGCGGCCCGGAGCGGTCCAGCCCACGCGCCAGCCGGGCGCCAGGCACTTGGAGAACGAGGCGCAGTGCAGCACCCAGCCCTCGGTGTCGAAGGCCTTGGCCGGTGGCGGGCGGTGTTCGCCAAAGTACAGCTCGCCGTAGACATCGTCCTCGATCAGCGGCAGCTGGTGGCGCGTGGCCAGTTCCACCAGGGCCTTCTTGCGCGCCTCAGGCATCAGGCTGCCCAGCGGATTCTGGAAGCTGGTCATCAACCAGATGGCCTGGGGCCGGTGGCGCTGCACGGCGGTCTCCAGCGCGGCCAGGTCCATGCCTTCGCCGGGATGCGTGGGCACCTCGATGGCGGACAGCCCCATGCGCTCCAGAGCCTGCAGCGCGCCGTAGAAGCAGGGCGATTCGATGACCACGGCGCCACCGGGCCGCGTGACGGCGGCCAGACACAGGTTCAGTGCCTCCAGCGCGCCATTGGTGATGACCAGGTCGGACGGTGACAGTGCCAGACCGTCGGCCAGGTAGCGCCGCGCGATCTGGCGTCGCAATGCCATGCTGCCGGGCGTGAGGTCATCGAGGGCGCTGCGCGGATCGGCCTGGCGCGCGGCGCGGGCCAGGGCCTGGCCCAGGCGCTGCAGCGGGAACAGGCGCGGCGAGGGAAAGGCCGAGCCCAGCGGCACGACATCGCGGTCCATGGACGATTCCAGAACCTCGAACACCCGCTCGCTCACATCGACCACGGCAAAGCGCTCGCCCGGGGGGGCCGACAGCTGCGTGGGCTCGGGCGGGGCGCTGTGCGGCCGCGCCGCGACGAAGTAGCCCGAGCGCTCGCGCGCGCGCACCAGGCCGCGTGCCTCCAGCAGGTAGTAGGCCTGGAACACCGTGGAGGCGCTGACGCCGCGCCGCTCGCTGGTGTGACGCACGGAGGGCAGCTTGTCGCCCGCGCGCAGCACGCCTGCGGCGATGGAGGCCTCGATATCGTCGGCCAGTTCCTGGTAGCGCGTCATGCCTGGGGAGGTCGCGGCCCGGGGATCAGCCCTGTTCGGCCAGCAGCTCCTGCAAGGCCTTGATCTGCTGGCGCAGGCGCTCGTTCTCGGCTTCAAGTTCGTTCACGCGCTGCTGCAGTTCCTCGGGCGAGGCGGTCACGGCCGCACCTTCGCCGTCGGCAGCGTCGGCTTCGGGCTTGGCGGCCTTGGGCTTTTTCTTGGCATCGCGCACGCGCTTGGCGGCCTGCTTGAGTTCGTCGGCGCCGGCGGCGGCCACGGCCTGCTGCTCATCCACGGGCAGGCTGGCGACCACGGCGGCGGTGCTCAGCGAGATGTCGCCCGAGCGCACGGCGGCCACCACTTCGGGCGCGGCCTTTTGCTGGATGGTCTCGATCAGCTTGACCTGGCTGCTGGACAGGCGGGCCACGCGGGCCAGGGCCTCGCGCGTGTCCAGGGCCTCATCGGGCACCTTGGCCACGCTGGCCAGGGCGGCGGCGACCACGGGGTCGGTCTCGCCTTCCCAGGGCGCTTCGCCTTCGGGCTGGGCCGGCGCCTCGGCCTTGGCCGCCATCACGGCGGCGGCAGCGGCCGAGCGGCGGGCCGCAATGATCTCGCGCTTGCGCAGCGCCAGCACGCCGCGCTGGAAGTCGGACACGCTGCGGCGGCCCAGGTGCTGGTCGATCATCCACAGGTGCACGTCGTCCATGTTCTTGAACTGCGTGGCCTGGATGGTGTTGAAGGGCAGGCCGTGCTTCTGGCAGATGGCGTAGCGGTTGTGGCCGTCGATGAGCAGGTCGTTCCAGAGCACGAGCGCATCGCGGCAGCCCTCGGCCAGGATGCTGCGCTCCAGCGCGTCGAGTTCATCGGGGGTCAGCGGGTCGATGTAGGCCTTGAGTTCTTCGTTGACGACGATGTCCATGGCAGTGCAGAAATGAGGAATGAAAGAAAAAGGCGCCCGCTCCAGGCCATTGCGGCAATGGACCTGGACGGCCGCCAAGAAGAAAAACTGGAAGCAGGGGCGAAGCCCGCCCTCAGAGCAGGCGCGAGATCAGCGCGCCTTCAGCCGGGCCTTCCAGGGGGATGCGCACGCGCACCGGGTTGCCCTGGGCGACCTGCACGGGTTCGCCGTCGAGGTTGAACATCTTCTCCAGCAGCACCTGGCGGTTGCCCTGCGGGTGGATGATCTCCAGCGTGTCGCCCACCGAGAAGCGGTTCTTGGTCTCCACCTCGGCCATGCCGTCGGCATAGCTGCGCACTTCGCCCACGAAGTGGCTGCGCTGCAGCACCGAGTGGCCGGTCTCGTAGTTCTGGTAGTCCTGCGAGGGACGGCGCTCCAGCAGGCCGCCCGTGTAGCCACGGTTGGCCAGGCCTTCGAGCTCGGTGATCAGGTGCGGGTTGAAGGGGCGGCCGGCCACGGCATCGTCGATGGCGCGGCGGTAGACCTGGGCCGTGCGGGCCACGTAGTACAGGCTTTTGGTGCGGCCCTCGATCTTGAGCGAGTCCACGCCGATCTTCACCAGGCGCTCCACATGCTCCACGGCACGCAGGTCCTTGGAGTTCATGATGTAGGTGCCGTGCTCGTCTTCCATGATCGGCATCAGCTCGCCGGGGCGGCCCTTTTCCTCCAGCAGGTAGACCTGCTCGGCCTTGGGGTGGCGCGCGCCGTCGCCGCAGGTGCTGGTGAACTGGCTGTCGGCCTCCTCGCGGGCCTTCTCGAAGCTGAAGTCCTGCTCCATGGTCTGGGCCAGGGCCTCGCCGGTATTGGGGTCCACGGCCGCGTCATGCGTCTTGTAGTCCCAGCGGCAGGCATTGGTGCAGGTGCCCTGGTTGGGATCGCGCCGGTTGAAGTAGCCCGACAGCAGGCAGCGGCCCGAGTAGGCGATGCACAGCGCGCCGTGCACGAAGACCTCGATCTCCATGTCCGGGCATTCCTGGCGGATCTTCTCGATCTCGTCCAGCGACAGCTCGCGCGACAGGATGATGCGCGAGACGCCGGCCTTCTGCCAGAACTTCACCGTGGCCCAGTTGGTGGTGTTGGCCTGCACCGAGAGATGGACCTCGGTCTCGGGCCACTTTTCCTTGACCATCATGATCAGGCCGGGGTCGGCCATGATCAGCGCGTCGGGCTTGCACTCGATCACGGGCTCGATGTCGCGGATATAGGTGCGCACCTTGTCGTTGTGGGCGATCAGGTTGCTGGTGACGAAGAATTTCTTGCCCCGCGCATGCGCCTCGGAGATGCCCTGGGCGATCTGTTCGAGGCGGAATTCGTTGTTGCGTGCGCGCAGGCTGTAGCGGGGTTGCCCGGCGTAGATGGCGTCGGCGCCAAAGTCGTAGGCCGCGCGCATCTTGTCGAGCGAGCCGGCCGGCAGCAGCAGTTCGGGGGCTTTGAGGGTCATGATCCCCGTATTGTCCTGCATAGCGCTTTCCAACATGGTTCGCTAAGGCTCAGGCGAGCCAAGCCCTTGCAGATGCTCCAGCAACTGCCTGGCATGGGCGGGCAACTGGTCTTCCCGGACGGTGCACAGCAGCAGCTGGCGCCGGGCCCAGGCATCGCTCAAGGGCACGGCGCGGGCGCCGCTGGCCGGGGCCAGGCGCTGCGCGGCTGCCGCCGGCATGACGGCCACGCCCACGCCCTGGCCCACCAGCTGGCAGATGCTGTCCAGGTGCTGCAGCTGGGCGCGCCAGCGCAACTGCCCTTCCGACGGCCCCCCCAGCAAGGCGGCCTGCTGGCGCACCAGCATCTGCAGGGCGGCATCGTGCGGCAGGCCCACCCAGTCTTCGGCCAGCAGCTCCTGCAAGGCCAGGCGCGTGCGCCGGGCCAGGCGGTGGCCGCGCGGCAGCACGGCCACCAGCGGGTCGGGGCGCCAGGGCGTGGCCTGCAGGCCGGTGGTGTCCTGCGCATCGCTGGCCACGCCGATGTCGCACAGGCCCTGGCGCAGCCGGTCCAGCACTTCGGCGCTGCCGCATTCCTGCAGCTCCAGCGCCACGCGCGGGTGGCTGCGCAGAAAGCCCGCCACGGCCAGCGGCAGGTGCTCGCCCACGGCCGAGGTGTTGCCGCAGACGCGCACATGGCCGGCCAGCCCCGCGCCGTACTCGGCCATGTCGCCGCGCAGGCGCTGCATCTGTGCCAGCACGCTGCGCGCATGCTGGCCCAGCGTGTGGCCGGCCGCCGTGGGCCGCACGCCGCGCGCCTGGCGAGCGAGCAGGGCGCAGCCCAGTTGCGCCTCCATGCCGCGCACGCGCTCGCTGGCCGAGGCCAGGGTCATGTGCGCGCGCCCGGCCGCCGCGGTGAGCGTGCCGCAGTCGAGGATATGGACGAACAGCTGCAGGTCGGTGAGGTCGAATCGCATGGCCTGTGGTGCTGAAGGATCAGGCCATGCCTGAGCCTTGGTTTGAAGATTCCCGATTGTGATCCCTTTGTTGGTGCACGAGCATGGCGCCATGAGGTTCAGGAAGGGCCTGAGCCAGGTCAGTGAAAGTGCAGGGTGGCCGTGATGTGGGATGCGTGGTGGGTGCTGGCGGCGGCGGTGGCCGTGTTCGGGCTGGCCGGTGTCGTCAAGGGAGTGGTGGGCCTGGGCCTGCCCACGGTGTCCATGGCGCTGCTGGCGCTGTTCATGCCGACCGGGCAGGCGGCGGCCTGGCTGCTGCTGCCGTCCCTGGTGACCAATGTGGTGCAGATGCGGCCCATGCCATCGCTGCGGCCGCTGCTGCGGCGCCTGGGCTGGATGCAGCTGGGCATTGTCGCGGGCACGGTGGGCGGCATGCTGTGGTGGGGCCCGGTGGGCGAGGCCGCCGTGGCGCGCACGGCGCTGGGCGTGGCCCTGGTTGTGTATGCCCTGTGGGGCCTGTGGGGGCCGGGCCTGCAGTTGCCGCAGAGGCATCAGGCCTGGCTGGGCCTGTTGTGTGGTTTGCTGACGGGCGGGATCACGGCGCTGACCGGCGTGTTCGTGGTGCCGGCCGTGGCCTTTTTGCAATCGCTGGCGCTGGGCCGGCAGGCGCTGATGCAGGCCATGGGCCTGTGCTTCACGGTGTCCACGCTGGCGCTGGGCGCGGGCATGGCGCTGGCGCAGGGGCCGGGCCATGCCGCTTCGTCCTGGACGGGCTGGGGGGCCACGGCCCTGGTTTCCGCGCTGATGCTGCTGCCCGCCCTGGCCGGCATGGCCTGGGGCGAGCGGCTGCGCCAGTCGCTGTCGCCCCAGGTCTTCAAGCGCGTGCTGATGCTGGGCCTGCTGGCCCTGGGCATCTACATGTGCGCCAGGGGCTAGCACCGGGGCGTTCAGGCGCGGAACACCTTCACGGGGCTGCCGCGCTCCACCTCCCAGTGCAGCTGGCTGCGCGTGCGCCGGGCCTGGCCCTCGCCCTGCGCGTTGAGGCGCGCCAGCTTCAGGGCCAGCAGCTCGCGCGCCAGCCGCTTGTTGGCGTGCTGGCTACGCTCGCTCATGACCTTCACCGAGATCCCGCTGGGCACATGCAGGGCATGGACGGCGGAGTCCGTGGTGTTGACATGCTGGCCGCCCTTGCCCGAGGCCTTGCAGGCCTGGAAGACGATTTCGCCGTCTGCCGGCAATTGCCGGGGCGGCTCGCACTGTTGCACGGCAACAAACCAGTTCCTGCGCGGGTGATGGGGCCGCAGGGGACTGTCGAAGACCCACTGGATGGTGCCCAGCCAGGCGCCCAGCGTGCCGTGAAGCAGGCCGGTGTCGCCCTCGCAGCGCAGCAGCACGGACCTGTAGCCGGCCGGCGTGGGCGTTTCCTCCAGCACGTCCACGGCGATGCCGCTGGCGGCGCAGTCGCGCAGCAGCTCGCGCAGGGTCAGGCGCACGGCATGCTCGCACTCGGCGGGGCCGTGGGATGCGGTCAGCTGGATCAGCAGCATTGCATGGCTCCCTTCTTGTAGGTCAGCAGGGGGCGCAGCCGCGCCACCAGCTGCACCAGGCCGGCTTCCTGCAGGCTGGCGACGACGGAGTCCACGTCCTTGTAGGCCTGGGGGGCCTCCTCGTAGACCAGTTCGCGGTCGGCGCAGACCACGGCGCTGCCGAATTTTGTGCGCAGCAGTTCGTCCAGCGTGAAGCGCGGGCGCAGGCGGCCCATGCAATCGGTACGTGCCCACTTGCGGCCCGCGCCGTGCGCCAGCGAGTGCAGTGCCTCGTCACGCCCGGCCACGGGCCGCACAAGGTAGCTGTAGTCGCCGCGCGAACCCGGGATCACCACCAGACCCTGGTCGGCCGGCGTGGCGCCCTTGCGGTGCAAAAAGCCGTCTTCGTCGCGCCAGTGGTGGGCGATCACGTGGTTGTGGGTGATGTCCAGCAGGGCCTGGCCGCGCGTGCGCAGGGCGCGCAGCAGGCGTGCCGCAATGCTGGCGCGGTTCAGTTGGGCGAAGGCGATGGCGGCCGCGTGCTGGCGCAGGTACTGCGTGGCGGCATCGCTGCTGGCGGCCAGGCCGTCGTGGCTGAAGGCCTCCACATGGGCGCGCAGGATGGCGCCGCCCAGCCCGCGCGAGCCGCTGTGCACCATGAGGTGCACGCGCTTCCTGTCGAGCGCGCCGTCCTCGTACAGCGTGTCCACCACCTGCAGTTCGGCAAAGTGGTTGCCGCCGCCAATGGTGCCCAGGCTGTCCTGCAGATACGCCAGGTCGGCCACGCCGCTGGCCTGGGCGATGTGCTCCAGCTGCTGCATGTCCACGGCGTCCAGCAGTTCCTGGGGCAGGGGGCCGTCGATGTTGCCCACCGCCTTTTCCAGCTTGGGAGCCGAGGTCTTGTGCGCTGCCAGCTCCGTGCTGTACAGCGACATGCCGCAGCCGATGTCGCCGCCGACCAGGGCCGGGTAGAAGCGGCCCACGGAAAAGAAGGCTGCCCCTACCGGGTAGCCCCGGCCCGGGTGCAGGTCCGGCAGGCCCACGGCTGCGCGCATGCCGGCCAGGTTGCGGGCCGTCGTTTGAAGTTGTTGGATGGCGGTGTCTTCAATCCAGACGCCGCGGTTGGCGAACACCTCAATGTAGGTGTCCGAAAGGGAATTGCCCATGAATGGCTTTCGATCGAGTGCTTGGGGCACATTCCGGCAGATGCGGAATGCGCAATGGGCAGTCGCCGCAAGCTCGATGGACAGGCATCAGGAAAAGCGCACGCGCAGCCGAAAGCCGGGCCTCTTGCGGGGCCGGGAATCAGGTCTGCAGCGTGGCCTGGAGGCGCTAGGGCTTCAAGCGTGCACGACTGCAAAGGGACGTGTCGAATGGGACATGGGTTCTCTCCTTTGCGATGGTGGACGGGTGCCGCGAATGCGGCAAAGACGGGGATGCTAGGGACAAGCGGCCGGTGCCGCAAGCGAAGTCGCAGGCGCGTGGCGGATTGCATACAAAGCAAGATGGAAAAAGCCCCGCAGGCAGGTACCGGCGGGGCTTTTTGATGAAGGGCCTGTGTCCGTTCAGTCCTGCGGGCGGAAGCCGATGACCAGGTCCGAAGGCACGCGGCCATCGATGTCGCGCGGCAGCGTCTCGGTCTTTTGCAGCGCGCGGATGACGGCGTCGTCCCAGGCCTTGTTGCCGCTGGACTTGGCGATGGTGGCGCCGGTGATGGTGCCATCGGGTGCGGTGCGCACGCGCACCTCGGCCCGCGGGTTGCCGCTGATGGCGTCCGGGTAGACGATGTTGGGCTTGACGCGCGCGGCCACCTTGGCGCCATAGCCGGCCGAGGGGCCTCCGGCGGAGCTGCCCGAGCCGCCGCTCTTGCTGCCACCGGCGCCTTCGCCGGCCGAGCCGCCGCTGCCGGCCAGGCCCTGCATGCGGCGGATGTTCTCCAGGCGGCGTGCCTCGGCTTCCTTGGCCTCGCGCGCTTCCTTGGCGGCCTGTTCCTTCTTGCGCTTGTCCTCGGCGGCCTTCTTCTCGGCTTCTGCCTTGGCGGCCTTTTCGGCCTTTTCTTTCTCCGCCTTCTCGGCTTTCTCGCGCTCGGCCTTGTCCTTGGCAGCTTTTTCCTTGTCCGCCTTTTCCTTTTCGGCCTTGTCCTTCTTTTGCTGCTCCAGGCGGTCCTTGCGGTCCTGCTCGGCCTTGTCCTTTTTCTGCTGCTCGAGCTTGTCGCGGCGGTCCTTCTCGGCTTTTTCCGCCTTCTCGCGCTCGGCCTTGTCCTTGGCCGCCTTCTCGGCCTTTTCCTTGTCCAGGCGCTCCTGGCGTTCCTTTTCGCGCTGCTCGCGGGCGGCCTGTTCGGCGCGCTCCTTCTTTTGCTGCTCGATCTTGCGCTTCTTCTCCAGCGCGATCTCGGCCTCGCGGTCGTCGTCCACGGCCTGCGGCTTGGGAGGTGGGGGCGGTGCAATCACGGGCGCGGGCGGCGGCGGTGGCGGCTGGGGAACGGGCTCGGGCGCAGGTGGCGGGGGAGGCGCGGGCACGGGCAGGGCAGGGGCCGGCGCGGCCGTGGACCAGAACTCGGCCTCGACCATGGGCTCGTCGGCCTGCTTCGGGGGGCGCACGGTCCACAGCATGGCGGCCACGAGCAGCCCGTGCGCGGCCACGGCCATGGCCCACGAACGGGTGCGGCCGCGCGTGCGCGGCGGTGCGAACTGGTCGTGGTCTTGCAGGTTGGGCATGGAGTCGAAGGCGGGCGGCGCTGCTTACTGGGAGGACTTGACGCCGAAGGCCACGCGCTTGACGCCGGCCGATTGCAGGGCCGACATGGCGGCCATCACGGTCTCGAAGGGCAGCTTCTTGTCGGCCGAGATCAGCACGGCGCTGTCGTCGCTTTGCTGGTCCTGCCAGCTCCTGGCGACCGCGCCCAGTTCCTGGATCGTGACGGTCTTGTCGGTGCTGCCGGCCTTGATGCGGATGCCGCCGTCCTTGTCGATCATCACGTCGGCGCGCTTCGGGGGCGTGCGCGCGGCCTTGCCGGCACTGGGCACGTTGATGGAGCCCGGCGTGAGCATCGGCGCCGTCACCATGAAGATGATGAGCAGCACCAGCATCACGTCGATGAAGGGCACCATGTTGATCTCGTTGACGGTGCGGCGGCTGCGGCCGCCGCGCGAGGCTACTGCGGGCATGTGCTCACTCCTTGCAAACTGTGCGCGACTTCAATGGCCGGACGGGGTGCTGGAGCCGGTCGCACCCACGTTGCGCTGCAGGATGTTGGAGAACTCTTCGATGAAGGTTTCCTGCTGGCTGGCCACGCGGTCGATCTGGTGGGCGTAGCGGTTGTAGGCCGTGACGGCCGGGATGGCGGCGAACAGGCCCATGGCCGTGGCCACCAGCGCCTCGGCAATGCCGGGGGCCACGGTGGCCAGCGTGATCTGCTCCATGTTGGCAAAGCCGGTGAAGGCGTGCATCACGCCCCAGACGGTGCCGAACAGGCCCACGTAGGGAGAGACCGAGCCCACGGTGCCCAGGAAGGACAGGCCCGATTCGACCTCGTCCATCTCGCGCTGGAAGCTGGCGCGCATGGCGCGGCGGGTGCCGTCCATCAATTGGTTCACATCGGCGATGCGGCGCTCGCGCAGCTTCTGGTACTCGCGCATGCCGCTGGCGAAGATGCGTTCCATGGGGCCGCCCTGCTTGGCGTGGTGGGCCGCCGAGGCATAGAGGTCGTTGAGGCTGGTGCCCGACCAGAAGTCCTGCTCGAAGCCGTCGTTGAGCGTGCGCACGCGCTTCAAGGTCTGCGACTTGCGGAAGATGGTGGCCCAGCTGGCCACCGAGGCGCCCACAAGGATCAGCATGACCAGCTGCACGACCCAGCTGGCCTGCAGCACGAGGCTGAGTATGGACATGTCATGGGAGTTCATGAGAGTTGCTCCAGGATGCGGTTCGGAATTCTTGCGGGGCGCATGGTCGAGCCATCCACCCATCCAATGCGGATCGTGCCTTCGCACAACAGGGGCGGCGGCGCATTGCCATCGCCGGCGGATGCCAGCAGCGCCTGCTGGCGTATTGTCAGCGAAGCGCGGCCGCTGCTTTGCAGCTCGGCGGTAACAAGGAGTTGGTCATCGAGCCGGGCCGCCCGCAGGTATTGCAGCTGGGCCTGGGTTACGACAAACATGCCGCCCGTTTGTTCCCGCAACTGCTGCTGGCCTATGCCCAGGGCGCGCAGCCACTCGGTGCGGGCACGCTCGAAGAACTTCAGATAGTTGGCGTAGAACACGATGCCGCTGGCATCGGTGTCCTCCCAGTAGACGCGGATGGGAAATTCGAAGGCCATGTGCGGCGGGCCTCAGGCCAGCAGGCGCTGCAGGCGGCGCACGGCCTCCTGCAGCTGTTCCATGGAGTTGGCCGTGGAAAAGCGCACGAAGTCGGTGGTCTCGAACGTGCCGAAGTCGCGGCCCGGCGTGATGGCCAGGTGGGCGCGCTCCATGACGGCGTAGGCAAAGTCCCAACTGCCCTGGACGCCGAGCTTGGCGGCAGCGGCACGGCAGTCGGCCCAGGCGTAGAAGGCGCCGTCGGGCTGCACGGGCACGGGCAGGCCCAGGGCCTCGAGCGCGGGGATGAAGAAGTCGCGCCGGGCCTTGAACTCGGCGCGGCGGCGTTCGTACTCGGCAATGGACTCGGGCTCGAAGCAGGCCAGGGCGGCGCGCTGCGAGACGGTGCTGGCGCAGATGAAGAGGTTCTGCGCCACGCGCTCGACCACGGGCACCATGGCCTCGGGCACCACCATCCAGCCCAGGCGCCAGCCCGTCATGTTGAAGTACTTGCTGAAGCTGTTGATGCTGATCACGTCCTCGCCCAGGGCCAGCGCGGTCTGGCCGAAAGCCGCATCGTACGAAAGGCCCAGGTAGATCTCGTCGATGATGGTCAGCCCGCCCCGGGCGCGCACCACGTCGAGGATGCGGCGCAGCTCGGCCGGCGCAATCGAGGTGCCGGTGGGGTTGGAGGGCGAGGCCAGCAGCACGCCGCGCGTGTGCGCGTTCCAGGCGGCCTCGACCTTGTCGGCGCTCAGCTGGTAGCGCTCGGCCGCCGTGGTCGGCACCATCACGGCCCGGCCTTCGGCTGCGCTCACGAAGTGGCGGTTGCAGGGATAGCTGGGGTCGGGCATGAGGATTTCGTCGCCCGCGTCGATGGTCGCCAGGCAGGCCAGCTGCAGCGCGGCCGAGGCGCCGGCCGTGACCACGATGCGCCGCGCCGGCACATCCACGCCGAAGCGCTGCGCATACCAGTGGCTGATGCGCTCGCGCAGCTGGGGCAGGCCCAGGGCCGGCGTGTACTGCGTGGCGCCGTCCTGCACGGCACGGGCCGCAGCCTCCTGCACCAGCGGGGGCGCGGTGAAGTCGGGCTCGCCGATGTTCAGGAAGATCATCGGCGTGTCGCTGTCCGCGCAGCCGCGCGCCATCTCCTGCGCCGCCTTGGCGATCTCCATCACGTAAAAGGGCTCAATGCGGTCGGCGCGGGTCGAAAACTTCATGACGGGTGAAATCCTGAAAGAGGCGCCCGCGCCCGGCAGGCGCGGGCGGGCCAGGGACGGCCGGATGCGGCGGGGCCTGTGCCCCGGTGGATGCAGGCGCGTGGCAGGACGCGCTTCAGCCGGCCTGGCCGGCCGCGTCGTCGGCCGCAGGCGCGGCCGGCGCAGCAGGCGCTGCGCTGCTCTTTGCGGCGCGGTCGTGTGCCACCTCATCGGCGCGCAGCGTGGGCGCCAGGCCGTTGAGCACGGCGTTCACGTACTTGTGGCCGTCGGTGCCGCCGAATTCCTTGGCCAGCTCGATGCACTCGTTGAGCACCACGCGCCAGGGCACGTCCATGCAGTGCTGGAATTCATAGACGCCTATCCACATGCTGGCGTGCTCGATGGGCGAGATCTCGGCCATGGTGCGGTCCAGCTTGGGGGCGATCAGTGCGTCCAGGTCCGCCTGGGAGTTGATGCAGCCGCGCAGCAGCGCGTCGTAGTGCACCGAGTCGGCCTTGTGAAAGCCCGACAGGTCGCGCGTGAAGCGGTCGATGGCCTCCACGTCGTTGCCGCCCACCAGGTGCTGGTACAGGGCCTGCAGCGCGAATTCACGCGCGCGGCTGCGGTTGGACTTGGAGGCGGCCTTGCGCGCGCCGGTGCTGGTCAGGCCGGTGCGGCTCTGGCGGGGAGGGCGTGCGGAGGCCGGTGTGGAGTGTTCGTCGCTCATGGTCGGTCAATGGTTTGGAGCAGGTTGGCCATTTCCACGGCGACCCGGGCCGCGTCGCGTCCCTTTTCGGTCTGGCGTGCAATGGCCTGCTCGGTGTTCTCGGTGGTGATGATCGCGTTGGCGATCGGCAGCTGGTAGTCCAGGGCCAGGCGCGTGACACCCGCACCCGATTCGTTGGCCACCAGCTCGAAGTGGTATGTCTCCCCACGGATGATGCAGCCCAGCGCCACCAGGGCGTCGTAGCGGTCGGACTCGGCCATCGCCTGCAGCGCCACGGGCACTTCGAGGGCGCCGGGCACGGTGACGTGGTCGATGTTTCCGGCCTGCACGCCCAGGGCCAGCAGCTCTTCGCGGCAGGCCTGGGTCAGGCTGTTGGTGATGCTTTCATTGAAGCGGGCCTGCACGATGCCAATGCGCAGTTGCGCACCATCAAGATTCAGGGCCTGGCCCTTTTCTGCGTTCAACATTTCTTATTCCTTGGGGATGTAGCCGCTGATTTCGAGGCCGTAGCCGGCCATGCTGGGCAGGCGGCGCGGCTGGCCCATGAGCTGCATGCGCTGCACGCCGCACTCGCGCAGGATCTGCGCGCCCACGCCATAGGTGCGCAGGTCCATGCGGCCGCGCTCGGGCGCCTGGGCGGCGCGTGCGCTGCCGTCGAACTGGGCCAGCAGCTGGTCGCCGCTTTCGCCGCAGTTGAGCAGCACGGCCACGCCGTGGCCCTGGCGGGCGATGTATTCGAGGCTGGTGTCCAGGCTCCAGGAATGCAGGGTGCGGCCGGTCTCCAGCGCGTCCAGCACGGACAGCGGCTCATGCACGCGCACGGGCACGGGCGTGTCGGCATCCCACTGGCCCTTGACCAGGGCCAGGTGCACGGACTGGCTGGGCAGGTCGCGGAAGGCATGGGCGATGAACTCGCCATGTGCCGTCTGCAGCGGGCGCTCGCCGACCTTGCTGAGCAGAGTTTCGTTGCGGCTGCGGTACTGGATCAGGTCGGCAATGGTGCCGATCTTCAGGCCGTGCTCGGCCGCGAACAGCTGCAGGTCGGGCAGGCGGGCCATGGTGCCGTCGTCCTTCATGATCTCGCAGATCACGGCGGCGGGGCTGCAGCCTGCCAGGGCGGCGAAGTCGCAGCCGGCCTCGGTGTGACCGGCGCGCATGAGCACGCCGCCGTCGACGGCCTGCAGCGGGAAGATGTGGCCCGGCTGGACCAGGTCCGTGGGCTTGGAGTCCTTGGCCACGGCGGCCTGCACGGTACGGGCGCGGTCGGCGGCGGAGATGCCGGTGGTCACGCCCTCGGCCGCTTCGATGGATACGGTGAAGGCCGTGCTGTACACGGTGCCGTTGCGCGCGGCCATGGGCGGCAGCTTCAGGTATTCGCAGCGCTCGCGCGTGAGCGTCAGGCAGATCAGGCCGCGGCCGAAGCGCGCCATGAAGTTGATCGCCTCGGGGGTGACATGGTCGGCGGCCAGCACCAGGTCGCCTTCGTTCTCGCGGTCTTCCTCATCGACGAGGATGACCATGCGGCCCGCGCGCATGTCGGCAATGATGTCTTCCACCGGCGAGATGGGCACGGGGGACGTGGAGTTGTTCATGGAGTGCCTTCTGGAGGAGCCGGGTCGTGCGGACGGGGCGCGGCACACGCGCCGGCTTCCTCGGCCTGGCAGGCGTCAGAAGTGGGCTTCCAAAGAACGTGTGGCGCGGCGCAGCCGCTGTCGGCAATCGGCATGACCCGGAATGACCTTGCGAAAGCGCACATTCTATTCCAGCGGCCATCGGCCGCAGGCGGCGCGGGCTTTGGCCGGATTCAGGGGCCGGGGTCCTGCAGCACCACATCGCCTTCGGGATAGGCGATGCAGGGCAGCACGCAGCCCTCGGCCCGCTCCTCGCGCGTCACGCCCGGCCATTCGATCTCGTAGCGCACGCTGCCCGACACCAGCTGCCCGATGCAGGTGCGGCAGGTGCCGTTGCGGCAGGAACTGGGCCAGTCCACGCCGCCCTGCTCCAGCGAGTGCAACAGCGGCTGGTCGGCCCAGGCATCGACCTGCAGGCCGCTGGGCGTGAGGCGGGCCGTGAAGAAGGGCGGGGAAAAAGGGGAGGAGGCGGGGGAATCCTGGCTCATGGTTATCAAGGGGGGGGGGCTGCAATTCTGTGGGGCGAAGGGTGTTTGTACCCTGTATCGGGCTCTGTATCGAGCCTATATCAGGCAATGCGCTAGGCTTGGCGCCATGCATATCAAGCCCTACCTCCTGCCTGTGCTCGTTTTCCTGCTGGTCGGTCCCGGTGTGGGCGTGCTGACCGTGATGCTTGTGGGCGCGGACGGTGCGCCGGTCCTGCCGGTGAACTGGCTGCTCGTCGTGTTCGGCTACGGCATAGGTGCTGTTCCTGCCGCTTTGGCGGGGATGATCTATGTGGTCGGCTGGCCTCTGAGGGGCCTGCTCAAGGTACTGAGCACCAGGGAGTTCGGCGCCGTGCTGGGTGCGGTGAGCGGTGTCGCCGCGCTGGCTGCATGCTTTTCAGCGACCTCCGGCACGCCGTTTCCCAAATCCCTCGGCGTCTATGTCTTTCCCCTGGTTGCCGGTGCCGTCTGCGGGGCGCTTGCAGCGCATGCGCGTGATGAGGCCTATAGGGGAGTGGGCTCGACTAGGGCTGAGTATTAGTTGGCTTGGTGACGAATGGTCAATTGGATATATGGTGATGCGACGAGTTGTGACCCGATCCGCATTGATCAATCCCAGGTCCTTGCAGGCGAGCGGCGCCTTCCCATCCTTCAACGTATCAAGGAGCTAGGAGCGCATTTCGCCCATCAAGCAATGGGAGAGATAGAGGCCATCGGTGTGTGACTGTGGTTGCAGAGATGCTGCAGATGATCCAGCCGACGGTACGCCGGCACCTGGAGTTCCTGAAACATGCGGGATTTCTTCATGCGACGAAGTCTGGCAAGTGGATTTTCTATTCCAAAGATGAGATCGTGCTGGACGGATAAAAGTCCTGGCTATGCAGCCAGATTTGATGCGCGAAGGCATCGAAATGGACAGTGGTGTCCCGGGCGGATGCATGGTGATGCTCTGCTGGGGTGTCTAGGACTTCATGCGGAGTCTGCTGATCGGTTAAATGGACATCGCCGAAAACCCCCTCTGGCTCGCAACAGTGCCACCTTGTCGGTCATCTTGTGCTTGCGCGAAAAGCTGTCATTTGCGACCTGAGGTGCTATTTTGACAATCTCATAGGCATTGCGATTCCGTCCGGCAATGTGCTTCGTAAACTGTGCGGCGGCTCTCAAGGCCTGCGCTACGCCTTGCTGGCCATGTTGGGTTTCAGTATTGCTTTCTTCATTTTGGCATATCTGCGGATAGTTCCCATGTCACCGCTGACTTCTTTTGCTTGGCGTTCAGTCAAGTAGTTTCTTTCATGGCTTAGGAAATTTTAGAAATGGAGCGCTGATTCAGTAGATGCGTGGATGCTGCGATTTGTAGCATTACTTATGCAATCGCTTTTGGTCAATGCAGAGTGGGGCTCTACATCTATGCATCTGGCGTTGGCAATCTTTAGCTCGTCGCCCCATTGGTCCGGTTTGAAGGTGCAGGTGTAATGGCCTCAGGCGGGGTTGGATGTGCATCGCTTTTGTGCTATAAACTGAATTGGATAAATTTTGTTGCAAAATTTGCGTAACGTTAATTTGATTTATATGAAAAAACTAAGTGCTATTGTTTTTGTGTGTCTTTTGTCTGGGTGTGCGACGCCATATCAGCCATATAGCTATTTGGGTGGTGGGGGTTATAAAGATGTCCAATTAAGTGAAAATAGTTTCAAAATTACCGTTGAAGCCAATGGTTATACAAGTAAAACTCAGGCGTCGGATTTGGCATTGCTTCGTGCGGCAGATTTGACGCTAGAGAATGATTTTAAGTATTTTGTGATAATTGGCTCTGCGGATGAGGGAGGTGGAGTGGTATACGCAGCCCCTGCAACCACGTCAGTAAATATATATGCAAATAAATATGGAGCCACGGGAACTGCTCAAACTTACGGGGGGCAAACATTTTATGTGGCATTCCCTGCTCCTGTCTTAACCATATTGGCGTTCAAAGATAAGCCAGCCATATCGGGTATGGTTTACGATGCGCAAATTACATCGCGCTCACTTAAAAATCAAATGAATATCAAGTGATTTTATTTGAATAATTGAAAATTGCAGTGCATGGGTGGCTAAAAGCATCAAATCTGTCGTGATAATTGTCGGCTTGATGGCGCCATTCATGTCCTCAGGTACGGAACCTAACATTAACTGCATTTTTCCTGACTTTGCTTCGGATTTATTGATTCCGCTAGGGCTGTTATTTGAAGCAATCGCTTCAGTGACTGGGCGTTCAGCTACAATAATTTTCTAAAGAACTTAACTGTTTTTGTGGAATGAGTGTCTGGAGAATTTTTAAATATAATAGTGCATATTGTCGATAAATTAACGGAATATACTTGAAGCCATTTTGCCAATCGGTGGATATGGTTTTATTGTCTAAGCGATTCAAGCCATGGCTGAAATTTACTGGGAGGGGCTTCGTATCGGTTTGCGTGGGTCACTGTTGTCTTTGCAAGGCTGACCTGGGCTCGTGAACGCCTGACTCGAAGCTGTTGAACGGGCTCCAGAGCCTGCTGATTGCCTATTTTTTGAGCAATTGGCTTGCTTGTTTGTCAAATCAATGACTTATGTTGCGAATTCGGCATTTTTGGCGGCTTGTCCACATGCTTGTCCAGTACGAACGGGGGTAAATGCGTACATGCGGGTTGCGCGGTGGATAAGCGGGACGCGGCCCGAAAATCCGGGGTCTTCTGCCCATTTTTTAAGCGTTACTCCTGTTTCTCTTTTGAATCAATGACTTGCGTGCCTTATCCCGCCCGCTGTGAAAGTTGTTCACAAGATTGTTCAGGGTGAGGCGGGATAAGTCGGGCACACGACTTGTGGATTTGATTAAAAAATAGGCAAAACGAAAAAATCGAATCAAAACAATTACTTAACCAGCCAGTCCCGAGCCTGCACATGGTTTTCCACAGGCTTGTCACGAAATGATGGGGACAAGGCCGGCGGGCCTGCCGCAGTCGCTTCGGCAACCGGAATGCGGCCGGCGTCCGTCTACATTGCTGGGTGGCCGGTGCCCTGCCATCCGGAGGGCGCAACCGGCATCCAACGACACAAAGGGAGCATCTCCATGGCGATTGAGTTTGAAGGCAGCGTGGCCATCGTGACGGGGGCCGGCGGCGGCCTGGGGCGCCTGCATGCGCTGGCGCTGGCGGCGCGCGGCGCCAAGGTGCTGGTCAATGATCTGGGCGGTGCGGTCGATGGCAGCGGCGGTTCGGCCACGGCGGCCCAGGCCGTGGTGGACGAGATCCGCGCGGCGGGCGGCCAGGCGCTGGCCAACGGCGCATCGGTCACCGATTTCGAGGCCGTGCAGGCCATGGTGCAGCAGGCCGTCGATGCCTGGGGCCGCGTGGACATCCTGGTCAACAACGCCGGCATCCTGCGCGACAAGAGCTTTGCCAAGATGGGCATGGACGACTTCCGCCTGGTGGTGGAAGTGCACCTGATGGGCGCGGCCCATTGCTGCAAGGCCGTGTGGCCGCACATGCAGGCGCAGAACTACGGGCGCATCGTGATGACCACCTCGTCCACGGGCCTGTACGGCAACTTCGGCCAGGCCAACTATGGCGCGGCCAAGCTGGCCCAGGTCGGCCTCATGCAGACCCTGGCCATAGAAGGCGCCAAGCACGGCATCCATGTGAATGCGCTGGCACCCACGGCGGCCACCCGCATGACGGAAGGCCTGATGCCCGAGGCCGTGCTGGCCGCCCTCAAGCCCGAGGCCGTGGTGCCCGCCATGCTGGTGCTGGCCCACGAAAGTGCGCCCACACGCACCACGCTGTGCGCAGGCGCGGGCGGCTTCGAGGCCGCCTTCATCACGCTGACCGAAGGCGTTTACCTGGGCCAGGGCGAGCAGGTGCCGGAACAGCTGGCCGCACAGCTGGCCCAGGTGCTGGACCGCAGCGGCGAACAGGTGCCCGCCAGCGGCGCCGCCCAGGGCACGCTGGAAGTGGGCAAGGCCATGGCTGCAGCCCGTCGATGACCAGGGGCCGGCCAGAGGTTTCGCCGCTGGCCGGCCGTCCCTTGCCCGGTATCAAGGCAGCGCCGGCCGGGAGGGCAAAACTCTGACATATTCCTTTCGCTCGCGGCGATCCCATGCGGGGCAACAGGCCAAAACGCGTGGTTAAGCGGACAGGCGCCATCGCGTTTCCTGCCGTTTCTCTATCATTCGGCGTCCGGGTCGGGTCCGCCGGGAATCCTGGTGGTTTCCGTGTGGGCCGATGCCCATCAACGAATCGGTAAACAAGAATGAAAACATCGCAGGCATCCATGGCGGTTCCCGGTCCTGAGCGGCTCAAGGGCATACGCCGTGGCATAGAAAAGGAGGGCCTGCGCGTGCTGCCTTCCGGCAGCCTGGCACTGACGCCGCATCCCCTGGCGCTGGGCTCGGCGCTCACGCATCCGCACATCACCACCGACTACAGCGAATCGCAGATCGAGCTGATCACCGGCGCGCGGCTGGGCGTGCAGGAATGCCTGGACGAGCTGGTGCAGATCCACCAGTTCGTGCTGCGCAGCCTGCGCGATGCGGGTGGCGAGATGCTGTGGTCGTCCAGCATGCCCTGCCAGCTGCCCACGGACGAGACGATTCCGCTGGCGCGCTACGGCTCCTCGCACTCGGGCCGCTCCAAGAGCGTGTACCGCATGGGGCTGGGCCACCGCTACGGCCGGCGCATGCAGACGATTTCGGGCATCCACTACAACTGGTCGCTGCCCGGCGTGACCAGCGACCAGTATTTCTCGCTCATCCGCAATTTCCGGCGCCATGCCTTCGTGCTGCTGTACCTGTATGGCGCGTCGCCCGCGCTGTGTCCCTGTTTCGTCGAGGGGCGCGAGCACCGGCTGCAGCCGCTGGGCAATACGGGCCAGGCGCTGTACCTGCCCCACGCCACCTCGCTGCGCATGGGACGCCTGGGCTACCAGAGCGATGCGCAGGCCAGCATCAACGTCAGCTACAACGGCCTGGAAGGCTATGCGAATTCGCTGTACGACGCGCTGACCCAGCCCTATCCCGCCTATGAGATGCTGGGCGTGCGCAACCCGGGCGGCGACTACAACCAGCTGGGCACGGGCCTGCTGCAGATCGAAAACGAGTTCTACGGCACCATCCGCCCCAAGCGCACCGTCAGCCGCGGCGAGCGCCCGCTGCACGCGCTGCGCGAGCGCGGCGTGGAGTATGTGGAGGTGCGCCTGATGGACCTCGATCCCTTCGAGGACGTGGGCATTGCCGCGCCCACCATGCGCATGCTGGACGTGTTCCTGCTGCACTGCCTGAACGCCGACAGCCCGCCGGATACGCCGGACGAGATCGCGGAACTCAAGCACAACCAGCACCTGACGGCCGAGCGCGGCCGCGAGCCGGGCCTGCAGCTGGTGCGCGCCGGCCGAGAAGTGCCGCTGCGCGACTGGGCCCATGAAGTGCTGGACCAGTGCCGACCCTACGCCCAGGCGCTGGACAGCACCCACGGCACGCAGGACTACAGCGCCGCCCTGGCCCAGGCGCTGGAGCGCCTGGAGCACCCCGAGCGCACGCCGTCGGCCCATGTGCTGGGCGAGCTGACGGGCGCATACGGCAACAGCTTTGCGAACTTCACGCTGGCCCGGTCCGAGCAGGCCCGCGACTCGCTGCTGGCCCTGCCCTGGAGCCAGGCGCAGCAGCAGCGCTTCGAGCAATGGTCGGCGCAGTCCGTGCAGGAGCAGCGCGACATCGAGGCCGCGGACACGCTGTCGTTCGAGGAATGGCGCCTGCGCTACATGGCGCCGGAGAACCTGCGCTGAGCGCGCTTTAACCCCGCCCGGCGCCCAGCGCCTGGCCTGCGTCCTCGCACCAGAACAGCACGGCGTCGTAGAAGCCCTCCCAGACGCAGCCGTTGCAGCCGCGGCCGCAGCAGCTCGTGGGCTGGGGCGGCACAGGGCGCAGTGCAATGCCTGCGGCCTGGGCGCGCTGCTGCCACAGCTGGATCTGCGACAGCGCCTGCTCCAGCGGCCCCTGCACCATGCTCAGCGCCGCGCCTTGCTGCGGCGCACCGCAAACAGCACGATGAAGGCCGTGCCCAGCAGCAGGGCGAACCAGCCGACCAGGTACGACTGGGCCATCATCTGCACGATGCCCCCGGGCGCCATGAACTGTGGCGCCAGCAGAATCACCAGCCCGATCACGGCGCAGGTCACGCCCTTGATCAGCAGTTCGATGTCTGCCTTGCGCGAGGCGGAGCGGGACGAGGGGGTATCGGGCAAGGACATGGGCAGTGAGGCTGGGCGTAAAAGCGGGGGACAATTGCGGTTTGCGCAAGAAAAAATGGAAGTCTGCGGGTTGCGCCGGGGCGCCGCGCGTTGTTGCATCCTGTCTGCGCAAGCCATGAATTATCCTTGCGCCCCTGCCAGTCCCCCCGTTTCCCAGAAAGTAATCCCATGGCCATACAGTGGTTCCCCGGTCACATGAATCTCACGCGCAAGGTGATCACCGAGCGCGTCAAGGAAATCGATGTGGTCATCGAAGTGCTGGATGCGCGCCTGCCGGGGTCGAGCAGCAACCCGCTGCTGCAGGAGTTGACGGGCCACAAGCCGCGCCTGCAGGTGCTCAACAAGCAGGACCTGGCCGATGCCGCGCGCACGCCGCTGTGGCTGGACTGGTACAACGCCCAGAGCGACACGCGCGCCATTGCGCTGGACGCCTCCGAGCCCGCGCCCACGCGCCGGCTGATCGAGGCCTGCAAGCTGCTGGCGCCGAACCGTGGCGGCATGGCCAAGCCCATGCGCGTGCTGATCTGCGGCATCCCCAACGTGGGCAAGTCCACGCTGATCAACTCCATGAGCGGCAAGCGGCAGGCCAAGACGGGGGACGAGGCCGGCATCACCAAGCTGGAGCAGCGCATCGTGCTGGCCGACGACTTCTACCTCTGGGACACGCCCGGCATGCTGTGGCCGCGCATCATCGTCGAGCAAAGCGGCTACAACCTGGCCGCCAGCGGCGCCGTGGGCCGCAACGCCTATGACGAGGAACTGGTGGCGCTGGAGCTGCTGGGCTATCTGCAGAAGAACTACGCGGACATGCTGGAGGCGCGCTACAAGCTGGGCCTGGACAACGAACGCATCGCCGCCCTGCACGACGACGAGCTGCTGGACGCCATCGGCCGGCGCCGCGGCGCCATGATGGGCGGCGGACGTGTCAATGTGCAAAAGGCGGCCGAGCTGGTGCTCACGGATTTCCGCGCAGCGGTCCTGGGCCGCATCACGCTGGAGACGCCCGAGGAGTACGCGCAATGGCTGGCCGTGGGCCAGCAGCGCGATGCCGAGCGCCAGGCGCGCAAGGACGCCGTCAAGGCGCGCAAGCGGCCGCTGCGCGAGCGCAAAAGCGCGCCCTGAACCGGCGCCCGCATACCCTGTTTGGTGCAAGAGCGCGTCCGACCGGGGCGGTGGCACAACCACCACAGCCGCAGGCGGCGCCGACCGCTAGCATGTTGAGTGTTCTTTCTCTGTTGGGGCTTTTTCATGCGGCGTCATCGAGTCGAGGCGGAAACCCATTTGTCCCTGCGCAGGGTGGTCCTGGTGGGCAGCATATGGATCACCAGCCTCACCGTGATGCTGGCCATGGCGCTGCTGATGCAGGACCCCGTTCCCTGGCTCAGCGTGCGGCTGAACCTGGTTGCCGCAGGCGTGAGCTTCGGTGCCGTGCTGCTGGGCTGGCGCCGGCACTGGCGGCTGGCCTCCAATGTGCTTGTCTGGGGCACCTGGACGGCGGCCGTGACCGTGGTGGCCGCCACGGGCGGCGTGCAAAGCGGCTCGGTGCTGGCCTTTCCTGCCCTGCTGGTCATGTGCGCCTGGGTGCTGGGCGTGCGCACCACGCTGGTCATGCTGGTCCTGTCCGTGCTGACCATGGCCGGTTTCTGGGTGGCGGGCCGGGAAGGCGTTGACTGGATCGGCCAGCGCGAGACCTCGCCCGTGTTCTCCATGCTCTACTTCGTGGGCATGCTGGGGCTGACGGGCACGGTCACGCTGATGGCGCGGCGCAGCCTGATCCGCCGCGCCCAGGAGCTGCAGGACACACTGGGCGCGCTGGAGCAGCACCAGGACGATCTGCGCAAGTTCTACCGCGCCGTGGAGCAGAACCCCGAGAGCATCGTCATCACCGACGTGCACCAGAACATCGTCTATGTGAACGAGGCCTTTTTGCAGCGCACGGGCTTTGCGCGCAACGAAGTCCTGGGCCAGCCCACGCACCGCTACTCCACCATGGGGCTGGATGCTCCGGCCTGGGAAGAGGCGCTGCACCAGCTGGGCCGGGGCGCGCTGTGGCGTGGCCAGATGACCAACCGCACGCGCCAGGGCGAGGACCTGCCCGAGGCCGTGCTCGTGGCGCCGATACGGGCCTCGGACGGCAGCATCGTCAACTACGTGGAACTCAAGCAGGACCTGTCCGAGCGCATGCGCGCGGAGCGCCAGATCCATGCGCTGGCGCATTTCGATGCGCTCACCGGCCTGCCCAACCGCCTGTCGCTGACCCAGCGGCTGCGCGCGCTGGCGCGCGAGTTCCGCGAGGGCGGCAAGGGGGGCGAGCCGCGCCACGGCCTGCTGCTGCTGGACATGGACCGCTTCACGGCCTTCAACGACGTGCGCGGCACGGTGCGCGGCGACGCGCTGCTGGGCGCGCTGGCGCTGCGCCTGGCCGATGCCCTGCCCGACGGCGTGCTGCTGGCCCGCATGGGCGCCGACGAATTCGCCGTGCTGCTGGAGAAGGCAGGCCACGAGGCCGCCGAGGTCGACCAGCACATGCGCGCCCTGGCCCAGGTGCTGCAGGACGCGCTGGAGCGGCCGCTGTGGCTGGAGGAAACCGGCGAGGAAGTGCAGGCCAGCTGCAGCATTGGCGCGGCCAGCTTTGCCGCCTCGCGCACCGACAGCGGCGGCCATGACGTGCTGCGCCGCGCCGGCGTGGCCCTGCACCAGGCCAAGCAGGCCGGTCTGGGCCAGGTCGTCATCTTCCAGCCCGACATGGCCGAGGCCGTGGGCAAGCGCTTTCGCATCGAAAAGGACCTGCGCCGCGCCATCCCTGCCGGCGAGCTGCAGCCCTACCTGCAGTCCCAGGTGGACCGCATGGGGCGCTGCGTGGGCGCCGAGGTGCTGGTGCGCTGGAACCATCCGCGCCTGGGCATGGTCGAGCCCGGCGACTTCATTGCCGTGGCAGAGGAGTCGGACCTGATCGTGCAGCTGGGAGACTGGATGCTGGAGCAGGCCTGCCGCATGCTGGTGCGGCCCGAATTCGTGCAGCACGGCTGGCGGCTGTCGGTCAACGTCAGCTGGCGGCAGTTCCGCCAGCCCGATGTGGTGAACAAGCTCAAGCGCATCCTGGCCACCACCGGCGCCGACCCGCGCCGGCTGACGCTGGAGGTCACGGAAAGCGTGGTCATGCGCGACGTGGACGAGGCGCGCGAGCGCATGACCGAGCTGCAGCTGCTGGGGGTGGAGATGGGGCTGGACGACTTCGGCACCGGCTATTCATCGCTGGCCTATCTGCAGCGGCTGCCGTTCCGTGAACTCAAGATCGACAAGTCCTTTGTGCAGGACTGCCATGCCTCGCCCGGCAATGCCGCCATGGTCGAGGCCATTTTGCTCATGGCCCGTCGCCTGCATCTGCGCGTGGTGGCCGAAGGGGTGGAGACCGAGGAGCAGGCCGGCACCCTGCGCGCCTGGAACCAGGATGTGCTGTTCCAGGGCTACCACTACGGCAGGCCGCTGCCTGCCGCCGAGTGGGTGGATCTTCAAGTGGGGGCGGCCGGCGTGTGAGGCCGTAGGCGCGACAGGGTCGCGGCCCTGGCGCGGCCTGTCTCAGTCCCTGGCCTGGTTGGCGGGCTGCTCCAGCCAGCGGCGCGCCAGCAGATCCCAAAAGCGTGCGCCACGTCCCAGGTTGTCGTCGTTGAAGTCGTAGCCGGGATTGTGCAGGCCCACGCCGGGCTGGCCCGTGGCGGGACCGTTGCCTATCCAGCCATAGGCGCCGGGCACGGCCTCGAGCATGAAGCCGAAGTCCTCGGCCGTCATGGCCGGCAGGATGTCGGCGTGGGTGCGGTCCTCGCCCACCGCCTCGCGCATCACATCGGCCATGAAGCGGGCCTCGTGCGCGTGGTTGGTGGTGTTGGGGTAGCCGGGCTTGAGGATGAACTCGGCGCGGCACAGATGGGCCGCCGCCACATGCTCGCTGATGCGCTGCATGCCTTCGATGAACATCTGCTGCGTCTCGGTCCTGAGGGCGCGCACCGTGCCGAAGATGCTGGCCTCGTCGGGAATGATGTTTTCCACCGTGCCGCTGGTGATTTTGCCCACGGTGAGCACGGCGCTGTCCAGCGGATCGGTGCTGCGCGACACCAGGGTCTGCAGCTGGCCGACGATGGCGCAGGCCACGGGAATCGGGTCCAGCGTGGTGTGGGGCATGGCAGCGTGGCCGCCCTTGCCGTGCACGCGGATCTCGAAACGCAGCGTGGACGCCATGATGGGCCCCACGCGCACCGCCATTTCGCCGGCAGGCAGGGCAGGCCAGTTGTGCAGCGCGAACACGGCCTCGCAGGGGAATCGCTCGAACAGGCCATCGTCCATCATGGCCTTGGCGCCTGCGCCGCCTTCCTCGGCGGGCTGGAAGATCAGGTGCACCGTGCCATCGAAATCGGGCTGCTGCGCCAGCAGCGTGGCCGCACCCAGCAGCATGGTGGTATGGCCGTCATGGCCGCAGGCATGCATGCAGCCCGGGTTCCGGCTGGCGTGGCCGAAGGCATTGAGTTCCGTCACCGGCAGCGCATCCATGTCGGCACGGATGCCGAGGCTGCGGCCCGGGTTGGCGGCGCTGCGCCCCCGGCCGTGGATGCTTGCCACCACGCCGGTCCTGCCCAGCCCGCGATGCACCTGCAGCCCCAGCGCCTGGAGATAGGCCGCCACCTTGTCGCCGGTGCGATGCTCCTCGTAGCGCAGCTCGGGGTGGGCATGCAGGTCGTGGCGGAACTTCAGCAGGGAGCCGAGATGGGGGGTGATGTCGGGTGTGGATCGCATACAGGGGCCGCGACGGCCTGCACGCCAAGCGGGTCCGCAGGCGGTCGCAGCAATTCAATGACAAGGCGGACATGATAGGTCCTGGGGTTTGCCTATGCCGTCTGCCGCGCCGATAGGCCTTGTGCTGCCGCGGCTTTGCGCTACGTTCTTTGATAGCTGCCCGCGCAATGCCCTGGCCCGGGAGTTGGCGCAGATGCAGGGGAATGGCGCCAGGACCGACAATCGCCCCCATCATGAAAAACACCATCCTGCCCCTGCAATTGTTCGTGCGCCCCGAGCATGACGATCCCCAGCCCCTGATCCTGTACCACGGCCGCCGCTGCCCGGACGGCTATGGCGCGGCGCTGGCGGCCTGGCTGTTCTACGGCGGGCAGGCCGAATTCCGCGGACTGGACCATGGCGAGATCCAGACGGCCGACGACCTGGGCGAGCTGGCCGGCCGCGCGGTCTACGTGCTGGACTTCGCCTTCGAGCCCGAGCTGATGGCCGAGATCGAGTCGCGCGTGTCCAAGCTCGTGGTGCTGGACCACCACAAGAGCGCTGCCGAAAAGCTCACCGGCTACCAGTGCCGCTGCGGCGTCGTGCACTTCGACATGAACAAGTCCGGCGCGCGCCTGGCCTGGGAGTTCTTCCAGGCCGACAAGCCCGTGCCGGGCCTGATCCGCTTTATCGAGGACCGCGACATCTGGAAGTGGGAATTCGCCGAGAGCGCGGGCTTTCTCGCGGCGCTGGACATGGAGCCGCGCAGCTTCGAGCGCTGGGCCGAGATCGCGGCCTTCACGCCCGAGCAGGAAGCTGCCTTCATGGCACGCGGCGGCGCCATGGACGAGAAATTCCAGAAGCTGTGCGCCGACATTTCCGAGTCCGCCCAGCCCCTGGTCTTCAACGGCATGCAGGGCCTGATGGTCAACTGCCCCGGCATGTTCCACAGCCAGGTCGGCGACCTGCTGGCGCGCCAGAGCGGCAGCTTCGCGCTGATGTGGCATGCCAGCACCAAGGGCGTGAAGGTCGGGCTGCGATCGCGCTCGGAGTTCAACTGCATTGCGCTGGCCGAAAGCTTCGGCGGCGGCGGCCATGCCCAGGCCTGCGGCTTCAAGATGGGCAACGAGCGCCTGGTGGAGCTGCTGTCGGGCGTGCTCAAGGCCGATGCCTCGGCCGACTACGCCTACGTGGCCGCGCCGCTGATGGAGCAGCCTGAAACGGGCGCGCCTGCCGAAGCTGCCTGATCCAGCCCGGCCGTCGCCGGCAGGCCCGCACAGGCCTGCCAGCCGGGCAGGGCGCACAGCGCGCGCCAGTGCTGCACATCGGGCACATGGCCCAGCCGGCTCCAGTCGGCCTCCAAGCGCAGCGGCTCGCCCGTCATCGGGTGCGCCAGCTCCAGCGCATGGGCATGCAGCCACAGCCGCTGCAGGCCCAGGCGCTCGGCCCACCAGCGGTTCAGCGGCCCCTTGCCATGCGTGGCGTCGCCAATGATGGGATGGGCCACATGCTTGAGATGGCGGCGTATCTGGTGGCGGCGGCCCGTGGCAGGCAGCGCCTGGACCAGCGAAATCCGCGTGGCCGCATGGCGCGGATCAAAGGCCTCGGGCCATTCGAGCCGGGCCAGGCAGCGCAGCGCAGTCCGTGCGGGCTGGGCTGGCGCGTCCTCGGGCGCATCGTCGGGTCGGAGCGCGTGGTCCACCTCCACCGCATCGGGCAGCCAGCCGCGCACCAGCGCCAGGTATTGCTTGCGCACTTGCTGCCCGGCAAACGCCTGGCCCAGCCGCTGCGCGGCCTGGGCATGCAGGGCCATCACCAGCACGCCGCAGGTGCCCTTGTCCAGCCGGTGCGCAGGGTGCACATGGCAGCCCAGCTGGTCGCGCAAGGTCTGCAGCACGAAGCGCGTCTCGTGCGCGTCCAGTCCCGTGCGGTGCACCAGCCAGCCTGCGGGCTTGTAGACCGCCACCAGGTGCTCGTCGCGCCAGAGGATGTGCAGCGGTGCGTCGCCGCACTCCGAGGGCAGCGGCTGGGCGATGGGGGATGAGGGCTGGGACATGAGGGCGTGAGTGTAGGCGCTGCTGTCCACCACGGCCCACGACCCTCTCCCAATGCCCCTGCCCAATATCGCCGCTCAGTACCCCCGCGCAGGGCAACGCAGTGCTGCCCGGCAGTGCACGACTGGCGGCTCCTTGGCGATGCAAGATCGCGCCTGGTTCTGCGCTGGCGCATGAACCTCATTTTCGAGCCGCAGTTTTTGAACCTCATCGCAAAGGCACCGCACCGCATGGACCATCGCAGCACCGCTCCCATCCGCATCGCCATCGTCGGCCACGGCAACCTGGGCCGTGGCGTGGAGGCGGCCATTGCCCGCAACCCCGACATGGTGCTGGCCGGCATCTACTCCCGCCGCGATCCGGCGCAACTGCGTCCGCTGCAGCCCGGCACGCCCGTGCACGGCATGGACAGCCTGCTGGCCCATCGCGCAGGCATCGACGTGCTGGTGCTGTGCGGCGGCTCCAAGGACGACCTGCCGCAGCAGTCCCCCGCGCTGGCCGCACATTTCAGCCTGGTGGACAGCTTTGACACGCATGCGCGCATTCCCGGGCATTTCGAGCTGGTCGACGCGGCGGCCCGCGCGGCGGGCACCACGGCGCTGATCTCGGCCGGCTGGGACCCGGGCATGTTCTCCCTGCAGCGCCTCATGGGCGAGGCCCTGCTGCCCGATGGCGCCACCTACACCTTCTGGGGCAAGGGCCTGAGCCAGGGGCACTCCGACGCCATCCGCCGCATTCCCGGCGTGGCCGGCGGCGTGCAGTACACCATTCCCGTGGACGAGGCCGTGCAGCGCGTGCGCAGCGGCGTGCGGCCCGAACTGTCTGCGCGCGAGCGGCACCGGCGCGAGTGCTTTGTGGTGCTGGAGCATGGGGCCGATGCCGACGGCGTGCGCCAGGCCATCACCGGCATGCCGCATTACTTCGACGAGTACGACACCACGGTGCACTTCATCAGCGCGCAGGAGCTGGCCCGTGACCATGCGGCCATGCCGCATGGCGGCTTCGTCATCCGCAGCGGCAGCAGCTCCGATGGGCTGCGCCATTCCATCGAATACCGGCTGCAGCTGGACAGCAACCCGGAGTTCACGGCCAGCGTGCTCGTGGCCTACGCGCGCGCCGTGCACCGGCTGCAGCAATCGGGGCAGACGGGCTGCAGGACCGTCTTTGACGTCGCGCCCGGCCTGCTGTCGCCCAAAACTGCGCAGCAGCTGCGGGCCGAGCTGCTTTAGCCCTGGCCCACGCGGGCCGCGTCTTCCAGCCGGTCCACGTCGCGCAGCGGCTTGAACAGGGTCATCCAGCTGCCGACCACGCCCAGTGTGCACAGGCTGCCCACCACGGCAGCGGGCACCGCGCCCAGCCAGGCGGCGCTGGTGCCGGCACGGAACTCGCCCAGTTCGTTGGACGAGCCGATGAACAGCATGTTCACCGCGTTCACGCGCCCGCGCATGGAGTCGGGCGTGGAAAACTGCACCAGGGCCGAGCGGATGTACACGCTCACCATGTCGGCCGCGCCAGCCAGCATCAGCGCCGCCATGGACAGCCAGAACCAGTGCGACAGCGCAAACACCAGATTGGCCACGCCGAAGATGGCCACGGCGGCGAACATCACGCGGCCCACATGGCGCTGTATGGGGCGGGCCGACAGCCACAGGCCCATGGCCACCTCGCCCACGGTCATGGACGAGCGCAGCAGGCCCAGGCCTTCGGGCCCGACCTTGAGCACCTCGTGCGCGTACACGGGAAGCAGGGCCACCACGCCGCCCAGCAGCACGGCGAACAGGTCCAGCGAAATCGTGCCCAGGATGATGGGGCGCGTGCGGATGAAGTGGATGCCTTCGCCAAAGCGCAGCCACAGCGAGCCGCCGGCCGGCGCCATGGCTTCGGCATAGCGCACGGGCACCGTGCCCAGCAGCAGCACGGCCAGCACCAGGGACACGCCGCAGACCGCATAGGTCAGCACGGCGCCGCCCCAGGCGTAGAGCAGGCCGCCCAGCACGGGCGCCGCGATGGCGGCCGTGCGCATCAGCATGCTGTTGGTGGCCAGCGCCTGGGCCAGCTGCTCGCGCGGCACGATCTGCGGCAGCAGGCTTTGCAGGGCCGGCCCCGTGAAGGCGCGGCTGCAGCCGAACAGCACCAGCACGGCGTAGATCCAGTGCACATCGTGCGCGGCAGCGCCTTCGTGCCAGGACAGCCACAGCAGCAGCAGGGAGCACAGCGCCGCCACGGCCCAGCTGCCCGACAGCAGGCGCTTGCGGCTCATGCGGTCGCTGAGGTCGCCTGCCGGAATCAGCAGCGCCAGCATGGGCAGGAACTGGGCCAGTCCCACATAGGCCAGGGACATGGGGTCGCGCGTCAGGTCGTAGACCTGCCAGGCGACGACCACGGCCTGCATCTGCTGGGCGAACATGGACAGCATGCGCGCCATGACGAAAGGGACGAAGGCGCTGTTGCGCAGGCCGGCGGCGGGGCTGTCGGCCGAAGAGGGGGGAAGCGGGGAGGAGGGCAAGATCGGAAGTCCGTGGCAGAGCACGCGCAGTATCTGCGAAATGCCGCCGCCCTGCAGGCCGAACCGCCTGCGCCATGCTGCCGACGAAGGCATGCGGCCTGCTCCCACAAACACCGGGGACGCGGCGCGTGAACATGCCATCACGGGTCAGGCCAGAACCCCGCATCAGAGGAGCAACACACCATGTCCATGTTGTCCATGCAATACGCCGGCACCTTGATCGGGCGCGAAGCGGTCATCGATTTCCCCGATAGCAAGGCTGATGTGCGGTACACGCCGCAGGGCCAGATGGTCTGGCATGTGGTCGATTCCCTGGGCCATGTGTCCGACGGCTGCGAACGGCTCAGCTACCTGCAGGTCAGCGACAGCCTGCACTTCCTCAACTGGATCGAGAAAACCGGTTTCACCGTCAGCCAAGTCATCGACACGGCCCAGGGCACGGTGCAGGCCTTCTGGTCGTTTGCCGACCCGGCCAGCGAGGGCGGGCACCGCTCCTCCATGTTCGTCGAAGGCCGTTTCCGCTTCCGTTGAGGCGCCCGCCTGCACGGCGCAGCCCGGCCGCGTGAAACATTGCGGCATCTGCGCGGTCTGCCTGTTTTTTCAGCGCCTGCGGCAAACCCATGGCTGGCGCGGCAATGCAGGGTTGTCCCGAAGCTTGTCCACAGGCAGGCCCACAGTCGCTGGGCATAACCGTCACGCCATCGTCATTTTCTTCATCCAACGGAAAAGTTCCGTGGGATGTGTGCGTGTACTTTCGTCATGATTCAGGTTTTTCGTGGAATTCTGTTCCTGTATCCATGGCCGGGGGGGTAGCCGCCCGCCGCAGATCAAGGCCCGTGCCCCCGTGAAACATTGCGCGCCTGAGAAACAGGTCCGCAATGCCGCCGCTATGCTGGCCGCATGACCTGGCTGCTTATCGCATTGCATCTGCTGCTCATCGCGGGTTTCGGCCTGCGCATCCTTTTGCGTGACGATGTGCGCCCCGACGTTCGCATGGGCTGGCTCACCGTCATCGTGCTGCTGCCCTACGTCAGTTGCGCGCTGTACTACCTGTTTGGCGAAGTCACGCTGCGCCGCCGCGGCCGGGCCCGGTACCGCAAGGTGCAGGACTTCGCCGCAGGCGCTGCCATGGACCACGGCGCCGCCGTGCCGATAGCGGGCATCGCCCCGCAGTGGCAGGCTGCCTTCGGCTATGCGGCCTCCATCAACCGCTTTGCCGCGCAGCCGGGCCACACCGCGCAGCTCATGGCCGATGGCGCCGAGGCCCGCGCCCGCATGCTGGCCGACATGGACGCCGCCCAGCATGAAATCAACGTGCTGTACTACATCTGGCTGGCTGATCACACGGGCACGGCCGTGGCCCAGGCGCTGGTGCGCGCGGCACGGCGTGGCGTGGTCTGCCGCGCCATGGTGGACGGCCTGGGCTCGCGCGCGCTGCTGCGCACCGACCTCTGGCAGCAGATGGCCCAGGCGGGCGTGCAGCTGGCCGTGGCCCTGCCCACCAGCCATCCGATCCGCGTGATGTTCACCAGCCGCCTGGACCTGCGCAACCACCGCAAGATCACCGTGATCGACCAGCGCATCACCTACTGCGGCAGCCAGAACTGCGCGGATGAAGCCTTTGCCGTCAAGGCCCGCTATGCGCCCTGGGTCGATGTCATGCTGCGCATGCAGGGTCCTGTGGTGGCGCAGATGCAGCAGGTGTTCGCCAGCGACTGGGCGCAGGCACGCAGCGTCGCCCAGGTTCCTCCCATGCCGTTGGCTGTCCGGTCCGCAAACGGTCTGCCCGACCGGCCTGCAGGCGGCTTTGCCGCCGTCGTCATTGCCGAAGGCCCGGCCGAGCGGCCCCGCTCCACCTCGCAGCTCGTGTCCACGCTGCTGGCCAGCGCACGGCGCGAGGTCGTGATCTCCACCCCTTACTTCATTCCCGACGCCACGGTGCTCGAGGCCCTGTGCGCCGCCGCCTGGCGCGGCGTGCAGGTCAGTCTCATCCTGCCCGCGCGCAACGATTCCTGGATCGTGGGCGCGGCCAGCCGCAGCACCTACCGCTACCTGCTGCGTGCCGGCGTCATGCTCCATGAATTCCGCCCCGGCCTGCTGCATGCCAAGACCCTGTGCGTGGACGGGCAGGTGGCTTTGCTGGGCTCCACCAACCTGGACCTGCGCAGCTTCGACCTGAACTTCGAGAACAATGTGCTGCTGCAGGACGAGGCCGTGACCCAGGCCATCCGCCGGCGCCAGGCCGACTACATCCGCCAGTCCGACCGCATCACCGCCGCCCAGGTCCACGCCTGGCCCTGGGGCCGGCGCATCTGGAACAACCTGCTGGCGATGCTCAGTCCGGTGCTGTGAGGCGCAGCCCACAAAAAAGGCCTGCGCAGTGCAGGCCTTCAGGGCTGTGGGGCAGCAGGCGCGCTCAGCGGCCCACGCGCTCGCTCTCGACCACCATGTCCAGTACATAGGCGTATGCCGATGCGTCGGCCGGCACGTTCTGGCGCTTGTAGCGCTGGATGCGCAGCACGTTGCGGATGCCGGGCTCGTGCTTGTAGCCCTCGATCTCGCTGTAGAAGTTCTCCCACTCGCCGGTGGAGGTCTTCACGCCGTTGTCGCCGTAGCGGATCTCGCGCACGCGCAGGCACTGGAAGTCCTTGATCAGCGGGTGGTTGCAGGCCGTGCGCTGGGGCGCCACTTCCAGGAAGATGCGTTCGCCTGCGCTGCCGTACTGGGTCTGGGCCGTGGGCGAGCCGTCGAGCTGCCAGCGCGTGCCGTCGATGAAGGTGAGCGTCAGGCGCGCAGGCTGCTTGCCTTCGCCCAGTTGCACGGACCATTGCTTGGCCGTGGGCAGGATGCGGGCCACCTTTTGCTCCAGCGCCATCAGCTGGTCGTCATCGCAGGCCATCAGCGTGCTGGCGGCGCGCTGGGTGGCGATGCGGTTGCCTTCGGTGCGGTAGCCCGTGGTCACCACGTTGCACAGGTTCTTGACGGCCAGGCGCTGGTCGGCGAACTCCAGTTGCAGGGGCCGCTTGCGCGAGGCGGCCGTCAGGAACCAGCTCTGGTCCTCGGTGCCCTGGGGCGTGAAGGCCTGGCGAAGACTCCAGTGGTAGGCGGTCAGCGATTGGGCGTCACCGGGCGGGCCGGCAGGAGCCGACACCTGGGGCTTGGCACCGTCTTCGGCGTTGCCGCCCTTGTCGATATGGCTGCAGGCGCCGAGCCCCATGGTGACGATCACGGGCAGGCACCAGGTCCAGCTTGGCTTCATGTTGAGTTCCTTGGTTGATGGGTACAGGTACAGGCGCAGCGGCGGCAGGCTTGGGCAGCCCGGGTGCGGCATGAGCCGCACCGGCCCTGGCCGAACCGGGGCACCATAACGCAGATGCGCGGCGGCGCTTGTCAGAACGGGGCGCTATTCACATTCGTTTGCATCTATTTGATGCAGACGGAAAAACCGATTGCTGCAAAGTTGCCGGCCATTGCATTGCGCTCGGGTGAGAATAGGCGGCCAGCCGCCATGCCATCCGCAGGCAGCGGCACCGGAGCAAGGAGCAGGTTCGTGTATCGACGTTGGAGTGCAGCAAACAGGGTGCGTGGCATGCGCTGCGCAGGGGCTTTGGCCGTCATCATGGTGCTGGCGGGCTGCGGCTCGACGATTCCCCAGCATGTGCCGGTGCAGGAGAGCTTCGGCTCCACCGAGACCTTCTCGCGCATGTTCGATGCCTCGCCGGCCCAGACCTGCGAGGCGGCGCGCCGCGCGCTGCTGAGCCAGGGCTACATCGCCATGGCGCGCACGGCCGAACTCATAGAAGGCAGCAAGAGCTTCCAGCCCGACCCGGAGCTGAACCTGCAGATGAACATCCGCGTGGTCTGCGTGCCGGAGACCGCCGACGGCCAGGTCAGCATCGGCTTTGTCACGGCGCTGCAGGACCGCTATACCCTGAAGAAGAGCGCCAACTCGGCCAGCCTGGGCGTGGGTGCGCTGGGGTCCGTGTCGCTGCCGTTCTCCTCGGGCAGCGACTCCATGGTCAAGGTGGGCAGCGAGACGATTGCCAAGAGCGGCTTCTACGACAGCTTCTTCGAGCTGGTCTCGCGCTACCTGGCGCAGGACCGCGACTCCATCGCCGTGCCCACGCCGGTGGCGCCGCAGAACACGATTCCCTCGGCCGACCACTGACGCCGGCGGGCGCCGCGGCCCCGTTCACGCCGCCAGGAACAGCGCCGGGTCCACCATGCTGCGGTTGAGCATCACGCCCCAGTGCAGGTGCGGGCCGGTGACGCGGCCCGTGGCGCCGACCTTGCAGAAGGCCTCTCCCGTGTCCAGCTGATCGCCCAGCTTGCACTGCACGCTGCTCAGGTGGCAGTACATGCTCAGCAGGCCGCCGCCGTGGTCCAGCCACACGGTGCCGCCGTTGAAGAAATAGTCGCCCACGTCCACCACCTTGCCCGGCAGCGGCGCGACGACGTTGGTGCCGGTGGCTGCCGCGATGTCCATGCCGCTGTGCGGATTGCGCGGCTGGCCGTTGAACACGCGGCGCAGGCCGAAGCTGCTGCTGCGCCGGCCCGGCACGGGCTGGCGCATGCGCAGGTCGCCGGGGCGTGCGGGCGGCTCGGTGAACAGCGCCATGATGGTCTGCTGGTGGGCGCGCTCACGCTGGTAGCGCGCATCGTCCTCGGGCGACAGGTCCACGGTCTTGGGCGAGACCTTCAGGCGCTGCTCGGTGTACTTCTTGTCACGCACCTCGTAGGCCAGGGAGCGCGCTGCGCCTTCGCCCTTCACGGTCACGCTGTGGGTGCCAGGTGCGGCCGACAGCGCAATGCCGACCACGGCCGTCCATTCGATCATGTCGCCCACCACCAGCACGGGCACGTCGCCGGCCAGTACCTGGGGCCGCTGGGATGCGGGCCCCAGCGACAGGCGGGCCACGCCGCCGGGCACGCGGCTGTCATGGGGCCAGGGGGATTCGCTGGAGGGCGCTGTGGCCTTGGCGGCCCAGGAGGGAAGGATCAGGCCCGCGCCCGAGGCGCACAGGGATTGCACGAACAGTCGGCGGGAGCGGGGATTCGTCGTCGGTATCTGCATGGATGAAGCGGCGGGCTTGGCGCCGGCATGGGGCCGTTATCGATCGCCCCATTGTCCGCCAAGCGTGCGCCAAGCCAAACCTCTGCCGGGCCGTTCAGCGGTCCCGGCGTTCGTCACGTCCGCCGCGCCGTTCCTGCGGGCGGGATGCGTTGGCCATGCGCTGCTGCTGTTGGCGCTGCTCCTGCTGCGCGCGGGCCTGCTGCTGCTGGGCGCGCGCCTGGGCCTGCTGTGCCTGCTGGAGCTGCATGCGTTGCTGCTGCGCCTGACGCTCCTGCATCTGGGCCTGTCGTTGCGCTTGCTGCTGCGCCTGTTGTTGGGCCTGCATTCTGGCCTGCATCTGCTCCTGCGCACGGGCTTGTTGCTGTTGCTGTTGTTGCTGCAACTGCTGCTGACGGGCCTGCATCTGCGCCTGTTCGCGGGCCTGGTCCCTGGCCTGCACCTGCATCTGCATCTGTGCCTGGCGCTGGGCCTGTTGTTGCTGCCGTTGCTGCCGCGACTGCTCCTCGCCGCGCAGGCGGGCGGTCTGCATCTCCATCTGCTGTTGCTGCTGCTGGCGCATGCGCGCGGCATCGGCCATGGAACGGTCGCGGTCCTGCCGGTCCTGCTGCCGCATGCCCTGCTGCGCGGCGGCAGACGACCACGAAGGCACGCGGGAATCGCGGCCCCGCTCGCCCGGTATGGCGGCAGCGGGCAGGGCGGCTGGCGGGCGCTGCACCCCTGCAGCCTGGGTCGAATGCGGAGCCTGCGGCCACTTGCCGAACTGGCCCGGCTGCGAGGCCGGCACCGGGTTCATCCTGGGCTGCAACGCTGCCTGCGGCCGGTCATCGGGCCGCAGGCCCGGGCGGCCGCGATCGGCGCCGTCATGCCGGGCAGATCCTTGCGTGGCGCCGGGCGGCAGCATGCCTTGGGAAGACGCCGGCGGGCCGCCCTGCGGTGGCCTCAGGCCCAGCCGCTGCGGCATGCCGCCATGCGCTGCGGCGGCCGCGCCTGCCAAGCCGGCGGCGCCGGCCAGGGCCGCCGCGGCCATGCCGCCCGGGCGCGGATCGCCGCCCTGTGGCGGGTTGGGCGGGTTGCCGGCAGGGCGGGGCTCGACGTGCGGGTTGTTCGCGATGTGGGTGACGTTGCCACCGTTGTTGATCTGCGTGTTGCGGATGTTCTGCACCACCGTGGTCGAGCGCGTCACATAGGTGTTGTTGTTGTAGATCACGGCTGGCCGGCGCGAGGGCGGTGGCGGCGGCTCGTTGCGGTGCCAGCGGTAGCCGGGCTCGCCCCAGCGCATGCCCCAGGAGTTCCAGCCCCAGGGGCGACGGTCCACGGACTCGGCGAGGATCACGCCTGCGCCAAAGCCGATCAGCCCCGCCACCACGGGCGCGGCCGAACTGCCCACGTAGACGGGCTGCGGCGCCACGATGGGGCGGTAGCCGCCATACACCGGCAGCGGCTCGCCATACACCACACCCGGGTCGTACTGCGGCACATAGACGGTGTCGGGCTGGGCGGGAGTGATCTCGATGAACTGCGAGGGCGCATCGATCACCGGCACCGGCAGCATGGACGACAGGGGCTCGCCCATGTCCTGGGGCGCTGGCTGGGGATCGCGCGGCGGGGCATCGGCCGCGGCCACGGCCACCTTGAGCCGGCTGGAGTCCTTGAGCGTTCCGGCCTTGTAGGCGCGCTGGCGCATTACCTGGATGGCGTTCATCACGTCGGCCGGATCGTTGTAGTAGGCCCTGCCCAGGGCCGTGGTCCAGGGAATGTTGGAAGACAGCTGCGCCAGCACGTTGGGAAACTGGGCCAGGGACTTGACCGACGGGTCCCAGTCCTGGCCGTTGACGGCGTCCTGCAGCTCCTGGGGCTTGAGGCCCGGGTTCTGCCCCAGCCAGACCTCGGCGGCGCCGACCTGGTCGGGATAGGTGGAGGCGGCCAGCACCTGGGCCACGAGCTTGTCGGGGTACAGCGCAATGGGCGCCACCATCTGGTAGAGCGTCTCGGCCGACGGCGGCACATAGGCCACGGGCGTGGCGACGGGCTGGGCGCTTTCGGTGGCAGGCGGCAGCGGCACGCTGGCGGCCTGCGGGGGCTTGTCCTGGGATTCGTTGCAGGCGCTCAGCGCCAGGGCGGCGGCCAGGCCCAGCACGCTCAGGCGCAGGGCGCCGGCGTGGGAAGCTGAGGGGGCCATGGTGCGTGCTCTGGGCACGGCGGATTGCAGCATTGCGTTCTCCTGGGCAGGAACGCCTTGCGCGCCGAAGCGGCAAGGCACATGTCATTTGAACGCCAAAGTGCACGCTGCGTTGACACCGGCGTGTCAGCCGATGCCCCCAGTCCGCGCAACTTCTGTGACGCGGTGTTTACCCAGGCGGAATCAGGCCGCGATCAAGCCGCGAGCAGGCGGGCCTGGTAGCTCTCGGCACCCTTGGACCAGGCCAGCAGGCGGTCGATGTTGGGGTGCTTGCCAGGGAAGGCGATGGCGTCCTGCGTGTGCTCGGCATACCACTCCAGGCCCAGTTCAGCGGCGGCGGGCGTGATGCTGCCGCCGTAGAGGGCGGCCAGCGCGTGGTACACGGCCAGGGAGCCGGTCTGGCCGGGCTTGTTCTCGATGGTGGCCACGACCTGGCCCTGGGCATCGGCCAGCTGCAGCGCGGCGAGGTGGGTGACGGTGGGCAGTTGCTGAAGGCGTGCGGAGAAGTTCATGCTGAAAGGCAAATCAAAGAAAGGAAGGCGGAGAAAGAACGATCGGCTCGGGGCGATCAGGCCTTGGCGGCAATCCACGCACACCAGAACAGGCTGGAGAAAAAGCGCTTGGCCTGAACGAAGCCGGCCTGGGCCAGCATCTGCTCCACTGCCTCTTCCGAGGCGGGTGGAACCGCGCCCTGCCGGATCTTGCCGAGTTTCGCATGGACGGCGGCCTCGTCCGCGCCTGCCATGCGCCAGCGCATGGCCCAGGCGTCCAGGAACAGCGGCTCGCTGTCGTAGCGATGGCGATTGCAGGCCAGGATGAAGGGCGCGCCCGGCGCCAGCCTGGCCGACAGGGCCTGCAGCAGCCTGAGCTTGTCCGCATCGTCAGGAATGTGGTGCAGCACGCCGATCAGCGTGGCCGCGTCGAACACCGTGCCGGCGGGCAGGTCTTCCACCGCACAGGGTGCTGCACGCACCTGGGCCGACAGGCCGGCGGCTGCGATGCGGTCCATGGTCTGGTCCAGCATGGGGGGCGAAGGGTCGGCGGCCGTGAATGTCCACTGCGGCCTGAGCCGCGCCGTGGCCAGGATTTCCTGGCCCGTGCCACCGGCGCCGCCAATCAGCACGGACTTCGGCCCGGCATCCAGGCTGGCTGCCAGCAGGCAGGCGGCCAGCTCGTGGCAGGCGTCGTAGCCGGCCAGGGCGATGCGGCTTTGCGTCTCGTACTCGGCCGCGCGGGAGGTGTCGAACTTGGCGGCGGAAGCCGCCTGTGGCAAGGCTTGGTTCATGGCCTGGAATTGTGCTGAGGCCATGGTCACTGCAAAAGCGCCGATGTGCGATGGCCCACCCCTGCAAAGCAGGATGGTGGGCCATCTTCGGGGGAGCGGTGCAGGTGCCCGCCAGCGGGCCGTGCGCCTACTTGCCCCAGGAGTCCTTGAGACCCGTTGCGCGGTTGAACACGGGCTTGCCCGGTGCGTGGTCCTTGCGGTCGGCCACGAAGTAGCCGAAGCGCTCGAACTGGAACTTGTCGTCAGGCTGTGCCTGGGCCAGCGACGGCTCCACGTAGGCCGTCACGACCTTGAGGCTGTCCGGGTTGAGCAGGGCCAGGAAGTCCTTGCCGCCCGCATCGGGCTGCGGGTCGGTGAACAGGCGGTCGTACAGGCGCACTTCGGCCTGCACGCCGTCGGCCGCGCCCACCCAGGTGATGGCGGCCTTGACCTTGACGCTGTCGGCGCCCGGCGTGCCGCTCTTGGTGTCGGGCACCACGGTGGCCAGCACCTTGGTGACGTTGCCCTCGGCATCCTTCTCGCAGCCGGTGCACTCGATCACGTAGCCGCCCTTCAGGCGAACCTTGTTGCCCGGGAACAGGCGCTTGTAGCCCTTGGGCGGCACTTCGGCGAAGTCCTCGCGCTCGATCCACACCTCGCGGCCCAGCGTGAAGCGGCGCACCGGCACCTGCTGGCCTTCGGCGGCGTGGGGCAGGGCGGGCAGCTCGCAGGCTTCCAGGTGGTCGGCGCTGCCGAAGACCTCGGCCCAGTTGGTCAGTTCCAGCTTCAGCGGGTCCAGGGCCACCATGCCGCGATGGGCCTGGTTCTCCAGGTCTTCGCGCAGGCAGCCTTCCAGCGTGGAGTAGTCGATCCAGGCGTAGTCCTTGGTCACGCCGATGCGCTCGCAGAAGGCCTGGATGCTCTGCGGCGTGTAGCCACGGCGGCGCAGGCCGACGATGGTGGGCATGCGCGGATCGTCCCAGCCGCTGACGATGCCGTTGTCCACCAGGTGCTTGAGCTTGCGCTTGCTGGTGATCACATAGGTCAGGTGCAGGCGCGAGAACTCGTACTGGCGCGGCTGCGGCGCGGCGATCAGGCCGCCTGCGCGCAGGTGGTCCAGCAGCCAGTCGTAGAACGGGCGCTGGTCCTCGAACTCCAGCGTGCAGATGCTGTGGGTGATGTGCTCCAGCGCGTCCTCGATGGGATGGGCGAAGGTGTACATCGGGTAGATGCACCACTGGTTGCCGGTGTTGTGGTGCTCGGCATGACGCACGCGGTAGATGGCGGGATCGCGCAGATTGATGTTGGGCGATGCCATGTCGATCTTTGCGCGCAGCACGGCAGCGCCATCGGGCAGCTTGCCGTCGCGCATTTCGCGAAAGCGCGCCAGGTTCTCGGCCACCGTGCGGCTGCGGAACGGGCTGTCCACGCCGGGGCGCGAGAAATCGCCGCGGTTGGCCTTCATGTCGTCGGCGCTTTGCTCGTCCACATAGGCCAGGCCCTGCTCGATCAGGTACTCGGCCGCGCGGTACATGAAGTCGAAGTAGTTGCTGGCGAAGTACAGGTTCTCGTGACCGTCGGCTTCCTTCCAGCCGAAGCCCAGCCAATGGACGGCATCGATGATGCTGTCCACGTACTCCTGGTCTTCCTTCTCGGGATTGGTGTCGTCGAAGCGCAGGTGGCAGGCGCCTTGGTAGTCGCGCGCCAGGCCGAAGTTCAGGCAGATGGCCTTGGCGTGGCCCACGTGCAGGTAGCCGTTGGGCTCGGGCGGGAAGCGTGTGCGGATCTTCGCCACGTCCACCTGGCCCTGGTTGTGGTGGTCGCCATCACCGGGGCTTCCACCCCAGCGGCGCTGGGCGTAGGTACCGTTGGCCAGGTCGGCCTCGATGATTTGGCGCAGAAAGTTACTCGGTTTGACCGGATCTTTGGAGATGGGGGAGGCGTCAGCAGAGCTCATCGCAGCATTGTAGGCGCGCGCCTGCCGACCCGCTCCGGACGGCTTTCGGACAGCCGCGCCAGCCAAGGGTTGAGGCATTTGGAAACAAACTTGTATAAAAGCCTGCCATCCGTAGACCCCTGTCGCGCGTTGAGAATGCAGGGCGTATGCCGTCCCCCTGTGCCAAAGTGCGGGAAGGCGGCACCAGCGGCAATGCCTGCCACGCCTGTCCAACTTCGAGGAGAGACACCATGACAACGACAGCTTCCCCGTGGGTTGCAAGAGCAGCAGCAGCCGGCCTCGCATTGGCCGCCCTGGTGGCTTCGGGCGCCGCCCAGGCCCGGGGCGATGTGCACTGGTCCATCAGCCTGAATTCGCCGGGCATGTATGGCCCGCCCGTCTATGTGGCGCCGGCCCCCGTCTATGTGGCGCCGCCCCAGCCCATCTACTACGCTCCCCCGCCTCCGGTCTACTACGCGCCGCGCGCCGTCTACCGTGCGCCGCCCGTCGTGGTCGTTCCCGGCTATGGATACGGCTATCGCGGCGGCTACCGTGGCGGATACCGCCATGGTCATGGCCATGGTCACGGTCACGGTCACTGGCGCCGTTGAGCCGGACCGGGCTGGATTGACTTGTGCCGCCCTCCGGGGCGGCTTTTTCCGTGGTGCCAGCGTTGCGGCCGGGCCCGGGATGGCCCGCATAATCCAGCCCGTTGGAAACCTGGAGTGTCCCCGCCGTGAAAACCGTCTATGTCCTCAATGGCCCGAACCTGAACCTGCTGGGCCTGCGTGAACCCGCCATCTATGGCTCCCAGACCCTGGCCGATGTGCGTGCGCTGTGCGAAGCCGCCTGTGCGCGCTACGGTCTGGCCCTGGAGTTCCGCCAGAGCAACCACGAAGGCGAGCTGGTGGACTGGATCCACGAAGCCGGCCGCGTGCACGCCGAAGGCCGCCTGGCCGGCCTGATCTTCAACGCCGCCGCCTACACCCACACCAGCGTGGCCCTGCTGGATGCCGTCAAGGGCACGGGCGTGCCGCTGGTGGAGCTGCACATCAGCAATGTGCATGCGCGCGAGAGCTTCCGCCACCACTCCTACCTGTCGGCCGCCGCGCGCGCCGTGATGTGCGGCTTTGGCGTGGCCGGCTACGGCCTGGCCATCGACGCCGTGGCCCAGTGGTGAACACGCCTGTCGCCATAGAGCGCCTGCGCGCCCGTGCTCGGCGCCTGACCACGCCGCTGTCTGCCGCGCGGCCCGACGACGGCCACATGGTCTGGCATGTCTGGGGCGAGGCGCGCGCGGGCGTGCTGCCGGTGGTCATGCTGCACGGCGGCAGCGGCAGCTGGACGCACTGGCTGCGCTGCATGGACGCTCTGCTGGCCCAGGGCCGCCAGCTGTGGATACCCGACCTGCCCGGCTTCGGCGATTCCGATGGGGTACCGGGCGGCCAGGATGCCGACACCCTGGTCGAGCCGCTACGCCAGGGCCTGCGGCAACTGCTGGCCGATGGCGGAGCGCCCGCCGCCCCGCTGTGCGATCTGGCCGGCTTCTCTTTTGGCGGCATGACGGCCGGCATGCTGGCGGCTGCCGACGGCACGCTGGCCCGGCGCCTGGTGCTGGCCGGGGCGCCCGGCATGGGCGTGGGCAAGGGCCTGGCCGTGCGGCTCAAGGGCTGGCGCCACCTGGCCACGCCCGAGGCGCAGGCCGTGGCCCACCGCTACAACCTGCAGGCGCTGATGCTGCATGACGCCAACCTCATCGACGAGGACACGCTGGCCCTGCATGTGCTCAATGTGGAGCGCGACCGCCTTCCACGCCGCCGCCTCTCGCACACCGATGTGCTGGCCCGCGCCCTGCAGGCCGTGGACGGCCCCGTATGGGCCATCTATGGCGAGCACGACGCGCTCTACCCGGGCCCGATGATGCAGGAACTGGCCCAGGCCTTTGCACGCCATGCGCGCGACTTCCGGGGGCTGGCCCTGGTGCCTGGCGCGGGCCACTGGGTCATGCATGAGCGTCCCGATGCCTTTGTGGCGGCATTGGCCGCTGCGCTGGATGCCTGAGCGCATGCGCCCCATCGAGCTGCACGAGGTGCAGTGGACCGCCATGCGCGCCCAGGGCGCGGGCGGCCAGAACGTGAACAAGGTCTCCAGCGCCGTGCACCTGCGCTTCGACGTGCGCGCCTCGCGCCTGCCCGAGGCCGTGCAGCAGCGCCTGCTGGCCCTGCGCGACGGCCGCATCACCAACGAGGGCGTGGTCGTCATCAAGGCCCAGCAGTACCGCACGCAGGAGCAGAACCTGCGCGCCGCGCTGCAGCGGCTCAACGCGCTGGTGGCCGCCGCCTATCCCGAACCCATTCTTCGCCGGGCCACCCGGCCCACGCTGGGATCGCAGCGGCGGCGCCTGGACAGCAAGAGCCGGCACAGCGCCACCAAGGCCCTGCGGGGCCGCCCGCGCGACGATTGAGCCGGCCAGCGCAACAATGTGTGCCGCCTTTGGCGGCTTGGCGCGGCCCGCTTGCGTCCCTACATTAGGGGAATGCAAGATTTCCACGCTTCCCTCGATTCCGGCGCCTCCTCCATAGCCGCTTCGGCAGGCACTCGGCTGCCCGTGCTCTATGTCTCCCACGGCTCGCCCATGTTCGCGCTGGAGCCGGGCGAAACCGGCCCCGTGCTCGCGCGATGGGGCAGGGCGCTGCGCCAGGCCCACGGCCCGCTGCGCGGCGTGGTCGTCATGTCGCCGCACTGGATGTCGCATGGCGTGGAAGTCATGACCGGAGCCACGCCCTCCACCTGGCACGACTTCGGCGGCTTCCCGCCCGCGCTCTACGAACTGCAGTACCCGGCCCCCGGCGCGCCCCAGCTGGCACATGAAGTCATGGACCGCCTGCAGGCCGCAGGCATTGCCTCCACCGCCAACGCGCAGCGGCCCTTTGACCACGGCGCCTGGGTGCCGCTGATGCATTTGCTGCCGGATGCCGACCTGCCCGTGGTGCAGCTGTCCCTTCCCGCCTCGGCCGGGCCGGCCGAAACCCATGCGCTGGGCGCGGCCCTGGCGGCGCTGCGCGATGAAGGGGTGCTCATCGTCGGCTCCGGCAGCATGACGCACAACCTGGCCGAATTCCGGGGCGGTATGGGCGAGGCCACGGTGCGGGTGGACGACGCCGTGCAGGCCCTGCGCAGCCAGGATGGCCTGCAGGACGACCATGCCGTCGGCGGCTCCAGCGCCTCCTCGCCCTACGTGCAGGATTTCAGCCGCTGGATCGAGTCGCGCCTGCAGGCGCAGGACCTGCCCGCGCTGCTGGACTACCGCGCACGCGCTCCCTCGGCCCGGCGCGCCCATCCCAGCGAAGAGCACTTCATGCCGCTGTACTTCGCCCTGGGCGCGGCCGGCGCCACGGCGCGGCCTCGGTATCTGAGCCGCGAAGTCATGTACTCCATCCTGGCCATGGATGCGATGGCCTTCGAGGACGCGCAGGCGGCATAACCTCCTGCCCCCGCGGACTTGGCGAGGCGCCACAATGGCGCGTTGCCCGGGACCACCCCGGTCCCGGAAATCGCTTAAAAACCAAGGAGTCCGTGATGATCGACCTGCCCCTGCTGGCGCTGGAGCGCCCCGCACAACCCGCACCGGGGCAGCAGCCCTGGCTGCTGGTGCTCATGCATGGCGTTGGCAGCAATGAACAGGACCTGTTCGGCCTCGCATCGTTCGTGCCGCCGCAGTTCCACGTGCTCAGCCTGCGTGCCCCGTTTTCCATGGGGCCCAGTGCCCATGCCTGGTTCCAGTTCACGGTGGATGCCAACGGCACGCGCCACATCCACGCATCGCAGGAAGAGCACAGCCGCGCCCTGGTGGCCCAGACCGTGCAGCAGGCTGGCGCGCGGCTGGGCATTCCTGCCCAGCGTACCGTGGCGGGCGGCTTCAGCCAGGGCGGCATCATGGCGCTCAGCCTGCTGCTGACCCAGCCCGCGCTGCTGCGCGCCGCCATGTGCTGGCACAGCCGCCTGCTGCCCGAGGCCTTGCCGCACCAGGCCCCTGACGCGGCCTTCGACGGCAAGTCGCTCTGGGTCAGCCACGGCACCTACGACAACGTCATTCCGCTGACCAGCGCCCACGCCATTCGCAGCCACGTGCAGCGCCTGCCGCTGCAACTGAGCTACCACGAATACCCGAGCATGCATGAGATCCGCCCCGACGAGCTGCAGGCCGCCATGGCCTGGCTCCAGGATCTGGGCACGCAGGGCTGAGCCTGCTGCACCGCCCCCTTCTTGTGCGCAGGCTGGCCGCGTAAGCCGGGTAACGCCTTGTTGCCTGGCGCGCACAAGGGCCTGCGCGGGCAGCGGGGCGGCTTATAAACACCAGTCAGGGGCTGGTGTCAGGAAAGCTCGGGAACCCCGGTTGTGCTTTGCTGTCGCACGTCCTGCGGCAACTGTGCTGCCAGCCCCCTGCCCAAGCCAAAGGACCCCTCCATGCCAGAACGCGACCCCCAAGACTTCCGCCCCCGCGCCAGATCCTCCGGCCCATCGGCTTTCGGCATCGCCGCAGCGGTACTGGCGGCTGCCGCCGTGGGGGGCGCAGCCTGGTGGTACTGGTGGCGTCCCGCCGACGTGCCCGAGGCGCCGCCCGAAGTGGCAGAGGCGCCCGCCCAGCCTGCCGAGCCTGAACCCGTCCCCGCGCCCGAGCTGACCGAGCCCCAGAACCCTGTCGATGCGCTGGAGCCACCCGCGCCCGGCCTGCCCGCGCTGCAGGACTCCGACGCCCATGTCGCCCAGGCCCTCAACGGCCTGCTGGGTCGTGACAAGGCAGGCAGCTTTCTGCAGATGGACGGCTTTGTGCGCCGCGCCGTGGCCACCGTGGACAACCTGACCCGCTCCCAGGCCCCTGCACGGCTTTGGCCCGTGCACCCCGCGCCGCAGCGTTTCACGGTGGAGGGCGCGGCGGAGACCGGGGAGGCACAGGCCATCTCCCCCGCCAACGCCGCACGCTACAAGGCCTTCGTGGCCTTCGCCGAGTCCATTCCCATGGACGGGGCCGTCAAGCTCTATGCCCGGCTGTATCCCCTGTTCCAGACCGCCTATGAAGACCTGGGCTATCCCAGCCGCTATTTCAACGATCGTCTCATTGCCGTCATAGACCATCTGCGCGCCGCGCCCGAGCCCGCGGGTCCGGTGCAGGTCAGGCTGACCAAAGTGGAGGGCGAGGTGCCCTCCGTCCAGCCCTGGGTGCGCTACGAATACGCCGACCCGGAGCTGCAGGCCCTGTCCAGCGGCCAGAAGATGCTGGTGCGCGTGGGGCTGGACAACGAGCGCCGCCTCAAGGCCGTGCTGGGCGAACTGCGCCGCCGCATCGCCACCGGCGAGATGGCCAAGCCTGCGGGCTGAGGCCAGTCTCCATCCGCCTCAGCCTGCGGCCGGCAGGGGCAGGGCGGTCTTGTACCGCACCTGCTTGAGCGTGAAGCTGGAGCGGATCTTCTCTATGCCCGGAATCGGCGTGAGCTGCTCCACGATGAAGCGCTCCAGCGCGCCGATGTCGGCCAGGGCCACGCGGATCAGGTAGTCGGCGTCGCCGCTCATCAGGTAGCACTCCATGACCTCGTCGTGCTCGGCAATGCGGCGCTCGAAGTCGGCCAGCGATTCCTTGGCCTGCGACTTGAGGCTGATGTTGATGAACACATTCAGCCCCAGCCCCAGCGCCGACGCATTGGCCAGCGCCACATAGCGCGCGATCACGCCGGCCTTCTCCAGTGCCTTGACGCGCGCCAGGCAGGGCGAGGGTGACAGATGCACGCGGCGCGCCAGTTCCACGTTGGAAAGCGAGCCGTCCGTTTGCAACTCGGCCAGAATGCGCAAGTCGATGGTGTCCAGTTTCATGTGCCGGATTTTATGTAGATGCCGGCATGAAATGCTGGAATATGGCGTTTCCCTTATCCATGAACGGCTGCTCATGCCGGTCCGCCAGTCCTAAAGTGGCGGGCATGAACGCACCCACGCCGCTGGCCACGCTGGCCGATATCGATACCGATCCCCAGGAAACCACCGAATGGCGGGAGGCCTTCGCGGCCCTGGTCGCCGCCGAGGGGCCGCAGCGCGCGCGCTTCGTGCTCGAAGAGCTGGCGCGCATGGCGCGCGAGCAGCGCCTGGGCTGGCAGCCCGACCTGAATACGCCCTATGTGAACACCGTGGCCGCGCAGCAGCAGCCGGTGTTTCCGGGCGACCTGGCCATGGAGGAGCGGCTGGCGTCCATCATGCGCTGGAATGCGCTGGCCATGGTGGTGCGCGCCAACCAGGCCTATGGCGAGCTGGGCGGGCACATCGCCAGCTACGCCAGCGCGGCCGACCTGTTCGAGACCGGGTTCAACCATTTCTTCCATGCCCGGGAGGGGCTGGCGCCGGGCCAGCACCGGGGCGACCTGGTGTTCTTCCAGCCGCACAGCGCCCCCGGCGTGTATGCGCGCGCCTTCCTGGAAGGGCGGCTGAGCGAGCAGGACCTGCAGCACTATCGGCAGGAGATCAGCGCGCCGGCCGCTGGCGCGCAAGGCCTGTCCAGCTATCCCCATCCCTGGCTGATGCCCGACTTCTGGCAGTTCCCGACGGGCTCCATGGGCATAGGCCCCATCAGCAGCATCTACCACGCGCGCTTCATGCGCTATCTCACGCACCGCCGCCTGCTGGACTGCCAGGAGCGCAAGGTCTGGGGCGTGTTCGGCGACGGCGAGATGGACGAGCCCGAAAGCATGAGTGCCCTCACGCTGGCCGCGCGCGAGGGGCTGGACAACCTGGTCTGGGTGGTCAACTGCAATCTGCAGCGCCTGGACGGCCCGGTGCGCGGCAACGGCCGCATCGTCGATGAGCTGGAGCGGCTGTTTGCCGGCGCGGGCTGGAACGTGGTCAAGCTGCTGTGGGGCAGCGACTGGGACGGGCTGTTGGCTCGCGACATCACCGGCACCCTGGCACGCACGCTGGGCGGCACGGTGGACGGGCAGATGCAGACGTTCGCCGCCAAGGACGGCCGCTACAACCGCGAGCATTTCTTTGGACAGAACCCCGAGCTCGCCGCCCTGGCCCAGGGCCTGACGGACGAGCAGATCGACCGCTTGAAGCGCGGCGGCCATGATCTGGTGAAGATCCATGCGGCCTATGCAGCGGCTGCCGCCCATCGCGGCCAGCCCACGGTGATCCTGGCCCATACCAAGAAGGGCTACGGCATGGGCTCGGCCGGGCAGGGCAAGATGACCACGCACAGCCAGAAGAAGCTGGACGAGACCGACCTGATCGAGTTCCGCAACCGCTTCAACCTGCCGCTCAGTGACGAGCAGGCCAAGGGCCTGGCCTTCCACAAGCCTGCCGATGACAGTGCCGAGATGCAGTACCTGCGCGAGCGCCGAACGGCCCTGGGCGGCGCACTGCCGCGCCGCGAAACGGTGTGCGACCGCGTGCCCGTTCCAGCGCTGGAGCAATACGCCCAGTTCGCGCTGGCGCCTGCCGGCAAGGAAATGAGCACCACCATGGCCTTTGTGCGCATGCTGGGCAGCCTGCTCAAGGATGCGCAGCTGGGCCCGCGCATCGTGCCCATCGTGGCCGACGAGGCGCGCACCTTCGGCATGGCCAACCTGTTCAAGCAGGTGGGCATCTACAGCAGCCTGGGCCAGCGCTACGCGCCCGAGGACATCGGCTCGGTGCTGTCCTACCGCGAGGCGCTGGACGGCCAGATCCTGGAGGAGGGCATCAGCGAGGCCGGCGCCGTCGCCAGCTGGACGGCGGCGGCCACCAGCTACAGCGTGCACGGCCTGGCCATGCTGCCGTTCTACATCTACTACTCCATGTTCGGCTTCCAGCGCGTGGGCGACGCCATCTGGGCCGCGGCCGACCAGCGGGCGCGCGGCTTTTTGCTGGGCGCCACCTCGGGCCGCACCACGCTGGGCGGAGAAGGCCTGCAGCACCAGGACGGCTCCAGCCATCTGGTGGCGGCCACCATTCCCAACTGCAAGGCCTGGGACCCTGCGCATGCCGGCGAACTCGCCGTGATCCTGGACGCCGGCATGCGCGAGATGCTGGTCGAGCAGCGCGATGTTTTCTACTACGTCACGCTGATGAACGAGAACTATGCCCAGCCCGACCTGCCCGCAGGCGCTGCCGAAGGCGTGCTGCGCGGCGCCTATGTGTTCAGCCGCTTTGGCGATGCGGACCGTGCCACGCAGCATGTCACCTTGCTGGGATCGGGCGCCATCCTCACCGAAGTGCTCAAGGCCGCCGAGCAATTGGCCAGCGAGGGCATGGCCGCCACCGTGGTCAGCGTGACCAGCTGGAGCGAGCTGGCGCGCGATGGCGTGGCCTGCGAGCAGCGCATGCTGGCGGGTGAGGCACCTGGCCAGCCCTGGATCGCGCAGCTGCTGCAAGGTACGCAGGGCCCGGTGATTGCCGCCACCGACTATGTGCGCGCGGTGCCCGAGACCGTGCGCGCCTTCCTGCCCGCAGGCCGCCGTTTCCTCACGCTGGGCACGGACGGCTTCGGCCGCAGCGACACGCGTGCGGCGCTGCGCGGCTACTTTGGGGTGGATGCACACAGCGTGGCGCAGGCTGCGCGCCGGATGATCCAGCCAGGTTGAGCCGAGCCTTTCCACGCACCCGGCATCCCCGGGATGTACACATGGCGGCCCCTTCGCGGGGCCGCTTTGCATGGCTGCGCCCCCATTTGCGCCGCCACTTTTCCTGTGGATGGATTAAGCCCGCGTTAAATGCGCAAGTGGCTTATCTTTTTCGTCGGCTTGCATCAAAAAATAGGGTGATTCCACTAGAATTTATATATAAGAAGATATTGCGCAAAGAGATTGATATTTGCTGCAATGGTTGCATGCGTTGGGTGGAATATCTCGTCAATATCCGATTTTCTCTTTCAATAATAATTTATTTCACGGGATAGAAGACGATGAAACTCTCGCTCAAGCAAGGCCTGCTGTGCGTGGCCGTGCTGTCGGCTGCCGCATGGCAGCTCGCCATCTCGGCGCCGGCGCCCGAGGTGGATCATGCGCAAATGCCGCAGATCATCGATGACCTGCCCGCCGACTATGCGGCGGACCTGAGCGCCGAGCAAAGAACCCTGGTAGACCGTGGCCGTTATATCGCGCGACTCGGTGATTGCGTGGCCTGCCATACCGGAAATAAAACACAGCCCATGGGCGGTGGCTTGGCGCTGGAGACGCCATTCGGCAAGATCTATTCCACCAATATCTCGCCTGACGCCGATACGGGCATGGGCAAATACAGCTTCGATCAGTTCGACCGTGCCATGCGCAAGGGCGTGGCGGCCGATGGCCGCAACATGTACCCGGCCATGCCCTATCCCTCCTACGCCAAGATGACGGCCGAGGACATGCAGGCCCTGTATGCCTACCTGATGCAGGGCGTGGCGCCCGTGAAGGCGGCCAACAAGGAGTCCGACCTGGGCTTTCCCTTCAACCAGCGCTGGGGCCTGGCGCTGTGGAACTGGGTGTTTCTGGATGACGCGCCCTTCCAGCCCCAACCGCAGCAAACTGCCCAGTGGAACCGGGGCGCCTACCTGGTGCAGGGCCTGGGCCACTGCGGCGCCTGCCATACGCCGCGCGGCGTGGGCTTCCAGGAAAAGACCATGACCGGCGAGGGCCGCAAGGGCGAGTACTTCCTGGCCGGCGAGACCGTGGAGAACTGGCGCGCACTGAGCCTGCGCGACCTGTGGACACCCGAGGAGACCGCCCAACTGCTCAAGACCGGGCGCAACAGCCACGGCACGGTCTCCGGCAACATGGTCGATGTGGTGCAGCACAGCACCCAGTACATGAGTGACGAGGACCTGCTGGCCATCGGCATCTATCTGAAGTCGCTGCCCGCAGGCAAGAACGATCTGCCCATGCAGATCGCCCAGGGGCCGGGGCCGGTCATCGCCCCGCATCCGGCGCCGCAGGCCTCCGTGCATGCGCCGTCCGCCACGTCGGCAGTGTCTTCCGATGTGCCTGCCGATCTCTACGCCAGCCGGGGCGGCCTGGGCTATCTGCAGTTCTGCGCCGACTGCCACCGTGCCGATGGCGGCGGCGTGAAGGACGTGTTCCCGCCACTGGCCGGCAATTTTTCGCTGCAGTCGCAGGACCCGTCCACGCTGATCCATCTGATGCTGGCGGGCTGGAAGGCGCCCGTCACGCAAAGCCACGCCCGGCCGCTGACCATGCCGGCCTTCGCGCAGCTCAAGGATGCGGAGATCGCCGACATCCTCAACTTCGCCCGCAGGAGCTGGGGCCGTGCCGATGCGCGCGAGATCCATGCCAAGGAGGTGCAATCCATGCGCAAGCAGCTCGATGCCAAGGGCGAAAGCGCACGCCCCTTCGAGACGCCGCGCCTGGCCGCCATGCTGGACGAATCCAACGCGAAGCAACTGGTCTACGGCGCCCGCCTGAACATAGAGACGCGTGACCTGCTGCCCAGGAATGTGGGCAATGCGCTGAATTGCGCCAGCTGCCACCTGAACGCGGGCACGGTGGCCGATGGTTCGCCCTACATCGGTGTCTCGGCCTTCTTCCCCGGCTATGCGCCGCGCGCGGGCCGCGTCATCACGCTGGAGGACCGCATCAATGGCTGCTTCCTGCGCTCCATGAACGGCAAGCCTCTGCCGCTGGAGTCCGACGAGATCAAGGCCATGGTCGCCTACTTCGACTGGATGCGCCGCGAAACCAAGCCCGAGGACAAGGTCGAAGGCCGGGGCGTGGGCAAGATCAGCCAGTCCATCGTGCCCAACGTGGACAACGGCAAGAAGGTCTATGCGGCCCAGTGCGCGGTCTGCCATGGCGGCGAGGGCGAAGGCGTGAAGAATGCCAAGGGACAGTGGGTCTATCCGCCGCTGTGGGGTGACCAGTCCTTCAACATCGGTGCAGGCATGGCGCGCACCTATACGGCAGCGGCCTTCGTCAAGCGCAACATGCCCATCGCCTTCCATGGCAATTTCCCGCTGGGCCAGGGCGGCCTCAGCGACCAGGAGGCCGTGGACGTGGCCGAGTACTTCAGCCACCAGCCGCGCCCGGACTTTGCCAACAAGCACAAGGACTGGCCCAAGGACAAGAAGCCGGCCGACGCGCGGTACTGATGCGCCATCGAGGGAGAAGAAGGCGTTCCCGCCACGCGGCGGGCGCCTGAAGGCGGGGCAGGGAGCGATTCCTGCCCCGCCTTTTTTCGAGGGCAGTGCCCAGTCTTGCGCGCGCTGCAGATCCTTCTTGGCGGTGGCCAGTTCATTGCCCAGCCCCTGCACGTGTTGCTGCCGTTGCCTGGCCATCTGCTGCAGCCGGCAGGCTTGGCTCCAGGCCTTCCCGGCAGCGCGTTCGGGGCGCTCAGCCCGCGCGCTGCAGCAGCACCGGCACCGAGGAGGCCAGCAGCGCCACGCCGGACAGGCACAGCAGGCCCAGCACGATCTGCCGGAAACGCATCTCGCTGATGCCGATATACAGCCTGGAGCCCAGCAGCGATGGAATGAGCATGGCCGGCGCCACGATGGCGAACAGCGGCAGCATGCTGCGCGCGACCATGCCGGTGCCCAGGTAGGTGGCCATGGTCACGGCCAGCATGGACAGGTTGAAGTTCTGGATGACCGAGCGCTGCTCATCCTTGGGGTAGCCGCGCAGCGTGCACCACAGCGTGGGCAGCGTGCCCGTGAAGCCGCCCAGTCCGCCCATCACGCCGCCCGCCAGGCCCACGGCGCCGTCTGCCACACTGCCGCCGCGCGCCAGCCTGGGCATCCGGGCCGACAGCAGCATCACCGGGCACCACAGCACCAGCATGCCGCCCAGCAAGGCCTTGAACCAGGCCATGTCCAGGTGCGGCAGCAGCAAGACACCCAGGGGAATGCCGACAAGACCGCCCAGGATGAAGGGCAGCAGCTTTGCCAGCGCAAACCCGCGCCGCACGGTGATGGCCGACAGCACCTGGCCCAGCAGCGAGCCGAAGACGGTGAGCACGGCCGCATCGCGCGGCTCCAGCACCCAGGCCCAGAACGACATGGCCACCATGCCGAAGGCAAAGCCCGACAGGCCCTGCACGAATCCGGCCGCCGCCGCGCCCAGCGCGATGATGAAAAACATGCCATCCATGGTCTGCCTGGTCCTTTCGTTCTGGGTGTGCAAGACGCCGGAATTCTGGAACGCATGCATAAGCAGAAATTCGTTTGTTTTTATTGTTCAATATGGTTTTGCTTATGACGCGCCACGCCTGAAGCCATGCCGCAACACCCCACTGCATCGACCGCTGCCCAACTGGCCCACCGCATGGCCACGCGCCTGAAGATGAAGCATTTGCTGCTGCTGCGCTCCATCAGCGAGCTGGGCACGCTGACCCGCGTGGCCGAGCGCATGGCCACCAGTCAGCCCGCCGTGACCCAGGCCCTGGCCGAGCTGGAGTCGTTGTTCGGCGCGCCCCTGTTCCTGCGTTCTGCGCGCGGCATGGAGCCTACGGAGCTGGGCGCGCTGGTGCTGGCGCGCGCCCGGGGCATGCTGGCCGACCTGGACCATTGGGCCCACGACATCGAGGCCGTGGGGCAGCAGCGTGCGGCGCACCTGCAGGTGGGTGTCATCCCCTTCCTGCCTGCGCGCATGCTGGCCGAGGCCATCGGCAGGACGCGGCCGCAAGGCCGGCGCATCACGGTCACGCTGCATGAGGACACCAGCGACCGCCTGCTGCAAAAGTTGCGCGCACATGAGCTGGACTGCGTGATTGGCCGCGCCTCGGCCGTGCTGGACATGAGCGGCATACGGCACAGCGTGCTTTATGAGCAGGAGCCTCGCCTGATCGCCCACCGCAGCCTGGCCACGCGGCTGGGGCGCCGGCCTCTGCAGTGGGCCGAACTCACGGGGCTTGACTGGGTGCTGGGCCAGCGCCGCACGCCCATGCGCGAGCAGATCACCGACTTTTTTCTGCGCGCGGGCGTGGAGCCGCCGCCGCCGTTTGTGGAAACGCTCTCGGCCAAGGTGATCGGCGAACTGGTGGCGGCCAATGAGCGTGCCGTGTCCATCGTGCCGGCCGACATTGCCGAGGAACTGGTGCGCATCGCGGGCGTGGGCATTGTGCGCCACCGTTTCGGCTGGACCCTGCCACCCGTCACCCTGTTCGAGCGCAAGGCGGGCGGGCAGTACGAGGAGCAGCGCCTGTTTGCCCAGGCCCTGAAGGAGGTTTGCTCCGATCAGGGGTGACGGGTGGCCGGCTTGAAGAGCGCAGCCAGCAGCGGCTCCAGCGTGGGGAATTCCAGGGCAAAGCGGGCGCGGTCCACGAAGAAGGCTTCGCAGGCCACGGCGAAGAATTCGGCGGGCGCCGTGGCGCCATAGCCGTCCAGCCAGGGCCATTCGCCGCCAAAGCGTTCGGCGATGGTGATCTGCTCACGGAAGGTGTCGTAGGCCGGCGCCCAGGCGGCCTGCCATATCTCGCGGGCCTGGCGCGCGGAGCCGCTGCCCATGAAGCCGGGCGGCAGGGGCGGGCAGCCATCGGCGCCGCCGTTGCGCATGTCGATCTTGTGGGCGAATTCATGGATCACCACGTTGGCGGCCTGGCCGCCGTGACCGTGGTGGCTGGCATGCGGCCCGCGGCCTGCGCCGATGGCCTGCCAACTGAGCATGACGGGGCCGCCATGCATGGCCTCGCCCATGATCACTTCGTCGTAGTCGTGGATGACGCCGGCCTCGTCCATGCTCTGGCGCCGTGCCACGGCATCGCCCGGGTGCACCACGATGCCGACAAAGTCGTCATACCAGGACAGCGCGCCCTGCGGCTCGCCCCAGTGCAGCAGAGGCAGGCAGGCCTGGGCGGCAATCTCCAGCGCCATGGCGTCGCTCACTTGCAGGCCGTGCGCGCCGTGGAAGCGCTTGCGCTGCAGGAAGACGGCGGCCAGTGCGCGCAGCTTCGATTGCTCCTCCAGCGTCAGCGAGGAAAGAAAGGGGTAGGCGGCCAGTATGGACAGCCACAGTGGCGCTGGTATCTCGGGCACCGGCGAGACGGCGGAGCGTGCGCGGCGGCCCAGCCGCCGGGCCCAGTGGCCCAGTTGTCGCCAGAGGCTCATCGTTGGGGCGCCTGTTCAAGTACTTCGGACAGCGGCAGGCGCCGCAGGCCCTGGCCCTGCTCCCAGCGCAGCACTTCGGCGCGCGGCACGGCGGCTGCCAAATCCCAGTCGCTGAGCACCACACGCCGCAGGCCATCGCCCAGTTCATGGTCGGCCGGGCGGTGCGTGTGGCCGTGGACCAGGGTGGCGGCGCGTGCGGCGCGCAGCCAGCTGCGCGTGGCCTCGGCATCCAGGTCGGCATAGGTGGGCATGGCGGCGGTGTGGCTGGCGGAGGGGGCGGCTGCGTCCGCTCCGGCCGATTCACGTTTGCGCGATTCGCTCTCCTGCCGGATGCCGCGTGCCTGCTCGCGGCGCAGCGGCAGCGGCTGCGCCAGGAAGGCCGCCTGCCACGCGGCGGAGCGCGCCATGGCGCGAAAGCGCTGGTAGTCCGTATCGTCCAGGCACAGGGCATCGCCATGGCTGAGCAGGATGCGCTGGTCGCCGCAGTCGAGTACGGTGGGGTCGGCCAGCGTGGTCGTGCCGCACAGCGCATCGAACTGCGCTCCGGTCAGGAAGTCGCGGTTGCCCTGCATGAAGAACAGCGGCCTGCGGGCGGCGGCCTCGCGCAGGGTGGCGGCGCAATCGGCCTCGAAACTGCCGGGCTCCAGCAAGGCGTCGTCGCCCACCCAGACTTCGAACAGGTCACCGAGCAGAAAGACGGCATCGGCCTGCGTGGCGTGCAGGTAGCGGCGAAAGGCCTGCACGGTGGCGGGCTCGCAGGCCTGCAGGTGCAGGTCGGAGATGAAGTCCAGCGTGCGCCAGGCCGCGGGCAGTGTCCATTCGGCCGCAATGGGCGGCACGCAGGGAGGGCGAGGTGCGGCAGTCTGGGCCATGGGCGGGTGCGCGCCCGGCAAGGGCGCTGCATGAAGGCTTGGGAGGGCTCTGGAGCAGGGCTGTTGTCCATGGGCACGGCCAGGGGCGGGCCATGAGCATGGACAACAGGGCGGCTGCACGCCAAGGGGGCAGCCGCCTTGTCGGAAGGGCGCCTGATTACAGGGCCACGGCCTTTTCGATGATCACGTCATCCTTGGGCACGTCCTGGTGGCCGCCGTTGCGGCCGGTCTTCACGCCGCGCAGCTCGTCCACGATCTCGGTGCCCTTGACCACCTTGCCGAACACGGCATAGCCCCAGCCCTGGGCGCTGGGCGAGGTGTGGTTCAGGAAGCCGTTGTCGGCCACGTTGATGAAGAACTGGGCGGTGGCCGAGTGCGGGTCGCCGGTACGGGCCATGGCGATGGTGTACTTGTCGTTCTTCAGGCCGTTCTTGGCCTCGTTCTCGATGGGCGCATCGGTGCCCTTTTGCTTCATGCCGGGCTCGAAGCCGCCGCCCTGGATCATGAAGCCATCGATGATGCGATGGAAGATGGTGTTGTCGTAGTGGCCCTTGTTCACATAGGCCAGGAAGTTCTCGGTGCTCTTGGGGGCCTTGGCGGCGTCGAGTTCGAGGGTGATGACGCCGTGGTCGGCGATGTGGAGTTCGACTTGGGGATTGCTCATGGCGATTCCTTGTTGGGTGGAGGGCAGGGGCGTGCCACGCTGGGCGCGGCGCGCGGTTTACTTGACTTCGGTGGCCGAGAGGATGGTCACCGGCTTGGTGGGTACATTCTGGTGCATGCCCTGGTTGCCCGTGGCCACCGTGCGGATTTTGTCCACCACATCCATGCCCTGGACCACGCGGCCGAAGACGGCGTAGCCGTGTCCGTCAGGCTTGGGTGCGTTGAGCATGTCGTTGTTCACCACGTTGATGAAGAACTGCGAGGTGGCCGAGTTGGGATTGCCAGTGCGCGCCATGGCGATGGTGCCCCGGTCATTCTTGAGGCCGTTGTCCGCTTCCAGCGGAATCGGCGCGCGCGTGGGCTTTTCCTTGAGGCTGGCGTCCATGCCGCCACCCTGGATCATGAAGCCGTCCATCACGCGGTGGAACACCGTGCCGTCATAGTGCTTGTCGCGCACGTACTGCATGAAGTTGGCCACGGTCTTGGGGGCCTTGGCCTCGTTCAGCTCCAGCACGATGTCGCCCATGCTGGTCTTGAGCTGCACCTTGGGTGTGGCGTTCTGCGCCATGGCGGGCAGGGCGGTGCAAAGGGAAGCGGCCAGGGCCATGCCGGCCAGGGAAAGCGACGCAATGCGGCGTGTGGTCATGCAAATCTCCTGAGAAAGCCAAAGGGCTGGGGGATGGAGTGGGAAAACCCGGGCAGGTTCCTGCGCGTGCGCGCAGGCGTGGCAAGACCCAAATGGCGCGCAGACCGCCGTGCCTGGGCGCCGGGGTCGTGCGTGTGGGCCGTGTCTTCTATTTGGTGCCGGTGACTGGAGCCAGCAATTCGCGCAGCAGCTTGAGCTTGGGCCGCACGCTGGCAGCACGGCCGTCCAGGCCTTGTGCCTTGCCGTAGGCCTCGTAGGCCAGGCGGGCGTGGATGTCGCCCAGATTCTCGTAGGCAACGCCGTAGTTGGGGTTGTTGCGCACGGCCGACTCCAGGGCGGAGCGGGCCTTGTCGAGCTGGTTCTGGCCTGCGTAGATGACGGCCAGGTTGTTGTAGGGCTCGGGCAGCTCGGGGTAGTCCTCGATGAGCTGGTTCAGCGCGGCGATGGCCTCGTCGGTCTTGCCGCTGTCGGTCAGGGCCACGGCCTTGAGAAAGCGCATCTGGGGGTCGCGTGCGTTCTTGGCAAGGTAGGCTTCGGCGCGTGCCAGGGCCTGGGTGCTTTTGCCGTTGCGCAGCAACTGGTTCACTTCCGTATAGTCGTCGGCGTGGGCGTGGCCTGTTGCGAGCAGGGCCGCCAGTGCCGCGAGGCGCAGGGCGGAGCGAAACGAGTTGCGTAGAGGCATGTAGGTGCTTTCGGGGCCTCGGGGAAACGCCCCGCGGCGCGGGCTTATACTGCTGTGAATTGTAGCTGAGGGGTGTGCTGGGTCACACGGGCTCTGCGCCTGCCGCTCCTGCTCCCTGCTGAGCATGCCTGCATCGGCGCCAAGGGTCCGGCGGCGCGTGGGACGCGCCCCCTGCAGCGGCCCTTTCTCCCCTGATGAACATCCATGAGTTTGCGTATCTACAACACGCTGTCGCGTGCATTGGAAGCGTTTTCGCCAATCGAACCGGGCCATGTGCGCATGTATGTGTGCGGCATGACCGTGTACGACCTGTGCCACCTGGGACACGCGCGCTCCATGGTCGCTTTCGACGTGGTGCAGCGCTGGCTTCGGGCCAGCGGAAATCGCGTGACCTATGTGCGCAACATCACCGATATCGACGATAAGATCATCCGTCGTGCCGTGGAGAACGGCGAGACCATTCGCTCGCTGACCGACCGCATGATCGACGCGCTGCACCAGGACGCCGACGCCCTGGGCATCGAACGCCCCACGCATGAGCCGCGCGCCACCGAATACGTGCCGCAGATGCTGTCCATGATCGGCCGCCTGCAGGACAAGGGCCTGGCCTACCAGGGCAGCGATGGCGACGTGAACTTTGCCGTGCGCAAGTTCCCCGGCTACGGCAAGCTGTCGGGCAAGTCGCTGGACGAATTGCAGGCCGGCGAACGCGTGGCCGTGCAGGACGGCAAGCAGGACCCGCTGGACTTCGTGCTGTGGAAAAGCGCCAAGCCCAGCGAGCCCGACGAGGTCAAGTGGGCCAGCCCCTGGGGCGTGGGCCGGCCGGGCTGGCACATCGAGTGCTCGGCCATGGGCTGCGAGATGCTGGGTGAGAGCTTCGACATCCACGGCGGCGGTGCCGATCTGCAGTTCCCGCACCACGAAAACGAGATTGCCCAGAGCGAAGGCGCGACCGGCAAGCCTTTCTCGCAGGTCTGGATGCACAACGGCTTCATCAACGTGGACAACGAGAAGATGTCCAAGTCGCTGGGCAACTTCTTCACCATCCGCGACGTGCTCAAGGAGTACGACGCAGAGACCGTTCGCTTCTTCGTCGTGCGCAGCCACTACCGCAGCCCGCTGAACTACAGCGACGTGCATCTGAACGATGCGCGCGGCGCGCTCAAGCGCCTGTACACGGCGCTGAGCCTGGTGGCCCCTGCCGAGGTCGCCATCGACTGGAGCCATCCCGCTGCCGCGCGCTTCAAGGCGGCCATGGACGAGGACTTCGGCACGCCCGAGGCCGTGGCCGTGCTGTTCGAGCTGGCTGCAGAAGTCAATCGCAGCAAGAGCGCCGAGACGGCGGGCCTGCTCAAGGCCCTGGCCGGATGCCTGGGCTTGCTGCAGGGCGACCCCCAGGCCTTCCTGCAGGCAGGAGCGGCAGATGTGGATGCCGCCGCCATCGAGGCGCAGATTGCCGCACGCGCAGCCGCCAAGGCGGCCAAGGACTGGGCCGAGGCCGACCGCATCCGCAAGGCCCTGATGGAACAGGGCATCGTGCTCAAGGACTCCCCTGCAGGCACGACCTGGGAGGCAGCCGCCAAGGGCTGATCCGTATGCCTTGCCAGACGTGCCGCGCCAGGTGCGGGGAGGTGCTTTGATGGCCTCCGCCAAACCCCTGGACACCATGGATTTCGAGCAGTTGCCGCTGGTGGCCGATCTGCCCGTGCCCGAACAGCAACCGGCCCCGCTGCCGGTGGTGACGCTGGGCGCGCGCGCAGGCTCGCCGCCTGCCGCCGCAGCGGCCGCTGCCGCCACGCCCAAGGCCAAGATATCGCTGCCCGCGCCGCCCGAAGGCGCGCCTGCCTACTGGGCCGAGGCCTGCCGCCAGCTCGTGCGCCGGGACCGCGTGATGAAGCGCCTGATCCCGCGCTTTGCCCACCTGGCCCTGCAGCCCGGTGGCGATGCCTTTGCCACGCTGGCGCGCTCCATCGTGGGCCAGCAGATCTCGATGAAGGCCGCGCAGACGCTGTGGAACAAGTTCGCACGCCTGCCTGCGCGGATGGCGCCTGACCTGGTGCTCAAGCTCAAGGTGGACGACATGCGCGCCGTGGGCCTGTCCGCCCGCAAGGTGGACTACCTGGTGGATCTGGCCATGCATTTCACCGAGCACCGCCTGCACCAGGACGACTGGCAGGGCATGAGTGACGAAGCCATCGTGGCCGAGCTCATGTCCATCCGCGGCGTGGGCCGGTGGACGGCCGAGATGTTCCTCATCTTCTACCTGCAGCGGCCCAATGTGCTGCCGCTGGACGATGCAGGCCTGATCTCGGGCATCAGCCAGAACTATTTTTCAGGCGACCCCGTCAGCCGCAGCGAGGCGCGCGAGGTTGCCGAGGCCTGGAAGCCGTGGTGCACCGTGGCGACTTGGTATATTTGGCGCTCGCTCGAGACGCAGCCTGCCGCCTGAAGACAAACCGATCACACCCGATCAACCCCCGTTTTCCGGCCGGAACGCATGCACCGTGCCTGGCTGGGACAAGGAGAAACAAGTTGGCGAAAAAGAACTTTCTGGATTTTGAGCAGCCCATCGCCGAGCTCGAATCCAAAATCGAGGAACTGCGCTACGTGCAGACCGAAAGCGCAGTCGATATCTCGGAAGAGATTGAGCAGCTCAGCAAAAAGAGCCTGCAGCTGACCAAGGACATCTACAGCGACCTCTCGCCCTGGCAGATCACCAAGATCGCGCGCCATACCGAGCGTCCCTACACGCTGGACTATGTGCGCGACTGCTTCACCGACTTCATCGAGATGCACGGGGACCGGCACTTTGCCGACGACCAGTCCATCGTGGGCGGGCTGGCGCGCTTCAATGGCATGTCCTGCATGGTCATCGGCCACCAGAAGGGCCGCGACACCAAGGAGCGCACGCTGCGCAACTTCGGCATGACGCGCCCCGAGGGCTACCGCAAGGCCCTGCGTCTCATGAAGACGGCCGAGAAGTTCGGCTTGCCGGTCTTCACCTTCGTGGACACGCCCGGCGCTTTCCCCGGCATCGAGGCCGAGGAGCGCGGCCAGTCCGAAGCCATCGGCCGCAACATCTACGAAATGGCCCAGCTGCAGACCCCCATCATCACCACCGTTATCGGTGAAGGCGGCTCGGGCGGCGCACTGGCCATTGCCGTTGCCGACCAGGTGCTGATGCTGCAATACGCCGTCTACTCCGTGATCAGCCCGGAAGGCTGCGCCTCCATCCTCTGGAAGACCGGCGAAAAGGCCCAGGACGCGGCCGATGCGATGGGCATCACGGCCCACCGCCTCAAGGCCCTGGGCCTGGTGGACAAGATCGTCAACGAGCCCGTGGGCGGCGCCCACCGCGACCCCAAGCAAATGGCCGCCTTCCTCAAGCGTGCGCTGGGCGATGCCTACCGCCAGCTGGCCGACCTCAAGCCCAAGGAACTGCAGGACCGCCGCTACGAGCGCCTGCAAAGCTACGGCCGTTTCGCCGATACCAAGGCAGACAATCGCTGAAGGCCGGCGCCACGCTCTGGCACACTGAACGGCTCCCCTGTGGGAGCCGTTTTCTTTTTGTGCCGGGACTCGGCCTGAGCCCTGGCATACCTGATCCAAGCCTGTGGAAATGCCGATCACCGACCTGCCGCAAAACCTGCCGGACACCTCACCAGACGCCGAGTCAGGCGTCGCGTCAGGCGCCGCCTTGGGTGCTGCCATCCAGCGCTTTGCGCCACCGCTGCCGCTGGCCGTTGCCTTCAGCGGCGGAGCGGACTCCACTGCGTTGCTGCTGGCCTGTGCCGAGCGCTGGCCCGGCCAGGTCGTCGCCATCCATGTGCACCACGGTTTGCAGTCGGCCGCCGATGCCTTTGTGCTCCAGTGTGAAAAAACCTGTGCGCAGCATGCCGTCCCCTTGAAGATCTGCCGCGTGGATGCGCGCCACGCGCCGGGCCAAAGCCCTGAGGATGCGGCGCGTCAGTTGCGCTACGCCACGTTGATCAAGGCCGCCACCGAGCCCTGGCCTGCGCAGGGCGGTGTGCCCATGCCTGCCGTTCGCAGCCTGGCCCTGGCGCAGCATGCCGACGATCAGGTCGAGACGCTGCTGCTGGCACTGTCGCGCGGCGCCGGCGTTGCGGGGCTGGCCGCCATGCCGGCGCAGTGGAGCAGGGCGGGACTTGCGTGGTATCGACCGCTGCTTGATCTGCCTGGCCAGGTATTGCGGGACTGGCTTGCTGCGCGCGGCCAGGAGTGGGTGGAAGACCCTTCCAATGCCGATGCCCGCTACACCCGCAATCGCATCCGCGCCCAGTTGCTGCCGGCGTTGCACCAGGCCTTCCCCCAGTTTCGCGCCACCTTTGCGCGCAGCAGCCGGCATTGCGCCGAAGCGGCCGAGCTCCTGCAGGAGATGGCCCAGGCCGACCTGGGTGCGGTGGGCAACCCGCCCCGCATCGCCGCATTGCAGGCGCTGAGCCCAGCGCGCCAGGCCAATGTGCTGCGCCACTGGCTGCGCAGCGTGCATGCCACCACCCCGAGCGCCGCGCAGCTCGATCAACTGCTCGCGCAGGTCGGCGTTTGCCGTACGCGAGGCCACCGCATCCATCTCAAGATGGGCAGGGGTTTTGTGCGGCGCCTGGGGTCAGTGCTCGATTGGTACAATTGACAGGTTTTGGTCCAACTTTGCACGAAAACCGGCGGCGCGCCAAAACCAAATGGCTTGCGCAAGACGGGTCTGGACGGACATTTCGCTACATGCGCAGTCCTCTTGAGCACCTGGCTTGCACAAGCACCCCCTGTCGTACAGCGCCGTGCCTAGCAGTTTCGTCACCCTGATATCCAATGGCACTGATCGTTCATAAATACGGCGGCACCTCGATGGGCTCGACAGAGCGCATCCGCAACGTTGCCAAGCGCGTGGCCAAGTGGGCTAGGGCCGGTCACCAGATGGTGGTCGTCCCCAGCGCCATGAGTGGCGAAACCAACCGTCTGCTGGGCCTGGCCAGCGAGCTGGCTCCCAGCTCGGCCAAAACGGCGTACTACCGTGAACTCGACATGCTCGCCTCCACGGGCGAGCAGGCGTCGTCGGCACTGCTGGCCATTGCGCTGCAGGCCGAAGGCCTGGAAGCCATCAGCTTCTCGGGCTGGCAGGTTCCCGTGCGCACGGACAGCAGCTTCACCAAGGCGCGCATCGAGTCCATCGATGACAAGCGCGTTCGCGCCGAACTCGACGCTGGCCGCGTGGTCATCATCACCGGCTTCCAGGGTATTGATCCCAACGGTCACGTCACCACGCTCGGCCGTGGCGGCTCCGACACCTCGGCCGTGGCCGTGGCTGCGGCGCTGAAGGCGGCCGAATGCCTGATCTACACCGACGTGGACGGCGTCTACACCACCGACCCGCGCGTGGTGCAGGCCGCCAAGCGCCTGAACACCGTGAGCTTCGAGGAAATGCTGGAGATGGCCAGCCTCGGCTCCAAGGTGCTGCAAATCCGCTCCGTGGAATTTGCCGGCAAGTACAAGGTGCCCATGCGTGTGCTCTCCAGCTTCACGCCCTGGGACATCGACCTGGAGGAAGAGTCCACCTCCGGCACGCTGATTACTTTTGAGGAAGACGAAAAAATGGAAAAGGCCGTCGTATCCGGCATCGCATTCAACCGCGGCGAAGCCAAGATCTCCGTTCTCGGCGTGCCCGACACCCCCGGCATCGCCTACGGCATCCTGGGCCCGGTGGCCGACGCCAACATCGAAGTCGATGTGATCATCCAGAACATCAGCAAGGAAGGCAAAACCGACTTCAGCTTCACCGTCAGCCAGGGTGACTACCAGCGCGCCATGGAACTGCTGCGTGACAAGGTCGTGCCTGCCCTGGGTGCCTCCGAAGTCGTCGGCAATCCCAACATCGCCAAGGTCAGCATCGTCGGCATCGGCATGCGCAGCCATGTGGGCGTGGCCTCCACCATGTTCCGTGCGCTGAGCCAGGAAGGTGTGAACATCCAGATGATCTCCACCTCCGAGATCAAGACTTCCGTCGTCATCGACGAGAAGTACCTGGAGCTGGCCGTGCGCGCGCTGCACACCGCCTTCGGCCTCGACAAGACGGAATAAAATCGATGTTTTGCCGAAACCGGCAAAAAAGCACGTTACAATAACGTCATTCCGGAAACGTGACCGAGTGGCCGAAGGTGCTCCCCTGCTAAGGGAGTATGGGGTGTAGAGCCTCATCGAGGGTTCGAATCCCTCCGTTTCCGCCAGAATCAAAAAGCCACCCGCAAGGGTGGCTTTTTTTATGAGAGGGTTGCTTCGGCGGCCTGATCAGGCGGCTGGGGTTGATGCTCTGGTTGCGATGGCGAAGTTCTTCTTGTTGGCTTGTTGGAAAAACGT
>NZ_CP194333.1:707500-4555000 GCF_050907895.1 Delftia sp. 11MD | reverse complement strand
AGTTATAGGGTCAAGTGACTAAGAGCATGTGGTGGATGCCTTGGCGATGATAGGCGACGAAAGACGTGATAGCCTGCGATAAGCTTCGGGGAGCTGGCAAATAAGCTTTGATCCGGAGATTTCTGAATGGGGAAACCCACCCGCAAGGGTATCGCATACTGAATACATAGGTATGCGAGGCGAACCTGGAGAACTGAAACATCTAAGTACCCAGAGGAAAAGACATCAACCGAGATTCCGAAAGTAGTGGCGAGCGAAATCGGAACAGCCTTCTAGTGATAGTCAGACGGTTAACAAAACGGAATGGAAAGTCCGGCCATAGTAGGTGATAGCCCTGTATGTGAAAACCGACTGGTGGTACTGAGCTAGAGAAAAGTAGGGCGGGGCACGAGAAACCCTGTCTGAATATGGGGGGACCATCCTCCAAGGCTAAATACTCATCATCGACCGATAGTGAACCAGTACCGTGAGGGAAAGGCGAAAAGAACCCCGGGAGGGAGTGAAATAGATCCTGAAACCGCATGCTTACAAAAAGTAGGAGCCCGCAAGGGTGACTGCGTACCTTTGTATAATGGGTCAGCGACTTACATTCAGTGGCAAGGTTAACCGAATAGGGGAGCCGTAGAGAAATCGAGTCCGAATAGGGCGTCCAGTCGCTGGGTGTAGACCCGAAACCAAGTGATCTATCCATGGCCAGGATGAAGGTGCCGTAACAGGTACTGGAGGTCCGAACCGACTAGTGTTGCAAAACTAGCGGATGAGCTGTGGATAGGGGTGAAAGGCTAAACAAACTTGGAAATAGCTGGTTCTCTCCGAAAACTATTTAGGTAGTGCCTCAAGTATTACCTGCGGGGTAGAGCACTGTTTAGGCTAGGGGTCATGGCGACTTACCAAACCTATGCAAACTCCGAATACCGCAGAGTACAGCTTGGGAGACAGAGCACCGGGTGCTAACGTCCGGACTCAAGAGGGAAACAACCCAGACCGCCAGCTAAGGTCCCTAAAATTGGCTAAGTGGGAAACGAAGTGGGAAGGCTAAAACAGTCAGGATGTTGGCTTAGAAGCAGCCATCATTTAAAGAAAGCGTAATAGCTCACTGATCGAGTCGTCCTGCGCGGAAGATGTAACGGGGCTAAGCCAGTTACCGAAGCTGCGGATTTGCAATTTATTGCAAGTGGTAGGAGAGCGTTCTGTAAGCCTGTGAAGGTGCCTGGTAACGGGTGCTGGAGGTATCAGAAGTGCGAATGCTGACATGAGTAGCGTTAAAGGGGGTGAAAAGCCCCCTCGCCGTAAGCGCAAGGTTTCCTACGCAACGTTCATCGGCGTAGGGTGAGTCGGCCCCTAAGGCGAGGCAGAGATGCGTAGCTGATGGGAAACAGGTCAATATTCCTGTACCGATGTGTAGTGCGATGTGGGGACGGAGAAGGTTAGCTCAGCCAACTGTTGGATATGTTGGTTCAAGCCTGTAGTCGTGCCTGGTAGGCAAATCCGCCGGGCTTAGATGAGGGTGATAACGAGTCTGCTTGCAGACGAAGTGAGTGATACCCTGCTTCCAGGAAAAGCCACTAAGCTTCAGCTACACACGACCGTACCGCAAACCGACACTGGTGCGCGAGATGAGTATTCTAAGGCGCTTGAGAGAACTCTGGAGAAGGAACTCGGCAAATTGATACCGTAACTTCGGGAGAAGGTATGCCGCAAGTAGGTGAACTTGTACAAAGGGAGCCCAAAGCGGTTGCAAAAAATCGGTGGCTGCGACTGTTTAATAAAAACACAGCACTCTGCAAACACGAAAGTGGACGTATAGGGTGTGACGCCTGCCCGGTGCTGGAAGATTAAATGATGGGGTGCAAGCTCTTGATTGAAGTCCCAGTAAACGGCGGCCGTAACTATAACGGTCCTAAGGTAGCGAAATTCCTTGTCGGGTAAGTTCCGACCTGCACGAATGGCGTAACGATGGCCACACTGTCTCCTCCAGAGACTCAGCGAAGTTGAAATGTTTGTGATGATGCAATCTCCCCGCGGAAAGACGGAAAGACCCCATGAACCTTTACTGTAGCTTTGTATTGGATTTTGAACGGATCTGTGTAGGATAGGTGGGAGGCTTTGAAGTGAGGACGCTAGTTCTCATGGAGCCGACGTTGAAATACCACCCTGGTGCGTTTGAGGTTCTAACCCAGGTCCCTTATCGGGATCGGGGACAGTGCATGGTAGGCAGTTTGACTGGGGCGGTCTCCTCCCAAAGCGTAACGGAGGAGTTCGAAGGTACGCTAGTTACGGTCGGACATCGTGACGATAGTGCAATGGCATAAGCGTGCTTAACTGCGAGACTGACAAGTCGAGCAGATGCGAAAGCAGGACATAGTGATCCGGTGGTTCTGTATGGAAGGGCCATCGCTCAACGGATAAAAGGTACTCTGGGGATAACAGGCTGATACCGCCCAAGAGTTCATATCGACGGCGGTGTTTGGCACCTCGATGTCGGCTCATCTCATCCTGGGGCTGTAGTCGGTCCCAAGGGTATGGCTGTTCGCCATTTAAAGAGGTACGTGAGCTGGGTTTAAAACGTCGTGAGACAGTTTGGTCCCTATCTTCCGTGGGCGCTGCAGATTTGAGGAAGCCTGCTCCTAGTACGAGAGGACCGGAGTGGACACACCTCTGGTGTATCGGTTGTCACGCCAGTGGCATTGCCGAGTAGCTAAGTGTGGAAGAGATAACCGCTGAAAGCATCTAAGCGGGAAACTCGTTTCAAGATGAGATCTGCCGGGGCCTTGAGCCCCCTGAAGAGTCGTTCAAGACCAGGACGTTGATAGGCTGGGTGTGGAAGCGCAGTAATGCGTTAAGCTAACCAGTACTAATTGCTCGTGAGGCTTGACCCTATAACTTTGATGACGTTGATCATCAAGGTGGTTATGCCAAGTAAGGCGCAGTCAAAATACAAAGCTGATTACAGACTCTATGAATTCGTTGTGTTGCTCGCAAGAGCAGCATGACAACAAGTTATGCCTGATGACCATAGCAAGTTGGTACCACTCCTTCCCATCCCGAACAGGACAGTGAAACGACTTTGCGCCGATGATAGTGCGGGTTCCCGTGTGAAAGTAGGTCATCGTCAGGCTCTTACAGCCCAAGAAACCCCGTAGCCCAAAGCTACGGGGTTTTTTGCTTGTTTGCGCAGAATACCTGTTCCGGCCCTGCGCGATGTGCGTGCGCCATGGTGGGTGCGCCGGCTTGAAAGACCAACATGCAACTGCAAGACATTCTGTATTCCCAAGGCTTCGGTATCCGCCGCGTGTGCTCGGGCCTGGTCCAGCAGGGCTGGGTGGAACTGTGGGACACCGAGGCCAACGACTGGGTGCGTTGCCTCGACTCCACGCAGGACATCGATCCTGAAGGCCTGCGCTATCGCGTACAGGGCGTGGAGTGGGCCTATCACGCGCTGGGCTATGTGCTGCTGCACAAGCCGGCGGGCACGGAGTGCTCGCAAAAGCCTTCAACCTATCCGAGCATTTACTCGCTTTTGCCCATGCCGTTGCGCCAGCGCCCGAACAAGGGTGCCGTGCAGGGCGTGCAGGCCGTGGGCCGGCTGGACCAGGACACGACGGGCCTGCTGCTGCTCAGCGATGATGGCCAGTTCATCCACCGCATGAGTTCGCCCAAGAAGCACGTGCCCAAGGTCTACCGTGTGACCACCAAGCATGCCGTGGATGCGCGGCAGGTGCAGCGCCTGCTGGAGGGCGTGGTGCTCGATGACGACCCCAAGCCCGTCAAGGCGGCTGCCTGCGAGCAGGTGAGCGAGCATGTGCTGGACCTCACGCTGACCGAGGGCAAGTACCACCAGGTCAAGCGCATGATCGCCGCCGTTGGCAACCGCGTTGAAGGCCTGCACCGCTGGAAGATTGGCGAGTTGGAGCTCACCGAGGACCTGCAGCCGGGCCAGTGGCGCTGGCTGTCGGTCGAGGACCTGGCCAAGCTCAAGGCCAAGTGAAGCTCTCTTGTCGTTTCCCATGATGAATTCCTCTGAGCCGCGCCCAGGCTGGGCCCTGCTGTGCACGGCCTTCGATGCCCCCACGCCGTACGCACTGCGCATCCGGCAGGACGTGCTGATCGTGGTGGATGGCCGCGGCATGATCGACGCCGTGCTGGAGCGGAACGACCCTCGGCGCACGACCCTGGAGGCCTTGCATGCGGCAGCGGGCACGCTGAAGCGCCTGCCCGAGGGCCAGTACCTTTTGCCCGGCATGGTGGACCTGCATGTGCATGCGCCGCAGTGGCCGCAAAGCGGCAAGGCCCTGGATGTGCCGCTGGAAACCTGGCTGCAGGAGTACACCTTTCCCCTGGAAGCGCGCTACGGCGATGCCGGCTTTGCCACTTCGGTGTACGACAGCGTGGTGCGTACGCTGCTGGCCAATGGCACGACGACGGCCATGTACTTCGGCACCATCCACGCCGTGGGCAACCAGGTGCTGGCCGAACGCTGCCTGGCCCTGGGCCAGCGCGCCCTGGTCGGCAAGGTGGCCATGGACGAGCCGTCGCAATGCCCTTCGTTCTACAAGGACGCTAGTGCCGCCGAAGGCATTGCCGAGACGGCGCGCTTCATCGACTGGCTGCGCCAGCATCCGGACAACGCGCAGCAGCGCGTGCTACCGGTGATCACGCCGCGCTTCATTCCTTCGTGCACCGACGAGCTGCTGCGCGGCCTGGGCGACCTGGCTGGACGCACCGGCGCCCATGTGCAAACCCATTGCTCCGAGAGCGACTGGGCCCACGCCCATGTGCTGGAACGCCAGGGCCGCACCGATGCGCATGCGCTGCATGATTTCGGCCTGCTCACGCGCCGCACGGTCGTGGCCCATGCCAACTTCCTCACGGCCGATGACGTGGCGCTGATGGCGCGCACGGGCGCCTCGGTGGCGCATTGCCCTCTGTCCAACTTCTATTTCGCCAACAGCGTTTTCCCCGCGCGCAGCGGCCGTGAGCAGGGCCTGGGCATGGGGCTGGCCACGGACATTTCGGGGGGCTACAGCCCCAGCATGTTCGACGCCTGCCGCCATGCCATGACAGCCTCGCTGGCCTTGCACGAAGGCGTGGATCCGGCGCAGACGGCCGCCCGGCGCGGCAGGGCGGGGCAGGGCGTGCAGGCCCGCATCGACCACGTCTTTGCACTATGGCTGGCCACGGCGGCGGGTGGCGATGCGCTGGACCTTCCCATTGGCCGCATCGAGCCCGGCCATGCCATGGATGCCCTGGCCGTCGACTGCCTGGCGCCGGACTCCAATGTGCAGATCTGGCCCGAGCAGGACGGCCCGGCCGACATCCTGCAGAAGATCATCCACCATGCCACGCGTGCCAATGTGGCCTGCACCTGGGTGCAGGGCGCGTGCGTGCACCGGCGCCAGGCGGCCAGCCCCGCCTGAAGACCGGCTGCGTTTGCGCACTGGCTGTTTCCCGCGTTTTCCGCTCCATGACCGAACCGACCTCCTCCTACGAAGGGCGCCTGATCGCCCGCCCTGACGACCGCGTCACGCTCTCCCAGGCCCTGTTGCTGGGCCTGCAGCATGTGATGGCCATGGACGTGTATGTCGTGCCCTTCATCATTGCCTCGGCCCTGGCGCTGTCGCAGGCCGACGCGGCGTCCATGATCCAGTCCACCTTCCTCGCAGCGGGACTGGGCACGCTGATCCAGACGGCCTGGTGCATGCGCATGCCCGTGGCACAAGGGCCTTCCTACATTCCCCTGGGTGCCATCCTGGCCGTGGCCTTTGGCGCGGGCGGCGGCTTCGGCGGCATGGGAGCGGTCTATGGCGCGCTGATTCCGGGCGCGCTCATCGTCATCGCGCTGGGTGCGCTGGGCTGGTTCCACCGCGTGATCCGCTGGCTGGTGCCTCCCATCGTCGGCGGCACCATCATCCTCGTGGTGGGGCTGTCGCTGCTGCCGATTGCGCTGAGCGCCAACGTGTTCGCGGTCCACGGCGGCATGACGGTCAACCAGTCCATCGCGCTGGCATCGGTATCGGCGGCGCTGCTGATTGCGGCCATGATGCTGGGCCTGCGCTTCGACAACCGGCTGGGCCGCTGGATGCGCCTGTCGTCGGTGATCATCGCGCTGGCTGGCGGCACGGCCGTCGCCTGGGGCATGGGGCTGTTTGCCTGGCAGCCCATTGCCGATGCGCCCTGGCTCACGCTGCCCAAGCTGGCGGGCATCGACTATCCGCTGCAGTTCTCGCTGCCCGCCGTGCTCACCTTCGTCGTGATCTACCTCGTGGTCATGGCGGAGACCACGGGCACGTGGTTCGCGGTCTCGGCCGTGATCAACCAGCCCATCACCAGCCGCCAGCTGGACCGTGGCGCCGTGGGCGAAGGCCTGAGCTGCAGCGTGGCCGCGCTGATAGGTGCCACGCCGGTCACCGGCTACTCCACCAACGCCGGCGTGATCTCCATCACCGGCGTGGCCAGCCGCATGGTTTTCATTGCAGCCGGCCTGGTGCTGGCCTGCCTGGGCTTCCTGGGCAAGTTCTCCGCACTGATCGCGGCCATTCCCTCGCCCGTGATCGGCGGCATGTTCGCCGTGGTCTGCGTGACCATTGCCATGGCGGGCATCCGCATCCTGCGCCATGTGCGCCTGGACGAGCGTGCCATGCTGGTGGTGGGCGTGCCCATCATCTGCTCCTTCTTTGCCACCCTGGCCCCCAAGGACTGGGTGCAGACCCTGCCGGACATGCTGCAGTACCTGCTGGGCTCGGCCGTGACCGTGGGCGCCATGGCCGCCATGGTGATGAACCTCATCCTGCCGCGCGCGCAGGATGACGACGCCCCGGCCAGGGACCAGGTGGTCTGAACGCCGCAGGGCCTGCTTCCCGCAAATCCATGCAAAAAAGGCCATGCGCAGTTGTTGCGCATGGCCTTTTTTGCTGGAAGAGGCGGGCAGGGCCGTGCGATTCAGCGCCGGTCCAGATCGTCGATGGAGGCGCTCCAGCGGCTGTCCCAGCTGCCGCGCTCGCGCACCTGGTCGATCTGGCGGCGGTCGCGCTTGGTGGGGCGGCCTTCGTGCTGGCTGGCGATGCTGCTGGCGGGCTCCGGCGCCAGCCGGCGCTGCTCTGCCAGCCGTTCGCGCTCGGCCAGGCTTTCGGCGGTTTCCTCGTACAGGGCCTGGGCCACGGGGGCGGGGCCCCGCATGCCTGAGAGGCCGCGGATGACCACGGTGCGCGGGACCTGGCCCTGGCGCAGGGCCACGGTGTCGCCGCAGCGCACCTCGCGCGCGGGCTTGACCAGGGCTCCGTTGACGGTGACGCGGCCCTTGCCGATTTCCTCCGTCGCCAGGCTGCGCGTCTTGTAGAAGCGCGCGCACCACAGCCATTTGTCCAGACGCATGGATTCGATATCGGTCATGGCGTTATTGTGCGCGCGGCGCGGGGTGCCTGCCAGTGGTCGGCTGCAGCGGAATCGCCACGTGCGCATGCAGTCCGCAGACCAGGCCTTGCCGGTAGATGTTGCGCAGCTCGATGGCGCCGCCCAGCGTCTGCACGATCTCGTGGCAGATGGCCAGCCCCAGGCCCGAGCCGCTGCGCGCATTGCCGGCCGAAAATGGCTGGAACAGCCTCTGCGCCAGCTCGCTGTCTATGCCCGGCCCGCTGTCGCGCAGGCTGAGCACGGCCTGGCTGCCTGCCTGGTGCACGCTGATGTGCAGGCTGCCGGCCGCAGGCATGTGGCGTATGGCGTTGTGCAGCAGGTTGCGCGTGAGCTCGCGCAGCATCCATTCGTGGGCAGGAACGGGGCAGGGCTCCGTGTCTATGGAAAAGTCGATGTCCTGCTCCGCAATCAGCGGCGACAGTTCGATGGCCACGTCGCGCACCACTTCGTCCAGCAGGCTGGGCGCGGGCGATGCGGGCTCGGCGCTGTCTTCCTGGCGCAGCTGCTCGACCTTGGCCAGCGCCAGCATCTGGTTGGCCAGGCGCGTGGCGCGGTCCACGGTGGCGCCGATTTCCTCAAAGGCCTGCTCGGCCGGCACATCGCCGCGCTGGGCCGACTGCAGCTGTGCCTTGAGCACGGCCAGCGGCGTGCGCAGCTGGTGCGACGCGTCGCGCACAAAGCGCTTCTGGTCCGACAGCAGCTGGCGCAGCCGCAGCATGAGCTGGTTGATGGCCTCCAGCAGCGGCTGCAACTCGCGCGGTGCTGAGGGTGCCGACAGCGGGCTCAGGTCGCCGCGCGGGCGCGATCGCAGGTCGCTGCTGAGCCGGCGCACGGGCTGTGTGGCGCGCTGGACGACGAAGATCACGATCAGCGCCACGGCGGCCACCAGCAGGGCCTGCCGCGCCAGCGTGGTGCGCAGGATCTGCAGGGCCAGCGCTTCACGCAGCTCCAGCGTCTCGGCCACCTGGATCACGGCCATGCCGCGCCCCTTGGCGCTGGCCACGGGCTGCAGCAGCACGGCCATGCGCACGGGCCGGCCCCGGAACTGTGCGTCGTAGAAGTCGACCAGGGCCGCGTAGGGCGGGCGCTGGGGAATGACGCCGTGCCACATGGGCAGCTCGCCAAAGCCCGACACCATTTCCCCCTCCAGCGTGGAGACGCGGTAGAACATGCGGCTCTGGTTGTCGGCCTCGAAGATCTCCAGCGCCGAGTAGGGAACGATGGCATGCAGCTGGGCGGACTCGTCATAGCCCGTCACATCCAGCTGCTCGCTGATGCTCTTGGCCGAGGCCAGCAGCGTGCGGTCATAGGCGGTGTTCAGCGCAGCCAGCGTCTGGTGGTACAGGCTCCAGGTATTGAAGCCAATGAACAGAATGACGGGCACGAGAATGCCCGTCAGCAGCTGGCGGCGCAGCGACCAGGGCTGGCGCGTGCGCGCGGGGGCGGGAAGGGGAAGACCGGGGTCGCGCATGGGCTGCGGTGAGTGGTGGAGTGCCTCAGGCCGACTCGGCCTTGAGCAGATAGCCCAGGCCGCGCAGCGTGACCAGCTGCACGCCCGTGCCCGACAGCTTCTTGCGCAACCGGTAGGCGACGACTTCCACGGCTTCGTACTGCACGTCCGACTCGCCGGGAAACACCAGCGCGAACAGGCGCTCCTTGGCCACGGCATGGCCGGGGCGTGCCAGCAGGGCGTGCATCAGGGCCAGCTCGCGCGGCGTCAGCTCCATGATCTCGCCATCGCGGTGGATGGCGCCGCTGGCCTTGTCGTAGCGCAGCGCACCCATGGCGATGGTCTCGGGCGGCGGCTTGGGCGTGAAGCTGTCGCTGCTGCGGCGCAGCAGGGCGCGCAGCCGGGCCTCCAGCTCGTCGAGGTCGAAGGGCTTGGCCAGGTAGTCGTCGGCACCGGCGTTCAGGCCCAGCACGCGGTCGCCCACGGTGCCGCGCGCGGTCAGGATGAGCACGGGCGTGCGCAGGCCCTGGCCGCGCGCACGCTCCAGCACCTGCAGGCCGTCCAGGCCGGGCAGGCTCAGGTCCAGCACCACGGCGTCGGGCTCGCGCACCAGCCACTGCGCCAGGGCCGAGGGGCCGTCGGCCGCCGTCTCCACCTGGATGCCGCGCCGGATCAGCGTGCGCTGCAGCGTGGTGCGCATGGCGTTGTCATCTTCTACGAGCAGCAATTGCATGGGCCGGACGTTAGCACCGGGCGCGATGCAGGCCATCGTGGCGAGAGCGATCTAGGGATTCCCCTAGGGGTTTGGACAGCCATTTGACAGGTAGCGAACCGATCATCGACAGCCTTACAACACAAGGAGTCAAACCATGCGTCGTGATACTTTTCTGAAGTCGCTGGCCGCACTGGCCGCCGCAGGCAGCCTGCCGCTGTCTGCGCAGGCTGCGGCAGCCGTCAAGATGATGCTGCCGGCCAACCCCGGCGGCGGCTGGGACACCACGGGCCGTGCCCTGGGCAAGGCTTTGCAGGACGCTGGTCAGGCTGCTTCCGTCACCTATGACAACAAGGGCGGCGCCGCCGGCGCCATCGGCCTTGCGCAGTTTGTCAACGGCAGCAAGGGCGATCCCAACGCCATGATGGTCATGGGCGCCGTCATGCTGGGCGGCATCATCACGGGCAAGCCGCCCGTGAACCTCACGCAGGCCACGCCGCTGGCCCGCCTGACCAGCGAGTACAACGTCTTCGTGCTGCCCGCCAACTCGCCCTTCAAGAACATGGCCGAGGTGATCGCCCAGCTCAAGAAGGACCCGGGCTCCGTCAAGTGGGGCGGCGGCTCGCGCGGCTCTACCGAGCACATCGCGGCGGCCATGATTGCGCGTGAAGTCGGCGTCGATCCCTCCAAGATCAACTACGTGGCATTCCGTGGAGGCGGCGAGGCGATCTCCGCCATCCTGGGCGGCAACGTCACCGTGGGCGGCAGCGGCTACAGCGAGTTCGCCGAGTACATCGGCACCGGCAAGATGAAGCCCATCGGCGTGACCTCGGGCCAGCGCCTGAAGGGCGTGGACGTGCCCACGCTCAAAGAGCAGGGCATCAACGTGGAGATCGGCAACTGGCGCGGCGTGTACGGCGCGCCCGGCATCACCAAGGCACAGCGCGATGCGCTGGTCGCCATGATCGAGAAGGCCACCAAGAGCAAGGCCTGGGCCGAGGCGCTGCAGAAGAACGACTGGACGCCTGCATGGCTGGCCGGCGATGCCTTCGGCGAGTTCGTGGACCAGGAGTTCGCGAGCCTGCGCGCCACCATGGTCAAGTCCGGCATGGTGTGATCGAGCTGCTGCACCGGCCTCTTGCGGGGTCGGTGCAGCAACAGGCCCGCACTCCTGCGGGCCACGGCAGGCGCCAGTCGCAGCGCCTGCTTCAAGAAGCGGAAGATGCCCGCGCGCCGCGCCAGCGGCTCGCAGGCCCCGGCGGCTTAATTTTTTCCCCACGTCTGCAGCGGTGGCCGGCCCCGGTCGCCGGTCCCGCTGCGGCCAGGAACTGACCATGTCCGAGTCCTCACAACCCAATCCACTTGCCACGGATGCCGCCCAGGCCGATGAGCCCAGCGGCTTTCCCTCGGTACGCGCGCAGACCATCGTCGGCTCCGGCGTGCTGCTTGTCGCCGCAGGCCTGGCCTTCGGCGCGCTGCAAATCCCTGGCGATGCCGGCTACGGCGGCGTCGGCCCCAATTTCCTGCCCTGGCTGTGTGCCTTGGTGCTCGCAGTCTGCGGCGCCTGGCTGGTCTGGGAGGCACGCACGGGCGGCTTTCGCGAAGCCTCTTGCGGGGGCGGCCACCCACGAGCCGACATCGGCGCCTTCGTCTGGGTGTCGACGGGCCTGCTGGTCAATGCCGTGCTGATCGGCACCGTGGGCTTCATCGTCAGCTGCACCGTCTGCTACGTGCTGGCCGTGCAGGGCCTGCGCCGTGCCGGCGGCCAGGCCCAGGCGGGCAAGCCCATCACCTGGGCCAAGGACGTGGTCACCGGGCTGCTGATCTCGGCGCCCGTGTTCTGGGCCTTCACGCAATTCCTGGCGATCAACCTGCCGGGCCTGACTGAGACGGGGTGGCTGTAATGGAAATCTTTGACGCACTGCTGGCGGGCTTTGCCACCGCCATCACTCCGGCCAACCTGCTGTGGGCCCTGGTCGGCTGCGCCCTGGGCACGGCCGTGGGCGTGCTGCCCGGCATCGGACCGGCCGTGGCCGTGGCCATGCTGCTGCCCATCACCGCCAAGGTCGATGTCACCGCCTCGATGATCTTCTTCGCGGGCATCTACTACGGCGCCATGTACGGCGGCTCCACCACCTCCATCCTGCTGAACACTCCCGGGGAGACCGCGAGCATGGTCACGGCCATGGAGGGCAACAAGATGGCCAAGAGCGGCCGCGCGGGCGCCGCGCTGGCCACCTCCGCCATCGGCTCCTTCGTGGCCGGCACCGTGGCCACCGTGGTCGTCACGCTGTTCGCGCCTTCGGTGGCCGACTTCGCCGTCAAGCTGGGCCCGCCCGAGTACTTCATGCTGATGGTGCTGGCGTTCACCACCGTGAGCGCCGTGCTGGGCCAGAGCGCATTGCGCGGCATGACGGCCCTGTTCCTGGGGCTGGCGCTGGGCTGCATCGGCATGGACCAGATCTCGGGCGCTGCGCGCTACACCATGGGCAAGATGGAACTGCTGGACGGCGTGGACATCGTGCTCGTGGCCGTGGGCCTGTTCGCCGTGGCCGAAGTGCTGTACGCCGCCATGTACGAAGGCAAGGTCGTCGATACGCAAAACAAGATGGGCCGCGTGCACATGACCGGCCGTGACTGGAAGCGTTCGTGGCCCGCGTGGCTGCGCGGCACCGTCATCGGCACGCCCTTCGGCTGCATTCCCGCCGGCGGCACCGAGATCCCGACCTTCCTGAGCTATGCCACCGAGAAGAAACTGGCCAAGGGCGAGGACCGTGCGGAGTTCGGCACCAAGGGCGCCATCGAAGGCGTGGCCGGCCCAGAGGCGGCCAACAACGCCACCGTGACCGCCGCGCTGATCCCGCTGCTGACCCTGGGCATTCCCACCAGCAACACCACGGCCGTGCTGCTGGGCGCCTTCCAGAACTACGGCATCAACCCCGGCCCGCAGCTGTTCAGCTCGTCCGCGGCCCTGGTCTGGGCGCTGATCGCCTCGCTGTACATCGGCAACCTGATGCTGCTGGTGCTCAACCTGCCCATGGTGGGCCTGTGGGTCAAGCTGCTCAAGATCCCGCGTCCCCAGCTGTACGCCGGCATCCTGATCTTCGCCACCGTGGGTGCCTACGGCATGCGCCAGAGCGCGTTCGACCTGTTCCTGCTGTACGGCATCGGCGTACTGGGCGTGATCATGCGCCGCTTCGACTTCCCCACCGCGCCCGTGGTGGTGGGCATGATCCTGGGCCCCCTGGCCGAGGCGCAGATGCGCAACGCCGTGTCCATCGGCGAAGGCAGCTGGTGGATCTTCCTGCAGCGCCCCATGTCGCTGACGCTGATCATCATCGTGGCCTGCGTGCTCATCGTGCCGCGCGTGCTCAAGCGCCTGCAGCCCAAGCCCTCGCCGCAGGCCACTGCCGGCTGACGCCAACCCGTTGCTAGCCGGCCCGTCGATGCTACGCATGGCGTCCACGGGCCCCTGACAGCCCCTGCCTTTCGAGGCAGGGGCTTTTTTCGTCAGCTGGTTGATGCCTTCCATTCACAGATGGTGTTCCAGCAGACCGTCTAGTCCCGCGCCGCCCTTGAATCCATGATCCTGCCATCCACAGACATCGGATTCCTTGCATGCGGCAACTTTTTCCATCGCTTTCCACGGCCTCGGGCGCGGCCCTTCTGGCGCTTGTGATTTCCACGCCAGCCATGGCGGATTCAACGGCGCCGGCGGGTTCGGCTGAAGCCTCCCACTGGGCTGCCACGTGGCAGGCCAGCCCGCAGCCGGTCTGGGGGGCGGATTTCCTCTTTCCCACCAATCTGCCCGCTGTGCTGCAGGACCAGACCGTGCGCCAGGTGGCACGCATCAGCCTGGGCGGGCCGCGCCTGCGCATCGTGCTGTCCAACGCCTACGGCGGCCAGCCTGTGACCGTGGGCAGGGCGACCGTGGCAAAGCCGTTGCCGGCAGGCGCCGTCGAGTCCGGCAGCCTGCAGGCCGTGACCTTTGGCGGCAGCGCGCAAGCCACCATTGCCGCAGGCGCATCCCTGGTCAGCGACCCTGTGGCCTTGCCGCTGGCCTCGCTGTCGCAGGTGGCCGTGAGCCTGTACCTGCCCGGTGCCACGCCTGTGCAGAGTTTTCACTGGGATGGGCGTCAGACCGGCTGGATCGTGGCGGGCGACCAGTCCGCGGCTGCGGCGCTGCGGACTTCGGACCCTGGCGCAATCAGCAGCACGGCCCGCCCGCTGTTGGCGGGCATAGAGGTCGAGGCAGAAGCTGCGGCGCCCGTGGTAGCGGTGATGGGCGACTCCATCACCGACGGTGCCACGGCCAGCCTGGACAGGGACAGCCGTTGGCCGGATTTCCTGGCCGCGCGCCTTGCGCCGCACGGCGCGGCGGTGGTCAATGCCGGCATCTCGGGGGCGCGCCTGCTGTCCGATGGCATGGGCGAGCATGCCCTGGCGCGGCTGGAGCGTGATGTGCTGGCCCAGCCCGGTGTGCGCAGCCTCATCGTGCTGCTGGGCATCAACGATATTTCCTGGCCCGGCACGGCCTTTGCGCCGCGGGCGCAGCGCCCCACGCTGCAGGACATGGCGGAGGGCTATCGCCAGCTGGTTGCCAGGGCGCGCAGCCACGGCCTGCGCGTGATCGGCGCCACCTTGCCGCCTTTCGAGGGCGCCTTGCCAGGCACGCCGCTGGACGACTACTACCAGGACGGCAAGGACGACCTGCGGCGGCAGGTGAATGCATGGATACGGTTGGGCGGCGCCTTCGATGCCGTCATCGACTTCGACGCCGTGCTGCGCGACAGCGCCCACCCGGCACGCATGGCGGCGCGCTTCGACTCGGGCGACCACCTGCATCCTGGCGACGAAGGCAACCGCGCCATGGCCAACGCGGTAGACCTGAACGCCATACTGCCCGGCCTGCCGCAGCGCTAGTGCGTCGCGGCGGCGGGGGCTGGCTTCCATATAAAATGCAAATGGTTCTCATTTGTCATGCGTCCCCGGCGTGCCTGCGCCCTGGGGCACAGGGAGGGGTACTGTGGCCGCCGCCAAGTTTGCGCTTCAGCAACAAGTCGAAATTCTCTACACCGATCACCATGGCTGGCTGCGCGGCCTGCTGCGCCGCAAGCTGGGCAATGCCTTTGATGCGGCCGATCTGGCGCACGACGTCTACCTGCAACTGCTGCGCACCGGCCGTGTTCCGCCGGCCGACGAGCACCGCCGCCATCTCACCCAGATCGCCAACGGCCTGGTGATCGACCTGTACCGGCGCCGCCGCGTGGAGGCGGCCTATCTTGAAGCGCTGGCCCTGCTGCCCGAGCAGATGGCGCCCTCCGAAGAAACACGTGCCCTGGCGCTGGAGGCGCTGGTGGAGATCGATGCCGCGCTGAACGGCCTGCCGCCCAAGGCGCGCAAGGCCCTGCTGCTGTGCAAGCTCGACGGCATGGCCTACCGAGATATCGCGGCCGAGCTGGGCGTGTCCGTGTCCTCGGTGGAGAAATACATCGCTGCCGGCCTGCTGGCCTGCTACCAGGCGCTGCACGGCGCCGTGTGCTGAGTGGCCGGCATGTCTTCATCTCCGGCATCGGCCGCGTCAGCCGCATCCACTGACGCCTGCGCAACTGCGTCCGCCAGCGAGCCGCTGGAGCCGGCCATCGTCCAGCGCGCCGCCGAATGGATGGCCCGGCTGTGGGCTGACGACGCCAGCGATGAAGACCGCGCCGCCTGCGCCCGCTGGCGTGCCGAGCATCCGCGGCACGAGCTGGCCTGGAGCCGGCTGCAGGCCTTTGACGACAAGCTGCGCAGCGTGCCCGGCGGCATCGCGCGGCATACGCTGGGGGACACCTCCGCTGCGTCGCCGGCGCCCCGGGGCCGCCGCCGTGCCATGCAGTTGCTGGGCCTCATGGCCACGGCCGGAGGCATTGCCCATGTGGTGCGCGGCACCGATGCATGGCAAATCGCCGCCGCCAGCCATGGCACGGCGCGCGGTGAAGTCCGAGAGATCACGCTGCCGGATGGCACGCAGGTGGTGCTGGCCTCGGCCTCGGCCATCGACCTGCGCTTTGACGAGGCCGAGCGCCTGATCCTGCTGCGCGCCGGCGAAATCCTCGTCACCACCGCGCCCGATCCGCAAAGCACACCCCGCCCGCTGCGCGTGCGCTCGCGCCACGGCACGGTGCAGGCCCTGGGCACGCGCTTCACGCTGCGCCAGGAAGATGAGCAGTCCCGCGTGGCCGTGTTCGAGGGCGCGGTGGAGGTGCGTCCTGCCAGGGCGCCGGGCCAGGTGGTGCGCGTGGATGCGGGGCAGGGCGCCGTCTTCACTGGCGAGCAGGCCCGGGCTCCGGTGCCTGCGCAGGAAAGTGCCGCCGCCTGGGCGCGCGGCGTGCTGGTGGCCGACAACATGCCGCTGGGCGAGCTGGTGGCCGAACTGGCGCGCTACCGCACGGGCCTGCTGCGCTGCGACCCGCAGGTGGCCGGCCTGCGCGTCACGGGCGTGTTCTCGTTGCGCGACACCGACCGCGCCCTGCACAACCTGGCCCTGGGCCTGCCCGTGCAGGTGGTCTCGCGCACGCGCTACTGGGTCACGGTGCAGGCGGCGGGCTGAGGCTTCTTTCATCGCGGCGCCTTACCCGTCTCTCGGAACCCGTTACCGGCTGATTCAACTTTCTGCCCCTGGGGATTGAGGGTTTGGCGTTCTCGTTCGGAAGACAGGCAAGAGCCCTTGTTTTCTGTTCTTTTCTGATCCGCCATGCCTTCCAGGAGAACCCATGCACTCACCCGAGGCCGATGACGCCCAGGCCGGCCCCGGCCCCATTGCGCAGACGCTGCAGCCCATCCGCGCGCAGCTTGTTCTTGCCGCGCTGCTGTCGTTTGCGGGCGCCGTGCTGGCGCTGGCGCCGCTGGCCGGCATCGCCCATATCGCGCGGCTGGCGCTGGCCGATGGCGGCATGGTGGCGGCAGATGCCTGGCGCGTCATCGCGCTGTGCCTTGTCTGCCTGTTCGCGGGCATGGCCCTGGTGTCGGCGGGCGAGCTGGTTGCCCATCTGGCCGACAACCGCCTCACCCACGGGCTGCGCCTGTCGGCCATGCAGCGGCTGGCGCGTGTGCCGCTGGGCTGGTTCACCGAGCGGGCCTCGGGCCAGGTCAAGCAGGCCATGCAGGACGACGTGGCCACCCTGCACGAGCTGACCGCGCACTTCTACACCACGGTGGGGCGCGGCGCGGGCACGGTGGCCGCTTCTGCGGTCTACCTGGTGGCCATGGACTGGCGCATGGCCCTGGTCTCGGCGCTGCCGTTCGGCATCTTCTTTCTGGTGATGCGCCATGCCATGCAGGCCAGCAGTGCCCACATGCCGGCCTTTGGCGCGGGACTGGCGCGCATCAACAACGCGGTGGTGGAGTTCGTGCACGGCATTCCCGTGGTCAAGGCCTTTGGCGCCAGCGGCCGAGCCCATGGCAGCTACCGCGAGGCCGTCGATGGCTTTACCGATGCCTTCCTCGGCTTTGCGCGTCCGCTGGTGTCGGCGCGCGCCAATGCCAATGCGCTGATCGCGCCCGTGGCCGTGCTGGGGGTGGTGCTGGCCTTTGGCACGCTGTTCACGGCCCTGGGCTGGATGGTGCCCGTGGACGTGCTGCCCTTTGCCCTGGTGGCGCCGGGCATCAGCGCGCCGCTGCAGCTGCTCAGCTTCAACCTGCATGCGCTCAATCACGCCACGGGCGCTGCCCAGCGCGTGCAGGCGCTGCTGCGCACGCCCGTGCTGGAGCAACCGGCCGCCGATCAATGCAGGCTGCCCCAAGGCTGCGAAGTCCGCTTCGAAGGCGTGGGCCATGCCTACGAGGCGGGGCATGACGTGCTCAAGGGCATGGATTTCACGCTCAAGCCCGGCACGGTGACCGCCGTGGTCGGTGCCTCGGGCGCGGGCAAGTCCACGCTCGCCCGGCTGCTGCTGCGTTTCTTCGACCCGAACGAAGGGCGCATCACGCTGGGCGGGGTGGACCTGCGGCAGATCGAGACCCGGCAGCTGTACCGCCACCTGGCCTTTGTGCTGCAGGACGTGCGCCTGGTGCATGCCAGCGTGCGCGAGAACATCGCACTGGGCCGGCCCTCGGCCAGCGCGCAGGAGGTGGAAGAGGCGGCGCGCGCCGCCCACATCCATGAACGCATCCTGGCGCTGCCGCGCGGCTATGACTCGGTGATCGGCGAAGACGCCCAGTTGTCCGGGGGCGAACAGCAGCGCCTGAGCATTGCGCGCGCCGTACTGCTGGACGCGCCCGTGCTGGTACTGGACGAACCCACGGCCGCTGCCGATGCCGAGAGCGAGGCTGCCATCCAGGAAGCCCTGTCGCGCCTGGCCGCCGGACGCACCCTGCTGGTCATCGCCCACCGGCTGGACACCGTCATGCATGCGGACCAGATCCTGGTGGTGGAAGGCGGAGCCATCCGCGAGCGCGGCAGCCATGCCGAGCTGCTGGCGCTGTGCGGACGCTACGCACGGCTGTGGGCGCTGGGCGGGTACGAGTCACAGCCCTCCCAATCCCTGCCTTCCACCCCCGCCCTGGCCCCGGAGCTGCCCCCATGCTGAAGACCCTGATGCAACTGCTGGGCGACGACGCCCGGCTTTTCCGCCGCTATGCCTGCATGGCCGTGCTGCATGGCCTGCTCAGCGGCCTGGTTGTCACCGCTCTTGTGCCCGTGCTGTCGCGCCTGCTGGCAGGCGATACGCGCGGCGCGGCGGCCTGGCTGGCCGTGCTGCTGGCGGGCGTGGTGTTGTGCTGGGCCTGGCAGCGCCAGGTGGAAAAAGCCGGCCTGGGCCTGGGCGCCGCCGTGCTGCGCGTGGCGCGCCACCGGCTTGGCGACCATGTGGCCCGCCTGCCCGTGGGATGGTTCACGCCCGAGAACACGGCCCGGCTCAACCACGTCGTTTCGCAGGGAATGATGGAAGTGGCCCAGCTGCCGGCCCATGTGTTCACGCCCGTGTTCAGCGGCGCCGTGGCGCCCGTTACCGTGGTGGCCGCGCTGTGTGCCATGGACTGGCGCATGGGCCTGATTGCGCTGCTGGCGCTGCCGCTGCTGGCAGGCGTGCTGCTGGTCACCGCGCACCTGGGTCGCCGTGCCGACGAGCGCCTGCAGCGCAGCATGGCCGGCGCCAGCCAGCGCATGGTGGAGTTTGCGCAGGCGCAGTCCGTGCTGCGCGCCTTCAATGGCGAAGGCGGCGGCACGCGCTGGCTGGAGCAGGCACTGGGCCGGCAGCGCGCATCGGGCGCGCAGTCCATTCGCCTGGCGGCGCTGTCGGGCGTGCTCAACGGCTGGGCCGTGCAGGCCGTGTTTGCGGCCCTGCTGGTGGCCGGCGCGCTGTGGCTGGACGAGCGCCTGGGCGGCGTTGCAGCACAGGGCATGGGAATGGAAGCCGCCATCCCCGTGATCGTGGCCCTGCTGCTGGCCTGCCGCCATGTCGATCCGCTGCTGGAGGTGGCCGGCTACGCCGACTCGCTGCGCGCCGCGCGCGTGCAGCTCGATGCCGTGCGCGACATCCTCGCGGTCCAGCCGCTGCCCGAGCCTGCCGTGCCCCAGGCGCCGCGCGATGCCTCGGTGGAGCTGCGCGATGTGGTGTTCCGCTACGCGCCGGGCCAGCCCGAGGTGCTGCGCGGCCTGAGCCTGCGCGTGGAGCCGGGCTCGATGACGGCGCTGGTGGGCGCCTCGGGCTCTGGCAAATCGTCCGTGCTGCGGCTGGTCGCACGCTTTTTCGATGTGCAGCAGGGCAGCGTTCTGGTGGGCGGCATCGACGTGCGCCAGATCGCGGGCGAGCGGCTGGCCGGGCAGATCAGCCAGATCTTCCAGGACAGCTACCTTTTCCAGGGCTCCATTGCCGACAACATCCGCATGGGCCGCCCGCAGGCCAGCGATGCCGAGGTGATGGAAGCCGCCCGCCAGGCCGGCGTGGCCGAGATCATCGAGCGCCTGCCGCAGGGCCTGGACACGCCGGTGGGCGAGGGCGGGGCGCGCCTGTCGGGCGGCGAGCGCCAGCGCATCGCCATTGCCCGCGCGCTCATCAAGGATGCGCCCATTTTGCTGATCGACGAGGCCACGGCCGCGCTGGATGCCGAGAACCAGGCCGCCATCGCCCAGGCGCTGGCGCGGCTGCGCGGCCGGCGCACGCTGATCGTGATTGCCCACCAGTTGTCCACAGTGGCCATGGCCGACCAGATCATCGTGCTGGACCAGGGCCGCGTCAGCGAGCAGGGCACGCCGCAGCAGCTGGCACAGGCGCAAGGCCTGTATGCGCGCTTTCTGGCGCGGCGGCGCGCCGCCAAGGGCTGGCGCATTGCGGGCACGGGCACGGTAGCGGGCACGGGCACGGGCACGGGCACGGGCACGGGCACGGGCACGGGCATGGGCGAGGACCTCCGTTGAGCGAGCCTGCGAAGCCAACGACAGGGACGCAGGTCCCGCGCCTGGCGCCGTGGCTGCTGCCGTTTGCCGCGCTGTGCTGCGCCTCCGTGCTCACCGGCGCGCGGCAGGTGGAATGGGGGCAGCTGCTGTCGCTGTCGGGCGATGCCTGGCTCACCCTCACGGCCAGCCGCCTGCCGCGCCTGGCAGCGCTGGTGCTCACGGGGGTGGGGCTGTCGGTGTGCGGCGTCGTGCTGCAGCAGATCGTGCAGAACCGCTTTGTGGAGCCTGCTACCTGCGGCGGTCTGGACGCGGCCAAGCTGGGCATTCTGGTGTCGCTGACGGTGGCGCCCGCCTCGGCCTTCACCTCGGGCGCGTGGGGCGTGGCCTGGCGCATGGTGTTCGCGCTGGTGTTCTGCCTGGGCGCCAGCCTGCTGTACGTGGCCATCATCCGCCGCATGCGCCTGCGCAACCTGGTGCTGGTGCCTGTGGTCGGCCTGATGTACGGCAGCGTGCTCAGCGCCATCGCCGAGTTCCATGCCTTCCGCCACAACCTGCTGCAAAGCATGCAGGGCTGGCTGCTGGGCGACTTCTCGCGCGTCGTGCAGGGCCACTACGAGATCATCTACCTCATCGTGCCCATCGTGGTGCTGACCTATGCGTTTGCGCACCGCTTCACCGTGCTGGGCATGGGCGAGGGCATGGCCACCAGCCTGGGGCTGAGCTATCCGGCGCTGGCCACGCTGGGCCTGGTGCTGGTGGCGGTCACCGTCTCGGCCACGGTCATCACCGTGGGCGCCATTCCCTTCGTGGGCCTGGTCATTCCCAACCTGGTGGCCATGCGATGCGGCGAGAACCTGGGCCGCACCCTGCCCATCGTCGCGCTCAGCGGCGCCTCGCTGCTGCTGGCCTGCGACATCGTGGGCCGGCTGATCATGCACCCCTTCGAGGTGCCGATCGGCCTGACGGCGGGCAGCGTGGGCGGCTTGCTTTTTCTCGTGCTCATCCTGCGCAGAAGGCCGTGATGCGCAAGGCCTTGCCTCAGACAACCGCATGGATTGCGGCTGCCGTGGTTGCCGTCGCGCTGGCGGCCTGCTTCGTGCTGCTGGGCTCGGGGCTGGACTTCGGCTACGTCATTGCACGGCGGCTGACGCGGCTGTCGGCCATCGTCATCGGCGGCATCTGCATTGCGCTGTCGTCCATCGTCTTCCAGACGCTTGCGGGCAACCGCATCCTCACCCCCGCCATCATGGGTTATGAGGCGGTCTACCTGCTGCTGCAGGCGCTGCTGGTGCTGGCCATGGGCGTGCAAAGCCTGGTGGTGCTGGGCCCCAGCGGCAACTTCTGGCTGTCGGTGGCCTGCATGCTGGGCTACTCCTGGGCCCTGCACCGCTGGCTGCTGGGCGGGGGCCGCGACAACGTGTACTTCCTGCTGCTGCTGGGGCTGGTGCTGGGCATGGTGATAGGCACCTTCACGCAGTTCGTGCAGCTGCGCATCAGCCCGGGCGAATTCTCGGTGCTGCAGGGCTACAGCTACACCTCGTTCAACCGCGCCCGGCCCGCGCAGCTGCTGTGGTCGGCGCTGATCGTGGCCGTGGCCTGCGTGATCGTGCGGCGCAGCCTGCCCGTGCTGGACGTGCTGGCCCTGGGGCGCGAGCAGGCCATCTCGCTGGGCGTGCACTACCAGCGCCAGCTGCGCCTGCAGCTGGCGCTGATTGCCGCGCTGGTGGCGGTGTCCACCAGCCTGCTGGGGCCCACGGCCTTCATGGGCATCTTCGTGGCCCACATCAGCTATGCGCTGGCGGGCACGGCGCGCCACCGGGTCACGCTGCCGCTGGGCTGTGCCGTGGCCGTGTCCATCTTCATCGCGGCGCAACTGGCGGTGGAGCATGTCTTCAACTACCGCACCTCGGTGGGCATCCTCGTCAACCTGGTATGCGGCAGCTACTTCCTTGCACTCATGGTGCGCGGGCGCGGCCGGGCCTGAGCCGAGCACCGGCGCCACCAAAAAACAGTCAAGCAATGCATGCCATTTTTCAGGAGAGAAAGCCCATGACCCATCTTTTCCGCATTCCCCACCGCGCGCCCATGCTTGCGCTGGCGGCAGCGCTTTGCCTGTCGGCCTGCGACCGGCCCGCCACACCCACGACCCAGGCCGCAGCGCCGCAGGCGGCGGGCACCGGCGAGTTCAAGCCCGTCACCGTGCAGCACCAGCTGGGCACGACGGTGGTGGAGCGCCCGCCGCAGCGCGTGGCCGCGCTGGACATGAACGAGGCCGACTTCCTCGACCAGCTCGGCGTGCCCATTGCCGGCATGCCCAAGGACTTCGTGCCCCACTTCCTGGCCCGGTACAAGGACGATGCCAACGTGCAGGACCTGGGCTCCATCGTCCAGCCCAACCTGGAGCGCGTGCATGCGCTCAAGCCCGACCTGGTGCTGATCTCGCCCATCCAGGCCAGCGCCTACCAGGAGCTTTCGGGCTTTGCGCCCACCGTGCATTTCGACGTGGACTTCAGGAGCAGCGGCACCCGGCACCTGGACACCGTGCGCGATCACCTGCTCACCCTGGGCCGCATCTTCGGCAAGCAGGACCTGGCGCGCGCCAAGGCCGCCGAGATGGACGACAAGGTGGCCCAGGCCCGGCGCGCCACCGAAGGGCGCAAGGAGACGGCCCTCATCGTCATGCACAACAACGGCGCCTTCACCTCGTTCGGGCCGCAGTCGCGCTACGGCTTTGTCTTCAACGCGCTGGGCGTCAGGCCCGCCAGCACGGCGGCCGAGGCCGACCTGCACGGCCAGCCCATCTCCAGCGAATTCATCCAGCAGGCCAACCCGGACATCCTCTACGTGATCGACCGCACGGCCATCATGCAGCGCCGCCCGGGCATGGATGCTGACGGCATGGACAACCCGCTGCTGCGCCAGACCAGCGCCTGGAAGAACAACCGCGTGGTCTTCGTCGATTCCGAGGCCTGGTACGTCACGGCGGCCAGCGTGACCTCGGTGAAGCTCATGGTCGATGACGTGCTCAAGGGCTATGGCGATGCGCCTGCAGCAGGCGCAGGTCCGGTGGCCGCTGCGGTTGCAAATTGATCGCATTCTCGATTGAGGGTTTGGCTTTCTCGTTCGGAAGACAAGGTGAAACACCCAACGCCTACCCGAATCGAAAGGAGTCCCGCATGGCACTACGCCATCCATCCCGCCCCGCGCACAACGGCGCATCGCGCGCCCTGCCGCACCCGGCCTTTGCCTGCAGGCACACGGCCATCGCCGTGCACATGCTCTGCATGGCGGGCCTGGCACTGGGGGGCCTGGCCGTGGCCATGCCGTCCGCGCTGGCGCAGGCGGCTGCCCAGGGGGCCGCATCTGGAGCCGCCTCCGGGGCGGCACCCGGCGAGGCCCGCCGCGCCTTCAGCATCCCGGCCGGCCCGCTGGGCCAGGCGCTCAACGCCTTTGCCGCATCGGCCGGCGTGGAGCTGACGGTGGATTCCAGCCTGCTGCAAGGCCGCAGCAGCGCAGGCCTGTCGGGCAGCTACAGCGTGGCCGAAGGCTTTGCCGAGCTGCTGCGCGGCCAGGGCCTGCGCGCCCTGCGCGAAGCCAACGGCAGCTACACCCTGGGCCGCGACCGCAACGCCGCAGCGCCCGTGGACGGCGGCGTGCTCATGCCTGCCGTCACCGTGCGCGCACAGGCTCAGCAGGCGCCGGAAGCCTATGCCGGCGGCCAGGTCTCCACGGGCGGCCGCATGGGCCTGCTGGGCGACAAGGACTTTATGGAGACGCCCTTCAACACCATCAGCTACACCGAGAAATTCATCGCCGACCGCCAGGCCCGCGACATCACCGACGTGATCTCGGCCGCCGACCCCACCGTGTTCAGCACGGGCATGACCGGCATCATCAGCGAGAACTACTCCATTCGCGGCTTCAGCTCCAGCATCGGCGATGTCACGTTTGGCGGGCTGTTCGGCGTGGCGCCGTTCTACCGCGCATCGCCAGAAATGTTCGAGCGCGTGGACGTGCTCAAGGGCCCCTCGGCCCTGCTCAACGGCATGCCGCCCGGCGGCTCGGTGGGCGGCACGGTCAACCTCGTGCCCAAGCGCGCGGGCGACGAGCCGCTGACGCGGCTGACCACCTCCTTCATGTCGGATGCGCAGCTGGGCGCCCACATCGACCTGGGCCGGCGGTTCGGCGAGCGCAAGCAGTTCGGCATCCGCTTCAACGGTGTGCTGCGCGACGGCGACGGCGCCGTGAACCACCAGGAAAAAGAGACCCGGCTGGCCTCGCTGGGCCTGGACTGGCGCGGCGACCGTGCCCGCCTGTCGGCCGACCTGTACAGCAGCGAGGACCGCACCGACGGCCTGAACCGCGGCATCAACCTGGCCGCAGGCCTGCCCGTGCCCAGGCCGCCCAAGGCCGACACCCTGCTCAACCCCAGCTGGGCCTTCTACGACACCAAGGACAAGGGCGCCATGGTGCGCGGCGAACTCGACCTGGGCGACCGCGTCACGGCCTATGCCGCCGTGGGCACCAGCAAGACCCGGTACCGTTCCACGGGGGCCTACCTGATCCAGGTCTTCAACACGGCCGGCGACTACCGCACCAACCTGGCCGACCTGGGCTTCGAGATGGACAAGAAGTCGGCCGAGGCCGGCCTCAAGGGCAAGTTCAACACGGCTGGCGTGGGCCACCAGTGGGCGCTCAACGCCACCTACTACACGCATACCGACAAGCAGTTCGGCCGCCGCAACGTGCTGGCCCAGGACTGGATCACCAACATCTACCACCCCATCTGGGGCCCGGCCACCAGCTTCAACGCGCCCCCGATCTCGCGCACCGAACTGCGGCTGACCAGCATCGGCGTGGCCGACACCCTGTCTTTTGCGCAGGACCGCGTGCAGCTCACCCTGGGCCTGCGCCGCCAGCAGGTGCTCAGCGACACCTTCAACGTGGCCACGGGCGCGCGCACCGCGCGCTATGACGAAGGCGCCACCACGCCCGCCGCCGCGCTGCTGGTGAAGGCCAGCGAGCGTGTCTCGGTCTACGCCAACTACATCGAAGGCCTGAGCCAGGGCGCCACCGCACCCATGACGGCGGCCAACGCGGGCGAAGTGTTTGCTCCCTACAAATCCAGGCAAAAGGAGCTGGGCCTGAAGCTGGACCTGGGCGACTTCGCCCACACCTTCAGCCTCTACGAGATCCAGCGGCCCAACGGCTACACCGATCCCGTCTCCAACGTCTTCTCCTTCGGCGGCGAGCAGCGCAACCGGGGCGTGGAATGGGGCTTCTTCGGCAACGTGGCCACGGGCGTGCGCCTGATGGGCGGCATTGCCTACGTACAGCCCAAGCTCACCCGCACGGCAGGCGGCGTGAACCAGGGCAAGCTGGCGGCGGGCGTGCCCAGGCTGCAGGGCAAGCTGGGCGTGGAGTGGGACCTGCCCGCCGTGCAGGGCCTGACGCTGACGGCCAACGCCACCAAGGCTTCCAGGCAGTACATCAATGCCGACAACTCGCTGTCCGTGCCGGGCCGCACCGTGTTCGACATCGGCGCGCGCTACGTGACCACGGCGGCCGGCCATCCGCTCACGCTGCGCGGCAGCATCACCAACGTGGCCAACAAGGCCTACTGGGCCACGCCGCTGTGGACCAGCCTCGGGCTGGGCGCACCGCGCACCTTCATGCTGTCGGCCACGGTTGATTTCTGAGCGATGACAGGGCGGCTTGCCGTCCATCAAGCCGCACCGAGCCTGCGCTGCCGCCCTGCGGGCTATAAACTAGCCCGGTCGGGCGGCAAAGCATGCCAGCCCCCTTGCCCTCCCGCCGTATACCAGGATGACAGACGCCTATGGACAGCCGCAATGACAGCATGGACCTGAGCGACGACAGCGTTTTCGAGAGCGCTGCGGAGTTGTTCCGTGCCATGGCGGCGCCCGTGCGCCTGAAGATCATCAGCGTGTTGTGCAATGGCGAGAAGAACGTGACCGAGCTGCTCGCCAGCATCGCCACCACGCAGCCCAACATGTCCCAGCACCTGAACACGCTGTACCAGGCCGGCGTGCTGGGCCGGCGCCGCGAAGGCGTCAGCATCTACTACTTCATCGCCAACGAGCAGGCTGCGCAGATGTGCTGCGCCATCTGCACCCAGGTCGCCATCGAGCAGGGCTGAGTGCCGCAGCCTGGCAGGGGCGACTCGGCTAGGATGCCATCCATGCCGCCCACACCCACCCTGGTCCAGCCCCTGCCGCTCGATGCCGACGGCATCCTCGCGCTGGCAGCGCGCTCCATGTTCCAGCTGTTCTCCACCATGAGCCAGGGCATGTTCCTGGCCGACAGGGCGGGGCGCATCGTCTGGGTCAACGAGGGCTACCAGCGCTTCCTGCCCGACCTGGGCGTGGCCTCGGTGGATGAGTTCCTGGGCCACATGGTCGAGGACGTCATTCCCAACACCCGCATGCGCCGCGTGCTGGAAACCGGCGAGCCCGTGCTCATCGACCTGCTCACCAACCGCGCCGGCACCTTCGTGGTCAGCCGCATCCCGCTCAAGGACGATGCGGGCGCGGTCATCGGCGCCATCGGCATCGTGCTCTTCGACCAGCCGGAGACCACGCTGCAGCCCCTGATCAGCAAGTTCGCCGTTCTGCAGCGCGACCTGGACGAGGCCCGGCGCGAGCTGGCCGCCCAGCGCAACCGCAGCCTGCGCGTGGCCGTGCAGGGCGAGCGCCGCGCCAAGTACAGCTTTGCCAGCTTTGTCGGCAGCAGCCCGGCCGCCGTGGAGGTCAAGCGCCAGGCGCGCCGCGCGGCCCAGTCGCTCAGCCCCGTGCTGCTGCTGGGCGAGACCGGCACCGGCAAGGAACTGCTGGCCCATGCCATCCACGCCGCATCGGCCCGCAGCGGCGGCCCCTTCGTCACCGTCAACATCGCCGCCGTGCCGGACGCCTTGCTGGAGGCCGAATTCTTCGGCGTTGCCCCCGGCGCCTTCACCGGCGCCGACCGCAAGCCGCGCGACGGCAAATTCCGGCTGGCCGACGGCGGCACGCTGTTCCTCGACGAAATCGGCGACATGCCCCTGAACCTGCAGGCCAAGCTGCTGCGCGCGCTGCAGGAAGGCGAGATCGAACCGCTGGGCTCCAACCAGCTCGTGCGCTTTGACGTGCGCGTGGTGGCAGCCACCTCGCGCGACCTGCCGCAGATGGTGCGCGATGGCCGCTTCAGGGAAGACCTCTTCTACCGCCTGCACGTGCTGCCCATCCGCGTGCCGCCGCTGCGCGAACGCAGGCGCGACATCCCGGCCCTGGTCGAAGTCCTCTCCGAAGAACTGGCCCTGCGCAACGACATGCCCCCGCCCGAACTGCTGCCCGACGCCCTGGCCCTGCTGGCCGGCCAGACCTGGCGCGGCAACATCCGCGAGCTGCGCAACGTGCTGGAGCAGGCCGCCATGCGCAGCGAAGACACCGCCATCAACGCAGAGCAACTGCGCGAAGTGCTGCGCTCATCCGGCGTGGAACCCGCCGCCCCCGCGCCCGGCCCAGAGACTGCACCCGCCCCGTCCTCTGCCCACAACAGCCCCGCCGACACCGACCTGCTGCGCCCCCTGGCCCAGCAGGTGGCCGAGCTGGAGCGCAAGGCCATCACCGCCACCCTGGCCGCCAACAGCGGCAACAAGCTGGCCACGGCGCGCCAGCTGGGCATCTCGCGGGCCACGCTGTATGACCGCATGGCGGTGCTGGAGCTGGGGGGCTGAGTCACCCGCCATCTGCAGGCTGTACCGTGGCCAAGAGGCAGGGCGATTCCTGCTGTTCCCCATCCCGGAGCCCATCCCGGAACCCAGTCCGTGAACATGAAAAACCTCCTTACCCGCCTCAAGACCGCATTCAGCAAGCCTGCACCCGAGCCCGCTCGCCCACGGGAACACCAGCAACACCAGCGCCAGCAGCAGGAACCCCAGGCGGATGCTGCAAAGGACGAAGTACTCATCAACGCCTACTGCACCGTCTGGGACCTTCCTGCGATTGACTTTCCGCACACGCTGGCCGGGCGCCGCGATCTGTCGGACCCCGAACTGGCACCGCATCTTTCCGGCTTTGTCGGCTATGTGCTGGGGCGCGGCGATGGGCAGATGACGCGCAACCGCTACCACGCCATGCGCCATATCCAGCGCGTGCAGCAGCACCTGAGCCTGGGCGTTGCGCCGGAGCAGCTCGATGCCTTTGCCGGCTGGGCGCAGCGCGCCAACGCCATCGCATTTCTGGCGGATGGCAGCATCCGCGACCCGCAGGGCCGCATCCTGCTGGCCGCCAACGGCGCCGAGCCCGATGAACAGGCCGCGCTGCCCTATCCGCAGCAGGCCTGGCAGCGCAAGCAGCGCAGCGAGCAGACGCTGGCTCAGCGCGGCTTCATGCCAGCGGCCAGCCTGCCGCCGCTGATCTCCGAGCCCGAACTGCGCATGCGCGCGCCCGACGAGATCGCCGCACGCGCCTTCGCCCTGCTGGCCGTGGCCGTGCGCGCCAAATCGCTGAACGAAGCAATGAACAGTGGCGAACCGCTCACACCCGAGCAGCTGTTCCAGCGCCTGCCAGCCGCCCAGGCCGCGCTCACCCCCAACGAGCGCGACTTCATGGCCGCTGCCCAGCCCTCCGAAGAGGCCATCGCCAAGTTCGGCTGGCGCTACGAAGCCGCGTACTTGCTGGAATGGGCGCTGGGCCTGGTCGATACGCTGCCGTTCCCCGATGCCATCTGCGACGTGCCGCTCACCTCGCGCGTCCTGCTGCAGGCCAGCGACTTGCAAGGCGCCCTGCATGCCGCGCGCATGCGGCCCGACAGCGAAATCCTCGACGCCCTGGACCAGCACTACCGCCTGCACTGGATCGTGCGCCAGGCCCAGGTGCAGGTGCAGCAGCAGCCCGCGCCCGCGGGGCTGAACGCCGACGTGCTCATGGAGCGCCACCACGCCCTGAACTGGCTGGTGCGCTTCGAGGGCAATGACTGGGATGACGTGGATACGCCGACCTGAGGCGTGCTGCGCAGGGCGCCTGGCTGCCGCGGCCACAGCTCAACTCCCGCCCAACTGCTCCAGCGTGATGCAGGCCAGCCACCTGCATCCATCCAATGGCCAGGCGGCGTCATCCGATATGCAGCGCCCTGTGGCGTCCATCTGGATACGGGTGACGTGGCGCGAAGCCCCGGGCTTTGAACGGCGGGCAGGCATGGCCAGCAAGGCTTCGGGCAGCGGCTGCGCTGGTGGGCTGGGTTGCAGTCCCTTGGGATTTTTGGCTGGGCGCAGGCGCTGCGGTGATCGCTCCATCCCAATCACCCACATCCAGAAGACTGCCGGGTCGCGAAATCGATGACCTGGCATTTCCAGCAGCAGCATGGCGCTGCCGCCCCGCTGCATGGCTTGGGCACAGCGCAGCGGAGCGAGGGCGGGGAAATTCTCAAGCTGCGCTCTCCAGCCGGGCAGCAACAACGCCAGAACCTGCGCCAGCTCCTGCGGGCCGGGCTGTGGCGTCAACTGCAGCGGCAATTGCACCTGCAGCCATGCCCGTTGTCGCAGCACGGCAGCGCACCGCCGTGCACACCACCAGGCGCCCAGCGGATCGGGCAGGCACTGGGCATCGGGAACTGCGGGCAGCGTGGCCCAGCGCGTCCTGCGCGAGGGTGTGCAGACCGCATACCGCCATTGCGTATCGAAGCGCAGGCCAGACATGAAGGTGCGAACGGCAGACTTGGTGGGGCTATGCATTGCGACGGCAGGCGTGCCACCGTCAGGCCGGTGCGGTCCTGGCTCCAAGCGTGACAGTTCCAAGCCAACGGCATGGGTGCCATGGCCCCTCGGCATTTTGCAGATGGCAGGACCCGTCGGCTTGCACCTGGATCCGGGTGGGGTATCCGCTGGACCAGGGGATGGTCCAGTCGAAGGGCAGGACCAGCAGGGCCTGGGGCGGTGCCATGGCTTGTATGTCCAGTGGCTGCCACGTGTCGGGTGCAACGCAATCTTCGGTGCACGGCAAAGGCAGTTGCGGCTCGTACCCCACCACCCAGGCCCAGAAAATGCCGGGCTTGGGGCCGTCACATTCCGGCGACTCCAGCATCAGCAATGCACTTCCTGCCTGCTCCACCGCATGGGCGCAGAGCAAGTGTGTCTCGGCGCATTGCGCATGTGCCTGCACGTTGCAATCGGGCATCAGCACATCGAGGATCTGCGCCATCTCCTGCACGACGGCAACAGCGGGCAGGTGAGTGGGAAGCTGCAGGAACAGCCAGCTTCGCTGCTCCAGCACCACGGTGCACCGGCGAACGCACCACCAGACGCCATAGGGGTCGGCCGGGGCAACGGGGTCGGATGCCATCGGCAGCTGTGTCCAACTGGTGTGGCCCGATTCCGTGCGTCTCCTGTATTGCCAGTGCTCATCAAAGCGCAGGCCGCAGATGAGGCGGTGATCGAGACGGATGTCTTCCTGCGGAACCTCCCGCTCACATGGCTCTGGTGCGTCGTCGGGCTTTTGCATTATTCGGATCCGGAAAGGCCGCCGTTGCCGGCGCTGTGGTTGTCCGACTGCGCCACGGTAATGGCCCCGATGCACCGGTACCGGCCCCGGCGCGCATCGATGCCATCCACACCGCACAGCCCTTCGCCATCCACCGTCATCCTCAAGGCGTGGTTCCTTGTCAGGGGAGATTTCGAGCCGAAGGGCCAGATCAGCAGGGCGCGAGGACGCCCGGGCACGTCAAAGGCCGAAGTGCGCTTGGCGCGCTTGAACTTCTCATGCATTTCCACGCCGACCACCCAGGCCCAGAAAACGGGTGGCGCGCCAACACTCAAATCTTCGGCCTGCAACTGCAGCAAAGAGCAGCCATTGGCAAGCAGCGCATCGGTGCTGCGCAGCAGCGGCGCCTGTGCCGTGCTCTCGTCGAGCACCTTGACGTTCCAGTCCGCAAGCATTGCGCCCAGGGCCAATGCCACATCGCCACATTCCGGCTGCACAGGCAGGCCCGGGGGCAGATGCACGGAATGCCAGGGCATGCGATTGAGCACCGCAACGCACTGGCGCACGCACCACCACGCGCGCTGTGGATCTGCTGCAGCCACGCCGCCTGCGCGGGTTGCCGGCAGTCGCGCCCAATAGCGACGGCCAGACGGCATGCGCGCCGCGTACGTCCACAGCCCGTCAAAGCGCAGCCCAGGGGTGAAGCGGTGGGTGACGTGCGCGGTCTCAGCCATGTGGAGCCTTGTCGTGGTGGACTTCAACACAGTGCGGGCCCCGTCAATGGCCCTGCATTGCCGCGTTGCGCGGGTGACCACGTGATTGCGGCAAGGCAGCGGCACTCGCGCCACTGCCCGTCAATGCCATCCACATCGCAGCGCCCGTCGCTGTTCATCTGCACCCGCGCCGCATAGCCGCAGGCCCAGGGCATGCTCCAGCCAAAGGGAATGGTCAGCAGCGCGGCAGGGCGGGGCGCGCGGCTTGCGGGCCATGGCTTCACCGGCGCGGGCCGCATCTTCTGATGCATCTCCACGCCAATCACCCAGGCCCAGAACGTGCTCTGCGGCCGCTGGTGCAGCGCCTCTGACTGCAGTTGCAGCACAGCTCCGCCCCCGGCCATCACTGCCTGGGTGCAGGACTGCATGGACATGTGCCCGGCCCCTGCGCTGAGCTGCACCTGCCAACGCGGCATCAGCGCGTGCAGAGCCAGCGCCACATCTTCCGGCCCCGGCCGCAAGGGCATGTCTGAAGGCAGATCCACCGACTGCCACATCTCCCGCCGCAGCACGGCAGCGCAGCGCCGCACACACCACCAGGCGCCATGCGGATCAGCCCTGCCCGCATCAGGCTGCCCCAGCGGCAGCCGCGACCAACAGGCCCGGCCCGATGGCGCGCGGGCGGCGTACTTCCAGCGCGCAGCGAAGCGCAGGCCAGGGGTGAAGTGGTGGGTGATGTGCATGGATGTAGGCGTCTGCGTCTAGTTGAAGCTTGTGCGGCCAAGTTGATCCAGAGTTTGGACAGCTTCACCGAAAGCGGTATGAGAAGTTTTAAGTTGAGCCATAGGCTGGCTCTTCAAAACTGGCGAATTCAAGTGAATTTGCACTAACTCTACCGTACCGAAATCGGTATAGCAAGATCAAAGAATGCTGCCCATGCGCAGCTTCGTGAACGCAACATTGGCCGAAAACGTTGCCCTGATGATCAAGGGCAAGGCGATCGGGCGTCTGCGTAGTGACATGAAGAATGCTGGATTCGACATCGGGCAGGGCACTTTGCAGCGCATCGTTGCCGGGGAAACCGGCGTGCGAATGGAGTCACTGCAAAAGTTTGCTGACTACTTCAGTGTGGACGTCGATACCTTGTTGCGAGGCCGTGTCGCGGAAGGTGAGGACTTCATCCAACTCGTCCGCCTGGATGTTGAAGCCGCGCCCGAACGCTCTCGAAAAACCAATCTTGTCGAGGAACTCGGGGCTCTCCAGTTCCGACGCGATTTTCTACGTGCTATCGGCGTCAGCCCGGTGAACGCGGGCATCGTCCATGTCACCGGAACCAGCATGGAGCCCACGATTCGGGACGGGGCTGTGCTCTTGCTCAATCGTGCGGATCGAACGCCGCGCCGTGGCAGCGTCTATGCATTCGCGTGGGAAGGGCAGATGCTTGTGCGGCGCTTTCAGCGGGTGGGCGATGTTTGGCATGCCGTGGCTGACAACGCTGATAAAAGCGAGCACCCGGATATCGTCATTGCTGGGAAGGCAGAGGGTCTGGTGCAAGGGCGAGCCATATGGGTCGGGGCCAAGCTCTGAGTCTGTTGTTGCTTGTGAATTCAACCGGTCGATGCAACACAATGACTGCACCTGGCGCAAGGAGTGCTGGCCATGAAGCAACGACCTCGGATCTACTACACCGAAGCACAGAAGGCGATGATGTGGGATCGCTGGAGCAAGGGCGATACCCTGCACCAGATCGGCAAGCTGTTCGATCGGCCACATACCTCCATTCAGAACATCCTGGCCGCAACCGGCGGAATCCGCCCGCCAGCGCGCCATCGATCACGATTGGCACTGACTCTCGCTGAGCGCGAGGAGATCTCGCGGGCATTGGCTGCGGGCGAATCCATCCACTGCGTTGCCGCGCGCTTGGGGCGAGCTGCATCCACTGTCAGCCGTGAGCTTCACCGCAACGGTGGCAAGAGTTGCTACAGGGCTGCGCGCGCCGATGAAGCAGCCTGGGAGCGTGCGCACCGCCCCAAGCCTTGCAAGCTGGCGAGCAATCCAGCCCTGGCGCAGATCGTGGCTGGCAAACTGCAGCATCGATGGTCGCCTGAGCAGATCGCCGGTTGGCTCAAACGGACCTACCCAGAGCAAAGGAGCATGCAGGTGTCCCACGAAGCCATCTATCGCACGCTCTTTGTCCAGACGCGGGGCGCTTTGAAGAAGGAGCTTCTGGAGCATTTGCGGCGCACCAGAGGCATGCGTCGTTCACGGCACTACACGCAAAAGACCAGTATCCATGGCCGAATCGTCGGTGCCGTCCCCATCAGCGAACGTCCGGCCTGTATAGAAGATCGGGCCGTGCCAGGGCATTGGGAAGGAGACTTGCTGTTCGGCGATGCTCATAGCCAGATCGCGACCTTGGTGGAGCGACACACGCGCTATGTGATGCTGGTCAAGCTGGTGGACAAAGACTCGTACACCGTGGCTGCGGCCCTAGCCAGACATGCCAGGAGCCTGCCGCATGAGCTCTACCGCTCCTTGACCTGGGATCGCGGCTCGGAAATGGCGGGGCACAAGCGCTTCACGTTGGCGACCGACATCCAGGTCTACTTCTGCGACCCGCACCATCCATGGCAACGGGGCACCAACGAGAACACGAACGGGTTACTCAGGCAGTACCTTCCCAAAGGCCTGGATCTGTCGGGCTACTCACAGGAGAGCTTGGATGCGATTGCAAGGCAGTTGAACCAGCGTCCCAGGAAGACGCTGGGGTTCAGAACACCTGCTGAAATGTTTGATGAGTGTGTTGCGTTGACCGGTTGAATCCACCTCCTGGACTGGTCAGTGAGCCCATTGGTCGCCCTCTACTTCGCGCTAGAGTCTGACGCCGATTCAGACCGAGTGCTGTACGCGGTCAAGTACTCCCGCTACATCCATGAGGTCGACCATCGGAATACTAGCCCCTTCGAAATTAAACAATCCGGTCGTTTCACAGCGCCGCTGGCATTTGACCGTATACGCGCGCAACGGGGAATTTTCACTATCCACCCTGACCCGACCAAGATATTTCATCCCAAAGGAATTAGAAGCTTCCTTATCCCGAGATCAAATGTGGATGACTTCCGCCGCCGCTTGTTCAAGTACGGCATTGATCACTGGCACATCTACCCTGATGCCCAAGGCCTGGGGCAGCAACTCGCATGGCAGTTCAAGAATAAGGTTGGACTGGGCTCACTCTTCTTGCAAGAATGATGAGTGATTTTCTGTCATGTTAGTTTAGTTAGAGGTATTATGAAGCCAAAATCCAACACTCTTTTCCATTTTACAAAAAGCAGTGAAAAATTGAAACTCATTTTGAAGAATGGTTTCTGGCCACGATATTGTTTAGAAGATATTAAATGGCTTGGGTATGAAGAGTTTGACTATATCGCCTACCCAATGGTCTGCTTCTGCGACATTCCTTTATCAAGAATATCCGAGCATATTGATTTCTATGGGGGATTTGGAGTTGGCGTAACAAGGCAGTGGGCTCATGCAAATGGGTTGAATCCAGTTCTATATACTGCTGGCAATAATCATATTGTGGATTCTTTTCGAGAGCTCAACGATCAATCAAACGAGTTTAGAGAGAAGGAGAAAACCGAATTAGCGAAGACAACTTTGCGATATCTGCTTGCACATTCAAAACCAACAAGCGGTACAATGGTCGTTGATGGTAAGCCTGTTAATAAAGACTTTTATCAAGAGTCAGAATGGAGATACGTTCCTAAGCATAAGAGCATCGAGGCTTACTTCACTAGATCTAGCTTCGACGATAGAGATGTTAATGAAAAAGCAAATTCTTTAACGAAGGAAAATTGCATTATTAAAGCAAGCCCGCAAGACATAAGGTATATTTTTGTTAGATCCGATTCCGATATTCCAAGTATAATAAATTTCTTGCAAACTGAGCTCGATCATTTTCCAAATGCTGATCTAAAGATCCTCATGTCACGCGTCGTATCGCTTGAGAGCCTAACAGTTGATATCTAGCCTTTAGAAAATCGAGCAAGGCAAGTGCCTTCATGATGTTGGCCCTGTATTCCCGACCTCGCCCTATTTGCAATAGGGCACCTGGTCTGCCGCCTGTTGTCGCCTGAACTCCCGAGGCGACCGCATTTTCAGCGAAGAATGCGGATGCACCTCGTTGAAGTGCTCGAAGGCCGCTGGCAGTTGCGCCAGTACCGTCTGCGCGTCACTTCGGTCCAGGCGCGCCACATAGTCGCGCTTGACGGTGTTGACGAAGCTCTCGGCCATGCCGTTGCTCTGTGGGCTGCAGACGGGCGTGTTGATGGGCTTCAGGCCCAGCGCGCGTGCCAGTGCCCTCGTTTCGGCGGCGATGTAGGTACCGCCGTTGTCACTAAGGAACTCCAACTCCTGGCCCTGCGGGACCGCTTCGACCGAGCCGAAGCGGCGCTCGACGACCTCGATGAGCATCTCGTGCACCGGCTCACCTGGCAGCCCTTTGCCCTCCCACGCGCGCCAAGCCATCACCTCACGGTCGCAGCAGTCCTTGGCGAATGTTGCCGTCACGGTCTGGCCCGAATCGCACTATGTTTCCAGACCATCGAAGGTCGCTGCGTGAGACCGCAAAACGGCCCTCATGCTTTTTTCTGCGGCGTACTTCACGGCTGCCTTGAGGATTTCGTTCTCCAAGGTTTTCTTGCCAAGCACGCGCTGCAGCTTGGCGATTTCCGCGCGGGCAGCCGCCAGCCCGTATTCCGGCACGACTGCCTCGCCAACGGAGACGGCAGTCAAAGCACTGTGGCGTTCGAGCTTGCGCCATTGGAGCAGCAGTCCAGCCGAGACGCCTTCCTGGCGAGCGACGAGCGATACGTTCATGGCTAATTCGTAGGTTCGACGCACCAGCGCCGCCTTCTCTGCGAGAGACCAGTGCCTGCGGCGCTGGTCCTTCACGACTACCTCTATTGACTCCGTATGCCTAGTCATATGCACAGTCTTGTTCCTATCTTCAAAGATAAGCGATAGGACGGGGCCGGGGAATCAGGGGGCTATCTCATCCGCGATCTCTAGGCTACTCTCGAGAGTAGTGACTTAGGATCGTATGTCGGTTGGTCGCGGCCGATCCACTCGCCAATGGTTGAAGAAGCCGTTCGACGGCAGGGAAAGGGAAACATCAATGCTCACTTTGGTCAAAGCGCAGGTGTGGAAATACAAGTCGATCGAGGATTCCACACCGGTTGAAATCGCTGATGCAGTGACGGTTCTTGTCGGCAAGAATGAATCCGGCAAGACCGCATTCCTCGAAGCTCTGCATAAGGCGCTGCCACTCGACGACACTGCGTATGACTATGTCGCCGACTATCCGCGTAAGGACCTAGTGCGCTATCGTCCGCAACACGAGGCAAAGAACTACCAAAAGGTCGCACAGTTGACATTCCGAATCGAGAAGTCGCTCGCCGACACGATCAACAAGGAAGTCTTTGGCGGTGCAGAGATCGTTAGTGCTGGCACCACGTTCACGCGTGACACAACGTTCGGCAATACACGCACCATCGGATTTTCCATTGATCAGAATGCGGCGCTCGCAGCCTTGCAGAAGCCGCTAGGTGACCTAGAGCACAAGGACGAAGTCTTCGCCGGCGCCGAGACGTTGACTGACGTACTGAACAAGATCGAAGCGCTTGACCTGCCGGCTGACAGCAAGCTGGCCACTTTTGCGGGGCAGTGGCGCGCGCGCGCGATAAAGGCGAACGGATGGGACTTGGTGGGTGGTCACATCTGGAAGACCTATCTGTCACCCGCTCAACCGAAGTTCCTCTACTTCGATGACTACAAGTTGCTCGAAGGAAAAATCAATTTGCCCTCTTTGCAGCAGCGCCAAAGCGCCGAGCAGCTAACTGACGCCGACGAAACTGCACAGGGTCTTCTCCAACTCGCTGGGACGACGCTGCAGGAGTTGATGAGCGATGAGGGCTACGAGACCGCGAAGGCCAAGCTTGAGGCAATCGGGCTGAACATCACGCAGAAGATCTTCGAGTTCTGGAAGCAGAACCAGGACTTGGACGTCGAATTTGATCTGAAGAGCGACGTCAAGGACGCCTCGCCCTACAACAATGGCGTCAACCTTTACATTCGCATCAAGAACCGTCGGCATGGCGTGACGGTGCCATTCGACCAGCGTAGCAAGGGTTTCATCTGGTTCTTCAGCTTTCTCGTCTGGTTCGACGCGGTTCAATCACGTGCAGCGACTAAGGACGCGCTGGTGCTGCTTCTGGACGAACCGGGGCTTAACCTGCACGCGCTGGCGCAGGCGGACTTCCTAGCTTACATTCGCGAGCTTTCAGAACAGCACCAGATCATCTACACCACACACTCGCCGTTCATGGTGGACAGCACCCGCCTGGACGATGTTCGTGTTGTGGAGGACAGAGTCAAAGAGGGCACCAAAGTCTCTGGTGACCTAGCCGGCTCATCGGATGAAAGCGTGTTCCCGTTGCAAGCTGCACTTGGCTACTCCATCGCTCAGAACCTGTTCATCGCCAAGAAGAACATCCTGATCGAAGGCCCGGCTGACTTGATCCTCTTACAGCACATGGATGCGCTGCTGGAAGCCAGCGGTAAGCAAGGGCTTGGTGACGCGATCCTCGTGCCAGTCGGTGGTCTCGACAAGCTGGCAACCTTCGTGGCGCTGCTCGGCTCGAACAAGCTGAAGCTGGTAGTGCTGCACGACCGCGCCGCCACGCCACACCAGAAATTGGAAGACTTGATTCGGCAGAAGCTGATTGAGCGTAAGCGCGTGCTTGACTTTTCGATGTTCGTCGAACCCCAGCCGAGTGAAGCTGATATTGAGGATCTGCTGCCGACGGACCTGTACGTCACCGCCTTCAACACGGCCTATGCAAAGGAACTCAAGGGGACTGTGCTGACAGCCGCCGAGCTTGGCGCTCATCCGCGCGTGGTGGAACGCATCAATCAGTGGCTTCAAACAAAAGGTATTGCGTTGTTGAAAGACGGTGGCTTCAACCACTATCGCGTCGCGCAGGCTGCTCTGCCGGCGCTTACCTCCGAAGCCTTGCAGCCAGACGATCTAGCGCGCTTCGAGCGGTTGTTTGACCGTGTGACAAACGTGCTATGAAACCACTTTGGAGACGCGTCGACTTCCGCGACCGGTCGCTGGCCGCGAACGTCCCGTTGGGGTGCGAGCAGGCGTACGACGCCCACCTGTCGATCGACCGCAATCAGCCTGAAGCCATCGCTCGAAAGTCTTCGCGCCACAACTACAAGAAGGGCAGTTGATGAAAAACCTACTGCGAAGGGCAGCGATCACGGCGTTGCTGGCAACTCTGGGTTGCAGCCAGCCGCCAAATGGCCGGTGGGAAGCGACGCAAAGCGTCGATGTTCTGCTGAAAAAGGGCCACCCGCAGACGGTGGCATTTGTCCTCAACGCAGGGGACGTTTGCGCACTCGGCCAGCAGTGGAGCTTTGAAAAGGAGCTGCGTTACAAGGAAGTGATCTGCCCCCAAGGCAAGGGCTGGATCACTTCCGACACGCCGTTCAAAAAGCTGAGCGGCTGAGTTGGCAATGGGGCGAGTGCTCGCAGCTCCCCTCAGAAGCTATGCATCAACCCCGCAGTCACCCCCGTAGCCACATCCTTGTTCTGCCCGCCCTGAAACCCTCCACTCCAGTGCGTGCGGTCCAGTTCCGCATACAGCTTGCTGCGGCGTGACAGCTTGTATTCCGCAAACAGCAGGGCGCGGGTGTAGCCGTCTGCGGCGCGGCCGCTGCGTTCGCGTTCCACGCGGTACAGGGCGGCGGTCAGGTCCAGCGTGCTGCGGGCGGACCAGGTGGCGCCCAGCGAGTGCACGCGCTGCACGGTGCGGCTGGTGGTGGCGTTGGTCTGGCCGTCGCTGCGCGCGGTGTTCAGCGCAAGGCGCAGCTTGTCCCATTTGTAGGAGGCGCCCAGGGTGGCGGCTTTCAGCTCCCACTGGTCTGCGGTCTTGAAGCGCTGGTAGGCGCCGGAGACGGTCCATGTCTTCGTGCCATAGGCCAGGCCCGCGCCGGCCGATGAGCGGGCGGAGCCGCCTTGCGCCGTCTCGCCAAAGCTGTACATGGCGCGGGCGGTGAGGCCGCCGAAGCGGCCGGTGTACTTGACCGAGTTGTCCAGCCGGTACGAGCCGGTGGTGGCGCCCGCGCTGCCGTATTCCACGCCCAGGCCGTGGCTGCTGAGCGCAGCGGTGGCGATGTTGGGGTTGAAGGCGGCGAAGCGCATGCCCACGGGGTCCACGGGGCTGATGGCATCTGCCAGCAGGTTGGTCTGGCGGCCCGCCGTGACCTGGCCCCAGCCGCCGCCCAGGCCCACGATGGCTGCGCGGTCGAAGAATTTGCTGGAGTTGGCGGTGGTGCCGGTGTCCAGGTTCAGGCCGGTTTCCAGGTTGAACAGGGCGTACATGCCGTCGCCCAGGTCTTCGCGGCCCCGAAACCCGAAGCGGCTGGTGGTGTTGACGCCGCTGGACAGCGCGGCGCCCGAGGTGTTGCTGGCCGCGTTGGCAGCGGTGAGGCCGCTGGTGTAGCGCACGCCGGTATCGGCAATGCCGTAGAGCGTGATGCTGGATTGCGCAAGGGCCGACAGCGGTGCGGCGGCGAGGGTGATCAGCACCAGGGTTTTGGTGTTCATGGGTGTGGCGAGGGTGATAGGGCTGGGCAGCGGCATGCCGCAGCAGTGCCGTTGCAGCGCCGCTGAATGGAGGTCGAACCGGGGAGGGGTGAAGGCCCCCTCTGTGTCGAGGGGCTGGAGTGCCTTGAGGGCCTTGAGGGCTCAGGGGCCTGCCGTCAGGGCTTGGCCGCCGGCTCCATGCCGGTGCTGCGCACGATGGGCGCGGCGGCGGGGGCTGCCAGGAAGCGGATCAAATGTCGCGCCGTGCCAGGGCTCTTGGCGCCGGTGGCCACGCCTGCGGAGAAGAACACACGCTGCTGCACTTCATCGGGCAGGGGGCCGACGAATTCCAGCTCCTTGAACGGCAGCAGTTCGCTGACCTGCTGGAAGCCGATGTCCGCATCGCCACGCAGCACCACGGCGCCCACGCGCTCGCTGAGGATGCGGGTGGCCTTGCCCTTCATCTGCTCGGCCACGCCCAGGCGCGGGAACAGTTCGTTGGCCAGATAGGTGCCGCTGGCGCTGGCCGAGTAGGCAATGGTCTTGGCATCCAGCAGGGTCTGCCTGAGTGCGTCCACGGTGCTGATGTCGGGCTTGGGCGTGCCCTTGCGCACGCTCATGCCGATCATGGAGCGCGCCAGGTCCACGCGGCTGCCCGCTTCCACCTTGCCTTGCGCTGCCAGGTTGTCCAGGGCCGAGTCGGCGAGGATGACCACGTCGAACTGCTCGCCCCGCGCCAGCCGGCTGGGAATGGAGTCCTGCGCATTGCCCATGGAGGCGCCGCGCGAGGTGACGACCTTGTGGCCCGTGGCCTGCTCGTACAGGGGTATCAGCTGGTCGTAGGCGGCAGAGAAGCCGCCCGAGGTGACCACGCGGATTTCATCTGCGGCGGCGGTAGAGGGCGCGGCAGCGCCCAGGGCCAGGCCCAGGCTGAGGGCGCCGCCCAGCAGCGCGCCCAGGGTGCGGCGGCGCAGGGTGGATGGCACGGAGGACTGCAGGGGGGTGGAACGGATGGCGGTCATGGTTTGTCTCCTGGTTTTTTATGGTTGGGGAACGGCTAACGGCTGCCGAGGGAATCAATCGGCGGTGATTTTTCGCTCGCGGATGATGCGGCCCCACTTGGCGTGCTCGGCGCCAATGAACTGGCCCAGTTCCTCGCGGGTGCCCGGGGCGGCGGTCTGGCCGTGCTTGAGCAGGTTGTCGCGCACTTCGGGGGTGTTCAGCACCTTGACCAGTTCGGTGTTCCAGCGGTCCAGCAAGGGCTTGGGCGTCTTGGCGGATGCCACGAAGGCGTACCAGTTGGTGGCGTTGAAGCCGGGGAAGCTTTCGGCCACGGTGGGCACGTTGGGCAGGTAGGCCGGGCGCGTGAGGCCCGTGGTGGCCAGCGGGATGAGCTTGCCCGATTCGATGTGGGGCAGGGCCGTGGGCGGGGCTGCGTAGAAGGAGGTCACGCGGTTGCCCAGCACGTCCTGCAGGGCGGGCGCACCGCCTTTGTAGGGCACGTGCAGGGTGTCGATCTTGGCGACATCGTTGAGCAGTTCACCGGCCAGGTGCGATGCGGAGCCGGGGCCGGTGGAGGCGAAGTCCAGCTTGCCGGGTTCGCGCTTGGCCTTGGCCACGTATTCGCCCAGGGTCTTGATGCCCGTGGCGGCCGGCACGACGAGCACGTTGGGAAAGTTCACGCCCATGGTGATGGGGGCCAGGTCCTTGAGCGGGTCGTAGCCGATCTTCATGAAGTGCGGCGCAATGGCCAGCGGGCCGATGGAGCCGAAGAGCAGCACCGAGCCGTCGGACGGGCCATTGGCCACCTGCGTGTGGGCCAGGTTGCCGCCCGCGCCGGGCTTGTTTTCCACGACCACGCTCTGGCCGATGTTCTCGCCCAGCTTCTTGGCGATGATGCGCGCGGCGATGTCGGCCGAGCCGCCTGCAGCAAAGCCGACCACCATGACCACGGGTTTCTTGGGGGGGAAGTCCTGGGCCTGGGCGGTGCCCACGGCCAGGGAAAGAAGGGCGGCCAGGGCGCCGCCCGCGATCAGTCTGCGTTGGTGCATGTCGTCTCCGTTTGTTGGTCTTGCCTGCCCGCAGGGGGCAGCGTTATCAAGGGCGCCATCCTATGCAGGGGCTGTTATTCTGTGAATTGCAACTTTTGGAGGGACTGTTGCATGCAGCGCATCAAATTCGACATGGGGGAGCTGATCGCCTTCGTGACCACGGCCGAGAAGGCCAGTTTTCGCCTGGCCGCAGAAGCGCTTTTCCTGTCGCCGCCTGCCTTGAGCCGGCGCGTGGAGCGCCTGGAGTCGGTGCTGGGCGTGCGGCTGCTGGAGCGCACCACGCGGCAAGTGAAGCTGACCGAGGTAGGCCATGAATTCCTGCAGGAGGCGCGCCGGGCCCTGGCCGGCCTGGACGAGGCCGTGCAGCGCGTGGATGACCAGGTCAAGCTGCGCCGTGGCCGCGTGACGGTTGCCTGCGTGCCTTCGGTGGCCACCAATCTGCTGCCCCCGGTGCTGAAATCCTTTGCCGTGGAGCAGCCCGATGTGCAGGTGCACGTCATCGACGAGAGCGCGCACCAGGTGGTGGAGGCCGTGCTGCGCGGGGAGGCGGATTTCGGCCTGAGCTTCACGGGCAGCCAGGAGCCGTCGCTGCGCTTTGAGGCGCTCACGCGCGAGCGCTATGTGCTGGCCATGCCGCGCAGCCATGCCTGGGCCGGGCGCAGCCAGGTGGAATGGGCCGAGCTGGCGGGCAAGCGCCTGGTGTCCGTCTCCCACCAAAGCGGCAACCGCCTGCTGCTGGACCAGGTCATGGCCGGCCTGCCAGAGCAGCCCGTGGCCTGGCACGAATGCAACCACGTCACGGGCGCCCTGGCCCTGGTGGAAGCGGGCCTGGGCCTGGCCGCCGTGCCCCAGCTGGCCCTGCGCCAGGACCATGCCCAGGTCTGCGGCGTGCCGCTGACCGCGCCCGATGTGTGGCGCACGCTGGGCCTGCTGCAGCGGCGCGATCGCATGCTCGGGCCTGTGGCGCAGGCGTTGCGGGAGTGTCTGGTGCAGGCCCAGGAAGCGGGCCGCTGAGCGGGAATGCCGGTTCGGCAACGGCCCGCTTGTGCGCGATGCAGATGCCCGCCTCGCTTGTGACCCGGATGCTCCCCCGAACAGCACCGACGGGGCAGGTTTAAGGCTTTATATGAGTTTTAATCATGTAATTGTGATATAAAACCATTTTACTTCATTGATTTGGCTCCATATCATCCGCTCCCATTGTTCGTTTGCATTTTGGGAAGCAGTCATGGCCATCACTTCACCTCGGACCGCATGGTCGCCACAACCGGCTCCCGCGTTGAACCCCGGCCATCTTGCGTGAGAGCAGCAATGACACGTCCACTTCGTCTGGTCGCCGTATCCGGCGGACTGCAGCGCCCCTCCAAGTCTGCCGCCCTGGCAGAGCATCTGTCTGATCTGATCGCCGACGAAGTTCCGTGCGAACAACGCCTGGTGGAACTGGGCCAGCTCGCGCCGCAGCTTGCCGGCGCGGTGTGGCGCCCGCAGTTGCCCGAGACGGTGGAGCGGGAGCTTGCGGCGGTGGAGGAGGCGGATGTGCTGGTGGTGGCCACACCGGTCTTTCGCGGCGCCTATACCGGACTGTTCAAGCACTTCTTCGACTTCGTCCACCAGGACGCCTTGATCGACAAACTCGTGCTGCTGGCGGCCACCGGTGGAAGCGAGCGCCATGCCCTGGTGATCGACCACCAGTTGCGGCCGCTGTTCAGCTTCTTCCAGGCACGCACCCTGCCACTGGGTGTCTACGCGACCGACAAGGATTTCTTGGACTACCGCCTGCACGACGAGGCACTGCTACAGCGGGCCGCGCTGGCGGTTCAGCGGGCATTGCCGCTGGTCGAGCTGAGGCAGCGCACCATGCCCCATCTGGCCGAATCAGCGGCTGTTGCCTGAAGAAAACAACGGTTTTCTCCCCACGCCCATGGGCCTCCTGAACTCATGAAGCTGCTGGCCGGCCAGGACGTGATGGTGGGCCAGGCGCAGGGGAACATCCCAGGAATTCATGGTTTGCCCTGTATCGGATTCAGGCAGCTGTCTTGGAAAAAGACACTGAATCTGTCCAATAGCCAGACACTTTCGGCCCTGGCACGGGCGGCCTGGCCCCGGGGGGCACAAGGCCGTCCCTGTCTTGGTGCCGCCTGGGTGCCGCCTGGGCGTGCCTGGCACAAAGCATGCATGGTCCCCTTGCAAAACGGCAGGCCCAGCCAGGCCATCAAGCCGCAAAACCCAAAGGAGACAAACCATGCACCGCCGCCGCTTCCTCCATTGCACCATCGCACTCGCCGCCATGGCCGCTGCAGCTCCTGCTGCACTGGCCCAGCAGGGCGAGATCCGCATTGCCCACGTCTACAGCAAGACCGGCGCGCTGGAGGCCTATGGCAAGCAGACCCAGGCCGGGCTGCTGATGGGGCTGGAGTACGCCACGGGCGGCAGCATGGCGGTGAATGGCAAAAAGCTGGTGGTGATCGAGAAGGACGACCAGGGCAAGCCCGACCTGGGCAAGAGCCTGCTGGCCACGGCGTATTCCGATGACAAGGCCGATCTGGCCGTGGGGCCCACGTCGTCCGGCGTGGCGCTGGCCATGCTGCCGGTGGCCGAGGAGTACAAGAAGATTTTGCTGGTGGAGCCGGCCGTGGCCGATTCGATCACGGGCGACAAGTGGAACAAGTACATCTTCCGCACGGGCCGCAACTCCAGCCAGGACGCCATCAGCAATGCGGTGGCCATCGACAGGGCGGGCGTGACGATTGCCACGCTGGCCCAGGACAACGCCTTCGGCCGCGACGGGGTGAAGGCCTTCAAGGACGCCATCAAGAAGGGCAAGCTGGCGCATGAGGAGTACCTGCCCGCCGCCACCACGGATTTCACGGCCGGGGCGCAGCGGCTGATCGACAAGCTCAAGGACCAGCCGGGCAGGAAGATCATCTGGATCGTGTGGGCCGGGGCGGGCAATCCGTTCAAGATCGCGGACATGGATCTCAAGCGCTACGGCATCGAGATCGCCACGGGCGGCAACATCCTGCCCGCCATGGCGGCCTACAAGAATCTGCCGGGCATGGAGGGCGCCACGTACTACTACTACGGCATTCCCAAGAACCCGGTGAACGAGGCGCTGGTGTCCATGCACTACAAGCAGTACAAGACGCCGCCGGATTTCTTCACGGCGGGCGGTTTCTCTGCGGCCATGGCCATCGTGACGGCGCTCAAGAAGACAGGTGGAGACACCAAGACCAACACGCTGATCAAGGCCATGGAGGGCATGAGCTTCGACACGCCCAAGGGCCAGATGACCTTCCGCAAGGAAGACCACCAGGCCCTGCAGAGCATGTACCACTTCAAGATCCGCGTGGACCCGGCGCTGGCCTGGGGCGTGCCCGAGCTGGTGCGCGAGATCAAGCCCGAGGAGATGCAGGTTCCCATCCGCAACGGCCGCTGAGCAATGCTGCGCACAGAGGATCTGACCATCCGCTTCGGGGGCCATGTGGCCGTCAACGGCGTGAGCTGCGCTTTCGAGCCGGGCACGCTGACGGCCATCGTGGGCCCCAACGGGGCGGGCAAGACCACGTATTTCAACCTGATCTCGGGGCAGCTCAAGGCCACGGCCGGGCGCGTGCTGCTGGGCGGGCGCGAGCTGACAGGGCTGGCCCCTTCGGCGCGCACGCGGGCCGGGCTGGGGCGAGCGTTCCAGCTCACCAATCTGTTCCCGCACCTGAGCGTGCTGGAGAACGTGCGCCTGGCCGTGCAGGCGCGCGACGAGGGGCCGCACTGGCGCGGCCTGAACCTGTGGAGCATCTGGAGCGACCACCGGGCATTGACGCAGCGGGCGCTGCACATCCTTGACCAGGTGGCCCTGTCCGCCCGGCGCGACGAGGCCGTGGCCGCGCTGCCGCATGGCGACCAGCGCAAGCTGGAGGTGGCCTTGCTGATGGCGCTGGAACCCCAGGTCTATATGTTCGACGAGCCCACGGCGGGCATGAGCCATGACGAGGCGCCGGTGATCCTGGACCTGATACGCAAGCTCAAGCAGGACCGCAGCAAGATCATCCTGCTGGTGGAGCACAAGATGGATGTGGTGCGCGAGCTGGCCGACCGCATCATCGTGCTGACCAATGGCACGCTGGTGGCCGATGGGCCGCCGGCCGAGGTCATTGCCTCGCCTGTGGTGCAGCAGGCCTACCTGGGTGTGGTGCCGGAGCAGGGCGCCGTGAAGGAGGCCGCATGAGCGCTGCCGCCAACCTCAACCCAAACCCCAACCTGCTCGAACTGTCGGGCGTGCACACGCATATCGGGGCCTATCACATCCTGCATGGCGTGGACCTGGCCGTGCCGCGCGGGCAGCTGACCATGCTGCTGGGGCGCAACGGCGCGGGCAAGACGACCACGCTGCGCACCATCATGGGCCTGTGGCGGGCCAGCCAGGGGCGCATCGCCTTTGGCGGGGCCGACATCACGGCCCTGCCCACGCCGGCGATTGCGCGGCTGAACATTGCCTATGTGCCCGAGAACATGGGCATCTTCGCGGACCTGACGGTGCAGGAAAACCTGCTGCTGGCCGCGCGCGGCGCCTCGCGCGCCGACCGCATGGACGCGCAGCGGCTGCAGTGGATCTTCGGCATGTTCCCGGCCGTTGAGAAGTTCTGGAACCACCCGGCCGGCAAGCTGTCGGGCGGGCAAAAGCAGATGGTGGCGGTGGCGCGCGCCATCGTGGAGCCGCGCGACCTGCTGATCGTGGACGAGCCCAGCAAGGGCCTGGCACCGGCCATCATCGAGAACATGATCGCGGCCTTCGCCCAGCTCAAGGCGGGCGGCACGACGATTGTGCTGGTGGAGCAGAACCTGGGCTTTGCCCGCCGCCTGGGCGACCGCGTGGCGGTGATGGACAACGGCCGCGTGGTGCACGCGGGCGGCATGGCCGAGTTCTCGGCAGACGCGGCGTTGCAGCAGTCGCTGCTGGGGCTTTCGCTATGAACAAGCTGAACAGGCTGGATGTGGATTTCAAGCCGCTGCTGCTGGTGCCCGTGCTGGCCCTGGTGGCGCTGCCGCTGGTGGGCTCGGGCTCGACCTGGCTGACGCTGACGGTGGCGGGGCTGGCCATGGGGATGATCGTGTTCATCATCGCCTCGGGGCTGACGCTGGTGTTCGGGCTGATGGATGTGCTGAACTTCGGCCACGGCGTGTTCATCGCGCTGGGTGCCTTCGTGGCCACCAGCGTGCTGGGCGCCATGGGCGACTGGACGGGGTCGGACCAGCTGTGGCGCAACCTGCTGGCCGTGCTGCCGGCCATGGTGGTGGCCATGCTGGTGGCGGGTGCCATCGGGCTGGCGTTCGAGCGCTTCATCGTGCGGCCCGTGTACGGCCAGCATCTCAAGCAGATCCTGATCACCATGGGCGGCATGATCATCGGCGAGGAGCTGATCAAGCTCATCTGGGGCCCGCAGCAGATTCCGCTGCCGCTGCCCCAGGGCATGAAGGGCGCCTGGCTGCTGGGCGATGCCGCCGTGGAAAAGTACCGCGTGGTGGCCGTGCTGGTGGGGCTGGCGGTGTTTGCGCTGCTGGCCTGGACGCTGTCGCGCACCAAGATCGGCCTGCTGATCCGCGCGGGCGTGCAGGACCGCGAGATGGTGGAGGCCCTGGGCTACCGCGTGCGCCGCCTGTTCGTGGGCGTGTTCGTGGCGGGCTCGGCCCTGGCCGGGCTGGGCGGGGTGATGTGGGGCATGTACCAGCAGAGCGTGGTGCCGCAGATGGGCGCGCAGGTGAATGTGCTGATCTTCATCGTGATCATCATCGGCGGGCTGGGCAGCACGGGCGGGGCGCTGATCGGCGCGCTGCTGGTGGGGCTGATGGCCAACTACACGGGGTTCCTGGTGCCCAAGGTGGCGCTGTTCTCCAACATCGCGCTGATGATGGCCATCCTGCTGTGGCGCCCGCAGGGCGTCTATCCCGTGGCCAACCGCTGAAGGAGTGATCGACATGCTCAACCGATTGCTTTCCGGCGACCTGCCGCGCAGCCGCGTGCTGGCGGTGCTGCTGCTGTTGATCTTCCTGGGGCTGGCGGCGGCGCCGTTCGTGTTCCCTGGCGTGAAGGCGCTGAACGTGGCGGCCAAGGTGCTGATCTTCGTGGTGCTGGTGGCCAGCTTCGATCTGCTGCTGGGCTACACCGGCATCGTGAGCTTTGCGCACACCATGTTCTTCGGCATTGGCGCCTATGGCGTGGCGATTGCATCGTCGCGCATGGGCGCGGGCTGGGGCGCGCTGGCGCTGGGCCTGGGCGCGGCGCTGCTGGTGTCGCTGCTGCTGTCGCTGGCCATCGGCCTGTTCTCGCTGCGCGTGCGGGCCATCTTCTTTGCCATGATCACGCTGGCCGTGGCGGCGGCGTTCCAGACGCTGGCCTCCCAACTGTCGGAATGGACGGGCGGGGAGGACGGGCTGAGCTTCAAGCTGCCCGAGTGGCTGTCGCCCAGCTTCGAGCCGTTCGAGAACGAGGTGCTGGGCGTGCTGATCGACGGGCGCATCATCACCTACTACCTGCTGTTCGTGCTGGCCGTGGCGCTGGTGCTGGCGCTGCTGCGCATCGTCAATTCCCCGTTCGGCCGCGTGCTGCAGGCCATCCGCGAGAACGAGTTCCGTGCCGAGGCCATCGGCTACCGCGTGGTGGTGTACCGCACCCTGTCCAGCGTGCTGTCGGCCCTGTTCGCCTGTGTGGCCGGTGCCATGCTGGCGCTGTGGCTGCGCTATAACGGGCCAGATACCTCGCTGTCGTTCGAGATCATGATGGACTGCCTGCTGATCGTGGTGATCGGCGGCATGGGCACCATCTATGGCGCGGCGATCGGCTCGGTGCTGTTCCTCATCGCCCAGAGCTATCTGCAGGACCTGCTGCGCGTGGCCAGCGAGGCCGCGCACAGCCTGCCCTGGCTGGCCGCGCTGCTGTCGCCCGACCGCTGGCTGCTGTGGCTGGGCGTGCTGTTTGTGTTGTCGGTCTACTATTTCCCCACGGGCGTCGTGGGGCGTCTGCGTTCTTCCCGCGCCGGAGCCTGACCAGGGCCCCTGGCGCATTCGTGCATCAGAGAACTACCACAAGGAGATGGGCATGTTGAAGCGTGAAGAGATGGTGTCGTCGATTCCTGCAACCCCGTGGCGCTGGGCCGTCACGGCGCTGGCGGCGGCCGCGCTGGCGGCCTGCGGCAGCGGCGAGCGTGAGCCCAGCAACGACCTGCCCAAGGGCTTTACCGAGCTGGGCGCCACGGTGTATCCGGCCACGGCCACCGGCACGGGTGCCACGGCAGCCACGCAGGACTTGCTGACGGGCGGCCTGGGCAAGACGGGCCTGGGCGCCGCAGCCGCGCCCCTGTACGCGGACCCGGCCAATCCCACGGCGGCGGAGCTTCGGCGCAATGCGCTGTACTCCAACTACCGGGGCATCCTGGACCCCACGGCGGGCGGCGGCTACGGCACGCTGTACGGCCCCAACATCACGGCAGACGGGCAGGTGACTGCGGGCGAAGGGCTGATCCCCGGGCGCGAGTACCTGGCCGTGCTGGACGACGGCACGGGCCGCAAGCAGACCATGGTGGCCGTGCAGGTGCCGGACAGCTTTGACCGCAACCGGCCCTGCATCGTGCTGGGCCCGTCCTCGGGCTCGCGCGGCGTGTATGGCGCCATCGGCACGGCGGGCGAGTGGGGCCTCAAGAAGGGCTGCGCCGTGGCGCTGACCGATGCGGGCAAGGGCGTGGGCCTGCACAACCTGAGCGACGACACCGTCAACAAGCTGGACGGCACGCGCGCCACGCGCACGGATGCGGGCAGCCTGTCCTTCTTTGCCGCACGGCTGACCGATGCGGCGCGCGCCGCCTACAACGCGGCGTTTCCCAACCGCATTGCCATCAAGCACGCGCATTCCCAGCAGAACCCTGAAAAGGACTGGGGCAACGACACGCTGGCCGCGGCCCGCTATGCGCTGTACGTGCTCAATGCCCGCTATGGCACCACGCAGGACCCCGTGCCCTTCGGCAAGGACAACACGCTGGTACTGGCGGGCTCGGCCTCCAACGGCGGCGCGGCCGTGCTGCGTGCGGCCGAGCTGGATGCGGACGGCCTGATCGACGGCGTGGTGGCCTCCGAACCCGTGACCGAGATGCCTACGCGCCAGGGCTACACGATTGCCGTGGGCAATGCGACCATGCCCAACCCGGGCCGCACGCTGGCCGAGTACACCACCTACGGCAACATCTACCAGCCCTGCGCGGCGCTGGCGCCCGATGCGGCGCTGACCGAGACATCCATCTTCAACTACATAGGCCTCACCGCCATGACGGCGCGTGCCGAGGCACGCTGCACCAGCCTGGCCGCCAAGGGCCTGGTCATCGGCGCCACCACGGCCGACCGCGCCGCCAATGCGCTGAGCAAGCTGCGCCTGTACGGCTGGACGCGCGACCACGACCGCATGCACAACGCCCACTACGCGCTGGGCAACGGCCCCATCCTGTCGGCCATGTACACCATGGCCTATGGCCGCTTCGGAGTGGATGCCAACCTGTGCCGCACCAGCTTTGCGGCCGCCAATGCCACGGGCGACGTGGTGCCCGCCACGGGGGCTGCGCTGGCCCAGAGCTTTGCCACGGCCAATGGCACGGCCAACGGCACGCCCGCCACGGTGGTCTACAACGACTCGGTGGGCGGGGCCAAGGCCTGGCAGTTTGCCGTGTCGCCCTCCACGCGCGTGGCCGACTTCGGGCTGGACAACGCGCTGTGCCAGCACGCGCTGGTGACGGGCTTCGATCCGGTGACCGGCTTCAACCTGTCCGAGAGCAGCGTGCCCACGCGCGCCCAGAGCGACGCCGTGCGCGCCGGCATCAACGAGGTGCTGCATACCGGCAGGCTGCGCGGCAAGCCCACCATCATCGTGGCGGGCCGCAGCGATGCGCTGGTGCCGGTCAACCACAATGCGCGCGCCTACACGGTGCTCAACCGTGGCCTGGATGGCTCCAGCACGCGGCTGCGCTATATCGAGGTGGTGAATGCCCAGCATTTCGATGCCTTCCTGCCGTTCTCGGGCTTCGACACGCGCTTCGTGCCGCTGCACCCGTACTTCAACCAGGCCATGGATGCCGTGTGGGCCAACCTGCGCAGCAGCACCGCGCTGCCCGCCAGCCAGGTGGTGCGCACCACACCGCGCGGCGGCCAGCCGGGCGCGGCGCCTGCCATCACGGCGGCCCAGGTGCCGCCCTTCGTGACGCGGCCCGCAACGGCCAACACCATCGAGGTCAGCGACGGGCTGATCCGCATCCCTGAGTGAGCCAGGCCCCGGGGCGGCCGGCTGCCACGGCGGCCGGCCGCTCCTGCACAGAGATTTCTTCCATGGCTTCCACAGCATCACCCTCGTCCGCATCCCCTTTTGTTGCCGTGCCGGATTCCCGCTACGCGCACTGCTCGGGCTATGAGATCCACTACATGGACTGGCAGCCTGCGCCCGGCGCGGAGCCTGCAGGTACGGTCATCGCCTGGCATGGGCTGGCACGCACGGGGCGCGATATGGATGCGCTGGCGCAGTTCCTGGCGGGGCAGGGCTGGCGCGTGGTCTGCCCCGACACGCTGGGCCGGGGACTGAGCCAGTGGAGCCGCGCGCCGCGCGAGGAATACCGGCTGAGCTTCTACGCCCGCATCGCGCGCGGGCTGTTCGATGCGCTGGGGCTGGAGCGCGCGCACTGGGTGGGCACGTCCATGGGCGGGGCGATTGGCACGGTCTGCGCCTCGGGTCTGTTCGAGCCTTCGCTGCGCGCACGCATTGCGACGCTGGTGCTCAACGACAACGCGCCGCAACTGGCTGAGTCAGCGCTGGCGCGCATCAGGTCCTATGCGGGCCAGCCCCCGGCCTTCGATACGGTGGGCGAGCTGGAGGCCTTCTTTCGCCAGGCCTACCGGCCCTATGGCTGGTTAAGCGACTCCGAGTGGCGCAAGCTCACCGAGACCAGCGTGCGCCGCCTGCCCGATGGGCGCGTCACGCCGCACTACGACCCGGCCATGATCGAGCAGTTCACGGCCCATGACGACGACTACGGCATCTGGCCGCACTACGACGCCCTGCAGATCCCCGTGCTGCTGCTGCGGGGCGTGGACTCGGACCTGGTGCTGCCCGAGGTGGCGCGGGAAATGACCACGCGCGGCCCCGGCGCGCGCGGCCTGCTGCACTGGCAGGAGGTGCCCGGCTGCGGCCATGCGCCGGCGCTGAACGTGCCCGCGCACTGGCAATGGGTGCTGGAGCATCTGCAGCGCGGCTGAGCATCAACCCGGGCCGGGCGCGGATGTTGCAGCCGCGCTAGCATTTGCGACGGGTGCAGCCTCGCCTTCTTTTTCGGGTGCGGGCACCGTCTGGGCAAGAGAGGCCTGACATGGGTTTTCTGGTGGAGCTGATCCGCGAGTACGGCTTCGGCATCGTCTTTCTCAATGTGTTCGTCGAGCAATTGGGCGCGCCGATTCCGGCCTACCCGGTGCTGGTCGTGACCGGTGCGCTGGAAGGCGCCGACTGGGTGCGCCTGCTGTGGCTGGTGGCCGTGGCCGTGAGCGCGGCGCTGATTGCCGACCTGTTCTGGTACCAGGCCGGCAAGGCCTACGGCCACCGTGTGCTGGGCCGCATCTGCCGCATCTCGCTGTCGCCCGATGCCTGCATCCGCCAGACCGAGACCGTCTACGGCCGCTGGGGCGCAAGGTCGCTGCTGGTGGCCAAGTTCGTGCCGGGCTTCGCCTCCATCGCCAGCGCGCTGGCCGGCGTGATGGGCACGCCGCTGCGCAGCTTCGTGCTGTATGACGGGCTGGGTGCGCTGATCTGGGTAGGCTCGGCCGTGTACCTGGGCTCGCTGTTCAGCTCCACGGTGGAAGACCTGCTGGGCGTGCTCACCGCGCTGGGCCAGTGGGGCCTGTTGCTGCTGGCCGTGGCGCTGGGGCTGTTCATCGTGCGCAAGTGGTGGCAGCGCCATCGCATGGTGCGGTCCCTGCGCATGCCGCGCATGTCGGTGCGCGAGCTGGCGGGCCTGCATGCCCAGGGCATGCAGCCCACGGTGATCGATGTGCGCGCCCTGCCGCAGTACCGCCAGGGCCATATCCCGGGTGCACAGTCCTGGGAGCTGCGCCCGCGCGATGGCGGCGAGTCGCATGCGCACCTGCTGCCCCAGCACGACCATCCCCACGGGGTGGTGGTCTATTGCGACTGTCCCAATGAAATCTCGGCCGCGCGGCTGGCGCGCCAGCTGCAGCGCGCGGGCTTCGCCAACGTGCGCCCGCTGGTGGGCGGCCTCAAGGCCTGGCAGGCGGCCGGCTTCGATGTGGAAACCGCGCCGCTGCCCGTGACGGCTGGCGCGGATGAGGGGCCGGCGCCCAGCGTCCCCTGACCTTGGCCTTGGTCTTGGTCTTGGTCTATTTGCCCGCCGGCATCGAGCAATGCCCGCCTTGCGTGGCCTTGCCCGAGCCGGCCGCGATCAGCGGTGCCTCGAAGCGCAGGTCCACGGGGGGCGAGTGCAGGTGGTCCCAGGCGAGGAAGAGGACGAGCACGGCCCAGAAGACCGCGCGCAGGCTGTTCTGTTGTGTCATGGCGGGTCCTTTCAGAAATTGAAGTGGCGGCGGATGCGCAGGCCGAAGATGGTGCCGGCAAAGGCCAGCGGCACCCAGATCCAGCCGTGGATGCTGCCCGTGGAGATGCCCGAGAGCATGGCGCCCACATTGCAGCCGAAAGCCAGGCGCGAGCTGTAGCCCAGCACCAGGCCTGCCACCAGGGCCACCATCCATTGCGTGCCCGTGAGCGGCTTGGCATTGACGGGCTTGGCGGCAGCCACCCACAGGGCGCCGCCCAGGATGCCGATGTTGGTGATGCTGGTCACGTCCAGCAGCACGGTCTCGTGCAGGCGCGCGGCGTTGCCGGGCTGGCTCCAGAACCAGTTGCCGGCCAGGTCCACGGCGCCTGTGGCGTTGGCGATCTTGGCGGCCCACAGGCCGAAGCCGTAGACCACGCCCCAGGGCTGGCCCGCAATGATGAGGTTGAGCGTGGCCAGCACGGCCAGCAGCACGGCGCCCACCACCCACTTGCGCACGAACAGCGGCTTGGCGGGGCGCTTGAGTGCCACATTGGCGCCACGCACATACCAGGCCACGCCCAGCGCGACCACGGCCAGCGCAGCCAGCGTGGCCAGCAGGGCAGGGGCCCAGCCCCAGGCCGTGACCAGGCCCACGGGCTGGGTGTTGCCCAGGTCCAGCCACCAGCCCAGGTGCAGGCTGCCCAGGAAGCTGCCGATGGCGAACACGGGCAGGATGGCCGCATTCATGGGAATGCCCATGCCGGCCTTGTACAGCGTGCCGCTGCCGCAGCCGTCCGCGATCTGCATGCACAGGCCGAAGACGAAGGCACCCACCAGCAGGCTGATGCTGGGCGGGCCCAGGGCAGCCGTGAGTTCGGGATAGTGGCCCAGCAGCGGCATGGCCAGCGCGGCGGCCAGCGCCAGCAGCAGCAACTGGCCGAAGACGCCGCTGGCGTCCTTGTCCTCGATCAGCATGCGCCAGCCGGTGGTGAAGCCGAAGCGCTTGCCGGCCAGCACCGCGCCCAGGCCCAGGCCCACGGCGAACAGCGCGGCCTGGCGCACCGAGACGCTCCACAGCAGCCAGCCAAAGAAAACGGCCAGGATGGCCGCGAGAGGAAGTCGTTTCATATCATTTTTCTCCATGCAGTCGCCCTCCCCCGCGAAGCGGGTAGAGAGGCGCCGTGCCACGGGGGAAGGCGCGCAAGCGCCTCAGGGGGTGTTTACTTGAACTTTTTTTCCCACCACTGCTTGGCGTCGTAGGCCAGGGATTCGGCGCGGCCGGGCTGGTTGGCCATGGGCGGCGCATCGGCCTGCTGCGTCCAGTCCACCATGGAGCCCGCATACAGCTTGACGCCCGGCAGGCCCGCGACTTCGGACAGGCCGAACCAGTCGGTGGCCGCCCAGTGGCCGGTGTTGCAGAAGGCCACCATGTCCTGGCCCTGCTCGCGCTTGACCTTGGCCGCGATCTGCTTGGCCGTTGCGGTATCGACAAAGGTGGAGGTGCCGGGCACGAACCACTGGTTGAAGTCCAGCTGCTGCGCGCCGGGCAGGGTGCCCGAGAGCTTGGCGGCCGGCGCGCGCGTCTTGCCCTGGTAGAAGGCGTCGGGGCGCGAGTCCACCAGGGCCGCGTTGCTGAGCCTGACGTGCTGGCCCACATCCTCGCGCGTGGCGATCAGGCTGGTGTCCAGCTGGGGCTGGTAGCTGCTGCGGGCCACTTTGACGGCCTCGTTGTCCTGCGGGAGCTTTTGCTCGTTCCAGGCCTTCATGCCGCCGTTGAGCACGGATAGCTCCTTGAGGCCCAGCAGCTTGAGCGTCCAGTACACGCGCGCTGCGGCGCCGAAGTCGGTGGCGTCCGCGCCCGTGGAGACCACGATGGCGTGGGTGGCCGGCGTCAGCCCCAGGGACTGCACGAGTTCGGTGAGCTTGGGCAGCTCGGGCAGTTCGCCGGGATTGGTGGCGGGGCCGCGCCATTTGCCGTAGGGAGCGTTGAGCGCACCGGGAATGTGGCGCTCGCCATAGGCCTTGGGATCGCGGATGTCGATGATGCGCACGGCGTCCTGGCCGGCGGCGGCCTGCACGCCTGCGGGCGTGAGCAGGGGTTCGGCGGCGTGGGCCGTGCCCAGGGCGGTGCAGGCAAGGCCCAGCGCCAGCAGCGGGGCCGCCAGGCGCAGAGCAGGGGAAAAGGTCTTGGTCATGATGGCTGGGGCCGGCCATGGAAGACCGGCGGGACAAGCAACAGAGGTGCAATTGTCCCGCTTGCAGCATCTATATACAAAGACGCTTATGCATTCTGCTCATGAGGCAGGGTTATATGGCGCGGTGCACAGGATGCAGGACGGCCTCAGCGCTGTGCGCCTACGGCCTTGGCGCGCTCCAGGCTGGCGTCCAGTTCGGCCTGCGGCGCCTTCTGCGTGGGCCAGCCCTGCAGGTGCTGCTGGGCGATGCGGCTCAGCGCCGTGATCCAGGGTGCGCTGTCGTTGAGGCAGGCGATGTACTCGAACTGCTCGCCGCCCGCATGCATGAAGGCCTCGCGCGCTTCCTGGCTGATTTCCTCTAGCGTTTCCAGGCAGTCGCTGGTGAAGCCGGGGCAGACCACGTCCACGCGCTTGGTGCCGCTGCGTGCCAGCTCGATCAGCGAGGGCTCGGTATAGGGCTCCAGCCATTTGGCCTTGCCAAAGCGCGACTGGAAGGTCACCAGGTATTGCGAGGGCGACAGGCCCAGGCGCTCGGCCAGCAGCCTTGCGGTCTTGCGCGATTCGCAGTGGTAGGGGTCGCCCAGGTGCAGCGTGCGCTCGGGCACGCCGTGAAAGCTCATGACCAGCTTTTCGCCACGGCCGTTGCCGCGCCAATGGGCCTCGATGCGCTGGGCCAGCGCGTCGATGTAGGAAGCGTCGTCGTGGTAGCGGTTGACGAAGCGCAGCTCGGGGATGTGGCGCTGGGTGCGGGCCCAGTCATAGACCGCGTCGAACACGCTGGCCGTGGTCGTGCCCGAGTACTGCGGGTACAGCGGCAGGATGAGGATGCGCGTGGCGCCCTCGGCCTTGAGGGCATCGAGCACGCTGGGGATGGACGGGTTGCCGTAGCGCATGGCATGGCGCACCAGCACGTTGTGCCCGGCCTCGCCCAGCCAGCCGCGCAGCAGCAGGGCCTGGCGCGCGCTCCAGTGCTGCAGGGGGGAGCCGTCCTTCTCATGCCAGACGGTGGCGTACTTGGCCGCCGACTTGGCCGGCCGCGTGCGCAGGATGATGCCGTGCAGGATGGGCAGCCAGGCAATCCTGGGAATCTCGACCACGCGGTCGTCGCCCAGGAATTGCGCCAGGTAGCGGCGCACGGCCGGGGCCGTGGGCGCGTCGGGCGTTCCAAGGTTGCACAGCAGCACGGCGGTGCGCTGGGGTTGGTCGTGGCGGAATGGGGGTTCTGGCGCAAAGCGGGATGGCATGGCCCCGATTGTGGCAGGACGCGGCGGCCAGCCATGCGAGCCCGATGACCCGGCGGCAGCCTGCAGCGGCTGCCTTCGCTATGCTCGGACCATGTCCCAAGCCACCACCGCTCCCCTCGCCGAATCCTCATTTGCCCCTGCACTGACCGCCTTGCAGCAGTTGCGCCGCAGCGGCCGCATCCGCGCCATATCCATCGATCTGGATGACACGCTGTGGCCTGTGTGGCCGGCCATCTCGCGTGCCGAACAGGTGCTGCTGGACTGGCTGCACACCCATGCGCCGGCCACGGCCGCGGCGCTGCGCGACGTGGCCGCCGTGCGCGCCATCCGCGTGCAGATCGAGCGCGATCGTCCCGACCTGGCCCATGACCTGAGCGGCCTGCGCCGCGAGTCCATCCGCCTGGCGCTGCAGCGCAATGGCGACGACGGCGCGCTGGCCGAGCCGGCCTTCGATCTTTTCTTTGCCGAGCGCCAGCGCGTGGACCTGTACGAGGACGCGCTGCCCGCCCTGCAGTTCCTGGCCGCGCGCTGGCCCGTGGTGGCCTTGAGCAATGGCAACGCCAGCGTGCATGTGGTGGGCATCGGCGAGCATTTCCATGCCGCGCTGAGCGCCAGCAAGGCCGGCATGGCCAAGCCCGATGTGCGCTTTTTCCACGCGGCAGCGGCGGCGGCTGGCGTGGCGCCTGACGAGGTGCTGCACATTGGCGACGACGCGCGGCTCGATGCGCTGGGCGCCATGGATGCGGGTATGCACGCAGTCTGGCTCAACCGCACGGGCGTAGCATGGCCTCACGAGGGGTCCACGCCCCACGTCACGGTGGCCAGCCTTGCGCAGTTGTGCCAGGGGCTGGCTGACAGCTGACCCTGCTTGCCCGCGAAGCCGCGCCACGCCATGCCCATCAGCCACAGCACAGCTTTCCTCCACCCCCCCGTCCTCCCCGCCGTGCGCAGCATCGGCTGGAAACACCCCCTGAGCTGGCTGGCGCGTGGCGCGCGCGACATGGCCAGGGCACCCTGGCTGAGCCTGGCACATGGCCTGGTCTTGACCTTGATCGGGTTTTTGATCTTGACGCTGGGGCACAATCGCTTTTGGCTGATGGCCGGGGCCCTGTCGGGGTTCCTGATCATCGGCCCTGTCGTGGCGACCAGCCTCTACGCCATCAGCCGCGCGCTGGAGCGCGGCGAGGCTGCCGATCTGTCCCTGGTGCGGCGTACCTGGACGCGCTGGCAAAACGGCCATGCGGCCAAGGCCGAGGGGCAGGGCGGCTACTGGTGCCTGGTGCAGTTCGGGCTGCTGCTGTCGCTGGCGGCCACGGGCTGGGTGCTGGTGTCGGCGTCGCTGATCACCGTGCTCTCGCCCGTGCGCATTGCCACTCCGGCGGATTTCGTGCAGCACGTGGTGCTGGCCCGCGACGGGCAGTTGTTTGCGATATGGCTGGCGCTGGGCAGTTTTCTGGCAGCGCCTATTTTTGCGTCCAGCGTGGTGGCCATGCCGCTGATGCTGGACAGGCGGGTGACGGTGCGCCAGGCCGTGCTGACCAGTTGGTTGGCCGTGCTGGCCAACCCTGTGCCTCTGGCACTGTGGGCCGCCCTCATTGTGTTGTTGACCCTGCTGGGCCTGGGCAGCTGGCTGCTGGGACTGGTGGCCGTGATGCCCCTGCTGGGGCACGCGAGCTGGCATGCGTACCGCGACCTGGTGGATGCGTCGACCTTTGCGGCGCGCTGAGCCGGACCGCCCGGCCTGACCGGACTTGCAGGGGAGGAGGTAGGACGGTGTTGTCGTGATATTCGGGTATACAGAAGAACAGATCGCCCATTTCTTCCTCACCTACGGCGTGGGGGCCTTCATCCTCTTCATGGTGTTCATCATCCTGCAGCTGGCACGCCAGTCCAAGGCAGGAAAGTTCGGCACCTTCGTGATCTTCCTGGGCCTGGGCGTGGGCTTTGTCGGCTACGTCGCCAAGATCGTCATCCAGTGGTGGATGGAGAGATGACGCCGCAGGCGTCACACCCATGAGCTGGACGGACTACTACCGCTTTACCGAGGGACGCAAGATATCTCCCTTGCTGGTGCAGGCGCTTGACGCGTTGGCGGGTGATACGGCAGATAAAGCGGCCATCGATCTGGGCTGTGGCGCGGGCCATGAGTGCCGCGTGCTGCTCCATACCGGCTGGCGCGTCCACGCCATCGACAGCGAACCTGCGGCCATCGAGGGCTTGCGCCCCCTGGCATCGCAGGCGTCCGGCGCTTTGACGCTGCAGGCTTGCCGTTTCGAGGATCTTTCCTCTTTGCCTGCAGCGCATCTGATCCACGCTGGACTGAGCCTGCCCTTTTGCCATCCTGAGTGCTTCGATGCGTTTTGGTCGCTGGTGCGTTCTGCGCTGCGTCCGGACGGTGTGTTCGCCGGTCATTTTTTTGGGCCGCGCGATGCCTGGGCCGATTCGCAGTCCATGAGCTTTCATTCGCGTGATCAGGTCTTGCGCCTTTTGGATGGCATGGAGCTGGTGGCCTTCAAGGAGTTCGATGGCATGGCCCCCAGCATGCGGGGTCCCAAGCACTGGCATCGCTTTGATGTCGTGGCCCGCAGGCCGGTGTCGTCGTAGTGCGGCGTTACTCGGCCTTGGCCCCCGCAGCCTTGATCACTGGGTCCCAGCGCTTGATTTCTGCGACGGTGTGCTGGCGCAGGGCGTCGGGGATGAGGCGGTCTGCGGGCGGGATGATGACGCTCATGTCCGTGAAGCGCTTGACCAGGGCGGGTTCGGACAGGGCGGTGCGCAGGGATTTGTTGAGGCGCTCGATGACGGCTTGGGGCGTGCCTCGCGGGGCGTAGAGGCCGTGCCATACGGCAAGCTCGAAGCCGGGTTGGCCAGCCTGCGCGAAGGTGGGCACATCGGGCAGGGAGGGCAGGCGTTCGCGCGTGGCGACGGCGTAGCCCTTGAGCATGCCCGCCTGTATGTGCGGGCCGGTGGACACGGGCTGGTCGCAGATGACATCGACATTGCCTGCCACCAGGTCCTGCAGGGCCGGACCCGTGCCACGGTAGGGCACCAGGGTGGCCTCGGTGGAGGTGGTCTGCAGCAGCAGCATGGCGCACAGGTGGGAGGTGGCGCCTACGCCGGCATGCGAGAAGCGCACTTCGCCCGGCTTGGCCTTCATGTGGGCGATGAAGTCCGCCAGCGTGGCGGGCGCAAAGCCTTTGCTGCGCACCAGGATCATGGGCACGTCGCCGGCCAGCGCGATGGGTTCCAGGTCGCGCCTCACATCGAAAGCGAGCTTGCTGTAGAGCGCGGGCGCCGTGGCGATGCCCATGTTGTGCAGCAGCAGGGTGTGGCCGTCGGCCTGGGCGCGTGTGACGCGGCTGGTGCCGATGGTGCCACCGGCGCCGCCCAGGTTCTCGACGATGACCTGCTGGCCCAGGTCGCGTGTCATGGCCTCGGCCAGCACGCGGGCCAGCACGTCGGTGGAGCCTCCGGCCGCGTAGGGAACGACGATGGTGACGGGCTTGTTGGGGAAGGCCTGGGCGGCAAGGCTGGCTGCTGCCAGCGCGGCGGCGAGAAGGGTCTGGGCGAGGGGATTGCGGATGAGGGGGCGCATGGGTTTGTCTCCTGGAGGCGCGTGCAGGGGCCGCCGGCTCTGTGCGGCCGGTTGTCGGTGGCGTGTTTGGTGGCGTGAGGCAGGAAGGCAAGGGCCGCATGCGGCCCTTGACGACGGCGAGACGGCGCAGGCTCAGGCCGGGGCCACGTATCTGTACAGCTCGGTATGGTCGGCGGCGGGTCCCAGGGACCTGGAGGCCTCGGCCGCCATGGCGCTGACCTGTTCGGCCAGTGCCATGGGCGTGTGCATGGCCTGGCCCAGCGACAGGGCAATGCCCACGTCCTTGGCCTGCAGCGCCAGCGAGAAGCCCGAGTTGAAGGCACCGTTCAGCATGAACTGGTGGGCCTTGTTTTCGGTGGTGTTGTTCTTGCCGGTGGAGGCATTGATCACGTCCACGATGGTGGCCGGCGCAATGCCGAAGGCCGCGCCTGCATGGATGGCCTCGGCCGTGGCGATCAGGGCCGCTGCCGAGACATAGTTGTTCAGCGCCTTGAGCGCATGGCCTGCGCCCACGGGGCCGACATGGGTGATGGCCTGGCCCATGCGCTGCAGCAGCGGCAGGTACTGGGCGAGCAGGTCCGCATCGCCGCCGACCATGATGGACAGCGTGCCCGCAATCGCGCGCTTGACGCCGCCGGAGACCGGCGCATCCAGCAGCCCGATGCCGTGCTCGCCCAGCAGGCCGGCCAGCGCCCGCGTGTGGCTGGGGTCGGCCGAGCTCATGTCGATGATGCAGGCGCCGGGTGGCAGGTGGGGGGCCAGTTCGCCCACCACGGCATCGACGATGCGGGAGTCGGGCAGCATGGTGAAGACCACGCTGCAGCCGGCAAAGTCGGCCGCGCCGGATGCCACGGCCACACCCGCATGCTCCTGCGCGAATCGTGCGGTGGCGGCGGGCACGGCGTCCCGGATGACCAGGGCGTGCCCTGCGGCGTGCAGCAGGTGGGCCATGGGCTGGCCCATCATTCCGAGGCCGATGAATCCTATGGTGGTCATGCTGCGTGCCTCAGATGTCCATCTCTTTGAAGACTTCCGACGCCACGCGGAAGGAGTCGATGGCGGCCGGCACGCCGCAGTAGATGGCGGTCTGCAGGAAGACCTCCTTGATTTCGTCCTTGCTCAGGCCGTTGTTGATGGCGCCGCGCACATGCAGCTTGAGTTCATGCGGGCGGTTCAGCGCCGTGATCATGGCCAGGTTCAGGAAGGAGCGCGTCCTGCGGTCCAGGCCCGGGCGGTTCCAGACATCGCCCCAGCAGTACTGGGTGACCAGCTCCTGCATGTCGATATTGAAGTCCGTGGCGTTCTGGATGGACGCATCGACATACTCGGCGCCCAGCACCTCGCGGCGGGTGGACAGGCCCTGCTCGAAGAGGGCGGGGTTCTTGGGGGCGTAGGCTCGGGTCATGAAAACTCCTGATGGAAGGCGGTGAAGGTGTCTTTCGGTGGAATGGATTTAATCAGATTGTCAGACAATCCTACTTGATGAAAATCGGGATTGCCTGCCGCGGCAGGTGCGTGTATGACAATCCGTCAGTCCGTCCGGCCCCTGGATTGGCAGGTAGGATTCATCCCATGAACCAGATGCTGCGTGTCCCCCGCGAAGAAACGTCGCTGCGCCAGCGCACGACGCAGACCCTGCGCACGGCCATCCTCGATGGCGTGTTTGCGCCGGGCCAGAAGCTGTCCGAGCGCGAACTGTGCGAGAGCCTTGATGTGAGCCGTTCGTGCCTGCGCGAGTCCCTGCAGCACCTGCAGGCCGAGGGGCTGATCACCATCGTTCCGCACCGGGGTCCCGAGGTCACGGACATCTCGGTGCAGGAAGTGCGCGATATCTACGAGGTGCGGGCCAGCCTGGAGGGCCTGGCCAGCCGGGGCTTTGCGCTGCATGCCTCGGCAGGCCAGCGCGCCGCGCTGCGCGCCAAGCTGGGCGAGCTGGCCGTGCCCGCCGTGGCCAGCGACAAGGTGGCCCTGCTGGCGATCAAGAACCAGTTCTACGACATCCTGATCGAGGGCTGCGGCAATCTGGTGGCCGGCCAGATGCTGCGGCAGCTGAACAACCGCGTGACGGTGCTGCGGCGCATCTCCATGTCCCAGCCCGGGCGCCTGCCGCAGACGCTGGCCGAGCTGGATGCCATCGTGACGGCAATAGAGCAGGGCGACGCGGACCAGGCCGCGCGCCTGAGCGCCGAGCATGTGCAAAAGGCCAGCCAGGGCGTGTTGCGCGCCATGGCCGAGAAGGCATGCCCGGCCAGCTGATGCCGGGGCCTGCGCCTGTACCTGGGAGCGTCAGTCCGTGTGCGCTCAGTCCGGCTTGACCTGGGCGCGCTTGAGCACTTTCTGCCAGCGTGTCTGCTCGGAGGCAATGAACTGCGCGAACTGCTGGGGCGTGCTGCCGATGGGCTCGGCCGCATCGCCCTGCAGTCGCTTGAGCGCGTCCGGCGCCTTGACGGCCTTGGCGCACTCGGCGGCCAGCTTGTCCACGTGGGCTCGGGTCATGCTGGAGGGGGCGAGCATGCCGTACCACTGCGTCATCTCGAAGCCCGGGAAACCCTGCTCGGCCACGGTGGGCACGTCGGGCAACTGGGGCAGGCGCTGGGTCGATCCCGTGGCGATGCAGCGCACCTTGCCTGCCTTGATGAAGGGCAGCAGGGCGGCGGCGCCGACCGAGGCGGCGTCCAGCCGGCCCGACATCAGGTCCGTCATCATGGGCCCCGTGCCGCGATAGGGCACGTGCAGCATGAAGATCTCGGCCGTCATCTTCAGGTACTCGAAGGCCAGGTGCCCGGCACTGCCATTGCCGGCCGAGCCGTAGCTGAGCTGGCCGGGCTTCTTCTTGGCGTAGGCGATGAGTTCGCGCAGGTTCTTGACCGGCACATCGGGGTGGACCACGTAAAGGCTGGGCACCTTGGCCAGCAGGCTGACGGGCTGGAAGTCCTTGTTGGCGTCGTAGGGCAGCTTGTCGAAGATGTAGGGATTGACGGCCAGGGTGCCGATGTGGCCCAGGATGACGGTGCTCTGGTCATCGGCGCGCGCCACTTCCTGCATGGCGATGTTGCCGGCCGCGCCGGGCTTGTTGTCCACGAAGACGTTCTGGCCCAGTGTCTTGGACAGCTCGGCCGCCGTGGAGCGCGCCACGATTTCCGAGCTGCCGCCCGGCGCAAAGGGCACGACAAAGCGGATGGGCCGCGTGGGCCAGGCGTCCTGCGCCAGCGCGGCCGCAGGCAGCAGGCCAGACAGGGCCATGGCGCCCGTGCCGGCCAGCAGTTGGCGGCGGCCGAGCGGGGGCAGGTCTGCGTGGTGAAGAAAGTCGCGCGAAGGCATGTCTGGTCTCCTGGATATCGTTGTAGTGGATGGTCCGCAGCAGATGCGGCGCCAGCGATGGTGGCGCTGGCGGCTGTCAATCTGCTGTCAAACCGGGGTCCGCAGGCTACGGAGATACCCGGGGGTCAGTCGGTGTGTGCTGTGCGATGGGCTGCGGCTGCGGCCTCGGCAGCCTGCATGCCGCTGCGCACGGCGCCTTCGATGGTGGCCGGATACGGCCCGTCCACATGATCGCCGCAGGCCCACAGGCCGTGGCCCAGCTCCAGGCCGGGCCGCTGAAGTTGGGGCAGGCAGGCGAAGGTGGCGCGCTTGTCGATCACGGTGCGCAGCGGGATCAGGCCATGCCAGCCCAGCTGGGCCTGTGCCTGGGCCAGCACCTGGGCCTGCAGGGTTTCGCGGTCCGATGCGCTGTCGCTGATGACGAAGGCCATCAGGCCCTGCGGGCCGCCGAGTTGTCCACGGTCGAAGACGAATTGCGCAGGCGCATCGGGCGTGGAGCGCAGCGCCAGCCAGGGCGCGCCCGGGGGCAATGTGTGGGAGGGATCGCCGGTCTGCGCATAGACGGTGGCAATGGGGCGGTGCTGCAGGTCCTGGGCCAGCTGCGCCCAGCGCTGCAGGGCTATGCCGTCGCGTGCAGGCAGGCTGTCGTGCTCGGCGGCGGTGAGTGCCAGGCGCGCGGCCTCGGGCGCGGGGCAGGCCAGCAGCACGGCGTCGAAGGGCGCGTCTTCGCCCTGGGCTGCGCCCAGCGTCCAGTGCGGGCCCTGGGGCTGCAGTTCGGCCACGCGGCTGCCCAGGCGCACGGCGTGGCCGCGCTCTTGCAGCCACTGCGCGGCCGGCGCGGGGAACAGGCTGCCCAGGTCATGGCGCGGCACCAGGAAATGCGAGCCGCCACGGCCGCTGAACAGCGCATCGCGCAGCACGCGAAGGAACACCGTGCCGCTGGCCAGGTGAATGGGTGTGTTGAGCGCCGAGATGCACAGCGGGTCGATGAACTCGCTGACCAGGCGCTGCGGCAGGCCTGTGCAGAGGTCGGCCACCGTGGCTTCGGCCGCACAGCGAAAGCCCGCCAGCCGCCAGCGCACGGCACGCGCCAGCAGGGCTGCACGCTCGCCCAGGCTCCAGCCGCGTGCGGTGGCAATGCCGGCCAGCGCATCCAGCGGCGCAGGCCAGTCGGGAAAGCGCAGGCCGCTGCCATCGGCGTAGGGCAGGGCCATGGGCTGGCGGTGCAGCGCCCGTTCAGGGTCCACGCCCACCTCGCGCATGAGGCGCAGGCTTTCGGTGTAGGCACCGATGAGGATGTGCTGGCCGTTGTCCACGCGCAGCAGGCCCTGTGGCGTGTCGAGGTCCATGCCGCGCGCACGGCCGCCGGGCTCGCGTGCGGCCTCGTGCAGGGTGATGTGCCAGCCGCTGCGCGCCAGCGCAAGGGCGGCCGCGAAGCCGGCCCAGCCGCCGCCGAGGATGGCGGCGCGCGGCTGAGCGGCGCGCGGCACAGAGGTGCGCGGCTTGTCTTTGGCGCTGTCTCTGCTCACCGCGCCATGCGCCCCAGCGCCTGCATCTTCCAGGCCAGCCAGAGCTTGCGCAGTGGCGGCAGGCTGATGCGCTGGTGCAGCACGCGGAAGTCGTCGGCCTCGATCTCGCGCAGCAGGGTGCGGTAGATGCTGGCCATCATCAGGCCGGGCTTTTGCGTGCGGCGGTCGGCCGCGGGCAGCAGGGCCAGGGCCTCGTCGTAGAGGCGGTGGGCGCGCTCGGCCTGAAAGCGCATCAGCGCGGTGAAGCGGTCCGAGTATTCGCGCTTGGTGATCTCATGCGCCTTGACGTCGAACTGCTGCAGCTCGCTGATGGGCAGGTAGATGCGTCCGCGCATGGCGTCCTCGCCCACGTCGCGGATGATGTTGGTCAGCTGGAAGGCCAGGCCCATCTTGTGGGCGTAGGCCGTGGTTTCTTCCTGCGTCTGGCCAAAGATGCGCGCGGCCACTTCGCCGACCACGCCTGCGACCAGGTGGCAGTAGCGCGCCAGGCCCGGGAAGTCGAGGTAGCGGGTCTGCTCCAGGTCCATGCGGCAGCCGTCAATGACGGCCTGCAGGTGGCGCTCCTCGATGGCGTAGACCGGGGCATGCGGCATGAGCGCCCGCATCACGGGATGGGAGGGCTTGCCTGCAAAGGCCTGGTGCACTTCGTTCTGCCACCAGCCGAGCTTGGTGGCGGCCACGCCGGGGTCGGAGACTTCGTCCACCACGTCGTCCACTTCGCGGCAGAACGCATAAAAGGCGGTGATGGCGGCACGGCGCTCGCGCGGCAGGAAGAGGAAGGCGTAATAAAAGCTGCTGCCCGAGGCGGCAGCCTTGTCTTGGACGTACTGATCCGGATTCATATGGGGCGGGATTGTCCCATGGACGGCTGGGAGCCAAAGCCTGGGTGTCGCAACGGCCGGCCCGCCATCACATGCGCAGGGCGCGCCACAGCAGCAGCGGCGCATCGGCCTTGCCGACGGTGGGGCGGCGGTAGAGGCTGGCGCCCTGCAGCGCATCGACCTTGTCCAGGATGCGCAGCCCGCCCTGCACGACCAGGCGCAGCTCCCAGCCGATGCGGCCCGGCAGGCGGTGCACCAGCGGTGCGCCGGACTGCATCAGTGCACGCGCCCAGGCCGACTGCTCGGCCAACAGTGCGCGCACGGCAGGGGTCAGTGCAGCTGGCTCGGCGCGCAGGTCTTCACGCCGCACGCCATGGGCGGCGCAGTCGGCATCGGTCAGGTAGTGGCGCCCGCGCGGCAGGTCCACGCTGAAGTCCTGCCAGAAATTGATCAGCTGCAGGGCGGTGCAGATGGCGTCGCTGCGGGCCAGCGATTCGGCATCGTCCACCCCGTACAGATGCAGCAGCAGCCGGCCCACGGGGTTGGCCGAGCGGCGGCAGTAGTCGAGCAGTTCGGCGCGGTCGGCGTAGGTGGTGCCGGAATCGGTCTTGTGCACGTCCTGCGCGAAGGCGCTGAGCAGGTCGTCCATCAGCGCCAGCGGCAGCTGGTGGGCGCGTACTTGCGGTGCCAGCCCCGCAAAGACAAGAGGCCAGGCCGTGCAGGCGAGCATGGGGGCCTCGCCTTCGGTGCCCAGCGCCATCAAGTCGGCACGGTAGGCGGCCAGCGCGGCCAGGCGCTCGGGCGGCGTGGCGTCGCCCTCGTCGGCCAGATCGTCTGCAGTGCGTGCGAAGTGGTAGAGCGCGGCAATCGGCGGGCGCAAGCGGGGCGGGCACAGCCAGGACGCCACGGGAAAGTTCTCGTAGTGCGTGACCGGGGCGGGGGAGGCGGGCAGGGTGGGAGCGGTGGACTTCACGGTGGCCGATTGTCGATGCTGCGCGCAAGGCCATGCATTTCACTTGACGGGCTCAAGGGCTTCTCCTAAATTACTAACCCGTCAGTCAGTAAACGGCGCCAGCCAGCTGCCGCGGCATGTTGCCCGGATCTTGCAGCCCGCAGCCGCTTTTCGCACCAGCCCTCCCGGATCCACATGCCCGACTTGCCATCGAACCCTGCCGCGCCCGCTTTGCCGCGCCATCTTCTTCTTGCCCCTCTGTGCCTGGCCGCCGCGCTGGCGCTGGGCGCCTGTTCCAAGGCCGAGCCGCCGCCCGAGCCGGTGCGCGCCGTCAAGCTGCTCACCGTAGGCGTGGGCGCGCTGGACACGCAACTGGAATACGCGGGCGAGGTGCGCGCGCGCATAGAGTCGCGCCTGGGCTTTCGCGTGGCCGGCAAGCTCGTTCGCCGCGAGGTGGAGCTGGGCCAGCACGTGCAGGCAGGTCAGTTGCTGGCGCGGCTCGATGCCAGCGACTACCGGCTGGGAGCTGACGCCGCGCGCGCCCAGGTGGCGGCCGCGACCACGCAGCGCGATCTTGCCGCCGCCGATGCGAGGCGTTACTCGCAGCTGAAGGCGCAGAACTTTATCAGCGGTGCGGAGCTGGAGCGGCGAGAGGCCACGCTCAAGTCCGCCCAGGCGACGCTGGACCAGGCCAAGGCGCAGCTGGCATCGCAGAGCAACCAGGAGGCCTATGCCCAACTGCTGGCCGATGTGCCCGGCGTGGTGACCGGCATAGACGCCGAGCCCGGCCAGGTGGTGTCGGCCGGCTCGCCCGTGGTGCGCATTGCCCAGGACGGCCCGCGCGACGTTGTGTTCGTGGTGCCCGAGGACAAGCGCGGCGCCATCCGCGTGGGCCAGAAGGTGAATGTGCGCCCCTGGTCGGCCGGCATGCAGCCGCTGCAGGGCCAGGTGCGCGAGGTGGCGGCCAGTGCCGATCCGGTCACGCGCACCTACCAGGTGAAGGTGGCACTGCCCGCGTCGGATGCGGCCGCCGTGCCGCCGCTGGGCGCGACGGTCCATGCGCTGCCCGAGGGCATGGGCCCCACGGGCCAGCCCGTGATCAAGCTGCCGACCACGGCGCTGCGCCAGGAAGGCGGCGGCGGCCAGGGCACGGCCGTGTGGGTGTTCGATGCCGCCAGCAGCACGGTGAAGCTGCAGCCCGTGCAACTGGCCACGGCCGATGGCAACGAGGCCGTGATTGCCGCCGGCCTGACGCCCGGCATGCAGGTGGTGGCCGCCGGCGTGCATGTGCTCACGCCTGGGCAGAAGGTCACGGTCTATCAGGACCGGTATGACAAGACGCAGCAGCCGGCACAGGCGCCTGCCGCCGCAGGTGCCGCAGCTTCCGCAGGTGCTGCGTCCAGCGGGGCGGCCCAATGAGCGGGCCCAAGCACAAGGCGCCGCAGGGCGGGCACTTCAATCTTTCGCGCTGGGCGCTGGACCATGTGGCGCTGACGCGCTATTTCATGGTCGTGCTGCTGCTGCTGGGCTTTGCCTCGTACTTCCAGCTGGGGCAGGACGAAGACCCGCCCTTCACCTTCCGCGCCATGGTGGTGCGCACCAACTGGCCGGGCGCCACGGCGCAGCAGATGGCCGAGCAGGTCACCGACAAGATCGAGCGTACGCTGCAGGAGGTGCCCTACGCCGACAAGATCAGCAGCTACTCCAAGCCCGGCGAGTCGCTGATCATCTTCCAGCTCAAGGACAATTCGCGCCCCGGCGATGTCCAGCAGCTGTGGTACACGGTGCGCAAGAAGATCGGCGACATGCGCTACACCCTGCCGCAGGGCGTGCAGGGGCCGTTCTTCAATGACGAGTTCGGCGATGTCTATGGCGTGATCTACGCCCTGCAGGCCGACGGCTTCAGCTACGCCGAGCTCAAGACCATGGCCGACGACGTGCGCCAGCAGCTGCTGCGCGTGCCCGATGTGGCCAAGGTCGAGCTGTTCGGCGTGCAGGACGAGAAGGTCTACATCGAGCTGTCGCAGCGCCGCCTGTCGCAGCTGGGCCTGGACATGAACCAGGTGCTCGGCCAGCTGGGCCAGCAAAACGCCATCGAGGGCGCAGGCGTGCTGCAGACGCCGCGCGAGGACGTGCAGGTGCGCGTGGCCGGCCAGTTCCTGGCGGTGGACGAGTTGCGCGCCATGCCCATCCGCGGCGCATCGGGCGCGCAGCTGCGCCTGGGCGATATCGCCGAGATCCGCCGGGGCTATGCCGATCCGGCCAATGTGAAGGTGCGCCACCAGGGCCGCGAGACGATTGCCCTGGGCGTGTCCATGACCAAGGGCGGCGACATCATCCGCCTGGGCAAGTCCCTGCGCGGCGCCGTGGGCGACATCTCGCGCACGCTGCCGGCCGGCGTGGAGCTGGCCAACATGCAGGACCAGCCCAAGGCCGTGGCCGATTCGGTCAACGAGTTCCTGCAGGTGCTGATCGAGGCCGTGGTGGTGGTGCTGGCCGTGAGCTTCATCAGCCTGGGCCTGCACAAGCGCGAGGGCCACCAGCCGCTGTGGAAGCGCTGGTACATCGATCCGCGCCCGGGTCTGGTGGTGGCCATCACCATTCCGCTGGTGCTGGCCGCGACCTTCCTGGCCATGTGGTACTGGAACATCGGCCTGCACAAGGTGTCGCTGGGCTCGCTGATCATCGCGCTGGGCCTGCTGGTGGACGACGCCATCATTGCCGTCGAGATGATGGTGCGCAAGATGGAGGAGGGCTACGAGAAGTACCGCGCCGCCACCTTTGCCTACGAGATCACGGCCAAGCCCATGCTGACCGGCACGCTGATCACGGCGGCAGGTTTCCTGCCCATCGGCATGGCCAAATCCATGACGGGCGAGTACACCTTCGCCATCTTCGCGGTGACGGTGATTGCGCTGGTGCTCAGCTGGTTCGCCTCGGTGTACTTCGTACCCTACCTGGGCATGCTGCTGCTCAAGCGCCCGCCGCACGCGGCCACGCTGCCGCCCGAGGTGGCCTCGGGCGAGGTGCCCATCGAGGAGACCAACCTCAATGCCTCGTCGGCCGAGCATGAAGTCTTCGACAGCCCGTTCTACAACCGCTTTAGGCGCGCCGTGAACTGGTGCGTGACGCACCGCTGGCTGACCATCGCCATCACGGTGCTGGTCTTCGCGCTGGGCCTAGTGGGCATGTCGCGCGTGCAGCAGCAGTTCTTCCCGGATTCCAGCCGGCCCGAAGTGCTGGTGGACATCTGGTTCCCCGAAGGCACGTCGCTGGCCGCCAACGAGGCCGTCACGCGCCGCGTGGAAGAGCGCTTCATGAAGCTCGACGGCGTGCGCACGGTCAGCGAATGGGTAGGCTCGGGCGTGCCGCGTTTCTACCTGCCGCTGGACCAGGTGTTCCCGCAGAACAACGTCTCGCAGTTCATCCTGGTGGCCCAGGACCTGCCCACACGCGAGCGTCTGCGCAAGGCGCTGCCGGCGCTGCTGGCCCAGGAGTTCCCCGAGGTGCGTGGCCGCGTCAAGCTGCTGCCCAACGGGCCTCCCGTGCCCTATCCGGTGCAGTTCCGCGTCTCCGGCACCGATCCGCAAAAGCTGCGTGCCTATGCCGACGAGGTCAAGCAGGCCATGATCGCCAACGCCGACATGCGCGGCGTCAACGACAACTGGAACGAGTCCGTCAAGGCCGTGCGCCTGGAGGTGGACCAGGACAAGGCGCGCGCCCTGGGCGTGAGCAGCCAGGCCATCGCCCAGGCGGCCCGCGTCATGCTCAGCGGCTCCACCGTGGGCCAGTTCCGCGAGGGTGACAAGCTCATCGACATCGTGCTGCGCACGCCGTATTCGGAGCGCGACGCCATCACCGACATCGCCAACGCCTACCTGCCCACGGCATCGGGCAAGTCGATCCCGCTCACGCAGATCGCCAAGCCCGTGATGGTCTGGGAGCCCGGCGTGATGTGGCGAGAAAAGCGCATGTTCGCCATCACCGTGCAGGGCGATGTGCGCGAGGGCCTGCAGGGCGCAACGCTGACCCATGCGCTGCTGCCGGGCCTGCGCGAGATCGAGGCGCGCTGGCATGCCGCGGGCGACACGGCCTACCGCATCGATGTGGCCGGCGCCGTGGAGGAAAGCTCCAAGGGCTCGGACGCCATCGTCGCTGGTGTGCCCGTGATGCTGTTCCTCACCTTCACGCTGCTCATGCTGCAACTGCGCAGTGTCAGCCGTTCACTGCTGGTGTTCATCACCGGGCCGCTGGGCATTCCCGGCGTGGCGGCGGCGCTGCTGCTGCTGGGCCGGCCCTTCGGCTTCGTGGCGCTGCTGGGCGTGGTGGCGCTGATGGGCATGATCCAGCGCAACTCGGTGATCCTGATCGACCAGATCGAGACCGACCGCGCGCGCGGCGTGCCGGCCTGGGACGCCATCATCGAGGCCGCCGTGCGCCGCCTGCGCCCCATCGTGCTGACGGCCGCCGCCGCCGTGCTGGCCATGATCCCGCTGTCGCGCAGCGTGTTCTGGGGCCCCATGGCCGTGGCCATCATGGGCGGGCTGATCGTGGCCACCGTGCTGACACTGCTGGCGCTGCCGGCCATGTACGCCGCCGTGTTCCGCGTGCGCCGCGAGCCCACGCATTGATGCGGCGAAAACGCAGAGGCCGCCGCTCAAATCCGGGGTATGGCAATGCACCCCGCAATTGCGGCTAGAATCTGCGCCCTGACCTAGGAGCCGCCGCGCAGGCGGCTCCCTCAAGAACCAGCGCGGGTGGCGAAATTGGTAGACGCACCAGGTTTAGGTCCTGACGCCAGCAATGGTGTGGGGGTTCGAGTCCCCCCCCGCGCACCACAATAAAAACCCGGTGTAATCCACCGAAACCCCCTCAAGCCCGTTTTCTCCTATGAAAACGGGCTTTTTTCTTGGTTCGACGCCTCTGTGCGTACCGGCCGAAGCTGGCAGGATCTGGCGCAAAATCACATCCCAATCCCGCACGGTTCCCGCATGCGATCCCGCATGACCTGGCGCGGGTAAAGGGGGCGTGGGTGGCGTATTTCCGAAAACTCAAAACGGGGTGGCGCGCAGAGGTTGAGCGAATGGGCGTGCGGCGCACAGCAGTGCGGCCGACAAAGGCGGAGGCTCAGGCATGGGCTGTCGCCGAAGAGGCTGCGATTTTGGCCGGCGCAAGGGGTGAGTTTCCCCGGCGCACCCTGGCCGAGGCCGTAGAGCGATATCGGTGCGAGGTCACGGACAAGAAGCCGTCATCGACGGCGCGGGCCGACAACCTGCGTTTCGACGCTTGGCTTCGCGAATTCCCCGAGCTGGCGGCCAAGGTCTTTCATGAGATCACGGGCGACGATTTGGCGCGCTGGCGTGATGCCAGGCTCAAACAGGTGTCCGGGTCCAGCGTGCTGCGTGAAGCACAGCAGTTTCGGCCTATCTGGTCGCTGGCCGTCAAGCAATGGAAATGGGCGGGCAAAAGCCCGTGGCCAGAAATCAAGCTCCCCGGGAAGGCCCACGCACGACGGCGCACGGGGCAGTGGTCTGAAATCCGGCTGATGCTGCGATCTGCAATGGTTTCCCCGCGTGTGGCTCCCGTGGCCCCCATGCAGCAGGCTGCGTGGGCCATGCTGGTGGCCCTGCATACCGGCATGCGCAGCGGCGAAATCCTGCGCATGTCGCGCAGCAACGTGGATTTGCGGCGCAAGGTCTACGAGCTGCCGCACCACAAGACAGAGGCCATCGTAGGGGCGCGGCGCGTACCACTGACAAGCCGCGCCGTGCGCCTGCTGCGCGTGCTGGAGGCTTCAGCCGAGGCTGCTGGGCGTGACGCCTATTGGACCATCAGCGATGCGAGCCGCGACACGCTCTACCGAAAGCTGCGCGATCGGGTGATGGTTGAGGGCCTGCGCTTCCATGACCTGCGCGCCACGGCCCTGACATGGCTCAGCAAGCGCGTGGACGTGATGACGCTGGCCCGCATCAGCGGCCATGTGGATATCAATGAGCTGTTCAATACCTACTACCGGGAATCGGCCGAGGACATCGCCGCACGGCTTTAGGCCATTTCATAACCCATCGGTTATTTTTTGCTTTTATCACCTATGGGTGATTTTGGAGCACGCCATGGATTACTTGTTGCAGTTGCCGCACCAATTGGCCCCACAACTCAAGTCATTGCGCAAAGCGGCCGGCATGAGCCAGGCCCGACTGGCTCACCTGCTTGGAATCTCCCAGGCCCGCGTGGCTGTGATAGAGCGCGATCCGCTGGCTGTCAGCGTCGGCCAGCTGGCGGAAATTTTGCGGCTGCTGGATGTTCAGTTGGTGCTGCGTGCCAATGATGTGCCGGGCTCTGGGCGCGAAGCCTTGGAGCTGCCGCCCGGCTGGCAGCGGCGCAAGCCACAAGGGCGCTGGTAGGCCCATGCAACGCTCAATGGCGCCCCTCTGCCCATGCTTTCACGTCAGCCACTCGCCAATAACGAATGCGGCGGCTGGCGTTGATGAAGGGCTTGGGAAAATCCGGGCGCTTGGTCAGGCGCGCGGTGACGTGCTCGCGGCTCAGGCCGAGGTATTCGGCAATTCCTTGAGTGTCCATACGGGGTGCGGTGCTCAGATGCGGGTTCATTTCGTTGGTTCCTTTGGGTGGTTTTTGAGACTGGTTTTTTTTGGGCTGGTTCGCACTCATGGGCTTACTTCTGGTGGCGCCGGCTCGATGGCATCGGCCCGGATGGTGCCGGCCAGGATGTGCGCGGCCAGCTTGTGAGCGCCGTCGAACACCTGGCCGGCGATGTCGCCGTTTTCGACAAGCAGATCGGCAGACAAGTCCGCAGCCGTTGCCAGCTGCGCGGCCCATGCTGAGTCCCAGCGGTTGCCATCGCATGCCATCTGCACCACCACTGCCAGGGAGTGGTGCAGGCCGTGGGCGTTGCGTTTTTCGGGCGGCAGGCGGGCCGCCACCTCGGCGCCGACGCCCACCAGCTTGGCCAGGTAGGCCAGCAGCTCCCGCTGCTCGCTGCCGTGGTCTGCCATGAGCATTGCCACGGACTTGTCGCACAGCTCGCGGGCCATGGCGCGCATTGCGTTGCCGCGCCAGATGGGCGCCGCGTGGGGGTTGTAGTGCTTGCGCCTGGTGTGCTTTTTCATGTTCTCAGCCCTTCTTTGGTGCCTTCGCGTTGCGTGCCGCCATCAGGTGCTCTCCCATAGCCCAGCGCGTCTGCAGCAGCGGTGCAATCACGCTGGGCGGCAAGGTATGCAACCTGGCCTGTTGCGGTTGGCCGGCCTGCATTGCAGGCAGCATCCGCACGAACACGTCTGCCATTTCCTCGCTGATGAACGCAGCGCATTGCATGCCGTCCACCTCAATGAACACGTTGATTGCTGTGATGGTCATGCCGTGGTCCCCATGGCCAGCCCCAGGGCAATCGGCCGCACCCAGACCGGCTGCGCCGACAGGATGAAGGTTTCGCCACTCAACGCGAGCAGCAGCGTTTCGCCCATGACGTGGGCGATGGCTTCGCCGGCCTCGCTGGGCACGGCATTGCCGATGCGCTCGCGCTTGGCCTGGTCGCTGGTGCCGTCCAGTTCCAGCAGCTCGTCGGGTTCGACCAGGCTCTGCAGGTGCGCCAGCTCCAGGGTGGTGAAAGGGCGGTGCCATGTGCCGTCCTCGGACACGATGCGGCAAACGAGCTTGTCAGCAGCTGCCGGCATGCGCGGATCTGCCACGCTCCAGCGGCCGTTGTCGTGGCATGCCGCGCCGCTGACGGCGCCGGCCTGGCTGTCCCAGGGCACCACTCCGTAGTGGCCGCCCGTGGTGTACGCGGTGCGCTCGGCGTCCATGCCGCTGCGCGGGTCGGCCACGGCAAACGCGCCCTGGCCCGTGGTGCTGCCGCTGATGACGGTGCCGGCGTGCGTGCCGTAGGGCGTCACGGCGTACTTGCCGAAGCTGGGTCCATCGCGGCGCGGGTCTGCGACGGCCTGGCCGGTGCCGTGGGCGCTGGTCACTGCCATGGCGGCACGGTCCCAGCGCACCACGCGGTACTCGTTCGAGTGCTTGGCGGGGCCGTGGTGGCGCGGGTCGGCCACGCTGTACGCGCCCTGGCCAGGGCCTTGCTGGCCGGCCACGGTGCCCGTGCTGGCATCCCAGCGGCGCACGCCGTAGGCCTGGCCATCGGACCACAGGGCCGACTGCTCGAATCGAGGGTCGGCCACGGCGAAATTGCCGCAGCTCGGCCGGCCCTTGCCGGTCACGGTGGAGCTGTGCCGTGTCCAGTCCTGCACGCCCAGCATGCCGGCGTGCATCTCGGGCACGATCAGATAGTCCCGCAGCGTGCCGTCCTCGATGGCCAGCCGGTTGAGGCTGCGCCAGTCGCTGCCGGCCTGCACGAATGCCAGGCGCACCCAGGTTTTCCACTGCAGGCTGGGCACGCGGTGCATGGGGCCTGCGCGCAGGTCGCCGGGCTGGAGCATGCGGCCCAGCACGTCGCCCACGGCGCGCAGCGGCTTGCTGCGGGGCTGGTACAGGAACGAGGGCACTTTTTCGGCGTGACGGGCCACCAGCAGGAAGCGGCGGCGGCTCTGCGCAAGGCCGCCGATTTCGCCGCAGTCGTGCGTCGTCTCGGCCACGGCGTAGCCATAGGCGCGCAGCAGGGCCACGATCTGGTCCAGCAGGTGCCGGCCACGCGTGGCGATGCGCGGCACGTTTTCGAAAATCACCAGCTCGGGCGGGTCATCGCGCCAGGCCTCCAGCATCAGCCACACGCCGCGCAGCGTCAGGCGGTTGAGGGCCTGGTACTTGTCGGTCTTGCTCTTGCCCTCGGACAGCAGGCCGCTGAATCCCTTGCAGGGCGCGGACAGAAACACGATGTTCGGGCGTTCGCCGCCAGCTGCTCGCTGAATATCCGCGGCTGTGGCTTCTTGCCAGTCCGCTGGCGGCTCGGCGCCGTGGAAGGTGCGGTATTGCTCGCGGTCGAACAGATCCAGCACGGTGCCGGGCACGCCGGCCAGGCGGCCGAAGTCGCGGATGCTGGCCGGGTCCACGTCGATGCCGCCCAGGCAGCGGAATTTCGCCTGCAGGTTGCCCACGCGAGGGCTCGCACGGTTGAAGCCGCGCGCGCCGCCGCCCAGGCCGCAGAACAGATGGAAGTGGCGGATTTCCACGGGGGTGGTGGTTCGCATGGTCATGCCCCCTTGCTCGCGTCGGCGTCGATGGTGGACCAGCTGCCGTCCAGCGGCATGCTGTGGCCAGCGCAGTGGGGCGTGCCCAGGTTGATGGGAGCGGCCGGCGCATGGGGCGCTGTTTCCAGGGCCTGCGTGATCTCGCACGTCACAACGTCTATCAGCTCCCGTCCCGTCACGAGCATGGCCTCGGGCCAATCCTCCGGGCTGTTGCGGTCGGGCAGCTCGGCCACGCGCTGGCACACGTTCGCGGCGATGGCGTTGGCATCTAAGGCGGGCACCGGCATACGTTTTATGTAGGTTCTCTGCCTCGGATCGGCGAGCGCTTTTTTCAGATCCGCCAGGCCTTCGGCAGACAGGTCCACGCCGCACGCATAGGCCGGCACCCGCTCCAGATGCGGCGCAGCAGGAATTCCAGTGGCGACGAACGCACCGCGCACGTTGAGCATGTCGCCCAGCACCTGCATGGCGGTGTGCAAATCCTGCTCATGGTTGCGCACCTCGCGCACAGGCGTGGCGCCCCAATCGGCGACGGGCGTTTTTGCCAGGTTGCCGGCCAGGCCGGCGCGCGTTGCCTCGATGGTGGCAATCAGCCACGCGAGGGTCAGTTGAGTGAGGGTCTGGGCCATGGCTCAGGCCTCCAGGCGTTCAACACGCAGCACGGGGCGGCCGGTGGCCAGGTGCGCCAGGTTGCTGGCCTGGTCAGCGGTGGCCGCGCTCAGGCTGTGGGTGGGCAGCAGGCCGGCGTCGGCCAGTTGCTCCAGCTCGCTGGCCTCGATGTGCTGGGGGACGATGACGGCGCGATAGCTGCGCAGGGTGGGGGTGGCGTGTTGCATGGTGGTCCTCTCGGTCGGTGGTGGTTGCGGGGTCAGGCGACCAGCTGCAGCTGGGCGGGGTTGGTGATGGGTGCGGTGGCGCGGGCCTTGCGCTGGCGGCGCGGCTTGGCGGCGGCCAGGCGTTCGCGCTCGGCTTCGAAGACCTTGGCCAAGTGGTTCGGCGCCATGTGCTCGCTGCGGATGTAGTCGCCATTGATGGAGCGGGCCCAGCAGTGCACGCGGGGCTCGGTGCGGCGGGCGGCGAGGGTGATTTCGGGCATGGGGTGGCCTCCTTTGCGGGATCAGCGGGAAAAAACGGGGGTGGGGGTGGTGGCGGCGGGCCGGTAGAGCACAGAATCGGGGCTGCTGGGACTGCTCCAGTCCTCTGCCTCGTGCCGTCCGCGCCCGAAAAGGGCTCGCAGCGTCTCGCCGCGCAGGCGGGCCGTACAGTTATTGAAACCAGTCCAAGGGCGCGCCAGCGGCGCGCGGTCAGCGCCCATCGCAAGCGCTTTGCCGCTATCGGCATCCGTGCACGTTGCGGGGTCGAAAGTCTCGGTTTCCTTGGCCACGCTGCGCCATGAAATGCGGCGCGACACCAGCCAGCGGCCGGCGCGGGTTTCAAGGCCCACCACGCGGCCCTGGCCCGGGGCAATCTCTTCGCCGTACTGGTTCACGGCGCCGGCCGGCACGGGGCGGCGTGCAATGCTCAGGTGCCAGCGGCCACGGCCCACGCAGTGGCCGCCCATGGCCTCCATGTAGCGGCGCCAATCGGCCTTGATGTCCTCGCTGTGCTTGTGGCATGCGCCCCAGGCCTGCCAGGTGGCGCGGTCGCCGTCCAGGCGCATGGTTTCGATCTGGTCTTTGCCCACGCGGCGCAGCTCGCGCCACACGCACACGCTGGGCATGCCAATGGCTTGGAACTGGCGAATGCCCCAGCACGCGGCCCAGGCGTCTACGCGGCGGTGGCCGGGCATATCACCCTGCTCCACGTCCCACAGCTGGCCCTGCACCACATCGAGGTGGTCAGCCAGGGCCGCATGGCCCACGCTCTTGGCGATGTACTTGGCCACATAGCCGGCCGCGCCGCCCGTGGTCATTCGCTTGACGTTGATTCGATTCTTGGCCGCGCCGCGTTCGTCGCCATCGTCTGCCAGCCATTTATCCCGAATGACCTGCTCCACGCGCTGGGCTGCGGCCTCATGCTCAGCCCAGACCAGGGCGTGCCAGTGGGGCGTGGCGTCGTGATGGGGCTCGGCCACGCGGATGCCGTACATGCGCACGCCGTCGCGGTCCAGCTGCGAGCGCACGCGCTCCCACTTGTTGCGCAGCCACAGCTGCGCATCGCGCGGGGTGCTCACGCCGTCATAGCGGGGATTGGGGCGGGGCCGGCCGCCGCTGCCCAGCGTCACGGCGTGGAAACGGCTGGGCGCTGTCAGCGTCAGGAACAGACCCACATGATTGCGGGCGTCTGCATATTCCTCGGCGCCACGGATGCGCGTCATCAGCTCGCCGCCGCGAATCACCGGGTTGGACGGGGACAGGGCCGCCAGCTCTGCCAGCGTGAACACCTGGCCGGCCTCGTTTTTGAACAGCGAGCGCTCCAGCGCCTTGGCGTTGCGCTCCACCTGCGCCGTGCGGCGGCGCACCGTGGCATTGCTGGCATAGCCTCCCGCAAAGCGGTTGACCACGCCCAGCTTGACGGCGCCGGCTTCCACCGTGCGCGTGACGTGTTTGCGCAGCAGGCGCCGCCACCAGGCTGAATCCATGGCACGCCGGATGGCAGGCTCACCCACCAGCGGCGCAGACTCCTGCACGCCCATCATGCGCAGCATCAGCCGCACCAGGTCCACGCGCGCCGGCAGGTCCATGGCCTGGGCCTGGGCGCCCGAATCCAGCTCGGCCACCTCTTCGGCCAGGCGCTTGGCCATTGCGCAGATCTCGTAGTCGCTCAGGTTCCACTCGGCCGCATTGCCGTGGCGCGCTGCAAAGTCGTCAATGGCTACCAGCGCGTCAAAGCACGCCGCCCACTCGGGCAGATTGCCCGCGCCCAGCTTGCCCAGGCCCATGGCGCGGATGGGCTGCAGCCACTGCGGCGGCAATGCCTTCTCCAGCGCCTGCATGGCGGCTTGCACCATGTGGGGCCTGGGCTTGTGGCGCTTCCATTCCTGCTGCGATGCAGTGCGCAGGCGGCGGCCGGTGGGCTTGGCGTTGAGCAGCGCGGACATGGCTAGTTCTTCACCGTCAGCGAATGCAGCTTCGCCATCTCGTCGGCCATGTAGCGGATCTGGGCCTTGATGGCATTGCGCTCAGGCGGTGGCAGCTCGCGCCACTCGCGGCGGCCCAGCTCTTCCAGCTCGCCCTCGATGCCCGCCAGCAGCAGCACCGACATGCGAATGCTGATGTGCAGCGTGGACCACTCGCGCGCCTCGGCATCGCTCCAGCGGCCATTGCTGGCGCGGTACACGGCATCGTCTTTCAGGCGGCGCAGATGCTCGCGGCACTCTGCGGGGGTCATGCGGGCAATGTGCGGCGCCACGGGCGGCGCTGGCAGGCGATGCAGCACGGGCGCCAGGGAAGGCGCAGCGTTGTGCACGCCCACCCACTGCAGGAATTGCGGTGCGGAGATTTCGGACAGGTTCACCGCGCACCCCCGTTCACGCGCACGGCGGTCAGGAACCAGGGCAGGCCGTAGATGCGTTCCACGGCGGCCTGGGCGGCTGCGCGGTTGGCGGCGCTGAGCACCAGGCGGCGGCGCACATGCAGCGCGTCCACATGGGTGATGGCGTATTGGCTCATGCTGCACCACCCTTGTCCATGGCGTTGATGCCACGCGCAAACTCGGCCGCTTCCATGAGAGCCCGGGCCAGCTCCTCCGCTGCGTCTGGCGTCAGGTCGCCCGTAGCCATTTCCGAGCCACCGCAGAAGCCCTGCAACATGTACATGTTGAGTGCCACCACGGCCGAATCAGTGGCGCGTAACCGTTCAGCAAACACGCGGTAGCTGACGCCCGCCCTGGCCGCATCAATGAAACCCTCTGTCATCTGCACTCGGCAGTCCCATTCAGGGGCATCCTGATGGGCCGCCAGGCTGCGAATGGATCGGGCCTTGCAGCCCGCGTCATGCAGCCCTTGCCACAAGCAGGCGAGCGCGTTGCCGTCCAGGCGCATCTGCATGGCATAGTCTCCGCCGCCAATGGCCAGCAAGACCTTTGCACCAGATACATCCTCGCCATCAGGCAGACACGAGTACACGGCCACGTCTTTGCCATCCATGGCCCCGCTGCCATGCTCTTGCCAATGGCCAAATCCATCCTTTGGCCACATTTCGGGGAGGTGTGCACTGCTCATGCCGCACCCCCTTGCGCCCCGGCCGCAGCAGCGCGCGGGTCCACGTAGAACGCCAGGTGCAGGCCGCCCAGGTCCAGCTCCACGGCAAAGCCGCCATCCTTGAATGCGGCCCTGTTGCGGGCCTTGCCGCCCATGCCCATCAGGGCCTGCAGCATGCGGCCGTTGCGGGCGCGGTCCTGGCCGCCGTGAATGAACAGGCCGCCGATGTTGGCGCACTCGTGGCCGCTCACGTCCACGCCAGCAGCGCGCAGCGCGGGCAGGTGCTGCTGCAGCCGCTGCAGGTCGCTGGCGAGGCCGTCAATTTCCTTGAGCCGCGCAGCGTGCCGGGTGTGCTCGGCCCGCAGGGCCTCATCCACCAGGGTGATCTGCTGCGCGGGCCGGGGCCTGCGGAGTTCAAAGAATTGCATTGCGTCCTCTCGGGGTTGCGTTTTTCAGGGTGAGCACGTCCCGCAGGGCCTTCTTTCAGGCTCCACAGGGCAGGGGGAACGGGGTAGGTGGGTGGGGCTCTAGGCCCCGGGGTCAGTCCGCTGGCGGACTGGTGCCGAACAGCTCCAGGGTCACAGGGGCGGTCTGCGTGGTGCGGTAGTCAGAGGGCTGGGCGCACGCCAGCTGCTCGCGCATCAGATCGCGGCGCACATGGGTGCTCAGGGGCAGGCGCACCGTGGGGTTGGGCGTGGCGCTGGGGCTCAGGGTGCGCGTGATTTCCATCGTTGCGCTGAACGTGTGGCCGCACTCGAAATTCGTGCAGGCGAAGGCGTACTCGCGCGTCAGGTTCGTGACCTGGTTGCTGCGGCGGATGGTGGCCGGGCTCTCGCAGTGCGGGCAGGGGATGCGGTGGAATTCGGATTTCAGGCGCGGGCCTGCGTCCTGGGCCTGCGTGTCGGCGGTTGTTTCCGGCTTGGACAGGTTGTTACAGCCTTGCGCGCCTTTTCGTACACCGGGGCGCGCCTTGGGGGCGGCCTTGCCGGCCCGGTGGCTTACAGCCAGGGCGGCCTTGGTGAATCCAAGATTCGGCTGCGTGCCGAGCAGGGGCTGGAAGGGGTTTGGAGCTTCCCGTGCCATGGCTGTGCCTTAGACGCGGTCGCCGGTAGCGTTGCTGTCGGTGGCGCGTGTGGTGAGCCTTGCCACGGCGCCGAGTTCGATGCGCCCCAGGTGCTCATACAACTCCATGCCCATCAAGTGGATCATGCGAGCGAAATTGCTCTGGCTGCGGCCTTCGTGGGATGCGCCACCTTGCACCGCGTGGCGCTCACCATTTGTGAGCCGCAGAGCAATTTGCTTGTCATGCACAAGTGGCTCGACCGTGGCCGAGCGGTGGCGGGTCTGGTGCGCTGGGGTGGTCATGTAGTATTTGGATCTAGGTTGTTACAAGGTGGCTCGATTTTTATCGACGAATGTCGAGTTGTCAACAGGAAAGTATCGGCGCATGTCGAATTTTTGCGAGAGGCTGAAAGAAGCCCGCAAGCATCTCAAGCTGAATCAGGGGGCTTTTGGCGCCCTTGCTGGCGTATCTGCTGAGACGCAGCTCAACTATGAAAAGGGCTCGCGTAAGCCCGATTCGTCGTACCTTGAGGCAGTGGCCGCACATGGGGTTGATGTCGCCTATCTGCTAACTGGTCTACGTTCGTTGGACCCTTGCGCTGCCCCGCACCCAAACCCAGGACAAACGCTTGCCGAGCGGCTGCAACAGGAGCGCAAGCGGCTGGAGTTGACCGTGGGCCAGCTGGCAGACAAGTCGGGCGTTGATCGCCTGGCACTCCTGAAATTTGAAGAGGGCGAGTTCGCACCCGACGCCAAGGCGCTGCAGCAGCTGCACGCCGTGGGCGTGGATGTGGGCTATGTGCTGCTGTCGCTGCGTGCAGGCGGCGGTGGCGTCGAGGCTGGCGCACTGCCCAGCGATGCCCAGGCACTGCTGCAGCACTACCAGCAGGCCGACGAAGAGGCGCAGGCCGCGCTGCGCACGCTGGCCGCCCGCGTGGCGCGGGCCTGAATCACCAATTCGCGCAGCCGCCCGCGCGGCAGCAAGCGCGACTTTCACAGAGAGGGAAAACCATGGCAATGATGGCTTGCAAGCAATGCAAAAAAGAGGTCGAACGTACCGCAAAGCCATGCCCACATTGCGGCGCAACGAACCCCGCAGTTTCCACGAAGCAAACAATCCTCGGCCTCGCCTCACTTGCCGCAATCGTTGTTGCGGTCGCCGTTGCCTGCAGCGACAGCAGCACCCCCAAGAGCACAGAGGCTGCAGCGCCGGCACCAGCGACTGCTGCCAGCAGCACCCCACCCACTGCAGAGGTTCGCCCGAATTTTGGCTTTGACTCCCAAGAATTCCGCACACGTTTCAACGCAGTGGCCAAGGAGGTCGGCAAGGAGTGGCTGATTCAGCAGCCTTTGACGATCAATTCCGGCAGCAAGAAGGACACATGGACTCACACGGCTGCACAGACCCCAATGGTTGGCACTGTGGACAAGCAAAGCGGCAACCTTGAGTCAATCCTGGTCAGCGTGACTGGTGGCGACGATGCGAAGTCCCTGAAAGCATTTGCCGTCCTGCACATTGTTGCCAATGCACTTGCGGCCAATGCCAAAAAGGATGATGTCTCTGAGGCTCTGATGCGCGTAGTAAAGAAGGCCCTCGACAACCCTGGCGGGGACCGTGCAAGTGAGAACGTCGGAGGTGTCAGGATCTCTGCCGGCGCCGGCGAGGGAATGGGTCTGCTCGTGACGTACAGCCCTGCCAAGTAGCCATGTCCGTGCGAGGTCTAGCCTTTGCCCTGCTGCTGTTGAGCTGGTCCATGATGACCTTCGCCGCCAACTATCCCTGCAGCGGCCGCAAGGGCGGCGTGGCGCATTGCTCTGGTGCGCAGTTTGTGTGCAATGACGGCTCGATCAGCGGTAGCAAGCGCCACTGCAGCGCCGAGCTAGGCCAGTCATCACCGCGCGCACTGCTGGCGCCCAGCCGGGCCGGGGCATCAGCAGGCGACTGCTCATGCCGATCCGGTGGCGTATGCACCGGACCACGGGGTGGGCAGTACTGTATTTCTGACTCTGGGAAAAAGAGCTATTTGAAGCGTTGAGCCGCCTAAAACAAAGGCCCGCTGCGTGCGGGCTTTTTTTCGGGTCAATCGGCCTGCGCAGTCTGCAGGGCGGCCAGCACCTTGCGCTGGTCCAGGGCGCTGGCCGCGCCGGCCCTGAGCATGACCAGCTGGCCGGTTTGCAGGTTGCGCGCCAGCGCGCCGATATCGTGGCCGCGCTGCACGGTGCCCAGCATTTGCCAGCCTGGCAGCTCCACCCACTGGTAGAGACGCCACGGCCCCGTGGCGTCTACCGTCAGCTTTGCCCGCTGGCTCATGCCCGGCTGTACCAACCCAGCCGAACCACCTCGGCCACCTCGATGGGCGCCCCGTCCATCTCTGGCGTCTGCAGCTCGATGAAGTGGCCGTAATCGTTGCTGTAGCTGGCGCCCTTGGCAGTGCCCAGCAGCTGCCAGTCGCCGTACAGGCTTTCCTGATGCACCAGGCCCTGGGCGCCTGTCACGGGGACGGCCTGCAGGGCGCGGGGGGCGGCGGCGGTGTTGGTCGCCGCGTACTGCACGCCGTGCATGCCCGGCTCGGTCTGCTCTGCGGCCCAGATGTACGAAATTGCGGTCATTGTGGTTCTCTCTTGCCCCTCATTGCCGGGAGGCGCCGGGCGGGCTGAATGCCCTGTAGGTAATCAGGCGGCCAGCTTGCCCTTTTTCACGGCCTCGCGCAGCACGCTGTTGACACGCGATTGCCAGCCTGTGCCCGTGGCCTTGATGGCCGCCAGCACATCTGCGTCCACACGCATGGTCATGGACAGCTTGGGCTGCTCCAGCGGGGGGCGCCCACGCCGGGCCAGCGGTTGCATTTCGGCGAGCATGTCGCCCGTGATTTCCATGGTGTCCGGGTCTTGTTCGATGCCCCGGGCAATGGCGGCATCTTCGGCCGCCGTGGGCTGGATCAGCCCCACTTTCTTAGATTGCTTCATAAGCCTTGACCTCTCTGGAGTTTGCCTTGCGGAGACTGACGATTCGCATGGTCTGCCCGCGCTGCACGAACACCACAACGTACAGCCGTTGGCCGATGACGGTGAAGCCGATTTCACGTACTTCGCCGTAGTCCCGGCGCGCATCCGGCATGCACAGGACATTGCTCCATTCGATGTGGCCCGCCATCTCCAGCGAAACGCCGTGCTTGTCGATGTTGGCCTGGTTCTTGGCGGGGTCGAATTCGATGTCCATGGGAATTATTGTACTTACGATAATTCCCAGGTCAAGGCTTTTTTGTATGTACGTTAATTGTCGTCGTCGGGTACTTCCGTCGCCGCATCATCCGCATCATCCTGGGCCTGCGCGTCGCCATCGCCCTGGCGCTCCAGCTCGATCTGCGTGGTGAAGCCACCATCGCCCAGGGCGTGCTCCACGGACTTGACCAGCCAGCCCTCGCCGTCAATCTCGGGTTTGAAGCCCTCCACGGTCACGGCCGCCTGCGGCATGAGGTGGGGCCGGCCCAGGGCCAGGGCCAGGCTCAGGGTGGCGGCGCCACGGTCCACGCGCTGCATCTCCGATTGCGCGGCCTGGCGCGCGGCCTCGGCGCTGGCGAAGTTGTCTTTCAGCGTCTTGACGCTGCCCGTCTTGGTGCCCGCCAGCACGCCCCTGCGGCGGGCGCGCTTGCCGTCAGTCCAGTAGGCGCGCACCCCGGTGTAGTTGGTGCGGTCTGCGGTGTGCCATCGGTGTTGGTCGCCCGATTCGCGCGTGATGTGCACGGGGGCAATGGGCTGGCCGCTGGCGTTGGTCCTGCTGTTGGTGCGCAGAAAGATCAGCTGCCCCTTTTTGACGGTGGCCACGGCGTCGTGCTGGCGTGCCAGGCGGGACAGAAAATGCAGGTCCGATTCGTTGGTCTGGTCGATGTGCTGCACCTTGCGCTCGGCCAGCTCAGGGGCAATGCGCGCCGGCAGGCTGTTGCGCGCGGCAATGTCTTGGACCACGGCGCCCACGGTGCTGTCGTTCCAGCTGTGGCTGGCACGCTCGCGCAGGCTCTTGGCCATGTCCGCGCTGCGGGCGCGCACGCTGATGCGGTCGGGGCTGCCGCCGTGCTCCACCTCATCCACCACAAAGCTGCCCTTGTCCACCAGACCCTCGTGCAGCCAGCCCAGGCGAATGGAGATGGTTGCACCCTTGGGCGGGATGGCCATGCGGCCGTCTGCGTCGTCCAGGGTCAGATCCAGCTGGTCGGCCTCTTCGCCGCGGCTTTCGCGCAGGCGCAATTCGATCAGTCGTTTGCCCACCTTGGGCGTGATGTTGACGCCGTTGATAGTGAGCTGATAGTCCGGCTGCTGGTAGGCGCCAGTGGCCTGGTTTTCGGTTGCCGCCATCACATCCACCAATCCCAGAAGTCGCCATCGTCCCAATCACCGCCGCCCGTGCCGCCATCGCTGCCGCCGCTGGGGTCGGCCTGGGCGTCGTCCACGCGGGCCAGCTCCACGCTGAAATCAATGCGGCGGGGCAGGCCTTCCTTCACGAACACGCTGCCGTTTTCGCTCAGGCGCTGGATGACCCAGGCGCCCAGGTTGTCCCCGGCCCCGTTGACCATGGCGTATGCGCTGCCGGCGTCGGCCATCTTGCGCAGTTCGTCCAGGGTCTTGCGGCCGCCACGGAATTCTGGAACGAACAGTCCGGTAAACGTGATGGTGTCATCGCCCTGGCCCACGTACTGGCGCGCCGGCCGGGCGCCCACGCGGCTGTTGCTGGGGTGGCGCCAGTCGGTTGCGCGCTGCATCTCTTGATACGCGACGGTATCCAGGCCAAACACGAATTGGCCCAGGGTCATCATTGGCATGGTTGGGCTCCTTTATCCCTCGGTGTCGCTGAGCTGGCTGAGCACGCGGGACTTGTTGGCGCGGTCGCGCTTGTCCAGCTCAGCCGCCACGGCGCGGGCTATGTCCTTGGGGTCCATGCCGGGCGCGGCATGAATGTTGATGATGGTGGGGCCGCTGGGCGCCGCCATGGGCGCGCCCGCGCCGGCCGCAGTGCCACGCCCCAGGGCGCTGCCGCTGGGTGCCATCAGCGGCGCGGGCGCCGTGATGGGCATGGCCTGGGCAGCGGCCAGCGCATCGGTGCCGGCAGCGGCCATGGGTGCGGCGGTGACGCCGGCCAGGCCCACGGCAGCCGCTGCGGCCAGGCCCTGGCCCTTCTGGATGCCCAGGGCTGCGCCCTCGGACACCCAGCCGCCGTATTCCATGAACACGCGCGAGGGGCTGGCAATGCCCAGCGTTTCCTTGAACCACTGGCCCACCGATGTGGCGGCACCCACCACGGTGTCTTTCAAGGCAGAGAGCTTGGCCGTTACACCACCAATCAGCCCATCAATCATCTGCCCGCCAATGGTTGCGAAGTTCCCTGCCATTTCCCACAGGTTGGCGAATAGCGCCTTCGCACCGGCTTTGATTTCTTCCCAACGGGTGATGACCAGATATGCCGCAGCAGCCAGGCCAACCAGAGCCAGAATGACGATGCCAATGGGGTTTGCGGCCAGGGCGGCATTCATGAGCCACTGTGCACCCGCGAATGCTTTGCTTGCCATGGCAGCAGTTCGCATGATGACGGTGCCCGCAACCATGGCCCCAGAGTGCAGTATCCAGGCTGCACGCACCGCCACGAGAATGCCGCGCATCCCCAGGATGGCGCCCTTGAGCAGAGCGAATCCGTAGCCCGCAGCGATGGCCACCACCTTGCCCAGCACGAGCGCCGCGACGAACAGAACAATGCCGCGCGTGACACCGGGATAGGCCTGGGTGAGCGCAGACAGGCGCTCCATCCATGGGGCCAACAGGGTCAGCCCGTCATTGAGCGCCGGCAGCAGCATGTTGCCAATGGAGATGCCCATGGCCGCCGCCTGGTTGCTGGCCAGTTTCAGGCGGTTGGCGGTGGTCGCTGCGCGCTTTTCGTACTCGGCATTCACGGCGCCGCCGTACTTGCTTTCGTCCGTGACCTTCTCAAAGTTTTCCTTCAAGGTGTCCAGCTGACTGAGCAGGGGTGCAATGGCCTTGATGGATTCCTTGCCGAAGAGCGTTTGCAGGGCGGCGGCCTGCTGGTATTTCTCCAGCCCGCGCACCTTGTCGAAGACGTTCATCATCGTGGCCGTGGCGTCCTGCTGCATGCTCTTGGCCACTTCGGTGGCGTCCAGGCCCAGGGCCTGCAGGCCCTCGCGCTGGCTCTTGGTGGCGCTTTCGCCGGCCACCAGGGCGAGCATCAGATTCTGGATGCCGGTGGACGCAACCTCTTCCTGCACGCCCATGCCGGCCAGGGTAGAGCCCAGGGCCGCCATGCCCCCGGCCGCCACGCCGGCCACGCCGCCCAGCGGACCCACGCGCGTGACGATACCAAGGATCTGCTTTTCATTGGCCGCGCCCGTGTTGCCCAGCAGGTTGATTTTGTCGGTGAGGGTGGCCACCTCGGGAACGGTCATGCCGAAGGCGGATTTCATCTTTGCCATGGCCTCGCCCGATTCCTCGGCCGTCATGTTGAAGGCCGTGCCCATCTTCACGGCGTGCTCCACAAAGCCCACCCCGCCCTCGCCACCCAGCAGCTGCTTTTCGTCCAGGCCGGACTGGCCGCCGAGGGCCATGATTTGCGCGATGTCCTTGGCCGCCATGGGCAGGCGCTTGGACAGGTCAATGGCGCTTTGGGACATGCGCTCCAGGCCGCTTTTGTCCAGGTCCATGACCTTGTCCACATCGGCCATGGACGACTCGAAGTCAACGGCCATCTTCAAGGGCGCGGCCAGGGATGCGGCCATGGCGGCGCCGTCAAACAGGGCGCCACGCGCATCGCCCCGGGCGGCCTTGTTGGCGTCCACGGCCGCGCGGTGCTTGTTGGTCAGCTCCTGCGCCTTGCGTTGGCGCTCCAGGGCCTTGGTGGTGCGGTCGATGGCCTCGCGCAGCTTGCCTTCTGCCTGGGCCGCATTGGTAATGCCCATTTCAGCCAGGCCGGCGCGCAGGCGTTTGGTCTGGTCAATCTGCCGCTGATAGGTGGCCGCGAGCTTTTGCACTGCGTCGCCAGCGGCGCGATACTGCCCGCCTGCGGCCTTGGCCGCCTCGCCGCCCTTGAGCATTTCCGCCACCAGCGCAGCCTTGGCCGTGCGCGCGGCCTGCAGTTTGGCCTGCGTTTCGCGCAGGCTGGCCTGCATGGCGTTGGCCTTGCCCACGGCGGCCTGCTGCTGCTGGAGCTTGCGCAGCACGTCCTGGGTGCTGCTCACATCCGTGTTCAGCGCACGGGCGCCCGCGCCTATGCGCTTGAGCGGGGCCGAAACCCGGTCGGCCAGGTCCAGCAGCACCTGCAGCTTGAGCTTATCCATGCTTGTTCATCTGTTGATAGCGGTCTGCAGCCAGGGCGCGCCAGTGCATCAGCTCGGCCAGGTCCATGGGGTCCATGTCGGCCGGCCGCCAGTGGAAGATGGCGGCCACGTCGGCCATGGCGTCCTCTACGCGCCCAGGGATTCCATGGCCATCGCCTGATTGGCCTTGGCCGTCTCCAGCTGCTTGGATGGCACCAAAAAATTGACCACCTCCGAAGCGCAGGCCACCAGGTCCACGGGGTCCATGGCCGCCACGTCTTCCCGCGTGAGGGTGGGGGTGGTGATGCGCGGCAGCAGCAGCATGACGGACTCGGCACGCAGGGTCAGCAGCTCGGCCAGGTTGATGCCGCGCAGTGCGCCGGCCAGGGGCTTGCGCAGCGTTACCACGTCGATGACGCCGCCGCCGCGCGGGATCGGTGTTTCCAGCGTGACGTTGACCTGCACGGTCTTGGCGCTGGGAGTGGTGTCGGTGGTCTTGGCTTGGGTGTCCATAGGTGCCTCGGTGGTTTGGTTGTGAAGAAAAAAGCGCCGGCCAAGGTAGTGGCCCAGGCCGGCGCGAAGGGCCGTTTCCCATGCGGCCGGAGACAGACGAGAGGGGAGGGGGAAAACTGTTTGCGGGTGCGGGCCGTCAGATGCCCAGGGCGGTGCGGGTCTGGGCCATGCGGTCCTCGCCGTGGACCTTCTCGACCAGGTTCACGAAGTCGATTTCAAGGATGGTTTCGCCGTCGATCACTTCCTTGTAGTAGCTCAGGCTGTACTTGAAGGTCTGCTCCACCATGTCTCCAGCCTTGGAGCTGCCGGGGTCGCGCTCGGTCAGGCGCCCGCGCATGACGACTTCGACGGCCTGCACGCCCTCGCTGTCATCGGTCTGCAGGGCGCCGGCAAAACGCAGCATCACGGCATCGTGCTTGGCGGCGCCCCATTGCTTCATCAGGCCCTTCATGTAGCCGGCCGCCTTGAGCTCGGCTTCCATCTTGTCCTGGCCCATGTCCAGATCAACGGGGCCATTCATGCCACCGCCCCGGTATTCCTCCACCTTGCGGGTGAGGGTGGGCAGGGTGACTTCGGGCATTTCGCCCATGTAGTTCTCGCCGTCAATGAAGGTGGCGAAGTTCTTGAGTTTGCGGGGCAGTCCCATGGGTTGGATCTCCTGTGTGCTGGAATGCGGCCGTGCTTATTGGCCCGTGCCCACGCGCATGGCGAAGTCGCCGAAATACTTGTCGGTGATGCGCTGGCGAAAGCCCAGATCCTCCAGCGGCGGCACGGGCGTGTAGTCGTAGTCAAGGACCAGCTTGCCGGCCTTGAGCGCTTCGGTGGTGTTGACTTCGGCGTCAAACCAGGCGCGGCCGTCGAGGATGTAGCCCAGGGCCTTGAGTTCGCGGAACTTGGCATTGATGCCTTCCACGATGTCTTTCACCATGCTGGGGTGCATGGGCTTGTCAACAAAGGCGAAATGACCTTCTGCCATGGTGTCGGCCAGCACCTGGGCGGTACGCACGCTGGACTCGAAGCGGAACAGTTCGTCCGTGCTGCAGGTGCGCGATCCCCAGAAGCGATAGCCCTGGGAATTGATCAGCGTGGTGACGTTGCCCTCATTGAGCAGGTTCGCGTCCGTCTCCGAGCTTTGCAGGTCGAAATACACGTCCTTGCTGATGCCCACCGGGCCATTGAGCGGCACGTTGGAGAGGGTCTTGTGCCAACCCTGCTCCACGTCGATGCGGGCGCGCAGCCCCATCGCATAGGCCACGGCCGGCGCATTGATGGCCTTGTTTGCCGTGGTGTTCCACGCTTTGAAGTCGGGCCAGATGACCATGGTTTCCCGGGCGCCGAAACTCCCTGCATACGCCAGGGCCTCGCTCACATCGTCGGCGCCGTGGGCCTGCACGTAGGCCATGGCGCGCAGCTGGATGGCGGCGGCCGTGAGGGCATCGGCCACGGGCTTGGTGTCCAGGCCCGGGGCTCCCAGGATGCGCGGCTTGACGCCCAGGTGCTGCTGCGCGGTGATCAGCGCCTGAATGCCGGAGCGCTTGCCGGCCACGTTTTCGCCAATGACCAGGCTGGTCTGGTCAGCCTCGATGGCTTCGGCTGTTTCGCCCGCGCCCACGGGCACGCGCACGATGACCAGCACGGGGCGGGACTGGTCCTTGATGAGCTTCAAGGCCTCGGGCAGCGTGCCCTTGGTGCCCGCCTTGTCCAGCGCTTTCTCGATGTTGGTGAAGAGGACAGGGGTATCGAAGGGGAAGGCATCGTCATCGGCTTCGGGGCCGGTGGCCACCAGGCCGATGACGGCTGTGGAGACGATGCGCAGCGTGGTGGTCCCGGTGTTGACTTCCGAGACGCGCACGCCGTGGTGGTAGCCGGCGAGTGACATGGTGATGGGCTCCTGCAGGGGTTCGGTGGGTGTGCGGTGTGTGTCTGCATGTTCCCCCGCCCGCGCGTAGGCGGCCAGCGATAGGGCCGGTGCGAGCCGGTGCTACCCCAAAGACAAAGCCCGCCGAGTGGCGGGCTTGCGGTGGTGGCACGGTTGGCGCGGCCAGGTCAGGCCGGCAGTTCGTCGGGGCGCGGCGGCGTGTCCGTGATCTGCAGCGCGCGGCCGTCTGCGATCAGGCCCACGGTTTCCAGCAGCTGCACGCCGGCCGCCACGTCCGGGTCGTCCAAGTCGATGAAGCTGGCCAGCTCCTGGTCCTTCAACGTGCTGCGCAGCTGGGCGGCCTGCTGGCGTTCGCCGCTGGTGGCATCGGCGCGGTCCACGGCGGCCCATTCGATGGCGGCGCGCTCGGTGGCGGTGAAGCGGCGGCGGAAGGCCAGCGGGGTGATATGGCGGTGGATCTGCGGCGCAGGCAGCTCCTGCTGCTCGGCCAGGCGCCAGCGGCCGGGGTACAGGGCCTGGGCTGCGGCCTCGTCGGCCACGATCGTGTTTTCCACGGTGCCTGCGGCGGTCATGATTTCAATGGTCGGCATGGCTATACCAGTCGTTTGAAAAGTCGGATGTAACCCAGGCCATCGCCCCCATTGCGGGCTCCGGTGTCTCCCCGGCCCGCCGAGGCGCCACGGCCTGGGGCGCTTTTGGTGGACGTGTCGGTGCTGCCGCTTCCGCCCGCGAACATGCCAGACAGGGCCGAATTGTTGGGGGCGCCCACGCCCGGGTCGCCAGCCGCGCCACCGAACAGGGTGATATCCCAGGGCCAGACGTAGGCGCCACGGGGCTGGCCATCCACGCCACCGGCCAGCGCCACGGCGTGGTCCCCTGTGGATGTATTGAGGTTGTAGGTTTTGCCGCCCAGATCCACCGCCGCGCCTGCCATGGGGGCCACGCCGCCGCCCATGGGTTGCCGGCCGCGCAGCCAGAAGTCTGCACCGGCCACGGTGGCCGCGACGGGGCTGCGCGCCGTGGGGCTGGCTGGCCCCGCATCGCCGCCCTGGCAGGTCATTAGCGTTGCGCCGTTCTGGCGCACAAGGGTGGTGCCGCCGGCAGGGGCGGGCGAGCCATCGGCCGAAGCCACGCCACCGCCCGCGCCAATCACAAAATCGATCACGTCACCCGCACGCACGGCCACCATCTTCACGCCCCAGGGCGCAGAGTTGCCGGGCGCGGCCGAGCGGCTACCGCCCGCGCCGCCGCCCATGCCGGTGAGGATGGCCCAGCCGTCATCCACCACGGTATAGCCGGCCGTGGCAGTGACCATTTCGGCACGCACCATGAGGCGCATGCCTGAGTCGCCCAGCAATTCGTCCAGATTGCGCATGCTCAGCCCTTTGTCAAAGTCCAGTTGTTGCTGCCTGCGAATTCAAGGCGCACGCGCCAGGCGCGGGTGTTGAATTTCACATCGTCGGCCACGCCGTTGATGGTGTGCGCCGCGTTGCCCCGCAGCAGCGTGAAATTGCCGGTGCGCCAGTTGCCCGATGGGTCACGCAGCTCGATGCGGTCACCCACGGACGGCGCAGCCGGCAGGGGCCTGCTGAAAGCCGCATCCACACTGAGCGTGTATTCCACGCCCGCGCGCAGGGCCTGGCCGTTGGTCGAGCTGTTGGCCGTTTCCTGGCGCAGTCGGCGCAGCGCCGTTTCGCCCGTTTTGGCCTGGTCGGCGTTGGTGGAATCGGCAACCGCCTGCAGGTGCACGGATTTGCTGCTGATGTCCTGCTCCAGCTGCGCCAACTCCTGGTTGACCTGCTGCATGGCCGCCGTCAGGTTCTGCCCCGCCTGCTGCGCCACTTGGTCCAGCCCCTGCAGCGTGGCTTGCTCCAGCGCTTGGAGCGCATCGTTTGCGGCCTTGGTGTCGATGCTCAGGCCCATGCCGTGCACCACGCCGTCCAGCAGGCGCAGCGCCGCGCGCAGGCGCACCACGTCGAATTCCAGTTTGTTGTCATGGTGGGGCAGGGGCAGCTGCAGGTGCTCCGTGGTTTCCTCCACGGGCGGCAGATCGGTGTCGGTGTCTTCGGTCTGACTCATGGCTGGCCTTTACAGAATGGCGGCGCGCAGGTTGTGCACCTTGGGCCGCGCCGTGCTGGTACCGGTGAGCGTGAGGCGCAGGCGCAGGCCCGTGCCGTTGACGCCCTGCAGGCGGTGGGTCATTTCGATGATGCCGGCCGTCTGCGGGCTGCTGGATGCAAAGGGCACGATCTGCCAGGCGCTGTTGCCGGCGATCTGCGCATGCACGGCCACGGCGGCGCCGGGCGGTATGTCTCCCTCGAAGATGACGCGCAGATCCGTGCCGCCTGCGGTGGCGATCACGGGGGTGATGTAGTCGCCACTGTCCAGCAGACTGCCCACGGCCAGGGCGGGCGCGGGCTCCAGCACGGGGCCCAGGCCGCTGCTGCCTACGCGCAGGGTTGCCTTCACGGTCACATCCCCGGTATGGGGCGTGTCCAGGCGCACGGGCTGGCCGGAGTCCGCGGCGATGCTGCGGGCCACGGCGCCGCTGCCGTCCAGCAGCTCGATGGCGTAGCCAATGCGGGCGCCGGCATCGGGCTGCTGTGCGCCGGCATTGACCAGCAGCATGGTGGCGCGGTCCACGGCCTGAGTGCCCAGCGTGACGGTTTTGCTGCTGGCCGTGTACTGCACGGCCAGCATGTCAAAGCGCAGCATGCGGTTGCTGTGGCGCGTGACGATGCCCGATGCGTTGACTTCCAGCAGCTGGCCCACGTCTGCGGCCGGCGCCGTGATCCAGCCGCCTGCAATGCCCGCCTCGCCCACCTGAGCGACGGCCAGCGCGGTGGTGGTGTCTGCCGCGCTGACGCAGATGGCATAGCTGGTGCGCGCCTGCAGCAGCACCGGCGCTGCCAGCAGCACGCGCGTGGCCGTTCCATCGGTCTTGATCTGGCCCATCTCCAGGCGCTGCTGGGCCTGGGCCGGTGCGGGCAGGCCTGCATCATCCAGCGGCCCCAGGGTGACGATGACGGGGCCGCCCGCTGCCGTGAAGTACAGATCCAGGGCCGCGCATTGCTGCGCCGCCTGCGGCGTGGTGATCTGGATGAGGGTGCTATACGACATAGGTGATGGTTTCCGAAGAGCTGCCCCGGGCGTTGTAGTAAGTGGAGTACATGCCATCGACGCGCAGGCGCAGCGCTGCACTGCCGACAAATTGCGCGGTGCCGCTGCTGCCGTAGTCGCCCGTAGCCTTGACAGCCTTGGCCCCCACGGGGATGCCGCTGGGGATGGTGAAGCGCCCGGCCAGCACGCCCGCTGCGTTGGCCACCAGGGTGCCGCCCGCCTGGGGGCTGGCCACCACGGTCTGCCCGTCGAATTGCAGCAGCTTGAGCGGCTCGCCTGCGTTGAATCCGGCGATGCTGAATTGCACCTCGATGCTGCGCATGGTGAGGCCGCTGGTGTCGATCAGGGCCGGGTCTATTTGCTGGGCGTACTGCTCGGCCAGCGTGCCGGTTTTCTCCATGGGAATGCCGATATAGGCGCCCGTGACCCAGACGGGATAGGCCAATTCCTTGGGGTGCTCCCAGCGGTCGCGGTCCGGGGTCAGCGTGATGGTGGCGGGCAGGGCGCCGGGGGTCGGCGTGCCGGTGATGACCATGGCGCGGCTGTAGCCGGTTTGGCTGATGGTCTTGGCTAGGGTGTAGTCCAGGCCCTGGCTGGTCTTGCCGTCGCCCAGGGTGTGGGCGTCCTCGGCCTCGTACAGCTGCAGCGCGCGGCCCGCGATCATGGCCGTCTGCGGCATACCCTGGTCGCGCATGCTGTTGTCGATCATGGGATCTGCGAAGTAGCCTTTTTTGAGCCCGCTGTATCGGCCGTTGATGTCCAGGGCCAGCCGCAGCTCGGCCAGGTCCATCTCCATCTCATCCATGCGCTGTTTGTAGCCGACGAGGGTGGGCATGGAGACGGTGCGCACGCCGTCGCCATCGGTGCGGCGGGTGTCCGGTTCCCAGCTCTGGTAGATGCTGGCCAGGGCCAGCAGGCCCTCGGGCACGTCGGGCGCCACGGGTTGCCAGGTGGCAGGCATGCCCTTGACCACATCCAGGCCACCAGCGGCGTTGATGACGATGCGGTCAATGCGGCGCAGCGCGTGGCGGTAGTCCACGAGGATCAGCGTTCCGGGCAGGGCGCCCGCAACGTCAAAGCCGCGCGTGGTCTGGTTCTGCACGCCCTCGGTGCTGATGTATTCGTAAGTGGCGGTGTAGGTGCTGCCCGGCGTGGGCTCGGCGCCGGCCGGGCTCCAGTCGATTTGCCCCGCCGTGAGCTTGTAGTCAATGTCTTTCTGGTAGGTGGTGCCGCCCTGCGTGATGCTGTTGATCTGCACCACGCTATTGACGGGCAGCGGATCTGCCGCACCCACGAAACTGCCGTGCACCACGGGGTCGGTGCGGCGCCGCTGGATACGCACCTGCGCGGGCTCCAGCACGGGCCAGCGGTCGAATGCCACATGTTGCAGATTCTCGGTGCTGCTGCTGTGGGGCTCGCTGCTGATGGCGGCCATGTCGGCCTGAGCTGCGAACACCAGGCGCCGGTCGGCGGGTACTTCCACGGCCGCACCGGCTACGCGGGCCGCGCCCGCGCCGATGGCGTAGACCTGGCGGCCCTCGCTGTCGTCCGCCAGCTGCAGGGCCTTGAGTCCGCGCACTGCGTAGGTGCCGCCCGCGCTGTCCACGTCATAGCGCTTGATGGCTTCGGCCACGGCATTGGCCTGCAGGCCTGCATCGCGCGGCTTGACGATGCCGTCTTCGATGGTCCAAACGGGGTAGAAGTCGCCCGCGCCCTGGCCCTGCAGACCCCAGGCCACGGTGAGCTTGACGCGGTCGGCGCCGGGCTCGCCGTAGCCGCTGGTTCCCACGGCGGGGTTGTAGAGGTCCGTGTCTTCCTCGGCCGTGACGATGCGTGTGCTGTAGTGCACGCCCACGGTGACGGTGCCTTGCACGGGGATCTGCAGCTGGGCAGCGGCCACGTCGCGCACGCCGCCGGCCAGGTAGATGCTGCCGGCCTCCAGCTGGCAGGCGCCGGTTTCGGCGTTGACGGTGCAGCGCGCGCCCGTGGTGATTTCGCCATCTGCGAACAGGGCATCGGCCACGCGGCGCAGCTGGTAGCGCGCCTCGGCCTGCATTTCGTTGGGCTCCGCCGATTGCGCTACGCGGTCGGCGTGGAACACATGGGCGATATAGCCCTTGGCAGGGTCGTGTCGGTTGTAGGAGGTCATGAGCGACTCACAGAGGGATGACGATTTCTTCCGTGGCCTTGGTCGTACCGCTGCGCAGCACTGGCGGGCGGTACTCCATGCAGTAGACGGTGCCCGGGTTCTCGATCTCGGCCGGCGTGAGGTAGCGCTGGCCAGGCGGTACGCCCGCCTTTGCCTGGGTGCCAAAGAAAACGCCGCATTCGCGCACGGTTTCGCCCTGGGCATCGGCAAAGGCAAAGGTGGTGCGCAGCAGCAGAAAGGGCGTGGGCACCGGGCTGGTCTTGTAGTAGACCTGTCCGGGCATTTCGATATCGTGATCCAGGGCGGTGCCGGGCACGGCATAGCCCACGTCCACCACGACGCGGCGGCCGATTTCGTCCATCAGTGCGGTGCTGGTGGACGGGTTGGCGGGCGGCGCAACCCATGCCCCATCACCACGCCCCCATGCGATATGTGCGCCCAGGGCGGCCAGGGATTTGGCCAGCGCAATGCGGCCGGCGTCTTGCAGTGTCTGCATGGCTTACTCCGTTGATTCTGTGGTCTTGCTGTGGATGTTGGATTGCTGCCAGCGTCCGCTGTCCCAGCTGCCCGTCCATCGGCGCGCGGGCGCGATGCGCGCCGGGGCGTTGCTGGCCGTCCAGACAACGGCGCCGGCAAGGCACTGCGCGGGGCGCGGGGCCGTGGTCGCTGCCCAGCTTTCGCCGCTGACGGACCATGGCGGATGCTGCGGACGTTGGGGCGCATGGCTTGGCGCCAGGTGCAACTGGCCGCCGCCCGCCAGGCGCTGCAGGCGGGCGTCCCAGCGCCACACATCGAGGCGCAGTTCATCGGCGCGGCGCATGCGGCCGCTGGTGTGCAGGTGGTTCGCGCTGCGCAGGGGCGTGAGCTTGGGCGCCTGGGCCTGGGACTGGTTGATGCGGCCTTGGCTGCCGATGACGGGCGGCTCACCCTCACCCACGTCCACGGGCGTGCCGCTGTCGTTGTCCCAGAGGGCGCCGTCCAGCTTGGGCGCGCGGTCCCAGCGCAGGGCGCGCAGATCGAAGCGGTAGAACACCCGGTAGAAATGGACGTGCAGCGGGATGCTGGCCCGCACCACATGGGCCATGCGCGCGATATCGGCATTGCTGACTTCGCGGCCCGGGTTGATGTGCAGTCGCGCGCCGTCCTCTTCCAGGGTCACGCTCAGATAGCCCTGCCAGGCCAGCGCGCGTCGCACGGCGGCGGCGCTGCCACGCTCGCGCAGCCAGGGCAGGCCCTTGGCCAGCAGCTCGCGCGGGTCGGAAAAATACCGCTCGAATTGCCCCAGCTGCCACTGCTGGGCCAGCCATGGCAGCAGGGCCGGGTGCTGGGCGGTGCTGGCCGGCTCGGCCGCGTCGGCCATGGTGCCCCAGTCGCGCGGCAGCGTGGTGTCTATCACGCGCTCCAGGCTGGTGGATGCCGGGGGCAGGATGCTGCGGCGCGCGTCCATCAGGCCACCCCTGCGTCGATCAGGTCCACGGCGCCCAGGGCCGGGAATTCGCCGGCAGCGATGGGCGTGATGGGCGCGGGCCGCGTGTTGTCCGGGTAGTCCACGGCGTGCACGCCATCGACGTGCAGCAGCGTGGTGATGTAGCTGCGTGCCACGCTGCCGTCCAGGCTGGCCATGCCGGCAAAGGCCGCCTGCAGGCGCGCCTGCAGCTGCTGCAGCAGGCCGGCCGGCGCGGTGCGCGTGCGGGTGATGCGGGCGGTGATGTCGATGGTGCGCGGCACGGCCACGGCCACATTGACGGGCACGCCCAGCATGCGGGCGTTGTCGGCATTCAGCGCCTCGGACACCAGCTGCCGCACGGCCTGGGCTTGGGCCTGGTCGGTGATCCACAGCATGACGATCACGCTGCCCGGCGCGGCCTGGCTGGCCCGCACGGCGCGCACCAGGGGCGAGGCGGTGAGGGCGTGAAATTCGTAGTGCTCTCGCGTGCCCTGGCCGGCCAGCGCGGCGATGCGCAGCTGCAGGCGGGTGCGCAGGCGGTCGTCGGCTTCGCCATCCTGGCGGGTCACGCCGTACTGCGCGGCCAGGTGGTCGAGGTCGCCGCCCGTGGCAAAGGCCAGCAGGTGGGCGCGGGCGGCATCGTTGACGCGGGCGCGGTACAGCAGCTCACGGTAGGCGCAGGCCTCCAGCAGCTTGACGATGGGATCTGATTCAAGCGCGAGGACTTCGGCCAGCTCGGGCGCGCGGGCCAGTATGTCGGCCTTGAGGTCGGCCAGGATCTGCTCGAAGTCCAGCGGCTCGATGATCTGCGGGGCGGGGAGGGTGGCCAGGTCTGTGCCCGGGGATTGGCTCATGGCGCGCCCCCGATGGTGACGGCCAGGCGCAGGGCGCGGGCCTTGGCGGCGGCGCCGGTCAGCAGGTTGCCCACCACGGTGATGGTGGCGCGGCCCTTGGTCAGCGGGTCGCGCTCGATGTTGAGCTGCTGCAGCTGCAATCGCGGCTCCCAGCGCATCAGGGCACTGGCGGCGGCGGACAGCAGGCGGATTTCAGTGGTGCGGTTGTCGGGCTGGTCCACCAGCGCGGGCACAAGCGAGCCGTAATCGCGGCGCATGACGCGCGTGCCGATGGGCGTGGCCAGGATGTCGCCGATGGACTGGCGCAGATGCTCCACCTCGGTGATGGCGCGGCCGGTGTTGCGGTCCATCATCACAGAGGCCCCCCGGTGTTGGCAGGACCTGGCTCCACGCCGCTGTGGCGGTGGCTGGCGAGGCTGATGCCCTGGGCCACGATATCCACGCTGGAGGTGATGCGCTCGGCCGTCATGCTGAGTGATGCGCCGCCCACGTTGAGCTGCAGGCTGCTGGGGGTCATGTGCAGGCGGCACTGGCCCTGCCCCACGTCCAGCGTGATGGATTCAAGGCAGAGGATTTCCAGGGCGCCGCGCAGCCACTGCAGGTAGTTGTCTTGCGCCCACTCCATGCGCTCGCATTCCGGCTGGTCGCTTGGCTGCGGCATGGCGTCGGAGTACAGGCCCACCAGGGCCACGCCCTGGGCCATGTCGCCGCCCTGGCACAGCACCACGGCCTGCTCGCCCACCACGGGCGGGGACCAGTGCCGGCCGCCCTGGGCGCCGCCAGCGCGCAGGGCGAGCCAGGGGAGCCATGCCGTGGTGTTGTCGCCCACCTTGACGCGCAGGCGGGCCGGGCTGGCCAGCTGCACGGCGGCCACGGTGCCGCGCCGGATCAGGTTCTCCAGGCGGCGGGCGGCCTCGTAGGGCGATTCGGTTTGTGCGACGGGCGATTCCATGGCCCCCATGGTGGCCACGCACGCGCGCGAAGGCCACAAGCATGGCCGGTGCCAGGCGGTGTAACCGCCGAGAGGCGATCTAGAGTTTCAGGTGCTGCAACACCAGGGTGCGCAGTTTGTCCAGATCCTCGTCGCCATAGCCCAGCAGCTCGCGTGCCGGGTAGTCGTAGCGCGGGCCTCGGCCCGGGTTCACGTCGTCGGTTTCGCCGAAGTGGTGGACGCGGGCCACGCGCTGGGCACGGCCCAGGAATTCGACCACGGCGCCATCGGTCTGGCCCTTGGCCTGCAGGGCTTTGGCGCGCTTGAGCTTGGCCATCATGGGGCCGGTCTTGGTTTCAAAGCGGGGCTTGCGCCGGCCCTTGAGCGAAGGGGGCGGCTTGCGCGCTTCCCAGCGGCTGCCGTCCGGCGCCTGCTGCTGCGTCATGCGGCGCGTGTTGGTGGTGCGCAGGCTGCGAGCCACCTGTGCGGCGAGGCGCTTGCGCTCGGGCGGGCTGAGCTTTTCGAGGAATGCGCCGGCCCAATCTTCCAGGGCCTTGAGTTCCTGGGCCATGGCTTACAGCGGCATGCGTTGGCGCCACACGGGCGGCAGAAATTCCCAGGTCGCCAGCTTTTGGTCCCGCATCCACAGCTCCCAGACTTCGAGCTGCCGCACGTCCTGGCCATCGAAGCGCTGCAGACCCACAGGGCCGGGCTCGGGTGGATGGGTGATTCGCAGGCGCGTGTCGTGGTCCGGGTCTGGTGTGACTATGGCGCGCTCTGTGAGTTCGATCTGTATGCCCAGGTCGTAGGTGGATGCGCCTATCGGTTCCACGCCGAAGCGTATGGCGTTCTCACGCTTGGCGGGGTTGTCGAACAGCTCGGGCTGGTTGACCTGGCACCAGGCCAGCAGCGGCACCATGATGGCGTCCGGGTGGCCCGCGTAGCCCAGCAGGGTGGCATAGGCGGTGTATCGGTACTCGAAGGACAGCGAGGCCGTGCCCGTGGCGATGAGGCGGCCGTCATCGCCATAGACGATGAAATTCTCAGGGTCGCGCGCCAGGTCGGGCGCGCATTGGGCCAGGAAGTCGCGCAGGCTCTGCAGCTTGAGCATGTCAGCCCCCCATGCCGGCCAGCGTCTGCTCGGTCCAGCGGTCCATGGCCTTGCGCATCAGCTCGTATCGGTCAATGCAGTAATTCAGCTCCCGGATTCCCTGGTCCCCATCGTGGGCGATGTCGGCAAGATTTGCTGCTGCCGTTGGGTCAAGTTGGGCATACGCGGTTTCAGGCCCAGCGGCTCCACCCTGGGCGGGGCCGCGTGGCGCAGCTCCACCGCAGGCGGGCACTGCAGGGACGATGGGGACGCGCACGCGGACAGTGCCAGCACGCACGCCAGCGACATGGGTTTGGTGAGAGGCATTGGCGTTTCCTTGGGTGGTTTCGAGTTTGGCTTTCTGGTCGGCGATCTGCATGCGCAAGTCGCGCTCTGTGTCGTCGCGCTCGGCGCGCAGCTTGTCCACAGCCTCGTCGGCCTTGCGCTGCTGATCCTGCAGGGCGGTCTGCTGGGCCTTGGCGGCGCTGCGCCCTTCGTAGAGCACGCCCATGTAGAACGCAGCCAGGAGCAAGGCCAGGAGCAGCACGCCCGTCAGAAGGAATTGCGAGCCGAGCAGGCCGCGCTGGTGATGGTGTGGTGTCACGTCAGGGCCTCCATGCAGGCGCTGTGCCGCGCGAGCTGCCGGGTCCAGACGCCGCGGCAAACGCGGTTGCCCGGCGTGCTGCAGTCAAAGCGCCAGCGGCGCGGCCGGCCCGCGCTGTCCCATTGGTAGGCGGTCCAGCCTGCGGCCTCCTGCCGGGCGCTGGTCATGTAGCGATAGGCCAGGTAGGACTGGCAGGCGCCGGCATAGTCGCCGGCCCGAGTGCGCACCAGCATCGAGGAACCGCGCCAGACGCCGCATCCATACTGGCCCGCGAAGTCCACGGCCTGGGCGAATTCAGCGGCATGCATGGGCGTGTCGCCCAGCGAGTCGCGCACGCAGGTGCCGTATTGCGCTTCCAGCAGGTTGGTGGCCAGCTGCCGGGCGCGCTCGCGCGTGATCGGCGGGTCAGCCATGGTCACGCGCGTGCCGTCCTCGTAGCGCGTGGCGCCGTGGCCGATGGTGGGCACATCGCCCTGCACCGGCACGATGGGCGCCGAGCTGAAACCCTCGGCCGCAATCCAGGCGGTGACGATGGCCGCGCCGATGCCCAGCAGCTTGGCGGGGATGCGCTGGCCGCTCATGCCTGCACCTTGCAGGCTGCGGCCTGGTCCAGCGCCTCGCGCGCCTGCTTGGCGCGGCGGTCTTCGCGTTCATTGCTCCAGCGCCACAGCAGGTATGCCGCCTGCAGCAGCACGTAGAGGATGGTCAGCGCCGTGGCCGTGTGGGTCATGGTCCAGCCATTGGCCACGTTCGCGGCCACGACGGTGACGGGCGGGGCGGCCTTGGCGCCCTCCAGGGCGGCGGTTCGCACAATGGTTTCGCGGTCCATATCAATCCCACAGTTGAATCATTGGGCGGGCCGGCGCGGGCGCGGCCACGAGTTCGACGGGCTCGCCAGCGCCCAGGCCTGCGGCACGCTTGGCCAGGCCTGGGTGGGCGTTGAGCGTGGCTTCCACGGCGCCGGCCGTGCGGCCGAGGTGGCGGTGGCACAGGGCGTCCAGCGTGTCGTGCTCGTGGGCGCGCACGGTGGTGGTGGGGCTGCTGCTGGCGGCCATGGCTACAGCAGCTCCACGGTGCAGCGGGCACGGCCCACCAGGTCGGCAATGGCCCAGCGCTGGTTCTTGCGGTGGTATTCCACCTTGGCCGCCAGGGCCTCGCGCACGGCTTCCTCGCCGCCGCCACCCACCTTGGTGGCCGCGCTTTCGCGGTAGGCCTCTTGCAGATCCGCCTGCAGGCATTCGTGCACGGCGCGGCGGTAGTGCAGGAGCTTGGCGCTCTCCCCGCCTACCTGCGGCGCTGGCACGTCGCCCAACTGCGCATAGCCCCAGCGTGCGCGCTGCTCGGCCGCCCACTCGGCCAGCTCGGCATTGACGCTGAGCATGGCGTCCTTGAGGGCCGGCAGCAGGCGGGGGCTGGTCGCGGTGCCGTCGAGGCGGCATGCGTCGCGCACGGCAGCGGGCGACATGTCCGGGAACCATCCGTCATTGGTCACGGTGGGCTCGGTGGCCGAGGTGGGCGGGTTGGCGGTGGCGATCATCGACATGGTGAACGGCGGCGGGGTTGTAGGTGGGCGGTGGTCCGTGGCGTTGGCCGTGCATGGCAGGGCCAGATGGCCGTGGCCACGGAGCCGCCCGGCGCGGGGGGTTCGCTCAGGTGGGAGGGTTGGACTGCAGCTCGGTCAAGCGGCGCTCCAATCGCTCCACGTCTTTTTTCACGCCCACCTTTTCAAACAAGGTGACGGCGCGTGTCAGGTGCTCCAGCGCGATTTGCACGGGCTGCAGCTCCAGCTGTTTAGGGTCCACCTCGGTGGTGGTCGTCTTGCCCATGGCGGCCCAGCCGATGGCCTTGTGCAGCTTGGCGCGCACTTGGTCATGGATGTCCAGGCCGGTGGTGAGCTGGTCCACCTTGGCCAGCGTGACCATGGCGTCATGGCCGGCCAGCTTGCCGGCAATGGCGGCCTCGGCGGTTTCCTCCATGACCACGGCCGGCAGGTCGCGGTTGTACTGGTCGGGCATCTTGAGCTGGTGACGCAGCGCGTAGTCGGCCAGCTCCAGGACGCGGGGCCAGTTGCCTACGTCGATCTGCCACACGAGCACTTCCACCAGCACCGGGTCTTGCGCGCCGGCATCGGCCTGCAGCACGCCGTCGATGTAGGCATCAAAGTCGGGCAGCAGCTTGACCTTGGCCGCGATCTTGTTGTCCACGGCCTTGATGTTTTTCAGCGTGGACTTGTGGGCGTGGAGCGTGGCCAGCATGAGCTGGTGTTCGCTGCCTTGCATGGGGCCGTGCGGGTCGATGGCGGCGGATGCGGCGGCCTCTTGTTCCGCCAGCACACGCATGCGGTGCAGGCGCGCGGGAGTCATTGGCATGGTGTGTTCCAGGTGGTGGCTTGCAACATGGGCCGCGCCGCTGAGCTGCAGCACGGCCCTGGCCCCTCGGCTTGGGGCCGGGCTATTCGATGAATTCGATGTTTTCGACGAAGGCGCACGCGCCGAAATCCTCGATCACATAGTCGTCGTTGGAGCTGTTGAAAAAGTCCACCTGGTTCATGGCCGGGTTGTCGATGATGGCCTTGCGGCGCGCATCGCGTTGCCAGTAGATGGATAGGTTTTCCAGCGGCGTGATGAGCAGGCCGCCGTCGATGAAGAACGGCACGGTCACGGCCTGGGTGCCGCCCAGGCGCATCTGGCTCACCACCATGTCGGCCGCCAGGCGCTCGCTGGGCAGATCGTTGTTGTTCACGATGGGGAACAGCTTGTCATGCATCAGGTCGTCGCTGCAGATGGCGCGCAGAGCCGCGCTCTTGCGGTGCCACGCATCGATAAGCGAGTGCTTGGCATCCATCGCCAGGGCGTCGAGGTTTTTATAGTCGCCACCCGGTCCCACGGTGACCTTGCCCGCCACCTTGCCGGAGGACATGACGCGCTGCGGCGCCTCTTCGCGCAGGCGTTGCAGCCACCCTTTGGTCAGGTCTTGCAGCAGCGGGTTGGTGGTCAGGTTGGTGGTGGCCTCGGCCTTGACGCCGTTCCAACCCACCATGATGCGGTCCAGCGCATTGCGTTCCGCGATCAGGTTGCTGATGCGCACCTGAAAGTCGGGGAAATGGGCCCAGGCATCCAGCATCGCGTACTTGATGTGCGTATCGGAATCGATCTGCCGGCATTCGTATCCGCTCTTGTCCTTGCCGGTCGGATCCTTGGTCTTGCGGGGGCCGTTCGCGTCGGTATCGGTGCGGCTGGCCACGGGGCGGGTCAGGCTCAGGCCCACTTTGTCGCCCTTCTGCGGCGTGACGGGCAGGACGCTGATGGACTTCAGGAACGAACTCGATTCCTGCATGCGAGTCTCCAGTTTCTGCTGGACGGAGGGCGACACGTTGAAGTGCCGGCCGACGCTGGCCACGCCCGACAGCTGGGCTTGCCGTTGCGTGTAGGCATCGAAGAGGGCAGCGGTTTCGTTGCGCATTGTGGGTTTCCTCGGTGATTCGTTGGTGGTCGGTTGGGCCGGTCGCGGCGGTCAGTAGTCGGCCAAGGCCTGGCCGTTGCCGCCCGTGGCGGGTGGGCGTTGATGGCCCGGCTGCTCCTGCTGGCTGAGCTTTTGAACGAGTTCTTTGTGCTGCGTTTGCAGTTGGGCGAACTGCCCGGCCATTTCGTCCTGCTTTTCCGCCATGGTCTTGAGCACCTTGCCGGCCTCGGCAAAGGCTTCCACCAGCGGTGCCTGGTCAGCCGTAGCGCTGTGCGTCTGCACAGACTCGGGCTTCTTCTCGGGCTGCGGCGGGGAGAGCTTGTCCAGCAATTTGGAGAACATGCCCACCACGGCCTGCATGGCGCCTGCCTCGCTGCCAGTAGGGGCGGCGGCTTCTTGCTCCAGCTCCAGGCTGAAATGCTCGGCGGCGGTGAAGAGGTTGCCCGGCTTGACCTTGCGGCCCGCCAGCGGGCTGGCGTTCGGGTGCTGCGCGGCAAACTGCAGCATCTCGGTGCCCAGGCTGGCCGGCGTGTCGGTGACGGCCAGGCCGACCATGTAGGCCTCGCCGGAGCCCGCGAAATCGGGGTCCACCTCGATGGAGGTATAGAGCTTCTGGCCCTTCTGGTTGATGGCGATCAGCGAGTCCAGGGGCTGAATCTGCGCATACAGCGCGAGCTTGCCGTCTGCCTCCTGCTTGGCCTGCACGGAAAGCACGTCGCCCTGGGCGGCAAACGAGCTGTCAGGCAGCAGGCCGCGCATGTGCTCGATCCAGACACGAGCGGCGTATTTCTTCGGGTCGAAGTTGCGAGCCATTTGCTCGATCCACGCCCGAGAAATGGTGCGGCCATCAGTAGTGGCACCTTCGGTAGCCACGCGGAACAACTTGGACTTTTTCATGTGTGCAGGTTGGCGAGTAGGTTGATAGGCCCCTTTTGGGGATGCCTCTATGCTCCCGCCGCACCGCGTAGGCGTCCAACTGAATGGCCGGTGCGAGGCGATCACAGCGGGCAAAGGTGATGCGCGCGCGCGAGGGCATGCAGACACTCGACGGCATGACTTCTGCCGTGCGCCGAAAGAGGCCTGCCAACCCCTTCCCCATCCAACCCGACGCCACGCCGGCCGACGAGGTGCAGCTACTGCATGACCTCACTGCAGACGGCGAGGCGGGCCAGCGGCGCCAGGCTCGAGCGCTGTACTGGATGGGGTGGCGCATCACCCATATCGCCGAGCACCTGGGCATTGCGCGCACCACGCTGCACGACTGGAAAAAGGCCGATGGATGGGATGCGGCCAAGCCCGTGGAGCGTGTGGAGGGCTCGCTGGAAATGCGCCTGTGCACGCTCATCCACAAGGAGGGCAAGGGCAACGGCGATTACAAGGAAATGGACGCGCTGGGGCGCGCCATGGAGCGCTTGGCGCGCGTGCACAAGTACGAGCGCACGGGCCGCGAAACGGATCTGAATCCGACCATTGAAAAGCGCAATGCCGGGCCAAAAAAGCAGCCCGAGCGCAATCACTTCACGTCCGAGGACGTGGACAAGATCACGCAGGCATTTCTGGATTCACTTTTCAACTACCAAAACACATGGTGGGAGCAGATCCAGCAGCGCACGCGCGCCATCCTCAAATCGCGCCAGATCGGGGCAACGTGGTACTTCGCCCGCGAGGCCCTGATTGATGCCCTGCAGACGGGCCGCAATCAGATTTTTCTTTCGGCCAGCCGTGCGCAGGCCCATGTTTTCCGGCAGTACATCATCGCGTTTGCCAAGGAGCATTGCGATATCGATTTGAAGGGCGACCCCATCGTCCTGAGCAATGGCGCCACGCTGTATTTCCTGGGCACGAGCGCCCGCACCGCGCAGTCGTATCACGGCAATCTCTATTTCGATGAATTCTTTTGGGTCAACAACTTCACGGAGCTTTGGAAGGTGGCCAGCGGCATGGCCATCCACAAGCATTGGCGCAAGACGCTGTTTTCCACGCCCAGCAGCCTGCAGCACCAGGCCTATGCGCTGTGGAGCGCCGAACGCATCAACAAGAAGCGCGCCAAGAAGGACCGCATAGAGCTGGACCTGAGCCATTCGCACCTGGCTGGAGGCTTCACCGGCGAGGACAAGATATGGCGGCAGATTGTCACGGTGCTGGATGCGCAGCGCGGCGGCTGCAATCTGTTCGACCTTGACGAGCTGCGCTTCGAGTATTCGGACGAGGAATGGGACAACCTGCTCATGTGCGGGTTTGTCGATGACACCTTCGCCGTGTTTCCACTGTCCACGCTGATGCGCTGCCATGCCGACAGCTGGGACGCATGGAGCGATTTCAAGCCTTTCACGTTGCGGCCGTATGGCAGCAAACCCGTCTGGATTGGCTATGACCCCAGCCACACGGGCGACTCTGCCGGCCTGGTGGTGCTGGCCGCGCCAGACAGGCCCGGGGGCAAATTTCGCGTGCTTGAGCGCATCCAGTTCAAGGAGCCGGACTTTGAGGACCAAGCCGAAGTCATCCGCAAGATGACGGAGAAATACAACGTGGCTCACATCTGCATCGACACCACGGGTCTGGGTCAGGGCGTTTATCAGATCGTTAAGAAGTTTTTCCCGTCCGTGAAGTCGCTGCAGTACAGCGTGGAAGTCAAAACGCGCCTGGTGATGAAGGCGCAAAGCCTGATGCGCGCCGGCCGCTTTGAATTCGATTCCGGCGACGTGGATCTGCAGCGCAGTTTCATGGCCATCAAACGCGAATTGACGGGCTCGGGCAAAAGCGTGACCTATGCGGCGGGCCGTGGCGGCGAGACAAGCCACGCGGATCTGGCCTGGGCCTGCATGAATGCAATGGATAACGAGCCGCTGGAGGCCGTCGCCGTGGGCGGCGTTTCCAGTCGCACGACTTTGGAGATTTTTGGATGACAGAACCCACAACCCCAGCGGGCACCATGACGGCGCCGGCCACTGCCGAGGCTTTCTCTTTCGGCGAACCCGAGGCCGTGCTGGACCGGCGTGAAATCTTGGACTATGTGGAATGCTGGCTCAATGGGGATTGGTACGAAACCCCCATCAGCTTCGATGGCCTGGCGCGCACCCTGCGTGCTGCCACCCACCACGAAAGCGCCATCCAGTTCAAGGCCCAGGTGCTCGCCAGCACGCTGCGCCCTCATCCGCTTCTGAACCGCGCCACGGTGCAGTGGGCTGCTCTGGACTTCCTTGTTTTCGGCAATGGCTACTTTGAGCGCCCGCGCAATCGTCTGGGTGGCTCATTGCCCCTGCGCCACGTACTGGCCAAGTACACAAGGCGGCATCGTGGTCTGAAACTCTTCGGGTTCCGCCGCACCTGGCAGGAAGAGCACACGTTTCCCGAAGGCAGCATTTGCCACATCCTCCAGCCCGATGTGCACCAGGAAATCTATGGACTGCCTCAGTACCTGGCCGCTCTGCAGTCCGCCTGGCTCAATGAGTCGGCCACGCTGTTTCGGCGCCGGTATTACAACAATGGGAGCCATGCCGGATACATCCTCTATCTGAGCGATCCCGAAGTGGCAAAAGACGATGTGGATGCGCTGCGCCAGGCCTTGAAATCTTCCAAGGGCATGGGCAATTTCCGCAATCTGTTTTTCCATTCGCCCGGCGGCAAAGAGAAAGCCATCCAACTGCTGCCCATCGGCGAGGCGGCGGCCAAGGATGAATTTTTCAACATCAAGAACGTGAGCCGCGATGACCAATTGGCCGCCCACCGCGTGCCTCCGCAGCTCATGGGCGTGGTGCCGGCCAATGCAGGTGGCTTCGGCGATGTGGTCAACGCTGCACGGGTGTTCGCGCGCAACGAAATCCTGCCCCTGCAGACGCGCTTCGCGCAGGCCATCAATGAATGGATGGGGGATGTTGTCTGCAGCTTTGACCCCTACCTACTGCCCAGCATTGAGCCGGCCCAGCAAGGCCTGGTGTAGACGGGAAACGATGGAACAAAGGGGCCTGCATGCAGGCCCCTTTTTCTTTGGCGCCTCAGCTGGTGGCGCGGTCCAGCGTCTTGAGAGCGGGTTGCAGCAGCTGCCGCACATGACAGGCAGGTATGGGGTTTGCCTGCGCCGCCTGCAGCAATGCATCCAGGGCAATCAGGCTCGCATAGATGTCCCGCGCTGCCGCATGCATCGGCTCATCCGTCTCATTGCTATCGCTCACTCGTGACCCCTTCTGTCTCTTGGTTCTGTGGAAATATACAGTGTTCTACTGTTTAAATATACAGTAGTTTTGAATCTGTAACTTTTCGCTTACGCACCTGCAGGCCTCCAGCGCGCTTGACCCATGCGCCCTGTCCCACCCCTTGCCGCTGCCCCGACGCGCTGCCCAGCGGCCCGCCACGCCCCTGCACGCCCCCATCGCAGGGCACCCCCTTTCCCGCCACCCTGCCGAAAAGCCCTATCTTGACCGCCAGCGCGCGCCGAGACCCCCGCCTCGCCCCCGCTCTAAATGTGTGGCTTTCGACGGCCCTGCCGGCCGGGCCCAGCGCCAAGCGCGGCGCGGCTTGCGCGGCGATGTGGCCTGTATTTCACATGACGATATTTGACGATCAAATAGGGCTTTTGACGGTTGCCCGGCGGCCTGCGTGGGCGGAGGGCTTGCGATAATCGCAACAACAAGCCCCGAGCCCCGCTGTAATCCCGCATTTGGTGCATAAGCTTTTGATTTTTATTGATTTTCGACCCGCCCCCCGCGCACCACGCACCAACGCCGCTCAACTGCGGCCAACACTGCTCAAGCCCGCTCCCTGTAGGGACGGCCCGTTTGCAAACGGATTGGGGGATTCCCCGCAAGTGGGTGCGTCCGGAGGTTAAAACCGCCTCGTTTATAATGTCCGGCTTCGCTTACATCACGGGTTGAGCGAACCATGTGCGGTCCCCAGCGGCCAGGCGCATGTGATGTAAGCCCTTGAAATCTGAGGTGCCGCGCGGCCGACTGGCTTTGGCTCGCGTTGCACCGTGACTTTTGCGCAATACGGTGCGGGCTGTACAGCAGCCGGCACGGTCCAATCCCTCATAGGAACAAACATGGCCGTTACTGTTGAAACCCTTGAAAAGCTCGAGCGCAAGATCACGCTGAGCCTGCCCCTGAACTCCATCCAGAGCGAAGTCGAGAACCGCCTCAAGCAAGTGGCGCGCACCGTGAAGATGGACGGCTTCCGTCCCGGCAAGGTGCCGATGAGCGTGGTGGCCCAGCGTTATGGCTATTCGGTGCAGTACGAAGTGCTCAACGACAAGGTCGGCGAGGCTTTCGCACAGGCTGTCAACGAAGCCAAGCTGCGCGTGGCCGGCCAGCCCCGCATCTCCGAAAAGGAAGGCGCTCCCGAGGGCGAGGCACAGTTCGAAGCCATCTTCGAAGTGATGCCTGAAGTCAAGATCGGTGACCTGACCTCGGCCGAAGTCGAGAAGCTGACCGCCGAAGTGGACGACGCCGCCATCGACAAGACCGTGGACATCCTGCGCAAGCAGCGCCGCACCTTCGCGCAGCGCGCCCAGGCCGATGTGGCCGTGGACGGCGACCGCGTGACCGTGGACTTCGAAGGCAAGATCGACGGCGAGACCTTCTCCGGCGGCAAGGCCGAAGACTTCCAGTTCCTGGTCGGCGAAGGCCAGATGCTCAAGGAATTCGAAGACGCAGTGCGCGGCATGAAGGCCGGCGAGTCCAAGACCTTCCCCCTGGCTTTCCCCGCCGACTACCACGGCAAGGACGTGGCCGGCAAGACTGCCGACTTCCTGGTGACGGTCAAGAAGATCGAAGCCGCCAACCTGCCCGAAGTGGACGAGGCCTTTGCCAAGGCCCTGGGCGTGGCTGAAGGCACGGTCGAAGGCCTGCGCGCCGACATCAAGAAGAACCTGGAGCGTGAAGTCAAGTTCCGCGTCCAGGGCCGCAACAAGCAAGCCGTGATGGACGCCCTGGTGTCCAAGGCCGAGCTGGAACTGCCGAAGGCTTCGGTGCAGGCTGAAGTCGCACGTCTGCTGGAAGGCGCCCGCGCCGAGCTGCAGCAGCGCGGCATCAAGGACGCCGACAAGGCCGAGATCCCTGAAGACGTGTTCCTGCCCCAAGCCGAGCGCCGCGTGCGCCTGGGCCTGGTGGTGGCCGAGCTGGTGCGCGCCAACGAGCTGCACGCCACGCCCGAGCAGATCAAGGCCCACGTGGAAGAGCTGGCCGCCAGCTACGAAAAGCCCGAAGACGTGGCACGCTGGTACTTCGGCGACCGCCAACGCCTGGCTGAAGTCGAAGCCGTTGTCATCGAAAACAACGTGACCGAGTTCGTGCTGGGCAAGGCCAAGGTCTCCGACAAGGCCGTGTCCTTCGACGAACTGATGGGCCAGGCCTGAGGGTTTGAGCACCGCCTGCCTGCCGCTTCGTGAGATCGGCGGGCGGGTTGGCATCTGCGGGGCTTGTGCTTTGGCGCACAAGCCCCATTTTCTTTCCGGATACGGCTAAAGTAGCCCCCTAGTACTGGAGAAAACATGAGCGCATTGGAAACTCAGGGTTTGGGCATGATCCCAATGGTCATCGAACAGTCCGGCCGCGGAGAGCGGTCGTACGACATCTACTCGCGCCTGCTCAAGGACCGGGTGATCTTCCTGGTGGGCCCTGTCAATGACCAGACGGCCAACCTCGTCGTGGCCCAGCTGCTGTTCCTTGAAAGCGAAAACCCCGACAAGGACATTTCGTTCTACATCAACAGCCCCGGCGGCTCCGTGAGCGCTGGCCTGGCCATCTTCGACACGATGAACTTCATCAAGCCCGATGTGTCCACGCTGTGCACCGGCATTGCAGCCAGCATGGGTGCCTTCCTGCTGGCCGCTGGCACCAAGGGCAAGCGCTTTGCGCTGCCCAATTCCCAGGTCATGATCCACCAGCCGCTGGGCGGCATGCAGGGCCAGGCCACCGAGATCGAGATCCACGCCCGCGAGATCCTCAAGACCCGCGAGCGCCTGAACAAGATCCTGGCCGAGCGCACGGGCCAACCGCTGGAAAAGATCCAGCACGACACCGAGCGCGACTACTTCCTGTCCGCCGACGAAGCCAAGGACTACGGCCTGGTCGATCAGGTGATCAACAAGCGCTCCTGAAGCCCGGAGGCTGTATGAGAATGGGCGGCGTTTTCCCCCTACGGAAAACGCCGCTTTCCATTTGGTTATCATCCTTTTCCATATTTCTGTAACAAGGCACCGACCCCATGGCCGAGAAAAAAGGCTCCTCCAGCGAAAAAAACCTTTATTGCACCTTCTGCGGCAAGAGCCAGCATGAGGTCAAGAAGCTGATCGCGGGTCCGTCAGTCTTTATCTGCGACGAGTGCATCGATCTCTGCAACGAGATCATCCGCGACGAGCAGCCCAGCACCGAGGCCAAGGACGGCCGAGGCGACCTGCCCACGCCCGCCGAAATCAAGGCCAACCTGGACAACTACGTGATCGGCCAGGACCTGCCCAAGCGCACGCTGGCTGTCGCCGTATACAACCACTACAAGCGCCTGCGTCACAAGGACAAGGCCGGCAAGGACGAGATTGAGCTGGCCAAGAGCAACATCCTGCTCATCGGTCCCACGGGCTCCGGCAAGACGCTGCTGGCGCAGACGCTGGCGCGCATGCTCAACGTTCCCTTCGTCATGGCCGATGCCACCACGCTGACCGAGGCCGGCTACGTGGGCGAGGACGTCGAGAACATCATCCAGAAGCTGCTGCAAAGCTGCGAATACGACGTCGAGCGTGCGCAGCGCGGCATCGTCTACATCGACGAGATCGACAAGATCTCGCGCAAGTCCGACAACCCCAGCATCACGCGTGACGTGTCGGGCGAGGGCGTGCAGCAGGCCCTGCTCAAGCTCATCGAAGGCACCATGGCCAGCGTGCCCCCGCAAGGCGGCCGCAAGCATCCGAACCAGGACTTCCTGCAGATCGACACGACCAACATCCTGTTCATCTGCGGTGGCGCGTTCGCGGGCCTGGAGAAGGTCATCGAGAACCGTACCGAGGCGTCGGGCATCGGCTTTGGCGCCACGGTCAAGAGCAAGAAGCAGCGCTCCATCTCGGAAGTGTTCCAGGAGATCGAGCCTGAAGACCTGATCAAGTTCGGCATCATCCCCGAGCTGGTCGGCCGCATGCCCGTGGTCACGGCCCTGGCCGAGCTGGGCGAAGACGCCCTGGTGCAGATCCTGACCGAGCCCAAGAACGCCCTGGTCAAGCAGTACAGCAAGCTGCTGGCCATGGAAGGCGTGGAGCTGGAGATCCGGCCTGCCGCGCTCAAGGCCATCGCCCGCAAGGCGCTGGCGCGCAAGACGGGTGCGCGTGGCCTGCGCTCCATCCTGGAGCAATCGCTGATCGGCACCATGTACGAGCTGCCCAATGCCGACAATGTCGAGAAGGTGGTGGTGGACGAGTCCACCATCGAAGACGGAAAAGCACCGCTGCTGGTTTACCGCGAGGCGGCCAAGAAAGCCTGATGCGCCGCTGCCTGCAAAGGTCCGGCAGCGCAAGTCCCTGTGGCCCGAAATCCTTTCGGGCTGCGGGGTTGAAATACACCGGTGGGCGGACCATCTTCCGCTGACAAACCGAGGATTCCCATGTCAGGACATACCCCTTTGCCTTCCACCCCCCTAGACCTGGCGCTGCTGCCGCTGCGCGATGTGGTCGTGTTCCCCCACATGGTGATTCCGCTGTTCGTGGGCCGCGCCAAGAGCATCAAGGCGCTGGAGCTGGCCATGGAGGGCGACCGCCGCATCATGCTGGTGGCCCAGAAGACCGCCTCCAAGGACGAACCCACGGCGGCCGACATGTTCGACGTCGGCTGCGTCTCTACCATCTTGCAGATGCTCAAGCTGCCCGACGGCACGGTCAAGGTGCTGGTCGAAGGCCAGCAGCGCGCGCTGGTCAAGCAGGTCATGGATGAAGAGACCCACTTCGTGGGCTCCGTCGTGCCCGTGGCGCCCGAGGCCGAAACCCACAAGCCCAGCGAGATCGAAGCCCTGCGCCGCGCCGTGACGCAGCAGTTCGACCAGTACGTCAAGCTCAACAAGAAGATCCCGCCCGAGATCCTCACCTCCATCGCCAGCATCGACGATGCCGGCCGCCTGGCCGACACCATCGCCGCGCACCTGCCGCTCAAGCTCGAGAACAAGCAGGCCGTGCTCGACCTGGTGGACATCAAGGAGCGCCTGGAAAACCTGTTCGAGCAGCTGGACCGGGAGGTCGACATCCTCAATGTCGACAAGCGCATCCGTGGTCGCGTCAAGCGCCAGATGGAAAAGAACCAGCGCGACTTCTATTTGAACGAGCAGGTCAAGGCCATCCAGAAGGAGCTGGGCGAGGGCGAGGACGGCGCCGACATCGAAGAGATCGAAAAGAAGATCAAGCTCGCTCGCATGCCTGCCGAGGCGCGCAAGAAGGCCGAGGCCGAGCTCAAGAAGCTCAAGCTCATGTCGCCCATGTCGGCCGAAGCCACCGTGGTGCGCAACTACATCGATGTGCTCACGGGCCTGCCCTGGAGCAAGAAGACCAAGATCAAGCACGACCTGGCCAATGCCGAGGAGGTGCTCAATGCCGACCACTTCGGCCTTGAAAAGGTCAAGGACCGCATCCTTGAATATCTTGCCGTGCAGCAACGCGTGGACAAGGTCAAGGCGCCCATCCTGTGCCTGGTCGGACCTCCGGGCGTGGGCAAGACCTCGCTGGGCCAGTCCATCGCCAAGGCCACGGGCCGCAAGTACGTCCGCATGGCGCTGGGCGGCATGCGTGACGAGGCGGAAATCCGCGGCCACCGCCGCACCTACATCGGCGCCATGCCGGGCAAGGTGCTGCAAAGCCTGGACAAGGTCGGCACGCGCAACCCGCTGTTCCTCCTGGACGAAATCGACAAGCTCGGCATGGACTTCCGTGGCGATCCGTCGAGCGCCCTGCTGGAAGTGCTGGACCCCGAGCAGAACCACACCTTCGGCGATCACTACGTCGAAGTGGACTTCGACCTCAGCGACGTGATGTTCGTGGCGACCTCCAACTCCATGAATATCCCGCCCGCGCTGCTGGACCGCATGGAAGTGATCCGCCTGTCGGGTTACACCGAGGACGAAAAGGTCAACATCGCCATCCGCTACCTGCTGCCCAAGCAGATCACCAACAACGGTGTGAAGGAAGGCGAGATGCGGGTGGAGGAATCCGCCATCCGCGACATCGTGCGCTACTACACGCGAGAGGCCGGCGTGCGTTCGCTGGAGCGCGAGCTGTCCAAGATCTGCCGCAAGGTCGTCAAGGGCCTACAGCTCAAGAAGCTGGAGCCCACCGTCGTCGTCACTGCCGACAACCTGCCTGACTACCTGGGTGTTCGCAAGTACACCTATGGCCGTGCCGAACTGAACAACCAGATCGGCCAGGTCGTGGGTCTTGCCTGGACCGAGGTCGGCGGCGATCTGCTGACCATCGAGGCCGCCATCATGCCCGGCAAGGGCGTGATCTCGCGCACCGGCTCGCTGGGCGACGTGATGAAGGAATCGGTCGAAGCCGCGCGCACCGTGGTGCGCAGCCGCTCGCGCATGCTGGGCATCAAGGACGAGGCCTTCGAGAAGAAGGACATCCACGTGCACGTGCCCGATGGCGCCACCCCCAAGGACGGCCCCAGCGCGGGTGCGGCCATGACGACGGCCTTCGTCTCTGCGCTGACGGGTATCCCGGTGCGTGCCGATGTCGCCATGACTGGTGAAATCACGCTGCGCGGTGAGGTCACCGCCATCGGCGGCCTCAAGGAAAAGCTGCTGGCGGCCCTGCGTGGCGGCATCAAGACGGTGCTGATCCCCGAAGAGAACGTCAAGGATCTCCAGGAGATCCCCGACAACGTCAAGAGCGGCTTGGAAATCATCCCCGTCAAGTGGATCGACCAGGTCCTCAAGGTGGCGCTGGAACGCGTGCCAGAGCCTCTGTCCGACGAGGAGGCCGCCGCCGTGGCCCCGGCGGAAACCAAGGCTGTGGAGCCTGCAGTCAAGCACTGAAGATGAAAAAATGTAGCGTTTTTCCTGAACCCTCCAAGAACTACGCTACAATTCATCCCATCGCAGCAAACGACGTTGTAGAATGTCAGGCTTCGATAGAAACGCGGGAATAGCTCAGTTGGTAGAGCGCAACCTTGCCAAGGTTGAGGTCGACGGTTCGAACCCGTTTTCCCGCTCCAGATTTTGAACATGCTTTCGGGTGTGTTCGGTTCTGGTGGCGGTTGGCTGCCAGAATGGATGATTCAAGCGGGAATAGCTCAGTTGGTAGAGCGCAACCTTGCCAAGGTTGAGGTCGACGGTTCGAACCCGTTTTCCCGCTCCAGTTTTGAATGTGCCTTGTGTACGTTCGATTCAGGTGACGGGTAGTTGCTTGAATGTTTGCGGGAATAGCTCAGTTGGTAGAGCGCAACCTTGCCAAGGTTGAGGTCGACGGTTCGAACCCGTTTTCCCGCTCCAGTTTCTAAAAGCTGCAGCAATGCTGTAGTTGTTTGATAGTGATATTGGCGCGATAGCAAAGCGGTTATGCCCCGGATTGCAAATCCGGTTAGACCAGTTCGACTCTGGTTCGCGCCTCCAAAAATTCATTGCGAAAACAGTTCAAAAGGCCCTTCGGGGCCTTTTTCTTTTTCTGCGTCAGGATCATTGCTTGTCCTTGCTGTCTGGTTCGAGCCAGCCCCGTGCCCGGTCAAGCTCCATCTCTCCCTCTCTCTAAAGTTTCGGCACTCTGCGAGTGGTTCAGGGCTTGTTCTTCTGTGACATGAAGAGAATTCCATTCTGTAATTCATTGCCAGTTCGGTGAATTATTTTGTTTCCAATTGTTCTACCTGGATCCTCGCCGCGAGCGTGCTTATTGGAAGTTGATTGGAAAATTGCAAAAAAGTGCAAATGGCTTGCCATTGGCAGTGGATTCAATTGGCCGGTCGTGGATATGATGCGCGCTTCATTCATCGGGAGGGATTATGAAGATCAAGCTATTGACGGCGATTGTTGCCAGCGGCGTGGTGCTGGCGGGTTGTAAAACCATGGAGTCCGCTGATGTGGGCGGGCTGCTGGATTCGGGCTCCACGGCCATGAAGGCCATGACACTCACGGATGACGATGTGGTCACGCTGTCCAACGACTCCTGCGCGGCCATGGATGCGCAGAACAAGGTGGCCGATGCCAAGAGCAAGTACACGGTGCGGCTGAACAAGGTCATTGCCAGCATGCCGCAGGCCGTCAATGGGAAAAAAGCCGTCTACAAGGTCTATATGACGCAGGACGTGAATGCCTGGGCCATGGCCAATGGCTGCATTCGCGTCTACAGCGGCCTGATGGATCTGATGAACGACGATGAATTGCGTGGCGTGATTGGCCATGAGATCGGGCATGTGGCGCTGGGCCATAGCAAGAAGCGCATGCAAACGGCCTATGCGGCATCGGCTGCGCGCTCGATTGCAGCCAATAGCGGCAATTCGGCGCTGGCCTCGCTGTCGCGCTCGCAGGCCGGAGATCTGGGTGAGAAGTTCATCAATGCCCAGTTCTCCCAGTCCCAGGAGTCGGCGGCTGATGACTATTCCTTTGACCTGCTCACGGAAAAGAAGATGAGTCGCCAGGGCCTGGTCACATCGTTCCAGAAGCTGGCCAAGCTCAGCGGTGGCAGTGGCGGCAGCTCCATCCTGAGCTCTCACCCCCCGTCTGAACAGCGCGCCAAGCGCATGCAGGACCGCATCGACGGCAAGTAAGCGACGGCATGGAGCGGGCTGCTGTGCGGGTGGGCATCGATCCGCTTCGACGTGGATTTTTTCCGGACTTGGTCCGGAGTGCCGGAAATCTGCGCTAGAATTCAAGTCTGCTCTGTGAGGCGCACAGCTTGACAGATATGCGGGAATAGCTCAGTTGGTAGAGCGCAACCTTGCCAAGGTTGAGGTCGACGGTTCGAACCCGTTTTCCCGCTCCAATTTATGATCTACAGACTTCCACTGACGTCTGTAAGTCATTGAAAAGAGGAGCTTCGGCTCCTTTTTTCATTCCAGCGAAAGCCACGGAAGTCCACTGACAGCCACCATTTTTGAGGCCAAAAACAAGGCCAAAGAATGCGGGTCGTGCCGGTTCCGGGTTGTTGCTGGGGTTGGATCGGGATGACAAGCAGCATCGGGCCTAAGTCCAAGACTTAGGAGCTTGATGATGACACTCTCTGATCTGACCGTGCGGCAAGCCAAGGCCGCCGAGAAAACCTACAGCATCCCCGACACCGATGGCCTCGGCCTGGTGGTCGCCCGCACCGGCGGCAAGTCGTGGCATTTGCGCTATTACTGGCTCGGCAAGCAAAAGCGCATCTCCCTGGGGAACTACCCCGAGATCGGTTTGCGCGAAGCGCGCACCTTGCGCGACGAAGCCCGGGCGCTTCTGGCAAAGGGCGTCAACCCCCATACCGATCGGAAACAGAAGCGACACGCGGTCAAGCTTGCGGCCGACTACACCTTCAAGGCCGTCTTCGATGCGTGGGTCGAGCATCGCCGCAAGGAAATCAAGGAGGGCAGGAACAGCACGCTGTCGCAAATCCTGCGGATCTTCAACAAGGACGTGCTGCCTAGCCTCAAGCAGATGTCGATCTACGACATTCGCCGGCCCCAACTCCTGGGCGTCCTGGCGAGGATCGAGGAGCGCAAGGCGTTCACCACTGCCGAGAAGGTCCGCACCTGGCTGGGGCAGTTGTTCCGCTATGCCCTCGTCATCGTGGAGGGGCTGGAAGCCAATCCGGCCTCCGACCTGGACGTGGTGGCCGAGCCCAAGCCCCCGGTGAACCACAACCCCTACCTGCATCTTCCGGAGCTTCCCGAGTTCCTGCACAAGCTCAGGCTCTACAACCCTCGTGGTTGGCAGACCCAACTCGGCATCCGGCTGCTGTTCCTGACCGGCGTGCGTACCGGCGAGCTGCGGCTGGCGACCCCGGACCAGTTCGATCTCGACCGTGGCCTGTGGATCATCCCGCCGCAGATCGTCAAGCAACTCCAAGACGAGATGCGCAAGGCCGGCAAGCGCCCGCAGGACGTTCCGCCCTACATCGTGCCGTTGTCCGTGCAGGCCATCGAGATCGTGCGCTACCTGTTGGGTGTGATGAGGCCGGCCCAGGTCCATCTGCTCACGCACCGCAGCGAACTCAAGAAGCGCATCAGCGAGAACACCCTCAACGCGGCCTTGAAACGAATGGGCTACGAGGATCAACTGACCGGTCACGGCATCCGCGGAACCATCTCGACGGCGCTCAACGAGATCGGCTATCCCAAGATTTGGGTGGACGCGCAGCTTTCGCACTCGGACCCGAACAAGGTGAGTTCGGCCTACAACCACGCCAAGTATGTTGAGCCGCGCCGCCGGATGATGCAGGACTGGGCGGATCGTCTCGATCTGCTCGAACAGGGCCAAGTGGAAGCGGCCAGCGCGCACCTCACGATCCATATCGAGGGCGTGCCGGCCATGGCAGAGGAGGACAAGCCCAACACCATCGTCGCTGCTGCTTCTGCGGCATCCGTTCCGCCTGTGGTGGCCGAACCCATCGTCGTGACGCCAAACGACGGGGGAATCACATTCCAGCGACTGTCGCAGGTACCACCGCCCCCGACGCATGCGCCAGAGCCGGAGGTGTCTGTCATCCAGCGCGAGCGCGAGGAAATGCTGGTCATCTACGAATCGCCGAGCAGTCTGCCGGTCCCGCTGTTCGGCAAGTTGGCCGGGAAGTCCAAGGACCAGATCAACCGCGAGCTGAAGGCGGGCAAGCTGCTGTCCATCAGCTTGGGCAACCGCGGGCAACGCGTGCCCGACTGGCAGCTGGTACCCCTCAAGCACAAGCTGGCACAGGTGCTCATGAACCAGTGCCCGCATGCGGATCCGTGGGACCTGTACCGGATGCTGACCCGCCCACATCCGGACCTGGGTGATCGCGCAGCCATCGACATCGTGACACCAGGAAATTTGGGCATGGTCGTGCGGGTCATCGCGGGCACCCAGCAGCAGCCAAACAGGCCCGGACCTGACTCGTCTGTGCAAGGTATTCCAGAGGAGACTCGCCAGCGCATTCAACGGTTGCTAAATGATGCGGCAATGCTCGAAAGTGCCTGACGCTGTTGGCGCGCATCCAGAACTGACCCACTTTCGGCGGTGGGGGGTGCGGATAAAAACTTGGACTGGTTTTATGCCGCAAGTCCAAGGCTCACCCGGTATTCAATCGGGCTGAGAGAGCCAAGGGAGATCTTGATCCGCTTCTCGTTGTACCAGCGGATGTAGTCGTCGAGCACCTCAATGAACTGCTCAACGGTGACGCTCTTCCAGTCCCGAGGATAGAACAGTTCATTCTTCAACCGACCGAAGAAGCCCTCGCACGCTGCGTTGTCAGGCGAGCAGGCCTTGCGGGACATGGAGCGGGTGAGCTTGGCCTCGCTCATTCTGGATAGCCAGCCAGGCCAGCGGTAGTGACCTCCGCGGTCTGAGTGGACCACTGGTCGATCGCTTGTCTCTGTGACGGTCTCTATGGCTGCATCCAGCATGGTGTTGACCAGCTCTGCATCCGGACTTGTGCCGATGGTCCAGCTCACCACCATCCCGTCGAAGCAGTCGATGATCGGCGACAGGTAGACCTTGCCTGCAGGGATCTGGAACTCTGTGATGTCCGTGAGCCACTTCTCATTGGGCGCTGCCGCCTGGAAGTCACGGTTGATGATGTTCTCGGGCGCGGGGCTGATCTCGCCCAGGTACGACGCGTAACGGCGCCGCTTTGGCTTCGCTACGACCAGGCTCTCCTGCTTCATCAGGCGCTGCACCACCTTCTCTGAGATCTGGCCTTGCTCTCGTGCCAGAGAGGCTTGCAGCCTGCGGTAGCCGTAGCAGCGGTGGTTCGACTCGAAGATCTCGGTGAGGGATTGGCGCACCCCAAGGTACTTGTCCCCCATTGCTGCACGAGCCCGATGGTAGAAGTACGAACTGCGCGCAAGACCCAACTGTGCAAGGAGCTCTGGCAGGCCATAGTTCTCCTTGAGGGCGTCAATCAGCAGTGTCTTCTCCCGGTTGGACAGGAGCTGCAGATCGACGCCCAGGCCTTTTTTTAACAGCTCATTGGCCTTGTTCAAGAGGTCCTGCTCAAGGCGCAGTTGCCTGACTTCGCGGCGCAGTATCTCAACCTGGCGTTCGAGCTCTTCTCGCTCTCGCGCCTGCGGTGATTGATCGGTGTGTTTCATGGATGCGGGTGCCTCACGTCCCAGAAGCTGGTTCTTCCAGTTGTACAACGTTGGCCGACACACGCCGATCTTGTCGGCAACAGCCTGCGCGCTTTCCTGCCGCGTGCAGAGCTCCACCACTCCCGTCTGCTTCAATGACTCGGGATACCTTCGCTGCCCAACACTACCGACGATTGCTTTCCTCGCCTCAGGAATGGCCTCGCGAATCCACTTTGTGAGCGTTCCACGACCGGGATACCCAAGGGCCCTCATCGTGGCTGCTATGCATCGATCATGGGCGAGGTAGTGCTCAAGGGCGGCAGCCTTTTGCGCCTGTGAGAACTTGGGCTCACGCCCCGCGTAGCCTTTAGGCAAGTCCTGGCGCTGCTGATATTCCCGATACCAACCTTTCAATGAGTTCTTGGTCGGGTATCCCAACTGCCTGATAGTGGGCTTGACTCGCATGCCCAGCTTGATGAAGAGCTCAACTGCTCGGATTCTGTCTTCGTAGGAATACATGAACTACCTTCTAGTAGTCCAAGTTTTCGTCCGCACCCCCCCTGGGTCAGTTTTAAGTGCGCGCCAACAGGGCAAGCAATGCAGCTAGGTACGAAGAGGCCACACCAGGCGCTATGGCGAGCCTGAGCTGTGGGCGTGGGCTGGTGGCGTCGTGCATGAGAGGCCCCAAGAAGCGATAAGACAAGGATGGAAAGTCTTCATGATAGCTAGTTTGAGTTAAACTTAACGTGGTTAAATTGTTTGGACTGTTCGACGCTTCCAAGGATGGAGAAGCGAACTGTCCGACGAGGCCGTCCCCCAGGAACTACCACTTTCGACGCCGAGCCAGCGTTGGCATTCGGAGCGGCCGTTCGTGTCGCCCGCCTGACGCAAGGTGTTGCTCAGGAAGAACTGGCTGCGAAAGCAGGGATCGAGCGATCGCACATGGGCAAAATAGAGCGTGGGGAGCACATGCCCACTCTCGCTCTGATCTTAAGAATCGCCGCCGGACTCAAGCTCAGTGCTGCGGAACTCGTCAGCGCAGCCGAACGCAATCTTCGTGCCGCGGCGCACGATTCAGATAGGCATTGACGCTTTAGTCACCCGGAGGTCCTCGCAGACGTTCGATGAAGCGATCCAGCGAAACCGATGAGTTGCTGCTTTCTGGCCGAAGCAGATAGGTTGTGATTACCGCCGTGTCCTGCGCCAGAGGGCGAATCACCACGTCCGGCCTCTGGCTGATGGGAATCTTGGTCGCCGTCATGAAACCAATCCCATAGCCTGCGCCGACGAGCGTTAGCATCATGTCCAGCGACGACACTTCTTCGACAACGTTGAGTCTGTGTTCCAGAACCTGTAGCAGCCGATTTAGTTCTCGGCAGTAGCCTTCGCAGGCCAGTTTGTCGCACAGAACCAGTGGGTGACCCTGAAGTTCGTTCAGCGGAACTTGCTTGTGCGCAAGAAGCGAGTGCCGCGCTGGCATGGCGATCACAATCGGGTCTCGCCAGATCGGTTCAGCCACGATGCCTTCGCCAACATCCGCCGCGTGTGCAAATCCGATCGTGAAGTCGCCAGACCGTAGGCCCCGTATCTGCTCGGTCAGCGGTACCTCGGAGAGACGTATCTCGACCTCGGGCTCTTCCGCGCGGCAACGAGCTAGGAACGCCGATAGTCGTGGGTCCATCGCACCATCGGAAATTGCAATGCGCAGGCTGCCCCTCAGGCCCGCGGCAATGGCTCTGGCATTTTCACGCGCTTGCTCCAGCACAGTGAAGAGTCGGCGGGTGTCCTGCAAGAATGCCGCCCCCGCCACGGTCAGCCGTGTGCCCCTGCGGTCGCGGTCAAACAGCGTGACCCCAAGCTCATCTTCCAATTCCTTGATCGCGCGAGACAAGGGGGGTTGCTCTATATGCAGCCTCTCGGCCGCCCGCGTGAAATGCAACTCCTCTGCCAAGACGACAAAGCATCGTAGATGACGCAACTCCATAAATCGGGCTCCTCGCAAGTCCTCATTCGCGCCAGATGTCCCGTGGACGAATCACGGTGGACGGGGAGGCTGGATCCATTTCAGGGAAGTTGATGCGCTTGACATCGCAAAAACTGGCACCTTGAGCGCTCGTGGTTGCTCGTGACGCGTCCCAAGCGCGCGCGCCCAATCGGGGCGCGCGTCTCTGTCACACTGTGCAGAAGCTTTGAAAAGCACCGCACACCCGCGGCGTCATCCGCCGTGCTCTTTTTGTAGCAGCGACCCGAGGCGAGCGACTTCATTGCTGGTGATCGCGATGTTGCGCCCATCCTTCGTCGACACCGAAGCTCCGACATTGAGATAGACGGCGCGCCCGAAGCGGCTTTCCTGTGCCATCTTTCCGTCCTTGAAGATGTACAGCGTTCCCCCGTCAGCCAAGGGAACCATTTCCTTGGCTGCTTGGGCTGCTGCATGACCGGCGAAGGCTGGCACGGAGAGAGCGCTCAACAGGGCGGCAATGACAATTTGCGATTTCATGATCGACTCCTTTGTAAAAACGACGACAACTTGCGCCGCGTCGTTAAATGTAGAAGCAGGCGGTCTACAGAGCGCTTACCCGTGCATTACATTCAATTCATGTGCTGTCATCTGCCGCCCATGAAGGACTAGGTTCCAGTGGGAGACAAGATGCCAAGCCATGCAACGCTCGCCAGAACCAAAACGGCCAAGGTCGCCTCCGTGAACAGACTCTGTCTAAGCTTGATGACTGCCTGTGCGCGATTGCCTGCCTTCAAAGCAGCCTCCAGGCTCGGGCTCAACCGATACCGATTGGCAGCAGCCAACGCCAGCATGCCTGCGAAAAGCAAGAGCTTTACCATCAGCAGCCGGCCATACAGCGTCGAGATGAGCGGATCAAACGATGGTCCGGCGATCAACAGGTAATTGAGAATTCCACTCACGACGAGTGCAGCCACGATCGCTGTACCTATGCGAGTAAAGCCATTCGACGTCCGACTGAGGACCGCTACCGGGTCTTGCGCGACATCCTGCTTGTGGGATGCCAGCATCAAGAACGCCACCAATGCGCCCACCCAAGCGCCCGCTGCCCAGAGGTGCGTGATATCCGACGCAAGATGGATGTAGCCGCGAACGCCGTCGTCCATCGCGCCGTGGCCTGCCCACGCAAGGGTCGCCAGCGCCACGCCGGTGGAGAGCGCCATCACTGCAAATCGCAAGGTAGCGTTCAATTTCAACATTGCGACGAGCACACACACCAACAGCGCGAGGATGCGAATGCACCAGGCGATGCCCATGTGCGTGCCCGTAATGAGCATGTCGAAGACGTGCGTTGACAGCTCCGCGTAGCTCTGGGCACCGGACATGGCCTTGGCCATGACCGTCATGCCCCACATCGACAGGGCAATGCCGATGGCAGCGGATGCGCCAATGAGGACGCGATAGCGGCGCGAGATCGTCGAGGATCGCTCGTCGTTGCCCAAAGCATAGAGACCGAACATGGCGACGCCAAACGCCGCCGCCAGGTCCAGATACAGCGCCAGGCGCAGGACGATGGTCAACCAATCCCCGGCCATGGGCTTACTTCACCTTGAAGGTGACGTTACCCGTGATCGGATGCGTGTCCGAGGAGACGGCACGCCATTCGACGCGATAGTCACCGGGCTGGAGCGCCTGTGCCGGCGTGATGACCATGGTCTTGCCGTCGCCGGCAGCCGCGACGCTGGCGTTGATCTTCATCGGGCCATGGCTCGCCATTCCCGGCATGCCAGTCATGACAAGGCTCGCGGCGGAGAACTGCGGCACCAGCGTCTCGGAGAACTTCAGTTCGATGGTGGCTGGCGCAGAAACCTGCGACTTGTCGGCCGGCGTTGAAGACACCAGCGAAGGATGCGCGAATGCGGCGGTGGCGAACAGACCAGCAGCGATCGGCGCGACGAGCTTGGCGATGAAATGTGAACGGGTCATAGAAGTTTCTACCTGGATGTGTGAGGTGTGGTTTAAGAACGAAATGCCGAGATAAGGCTTGCACCTTTGCAACGGCGTGGAACGAAAGAAACGGTTTGCTGGGCGATAGCAGGCTCCTGTAGTTTCAGAAAGAAAATCCGGTCACAGTCGGCTCGCTCTCAGGCGCAAGGCGTTGCCAACGACCGACGCCGAACTCAGGCTCATCGCCAATGCTGCGATCAGCGGCGACAGCAGCCAGCCCGTGAGGGGATAGAGAACCCCGGCGGCGATGGGGATGCCCAGCGCGTTGTAGAGGAAGGCGAACATGAGGTTCTGCTTCATGTTGCGCACGGTACTCACCGAGAGCGTGCGAGCGACAGCGATGCCACGCAGGTCACCCTTGACCAGCGTGACCTGGGCGCTGTTCATCGCCACGTCGGTTCCCGTTCCCATGGCGATGCCCACGTCTGCCTTCGCCAAGGCCGGCGCGTCGTTGATGCCGTCTCCGGCCATGGCGACGATGCGTCCTTCTTTCTGCAGTCGCTCGATCAACATGAGCTTGTCCGCCGGCTTGACCTCACCATGCACCTCGTCGATGCCTAGGCGTGCACCGACGGCTTTGGCGGTGGTCTGCCCGTCCCCGGTGGCCATGATGACCCGCAGGCCCGCAGCCTTCAACGCGGCCAGGGCCTCGGGGGTGCTGCCCTTGACCGGATCGGACACGGCGAGCAAGCCCGCGAGCTGCCCGTCCACCGCCAGGTACATGACGCTGGCCCCTTCGCCGCGCAGAGCTTCGGCCTGGGGTACGAGCGGTTCCACCGATACGCCAGACTGTTCCATCAGCACTGTGTTGCCCAACGCCAGTTGCCGGTGCTCAACCTTTCCGCGCACGCCGATGCCGGTTCCCGATTCAAAGCTCTGAGGCTTCACGAGTTGGAGGCCCTGGGCACGCGCGGCCTGCACGATGGCGTCGGCCAGGGGGTGTTCACTGCCCTGGTCCAGGCTGGCCGCAAGACGCAGCACCTCATCGTTCGTAAAGCCGGGGGCTGCGACGACCTGATCGAAAGCAGGTCGGCCTTCGGTCAGGGTTCCTGTCTTGTCGATGACGAGGGTATCGACCTTGCGAAGATTCTCGATCGCCGCGGCATCGCGGAACAGCACGCCCTGCGTGGCGCCACGGCCCGTTGCGACCATGATCGACATCGGCGTGGCCAGACCCAGCGCGCACGGGCAGGCGATGATCAGGACGGCCACCGCATTGATCAGTCCATAGACCCAGGTGGGCTGTGGCCCGAAGAATCCCCATACAAGGAGCGTCGTTACCGCAATGGCGACGACGGCCATCACGAAGTAGCCGGCAACGACATCGGCCATGCGTTGCATCGGTGCCTTGGAACGCTGCGCCTGGGCGACCATCTGGACGATCTGCGATAGAACGGTGTCCGAGCCGATCCGCTCCGAACGCATGACCAGCGCGCCGCTGGTGTTGAGTGTGGCCCCGATGACCTTGTCGCCCACGCGCTTGCTGACGGGCAGCGGTTCGCCGGTCAGCATGGATTCGTCAATCGAGCTGCTGCCCTCGTGCACGATGCCATCCACCGGCACCTTCTCGCCGGGTCGGATGCGCAGCAGGTCGCCGACGTGCACATGGCTGAGTGGCACGTCTTCCTCGCTGCCGTCCGCATTGATGCGCCGCGCCGTCTTGGGTGCCAGCCCCAGCAGCGACTTGATGGCTGCCGAAGTCTGGGAGCGGGCCTTGAGTTCCAGCACCTGGCCGAGCAGTGTCAGCGAGATGATGACGGCGGCGGCCTCGAAATACACGCCGACCCGTCCCATGGACATGAAGGAAGCTGGAAACACTTCCGGCGCAACGGTTGCCACAACGCTGTAGATGAATGCCGCACCCGTTCCCAGGCCGATCAGTGTCCACATGTTCGGGCTGCGGTTGACCACGGACAGCCAGCCGCGGGAGAAGAAGGGCCAGCCGGCCCACAGCACGATCGGCAACGACAGCACCAACTCGACCCAGCTCTGTGTACCCATGTCCATCAGGTGCAGCCGCTCGCCCAGCATCGCCAGCGCCAAGACCACGAGCGTCAGCGGCAAGGTCCACCAGAAGCGACGCGAGAAGTCACGCAACTCCGGGTTGTCGTCATCGAGGTCGGGCAGCAGAGGCTCCAGCGTCATCCCGCACTTGGGGCAGGTTCCCGGATGATCCTGGCGGATCTCCGGGTGCATCGGGCAGGTGTAGATGGTTCCGGGCGCGGTTGGCGATGCCGCCGGGGCCGGTGAAACTGCGGTGCTGGCATGGTGATGCGGTGCATGGCCGCTGCCTGTGCCTATGCCCGCGTCACCGCTGGCATATCGCGCCGGATCGGCGTCGAATTTGGCCTTGCATCCGGTGCTGCAAAACAAGTACGTGTTCCCCAAGTGCGTGGAACGGTGCTCCGACGCCGCCGTGACCGCCATGCCACACACCGGATCTCGCGTCGCGGCATCGGGCTGCGTGTGGCTTGAGGACCCGCCCGCGTCGTCACTTCCAGCATGGCTGGCGTGATGGTGGTGCGTATGCGGGCCGGACGTTGTGGCACCCGCCGCCATGCCTGCGTGCTCATGTCCTGAAGACTTGCTGGGTGAATTCATAGTGACAAGTGCCCTCCGCCGTTAACCTTTGGTGTCTGGTGATCGCAGCAGGCCGCAGGCGCGCAAGGAGACAAGCGCGGCGTCGCGTGCTCGCACGGTGCGAGTGCCTCGACTCATTGCTTCTGCTCCTTGGAGGCTGCGGCACCTTCCTTACCCTGACGCGCGGCATGATCGTGTCCGCCGTGGCCGTGACCACGGTGCATGAACAGGTGCATCAGCGGACAAGCCGCCAGCAGCAGGAAGGGGAGATAGCCGGCAACATGTGCCGTATGCTCCTTGAGCAGGAAATACGCGGCGACAGCGGCGATGATGAGGAACGCCACGCCGTAGCGCGATCGCCAGAACCGGGGGCGATCGCTGGGGGTCTGTGTGTGCTGATGCTGCATGGCATATCTCCACGGAGAAGGGTTGATGGATGGTCAGCGATGCGACTGATAGACCGTGCTGCTACCGTTTTTCCCAATCAGCAGCACGTCGTAGGCGTCCTTGCGTCCACCATAGGCCGGACCATCCATGCCGGGCGAACCGACCGGCATGCCGGGCGCCGCGAGGCCGATGGCCTGCGGGGCTTCGCGCAGCAAGCGTTGAATGTCCGAGGCAGGCACATGACCCTCGATGGCATAGCCGCCGATCTGCGCCGTGTGGCAAGAACCGTACTTCTGCGGGATGCCCAGCCGCGTGCGCGCTGCGGTGTTCCCGGTGTCGAGAACCTGCACATCGAAGCCTGCGCCTTGCAGGTGTGAGACCCAGTCCTTGCAGCATCCGCAGCTCGGGTCCTTCCAGACCTTGGCAATCGGTCGGCTCTGCGCCAGGCTCGGTCCTGCGAGTGCCATCACCAACAAGCCAGCGATCAATGCCTGGCGTCTCGGCACTTTGCCCTGGCTTCTGTCGTAGTGCATGTTCATGGATCGCCTCTCATCAGATGATCAAACCCGCTAGGTTCTAGAACCAGAATCGCACGCCAGCCACCCAGCGCGTCTGCTGCGCACGGCCGCCTTCGGCACGCACATAGTCCGCGGTGCGTCCGAAGCTGCCCGCCCGTTCCACGCCGATATAGGGGGCGAACTGGCGACTGAATTCATAGCGCAGGCGCAAGCCAGCAGACGCTTCGGCCAGGCCCTTGCCGATACCGCGTTCCGGGTCGTCCTTGCCATAAAACTGCAACTCGGCGCGAGGCTCCAGAATCAGTCGCTGGGTCAGCAGCAGCTCGTAGCTGCCTTCGACACGCAGCGCCGTACGTCCACCACTTCCCACGTAGCCCGTCGCCTCCAGCTCGAACCAGTAGGGGGCGAGGCCCTGGATGCCGAAAGCCAACCATTGACGGCTCGGGCCTTCCCCGTTATCCACCCGAACGCCGAGCTGGGTGTCCCAGTACGGTGCGACGGCGTGCCCCCAGAGAAGCTCGGTACGCGATTCTTCGAGCTTTCCTTTGGCGATATCGCCTTCGGCCTTCACGACGGCCTTGTTGTAGGTCGTCCCATACCACGCCTGGAGGTCGTAGGCCGTGGAGTCGTCTCCTTTGCGCGTGAAGCGGCGTTCCAGAGTTTCGCCGCGCAACGAAAAGAACCTGTGTTCGTCGGCCAGCATCAGCCGCGGCACACCGGGTACGGCGTAGTCGCCCGATCCCAATGTCAGGCCATTGGAGTAGCCATGCGGATCGCGGGCGTCAGGAGGCGCCGACCCGCCCTGCATCTGCATGTTGCCGTGATCCATGGCCGGGGCCGCGGTCGAGCCGCTCGCCGACGTCGCGTGACCCGCGTGCGGGTCGGCGGCAGGAGCCACGGTCTGAGTGGATGGCGCGGCCGTTTGAGCGTCGGCCTGGCCGTGCGCTGCATGGTCGTTCTGTGCTTGTGCCTGGGCGGCGACGCTTACCAGGGCCAGAAGCGTCGTGGCCAGTGCGCGAGTGGGGAGTGCTTTGGACATTCTTGGTCTTCCTTGTGCGCTGGGTTCAAGACACCACGACTTCGCGGAACATGCCGGCATCCATGTGGAACATCAGGTGGCAGTGCCACGCCCAGCGGCCGAGCGCGTCGGCTGTCACCAGGAAGCTGATGCGTTGTGCCGGCTGCACCGGCAGGGTGTGGCGGCGCGCAAGGAAGCGACCGTCGGGGCTTTCCAGCTCGCTCCACATGCCGTGCAGGTGCATGGGATGGGTCATCATGGTGTCGTTGTGCAGAATGACCCGCAGCCGCTCGCCGTGTTTGAAGTGCACCGGCGTGGACTTTCCGAACTCCAGCCCGTCCAGGGACCATGCGTAGCGTTCCATGTTGCCCGTGAGGTGCAGTTCGACCTCCCGGCCGGGGCCTCTCTTGTCCAGCGGCCCCGACGGGGTATGCAGATCCGCGAGGGTCAACACGCGCCGACCGTTGTTGCGCAGTCCGATGCCGGGGTCATCGAGGTTGGTGCGCGCCATGTCAACGCGCATGTCCGTGCTGGCACCATACTCGGTGCGAGCGTGGCGAGCAGTAGTGCTGGGCACGGCCAGTCCCCCCGCCGCCGCGGCGTGTTGGCTGTGATCCATCGCCATGCCACCGTGGTTCATGGCGCCGTGATTCATGCCTGCCATCGCCCCATGATCCATCCCGGACATCGAACCCGAGCCCATCCCGGTCATCCCGGTCATGCCCGTCATGCCCGTCATCCCGGTCATCTCCATGGCCTGGCCGGACCCGCCATGGTCCATGCCCCCCATCATGCCGCCCATCATGTCGTTCATGGTCAGCCATTCGACCGGATCGAGGGCAGGCACGGGAGCTTGAAGACCTTCACGCACGGCCAGCGTGGCACGCGCGTAGCCTGTCCGGTCCATCGCCTGGGCGAAGATCGTGTAAGCGTCATCCCGTGGCTGGACGATCACGTCGACGGTTTCGCCAGGACCGAATCGGAACTCATCGACGGTCACCGGCTCCACGTCAACACCATCGACGTGCACCACCGTGAGTTTCAGTCCTGGAATGCGTACGTCGTAGAAGGTGTTGCCCGCACCGTTGACCATGCGCAGCCGCACGCGCTCACCCGGTCGGAACAGCGCCGTCCAATTGCCGGCGGGGGTGACGCCGTTGGCCAGATAGGTCAGCGTGGCGGCAGACAGATCTGCGAGATCCGTCGGATTCATCCGCATCTCGTTCCACATCTTGCGCTTGTCGATCGCAGCGGCCGTGCCTTCGCGCGAGGCGTCCCGGAAGAAGTCGAAGACGGTAGGTTGGTTGTAGTTGTAATAGTCGCTTTGGGACTTGAGCTTGGTGAACACCCGCATCGGGTCTTCGTCGGTCCAATCCGAGAACAGCAGCACGTGGTCACGGTCGGCGTGGATGGTCTCGGCGCCAGCGGGGTCGATGATGATCGCCCCGTACATGCCCGTGAGTTCCTGGAAGCCGGAGTGCGAGTGGTACCAGTAGGAGCCGCTCTGCTGAACCTTGAAGCGGTACGTGAAGGTCTCGCCGGGAGCGATGCCATTGAAGCTGATGCCCGGCACGCCATCCATCTGATACGGCAGGATGATCCCGTGCCAGTGAATGGATGTGGCTTCACGCAGCTTGTTGGTTACACGGATTGTGACGGTGTCACCCTCGCGCCAACGCAATGTCGGTGCCGGCAGCGAGCCGTTGATGGTCGTAGCCACGCCTGGCTTGCCCGTGAAGTTCACGGGCGATTCGGCGATCACCAAGTCGAACTCGGTGCCCTTCAGCACAGGGGCGGCACCGCGCGTCGCGGAGCCTTGCTGGGCAAATGCCTTGAACGCCGGCGTGGACAGCCCAGCGAGAACGCCGCCGGCGGCTAACCCTTGGACGAAACGCCGACGAGAAAGGCCCTGTGTGGGCACGATAAAAAAGGGTGAACGAGGCGGCATGGCCTGAAATCCTCCATAGATGACTCGGAAGTCGTTCTAAACGCCACCCCATCCTGAGCGGCACAGTTCGACGCAATGCAGGTCATGCTATGGGTTGGGCACTTTCCATCGAATGACCCCTGAATTACATTCATGTAATGTTCGTGTCATGTTCGTGGAAGCTGGCAACCAGTAAATTGCTGATTGAAAGTGGATGAATGCGTACATCGTGAGCGGCTATTTTTCCGCGCCGTAGCGATTTCATGGGACATGCGATGAAACTGCTGGTCGTTGAAGACGAGAACAAGACGGCGGATTACGTCCGCCAAGGTCTCATGGAGGCGGGATTCGTCGTGGATCTGGCGCGCAACGGATTGGACGGACACCACCTGGCCATGGGCGAGACATACGATCTGGTGGTCTTGGATGTCATGCTGCCGGATGTCGATGGCTGGCGCATCGTGCGTGCCCTTCGAGATGCCGGTAAACAGGTCCCTGTGCTCTTTCTGACGGCGCGTGGCGGTGTAGACGACCGTGTCAAGGGATTGGAACTGGGAGCGGACGACTACCTCGTCAAGCCATTCGCGTTCTCTGAGTTGCTGGCGCGGGTGCGGACGCTGCTGCGACGCGGAAGCGCTCCGAGCCAGCCTGATCGCATCCAGGTTGCCGATTTGGTGCTGGACTTGGCGCGCCGGCGCGCAACGCGCGCTGGCCAACGCATCAATCTCACCAGCAAGGAGTTCGCGTTGCTTGAGCTCCTGGCCCGTCGCCAGGGGGAGGTCCTTCCACGGTCTCTGATCGCGTCGCAGGTATGGGACATGAATTTCGACAGCGACAGCAACGTCATCGATGTAGCCATCCGCCGTCTACGCGCGAAGATAGACGATGCGTTCAATCCGAAGCTCATCCACACCGTGCGTGGAATGGGATACACGCTCGATGCGCCCGATGATGCCCCTGCGCCATAAGCCGCGGCAAAGCCGTCCAGCGTCGCTTGCATTGAGGGTCACGGCCCTCGTTGGTATCGCCACGACCTTGGTGTTTCTTGTGTTCAATTGGGTCATTCTCCGGTCGTTGGAGCACCACTTTGCTCAACAGGATGCCCACGAACTGGAGGCAGTGACAACCGCTTTGGCTCAGCCCTTGCACCAGCTTGCAAGTGACATCGCAAGCGACGAACTGAAGCAACACTTGGCCAACGCAGTCGCAGGACATCATGGGATGACGTACGGCGTCTACGATGGGGCTGGCAATAGCATCTATGCCACGCCCGGTCCTGACCTGTCTAAACTTGCCAGTAGCAAAAAGTTGGTCAACCGCATCACCGCTGACGATTTGATCGTGTGGCAGGAGGATCAGAGGTCATATCGAGGTGTGGTGCTGCAACTGCCTGCTGACGATTCAGCGGCGCCCGGCTACCGCATCGTCGCTGCCATGGACATCGGCTTTCATCTCGACTTCCTGGCGGAGTTCAAGCGCATGCTCTGGTGGGCAACCGGCTTGGTCATGTGCCTGGCGCTCGGTGTGGCTTGGCTGGCGGTGCAGTGGGGCCACCTGCCGATTCGCAAGGTCAATGAAGAGATTCGGGCGATTCGCTCTTCAAAGCTGGATGTGAGGCTGGATCCTCGGGATGTGCCGATCGAACTGGCGGAACTGGTATTCGCCTTCAACGATATGTTGGCGAGAATCGAGGAAGGCTTCACCCGGCTATCACACTTTTCCGCAGACATCGCGCACGAGTTGCGCACGCCCGTCACCAACCTGGTCACGCAGACTCACGTGGCGCTTGGCCAGCCGCGCAGCAACGAGGAATACAGAGAAATCCTCTATTCAAATTTGGAAGAGTTTGATCGGATGGGACGCATGATTGGTGACATGCTGTTTCTTGCCCAAACGGAAAATGATCCCCGCAACTTGCGTCTGTCTACCATTGATCTGTCCGAATTGGTGCGGAGTCTGTTCGACTATTTCGAGGCGCTGGCAGAAGATAGCGGCATTACGCTTGGTGTTAAAGGGGCGATCGGCAGCATAGCGGCGGATCGGGAAATGCTCACCCGGGCGCTGAACAATCTTCTCTCGAATGCAATTCGACACACGCCTCGCGGCAAGAGCATCACGGTCTTGCTTTCGCAGGACGAGCAGTGGACAACGATCAGTGTGGTCAATCCCGGTGAGAGAATTCCTGAGCGCGATCTACCAAAGCTCTTCAACCGCTTCTACCGAGTTGATCCGGCACGGCAACGAAATACGGCGGGCGCCGGTCTTGGCCTTGCCATCGTGAAATCGATTGCGGAGGCACATGGTGGCTCCGTTGCCGTGACCTCCAGTGAGCTTGTCACCAGGTTTGACTTGGTATTGCCCCATCTGCGGCAGTAGTCCGAGGGCGCTGCGGTCCGTCCAGCCAACTGGCGTATCTCTTTGCCTGATTCTGGGATCTACCCGGCCGGCCACGTTGCTACGCGAGCGGGACATTTTTTCTCCGTGACTGCCACGTGCCCAGTCCTAGCGGCAGGCGCCGACATCATGCGCTTGTGTATCCCATCGCTACGTCCACACCGCGCGCGGGGGCCTTTGCTCGGTCGTGATCCGGTCACCGATCGTCGATAGCCTCAGCGGTCAGTGCCGAACGTCTGCCTGCTCGGCGCCTCGATCGCGCGCAGACCTGGCTGTGTGCGCTGAGCCCCTGAGGTGAGTTGGAAGTTGGTCTGCTGGTTCGTTGCGCGGGTATATGTACCCGTAGCTGGGTACAGAGAGTCTTATTGATCAAGATCAAGGTACTGCTATCAGGCGCCGGCTGCATATGAACGCAGCCAACCGCCAAAACTACCTATGCAGGTGTCCACTAAAACTTGACCACTGCACCCCGCCCGAAGGCTTCTCCGACTCGCCCGCTGACGCGGGCCAGGTCAACCCCACAACGACAGGCGAGAACGCCCCGCCATGCCTTGCAGCGCCGGTCTTGAGGCGTGGCGTGGAAGCTCCATAGCGATGCCGGGCGGGTTGTCCCTGAACCGCGTTGAGGACGGCACGCACCTGCACAACCTGCCGCAGCAAGCGCCAGCGTGTTCGCCAGCGTCCCGTCCATCGCGGCGGGGCGCTGGCCGGGCCGATCCGGCGCAGCCGGTTCGGCGGCATCGAGGGGCGCCAAGCATCGCGCGGCGGGGATAGCCCGCAGGGCTTTCCCCTGGAGGCAAGCGAAGCGCGCAGCGCCGCAGGCGCGAAGGCGTGAGCAACTGTCTTGAAAGTCAAGCCTCGCAAGCGCGCAGGCTCCATTCAATTGAAGCGTTTTGCCAATGATTCAATAAATGTTGTATTATCGAATCATGAACGAGACCCAAGCCATTTCCGCCCTCGGCGCCCTGGCCCATACCCAGCGGCTGCGCGTGTTCCGCGCCCTGGTGGTCGCCGGCCCCGAAGGGCTGACACCCAGCGTCCTCGCCGACCAGCTCGACGTGGCCCGCAACTCCCTGTCCTTCCACCTGAAAGAACTGGCCCATGCCGGCCTGGTCACCATCGAGCAGCAGGGCCGCAACCTGATCTACCGCGCCGACTTCACCCAGATGAATGGGCTGCTCGGCTATCTGACCGAGCACTGCTGCCAGGGCGGCGCGTGCGAGGTCACCGAATCCTCCTCTGCCTGTACTTCCTGCTGAAAGGATCACCCCCATGAAGCGCTTTCACGTCCACCTGCACGTCGATGACCTGAACCGCAGCATCGGCTTCTATTCCCAACTGTTCGCCGCGCAGCCCGCGCGCGTCGAAGGCGACTACGCCAAATGGATGCTCGAAGACCCGCCGGTCAACTTCGCCATCTCCACACGTGGCAACAAGCCGGGCATCGACCACCTGGGTATCCAGACCGACGATGCCGAGGAATTGGCGGTGCTGAAGGCCCGCGCCGAGGCGGCCGACATGACGCTGCTGGACGAGGGCACCACGACCTGCTGCTACGCGCGCAGCGAGAAGCACTGGATCACCGATCCGCAGGGCGTGGCCTGGGAGCACTTCCACACGCTGGGCAACATTCCGGTCTTTAACGAAGCGGCGCCTGCAGCGACTTCCGCCGCAGCGTGCTGTACCCCGGTGCGCGGCAAGCCGGTGGGCGTTGCGGTGAAGCCGGCTTCCTCCTGCTGCTGATGTGAGATACCCATGACCACCGACAAGACCTACAACGCCCTGTTCATCTGCACGGGTAACTCGGCCCGCTCCATCCTGGCCGAAGGCATCCTCAATGAATTGGGCCAGGGGCGCTTTCGCGCCTACTCGGCGGGCAGCCACCCCAAGGGCGAAGTCCACCCACTGGCGCTCGCCACGCTGGAGCGGCTGCACATGCCGACCGCCGGCTACCGCAGCAAGAACTGGGACGAGTTCGCGGCGCCCGGTGCGCCGGAGCTGGATTTCATCTTCACGGTCTGCGACAACGCCGCCGGCGAGGTCTGCCCCGTGTGGCCGGGGCGCCCGATGTCGGCGCATTGGGGTGTGCCTGATCCTGCAGCCGTTGAAGGCACCGACGAGCAGAAGCGCAAGGCGTTCACGGATGCGGCGCTGACGCTGCGCCGACGCATCGAATTGTTCCTGTCGCTGCCGATTCAGCGCCTGGATGCCATGTCGCTGCAGCACGAGCTGCGCAGCATTGGTACGAAGTGAGGTTGGCGCGATGAGTGTTGGAACCCAAACGGCCGGCCGCGTGCCGGCCGCCCCCACCATGAGCGTCTTCGAGCGCTACCTGAGCGTGTGGGTGCTGCTGTGCATCGTCGCCGGTATCGCGCTCGGCCAGTTCGCGCCGGGCGTGTTCCAGGCCATCGGCCGCACGGAAGTGGCTCAGGTCAACCTGCCCGTGGGCCTGCTGATCTGGGTGATGATCATTCCCATGCTGCTCAAGGTGGACTTCGGCGCTCTCGGCCAGGTCAAGCAGCACTGGCGCGGCATCGGCGTGACGCTGTTCATCAACTGGGCCGTCAAACCATTCTCGATGGCGTTGCTGGCGTGGATCTTCATCCGCCAGGTCTTCGCGCAGTGGCTCCCCGCCGACCAGCTCGACAGCTATGTCGCGGGCCTGATCTTGCTGGCCGCCGCACCTTGCACAGCCATGGTGTTCGTCTGGAGCCGGCTGACCGGGGGCGATCCTGTGTTCACGCTGTCGCAGGTCGCGCTGAACGACACCATCATGGTGTTCGCCTTCGCGCCCATCGTCGGCCTGCTGCTGGGCCTATCGTCCATCACGGTGCCGTGGGCCACGCTGCTGGTATCGGTCGGCCTGTACATCGTGATTCCCGTCATCCTGGCCCAGTTCTGGCGCCGCGCCCTGCTGAGCAAGGGCCAAGCCGCCTTCGACCGGGCGCTGGAGCGCATCGGGCCGCTGTCCATCGCGGCGCTGCTGCTCACGCTGGTGCTGCTGTTCGCCTTCCAGGGCGAGGCCATCATCCGCCAGCCACTGGTCATCGCCATGCTGGCCGTTCCGATCCTGATCCAGGTGTTCTTCAACTCCGGCCTGGCCTACTGGCTCAACCGCAAGGCGGGCGAGCAGCACAGCATCGCTTGTCCTTCGGCGCTGATCGGCGCCAGCAACTTCTTCGAGCTTGCCGTAGCCGCCGCCATCAGCCTGTTCGGCTTCCAGTCCGGCGCCGCGCTGGCCACCGTGGTCGGCGTGCTGATCGAGGTGCCAGTCATGCTACTGGTCGTTCGGATCGTCAACCAAAGCAAGGGCTGGTATGAGTGCGGCCCGAACCCTGCCCGCGGATAACCAAGACACGACTCATGAGCAACATCACCATTTACCACAACCCCACCTGCGGCACGTCGCGCAACGTGCTGGCTCTGATCCGCAACAGCGGCGAAGAGCCGAACGTTATCGAATACCTGAAGACACCGCCTGACCGCGAAACGCTGCAACGCCTGATCACGGACATGGGCGCGCCAATGCGCGCCGTGCTGCGTGAGAAGGGTACGCCCTATGCGGAATTGGGCCTCGATGACCCGAAGTGGGGTGACGAGCAGTTGATTGGCTTCATGCTCCAGCACCCCATCCTCATCAACCGGCCCATCGTGGTGACCCCGCTGGGCACGCGCCTGTGCCGGCCCTCAGAGGCCGTGCTGGACATCCTGCCGCAGCCGCAGCGCGGCGCGTTCCGCAAGGAAGACGGCGAAGCCGTGGTGGATGCGGAGGGTCGCAGGGTCTGAGACCTCCCGCACAAGCGGCAGGCAATCTGAAGTGAGGCTGGTATTATCGAATTTCGTTATCGATATTCGATATGAAAGAGAAACCTACTCCACGTGCCATGGAGCACCACGACCTGCTGTCGGGGCTGATCCGCCTGCATGTGCTGCACCACGCAGCCGAGCAGGAGATCTACGGGCAATGGATGATCGACGAGCTGGCCCACCACGGCTACCGCCTCTCCCCCGGAACGCTGTACCCGATGCTGCACAAGATGGAGCGCGACGGCTACCTCGTCTCCCGCCAGGAGCGTGAAGGGCGCACCGTGCGCAAGCTCTACACGATCACGCCCAAGGGCAAGGAAGGCTTGGCGCTGGCCAAGGACCGCATCCGGGAGTTCACCGGGGAGGCGATGCACAAATGACAGATTCCACCAACACCTTGCAGCATGAGGCCGCTGCCGCGCGCGGCTCACCCGTCGAAGTCTTCGGCGCCTTCCTCAAGCTGGGGCTGACCTCCTTCGGCGGGCCGATCGCGCATCTGGGCTATTTCCGCTCGGAGTTCGTCGAGCGTCGCCGCTGGCTGGATGACCGCAGCTACTCCGATCTGGTCGCCCTGTGCCAGTTCCTGCCGGGGCCGGCCAGCAGCCAGGTCGGTATGGCGCTGGGGTTGGGCCGCGCGGGCTGGCTGGGGCTGCTGGCGGCCTGGGCCGGATTCACCTTGCCATCGGCGATTGCGCTGATCCTGTTCGCCTTTGGCATCGCCGAGTACCAGGGGCTGGCCCAGTCCGGCTGGGTGCACGGGCTCAAGGTCGTCGCCGTGGCCATCGTGGCGCAAGCGGTCTGGGGGATGGCCAAGTCGTTGTGCCCGGACCGGCCGCGCGCCGCGCTGGCCATTCTGGCGGCGCTGCTGACCATGGTCCTGCCCTCGGCCGCGGGACAGCTTGCCGCCATCGCGGTGGCAGGGCTGCTGGGCTGGTGGACATTGAAGATCGCGCAACCCGGCGGCGGCCACGCCCACAGCTACCCCGTCTCGCGCAAGCTGGGCATCGTGGCGCTGCTGCTGTTTGCCGCACCGCTCGTCGGGCTGCCCCTGTGGGCGGCAGCCACGGACTCGTCCACGATAGCCCTGCTGGAAGGGGTGTACCGCTCCGGTGCACTGGTCTTCGGCGGTGGACACGTTGTGCTGCCGCTGCTGCAGGCCTCGGTGGTGCCCAGCGGCGTCGTGAGCAATGCCGACTTCCTGGCCGGCTACGGTGCGGCGCAGGCCGTGCCGGGGCCGCTGTTCACTTTCTCGGCCTACCTCGGCGCGGTCGCCCACGGACCGCTGCATGGCTGGATCGGCGGGCTGGCACTCCTGGGCACGATCTTCCTCCCCGCTTTTTTCATGCTGGTCGGTGCACTGCCGTTCTGGGAAGGGCTGCGCCACCGCGCGGGCATCCAGACGGCCATGGCCGGCATCAACGCCGGCGTGGTCGGTATTCTGGTGTCCGCCCTCTATGACCCGGTATGGACGAGTGCCATCCACAGCAAGGCGGATTTTGGGCTGGCGCTGCTCTCGTTCGGACTGCTGACGGTGGGGCGCGTGCCGCCGGCGCTCGTGGTGCTGTTAGCCGGGCTGGTGGGCTGGGTCATGGCGATGGGCGTCTGAATCTCATGTGGCACACCCTGACCATCCAGCTCCGACACGAAACCGCCGACGACATTGCCGCCATCGAAGCGGTCACGACCGCCGCCTTCGCTGATGCACCACACACCAGCCACACCGAGCAATTCATCGTGCGCGCCTTGCGTGCCGCCAACGAACTGACGCTTTCCATCGTGGCCGAAGAACATGGGCGCGTCGTCGGTCACGTCGCGCTGTCGCCAGTAACGATCACCCATGAGCACAGGCGAAAGACCGAGGGCTGGTATGGGTTGGGGCCGATCTCCGTCCTGCCGCCAAGGCAGGGGCGAGGCATCGGTTCGCGCCTGATGGAACAGGCGCTGTCTGAACTGCGGGCTATGCAGGCCGCAGGCTGCGTGCTGCTGGGAGATCCAACGTACTACACGCGCTTTGGCTTCCAGGCCCATGCGGGCTTGCAACTGCCGGGCGTGCCGCCCGGCTATTTCATGGCGCTGGCCCTGCATGGGACAGTGCCGGAAGGCATCGCGCACTACAGCGATGCCTTCAACGCCGCCGCCTGAGCCAGCGCGAAGGCGGCGGCGTTTTAATTCGGCTATTGGCCTTGAACACCGGGCGCGGCCACTGTCGCACCCGGATTTCGCGTCCACCGCGCCCAGGGCGGAACGGCCTGGGCGCGGTGCTGATCGCGGTTATTCCTTCGTCTCGATGCGCCACCACACAAAGCGAAGCGCCCCGGTCGAGGCCGGGGCGCTTGCCTTCGGCGCGGGTCAAGCGGCCAGTGCCTCGGCGGGTTCATCCGCCATTGCCTCGGTATCCTCCGGGGCGTCCTGCTCCGGGCCTTCTTCCTGCGCGGCCTCCTGCGGGCCTTCGGCCTTGAAGATGGCGGGCATCCAGCCGGTGCCATCGGCCAGCCGCTCGGCCTCGCTGGCAATGTCGGCCTTCTTGAGCTTCGCCAGCCGGGTGACGAATTCCGGTGCAAACGCGCCCACGGCATCCAGAATCACGGCCTTGGAAACGTGCTTGAAGTAGCCTTCTGCGGTCGGCTTCCACCATGCGGCCATGTCGAGGCCCACGGCCTGCGCCAGTTCTGCGCCGGGCTGGTGCGGCGTGGCACGGGGCGTCACCACGTCCACCGTGGAAGCCACGCACACGGCCAGCAGCCGCACCAGTTCGTCTTGCGACTTCGCCAGCAGCGCGGCGAACAGTTCGGCGCTGTCCTCCGGCAAGGCTTCCCCGGCTACCTGTTGCAGTTCGCGCAGCGCCACAGCGGCGGGCGACTCCGGCCAGTCCGGGGCCATGCCTTCCAGCCGGTCTTGCACTTTCAGGCTCACGCCCAGCGGCAGGTCGTGGCCGTGGTAGCTGTCCTGCAAAACCTTCTGCACCATGCCATGCACCAGCGCGGCCAGCGCGACGTGCGGATGCCGGGCCACTTCGATTTGCAGCGCCGCCGTGCGGTGGGCGCTCAACCGCTGCGCCAGCTGGTCGGACAGGCTCGCGGCCTTGGGCGGGTCGTCGGCGTCCTCGTGCTCCTCGTTGGCGGCTTCGCCTTCGGTGCTGCCGAAGCCGCGCCGCAGCTTTTCCAGCGTGCGCAGCGCCTTGGCCTCGGCTTCGCGCAGCAGGCCGCGATGAATAACAGCCTCGCCGTTGCGGTCGATGGTGACGATGGCACCGGCCACCTCGCGCACTTCGGGGGCGTAGCCTTGCAAGGCATTCTCCGCGTCTTGCAGTTCTCCGACCACCTGATCGCGCCGCTGTTCCAGCTTCTCGGCCTTGGCCTCGTCCTCGGCGTCGCAGGCTTCTTCCAGTTCGGCGTCGATCTTTTCGAGGCGGGTTTCCAGCGAGGCGATGCGGCGGGCCTCGCGGGTGGTCGGCTCGCGGCGGTGGCGCGGGGCGTTCTGGAACGCCTGCCGTTCCTCGTAGGCCAGATGCGGCACGGCCTCCACCCACGCCCAGCCCTCGGCGCGCACGTCCTCGGCCAGCGTTGCCAGCTTGTCGCGCACCAGCGTTTCCAGCACTGCGGTATCGGTGAGGTAGGTTCCGGCATCGCCTTCCGCGAACAGGTCGCGGCGGATGCCGCCGCCTGCCTGCCGGTAGGCGTCCAGCCCGACGAAGCGCACCAGCGCGTGCGCGGCGTCGATTTCGCGCTCGGTCAGGCGCTCGCGCAGCTTGGACGGGCTGCGCTGCCATTCCGGCGCACCATAGAACGTGGCTTCCTGCGCGGCGTGGTCGTCGGCGAAGGGACACAGCAAGACCGCCCCCTCACGCCACCCACGCACGCCGGTTTTCGGCAAGCGGAGCGCGCAGGCACGGATCAGCGAGCCGGGCCGGAGGCGCCAGCGATGGAAGCCCGACAGGGGCGAGACTCGCGCAGCGAGGCTCAATGCGCAGCACGACAGCGCGACGGCGGCACGCCGGGACGCCCGACTGCTTGGGACAGGACTACTCGTTGTCGGTCTTGCGCGGCTCGATGTGCAACTGTCCTTGACGTGCAGCCGGGCGTAGTTGCGAAGGTACAGCGTGTCGTACTGCTTATCGGGCGATGTCAGGTGCACCACCATCAGGAAGGCGGGGGACTGCTTTTGGACGGTGATGCCCTGGCGCACCACATCGCGGGCAGCCGGGCCTGAGCCTGGGCGACGCGGTTTTGTACCCGCACCGTCGCGTCATCGGCGTTGATGCCAGAACGGAAGGTGACCGTGGTCACCAGCACGCCGTCGGAGCCGGCGACAGACTTGATGTACATCATGCCTTCGACGCCGTTGATCTGCTCCTCCAGGGGTGTCGCCACGGTCTCGGCAATCACCTTGGGGTTGGCGCCCGGATACACGGCGCGCACCACGACCTTGGGATATTCGCTGATCGGCAGCGCCGGGATCGCGAGCAGGCCCGAGACGAAGATGACGATCGACAGCACAGCCGCGAAGATCGGCCTGTCCATGAAGAACTTGGAGAGGTCCATGGGCTAATACCTTGAAAGGAGTCCAGGGGGAAGCGCGCCGCGCCGCTCGTTGTGTGATACGTCCGATCGGTGGCGCGCTCCGGCGTGGTGCTTCATTTGGTGGCGGACGCGGGCGCCGCAGCAGCCACCATGGGCACCGCCGTGGCCTGCACAGGCATGCCCGGCAAGAACACCTTCTGCGCGCCGTTGACGATCACGCGGTCGCCCGCCGCCAGCCCCCCTCGCACGATGCGCAGCCAATGGGAACTGCCACCCAGTTTCACATCACGTCGCTGCGCCAGTCCATCCTTGTCTACGATGTAGACGTAGTTACGGTCGTGGTCGGTCAGCACCGCCTTGTCGTCGATCAACACGGCCGAGAATTCGCCGCTGCCGACCAGTCGCACGCGGGTATAGAGGCCCGGCGTGAAAACGCGATCCTTGTTGTCCAGCACCGCGCGCACGGCGATCGTGCCGCTGCCCCGGTCCACCTGGTTGTCGAGGAAGTCCACCGTGCCGGTGTGAGAGAAGTCCGCCTTGTCCGCCAGGGCGATCTGGACCGGCAGCTGGCCGCCTCGCTCGCTGGGGCGCTCTCCCTTGCGCGCCATGCGCGAGTAGCGCAGGAACGCCTTCTCATCGGCCTCAAAGTAGGTATAGACCCTGTCCTGGAACACGATGGTGGTTAGCACACTGGCTGCATCGCTGGCGGCCACCAGGTTGCCTGCGGTAAAGCGGGCACGGCTGGCGCGCCCGTTGATGGGCGAGCGCACTTGGGTCCTCTCCAGGTTCAACTGCGCCGTCTCCACCGCAGCCTGCGCGGCCTGCACCTCAGCCTGCGCGGACTCGTCAGCGGCGCGGCGCTGCTCCCAGGCCTCGGTGGAGACAGCCTGCTGCTCGACCAGCACCTTGGCACGTTGCGCCTCGCTTCTGCTGCGGCCGGCTTCGCTGCGCGCCCGGGTCAATTGCGCCTGGGCCCGGGCCAGTTCCGCGCGGTAGCTTCGGGCATCGATCATGAAGAGCACATCGCCCTTCTTGACCTCGTCTCCTTCGCGATAGGCGACCCGCTCGACGTAGCCAGACACCCGTGGGCGCAGCTCGACGCTCTCGATGGCTTCGATGCGTCCGTTGTATTCGTCCCATTACGTGATGGGCTTGATCTCGACCTGCGCGACGCTGACTTGCGGCGGCGGTGGATGGCCTCCGGCGCCAGCTCCGGCGTTCTCTTTACAACCTGCGAGCGCCATCGCGCTGAGGGAGATCAGTATCCAAAGCAGGCGCACGCCGCGAGGGTCGGAGCTGGAAGTCGTCATCTGAACAGGTTCCGTGGTCAGGTCGTAAAGCGAATGAAGCGAGCGCGATCGCGCTGCACGCTGTCCCCTGACGCTGCTTTCTTGGCAGCGCAAGACCATGAGCGACAGATGCGGCAGAGATCGAATCCCGTTGGTTGTCGGCTTCTCGTCTCGTCGCAGAACGCGCGCGCAAACCGACCTCGGCGGCATTACAAAGCCTCAAAACTTGAGGTCAAGCGATATCGACGTTCTGATTCGCGCCGTTGCGGATTGGTCCGCCGCGTCGCATTTTTGGACGGCTCTTGAGCCGCCGGTTACGCGAGAAGTGACAAGTAAGGATTGTTCGGTGGTGGCTCTGCGAACAGGAGCCGAACATCGTGCAATAGATAGCCATACAGGCGGCGGGACTTCCTGGGGCCTGTGACATCGCACGTCCAGATGTTCAGGCCCCTGGGCTTTTTGCGATGCAGTTGCAGGCGCTCGAAGCGCTTTTGTACCCATTGCCAATCCTGCTGGTTCTCCTGCTTGGCGAGAGTCCCGACCTGGGGGTGTTCTTGTGCGTAGCGTTGGAATACCCCGGGGCTGACCAGGTAGGCCGTGTCGCCCACCGTATGCACGAGCGCCTTCGCGTCGTTGATGACCAGCCGGCGGGTAGCGATACCTTGTTTCAGCCACGCCATGAAGTGCTCGCCCGATGGCTGCGCCGACGAGGACGTGGGCACCGGCGCTGATGACGGCACGGGCACCATCGAGGTTGGCGGTGGCGTTTGAGGGCCAGCGGCGGGTGCGTCGCCCGAGACGGCTTCCGCATCCTGTTGGGGAACAAGCAAATCGCCGATTCCTACCATCGCCAGCAGGTCCTCCATGACATCGGGTGCGGCTTGTGCGGCAGGCAAGTGAACCGGAGTCGCGGCGTCGACGCCCTCCCATGGAAGGGACTCTTGATCGTCGGTGGCTGGCTTTGCCGTCATTGCCGGCGAGGGCACCAAGGCATCGGCATTGTTGGGTGCCGGTGTCCCGTCGATTGCCACTGCCCCTGCGAAGGGCGCTGGCCGCTCTCCAGACTCCCAAATCAGCGCGGGAGCGAGACGCAGCAGGGTGAATGAGTGGGACCAGCCAGTCGTGCTGGTCACGGTCGCGCGCCAGACCGCCTTGCCGTCCGGCGTCGGTTGCAACATGCCGTGATCCTGCAGCACGTTGAAGACGGCGGTGTTGCTCGCGGGGATGCCGTCGACGCCTAGTGACAGCAGGTGCGCACGCAGCTTGTCCGAGACCGTCTTGCTTACCAGCCACAAGGCATCCTCGGTGATCCAGCCATCGGAGGCTTCCGGCTGGTTCAGCTTCAACTGTTCCTTGAGCAGGTAGCGCAGCCCGTCGAGCAACTTGCGCTGCAGCGCATGCTTGTGTGCAGCCATGGCGCGGGCCGGATCGCCGCCCAGTTCCTGGGCCACCGAAGCCCGGTCGGCCTGCACGACAAGTTCGCCCAGCACGCCGGCGCGCTCGTACTGGCCGGCCAGGACGTAGAGCAGCGGTCCCCACAGGTCGGGATAGCCACTGAGCCAGTCCAGGGCATCACGGTCGAGCAGTTGACGGTAGAGTAAACCTGTCGCGGCGCTGTGGAGCCGATATTCCCGATCGTCGCGGTAGCGGAAGCGGTATGGCTGGTGCAGCGGGCCGTGCCAGGGGTGCCACAGCGAGCCGTCGGACAGTTCGACGTGCAGATCGACGGCGATCTTGCCGATGTCGTGCAGCAGCGCGGCATAAGCGACTGCGGCAGTCCAGGCTTCAGACTGCGCCGCCTGGTCTTCGGGACTGCCGCCAATGGGCAGCAGATGGGACTGCCGCAGCTTGAGCGCATAGGCGACGATCTCCAACCCGTGATCCAGCATGCCGCCGGGGTAAGCGTGGTGATGGCTTTCCGATGCGGGGAATTGTTGGACCAACTCGGCGTAGTGCTCCAGCGGCGTGCGGTATAGGGTGGCGAACTGCCGCCGCGACAGCGACGTGCGCTGCCAGATGTGTTCCAGCAGCTTCTGCCGGCGCGGTGTTGCCAGCAGCGATGCGGCCGATTCGGGCCGCAGCAACCCTTTCGGGAGGTCGGTGGCGGGCGCTGGCGACGGGGCAGCGACCGGGGGCCGTTTTCGCTGGAACAGGGAGAGCATGCGGGTGTCCTCTGGGGGGCCGGCCGGGAGGCCTTTTCGCCTTTTCGAGGTAGGGCCTTTCCCCTTGCACCCCATTCCCTTGCCGTTTCGGCCCTTTGGCCTTTAACCGTTTCGGTATAGCCGGGCCTGGGTTGCGTCTCCAGCGTCAATGTGGAACCCGCACGAATGGATTGGACGGAGACCTGGCGCTGGCCCCTGCCTATGCTGCGGGGACGCTACCCCCGGCAGGTAGGCTCTCGCTCAGGCGACTAAGTTGACAAATGCGACAAGGGCGACTAGAGTGAATCCTGTCTCAAACCTGCTTGGGAGATGACCATGCCCACCGCCATTGAATTCATTGCCGATCGTCTGCCGCGCGTCACCGTGGAGGACGTGCGCCGTTTCGCGGATACCGTTGAAATCCGGGATGCGCCGGCTTTCGCGGCCGAGTTGCAGGCGTTCATTCACGAGCGCGTGGAGGCGGTAAAACTGCCAGCCAACCTCGAAGGCGAAACGGTGGAGCAGGCCCTGGCGCGCAAGGCGGCCGCGCTGCGCACCGAAACGCGCTGGACCCCGACTGAAACCGACGTCCAGCGAGGCCGCGCCGTGTTGCTGGAATCCTTCAACCAGCCGCACAACCTGCCGATCCCCGAGTACGCCAAGCTGGCGGACAAGTCGCGCCAGCAGATCTACAAGGACATCCTCGCGCGCCGGCTGCTGGCGCTGAATGTGGGGCCGCGCGGCCAGAAGCTGCCCGACTGGCAGCTCGACCCGGTGAAGCAGCAGTTGACCCAAACCGTGCTTCAAGAGGTCGAGGGCATCGACCACTGGACGATCTACCGCGCACTATCCGAACCGCTCGAAGGCTTGGGCGGACGCTCGCCGGTGGATGCGGTGACGCATGGCACAATCGATGACGTGGCCGAAGCGGTGTTCAACGTGCTGGGCGTCCAGGTGCATTGAGGCAAGACCGCCATGAGCCGCGAACTGCCCTTGTTCTTGATCGATGCGGGTGAACTGCTCCAGCATGTGAGCCGCGTCGTCTATCGGGGCAGCCCGCTGTACTATGGCCGCAGCGGCACCAATCGCTACGACGACCCGGCGCGGACCTACGGCGTGCTCTACCTGGGCCGCGACCTGTCCACGGCGCTGATGGAGTCGGTGTTTCACAAGCACCAGTGGCTGGCGGACGAGAAGCGCTCGATTGCGCTGAAGGAAGTCGAGAGCCGGCTCGTGCGGGCCGTGGGGGTCCTGGACGACGTGCGCTTGGCCGATCTCACGGCCGAGGGTGTCATGGCGGGTTACTTCGGCCTGAACCTGGAACAGTTGGCCAGCCGCGACTACACGCACACGCAGCAGGTGTCCGCCCAGGTGCATGCGATGCTCGGCGATGATGGCCAGCCGCTGTTCGACGGGGTGCTCTATCCGTCGCGCAACAACTATCCCGCCAAGAGCATCGCCCTGTTCGAGCGTGCGGCAGCAAGAGTCGGCGTTGTCGATGACATCGACCTGGTGGACCATGTGGACTGGCCGCGCTTCGTTGCCACGTATCGCGTCGGCGTGGAGCCTGATCCCGGGCCGGTGGAACCGGATGACGAAGCGTCCTGAAGCGGCAAGAGAGCACATTGAAGCCCCAAACAGAATGAAATGGACCAAACTGGAATAGGCATCCCTCTGTAGCAGGAGACGACCATGAACACCACGACCCGCATCAGCACCGCAGAACGCCTCGGCCGCACCTTTGGCCGCGGATGGCGCGCCTACGCGCGCGGCGAACGTCGGGCGTCGAACTGGTTGGTGTCCAAGGGGGTGCCGGCGGCCGTTGCCACCGCGCTCGTGTGGGTGGTCAAGCTGTCTGTGGTGGGATTGCTGCTCTACGTTGCTTTTTGGTTCGCACTCGTGTTGTTGGGCGTCGTGGCGGCGGCGTGGGCTGCTGCTGCCAATACCTCTGACGAGGACGAGTGGCCTTTCACCGATCTCACAGAACTGCGCAAGACACCGGGCTACGATCCCAATCTGTACAACGATACGTCGCACGAGTTGTACACCGACGACTGACGGACTCCGGGCTACTTCAGCTTGCCTCCCGTGAGTGCCCCAGCCCCCTTGCCCCCGGCTTGGCCGGCGCTCTTGCTGCCGTCCGACAACCCCTGAATGGCATGTCCCGCCCGAATTCCAACCCAGGTCAGGCTTGCCAGCCAGAATCCTGGCAGCACCAGGAACATCGTGCCCGCGACGAACATCAAGAGCATGTCGCCGAACGCATTGTTCAGCCCCACCAGCGGGTCGAAGTTCGTGTGTGGCCGGTTCCAGCCAAAGCCCCAGCCATAGAGCGCATCGAGGATAGTGCTGTCGATCCAGCGAGCGAGCTGGAACCAGAAATCCACGAAGAACAGCGCGAATTGCACGACGCTGACCGTGACGACCGTCTTCAGGTCATAGGTGCCCACGACCAGCACGAGCGGGATGCAGATGACCAGCGCCATCTTGAGCAAGGCGAGGACCATGGGTAGAGACTGTCTCACGACGTCCATGGCGGGAAACGCGGCAATCGCGCCGACGGCCATCCCAACGTCTCCCGTGGCCCGTGTCACGATGTTCGGCAAGGTCTTGTCGATCTGGCCTCCGTAGTCCGTATAGACGCTGCCCTGGTTCAACTTCTGCTGCCGCGGTGACGCGATGGCTCGGATCACCGAGTCGTCCACCTCGGCCCGGCTCAGGAACCCGGCCCAGCCCGCCAGGCGACTCAACAGGCTCGGGTCCACCTGACCCAGCAGGCGTGCCCGCAGGCCGTTACTTCCATCGCTCCACCACTGGCGGCAGGTCGGGTAGCCGCCACCGCTGGCCACCTGCGCAAGCCCTGCGTCGCGGGTGCTGTCATAGGGCCAGTCCTCGCGTGGGGTGCTGGAACGGTATGTGTCGTAGTAGCCGTTCGTGTCGGTGAAGAACCGCGATCCGATCCAGGTCACGTCGTGCATCTGCTGCTCATCGAGCTGAGGGCGCTGCATGAACAATTTGGCCCGTGCAGGCCCATAGCAATCCCGCGAGAAATCCGCTACTTCCTGAGCCAGCACCGGGTCATCGATGCGCGTAGCGTCGATCTCCATGCGCATCTGCCGCAGGTCCGTGCCGCACGGGATCGCTGCCACCGAAGCGCCCGTGACGGCGCGCGAGAGCGCGTGCATGAACGCCCACCACACCGGCACCGCTGTGCGGGAACACCACGCAGGTGTTGGACAGGCGCGGCGTCAGCTCCTGCCACTTGCCCGTAGAGGCATCACCCTCCATCAGCGCGCCGGCCGGCCAGTAGCCGTCGCGGGCGTTGGCAAGCAGCGGCTGGTACACGTGGATCTGCCCGCGGCGCGTGACGACATCACCGGCGCGCTGGGCCACGACGGCCCCGGATTTGTAGTCATCGGTCTGATGCAGGAAGCCGCCGCGCGGATAGACATTGCCCCAGAGGTTCATCGTGGTGCGCGCACCGACCTCGCGCATGCCCGGAATCAACGCCTCCGGGTAGGCCATTTCAGGCACGTTGTAGCGCCAAGCCAGCGTGTCCAGGGTGCTGAGTAGATACGGCATGAAGGCCGTGCCCGCGCCTTGGCAGAAATAGCCCGACGACGATGCGAACTGGTTGAATACCTCGCCGCCAGGATGGCCGATGACATCGCTGTTCTTGAATTTGGCGAGGTTGTTTTCGTGGTCTTCGTTCGTGGTCCCATCCCCACCTGCCTGTGCGGATGGGTTGGGCGTGCTCATCGCCTGCGCCTCGACCCAGGGGTTCTCTCCGGTGTTGCTGTAGCTGGAGACGACCGCATCGGGCACGTAGTGCCGGACCTTGGTGGATGTGCGCACCGTGCAGCCCGTCCAGGTGCAGTAGAGCCAGTAGCAGATGCCCACCACCCGGTACTCCAGGCAGTCCGGCGACATGACGGAGGACACGATGGTGGCGGTGTTCAAGGCGTAGCTGCCCGTGGCGCTGATCAGCAGCAGCGAGGCCACGGCGACGCGCAGGCGGCGCAGCAGGTCGAATGGGCGATGGGTCACGGCTGCATCCTCCGGTGTTGCTCGATGCGCGCGACGGCCCGGGCCACGTCCGGCTCGCCATAGACCACAAAGCGTTGATCCACCACGACGGCCGGGATGGTCGTGACACCCAAACTCCATGCGTCGGTGACGCCCTGGTAGGCGGTGCCGATGCGGCGCTGAAGATCGGTGCCGCCTTGCTTCAGGCGTTGCCGGACGATGGCTGCTGCCCGCTCAGGGTCGGCTGGAAGATTCGCGGAAAGCTCGGCCTCGATCCGGGGCGTTTCGCCCAACTCGATCAGTCGCTCGCCGCCCATGGTCTTGACCGGGTGGCGGCTGTCGGTGACGACCACCACGTCGGCGGCGAAGGTGGCCGGGCTGAACACCGCCAGAGACGTCGGCAGCGCCACGGCCAGGCCAAGGGTTCGCCAGCCTGGTGCGAACCGGGTAAAAGCTGCTGGCATGTCATGTGCCCCGGAAGTTGATCAGGGCCATAGTCAAACGCCGAACCCCAGGCGGCCCCAACAAACAATGCGCATCGCGGCCACCCCGCATACCTGCTTGCGTCGCCGCAAAGAAAAAAGCGGAGGCCGAAGCCTCCGCGCTGATCAACGAAGCAGTGCAACCCTTACAGCAGGCCGGACTCCGCAAAGGAGAACGGGGCACCCTGGCCGACGATGATGTGGTCCAGTACCCGCACATCGATGAGCGCCAGCGCGGCCTGCAGTTGCTGGGTCAGCATGCGATCCGCGCTCGACGGCTCGGAAATGCCCGAGGGGTGCTGGTGCGCGAAGACCACCGCGGCGGCCTTCAACTCCAGCACACGCTGCACGACGACACGCGGATAGACCGAAGTCGAGTTGATCGTGCCCCTGAACAACGGCTCGTAGGCCAGCACCTGGTGCATGCTGTCCAGGAACACCGCGGCGAATATCTCATTGGGCTCGGCGACCAGCTTCACGCGCAGGTAGTCGCGCACGGCCGTGGGGTCGAGGAGTTTCGCACCCGCTTTGAAAACCCGCTTCTCCAGCAGTGCAATGGCTTGCTGGATGATCCAGTCCTCGTGTTGGGCAGCGATGGCGGAAAGCGACTCCAGGCAGGAGTCATTGACGACGAAAGACATGGCGAACCTCCAGACGGTGAGATCGGAGGGCGCGCGCCCTGGGAGGGCAAGCCCTCCTGGGGAACGAACAAGGTGCATCCATCACCGCGGCAGCGGTGATCGTTCGCGGCCAGGATGCGAGGCGAACGGGTTTCGGTCAGCGCAGTGGACTGCGCCGTAGCCTTGAAGACCGGGGCTACCTGGGCATGTCGCCGACGACGTCGGCAGGCATTTCCGATGTAGTAGGTGTGGCGGCGGGATCGCCGGCCGCGAGCATGTCCATGGCCGACAGCAAGGCATCGCCCTCGATCGGACCCTGCAGTAGGATCGCCTTGCCGGTTTCGCGATCGTGCAGCCGCAGCGACGGCGTGGCGGTCACGCCGCTGCTCGTGGCTTCCGCCGTCTGGGTGCGGATCGGCGCCTCGGGCCGTTCGCTCGCCAGACACTGCTCGATGGCTGGCGTAAGGTCGGGGTACCGCAGGTCCTCGGGCAAGCCCTGGCCGTCGCTGCGCGTGTGGGCATAGACCCACTCGACAGCCTGCCAGAAGGCGGCATGGCCGCCAGATTCGCCGGCGCACTCCGCCAGGCTCGCTTCGGCAGACGCGGCCGGCTCATGCGCGGCCAACGGGAGGTGGTGCCATTGCAAGGCCACGTCCGCGTTGCCGGCCACCCAACGCTTGAGCACTGGGAAATAGGATCGGCAGAACGGGCATTCGAGGTCCGCGTAGAGCGTCAGCGTGAAACGCCCTTCCGGATTTCCCATCTGCCACGGAGGCCCGGCCACCTGCGTCACGCTGACCGGCGTTGAAGTCTGGGGAGTGGACTTGCCAGAATAGCGGGACACGAGCCAGATCAGCAGCAGCGCTACCAGCACGGCGGCCAACACCCAGGGCCAGCTGAGCCTCCAGCGCCGACGGCGGAACGCCTGTACCTGCATCGGAATGGATGGGCGTTTCTGTTCCATGGCGTTCTCCGGTGTACGGCAGATTCAGGGCAGGTCCAGGGTCGGCGACTCGATGCCACGTGCCCGGTCGATCTTCTCAGCCACCTTGAAGGCGGCATCCAGCTCGCTGACGCCGTGCTGCTGCATGAGCTGGTAGCGTTCTGCCTTCTCCTCGGGCTCGGTTTGCGCGAGCGCGAGGTAGAGACTTGGCGGCACGGCGCGGAACAGCACTTCCATGCTCTTGGAGAGGATGACGCCCTCGGTGAACTTGCCCGCTTCCTTGCGTGCGGAGAGCATCAGCGCCTTCTGCGCCGGCGAGAGTTCGCGGAACCTGGCGATCTTCTCCACTTCGTCCGGCGGCATCGACAGGCACACCCACCACTCGATCATGTTGAGCATGGGCTCTGCGGCGCGCGGCAGATCGTCGATGTTTTGCGTCGCCAGCCAGAACCAGGCGCCCAACTTGCGCCACATTTTTGTAATTTTCACGACATAGGGCGCGAGCAGCGGGTTCTTGGTGATGATGTGACCTTCGTCGGTCACGTTGACGATCGGCCGGCCCAGGTACTGGTCGCGCTCGGCGATGTTGTTCACCGTGCTGATCAGGCTGATGTAGGCGATGGAGAGCTGCGCGTTGTAGCCCTCGCGGGCATAGGTCGCCAGATCGACCAGCGTGATGTCGGCCTCGGGCCACGGCGTGCCGTCACGGTCGAACATCTCGCCGTCCGTGCCTTGGCAGAACATGTCCATCGCGTCCGCCATCTCCAGCAGCCGCACGCGCCGCATCTCGGGCAGCGTCGGGTCCTGGCCACGGGCGCGCAGCGCGTTGCGCACGTCGCGCGTGAGCACGGTGCGCTTTTCGGCCACGCAATGTTCGGCGGCGTCGAGGATGCACTGGCGGATCAGCGAGCGGTCGGCCCGCGTCATCCGCGCTTCTTCCTTGTCTTCGCCGCCCGTGATCATCAGCCGCCCTGTGATCTCCAGTTCGCCCAGCACGTCGCGCTGCTCGTCCGCTTCCATGGCCGAGGCATCGGGGGGCAGGTCTTCGTCCAGCGCGTCGGCATCGAGCGTCTGTACGTCGCTGGGCGTTTCGATCAGCCGGCGTGCGTCGGCGAACGGCGCCAGGCTGATGCCCGATCCGGGGGCCAGCTTGACCCGGTTCACGGTCAGGCCCAGGCGCCTGGCGAAGTCGCTGAACAGGCCGAAGCTGTTGCCGGCTTCCACGATGAAAAGCCGCGGCCGGTAGATGGCCGTCACCTGGTTCAGCAGGTTGTTGAGCGTGGCGGACTTCCCCGAGCCGGTGGGGCCAAATAGAAACAGATGGGCATTCATCTGCCGATCCAACCTGTTCAAGGGGTCGAACGTAATCGGGCCGCCGCCGCGATTGAACATCGTGATGCCGGGATGCCCCGTGCCCTGGGCGCGGCCCCATACTGGCGACAGGTTCGCCGCGTGCTGGGCGAACATCAGTTGCGTGTACCACCGGCGCCGGTCCTTGCCGGGGTTGTAGCAGCACGGCAGCCAGCGCAGGTAGCTGTTGAGCGGCGCCACCTCGTCGTCCTCGCGCACCGGCTGCAGGCCGGCGTTGAGCATCACGTTCGCGAGGTCCAGGCCGCGCCGATCCAGTTCCGCCTCGTCGCGCCCGCGTAGGTAGAACGCCAGAGTGCCCCGGTAGAGCTTGTGCGCGCTGCCGATCAGGGAGCGGGCTTCATGCACGTCCTTGAGCGTCTGCTCCGACGCCAGCGTCTCGCCCACAGCTTTCTTCGCCAGATGGTTGAGGTCCGATTCGAGGACGTCCTGCGGCGTGGCCACCATGGTGAGACACATCAAGGTGTCCTCGGGCATCTGGTCGAACAGCGTGTTGATCGCGTCCCCCTTGCGGGTCTCGCCGGTCAGGTGCCCGGTGCCGGGCGGCATGCGCAGCCGGTCGGTGATCAGCACGCGGTGCGGCATGCCGTCGAAGTACCAGGCCCCTTGCGCCACGTCCGAGCGCGGCTGCCCAAAGAACAGCCGCTGGCTGAAATCCCGCCCGCTCGCCAGCTCGATCTCGCCGGCCTCGCTTTCCTCGGTACTGTCCGGATAGCGCGCCAACGCGTAGAAGCGCTCCCGGTCCTCCACCCCAGGCCCGAGCAGCGTGGGGCGCGGGTTGAACCACCGCAGCAGCCAGTCGTGGACGTCGGCCGCGACCATGCGCCGGGCCTGGATGCCGGCGTTCGCCAGGCCGCCGCACAGGCGGTCGCAGACGATGCCCAGCATCTGCTCGGGTGTCTGGCCGCGGCGGTTTGCCTGTCCCTGTCCGCTCGCGCGGCGGTACACCACCATGCGCACGCGCCGCGTCTGGCCGCGCCAGCGCAGCCGCGTGACCACCGTGTCCTCGAACAGGCCGCCGGGCTTGGCCACAGCGCGCAGGTGGTGGCCGAAGAAGCGCAGGTAGAACTCGGTGAACGCCGAGCCGCGCGCACGTGGCTGCACGTAATCGCGCAAGGTCTGCATGTACTGGTCGAAGCTCGGTTCGTCCTGGGCATAGAGCTGGAGCACCCACGGGTTCTCGTCCAGTTCATCGAAGCTGTCCTGAAGCGCGTTTTCCAGGGCGTCGCGGGCATGCGCGAGCCAGCCGGGTTCCCGGCCTTCGGTGCCCAGCGGCACCAGCTCGTAGAAGGCGGCCACCGATTGGCCGTCCTCCAGGAGCATCGATTTCGACTCGGGCAAGAACTCCACCCAGGGCAGCAGTTCCACGAAGGACGGTGCGACGTCGTACAGCGCCTGCTCGTCGGCCACGGTCGCCGGCTTGCGGCCCTGGACCGCGGCGCCGGGTTCGGGGATGCCGGCTTGCTGCAAGGCCTCGACGTGGCGCTGCCAGCCGTCCGGCTGCTCGTCGGCGGCGGTGTCTTCGGCGCTGACGGCAGCCAGCTTCGGCCATGGAAGTTTCCACCGCATCAGTAGTCCTCCGTCCTCTCGCCAGGCATCGCGTACTGCACGCGCTGGTACAAGGGGAAAACCGTCGTGTAGCCCGGCACGGGAACGGGGTCGGTGCCGGCCAGGTGCGGGTACACGTACATCACGAGATCGGGATTGGGCAGACGCTGGAACTGGCGGTGAACCTCATTGCGCGCGGTGCGCGTGTAGCGCATCTGCTCGACAGGTGCGGCCTGCACGTCGGCGTCGGTCAGGGGCCGACGCAGGCTCTGGCGCGCATCGAGCAACTGGCGGCCGGCGTTCCGTCCGGCTGCGCCACCGCCGTCGCCGGCCTCCTGCTGCCAGATGTCCATCATCGTGCGGTCACCGTGGGTCAACAGCTTTTCCTTGCTGGTGGCGCAGCCGGCGAGCACCGCGACGGCGAGGGCCAGTGCTAGGCCACGGGCCAGGTTAGTCAAGTTCAAGGGCATGGCTTTCTCCTGCGCGGTGATCGACCTTGCGGCCTTCGGGATCGAAGTCGATGGCGAGCGGCTTTTCGAGGTGGACGGCAACCTTGGCGCCGGGTTGGACATAGACGGCGGCGAAGGCTTGGCCGTAGAGCTTGTTGACCCAGGCCGACATGTCCCGGACACCGCCCGCGAGAATCTGGCCGACCGCTTCTTGGCCGGTGATGCCCACGGTGCCGATGGAGCCGTCCGAGCCGACATAGGACATGCGGCCGCTGCCACTCTCGATGAGCGAGGCCACACCGGCACCGGCCGCGGTGATCAGGGCCTGCGAGCCGAGGTATTGCTGGGCGTTGCTGCGCCGCTCGCCGCTGACGCAAGGAATGCCGTGGGGATCGCTGATCCAGCCCAAGCCGTCGCGCTGTTGGTTGTTCTGCTGGTTGCCCTCGCGGTCTTCGGGGATCGTGCGAATCGTGCCGTCGTTGAAGACGAACGTGATGCTGCGCACCTGACCTCGCACGCACGAGAGCGTCCAGTCGCCCGAGGCGGTGCCGCTGAACACGGCGCCGGCCACGTCGGGAATGTCGATGCCATTGGCGGTCAGGTTGTCCGGCCCGACCAGAACTTTGAACGGATAGGGATCGTTGACCGTGCCGTCGATCGGCACGCGGCCGATCAGGGCCGTCATCGCCACCGATCCCATTAGCGTCGAGTTGGTCGGCACGGTATAGACCGGCTTGGCATTCTTGACCCCGGCGGCGCGGGCGCCCGCGTTGGCCACGGTTTCAGCGGTGGTTTCGAGCGTGCTCTGCGCCGGGCCGAAGCTCGTGGGGAAGCTCATGCCGCCGCTCGCGCCACGCCCCCCGTTGCGCCCCTCGGCGGGCTTTGCGTCGTCCGGCTCGACCCACCGCACGCCGCCCTCCATGCCGGCCTCGTCGCCGCCCTGCAGCCCCAGGCCCACGGGCAGGTCCGCATGGCCGCCGCCGCGCCCGCCGATGCTGTCCAGGCGCCGCTGCAGGTCGGCGAGCAGCCCTTCGGTCTGCTGGCGCGCGCTGGCCGCCTGCTCTTGGTCGCGGCGCAGGTTGGACCGCTCGGATTCGAGCGCCGAGTTGATGCGCTGGTCGATGGAGTTCTCGCGCTGGCGCAGCCGCTGGTTCTCTTCACGCTGCGACTTGTTGTCCGAGAGCGCGGTCTGAAGCTCGGTGCGCAACTGCTTCACTTGGGCAACGAGCGTCGCCACGGTGTCGCGCGGGGTGTCGCCTTCGATGCCCAGCGCCTTCATTTCCTCGGGCGTGAGCTGGGCGCCGTTGTCCGCCACGGGTGGCGCCGTGCCGCCTCCACCCGAGAACAGCCGGATACCGGCGAACAGCACCAGGATGGCGACAGGGATCATCAGCCACTTGAGCAGGCCGTTACTGCGCATGGCGGGCCTCCTTGGCGTTCTCGTCGCCGTCCGGCTGCGGCAGATGCACGGCAGGGTCGAAGCGGTGAATCGCCGGCAGCAGCGACTGCGCGAGGCCGCGGCCGCGCGTGACCAGGTACAGCACGGTCGTGTCCTCGGTCGTGCCGCGCGGGCCCAGCGCCTCGTGCTGGAAGGTGGCGGTGAGGAAATCGCCTTGCAGCACGCGCGGGTCGAGCGCGACCCAGTCGGCGCCGGTGTTGGTGAGGCGCACGGCAGTCACCCATTGGTCTTCCAGGCGCCACGACGCGAGCACGGCCGCGCGCACCGGCAGCGTTGGCATCAGTGTGTCCAGGTCGAGGTCGCGGGGAAGGTTGACCCGCATGACGCCCGGAAGCGGCTCGACGGTGCGCAGCGGTGCGTAGAGGTTCTGCGCGGCGAAGCGCGTCAGCACGACAGGGACCGGAGTTTCGCGCCGCGCGGTCCGCGCACCTGCCTGGCCCTGGGCGCGTGCCGGGGCCTCGGCACTGTCGGCCTGCTCGCCATAGCGTCCCGGTGCGCTGTCACCCTCGACGATGCGCACCGGCTCCAGCTCGGCTTCCCCGTCCTTGGGCGGTTCGGCTGCGATGTCCAGCAGGATCAGCGCGCCCGTGTCGGCGTCCTGCAGTTGCAACCGCGTGGGCTCGATCGGCTCGCTGGCACGCAGGTACACCGCGCCGCCCGCACTCTGCACGCGCAGGCGTTTGCCCACGCCTGCGGGCACGCCCACGCGCACGTTCCGGTCGATGAATACGATGCGTTCCTGACCGACCTTCAGCGGCACTGCCAGTGGCATGCGTTCCCAACGCAGGATCTCCACCGCCTGGGCGACGGGTGCCGCGGCCACGGCCAGTAGCCCCAGCAGCGCGAGTACAGGATGCTTCATGGGGTGTTTCCTCCTTGAGGCGCTTGCGGATTCAGGTCACTCGGCGCCGGGCGCGCCGGCTCCGGTGCACTGATGCGCTGGGGCGCGCCTTCGTAGCAGTCCAGCGCCAGGCCGAACGGGTTGCGGGCGGGATCGACGTCCACCCGCGTGACCTTGATCGGATAGCGCACCAGGGCGCGTTTGACCTGCTCGGCGCCGTAGTACTCGTCCGCCGTGATGTCCAGCGTCACCACCCAGTCGCGATCGGATACGGTGCGCACGCGCGCCGTGGGGTCGTCGCCATAGCCGCGGCCGGGAATCTCGTAGATGCCGCGCACGCGCTGACGCAGCTCGCCCGTGGAGCGGCGGTAGTCATAGTCCGCCCGCAGGAAGGCCTGGCAGGACGGGGTGAGGTACGGCGAGAGCGTATGGAGGTTGCGCGAGTAGTCTTCTTCGCCATTGGTCGGCCAGCGGTTCAGCGTCTGGAACACGTAGAACGTGAACGCATAGACCGATTCGGGCGGCACTTCCCACCACTTGCGGGTACTGCCAGAGCGCAGGTCGGGCGGGACGTGGATGGTCAGGTCGCGCGGCGCGCTCCACCAGCCGCCGCCCATGACCAGGGCGACAATGACCAGCGCGCCCGCGCCCAGGCGCAAGGTCTTGATGTGCGCCTGCAGGTGGGCGATCTCGTTCTTGAAGCGGCTCATCGCATGCTCCTGCGGGTGGACCAGAAGCCCGAGCGCGAGATCAGCACGTGGCCGCCCACCCAGCCGGCCATCAGCGGATGGCGCGTTGCGATGCGCCACTGCAACTGTCGATACAGCCAGGTGTCGGGGCGCCCACGCTTGAGGCGGCGCAGGATGCCGCCGCCGATGAACACGCCCAAGGCCACGCCCAGGACAACGAACGTCGGTGCGATGGCGATCGTGCGGAACACCCACGAAAGCGGCGCGCCGACCAGCAGGCCGGCCGCGCCGGACAGGCCGCAGCAGATCCACAGCTCGTCGGCGGTGAGGCCGCGCACGACCACGGGATGGCGGTTGAGCCGGTGCGGAAGGAACGTGACCGTCCCGTCCGCACGGACGTGCTGCTGCTCGGACATACCGGCCTCGCTTACAGGATGCCGGTGGCTTCGGTGAGCAGCCAGATGCCGATCACGAGCAGCACGGCGCCGATGGCGACCGTGAGGCCGAATTGGCCCCACGTCTTGCGGCCGGTGTGGATCTCCGCGTAGGTGCCGTAGGCGTGGTAGCAGACGCCGATGAACATCGACGCCACCACCAGCAGGGCCACGAGCATGATGATGTCGTAGCCGTAGTTGCGGATGGTCTCCATGATGCCGTTGCCGGTGCCGCGCGTCGGGTTCTCCAACTGCGGCAGACCTTGCGCGAACGACAGTGCGGGCAGCGCGGCGGCGCCCAGGGCCACGGCGGCGCGCTGGGCAAAACGGGAAGTGAGGTTGCGGTTGTGCATGGTCGGGCCTTTCATGTCAGGACAGGAGGAAGAAACTCAGGACGAGGTACATCGCGACGAAGCGGATGCAGACGCCGAGGAACTGGCGCTGGTTGAGGCGGCTCTCGGACCACCCCACATAGGCCGTTCGGATGGCCCAGACGCCCCACACGAGCAGGACCGCGAACACGACGCCGACCAGGACGGTCGCCATCGCGGAAGGCGCGATACCGCTGTTGGCTTGAAATGCCGAGACCTGGGCGCCGTTCATTGCTCGCCCTCCGCAGTCGTCTTCGGCGATGGCGAAGCGGCCCGCTCGGTGCGGTAGTCGCCGGCCAGTTCGGAGGGGTCGCGCGGCTGAGCGCGTGATGGCGTCAGGTGGAACTGGATGCCGGCGCGCACGCGCGCCAGGTCAGCCAGCAGCCGTGGGTAATCGAAGTGGTAGCGCTCGCCCGGCTGGATGGGGGCATGCGCGGCGCTGTCCGCGACGGTGCGTTCCAGCGCGTCGAGCTGGCGCAGCGCGGCGACCAACTCCTGGCGCTGCGCCGGGGACTCGGCCAATGCCATCGGGGACTGGCCCAGCACGAGGGCCGTCACGAAAAAAGTGGGCACGCCGCGATGCGCGGCGCGCAGCCAGATCGAAGCCACCATCGCGCCATTCCTGTGTGATCAGCAATGGGTTGATCGTGGAGATCAGGGCTGTTTCAGGCCGCAAACAATAGGAACTGGCGGACGACCGGATTGGGCATGCTGCGAGCGAACCTACAAAAGCACGGGTCGCGCTTCGATTATTGCGTTTTTCGAGTATTTCGAATATGATCGGCTCTGCAACCGTTTTCGCTTAGGAGCTACCCATGACCACCGCCACTGCCCAATCCAAGATGACCCTTCCCGCCGCGGGAGAGGTGAAGGCAGCCGTCCAGGGTCAACGTGCCTTGGCGGCTTACCTCGCAACCCAGTTCGAGACGCAGCACATCCAGATCTTTGATGACCACAAACAGGCTCATCAGGTGGAACTGCCTACCTCGGCTTTACGCCTGCTGGTCGACATCCTGGCCGAGTTGGCCGATGGCAATGCAGTAAAGGTGGTGCCCGTCCATGCAGAGCTGACGACCCAAGAGGCGGCGGACTTGCTCAACGTGTCCCGTCCCCATTTCGTCAAGCTGCTCGAAGATGGGGTGTTGGCATTTCATCGCACCGGCAAGCACCGCAGGGTGAGGTTCGCCGATCTGATGCAGTACAAGGAAGCGCGCGAGCGCGCCAGTGAGCAGGCGATGGCCGAACTCGCTCAGCAGTCGCAAGAGTTGGGAATGGGATACGAATGAGGCATTCCCCATTCACCGCCGTCTACGACGCGTGCGTTCTATATCCCGCGCCACTGCGGGATTTCCTGATGTGGCTCGGCCTGTCTGGCCGCTTCCGGGCGCGGTGGAGCCAAGCCATTCATGAGGAGTGGAAACGCAACCTGTTGATCAACCGCCCCGATCTCACCCGGGTTCAGGTCGACAGGACGTCGGATCTCATGGACCGGGCAATTCCGGACGGCTTGGTGGAGGGCTACGAAGCGCTCGTGGCAGGCCTGACATTGCCCGATCCGGACGACCGGCACGTCCTGGCTGCGGCGATTCGCTGCGGTGCGAGCGTGATTGTGACGTTCAACGAACGGGATTTCCCGAACGATCTGCTGGCTCCGTACGGCATCGAATCGCAGCACCCCGATGAGTTTGTGGACAACCTACTGGATCTGGACGCGGCCGCCGTGGTGTCGGCTGCGCAGCGCCAGCGTGCCCAACTCAAGCATCCGCCGATCGAGGTGGACCGCTATCTCGAAATCCTGCTGCGCCAGGGCCTTGTGCAAACGACCAAGGTGCTGGCGACCTATCGCACCATTCTCTGACCCGCCGAGAGCCACGGATGACCAAGAATCCTTCATCAGACGCCACTTTGCCGAAAGGCATCCATCGAAGCTGGAAGCTGCCGGACACGTCGCTGGGCGCCCTGTGGGATTCCATCGTCATGGACGAAGCTCTCAAGAAGCAGTTGCTGTCACAGGCGATCGTCAACTTCACGGTGCGCCCCAAGGTGGAGCGCACGGTACTCCCCCTGCACGGCGTGATCTTGTTGGTCGGCCCGCCGGGGACTGGGAAGACCTCCTTGGCACGGGGCTTGGCGCATCGTGTGGCCGAATCTTTTTCTTCTGCGAAGTTTCGATTGCTGGAAGTAGAGCCTCACACGCTGACGAGCTCTGCAATGGGAAAGACTCAACGCGCCGTGGCAGACCTGTTCTCGCAATCGATCGCAGAATCCGCAGCGGCGGGCCCGACGATCGTCCTTCTGGACGAGGTCGAAACGCTTGCGGCTGATCGAGCCAAGCTCAGCCTGGAAGCCAACCCGGTTGATGTGCACCGGGCCACCGACGCGGTGTTGGTGCAGTTGGACATGTTGGCCGAACGCAACCCGCATCTGCTGTTCGTGGCCACCAGCAACTTCCCACAGGCCGTCGACAGTGCCTTCCTATCTCGTTGCGACATGGTGATGGAGGTGCCACTGCCCGGCAAGGATGCCTGCAAGCAGATCCTGGTGGACTGCCTGAATGGCCTGGCAAAGACATTTCCGGGGATTGGCAAGCTTTCCTCGGCTCACCAGTTCGACGCGTGCGCTGGCGAGTGCGTCGGATTGGATGGTCGGGCCATTCGCAAGGTCGTAGCCAACGCCCTCGCGGCCGACCCGCAAGTGGCTATCGATCCGAACAAGCTTTCCGTAGAGCACCTGCGCAGTGCGATACGACAGGCAACGCAAATGCGCCTTCAAGGAGGGAAGCAAAAATGACCACCGTTGTCAGCCGGACGTTTCGCAGCTCGCCGCACCGCGATGCGTTGCAGACGTGGGATGCCATTGTCGAACTGCTCACTCAGGGCAAGGACGGCACGGCTCGCTCTGAACTCAGGGCCGTGGCGGGCGTGGCCGCCAGCTTGATCGCCGACCAGGCACCCAAGAGCGCGCCCATCGTTGCGACATGCGATGGACCACGGACCAGGATCTACTGCCTCTTCGACGAAGACGCGATCGATGGTGATGATGCCAACGAAGAAGTCTTGGGGTTCGAGCCGTTGAAGGGAGACTGGGGAGTCTCGCTGCCGTGTCCGAAGGAGCAGCTCGGCTGGGTGCAAACCGCGCTCAAAAAGCACAGTTCTCGCATCATTGCACGGGACTTGAGCCAAGGAATTGCCACGCAGGCGCAGGCCGATGCTGGACAAGCGCTGTCGCTCGACCTCGGAGGTTTCCTCAAGTCATGAGCACCGTCGCCACCTACTCGTACACGCACTCGGTTACCTATGTGACCGACAACATCCTCAAGAGCTTGAAAGACATCATCCTGCTCAGTGGGCTGGACCCCGAGCACTTCGCGGATCGCTGGGAGAGCAATACCCGAGCCATCAAGACGTGGCTCGGGACCGGTGATCTGCGCAAGGTGATTCTGGAGATCTACAACCCGGCAACCGACAAACTCGTGACCCGATGGGATATCGACATCGTGTATGGGTGGTCCGATGGCGACGGCAGCTTCTGGACAGATACCGAGCAGTTGAAGTACGCGATCAAGAAAGCTGGGCTGCTGCCATCGCAGGCCAAGTACAAGTTAATGCTCGATACAAAGCCAGGGCGGCCTGATGTGGAGGGGTGGAGCAAAGGAAGTTATCGCTCGACGGATGGAATGGTCAAGCAGAGCCTAGGCTCGACTGTCGAACACAGCGGCCTGGCGGGTCAGGCCGGATATTGGAGGCAACGCTGATGCTGTCGATCGATGAAGCTTTTCGCAAGTTCAAGTCGCGTCTGGAACTCAACGAACGCGAACAGAAGAATGCCTCGCAACGCCAGAACGAAGTGCGGGACTACCTGCAGACCAAGTTCGGCATTGCGCGCAGCTTCCTGACCGGGTCCTATGCTCGATACACGAAGACGAAGCCGCTCAAGGATATCGACATCTTCTTCGTGCTGAAGGACTCGGAGAAGCATTACCACGGCAAGGCCGCATCGGTAGTGCTGGATGATTTCCACTCTGCATTGGTGGAGAAATACGGTTCGGCGGCCGTGCGCAAACAGGCGCGCTCGATCAACGTGGATTTCGGTGTTCACATCGACGCGGAGGACAACACGGACTACCGGGTGGTCAGCGTGGATGCGGTGCCCGCATTCGACACCGGCGACCAGTATGAGATCCCCGATACGGCGTCCGGAAAGTGGATCAAGACGGACCCGGAGATCCATAAGGACAAGGCGACCGCAGCGCACCAAGCCTATGGCAATGAGTGGAAAGGTCTCGTGCGCATGGTGAAGTACTGGAACAACAATCCCAAGCACGGCGATCAGAAGCCGGTGAAGCCCTCGTTCCTGATCGAGGTAATGGCCCTTGAGTGTCTTTACGGCGGCTGGGGAGGATCGTTCGATCGCGAGATCCAGTCGTTCTTTGCCACGCTTGCCGATCGTGTTCATGACGAGTGGCCGGATCCCGCCGGACTTGGCCCGGCGATCAGCAACGATATGGATGCCGCGCGCAAGCAGCGCGCGCAGCAGCTGCTGTTCCAGGCGAGCCAGGACGCAAGCATCGCCATCGACCACGCGCGTCGTGGTCGCAATATCGAAGCGCTTCGCGCCTGGCGCGCACTGTTTGGCCCCAAGTTCCCACTGTCCTGATTCCATCGGCTTCCATACACGTCCCATCGAGGTACAGCATGTCCCAGTGGTCGCTTTCCCAGCTCCTGTCGTCCCTGCATGAAGACATCCAGCAGCGCTTGTCCGTAGTACGCAAGACCTTCGGTCACCCGGGTACGAAGGGGGATGCGAGCGAGAACGTCTGGATCGACATGCTGGATACCTATCTGCCCAAACGGTACCAGGCGGCGAAGGCGCATGTGGTGGACAGCCTGGGGAACTTCAGCCAGCAGATCGATGTGGTGGTGTTTGATCGGCAATATTCGCCTTTTATCTTCACCTACGAGAACGAGACGATCATTCCAGCCGAAAGCGTGTACGCCGTGTTCGAGGCCAAGCAGACGGCTGACGCGGGGCTTGTGGCCTATGCCCAGGAGAAGGTCGCCAGTGTGCGCAGGCTGCACCGCACGAGCCTGCCGATCCCGCACGCTGGCGGGACCTACCCAGCGAAGCCGTTGATTCCGATTCTGGGTGGCTTGCTCACCTTCGAGAGCGAATGGAGTCCTGCATTGGGCCCATCCATGGACAAGGCGCTGAACGCAAACCTCACCGAGGGGCGTCTGGACATCGGATGCGTTGCCGCCCACGGGCACTTTTTCTATGACCAAGCCAGCGGCGCGTACAGCTACACCAACGAAAACAAGCCGGCGACCGCGTTTCTTTTCAAGCTGATCGCGCAGCTTCAGTTCAGTGGAACGGTCCCCATGATCGATGTGGAGGCTTACGGTCAGTGGTTGACCAAGTGAGGGGTCGCTGTGGCAAGCATACGTTCGGAGTACCACCGGTTCCTGGCGCACTTGACGCAGCGGCACGTGCACGACGACGTGCGCCGGCTGGCGCACCTGGTGCTCGATCACCTGCAGCCACTGGCCGAGGTCGGTGCTGCACGCCGGGGGCGCTCCACGCGCTTGGCGCCGCTGGCCATCGCGCATCTGGCGCAGATGCCTGTCGCCTACGACGGGGACGCGCGCGGCCCCGAAAACGGGCCGGCGCTCGGGCGACTGCACCAGCTCGAAGTCGGGCCGTTTCGAGGATTCATGCGGCAGGAGACGTTCGACCTCAGCCATGACATCACCTTGGTCTACGGTGCCAACGGCACCGGCAAGAGCAGCTTCTGCGAAGCCTTGGAAGTGGCGATGCTCGGTTCGATCAGCGAAGCGCAGGCCAAGCGGGTCGACCAGCGGACGTACTGCAACAACGCTCGCCTGCGCCGCCACATCGCGCCAGTCCTGTCGTCTACGGCGGCGGGCGAGGCGCAGGCCGTCCAGCCCGACGAAGCTGAGTATCGCTTCTGCTTCATCGAGAAGAACCGCCTCGACGATTTCGCCCGAATCGCCGCGCGGACCCCGAGCGATCAGCGCCAGCTCATCGCCACCCTGTTCGGCGTGGACCAGTTCAGCGAGTTCGTGCGCGGCTTCAACCCCTCGCTCGATCAGGACCTGATGCTTGCCGGCGTGCAGGCGGCGCAGCTGGCGCAGCGTCGCCTGCAGTTGGCGAACTCCGAACAGACCATCGCCGCCTACCCGCAGAAGATCGCAGCGGTCGAGGGCCTGGAACAAGCTTTGGCGCAGCGCATGTCACCTGGCGCGACCTATCAAACCTGCGTGGACTGGCTGCTGGGTACGCCGCAGCAGCAAGGACGGCTACCGTATGTCCAGGCTCAGCTGGACGCCAACCCGCCTGCCATTCACGAGGTGACCCAGGCCCGCCTGCAAGCGTTGCTGGCAGAGGCCTACCGCGTCCAGGGACTGTGGCAAGCGTCTTCCGCGCAACTCGCGGCCCGCGCCGGCGAGGTGTCGTACGCGAAGCTCTACGAGGCCGTGCAAGCGTTGGCGGACGGGGCGACCGCGTGTCCGGCATGTGGAACCGAACTGGCCGCCGTGGCGCAGGACCCGTTCGCCAGGGCGCGAATGGGCCTGGAGCAGCTCGCGCAACTGGCCGTCCTGCAGCAGCAGGAGGCCGGGCATCGGACGCAGTTGAGCGAGGCGGTCCGAGCGCTGTGTGACGAAATGCGCCGCGTGGTGGCGGCGGCTGGGGTCGCTTGTCCTGCCGAATCGCAGGCCGCGGGCCTGCCACTGCTGCCTCCCACGTCGGCGGGCAATTGGCTCGGCGGCGGGGTGAATGGGGACCAGCGCGCCTGGCAAGCCCTCTTACGGATCGCACAGATCATCGAAGGCTTCGACGCGCAGGCGCGCGACGTGAATGCCCAGCGCGGCGCGATGGCCCAGGAGCGGGACCGCCTGCAACAGCATCAGCTGGAGATCGAACGGCTGCGGACCATGCGCACGACTGCGGATCAGGAGCTGGCGGCCGCCCGCCAAACCGTGGCCCAATTCGACGACGCGAACCGCGGCCTGATCCAGGCGGCCACGGACGAAATGCCGGTGGTGGTGCACCATCAGCGGGTCAAGGCCGCCTACGACGGCTTCCTGCCCGAGATTCAGGCATACCTGACCGCTCTGCCGGGGGTTCTGCTACAGGGGCTGGGAGACCAAGCCCGCCATCTCTACAACGCATTCAACCGGGCCGATCCGCCCGGCGATCTGCTGCACGCGCTGTGGTTGCCCGTGGCCGAGAACGGCAAGATCGAGGTGGAGTTCGCCGGCGAGCCGGGCGCGCGCTACGACGCGTTGATCGTCTTCAGCGAAGGGCACATCAAATGCCTGGGCCTGGCGATTCTGCTTGCCAAGAACCTCGCGCAGGGCTGCCCCGTGGTCATATTCGATGACGTCGTCAACGCGATCGACGACGACCATCGCGATGGCATCTGGCGTACCTTCTTCGAGGACGGTTTGCTCCACGGCAAGCAGGTTATCCTCACCTCGCACGCAGAGGAGTTCCTGCACCGCATCCAGCAGGAGTTGGGCGTGCGCCGCGCCGCGGCCATTAAGCGCTACAAGTTTCTCCCGCATCAGGGAGAGCACGAACTGCGGGTCGACAGCGACCCGCCAGCGAAGAACTATGTTCTTCTGGCCCAGCAGGCGTTGGCGGCTGACGAGAAACGCGAGGCACTGCGTCAGGCCCGGCCGGCGCTGGAGAGTCTGACGGACCGCCTGTGGACGTGGCTGGGTCGGCGGGCGGACGGCCGGATCGACATCAAGCTGAGCGGGCCCCGCGCGCCTTGGGAGCTGAACAATAAATGCACCAAGTTGCGGTCGGCCGTCGAGCGTATCGCGGCGCAACATGCGGGTGCGCCGGATGCCGTAGGGGCGTTGGTCCGGCTGCTCAATGTCAGCGGTACGAGTATTGAATGGGGTTACCTCAATAGCGGTGTGCACGACGCTCAGCGCGATCATGAGTTTGATCGGGCGACGGTAAGAACGGTCGTCGAGGCGGTTACGGCGTTGGATGCTGCTCTTGATACCCTGCAGAACCGATGAACGGCACACGGCTTTGCAGAGCCGTGCCGCCCGTGTCACCTCATAAGTACTTCTTGAAGCTGCCTGCGGTCAGGCTGACTGCCATCCCCAGCAACGCCGCGCTGGGCAGCAGGATGACCAGAGGATGCACCGATATGGGCAGAGCGAGATAGGTGACCCAAGGCAGCACGGCCAACGGCATCAGGCTGGCCTTCGCGCGGTGGTAGATGAAGCCGGATTCGCGGCCCGCGCCGAACCGGCGCACATCCCGTCGCACCAGGCCGTCAATCAGGCCGACGAATGCCGCCGTGAGGATCAGCGGCAGCGTGAGCACCAGGACCAGCAGGCGCACCAGGAAGGTGAGCGTCGTGAAGGCCGCAGCGATCAGGTAGCTTTCGGCCCAGACATAGACTTGGCTGATGTAGTAGCGGAAGTTGCGGCTCTGCCCGTGGCTGGGCGCGCGGACGCGCTCGGCGGTCTGGCTCATGCGCTCCAGCAACCCCGAGCGCACGAACACCCACTCGTACCCGGTATCCACCAACTCGTGCGCCGTGCGCCCGGGCTCCTGTACCACCACGCTGCGCGTGAAGTGGTTGGACAGGTGCCCGAGTTCGTACCGCAGCATCTGCTGGGAGTGGCGCCAGCCCTGGTCCTTCCAGAACAGGTGCATGCCGGCGCACTCCACCACGATCGAGAACAGCAGCGAGCCAATGAGCACCCCGAGCAGCCGGAACGGTAAGGTGATGGTGCCGACGATCAAGCCTTGGCGATGGTTCTGCTCCCGCTGCGCGGTCGAGGCGGCATCCTTCATGGCACGGCCTCGTTGCCCGCGCCATCGTCGGCGCCGGTGGCCACCGCGCCGGGCTCGGCCGCAGCGGCATCGTCCAGCAGGTCGTCGGGCAAGGCCGCATCCTGCAAGGCCGACGAGCTGGTGAACTCCCACCACTGCGTGGCCTCGCTGTAGCTCTGGCGCATGTACCCGGCCAGTTGCTGCAGGTCCGCCGGCATCACTTCATCCGGGTCCGGCGCCGGCAGCGGCATACGCACCTTCCAGAGCTGGCCGCCCTGCAGCAGCGCGAAGCACTGGCCCTTGGGCAGGCCGACGACGTGTGACGGCTCGATCATCGGCACGCTGGCCATGCTGATGCGGTCCTGGGTGTTCGACGTGAAATCCGTCGCGCCGCGGATGTCTGAGCTGTCCGTCGCGCCCGAGACGATGGTGGTTGTATAGACCTCGACCTTCGGCAACTGCCTCGTCAGCAGTTCCGCGGTGGCCGTCTCGCGCACGCGCAACATGAATAAATTGTTGAAATTCCCGATCACTTGGCCGGCCTTCGCGCGATTTCCGATGCGGGCCTCGATGTCCGAGAGCGTCTGCGTGTACGCCGTGACTTGCAGGCCGGCACCGCCGCCCTTGTTGATGAGCGGGATGAATTCATCGCCCATCAGTTCATTGAATTCGTCCGCGTGCACGTTGATCGGCACGCGAGCGCCAGCCACTGCGCCGGGCAGGCCATCGTCGATTCCGTGCTTGTAGATGTGTCCGGCCACCGAAACCAGGTCAGAGAACATCGAATTGCCGACCGCTGCGGCGACCTCGGCGTCAGACAACGCATCCAGACCCACATAGACGATGGCCCGCTTTCGGATGACCTGCATCCAGTCGAAGATCGGGCGCGGGTCGGCCAGGTCGGAGTAGTTCGGCGCCAGGAGCTGGGCGATCTTGCCGCTCGTGAGCTTTTCCAGCAGCGGCAGCAGCGATGCAACGATCTTGTCGAAGTAGGTCTTGTCGTAGCGCACCGCCGAGCGCAGGCCATCGAGCACAGGGTCGTAGTTGCGCGCCTGGGAGAGGTATTGCTCCAGCGCCACCACACGCTTCTCGCGCCCGATCATGTTCCTTGGGATGTTCTTCTCGTTGAGCTTGGCCTCGATCTGGACGATCACCTCCCAGGCCTTGGGCTCCGTCTTGGCAAAGTAGTGCTGGGCGTACTCAATGAACAGCGCGTCGATGTTGATGACGTGGCGCTGGATCAGCATGTAGTCCGGGCGCTGCCCCAGTTCCACCAGGGCGCGGGCGATGATGTTCACGAAGCGCCATGCGAACTCGCGGAACGCCGCGCTGTTGCCTTCGCCGGAGAGCTGCCCCGCGATGCGTGTCGCCACTTCCGAGATCCGACCGAAGCGGCCCACGGCGTTGTAGCGGGCGCTGATTTCCGGCCAGCCCAAGTGGAAGATGTAGAACTCGCCTTCGCGGCCAGCGCGCTGGGCTTCGACGTACATCCGTTTCAAGAGATCGGCATCCCCCTTGGGGTCGATGACGATGACGACCTCATGCTCGCCGGCAGCATTCCTGCGACGGATGTCCTGCGTGACGAACAACTCGGCCAGGCGCGTCTTGCCCACCCGCGTGGTGCCCAGCACCAGCGAGTGCCCGACGCGCTCGCCCAGCGGCAGGCTGACGTCCACTTCGTCGGGCTCGATGCCGTGCAGCCTTGGCAGGCCGCCGACAGGCGGCAACGGGCGCACGGGGTTGAAAGGCGCGTCCCAGCCGGTGAGCTTCGGCAGGCGCGAGAGCGGCAATGGCGCGAACTCCAGCCGTTCCTCCAGGCGCCTGGTCAGCCGGTAGGCCGGCGTCGGCTCGACGTAGCGGCGGAACTCGGGCCGGTACGTCTGCATCAGCCGATGCGTGTGCTTCTGCTCCCAGAGAAAGCCGCGCCCCACGAATAGGCGCTGCTGGCTGACCGGCACGTCCTTGCTGGTCATCACGTAACGCGGCAGACGGCGGATGTTGCGCCGGTAGCGCAGGATGATGCGGGCATCGCGGTAGCGGATCGCGCCGTAGGCGCCGAACGCCAAGGCGCTGCCGATGCCCATGGCCGGGCTCAGCGCGAGCGACCATGGGGCCACCAGGCACAGAAACGCGGCGCCTGCACACGCCGCGACGGTGTATAGCTCCACCGCTGGGCGTAGCAGAACCTCGACCGGCTGTTTGCCCGACATGGCTTCATTGCTCGATGCCGGTGGCCGTGATCAGCGCCGGGTAGTGCCGCAGGCCCAGGCGATCGGCCAGGTCGTCGCCGGCCACGGGCGCGAGCGGCACGCCCGGCACCAGGGCGCGCAGCCGCGCCAGGCCCTGCGCGGTCTCGACGTTGACGACCAGGCCGACCGCGCCACGTTCGCGCAAAGCGGCGGCGCGGCGCTGCAACCAGGCCCGGGAAGCCTCGTCGTCGCCGATGACCACGAACGGCCGCAGGCCGGGCGCTTCGATCACCCGTCGCGCGACGGTGCCGGGCGTGAGCTTGGCGCTGCGCACCGGCAGCATCGCGGCTTCGTCCGCCCGTGTGGCAGGAACCTGGGGCGTCGGGATGGACGGCCGCGCCGGTGCGTTGGCGCGCGGCTGGAGATTCAGGGCTTCGTAGTACGGCAATGCCGACGTGCCGCCACGGTCCTCGACAACGATCAGTGGCTCGCCGGCACGCGAGGCCAGCGGCAGGCCTGACAGCAGCATGAGTAGGCCCGTGAACGCGAGATGGGCGGGATGGGGTTTCGTCATGGGGAGGTCTCCTGGCGCGCCGCGAGGACCGCGGCGGCTGGTCGCGTGCCCTGCACGCGGGCAAGGTGGCGCGACACGCTGCGCCGATAGCGGGCGGCGGGCTCGCCGCCTGCGGGGCGGTGGTAGCGGCCGATCGCCAGCAGCCAGTCCTCGCCGGGGGTGTGCTGCTCCTTCAGGATCTCGGCGGCAACGGCCAGGTTGCGATACGGATCCAGCAGGTCGCACGCGCCGGTAAAGCGGTGCTTGTGGTAGCCGAGGTTGATCTGGCCCAGGCCCGCATCAATGCGCGTGTGCGGCGTGGCGCGCATCGCCTGCTGCAGGCCAGCGCAGGCGTCGGCGCGCGTGGCGAAGCGGCGCGACTGGCCGGCGACGTTGAGGGACCACGGCCACGGCACCAGGCGCCCGTTGCGCCGGATGCCGCTCTCCTGCAAGGCCACGGCGTAGAGCACGGTCGAGGGGATGCCTGCGCGCTGGGCGGCAAGCTGGTAAGCCGGTGGCGGAACCTCCTGGGCCAGGGCGGCAACGGCATACAGGCCGGCAGTGAGCACCAGTGCGCGCAGGGGCATGGCTACGGCTGGCGCTGCCATTGGCCGTTCACTTCGCGCACGGCGGCGGGCAGATCGCCGGGCAGGCCCAGTGACAGCCAGCGGCCGCCGTCGTGGTTGAGCGTGATGCTGCCGGCGCGCACGCGCGCCGGGTCGATCTGCGCGCGCTTGGCCCAGTCGCGGATGCGCGCGTCATCCTGGCGGCTGCCCACCATGTACAGGTCGAACTCCGCGCCCGAGGATTGCAGGCGCTGCACGAGCTGTCCGCAGGCTGCGCAGCCGTCCTTGACGAACACCGCCATGCGGCCGCTGCCGCGCAAGGGACTGCTGGATGGGCCGGCGCCCGGCTTGTCGTCGGGCAGGTTCACGCGCTGCATCCCCGGATTCAGGCGCTGCCAGGCCTCGTCGTAGGCGCGCTGGTAGGCGAGCAGCTTCTCGACGCGGCGCGCTTCCACCTGCACCTGCAGTTCCGCATAGCGGCGCCGTTCTTCGTCCGTGCGAGCTTCGATGCCCAGGGCGGACAGCGGGTCCAGGTTGGGCGAGTAGATACCCAGCGGCCCATCCATCAGCTCGCGGTAGCGTGCCCATTCTTGTGGCTGCAAGCCCCATTCGGTTGCCACCCGGTCGTCCAGCACGCGGGCGGCCAGCGGGCGCTCCTGGCTCTGTGCGTTGCGCGCCGAGGTCGTTGCGGGCTGCTGCGCCCAGGCGGGCCATTGCGACGACGCCACCAGGACCGCGAAAAGGAGGATCGACGGCTTCATGGGGTGCTCCGGTCAGGGAATCGCCACGCGGCGGGTCTGGTTGCCGGCCTGGAACACTGCGGTGTTGCCCTCGATCGCCTGCAGGCGCCACGGGCCGACCGCATCCCCGGGCAGCAGCACCTGAAGTTGGGCGGGCGTGAAGTCCCCGATGCTCGGCGCGACGGACACGCTGCGCTGGCCGGCGCGCAGTTCGGCGCCGACGACGCGGAATGGCAGCGGCGGCAGCTCGGTCTTGGAGGCGGCGGACGTGCGCGATGCGCGCCGCTGGGCGGGTGCGGTGGCACGCGCGGCGGCTTGGCGCGCCTTGATCTGCTCGACCTCCGCGCGCAGCGCCTGGAGGTCGTCGGCCGCTGCGTAGCCACTGAGAGATTTCTCGACCTGGGCCGCGCGTGCTTCCAGAATCTGGCGGGTGTCTTTGAGGTCAGCGTCCGTCGCGACGGCCGGGCGCTGCTGGATGGCCTCGATCGTCTCGGCCAAGCCAGTTGCCTGCGCTTCCAGGCGTTGCAGGCGGGAATCCAGCCGCTCCTGGTCGGCCTGGTCGCTGAGGGCCTGGTAGCCCAGGGCCGCCAAGACGCTGAGGAAGATCAACCAGAGCCACATCAGGCTCTGCACCACCACGGCGGCGGTCGATCGCTGGGCAGGTTGCGGGGCGTTCATGGCTGGCCTCCCGAAACCATGGGTGCCAGCGGGAACGTCTGCACCGCCTCGGTGGCGGGTGGCTCGGATGGGGACTCGGCGACCGCGCGATCGCCGGGCCGCTCGAAGCAGATTTGCCGTGCGCGGTCATCCGCGTGCAGTTCCCAGGCCGGGCCAGCCAGCGTGAGCAGCGCATCGCGCAAGGTCATGGGGCCGAGGTGCAGGTGTACCGCCGGCAACGGCAGCGCGTACAGCTCGATCACGGCATGCGCGGTCTGGCACAGGCCATAGCCGCTGCGTTTGAGCACGTGCCGAAGCCCATCCCCGACCGTGGCGCGGGCATCCTCGGGCATGGACACGTCGATGGTCTGCAACAACAGGTCGCGCTGCGCCGCCATGGGTGCCAGTTCGACCAGTGTGTAGCGGGCGTAGCGCACGACCGGGATGTACTCGGAAGCCTCGGGTTCAGGCGCGGCCAAGACTTCCGCGATGGTGTCGGGCGCGACCGGCGCAGTCGTCGTCGCGCAGCCACCGGCCAGCACCGACCACAGCAGGCCGAGAAATCCCGCCAGAAGGCGGCGTTCGGGATAGTGAAACCACGGTGGAGAGGGGCACATAGCTCGGCGTCCTGAAACATCCAGCCCTCACCATCGCCGCTCAGGCCGCGAGCGGCAGCAAACAATGCGAACCAGGCAGCGTCCGATTTACCGGGAGCGGCAAAAAAAACGGCCCCGAAGGGCCGTAAGTGGAACGTGTCATGCGGCGACAAGCTGCCGGGCCAGTGCGACCTCGACGGAATCACCGTCCTGGTTCAGGACATCGAGCCCGGATTCGGGCACGTCGCCCGAGGTGGACTGCGAGACCATGATCTTCTTGGCCATCAGCTCCAGGCAGGTCATCTGCGAGGAACCGGCGTAGCCGAGGTAGATCACACGCACGGGCTGCTTCTGCCCGATGCGCCAGGAGCGGCGTGCCGCCTGCTGGAGCGAGTACACGTTGTAGCCCGACTGCATGAACACGATCGTCGGGAACTCCAACAGGTCCAGCCCCGTCTTGACCAACTCGGGGTTGGTGATGAGCACGTCGATGCCACGGTCCAGTTGCTCGGCGATCCAGTCTTCGCGGCGGCTGGCATCCACGCTCGCGCGCAGCACCGCCACCTTGAAGCCTTCCTGCTCCAGCAACACCTTCAGGCGCGACGTGGTGTCGCGCGTGCCGGTATAGACCGTGTAGGCCAGGACCTTGCGGCCCTGCGCCTTCTCCTCTTTGCAGATGTCGATCAGCTCACGCTCCTTGGGGCTGATCTCGAACTCGTTGAACTGAGCCGGGACAAACGCCAAGGTGTTGCGCGTGCGCGGATGCACCACGGTCTCCGACCGGAAGCAGCAATCCGGCCAGGCCAGCAGCACGTTGAGGACCACACCCAGCAAGGTCGTATCGCGTCGCGCCAGAGCCTGTTTCAGCTCCGCGGTCAGCCGACCCGCCAGATCGCGGTAGGCCGCGGCTTGCGCCGTGTCCATCGCGACTTCACGGAACTCCTCGTCATACGGCGGCAGGACGTTGCCACCGATGTCCTTGAGCTTGAGAAAGATCGTGAACGGCAGGATGCAGCGCAGCACGCCCTTGGGGCCAAACCCCGGGGCCTTGACCGTGCGCACCGATACCTTGGTGCCCTTGGCCGTCTTGTGCGCCGTGCCGGTGCTCTCGGAGTAGATGTCCTTCAACACCCCGTGATCGCGCATGAACGCCATCGCAGCCGAGGTCATGCTGCCGCTCGTGGTCGGGCGGTAGCCGTCTTCGATCATCCGCCCAGGCAGGGCTCGGAACAGCAGGTAGAACAGGTCGTCCCCGTAGCCGCCCATCAGCGTGCCTGTCAGCAGCAAGGTCTTGCGAGCCTTCGCCGCCAGCACGCCCATGGCCTGGCCCTGGGCACTGCCACCGTTCTTGTACTCGTGAGCCTCGTCCGCTATGCACAGGTCGAACGTGCCTTGCGGCAGGTAGCGCTTGATGAACTCGGACGGCTGGTAGCCGCCCTCGCCAAAGCCGAACTCCATGTTGGCCATCGCACGCTCCATGCGCGTGGCCTGACGGTCGGAAAACACCAGCTCGCCGTTGCCGTCCATGAGGTTGATGAACTCATGGATGTTGTCGCCCAGCATCGACGCCAGGAACCCGTCGCCGAACTTCTGCATCAGCTTCTGCGCGGTGACTTCCCCGATAGTCGGGATGCGCTTCAAGGCTTTCAGCACGGCTGAGGACTGGTCGCTGCCAGACAGGCTGCGTGGGCGGATCAGCGTCCACAGGGGCGCGGCGCAATGGCTGCACTTCCTGCGGTATTCCTCGGCTTGGAGTGCGACCGGGTTGACCGGCTCGCCGTCGAGGTCGGTGATGACCGTGCCGCAGTCCGGGCAAGCCGCCACGTTGCCGTGACGGGTGCGTCGCTGGGTGAAGACGGGCTTCCAGTGGAACCCCATCCGCATCCTGACCCGGCCCAAGACAAAGAACTCCTGGCCCGTGGGCTGGACGTTCAACTGCTCGCGCAGCTTGATGAGCTTGACGAGCGTATCCGGCCCGTTGAGCACCCACACCTTGGCACCCGCCACTGTTTCCTGGATCTCGCGCCGCCACTTGTAAACAAGGTGCGGCGGGGAAAGAACCAGGGTGCGGCGGTAGCCTTCGGCGTTGAGCACGGCGGCCGTGGCGATGCCGACGGTCGTCTTACCGCAGCCCATTTCGCCATTGACGATCGCGGCGCGTTCGCCACGATCGATCAGCAGCTCCGCGGCGGCGTGGACGACTTCGGCCTGGGCCTGGAAGAGCTTGCGCTTGAGGCTGGCGACGATGAGTTGTCGGTGCGCCTGCGGCTGGCCGTTATAGACCGGCGGGTTGGCGCTGTTGAGGGCGTCGAGCAGTTCGTCACCGAACTCGCCGACGAAATCCTGAAGGCTCAGGGTCAGAGGGGAAGATTCCGCATCGAGCAGTTCGCCCTGTACGGGCGCGGCTTCAGCGGCAGTGGTTTCGAGATCGAGGGACATGGTGATGCTCCAATGAAAAATGGGGCATGCACCACCCCCAGCGGGGCAATGGCATGCCCCGCAGTGGGAAGGAAATCGGCGCTTGGCCGAGGTGGTCGAAGTTGCCGGCCGTGGCGGCCTGCTGGTGAATCGTGCTCAGTCTTCGGACGGCAGCACGATGACGGTGGCGCTGCGCTGCGCATCGGTGACGATGCGGATGGCCAGCCCCGGATGGATCACGTAGCGGGATTCCAGCGATGCACCTGATTGCAGTGCAGTGCTGTTGGCCTGCCATTGCTGGAGGTTGACGTCGCCCCAGTCGCCACGGGTGTGGCGCCTGAAGTACGGGATCGGGTCGAGGCGACCCGTGCGGACCAGGCGGTCGATGCCTCTGCTGAAGATGAGCGCACCGATTGGAAACGCCAGCCTGTGGCAGTAGGTTTCAACGCGATGTGATGCCATGGGCTCCTCCTTGATGAGTCATTGAGCCACGACACCCCTGGCGGAGTGAAGTGGCTCCGTCAGGTGGATGAAGACGACGATGGTGCTGTCAGATCATGTCCCGTTCTTCGGGAAGCTGGATCACCGTGGTCTGGTGGTCCTCGCTGGTTTTGACGATCAACACCAGTTCGGGCCTGATCCTGAAGTGGGAGATCATCGGATCGTCCCCACGGATTGCGACATCTTTGGCTTGACGGGTGGCCTCATCGGTCTCGCCCCAGTCACCGCGCACATGGCGCTGGACAAGAGCCAAGGGGTCGATCAGGCCTTTGCGGGCCAGCCAATGCACCTTCTCGCTCAACTGCAACGTACCTGGTGCGAACAACGGTTGCTTCTGCGGCGCGGGCCGCTTGAACAGGCTTGAGAACATGGGTGTTTCTCCTTCGAGGTGGTACAGCAGGACGGCAGCGCGTCCGGTGGATTAACGGATGGTCAGGACCTCGCCCCGTGTAGCGGAGCCGGGCGTCATGTCCCACGCGCGGATGACGGGCACGAACTTGTCGGTGAGGATGCGGGTCTCGGCGATGGAGCCGTCTTCGCGTTCGGTGAATTCGCGTTGAAGCGTCTTGTCCTTGTGGGTGTCACCTTTGACGACGAGCACGCGCCCGGTCTTGGAGCGCACAACCCCCGAGATCGCGCCCGCGGCCAGGGCCAGGGCGAGATGCCAGTGGGACAAGGCACGCGCTGGCGGACGCAGCGACTGCTGCGCGGCCCCCAGGTGCGTGTCCTGCGACGGCCAGAGGCCTTGCAGCCGGCCGACTTCATCGGCGAACTGCTCCGGCTCCATCGTCACGCGGAAGAAGTGCTCTGGCTCGGCCGGACTGGCGGGGACGATGTACGGCAGGAACGGCCATTCGCTCGGCAGCTCCTCGGCTTCGACTTCACCAAGCCCGACCTGCAGCAGCAGATTGCGCACGGCCTTGAGCCCATCGGGTGCCAGCTCGCGCTGACGCACCCTGCGGCCGAAGATCACCACTTGCTTGAACTGCGTCTCCACCGCTCGGTAGATCCGCAGATCGGTGTAGTGGCGCGTCAGCCAGCCGACCAGCTCGGCGTCGAGCACGTAGCCGGGGACGATGAAGACCAGCACGCCGCCATACTGCAATAGCGAGAGGCTGCGCTGATAGAAGAGCTTCTCGAAGCGGGCACGGCCCTGGCCCTGATAGCCGATGTTGCCGTTGACGTCCTTGGACAGGTCGCCATACGGTGGGTTGAGCCAGAGCAGCCCGAACGATTGCTTGGAGATCATCGTGTCCATCAGGTCCGCGTGCAGGCAGTGATCGACCAGGCCGCGGGCATGGCGCGCCCGCTCTGCGTCGAACTCGACGGCGAACGCCTTGGCATGCTCGCGCCCGAGGGCATGAGCCGCTTCGGCAATCGCCACGCCTTCGCCGGCGCAGGGATCGAGGATGCACATCGGCCCATTGGATTCAGGCGCACTGGGCATCAGTGCATTGAGGGCTCTTTCGAGCGTTGGTTCGTCGGTCGGGAAGTACCCGTTCTTCACGAAATTGCGGGCGAGCCGCGGGAACATGAGCGCCATGGAAGTCTCCTGGTTGGCGGGGATGATTGGCGAAGGCGCGCCTTGGCGTGCCTGCGCAGGTGGGTCAAGCCGCTACCGTTTCCGGCGTCCAAATCTTGGCCGGATAGGGATAGGCGGTGAGCACGTCACTGCGGATCAGCGAGCCGAGCGCCAGGGTCAGCGCCGGCACGTCGATGGCGAGCCGATGGCCCACCAAAGGCCCGAGGGCGAATGGCAGACGGGTCAGCATCTCGCGGCTTTGCAGCAGTTCCAGCACGGTTTCGCGCCAGTGGTCGAGCAACGGCAGTGGGCAGGTGTCCTGCACCAACGTCCACAGGCGGTCAAGCCGGTGGTCGCTATCGCGGGGCAGCAATGCCAGTGCGCTGGCGTTGGCCTTGTCGGGCTTGACGCAGCGGCGGTCGAACAGCCACACGTTGGACAGCGAACCGAACAGCGTTCGCCGGTAGGCGCGGGTCATGCGCTTTTCCAGGCGATCGACGTTGCTGACGAACACCGGGACGCTGCTGCCCTGGTCGGTGATGAGGTGGAACTGCTTCAGGCCCTGCTCGTCGCGCCCGAGGGTCAGGCGAGCCAGGAACTGCTGGACGGCGGTGTCCCGTGCCCAGATCGACAGGAAGATCAGGTTGCCCTGGTCATCGCCGACGCAAGCGTCGGCCATCACGTCCGGGCATTCGTCGATGCGGTACAGCGTGGTGGAAGAAGTGTTTGCGGGCATGGTGGTGTCCTCGGATGAACGGGAACAGCACCGCCCGCTGGGGCAAGTACTGCCCCAGGGGGTGGAAGAAAGCCGCTCAGTCCGGCTCGAACTGCCGGGTGTGCGGGTTGAAGTGCAGCGCCTCATCTACCGAAGTGATTGGCGTGAAGCCCTCCAGGTAGATGTTGTTGAGGTACTGGTCGCGGTAGGTCAGTGCCTGCCGTGCCTGTTCCTCGGTGAGACCGTTGCTGATGAAGTACTCCAGCATTTCCTCGTCGGAGGACACTTCGTCGTTGGACAAACTCCCTTCAACGAGTGCCAGCAACGAGGGCGGAAGCGTTGCCAGGATCGGGTCCATGTCGGTTCCTCCTGGCTCAGGCCATCGACGCCGCGGCGGATGCCGCGGATGCCGTGGGTGTGCGCCGCCGGGCGTGGTAGGCGCGAACGCCTGCACGCCAGTCGGCGGACTGCTCCGGTGCGAGGTCCAGATAGGACAGCGGGCACGTGTAGTAGTACGGGTGCATGGACTCGTCCAGCGGCTTGTAGCCCCACTGGCCGCCGCTGCGTTCGAGCAGATCGCAACGGATGTAGCGCAGGGATTGGCCCGGCGCCAGATGACGATGCACGCCTTCGACCTTGGCCGTCACTTCCGTGACGGACCAGAGGACGTTGCCGCGCAGCGCGTGGGCGATGACCTTGACGCTGGCGCGCTCGGTCTCTTGCGGTGCGATCAGTTCCGCGATCAGTTCAGACCGCGATTGGGGGGAGAAATACCAGCCCATGAGAGGCCTCCTGAAAAATGGAGCCGGAGGCCTCCCCGTGGGGGAGAACCCCCAGCGGGTGATGGAATACCGCGTGTGCGGCGAAGGAACCTATGCTTTGCCCTCAGTCCCAGTCGTCATCGTCGCGATCACAACCGGCCGGGCAGTAGCCGAACTCGATCCCATGCGAGCAGTGACCATGCTCCGCATTCCAGTCCTGGGTTTCCTGCCGTTCGGCAGGCGTTGCGTAGTCCCATTCCCGGGCTGCGATCTCCAGCGCTTGAGTGCGCTGGTCCTGCGGCAATCGACTGGCTTGCGTGTCGATCTCAGAACTGAAAAGCGTGACCCAGTGATCCCAGGACAGGCCGCAACCACGCTGGGCGTGCTCGGCGGCCGTCTTGCAGACCGCGCGCCACGCGGGTTCGTCCAGCGTGGAATGAGGTGCATCGCAAGCGATGGTGGACATGATGAAAACCTCCAGAAGAAAGCCGGAGCCTCCCCCGCATGGGGAAGTAACCCCGGCGGGTGGATGAAGAACACCGCGGATGCGGCGTCTGCGATCACGCAGGTTGCAGTTCGGCCTGGCGGCTCCACTCCTGCGTCTTGAAGTCCAGCGCGTAACCCAGTTCACCCAGGCGGGCGATCTGCGCGCGCAAGGTGCGGCGGTCGATGGTCGAATCCAGTTTCACGGACTCGCCCAGCGGCCAGAGCAGGCCGAACAGTCCGGCGTCGCCGTCTTCGGTGCCGCCGGGGGCAGCAGCCGCAGCGGGCGTCGGTGCATCCACGCCGAAGGGCGTGGTATCGACGAGAGGGTCCGCAGACACCTGCTCGGGGGCGGGCTTGGCGGGCCTGGACACCTTGGCGGGCTTGGCCGGCGTTGCCGCAGGCTGCGTCCCTTGCTCTTCATCGAGGGGATCGACATCCTGGGTGGCGAAACTGCGTGCTTCGTCACGGCTCAGTTTGTCGATGCCGTTGAGCGTCATTCCGTCGAGGCTGGCGCGGATTTCGAACCGCATGCCGCCACCGACCGGATAGGACCTCGGAAAGATGTAGCGGATGATGAACTCCCCGTCGTACTTGCCTTCGGGATATTGCTCCAGCTCGGGGTCCTTGACCTCGAACACACCGAGGTGCGTGGCGAGGCGACCCACCGTGAACGGGCCGTTTTTGCCGCGGATGGTGCGCAGCGTGAGCTGGCCCGGAACGACGATGGGCGATACCGATCTCTCGGGCGCCGATGTGGTTGCCATGATGGTTCTCCTGATGATGAATGACGGGCCGCCGACGGCACCCGGTGGATGAGAGGGAATGGGCCTCGCCCGAGATGGGCGAGGTCCGCTTGGCATCACGCCTTGAGTTGGCGCATACCTTCGGCCAGGAGCCACAGCGCCCGGTTCAGGCGCAGGTTCTGGTCGATGCCTTGCACCGGACGGGTGCGTTGATGGCGGCCGTTGGCCGAGCGTCCACTCAGCCCCCCTTTGACGAGGTTCTCCTGGACGCGGTTGAAGACGGCCCACAGGTCGTTCTTGCGGTCGTCCCATCGCCGAGGGGCCAGCAGTTGGCTCTCGGTGACAGGCGTGGACTTGGCCGGATCGTCGTACTTGAGTGCGAGCGCAGAGTTCGCAAAGACCTCCGCTTCGCCCTCATCGAGGGTGATGGTGCGCATCGCATCGCGCGCGTTATGCACGCGCTCGAAACCTTCGAGGACTCCGTAGGCACCTTCGATCACCTGGCTGGCCACGTCGCCCTTGTGGGGAACGCGGATGTCTGCGGTGGTGTCACCGCAAACCAGGCCGTTGTGGCAGACGAACCGGAACATGCCGGCGAGCATCTGATAGCTGCTCGTGCCGTCATGGCTGTTGAGCAGGATGATCTCGTTCGCCTCGTCGCCGTTGATCTGGCTTGCATGGCGAAGTCGGATGAGGTGCTTCGTGTACTCGCGCCGGTCTTCGTTGCGCACGCGCGTCTGACACACCATGAAGGGCTCGAAGCCCTCCTGGCGCAGCTTGGTCAGCACGGTCGAGGTCGGTATGTAGGCATACCGATCGGACCGGCTCCCATGTGGAGCGTCGGCGAAGATCGACGGAACGACGGCACGAATGCGGTCGTCCGAGAGTGGGCGATCAGAGCGCAGGATCGGGGATTGCGGAGCAAAGCGGGATACCAGAGACATGGCTGATCTCCTTTGAGAAATTCGACAACCGCGTGGCCGTGAGACCACGCGGAACTCGGGGGATGAAATGCGCAAGCACGCGTCCTGGGGACGCGGCGTACGTGGGGAGGAAAAGCGACAAGGCCCCGTGAGAGGCCGTGCCGGATCAGAACGAAGCAGCCAATGCCGGCTCCTGCTCCTGGACTTGCGCCTCGGGCTCGCGCTCGGCGGGCTCGGTGGCCGTGTCGATGGCATCGTCGGCTTCGGACGCGGATGCGTCTTCGGCCGGCGGCGCCTCGGCTTGCGCCTGGCTCGTCGGATAGACCTGGGTGCCGTCGATCTTGATGAGACCGATGTGGACCAGCGTCGATTCCAGGCTGGCGGCCGGTTCCCCGGCGTGCTCACCCTTGGTGCGGATGTACGGATCGATCTTCATGTCGTTCAGACGGAAGGCGATCAGCACCTTGCGGTCACCCTCGACGGCCTGAACGCACCGGCGAACCAGGTGCTCGGCTTCCGGGGTGGCGACGATGGTGTCGAAGTACCGATACTCCGGTTCATCGACAGGCCCGGCCAGTGCCGCGACGGTGCAAGAGAGGAACGAGTCGCCAGCTTTTGGGGTGACGTCCTTCACACGATTGAGATAGCCGATGCCGCGGGTGATCAACTCGTGCTGCTCGATCGAAGCCAGTTCGGCCCGGTCGATCAGTTCGGCCTTGAGCAGTCGCGCCTTGAGGGACGCGGCGGCCTGACCCTTCTGCTCACCCTTGTCGCGGATGTACACATCGCCCCAGAGGTCGCCGAGGCGGAAGCGCACCAGGGGCCGCTGCTTGGGATCGTCAACGCCGATGTAGCGCTGAACGAGCTTCTTGGCCTCGGCACCCGAGACCTTGACGTCGAAGTAGCGGTAGCTGGGGTCCCGGGCGGGGCCGACCAGCGCGGCGATGGTGCATGCCAGGAAAGGCTGCGCACGGCGGCCGCCCCGGACGGGCACTTCACGGACACGCTGGATGTAGCCGATGCCCGAGGTGTGGAGGTCGAAATACGATTTCTCGTTGGACGTGGTGTTCATGGTGAATCTCCATTGGGATGAAGCGGAGACACACCGGCCCACGCATGCGGGGAAGGTGCGTGACCCCGCGGTGGGTTGATAAGGCGAAAGCATCCGCCACCAGAGGCTGGTGGCCGCTCGCGGAAGGATGCGGTGCGAGCTGGCTCGGTCACGCAGTGGGAACTGCGCCGCAACCTCGAAGACCGATGGTTGCCTGGCATGTCGCTGACGACGTCAGCAGGCATGGGGCCAGCATGGCGGGGCCTCGCGCGCGCGGCAGCAATCAATCGGCACCCGGGCGCTTCCCTTTGTCCGCGCCACCCGGCGCCTGTCACAGGCACTTGGCGCCGCGCAGGTGCTCGGGGGTATCGGCGCGCGGACGGCCGGGACGGCTCCAGGCGCCGCCACCGCGCGCGCCGATCAGCCGCCAGCCGGCGGCGCGCAGGCTGGCGCCACCTTCGTCGGGCATGGTGTAGGTGAGCAGGCGTATGTAGCCCAGCGCCCTTGCCGCCTGCCAGGCCGCGCCGTAGAGCTTGCTGCAGGCGCTGGGTGTGCCGTCGGTGCACAGCCGCGTGACTTCCAGCGTCCAGGTGCCGCGCGACCGGGCGGCCGACAATGGCCACGCCGTGGATCAGGTCGCTGTCGCTCAGCGTGACGGCCAGGGCGAACTTCGCGCCCTGGACCGGGCGGTGGTGGCGATGGTGCGACAGAACGAATGCATTGGCCGTGCGCAGCGACACCGGTAGGAGGTGCAGCCTCGGCGAGGTCGATGGCGTGTTCATGCGGTTGTCTCCGGTGGCATGCCGGCGTTGTGGCCGGCGGGGCGTGCCTCGGCGGCTGGAGACAAACGCGCACGCGCGGCGATGGCGGCGGTGCGAACAAAAGAAGGCCCCCGATGCGGGGGCTGCGAGGCGGTTGCCGCGTCAGGCGGGAGGCACCACTGCTAAGGACAGGTGCGTGGCGGTGGCGGAAAGCACGAGATCGTCCGCCGAGTGCTGGAGGCGCGTGAACAGGCCGTCCTTCGGGTCGAAATACTCCGCGAAGTCATCGCCGCCCAGCTCGCGGCCGGCGAGGTGCCACCAGTCATCGAACGGGTCGGTGTCCGGGTTGCATCCGACGGCGTAGGCGAGCAGTGCCTGGCGCCCATCCGGGCGACGCTCCCCACGCTCGGCGAGGAAGTACACGCCCTGATCCTTGACCAGGACAATGCGGCACTGATTGGGGACGTCTCAGAAAACGGAAAATAAAGCACGCTAAGCCGGTTGCAGCGGTCGTAGCGGCCTGAACTTGCCCGCGCCGATCTTGGCGCTGCTGCGCCAGAGGTAATCGCCGGTCAGGTTGATGTGCTCCCAGCCCAGCGGCGACAGGTACTGCAACAGGGCGTCATCGACAGTCTGGCCGTGACCGCGTAAGGCGTTTGAGGCCCGTTCCAGATAGACCGTGTTCCACAACACTATGGCCGCCGTCACCAGGTTGAGGCCGCTGGCCCGGTAGCGCTGCTGCTCGAAACTGCGGTCGCGGATTTCGCCCAGCCGGTTGAAGAACACGGCGCGGGCTAGCGCGTTGCGGGCTTCGCCCTTGTTCAGTCCGGCATGCACGCGGCGGCGCAGCTCGACGCTTTGCAGCCAGTCCAGGATGAACAGCGTTCGCTCGATGCGGCCCAGCTCGCGCAGCGCCACGGCCAGGCCGTTCTGGCGCGGGTAGCTGCCGAGTTTCCTGAGCATCAGCGAGGCCGTCACCGTGCCCTGCTTGATCGAGGTGGCCAGCCGCACCTTGGCGTTGATCGCCTTGCCGGACGCCTGGAACTGCTGCTGATGCTTGTGCTTGGCAGCGTTGAACAGCTTGCCCAGGATGCGGTCGTGCAGGTCGATGATTTCGTCGGTGACGGTGGCCATGCCCTCGATGGCGAGCGCACCAGGGTCGCGTAGCGGCGCTGTGCCTCGAACTTGGCCAGATCGGCGGGCGTCATCTGGCCGCCTTCGCGGGCGATCTTGAGCAGGCGGTTCTGGTGCACCGACCGCTCGATGCCGGAAGGCAGGTCGAGCGCCTGCCAGGCTTTGAGGCGCTCGATGTGTTCGAGTATGTGGCGCGAGTTCGGCTTGACGGGCGACTGGCGCAGCCAGGCCAGCCAGGTCGTCTTGCCGTTGTCGTGGCGCTTGAGCAGATCGTCGAGGCGGTGCCGGTGGGTGGCCGACAGGGGATCGGACAAGGCCGCGTAGATGCGGCGGTTGGCGCGGCTGTAGGCGTTCATCGAACACCTCCCTTTTCCTCATCCGGCGCAACAGGACAGTTGCTTCACGTCCTTGTTGAAGGTCTGCGCCGCGAGCTTCAGTCCCTCGACCATGGTCAGGTAGGGGAACAACTGGTCGGCCAGCTCCTGCACGGTCATCCGGTGGCGGATCGCCAGCGCGGCCGTCTGGATCAGTTCGCCCGCTTCCGGCGCGACCGCCTGTACGCCGATCAGCCGCCCTGAGCCAGCTTCCGCCACCAGCTTGATGAAGCCGCGCGTGTCGAAGTTGGCGAGCGCCCTCGGCACGTTGTCGAGCGTCAGCAGCCGGCTGTCGGTCTCGATGCCGTCGTGGTGCGCTTCCGCCTCGCTGTAGCCCACGGTCGCCACCTGCGGATCGGTGAACACCACCGCCGGCATCGCCGTCAGGTCCAGCGCCGCGTCGCCGCCGGTCATGTTGATCGCGGCGCGCGTGCCGGCCGCCGCCGCCACATAGACGAACTGCGGCTGGTCGGTGCAGTCGCCGGCAGCAAAGATGTGCGGTGCGCTCGTGCGCATGGCGCGGTCGATGACGATGGCTCCCTGCGCATTGACTTCGACGCCTGCCGCTTCAAGGTTCAGGCTGCGCGTGTTCGGCGCGCGACCGGTGGCGACCAGCAGCTTGTCGGCGCGCACTTCCCCCTGCCCGGTGGTGAGCACGAATTCCCCGCCCGCATAGGCAACGTGGCTCGCCTGGGTGTGGTCCAGCACCTCGATGCCCTCGGCGCGGAAGGCGTCTGTTACGGCTTCCCCGATGGCCGGGTCTTCTCGGAAGAACAGCGTGCTGCGCGCCAGGATCGTGACCTGGCTGCCCAGCCGGGCGAAGGCTTGCGCCAACTCGACCGCCACCACGGAGGAACCAATCACGGCCAGCCGCTCGGGGAGCGAGCTGCTTTCCAGCGCCTCGGTGGAGGTCCAGTGGGGTGTGTCCGCAAGGCCCGGGATTGGCGGAAGCGCCGGGCTCGCGCCGGTGGCAATCAGGCAGCGGTCGAAGTTCACCTCGTGCGTGCCGCCGTCAGCGGTCGCCACGGTCAGCGTGCGCGTGTCCCTGAACCGGGCCTCGCCGCGCAGCACGGTGATGGCCGGAGTGCTTGCCAGGATGCCTTCGTACTTGGCATGGCGCAGCTCCTCGACGCGGCCTTGTTGCTGGGCCAGCAGCCGCTCGCGCAGTACAGCGGGCGCTGCGGCCGGCAGGCCAGCATCGAACGGGCTTTCGCGGCGCAGGTGGACGATGTGCGCGGCGCGGATCATGATCTTGGACGGCACGCAGCCGACATTGACGCAGGTGCCGCCGATGGTGCCGCGCTCGATCAGCGTGACGCGGGCGCCTTGCTCCACGGCCTTCAAGGCAGCCGCCATCGCCGCGCCGCCGCTGCCTATCACAGCCACGTGCAGCGCTTGTTCACCGCCAACATGCTTCGTTTCGCCACCGAGCCAGCCCAGCGCCTTGTCTAGCAGGCCGGCAGGCTTGTTCGGCGTGTCGGTAAGCCGTGCGCGATAGCCGAGCGTGGCCACTGCGGCAACCAGCGGGGCCACGCTCACGCCTGCATCCGCCTCGATTTCGGCCTGCCGCTGCGGATAGGACACCGAGGCCGCGCGCACGCCGGGCACGTTCGTCAAAGCCTGCTGGACGTGCTCGGCGCACGACGTGCAGGTCATGCCTTCGATGTGGAGGGTGATCGCCTCGGCCATGATTACGCCCTCACTGCTTGACGCTGGACGGGTAACCCGCGTTTGCGGTGGCCTTGGTCAAGGCGTCGGCATTGGTCTTGGCCTCGTCGAAGGTGACGACGGCCTCCCGCTTCTCGAAGCTGACTTCGGCCTTCTCGACGCCGGCGACCTTGGACAGAGCCGTCTTGACCGTGATCGGGCACGCGGCGCAGGTCATGCCGGGCACCGACAGGGTGACGGTCTTGGTGGCAGCCCAGGCGGGCGCGCTTAGAGCGGCGGCCAGGGCGATGAGGGTGGTGAGGGTGGTGAGTTTCTTCATGGTGATCTCCTTTCAGTAGAACAGCGGCAGGACGTAGGGAAACGCGAGGGCAACCAGAACCAGGGCGGCCACGATCCAGAAGATCACCTTGTAGGCAGTCCGCACTTGGGGCACGGCGCAAACGTCGCCGGGCTTGCAGGCATGGGCTGGTCGGAAGATGCTGCGCCAGGCGAAGAACAGCGCGATGAGCGCTGCGCCGATGAAGATCGGCCGATACGGCTCCAGCACGGTCAGGTTGCCGATCCACGCGCCAGAGAAGCCGAGCGCGACCAGGACAAGGGGGCCGAGGCAGCAGGCCGAGGCGAGGACGGCCGCGACGCCGCCGGTCGCCAGTGCGCCGCAGCCGTTCTTGGGTTCCGACATAAGGTTCTCCTTCCGGGACTTCGCTTGATGCTGTAACGTTACTTCCGTAGTCAACTACGGAGTCAAGCGCCATGGAGAACGCTCAAGAGAATCTGACCATCGGGGCCTTCGCCAAGGCAGCCCGGGTCAACGTGGAGACGATCCGCTTCTATCAGCTCAAGGGCTTGCTACCCCAGCCGGAGCGGCCCTACGGTCGCATCCGCCGCTACGGGCAGGCGGACGTGGCGCGGGTGAAGTTCGTGAAGTCAGCCCAGCGCCTGGGATTCAGCCTGGATGAAGTCGGCCAGCTCCTGAAACTGGAGGACGGCACCCATTGCAGCGAGGCGGCCGAACTGGCTGCTCACCGGCTGGCCGATGTGCGCGCACGCATGGCGGACCTCACGCGGATGGAAGAGGCCCTGTCGACGCTAGTGAGAGAGTGCAACGCGCACCATGGCAATGTTTCCTGCCCGTTGATCGCAGCTTTGCATTGCTGCTAAAGGGCCCACTTCGGCTCTTAGCGTACGATTTTTTTCCGTTTTCTGAGACGACCCCTGATTGGCGATGGCTTCGGTCAGCACGGGGCGCAGGTCAGCGCCTTTGAATCGCAGTGACATGGATGAAATCTCCTGTGTGGAAGAATGAGAAAGGCCTCCATCCGATGGGATGAAGGGCCTGTAGTGCACGCGGCCGGAACGGCTGGAACGCCGTGGCGGATGCCTCGGGTCAGCCGCAGGACCGCCCGGTTTCGCTGCGGGGCGTCATGCCGGGACGGCCTGGCGCTTGCGGGCCGCTTTCGCGTCGAGGATGCTCACGTCGATCTGGCGCCAGCGCCCGTCGTCGATGAGCCTCTCCAGCACTTCGCCGAGCATGTCGAAATACACCTCGTCGTGCCGATCGACCAGTTCGACCGATTCACCGTTCTGACGGTGCAGTTCCACCACGTAGGTGTCTCCGCCGCGGTCGTAGAGGATCGTCACCCGGCCCTCGAACTTCGCGGTCGAGACCGTGAAGCTGATCGCCGGCGGGGTCTCGATGATCTTGGAGGGCGTGGGATCGACCCAGGTGAAGTCGCGGGCACCGGCATCCACCAGCATGTGGGTGATGCGCCGGAAGCGATCGGGGGCCGGCATCTCCTCCAACTGCTCGATGAGCTGGCCCAACTCCATGCACTGCGGCGTGGGAATGGGCAGCTTGGCCGGCGCCGAGCCGAGGATGTGCCTCGTGATGGTGTACGGCGTGCCGTCCGAAGTCTCCTCGGTGATGACCTCCGGCGTGTCCGCGCGCAGTCCGTCGAAGCGACGACGGGCATAGGGTTGGACATGCACCTTGGCGCCTTCGGCAGGAACCGTGGTCACCAGGCTGGGATCGAGCACCGCGAACTCGGAAGGCTTGAGCTTGACGACGATGGCATCGTCGGTCGCGGCGACCACCTTGCCGTCGAAGGGTTGGGGGTCGATGGCGAAGCCCAGCGTTGAGGACAGCGGCTGATCATCGAACACGCGGTACTTGAACGACCGCACGTTGCGGGGCACATGGCCTGCGACCAGCGAAGGCATCATGGATTTGATGAGGGAACGATCCATGGGGAAACTCCTTGAGGAAAAACAAGGGATTCCCCGCCCGCAAGGGAGAGGTCCCTTGTGGGTGGCGTGGATGGACGCGGTAGGTCCGTAGGAAGAAACGACCAGCACGGTTTCCCGCGCTTGCAGCCTCGAAGGTCTCGACTGCCTGGGCATGTGCCGGCAACGCCGACGAACATGGGGCAAGCATGGCCCTGGGGCGGTCTGCCTGCCCGCAGGAAACGGCACCGCACCACAACCGTTTTCCTGTGCTGCGGGCAAGAAAAAGCCCCTCGAAAGGGGCTGGAGGAATCAGGCTTGGTACACGAAGTAGTGCTCGCGCTGACGCGGAAAGAACACGTGTTTCCACGTGTCGCCGCTTGTGTTGCCACCGTCGAAGACGACCATTTCGTAGTCGTCCACGTCGGTGTCCACCAGGTCGGCGCTGGCGATATGGCGCATGTGCAGCGTGCCGCTCATGCGCTCGAATACCAGGATCTGGCCGATGGCATCTTCCTGGCTCATGGCGTTGACGCAGGCTCCGAGTTGGTGCTCGAAGTCGGATGCGGGTGTGATGAGGTCGGGGAACATGGGATCGCTCCTGTGAAAGTGCGCCGGCCCGGCTCTCTGGCGGGAGACCGGGCCGGCATGCGGTGAGGACAAGGAAGGCCGGGGATGTGTGTGGCAGCTATTCGCCGGCCAGCGATAGGCCCGGCAACACGGGTGCGTCGGCATCGAGGATGAGGATGCGCACGTCGGCCTGGCCGGCCAGTTCAAGGATCTGTGCCAGCTCGTCCGGCATGCCCTTGCTGCGGTGCTCCTGCCGAAGCTGCTCGGCGGCGATCCCCTCGACGTCCTGCAGGTGCTGGTCCGTCCAGGGCGTGGAGATCAGCTTGACGCCGATCGCCGGGCTGTAGGGAATCCGGAACGCGATGAACAAAAAGGCCTCCGGCGTCGCGAGGTCAGCCAGGTTGGCCAGGTACTGGCCGGTTTCGCGGCTGATGTGCGCGCTGCTGATTTCCCAGCACCGGCTGTAGTAGCCGGTCTCGAAGCTCAACCGCTGCACGACTTCCCGTGCGGCCTCGGCCGAATAGGTGTCGCCAATGTGGACGGGGCGGCCGTCGAAGTCGTCGCCGTGGATCGCGTACACCACGGCACCCACCATGCCTTCGCCGCTGCCCCCTTCAGCCGCGTCGCATTCGGCGATCAGTGCGGCGCCGACAGGTTCGGTGCCAGTCCTGACCACCGCGAAGTCGCTGGTGATGATGCAAGGAGAAGAAACCAGCGCCGCGTCGCAGAGGTGCTGCTGGCTCGGGTGGATGTTTCGCCAAACATGCGGGCTTCCGTCCTCGTAGCTGATGGACAGCGTGCGGACGATTTTCAGATTCCAGTAGCCGCGTAGAAAGGGATTGGGATTCTGGGACATGGGATTTCTCCAACAGAATAATGATGGAGCAAATCCCCGCCACCGGGAATTGACCCCGGTGGGTGGAAAGAAAGGAAACAGCGTCAGGTGACGCTGATCGTTGGCGTTTGGGCCAATCGCTCGGCGACGCGCCGGCGCAAATTCATGCGGAATGGCTCGTCGCTGACGCCCGCCAGCAGATTGATGGTCTCCAGCGCGATCAGGGCCGAAGCCTCTTCGATGTCGGCGGCCACAATGGTCTTGCGCAATTGGTCGCCGAGCTGGAGGGCCTGGGAGGAGGAGCTGATGAAGCGGACCTCGCGGCTCAGGTAGCAGCCGTTGCCGCCGAACTCGAACAGCCGCGGCTTGCTGCAGTACCAGCAGCCCTCGAACTGGATGGCGGTCAGGTGGTGCCCGTCATCGAACCGGGTGGCGATCAGAAACAATGCGTCGAGATCGGCGGTGTCCTCGAACGAATGACGGTCGATCAAGTTCCCCAGCTCTTCGTCCTCATCGGCACGGAAGTGCACGGCGAGCAGTTCGAGCAGCGGCGGGATCGACAGCCCTTCGTCGTCCGGCATCGGAATACCGAGTTGCGTGGCCAGGTCTTCCAGGCCATCGAGCACGTCCGGCCATTGCGGATTGGTGGTCTCGGCGATCTGGGCGATGTAGGCCTGCCCGTTGCCGGGGTGGCTCTCGTCCAGCGCGAAGGCGCCGAACAGCGCCTGGATGACGGGCGTCACACGGTCGAGCACGAGAACGCCGGTGGCTTCGTAGTAGTTGTTGGCCATGAAGGCTCCTTTCGATGAATGAACGGAGCCAGCCCTTGCGGACGATGGCATCCGCAGGGGAAACCGCCTGATGCCGGATGGCGCTGGGCGGGGAGAAAACGCGAGGGACATGGCCTCGAACGAGGCGCATGTCCCTCATGGGGTCCCGTGAACGCAGTGATGAAGGTGTGCCAGGGACCGGCTCACCAACCGCTGTAGTTCAGCAGCAGGTCGGCGATCACCTGGCGACGTTGCAGATCGAGACCATCGAAGTCCGACAGTCCTTGGAAGTGGCAGCGCTTGAGCATGGCACCGCCCTCGCGCGCGTTGTAGAAGCTGAACATGGCGGACAGGAACATGCGTTCCCCGCTGCTCAGGACGCCGAGTGCGTCGTTGGCACGCAGCATGTCGGGACGCAGATCCCACTTGCTCTTTGCCTGGTTCAGGCCTTCGCGCGTGCCGTCGCCAAACCATTGCGGGCCTGCGATCTCGACGCCGCGCTTCCAGACCTCGAAGAAGGCTTGGGGCGCGGCGGCGAAATGCTGCTCTTCCCGCATGATCTGATCGACGACTTCCTGGGGCAAAAGCTGGTTCATGACGTGGTTCCTCCAGTTGGATCAGGGTGTGGCGAGCTGGGACCAGCCGCCTCTTTCGAGGGCACGTTGAGCCGCGGCATAGCTGCGGAAGTACTGGCAGGATTCCCGCGAAACGGGACCTTCTGTATCGCGCGTGCCGATGTAGTGGCCGGCGGCGCTATGCAGGATTTCGAGCGGCAGGAACTTGCCGCAATGGATCAAGGCCAACTGGCCGAAAGAGGCTTGCTGGGACATGGACGGGCTCCTTGGAAAAAGCGGGGCCTCGTCCCTCACGGGATGGCAGCTCCCGCACGCGGTTGAGAAAAAAGCATCGGCGTCACGGGTGACGCGCGTCCGCAGACTCGATGCGATGGCGGACTGGCGGGTAGCGCGGAAAGAATCCGCGGCAGCCTGGAAACTCTGGCTGCTGGCATGGTGCTGACGGATCAGCGACACATGCGGGCAGCTTCATGCGCGAGGCGAGCCGCGTCAGCCGGAAATCGGCATTTGCAACAGCCCCGATTGGCGAACGCGGAAAAAAGAAAGCCCCGCAATAAGTGCGGGGCTGTCAGGAGGATGAGGCGAAACTGGGTCAGCGAGGCCTGTCGCCCAGTACATGCTGCTTCCACAGGGCGAATGCCTCGTCCGGTCCCAGCTCTGCGAGGATGACGATGGGCTGGCCCCGACGGGCACGCAGCGATGCGAAATACGCTGGCCGGTCGGCGATGGCGTTGAGCTTGATGCCCTTTAGGAACAGCAACTGGCGGGGGCGAACTTTGGTGGTAACGCAGGCATGATTGCGCTTGTTTGGGGCAAAAGGGCCAGCGAAGCGGGCGGACACGGCCAGAAAACCGCGACGAACTACTTGTACTTGCCAGGCGAGGCGAACGGGTGACATCAGCATATCGCTATGCGGTAAAGAAGACCGTCCTAAAGCTTGCAGGATCCCGGCATAGCTTCATCATCACCTCTCCGTGACGGCTCATTGGAACGAAAAAGGCCAGCATCGCCGTGATGGACTTTCATAATTGCCAGGTCAACTGGCTTGCGTGCTGTTTATTCACAGCAAGGCATTGCGACGTCGTTGCAGCAATCGCCGCCATCGCAACAGGGCGTTGCAGCAAAAGCGGCGGTGGGCGCTAGCATGAGGGCCAAGCCGCGGCCGCTCATGCTGGGGGCCGTTCTCTTCAGATTGGTGTCCTGCACCGTGTGCATTGCGAATTTCCGGATCGTCCCAATGTCACTGGGACTCCTTTGTGGCGGCCGGGTTCTCCACGCTCATGAACGACTGGGCCACCAGCGCGATCGCCCCGCCCACGATGGCCATGTCAGCGATGTTGAAGGCGGGCCAGTGCCAGCCGTGCAGGTGAAAGTCGATGTAGTCGATAACGTGCCCGCGCGTGGCGCGGTCGAACGCGTTGCCCAATGCGCCGCCCAGAATGAGGCTGTACGAAAGGCCTTCCGTTTTGCGCAGCGGCCGGGAGAGCAGCCATGCGAGCCATGCCGATATTGCGAACGCGATCGCCAGAAAAAACCACCGCTGCCAGCCGCCCGCGCCAGCAAGGAAGCTGAACGCCGCGCCGGGATTGAGAGCGTGAACTAGGTTGAAGAATGACGCCACCTCGTGCGACCAACCCAAGGGAGTTGTCGCGTCAATGTAGCTCTTAGCTGCCTGATCGCCGGCGAATATAACGATCGCGAGTGAGTACCACTGCGTCTTGCGAAGAGATGGTTCATCCATTGTTCGTGCCGCCTTGAACTTCAGGAGGCGCAGCCCATTGACGACAACCAAAAGACTTGCCCCCATGTCAGCGAACACAGCCATCCACATGGTGGCATGCCCTGTGAACGTCAACGCAAGGAACACCGCCTTGATGCCAAGGGCCAGAACGATGTTCTGCGTGAGGATCGCCGCAGTGCTACGCGACAGCCGGATGAAGGCGGGGATCTTGCGCAGGTCGTCGTCCATCAGGGCGACGTCGGCTGTTTCGATCGCGGTGTCGGTGCCGGCCGCGCCCATGGCGAAGCCGATGTCGGCACGGGCGAGCGCGGGCGAATCGTTGATGCCGTCGCCCACCATGCCCACCTGGCCCTCGCCGCCGACCAGGCTTTCGATGGTCTTGAGCTTGTCTTCGGGCAGTTGGTCACCACGGGCTTCAGAGATTCCGACCTGGGCAGCGATGGCCGCGGCCGTGTGCTGGTTGTCCCCCGTCAGCATCAGCGTGCGCACACCCAGCGCCTGCAGGTCGGCCACCGCCTCACGGCTGGTTTCCTTCACGGTGTCGGCCACTGCAAAAATGCCGAGCACGGTCGCATCGTCCATCAGCAGGATCGCTGTCTTGCCTTGGCGCTCCAGGGTCTCCAGCCGAGCCTGGAGCGTCGCTTCGCTCAGGCCCAGCTCCTGGGCGAGCCTGTGGTTGCCCATGTGCAACATGCGCCCGGCGACGCGGCCGCGCACGCCGCGGCCAGGCAGCGCCGCGAAGTCGTCGACCTCGTGCAGCGCGATGCCGTCACGGTTCGCCTTGCGGGCGATGGCCTGAGACACAGGATGGTCCGAGCGTGCCGCGAGGCTTGCGGCCCAGGCGGCAACTTCCTGCGGCTCGCCGATCAGCGGCACGAAGTCGGTCTGCTCGGGCTTGCCATGTGTGAGTGTGCCGGTCTTGTCCAGGGCCAACGCCTTGAGCTTGCGCCCGCCCTCCAGGTAGACGCCACCCTTGATCAGGATGCCGCGTCGGGCGGCAGCGGCCAAGCCGCTGACGATGGTGACCGGCGTGGAGATGACCAGAGCGCAGGGGCAGGCGATCACCAGCAGTACCAGGGCCTTGTAGACCCAGTCAAACCATGCGCCGCCGAAGGCGAGCGGCGGCACGACGGCAACCAGCACGGACACCGCGAACACCGCCGGCGTGTAGACGCGGGCGAACTGGTCGACGAAGCGCTGCGTGGGCGCACGGCTGCCCTGCGCGGACTCCACGGCATGGATGATGCGCGCGAGCGTCGAGTCGCTGGCGCCTGCGGTCACCTTGTATTCGAAAGAGCCGGTCTCATTGATGGTTCCGGCGAAGACCTGGTCACCTTCGGCCTTCTCGACGGGCAGGCTCTCGCCGGTGATGGGCGCCTGGTTGATGGCCGATCGACCCGAGGTGATCAGGCCGTCCAGTGCGATGCGCTCGCCAGGACGCACGCGGACCACCGCGCCCTTTGCGACCTCCTTGGCCGGCAGCTCTGTCCATGAGCCATCGGCCTGCCGCACGGTCGCGGTCTCGGGCGCCAAGTCCATCAGCCCCCGAATGGCGTTGCGGGCGCGGTCCAGCGACTTCGCCTCGATCACTTCCGCCAACGCGAACAGGAACATGACCATGGCGGCCTCCGGCCAGTGGCCGATCGCCATGCCGCCGGTGACCGCGATGGCCATCAGGGCGTTCATGTTCAGGTTGAGGTTCTTCAGCGCGATCCAGCCCTTCTTGTAGGTGCTGAGGCCGCCGGTGAAGATCGAAACCAGTGCCAGCACGATCACGGCCCAATGATTGCCGTCGTTGACCCAGTACACGCCTTCGGCGGCCACCGCCGCAACGCCCGAAACCGCCATCGGCCACCAATTGGTCTTGTGCGCGGCCACCGGGGCATCGCGCGGCTCATCAGTCCTCTGGACCTCGGCTTCCATGCCCAGCGATTCGATGGCTTCGACTGCCGGCTTGATCGCGTCGGGTGTGTGCCGAACCGTGAGCGTGCGCTGCATCAGGTTGAAATCCATTCCCTGCACGCCCGGCATGCCTTGCAGCTTGCCGCGGATCAGACTTTCCTCGGTCGGACAGTCCATCTTCGCGATGCGAAGTACCGTGGTGGCTGTCTGCATGTCCTGCCGCGCAGCCTGCATTCCAATGGAAGCAAGCGCCTTCTCGATCGGCGCTGAGGTCGCCAGCGTGTGCTGGACTCCCAGCACACGCTGCATCAGATTGAAGTCGAGCGCGGTCACACCCGGCAGCTTGCCCAGCCGGTCGCGGATCAGCGCTTCTTCCGTCGGGCAATCCATGTTCTCGATCCGGTACGTCACCCGCTCGCCGATCGGCGGCGCGGAAACGGCAGCGGTTGGTTGCTGCTGCAGGGCCGAGGATGGGATCACAGCCGCGGCTTCGATCGGCCCCGTGTGGCCGAAGGTCTGCTCCTTGGCGCGCATGCCGATCGAGGCCAGGACCTGCTCCATCTGCGCGCGTGCCTGAGCGAGGTGTTTCACCGACAGGGTGCGCTCAGCGAGGTCGAAGTCGAGGTCCTGAATTCCCTCGACTGCCCCGAGGTGCGAGCGGATGAGTTTCTCCTCGCTCGGGCAGTCCATGTTCTCGATGCGGTAGGTGGTCGACACGGCGGCGTCTCGGACAGCCTGAGCCTTCATGCCCACCGAATTCAGCGCTTGCTCCAAGGCATCGGCCGAGACTTCGCGGTGCGAAATGGTCAACAAACGCTGCGGAAGATCGAACAGGAGCCGCTCGACACCGGGCATGCCCTCCAGCGTTCGCCGCACCAGTGCTTCCTCATTGCGGCAATCCATGTTGCTCACGTGGAAAACGGTGGTTTCAGTGCTGGCCTGCTCACTGGCGCACGCCGTCTGTTGGCCATTGCCGCCGGAGCAGGCGCATGGGCTGGAAGGTTCTTTGTTCATAGATCGCTCTTCATTGACAAGGTTTTCCCCGGATGCCATCATTAGAAAACCTCTAGTAGATATAGAGTCAAGTTTTTTATAGGAAGCAACCATGATGCGGATCGGTGAACTGGGCAAGAAGGCAGATTGCTTGGTGCAGACCGTGCGCTTTTACGAGTCAGAAGGCTTGCTGCCCGAGCCTGCACGTAGCGAGGGCAACTTCAGGCTCTATGACGAAGTCCATTTGCAGCGCTTGCTGTTCATCCGCCGCTGCCGGGCGAAGGACATGACGCTGGATGAGATCCGTCAACTGCTGAACTTACGGGATCGGCCAGAGTTGGGCTGCGGCGAGGTGAACGCGCTGGTCGACGCTCATATCGCGCAAGTGCGGACCAAGATGAAGGAATTGCGCGCCTTGGAGCGCGAGTTAATGGATCTGCGACGCTCCTGCGATAGCGCCCGAACCTCGCGCGAGTGCGGCATTCTCAACAGCTTGGCCGAGCCCGCCTGAAGCTCGAGCGTGTCATCGGTGCTGGAAGTGATCGGGTCCAGTTCTGAGAGCCACGTGCCGCGCTCCATCATGCGAAAGCGCGCGATTCTGACGTTTTGAGACGGCGTGCGACCGAGGGCGTGGCCCACAGGAGCCAGCGCGAGCCGGACGACCTGCGCGCCGCAATCTCCGCCACCTTACGGGTTCTCCAGGCCAGACCGAGCATCGCGGCGTGGCTGCGCAGGTGCAGGTGCAGGCCAAGGTAGCAGTGCGCCACGACGCGGCCCGACTCATGGGCACGCCACGCAACTCGCGATCGCTTCGCAAGAAGCCGCAAGGCCCGACTCGCGCAAGAATGCGACGTGGGCAAGATCGTATAGCCAGCAGCGCAAGCGTTTGCCGCTGCTGGCCGGCTCCGGAAGGGATAGACAAGCTGCGGGCCGTAGTCCATTGGAAAGTCCATCTTTCTTGAGTGTCACTCTTTGGCGCCCAGCGTGTGCTTTTGCGACCGGAAAGCGCTGAACAAGTGGCCCCCGGGCATCCAGAAATCGCCGTAGTTGACTTGGGCGTCTTCGTGCTCACGCTTGTGATGCCAGCGATGGGCTTCAGCCACCCCGATCAACAATCCCAACGGCCCGACCCGGTATCCCAGATTGGAGTGCTGGAAGGCCAGATGCACGACCAAGAAGCCGAGCCATGCGCCGACGGCCAACCACAGCTTGGAACGCCGCTACTGGCTCAACGGGGAGTGGAAAGGCCGCCCGCCCTCTAGCAAGGCGGCACAAGCGAGCGCGACGATCACTGTGAGTAGCTCCGTCGGAAAAGACGGCCGGCCGGTCGCGAGCTCGCCGAAGAGCACAACCGCAGTGGCGCCACGGATCAGTGGATAGCAGCCATACCGGATGACAGTCGCAATGAAGGGGGCGCATTGGTGCTCATCTGTTCTGTCCTAAAGCTCTGACTGGATTGGAAAACCTTCTAGCTACGGTAGAGTCAAGGGCGTCCGGGAAGACCCTGTGGCAAGTTCGTTGCATCTGCGCCTTGACTCTCCAGCCGCTACAGGCTTCAGCATCCATCGATTTGGAAGGAACAATGCATGGCTGAAAACCACAGAAATCACGAAAACGACGAGTTGGGCCGCCTAGATGCGAGCGATGCGAAGGACCGAAAGATTCTTCTGACTGTGTTGCTGATCAACCTGACGCAGTCCGCCGCCGGCATTGCCCTTGGCATCTGGGCTGGCTCTACGGCGCTGATGGGCGCCGGGTTGGACAACCTCGCCGATGCGTCGGTCTATGCGGTTAGCCTGTATGCCGTCGGTCGTGCGGCAACGGTCAAGGTGGGCGCGGCCCGCTTGTCGGGTTTCTTGCTAATCGGCCTGGCCGCGCTGCTGCTGTTGGAAGTCCTACGCCGCTTCGCTGGAGGGGAAGAGCCTGTCGGCCCAGCCATGATGGCCATGGCCGCGCTGAACGCGGCTTTGAACCTAGTGTGCCTCAGACTACTGCGCCGCCATCGCGGGGAAGATGTGAACTTCAAGGCGTCAGCGATCTTTACCAGCAACGACTCCATCGTCAATGGTGCGATTGTGCTGTCCGGGGTGCTGGTGATGGGGTTCGGGTCGAACATCCCGGATCTGGTGCTGGGCGTCATCGTGGCCGCAATCGCAGCGAATGGGGGGCGGGAAATCCTGCGCGAAGCATCGGAAACAGCTCGCCGTAAGGCGGGCACATAAGGCATGTTTTCGCCCAGTTCATCCCGAGGTTTACCTCTGCAAAAGAGGTAGTCCAGCCTTTGGGCTACGGCCTCGGCTGCAGCCGAGCGTACCATTGGCGATGGCCGCGCGATAGGCGGGCATGCCGTTCTCGACCTCCGTCTGCCGTACAGCAGCGGTGCGCAAGGTTGAGGGTGCATGTCGTCTCTCCTGTTCGTGTGGCCCAGGCCAATGGCCGGGCCGGGACGTTGATGGGCAGGAGAATGGCGCCGAAGGCCCAACGGCCTTCGGCTCGGGAGAAAAGAGGAACCACCCGTGGGCTGATTGGCAGGCCCGGTCGTCGCTAGAACCGTCTGCTCATCAAGCAATCACACCCGGCCCATGTCGTGGCTGGGGCCGGCATCGTCTGGCGCACATCCGCGCACAAAGGGAGCCCGTTTTTGCACCGGCGGGCACCGGCACCGATTACCGCTGACCACGAAGGGTCTCCCGGTGGCTCGTGCAGCCTGGCAAGCCACCGGGAGACCCTTCGCAGAGGGCGGAAGAAACGCAGATCAACAGAACGCGCGTGGTGCGGCTCGCAGAGAAGCTACCTTCAGGTCCCGCGGCCGGGGACGGCTGGGCGGGACGCGCACACGGATCAAGAAGGCGTTGCGCGCTGGGCGTCCCGCAGGGCATGCGGCGGAGTGCGGGACAGGGGCCACGCCGCCGAAGGCGGGCACGGCTCACGGGGAACGGGGGCGGTCAGGAGCCTTTGCGGCCGCTACGGCGCGGGCGCGAGGCGCCGCGCTTGGAGCTGCCGGATTCGACTGGCAGCGTGCCTTTGCAGTCCGGGTAGCGGCTGCACGACCAGAACGGGCCGCTCTTGCCGCTGCGCTGGCGCGTGGGTGCGCCGCACTGCGGGCATGCCGGCCCTTGGGGAACCTTGATGGACAGGGAGGCGCTGCCGTACTGCGCAATCAACTGCGAAATCCACGCGGCCTGCTTGCCGATGAACACGTCCAGGGTGAGCTGTCCGGCCTCGATCATGTCGAGCGCCTGTTCCCAGACGGCGGTGGTGCCAGGGTCGGCAATCGCCGCAGGCACGGCATCGATCAAAGTGAAAGCCGCATCCGAGGCGCGGATGGCGCGCCCCTTCTTCACGAGGTAGCCGCGAGCGATCAGGCCGCCGATGATGTTGGCCCGCGTCGCTTCGGTGCCGATGCCAACCGTATCCTTGAGCTTCTGCTTCAGGCGGGGATCGGACACCAGCTTGGCGACGCCTTTCATGGACTTGACCAACTCGCCTTGCGTGTACGGTTTGGGCGGCAGCGTCTTGAGTGCCTTGAGATCGACGTCGGCCACCTGGCATGCCAGGCCCTCATACAGTTTCGGCAGCGCGGGCAGCACCTGGGCGCGGACCGCAGTATCGCCCTCGCCATCACCGTCTTCGGCCTGCGGCTCGGCGAGCACCTGGCGCCAACCCGGGATGACAACCTGCTTGCCCGTGGCCGCCAGGTTCTGCCCCCCGCACGAAAACTTGGCCACAGTGCGGTCGAACTCGTGGTGAGGGAGGAACTGCGCCAGGTAATGCGACCGGATGAGCCTGTACACGGCCAGTTCCTTCTCGCTCATGGCGGAGAGCTTCGCCGGTTCGAGCGTCGGGATGATGCCGTGGTGCGCCGTGACCTTGCCATCGTTCCAGGCGCGCGAGCGCTGCGAGCGGTCGAGCTGGCCCATGATCGAGCGCAGCGAGGGATCGGTCTTGAGCAGGCTGTCGAGAACGGTGGGCACTTCGGCAAACATGCTCTCGGGCAGGTAGCCGGAGTCCGAGCGGGGGTACGTCGTGGCCTTGTGCGTCTCGTACAGGGCTTGGGCAATCTCCAAGGTTTCCTGCACGTCCAGCCCAAGCTGCTTGGAACACACTTCCTGCAAGGTGCCCAGGTCGAACGGCAGCGGCGGGCCTTCGCGGACACGCTCAGTCTCCACCGACACGACGTGGGCACTGCCCGCAGCGCGGATCTGCTGCATGGTCTGCTGTGCGACCGGCTGCCGCAGGCAGCGGCCTGCGTCGTCGGTGCACGCATCGGGTGGAACCCATTGCGCGGCGAAAGTCGAACCGCCTGCGAACAGGGACACGGCGATGGCCCAGTATGGTACGGACACGAAGCGCGCGATCTCGCGGTCGCGGTCCACAACGAGCTTGAGCGTCGGGGTCTGTACGCGGCCGACCGACAGCACGCCGTCGTAACCCGCCTGTCGCCCCAGCACCGTGAACAGCCGGCTCAGGTTCATGCCCACGAGCCAATCCGCACGGGAGCGCGCCAGCGCCGAGTGGTACATCGAAAGCGTCTCGGCCGAAGGCCGCAGCTTGCCCAGTGCCGCCCGAATGGACGCATCGTTGAGCGCCGACAGCCACAGGCGTTCGATGGGGCCGCGGTAGCCGCAAAGCTCCACGATCTCGCGGGCGATCAATTCGCCCTCGCGGTCGGCATCGGTGGCGATAACCAGGTGAGTCGCCTTCGCCAAGAGCGCCTTGACGACCTTGAATTGCGTGGCGGTCTTCGGTTTGACCTCGACCCGCCAGTGCTGGGGAATGATGGGCAACTGCTCAACGGACCATCGTTTGAGCTGCTCGTCGTAGGCCTCGGGCGGCGCCGCCTCCACGAGATGGCCGATGCACCAGGTGACCGTGACGCCGGAACCGTTGAGGCAGCCTTCACCGCGCTGCGTGGCGCCGAGAATCCGGCCAATGTCTTTGCCCTGGGAGGGCTTCTCGCACAAGAACAGCCGCATATCCGTCCATCCCGATTCCTGTTGTTCATGGAGTTGCTGGGATCGAGGATGCCGAGCGCAGCCCCTGGCAGCAGCAAACAAGCCGCATGCGGCAGCGACCGCTTTCACGCCGATGAAATGGCGAGTGCGGGGAAGGTGCGTGGCCGGAAGTGTGCGGGCCGAGAGCCGCGATTTCCGGGAGCGCGCGTGGAACTCGGTGGACGTTGGTGGAGCTATCCCCTGGGGATAATTCGCAGCGCATGGAGGGCGGCGAAGCACTGCGGCAGCCGCCCTCCATGCCCGATCACTTCCTGCGCTTGGTCTCTTTCGGCGCCGTCGATTCCTGGGTGGCCTGGGGCTTCGGCTCTGCCTCCTGTGGCTTCGGGCTGAGGGCCACAGACTCGATGCGGTACGGCAGGATGCCGACACTGCGCGCGTTGACCTGCCAAGTCTCACGCGGCTGATCTTCGTTGTCCGTCCAGGGGTCGCGCTCCATGCGGCCGACGACCAGCACCCGCATGCCCTTCTGGTAGAGCTGCTGCCAGCGGTCGGCGTCGTGGTGCCAGAGTTCCACCGGCGCCCAGAAGCCGCCGCGGTCCTCGAACTCGCCGCCCTTGGTGGGGACGGGGTTGTCGAAGTACACGTTCAGCCGGAGCAACCGGCGAGGATCGTCGTTGCCATTGGGGAATTCGCGGTACTCGGGAGGCGATCCGATGTTGCCCTCGCCGATGAATTGTGTGCTCATGTTGGAATCTCCGTGGTGGTTGAAATACCCGTGCCTCGTTGGGCTCGGGCGCGTGCTCGGATGGCAGGCGCAATCACCGATCGCGCACTGCGGCAGGAACGGACGCGAGCCGGCGCAGGTAGGTGTTGTCCGCCTGCGCGGCCTTGCTGGCGCATTCCTGTGCTTGCCTGCCCAGGGTGTGCAGCAGGCTGATCTGCATGTTCAGCATGACGCGCTGCAGTTCGATCTCGTGCAGGTCGTGCAGCAGGTTGACCGGCGTGCTGGGGCTCGCCATCAGCTCCTGCCACAACGCCACGCCCATGGCCGATCGATCGTGCTTGCGCCAGCGAAGAAAGGTCGTGCCTGCGCCAGTGGTCTGCTGGGCCAGCTCGACGGGAAGCAGGTGGAAGGGATGCCCGCACGCCTGTGGCAGCACCTGTCGCTGCGCCAGGGCAATCAACTCGTCGCGCATGGCGAAGCACTGGCTGGCCCAGGCCTCGAAGTCCCCTTTACCTTTAAAAGGCTTTAAAAGGCCTTTTAGAGAGGCCGCGTGTTCCAGCCGCATGAAGGCTGGCTGTTCCAGACGACGGAAGTAGCGCGGTTCGCGGTTCGGGTCGCTCATGCCGGTTCGTCCTCGCCGGCGGCTGTGGACTTGGCCTCGGCCGAATCGGCGGCAGCGCCTTCGTCGGTGGGAGATGCGGCTGCGGCAGCGCTATCACCACGCTGTTGCAGACCACGGCGCACGACGGGCGGCGCAAACTTCGAGCGGCGCATGCCTTCGAGCACGTCCTGCGGCAGTTCGCCGAACTTCTCCAATGCTGCCCGAGCTGCGGCGTTCTTGGCCGCGAAGTCGTCGCGGGTGCAGCCCGAGTAGCGGTATTGCTGGGCCAGGCTGAACAGGCTGCGCAGCGCGTGGGCACCTTCGTTGAGCCAGCGCTCCAACGTCGAGCGATCGATCAGCGCGGTGTGGTGGGCGAGGATCAGCTTGCGGGCGATGTCGTCGTAGTCGGCCAGCAGATAGACGGCGGCAAAGCCGAGCTGCGCGTTCACGAACAAGGGGAGCTTCACCGGCTGCACGTTGAGGTTCTCACCCAGGCTCAACGCCGCAGGCACGCCGGCCAGTGCCTGGTCAACCTGCTCGCGCAGCGATTGCAACGTGGTCCTGGTCTGGTCGAGCTTTTCCTCGATGCGCAACATCCACCAGTCGCTGTACGGGTCGTCCTGCTCCGAGCCGCGCTTCATCTTGTTCATCACGGCGATGTAGCCGTTCAGGCCGACGATGCCGGGTCGCCCCTCGGCGGCGGCGCGGCCATGCCAGATGCGCGAGGCGTGGTGGGTGTGCAGCGTCAGCGACATCGCGCTGCGCAGGGAGCCGAGGTTGAGTTGCAATGGTTCGTTGCTGGTTGCCATGGTGATCGCTCGCTGGTGGACAGGGAGCCGCCAGCATCCGCATGCAGCGGAAGGCAGTCAGTCAACAAACCGAAATGAGCCGACCCCCGGTTCTGTGCGCGCTGGCGGCGCAGCGCGCAACGGTCCCCTGGGGACCGCTCCGCAGATGGGCACTCACATCGGCGTTCCCGTCCTCGGTTGTTGACGGTATGCGTGCTGCACCGCACGTCGCGCTGCCGTTCGACACGATCCTTCGCCGCGCAGCCGTCCCCAGGGGACCGTTCCGTTGAGCGCCATGGAGGTCTGCTTCATGGTCTTGCATGCGCTCTACTCAGGTTTTGCGCAGCATGTCGCGCCGTCGCCCGGCGCTTCACCGCACAGCCGTCCCCAGGGGACCGTTTCTGCCGACCGCCATGGAGATCTACTTCACGGCTTTGACAAGCCCTGTGCTCAGGATTTGCGCAGCAGATCGCGCAGGCGCTCGATGTGCTGCCGGGCCACCTCGGGCGGCACGACGTTGCGCGGCGGCTCGGTTGGTGGCGCTCGCGCCGCCGATGGTGTTGGCGGTGCCGGGCCGGTCTGCTTGGCCCAGGCATTGAACTCGCCGCGCATGGCGCGCTGGATGATGCCGAACAGATAACCGGCGGGGTTGCGGATGCCATGCTTGCCGCACCGTGCGGCCCATTCGTCCAGCACGGCCTGCCGCAGGGCAGCGTCCACCTGCTGCAACGCCATCTTGGCTCCGGCCTGCTGTTCCGCCTTCAGTTCCGCGAAGCGCTTGGGCCATTGCAGGTCGCCCAGCGCACGCGCCTGCGCGGTAGTACGTACTTCATCAATACGACTACTACGTACTGTACGGTCCTGCTTCGAATTCCGAAGAGCGCCGTCTGGCGCGGGTTTCGGCCCTGCTTCGGATTCCGAAGATGGGCGATCGCCATTCCGAAGAAGGCTCGCGGGCCCTTCTTCGGAATCGTGGACCGCATCCTCCTGTGGATAACTTTCGGAGGCGGTGATGCCCTGGTCGGCCAGGCGCTCGGCGAGCACTTGCAGCCGCGACGGCAAGGTGCGTCCGGACAGCATCGGGTCGTCCGCGATCTCCTGGAGGGTGTTGAGTCCCACCACCTGGACGGCCTTGGCCGAATGCCCCAGCGACTGGCTGACCAGGGCCAGGTAGTCGGCGTCGAGTTGCATCGCCTCGAACGGCGTCAGCGGTTCGTCGTGCAGGACGTAGAGGTTGCCGAGGATGCGACCGGTCTTGGGGTCGCGCCGTCGTCGCACGAGGCTCAGCCAGCGCGTCAGGCGCAGCAGCGTCAGCGCCCGCGCCACGGTCTCATGGGAGGCCTGGCCTGCGCAGGGCATCGACGCCAGCCAGGGGCGCAACTGCTCATAGGTGGGAAATGCCGTGACGCCATCGTCGTTGAGCATCAATCGGAACACCTGCCAGGCGTTGCGCTCCAGCGGTGTCAGGCGGCGGTCGAGGAACAGCCGCCGCGGCACGCTCTCGTGCCGATTGCCACTGAACAGGAAGGCGTCGCCGGACGTAGGAGGCGTGGGCGTTGGAGCAGGCAGGGACGCGGGAGCGCCAGAGCTGGACTTGGGCGCGAGGTCCTTCAGCGCAGCGTCGAACAGGTCGGCGAGTGCGATGGGGCCAGGGCGCTGGGCTCGTGGGGCGGTGTCGTCCACGGCCATGGCCTAGCCCAATCCCTGATCGACCCAGTTCCTGATCGCGGCCCAGACCACCGAGAGCGGCAGCGACATGCCCTCGGCCAGGTCCATGGCCGCATCGAGAATCGAGGTCTCGTCCTCCAGATCGACGTTCCTGCTGCTGGTCACGGCTTTCCATTGCCGCCACAGTTCGGTGTCCTGGGTCTCGTCCAGGACGGGGTGGCGCCCCTTGCGCTTGGGCAGGCCGAGGATCTCCCGCCGCAGGGCGACTTCCTGATGGGTCAGGCCATAGAAGCGGCTGACCATCTCCGTGCTGGCCCCCAGCCGCAGCATGCGATCGACCGTGGCGATTTCCTTCTCCACGTCCTGTGCCTGGTTGAGCAGGCGCTGCAGCACTTCGCGGTTGACCGTGACCGAGCACCACGAGACGCTGGCGTTGGCCAGCACGCTGATCAGCGCGGGGTGCTTGAGCGCATCCAGCTCGGCCTCGCCGAAGCCCATGGCCTTGCAGCGGCGCAGTTGGCCGTTGCGAAGGTCATACAGCGCCTGGGCAATCACGGCCTGGTTGAGCGGATGCGATGTGGACATGCGGCCTCCCTCGCTCACGTCCCGGGCGCCGTGGTGCCGGCTTCCAGGTCCAGCAGACGCCGGGCGAGGCGCAGCAGCCGAAAGAGCTTGACCAACGCCGTGTCGCTCAAGCGCCTTGCGCCGCTGCCATGGCCTTGGCTCTGGCCGTGCAACAGGGTCGGCAGGTCGGCGGCGAGCTGCGCGCCGTCCAGGCCCGCTTCGGCGACGGGCTGACCCGTCAGGGAAGTGAGCAGCGTCAGCACCGCGCGGCCGAGCGGCGACGGGGCTTGGCCGCGGGCGCGGCACGCAAACCCGATGCCATCGGCGCGATCCTCGATGCACTCGTCCAGGCCTGCCTCCCCGGCGATCTCGCGCGCGAACTGCGCGATGTGGATGCGCAGCCGATCGGGCGTGTCCAGGCCGGCGTCGATGTACCAGACGTCGGAGATCGGATAGAGTCCGCCGGCTTGCACCGGGATGGACTGCAGCACGCTCGCCGAGAAGTCGGGCGGCAGCGCATCGCCCAACTGGTCGGCGACCATGCGCTGGATCGATTGGAGCCGTTCTGTCGTCGGTGCTGGCGAGACGATGTGCTCGCGAAGCAGATCGCCCGGTGCGGCCGGCTGGCTTCCCGTGGCCGCTTCGCCAACCGCCGTGTCGTCGTGGCGCAAGGTGGGCTCGGACGCCGGAGGGCTGGCGGGTGGAGGACCGGCCGCCGCTGCAGGCGTGGCGATGGACGATGCTGCGCCCGGCGGAGTCGGCGTGCCGGCGGTGGGCGAAGGCAACGCCGGCTGCGCCGCAGGTGGCGTCGGGTCACTGACCAGCGCCCGGTGGCGGCTTTCCGATTCGGTCAGGTCCAGCGCCAGCACGTCGTAGCCGATGCCCAGCAGCTCGGACATCTGGCCGATCAGCTCGTCTTGCACGCGCTGCGGCGCGAACTCGTCGCCCTGCGTGTCGAACTGCGCCAGCACCTCCTGAAAGAAACTGTCGAAGTCCAGCGGCAGCGAACGGTCCTTGGCGTAGTGCTCCCAGGTGCGTTTGCAGGCCGTGCGCATGACCGACAGCCGCTCGACCTGGTGGCGCCCCAGGCCGCCATAGAGCACAGTGGGAATGGCGGGCAGCAGGTAGCGCACCGCGTCGGCCATGCGGGTGATGTGCGACCGCTGGACGGGGAAGCCATCGGCCGCCAGGCGGCGGGCCAGTTCCGACTGGCTCAGGGCGGCGCCGCTCTCCTGCTCGTAGAACTCCCGTGCTTTCTCGACGCCGAGCGCGCGCTCGATGAACGTGAGGCCGCCGCGCAGTTCGTTCTCGGCAAGATGCCCGGTCAGCGCGACGATTTCACCGCGCTCCGGCCATGGTCGGAACAGGCACGATATGCGGAAGAAGCGTTCTTCCTTGGTCTCCGACCAGAGTTCGCGCAGGATCGCCAGTCGCGTGTTGCCGCCGTTGCGGATGATGTAGTGGTCCTCGCCGGGCCTGCGCGTGATGGCCGGCGCCGCGTCCAGGCCGCGCTCGCGGATGGATGCCTTGATTTCCTCGTAAGCCGGGTTGCGCTTCATGCGCGGGTCATGGTCGTAGGGCCGCAACTGGTCCAGCGTCACGACCATGGGCGTGTCCGCGATCGGGTCGCTCAAGGCCGTAGCCGCTGGGCCGCTGCGCTCGAAGCCGGCCGCGAGCAGCTTGCCTGCCATGTCCTGCGAGGTCATGTCAGCCATGGCCGCACCCCTCGCAGTCCCCACGACCGCCGGCCGGCGCCATGCGGGCCTCTCGCTCGGCGCGGCGGATCTGCGCACGGGCGTTCAATTCGGCCCGGTGGTCACTCGCTGTCGAACTCGTGTAGATCGCCGCGCAGCCGGCCTTGGTGAACTTGAGGTGCCCGCCCGGCGTGCGCTTGACGTGCCAGCCCTCACCGACCGCGAACTCGATCAGGGCGCGCAGCCGTTTGTGGCCGCGGGCCAGCTCATGTGCGTTCGCCATGGGGCCTCCCAGGATCAAGAGGTCGCTGCGGGCGGCCGGATACTTGAGCCAGTCGGTCCTGCCATTGCGGGAACAACTCGCTGGCGAGCGCGCGCATCGTGTCGAGCGCGGCAGGGGCGACTCTGCCGGGCGGCTGGCGGTGCTCGACCCGATGCACCGGCAGGCCGCGCGTTGCGGCACGTGGATACGCTTCTATGGCCGGCACGTCGGTGGCGAGCACGCGGATGCCGGCGCTGTCCTGGAACAGGTCGCGCAAGGCCTGCTGGATCAGCCGTGCGTTGGCGGACACCGGGTGGACGCGGTTGATGAGCAAGTGCAGCGGCGGCGGTTCGATGCCCAGGTGCCGGTACGGCGCAATGTCTTCGAGCAACTGCATGGTGCCGCGCCGCAGCTCGCGTGCCGCGAGGATCTCCGGCGTGACGGGCGACAGCGCGAGATCGGAGGCGAGCACCGCCATCTCCAGCAGCACGGAACGCGCGCCCTGGGTGTCGATCAGCACCAGGTCGTAGAGGGGAGCAAGTGCTGGCAGCAGATGCCGCAACCGCAGGCGGCCATCCGGCGCATGCAGCAACAACGTGTTCAGCTCGCCCCGGTGGTCGTCGGACAGCACCAGGTCCAGGCCCGCGATGATCGTGCGGGACACGAGCTGGCCAAGGTCGCGCTCGTTGAAGGCCAACAGCTCATAGATGCCGCCCGGCGCGCGCTGGGTCAGTTCGTAGTAGGAGGACAAGGTGGGCTGCACGTCGAGATCGAGCAGCAGCACGCGCAGGCCCGCGTCCGCGGCGAGCCCGCCCAGGTTGGCGGCCGTCGTGGTCTTGCCGACGCCGCCCTTCGTTGAAATGATGGACACGACCTGCATGGCGCTCTCCGGCTGGGAATGGGAAGTCCGCGGGAGAGCGGGTCAGGTCCGGTGGTTGAGGCGCTCGGCGATCCACTGGTCGATTTCGATCGAATCCCAGCCGACAGCGCGCACGCCCAGGCGCAGCGCCTGAGGGAACTGGCGCTTCTTCATCAGGTTGTAGATGTGGGCGCGTTTGAAGCCGGACTTCGCTTCGACTTCATCGAGCCGCAGGATGCGGCGCTCGTTCGGCGGGAGTACAGGGGTCTGCGACATGGCGGTCACTCCTGAACGCTCGGTGGCGTTTGTTGGCGTGACCTCTATTCAATAGACCTGGCTGCGGAAAGACATTGCAAATGCAATCTCCGCGATTGCACATACAAGCTGGATAACCTCATGCGCTTGCGCTACGAACGTACCTCTTAGCGTTGGCGAACTTTCCGTTTAAGGTGCGCTCAGTGATGCCCATGGTGCCGCCGTAGTGGGCGACCAATGCAGAGACAAGGGCCTCCTGCGTTTTGAAGCTGGAATAGGGCACGCCTGAAGGCGACTGGCTCAGCATCAGCGTCAACATCCCTCCAATGATGTTGAGATAGGTCGTTTCCGCCCGTTCGCTGATCTCGCATTGCTTGGATGCCAACAGCACCGAGGATTGCTTGAGTAGCGTGTCGTGCTGCTCCTGCAGTTCTCGCATCTCACGTCGGGCTTGTTCAAGCGCGGCCTGAAGGGCCAGCCGCTCCACGAGGATCGCCTGTCCTGTTTCCATGGTGATGAAAGGATGCGCCATGCGTTCGCCACGGCTGAACAGAAATCCTGGCCGGTGCTCGGGATAGTGGGTGCGCATCCAGCGTTTTAGATCGACATGGCGAACAGTCAGATCCAGAGAATTGAGCAGGTTCGGATCATTGAGCGTGATCCCGTTCTTGCCGTAGGGCAGCTCTCCGTTGAGGATGCCGTCATAGATACGTTCCGAGTGCAGCCGGCACTCATTCCATCGAGGGCAGTTCAGCGACCGAGGCAGGACACGCGGTGACGCGATCGTGGCCAGGATCATCGGGAGATACCGCAGCAACCCAGCCCATCGGATGGCCGCCTCGATGGGACGATAGAACACCTTTGATGTTGAAATGTCCTTGTGCATGTCTTCGTCTCCTTTCGGGTGCGCTACATCACCGGCTCCTTTCTTGCCCAAGGGCTGTTGTGTCGTTATGGCCTGCGACGGACGCTTGAGGCGATGCCCTAAGCGAAGGCGGAGGAGGCCATTGGCGTCCGCCGCAGGTGGCCTTGTCTTGCTTGATATGCAAGAATCGATCAGTTGCCGGCCCATCGAGCGATGAGGACGCAAGCTCGATATTGGCGCTCACGGTACCAGCGTCATAGGTGGCGCAAAGCCCATCAAGACCGATTTGGTATGGTCTGATATCCAGACGGTTCAAGACCAGCGAGTTGAAGCGTTCGACGCCCCTACGTCCAGTTGGGGACTGGAAATCAGCGGTTAGTGATGCATCGCTCCACATGCTGATATATCGACAAAGTATCTGCCGCAGTACCAGTGACCCTGCCAGGTTGCCCCAGCACATAGGAGACGGAGATGGCTGAACATTCCCATGAACATCAACATCACACATCCGGTCAGATGGGTAAGCACGGCCGACCATACGCCAAGTTCTGGGTGAACATGGTGTTGGGCCTCGTCGTCATGTACTTCGTAATGTTCAGCATGATCGACGGCGCCAGGGACTTCAGAAACAATCTCAACATGCTCTACATGGCGGTCACTATGTGGGCGCCAATGGGCATCTTCATGCTAGCGACAATGCCCGGCATGTTTCCAAACCGGCGGCTCAATCTCGTGCTGTACGGCTTGTTTGCCGTTCTCACACTCGGTTCTTTTGCCGCTACCCGTGCTCAAACCGGAATCGGCGATCGACAGTTCATCGCGTCTATGGTCCCGCACCATTCGGGAGCGATCCTCATGTGCCGCGAGGCGCAGCTCTCAGATCCGGAACTCGTCAACCTATGCCAAGCGATTTCCGATGGCCAGCGCGCGGAGATCGAGCAGATGAACCGGATTGCTGCACGCCTTCGTTGAGGCTGGCTGCCACTACACTGGCGCCGCGTTGCGCTCCGGCGAAGTTAGCCGCAGCGATGTAAAGATGAGTACTTGCGGTGTTCCGATGCCGGCGGTTGTGTCCTACAGCCGTCCAGGTGCCAGGTAGTCCACGCGACACCACCCCGCGCTGCCTGCGGAGCGAGCGCAAGTCATGATCGTCGCAAGTTGGAGTTCGATAGCGAACCCGCTCAGCAGCTGGACGCATCAGGCGTAACGACGGGTGGATGGATCATCCTTGGACGCTGGTGGAAGTGGTTGGATGAACTTTGTTGCCGAGGGCGAAAAACAAGGCTATAATTGAGTTCTTTGCTGATCACCACAGTGGAGAAAGTGATTGGGAAACAGAGACTTAGCGCTCTAGTGCATGACTCGTTTCCCGCTCCAATTCAGAAAAAAGGGAAGCGGTAACGCTTCCCTTTTTCGTTGGTGCTGCAGTTCGCAGGCATGAGCAGCTTGCGTTGGCCTGTGACGCTGCGGCGCAGGGCCCCGATGGTGAAATTGGTAGACACTGCGGACTTAAAATCCGCCGCTTCCGAACAGGGGCGTGCCGGTTCGATCCCGGCTCGGGGCACCATGAGCTATGTGCAGCAGCGTTCTGATGCTGCAATCTTTGTAGCAATTTTGCGTTGAGGCGAATGCTGCGGTTGCGCAATGTTTCGCGGTGCTGCGCAGTGCATGTTGCTGGCTTCGTGCTCTTGCAGCACCGCATTGTGGCCATGCGCCGCCAAGTCCTTGCCGGCTGCATTACGTGCGAGAATCCCTTCATCAGGCCCCGGGCTGCTTGCCTGGATGGCGCGGCTCGGGCAGACAGTGATGGCGATGCCTGCATGCGTTCCGTTGACATTGATCGTGGCACATGGTGCGGCGTGACAGGTGTGGCCAAACTCATCCCAGACGAGAACATGTCGAATTACAACGCTCCATTTGAAATCCACGTGCACGGCCAGGTGCTGCTGCGCCCCGACACGACCTACGAGCAGTTGCAGGAAGCGCTGGGCCCGCTGTGGAAGTATGCGGGTGCCCGCTCCCTGGCCGATGGCGCTGGCAGCGTCTACGAAGAAGAGCCCGGCATCCAGTTCGATACCAAGGAGCGCCTGCTCCAGGTGTGCTGGACGGTGCGCGGCGATGAGGACTTCCGCCAGTCGCTGGACGACATGTGCATGGGCATCAACGAGCTGGCCGAGCAGGGCGCTGCCATCGAGGTGACCTTCTACGACACCGAGTTCGACGAGGAAGAGGAGTCCGAAGAGGCCGAGTCGCGCGACGACTTCGTCATGCTCTTCGTGGGCCCGACGCCCGCGGCCATCATGCAGGTGCAGCGCGACCTGCTGGTGCAGGACGTGGTCAACCTGATGGAGCGCCATTTCGACGGCTCCGAGCTGGGTGGCGTGGTGCAGGAGATCGACAAGCTGTTCTCCCAGCGCTTCGACGCCCTGGTCAGCTCGCTGGAGATCGGCAAGCCGCCGCGCGGCATGGGTGGATCGGGTTCGGGCCACGGCGGCAACCGCCGCCCCCGCCACCTGCATTGAGCGCAAGGCGCTGCCCCGCGCAGCGTACAGCCATGGCGGCACAGGCCAGCACGCCCAAGTATTCCGGAGCAGTCACCGAGACCGTGCGCCGCCAGCGCGAGCAACGGCGCGAGGTGGCCGGTGGCGCGCTGCCGCTTCCCTACCTGTCCGCCTACCCGGCCGCGCTGCAGTCACAGGTGCGTGGCTGGCTGGCCGATGACAAGGCCGAGGCCTGGCTGCTGCGCAAGCATCCCGAGGCCCATGCCGTGCGCACGGACAAGAGCCTCTATGACTACGTGGATGCCCTCAAGGGCCGGCACCTGCGCAATGCCGGCACGCTGAACAAAGTGGCTTACGACGGCCGCATCCATGTGGTCCACAACGCCCTGGGCCTGCACACGCGCCGCGCCGTGGTGCAGGGAAGTCGCCTCAATGCACGGCATGAGATCCGCATCGGTGCACTGTTCAAGCAAGCGCCCGAGGCTTTTTTGCGCATGATCGTCGTCCACGAGCTGGCCCACCTGCGCGAGCCCGATCACGACAAGGCCTTCTACCAGCTGTGCACCCACATGGAGCCCGAATACCACCAGTTGGAGTTCGAGTTGCGGCTGTACCTGAGCTGGATGGACCACTCGGGCCGGCGCCTGTGGCAGGCGCAGCCGTGATTCAAGCGGCCGTGGGGATGGCGCTGGATTCGCCGACCTGAACGGACGAGCAGCATTGCGCGGGCAGATCCAGCCAGCGCGATGCCGCAGCCTGCAGGGCCTGCAGCGATCCCGTGGTCATCAGCTGGACCTGGCCCTCTGCCGCGGGCAAGGGGCCTGATTCGCTGGCCAGGGTGCCCAGTCGTTCCAGTACGCGCCGCGTCTGGCGTGCCACCGGGGCACCGGTGTCGATGAACTGGATGTCCGGCCCCAGCAGCGTGCGCAACTGCTCGCGGGCGAATATGTAGTGGGTGCAGCCCAGCACCAGGGAATCCATCTCGCCCGTCTTCTGTCCGAAGCTGCCCAGGGCATTCACATACCTGGCGCACAGGCGCGCGACCTCGGTGGCCATGGGGTCGGCGGGAACGGGCTGCTCCGTGCTTTCCTCGATGGCCTTGGCCAGACCGTCGCAGGGCTGGACATGGAATTGCACGCGCTGGCCATGGTCGGCCACCAACCGGGCAAAGCGCGCACTGCTCACCGTGCCGCGCGTGGCCATCACGCCCACGTGGCCGGTCTGGCTCGATAGCGAAGCGGGCTTGATGGCGGGCTCCACACCGATCAGGGGCAGTTCGGGCATTTCAGCGCGCAGCATGTCCACGGCAGCGGCCGTGGCCGTATTGCAGGCGATCACCAGTACCTTGATCTGGTGCTGCTCGCACAGGTGGCGCGCAATGGTGCGCGTGCGCTGCTGCACGAAGGCGTCGCCGCGTGCATCGCCATACGGTGCATAGCCGCTGTCGGCCAGGTAGATGAAGCGCTCATGCGGCAGCTCATGGCGCAGCGCCTGCAGCACGCTGAGGCCGCCGATGCCGCTGTCGAAGACGCCGATGGGAGAGGCCGGGGAGGTCATGTGGAGATGCGGATAAAGGCTTTTGGAGGCGGCGCCCAGTATGCCCGCTCGGGCGCGTTCATGCTCGGGCCATGGCTTGCTGCTGCAGCCATTGGGCATGTGTCAGGCGGTACAGGCAATGCCTGCGCAGCGCATGGCCTGCCGGCACCTCCGGATGGTCGAAGTCATGGGCGTCGCGCTCCATGCCCAGGCGCTGCATCACGGCCTGCGAACGCAGGTTGGACAGCGCGGTGAACGAGACGATGGACTCCAGATGCAACGCGCCGAAGCCGTGCGCCAGCGCCGCCCGCGCGCCTTCGCTGGCCAGGCCCTGGCCCCAGAAAGGCCGGGCGAGCCGCCAGCCGATTTCCACGCAGGGCGAGAACGGCAAAGACGCGGCGGGAGTGTGCAGCCCGATGAAGCCCATGAACTCGCCACTGGCAAGGTGCTCTGCCGCCCAGAAGCCCCAGCCGCGTTCCTCGATCAGTGCCTGGATCCTGTCTGCCATGGCATCGCTTTGTTCACGGCTGAGCAGTGCCGGAAAGTGCTCCATGACCTGTGGGTCGGCATTCAGCGCGGCAAAGGGCTGCCGGTCGCCGGCCTGCCACTGGCGCAGTATCAGGCGCAGTGTCCGCAGGGTCGCTACAGGGGAATGTGTGGTGGTCATGGTTGGAGAGGGCGCTGCAGCACCAGCAGATAGGCGGCCGCATGGCCGTGGAAGGAGTGGGGGATGAAGCCTGCCTTGCCTGCCAGCTTTTCCACGCTGGTGCGGCGCTGGAAATGCGGGTCGAAGACCAGCTCGGCCACGGCTAGCAGGCCGCCGGGGCGCAGGCTCTGAAACACGTCGGCCAGCGCGGCCTGGCGGTCCGGAATCTCTCCCAGCACGGCGGCCATCACGGCGCGGTCGTGCTGCTCGGCTGCCAGTTGCCCCTGGCCCAGCGCCGCCGCCTGGGTGCGCACATTCTCCAGCCCCTGCGCGCGCGCCTTGGCCGCCACCTGTTCGAGCATGGCCGGCTGCAGGTCCACGGCCAGCACCTGTCCCTGCGCGCCAACGGCACGTGCCAACGGCAGGGTGACGCGGCCTGGGCCGCAGCCCGCGTCCAGCACTTTCATGCCTGGCTGGATCTGCAGTTGCCCGACGATGAAGGCGGCCTTGTTGCTGGCCGCGAAGGGGTTGTCAAGCTCGACCATCCAGCGCAGCCAGGACGGGCAGGGCAGGACATGGCGGCGGGAGGACAGGCGCCAGGCCAGGCTGGTCACGGCCAGCAGGGCGATGAGGGCAAGCACAAGGGTCATTGTTGGGTATCCGGGGCAGGTTTGAAGGGGCGCAGTTTTGCACACATTGATGGTGCCGGTGAAGAGTCTTGCCGGTAGACGCTATATACGAATGCGGACAGAGGGTGTTTCTCCATCCATGCATTGGGCGGCAGATATCTTGTCTCTATCCATGATTTTTTTCGGAGATGCGGCTGAAGAATGTGGCGCACACTAAATGATGCAAGAGTTGTGCTGTGTACAAGCACATCGAAAGCCGGGTCAATTGTTCTGCCTATTGCGTGATGATGTACCTGCCATCACATGGTGGTTGTTGGAAATCTGCAAAAGGTGAACAAAATGGCAAAGAAAATTGCAATCCTCGGCGATAGCATCAGTGCTCAGCAAGGCATGTATGACGCGCCTTGGCCAGTATTGCTGCAAAGCTCCATGCAATCCGGTGGGGAATCCGTTGAAGTGACGGATCTGAGCAAGAATGGCTATACGTTCAGAAATGCCATGGACCAGCCCACTTATGGATCCATGACTCCCGCACAACGCTGTGTACAGGATAGTCCCGACATGGTGATCGTCGCGTTGGGTATTAACGACTTCTTCCAGCAAAGCGGCGAGAGCGTTGATGTGGTCAAGGCGAATGCCAAGAGGCTATTTGATTTCCTGCGAGCCCAGCTTCCCTCGGTCGTGATTTTATATGCCAGTGAAACTCCCTATGACAGGGTGCACGGCGCGCCGGCATCCTTGTTGAATCGGCATTTTCTGCCTGTATTTTTCAATAACGACAATGCCGGTCTCTTGAACCAGTTGTATTGCGCGGAAAATCTTGCCAATCCTGTGGCCGTCAGCCATCGATCTGCCATGGCGTCCTGGCTGGCACTGGATGAATATATCAAGGGTCTGGCCGTGGTCAACGGGAGTTTCGAGTTGCCCGTGTGGCCGTGCTGCCGCCTTGGCTTGGTAGGAACGGACGGGCTCCATCCTACCAATGTGGGGCACAAGTTTCTGCATTCAGCGGCGCGCAGGGCCATGGAGGATCTGGGTCCCGCCAAAACCCTGTTTCCCAAGCTGAGCACACAAGGTGACAATAGCTGGAATTCCTGGAAAAAGCTCTTCGACGGCGTATTGCAGGACAACGGTACAGAATATGTGGCCAAGCAGCCCGTGGCTGCAGATTTGCATGCAATGCAGTACTTTGGTCCATGGATTGCCGAAGTGTCTGACATGTGGTTTTTACCAACCCATGGAACACTCAATACCAGTACGACGAATTACATCCGCGGAAGCGCCCAGGTGTGGAGCGTGACGGGCGCGACACCAAAGGCACCGGTGTATTCCTCTATTAATGATGCACCCTGGGTTTTGCATTCCCGCTCCACGGATTCCCGTGGAAACTATCTGGATGCGGGATCTCTGGACGGCTTGCCGGATGGCAGCTACACCATCCGTTACCGTGTGGCCAATGAGGTGTTTCCGGCCGTGGTCGTCAAAATCAGTGGAGTGGCCGATGCAAAAGCCGATGGCTCCAATGCAACGGGCGCCTGGCCCATAAAGATCGCGGGTCCGGCTGCCATGGTGCGCCAAGGGTTTTATTCGGGCCGCAGCATGCCCAATGGACGGGTGATTCCCGCTTCTGCAAGGTTTCCATTGGATTTGGGCAGCGCGTGGGCCCAAGGTTGGCTGGAATCCGCAACTATTTCTACGGAAGGTCGGGTGTTCAATGGATGCCGCCTGAATTCTTCGGCGGGCTCCAGTTGCTGGATCAGGGTGAACGCACGGGCGACTGTCAGCGCCACCAGTGCAAACAAGCTGATATGGCTGGGCCTGTTTGTGGCCGACGCAGGCGGCACGCTCAAGAACACCATGGTCATCGGCGGCAGCTATTCCTCACCGCGGCCGGCCGAACTTGCCAGTGTTTGCGGTGAGGCCGTCGTGCCGTTGTTGCCCGGCGATCGCATGGCTCCCTGGATCTATGTGGTGGATGGAGGGTCTTCGGTGTCGGATGGGGGAGATGGGAATTTCTGGGAGTTCAGTGCAAACCTTGTCTACTGAGCAGGGAATGCCTGGAGATTCCCGGCCCCGATGAACGCAAATGAAAAACCGCCCGAAGGCGGTTTTTCTGCGCTTGCCGGAAGCCTCAGGCCGAGGCAATCTCAATGGTCTTGAACTCGCCGGATGCGATGCGCTTTTGCCATTCGGCAGGGCCGGTGATGTGGGCGCTGGTGCCGCCGGCATCCACGGCCACGGTCACGGGCATGTCCACCACGTCGAATTCGTAGATGGCTTCCATGCCCAGGTCCTCGAAGCCCACGACCTTGGCGTTCTTGATGGCCTTGGACACCAGGTAGGCGGCGCCGCCCACGGCCATCAGGTAGGCCGACTTGTGGTTCTTGATGGACTCGATGGCCACCGGGCCGCGCTCGGCCTTGCCGATCATGGCGATCAGGCCGGTCTGCTCCAGCATCATGTCGGTGAACTTGTCCATGCGGGTGGCCGTGGTCGGGCCTGCGGGGCCCACGGCTTCGTCCTTGACCGGGTCCACGGGGCCGACGTAGTAGATCACGCGGTTGGTGAAGTCCACGGGCAGCTTCTCGCCCTTGGCCAGCATGTCCTGGATGCGCTTGTGGGCGGCATCGCGGCCCGTGAGCATCTTGCCGTTGAGCAGCAGTGTGTCGCCGGGCTTCCAGCTGGCCACTTCTTCCTTGGTCAGGGCGTTGAGGTCCACGCGGCGCGACTTGTTGTAGTCGGGCTCCCAGTCGATCTTGGGCCACAGGTCCAGCGAGGGGGCGTCCATGTAGACCGCGCCGGAGCCGTCCATCACGAAGTGCGCGTGGCGCGTGGCCGCGCAGTTGGGGATCATGGCCACGGGCTTGGAGGCCGCATGCGTGGGGTACATCTTGATCTTGATGTCCAGCACGGTTGCCAGGCCGCCCAGGCCTTGCGCGCCAATGCCCAGGGCGTTGACCTTCTCGTACAGCTCCAGGCGCAGTTCCTCGACCTGGTCGAGCTTCTCGCCGCGCGCGGCCTTGGCCTGCAGCTCGTACATGTCCAGGTCTTCCATCAGGCTTTCCTTGGCCAGCAGCACGGCCTTCTCGGCGGTGCCGCCGATGCCGATGCCCAGCATGCCCGGCGGGCACCAGCCCGCGCCCATGGTCGGAACGGTCTTGAGAACCCAGTCCACCAGGTTGTCGCTGGGGTTCATCATGATCATCTTGGACTTGTTCTCCGAGCCGCCGCCCTTGGCGGCCACCGTCACGTCCAGCTTGTCGCCGGGCACGATCTGCACGTTGATGACGGCAGGCGTGTTGTCCTTGGTGTTCTTGCGCGCGAACAGCGGATCGGCCACGACCGAGGCACGCAGCGTGTTGTCGGGGTGGTTGTAGCCGCGGCGCACGCCTTCGTTGATGGCGTCTTCCAGGCCGCCCGTGAAGCCTTCCCAGCGCACGTCCATGCCCACCTTCAGGAACACGTTGACGATGCCGGTGTCCTGGCAGATCGGGCGGTGGCCGGTGGCCGACATCTTGGAGTTGGTCAGGATCTGGGCCATCGCGTCCTTGGCCGCCGGGCTCTGCTCGCGCTCGTAGGCGCGGGCCAGGTGGGCGATGTAGTCGGCGGGGTGGTAGTAGCTGATGTACTGCAGGGCGCCTGCGATCGAATCGATCAGGTCCTGCTGGCGGATCGTGGTGGTCATCGGTGGGGTGTCTTTTTGATCGGGGGAACAGGGGAGGGGAATCCCGGGGGCGATTATCGGCGCTGCGCGGCGGAAAGTGCACGCAAGGGGTGCAGTCTTGTACAAGAGTCGAGGGGTTTGCCTGGACAAGCCCGCCTCGGCGACACCTCAGTGGGGGATGGATGCGAGAGGTTCCCATTTGCGGAGTTACCATGGGCGGGTTTTTGCCATTGCGGCCCCGCCAGCCAGACATCCCCGAGCCACGCAGCGCGCGGCCCGCCGACCTGCCTCCAGCCAACTGCGCCGCGTTGTTTTCACCAAGGAGTCCACACCAATGACCGCGACCCGCCAGGAAAAAGACACTTTCGGACCCATAGCCGTCCCCGCAGACAAGCTTTGGGGCGCGCAGACGCAGCGTTCGCTGCAGAACTTCGACATCAGCGGCGAGCAGCAGCCGCGCGAGATCATCCACGCGCTGGCCCAGGTCAAGAAGGCCTCGGCCACCGTCAACCACAAGCTGGGCCTGCTCGACGAGAAGAAGACCCGGGCCATCCTGGCCGCCGCCGACGAGGTGATCGCCGGCAAGCACCCGGACGAGTTCCCGCTGGTGGTCTGGCAGACCGGCTCGGGCACGCAGACCAACATGAACGTCAACGAGGTGCTGGCCAACCGCGCCAGCGAAATCCTCGGTGGCGAGCGGGGCGAGTCGCGCCTGGTCCACCCCAATGACGACGTGAACAAGAGCCAGTCGAGCAACGACGTATTCCCGACCGCCATGCACGTGGCTGCCGTCACGGCCATCGAGCAAAAGCTGCTGCCCGCCATTGCCCTGCTGCGCAACACGCTGCAGGCCAAGAGCGAGGCTTATGCCGACATCGTCAAGATCGGCCGCACCCACCTGCAGGACGCCACGCCGCTGACGCTGGGCCAGGAAATCTCGGGCTGGGTGGCCCAGCTGGCCCATGGCGAAAAGCATGTGCGCGCCGCGCTGCCGCACCTGTACGAGCTGGCGCTGGGCGGCACGGCCGTGGGCACGGGCCTGAATGCGCCCAAGGGCTATGCCGAGGGCGTGGCGGCCGAGCTGTCCCAGCTCACCGGCTACCCGTTCGTGACGGCGCCCAGCAAGTTCGAGGCCCTGGCCTCGTGCGACGGCCTGGTCCACGCCCACGGCGCGCTCAAGACGCTGGCCGCCAGCATGATGAAGATCGCCAACGACGTGCGCTGGCTGGCCTCCGGCCCGCGCAGCGGCCTGGGCGAGATCTCCATCCCCGAGAACGAGCCCGGCTCGTCCATCATGCCCGGCAAGGTCAACCCCACGCAGAGCGAGGCGGTGACCATGCTGGCGGCCCAGGTCTTCGGCAACGACGTGGCCATCAACTTCGGCGGCGCCTCGGGCAACTTCGAGCTGAACGTGTTCCGCCCCATGGTTTCGCACAACTTCCTGCAGAGCGTGCGCCTGCTGGCCGATGGCATGAAGAGCTTCAACGACCACTGCGCCGTGGGCATCGAGCCCAACCGCGAGCGCATCACCGAGCTGGTGCAGCGCTCGCTGATGCTGGTGACGGCGCTGAACCCGCACATCGGCTACGACAAGGCGGCCTACATCGCCAAGAAGGCGCACAAGGAAGGCTCCAGCCTGCGCGAAGCGGCCGTGGCCTCCGGCCACCTGACCGGCGAGCAGTTCGACGCCTGGGTGATCCCTGCCAAGATGGTCGGCAACCTGTAGGACCTGCTGATGCAATCAAAAAGGGGAGCCGATCGGCTCCCCTTTTTTTGCTTCATGGCCTGGCTCAGTTGTCCGCCTGCGGGCGGCGCACGGTGCGGAACACATACTTGAGCGCGTCGCCGATGGTGCTTTCCCAGACCGGCCATTCATGCTTGCCGTTGACGATGCGCAGCTCGGCAGGCTGCTTGTTCCTGCGCAGCTGGGCGTAGAGCTGGGCGGCGTCGGACTCGATCATGAATTCATCGTCGTCGCCCGAATTGATGTACATGGGCACGCTGATCTTGCGGGCGAGAAAGCTGTCCCACAGCGCGGGGTAGTTGTAGCTTTTCCAGACCGTGGTGCTGTACTGGCCGCCCGTGTTGGGTTCGGCAAAGACCTTGACCGAGCGTGCCGAGGAATCGGCGGGCGGCTCTGGGTTGTAGATGGCGGGGCTCAGCAGGGCGGCGGCCTGGAATTTCTCCGGGTACTTGAGCACGTAGCGCAGCGCGCCGTAGCCGCCCATGGACAGGCCGCCGATCACGCGGCCATCGCGGCTGGTGAGGGTGCGGTACTTCTTCTCGACATGGGGGACGAGGTCCTGGAAGAAGGCCGTCTCCATGGGCTCCTTGAGGTCCACGTACCAGGTTGTTCCCGCGTCGGGCATGACGATGATGGCGGGCGGGATCTCCCCGTTCTGGATCAGCTGGTCCACCGTGCGCAGCAGGTTGCCCTTGACGGGCCAGTCGTTGCGCTGGCCGTCATTGCCGTGCAGCAGGTACATGACGGGATAGCGCAGCCTGGACTGGGCGTCGTAGCCCGTGGGCAGGTAGACGTTGTAGGTCCAGCTGCGCTGCAGCGTGGCGCTCTTGAACTCGGCGGCCTCGATGGAGCCGGCCTGGGCGGCCGGGCCGGCCAGCAGCGCGGCGGCCGCCAGCGTGCCGGAGGCGGCCTGGCGCAGGACGATGGAAAAGGAAAGTTGGCGCATGTTTTTTGTCTCCTGTGGTCCGTGGCAAGGGCCCACGGCTGCGCCAATGTAATCGAGGCCCTGGCCCCGCCTGCGCTCCGCGCGGCCGGGCCGTCGCCTCGGGGACCATGGTCCTCAGCCGGGCGCACGCTGCGCGTGGCGCAGCGCGCTGCGAAAGCCCAACTGCCCCACCATGCACGCCACGACCAGGGCCAGCGCGGCCGACAGCGCCGGGTTGCTGCCCAGGCTGGCGCCCAAGGTGCACAGGCCGCCCACGGCCATTTGCGTGCTGCCGTAGACACCGGCGGCCGAGCCCGTGAGGCGCGGATGCACGCTCAGCGCGCTGGCCAGCGCCGCAGGGCTGGTCAGGCCCGAACCCAGCGCGAACAGCACCATCAGCCCCACCACGATGGCCGGCGTGAGCTGGTTGAACAGGGCCAGCAACAGCAGCATGGCCGCGCTGGCCAGGCTCAGCAGATTGCCGTTGAGCATCAGCCGCTCCAGGGGCCAGTGGCGTATCAGCTGGCGGGCCAGCGCATTGCCCACGGCCATGCCGCCCATGAGCAGGCCCAGGTAGATGGCCACCTCATGCTTGGTGGAATGCAGCTGCTCGATGAACACGAAGGGCGCCGCCGCCAGGAAGGCATAGATGGACGTGGTGGCGCAGCCGCCGCCCACGGCAAAGCCCACGAAGGCCGGCGAGCGCAGCAGGCTGCTGTAGTCGTCGCGGATGGTGCCCAGGTGCAGGCGGCCCGTGGGCTGGCCGGTTTCGGGCAGCAGCTTCCAGATGCCGAAGGCCGTCACGCCGCCGACCACGGCCAGCGTGCCGAAGATGGCGCGCCAGCCCAGGGCGTCGTCGATGGCCGAGCCGATGGCCGGCGCGATGCCGGGGCCGATCATCATCATCAGGTTGAGCAGCGCCAGGCTGCCCACGGCGTTCTCGGGCGTGCTCGAATCGCGCGCAATGGCGCGGCCCAGGGCCAGGCCCGCGCAGCCGCCCAGCGCCTGGAGCAGCCGCGCGCCGATCAGCCAGGGGGCGGACGGGGCGAGAAAGGCCGCCAGGCTGGCCAGCGCATAGAGGATGAGTCCGGCCAGCAGCATGGGGCGGCGCCCCAGGCTGTCCGACAGCGGGCCATAGATCAGCTGGCCCACGCCCAGGCCCAGGATGTAGACCGTGATGGTCAGCTGCATCTGGCTGGCGCCGGCCTGGAGCTGGCGTGCCGCATCGGGCAGGGCGGGCAGGAACATGTGCATGGCCAGCGTGCCGACGATGGTCACGACCACCAGCAGCCACAGCGGCGCCTTGCGGCTGGCCGCTGCATGGTCCTGGGCGGGTGGCAGCGAAGAGTGCTCGGCCGCCATCTCAGGCAGCCTGCTCGTCGGGCAGGTCCGTGTCGCAGGCGGGCTCGGCGGCCATGGCCTCCAGCAGGCGCTGCAGCGTGGCATAGGCCGCACCCAGTTCCTCGGGCGGCACGGCGCCCAGCACCTGGGCGCGGGCCTGCTGCAGCAGGCCCTGCACGGCTTCGACCTGGGCATGGCCGGCTGGCGTGAGCTGGATTTTCCTGACGCGGCGGTCGCTGTCGTCCACGCGCTCTATCCAGCCCTGGGCGGCCAGGCCGTCCACCAGGCGCACGACCGAGGAGCTGTCCAGCGCCAGGGAATGGGCCAGATCCTTCTGGCGCATGGCCTCGGGCGAACGCGCCAGATGCATCAGCGGCATCCACAGCGCCTGGGTCAGGCCCATGGGCGCCAGCAGCCTGTCCAGCGTGCGGCGCCATTGCTTGTTGACTTGGCCCAGCGTGAACATGAAATGCCGCTGCACGCTGGCGGCATCGGCTTGCGCGGGCGGGGACTGGTCGGGAAGGGAAGACATCGTGGCATTCAAATAGTTGGCATTCCAATTATCTGCATGTCAACGATATCGTTTCCCGGAGCCGCCTGATACATCCGCAGGCGTCAGGGTTTTGGCCCCCGCAGGGGAGGCGGGGCCTACATGCCCAGGGACTTGAGCAGTTCGTCGGTGTCCGTGCTGCCGGCCGGTTCAGGCGCTGCGGCGGGGGCGCTGGCGTTGGCCTGCGCCATGAGGGCGTCCGGGTCGGGGCGCTCCTGCGGTTCGAAATCCACCACCTTGATGAACTCCGTGCGGTCCATGGCCAGCTCGAGATAGAAGATGTTGTTGTTGCCCGTGTAGAAGGTCACGCGGCGCGCCTCGGGAGAGTCGAGGTTGGCATCCACGCTGAGGTTGACCTGCTTGTTAAGGCGGATCATCTTGGGCTGGCTTTGCGTGATGTAGGTCTGAAGCTCGCGCTGGACCTTGCTGGTGAAGTCGCCCACCACCTGGTTCATCAGCTCGCCCATGACGTTGCTGACATCGTCGGAGGTGTAGGAGCTGGCAAGGTCCTCTTCACCCATGCCCATGCTCAGCATGTAGCTGCGGTACAGCTCCATGGCGGCGGCGGCCGAGAAGTTGATGATCACCAGGCCCGAAAAGCCGCCGTCCACCAGGACAAAGCAGCCGATGTCGGGCTTGAGGCTGGTCTTGGTGATGCGCTGCACCATGCCCGAATACTGGATCTGGCACTGCGTGGCCACCTGGAGCACGCGCGAGACGGAGTTGCAGAGGCTGATCAGCACGTCTTCCGTGCCATGGACGATGGGATGTTGGGGCTGGTTCATGAGGTCAACGGGACAAAATTGTGAGCGATTATGGGTGCAAGTCCGTTGTTTGCGACTGTTTGTAACATTGAAAGTCCAATGTGCCCCCTCCTGGGGCGGGGCTTGGCAGGCGGCCCCGAAAGCCGCGCTCAGCGAATCGCCTGCGTGGACTCGCGCACTATGCAGCGCCCCTGCATGACCACCTTGCGCACGGGCAGCTCGGGCGCATGCAGCCGCTCCATCAGCAGGCTGAAGGCCGTTCGGCCCATGGCGTCGATCGGCTGCTCGATGACGGTGATGGCGGGGGCCACCAGTTCTGTCCAGCGCTCGTTGTCGAAACCGGCGAGCGCCACATCGCCGGGTATGCGCAGGCCGGCTGCGCGTATCGCGCGCAGGCAGCCTTCCAGCAGCAGGCCGTTGCTGGCCACGAAGGCGTCGGGCCGCTGCGGCTGGCGCAGCCATTGCGTGACTTCGGCCTCGGCGGCATCGCTGGTCGGGGGCAATTGGCGCAAGTCGGGCTCCAGGCCTGCATCGCGCATGGCGGCCAGATAGCCGTCGCAGCGCTCGCGCGCCGTGCTGCTGGTGCTGCCGAAGACGCCTGCAATGCGGCGGCGGCCCTGTTCCACCAGATGCCTGACCAGGGTGGCGCAGGCCTGGGCGTTGTCCAGCACCACGCTGTCATGGAAGGCCGGGGCGCCCGCCCGGTCCACCAGGACAACGGGAAACTCCAGCTGCATGCGCTCGAGCTTGTGCAGGCTGGCCTGGGTGGGCGCAAAGATCAGCCCCGCGATGCGCTCTTCCTGCATGAGCTGCAGGTACATGGCTTCGCGCTGCGGGTCTTCGTCGGTATTGCACAACAGCACGCGCCGGCCCTGGCGATAGGCCTCGGCCTCGACCGCGCGGATCAGGGCCGTGAAAAACGGGTTGCGTATGTCGGCCACCAGCACGCCCATGGGCCCTGCGTCGCGCGCGCGCAGCCGGCGCGCCATCAGATTGGGCCGGTAGCCCGTGGCCTGCACGGCGGCCGCGACCCGCGCCCGGACTTCTTCGCTGACCGAGCCGCCCGCCAGCGCGCGCGATACCGTTGATTTGGAAACCCCGGCCGCACGGGCCACATCGTTGATGCTGATGCTCAATGCAATCGTTCCCGTTGGTTGTGGTGTGCCGCAGAGGATAACTCCAAAGAAATGCCGAGGTATGGCCGGATTGTGGCCAGGTTATGTTGCAGTGCAGATTGACTGATGGTTGGGAACGTTCCCACAATCCGCGCCATGATCAATGCCCATTCATCCCTCCCGGCGGTTGCACCCACCGCTTCTGCGGGCCTGCAGATCGCCGTGCGCCTCGACGCCAGGGTGCGCGACAAGGCCGACGCCATCGCCCAGGCGGCCCGGCTGCTCCAGGACCGTGGCTGCGTGGCCCCTGGCTATGCCACCGGCATGCAGGCGCGCGAGGCCCAGGCCGAAACCTTTCTGGGCCACGGCGTGGCCATTCCCCATGGCCGCGCCGAAGACCGGGCCCTGGTGCTGCGCGACGCGGTGGCCGTGCTCCAGGTGCGCGAGGGCCTGGATTGGAATGCCGGCCAGAACGTGCATCTGGTGGTGGCGGTGGCGGCACGCTCCGATGCCCACATCACCTTGCTGCGCCGTCTGGCCGGCCTGCTGCAGACACCCCGGCTGCAGGCGCTGTTCACCACCGGCGATGCGCAGCAGGTCATCGATGCACTCCAGGGGCAAGCGGACCCGGCGCCGCCTGCCGCCCGCCCGGCGGCAGTGGACCTGGCCGAGGCGCGCGAATGGACCATTGCCTATCCCAACGGCCTGCATGCGCGGCCTGCCACGCGCTGGGCGGAGGCGGCGCGCGGCTTTGCCTCGCGCATCCAGGTGCGCCATGGCGGCGAGGTGGCCGATGCGCGGCAGATGGCCAGCCTGCTGCAGCTGGGACTGCGCGAAGGCGACAAGGTCACCATCTCGGCAGAGGGCCCTGACGCCAGGGCCGCGGTCCAGCGCCTGTGTGCCGTGGCCCAGGCCCTGGTGGCCCAGGAACGTGCCGATGCCGACGCCGCTGCGCGCAAGGCGGCCGAATCGCCCGCCACGGGCTGGCTGCCGCCGCTGGCGCGGCCTGCCTTTGTGGGCCTGGGCGCCAGCCCGGGGCTGGCCGTGGCCCGCATCCACCAGTGGCGTGTGGAGGCCGCCGAGATCCCCGACCTGCCTGAGCCGCTCAGCGTGGGCGGCGGGCGGCTGCATGCGGCGCTGGCCGAGACACAGGGCCAGCTGCGCGCCCTGCATGACGACACTCGCCGCCGCCTGGGCGAAGGCGATGCGGCCATCTTCAGCGCGCAGGCCGAGTGGCTGGGCGACACCGGTCTCCTCACGCGCGCCTGCCAGTTCATGGTCCAGGGCCACGGCGTGGCCTGGGCCTGGGACCAGGCCGTGGAGGAGGGCGCTGCCCGTCTCCAGGCGCTGGACAACCCCGCGCTGGCCGCGCGTGCCGCCGACCTGCGCGACGTGGGCCGGCGCGTGCTGGTGCAACTGCAGCCCTCGCTGGCAGCGGCGGGGCCGGAGGGCCTGCCGGAAGGCGGCTGCATCCTGGTCGCGGCCGATCTTTCGCCCTCGGAAACCGCCCAGCTGGACACGGCGCGCGTGGCCGCGCTGGTCACGGCGCAGGGCAGCCCCACCTCGCACACGGCCATACTCGCGCGCACGCTGGGGCTGCCGGCCGCCGTGGCGGCAGGCGGCGGCGTGCTGGGCATGGCCGATGGGGCCCTGGCCATCGTCGATGGCGCCAACGGCCGCATCTACCTTGATCCCTCGGAGCAGGACCTGGCTTCGGCGCGTGCCCACATGGCCGAGCAGCAGGCACTGCAGGAACGCGTGGCCGCGCAGCGCAGCCTGCCTGCCATCACCACCGATGGCGTGCGCATCGAAGTCTGCGCCAACGTCAACCTGCCCGGGCAGGTGCCGCTGGCCCTGTCCCAGGGCGCCGAGGGCGTGGGCCTGATGCGCACGGAATTCCTGTTCCTGGAGCGCGGCAGCACGCCCGGCGAGGACGAGCAGTACGAAACCTACCGCGCCATGGCGCAGGCGCTGGAGGGCCGGCCGCTGATCGTTCGCGCGCTGGACATCGGCGGCGACAAGCAGGTCGCCCACCTGGAGCTGCCGCGCGAGGACAACCCCTTCCTGGGAGTGCGCGGCGCGCGGCTGCTGCTGCGCCGCCCCGACCTGCTGGAGCCCCAGATGCGCGCCCTGTACCGGGCGGCCCGCGATGGCGCAAGGCTGTCGGTGATGTTTCCCATGGTCACCAGCGTGCAGGAACTGCTGGCGCTGCGCGCGGCCTGCGAACGGCTGCGCGCCGAACTGGACGCTCCGGTCCTGCCGCTGGGCATCATGATCGAGGTGCCCGCCGCCGCCGTGCAGGCCGACGCACTGGCCCGCCATGCCGATTTCTTCTCCATAGGCACCAACGACCTGACCCAGTACGTGCTGGCCATGGACCGCCAGAACCCGCAACTGGCGGCCGAGGCCGACAGCCTGCATCCGGCCGTGCTGCGGATGGTGCGTGCCACCGTGCAGGGCGCTGCCACCTGCGCGCGCCCCGTGGGCGTCTGCGGCGGACTGGCCGGCGACCCGTTCGGTGCGCTGCTGCTGGCCGGGCTGGGGGTGGGCGAGCTGTCGATGACGCCCAACGACATCGCCGGTGTCAAGGCCGGCCTGCGCGCGGCCAGCCTGCGGCAGCTGCAGGCGCTCGCAGACAGGGCGCTCGGCTGCGAGGATGCCGCGCAGGTGCGGGCACTGGCCAAGGAGGTGACGGCATGAACGCCCCGCAAGCCATTACCGTGACCCTGAACCCGGCCATAGACCAGCTTGTGACCCTGGACGCGCTGCTGCCCGGCCAGGTGCAGCGCGCGCTGGGCAGCGTGCAGGCGCCGGGCGGCAAGGGCATCAATGTTGCCGCCGCCTTGGCGGGCCTGGGCATTTCCACGGCCGCGCTGGGCGTGCTGGGCAGCGACAACGCCGGCATGTTCGAGGCCTTGTTCGCCCAGCGCGGCATTGCCGACGCCTGCCTGCGCGTGCCGGGCCAGACGCGCACCAACATCAAGCTGGTGGCCGATGGCGGACGCCAGACCACGGACATCAACCTGCCGGGCCTGGCCTTGGCCGAAGCGCATCTGCACGCCGTCATGTCCGCGCTGGCCCGGTATCGGCGGCCCGGCCTGGCCGTGGTGCTGTCGGGCAGCCTGCCCGCCGGCCTGCCTGCGGACAGCTGGGCCCGGCTCCAGGCCCAGGCCGTGGCCGCCGGTGCCGACGTGCTGCTGGACACCAGCGAGGCCCCCCTGGCCGCCGCCCTGGCGACGGCCCCCCATGCGGCCATGCCCTGGGCCATCAAGCCCAACCGGGAGGAGTTGCAGGCCGCCACCGGCCAGCGCCTGGACGGCCGCGATGCGCTTCTGGCCGCCGCGCGCCGCCTGCTGGACAGGGGGCTGGGGCTGGCCGTGGTGTCCATGGGCGAGGAGGGCGCGCTGTTTGCCAGCGCGCAAGGCGCGGTGATTGCGCGGCCGCCGCAGCGCGCGCGCGGCAGCTCCGTGGGTGCGGGCGATGCCATGGTCGCGGGCATGGTGGCCGCGCGGCTGCGCGGACTGGATCTGGCGGACACCGCGCGCCTGTCCACGGCCAGCGCACTGGCCTGGCTGCAGGCCGCGCCCGCGCGCGAAGTCGATGCCAACCGCGTCCAGGCACTGGCTGCCAGCGTGCTGCTGGAGCCATGCCAGTGGCCGTGATCCCCCATTCTTCAGGAGCTTTCATGAACCCTCTTTTTGTGGTGATCGCAGCGGCCGGGCACGACGCCGAAGCGCTGCTGGCCGCCGAAGCCCTGCGCCATGCGGCCGGACAGCGTCCCTTGGCCGTGGAAGTGCGCGCCAGCGGCGGTGTGATCGGGCTGCATGCGGCCGATGCCGCCGCGCAGGCCGGGCAATTGCTGATCGTGGGGGATGCCGGCACCCATGACGATGCAGATACCGCCGCCGATGCCTCCCGCTTCGTGCAGGCCACCGTCGAGCGCTGCAGCCTGCGCGAGGCGCTTGATGATCCGGCCGGCGTGCTTGCACGCTGCGCTGCCGCCAGTCCCGCTGGCGAGCGCATGGGCGAGAACATGGGCAAGCGCATTGTTGCCGTCACCTCCTGCCCCACGGGCATCGCCCATACCTTCATGGCGGCCGAGGGCCTGCAGCGCGGCGCGGCGGCGCTGGGCCACGCCATGCGCGTGGAGACGCAAGGCTCGGTGGGCGCGCTCGATGCGCTGACGCCGCAGGAGATTGCCGAGGCCGACCTGGTCATCATCGCCGCCGACCGCGAGGTCGATCTTTCGCGCTTCGCGGGCAAGCCGTTGCTGCGCAGCGGCACCAAGCCGGCCATACGCGACGGCTCGGGGCTGATCGCCAAGGCGCTGGCCGAAGCCACCGTGCATGGTGCCGCCGTGGGCGCTGCTGCAGGTGGCGCCGCGCCCACGCCGGCCCGGACCCAGGGCGGTGCCTATCGCCACCTGATGACCGGCGTGTCCTTCATGCTGCCCTTCGTCACGGCGGGCGGCATTCTGATCGCGATGGCCTTTGCGCTGGGCGGCATCTATGTCCATGACGATGCGCACCAGGGCACGCTGGGATGGACGCTGTTCCAGATCGGCGCCAAGGGCGGCTTTGCGCTGATGGTGCCGGCGCTGGCCGGCTATATCGCCTATTCCATTGCCGACCGGCCCGGCATTGCGCCGGGCATGATCGGCGGGATGATCGCGTCCAGCATGGGCGCGGGGTTCATCGGCGGCATCGCGGCCGGCTTCATCGCCGGCTACGGCGTGGCCTTCATGGCGGCGCACATCCGGCTGCCGCAGGCGCTCAAGGGCCTGCTGCCCATGCTGATCCTGCCCGTGCTGGGCAGCCTGTTCACGGGGCTGCTGATGTTCTATCTGGTCGGTGCGCCCGTGGCCGAGCTGCTGCAGTGGCTGAGCGCCTGGCTGCGCGGCATGCAGGGCGCCAGTGCCTTGCTGCTGGGCCTGTTGCTGGGCGCGATGATGGCCTTTGACATGGGCGGGCCGGTGAACAAGGCCGCCTATGCGTTTTCCACGGGAATGATCGCGAGCCAGGTCTACACGCCCATGGCTGCGGCCATGATCGCCGGCATGACGCCGCCGCTGGGGCTGGCCCTGGCCACGCGCCTGTTTGCCGACCGCTTCACGCGCGAGGAGCGCGGCAGCGCCGCCTCGGCCGGCGTGCTGGGCCTGGCCTTTGTCACCGAGGGGGCCATTCCCTATGCGGCCCGCGATCCGCTGCGCACGATCCCGGCCCTGGTACTGGGCTCGGCCGTGGCCGGTGCCGTGTCCATGCTGGCGGGGGTGGAGCTGAAGGTGCCGCATGGCGGCATCTTCGTCGCGCCCATTCCCAATGCCGTGACCCACGTGGCCATGTATGCGGTGGCGCTGGTGGCGGGCGTGGTGGTCACGGCCATCGCCCTGCGCATGTTCAAAAGGCCCGCCGAAGCGGGCCTTTGAAGCAGGAAGCCGGGGGAGCGCCTGGCGCGGCTCCCCCGCAGCGTTCAGCGGGCTGCGGCGCGGGCCTGTTCCAGCCAGCCGTCGAAGGTCTTCTGGTGGGCCTTGATCCAGCCGTCCACATGGCGGTTGATGTCCGAAGGCTTGCTCTGGCCCTGGCTCATCATGTGGTTCTGTGCGCTGATGTCACCCACGGGGACCTGCATCAGCTCGAACAACTTGGCGGCATCGGGATGCTTGTCGGTGAAGGCCTTGTTGGCGATGATCTGCTGCTTGTTCACCACGAAGCCGTAGTTCTTGCCGTTGGGCAGCTTGGTGTCCAGCTTGGCCTGCTCGCCGGGCAGCGAGGAGAACGGCACCTCCAGCCATACCACGTCCTTGCCGGGCTTGAGCACGTTGCTCACCCAGTAGGGCGTCCAGGTGTAGTAGAGGATGGGCTTGCCGGCCTTGTAGCGCGAGATGGTGTCGGCGATCAGCGCCGAGTAGGTGCCCTGCTTGTGGGTCACGGTGTCGCGCAGCTTGTAGGCCGTCAGGTGGTGCTCGATCACGGCCTCGCAGCCCCAGCCCGGCGTGCAGCCGGTGAGGTCGGCCTTGCCGTCGCCGTCCGAGTCGAACAGCTTGGCGATCTTGGGGTCCTTGAGCTGGCCGAGGTTGGTGATCTTGTATTCGTCGGCCGTCTTCTTGTCCATCAGGTAGCCCTGGGCGGCGTTGTCCGAGTACACGCCCTTGCGGAACAGCTTGGCGTCGCCGCCCGCGTTCTTGTAGTAGTCGGCGTGCAGCGGGTTCCAGTGCGTGGCCAGGAAAGTGGCATCGCCATTGGCAATCGCCACGTGGGCCGTGGGGTACTCGACTTCCTGGAAGGGCTGCACGTCGTAGCCCAGTTTCTCCAGGGCCTTCATGACGATCAGGGTCTGGAAGCTTTCTTCAGCGATGGAGCTCTTGAGCGGCGACACCTTCACGCCCTTGCCGGGCTGGTCGCTGGCGGCCGATGCGCCTGCGCAGGCCAGTGCGATGCCGGCAGCCATCGTGGCGGTGCGCAGCCAGTGGCTGGCAGTGGCAGTTGGCAGTCGATTGTGGTTCAGGGCTTGGTTCATCCTCGGGTTCCTCCGTTGTGTGATGAAAGGGGAGTGGGCGGCCAGCCTGGCTGGCCGCTTTTCGGGAAGGCGGCGCGGCAGTGGGCCCATCCGCGCCGCAGTGAAGGCATTCAGCTGGTGCTGCCACGATGGACCGGCTTGTTGCCGGCGCCCAGCAGGCGGGCAATGCAGCCGGCGGGGCCGCTGTGCCACCAGCGCGCACCGCCACGGGTCGTCTGCCCCATGGCCTGGGTGATGCGGTCCAGCACGATGGCCAGCAGCACGATGCCCAGTCCACCCACGGTGGCCAGGCCCATGTCCAGGCGGCCGATGCCGCGCAGCACCATCTGGCCCAGGCCGCCCACGGCGATCATGGAGGCGATCACCACCATGGACAGCGACAGCATCAGCGCCTGGTTCACGCCCGCCATGATGGACGGCATGGCCAGCGGCAACTGCACCTTCCACAGCAACTGCCAGGGCGATGCGCCATAGGCGCGGCTGGCTTCGATCAGGTCGGGGCGCACCTGGCGGATGCCCAGGTTGGTCAGGCGGATCAGCGGCGGCAGCGCGAAGATGATGGTCACGATCACGCCGGGCACGTTGCCGATGCCGAACAGCATCACCACGGGCACCAGGTAGACGAAGGCCGGCGTGGTCTGCATGGCGTCGAGCAGCGGGCGTGTCCAGCGCTGCGCACGGTCGCTGGAGGCCAGCAAAATCCCCGCGGGCAAGCCGATGACCATGCAGAAAACCAGCGAGGTCAGCACCAGGGACAGCGTCACCATGGCCTCGGGCCAGATGTCCAGCATGGCGACCACCACCAGCGAGACGGCGGCGCCAATGGCCATGGCGCGGCCCGCGAACTGCCAGGCCACCAGGGTCAGGATCAGGATCAGCAGCGGCCAGGGCAGGGCCAGCATGGCATCGGTGATGCCCGACAGCGTGCCGTCGATGGGCGTGCGCACGGCCTGGAAGAAGGGGCGGAAATGGTGGACTACCCATTCCAGGCCGCTGTTGATCCAGCCCTGCACGGGCAGGCCGTCGGTGGTCAATTGGTGCCAGAGGCTGGCATGGGCGTCGTCGGGAACGCCCGAGCCGGCCGAGGCGCCCAGCCAGTCACCGCCTGCGGCATCACCGCCGCTGGCGGCGCCCCAGGGATCGGCCGGGGCATCGGGTGCCGGCGTGGCGGCGGTGGCCCAGGGATCGGCGCTTGTAGAGGCTGCAGAGGCTGGGGAGTCGGTGGAAGCAGGGGCTGCGCTCGCATCGGCCCAGGGATCGGTGGCGGCAGCGGCGGTGTTCGGGTTCAGGCTGTTGGTTGCATCGCTCATGCGGCATCTCCTTGTCGTTGTTCGATCGGCTCCACGGTGGGCGCGACGGTGGGGGCGACGGTGGGGGCGTTGGAGGCCGGGAAATGCGGGTTGAGCGTGACGGGCGGCACGATCTCCTGCGGCGGCGGCACGGGCGGCGTGTCGCGGTCCAGGAAGCGCAGCATGGTGGTGCGGCTGACCACGCCCATGAACTGGCCGTCGTCGTTGGTCACCGGCAGCGCGCAGGGCGCAGCGGCCACGGGCCCGAACAGCTCGGCCACCGGCGTGCCTGCGGACAGCGGCTCGACGTTGGGCAGGAAGGCGTGGCTCAGGCCCAGCATGCCCGGGCGGCCATGCAGTGCGTCGCGCAGCGATTGCGAGGACACCACGCCCAGGAAGCGGCGGCGCGCGTTGACCACATAGGCGTAGTCGCGGTCGGAGTCCTCCAGCAGGCGCTGGGCGGCGCGGCAGCCGCGGTCGCTGTGCTCCGACACCACGGTCAGGGCCTGGCGCGCAATGTCCCCGGCCTTGAAGACAGAGGCCGCATCCACGCCACGCACGAAGCTGCGCACATAGTCGTCGGCAGGGCTGCGCAGGATCTCGTCGGGCGTGCCGACCTGGATCACCTGGCCGTCCTTCATGATGGCGATGCGGTCGCCGATGCGCATGGCCTCGTCCAGGTCATGCGAGATGAAGACGATGGTGCGGCGCTGGATCTGCTGCAGGCGCAGCAGCTCGGACTGCATCTCCGTGCGGATGATGGGGTCCAGGGCCGAGAAGGCCTCGTCCATCAGCAGGATGGACGGATCGGACGCCAGCGCCCGGGCCAGGCCCACGCGCTGCTGCATGCCGCCCGACAGCTCGTCGGGATAGCTGGCGCCCCAGGCGCCCAGGCCCACCTGCTCCAGCGCGGCCTGGGCCTGCTTCTGGCGCTCGGCCTTGTCGGCGCCGGCCAGCTCCAGGCCGAAGGCCGTGTTGTCCAGCACCGTCATGTGCGGCATCAGCGCAAAGGACTGGAACACCATGGAGATGTCCTTGCGGCGCAGCGCGCGCAGATCGCGCTCGCTCAGGGCATTGATGTCCTGGCCATCGACCACGATGCGCCCGGCCGTGGGCTCGATCAGGCGGTTGAGCATGCGCACCAGGGTGGACTTGCCCGAGCCCGACAGGCCCATGACGACGAAGATCTCGCCGGCCTCGATGGTGAAGTCGGCGTCGAACACGCCGATGGACTGGCCCGTGCGCTCCAGGATCTCCTGTTTGCTCAGGCCTTGTTGGACGAGCTCGAGTGCGGTCCTGGGGTCGTCCCCGAAAACCTTGAACACATGATCGATGATGATCTGCTTGGCCACTGTGGCGTTCTCCTTTTGGGTGAGATGGAACACAGTCCAGCGTCCTCGACGGGCGAAGACGCTGGCGCGCAAGCCAAAAATGAAGCCCTGATGCCGTTCGCTGCAGGGGACGGCCGTCCCCCGTTGCTGGAATTCAAACAGGTGCGAAAGCACCCGAGACGGCTCGGATGGCACGCGAAGCGGTGCGCAAGAGCCAGAGGTCGAGAGCAGCCGGCGGCAAGCGCGCGCGGTGTCTCAGGCGGGCATCGTGGCTGAAGATCAGCCAGCGCGATGCCCCACAACATCAGGACCGAGTTTCGGCCCGGTTGACGGGGCTGTGCCGGGAGCACAACGATCCGCCGGAGGGATCGGCAGGCCGTGAAGACGGTGCCGATGACCTGCTTGGCAGGTTGTAAAGAAGCCGAAATTATATAAAACAGGTTTTACTGCGTCAAAACGCATGAGCCGGAAAAGGCCTGTTTCGGGCTGTTTCAAGCCCTTGAGGGCTGCAATCCGGTCAGTATTTGCTCACTTAATGAGAGCATAGAGATCATGATTCAAAAGGCATATGCTGTCATCGATGAATAAAATCGGTCAAGCGTCAGCTTGAGGAAAGCTTCAGGCCCGATCTGCGGCAAAAAGCGTGCCTGCGCCCGCCCATGAAAAAAGCCCCGCAGCGGCTGGCGCTGCGGGGCTTCGGTGAGGGATGCCGCCGGCTCAGTGGTTGCCGGCCGTGCTGTTGATCAGCTTGTCGGTGTAGGCGATGGCCAGGGCACTGGCCAGGAAGGTGACGTGGATGATGGTCTGCCACATCAGCACCTTGACGTCGTAGCTGCCTGCGTTGATGAAGGTCTTGAGCAGGTGGATGGAGCTGATGCCGATGATGGACAGGGCCAGCTTCACCTTGAGGATGGAGGCGTTCACGTGGCCCAGCCACTCGGGCTGGTCGGGGTGGCTGTCCAGGCCCAGGCGGCTGACGAAGGTTTCGTAGCCGCCCACGATGACCATGATCAGCAGGTTGGAGATCATCACCACGTCGATCAGCGCCAGCACCACCAGCATGATGATGGTTTCGTTGAGCGCGCCGATGGGCGCATCGTGCTTGTAGCCGATGCTGGTGATCAGCGCCTGCAGCGCTTCCTGGTTGCCGAAGGCGGCCTCGATCAGGTGCCACAGCTCCAGCAGGAAGTGCCAGACATAGACGCCCTGGGCGGCGATCAGGCCCAGGTACAGCGGCAGCTGCAGCCAGCGGCTGGCGAAGATCAGGGAGGGCAGGGGACGCAGGGGGGAGCCGGGGGCTCGGTTGGAGTTTTGCTGGCGGGCCATGGTGGTCGGTCGCGCTTGTCTTGCGTGGGGGCGTGGATGGGAGGGGACAATGGCCGTGGAAAACGGGCGCGCGATTTTAGCGGCGAAACAGGCCATTGCCGGTGACAGCCAGGAACTGCGGGGAATCCCCAGGTAGACGCGCCCAAGGGTGTTTCAGTCAGTGGCATGTAAGACCGGCCCCCGACAGTCACACCACAATTTTTATTTGGCCAGCCCAGGAGACAAGCAAGCATGAGCACCGCAACAGCATCCCCCATTGAATCGGTACTGGTGGAGAACCGGGTCTTCCCGCCGCCGGCAGACTTTGCCGCCAAGGCCCGCATCTCCGGCATGGAGCAGTACAAGGCGCTGTGCGCCGAGGCAGAGAACGACTACCAGGGCTTCTGGGCCCGCCTGGCGCGCGAGAACGTGGTCTGGTCCAAGCCCTTCACCCAGGTGCTGGACGACAGCAATCCCCCCTTCTTCCGCTGGTTCGCCGACGGCGAACTCAACGCCAGCGCTAATTGCCTGGACAAGCACATGGGCACGGCCGTCGAGCACAAGACGGCCATCATCTTCGAGGCCGATGGCGGCGAGGTCACCAAGGTAAGCTACCGCGAGCTGCTGGAGCGCGTCTCGCAGTTCGCCAACGCGCTCAAGGCGCAGGGCGTGCAAAAGGGTGACCGTGTCCTGATCTACATGCCCATGACCATCGAGGGCGTGGTGGCCATGCAGGCCTGCGCGCGCATCGGCGCCACGCACAGCGTGGTGTTCGGCGGCTTCTCGGCCAAGGCGGTGCAGGAACGCATCGTCGACGTGGGCGCCGTGGCGGTGATCACCGCCAACTACCAGATGCGCGGCGGCAAGGAACTGCCGCTCAAGGCCATCGTGGACGACGCGCTGGCGCTGGGCGGCTGCGAGGCCGTGCGCCATGTCTTCGTCTACGAGCGCACGGCCACGGCCTGTGCCATGACGGCGGGCCGCGACAAGACCTTCGGCGAGATCCTGGCCGGCCAGAGCACGGAGTGCGCGCCCGTGGCCGTGGATTCCGAGCACCCGCTGTTCATCCTCTACACCAGCGGCTCCACCGGCAAGCCCAAGGGCGTGCAGCACTGCACGGGCGGCTACGTGCTGTGGGCCAAGCAGACCATGGAGTGGACCTTCGACCTCAAGCCCAGCGACGTGTTCTGGTGCACGGCCGACATCGGCTGGATCACCGGCCACACCTACGTGGCCTATGGGCCGCTGGCCGCTGGCGCCACGCAGATCGTGTTCGAGGGCGTGCCCACCTTCCCCAATGCGGGCCGCTTCTGGCAGATGATCGAGCGCCACGGCTGCACCATCTTCTACACGGCTCCCACGGCCATCCGCTCACTGATCAAGGCCGCCGACAGCGATGCCGCCGTGCATCCGAAGAACTGGAACCTGTCCAGCCTGCGCCTGCTGGGCAGCGTGGGCGAGCCCATCAATCCCGAGGCCTGGATGTGGTACCACAAGCATGTGGGCGGCGAGCGCTGCCCCATCGTGGACACCTTCTGGCAGACCGAAAACGGGGGCCACGTGATCGCCCCCATGCCGGGTGCCACCCCGCTGGTGCCGGGTTCGTGCACGCTGCCGCTGCCGGGCATCATGGCCGCCATCGTCGACGAGACCGGCCACGAACTGCCCAACGGCGCAGGCGGCCTGCTGGTGGTCACCAAGCCCTGGCCCAGCATGATCCGCACCATCTGGGGCGACCCCGAGCGCTTCAAGAAGAGCTATTTCCCGGCCGAACTCGGCGGGCAGACCTATCTGGCAGGCGACGGCGCCGTGCGCAGCGAGGACCGGGGCTACTTCCGCATCACCGGTCGCATCGACGACGTGCTCAATGTCTCCGGCCACCGCATGGGCACGATGGAGATCGAATCGGCCCTGGTCGCCAAGACGGATCTGGTGGCCGAGGCCGCCGTCGTGGGCCGCCCCGACGATCTGACCGGCGAGGCCATCTGCGCCTTCGTGGTACTGAAGCGGGCACGCCCCACGGGCGAGGAAGCCAAGCAGATCGCCAAGGAGCTGCGCGACTGGGTGGCCAAGGAAATCGGCCCCATCGCCAAGCCCAAGGACATCCGCTTCGGCGACAACCTGCCCAAGACGCGCAGCGGCAAGATCATGCGCCGCCTGCTGCGCTCGATTGCCAAGGGCGAGGCCATCACCCAGGACACGAGCACGCTGGAGAACCCGGCCATCCTCGACCAGCTGGCCGAGACGAACTGAGGTCCGACACGACCGCCATGAAGAACCGGAGCCCTGGCTCCGGTTTTTTCTTGGCCGGACTGCGGGCGGCGCCCTGTCTTGCAGTCCTATTTTGTGTGGGCCGACAGCTCAGGCATGATGGTTGCGGTACAACCGAAGCTGTTGCTTTCACCACTGCCGAGGGAGGCCTTTCACCATGAATCTGAGAACCCTGTCGTTGCTGATCACCGTGGCCCTGATTGCGCTGCTGGCGGCATTCAACTGGAACACGCTGGCCGCGCCATCCGTCGTGTCGCTGGGCGTCACCGATGTCCAGGCGCCGCTGGGCGTGCTGATGCTGGCGCTGACCTGCCTGCTGGGCGTGTTCTTCGTCGCCTATGTGCTGTGGCTGCAGGGCTCGGTGCTGATGGAGGCGCGCCGACACGCCAAGGAAATGCAGGCCCAGCGCGACCTGGCCGACAAGGCCGAGGCCTCGCGCTTCACCGAGCTGCGCACCGTGCTGGAAGACCTGCATGCGCGTGACAAGGAGGTGCTGATGGCGCGGCTGGATGCGCTGGAGGCCCATCTGGTGCAGCGCGCCCAGGAGTCGGACAACAGCACGGCCGCCTATGTGGGGCAGCTGGAGCAGCAGGTACGCCTGCACCAGCAGCCCGGCACGGGCGCTGCGGACTACAGGTAAGGGGGCCGGGCCCGGATTCACCGGCGGACCATGAAAAAACCGCGCGACTTGCGTTGCGCGGTTTTTTTGCGGGCCCTGAGGCGGGGCCCCGAAGGAAAGGCGGAGCCTACTTCAGCGACATCACCCAGGCGGCCAGCTTCTTGGCATCGGCTTCGTTGACCTGGGGGTTGGCGGGCATGGGAACCGGGCCCCAGACGCCGCTGCCGCCCTTCATGATCTTGCCTGCCAGCTTGTCCACGGCGTCCTTCTGGCCGGCGTACTTGGCGGCCACATCCTTGTAGGAGGGGCCCACCAGCTTCTTGTCCACTGCGTGGCATGCCATGCAGTTCTTGGAGGTGGCAAGTGCCTGGTCGGCCATGGCGGGGGCCACGGCGGCGACGGTCAGGGCAAATGCAATCAATGTCTGCTTCATCATGAGTTCCTGGGGTGTTGTCGGGAATAATTATGCGAACCATTGTAGTGGGCGCGCATGCGTGATGCGTTACCTCGTGTGAAGCGCTTTGTGGCGAAGGAGAAGTGATGTATCTGTTGGGAATTGCGGTCCTGCTCACCCTGCTCAAGCTGGCCGATATCGAACCTGTCGCCACCTGGTCGTGGTACGTCATCCTGGGCGCCTATGGCTTGACGGCGGCCTGGTGGGCCTGGGCGGACATGTCGGGCTACACCAAGCGGCGCGCGGCCGACAAGATCGAACAGCGGCGCCTGAAGCGCATCGAAAAGAACAAGGAAGCCATGGGCACGGGCACGCGTTCGCGCCGCTGATCGGATCTGAATTGCGCAGCAGGCTTCGCCGCAGGCGATGCCTGGGGTCTGCAAAGGGGCGGTCCACGCCGGCCGGGGCATTCCTGCGCCCCAGCGGTGCGGCGGGTGCTGCGCCATAATCTTCGCCCAGACCCTGGCCTTCCCCACAGGACCAGGGACGGACCGAGACGACAGACAACTGGATTGCCCATGCCCGCATACCGTTCCAAGACTTCCACCGGCGGCCGCAACATGGCTGGTGCGCGCGCCCTGTGGCGTGCCACCGGCATGAAGGATGGCGACTTCGACAAGCCCATCATCGCCATCGCCAATTCCTTCACGCAGTTCGTGCCCGGCCACGTCCACCTCAAGGACCTGGGCCAGCTGGTGGCGCGCGAGATCGAGGCCGCAGGCGGCGTGGCCAAGGAATTCAACACCATCGCCGTGGACGACGGCATCGCCATGGGCCACGACGGCATGTTGTACTCGCTGCCCAGCCGCGACATCATCGCGGACTCGGTGGAGTACATGGTCAACGCCCACTGTGCCGACGCGCTGGTGTGCATCTCCAACTGCGACAAGATCACCCCCGGCATGCTGATGGCCGCCATGCGGCTGAACATTCCCGTGATCTTCGTCTCGGGCGGCCCCATGGAAGCGGGCAAGACCAAGCTGGCCAATCCCACCACGCACACGCTGGAGTTCAAGAAGCTGGACCTGGTCGATGCCATGGTGATCGCGGCCGACTCCAACTACACCGACGAGCAGGTCGCCCAGGTCGAGCGCTCGGCCTGCCCCACCTGCGGTTCCTGCTCGGGCATGTTCACCGCCAACTCCATGAACTGCCTGACCGAGGCCCTGGGCCTGTCCCTGCCCGGCAACGGCACGGTGCTGGCCACGCATGCCGACCGCGAGGAATTGTTCAAGCGCGCCGGCCGCCGCATCGTCGAGCTGGCCCGCGAGTACTACGAGCAGGAAGACGCATCCGTGCTGCCGCGCTCGGTGGGCTTCAAGGCCTTCGAGAACGCGATGACGCTGGACATCGCCATGGGCGGCTCCACCAACACCATCCTGCACCTGCTGGCCATTGCCCGTGAAGCCGAGATCGACTTCACCATGGCCGACATCGACCGCCTCTCGCGCCAGGTGCCCCAGCTGTGCAAGGTCGCGCCCAACACGCAGAAGTACCACATCGAGGATGTGCACCGCGCCGGCGGCATCTTCGCCATCCTGGGCGAGCTGGCTCGCGCCGGAAAGCTGCACACCGACGTGCCCACCGTGCACGCCAAGACCCTGGGCGAAGGCCTGGCGCAGTGGGACATCACCACCACCCAGGACGAAGCCGTGCGGCACTTCTACCTGGCAGGACCGGCCGGCATCCCTACCCAGGTGGCCTTCAGCCAGAACACGCGCTGGCCCAGCCTGGACCTGGACCGTGCAGAAGGCTGCATCCGCTCCTACGAGCACGCCTTCTCCAAGGAGGGCGGCCTGGCCGTGCTGACGGGCAACATCGCCCTGGACGGCTGCGTGGTCAAGTCGGCCGGCGTGGACGAAAGCATCCATGTGTTCGAGGGCACGGCCCACGTGACCGAGTCGCAGGACGAGGCCGTGCAGAACATCCTGGACGACAAGGTCAAGGCCGGTGACATCGTCATCGTGCGCTACGAAGGCCCCAAGGGCGGCCCCGGCATGCAGGAAATGCTGTACCCGACCAGCTACATCAAGTCCAAGGGCCTGGGCAAGGCCTGCGCGCTGCTGACGGACGGGCGCTTCTCGGGCGGCACCTCGGGCCTGTCCATCGGCCACTGCTCTCCTGAAGCTGCCGCTGGCGGCGCCATCGGTCTGGTGAAGAACGGCGACCGCATCCGCATCGACATTCCCAACCGCAGCATCAACGTGCTGGTCTCCGACGAGGAACTGGCCCGCCGCCGCGCCGAGCAGGATGCCAAGGGCTGGAAGCCCGCCCAGCCGCGCCCGCGCAAGGTCTCGGCCGCGCTCAAGGCCTATGCCAAGCTGGTGATGTCGGCCGACAAGGGCGCCGTGCGCGACCTGTCGCTGCTGGACGACTGACACCGGGCTGCACCGCTGCCCGGCGGTGCGCACCCGATGGAAATGAAAAGGGATGGAAGGCCTTGCGGCTTTCCATCCCTTTTTCTTTTCTCTTCTCTCAGGCCCTTGAGGGCTCTTGTTTCATCGTGGGGCGACCGGCTTGCCGTTTCATCGTGGCTGCCGGTTCGGGTTTTCATCGTGGAGCAAACAGCCCACTCTCATTTATGGGAAGTGCCTGAAAAACTGGCGCGGCCAAAACAAGGGACAGCGAGCAAGGGCCGCCCCGCCGCGAGGCTGTCGTCCCCCTCCCGCGAAGCGAGAGAGGGGGAAGGCGCGAAGCGCCTCAGGGGGAGCTTCATTCAGGCCGGTTCGCCCATCTTGCTTTGCAGGTAGTTGGGCAGGCCGATCTTCTCGATCAGGCCCAGTTGCTTCTCCAGCCAGTAGGCGTGGTCTTCCTCGGTGTCGCGCAGCTGGGCCAGCAGCAGGTCGCGGCTGTTGTAGTCGCCGTGGCGCTCGCACAGGGCCATGGCCGAGCGCAGGCTGTCGCGCACGCGGTATTCGGTGGCCAGGTCCTTGCGCAGCATCTCTTCTACGGTCTCGCCGGGCGTGAACTCGTGCGGGCGCATGTCGGGGCGGCCGCCCAGGAACAGGATGCGGCGCAGGATGGCGTCGGCGTGCTGGGTTTCCTCTTCCATCTCATGGCCGATGCGCTCGAACAGGCGCAGCAGGCCCTGGTCCTCGTACTGGCGCGAGTGGATGAAGTACTGGTCGCGTGCGGAAAGTTCGCCGCGCAGCAGCTCTATGAGGCATTCGATGACTTCTGGCTGGCCTTGCATGTTCTTCTTCTCCTGACTGTGTTGAACACCGCAAGTATCGCGTGAACCCCCGGATCGGCCAAAACGCCTGCCGCAATTCCCCGCGGGCCGCGCATTGCATGCATGCGCGACGCAGAAGCATTCGCATCGCCACCGGTCTGGGTGGAGGCGGGGCCTAGGGTAAACGCTGTATTGCTATGTCGAATAATAGTTATTTATCATAACGATTATGGATCCGAAGCATCGGTGTCCAACCTCCCATTTCCCTTTTGCACAAGGAAGCGCAATGAGCACCGAACGTACCGAAGAACAGACCGTGTCCTGCACCGTCGAAGGCCGCGTGGCCTGGGTGAAATTCAACCGCCCCGAAAAGCGCAACGCCATGAGCCCCCAGCTCAACCGCCAGATGATGCGCGTGCTCGACGACCTGGAGTTCCGTGACGACGTGGGCGTGGTCGTTCTGGCCGGTGAGGGCACGGCCTGGACTGCCGGCATGGACCTGAAGGAATACTTCCGCGAGACCGAGGCCACGGGCCTGGCCGGCACCCGCAAGGCCCAGCGCGAGAGCTATGGCTGGTGGCGCCGCCTGCGCTGGTTCCAGAAGCCGACCATCGCCATGGTCAACGGCTGGTGCTTCGGCGGCGGCTACGGCCCGCTGTTCGCCTGCGACCTGGCCTTTGCCTCGGATGACGCCAAGTTCGGCCTGTCCGAAATCAACTGGGGCATCCTGCCCGGCGGCGGCGCCTCCAAGGTGGCGGTGGAGCTGCTGTCCTTCCGCCGTGCCATGTACCACGCCATGCTCGGCGAGAACATCGACGGCCGCACGGCGGCCGAGTGGGGCCTGGTCAACGAATCCCTGCCGGCCGACCGCCTGCAGGCCCGCGTCACCGAAGTGGCCGAGGCCCTGCTGCAGAAGAACCCCATCGCCCTGAAGGCCACCAAGGACGCCATCCGCCGCGTGCGCGACATGAGCTACGACAACGCCGAGGACTATCTGGTGCGTGCCCAGGAAGCCGCCAACAGCTTCGACAACGAAGGCCGCAAGGAAGGCATGCGCCAGTTCCTGGACGACAAGACCTACAAGCCAGGTCTCGGAACCTACGACTTGAGCAAGCAAGTCACCCCCTGAGGCGCTTCGCGCCTTCCCCCTCTCTAACTCGCTTCGCGAGGGAGGGGGACGACACCCTCAGTGCGGGGCGGCGCGGCCGGCTTAGGCCCTTCCTCGGTGTCCCTCGCTTGGGCAGCGTCCACCACGCGCGGTAGGCCTCCCAGCTTTAATCATTGGAGACAAGAATGACAACGACAGAGATGGCGGCCGCCGTGCGGCCCGACATCGGCAGGCTGCTGAGGCCGCGTTCCATCGCCATCGTCGGCGCCTCGGCCACGCCGGGGGCGCTGGGCGCATCGGTGCTGGGCAATCTGGAGCGCAACGGCTTCGCTGGCGACATCCACCTGATCAATCCCAAGCGCAGCGAGATCGCCGGCCGGGCCTGCCTGGCTTCGGTGGACCAGCTGCCCGAGGGCGTTGACGTGGCCGTGCTGGCCATCCCCCAGCCCTTTGTGCTGGACACGGTGCGCGCGCTGGCGGCGCGGCGCGTGGGCGCGGTGGTGATCTTCTCGGCCGGCTTTGCCGAGGCAGGCGAGCGCGGCATGGCCGAGCAGCGCGAGATCGCACGCATTGCCGCCGAGGCCGGCATGGTGGTGGAGGGTCCCAACTGCCTGGGCTGCATCAACTACCTGCAGCGCGTGCCGCTGACCTTTGTCGAGGTGAATATCGACGCGCAGCAGGTCGATGCCGCGCGGCCCGCCATTGGCGTGGTCTCGCAAAGCGGCGCCATGATGACCGTGCTGTGCACCACGCTGGCCAGCCGCGCGCTGCCGCTGTCGCACGCCATCTCCACGGGCAACGAGGCCGCCAGCCATGCCGAGGACTATGTGGACTTCCTGCTGGAGCAGCCTTCCACGCGCGTGGTCGCCATGATCGTCGAGCAGTTCCGCCAGCCCGGGCGCATTCTGGCCGCCGTGGCCCGTGCGCGCAGCCTGGGCAAGTCGGTGGTGCTGCTGCATCCGGGCAAGAGCAGCGCGGCGCGCGCCTCGGCCGCCACGCACACCGGCGCCATGGCCGGCGACTATGCGCTGATGCGCACCAAGCTGGAACGCGCAGGCGCTGTGTTTGCCGAGACACTGGAGGAGCTGGGCGACATCGCCGAGATCGCCATCCGCTGCCCGGTGCTGCCATCGGCTGGTGCAGCCGGTGCAGCAGCTGCAGCTGGAGTTGCCGTGCTGGGCGAGTCCGGTGCCTTCAAGGCGTTGACGCTGGACTGGGCCGAGGAGCTGGGCCTGGCGCTGCCGGCCATCGGCGACGATGACTCGCCCGCGCTGCGGGCTGCGCTGCCCGAGTTCGTGGGCGTGAGCAACCCGCTGGACCTCACGGCCCAGGGCCTGGTCGAGCCGGACCTGTATTTCCGCACGCTGGATGCGCTGTTTGGCGATGCGCGCTTTTCCACCGTCCTGGTCGGCCTGATCCAGGGCGACCCGGTGACCTGCGGCATCAAGATGCCGCCCGTGCTGCGCGCCGTGCGCGAGCTGCGGCCGGCCAAGCCCGTCGTCGTGGCGGGCCTGGACGAGGGCGCGGCCGTGCCTGCCGAGTTCATCGCCGAGATGCGTGCGCTGGGCGTGCCGTATTTCCCCAGCACCGAGCGTGCCCTGCGCGCCGTGCAGCGCCTGACCGCCTTCAGCGAGCGCAGTTTCGAGTGCACCGATGCCCAGCCCGTCGCGCTGGCCCTGCCCGCAGGCCGCACGGTGGTGCCCGAGTACGAATCCAAGGCCGTGCTGGCCCAGGCCGGCGTGCCGTTTGCGAAGGGCCGCCTGGCCACCTCGGCCGAGCAGGCCGTGGCGATTGCGGCGGAGATCGGCTGGCCCGTGGCGCTCAAGGCGCAGTCGGCCGACCTCAGCCACAAGAGCGATGCAGGCGGCGTGATCCTGAACATTGCCGATGCGCAGGCCATGGGCGAGGCCTGGAGCCGGCTGCATGCGAATGTGGCCGCCTATGACAGCGCCATTGCGCTGGACGGCGTGCTGGTCGAGGCCATGGGCCGGCGTGGCCTGGAGATGATCATCGGCGCGCGCAACGATCCGCAGTGGGGTCCCGTGATCCTGGCGGGCCTGGGCGGCGTGACGGCCGAGATCATGCGCGACGCGCGCCTGCTGGACGCCGACCTGTCCACCAGCGAGGTGCTGCGCGAGCTGGACCGCCTGCAGGGCGCGCCGCTGCTGCACGGCTACCGTGGCGCCCCGGCGCTGGACCGCCAGGCGCTGGCCGAACTCATCGTGCGCCTGGGCCAGGTGCTGCGCGGCACGCCGGCCATCCGCGAGATCGACCTCAACCCGGTCATCGTGCTGCCCGAAGGGCAGGGCGTGGTGGCGCTCGATGCGCTGATGCTGGTCGAGCACAGCGCCGGCTGATGCCCGCGCAAGGGCTGGCGCGGCGCGCCGGCCCTTTTCATGCGCAGCCCTGTCTCGCTTTCCCGCTTTCTTTTTTCCGCTTTCCCTTCCTCCACAGGAGGTCTCCATGAGCCTGCCTTACCCGCCGGGCCGCGTGTCCACGCCCGCGCCGGCCGAGTCGAACGGACTCGGCTATGCCTACTACGTCACCATCATCCTGCTGCTGGCCTACACCCTGTCCTTCGTGGACCGCCAGATCCTGGGCCTGCTGGTGCAGCCCATCAAGAAGGATCTGCAGCTGTCGGACTGGGTCTTCAGCATCGTCCACGGCTTTGCCTTCGCCATCTTCTACACCTTCGTCGGCATCTTCCTGGGGCGCCTGGCCGACCGCTGGAACCGCCGCAACCTCATCGTCATCGGCATGGCGATCTGGGTGGTGGCCACGGCGGCGGGCGGCTATGTCACGGGCTTCGTCTCGCTGTTCGTGGCGCGCATGTTCGTGGGCGTGGGCGAGGCGGCACTGTCGCCGGCGGCCTATTCCATGCTGGCCGACTATTTCCCGCCCGAGCGCCGCGCACGCGCCATGAGCATCTACACCTCGGGCGTGTACATCGGCTCGGCCACGGCCTTCATCGTGGGCGGCCTGGTCATCCAGGCCACCAGCCAGGCCGGCGAGGTGGTGTTCCCGCTGCTGGGCAGCTTCAAGCCCTGGCAGGCGGCCTTCATCTTCGTGGCCCTGCCCGGCATTCCGCTGGTGGCGCTGATGTACACCGTGCGCGAGCCGGTGCGCCGGGGCCTGCAGGCCCGGGCCGCATCCGCCAAAGTGGCCGCGCCCGCGGGACCGGCGCCCGACCTGTCCCATGTGTTGCGCAACAAGCGCGCCTTCCTGCCGCTGCTGCTGGCGCCGGGCATCACGGCCATGATCACCTTCGGCGTCACGGCCTGGCTGCCGGCCACCTTCATCCGCCAGTGGGGCTGGACGCCCGGCGAGATCGGCCCGGCCTACGGCGTCATCATCCTGACCTTCGGCATTGGCGGCATGCTGCTCAGCGGCTTCCTGGCCGACTACCTCACGGCGCGCGGCAAGCAGGTGGGGTCGATCGTCATCTCGCTGGTGGCCACCGGCGTGCTCGTCATCACCGGCCTGGTGCTGGCCTTTGCGCCCACGCCCACGGTGGCCCTGGTGGCCGTGGCGGCCACCACCTTCTTTCTGGGCATGCCGGTGGCGCTGGCCCCGCCCATCCTGCAGGCGGTCACGCCCAACCAGCTGCGCGGCCAGGTGACTTCCATCTACCTGCTGCTGATCAACCTGATCGGGCTGGGCCTCGGTCCCTTCCTCGTGGCCTTTTTCACGGACTTCGTCTTCCATGACGAAAAGCTCGTGGGCCTGTCGCTGGGCCTGGTGTCCGCACTGGCCGCGCTGCTGTCCGTGCTGTGCCTGGCCAGCGCCATCGGTCCCTACCGCCGCCTGGTCGCGGCCACGGAGGGCCGGGCATGAGCGCGCAGGCATCACATTGCTCGCACTACCAGCCGCCGCTGCAGGACATCCGCTTCGTCCAGCAGCACTGGCTGGGCGCCGAGGGCGACTGGCGCCGCATGCCGGCCCATGAAGCCCTGGACCAGGAGACGGCCGACATGGTGGTCGAGGCGGCCGGGCGCTTTTGCGCCGACGTGCTGGCCCCGCTCAACGGCCCGGCCGACCTGCAGGGCTGCCGCTTGCAAGAGGGCAGGGTGCGCACGCCCGACGGCTTTCCCGCCGCCTATGCAGCCTTCGTGGAGGCAGGCTGGCCCGCACTGGCCTGCGCCCCCGACGCTGGCGGCCAGGGCCTGCCCCAGCTGCTGGACGCCGCGCTGCACGAAATGCTGGCCTCGGCCAACCATGGCTGGACCATGTATCCGGGCATCCTGCACGGCGCCTATGCCTGCCTGCACGCGCATGGCGACGAGCACCTGCGCGCCACCTACCTGCCACACATCGTCAGCGGCCGCTGGCTGGCCACCATGTGCCTGACCGAGCCCCAGGCCGGCTCCGACCTGGGCCTGCTGCGCAGCCAGGCCAGGCCCCGCGGCGATGGCAGCTACAGCCTGGACGGCAGCAAGATCTTCATCTCGGGCGGCGACCAGGATATGAGCGAGAACATCGTCCACCTGGTGCTGGCGCGCCTGCCCGATGCGCCTGAGGGAACGCGCGGCCTGTCGCTGTTCCTGGCGCCGCGCGGCATTCCCCGGGACGACGGCAGCTTTCTGCCCAACGCCATCCACTGCGACGGCATCGAAAAGAAGATGGGCATCAAGGGCAGCGCCACCTGCGCCATGCGCTTCGAGGGCGCGCAGGCCTGGCTGGTGGGCCAGCCCCACCAGGGCCTGGCTGCCATGTTCGTGATGATGAACTCGGCCCGCCTGCACGTGGGCCTGCAGGGCCTGGGCCATGCCGAGATGGCCTGGCAGCTGGCGCGCGCCTATGCGGCCGAGCGACGCCAGATGCGCGCCCAGCCCCGGCCTGCCGATGCGCAGGGCCCCGCCGACCCCATCGCCCTGCAGCCGGCCGTGCAGCGCATGCTGGCCGACCTGCGCGTCTGGACCGAAGGCATGCGCGCCATTGCAGGCTGGGTGGCGCACCAGCTGGACCTGGCCGAACAGGCGCCGGATGCCGAGGAGCGCGCCCAGGCCCATGCGCTGGCCTCGCTGCTCACGCCCGTGGTCAAGTCCTTTTTCACCGAGCGGGGCTTTGCGCTGGCCAGCGAGGCGCTGCAGGTCTTCGGCGGCTACGGCTATGTGCACGAGTACCGTATCGAGCAGACGCTGCGCGATGCCCGCATCGCCATGATCTACGAAGGCACGAACCAGATCCAGGCGCTGGACCTGCTGCAGCGCAAGGTGGCCTCCAGCGGCGGTGCCGCGCTGGCGCCGCTGCTGAAGGTGCTGCGTGAAGAGGCCGATGCCTGCGACGCCGCGGGCATGGAGACCGGCTTTGCAGGCGCGCTGCGCAGCTGGGCCGAGCGCATGCAAGCGCTGACGGGCGAGCTGTGTACCGGCGCTGCCGGCGACAGGCAATTGCTGGCGCGTTGTGCCGAGGACTACTTGCGACTGGTCGGCACGCTGTGCATGGCCTTTGCCTGGGCACGCGCGGCGCGCGTCAGCCTGCCGCTGGCCGATCCGGCGCTGCGCCGCTCCAAGGCGGACAGCGCGGCCTGGTTCCTTGCGCATGGCCTGCTGGATGCGGAGCACTGGCTGCGCCGCACCGAGGCCGCTGCCCGTACGCCGCTGCCAGCCGCCGTGGCTTGAGCGGGCTGCCGGGGCTTTTATGATGGAACGCCGCACCGGCCCTGCAGAACCGCAGGCGCCGGTGCGGCCTTGCTTCGTTGCGCCTTCTTCCTCTTCCGGATCCGTGTCCATGGACAGCTCCTTCGAACCCGCCGTCGACCAGTCGCGCCTGCAGCGCTTTCTGGGCTACCGCCTCACGCGCGCGGAAATCCACATCCACAAGCTGTTTGCGCGGCGCGTGGCCGAACTGGACCTCAAGCCCAGCGAGTTCTCCATCCTGGTGCTCATCCACGCCAACCCGGGCATCTACCTGCGCCAGCTGGGCGAGGCGCTGGACATCTCGCCCTCCAACCTGGTGCCCGTGGTCGAGCGCCTGGTGCAGCGCGGCCTCATCGGGCGCCAGCCCGATCCGCGCGACCGCCGGCTGCAGCAGCTGCACCTGACGGACGACGGCAGCGCACTGCAGGCGCGGGCCGAAGGCGTGGTGGTGCAGCTGGAAGACGAACTGGAGCAATTGCTCACCGCCACCGAGCAGCGCCATCTGCTGTCTGCCCTGGACAAGCTCACGGCCATCCAGGAAGGCCCGCAAGGCTGAGCGGGCGGGACGCCATCTTTCCAACCCCTGGCCGGCGCCGGCCATGCGGCGCTGCGGCACAATGCCGACCATGCTGATGTACCCGCAGATCGATCCCGTGGCCCTGCAGATCGGGCCCCTCGCCGTGCACTGGTACGGCCTGACCTATCTGGCCGCCTTCGGCCTCTTCCTCTGGCTGGGCACGCGCAGGCTGCGCCACCCGCCCTTCGTGCGCATGCAGGGCGACCGCGCCTGGACGCGCAAGGACGTGGAAGACATTCTTTTCCTGGGCGTGCTCGGCGTGGTCGTCGGCGGGCGGCTCGGCTACTGCCTGTTCTACAAGCCCGGCTACTACCTCAGCCATCCGCTGGAAATCTTCTACGTCTGGCAGGGCGGCATGAGCTTTCATGGCGGGCTGATCGGTGTCATCGGCTCCATGGTCTGGTTCGCGCGCTCGCGCGCACGCTCGTGGCTGGAGGTGGCCGACTTCGTCGCGCCCTGCGTGCCCACGGGCCTGGCGGCGGGCCGTGTCGGCAACTTCATCAATGGCGAACTGTGGGGCCGCTTTGCCAGCCCCGAGCTGCCCTGGGCCATGGTCTTCCCGCAAAGCGGCTCCATGCTGCCGCGCCATCCTTCGCAGGTCTACCAGTTCCTGCTCGAGGGCCTGCTGCTGTTCGTGCTGCTGTGGCTGTATGCACGCAAGGAGCACAAGCCGGGCCAGGTGGCGGCGGTCTTCCTGACCGGCTATGGTGCCTTCCGCTTCATTGCCGAGTACTTCCGCGAGCCTGACGACTTCCTGGGCCTGCTGTCGCTGGGAATGAGCATGGGCCAGTGGCTGTGCGTGCCCATGGTGATCGGCGGCATTGCCATGTGGCTGTGGGCGGCGGGGCGTCCGGCCTATCCGGCCCATGCGGGCAAGCCGGCCTGAACCTGGCTGGACACAATGCGAAGCGGGCCCTGGGCCCGCTTTCTTTTTGGCGTGGCGCGCGCGTGCTGGGGATTGCCCGAAGACAAGAACGCGACATCGGCGTACACGCGCTGGCGTACAGACTCCCATAATGTGAGCAGCAAGGGATTGTCATTGGCCCGTTGGCGGCATGACAGTCCCGTGACCGCTTGATATGGAGGAGTGTCTGAATGGGTCTGGCTACCGACTGGATTGCCCGCAATGTGTCCCGCTTTCGCAGCACCGAGGCCGCTGCGCCTGCAAAAAAGGCCGAAGGCGATGCAGCCAAGGCTCCCGCGCCGCGCGGCACGGCCCAGCGCCTGCAGGCCACCCTGCGCCGAGGCCAGGAAGTGCTGTCCCCGCGCGAGCTGCGCAAGCTCATGGAAGACCTGCAGGCTGCCGCCGACGCAGCGCTCAGCGATGTCGAGGGTGGCCGCCACGCGCAGCAGCTGATGGACTGGTATGCCCAGGCCGAGCTGCCGGCGCGCCAGGATTTCTGGGCGCTGATCGTCGAGCAGTTCGGCCCCGACACCGACGCCTTGATGACCGCACGCAAGCGCTATGACACGGCCACCAGCGACGCCGAGCGCGGCCATGCCGAGATGGATCTGCGCCGCGCGCTGATGTCGCCGCGCACGCGGCTGCTGCAGCGGTTTGCCCAGCCCCAGGGCGGCATGGGCTTTCTGGTGGACCTGCGTGCCGAACTGCTGGCACTGCCCAAGGCGGAGCAGCAGCGCTTTTCCGCGCTGGATGCCGAGCTGGAGCATCTGTTTTCCACCTGGTTCGACGTGGCCCTGCTGGAGCTGCGCCGCCTGAGCTGGGACTCGCCGGCCTCGCTGATCGAAAAGCTCATCCAGTACGAGGCCGTGCACGACATCCGCAGCTGGGCCGATCTCAAGAACCGCCTGGACAGCGACCGCCGCTGCTACGGCTTCTTTCACCCCCGCATGCCCACCGTGCCGCTGATCTTCGTGGAGGTGGCGCTGGTGGACAAGATGTCCGACAGCATTGCCCCACTGCTGGACGAGACCGCCGCAGCCTCCGACCTGGGCCGCGCCACCACGGCCATCTTCTACTCCATCAGCAACACCCAGACCGGCCTGCGTGGCGTGAGCTTCGGCGACTCGCTGATCAAGCATGTGGTGGAGACGCTGACGGGCGAATTCCCCCGGCTGCGCCATTTCGCCACGCTGTCGCCCATTCCGGGCCTGCGCGCCTGGATCGCCAAGCACGGCGACGCCATCCTGGAGAAGATGGACGAGCGCCAGCGCAAGGCCTTCGAGCTCAAGGCCGGCGGCATGGGCGCCGAGCACCTGCTGGCGGCGCTGGATGCGCCGCAGGATCTCAAGCCCGACGCGCCCGTGCGCCGCGCCCTGCTGTTCTGCGCTGCCCACTATCTGGGGCGCGAGACGGCCAAGGGCCGGCCGCTGGACCCGGTGGCGCGCTTTCACCTGGGCAACGGCGCGCGCGTGGAGCGGCTCAACTGGGCGGCCGACCTGTCGGCCAAGGGACTCAAGCAGTCGCTGGGCCTGATGGTCAACTATCTCTACGACCTCAAGCGCCTGGACAAGCATCGCGGCCTGCTGGCGCAGGGCCGCATACCGGTGTCCTCGGACATCGAAGCCCTGTGCAAATGAAAAGGGGCGCGGCGCAGGCCGTGCCCCTTTTCTTGCACAGGGATTGCTGCGCCTGACAACGAAGACAGCCTCAAAGAGGCGACAAGGAGACAAGTCATGCAAGCTTCCCACCCCACGGGGCGGCGCGCGGTGTTGCGCGCGGCCGGGGCCTCGATGGCCGCGCTGGCCCTGCCCATGGCAGCCCGCGCCGCGACGGACTGGCCGTCCAAACCCGTGAACCTGGTCGTGCCGTTTCCGGCCGGCGGGGGCACCGATGCCTTTGCCCGCCCGTTCTCGGCCCAGTTCGCCAAGAGCGCGGGCAAGACCCTGGTGATCGACAACCGTGGCGGCGCAGGCGGCACCCTGGGCGCCAGCTACGCGGCCAAGCTGGCGCCGGACGGCTACAACTTCTTCATGGGCGGCACCCACCATGTGATTGCGCCGTCCATGTACCCCCGCCTGGACTATGACCTGGAGCGCGACTTCGTCGCGCTGGCCCTGCTGGCCAGCGTGCCCCAGGTGCTGGTGGTCAACCCGCGCAACGTGCCGGGCAAGACCGTGCAGGATCTGCTGGCCGACCTGCGCAAGCAGCCGGGCAAGCTCAACTACGCATCGGCGGGCGCGGGCACATCGCACCATCTGGCCGGAGAGCTGTTCAAGCTGCAGACCAACACCTTCATCACCCACATTCCCTATCGAGGCGCAGGCCCGGCGCTGCAGGACCTGATAGCCGGCAATGTGGACATGATGTTCGACGGCCTGGGCTCCTCGGCCCAGCACATCAAGAGCGGACGCATCCGTGCGCTGATGGTCTCGGGCGACAAGCGCAACCCCGCCTTCCCGGACGTGCCCTGCGCGGCCGAGTCCGGCCTGCCCGACTACACGGTCACCACCTGGTACGGCCTGTGGGCGCCCAAGGGCACGCCGCAGGCGGTGCAGGCCCAGGTCATCGACCAGGTGCAGCGCATAGGCTCGGCCGAAGAGATCAAGTCCATCTGGGCGCGCAACGGCGCCGACTACGGCGGCATGAACCAGCAGCAGTTCGCGGCCATGGTGCATGGCGAGATCGCGCGCTGGGCCCAGGTGGTCAAGGCCTCGGGCGCCAAGCTGGAGTAGCGGACGAGGGGCCGGTCAGGGCGGGGGCAGGGCAGGGACAGGGCGGCGGCATGCGCGTGCATGTCACCACCCTGTCACGGGCCTTGGCTACGGTCCATCCCTTCTGAGATCCATCCTGGGAGGGAATATGAACAAGGCAGACAAGGTCCGCTCGCCCGCATCCATGCTGCTCGCGCTGGTCCTGGCTTTCGGCACGGCCACGGGCCTGGCAGGCTGCGGCGGCAGCGACGACGGCCCCGAGACCATCGGCTCGCTGCGGCTGATCGGCGACTACAGCATCAAGACCAAGACACTGTTCGACGGCGTGGAGTTCGGCGGCATCTCCGGCCTGGACCGCGCGCCCGATGGCAGCTACTGGGCCATCTCCGATGAGCGCGGCGGCGAGCGCGGCACGCCGCGCTTCTACAACCTGGGCATTCAGTTCGATGACAAGGCCATCCAGGCCGTGACCATCCGCAAGATGGTCACGCTCAAGGGCCGCGACGGCCAGCCCCTGCCCGGCACGCGCCGCACCGTGGACCCCGAAGGCATCCGCGTGGCGCCCAACGGCAACCTCTACGTGTCCAGCGAGGGCAACTTCAGCACCGACCCCGCCAGCCTGTTCCAGCCCTTCGTGCGCGAGATCAGGGTGGACGGCAGCTTCGTGCGCGACTTCGAGACGCCTGCGGCCTTCAACTACGTGGACAACACCACCAGCGGAGGGCGCAACAACAAGCTGTTCGAGGCCCTGGCCGTCACGCCCGACGGCAGCGTGTTCACGGCCAACGAGGATGCGCTGGTGGAAGACGGCCCCCTCACCACGCTGGCGGCGGGCAGCGTGGTCCGCGTCCTCAAGCTCGATCCGGCCACGGGCAAGTCCGGCGCGCAGTACGTCTACCAGCTGCCGAAGATTCCGCTGGACAAGGCCGCCAGCGGCAGCTTTCCGCCGGACAACGGCCTGCCCGAGCTGCTGGCGGTCTCCAACCACGAGTTCATCGCCATCGAGCGCGCCTTTGCCGACGGCGTAGGCAACACCATCCGCCTGACGCGCGCCACCATCGAGCCGGACACCACCGATGTGCGCAGCTTCAAGAGCCTGGTGGGCGCCAGCTACAAGCCCATGAAGCGCGAGCTGCTGCTGGAGATGCCCGTGACCTACCAGGGCGTTAAGCTGGACAACATCGAAGGCATCTCCTGGGGCCCGCGCCTGGCCAACGGCAACCGCACCCTGGTGCTGGTGGCCGACAACAACTTCGCGGACAACCAGGTCACGCAGTTCCTGGCCTTCGAAGTGCGGCCCTGAGCCCTCTTCGGGCTATCTCGGCTTGCGCGGGCGTTCATAGCCTGCGCTTGCGGGCGCGCCCAGCACCATGTCGGTGAAGGCGCTGCCGCCTGCGCAGATGTGCTGGCGCATGGCCTCGGCGGCCACCTCCGCCTGGCCCGCGCAGATCGCAGACACCACGGCCACGTGCTCCTGCTGCGAGCGCGCCAGCCGGCCCGGCTTCTCGAACATCCGGCCCCGGTAGGGCGTGATGCGCAGCCGCAGCAGCCGGGTCTGTTCCACGATGAAGTCGTTGCCGCTGGCCTCGTATATCAGTTCGTGCAACTGCATGTTGGCCTGCACATAGCCTTGGGCATCCTGCGCCTGGGCGCAGGCGGCGGTGTGCGCCAGCGCCACCTGCAGCCGCTCGCGCAGCTGCGCATGGATGCGCGTGGCGGCCAGCCGGGCCAGCACGCCTTCCAGCTCGGCCAGGCCTTCCATCATGGCCACCAGCTCGCGCGCATCCAGGCGCCGCACATAGATGCCCGAGCGCGGAACGATCTCCACCAGCCCCTTGGCCACCAGCAGCAGCAGCGCCTCGCGCACGGGCGTGCGCGAGGCGCCGAAGCGCTCGCACAGGGCCGGCTCGTCGATGGCATCGCCGGGCTGCATGGCGCCTGAGCGCAGCTCGTCTTCCAGCGATTGCCGTATACGCTCCTGCAGGCTGGACGTGGCCGGGGTTTTCTCCAATGGCTGCTTGGCTGGAAGCATTTTCTAATTCAAATATATCTGATTGCCTGACTGATACATATGACACCCAGACTCGACATCCAGGATCACCTGGCCACCATCACGCTGCAGCGCCCCGAAGCGGCCAACAAGCTGGCCCCCGAAGACCTGGGCACGCTGGTCGCGCATGTGGAGCTTATCAACCGCCGCGACGATGTGCGCGTGGTGGTGCTGCGCAGCGAGGGCAAGTACTTTTGCAGTGGCTATGATATATCAGAGATCCAAGGCAGCCAGACCGAGGGCAGCAGCTTCGGCGAGATGGTGGACGCCATCGAGCAATGCCGCGCCGTGACCGTGGCCGCCATCCACGGCGGCGTCTACGGCGGTGCCACCGACATGGCCCTGGCCTGCGACTTTCGCGTGGGCAGCACGGCGGCCGAAATGTTCATGCCGGCCGCGCGCCTGGGCCTGCATTTCTACGCGGGCGGGCTGGAGCGCTATGTCTCGCGCCTGGGCCTGGACACGGCCAAGCGGCTGTTCCTGACCTGCGAGCGCATCCAGGCCCCGGAGATGAAGGCCTGCGGATTCCTCACCCATCTGGCCGAACCCGCCGCCTTCGACGCGGCCGTGGCCCAGCTCACCGGCACGCTGGCCGCCATGGCGCCCATCCCTTTGTTCGGCATGAAAAAGCACCTGAACCTGATCGCGCGCGGCCGCCATGACGTGGCCGAGATCACGCGCGAGGTGCAGCGCAGCATCGCCTCCGAAGACCTGCAGGAGGGCGGCCGGGCCTGGCGCGAGAAACGCAGCCCGGAGTTCAAGGGGCGCTGAACCGCATCCTCCCGCATACACGCAGATTGCCCGTGGTGCTGCCTACCGCCCACAGCCCACGGAACCGGCGCGGCCCAACCCGGGGACACCGAGGAAGGACCGCTCCCGCACCGAGGGTGTCGTCCCCCTTTGGGGGAAGGCGCGCAGCGACTCAGGGGGTATCAATAAAGAGGAGACAAGCCATGTTCAAGCGTTTTGCACTGTCGTTGCTGCTGGCCGGATTGGCCGGTGGCGCGATGGCCCAGTCCTATCCCGCCCGGCCCGTCACGCTGGTCGTGGGATTTCCGCCCGGCGGCGGTGCCGACGCGGTGGCGCGCATCGTGGCCGACAAGGTCGGCAAGATCCTGGGCCAGCCCCTGCTGGTGGACAACCGCCCGGGCGCCGGCACCACGCTGGCGTCCGAGCATGTGGCGCGTGCAGCGCCCGACGGCTACACGCTGCTGCTGGGCAGCGCCAACATCTATGGCTCGGACCAGCTGCTCTACAAGAGCGCTCGCTATGAGGGCGCGCGCAATTTCACGGGCATCACGCGCTGGAGTTCGGCCCCCATGCTGCTGGCCGTGCGCAAGGATTTTCCGGGCCAGAGCGTGGGCGATCTGGTGGCGCTGGCGCGCAGCCAGCCCGACAAGCTCAGCTATTCCTCCTCGGGCGCAGGCGTGATCACGCACCTGGCCACGCTGTCGTTCGCGGGCGCCAGCGGCGGCCTGCGCATGCTGCATGTGCCGTTCAAGGGCGGGGCGCCATCGATACAGGCCGTGGCCGCTGGCGATGTGGACCTGACCTTCGGCACGCCGCCCTCGGTGCTGCCGCTGGCCCAGGCGGGCAAGCTGCGCATGCTGGCCGTGAGCACGGCCGAACGCTCGCCGCTGTTCCCCGATCTGCCGGGCATGAAGGAGTCCGGCGTGCCGGGCTTTGACTACACGTTCTGGTTCGGCCTGTTCGCCCCGGCGGGTCTGCCCGAGGACGTGGCGAAGAAGCTGTTCGATGCCAGCACCAAGGCGCTGGAAGACCCCGATGTGAAGGCCAGGCTGGCCAAGCAGGGCAATCTGGCCGCGCCCTCGGCATCCCTAGAGGAATTCCGTGCCTGGGCCCTCAAGGAAGGGCAGGAGTCCAAGGCCCTGACCCAGCGTTCCGGCGCCGGGCTGCAGTGAGACCCCCCCTGAGGCGCCACGCGCCTTCCCCCTCTCGCTTCGCGGGGGCGACGACACCCTCGGTGCGGGGGGCGGCCCTTCCTCGGTGTCCTGGACTTGGGCCCCGCCGGTCCCATGGGTTGTGGGTGTCGCGTCAAGCAATAGATAACGATATGGAAATCCCTATGAATGAACAAGCCACGGGCCTGCCGCTGCAAGGCCTTACTGTCATCGACCTCACGCGCGTGCTGGCCGGCCCCATGTGCACGCAGATGCTGGCCGACCTGGGCGCGCGCGTGATCAAGGTGGAGCAGCCCGGCACGGGCGACGATGCGCGCGGCATCGGGCCGTTCGTGGACGGGGGCTCGGCCTATTTCCTCTCGGTCAATCGCAACAAGGAGTCGATTGCGCTGGACCTCAAGCAGCCCCAGGATCGCGAGGTCTTCGAGCGCCTGCTGCAAGGCGCCGATGTGCTGGTCGAGAACTTTCGCCCCGGCACCATGGACAAGCTCGGCTATGGCTGGGAGACCCTGCATGCACGCCATCCCCGGCTGGTGATGACCTCGGTCTCTGGCTTTGGCCAGACGGGTCCCTACAGCGGCTTTCCCGCCTACGACATGGTGGTGCAGGCCATGAGCGGCATGATGAGCGTGACCGGCCACCCGGACGTCGGGCCCTGCCGCGTGGGCGTGTCCATCGGCGACCTGGGCGCGGGCCTGTACGCGGTCATCGGCACACAGGCGGCCTTGATGCGCCGCTCGCGCACGGGGCAGGGCGAGCGCGTCGATGTCTCCATGCTCGACTGCCAGGTGGCCTTGCTGGAGAACCCCGTGGCCCGCCTGGGCGCGCTGGGCAGCGTGCCGGGGCCAATCGGCACGCGGCATCCCTCCATGGCGCCCTTCGATGTGTTCGCGGCGCAGGACGGCTGGTTCGTCATCGCCGTGGGCAGCGATGCGCTGTTTCGCAAGCTCTGCGGCCTGCTGCAATTGCCCGAACTGGCCGAGGACGCGCGCTTTGCCGGCAATGCCCTGCGCTGCGAGCACCAGGCCGAGCTCAAGGCCGCGCTGCAGGCGCGCCTGCGGGACAGTCCCAGGGCGCATTGGCTGGGGTTGCTCACTGATAATGGCATCCCGGCGGGGGAGTACAACAGCGTGGCCGACATCGTCGAGCACCCCCAGGTGCGCGAGCGCGGCATGCTGGCCCAGGTGCAGACCCCCAGCGGCCAGACGCTGCGCGTGGCGGGCAATCCCTTGCAGGCCTCGCTCGGCCAGCCCCTGGTGCGCAGGCAGCCGCCCGCGCTGGACGCGGACCGCGAGCGCATCCTGCGCGAGCTGTCCGTGGCGCCGCCTTCGCCAATCCATGAACGTGCCTGAGATTTCCCGGTCCCCAGCGGATTCTTCCTTCTTCTTCACAGCCATGACCAACCGCAATCTGTTCGCTGCCTTGCGCGCCGCCTTTCCCCAGGATCTGCAAAAGTGGGCCGTAGAGGCCATAGGCGCTGACGGCGCCAGCCTGTTCTACAGCTGGGCCGACCTGGACCGTGGCAGCGCGCGCATGGCCAACCTGCTGCAGTCGCTGCAGCTGCCGCCCGCCAGCCGCATCGCCGTGCAGGTGGACAAATCGGTGGAAGCGCTGATGCTCTACCTGGCCACGCTGCGCAGCGGCCATGTCTTTCTGCCGCTGAACACCGCCTACCAGGCCGCCGAGATCGAGTACTTCGTGGGCAATGCCGAGCCCGCCGTCGTGGTCTGCACGCCGGCCAATTTCGGCTGGGTGTCCAAGATCGCCTTCACCTCGGGCGTGGCCCATGTCTACACCCTGGGCGACGACCGCAGCGGCACGCTGCTGGAGCGCGCCGCCCACCATGGCGACGAGCATGAGGTGGTGGAGCGCGGCGAGGACGATCTGGCCGCCATCCTCTACACCAGCGGCACCACGGGCCGCAGCAAGGGGGCGATGCTCACGCACGGCAACATGCTGTCCAACGCCGAGACCCTCAAGGACTACTGGGGCTGGCAGGACGGCGACGTGCTCATCCACGCGCTGCCCATCTTCCATGTGCATGGCCTGTTCGTGGCCATCCATGGCGCGCTGCTCAACGGCAGTCCCATGATCTGGCTGGCCAGGTTCGAACCCGGCACGGTGATCTCGCGCATGCGTGACGCCACCGTCTTCATGGGCGTGCCCACGCTCTACGTGCGCATGCTGGCCGATGCGCGGCTCACGCGCGAGGCGGCGGCCCACATGCGGCTGTTCATCTCGGGCTCGGCACCCATGCTGGTGGAGACGCACCGCGACTGGCAGGAGCGCACCGGCCACGTCATCCTGGAGCGCTACGGCATGAGCGAGACCATCATGCTGACCTCCAACCCCTACCGTGCCGATGGCCGCAACGGTGGCCAGTCCGAGCGCCGCGCCGGCACCGTGGGCTTTGCGCTGCCCGGTGTGGGCGTGCGCATCGTGGACGACGCAGGCCAGCCCGTGGCCGTGGGCGAGATCGGCAACATCCAGGTGCGCGGCCCCAATGTGTTCAAGGGCTACTGGCGCATGCCCGAGAAGACGGCCGAGGAGTTCACGGCCGATGGCTGGTTCCGCACGGGCGACGTGGGCAAGCTCGACGAGCGGGGCTATGTCAGCATCGTGGGCCGCAGCAAGGACCTGATCATCTCGGGCGGCTACAACGTCTATCCGGCCGAGATCGAAGGCTTCATCAACGAGCTGCCCGGCGTGGCCGAAAGCGCCCTGGTCGGCGTGCCGCACCCCGACTTCGGCGAGGTGGGCGTGGTGGTGGTGGTGCCGCGTCCTGGCGCTTCGCTCGAGCCCCAGGCGGTGGTCGATGCGCTCAAGGGCCAGCTGGCCAATTTCAAGATTCCCAAGCGCTGCTTCGTGGTGCAGGAGCTGCCGCGCAACACCATGGGCAAGGTGCAGAAGAATCTCCTGCGCGACCAGCACAAGCAGTTGTTCGCCTGAGTGGTCGCCAAGGCGCGGGTCGCGCCCTGGCCTGATTGAAAAAGCAAAAGGCATCGGCGCCGCCGATGCCTTTTTTTGTGCAGCGAAAGCCGAAGCTGCCGCTACCCTTCAGCGCAGTACCAGCACGGGAATGTGGGTGTGCGTGAGCACGTGCTGCGTCTCGCTGCCCAGCAGCAGGCGCTGCAGGCCCTTGCGGCCGTGCGAGGCCATGACGATGAGGTCGCAGTCGCGGCGCTTGGCCACGTCGATCACGCTTTCGGCCACCAGGTCGGACTTGACGATCTCCGTGGTCACGTGGACCTTGAGCGCCTGGCCCTTGGCGTGGATGGCATCCAGCACGGTCTGCGCGTTGGCCGTCCACTGGCCTTCGATGCGTTCGATCTGCTTGAGATCCACGGTTTCGCCGCCTTCGAAATAGCTGCGCGGATAGTGCTGGACCACCTTGACGACGATCACGCTGGCGCCGCACAAGGCGGCAAGGCCCAGGCCGCTGTCCACGGCCTTGTCGGAAAGCTCGGAACCGTCGGTGGCGATCAGGATGCGGTTGTACATGCGTGCTCCTTTCGTGTGTGCTGATGGGTGGGACGAAGTCAGCATAGACCCAACCATGAGTTAACGGTTGATTAATGTCAATACGCTTATCATGCCCCCCGATTACGCTAAGAACCATGCCCCACACCATTGCAGCCCCATCCAGCGAGGCGGCGGTGGCGGCGCCTGATTCAGGTCTCTCGCCCTCGCAGCAGGCCACGGCCCGGCTGCTTGATGATCCGCAGGAGTGGAGTTCGTTCGGACGGCCCGCAGGCCCCGCAACTCCCGCCGACCCTTCCAAAGAACCCACCGATTTCCCTGCCTGGGATTCGCACGTCGTTCTGGAGGGCATGCACTGTGCCGCATGCGCGCTGACCATCGAGGATGCGCTGCGGGCCGTGCCCGGGGTGGAGAAGGCCGAAGTCAGCGCAGCCACGCGCCGCGCGCGAGTCACCTGGCGCCACGAGCAGGTGCTTCCATCCCAGTGGATGGAGGCCGTGCGGCGCGCCGGCTACCAGGCGCTTCCTGCGCGCGATGCCTTTGCGCGCGAGCGCCGCCAGGCCGAAAGCCGCCGTGCGCTGTGGCGCTGGCTGGTGGCCGGCTTTTGCATGATGCAGGTGATGATGTATGCGTGGCCCGCCTACGTGGCCCGCCCCGGCGACCTGTCGCAGGAGATGGAGACGCTGCTGCGCTGGGCCTCCTGGGTCATCTCGCTGCCCGTGGTGCTGTTTTGCTGCGGACCCTTTTTCTCCAGCGCGCTGCGCGACATACGCCAGCGCCGCGTGAGCATGGATCTGCCCGTGGCGCTGGGCATGCTGATCACCTTCGTGATCAGCTCGCTGGGCACCTTCGATCCTTCGGGGCCCTTCGGCGAGGAAGTCTTCTACGACTCGCTGACCATGTTCGTCTTCTTCCTGCTGTCCGGCCGCTGGCTGGAGCTGCGGCTGCGCGACCGCACGGCCGGCGCGCTGGAAGCCGTGATGAATCGCCTGCCCGATGCCGTGCTGCGCGAGAACGCGGCCGGCCATTTCGAGCGCGTGGCCACGCGCCGCCTGCGTGCCGGCGACCTGGTGCGCGTGCTCAGCGGCGAGGCCTTCCCGGCCGACGGCACCATCGTGCGCGGCCGCACCCATGCCGACGAGGCCCTGCTCACGGGCGAGTCCACGCCCGTGCTGCGTGCCGAGGGCGACAGCGTCACGGCCGGCAGCTACAACCTGGACGCCGTGGTCGATGTGCGCGTGGACGGCGTGGGGGCCGACACGCGCTTTGCCCAGATCGTGGGTCTCATGGAAAGCGCCTCGCTGCAAAAGCCGCGCCTGGCCCAGCTGGCCGACAAGGTGGCGCGGCCCTTCCTGGTCGTGGTGCTGCTGGCCGCGCTGGGCGCTGCCATCTGGTGGTGGCCCACCGATCCCGGCAAGGCCATGATGGTGGCCGTGGCCGTGCTCATCGTCACCTGCCCCTGCGCGCTGTCGCTGGCCACGCCCGTGGCCATGCTCACGGCCGCCGGCACGCTGGCGCGCAGCGGCGTGCTGGTGCGCAACCTGCAGGGCCTGGAAGCGCTGGCCGCCGTGGACACCCTGGTGTTCGACAAGACCGGCACGCTCACACGCGACGGCCTGGCGCTGTCCTCGTTCGAGCCTGCGCGCGGCGAGGATGCCGACGAGGTGCTGGCGCTGGCGGCGCTGCTGGCGCGCCAGTCCATGCACCCGGCCTCGCGCGCCATCGCGCAGGCCGGCGCCCATGCCGCGACGCACTGGAAGCTGGACACCATGCAGGAAGTGGCAGGCCTGGGCCTGGACGCCTGGGTGCAGGGCCCGGGCGGACGCCGCCATCTGCGCCTGGGATCGGCCCTGCATGCGGGCGTGGCGGGCGAGCAGCCCGTGCAGGGCGTGTTGCTGGCCGAGCAGACCGAACAGGGCTGGCATACGCTGGCGCGCTTTGTACTCAGCGAGGACGTGCGGCCCGAAGCCGCCGCCGTCGTGCAGGCGCTCGGGAAGCAGGGCATCGCCGTGATGCTGCTGTCCGGCGACCGCGAGGACGCCGCACGCGCCATGGCGGCGCGCGTGGGCATCACCCAGGCCCACGGCGGCTGCAGCCCGCAGGACAAGCTGGAGCGGCTGCAGCAGGCGCAGGCAGCCGGCCACCATGTGGCCATGGTGGGCGACGGCCTCAACGACGGCCCAGTTTTAGCTGGAGCGCATGTCTCTTTTGCTTTTGGTAGAGCAGTGCCGCTGGCACAATCGCGCGCAGATTTCGTTGTTCTGGGCGACAGCCTGGAACTGGTGCTCCAGGCATGTCTGTTGTCGCGCCGCACACTGCAGGTGGTGCGCCAGAACATGGCCTGGGCTGCCGCTTACAACGCGGTGTCGATTCCACTGGCCCTGGCGGGCTTCATGCCTGCCTGGGTGGCCGGCCTGGGAATGGCACTGAGTTCGCTGCTGGTGGTGCTCAACGCCGCGCGCCTTGCGCGCAGCCTTCCACTGGCCTTGACGAATCACACGGGCACGCCTGCTGCGCCCGCAGCGTCCGTCACCATGCCGACGGGCTCCACCGCAACGGTGGGGAGGTTCTGACTATGGACATTCTCTATTTACTGATCCCGCTGTCGGTGGTGCTTGTGCTCGCCATCCTCGCGGCCCTGTGGTGGGCCGTCTATCGCGGGCAATTCGAGAGCGTGGAACAAGAGGGCGAACGCATTCTTCGGGACGATTGACGTGGGTCAACACGCCCGACAGCGAAGAAAGTAACACTTTGATAGCAATCTAAGGGGTGCACGATGGATAGTTCAAATAACAACGCTGTCTATTACGACGATACCGTCGTAAGGCAGTTCTCTATCATGGCCGTCGTCTGGGGAGTGGTGGGCATGGCTGTCGGGGTGTTGATCGCCTCGCAGCTGGCCTGGCCGGAACTCAACTTCGGCATTCCATGGCTGAGCTACGGACGCCTGCGTCCGCTGCACACGAACGCCGTGATCTTTGCCTTTGGCGGATCGGCGCTGTTCGCAACCAGCTACTACGTGGTGCAGCGCACCTGCCAGACGCGGCTGTTCATGCCCAAGCTGGCCAGCCTGACCTTCTGGGGCTGGCAGATCGTCATTCTCGCCGCCGCGATCAGCCTGCCGCTGGGCTACACACAGGGCAAGGAGTACGCCGAGCTGGAGTGGCCGATCGACCTGCTGATCGCCGTGACCTGGGTCTCGTATGCCATCGTGTTCTTCGGAACCATCGGCATCCGCAAGGTCCGTCACATCTATGTGGCCAACTGGTTCTTCGGCGCCTTCATCATCGCCGTGGCGCTGCTGCACATCGTCAACAGCGCGGCCATTCCGGCCGGCTGGATGAAGAGCTACTCGGCCTACGCCGGCGTGCAGGATGCCATGGTGCAGTGGTGGTACGGCCATAACGCCGTGGGCTTCTTCCTGACCGCAGGCTTCCTGGGCATGATGTATTACTTCATTCCCAAGCAGGCTGGCCGTCCGGTCTACAGCTACCGCCTGTCCATCGTCCACTTCTGGGCGCTGATCTTCACCTACATGTGGGCGGGTCCTCACCACCTGCACTACACCGCGCTGCCCGACTGGACGCAGTCCGTGGGCATGGTGTTCTCGCTGATCCTGCTGGCTCCCAGCTGGGGCGGCATGATCAACGGCGTGATGACGCTGTCGGGCGCATGGCACAAGCTGCGCGACGACCCCATCCTGCGCTTCCTGATCGTGTCGCTGTCGTTCTACGGCATGTCCACGTTCGAAGGTCCGATGATGTCCATCAAGACCGTCAACGCGCTGTCGCACTACACGGACTGGACCGTGGGCCACGTTCACTCGGGCGCCCTGGGCTGGGTGGGCCTGATCACCATGGGCTCGCTGTACTACCTGATCCCGCGCCTGTTCGGCAAGACCAAGATGCACTCGGTGGGCGCCATCGAGCTGCACTTCTGGATGGCCACCATCGGCATCGTGCTGTACATCGCCGCGATGTGGATCGCCGGTGTGATGCAGGGCCTGATGTGGCGCGCCGTCAATCCCGATGGCACGCTGACCTACACCTTCGTCGAAAGCGTCAAGGCCAGCTATCCGTTCTACGTGATCCGCGTGGCCGGTGGCCTGCTGTACCTGGGCGGCATGCTGGTCATGCTGTGGAACACCTGGAAGACCGCGATCTCCGGCCGTTCCGTGAAGGTGGCCGTGCCTGCCGTCGTGGCCCACGCCTGAGCGTCTAGGAGCATTACTCATGTCCGATCACAACCATAGCGCTCCCAAGAGCTTTTCCCACGAGAAGGTGGAAACCAACAATTTCCTGCTGATCGTGCTGACCCTGCTGGTGGTCGCCGTCGGCGGCCTGGTGGAAATCGTTCCGCTGTTCTTCCAGAAGTCGACCACGGAAGCGGTGGCGGGCCTCAAGCCCTACACGCCGCTGCAGCTGATGGGCCGCGACGTCTATCTGCGCGAGGGCTGCTACAACTGCCACTCGCAGATGATCCGCCCCTTCCGCGCCGAGACCATGCGCTACGGCCACTACTCGGTGGCGGGCGAGTTCGTCTACGACCACCCCTTCCAATGGGGTTCCAAGCGCACGGGTCCCGACCTGCACCGCGTGGGCGGCAAGTACAGCGACGAATGGCACCGCATCCACCTGAACAACCCGCGCGACGTGGTGCCCGAGTCCAACATGCCTGCCTACTCCTGGCTGGAGAAGAACAAGGTGGATGACACCGTGGTCGCCCAGCACATGAGCGCGCTGCGCAAGGTGGGCGTGCCCTACAGCGACGAGGAAATCAGCGGCGCCGCCGAGCAGGTCAAGGGCAAGACGGAAATGGACGCCGTCATCGCCTACCTGCAGGTGCTGGGCCGTTCGGTCAAGTAAAGGAGAGCGACATGGACATCACCACCATGCGCATCGTGGCCACGCTGGCCTCTCTGGCCTGCTTCATCGGTATCTGGTGGTGGGCGTTCGCCCGCCGCAACCAGGCCCGTTTCGAAGAGGCCGCCCAGCTGCCGTTCGAGCAAGACTGAGTCCCTCCACCAGAACGAGAACTTCCCATGAGCGATTTCGTAAACAACTTCTGGTCGATCTATGTCACGGCGATCACGCTGGGCGGCATCATCGGCTGCCTGCTGCTGCTGTATCTCACCGCACGCAAGAAGGTGGTCCCCTCGGCCGACAACACCACGGGCCACGTCTGGGACGAGGACCTGCGCGAGCTGAACAACCCCATGCCCAAGTGGTGGATGTGGCTGTTCATCATCACCTCGGTGTTCGGCTTCGCCTACCTGGCGGCCTATCCGGGCCTGGGCTCGTTCGCGGGCAAGCTGGGCTGGACGCAGCTGGGCGCCTATGAAAACGAGATGGCCAAGGCCCGCGCGGACCTGGAGCCGCTGTACGCCAAGTTCACGAGCATGAGCACCGAAGACATGGCCAAGGACCCCCAGGCCATGGCCATCGGCGAGCGCCTGTTCATGAACAACTGCGCGCAGTGCCACGGCTCGGATGCACGCGGCGGCAAGAGCTTCCCCAACCTGACCGATGGCGACTGGCTGCATGGCGGCACGCCCGACAAGATCAGGGAAACCATCACGGCGGGCCGCATCGGCATCATGCCGCCCATGGCCGCTGCCGTCGGCACGCCCGACGATGTGCGCAACCTCTCGCACTATGTGCTGAGCCTGTCGGGCAGCCCGCACGACTCGCTCAAGGCTTCGCTGGGCAAGTCCAAGTTCACGGCCTGCGCCGCCTGCCATGGCATGGACGGCAAGGGCAACCAGGCCCTGGGCGCGCCCAACCTGACCGATGACATCTGGCTGCACGGCTGGGGCGAGGCCGCCATCACGGCCATGATCAACAACGGCAAGCACAACGAGATGCCTGCCCAGAAGGACAAGCTGACCGAGGCGCAGATCGCGGTGCTTGCCTCCTATGTCTGGGGCATGTCGCACAAAGACGGCGCAGTCCGTCAATAAGGACAGGGGGCGGCGCTGCGGCGCCGCCTTTTTGCCTTTTGAGTTTTCAGATATTCCAAAAAACCAAGGAACCCACCATGAAGCCCGAGAACGGGGATGATGCCGGGAAGCCTCCCCGCAAAGTCATTCCGATCACGCCTGCCGACCCGGACCCGGGCCAGCTGGTGTCGATGTTCGAGTCCGAGAAGAAGGTCTACCCGCGCTCCATCAGCGGTGTCTTCGCACGCTGGCGATGGGCTCTGGTGTTTCTCACCCAACTGGTTTTCTATGGCCTGCCCTGGCTGGAATGGGGGCAGCGCCAGATGGTGCTGTTCGACCTGGGGGCGCGGCGCTTTTACCTGTTCGGGCTGGTGCTGTACCCGCAGGATTTCATCTACCTGGCGGGCCTGCTGATCATTTCGGCGCTGGCGCTGTTCCTGTTCACGGCCGTGGCCGGTCGCCTGTGGTGCGGCTTTTCCTGCCCGCAGACGGTCTACACCGAAATCTTCATGTGGGTGGAGCGCAAGGTCGAGGGCGACCGCAGCGCGCGCATGCGCCTGGACAAGAACGGCTGGACCTTTGAAAAGCTCTGGAAGAAGTCGCTCAAGCAGTTGCTGTGGATTGCCATTGCCCTGTGGACCGGCTTCACCTTCGTGGGCTACTTCGTGCCCATCCGCGAGCTGGGCGGCGAGCTGCTGGCGCTGCAGGGCAGCTGGCAGGTCTTCTGGGTGCTGTTCTACGGCTTCGCCACCTATGGCAACGCCGGCTACATGCGCGAGCAGGTCTGCAAGTACATGTGCCCCTATGCGCGCTTTCAGAGCGCCATGTTCGACCGCGACACCATGATCGTCAGCTACGACACGGGCCGGGGCGAGCCGCGCGCGCCGCGCACCAAGAAGGTGGACTACAAGGCCCAGGGCTTGGGCGACTGTATCGACTGCAAGATGTGCGTGCAGGTCTGCCCCGTGGGCATCGACATCCGCAACGGCCTGCAGTACGAATGCATAGGCTGCGGTCTGTGCATAGACGCCTGCAATTCCATCATGGACAAGATGGAGTATCCGCGCGGCCTCATCCGGCTGACCACGCAGAACGCCATGGCCGGCCTGTGGCGGCGGGCCCAGGTGCTGCGCCGCATCTTCCGTCCGCGCGTGCTGGTCTACTCGGCCGTGCTGATCGGCCTGAGCATGGCCATGATCGTGAGCCTGGCGCTGCGCCAGTCGGTCAAGGTCGACGTGATACGCGACCGGGCGTCGCTGTCGCGCATCGTCGCGGGCGGCAAGCTGGAAAATGTCTACCGCCTGCAGATCATGAATGCCACCGAGCAGGCCCAGCGCTACCGCATCAGCGCCCATGGCCTCGACGGGCTGGAGCTGGCGTCCGAGCAGGAGGTCGAGGTCGGCCCGGCCGAGACGCGCGGCATTGCGGCGCGGCTGCAGATTCCCTACGGTTCCGCCGAGCCGGGCTCGCACACCGTATTCTTCGATATCGATGCCGTGCATTCAGGCGCGGGACGCGCGTCCGAAAAGGCCGTCTTCCTGGTGCCCCGGTGATATGTCTGGCCGGCACCGCCCAGGCTGCGCCGGCTGTTTGAAAGAAAGAGGTTATCCATGTCTTCCAGTCCCGCAGTCTCCGCGCCCGCCACGGCCCCTTCGCATCCGGACGCCGGCAAGCCCTGGTGGAAGTTCGCCCATGTCTGGCTCGTGGTGGCCGGCCCGGCCGCCGTCGTGGTGGCTGGCGTGGTCACGGCCGTCATTGCGATCAATGGCGCCGATCCCGTGATTGATCCTGACTATTACCGCAATGGCATCACCATCAACGAGCGTGCCGATGGCGTGCGCGAAGTGCCCAAGAGCCTGGCGCCCGCGGTCACCGGCCGCAACCACGCGGCCACGCCCGCGCAGGACCATCCCACGGACCGCTGAAGGCAGGAAAATGCCGTGCACAAGGCCGCAGTCGCGGCCTTTTTGCATGGTGGATGGCATCTCCAGCATGCGCGAGGGCCAAGGGTTTCCTACAGGCAGTGCAGGGTGCGCAGGGCTTGGCACGGTGCGCGGGCGGCGCGCACAATGAAAGCCACCCCTCGACAGCTCAAGGAGATCGCTGATGTTGGCCCAACGCTGGATGTGGATTGCCTGGCCGGCCTTTCTGGCCGCCGCCGTGATGGAGATGCTGGTATTCGCCTTCGTGGACCCGCTGGAGCTGCACTGGCTCGGCGACCTGGGCTGGTCGCGGCAGGGAATCTACACGCTGGCTTTCTTCGCCTTCTGGGGCGTGACCATGCTGTCCAGCCTCATGACCACCATGCTGGGACGCTCCACGCACGATCTCAACGACGGCGTGGTCTCCGAGCCGGACCCAAATCTGGCCATGCAGGGCCTGGGGCGCGATTGAACCTGCGTGCACTGCAATGGCAATGAACAAGGCCCGCGACAGCGGGCCTTGTTCATTGCCGAGGGGCGGGGCCTTGCGGCCTCACTGGCACTGCTGGCTGTTGACGATGCGCTTGAGCGCGTCCGTGTCCAGGATGCGCAGATGGCGCTGGCGCACCTCGATGATGTTTTCCTCGGCAAACTTCGAGAAGGTGCGGCTCACCGTCTCCAGCTTCAGGCCAAGGTAGCTGCCGATTTCCTCGCGCGTCATGCGCAGCACCAGTTCCGACTTGGAAAAGCCCCGGGCGTGCAGGCGCTGCACCAGGTTGAGCACGAAGGCGGCCAGGCGCTCCTCGGCACGCATGCTGCCCAGCAGCAGCATCACGCCATGCTCGCGCACGATCTCGCGGCTCATGACCTTGTGCACATGGTTTTGCAGGGCCGTGACCTCGCGCGACAGGTCCTCCAGCTTGTCGAAGGGCATGACGCAGACCTCGGCGTCTTCCAGCGCGACCGCATCGCAGGTGTGGTGGTCGTTGACGATGCCATCCAGGCCGATGATCTCGCCGGCCATCTGAAAGCCCGTGACCTGGTCGCGCCCGTCCTCGGTGGCCACGCAGGTCTTGAAGAAGCCCGTGCGGATGGCATACAGCGAGGTGAAGGACTCACCGTTGCGAAACAGCAGGCCGCCGCGCTTGACCTTGCGGCGCGTGGCCACGATGTCGTCGATGCGCTGCATCTGCTCGGCATCCAGGCCCATGGGCATGCACAGCTCGCGCAGGTTGCAATTGGAACAGGATGCTTTGATGGTCTGAAGGTTCATGGAGTAAACATCAGCGGCGCAGCAGTGCGCCGGCGGTGACCTCGTGGATGGCGATGAGTTGGATCAAATTGTCGCAGCACTGCCGCGAACAACTCTTGATATGAGTCAAGGACGCGGCCAATGGGCTGCGGCACAGTGGACGACATTAGAGGAAAAAACCCATGACCGCTGTCACCCCAGAGCTGCTGCGTCGCTTCGACGTACCGGGGCCCCGATACACCTCGTTCCCCACGGCCGATCGTTTCGTGGAGGCTTTCGGTGCTGAAGACTATATCCTGGCACTTGAGCACCGCAAATCGAGTACCGCAGCGCGGGCCATGCCTTTGTCGCTGTATGTGCATGTGCCGTTCTGCGAGTCGCTGTGCTACTACTGCGCCTGCAACAAGATCGTGACGCGCCACCACGATCGCGCGGCCGTCTACCTGGACTACCTGGCGCGCGAGATGGCCTTGCACACGGCCCATTGCGGCAAGGGCCAGGCCGTCAGCCAGCTGCACCTGGGCGGCGGCACGCCCACCTTCTTCTCGGACGATGAACTGCGCACGCTGATTGCCCTGCTGCGCGAGCATTTCAAGCTGGAGCCGGGCGGCGAATACTCCATCGAGGTCGATCCGCGCACCGTCAGCGTCGAACGCCTGGCCGTGCTCAAGGAACTGGGCTTCAACCGCCTGAGCTTCGGCGTGCAGGACTTCGACGAACAGGTGCAGATCGCCGTGCACCGCGTGCAGCCGGCCGAGCAGGTGTTCGCGCTGGTGGCAGCGGCACGGCAGCTGGGCTTTGCCTCCATCAACGTGGACCTGATCTACGGCCTGCCCAAGCAGACGCCCGAGTCCTTCGAGCGCACGCTGGCCCAGGTCAATGCGCTGCGGCCCGACCGCATCGCGCTCTATGCCTATGCCCACCTGCCCGAGCGCTTCAAGCCGCAGCGGCGCATCGCGGCCGAGGACCTGCCCCAGGGCGCCGACAAGCTGGCCATGCTCTCGCGCTCCATCGCGGCCTTCATGGACGGCGGCTATGTCTACGTCGGCATGGACCACTTCGCCTTGCCCGAGGACGCGCTGGCCGTGGCCAAGCGCCAGGGCCGGCTGCATCGCAACTTCCAGGGCTACAGCACCCAGCCCGACTGCGACCTGATTGCGCTGGGCGTGTCGGCCATCGGCAAGGTGGGGGCCAGCTACAGCCAGAACGCCAAGACGCTGGAGGAGTACTACGACGCCATCGACGCCGGCCACCTGCCCGTGGTGCGCGGCCTGGCACTGTCGCGCGATGATCTGGTGCGGCGCGCCGTCATCATGGCCATCATGTGCCAGGGCGCCGTGCTGTTCGAGCCCATGGAGCAGGCCTGGCTGCTGGGCTTTCGCGAGTACTTCGCCCCCGAGCTGGCGGCGCTTCAGGACCTGCAGGCCAAGGGGCTGGTGCAGATCAGCGACGAGGGATTCCAGGTCACGCCCATGGGCTGGTACTTCGTGCGTGGCGTGGCCATGCTGTTTGACCGATATCTGCAGGCCGACAAGAACCGGGCGCGGTTTTCGAGGATCATCTAGGCCCCATGCTGTTGTCGCTGCTCTGGACCGCTTTGATCATGGGGCTCGTCGGCGGGCCCCATTGCCTTGCCATGTGCGCCGCGCCCTGCGGCGTGGTCACGGGCGGGGCGGGGCAGGGCACGGTACAGGGTGGTGGGCAGGTGGTCGCCGTCCATGGACTGCAAAGCCGGCTGTGGCTGCGCACGGCGCTGTTCCATAGCGGGCGGCTGGCCGGCTATGCCAGCCTGGGCGCTGCCTCGGCGCTGGCCATGGAAAGCCTGTCCTGGCTCACCAGCCAGACCACGGCGCTGCAGCCGTTCTGGACGCTGACCCATGTCGCCGTGATGGCCTGGGGCCTGGCCATGATGGTGCAGGCCCGCCAGCCCGCCTGGCTGGAGTCTGCGGGCCGCGCCGCCTGGCGGCGCGTGCAGCCCTGGGTGTCCGCCCCTGGCGGCACGCTGGCGGCGGGCTATGCCTGGGCGCTCATGCCCTGCGGACTGCTGTATTCGGCCGTGCTGGTCGCCGCGCTCAGCGGTGGCCCCTTGCAGGGCGCATCGGCCATGGCGGCCTTTGGCGTGGGCAGCGGGCTGTGGCTGGTGGCCGGCCCCTGGCTGTGGCGGCTGGGCCGCCAGCGCCTGAACGGCCTGCGTGCCGAATGGGGCACGCGGCTGGCCGGCCTGATGCTGGTGGGCGTGGCCGTATGGGCGCTGTGGATGGACCTGATCTACAAGCCCAGTCTCTGGTGCCGATGAACAACAGCGGGGGACAGACTTGGTCCTGAGGGTCGCGGATTGCCTGCAAGGCCCTCAGAACTGGAGATAATGCCCGAATCATCGGCTTACATTTGCCGATTCCTTCAGCCTCGGGGCCGTTGCCGCGCGTGAACCATTCCGTCCTCATCGATATCCGAGACCTCCGTCCGGGCATGTTTGTCCAGCTCGATGTTGGATGGCTGAACCATCCCTTTCCGGTCAGCAGCTTCAAGATCACCTCCAGCGCACAGATCCAGACCCTGAAATCCCTGGGCCTGGAGGCGGTGCGCTGCGTTCCGCACAAAAGCGACGCCTGGCCGGCCGAGGTGCGCACTCCGCCGCCGCAGCCGCTGCCCGCTGTGGCGGCCGCTGCAGCCGAACCCGCCGAGGAACCTGCACCGGCAGCGCCGCTGCTGCTGTCCGTGCCCAACTGGCGCGGCCGGCTGGAGGACTGCAATGCGCGCTTTCAGAAGGTGGAGCGTGGCTATGTGGCCATCGAAACCACCCTTGCCAGCGCGCCCGAGCAGGCGCGCATGCCCACCGAAGCCCTGGTCGACGGCTGCCTGGCCGAACTGGCCGGCCCGCAGGACGTGGCGATTCACCTCCTGTCCGATGGCGTGGGCAGCAACCAGAGCGTGCATGCCGTCAACGTGACCGTGCTCGGCCTGCTGCTGGGCCGGGCCCTGGGCCTGGAGGCTGCGCTGCTGCGCGACCTGGGCCTGGCGGCGCTGCTGCACGATGCCGGCAAGCCGGTGGCCGGCGCCGAAGGCATGCACGGCCTGGCCCTGGAGTCTTCCGTGCCCGACGCGCTGCGCGACCGCTACGAGCGCCATGTGGGTGAATCGGTGGCCATCGCCATGCGCATGGGCCTGTCGGCCCAGGTCACCACCGCCATCGCACAGCACCATGAATGGGCCGACGGCACGGGATTCCCGCTGAGCCTGGTGGCCGAGGACATGGAGCTCACGGGCCAGATCCTGGCCCTGGTCAACACCTATGACCGCCTGTGCAATCCCGGCGATGCGCAGACGCCGCACACGCCGCACGAGGCGCTGTCCATGCTGTTCAGCCGGCTGCGCGACAAGTTCGCCGCGCCCGTGCTCAATGGCTTCATCCGCATGATGGGCGTGTTCCCGCCGGGCTCGGTGGTGGAGCTGACCGATGGGCGCCATGCCATGGTCATGTCCGTCAATGCATCACGGCCGCTCAAGCCTTCGGTGATGGTCCATGACGCCAGCGTGCCGGCCGCCCAGGCGCCCGTGCTGGCGCTGGAGCTGTTTCCCGCGCTGGGCATACGCCGGGGCGTGGCTCCTGCGCAGTTGCCGCGCGACGCGCTGGACTATCTGTCGCCGCGCCGGCGTGTCTGCTATTACTTTGAACGGGCGGTGGAATTGGATCCGCCGAAGGTGGCGTCTTGAACAAGCAAGCGCTCAACCGCGCCTGGCCCCGCCTGCTCGATGCACTGCAGGAGGCGCTGTGGCTGATCGATGCCCGCAGCCTGAAGGTGCTGCGCGCCAACGCCGCCAGCGAATCCGTCACCGGCTATGAGACCGATGCCGCCGTGGGACTGCCCGTGCAGGTGCTGGCCGCCACGCCGCAGCAGCAGGCGTTCTGGAGCGACCCTTTCAACTGGCAGGCCGGCGCCCAGTTCATTTCCGAGGTGCGCCGTGCCGACGGCCAGCTGGCGCCCGTGGAGATGCGCGTGCGCGCGCTCGACGGCGAGGTGCTCCTGGTCAGCATGCTGGACCGGCGCGAGCAGGCGCTGCACGAGGCCGAATTCGAAAGTCTGCTGGGCGAGTTGCGCGCCACGCTGGAGTCGGCCGCCGACGCCATCCTGGTGTGCGATCCCGATGGCCGCATCCGCGCCTTCAACCACCGATTCGCCACGCTCTGGGGCATTCCCGAGGCGTTGCTGGTGCGCCGCAACGACGCGGCCATCCTCGATCACCTGGCCGGCCAGGTGCGCGATGCCGAGTCCTACGCGCAGCAGTTGAAGCTGCTGTCGGCCCAGCCCCTGATGGAAGCGTCCGACGTACTGGACCTGCGCGACGGCCGCATCCTGGAGCGCCGCGCCGTGCCCCAGCTGCGCCGGGGCCTGCCCATGGGGCGCATTTTCTCCTTCCGCGACATCACGGCCGAGGCCCAGACCCAGGCGGGCCTGGAGCTGGCTGCGCGGGTCTTCGAGTCCAGCCTGGACGGCATCTTCATCGCCGATGGCCACATGGACGTGGCACGCACCAACCCGGCCTGCGAACGCTTGCTGGGCGGCATGCCCGTGCAGGGCCGCACGGTGGAATCGCTGTTCGAAGCCACCGAAGACCCATCCGACACGCTGGGCGACCTGGCCCGCATACAGTGGCATCAAGGCGGCTTCTGGGAGGGCGACCTGTGGTTGCGCCAGGCCGGCGGTGCGCGCTGCGCCGTGCGCCTGTCCTGGGTGCCGCTGCGCAATGCGCAGGGCGACGTGGTGCAGAGCATCGGCTTCATGCGCGACCTCACCCAGCAGCGCGTGGCACAGCAGCGCATCGAACAGCTGGCCTACAGCGACGCGCTCACCGGCCTGCCCAACCGGCTCAATCTCACGGAGCGCGTGGATGCGGCCATTGAGGCCGCACGCGCAGGCGGCACGGTGTTCAGCATCCTGTTCATCGACCTGGACCGCTTCAAGATCATCAACGACTCGCTGGGCCACCAGTTCGGCGACCGAGTGCTCAAGCTGGTCGCACAGCGCCTGAGCGACTGCATGCGGCCGGTAGACATCCTGTGCCGCCTGGGCGGCGACGAGTTCGTGCTCTACCTGCACGGCTGCAACGCCGAGCTGGCTGCAGCGGTGGCCAAGCGCATCCTGCAGGAGATGGAGCGGCCCTTCCTGCTCGACGGCCTGGGTTTTTCCGTGCAGTGCAGCATCGGCGTGGCCCAGTACCCGGCCGACGGCCTCACGCTGGACGAGCTGATCCGCCAGGCCGACACGGCCATGTACCGCGTCAAGGAGCGGGGCCGGGGCCATTTCAGCTTCTACCAGCCGCAAATGAGCGCGGGCCTGCTGTCGCGCATGAAGCTGGAGCATGCCATGCGCCAGGCGCTGGAGCATGGCCGCATGGCCGTGTACTTCCAGCCCCAGGTGCACATCGACAGCGACCGCATCGTCGCGGCCGAGGCGCTGCTGCGCTGGACCGACCCCGAATTCGGCGTGGTCTCGCCCGGTGTCTTCATCCCGCTGGCCGAGGAGTCGGGCTACATCGTCACGCTGGGCGCCTGGGTCATGGAGCAGGCGGTGCAGGAGGCTGCGCGCTGGCAGAAGCAGGGCATGCCGATCAAGGTGTCGGTCAACGTCTCGGCGCTGGAATTTCGCCAGTCGGGCTTTGTCGAGCGCGTGACCGAGCTGCTGCGCCGCTATGGCCTGGAACCCCATCTGCTGGAGCTGGAGCTGACCGAAAGCATCCTGCTGCAGGATGCACAGGACATGGCGCTGCGCGTATGCCAGATCGCCGATCTGGGCGTGGGCATGGTCATCGACGACTTCGGCACCGGCTACTCCAACCTGGCCTATCTGAAGAAGCTGCCCATCTCCAAGATCAAGATCGACCAGAGCTTCGTGCGCGGCCTGCCCAGCGACGAGGGCGACCAGGCCATCGTTGGCGCCATCATCAGCCTGGGTCTGGCGCTGGGCGTGGAGATCGTGGCCGAGGGCGTGGAAACGCACGAGCAGCTGACGGCCATCCACCGCATGCAGGGCCACTATTTCCAGGGCTTTCTGTGCGCGCCGGGCCTGCCGCGCGAGCAATTCGGCGAATGCCTGCAGGCCCAGCGCGCCGGCATTGGCGCCATCGCCTACCGGCAGAGAATGGCCCAGGTGGCAAGCGCTCAGCTGCCCGCGCTCAAGCCCTTCCAGAGCATGTAGGCCGCCAGGCCGAACAGCAGCGTGGCGAAGATCCGCTTGAGCTGGGCCACGGGCAGCCGGTGCGCGGCCCGCGCGCCCAGCGGCGCGGTCAGCACGCTGCAGCAGGCCAGTGTCAGCAGGGCCGGCAGCCACAGGTAGCCCAGCGAATATTCGGGGCGTCCCGCATCACCGGCGCCTGTGAAGATCAGGCCTGCCGCATTCACCACGGCAATCGGAAAGCCCAGCGCCGCGCTGGTGCCCACGGCCATGTGCATGGGCACCGAGCAGCGCATCATGAAGGGCACGCTGATGAAGGCCCCGCCCGCACCCACCAGCCCCGAGATGAAGCCCAGGCCCGTGCCGGCACCGTACAGTCCCAGCGGCCCCGGCAGGGCGCGCGTGGCCGTGGGCTGGCTGTTGCTGCGCAGCATGCGCAGCGCCATGTAGCCGATGAACACGCCAAAGAACAGCGCCAGGTATTTGCCACGCAGCAGTGCGAAGACTCCCAGGCTGGCCAGCAGCCCGCCCGTGATGATGCCCGGCGCCAGGCTGCGCACGATGTCCCAGCGCACGGCGCCGCGACCGTGGTGGGCGCGCAGGCTGGAGATCGAGGTGAACACGATGGTGGCCATGGCCGTGGCGATCGCCATCTTCACGGACAGGTCCGGGCCGACGCCACGCTTGTCGAGAAAGTAGGTCAGAAACGGCACAAGCACCATGCCGCCGCCCACTCCCAGCAGGCCGGCCAGGAAACCGGAGCACAGGCCCAGCAGGGCCAGTTCGAGAAACAGCAGATCAGGCATGCGGCGGCAGATCGGTAGTGGAGGGGCGGGCAACAAAAAACCCGGCGCACCGTGGAGGTGCGCCGGGTTGGAATCAGGTGTCTGCAAAGACCACCGGGCCGTCATCCTGAACCGGGGTTCAGGGGGGCAAGGGCAGCCAGACGTTGGGTTCATCTGACGCGAGACGATCACGCTCGAATGGCAATGTACCAAGCCCTGGCTCATAGAGCATTGGTCCAAGGAACTATAAAGCCCGGCGGGTTTGCAGACGCCTCCATTCTAAGGCCGTTGATCAGGCCCGCGATCAAGTTCTTTGAACGGCATGGGCTTTTCATTGACATGGGCGATGCAATGAAAACAGCCTCCGAAGAGGCTGTCGTGCGGGGCAAGGAAAGGCAGCGGCGGCCCAGGCTCAGATCAGCCGCGCATCGCCCTCCAGGGCCTGGTCCAGGCGCAGCACCAGTTGCTCGGCAAGGGCCTGCTGGCGCGCACGCTCGGCCAGTTCCTCGGGGCTGGGCTCGGGCGGCTGGGATGGGGCGTTGTGCTGGGAAGCGGCCTCGTCATGCAGGGACTGCATCTCGGCCTGGGCCGTGGCCATGGCGCTTTCCTGGGCTTCGCGGTCCAGCACGTCGAAGGCCATGTTCAGCGCGGACAGCACGGCCACGCGCTCGCGGGAGCGGACCTTGCCGCTGTCGCGGATGCGGGTCATGGCCGTGTCCACACGGCGCACGGCTTCGAGCAGACGCTCTTCCTGGCCATCGGGGCAGGTCAGCACATAGCTTTGCTGCAGGATTTGCACTTCGATCTGCTTCATGGGCGTTCGGGGCGTCGGCGGTTGCGAAGGGGTCAGGCCCCCTGGTTGGAGGGCAGGCGCTCGATCAGGGCATCGACGCGGGCCCGGGCGGCGTTGAGCCGCGAGCGCAGCGAATCACGCTCCTGGGTCAGGGCCGCCACCTGCTCGGCGAGCAGCGCATTGGTGCGTTGCAGTTCCTCGTGGCGAACCAGCAGGCGCTCCACGCGCTCTGCAATGTGGTCGAGGGAAGTCTGGGAGGTCATAGACGCTGAGATTGTAGGACGTGCGAACGAAGTGAGCACATTCCGTGGAAGTATCCGAGGAAACCTGGTAACAGGCAGGCGTACACGGCTTGACGTCAGCGCCTTGCTCGGGTATTGGAGAGCGAGCGCCAGACTGTCTCACAAAATCGTAGCGCCATCTGTAGGACTCGTCTGCTTCGGCGGGATGTATTGCGTAAGCATTGGTTGCAGCCGCGGTGCGGGCGCGCACTACAATGCGCCGCGCGGAGCGAACACATGAACATTGACCTTGGCCAGGGCGGGGCACGCTGCCCGGCGCTGCTGATCACTTCCACGGCTTCGGGCCAGGGCAAGACCACGCTGACGGCTGCGCTGGCGCGGCTGCATGCGCGCCAGGGCCGGCGCGTGCGCGTGTTCAAGTGCGGCCCCGACTTCCTGGATCCGCACTGGCATGAACTGGCCAGCGGCGCGCCCGTGCACAGCGTAGACCTGTGGATGACGGGCGAGTCCGACATGCGTGCACGCCTGCACGCAGCCGCCTGCGAGGCCGATCTCATCCTGGTGGAAGGCGTCATGGGGCTGTTCGACGGCACGCCCTGCGCGGCCGATGTGGCCGAGCGGCTGGGCCTGGCGGTACTGGCCGTCATCGACGCCTCGGGCATGGCCGGCACCTTTGGCGCGCTGGCCCATGGCCTGCAGCACTATCGGCCGGGCCTGCGCTGGGCCGGCCTGCTGGCCAACCGCGTGGGCAGCGCCCACCATGCCGATCTGCTGCGTGCCGGCCTGCGCGATCCCTCGCTGTGGCTGGGCGCGCTGGCGCGCGTGCAGGGCAAGGGCGCCGCCTCGCTGCTGCCCGAAAGACACCTGGGCCTGGTCGCCGCACATGAACTGGACGATGCGCTGGTGCGCCTGGACGTGGCCGCCGATGCGCTGCAGGCTACGCCGCTGGGCCAGTTGCCCTGGCAGGCCGGGCCGGGGCAGGGCGCCAGCTGGCAGGACTGGTCCGTGGATTTTGAGCTGCCTGCCGAACGCACCGAGCAGGTGCAGCCCTGGCTGGCGGGCCGCACCGTGGCCGTGGCGCGCGACGCGGCCTTCAGCTTCATCTATGCGGCCAACCTCGACTGCCTGCGTGCCATGGGCGCGCGGCTGGCGTTTTTCTCGCCGCTGGCCGGCGAGCGCCTGCCGGATTGCGATGCGCTGTGGCTGCCCGGGGGCTATCCCGAGCTGCACCTGGATGCTCTGGCCGCCAATGCCGCGCTGCGCGGGGACATCGCCGGCCACGTGGCTGGCGGCCGTCCGGTCTGGGCCGAGTGCGGCGGTATGCTGGCGCTGTGCGAGCGACTGACCGACACCGCGGGCCGGACCACGGACCTCTGGGGCCTGTTGCCCGGCCATGCCTGCATGCAGCCGCGCCTGGCCGGACTGGGCATGCTGCAGCTGCCCACGCCCTGGGGCCTGCTGCGCGGCCACACCTTTCACTACAGCCGGCTGGAGACTTCCATGACCGAGGCCGGGCGCAGCAGCCGTCCGGGACAGGACGCCCATCCCGACCGGGGCGAGGCGCTGTACCGCCACGGCAGCGTGCATGCCAGCTATTTCCATGCCTGGTTTGCCTCGCAGCCGCGTGCCGTGGCCGCGCTGCTGGGCGCCGACATTCCCCCGGGGACCGCGTGATGACCGAGCCCATCTCCACCGTTTCGCTTCCCCGCAGCCAGCTCATTGTGGGTGGCCAGAAAAGCGGCAAGTCGCGCCGCGCCGAATTGCTGGCTCGCGCCTGGCTCGATGGCGCACCGGACCGCGAGGCCGCGCTGATCGCCACCGGCCAGCCCTGGGACGACGAAATGCGCGAGCGCATCGCCCGCCACCGGCGCGACCGCGCCGAGCGCGTGCCCGGCATGGCCACGCTTGAGGAGCCGCTGGACCTGGCCGCCATGCTTGCGCGGCACAGCACGCCGCAGCGCCTGCTGGTGGTGGACTGCCTGACGCTGTGGCTGACCAACTGGATGATGCCGGCCCAGCCTTCCGAGGAACTGGCGCGTGGATGGTCGGGCCAATGCGCGGCCTTTCTTGACGCCTTGGAGGGCGCGCCCGGCCCGGTGATCCTGGTCGGCAACGAGATCGGCCTGGGCGTGATCCCGCTGGGATCGCAGGTGAGGGCCTTCGTCGATGCGCTGGGCGTGCTCAACCAGCGCGCGGCGCAAAGCTGCGAAACCGTCACGCTGATGTGCGCCGGCCTGCCGTTGGCGCTCAAGGGTCCGCAGCCGTGAGGCCATGGCGTCCCGCCCTGTGGGGCCTGGCGTTGGCACTGGCGCTGTCTGCGGCGCAGGCTGCCATCCGGGTCACGGACGGGCGGGGCGTTCCGGTGGAGCTGCCACAGCCGCCGCAGCGCATCGTCAGCCTGCTGCCCTCGCTGACCGAAAGCGTGTGCGCGCTGGGCGGTTGCCAGCGCCTGGTCGGCGTGGACCGCTATTCGAACTGGCCGGCCCATGTGAAGACCCTGCCCGTGATGGGCGGCGGAATCGATCCCAACATCGAGGCCATCGTCGCGCTCAAGCCCGATCTGGTGCTGGTGTCCATGGCCTCGCGCTCGGTGGCGCGGCTGCAGGCATTGGGCCTCAAGGTCGTGGCGCTGGAGCCGCGCACCCATGCCGATGCGCAGGCCGTGCTGCGCACCGTGGGCCAGTTGCTGGACCTGCCGCCCGGGCAGGGTGTCGACCGGGTCTGGGCCGCCATCGAGGCGCGCATGCAGGAGGTGGAGCGCAGCATGGCCCCCGCGCTGCGCGGGCAGACCGTGTATTTCGAGGTCAACCGTGGCCCCTTTGCCGCAGGCGAGTCCTCGTTCATCGGCGAGACCCTGGCGCGCCTGGGCATGCGCAACATCGTGGGCGCGCAGCTGGGGCCGTTCCCGCGCATCAACCCTGAATTCGTGGTGCGCGCCGACCCGGACTTCATCCTGGGCGGCGACCGCAGCCTGGGCACTTCGGGCGAGCCCTATCCGGGCTGGGGCCGCATGCGCGCCATGCAGGCCGGGCGCGTCTGCCGCTTTGAACCGGCCGAGCTGGACGTGCTGGTGCGCGCCGGACCACGCATGGCCGAGGGCGCCGCGCTGATGGCGCGCTGCCTGAACGGGGCCGCACGGTGAGGCAGGCCCGCAGGCACCACAGCGGCCTGGCGGCGCCTTGGATGGCGCTGGCCCTGCTGGCCGTGAGTGCCCTGCTCATGCTGCTGGGTGCGGGCGTGGGCAGCACGGGCTGGGAAAGCGTGTGGGCGGCGCGCAGCGATCCGCTGTCCTGGCAGATCGTCACCGAGATCCGGCTGCCGCGCACGGCGGGCGCCTGGCTGGCCGGCGGCCTGCTGGGGCTGGCCGGGGCCATTGCCCAGGGCGTGTTCCGCAATCCGCTGGCCGATCCCTATCTGCTGGGCAGCGCCTCGGGCGCCTCGCTGGGCGTTGCATTGAGCATGGCGGCGCTGGGCGCCTCGCCCTTTGCACTGGCGGGCCTGGCGCGCCTGGGTGTCACGGGCGCGGCCTTTGCGGGCGCGGCCCTGGCCGTGCTGCTGACCCTGGTGCTGGCCCAGGGCGTGCACAACACCATGCGCCTGCTGCTGGCCGGTGTGGTGGTGGGGGTGGTGCTGGGCGCGGCCGCATCGCTGGTGCTGCTGATGAACCCGGACATCATGCAGGCCATGCAGGCCTTCATGCTGGGCAGCACCTCCTTCATCGGCTGGGGCGCCTGCGCGCTGATGCTGGCCGTGCTGCTGGCCACCGCCCTGGGCGCCTGGTGCCTGGGCCGCGTGCTCGACGGCCTGTCCCTGGGCGAGGCCACGGCCCACAGCCTGGGCCTGCCGCTGGCGCCGCTGCGCATGGTGCTCATCTTGCTGCTGGCGCTGGCCACGGGCACGGCCGTGGCGCAGACCGGGCTCATCGCCTTCGTCGGCCTGGCCGCGCCGCATCTGGTGCGCTCCATGGTGCGGTCCATGCACCGCTGGCTGCTGGTGCTCAGCGCCGGCATGGGCGCCGTGCTGCTGCTGGCCGCCGACCTGCTGGCGCGCTGGCTCATCGCCCCGCAGGAGCTGCCCGTGGGCGCGCTCACGGCCTTGCTGGGCGGCAGCTACCTGCTGTGGCTCGTGCACCGCCGCCACGCCCTGCGCGGCGGGGAGGGCGCATGACGGCACTGGCCCCCGCCTTGCAAGCGCGCGCCCTGAAGGTTCGCCTGGGCGATCGACAGGTCCTGGGCGGCCTGAGCCTGGCCCTGCCCGCCGGCCGCTGGACCGCCATCGTCGGCCCCAATGGCGCAGGCAAATCCACGCTGCTGCGCGCCCTTGCAGGCATGGAATCCGGCCCTGGCGTGCAAGGCGAGGTGGAGCTCCTGGGCCGCCCGCTGCGGCAATGGAGTGCGCGCGAACGGGCCTGCTCGCTGGCCTGGCTGGGCCAGAACCAGCCCGTGGCCGGCGACATGCGGGTCCAGGACGTGGTCATGCTGGGCCGCCTGCCGCACCAGGGCTGGCTGGCGGCGCCCAGCCAGGCAGACCATGCCGCCGTGGAGCAGGCGCTGCGCCAGACCCAGGGCTGGGACTGGCGCATGCGCAGCGTGGGCAGTCTCTCGGGCGGGGAGCGCCAGCGCGTGCTGCTGGCGCGCGCCCTGGCCGTGCAGGCCCGCGTGCTGCTGATGGACGAACCCCTGGCCAACCTCGACCCGCCGCACCAGGCCGACTGGCTCGAATGCGTGCAGGCCCTGGTCGCCCAGGGCCGCACCGTGGTCAGCGTGCTGCATGAGATATCGATGGCCTTGCAGGCCCAGGACCTGGTCATTCTCGACAAGGGGCAAGTGGTGCACCAGGGGGCCTGCGCCGACGCGGCCACGCATGCGGCGCTGGAGGCCGTGTTCGAGCACCGGCTGCGCATCCGCGCCATCGACGGGCAGTGGCTGGCCCTGCCACGGCTGCGGGGGCAAGCCGCAGCTCCCTGATTGCCTGTCGGAAAAAATGTCTCTCCATGCGCCGTATCTGAGTCGCTGGGCTCTGACCATCGATGGCCAGCCCCTGTCCACGCCGCGCGGTGTGTTGCTGCCCGTGCGCCAGGGCGGCACGCCCGCCATGCTCAAGATTGCGCTGGAGCCCGAAGAGATGGCCGGCGCTCGCTTGATGGCCTGGTGGAATGGCGACGGCGCTGCACCTGTGCTGGCCCAGGAAGGGCCGGCCCTGCTGATGCTGCGCGCCACAGGACCCGAATCGCTGGTGGAGATGGCCCGTGGCGCGCGCGATGAAGAGGCCACGCGCATCCTGTGCACGGCCGCCGCGCGCCTGCACTTGCACCAGCACCTGCCGAGCGCCCGGCCTTTGCCGTCTTTGGTGCCGCTGGCGCAATGGTTCCAGGCACTGCTGGTGAAGACCGATGAACCCGCCAGCCTGCTCGGCCTGTGCGCCACCACGGCGCGTGAGCTGCTGGCCGCACCGCGCGACGTGGCCGTGCTGCATGGCGATCTTCACCACGGCAATGTGCTGGACTTCGGCCCCCTGGGCTGGCTGGCCATCGACCCCAAGGGCCTGCATGGCGAGCGCGGCTTCGACTACGCCAACATCCTGAGCAATCCCGACCCCGCCAGCGCACTGGCGCCGGGGCGCTTTGCGCGCCGCATGGCCACCATTGCCGAAGTCTCGGGCATAGAGCAAAGGCGCCTGTTGCAATGGGTGCTGGCCTGGTCGGGGCTGTCTGCCGTCTGGAGCATGGAAGACGGTGACGATCCTGGCGCTGCGATGGCTGTGGCGCAAATGGCGGCTTCGGCATTGGCATGCTGAATTTTCAGACTGCGATACATCTCTTTTTCTGCCCCAACAGGGTGAAATAGCGCTTCACGGAAAAAGAGGGTGGAGGAATTTTTCGATGCTTGCCGATGCACTGGAGATGTTTGAGCAGCAGGGATTTGTCATCTGGCCAAGACCCATGGAGAAGGGCCTTCTCGACAGCTTGGTGGCATCTGTTGAAGCCATCCAGCGCAATGCGCAGGCCAGAACACTGGATCCGGCGTTGGACGAGCTGTTGGTATACGAGAAAGATCTGTCGGCCAGCAAGCGCGCCGGCTTGGATGGTGCCCTTACCGGAAACTCGATCTTCATTGTTGGAGATCCCGCCCGCTTTGATGAAGTCTTTGCAGAGACACTTCACGATGCCGCGCTTGTCTCGGCGGCAACGACGCTTCTTGGCGTGGACGAGGCAGTGGTCCATTTCATGAACGTGACCATCAAGAATCCCGGATTCGGACGGTCGATCTCCTGGCACCGCGATTATCCCAATGGGTATTTCTGCACCAGGGATTCCAGCTTTGTCCGTCTGATGATCTGCCTGGATGGCATGTCGGTGGAGAGCGGTGCCACCTGCTTCGATGCGGGCACTCATCGCATCTCCGACCAGGAGGCGCAGCAGCAGAAGGTGAGTGGCACCTGGCACACTCCCGATCCGGCCGACACCGTCACCGTGCAGTGTGACCCAGGCCAGATCGTGGCGATCCACCCGAAGGTGCTTCATGGCGGAGGCATGAATACCGGCTCTGGAATGCGGCGCAACGTCATCCTGCAGATTGGCACTCTGGGTGCAGAGCCCATGACACACGCCGAAGAATCTCTGACCGGCATCGTCATCGGCGCGAAAGGCTGCAGGGAACACCTGAATCGCTGAAGGCGTATCGGGGACGAGGCCAAGGCCATCGTGGACCGCGTGGTGAGGGGCATGATGCCTTCGCCCATCCTTCGCTCATCCCTCGTCCAAGGGCATCTGAAGGGCGCAGGCCGGCCTGGTTGTCCTGCCAGCGGAATTTTTCTAACATACAGAAATCTGTACGAAAGATCTTTGCAAAGGATCTGTGCGAGAAATCTGTACGAAATTCCTGCTCTGGGGGCCGTCATGAAGACCACGCTTGACCTCAACGATGCATTGCTGACCGAAGCAAAGACCTATGCGGCACAGCAGCACACCAGCCTGACGCGCCTGATCGAGGAGGGCCTGCAATTGCGCTTGCGCAAGGCCCAGGCGCCTGCCCGGCGCGTGCGCCTTCCCGTCTACCACGGCAAGGGCGGACTGGCACCGGGGCTGGACGCACTGAGCAACCGCGCGCTGCTGGATGCCGCCGGTCAGCAGGATCAACCATGACGCCCGATGTCAACCTGCTGGTTGCGGCATCGCGCAGCGACCACCCCCATCATTCGGTGGCCCGCGACTGGCTGGAGCAGGCCATGGCCGATGCCAGCCAGGGCGTGCTGCTGAAATTGCAGCCCATGGTGGTGGCGAACTTTCTGCGCCTGGTCACGCATCCGAAGATCTTCGTCAACCCGACTCCTATGGTCGAGGCTTTGCGCTTCGTTGACGCATTGCTGGCATCGCCCGGCGTCGAGCAGGCCGTGCTGGGTGCCGAATGGCCGGCGTTAAGGCAACTGTGCGCCGACAAGGCGCTTTCCGCCAATGACGTACCGGACGCTTGGCTGGCCGCTGCCGCCATCCACCAGGGCGAGCATGTGGTCAGCTTCGATGCCGATTTCAAGCGCCTGCTGCCGCGCTCCCAGTTCACCCGGCTGGCGCCCCAATAATTCCTTTCCTTTTCAGATTCCCCCAATCCATGACCCGCATCGCCCTCATCCACGCCCTCAGCCATTCCGTCGCTCCCATCAACGAAGCCTTTGCGCGCGACTGGCCCGAGGCGGTACGCATGAACCTGCTGGACGACAGCCTCTCGGCCGACCTGGCGCGCAACGGGCGCGGGCTGGACGCCGCCATGCACGAGCGCTTCCAGCGCTTGGCGCAGTACGCCGTGGACACGGGCGCGCAGGGGATCTTGTTCACCTGCTCGGCCTTTGGCCCTTGCATCGAGGCCGTGGCCGCGCGCCATGCGCCGCTGCCCGTGCTCAAGCCCAACGAGGCCATGATCGAAGAGGCGGTGCAGGCCGTGCAGGGCCAGCAGGGGGCCTTGGGTTTGATCTCCAGCTTCGCGCCCACGCTGCAGTCCATGCCGCCGGAGTTCCCGGCCAGCATCGAATTGGTGCCTGCCCTGGCCGATGGCGCCATGGACGCGCTCAACCGGGGCGACACCGCCACGCATGACCGCCTGGTGGTCGAGCAGGCCAGGGCCCTGGCTGCGCGTGGCTGCACGCGCATTGCGCTGGCCCAGTTCAGCATGGCGCGTGCCCGCGCCGCCTGCGAGGCCGCCACGGGCCTGCCCGTGCTCACCACGGTGGACAGCGCCGTGCGTGCCCTGCAGCGCCGGCTGGGCGTGCGCCTCGGTTAAAGTGGCGCTCCGCTGCGGCGCATGCCCGCCGCAGCGTGTGCAACTTTTGAGGACGACAGACCCATGCAGATCGAACAGGCCCCGACGGAAAAGCCCTATGAAAAGCCCGAAGGCGAACGCCGTGGCCTGGTGCTGGTGAACACCGGCGACGGCAAGGGCAAGAGCACGGCGGCCTTCGGCCTGGCCCTGCGCGCGCATGGCCGGGGCAAGTCCGTCAAGATCTTCCAGTTCATGAAGGTGCCCACGGCGCGCTTTGGCGAGCACCGCATGTTCGAGCAGCTGGGCATGCCCATCGAGGGACTGGGCGACGGCTTCAGCTGGAAGAGCCAGGACCATGAACGCTCTGCCCAGATCGCACGCGAAGGCTGGGAGCGCGCCCGCACGGCCATTCTCTCGGGCGATCACTTCCTGGTCGTGCTCGACGAAATCACCTATCCGCTGATCTACGGCTGGCTGCCGCTGGAGCCCGTGCTGCAGGCCCTGGCCGACCGCCCGCGCCATGTGCACGTCATGCTCACGGGCCGCCGCTGCCCCGAGGAAATCATTGCCGTGGCCGATACGGTCACGCGCATGGAACTGGTCAAGCACGCCTTCCAGGCCGGCATTCCCGCCCAGCGTGGTATTGAGGACTGATGCCGCCCGCAGGCCCGGCCTGCGGCGGACAATGGCGGCATGAGCAGCGAAACGCATTCCCGGGCGCCAGAGACCATTCCCGCCCAACCCTTTGCCGAGGCCGAGCGGGCAGCCGTCTACCGCGCGATCCATGAGCGGCGCGACATGCGCCATTTCTGCGGAGGCGAGGTCGCGCCCGATGTTCTGCTGCGCCTGCTGCGCGCGGCCCACCATGCGCCCAGCGTCGGCTTCATGCAGCCCTGGCGCTTCATCCGCGTGCGCGATGCGCAGTTGCGCCAGGGCATACACGCCGTGGTCGAGCAGGAGCGCCTGCAGACCGCCCGCGCCCTGGGCGAGCGCGAGGAAGACTTCATGCAGCTCAAGGTCCAGGGTGTGCTGGATGCGGCCGAGGTGCTGGTCGTGGCCATGCCGCCCGGGCGCGATGCCCATGTCTTCGGTCGCCGCACCTTGCCCGAGATGGATGTGGCCTCGGCCGCCTGTGCCATCCAGAACCTGTGGCTGGCCGCGCGTGCCGAGGGGCTGGGGCTGGGCTGGGTCTCGCTGTTCGATCCCGAGGTGCTGGCTGCGCTGCTGCAAATGCCCGTGGGCAGCCGGCCGCTGGCCGTGCTGTGCCTGGGCCCCGTGTCCGCCTATTACGCAGAGCCCATGCTGCAGCAGCAGAAATGGGCCAGCCGTGCACCGCTGCAGGACATGCTCTACGACGACCTGTGGGGCCAGCGCGCCGCCGGGGCGCCGCCGCAGGCATGAACGACAGCCATTTCTGGCAACTGTCGGGCGCCGCGTTCAGTCCGCTGTGGTGGAGCTGGCAGGCGCTGTCGCAGCCTGTGCCCGACCCCTGGGCCCGCCACGCCCTGGCCGCCGCGCTGGCCGTGCCCGTGGCCCTGCTGATCGACCGGCTCTGGGGCGAGCCGCCCGTGTGGATGCACCCCGTGGTCGCCATGGGCCGGCTGCTGGCTGCGGTTGGGCGAAGAATTGCCCCACGCGAAGAACATGTGCGCGACTGGCCACGCTTTGCGCTGGGCGCAGTCGCCTGGTGCCTGCTGGCGCTGCTGTTCTTCGCCATCTACGCGTTCATCCAGTGGCTGCTGCCGCCCATGCCCTGGTGGCTGGGGGCGCTGGTGCTGGGGGTGCTGCTCAAGCCCTTGCTGTCCTGGCGCATGCTGCGCGACGAGGTGCTGGCCGTGGAAGCCGCACTGCAGCAATCCCTGCCTGCAGGCCGCGAGCGCCTGACCTGGCTGGTCAGCCGGGACACGGCGCAGCTCGACGCAGGCCAGGTGCGCGAAAGCGCCATCGAAACCCTGGCCGAGAACCTCAGCGACTCCGTGCTGGCGCCGCTGTTCTGGTTTGCCGTGGCCGGCCTGCCGGGCGCGGCCCTCTACCGCTTTGCCAACACGGCCGATGCCATGTGGGGCTATCCGGGCTGGCGCGGGCAGGGCGATGACCGGCGCCACTGGCAATGGGCCGGTAAATGGACGGCGCGTGCCGATGACCTGCTCAACTGGATACCGGCGCGCCTGACCGCCTTGCTGCTGGCCTTATCCGGCCTGGCCGCTGGCCGACGTCCGGGCTGGAGTGCGCTGCGCCAGGACGCGTGCATCACCCCGTCGCCCAACGGTGGCTGGCCCATGGGCGCCATGGCAAGGCTGCTGGGTGTGCGCCTGGGCAAGCCCGGCGTCTACGTGCTCAACCCCGCAGGCTGCGTGCCGCAGGCGGCCGAGCTGCAGCAGGCCGTGGCGCATGCGGGCCGCGTGGTCGCCATGCTGGTGGCTGCAGGGCTGGCCGCCGCCCTGGTCATTGCATGGGCGATGGCAGGAAAGACACCATGAAACCGATCCCAGTCACCCACGGCGGCACGGATGCGCTGGGCGTGCCCGCGCACGATTTCTCCACCAACCGCAATGCCTGCGGACCTTGCCCGCAGGCGCTGGATGCGCTGTCCCAGGCACATGCAGCCCAGTACCCGGACCCGCACTACACGGCGTTGCGCGCACGGCTGGCGGATCTTCATGGCGTGCAGGCCGAGCGCATCGTCATCGCGGCCAGTGCCAGCGACTTCATCCACCGAATCACCATGCATGCGGTGCGAGAGGGCGCGGCCGTCGCCAGCCTGCCGGCACACCACTATGGCGACTACGCCCACGCGGCGCAGGTCTGGCGCCTGCCCCTGGCCGCGCGCGACGGCATCACCGAGGCCGGCCCCGGCCTGCACTGGGCCTGCGCGCCATCGAGCCCGCTGGGCCAGCCCGAAGATGTCTGGCCCCTGTGGACCGAGCCCGCACCGCCCGGCACCTGGCGCGTGATCGACTGCGCCTATGCGCCCCTCAGACTGGAGCCGGGCATGGAGCCCGCCGTGCCCTCCCTGGTGCGCGATGCCTGGCAGATGTGGACTCCCAACAAGGCCCTTGGCATGACCGGCGTGCGCGCGGCCTACGCCATTGCGCCCGAAGCCGTGCCGCACGACGAGATTGATGCCTTGCGTGCCCTGTCACCCTCCTGGCCCGTGGGCGCCCATGGCGAGGCCATGCTCACGGCCTGGACCGCACCGGCCACCCGGCAATGGCTGGCGCAAAGCCTGCAACGGCTGCGCGATTGGAAGGCGCAACAGATCGATCTGGTGCAGCGCCTGGGCTGGCAGGTGCTGCCCGGCTCGCAGGCCAATTACTTTGTGGCGCGCTGGCCGCAGGCACGGCAGGGCGACGCCATGCAGACGCGTCTGGCCCAACTGCGCGCGCAGGGCATCAAGCTGCGCGACTGCGACAGCTTTGGCCTGCCCGGCTGCGTGCGCATGGGCGTGCTGGCGCCTGCATCCCAGAACGCCTTGCTGGCTGCCTGGCAGCCAATGGAGAAACACCATGCAATCGAGTGAACCCGCCGCCGTGAACCTGCCCTTGCCCGAGCCCGGCCAGCGCCCCGCGCTGTGCGTGATGGTGCTGGGCACCAGCAGCGGTGCCGGCAAGAGCTGGGTGGCCACCGCGCTGTGCGCCTGGTACCGCGCCCAGGGCTACAAGGTGGCGCCCTTCAAGGCGCAGAACATGAGCAACAACGCGCGCGTGGTCTGCGCGCCGGGCGGTGCCTGGGGCGAGATCGGCACGGCACAGTACCTGCAGGCCCTGGCCGCAGGCTGCGCGCCCGATGTGCGCATGAACCCGCTGCTGCTCAAGCCCGAGGCCGACATGCGCAGCCAGGTCGTGCTGCTGGGCCGGGTCAGCGAGGAACTCTCGGCCTTGCCCTGGCGCGGCCGCAGCGCCCGCGTGTGGCCGCAGATCGCCGAGGCGCTGGACAGCCTGCGTGCCGACAACGACGTGGTCGTCATCGAGGGCGCAGGCTCGCCGGCCGAGATCAACCTGCATGCCAGCGACGTCGTCAACATGCGCGTGGCGCGCCACTGCGGCGCGCATTGCCTGCTGGTATCCGACATCGACCGCGGCGGCGCCTTCGCCCACCTCTACGGCACCTGGGCGCTGCTGCCGCCTGACGAACAGGCGCTGATCCGCGGCTTCGTGCTCAACAAATTCCGGGGCGACGCCAGCCTGCTGGCGCCCGCCCCGCAGATGCTGCAGGAGCGCACCGGCGTGCCCACCGTGGCCACCATCCCCATGCAGTTCCAGCATGGCCTGCCGGAGGAGGATGGCGTCTTTGACGACCGTGGCTCTGGAGGAGGCGTGGGGCGCGCCGTGCACACCACCATCGCCATCGTCGCCTACCCGCGCATCAGCAACCTCGACGAATTCCAGCCCCTGCTGCAGGTGCCGGGCCTGCGCGTGGTCTGGGCGCGCACGCCGGCCCAGCTGGCCGGCGCGGACTGGATCATCCTGCCGGGCTCCAAGGCCACGGCTGCCGATCTGGCCTGGATGCGGTCCCAGGGCCTGGATGCTGCCGTCGCCGCCCATGCGGCGGCAGGCCGGCAGGTGCTGGGCATCTGCGGCGGCCTGCAAATGCTGGGCGAGGCGCTGATCGACCTGCACGGCGTGGACGGCAACGCAGCCGGCCTGGGCCTGCTGCCGCTGACGACCCTGTTCGCGCCCGACAAGACTGTGCTGCCCGCCAGCGTGCAGCTGCCGCCGCTGCCAGGGGCTTTGGCGGCGCTGTCCGGCGTGCAGGCCCGGGTCTATGAAATCCACCATGGCCAGACCAGCGTGCGCCCCGACATGGTGGCTGCCGGCAGTGCCGTGGCCGAGCCTGTGCCGGGCCTGCTGTGGCACAGCCCTGACGGCCGCATCGCCGGCTGCTATTGGCACGGCCTGTTCGAGAACGCGGACGTGCTGCGCGCCCTGTGGGGTGCCGAGGTTCCCACGCTGGACAGCGTCTTCGCGCGCATGGCCGACGGCGTTCAGCGCTGGTTTGCCACCCAGGCTTGACCCAGGTCGGCGACCGCTTGCGCGTTGCGCGGCAACATGTAGGCCATGGACTGCATGCGCAGCCGTGCTGTACCGATAAATGGGGAGCTGGAAAACACGCATGCTTGGGCCTTGACTTTTTCACGAGGAATGGAGTGAAGCTATGAAGAATCCATGGATCCGTCCCCTGCAGCTGTGTATTGGCGCTGCCGTCCTGGGCATGGCCGGCCTGGCCACCGCCCAGCCCGGCCCCGGGCCTGATGGCACGCCGCCTCCGCCCCCCGCCGCGGAAAAGGCCAAGCCCCATCACCACCACAAGAAGCACGCCGAGCACAAGGGGCCCGCCAAGCGCGGCTATGACCGCCGCGACCCTGCCCAGCACGAGGCCGCCGCCGTCCAGGAGCAATCGCGCCGAGGCGGCGTCCAGTCGGGCGACAACTTCCAGCGCAATGCCGTGGCCCGCTGCGATGTCTTCAAGAACGAAGGCGACCGCCGCTCCTGCGTGGAGCGCGTCAAGGACGGCCAGGTCAGCGGCTCCGTCGAAGGCGGCGGCGTGCTGCGCGAGTACACGGAACAGGTTCCTGTAAGGCAATAACAGCGTCTGCTGTTATTCACCTGAGAAAACCCGCCGGGCCACGAAGCCGGCGGGTTTTTTAATGAGCGAGCTTCAAACGAAATGCTTGAAGATCGGATTGGCGTGGTGTATTGCCGAGCCGACTTCTGTCGGATGGCTGATCATTTGATTGATTTCAAAAAATCAGGATCTTCAATCAGTTCTTCGACACTCATTTTGATATTTTCCTTCAGCACGCCAAGCGCATTACCAAATTTATTGGTCTTGCGTTGAATGTTTTTGACTGCTGCATATACGATATTTCCTGAGGTTTCTTCTTTTACGGTGTAATTGACTTTGTAAGTCCAATCGATGCTGTAGCCTAGGTCATCAATGAAGAAATCTTGAATGTCTCCTGTCAGTACTTTCCCGCCCGAACTGGTATTTATGCCAACAAAACGGAGTTCAACAAAAACAGCATCTCGGATAAATTTCGATACGTCGCGATCCAGTTTTATTTCACCCATAGCTGTGTTACGTATCACATCCGGAGGCATGGGCTTGGATGTCTTTGGGTCTACAGCTGAATATGTAAACTCGCCGACAGCAAGACTGCCTTGAGCGGTCTTGGTAGAGCTTGGTGCGTAGTCAATCGTAAGGCCTGTGGGAGTGCCGCAGCCCGCCAAGGCGGTGGCAACGAACAGGGCAAACAGGATCCGCCGGCCGTATCTGTGAATTATTTTCATAGTTTCCTTTGTTTTACGATGTGTTACATATGGATTTGGGATTGTATCTGAACAATTTCCATTGCTGGCAAGGACGGCTCATAGTCTAAAAATTCGAGTGCGAAATGGACCGTTGCCGTGCACCTAACCGCAGTTCCAAGCCACAGCTGGTTTGGAGTCAACCCAGGTTGCTGTCGTGGGCCACGCGGCTCCAGGCGTCGTAGTCCATGCGTTGCTGGATGTCGCCGGTTTCAGGTCCACGACCAGACGCACCTGCGCAGGTGGTTGCGTTGAGGGCGGGGAACGTGGCCTGCAGCCACTCCTTCATCCACCCCAGCCCCTCGCTGGTAGCGTGCGCGGCCGCGCCGCGCGCGGGGCGGTATTCGCAGCCTATCCAGCCGTCGTAGCCCAGCTGGTCCAGCAGGCGGAACAGGTAGGGGTAGTTGACCTCGCCGACGTCGGGTTCGTGGCGTTCGGGCACGCCTGCGATCTGCAGGTGGCCCACGCGGCCCGTGGGCAGGTACTGGCGGATCTTCATGGCGAGGTCTCCCTCGACGATCTGGCAGTGGTAGAGGTCCATCTGGACCTGGATACCGGATTTGATCTGGGTCATACAAACCCATTCCACCCGCCCCGGACCGGCGCGCACCGGCAAGGCATTTCTATGATGGCGCCGTACTTCCCATATGGAAAAGGATTCAACCCATGCAAGCCTTCCGGATCGTGGTCATTGGTGCGGGGCAGACCGGCACTCCCTTGCTGCAGCAATTGCTGGACGCGCCCTTCGTGCAGTTGCTTGGGGTGGCCGACCTGGATTTGAACCAGCCCGGCATCGCACTGGCGCGCGCGCGTGGCGTGCCGGTCACCACACGGTTCATGGATCTGGTGGATGCAGCGGTGGACATCATCATCGACGTGACCGGCTCCCCCCAGGTGCGCGAGTCGTTGCGCAGCAAGATGGTGGAGACCGGCAACACGCACACGCTGATCATGCATGAGGCGATTGCGCTGCTGATGATGTCGCTGTCGGCCGGCCGGCTGGTGACCAGCAAGCACAGCGATCTGGAGTATTCCTGAACGCGGGCGGCCGCGCCTCTACAGAAATCCGATCGACAGCCAGGGCACGGCCGCCACCGCCACCGTACCCAGCAACAGCGCCAGCAGGTAGCCCACGATGGGCCGCAAGCCCTTGTCCGGGTGGATCTGGCCTATGGCGCAGGCTGCGTAGTAGCCCACGCCCAGTGGTGGGGCGAACAGGCCCAGGCCCATGGCGAGCACGGCGACGATGGCGTAGTGCACTTCATGGATGCCCAGGTCGCGTGCGATGGGAAACAGCAGCGGGCCGAACAGCACGATGGCGGGTATGCCTTCCAACACCGATCCGAGGATGACGAAGATCAGTAGCGAGACCGCGAGAAACGCGGGTGCCCCGCCGGGCAGGGCGGCCATCGCCTCCGCCAGCGAGCGCGAGAAGCCCGATTGGGTCAGGCCCCAGGCCATGGCCGTGGCAGTGCCGATGATGAGCAGGATGGCGCCCGACAGCGATGCCGTGGCCACGAGCATGGGCCCCAGGCGGCGCCAGTCGAACTGGCGGTAGATCAGCAGACCCGCAATGGCCGCGTAGGCAATGCCCAGGGTCGAGACTTCGGTGGCCGTGGCCACGCCCTCGACCACGGCCGCGCGGATCACGAAGGGCAGCGCCAGTGCCGGCAGGGCGATGAAGCCTAGCCGCGCGATCTGCGACCAGGGCTGGCGCTGTGTCTGCGGCGGCTGGTCATGGCGCGAGCGCCACCAGACGACCACACACAGCGACAGGCCCAGGGCCAGCGCCGGCAGCAGTCCGCCCGTGAACAGCGCTGCAATGGACACGCCCGTGACCGAGCCGATGGTGATCAGCACCAGGCTGGGCGGCACGGTTTCCGTCTGCGCGCCTGTGGCTGACAGCAGGGCCACCAGATCGCCTTCGTCCGCGCCGCGCTTGCGCATTTCGGGGAACAGTGCCGGAGCCACGGCCGCCATGTCGGCCGCCTTGGAGCCCGAGATGCCCGAGACCAGGTACATGGCCCCCACAAGCACATAGGACAGGCCGCCGCGCACATGGCCGAGCAGGCCCGCGAGAAAAGCCACCATGGCGCGCGCCATGCCCGTCATCTCGATCAGCAGCCCCAGGAAGACGAACAGCGGAACGGCCAGCAGGATGAGGTGGGACATGCCTTCGTCCATGCGCCCGACGATCACGGGCAGGGCGGTGTCCGTGGCCAGGGCCAGATAGCCGAGCGTGCCCAGGCCGAAGGCAAAGGCAATGGGCACGCCGCCGAACACGCAGGCCGCGACCACGCCGACGAAGAAGACCAGCAGGTTCAGGCGCCCCAGGTCCTCGAAGAGGCCGAAGATGCCGTTTGCCAGCACGAACGCCGCCATGACGGCGGCCACCACGGCCAGTGCCTTCCAGGCCGCCGCCTTTTCGCCGCTGCGCACCAAGCGCAGCACCGAGAAAACAGCCATCAGCACGATGCCGGCGGGCAGTGCCGCAGCGCGCCAGATGTTGGAGATTTCCAGCGCGGGCGTGGTGATGAAGCGCTCGTCCGCTGCCCATTCCCATGCGGGCCAGGCAACCAAGGCGAGAAAGGCCAGCGTGGCACAGGTGCCGATGGCATCGAACAGGGCTCGGCGCGCAGGCGACAGGCGCGAGAGCAGGGCCGTCATGCGCATGTGCTCGGCGCGCCGCAGTGCGATCACGGCACCCAGCATGGCCAGCCAGATGAAGAGCATGGAGGCCAGTTCATCCGCCCAGACCAGTGGCTGGTGGAAGACAAAGCGTGCCACCACTCCCGCAAACAGCACGCCGATATCGGCCAGCACCAGCAGGCCCGCCGCGCAAGCCACGGCCGCGCCCATCCAGCGGTCGATGCGGTCCCACGCGGTCCAGGCATCGTGCGGGGTATGGGCGGGCTTGTCCTGGGGCGCAGTCATGCCAGCGCCCCGACGCTGCGCTCGAGGATGGCCCAGGCCTGGTCACCGTGCTTGCGCTTCCATTCGGCGTAGAAGCCGGCCTTGCGCAACCGCTCACGGAAGGCGGCGGTGTCGGCAGTGTTGAAGGCCAGGCCCTTGGCGGCCAGCTCCTTTTGCAGGCCGGCGTTGAGCTCGGCGACATCGTCGCGTTCGCGCAGGCCTGCGGCATTGATGTGTCGCGCCACGATGTCGCGCAGGTCTGGGGGCAGTCTTTCCCAGGCGCGGCGGTTGGCCAGGAACCAGAAACCGTCCCACATGTGGTTGGTGAGCGAGCAGTACTTCTGCACCTCGTAGAGCTTGGCCGTGGAGATGATGGCCAGCGGGTTCTCCTGCCCGTCCACGATCTTCGTCTGCAGCGAGGAATAGACCTCGGCAAAGTTGATGGACGCGGGCGCGCTGTCCAGCGCCTTGAACATCGAGGTCCACAGCGGAGAGACGGGCACGCGGATCTTGAAGCCCTGCAGGTCGGCGGGACCCGCGATGGGGCGCGTGGAGGAGGTGATCTGCCGGAAACCGTTGTCCCAGATGCGCTCCATGGCCACCAGGTTGGCGTGGGCGATGCGTGCGCGGATATGGGCGCCCAGCTCGCCATCCATGGCCTTCCAGACACTGTCATAGCCGTCGAATGCAAAGCCCACGCCGCTGATGGAGGCTGCCGGCACCAGGGTGGACAGGATCAGGCCCGACAGCGTGAAGAACTCCACGCCGCCCGAGCGCAACTGGCCCAGCACATCGGTGTCCGAGCCGAGCTGCCCATTGGAGAAGACCTGGATGTCCACCCGTCCACCGGTCTCGGCCAGGATGGCCTGCGACATCTGCAGGGCCCGGATGTTCATGGGGTGCGTGGCGGGCAGGTTGTTGGCGTACTTGTAGCGGAATTCGGCCTTGCTGGCGAAGGCGCTGCGCTGTGAAAGGGCCAGTGGAAGGGCGCAGGCTGCGGCACCGTGCAGCACGTGGCGTCGGGAAAGGGTCATGGCTTGTCTCCTGAGTGTTGTCTTTGTGTCGTTCGGGCGCAAGCGGCGCGCGGGGGGGCGCATCACGGGGTCGGGGCGGCCTGCTCCTTTCCCTGCGTCATGTTCTGCAGCAGGCGTTCGCGGATTTCCTTCTTGACCACCTTGCCGTAGCCCGAGCGGGGCAGGGCGTCCCAGAAGTGGAACTGGCGCGGCCAGCGGTAGCGCGCGCAGCGGCCCTCCAGGTGCGCCAGCAGCGCCTCGGCCGTGAGGTCTCCAGCGGTGGCATCGGCACCTCCCCGCGCGACCACCACGGCCACGCCGATCTCGCCCCAGGTGGCGTCGGGCATGCCGAGCACGGCGACCTCGGCCACGGCGGGATGGGTCAGCAGCGCCTCCTCGACTTCGCGCGGATAGACGTTGGAGCCGCCCGAGATGTACATGTCCGATTCCCGCCCCGTGATGTAGAGCAGGCCCCGCTCGTCCAGCCGCCCGAGATCGCCCGTGTGGAACCAGCCGCCCCGAAAGGCCTGGGCCGTGGCCTCGGGGTTGTCGTGGTAGCCCGCAAAGACGGCGGGGCCGCGGCAGCATATCTCGCCGATGGCGCCCGTGGGAACGGGCTGCAACCGGTGGTCGAGGATGGCGACCTCCATGCCCGTGCGCGGGCGCCCGCAGGTTCCGATCAATGTGTCGGCGGTGCCGGTGCTGCCGTCGCTGTGCCCGTCGTCCAGTGCGTGCATGGAGGGCGTCAGCACGGTGATGCAGCCCGTCACCTCGCCCAGGCCGAAGTACTGCACCAGCACCGGGCCCAGCTTGTGCAATGCGCGCTGCTGGTCGGCGTGGTACATGGGCGCGCCCGCATAGACCACGTAGCGCAGCGATCCGTGGTCGAAGCGGTCCACCGCGGGGTCTTCCACCAGCAGCTTGACGATGGTGGGCACGGTGAAGAGATTGGTGACCCGGTGCCGCTGAACCAGCTCCCAGACCTCGGCAGGGTCCAGCCGGTCGGCGGTGGGCAGCACTGTGGCCGCACCGCGCGCCACGTTGAGCAGGGCATGTATGCCTGCGCCGTGCGACAGCGGTGCCACGGCAATGGAGCAGTCGCGCTCGTCCGTGCCCGGGATCAGGTCGGCAAGGTGGTTGGTCACCACGAAGGCCATCTGTCCATGGGTGAGCATCGCGGCCTTGGGCCGGCCTGTGGTGCCGGAGGTGTAGAAGAACCACAGCGGCGTATCGGCATGCACATGGGCTGTAGATGCGGGAGCGCCTGCGTTGTCATGCAGCAATTGCTCGTAGTCCTGCTCGCCCTGGCTTTCGCGAGGCCGGCCGATGGTGATCACATGCCGCAGCCGTGGCGAGGCGGCGCGCACGGCGTCCACATGGCCGGCGAAGCCCTCTTCGGCCAGCATGGCGGTGGCGCCGCTGGCGTGGCCCAGCCAAGCCACTTCGGATGGTGTAAGCCGGAAGTTGACCGGCACCCAGACGGCGCCGAGCCGGAAGGCGGCCCAGCAGCTTTCAAACAGGGCAATGCCGTTGCGAGACTGCACCAGCAGGCGGTCACCGGCCTGCATGCCCAGCGCGCGCAGGCCTTGGACCAGCGCATTGACGCGCGCATCGATCTGCGCCCAGGTCCAGCGGCGGTCGCCCTGGATCAGGCCGGGCCTGTCGGGAAACAGGGCGGCCGTCTGCGACAGCAGCAGCGACAGGTTGGCTGCCTGGGGCGCGGGGACTGCCGCGATGTCCGCAGGTGCAAGCCTGTTCATGCGGCCTCCAGCACGCTCAGGTAGTTGGCCACGGCCGCACCACCCATGTTGAAGACGGCGCCCAGCCGGGGCGCGGGCAGTTGCATGGCCCCGGCCGAGCCTGACAGCTGCATGGCCGCCATCACATGCTGGGAAACGCCTGTCGCGCCTATGGGATGGCCGCGCGACTTGAGTCCTCCCGACGGGTTGACGGGCAGCCGCCCGTCGCGGCATGTGCTGCCGTCGAGGATGGCGCGCGCGCCTTGGCCATGTGGCGCCAGGCCCATGGCCTCGTATTCCAGCAGTTCGGCCATGGTGAAGCAGTCATGTGTTTCCACGAAGCCCAGGTCGGCCAGCGTGACGCCTGCGTCGGCCAGCCCGCGCTGCCACGCCAGGGCGGCGCCTTCGAAGCGCGTGGGGTCCCGCCGCGACAGGGGCAGGAGGTCGTTGACCTGGGTGCGCGAGCGCCAGCGCACGGGCGCCACGCTGGCATTGCCGCAGGCCTGGCGCGAGATGACCAGGGCGGCCGCGCCGTCGGAGACCAGCGAGCAGTCCGAGCGCTTGAGCGGGCCTGCGACGAAGGGGTTCCTGTCCGAGGCGTGGCGGCAGAAGTCCAGGCCCAGGTCACGCCGCATGTGGGCGAAGGGGTTGTGCACGCCGTTGGCATGGTTCTTGGCCGCGATGGCTGCCAGTGCATCGCTCTGGTCGCCGAAGCGTTCGAAATAGCGGGTGGCGATCTGCCCGAACACGCCTGCGAAGCCCGCCGGTGTGGCAGCTTCCTCCTTCACGTAGGAGCAGCGCAGCAGGATCTCGGCAATTTTCTGCCCAGGCTGGGCGTTCATGATCTCGAAGCCCACCACCAGCGCGCAACATATGCGGCCGGACTGCACGGCGTCGAGCGCAGCCCAGATGGCAGCCGAGCCGGTGGCGCAGGCGTTCTCGCTGCGCGTGGCGGGCACATGGCGCAGTTCAGGCACGGCCAGGGCCACCAGGCTGGCGCTGAAATCCTGGGGCAGAAGGCCGCCATTGAAGTGGCCGACGAAGATGCCGTCGATGTCCCGGGGCTCCAGGCCGGCGGTTTGCAGTGCCGGGTCGATGGCGTCACGCAGCAGTTGCTCGGCATCGGCTGCGGCATGCTTTCCGAAGGGCGTGTGGCCCCAGCCGATGATGCGGGGTGGGTTCATGGCGTGGCTCCTGTGGTGCGGGCGGTGTTCAGGACTGCGCGGACTGCACGGTTGCCGGTGCCTCGGCCAGCCGGCGGCGCAGCGTGGGCAGACCCACGCCTGCGGCATCGAAGCCGCCGTCGACGGCCAGCACCTGGCCATTGATGAAGCTGGCCGTATCGCTGCAAAGAAAGCCCACGGCCTCTGCCATTTCCTGTGGTGTGCCGTAGCGGCCCAGCGGGATGGCGTCGTGGTAGTCGGAGCGTATGGCGACGCTGTGCACGAGCTTGGCCATCTCGGTCTCCACCGGCCCTGGCGCGATCACGTTGACGCGCACGCCCAGATTGCCCAGTTCCACCGCATGCTGGCGCGTCATGTGGATGAGGGCGGCCTTGCTCGTGCCATAGGCCACGCGCAGCGTGCTTGCCCGCAGGCCCGAGATGGAGGCGATGTTGACGATGGCTCCGCCGCTGCCGCCGTGGCCTTCGTTGCGAGCCATCCGGGCACCGAAGGCCTGCGTGCAGAGAAAGGCGCCGTCGAGGTTGGTGGCCATGACCGTGCGCCATTCCTCGAACGATGTCTCCAGCACGGGCTTGAAGACCGCCACGCCGGCGTTGTTGACCAGCGCATCCACGCGGCCCCAGCGCGCCATGACGGCGGTGGCGGCCTCGTCCACCTGCTGCGGGTTCGAGACGTCGCAATGCTGGCACAGCAGCCGGGCCGGGCAGTCCATGTCCTGCGCCGTGCGCTCCAGCGTTTCACTGTCGATGTCCAGCAGCGCTACGCGCCAGCCCCGCTGTAGAAACCATTCGCCGATGGACCGGCCTATGCCGCGCGCCCCTCCGGTGACCACGGCGACGCGTGCGGGGGATGGATGGGAATCTCGTTGGTTCATGGACAGGCTCCTGGATCCGGGGTCAAGGCAGAAGGGGTTTGGGGAAGCCACTCTTCGAGGGTCAGCTCGAAGGTGATGCAGACGGGGTTGGCTCCGGCCACGAAGGGGCCGCCATGCACCTGGCCGGTGGTGTCGGCGACCACGCCGCTCAGGCAGGCACGCAGCGAGCCATCGTCCTGGCAGCGCACCTCGCCGGCGAGGCTGACCACCTCGATGGCCGGCCCGCGCAGCAACAGGCAACCGCCGTCGGCGCGCGCCAGGCAGGCATCGACCAGGCTGCCCAGGGCGCCGCGCACGAAGGCATTGCGAAAGCCCTGCAGCGCGCAGAGCTTTTCCACGCTCAGCACCAGATCTTCGTTGGGGGCAATGCGTGCGTAGGCGACGCGGCCCATGCGGCCTGACTCGACCATGCGGGCCTCAGCCATGGCAGACCTGCGCGGCGGCCGGACGCATCAGGGACATGCGCGTTTCAGGGTCGTAGGCGATGCGCAGTCCGAACCCGTCCAGCGAGGTCGCCAGGGCGCTGACGGGCGCATTGACGATGCGGCAGCGCTGCGTGAGCACATGGCCGCCGAGCAGGTGGCCCTGTGCGCTGGAGAAGACGGCATGGCAGTGCAAAGCCGGATGCCCTGTTTCGGCGCAGCCGAGCGTGGCGTTGCCGAACAGCAGCCTGGCGGCCTGCAGTGTCGCGGGCGGGCCGTAGGTGGCCACGACATGGCCGCTGCGATCGGGTGGCGCCACGCAGAAATCCAGGTCTTCGAGATCGCCTTCCAGCAAGGTCAGCGAGGCACTCTCGACGCTGGCCGATGACAGTGCGCCGACGATGGCGTCGAACAGCGTCAGCCCGGGCGCCAGGGCCAGCCGCATGTGGAGCGCAGCGGGCGCTTGTCGGTGATCCAGTCGCACGGCGCTGCAGGGGCCGGGATGTATGAGGGTGCGTGGCCTGGGCAGGCCCGCGAGGCGCTCTGGCATGTTTGTCTCCTGCTGCTGCTTTGTATTCAGCTTGTGTTGTCCTGGGCGCGGGATGGTGCGTACAGGCCTGCAGCGCAGTCTAGGGATCTGGTTCAATGCAAGGAAATTTGCAATTCATATGGATCGATTTGCGGAGGCTATGAATGGACATGCGACATCTGCGGTGCTTCGTGGCCGTGGTCGAGGAGATGCACTTCGGTCGTGCGGCCGAGCGCCTGCACCTGACCCAGCCCCCCGTGAGCCTGGCCATCAAGGAGCTGGAGGAGGAGCTGGGCGTGACGCTGCTGGAGCGCACGTCGCGGCGCATCGTGCTTACGAAAGCCGGGGAGGATGCGTTGCGCGACGCCCGTGCCGTGCTGGCCGCTGCCGACACCATGCGGCGCCGCGCACGCGAGACCTCGCAGGGGCTCATGGGCTCCATGTCCATCGGGTTCATCAGCCTGCCGGCCTACTCCTTCCTGCCGGAAACGCTGAGGCGCTTTGGCGAGGACTATCCGCAGGTCCGGCTATCGCTGCAGGAGGGCACGACCGACCAGATTGCACATGACATCGAGAGCGGGCGGCTGGATATCGGCCTGGTATTTCGCACGCCGGACCTGCCCGCGTCACTGGACTCTGTGCTGGTGCGCAGCGAGCCGCTGGTGGTGGCCTTGCCCGAGTCCCACCCGCTGGCCCGCAACCGGCGCATCGCGCTGGAGAAACTGGCCCAGGAGCGTTTCCTGGGCTTCGAGCGCCACCAGGGGCCGTTGATGTTCGATGCCATCGTCTCCACCTGCATGCGCCACGGCTTCAGCCCCCGGCTGTTCGCGGCGCGGCAGATGCACACCATCGTCAGCCTGGTCTCTGGCGGTTTGGGCGTGGCGCTGGTGCCCGCCTGTGTGCAGGCCCTGCACCGTGAAGGCGTGGTCTACCGGCCCTTGCTGGGGGAAAGGACGGCCGTGGAGACGGTCGCCGTCTGGCGGCGTGCCGATGATTCGCCGCTGGTGCGGGCTTTGCGGGCGTTGTTGCCACGGCCTGCGGCAAAGAAGGCCGGGCTGGCCGCATAGCGTGCACGCCACCTGCTTCAAAGGGTTTCAGTTGAGCCTGCCCTCATCGCTTGCGATGCACGGCCATCTTTGCGTGGAAGGCAAATGACATTTTGTAGAATCCGCGCCGCTATTCAGCCATCACTTGCGCCAGTCTGCGCTCCACCACAATGAAGAAACGTGCCTTTCTCGCGACAAGCCTTGTCCTTGCCGCTCTGCTGCTTTCCGGCTGCGCCACGCGACCCATCGAGCCCACACAAACGCTCAATGGCACCGAAGGGGCTGTTGTCCTGAAGCTGATCACTGCCGGCACCGGCGAGTTGGACCCTGCGGATACGCTGAGCGATCTCGCTATCCGGCGTGTGCTCAATCCCGGGGAGGAGGCTACCGGACAGGACTCTGCGGTGTTGCTGCGTAGAAGAACCACAACGCTTTCCACCGCAGTCTTCAGCGGCATGGTGCGTCCCGGGCGCTATACGCTCGTTCAGTTGTCCGGTGGCCGCGGCAACATGTCGTACTACTATCCGCTCAGCCAGCGATTCGGCACGTTTGAGGTGCGGCAGGGGGAAGTCACCTTGCTGGGCACCCTGGTGATGCACCCGACCACGGGTCGCGGTTTCGTGACGGGCTATGTGGCTCCAGAGGCCGACATGATGGCCACGGTCAAGGAGCTCTATCCCGCGCTGGCACGGCAGACTCAGGGGCGACCCGCCCTGGGCTTCGACCCTGATTCGCGTCTGGCAGCCCAGGCTGGCCTCATGCCCAGGATCAAGATGCTTGCCTCGACATGGAATGGTCTCAACCAGTCGGCGGATGGAGAATTCCTGGCGGGCTCCAAATTGGGCAAGGTGCTTTGGCGCAAGGCAGACTCCAGCCGTTGGCAGGAGCTTGAAATAGGAACGCTGCGGGAGGTGGCCTTTGTGCGCCGTTGGCAGGGCGGCCTGCTTGCCGCAGGAGAGGAAGGGCTGTTGGCGCTGTCAGATGGGCAGGGGCAGAACTGGAAGATGCTGAACCCGCCCGACAACGCCTTCATCGCAGTGGCACAGCCGCTGCCGGATGGCCGCATTGCGGCCTTTGTCCGCCGAGACCGGGTGTGGACGGCCTATGCGGGCAGCGGTACCGACACGATTGTGTGGCAGAAGCTTGGGAGTTTTGACGACAGCATGTCGCTCAACATCGGCTGGAAGCGATCCATGGCCATCGCTTTGCCGGACCGTGCTGGCATTGTTCTTCCCAACGGGGAGATGCATCTCTACGACGGCCAGAGCCTGCACCGGCGGGCCACCGGTCAGTCGACTCTTGCCATTCAAGGACAGCCCGATGGCTCCATCGTGGCCCGTGTCGCCACCGTGGCCACCAGCACGCTCATCTCGCGCGATGGGGGCACCACCTGGAGCGATACCGGCCTGGGCCGCTTCGCCCTGACCCAGGCCTTCAAGGATGCGACGACCGGCTATGCGCTCACTGCCATCAATCCCGGCCTGTTCCCCGGCCCTTATGGCTTGATGACGACCCGTGATGGCGGCAAGACCTGGGTGCATACCGGCGAGTCGCCCGGTTTGGCCGGAAAGCTGGCCGTCCTGGAGATGGCTGTGGACCGGAGGGACGGCTCCCTGCTGGCTTTTCTTCCAGACAATGCCATCGTGCGCAGCACGGACGAGGGCGCGACCTGGCGCATTGTCAAGGACTTGCGTTGAAGGTGGGGGCTTGGCCTACAGCCACCCCTTCATCCACCCCAGCCCCTCGCTGGTAGCGTGCGCGGCCGCGCCGCGCGCGGGGCGGTATTCGCAGCCTATCCAGCCGTCGTAGCCCAGCTGGTCCAGCAGGCGGAACAGGTAGGGGTAGTTGACCTCTCCCACGTCGGGTTCGTGGCGTTCGGGCACGCCTGCGATCTGCAGGTGGCCCACGCGGCCCGTGGGCAGGTACTGGCGGATCTTCATGGCGAGGTCTCCCTCGACGATCTGGCAGTGGTAGAGGTCCATCTGGACCTGGACATTGGGCTCGGCAATGTCGGCCAGCAGCGCATGGGCCTGGTCCTGGCGGCTCAGGAAGAAGCCGGGCATGTCCCGGCCGTTGATGGGCTCCAGCAGGATGGCGATGCCGTGGGGCGCGGCCAGCCGTGCGGCGTGGCGCACGTTGGCGATGTAGGTGGCGCGCAGGGCATCGTCGCTGGCGCCTTCGGGCTTGAGGCCGGCCATGACGTGGATGCGCGGGCAGCCCAGGGCCTGGGCGTAGGCCACGGCGCTTTCCATGCCCTGGGCAAATTCCGCCTCGCGCCCGGGGATGCAGGCCAGGCCGCGCTCGCCCGCGTTCCAGTCGCCGGGCGGGGCGTTGAACAGCACCTGCTGCAGGCCGTTGTCCTGCAGTCGCCGGGCCAGTTGCTCGGGCGCGAAGTCGTAGGGAAACAGGTATTCGACGGCCTGGAAGCCGTCGCGCGCGGCGGCCTCGAAGCGGTCAAGAAAGTCCAGGTCGTTGTAGAGCATGGACAGGTTGGCGGCGAAGCGGGGCATGAAGGCTTTCCTGAAAACGGAGGCTGAGTGTGGCATCAGGCGCGCTGCAACGCGCCGAAGGCCTTGTTGAAGAAGTCCGTGGTGCCGAAGTTGCCGGACTTGAGCGTGAGGTGCAGCCCCTGCGGCGCCAGGGGCGAGGCGGCATGGCACCAGGGCACGCCAGGGTCGATCTGCGGCCCTATGCGCATCTGCTCGATGCCCAGCGCCTGCACGCAGGCGCCCGAGGTTTCGCCGCCGGCCACGATGAGCTGGCGCACGCCCATCTCGACCAGCCCCCGGGCGATGGCGGCGATGGTCTGTTCGACCAGTGCGCCGGCCTGCTCCACGCCCAGGCGGCCCTGCACGGCCTTGACGGCCGCGGATTCGGCCGTGGAGTAGATCAGCACCGGGCCGCTGGCGATGTGCTGGCGGGCCCAGGCCAGGGCCTTGCCGGCTTCGTCCTCGCCGGCGGCGATGCGCAGCGGCTCCAGCGCCAGGGCAGGGCGGCCCGAGGCGATGAAGTGCGCCACCTGCGCATTGGTGGCCACCGAGCAACTGCCCGAGACGACCGCCTGCAGGCCGGTGGCGGTTGGCAGGGCAGCGGCCTGGGCCGAGGGCTGTATGCCGAAGTTCGCGGGCAGGCCGATGGCCACGCCCGAGCCGGCCGTGACAAGCGGCATGCCGGCCAGCGCCGGGCCCAGGCGCAGCAGGTCGTCGTTGGAGACGGCATCGACCACGGCCATGCCCACGCCCTCGGCCTGGAGTGCGGCGATGCGCGCGCGGATGGCGGCCTCGCCCTGCGCGACGGCCACATGGTCGATCAGGCCCACCTTGCGCCGCGTCTGCGCCTGCAGCACGCGCACCAGGTTGGCATCGGTCATGGGCGTGAGAGGATGGTTGCGCATGCCGCTGTCGCTGAGCAGCACATCGCCCACGAACAGGTGGCCCTTGAAGACGGTGCGCTGGTTGTCGGGGAAGGCCGGCGTGGCAATGGTGAATTCGCAACCCAGCGCGTCCATCAGCGCATCGGCCACGGGGCCGATATTGCCCTGCGGCGTGCTGTCGAAGGTGGAGCAGTATTTGAAGTAGATCTGCGGAGCCCGGCCATCGGGGCCCTGGCCTCGCAGCCACTGCAGTGCCTGCAGCGACTGGGCGACGGCGTCGGCCGGCGCGATGGTGCGCGACTTGAGCGCGACCACGACGGCGTCCACGCCCTCGTCCACCGGGCCGGCGGGTACGCCAATGCTTTGCACCACGCGCATGCCTGCGCGCACCAGGTTGTTCGCCAGATCGGTGGCGCCCGTGAAGTCGTCGGCTATGCAGCCCAGAAGAAGGGTCATGGGGATTCCGATGGAGCCGGGGGCAGGGTGATGCCCGGGAAGATCTTGATGACGGCGCTGTCGTCCTCGCGGTCATGGCCGGCGGTGGATGCCTGCATGAACATCTGGTGGGCCGTGGAGGCCAGGGGCAGCGGGAATTTGCTGTGGCGCGCGGTGTCCAGCACCAGGCCCAGGTCCTTGACGAAGATGTCCACGGCCGACAGCGGGGTGTAGTCGCCGGCCAGCACGTGGGCCATGCGGTTCTCGAACATCCAGCTGTTGCCGGCGCTGTGGGTGATGACCTCGTAGAGCGCGGCGGCGTCGACGCCTTCGCGCAGGCCCAGGGCCATGGCCTCGGCCGCTGCCGCGATGTGCACGCCGGCCAGCAGCTGATTGATGATCTTCACCTTGCTGCCCGCGCCCGCGCTGTCGCCCAGGCGGTAGACCTTGGCGGCCATGGCGTCGAGCACGCCTTCGCAGGCGGCATAGGCCTCGGGATGGCCGGCCGTCATCATGGTCATCTGGCCCGACGCGGCCTTGGCCGCGCCGCCCGAGATGGGCGCGTCGATGTAGTGCACGCCCTGCGCCTGCAGCCTGGCCTCCAGCGCCACGGACCAGTTGGGGTCCACGGTGGAGCACATGATGAAGACGGAGCCGGGCTGCAGCGCGGGGGCGATGCCGCCTTCGCCGAACAGCACGGCCTCGGTCTGCCGGGCGTTGACGACCACGCTGACGATGATGCGGCAAGCGGCGGCCATGTCGGCCAGCGTGGCGCAGGCCGTGCCACCTTCGGCGGCAAAGGCGGCTGCGGCCTCGGGGCGGATGTCGTGGACATGCACGTGGTGCCCGGCGCGGCGCAAGCTTTGCGCCATGCCGGCGCCCATGGCGCCCAGGCCGATCACGCCGACGGCGCGGGGTGTGGCGGTGGTGTGGTTCATGGCTGGCGTCGGGGTGTCAGGTCATCGGCGATGTAGGCGCGCACGATGGCCGCAAAGTTCTCGTCGCCGCGCAGGCCCAGCCGGTCGGCGCGCGTGGTATCCCAGCGGCCGGGCCAGCTGCCGACGATGCGCTCGACCTTGTCGTCGGGCTGCCAGCTCACGCGGTTGGCCACTTCGTCGCCAGCCACTTCGCGCAGCGCGCGCACCATGTCGCCCGCGCTGACGGACACGCCGGGCAGGTTGATGGGGCGGCGGTCGGCGACGGCGCTGGCATCGAGTTCGCAGCCTGCGACTAGGGCCTCGACGGCGCGGCGTGGCGACAGCAGCCACAGCCGCGTGGTGGCGCCCACGGGGCAGTTGGCCGCGTCGCCGTTGAGGGGCTCGCGGATGATGCCGCTGGCAAACGACGAGGCGGCCGCATTGGGCCGGCCAGGGCGCACGCTGATGGTGGGCAGGCGCAGCACGCGGCCGTCGACAAAGCCGCGCCGCGTGTAGTCGGCCAGCAGCAGCTCGGCAATGGCTTTTTGCGTGCCGTAGGAGGACTGCGGGTTCAGGGCCGTGCCGTCCAGCACGGTGTCGGGCAGGTCGCCCCCGTAGACGGCCACCGAGCTGGTGAAGACCACGCGCGGCATGTGGCCCACGGCGCGGCAGGTCTCCAGCAGGGCGCGCGAGGCATCGAGGTTGATGCGCATGCCCAGGTCGAAGTCGGCCTCGGCCTGGCCGCTGACCACGGCGGCCAGATGAAAGATCACGGCCGTGTCCTGGTCTATGGCGCCGCGCAGCACCTGCGGGTCGGCAATGTCGCCCACCAGGGAGTGCACGCGCGTGTCGTCAATGGCCTGGGTGTCCACCACGTCGAGCAGGTCGATCTGGTGGATGGGCCAGCGGGTGCCGGCCAGCGTCAGCGCACCCTGTTCGAGCAGCTTGCGGGCCAGGCGCTGGCCCAGGAATCCGGCGCCGCCGGTGATCAGTACTTTCATGTGTCTTGGGGCTTGGGCTTGAAGGATGGGAAGAAGGGCCGGTCAGCGGTTGACCATCTTTGCGGGGGTGAGCCAGACCGCGATGGCGCCCACCACGAGCACCCCCGCTAGCACGAACATGCCGGCCTGCGTGGACTGGGTCAGGTCCTTGAGGTAGCCGATCATGTAAGGGCTGGCGAAGCCCGCGAGGTTGCCGACCGAGTTGACGATGGCAATGCCCGCCGCCGCTGCCGTGCCCGACAGGAAGGCCGTGGGCAGCGACCAGAACAGCGGCGCGCAGGTCAGCACGCCGGCTGCGGCCAGCGACAGGAAGATCAGGGAAAGAACGGTGTTGTCGGCGAAGAAGGCCGTCATCGCAAAGCCCACGGCGCCCATCAGCGCGGGCACGATCAGGTGCCAGCGGCGCTCGCGGCGCCTGTCGGCGCTGTGGCCCATCAGGTTCATCACCACGATGGCGCACAGGAAGGGGATGGCACTGAGCAGGCCGATCTTCAGCGCGCCCGTGACGCCCGTGGACTTGATCAGCGTGGGCATCCAGAAGGTCAGGCCGTACTGGCCGGCGACGAAGGCGAAGTAGATCAGGCACATCCACCAGACGCGGCGGTCGGCGAAAACGGCCTTGAGCGAATGCTTCTGGGCGCCAGAGTGCTGCTGGTCCAGCTCGATCTCGCGCGCCAGCAGCTGCTTTTCGGAGGCCGTCAGCCACTTGGCGCTGGAGATGCCGTTGTCCAGATAGAAGATGGTCACCACGCCGATCACCAGGGCGGGGATGGCCTCGATCAGGAACATCCACTGCCAGCCGTGCAGGCCATGGTCGCCGTGGAAGGCCTGCATGATCCAGCCCGATAGCGGGTTGCCGAAGATGCCGGCCACGGGGATGGCCGACATGAACAGCGCCACGATCTTGGCGCGCCGGTGGGCCGGGTACCAGTAGGTCAGGTACAGGATCACGCCGGGGTAGAAGCCCGCCTCGGCCAGGCCCAGCAGAAAGCGCAGGATGTAGAAGCCCGTGGGCGTTTCCACATACATGAACATGGCCGACAGAATGCCCCAGGTGATCATGATGCGGGCGATCCAGACGCGCGCGCCCAGGCGATGCATGAGCAGGTTGCTGGGCACCTCGAAGAGGAAGTAGCCGATGAAGAACACGCCTGCGCCCAGGCCGAACACGGTCTCGCTGAAGCCCAGGTCCTGGGACATCTGCAGCTTGGCAAAGCCCACGTTCACGCGGTCCAGGTAGGCGATCACATAGCACAGCATCAGGAACGGCACGAGGCGCCAGAACACCTTGGCGTAGGCGCGCGCCGTCTCCGGAGAGTCGGCCTGGGCAGGGTGGGCCCCGGCCTGGCCGGATGCGATATCCGTTGTCGTCATTTCAAGTCTCCCTTGGGTTCGCCGCTTGATTCGCCGCTTGGTGCGCCGCCTGGCGGCTGCGCGGCTGTGGATGGGCTGGGTGGTGGAATGCGGCCGTGGGCGCCGCTGTGCAAATCAGTAGCGCGCCCCGAAGGTGGTGCGCAGCTCGTCGATGGCGGCCGCGTCCAGGGGCTGCGGCCGGGGATGGGTCATGAGCCAGAGCCTTGCGGTCTCCTCCAGCTCTTCCAGCACATGGCTGGCCTGCTCCACCGAGCGCTCCCAGACCACGGGGCCCAGGCGCTCGAACAGGGCGCCGCGCACCTGGCCGGCCAGCGCGGCCACCTCGGCGGCGGCCTGCGGGTCGCCGGGCCGGCGGTAGCGGATCAGCGGGATGCGGCCCACCTTCATGACCTGGTAGGGGGTGATGGGCGGCAGCACCTCGTCCTCGCGCCAGACGCCGGACAGCGTCAGCGCCACGAGATGGGTGGAATGCGTGTGGATGACGGCACGCGCCTCGCCGTCATTGCCGTAGATGCCCCGATGCAGGACCAGGGTCTTGGAAGGCTTGGCGCCGCTGACCCAATGCCCGCCGGCATCGACCTTGGACAGCTCTGCCGGGTCGAGCCGGCCCAGGCAGGCGTCGGTGGGGGTGATCAGCCAGCCGTCATGCAGGCGCGCGCTGATGTTGCCGGCAGCGCCGACGGTGTAGCCGCGCTGGTAGAGGCTGGCGCCGGTGGCGCAGATCTGCTCGCGGATGCGGGATTCGTCGCTCATGGGTGAACGCCCAGGCAAAGGCCGGGTGTGCGGGGTGCAAAAAGAAGTGTGACTGACACTGTCATCATGTCATCATGTCATCATACAAATTTTGCGCAAAAACCCAAACAAGGTGAAAACCCTTGGCCATGCGCCAAGGGGTGGTTTCGGAGGTTCAGGGCTTGGCGGCCAGGATGTCGCGGGCCAGGCGTTCGCCGTCCTGCTCCCAGAAGCTGGCGTCGGCGCGGTGGATGCGGTCTATGGCGTTGCCCATGTGCGTGGCGGCGGCCTTGCGCGCGGCCTTGGGGTCGCCGGCCTCGATGGCCAGCACGATGCTGTGGTGCTCGCGTTCCACGGCCTTGCCGAAGTCCTCGCGCCGCGCCTCGTTGGCGCGCGTGATGCGCATGGCACCGCGCAGGAACTGTGACAGGTAGTCCAGCGTGCTGATCAGGAACGGGTTGCCCGAAGCCTGGGCAATGGCGCGGTGAAACGCCATGTCTTCCTCCACGCCGTCACGGCCCAGCCGCACGGCCTCGGCCAGGGCGCTCTCCGCATCGTGGATGCGCTGCATATCCTCTTCGCTGCGCCGCCGCGCCGCGAGTTCGGCCACCTCGGTCTCCAGTGCGCGGCGCACCTCGGTGATCTGGATCAGCGCATTCCTGCCAGCCGCCGGCAGGCCTTCGAAGTCCAGTGGCTCTATGCCTGCCGCCTTCACGAACACGCCGCTGCCCTGGCGCGATTCCACCAGGTTGCGCGACTTGAGCTGGGACACCGCCTCGCGCACGACGGTGCGGCTGACCTCGAGCTGCTGCACGAGCTCGGCCTCGGTCGGCAGCTTCTGCCCCGGCTGCAGGTTGCCGGCGCGGATGCGCGCCTCCAGCTGCCGGGCAACCTGGTCCGCAAGCTTGAGACCGGGCTGGATGGCAGAGAAGGAAACCGTCATGGAGGTGGGGGCTGGGGAGACACGTGTGGCAGTGATTGTCTCAGAACGGCCAGGGCTTCAGCGCCGGGGAGTGTGGTGACGCCTGGGCGCTGTCTTTCGGCCAAGCCTTCAGTCCCGGGGAGGAAAGATCCCGTTCAGGACAATGCACCATTGCATGCTCAGGAATGGATCGCGTATGGGAACAGGTTGGTTGTTCCCTGTGACTCCGACCGACGTGGTACTGCTCAGCGAGGTATCGGCTGTACCGCCCTCCCGGTAGATGCCTGCGTTCTGGGCTTGAGCCAGCATCCTGTTTGGGCCCGGCGTGGAATGGGTTGCCCCTTGGGTGCTGGCGGGCATGTTCGAGACGGTATGCGTGTGCGCGGGCAACTGGGACGGTGTGAGTGTCAGCTGTTCTCTGCCGCCGGCCTCTCCCAAGACGAAGGAGGAAAGTCCGGGGGCGCCGCCTGTGCCGATGGGAACGCGTCCGCGCAGGTCGGGAAGCTGGAAGGTGTTGACGCCATTGCCGCCATACGTCGTGCCAAGTATCGAAAACAAGGCGACGTTCTGGTTGATGGGAAGGGTCTGACCCGCCGCTGGAGCCGTGTTGCTGGGGCAGAAGCTGCCGCTGAACAGAAAGAGCTCTCCTATGTAGGCTTCAGCCGCGGCATGGGCCGTCGGAATGAGGGGGGTGGAAAAGGCGAAGGCCAGCGCGAGGGCGGTTTTGCGCAGGAAGGGAGTGGAAGGCAGGGGCATGGCGAAATCCTGTGGGTCTGTGCACAAAGGCTGTATCAGCGGGCGAGCATGAAGCAGATGCGGTCCAGCGTCTCCTGTTCAGGGTCCACCCAGCCGGGGGTCAGAACGATGCCGGCGAACGGGTCCCCCGTTGCCGCGATGGCCACGGCCCGGCCCTTGTTGGTGCGACTGTCCAGCAGCAGGGTGTAGCTGCCCGGGGCTACGGCGGGGTTGAAGGCGATCGTGAAGGGGCCGCTCGCGCCATTGCGTGCTGCTGCATAGCCTGCACCACTGCGGATAACGGCCTTGGTGGCGTCGCCCGGATCGGGTGCAACGCAGCCGTGGCGCACTTCGGCCAGACCTGTGACACCACCCATGCCCGTCGGTCCCATGGGACCCTGCGGGCCCACCGAGCCTTGGAGGCCGTTGCATACATAGCTGGTGCTGGTGATCTCTGCTGCATCCAGTACGCCGTTGCGGTTGGTATCCAGGCCCTGGCTGATGCGCTGACCGCCCGTGGCGCAGGTGGCGCCAGCAGCTTCTACCTGGGTCACCATCAGGGATTCCCGGCCATCGGTGCCCGCCGCGCCGACCGCTCCCGGGCTACCTGGCGCGCCTGCCGCGCCTGTAGTGCCGGCAGGTCCGGTGGCACCGGCAGGGCCGGTAGCGCCCGTGGCTCCCGTAGCGCCGGCAGGTCCGGTGGCACCGACGGAGCCCGTGGCTCCGGCAGCGCCTGCCGGCCCCGTTACTCCGGCAAGCCCTGTGGCGCCGGTGGGCCCCGCAGAGCCTGTGGCACCGGCGGGGCCTGTGGCGCCGGTAGCACCTGCCGGTCCTGTAGCGCCGGTAGGGCCTGCGTCGCCTCTGGGTCCTTGCGCGCCCTGCGTGGAGGCGGGATCGCAACGGCCCAGACTGCCGCTGGCGTCATGGCATACGTGGCTGGTGGATGTGGCGGGTGTGCCTGGCAGCCCGGGCAGTTGCACCTCTCCCGTGGGCTGTACGCGCAGCGCCGGGGTGTTGGGTGTGGAGTAGATGATCACGCCGCCACCCGCGGGGGGCGTGAGGCTGATGTCCGCCGCCCCGGCAGGACCGGTAAGCAGGGCGAGGACGGCGGTGGTGGCAAGGGCCACCGGACCGGCCGAAGTGGGGGGCAGTGGCCGACGGACAAAAAGAGGGGAAGGCATTTGACGGATGGCTCCTGTCGGCTAGGCCTCCGGCGGGGGCGCGGTACTTGGCGGCGCTGCCAGGGCTGTCCGGGTGTGCGAGGTGACCTGGCCTGATGTTGCGCAGGTCCAGGGCAAGGTAATGGGTAAGGTGGCTGGATTGGTACCGATTCTGCGAAATTGTGGATTTTTGCAAAATCACTGAAACTTGGTAAATTGAAATTGACTATTTGCCAGGACTGTGGTTTTCCAGTGCAGCCTGGCAATGGTCCGTTGCTGCTTGCATGGGCGCAATGCAGGTTTGCTGCTGTTGCAAGCCGCGTCTGCAGGATTCTTGCGGGCCTGCGCGGCGCGCGATACTTGCGCTTTTGCCATCTGCCTTACCGGGCCGAGCCCTTTTTCCATGCGAACCCCCACTACCGACTCTGCGGCCGCCGTGCCCGCCATCGCCTCGCTGGCCGATGCCGCCTTCACCCAGCGCGTGCAGCACGCCATAGACCACAAGACCAAGCCTTTGGGCGCGCTGGGGCGGCTGGAGCAGCTGGCGCTGCGCATTGCCTGCATCCTGGGTCAGGACAGGCCGGTGCTTCAGCAGCCGCAGATGCTGGTGTTTGCGGCCGACCATGGGCTGGCTGCGCGCGGCGTGTCGGCCTATCCGGTGGATGTGACCTGGCAGATGGTCGAGAACTTCATGGCCGGCGGCGCCGCCGTCAGCGTGCTGGCGCGCCAGCATGGGCTGGCGCTGAACGTGGTGGACTGCGGCGTGGCACGCGACTTTCCCGCGCGCGAGCAGGACCCCGACGACAAGCTTCCCCAGCCAGGCCAGCCGCGCCTGTGGCGCCGCAAGCTGGGCTACGGCACGCGCGACTGCAGCCAGGGCCCGGCCATGACGGCCACCGAATGCGCCATGGCCCTGCGCAACGGCGCGGCCCTGGTGCGCCAGTTGCCGGGCAATGCGCTGCTGCTGGGCGAGATGGGCATTGGCAATACCTCCAGCGCATCCTTGCTGCTGGCGCGGCTGTGCGGCGAACCGCTGGCCGAGGTCACGGGCGCTGGCACCGGCCTGGATGCGGCCGGGCTGGCCCGCAAGATCGGGGTGCTGCAGGAGGTGCTGCAGCTGCACGCCCAGGCCACGGAACCGCTGGACGCGCTGGCGGCCATGGGCGGCTTCGAGGTTGCCACCATGGTGGGCGCCGTGCTGCAGGCCGCCGCCGAGCGGCGCGTCATCGTGGTCGATGGCTTCATCACCACGGCCGCCGTGCTGGTGGCCAGCCGCCTGCAGCCGGCCGTGCTGGAGCGCTGCGTTTTCTCGCACCGCTCGGGCGAGCCCGGCCATGTGCGCATGCTGGCCCACCTGGGTGCCGAGCCGCTGCTGGACTGGCAACTGCGCCTGGGCGAAGGCTCGGGCGCGGCCCTGGCCTGGCCGCTGCTGGTGTCGGCCTGCGCCATGCTGGGCGAGATGGCCAGCTTTGCGCAGGCCGGGGTGAGCACGCGTTCGGAGCAGGCATAGCCGCTGGAGCCGCGCCGCGGCTAGCGCGGTAACGCAGCTGCCGCCAGCTTGCCCAGCCGCCTGACCAGCGCGCCGAAGCGCGCGGCATCGGTGTTGCCATAGCCGATCACCAGGCCGTTGTCCTGGGGCAGCGGTGCCAGGGCGAAGGACGACAGGGCGCCCGGGTTCATGCCGGCGCGGCGCGCCTGCTCCACGATGGCGCGGTCGGACAGGTCCGGCGGCAGCCGCACGGTCAGATGCAGGCCGCCGTGGCCACCCAGTACCTCATGCTCCACGCCCAGTTGCGTGGCCAGCGCCTCGCGCAGGGCTGCCTGGCGCTCGCGGTACAGGCGCCGCATGCGGCCCAGGTGGCGCGAGAACTGGCCGCTTTCCATGAAGTCCGCCATGGCCAGCTGCTCCAGTCGATGGCCGCCGCGCAGCATCTCCTGCACGGCGGATGCCGCGCTGGTGGCCAGGGCCTGCGGAAGCACCACAAAGCCCAGGCGCAGTGCCGGGAACATGGTCTTGCTGAAGGTGCCCACGTAGAGCACGGGCGCGTCCGGCACCTGGCCCTGCATGGCGGCGATGGGCGTGCCCTGGTGGCGGAATTCGCTGTCGTAGTCGTCCTCGATGATCCAGGCCCCCGCGCGGCGCGCGCGCTCCAGCAGGTCCAGCCGGCGCGCCACCGACAGCACGGCGCCCGTGGGATATTGGTGCGACGGCGTGATCTGGATCAGCCGTGGAGGATGGCTGTCCCACAGGCCGGGGGCGATGGCTGCGCCATCGGCATCCACGCGCAGTGTGCTGATGCACAGGTCTCCCCCCGCAAAGGCCGACTTGGCGCCCCGGTAGCCGGGCTCCTCCAGCCAGGCATGGTCGCCCGGGTTGGTGAGCAGTTGCACGCACAGGTCCAGCGCACCCTGGGCGCCTTCGGTGACGATGATGCGCGAGGCATCGCAGCGCACGCCGCGGGAGATGCGCAGGTGCTGCGCAATGGCCTGGCGCAGTGCGGGCTCGCCCGCAGGATCGCCATAGTCCAGCGTGGCGTTGGCGGGAAGGCGCAATGCGCGGTCCTGCGAACGGCGCCAGGCGGGCAGGGGAAACCTGTCCAGCGCGGGCGTGCCCGGCGTCAGGGGCAGGCTGCGGTCGATGGCATGGCGCGTGGGCGCGATGCGGTCCAGGCGCCGTGCCGTGCGGGGTGCGCAGGGGGGCGCGGCGGCCTCGGCGGCTGCCGTGGAATGTGTGGATACAGCCGCCACTCGCGTGCCCTGCCGGTCGGCGACCACATAGCCTTCGGCCGCCAGTTGCTCGTAGGCGATGAGCACGGTGTTGCGCGAGACTCCCAGATCCTCCGCCAGCGAGCGCGAGGCCGGCAGGCGGTCACCGGCCGGCAGCCGGCCAGCCAGGATGGCCTGCTTCAGGCGCTGGATCAGCTGGCGCTGGCGGGGAGCCGCTCCAGGGCCGGATTGCAAGGGACTGGTCAGCAGGTCGGAAGCGTGCATGCAATGGACGGCGTGGCACCATGAAATAAGGAGGATATGGCGCTTTCAATGATGCCACGCGGGCGTTATCGTGGCCCTGCCAAATGACCTGACCAGGAATCTCCCATGCCCCCCGCGCTCAACGCCCACTCCCAACCCGTAGGCCACGACCTTCCCAACTGGACCCCGCGCCAGCGCCCGCCGCGCACGCCCATGCAAGGCCGCTACTGCCGGCTGGAGCCGCTGTCCGCCGCGCGCCATGCAGCCGATCTGTTCGATGCCTTCAGCCAGGCGCCGGACGCCAGCGACTGGACATACATGTCGGTAGGCCCCTTCGCGGATGCCCAGGCCTATCTGCGCTTTGCCGAGGCCGCCCAGGCCAGCGATGATCCGCTGCACCACGCCGTCATCGACCTGGCCACGGGCCGTGCCATCGGCTCGCTGGCGCTGATGCGCGTGGACACGGCCAGCGGCGTGATGGAAGTGGGCTTTGTCTGCTACTCGCGCCAGCTCAAGCGCACGCGTGCGGCCACCGAGGCGCAGTTCCTGCTGATGCAGCGCGCCTTCGACGAGCTGGGCTACCGCCGCTACGAGTGGAAGTGCGACAGCCTGAATGCGCCGTCGCGTGCCGCAGCGGCGCGCCTGGGCTTCCGGTTCGAGGGGGTGTTTCGCCAGGCCGTGGTCTACAAGGGCCGCAGCCGCGACACGGCCTGGTTCTCCATCATCGACAGCGAATGGCCGGCGCTGCGCGCGGCCTACCAGCGCTGGCTGGAGCCGGGCAACTTCGATGCAGGCGGCGGACAGGTTCTTTCGCTGTCCAGCCTGATGGAGCAGGGAGCGCAGCCGGCTCAGGAGCCTGCCGGCGTGGCGTAGTAGGCCTGCAGCACCTCGATCAGGGCCTGCGCATGGCGCGGCAGCCGGCCCTGGTCGCGCACGAGGATGCGGCGCTCGCGCACGCTCCAGGCATCGGTCAGCTCGATCAGTGCCAGCCGCATGCTGTCGCTGTTGCGCCGTGCGGCGCTCTCGGGAACGATGCCGATTCCCACGCCGGCGCCGATCATGCGGCACATGGCGTCGAAGCTGGACAGCTGTATGCGCAGCTTCATGGGCTTGCCCAGGCGCTCGGTCACACCTGCCAGAAAGGTCTGCAGCGTGCTGCCCTGCTGCATGCCGATGGCGTCCTCGTCCAGCGTCTCGGCAAACGCAATGCGCTTGCGCCGCGCAAAGCGGTGGCCGCGCGGCGTGGCCAGCACCAGCCGGTCGGTGCTGAAGTGGATGGTCTGCAGGCCCAGCGTGTCCACCTGGCCGGCCACGATGCCCAGGTCGGCCCGGCCGTCGAGCACGCCGCGCGCGATCTCGGCGTTGGGCCGCTCCTGCAGGTCCACGTTCACGCGCGGGTGGTCGGCAAGAAAGGCGGGCAGGATCTCGGGAAGAAAGTCGGTCACGGCCGTGGTGTTGGCAAACACCCGCACATGGCCGCGCAGGCCGGCGCCGTACTCCTGCAGGTCGTGGCGCAGCTGCTCGGACTGCAGCAGCATGCCGCGCGCATGGTGCAGGAAGGCTTCGCCGGCCGGCGTGGGGCGCACGCCACGCGCCTCGCGGTACAGCAGGGGCATGCCCGCCTGCTCCTCCAGCGCCTTGATGCGCAGGCTGGCTGCGGCCAGGGACAGGTGCTGCCTTTGCGAGGCGCGCGTGAGGCTGCCCAGTTCGGCGGCATGCACGAACAGGCGCAGGTCCGTCAGGTCGAAGTGCATGAGGGGCATGAAAGGCGAAGAGGGCATGGGCGGGGTCAAGGCTTTGTCAATTCCGAAGGCCGGGTCAGGAAATGCGCGATTGTGCGCTGGCCCGGCACGGGCAACCATGCGGGCTTGCGACAAGAACAAATGGAGACATGACCATGCCGGATTCTTCCTTTCCCCTGCCGTCGAGCCTTTTGCACCGCCGAAGCCTGCTGGCCGCCGCACTCGCCTTGCCACTGCTGGGCCATGCCCAGGCCTGGCCCGCGCGGCCCATCGTGATGATCGTCCCGCAGGCGCCCGGCGGCACCAATGACATCGTGGGCCGGCTGGTCAGCCAGAAGCTGGCCGAGGTGCTGGGCTCCAGCGTGGTGGTCGAGAACCGGCCCGGTGCGGGCGGCAACATCGGCACCCAGGCCGTGGCCAAGGCGCCGCGCGACGGACATACCCTGCTGATGACCATCAGCAGCAGCCAGGCCATCAACCCCGCGCTGTACCGCAAGCCGGGCTTCGATCCGGTGAAGGACTTCCGGCCCATCGGCCTGATCGGCTCCGTGCCCAATGTGCTGCTGGCCCATCCCGGCTTTGCGGCCAAATCCGTGCCCGAGCTGATCACCATGTCCCGGGGCCGGCCCGACGAGTTCCGCTATGCCTCGGCCGGCAACGGCACGCTCAACCATCTGCTGGGCGAGATGCTCAACAGCATGGCGGGCATCCAGCTGCAGCACGTGCCCTACAAGGGCGTGGCGCCCGCGCTCAACGATGTGCTGGGCGGGCAGGTGCCGCTGCTGTTCGGCAGCCTGCCGTCAACGCTGCCCCATATCCAGGCCGGCCGGCTGCGCGCGCTGGCCGTGAGCGGCGCGGCGCGATCGCCGCTGCTGCCTGATGTACCCACCATTGGCGAAACGGTGCCCGGCTACAACGGCACGCTGTGGGTAGGGCTGTTTGCTCCTGAAGGCGTGCCCGCGCCGGTGCTGGCGCAGTTGCAGGACGGCATGGCCCGCGCGCTGGCGGCCGGCGATCTGCGCGGCAAGCTCGAAGCCTCCGGCGTGGAGCTGGCCGGCCCGGCCGACAAGCCCGTGTCACCGGACCGGATGGCGGCCCTGCTGCGCGAGGACATCGCCAAGTGGGCGCGCATTGTGAAGGACTCCGGCGCCTCGCTGGACTGAGCCCCGGCCCCTTCAGCCCTGCGGCTCCATGGCCAGCGCGAACAGCTCGCTGCGAAAGTGGATGCCCAGCCGTGCAAATGCGCGGTTACGGTAGGTCTTGACGGTGGGCAGGCTGAGGGACAGGTCGCAGGCAATGCCCTCGTGCGTCATGCCCTGCAGCAGCCGGGCGCAGACATCGAGTTCGCGCGGCGTGAGGCCGGGCTGTGCCTGCAGCAGGCGCATGCGCAGGGCGGGCAATGTCTGGCGCTGTCTGGGCTGGGGGGCTGGGGCCGCCGATGCCGCAGCCACGGCAGGCTGCGCCTGCGTCAGCGCGATGTGCTTGTGCGCCAGGGCCAGCAGCACGGGCGCCATGCTCTCGAAGCAGCCGATCTGCGCATCGCCCAGCGCCCTCTGGTGCTGGTGGCGGTAGAAGTTGACGGCAAACACACCGCCGTCGTCCTGGTGCTCGACGATGGATACGCGCTCGGCCATGCCGTGCGCGTCGTAGACCAGGGCGCGGTGCTCGCCTTCCACCTCCTGGGCCGTGATGTGGCACAGCGCCGTGCTGCGTGCCGGCGCTGTGCCGCCGTGCTTCCACGTGCTGTCGCGCAGATGGGGGCCTGAGAGATAGGCGCGCCAGCACTCGCGTGTGGTGTCACGCGCCTCGCTGCTGGCCGACAGGAACAGCTGCGGCCGGCTGCGCTGCCCCGTGCGGTAGACCGACCAGGAGGCGACAGGCAGCAGCGCGTTCATGGCCTGCAGCACCTGCAGGGCGAAGCCCGGCCCACCCAGGCTGGACACCATCTGGCCCAGCGCATGGCTGGACGCCTGGCCGGGCAAGGCGCTGGCGTCAAGGGCGGGGGAGGGGCAGGTCCAGTGTCTCAAGGGATGGCAGGGGCGGGCAGGGCGCTGTCATCTTCCGGGATGACGGCCTGCCCGGGCAATGGTGCTTATGCTAGGTCCCGATCCCATTCACCGGAGCCCCAGAACCATGCCAGATGACGTGCCGCAGCTTGCGGCCTTGCCCGATCCGCGCTTTCGCTTCTTCGCCGACCTGAGCGTGCAGGTGGGCCCGCCGCAGGAGGTCGGTGCCACGGCGCACGGCGGGCGCCGGCTGATCCCCATCCTGGGCGGCACGGCCCGGGGCGACGGCTGGAGCGCGCGCGTGCTGCCCGGAGGCGCGGACTTCCAGCGCATCGTGCACGGCGGGCTGGCCGAACTCGACGCGCGCTATGTGCTGGAGACCGATGCCGGCGACCTGATCTATGTCTGCAACCAGGCCCTGCGCAGCGGCGACCCGGCGCACATGGCCAAGCTGGCGCGCGGCGAGCCCGTGGACCCCGCGTACATCTATTTCCGCTGCGCGCCCCGCATGGAGACGGCCAGCCGGGCGCTGGGCTGGATCAACGAGCGCCTGTTCTTCGGCACCGGCGCGCGCCATCCCGATCGCGTGCAGATGCGCTTTCACGAGCTGCTCTGAGGGGGCCTTCCCCGCTTCGATACCTACAACACAGGAGACACAACACATGAACAACCCTGCATCCAAGGCGCGCCGCGCCGCCGTGGCCTGCACTCTTGCCGCCGTGCTGGCCACCGGCCTGGCTCCCTGGGCCGCGGCCAGCGCCCAGCCTGCATTTCCGAGCAAGCCCGTGCGCCTGCTCGTCGGCTTTCCTGCGGGAACGGGGCCGGACATCGTGGCACGCCTGCTTGCGCAAAAGCTGTCCGAGCAATGGGGCAACCTGGGCGTGGTCGTGGACAACAAGCCGGGCGCTGGCGGCCTCATCGCCGCCAGCGAGGCGGCACGCGCCGTGCCTGACGGCTACACGCTGATGCTGGGCGAGACCGGCCAGCTCAGCATTGCTCCCAACACCTACCAGCGCCTGCCCTACGATCCGCAAAAGGACTTTGTGCCCGTCAGCCAGGTCGTCACCTCCGACTTCGTGCTGCTGGTCAATCCGCAGAAAGTGCCGGCCCGCAATGTGCCCGACTTCGTGGCCTGGGCGCGCCAGCGCAAGGAGCTGTTCATCGCCACCTTCGGCGCCGGCACGCCAGGCCACTTCGGCGCCTTCATGTTCGGCAATGCCGTGCAGCTCAGGCCCGAGCCCGTGCACTACAAGAACACCAACGATGCCCTGGGCGGCCTGTTCAGCGGCGACGTGCAGGCCGTCTTCGCCACGGCGGCCCTGGCCGCGCCCCAGGTCAAGGCCGGCAAGCTCACGGCCCTGGGCAGCACGGGCGCCACGCGCACCCCGTCCATGCCCGAGCTGCCCACCATCCGGGAGCAGGGCTATCCGTCGCTGGAGTTCAATTCCTGGTTCGGCGTGGTCGCGCCCGCCAAGACACCGCCCGAGATCGTGGCCAGGCTGCAGGCCGACATCGTGCGCGCCCTGCAGCAGCCCGACAGCCGCAGCCGGCTGGAAGAGGCCGGTTTCCGCGTGACGGGCACCACGGGCGACGAACTCGCCCGCATCATGCGCGCCGACACGGTCACCTGGGGCAAGGCCGTGGCGGCCACGGGCTTCAAGGCCGATTGAAGCTCAGCGCTTGCCCGCAGCCGGCGCAGGCGTCTTGGGCGAGTAGTCGCAGTACGGCGCCACCACGCACTCCCAGCAGCGTGGCTTGCGGGCCTGGCAGACGTAGCGGCCCAGCAGGATGAGCCAGTGGTGCGAGTCCACGGCATAGGCCGCCGGCACGCGCTTCATGAGCTGCATTTCCACGGCCAGCGGCGTCTTGCCTGGCGCCAGGCCCGTGCGGTTGCCCACGCGGAAGATGTGCGTGTCCACGGCCATGGTGGGCTGGCCAAAGGCGACGTTCAGCACCACGTTGGCCGTCTTGCGGCCCACCCCGGGCAGGGCTTCCAGTTCCTCGCGCGTGCGCGGCACCTGGCCGCCGTGGCGCTCGACCAGGATCTGGCAGGTCTGCATCAGGTGTTTGGCCTTGCTGCGGTACAGGCCGATGGTCTTGATGTATCCCTCCAGCCCTTCAAGTCCCAGGTCCAGGATGGCCTGGGGCGTATTGGCCACGGGAAACAGCTTGCGCGTGGCCTTGTTCACGCCCACGTCCGTGGCCTGGGCCGAGAGCAGCACGGCAGACAGCAGCTCGAACACGTTGGTGTATTCCAGCTCGGTCTGGGGCGAGGGGTTGGCGGCCTTGAGTGTGGCGAAGAAGGGTTCGATGCTGGTGGTTTTCATTGTGGGAAGCGCGTGTCCATCGATGTGGCGAGCATTGTCGTGCAAGTGTGATTTCTAGGACTGTTCTGGTTTTTGATGTCTGCGAGGGCCAGATCGTCTGGTTATGCGGTTGCGGCGTTGACGTGCCGGGGCCGCATGGCAATAGTGGGCCGGATCGATTCCGCCGACACCACACATACAGACAACACGCCACCAGGAGGGGGCGACCGCATGGCCACTCGCAAGATATCCGTTTCTCCCGCGATCGCGGCGGCGCAGACCCTGCTGGGTGATGTCCGCGACCTGATCGAGGCCGCGCGGCTTCGGGTGGCTTCCACCATCAACAGCGAAATGACCCTGCTGTACTGGCATATCGGCCAGCACATCCATGACTGCGAATCCGAGGTGCGGCAGGCCGGCTGCAGCGACAAGGTCCTGCCCTCCCTGGCCGGGCATCTGGTCCAGGGCTATGGCGGCAGTTTCTCGGAAAAGAACCTGTGGCGCATGGTGCAGTTCTCCACCACCTTTCCTGATGAGCCCCTGGTCATCTCGCCCACGCGGCAGTTGAGCTGGGCGCATTTCATCGCGCTGATTCCGCTCAAGGACGCCCTGCAGCGCGAGTACTACGCCAGCATGGCGAGCATTGAGCGCTGGAGCGCCCGCACGCTGCGCAGCCGCATCGATTCCCGGCTGTACGAGCGCACCGTGCTGTCCTTCGATGCGGACACGCTGGTCGCGCAGGAGCCCACGCAGCGAGCCACCGAGCGCATGTCGCCAGCGCTGTTCATGCGAGATCCCTACATCCTCGACTTCCTGGGGCTGCACGATGCCTGGCAGGAGGGCGACCTGCAGGCGGCCGTCATCCGCGAGATGGAAGCCTTTTTCCTGAAGTCGGGCATGGGCTTCAGCCTGGTGGCGCGACAAAGGCACATGCAGATGGATGACCAGGATTTCCAGCTTGACCTGCTGTTCTACCACCGCAGGCTGCGGCGGCTGGTGGCGGTGGAGCTGAAGGTGGGCGAATTCGCGGCCGAGGACAAGGATCGGATGGAGCACTACCTGCGCTGGCTGGATCGGCATGAGCATGAGCCGGGCGAGGATGCGCCGCTGGGCATCATGCTGTGCTCAGGCAACAGCTCGGAGCAGATCGAGCTGCTGGAGATGGGCCGCGGCGGCGTCCAGATGGCCGAGTATCTGCCCGGCCTGCCTGCTCGCCATGTGCTGGCCCAGCGGCTGCGGGAGGCCACGCGCCGGGCGCAGTGGCACTGGGCACAGTGCCACCTGGAAGTCGGGCAGGGCTGAGCACGGGCCCCGGCCTGCAGTCCATCCCTTCCGTCTTTCTCTGCTTCTTCTACTTCGTCTTCCTACCCGGGAGGCAGCAGCTCCCGCAGATGCTCCACGAAGGCCCGCACGCCCTTGGACAGCGTGCGGCCTGCCAGCGTCTGCAGCTCGATGGCGCGTGCATTCATGCCGCGTTCGCGTATGGGCACCGCATGCAGTTCGCCACGGCGCACACGCTCGCGCATGGTGACCTCACCACCCAATGACAGGCCGCCGCCATGCAGCACGAAGTGCACCAGGGTCTCGAACTGGCCGCTGACCAGGGCAGGCTCGAACACCAGGCGCCGGTGGCTGCAGGCAATGTCGAACAGCTGGCGCGCGGTGTTGGCGTCCTCGGGCAGGGCAATGGCATGGGGATGCATCTGGGCCAGGGTGATGCTGGCATGCCGGGCCAGTGCGTGGTCGGGCCGCATGATGGCAACCACGGGCGAGACCTGGCGGTGCCAGACCTCGATATCGCGTGCCGCCGCACGGCTGTAGGTCAGGCCGACATCGGCCTCGCCGCCCAGCACGGCCTGGGTCACGGCGGCAGGCGCTTCCACGCGCAGGTGGAACTGCATGCCCGGGTACTGTTCACGAAACAGCGCCATGGCGCGCGGCAGGAATTCGATGGCAAAGCCGCCCGAGCTGCACACGCGCACCACGCCCCGGCGCAGGCCCTGCAGGGCCTCGATGTCCGAGACCACGCGGTCGGCCTCCAGCGCACCGCGGCGCGCGTGGGCGGCCAGCAGCTCGCCTGCCGGGCTGGGTGCCATGCCGCGCGGGCGGCGCTCGAACAGCGGCACGCCCAGCATCTCTTCCAGACCGGCGACCTGGCGGCTCACTGCCGAGGGCGAGACGTTGAGCCGCGCGGCGGCATCGCTGACCGAGCCGCTGCGCACCACTTCGAGAAAGTAGCGCAGGGCCGTGTCCTGAAGGCGGTTGGAAAGCATGTGGCTCCCATTTATGGTTTGCGGAAAACGCAACGATAAGCCGAGAAAATGGCGATTGTCGAAATATTTGCGCCTGCTTATGCTGACTTCGTTCTGTCACAAAAACGAGGAAATCCATGGAGTCAAGCACAAGCGCCGCTGCGCTGCAGCCGGGTCTGGCCACCGGGGGCGGTGCCGTGGTGGAGATGTCGGCCGTCGCGCTGTCCAAGGCCATCCACGGCCGCGAGCTGTCCTGCCTGGAAGTGCTGGATGCCTACTGCGCCCAGATCGACCGGCTCAACCCCGTGGTCAATGCGCTGGTGGCTCCGCTGGACCGGGACTGGCTGCGCGGCCGCTCCCGCGAGCTGGATACGCTGCTGGCGCGCGGCCAGAGCCTGGGGCCGCTGCACGGCTTTCCGCAGGCGCCCAAGGACATCATGCCGGCCGCAGGCATGGTCACGACCAAGGGATCGCCGATCTTCGCGAACCAGCTGTCGCAGGCCGATTGCGTGGTGTTCGAGCGCATGCGCGCAGGCGGTGCGCTCTTCGTGGCACGCAGCAATTCGCCCGAGTTCGGCCTGGGCGGCCATACCTACAACCCGGTCTACGGGACCACGCGCAATGCCTTCGATCCTTCGCGATCGGCAGGCGGCAGCAGCGGCGGGGCGGGCGTGGCCGTGGCGCTGCGCATGCTGCCCGTGGCCGATGGCTCGGACATGATGGGCTCGCTGCGCACGCCGGCCGCCTTCAACCATGTCTACGGACTGCGCACCTCGGTGGGCTGCGTGCCGCATGGCCCCTCGGAAGAGGTGTTCTTCCAGCAGTTCAGCGTCGCCGGCCCCATGGCGCGCGACATCCCCGACCTGGCCCTGCTGCTGTCCGTGCAGGCAGGCTTTGATGCGCGCCTGCCGCTGACCCGCCGCAGCGAGCCGCCCCAGGACTGGACCGCCCAGCTGCAGCGCGACTGCAAGGGCCTGCGCATCGGCTGGCTGGGGGACCTGGGCGGGCACCTGCCCACCGAGCCTGGCCTGCTGCAGACCTGCCGGGCGGCGCTGCAGCATTTCACGGCCGCAGGCTGCACGGTGGAGGAGGCCGTGCCGCAGTTCGATTTCGAGCGCCTGTGGCGCGCCTGGATCGACCTGCGCAGCTTCAGCGTGGCCGGCGCCAACGCCGCCTTGTACAACGATCCGGCCAAACGCGCCCTGCTCAAGCCCGAGGCCGTCTGGGAAATCGAGCGCGGCCTGGCGCTGCCGGCCATGGCCGTCTATGACGCGGCGCGCGTGCGCTCGGCCTGGTATGAAACATTGCGCCGCCTGTTCGACAGCTACGACTTTCTGGTGCTGCCCTCCGCCCAGGTCTTTCCCTTCGACGCAGCGCTGGACTGGCCTCACGCCGTGGACGGCCGTGAGATGGACACCTACCACCGCTGGATGCAGACCGTGGTGCCTGCCACCATGGCCGGCCTTCCGGCCCTGGCCGCGCCTGCGGGCTTCGGGCCGCAGGGCTTGCCTGCCGGGCTGCAGATCATCGGCCCGGCGCAGGCCGACCTGGCCGTGCTGCAGATCGGCCATGCCTATGACCAGGCCAGCGGCTTGTCGCGCGTGCGCAGCCCGCTGCTCGACTGAAGACTGACGACTGAATTGCCGCATTGAGCTGTTCCCAGGTTCCCGTTCCCTCGTTCCCCAGGAGATCCGTGCCATGGCCTTGTCCCGTTCCCGTTTTCTGTCGTGCCTGATGGCCGGCGCCGCTGTGCTTGCCTTGCCCTTGGCGCATGCCCAGGCCCAGTCCTACCCGGATCGCCCGATCAAGCTGGTCGTGCCCTTTGCGCCCGGCGGCGCCACCGACATCCTGGGCCGCCTGCTGGCCACATCGCTGGGAGAGCGTCTGGGCCAGCCCGTGGTGGTGGAAAACCGTCCCGGCGCGGGCACCGTGGTGGCGGGCGCGCTGGTGGCCAAGGCGCCGCCCGATGGCTACACGCTGCTGCTGGGCGCCAGCACCACGCTGACGCTGAACCCCGTGATCCGCAACCCGCTGCCCTACGATCCGCTGCGCAGCTTCACGCCGCTGGGCCTGGTGGCCGACATGGGGCTGGTGCTGGTGGCGCACAACGAAACGCCTGCACGCACCCTGCCTGAACTCGTGGCCCTGGCCAAGGCCGATCCGGACAAGCTGTCCTACGGCTCCTTCGGCACGGGATCCTCGGTGCACTTCGGCGGCGAAATGCTCAAGACCGCCACGGGCATGCGCATGGTGCATGTGCCCTTCAACGGCAGCTCGCCCAGCCTGACCGCGCTGATGGGCGGCCAGGTGCAGGTGGCCGTGGACACGGTGGTGGCCACCACGCCGCTGATCAAGGCCGGCAAGATCCGTCCCATCGCAGCGCTGGGCCCGCAGCGCCTGCCCCTGCTGCCCCAGGTGCCCACCGTGGCCGAAAGCGGCTACCCCGGCTTTGCCATGGACACCTGGTTTGCCTTCCTCGCACCGGCCGGCCTGCCCGCTCCCATCCAGAAGAAGCTGGAAAAGGCGCTGGCTGACACCATGGCCGAGCCGGCCATGAAGAAGAAGCTGGTGGACATCGGCCTGTCGCCCGCATGGGGTCCGGGCAGCGCGCTGCAGGAGCGCATCGAGCGCGAACTGCCGCAGATGCGCGCCGTGGCCGCCAGGGCCGACATCAAGGTGGATTGAACGCAGCTGCCTTCCGGGAAAGAGGGGGCAGAGATGGCGTCGTCCCCCTTGGGGGGCGCCGTGCAACGGGAAGGCGCGAAGCGACTCAGGGGACTTCTAATCGTGCAGGAAAGCTGCGGCAGGATTGGCGACAATGCAGGCTTCGCCTTTTCCATCGCATCGACAACGAGAATCCTGCCCATGCAATTCGCCGACCGTCTGAACAACGTAGAAACCTCCGCCATCCGCGAGCTGTTCAAGCTGCTGGGCAAGCCCGGCATCATCAGCTTCGCGGGTGGTTTTCCGGACAGCGCCATGTTCGACGTGGCCGGCATCAGCGCCGCCTCCCAGGCAGCGCTGCAGCAGGAGCCGGGCGCGGCGCTGCAGTACGGCGCCACCGAGGGCTACCAGCCGCTGCGCGAGCAGATCGCCGCCTTCATGGCCGGCAAGGGCGTGCGTGAGCTGGCCCCCGAGCAACTGGTGGTCACCACGGGCAGCCAGCAGGCGCTGGACCTACTGGGCAAGACCATGATCAACCCCGGCGACAAGGTCATCGTGGAAGGCCCGACCTTCCTGGCCACCATCCAGTGCTTTCGCCTGTACGGTGCGCAAGTCGTCAGCGCGCCCATCGATGCCGAAGGCGCCCAGGTCGATGCGCTGGAAAAGCTCATTGCCGAGCACCGCCCCAAGCTGGTCTACCTGATTCCCACCTTCGGCAATCCCAGCGGCGCCATGCTGAGCCTGGAGCGCCGCAAGAAAGTGCTGGAGCTGGCCGTCAAGTACCAGACCCTGGTGGTGGAAGACGATCCCTACGGCGACCTGTATTTTGGCGAGGCACCACCTCCCAGCCTGCTGGCCCTGTCCAGCCAGGTGCCCGGCAGCCGCGACTGGCTGGCCCATTGCGGCTCGCTGAGCAAGGTGCTCAGCCCCGGCCTGCGCATCGGCTGGCTGGTGGCCCCGCCCGAGCTGCTGGCCCGCGCCGTGATGTGCAAGCAGTTCAGCGACGCCCACACCAGCACCTTTGCCCAGGCCACGGCCGCGCAGTACCTGAAGTCCGGCGCCATGCCCGCCACGCTGGCCCATGTGCGCGAGGTCTATGCGCGCCGCGCCAAGGCCATGGGCGATGCGCTGCGCGAGCACCTCGGCGATGCCGTGGAATTCCTGCAGCCCCAGGGCGGCCTGTTCCTGTGGGTGCGCCTGACCGGCAAGGGCGGCGCGCTGGCCGATGCCGGCGAGCTGGCCAAGCGGGCCATCGCCCAGGGCGTGGCCTTTGTGCCGGGCGCGCCGTTCTTCGCGCAAAACCCCGATGCCACCAGCTTCCGCCTCTCGTTCGCCACGGCCGACGAGGACAAGATCCGCGAAGGCATCGCCCGCCTGGCCCAGGCGCTCAAGGCGTGAGCGTGGCTGGGGACAACGAGCGCAGGGGCGAACGCGACGAGGCCCAGGCCCTGCAGGCGCGCGTGATGGAGCTGGAGATCAAGGCCAGCTACACCGACGACCTGCTGGAGCAACTGAACCTGACCATCTACCGCCAGCAGCAGCAGATCGACCGGCTCCTGGACGAACTGCGCGACCTGCGCCGACGGGTGCCGGAGGGCGGGCCCGCCGGCGGTGCGACCCATCTGCGCGACGAGCTGCCCCCGCACTATTGAGTGCGCAGGGCTGCATGCGAATGCCCAGGCCAGGCCCTGCCTGGGCATCTTTTCATTCAAGCGGCTTGTTGGCCACGTGCTTCATCTTGCCCAGGAACAGGCGCAGGAAAAAGCCCGCCATGATCAGGATGAAGACGATGACGCCCAGGCTCATCAGCCCGTAGTCGGTGGAAAAGAGATCGATCATCAGCTTCACAAGTCCTCCTGTGGTTTGTAGGTATCGGTGGGGTCCCGATCCGACTATCGCCGTGGCATGGCGTGGAGGGCTTGTGATGGGTCAACGCGGCGGCGGGGCGGGTTTGCGGCAGCGCAAAGGGGCAAGCCCCTGCAAGCCCCTGCAAGCCCGGGAACTGGGCATGGGGTAGGAGTCGATCATCCAGGGCGAGCCAAGCCCATCACCCCCGCATGAACGGCAGGGGCACCTCCGCAGGAATCGGGCACGCATAGGGTCGGCCGCCGCGGCGCTCAAGCAGCTCCGCCTTGGCCTGGGCAATGCGTTCGGGCTGCTCCAGCAAGGCGATGGCCGTGGCCGCCAGCACCTGGGCGGCGCGCACCATGCCGGCGTGGGCCAGGCCGGACTGGCCTTGCGAGACCATCTGCCAGGAATGCAGCGGCGTGCCGAAGGCGTAGCAGGCCACCCAGGCCTGGACGGTGGGCGTGATCCAGCTCACATCGGCCACGTCGGTGGAGCCGAACAGGGTGTCCTCCACAGCGGGATCGTAGGGCGCCAGGCCCTCGAACACGGCCGGCACCTTGCCGCGCAGCACGCTGGCCAGCGGGCGGCTGACCTGGTCTACGTCATTGCTGTCCAGCGTGGCCTGGAAGTCGCCGGCCAGGCTGTGCAGTCCGGGGTCCACGCGCAGCGGGCCCAGGGCCTGCATCTGTTCGTACATGACCTGGTTCAGCGTGCGGTTCTGCAGCAGGTTGGAGCAGGCCTTGTCGAAGACGATCTCCAGCCGGCAATCCGTCATCAGCGCGGCGCCGCGCGCCACGTTCTGCACGCGCTCGTACAGTGCGGCCGCCTCGTGGTTGCGCGCGGCCCTCACCAGGTACAGCACCTCGGCGCGCGCCTGCACCACGTTGGGCGACAGGCCGCCCGAGTCGGTGATGGCGTAGTGCACGCGCGCATCGGTGGGCATGTGTTCGCGCAGGTAGTTCACGCCCACGTTCATCAGCTCCACGGCGTCGAGCGCGCTGCGGCCCAGGTGGGGGGAGTGCGCGGCATGCGAGGCCTTGCCGTGGAAGACGAACTTCGCCTGGATATTGGCCAGCGTGCTCTGGCTGAACACGCCGGAGAAGCTGGCCGGGTGCCAGGTCAGCGCCGTGTCCACATCGTCGAAGACCCCGGCGCGCGCCATGAAGGTCTTGCCCGATCCGCCTTCTTCGGCCGGGCAGCCGTAGTAGCGCACGCGCGCCTTGGCGCCGCTGCGGCGCAGGTGCTCCTGCAGCGCGATGGCCGCGAAATGCGCCGAGGTGCCCAGCAGGTGGTGGCCGCAGCCGTGGCCGGCCAGGCCCGGGCTGTCGGTGGACGGCGTGCAGACCAGGGCGCCGCTTTGCTGGTTCAGGCCCGACAGTGCGTCGTACTCGCCCAGGAACGCCAGCACCGGGCCCTCGTCGCCCCATTCGGCCAGAAAGGCGGTGGGAATGCCGGCCAGGGCGCGTGTGATGCGAAACCCGGCCTGCTCCAGCGCATCGATGTGCAGCTGGGCCGAAGCCGTCTCGGCATAGCGCAGCTCGGCCAGCGACCAGATGCTGTCGGCCAGGGCCGCCATGCGCGCGGACTGCTGCTGGAAGAAATCCTGGAGATGATCGACCGCGCTCATTCCGGCTTCACTCCTGCCTTGTCCAGCAGCGCCTTGTTGCGCTGCAGTTCGCTGACGATCTGGGCAGGGAAGCGGCCCTGGTCCATCTCGGTGACCGATGCGCCCAGCAGCTTCAGGTGCTTTTGCACCTCGGGCAGGCGCACGGCCTTTGTGGACGCTTCCTGCAACTGCCGGACGATGGCGGGCGGCGTGCCGGCCGGCACGACCAGGCCGAACCAGCTGATGCCCAGCTCGTTGAGCTGCGCATAGCCCAGTTCCTTGAAGGTGGGTACATCGGGCAGATCGGGCGAGCGGCTGTCGCCCGACAGTGCCACGGGGATGAGCTTGCCACCCTTGATCTGGGGCATGGCCGAAGGCAGCTGATCGGTCATCACCTGCACCATGCCCGCCAGGGCGTCGTTGAGCGCCGGGCCGTTGCCGCGATAGGGCACGATCTGGATCTGGGTCTTCATGGTCTCGTTGAAGGACGCCACCATCAGATGGCCCAGCGTGCCCAGGCCCGGCACGCCCGCACTGTAGGCGCCGGGCTGGGCGCGCAGCCTGGCCAGGAACCCCGCGAAATCCTTGACGCCCATCTTGGGATGGACCATGTAGACCGATGGCATGGTCACCAGGTTGGCCACGGGCAGGAGCCTGCCTTCCAGCCTGGCGGCGCGCGTATACAGCGAAGGGTTGATGGTGGCCGTGCTCACCGTGGCCATGCCGATGGTGTATCCGTCTGGCGCCGCCTGGGCAATGCTTTCGGTACCGATCAGGCCACCCGCGCCGGCCTTGTTGTCCACCACCACGGGCTGGCCCAGCGTGCTGCGCAGGCCTTCGGCGATCACGCGCGCGACGATGTCGGTGGAGCCGCCGGCCGCAAAGGGCACGATGAGCTTGACGGGCTTGCTCGGATAGGCGTCGGCCGCATGGGCCGTGCGGGCCAGGGTGAGGCCGCACAGCGCGGCGCAAAGGCCCGCGCCCAGGGAAAGCAGGGTGCGGCGCGGCAGGTGAGAGAGAGGCTGTAAGAGGGGCTTGGCTTGCATGGCATGGACTCCATCGACGGGGAGGGAGCCGCAGCCTGGGCCGTGCCGGCTCCCGATGCAGGCGACTATAGAAATCCTGCCGCCCGCGTGGGCCACGGTATTTGTGCCAAGCTATAAGCCGTTCCGATAGCTTGCCCTTTGCCGCCTGTGGCGCGCCAGGGCCTGCCTGGGGAAAACACCAAGATTCCCATGAGCCACGATTTTGACGACCGCGAAGGCCTGGACGATGCGGCCACGCCCCAGGGCCGGCTGCTGTTCTCGCGCCTGACCAAGCATGTGCGCCTGCGCCAGCTGCAGCTGCTGGTGGCGCTGCAGCAATGCGGCTCGGTGGTGCAGGCCGCCGCCACGCTGCACATGAGCCAGTCGGCCGCCACCCAGGCGCTGGCCGAGATGGAGCGCGTGCTCGACATCCGCCTGTTCGAGCGGCATGCGCGCGGCATACGCCCCACGCTGGCCGGCCAGACCCTGGTGGACACGGTGCGCGGCGTGCTGGCCGCGCTGGAGGAGGTGGCGGAATCGCTGGCCGCCATTCGCCGGGGCGCCGCGGCCGCGCTGCGCCTGGGCGCCATTCCGGCGGCGGCCCTGGCCATTCTTTCGCCCCTGCTGGCGCGGTTCTATGCCGAACACCCCGAGGTGCATGTCGATGTGCACGAAGACGCCAGCACCCGGCTGCTGTCCCAGCTGCTGGGCGGCGGGCTGGACGCGGTGTTCTGCCGCGAGCCGGCGCTGCTGCCCGGCCCCTTCGTCTTCGAGCCGCTGCTGGCCGACACGGCCGTGGTGGTGGCCGCACGCTCGCATGCACTGGCCGGGCGCCGTGGCGTGCCGCTGCAGGCCTTGACCGGCGCGCGCTGGGTACTGCCCACGGCCAACATCGCCGTGCGCGGGATTTTCGAGGCCGAGGTGCTCCAGGCACTGCCCGATGCGCCCTGGTTTCCTGTCTCCACCGTTTCCCTGCCGATACTGGAGGGCCTGTTGAGCCAGCCCGGCGCCGTGGCCCTGGTGCCGTTGAGCATCGCGCCGGGCCTGCAGACCCATGCGCGCGTGTGCCGGCTCGACGTGCAGCTGACGGGCCGGCTGGCGCCGCTGGGCGTGGTCCGCCGCCGCGACCGGGCGCCCGCCCTGCTGGACCAGATGCTTTCGCTGTGCGCGCAGGTTCTGCCGGCACCCCCGGCGCGCTGAAAGCGGGCGGCATGGCTTCTTGCGGCCCCCGGTTGCGGCCACAATACTGTCCGCGCGAAAACACGGCAGCACGGCCGGACCAGACAACAGAAAGCACGCAGAGGACCGCATGATCAATTGGTCGCTAGACGCCGATACCGTCACCCACAGCATCCAGCTGGCGCTGGCGCCGGTGTTCTTCCTGACGGCCGTGGCCGGCATGATAGGCGCCGTGGCCGGGCGGCTGGCCCGCATCATCGACCGCGCGCGCAAGCTGGAGGAACTGCTGCGCACGCCGCAGGAGGAGGAATTCATCGCGCGCAGCCTGACCGAGCTGCACTTTCTGCGCAAGCGCGGCCGGCTGGCCAATGTCTGCATAGGGCTGCTGACCGTCTGCGGCTTTTGCATCGGCCTGACCATTGCCCTGCTGTTCCTGGGCGAGGCCTACGGCATCAACGGCCATGGCTATGCGGTGCTGGGCTTTCTGTTCGGCGTGCTGATGTTTCTCTCGGCCCTGGCCTGCTTTCTCTGGGAAACCATCATGGCCACCAGCCTGCTGGACTTCCACACCCTGACCCGCGTGCGCGCGGCCGTGCGCACCATACAGCGGCCGGAACGCAACGACCAGGCCCAGGCTGAGCCGTCCACCCCGGCAGACGACACCGGCCGCCAGCCCTGAGCCGGGCGCGGACGGCGCCGCCGCCCCCTCACTCCATCGGGTCAAGACAGGCGGCTGCCGCCTGGATCACGCAGTCCGTCAGCCGCTGCAGGCTGGCCTGCGCATTGCGCGCATGGGCCCAGTACATGGGAATGTCCAGATCGTTGCCGGGCAGCAGCTCCACCAGGCTGCCTTCGGCCAGTTGCGCGCCGATCATCAGCGGCGGGTGCATGCCCCAGCCCATGCCCAGCTCGCAGGCCCGCGTATAGCCCTGGTTGGACGGCAGAAAGTGGCGCGGCGTGCTGCGCCGGCCTTCCGCGCCCAGGCGCTGCAGCCACTGGTCCTGCAGGCTGTCCTTGCGGCCGTAGCTCATCATGGGCGTGCGTGCCATGGCCTCGGGCGTGATGCCGTCCTTCAGGTAGCGGCGGATGAAATCGGGACTGGCGGCCGCCACGTAGCGCATGCGTCCCAGCGGCCAGGTGTTGCAGCCCGGAATGGCCGAGGACGTGGCCGTGACGGCGGCCAGCACCTCGCCCTCGCGGATGCGCTTGGCCGTGTGGTCCTGGTCGTCGATGCTGATGTCCAGCAGCTCGTTGCCGTCGCGCGTGAAGGCGGACATGGCGTCCATGAACCAGGTGGACAGCGAGTCGGCATTGACGGCCAGCTTGAGCGTGGGCAGGGCCGTCTGGCCCTCGGGCACCAGTTCGGGGTTCTTGCGGCGCAGGTCGTTTTCCAGCAGGGCGACCTGCTCCACATGCAGGCACAGGCGGCGGCCTGCCTCCGTGCCTGAACAGGGCTGGCCGCGCAGCACCAGCACCTGGCCCACGCGCTCTTCCAGCAGCTTGATGCGCTGGGAGACGGCCGAGGGCGTGACGTGCAGCTTGCGCGCCGCGCGTTCGAAGCTGCCTTCGCGCACCACGGCTGCCAGGGCTTCGAGTCCGGCGTAGTCGAGCATTTAGATATTCTTCATTTGATTGAGTAAATGTAATTTTACTTAACCATTTGCGAGCCAGACAATCCCTGCCCATGTGGACTGCAAATGTTTCTTCTTCCTGGCTGGCGGGCTTCACGGTCTGCCTGTCGCTCATCGTCTCCATCGGAGCCCAGAACCTGTATGTGCTGCGCCAGGCCGTGCACGGCCAGCATGTACGCGCCTGCGTGGCATGGTGCGTGGTCAGCGACGTGGTGCTCATCGGCCTGGGCGTGGCGGGCATGGCCCGGCTGCTGGGCGACAACCCCGATCTGGCCCGCTACCTGACCCTGGGCGGCGCCCTGTTCCTGCTGGCCTACGGCCTGATGGCGCTGTGGCGCATGGCCATGGCGCCCGATGCGCAGCTGGCCGCCTCGGGCGGGCAGCTGGCGCCGCGCGGCCTGCTGGGCGTGGTCTCCACGCTGGCCGTGATCACCTTGTTCAACCCCCATGTCTATCTGGACACGGTGCTGCTGATGGGCTCCATCGGCGCGCGCCAGGAAGGCGCGCTCAAATGGGTGTATGTGATTGGCGCCGCTTCGGCCAGCCTGTCATGGTTCGTGCTGCTGGCCTTTGCAGGCCGCCGCCTCAGGCGCCTGTTCGAGAAGCCGCGTGCCTGGCGGATTCTCGATGGCCTGACGGGGGTGATGATGCTGGCGCTGGCCTGGTGGGTGGCCGGCAGCGTCTGGGCGCCGGCCGGGGCCTGAGCCGGCCTGAGCCGGCCAGAGGCGGCAGGCTCAGCCCGCCGCCTGCTCCGGCTCCGGTGCCCAGGTGCCCACGGCCTCGATGAGGTTCCAGCTGTTGCACTCGATGCAGTAGTGGCCGGTGGTGCCGGTCTTCTGGCTCTCGGCCTCGATCACCACGCGGTGACCATGGCGCTGGGCCGGCGACAGCGGACGGATCTTGTCGTACTTGAACTGCTCTGCCAGATCGCCGCGAAAGGCGATGGTGATGCGGTCGCGCTTGGGGAAATAGTCGTTCTCGTACTTGTCGAGGGTGCGGATGGCCACCAGATTGGCCATGCTGTCCGGATGCGGTGCGCTCATTGAAGTCTCCCTGCCTGTGATGGCGTTCTATGTTCAAATCGATCTGATGACGGTGGTCAGGCATCCGTGGCTTGCGGCTGCAGCGGTAGCTGCAGCCCGGTCTTGACGCGTTCCAGCGCTATCGAGGTGGTGTAGCGCCGGATGTTGTCGTCCCCCGCAAACAGCCGAGCCGCCAGCGCCTGGTACTCCTCCATATCGGCAGCCGTGACGATCAATGAATAGTCGGCTTCACCGGTCACGTAATAACACTGCTGTACCGCGTCCTCCCGATCCACGCGTGCGCGAAAGGCCTGCGACAGATCGGGGCGCTCGTTGACCAGCTGCACGTTGATGAGCACGGTCAGCGGCCGGCCTATGCGCGCCGGATCGACCACGGCCACGTTGGCCGCGATCACGCCCAGCTCCTGCAGCCGCTTGATGCGCCGCTGCACGGCCGGCGCGGAAAGGTGCACGCGCTCGGCGATGAGGCGCTGTGGCGTGAGGTTGTCGCGCTGCATCACGTCGAGAATGGCGCGGTCGAAGGAGTCCAGGGCGATGGCGGGCATGGGCGGCTGGCGGCGAGAAGAGGAAAAGAGCGAATATTGCGTGAAGCGGCTCAAAAACGAGCTGTTTGCGCGGTGCGCTTGCAATATCGTACGCGCCATGACAACAAACATCACATGGAACCGCGCTTGGCCGCTGCTGGCCGTGCTGGGCTCGGTGACAGCGCTGGGCGTGGGAACGTCACTGGCCAAGCAGCTTTTTCCGGTGCTGGGCGCCCAGGGCACCTCGGCATTGCGCGTGGGCTTTGCCGCGCTGATCCTGGTGGCCATCTGGCGGCCCTGGCGCTGGACGCTGGCGCGGCCGCAGGCCTGGGCGCTGCTGCGTTTCGGCGTGGCGCTGGGCGCCATGAACCTGCTGTTCTACATGGCGCTGCGCACCATTCCCTTCGGCCTGGCCGTGGCCATCGAGTTCTCGGGGCCGCTGGCCGTGGCCATCTACCACTCGCGCCGGCCCGTGGATTTTGTCTGGCTGGCGCTGGCGGTGGCGGGGCTGGCCCTGATCCTGCCCATAGGCGGTGCCAGCGCCGGCGCCCTGGTGCTGGAGCCCGTGGGCATTGCCTGCGCCGTGGGCGCGGCCATCTGCTGGGCGCTGTACATCCTGCTGGGCCAGCGGCTGGGCAGCATTCCCAGCGGCCAGGCCGTGTCGCTGGGCCTGGTGTTCGCCGCCATGGTGGTGGTGCCCTTCGGCGTGGCCGAGGCGGGGGCCAAGCTGCTGCAGCCATCCATACTTCTTTTCGGGTTGATGGTTGCGGCCATCTCCAGCGCCTTGCCCTACACGCTGGAGATGATGGCGCTGCGCCGCCTGCCGCCCGCCACCTTCGGCATCGCGCTGGCAACGGAGCCCGCGATAGCCGCCCTCATGGGCATGCTGCTGCTGCATGAGCAACTGGTGGGAACGCAGTGGCTGGCCATTGCCTGCATCATGGGCGCGGCCATGGGCAGCGCCATCACGCGGCCGGCTGCTGCGGCCAAGGCGCCGGCGGAGGTGGCCTCCGCAGGCTGAGGCAAGGAATGCCAGCCACAAAAAAAGCGCTGCCCCGGCAGCGCTTTTTTTTTCGCAACGGTCGCAGCCGGCAAGGCTGCGGCCACCTCGCATTCAGAACGCGGGAACGACGGCGCCCTTGTACTTCTCGACGATGAACTTCTTCACATCAGGCGTGTGCAGTGCGTTCATCAGCTTGGCGATGTTGGGATCGTTGGCGCGGTCCTGGCGCGACACCACGATGTTGGTGTAGGGCGAGTCGGCACCTTCGATGAACAGCGCATCCTTGGTGGGATTGAGCTTGGCCTCGATGGCGTAGTTGGTGTTGATCAGCGCCAGGTCCACATCGCCCAGTGCGCGCGGCAGCAGCGGGGCTTCGAGTTCCTTGAACTTGAGCTTCTTGGGGTTCTTGGCCACATCCAGCGGCGTGGGCGTCAGGCTCTTGGGGTCCTTGAGCTCGATCAGGCCCTGCTTGGCCAGCAGGATCAGGGCGCGGCCGCCGTTGGAGGGGTCGTTGGGGATGGCAATGGTGGCGCCGTCCTTCAGATCCTTGACGTTCTTGATCTTCTGCGAGTAGCCGCCGAAGGGCTCCACATGGACCTTGCCATTGGGCACGGCCACCAGTGAGGTCTTGCGGTCCTTGTTGTAGCTGTCCAGGTAGGGCTGGTGCTGGAAGAAGTTCACGTCCAGCTGCTTGTCCTCGACGGCCGCATTGGGCTGCACGTAGTCGCTGAATTCCTTGATCTGCAGATCGATGCCCTGGGCCTTCAGCGCGGGCTTGATGTGATTGAGGATTTCTGCATGCGGCACGGCCGTGGCACCGACCTTGAGCACGTCGGCGGCCTGGGCTGTCAGTGCCAGCGTGGCAATCGCGATTGCGGAGAGGGCTTTCTTCAACATGACCGGAGGACTTTCTTCAACGGGTTGCGATAAAACGCCGCCGGCCCGGGAGAACGGCTCCGCGTCGGGCTTGGCGGCAGGCAGGCGCATAGTCTAGTGCTGCGCCAGGGGCCGCGTTGAACATTTTTGATATTTGGTTATAAGGCTGTGGTTTTTTATGCGGATTCTTGCGATGGCGCAGCGCGTACCATCGCCGCCATGGACTCCGAAATGCTGCAAAAGCTGGTGCTGGTACCAATGCCTTATGGCAAGTACAAGGGCCGGCTGATCGCCGATCTTCCCGGCAACTATCTGAACTGGTTCGCACGCGAGGGCTTTCCCAAGGGAGAGCTGGGCCAACTGCTGGCGCTGATGCAGGAGCTGGACCACAACGGCCTGTCGCACCTGCTGCAGCCGCTGCGCGACGGGCGGCGCTGAAGCGCAAGGCCCCTGAACCGGGCCCTGGCCCGGCACAGGCTCAGGGCGGAAAGCCTTCCACGGTATCCCGCAACTGAACGAGTACGGCCTCCAGTTGCGGCAGAGGCACCGAACCCAGTCCCAGGCGCAGCGCATGCGGGGCATGGGGTGTCGTTGCATAGGCGTGGGCCTGCGATACGGCGATGCCGCACTGGGCCAGCGCCGTGGCCGCCCGGTCCATCCGCAGCTCCCCGGGCAGGCGCAGCCAGAGGAAGAGCGAGCAGGGGTGGGCCAGCATCTGCATTCCTGCCAGCGCCTTGCGCGCAATCGCCTGCCGGCGCCGTGCCTCCTGTCGCATGCGTTGTTCCTGCTGCCGCACGGAGCCGCTGGCCATCCAGCGCGTGGCCATGGCCGTGACCAGGCCCGGCATGCTCCAGTGGCTGGCGCGCACCACGGCCTTGACGCGGCCTGCCCATGCCTGGGGCACCACCATGAAGCCGAAGCGCAACCCGCTGGCCACGCTTTTCGAGAGGCTGGAGACGTGAATGCAGCGCTCTGGCGCCAGCGTTGCGAGGGCTGCGGGCGCCTTGCCTGCCAGAAAGGCATAGGCAGCATCCTCGATCAGCAGGCAATCGTGGCGCCTTGCGATCTCCACCAGGCGCTGGCGCTGCGCCAGCGGCATCACCCATCCCAGGGGGTTGTGCAGCGTGGGCATGGCATGGATGGCGCGTATGCGCCGGCGCGCGCACAGCCGCTCCAATGCATCGAGGTCGGGACCCTCGTCAAGGGCAGGGACCGGCTGTAGGTCCAGGTCCTGGAGCTCGGCCAGCATCCTGAAGCCCGGGTAGGTCAGCGCGTCCACGGCCACCGCATCGCCGGGCCGCAGCAGCGCACGCACGGCAATGTCCAGTCCTTGCTGCGCGCCGTTGACCAGGAAGATGCGTTCCGGCTCGGCAGCCAGGCCGCGTTCGCGGGCAAGGAAGTCGGCCACGATGCGCCGCTCGTGCAGCCGGCCGCCGGGCGGCTGCTGGTGCATGAGCGCAGCCAGGTCGCCCGAAGCAGCCAGCTCGCGCAGCATGGAGCGCAACAGCCCGGCCTGCCCCGGCCAGGTGGGATGGTTGAAGGACAGGTCGGCCGTGTCCGAACTCAGGCGGGATTCGTCGCTGCCATCCCATTCGCGCTGCTGCGGCCGATCCCGCACAAAGGTGCCGCGCCCGGTTTCGCCGATGACCAGGCCGAGGGAGGCCAGCTGCGCATACACCTTGCTGGCGGATGCCACGGCCATGCCATGGCGGGCCGCGAGGTCGCGGTGCGTGGGCATCAGCGTGCCGGGAGCGAGCCGGCCGGCGCGGATGTCTTCGGCCAGCCGTTCAGTCAGCAGAGCAACGCGAGAGGCAGCCATGGAGTGTAGTTAGGACAATTTTTTGATTGTTCCAGTCTAGGTCATCACACTGGCGAGACGGGCATTCCCGGGCCTTGCCCTCCCGCTCCAGACAGGAAATCCATGCATCTTCCCCGCACTTATCTCCCCGTGCTCGACTATCTGCAGCGGCAGATCGAAGGGCGGCTTGCCGCAGACGAGGCCACGCACATGCACTATCCGACCGCGATCTCGCAGATGCTGGGGTTTCGCATAGTGGCCGTCGGCGAAGCCATGGCCGTCGTGGAGTTCGACGCCGATGCGCAGCGCCATGGCAACCAGCAGGGCACGGTCCATGGCGGGATGCTGTGCGAACTGGCCGATGCTGCCATAGGCACGGCGCATTCCACTTTGATGGAGCCAGGCCAGAGTTTCACCAGCATCGACCTGAAGGCGGCCTTCCTGCGCCCGGTCTGGCGCTCCAGGCTGTGCGCGCGGGCGTGGGCCGAGCACCGTGGGCGCACGATCAGCCACTACCGCTGTGAAATCGAGCGTGATGATGGCAAGGCCGTTGCGAGCATCGCCAGCGCCGTGATGACGCTGCGTGGAGAGCATGCGCAAGGCCGTTGAAGCAGCCGCTGGACAAAACAGAAAGGCCGCGACAGGCGCGGCCTTTTGCAAGGAGCAGGCGGTTTACTTGGCGGCGGCGCGGGCGGCTTCTGCCTTGGCCTTGGCTTCATCGGCCTTGCGCTGCAGCTCGGCTGCCTCGGTTTCGGCGGCCTTGGCCTTGGCTTCGGCCTCCTTGGCGGCAGCGTCCTTTTCAGGGGTCATGGCGCCGGCCAGCGCATTGCCGGCCATGGAGCCGGCAACGGCGCCCACGGCGGCGGCGCCCAGCGTGCCCATCATGCCCGGGCCTGCAGCACCTGCAGTGGCAGGTGCCGCTGCCGGAGCGGCGGCTGCGGCGGGCGCGGCCGGCGTTGCTGGCGTGGCAGGAGCTGCCGGGCTGGCAGGCGTTGCCGCCTTGCTGGCGGTGGGCGCCGCAGGCGCTGCGGGCTGGGCAGGGGCCTTGCCGATCGACGCCGGGCGCACGGACTTGCCGCCGCTGCCCATGCGCTTGGCCTGGGCCAGCGTGGGCACGGTCAGCGAGGCAATGGCCAGGGCGATCACGGAGGCAGTGGTGCGGAACGAAGTCTTCACGAAGGTTTTTCCAATCATGGTGGTCATGTGCACGGTCGGCGCAGGCGGGCCTGCGCCGGTCGGAGCGCCACAGGCCGCCCGTCTGCGGGCAGGCCTGCGGCCTTGGGTGTCACATGGGGATGGGGCAGGAGATTCCAAGCACCGGCATGCGGATACGCCGGTGTGCAGCCTGCTGTTGTAGGAGAGCCACCGGCGCTGAGGCGGTGGCCTATGGGGCTGCATCAAGCATTGTAGAAAAGACCGGGGCCTGCCGGAAAAGCAAGCCCACAAAACATTCTCAGCTATTGATTGCGGAGCAGTGCAGCGGCCTGCGCCAGCCCCCGCCGCCGGTTTTCAGCGCAGCACTTCCAGCAGGCGGTCCAGGCCGCCTTCGGTGATGGAGACCTTGGCCTCGTTGCGCACGCGCGGCTTGGCGTGGTAGGCCACGGACAGGCCTGCGACCTGCATCATGGGAATGTCGTTGCTGCCGTCGCCCACGGCGATGCACTGGTCGGGGCGAATGCCCAGCAGCGAGGCAACTTCCAGCAGCGTGCGGCGCTTTTCGGCGCCGTCGCAGATGTCGCCCCAAGGCTGCTCGATCAGGCCGCCGGACAGCGCGCCATCGCGCATCTCCAGCACGTTGGCACGCACGAAGTCGATGCCCAGCATGCCGCGCACGTGCTCGGCAAAGTAGGTGAAGCCGCCCGAGACCAGCAGCACCTTCAGGCCGGCAGCCTGCGCTGCGCGCACCAGGGTTTCGGCGCCCGGGGAGAGCTTCAGGCGCTCGGCCAGCACGCGGGCCATGTCGGCCTCGGTCACGCCGACGAGCTTGCCCACGCGCTGGCGCAGGCTGTCCTTGAAGTCGGTGATCTCGCCGCGCATGGTGGCTTCGGTGATGGCCGCGACCTCGGCCTTCTTGCCGGTGGCGTCGGCGATCTCGTCGATGCATTCGATGGTGATCAGCGTCGAGTCCATGTCGAACGCGATGAGCTTGTAGTCGGCCAGCTTCAGTGGCGGCTGGATGCCGCGGATCAGCAGTCCGGGCGCGAATTCGGTGACATCGGTCATGGGTGGGGCAGCAAAAAGGGACGGGCCGCCGGGCTGGCGGGTATCAGGCGCGAATCATATCCAGAGCCAGGGCCGCGCGGCGCAGTCACTGGCCTTGGCACTGCGGCGCGCCACGGCTTGTGCCTGGATGCGCCCTCAGGGCGCGGGCGGGCGGCGCAGGTAGATGGCGTCCGACCAGGTGGCCAGCCATTGGGGACGGAACACCACGAAGATGGCCGTCACCATGCCGGTGACCACGGCATCGCCCCAGGCCATGAGCCAGCGCGCAATGCGCGACAGGTCCTCGTTGACACCGGGAAGCGAGTGGCCTGCGGCCTGCGCCAGCAGGGCCGAGATGAAGACGCACAGCACCGTGCCCGCAAAGCCGCGCGCGAGGATGTAGACAAAGATCTGGTGCGGCAGCCAGCGCCGCAGCGCCGCACCCCAGAGCATGGCCAGCGTGGCGGGCACGATGCCCTGCCAGACCGAGATGCCCAGCGCATCTCCCCAGCCCAGGGCCGGCGACAGCAGGGCCGCCAGCCCGCCCACGACGAGCAGCAGCGGCACGGACAGCGGCCAGCCCAGCATGAGCACCACCAGCGGCGCCGAGGACCACTGCAGTTGCAGCGGCATGCGGTGCAGCGTGGGCAGGGCCCAGATCCAGGGCAGCAGCACGAGCACGCCCAGCAGCGGCGTGACCAGGGGCGAGGCCATGCGGTCCAGCGGCCCGCCCGGGCCCGGGCGGCCGGCCAGCATGCGCCAGGGGCGCAGCCACAGCGCGGCGGCCAGGGCCAGCAGGGCGATGCTCGCTTCGAGGAACATGGCTAGGACAACCCCTTCTATGCGGGCTGGGCCGCCTTTGCCTCCACCAGCGGCTGGCCCAGGCTGCGCAGCACGTCGCGCACCATCTGGGCGCGGTCCTTGGGGTTGTCCAGGGCGCGCTCTATGCGCAGCTTCTCGTTGCCGGCCAGCTTGATGTGCTTGTTCTTCTGGATGAGGTGGATGATGGCCATCGGGTCCACCGGCGGCTGGGGCTTGAAGGTGATGTTGATCACGCCGGGCGCCGCATCGACCTTGACCACGCCGTAGGGCTGGGACAGCACGCGCAGGCGGTGCACGTCGATCAGCGTCTGCGCCTGGGGCGGCAGCTTGCCGAAGCGGTCCACGATTTCTTCGAGCAGGGTGTCGATCTGGTCGCTGGTGCGGGCCGTGGCCAGTTTCTTGTAGAAGGACAGGCGCAGGTGCACATCTCCGCAGTAGTCGCCCGGCAGCAGGGCCGGCGCGTGCAGGTTGATGTCGGTGGAGGCCGACAGCGGGCTGAGCAGATCGGGCTCCTTGCCGGCCTTGAGGCTGCGCACGGCCTCGGACAGCATCTCGTTGTAGAGCTGGAAGCCCACCTCCATCATGTTGCCGCTCTGGTTCTCGCCCAGCACCTCGCCGGCGCCGCGGATTTCCAGGTCGTGCATGGCCAGGTAGAAGCCCGAGCCCAGTTCCTCCATCTGCTGGATGGCCTCCAGCCGCTGCTGGGCCTGCTTGGTCAGGCTGTCCAGGTCGGGCACCATCAGGTAGGCATAGGCTTGGTGGTGGCTGCGGCCCACGCGGCCGCGCAGCTGGTGCAGCTGGGCCAGGCCGAACTTGTCGGCGCGGCTGATGAGGATGGTGTTGGCGCTGGGCACGTCGATGCCGGTCTCGATGATGGTCGAGCACAGCAATATGTTGTAGCGCTGGGCCACGAAGTCGCGCATGACGCGCTCGAGCTCGCGCTCGGGCATCTGGCCGTGGGCCACGGCGATGCGGGCCTCGGGCAGGATTTCCTCGAGCTTTTGCTTGCGGTTCTCGATGGTCTCGACCTCGTTGTGCAGGAAGTAGCACTGGCCGCCGCGCTTGAGCTCGCGCAGCACGGCCTCGCGGATCACGCCCGTGCCCTCGTTGCGAACAAAGGTCTTGATGGCCAGGCGCCGCTGGGGCGCGGTGGCGATGACGGACAGGTCGCGCAGGCCTTCCAGCGCCATGCCCATGGTGCGCGGGATGGGCGTGGCCGTCAGCGTGAGCACGTCCACCTCGGCGCGCATGGCCTTCATGGCTTCCTTGTGGCGCACGCCGAAGCGGTGCTCCTCGTCGATGATCAGCAGGCCCAGGTTCTTGAACTGCGTGGACTCGGACAGCAGCTTGTGCGTGCCCACGACGATGTCCACCGAGCCGTCGGCAATGCCCTTGACGGCCGCCGTGATCTCCTTGCCCGAGCGAAAGCGCGAGACTTCGGCCACCTTGATCGGCCACTTGGAGAAGCGGTCCACCAGGGTCTGGTAATGCTGCTCGGCCAGCAGCGTGGTGGGCGCGAGAAAGGCCACCTGCTTGCCGCCCGTGATGGCCACGAAGGCCGCGCGAAGCGCCACCTCGGTCTTGCCGAAGCCCACGTCGCCGCAGACCAGGCGGTCCATGGGCTGGGGGCTGATCATGTCCTGGATCACGGCGTGGATGGCAGCGCGCTGGTCCGCCGTTTCCTCGAAGCCGAAGTCGTTGGCGAACTGCTCGTAGTCCTGGGGCGAGTAGCGGAAGGCATGGCCCTGGCGTGCGGCGCGGCGTGCGTAGATGTTCAGCAGCTCGGCCGCGGAGTCGCGCACTTGCTCGGCCGCCTTGCGCTTGGCCTTTTCCCACTGCGTGCCGCCGAGCTTGTGCAGCGGCGCGTCCTCGGGTGAGACGCCCGTGTAGCGGCTGATCAGCTGCAACTGGCTGACGGGCACGTAGAGCACGGCGTTGCCCGCGTACTCCAGGTGCAGGAACTCCTGCACGGCCGGCGTGCCGTCAGGGTTCTTCTGGCCCATGTCCATGTGGACCAGGCCCTGGTAGCGGCCGATGCCGTGGTCCGAATGCACCACGGGGTCGCCCACCTTGAGTTCGGACAGGTCCTTGATCAGTGCCTCGACATCGCTGACCTGCTCCTGACGGCGGCGCCTGCGGCCCGTGGGGCTGGTGGCGAACAGCTCGGTCTCGGTGACGAAGTCCAGGCCTTCCTCCACCCAGGCGAAGCCGTTCATCAGCCCGGCCGTGGCAATGCCCACCTTCTCGCCCGCATCGCCCTGGAACTCGGCCAGCGAGTCGAAGACCGGCGGGTTCACGCCCGAGGCGCGGAAGAAGTCCAGCAGGCTTTCGCGCCGGCCATCGGACTCGGCCAGCAGCAGGATGCGGTGGGCGCTGGCGGCAATGTGCTTTTGCAGGCGCGCCAGCGGGTCTTCCGCGCCGCGCACCACGGACAGGTCCTCCAGTTTCTGGAAGATGGCGCTGTCGGCCACGTCCTCGGTGCCTGGGCGCAGCGCGAGCTGGGCGTGCTCCTTGGCGCGCGTGTAGAACTGGTCGGCGGACAGGAACAGCACCTCGGGCGGCAGGGCCGGGCGCTCGGGGTCGCCCTGCACCAGGCGGAAGCGCTCCTTGGTGTCCTGCCAAAAGCGCTGGAAGGCCGGCTCCAGGTCTCCATGCATCACCACGGTGGCATCGGCACCCAGGTAGTCGAACACGGTGGCCGTTTCGTCGAAGAACAGCGGCAGGTAGTACTCGATGCCGGCCGTGGCAATGCCCTGGCCCATGTCCTTGTAGATGCGGCTGCGCGTGGGATCGCCCTCCAGCAGCTCGCGCCAGCGCTGGCGGAACTTGGCGCGCGCGTCCTCGTCCATGGGGAACTCGCGGCCGGGCAGCAGGCGCACCTCTGGCACGGGGTAGAGGCTGCGCTGGGTGTCGGGGTCGAAGGTGCGGATGGAGTCGATCTCGTCGTCGAACAGGTCCACCCGGTAGGGCTGCAGCGAGCCCATGGGAAACAGGTCGATCAGGCCGCCCCGCACCGCGTACTCTCCATGGCTGACCACCTGGGAGACATGCTGGTAGCCGGCCAGCGTCAGCTGGGCCTTGAGTTTGGCCTCGTCCAGCTTCTGGCCGCTCTTGAACTCGAAGGTGTAGCCGGCCAGGAAGGAGGGCGGCGCCAGCCGGTACAGCGCGGTGGTGGCGGGCACCAGCACCACGTCGGCGCCATGCTCCTTGTCGCGCTGGTTGATGCGCCACAGCGTGGCCAGGCGCTCGCTGATCAGGTCCTGGTGGGGAGAGAAGCTGTCGTAGGGCAGGGTCTCCCAGTCGGGGAACAGCGCGCAGCGCAGGCCCGGGGCGAAGAAGGCCATCTCGTCGATCAGCCGCTGGGCATCCGAGGCGTCAGCCGTGACGATGGCTGTCACCCGGCCAGCAGCCTTCTCGCGCTCGCCCAGGCGGGCCAGCAGCAGGGCGTCGGCGCTGCCCACGGGGCGGGGCAGGGTGAAGCGTTTTCCGGGAGTGAGCTTGGGCAGTTCCATGGTGCTTGGACGTGGGCGCCGCAGCGCCTGGGCGAAGTAACGACAAAACCCCTCGGCACGCGCAGAGGGGTATCGAAGCATTTTAGCCAGCACGCATGGCGGCCATGCAGGCATGCCCGCATGGCCATGGCGGCACATGGCCGTCACTACAATGCGCCACCATGACAGATCTGCTTGCGGCGGCTGCGCCCGCATCCCTGGAGCCGGCCCGCCTGTGGGCCTTGATCCCCTGCGCTGGCACGGGCTCGCGCGCCATCGCGCCCGATGCGCCTGCGCCTGAACTGCCCAAGCAATACCACCTGGTGGCCGGTGCGCCCATGGTGGCGCACACGCTGGCCGCCTTTGCGGGCACAGCGCGCGTGCACCACACGCTGGTGGTGATCGCGCCTGGCGACGACTTCTGGCGCCAGGGCCTGCCGGGCCCGTCGCCCACGCGCTACTCCACGGCGGCATGCGGAGGCGCCACGCGGGCCGAATCCGTGACCAACGGGCTCAAGGAACTGCTGGCGCGCGGTGCGGGCGCGCACGACTGGGTGCTGGTGCACGATGCCGCGCGCTGCCTGGTGACGCCCGCGCTCATCGATGCCCTGATCGACGCCTGCGAGCACGATGCCGTGGGCGGCCTGCTGGCGCACAAGCTGCCCGACACGCTCAAGACGGCCGTGGCCGGGCCCAGCGGGGTGCGCGTGGCGGGCACGGTGGACCGCAGCGACAAATGGCTGGCGCAGACGCCGCAGATGTTCCGCATCGCGCCGCTGCTCGATGCGCTGCAGCACGCCGGCTCGGCCGTGACCGACGAGGCCAGCGCCATGGAGGCCGTGGGCCAGCGCCCGCGCCTGGTGCCCGGCGGCGCGCAGAACTTCAAGGTCACCTATCCGGACGATTTCGCGCTGGCCGCCGCCGTGCTGTCGCAGCGCGAGCGCAGCACCACGCTGGAGCGATACCGGGGCCAGCGCGACCATCCGCAGGCGTCGGGCAATCCATTTTTCTGAACCTGGAATGTTTCACATGAATTTTCGTATTGGCGAGGGCTGGGACGTGCATGCCCTGGTGCCCGGGCGCAAGCTGATCCTGGGCGGCATCGAGGTGCCGCACGAACTGGGGCTGCTGGGCCATTCCGATGCCGACGTGCTGCTGCACGCCATCACCGACGCGCTGCTGGGCGGCGCGGCGCTGGGCGACATCGGCCGGCATTTCCCCGACACCGACCCCGAATTCCGTGGCGCCGATTCGCTGGTGCTGCTGGTGGAAGCGGCGCGCCGCGTGCGCGCCACGGGGCTGGAGATCGGCAACATCGACAGCACCATCATTGCCCAGGCCCCCAAGCTGGCGCCGCACATTCCTGCCATGCGCGAGCGCATCGCCACGGCGCTGGGGCTGGCGCTGGACCAGGTCAACGTCAAGGCCAAGACGGCCGAAAAGCTTGGCCCCGTGGGCCAGCAGCAGGCCATGGAGGCGCGCGCCGCCGCCTTGCTGTTCCGCGCCTGACCGGAGGTGGCCATCCCCATGGCAAAAGGCCCCGGCGATCGGTCAACGATCGCCGGGGCCTTTGTATCTGCCGAACGTATCTGACGAACGCGCGCTGCGGGCTCAGTCCTCGCCGTCCAGGGCGCCGTCCTGCGCACGCGGGGGCAGCTGGCGCTTGATCTGCGGGCGCTGCAGACGCTGCTCGGGCTCGGCACCCTTGGCCACGCCCGAGGCACGCTGCAACTGCACATGGGCAACCAGCCCGCCCGTGGAGGAGTTGGACAGCGCAAACACGCCGCCCATGCGCTGCACCGTCTTGTCCACGATGGACAGGCCCAGGCCCGCGCCCGCTGCGGCCGTGCGCGCGGAGTCGCCACGGAAGAAGGGCTGGGTCAGGCTGGCGAGCTGCTCGGGCGGCACGCCACGGCCATGGTCGCGGATGCGGATCACCACCCAGCTTTCGCGTTCCGATGCCGTCACGTCCACGTGGGTGGTTTCGGTCTCGGGCGTCTTGCCGTAGCGGCGTGCGTTCTCGAACAGGTTGGAGATCACGCGCGCCAGTTCCACCTCGTCGGCCAGCACATAGACGCCTTCGGGCACGGCCATGCTGATCTGCAGCTCGCGGTGGTCCTGCACAGCATAGACGCAGGAGGACACCACGGCATGCAGGTTCACCGGGTTGAGGGTGACATGGTCGGGGCGGGCGTAGTCCAGGAATTTGTCGATGGTGGCGTCGAGCTGCACGATGTCGGCCACCATGTGCTCGCGCGCCACGTCGTCCACCACGCTCATCTCGGTCTCCAGCCGCAGGCGCGCCAGCGGCGTGCGCAGGTCGTGGGAGATGCCGGCCAGCATCACCGCGCGGTCCTGCTCCAGCTGGGCCAGTTTCTGCGCCATGCGGTTGAAGCCGATGTTGACCTCGCGGATCTCGCTGGTGACGGCTTCCTCGTCGAGCTGGCTGGCGTCGAAGTCGCCATCTCGCACGCGGTTGGCCGCATAGCTCAGCTGCTTGAGCGGCCGGTTGATCAGGCGCGCGATGGCTGCCGCCCCCGCCAGGGACAGCAGGCCGGCCGTGATCAGCCAGATCAGCCAGGTGCGCCCGCTGGCCGGCGTGAAGCGCGAGCGGTCCATCAGCAGCCAGGTGCGGTCGCCATTGATGGTGAAGCCCACCCACAGCCCCGGCTCGCCATTGACGCTGCGCGCCACGATGGTGCCGTAGCCCAGGCGGCGCGTGAGTTCTTCGGTCAGGCGCTTGCCCAGCGTGCTCTGGTCCAGCAGCTCGAAGCTGTCGCCAGGCTCGCGCGGCAGAATGCGCACGCCTTCCTGGTCGGCCATGGTCTTGATCAGCGAGACGCGGTTGATGGCATCCGAATGCACCAGGGCCGCGCGGCTGAGGTTGACCAGCGAGGCGATCTGCTGGGCGGTGTGCAGCGTGCGCGGCTCGAATTCGAAGGCGCGCAGCGTCTGCAGCCACGCCAGGATGCTGCCCACCAACAGCAGGGCCAGCAGGCAGAAGGTACGCCAAAAAAGGTTGAGTCCCAGCGGAGAGCGCGCAGTCATGCGCCGCTCGTAGTCGAGGGGCGCAGGGCTTGTGGCGTCGTGGGGCGGGACGGTGAAGGAACTCATGGAATGCGGTTCGTCATTCTAGGGGCCGGCTGCGAGATTACGCCTGTGCCGGCCAGCCTGCGTTACCGGTTGTCTCGGGCGACAGGGTGAGGTTTTGGCGCTGCGCATTGTCAACGGCACATAAAACGTTACGGCCCCAACCCAGGGACGCCGAGCAAGAGCCGCCTCGCGGCGAGGGCGTCGTCCCCCTCCCGCGGAGCGAGAGAGGGGGAAGGCGCGCAGCGCCTCAGGGGGTGATGCATTTCAGTTCGCGCCGTCCGGTACGAATACATAGCCGACGCCCCAGACCGTCTGGATGTAGCGCGGTGCGGCGGCATCTTCCTCGATCAGCTTGCGCAGGCGCGAGACCTGCACGTCCAGGCTGCGGTCGAAGGGCTCGAACTCGCGGCCGCGCGCCAGCAGGGCCAGCTTCTCGCGCGACAGCGGCTGGCGCGGGTGGCGCACCAGGGCCTTGAGCATGGCGAATTCGCCCGTGGTCAGCGGCAGTTCCTCGCCGTTCTTTTGCAGCACGCGCGTGCCCAGGTCGAAGGTGAAGGGGCCGAAGCTCACCACCTCGTTGTCGCCGGAAGGCGCGCCCGGCGCTTCCTGCGGCGGGCGGCGGCGCAGCACGGCATGGATGCGGGCCAGCAGTTCGCGCGGGTTGAAGGGCTTGCCCAGGTAGTCGTCGGCGCCCACTTCCAGGCCCACGATGCGGTCCACATCCTCGCCCTTGGCGGTCAGCATGATGATGGGCGTGCGGTCGTTGGCCGAGCGCAGGCGGCGGCAGATGGACAGGCCATCTTCGCCGGGCATCATCAGGTCAAGCACGATCAGGTCCACCGTTTCGCGCAGCAGGATGCGGTTCAGCGCCTTGCCATCTTCGGCAATCATGATCTCGAAGCCTTCCTGCGTCAGGTAGCGGCGCAGCAGGTCGCGGATGCGCGCATCGTCATCCACCACCAGGATCTTGTCGGTGCGGTTGGTCGTAGTGGCCATGTTCATCCTCGGTCGGTCATTTGTAACAGCCGCCATTGTTACCAGCTTGCGCCGAAAAGTCTGGACAAACCCCCGAAATATTGCCGTGTGTTACAGATGTTGCGTTTAAATTTAGAACGGAAAATGTGTCTTTAGAATATTTAACTATGGGTTTTTCATGCTGATGCATTTATCGTTGCAATAATGTTGTCAATGGAGGAGCCGGCAGGCCTGCTTGGCTCCACACCTGTCACCATCTGGCGGCATGCCGTAGCGAAAGGGCGGCATGCAGTTGTATCCCTGAACTACCTTTCATTTCAAAGGGTGAACGCATGAGCAAGCTTTCCAAACAGCTGTCCCGCCCCTGGGTCAAGTCCGTGGTCGCGGCCACTGCGCTGGCCTGTGCCAGCGGTGCCTGGGCGCAGAACGCCGCCACGGCGCCGGCACAGCCTGCCAACGTGGTGCAGTTGTCTGCAGAAGGCTCGGTGGACGTGGTGCAGGACCTGCTGACCGCCACCTTGTCGGCCACGCGCGAAGGGCGTGATGCCGCCACGGTCCAGTCCCAGCTGCAGAAGGTGGTCGAGGCCGCCATGGCCGTGACCAAGCGCAGCGCCCAGCCGGGCCAGATGGATGTGAGCACCGGCAGCTTCGGCATCTATCCGCGCTATGGCAAGGACAACAAGGTGGAAGGCTGGCAGGGCCGCGCCGAGATTCTTCTGCAGGGCCGCGACTTCGCGCGCATCACGCAGACGGCGGCCCAGGTGCAGGACATGACGCTGTCGCAAGTGGGCTTCGGCCTGTCGCGCGAGGCCCGTGAAAAGGTCGAAGGCGAGGCCCAGGCCAAGGCCATCGAGCAGTTCAAACAGCGTGCCACCACGCTGTCCAAGAGCTTCGGCTTTGCCAACTACAGCCTGCGCGAGGTCAACGTGAGCAGCAGCGATACCTCGGTGCCCATGCCGCGTCCGCGCATGATGGCCATGTCCGCCAAGGCCGCTGGCGCGGAAATGGATGCCGTGTCCGTGGAAGCGGGCAAGGCGCAGGTGATGGTCCACGTGTCGGGCTCGGTGCAGATGTACTGAGCAGGCGTGGGCCGCCCATGAAAAAAGGAGCGCCGTGGCGCTCCTTTTTTGACGTGAACCGGTGCTGGCGCGCTTACTGCGCCGCCCAGCCGCCATCCATGTTCCAGGCCACGCCGCGCACGTTGGCTGCGGCGGGCGAGCAGAAGAACACGGCCAGTTCGCCCAGTTCCTCGGGCGTGGTGAACTGCATGGAGGGCTCTTTCTCGCCCAGCAGCAGCTTCTTGGCTTCTTCGTTGCTGATGCCGTGCTGCTCGGCCTTGGCGTCCACCTGCTTTTGCACCAGTGGCGTCAGCACCCAGCCGGGGCAGATGGCGTTGCAGGTGATGCCGGAGGTGGCGTTCTCCAGCGCCGTGACCTTGGTCAGCCCGACAATGCCGTGCTTGGCCGCCACGTAGGCAGACTTCTGCGCCGAACCCACCAGGCCGTGCACCGAGGCCACGTTGATGATCCGGCCCCAGCCCTTGCCGCCATCGGCCGCCTGCATCATGGGCAGGACCAGGCGCGAGGTGTGGAAGGCGCTGGACAGGTTGATGGCGATGATGGCGTCCCAGCGCTCGGGCGGGAAGTCTTCCACGCGCGCCACGTGCTGGATGCCGGCATTGTTCACGAGGATGTCGATCTGGCCGAAATTGCGCACGCTGTACTGGACCATGTCCTCGATGTCCGCCACGCGGCTCATGTCGGCGCCGTGATAGGCGACCTGGGCGCCGGCGGCCTGGCCTGCGGCCAGCACTTCGGCACGGGGGCCGTCCACATCGCCGAAACCATTGAGCACGATATTGGCGCCCTGGCGGGCCAGCGCCTTCGCGATCCCGAGGCCGATGCCGCTGGTCGAGCCGGTCACGAGGGCGGTCTTGCCTTTCAACATAGAGAGTCTCCGAATGAATGTACGATGCAACACAGCCATTATCGGCGCCGGCTCCGCGAATGCGTTTCCATGAATCATCCTACGCTGAACTACGTATCCTGCCCGGGGGTTGCCGGGCGTGCCTCACCCTGGAGCCGTACTGCCAGCCCGGCTGCTCAAGAGAATGCTTCGCACCGCATGGCTTATTGGGAATGGAATCGCACCGGCGATCCGCACCATCCCCATGTCGTGGTCTGCGTGCACGGCCTTTCGCGCCAGGGGCGTGACTTCGACGCGTTGGCCGAGCGGCTCAGCGAACGTGCCCGCGTGATCTGCCCCGACGTGGTCGGGCGTGGCGAAAGCGACTGGCTGCAGGATCCGGCCGCCTACCAGGTGCCTCTTTACGCAGCCGACATGCTGGCCTTGCTGGCCCAGGTGCATGCGCAGGCGCCTGTCGAACAATTGGATTGGGTGGGCACCAGCATGGGCGGGCTGATCGGCATGGCGCTTGCGGGCCAGCCGGGGCTGCCGCTGCCGGCGCCCATCCGCAGGCTGGTGCTCAACGATGTGGGGCCTGTCATCGAGTGGTCTGCCCTGGAGCGCATAGGTCAGTACCTGGGCAAGGGCGTGCATTTTGAAAATCTTGAGCAGGCAGCCCATGCGCTGCTCTTGATTTCCGAAGGCTTCGGCCCACATAGCGAAGGGCAATGGTTGCGATTGACGCGACCTATGATGCGGCCGGCCGCCGGTGGCGGCCTTGTCCTGCACTATGACCCTCAGATTGCGGTGCCCCTGCAGCACATGACGCGCGAGATGGCCCAGGCCGGCGAAGCGCTGCTGTGGCAGCTGTATGACCAGATCAAGGCACGCGTCTTGCTAGTTCGTGGTGCGCAGTCCGATCTGCTGACGGCGGCCACGGCACAGGGCATGGCGCAGCGCGGCCCGAAGGCGCATTGCGTGGAATTTGAAGGGGTGGGGCATGCGCCCACCTTCGTCGCAGCAGGGCAGGTGGCCTTGCTGTGCCGGTTCTTATGGGGAGAAGAGCGCTTGCCAAGCACCATGAATCTTGCCGAGCAGGCCAGGGAGAGTGACGAATGAAGACTGCCAGCAGCGAGGCCGCCGTGCAGGCGCCTTCGCCCGGCGCAGCCGCGCCGGGCCAGGTGCCGTCGGTGCTGCCGCACCTGATCACGGCCACGTCGCAGACCCTGCCCGAACAGGTCAACGCGCTGGCGCGCGCGCGCAGCTTTGCCGAGCCGCTGATCGCCACCGAGACCATGGAGTCCGGTGAGAACACCATGGCCCATGCCGATGCGGTGGCTGCCATCCTCAAGACCATCGGCGGCTCCGAAACCATGCAGGCGGCGATCTATCTGGTGCATGCCAGCGTGCACCTCAATCGCCCGCAGGAAGTGATCGCCAAGGCCTTTGGCGAGAATTTCGCCACCCTGGCCGTGGAAACCAACAAGCTCATGCGCGTGCAGGAGCAGGCACGCGGCGCAGAGCTGGGCGGCCAGTACCTGGACGATGAGGCCACGCAGACCGAGAACGTGCGCAAGATGCTGCTGGGTTTCTCGCGCGACCTGCGCGTGGTGCTGCTGCGGCTGGCGTCGCGCCTGCAGACGCTGCGCTACTACGCTGCCAGCAAGCGCCCGGTCTCGCCCGGCATTGCGCGCGAGGCGCTGACGGTGTTTGCGCCGCTGGCCAACCGGCTGGGCATCTGGCAGATCAAGTGGGAGCTGGAGGATCTGTCCCTGCGCTTCCTGGAGCCCGAGACCTACCGCGAAGTGGCCCGCCTGCTCGATGAAAAGCGCGTGGAGCGTGAAGCCTATATGGAGCAGATGCGCGCACGGCTGGAGGCCGACCTGCGCGCGCACAGCATCAGCGCCACCGTGCAAGGCAGGCCCAAGCACATCTACAGCATCGTCAAGAAGATGCGAGGCAAGTCGCTGAACTTCGACCAGGTCTTCGACATCCGCGCCATGCGTGTCGTCGTGCCCACGATCAAGGACTGCTACGCCACCCTGTCCTGGGTGCACGAGCAGTTCACGCCCATCGAGGCGGAATTCGACGACTACATCGCCAAGCCCAAGCCCAACGGCTACCAGTCGCTGCACACCGTGGTGCGCGACGAGACGGGCCGCGCAATCGAGATCCAGATCCGCACCCAGGCCATGCACGACCATGCCGAGCACGGCGTGGCCGCCCACTGGGCCTACAAGGAGGCGGGCACCAAGGGATACGCGGGTGTCACGGCCAGCAGCGAGTACGACGCCAAGATTGCCGTGCTGCGCCAGCTGCTGGCCTGGGGCAGCGACCTGGCGGGTGCGCACCATCGGGGCCTGTTCGAGGACCGCATCTACGTGCTCACTCCCGATGCGGCCGTCATCGAGCTGCCGCAGGGCGCGACGCCCGTGGATTTCGCCTATTCGGTGCACACCAGCCTGGGGCACCGCTGCCGCGGCGCGCGCGTGGACGGCGCCATGGTGCCGCTGAACACGCCGCTGCAAAACGGCCAGACCGTGGAGATCACCACGGTCAAGGAGGGGCGCCCCTCGCGCGACTGGCTCAACGCCGACCTTGGCTACCTGACCAGCAACCGGGCCAAGGCCAAGGTGCGTGCCTGGTTCAATGCCCAGGCCACGCACGAGACCGTGGCGCGCGGCCGCGAGGCGGTCGAGAAACTGCTGCAGCGCGAGGGCAAGACGGCCGTCAAGCTGGAGGAGCTGGCCGTTCAGCTCGGCTTCAAATCGGCCGATGCCTTGTTCGAAGTCGTCGGCAAGGATGAATACTCGCTGCGCAACATCGAGACCGTGCTGCGACCGGCCGAGGCGGAGGAGGAAGTCGAGGAATTCTCCCCGGTGCGCAAGGCACGTGGCACGGACTCGCCCAAGGGCGGCGTGCTGGTCGTGGGCGTGGATTCGCTGATGACGCAGTTGGCCAAGTGCTGCAAGCCTGCGCCGCCGGACGACATCCGGGGCTTTGTCACGCGCGGCAAGGGCGTGAGCGTGCACCGCTGCGACTGCTCCAACTTCCGTGAAATGGCAGCGCGCAATTCCGAGCGCGTGATCGACGTGGCCTGGGGCCAGCCCAAGGCGGCGGCCGTGGCCTCGGCCGTCTACCCGGTCGATGTGTCCGTGGAAGCGGCCGACCGGCAGGGCCTGCTGCGCGATATCTCCGAAGTCTTTGCGCGGGAGAAGACCAATGTCATCGGCGTGCAGACCCAATCCGTCAAGGGAACGGCCTGGATGACCTTCACCGTGGAAGTGGCCGATTCCGGTCGCCTCAACAAGGTGCTGGGCATTGTGGCCGCCGTGGCGGGCGTGCGTTCGGCACGGCGGCGCTGAGCCTGTTCGGGTATTTTTGCCGGAGTCCTGGAAAACCCGTGCTAGAATCACTTTCTCGAACAAACACAGGCGCGTAGCTCAGCTGGTTAGAGCACCACCTTGACATGGTGGGGGTCGTTGGTTCGAGTCCAATCGCGCCTACCAATTTTCCATTGCCAGATGGAATGCAAAAAGCCTTCTGATCACTCAGAAGGCTTTTTTGTTTGTGCGCCCGCCAACGATGGGGAGACTTGCCGGTCAAGGAGGCGGGCAGGGCCCGCGCTCCTCTGTCAGGAGGTCAGGTGCCGACTCCGGCCTGTGCCTGCAGGTAGTCGTTTTGCAGCAGGTACATGCGGATGGCGTTGCGGTACTGGCCGTTGGCGAAGAACTCGTCGATCAGCACGCCTTCCTGCACGAATCCTATGCGCGCGTAGATGTGGATGGCCTTCTCGTTCTCCTGGTCCACATGGAGAAAGATCTTGTGCAGGTTGAGCGTCTTGAAGCCATAGTCCAGCGCCAGCCGCGTTGCCTGGGCTGCGATGCCCTGGCCCTGCTGCTCGGGGGCGATGATGATCTGGAATTCGGCGCGCCGGTGGATCAGGTCGATCTCCACCAGCTCGACGAGACCGGCGCGATCGCCCTGGTGCTCGACGATGAAGCGGCGCTCGGTCTGGTCGTGCACGTGGGCGTCGTAGAGCGCGGAAAGCTCGTCGAAGGTCTCGTAAGGCTCCTCGAACCAGTAGCGCATGATGGCGGCATTGTTGTTGAGCAGATGCACGGAGCGCAGATCTTCGCGCTCCAGGGGTCTCAGGCGGATGCTGTGATTCATGCGCTCATTGTGCGAGAGCCGCGGTATCCGGCTGCAGGCCACGGATTACCAGCCGATAGATCAGATCGGCCGCCGTGTCGTAGTCGTCGGCGGTCAGTTCCGGCCGGCCCAGCAGCAGCGCGAACTGGGCCTGCTGGTCGGCGTAGGCCTGGGTCACGGACCAGAGGATGAACATCAGGTGGGTGAAATCCACGCGGGCAATCTTGCCCTGCGCCACCCAGCGCTCGAAGGCCTGCACGTCGGCTGCCAGCGCCGGGCCTACCTGGCTCGATATGGCCTGTCCGAAGCGGGGCGCGCCGGCCATCACCTCGCGCGTGAAGACACGGGAGCCATGGGGCCGCTCGCGCGAGGACTGCAGCTTGGCCCGGATGTAGATGCGCAGGGCCTCCGCCGGGTCGTCGCCGCGCAGCAGGTCGGACATGCCGGCCAGCCACTGCGTCAGCACATCGCCCAGCACGCGCAGATACAGCTCCTCCTTGCTGGCGAAGTAGTACAGCAGGTTGTGGCGGCTGAGGCCGGCGTCGTGCGCGATCAGTTCCAGCGATGCGCCTTCGAAGCCGTATTGCGCAAAGTGCAGTTCGGCCGTCTGCAGGATGTTCAGCTCCTTGCGCAGCCGTGCAGCGGTGGGCTTGCGCGTGGCCGATCGGGCCTGGGGGGAGGGCGCATTGTCAGAAAGGGTTGCCATTGCGCAGATGGTAAGTCGGGATAAGTGGCGCCATTTTGGTGCGATTGTCTGGCATCTTTCTTGCTGACGACTTTCTGGGTGATTTTACTGATTGGTAAATTTTTTCACCCGCGTAAATTCCGTTCCACCCCCAGTGCGCCCGACAAGAGGCGTCACTTGCACATGCGAGGACCACGATGAAACCTCCGAAGACTGTGTTGCTGGATCCGGGGCCTTGCAGGAGTTCCTCCTGCGGGCCGCCTTGCGTTGTCCGAGATGGCCCGGCATGGCCCTGCATGCCGTGTCCCCCTTCACGCCCTCAATCCTGACTCTGGAGGATGCACCATGGATAGCCCCGCGCACCGCGCCTGCGGCATTGCCGCCGGCCGCCTGAACCTGGCCGACTACGCGGCCAATTTCTCCGACGCCCACCCCCCGCTGAACCGCGCCCAGGCCCTGATCGAGGCCGAGCGCTGCTACTACTGCTATGACGCGCCTTGCACCACGGCCTGCCCCACCAGCATCGATGTGCCGGCCTTCATCGCCCGCATCGCCCAGGACAACGTCCGTGGCGCGGCGCGCGAGATCCTCACTGCCAACCCGCTGGGTGGCATGTGCTCCCGTGTCTGCCCCACGGAGCAACTGTGCGAGCAGGCCTGCGTGCGCAACACCCAGGAAGACAAGCCGGTCGAAATTGGTGCACTGCAACGCTATGCGACCGATGCCTTCATGGCCTCCGGTGGTGCACCGCTGTTCCAGCGTGCCGCCGCCACGGGCAGGAAGGTGGCCGTGGTCGGAGCTGGCCCTGCCGGCCTGACATGCGCGCACCAACTGGCGCTGCAGGGCCATGAGGTGGTGCTGTTCGATGCCCGGCCCAAGCTGGGCGGGCTCAATGAATACGGCCTGGCCAGCTACAAGACCCCCGGTGATTTTGCGCAAAAGGAAATCGACTGGCTGCTGTCCGTGGGCGGGATCACGCCGCGCAACAACCAGCGGCTGGGGCGAGATTTCACGCTGGATTCGCTGCTGGCAGAGCATGACGCCGTATTCCTCGGCCTGGGCCTGGCGGGCGTCAATGCGCTGGGCGCGGCCGAGCCGCAGGCCGAAGGCTTGCGCAATGCGGTGGACTTCATTGCCGACATCCGCCAGGCGGCCGACAAATCCATGGTGCCGGTGGGCCGGCGCGTGGTGGTGATCGGCGGCGGCATGACGGCGGTGGATGCGTCCGTGCAGGCCCGGCTGCTGGGGGCCGACGAGGTCACCATGTTCTACCGCCGGGGCAAGGATGCGCTGTCTGCCTCCTGGGTGGAGCAGGAATGGGCGCAGACCCATGGCGTCAACTTGCGGCTGTGGGCCGCGCCCCAGGAGATCCTGGTGCAGGACGGCAAGGTCTGCGGCGTGCGCATGGCTTGCACCCGCATGGAGGGCGACAGGCTGCAGGTGACGCAGGAGGTGTTCGACGTGCCGGCCGACATGGTGCTCAAGGCCATTGGCCAGACCTATGTCGCCACGCCGGCGGGCGCGGCCATTGCCTTGCGTGACGGCCGTATCGACACCGACGACGAAGGCCGCACCAGCGTGCCGCGCGTGTGGGCCGGCGGCGACTGCCGCGCCGGTGGCCAGGACCTGACCGTGCAGGCGGTGGAGCACGGCAAGGTCGCCGCGCGGGCCATGCACCAGGCGCTGACCAGCGCCGTGGCGGCCGGGGTTTGAGCGGCTGTGCCCGCGCTTTTCAAGGAGCATTGACATGGCAGACATCAGCAGCCGCTTTCTGGGCATTTCCAGCCCCAATCCGTTCTGGCTGGCCTCGGCACCGCCCACGGACAAGGAGATCAACGTCACCCGCGCATTCGAGGCCGGCTGGGGCGGCGTGGTGTGGAAGACGCTGGGCGAGGACCCGCATGTGGTCAACGTGAACGGGCCGCGCTACTCCACCCTCATGGCGCAGGACCGGCGCGTGATGGGCCTGAACAACATCGAGCTGATCACCGACCGGCCGCTGCGCACCAACCTGGAGGAAATGACCCGCGTGAAAAAGGCCTGGCCTGACCGCGCGCTGATCGCCTCGCTGATGGTGCCCTGCGTGGAGGAAAGCTGGAAGCGCATCCTGCCCATGGTGGAGGACACCGGCGCCGACGGGCTGGAGCTGAACTTCGGCTGCCCGCACGGCATGAGCGAGCGCGGCATGGGTGCGGCCGTGGGCCAGGTGCCCGAGTACATCCAGATGGTCACGCAGTGGTGCAAGCAGTACAGCCGGCTGCCGGTGATCGTGAAGCTCACGCCCAACATCACCGACGTGCGCTTTCCCGCGCGGGCGGCCAAGGCCGGCGGGGCGGATGCGGTGTCCCTGATCAACACCATCAACTCGCTGATGGGCGTGAATCTGGACACCCTGGTCATGCACCCCAGCACCGACGGCCAGGGCTCGCACGGCGGCTACTGCGGCCCGGCCGTGAAGCCCATCGCCCAGAACATGGTGGCCGAGATCGCGCGCGATCCGCAGACGGCGGGCCTGCCCATCTCGGGGATCGGCGGCATCACCACCTGGAAGGACGCGGCCGAATACATCGCGCTGGGATGCGGCAATGTCCAGGTGTGCACGGCGGCCATGGTCTACGGCTTTCGCATCGTGCAGGACATGTGCGACGGGCTGTCCAACTACATGGACGCGCACGGCTTTGCGCGCATCGAGGACTTCCAGGGCCGGGCCGTGCCCACGGTCAGGGACTGGAAGGACCTCAACCTCAACCACATCGACAAGGCCGTCATCAACCAGGACAGCTGCATCCAGTGCGGGCGCTGCCACGTGGCCTGCGAGGACACCTCCCACCAGGCCATCACTTTCAGCAAGGAGGGCGGTGTGCGCCGCTTCGAGGTGGATGACACCGAATGCGTGGGCTGCAACCTGTGCGTGTCCATCTGCCCCGTGCCCGAGTGCATCACCATGCGCAGCCTGCAGCCGGGCGAGGTGGACCCCCGCACCGGCCAGACGGTCACCGGGGAGTATGCGAACTGGACCACGCACCCGAACAACCCCATGCGCCAGGCCGTGACGGCGCAGGGCTAGAGGGGGCATTGCGGCAGGTCGGCGCACGGCCCGCATCCGGGCCGACCTGGCACGAAATGCGCTTGATGGAAAAAGTCAGACCCTGGATCAGCAATGGATTGGTGATTTCTCTCTTCGAGAAGGAGCTTCGCAATGTCGCATGCCCCGCATTCCGGTGAGTCCGCAGGCAGCCTGTGGAACCACGACCTCGCACCCACGCTGCCGAGTCAGCGAACGTGGACCTGGTACCACTTCGCCGCCCTGTGGATAGGCATGGTGATGTGCATCCCGGCATACACGCTGGCCGCCAGCATGATCACGAACGGCATGTCGTGGTCGCAGGCGGTGATGACGGTGTTCCTGGGCAATCTCATCGTGCTGATTCCCATGCTGCTCATCGGCCATGCCGGGGCCAGGTACGGCATTCCCTTCGCCGTGCTGGCCCGTGCCTCCTTCGGCACCCACGGGGCCAAGCTGCCCGCACTGCTGCGGGCCCTGGTGGCCTGTGGCTGGTACGGCATCCAGACCTGGTTCGGCGGCATGATGATCTACACCCTGCTGGGCGTGCTGCTGGGCCATCCGCTGGAAGGCGAGAAGATCGCGGGCCTGGGCATCAATGTGGGGCAGCTGGTGTGCTTTCTGGTGTTCTGGGCGATCCAGTTCTACTTCGTGGTGCATGGCATCGAGTCCATCCGCAAGCTCGAGACCTGGACAGCGCCACTCAAGATCCTGATCTGCTTCGTGCTGCTGGGATGGGTCTACCAGAAGGCCGGCGGCTTTGGCCCCATCATGGAGCAGCCTTCGCAGTACGCGCCGGGCGGCCCCAAGGCGGGCCAGTTCATGTCGGTGTTCTGGCCGTCGCTGACGGCCATGGTGGGCTTCTGGGCCACGCTGGCCTTGAACATTCCGGACTTCACGCGCTTTGCCAAGTCGCAGAAGGACCAGGTGGTGGGCCAGGCCATCGGCCTGCCGGTGCCCATGGGGCTGCTGGCCATGCTGGCGGTGGTGGTGACATCGGGCACCGTGGTGATCTACGGCAAGGCCCTGTGGGACCCCGTGGATGTCGCAAGCCGCATGACGGGCGCGGCCGTGCTGATCGCGCTCATCGTGCTGCTGATCGACACCGTGAGCGTGAACCTGGCGGCCAACCTGGTGGGGCCGGCCTATGACTTCTCCGCCCTGGCGCCCAGGAAGATCAGCTACCGCGTGGGCGGCTACATGACGGTGGCCATTGCCATCGTGATGATGCCCTGGAAGATCCTGGAATCGACCGAGGGCTACATCTTCACCTGGCTGATCGGCTACTCGGCACTGCTGGGGCCGATCGCGGGCATTCTGATGGTGGACTACTTCCTGGTGCGCAAAAAGCAGCTGGTGGTGGAAGACCTGTACAGGGAAGAGGGCGTCTACCGCTACTCCAACGGCTGGAACTGGGTGGCCGTGGCCGCCTTCGCCCTGGGCGTGGCGCCCAACCTGCCCGGCTTCCTGCACGCGGCGTTCCCCGCTGCATTCCCGAACGTGGGTGATTTCTTCAAGCATGCCTATGACTACGCATGGTTCATCGGCCTGTTCATTGCCGGCGTGGTCTACCGCATCGGCATGGCAGGCCAGGTGACCAAGGGCGCTCCCGCGCTGAGCAAGGCATAGGCCGGACCAACCAACAGGAGGCATGACGCTATGGGTCAATCACAGGGTTCGGTATGGGTGCGTGGCGGCACGGTGGTGAATGCAGACCGGCAGGAGAAGGCCGACGTGCTGTGCGTGGATGGGGCGATTGCGGCCGTGGGGCCGGATGTGGCGGCCCTGGTGCCGGCCGGGGCGCAGGTGATCGATGCCTCGGGGCAGTTCGTCATGCCCGGCGGCATCGATCCGCACACCCACATGCAACTGCCCTTCATGGGCACGGTCACGGCCGATGACTTCTACACCGGCACGGCGGCGGCGCTGGCCGGCGGCACCACCAGCATCATCGACTTCGTCATTCCCGATCCGCAGGAGCCGCTGCTGGACGCCTACCGCAAATGGCGCGGCTGGGCCGAGAAGGCTGCGGCCGACTACTCCTTCCACGTGGCCGTCACCTGGTGGAGCGACAGCGTCCATGCCGACATGGGCACGCTGGTGCGCGAGGAGGGCATCAACAGCTTCAAGCACTTCATGGCCTACAAGAACGCCATCATGTGCGACGACGAAACCCTGGTGAACAGCTTCAAGCGCGCGCTGGAGCTGGGCGCCATGCCCACGGTGCATGCCGAAAACGGCGAGCTGGTCTACCTGCTGCAGCAGGAAGTGGCCAAGATGGGCATCACCGGGCCCGAGGGCCATCCGCTGGCCCGCCCGCCCATGGTGGAGGCCGAGGCGGCTAACCGCGCCATCGCCATCGCCGGCGTGCTGGGCGTGCCCATCTACGTGGTGCACGTCAGCTGCACCGAGGCGGCGCAGGCCATTGCCGCGGCCCGTGCGCGCGGCCAGCGTGTGTATGGCGAGGTGCTGGCCGGCCATCTGGTGATCGACGAAAGCGTGTACCGCGACCCCGACTTCGCCAAGGCGGCCGCCCACGTGATGAGCCCGCCCTTCCGGGCCAAGGGCCACCAGGAGGCGTTGTGGCAGGGCCTGCAGTCGGGCCAGTTGCACACCACGGCCACCGACCATTGCACCTTCTGCGCCGCGCAGAAAGCCATGGGCCGGGACAACTTCGCCAAGATCCCCAACGGCACCGGCGGCGTGGAGGAGCGCCTGGCCGTGATCTGGGATGCGGGCGTGAACACCGGCCGGCTGACGCCCAGCGAATTCGTGGCCATCACCTCGGCCAACACGGCCAAGCTTTTCAACATCTATCCGCGCAAGGGCCTGGTCGGCGTGGGCGCCGATGCCGATCTGGTCGTCTGGGACCCTGCCGCCACGCACACCCTGTCGGTCAGGACCCAGCATTCCAAGGGCGACTACAACATCTTCGAGGGGCGCACCGTGCAAGGCATGCCCAGCCACACCATCAGCCAGGGCGTGGTGGCCTATGCGCAGGGCGATCTGCGTGCCGAGATGGGCAAGGGGCGCTATATCAAGCGCCCGGCCTTCGGCCCCAACTTCGACGCGGTGCAGCGCCGCGCCGCCACGCTGCAGCCCACGGCCGTGGCGCGCTGAAGCCCGCATGACAAGGAGACCGCAATGGATACAGATACCCAAGTGAAGCAGGACATCGCGCAGCTGCGCGTCAACGGAAGCCGGTTGTGGGATTCACTCATGGAGCTGGCCCGGATCGGCGCCACGCCCAAGGGCGGCGTCTGCCGCCTGACGCTGACCGACCTGGACCGCCAGGGCCGTGATCTGGTGACCCGCTGGGCGCGCGAGGCGGGCATGACGGTAACCATCGACAAGATCGGCAACGGCTTCATGCGCCGGCCCGGGCGCGACAACAGCCTGCCGCCCATCATGACGGGCAGCCACATCGACACCCAGCCCACGGGCGGCAAGTTCGACGGCAACTACGGCGTGCTGGCGGGGCTGGAGGTAGTGCGCACGCTCAACGACCACGGCATTGAGACCGAAGCGCCCATCGAAGTGGCCTTCTGGACGAACGAGGAAGGCTCGCGCTTCGTGCCGGTGATGATGGGCTCGGGCGTGTTCGCCAAGGCCTTCACGCTGGAGCATGCCTATGCAGCCACCGACTCCGAAGGCAAGACCGTCAAGGGCGAGCTAGAGCGTATCGGCTATGTGGGCAGCCAGGAGCCTGGCGACCACCCGATCGGCGCCTACTTCGAGTCCCACATCGAACAGGGCCCGGTGCTGGAGGACAACGCCAGGACCATTGGCGTGGTTACCGGCGTGCTGGGCATCCGCTGGTATGACTGCGTGGTCACGGGCATGGAGGCCCATGCCGGCCCCACGCCCATGGCCCTGCGCAAGGACGCGCTGCAGGTGGCCGCGCAGCTGATGCAGGAAGTGGTGGCCTGCGCCCACCGCCATCCGCCCCACGGGCGCGGCACCGTGGGCATGGTGCAGGTCCATCCCAACAGCCGCAACGTGATCCCGGGCCAGGTCAAATTCAGCATCGACCTGCGCAACGCCACCGATGCCGACTGCGAAGCCATGGACGCCGACATCCGCGCAGTGGCCGACCGCATCAGCCGGGAGACGGGCCTGCCCATAGCGATCAACCTGGTGTCCAGCTACCCCGCCCAACCCTTCCATGCCGACTGCGTGGATGCGGTGGCGCGCGCCGCCAAGGCCCTGGGCTACTCGCACATGCCCGTCGTCTCGGGCGCCGGGCATGATGCGGTCTACATGGCGCGGCTGGCGCCGGCCGGCATGGTCTTCATCCCCTGCAAGGACGGCATCAGCCACAACGAGATCGAGGACGCCACGCCCGCCGACATCACCGCAGGCTGCAATGTGCTGATGCACGCCATGCTGGAACGGGCCAGGGTGGCGGGTTGATCCAAAAAACTGCGCAACTTGCCCGGAAGCCCTGTTTTGCACTGCTATACTTGCGGCTTCAACAAACGACAGGCGCGTAGCTCAGCTGGTTAGAGCACCACCTTGACATGGTGGGGGTCGTTGGTTCGAGTCCAATCGCGCCTACCAAACAAAGCAGTCTCACCAGGGGCTGCAAAAAAGAAATCCCGCTTCAAGCGGGATTTTTTTTGCCCCAACGGTTGCATGGCGGCCATTTGCCGTGTCGCATGCGTTGATCCCCATCAGGGTTACTGCTGCGCCGGGTGCTGCAGGCGCTGCCTAGAATCTGTTGCAGTGCAATAGCCGATTGCCCGCACGAGCCGGTGCAAGCAGGCGCAAACAGGTACAGCAGGTACAAGAGGAGAAGCATTGCAATGCAAGAGACGACAACAGCCGCCGCCCCCAGCGCACAGCGCGTGATCAAGAAATACCCCAACCGCCGTCTCTACGACACCAACACGTCCTCCTACATCACGCTGACGGAAGTCAAGCAGCTGGTGATGGGCAACGAGCCCGTGGTGGTCAAGGACGCCAAGACGGGCGAAGACCTCACGCGCAGCATCCTGCTGCAGATCATTCTGGAAGAAGAGGCGGGCGGCGCCCCCATGTTCTCCGAGACCGTGCTGGCCAACATCATCCGTTTCTACGGCCACGCCATGCAGGGCTACATGGGCTCCTACCTGGAAAAGAACGTGCAGATGTTCACCGACTTCCAGAACAAGCTGGCCGAGCAGGCCCAGGGCACCTCGCCCGAGGCCTGGAGCCAGTTCATGCGCATGCAGCCGCCCGCCATGCAGAACATGATGAGCAGCTACATGGAGCAGTCGCAGAACATGTTCGCCCAGATGCAGGAGCAGATGCAAAAGCAGACCGAGCAGATGCTGGGCGCGCTCGGGATCAAGCGCAATAGCTGAGCTTGCAGGGATAAGTTCGGGGGCGGTTTACCAAGTTCGCGCAGAACTGGGACAATATCGCCCCTATGACCCCCACGAGCGACGCAACAACCATGACAACCCCTGCCGGCGCGGCCGCTCCGCGCGTGGGCTTCGTCTCCCTCGGGTGCCCGTAGGATACTGTATCTATACCGGAGTATAGAGAGGGTCGAGTCCGCCTAGCCGTAGATTTCGGTAGAGGTGGGATCAGATGCACTGTAAGCGTGTCATCGTCGATTACTACTAGCTTGTGTTGAAACTTTTGGACTGTGTTGGAACACCCGCGAAAAGAGACGGAAGTGCTAACTTCGTTCCCCGATAATGGGACGAATTTTTCAAAATCCACGGTGCCCCGATCCCATGTACGCCTAAAGGTCATAAAAATTCAAGTGTGCAAAAAAGCGAAGGTGTTTCTGTGCATCCTTCTTGGCATACATGCGGCATGGTAATTGACCTAGATTAATTTTCTGACTTTTCCTGGCTAATCTCGCGTTACAACTGAATGACGTTATAGTTGCGACGAATTTTCATAACTATTTTTGCTTTGTGTAGCATTTTGGTTGCAATTTATATTTTAAGCTGATGCGCAATGGCTGAATTTTGTGAAAAATTTACGGGATTCCTTAAGGATTGCTTTGGGAGGCGTAACGCCGTCAACGAAGCTCAAGAGTTGACAGGCGGAGAAATTGGTGCAGAGATGCCAATTAAGTCGTCTTCAGAAGATCGCCTCAGAAGAGTGGATTTTGCAAATCGTATTGCTGATGTTCTTTCCGAACTTAGCCTAATCGAAGGCAGAGTTTTTGCAATCCGAGGTGACTGGGGTTTTGGGAAATCCTCTCTTAAGAATCTGATAGGTGAGAAGCTACGAAAAAAGCGTGGCGGGGCGGATTGGATTGACTTTAATCCTTGGCAGTGGGGTGACAGTGATGCTCTTATTCGAGCTCTTTTTTCCCAGATAGCAGATCGCCTTGGTGGCCAGCATTCCTCTGCAGCACGAGCGCGTGCGGAAACACTGCGACGATATGGAGCAATTCTTGCGGGATCCGGCGCTCCTCTAAAGGAGGCCAGCGGATCGAGCATATTCATATCAAATTTACTGACCAATGCTTCTGTTATTGCGGTCGCATCGGCAGTTGGACTTAAGCTGCCGACAGCAGCATTTTTTGCCGCAGTTTTTGCCGTGCTTTCTTTTAGCATTCCGCTGATAGGGTGGGTACTTTCTTATGCAGGACGTGATAGAAGTGGTGAGCCGCTTGAAAAAATTCGCAGAGATCTAGAATCCCGACTTCGCGAACTCGATCGACCATTGGTGGTGTTCGTTGACGATATTGATCGTCTTGAGCCAGAGCAAATTCGGATTCTTATTAGAAACGTAAAGGCTAACGCAAATCTACCTAATATTATTTTTGTACTTCTGTTCCAGCCTAGCATTGTGGAGCAGGCGCTTGACCCGATTTCAGGAAACAATGGCCGCGCATTTCTAGAAAAAATCGTGCAAGCTAATTTTGATCTGCCTGCAGTTCCGGTGTCCGTAGTTCATCGTATTTTTGGTGAAGAGCTTTCTAGATTTGCTGGAGCATATGCTACAGAGGTAAATGGTTTCATAGAGCCAAGGTGGAGCAATGTTTTCATTGATTGTATCCAGCCGATGGTGAGAAATATTCGTGATGCCAAAAGATTGATTTCATCGATTGCTATACATACGCCATTACACCTGGATGGCGATGTGTTTGAAGTCAATATTGTTGATTTTCTCCTGTTGGAAGCTCTGCGAGTTTTTGAGCCAAATTTATATCAGTCTCTGTTTAAAAATAAGGAGTTGCTGCTCCAAACTAATCGATTTCAGGGTGATGGATATAAAGATTCGGATAAAGAAGCTATTGAGAAGCTTCTTGGTGTCTCATCCGCGGAGCGTAGAAGAATTGCTGTTGATGCGCTCAAACACCTGTTTCCTCGTACTGAATGGCTCTTTAGAGGTATGAGCTATCCAGATGGTTCTGATCAACAATGGTTGCAAGAAAAGCGAGTTTGCTCGTTCCGCTATTTTCCTAGCTATTTTGAGCTCCAGACAACAGCTGGTGAAATGTCGGAGCGCCGTTTTATAGAGTTTTTGTGTGCAACGAAGACAGAGGAGTCTCTGGCAGCCGCTATAGCCAGTGCTGAGGCAGATGGGCTTTTGCAGTCGCTCGCTGCAAGAATGGACGAATCAGTCGATAGGCTCCCTGTAGAGAATGCTGCAGTTTTGCTGCCTGGAATGTTTGAGATCGCAGAGAAATTGGCAAGTAGTCGAGGAGAGGATCCATTTAGTTCTCCTTGGGTTTCTGCGTGGCGATCAACTAGTTGGTTTTTGCATAGAGTGCCGGAGAAAATGCGCGGAGAGTTGGCTCTTGCGGCGTTGCGCAAGACGAAAGCTCTGGCCGTAGGTGCCTTGATGATTCAATTAAGCGAATCTTCTGCGGAGAAAAATGATGGGGTTACATTTCCTGTACTCAACTCAGAAGCTATTCAGATGATAAAGAATGAATGGCTAGATATTGTCAGAACGCTTTCTATCGAGTCGAATGCATTAATATTGCATCCACATCTGGTTTCTATTATCTATGATTGGAAAAATTATTCGCAATCATTTAATGAACCGAGAATGTGGGTAAATAATTATATAAAAAATGAAAAGGGCTTTGCTGAATTCATTGGAAAAATAATGAACAGGGGAAGGCGTCATACTGCAGGTGATCGGGTATCGGTTTCTTACAATACATTTGATAGACGTGTTATCGAGGATTTTGTTGGCATCGATGTTGCAAGAAACCGCTTGAATAATATTAATGTTTCGGATTATCCAGAGTATAAAGAGGCTTTGCAAACGTTAAGTAGCAACATTAATCAGTGGCTCTCCAATAAAGAAATTCAACGTGATGGATAATTAATTTCATTGTTTGCCCACATGTTGAAACGTCCTTTCAATGACTCCGATATGATTTATTCGTTTGTGGATTTTTCCTCAAATACTTATTTGAGTGTTGGGTGAATTTAATTTCTGATTTCGGATTTAATTGGATTGCTTAATATCCGAAGAAAACCTTTGCCTTGCAAAAAATTGCGATAGCAGTTGACCGCTACCGCCTGTGCTTCGCGTGCCACCTCCTTGCCGGCGGCCACGACTTGGCCATCCTCAGTGATGATGGCCAGCCGCCCAGGCTTGCCGTTGATGCTGACGCTCAGGCCCTCATGGCTCACTGCGCTGATTTGCACGCCCTCAATGGCGCCAGTGGGTTGTGTGCCGATCATGCGGGTTCCTCCTCTCGGCTCTTGCGGTACGGTCTGGTCGTGACCAGGTCGCTATCAGCTTGGAGCATTTCGCCACCGCTGCTCTCTGTACGAGCGATCAGCCTGCGCGTCACTTCCTGGATCTCATGGGCCGTGAGCTGCTGCAACTGGAATTCATGCAGGTCAATCGCGGTGGTGAGGGCGTCCAGCTCGTAGAAGTGCACAACGCTTGGGTGCCAGGCGCCGCCGGCGCGGCAGCGTGCGAAGTAGGCTTCGCATGCGGCCTGGGCGCTGTTGAAATGTTCGGCCAAGCCGCGGACGATGCCCCCGCGTTCTATCTCCTGGGCCACCTGGATAGTGCTGTGCATGACTGTGGCGTGCAGCTCCGTGGCTGTACCGGCGCGGATCTGGGCAAAGCACTCGCGCACTGGGCCGATGATGGAGGCGATCTCTTTGCTCGTCAGCTTGGTGCCGTGGTGATTGATCACGGCAAATGTGTCGGGTCGACCTGCCCAGCGGCTGCGGAATGGTTTACGGCGTCCGTTCATGCCAGGCTCTCCAGTTCCTTGGTAACGAAAATTGCAGCCTTGGCCACGGTGCCAGGCTTGCCCGAGAACTCCACTTGCCAGCCGTCTGCTGTGCATGCTGTGACGGTGCCTTCCTGCCAGCGGTAAGCGCTCTCCAGATTGAGCACACGCACACGCTTGTGCACGATAGGGTCTGCGGTGTAGGGCTCCAGCTCCTCGGGCTCGAAGCCTGCGCGCTGGCCTACGCCGGCGCCGAATTCCACGATCAGCGACAGATGGCCAGGCCGCACCACGCCCACGCGGCCGCACTCTTTGCGGGGCCTACCCGTCGGGCCTTTGAGGCCGACTTTGACGCGCACCAGGTCACCGGCCGCGAACGTGGGCGCCTGGCTGGTGGCTGCTTGATCTGCTGCCCCGGTGCCGGCGTCCGCGCTGTCCTGGCCATCGTCAGCGGTGTCAGTCTGCGCGGGCGCAGACTGCTGCGTGCCGGGGGCGTCTGCCAGGTCAACATCCGCGGCCGAAGGGGAGGGCGGCAGGCCCTGCGCAGCGTCAGCTGCGACTGGGCCTGCATCGTCGCCCTGTGCGGCTGCAGCCGCACCTTGAATGGGTGCCTGCGCGTCAGCGACAGGCGCCCCCTCGTCGCCTGATTCTTGGTCTTGGAGCGCGGCCGCGATAGCGGCCGAGGCTTCAGCGGCAGTCGTCTTCGGCTCAGCGCTCGCACGCGCAGCGGGGGATTTTTTGGCTTTGCCCTTCGCGCGACTCTCGCCAGCGCGCGCAGCGGGATCAAGGGGTAGATCCCCCTTCGGGGCAGCAGATACAGAGGCCTTTGCGGCTGCTCTAGCCTCGGCCTGGGCTTCTGCGGCACGCTGATTGGCCTTGGTCCTGGCCTTGACGGCTGCGATGTCTACGCCCCAGTGCGCAGCAACCAGGTGCAGGCCTTTGTTCGCGTCGGGGTCATCCTTCAGCCAGTAGCGATATTCGACATCGCCATACATCACCAGTAGCTGCAGTAGGTCGCCGGGCGCATCGTTGTCGGCGATGTGCTGCAACAGGCCCTCCACGGGGGCGACCTTGCCCAGGTCCAGCAGCTTGCACAGCTTCTTGGCGCGGTCTTGGCTGTAGGTTCTGGCGATGTTGCGGGCGCAGTAGCGCAGCAATTCATCGGACACTGGCGCGCCGCCAAGTTCGGAAAGCGCTTTCCAACTCTCTTCGAGCACGTCCCAGCGCCATTGAGTTTCATAGTCGCTTTTCCGCTTTTGGTCGGCGGCGCGCTTGGCCTGTTGCTGCTCGCGCTGGGCTTCCTGCTGGATCTTGTCGGCAGCCTCTTCCTGCTGGGCCTCCTTGAGCAGTAGTTGTGCCTGGTCTGCTGTGATCACTGCGACAAGTTCGCCATTCTTGTGGGGATTGGCGATCAGGGTGGGCAGGATGCCCTGCCTTTCCATGGCTTTGCCGATCAATTTGCGCAGGGGCTTTTCGGTGGGGCTGTCGCGCTTGTCATCGAGGCGCAGATAGCCGGCTACTTCACCGGACCAGGCGCTTGGCATCAGGGTCTTGGCTTCGCGGCCTTCGATGATGTGCTGCCCGCGCTCTACCGCTGTACGCTTGATGGCGATGGCGTGGGCCTCTTCCTTCTCGCGGTAGCAATTGGGGTCGGTGCATATGTCTGCACTGACATCGTTGAAGAGGTCGGGGTTCGCGCCGGTGCGTTTGGGGCAGGCCTTGCAGCTTCCTGCCGCCGGTAGCAGTGCCTCATCCGTCATCTTGAACGTGGCACTGTGCAGATTGAGCATGTAGTTTTGCTGGACATGCTCGGCGCAGGAGCGATAGCTGGGGGTGTCGCCCCTGTAGTTGGTCTCCGTGCAGTAGCTCAGCGCCTTGAGCTGCAGCCCCTCGTCGGGAATGCGAGCGATCAACTGCGCCTTGCTGAAATCGATCTTGCCCCTGCGCAGTGCGTCGCGGCCTTCCTCGCACAGGTCGAGCACCTTCATCACGTTGAAAATATACGTGCGGCTTTTGCCCACGTCCTTGGCGATTTCATCGGCCGTGGTGTTGCCCAGATCCAGCAGCTCGCGGTATCCCTCTGCCTCTTCCAGCTTGGTCACGTCTTCGCGCTGCAGATTCTCGATCACGGCCGCGCGCAAGGCGTCAGCGTCCGACATCGGGCGGATCATTGCGGGGATCTCTGCCAGGCCAGCGATCTGGCTGGCGCGCCAACGGCGCTCGCCTGCGATCAACTCGTACTGTGCGCGCTCGCGCTTTTCGGCCTTGGCCCATGCCTGCTCATCGGCAATGCGCGCTTCCGGCAGCGGGCGCAGCAGGATGGGCTGGTGCACGCCGGTGGCCTTGATGGAGTCGGCCAGTTCCTGCAGCTTTGCCGCGTCGAAGTGCTTGCGCGGGTTGCGCAGGCTGCGGGCGATGCTCAGGATGGGCACATTCATCATCAGTGCGCCGGCACCGGGCATGGGCAGGGCGGCTGTCGGGTTGTCGTTGGCAGTAGTCATGCGGCAAGACCCTCCTGCTGGCCCTTGATGCCAAAGGCGCGGCGCGCCGCGTTGCGCACTTCGGCTGTGACGCTGTGGCCGAACTCCTCCGGGTCCAGCAGATCGCGCACCAGGGCAACGCAGGCGGCTGTGTCGGGATCGACCCGGGGGCTGTCATAGATCACGCGGCGGCAGGCCGGTTGCCGCTGGATGTGCTGGATCATTTCCAGTGCTGCGGATTCCTGCGGGGCCAAAGGCGCGCCTACGCGGGGTGTGCGCAGATCCGATTCAACTTGGACTGCACCAGGGCCGACGTGCTTGATTTCGATGACGATTGCTTTAGCCATGAGCGGCCTCCAGAAGTTGCATTTGGGGTTGGATGGGGGCGGGCTCATGCAGGGGCTGTATGTCGCTGCAGTGGCCCAAGGTGTGGCGGATCTGGTGGACGGGCGCGGTGATGGATACACGCATGCCGCGCTTGAATGACTTGGCGCGCTGCTGGGCCTGCGCGCGAGCTGCTGGCGGGTAGACCTGCTCAGCCTTGACAGGCAATTGGCCTGGGCCGTCGCTGTCGATCAGCAAGCACAGGACTGGCATGGGTGTGCTGTCCACGCCCTGGGGCAGCGTGCGTACCTCGGCGTCTTGCACCAGGGTGCCGGTGATGACGATCAGTGCCATGGCGTGGCCCCGAACTTGAAGACGACGAGGGCACCGAACAGGGCCAGGACCAGGCAGCGCAGCACAGTGCGGCGGACGCGGCGTGGACGGTGCGGGCCGTCCATCTGGATGGGAGGGCGGCTCATCGTGCTGCCTTCGCGCTGATGGGGTGGCCGTGGCCAAAGAGCACCATTGCGCGGGCAATGGCATCAGCGGCGCCGGTGGCGCGGATCGTGTGGCGCGTGCGGCCGCACGTGACGGTGTAGATGGTCATCGCTCGCCCTTTACATCGGCCGTCAGCTTGACGCCGGCCAAGCCGGGGATGGACATCAGCACGTCGATGACGTGGCTGTCCGGGGGCGTGACGTCGAGGGCTATGTATGCCGCGCTGGCGGACTGCAGGATGTCCTGCTGCACCCGTGCATGCGCGGCGTCACACATGGCGGCGAGCCGATGCGGCCAGAGCAGGCACTCAGGCTGCTGGTTTTGCCGCTGCAGCGGCGTCGTGTCTACGGCGAGAGAGAGGGTGCAGACGTGTGCACTGTCTGCTGTACTGCTGCATTGCATGCCGGGCCTCCTATGCGGTGGAGGGCGCACGACCTGCATGCCGTTGCGCCCGCCTGAGCGAAAACTCAGGCAGACGCATTACACCATTCGGTGCATATTAGGTCAACACTGTTTGGTGTATATCTAGAATTCTTCGCCCTTCCAGATCTTCACCACTCGGGCGAACACCTCGAAGTCCATCCCATCAACGATGTCGAAGGGGTCATACAGGGAGTTGTAGCTCTTGGCTCGAACAACAAGTCCATTGATCGTGGGGATGCGTTGCAGTTGCTTCACAAACCCTTCGGTTCCCACTCGAAAGAAATAGACGCCATCTGTGTCCACCACCTTCACCCCCCTGTCAACGAGAAGAGGGTCACCTGGATTAAAGAGGGGCTGCATTGAAGGGCCGAAGCCGGTGACTATGGCGAGATTTTTGGCGCTGGTGATTCGCTGGACATTCATGTGTAGCCACTTCTCAGACACTGTCCACTGCTTGATCACGCCCGGTTGATCGGCTAGCACGATCCCATGGCCCATGCCTCCACCGGTCTCGTACTGCGGGATGCGGATGTCTCCCGCTGTCTTCATGGCTGCAGGCGCAGCAGCGATGGTCGCATCCTCATCAAGGATGGAATCCTGAAGCTGGTCGAGCCAGCCGGGGAGATGCTCAGGATAAAAATTTGCCTCCATCCTCCGAGCAATCTTTTCACCAAAGGACTTGCGGCCCTGCAGCATGTCGAGCAGCTGTCGAGTGGGAAGGTCGAAGCGGCGGGCTGCAGCTGACAGCGTGAGCTCGTCCACGATCTTTTGTGCGTTGCGGCGGCGAATGTCTGCGATTTCCATAGTGGTTGATTTGACCAGCCCGTAACCATTTGGTGAATTCCCCGAATGGTGTTCTTTTATGCACCGTTCGGTGTATAGTCTTGCGTCATGACTACCAAGACGCTGAAGGAATATTTGGGGGGCCTGAGTGGGCCTGCGCGCGAAGACTTCGCGCAGCGTTGCAAGACCTCTTATGGCCACTTGCGGAACGTCGCATACGGCAAGAAGCCTGCTGAGAGCCTTTGCATCCTCATCGAGCTGCACAGTGGGCGCGAGGTGCTGTGCGAGTCCTTGCGCTCAGACGTGATGTGGTGGGTCGTGCGTGGCTCCCATGCCTCTGTGTCTGGAGGCGCGAATGTCTAGCGTCTTGGCATCTGTTTTGCCCCCCTCCAGCTACCCGGCAACGTCGCCCGGGATTCGTCTCCTTCCCCAACTTGGTGCCGCACGCGCGGGAAGGCGTGTGCGGCTTGCGTTGCTTGCTGGAGTGGGTCTTTCTTTTCGTCATGCCCGCAGTGTCTTGCGCACCGCGGGTTGTCGCCATCCTGAAATTTCAGCCGTTCAAGGGGAACGGCCTAGCCGTCATCGCGCGGGGATGGCTTGCCACTCTTCGTCCGGTGCCTCTCCGTCCGGGCGCTTGATCCACACCAATTTGAGCCTGTCCAGCAGGTCATCGGATGCCCATCCAGGTAGCGGGCGCCATTCGGATTTGGGGTCGTGCTTGCTTTGGTCGAAGGCCGCTTCTTGCGCGGTGTTTTCGAGGGCGAACCGCACCAGCGTTTGGCTGGCGTTTTCTGTGATCAGGCGGTGATTGAAGGTGTACGCGGCTGCCCGGTTCGTGTCCGGGTCAAGCAGCAGCGAGTAGGGCAGTTCCTGTTTCTTTTTAAGGGGAAAACTCATGGTCAAGATCTTTCATTTGGTTGGTGCACAGGGCAGCGGAAAGTCTACGCATGCTCAGATGCTGAGCAAGTTTTTTGAAGCGCAAGGCCTCAGGTGTGCGGGGGTGGACGATCCCGACTCGGAGTTCGTTAAGGACCGTGATGGCGCTATGAAGCACTGGCCCGAAGCGGACGTGATTTTTCTGGAGCATCTGCCAGGGGAGCAGTTCAAGGCTTTGCCGTGCGACCAGGTCATTTCCTTGGCGCGTGGCAATGATGGCGAGGCCATTGTGCGTGATGCGCTTTCCAGCGCTCAGGACCGCATCCGCCGAGCAACACGCGATCAGTTGCTGGCGGCCACGGTAGACCCATCACTGCATCTGCCGGATGGTGAATTGTTTGTCACGGCTCGGATGCGTCGGCCGTACAGCAAGGCTGCAGAGGTGGTGCCGCTGCACGTTTCGCGCCTGCCGCTTTGATTGGTTGCCCCATGACCCGCCGCTATTCCGCGACCGACTGGCGCGACATCTTCTACAACGCGGTGCGTGAGGCGCCTGGCGGCGTGACGGCTGCCGCTGCATTCCTGACCGACCGCCGCGAAAAAGCGATTCATCCCGAGGATCTGCGTAGGCGTCTGCGTGGTGCTGATGGCGAGTCGCTGAGCACAGAAATGCTTGAGTTGCTGAGCGAGTGGCTGATCGATATGGCACGCCCAGACGCTCGGCGCTGGCTTCAGTCGTTCAACGCTCGTTTCTCCATGGCCTCCGCTTATCTGCCGCCCCCGCCGGAGGGTGGGTGGGCCTGCGAGGCCACGGCGATACGCCAGAAGGTGATGCAGATCACCGCGAAAAACGGATTGCTCGCAGGCATCTGCGCCCGCGTCACTGAAGACAACCAGATCGACAGTACCGAATGCGATGAGCTGGAAGCGGGCTGCATGGAAATCATCGAGCTGGTGTTTCGGCTGCGCCGCAATGCGCGCCGTGCCGCTGGCCGGTCGGAGGACTTCACATGAGGCCTGCAGGCGAGGTTCGCCAGGCGTTGGTCCTGGCTTGTGAGCAACTGGCTACGCCTGGCAGTGGTTGCACTTTGCGGGAGTTGGCTGATGCGGCGCGTGTGGGCGTGGATGCCTGCAGGCGTGCCGTAGACAACATGCGCCGCGCCGGCGTGCTGGTCAAGGTGGGCGAGCGACGCGTGAGCTACCGCAATCGGCCCGTGGCCCTGTATGCGCCCGTGGCCCAAAGGCCAGCGGCGAATGACGCTGATGGATGTGTGGGCCTGGCGCAAGCGCTGCGGGCCTGGGGGTAATCAATGGCGATGAGCAAGCTGCCGGTGGTTGGGACGCCGGCTTGTGTGGTTTTGCGTGCGCAAGGGGGTGTCTATGCAGGATCGTGAGGATCTTCCCCCCATCAAGTTTGCGGATTTGGCCGATGCGTTGCTCAAGGGGGCTGACCGTCTTGTGCCGGCCTGGCTGCCAGGGGGCGAGATTGTTGGCCATGAGTACAAGTGCGCCAGCCTGGCCGGGGGCAAGGGTGGCAGTTGCAGCATCAACCTCAACTCGGGGATGTGGAGCGATTTCCAGTCTGGCGAAAGCGGCCGCGATCTGCTCGATTTGTATGCGCAGATCCACGGGCTGAGCCTTGCCAAGGCCGCAATCCAGGTGGCGCAGGAGGAGGGACTTGAGGATGTCGCCGGACTTGTGAAATATGGATCACGCGCAGGAAAGTCTGCGTCTGTTGCCAATCCGCGCCCGCAGCCTGAGCAGTCGCCCAAGCGCGAGCGAGAGTCGGAGTGGAGCACGCTGCAGCCCGTGCCGGACTATGCGCCTGCGCCTACGTTCACGCACTATCACCGCACGGCCAGCGATCTTGTCCACACGGCAGAGTACCGCCTGGGCGGCGACTTGCATGGCTACGTGGCGCGCTTCCTGACAAGCGACGGCGGCAAGGACACGCTGCCTTACACGTTCTGCCTGTCTGCTAAGGACGGGGCCTGCAAATGGCATTGGCGCCAGTGGGATGAGCCGCGCCCGCTGTACCTGCCATCGCATCGCCTGCCCGAGGGCCGGACTGTGATCCTGGTCGAAGGGGAGATCAAGGGCGAGGTGCTGCAGCGGTTGCTGGATGCCATCTCGCCAGGCATCTATTGCGTTGCATCCTGGCCGGGAGGTTCCAAGGCCTGGAAGCGGGCGGATTGGAGCTGGCTGGCAGGCAATACGGTGCTGCTGTGGCCTGACTGCGATGCAAAGCACATGCCGCTGACTCCGGCTGAGCGCAAGTCTGTCAAGGGCGACGACGCGGCGCGCGAGGCGTTGGAGTCTGGCAAGCCTCTGCTCCCTGAGCAAAAACAGCCTGGCATGGCGGCAATGTTGGGCATTGGCAAGCTGCTGCGCGATACGCACGGCTGCACAGTGAGCATGTTGCCCATTCCCAAACCCGGTGATGTCAAGGATGGATGGGATGCACGCGATGCCATCGAAGCGGACGGATGGGACGGGGAAGCTGTTCTGCGGTTCTTCGGCCAGGCGCAGCCATTTATCGAGGCCGCGGCCGACCAGGCCGGCGAAGCTGCAGGCCCGGCGCCCGGCGCTAAAACCCCCGTTGGCACGGGAGGCGGTGGTGATGCGCCCCCGGGTGGCAGCGCTGGCTTTGATGAGCCGTTGGAAGATGACGGCCCGATGGTGCGCATCGGCGGGAAGATGGTCCCCGAATGGATGTCGTACTACTACGACGCCGAGAAATTCCGCTGGAACGTTTCGCGCAAACTGGTGATTGCCTGTCTTGAGCGGTTGCCTGAGCTGCGGGATGTGCTGGGGTACGACGAGCTGCGAAACACCGTGCAATGCCGCAAGGCTTGGCCGTGGCCCTACGCCCGGGCAGGCGAGGTGCGTAATGCTGATGCGCTGCTGCTGGGCAAATGGCTGACCGACACCTACGGACTGCCCAGCATCAGCAAGGCGGCACTTGATGAGGGCTTGCTGACCGTGGCGAGCACGCGCCGCTTTCACCCCATCCGCGAGTATCTGGCGGGGCTGACGTGGGATGGCAAGCCTCGGCTGAGCAAGTGGCTGATTCACGCCTTGGGCGAGACGCCCGAAACGCTGCGGCCTGCCATGTTCGAGTACCTGGGACTTGTGAGCAAGTATTGGGTGCTGGGCATGGTCTATCGGGTGATGGAGCCGGGCTGCAAGTACGACTATTGCCCCGTGCTCGAAGGGGCCGGCGGACTGCGCAAGTCCACCCTTGTCGAGGTGCTGGCCAGCAGCGAGTTTTACAGCGATACCGCCTTCGAGGTGGGGCGCGGCAAGGAGGCGCAAGAGCAGGTGCAGGGCATCTGGGTCTATGAGATCGCTGAGCTGTCGCACTTCAGCAAGGCCGAGGTGGGCGCCATCAAGGCCTTCATCTCCGCGAAGGTCGACCGCTACCGGGTGGCCTATGGAACCACGGTGGAGAGCTTTCCCCGGCAGTGCGTGCTGGTAGGCACCACGAATGAGGACACCTACCTGCGCGACCGCACCGGCAATCGCCGCTTCTGGCCTGTGCCCGTGCGCCATCGCATCAATACGGATTGGGTTGCCGAAAAGCGCGAGCAACTGCTGGCCGAGGCCTTCGCGTTGTACCTGCAGGGCGAGGCTTACATTCCTTCGCCCGAGCAGGAGGAGCGGTTGTTCAAGCCGATGCAGGACAGCCGCCTGGTGGAGACGGCGGTGGAGAGCGAACTGCTGCATGTGCTGACCCGGCCGTCCCAGCCGGCAGGTATCGGCGCATTGGTCAACCATGCGACGGATTTCGTGACCATGTCCCAACTGGTGCAGGCCCTTGCAGTGGATGCTGCCAAGGCGCCGCCCGGCCTGCAAACACAGATCACGGGCTGGCTCAAACATGAGGGCTGGGAGCGCGTGAAAAAGCAGGTCCATGGCGTGCGTGCCTGGGGCTTCGCGCGGCCGCGCAACTGGCCGCCAGAGGATCGCCCCAGCGGTCTAGACACGCCCGCGCCAGCTGATGAGTCAGCTCCTGCGGCGCCCGTTGTGCCCGCTGTCTACCTGGCTCCTCCTGTGCCCCCTAAGCCTGCTTCTGAGCCGGCGCCCTGGGATGTCGATGAGCCGTTCTGATCTTCAACCCTTTTCGATGTGGGCAGCGCTTGAAACGCGCCGTACCGCATGCGCTGCTGGAGGCGTGATTCGCTGCAGCGTGCCCAGTGCTGGGCCGGTGGTCGCTATGCGGCCCCGATGCGGAGCGGTGGCGGGGATGGCTTGCCCTTCGCCAATGACCTGAGTGTCCAAGTGTCCAGGGTGTCCAAGGTTTTGCTATGGACACCATCGGCCACCACTTCCCCATTTCCTGGGGTTGCAGCCGCTGCATTGTCTGTGCGGTTGGGCGGGTGGCCGGGCTTGTGCAGCGGCGGGCGGGCACAGGCTGGCGAGCAGGGGCGCGGGCGCGCTCGCGCGGATTCGGGCGGTTACCCGTTATCTCTATAGGTTGGGATGGACAGTATGGACACTCGGACACAAGCAGGATCAGCAGGGCCGGCAAGCAAGTCGGATGGGCAGCAGTGGACGGCAGAGGACAGGCGCCGCATCGAGCGGGGCCAGCAGATCATCAAGAGCAACATGCCCGGGGTCTACGGGCATATCTGCAAGGCCGCAGCGGCTGACAAAAGGGTCTGGGGTTTGGTGCGAATGGGGCTGGCAGGCCGCCCCAATTGCTTCTGGGCCATGGAGGGACAGCAGTTGGCAGGCACGCCCTTCGTCGCATGGGCGAGCCTGGACGCTCCGGCAAAGCTGTTGCAGCAGATGGCCCGGCCTGCATTCGTCTGCCTGCTCGGCCCACTGCCGCAGGAGGCCTGACCATGGCGCGCATCGAGCGAATCAAACAGCGGCTGGACAACTGGGCCTTGTGGCGTGCGCGACGTGATGGGCACGGCCTCGGCTTCCCATCGCAGAACATGCTCGCGGCCTGGATGGCGAGTGCCGAGCAGCGGCCCAAGCTGCGGGAGTCGGTCATACCCGTGCTGCACCTTGAGGCCGAGGAAACGGACAAGGCTGTCCAGTCCCTCAAGCCCAGCAAGCCGCATCTGCATCAGACCCTTGAGCTGATCTACCTGCGAGACCTGGGAGTGCAGGGCACAGCGAGGCGGATCGGCCGGGCGCCCTCTACTGTGCATGCTCAACTGGAGGCAGCAGACCGGGCCATTGATGAATGGCTGGTGGCAATGGTGCAGGAGCGGGAGCGCAAGCTGGCCCAGCTCTGGGCAGTCAAACCGCGCCCGGATAGTTTTACGTCATAGAGAGTCCTGGTACATTTCAGGCAACTTGTGGAAGGTGTCCCAACCCACTGACTGCAGGCAACCCGAACCCCGCCAAGTGCAAGCTTGGTGGGGTTTTCTTTTGCCCCCTCGGAGCATCTATGACAGCGGACAAGCGCAGGGCGATCAGCCGCAGGGACCACGACGAGCGGCGTGGTTCTGCAGCGTCTCGCGGGTATGGCAGCACTTGGCGTGCATGCCGTGACCAGTTCCTGCGCGACAACCCGCTGTGTGCGGACCATCTCAAGCGTGGCGAGTCGATCCCGGCGCAGGTTGTGGACCACATCATTGCGCCGCGCCTCGGCGAGGCCAAGCAGTCGGGCGATCCCGAGCGCATCGCTGCCGCGCAGCGCTTGTTTTGGAGTCGGTCGAATTGGCAGCCGCTGTGCAAGCTCTGCCACGACTCCGACAAGCAGCGGCTGGAGAAGTCCGGGCGCATCGCAGGCTGCGCGCCTGATGGCCGCCCGCTGGACCCGCGCCACCCGTGGAACCGTCCACGCACCGGCTCCGAGGGGGAGGGGGGGTGAAATTGTTCTACCCCTTTTGGCCCTAGACCGACCTGTTCTCTCCGTTCGCAAAATGGGCGGGGAAAAAGGGAGGGGGGGTATCGATAACAGGAGGATCTATGGCGGGAAATGCCAACTCCGGGCGAAGTGCTCGCCCCTCTTTCCTGGCGCTGGCCGGTGGGACCGCGAGCGGAAAAAAAGCCGCTGAGCTGCTGCGCGAGCAGGAAGAAAACACGGTTGCCGCGTGCGCCCCTGAGATGCCCGATGTGCTCACGCCCGAAGCGCGTGAAGAGTGGGCGCGCGTGTTGCCCGATCTGCTGACCCTGGGATGGGTGCACCGCATCGACGGCATGGCCTTGGCTTCCTACTGCGAGGCCGTGGCCGACTGGAAGCGCTTTCGCCGCCTCATCGTGGAAAAGAACACAGCGCAGGCCGAGGCCGGCGACGTGCAGACCTACGCGACGGGCGCCAAGCAGATAAGCGTCTGGCGCCAGTTGGCGAACGATGCAGAAAAACGCGCGAACGCCGCTGGCGCAGCGTTTGGAATGTCGCCCCTGGCCCGGCGAAGCATGAAAGCACAAGGTACACCGCAAGGGGAGCTGTTCGGCAATGACGAAAAGGACGCAGTCGAACGCTACTTCAGCAGGTGACTGCCGCGTGCGCAAGTACGCCCGGCGCGTGCTGCAGGGGCGAATCATCGCGGGGCCGCTGGTGCGTGCGGCGTGCAAGCGCCATCTGCAGGACCTCAAGGCCGGCCACAAGCGCGGGCTGATCTGGGACCAGGGCGCGGCAGACCGTGCCATTGGTTTTTTTGAGGATGTCCTCAAACTCAACGGCGGCCAGTTCGAGGGCAAGCCCTTCGTGCTGGCGCCCTGGCAGGCTTTCATCGTGGGCAGCCTTTACGGCTGGTACATGGCCGATGGATACCGGCGCTTTCGCGTGGTCTACATTGAGACAGGCAAGGGCTCGGGCAAAAGCCCGCTGGTCGCAGGCATCGGACTCTATGGCCTGACGGCGGACAAGGAGCAGCGCGCTGAAATCTACGCTGCCGCGACGAAAAAGGACCAGGCGCAGATCCTGTTCCGCGATGCGGTGGCCATGGTCAACCAGTCGCCGGCCCTGGCCTCGCGCCTGGTGCAGTCGGGCCGCGACGAAAAGGTGTGGAACCTGTTCTACGCCGAGACCAACAGCTTTTTCAAGACCATCGCTGCCGATGAGGGGCAGTCGGGTCCGCGTCCGCATGTCGGGCTGATCGATGAGGTGCATGAGCACAAGACGGCCACCGTGGTGGACATGATGATCGCCGGCACCAAGAACCGGCTGCGCGCGATGGTGATCATGATCACCAACAGCGGCAGCGACAAGAACACGCCCTGCGGCCAGTACCACGACTACGGTGCAGACGTGTGCACCGGCAAGGCAGAGGACGACCGTTTCTTCGGGTTCATCTGCTCGCTGGACAAGGGGGACGATCCGACCAGGGACGAACGCTGCTGGCCCAAGGTCAACCCGTCGCTGCGGTTTCGCCTGCCGGGCCAGCGCGAGGGCATCCCGGGCTATCAGTACCTGCGGGCACAGGTGCAGAGCGCGCGCGGCATGCCGGCCAAGCTGGCGAAGGTGCTGCGGCTGAATTTCTGCAAATGGACGCAGGCCGAGTCGCCGTGGCTCGACTGGGATATCTGGGAAGAGGCGCGCGAGACCGTGCCCATGCGCTTGCTGCGCGGCCGACGCGCCGTGGCGGGTCTGGACTTGTCCAGCACCACCGACCTGACGGCCTTTGTGATTCTGTTTTACCCAACCGCAGAGGACCCGTTCTGGCGGCTGATGGCCTATTTCTGGATACCGGATCACGCGCTGGACGAGCGGGAGAAACGCGACAAGGTGCCCTACCAGCAATGGATCGATGAGGGGTGGCTTGAAACCACGCCGGGCCGCGCCGTGAGCCGGCTCTTCGTGCTGCGCCGCCTGGTGCAGATCTGCGAAGCCTTCGAGATCCAGAAGATCGCCTATGACCGTTGGCGCATCGAGGATCTGATGCAGCTGATGGCCGACAACGGCATCACGCTGCCCGAGCTGGTGGGCTTCGGCCAGGGCTATCAATCCATGGGGCCGGCGGTCGATGAATTCGAGCGCCGGCTGCTGGGCATGGTGCCGGCAGAAGGGGATGAGGCCGACGAGATGGCCGAGGCCCTGGAAGTCATCGAGCGGCTGCGTCACGACGGTAATCCGGTCCTGACCTGGAACGCGGCCAATGCAGTCGTGACACATGACCCATCCAATAACCGCAAGGTCGATAAGTCCAAGTCTGTCGGCCGGATTGACGGTGTGGTGGGCGCTGTGATGGCCGTGGGAGTCAGCGGCAAGGGCTCGCAAATCAGCGGCCCATCGATCTACGAGGAAGAAGGGATAGGTATATGAGCTACAGGATTTTGTCGGCGGTGTGCGGCCTGGTCGGCTTCGGGCTGGTGGTCGCGGGCATCGCCCTGATGCATATCCCCTCGGCCCTGTGCTTCGCTGGGCTTTGCCTGCTTGGCTACGGCTGGCTGCTGGACAAAGTGGCGGCGGTTGTGAAGCGCCGGGAAGAGAACGCTTCGCGGCGCATGCAGCCTCCACCATCCGCACCATAAAGGATCACCATGTTTTTTTCTGATGTCCTGGCCAGCAGCGCGGATGGCACCCTGGTCAACAGCTCGGGCAGCTTCTGGCAGGGGCTGCTGGGCGCAGCCGGCAGCAGCAGCGCAGGGGTACGGGTCACGCCCGAATCTGCACTCGCCCTGCCCATCCTGCAAAACTGCGTCACGCTGCTGGCCGAGAGCCTGGCGTCCTGCCCTGCCGAGTTGTACGAGCGCACGGAGGACGGCGGCCGCAAGTCGGCCACCAGCCATCCAGCCTATGACGTGCTGCGCTTCGCCCCGAACGAAATGCAGACGCCCTATGACCGCATCGAGCTGTCGCAGATGAACGCAGGCCTGCGGGGCAACAGCTACAGCTTTATCGAGCGGCGCGATGATGGCAACGTCATGGCCCTGTGGCCGCTGGATACGGCCAAGGTGACCGTGCTCAAGGGGCCGGACATGCTGCCCTATTACCGGGTAGCCGGTATCCCTGACCCGCTGCCCATGCGCCTTGTGCACCATGTGCGCTGGGCCTCGCTCAATGGTTATACGGGCCTGTCCCCAGTGCAATTGCATGCGGAGTCCGTGGGCCTGGCGCAGGCGATCCGGCAGTACACGGGCAAGTCCTTTGCCAACGGTGCCACGGTCTCCGGTGTCATCGAGCGGCCCAAGGAAGCGGCGGCGATCAAGGACCAGAAAAGCATTGATCGCATCGTGGACCAGTGGGGCAACAAGTTCGGCGGTATCGACAACGCCAAAAAGGTCGCGCTGCTGCAGGAGGGCATGACCTTCAAGCCCGTTTCCATGAACAACGTGGATGCGGACGTGGCGGCCATTCTCAAACTGTCGGGCGTGGATGTGGCGCGCATCTACAAGGTTCCCTTGCCCATGGTCAATGACCTGGAAAAGGCCAACTACAACACGATCGAGCAGCTGCTCATCCAGTTCGTGGCCTTCTGCCTGCTGGCCTGGGCCAAGCGGCACGAGCAGGCCATGACGCGGGATCTGATCCTGCCGCAGGACCGGCGCCGCTACTACGTCGAATTCAACCTGTCCGGCCTGCTGCGCGGCGACCAGAAAAGCCGGTATGAGGCCTATGCCATCGGCCGGCAGTGGGGCTGGCTGTCGGTCAACGACATCCGTCGGCTGGAGAACATGCCGCCCGTCGCCGGTGGTGACATCTACCTGCAGCCGCTGAACATGACGGCCATGGGCAAGGGCCAGCCCGGTGCGTTGGGTGCACCAGGCAGCGAACAGGAAAAAGCAACCCGCATCGCGCTGGAAAGCGAGATGCGCAACGTAGAAAAGGCACTGGAGCAATGAAACGCCATCTCCTGCTGACCAACATGCTGTTCAATCAGCCGCTGCTGGCGACCCCCGAACTGCTGGACCTGGGTGTGCGCTGGGCCAATCAGTCCCTGCAGCTCAACATCATCAACATCGGTGCAGCGGCGCCGGCAGTGGCAACGCCGCGCGCCGACTATGGCGACGATGATGAGGGCGGCCCGCCGATGCGCAGCGGCGACAGCCGCGAGCGCACCGGCGTTGCCGTGGTGCCCGTGCATGGCATCCTTGTGAGCCGCAACGCCCACATGGACATGTGCGAGCGCATGACCAGCTATGAGCAGCTGCGCCGCGACATCAGCGCGGCCGTCGATGATCCTGCCGTCAAGCGCATCGTGCTGGACGTGGACAGCAACGGCGGCCATGCCGTCGGCGCCTTCGAGGTCGCGGCCGACATCCGCGAGATGTCCCAAGCCAAGCCCATCACGGCCATCGTCAACCACAACGCATACAGCGCCGCCTACCTGATCGCCAGTGCATGCACAGAGGTGGTACTGAGCCGCACCAGCGGCACGGGCAGCATCGGGGTGATCGCCTCGCACTACGACACATCCAAGCGCGAAGAGCAGATGGGCATCAAAGTCACCACGGTGTTTGCCGGTGCGCACAAAAACGATCTCACATCGCATGAGCCGCTGTCCGAGCAGTCGCTGCAGACGCTGCAGGATCTGGTCAACGAGTCCTATCAGCTGTTCACCCAGGACGTGGCCACCTATCGGGGCATGTCCGTGCAGGCCGTGATCGACACGCAGGCGAGGCTGTATCGCGGCCAGCGCGCCATCGATGCCGGCCTGGCAGACCGCATGGGCACGGCCCAGCAGGCCCTGGACGGCCTGGTGCGCGATGTTGCCGCCACGCGCCGGAACTCCTCATCCCTCGCACTGCGCGCCAAGGCGGCCGCTGTGCAGGCCACCCTCTGACCGCGTTCGCGGCAGTCCCGGCCCGCTTCGGCGGGCTTTTTTTTGTCCAAGGAAAAACCATGTCCCTTGTCACCAAACTCCGCAGCGAACGCGCCGAGGCGAACACCAAGCTGCAGGCGCTCGCCACCAAGGAATCCGGCGGCGCCACCCTGTCGGCCGAAGAGCTGCAGGAATTCTCGCAGCTGGAGCAGCAGATTGCGGATCTGTCCGCGAAGATCGCCCGCGCTGAATCGGCCGAACGTGCTGCAGCTGCAGCTGCCGTGCCGCTCAACGAATCGGCCGCAGGCATCAACGGCCCTCCCGGCAATCGCCCTGCCCACATCACCGTGACGGACAACGCGCAGGCCGGCACGCGCGTAGCCCAGATGGCCCGCATGATCGCTGCCGCCGGCGGCAACCAGATGCAGGCTGCCGAGCTGGCCCGCTCCAGCGGCATGGGCGAAGATGTGGTGATGGCACTGTCCACCACCAGTCCCGGCGCCGGTGGTGTCCTGGTCCCTGCGAACATGGCGCGCGAGGTCATCGAGTCTCTGCGGCCTACTTCCATCCTGCGCAGCTTCGGCGCCCGTCCGCTGCCGCTGGTCAACGGCAACATGGGCCTGCCGCGCATCAAGGGCAACACCACCGTGGGCTATATCGGCATGGACACGGACATCAACGTGACCGGCATGGTGTTCGATGACCTGAAGCTGCAGGCCAAGAAGCTGGCCGCCCTGGTGCCCATCAGCAATGACTTGCTGAAGTTCTCGGGTGTCAGCCCTCAAGTCGATGCCATCGTGGTTGCTGACCTGTTCACGAGCACGGGCCTGTATGAAGACATCACCTTTATCCGTTCCAACGGGAACGGCGGTGTCTCCCCGAAGGGCCTGCGCTACTGGGCTCCGGCCTTCAACATCGTCACAGCGCCTGCTGGCACGTCGCTGGCCGAGCTGGACGCATTCCTTGGCGGTCTGATGCTGCGCGTGGAAATGGCCAGTGCCAACCTGGCGGCCAGCGGCTGGATCATGAGCCCGCGCAGCATCCGTTTCCTGCAGGCCCTGCGCGATGGCAACGGCAACAAGGCCTATCCCGAGATCGAGCAGGGCAAGCTCAAGGGCTACCCCTTCAAGCTGTCCACGCAGATCCCCATCAACCTGGGTGCCGGCGGCGACGAGTCCGAAATTTACTTCGGCGACTACTCGGACTGCTACATCGGTGAGACCGGCGAAATGGTCCTCGCGTACAGCACCGAGGCCTCCTACAAGGACGGCAACGGCGACACCATCAGCGCATTCCAGCGCGATCAAACCCTGGTGCGCGTCATCACCCACAACGACTTCGGCCCGCGCCATGTGGAGTCCATCGCCGTGGGCGTCGGCGTCAAGTGGGGTAAGGACATGCTGGCCTGACCGCCAACCGCTCGGCACAGCCGGGCGGCCTGGACTGATCACCGAACCATTGAGAGGACATCGATATGAGCAAGCAGAAACCCGTCGCCGTGGTCTTCGCCAAGCCCTGGCGCGGCTACAACAAGGGCGAAACCGCCGGCTTCGACAAGGAAACCGCAGACGCCCTGCGCGAGCGCGGCATTGTCGAGGAGGAGGGCGAAGAGGCCGGGCGCCGCACCCGTACCAAGGCCGAGGGCGGCAAGAAGGCGGATGCGCCGCCCCCGCCCCCGGATGACCCCGCCAAGGGGGCCGACTCCGACGACAACGCCAGGCCCTGACCATGGCGCGCCGCTTGAGCTACACCGGCCCCCCGGTGCTGACTGCGGAGCTTGTCGCTCAGTGGTGCCGTGAGCACGTCGATGACTTGCAGCGCGAGCTGGTGGACGGCGTCATCGTCCCCGCCGTCACACAGATGTGCGAGTCCGAGACGGGCGCCGCCATCCGCGAAGCGCAGTACCAGGAGGACTGGACTGCTGCAGAGCGTGCCGATGGCGTGCTGGACGTCGGCCAGGTCAAGAGCATCACCAGCGTGCACATCCTGCGTGCCGGTGCAGCGCCTGAGCCCTTCACCGAGTACGAGCTGGGCCAGGACCAGCGCGTGGCCTGGCTGGAGTTCCCTGGTGGCCGCCCTGCTGGCGCGCTGCGCGTGCAGTACCTGGCGGGCGTGGATCTGGAAGCCTACCCTGCGGTCAAGACCTGGCTGCTGCTGCAGGCCGGCACGCTGTACCAGCAGCGCGAATCGCTGATCGTTGGCGGCACCGTCACGGATCTGCCCCTGAAATTCCTTGGCCACATGCTGGCCGAGATCATTGTGCCCACGCGGTTTTGAGGTGAGCCATGCTGAGAGCCGGAACCTTGAACAAGCAGATATCCATCCAGCAGCACAGCCAGGGCAAAGACGAGTGGAATACGCCCGCGCCTGGCGCCATCGCATGGGTTGAGGTGGCGAAGGTCTGGGCCAACATCCGGCACATGTCTGGCAGTGAAACTATTCGTGCCGGCGCCGAAGTGTCCACCGTGCGGGTCTCCATCCGCATTCGCTATCGCGCTGGCATCAACGCCGGCATGCGTGTTGTGCATGTCGGCCAGGTTTACGACATCGAGGCGCCATTGCCTGACTCGACCCGGCGCTGGCTCGACCTGGCGTGCAAGCTCATCCAGTGAGGTACGGCAATGGGGAATGGAACCAACTCTTTCACCATCCGTGCCGACACTGCCGCCCTGGATGATTTCCTGGATGCGCTGGGCGAAGCTGCCGACCAGGCCGTGCGCCCCGCTGCGCAGGCCGGCGCGCAGGTGCTCTACGAGGCGGTCAAGGTCAACGTCAGCTCCATAGGCAGCGTGACCGGCAACCTGGGCCGTGCGGTCTACCAGGCGTTCTCTCCTGAGCACTCCATCGATGGCGTGCAGGCGCAGTACCACGTCAGCTGGAACGCCAGGAAAGCGCCTCACGGCCATCTGCTGGAGAGGGGGTGGGTACAGCGCTACGCAGTGACCATCGCCAAGGGTGGCAAGTGGGTCACGCGAGTGCGGCCCGAGGCGCAGGGCAAGCCCCGGCCGAAGCGCCGCGCCACACAGGCCGAGAAAGATGCGTACTACGTGCCTAGGCCTGGGGGCCCCGTCCACCGGCTGGGATATTTCTTCGTTGCGCGCGCTGAGGACTCCATGTCCAAAGCCGTTGAGGCTGCGAATCTGGAGCTGCAAAAGCGCTATGACCAGGTGAAGTGACATGAGCTATGAACCCGCCCTTGTGGCCATCCTGACGGCGCTGTGTCCGAGGTCTTTGCCGGTGGTCGCCCCGTGGGGAACCAAGATGCCCTACGTGATATGGCAGCGCGTTGGCGGCCGTGCGATGCGCAACATCGACAAGCGGCCAACAGGCAATCTGCGCAATGGTCGCGTCAGCATCACGGTCTGGGATGAAACGCCCATCAAGGCCACGGCCCTGATCCGCCAGATCGAGGACGCATTGACGGCCTCCGATGCCATCCAGTGCACGCCGCTGGATGAACCTCTGGACATGTTCGATGACGGCGGCAGCGATGTCGTGATCTTCGGCATGCAGCAGAGCTTTTCAATCTGGGCGCGGCGATAGCGCTCAACACTTTTTCAACCCCGGCCCGCAGCAGCGGGCTTTTTTACGTCCGAAAGGAAAACGCCATGGGCGCACAAACCGTTGCCGGGACCAAGATCGGCATTTCTGCAGCACTGCCCGCCGCCTACGACAAGGATGGCTATGCGGCTTTGACCTTCTCCAAGATTGGAGAGATCACCAATGGCGGCAGCCACGGCCGCACTTATCAGGTGGTCAATCACAACCCCATCGATACGCGCGGCACCCGCAAGTACAAGGGCTCGTTCAACGAGGGGCAGAAGACCATCCAACTCGCTGTGGATGCCGCAGACCCGGGACAGATCATCGTCAAGGCTGCCCTCAACTCCGATGCCGCCTATGCCTTCGAGGTGAAGTACCAAGACGGCTCCATCGACTACTTCACAGGCCTTGTGACCAGCTGGTCCAAGTCCACTGAAAGCGTGGACAGCATGTACTCGGCCAGCGTCGGCCTGGAGCTGACAACCTCCAAGGATGGCGTCGGCATCATCGAAGTGCCCGCGCCTGTCGGCCCCTGACCCTTTCCCCTTTGGCCCTCGGGTCACCCCAGCACCGGCCCGGCTGTTTCGTCTCTCAGCGGAGGCGGGCAGTCGGGCGCGGGCATTTCCTTTTTCTCCGCTGAAAGATCGACATGACCAAAACCATCACCCAAGCCGTGGCCGTGGCCACATCCGCCGCCGTCGCTGCAGCTGAACTCGTGGACATCACCGCATTTGACCTGGTGGGCGCATGCGAGGCGGGCCACAAGTTCGTGCTGCGCAACCCGGATGGTTCGTCCACCGGCATCACCCTCATTGTGCGCGGCACGTTCGCACCCGAGGTGGTTGCCTGGAACTCCGGCGTTGCGGAAAAATTCCTCAACGAGCAGCGCGCGGCCCAGCGCCGGGGCAAGGCCCCCAAGGCCAAGACCATCGACGAGATGGAGGCCCAGAACATCGAGGGCGCCGTGGTGCGTGTCGCTGGCTGGGAGGGCGTCCGCCAGCCCTACAGCGCTGACCAACTGCGCGCCGCGCTCAAGCGCAATCCGCACTGGGCCGTTCAGATCATCGAGGAGTCCGACAGCCTGGGAAACTTTGGCGCGACCTCGGCATCCAGCTCCGAGGCTACGTAAAACAGCTGGCCTGGCTGCAGGCGCCCGTCGATCCGCCCAAGGGATCGAGCGAGGATGCGCCGCGCCAAAGCAGGGCGCAGCGCATGGGAGAGGATGCCGAGCTGCCGTTGCCAGAACTGGAGGACGGCTTTCACATCATCGCGGCGCTGATGGAGGTGGGGCCGGTTTCCTATGCGGGCATGGACCTGGCGCCCATCTCCTGGCCGGAGATAGCCGCCTGGCAGCAGGCCACGCGGTGCCCATTTCGCCCGCATGAGCTGCAGCTGCTGCGCAGCCTCTCGGCTGCCTATCTGGAGCAGTACCGACTGTCCAAAAGCGATGCCTGTCCATCGCCCGAGATCATGCGGCCCGACAGTGGCGAGCAGGCCAAAAAGCTGGCCGCCCACATCAAGGGCGTGCTGCGCGGGTGAGGGTGGATATAGCCCTTTGCTACCATTCCCCTCCTGCAACTGTGGGAGGGGATATGAAAGACAAATTTTTGGCCGCTTTGATCGCTCCGGCAATCGTAGTAGCTGTGTTGGGGTACGTGTTTTTTATGTCCTATAAATCTGGGGGTGAACCAGCAAAAAAACCTCCAGAAATCGACGCAAGAAGAAATGCTCTTTATGCTTGTGAAGAATCAATCAGGAAAAAGCTGCATGACCCTGGTTCAGCACAATTTCCCCCAAGGGGCGAATTTATAGTCACTCCGGTTTCTGAGCCGGTTAGTTATGACGTAATCGTGGATGTGCGCGCCAAAAATGCATTCAACGCACTTCGTCTAAATCGGTTCAAATGCGAGATCCGTGAATTATCGACTGGTACGAACGGAGGTATTTCCTGGAGGTCGAGCGTGCAAGCTATGTAGACCCTGGGTAATTTTCAGATCACCAAACCCGCCTATGGCGGGTTTTTCATTTCCAAGCCCTTCGGCCTAGCCGTGGGGCTTTTTTTGTTGCTTGGACGGTATGTATGACAGACACCACGCGCAAATCAAATCTTGAGTTTGGTGTACGCAACAACACCAAGGCCGGACTGTCGGAGATCAAGCAGGATGTCAAAGCCGTGGGCGATGAGGCTGCCCAAGCAGGTGCCAAGGCTGGTACGGCTTTCGACGGGATGGGTAAGAGCAGCCAGACGGCTGCGAGCAGCATTGACCGCAGCACGCGCAGCATCATCAGCTCCTTGGAGCGTGAGATGGCCGCCATGCAGGCTGGTGGCAAAGGCACTGCAGCCTATTACGAGACCATTGCCAAGCAGCGCGGCGCTGACATGGCCGCGCTGGGTCCGTACCTGCAGCAGATGCGCCTCTTCGAAAAGCAGGCCGAGGAATCGTTTAAGACGGTTGGGATGTCTGCCCGTCAAACGTCCGCCGCCATGCGCGGCGTGCCGGCCCAAATCAGCGACATCGTTGTGAGCCTGCAGGGCGGCATGCCCGTCATGACCGTTTTCATGCAGCAGGGCCTGCAGTTGCGCGACATGTTCGGCGGGTTTGGCGCTGCTGGCAAGGCGCTGGGTGCCACGCTGCTGGGCTTGGTGAATCCCTACACGGTTGCCGCCGCCGGTGTGGTGGCGCTCGGCGCGTCCATGGCGCATGCAGAGTCCACTCTGCGCGCGCACATGACGCTGATGAACCAGCTGGAGGCAACGGGTCGGGCCGGTTTCCTTAACAGCGAGGCCATCAAACAGCTCAAGCGAGACATGTCTGAGCTGCCGGGTATCAGCCGCAGCGCAGCCTCGGCCATCATCTCGGACCTAGTGCAAGTGCGCACCCTCGGAGGGGAGGCGCTGCAAAAAATTGCCCTCATGTCGGCGGACTTCGCCGCCGCGACGGGGCAAGATGCCGCCGGTGCTGCGCGTGAGCTGGCTAAAGCCATGGAGGAGCCAGACAAGGCGGCCAGGGCGCTGGATGAGGCCTTCAATTTCCTGACCCTGGAGCAATTGATCGCTATAGATGCGATGGTTGAGGCGGGCAACAAGGCAGGCGCTCAGCGACTCCTGCTGGATGCTCTGGGGCAGTCGCTTGCCGGGACGGCCGAGAAGCAGACGGACCTGCAGCAGGCGTCGAAGGAGTTGTCCAATGCGTGGGACAGCCTCATGGAGAAAATGGCGCCGTCCGCAGACACCCTGCGAACGATATCGGCCGGACTAGCCGGGGTTGTTAGGGGTGTGAACAGCCTGACGGAAGCGATACCGCGAGCGAACGCTGAGATCACCAAATGGCTGCCTGGCATGCAGGCAATGATGGGCCCTCTCGGCATGTGGGCACGCATCAAGGGCTTGCAGACTCTGGGTGCTGAGGCTGATGCCGGGCCCGCGCTGCCGAGTATCCCGACCGGAACGCCAGGGGCGGCGCCGAGCGACGGTGGTGGTGCCTCAGGGGAGGCCCGAACTGGCGTGAAATCTGCAGCCGATCAGGAGTTATCGGCGCTGCTGGAGGCCACGAAAGCCTACAAGGGCAAAAAGGATGCGGCGGAGGATCTGCGCAAGACTTTGGACCTCCTGCAGGCTTCACAGAGGCGGCTGCGTGAAGAGGGCCGCGGCGACTCCAAGGAGGCGGATGAGCTGCAGGCCCGCATCAACGGCATCAACGAAAAGATCAAGTCGCTGAGCAAGACGCGCGGCGATGGCGCCAAGAAAGAGCAGTCTGCCTATGCGGAACTTGCTGCCTCGATCCAAGCCAAGATTGACGCCAACAAGGCGGAAGTCACCCAGTCCGGCAAGCTCAACGACGCCCAAAAGGCCGAGATCAAGCTCAATGCCGATCTGAAGGAAGGCAAGATCAAGCTGTCGGCCGCGCATGAGGCCGACCTGCGCGGGCGCATTGGGGTCTGGAAGCAGCAGGAGAAGGATAAGGCGCAGGCCAAGGAAAACGTCGCGCTCTACCAGCAGCAGCTCGACATTGAAAAGCAGGTCACTGAGGACTACCTCAAGCGCTCCAAGGCCCTGGAGTCGGCGCGCCAGGCCATGGACGCTTACGAGAAGTCGGCGAAAGAGGACTTCGAGCGTCTGCAGCTGGAGGCGGGCCTCATCGGCATGAGCAATCAGGCGCGTGCTGTGGCCTTGGCCCAATACGATGCCGAGCTGGAGCTCAAGCGCAAGATTGCCGAGATAGACCGGCTGGATGCGACCACATCCCAAAAGGATGAGCTGATCGACCGTGCGCGCGTGGTCTCGTACCAGCGCGTGGCCAGTGCCCAGACCAAGGCCTACAACGACGAATGGAACAAGGCCTTTGACCAGGCCAGCCAGTCGCTCAGCGATGCGCTGATGGCGGGCGGCAAGAACGGCGCCGAGTACATCGAGGGCTTGTTCCGCTCCCTGGTCCTGCGGCCTGTGATCCAAGCCATCGTGGCGCCCATCGCCGGGGACATCGCATCAACTGTGCTGTCCATGCTGGGCATGGGTCCAAGTGGCAGCTCGGGCGGCGGTTCCGGCGTGGGCTTGGGCAACCTCTCCACCATGTACCGGCTGGGCACCTCATCAATGATGAAGGACTTCGGTCTGGGCCTGGGCAACCTGGTCAACAACGCCGGCGGCAAGCTCTACAACCTGGGCTTGGAGAAGGTGGGCAGCTCGCTGATCGACTTCGGGGACATGCTCACGAAGTATTCCGGGATCATCAACAAGGCGGGCGCTGCGTTCAGCTATGTCAGCGCCATCTTGAACATCGCGGATGGCAAGTGGGGCGCGGGCATTGGGGGGGCCGTCGGGCAATGGTTCGGTGGCCCTATCGGTGCGTTCATCGGCAACTGGATTGGCGGCTTGCTGGACAAGGCATTCGGCTCGCGTGGTGCAAACCACTCAGGCGGTGTTGCGTCCACTGCCACCACGGATCGTGACACGGCCGCGCGCCAGGCGCTGGGGACCGATGCCTGGGGCAACACTTGGGGCGACTTCACCAAGCGCGGCAACACCGAGATCGACAAGCAACTGGGGTCTTCGATCACATCGTGGCTGGACCTGTACAAGGCGTTGGCCAAGTTCTCCAACGGCACAGCCAAGGACATCGACATCGCCGGCGGCTTTTCGGTCAATCCAAAGTACGGCGACGAAGGCGCCATGGGCTTTTTCCAGATCCTGGACAAAGCCACCGGCGAGGTGTTGACCAAGTACAAAAACCGAGACCTGGATGCTGATCCGCAAAAGGCCTGGGCGCAGTACATGGCGGACATGGGCGGGGCGGTCATCGACCAGCTCAAGAAAGCCGATATCCCGGGCTGGATGCGCGAGGAGTTCGATGCCCTGGGTGAGAACATCACCGTTGAAGGTCTCAACGAAGCATTGCGCAACATCGCAATGATCGATGCGGCATTCCGTGGATGGGCTGACACGCTGGTGGGCTTCGCGGATCTGTCGGCCAAGGCCCAGACCGAGCTGCTCAAGTTCTCGGGTGGCATTGAGGCGCTGTCCAACAACATCAACGCCTTCTATTCCGGCTTCTACTCGGAAGAGGAGAGGGCGGGGATCATGCAGCGCCAGGTGAAAGAAGGGCTCAAGGCCTTGGGTGTGGATATCGACCCAGCTGATGGCGAGGCCGCAAAGAAGGCGTTCCGAAAGCTCATCGAAGACGCTTTGGCGTCGGGCAATACAGAGCTTGCGGCCAAGCTTTTGGCTCTGGCCCAGATGTTTGGTGTTGCAGCGGACTATGCCCAGAAAGCTGCGGAGACGGCGGCCGATGCGGCAAAGGCAGCAGCGGACGACGCAGCGAAGGCGCTGGCCGAATCTCGGCAGAAGGCCAAGGACGCCGCAATGGCGAACTTTGAAGCCGCTGTGCAGCGTGAACAGGACTACTGGAACGCCAGTGCCTCGGCTGCGCAGTCGGCCATCAGCAGCATGTCTGCGGTGCTGGCTACGCTGAAATCCAATGCCCGGGAGCTATATGGCACCGTGGACTCCACCCAGCAAATGCTGGCGGCGCGGGGGATGGTCTACATCGAAGAGGCCTTGGAGGGCGTGCGCGCGGGTCGCAAGATCACTGACTACAGTGATTTGAGTGACGCTATCAGCGCAGCCCGCAGCGGCATCAATTCCCGCGCATATGCCACGCAGTTTGAAAAGGACCGCGACGCGCTTGTGCTGGCGGGCCAGCTCGCTGACCTGGCAGAGCAGGGCGATGTCCAGTTGAGCCAGGAGGAGCGGCTGCTGAAGAACGCGCAGGAGCAGCTTGAGCGCCTGGATAAGACGCTGATCTACTGGCGCGAGCTGATTGAGGGCAACGAAAAGCACATCGATGCCACGTTGAGTGTGGAAGCCGCGATCAAGGCGCTCGAAGCGCTGCTGTTTCCTGACAGCCCTGCAGGATCTGGGGCTGGCGGCGGCAGTGGCGGCAAGACGCCGACCCCGAGCTGGGGGAGTGGAGGCGGTGGCGGGTTTGAACCCGCCTACAGCGGCAAATACAAGACGCCCACAGCGATCCTTGGCGGTGGCACGGTTATCTATGACTACGCAGATGCCGACTACTCGAAGAAGCTCGATGGTCTCTCGTCCACGTTCCATAAGTACGACGGCACGGGGGATTTCACGGGCCTTGCCAACGAGTTCAAAGCAGCTGGCGGATCGGCCCGGGATCTGGCGTACCTGTACGGCTTTTCCGAGGCGGATGTGCTCGCGGCCCTGGACCGTAACGGGATTCCACGCTTTGACGTGGGGACCAACTACGTGCCGCAGGACATGCTCGCGCAGATCCACGAAGGGGAGGCCATTCTGCCCAAGGCGTTCAATCCGTGGGCCGGCGCCGCTGGCCTGGCAGGGGCCGGTTCGAGCCGCGCCGACGCGCTGCTGGAAAGGCTGCTTTCCAGCGTGGAGCGGCTGGATGCACGGATGGCCGAAGTCAGCGAAAGCGCAACCGCGCTTTACGACCAGCACGACAGTGTGACGGAAGGCGGCAATGCCAACCGGGTCGAGGTCATGAACATCAAACAACTGGCGCAAGCCATTGCAGAGGAGATGCAGGCATGAACCCATCTGCGCGCGTCATGGTGCCCGTGAAGATCGTGGACGCCATGATTGCAGCGGGCACCACCGTGCCCGAGCCAAACACGGCCAATGGGGAGGTTGCGTGGGTCGCCAGTGGCAGCTATGCCATTGACGATCTGCGCACATCCAATGGGTCCGTCTATTCGTGCATACGTGTGCACTCTGGGCGAGCCACTCGCCCGGAACTCGACCCTGGCTACTGGCGCCGCAAAGGGCCGACAGATCGACAGGCACCTTTTGATGACTACTCGTCTACAAAATCGCGTGGCAAAGGGGTCGTCACGTTCGTGCTGACTCCGGGCTTTATCAATGGCGTCAGCGTCTATGGACCCGAAGGGGCAACCTATTCGCTTGTCGTCCGTGATGCTCCTGGTGGCGTTGTGATCCGTGAGAAGCACGGAGATCTTTATGCCCAAGCTGCAGGGCTTTGGGAGCTGCTCTTTACGCCGCTACCGGCCCTGGAAAAAGTCAGCATGGACGAAATTCCAATAGCGCCCAATGCAGAGGTCACGGTGACCATCCGAGCGCCTGGCAATGGAGCGGTTGCAGTGGGCGACATCAAGGTGGGTGACTGGCGCCCCTTGGTCGGCGACGCGGATATGGGGGGGGTGGAGCGAGGCGCGGAGGCGCAGCGCAAGCCCTACACCTATCGCAAATACAACGATGACGGCACGTATGACCAAGTGCGACGCGGCAATGCCCGCGACGTTTCCTGCCGCGTACTGCTGGACGCCGAGGAGGCGATGTATGCGGACGCAATTCTTGGCGAGATTCTCGATATGGCTGTGCCCTTCGAGGCCTCGAATCTTCCACGCCTTGGCTACCTCAACACGCTCGGCTTTGTCTCTGGAGCAATCAGGGCAGACGAGTGGGGGGTGACCTCTCTCACACTCAATATCAAGGGCAATATCTGATGGCAGTACAACCAGCAGCCACGCTCACGCCGATCCCGGAGTTTCCGGCGCTGTCGGATCGAGCGGCAGGCACCTACAACAGCAAGGCCTATACATTCGGCACGCACATGGGCGTTCCAGGGCCATTTGTGCCGGAAATCAATGCGCTCTCTGCCAATGTCCAGCACAACGCGCAGGAAGCAGTCGCTGCGGCGGGCGGCTCCGGTGATGCCAAGCTTGCAGCGGAGAAGGCGCGAGACGACGCGATCACAGCCAAAGGGCAGTCTGAAACTGCACGTGATGCGTCGGTCTCGGCAAGAGGTGGATCTGAGTCGGCACGCGATGGCTCGATCACAGCCAAGGGGCAATCTGAAGCAGCGCGCGACTTGTCCATCGCGGCCAAGGGCGGGGCTGAAACAGCCCGAGATGCTGCCGTCGCTGCGAAGAATGCATCGGAAGCTGCCCGCGACGCATCCAAGGCCTACCGCGACCAAGCTGAAGTATTCGCGTCTGCTCAACTGAAGGGCAGCAGCACAACCAGCGTCACACCTGGCGCCGGTGCGAAGACTTTCGGCATGGAGCCATCGCGCTCGTTTGTGGCGGGCATGTACCTGGTCGCCACGTCCACAAGCGACCCTGGTACGCGCATGAGCGGCTATGTCCAGAGCTACAACCAAGGCACAGGCGCTCTAGTTATTGGAGTTGACACGTTCGCGGGGACTGCAGCAAAAGCGGACTGGGTGATCGGGGTGGCTGCGCCAGGTGCTTCAGCCTGGATGACAACGCAAGTCATCACTGCATCGGCTGTCGCTGTGCCGGGTGTCTTCTACGTTCTGGCGGCTGCTGGGATCACGCTGACGGTGCCAATCAATTTCGCTGCAGGCCAGGCCTTTGGTTTTGGGATGTCTCGCGGCATCTGGGCCGCAAACATCGACTGGCAGTCAAACAAGCTCAAGGGCCGCAGTCCTGGCGTGATGCAACTGCTGTCCCAAAACGATTCGGCGGTATGTCGCTGGGTCAATGCAACGGATGGATTTATGGAGGCAGCATGAGCTTTTATTCGGATTACTTTGGCGGTGGTGGCGGGGGAAAACTGCGCTACCAGGAGTTCTTGGCGTCTGGGACGTTTACCCCTCCTGCGGCGCTTTTGGCGAGTGGCGGGCAGGGCTGGGTCTTGCTTGTTGGTGGTGGCGGCGGTGGAGGTTGTTCGCGGGGTGGCGGTGGCGGTGGAGGTGCTGTTCTGACATTGCCGATGACGTTTACCGGGCCTGTTGCGGTCACTATTGGCGCGGGGGGGGCTGGCGGGACTGCATCGGGGTTTGGTAACGGCACTGCGGGTGGCGCCACATCTGTTGGATCTGTGTATGTCCCAGGTGGCGGGTATGGCGCTGGCGGTTTGACTGGATACCAGCGAGGTGGCAACGGGGGGGCAGGCGGCGGTGGCAGCGGGGCAAGTACAGGAGGCGGTGGTGGCGGAGCCGGCGGCCCCGGCAACAACAGTGTCAGTGGAGGAGCCAGCTCGGCACGTGGCGGTGAGGGCATCTGGGGCGGTGGTGGTGGCGCCGGGGGCTCTGGCAGTGGTGGCGTTGGTGGTTTGGGCATCAACGGCTATGGCGGGGGTGGAGGAGGTGGTGGGGATTCGGCCACCAACGGTCCTGGACTGGGTATGTCTGGCGGCGGTAGTGGCGGCGTCGAAGGCAACCCTGGTGCGCCTGGTAGCGCTGGTGCGGCAAATCGTGGCGGCGGCGGCGGTGGTGGCGCTTACAACGCCGTTGGCGGCGCCGGTGGCTCTGGCTTTGTAAGGATCTGGTGGTACGAAGGGGGTGCGGACGAAAACTTGGACTACTAGAAGGTAGTTCATGTATTCCTACGAAGACAGAATCCGAGCAGTTGAGCTCTTCATCAAGCTGGGCATGCGAGTCAAGCCCACTATCAGGCAGTTGGGATACCCGACCAAGAACTCATTGAAAGGTTGGTATCGGGAATATCAGCAGCGCCAGGACTTGCCTAAAGGCTACGCGGGGCGTGAGCCCAAGTTCTCACAGGCGCAAAAGGCTGCCGCCCTTGAGCACTACCTCGCCCATGATCGATGCATAGCAGCCACGATGAGGGCCCTTGGGTATCCCGGTCGTGGAACGCTCACAAAGTGGATTCGCGAGGCCATTCCTGAGGCGAGGAAAGCAATCGTCGGTAGTGTTGGGCAGCGAAGGTATCCCGAGTCATTGAAGCAGACGGGAGTGGTGGAGCTCTGCACGCGGCAGGAAAGCGCGCAGGCTGTTGCCGACAAGATCGGCGTGTGTCGGCCAACGTTGTACAACTGGAAGAACCAGCTTCTGGGACGTGAGGCACCCGCATCCATGAAACACACCGATCAATCACCGCAGGCGCGAGAGCGAGAAGAGCTCGAACGCCAGGTTGAGATACTGCGCCGCGAAGTCAGGCAACTGCGCCTTGAGCAGGACCTCTTGAACAAGGCCAATGAGCTGTTAAAAAGGCCTGGGCGTCGATCTGCAGCTCCTGTCCAACCGGGAGAAGACACTGCTGATTGACGCCCTCAAGGAGAACTATGGCCTGCCAGAGCTCCTTGCACAGTTGGGTCTTGCGCGCAGTTCGTACTTCTACCATCGGGCTCGTGCAGCAATGGGGGACAAGTACCTTGGGGTGCGCCAATCCCTCACCGAGATCTTCGAGTCGAACCACCGCTGCTACGGCTACCGCAGGCTGCAAGCCTCTCTGGCACGAGAGCAAGGCCAGATCTCAGAGAAGGTGGTGCAGCGCCTGATGAAGCAGGAGAGCCTGGTCGTAGCGAAGCCAAAGCGGCGCCGTTACGCGTCGTACCTGGGCGAGATCAGCCCCGCGCCCGAGAACATCATCAACCGTGACTTCCAGGCGGCAGCGCCCAATGAGAAGTGGCTCACGGACATCACAGAGTTCCAGATCCCTGCAGGCAAGGTCTACCTGTCGCCGATCATCGACTGCTTCGACGGGATGGTGGTGAGCTGGACCATCGGCACAAGTCCGGATGCAGAGCTGGTCAACACCATGCTGGATGCAGCCATAGAGACCGTCACAGAGACAAGCGATCGACCAGTGGTCCACTCAGACCGCGGAGGTCACTACCGCTGGCCTGGCTGGCTATCCAGAATGAGCGAGGCCAAGCTCACCCGCTCCATGTCCCGCAAGGCCTGCTCGCCTGACAACGCAGCGTGCGAGGGCTTCTTCGGTCGGTTGAAGAATGAACTGTTCTATTCTCGGGACTGGAAGAGCGTCACCGTTGAGCAGTTCATTGAGGTGCTCGACGACTACATCCGCTGGTACAACGAGAAGCGGATCAAGATCTCCCTTGGCTCTCTCAGCCCGATTGAATACCGGGTGAGCCTTGGACTTGCGGCATAAAACCAGTCCAAGTTTTTATCCGCACCCCCGAATGATCAAAAACTACGCACTCATCAAAGGCGGCTGTGTCGAGCAAGTCATCGTTGCTGACGCAGATTTTGCGAACGCGGTCCGCGCACAGTGGGACCACGTAGCTCCGGCGCCTGAAGGCGTTGGCATTGGCTGGTCATGGGATGGCCAGGCGTTCGCCGCGCCCCCAGCACCTGACCCTGGGCCGCAGCCTACGCCCATGCGCCACATCAGCGTGGGAGCATTTTTTGACAGGTTCGGCACGATGAAATGGGCGATCCTGCGAGACCCAGACGAAAACTGCAAAGCAGTGGTGATGGACGCAAGCGTGCGCAAGTACATCGACCTGGACAACCCGGATTTGCCGGCGGGCCTGGCATTTCTGCAGGCTGCCGGGCACGCAATCGATCCTGGTGCGATCCTCGACGCGCCGATCCAGCCGCACGAGCTGCCCTGAAAGATGACATCCCACAACAAACCGCCCTCGGGCGGTTTTTTCATGCCCTGAGGAGGGCACATGGACAACAACTGGTTCGATCAACTTCTACCCAAAGTGCCGGGGATTCTCGGCAGTGCAGGAGCGCTTATGTGGATGCAAGGTACATGGCCTCGTAAGGGCGCAATGCTGGTGCTCGGCATCGCAGCGAGCAACTACGGTACGCCTGACTTCGTGTTGGCGACAGGCTTTTCCGAGGGACTGGCTGGCTTCGTCGTCGGCATGTTTTCGATGACTGCGGCCGACTGGGTGTTCCGGGCCTGGGATCAGTTCGCACTCGGGCCGCTGCTCAATGAGTGGGTACGCAAGCGCCTGGGGTTGCCTCCAAAGGATGGGGGTGCTGTATGACCCCCCATTTCAGCTTGGCTGAACTTACGGCCAGCACCACGGCGCAGCGCCAGGGCCTGGACAACACGCCCACGCCCGAGGCCCTGCAGCGCCTGGCACTCACGGCCGCAATGCTGGAGCGCGTACGTGCGCACCTGGGCGTGCCCATCATCGTGACCAGCGGCTACCGTTCCCGTGCTGTCAATGCCGCTGTCGGCGGCGTCACAAGCAGCGATCACGCAATAGGCGCGGCCGCTGACATCGTGGCACCCAAGTTCGGTGCGTCATATGCCGTGGCCAAGGCCCTGGCCCCGCATGTCAACGCCCTGGGCATCGGGCAAATCATCTATGAGAGCGTGGGCGGCAAGCACTGGGTGCACTTGTCCACACGCACGCCGGACAAGCCCGTCAACCGTGTGATCACCGTCAGCGGCAAGTCCACGTTGGTGGGCATACAGGAGGTGTAGATGCTGGCCCTCCTCAAATCCCGCGCCTGGCAGTTCCTGGCCATTGTGCTGGCCGCGCTGCTGCTTTGGCAGAGCGTAGGCCACCTGCTCGCATTGCGCGCGGCCGACAAGGCCCGGGCCGACCTGGCGACCGAACGCGCGGCCGCAGCTGCAGCGGCCGCCGAAACCTCCGAGCGCTATAGAAAATTGGAAGGGACCTACCGTGAAAATATTGACACCATCGCCCGTGAATCTGGCCAGGCACAAACCCGTGCTGCTGCTGATGCTGACGCTGCCCGCGCTGCTGCTGGCCGGCTGCGCGGCGACCTCGCCGATTACATCGCCACCCACCGTGCCGCCGCCGAGGCTCGCGCCGCTGCCGGACAGTGCGCGCCAGACACCGCAGCCCTCAATCTGCTCGCCGAGCTGCAGCGCCGCGCTGACGAGCGAGCGGGAGCGCTGGCGCGCATTGCTGACGACGCCCGCCACCGAGGCAGCGCCTGCGAGCGCGCCTATGGCGCAGGCAGCGCGATGATGGAGGGGGCACAGTAGGGCGCTAGGGCTACGAAGTGCGGCTATTGACGGCGCTGCACAACTACAAGCGGCTGCTTCCGACTGTCAAATAGGACATGTGGGCGTCTCAAGTTCAACTGCTTGATGCCGAATGATGTTCTAAGGCATTTCCACAACACTTGGGGCTGCGTACTAGAGGTAGTTCACGGTAGGTAGGTCGCTTCGTCCTACTTGTTCAGACGACCACGGGGTGACAGGTGAAAGGCATAACTGATAACATGCGTAACATGAACTTCCAAAGCACTAACCCAAAAACCATGACTTTTGGGTTCAAGCAAGGTGCACCACTTCTAGCTGGGCAGGCCGCTGATGCGTCTCGTCCCAAGCCTGTGATGGTGAATCGTGAACGGATGGACGCCGCGCTGGCCACCGCGCGCGTGATGGCCCCTCAGGGGATGAGCAGCGAGGAAAAGATGGCATTCCTTATGAGAGACCACACGCCTGCGAAATGAGTTTTACCTGGAGCTTCAACCTAAAATTTCAAGAAGAGTTTCAGCGATACCCTCTTGACCAGCGAAAGAGTATCGTCAATTTCTTGGACTTGTACGAAAAACACGGCTTGAAGGGGGATTGGTCCGTGTACCCGGGCAAGATGAGCCAGTCATGGCGAGGTCTGCTGTCAGAGCATCCAAATTATCGGTATACCAAGGATAATTTCCTTTATCACTATCACATTGGTATCCCGGATTACAGGCCTAGTGCAAACGCCCTGGCTCGTTACCAGACATCAGACTACTTGCTGCACTTTCAGTGGGAAGGTGGTGAGCACATCCACCTAGTAGATACCTGCGCTCATCATCGCTGGACGGGGGAATTTCAGCTGCCAGCACCTGAATATCTTGACCGTCAAAAAGCCGCCCCTGAGTTGCAGATGGCTGCGGATGCTGCGGGCGACAGCCAGGCGGTCTGATGGTTTGCTTTAGCGTAAATGGGTGGCAGCGATTCGCCCAGTTTTGAATAGTGTTAACCCACCTTGGTGCTTCGGCACTGAGGCGGGTTTTTTGCATTTATGGGCCGCACACAGGCTAGAAGGGCGTGGGGGCCTGACGACCTCCACCGGACCCACGCCACTGTAGACCAGCATGTCGGTCGCATCGCAAGTGCACCACCAGCGCTGGCCTTCCTTCTCGATCGTGTAAGCCTCGGGTGGTTGCAGCAGCATACGTTCCTCAGGGAGCCCAAGCCACGGCAGCATGCACAGCAGTGTCAATTGCTCAGACATTGATCTCTCCAGCTGGTTGACCATCCGGGACAATCCACCAGGATTGACGAACAAACTGATGGTCTACGCGCCAATCCTGCCCATTGAGTCTCAGGCCGCCCTTGATGAACTGCAGGTTGCAGTGATCAAGGGGTGGAATCAGCTCGTTGAGCCTGTGGGCATCCGGCGCTGGAAGCAGGTAGGCGCAGTCAAAGGGCATCCCCGTCTCGGGGCGTTTGGACTGTTTGCACAGCCAGCCATGCACCCCGGTAGCGCGAGCTTGCTTGGGGGTGAGGCGTCGGCCCTCTAAGTACAGGCGATAGACAGTGCACCACATGCTGATAATTTATACAGTATTTCGATGCCCGGCAAAAGTTGGTGCCTACTAAGTTTCTAGTTCGGAGCTTTGTTCGCCGGCAATCCAGTTTCCTTGCCTGTCCACCGTCAGCAAACGGGCCACGCCGCCGCGTGCGATCAGCACCAGGTCAATCTTGTAGTCGCGCTCCGAGGCATTGGGATCTGGATTGACGCCTCGGGCGTACACCACGATGCGCTCAAAAGTGTCCGCAACAAGCTGGCGGGCCTGCAGCCTGGGCTCGATCTCTTGTGCCTCCACGCCGTCAGCCAGTGCGCGCCAAGCGGCATCGGCGCCAGCGATGTCTGTGCGTGCCGCGCCGGCCAGGTCCAGTTCGGCCGCCTGCAGCTTGGCCTGAGCCGCAGCCAGATCGACCTCCAACTGGCGAGCGCGCCGTGCGAACACTGCCGGCGTGCCCTCTTCGGCGCTGGCCAGCATCGCGTCGGTGAGTTTGTCGAGCTGGGCGCTGATCTGGTCCACCTCCTGGCGTGCTGCTACCACCTGGGCGCGCGGGGCCTGGCTGCGGTCTGCCCCGTACAGCGCCTGCAGGTTCACGATGTCGCTGCAGTAGGACATGATGGCCCGCTCTACCGGCGCCGAGCTTGTGCTGCCCGACACAGGGCAACCGCCGCCATAGGCTGCCGCCGAGGCGCAAAGCAGACGCCGGTTTCCGTCGCGCAGGCGCCCGTCTGGCAGTCGATTCTTGGTGGCGAGGTGCTGGCCAGACATCGGGCGGCCGCAGTATCCGCAGATCGTGATGCCCAGCCCAGTGATGACATGCGGCAAATCTCCCTTCACCCGCCGGCGGCCGCTCTGCGCCGCCACCCGCTGCAGTTCCGTCCACTCGTCTGCACTCAATAGGGCAGGGTAGTAGTCACGCAACTGGTACTCCTCGCCATCGATGGCGATGGGCTTGATGCCAGCGAGTTGCGGCATTTTGAGCAGGCGGTAAATCTGGTGCGTCCTGTTTTCGGCAGACGTGGTGTAGAGCTGCAGGCCTTCGGCGTCAAGGCGCTGGACGATACCCTTGCCGCCGTGCCCCTGGACATACAGCTGCACAGCCCGGCGTACTGCGGCCGCACGGCCGGCGTCGATCTCCCACCCCCCCTCCACCTCCTTGACCCATTCCGGGTCATGTCCCTGGCGCACGTGCCCCCGGTACGTGCCGTTCTGCCATCCCTCGCACAAACGCCTGATGCTGGCCTTCACCCGCTTGCTCTTCGTGTCGCTTTCTTCGTGCGCGCGGATCATCACCAGCAGGCTGTAGACCAAATCCATGGGGTTTTCTTTGAGCCGGGCGCGGCTGTAGGCCTTTCCGTCGCTCGCCGTGACCACTGTGATGCCCGCATTTACAATCTGGGCCAGTTGCGCCTGGGCCTGGATGGGCTCGGCGCGAGAGAGGCGGTCCAGCCCCTCCACGATCAGCACAGATCCATGCGGTACACGTCCGTCCTCCACGGCCCGCAGGAACACCCCGAGCGCGCCACTTTTGATGTGCTGCTGGTGGTAAGCGCTCAGGCCCTCGTCGCGGAGGGTCAGGCTGCTGTCAAGCTGCAGGCCGTGCTCTGAGGCCCATTTTTCCGCGTATGCCAGTTGCCTGTCCGTGCTGCTCCCCGTTGACTGCTTGGGGTCCGAGAACCGCAGGTAGCTATAGACAAGACCTTTAGAAGTTTTTCCCATGAATGAAACTGCTGTCAAAGTGGATCGGCTGCCCCGTATAGGTATGGTATCCCTCGGGTGCCCCAAGGCACTCACGGACTCCGAACTCATCCTTACCCAGCTCAGCGCCGAGGGTTACCAGACCTCCAAGACCTTCGAGGGCGCTGACCTGGTGATCGTCAACACCTGCGGCTTCATCGATGACGCCGTGCGCGAGAGCCTGGACACCATTGGCGAGGCGCTGGCCGAGAACGGCAAGGTCATCGTCACGGGCTGCCTGGGCGCCAAGGCGGGCAAGGATGGCGGCAACCTGATCCAGGAAGTGCACCCCAGCGTGCTGGCCGTGACCGGTCCGCACGCCACGCAGGAGGTGATGAATGCCGTCCACACCCATCTGCCCAAGCCGCACGATCCCTTCATCGACCTGGTGCCGGGCGCCTTTGGCGAGGCGGGCATCAAGCTCACGCCCAGGCACTACGCCTACCTGAAGATTTCCGAGGGCTGTAACCACCGCTGCACCTTCTGCATCATCCCTTCCATGCGCGGCGATCTGGTTTCGCGTCCGGTGGGCGATGTGCTCAAGGAGGCGCGCGCACTGTTCGAGGGCGGCGTCAAGGAACTGCTGGTGATCAGCCAGGACACCTCGGCCTATGGCGTGGACGTGAAGTACCGCACGGGCTTCTGGGACGGCAAGCCGGTGAAGACGCGCATGCTCGAACTGGTGCAGACGCTGGCCGAGATCGCCGAGCCCTATGGCGCCTGGGTGCGCCTGCACTATGTCTACCCGTACCCCAGCGTGGACGAGATCATTCCGTTCATGGCCACGGGCCGCGTGCTTCCTTATCTGGACGTGCCCTTCCAGCACAGCCATCCCGATGTCTTGAAGCGCATGAAGCGCCCCGCCAACGGTGAAAAGAACCTGGAGCGCCTGCAGCGCTGGCGCGAAATCTGCCCGGACCTGGTGATCCGCTCCACCTTCATCGCGGGCTTCCCCGGCGAGACGGAGCAGGAGTTCGAGCACCTGCTGCAGTTCCTGCGCGAGGCGCAGATCGACCGCGCGGGCTGCTTTGCGTACAGCCCGGTCGAAGGCGCTGCCGCCAACGAGATTCCCGGCATGCTGCCCCTGGAAGTGCGTGAGGAGCGCCGCGCGCGCTTCATGGCCGTGGCCGAGGAGGTTTCCACTGCGCGCCTGCAAAAGCGCGTGGGCCAGACCATGCAGGTGCTGGTGGACAAGTCCGTGGGCCTGGGCAAGAAGGGTGGCGTGGGCCGCAGCTATGCCGATGCCCCCGAGATCGACGGCCTGGTGCACCTGCTGCCGCCCGAGAAGGCCAGCAAGACCTACAAGGTGGGCGACTTCGTCAAGGCGCGCATCGTGGGCACGCAAGGCCATGACCTGGTGGGCCAGCCCGTGTAAGCCTGCCGTTCTGCCATCTCCCGAAAACGGGCAAGGTTCTCCTTGCCCGTTTTTTTTGTCTTTTCCGGACCAGTGCCTGATATCGATCAAGGCGGCCGGACCTCTTCGCTGAAATGCTGTACCTACTTTGACGCAAAGAAAGGATGGCGCGAATGAACAGGACCATGAAGGCCGCCGTGGTGCGGGAGTTTGGCAAGCCGCTCACCATCGAGGAAGTCCAGGTGCCCAGGCCCGATCCCGGCCATGTGCTGGTGAAGATCGAGGCCTGCGGCGTCTGCCATACCGACCTGCACGCGGCGAAGGGCGACTGGCCCGTCAAGCCCAATCCGCCTTTCATTCCCGGCCACGAAGGCGTGGGCTATGTGGCCGCCGTGGGCGCGGGCGTCACCCATGTGAAGGAGGGCGACCGCGTGGGCATTCCGTGGCTGTACACGGCCTGCGGCCATTGCGAGCATTGCCTGGGCGGCTGGGAGACGCTGTGCGAGCAGCAAAAGAACACCGGCTACTCCGTCAACGGCGGCTTTGCGCAGTACGCGCTGGCCGATGCCAATTTCGTGGGCCTGCTGCCCGGCAGCGTGGACCTGATCGAGATCGCGCCCGTGCTGTGCGCGGGCGTCACGGTCTACAAGGGCCTGAAGGTCACCGACACCAGGCCCGGCAACTGGGTGGTGATCTCGGGCATCGGCGGCCTGGGCCACATGGCCGTGCAATATGCCAAGGCCATGGGCCTGAACGTGGCGGCGGTGGACGTGGATGACGACAAGCTGGCGCTGGCCCGGCGCCTGGGCGCACAGGTCACGGTCAATGCCATGACCACGGACCCGGCGGCCTATCTGAAAAAAGAGATCGGCGGCGCGCACGGCGCCCTGGTCACGGCGGTCTCGCCCAAGGCCTTCGAGCAGGCGCTGGGCATGGTGCGGCGCGGCGGCACGGTATCGCTCAACGGCCTGCCGCCCGGCAGCTTCCCGCTGCCCATCTTCAACATGGTGCTCAGCGGCGTGACGGTGCGCGGCTCGATCGTGGGCACGCGGCTGGACCTGCAGGAGTCGCTGGATTTCGCGGCCATGGGCAAGGTCAAGGCTACCGTGTCCACCGACCGGCTGGAGAACATCAACGACATCTTCGCGCGCATGCATGAAGGCAAGATCGAAGGGCGCGTGGTGCTGGACCTGAACGCCTGACGCTTTGCCCACCCCCAAAAAAACAGGCTTCCCTCGGGAAGCCTGTTTTGCATGGCGCACGCCTTACACCATGCGGCGGATCGGGCGCTTCTTCCACACCAGCTTGTAGTAGGCGGTCTGCAGGCACAGCGTCAGGGTGTAGGACAGCGGAAAGGCCATCCAGATTCCCATCAGCCCGAAGCTGCGGCTCAGCCACCATGCCATGGGCAGCTCCAGCACGGCGAGCACCGTGATGGTGATGGCCGTGGGAATGACCACATCGCCGCTGGCACGCATGATGGACGACAGGGCAATGAAGCAGCCCAGCAGCAGGCCGCTCCACAGCACGATGTACAGCAGCTCGATGGCCAGCACCAGCACCTGCTCGTCGGTGATGAACATGCCCAGCAGCGGCCGCGCGAACAGGCTGCCGATCAGGGCCAGGGCGGCACCCAGCACCAGGTTCATGCGTATGGCCGTGGCCGTGATGGCGCCCAGGCGCTCGCTGCGGCCAGCGCCGATGGCCTGGGCGCCGAGGATGGAGGCCGTGATGGCCACCGAAATGACCGGGAACTGCGCAAACGAGTTGATCTGGTTGACCGCACCGTAGGCTGCCGTGGCGCTGGAGCCGAAGCCGTTGACCAGCGACACGACGACCAGCCCGGCCATGGACGAGGCGATCATCTGCACGCCCGTGGGTATGCCCACGCGCAGGATGCTCTTGAGCAGGGTCCGGTCAATGCGCATGGCCTTCCACAGCGCGGCATTGGGCGCCAGCGGGCTGGCTATGCGGCGCAGCCGCCAGCCCAGCCAGGCCAGGGCCAGGGTGAAGCCCAGGATCATGGATACGCCCGCGCTGGCCACGCCCAGGCGCGGCAGGCCGCCCCAGCCCGCAATCAGCGCCGGCGTGCAGACCAGGCCCGTGCCGGTGGAGATCAGCAGGGCCAGCATGGGCGAGACCGTGTCGCCCACGCCGCGCAGCAGCGAGGTGGCCAGCAGGAACACGAACAGCCCCGGCATGCCCAGCAGCACGATGCGCGAATACAGCGTGGCCTGCTCCATGATGTCGGGCGGCGTGCCCAGCAGACGCATCAGCGGCTCGGTGAACAGTCCGCCGAACAGGGCCACGACGGCGCCGAACAGCAGCCCTATGCACATGGCCGTGCCTGCGATGGCGCGCAGCTTGTCGTGCATGCGCGCACCGTAGGCCTGGCCTATCAGCACCGAGGAGCCTGCGCCCAGGCCGATCACGAAGGCGATGAAGAGAAACATCACCGGAAAAAAGGCCGCGACGGCCGCCAGGGCCTGCACGCCCAGCATCTGGCCGATGAAGACGCTGTTGATGGTGCCCGACAGCGACTGCAGGATATTGGCCAGGACCATGGGGCCCAGGAACACCAGGAAGGTGCGCCACAGCGGCTGGGTGCCGTGGGCGATGGGCGGCCCGGCGGGGCTGGATGCGGCAGGCGCAGCAGCCTGGGGCAGAGGTTCGTTAGGTTTCGTCATGTTGTGTCTGTTAATGCGACGAGAAAATGCAATGGAAGGCGGGGGCTTCAGTCCTGCCCTGGCGATGGCGGCGAGGACCAGGCAGCGCTGCTCAGTTGCTGCAGATAGCTTCGCACATCCTCGGGCCAGGTGGCGGTGTGCCTTGCAAAGGCGTCGGCCTGGTGTGCAAAGAGGGCGCGGCTGGCGTCCTCGAAATGGGGCAGGTCGCCCGCCATCTCGCTCATGAATCGGTAGGCGGCCTCGGTGGCGGCGCGCACGGCATCCTGTGCGGCATGCTTGCCACGCGCCTCGTCCACCAGTCTGCGCAGTACGCCGGAGGCGCCGCCGGGCTGGCGGTTCAGCCATTCCCAGTGCCGTGGCAGCAAGGTGACTTCGCGTGCCACCACGCCCAGCTTGGGGCGGCCCACGCTGCGCGGTGCGGCGGCTTGTCCGGGTGCGGGCGATGCGGCCAGTTCGCTGCGCCAGTCCAGGTCCAGCCGCATGCCGCTGTGGTCGTCGAAAACCCACAGCGGCGGCGCCGATCCGCTGCCTTGCAGCTGCTGTTCATGGCTTTGCAGAAACTGCAGGACGGCAGGCCTGTTCCCCTGGAGCAGGCGGCCATGGCCCTGGAAGATGGTGTAGCTGGGTGCGGGCTCGGCGCCCGCCATGCAAGAGTCGGTAGTCATGTGCTGGATATTAGCCGGGTAAAATATGCAAGTCAATTAAACCCGGGTAAATATCTGCATGGATGCCGCGCGCCCAAAGAAAAAGCCCCTGGCAGAGACTGCCAGGGGCTTCGCAGAGGGAACTGCAGGCGTTGTTTAGACGCGCTTGCGGTACTCGCCCGTGCGGGTATCGATTTCGATCTTGTCGCCCTGGCTCACGAACAGGGGCACGGGCACTTCAAAGCCGGTGGCGATCTTGGCGGGCTTGAGCACCTTGCCCGATGTGTCGCCCTTGACGGCGGGTTCGGTCCAGGTGATTTCGCGTTCCACGGACGTGGGCAGTTCGCAGGAGATGGCCTTGCCGTCGTAGAACACGACTTCGGCCTGCATGCCGTCTTCCAGGTAGTTGATGGCGTCGCCCATGTTGGCGGCTTCCACTTCGTACTGGTTGTATTCGGCATCCATCCAGACGTACATCGGATCGGCGAAGTAGGAGTAGGTGCACTCCTTCTTGTCCAGGATCACGTTGTCGATCTTGTCGTCGGCCTTGAACACGACTTCGGTGCCCATGTTCGACAGCAGGGCCTTGAGCTTCATGCGCACGGTGGCGGCGCCGCGGCCACCGCGAGCGTATTCGGTCTTCAGGACGATCATCGGGTCCTTGCCGTGCATGATCACGTTGCCGGCGCGGATTTCTTGAGCGATTTTCATAGCTTGCTTGGCTGAGGTTGAAGCCGCTCAACAGGGCAGGCAAGCGAAGTCGCTGGGACGGTGCGCCTGCCGCAGTTCCGCGGCGGGTGCAACCCTGGTTGGTCGATGGCGGCCGGCTGGCGGTCGCCCGCAACGGCGCCTCCAGGGAGGCAAAACGTGCATTCTAGCTTTTTTCGGTCACGAAAGCTTGCAGCTGCTCAATCAATGGGGTCTGTTGCAGCAGCCGCGCGCGCGCGGCCAGTGCGCAGTCCTGCCATTGCTGCAGCAGCGCAGGCGTGATTGCGGGCAGGGTGCTTGCCGGTGCCATGCCGTTCCAGGCATGGTGGAAGGCGCGCAGGCTGGCCGGCGCCTGCAGCCAGTCCAGGAAGGCGTCGAGCTTGTCGTGGTGGGCGTCGTCGTGCTGGGGATAGATGTGCCAGACCAGGGGCTGGCCGGCCCACAGCGCGCGTACCAGCGAATCCTCGCCGCGCACCAGGTTCAGGTCGCAGGCCCAGAGCATCTCGTCGAACTGCGGCTGGGGGCAGGGCTGCAGCGCATGCCGGGTCACCGAACCGTGGTCTGCGGCGGTCACGCCGGCCATGGCCTGCTGCACCGCGGCTGCCGCGCGCCCGGGAGTCACCAGCAGATGCGTGGCCTGTGGTGCGGGCGGCGCAGCATGCAGCTGGCACAGCCAGTGCGGCAGGGCAGGGGGTTCGTAGCAGAACAGCGAGATGGCGCAATCACCGGTGCCTATGCCGTGGCGTGTGCGCCAGGCCTGCCGGCCCTCGGAAGCAAAAGCCGCCTGGCGCGCGGCCAAGTCCGGCTCGCGCAGCAGGCCGCCCGTGGCGGCCGTGAAGCCCGGGTAGAAGAACCAGCGCGTCAACCCCGCAGCCGGCCCCGACATCAGCGGCGAGGGCAGGCGGTGGCAGCGCTCCACATAGTCCTCTGCCGACAGGTATTCGAGGTTGATCCACAGCGGCGCGCGGCGCGCGATGGCCGCCAGAAAGGGCGGCGGAATCTCGCAGCCGAAGGCCTCGATGACCACGTCACCCACGGCCTGCGGAATGTCCTGCGCCTGCGTGGGCCAGCCGTGCACGCTGAGTCCGGCCGGGTGGGGCCGGGGCGCCATCCAGGCCAGGGCGCTGGCGTCGTCCATCCACAGCCGCACGCGCTGGCCGCGTGAGGCCAGGTCGGCCGCCGCGCGCCAGCACACGCCGATGTCGCCGAAGTTGTCTATGACCTGGCAGAAGATGTCCCAGGTCCGTGCGGCGGCCTGCTCTGGCAGAGGGTCCGGGGGGATGGGGTTGAAGGCAAGCATCGGAATCAGGGTTCGCACAGGTGTTCGACCAGCAACTGCGCCACTGGCGGCAGTGCCTCTTGCGAGCGCACGCACAACATCAGCTGGCGCTCGGCCCAGGGCTCGTCCAGCGCAATGCAGCGCAGCGGCAGGGCGCCCAGGTACAGGCGGGCACTGCCTTCGGGCAGGATGCCGACGCCCAGGCCCGAGGCCACCATCAGGCACAGCGCGTCATAGCCCGTCACCTTCATGCGCAGCCGCGGCTGCAGGCCCAGGTCGGCCGCGGCGCGCGTGATCTGGTGGTTGAGCGCGCTGCCGGCGTGCATGCCCACCAGGTCATGGTCCAGCACCTGGGCCAGCCGCAGCGAGCGCCGGCGCGCCAGCGCATGGCCTTGGGGGACGATGACGATGAGGCGGTCGCGCCGGTAGGGGCGCAGGCGGATCTTCTCTCCGTAGCTGCCCTGGTTGAGGATGCCGATATCGGCCTCGTTGTCGGCCACGGCGCGCGCGATGTCGCTGCTCACCCGCTCCTGCAGGCGCACGTCCACATGCGGGTGCTGGTCCAGGAAGCGCTGCAGCTGGGAGGGCAGGAACTGCGTGATGGCCGAGATGTTGGCCATCACGCGCACATGGCCGCGCAGGCCGCTGCCGTACTCGCGCATCTGCTCGCCGATGCCGTCCAGGTCATTGAGCACGCCGCGCGCCATGTTCAGCAGTGCATAGGCGGCGGCCGTGGGTACGCTGCCGCGGTTGCTGCGGGTGAACAGCTCCACCTGCAGCTGGCTCTCCAGCTCGGCCAGCCGCCGGCTGGCGGCCGAGGGGGCGATGTGTTCGCGTGCGGCGGCGCGGGCGATGGCGCTTTCCTCCATCACGGCCACGAACAGGCGCAGCGAGATCGGGTCGAGTTTCATGGGGTGGCGATTATCGCCCGGCCCCGCCCGACCGGGTTCTGCCATGCCGGTTTGCGATGGCAGCGTCGCGCTTGAGCGTTTTGCGGCCGGCGCGGACGGCGGCAAGATCGGCGCCGCGGCAATGCCATCGGAGGCCGGCCGCAGGAGACAAAGAGGAAGCGCTAACCCATGACACAACAGACAAGGCAGGCCCCCACACCCGGCGCGCTCAGCGGCGTGCGCGTGGTCGAGATGGGGCAATTGATCGCCGGGCCGTTCTGCGGCAAGACGCTGGGCGAATTCGGCGCCGACGTGGTCAAGATCGAGGCGCCGGGCGCGGGCGATCCGCTGCGCAACTGGCGCCTGATCAAGAACGGCACCTCGGTCTGGTGGCAGGTGCAGTCGCGCAACAAGCGTTCGGTGGCGCTGGACCTGCGCCAGCAGGAGGGCCAGGACATCGCCCGGCGCCTGATCGCCGAGGCCGATGTGCTGGTGGAGAACTTCCGTCCCGGCACGCTGGAGGGCTGGGGCATGTCGCCCGAGCAGCTGCATGCGCTCAACCCCGGGCTGGTCATCCTGCGCATCTCGGGCTACGGCCAGACCGGCCCCTACCGCGACCTGCCGGGCTTTGGCGTGATCGGCGAGGCCATGGGCGGCCTGCGCCACCTGACGGCCGAGCCGGGCCGGGTGCCGGTGCGCGTGGGCGTGTCCATTGGCGACACGCTGGCCGCGCTGCATGGCGTGATCGGCGTGATGATGGCCCTGTACCACCGCAAGGTGAACGGCGGTGCCGGCCAGGTCATCGACGTGGCGCTGCATGAGGCCGTGTTCAACGTCATGGAAAGCCTGCTGCCCGAATACAGCGCCTTCGGCGCCGTGCGCGAGGCCGCAGGCAGCGCGCTGCCGGGCATCGCGCCGTCCAACGCCTATCCCTGCCAGGACGGCTGGGTGCTGGTGGCCGGCAATGGCGACTCCATCTTCAAGCGCCTGATGGCCACCATCGGCCGCCAGGACCTGGCCGACGATCCGCAACTGGCCGACAACGCGGGCCGCGTGGCGCGCATTGCCGAGATCGATGCCGTCATCGGCGGCTGGACGCGCACGCAGAGCGTGCAGGCCGTGATGGACCAGCTGGCCGCCGCACGCGTGCCGGCCGGCAAGGTCTACACCGCCAAGGACATTGCCGAGGACCCGCACTACCGCGCCCGCGACATGATCCTCAGCCAGCACACGCGCGACGGCGACGACATCGAGGTGCCGGGCATCGTGCCCAAGCTCTCGCTCACGCCGGGTACGGTGCGCACCAGCGCCCCCCATGTGGGCGACGACACCGACGCGGTGCTGGCCGAGGCCGGCCTCACGGCCGAACAGATTGCGCTGCTGCGCAGCAAGGGAGTGATCCAATGAACGCCGTCCACACCACGGATGTCTGGCAGGGCGCGGGCCGCCGCGTTTTCTTCAACGAGGTCGGCACGCGCGACGGGCTGCAGATGGAGCAGGCCTTCGTCCCCACCGAGGACAAGATCGCCCTGGTCAATGCGCTGTCGCAGGCCGGCCTGTCCAAGATCGAGGTCACGGCCTTTGTCTCGCCCACCGCCATTCCCGCGCTGCGCGATGGCGAGATCGTCATGCGCGAGATCGAACGCCGCCCCAGCACCGTCTACACCGCCCTGGTGCCCAATGCCCGCGGCGCCGAGCGCGCCATCGAGGCGCGCACGGACGAACTCAACCTGGTCATGTCGGTCAGCGAGACCCACAACCTGTGCAACCTGCGCATGCAGCGCAGCCAGTCGTTCGCGGCGCTGGCCCAGGTCGTGGCCACGGCGCAGCAGGCGGGCGTGCCCGTCAACGTCTCGCTGTCATGCTGCTTTGGCTGTCCCATGGAAGGCGATGTGCCGCAGCAGGAAGTCTTCGGCTGGGTGCAGCGCTTTGCCGATCTGGGCGTGCAGGGCATCACGCTGTGCGACACCACGGGCATGGCCTTCCCGACCCAGGTGCGCGCCATGGTGGCCGCCTTCCGGCAGCGCTGGCCGCAGCTGGGCATGACCCTGCATTTCCACAACACGCGCGGCATGGCGCTGGCCAATGTGCTGGCCTCCATCGAGGCGGGCGGCGACCGCTTCGATGCCTCCATCGGCGGCCTGGGCGGCTGCCCCTATGCGCCGGGCGCCTCGGGCAATGCCTGCACGGAGGACATCGTCCACGCGCTGCAGCTCATGGGCTACGACACCGGCGTGGACCTGGCGCAGATCGTCGCGGCCGCGCGCAGCCTGCCCGCGCTGATCGGCCATGACACGGCCAGCCAGATCGCCAAGGCCGGCGCGCGGCTGGACCTGCACCAGCCACCGGCCGACTTTGCAGCCATCCGCGAACGGGCTTTGGCCAAGGGCTGAGGCCGGCGCGCATTCTCATTCACAAGAACCGAGCAAACCAAGGAGACAAAGATGAAGAAGATTCAACGCAGACAGATCGCAGCCGTGGCCATGGCCATCGCAGGACTGGGCCTGGGCGGCACGGCCGCGCTGGCCCAGGGCGGCTACCCCGCCAAGACCATCACCATGATCGTGCCGGCCGCAGCCGGCGGCACCACCGACCTGGCCGCGCGCATGGCGGCCCAGGCGCTGGCGCCGGTGATCGGCCAGTCGGTGGTGGTGGACAACAAGGGCGGTGGCAACGGCTCCATCGCGGCCAGCCTGGTCAAGCGTGCCGAGGCCGATGGCTACACCCTGCTCATGCAGTACTCGGGCTACCACGTGATCTCGCCCCACCTGACCAAGGCCCGCACCTGGGAGCAGGGCGACTTCCAGCCCGTGGCCAATGTGCTGTCGGCGCCGCAGATCATCGTGGTGCGGTCCGAGCTGCCCGTGAAGACGCTGACCGAACTCGTGGCCTATGCCAAGGCCAACCCGGGCAAGCTGAACTACGCCTCTTCCGGCAACGGATCGCTGCAGCACGTGACCGGCGCCATGCTGGAGCAGCAGGCCGGCATCAAGATGGTCCACGTGCCCTACAAGGGCACGGGCCCCGCGCTGCAGGACCTGCTGGGTGGCCAGGTGGACCTGACCTTCGGCACGGCGCCGCCCTTCATGCCTCATGTGCAAAGCGGCAAGCTGCGCGTGCTGGCCGTCACCGGCACGCAGCGCCTGCCCAGCCTGCCGGATGCGCCCACCACGGCCGAGGCCGGCTACGCAGGCGTCAACGCCACCTCCTGGTTTGCCGTGTTCGCGCCCGCCGCCACGCCCAGGCCCGTGATCGACAAGCTCACGGCAGACCTCAAGAAGGTCGTGGAGAACCCGGCCTTCAAGCAAAAGGCGCAGGAGCAGGGCGCCACGGCCGACTACATGAACCCGCAGCAGCTCGGCGCCATGGTCAAGACCGACTGGGCCAACTGGGCCCAGGTGGTCAAGTCCTCGAAGATCGAGGCCGAGTAAGAGCCCGCAGGCCCGCTGCGGCGGGCCCGGGCAGCGGCCACAATAGGCGCATGTCCGAACCCCATTCCGATGAACTGCTGGCCCAGGTGGCAGCGCTGCCGGGTCTGCCCGGCGTCTACCGCTATTTCGACGCGGCAGGCACGCTGCTGTACGTGGGCAAGGCCATCAACCTCAAGCGCCGCGTCTCCAGCTACTTCACCAAGAACCATGGCGGCACGCGCATAGGTCACATGGTGGGCAAGATCGCCCGCATGGAGACCACGGTGGTGCGCTCCGAGGCCGAGGCCCTGCTGCTCGAAAACAATCTGATCAAGACGCAGCAACCCAAGTACAACATCCTGTTCAGGGACGACAAGAGCTATCCCTATCTGAAGATCACGGGCGTCGCCGCGCGCGACGGGCGGGTTGGCGAGCCGGCCCACCAGCTCTTTGCCCGCATGGCCTACTACCGCGGCGCCGTGGACAAGCGCCACCGCTACTTCGGCCCCTATCCCAATGCCTGGGCCGTCAAGGAAAGCATCCAGCTGCTGCAAAAGGTCTTCAGGCTGCGCACCTGCGAGGACACGGTCTTCGCCAACCGCTCGCGGCCCTGCCTGCTCTACCAGATCAAGCGCTGCTCCGGCCCCTGCGTGGACCTGATCTCGCCCGAAGCCTATGCGCTGGATGTGCGCAATGCCGAGGCCATGCTGCGCGGCGAGACCCAGGAACTGCTGCGCCAGCTGGAGGCCCGCATGATGGAGCACGCCGGGCGCATGGAATACGAGCAGGCCGCCGAGGTGCGCAACCAGATGACGGCATTGTCGCGCGTGCTGCACCAGCAGGTCATAGAAACCGCCGACGACCGCGACGTGGACATCCTCGCCGTGAAGGTGCAGGGCGGCCGCGCCTGCGTGAACCTGGCCATGGTGCGCGGCGGCCGCCACCTGGGCGACCGGCCGTACTTTCCCGCCAACCTGGGCGATGCCGCCTCGGTCTACGCCGGCGAGGAAGAGGCCAGTCTTGCCGAGTCCGCGCGGCCGGTCGAGGAGATCGTGCTGGAGGCCTTCATCGCCCAGCACTACACCGGCGTGGCCGTGCCGCCCGTGCTCATCGTCAGCCACCCGGTGGACAAGAAACTGCTGGCGCTGCTGAGCGAGCAAGGCGGCGTGCGCATCACCGCCGTGCAGCAGCCGCGCGAGCAGCGGCGCATCTGGCTGGAGATGGCGCAAAAAAACGCCGACATCCAGATGGCCCGCCTGCTGGCCGAAGAAGGCTCGCAGCAGGCGCGCACGCGCGCGCTGGTCGAGGCGCTGGACCTGGCCTGCGAGAACCTGGACGAACTCACCATCGAATGCTTCGACATCTCGCACACGGCAGGCGAGGCCACGCAGGCCTCCTGCGTGGTCTTCCATCACCACAAGATGCAAAGCAGCGAATACCGGCGCTTCAACATCGAAGGCATCACGGGCGGCGACGACTATGCCGCCATGCGCCAGGTGCTGACGCGCCGCTACAGCCGCGTGGCCGAGGCGCAAAGAGAGGCGGGCGGTGCCGAGCTCACCGGCAAGCAGCCGCAACTGCCGGACCTGGTACTGGTCGACGGTGGCAAGGGCCAGGTCAGCATGGCGCGCGAAGTCTTCGAGCAGCTAGGGCTCGATGTCTCGCGCATCGTGGGCGTGGAAAAGGGCGAGGGGCGCAAGGTCGGCCTGGAAGAACTGGTCTTTGCCGACGGGCGCGAGAAGATCTACCTGGGCTACGACTCGGCCGCGCTGATGCTGGTGGCCCAGATCCGCGACGAGGCCCACCGCTTCGCCATCACCGGCATGCGCGCGGCGCGCGCCAAGGTGCGCGTGGGCGGCGGCAAGCTCGAGGAGATTCCGGGCGTGGGCCCCAAGAAGCGCGCGCGCCTGCTGCAGCGCTTCGGCGGCGTGCGCGGCGTGTCGGAAGCCACGGTGGAAGACCTGTGCAGCGTGGACGGCATCTCGGCCGCGCTGGCTGAAGATATCTACCGTGCATTGCATTGAAACGACTGTCCCGCGGGCTGCACCGCAGGCCCGCAAACAGAACCTCAAACACCAAGGTACGTGACACAATGGCGGCCATGTTTCTCACAATCCCCACCTTGATGACCTGTACGCGGATCGTCGCGATTCCGCTGATCGTCGGGGTGTTCTATGCGCCTTTCGACGTGGCGACCCGCAACCTGGTCGCCACGGTCATGTTCATCGTCTTCGCGGCCACCGACTGGCTCGACGGCTACCTGGCGCGCAAGCTCAACCAGACATCGGCCTTCGGCGCCTTCCTCGATCCCGTGGCCGACAAGTTCCTGGTCTGCGCCTCGCTGCTGGTGCTGGTGCATCTGCAGCGCACCGATGTGTTCGTGGCCCTGATCATCATCGGCCGCGAAATCGCCATCTCGGCCCTGCGCGAATGGATGGCCCACCTGGGCGCGGGCAAGAGCGTGGCCGTGCACATGCTGGGCAAGCTCAAGACCACGGCGCAGATGGTGGCCATCCCCTTCCTGCTGTACGACGGCCGTGTGTTCGGCATGATCGACACCGGCGTCTGGGGCCAGGTGCTGATCTGGGTGGCGGCGGTGCTCACCGTCTGGTCGATGGTCTACTACCTGCAAAAAGCCCTGCCCGAGATCCGCGCGCGGGTCACGCACTGAGGGCCTTTCCGGCCGTTCCCGGGATCCTGCGCCAGACACGTCAAACTGTCTGGCGTTGCTATTTTTTTGGAAGCATTTGAATCAGGCAGGGCAGCCGCTGCGGCGTCGTGGATGCGAAGCGGTGAGGCGCATTGCAGCACTGGCAAGGCCTGCGGCGGGCAAGTCCATTGTCAACCCTTGTCAATTCGTGAAGCCGCTAGCACCCGCTGCGCGCAAAAAACCGGCCGCAAAGCCAAAGCTGGCGCCAAAACCGCATAGAATCGTGCCCTGTCGTTGCGATGCACAGCGTGCATTGACACCTGGAAGGTCGATGGCTTTAATTCACCGATGCCTGCCCCGAGGCAAGCGTCGAACGGCAAGCCAGATTCCGTATCCGTCGCGCCGGGTTTCTGGTCGCGCCAAGTTGGTGGCCGCAGAGACATTCCATTCACTTATTTCTCCAGAGGCATCTTGTGAATAAAACCGAACTGATTGAGCACATCGCTAACAACGCCGACATCTCCAAGGCTGCGGCTGCTCGCGCACTGGATTCCACGATTGAGGCTGTGAAGAAAACCCTCAAAAAGGGTGGTACAGTGTCGCTCGTTGGTTTTGGTACATTCGCCGTTGGCAAGCGCGCCGCCCGCACGGGCCGCAACCCCCGCACCGGCGAGACCATCAAGATCAAGGCCGCCAAGGTTCCCAAGTTCCGTCCGGGCAAGGCATTGAAGGATGCCCTGAACTGACACCAGTCAAGGTGGGGTGCTTAGCTCAGTTGGTAGAGCGGCGCCCTTACAAGGCGTAGGTCGGCGGTTCGACCCCGTCAGCACCCACCACCAAAAACTGAATGAAATCAAGGCCCTAGAGACATCTAGGGTCTTTTTCTTTGCCCGTTTTACCCGCCAGAATGGTAGCCAAAGGGAGCGTCTACCAGCCGAGAATAGTTGTCTACCAACCTGCCTGGGCGTAGACTCGCGCCCCATTTGCAGCAGATCGGAGGCCGGCTTGGCAGGCAAGAAACAGTTCCCCAATGGCACCTGGCAGTACACGTTCAAGCGCCAGGGCGTGCTGGACAAACCGCTCTATTTGACCTTTGCGACCGAGGCCGAGGGCGACGAATATGCGGCCAGGCTGGATGCGCTCCTGGACCGAGGCATCGTGCCGGCGGAGCATCAGAAAGCTGAGGTGGTGCTGACGATCAAAGAGCTGGTGCGCGAATACGAGCGTGATGCGCATCCGTCGCCAAAGGATCGGAGTGCCCTCGGCACCATCCTCGAAAGCCGTGGTCACTACCCGCTGAGCGAGATCAATTCGGCTTGGGTGGACGGGTGGATCACGGAGATGAAGCGTGTGGAGAATCTGGCGCCGGCAACCATCCGCGCCAAAGTCGGGGCGCTGGCCAGATGCACAGACTGGGGCATGCGAAAGGGTCTGCTGTCCCTGCCTGATCATCCGCTGCGCACGCTGCCAGACGGCTATGCTCAGTACACAAAGACCGATGCCGCCCTGGCCGATGGCGGTGCGCGGACGGATGTGGAGCGGGACCGGCGTTTAGAACGCGGGGAGTATGAGGCAGTGCTGGCCGTGATCGATGGGGGGGTGCTCGCGCGCAAGCAGCGGCCGCTGAAGCTGGAGCATCAGGCGGCGCTGCGATGCCTGTTTGTACTGGCCGTGGAGACGGCAATGAGGATGCGCGAGATGTACACGCTGACGCTCGGGCAGGTGGACCTGCCACGGCGAACGGTGTTTTTGGACAAGACCAAGAACGGGGACAAGCGGCAGGTGCCGTTGTCCACGGTGGCAGTGGGAGTGCTGGAGAGCTACCTGCAGGGCCTTGATGTGCCCAGCCCGCAGTCGTTGATTTTCCCGTGGTGGTCGAAGCGCGATGAAGACCTGCATGCCACCACTGATTACCTGTCCAACCTGTATGCCGGGATCATGGAGCAGGCCGGCGCCAAGGGTCTGCGATTTCATGATCTGCGTCACGAAGCGACCAGCCGCCTGTTTGAGCGGACCACGCTGAGCGAGACGCAGATCATGAAGATCACGGGCCACAAGACGCAGCGCATGCTAATGCGCTACGCGAACCTGAGGGGCACGGACCTTGCCAACGCCCTTTGGTGAACGCTTGCGCACAAGGCGTTCGGCTGTCTGCTGGAGGATGGCTTTCTCGGCGTAGCGCACCACGTCTCGGCGCATCAGGACATATGCCCGGCCGATTTTGCCGGCTGGGATCTCGCCATCGCGCACCAGGTCCTCGGCTGTCTTGACGTGGATTTTGAGGATTTCCGCTGCTTCCCGGATGTTGAGCGTTTCGGTGTTGGTCATTGTTTTTTTCCTTTTTCTGTTGCTTTGGCGCGCTCGAATTCCACGACCCAGACCCAGGGGTTCTTGGCCCAGGAAGCTGGGCCGTTGATCGACTCCCAGAGGCTGCGGAACGACTCTCGCGGGCTCAGCGACCAGTCCTGGCTGGCTTGGTCCAGGTAGTTGCGGTAGCCGCATTCTGGGTCTCCTGCCATGCACTCGATGCCCTCGGCGCGCGCATCTGCATCGCTGATGTCTTGCAGGCGCTGCGCACGCAGAGCCGTGATCTCCAGCGAGATGCGGCTGGCCCAGCGGGGCATGTGGATGCCAGGTCGCAGCTTTCCCGGCCTGGTCTTCTCTGGTAGCGTGTCAAACCCGCGCCATTCACCGGTTCGCGAGCCGTCGGCCTCGAACTGGGTCGGCGCCCACGGCGTTCGATAGCCGGCGTCCAGGGCCTTATCGCCGCACACGGATGGCGAAAGGTGATCCAAACTTGCGGGGAAGCGGAAGGCCTCGCGCACCCACAGCCGGTCGCCAATCTCTCCTTGCTGGCAAGGCATCCACACGTCATCGTCGCAGTCAGGATGCTCTGCCCATGGCCACAGGGTGCCGTCATCGCGCTCCTCGACATCGAAGCCCCACTTGAGCTTCAGAATGCGCCGCGTCTGGGTCTTCGTGCCCGCGAGCAGGGCTCGGACCATCGGCGCCGAAAACAGGATCGGTCGTTCTTTCATGTGCTCTCCTTGTGCCCAGTGGGGCGCTGGAAAAGGGGTAGGGCGTGGGCCTCGGCACGCACTGCAGCGGCGGCCTCGGCGCCGTAGCCCCAGATGTCGCCGTTGGTAGGGTCGATCCGGCTCGGTGCGATGTACTCGGGGTGCAGCAGCTCGCCGCGCAGGACGTAGCCGCGCAGGGCCTCCACCAGCGAGCGCAGCGTGCCCCCATGGCTGAAGCCGCGCCAGCGGTGCGGATAGCCCATCACCTTGCCCGTGTAGACCCGCGAGCCCCGGTATTCGTCAATCCACCAGAGCCGGCCGCTAGCATCCAGCTCCAGGCGCGCGATGGCGCCGGATTCGCGGTTGCGGAAGAAGCGGCGGCCATGCCGGCTGATGATCTCGATCAGGGCATTGGCATGCCCCAGACGTTCGGTTTTGCTCACGATGCCGCCCCCCTTGGCTGCTGCCTGGGCTGCGTCGTGTGCCTTGCGGGCTTCGAGAGATGCAAGGGCTTCGGCGATGGCTTTGCGTGGAGTCACGCCGCTGCCGCAGGCCAGGGTTGCCTCGTCTTCGCCGAAGATCTGGGCATCCCACGGGCCTTCAAACTCGGGGATGACTGCGATGCGCTCGCGCTCCATGGCATCCAGCAGGGCCGTGTCGCTCGCATCCACTGCAGGCGCAGCAGGTGCTGCCAGCTTGGCGCGCGAACTCCATCCGGTCCAAGCGTTGTTCACGGCGCTGTTGTTGTAGTGTCGGTTCTGGCCACTGCCAAACGTGCTCAGATCGCCGCCATCCCTTTTGATCCAGGCCTCGAAAGCCTCGCGCTCATCGCCCACGGGCGCAGCAGGTGCCTTGGGCGCAGCGGCCAGCGCGTCGGCCTGAATGCCTTCCGCCACCTTGACGATCTTGAGGTAGTAGTGCTCGTTCACCACCCCTTCCAGAAAATCAAAGCGGTTGATGATTTCCTGCCCTGTCAGAGGTTGGCGCACCGGGGCTGCAGGCGCTTCCAGGGCGGGCGCTGCGGCGGCAGGCTCGCCAGCACGCACCAGGGCGACGGTGTAGGGCCGCAAGCTGGACAGGCTGGCCCCGCCATCCTTGCGCGCTCCGTCCATCGTCTCTGCTGTCACAACGCGGTCGCCTTCAGGCGTCATCCACGCCGCCACGCCCCACCTTGCCACAGCGACAGGAGCTGCCCCGGCGTAGAGCGGTTCTGACGTGTAGCCGTTGTCGTCGGGCGTCTCTGACAGCCATGGCTTGATCGTGGGGTCGCTCGGGTCGCTGATGCGGTAGCCGGCGATGGGCTGTTGCTTCGTTGCTGTCATGAGGCTTCCTTGGTGATGCGCCAGTGGCTGGCAGTGGTGTTGATGACGTGGCCTGCGCGCTGCAGCAGCTCGCAGGTCTGGGGTGGTTTGGAATTCACGGGATGCAGAAACAGGAAAGCCCTCGCGGCATACCGGGAGGGCTTCGGGGGAGGGGTGTGTCAGGACAGCGCCCATGCGCTGTGCTCATGCCTGGGGGTCAGCTGGCGGGCGTCTCGTCCCAGGCGCGGCCGTCGAGCTGTCGGCCTGAGGCTTTTTTGCCAAAGTGCTGCAGTGGCTCGTCTAAGGAGTAAGGCGTCGCGAGAGCGGCTCCATCGGTGCGGCTCCGGTCATAAGGCGCCCACTCTCCCCACTGCTTGAACAGGAATGGCACGCCAGCAGCGTTGCACTGGTCGCGCAGGCTGCGTGCCCAGGTGGGGTGCATGGGCCGCGCGCCGGGGCCGCTCTCGCCGCCGACGATCACCCAATGGATGCCGCTCTGGATCAGCCACGGCTGGCAGATCTTCGAGCCTCCGCCTTGGTCAAGGTCAGGCCCGGGGCGAGGACGCTCCAGATTCACAGGCCCCAGCAGCGGCTCCATGCTCAGGAAACGCACGCGCGCCGGCACGGCCAGCAGCTTCGGGATGTCGCGGTCTGCCTCGGCCTGGTTCACGATGGTGGCGCCGATCCACACATTGGGCAGCGGCATCAGGTCCAGCCATGGCAGGTCCTGGTCCTTGTCGTGCACCAGCTCCGCCATCATGGGGATGACGTTGCCGATGCGCTTCGTGAGCAGCAGCCAGTCAAGGTTCGGCGTCTGGTGGATCAGGGTGAACAGGTCGGCGCGCCATTGCGGGTCCACAGCGTTGTCGAACACGTCCGCCAGCGATGCACAGAACACGCGCTGGCGGCGTCCATGCTGAGCCATGAATGCATCAGCCTGCGCGTTCCAGCGGCGCGGCATGGCCCAGGTGGCAGGGCTGGTGCGACGGCGCGGCGCGCCTGGGCCCCAGTTCACGGCCTGGCCGCCGGCAAACCGCGCATTGCGGGTCTCGGCATAGCAGTGGTCACAGCCCGGGCCCACCTTCTGGCAGCCTTCCCAGGGGTTGAACGTGTGGTCGGTCCATTCGATCTTGCTGTTCTCGGACATTGTGGGTTCCATGCAAAAAGCCCGAGAGGCGACTGCCAAACGGGCTATGGGAGGGTAGGATTCGCCACCTAGGAAAGGAAGTGGCAATGGAGACTACTGAAATTTGCTTATTTTTTGGGGATTGGCAGATTCAGCGCTGGTGGTCTTGTATGACTAAAGCAGAGTGGTCGGGATGGATGCAGGTGCTCGGCGCATTTGCTGCTGTAATGATCGCAATATGGGTATCAAGATCTTCTATTCGTGATGAAAGGCGAATGGCTGTTATTGCATCGCGACATTTTGCGAAGGGCCTTATTCAGTCAATTCAAGTTCTTTCATGTGGAATTCAAGATGATAAAATTGCAGTGATTGTATTGTCCAATGCAACAATCATCGAGCAGTTATCATCTATTCAGAATTTGAGATCTGAACTCCTCCCGCCTGATGCCATGCGTGCGTTTGCGAATGTCAAGTTGACTGCAGTGCAGGTTTCCGTGATTGGAAAAGCATATGAAGGAAATGCAAGTGATGTGGATAAGCGAGAAGTTCTGAAATTTCTTGAATTTTGCGCTCTTGGGCTAAAGGAGGTGGCAAAGCAGCTTTTCGTGGCAATGAATTCTGTTTCGGCGGAGAAGTTTGATGCTTTCGACCTTGCTGACTCTATTATTCAATCCTACGAGGGAGTGAAAAATCTTCATAAAAGGAAATAGTGTCTTCTTATACCTCTGAACGGTCGGGAGCGGGGTGAGGTATTCGAACCCTCGAAGACAAGCGCATCTACTCTAGGCGTGGCGCAGTTCTTTTGCTGTAGTCACTGTTCGGCCGCTCCGGCAACCCCGCAAATCAGCGTGCACAAAATCTAGTCAATGAGTCATCGCCTGGGCTCCACGTCGCTGGTGCGGTGGACCAGGCCCTGCCAGTGCTGGCCCGGTGGCAATGGCGTGGTGTGGCCGGACCCGTCTGCTGTGGGCTTGGGCATTGCACCTTGCAGCGCTGGCGAATCAAGGAAGCCGACGCGCGAAGCCTTGGTGATCCGCGCAAACTCGATTTCTGCGCGCGAGCTGGCCACCAGGGTCTGGCCGATGTCGGTGATGGCGCGGGCGATCTGCGGCGTGGTGGCGCCGCTGCGCAGATCCTTGATGGTCTGGAGCAGCAGCGATTGCAGCTGGCCCATGCCGCTGGTTTCAGGTGGCGTGGGCTGGGTGTCGGTTGTGGTGGTGGTCATGCTCGGCTTTCTCCATTTCCTTGATCTCTTGGTCCAGCTGGCGTGTGAGTTGCCACACGGGCAGCAGGTCGATGGGGACGGCGGCCCCGTTGCTGCGGGACAGCTCTGCGCGCGAGATGCAGCGCAGGTTGCTGATGTCGAAATTGGAGGTGTCGCCGTCATGGAAGATGACGGCATGTCCCTCCGGGATGGGGCCGTGATGCTGCTCCCAGACGATGCGGTGCACCAGCGCCCAGCGGTTTGGCTCGGCCACCTTGCGCTTGAGGTAGCGGGCTGCATGTGGCAGCGCGCGTGGCGGCGTGGTCCAGCGCTCGGTGCCCACGGGCACCCAGGTCGGCGGCCTGTTGCCGGCTTTGAAATGGCTTCGACCCAGCTCCACGCTGTACCCGTGCAAGCCTTTGTTCCAGGGCCTGAAACCAGTGGTGAACTGCCCTTGCCGCCGGCCCTGCCGCAGCATGGAGGTGCTGTAGGTCTGGGACAGTACCGCCGGGGTCTTGTGCAGCCCAAGGCGGCTGGCCCGGGTGGCGATGTCCTGCATGGGCATGCCCAGCAGCTCGCCCAGGTCCTCATTGCTCATGTCGGCATACAGCAGCTGCAGCAGGTCATCAAGCTGCGTCCAGCGGCCTGCGCGCAGGGTCTTGGCGCCGGGTGCCTTTTTCACGCCCAGGTCATAGGCTCGCTGCTGCACATGCCTGGCCGAGCGCTGCAGGTGCGCAGCGACGGCGGCTGTGGGCTGGGTGGGGTAGTGCGCCCGCAGGTAGGCGTCATCATCGGCACGCCATGGCGTGTTCTTGCTCATAGCGGGAGACCGACCTGTTGCCCCTTGATCTGCAGCACGCGGCGTGCGTGGTTGCCGACTTCGGCGGTGACCGAGTAGCCGTAGCCATCCGGATTGATCAGCTCACGGATCAGGTCGAAGGCCTCGGCCACATCCGGCGCCAGGTGGCTGGCGTCGTAGGTGGTGGTTTCGAGGTTGGGCAGGTGCTGGGCCATGCGCAGCAGCTCCAGTGCGGCCGCGTCCTCGGTGTGCAGGCCGCGCCCAGGCACGGGCCGGGGCAGGTTGGTGGTCAGGGCAACGCGGCCCTCGTCGTCGGCGGAAATGGCAATGATGATTTGGCGGGTCATGGTGGTCTCCTGTGAAGTGGTGGGGGTCAGGACGGGGTGCCGTCAAGGTGTAGAAGGCGGTGGATCTGGTCGCGCGAGCGGTCGAACTGGACAGCCCACGCGGCGCGTTGGGTGATGAGCGGGCGACGTGCCTGCCGAGCGGCAAGGGCGTGGGCGTCGGCCAGTGCGAAGGCGTGGCGCAGCGCGTAGTGCCAATCGCTGGCCCAGTGGTGGTCGCGGTCAGCGGTGGCAGATGACGACATAGGGCCGGTCTCCGAATTGCTCCAGCGCCCAGGCGCATGCGTCTTGCGTGCAGGCGCCGATGAATTGCTGCTGCGTGCAGCCGCATTTGATGGTGAAGGTGCGCATGTGACTCCAGTGATCAGAGGGATGGAAGTTCCAGCGGGATCTGCTGGAGCTTGGGCGCGCTGGGCGCATCTGCGGCGCTGGCTTTGCGGCTGCGGCGCTTGGGCGCAGTGGCAGCAGCTGCAGCGCTGGCCAGCTGCTCGCGCGCCTTGGCAAACGTCTCTGCCACGTTGGTGGCTTCGCTGCGGCGGTAGATGAAGGCGCGATCCGTGAGCGGTGTCGTGGGGTGCGGGATGCGGGCGAGTTGCATGTGGGTCTCCGGCATGCAAACGGCCCGCTCAGTGGCGGGCCGTTGGTTGGTCAAAGAAGGTGGTGCCGCACCAGGCGTAGAGCAGCATTCCGCTGTGCCTGGCCTCGTCCAGCGCCGCATATCCCGCGTTGCTCAGCAGCGCGCATGCGCTCCAGATCAGCGGGTGGCCGGCGCCCTCGCGCTCCATCACGGCGCCTTCGGCCAGGTCGCGGAAGTAGACGGCCAGCCAATGCGGTCCAGGCGGCTGTAACGGTGGAAATTCTGGGTAGGGGATGCGCATAGCTGGGGTGCGCAATCAGTGATGAAGATTGGCGACCACAGCGTCCAGCCAGGGTGTTCCCCGGGCAACGGCTTCTGCGACTCGCCATCTGCCGGGTGCTGTCATGGTTGGGTGGGTATGCAGACAGCAATCGGCGGCCTGCTCGAAGCTGTCTGCGCCTTTGAGGCAAACCGGGCATTGCATCGGTTGACCGGAGTTGACTCCCGGGCAGCAGGCATCCGCTTCCCTTTCGATCTCATGTTCCTTGCGGCAGACCGGGCATCGGTAGATTTCTTCAGGAGGGCAGCACCCTGATGCATCCCTGCTTTCGCTGTATTCCTCGGCGCAGCAGGGGCACTTGAATAGCACAAGGCAGCCCGCTGTTTTGCTGCCCAATTTCATGTTGGGACCTGCGCAGTTCGCAGCTATCACGCGCGTGAAAAAGTCATGAGTCCGCATGGCGATCCTCGTGGTTGGTGGGGAAGAAAAGGGCCGGTGCCGCGTGGCGGCTGCGTGGGCGAGATGGCTGGTGGTTGCGAAGCGAGAAACCCAGGCCCGGCGAAAAAGAAGGCCGCATGTGCATCCAAAGGCGAAGTGCTTGAGAGGAGGTGGATGCGCGGCATCAAACCGAAGCGCCCTGCAACCCAAGGCGCTTGGGTTTGCCCTGCGTTGCGCAGGGCGGGCGCGCTGCTGGCGGTCAGCCCGACAGCCGGCAGTGCTTCAGCCATTACCCGCCATGGCTGCGGTGTGTGGGCGCCTCGATAGACGAGGTCATCCCCTGGCGGTCGTCATCACGCGCTCGGTGAAATCGGCCACGCTGGGCCGCAAGGGGGTTTTCAGGTCTTCGCGCCGCAGCTCCAGTGATTGGAGTGGGCGCCTGCCGGCCTGGGCGAAAGCAGGGCTCCGAAGGCAGCCCCATACTTCACAGCGTGGGGTGCTGGTCTTGTTTATTTCGCAGGGCGAGAGTGGTCGATAGATGGTCTGGGCTGAACCAGCCACAGTCTTGTGCCACTCTCTTTTTAAGGACCGGGGCGAGCCCGGCCGATGCCGTGGTGCCCAACGCGATCAAAGATGCGTTGGGCGAACTTTACTAAGAACTAAAGTGGCGGTCAACAAAAAGCTAAAGAAATCTTGAGAAATTTGTAAACATTGCTTGAGCCCGGGGGCAGCTGCTATCTAGCCGGTGCAGGCTTCGTAGATCCCGAGGCTGCGCGCGTCAGCTTGGCTGGAAGATGTTTGGTCTATGAGCGCAGCTTCAGATGTTGCGGCGAACCGCTTGAAGCCGGTGAACCCGCCGTATGAGTTTTTCCCATTGACCTCGCCGCACACCACTGCACCTTCTTGGAAGGCAACTAGGCGAACGTTTCTGAACTGAGCGCTCTGAGGGTCTTTCAGGGCATTCGATACGGCTGTTTTAGCGGAAGAAATTAAATCTTCTTCCGAATGACCAGAATACAAATAGTCTCGGTTAAACAAGGCATAGCCGCCGACTATCTTTATAGATATCTGACGTTCGTGAAGATATGGGTCATATTGAGGGGCTGTCACGCAGCCGGCCACAAGTGCAGCCATCAAAGATGCCGTTACAGTGATGCCCCTCATGGTATCTCCGTTAGAAAATTAAAGAGTCTTGTCCCACGCTGCCAGCAACGCGCTCAATGCACTCAACGTCTGAGCGCATCAACGTCATCGGCTCATACCTGTTATTGATGCTGACTAGTTGCAGCTCATCGTCCCGTATCCAGTTGAGCTGTTTTAGGAGACACTTTCCATCAGTCATTTTGACAACGACGTCCATGCCTGGCTGCGATTCTATGCTTGGGGTCACAATTACATATTCGCCCGCCCTATACCGTGGGTGCATTGAATCGCCCTTGATTCTTAATGCGAAGGCGCGTGGGTCTTGTGTCCAGAAATCAACCCAGCCATCAATTCCGTTGTCTTGAATGAGGTAGCCATCATCGCCCCCTCGGACGGCGCCTGTTACGGGGACACGACGAGGCTTTTTTTCGTTGGCCGCTGGGATGGGGCTGTTGTCATCTTCTGGTTTAGTCGCAAAACCATCCTCGAAGTAGCGTTCGCCCAGTCGCAGCTCGTTTGCAATGTTGCGTGCAGACCTCTCGCCAAAGCTCTTGGCTGGGTCAAGGAGTTGAGAGATGCGACCCTCGCTGACTCCTGCGGCGCGCGAAAACTCCACCTGGCTCCCTCTGTAGGGGGGTGAGTCGATCAGTGCCCGTAGGCGCTGTTTCCGATGCTGCGTCAGTGCGTCCATGTTTAGGAAATGGTAAACAATCTGAGTTTAGGAAATTGTTGACCCTCTCTTTAGAATGATCTAAAGTGAGGTGATGGAACTTAAGACTTGGCTTACTGCAGAGCGTGGCCGTTCGACGGCCTTGTCGGCTCATCTGTGTGTCACCTTGGGGCGCATCACCCAGATGGCTGATGAGGGCGTTCCTGCGAAGTACATGCTTGCTGTTCGTGACTTCTCCTGCGGGGCTGTGACGCTGGAGGAGATGTTGGCGCCCAAAGATGTGCGTCGTGCGACGAGCAGCGGCGGGGTGGCGCATGTTTGACGCCCTTGCTGGATGGTCTTCTGTTCATCTTGTCACTCTTGCAGAGATGCTTCGCAGCTGTGCAATCACTTCCGGTGCCGCGCTCCCGGTCTCCTGCATGCGTCGGCAGCACAGCTCGCTCCAGCGGGCCAGCGCGGCCGCGCTGAAACCGGCTCGGCCTTCGCCCTCCAGGACTTCGATCATCTGGCCCAGGAACAGCTCCAGGGCCTGCGCCCATTGGGGGCTGCCGATGTTGTCTGCTGTGGGCGTTGCGGGTGTTGTGCTGTGGGTCATGTCGATGGCTCGCAAGGGGTTGTGCTGATGAATGCAACTTTCTCAGTTGGCATCGCCCCTGGCTATGTCGAATCCGACCCCCAAGCCGACATTGCCGCCGGCATGGATGTGCTGGATGCGGCCTACCTGACGGCGCAGACCAGCCAGGGCGGTGTCAAGGCACTGGCCGTGCGCATGGGCATCAACGCCGGCACGCTGCAGCACAAGCTCAACACCAACAACGAAACGCACCACCTGACCCTGCGCGAGGCTGTGCAGCTGCAGGTGGTCACTGGCAATGCGGCGGTGCTGCATGCCATGGCCAGCCAGTTGGGGTACGAGTGCCGGCGCGCCCTGCCAGACCAGGCAGAGGGTGACCCGGTGGAGGCCTTCATGCATTTCCAGTCCGCCGTGGCCGAGGTCACGCGCGCTGCAGCTGATGCGCACCGCCAGCCGTCGCGCAATGCGGTGCGGCGGCTTGACCGCCAGGTGCAGGAACTCACCGTCATGGCTCAGTACCTGGCCCGCTCGGCACAGCAGCGCTTGGCCGACACCCCTGGAGGTGGCAATGCGTATTGATATCAAGCCTGAGGGCGGTGATCGATACAAGCGTGCCCTGGCCGGCCTGGATGGTGGGCAGATTGCTCAGGCCACGGCCGAGGCCATCAACATGGGTGTGGGCCGTGTGAAGAACGCCATGCGCGCTGAGATGCAGAGCGTTTTCGACCGGCCCACGGGCTATGTGCTGCAGTCGGTGCAGGTGGTCAAGAAGGCCACGGCCGGCGACCTCAATGCGCTGGTGGCGCCTACTTACATGGGCGGCAAGGGCGTGGACCCGCAGCAGATCCTGGCCGCTCAGGAGGATGGGGGCCGGCGCCGCGATAAGCGCAGCGAGAAGGCCCTGCGCACGGCAGGCATCTTGCCCGTTGGCTACCAGACCGCGATCCCGGCCACTCCCTACCCGGGCAGCGATGACGGGCGTGGAAACCTCAAGGGCTCGACCCTGGTACAGCTGATTGCCTACTTCCAGGCCTTCGGCGAGCAGGGCTACCGGGCCAACATGACCAAGGGGCGCATGCAGGCCCTGCACCAGCGCGGCGGCAAGGGCGCGCGCTTCATGGGGCCGGTGAAGGGCGTCCGCTACATCGTGGCCTATGGCCGTCTGCGCGGCGGTGCGCGGGCCACCGCGCGTGGCGAATACGACAAGCGGGCATCCAATCTGCCGCCCGGCATTTGGGCGGTGACCGGCACAGGCGACGCAGATGTGCGGCCGGTGCTGATGTTCGTTCGCGGCGGCAACTACAAGCCCCGCATCAGCCTGGACGGGGTGCGCAAGCGCTCTGGCATCGATGAGCTGGTTCCCCGCTGGGTCCGTGGCCGCGTCTATGACGCATTCAGGAAAGCCAGTCAGGGCTGACGGCCCGGCTGATATCAGGAGAGATAGACATGCAACACACCACCCAACAGGTGACCTCGCATGACACCAAGGCGGATTCTTTCTCCGCCATTGGCAATGCCACGCGGGTGCGCCTCAATGAACGGCTGTACAGCAGCCTGGCCGAAGCCCACCGCCGGGGGCAGCCTGCCCTGAGCCGGCGCGAGCTGCGGGACTTCCACAACGAGTGCACGGGCGAATGGCTGGAGATCTCCAGCGTGGCCAGCACGGTCAATGCCTTGGTCGCGGCCAAGCGCGTGGAAGAGGTGGCGGCGCGGGCCTGCTCCCTGCCGCCGCATCGGCTGGTCAAGCCTGTGCGCTGCCGCCTGCAGCAAGCGACGTTGACGGATTGAATTGATATCGAAGGTTGAGCAGGCATGAATCACTACCCCCACCACATCGGCGACTTCAACACCGCGACACGGCACCTGTCACGGCTGGAGCGTGCCATCTACCGTGACATGCGTGACATGTACTGTGACACCGAGGCAGCGCTGGACGGCTCCAGCTTCGATCTGCTGGCGCGGCGCCTTCTGTGCCGGTCGCCGGAAGAGATCGATGCCCTGCAGTTCGTGCTGGCCGAGTTCTTTACGCAGCTGCCCGATGGCCGATATCAGAACGACGAATGCGAGCAGATCGTGGCCCAGTTCCGCCAGCAGCAGGAGGGGCGCAACGAGGTCAAGAGCAATGAGCATCTGCGTCAGAAGCGCAGCAGGGCTAGGCGCAGTGCTATCTTTTCTGCTCTTCGTTCACTGGGCATCGTGCCCAACTTGAAGATGCAGATGGCCGAGTTGATGGCGCTATGTCGTCAGCATGGAATCGTGGTGACAGACACCAGTGTCACGCTCAATGGCATGGATTTGTTGGCTGCCGATACGGCTGGTGTCACGCCGCGTCACGCTGATGTCACGGCCAGTGACACGGCTTGTCACGGAGATGGCACGGGTAACCAGAACCAGAACCAAAACCAATACATACCCCCCAACCCCCCTGCAGGGGGGGCGAGTGGTGGACTGGCTATCGCCACGGCACTTGCAGGCAGCTTCCCGGAGCATCGGCGTACCCGGTTGGTGGACGTGGCCGACGCCGTGGCCGATGCCATCGCCCGTGGCGACGTGACGGCCGAGGAGCTGCTGGCTGCCGCTGAGCAGCAGCGTGGACTGCTGGCGGCGAAGGATGGCAAGGCCTGCCCCAGCATGCTGCGCTGGGTGCGTGAGCAGCGTTGGAAGGACGTTGTGATGCTGGCATCTGCGGCAGGCGAAGGGCAGCAGCCCGACAACTGGGCAGACACGCGCAGCGGCGTCGAGGGTATGGCGGCCAGCCTGGGCATGTCGGGCTACGACGACTGGTGCGATGCGCGAGCGGGGCAGGGCCTGCGGCGGGCTTTCGCGGACTACGAGGCGGCAGTGCATGCGCTGCTGGCCGAGCGTCAGGGGGTGTCGGCATGACGGTGCGCACCTTCATCGGCGCGGCGGCGCCCCTCTCGATGTGCTTAAAAAATAGGCAGGATCGCGGGTCCTTTTTGGCCCCCTTGGAAGCGGGTAATTCGAGCCGCGCTCTCGGACTGTTGTGCAACCTTCCTAAGGGGGTTAAGTGAAGGTCCTGCCTTACTTTGATGCTCCTATTTCGCAAGCACAATTTGCGGCTTTGATCGGTGTCAGCGAGGCCCGCGTGAGCCAGCTGGTGAGCGAAGGCGTGATCGTCCGTGGCGATACGGGCCACGAATGGCTGCTGGGCTACTGTGAGCGCCTGCGCGACCAGGCGGCTGGCCGTGCCTCGGCCGGTTTGGGCGGGCTGGACCTAGTCCAGGAGCGTGCGGCGCTGGCGCGCTCGCAGCGCGAGGCCCAGGACCTGAAAAACGCCGTCGCCCGTGGCGAATTCGCGCCCATCGGCGCCCTGGCGGACGTGCTGGGCCTGGCCAGCTCGGCCGTGGTGGACCGCATGGACCAGATCGAGGGCCAGTTGCGCAAGGCCTGCCCGGATCTGCCCGAGGATGCCCGCGTCACGGTGCTGCGCGTGCTGGCCGATGCTCGAAACGAGTGGATCCGTGTCACGTCCAAGCTGATCGGAGAGCGCGTGGCGGCCATGGCCGAGGCTCCTGACGAGGATGAGCTGGACGAGGAGGCCGCATTTTGAGCGCGCCCCTGTCGAGAGAAGCGATTTCCGCCATCCAGGCCGCCGCGCAGCTGGGCCTGTCCAGCCTGCGGGCGGACGCACCGCAAACACTGTCCGAATGGGCAGCCGACCACTTCCTGCTGGCCGGCGAATCCAGCCACCAGAAGGGCGGTTGGGTGGCATGGCCGTTTCAGATCGGGATCTTGGACTTCATGTCCGATGACCGCATCGAGGAATTGGCCGTCAAGAAGTCCAAGCGTGTCGGCTACTCGAAGATGATCACCGCCTTCGTCTGCTACAACATCGCGCACCGCCGCCGCAAGCAGGCGCTGTGGCAGCCCACGGACGATGACCGTGACAGCTTCGTCAAGACCGAGATCGAGCCCCTGCTGGACAGTAAGGATGGCGTGCCCTCGGTGATTGCTGCCCGCAAGCAGGGCAGCCGGGTCGAAGAGACCATCAAGTACAAGCCTTTCCGCGACAGCGTGCTACACCTGCTGGGCGGCAAGGCTGCGCGGGCCTATCGCCGGATCACGGTGGCCGTGGCCATCCTGGATGAATGGACGGCATTCGACCAGACCATCGGGGGCAGCAAGGACAAGTCCGCGGGCTCGCCCGGCACCCTGGCCAAAGGCCGGCTGGAAGGCGCTCCATACCCCAAGTTCATCGGCGGCAGCACGCCCGGCATCAAGGGCCTGTGCCACGTCAGCCGCGCCTGCGAGGATTCCGAGGACGAGGTCGATTACCTGATCGAGTGCCCGCGCTGCGAGGCCGAGCACCCGCTGACCTGGGGCGGCAAGGAGGCCATGCACGGCTTCAAGTGGGAGGCCGGCAAGCCTGAGACAGTGCGCCACATGTGCCCCCACTGCCGGGAGTCCATCAGCCAAGCCGAATACCTGCCCGGTGGCTGGCCGCTGACGGGCGCCTGGGTGTGCCGGCGGTCTGGCCGCCGCTTCGGCGCCGACCGCATCTGGCGCAATGCCGATGGCACGCCCTGCAGGCCACCGCGCACGCTGGGCGTGCACATCTGGGCCGCGTACAGCCCGCAGCGCACCTGGGCGTCCATCGTGGACGAGTTCGAGAAGGCCCACCGCGCCCTGCAGGAGGGTGATGCAGGCCCCATGACCTCGTTCACGAACGAAACACTGGGCCAGGCCTGGGAACTCAAGGGGGAGGGCACCGACGACCATGTGCTGCAGGCCCGCGCCGAACCCTATGCCATCGGCACGGTGCCCGTGGGCGGCCTGGTGCTGACGGCTGGCGTGGACGTGCAGCGCACCTGGTGGCAGATCAACGTCTGGGCCTGGGCGCGCGGCATGGAGAGCTGGATCGTGGACCGCCACATCATCGAGGGCAACCCATCCAGCGAAGCCGACTGGGCGCCCGTGACGGCCTACCTGCAGCGCCGCTACCGCCAGGCCTGGCACGGCGGCAGCCTGGGCCTGAGCGCCATCAGCATCGACTCGTCTGACCAGACGCAGGCGGTCTACAACTATGTCCGCACGCACCAGCACATGCTGCCCAACCTGCGCGCCATCAAGGGCGACAACAACGACAACCGCCCCATCGTCGGGCCGGCCAGCATGCAGGACATGGACTGGCGCGGCCAGAAGATCAAGCAGGGCATCAAGCTCTGGCTGGTGGGCGTGGACAACGCCAAGGATCTGCTGCTGGGCCAGCTGGCGATCACGGACGCCGGTCCGGGGTGCGTGCACTTCAGCGAGGACCTGCCGCGCGAGTTCTTCGAGCAGCTGACCGCCGAGCAGCGCATCCTGGCCAAGGTCCAGGGCCGCGAGGCCTACCGCTGGGTCAAGCGCCGCCAGCGCAATGAGGATCTGGACTGCCGCAACTACGCCATCCACGCGGCCATGGCCCAGGGCCTGCACAAGTACACCGATGCGCGCTGGTCGCAGGTCGAACAGATGGTGCAGCCAGCCCGCGACCTTTTCAGCCCACCCGAGGCGCCCGCCAGCGTGGCGCCGCCGGCTCCCACGGCTGCGCCCACGTCGGACGCGCCACCCGTTTCCGCCACCACCGCGCCCCGTGCGCCGGCCCCCGCGCCGCGCCGTGCGGCACCCGTTCGCCGCAACGGCGGCTTCTCCCGCTCCTGGTAGCCCCATGACCCCAAAGACCAACGCCCCAGCACCCCACATGGCCCCCGATGCGGCCAAGACTTCCGCCACGCCAGAGGCCGATTTCGCGCCCGATCTGGTGGATCGCATGTTCGACTATCTGGTCGATCTGCTGCCCGAGCTGCGCGGCAGTCCTGCCACGGTGGAGCGTGTCCAGCAGCAGCTGCGCAGGGAGTTTGCCAGCCAGGCAGCCTACATCTCCGCCCGATCCCCTGTGGACAAGGCCGAGGAGCGCCGGCAGGTGCTGCGGCTGTGGAATGGCCGCAATGCCACGGCCGTGGCGCGCACGCTGGGCATCAGCCGTGCCACTGTGTACAGGCACCTGAAGCAGCCCGGCTGAAACCGTCTCAGGTTTCTTGGAAATGAGACAGTTGCCCCGGTAGCGTGCGGCATATGAGCACGCTCCAAGACCTCCAGATGCGCCTCGCGCGCCTCAATGCCGCCATCCACAGTGGTGAACGCACCATTACCACCGAGGATGGCGCCTCCGTCACCTATCGCAGCCTGGACGAGATGAAGGCCGCGCGCCGGGATCTGCAGACGCAGATTTCGGCCGTGGCCGGCACTGGCCAGTCGCGCGCCCTGGTGGCGCGCTTTCGCTTCGCCGGCCTGCGGGACCGCTGATCATGCAGCGCCGTACCGTGTCCCGTAGGGCCTCCCCCACGCTGGTTGACCGTGTTGTCGGCTATTTCTCGCCCGCGCAGGGCGTGCGCCGCCAGGTCGCCCGGGAAATGCTGGTGCGCGCCTACGAGGGTGCCAGCCGCGCCGATGGCTGGCGCGTCAAGCGCTCCGGGGCCAGCCCCACGGCTGACCACGCCGCCGATGCGCGCGAGCTGCGCATGCGTGCGCGCTCACTTGCCCAGAACGTGCCGAACATCGTGCGCGCCGTCAATGCCGTGCTCGCCATGCGCGTGGGCCAGGGCATCGTGCCCGTGTGGGCCGACGATGGCCTGGCCAAGCGCTGGCGCGAATGGGTGCCCCACGCCGACTATGACGGCCTGCTGGACTTCTATGGCCTGCAGTACAAGGCCGAGCGCACGCGCGACGTGGATGGCGCCGTGCTCATCCGCAAGCACATCCAGCGCATGGGCTCCACGGTGCCGCTCAAGCTGCAGCTGTTGGAGATCGACTTTCTGGACGTGGAGCGCAACGGCGTGCTGGCCGGTGGGCGAGAGATCATCCGGGGCATCGAATACGACAAGCGCGGCCAGCGCCTGGCCTACTACTTGTTCGATCGCCACCCCGGTGATGCCGGCATGTGGACCCTGGGCCGCAGCGGCACCAGCCAGCGTGTGCCGGCCGATGAGATCATCCACTTCTTCGACCCCGAGCGCTCTGGCCAGCAGGACGGCATCACGCGCCTGGCGCCCATCATCGCCAAGGTGCGCGACCTGCATACCTACGGTGACTCCGAGCTGCAGCGCAAGCAGCTCGAATCTCGCATGGGGGTGCTGGCCGAGATGGGTGGGGATGGCGGCATGCCGCCGCCGCTGCCCGAGGAGGCCGCAGGGCAAAAGCCCGGCCTGATGGACCTGGGCGACCTCGCTGGCGGCGGCATCGTGGGCCTGCCGCCAGGCATGACCAATCCCACTTTCATCGAGCCCAAGGCCGTCCCGGGCTTTGGCGACTACATGAAAGGGGGTTGGAAGGAGGTGGCCGCAGGCTATCGCTGTCCCTACGAGCTGATGACGGGCGACCTGACCGAGGTGAATTTCAGCACCTCCCGCATGAGCATGAACCAGTTTCGGGCCGAGGTCGAATCCGAGCAGTGGCGCGTCACTGTGCCGCGCCTGTGCGCGCCCATTGCGCGGTGGTTCCTGGCGGCCGTGGATCTGGTGGCCCCGGTGCCGACCGATGTGGCTGCGCCGGACTGGAGCACGCCACGCTGGGCCAGCCCGAACCCTGTGCAGGACGTGGCCAGCGACCTGAGCGCCGTCAAGGGCGGCATGCAGAGCATCAGCGAAGTGATCCGGCGCCGTGGCTATGACCCAGAGGACGTTTTCACGGAGTTGGAGAGCGACCTGGTGCGTCTGCGTGAACGCGGCATCCTGCCGCTGCTGGCCGCGCTGTGGGGTGCGCAGAACCCCATCGATCTGGTGGCCCAGATGGAGGGGCAGGGGCAGAAGTGAAATCGTCTCAGTTTTCTTGGATTTGAGACAGTCAAACCGGAAAACTGAGCGCCATGCCACAAGCCAACGCCCAATCTTCCGCGCCCCAGGTCCACGATTTGCCGGTGCAGACGCGCGCCGCAAGCCTGGTCCCCGACACCTACAACGAGGCCGATAGCACGGTCGAGGTGGTCTGGACCACGGGCGCCATGGTGCGCCGCTACGACTGGTGGAACGACCGTCCCTACGACGAGGACCTGCAGATCACTCCCGAGGCCGTGGACATGGCCCGTTTTGACGCCGGCACTGTCCAGGTGCTGGACGGTCACCGCGCCTATGGCGGCGTGGCTGCCATCCTCGGAATTGCCGAGCGCGGCTGGATCGAAGGTGGTGAAGGCCGGGCCGTGATCCGGCTGAGTCAGCGCCCTGAGCTGGCCGGCATCGTGGCCGACATCCGCGCCGGGATCATCCGCGCCATCAGCTTTGGCTACAGCGTCCAGCGCTACGAAATCACCCGCGCCCAGGACCGCACGGACGGCATCAACGTCGATCTCTACCGCGCCGTCGCCTGGACCCCGCAGGAAATCTCTTTCGTCACTGTGCCTGCCGACCCCAACGCCGGCACGCGCAGCGCACCCACTTCCCAGGCCCCGTCCGGTGCAGCGCCCCAGGGCGGCATGCCGTGCGAGTTCTTCCAACGGGCAGCCGCCCAACCTACCACCCAGGAGCACCAACGTATGCCCCAAGCAAACCAAGCCGGTGAAGGCGGCCAGACCGCCAACACCACCCTGGGCACCGCGCCCACCAACGTCTCTCAGGTCCCGCAGAACCGCCAGGGCGAGGGTGCCCCGCAGCCCGCGCCTGCCGGTGCGTTCGATGGCCAGCGCGCCGCCGACATCGTTGCGCTGTGCCAGCGCCACAACCTGGCCGATCTGCAGGCCGACCTGCTGCGCAACCATTCCACCATGGACCAGGCCCGCGCCGCTGTGCTGACCGCGCTGGACCAGCGCAGCCAGGAGCAGGCCACCGGCCCCACGACATCGATTCGCACCGTGGGCGATGAGCACGAGAACCGCATGCGCGGCATTGAAAACGCGCTCATGCATCGCCTGAACCCCGGCGCCCAGCTGGATGACAACGGCCGCCAGTACCGCGCCATGACCATGGTGGAGATGGCGCGCGAGGTGGTCGAGGGGCTGGGCCAGAGGACGCGCGGCATGAGCCGCGCCGAGATCGTCAACGTGGCGCTGCGCGTGCGTTCCGGCATGCTGGGCACGGGCGACTTCCCAGCGCTGCTCGGTGGCGTGGGCCAGCGCGTGCTGCGTGCGGCCTATGACGAGGCGCCCAGCACCTACCAGCTGTGGGCGCGCCGTGCCTCCAACCTGCCGGACTTCCGCATCCGCCAGGCCATCGGCGTGGGCGGTGATGTCGAGCTTAAGAAGCTCAACGAGCACGGCGAGTACACCTACGGCAGCCTTTCCGAGGATGTCACGGGTTATCGCGCCTTCACGTTCGGCCGCTCGCTGGCGATCACCCGCCAGATGATCGTCAATGACGATCTGGACTCCCTGACACGTACAGGGACCAAGTTTGCCGCCGCAGCGCGGAGCCTGGAAAACCGTCTGGTCTATGGCCAGATCCTCAATAACCCGCCCATGTCCGATGGCGAGCCGCTGTTCGATGCCGAGCACAACAACCTGCTGACCGGCGCAGGGTCCAAGTTCTCGCTGGAAGCACTGTCCAGCCTGCGCACGCTGATGCGCAAGCAAAAGGGCCGGGACGATGAGACGCTGAACATCGCTCCGGCCTACCTGCTGGTCCCCTCCGACCTGGAAACCCTGGCCTACCAGTACACCAGCCCCAACTACCAGCCCACCAAGGCTGGCGACATCAACGAGTTCCGCACGGGAGGCCGCACGGCGCTGGAGCCCATCGTGGAGCCGCTGCTGGATGACGTGTCCACCACCGCCTTCTACCTGGCGGCCCGCGCCGGCCAGATCGACACCGTCGAGTACGCCTACGTGGACGGCTACGAGGGTCTGCGCACCGAGACCTTCTCCAGCGAAGACGTCGACGGCGTGAAGCTGCGCGCCAGCCTGGACTTTGCCGCCAAGTGCCTGGACTGGCACGGCCTGGCCAAGAGCAACGGCGCCTGAGCGCGCCGCCATCCTCACACACGCTTTCAGGAGTTCAACCCATGAAAAACTACCAACAGCGCGGCCACGTCATCGAGGTCCCGGCAGCTGCCGCCGCAGTGGCAGCAGGCCAGGCCGTGGCCATCGGTGCCATCCTCGCCGTGGCCAATGGCCCGGCCCAGGTCGGCGAGCCCTACAACGCCGAGCGCGTGGGCGTCTTTGTCCTGCCCAAGGCGGCAGGCACCGCGTGGACGCAGGGCCAGCCCCTGCGCTGGGATGTCGAAACCGGCGCATTCGCCGTTGGCGGCGCGGCCACGGCCGGCGACGTGACGGGGGCGGCGTTCGCCTTCGAGGCGGCCGACAGCGCGGCCACGCAGGGCGCCGTCTGCCTGCCCGGCGTCATCGGCACCGTCGCGGCCTGAGCGGGGCAGGGCAGGGCATGACGTTCCTCCTCATCCCAGGCGCCGAGCGGGCAGGGCGCGTGCGCTCTGCCCAGCAGCGGCACCACGCCAATGCGGTGGCTGTCTGGCAGGGCGGCGAGCCCTTCGGCGTCATCCTGCGGCGCGGCCCGCGCGAGGCCCTGGGGATGGTGGGCGCCTACGTCCTGGCCTGCCGGCTGCCCGCCGACATGGTGCCGGGCATCGCCCAGGGCGAGGCCATCGAGATCGACCAGGTCACCTACAGGATCGCCGAGCCGCCCCAGCCCGACGAGTCCGGCTGGCTGCTGCTGCAGCTGGAGGTGGCCTGACATGGCGCAGCACATGCAACAGCAGATCCTGGCCGCCTGGCGCGTGGATCTTGCGCTCGCGGCCACCCTGGCTGGCGACAAGGTCCGCGTCGAAGGTCGCAACGCATACCCGGTAAGTGCCCTGCCAGCCATTGATATCAGTGCGGCAGACGAGGGCATCGAACTCCTCTCGGGCGGGCGCGGTGGCTTGGCCGCGCTGCATCGGGAATTCCTGGTCGATGTCACCAGCATTGCCACAGGCGACCAGGCGCGCGAGCAGGCCATGGAGCTGCATGCGCAGATCGAGGAGCGCATGGGGCCTGCTGCGGGCGGCGTGCTGGCCGGCCTGCTGATCGCGCCACCGCGTCTTCGGGGCATCCGTGGGCAGTGGGACGACGCCGCTACCCAACCCATCTACATCGTGCGCGGCATGTGGCTGTGCCGATACCTCACCGCCGAGGGCGCCCCGCGCGGCCCGGCATCTCATCCCTGAAAGGAAACGACCATGGCAGTCCAAAACGTTCGTACCTCGGCCGGCAGCAAGCTGCTGATCTGCGCGGCCCGGCCAGCATCCTACGATGCCGCCGGCTTCCAGGCCCTGGCCTTCAAAGAGATCGCTGAGATCACCGACCTGGCCGAACTGGGCCGGGAATACAACCAGGCCACGCATTCGCCCCTGGCAACCCGCCGCATCGTCAAGCGCAAAGGCAGCTTCAACGATGGCAGCCTGTCCGTGCCCATGGCACGCGACATGGACGACGAGGGCCAGGTTCTGCTCAAGGCCGCCTCCATGTCCGACGACAGCTACAGCTACTGCATCCGCCTGCAGGACGGTTCGAGCCACTACTTCACGGCGCAGTGCATGAGCTTCAAGCTCAACGTGGGCAGCGTCGATTCCATTACGGCGCACACGGCACAGCTGGAAATCGACAACGACATCATCGAAGTCCCGGCCATCTCGTTCACGCTTGCCTACACGGCCGGCGCAAATGGTTCCATCGTGGGCGTCGCAAGCCAGACCGTGCTGCAGGGCGCCACGGGCAAGCCCGTGTTTGCGCAGGCCGCGGCCGGCTTCGACTTCGAGAAGTGGAGCGACAACAGCACGGAAAACCCGCGCTCCGATGCCAACGTGCTCGCCAACGTGGCGGTGCAGGCCAGCTTTATCCCCGAGTAATACGCCGCTGCCATGCCCGGCTGCGGCCGGGTGGCATGCCCCCTCTGTCTTTCATTCATCGCCACCACCATGCTCAAGCTTTCCCAACTGACCGTCGCAAACACAGCTCCCATGCATCTGAAGGATGCGGCAGGTGAACTCATGTTCTACAAGGACCCGTCGCACGGCGATGAGGCCAAGGAACTGCCTGTTCGCATTCACGTCTTTGGCCCTGGTTCCGAGGAGCATCGCCAGGCGCAACTGCGGGCCCAGCGTCGCGTCATGGCCCTGGTCAAGAAAAGCCGCCGTGCGTTGGAAGACCGGACGCCGGAAGAGCGCACGGCCGATACCGCCGTGATCCTGGCCGACATCACGCATTCGGTCGAAGGTCTGGATCTTGAAGGCCGTTCGGTGCGCGAAGCGATGCTGGCCCTGTACTCCGATCCAACTTGCGGGTACGTGGCTGACCAGGTCAACGCCTTCGCGGCCGACTGGGCAAATTTTTCCAAGAGTGCGCCGAAGGTCTGAGCCTTTACGTGCGCACATGGGCGTGGCTCAACGCCCCGCTCAAGACCAAGACCGGGAAAAAGGCTCAGCAGCAAGATGAAGAACCCAGGATCACACGCATCGAGAAAATCAGGGCAGAAGGCCGCGAGCCTGACCTGCCCGACCCTGGCCCGGCCGGCTATCTCCTCGAAGTGTTCTTCGACCTGGGGCCATCGCTGCAGTCGCCCATGGGCGAAACGCCCATCGGCTACGAGCAGCTGGTGGCATGGCAGTCCATTCACGGCGTGCAGCTCACGCCCTGGGAGGGCAAAACGCTCTGCGACCTGTCCATCGCATGGCTGGTCGCCAAGGACGCTGCCAAGGACCCTGGCGCCCCACGGCCAGGCAGTGTCGATGAGTCGCCCGAGCAAGCCGAGGAGCGGCGCGAGCGCGTGTCCAGCGGCCTGGGCGACATGCTGCGCTCGTTCCGACGCGCGCCGAAGTGATCTGCAGGGGGCTGCATGATCGGCTCCAGCAACATCAACTACCTGCGGTTCCTGATCACGGGCGACAGCTCGCAGCTGCAGGCCGAGGTCGAGAAGTCCAAGCGCACCGTCACGGGCATGGTCGATGGCATGGCCGGCTCGCTGGGGCGCCTGGGCACGCTGCTTGGTGGCGTGTTTGCTGGCGTTTCCGTCACGGCGTTCGTCGGCAAGCTGGTGTCTGTGCAGCGCGAATTCGACGTGCTCAACAGCTCGCTGGTCACGGTCACGGGCAGTGCCCAGGCCGCTGGCCGCGAGATGGCCTGGATCAAGACCTTTGCCAAGGACACGCCCTATGGGCTGGCTCAGGCCACCGAGGCTTTCGTTAAGATGAAGGCCCTGGGCCTTGATCCCACCCAGGCCAAGCTCACCAGCTTCGGCAATACGGCGGCCGGCATGGGCAAGAGTCTCATGCAGATGATCGAGGCCGTGGCGGATGCGGCCACGGGCGAATTCGAGCGCCTGAAGGAATTCGGCATCAAGGCGTCCAAGCAGGGCGACATGGTGGCGTTCACGTTCCAGGGCGTCACGACCCGGGTGAAGAACTCGGCCAAGGACATCACCGCCTATCTGGAGAACATCGGTAACACCGCCTTCGGTGGCGCCATGGAGCAGCGTGCCAAGACCCTGGACGGCGCCATTGCTGCCCTGGGTGACTCCTGGGACGAACTGTTCCGGACAATCAACGAAAGCACGGGGTTCTCCGAAAAGGCGGCTGGCGGCGTGCGCCTGGTCACCGATGCCATCGATGGTTTGGGTGGTGCCATAGCCAATCATCAGGGTCTGGTGGTTGGCATGCTTGGTGCGTTGGGTGGCGCGGCCACGGTGGCGGGCATCATGGGCGTGGTTGGCGCTATTGGGGTGTTGAGCGGTGCGTTCGTCGCCCTGGCAACCGTGGCGATGGCCAACCCTGTGACGCTCGCGCTGCTGGGTATTGGCGCTGTCGCTGGGGTTGGCGTGGCTACCGTAAGCGCCATCAGTAATTCCGTAGATGGTATTCACCGCTCAATTACGGGCCTGAAGGCCGAGATTGATCGGTTGGAGGGCGACAAGGCGTTCGCTGCGTCGAATGGTCGTGATGCTGCATTTCTCAAGAACATTGACTTGGGTATTGCAGAGAGGCGGAAGGCCATTGAAGAGCTGCAAGGCAAGCTCAGGGCGATTGACGACCAAGACCCGCGCAATCAAATGCGTTTCAAGGGGCGCGGGCAGTCGTTTGCAGATGAGGCGGCCCGGCTCGTTCAGGAAGAGGCCAAGGCAGAAGAGGAGTTGGCGGAGATTCGCCGCGGTCTGTACGGCGTCAACAAAGACTATCTGCCGCAGCTGCAAAAACTCAACGAGCTGCGCCAGGCCGGCCGCATCACAGAGGCTGCCTATGTCGAGCTGGTCAGCAAACTGGCCAAGGAAAACTACAAAGAAGACGAATCGGCCAAGGCCCGTGCCAGCTCTGCCAAGCAGCTGCACACGGCCTATGGCAGCCTGGTCGATTCCATTGAGGAAAAGATTGCCTCCCAGCGCCTGGAGATCTCCGGCGGCGAGAAGCTGGGAGAAGCCGACAAGCTGCGCATCAAGTATTCGCAGGATCTGCTGGGCTCGCTCAAGGGGCTCAATGCTGGAGAGCGCGCCAACATCGAAGCCAAGCTCAAGACCCTCAAGACGCTGGAGAAGGAAAACGAGGCCCGGCAGCAGGCCCTGAAGCTGGCCGAGGAGGAACGCAAGTACCGCCAGGAGTGGATGACCACCCAGGGCAAGACAGTCGAGGAGCTGACGGCCAGCAACCAGGCGCTGCGCGACGAGATCGAGCTGATTGGCCTGAGCGCCGAGCAGCAGCGCGTGGTCATCGAGCAGCGGCAACTGGCCATCATCCTGAGCAAAGAGCAGCAGCTGGCCGAGATGGAACGCTCCGCTGCGCTCACCGGCACCATGACCATGGAGCACGCGCTGCTCCAGCAGGAGATCGAGCTGCTGCGCGAGCGCCTGGGCCTGACCTCGGTGAAGGCCTCGCGCGAAGCCTCTGCAGAGGCTGCCAAGGCCAGTACCTCGGAGTGGCAGAAGGGGGTGGACCAGATCGGCCAGAGCCTGGCCGACCAGCTGATGCAGGGGGGTCTCTCGTTAGGTCAATACCTCAAGAATCTGGCGCGCACGCTGGTGTTCAAGCCGCTGATCCAGGCCACAGTCCAGATCGCTGGAGGTGCCCTGGGCGGTTTGTTTGGTGCACCTGCTGCTGCTGGCCAGAGCGGCGGCGCTGGCATGGGCATGCTCAACAACCTCGGCACGCTGGGTGCAGGTGCCCAGGCAATGTGGGGTTTCATGCCTGGTGCGTCGGCTGCCAGCCTTGCCGGTGCCAATGCCGTGGGCCTGGCCGGTGGCGATGCCCTTGGCGCCCTGATCGCGGGCAATGGCAGCTGGGCCGGTGTCGGCAGCAGCTTCGGTTCGCTGATGAGTGGCCTGGGGGCTGCCATGCCCTGGATTGCGGGTGCCATCGCCATTTTCTCGCTGCTCAAGGGTGGCCTGTTTGGTTCGCGTGGTGCCAACCACGTTGGCGCGGCCTATAGCACTACGGGCGCGGGCAATGACAAGGCAGCCGAGATGCTGTTTGATCGTGCTGGCGGTGACTGGTATGACGATCTGACCAAGCGCCACAACGCCGATCTTGAGAAGCAACTGGGCACCACCGTTGATTCGCTGTCCGATGTCTATAAGCGTCTCGCGCGCTATGCCGGTGACAGTGCCAAGCAGATCGATATCGTCGCGGGCTTCGCATCCAATCCGAAGTACGGCGACGAGGATTCCTACGGCTATTTCAAGCTGATCGACAAGGTGACCGGCGAGGTCCTGAGCAGCTACACCAAGCGCGATGGCGCGCTTGGTACGGACCCCACCAAGGCCTATGCCCAGTTCATTGCCGACATGGGCGGATCGCTGATCGAGCAGCTGAAAAAGGCTGATATCCCCAGCTGGATGCGCAATGTCTTCGATGACATGGGCGAGGAGATCACGCTGGAGAGCTTCAACGCGGCCCTGCAGACTGTGGAGCTGACGGGTGCCGCCATCGAGGGCTGGACCCGCAACATCACCAACTTCGGCAAGCTGGGCGATGAAGCCATTGCCAAGCTCATCAAAAGCGCGGGCGGCATCCAGGACCTGATCACTGGCATGGATGCGTTCTACACCAGCTTCTACAGCGAGCGGGAGCGCATCGAGAACGCGGCCAAGGCGGTGGACAAGGCACTGGCCGACCTCAAGATCGACATCGATCCCCGCATGGGCCAGGACGCCAAAGCCAAATTCAAAAAACTCATCGAGGACGCCATGGCGGCCGGCGATGTGGAGCTGCTGGCCAAGCTCATTCCGCTGGCCAAGGAATTCGGTGCCGTGGCCGATGCGGCTGGCCAGGTGCTGGACACGCTCAAGAACGAGCGCCGGCAGCTGGAAGCCGAGTACCTGCGCGCCACGGGCCAGACCGACAAATACCGTGAGGCCCTGCGCAAGCTGGCCACGGAGGGCATGACCGAAGCCGAGCGCGCTGCCTGGGACTACAACCAAGCGTTGCGCGAGGAAATTGCGCGCCTGGACCAGCGCACGGACCTGGAGCGCAAGCTGCTGGAACTGCAGGGCAACTCGGCCGAGCTGCGCCGCCGCGAGCTGGCTGCCCTGGACCCGAGCAATCGCGCCCTGCAGGAACGCATCTGGGCTATCGAGGACGAGAAGGCCGCCCAGGCCGCCGCATATGACCTGTTCCGCCGCGCAGTGGACCGAGACCGCGAAGCACTGCAGCAGCGCGTTTCTGTGGTGCAGGAGACCATCAATGCCATTGCCTCATCGGTGGGCGTGCTCAAGAGCGCAGCCGAGGAGCTTTACGGCACCGTCGATTCCACGGCGCAGCTCGCTGCCGCCCGGGGCATGGTCTACATCGAGCAGGCTCTGGATGGCGTGAGGTCGGGGCGCAAGCTTTCCGAATACACCGACATTGGCGGGGCCGTGCAGGCAACCCGGGCCGGTCTCGCATCCGGCGTCTACGCCACCGACTTCGAGCGCCGACGCGATGCCCTGGTGTGGGCGGGCAAGTTCTCGGAGCTTGGAGCGCTGGGCGAGTCGCAGCTGAGCATCGAGGAGCGATCTCTCAAGGCCCTGCAGGCGCAGATTGAGGGATTGGACACGCTGAACAAGCGTGCGGAAGAACTCGTGAACGGCACGGTTGAACTTACTGAAACAGTGCAGGCATATTTTGAGCGCCTGATTGCAGAGCTGTTTAAAACTGATGATCCAACGAAGCCGGGTGGTGGCAAGGGCGGTGCAACCGGTCCCAGTTGGGGAAGCGGGGGAGGCGGGTTTTCTACCGTCGATTCAAAATATAAAAAGCCTACTGCGATACTTTCAGGCGGCGCGGTTATCTACGAGCACGCAAATTCCGAGCAAGAGAAAAAGCTGGATGGCTTGTCCGGACTCTTCCACTCCTATGACGGAACTGGCGATTTTGTAGGCCTTGCCAATGCTATCCGTAACGCGGGCGGCACTGCAAGCGACCTCGCATATCTCTATGGATTCTCAGAGAGTGATGTGATTGCGGCGTTGGATAGAAATGGAATCCCTCGATTCGCCGACGGTGGATTGCATTCTGGGGGATTGCGCCTGGTCGGTGAGCGTGGTTGGGAGATTGAGGCTTCTGGGCCGGCGAGATACTGGAATCAGGAACAGCTTGGAAGGGCAATTGCTGGTAATTCCGGTGGCTCCGATTATGGTGCATTAGCTGCGTCCATTGACAGGCTGGAGCGGCGTCTGGAGAGACTTGAAATGCATATGGCCAAGACGGCCAACAATACTGCCAAACTGCCAGAATTTACGCAGCAGTTTGACACCGTGACGGGTGGGGGACAGATTATGCGTACTGGCAGCGGGGTCCGCTCATGAACATCCTTTTGCCAAAAGCAATCACACCTGGCATGTTTGGTGCTGGGACGACTATTCCCGAGGTTGACTCTGCTATCGGTGAAGTTGCGTGGATCTCAGGGACTGATTATGTGGTGAAGGATCGTAGGGTCTGGAAGGGCTATTCGTATGAGTGCGTTCAGGCTATTACAGGTTCTCCCATAAATTCAGTGGAGCCTGGTAGTGCAACAGCGGCAGGCTATTGGGAGAAGGATGAGAATTCGCCCAGTAACCGTATGGCTCCATTCGACAAATATCTATTCACGCGGGCAAAGCGAAAAGGTTCATTTACTTACGTTCTGAAGCCTGGATTTATCAACGGCGTCGCTATTTATGGAATCGAGGCTGATTCTCTTCGAATGAAAGTGCGAGCTGACGGCGTGGATCTAATGCCGCCGATAGAGATTGATTTATGGCAGCAGGCATTCGGAGAGTGGGAATACCTTTTTGGTGAGTTGCAACGAGGAACTTACTACACCCTGAAGAACCTGCCTATTCACCCGGATATTGAAGTGGAAATCACGATATCCCGTAATGATCCAGATGTAGAGGCGGCTGTGGGCTACATCAGTGTGGGGAATTGGAAGCGACTGCTATTTCCTGGAAGAGACGAGATGGGGGCTGCGCAGTACGGGGTGGAGGCGAGCACTCGGGATTATTCGTATGTGGAAGACAAAAAAGATGGAACTTATGTGGAGGTGCCGGGGAGGTTGGCAACAAACATCAATCTGTCTTGCGTGATAGATGCTGTTCAAGCGCCTGAAGCTAAATCCTTGTTGGACCAAATTCTGGGAAAAGCGGTTGCTGTTGAAGTGAGCGATTTGCCAAAGTATGGGCATCTTGCGACCGTTGGAAAAGTGACAGGGACAGTTCGTTCTACCGAATGGAACGAAGCGCAAGTTGATTTGCAAATAAAGGGGAATGTATGACTGAAATTTTTATACCTGATATTCCGGCTGCGCCGGTTGTTCCGCCGTATCCAGCTTTGGGAGCGCCCAATTTCAATCAGATGGCATATGCGGTTGGGACGGGGATGCCTGGCGTCGTGTCTGGGCTCAATGCCATTGCTGCGGCTGCGCGTGAATGCGCATTGGCTTCGCGTGCTTACGCTGTGCTGGGTGATGGGTCCAGGCAGCAGGCTGAAGCGGCGCGCGATGCCGCCGTGATTGCGAAGGGTGCATCGGAGTCTGCTCGCGATGCCTCCGTCATTGCGAAGAACGCATCTGAAGTTGCGCGCGATCTCGCTGTAGCGGCAAAAGGCGCATCGGAGGCAGCCCGCGACCTCTCCGTCTCGGCGAGGGGTACCTCAGAGGCGGCGCGCGATGCCTCGGTCATTGCGAAGAACGCATCTGAAGCTGCCCGCGACGCCTCCAAGGCCTACCGCGATCAAGCCGAAGTCTTTGCAAGCGGCCAGCTCAAAGGCAGCAGCAGCACGAGTGTGACGCCTGGCGCCGGCGCAAAGAGCTTTGCGATACAGCCTTCTCGCTCTTTCGTGGCAGGCATGTACCTTGTGGCCACGTCCACCAGTGACCCTGCCACATCGATGAGCGGCTATGTGCAGAGCTACGACGCCGCGACGGGTGCTCTGGTCATTGGAGTTGACAAGTTTGCAGGAGTGGCAAAGGCGGACTGGGTGATTGGCGTGGCCGCGCCTGGTGCCCCGGCATCCATGACGACTCAGGTGATCACTGCAAACACCAACGCCGTGCCGGGTGTGTTTTATGTCTTCGCCGTCGCTGGCATCACGCTCACGCTGCCCACGAATTTCAGCGCGGGCCAGCTCTTCGGCTTCGGCATGTCGCGCGGCATCGGCAACGCAAACATCAACTGGCAAACCAACAAATGCAAGGGCCGTAGCCCCGGCGTGATGCAGCTCCTCTCGCAAAACGATACGGCTGTGTGCATGTTGGTCAACGCGACGGATGGATTTATGGAGGTGGTGGGATGAGCACGTTCTCAGAATTTTTTGGCGGTGGCGGCGGCAAGCTGCGCTATGTCCGCCACACGACGAGCACAACCTGGACGCCACCGACCGACCTCATCGGCAACGGTGGGCAGTGCTTTGTGCGTATGACCGGCGGCGGCGGCGGTGGTGGCAATCAACTGTCCGGCTGTGGTGGCGGTGGAGGCGGCGGTGCGGTGATCGTTGAACTGACCACGATTCTTGCAGCCATCTCAATCGTCATCGGTGCGGGTGGTCCTGCTGCTGCTTCCTGGGGCATGGGGGGCAATGGGTCCCAGACATCCGTCGGGTCTCTTGTTGCGCCTGGTGGTGGCGGCGGATCTGGAAGCAGCACATCGGGCGCCTTTGCTCCCGGCCTGCCGGGCGCAAGCGGTGGCGGCGGGGCGGGCGCAAACCACGGTGGCGGCGGAGGCGGCGCAGCAGCCTCTGCGGTGGCAGCGACGGTGATGGGGTCTAGCTTTTCGCTGGGCGGCGCAGGCAGCTATGGCGGCGCCGGTGCGCGCGGGGCGGCTGGGGCAATGACCGACTCATCGCATGGAGCTGTCGGCCTTTACGGCCTGGGTGGTGGCGGCGGGGCGGGCGGTGGCTCTGGCGCTGCGTCGCCCGGGGGCAACGGTGTGAGCGGCGGCGCCAATGGCGGCACTGGCGCCACCGCTGCTACAGCGGCGCGCGCAAACAGCGGTGGCGGTGGCGGCGGTGGTGGCTACAACAATGCGAATGCATCTGCCGGTGCGGCCGGCGAGGTTCTGATCTGGTGGTACGTATGAGCAATAACTTTGCACTCATCAAGAGCGGCCGCGTCGAGCAAGTCATCGTTGCAGACGCTGATTTCGTGGAGACGATCCGCGCGCACTGGGACCACGTCGAGCCCGCGCCAGAGACTGTCGGCGCCGGCTGGACCTGGGACGGCCAGGCGTTCGCTGCGCCCCCAGCGCCTGACCCCGGGCCGCAGCCCGCGCCTGTGCGCCACATCAGCGTGGGCGCGTTCTTTGATCGCTTCGGTCCAATGAAGTGGGCGATCCTGCGTGACCCAGACGACAACTGCAGAGCTGTGGTGATGGACGCGAGCGTGCGCAAATATATTGACCTCGACAACCCAGACCTGCCTGCAGGACTTGCGATCTTGCAGGCGGCTGGGCACGCCATCGATCCGACGGCGATCCTTGATGCTCCGATTCAGCCGCATGAACTGCCGTGAGGTGCCTATGCAAGACGACTACGGCGACGCTATCAGCGTCAACACAGCTCGCACCATCAATGCACGTCTTGATGAGGGCGACGCTCGCATGACGCGCATCGAGGCGGATCTGCGCGCGAACACCGAGGCCACCGAAACAGTGCGTGCGAACACGGCTGAAATGGTGGAATTTTTCGCGGCTGCACAGGGCGCCTTCAAGGTGCTCAACTGGATCGGCAAGGCGGCAAAACCCATCACCTACATCGTGATGCTGGGCACGGCCGGCATCGCGTTCTGGAAGGCTTTGATGGTGGGCGGAGGTGGTCGATGAACGAGGCACTTCGCAATCGGCTCCTGGCCACGGCAGCGGGCTTGGCGGCCACCGCTGCCGGCGGCTATGTCGCCACGCAGGAGCTCGGGCCTAGCCCCGCTGTGACGCTGGCCCGTGAGATCGGGCTGCACTACGAAAGTAGCGGCCGGCACATTGGCACGCCCTACATCGACCGCCTGGGCAAGGGGCAGCCGCTGACCGTCTGCGCGGGCGTCACAGGCCCCGAAGTTGTGGCGGGGCGTTACTACAGTCCCGAGGACTGCGAGCGCCTGGAGCGACCCAAATACCGCGAGGCCGAGCGCTTGGCGCGTCGGGCGCTGCGGCACTGGGACAGCTACAACCTCTGGGTGCAGGCCAGCTTTATAGACATGGCCTACAACGTGCCCTCGGCGCTCGCACCTGACACAACGGTTATGCGGCTGGCGAACGCCGGGCAACTCGATGCTGCATGCCTGCAGATGCCTCGATGGGTCTACGGCACCGTGAACGGTGTGCCCACGCGGCTGCCAGGGCTTGTTGATCGCCGTGATGCGACCCGCGAGCTGTGCGCGCAGTGGGGCAGGGACGGGCATTTCAGCGCGGCGCTGGTCGCGGCAAAGGCGGCGCCGTGATCGCCGGTCTCAAGGCCTATGCGTGGCAGACGCTGGCCCTGGTCCTGGCGGCTCTGCTGGCCTGGCAGGCCATGGCACGGTTGGGCGCTGAGCGCGATGCGGCCCTGGCCCGCGCCGAACTGGCCGGCGAGCGGGAGGCATCGGCGACGGCCGCGCGCCAAGCATCTGAGAAATACCGCAAGCTGGAGGACAAGAACCGTGACGACCTGCACAACATCGACACCCAGGCCCGGCAGGTGCTGGCGCGCTCTGCAGCTGACGCTGACGCTGCCCGCGCTGCTGCTGGCCGGCTGCGCGGCGACCTCGCCAACTACATCACCGCCCACCGTGCCGCCGCCCAGGCTCGCGCCGCTGCCGGACAGTGCGCGCCAGACACCGGCGCCCTCGATCTGTTTGCCGAGTTGCAGCGCCGCGCTGACGAGCGAGCGGGAGCGCTGGCGCGCATTGCTGACGATGCCCGGGGCAGAGGTGGCGCCTGCGAGCGGGCCTATGACGCCGGCCGCGCGATGATAGAAGCGGTGCAGTAGTGCTGCGGGGTGCCGCTGCTGGCTGCGCCTTAGGCTTGCGCTCAGCAAGTTCGATTGCGCAACAGTTGCGCATACAATCCACGCATGACAGCCAAACCACCCACCGCCCACACGGCCGAAGAAATCACGGAATGGATTCAGCGCAATGGCCTCACGCAGACCGCTGCAGCCGAGGCCCTGGGTATCTCGCGTCGCATGCTGCTGTACTACCTGACAGGCGAAAAGCCCGTGCCCCGCACCGTGGCCCTGGCCTGCCTGGGCTGGGAAGTGGAGCGCGCAAACGCGGCTTGAGTGGCTTCTGAAAAAAGGCGTTGACTGCGCAATGATTGCGCATTAATATTCTTCCCATGGCAGCACACCGCCGCCAGCGGCGCCTCCCGTCAATGAGGGGCAAACCATAAAAGGATTCCCAATGCGCAAGATCGAAATCACCGAACTCGATGCCAACCTGCTGGCCGACCTCGAAGGCGCCACGCAAGGCTGGGAGCTGCACGAGGTGGCCGCTGATGACGCCGATGGCGTGTGGCAGGTGCTGTGGAACGCTGAGCACAACCGGGCCGGCCTGGTCTACGTGGGCAACGGCAGCAACGGCGCTACGCTGTGGACCGATGCCGAATCGCCTGCAGACGCCTATCGCCGCCTGCAGGCGGATGAGCTGTCCGCATGAGCCCCCGGAGCCGCCTGATCGTCACGCCAGGCGGTCCCTGGCGGCTGTATCAGCATATCGAGCTGCCTGGCTGGGAAATGCTGGGGACCGTCCAGCGGGACCATGAAATCGGCGCGCTGGCGCGCAACCTGCGCACCGGCCAGCTGGTCATGCTCAGGGGTGGCGCCGCATCAACTCTGGATCAACGCAAGGCCGGAGCATCCATGGCAGCGGCAACGAACGAAAGAGAACCGTCATGAACGCAGCAAGCCAGCTCATCAAAGAATTAAATGCTCGCCGCCCGGCCGCCCGTATCACCAGCTTTGGGGGGATGCCGCAGATGCGCTACCTGAGCCCCGGTGCGGCCGTAGGCGGCCACGAGGTGCAGTTACATTTTGATGACGATGCCGGCGTGGCCTATGCCTACCTCTACCACCCTGAGCGCGGCGAATGGGTCACCGCCCACCCCTTGGCCGAGGCAGAGGGCAAGGCCCGCGAGTGCATTGCAGCCAGGCGGCAGGAAATGGAGCGGCGCGGCCTGACCTTCGGCGAAATGGAGCGGCACCAGGCGCTCACAGCGGCCGCCAAGGCCCTTGTGCTGGCCTCGCCGAATGCACTGCTCACACCACCCTGGTGGCGCCAGGAGCGCAAGGCAGCTGCCTGACCAACAAAAAGCCCGCTGCGAGCGGGCTTTGTCTTTTCAGAAAGGTGCTGGCGAACTCTCGACAGATACCGGGCCAAGCCCGCAGTAGATGCGGTCCCCGTCAAGATCCGTGACGGCAAACCACCCGGGCTCGATCTCATCAATGAAGTAGTGCTCTGGACGGCCTGGCAGGATCTGGACCTCGGGTGTGCCAAACCATCGGGGCATGGTCAGCAGGGTGGGGTACAGCTCAACTTCAAGAGGCATTTTCATGGGGTCTCCTGGGGTTACGTGCGTGCAATGGGGATGTCGTCCAGCTCTGTCGTGTAGCGCGGTGTCCGGCGGTCCTGGCGCATGCCCCAGCCCGACTCCTGCAGCGCGCTGGCTATGCCCACGGTGCCCTTGCCATAGCGCTCGTTGAGCCGGTCCATGGCCTCCATAAGGGGGCTGTGGTCGCGCGCATAGTCGTTGGGCTCATCGAGCAATGAGGCTTGCTGCACTGCCACGGGGGACAGATCCAGCAGCATCACGCCAGCCTTCGACAGCTGATAGCCGGGCTCGTAGATCTTGGCGATCCCGCGCGCTGCAGCGCGCACCAGCAAGGCGGTGTCACTGCTGGGCTGGGGGAGCTGGACCGTGGTGCTGCGGGCAAAACGTGGGCCATCCCGGAATGGGCTCGTGTGCGCGAACACATGCACGGCGCCGGCCCTGTGGTCTTGTGTGCGCAGCTTTTCTGCCGCGCGCTGGGCAAAGGCGGAGACAGCCTCGACCAGCGGCGCCAGGTCGCTGACCGGGCGGCCGAAAGATCGCGTGCAGGCAATCTGCTGCTTTGGTGGTGGCTCATGCTCCAGCCCCAGGCAGGGCATGCCCTGCAACTCGCGCGCTGTGCGCTCCAGCACCACGCCAAAGTGGGCGCGCAGCTGCGGCTGTGGCGCGCGGGCTAGATCCCAAGCCGTGAAGATTTTGTGATCCAGCAGGCGCATCTTGATTCGGCGCCCCACGCCCCAGACGTCGCCCACGGGCACGCTTTCCAGCAGCGACTGCAGCTGTGCTGGCGAAAGCTCGGTGAGGTTGCATACCTGGGCCAGTGAGGCAGGGTAGCTGCCGGGCTTGCGCTCCGCGTCTTTGGCCACATGATTGGCGAGCTTGGCCAGAGTCTTTGTGGGTCCGATGCCGATGCACGTGGGGATGCCGACGCCACGCAAGATGCGGTCACGGATTGCCCAGGATCGGCGCGTCACGTCGCTCACGCCGGCCAGGCCTATGAAGCACTCATCGATGCTGTAAATCTCTTGCTCTGGGCCGAGGCCGGCAGCGAGAGACATCATTCGGTCACTCATGTCGCCGTACAGGGCGAAGTTCGCAGACAGCGCGACAAGCCCCTGGTGGACCCGATGCTTGACTTGGAAGAAGGGCTCGCCCATCTTGATGCCCAGCGCCTTGGCTTCTTCGGATCGGGCGATGGCGCAGCCGTCGTTGTTGCTGAGCACAATCACCGGCTGGCCCTTGAGCGAAGGTCGAAACACGCGCTCGCAGCTCACGTAAAAATTGTTGCCGTCCAGCAGTGCGAACATGACCTGATCTCACAATGTGCGGAACGACTTGACGGCACACGTCACCACGCCCCAGATCTCCAGCTGTTGGCCTTCTTTTGCCCGGATGTCGGGATACGTGGGGTTCTCGGGACGCAGCATCACCTGGTCGAACCTGGACCACAGCCGCTTGCAGGTGAAATCTCCATCGACCTCGGCAACCACAATGTCGCCGTGCTGCGGCCGCAGGTACTTGTCAACCACCAACAAATCTCCGTCAAAGATTCCCGCGCCCGTCATTGAGTCGCCGCGCACTCGCAAGAGAAATGTGCACTGGGGGTGCTTGACCATGATCTTGGCCAAGTCGATGCGGGCACAGCTAAAGTCTTCTGCCGGGCTTGGAAAGCCAGCGCGTACCGGGCTGTCAGGGGCCGGCAGTGGCATCGACGGCATCGTGGCTGCGATGGGGCTGGTGGGGGTAATGAGGTGGGGCATGGCCGAATTCCTTATGCTGTATAAATATACAGTAATCGGAGATTCCCTCAAGTCAGCGCGTTCCCGCGCTGTGGCGTATATGACCCGGCGAAGCGAGAGGCTGATGCGCGGAAGAAAGTAGAATGTTTCGCTTCGACTCCTTAAAGTTGGTGGGGCGAAGTTGGTAGACGCTGTAAGCTATTGATTTGTAACGGTGGAATTTTCCCTTACAAGGCGTAGGTCGGCGGTTCGACCCCGTCAGCACCCACCAAGAACAAAAGGCGAACGAAAGTTCGCCTTTTCTATTTCTGCCACTGAAAGACAGACCATGTTCGAATCCATCCGCAAGCATTCCAAGTTCGTGATGATCTTGTTGTTCTTGCTGATCATTCCCTCGTTCATCTTCGTGGGGGTCAACCAGAACTACTTCACCGAATCCAGCGTGATCGTCGCGCGTGTGGATGGACATGAGATCAAACAGGCCGACTGGGAGAACGCGCACCGCATGGAAAGCGACCGCCTGCGCGCCGAGAACCCCAACGTCGACCCCAAGCTGCTGGATTCGCCGCAGGCGCGCTACGCCACGCTGGAGAAGATGGTGCGTGACCAGGTGCTGGCCGCTGCCGTGCAGAAGATGCACCTGGCCGCATCGGATGCACAGCTGGTGCGCACGCTGCAGGAAATCCCCGCGATTGCCGCGCTCAAGAAGCCGGATGGCTCCATGGATGCCGAAGCCTACCGCGCCCTGGTCGGATCGCAGGGCCTGACGCCTGAGGGCTTCGAGGCCAATCTGCGCCGCGAACTGTCCATGAACCAGGTGATGGGTGGCGTCACGGGCACGGCCTTTGCGACCGACGCCCAGGTCAAGCAGGCCATCGATGCGTTGTACCAGCGCCGCGAAGTGCAGGTGGCACGCTTCGAAGCCAGCGCCTACGCCAGCAAGGTCCAGCCCACCGAGGCCGACCTCAAGGCCTACTACGACGCCCACACCAGCCAGTTCCAGCAACTGGAGCAGGCCAAGGTGGAATACCTGCTGCTGGATGTGCCCAGCATCGAGGCCGGCATCACGCTGAGCGAAGACGATGTGCGTTCCTACTACAACCAGAACGCCGAGCGCCTGGCCGGTCCCGAGGAGCGCCGCGCCAGCCACATCCTGATCAACGCATCCAAGGATGCCCCCGCGGCAGAGCAGGAGAAAGCCAAGGCCAAGGCCGAGGAATTGCTGGCCGAGCTGCGCAAGGACCCCAAGCGCTTCGCCGAGCTGGCCAAGGCCAACTCGCAGGACGGCGGCTCCGCTGCATCGGGTGGCGACCTGGGCTACTTCGGCCGTGGTGCCATGGTCAAGCCGTTCGAGGACGCAGCCTTCGGCATGAAGGTCGGCGACATCAGCGACGTGGTGCACAGCGACTTCGGCTACCACATCATCTCGCTGGTGGACATCAAGAAGCCCAAGGCACCGAGCTTCGAGCAGATGCGTCCCAAGCTGGAGGCCGAACTCAAGCAGCAGCAGGCGCAGCGCAAGTTCGCCGAACTGGCGGAAGGCTTCTCCAACGCGGTCTACGAGCAGTCGGACAGCCTGCAGCCCGTGGCCGAGAAGTTCAAGCTCACCGTGCAAAAGGCAGACCATGTGACGCGCCAGCCCGGCCCCAACGTCAAGGGCCCCCTGGCCAATCCCCGTTTCCTGGAGGCGCTGTTCTCCAGCGATTCGCTCAACAACAAGCGCAACACCGATGCGGTGGAGCTGGGTTCCAACCAGTTGGTGGCCGGCCGCGTGGTGGAGTACACGCCTGCCCGCACGCTGCCCATGGCCGAGGTCGGCGACAAGCTGCGCACCCTGTATGTGGCGCAAAAATCCGCCGAACTGGCCAAGGCCGATGGCGAAGCCAAGCTCGCCGCATGGAAGGCCAAGCCTGACGCGGCGCAATTGCCCGCAGCCAAGGTGATCAGCCGTGACCAGCCCGAAGGCCAGTCGCGCGAAGTGGTGGACGCTGCCCTGCGTGCGCCCACGGCCCAGCTGCCTGCGTGGACGGGTGTTGACCTGGGCGCGCAAGGCTATGCCGTGGTCAAGATCAACCGCATCGTCGAGCGTCCGGCCGATGATGCGCAGGCGGCTGCCGCGCAGAAGCAGGACTTCCTGCGAAGCTCGGCCGTGGCGGAAGCTATGGCATACTACGAGCTTCTCAAGAAACAGTTCAAGGTGCAGATCAAGGTCCCGCGCCCCTGATGAGGGAAATTTCTAGAAAAACAGAAATTTCAGAAATCAAGCAGTTTTTTGGAATAGAATAGCGTTCTTCTACGGTGGCTGTAGCTCAGTTGGTAGAGTCCAGGATTGTGATTCCTGTTGTCGTGGGTTCGAGCCCCATCAGCCACCCCAAATAAAAAAAATCCCCAGAGCAGAAATGCTCTGGGGATTTTTGCTTTGGGCGGCAGGGGGACTGCTTGTGCCCGGCAGCTTCAGGTGCGCCGGACAAGGTCCCTGCCGGCTGTGGCTGCATGGAGGATGGCGCCATCCTGCCCCTTGCCCGCTTCCCCCGATGCGCCGTTGTTCCTGCTGCACCCGATCCGTCACGCAACGCCTGTTCCAAAGCATTTGTCTGCTGGTTTTTGGCATATAATCGAATGCTTCAACGGTGGCTGTAGCTCAGTTGGTAGAGTCCAGGATTGTGATTCCTGTTGTCGTGGGTTCGAGCCCCATCAGCCACCCCAAACAAGAAAATCCCCAGTGCAGAAATGCACTGGGGATTTTTGCTTTGGGCGCAAACTTTATCTTCCTCGGGCTGGAAGCAGACGGGATATTCGCATGGCCAATTGCGCTGCGGCTGGATTGCGGCCGCGCATGCTGCGGTGGATTTTCAGGCGCTTGGTGCGAGGCCTGCCTGCCTGACTTCGGGACCTGCCGTATCGCCACCGTGGCCATGCCATGCCCGTTGCGCGGGCCGTCCCGCCGAGCTTGCGTGCACGGACGGCGGGCCGGGCTTGCTGGATGGGGTGTTGCGCTTTGCGCAGGTTTTTATAAGACAAGTCCTATATTTGTCCCATAACCTGTGTCAATAGGTGTTCCAAATTGCCTTTGCATTACGATTGCAAACATCAATCAAGAGCAATGGCGCAGGGCTTGCAGGCCTGTCGCATGGTTCCCCGGCAACGAGAAGCACGCTTGCATGAAAAACCCCGGTTACACGCGCAACGGCTGTCCAGGCGGCACGTGGCAATGGCCCCGTGGCTTCACCCTCATCGAGATGATGGTGGTGGTGGCGCTGGTCGCGATTCTGGCCGCTCTGGCCGCTCCTTCCTTCATCGCTCAAATAGCCAACCAGCGCGTCAGCTCGGCTGCGCTCGAGTTGCAGTCGTTGCTGCAGCTGGCTCGCTCCGAAGCGGTCTACAAACGGGTGGAAAGCAGCTTCGTGGGCGCGGGGCAGACATGGTCCGCCAAGTCGGGCGGGCAACTGGTGCGCGAGGCCCGGGTGCCTGATGCCGTGACCGTCTCGCCCTCCGGTGATTCTTCCCAGGGTGTCCTGTTCGAAACCACGGGGACCGCCAGGCAGTTCTCCGGCGCCAGCACGCTGTACACGCTGACCGTCACGGCTCACCATGCCACGCGCATGCAATGCCTGAGAGTGACTCGCGCCGGGCTTGTGCGCCAGCAGCGGCTGCCTGCCGGCGGCAGTTGCTGATGCGCGTGCAACGGGTCTGCCACATGTCCATTCCTTTTCCTTCTCGCAGGCAACGCGGCGCAGGCCTTATCGAGGTACTCGTCGCCGTGCTGCTGGTGGCCGTGGGGCTGCTGGGCGCCGTGCGCATCCATGTGCGTGCCATTGAATACACCGTGGATACCGAGCGTCGCCAGATGGCATCCATGCTGGCTTCCGAACTGCTGGAGACCCTGCGGGGGGACACGGCCACGGTCCTGGACGCGAAGGGCGCGCCCGTGGCGGAACTGGGCGGCTACCAGAAGCTGGAGGGTGCCGCGATGCCCGCGGCACCCGCGGCCTGCCAGCCTTTGCCGCAGCCGCGGGCGCAGCGCCTGGCCTGCTGGGGCGAGCGGGCCCGCAAGCTGGTGCCCGATCTCACCGAGGACCGCATCGACACCTCCTTCGCCGTGAGCGCCGATGCCGATGGCCTGGTGTCCGTGACGGTGGCCTGGCCGGTCAAGAAAGGCCAATGTCTGGATGGAAGCGACAATGAATTTTGCACATTCACGCTGCGGTCGCGGCTTTGAGCGCGGGCCGGGCGCACGGGCGTGCCGCATGCGCATGTCGTCCCAGGCGGGCCTGTCCCTGGTGGAGATTCTGGTGGCGCTGGCCATCGGCCTGTTCCTCGTGCTGATTGCCACCACCATCTACATGCAGGGGCTGTCGAGCTTCGGTTTTCGCGTGGGGCAGAGCGAGAACCTCGGCAACAGCCGGCTGGCGCTGGCCGTGCTGGACTCCGAGTTCTCCAAGGCAGGCTACAGGAGAGACCCTTCGCAGGCGATGTTCGACGCATTTCCTGCCGATTCCTCGCCCCATCCCAACGGCTGCCAGTTCGCCCAGGGACAGGCGCTCTATGCGGCTGACGCGCAGACCATCTGCCTTCGCTTCCAGCCCCGGGACGCTGCGGAAACCGACTGTGCGGGCACGCCGGCGAACCTGGGGGCCGCCGGCCCCTATGACGCTCCGGCGCCGGCGACCGGCATGTTCGCGGAGAAATACACCGTCGAAAGTGGTGTGCTGGTCTGCCGGGCCGCGCAGGAGGTTGTGCCGCTCGCCGATGGCGTGCGGGCGGTGCATTTCGAGTTCGGCATCGATCGGCAGACAGCGCCCGGCGCGATACGCAGGGTCGATGCCTTCACGGCCACGTTGCCCGGGACGCAGGAAGCCATCCGTTCCCTGCGCCTTGCCCTCTTGCTGGAAAGCTCCGGCAAGGTGACGCAGGGCATGACCTCCACCGTCTGCGAGCGTTGGGCGCAACTGGGCGGCGCCCGGGCCCGATGCGATGCGAATGCCGGCTCCCTGCTGCAACTGGCCACCGGCACGCTCACCCTGAGGAATCTGATGCCATGACCGCGCTGATCGGAGCCCGGAGCCGCCGCTGCATGTCCTGTGTCCTGCACGGGCGCCAGCGCGGCAATGCCTTGCTGGTGTCCATGATCATGCTGCTGCTGGTGTTGCTGCTGGCGGTGGTCGGCATGCGCGTGGCCACGCTGGAGGCACGCATCGCAGCCAACATGGTGGATAGCCAGCGGCTGTATGAAACCGCGGATGGCACGTTGCGAGAAGGCGAGCGCAAGCTGCTGGAGCATGCCGTCGCACTCAAGCCTTGCAATGGCGCCAGCACTCCGGTGGCCGAGGGCAGCGGCATTCCCTGCTCGGTATCCGATGTGCGTACGGACTCCATCGGGCTCGGTACGGATTTTCGGACGACCAAGGCCAAGGCGGCCGGGTTTCAGCAGCCCGATGGGTACTGGTATCCCCGATACATCACGACCGCCTGTCCCAAGTCGGGTAGTGCGACGTCCGCGCTGGATGCACCCGCCACCGGCTGCACGGACTTTTATGAGGTCAATGCCCAGGCCACGGAAAAGACGCAGGCCCAGGCCTGCGGAGCGCATGCGCTGTGCCTGCGGTCCAGCGTCAACATGTTCATAAAGTAAGCAGGGGAGGGAGCTTCAATGGCTCGCATTGCAAGTTGGAAGACCAGGCATGGCCCGAGGGGGCGCCAGGGCCGGGCACGCGCGTGGCCAGCCCTGGCGCTGTGGACGTGCGCATTGGCACTGGCCAGTACGCCGGCGCATGCCCAGGGGCGCGCGGACACCGTGCTGTCCCAGATGCCGCTGTTCGTGAACCAGGCGTTGGCGCCCTTGAACATGCTGGTGATGGGGCGTGACCACAAGCTGTACTACGAGGCCTACAACGATGCCTCCGACCTCAACGGCGACGGTGTGATCGATGTCGGGTACAAGCCGGACCAGATCGACTACTACGGCTACTTCAACAACAACGTCTGCTACAGCTATTCCAAGGGTGTTTTCGTGCCCTCGCAGGCAGCGACCGGAAGCAACAGGAAAAAGTGCTCGAACCACTGGAGCGGCGACTTCCTGAACTATCTGGGCACATCGCGCATGGACGCCATACGCCGCGTGCTCTATGGCGGCATGCGTGCGGAGGACACGGCTTCGCGCACCGTTTTGCAGACCGCCTACATTCCCAGGGATGCGCACAGCTGGGGCAAGGCCTATGACCCTGCGCGGGATGCCAAGGTCTACAGCATTTCGGACTATGCGCCGCTGCGCCCGCCGGCGGTCGGCACGCGCCATCTGTTTGCCGTCACCACGCTGAAGGAGACCACTGACGCCGTCACCCAGTTGCGCGTGCTCAATGACTCCTCGTTCCAGATCTGGGACTGGGTGTCCCAGGAGGGCTTTGCAGGGCAGAGCAACTGTGCAGGCGGCAATTCGTGCGCGCGGGCCAGCAGCAGGATCACCGACTACAACCTGCTTGTGGAGGCCTGCTCCAGCAGCAATGTCCAGTTGCTCGAGGCCAGCTGCAAGGCCTATCCCAACGGCGGCAAGACCGTCTACAAGCCCACGGGGCTGCTGCACGACTTCGGGGAGAACGGGAAGATGTACTTCGGCCTGCTCACAGGCTCGTACGAGAAAAACATCGCCGGCGGCGTGCTGCGTCGCAATATCGGCAATTTCGCAGAGGAAGTCGACCCTCAGACGGGCCAGTTCAAGACGGGTGTCAATGGCGTGGTCGCCAACATAGACCGCCAGCGGCTGATCGGCTACACCGGCGGCAAATACGTGGAATGCGGCTGGATCACGTCCGGCCCCATCAGTTCGCTGGACAAGCCTTCGAAGTGCGCCATGTGGGGCAATCCCATCAGCGAGATGATGTTCGAGACCATGCGCTATTTCGGCGGCGCATCCCAGGCCCTCGGCATCTATGACTACGCCGGCGGCTCCTCCAAGGATGCGTCCCTGGGTCTGTCCAAGCCCGCCTGGGAAACGCCCTACAGGGCCAAGGCCGAAGGCGGGGGCGGCTACCAGTACTGCTCCCGTCCCGTCATGACGGTGCTCAGCGACATCAATCCCTCCTACGACGGCAAGCTGCCCGGCAGCCGCTACGCGAGCGTCGGCGCCAGCGCCCTCAATGGCTTCAATGTCTCAGACGAGGTGGCGGCCATCGGCTCGGCCGAGCGCATAGACGGGAAGAACTTCTTCATCGGCCAGTCAACATCGGCCAATGCCGACCAGGCTCCTTCGGTCAAGACCATTGCAGACCTGTCATGGGCGCGCGGCCTGTCTCCCGAGGAGCCCAGCAAGGAAGGCACCTACTATGCCGCAGGCGTGGCCCGTTTCGGCGCCAGGAATGCCATCTTCGGCAACAGCCAGGGCAAGAATGCGCTGAGAACCTACTCCGTGGCCATTGCGTCACCGCTGCCGGAAATACGCTTTCCGATCGGCGGCAAGCGCTTTGTGACCATTGCGCCGTTTGCCAAGACCGTCTCCGGCAGTGCCGGTGGCAGCACCGTGAACAATGCGGTCTTCACGCCGACCAACCAGATCGTCGACTACTACGTGGTCAACATTGCCAACACGGGCAAGGCGGACATCGATGCCTCGGTCAATGGCGGGCGGCCCTATGCGGAGTTCCGCATCAACTACGAGGACGTGGAGCAGGGCGCCGACCATGACATGGACGCCATCGCGCGCTACACGATCGCGCTGCAGGCCGATGGCACGGTGAAGATCGACATGGTGTCCGAATACGCCGCTGGCGGCCTGGGGCAGCACATGGGCTATGTGATCTCGGGCACCACCAAGGACGGCATGTACCTGGAGGTGCGTGACAAGGACACCGCCTCGGCCTACTACGCCTACAACACGCCCCCCAATCGCGATCCGGGCTACTGCCGGGGCAGCATCTCGGCCCAGCAGCGCACGGAATGCTCGAACCTGGGGCTCACGGCCACCCGCAGCTTCACTCCCGGCAATGCGACCGACGCGGGCAGCTTCCTGAAGGGACCGCTGTGGTATGCCGCCAAGTACGGCGTGCCGGACCGCGACCCCTCCAAGATCACGGGAGATCCGGACAACTATTTTCTGGTGACCAATGCCGGCACGCTCAAGGACCAATTGACCAAGGCGTTCAACGACATCCTGCAGAACATCAGTTCCGTGACGGCGGTCAGCGTGGACATGCCCACGGCGACACTGGGCGAAGGCGCCGACCTGTACCGGACCACGTTCGAGGTCCAGTACTGGAGCGGCGATGTCATCCGCGAGAAGCTCACCACCAGCGACAGAACGCTGGTGTGGAGCGCGGCGGAACTCCTGTCGGAGCGGTCCGCCGATGACCGCAAGATCTACTACCCCAGCAGGACCGGCAGTGCCGTGTCGCTGAGCCCTTTCACGTACTCCAGTCTCAGCGGGCAGCGTTCCGATGCGTCCTGGCTGGCCGTGCTCAACACGGACCCGGCCACGAACTCCGCCGATGGCCAGGCAAAAAAGCGCATCGAGTTCCTGCGTGGCGAGGTGCGCGATGACTTGCGCGTGCGCAAGCCCCTGGCCAGCGGAAAGCCTAATGTGCTGGGCGACATCGTCAATTCCTCGCTGGTGCGGGTCAAGGGCGGCCTGTACCGCGCCTCCGCTGCGGACAAGCTGGAGGGCAGCACCACCTATGCCGCCTTTGCCGCGAAACAGGCTGCCAAGGAGATGCTGTATGTGGGCGCCAACGACGGCATGCTGCACGCCTTCGACGCGGCATCTGGCAAGGAGGAGTTCGCCTTCATTCCATCGGGGGTGAAGAATTCGCTCAATGTCCTGGCGTCCCGGTATGGCGCGGGCGGCGCTCCCCACCGCTACTTCGTGGACGGGACGCCCGTGGTCTCCGATGTCTACTTCGGCAACGCCTGGCACAGGGTGCTGGTCGGCAGCCTGGGCGCGGGCGGGCGGCAGGTCTTCGCGCTGGACGTCACGGACCCCACCTCCCCCCGGTTGCTGTGGGAGTTCGGCGTTGAACAGGACGAACGCATGGGTTACTCGATGCCAACGCCCGTCGTTGCGCGGCTCAACGACGCCGGCCGGTCCAAGGGCAGGTGGGTGGTATTCCTGTCCAATGGCTACCAGGCGTCGAACAGCGCCTCCGGCGAGTCCAGCCTGTTTGTGCTGGATGTCTCCAGTGGCGAGGTCATCCGGCGCTTTGATTTCGCAGCAGGCATGACGGCCGCAGAGCTGAGCGCGCTGCCTGCGCCGAAGAACGGCCTGTCGCGCGCCGCCGTGGTGGACAACAACGGCGATGGCAAGGTGGACGTGGCCTATGCCGGTGATCTTGCGGGCAATGTATGGCGCGTGGACCTGGCCAGCGGTGCCAGCGGCTCATGGAATGCGCAACTGTTCTTTGTGGCACGCGAGTCCGAACGCAGCGGCGGCAAGCGGCTGTCCATCACCACCGCGCCCTACGTGGTGCGGCACTCCAGCGGCAAGGGCGATGTGGTGGCCTTCGGCACGGGCCGCTTCATGACGGATGACGACAAGCTGGACATGCGCCGGCAATCGGTGTTCGGTATCTGGGATCGCTACGGCACACCCGCCACGACTGCGCCGCAGCCGCTGCCTACCGCCGGCAAGGGGCGCGGGGATCTGCAGGCCCAGCAGTTCACCCAGGTGAGCGGCTTTCCGGGCAAGTTCGCCCTGTCGGCCAACCCGGTCACCTGGTACAAGGACGCCACCAGCACCGCCGACTCCAATGTGCACAGCTGGGGCTGGTACGTCGATCTGCCGCGCGACGGAGAAAGACTGGTCTACGACATGAGCCTGTACGGGCGGGGACTGGTGTTCACCTCCATCCGGCCGCCGCTGGGCGACCCCTGCTCCGCGGGTCTGGCCAGCACGATCTACGCCATCGATCCCGACACCGGGGGCAAGACCGACTATGTCGCCTTCGATGTGAACGGCGACGGCATCTTCAACGCCTCCGACAACCTGGCAGGCCAGCAGGTCAACGGCCGCGAGGTGGGGCCGGGCAGGCCCACCATCAGCGGCGCGAAGATCTTCGACTCCAGCGGAAAGCCAAGCGGGGCGGGAGACCCAGTCAAGACCGGGGGCGACGATATCAACAGCGGAGTGGACCGGGGGCGACAGAGCTGGCGCCGCCAGCCCGCGAACCCGTGACCGCCATGCCATCCACAACACAAAGGGGCCTGCCGGCCCCGGCCGTCTGGCTGGCCCTGCGGGCCCCCGAGGAGAAATGCGTGCGCAGCAAGCTACATGGATTCACGCTGATCGAGCTGATGATCACGGTGGCGGTGGTCGCCATTCTTTCGGCGATCGCCTACCCCTCCTACCAGGAATACGTGCTGCGATCGCGGCGCGTGGAAGCGCAAAGCCTGCTGGGCGAGGCCGCCGCCCGGCAGGAGCGCTGGCGGGCGCAGAACGGCGGCTACACAAGCTCCGTCGCCAACCTCAGGCTGCCCTGGGGGGACAAGTCCGAGAACGGCCACTACACCCTGACGATGGCCACGTCCGCCAATGACGGCGGCTACACGCTCAAGGCCACGCGCACCGGCCGCCAGGCATCGGACAGGCGCTGCGGCGACTACACCCTGAACGCCCTGGGCGTGAAAGGCATATCGCCCCTGGGAACGGTGGAGGACTGCTGGCGCTGAGCGCCACCGGGGCCGGGGTCTCAGTCCTGCGCCTCATCCACAAATTCCACCATGGCCGCCGACACCTTGGGCAAGCGGCCTCGTACCCGTGCCGTGCTACCGCAGTCAGGTGCGTTGCGAATCCAGCTGCTCACCGTTCCTGGCCACTTCCTGCGCCTTGGAGTAGCTTTCGATCAGCAACTGGTACGGCGGGAAGACTGCGCTGTAGGCCTGCGCCCACTGCAACGCGTCCTCGCGGTTCCAGGTCTTTTGCACCTCCGAGCACACCGCCGCCGTGTCCATCGGCACGACACCAGCCTGCACGATGCGCGCCAGCGTGATCTCCTGCGCCATTTTCGAGTAGGTCCCCGAGGCGTCGATCACCGCGAAGACCTGGTAGCCCTCGTGCACCGCGGCGATGCTGGGAAAGGCCATGCAGACGCTGGTGATCGTCCCCGCGATGATGAGCTGCCTGCGCCCGGTGGCCTTGACGGCAGCGACGAACTCCGGGTTGTCCCAGGCGTTGATCTCGCCCTTGCGCGCAACGTACCGGGCATGCGGGGCGTACTGGTGGATCTCGGGGATCAAGGGGCCGTTCGGACCCTGCGGCACCGATGCGGTGGTGATGACCGGGATCTTCGCCAGTGTCGCTACCTTGGCGAGTGTGGTGGCATTGGCACGCACCTCGGTGAAGGGCATGTCCTTGATGGTCTGGAACAGGCCGCTTTGATGGTCGATCAGCAGCATCGCCGCATTGTCGGGATCGATGACCGGGCGGGCGCCGTTGAAGTTGGCGATGGTTTGGGGTGTGCTCACGGTCTTCTCCTCAATTGCCCTGGGTGAACGTGGTGTGGCTCGTGATCAGGTTGCGGTAGTCGGGGATGTGGTTGGAAAACAGAGTGCCCAGCCCCTGCACATCGTTGCGCCAGTCGCGGTGCAGTTCGCAGGCAGCGCCGAACCAGCTCATCAGTTGCACGCCGGCCTGCGACATGCGATTCCACGCCGCATCGCGGGTGATGGAGTTGAAGGTGCCGGAGGCGTCAGTGATCACGAAGACGTCGAAGCCTTCCTCGATGGCCGACAGTGCCGGGAAGGCCACGCACACCTCGGTCACCACGCCGGCGATGATGAGTTGCTTCTTGCCCGTGGCCTTCACGGCCTTGACGAAGTCCTCGTTGTCCCAGGCGTTGATGTTGCCGGGCCGGGCGATGTAGGGCGCCTGGGGAAACTGGCTCTTGAGCTCCGGCACCAGCGGTCCGTTGGGGCCGTTCTCGAAGCTGGTCGTCAGGATGGTGGGCAGCTTGAAATAGCTGGCGATGTCGGCCAGCGCCAGCACGTTGTTCTTGAACTTGTCCGGGTCGATGTCGCGTACAAGGGAGAGCAGGCCGGTCTGGTGGTCTACCAGCAGCACGGCGGCGTTGTCCTTGTCCAGGCGGACGTAGGGCTTGGTCATGGTGAATCTCCTTGGGGTTGCAAAGTGCCCGGGATGGGCGGTTCAGGCGCAGCCGTGCACGACCGGGGCAGCAGGCCCCGGCTGAACAAAGCCGCGTCGGGGGAAACATGCAGGACTCCCGGCGGGAGCCCTGCGGCGCTCAGTGCGCCATCTGGCCGAAGCGTCCGCTGTTGAAGTCGGTCATGGCCTGACGGATCTCGGCCTCGCTGTTCATCACGAACGGGCCATAGCCCACCACCGGCTCATCGATGGGCTCGCCGGACAGCCACAGCACGGTGGCGTCGCTGCTGCCCTCGATCTCCACGCCGCTGCCGGTGCGCTCCAGGTGCACCAGTTGTCCTTCCCGCGCGATGGCGCCGTTGACCAGCACCGAGCCGTGGAGCACCACCAGGGCCAGCGTGTGACCGTCCTTCGCGTCGAACCGGCCCACGCCGCCATGGCGGATGCGGATGTCCCACACGTCCATCGCCGTGAAGGTCTGCGCCGGGCCGCGGTGGCCGCCGAACTCGCCGGCAATCACCCGCACACGGCCCGCGCCTTCCGCCAGGTCCGCCCAGGGAATCTGCGCATCCAGCAGCGTCTGGTAGCCCGGCGCGGTCAGTTTGTCCTTGGCGGGCAAGTTGACCCAAAGCTGCACCATCTCGATGGTTCCGCCGCGTTCGGTGAAGGCGCGCGAGTGGAATTCCTCGTGCAGGATGCCGCCGCCAGCGGTCATCCACTGCACGTCACCGGGGCCGATCAGGCCGCCGGCGCCGGTGGAGTCGCGGTGCTCCAGCTCGCCCTGGTAGACGATGGTCACGGTCTCGAAACCCCGGTGCGGGTGCTGGCCGACGCCGCGCGGCCGGTCGGTCGGCCCAAAGGGCGTCGGCGCCGCGTGGTCAAGCAGCAGGAACGGGCTCAGGTGCTTGCCCAGCCCGTCGTAGCCGAACAGCGAGCGCACCGGAAAACCGTCGCCTACCCAGTGCATGCGGGGGGCGCTGTAGACACCGAGGATTTTCTTCATGCTGATCTCCTTGTGTCGCCGAGACAAAGGTCTTGGCTGACGGATAGAGAATAGGATTTGAACGATGAACGCGGTAGTCGTTAATATTTGCCATCAGAGTCCTATCTGAGGAACGATGAAGGCGGTGTGCAATGAAAGACCTGAACGACCTCTACTACTACGTGCAGGTGGTGGACCACGGCGGCTTTGCGCCCGCGGGCCGCGCGCTGGGGATGCCCAAATCCAAGCTGAGCCGGCGCATCGCGCAGCTGGAGGAGCGTCTCGGCACGCGCCTGATCCAGCGCTCCACGCGGCGATTTGCCGTCACCGAGACCGGCCAGACCTACTACGGCCACTGCAAGGCGATGCTGGTGGAGGCCGACGCCGCCGACGAGGCCATCGCGCTGACCCACGCCGAGCCGCGCGGCATCGTGCGCATGACCTGCCCGGTGGCGCTGCTCGATGCGCGCATCGCCGACATGCTGGCGGCCTTCATGGCCGCGTATCCGCGCGTGGAGATCCACCTCGAGGAAACCAACCGCCGCGTGGACGTGGTGGGCGAGGGAATCGACGTTGCCATCCGCGTGCGCCCGCCGCCGCTGGAGGACAGCGACCTGGTGATGCGCATGCTCGCCGAGCGCGGTCAATGCCTGGTGGCCTGCCCGCAGCTGCTGACAGGCGGCATCCCCCAGGTGCCCGCCGACCTGGCAGGCCTGCCGAGCATGGACCTGGGCCTGCCGCAGCACGAGCATGTGTGGCACCTGATCGGCCCGGACGGCACGCAGGCGGCCATCCGCCACCGGCCGCGCCTGGTCACGCGCGGCATGCTGGCGCTGCGCGCGGCGGCCTTGGCGGGGGTGGGCGTGGTGCAACTGCCCTCGATGATGGTGCGCGAGCAGATCGCGCGCGGTGAACTGGTCCACGTCATCCCGGGCTGGGCGCCACGGCGCGAGATCATCCATGCGGTGTTCGCCTCTCGGCGCGGGCTGCTGCCGGCCGTGCGGGCGCTGCTGGATTTCCTGGCAGAGCGGTTTGAGGCGCTGGACGAAGACTGAGCTGCCGGCAAGCCCCATGGTGGCGGTTGCAGCAGCTCATGGCTGCATCTCGCCTTGTGGGGCAAGGCTCTTGCCGCATGTCCGTTCAATGCGGGTGTTGGTGTCTGGATGGCATGCGCTTGGGTTGCTGCACCCAGACCTTGACCTTGTATTCGCCAGCCTTTTCGAACTGCAGCGTCAGATCGAAGCGATCACCCTCGCGCAAGGGCTGCTTGAGATCGATCAGCATGAGGTGGTGTGACTGGCCATGGCGCAACTGCACCTCCTGGCCTGCGGGCAGTTCGATGAAGGGCACTTCGCGCATGCGCATGATGTCGCCCTCCATCTTCATCTCATGCAGTTCCACGCGTGCGGCCGCTGGCGTGCTGGCCCCGATGAGCCGGTCGGCGTTCTTTCCCTTGTTCCTGATCCCCCGCAAATACGCCGCCCCGTTGCTGGAGCCGGCGATGGAGGGCGTGGCGTAGGGGTGGTCTATGACCAGGTCTCCCGCCCGGAAGTCATGGGCCCGTGCCGTCAGCGGCAGTGCCAGGGCACAGCCCATGCCCAGCAGCATTCCAAGCGCCTGGCGGCGAAGCATCGTGGTCATTTCCAGTTCCTTTCCAACAGGGCATCGGGGGTCCAGATCAGCCGCAGGCCTGCCACCGTATGGCCTTTGCCGGCAATGTGCTCGCGCCCGGCTTCAAGCGCGATCAGAACGCTTTTGACGGGGCGCCAGCCGGCCATGGCCGTGAAGCGGCGCGATGGGTTGTTGGGCAGCAGGTTGGCGTCCGTGGCCACCAGCAGGGCGCCCGGCCCGCTGACGCGATTGGTGCTTCTGAGCCATTCCTGGCGGGCACCGAATTCCCAGTGCGCGTGCGGCTGCCAGAGCACCTCCAGCCAGCCGCCCAGGGTGCGGCCCTGGTAGCGGGTGTCGCCGTTCTGGGAATAGAGGCTTCCGCTTTCGCGCCGCCAGATGCCTGCTGCGGTGAGCTGGACGCCGAGCAACGGCGTGGTCCAGGTGGCGCTGGCCCCGGCCAGGTCCACGGTGCCGTCGAAGCAGGTGATGTCGCGCAGGCTGGCGTTGCACTGTGGCGCCGTGTGGATGTGGCCGCTGTTGGAGCGCTGTACATAGGCGCCGCGGCCCTTGGGCTGCATCCGGCTGTAGAAGACGTCTGCCTGCACCGAGGTCCAGGCGGCGCTGGCATGCACGACGGGCGCCCAGGCGGCGTTGTCGCTGCCGGGAAAGCGCCGGGCGCGCCAAAGCCCCAGGTCAATGCCCTGCAGCCAGGACATGGCGCCTTGCAGGTGGGGACGCCAGGCGGCGTTGATGCCATCCTCGATCCAGTCGCCGTTGAAGGCCGCCCGCTTGGCCAGCGGCATCTGGCCGTAGCGGTCGAAGTGCCCGGCACGCGTGAGCACCTGCCCCATGGGCACGCGGTTGCGGCCTGCGCCCAGGGTCAGCTCGGCGTCTGAGCCGCTGCGCGCTTCCATCCAGGCGGCCTCCACGTGGGCTGGGTCGCTGTCGTGCCAGCCCATCGCGATGTTGGCCCCCAGTTGGGGAGATACGCGCAGGCCGGCGCCCAGGGTGCCATGCTCCAGCCGCCAGCCGCGCTGGTCGTCAGGCGTGTCGCCCAGGCCCAGCGTGCCGGCCAGCTTGGGCGCCGGCAAGGTGGAATCGCCATGGAGATAGGCGGCCACCGCCGCCATGTCGATGCGCAGGCCGTTGGTCTGCGGTATGCCGTCATCCAGGGTGTGCGCGGCGGCGCTGCCTGCCGACAAGGCGATGGCGATGGCTGCCGCCAGCGGTGTGCGTTGCGCGAGGAAGGTGCGTTGCATGCTATTGGCCTGCCTGCCGTGCAAAGGGATCGGCGAGCCTGGGGTTGGTGAGCAGCTCATGGTCCGTGAGGGTTTTGAGAAAGGCCAGCAGGTCGGCGCGGTCGTCGGCCGTCAGGGCGATCTGGTTGATGAAGTCGTTCTTGTTGGGGTTGGCGCGCCCGTCGCCGGCATGCGGGCCGGAGGTGATGTTGCGGCCACCGGCCGCATAGAACTGCAGCACTTCCTCCAGCGTCGCGATGCTGCCGTCATGCATGTAGGGGCCGGTGACTTCCACATTGCGCAGGCTGGGCGCGCGGAACTTGCCCATGTCCTTGAAGAGCTGGGTCAGTTCGTAGACGCCCCGGTTGGGTTCGGGGAAGGCGCCGGTGCCGCCGATGTTGTAGAGGCCCGTGTTGTGGAACGGGGTCTCGACGATGCGGCTGCCCGCGTGCACGATCTGGTCGTTGAAGTTGAAGCTGCTGTGGCAGTGGAAGCATTCGGCCTTTTCGCCGAAGAACAGGTTCATGCCGCGCTGCTCGGCCGGGTTCAGTGCCGTGCTGCCCTTGAGGTACTGGTCATATTTGCTGTTGCCCGAAAGAATGGTGCGCTGGAATGCCGAGATGGCGTGGATCACATTGCCCCAGGTGATGGGCGCTGCCTGGCCCGGGTAGGCCCTGGCGAAGCGCGGGCCGTAGCCGGTGTCGGCAGCCAGCCGCGCGAGGATTTCCTCCTTGTTGTTGTCGTTGACGCCCATCTCCACCGGGTCCGTGCCGAACAGCGGCGTCTCCATCTGCTTTTCAAGCGTGACCAGCGAGGGGTTGGCCCAGGTCAGCGTGGCGTTGTAGACCACGTTGGCCAGGCTCTGGGCGTTGCGCGGATGTGCGTGCCCTGTGGAGCCCAGTGATGTCGTCAGGCCATCGGTGAAGGCCTTGGACTGTATGTGGCAGCTCGCGCAGGCCTGCGTGCCGTTGCCCGAAAGGCGCCTGTCATAGAACAGAAAGCGGCCGAGCTCGGCCTTCTCCGCCGTCATGGGATTGGTGTCGGGCACCTTGGGGGTGGGGAAAAAGGAGGGCAGCGCCCAGGACCAGCCCGTGCTGCTGCCGGAGTCATCGTGGACGGCGGTGTCGCCGCCCCCGCAGCCCGCCAGGGCGATGGCCCCGGCAAGGCCGCACAGGGCGGCGGTCCATGCCGCCACCCGCCGAAGCGAATGGGGCTTGTGCATTACTTGGCCTCGGTACGGAACACGGTCTGGCCGCTGCCTTCATTGATGGAGCGGCCCGTGGTCAGATCGATCTTGAGCGCGCTGAAGATGGGCACGCATTCCGGATCGGTGGCCCCGGACATGCAGCCGGCGGCGCCGCCCAGGTCTTCCTTGACGTTCGAGCCCTGCAGCAGCTGCGCAATGTCCAGCACCACCTTCTGGGTGCCGGCATTGAAATCGCCGAACCCGAAATCCATGCGGTCCGGACGCGCGCAGCTGACCGTCTCGCCGGTCACGGGGTTGCCCGTGCAGCCGGTGGAGCCCAGGTGCACGTAGAAGGTCTTGCCGGGGGCGGCCGGCGCGGGGCGGGTCACGCCGCCCACGGGGTTGACCTCGATCTGGGCGAACTTGCGGCCGGCCTGCCAGGACCAGGCCAGGGCCTGCACATCGAGCGGCTTGGGCGCGACGGCATAGTCGGTGTGGTTGACCGAGGAGGGCACGCCCACGGTCATCCTGATGCCCTTGTACGTGCCTGCGGGCACCGTGCCCCGGACCTGCGTGTTCTGCGCCTGCGTGCCTGCGTCGGCGCATGCGCCGGTGCCGTCCTCCAGGTCGATCAGCGTCACTTCCTTGGTCTGCCAGTCGTTGACGTCCAGGGTGACGGCCACGGCCTCGCCCTTGTCATTGATCAGCGAGACGCCGCTCACGTAAAAGCGCAGGTCATGCAGGTCCACCGTGGCCTGGGTGGTTCCCATGCCGGCGATGGGAGTGCCGCATTTGGCGGGCAGGTTGCCGGCCTTGGCGGCGAACTCGATGGCCACGGGCTGGGGGCCCGTGGGCGTGGTGGGCGTGGTGGGCTGGCCGTTGTCACCGCCTCCGCCGCCACCGCAGGCGGCCAGCAGCAGCGGCAGCGCGGTGGCGATCAGGGCGAGGGGAAAGCGGGAGTTGTCAAAGTAAGTGGTACGCATGGGTAAACGGTTTCTTGGTGCCTGCGCTGGGGCCATGGTGGCGCGCAGGCGTGGGTAACCCTGCAGGCTGCGACACGGGTCGCGGCTTGGCATGGGAGAGGATTTGGGGAATGGGCGACGGCATGCCGCCCGTGCGGCCCTTTCGGGCTTCAGGGAAGGGGAGGCGCCCTGGGGGGAGTGCTCAGCACCACGCGCAGCACGGTGTCCCGCGGGCGCAGGGCCTGGGGCGGCAGCGGGGTGGGAGGCGGCGGCGCGGCAAAGCGCAGGTCCGCGCGGGACACATCAGGAGGGGCATCGCCCACGACCCGGCACAGCGGGCAATGCGCTTGGCCGGCTGCCGTGGTCTGCTCCTTGGCTTCAGGCTCCCCCGCAGCAGATGCCGGTTGCGCCTGCTGCAGGCCCAGGGGCGTGCAGACTTCCATGGCCAGCCGCGCCAGCGGGTCGCCACTGCCCTGGCCCGATGCCAGCACCATCGCCAGGGCAGGGTGCACAAAGGCGAACAGCAGCGCCGCAGCCATCCAGGCGGCAAAGCGCCGGCCCTGGTCGCGCCGCTGTCGTGCGCCCGGCAACGCCCACGGCCAGGCGGGTGGCCCGAAGGCCACCCAGCGCTTGATGCGGAGGCTGCTGCAGCGCATGGGCCCTGTGTCAGTGCTTGTGATCGTGGCCCGAGGGCGCCGCCTTGGTGGCCAGCGGGCGTACGGGCGCCTGCACCTGAACGGATTCACGCTTGCCGTCCTTGCCTTCGATGATGAGGGTTAGGGGCACGGTCTGGCCTTCCTGTACCTGCTGCTTGAGGTCCAGCAGCATCACGTGGTAGCCGCCGGGCTTGAGCTCCACGGTCTTGCCTGCCGGCAGGGCGATGGACGGCACCTGGCGCATCTTCATCACGTTGTCCTGCATGGCCATCTCATGGACTTCGACGACCGGCGTCAGGGGCGAAGTCGCTGCGACGAGCTTGCTGTCCTGGGCGGCCTGCAGTTTCAGGAAGGCGCCGGTGGCCTTTTGCTGCGGCACGGTGGCGCGCACCCAGGCATCACTGACGCTGACCTGGGCATTGGCGAATCCGCTGATCATGGCGGCGGCGAGGGCAAGCAAACGGACGTGGCGTTTCATGGGTTTCTCCTTCGTTGGCAAAAATGTCGTGTGTGTCGGGTGCGTGCCTGGTGCGCGACTGGTACGCGACTGGTGCGGTGGACGGCTGGAAGGTGTCCATCAGAAGCGCAGGTTCATGCTGGCATAGACGCCGCGCCCGTCGGCGGGCGAGTAGCCCGAGGAGCCGCTGTCATACCAGGCGTAGACGTACTTGCGGTTGGTGACGTTCTTGACCTGCAGGCCCAGGTCCATGGTGTCCGAGAGCCGGTAGCTGGCACCCAGGTTCAGCACGGCGAACTTGCCTGCGCGGCCCTGGGTATTGGTGCGCTCCAGGTAGTAGTCGCCCTGGGCATTGCCCCAGGCCGACAGCTTCAGCCGGTCCGTGGCCTGCCAGTCCATGCCGGCCGAGACCAGGTAGTGCGGCACGTTCTCGATTTCCTTGCCCAGGGTGGCGGGTGCGCTGGGGTCGGGCGCGGTGATGCGCGCCAACTGGTGGGAGTAGGCGATCCAGGCGGTGGTACGGGCATGGGGCTTCATGTTGAGCTGTATGTCGTAGCCCTTGCGCAGCGTCTTGCCCACGTTGCCCAGGCCGCCCGGGTCGGGCAGGCCGTCCACGCCCAGCACCCGGGCCACCTCGCCCGAGGCGCGCTGCTCCCAGTAGGCCACGCGGCCGTTGAGCCAGGGCAGGGGAGAGAACTTGACGCCCGCTTCCCAGCCATCATTGATGGAGGGCCTGAGGTTGCGATCCTGCGTGCGGTAGGCGTCGATGCCCGAGCCGATCTGGAAGGTCCGGCCCCAGTTCGCGTAGACGCTGGCCTGCTGGCTCAGGGTGTAGGCGATGCTGATCTTGGGCTGCTTGATCAGGCCGTAGTCATGCACGGGCGCGCGCGTGCCGGCCAGGCGGTCGATGAAGTGGCCATCCACGTCGTCAATGCGCAGCGCCGGGATGATCCGCAGGGCTTCGATGGGGCGGATCACGGCCTGCACATAGGCGCCCTGCGTATGGAGGTCGAAGTCCCAGTCGCGGAACTGCGAGGTCCGCACGCGCTCCGTGGTGCGGTAGCGCTGGCCCAGGTTGCTTTGCCGCTGGGCGTCCAGACCGCCTTCGAGCGTGAATTCATGCGCCCAGGCCACCTTGGGGCGCCAGGTCAGGGTGGTGATGGCGCCTTGCTGCTGCTCGTCGTTGTAGCGTTCCTGCTGCGATCCCGCTGCCGAGAAGCGTACCCAGCGCTGGTTCTCGTACTGGTTGGCGTAGACCTTGGCGGACAGCGACAGCTCGGGCGTCAGTTCGCCATCCAGGTGGGCGCTGAGCTGGCCGGTTTCCCGCTCGCCACGGTCGGCCGCCGCGTAGGCCGGGGAGCTACGCGGCGCCTTGATGGCTTCTTCGTAGCTGAGGTAGCCCGACTCCAGCGCCTTGTTGCGGTAGTAGCGCGCGATCACGCCGGTGCGCCAGCGGCCATCGTCCGAGGTGTAGAACCATTTGCCGGACAGGGACAGCTTGCGGGCATCGGCATGGTCCCGGTAGCCATCCGAATCGCGCCAGGCCAGGAAATAGTTCTGGCTCCAGCTGCCGCTCTCGATGCCCTTGGACACCTGCAACTCCTTGGTGCCGAAGCTGCCCACGGTCACGCTGGCACGGCCCTCGTTGCCGCCCGTGCGGGTGACCACGTTGGCATTGCCGGCGATGTTGTTGAGGCCGTAGCGCGCGTCATTGGTGCCGCGCACGATCTCGATGGCCTCGATGTCCAGCGGGAAGACTGCGTCCAGAAAGGGCATGCCCCCGGCGTTGTCATTGCTGGGGATGCCATCGATCAGCAGCTTGACCGCATTGATGCGGCCTTCGCCATTGAAGCCCCGGAAGGAGAAGCGCCCGGCATCCGTGCCCTGCTTGAACTGCGTGACCTGCACGCCGGGCGCCTTGGACAGCAGCTCCCAGCTGTAGTCCACATGCTCGTTCTCGAGGATGTCCGCGCCCACGATGTCCACGGAGCTGAACACGCTGCGCGTGGACAGCGGGCCGGAGGCCTTGGAGGTGATGCTGATGGTGCCCAGCGTCAGGGCGGAGTCGTCCTGGCTCAACGGTTGGGGGGCGGCCAGGCCCTGGGCATGGGCCGCCGAGGCCAGTGCCAGGGCGATGGACAGGGCCAGCGGGCTGCGCGAGAAGGAGAGGGAGACAGACATCACGTGAGGCGGACGGTGGATGGTGTGGAGGAGGCGATCGGCTCAATGGGCCGGATGTGCGGATGGGGGATGCTGGCCCTGCGCGTCCATATGGACCATGCCGTCGAACAGGGACAGCAGGGCGCGGCGCGGGGCGGGCATGGCGGACTCGGCCTGCACGACCTTGCTGGCCAGGCTGCGCGCGGCCGATGCAGACAGGCCAGCCATTGCCAGCATCTTGGGGTCCTTGAGTCCATCGCCGCCACAGACGGCCACCAGCCATTGGCCGTGCGCGTCGCGCCGCAGCAGGGCCCGGCCACCGCGATCGCCTTGTATCCATCCGGCGACCGCATGGCCGCCTTCGATGGAGATGGGTGCTACCTCCAGCCTGGCCTCGGGCTTGTCCCAGGTGGCCATCATGACGCTGCGGATGGCCGCCGCATCAGCCGATCCGGCCGTGGCGGGGGGCGTCGCGCCCGAGGCCGCCGCCATGGCGGGCAGGCCCAGGACCAGGGCCATCGACAGGGCGATGCTGCTCAAAGAAAGATGTCTCATGCGTGCTCCTTGTGCGGGCTGTGCGGGCGGGGGATCAGAAGCTGGCCGCCACGCCGATCTGTGCCGAGCGGCCGGGCATGGGGTAGCCGGGGCGATAGGCGTAGTTGCGGTCGAACAGGTTCTCCACGGCCAGGAAAACCTCTCCCTTGCTGCCCAGCGCAGGCACCGGATAGGCCACTCGCAGGTTGGCCACGGCAAAGCCGGCCACGCGCTCGGTGTTGGCGGCATCGGCGCCCCGCGCGCGGCTCAGCGCCCAGACTGCCGACTGGTACTGCGCATCGAAGGCGACCCGCACCGGGCCGGCCTTGCCATTGACGCCCAGCGTCAGCGCGCGGCGCGGGCTGTAGGGCAGGTTGTCCATGCTGGGGTCCAGCAGCGTCAGGCCGGCAAAGCCCGACCAGCCGCCGCCCAGCGCCTGGCGCAGCGACAGCTCCATGCCGCGCATGGTGTAGCCGCCCAGGTTGATGAACTGCGGCGGGGGCGGGACATTGGGCGGAAAGCCGAAGACATAGCGGTTCTTGACCTTGTCGTGGAAGATGCTGGCCTCAAGCTGCGTGGCCTGCGACAGCGTCCACTTGAAGCCCAGTTCGGCGTGGTCCATCTCCTCGGCGGACAGCTGCTGCCACGTGGAGCCCAGGGCCGGAATCAGCGATGCCAGTAGCGGCGTCTCCAGCCCGGGGTAGTTGATGCCGCGCGACAGGTTGGCGTAGACGGTGAACTGCTCCGAGGCCAGCGACAGGCCCGCATGGGGGGCCGCCTTGGAGCTGAACTGGCTGTGGTCGTACATGCGCAGGCCGGCGGAGGGCACCAGGCTCCATGTCGCCGACAGCGGGATCTCCTGGCTGAGTCCCGCATAGGGGGAGGTGATCCTGAAGGTGGGCGCCTGGAAAAATCCCTGCGGCGCTGGTGCGACGCGGTTGAAAGAGGCATCGCCAGAAATGCGGTCATGGTCCAGGCCGGCAGTGACGGTGGCCCCCTTCCAGGGCGAGAACTGTTCTTTCCAGCGCAGGCCGCTCATGCGGAACTTGTTGATGCTGTCGCCGTCCGGCGCGGGCTGGTCCAGCCAGTCGCCACGGCCATGGTTGCTGTACAGCTTGAGCTCGCCCCGCCAGTCACCATGCACGTGGGACACGGAGCTGCTGAACATGCTGGCCTTGGTGTTGTACTGGGGGGCTTGCGCCGCAGCGGCAAGCCGTGCGTCGCCAGGGTCCCTGGCCTTGTTGTCCACCTGCAGGAAGCTGGCCGCCACCGACCAGTTCGCACCCAGCCTGTAGCCAATGCGCCCCATGAGGTTGCTGAGCCGGCCATCCGCATTGGCGCGGTGGCCGTCCGAGCGCGCAAAGCCCTGGGCCAGGCTCCAATCCAGGTTGCCGCTTCTGCCCAGCAGACTGGCCTGTTCGGTGAGGGTGCCGTAGGAGCCCGCCGAGATCCTGGCATCCCCGTGCACGCCGTCCTCGGTGGCGCGGCGCGTGAGCAAGTCGATGGAGGCGAAGTTGTTGCCATTGACCTGGGGCTGCGGGCTCTTGTAGACCGTGATGGACTGCATGCCGTTGACGGGCAGCAGGTCCAGCAGGGGATGGCTCCACAGTCCCATGTAGAACGGAACGCCGTCCACATAGGTCTTGATCTCGCTGCCGGGCCGGCTCACGCCCATGCCGCGGATATAGACGGCGCCGCCCTGATCGCCGCCAAAGGCACCCACGGGGTTGTAGCGCGAGATCTGCAGACCGGGCGTGCGGCGCAGGGCCGAGGCCAGGTCCACCGCGTTCTGGTCGCGCAATTGGTCCTGGGCGATCACGGCCGAGTTGGAGGAAAACGCATCCAGCTCCATCTCTTCCACCACGGGGCGGGCATTGACGGTGACGGGGGCCATCCGAGGCTCCTGGGCATGCGCGCCGGCAGCCAGTGTGAGAAGGGCCGAGGCGATGGAGGACCTGTGGAAAACGGCCGGAATGCAGGTGAAGCGTTGGGCAAGCATGGGTGTGCACGCAGTCCGTCTGAACTGCGCAAATCATTGTTGGACGATCCAGGGCAGGCCGTTGCCCGTGCGCCGCACCGCCGGCCTGGTCACAGGCGGGCGCATTGGGGGCTTGGGGCAGGCCAGGAAATGACCTCGCAACCGGCGTGGCGCAAGGCCTTGCCATGGTGTCGCGGCCAAGGCAGCCGCGCTATCGATGCGAGGGAATCAGGCCTGTGCGGGAGGCCCGCGGGGCGGAAGCGGCGCGCCGACCAGGGCTGCGATATGGGCCGCTGCAAACGGATGCAGGGCTGCCGCCAGAGGATGGGGTTGTGCAACCGCCAGGCTGACGGGCGGCAGAGGCAATGCAGGGGCCAGGCACATCGAGCAATCGAGCGTGTGCTGACCTGGCGCCTGGGCCTGGCCCTCGTCGTCAAGAACCACCATGGTGATGGCTCCGCCGCTGGAGCAGATGAACTCCATGGTCTTGGGGTTCACGAAGGGCGAAGCGCCCGCAACACCCAGCGTCAGCAGGAACCACGCCAGGGCGAGGCGCTTCCAGAATGACGATGTGCGAAGGGTGTGCATAGCCCGCGATTATGGCGGCGATATCGGACCGACAGCAACCTTCTTGCGCAATGGCGGATGCAGATCCGGCCCGGTTGATCTTGGTCAAGGCGCTGCCGCCGCTTGAAGGCGGCGGATGGCAAGGCAGTTTTGCAGGGAACTCACAACAGCTTGCCAGGCAGTTGCCTCGCTCAACAGGCGATGGCCCCCCATAATGCGTACGCATGCAAACCTTGCGCAACTGCCTGATGCTGCCCCGCCTTGCTTTGGCGTGGTTCATGCTGGCATTGGCGATGGCCGTGGCGTCGCCCATCGTGCACCCGCGCTCCCTGGAAGTGGTTTGCACGGGCAATGGCAGCATGCAGGTGGTCGTTCTGGATGACGAAGGACAGGCGAGTGCCGGCACGCACCACTCGCTCGACTGTCCTTTGTGCCTGGTGGTCACGCCTGCCTTGCTTCATCCTTCGCCGGAGTTTGAACAGCCGCAGCCGTTGGGTTTGGCGGTGCAGCCCGTGGAGTCGGCGCGCATTGCCGCGCTGGTGGGGGCACCGCTTCCGCCCAGAGGTCCGCCGGCGCGCGTTTAAGCCTTGTGCGGCGGGCCCCGATGCCTGCCTCACCTTCGCCGCCGGGCCTTGTGGGGCACGGCAGGTCTCACTTGCACGCAAATCGCTCATGACCCGTTCCATTGGCCCCGCGATGCCCGAAGGCATCGTTCACACTTCTTCGTCCATCTTTTTGCAACGTTCTCGCCAGACCCGGGCCGTGGTGTTGCTCCCCATGGCGTTCGCTTGCTCGGCAAGCTGGGGACAGGCCTCCACAACCCTGGACACCATTACCGTGCGCTCATCCGGCGACAGCGCCCTGGAGCGCCCGCTGGCCACCGGCAGCCGACTGGATCTCAGCGCACGCGATACGCCCGCCAGTGTCGAAGTGATCACGCGCGAGCAACTGCAGGCCAGGGGCGACACTTCGCTGGTCGATGCAATCACCCGCTCCACGGGTATCACCAGCCTGGGGCATCCGGGCAACAGCGGCAGTTCGCTGTCGGCACGGGGCTTCACCGACACCACATCGGTCATGCGCTTGTATGACGGCACTCGCCAATATGGCGGTGTGGGCGTGAGTTTTCCCTTCGACACCTGGTCCGTAGACCGCATCGAAGTGCTGCGTGGACCGGCTTCCGTGATCTATGGCGATGGCGCCATTGGCGGGGTCATCAATGTGATTCCCAAGAAGCCCACGCGCAGTCCGATACGCAACGAGGTCCAGGCCACGGTAGGCACCGACGGAAAACGCGGCCTGGCCTTTGGCAGCGGCGGCGCAATCGATGAGCACTGGTCCTACCGCCTGGATGCCAGTGGCGACCGCGCCGACGGATGGGTTGACCGGGGTGATTGCAGCAACCGCACCCTCTCCGCAGCCTTGCGATGGGATCCGGTGCAGGACTTCAGCGTGCAACTGTCCCACGCGCTGGGCAGGCAAAAGCCCATGCGCTACTTCGGCACGCCGTTGATCAATGGAGTTCAGGATCCGGCGGTACGCGAACGCAACTACAACGTGGCCGACAGCCGCATCCAGTACAAGGACCGCTGGACCGAACTGGCGGCGCAATGGACGCCCTCCAGCAACGTGATCGTGCGCAGCAAGCTCTATCACATAGCCAGCGACCGCTACTGGCGCAACGCCGAGACCTACCTGTACAACGCCTCCACCGGCCTGATCGACCGATCCGGAAACACCGAGATCGCCCATGACCAGACGCAGACCGGCAACACCACGGATGCGACCTTCAGCGGCAGTCTCTTCGGCCGCAAGAACCAGGTGTCCCTGGGCTTCGATGTCAACCACGCGGCATTCCGGCATTCCAACAACACCTATGCGGGCAGCTCCGGTCCGGTGGACCCCTACAACCCCGATCCCGGTCAATACACCAGCTCCATTCCCTTCATTCCCCGCTATCGCAACAAGGCCGAGCAATATGCGCTGTTCGCCGAGGACCGCCTGGAGATGACGGACCGCTGGTCATTGGTGGCAGGTGCGCGGTTTGACCATGCAAATCTCTCGCGCCAGGACCTGGTGGCTGGTACGCAGGCCTTCAAGCGCAGCTACTCCAATGCGGGGTGGCGCTTGGGATCGGTCTACCAACTCCACCCCGGCCTGTCACTGTATGCCCAGGCATCCAAGGCGGCGGATCCGGTGAGCGGCCTGCTGATGCTGTCTGCCGCCAACGCCGCTTTCGACGTGTCCACAGGGCGGCAGTTCGAAATCGGCCTCAAGCAATCGTTCTGGGAAGGCAAGGGCGACTGGACGCTGGCGATGTACTCCATCACCAAGAACAATCTGCTCACGCGTGACCCTGCCAACCCCGCGCTGCGCATCCAGGTGGGGCAGCGGTCATCCAAAGGCATGGAGAGCACCCTGTCGATGCAGGTCGCCAAGACGGTCCGGCTGGATGCCAACGTGGCCTTGCTCAAGGCGCGGTACGACGACTTCAGCGAGTCGGTTGGCGGCGTCACCGTGTCCCGCAATGGCAACGTGCCCACCGACGTGCCTGAACGTGTCGCCAATGTCTGGGTGGGCTGGAACCTCGCTTCGAACTGGACACTGTCAGGAGGGCTGCGCCATGTCGGCAAACGCTATGCCGACAACGCCAATACCTTGAAGCTGGGGGCGTACACCACCTTCGATATGGCACTGCAATGGAAGGCCACTGCAGATACCACGCTGACGCTGCGCGGGTTCAACGTTCTGGACAAGCACTATTTCTCCACGGCCTACTACACCACGACGCAGTGGCTGGTGGGCGAGGGGCGGCGCGCGGAGATCACGTTGCATCACCGCTTCTGAAGGCGTAGCTGGCGAAAAGGTCGGTCTCCTTGAATGCCGCACAGGACTTCAGGAGCCGGCCGGTTGTAACGCTTCGAGCACCATCAACGCATCTCCCGCAGCCACAGCCTTTCCAGCTTGGCAATGCGCGGCAGCAATCCTGCCTGCCTGCCTGACTGGCTACCACCTGGAACTCCATCTTCATCGCTGGCCGATGGACGACGTCCTAAGCTGGATGTACCTGAAGCCCGAGACCAGCGCGGGCTCTTGGACTTCTTTGGATCTATTGGGATTTCTTGGGATGCCAGGATGGCCCCCGGAGGGGCTCGAATTGAACGATTGTTTCTAGGGAAAAATCTACGGAAAAATCAGTTTAGAAAAAAAAGTACCAACATAAATACCAACAAAAATGAAAGCAGCTTTCCTGTCTGTCTGCTGGCTGTACCTGGCCGTTGTGCTGGTCCTCTACATTCGCAAGATCGTGGGCCGGTCTATGAAGGCAGCGCTGGGCAGAGAGCTGGCGCTCGAGGCCTTGTTGATGGCGGTCTGGTGACGCAAACCTCGGCCGCACTTCTTGCCCTCTTGGGACCAGGGCGGCCCTTGTGAAAGCGACGTCTTTAAGCGCCTCTGAGTCGCCCGTAACCTTGAGCGGAGCATGAGCCGGCGCGACAGCTGCAGGGGCAATGCCGTTGCCTAGCCATTCTTCAATAACATGAAAAAAGTGCGCATCCAAGCACCTTGACTTGAGGTTGTAGCCTTTCTAGCAGAGCGAGGGCAGTCCAGGCAGCGATGACAGGCAGTCAGAACCTAAGTGAGCTTCCCGCTGCTCCCATTCGCGGTTTCTGCAAGTGCCAGGCACGCAGCCTTCAAGCGAACTCCCAGGAGGCCTAAAGAGGCTGCGTCCTGGTTACTCCAGTGGGCCATCACAATCGCACCTTCCGTCAAGCAGGAGATCAGCGTGGCTGTCGTGTGCGCTTCGGCCTCCGTCAAGTTCGGGTTGATTCTGCGTAGGATCGGGGCCAAAGCCTGGATGTATTCTGCGTAAATTTGCTTGAGCCAATCCGCAACGATGGGACGGTGGCGGCCCATCGCCCACACTTCGAAGTAGAGGTTTCGCACGTTGACGTCGCGAACAAATGTCCAGGCGTCGTCGAGGAAAACTTTCAGGTCATCTGTTGGGGACTCGTACTGGCCTTCTGCCAACTGCCTGGAGTACCGCATGAATTCCTCGGTCGAGGAAGTGATCGTTGCAAGAATGAGCGATTCCAGATCGCCGAAATGATGCTGAACGGTGTTGAGCCGAACGCCTGCTGCTGAAGCCACTTTGCGCAACGAGAAATCTGCATAGCCTTGTGCCAGGACCTCTTTCGACGCCTTCAGGATATCCGCACGCCTACGTTCGGACTGTACGGCTCGCACGCCCGGCGCGCCTGTTTCGGAGGCAGCGGACGGGGCGTTTTCGTTTTTGGGTTTTGTCATGGCATGGATTGAAGTCTGTCGGATCTCTGGTGATTATGGAGACGCTTCGATAGCGCCCACCTCCTGTCTGATTTAAGGTTTCAAGCCCCGCATGGTCTGCATGCGGGGCTTGAAACGAGCGCTTTTTGCCGAGCAGCGTTGGCTTCAGTTTGTGCTCGTGGCGAACCCCGCCGACACGCCTGGCAAGCGGGGCGTCAAGAAGCGTGCAAGTGATGTTTGTCCTGTGTCAGAGCTTGAGGTGGTCGCCCAGTTCGCTGTAGTTGACCTGCCAGAGGCCGGGCGATCCGATAGGGTACTGCGAGCGGAACCCGAGCAGGCGCTGGACGCGCGGCGACAACTGCCGAACGATGTCCATGCTGACCAGGAAGGGGTAGGCCTCTTCGCCGGTGAGAAAGCCTGGGTTGAAGGCGAAGGCAACGCCTCGGCGGTACTGGTCGGTGGTCAGGTTGGCGCCACCGCCATGGGCGGTTTTGCCGCTGAACAGGAGGACATCTCCTGCATTCATTTCGGCCGGGATGGTCTGCTCCGGCGTACCGCGATCTTCGAAATTTTCCCAGTGGTTGCTGCCGGGGATGACGCGGGTGGCGCCGTTCTTCTCTGTGTAGTCGGTGAAGGCGATCATGAAATTCATGGCGGCCTCGGGGCCCTTGGGGCCCATGCCGATGAACGGATACCAGTTCTCGAGGTCGCGGTGCAGCATCTGGGCCTTGTTGCCAGGGCCGATCTCGATCACCTGCGCGGTGGTCATCCAGTACGAGCCCGATTCCTCGAGGAAGATCGCATCGAGCAGGTTGTGCACCAGGTCGCGGTCGAGGATTTCCTCGCGGAAGGTCTTGCTGTGCGTGACCAGATTTGTCAGGCGCTTGGTGTTTGCGCCGTGAAACTCGGCAATCAACTCGATTTCGTGCGTCGATCCCGGCGCGAGTGCGTCCATCGGTCCCTGGATCTCGGCATTGAAGCTGTCGATCTGTGACTGGGTAAGGAAGTTCTTGATGATGACGCCGCCGTCTTCCTTGAGGATCCGGAGGATCTCGGCGATGGGCGTCGAGGTCGTGGCGGTGCGCAATGCGCTGATTGTCGGGGTCATGAAGCGTCTCCTTTGTGCCGGCAGGCATTGATTGACTTGATTGGTCATGTGACCTATCTTTTGAAATGATGGGATACATCGCACCGCGCTGTCAAGGGTGGCCACACCCCTCTTGAGGCATGTGGTGGACCTGCTCCGGTGCCGGGCACAACGGACGTCCCACCCATCAGCGGGAAGGGCCGCCGCGTCTTCCTTGTCGGCACGATTTCTCCAACGGCCGAGGCGGCTCGGATCGATGGAGACGCCCGTTTGCACGTCAGCTTCGCCTCGCATGAAATTGTCAGCAAGGGTTTCCCTGCCCTGTGTTCGTTACAGCTTCTCGAGAGAGAAAAACGGTGATTTCACCTTGACCGTGCTTGGACAGGCAGGCCTGCGAGGAGCCACCTGTCGATCCATTTTTTCCTGCCGTGGGTGATCCGGGTCGATCCCCGCGCTGTTCTCGATGGGATCTCCCTGACCCGGGAAAAGCTTGGGCGCGCGCCGTCTCATCCACCTACTTTTCCGCAGCGGCACCAGCATGAATCTGGACGCCCACGCTCCCTGCCGTTCGCTTGTGGGGGGTAGTTTCACTAACCGCATTTCCCCTATGTTGTTTATGTGGTCATGTGACCAATAATTTATTCACTTTGCTTGCGCAGATGCGCCGAAGAGAGCGTGAGTGGACGCGCAGATGGCGCGTTCGATGACTGAGACCTCCGTACAACCACACATCACAGGAGTAGTTCACGTGACCCCAGCAACACGATTCGTGGTGGCTGCGATTGGCGCCTTGGCAGCGGCGGGCGCTCCAGCCGCCGAGAGCCAGGACTGGCCGCTGCTCGGCCGCAATGCGGACATGCAGCACAACAGCCCCTTGCAAGCGATCAACGACAAGAACGTGGCGAACCTTGGCCTGGCCTGGTCGGCCGAGATGCCGACGAAGGACGGCATGGTCGGCAATCCGCTGGTGGTCGATGGGGTCGTCTATCAGAGCGCACCTCGCACGCAGGTGTTCGCGAACGACCTGAAGACGGGCAAGCTGCTCTGGAAGTTCGAAGCCCCAGTCAAGATGCCTGACGAAACGGGTGTTCCGCGTTGGGCATACAACGTGAACCGGGGCGTCGCGGTTAGCGGCGACCATGTCTTCTACGCCTCGGCGGACTGCAGGCTTTATGCGATCAACCGCAAGTCGGGCGCGCTCGCCTGGTCGGTGGAGGCCTGCGACGCCTCTCAGGAGACGGGCTGGTATGCCATGACCATGGCGCCGCGCATAGGCGGTGGCATGGTTTTCGTCGGCAACGCTTGCGGCGACAGCGGCATCGGCCGCGGCCACGTCGATGCTTTCGACGAGAAAACGGGCAAGCCGGTCTGGCGCTTCTACACCGTGCCGGACGATCCGGCGAAGGGCAAGCAGAAGACGCCCGAGCTCGAAAGGGCCGTGAAGACCTGGGGGAAGGACTGGCACTCCAAAACCAACGGCTGCGGCAGCGTCTGGGACGGCATGACCTACGACGCCAAGCTCCATCAGCTCTACATCGCCGTCGATGGCCCGGCGCCCTGGATCCCCACGCTGCGGGGCAAGGGGGCGGGCGACGAGCTCTACACGAACTCGGTCGTCGCGCTCGACGCGAGCACCGGCAAATACCTCTGGCACTACAAGCAAACGCCGAACGACGGCTGGAACTATTCGCCCAATGCCCCTTTGATGCTGGCCGAACTGCCCATCGGTGGCAGTTCGCGGCGCGTGGTGATGACGGCCCCGAAGAACGGCTTCTTCTATGTGCTTGATGCGAAGACGGGCAAGTTCATCTCGGCCAACAACATCGTCCCGGTCAACTGGGCAAGCGGCATCGATCCCAAGACCGGGCGCCCGATCTTCAAGGCCGAGGCACGCTACTGGGAAAAGAAGGATGGCAAGGCCGTGATCATTCCTTCGACGTCAGGGGCTCACAACTGGCATGCGATGGCCTACAACGAGCAGACCGGACTGGTCTATCTCGGCGCTGCCGTGGTGCCATCCCTGGCGGAAATGAAGCCGGACATGATCGGAGGTCTGGTCACGCACGATTATTTCGGCTACGAGGCCGCGAATGCGAAATACCGTCCTTATGGCGAGCTGATTGCCTGGGATCCTGTTGCCCAGAAGGCCCGTTGGCGGGTTCGGCGCGACATCCCGTACAGCGGCGGCACGCTGACCACGGCGGGCAATCTGGTGTTCCAAGGAACGGGCGACGGCAAGTTCGAGGCCTTTGCGGCAGACACCGGCAAGCGTCTGTGGTCGTTCGACACGGGAGGTGTGGGCATGGCAGCGCCCACGACTGTCTCGCAAGATGGCGAACAGATTGTCCTCATGCCGATCGGTAACGGCGGCGCGGCGTCCATCGGACAGATCCTGACGCGCGTCGCATCGACTGCACAAACCCGTGCATCGCCTTCCCGCCTTCTGGCATTCAAGCTGGGAGGGACCGCGACGCTTGTCAAGGCTGAACCCCAAGTGGTTCCCGAACCTCCTCTTCCGCGGCCTGCGAACAAGGCGCAAATCCACGCCGGGGCGATTCTGTGGGAGGGCAAGGGGTGCGTGTACTGCCACGGCCATGAAGCTGGCAGCGCCAACGGCAACGTGAAAGACCTGAGATTCAGTTCGGCTGAAACGCACGGACTGTTCGCCGGCATCGTCATCGGCGGCCTGCGCAAAGAGCAGGGCATGCCGGTATTCCAGGACATCACGATCGAAGAGGTCAACGCGTTGCATGCGTATGTGCTCGACCGTGCCTGGGCCGGGTACCTCGATGCCGGCAAGTCGAAGCCCTGAACCGCACATATCGAGGAGGCGAGCCATGATGACGGTACGCGAACGATTCCCCAGGCTTTTTGCCGCTGCGTTGCTCTGGCTGGCATGTGCGGGTTATGTATTTTTTGGAGGTATGCCCGCCTTTGTCGTCCAGATGGCCGCGGACTGGCACTACACGGCGACGCAACAGGGCGTGATCGCCATGGCCGAGGTGGTCGGCAATGCCATCGGCTCCCTGCTGCTCGTCTACGTGATCCACAGCCGAACGGCGCGCTTCACCTTGGCCTGCGGCTTGCTGATGCAGCTTGCGGGCAATGCGGCGATGTATGGCGACCCCGCGTTCTGGCTCGCCTGCTGCGAGCGGGTATTCGCAGGCATTGGCGGCGGCATCGTCTTCGGCACGGCCATTCGCTACGTGTCGTTGAACCCGCGCGCCGACACCTTGCTGCCGCTGATGGTGGTTTGCCAGTATCTCGGCATGACCTTGTTGACCTCGGTCATCGTGCCGGGGCTGGGTTCGATCGGCGCTTCGCTCATCTACTGCGCGGCGATGGCGGGCGTCTCTTTGTTCGTGCTGTTCTTCTTCATGGATGGATGCAGGGTGGTCGGGGAGTCGCCAGATGGCGAGCTTCCCGCAGTGAACGCCGGCGCCGCGTGGCTGGTGCTTGCATCCATCTTTCTGGTGTCGGCCTGCGCCGGCCTGGCATGGACCTTTCTGGAAGCCGTGGGCCTTGCTTCGGGTCTTGCGCCAGACCAGGTTCACAAAGCCATTGGCGCGTCTGCCGTGCCCACCGTACTGGTCTGCCTGTGCATGCCGGCACTGCTTCGTCGCGGCTGGGCCTTGTCGTCAGGGACGGTACTTCTGAGCGTCTGCGCGGCGGGTGCGCTGCTGCTGGCCACACCTTTGACCCCATGGACGTTTGCCGTCGGTGCAACGGCGTTCACCGGCGCCTGGATGGCTAGCGGGGTGGCGCAGTACGCAATGCTGCCGGGGTTCGACCCTGTGGGCCGGCATATCGCGCTGATCCCTGCCTGCGTCGGCATCGGTTCTGCGGTCGGATCGCTGGTGGGAGGAGGGCTGATCGACTCCTCTTCCGCCTTCGGTGTGGCGTACGACATCTCCGCGATCTTCGCCGTGCTGGCCATCGTCTCGATGCTGGCGGCCCACCGGTGGGGCGCACAACGAAGTGTCATTGGCGAGGCCCCGCTTCGCGATTCAACGAACTGACGCAACAGCGCAGCCCTGCGTTTCATCCCTGCTCGAAAGGACCCTCAGCATGAACCCCATGAACTGTCACCGCGCGGTTGCCATTGCCGCGGCCATGTCGATGTCGTTTGCCTACGCGGACGATGCCGGCAAGTTGGGCACAACCCTGTCGCCCTCGGGCGCTGAAAAAAGCGCCTCTGCCGACGGTGCTGTGCCGGTCTGGTCTCAGCCGGAGCCTCAGGGGGCAGGCTGGACATTCGGCAAGCGGCGCATCGAATTCTTCAAGTACAAAGACGACAAGCCCCTGTATGCCATTGATGCGGGCAACGTTGACAAGTACGCCGACAAGCTGGCGCCGGGCCAGGTCGAACTGATCAAGTCCACAAAGGGCTTCCGCATGGACGTGTACCCCAGCCGAAGGACCTGTGGCACGCCGGACTTTGTGGCGGAGAACACCAGGAAGAACGTCGGCTTCGCCAGGATGGCGAGCGACGGTGTTTCCTTGGAAGAGGCCCATGTTCCGGGATTCCCTTTTCCGATGCCGGGCAATGGCGCGGAGGCCATGTGGAATATGAAGCTGCGCTACCGCGGGCTGGCGTCGGGCATGCGCAATTCCCAGACCATCGTCTCTCCGCGCAAGGGCAGCGACGAATGGATCAAGGCGGCAAACGACATCACGGTGTTCGTCCCCTGGGGCGTCAAAGGCAGCACGCTGTTTTCGAAGGTGGACCGCATGGAGGCGGCGGTCTACTTCGCCTACAACGCACCGGCGGCGCTTGCCGGGCAGGCCGCGGTGGTGACCACCATCGCAGGCAAGCCCCAGGAGGCGCACTACTACTTCCCCGGCCAGCGCCGCGTGCGGCGCATGCCCACCTATTCCTATGACTCGCCCCAGATCGGCATGGACAACCAGGTCACGGTCGACGAGTCGTACGTATACAGCGGACCGATGGACCGCTTCGACTGGAAGCTCGTCGGCAAGAAGGAACTGATCGTCCCATACAACGCCCTGGGCATCTTCGACTTCACGGCCAAGGCGGACGACGTGCTGCTGCGCGATGCGCCTGCGCCGGCCGTTCGTCGCTATGAGACACATCGCGTCTGGATCGTGGAGGCCACCGTCAAGCAAGGTGTGCGCCATCTGGCACCCAAGCGCACGTTCTACCTCGACGAGGACAGCTGGGCGCCATTGCTGGCGGTGGACCAGGATGCGCAGGGCAAGGTCTGGAAGGTGCGCGAGGGCTACGCGATGCCTGTCTACGAGACAGGCACATGCGACGTCGCGGCGTACTCCCAATACAACCTGGCGGACCAGCGCTACTTCCTGGACTACACCTCGCTTGGGGCAGGCAGTGACATCCAGTACTACACCGAGGCTGCGGGCAACCCGCGCCTGAAGCGCGACTTCTACACCTCGGACAACCTCCGTGCCATCAGCGAACGCTGAGCAGGCGACAACACGCCGCGCAACGAGGAGAACTGCGATGCATCACAACTGGAGACTGGCGGCTCTGGTGGGCCTGATGGCCGCCGGTACCGGCCACAGGGCCTACGCTATCAATTTCGAGACCGAAGGTCTGAGGGGGTCTTTCGATTCTTCCATTTCACTGGGCACGGGAGTGCGCGCCCAGTCGTCGGCCTGTGGATTGGTCGTTGCCGGGGCCACGGGCAACGGCGCGCCTTCGGGCTGCCTCTCGCCCACATCCGGGATCGGAGATCAAGGCAACCTGAACTATGGCAGGGGCGATGCCTTCACCACCTACCTTAAAGGCAGCCACGAACTGCTGTTGAAGTTCCCGGAGGATGTCACGGTGATGGCGCGGGCCAACTGGGTGCGTGATTTCTCCGCGACACATACGACAGGCGTGCTCAGCGCGACCACGCCGCCCGGCATGGGTGGCCTCACCGGCAGTGCAAGCGAGGATCTGCGTTTCAAGGCCCGCTTGCTGGATCTCTGGGTGAGCAAGTCCTTTGCCATCGGCGAGCGGCAGGCGCGCGTCCGTGTCGGCAACCAGGTAATCAACTGGGGAGAGAGTCTCTTTTTCCCTGGTGGTATCAACGCCACCAACGCATTGGACTACATGCGCCTGGCACAGCCTGGCGTGCAGTTGAAGGAAGCCGTGCTGCCGGCGCCCATGGCCAGCTTCGCGACTGGATTGGGGCACGGGCTTAATCTGGAAACCTATGCGCAATTCGGCTGGAACAAGAGCTATCTCCCTCCGGTGGGGAGCTACTGGTCTTCGACGAATTCCCTGGGCAAGGGGATGGAAGACTTCGGATACGCAGGCAGCAAGGCTCGCAATGGTGGCCAATGGGGGGCGTCGCTGCGCTGGCAGCCGCCGGGGTCTGAGCTAAACCTGGGTCTCTATGCCCTGAACTACCACGACAAACTGCCCGCGCTGAAGATTGATCAAGCGACCTTCGCACCGTCCTGGGTGTATCCGGAGAACCGCAGGCTGTACGGCATCAGCGCGAATTTCCCCGTGGGCGATTGGGCCGTGGGCACCGAGCTGTCGTATCGGCCCCGGGATGCCGTGGCCCTGAGCCCCTTGGCTGGCTGCGCTGACCGTGACGGCCGCTGCTGGGTGGATGAGAAGCGCTTTCAGTGGCATCTGACCGGGGTCTATGCCTTCTCGCCCGCCAATACGCCGGATTTTCTGAAGCTGATCCGCGCCCAGGCGGCGAACCTGATGGTCGAGACCGTCGTGGTGCACTACCCCGGCATGCGGCGATCCTATGGCGGGGATCCCGTGTCCGCCGGCTATTGGGGATGGGGCCAGGAAACCGATCCCACGGCGGCGCCGCTCACCGGCGGAACGCGTACCTCGGCGGGTATCGCGCTCGACTTTAGCGTGACTTACGACGGAACCCTCATCCCAGGCTGGCAGGTCATCCCGGAGATCTACTACTCGCGGGCACTGACGGGCCGCACGCCGAACGCGTCGGCGATGTTCATGAAGGGGGCCCAACAGATGAACCTGATCGTGACGTTCATCCAAAACCCCGCGAAATGGCAGTTCGCCGTCAACTATGCACGCTTCTGGGGCGGCTCCTCGCCTTTCGATCAGCCCTTGCGCGACCGCGCCTTCGTCGGCGCCGTGCTGACTCGAAATTTCTGATGGGGAGCCGAACGTGACTTTTGCCGAGCGAAATTCCAAACGCGGCCTGCTGAAGCGTTTGGAAAGCTGGTTGTTTCAGCGGCGCGTAGCGGTGCTGGGTGTGCTTGCCTTGCTGACGGTAGGCATGGGCTGGTTCGCCAGCCAGCTGCGGATGGATGCGGGCTTCGAAAAGCAATTGCCGATCGGGCACGAGTATGTGCGGACGTTCAACGACTACCGCAACGACCTGCTCGGCGCCAACCGACTGATCATCGCGGTCAAGGTCCGCAAGGGGAACATATGGAGCCCGGCGGCACTGCAGCGCCTGTATGACGTGACGCAGGCGGTGACGTTCATGCCCTACGTCGAGCGCGCTAGCGTGCAGTCCCTGTGGACGCCAAACGCCTTTGTCAACGAGATCACGGAAGAGGGCTTCCGCGCCGACCCCCTGGTGCCAGGGGACGTGACGCCCGACCGGCTGGACGAGCCAACCATCCAGGCCATCGCGCGTTCGACGGCCCAGGGGGGCTTCGTGGGAACCCTGGTCTCACGCGACCAGTCCAGTGCCATGGTGACGGCCGATCTGTCCGAAGTCGATGCCCAGGGCCGGCACATGGACTATGTCGAATTCAACCATGAGCTCGAGCGCGTCTTGCGTGCGAAATTTGAAGACGACGCCTTCGAGATCCAGATCATCGGCTTTGCCAAACAGATCGGCGACATTGCCGACGGTGCCTCTGCGGTTCTGCTGTTCTGCGGTGTGGCGCTGCTGCTCACTGCACTGGCGGTGTATGGCTACTGCCGCTCATGGCGGCTGACCCTGCTGCCCATCGTCTGTTCGCTCTCCTCGCTGGTATGGCAGTTCGGGGCCCTGCGGATTCTGGGCTATGGCCTCGATCCCCTGGGTGTGCTCGTCCCTTTCCTGGTGTTCGCGATCGGGGTGTCGCACGGCGTGCAGCAGATCAACCACATCGTGCGTGAAGTGGCCCATGGCAAGAGCTGCGACGAAGCAGCCCGCTCGGCCTTCACGGGTTTGTTGATCCCCGGGACGCTGGCCCTGGTGACGGCCTTTGTCACCTTCATCACGCTGCTGATGATCCCGATCCCCATGGTTCGCGAGCTGGCCATCACCGCTGCGCTGGGCGTGGCATTCAAGATCGTGACCAACCTGGTGATGCTGCCCGTGGCAGCCTCGCTGATGCAGGTCGATCAGGCCTATGCGCTTCGCGTCGAGCAGTTGACGGTACGCCGGCAGCGTTGGTTGCGCCTGCTGGCGCAAGTAGCCGTTCCGCGCAATGCGGTCGTGGTGCTGGCCATTGCAGCTGTGGTGCTGGGGGCCGCAGTCTGGAACAGCCGCGACCGTGTCGTCGGTACGCTCGAAGCAGGCGCCCCCGAATTGCGTCCCGAGTCCCGGTTCAACCGCGATGCATTGGCGATCGCATCTGGATACGACCTGGGACTGGACTGGATGAGCGTGATTTTCGAGGCGCCTCCGCAGTCGTGCGACAACGTCGCTGTCGGCCAGTACCAGGACCGTTTCGTCTGGGCAATGCAAGGTGTGCCGGGCGTGCTGTCGATCAACTCATTCTCGTCGGCGCTGCGCCAGTACAACGAAGGCTACAACGAAGGCAACCCGAAGATGGGGGCGGTCCCCATCGACGGCGGCAACTACGCAGCGCTGGCCGTGGAGATCGCGCGCAGTCCAGGGCTCATGCGCAAGGACTGCAGCATGACGGCCGTGCATCTGTTCCTCTCGGACCACAAGGCCACCACCATCGAAGGCGTGGTTTCGGCGGTCAAGGCGTTCCGCCAGCGCGAACAGCTGCCAGGCGTCGCGATTCGCCTCGCGTCGGGCAACGCCGGCGTCCTGGCCGCAGTCAACGAGGAGATCGAACACAGCGAACTGCCCATGATGCTGTACGTCTACGCAGCCATCGTCGGACTGATCCTGCTGGTCTACCGGGATGTGCGGGCCGTGCTGGTGTGCTGCCTGCCTTTGGCGATCAGTACCTTCATCGGCTACTGGTTCATGAAGGAGCTGCAGATCGGCCTGACCGTTGCCACGTTGCCTGTCATGGTGCTCGCGGTAGGGATTGGCGTGGACTACGCGTTCTACATCTACAACCGGCTGCAGCTGCACATGGCCAGCGGGCAAGGCATCGTCAAGGCGCTGGAGCATTCCATCCTTGAGGTCGGGGCAGCGACCATTTTTACGGCGATCACGCTGGCCATCGGCGTGGCGACGTGGAGCTTCTCGTCGCTGAAGTTCCAGTCGGACATGGGCAAGCTCCTGGCCTTCATGTTCATGGTGAACATGGTGATGGCCATGACGGTGCTGCCGGCATTCGCGGTATGGCTTGAGAGGGCGCTGCCGCGCCGGGGGCCGGTCCGGTCCGTGGGCCTGATGGCGCATTGAACGCGGGGATGACGATGACAAGACGTTTGTACAAGTGGGCGGCCTGGGGACTGGCAGGGGCCATTGCCTCCGCGGCCTGGGCAATGGACGAAGTCAAACCCGTACCGGCCATGACATCTGCCATCGCGACTCAGGCGGCCATCCTGGGCAGCACCTGGGCGGGAACACGGGCCGTGGCGGTCGGCGATCGCGGCGTTGTGCTGCTTTCGGACGATGGCGGCGCACGGTGGCGTCAGGCGCGGTCGGTGCCGGTCTCCTTCACGCTGACATCGGTGAGCTTTGCCGATGCGCAGCATGGGTGGGCCGTAGGGCACGGCGGGTCGGTGATCGTGACGCGCGATGGCGGAGAAACTTGGCGCGTTCAGCGGGTCGTCACGACGGAGGATCGGCCGCTGTTCTCCGTGCACTTCTTCGATGCGCATTCCGGCGTCGCGGTTGGGCTGTGGTCGCTGGTTCTGGTGACTTCCGATGGCGGTGAAACCTGGCAGGAGCGGCCATTGCAGCCTATGCCCGGCGCCAAGAAGGCCGACCTCAATCTGCTGGGCCTCTTTGCCGGCAGCGATGGCGCGCTCTTTGCCGCCGCAGAGCGCGGCCAGGTCCTGCGCAGCGACGACCGCGGTGCCACCTGGACATACCTTTCCACGGGCTACAACGGAAGCCTTTGGTGCGGTGCCATGTTGGCGGATGGTGCGCTGCTTGTCGGCGGGCAGCGCGGCACGCTGCTGCGCAGCGAGGACCACGGCCAGACCTGGAAGCCATTGCGGCTGGATACCAAGAGCTCAGTCACCGCAATCGCGGGCGCGTCGCAGGGCGTGACGCTGGTGGGGCTCGACGGACTCCTAGCGCGCAGCGGCGATGGCCGCGATTTCACGATCGAAACCAGGCCCGACGGGGTGGCGATCACCTCCGCGCTGGTGACGCCGCGCGATGGGGGCAGACAAGCGCTGCTGTTCACACGCCGAGGCGTGGTGCGCGGCGGCGGGCCGCCCTAATGCACTGGCGTCCATTGCCAGCCTGAGGCCTGGCCTTCGCCCATCTTCAATTTCATCCAAACAGGAGACAAACGTGATCACCCAACCTCAGGCCGCGCTCGTGAGCGGCCAGCATCTCGACTTTATTGTCGTGGGCGCCGGCATCTCGGGTCTTGGTGCGACTTACAACACGCACAAGCGATTTCCCGATCATTCATTCGCCGTACTCGAAGCCATGGACGGATTCGGGGGCACCTGGTGGACGCATCGCTACCCTGGCGCGCGTTCGGACAGCGATTGCTACACCTACGGCTACAGCTTCAAGCCCTGGGAAACGGGACGCGCCATCGGCACGGCCGACGAGATCCGCGCCTACTTAGGTGAGCTGATCGAAGAGAACCAGCTGACGCGCCACATCTACTACGGACACCGGATCACGGCAGCCCGGTGGTCGTCCCAGGACAAGTGCTGGACGCTGGAAGTCACTCGTATCCATTCGGGCGAAACGCTGACGCTGACGACGAGTTTTCTGTGGATGTGCTCGGGCTACTACGACCACACCAAGGGCTACACGCCCGAGTGGTCCGGCATGGGTGAATTCAAGGGGCAGTGGGTGCATCCGCAGCACTGGCCCCAGGATCTGGACTGCACGGGCAAGCAGGTGGTCGTCATCGGTTCAGGCGCCACGGCCGCTACCTTGATCCCGTCGTTGGCGGACACCGTTGCACACGTGACCATGTTGCAGCGCTCGCCCACGTTTTTCGCGGCAGATTCCCCTATCCATCCGCTGGAGACACAACTGCGCGAACTGGATGTGCGTCCCGACTGGGTGCACGAGATCATGCGGCGCGCATTCGTTGCCAAGGTGGACAGCGAAGTCCGCATGTCCTTCGAGCATCCCGAGGAAATGCGCGCGTGGATTCTTGAGCAGGCGCGAGCCCTCCTGCCTGAAGGCTTCGACGTGGACAAGCATTTCAACCCGAGCTATCGCCCATGGCAGCAACGCATCGCGCTGGTTCCTGACGGTGACCTGTTTGCGGCCATCCGCTGCGGCAAGGCTTCGGTAGTGACCGACGGTATCGAGCGCTTCGACGCCACGGGCATCCAGTTGACCAGTGGAGCGCATCTTGATGCCGACATCGTCGTCACCGCGACGGGCTTCAACATGCAGATGTTCGGAGGCGTGCCATTTTTCGTTGACGGCGAGGCGGTGGACTTCACCAAGCGTGTCAGCTATCGCGGCGTGATGATCGAAGGCATCCCCAACATGGCCTACGTCATGGGCTACTTCCGCTCAAGCTGGACGCTGCGCGCAGACCTGGTCACCGACCTGGTGTGCCGCATCGCCGAGCACATGCAGAGGGAGGGTCACAGCATGGTGGTTCCCACCGTGCCTACCGCGGACGCTGACATGCCGCGCCTGCCCTGGATCGATTCGGAGAACGTCAACTCGGGCTACATCATGCGTGCCCTGCACCTGCTGCCCCGCCAGGGCGATCGTCATCCCTGGAAGCAAGGCCTTGAGTACGAAGAGGAGCGTGTCTCGTTCCCCTCGGTGCGGCCTGACGAAGAGGCCCTCACATACCGCTGATCGCTCATGACGCCTGCGACCCCTTCATCGCTCAAAAAAGAAAGCCATTCCATGTCACTCGATCCCCATATCGCCGGCGCCATGAAGATGCTGGCCGAGGCTGGCGCGAAGCCGCTGCACGAAGGCACGCCCGAGGAGGGCAGGGCCTTCTATCTGGCGACGACGGCCGGCGCACTGACGCCCGAGCAAGTCGTCCCCGTGGCCCGTGTCCAGGACATCACCGTCGGTGGCGCTGTCGGGCCACTGAAGGCCCGCGTGTACCGCCCGGAAGGCGAGGGCCCGTTTCCGACCGTGGCCTATTTCCACGGCGGCGGATTCGTCATTGGCGACCTGGACACGCACGACAACATCTGCCGTGACATCTGCCGCGGCGCGAGTGCCGTGGTGGTGTCCGTGGACTACCGGCTGGCGCCCGAACATGCGTTTCCTGCAGGCATTGAAGACGCCGTCGCGGCCACGAAATGGATCGTGGCGCATGCGAGCGAGCTGGGCGGCGGCCGCATCGTCGGCGTCGCTGGCGACAGCGCGGGCGGCAACTTCTCGGCGGTCGTCGCCCAGCAACTGCGCGATGAAGGTATCCCGCTGGCAGCGCAGTTCCTCATCTACCCCGCTGTGGATCATGTGGCGGCGCAGTACCCCAGTGTCGCGGAGAACGGCGAGGGATATCTGCTCGATGTGGCCACCATCAATTGGTTCTATGACCACTACGCGGGCGACTATCCAGACCCGATGGATCCACGCCTGGCGCCGTTGCAGGCCAAGGACTTGAGCCGGCTGGCACCGGCGCTGGTAGTCACGGCGCAATTCGATCCATTGCGCGACTCGGGCGCTGCCTACGCGGCGGCCATGAACGCGGCCGGCAGCCCCGCAAAACATATGCCGGGCCCAGGAATGATCCATGGCTTCTTTGAAATGGGACCGTGGTCGCCTGGCGCGCAACAGCTGATGCAGCGAAGCATCCAGCAATTCGGGGCGATGTTGCATGAATGAAGCGAGGGCCGTCACGCCTGTGCCGGCTTGAGATCAACGAGCTCGACGCTCACCGAGGCCCAATCACCATGAATACGATTTTTCTTTTGCTGGCCGATGTGCTGCTGATCCTTGCCGGGATCATCTATGGCGCGAAGTTTCTCAAAAAGCGCAATTATCTGTGTGGGATCGAATGGTTCGTCATGGCCATCTCAGGCACCCACTTCCTGTTGTGGGCGCTCTTGGGATGGGATTTCGGCTACAGCGTTGCGCATTTCTTCGATGCGTTCTCGCGGTCCTTCGGTTTTCCTGTGGTCGCGGTCGCGGGCATGATGGTGGTGACCCACAGCTACCAGCCCTCGCGCCTTGCGGATGTCCTGTATTTCCTGCTCGGTTTCGCAGGCGCTGCCGTGCTTGTGGCGGCCGACCATGCGCCGGCGTTCGCGGTCTACAAGCCGCCGTTCTACCTTCTGATGTGCCTGGTCTTCCTGGCCTATCTGGCGTACTTCGCCTGGAGGCTGCACAAAGCGGGAGAGGCGCTGCATGCGATGGGAACGGTGTTCGTTGCGCTGAGCGGCCTGGCCATCGCCGTCTTCTACGACTATGTCCCGATACCCGGCGACGACGCGGATCGCACGGTGTTCTACACCGCAGCCTTGTCCGTCTGGGCTTTCATGATGGTCGAGCTGTACTACGGCTATTGCGCACTCGAGCGTGCCACACAGGCGCGGTTCGGCGCCTATGCCCGTGAGCCGCTTGCCAAGACCCGTTTGCGCCGTCACGCCTGACAGCGCGCAAAGCCCCCCTCATCGCTTAATCCTTTGGAGTGCAATCATGGCTCACTGGCCAGACCTGGCTTCCCGTTCCCGGGAACTGTATGAACGCGGCTTGAAAGTGCTGCCCGGCGGCATCACGCGCACATTGCCATGGCAGGAACCTTTTCCGGTCTATGCCTCGTATGGCGAAGGGGCCTACGTGGTCGACGTCGATGGAACGCGCCGCCTTGACCTGCTGAACAACTTTGCCTCTCTGATCCACGGTCACGCGCATCCAGGCGTCGTGCAAGCCGTCCGTCACCAGGTCGGCAATGGAACGGCCTTCACGCTGCCCACGGAGCAGGAGGTCGCGCTGGCGGAAACCCTATGCGGACGGGCAGAGAGCTTCGAGCAGGTGCGATTCTGCAACTCGGGTTCGGAAGCCGTCATGAGCGCGATCAAAGCCGCCCGTGCGATCACGGGCCGGTCCAAGATCGTCAAGGCGGAGGGCGTCTATCACGGTGCCTACGACTATGCCGAGGTCAGCCTCGATTCTTCACCGTCGAATTGGGGCGAGGATCCGAACTCGATCGGCTACTCAAAAGGGGTGCCCAAAGGGGTGACCGACGATGTTGTAGTCATCCCCTTCAACGACGTCGAGGCCTCCGAGCGAATCATCCGCGCAAATGCTGCAGACATCGCGGCTGTCCTGCTCGACGCAGCGCCCAGCTATTTGGGATTCATCCAGGTCTCCCCGCGCTTCACCGACATGATTGAACGTGTGACCCGCGAGATCGGAGCACTTTTCATTCTTGACGAAGTCATCTCGTTCAGGTCTCACACGGGTGGCGCTCAAACGCTGCTGGGCATCCATCCGGATCTGACCACCTTGGGCAAGATCATTGGTGGCGGCTTCCCCGTCGGCGCAGTGGCGGGACGGCGTGAGCTCATGCAGATCTACGACCATCGCCAAGGCAAGCCCGGCTTGCCGTGGAGCGGCACCTTCACGGCCAACCCGGTCACGATGACCGCGGGCAAAGTCACGCTGGATCTGCTTGACGACAGCGCGATCGATCGCATGGCACAGCTGACTTCCCGGCTGGTGGGGGCGCTGAACCAGGCATTCGCGCGGTCCGGCTTTCCAGGGCAGGTCACAGGCTTCGGGTCGAGCTTCATGGTGTTCGGCCATCAACGGCAGGTGACCGATTACCGCTCCGGCTATTCCAGCCCTGAGGAAACAAAGCGCGTTGTCGCACTTCAACGCGCCTTGACGCTGGCGGGCTTCCATATTGCCCGCACCGGTAAGGCATTCCTTTCCACCCCGATGACCGAAGCGGACATCGAGAGCTTCATCAGCGCCGTCAGCCGCATCGTCGATGCGCGGCTGGAGCCGGTGGGCGCGGGGGTGGTGTCATGACTTTTCCCAAGAACCTGCGAGCGAGGGCCACACTGTGACGGACTACATCATTGTCGGCGGCGGGTCCGCAGGCTGTGTTCTGGCGAATCGACTGTCCGCGAACCCGGACGTCGAAGTCACGCTGATCGAAGCCGGCGGCTGGGACAGCAGTCCCTTCATCGGCATGCCGGCCGGCTATTTCCAACTGATGAAAACCGGGCAGATCGACTGGGGCTACAACACCGAGCCCCAGGAGCATCTTGCCGGCAGACGGCTGTTCTGGCCGCGGGCGAAAGTGCTGGGCGGATGCAGTTGCGTCAACGGCATGGTCTATATCCGAGGCAGCGCCACGGACTACGACCATTGGGCGGCTTTGGGCAACAGTGGTTGGTCCTTCGAGGATTGCCTGCCCTATTTTCTTCGTGCCGAGAACTGGAACGGCCCCAGCAGTCCCATCCATGGACACGACGGTCCGTTGCATACCAGCCGCTACGGTGTCCAGCACCCCTTGTCGAAGGCGTTCGTGGAGGCGGGCGTCCAGGCCGGATACCCGTACCGGGACGACTTCAATGGCGGTGAACAGGAAGGCTTTGGCCCCTGCGACAGCACGATCAAGGCCTACGGAAACAAGGGGATCCGGGCGAGCACGGCTTTCGCTTACCTGCATCCGGTCAAGGACCGAAAGAACCTCAAGATCATCACCAAGGCATTGGCCACCCGGGTCATCGTCGAGCATGGCCGCGCGGTCGGCGTCGAGTTTCTTCGCCGTGGCCGCAAGGAAGTTGTGCGTGCGCATCAGGAGGTGCTGCTGTCGGGCGGCGCGATCAACTCGCCGCAGCTGCTTCAGTTGTCCGGCATTGGCGATCCGTCGCATCTGCGCGCTGTGGGCATCGACGTCACGGTGGCATTGCCTGGCGTGGGCCAGAACCTGCACGATCACCTCTCCGTCGGAGTGCAATGCCGCTCGACGCAGCCCAACTCGCTCCTGACCTATGTGCGTCCCGTTCGTGCTGCCGCCGCCCTGGCGCGGTACATGTGGGACAAGGGAGGCCCTGGCGCGTATCACGGCGTGGAGGCGCTGGCCTTCGTGAAAAGCCAGCCCGATCTGATCGCCGCGGACATCCAGTACCACTTCGAGATGATCATGTACCGCGAAAACGGTCGGGTCATCATTCCCGAGCACGGTTTCACGCCCCTGTTCAACATCTCGCGCCCCAAGAGTCGGGGCTGGTTGAAGATCCAGTCGGCGGACCCCACTCAGCACCCGCGCCTTCAGCCCAACTATTTCTCGGATCCGGATGACATTCGCATCTATCGCGAGGGGATTCGTGTCGGCCGGGAAGTGCTGGCGCAAAAGGCGTTCGATCCCTATCGCGGCGTGGAGTACGCCCCCGGACCGCAGGCCACGACCGATGCCCAGATCGACCAGTACCTGAGGGAGAACGTCGAATCCGTCTACCACCCGGTAGGCACTTGCAAGATGGGCAGCGACGAGATGGCTGTCGTGGACGATCGGCTGCGCGTGCGCGGCGTGAGCGGCCTGCGCGTCATCGATGCATCCATCATGCCGACCATCGTGAGCGGCAATACCAATGCACCCACGATCATGATCGCCGAAAAGGCGGCGGATTTCATCCTCGCTGCGGGCTCCCGCGGCGCCAAGGCCGCGACCGCGGTCGCCGCCGTTGCGGCCTAGCGGTCCGCGGCATATCCCCTCAACCTCATCCCGTAGACAGGAGACTCGCGTGTTTGACCAAGAACTGCTGATCGGTTCCGCCTTTGTCGTGGGCGCGGAAACCAAGGAGAAGATCCTTAATCCAAAGACCGGGGCGCTGCTGACCGAATTGGCCGAAGCCTCGCTTGCGCAGGTCGATGCGGCGGTCGAGGCAGCGTCCAAGGCCTTCACCGCCTGGTCTCGAACCACGCCTGCCGAGCGATCGCGCCTGCTGTTGAAGCTGGCCGATGCCATTGAGAGCGCCGGCGAGGAATTCGCGACGCTCGAAGCGCTCAACTGCGGCAAGCCGCGCATCCGCGTGCTGGAGGATGAGATCCCGGCGATCGTCGATTGCTTTCGCTTCTTCGCCGGCGCCGCACGAACGATGCACGGCGCTGTGTCCGGCGAATACGTTGCCAACCACACGTCGATGATTCGCCGAGACCCGATCGGCGTCGTCGCATCCATCGCGCCCTGGAACTACCCTCTGATGATGGCGGCCTGGAAATTGGCACCCGCGATTGCTGGCGGCAATACGGTCGTGATCAAGCCTTCGGAGCAGACGCCCCTGACGCTGCTGAAGCTTGCGAAGATCATTGCGGACATCTTTCCCGCCGGTGTCGTCAACGTGGTCACGGGGCGCGGCGCTAGCGTGGGCGATGCGCTGATCCACCATCCGAAGGTGGCGATGGTCTCGCTCACCGGCGATATCGGCACGGGCAAGAAGGTGCTGCAGGCCGCGTCCAGGATCGTCAAGCGGACCCACCTCGAGCTCGGCGGCAAGGCGCCCGTCATAGTCTTCGATGACGCCGACCTTGCCAGCGTCGTGGAAGGCGTCAAGGTCTTCGGCTACTACAACGCTGGCCAAGACTGCACCGCCGCCTGCCGCATCTATGCCGGCAAGAAGATCTACGACAAGCTCGTTGCCGACCTTTCCGGTGCGGTCAAGAGCCTCAAGTTCAATCAGCCCAACGATGACGACAACGACCTGGGCCCACTGATCTCGGCCAGGCAGCAATCCCGCGTCGAATCCTTTGTTCAGCGGGCGTCTGAAAACAAGCACATCGAGATTACGGCGGGCGGCCACGTGGGTGGTGGTAGCGGCTTCTTCTACGAACCCACCGTCGTGGCTGGCGCGCTGCAAGGCGACGAAATCGTCCAGCGCGAAGTCTTCGGTCCCGTCGTCTCGGTGACGCGATTCGACGATGCCGATGAAGCAGTGCGCTGGGCCAACGATTCCGACTATGGCCTGGCCTCATCGGTCTGGACCCAGGACATTTCACGCGGCATGGCGACGGCCGCCCAATTGCAGTACGGCTGCACCTGGATCAACACGCACTTCGTGCTGACGAGCGAAATGCCGCACGGCGGCGTGAAGTCATCGGGCTACGGCAAGGATCTGTCCATGTACGCACTGGAGGACTACACGGTCGCGCGGCATGTCATGGTCAAGACAGGCTGAAACGATGCACAGGGTCAACGCGATCGCCGGCGCCCATGTGGCGCAGATCGAGGGCGGCAAGGGCGGCAGCCTCGAGCTTTTTTACTTATTGAAAACTGGTCAAAACACAAGGAAACAGGAACAGCATGCTCTCGCAATCAGCTCCTCTCGATGAACCTCTGGACGTCCTGATCATTGGGGCGGGAGTTTCCGGCATCGGCCTTGCCGCCTATCTGCGCCGAAAACAGCCCGGAAAACGCTTTTCCATTCTCGAGGCTCGAGAGCGGATTGGCGGAACATGGGATCTGTTCAAATATCCCGGCATTCGATCCGACTCGGACCTCTACACCTTCGGTTTCGACTTCAAGCCCTGGGTCAAGAACAAAACGCTGGCGGACGCACGGGACATCCTCGAGTACCTTCGCGAAACCGTTGAGGAGTTCGATCTGGGGCCGGTCATCCAATACCAGCAGCAGGTGGAATCGGCGGACTGGCTGAGCGGTGAGGGCCTTTGGGCGGTCCGGGTCCGCGACGGAATCGGCGGCGATGTCCGCACGGTCAGGACCCGCTGGCTGTTCAGCGCTGGCGGCTACTATCGATACGATCAAGGCTACAGCCCGCGCTTCGAAGGCTCGGAACGTTTCAAGGGGCGGATCGTGCATCCGCAGCATTGGCCTGAGGATCTGGACTACTGCGGCAAGCGCGTCGTCGTGATCGGCAGCGGCGCCACGGCAGTGACGCTCATCCCGGCGATGGCCGATCAGGTGGCGCACATCACCATGCTGCAGCGCACGCCTTCGTACATCATCAACCAGCCTGCTACCGACTCCGTCGCCGGCTTCCTGCAAAAGATACTGCCGGCCCAAACCGCCTACTCGCTGACCCGCTACAAGAACGCCAGGATCACTCTGGGGTTCTGGAGCTTTTGCCAACGCTTTCCGAAGCTGGCCCGAAAGCTTCTCGTGGGGCTCGTGCGCCGGGACCTGCCGAAGGGGTACCCCGTCGACGTGCACTTCAACCCGCCATACAACCCTTGGGACCAGCGGCTGTGCTCGGTGCCCGACGGTGACTTGTTCAAATGCCTCAGTTCGGGCAAGGCGTCCGTGGTGACCGACCAGATCGAGACCTTCACCGAATCGGGCATCCTTCTCAAGTCGGGCAAGGAAATCGAGGCCGACATCATCGTCACGGCCACCGGACTCAACGTCCAGCTCTTTGGGGGAGTGGCCTTGCGCAAGGATGGGCAGCCGGTGGTGTTGAGCGAAACATTGGCCTACAAGGGAATGATGTTGTCCGGTGTGCCGAACTTTGCCTTTGCCGTCGGCTACACCAACTCGTCTTGGACGCTGAAGGTCTGCCTGCTGTGCGATCACTTCTGCCGGCTCCTGGCTTACATGGATGAACATCGGCACGCCGTCTGCGAGGCACAGGCGCCAGAAGGGATCGAGACCCGCCCGCTGCTGGATTTCGGTGCAGGCTACGTGCAGCGCGCGCTGCACAGCGTGCCACGACAGGGACCCGGCGAACCTTGGGTCATGTCCATGGACTACTTCCGCGACGTCAAACTGCTGCGACGCGGGCGGGTGGCAGAAAAGTGCCTGGCGTTCTCGCCGGCCCCCGGCGCGAGTTCCCAGGCTCCGCTTGATCTGCGACTTTCAAAGGCTCGCGCATGAACACGGGAGACCTCTTCTGCAATATGGCCGATGGCCGACGCATCTGCTACCGCAGCCACGGCCCCGATGGTGGGGAGACGTTGATTCTGGTGGTGGGCCTGGGGTTGCAACTGACGTACTGGCCACAGGCCTTGATCGATGGTCTGGTAGAGGCCGGTTTGCGGGTGGTTGTCTTGGACAACCGCGACGCGGGACAGTCGTCCTTCACCGACGCCGAGCCGCCCAGCACATTCCAGCAACTCCTTCGCCGGCCCACGCGCGGCTACGACCTGGGGCACATGGCCAGCGATGTGGTCGGTTTGATGGATGCCCTGTCCATAGCCTCTGCCCACGTCATGGGGATGTCCATGGGCGGCATGATCGCGCAGACCCTGGCGGCGCGCCATGCCGAGAGGATGAAGTCGTTGACCTCCGTCTTTTCGACCACCGGATCATTGAAGGTCGGCCAGCCGGCGCTCAAGTCGATATTGCAGCTGATCCGTCGGCCGCCACGTGATCAGCGGGAGGCTGCTCGAGATTACGTCGACCTCTTGCGAGTGGTCGGCTCGAGCCTGGAGTGGAGCGAGCCTCGGCACCGGCAATATGCAGAACAAGCCTGGGAGCGCGGTGGTGGCCTGCGCAACAACGTCGGCACCGCGCGGCAGATCGGGGCAATCATCAATTCCGGTGATCGGACGGCCGAGTTGGGCCGCGTGCGGTGCCCCACGCTGGTCATCCATGGCGACCGGGATCTGATGGTGGCGACCAGTGGCGGTTACGCCACCGCAGCGGCCATCGGTGGCGCACGCCTGGTCATCTTGCCGGGCATGGGGCATGACATTGCACCGGGTCTGGTCAACATCCTCGTCGACCTGATCGCGGGACATGTGCGGTCCTGCCTGCGCCCTGCGAGCTAGGCGAGGGTGCTTGTCGGCCTTTGGGGCTTTGGCGCGCGCGACATCAGATCATGGTGGCGCCAAAGCCTTCAGCGATTCAACCAGCTCCTGGTGGGCCGGGGATTTTCGAACAGCCTCCGAACCTGCCTGCTGCAAGTCGCGGACGTCCTGTGCTTCGACCGTGAAGGCCGTCGGCACACGCAAAAGCCTGTAACGGAAACTGTCGTCGTCGACATCGTTCAGGCTTACGCTGACGACATATACCTCGCAATCTGCTGCAAACGGGCTGCCAGGCAAACCTCTGGTGCGCTGAATCTCGTTACGCCAGCGTTGCAGATCATCGTTGAGCATCGCCAGCGTCTGCTGGCTGTCGCGGGTCCCGGCACCAAAGATCAGTGTCTCCAATACCTGTGGAATGGTAGGGACCTGATCACTCTTGTCCACACGCTCGGCAAGCGCACGTGCAGAGTTGACTGTGACCAGCACCAGGCGATGGATGGAGCCAGCTTTTGCTTCAGGGAAGTTCGCGCCCATGGAGCCTACAGCGGTCATTTGATCGAGCAGCAAGCGAACGCCGAGGTTGTCGCTGACTCCGCCATCCACCAGGTGGATATAGGGGCGCTCCTTGGCATTGCGGTAGCTGACGGCACTGCGCCGCAATATGTGTGCGCGGTAGCCTGACGCGGGCTGGAGTACCGATGCTTTTACATCGGGACATTGGTCGGCATAGTTGCGTATGGCGACGGGCGACAGCAGCAGCGGTACGGCGGAGGACGCTGCAACTGCGAATGACAGTGGGGTAGCGTCAAGATCGGAGCAGATCAGCTGGAACTGTTCGGACGTGAAGTTGAAGGGGGCCCCGGTGGTCAGGTCGGTAGCCGTGATCATGAGGTCCGGTGCTCCAGGGCGGCTGCGAGCGTCGGCGAAGGTCTTGCCTTCGTAGAGCTTGTTCAGGCGATCCATCAGCAACTGCGTTCTGCCATACCAGGGTGAGGTCAATGTGTAGAGCTCACCAGGCCAGAACACATCGCGTATGAGACGGCTTTCGAATGGCGTGAGCAGGAATTCTGGCTCAAATCGCTTGAGCGTCGCGTCGCCAAAGGCTGCGTAGTGTGCGGCCAGGATGCTGCCACCTGACACGCCACTGATCAATACGGTCTCGTCCAGCAACGTCGTTGTGCGTTCTCCGATCTTGAACTCCTGCGCCTTGAGTTCACGCAGCACACCGAGGCCAAAGGCTGCGGCACGCGCACCCCCTCCGGACAAGGTCACGGCAACCATGACAGACTTTGGTTGATGCTGCTCGGCCGCTAGCACCTCCCGAGGCTGATGGGGATACGGTTCATTGATCCAGGGCCTGTAAGTGGAGCATCCTGCCAGCAATAAGATCGAAATGGCTTGCAGGGTGCGAGTCCAGGGTGAAGCTAACTTGCGCATGTGTATACCGTGAGGAAAGCCGGTGTCAATCTGCCTTGTCCTGGTGACCTGTACATGTTTTGCACATTTCAATCGAGCCGGATGGTGGGACGGAGCCGGGCATTCATCAGATCGACCAGCCACATCTGGCTGCCACGCCAGAAGCCATGCAGCTGGGCCTGGTGGCTGCGGTAAAGCAGTGCATGGCTCAGTTGCGCCAGGCGCCCTCTGAAGGTCACACCCTTGAACAAGCCTGTCTTGCCGAGCGAGCCATAGGCGTCATATTCACCCAGTGACACCAGGGCCCCCATATCACGGTACTTGAAATCCGGTGGTGATATGTCGTGCAGCAGTGCGGCTGGAAGATGGCGAATCAGGTGCTGCGCTTGTTGATGAGCAATCTGTGCGGTAGGAGGAAACGGCCGCTCGGCCCCCTCGGGTATCAGGCTGGCACAGTCGCCCAATGCATAGATGTCCGCGTCATGGGTAGTCTGCAATGAAGGGCGCACGATCAACTGATGGTTACGGTTGGTCTCCAGCCCATCCAGATCACTCAGAATCTCCGGGGCCTTGACTCCGGCCGCCCAAACCTTCAGTGATGCATGAACTTCCGTGTTGTCGCCCAACACGAAGCCGTGCGCATTGACCGCTGCCACACGCGTCGCGACCTTGACCTGCACACCCAGAGCTTCCAGCCGAGCTTGGGCACTGGCGGAAATATCTTCCGGAAAGGCCGCAAGGAGGCGAGGGCCGCTTTCTATGAGCGTGATGTTTATCCGCCTCTTCAGACCCTTGGCTCCATAGGCCTCTGCAGCGTCAGCCAAACCGACGAGTTCGGCAGCCAACTCCACACCAGTCGCTCCGCCACCAACGATGGCGATGGAAAGGGTGGCATTTTTCTCATTGCTGCCTTCGTGTCCCAGGCATTGGAGCAGCTGCGTGCGGATCTCCTGGTTGAATGCATCTGCCTGCAGGCGTGAGTCGATGGTGTAGCAGTGCTCGGCCGCACCCGGTGTGCCAAAGTCGTTTGCCTGGCTGCCTACTGCGATGATGAGCTTGGTATACGGAACGCTACGCTCCGGGACAAGCACCCGTCCGTCGGGTGCCAGCAGCGCCGCAATCTCCACTTGTCGCGACTCGCGGTCAACGCCCAGCAGTTCACCGGGCTCGTAAGAGAAATTGCAGGCATGTGCTTGTGCTATGTAGGCCGTTTGTTGCTGGTAAATATCGCGCGTGCCCGCTGCGATGGTGTGCAGCATGGGTTTCCACACGTGGGCGAACTCGCGATCAATCAGCAGGACTGGTGGCAGCTTGCTGCCGGAATTGGCACTCAGCTTGCCCATCGCCGTGGCTACGGCAAGACCTGCCACGCCACCACCTACGATGATGATCGGTGCTTGGGATGTATTCATGTCATGGTTCCCTGGGTAGAGATGTCCTGTCAGGCAGCTACCGCTTGGGCGTTATTGCGGCCTGTCAAGCGTGCTGCCCATTGGGCGATTCGGTCGCTGAACAGCAGTTCGTACAAGACAGGCACCAGGCCCAGCGTGATCAGGGTGCCGAGCATCAGGCCGCCGATGATGGTCACGGCCATGCCGGTCCACAAAGTGCCGGCAAACAGTAGCAGCGGGATCAGACCCACGATGCAGGTCATCTTGGTCATCACGATGGGGCGCAGTCGCGCTACCGCTGCCGCGACGACCGCTTCGCGCCGGGTCTTGCCCTCGGCCAGCTCTTCCTCGATCCGCTCGAGCAGCAGCACCGCGTTGTTGACGATGATGCCTGCCAGCGACAGCAAGCCGAACGTTGCCATGAAGCTCATGGGCTCTCCCGCGATCATCATCGCCGGCCCGACACCAATCATTGCGAACGGAATGATGGCGAGGATCAGCGCGAGCTTTCGGAAGGAACGGAACTGCCATAGGAACAGAACCAGCATGGCTACGGTTGCATGCGGTAGGTACTGCTCCAACGAGACGTTGGCTTCAGCGGAGTCTTCAATCTCTGCGCCCATTTCGATGCGATAGCCTGGTGGCAAGGCGATCTGGCTCACGACTGGAGCGGCAGCTTGTACCGCCTGCAGTGCCGTGCCATGGGTGCTGCGGCCCTCAACCGTCAAGGTGCGCACCAGGTTGCGGCGTAAGAGCGCTGCGGGCTCGAAGTCGAGGCTCACTGCAGCCATGGCCGAAAGTGGGTGCGGCGCCCCCCCATTGGCAGGATAGATGAGTGTATTGGCGAGGTTCTCCGCACTGGCGCGCTCGGAAGCCGTACCGCGTATGACCAGCGGTACCAAGGTGTCGTTGTCGCGCATGACGGATGCCTGAATACCGCTGTTGCGCGCTGCCAGCGTCGTCGCAATGTCTTCGCTGCTGATTCCCAGCGCTCGTGCCTTGGCTTGATCAATCTGTACATTCATGCGTGGAACACGGGGGCCCCAATCATCGCGAACCATCACCATTCCGGGAATAGGTCGCAGCGCAGCTTTCACCTGTTCGCCGATGGCTCGCAACACATTCTCGTCAGGCCCGGAGATCCGATAGGCAACCGCACCCGCGTCATTGCTGCTGCGCGAGAACAGCTTGGGGTCGATACGCACGTCCGGGTGATGGTCATTCATCCAGGCGGTGGTGCGTTCCATCACCGTCTTGAGTTGCTTGGCATCCTTCACCGTGACAGTGAAGTAGCCCACGTGAGAGGCTGGCATAGGAGGGGTCAGTGCCAGCACGACCCTGGGCCCGCCTTCGGCCACATAGCCAATGCTGGTGCTGACTTCGGGGTTCACCTGCCTGTCAGCGAGCCAGCGGCTCAGATCCTCTACCACCTGCTTGGTTTGTCGCGTGTCCGTGCCCGGCTGCAGCTCCAGCCCCATTTGGAACTGGGGGCGATCCGATGGCGGCAAGAAGCCTGCGGGCAGGTTGGCCAGCAGCAGCAGGGCACCGGTCAACAGCGCGACCATGAATCCCATGAAGATGGCTTTGTGCGCCAACAAGTACCGGATCACCTTGGCGTAGCCGGCATAGAAGCCGGTGAGCTGGGGTTCGGCGTGTGCATCGTGATTCTTGTCTGCCGGCTTGGGGTGGGCTTTCAGGAAGTAGTAGCAAAGCAGCGGAGTCACTGTCAGGCATAGGAGCCAGGAGCCGAGCAGGCACAACCCCAGAACGATGACCAGCGGCTTGAGGTATTCATTCGTTGTGGTGTTTCCAAAGAAGAAAGGAGAGAAGGCCAAAATGATGACCAGTGACGAGGTCAACAGCGGAATGGCAAGCGTCCGCCCGGCTTCGATGCAGGCGTTGCGGCGGTCTTCACCCAATGCGAGTCGCCGCTCCACGTCTTCCACGATCACGATGCCGTTGTCCACCAGCAGTCCCAACGCAATGATGATGGCCGCCATGGATACCGAATGCAGTTCAATCCCCAGGCTGCGCATGATGAGCAGCGTGAGGAGAATCGTCAGCGGTACGATGCTGCCCACCACCAGGCCCGCCCGCCACCCCAGGAAGAGGACGACCACGATCATCACGATGACCACCGTCTCGCCCATCACTTGGTTCATGCGACCCATCTCGGTCTTGACCACGTCGGGCTGGAAGGTCACGTAGTCCAGGCTGAAGCCCGCAGGCAACTGGGCCTGCAGCTCCGTCACGCGTTGCTGCAATGCGGCGCCCACAGTCTTGACGTTCTGGCCTGATCGCATCGAGATGCCCAACACCACGGCATCCTGGCCCTTGTAGATGGCCGCGCTTTCCGGAGGATCGGCCTTTTGCACCTGGAGACGCGCCAAGGCGCCCAGACGGATTTGGGCAGGGCCAAGGTGCGACGCGTCGGCGCCCTGGCGTGCCAATGGCACCGACAACATGAAGTTTTCCAGTTCGGCGACGGAGCGGATTTCGCCCGATGCGATTACCACACTGTTGACGCCAGCCAGAACAGCCTGGCCCCCTGACTGCACCACGTTCTGCTGGCGCAGTTGTTGCAGCACCGCAGCGGGCGACAAACCCAGACCCGCCATGCGTGCACGGTCGAACTCAAGATAGACACGGTCCTCTTGCCAGCCGTGCACGCTTACGCCCTGTATGCCAGGTAAACGGAAGATGCCTTCTCGCAGCATCTTGAGCGGCTCGCGCATCTCGCTCATGGAGAAGTCCGGCGCTGTCACGGCAATCGACGCGATTGCCACGCGGCCGAAATCGTCATCGATCTGAGCAGGCAAGGTACCCGTGGGGAACAGGGGTTCCACCTCCTGCACCTTGGCGCGCAATCGCTGCCATACCGGCATCAACTCCTTGACGTCTTCGCGCAAAGTAGCCTTCACCAGCACAGAGCCGGAGCGCACCGTGCTGACGACGTTTTTCAGTTCCGCCATCTGGCGCAGATTTTCTTCCACGGGACGGGCAATCAGCTGCTCCATGCGCTCGGAGGGCATGCCAGGATTGGAGATCATGATCACGGCATCACGTATCGTGACGGAGGGCTCCTCCTGCGAGGGAAAGCTCAGGAAGGTAAAGATCCCCGTAATCAAAATCAGCAGCGCGACAAAAAGGGTCAGCCTGCTGGATTGCAGCGCTCCTTCGGCCAGCTTCATGATTTCGCCCCTTTCAGGACAGTCTGGGGCACATGCACTACCACTTGTTGTCCAGCGTTCAGAAAGGCGGTGCCGGCGGTCACCACGCGGTCCCCGACGGATAAGCCCTGGTCGATGACAACCCGCCCGTGGGACGTCAAGTGGCCTGCGGTCTTGATAGGTCGCAACTCCAGTTTGTTTTCCTGATCGATCACGTACACCTGGGCCTGAGACGCTTCAGTGCCAGCCATGACCGCAGTAACGGGCAAGGTCAGTGTGGCAGCCTGGGCTGGTTTCTGTGGTAGCTCCACCGACACCATTCCGCCGCTTCGAAGTCCGGGGCTGCTGCTTCGTTCTGTGCGCTGGACGCTGTAAATGGCCTGAACCAGTGAGCCGTTGTCACTGCGTGTGGACAAGTATTCGAGCACCAACGGGAAAGTGCGTTCGCCACTGCGGCCCTGCGCCTTATCACCCACAGCAAGCGTACTGGCGACGGTATCCGGAAACATGGCAACCACCTCCAGAGCACTTCCCGCCTGCAACTGCAAAATGGTCTGTCCGGCAGACACGTCGGAATGTGGCTGTGCTTGTCGGCCCACCACTTCACCATCAAAAGGCGCGGTGATTTTTGTCAGGCTCAGGTCACGGCGTGCCGATGCAAGTGCGGCATCTGCCGCATCGAGCTGGCTGCGCGCCAGTTGGTGCGCAGCGCGAGCAGACTGCAGGGCAGTGGGGGAGATGATCTTGTCATTGGCAAGCATCTCCTGTTGATGGAGTTGGGTGCTGCGCTCTAGCAGCGATGCGGCTGCTGCCGCACGGTCCGCAGCAGCTTTGTCCACGCGCCATCGGGCAGGTGACTCGTCCAGCCGCGCAATCACTTGACCTGCCCGCACACGGTCGCCCACTTCGACGGAAATGGCCGTGAGTCGGCCAGATGTTTCAAAACCCAGATCAGTGCGTTGGCGCGCGCGCAACGTGCCGACAAAGTTATCTGCGCGGGATGCAATGCCCGCTTCGCCAACGACCTCGATTTTCACCGGTTTGGGCGTAGCCGTTGTAGTGGCGGCATGTTGTGTGCAAGCAGCCAGCGTGACGGTCGATAGCACGCATGCCAGTAACCGGGAGATGGAGTTGAGAGAGAAATGCATGATTGGATGCGTGTGTGAATGGTTCAGGGCAGTTGTGCAATCAACTCTTCAACAGTCTTCCTGACGGCATTGCGCTGCTCAGAGGTGAATTGGTGAAGACGGAGCAAATCAATGAGTTGCATCCCATCCATTGCCAGACTGATCAGCAAAGCGCGGCCTGGATCGGCGCACTCACTGGCGATACCGTAGCTGCGCTCGAACAAGGCCTGTACAGGTGGCAGCAGGTCAGGATGAGAGAAATGGGCTTCAAGCAGGTTGCGCATCAGTCGCTGCAGCTGCGGGGGCATTTGGAACGTCATTTCGACCAGTTCCATCATGGCGGACTGCAATTCGCTTTGGCTCCCGCGGGAGGCGTCATTCACGCGCGATGCGCGCTGCTCTTCGGCGGCGCGGCTGTAGAGATCGATGGTTCGGGCCATGCTTTCCACCACAGCCACCAGGAGCTCGTCGCGGGTCTTGAAGTGATATATGAGACCGGCCTTGGTCACTCCCGCAGCGGCAGCAGCAGCTTCAATGGTCAGTTGCTGAACCCCGCGCTCACTCACCAGGGCGGTAGCGGCGTCAAGGATCTTGTCTCGGGAGCTTGGGCGTCTTGTCGTCTTGGTCATGAAAACTCCACTTGAAAACTTATCTATACGTATAGTATAGTAATGTCATCGCAACGTCAACGCCTGGTCCTCATATGCTCGAAATTTCTCCACGTTCCCAACGCTTTCTCCGTCGACCCCTGCTGCTTGGCGTTCTCAGCCTGGCCGCTCTTGGCTTGGGAGGCTGCGCGTCGGTTCCGCCCTCGGTCGGGCCTGACGCTGCATCGGTGGACGTGCCTGGGCAATGGGGTGCCCCATACCAAGGTGTTGCTGCCGTCAACGCTGACTGGTGGACAGACTTCCATAGCGCTGAACTGGACCGTCTGGTCCGCATGGCACTGGATTCCAATCGGGATCTGCGCATCGCCACAGCCCGCATGGCCCAAGCCCAGGCACTGTTGGGAAGTGCTGAAGCCGAACGCCGCCCACAGTTGGGCGCCACAGCCGGTGCGCAGCGGGGGCGAGACAGCGCCGACGCAGTGAAGGCTGAACGCAGTTCCGTCGGTTTGCGCGCAAGCTGGGAGGTGGATCTGTTTGGGCGCGGCGCACTGGGCGTGGACGCCGCCAAGGCAGACATACAGAGCAATCGCCAGGCACTCGCTGCCGCGCGTATCGCTCTGGCTGCCGATGTCGCCACTGCGTACTTTGAACTGCGCACCCTGGATGCCCGCGTGGGGATGAGGCACGAAGTCATGACCTTGGCTGAGCGCCAGCTGCACGTGGCGCAGAAAAAATTTGAGGCGGGCCAGTCCAGTGCACTGGACGTTGAGCGCTGGAAGACAGAGCTTGCACAAGAGCGCGCGGCAGTCCAGCAAGTGAAGGGTGAGTTGCAAGTGCGTCAGCGACAGCTGGCGGTGCTGTTGGGCGCCAGCCAGCCACCGGTGCTGGATCTGAAGGCTGAAGCCGTCATGCCCCAGGCGCCCGCTCCCTTGCTGCCTGCCGATTTGTTGGAGCGCCGCCCTGATGTACAACGCCAGGCCCGCGCTCTGGATGCTGCGCTGGCACGGGTGGGTGTCGCCCGACGCGAGATTTACCCTCGCCTGCAGATCGCCTGGGCCGGTGCGCGCGAGCGGTTGGCGGCCATCGGTGGCTCCGCGTCTCCCATTTCCGTGGTGGGATACGGCATCTCGCTATCCCTGCCCATTCTGGACGGTGGCCGGATTCGCTCGAATGTAGAGATACAGGAAGCCCGCGCCCAAGAGGCAATGGCGGGGTACGAGCAGTCGATGATCTCCGCGCTGGCCGACGCCGAAACTTCGCTGGTGCAATGGTCGGCATCGGAAGCCAGTTTGCGCGAACTGCTGGATGCACGAGAGGCGGGCGACATGGCAGCGCAACGCGCGGCGCGCATGTTCGCTGCCGGCATGGCTGACGCCACGGCAGTGCTGGACACTCAACGCGAACAGCTGCGGGTACGGGACGCAGTCGCACAGGCCGAGGGGCAGCGCTGGACATCGGCCGTTCGTCTTCGCCGCGTGTTTGCCGGAACTGTCTGAATGCATCCCCTGTGTGCAAAAGCCGCGAAATCGATCTGACATTCATATGCCTTGACGAACAGAGATGTCGGATGACCAAAAGGCAGAAGAGGTTGCGTATCGGGAAGGTTGGAGATGTTTTGCTTGCACGCCCATGACCATCGAACTGGATGACAAGCTGGCCAGTGCGCTGGCACTGGCGGTGTCTCAACACCCAAGAGCAAACCTTGAACAGCTTGCACGCGCGGCAGGTACTTCCAAGGGAACGCTTTACCGAATCTGTGCGACTCGGGAGGGGATGATTGATTTGTTGATGCAACGCACTGAACGGCACATGCGAGAGGCGCTGGAAAAGGCAGATCTCACGCGGCTACCTTTTGCTGATGCGCTTCATCGCCTGACAAAACACCTTATGACCCATCGTGAGCTCTACCTGTTCTGGAGTGCCGTTGTATCGGTCGACCTCGGAGGTACCAAAGACCACGACATGAAAGGCTACGCGCTTTCCTTTTTTGGAGGTGCGCTCGAGGATTTTTTTTTAAGAGGGCAAAAGGCTGGCGTTTTCCGGATTGACATGTCAGCAAGATGGCTGGCGAAATCCTATAGCTTTTTGCTTTATGGCGCTCTCGATTCAGCCCAGAGAGGAGAGATTGCCACGTTGGGAATATCGGGAAGCGTGAACAAGATATTCCTGTGTGGTGCCAGTTCCGATCCTGCATCAGTCACATAGGGCAGGGTGCCTTGGCATCGCCGAAGATGGTGCGTACTATCTTGCCGCGGGTCGCGCCGCGCAGTCTCGTGCTACATGGATCAGGCGCTTGACCGTGCAGCCGGACCACGGCAATGCCTGCGGGTGCCAGGGGCCACTCACCTTGTCGGTGCCTCAGACCTGCATGCTGACGCATGCCATCCCCATTCCGAGTCCCTTGTCCAGCTCGGCGCCTTTCGCAGGATCGAAAAAGTGCATACCACGTTCTACAGATAAACCATTGCCACCCTCGCATCCTGGTCTGAAATGCCGGGAGAGGAACTGGCTGTTTCGATCCGGTTGCGCCCGGCCGCCTTTCCCCTGTAGAGGGCGGTATCGGCCTGTCGAAGGGCCTCTTCCATATCATGCGTGCCATGGAAAGGAGGCGAGATCCCGATAGTGACCGTGCAGCGCAGCGGATGACTGGAGCCAGCAACCGAGACCGCCTGGCTTGCAATGCCGGTGCGCAGCCGTTCTGCCAACTGTGTGGCGCCCCTGGTGTCCGTTTCCAGGCAAATGACCACGAATTCTTCGCCTCCAATGCGGCCTGCCAGGTCGCCGTGGCGTACGGTGGCGCGAAGCAATGCGGCCACGTGCCGCAGAACTTCATCCCCTGCCTGGTGTCCATGGGTGTCATTGATGCGCTTGAAATGGTCGACATCCATCAGTAGCAGGCATGTCGGCGCAGCGTTGCGGCTGTTGAAGTACAACTGCATCGCTTCTGAAATCCCTCTGCGATTGAGCAGATGGGTCATGGGATCGCGTGCCGCCATTGTGCGCAGGTCATCCGTCAGGCGCCGCAACACCAGCCAGACAATGGAGGGAGGCAGCACGGTCGCCAGGGTGGACATGTAAATGTAGAAAACCATCTGAAAGCGGCTTTCCATGTGCAGTGCTTCCAGGCCGCTGTCCATAATTTTCAAGAATTTCAATGCATTGAGCACACAGATGCCGCCAATCACAAAAGCAAAGAAAATCATTTCCCCGTAGAAGTCCTTGGCAAAAGTGCGTAAGCCATAGATGACGTTCAGTGTCATGGCGAAGAAGAGCACTGCCGACATTGCTGCGAGCATCGCGTAGCGTGCCACAGGCCCGGCGCTCCAATGCACCAGCCATTGCGCCATGCAGTAGGCCACTGAAAACGCGATCAACGGGCGCCACACTGGAACGGGCTGCCCAAAAAAACGCATGGCACCAAGCCACAGGCACGTCGGTAGCCATAGCTGGGCAAGTCGGCAATTTCCTGGCGCAGTTCGGCGAGCAGCCCTGCATCGTCGCTGGGTGTGCGATGGCTGCGGCCATCGGCCCAGTCTTCACCGCGCCCAATCAGGTCGGGCACATGCGAGCGCGCCAGCCCCATCATCCGCAGACCAGTTTTCACTGGTCGTCCCCGGGCAACAAGGGCGAGCGCGCAATCCACTTTTTTCTGCGACGTACTCCACGGCTTCCTTGAGGATTTCGTTCTCCAAGGTCTTCTTGCCGAGCACGCGCTGCAGCTTGGCGATTTCTGCGCGTGCAGCCGCCAGCTCGGATGCCGGCACGACTGCCTCGCCAGCGGAGACGGCGGTCAAAGCACCCTGGCGTTCGAGCTTGCGCCACTGGCACAGCAGTCCAGCGAAACGCCTTCCCGCCGAGCGACCAATGACACGCTCATGCCCAGTTCGTAGGTTCGGCGCACCAGCGCCGCCTTCTCTGTGAAGGGCCAGCGCCTGCGGCGCTGATCCTTCACGACTACCTCTATTGACTCCGTATGCTTAGTCATATGCACAGTCCTGTTCCTATCTCAGAAGACAAGCGATAGGGCGGGGCCGGGGAATTAAGGGGTTAACTCAAGGGCTGACAGCTGCAGAGCTGCCTTGGTTGTGGGCTGACCCCTGTATTCGTCTATTGAACGTAGAAGCTCTCCAGCTTTGCTTGGCTCGAGGACTGCTGCCATGTGCTTCACCACGATTGGCTCAAGAGCACCTTGCAGGTCAGAGACCGGGTTGCGCTCACATCGTCCCGTCTGGATGCCGTAGCGAAACACCTGCCCTGCTGTCTGGCGAAGCGTGTGAGCAGTTTCGCGTGCCCCTCGTTTTTCGACCTTGCGGAGCACGCCCAGCAGCAGGGGAGGGGGGATCTCAGGAAGCAACATGCGGCCCACATGCGGGAACAGATCCTTGGACATGTTGCGCAGCCATTTCTCTGCGTAGGTGTCGCTCCATGCACCGGACTTGACGCCATGAAATTCACGCACGACAGCCTCAAAAGTGCTCTCCTGGGCATGGGCGAGGGCGAGCTTCTGGACTTGCTTTGCAAGGCTGGGGTCGATGCTGGATGCGAGCTGTTCTCTGGCTTCATCGCGGCGACGGCGGGCCTGGGCGAGTCCTACAGTGGGATACACCCCTAGTGCAAGCGTCTTCTGCTTGCCTGCAAAGCGGTACGCCATGCGCCAGTACTTGCCAGACTCCTTCACGTGCAGGTACAAGCCATGCCCATCGGAGTGCTTCGATCCAGCGCTCTTGCTGGGGTCGTGTCTGAGGGCTTTGATGAAGGTGTCTGTCAGGGGCATTCAGGTCGTGTTGGCATCTTGCGTGTCAAGTACACGGGATACCAACAAACATCCTGGATGTCCCCGGATGCCGTTGGACGGCTTTGAACGCTGGATGTCCTTGAAGCCCAAGGCCAGCGCCTATTCTTGGACTTCTTTGAACTTCTTGGGATGCCAGGATGGCCTGCCCGGAGGGACTCGAACCCCCGACCTATTGCTTAGAAGGCAATTGCTCTATCCGGTTGAGCTACGGGCAGGTATGGCCGCTGACGGGCCAGCGCGGATCATACCCGCAATGGGCGGGCGCTCAGGGCTTGGCGGCGTGCCCTGGCGCCCTTGCCGTCATTCGGCGTCTTCTTCTTCCTCGAACACCACCGAAGGGGGGGCCATCACGCGCGCCATGTCGCTCAGCGTGGGCACCAGGCCGCGTGCGAGGTAGCTGTAGGGCGTGTCGGGCTCCAGCGCCGCAGCGGCAATATTGGCCATGGGCTGGTTCATCGACAGGTAGTAGCTGCCCACGGGTGCTTCGACGGCGCCGCGCGTGAGCGCATAGGCGCCGCTGGCGGGCGTGGCCGAGCGGGCCTCGTTGTACGAGTCGGCCAGCAGCTGGCCGGGCTCGGCCACCTTGAGCACTTGCAGGCCCAGCAGGCGCAGCCTGTCCACGGCGGTCTGGGCGCTGGCGGACAGCCAGTAGCCGCAGGAGCGCGGGCGCGACAGCGTGGTGCGGGCCTGCAGGGAGGCGTTCCAGTCCACGCGCACCTGCTGGTCGGCACCCGTGTCGGGCTGGATCATGGTGAGCGTGCGCTGCTCGGGCGTCTGCTCGGCCTGGACGGCGAGTTGCTGGTGGCAGGCGAGAGAGGCGGTCTCGCGCGCCACGAAGGCCTGCACCTGGGTGAGGTCCTTGGCGCGCTCGGCGCTCGAATGCAGCATGCGTGTGGCGGCGGTGACCAGGGTGTGCACGCGCCGCTGGATGTGGGCGCGGCCCAGGTCCGAGCCACGGCTGCTGACCAGATAGCCCACCGAGTTCTTGAGTCCGCTGATGTTGCGCAGCGAATCGGGCGCCAGGCTGCCCATGGAGATGGACTTGTCCTGCAGCTCCTGGCTGGTGGTGTAGTACCAGTCGCTGCTCAGGCCGGCTTGCGACAGCGCGGTGCGCAGCGGTGCCGTGTACCACTCGCGCGCAGCCTTGGTCACGAATTCATTCTGGTTGGCCGTGGCCGAATACTGCAGCAGGGCGTCGTAGCGCTGTATGGCCTGGTACTTCTGCAGGAAGATGCTGGCGGCCGGGAATTCCTGCAGGTCCACCACGGCGACGGGGCGGTAGTCGCGTGCCAGCGTGGCCAGGGCCTTGGCCTCCGGCGTGTTCAGGAGCAGGTGGTCATGGGCGATGTCGGTGCCATCGGCTGCATTGCGCGTGCCGGCTTCCACGGCATCGGGGTTGGCGCGCGGCACGAGGATCACGTTGATCTGCTGCAGCAGCGGCTCCAGCAGGCCGCCGGGAGCGAGTTCGCGGGCAATGATGAGCAATGCCTCGGTCCCTGCAGGCTCGTCGCCATGCTGGCCGGCCACGAGCATGACCGTGGGGCGGCGGCTGTCATACAGCGCCGACGGCTGGATGCCGGGAGCGTGCGTGGCCACCAGGGCCTGGATGGGGCTGCCGCGCTGCGAGCTGCCGGGCTGCACGATTCCCAGGCGCGTGTCGCGGCCCAGGGATTTGCTGGCCTGGCTGTTCAGCCAGGAAGACAGTTCGCTGGCCGTGGTGAACTGGTTGCGCTGCGGCGCCAGGCCGGGCGTGTCATAGCGCGTGGCCGGGTCGGGGAAGCGCGCCGCCACGGCCGCGTTGTAGGGCAGGGGGACGAGGTTGTTGGCCGGTGCGATCGGCTGCGTGGTCGCCTGGGGCACCACGGGTATTTCCGGGGCCGGGCGGGTGGGCGTGGCCACCTGGGGCTTGGAGGACGTGGGCCAGGGCGGCAGCGGCGTGCTGGAGCAGGCGGCCAGCAGGGCGGTGCATGCCAGGGCCGACCACCGCAGCCGGCCCTGTGGCAGCTCCGGATCGGGGCGCTGGCTGGAGGGTATGGCGGGTGGAGTCAGCAGTGTCATGGCGTGGCCTTGAGGAACCAGTCGTGGGGAATCTTGGGGAATCCGGGAAAAGGGGTGCGGCCTTCAGTCGCCGCAGGCCGCAATGCTATCGGGATGATAGCCATGCAGGCTTGCGGCGCGCTGTCGGCTGAAGGCGCAATCTGTGCAATGCAAAAGGGCTGCAGCCCCGGGGAGATGCAGCCCTTTGGGCTGGTGCAATGCCCGGCATGCCGCCTGGCACGCCGGGTATTCAGTGCAGGTCAGCGACCGTAGCCGCCGCGCGAGGAGCCGCCACGGCCACCGCCGCCGAAGCCACCACCGCCGCCGCCGCCACCGCGGTTGAAACCACCGCCGCCGCGGCGGCCGCGTTCGGCCATGGTGTCCACGCTGGTGCGCATCGGGTCGGGTTGGCCGCCACCGGCGCCGCCGCGCGGTCCGCTGCTGCGTGCATGGCCGAGCTGCGTGCCCAGGTGGGCATCAGCGCGCGGGGGCTGGTCGTCGAAGCGACGGCCACCGCCGCCTTCGCCGTCAGGACGCGGGCCGCGACGGGGGGCGTTCTGGGGACCTGCCTTGGGGCGGTGAGCAGCGCCGGAGCCGTTGCCCGGACCGTCGAAGCGGTCGCGGCGCGGCTTGTTGTTGGCGCCTGCGCCGGCGTGGTTGCGGCCACGGCCCTGGCCTCCTGCGCTGCCTTCGGAGCGGCCTTCGTCCGAGCCTGCCTTGGGTGCTGCCTGGCCACGGCCGCCTGCACGACCGCCGCGGTCGGGCTGGGCAGCCTTGTTGGTGCGGATGCGGTCCATCATTTCCTGGCGCGCGGCCTTGGCGGCGGCCTGCATGACGTCACGGCTGGGCGGCTTGCCCGCGCCGCCCCAGATGGTCTGGCGGCCCATGGCGATGGGTTCGGCCACTTCGCCTTCTTCCGGGCCGAAGCCTTCGAGCACCTGCACGGGGATTTCCTGCTTGGTGAAGCGCTCGATGTCCATCATGAAGCCTTCTTCGTCCATGCACACGAGGCTGACGGCATGGCCTTCGCGCCCGGCACGGCCCGTGCGGCCGATGCGGTGCACGTAGTCTTCGGAGACGTTGGGGATTTCGTAGTTCACGACGTGCGGCAGCTCGTCGATGTCGATGCCGCGTGCAGCGATGTCGGTGGCCACCAGTGCGCGCAGCTCGCCGGTCTTGAAGCCGGCCAGTGCCTGGGTGCGTGCGCTCTGGCTCTTGTTGCCGTGCAGTGCCATGGCGCTGATGTTGTTCTTGGTCAGGAATTCGGCAACGTTGTTGGCGCCGAACTTTGTGCGCGTGAACACCAGAACCTGGCTCCAGTTGTTCTCGTTGATGATGTGCAGCAGCACCTGCTTTTTCTTGCCGCGGCCCACGGGGTGGATCACCTGGGTGATGCGCTGCACGGTGGTGTTGCTGGGCGTGACCTGGATGGACTGCGGATTGCGCAGCAGGCCGTTGGCCAGGTCGCGGATCTCGTCGCTGAAGGTGGCCGAGAACAGCAGGCTTTGCTTTTCCTTGGGCACCAGGGCCAGCACCTTCTTGACGTCGTGGATGAAGCCCATGTCCAGCATGCGGTCGGCTTCGTCGAGCACCAGGACTTCGACGGTGGACAGGTCCATGAAGCCTTGCTGCTGCAGATCCAGCAGGCGGCCCGGCGTGGCGACCAGGATGTCCACGCCCTTCTTGATGCGGTCGATCTGGGGCTTCATGCCCACGCCGCCGAAGATGACGGTGGAGTTGATGTCCAGGTACTTCGCGTAGCTGCGCACCGATTCCTCGACCTGCGCTGCGAGTTCACGCGTGGGCGTCAGCACCAGGGCGCGGATGCCCTTGCCGCCGAACTTGTTGCGCGGCACCTGGCCTTGCGAGAGGCGGTGCAGCATGGGCAGGGTGAAGGCCGCGGTCTTGCCGGTGCCGGTCTGGGCGCCTGCCAGCAGGTCGTGGCCGGCGAGCACCGCCGGAATGGCCTGTGCCTGGATGGGAGTCGGGTTCTCGTAACCCTCCTCAAGCACGGCCTTCAGAATGGCGGGAGCCAGATTCAGTTCTTCAAATGTCATGTGATCAAAGATGCGCCCGTCCGGGGCGCTGGGTATCAGCCTGCCGAGGCAACCAGGGCGGTTGCCGGACCAGTCGTAGGCGGATGAGGTTCAATGTCGGGAGCCTGGAAAACAGCGTCCATCGTCCCCAGCTGGAATGCTGATGTCACGGGCAACTGGAACCCGCAACGCAGGGTATTGTCGCATGCGCCGATAATCACGGCTGGCGTGCAACCGATTTGTTGCCCGGTTTTTGCAGAAATCAACGATTCAAGTACTCGGACCAGAATGGCTCAATACGTTTTTTCGATGAACCACCTCACCAAGACCGTGCCGCCCAAGCGGCAGATCTTGAAGGATATCTCTCTCAGCTTTTTCCCGGGCGCCAAGATCGGCGTGCTGGGTCTGAACGGCTCTGGCAAGTCCTCGCTGCTCAAGATCATGGCCGGGGTGGACAAGGAATTCGAAGGCGAGGCGCTGCCCATGCAGGGCCTGTCCATCGGCTATCTGCCGCAGGAGCCTCAGCTCAATCCAGAGCACACGGTGCGCCAGGCCGTGGAAGAGGCCATGGCCGAAGTCAACGCGGCCCGCGCGCGCCTCGATGAAATCTACGCCGCCTACGCCGAGCCCGACGCCGACTTCGACGCGCTGGCTGCCGAGCAAGGCGAGCTGGAAGCCAAGATCGCCGCTGCCGGCACCGACTCCGAGCACCAGCTGGAGATCGCCGCCGACGCCCTGCGCCTGCCGGCCTGGGACGCCGTGATCGGCAAGCTGTCCGGCGGCGAGAAGCGCCGCGTGGCGCTGTGCAAGCTGCTGCTGTCCAAGCCCGACATGCTGTTGCTGGACGAGCCCACCAACCACTTGGACGCCGAGTCCGTGGAATGGCTGGAGCAGTTCCTGCACCGCTTCACCGGCACCGTGGTGGCCATCACCCACGATCGCTACTTCCTGGACAACGCTGCCGAGTGGATCCTGGAACTGGACCGTGGCCATGGCATTCCCTACAAGGGCAACTACTCCGAATGGCTGATCCAGAAGCAAAACCGCCTGGAGTCCGAGCAAAAGGGCGAGGAAGCCCGTGCCAAGGCCCTGAAGAAGGAACTGGAGTGGGTTCGCCAGAACGCCAAGGGCCGCCAGGCCAAGTCCAAGGCCCGTATCGCGCGCTTCGAGGAACTGAGCGATTTCGAATACCAAAAGCGCAATGAAACCCAGGAAATCTTCATTCCTGTGGCCGAGCGCCTGGGCACCCAGGTCATCGAGTTCAACAACGTCACCAAGAGCTTTGGCGACCGCGTGCTCATCGACAACCTGACCATGAACATCCCCGCTGGCGCAATCGTCGGCATCATCGGCCCCAACGGCGCCGGCAAGTCCACGCTGTTCAAGCTGATCGCGGGGCGCGAGCAGGCCGATTCCGGCGAAGTCATCGTGGGCCAGACGGTCAAGATGGCCTATGTGGAGCAGACGCGTGACGCGCTGGCCAATGACAAGACGGTGTGGGAAGACATCTCGGGCGGGCTGGACATCATCAACGTCGGCAAGTTCCAGATGGCCTCGCGCGCCTACGCAGGCCGCTTCAACTTCAACGGACAGGACCAGCAAAAGAAGGTCGGCAACCTCTCCGGCGGCGAGCGCGGCCGCCTGCACCTGGCCAAGACGCTGATCCAGGGCGGCAACGTGCTGCTGCTGGACGAACCCTCCAACGACCTGGACGTGGAAACCCTGCGCGCGCTGGAAGATGCGCTGCTGGAGTACGCGGGCACGGTGCTGGTGATCTCCCACGATCGCTGGTTCCTCGACCGCATCGCCACGCACATCCTGGCCGCCGAAGGCGATTCGCAGTGGGTGTATTTCGACGGCAACTACCAGGAGTACGAAGCCGATAAGAAAAAGCGTCTGGGCGAAGAAGGCGCCAAGCCCAAGCGCATGCGCTACAAGGCACTGAAGTAAGCATCAAAGGCAAGCCTCAAAGCGCCTCCGGCACGGGCTGGAGCCTGTATTCTTCGGGCCATGAATCCTCCACCCGTTTCTGTTGCCGCGTTGCAGGCCTGCCTGGTGCAGGCTGTCCGCGGCTCGGAGGCGCTGATCCTGCGGCTGCTGCAGCGCACGGCTCATGCCATGGAGCAGGCCGAGCTGCCTGGCTCCGGCCTGCCGCGCCGCGCTGAAATCCCCGAGGCGCTGGAATTGCTGGCCCGCCACCGGGCCGCCATGCTCAAGGGCTATGGGCTGGCGCTGCTGGAATGCTTTGGCCAATCCGGTGGCGCTGCCGCCTGGCCGCCGGTGCCGGGCATGTCCGGTGTGCCCGGCACCACCGATTTCGCCTCCCTCTCCCTGCTGGATGACTCCGTGCTGCAGTCGCAGCTGGCCCACCAGCGCCTGCTGCAGCATGTGGCGCCGCAGGTGGAGATCGCACTGGCCGAGCTCGATGCCCTGGTCAGCGCCATCCAGGGCCTGGACCGTGTCCAGCCCGAACGCAACCCGCTCAGGCCCCACAACTATGTGCAGGCGCTGCAGCGCGTGATCGACGACACCGGGGTCGAGCCCGAATGCGCCGCCTGCTGGCTGGGCTTCATGCGCGAGCATCTGGGCGCATTGCTGGTATCCGAGTACGGCCATGTGGCCCAGTCCCTGCGCGACCAGGGCGTGCAGCCTGCCGCCTATGGCGTGGCACCGCCGCCCGAGCCGGGCCGGCGCCAGACCGACATGCCGGGGCCGAACCGCTGGCGTGCGCCTTCACACTATGGCGATGCCGTGGCACAGAGCCGCGCCTACGGCGCCTTCGGCCAGCAGGCGCAGGAAGATGAGCTGACGCGGCGCCTGGTGGCCGCCCTGCTGTCCGACCCCCGCTGGATGGATTCACACCGCGAGGCGCCCGCTGCGGCGCCTTCTTCCATGCTGGCGCTGGCCCAACCATCCGCCTATTCCGTGCCCGGGCAGTTTGCGCCGGCCATGGACGGCGCAAGCCGGCTGCAGACCACCGCCTGGCAGGGCAGCGAGACGGCACCCACCGTGCTGGCGGCGCTGCCCGAAGGCTGGACCTCGCTGAGCTGCATGGCGCTGGAGTCCGTGCAGCACCACTCGGCCCAGCTGGAGCAGCTGATGCAGGCCCTGCAGCCGCAGGAGCCGCAGGAGCCTCCCCCGGGCGCGCGCGCCGACGACGGCGCGGCGCTGCATACGCTGCAGCGCATGATGCGCTTCATGGCCGCCGACACGCGCCTGCTGCCTTCCGTGCAGCGCACGGTGGGCCGGCTGGAGCCGCTGCTGCAGCAGCTGGTGGTCCAGGACACGCGCTTTTTCGAGGACCGCAATCACCCTGCGCGCCAGCTGCTCGACGAGCTGACGGCGCGCAGCCTGTGGTTCGACAGTGAGTCTGCACCGGGCTATGGCCAGTTCCTGCAGGTGGCCGATTCCGCTGCCATGCGGCTGGCGGCCCTGCAGCGCGCCGATGCATCGGCCTTTGCCACGGTGCTGCAGCAGCTGCGTGACGGTTGGGGCGGCAGCGGCATGCAGCCCGTGGGCCCGAGCGAAGCGCCTGAAGATGGCACGGTGACCGGCCCCGTCTCGGCCGCGCTCCGGCGCGTGGAAGGGCGGCGTGCGGACCCGCGCTGGCCGGAAACCGCCATGCCCCGGGCCGAGCAGATCGCAGCCGCCATCCGGCGCCTGCCCAGTGCCCAGGGCGTACCCGATGACATCCTGGAATTCGCCACGGGGCCGTGGGCCCAGGTGATTGCCAGCGTCCAGGAGCCTGTGGACGGCAGCGAGGCCCGCGACCCCGGCGGCTACCTCGCCCTGGTGCCCAGCCTGCTGTGGAGCGTGTCCGCACACGCCGGCCGCGATACCGACCGGCTGGTGGCGCTGGCGCCGCGCCTGCAGGCCCGGCTGCGCGCCGGCCTGCGCAGCGTGGGGCGCACGGAGGAGGAGATCCAGGCCTTTGCCGCGCGCCTGGCCGGCCTGCACCAGGATGCGCTGGATGCCGGTGTGGTCCGCCAGCCCATAGAGAGCGTGGATATTTATCTGGACTCCGTGCCGCCCACCGTCTATGGGTCGGACTCGGTGCTGGCGTCCCTGCCTTCCCGGTTCGATGCTGCCGGGCCCGGCCAGGCCAGGCCCGGCTCCTCGGCAGCGCGCCTGCCACAGTCGTTGTTCGGCGTGGCGGCCTCCATGCCGGTGCCGCTGGATGTGCCGCAGCCCATGGCGAGCGATATGGCGCACGAGATGGCCACCCTGACCGAGCAGGACCTGGAGCTGCCCGAGGCGCTGCAGGACGAGCTGCCTGCCCCCCCGGCCGTTGCGGCGTCGCCGACCAGGATGCCTGGCGAGCCTGCCGGGCCCCAGGTGACGCCGCATGCGACATCCGTGGCACCTGCACCTGCACCTGAACCTGTGGCGCCCGTGGTCTCCGAGGACTGGGCGCTGGGCACCTGGGTGGAGCTGTCCAATGCCCGGCAGAGCATCCGCACCCAGCTGACCTGGGTCAGCCCGCAGCAGACGCTGTTCCTGTTCACGGCCACGGATGGCAGCACCCAGTCCATGACGCGCCGCATGCGCGACAAGCTGCTGGTGCAAGGGCAGCTGCGGCGCGTGGACTGAGGCGCCTGCCGGACATGCGCCGGCGCCGATGGGGACGAATCGTGCCCAATTCGGGCGTTGCGGAGGTTGAGGCTTGAGGCGCGTCAAAAAGACAATGTCCTGCATCGATGCGCCCCGGATCATGGGGCGCATCACCACCGAATAGACCCCACCAGCAGGAGACAGGAACCATGGCGCGTTTGAGGATAGGCATCGTCGGAGCAGGCATTGGCGGATTGGCGGCAGCCAATGCGCTGCACCAGGCAGGGCATGAAGTATTGGTGTTCGAGCAAAGCCGGCAGTTCCTGCGCGTGGGCGCGGACATCAACCTCACGCCCAATGCCGTGCGCGCCCTCGATGGCCTGGGCGCCGACATCGCCGCCGCCGTGCGTGCCAGCGCCGCACGGCCCACGCACCGCATCAGCCGCAACTGGGACACGGGCGAGGAAACCTCACGCCTGACCATGGGTGACGAGGCCGAGCGCAAATACGGCGCACCCCAGCTCACCATCCACCGCGCGGACCTGCTGGCGGCCCTGGCCGATGCCTTTCCGCTGGACCAGGTGCAGTTGGGCAAGCGCGCCAGCCAGATCACGCAGAGGGGGCAAGGCGTGGACATCGCCTTCACCGATGGCAGCGAAGTGGCCGAGCTGGACGCACTCATTGGCGCGGACGGCATCCACTCCGTGGTGCGTGCGGCCCTGTTCGGCGCCGAAAGCCCGCGCTTCACGGGCGTGGTGGCCTTCCGCGCGGTGGTGCCTACCGAGCGCGTGCGCCATGTGCCCGACATCCAGGCCTTCACCAAATGGTGGGGCGCCACGCCGCAAAGCCAGATCGTGACCTTTCCGCTGAACCAGGGGCGCGATACCTTCATCTTTGCCACCACGGCCCAGGAATCCTGGCATGAGGAATCCTGGACCACGCCGGGCAGCGTCGAGGAGTTGCGCGGCTTCTATGCCGATTTCCATCCCGACGCGCGGGCGCTGCTCGACGCCTGCGACACGGTGCTCAAGACCGCGCTGTACGAGCGCGATCCCCTGCCGGCCTGGTCGCAGGACCGCATCACGCTGCTGGGCGATGCCTGCCACCCGATGATGCCCTTCATGGCCCAGGGTGCGGGCATGGCCATCGAGGATGCCGTGGTGCTGGCGCGCAACCTGGACGCTGCCCAGGGATCGCAGCAGGTGCCCGCTGCCCTGGCGCGCTACCAGGCCATGCGCATGCACCGCACCAGCGAGATCCAGATCGGCTCGCGCGGCAACAACTGGCTGCGCGCCGGTGGCAATGCCGATGGCGTCTACGGCTACGACGCCTGGGCGGTGGTACTGCAGGCCTGAACCCGGTCAGGGCCGGCAGGCGGCCAGCTCCCTGGCACAGGGCAGCTCCAGCCCTTCGGCCGTGGTCAGCGACTGCGCGGCCAGCACGGCGCGCACCGTGGCCAGGGCCACGGCCTCGGCGGCCATGGCGGACAGGGTCAGCATACCCAGCGAGTGCTCGGCCAAGCCCGTGCCCAGGGCGAACAGGGTGTCGCCATCGCTCATGGTGTGCACGGGTCGTATGGCGCGTGCCAGGCCGTCATGGGCCAACACGGCCAGGCGCTGGGCCTGGGCCTTGGTGATGCGTGCATCGGTGGCAACCACGCCGATGGTGGTGTTGGTGCCTGCCAGCAGCGGCCGGGGCTCTTCGCCGCGCAGCAAGGCACGGCAGGTGTCGTGCAGCTGGCGGCCATCGGGGCTGCGCGCGCCGGCCAGCAGCACGCCGCTGTGGGGATCGACCACATCGCCCACGGCATTGCAGGCGATCAGCGCGCCCACGGTGACGCCGTGCACGGTGAGCGAGGCCGTGCCGATGCCACCCTTCATGGCGCGATCCATGCCGAAGACCTTGCCCACGCAGGCGCCCATGCCGGCGCCCACATTGCCCTCGGCAGGCCGCGCGGCGCTGGCGGCCTGGCAGGCCGCATGGCCGGCATCGGCACCCGGGCGAATGCGGCTGTCGCCCACCGCCAGGTCGAACAGCACGGCGGCCGGCACGATGGGCACGCGGCCCACGCCCACATCCAGCCCTATGCCCTGCTCGTCCAGCCAGCGCATGGCGCCGCTGGCCGCGTCCAGCCCCCAGGCACTGCCACCGGAGAGCATGACGGCATGCACCTGCTGCACCAGGTTGGAGGGATGCAGCAGGTCGGTCTCGCGCGTGCCGGGGGCGGCGCCACGCACATCGCAGCCTCCCACGGCACCGCCGCGCGCCAGCACGACGGTGCAGCCCGTGGGCCGGCGGGCATCGGTGTGGTGGCCTACCTCGATGCCCTGTACGCGGGTGATGGAGCCGGGGTCTGAGTCGGTGCTTGGCATGCGCTGCTCTGCTCTGTGATGGACAGGCCTTCACCTTAGCCGAAACGGCAGCCCTGCACCCGGTCTTCAGCGCAGCACTTCCAGCTGCGTGACCACGAAGGCGCCCTGGTCCTGCTCGGCGCGAAAGCGCACCTTGTCGCCAGCCTTGAGGGCGGGCTCGGGTGCTGCCACGCGCAGCTGGAAGACCATGGTCATGGGCGGCATGCCCAGGTTCTTGAGTTCGCCGTGGCGCAGCGTGACCTTGCTGGTGCGTGCATCCCAGCGCGTGACCTCGCCTTCGCTGAGGTCCTGGCTGGCGGCGGCGGGTGCGGTTTCGGCAGATTGCGCGCCATGCGCCGCATGGTCGTGGGCCGTGGCCTGGGCACAGGCCCAGGCCGGGATCAGCGCGGCGGCAAGTGCCAGGCGCACGGCAAGGGCGGTACGGGACGTACGGGAAACAAGGAGGGCTGTGTTGTGCATGGTGTGCTCCGGGGTTCAGCGGTAGCTGGTGAAGGTGCGGGTGGAAACGTCGCTGTTCATGAGGTTCTTGGTGATGAGCAGCACCTCGTAGGGGTCCTTGCGGCCGCCGTACTCGGGGCCGTCCATGCCAGGGCTGCCCACGGGCATGCCGGGCACGGCAATGCCCACCGCCTTGGGCTTTTGCCTGAGCAGCTTGTGCACGTCGGTCGCAGGCACATGGCCTTCGAGCGCATAGCCTTCGACCAGGGCCGTGTGGCAGGAGCCCAGGCGCGCCGGAATGCCCAGTCTGGCGCGCACGGCGCTGTTGCCGGTGTCGTGCACGGTGACGGCAAAGCCGTTGTGCTCCATGTGCACCACCCAGTCCTGGCAGCAGCCGCAGTTGGGGTCCTTCCAGACCTCGACCGGGATGCGGGCCGTGGGTGCAGCCGCCCACAGCGAAGGGGCGGCGAATGCCGTGCAGGCCAGGGCCATGCGGCGCAGCGCACTGCGGCGCGGGTGGGCGGATGCCATGCGTTCATGTTTCATCGGGTGCTCCTGAAGGGGGGAAGAAGTGGCGCGCTCATTGCGTCACGGTGATGGTTCCGCGCATGCCGGCCTGGTAGTGGCCGGGGATGAGGCAGGCAAAGTCGAAGCTGCCTTCGCGGTTGAAATTCCAGACCAGGTCGCCGGATTGGCCGGGCGAGACATGGGCCATGTAGGGCTCGCCGTGCTCCATGGTGGGGAACTTGAGCATCATCTGCGCGTGCTCGTCCAGCGAGGCCGGCGTGCCCAGCACGATCTCGTGCATGACCTGGCCCTTGTTGGCCACGCGCAGGCGCACCGTCTCGCCGCGCCTGACGCTGATGCGCTCTGGCGTGAAGCGCATGTTGTCGCTCATGTCCAGGGTGATGGTGCGCCGGGCGGCCGAGGCATCGCCGGCAATGCCCCAGGGCTTTTGCTTCTTGACCGCGGCGGCCTTGGGAGCGTCATCGTGGGTTTCGCTGCCATGGGCGAAGACGGCGGCGGGGCCGGCAAGCAGTGCCGTGGCGAGGAGGAGGGCAAAGGTGTTCATGAGGGACTCCTTGGATGGCATCAGTGGTGCTCATGGCCCGCACCGGGCTTGCGCACGCTGGGTGCGCCGGGAGACTGGCCGGGCGTGGTCTGGCGCGGCGCGGAGGCCTCGGCCGCCGGCCCCTTCCATTCATAGGCCACGCGGCCCTTGGGGTGGGTGAACCAGCCCGGGTCGCCGTAGTCGTTGGCGCCCAGCTGCTCGCGCACCTTGAGGGTGGTGAACATGCCGCCCATCTCGAGGGGGCCGAAGGGGCCCGTGCCCGTCATCATCGGGAAGGTGTTGTCGGGCAGCGGCATTTCCATGGCGGCCATGTCGCCCATGCCGCGCTCGCCCATGACCATGTAGTCGGGCACGATCTTCTGGATCTTGCCGACCAGGCCCCGGTGGTCCACGCCGATCATGGTCGGCGTGTCATGCCCCATGGCGCCCATGGTGTGGTGGCTCTTGTGGCAGTGCAGGGCCCAGTCGCCCAGCTCGTCGGCGATGAACTCCACCTGCCGCATCTGGCCCACGGCCACGTCGGTGGTCACCTCGGGCCAGCGTGCGGACCGGGGCACGGGGCCGCCGTCCGTGCCCGTGACCTCGAACTCGTGGCCATGCACGTGGATGGGGTGGTTGGTCATGGTCAGGTTACCCACGCGCAGGCGCACGCGGTCGCCGCGCCGGGCGACGACGGGGCTGATGGCGGGGAACACCCGGCTGTTGAAGGTCCAGATGTTGAAGTCCGTCATCTCGGCCACGCGTGGGGTCATGGAGCCGGGCTCCACGTCGTAGGCCGACAGCAGGAAGGCGTAGTCGCGCTGGACCTCGGCGATCTGCGGGTGCGCCACCTTCGGGTGCGTGATCCACAGGCCCATCATTCCCATGGCCATCTGCACCATCTCGTCGGCATGCGGGTGGTACATGAAGGTGCCGGGCCGGCGCGCCGTGAACTCGTAGACGAAGGTCTTGCCGGGCGGGATGTGCGGCTGGGTCAGGCCGCCCACACCGTCCATGCCGTTGGGCAGGCGCTGGCCGTGCCAGTGCACGGTGGTGTGCTCGGGCAGGCGGTTGGTCACGAAGATGCGGACCTGGTCGCCTTCCACCACCTCGATGGTGGGGCCGGGGCTCTGGCCGTTGTAGCCCCACATGTTGACGAAGAAGCCCGGCGCCACCTCGCGCACCACGGGCTCGGCCACCAGGTGGAATTCCTTGACGCCTGCGTTCATGCGCCAGGGGGTGGTCCAGCCGTTGAGCGTGACCACGGGGCGGTAGGGGCGGCCGTTGGGCGGGGCCAGCGGGGCGGCCGTTTCGGCCGAGGACTGGGTCGCTGCCTCGGGCAGGGCGGCCAGGGCCACGCGGCTGACGGCGGCACTGGAGACGGCGGCCACGGCGGCGCCGGTGAAGAAATTGCGGCGGTTCATGTCAGTGGCTCGCTTCGTTGGTGGGGGTGGGCGCGGCAGCGCTGGCGGCAGCCTGGATGGCTCCCGGCGACGTGCCGGTCAGTGCCAGCTGCAGGTCGGTCTCTGCCAGCCAGAAGTCGCGCTGCGCATCGGTGGCGGTGGCCACGGCCTGGGCGCTGCTGCGGGCCTCGGCCAGCAATTGCCAGACGCTGACGAACATGCCGTTGTAGCGAAGCATGGTTTCGTCCTGGATGAAGCGGCGCAGCGGCAGCACCTCGGCCTGCTGCTGGTGGGCCAGGTCCCAGGCCGTGCGGTAGCGCATCCAGCTGCTGCGCGCCTCGGCGCGCGCCTGGATGGCGCCTTGCTGCAGCTGGGCCGCGCTGCGCTGCAGCTCGGCGCGCGCGCGGCCGCTGGCGGCGCCGCCCCAGTCGAACAGCGGCAGGGGCAGGTCGATCTCCCAGCCGCGTGTCACATCGCTGTGGCCGGTGGCCCGGTCCGTGGCGGTGTTGCGGCTGTAGCCCAGGCCGATGTCGCCGAAGATGGCGCCGGCGCGCGCCCAGCCCCGGCGCTCGCCCAGATGGTCCAGGTCGCGGCGCAGGGCGCGCAGGTCCAGGCGCTCGCGCAGCGCGGTGGCTTCGGCATCGTCCCCGGCGCGCAACTGCGTGGCGGCCTGCGGGATGGCGGGCAACTGGTCGGGCAGCTTGAAATCGATGCGCCGTCCCCACAGGCCCATCAGGCGGGCCAGTTGCTCATGCTCGGCCGTGGCGGCCAGGCGCGCACGCGCCAGCTGCGCTGCGGTGTCCTGCTGGATGCTGAGCTCGCGCGCCTGCTGCAGCCGGCTGAAGTTGCCCACGCGGGCCATGCGCCGCGCCAGCTCGGCCCCGGCCTCGGCAGCCTCGTGCATGCGCTCGCTGGCCGCCAGCTGCTGGCGTGCGGCCACGGCGCGCAGCCAGGCGCGGCGCGTGTCGGCGGCCAGCCGCAGCACGTCCTGCGCGGCGGTCAGGGTGGCCTGTTCCATTTGCATGCCCTGCCAGCGGCTGCGCCAGGGCAGGGTGATCAGGCTGACCAGGCCAAAGCTCAGCTGGCGCTCGATCTCGCGCTCGTCGCTGTTGACCATGCGGCCCAGGGTCAGCGTGGGGTTGGGCAGCGTCAGGGCCTGCACGCGGTCTGCATCCTGCACGCCCAGTTGTGCCAGGCGCGCCTGCAGGCCGGGGTTGTTGAGCAGTGCGATGCGCACGGACTGGTCCATGTCCAGTGGCTGGCGCAGCCACTCGTCGATGCGATGCTGCGCCGCGTCATGGGCCTGCAGATCGGTTGGCGGCAGTTCGGCGCCGTCCGGCAGGCGGCTGGCGGTATGGGACTGGACCGCGCCGCGCAGGCCGTCGGGCGAGATGCTGGCGCAGCCGGCCAGGGCCAGCACGGCAGCCATGGCGCCGACCAGCCGGGTGGGGGCGAAGACGGTGCGCTTCATGGCCGGCCTCCGTGCTGCAGGTGAGAGCCGTGCGGGGACGGCGCAGGCGTGGATCGGCCGGCCTGGGCCGCCTCCCAGCGCAGGATGTCCACATGGCCGTTGGGAAACTCGCCCACGGCGGCGTTGGCCTGGCGCCAGTCGGTCAGCTCGGTTTCCACGGCGCCGCTGGGCGGCAGGGCCGCATGGCGCAGGGGCAGGCTGGCGGCTGCCGGATCGATGGCGCCGGTCAGGCCTGCGGACGAAGAGGCCGGCGGATGCTTGCCGTCATGGACCTGGGCCCAGGCCGCGGGGCTGGAGACGGCAAGGGCCGCCAGCCCGAAATGGATGAGGGGGATGAGGGGGGCGAGAAAATGCGCGCGGCGCATGGTGATCTCCTGAATGCGTAACGGGTGACGCATCCGCAGCCAAGCGTCCTGCCATGCCCGAGAACGGGCTGCCCATGGGCAGGCGGCAGGGTGGGCGCGGACGCACTTCGGGCGTCAGGCTTCAGGAAATGGGTGGCTTGATGGCCTGCAGCTTGGCCGCGCTGGCAAAGCGCGTGCTGCCTTGGGGGCGCAGTGCGGCGGACGGCGCAGCGCCGTCCGAGCCGATCTGGCCAGGGGTGAAAAGGGCCGAATGGCAGATGCCGCACAGGGTGCAGCTGGGGCCGTGTTCATGCTCGCCGCAGCCGCCGCCCGCAGGGCTGCCGGCCTGGGGGGAGCAGTCTGCACTGTGCTCGGCGTGCGACGTATGCGAGGGGTGAGAGGGCTGCTCCGTGGCGTGTGCCGGATGCCGTTCATGGCTGTCCGGCGACTGCGCGATCTCCGGCGCATGGTGGTGGAGTGCGGAGTCCGACGCCAATGCGACGGCCGGAGCCGGGACGCCCATCACCGGAGCCGCCCCCATGGCCATGGCATCGCCCAGCAGGCCACGCAGGACCAGCAGCAAGACCAGGACAATGGACAAGGGGCGACGCATAGGCATGGATGATACCGGACGGTGCCACGAAGTTCCTCAGGTGCGGGCCCTCTGCCCGGGCGGGCGGCGCGTGGTGCGCAGTGCCTCGGCGATCAGCGCCGATATGGCGGGTGGCATGTCCATGGGCAGGGTGGCCGGCACCGTGGTGCGGCCGGTGTTGCCGCGCGGCAGCCGGTCCAGCAGATGGCCTGCGGGCACCAGGGCCAGGCGCAGCAGCTGGCCGGCGACCTCCCTGCCGTCGCGCAGCTGCAGCGCGTGGCGCAGCATCCAGCAGTGGGATCGCCAGTGCAGGCCCAGCAGCTGCTGGCCCAGCACATGGCTGGCCTCCAGCAGCAGCCAGCGCTGTGCGGGCGCCTGGTCCTGGCTTGAACGGAAGCTGTGCAGCAGGTGGGTGAAGGCGGCACGGCGCTGGGCGTCGGTCATGCCGCCTCCCTGTCGCTGCCCCAGCGGCGCAGCCGCAGGCCGTTGCCGACCACCAGCAGGCTCACGCCCATGTCCGCCAGCACGGCCAGCCACATGCTGGCGTTGCCGGCCAGGGCCAGCGCGAAGAACACCAGCTTGACGCCCAACGACAGGGCGATGTTCTGCCAGAGCACGGCGTGGGCGCTGCGCGACAGCTCCACCACCTCGGGCAGGCGGCGCAGGTCGTCGTTCATCAGCACCACGTCGGCGGTTTCCATGGCCATGCCCGTGCTGTGCATGCCGCCCATGGCAAAGCCGATATCGGCCTGGGCCAGGGCCGGCGCGTCGTTGATGCCGTCGCCCGTCATGGCGGTGGGGCCTCGTGTGCGTTGCAGCTTGGCCAGTGCGTCGAGCTTGTCCTGCGGCAGCAGGCTGCCGCGCGCGTCCTGGATGCCGGCTTCGGCAGCGATGGAGCGCACGGTGGCCGTGTTGTCGCCGCTGAGCACCACGGGCTGCACGCCCAGGGCCTGCAGGCGCGCCACGGCCTCGCGGGCCTGGGGCCGCAACGGGTCGGCCACGGCGAACAGGGCCCGCACGCCGCTGCTGTCGGCCAGCAGGGTCACGGTGCGGCCCTGGGCTTCGTGCATCGCCAGGCTGGCACGCAGCGCGGCGCTGTCCCAGCCTTGCTCCTGCACCCAGCGCAGGTTGGCCAGGGTCCAGAGCTGGCCGTCGATCTCGGCCTGCACGCCACGGCCGGGCAGGGCCAGCAGCTTGCTGACCGAGGCCCGCGCGGCATCGGCGGCCACGGCGGCGTCGGCCTGGAGGCCGGAAGCAATGGCGCGCGAGACCGGGTGGTCCGAGCGGCCGGCCAGGGCCAGGGCGCGCGCGGCGGGCAGGGCGGGGCCAGGGGCGGCGTCCCGGGCTGCATCCTCTTCGCTCCAGAACTTCCATTCGACCAGCTTCGGGCTGCCCGTGGTCAGCGTGCCGGTCTTGTCCAGGGCAATGGCGCGCAGCTTGCGCGCCGATTCCAGCGCCTGGCCTCCCTTGATCAGCAGGCCGCGGCGTGCAGCCGCCGTGAGCGCGCTGACCACGGTGACGGGGGTGGACAGCACGAGGGCGCAGGGGCAGGAGATGACCAGCAGGGCCAGGGCCTGGTAGGCCGCGTCATGCCAGCTCCAGTCCATGACCAGCGGCGCCAGCACCGCCAGCGCAATGGCCAGCACCAGCACGATGGGCGTGTAGACGGCGGCAAAGCGATCGACAAAGCGCTGGGTGGGTGCCTTGGAGGCCTGGGCCTGCTCCACGGCATGGACGATGCGCGCAATCAGGCTGTCATTGGCCGCCGAGGTGACGCGCATCTGCAGCTCGCCATCCTGGTTGATGCTGCCGGCATAGAGCTCGTCGCCCGGGGCCTTGTCGGCCAGGGCGCTTTCTCCGGTGATGGGCGCCTGGTTGACCGAGCTTTGGCCTCGCAGGACCACGCCGTCCAGCGGCACGCGCGCGCCGGGGGCCACGCGCACGGTGGCTTCCAGCGCCACGTCGGCGGCCGCCACGCGCTGAACGCTGCCGTCGGGCTGGAGCACGTCGGCCGTCTCGGGCGCCATCTGCAGCAGGCTGCGGATGGCATTGCGCGCGCGGTCCATGGCCTGGTCCTCGATGCGCTCTGCCGCGGCGTACAGGGCCATGACCATGGCGGCCTCGGGCCACTGGCCGATGGCGAAGGCTCCCGTGACGGCAATGGCCATCAGCGCATGGATGCCCAGCTTCAGGCGCAGCACGTCGCGGATGCCGGCCTTGTAGACGCCCAGCCCCGACAGGGCAATGGCCAGCACGGCCACGGCCATGCCGCCGTATTGCAGGGCCGGCACGCCGCCCTGGGAGCCGCTGAGCCAGTGGGCGGCTTCGGCCAGCACGGCTGCAATCAGCGCGGCCGTGATGCGCGGCCAGCCGGGCAGCACGCTGTGGTCATGGCCGGCATGGGGATCGCTCTCGTCGTGACCGTGGTCGTGATTGTGGTCGTGATCGTGGCCATGGCCCTCGCCGTGCGCATGCGAGTGGCCATGGGCCTTCTTGCGGGCCGGCGTGGGCTGGGTGATGGTGAAGGGCGCGCAGCAATCGGTGCCGCAGGCGGAAGACGGCGAAGTCGAGGCGGGCGTGGAATGGGCTGGGAAGGCTTTCAGGGCCTCGTTGCCCTGAGGGCTTGGCAGGCGATTGGAGTTCATGCGAGCATTGGAAACGGTGAAGTCACTTCAAGGTCAAGCATGTCACAGCATGAATCTGCGCGCTGGCGCATCGGCGAGGCGGCCAAGCGTTCCGGCGTGGCCGCCGCCAACATCCGCTACTACGAGAAGGAAAGGCTGCTCAGTGCAGGCGCGCGCGAGGACAACCAGTACCGGCTGTACAGCGACAGCGATGTGCACCGGCTGCGCTTCATCCGCCTGTGCCGCGCCATGGACATGTCGCTGGACGAGGTGCGCACCCTGCTGGCGCTGGACGGCGCCAGCAAGGCCGACTGCGTGGCCGCCAACGAAACCCTGGATGCGCACCTGGGCCATGTGCGCGAGCGCCTGGCCGAGCTGCGCGCGCTGGAGCATGAGCTGATGCAGCTGCGCAGCCAGTGCGACGGGTCGGCCAGCTACTGCCATCTGATCGAGGCCCTGCACGCCCAGGCCGACGAGCCGCTGGCGCCTGCCCTGGGCAGCACCGGCGCCAAGCGCCATGTGTAGCGCCGTCCGCGGCTGCCTGTCTTGCGCCGGCGTCCGACGGACCGTCCCGGTACGGCTCGCTATCATCGACCGATGAGCCTCAGCCACGCAGCCCTGTCCCTTCCCGACCGCATCTGGGCGGCGCTGCGCGACCATGCGCTGGCCTGGTGGCGCAGCGTCTACCTGGGCGCCGTGTTGCTGGTGCTGGCCATGTCCCCTTCCAGCTACCGGCGCGGCGCGCGGCGTGCCATGGCGCACCAGATCTATGTGCAGACCGGGCCCATCCTGCTGGGTTTCACGGCGCTGGCGGCGCTGTTGTGCGCGGTGATCACGCGCATCGTCATCGTCACGGCGCTGAGCTATGGGCTGTCGCGCTATGCGCTGGAGATGGTGGTGCGCGTGCTGGTGATCGAGCTGATCCCGCTGACGGCCGCACTGTTCGTGGCCATGCGCTGCACCATTCCCAACGGCACGCTGATTGCGCAGCTGCGCGCGCGGGGCCAGCTCCAGGCCTGGCAGGAGCGCGGCTCCGATCCGCTGCGCATGGCCCTGGTGCCGCGCGCCGCCGGTGGCGTGTTTGCCTCGGTCACGCTGGCCGTGCTCAGCTGCGTGGTGGCCCTGGTCACCGTCTACCTGAGCGTCTATGGCTTCACGCTGGCGGGCCTGGCCGGCTACACGCGCATCTTCGGCCAGATCTTCACGCCGGCCGTGACCCTGGTCTTCGTGCTCAAGACCTGGTTCTTCAGCCTCACCGTGGCCATCATGCCCATGGCTTCGGGCCTGTATGCGCCGCTGCGGCGCCACCGGCTTGGCGGCGCGGCGCTGGGCGGCTTTGCGCGCATGTTTGCCGTGCTGCTGGTGATCGAGGTGATCTCGCTCATGGGCAACTACTACTGAGCACGCCCGCTGAACTCCACGAACCCCACATGCACGGCAAGGCCCGTGCCAGAACAAGGAATGCCATGACCGATACGCGGCGCCCGCCGCCAGACCCCTGGGACGGCGAGGAAATCGAGGCCCTCAAGCCCGTGGCGCACCTGCGCGCCAAGGCGGCTGGACTGCTGCTGTTCACGCTGGTGCTGATTCTTGGATCGGCCCTGTACCTGCTGTACTCGCGCGGCGTGTTCGACGCCACGCAGCGCCTGGTGCTCACGGCCGACGACTCCGAGGGCGTGAGCGTGGGCATGGACATGACCTTCTCGGGCTTTCCGATCGGGCGCGTGCGCCGCATCGAGCTGGCCGAGGACGGCAATGTGCGCATCCTCATCGACGTGCCGCGCAAGGACGCGCACTGGCTGCGCGAGTCCAGCGTCTTCACCCTGGTCAAGGGGCTGGTGGGCGGCACCACCATCAAGGCCTACAGCGGCATCCTCAGCGATCCGCCGCTGCCCGACGAGGCCGTGCGCCCCGTGCTGCGCGGCGATGCCACGGCCGAGCTGCCGCAGATCATGTCCACGGCCAAGGAAGTGCTGGGCAACATCGCCCAGCTCACCGCGCCGGATTCGGCCCTGGGCGGGTCGCTGACCGAGCTGCGCGGCCTGGCCGGCCGGGCCCAGGGGCCGGGCGGCGTGCTCGGCGTGGTCATGGGCAGCGAGCAGGAGGCGCGCAAGGTCACGGCCCTGCTGGACCGCGCCAACGCCACGCTGGCCCGCATGGAGCGCATGGTGGCGCGGGCCGACAGCCAGGTGTTCGACGCCGGCGGCGTCATGCCCGAGGTGCGTTCCACCGTGGTGCAGCTCAACGGCCTGCTGGCCGACACGCGCCGCACGCTGGGCAAGGTGGACGCCGTGCTGGCCGAGGCCCAGGCCGTGGGCTCCAATGCGCGCGAGGCCACGGCCGACCTGGGCGCCCTGCGCGCCGAGGTCGAGGGCAACCTGCGCCGCCTCGAAGGCGTGCTGGCCGACCTGCAGCGCAAGTGGCCGTTTGCCCATCAACCGGAGTTGAAGCTGCCATGAGTGCTGCCGCCAAGAAACTTTCTGCCGCAACCCTCCTGGCGCGCCATGCCGTCGCCGGCGCCGTGCTGACCCTGGTGCTGGCCGGCTGCAGCAGCCGCCCGCCCGCGCCGGACTGGGCGCTGAATGCCGAATCTGCGTCCCAGCGCGCCTCCACCGCCTACCTGGAAGGCCGCCAGCGCGTGCAGGCCCTGGAATGGGACAAGGCCCGCGCCGAGGTGGCCGCCACGGGCCGCACCGACCTGGCCGCGCGCCTTGAACTGATGCGCTGCGCGGCCCAGGTGGCCAGTCTGGAATGGGACGACTGCCCCGGCTACCAGGCGCTGGCGCTTGACGCGGCGCCAGCCGAGGCCGCCTATGCGCGCTATTTGCAAGGCAGGCCCCGGCCCGAAGACATTGCGCTATTGCCGGAACTACAGCGCCCCGTGGCGCAGGCGCTGCTGGGTGCGCCTGCCTCGGCGCTGGCTGCCGTGGGCGCCATCAAGGAGCCGCTGCCCCGGCTGGTAGCGGCCGGCGCGGCCTTGCGGGCGGGGGCGGCACAGCCCCAGTTGCTGGAGCTGGGTGCCGAGACCGCCTCGGCCCAGGGCTGGCGCCGGGCGGTGATGGCCTGGCTGCTGCTGCAGGCCAGGGCCCATGATCAGGCGGGCGAGGTGGGCAAGGCCCAGGCCGTCAGGCGCAGGCTGGCGCTGCTGGAGAAGACGGCCAGCGGTGGAGGCGCATCGGCAGGTACATCAACCGGCGCATCGGCCGGCAAATGAAAACAGCGCCAGTCCGCAAGGGATGGCGCTGGGCAGGCATTTGCAGGCGCTTGCAGGGCCTACATCGACGACAGCAGGGCGCCCGGGTCTTTTTGCAGCAAGGTGTCTGCGGCCGGGGCGGCGCTGTCCAGCCACAAGGTGGCAACGCTGGCGGCGACGGCAAGCAATACCGTGGCGGTGAAGGCAATGAAGGGATGACGTCCGAAGGGGCTGGGTCTGCGCATGGTGCACCTCCTGTCTGGCAGCGCAGGCAGAGCATGGGGCTGGGCCTGGACTCCATTGCACACCGGATTGCGCAGCGTGGCTGTCGGACAATCGCTTTCTCTCTTGACGTTCGTGAAAAAAGCGGTGGGAGAAATTCCCTATCGATCTTCAGAAGGCCGAAAAAAAAAGCGAGGCAGGGCCTCGCTGAAAGTTCGGGACGTAAGTCCCCGGCCCGTGCTGGCAGGCCAGGCGTCGCCTTAGAAGCGGTGGCGGATACCCGCGATCAGGCTGGTGCCCGACTTCAGGTCCGTGATGCGGTCGTGCATCAGCACGGTGTACACATCGGTGCGCTTGGACAGGTAGTGGTCGTAGCCCAGGCTGGCCGTGGTGCGCGTGGAGTCCACGGCGCCGATCTCGGCCTTGGTGCGGGCGAGGGCTGCCTTGATGGTGCCGGCGCTGCTCACGGGCACGTCCAGGCCCAGCGAGTAGGTGCTGTTCTTGCGGTCCAGGTCCTTGACCTTGGCCTGGCCGTAGGTCGCGTACAGCTTGGCCACTTCGAAGTTGTAGGTGCCGCCCAGCATCCAGTCGGTCTTGGTGGGCATGACGGCCAGGCTCACGGGGTTGCTGATCTGGGCGCGTTCGTAGAAGGCCACCAGGCTCAGCGGGCCGCCGAAGTACATGGCGTTCACGCCGATGTTCTTCTTGCCGGAGTCGCCGCCCTTTTCACCGAACTGGTAGTGGACGTTGGCCTGCAGGCCGCCGAACTTGGGCGTGCTGTAGACGATCTGGTTGCTCCAGCCGGTGTCCGACGGCGTGGTCAGGTTGGCCGAGCCCCAGGCTGCCGTGCCCACGTTGGCGTGCAGCACCAGCGGGGAGATGGTGAAGGAGTCGCCGAAGGGGTTGGTCAGGATGGTGGGCAGGAAGTTGGGCGCCATGCCGCGGCCCAGGCGCACCGTGCCGAAGCCGCCGGACAGGCCGACGTTGGCATCGCGCGAGAAGTACGGGTCGCCGTCGAAGCGGCCGGGGCTGCCGGTGTCCACGCGCATGAAGGCCGTCAGCTGGAAATCGACCTTCAGGCCGCCGCCCAGGTCTTCCTGGCCCTTCATGCCCCACCAGGAGGTGGTCATGCCGCCCGAACCCACGACGCCCTTGCCGCTGGCGTCGCCAGCCATGCGCATGGAGCCGGCATAGGCGTCCACCAGGCCTGTCAGCTGGACCGAGCTTTGGGCGTGTGCAGCGCCGGCGCAGGCCAGTGCAGCGGCCAGTGCGATGAAGGAACGTTTCATGTTGAGGAGTCTTTCATTGTTGGATAGTGGAAACGGTTGGCCAGTGCTGTGACCGGGGCAGACGATGAGGCAAACGCCCTGGGCGGGCTATGTGGCAAACCTGGGACAGTGGCGTTTTCGCATCAGGGTCCGGCCGGTGTCGGCGTGCCTTTGCGGTGCGCGCGCGAGGCAGTCCAGACTGGCTAAGCCGCGTATTACAACGCATCCCAGCCATTGCACCGGCCAGAAAGTGGTGTCTTTGACACAGTTATGACGAAACTTAATTTGTGTTTTGCACTCTCGCGGCTTGAACGCTGCCGTGCACTGGGTTGGGGCCGGGGCACCAGGCCTGTGCAGCAGGTCCTTGCAAGAGGGCTCAAAGGTCAATTCAGGGCTCCTTGTTCGTCGGTTGGAGGAAGATTTCCGCCTGTTGCCAGGCCTGTGGCTGCAACTGATTGCAAACGGCGTGCCAGCCTGCAACCCGGCCACCGGCCTCCACGGGGGTCCATGAGCCGGGCATGTGTTTGCAGACGTGTCAGACTCGCGCCCATGTCCGAATCCACCCTGCTTGTTGCCGATGACCACCCGCTGTTCCGCGCTGCGGTGATCCATGTGCTGCGCGAGGCCCTGCCGCAGTTCGCCGTGCTGGAGGCCGCAAGCGCTGCGACCCTGGGGGCGGCGCTGCAGCAGCACCCCGAGATCGAACTGGTGCTGCTGGACCTGGCCATGCCGGGCGCGCGCGGCTTCTCCGCGCTGCTGCATGTGCGCGGCGAGTACCCCGACATTCCGGTGGTGGTGATCTCATCCAACGACCATCCGCGCGTGATCCGCCGTGCCCAGCAGTTCGGTGCCGCGGGCTTCATTCCGAAGTCGGCGCCGGCCGAGGCCATAGGCACGGCCCTGCAGGAAGTGCTGGACGGCGGCAGCTGGTTCCCGCCCATGGCCGCCGAGCGCTCCGAGGCCGACGCCGCGCTGGCCGCGCGGCTGGCCCAGCTCACGCCCCAGCAGTTCCGCGTGCTGCTGTGCCTGGCCGACGGCCTGCTCAACAAACAGATCGCCCATGAACTGGGGCTGGCCGAGAACACCGTCAAGGTGCATGTGACGGCCATTCTCAAGAAGCTGGAGTGCTACAGCCGCACGCAGGCTGCCGTGCTGGTCAAGAGCCTGGAGAACGACGGCACGGCCTGAACTCCATGCCGCGGCGTGCCGTGCCCCTACCGGTGGCGCAGCAGCATCTGGCTCATGAGCGCGCGCAGCGCGGGCGGGCGCACGGGCTTGGCCAGAAAGCCCCAGCCGCGCTCGGCCGCCTGGCGGCGCAGCATGCCGTCGCGCTCGGCCGTGACCAGGATCACGGGCGGCGACTGGCCCCAGCGCTGGCACAGCTGCGCGTAGACATCGGGGCCGTGCAACTGGCCCAGGCGCACATCGAGCAGCACCAGTTGCGGTGCCTCGCCGGGCGCGGCCAGCGCCAGCGCCTCGGCCGGGCCGCCGGCCAGCGGCACGCTGCAGCCCCAGCGCTGCAGCAGGGCGCGCATGGCGGTGCAGGACTGGGGATCGTCCTCCACATACCAGGCGTTCATGCCCTGCAGCGGTGCATCCTGGTCCGGGTCGCCGGTCTGCGCGCTTGCGGCGATCTGCGGCACGGCGCCCGGGTCGCCCAGCGGCACGCAGACCCAGAACACGCTGCCCCGGCCCAGTTGCGAGCGCAGGCCGATCTCATGGCCCAGCAGCCGGCCCAGGCGCTCGACGATGGCCAGGCCCAGCCCGGCACCACGGTCGTCGCCATGGCCCTCGTCCAGGCGGCGGAATTCCTCGAAGATCTCGTGCTGCAGGCTCTCGGGAATGCCCGGTCCCTGGTCGTGCACCTCGATGCGCAACTGCTGGCCCTGGCGCCGGCAGCCGATGACGATGCGGCCCTGGCGCGTGTAGCGTATGGCGTTGGACAGGAAGTTCTGCAGGATGCGGCGCAGCAGGGCCTCGTCGCTGCGCACGACGCAGCGCGTGTCCACCGCGCTCAGGCGCAGGCCCCGGCTTTCGGCCAGGATGCCGAAGTTGTGGCGCATGACCTGCAGCAGCGGGCCCAGCGCGAAGTCGCGCACGCGCACCTCCAGCTGGCCCGATTCCATGCGCGAGATGTCCAGCAGGCTGCCCAGGATGGCGTCCTGCGCGGCCAGGGCGCCGTCGATGCTGTCGGCCACGTGGCGGCCCGCCTCGTCATGCAGATGGCTGCGCAGCAGGGAGCTGAACATGCGCGCGGCGTTCAGAGGCTGCAGCAGGTCGTGCACCGCAGCGGCCACGAAACGGGTCTTGTAGCGGTTGGCCTGCTCGGCCTCGCGCTTGGCCTCGGCCAGGTCGCGCGTGCGCTCGGCAATGCGCTGCTCCAGCGCATCGGCCAGCGAGCGCAGCTCGCGTGCGGCGTTCTTGTAGCTGGTGATGTCGGCATAGCTGGTGACGAAGCCGCCGTCGGGCAGCGGGTTGCCGCGGATCTCCAGCACCGTGCCGTCGTCCTTGGTGCTTTCGCGCAGGTGCGGGCTGCCGCTGCGCAGATGCTGCAGCCGCCGGTGGATGGCCTCCTCGATGGGGCCGGGCCCCAGCAGGCCGCGCCGGGCGTTGTACCGAAACAGGTTCTCTATGGGCTGGCCCGTGCGCAGCAGTTCGGAGGGAAAGCGGAACAGCTCCACGTAGCGCGAGTTCCAGGCCACCAGGTTGAGGTCGGCATCGATCACCACCACGCCCTGGGGCAGGTGCTCCAGGCTGCGGCTCAGTCCCGTGTCGGCCTGGCGCGCGGCCTGGACGATGCCGTCCTGGGCCGTGCGCAGCTCCTGGGCATGCTGGCGCAGCACGGTTTCCAGCTCCAGGCGGCTGCGCAGGCGCAGCGCGGCCAGCCGCCTGCGCTGGCGCACGAACAGCACCAGCATGCCCAGGGCCAGCCAGCCCCCCGCCGCGGCCGCCGCCGCCCAGCGGCTGGCCACGGTGCTGGCCTGCGTGTCATGCAGCAGGTGCAACTGCCAGTCGCTGCCGGGCAGGGGCAGGGTCTGCCACAGCGTGGTGCCGGGCAGGGCGGGTTCCTGCATCTGCACCAGGCGGCTGCCTTGCTCCAGGCCCTGGCGCACCCGGTAGCGCATGGGGTGCAGTTCCTGGTCGATGTACTGGCGCGTGGCGGCCAGGTCCGCCTCGTCGGCGGGGCTCAGGGGTGACAGCAGGCGGTAGCGCCAGTCGGACTGGCTGGCCAGGAAGACCACGCCGTGCTCGTCCGAGGCCATGACCACGTCAGGCGTCTGCAGCCATTCGCGCTCCAGCTCCAGCAGCGCGATCTTGATCACCACCAGGCCCGCGACGGCGTTGTGCTCGTCCAGGATGGCCTGCGACAGGAAGTAGCCCGGCACGCCCGTGGTCAGGCCGATGCCGTAGAAGCGCCCGCTGCCGCGCGACAGCGCCTGCTGCACATAGGGCCTGAAGCTGTAGTCCACGCCCACGTTGCTGCGCGTCTCGCGCCAGTTGCTGGCGGCCAGGGCCGTGCCGTGGCGGTCGATCAGGGTCAGCGTGGACGACTGGCTGGCGCCGTTGGCCTGCTCCAGCTTGCGGTTGAGGGCATCGACCTCGGCGGGAGACAGCGGGTGGGTGAGGGCGGCACGCAGCTGCGCATCCAGCGCCAGCACCTCGGGCAGGGTTCGGTAGCGGTCTATGCGCTGGCCCAGGGCCTGGGCGTAGAGGCTGAGCTGGCGCTGCACGCTTTCGGCCTCGCCGCGCAGGGCGCGGTGGTAGACCAGCTCCCCGGCCAGCAGCATGCAGGCGAGCATGCCGCCGAACAGCAGCAGCAGGGTCCAGAAGGAGCGGCGTGAAGGGCGTCGAACGGGTTGGGGCATGGTGGTCTGGGCCCGATTGGGCGCCAGCTTGGTGCCTTCCAGGGACGGGAAGGGGTTGGGGATTACCCTGATTCTGCGTCCATTCTCCCTGGGAGAGCGCCTGCGCCTAATACCAATAGGTTATCGGCGCCGGAGGATGCCAGCGGTACAACCTGCACCTTCCCGCAACTTGCCGCACCTCGGTGGTGCGTCAACCCCACAGAAATCCTGCCGGAGCCGCACCATGCATGCCGTCCCCACCCACGCCGCCAGCCCCGAGCGGCTGCCCTTCTACCGCCAGCTGTATTTCCAGGTGGTGGTCGCCATCGTGGCGGGCGTGCTGCTCGGCCACTTCGAGCCCCAGTACGCCGAGCAGTTCAAGCCGCTGGGCGACGCCTTCATCAAGCTGGTGAAGATGATCATCGCGCCGGTGATCTTCCTGACCATCGTCACCGGCATTGCGGGCATGACGCACCTGCGCACGGTGGGCCGGGTGTTCCTCAAGGCCATGGCCTACTTCCTGTTCTTCTCCACGCTGGCCCTGGTGGTCGGCATGGTGGTGGCGCACGTGGTGCAGCCTGGCGCGGGCATGAACATCAACCCGGCCGACCTGGACCAGGCCGCCGTCAAGGGCTATGTGGCCAAGTCGCATGAGCTGACGCTCACCGGCTTTGCCATGGACATCATCCCCAAGACGCTGGTCAGCCCCTTCGTGGGCGACAACATCCTGCAGGTGCTGTTCGTGGCCGTGCTGTTCGGCATCTCGCTGGCCATGGTCGGCGACGCCGGCAAGCCCGTGCTCAACTTCCTGGAGGCGCTGACGGCCCCCGTGTTCAAGCTGGTCGGCATCCTGATGAAGGCTGCGCCGCTGGGCGCCTTCGGCGCCATCGCCTTCACCATCGGCAAGTTCGGCCTGGGTTCGCTGGTCAACCTGGCCTGGCTGGTGGGCTCGTTCTACATCACCTCGCTGCTCTTCGTGGTCGTGGTGCTGGGCTTCGTGGCGCGGCTGTGCGGCTTCTCGGTGCTCAAGCTGGCACGCTACCTGAAGGCCGAGCTGCTGCTGGTGCTGGGCACCTCGTCCTCGGAATCGGCCCTGCCTTCGCTGATGCAGAAGATGGAGCGCGCCGGCTGCGGCAAGTCCGTCGTGGGCCTGGTCGTGCCCACGGGCTACTCCTTCAACCTGGACGGCACCAACATCTACATGACGCTGGCCGCGCTGTTCATCGCCCAGGCCACCAACACCCACCTGACCCTGGGCCACGAGATCGCGCTGCTGCTGGTGGCCATGCTCAGCTCCAAGGGCGCTGCCGGCGTGACCGGCGCGGGCTTCATCACGCTGGCCGCCACGCTGGCCGTGGTGCCCGAGGTGCCGGTGGCGGGCATGGCCCTGATCCTGGGCGTGGACCGCTTCATGAGCGAGTGCCGCTCGCTGACGAACTTCATGGGCAACGCCGTGGCCACCGTGGTGGTCTCGCGCTGGGAAAACGAGCTGGACTACAGCAAGCTCAACGCCGCCCTGGACGGAGAGCCTGTGCAGGCCCTGCCTGCCGAGGCCGCCGTGGCCAAGGCCTGAGAACTCCCTGGCCAGGGCAAGGGCCGGCAACGGCCCCTGCCTGCCCCACCGCTGCGCCACCCCAGGGTGGCGCTTTGCTTTGTCTACTCGCCTGCCAAGCTGCCAAGCTGCCGGGCGCGGCTGACGAGCGCAGCGACAGCTCCAGCCGGTAGGCCAGGGCCACGAAAAGGCTTTGCGCCAGCCCCATGGCCGCCGTCAGCGCGCGAAAGCCGAAGGTGGCGCTGTCCTGCACGATCAGGGCCGCCTCGGCCTCGCGCGCAATGGGGCTCATGCGGCTGTCGGTCATGGCGATCAGGTGGGCGCTGCGCTGCCTGGCCCACTGCGCCACCTGCACGGTTTCGTCCGCATAGGGCATGAAGGAAATGGCGATCATCATGTCGCCGCTGCGCACCGACCGGATCTGCCCCTGCTGCATGCTGCCCAGCGCGCTGAACAGGCCTATGCGCTTGTCGGTGTGTTGCAGCGCATATTCCAGATACACGGCCACGGGAAACGAGCGGCGCGAGCCGGCGATCCAGATCGCCTGCGTGCCGGCCAGCAGCTCCACCGCCCGGTCGAATGCCTGACCGTCCAGGTTCTGGCGCAGCTGCTGCATGCCGGCCATGCCGCCTTTGAGGAATTCGTCGGCAATCTGCACGGGCTCCAGGGCGGCGGGGCCGGCCTCGACCATGTCGCGCACGCGCAGTTCATAGGCGCGGCCCGGCGCGATCTGCTCGGCAAGGCCTTCGCGGAACAGGCGCTGCATCTCGGAAAAACCCGAGAGCCCGAAATGCTTGGCAAACCGTACGACGGCCGAGGGCTGCACACCACATTGCGCGGCAAGGGACTGTATGCCTTGCAGGCCGAGCTGGTCGCGGTGGACCTCGATGTGGCGGGCAATGGCCTTGAGCTGCCGGCTCAGGCCATCGTATTCCTGGGCAATCTGCTGCAGGAGTCGGTCCACGGATGCGGGGGGCGGCGGGGAAGGGCTCATCGCAGGCGGGCCGGTGGGCGATCCCGGGGCAAGGGATCGACTGATTTCTGGATGGGCCATGATGCCATGGCGATCCCCGGGTCCCGGGCCGCTGGCAGCCCAGGCGGGGCATGGCATTCCCTAGCAGTAGTCCACCCAGATCCCGCCGGCATCGGCCGAGCGCACGCAGTTCTCCACCCAGCGCACGCCCTCGATGCCAGCGTGGATGTCCGGATGGAGGATGGTTTGCAGCGCCTCGCGATCGCGCCTGTCCGTGGCCTCCATCGCCAGCGCGAAGCGGTGGTAGAGGTTGGACCATGCCTCGAACAGGCCTTCCGCATGGCCTGCGCTGATGCGGTCTTCCTGCAGCGCGGCGGGGTGCAGATAGCCCATGCCGCGATCGAGCACCTGCGCCGGCTGGCCCTGGACTTCGTGGCGCAGCTGGTTGGGGTGTTCGTCCCACCATTCGAGGCTGGCCCTGGCGCCGATGACGCGCAGCTTGTGCCCATGCATGGAGCCGCTGTTGACCGCGCAGGCCCACAGGTAGCCCATGGCGCCGCCCTGGTACTGCATGAGGGTGAAGGCGTTGTCCTCCAGCGGGGCGCGGCTGCTGACGAAGCTCTGCCGGCTGCACATCAGCCGCTCGATCTTCAGCCCCGGCAGCATCAGCTGGGAAAGGTACAGCGGATGCGTGCCAATGTCGCCCAGCACATAGCTGGGGCCGGCAAAGGCCGGGTCCATGCGCCAGCGCGCGGCGGGGCTGGACTGCTCCACCGCCTCGCTGTGAAAGCCGTGCGAGAACTGCATCTGCACGATGCGGATGTCGCCCAGCTCGCCCCGCGCGATCATCTCGCGCGCCTGGGCGATGAGCGGGTGGCCGGCATAGCCGTAGGCCACGCCGACCATGCGGTTCCTGGCAAGGGACAGCTCCAGCAGCTCCTTGGCCTCGGCCGTGGTGAAGCACAGCGGTTTCTCGCAGACCACGTGCAGGCCTGAGAGCAGGGCGGCCTTGCAGATCTCGAAATGGGTGTTGTTGGGCGTGGCGATGGATACCGCGCGAATGCCGTCCGGGCGGCCGGCCTCGGCCTCGAACATCGCCCGGTAGTCGGCGTAGCAGCGCTGCACGTCCACGCCCAGTTGTTCGCCGAACCGGCGCCCGCGCGCGGCATCGATGTCGAACGCCCCGGCCACGAGCCGGAAATTGTGGTCGCGCAGCGCCGCCGACCGGTGCACATGGCCGATCTGGCTGTTGTGTCCGCCGCCGACCATGCCCCAGGCAATCGGGCGGCCGGGCAGAAGGGTTCCGTCGATCATGGTGTCCACCTTTGTGTTGCGTCTTCAGCAAAAGCGTCTTCAGCAAAAACCTGTGCGGGCCAGGAAGGCGCGGCTGGCGGCCACGTCGGGCAGGCTGGCACCCGCATTGCGCGGGTCGCGCTCCTGCTCCACCGTGATGCAGCCTGCATAGCCGATCTCCCGTAGCGTGGCGCCTATGGCCGGATAGTCGAGCACGCCTTGGCCGATGGGGCACATCACGCCCCGGGCGCAGGCGTCGAAGAACGCAATGCGCTCGCCCATCACCTGCCCGTACACCTGGGCGTCTATGTCCTTGAAATGCACGTATTCCAGCCGTGCCGCATGCCGGCGCAGCCAGCTTGCCGGGTCCATGCCGCTGTAGTGCAGGTGGCCGGTATCCAGGCACAGTCCGGCGGCCTGCGCCGGCACGTCGGCGGCGATGCGGTCGATCTCGTCGGCAAATTCGATGTAGCCGCCCGCATGCGGATGGATCACCGCGCGCACGCCGAAGCCGCTCCAGGCAAGGTGCGCTATCTGGCGGATGTGATCGACCATGGCGGCCCAGCGTGCATCGGACAGGCGCGGGGCGCGGTCCGGGTGGCCGGCCTCGAAGTCGCGCTCGGGGTGGCCCCAGTCCATCACCACGAGATAGGGCGCCGGGTAGCGTTGCCCGGCTGCAGCGGCCGGCCTGGGAAGCTGGCTGATGAGTCCGCAGATCTCGCGAGTCTGGCGCAGCAGCTGCGGCAGCCGGGCCGGCGAGACGAGATCGTCGAAGATCGTGCCGGCGGTGATGCACAGGCGCCGCTGCGTGAATTCCGTGCGTACCAGGGCCGCCTCGAGCGGGATGTAGCCGCAGGGGCCGAGTTCCATGCCCCGAAAGCCCGCCTCGCAGGCCTCGTCCAGCACCTGGCGCCAGGGCGGCAGGTGCGGGTTGTCCACGTTGTCCACGCCCCAGCAGCAGGGCGCGCAGCCAATGGTCAGGGACGCTGTCATGGTCGCAGTCATGGCGTCAGGGGCTCAGGGCTGGTAGAACGCCGGGCGCGCTGCGCTCGCCATGCGCTCTATCGCGCCGGAGGACTGCGCCAGCAGGCAGGCATCGGCGGCCACTGCGGCGGCGTAGCCGTCCCAGGCCGAGGGACCTGTCAGTTGCCGGTCGCGCACGCCGTCGATGAAGGCCTGCAGCTCCGCGTCGTAGGCGGCGATGAAGCGCTGCTTCCAGTCGGTCAGCAGGGGCGTGCAGCTGCTGGCCGCGCGCTTCATGGGCACGGCCGCAGGCTCCGGCAGGCGCGCGATGCCCGTCTCGCCCACCACTTCGCACTGGATGTCGTAGCCGTACCGGCAGTTGACGAATACCTCCACGTCGATGCGCACACCGCCCACGGTCTCCAGCAGGATGATCTGCGGATCGTTCAGATGCGGCAATGCGTGGCGCGTCTTCCTGGGGAACACCACCTGGGCGCTGGCGTAGTCGTCGTCCAGCAGCCAGCGCAGGACATCGAGCTCGTGGATCAGCGTGTCGGTGATGGCCATGCTGGTGGTGTAGCCCCCGGCCACCGTGGGATTGCGGTGCGCGCAGTGCACCATCAGGGGCGCGCCAATCTCGCCGGCGGCGATGACATGGCGCAGCGCACGGTAGCCCGCGTCGTAGGGGCGCATGAAGCCGACCTGCACCAGGCGCCGGCCCTGCGCCACCTCCGCTTGCACGATGCGCATGCAGCCTGCGGCGGTCACCGCCAGCGGCTTTTCACAGAACACGGGCTTGCCGTGGGCGATGGCCTCCAGCACCAGTTCCTCGTGCGAGGGACCCCAGGAGGTGACCAGCACCGCCTGCACCTGTGGCGCGGCGATCAGCGCCCGGCCGCTGTCCATGATCTCGATGGCCGGATCATGTCCGGCCACCACGTCCCGCGCCTGCTGCGCATCGATGTCTGTCACCGCCACCACCCGGGCGCCCGACAGCACCCGGGAGATCCTGCGGATGTGGTCTTGTCCGATGGCTCCGCAGCCTATTGCTCCGATCTGCAGCGTCATATGGTTCCCTTCTTTCAAAGCAATGAATGGCGGATGAAGTCCATGCTCTGGCGCAGCAGGGCTTCGTTGCTGTCCGCGTCCGTGATCCGGGCCGCGAACGGCTCGAACGAGACCGGGCCGCCATAGCCGCGATCGAGCAGTTCTCGCAACTGGGCGATGTTGCCCAGGCGGTCTCCTTCGCCGACCAGCACGCGGTGGCCGTCGCGCATCTGGCCGTCTTCGAGCCGGTGGTCCTCGACGCCCGAGACATGCACCAGCCCGGTCAGGTCGGGAAAGAAGATGTCTTCGCCGGCCAGGTAGTGGTGGAAGCTGTCGTGCACCAGCCTGAAGTGGCGTTCGCCGGCTGCGCCGTAGATCGCCTCGACGGCATCGGACTTGCGGCGCAGCGCGCACTCGGCAAAGCCCAGGGGCTCGACCAGTCCCTGCACGCCATGGCCATCGAGGAGGGGGCGCAGCTGCCTGAGGGCATGCACCAGGTCGCGCCGCCGCTGGCCGGGCGTGCGCGGGTCGGCCCTGTCGTTCAACGGGCACATGACCAGGGCCCGGGCGCCGCAGTCACGCGCGTACGCCGCCAGCGCGCGCGCCTTGCGCTCCAGGCCGGCGTCGAAAACGTCGAAGGGATACAGCGCGTTGATGGACACGATGGTGATGTCGGCCTGCCGCGCCGCGGCCTGGATGGCGGCGGGCGCCGTGCCGTCGCAGGTCTCGGCATGGGGCAGGTCGTTGCGGATCTCGATGGCCGACACGCCCAGGCGCCGGCACATGGCCAGGTAGCCGGCAAACGGCATGCGAGAGGCGCTGATGCGGTTGATGGCGAAATGGATGGGATTCGTCATGGGCCGGGACTCGGGTGGGAAGCGGTGGTCAGGGGCGCAAAGCGGTCCGGGAAATGCCTTTCCAGCTGTTGCTGTATCTGCTGGCGCATGAAGCGGCTGGATTCGGCCGCACGCTCTTCCCAGGCGAACACGCAGGACGACAGAACGCCGTCGAAGCCGGCGCTGCCCAGCGTGCCGAAGAACAGGTCCCAGTCGATCTCGCCCTGGCCCATGTCCAGGTGCTGGTGCACGCGGATGTGGTGCGAGCCCGGCGGGTTGACGATGTAGCGCAGCTGGCTGCTCTTCCTGTGGTCGAAGGTGTCGGCCACGCGTACATGGGCCAGCAGCGGCGCGGCTTCGCGCAGCATGGCGGCCATGTCGCCGCCGTAGTGGAAGGTGTGCGGGGCGATATAGGACAGCCGCAGCGCCTTCGAGCCCATGTTCCTCACGATGTCCATGGCCGGCCGCAGCTGCTCTATCCAGTCCTCCGGATGCGGCTCCACGGACAGCGTGATGCCTTCGCGCTCCAGGATGGGCAGCAGCTCGTCCATGGAGCGGAACCAGGCGGCCTCGCACATCTCCTTCGGATTCGCGCCGGCAGGACCGTTCACCGAGCGCTCGGGCGAGGCTCCACGGCCGAACTCCGAGACCATCAGCGCGCACTCCATCTCGATGGCCACCTCGATGGCCTTCTTCCAGCAGCGCATCGCCCATTGCCGTTCGTCCTCGAACGGGCTGGCCCAGCGGTACATGGGCTGCAGCGATGCCAGTGCCACGCCGCTGGCGCGCATGGCCTGGCGGAATGCGGCCATGCGCTCCTTGGTGGCGCGCGGCATCACCCACCAGTCCAGGAAATCGCTGCGCGGCGACAGCTCGATGTGCGCATAGCCCAGTTCGGCCACGGCCTGCGGCAGCCGGTCCAGCGGCTCGTGCCGGATCATGTAGGGATCGAGGGCGATTTTCATGGTGTCTGCCTGCAGGGCGCGCCGTCAGCGCCGCGCCTTCTTGTTGCGGTACTGGTCGGCGACCACGGCCGCGACGATGATGGCGCCCTTGACCATCTCCTGGTAGTAGGCGTCGATGCGGATGAAGGTGAAGCCCGAGGTCATGACGCCCAGGATCAGCACGCCGATCACCGTGCCGGTGATGCGGCCCATGCCGCCGGCCAGCGAGGTGCCGCCGATCACCACGGCGGCAATCGCATCGAGCTCGTACATGACACCCATGCCCGACTGGCCCGAGATGGCCCGCGCCGCCGTCACCGTGCCGGCGATGCCGCCGAGCAGGCCGGCAATCATGTAGACCCAGACCAGATGCCGCTGCACGTTGATGCCCGAAACCACGGCTGCCTGGCGGTTGGAGCCGATGGCATAGGTGAATTTGCCGAAGCGCGTATGGCGCAGCACCACGTGGAAGACGGCGGCGAGCACCAGAAAGATGATCACCGGATGGGCGCCGGAGCCGATCGCTGCGAAGTCGTCGGTCAGCATGGAGACGGGCGTGCCGTTGGTGAACCACTTGGCAAAGCCGCGTGCGGCCACCATGGTGCCCAGCGTGGCGATGAAGGGCGGAATGCCCGTGAAGGCGATCAGCGAGCCGTTGAGCAGGCCGACCATCAGGCCCACGCACATGCCGGCCGCCACCGGCCAGACCACGGGCAGGTCGGTCAGCTGCGGGAACACGGCACGCGGAAAGTCGGACACCTGTGCCAGGCTGGCGGACACCACGGCGGTGGCGGCCACCACCGAGCCCGACGACAGGTCGATGCCGCCGGTGATGATGACGAGGTTGACGCCCACGGCGATGATGCCGATCACCGCCATCTGCAGCACGATGATCTGCAGCCGCTCGGCGTTGAGCAAAAAGCTCTGGCCCACGGTGAGCCAGCCGGCCGCCTCGAAGAACAGTGCAATGCCCAGCAGCACCAGAAAGATGCTCAGTTCCGGCGGCCGCCTGGCCCGGTGCAGCGGGCCGGTGCCCGGGCCGGGCGGGGAGGGGGCCTGCGAAATCGATGGGGTATTGCTCATCTTGCCTGTCTCCGCTTGGGGTCCCCGGCTCAGCGGGAAGCCAGTTCCATGATCCGTACCTGGTCGGCGTCCCTGCGCTCGACGATGCCCGTCATGCGTCCCTCATGCATGACCAGGATGCGGTCGCTCATGCCCAGCACTTCGGGCATCTCCGAGGAAATCATCAGCACGGCCGCGCCCTCGGCGGCCAGCGTGCCGACAAGGCGGTGGATCTCGGCCTTGGCGCCGACATCGATGCCGCGCGTGGGCTCGTCGAGGATGAGGATGCGGGGCCGCGTCAGCAGCCAGCGGCCGATCAGCAGCTTTTGCTGGTTGCCGCCCGACAGGTTCTGTATCTGTTCATGCAGGCCGGGCGACTTGATGCGCAGCGTGCGCGCCATGTGCTCGCAGTCGCGGCGCAGCGCAGCCCGCTCGACGAAGCCGCACTTCACATGGCGGCTGCTCAGCACCGCCATCTCCATGTTGGCCTGCAGGTCCAGGCCCGTGAAGCAGCCGGTGTCCTTGCGGTCCTCGGTGAGAAAGGCCATGCCGTGCCGCATGGCCTGCGCGGGCGAGTCGATCTTCACCGGCCGGCCGTCGATGCGGATCTCGCCGCTGGTGGCGGGCACCACGCCGAACAGCGCCTCGGCCAGATTGGAGCGCCCGGAGCCCACGAGGCCGGCCACGCCCAGGATTTCCCCGGCGCGCAGCTCGAAGCACAGACCGCTGAACACGCCCTGCACGCCCAGCCCGTCCACGGACAGCACCACGTCGCCCAGGGCCACGTCCTGCTTGGGGAACATCTGTGTGATCTCGCGCCCCACCATCATGCGGATGATGTCGTCGCGCGTGACGTCGGCGGCCGCATGCGTGCCTATGTAGCGGCCATCACGGAACACCGAGAACTCGTCGGCGATCTCGAACAGCTCGTTCATCTTGTGCGTGATGTAGACGATGCCTTTGCCCTGGCTGCGCAGGTGGCCGATGATGCGAAACAGGTGCTCCACCTCCCTGTCGGTGAGCGCGGAGGTGGGCTCGTCCATGATCAGCACCTCGGAGTCGAAGGACACGGCCTTGGCGATCTCCACCATCTGGCGGCTGGCCACGGTCAGCGTGCGCACCTCGGCCCCGGGATCGATGCCGATGGCCAGCCGGTCGAACAGCGCCTGCGTGCGCTGGCGCAGCTGGCGGTGGTCGACCAGGCCGAGGCGGTTGAGCGGCTCGCGGCCAATCCAGATGTTCTCGGCCACGCTCATGCCGGGCATGAGGTTCAGCTCCTGGTGGATCATGGCAATGCCCTGCTGCAGCGCATCCAGCGGGCCGTGCAGCGTGACGGGCCTGCCCCTGAGGCGGATCTCGCCCTGGTCGGGCGCATGCATGCCGGCAATGATCTTCATCAGCGTGGATTTGCCGGCGCCGTTCTCGCCCATCAGCGCATGCACGCTGGCGCTGCGCACGCGCAGCTGCACATCGGCCAGTGCCACGACGCCGGGAAACGACTTGCCCACGCCACGCACTTCCAGAAGCCAGTCGCCAGCAGGGGATGGGGAAGCTGCAGGCCAGGGGGCGGCCTGCGGCCTGCCCGGCGAGACGGTGGGCATGGGCACTCCTTGGAGGACAGGTTGTGAAGAGGTGGCGGGGGTGACGGGGCGACGCGGACCAGGCGAGGCCGGCTCAAGGCCTGGCGTACTGGTCCATGTTCTCGGGCGTGACCAGTTCGAAGGGCACGTTCACGAAGCGCTCCACGGCCTGCTTGCCGGCCAGGCGCAGGGCGGCATCGACGGCATTGGCGCCCTGGCCCGCCAGGTTCTGGAAGACGGAGACCTTGAGGTCGCCGTTCTTCATGGACGCCAGCCCGTCCGGCGTGGCGTCTATGCCGGCCACGATCATGTCGGGCGTCCATTTCCTGGCCGACTTCAACGCGTTGATGGCGCCTATCGCCATCTCGTCGTTGTTGGCGAGGATGGCGTCGAACTTCATGCCCGAACTTAGCCAGTTCATGGTGATGTCCTGGCCCTGCGTGCGGCTCCATTTGCCTTCGCGCTTGTCCAGGATCTTCATGCCTGCGCACTCGCGGGTCGCCAGCACTTCCTCGATGTCGCGGGTGCGCACGCGCGCCGAGTCGTTGGACAGCTCGCCCATCAGCACCAGCAGGTCGCCCCGGCCGCCCAGCAGCTTGCAGACCTGGCGGGCCTGCAGCGTGCCCGACAGCTTTTCATCGGACGCGACCACGGCAGTGCCTGCGGGCAGCTTGTCGAAATCCACGGGCTGGCGGTTCACGTAGACCAGCGGAATCCGGGCGGCGCTCACCATGCGGGTGATCTTGGGCGTGGCGTCGGTATCGACCGGGTTGACGATGATGGCGTCGGCCCGCTGGGCAATCATGTTCTGGATCTGGCTCAGCTGCTTGCCCACGTCGTTGCCGGCGTCCTCGATCTGCACGCCGGCTCCGTGCTTTTTCGCTGCATCGACGATGCCGTTGCGCAGGATGGTCAGGCCCGTGTCGTCAAACAGCGCCATCGCCACGCCGATCCTGAGGGGCTGCACCGGGGCCTGGGCCTGCGCTGCCCGTGGCTGTGCCTGAGCCTGGCCATGCAACGGCAGGGCGGCCAGAAGGGCTGCGGCAATGGCAGCCAGCAGGTGTCTTTTACTCATCCCTCGTCTCCTTGTTCCTGAGCGGCAGCGGGCGCATGCAGGCCCCGCATGGACTCGCCACACACCGGATTGCACCGGACCGTGAGGGGAACTGTAGTTCCGCGCCGTGAAATTTTGGAAATTAATTTCTAAGTGATTACACCTAAGGAAAATAATTTCCAATAGTTTTAATCTTTCGGCCATGTTCTGAACGGCGGACATCGGAGACAAGGCAAGCCATGACAAGCACTGTGAGATTGACCGTCAGCCAGGCGCTGGTCCGCTACCTGGCGGCCTTGCGGGCCGAGGTCGTGCAGCCGGACGGCAGCACCTCCATCCAGCCCTATTGCGGCGGCGTGTTCGCCATCTTTGGGCATGGCAACGTGGCCGGGCTGGGCGAGGCCCTGCATGCCGAAAGGCACAGGCTGCCCACCTTTCGCGCCCACAGCGAACAGGGCATGGCCCATGCGGCCGTGGCCTTTGCCAAGACCCATTTCCGCCAGCGCATGATGGCCGTGACCTCCAGCATCGGCCCCGGCGCCACCAACCTGGTGACCTCCGCCGCGCTGGCGCATGTGGCGCGCCTGCCGCTGCTGCTGCTGCCCGGGGACATCTTTGCCTCGCGCCTGCCCGATCCCGTCCTGCAGCAGGTGGAGAGCTTCGAGCAGGGTGATCTGAGCGCCAACGACTGCCTGCGCCCGGTCACGCGCTACTTCGACCGCATCATGCAGCCCGGGCAATTGCTGGCGGCCTTGCCGCGCGCCATCCAGGTCATGACCGACCCGGCGCAGTGCGGCCCCGCCTGCCTTGCGCTGCCGCAGGATGTGCAGACCCAGGCCTTCGACTGGCCCATGGATTTCTTCCACCCGCCGCTGATCCTCCAGCGTCGCCCGCCGGCCGATGCCGCCGAGCTGGAGCAGGCCGTGGCCTTGCTGGCCTGCGCCAAAAGGCCGCTGATCGTGGCGGGCGGCGGCGTGCTGTACAGCCAGGCCTGGGAGGCCTTGCGCGTGTTTGCCGAAACGCATGGCGTGCCGGTGGCCGAGTCGCAGGCCGGCAAGGGCAGCCTGGCCTGGGACCATGCCCTCAACCTGGGCGCCATCGGCGTGACCGGCTCGCCGGCTGCCAACCACGCGGCCCGGCACTGCGATGTGCTGCTGGCCATCGGCACGCGGCAGCAGGATTTCACCAGCGGCTCGCAGGCGCTGTACAGCCAGGCCACGGTGCTGGGCCTGAACGTGCAGCCCTTCGATGCCGCCAGGAAGCGTGGCCGCCAGCTGGTGGCCGATGCCCGTATTGGCCTGGCCCAGCTGGGTGCAGGATTGGCCGGCTGGCGGGCCGATCCACGGTGGACCGAAGAGCTGCGCGCCCGGGCCTCAGCCTGGGCACAGCGCGTGGCGGAGCTGACATTGCACGTGCCCCAGGGCGAGCTGCCCTGTGACGCCGAGGTGATCGGGGCCTTGCGCGAGTCTGCCGCCGACGCAGGGCTGGACAGCGCCCGCAATGACGTCGTGGTCTGCGCGGCCGGCACGCTGCCGGCCGAGCTGCACAAGCTGTGGCGCAGCGGCCTGCCGGGCAACTACCACGTGGACTATGCGTATTCCTGCATGGGCTACGAGATCGCGGGCGGCCTGGGCGTGAAGCTGGCAAGGCCCGAGCGCGAGGTCATCGTGGTCGTGGGCGATGGCTCCTACATGATGCTCAACGCCGAGCTGGCCACCTCGGTGCTGCTGGGCCGAAAGATCATCGTCGTGGTGCTGGACAACCGTGGCTACGGCTGCATAGAGCGGTTGCAGATCCGCTGCGGCGGCGCCAGCTTCAACAACATGCTCGACGACTGCGTGCCGCAGGGCGGCGAGCGCTCGTCCATCGATTTCGCCCGCCATGCCGCTGCGATGGGGGCGGAGGCCGTCCATGTGGGCGGTGTGCAGGAACTGCGCCGCGAAATGCTGCGTGCGCGGGCGTCCCGCCGCAGCCAGGTGCTGGTGATAGACACCACCCACCACCGCACCACGGCCGACGGCGGCGCCTGGTGGGAGGTTGCCGTGCCCGAGGTCTCGGGCCGCCCCGAGGTCCAGGGCGCGCGGCGCGAGTACCTGCACCACAAGGCAGGCCAGCGGCGCTGACGCCGCGCCACCGTCGCCCCGCCCGATTTCTGCCCATCTGCCCATCTGCCTAACTGTCTAAGCGCCTATCTGCCCCAAGGAGGACTCGCATGAACTGGAAGGTTCGCATCGGTATCAATCCCCTGTCCTGGATGAACGACGACCTCCCTTCGCTGGGGGGCGATACGCCGCTGGACACGGCACTGAAGGAGGGCGCCGAGATCGGCTACGCGGGTTTCGAGCTGGGCAACAAGTTTCCGAAAACCGGCCCCGCGCTCAAGGCCAGGCTCGACGCGTACGGGCTGGCCTGCGTCTCCGGCTGGTACTCGGGCTTTCTGGCGCAGGCCGATGCGGGCAGCGACGACCAGGCCCTTGCCGCCGAGGCCGAGCGCTGCAAGCCCCACATGGACAGGCTGCGCCACAACGGCGTCGACGTGGTGGTCTATGGCGAATGCGCGGGCACGGTCCAGGGGCAGATGGGCACGCCTGTGTCCCGGCGCCCGCGCTTTGCCGACGATGCGGCCTGGCAGCGCTATGCGTGGCGGCTGGATGCCTTTGGCGCGCACCTGCTGGAGTGTTACGGCATCCGGCTGGCCTATCACCACCACATGGGCGCCCAGGTGGAATCCCCGCAGGATGTGGACCGCCTGATGGCGCTGACCGATCCGCGCAAGGTCTTTCTGCTGTTCGATACCGGCCATGCCTACTACGGCGGCGCGGCCGATCCGGCGGCGCTGCTGAAAAAACATGTGGCGCGCGTGGCGCATGTGCATTGCAAGGATGTGCGTCCCCAGGTGATTGCCCAGGCACGCCAGGGCGACTGGAGCTTTCTGCAGGGCGTGGTCAACGGCATCTTCACGGTGCCGGGCGACGGCGCGCTCGACTTCGAGGCGGTGCTGCGCACGCTCAGGGATGCCGGCTACCAGGGCTGGCTCGTGGTCGAGGCCGAGCAGGACCCCGCCATCGCGCCCGGCTACGCATACGCGAAAAAGGGCTACGAGACGCTGCGCGCGCTCGTGGAGCGGCTGGGCGCCTGAGGCCATCCGGCATCGAGGCATGAAAACCAAGGGAGGACAACGTCATGACATCTGCAATCCACCACGCCCTGCGGGGCCCTGCGGCCCGGGCCACCGTACCTTGCCTGTGCGCTGCGGCGCTGGCCGGCGCAGCCAGTCTGGCCGCGGCGCAAGGCAGCGTCACGCTGTATGGGCGCATCGTCAGCGGTGTCGACTATATGAGCCGCATTGCCGAGGGGCCGGGCCGGTCTTCCGGTCAACTCCGGCACGCCGGGCAATGGGGCGCGACCTGGTGGGGGCTGCGCGGGGCCGAGGACCTGGGTGGCGGCCTGAGCGCCGTCTTCCATCTCGAAAGCCAGTTCTCGGCCGACGACGGCACGGTGGGCGACAGCTTCTTCAGCCGCTATGCGGTGGTCGGCCTGCGAAGCCAGACGTACGGCACGCTGCTGCTGGGCCGGGCCATGGGCATTCCGGACGGCGAGGTCTGGGCGCTGGACCCCATGGGCCTGCAGGCCATGGGCGCGGGCACGCTGCAGGGCAACCGGACCTGGGGGTCGCGCCCCAATGCCATCAGCTACCAGTCGCCGGCCTGGGGCGGGCTCTCGTTTCGCACCCAGCTGGGGCTGAACGGGGAGGCGGGCCGTTCCCGGGCCTGGCGCCAGGCCGCCGCCAGCGTGGGCTATGAGCAGGGGCCGCTGGTGCTCAAGGCCTTCTACGAAGAAATCCGTGACGGCAACGGCGCGTTCAGTTCGCTCTACGCGGCATCGCGCCTTTACACGGTGGGCGCAACCTACCGCGTGGGCGGCCTGAAGCTGTTCACGGGCTACAGCCAGATCCGGTCAGGCCTCCTGACGGTGGCCGACGCCGACAACCCGGCAGGCGCCCGCAGGCAGCAGACCTACTGGATGGGCGCCAACTACCAGGCCACGCCGGCGCTGGTGCTGGTGGGCGGCGCCTACCGCGCCAACCGCAGTGGCGGCGGCGCCAGCCTGCTGAGCCTGGGGGCCAACTACCATCTTTCCCGGCGCACCATGCTGTATGGCACGGTCGGCACCCTCTCCAACGGGGGCACAGCCTCGTTCTCGGTGGAGGCCAACAGCGGCAAGCCGCTGCCCGGCTCCGGCCAGCAGGGGCTTTACGCGGGCGTCGTGCACTCGTTCTGAAGCCGCCTTTGCCGCGCATCAACCCTCAGCCCGGCCGGGTCAACCCCCGCTGGGCCGGCCCCCTTGGGGCGGGGCGGTGCCGCTTGGCTGTATTCTTGGCGCTTGCCTTCACGCAGCCTTGCGGCCGTCCCCAACATGCATTTGTCCAGACGCGAATTCCTCGGCGCCGGCGTGGCCGCCGCCTGTGCCTCGCTGGTCGGTTGCGCGGCCTCGGCGCCCGTGTCGGGCAGTTTCCTGCAGCCGTGGCGCAGCCATCTGGAGATGCCGCGCGACCAATGGCGCCAGCGCCTGGCCGCCACCCAGGCGCTGGGCTGCCGCGAGCTGTTCGTGCAATGGAGCGGCCTGCTGGGCGATACCGAGGCGGACAGCTGGATGCTGGCCGACGTGCAGATCGCCGACCTGCTGGACATCTGCACCGAACTGGGCATGGGCGTGCACCTGGGCCTGCCCTATGACGAGCGCTGGTGGAAGCAGATCAGCCTTGACAACGCCGCAGGCCCTGCGCCCTACCTTGCGCATATCGCCGAGCTGGGCGCCAGCCACATGTACGCCAGCACCTGGCCGCGCCATGCGGCCTTTCGCGGCTGGTACATCCCCTACGAGCTGGAGCAGTACCACTGGGCCGCGCCCGAGCGCATCGAGCTGCTGGTGAGCGCGCTGCAACCGCTGGCCCAGGCGGCAGCGGCCACATCCGGCCAGGCGCCCGGCATCTCCACCTATTTCAGCCAGCTGCAGACCCTGGGCAGCCTGCCCACGCTGTGGAGCATCCTGCTGGACCGCGTGTCCCTGCGCCCCATGGTGCAGGACGGCGTGGGCGTGGCGGGCCTGGGCAACTACGAGGCTCTGGCGCCGCTGCAGCAGATGCTGCTCGAGCGCAGGGCGCCGTTCGATCTCATCGTGGAACTGTTCGAGCAACTGCCGCCCGCGCGGCCCGATGGCTCGGACTTCCAGGCGCGCACGGCCAGCTTCGAGCGCGTGCGTCGCCAATGGGACGTGGCCCGCGACTACGGCGCCCAGCGCGTCGTTGCCTTCGCCATCGATCCCTGGGTGCTGAACGACACGCCCGAAGCCCGACAACTGCTGCGCGGGTGGAAATCCGCCGCGCGCTGAGCGGCAGGCGGCCGGGTCAGAAGCGCTTGGCGATGATCTCTCGCAGGATCTCGCTGCTTCCGCCGAAGATGCGCAGTGCCCTTGCATCGGCCCAGGCACGGCCGATGCCGTATTCCGCCATGTAGCCGTAGCCGCCGTGCAGCTGCAGCAGCTCGTCCAGCACCTGGCCCTGCAGCTCGGTGGCGTTGAGCTTGGCCATGGCGGCGGTGACGGAGTCCAGCGAGCCTTCCATGTGCTGGGCCAGGCAGTCGTCCAGGAAGACGCGCAGCATGGTGGTCCTGGCCAGGGCGTCGGCGAACTTGAAGCGGGTGTTCTGGTAGTCGAGCACGCGGCGCCCGAAGACCTTGCGGTTGCGCACGAACTCGGCAGCCTCGTCCAGCATGCCTTCGGTGGAGGCCGCCGCACGCAGCGCGATCGCCAGCCGCTCCTGCGCCAGCTCCTGGGTCACATGCTCGAAGGCTGCGTTCTCGCGCCCCAGCAGGTGGTCGGCCGGCAGGTGCAGCTCGTCGAAGAACAGCTCGCAGGTGTCCTGGCTGTGCTGGCCTATCTTGCGCAGCGCCGGGCCCTTGCCCAGGCCCTTCATGCCTTCTTCCACCACGAACAGCGACAGGCCGCGCGCGCCCAGGTCGGGCTCGGTGCTGGCCAGCACCACCATCAGGCCGGCGTTGACGCCGTTGGTGATGAAGGTCTTCTGGCCGTTGAGCACGTAGCCGCCGCCTTCACTCTCGCTCTTGCGGCGGGCGCGCGTGCGCACGGCCTTGAGGTCGCTGCCCGCGCCGGGCTCGGTCAGCGCGATGGCGCCGATCAGCTCGCCCGTGGCCATGCGCGGCAGCCAGCGGTCCTTCTGCACCTGCGTGCCGAAGTTCCAGAGATAGGGCGCCACCATGTCGGAGTGGATGGAAAAGCCGATGCCCAGGCAGTTGGCACGCGCCAGCGCCTCGATGACCACGGCCGCGTGGCCGAAGTCCCCGCCCTGGCCGTAGGGCGGGGGCAGGTCGCAATTGAGCAGGCCGCTGTCGCCAGCCTTGCGCCACAGGGCGCGCGGCGTGATGCCCTCTGCCTCCCAGTCATTGATGTGGGGCAGGATCTCGGTGGCCACGAATCGGTCCACCTGTTCCTTGAACAGCAGGTGGTCTTCACGCAATACGGAGCGGGTGCGCATGTCTGTGTCGGTCTCCTTGGGCTGGGTCAGGGGCGATAGGTGTCGGTGGCGCTGGCCTGGCCGCGCAGCACGGGGGAGGCGGCCGTACCCGTCATGAACAGGCTGTAGTGGTCGCCCGGCTGCAGCTGGGGCAGTGCCAGCGGCGCGCTGACGGCCTTGGCGCAGCTGGCACTGAGCTGGGCGGTGACCGGGTTGATGGAGCGGCTGGCCGATGCAGCCGGCGCCACGCCCGTGAACAGGGGCGTGCCCGCGGGCGCGACCTGCAGGCTGCCCTGGGGACAGTCCGTGGTGAGGTTGTAGAAACGCAGCTCGGCCTTGAGCGCGTCCTGGCTGCCGCCGGAGTCGTCGATGGCCGTGAAGCGCGTGGCCGCGTTCTTGCCCTGGCGCTGCGGCACCAGGGTGGTGAAGCTGCCCGGCGCCACCTTCATGCTGCCGGCGCTCTTGCCGTCCAGCTGGATGGCAAAGGGCGTGTCGCCCTTGACGATGGCGTAGCTGCTGGCCGGCTTGCTGCCGGACAGCGTCTGCTCGGGGCCGTCGGCGATCTTCACGCGCAGGCTGCCCGCGTCGGGGTGGACCACGCGCACGAAGGACGAGCCTGCGGGGGGGCGCGCGGCGTACAGCTGGGCTAGCGTGCCTTCGGCATGCGCTGCAGGCAGGCAGGACAGGGCCGCCAGCCCGGCCAGGGTGAACAGTGCTTGGCGCCTCACAGCGGAAAAAACGGAAGTCATGCCTGCAGATCCTTGTTTCATTGGGCGGGGCGCATGCGCGAGTCGAGGTACATGCGCTCCAGTTGCTTGCGGTCGGCCTTGTCGGTCTGGGTCAGCGGAAAGCCATGGCAGGCCAGCAGTTCCGATGGAATCATGTAGGGCGGCACGCGCTGGGCCAGCAGTTCGCGCCATCCGGCCAGGTCTTCGGGCAGGGGGTGCATGCCGGGCGGGCCGCTGCGGTCCAGGTCCACGAAGCCGATCATGCGCACGATGAAGCCGTCGGGCCGCTTGAGTGCCACCGCCGCGCCCGCGCGCACGCCGGGCAGGGTGGCCAGCACGGCATCGACCTCGGCCAGCTCGATGCGGTAGCCGTGCATCTTGATCTGGTCGTCGCGCCGGCCGTGGAAGGTGACCAGGCCCTCGCCGTCGATCTCGCCCAGGTCGCCCGTGCGGTAGCCGCGCTTGCCGTTGCGCATGAACATGCGTGTGGCGTGCAGGTCGGGGCGGTTGAGGTAGCCGCGCATCACGTGGTCGCCGGCCACGCAGATCTCGCCTTCGTCCAGGAAGACGTCGGCATAGGGCTTGGCCCGGCCGATGGGAAAGGGCAGCGGCGCGCGCTGGCGCAGCGCGGGGTCGATCTCCACCCAGGTGGTGGAGCAGGTGGCCTCGGTGGGGCCGTAGGAGTTGATGATGCGCGCCTGGGGAAAGCGGCTCCACAGCGCCTCGGCCACGGTGGGCGTGAGCGATTCGGCGCCGAAGACGAAGACGCGCAGGTCGGGCAGGTGCTGCTGGTCGAAGTCGGCATCCAGCAACTGCTGGCGCACGAAGGAGGGCGTGGATGCCCAGACGTTCACATGGGTGCGCGCCAGGTAGGCGGCAAAGGCCTGGCGGTCGGCAATGGTCTCGCGCGCGCACAGCACGCATGCACCGCCCGTGACCAGGGCGCCCATCCAGTTGAACAGCGAAAAGTCGAAGCTGAACAGCATCTGGTCCATGAACACCGGCGCCTCGCCCAGGGCCAGGCAGTCGCGTATCCAGCCGGCGAACAGGCCCATGCTCTCGCGCCCGATCTGCACGCCCTTGGGATCGCCCGTGCTGCCCGAGGTGAACATGATGTAGGCCAGCGATTTTTCCTGCAGCGGCTGCGCGGCGATGCCGGTGTCCACAAAGCTGCGGGCCTGCGCGTCGTAGCGCAGGCCGGCCTGCACCAGCGTGGCGATGCGCGCCATGCGCTCGGCCGGGTTGATCACGTCCACGGGGACAAAGGGCACGCCCAGGCGCAGGCAGCCGAGGATGGCCACGAGAAAGGCCGTCTCCTTGTGCCCCGTGATCAGCAGCGGCTCGTCGCGGCGAGCGCCGCGCGCCAGCGCCTGCTGCTCCCACTGCTCCACGGCCTGGGCCAGTTGCTGCCAGCTCAGCGTGCCGGCGGCATCGATGACGGCCGGCCGCTGCGTGCCGGCGTCGGGCTCGATGAAGTCGAAGCGGTCAAAACTGAATCGCATGCGGGCTCCTTGCGGCGGTGGGTGGATGGGGATGGCTGCGCAGGCCGGGCCGACAGTGCCGGCGTCTCATCACGCCTTGCGCTGCTCGGCCACGTACTGCGCCAGCGTTTGCACGGACTCCAGGTGCAGGTCGATCTCCGATGGCGGTATCTTGACGCCGAATTCCTTCTCGATGGCCAGGGCCACGTCCACGGCGGACAGCGAGTCCACCAGGCCCGATTCGAGCAGCAGCGTATCGGGCTCGACCGAGGTCAGGATGATGGCTCCGATGATCTGGGCAATCTTGGTTTCGATGTCATTGTGGGACATGCTTTTTTCTCCAACAGGCGTTTCAGAACTGGAAATACAGGAAGCGGGTTTCCTTGTGCAGGTTGACCAGGCACAGGAAGAGCAGGACCAGGGTCACGGCCGTCCAGCCCGCGCTGGGGCGCCAGCGCATCCAGGCCCGGGGCGCTTCCTGCACCTTGAACATGGCGGGCGAGAAGCGGCCCAGGATCTGGTGGGCATTGGGCGTGAACCAGGCAATGGCCAGCAGCAGCAGCACCAGGGCCAGCTGCATATGGTGGCCTATGGCCAGGCGGATGGCATCGCCCAGTGCCAGTCCCTGGACGTGGGACAGCGACTCCAGCGCCTCCACGCCGCGCAGGCCGGCCATGCCCTTGAGCAGCAGCATGGCGTCGCCCACGCCGTGGGCGCGGAAGAAGGTCTGGGCGATGAGCACGGCGATGAAGGTGATGACAACGCACAGCGCCTGCACGCCCCGGCCCGATTTGCGGGCGGCGGCCGGCTTGCGGCTGACCACGAAGATGCGCCAGGCATGGTTGACCGACAGGTAGAAGGCATGCAGCAGGCCGAAGATCACGTACTGCAGGCCGGCGCCGTGCCAGATGCCCGCCAGCCCCATGGTGAACAGCGTGGGCACGACGATGGTGGCCGCAAAGCCGCCCGGCGTGCGCGCGGCGCTCGATCCCACGGACAGCCCGCGCTTTTCGCGTGCGCGCGAGATGGCCATGGCCACGGGGTAGTACAGGTAGGCCGTGAGGTAACGCGTCAGCGTCATGTGCCAGCGCGCCCAGAAGTCGATGATGCTGCCGGCCTTGTAGGGCGAGTTGAAGTTCAGCGGGAAACGGATGCCGAACATGCGCGCCAGGCCCAGGGCCATGTCCGAATAGCCCGAGAAGTCGAAGTACAGCTGCAGCGCGTAGCTGAGGCTGGCGCCCCAGGCGGCCCAGAACTGCAGCTCGCCGGGCGCGGCGAAGCCGGCGTCCGCATAGGGTGCGATCTCGTCGGCCAGCAGCACCTTCTTGGCCAGGCCGATCACGAACAGCGTGCCCCCGATGGACAGGTTGTCCGCGCGGAACCGGTAGTTATCCGGCTGCGCGAACTGCGGCATCATTTCCTTGTGGTGCAGGATGGGCCCGGCAATCAGGTGCGGGAAGAAGGTCACGAACAGCACGTAGCTGAGCAGGCTGCGTTCCTTGACGATGCCCGAGCGGCAGTCCAGCAGGTAGCCGATCTGGGTAAAGGTGAAGAACGAGATGCCCAGGGGCAGGATCAGCTCGTGCATGCCGCCCTGCGTCAGCCCCCATTCGCCCAGGAAGTTGAACAGCGTGGCGAAGTACTTGTAGTGGAACAGTGCCGCCAGGTCCGCGCCCACGCCCAGCGCAGTCACCAGCCCCTGCAGCCGCGCATGGCCGGCAAAGCGCAGGATCAGCCGGCTCACCACGTAGTTGAAGGCAATGGACAGGGCCAGCAGGGCGACGAACTGCGGGTTCCACCAGCCATAGAAGACGAAGGACGTCAGGCACAGCCAGAACGCGGCCAGCCGCAGGCTGATGGCGCCGGCCAGGTAGTGGCCCGCCAGCGCGATGGGCAGGAACAGCAGCAGGAAAAGATAGGAGTTGAACAGCATGTAGCGGGCGGTTTCACGCAGGCGGGGAGGCGGCGTCCAGCTCCTTGAGCGCCGCTTTTTCATCGTCCGTCAGGGGCAGGGACAAGGTGTTTTCCGAGAACTCCCAGATCACCAGCCGCAGGCTGGCCGGCCAGGAGGCGCGGCGCTTGAGGGCGGACACCATGGCGCCGCTGAACTGGCCGCCATCCATGCTGAGGTTCCAGACTTCATGGCCCAGCGCGCGGCCCAGCTGTGGCGCGAAATTGCTGCGCAGGCCGTTGGAGCTGCCGGCCAGCAGCACCTGCACGGGCGGCGTCTCGTCCAGCAGGCCGCCGCCGCGCACGGGGGTGATGGCCTGGGGGCGTATTTCGTCGCGCTGCGGGCGCCAGCCTGCCGGTGCGTCGGCCAGGCCGGCCAGGGCCAGCAGGTCGCCGGGCAAGGGCTGCAGCGGCCCGGGTGCAGACTCCTCGAAGGCCTGGCTGCCGCGCTGCCCGCCCAGCAGCGGCAGCGCGGCCCGGGCCACGGCCAGGGCGGCGGCGCGTGCGCCCTCGGCGTTCATGTGCACGTCGGTGCGAAAGAACACGGGCTGCGTCTGCTCCTGGGCCTGCAGGGCGGGGCGCAGGTCGGCAAAGGCAATGCCGTCGGCCTGCAGGCGCTGCTGCCACAGGTCCAGGCGCTGGAGCATCACGGGTGCCACGGGCAGGCCGCACAGGTGGTCGGCCTCGATGCGCGACTTGTCGGGCACGGCCACCACCAGGGTGGCAATGCCCTTGTCCTGCAACTGCCGCGTCCAGTGGCGCAGCAGGCGCTGGCGCGCCTCGAAGGGCGCGGCGCCTACCCCGGGCTGGGGCCGCAGGCCGTCGCGGTAGAACATCCACTGCGGGCAGCCCAGGGCCACCTGCGCGCCCGTATCGCCCAGCAGGCGATAGCGCAGCGCGGCCTGGCCCGTCTCCAGCGAAGACTGGGCGGGCAGGCGCAGGCCCTTGTTCAGCGCCGTGCCCGCGCGGCCATCGAGCCAGGCGGCCAGTTGCAGCTCGCCGGCCTTCGGTCCCCCGCTGGCCAGCGTCCAGCCGCCCCAGGCCAGGCCCGACAGCAGCAGGGCACCCCAGATCCAGGCGTTGCGCCGGTGTCCTTTGTCGGTTTGCAGTTCTTGCGCGGTGGGGTCCACGGTGTCAGCCCTTGAGCGCGGCCCGCAGCCGCTCCAGCCAGGTGGCGTTGGGCATGAGTGAGGCGTTGTCCCACTGGCCGGCCGCGTTGGGGCCGTAGCTGTAGGTGGGCTCGAACATCTGCCACACCAGCACCTGGGGCTTGTGGGACTTGAAGGCCGGCGACTCCAGGTACTCCAGCAGCATGGTCCACTGGCCCACGTTGCCGGGCTTCCAGTTCAGCGAGACCGGGCGGTCCAGCAGGTTGGAGAGCTTTTGCGGAAAGCCGAAGTAGGGCTGGACCATGCTGTGGCCCGTCACATGGACGGGCGCGGGCTCGTCGTCGAGCAGGCCCTTGGCGGGGGCCTGGCGGCGCACGGTATAGACCTCGCGGCCCACCTGCTTGCGCTCTTCGGCGGTGAGAAAGAGCTCGGCCAGGTCGCCATAGCGGCGCTCGGTGACGGTGTCGCCCAGGGCCAGGCCGCTGCCGGCGCGGCCCGCCAGCTGGGGCACCTCGCCCTGGACCATGCGGGCCGTGGCTTCGGCCGTGGCGTCGGCCGCCGCCTGGGTCCAGTGCTGGTCGGTGCGGTAGAACACGTCCTTGCCGCTGTCGCGCACGGTGCGCAGCACGGCCTCGTCGTCGAAGCTGGGAATGCCTGCGCCCTGCAGCGCCTGCAGCACCTGCTTGTAGCGGCCCTGGACATCGGCGCTCATGGCCTTGCCATCGGGCATTTTGTCAGCGTAGAAGCGCACCTTGTCGGGCAGCAGCAGCACCTGCAGCTTCACGCCGCGCGCGGCCAGCAGGTTGCGCGCCTCGGTGATCAGCCGCGTGGATTCCGTGATGCCGGCGCGGTCCACCTGGGTCAGGCTGCCCCAGCCCGGAAACAGCCAGCCGTCCTTGCCCCTGAGAACGATGGAGGAGCTGTCCTGTGCCTGTGCCTGTGCCTGTGCCGTTCCCTGCGCTGCCAGCGCGCCCAGCACCAGGGCGCAGCCGGCCAGCCCGCGTGCGGCGCGCGCCATGCCCGAGCGCAGTCCGTGCAGGGCGGGGCGGGGTGCTTGCTTGGTCGAATCCATGGGAGCTTTCTCCTTTTCTCTTGTCTGTGTGGTGGCGGCGGCGGGGCGGGGCTTTCAATAGGACAGCGTCAGCGTCATGAACAGGCCCTTGGCGCGGTCGGCCTGGCCGCCGCCGATGTTGAAGCGGTACTGCATGGACCAGTCCAGATAGGACTGGGCCGTGCTGTAGTGGCTTTCGCGGAACCATTGGCGCAGGCTGATGCCCACGCCGGCGCTGGCCGACCAGCTGCTGCCATTGCCTTGCAGGGCCAGGGTCTGTCCCTGCTGGGCGGCCAATTGGGCTGCGGTGGGCGTGGCGCCAGGGGCGGCCTGCAGGGAACGCACTTGCACGCGGTTCCTCTGTTTGATCCAGTCGGCCGCGACCACGCCGAACGGGAAGATCACCAGGCCCTGGTTGATGCCGTCGGCGCGGAAGCTGCGCCCGATGCGGGCCTCGGTGGAGAAGAACCATTGCTCGCGCTTGTAGCGCCCCGAGCCGTCGCCCACCACGGCGCCATTGGTCTGGTCTGTCAGCGTGAAGCGCGAGGCCATGCTCTGGTTGGCATAGCCGGCCTGGCTGTAGCCTTCCATGGTGAACCAGCTGGAGCGGTCCGTGCGCCGGCCCGTGCCTTCGTAGAAGCCGTGGGTGACATAGGCCAGCCAGCCGCCCTGGCCCGCGCCCGCGCTGTACTTGGCCGAGATGGGATTGCCCAGTGCCGGGCCCGTGGGGTTGAGCGGATCGCGCCCGCTCATCAGGCAGCGCAGCTGGGGCGATTCAGGCGTGATGAAGCCCGAGCGCGTGGCGGAGCCGATGTTGAACTGGCGCTCTATGCCAAAGGTCAGCGCGTACTTGGTGGACGGCGTGAAGCGCATGCCCAGCGAGCCCGTGGTGGTGGGCAGGCCCGAGATGCCGCGGTTGTCGCCTGCCTGCACATTGATGGGCAGGCCCGTGCAGGGGTCGATGGCGCTTTGGCCCAGCGTGGTGCCGCCCCCGTCATGCAAGGTGCTGCCCAGCCGTCCGTAGACATCGAAGATGCGCGTCGATGAGTTGAGGAAGTTGGACGGGCGCCAGTAGGCCTCGGCCGTGCCGAAGACGGCGTCGCCGGCCTGGGTGAGGATGCCGTCCGAGAATGCACGCCCCGCCGGCCGCGCGCCCCGGTAGCCCAGGGAGACGATGGCGCCCCATTCGCGCGAGTAGCCGGAGACGGCGCTGCGCGCGTTCTCGCGCTGGCCCGGCGTCAGCTTGGCGGTGCCGGCATCGTCCAGGTCGATGGCTTGCTTGAAGGTGTGCACGGCGCCCCGGCTGTCGCCGGTGCCGGCCAGGGCATAGCCCTCGTCCAGCATGGCGCCCGCAGGCGCCTCGCCCGTGGCGCGGGCGGCACGAAAATCCTGCAGCGCCTTGGCCGGCTCTTCCTGGCGCGAGTACAGGTAGCCGCGCTGCATCAGCAGCTGGGCGTCGTTGGGGGTGAGGGACAGGGATTTGTCCAGCCGCAGCAGGGCCTGGCCCTGCTGGTCGCGGTTGCCTGCGGCCAGCGTGGTGGTCAGCAGCTTTTGCAGCTGCTCGTTGTCGGGGTCCTGCTCCACGGCCGTTTGCGCATGTTCGATGGCAGCCTTGTAGTCCTGGCGCGCATAGGCCGCATAGGCCTGGGCGCTGGGGCCGCCTGCGCCCTGGGCATCGGAGGGCTGCAGCTCGCAGACCGTTCCGTAGGGCGTGTCGCGGCAGTCCTGCAGCGGCGGCGGGTAGTCGGCCATGGCCAGGGTCTGCGAGGCACCGCGCGTATCGGCCACCATGGGCGTGTCGCGGCCCGGGCGCAGCCCATCGGCTTGCTTGAGGCGGCGGGCCACGGCTTCATCCTGTGCCGGCATGGGCGCCAGCAGCGCGCGGGCGCGTGCCGCATCGCCCGCAGCCAGGGCTGCGTCGGCCGCGATCAGGCGCAGGTTGGCCGATTGCTTTTCGTCCAGCCAGTCCTGCTTGAGCACGTCGTCGAAGTCCTCGTTGGCCAGCGTGGTCTTGCCCTGGCGCTGGCGTATGTAGCCGCGCATGCCCAGGGCGGCCGTGTCCTCGTTGTCCTGCGCCAGTGCCTCGTCGGCAGCCTTTTCCGCGTCGGGCAGCTGCTCGGCCAGCATGAGCGAGGTGATCAGCAGCAAGCGGTGCGATGCCGTTCCCGGCGCCAGCGCCACGGCCTCGCGTGCAAAGGGCACGGCCTGCGCCGGGTTGTTGGCGATCAGCGCCTGGTAGGCCTTTTGCGCGGGCAGCACGGCCTGGCTGCGGCGCAGGGTCTGGCGCTTGGCCACCAGGTCGCTTTTGTTGGGAGGCTCCAGGGACAGGGCGGCATCTGCGGCCTCGATGGCGGCGCCCAGCTGGTCCTGGGCTTCCAGCGCACCAATCCACAGCAATGCCCATTGGCCTTGCGTGGGGTCCAGGCGAAAGGCCTGCTCGGCCTTGCGCGCGCTGTCTGCATAGTTCCTGGCGTTGTAGTCGGCGTAGGCCTCGGTGGCGATGGGAAAGGCCTTGTTGTAGGCCTCGGAGGCCGTGGCCGCGCCGCCACCTGCGGCGGCCCCGCCTGCCGCAGCCGCGCGCACATTCGTCTCGGCCTGCTGCAGCGTGGCTTCGTCCAGCCCGGCGGCGCGGGCCGAGGCGATGGCCTTGAGCGCTTCCTCGTTCTTGCCCTGCCTTTGCAGCGAGTAGATCAGCAGCATGCGCAGGCGCAGCAGGTCGGGGCGCAGCTGTATGGCCGATGCGGCGGCGCTGGCGGCCCGCGCAAAGCGGCCGGCCTGGTAGTGGGCATAGGCCTGGTTGGCCAGCTGCCATGCGCGGCCCCTGAGCGGCGCCTCGGCCTTGACGGCTGCTGCGGCCTGCGGCCAGGCCGGCGGCGCGTTCCAGCCGGCGCCCAGCAGGGCGGCCAGGGGAGTGGGCGAACGAGGGGTGCGAGACGCTTCATATGCCGGCCCTTGGTGTGCTTGGATTGCCTGTTGCGGCCAAGCCGGGATGTGCCGGGGGATCGGTGGGCTCCCCCTGCTGGAAGCTGATGGCCTCGCGCAGCGTGGCCTCGTCGAGCCAGCCTTGCTCCATGAGGATGGCGCCCAGCGGGCGGCGTTCGCGCCGCTGGATCTCCAGCGCGCTGGCCAGCCGGGTTTCGTCGATGGCCTGCCAGGACAGCAGCAGCTCGCCCAGGCGCTGGCGCTGGTGCACCAACTGGTCTGTGGAGGGGAAGTCGTGCATGGTCTTGTCCCAGGCCAGGCGCTTGCCCGTGACCAGGTGGACGATGAACAGCTTCCAGGCGCGCGCCGCTGCCATGGCATTGATGAAGTTGCCGATCACCATGCGCGGGACGGACAGCAAGGCGTGCTCCCAGCCGTACAGGCGCGAGACGAACCAGGCGCGCTGCACCACGCGCAGCAGCAGGGCGACGACGTTGACGCTCATCAGCGTCACCAGCCAGCCATTGGGGGCGAACAGGGAGGGGTAGTAGACCGTCCACCAGCCCATGTGGTCGGCCAGCAGGAAGACCAGGAAGTTCAGCAGCAGCAGATAGGCCAGGATGGCCACGAAGGAGGTCACCAGCCCCTTGCGGTCGCGGAACAGCAGGTACTTGGTGGACAGCGGCCCGGCCCAGCCGACCTGGCTCCAGCCCTGCAGGCCGATGCCCAGCGTCCAGCGCGCCTTTTGCCGGTAGGCGGTCTTGAAGGTGTTGGGAAAGAACTCGCGTATGCCCAGCGGCATGGTGAGGGTGGACACCTTTTCCTTGCCCAGGCCGAACAGCGGCTTGCGCCGTATCACGTAGTCCACGGGGAATTTGCCGAAGATCTGCTTCATGCCCCGGCGCGCCAGCCGCGCGCCGATGTCGTAGTCCTCGGTCAGCGTGTCGGTGTTGAAGGGCTGGTTGTGGGTCTCGGCGGCCAGTTCCTCCATCGCCTTGCGCGAAAAGCAGGTGCCCACGCCGGCCGAGGGCACCATGTGCGACATGCTCTCGCGCACCACCAGGTCCTTGGTGTGCCATTCGGCGAATTCGTCCATGTAGGTGCCGGCCACCAGTTCGTACCACTCGCGCTCCAGCGAGGTCACGGGCAGCTGGATGAAGTCCATGCGCGGCAGCAGGTAGTTGTAGTACTTGAGTTCCAGCGGGTGCAGCACGTCTTCGCTGTCGTGCAGGATCAGGCCGGCAAAGGGCTCGGGCTGCAGCGTGTTCTGCTGGAAGATGGCCTGCACGATCCAGTTGAGGCAGTCGGCCTTGCAGGTGGGGCCGTCATGCGGCACCTCCACGCGGACCAGCTGGCGGTAGCGCCGGCGCATGCGCTCCACCTCGTTCTTGGTGCGCTCGTCGTTGCGGTAGGTGCCCACGAAGATCATGTAGTTCTTGTAGTCCAGCGTGCCCACCATGCTCTCGAGCATGGGCGCGATCACGTCGTACTCCAGCCAGGCCGGCACCATGATGGCCAGCGGCTTTTCCTCGACCTCCTGCAACTGCTGTGCCTTGAGCGGCTGGTAGCGGCGCTTGACGGTCAGCGCGCGCCAGGCCTCGCGCACCCAGTACCAGGCATCGATGAACAGGTCATCGATGCTGGACAGCAGGATGATGACGGCCACCACGGCGCTGGTGATCTCCAGCGCGTGGTAGTAGTCGGCCACCAGGTAGGGCCAGTAGAGGGAAGAGATCATGGTGATCGCCTCATGCCGTCGTCATCGTGGCTCGGGCCCGGCTCAGTGCCTGGGCTGCTTGCTGCGGGCCACCGCCCAGGCCAGCAGCACCAGCAGCACCACCACGACCAGCGCAATGGCGATGCCGGGCACGCTCCAGGACAGGAAGTTGCGCCATTCGTGGAAGGCGCCTTCGCGCGGACCGGACGGAATGCCGGCATCGGGGTTGCTGCTGTCGACCCAGGCCAGAGGGCCGTCACCGCCGATCACGGCAATGTTGCCGCGATTGAGCAGGAAGGGCTCGCCCAGGCCGCCAGTCCACTCGCCGATGGCACGCCACAGCACGCCCTGCTGGCCGCCGGCAGTGACGACTTCGGCCGAGGACAGCTGTTTCAGCCCCTTGATGTCCAGCCAGTCCAGCGACTTGCCGCGAATGCGCAGCTGCTGACCGTCCGTGACCGTCACCAGGGGCTTGGCGCCCTCCACCGGCACCTCCATGGCCACGAAGGGCATGGAAGGCTTGGCGGGTGCATCGGCCTGGGCCACGACCAGCTCGGCCTGCGAGGCCGACAGGCCGCTGGCGGCTGCCAGGTTGGCCATGCGCTCCAGCGCCGCCGGCGCGGCCGACAGGTAGCTGGCAGGCACCAGCAGCTGCGACCTGGCGCCCAGCAGGGGCAGCAGGCCGATGAAGCTGCCGTTGGGCTCGGCCTTGCCGGGCGTCACATAGCTGATGGCCGGCAGCACGCTGGCGGGATAGGGCTGGGGAATCTCGTTGCAGTCGGCCGAGTAGGGCTGGCGCTGCACCGACACGCGCAAGGTGTTGTTGATGCCCAGCGCGTAGCCGGGCACGCGGGCGCGCAGGCGCTCGGGCTGGCCGTTGGCGTCCAGCTGGCGGGCCGACAGCAGCATGCCGTTCCAGAACAGCGTGGCCACGGGGCGCGTGGCCGAGGCGCCGGGGGCTGCGGCCACGTACAGCGTGATCTCGCCCGGCATCCGGCCCTGCGAGGCGACGGCGCTCAGCGGGAAGTTCATCGTCCACTCGCCGCGCGACAGCACGTCGAAGCTGTCGGGGCTGCCGCCCAGGCTGGACAGGCGTATGCCCTTGGCCTCGTCCCATTGCGGGGGCTGGGCCGCAGCCACCGTCACGTTGTCGCTGACCAGCAGGCGCTGCAGGGCGGCCTCCTGCAGGCCGGCCACGCGCGCACCCGCATCGGAGGCCACGGCCAGCACCATCTGGCGGCCCATGGGCAAGGCTCGCAGTTGCTGCGAGGCCAGCGCCTCGCTGGCCAGCGGCGCGCGGCGGGCACGCCATTGCTGCAGCGCCTGGCCCGCATCGGGGTCGGCCGCCAGCTGGGTCTGCAGGGCCGCGAAGGCGGCGGTCAAACGCTGCTGCAGTGCCTTGTCGGCCACCACGATGTCGCCGCTGACCTGGGCTGAGCCCAGCATGATCAGCGCGCCCAGCTCGGCGTCACTGGCCAGCTTGTGCTGGGGCTCGGCGCCCCGCAGCGCGGCAAAGGCTGGCACGCCGGCCAGGGCGGCGGGAACCTCCAGGCCGCGCAGGTCGATCACCTCGCCCACGGCAGGAAGGGCCCGTACCTGCATGCGCCTGTTGTTGCGCTGCAGGCTGGCGCCGATGCGCCAGGCGCTGTCGAACGAGGCCTGCTCCAGCTGCCTGCCCGACACCAGCACGGTGGTGCGCACGGGCAGGGTGTTCCAGACATCCTCGATGGTGCGCACATCGCGCGGGTCCACGCGGTAGCTCAGGCGTGTCTGCGGCGAGATGGTCAGCGAGTTGGCGAGGGAGTGGTTTTCGTCGCAGCGCTGCTGGCTGTTGTTGCGGTTGCGCCAGTTCACGCCCAGGCGCACGAAGTCGCTGGCGCGCGCAGGCTGGGCCACGGGCAGGTTGCGCTGCAGCGTGCCTTCGCCGTCCGGCACGGTCTGGGATACGGCCGGCGTACCGTTGAGCGAGATCACCACGGTCGAGGTCCCCGGCTCTCCCTTCAGGTAGCGGCCATCGAAGGCGATGCTGGCATCGCCCAGAGGCAGGCCGCGCGGCACGGGCAGGTAGAAGTCCTGGGTGGCCGTGCCGGCCAGCACGACCGGGTCGACAATGCCCAGCTCCTTGAGCGTGACGCTGCGCTGCAGCCCGTCGCTGGCGCCCAGCTGCCGTATGGCGTCACCCAGCGCCGAGGCGGATGCCGTCTGGGCGAACAGGGCGCCCAGGCCCAGCAGCGAACCCAGCGCCCAGCGGGCCCCGGTGCGGGAAAACGAATGGCGGTGGATGGTCGGTTGCATGGGGGGCCTCTTTTTCACTTCGGTGCTCGGTTCGTGACGCGATTCGTGACACGTTCAGTTGCTGCAGGGCGGCTGCCGTTGCGTTGGGACTGGCGGCCTTCAGGCCGGCGCCAGGCCCTTGCCCATGGTGGCGAGGATGCCTGCCGGTCCGGCGGCAAACTCCTCGAAGGGCTGTCCCAGCAAGGCCCGTACGATGCGCTGCGAGGCCCGTCCGTCGCCATAGGGATTGATGCGGCGCGCGAACGAGGCGCGGTGGCCTTCATCGGTCAGCAGGCGGTTCACCTCGGCCACGATGCGCGCGCGCTGCGTGCCCACCAGCAGCACGGTGCCGGCCGATACGGCCTCGGGCCGCTCGGTCACATCGCGCATCACCAGCACGGGCTTGCCCAGGTAGGGTGCTTCCTCCTGCACTCCGCCGGAATCGGTCAGGATGATGCGGGCCCGCTGCATGAACCAGACGAAGTCCACATAGTCCAGCGGATCGATGAGGCGGATGTTGTCCATGCCGCCCAGCGTACGCATGACCACCTCGCGCACGGCAGGATTGAAGTGCACCGGGTAGACGATGAGCAGGTCCGGATGGCGCCGCGCCAGCTCGGCCAGCGCGGCGCAGATGTTCTGGAAGCCTTCGCCGAAGTTCTCGCGCCGGTGGCCCGTGACCAGCAGCAGCGGGCGCTGCGCGTCCACCCAGGGATGGCGCCCGGCAATGTCGCGGGCGAGCTCGGGCCGGGCATCGAGCCGGTCGCACAGCGTGGCCAGCGCATCGATGACGGTATTGCCGGTCACGGCGATGCGGCCCTGCAGGTTCTCGCGCAGCAGGTTGGCACGCGACGTGGGCGTGGGCGCGAACATCCACTGGCTGACCACATCGACCACGCGGCGGTTCATTTCCTCGGGAAAGGGCTGGGCCAGATCCCCCGTGCGCAGGCCGGCTTCCACATGGCCCACGGGAATGCGCCGGTGAAATGCTGCCAGCGCACAGGCCGTGGCCGTGCTGGTGTCGCCGTGCACGAGCACGTAGTCGGGCTTTTCCTGCTCCAGCACGCCGTCGGCGCCCGCCACCACGCGGGAGAACAGGCCGTTGAGTGTCTGGCTGGGTTGCATGACGGCCAGGTCGTGCCGGGCCTGCAGGCCGAACAGCTCCATCACCTGGTCCAGCATCTGGCGATGCTGACCCGTCACGCACACCACGCTTTCGATGCCGCGCGTCTGCGACAGGGCCGTCACCAGCGGCGCCATCTTGATGGCCTCGGGACGGGTCCCGAAAAACGAAAGAATTTTCATGCCAACCCCTTTGCGTCTTCTTGTGCTCTTCGCTCCTGCTTTGTTCTGGTGCTCCGCGCCGGGAGAGCGGGGGCCGTCTCAGCCCGAGGGCGGGCCGGGCAGGCTGCAAGGCGGTGTGGAATATACGTCGGGTTTTTGGCTTTTTCGATCGGCTTGGCGTCTCTGATTGAAAACTATCGTCAATTGAGTGAAATTGACGGAAATTAAGAGGACTTGAAGGGATTTTGTGACATTGCTTTCCATTTGGAACCTCCGTCGGATCTCTCACCCTGCAAGCCTCTTGCGGCTGGGCCTGAATGCTTGTTCGCGCCGCGCTGCGGTTGCACAAAGCTGCGCGCCTGGGTGCTTTGTTGCAGCTAGTACATCACTGAAACAAGGCTGTGCCTGTCGGACACCTGCGTATTGCATGCCCAGGCAGGGGTCTGCGCAAGGCTTGAGGGGCAGGTGCAGCCTGTGACTTTCCCTGATGCGCTGACGGCCTGCCGGGTGGATGCGGCGCGAGGCTGCGCGGGGCAGGACCCGGGCCGAATGCAGGCCCGGAAACGAAAACGGGCCCCGTGTAGGGGCCCGTTTTGCTGGGTGTATGGCGGAGAGGGCGGGATTCGAACCCGCGGTGGGGATTAGCCCACACACGCTTTCCAGGCGTGCGACTTAAACCGCTCATCCACCTCTCCGAAGCCCTCAATTGTAGCAGTGATTTCGGGCGTCCACGGTAAGAAACTGGTGCCGGCTGCGCTGGCCCGTGCGGCGATGGTTGCCTCACTCAGGGCCTGCAGTGCAACCGTGGCAATGCCGGGTGTTGCCTGTCCGGGCGCGGACAGGCGGGTAGTGACGGCAGGCAATACCGTGACATGGGACGGATTTGCGATGGGTTCAATGCATGCGCCTGGTGGTCATTTACTGATTTTCAGGGTGGAAAATGTAATGGAGTTCGTGTAAATGGAAGGTGCCGGAATGCGGTGTGAATCTCCGGTGCGGCGCGTCCATCTGTGGCGACATTTTTCATGTGTACAAGATGGTATTTTCATTGCCCATCTGCGTTGGTGCAAGCTATTGATATTGTTGATGTTTCTTGAAAAAAACACCGCCAATGAATTGGTATTTGCACGGGGTCCGGCAGGCAATGCAGGGGACGAATTACCTTCATGCGGCGTTGGATGCATTTTGCAACAGACATCGAATGGGAGCTTGTGGAAAATGCCTGCGCCGATGAAATGCAGCAGTAACGGATTTCCGTCTGGCAAATCATAGGAACTCGCTATCACCATGGCTTCCCACTCAATGCACGCCGATTCTTCATTTCGCCAGACGCCGGTATTGCCCGCACTGGCCTTCGGGCTTGTGGCGCTGCTGGGTACGACGGCGTTCGCTGCCGGGCTGCAGCGGCAGGTGCTGGAAAGCCTGCCGTCCGGCACGGCCAAGGGGGCGCCTGCCTATGAGTTGTCCCTGCCTGCCTGCACGGCGTCGGCCTGTCCCTTCGAACTGAGGCTGGTGCGTGCCGGTATGGAGCAAGGCAAGCCAGCGGCGCTGGCCTGGCCTGCTTCAAGAGGGCAGGCCCAGCTGGCGCCATCCGATCCGCTGTACGGCGTGGGCGATCCCTTGTCCGAGGCCGCGCAGCGCACGCGCGTCTGGACGACCGGCGAGGAAGAAGGCACGGTCACCGCCGCGGCGCGGACCTTGCGCCTGCCCGGCGTGCAAGGCGGGGCGCGCGCCTTGCTGGTCACGCAGATGGGCGGCTTCGACCATCCCAAGCGCCGCCATGCGCTCTATGTCGCCACGGCCCAGGGACCGCATCTGGCCTGGCAGTACGAAGAGCCTCCAGGCAGCTACCAAAGCTGGGTGCTGGCGCCCACGGGCCGGATCCCGGTGCTGCTGGTGCGCTATGACTCACCGCAGGACGACGCCCCCGACCAGATCGAGACCCGCAGCCTGCGCTGGAACGCAGGCCGGCAGGCGTTTGCCGAACAGGCATCGGCGCCGCCGGCTGCCGTGCAGGCCGTGGTGGCTGCGCGCTATGCCGGCGTGGCCGCCGCGCGTGCAGCGCGCGCGCAGCAGGCCGACTGCCTGGGAGGCTATGCCGTGGTGCTCACACGCCCCGCAGGAGCTGCGCCGCATCACGCCCTGGTGCAGGTGGCCGCGGATATGGCACAGGCGCATGCCGAATCGCTGCGGCTGCGTGCCTGCTCGGCCAGGCTGCAGCCGCGCACGGTGCCTTTGGCGCATCTGCTGCCGAAGGCGGAACAGGCGCCCGGCCGGAAACCTGACCGCAAGACCGATCCCGCCCGCTGAGCCCGTGCAGCGCGTGACACCGACAACCGCAAAGAGGGAAGACACATGCCAGACATCAAGGACAGCGTAGGCGAGGGCGGCAGCAACCAGGTCCATGACGTGGCCCTGCTGCAGGCCATGCTGCGCGTGGTGAAGGACGCCAAGAATGCACCCTATCTGGGCGTGGACTACGACGGCAGCTACGGCGCCCAGACGCGCGCCGCGCTGGAGCGTTTCCAGAACGACCACAAGCTGGCGGCGGCCAAGGCCGCGCCCGGCCAGCCGCAGGCCGGTGGCGCCAAGGAGGCACTGGGCCTGGCGGCAGCCGGTGGCGCCACGGTGGCCAAGCTCAGCGCCATGCTGCCTGCATCGCACCAGAACATGCGCTCCGCGAACAACTCCAAGACGGTGTATATCGAGGCCAAGGCCCAGGATGCGGCCACCAGCAAGGCCGCCATTGCCAACGATGCGGAGTACGAGCCCACCTTCCGCGCCAAGCTGGCCAGCCTGGTGCAGCAGATGTACGACACGCACAAGATCGCGCTGTGGATCACGCCCACCGGCCGCCGCCGCACCTTTGCCCAGCAGGCGGCAGAGACCCAGACCAAGGCCGGCCCCGGCGAGAGCAACCACAACTTCGGCCGGGCGGCCGACATCGGCTTCAAGCGCTTCCAGTGGGTCAAGGGCGACGGCAGCATCGTCACCGATGCCGACTGGCTCAACCAGCTGCATACCGCCAAAGCGGCCGATGCCGCGCGCTGGTGGGATGAGCGCGACCGCCTGGCCGCCAAGCAGGGCCTGCTGCCGCTGAAGTTCGAGCGCGTGCACCTGCAGGCCTTCGCCCAGGAAGGCGTGAGCAACCAGCGCTCGCTGGCCAAGCTGCTCAATGCCGTTTCGCAGAACAACATGCGCTGGAAATCCGCCTACCAGGCCGACCTGCAGTCCCAGGGCAAGCACTGGGTCACCGTGGGTTCGGCCAAGTCCATCTGGGCCGGAACGGCCTCCGTGACCAAGGCCGATCTGGCCAAGGCCCGCACCCTGGCCACGGGCAAGCAGGTGAAGGAAACGCAGATCACCCAGGACGAGGTGGCCGCCATGCGCCGCATGCTCAAGGCCGATTTCGAGCAGGCCGACCTGAACTGGTCCAAGTGGGCACCCGTGCCCTGAGCCCGGCCGGACGTCTGCCGCCTGCCGCGCGAGCAGGCGCCACTGCCGTGCATCTCCCGGAGAAAGCATCTTGAGAACCGACTATTCGAAGGGCGAGGCCGCGCTGCGCGTGCCCTTGCCCATGTCCATGCCCATTTCCCTGTCGCTTTCCGCCTCTGCCGGTGCGCCCACCGGGCCGCCCGCTGCGGTCCGTGCGCCGCAGGACGTGCTGTCCGGTGTGCGCGTCGCCTCGCAACTGCTGCAGGACTTTCGGCCCATCACCGAAAGCATCGAGTGGGAGCTGGGCCATCTGCATTGGGCGCAGGCGGGCCTGTTGACCTTTGCCGAGAACGAGGTGCCCTACGTGGTCAACAACAGCGGCCGTCTCTCCGAAGATGCGGCGGCCCTGCTGTTCCATCACTGCGCGGACACGGCGCCGCAGGGCACGATTGCCGTGCTGGAGCTGGGCGCGGGCTGCGGCCTGTTCGCGCGCATGTTCCTGCAGGCCTTCCGGCACCTGTGCCAGCAGGAAGGGCGTGATTTCGACCAGCGGCTGGTCTGCTACGTGACAGACGGCTCGCCGCGCACCGTTGCGCAGTGGCACGAGCGCGGCCTGTTTGCCGAGTTTGGCGGCCAGGTCGTGGCAGGCTGCTGCGACGCCATGCACCCCGAGGCCGTTCGGCTGCACGACGGCAGCACGGTGCCGCTGCCGCCGCTGCATGCCGTGTTCTGCAACTACGTGCTGGATGTGCTGCCCGCCACCGTCGTGCGGCGCCAGAATGGCGGGCCGGTGCAGGAGCTGCGCATACGCACCCGCCTGACGGACGATGCCCAGCTCGTGCGCCAGTACACCGCGCTGTCGCCGCATGAGATCCGCGCCCTGGTGGATCACGCGGATGCGGCCGAGCGCGCGCGCCTGCTGCCCCTGGTGGGCCTGTTCGAGCAGGAGACGGGATTTTTCGACTGCGGCGACGCGGCACTGTCGCCCTGGGTGGATGCCGCCCTGTCCGTCAGCCAGGACGCGACACGCCTGCTGGTCAACCACGGCGCCTTCGGCGCGCTGCAGACGCTGCAGCAGCGGCTGGCGCCCAAGGGCCTGGTGCTCATCAACGACTACGGCGCCTGCACGCCCGAGGCGGCGGCCCAGTCGGGCGCCTCCCAGCGCTTTGGCCGCACCAGCGCCATCGGCCTGAACTTCCCGCTGCTGGCGCAATTGTTCGGGCGCGAGGGCTGGCAGGTGCTGGCGCCTTCGGGCGATGCGCAAAGGGCCATCCATGCGCGGCTGCTGATCGGCGAGGGCTGCGAGCGCACGGCGGCCGCCTTTCTCAACCGCTTCAGCGCCGACGCGCAGCAGTTCTTCGAGGCCCCGGCCCATGAGGCCCGCACGCACCTGGAGTCGGGCCGGCAGGACGCCGCGCTGGAAAGCTACCGCCAGGCCATCACCCGCAGCCCGCGCGACTGGCGCCTGCTGGGCGAGGTGGCGGAGTTCGTGGGCCTGCAGCTGCGGGACTTTGCGGCAGGCATCGAGCTGGCGCGCAGCGCGCTGGAGCTCAACCCCTGGCTCAGCACCTGGCTGTGGAACGTGCTGGGCGACTGCCTGTTCTGCCAGGAGCAGTTTGCTGCCGCGCATGACGCCTACCTGCAGGCCGAGCGCATAGACCCGCGCGATGCCCGCACCCAGCTCAACCTGGCCTACACCTGGCAGCAGTGCGGCGACCCGGCGCGCGCGCTGGCCTGCATCGCCCAGGGCCTGGCGGGGGATGCGCATGGCGTGCACACGCAGCGCCTGATGGAAAAGCAGCAGCAGATCCTGGCGCAGATCGCTGCCCTGCGTGCCTCGCAGCAGCAGCGGCTGGCGCAGCGCGCGGCGCGTCTGCAGGCCGGGGCATAGGCCAGGACATAGGCTGGCAGGCCCGCCAACGGCCCGGCCTGCCAGCTTCAGTGCTGGCGGCCGGCCAGCCGCACGCCCAGCGCTGCCGCCGATGCCGCGCAGGCCAGGGCTACCACGCCGCCCCAGCCCCATTGCGCCAGGGCCAGAGCGCCCAGCGCGGAGCCCGAGGCCATGCCGATGAACACGCCCGTGAACAGCAGCGCATTGAGCCGGCTGCGCGCGGCAGGCTCCAGGCCATACACCAGGGTCTGGTGCGCCACCAGCGTGGCCTGGATGCCGAAGTCGAAACCGATGGCGCTGGCCACCAGCAGTGGCAGCTGTGCGCCGGCCGGCAGCCAGGGCGACAGTGCCAGCACGGCGAACGATGCCAGGGCCAGGCCCGCACCCAGGCAGGTCACGCGCTGCGGGCCGCTGCGGTCGGCCAGCCGGCCTGCCAGCGGGGCGGCCAGCGCACCGGCCGCACCCGCCAGGCCCAGGGCGCCGGCAGCGGCGCTGCCCATGTGGAACTGCTGGTGCAGCATCACGGCCAGCGTGGACCAGAACGCGCTGAAGGCCACCGACAGCAGGCCCTGTGCCAGTGCCGCGCGGCGCAGCGCAGGCTGGCTGCGCCACAGCTGCACCATGGAGCCCAGCAGCGCGCCATAGCCCAGTTGCGTGGTGGGTTTGAAACTGGGCAGCCCGCGCCACAGTGCCACCCCCAGCAGTGCCATGGCAGCGGCGGCCAGCAGGTAGACGCTGCGCCAGCCCCCATGCTCGGCCAGCAGGCCGCTGACCACGCGCGACAGCAAGATGCCCAGCAGCAGCCCCGTCATCACCGTGCCCACCACCTTGCCGCGCTGGTGCTCGGGCGCCAGCGTGGCGGCGGCCGGTACCACGTCCTGCGCCAGGGTGGCGGCCAGGCCCACGGCCAGGCTGGCAGCCAGCAGCGGCGCCAGGCCCGGAGCCAGTCCGCTGGCCAGCAGGGCCAGCATCAGCGCGGCGGTCTTGGCCAGGATGATGCGCCGGCGGTCCATGCGGTCGCCCAGCGGTGCCAGCAGCAAAATGCCCAGCGCATAGCCCAGCTGGGTCAGCGTGGGCACAAAGCCCACGGCGCGTTCGCCTGCGCCCAGGTCGGGGCCGAGCACCCCCAGCATGGGCTGGCTGTAGTAGAGCGAGGCCACGCCCACGCCCGCCGTGGTCGCCATCAGCAGCACCAGCGATGCCGGCACGCCGGCGCCCTGCGCGCCCGCAGCGGTTTGCATATGCGTAGATTGAATAGAAGACATGTTGAGGCGCCTGTCAGGCGCAGTTGAAAAGCGATGGCCGTAGTGTGGTGCGGCGCAGCACACCACGGTAGTGGCTGCGCCTGCAGAATCGATATACGCTTGGCGTATGACCCTTGCCGACCTTCCCCTGCCTTCTGGCACTGACCGCATCGAGCTGTTGCAGACCTTTGTGCGCATCGTCGAAAGCGGCAGTCTTTCGGCCGCTGCGCAGCAGATGTCCACCACCCAGCCCACGGTCAGCCGGCGCCTGCAGACGCTGGAGCGCGCGCTGGGCCTGCGCCTGCTGCGGCGCTCCACCCACGCCATGGCGCTGACCGACGACGGCCAGCGCTGCCTGGAGCATGCGCGCGAGCTGCTGGAGGCATGGCACGCGCTGGAGTCCGACCTGCGCGGCGCCCAGGACACGCCGCGCGGCCTGCTGCGCGTGGTCGCGCCCCACGCCTTTGGCCAGGACCAGCTCATGGCGCCGCTGCTGGCGTTTCTGGACCGCCATCCGGCCGTCAAGATCGAATGGCTGCTGCATGACCGCCAGCCGGACTTCATTGCCGAAGGCATCGACTGCGCCGTGCAGGTCGGCACCGTGGTCGACCCTTCGGTGATTGCGCTGCGCGTGGCCGAGGTGCCGCGCATTGCCGTGGCCGCGCCTGCCTTGCTGGGGCAGGGCAGCGTGCCCCAGCACCCGCGCGAACTGCAGGGCCTGCCCTGGATTGCGCTGCGCACCTTCTACCAGCGCGAGCTGGAGTTGCACCGCGTGGGCGATGAGCGGGTCTGCAAATCCTGGCGCCTGCAGTTCGAGCCCCGGCTCAGCACCGACAGCCTTTATGCGCTGCGCAACGCCGCCCTGGGCGGACTGGGCGCGGCCCTTGCCTCGGCCTGGATCGTGCGCGAGGATCTGGAGGCCGGTCGCCTGGTGCATCTGGCGCCCGACTGGCAGGCGGCGCCGCTGCCCGTGCATCTGGTCTACCCACCCGCGCGCCACCAGCCAGCGCGGCTGCGCGCCTTCATTGCGGCCATGCGGGAAGTCATGCCGGGCCTGACGGGAATGCGCGCGCCGCTGCCCTGAGTTGCTTGCTGCATCGTGTCCGCCCACGGCACCAGCCCCGACCTGAACCTGCCCGGTGCGCCGCGCAGTGTGATGTTGGCGCTGCGGCACAGCTTCTGAGGCTGCGCCCGGCATGGCCGGGCTTCTCCAAAAGACAAAGGCCCACGCGAGTGGGCCTTGGTCTAACCGGGCGTTGCCGTCTACTCGGTCGCCTTCTTCAGCGATTCCTTGGCGTTCTCTGCCGACTGCTTGGAGCGCTTGTTGTGGTAGTCCGACTTGACGTTGTTCACGGCCTTGCCGACCGGCCCGCTGTCCTTGGCCTTGGCGTCGGCCTGCTTTTCCTTCACCTTGTGGTCTGCAGCGTCGGCGGCTTCGGAGGCGGCCTTGCCCACCTGGGCATGGACGGGTGACAGGGCAGCGGCAGCTGCGAAGGAAATGGCGGTGGCAAGCAGCAGTTTCTTCATGGAATGCAATGTCCTGTGATGAGATGGCTGCATGGTGCGCCGGACCGCCGAGGCAACCGTGTAGGAGCAGGGCTTTGCACGGCGCGGGCGCTGCGGCCCACTCGCAGAAGGGCCGCCGACGGCAGCTTGCTTCAGTGTCCGACATGGTGCCGCCGGCCGAGCTTCTAGCCTTGAGCCAACCCCGTCACAACAAGGACCCCCCATGATCACAGCCGAACCCACCATGACCAATCTTTTCGACCAGCTGGGTCTGGACTCCAGCCCGGAGGGCATCAAGCAGTTCATCCTCTCGCACCGGCTGGAAAAGGACACGCTGCTGGTGGATGCACCGTTCTGGACCGACGCGCAACGTGCCCTGTTCTCGCAGCAGTGGCATGCCGATGCGACCTGGGCGCTGGTGGTGGACCAGCTCAGCGAGGCCTTGCATGCCGAGCCGGACCTCCAGGCTGCGCCTTCGCCCGCAATTGCCGGGCACGAGCAGGAGGCTCGTCCCTGATCCTGTGATGCAACCGCTTGCGATGAACCCGTGGTGCTTACAATTTTTCCGGCTCGTTCAACCCATTTGCCTACGGAGTCGTTCACATGCTGACCTCGACTGGTCTGGCGCCGGCCCCTGCAGGCTCCGACGCACAACTCCCCCTTGATCCGGGCCTTGCTGCTTTGGAGGCCTTTCCGGACGCAGTCTTCGTCGTCGGACTCGATGGACGCCTGGCGCGCTGCAACCGCCATGCGTTGAGCCTGCTGGAGCATTCCGGCGATGCCCTGGAGGGCAGTGTTTTCGAGGACCGCTTCGTCGCCAGCAGCGGGCGCGCAGGCTGGTTCAACAGCCAGTGCGAGCCCGCAGGCGCCGCACGGCAGGCCAGCCGCTGGCCCTTGCTGACCTGCACGGGACGCGAGCGGCCCGTGGCCTCATGCAGCTCGCGCGTACGGCTCGGCGATGGCAGCCTGGCCCTGCTGCTGAGTGTGCGCGAGGCGGATGCACCCCCGTCCGGGGCATCGCAGGCTCTGGCCGTGCCTTCCCGGTCCAGCCCTCTTTCCAGCGCCGAGCGCAGCTTTGCCTTGCTGGTGCAGAGCGTGACCGACTGTGCGATCTACATGCTGGATCCCGAGGGCCGCATCGTCAGCTGGAACCTGGGTGCCAAGCGCATCAAGGGCTATGAAGAGGACGAGGTCCTCCATACCCATTTCTCGCGCTTTTACACACCAGAGGACCAGCAGGCGGGGCTGCCACAGGCGGGACTGCGCACGGCCGTCAGCACCGGCCGCATGGAGGCCGAAGGCCTGCGCGTGCGCAAGGACGGCTCGCGTTTTTGGGCATCGGTCGTGATCGATGCCATCTACGACGAGGGCCAGCTGATCGGTTTTGCCAAGGTCACGCGTGATGTGACGGAGCGCAAGGCTGCCGAGGCCCAGCTGCGCCAGGCCTTGAAGATGGAGGCCATCGGCCGCTTCACGGGCGGGGTGGCCCATGATTTCAACAATCTGCTGATGGCCGTGCTCAGCAGCCTGGAATTGCTGCGCAAGCGCATGCCGCCCGACGATCGCCTGCGTTCGCTGGTGGAGATCGCCACGCGCGGCGCACAGCGCGGTGCCTCGCTGACCCAGCGCATGATGGCCTTTGCGCGGCAGCAGGAATTGAAGACGCAGGCCGTGGACGTCGCTGTGCTGCTGACCGGGATGCAAGGCCTGCTGCAGCAGACGGCTGGCCCGCATATCTTTTTGAAGATGGCCCTGGCCTCAGACCTGCCGCGCATCGCCACCGACCCCAGCCAGTTCGAGAGCAGCATCCTCAGCCTGGTTGCCAATGCGCGCGATGCCATGCCGGGCGGCGGCGTCATCAAGATCACGGCGGCCGTGGAAACCACGCTGCCGCGCCAGCTTGCGGGCCTGGCCTCGGGCTCGTATGTCTGCGTGCGCGTGGTGGACACCGGCGAGGGCATGGACGAACAGACACTCTCGCATGTGGTCGAGCCCTTCTTCACCACCAAGGGCGTGGGCAAGGGCACCGGCCTGGGCCTGGCCATGGTGGACGGGCTGGTGGCCCAGTCCGGCGGCAAGCTCGTGCTGCACAGCGCCCTGGGCAGCGGCACCACGGTGGAGATGTGGATGCCCGTCTCCAAGGACGAAAGCACGGCCTGCCATCTGGGCGGGCAAAGCGTGCAGGACGTGGGGCCCCTGGATGTGCTGCTGGTGGATGACGACCCGCTGGTGAGGGCCAATGCCTCGGCCCTGCTGGAAGACCTGGGCCACCGCGTCACGACCCTGGGCGCCGGGCAGGAGGCCATCGACCTGCTTGCGCGGCAGGCGCGCTTCGACGTGGTCATCTCCGACTACGCCATGCCCGGCATGAACGGCGTGGAGCTGGCCCGGCATATTGCAGCGCGATACCCGGGCCTGAACTTCATCCTGGCCAGCGGCTTTGCCGACATACCGGCACTGCCACCAGGAATGACGCGGCTGGCCAAGCCCTATTCGCAGGACGATCTACGCCAGCTGCTGCTTCAGTTGGTGAGGGCGTGAGCACCCATGGAGATGGCCTGCGAAGAGTTTTCACAAGCCATCACATCAAGATGGCAGGGTGGAAACAATGGCGCGATTGGCCTGTAAGTGGGCTTCAATCGACGCCAATTGCGCGTCGTAATCACTGATGACTTGCGCGGGGGTACTTCGCGGCATCCTTGTTTTTAGAAAAACAAGAGCGGGTATGACGATCAAGGAAAGCATCCACGCCAACGTGAGCGCAGTGTTGATGGCAGGCATCTTGATCTGGTTTATCGCCGTAGGACCCGCAAGAAGCAGGACGAGGAAGCTGATGCCGGTCAGCTTCAACCTTCGGCCACGTGCATGTGCACGCTTCTTTTGATGGGCTTCCAACGCTTGTGCACGCAGCGCCAGAATCTGCTGCTTTTCTTGCGTCAGCCTTGGAATGGCCAGTTCTGCCGCTGTGCGATCTGTGCCCCGTTGGATGGCGTGAAGGGAGTGTTCCACCTTTTTCAGTGAAATGATCCCGCCTTGACGTTCAAGAATTTGGGCGCTTCCGCAATGCGCGCAGATGAAGCGTTCCGTATCACTTCCAATCTCCAGTGGAGCGGAGCAATTGGCACAAGACAAGCTGTATATCGGCAAGCCACTCTCCCGTTTTTCTGGGGCAATCCAAAGCCAAAGCTGCCCATACATGCCAAGTCACCCGGCCGTATTCATTGCTTCGCCCATGGGCAGCGAGCCGGGCAGTGTAGCGCTGAATGCGGCGGGTTTGACGAGGCTGCATGCGCAGCCGGACCTGCTCCAGTTGTTGCAGCCGTGGGGGGAGGGCTCAGACACCTGCCTTCTCGAACAGCCGGCGCAATACCTGCATGGGCAGGAACCTGACCTTTCGCCGTTTCAGTTCCCGCCGGAACAGGCGCTCGCGTTCAATGAAGTTGATCTTGGGTTTCATCTTTTTTGGGGCTGCAATGGACGAAACGCGCCAATCTACTGGTGAACGCCGCAGCTGCTGTAACACCGTGTCAGCGATGCTTCGGGATTGCCGGTTGCCGCTCGGCCCTATGGCCCGCGCCATTGGGCATGCCGCACGCCCAGCTGCAGCTGCTGGATGCGGCGGTGGATGGTGGAGCGGCTGACGCCGAGCTGGCGCGCGGCCTCTGAGACGTTGCCCTGGCATTGGGCAAGCAGTTGCTCCAGCGCCTGTGCGGCGGGCTCGCTGGTGTTGCTGGCCAGGGCGGCGGTGCAGGGCGGGGCATTGTGCAGCGCGTCGGGCAGGTGGTCGGGCTCGATGCTGCCGTCGCCATCGTTCCCGCACAGGGCTGCGGCGTAGCGCAGCGCGTTGTGCAGCTCGCGCAGGTTGCCGGGCCATGCGTGCGCGGCCAGCAACGCGCGGGCCGCGTCGCCCAGGTGCAGATGGCTGCCCAGCGTGGCCAGCATCTGGTCGGCAATGGCCTGCAGGTCGCTGCGCTGGCGCAGGGCGGGCAGTTGCAGCTCGGCGGCATTGAGGCGGTAAAGCAGGTCTTCGCGGAAGCTGCCGCGCCGCACCAATTCGGCCAGCGGCCGGTGTGAGGCCGAGATGACGCGAACGGACACCGCCCGTGGCGCGCGGGCGCCCAGCGGGGTGATTTCGGATTCGGACAGCACCCGCAGCAGCTTGGCCTGCAGGGCCAGGGGCATGTCGCCGATCTCGTCAAGGAACAGCGTGCCCTCGTGTGCCGCAGCAATCAGCCCTTCGCGGCCCTTGCTGGCGCCGCCGGTCCAGGTGCCGGGCAGGTAGCCGAACAGCTCGCTCTCCAGCAGTGCCTCGGGAATGGCTGCGCAGTTACCTGCAGCAAGTTCATCACCTGCGGTAAGGCCGAATAGTCGCCATGGGGCGGCTGTGCCGCCCGCCAACCCAGCCTTGCAAAACAGAAAGTTCAATCATGAAAGCAGCACGTTTCCACGACCGGGGCGACATCCGCATCGAGGACATCCCCGAACCCGTGGTGGAGCCCGGCACCGTGGGCATCGAGGTGGCCTGGTGCGGCATCTGCGGCACGGATCTGCATGAGTTCATGGAAGGGCCGATCTTCATCCCGCCCTGCGGCCACCCGCATCCCATCTCGGGCGAGTCCGCATCCATCACCATGGGGCATGAGTTCTCGGGCGTGGTGGCGGGCTGTCCGAGCGGATTGCCGTCAAGCGCCGCTGGGTGCATCCCATCTCCGATGCCATTCCACTGGACCAGGCCGCGCTGATCGAGCCGCTGTCCGTGGGCCACCATGCCTACACCCGCAGCGGAGCGAAGGCCGGCGATGTGGCACTGGTGGGCGGCGCCGGCCCCATCGGCCTGCTGCTGTCGGCCATCCTCAAGGCCAAGGGCCTGACCGTCGTCATCACCGAGCTCAGTGCCAAGCGCAAGCAAAAGGCGCGTGAATCGGGCGTGGCCGATCACATCCTGGACCCCTCCGAGGTGGACGTGGTGGCCGAGGTGATGAAGCTCACCGACGGCAAGGGCGTGGATGTGTCGTTCGAACGTGCACAGCGTGGTCATGAAGCAGCTGGACGTGCGCGGCACCATTGCCTACTGCAACGACCACCAGGAAACCATCAAGCTGGTCGAGGAGGGCAAGATCAACCTCGAGCCCTTCATCACCCAGTGCATCCAGCTCGATGACCTGATGCCTGCCGTGTGGTCACGCTGCGCAAAGAAAAAAGCCCTTGATTGAATCAATCAAGGGCTTAGATCATTTTGGCGGAGAGGGCGGGATTCGAACCCGCGGTGGGGATTAGCCCACACACGCTTTCCAGGCGTGCGACTTAAACCGCTCATCCACCTCTCCGAAGACCGCGATTCTAGCATCGATTTTTTGGGGTGGCCGCGAAGTTTCCTGCATGCGTGATCGATATGCCCTGGACGGCTGGCGCTTCGGGCATGGCCCGTGCCTGCGCCTGCAGCCAGTTGCAGAAGATGTCGAGCCGGGTCTGCACCGCAGTGCTTCGGCGCAGCGCCAGGTAGCGGTAGCCGGAGGCAGTGAAGCCGAAGGGCGCCAGCAGGCGGCCGGCCTGCACGTCGTCCATCACCAGGTGCCAGGGGGCGACGGCCGCGCCCAGGCCGCGCAGCGCGGCTTCCAGCGTGAAGTAGTAGTGCTCGTAGACGGGGCCGGCCGCTGCGGGCGGGGCCATGTCCATGGAGGCGGCCCACAGGTCCCAGGCGTTGCGCCGGCCGCGCGTGTGCAGCAAGGGGAGGCTGGCCAGGTCTTCAGGCTGCTGGAGGCGTCCTGCCATGGCCGGGGACATCACCGGGCCCAGGTATTCGGCGAAAAGAGGCAGGGACGTCTCGTTGTCTGCAAGGGCCTCGCCGCTGTCGTGCGTGATGGCCGTGATGAGCAGGTCGCAGCCTTCGCGTGCAGCGTCGGTGCCGGTGTCGGTGGTGCGCAGGCGCACCTCGATGCCGGGGTGGTGCGCGTGAAAGTCGAACAGCCGGGGGATCAGCCATTTGACGGTGAAGGTGCTGAAGCAGGCCACGTCCAGAGGGCCTTCGTGGGCGTCGCCCAGGCTGCGCACCGCCTCATGGATCTGCTCGAAGGCCTGGGTCAGCGCCGGCTGCAGGGTGCGCGCTGCCGCGGTGAGCGTGGGGCGGGCCTTGGTGCCTGCGAACAGCGGCAGGCCCAGGTGCTGCTCCAGCTGCCTGACCTGGCGGCTGACGGCGCCGGGCGAAACGCACAGCTCGTCCGCCGCCGCCGTCATGCGGCCCAGACGTGCGGCGGCTTCAAAGGCGCGCAGGGCGGCCAGCGGGGGCAGGCGGCGGGTCATGGGTCGGGTCATGGGTCGGGTCACGGGGCGGGTGGAGGCTATGTGAGTTCCAGTTACATAGAACCGGCCGAATCATCGCTTTTCAGGCCATGGGCCGGTCGGTAGATTTGCCGCTTCGGCCGGCAATCCTGCGTGGATTCTGGCCGGACTTTCCATCTCCATTCGATCCCACAGCACATAGCACCATGCCCTTCGTCCACACCTATCTGCCCCAGTCCACCTCCACTTCCCAGCGCGATGCCGTCGTGCAGGGCATTCACCGGGCCCTGGTGGAGGGCATCGGCATGCCCGAGGACGAACTGTTCAACATGGTGCATCCGTACGCTCCCGGCCAGTTCGCGTTCAGCCGCAGTTTCAATGGGGTGGCGCGTTCGGATGCCGTGGTGGTGGTCGAGATCACCATGCGGCGCGGGCGCAGCGATGCGATGAAGAAGGCCTTGTATGCGGCCATTGCGCGCAATCTGCATGAAGGGGCGGGGGTGGCGCCGGCCGACGTGTTCATCTTCATGCATGAGAACGACTACTCGGACTGGTCCGTGGGCCATGGGCGCTTCGCCATGGGCCTGGTGCAGCAGGTGGGCGCACCCGCCTGATCCGCACAACACCGCTGCAATGAAAAACGGGCCGCGATGGCCCGTTGTTCATGGCGTGGCGGCGGCTCTCAGCTGGTGCGCTGGCCGGTCTGGATCATCTTCATGGCCGAGGTGATCAGGCTGGAGACTTCGGTCATGTTGCTGGGCACGATCAGCGTGGTGGTGGCGTCAGAGGCAACCTGGCCATAGGCCTCGACGGCCTTTTCGGCGACCTTGAGCTGCACGGCCTGCTCGCCACCGGGCTGGCGGATGGCGTTGGCCACGCGTTCGATGGCCTGGGCCGTGGCGTCTGCGACCGCCTTGATGGACTCGGCCTCGCCCTGGGCCTTGTTGATGACGGCCTGCTTCTCGCCTTCGGAGCGGGCGATGAAGGCTTCGCGCTCGCCCGTGGCGATGTTGATCTGTTCCTGGCGGCGGCCTTCGGAGGCTGCGATCAGGGCGCGCTTTTCGCGCTCGGCCGTGATCTGGGCCTGCATGGAGCGCAGGATTTCGGCCGGCGGCGTCAGGTCCTTGATTTCATAGCGCAGCACCTTCACGCCCCAGTTGAGCGCGGCCTCGTCGATGGCGGAGACCACCTGGGCGTTGATCATGTCGCGCTCCTCGAAGGTCTTGTCCAGTTCGAGCTTGCCGATCACGGAACGCAGCGAGGTCTGGGCCAGCTGGGTGACGGCCATGATGTAGTTGGACGAGCCGTAGCTGGCGCGCATGGGATCGGTGACCTGGAAGTAGAGGATGCCATCCACCTGCAGCTGGGTGTTGTCGCGCGTGATGCAGACCTGGCTGGGCACGTCCAGCGGGATTTCCTTGAGGCTGTGCTTGTAGGCCACGCGGTCCACGAAGGGCACGAGGAAGTTCAGGCCGGGCGTGAGCGTGCCGGCGTACTTGCCGAGGCGTTCCTTGACCCAGGCGTGCTGCTGGGGCACGACCTTGATGGACCGTGCGATGAAGATGGCCGCGATGACCAGAATGACGATGGCGATTTCCATGGTGTCTCCAGGCCCCGGAGGGGCATTCGGTGAAACAAGAGGGCGGCGGGACGGCTGGCGGATGGTGCCTGCCACTATGCCCGATGCAGATGCCCGCGCCGTGAAGCGCGGGCGTGGGGATGGGCAATCAGAGTTTGTCCACCAGCAGCCGGTTGCCGACGACCTCGGCCACGCGGTGCATGCCGGCAGAGGGCAGGTTGCCCGGACGGCTGATCACGGTCCATTGGGCGCCGCGGTAGCGGACCTGGGCCGTGCCGTCGGAGTTCCATTGCTCGACCATGACGGATTCGCCGACATCGAGGTTGACGTCGCGGTTGCTGGAGGCGGGCTGGCGGCTGGGCAGGCGCCGGCGCACCAGGTAGCAGGCCAGTACGAAGGCGCTGCCGAGCACGGCGGCAATGACGAGCTGGGCAATGGGCGCCAGGCCCATGTGGGCGCACAGCGCACCGACGATGGCGCCCAGTGCCAGCATCAGCAGATAGAAGCTGCCGGTCAGCAATTCGGCGATGACCAATGCGCCGGCGACGAGCCACCAGATGGTGGAATATTCCATTCCCAGACTCCCTGTTTATGACGGTTGCTTGTGTTTAGTGCACCACATTCTGGGTGAAAAGCCGCACGCTTCAAAGGCGCAATAAGGATATTCCTTACACTTCGCGCCTGTTTCGTTTTTTAGGCCCGCTCAGGTTACGGAGGCTGCCCCCATGAAGTTTCGCTTTCCCATCGTCATCATCGACGAGGACTACCGTTCCGAGAACACCTCGGGCCTGGGCATCCGCGCCCTGGCACAGGCCATCGAGCAAGAAGGTTTCGAGGTGCTGGGGGTGACCAGCTACGGCGACCTGTCGCAGTTCGCGCAGCAGCAAAGCCGGGCCAGTGCCTTCATCCTGTCCATCGATGACGAGGAGTTCTCGCTGGGTGGCGAAAGCGATCCCGTGATCCACAGCCTGCGCAGCTTCATCGGCGAAGTGCGCCGCAAGAACGCCGATGTGCCGATCTACATCTACGGCGAGACCAAGACCAGCCGCCACCTGCCCAACGACATCCTGCGCGAGCTGCACGGCTTCATCCACATGTTCGAGGACACGCCGGAGTTCGTGGCCAAGCACATCATCCGCGAGGCCAAGAGCTACCTGGAAGGCGTGCAGCCGCCGTTCTTCAAGGCGCTGCTGGACTATGCGGAAGACGGCTCCTACAGCTGGCACTGCCCCGGACACTCGGGCGGCGTGGCCTTCCTCAAGAGCCCCGTGGGCCAGATGTACCACCAGTTCTACGGCGAGAACATGCTGCGCGCCGACGTGTGCAACGCGGTGGAGGAACTGGGCCAATTGCTGGACCACAACGGCGCCATCGGCGAGAGCGAGCGCAATGCCGCGCGCATCTTCAATGCCGATCACTGCTACTTCGTGACCAACGGCACGTCCACGTCGAACAAGATCGTCTGGCACCACGCCGTGGCGCCCGGCGACGTGGTCGTGGTGGACCGCAACTGCCACAAGTCCATCCTGCACTCCATCATCATGACGGGTGCGATTCCGGTGTTCCTCAAGCCCACGCGCAACCACTTCGGCATCATCGGCCCGATCCCGCAAAGCGAGTTCTCGGTGGAGTCCATCCAGGCCAAGATCGCGGCCAATCCGCTGCTCAAGGGCGTGGATGCCAAGACGGTCAAGCCCCGCGTGCTGACGCTGACGCAGTCCACCTACGACGGCGTGCTCTACAACACCGAGACCATCAAGAGCATGCTTGACGGCTATGTGGCCAACCTGCACTTCGATGAGGCCTGGCTGCCGCACGCTGCCTTCCACCCGTTCTATGGCAGCTACCACGCCATGGGCAAGAAGCGCGCGCGCCCCAAGCACTCGGTGGTGTATGCCACGCAGTCCATCCACAAGCTGCTGGCCGGCATCAGCCAGGCATCGCATGTGCTGGTGCAGGACAGCCAGACCGAAAAGCTGGACCACCACCTGTTCAACGAGGCGTACCTGATGCACACCTCTACCAGCCCCCAGTACAGCATCATCGCCAGCTGCGACGTGGCCGCCGCGATGATGGAGCCGCCCGGCGGCACGGCCCTGGTGGAAGAGTCGATTCTGGAGGCGCTGGACTTCCGCCGTGCCATGCGCAAGGTCGAAGACGAGTTCGGCGACGACGACTGGTGGTTCGAGGTCTGGGGTCCCGAGAAACTGGCCGATGAAGGCGTCGGCTCGGCCCAGGACTGGATCATCCGCGGCCAGGACGCGGCGCCCAAGCGCTCCAAGGCCAAGAACGGCAAGGAGTTCGACAACTGGCACGGCTTTGGCGAGCTGGCCGACGGCTTCAACATGCTGGACCCGATCAAGTCCACCATCGTGACGCCGGGCCTGGACCTGGACGGCGATTTCTCGGACACGGGCATCCCGGCCTCCATCGTGACCAAGTACCTGGCCGAGCACGGCGTGGTGGTGGAGAAGACGGGCCTGTACTCGTTCTTCATCATGTTCACCATCGGCATCACCAAGGGCCGCTGGAACACCATGCTGACGGCGCTGCAGCAGTTCAAGGACGACTACGACCGCAACCAGCCGCTGGCACGCATCCTGCCCGAGTTCTGCCAGCAGCACCGCCGCTACGAGCGCATGGGCCTGCGCGACCTGTGCCAGCACGTGCACGAGCTGTACGCCAAGTACGACATCGCCCGCCTGACGACCGAGATGTATCTGTCGGACCTCAAGCCCGCGATGAAGCCCAGCGATGCCTACGCCCACATCGCGCACCGCAAGACCGAGCGCGTGGAGATCGACCACCTGGAAGGCCGCATCACCGTGGGCCTGGTCACGCCGTACCCGCCCGGCATTCCGCTGCTGATCCCCGGCGAGGTGTTCAACCGCAAGATCGTGGATTACCTGCTGTTCGCGCGTGAGTTCGCCAAGGAGTGCCCTGGCTTCGAGACCGACATCCACGGCCTGGTGGAGCTGGAGGACGCGGACGGCGAGGTGCGCTACTACGCCGACTGCGTGGCCCAGGCCGCTCCTGCCCGCAAGGCGCCGGCTGCCGGCAAGTCTGCGGCCGGAAAATCCGCAGCGGCCAAGGCGGCGGCCAAGCCGGCTGCCAAGGCTGCGGCAAAGCCCGCTGCCAAAAAGGCCGTGAAGGCTGCTGCCGTCAAGGCGCCGGCCAAGCGCCCCGCAGCGGCCCGCAAGGCCGGGTCGGCGCCGGAAGTCGGCACGGCTGCCAAGCCGGCGCGTGGCCGCAAGATGGTGCAGGTGGGCGATGATGGCCCCTTCGGCCGCACGATCTGATCGGCTGGCCGGCTGACGACGGCCCGTCAAAAAGGCGCGGTGCCCGCAAGGGGCGCCGCGCCTTTTTTCTTGCCCGCTGTTTGCCGCTCACTCCAGGCGGATCCTGGCATCGCGGATCAGCGCGGCCCAGTCCGTCTGCTCCTTGAGCAGGTACCGGGCCGCGTCCTGCATGCTGCCGCCCAGGGCCGTGCTGCCCTCGGCCTGCAGTTGCTGCTGCACGGCGGGCTGCTGCAGGGCCGCGTTCACGGCGGTATTCATCTTCTGCACGATGGCGGCCGGCGTGCCCTTGGGCGCGACGATCAGCTTCCAGTCCACGGCCTCGAAGCCTGCATAGCCCGACTCGGCCACCGTGGGTACCTCCGGCAGGATGGGCAGGCGCCTGGCCGAGGTCACGGCCAGGGCGCGCAGCTTGCCGCCCTTGAGCAGCGGATAGACGGCCTGGGGCGTGCCGAACATGTAGTGCGTCTGCTTGCCCAGCAGGTCGGTCACGGCCGGCGCTGCGCCCTTGTAGGGCACGTTGAGCACCTGGATGCCGGCCTTGAAGGCCAGCATCTCGCCGGCCAGGTGGCCCACCGTGCCCGTCGATGCCAGTCCCTGGCGGATGCCGCCCGGGTCGGCCTTGGCGTCCTTGACCAGGTCCTGCACCGATTTCCATGGCGAGTCCTGCGGCACGACCAGCACCGTGGGCTGGGCGGCGACCAGGGCCACGGGGATCAGGTCGGTGCGCGGGTTGAAGGGCATGCTGGGCAGCAGGGCGGGGTTGATGGCGAGGTTGGCGGTCTGGCCCATGCCGAAGGTATAGCCATCCGGCGCGGACTTGGCCACCGCATCCAGCCCGATGTTGCCGCCCGCGCCGGGCTTGTTGTCCACCACCACGGTCCATTGGTTCAGCGTGCCCACGCGCTCGCTGATCTGGCGCGCGACCGCGTCCGTGCCGCCGCCCGGCGTGTAGGGCACGACCATGCGCACGGCGCGCGAGGGCCAGTTGCCGGGCTGGGCCTGGGCCGCCAGCGGGAGCAGGGCGGCAGCCAATGCGGGCAGGGCGCACAGCAGCAACTGGCGGCGCGGGGCGGAACAAGGGCGGGCCTGGGTCAGTGTCTGTGTCCGGTTTTGGGCGGCCGGGTTGCGGTGGATGGCGGGCATGGTGTTGTCTCCGGGAATTTTGGGGAAAAGGCCTCCCCGCCGGGCGCGGGGCAAGCGTCGTCCGGTGTGGGGTGGATGGGGTGCAAGGTTGCAGGGGCGCCGCGCGTCGGGTGGACGGCGGCGGCTTCAGTGGCTCAGCCTGGCATCAATGGGAGGCCTTGGCGTGGCTGTCGGTGGCCTCGCCCTGGGCCAGGGCCAGGGCCTGCTCGCTGCTGTAGCCCAGTGCGGTGAGGATCTCCAGGCTGTGCTCGCCCAGGCGCGGGGGCGACAGGCGCACATCCAGGCGCTTGCCGTCCAGCGTGAAGGGCAGCAGCACGGTCTTGGTCTCGCGGCCATCGGGCAGGGTGATGGGGGCCAGCGCGCCCGTGGCGTTCAGGTGCGGGTCTTGCAGCAGGTCCTGCGGGCGTGCGATGGGGGCGAAGGGCAGGCCGTTCTTCTCGAAGACCTCGGCAATGTGGGCGGCGCTGTGCGGGGCCATCTTCTCGCGCAGCAGCGGCATCAGCCAGCTGCGCGCCAGCACGCGGTCGTTGTTGCTGCCAAGGCGCGGATCGTCGCGCAGCTCGCCCAGGCCGAAGGCATCGCAGAACAGGCGCCAGGCGCCGTCGCTGACCACGGCCAGGAAGATCTGCTCGCCGCCCTGGACCTCGAACACGTCGTAGATGGCCCAGGCCGAGATGCGTGCCGGCATGGGCGCGGCCGGCTTGCCGGTGACGGCGAACTGCATCATGTGCTGGGCGACCAGGAAGATGTTGTTCTCGAACAGCGCGCTTTGCACTTCCTGGCCGCGCCCGGTCTTCTCGCGCTGGGCCAGGGCAGCCATCGCGCCCATGGCGCCGAACATGCCGCCCATGATGTCGTTGACGCTGGCACCGGCGCGCAGCGGGTCGCCGGGGCGGCCCGTCATGTAGGCCAGGCCGCCCATCATCTGCACCACCTCGTCCAGCGCCGTGCGGTGCTCGTAGGGGCCGGGCAGAAAGCCCTTGTGGCTCACGTAGATGAGGCGCTCGAAGCGGTCCTTGAGGCTGTCGTAGTCCAGCCCCAGCTTGCGCATGGTGCCGGGCTTGAAGTTCTCGCAGACCACGTCGGCCGTGGCGATCAGGCGCAGCGCGGCCTGCTTGCCTTCCTCGGTCTGCAGGTCCAGCGTCACGCTCTTCTTGTTGCGGTTGAACAGCGGGAAAAAGCCCGAGCCCGAACCCAGCAGCTTGCGCGTGGCATCGCCGTCGCGGCCGTGGCCCACGGGCTCGACCTTGATGACTTCGGCGCCCAGGTCGGCCAGCATCATGCCGCAGGACGGGCCCATGACCATGTGGGTGAACTCGATGACGCGAATGCCCGCATAGGGCAGGGGCGCGGTCTGGCCTGCGGCCGTCTCGGGGGTAGTGGGTTGGCTCATGGAAAAACGGTGAATGAATGTGTGGGTTGTCGCCGCGGCTCAGGCCGGTGCGTAGGGGTGGGGCGCAAAGCCCTTGGGCAGTCCGGCCAGCGGCGTCATGCCGTGCAGCTCCTCGCCGGGCAGGCCTGCGGCCAGCGGCTGGCGGGCGGCGATCAGGCGATCGATGTCCACGCCGGTGCGGATGCCCATGGCCTCGAACATGAAGACCAGGTCTTCGGTGACCACGTTGCCCGAGGCGCCCGGCGCGTACGGGCAGCCACCCAGGCCGGCCAGCGAGGCATCGAAGGTGCGCGCGCCAGCCTCGTAGGCGGCCAGGCAGTTGGCCAGGCCCAAGCCGCGCGTATTGTGCATGTGGGCCGCGCCTGCATGTTCGCCCAGCTCGGCCCGCAGCCGTGTGAACAGGCGCCGCACCTGGGCCGGGTTGGCCATGCCCGTGGTGTCGGACAGGCCCGATTCGTCGGCGCCCGCCGCCACGCAGGCCAGGGCCAGTGCAATCACTTCGTCCTCGGGCACCAGGCCCTGCAGCGTGCAGCCGAAGGCCGTGGAGATGCCCGCCTCGATCAGGGCCTGCGGTGCGATCTCGTCGCGCAGCGCGGCAATGGCCCGCACCTCGTCCACCATTTGCATGGGGGTCCTGCGCACATTGGCCATGGAGTGCGCGGGGCTGGCCGATACGGGCAGGGTGACCTTGTGGACGCCGGCGCGCAGCGCAGCCTCGGCGCCGCGCAGATTGGGGACCAGGGCCATCACGGTGACGCCGGGCAGCGTGATGGCGTGGGCGACCACCTCGGCCGCGTCGGCCATCTGGGGCAGCAGCTTGGGCGAGACGAAGGAGCCGACCTCGATCTCCTGCAGGCCCGCATGGGCCAGGGCGTCGATCCACGCCAGCTTGTGCGCTGTGGACATGGTGGAGGCCACGGACTGCAGGCCATCGCGCGGGCCGACTTCGCTGATGAGTACGTCAAAACGGTGGGAGGACATGGGCAGGGACATCCGGTGGTGGGTGGCGATGACCGCAGGATTCGCCTGTTGACATCGGTTGCTTGAGTCGTTCTAATAGATAGAACTTGATTCTCTCTATTGAAATATTCCCTGCTGCACGCGCCATCGTCAAGCCTGCGTGCCTGGGGTTTTCCCTTGGGTGCCTTTTTATGCCTCGCAAATCAGTGACGGAATCGGTAGCCGACGAGAACGCCGCGCCGGGCGGAGTGGCTGCGGTGGACCGGGCCTTGAGCCTGCTGGCCGCCTTTCGCGACGGAGATGACGGGCTGACGCTGGCCCAGCTGTCGGAACGCACGCGCCTGTACAAGAGCACCGTGCTGCGGCTGCTGGCTTCGCTCGAACATGGCGGCTGGGTGTTGCGCCTGGATGATGGCCGCTATGCCGTGGGCCCGGCCGTGGCACGGCTGAACACCGTGTATGCCCGGCATTTCTCGCTGGACAGCGTGGTCATGCCCGTGCTGCGTACCCTGGTGCAGGCCACGGGCGAGAGTGCGGCCTACCACGTGCGCCAGGGGCAGGACCGGCTGTGCCTGTACCGCGTGGATTCGCCCCATCCCGTGCGCGACCATGCGCGCACCGGCGATCTGCTGCCGCTGGGGCAGGGTGCGGGCGGGCGGGTGCTGTCCGCGTTCGATGCCGAGCTGTACGCCGCATCGCGCGGCGGCAGCCGCACGCAGCTGGCCCGCGTGCGCGCCGATGGCTACTGCGCCATGGTGGGAGACAGGCACCGGGAGATCGCCGGGATTTCTGCCCCGGTCTTCAAGCGCGATGGAGAGTTGGCAGCGGCACTGACACTGACCATGCCAGCCCACCGCTACGAGGAGCGCCACGCCCGCCATGTGCTGGCGGCGGCGCGGGAGCTGGGGCTCTTGCTGCCCTGAGCCAGGCGTACGCGGTGCGCGGACTCAGCCCAGCGCCGTGTCCAGCACCATCATCAGCACAAAGCCCAGCATGAGGCCGCCCGTGGCAAAGGCCTCGTGGCCCTTGCGGTGCGACTCGGGAATGATCTCGTGGCTGATCACGAAGAGCATGGCGCCTGCTGCAAAGCCCAGGCCCCAGGGAAGCAGCGCGGCCGAGCCGCTGACGATGACTGCGCCCAGCACGGCGCCCAGCGGCTCCACCAGGCCCGATGCCATGCCCAGCGCCACGGCAAAGCTGCGCTTGTAGCCCGCAGCCAGCAGGGCCACGGCGACCACCAGGCCCTCGGGCACATCCTGGATGGCAATGCCTGTGGCCAGCGCATTGGCGCGCAGTCCGTCGTTGCCCGCATAGCCCACGCCGATGGCCAGGCCTTCGGGCAGGTTGTGCAGGGCAATGGCAAAGACGAACAGCCAGGTGCGCTGCAGCTTGCGCGCGCCTTGCGGGTCCAGGCCTTCGCGGCCCTTGATGAAGTGCTCGTGCGGCAGCAGCCGGTCCATGAGCATGAGCGCCGCGCCGCCCAGCAGGATTGCCGTGCCGATGACAGCGCCTGCCGCCCAGCCCCCGCCCCCAAACAGGCCCTGCGTACGCACCGCCTCCAGCCCCGGCAGGATCAGCGAGAAGGCGCAGGCCGCCAGCATGACGCCGGCGCCAAAGCCGAACAAGGTGTCCTGCGTGCGCTCGGACAGGCGCTGGGACAGCATCACGGGCACGGTGCCCAGGGCTGTCGCCAGCGCGGCTGCCGAGCCGCCGGCCAGGGCCTGGAAGACCACCGGATGGTTCTGGGCATAGGCCCAGAACTGGCTGGTGAGCGCCCAGGCGCCGGCCATCATGATGGCCAGGCCGATCCACAGGCGGATGTTGGACCGTACGCTGGTCTTGGAGCGGAAGCGTTGTGGCAGATCCATGCTGGTCGGGAATGGGTTGGGGCGTTGGCGGGCAGGCTTGGCCGATCAGCCGCGGGCTGCGGCGTAGCGGCGGGCCACTTCGGCCCAGCTGACTACGTTGTAGAACGCCGCGATGTATTCGGGGCGGCGATTCTGGTACTTGAGGTAGTAGGCGTGTTCCCACACGTCCAGGCCCAGGATGGGGGTGGCTCCGGAGCCGATGCCGGCCATCAGCGGGCTGTCCTGGTTGCCGCTGCTTTCCACGGCCAGCTTGCCGTCCTTGCCCACCACGAGCCACGCCCAGCCGCTGCCAAAGCGCGTGAGCGCGGCCTGGGTGAAGGCGGCCTTGAAGGCATCGAAGCCCCCCAGCTCCCTGTCGATGGCCTGGGCCAGCTCGCCCGAGGGGGCGCCTCCGCCACCCTGGTCTGCCGGGGCCATCACGGTCCAGAACAGGCTGTGGTTGGCATGGCCGCCGCCGTTGTTGCGCACGGCGCCGCGCACGCCTTCGGGCAGCAGGGACAGGTCGGCGATCAGCTGCTCCACCGGCTGGCTGCCGTGCGGCGTGTCCTTGAGTGCGGCATTCAGGTTGTTCACATAGGCCTGATGGTGCTTGGTGTAGTGGATCTCCATGGTCTGCGCATCGATATGGGGCTCCAGCGCGTCGTAGGCGTAGTTCAGGGGAGGCAGGGTGTAGTTGCTCATGTGGTTTCTTTCAGGGACTACGGGGGAAATCGGTGCGTCGAAGGCGTGTGGGGGGCGAGACCTGCAGTCAGTGCGCCAGCCGCGAGGGCAGGGCCGTTGCCGCGATGTCGAAGACCCGGGACGAGGCCTGCAGTGCAGCATCGATGGGGACTGGAATGGGAGAGGGCAGGCTGAGGTCAGGGGTTGCTTGCATCTCTGCTGGCTCCGAGGGTTTCAGAGATTCCTTGATATTGATCTGAGAATTGTATTATTCATGAGAATCATTCTCATTCAAAACAAAAATGACCTCAGTCAAGCCGATGTGTATTTCCTTGCGCGTGCAGGCAGGTCCCGCAGTCGTGGGTTTCGGGCGAAAAAAAGCCCCGCAGGCGGCAATGCCTGCGGGGCCGGTCGGGCGGCGGTGGCCGCTTAGACCTGGTCGGCCGACAGGCCTGCAGTCTGGCTGAAGCCGCCGTCCACGTAGGTGATCTCGGCCGTCACGCCCGAGGCCAGGTCGGACAGCAGGAAGGCGGCCACATTGCCCACATCCTCGATGGTCACGTTGCGGCGCAGCGGCGATGCATCGGCCACGCGGCCCAGCAGCTTGCCGAAGTCCTTGATGCCCGATGCGGCCAGCGTCTTGATGGGACCGGCCGAGATGCCGTTGGCGCGGATGGCGCGGCCGTCTGCCGTGCGGCCCACGGCCTCGGCCAGGTAGCGCACCGAGGCTTCCAGCGATGCCTTGGCCAGGCCCATGGTGTTGTAGTTGGGGATGGAGCGCAGCGCGCCCAGGTACGACAGCGTCAGCAGCGAGGACTTGTCGTTGAGGTAAGGCAGGGCCGCCTTGGCCATCGCGGGGAAGCTGTAGGCGCTGATGTCGTGCGCGATCTTGAAGCCCTCGCGCGACAGGCCTTCCAGGAAGTTGCCGGCGATGGCCTCGCGCGGCGCGAAGCCGATGCTGTGCACGAAGCCGTCGAACTTGCCCCAGGTGGCGCCCAGGTCGGCGAACAGCTTGTCGATCTGGGCGTCGTCGGCCACGTCGCAGTCAAAGATCAGCTTGGAGTCGAATTCTGCAGCGAATTCGGTGATGCGGTCCTTGAAGCGCTCGCCCACATAGCTGAACGCCAGCTCCGCGCCCTGTGCGTGGCAGGCCTTGGCGATGCCGTAGGCGATGGAGCGGTTGGACAGAACGCCCGTGATCAGCAGTTTTTTACCGGCGAGAAAGCCCATTGTTGTTCTCCAGAGGAAGTGAGTGGAAGTGCGCAGCAGCTGGCGGCGAAGGCGGGGCCCCGCGTCAGCGTTTGCCAGCGGGCGGCTGGCTGCGTGGTGCAGAATTGTCGCATGCGCCATTGGATGATTTCTTCGCTGCTGCTGGCCTCGGCGTGTGTGCCGGCGTGGGGCTCGCATGCCTATGCCCTGTGGGGAGAGCCCCGCTATGCCGAGGGCTTCAGCCATTTCGACTATGTCAACGCCAAGGCCCCCAAGGGCGGCGAGCTGCGCCTGGTGAGCAACCTGCGCATCTCCACCTTTGACAAGTACAACCCGTTCACCATCAAAGGATCGTCTCCGGCCTATCTGGCCGAACTGATGTTCGACACCCTGCTGTGGCCCTCGCTGGACGAGACCGCCACGGGCTACGGACTGCTGGCAGAGGATGTGCAGGCTGCCCCCGACGGCCTGTCGGCCACGTTCCGGCTGCGGCCGCAAGCGCGCTTTCACAACGGCAAGCCCGTGCTGGCTGCCGATGTCAAGTTCAGCTATGACACGCTGGTGGGGCCGCACGCATTGCCTGGCTACCGATCGCTGTTCTTCGATGTGGCGGGGGTCGACGTGCTGGATGAACGCACGGTGCGCTTTCGCTTCAAGCAGCCGAACCGGGAACTGCCGCTGGTTGTGGGCGCCATTCCCGTCTTCAGCCGCGACTGGGGCATGGAAAACGGCAAGCCCAAGCCCTTCGACCAGGTGGTGACGGATACGCCCATCGGCAGTGGACCCTACAGGATAGGACCTGTGCGCTTCGGCAAGGACATCACCTATGTGCGCGACCCGGACTACTGGGGGCGCGATCTGCCCGCGCGCGTGGGCACGGCCAATTTCGACCGCATCTCCGTCAAGATCTACCGCGACAACACGGCGAAGCTAGAAGCGCTGAAGGCCGGCGAGTTCGACCTGATGCGTTTTTACAGCGCTGGCGACTGGGCGCGGCGCCTGTACGGCAAGCGCTTCGACCGGGGCGAGCTGGTCAAGGGCGAATTCAGCAACAAGCTGCCCTCGGGGTTCCAGAGCTATGTGCTCAATACCCGGCGCCCTTTGCTGCAGGACGTGCGCGTTCGCCGTGCGCTGGACCTGGCCCTGGACTACGAATGGATGAACCGGCAGATGTTCTACGGCTCCTACCAGCGCGTGCGCGGGCTGTTCGGCAACACGGCCTGCGAGACCCATGGCGAGCCCTCGCCAGAGGAGCTGGCGCTCATGGAGCCCCTGCGCAAGAGCATTCCGCCGGAGGCTTTCGGCCCCATGGCCGAGCCGCCGCGCACCGATGGCAACAACTCGCTGCGTGCCAACCTGCGCCAGGCGCGGCAATTGCTGGCCGATGCCGGCTGGACCATTCAGGATGGCGTGCTGCGCAATGCGCGGGGCCAGGCCATGGAGCTGGAGTACCTGGACAGCAGCGAGTCGGGCATACGCCAGGTCTCGCCCTGGATACGCAATCTGGAAAAGCTGGGCATACGGCTGCGCTTTCGCTCGGCGGACTTTGCGCTGTACCAGCAGCGCGTGGAGAAGTTCGACTACGACATCATCTCCATTGCCTACCAGGGCACGAACAACCCGGGCCAGGAATTCGCCGACCTGTTCGGCAGTCGGGCGGCGGACACGGACGGCTCGGGCAATTTTCCCGGAGTCAAGAATCCCGCCGTCGATGCCTTGATCCGGCGCATGACCGAGGCCAAGACCGAGGCGCAGCTGTTGCCCGCGTGCCACGCACTGGAGCGTGTCATCGCGCATGGACACTACCTGATTCCGCAGTGGAGCGCGGGAACGCACCGCATGGTCTACGACTCCTGGCGGCTGGTGCGGCCCGCCGTGGTTCCCGCGTACGCGAAGGGCGAGAGCTGGGCCATGGATACCTGGTGGGCCCGCATGCCGGTGCTGACCGCGCCGCCTCCATGAGCGGGCGCTGCCGCCGCATCGTTGCGATCCGTTGCATGATGGGCACGCTCCCGGGCCGGGGTGCCCCCCGGCAATCGACATAATGCAGGACTTCTTATGTGGGCCTACATACTCAAACGCTTGCTGCTGATGGTGCCGACCCTGCTGGGCGTGCTGCTGCTGACTTTCGTGGTCGTGCAGTTCGTGCCCGGTGGCCCGGTGGAGCAGTACCTTGCCGAAGCCAAGGCCAGCGTGGGCCGTGGCGGCGAAGGCGGTGGCCTGGCCTACCGTGGCAACCAGGGGGTGGACCCCCAGCGCATAGAGCAGATCAAGGCCCTCTACGGGTTTGACAAGCCGGCCCATGAGCGCTTCTTCCAGATGCTCGGGCAGTTCGCGCGGTTCGATCTGGGGCGCAGTTTCTTTCAGAACAAGGATGTCTGGCAGCTGATCAAGGAGAAGCTGCCGGTCTCGGCCAGCCTGGGCCTGTGGACCTTTTTCATCAGCTACCTCGTGGCCGTGCCCCTGGGCATTGCCAAGGCCGTGCGTGCCGGCTCGCGTTTCGACTTCTTCACCACGCTGCTGATCCTGGTGGGCTATGCGATTCCGGGCTTTGTGCTGGGCGTGGCGCTGCTGGTGATCTTCGGCGGGCAGCTGCAATGGTTTCCGCTGCGCGGGCTGACCTCGGCCAACTGGGATGAGCTGTCCTGGGGCGCGCGCATCGTGGACTATCTATGGCATATCGCGCTGCCGGTCACGGCCATGGTGGCGGGCAGCTTCGCCATCACCGCCATGCTCACCAAGAATGCCTTTCTGGAAGAGATCCGCAAGCAATATGTGCTGACAGCCCGCGCCAAGGGCCTGTCGGAGCGGCAGGTGCTTTATCGGCATGTGCTGCGCAATGCGCTGATTCCCATCGTCACCGGCTTTCCGGCCGCCTTCATCGGTGCCTTCTTCACGGGCTCGCTGCTGATAGAAACGCTGTTCTCGCTGGACGGCCTGGGCCTGCTCAGCTATGACAGCGTGATACGGCGCGACTATCCCGTGGTGCTGGGCACGCTGTACCTGTTCACGCTGATCGGCCTGGTGACCAAGCTGGTCAGCGATCTTTGTTATGTGTGGGTGGATCCGCGTGTACGGTTTGACTAGGTACCTTCCGAGCCGCTTCGCGGCTTGCCCGGTATGCACGGCGCCCTGTATCGCGGGGGGCGGACGGGCGGCGCGTGGCGCCGGGCTTCGTTTCCTGGAGCGACATGGACACTGAAATGCAATCCGTTGTGGTTTCTGGAACGGGGCTGCCAGGGGCTGGGGCGGCTGCACCGCTGGCGGCGGCGGCGGTTTCGCCGGCGCGGCGGGCCTGGCTGCGGTTCAGGCGCAATCGGCTGGGATATTGGAGCCTGGTCGCTTTTTGCGTGATGGTGGTGCTGAGCCTGGGCGCCGAGCTGATCAGCAACGACCGGCCCCTGGTGGTGCGCTACGAAGGCCAGACCTACTGGCCGCTGTGGAACGATTATTCCGAGAAGACCTTCGGCGGCGACTTCGAGACGGCGGCCGACTATCTGGATCCCTACATCCGGGATCGCCTGAGCCAGGGTGGCAACTGGGCGCTGTACACGCTCAATCCCTACGGACCGCAGGCGCTCAACTACTTTGCGAGCTTGCCCAATCCGGCGCCGCCCTCGCGCGAGAACCTGCTGGGCACGGATGATCGCGGGCGCGATCTGCTGGCGCAACTGATCTACGGCTTTCGCGTGAGCGTGCTGTTTGCGCTGGCGCTGACGGCCTCCGGCGTGGTGCTGGGCGTGGTGACGGGGGCCATCCAGGGCTTTTTCGGCGGCAGGACCGATCTGGCGTTTCAGCGCTTCATCGAGATCTGGGGCTCCATGCCCGAGCTGTATCTGCTGATCATCTTCAGCGCGGTGCTGGCGCCCAGCGTCTCGCTGCTGCTGGTGCTGCTGTCGCTGTTCGGCTGGATGGGGCTGTCGGACTATGTGCGGGCCGAATTCCTGCGCAACCGCCAGCTCGACTACGTGAAGTCGGCGCGTGCGCTGGGCGTGGGCAATGGCGCGCTGATCTGGCGCCATCTGCTGCCCAACAGCATGACGCCCGTGGTCACCTTTTTGCCGTTTCGCATGAGTGCAGCCATCCTGGCGCTGACTTCGCTTGATTTCCTGGGCCTGGGCGTTCCGCCCGATACGCCCAGCCTGGGCGAGTTGCTGAGCCAGGGCAAGAACAGCATCGATGCCTGGTGGATCTCGCTGTCCACCTTTGCGGTGCTGGTGGTGACGCTGCTGCTGCTGACCTTCATGGGCGATGCGCTGCGCGATGCCCTGGACCCGCGCAAGGCCGCTGCCACCGATGCAGCTCCGGCCGTTGATGCGAAGGATGCCGCATGAACGCAGAGCAGCCGGCAATGGACATGCCTTCCGCCCCCGGTCGCGGCCGGACGCTGCTGTCTGTGCGCAACCTGCGCGTGCGCTTTGGCAGCAAGGACGTGGTGCACGGCGTGAGCTTCGATCTGGCGGCCGGTGAGAAGCTGGCGCTGGTGGGTGAGTCCGGTTCGGGCAAGACCATCACGGCGCTGTCCCTGCTGCGGCTGGCCGGTGACGCCCAGCTGGGCGGGCAGGCGCTTTTCGACGGCCGCGACCTCCTGCGCCTGCCCGAGCGCGAGATGCGGGCCGTGCGCGGCGGCGACGTGGCCATGATCTTCCAGGAGCCCATGACGGCGCTCAATCCGCTGATGACCGTGGGCGAACAGGTGGGCGAGGTGCTGCGCCTCAAGCAGGGGCTGACGCGGGCGCAGTCCCTGGCCCAGGCGGCCGAACTGCTGGCGACCACGGGCATTGCCGAGCCCGTGCGCCGTGCCCGCGCCTTTCCGCATCAGCTCAGCGGCGGCCAGCGTCAGCGCGCCATGATCGCCATGGCACTGGCCAGCAGCCCGCGCCTGCTGCTGGCCGATGAGCCGACCACGGCGCTCGACGTCACGCTGCGCGGACAGATCCTGCAATTGCTCGATGACCTGCAACGCCAGACCGGCATGGCTGTGCTGATGATCACCCACGACCTGCACCTGGTGCGGCGCTTTGCCGATCGCGTGGCGGTGATGGAGCGCGGGCAGCTGGTGGAGCAGGGCGAGGTGCCGGCGGTCATGGCAGCTCCGCGCCATGCCTACACGCGCAAGCTGCTGGCCAGTGTGCCGCGCCGCGATCTGGTCGAGGCGCAGGCCGGTACACCGGGGGCGGCTCCCGAGCCGCTGGTCCATGCGCAGGGCCTCAAGGTCAGCTACCCGGTGCCGTTGACGGGCGTGCGCGGCTGGTTTGGCCAGGGGCGTTTTGTTGCCGTGCAGTCCGCCGACCTGGACCTGATGCCCGGGCGCACCGTGGGTGTGGTCGGGGAGTCGGGCTCGGGCAAGTCCACGCTGGCCCAGGCCGTGCTGGGCCTGCTGCCGCATGAAGGCCAGCTGCGCATCGCTGGCCAGGCCTGGAGGCAGCCGGCCACGCGCAACTCGCCGGCCAATCTTGCGCTGCGGCGCAAGGTGCAAGTGGTGTTCCAGGACCCGTATTCATCGCTGTCGCCACGGCTGACGCTGGAGCAGATCGTTGGCGAGGGCCTGCGCGTGCACGCCCCGGCGCTCACGGGGCGGCAGCGCCGTGACCGCGTCGTGGACATGCTGTCTGCCGTCGGGCTGACGGATGAGCAGTTCCCCGGTCTGCTCGATCGCTATCCGCATGAGTTCTCCGGGGGCCAGCGCCAGCGTATCGCCATTGCGCGTGCCCTGGTGCTGGAGCCTGAAGTGCTGGTGCTTGACGAGCCTACCAGTGCGCTGGATGTGACCATTCAGCAGCAGGTGCTGGGCCTGCTGCAGCGGCTGCAGCGCGAACGTGGCCTGGCCTATCTGCTCATCACGCACGATGTGGACGTGATCCGCGCCATGGCCCATGACGTGGTGGTGATGAAGGATGGTGCCATCGTCGAATCCGGCCCCGTGGCCCAGGTGCTGGGCGCGCCGCGTGAGTCCTATACCCAGCGGCTGGTGGAGGCTGCTGGCTTTTCGGGTGACGGCATGCCCGAAGGGTTCTGAGTTCGCCGGCCTGCCGCCGGGCCGCTACCAGCTGCCTGTGGGATTGACCCCGTCCTGAAGAATCCACTGCACCTTGTCCACGGGCACGCCCAGCAGCCGGGCCTGGGCCAGCAGGCGCGCTGCCACGCCATCGGGCAGTTCAGGGGTGCGCGAAAGAATCCAGAAATAGCGCAGGTCCGAGCCGACCACCATGGCCCAGCGGTAGTCGGCATCCAGGGCCACCACGTTGTAGCCGCCGTAGAACGGTCCGAAGAACGAGACCTTGAGCGCCGCAACGCCGGGGCCATGCACCGTGCGGGCCTTGCCTTCAGCGGACTTCCAGCGCCGGCGGCCTGCGTCGTAGCCCCGGTTCAGCACATGCACGCTTCCATCGGGAAGCGGCGTGTATTCGGCCTGGGTGCGCTCCAGGCCTTTTTCGAAGCGGTGGTCTATGCGGGCCACTTCGTACCAGCGGCCCATGTAGCGCTGGATGTCCCAGCCGCGTACGGGCTCCACTGTGGCAGGAATGGGCGGGTTGCGCAGGCCCTTCCAAAGCAAGGCGGCTGCAGCGGCCCCGACGGCAAGCCCAGCCAGGCCTGCCGCGGGCCGAACCCAGGCAGGGCGGGGTGTGGACGGGGTGGTGACTTCTGTGCGTGGTTGGCGGGGTGACATCGTGCGGAACTCCGTGTTCAGGCAGAGCGCATGCCAGGGGCATCATGTGCGCTTGGCAGCGTGCTCCTACTTTAGGACAGAACGCCGGGCCGCGGTGTAGGCCGGCGCTGCCGGAACTGCGGCTGTGCGGGCTGCGCAACGCAGGAACTTTCCCTATGCCGGAGCAGGCCATGTGTTTTTTTATGCGCGGGCCTGCAGGTCTATGGCCTAATTGCGCGTTCTCATTTTTTTGAAGAAGGAAATGCCATGGGCAACAAGATCGTTACCGAAGCCGACCGCAAGTTCACTCCCCAGCCTCCCCTGCCCAACGGCGTCACCCTGCCGACGCCCGGCCGTGGCCAGCGCGTGAGCCGCGCCCGTGGCGCCCACACCCATACCAAGAAGAACCCCGGCAAGCGTCACCGCTGAGCACGGCGGGCCGCATGCATGCCTGCTGCGGCCGCGTTCTGAAAGCAAGAGCCCTCGAAAGAGGGCTTTTGCTTTTGGGGCGAATGCGCTCAGTGCTGCAGTGCCTGGAGCTTGCGGCGCAGCATCTGCACTTCCTCGATCAGGTCCGCCGTCAGCGCGGCCAGTTGAGGGTCGGCATCGAAGCTGTGCTCCAGATGGGCTATGCGGCGCGCGCGCACCAGCATGTGGCCGCTGAAGCGCCACTGTGCCTGCGCGTCGGCCGCGTCGCCGGCCGGCTCGTTCTCGCAGTACAGCACCCCGGTCTGCACGCGCTCCACCACCCAGGCGGTGTTGCGCTGGCAGTGGCGGGCGAGATCGTGCAGATCCAGTGCGCCTTCATCCAGCAGTTCTGCAGGTTCGTAGAAGGGATACAGCGGCGTGCTCATCGCGAGGCTCCTTGGCCCGTGCCGTGCTGGCGGGCATCGAACGAGGGGAAGGCCTGGGCCAGTGCTGCATAGGCCTGGCGCTGGGCGTCGGTCTTGGGCTCGGGCAGGGCGATGCCCAGCACCAGGTACAGGTCGCCCGGCGTGGCGGCTGGCAAGCCCTTGCCCTTGATGCGCAGCTTGCGGCCAGCGCGGCTGCCCGCGGGCACGCTGACCTCGAATTCACCGGCAATGGTGGCCACGCGGACCGGGCCGCCCAGTGCGGCTTCCCAGGGAGCCAGGGACACGGGCTGGTAGACATCCTTGCCCTCGGCCCACCAGCGCGGGTCGTGGCGCAGATGCACCTGCAGCAGCAGGTCGCCTGCCGGACCCTTGCCTAGGCCCTGGCCGCCCTGGCCTGCCAGACGGATCATCTGGCCTTCGCGCACGCCCTTGGGAATGCTGACCTGCAATTCCTTGTCCCGCGCCACCGGCCGCCCGTCCTCATCCAGCACCGTGCTGCGCAGGTGCAGGCTGCGCTGGGCGCCGTGGTAGCTGTCCAGCAGGTCCAGCTCGATGCTGGCGTGCTGGTCCTGCCCCCGCAGGTCGGGTGGAGGTCGGTGCTGCCCGCCGCCCGCATGGCGCGCGCGGGCGCCCTGGCCGAACATCTGCGAGAAGAATTCGCTGAAATCCGCATCGCCGTCCGGCATGGCGCCATCGCCGCTGCGAAAGTGGAAGTCCTGACCTTCCCAGTCCGGTGGCGGCTGGAATCCGCCGGCGCCTGCGTTGCGGCGGGGCGCATCGGCCAGCGCGTCGTAGGCGGCACGCTTTTCGGGATCGGACAGCACGGCGTTGGCTTCATTGATCTCGGCCATGCGTTGCGAGGCATCCGCTTCCTTGCTGATGTCCGGGTGGTACTTGCGCGCCAGCTTGCGGTAGGCCTTCTTGATCTCGTCAGCACTGGCCTGCCGGTCCACGGCCAGGATGCGGTAGTAGTCCTTGTATTCCATGAATTTCCGTCCTCCAGCCCTTGCGGGCGATGTTCTGGACAAGCCAGAAGCCAGCATAGCCCGGTCATGGCAGGGTCTCAACCGATGGGCCTTTTCCTGCTGGACTGGCATCTTGTGACGGGCTTACTACATTCGCGCGTCGGCAGGACGCAACAGGAGGCGTCGGACATGGCACATGGCAGGCGATGGCGGTACGGGACAGGGCTTTCAGGCGTCAAGGGGGCAAGGAGCTTGCTGGGCGCATGGCTGGCGGCCTGTGCATGCGGCGTGATGGCGCAGTCCGCCCAGCCGGCACCGGGCGTGCCGATGGCGGACCTGCCCCCCGCCGTGGTCAGTGCGCCTCTGCCCGATGTGGGCTCCATGGCGTCCAGGGTACTGGCCTGCACGGCCTGCCATGGTCCCGAGGGACGGGCCACACCCAGCGGCTACTTTCCTCGCATTGCGGGCAAGCCTGCGGGCTATCTTTACCGCCAGCTCAAGAATTTCCAGCAGGGGCGCCGCAGCTATCCGGCAATGAACCGGCTGATCGAATTCATGTCGGACGACTATCTGCGCCAGATCGCCGTGCATTTCGCAAGCCTTGAGCTGCCCTATGCGCCGCCCGTGCCGGCGCAGCTGCCGCCCGCCGACCTCGCGCGTGGCGAGCAGCTGGTGCTGCAGGGCGACGCGCAGCGGGGCCTGCCCGCCTGTGCTGCCTGCCATGGCCAGCGGCTCATGGGCGCGGGCGACGATATCCCGGGTCTGCTGGGCCTGTCACGCGACTATCTCAACAGCCAGATAGGCGCCTGGCGCTCGGGCCAGCGCCAGGCGGCCGCTCCCGATTGCATGGACCAGGTGGCCAAGGCGCTGACGCCGCAGGAAGTCGTGGCCGTCACGGCATGGCTGTCGTCGCGGCCTGCATCGGCGACGCCGGGAGGGCACGAGGCCTTGGCGCGCTCCTTGCCGCTGCGCTGCGGTGCGGTGGCCGCTGTGGGCGGTCAGGAGGGCAGGCCATGAGTGTCCAAGTGGAAAATCCGGCCAGCGCGAGCGTACGCGGGCGGTGGCCCCTGCTGGCTCTTGTGGTCCTGGCCCTGGTCCTGGTGGGGCTGCTGCTGGTCTGGCTCAACCTGCGGGGGGAGCAGGGGGTTCATGCCTATGGCCACGGCGGCTGGTCGGGATCGACCGAAACACAGGCCGCCCTGGTCGAGCGCGGCGCCTACCTTGCGCGGGTAGGCAACTGCGCTGGCTGTCACACGGCGGCGGGCGGTGCCGAATATGCGGGCGGGCGGGGCTTGCCCACCGCGTTCGGCACGCTGTACACCAGCAATCTCACCTCCGACAAGGAGACGGGCTTGGGACTGTGGTCGGCGCAGGACTTCTGGCGTGCGCTGCACAACGGGCGCTCGCGCGAAGGTCGCCTGCTGTATCCCGCCTTCCCGTATGACAGCTACACCCGCGTGACGCGCGCCGATTCGGACGCCTTGTTCGCCTATCTTCAAAGCCTGCCCGCCGTGCGCGCGCAGACGCCGCCGCATGCGCTGGACTTTCCCTATGGCTGGCAGGGGTCGCTGGCCGTCTGGCGGGCGCTGTTCTTCTCGCCGAAGGATTGGCAGGACCAGCCAGGGAAGGCCCCGGCCTGGAATCGCGGCGCCTATCTTGCCCAGGGGCTGGGCCATTGCGCGGCCTGCCATGCGCCGCGCAATGGCCTGGGTGCCTCCGGCCAGGCCATGTCCGGCGGCTTTGTGGCAGGGCAGTCCTGGTATGCGCCTTCGCTGCTCGATCCCGGCGAGGCGGGTGTGCGTGCCGGCCAGGAGTCCGCCTGGGTGCAGTTGCTGCAGACGGGGTCCGGCCCTTCAGGCTCGGCACTGGGCCCCATGGCCGAAGTCGTGGCGCGCAGCACCCAGCACTGGCAGCCACAGGATCTGCAGGCGCTGGCTTCCTATCTGCAGGAGCGGGGTGCTGCTGCCCCAGCTGCCGGCACAGACGGGCACGGCGCCATCAAGGCTGTGCAGCCTGGGCAGATGGCCTTGGGGCGGGCCGTGTACGAACGGCAGTGCGCGGTCTGCCATGGTGCGCATGGCCAGGGAACACCGGGCGCGTTTCCTGCGCTGGCCGGCAATGCTTCCGTGACCATGGCCGAGCCGCGCAACCTGCTGCTGGTGCTGCTGGACGGTGGCTATCCCCCGTCCACGCGGCAACAGCCGCAGCCGCATGGCATGCCGCCCTTTGGCCATGTGCTGTCTGACGCACAGGTGGCCGCCGTGGCCAGCTATGTGCGCAATGCCTGGGGCAACAAGGCGGCGGAAATCGGTACCATGGAGGTTTATCGCGCCCGGGAAGGGCGTGGTTTCTGAGAGGTTTTCCATGGATTCAATGGCCGGCAAGCTGCCGGACGACAGCGCGGCAGCCAGCCCCTGGTGGGTGGTTTGCCTGTGTGCGCAATGGTGCGGCGTTTGCAACCAGTACCGGAGCGCGTTTGCGGAGCTGGCCACCCAGTTCCCGCAGATGCACTTCGTCTGGCTTGATGTCGAGGACCGCGAGGATGTGGCCGGGGACCTGGACATCGAAACCTTTCCCTCTGTGCTGATCGCTGACGGCGAGCGCGCGCGCTTTCTGGGGCCGGTGCTGCCCCAGCCGGGCGTTGTGGCGCGCATGCTGCAGTCATTGGCCCAGGACCCTGGCGCGGCCCCGGCCGACCCCGCCGAAGCGCAGGCCCTTTTGCGGCGGCTTCAGTCGGCGCAGGCGCTTGAGCGCGTGGGCGCCTGAGCATCCGGCGGAGGGGTGTCCGCCCTGGCCTGGGCTGCCTTGCGCAGTGCCTGCCAGCGCCTGTTTTTGTACGGCGCGAACTTGGCCTGGAGGTCGTTTGCGGATACAATGGCATATTCACGACCAAACGGGCGGGTACCAACCGCCCTTTTTTTTGGGCGATCTTCGGGCGACCTTAGGGATTGCCATGGGGCTCGGCGCTGTTGGGACATGGCTGCTGCCAAGGTTCCAGGGGCGTTCCGGGTCTTTTGTGTTTGCAGGATTGAATTTAATTACACGTGGCACTACAGCAAATCGTTGAACAAACCGTGACAGGTCTGGGCTATGACCTGGTGGAAATAGAACGCTCGGCAGGCGGGCTGTTGCGCGTCACAATTGATTTGCCTTGGCAGCCCCCGGTGGAGGGCGAGCCGGTGGTGCCGGAGCAGTTCGTGACAGTCGAGGACTGCGAGAAGATCACGCGCCAGCTGCAGTTCGCGCTGGAGGTCGATGGCACGGATTACACGCGCCTCGAGGTCTCCTCCCCGGGCATCGACCGCCCCCTGCGGCATGAGCAGGACTTCATCCGCTTTGTCGGGGAAGTCATCGACCTGACCCTCAAGGAGCCCATCGGCGCCGCCGCTGAAGGGCAGGTCAGCGCCAATCGCAAGAAATTCCGCGGCACGCTGGAGCGTGCCGAAGGTGGTGGCTGGCAGATCGTCTGGAGCGACGAGCCACCCGTCAAGCCTGGCCAGAGGGTCAGCAAGAAGCGTGTTCCCGCGCCCCTGCAGGCGCTGGGTTTCACGCTGGAGGAGCTGCGCGAGGCGCGTCTGGCTCCCCTTGTGGATTTCAAGGGGCGTTCTGCCAAGCCGGTCTGATCGGAGCGGGCAGGGTACGTCGAATCATTGGGGCAGAAGGGCATTGCCATCCCCTTTCTGCGTGATTGAAATAGGAGAGTCGTCGCATGAATCGCGAATTGTTGATGTTGGTAGAAGCCATTTCGCGCGAAAAGAACGTGGAGCGCGATTTGGTGTTCGGTGCAGTGGAATCGGCCCTGGCCCAAGCCACGAAGAAGCTGTACCAAGGTGAAGTGGACATCCGCGTGGCCATCGATCGCGACAGCGGTAACTACGACACCTTCCGCCGCTGGCTGGTGGTGCCCGATGATGCGGGCCTGCAAAACCCCGATGCCGAAGAAATGCTGATGGACGCACAGGACCGCGTCCCCGGCATCTCCGAAGGCGAGTACATCGAGGAAGAGATCGAGTCGGTGCCCATCGGCCGCATCGGTGCGATGGCGGCCAAGCAGGTCATCCTGCAAAAGATCCGCGATGCCGAGCGCGAAATGCTGCTCAACGAGTTCCTGTCGCGCGGTGACCGGATCTTCACGGGCACGGTCAAGCGCATGGACAAGGGCGACATCATCGTCGAGGCCGGCCGTGTCGAAGGACGCCTGCGCCGCAGCGAAATGATCCCCAAGGAAAACCTGCGCAACGGCGACCGCGTGCGGGCCATGATCATGGAAGTGGACGCCACGCTGCGCGGCGCGCCCATCATCCTGTCGCGTTCGGCGCCGGAGTTCATGGTCGAGCTGTTCCGCAACGAAGTGCCCGAGATCGAGCAGGGCCTGCTGGAGATCAAGAGCTGCGCTCGCGATGCCGGCAGCCGCGCCAAGATCGCCGTGCTCAGCCATGACAAGCGTGTCGATCCCATCGGCACCTGTGTCGGCGTGCGGGGCACCCGCGTCAACGCCGTCACCAATGAATTGGCTGGCGAGCGCGTGGACATCGTGCTGTGGTCCGAGGACCCCGCACAGTTCGTGATCGGTGCGCTGGCTCCGGCCAATGTGTCGTCCATCGTTGTGGACGAGGAAAAGCACGCTATGGACGTGGTGGTTGACGAGGAAAACCTCGCCATCGCCATCGGCCGTGGCGGCCAGAACGTTCGCCTGGCTTCCGAGCTTACCGGCTGGAAGATCAACATCATGGACGCGGCTGAGTCTGCGCAAAAGCAGGCGGACGAGTCTGCTGTTGCGCGCCAGCTGTTCATGGAAAAGCTCGATGTGGACGAGGAAATCGCCAACATCCTCATCGAGGAAGGTTTCGAGACCCTGGAAGAAGTGGCCTACGTGCCGCTGCAGGAAATGCTCGAAATCGAGGCGTTCGACGAAGAGACGGTGAACGAGCTGCGCACCCGTGCGAAGGATGCCCTGCTGACGCAGGAAATCGCGCACGAGGAAAACGTGGGCAAGGTGTCGCAGGATCTGCTGACGCTCGAGGGAATGACTCCGGAGATCGTGGACAAGCTGGCCGAGGCCAATGTGCACACTCGCGACGATCTGGCCGATCTGGCCATCGATGAGTTGACCGAGCTGACCGGGCAGACCGAGGAAGAAGCGAAGGCTTTGATCATGAAGGCGCGTGAGCACTGGTTCACCGAAGGGCAAGAGTAAGGTCAGGGAGGTTCAGAGCATTTATGTCCAGTAATACGGTTGCCGAGTTTGCAAAAGAGCTCAACAAGACCCCTGACACGTTGCTGCAGCAGCTCAAGGCTGCAGGCGTCGCCAAGGACAACGCATCGGATGCGTTGACCGACGGCGACAAGCAGCAACTGCTCAGCCATCTGCAGGCCAGCCACGGAAGTGGCGCCAAGAAGATCACGCTGACCAAACGGTCCACCAGCGAGATCAAGCAGGCCGATTCGTCGGGCCGCGCCCGCACCATCCAGGTGGAAGTGCGCAAGAAGCGCACCTTCGTCAAGCGCGACGAGGCCGCCGAAGGCGCCTCCGATCCCGCTGCCGTTGCGGCTGCCCAGGAGCAGCGCGCGGCGTCGGAGCGCGAATCTCAGGAATTGGTGCGCCGCGAAGGGGAAGCACGTCGCCAGGCCGAAATGATCGGCCGGGAGGAGGAAGAATTGGCACAGCAACGCCGTGAGCGCGAAGAGCGCGAGCTAGTCCAACAGCGCGAGCGCGAAGCCGAAGAGCGCGCAGCCGCCTATGCGGCTGCCGAAGCCGCAAAGATTGTCGAGGCCAACCGCGCTAAGCAGGAAGCCTCGCGCGAGCAGGCTGCCGGCCAGATAGCGCGCGCTGAAGCCCAGCTCGCGGCACGCGCCAAGGCCGAGGAAGAGTCCAAGGCCCGTGCGGCCGAGGAAGCCGAACGCGCCAAGGATCTGGAAGACCGCCGCCGCAAGGCGCTGGCCGAAGCCGAAGCCATTCGCGCCATGATGGCTGCGCCCAAGAAGGTGCTCGTGGCCAAGAAGCCCGAAGAGCCCAAGCCCGTGGCAAAGCCTGCAGCGCCTGCTGCCGCCGATGCCAAGAAGACCACGCTGCACAAGCCCGCTGGCACGACCGCCGGCGGAGCCGGTGCGCGCGCGCCTGCCGGCGCCGGCAAGGAAGTCAAGTCCGCCAAGCTCTCCTCGAGCTGGGCCGGCGATGGCAAGAAGAAGGAAATCAAGACCCGTGGCGACAGCTCCGGTGGCGTGGGCGGCCGTTCCAACTGGCGCGGCGGCCCGCGTGGCGGCCGTCGTGGCAATGACCGCAATGACGGACAGCACCAGAGCGCGGCAACGGAATTCCGCGCCATCGAAGTGCACGTGCCCGAGACCATCACCGTGGCCGAGCTGGCGCACAAGATGTCGGTCAAGGCATCCGAGCTGATCAAGGTGCTGATGAAGATGGGCCAGATGGTCACCATCAACCAGCCCCTGGATCAGGACACCGCCATGATCGTGGTCGAGGAAATGGGCCACACCGCCAAGGTCGCTGCGCTGGACGATCCCGAAGCCTTCACGGCCGAGGAAGTGTCCCAGCAGGAAGCTGCCCAGGAGTCGCGCGCCCCCGTGGTCACCGTCATGGGCCACGTGGACCACGGCAAGACCTCGCTGCTGGACTACATCCGCCGCACCAAGGTTGCGTCGGGCGAAGCCGGCGGCATCACCCAGCACATCGGTGCCTACCATGTGACGACGCCCCGCGGCATCGTCACCTTCCTGGACACCCCGGGCCACGAGGCCTTCACGGCCATGCGTGCCCGTGGTGCACAGGCCACCGACATCGTCATCCTGGTGTGCGCTGCCGACGACGGCGTGATGCCCCAGACCAAGGAAGCCATCAAGCACGCGAAGGCGGCGGGTGTGCCCATCGTGGTTGCCATCACCAAGGCCGACAAGCCCGATGCCAACCTCGACCGCGTCAAGCAAGGCCTGGTGGCCGAGCAGGTGGTGCCTGAAGAGTACGGCGGCGAGTCCCCGTTCATCGCCGTGTCGTCCAAGACCGGCCAGGGCATCGACGAGCTGCTGGAACAGGTCCTGCTGCAGGCCGAAGTGCTGGAGCTGACCGCTCCCGTGGAAGCCGCTGCCAAGGGTCTGGTCATCGAAGCGCAGCTGGACAAGGGCCGCGGCCCCGTGGCCACGGTGCTGGTGCAGTCCGGCACGCTGAAGGTGGGCGACGTGGTGCTGGCAGGCCAGACCTACGGCCGCGTGCGCGCCATGCTGGACGAAGACGGCAAGCAGACCAAGTCCGCTGGCCCCTCCATCCCGGTGGAAATCCAGGGTCTGTCCGACGTGCCCCAGGCCGGCGACGACTTCATGGTGCTGCAGGACGAGCGCCGCGCTCGCGAAATCGCGACCTACCGCGCCGGCAAGTTCCGCAACACCAAGCTGGCTCGCCAGCAGGCTGCCAAGCTCGAGAACATGTTCGCCGAAATGGGTGCGGGCGAGGTCCAGACCCTGCCCATCATCGTCAAGGCCGACATGCAGGGCTCGCAGGAAGCACTGGGCGCATCGCTGCTCAAGCTCTCCACCGAAGAGATCCGCGTGCAGCTGGTCTACTCGGGCGTGGGCGGCATCAGCGAGTCCGACGTGAACCTGGCGCTGGCCTCCAAGGCCATCATCATCGGCTTCAACGTCCGGGCCGATGCCCAGGCGCGCAAGACGGCCGAGAGCAACGATGTGGACCTGCGCTACTACAACATCATCTACGACGCCGTCGAAGAGGTGAAGGCAGCGATGTCCGGCATGCTGGCTCCCGAGCGCAAGGAAGAGATCATCGGCATGGCCGAGATCCGTACCGTGTTCGTGGCGTCGAAGATCGGCACCGTGGCCGGCTCGTACATCACGCAAGGCCAGGTTACGCGCAATGCGCATTTCCGCCTGCTGCGCGAGAACGTGGTCATCTACACGGGCGAGATCGAATCGCTCAAGCGCCTGAAGGACGACGTCAAGGAAGTCAAGGAAGGCTTCGAGTGCGGTATCAAGCTCAAGAACTACAACGACATTCGCGAAGGCGACGTGCTCGAAGTGTTCGAGATCAAGGAAATCGCGCGCTCGCTGTAATTCGACATGGCAACACGCAAGTCCGCTGCGCCGAACCGCAGCTTCAAAGTCTCCGACCAGATCCAGCGGGATCTGGCGGAGCTGATCGCACGCGAGTTGAAGGACCCGCGCGTGGGCATGGTGACGCTGCAAAGCGTGGAGGTGACTCCGGACTATGCCCACGCCAAGGTCTACTTCAGCCTGCTGATCGGCGATCCGCAGGAGACGCAGGACGCCCTGAACCAGGCCGCAGGCTTCCTGCGCAACGGCCTGTTCAAGCGCCTGCACATCCATACCGTGCCCACGCTGCACTTCATCTACGACCGCACCACCGAGCGTGCGGCCGACATGAACGCCTTGATCGCCAAGGCCGTCTCCTCGCGCGGGAAGGAAGAGTAGCCCCATGAACGCGCCACGCACAAGGGTGCAGCGGCGCCCTGTGCATGGGGTGTTGCTGCTCGACAAACCGCTGGAGCTGTCCAGCAACGACGCCTTGCAGAAGGTCAAGTGGTTGCTGCGCGCCGAAAAGGCCGGACACACCGGCACGCTGGACCCGTTGGCCACCGGCGTGCTGCCGCTGTGCTTCGGTGCGGCGACCAAGTTCAGCCAGTTGCAGCTCGAAGCTGCCAAGACCTACGAGGCGATTGCGCGCCTGGGCCAGACCACGACCACGGCCGATGCCGAGGGCGAGGTGCTGCGCGAGCGCGCCATCGATCCCGCCGCCCTCACGGCCGAGCGGCTTGCCGCCGTGCAGGCGCAGTTCACGGGCCCCATCCGCCAGGTGCCGCCCATGTACAGCGCGCTCAAGAAGGACGGCAAGGCTCTTTATGAATATGCGCGTGCCGGCATCGAAGTCGAGCGTCCGGCGCGCGAAGTGACAATCCACGCACTGGAGCTTTCGCTGACGCAAGACAGCCAAGGCCAGCCGGCGATCCGGATGCTGGTGACCTGCAGCAAGGGCACCTATATCCGCACGCTGGCGGAGGACGTGGGAGAGGCCCTGGGCTGCGGCGCGCACCTGCGCGCGCTGCGCCGTATCGACACTGGCGGGCTGGGTGTCGAGCGCTGTATCTCGCTGGAGGCGCTGGCCGCCATGGGCGAGGACGAGCGTCTGCAGCAGTTGCAGCCTGTCGATGCCTTGCTGGCCAGCCACACGGCTGTCACGCTGGGCGAGCAAGATGCGGCCCGTTTTCTCACGGGCCTGCCCCGCAAGGGCGCTTGGGCCGATGCCGAGGCGGTGGCTGTGTATGGCGAAAACCCCCAGGCTCTGCTGGGGGTGGGGCGTGTGGTGCGTGGGGAACTCATCCCCGCCCGCCTGCTCAGTTCACTGGAAATTCAACAGATTTTGGAAGACACGCCGCGCCCATGACGCAGCGGCAATGGGAAAACACTATGAGCAAACAAATCCGCAATATCGCGATCATCGCCCACGTGGACCACGGCAAAACCACCATGGTGGACCAGCTGCTGCGCCAATCCGGAACCTTCGCCGAACACGAGAAAGTCGTGGACACGGTGATGGACAACAACGCCATCGAACGCGAGCGTGGCATCACCATTCTGGCCAAGAACTGCGCCGTGAGCTGGAACGACACGCACATCAACATCCTCGACACACCCGGCCACGCGGACTTCGGCGGTGAAGTGGAGCGTGCCCTGTCCATGGTCGACGGCGTGGTGCTGCTGATCGACGCGCAGGAAGGCCCCATGCCCCAGACGCGCTTCGTGACCAAGAAGGCACTGGCCCTGGGCCTGAAGCCCATCCTCGTGGTCAACAAGGTGGACAAGCCCGGTGCGCGTCCCGACTACGTGGTCAACGCCGCGTTCGACCTGTTCGACAAGCTGGGTGCCACCGACGAGCAGCTGGACTTCCCCGTGGTGTACGCCTCGGGCATCAACGGCTGGACCTCGCTGGAAGAAGGCGCTCCGGGCGAGCAGTGGGGCCCCGACATGTCGGCCCTGTTCGACACCATCCTGAAGCACGTGCCTTCGGTCAAGGGCGATCCCGCCGCTCCGCTGCAAATGCAGATCTCGGCGCTGGACTACTCCACCTTCGTGGGCCGCATCGGCGTGGGCCGCATCACCTCCGGCACGCTCAAGCCTTCGACCGACGTGCTGGTCATGGAAGGTCCTGACGGCAAGAGCTACAAGGGCCGCATCAACCAGGTGCTGAAGTTCCAGGGCATCGACCGCGTGCAGGTGACCGAAGCCGGCCCCAGCGACATCGTGCTGGTCAACGGCATCGCCGACCTGGGCATGGGCGTCACGCTGACCGACCCGCTGAACCCCCAGCCGCTGCCGATGCTCAAGATCGACGAGCCCACGCTGACCATGAACTTCTGCGTCAACACCTCGCCGCTGGCAGGTCGTGAAGGCAAGTTCGTGACCAGCCGCCAGATCTGGGACCGCCTGCAAAAGGAACTGCGTTCCAACGTGGCCCTGCGCGTCAAGGAAACCGACGAAGACGGCATCTTCGAAGTGTCGGGCCGCGGCGAACTGCACCTGACCATCCTGCTGGAAGAAATGCGCCGTGAAGGCTACGAGCTGGCCGTGTCCAAGCCCCGCGTGGTCTACCGCGACGTGGACGGCGTGCGCCACGAGCCCATCGAGCTGGTGACGGCCGACATCGAGGAAGGCCACCAGGGTGGCGTGATGCAGGCCCTGGGCGAGCGCAAGGGCGAGCTGGTCAACATGGAACCCGATGGCCGCGGCCGCGTGCGCCTGGAATACCGCATTCCTGCGCGTGGCCTGATCGGCTTCACCAACGAATTCCTGAACCTGACCCGTGGTTCCGGCCTGATCTCCAACATCTTCGACAGCTACGAGCCGCACAAGGGCGAAATCGGCGGCCGCAAGAACGGTGTGCTGATCTCCATGGACGAAGGCGAAATCTTCACCTACGCCCTGGGCAAGCTGGACGACCGTGGCCGCATGTTCGTCAAGGCCAACGATCCCGTGTACGAAGGCATGATCATCGGCATCCACAGCCGTGACAACGACCTGGTGGTCAACGCCACGCGTACCAAGCAGCTGACCAACTTCCGCGTGTCCGGCAAGGAAGATGCCATCAAGATCACGCCCCCGATCGACCTGTCGCTGGAATACGCGGTGGAATTCATCGAGGACGACGAGCTGGTGGAAATCACCCCCAAGAGCATCCGCGTGCGCAAGCGCCACCTGTCCGAGAACGAGCGCAAGCGCGCTTCGCGCGCAGGCGCATAAGCGCCGTGGCGCCGAGGGCGCGCGCAAGCCAGCCGGCTTCGCCGCCCTGATTGTCAAAGGCCGCATCCGCGGCCTTTGTCTTTTCTGCGGCGGCTTCTGCCACGCCGTCCGCCAGGCCGTCAGTCAGGCATTCAGCCGCAGCAGCAATTCGCGCAGGCGCTGGCCGGCCGCTGCGCTCTGGTGCGGGTTGAGCGCCAGGGCCAGGCCGATGGAGGGCAGGGTCCCGGCGTCTTGCAGCGTGCGGAACACCACGCCCGGCGTGCTGCCCTTGGCCACGACGGCCGGCACCAGGGCCACGCCCAGGCCCGCGCCCACCAGGCTGACCAGGGTCTGGGCCTGCACCGCATGCTGCTTGACCTGGGGCATGAAGCCCGCGTTCTGGCAGGCCAGTACCACCAGCGCATGCAGGCCGGGCACTTCGCTGGGACGGTAGTTGATGAAGGGCTGGTCGGCCAGATCCCGCAGCCGCAAGGCGGGCCGCTGCAGCAGCGGGTTGCCTTCGGGCAGCACGGCCACCAGTTCGTCCTTTTCCACGGGCGTGATGGACAGCTCGGTGGCCTGCGTCACCGGGTAGCGCAGCAGGCCGGCATCGAAATCGCCGCTGGCCACCTGCGCGCAGATCTCGCGCGTGGTCGATTCGGTCAGCACCAGGTCGATCAGCGGATATTCGCTGCGAAAGGCCTGCACCAGCCGTGGAATCAGCGAGAACGTGGCCGAGCCTATGAAGCCTATGTGCAGCCGGCCGCGCTCGCCACTGGCCGTGGCCTGCGAGACCTCCTGCACCTGGCGCGCATGGTGCAGTGCCAGCTCGGCACTTTCCAGGGCCGCCCGGCCTGCCTCGGTCAGCTCCGTGCCCCGGCGGTCGCGCTGGAACAGCTGCACGCCCAGGCTGTCTTCGAGCCGGCGGATGGATTGGGACAGCGGCGGCTGCGACATGTGCAGCTGCTCGGCCGCCTGCCGGTAGTTGAGCGTGCGGGCCAGGGTGACGAAGTGACGCAGTTGGCGCAGGTCCATTGATATCCACCGTGTATCAGCAATGCTGAATTAAGTCTTAGACGCGACTTCAAAGATATCAAATACTGGCTCCCTGAAGCAACATGGAGACCACAGTGCAGGCTGCGTTGACAGGGATTCGGGTGCTGGATCTGTCCAGCGTGGTGTTCGGGCCGCTGGCCAGCCAGGTGCTGGCCGACTATGGCGCCGAAGTCATCAAGATCGAGCCGCCGGCCGGCGACTCCACGCGCCACACCGGCCCGGCCGTGGAGCCCGGCATGGCGGCCATGTTCATGGGCACCAACCGCAGCAAGAAGAGCGTGGTGCTCGATCTCAAGCAGGACGAGGCGCGCCAGGCCCTGCATGCGCTGCTGGCCACGGCCGATGTGTTCATGCACAGCATGCGCCCGCAGAAGCTGGCCCCGCTGGGCCTGGACCCCGACACGCTGCGCGAGCGCTATCCGCGCCTGGTCTACGCAGGCCTGCATGGCTTTGGCGAGGACGGCCCCTATGCAGGCATGCCCGCCTACGACGACGTCATCCAGGGCATGAGCGGCCTGGCCGACCTGATGGAGCGCCAGACGGGCGAGGCGCGCTACCTGCCCACCATCGCGGCCGACAAGACCTGCGCCCTGGTGGCCGCGCATGCCGTGCTGGCGGCGCTGTTCCAGCGCGAGCGCAGCGGCCACGGCTGCTTTGTGGAAGTGCCCATGTACGAGACCATGGTGGGCTTCAACCTGGTCGAGCATTTCTACGGCATGCACTTCAGCCCCGCGCTCAGCGGCGCTGGCTACCCGCGCGTGATGGCGCCCTGGCGCAAGCCCTACCGAACGCTGGACGGCCACGTCTGCATGATGCCGTACACCGATGCGCACTGGCAGCGCTTCTTCGCCGCCGTGGGCCAGCCGCAGCTGGCCCTGGATGCGCGCTTTGCCAGCCAGGCCAGCCGCACGGCCCACATTGCCGAGCTGCTGGAGACCGCAGGCGAGCATGTGGCCCTGCACGGCACCCAGCACTGGCTCGATACCTGCCAGCGCCTGGAGATTCCTGCCGCCCCGGTGGCACGCATGGACGATCTGCCTGCCGATCCACACCTGCAGGCCACGGAGTTCTTCGTGCCGCTGCACGACGCCGCCATGGGCACCGTGCACCTGCCTCGCTCCTCCGTGCGCATGGATGGCCGGCAGGCCCCCATGGGCATGCCGCCGCGCCTGGGCGAGCACACAGTGGCGCTGCTGGCCCAGGCGGGCTGGAGCGCCGAGCGCATTGCGGGCCTGAATACCCCGCAACAGGAGATTTGAAATGACTGCAGACATCACTCCCCCGCCCGCCGCCTCCGCACCCGCCTGGAACGCCGTGCCCCGCATGGGCCAGGGCTTTTTCTGGCAGGACCTGCAGGTTGGCCAGCAGCTGCGCACCTTCCGCCGCACCGTGACCGAATCCGACCTGGTCGCCTTCATCAACGTCACCGGCATGCTGGAGGCCATCTTCATCGAGGACGGCTATGACGGCGGCGCCATCGCAGGCCGTCCCGTACCGGGCGCGCTGACCTATACGCTGATCGAAGGCTTCATCCTGCAAAGCATGATCCAGGGCACGGGCCTGGCCATGCTGGAGCTGCACCAGAAGATCCTCGGCCCCGTGCTGGTGGGCGACACCATCGAGGCCCTGGTCGAAGTCACCGCCATCAAGCCCACCTCCAAGGGCAACCGCGCCGTCGTCACCTCGCGCATCGAGGTCTTCAACCAGGGCCACCACAAGGTCATGGAGTACACGGCCGTGCGCCTGCTGGCCGGACGCAGCTAGACGGACAAAAGAATTCCCATAACGACACCAGGAGACAACAGCATGGACAAGAAAGGCAACAAGGCCGCGGGCAGACAAGGGCGGCGCAGGGTGCTGGCCGCCGTGGCGGCCTGCATGGCAGCCGCAGCGGCAGTGCCGGGAGCGGCCCTGGCACAGCAGCCCTGGCCCAGCAAGCCCATCACGCTGGTCGTGCCTTTCCCGCCGGGCGGGCCCACCGACCTGGTGGCGCGCGTGCTGGCCCAGCAGGTCGGCCAGCAACTGGGCCAGACCGTGATCGTGGACAACCGGCCCGGCGCCAACGGCAACATCGGCAACGCCCTGGTGGCCAAGGCCGCGCCCGATGGCTACACCGTGCTCTACAACACCTCGTCCATTGCGCTGAGCCCGTCGCTCTACAAGAAGATGAGCTACGACGTGAACAAGGACCTGATGCCTGTGGCGCTGACGGCCGTGGTGCCGCTGGGCCTGGTGGTCAACCCCAAGCTGCCGGTGAAGAACGTGCAGGAGTTCGTGCGCCATGCCAGGGACAAGGCGGGCCAGCTGTCCTATGGTTCGGCCGGCAACGGCAATGTCACGCACCTGGCGGCCTTCCAGGTCGTGCAGCACTACCAGATCGAGGCCAGCCACGTGCCCTACAAGGGCAGCGCGCCGGCCGACGTGGATCTGGTGGCCGGACAGATCGACTTCATGACGGACACCATCAACTCCGTCGCACCCTTCATCAAGGAGGGTCGGCTCAAGCTGCTGGCCGTGAGTTCCTCCAAGCGCCTGCCCAACTTCCCCGATGCACCCACGCTGGCCGAAAGCGGCATGTCCGGCTTCGAGGCCGGGGCCTGGCAGGGCGTGATGGTGCCGGCCAAAACGCCGGCCGCCATCATCCAGCGGCTCAACCAGGAGCTGATGCGCGCGCTCAAGGACCCGGGCGTGGTCGAGAAGCTGCAGCTGCAGGGCGCCGAAGGCCTGGGCTCCACGCCCGAGGAATACGGCGCCTACATCCGCAGCGAGATCAAGCGCTGGGCCGGCGTGGTCAAGAGCACGGGCGTCTCTCTGGACTGAGTGCGCTGCGGTGCGCGGCGGCTGCCCGCCCTGTCGTGCACTTGCGCAAATTGGCACCTGTTTGTCAGGGGTGGGCGCGGTTTTTCAGCTATGGTTGCGGCTCATTGCCCCGGGCTGCCGGGGCAGGGCATGCATAGCAACAAGGAGCAAGATATGACGGGAGCTGCCGGCGAAGTCCTCAGCGAAGTGCGGGGCCGCATGGGCATGATCACCTTGAACCGGGCCAAGGCGCTGAACGCGCTGTCGCTGGGCATGGTGCGCGATCTGCTGGCCACCCTGCTGGCCTGGCAAAAGGACGATCAGGTGCTGGCCGTGGCCATCCGCGGCATGGGCAAGGAAGGGGCCTTCGGCGCCTTCTGCGCGGGCGGCGACATCCGTTTTCTGCACGGCGCAGGCAGCACGGGCAATCCCCAGCTGGAGGACTTCTTCACCGAGGAGTACGCGCTCAACCACCTGATCCACACCTTCGGCAAGCCCTACATCGCCTTCATGGACGGCATCGTCATGGGCGGCGGCATGGGCATCAGCCAGGGCGGCACGCTGCGCATCGTCACCGAGCGTACCAAGATGGCCATGCCCGAGACGGCCATCGGCCTGTTCCCCGATGTGGGTGGCGGCTACTTCCTATCGCGCTGCCCCGGTCACGCGGGTGAGTGGCTGGCGCTGACGGGCGACGTGATCGGCGCGGCCGACGCGCTGGACTTCGGCCTGGCCGATGGCTATCTGCCCTCGGACCAGCAGCCTGCGCTGTGGGACGCCCTGGCCGCCGGCAGCTTTGCCGATGCAGCGGCCGTCGAGGCGCTGGTGAAGTCGAAGTTCACGGCCCCGGCCAAGCCAGCGGCCCAGCCCCGCGCCGAGATCGACCGCGTGTTCGCCCTGCCCACGGTGGCTGCCATGGTGCAGGCACTGGAAGCGGCGGATGGCGAGTGGGCGCAGCACACGGCAGCCACGCTGCGCAAGCGCTCGCCGCTGATGCTGCACGTGGTGCTGGAGCAGATTCGCCGCGCGCGCGGCATGACGCTGGCCCAGGACCTGCGCATGGAGCGCGACATGGTGCGCCACTGCTTTTACCTGCGCCCCGGCCAGAGCGAGACCATCGAAGGCATTCGCGCCCTGGCCGTGGACAAGGACCACCAACCGCGCTGGAACCCCGCGCGCATCGAAGACGTGCAGGACGCGCAATGGCGTGCCTTCTTCGACAGCCCCTGGCCAGTGCACTCGCACCCGCTGGCGGCGCTGGACTGATCGCGCGGCGGTTGCTCAAACCTCCAAGGGTTCAAAAGGCTATCCGGCACCGCGCCGGATGGCCTTTTTTTCGGTTTAGCAATCAGCGGGCTCCATGCGGCAGGAATGGCCTGCCAGCAGCCGTACCGCGTCGTCAATGCGCGGGCCCGGATCCCATTCGGGCACGGGCGGCGTCAGGCCCAGGGCCATCTGCCGCAGCGGCTCGGCAATGGTCATGGACAGCAACAGGTCGCAGATGACGTCGGGCTGCTCTGCCCTGAGCAACCCCTTCGCGCACTGGCGCCGCAGCCAGTCCACCAGCATGCCGCGGCCGCGCTCTATGCCGTTGCGCTGGTAGACCTCCAGCAACTCGGGCTTGGCGGGGAAATCGGTGGTGAGCAGGCGGAACATCCCCACCGCCTCGGCCGACAGCACGCGCGCGGCAATCACGCGCAGGATCTCGGCCAGCGCCGGAGCCACCTCTGAGGCCGACTGCGCATCGGCCGACAGGGCGGGGCGGAAACCGTCTGTCCAGCTGCGCACCACCAGGGCCACCAGATCCTCACGGTTGGCGGCAAAGCGGTAGAGCGTTTTCTTGGCCAGCCCCGCGCGCTTGGCCACGGCTTCCATGGTGGTGGCGGCATAGCCTTCGTTGAGCAAGAGCCAGGTGGCGGCGGCCAGGGCGGCATCGTTGGCCTCGTGCTCGGGCCGGGCCGGCCGCCCGCGCGGCCTGGGGGCCGCAGGAGTGATTTCGGATTCCATTGGATTTCTTGTCGTTCCGTTCGGTGTTGTGCAGGGTCGTGCCTGGTTGTGCAGCATTTTGTTACCCGGCTGGGATTATCCGATTGTTTGGAAACGTTGTTCGTTTCTTTAATATAAGATGGCTTTTCCTCATCAACCCAGGAACGGAAAACACCCATGAACTCCCATGCCTTCGAGCCCGACATTTCCCGCATCGACGAGCTGCTGCACATCACGCCGCTGCGGCTGGAGACGGGAATCCAGCGCCTGCCCAGCGGCTGTCTGGTGGTGGCCTGCCGCACCGACCTGCACGGCTGCAGCGGCCGCATGCTGGACTGGTGGTTCAAGTTCTTCGAGACCACGCAGCACATCAAGTGGTGGCATCCGCATGACCACATCGCACATCGCGGCTGGGATGCTCAATGGAAGAAGGGCGAGAGCTACATAGGCGCCTCCATCGAGGCCGTGGAGTCTCTGGCCGATATTCCGCCCGTGGCGGCCAGGCTCAAGTTCCATGATCCGCGCGAGCTGTTCGACCCTGCGCAGCTGGAGCTGGCCTTTGCCGAAAAACGCGCATCGGCCGCCGTCTATGCACGCATCGGCTTTGGCGAGCATGTGCAGTTGGATGCCAGCGGGGACCCGATGGACGGGCAGATGGTGCACCTGGCGCGCGATACGCCCTTTGGCTGCGTGCTGCGCAGCCGCTTCCTGCTGGGGCAGTCCTGCACGGACCCGGCGGCCGAGCTGCCCGACGCTCTGGGCCTGGGCCTGCTGCGCCACTGCTACACGGAGTTCACCTACCTGTCGCGCTTCCTGCCCTCGCTGTACTACGGCGAACATGGCAACGGCGAGGCGGCGCCGCTGCCCTGGTAGCCGTGGCCCCAGGCTTCAAAGCTGCTGGTGCACGGCCGTGGCCAGCTGCAGCAGCCGGTTGCGCGGCAGGGCGCCGCTGAGCGCATAGCCAAAGCCCTGGTCCACCCAGTAGAAGCTGGGCACGGGGCCGTCGCTGCTGAAGCGAAAGGCGGTCTCGCCACGCGTGGCCGGGTCCTCCAGCGCGCCCAGATACAGGGTGATGCGCTCGCCGGCCGCATCCTGGTACATGAACTGGGCGCGTGCGCCGCTGTCGCCGGGCAGCAGCCGGCCGCCCACCAGCTCATAGCCCAGTTCCGTGAGGGCTGGCAGCTTCAGCGGCCGGCCCAGGCGCTTGGAAAGCCATTGCAGCAAATGGGCCTGTTGCGCTGCCTCGACCTCGACCGGGTGGCGCTGCTCGGGCTGGTAGACCGCGTGGGCGACTGCTGCCTGATGGGCGAAGCGGGCAGGTGCGGCAGCGGCCAGCGTGTCCGCCGTTGAGGGTGCCGCAGGCGCTGCCTGCTGCCCGTGCACCAGCCAGCCCAGGCCGAAGGCCAGCAGCCAGCCTGCGGCCATGCCGCCCCAGCGCCACCATTGCTGCTGGCGCTGTTGCAGGCCCTGCAGCTGCTCGGCGGCGGCGCGCATTTCATCGGGCATGGGCGGTTCGCTGCGGGCGCCGTGCAGGGCGCGCAGCAGCTGCCGCTGGCGCTGCCATTGCTCCACGCGTGCTGCGCTGTCTGCATCCAGCTGCTCGCGCAGCGCCTGTGCCTGTGGGGCCGGCAGGCGGTCATCGACCAGGGCATGCAGCTGCTCGTCGGGGGTGGCCGTGGCAGCCGAGACACAGGAGGAGGGGGAGGTGGGGGCGGGGGCAGTCATGGCGGCCTCGTCATTTGAGCCGGCGCAGCGACGGGGCTGCGGCTTGGGGTGCAGCAGTCTGGGCGGGCGAAGCTGCGGGCGGTGCCTCCATCAGCTCGCGCAACCGGGAGCGTGCGCGCGACAGGCGCGACATCACGGTGCCCAGGGGCAGCTGCAGCACGCGCGCCGTGTCGGCATAGCTCATGTCCTCCACGCTGACCAGCAGCAGCACGGCCCGCTGCTCGGCGGGCAGGCGCTGCAGGCAGCGCTCCAGGTCCAGGGCAGCGTCGCTGCTGTCCTCGGGCGCTGCCAGGGACTCGGACAGGCTGTCGATGTCCAGCCACTGCCCTCGTGCGGCAGAGCGCCGCTGGTTCAGGTAGAGGTTGTGCATCAGGGTGAACAGCCAGGCGCGCAGATCGCCATCGGAGCGCCACAGCAGCCATTTGCGGCAGGCGCGTTCCAGCGTGTCCTGCACCAGGTCGTCGGCTGCCCAGGCATCGCCTGCCAGCAGCCGCGCGTAGCGGCGCAGGCCGGGCAGGTGCTCCAGGATCTGGCTGCGGTCCATGGGCAGGTCCGATCGCGCAGGGGGCCGGACTCAGGGGCGTGCGGTATGCCAGACGCCCATGACGCCGTCGCCCGTGGTATCGCCGGCCTTGCCGTCCTTCACCCAGTAGTACAGGGGCTTGCCCTTGTAGGCGATCTGGCTGCTGCCATCGTCGCGCTGGATCACGCTGTAGTTGCCGCCAGAGGGCGCCTGCTTGCCCATCAGGGGCGGCCAGTTGGTCGCGCAGGGGCCATTGCAGACGGACTTGCCACTGCCGGCCGTGTCCTTGTCGAAGGTATAGAGCGTCATGCCGTTGGCGCCGACCAGAATGCCGTTTTGCACGCTGACCGCACTGGGCGGCGTCTGGCCAGAGGCGTTGGCCGCAGGCGCGGAATAGCAGCCTGCCAGGGCCAATGTCAGGGCTGCCGTGAAGGCACAGGTACCAAGTTTCATGCCGAGCTTCTTCATCGCTGTCTCCGGTGCTTGCCGGCGCGCGAAATTGCGGCCGGACACTGCAATGAACACTGGGCCGTGCCGGTTTATTCCGCAGCAGTGCAAAAAAAGCTGCGGATGCCCGTCAACGGTTGAAGCTCTTCATGGCGCGCTCGACCTCGCGCTTGCCTTCGCGGTCCTTGATCACGTCGCGCTTGTCGTGCTCGGCCTTGCCCTTGGCCAGGGCAATGTCGCATTTGACATAGCCGTTCTTCCAGTGAAGGTTGATGGGCACCAGGGTAAAGCCCTTTTGCTCCACCTTGCCGATCAGGCGCAGGATGTCGTCCTTCTTGAGCAGCAGTTTCTTGATACGCGCCGCGTCGGGGTTGACGTGGGTGGAGGCGGTCTTGAGCGGGTTGATCTGGCAGCCGAGCAGGAACAGCTCGCCGTCCTTGACGATGACGTAGCCGTCCGTCAACTGCACCTTGCCGCTGCGCAGTGCCTTCACTTCCCAGCCGTGCAGCACGATGCCGGCCTCGAAGCGTTCCTCGAAGAAGTAGTTGAATGCGGCTTTTTTGTTGTCGGCGATGCGCGACTGTGTTTCAGGTTTCTTGGCCATGGAGTAATAGATGCGGCGAAAACCTGGAGATGAAAGGTCTCCCTACAATACTGGATTGCCGTCTTCCCGCCGTGCGGGATTTTAGTTTCGCCTTGCCGTCATTGTGACAGCCGGCTGTGCCATGGCGGCGCTGCCGGTGTTTTGCATGCCGTGCAGCCCGCCCCATTCATGAAAAAAGTCAACAAGTCCGTCCTGATCTGGTACAGCCCCCAAGAAATGTTTGCCCTGGTGACGGACGTGGCCCACTATGCCGACTTCCTTCCCTGGTGCGATCAGGCCAGGGTGCTGGAGCAGGACGAGCAGGGCATGACGGCCGAGGTGGGCATTGCATTCGGCGGCATGCGCAAGTCCTTCGTCACGCGCAACACGCACAGCGTGCTCGACGATGGCGGGCGCCAGGTCAGCATCCGCCTGATCAAGGGGCCGTTCTCGCGGCTGGAGGGCCACTGGATGTTCCGCCCCGTGGGCGACGGATCGCAGCGCGCCTGCCGTGTCGAACTGCAACTGGACTACGGTTTCGACAACATGGCCCTGGCCGCCGTGGTCGGCCCGGTGTTCGACCGCATTGCAGGCTCCATGGTCGATGCCTTCATCAAGCGTGCCGAGCAGGTCTATGGCTGAGGCCCAGCCCGCTGTGCGCATCACGCTGGCCTGCAGTGCGCGCGCCGGCGAAGTCGTCGAGCTGTTTCTGCAATTGCCGGCCGGTGCCACGATTGCCGATGCGGTGGCGGCGGCGGGCGGCTGGCAGGCGCTGGGCTTTGCGCAGGCCGGGCCGGCAGGCCTGTGGGGCCGCGGCGCGCCTTTGACGCAAGCCCTGCGCGACGGTGACCGAGTGGAGCTGTACCGGCCCTTGACCGTGGACCCCAAGGTGGCGCGCCGCGAGCGTTTCGCACGCCAGGGCGCTCGGGCCACGGGGCTGTTCCAGCGCCAGAGGCCTGGAGCCAAGGCCGGCTACTGAGCCGGCCCGGATTCGGCGATCAGCGCATTGCGCCGCAATCGGAGGCGATGATGGCGTCGGCGCGCTTGAGTTCCGCATCGCGCGTGGCGTCGTCCATGAAGCCGCGCTCGCCCTGCTCATTCGTGTAGCCCAGCAGGCGGCCCGAAGACAGCGCGGTCTTGGACTGCTTGGCGCGTGCGCAGTTGTCCTGGCGCTGCTTGGCAATCCGTTCCTTTTCCGCCTTGGCCTTGGCGGCCTCCTGGGCTTCGGCCTTGCGCTTTTGTTCTTCCAGGGCCTTGTCGGTGCCTGCGGGCTTGGTGTCCTTGGCGGCTGCGGCAGGTGCTGCCGGTGCCGCGGCGTCCGCCGCAGGCGCCGTGCCTGCATCCGCAGCTGCCGCAGCGGCGGAGGGCGCGGCGGCAGGCGGCGGTGTGCTGCCGCCAGGCTGGCGCAGGATGTTCTTGGCGGGAATGTCAGGAGGCGGTGCGCGGTCGCTGAAGACCTTGCGGCCTGTGGCGTCGACCCATTGCCACTGGGCGGCTGCGGGCAGCGAACAGGCGGCAAGCGTGACTAGCAAAACAAGCTTGATGGCGTGCATGGTGAGTTGGGGATCGGGCCGAATGGCCTACAGCATACATTGTGATCCGGCGCACGGGTACAATCCTTCTTTTGGAGCTCTCACATGCGCCTTCTCGGTAAAGCCCTGACCTTCGACGACGTCCTTCTGGTCCCCGCTTTCTCCCAGGTCCTGCCCAAGGACACTTCGCTCAAGACGCGCTTTTCGCGCAACATCTCCCTGAACATTCCCCTTGTGTCCGCCGCCATGGACACCGTGACCGAGGCGCGTCTGGCCATTGCCATCGCGCAAGAGGGCGGTATCGGCGTCATCCACAAGAACATGACGGCCGAGCAGCAGGCCGCCGAAGTGTCCAAGGTCAAGCGCCACGAATCCGGCGTGGTGCACGACCCCGTGGTCATCACCCCCGAGCACACCGTGCTGCAGGTGCTGCAGCTGTCCGAGAACCTCGGCATCTCGGGCTTTCCCGTCTGCGACGGCGGCAAGGTGGTGGGCATCGTCACCAGCCGCGACCTGCGCTTCGAGACCCGCTACGACGTCAAGGTCAGCCAGATCATGACGCCGCGCGAGCGCCTGATCACCGTCAACGAGAAGGACGGCACCACGCCCGTGGAAGCCAAGGCCCTGCTCAACAAGCACAAGCTCGAACGCATCCTGGTCGTGAACGACGCCTTTGAACTCAAGGGCCTGATCACCGTCAAGGACATCACCAAGCAGACCACCTTCCCCAACGCAGCGCGTGACAGCGCAGGCCGCCTGCGCGTGGCCGCCGCCGTGGGCGTGGGCGAGGGCACCGAGCAGCGCGTGGAGCTGCTGGTCAAGGCCGGCGTCGATGCACTGGTGGTGGACACGGCCCACGGCCACAGCAAGGGCGTGATCGACCGCGTGCGCTGGGTCAAGCAGAACTACCCGCAGGTGGACGTCATCGGCGGCAACATCGCCACCGGCGCCGCTGCGCTGGCACTGGCCGAGGCAGGCGCCGACGCCGTGAAGGTCGGCATCGGCCCCGGCTCCATCTGCACCACGCGCATCGTCGCCGGTGTGGGCGTGCCCCAGATCATGGCCATCGACAGCGTGGCCCAGGCCCTGCAAGGCACGGGCGTGCCGCTGATCGCCGACGGCGGCATCCGCTTCTCGGGCGACATCGCCAAGGCCCTGGCCGCTGGCGCCTCGACCATCATGATGGGCGGCATGTTCGCCGGCACCGAAGAGGCTCCGGGCGAAGTCATCCTGTACCAGGGCCGTTCGTACAAGAGCTATCGCGGCATGGGCTCCATCGGCGCCATGCAGCAGGGCTCGGCCGACCGCTACTTCCAGGAATCGAGCACCGGCAATCCCAACGCCGACAAGCTCGTGCCCGAAGGCATCGAAGGCCGCGTGCCCTACAAGGGCTCCATGGTCTCCATCGTCTACCAGATGGCCGGCGGCGTGCGCGCTGCCATGGGCTACTGCGGCTGCGCCACCATCGAAGAGATGAACAACACGGCCGAGTTCGTGGAGATCACCGCCGCAGGCATCCGTGAATCGCACGTGCATGATGTGCAGATCACCAAGGAAGCGCCCAACTACCGCGCCGACTGATCCAGGTCCAGCGCCTTGGCGCGAGATGGAAAAGAGGTCCGGGCAGCCGCTGCCCGGACCTCTTTTTTTCGTGCGCTCACGAAGCTCAGATGGTGAAGCTCAGATGACGACGCTCAAATGGCGAAGTTGTCCAGCACCGCGCCCGAGCTGGCGCTCGATGCGTTGAACGCGAACTTGGCCTGCACGCCCCGCGTGTAGCGTGGCGCGGGGGCCTTCCATGCCGCACGGCGCTGGGCGAGCACGTCTTCGGGCACGTTCAGCTGCAGCTGCAATGCGTGCGCGTCGATGGTGATCGAGTCGCCCTCGTGCACCAGCGCGATGGTGCCGCCCACGGCCGCTTCCGGCGCCACGTGGCCGACCACCATGCCCCAGGTGCCGCCGGAGAAGCGGCCATCGGTGATCAGGCCCACGCTCTCGCCCAGGCCGGCGCCGATCAGGGCGCCCGTGGGGGCCAGCATTTCCGGCATGCCGGGGCCGCCCTTGGGGCCCAGGTAGCGCAGCACCATCACGTCGCCGGCCTGTATCCTGCCGTCGAGGATGGCCGCCAGTGCCGATTGCTCATCGTTGAACACGCGTGCCGGGCCGGTGATGACCGGGTTCTTCAGGCCCGTGATCTTGGCCACCGCACCTTCCGGGCTCAGGTTGCCCTTGAGGATGGCCAGGTGGCCCTGCGGGTAGAGCGCATCCGAGAGGGGGCGGATGACCTGGGGGTTGGGCGGTTCGTCAGGCACGCCGGCCAGGGTCTCGGCGATGGTCTTGCCCGAGATGGTGATGCAGTCGCCGTGCAGCAGGCCCGCATTCAGCAGGATCTTCATCACCTGCGGGATGCCGCCCGCCTGATGCAGGTCCACCGCCAGGTATCTGCCGCTGGGCTTGAGATCGCACAGCACCGGCACCCGCTGGCGGATGCGCTCGAAGTCGTCGATGGACCAGGGCACGCCGGCCGCATGGGCGATCGCGAGAAAGTGCAGCACGGCATTGGTGGAGCCTCCGGTCGCCATGATCACCGAGACCGCGTTCTCGATGGACTTGCGCGTCACGATGTCGCGCGGCTTGAGGTCCATCTTGATGGCCTCGATCAGCACCCTGGCGGATTCCTTGGCCGAGTTCTCCTTTTCATCATGGGGATTGGCCATGGTGGAGGAGTAGGGCAGGCTCATGCCCAGCGCCTCGAACGCGCTGGACATGGTGTTGGCGGTGTACATGCCGCCGCACGAGCCCGTGCCGGGAATGGCGTGCTGCTCGATGTCCTTGAGCTCCTGGTCGCTGATCTTTCCCGCGGCGTTCTCGCCGACGGCCTCGAACACGCTGACGATGTTCAGGTCCCGGCCTTTCCACCTGCCGGGCAGGATGGTGCCGCCGTAGACATAGATGGCCGGCACATTGGCGCGCAGCATGCCCATCATGCCGCCCGGCATGTTCTTGTCGCAGCCGCCGACCACCAGCACGCCATCCATCCACTGGCCGCCCACGCAGGTCTCTATGCAGTCGGCGATCACCTCGCGGCTGACCAGCGAGTACTTCATGCCTTCCGTGCCCATGGACATGCCGTCCGAGATGGTCGGCGTGCCGAACACCTGCGCGTTGCCGCCGGCCTCCTCGATGCCTGCGATGGCCGCGTCCGCCAGCCTTTGCAAGCCGGAGTTGCACGGCGTGATCGTGCTGTGGCCGTTGGCCACGCCGACCATGGGCTTCTTGAAATCCTCTTCCTTGTAGCCCATGCCGTAGAACATGGAGCGGTTGGCTGCGCGCGCCTTGCCTTCGGTGATGTGGGCGCTTCGGCGGTTGATCTGGTTCGGCGGGGTCATGGCATGTCTCTCGTTGTGGGGGTTGGATGAGTATGGGCCGACTGATTCATCTGATCCAATCCTATTCATCGGCATGATTGATATGCTGGGCATATGAATGAGCCCCCCATTGATCTGCGCGTCTGGCGGCAATTCCTGGCCGTGGCGGACGAGCTGCACTTCGGCCGCGCCGCATCGCGCCTGCACATGACGCAGCCGCCGCTCACCCAGGCCATCGCCCAGCTGGAGCGCAGCCTGGACGTGGCGCTGTTCGAGCGCTCAAGCCGCCATGTCGCCCTGACGCCGGCCGGCGAGGCGCTTGTGCCGCAGGTGCGTGAGCTTCTGGCGCGGGCGGCGGCGCTGCCGGGGATTGCGCGGGCTGCGGCAGCGGGAGAAGTGGGGCGCGTGCGGCTGGCCTTTGTCTCCACCATCGGCTTCACCCGGCTGCCGCTGTGGGTGCGGGACTTCGTGGCAGGCACGCCAGGTGTGGCGCTGGAGCTGGTCGAGGCCACCAGCGATGTGCAGATGGAAGCCTTCGAGCGCGGGCAGATTGATGCCGGGCTGATGCTGCATGCCCCCGGGCATGCGCCGGCCGGCCTGGAGCGCCTGGCCGTGGGACGGGAAGCCATGGTGCTGGCCCTGCCGCAGCAGCATGCGCTTGCCGGTGCGGACCGGCTGATGCTCGACGAAGTGCTGGAGCAGCCGCTGGTGATCTTTCCGCGCCGCATCATGCCCTCGCTCCATGACGCGGTGACGGATCTGTACCGACGGCACGGACATGTGCCGCGCATCGCGCAGCAGGCGATACAGATGCAGACCATCGTGAACCTGGTCTGGGGCGGTATCGGCCTGGCCTGGGTGCCCGCCAGCGTGATGCAGTTCTGCAGGCCCGGCGTGGTCTACCGCGAGGCGGTTTTCGCCAGCGCCCGTGCAGGCAGCAAACCCGTTGCCCTGCCGGTCTGCGAGACCAGCCTGGCCTGGCCGGCCGGAGCCATGTCGCCCGCGCTGGCGCGGTTTGTCGGCTTCGTGCGCGAACAGCGCTGAGTGGCGTTCACCGACAGCCCCCCCGAGGCAAGGCCCGCGAATATCCGCATGGTTCTGGTCTGAATTTTTGGAAATTCTGGCCAGAATGATAGAATTCGGGCCAGGCCGGACACCAGGCCTGCTTTTGTTTTCAGCCCCGCCATGCAATCTGTCGGTATCTACGAAGCCAAGACCCGTTTCTCCGCCCTGATCGAACTTGTCGAGCAGGGCGAGGAAGTGCGCATCACCCGCCACGGCAAGGAAGTGGTGCGCATGCTGCCGGTGCGCCGCCGCCCCGTGATCACCGACGAGCAGATCGCCCGCGAGCTGGAGCAGATGCAGGCGCTGCAGGCCACGGTGCGGCCGGCCCAGCCGGCCCAGCCGGCACAGTCGGCACAGGCGCCGAACTCCACTACCCGACTGCGCCACGCAGGCCGGAGCCAGGCATGACCTCCTTCGTGCTTGATGCCTCCGTCACCGCCGCCTGGCTGCTGCCCGATGCCGCCAGCGTGCACACCCAGCGCCTGTATACCCGCATCCGCCGCCACGAAGTGGACCCGCAGGCGCCCAACCTCTGGCAGTGGGAGTGCGGCAACCTGATCGCCTCGGGCGTGCACGGCGGCCGCATTCCGCACAGCTCGGTCGAAGGCCTGTGGGGCGTGCTCGAGGCCATCCGCCACCGCGTGGAGCTGCACGAGCTGGCACCCGCCCAGCACAAGGCCGTGCTCGACGTGGCGCTGGACACCCGCCTGCCGGTCTATGACGCGGCCTACCTGTGGCTGGCCCAGTCGCTGCGCCTGCCGCTGGCCACCTTTGACGCGGCCCAGGCCGCCGCCGCCCGCAAGCGCGGGCTGGCGCTGCTGGCCCCTGAAGATTTCTGATCCCCTCCCATCACCTTTGCCTGAGATGACCATGCAACACGACAAGATCCTCATTCTTGACTTCGGCTCCCAAGTCACCCAGCTGATCGCCCGCCGCGTGCGCGAAGCCCATGTCTACTGCGAAGTCCACCCCTGCGACGTCAGCAGCGACTGGGTGCGCGAATTCGCCGCCGACGGCCGCCTCAAGGGCGTGATCCTGTCGGGCAGCCACGCCAGCGTCTACGAAGTGGACGACCGCGCCCCCGACGCCGTGTTCGAGCTGGGCATTCCCGTGCTGGGCATCTGCTACGGCATGCAGACCATGGCCACCCAGCTGGGCGGCAAGGTCGAAGGCTCGCACACCCGCGAATTCGGCTACGCCGAAGTGCGCGCCCATGGCCACACCGAACTGCTCAAGGGCATCGAGGACTTCGCCACGGCCGAAGGCCACGGCATGCTCAAGGTCTGGATGAGCCACGGCGACAAGGTCACCGAGCTGCCCCCGGGCTTCAAGGTCATGGCCTCCACGCCGTCCTGCCCCATCGCCGGCATGGCCGACGAGGCGCGCCGCTTCTACGCCGTCCAGTTCCACCCCGAAGTCACGCACACCGTGCAGGGCGCGGCCCTGCTCAACCGCTTCGTGCGCGAGATCTGCGCGGCGAATGCCGACTGGATCATGGGCGACTACATCGAGGAAGCCGTCGCCAAAATTCGCGAGCAGGTGGGTGACGAGGAAGTCATCCTCGGCCTGTCGGGCGGCGTGGATTCGTCCGTGGCTGCAGCCCTGATCCACCGCGCCATCGGCGACCAGCTGACCTGCGTCTTCGTGGACCACGGCCTGCTGCGCCTGAACGAAGGCGACATGGTCATGGAAATGTTCGAAGGCAAGCTGCACGCCAAGGTCATCCGCGTGGACGCCAGCGACCTGTTCCTGGGCAAGCTGGCCGGCGTCAGCGAGCCCGAGGCCAAGCGCAAGATCATCGGCGGCCTGTTCGTGGACGTCTTCAAGGCCGAGGCCGCCAAGCTGAAAGCTGGCGACGGTGGCCACAAGGGCGCCACCTTCCTGGCCCAGGGCACCATCTACCCCGACGTCATCGAGTCGGGCGGCGCCAAGAGCAAGAAGGCCGTCACCATCAAGAGCCACCACAACGTCGGCGGCCTGCCCGAACAACTGGGCCTGAAGCTGCTCGAGCCCCTGCGCGACCTGTTCAAGGACGAAGTGCGCGAACTCGGCGTGGCCCTGGGCCTGCCGCGTGAAATGGTCTACCGCCACCCCTTCCCGGGCCCGGGCCTGGGCGTGCGCATCCTGGGTGAAGTCAAGAAGGAATACGCCGACCTGCTGCGCCGCGCCGACGCCATCTTCATCGAGGAACTGCGCAACTGGACGGACGAAGCCACCGGCAAGAACTGGTACGACCTCACCAGCCAGGCCTTCACCGTCTTCCTGCCCGTCAAGAGCGTGGGCGTCATGGGCGATGGCCGCACCTACGACTACGTCGTGGCCCTGCGCGCCGTGCAGACCAGCGACTTCATGACCGCCGACTGGGCCGAGCTGCCCTACGGTCTGCTCAAGAAGGTGTCTGGCCGGATCATCAACGAAGTGCGCGGCATCAACCGCGTGACCTACGACGTGTCGACGAAGCCGCCGGCGACGATTGAGTGGGAATGATTGCGCAATAGGAAACGGCCGGGGTCGTCCGGCCGTATTTCCGAATCAAGCCCGCGGCACTGCGGGCTTTTTTCTGCCCGCCCGCCGTTGTTCAGTGGGATGCTGGAATAGCCGAATGCTCGCGCAGGTATGCCCTCAGCTTCGCGTCCGTGGCATACACATAGCACCCCTTCATGCCACGGGTCATCAAGGTGCGATAGGTGTTCTTGATGATGCTTTCCGCCAGCCGTGCGGCCTCGGCAGGCTGCTCCTTCGTCATCTTCACGAATCCCTTCATGGTCTTGTCATGTCTGTCCCTGGCTCGGGGCACTGCCACCAGCGTGTCGCCCATGATGGTCAGGTCTGGCCCGATGATGACTCCCACATAGTCCACTTCCAGCCCCTGGCAGGTGTGTATGCAGCCGACCTGTGCCACAGAGTTCGGTGCCACGATCCAGAGGCTGCCGTCCTGGTCCAGATTCCATTGGCGCTCGTAGTCTCCGATGACTACGTCCATAAGCTTGGGATTCTTCTTGCTGTTCCATGGCCAGCAGTAACCAGCCACAACGCGTGCCCGGTTGTTGGCGTTCTTCGTCTCGATGGCCTTGTGCAGATCCGAGGGGTCGTCAAACACCTGAAAGTCAAACGGAATATCTGCAAGGCTAGGGTTGGCGGTAGTTCGGATCTGCAACGTATGGTCTACCCAGGCCAGATAGCCGTCGGAGCCGGCGCACCGAAATTGGGAAGTCAGCGAATATTCCTCTACCTCAGCATTCCGCTCGGCTGCAAACTTGCGGATGATCTCCTTGGAACCTACATCCTTGAGAGTCACGCGCTGGTCTTCGTCGATGAAAAAGATGCTGCACTTGGCAGCTTCTATCAGCTCCTTGACCTGATGGGTGCCCAGATTCCCATAGAAGCCGCTTTTTTCGGTTAGGCGATGTGCTTCGTCCACGACCAAGACATCAAAGGCATCCTGCACGGTTTCCGTGAAGGAGCCTGATCCGCCGAAAAGATTGACCAGATGTGCGTTGTCGCGCGTCTGTATCAGCTTGTCGCTATAGACAGCGCGTGGGGCAGCGTTCTTGGAAATGTATTTGACGGTCAAGCCTTCGCGCAGAGCCGCAAGCAGGTTGACGGCGATCACCGACTTGCCGGTTCCAGGACCGCCCTCAATGATCAAGACGCGAGGCCTGCCGCTGGCGCTGGCCTGGCGGCATGCGGCCTTCGCAGCCTCGAACACTTCCTTCTGGTCGTCGATTAGCGCGAACTCGCTGTTGCCCTTCAGCAGCTTGCCGACCACATCCGCCAGCGCTTTGGATGGCCGCATCCTTCCTCGTTCAAGATCGAACAGCACCTGGCGGCCTCGGCCATGCCGGATGTGCTGTTTGATGAACTCGCGGAGTTTCTTGCGGTCTTCATCACCTTTCAGGAACAAAGGTGCCCGCTCGATATAGGGCTGGTACTGGGGGGAGTCGATGATGCCATCGGCGGCATAGTTGTGCAGGTAGGCGCAAGGCTTCAGCTGCAGCCCGCCGTCATAGATGGCCTCATTGAACCCCTCCAGAAATGCCGTGTACGACCACGCCTGGTAGCTGGGGTGAATGCGCGCCTGGTCAGGGCGCATTCCACCGCGCAAAAGCACGATGGCATCGCGGTCGGTGGCGCCGACCGATGACCATTGCTTGAGTTCGACCACCACCAGCCGTCGAGAGCCGTCGTCGGCATGTCCGGCAAGAATGACATCGATGCGTTTTGACGATTGCGGCAGGATGAATTCGACAGCGACCCCGATGTCGGGTGCGATTTCCGGGTCACGCAGAAGGCGGGCAATGTAGCCCAGCGACTCGCGCCATGATCGGATCTCCGCCTTGGCTACCTTGCGGTGAGTCGCTGCCTGGTACTTCGCGTAGATGACGTCTTCAATATCGCGTTCGTCGTAGTCGAGCAGGAATTGTGTCTTCTCGGCCTGATAAACGATCATGGCTCGGGCAGCTGGTCGTATTTGGTGCTGACGCCGCGCGACGCCTCGACAGGGTATTTGGCGGCGTTGGAAGCCAGCTTGCTGGCGATGGCTGCGTTGAGGTCCACGTCCAGCACATCCGCCAAGCGGATGAGGTACAGGGCGACATCGGCCAGTTCGTCGCGTACCGCCGAGGCGGTTTTAGGATTCGAGGCGGCCGAATGAGAGTCGGCCTCGGTCATCCATTGGAATATTTCGGTCAACTCACCCACCTCGCCCGAGAGAGCCATGACCAGATTCTTGGGTGAATGGAATTGCTGCCACTCCCGCTCTTGCGCAAACTGCCTCAGCGCGTGTACCGCGCCCGTCACGTCAATCAGACTTTTGTCCACATCCAGACCCTTTCGGAACGGATTGTTACCTATTCTGCAGTTCCTAGGACTCAGAGACCTGAAGTATCGCTGCGCCTAGGAAGATTCTGAGCCCGGGCGAGGCTTGGATGTAAGAACTAGCCGCCTGATTCCCAGGCCAGGTGCAAGCACTTGCGCGCAGACAGACGAAGTCCAGTGTTCCCCATGAAAGACATGGCTGCTACCAGACCAAGCATGCGTTTGTAACGTAAAGTACTATTTCTTTGCAATTTGCTGTGTGCTGCTGCGGACCTAGCCCGTGGGTATTGATTCCGCATGAAGATACTTCTCCCAAACGCTGATGGCTGTTGAAATCTCTCGCCTTCAAAGTCCTGCGGCCGTTCAGGCGGCGTTGGACGAGTTTTCACGTCTTGGTCGGACGGCATTCCTGAAGCGATACGGATTCGGAAAATCGCGCGATTTCTTGGTTCGCAATGCAAGAACCGGGCAGCTATGCGACTCCAAGGCCATCGTCGGAGCTGCGTTCGGCCATCAGTTCCCGCAGGAGGGACCGCTCAAGCCGACTGATTTCTCCGGTGGAGAGGCCACCGTCGTTCCTCGATTGCAGCATCTGGGCTTCGATGTCGTGCGCATTGGTGAAGACTGGACCTTCGATGAGGTGCAGGCCACGGTCGCGTCATATTTCGAGATGCTTTTGCTGGAGGCCGAGCAGCAGCGCTACACCAAGACCGAATTCAATGCGCAGTTGCGCCAGCGGCTGCGTGAGCGCAGCAAGGGATCGGTGGAGCTGAAGTTCCAGAACATCAGCGCCGTCCTGCATGACCTGGAGCTGCCCTTCATCCGCGGCTACAAGCCCCGGAGCAACGCTCAGCTTCTGTTGCGTCAGGCGGTGCAGCAGTTCGTCCTGAATCAGCCGGGCCTGGTTTCCCGTGTGGTGGATGCGATGGAGGAGGTCAAGACGTCTGCTGAGCAGAGCTTTCATGCCTGCCTGGTTGAACCGCCTGCGCTGGAGACAGTGGCGCAGTTGGCGAAAGACGGCGCCAAGGTCAGATTTCCACGCAAGACGAACTGGGCCCAGCGGGATGAAGCCAACCGGCATCTTGGCCGTGCCGGAGAGCAGTGGGTCATCGGATTCGAGCAGCGGCGACTTGTCCATGCCGGGTATCCGGAGCTTTTCCAGCAGCTGGACTGGGTGTCTGACCGGCTCGGCGACGGGAGCGGCTACGACATCCTCTCGCATGAGCGGCCCGGCGAGCATCGCTTCATCGAGGTCAAGACCACCAATGGCGGGCATGCCTCGTCCTTCATCATCAGCCGCAACGAACTGGATTTCGCAGCAGAGGCCGGGGATGCCTTCCATCTCTACCGGGTTTTTCAGTTCCGGGAGGAACCAAGGCTCTACATCCTGAACGGGCCGCTGGCGGACCAGCTGCACCTGGAGCCCATCGATTTTCGGGCGTCGTTCCGGCGCCTGGTGGGCTAACGCGCAGGTCGGCCGGGCCAGAGCTCCCCGCAGCTTTGAGCACAGGCACATGAAAGAGGGCTGAAGAGGGCTGCCCTGCGCATCCTCTGGAGCGCGACGACAATAGCCCATGATTCAAGAAAAACCCCTGGCGGCAACCGAACTGGAGCGGCCTGCCATGGCCTTGCGCACTCTTGCGAACGGAGTCCGGCTGCTGGCTCTGCCCATGCCGCATTTGCAGAGCGTCAGCGTGGGTGTGTTCCTGCGCGTGGGCTCCCGCGACGAGACCTCCACCAGCAACGGCATCAGCCATGTGCTGGAACACATGGCGTTCAAGGGCACGCACACGCGTTCCGTGCAGGAGATCAACCTGGATGCGGAGCGGCTGGGTGCGGAGGTCAACGCCTTCACCGGCAAGGACATCACCGGCTATTTCATGACCGGCCTGGGCTGGCATGCGCAGGCCTTGCTGGGAATGATTGCGGACATCGTGCTGAACAGCGTGTTTCCCGAGCATGAATTGCAAAGGGAGCTGCAGGTGATCCGGCAGGAGGCCATCGAGTACGAAGAGGACCCGGAGGACAGCGCCGGCGATCTGCTGGACCGCGCCATCTGGGGCGACGACCCCATGGGCATGCCGGTGATCGGCACGGTGGCCAATATCGAAGGCTTCACGCGGCAGGATCTGGTGCGCCATGTGCAGTCCCATTACGTGGGAGAAAAGACCGTCGTCGTCGCGGCCGGAAACTTCGATGTGCCGGCCTGGCTGGAGCAGGCGGCGCAGCTGTTCGCCGGCATGCCTGCGTCGGCCGATCCCGCTGTGGCGTTGCCCCCTCAGCCCGCAAAGTATGTGGGGCAGGCCCTGGCGCAACGCTTCACGCAGGTGTCCCAGGTGTTCGTGAACCTGGCCTATCCCCTGGTGTTCGAGCCGTTGCAGGGCGAGCATCCGCAGCGTGCGCGTCTCGTGGCCTCGCTGGCGGCCCATCTGCTGGGCGAGGGGATGTCGTCGCCCCTGGTCGATACCGTGCGCGAGCGGCTCGGACTGGCCTATACGGCCTATGCGGCGATGGAGGGCGGTGACGTCTGGGCCAATTTCATCGTGCATGCGGTCACGACGCCGGACAAGCTCGAAGCGCTGGTGGCAGCGACAGGCGGCCTGCTGCGCGCCCAGGCGGCCGGCATTGACCCCGTGCATCTGGAGCGGGCCAAGAACCAGCTGGCGGTCTCGCGGGTGCGCGCGGGCGAGCGGACCTACGCCACCATGGAGCGGGCTGTCGAGGACCTCTTTGCCCATGGCAGCGTGACATCCGTGGCCGAAACGCTGGCGATGATCGATGGCATCGGTGCCGAGGAAGTGCGCAAGGTCTTCGAGCGCATGCTGGCCCACCCTCCGGCGGTGGCCATCACCGGCAAGGGCGCCAATGCCCGGACCGTGCGGCAGCTGGCCGCAGGCCTGGCGGCCTGAGCCGGCAGCGCGCGGCCAGCGGCCAGCGGCCAGCCGCAACACATGGCGCTTTTCCCGTTGTCATGGAATTGGGGGAGCGGACTGCGGCGCGTTCCATTGCCGCTTGAGGTAGTGCGACTTCGGGTGCTCCTGCAGGAACACGCAGCACTGCACCCACGCCGCTGACTCCGGGTGCGCGTCGACGGCGCGCGAGAGATGCTCGAACACGGCCTCGGCCATGGCCGAGCACATCTGCGGCGGGCGCGGGTTGGTCAGCGTCAGGGTGGCGATCAGTTGCTGCGCGTGGGGGTCCTCGCCGCACAGTCCGACGGCGATGGGTGCCACGCGCGACTTCAGGTCCGCGAGCCGTGCCCATCCGCGCTCGGCCAGCGCAAGGTGCATGGCGTGCAGGACCGGCTCCCACTGGATCGACGGGAGCAAGGATGGCGATACCTCGATGGCGATGTGCGGCATGGGGCGGCGCCTTCAGTCGAGCTTGATGCCGACTTCGCGGATCAGCGTCTGCCAGCGTGCCCGCTCGCTGTCCAGCAGGCGTGCGAATGCCTGGGGCGAGTTGTCGATGGGCACCGAGCCGAGTTCGGCCAGCCTGTCCTGCGTGGCCTTGGCCGCCAGCGCCGCGCCCATGTGCTTGACCAGCCAGGCCTTGCGGTCGGCCGGGGTCGCGGCGGGCGCGAGGAAGCCGTACCAGCCGCTGATCTCGGCGTCCGCGCCCGATTCCTTGAGCGTGGGCACGCCGGGCAGCGCGGGAATGCGCCTGGCGGACGTCACCGCCAGCGCCTTCAGGCACCCGCTTTGCACATGCTGCAGGATGGCCGGCGTGGCTTCGAACACCATCTGCACCGTGCCGCCCAGCACGTCGTTGAGTGCAGGTGCGGAGCCGCGGTAGGGAATGTGCAGGATCGAGGTGCCGGTCTGGCGCTTGACGAGTTCTCCCGCCAGGTGCTGCGGCGTGCCGTTGCCGGCGGATGCGTAGGAGAACTTGCCCGGGTTCTTGCGCAGCCATTCGAGCGCCTCCTTGGCCGTGGTCGCCGGGAAGGAGGGATGCACGGCCCAGATCAAGGGCACCGAGGCGGCCCATGCCAGCGGTGTGAAGTCCTTGGCCGGATCGAAGTTGAGCCTGGAGTACAGCGCCGGGTTCGCGGCCATGGGGCCGAGTGCGCCCAGCAGCAGCGTGTAGCCGTCGGCCTCTGCGCGTGCCGCCGCCTCCGTGCCGATGTTGCCGCCCGCACCGCTGCGGTTGTCCACGATCACCGTGCTGCCGCTGTCCGTCTGCAAGGCATTCGCCATCAGGCGGGAGACGGCATCGGTGGTCGCACCTGCCGGATAGGGGCAGATGATGCGTATGGGCTTGGAAGGGAATGCCTGTGCGCGCGCCGAGGGGCTTGCGCCCATGGCTGAAATGGCCGTCGCCGTGCTGGCGTACTGAAGGAAGTTGCGTCGTTTCATCGGTGCTCTCGTGACCAGAGTTGTCTCGTGGCCGTAGTGTCGGCAGGCCCTTGTTTCTTCGCAATTCGCATTTTCTGGCCGCGCCTATCGGATAATCCGATGGCCATGTCCGCACGCAACCGCGACCCCCTTGATCTCGTCTCATTGCGCCAGTTGCGCTATTTCGTGTCGGCGATGCGGGCGCACAGCTTCAGTGCGGCATCGCGCGATGCCTCGATCTCGCAGGCGGCGCTGTCGGAGCAGATCGCCTTGCTGGAATCGACCCTGGACGTGCAGCTGTTCGACCGTGCGAGCGGGCGCGCCGTAGCCACGGCCTCCGGACATGAGCTCGACCGCCGGGTGTCGGCCTGCCTCAGTGAGCTGCAGGCGGCGCTGCGCGACGTGCAGGCGCGTGCGAGCACCGTGGCGGGCCTGGTGCGCATCGGCTTGGTGCAGTCCTACGCGGGATGCTGGGTACTGCCCGTCGTGCGCAGGGCCCAGGCGCAGTGGCCGCAGCTGGCGATCGCACTGCGCAGGCGCACCGCACAGGCCTTGGTGGAGGGCGTGTTGCGTGGCGATTTCGATCTTGCCGTCAGCTTCGACCCGGAGCCGCATGCCGATCTGGAGATCCTGGCCTGCTTCGACGAGCCCGTGGTGGCCGTGGGATTGAAGCCCCGCCGGCGGCGACGCCTGCTGGAGCTCAGCGAGGTCGCGAACCACCCCCTGGCCTTGCTGCCAAGCGAATACGCCATGCGGCGCCAGCTCGACAACGCCTTTGCGGCGCAGGGGCTGAAGCCGGGCGTGCATCTGGAGTCCGATACGCTGGAGGACCTGGTGCATGCCGCCCGTGAAAACGGCATGGTCGCGCTGCTCAACGGTGCCGCGGCAATGAGCCTGGACGTGCAGGACGCAGTCCCGTTGGCCGAAAGAAATCTGGGCCGGCAAGCCTGCCTGGTGCGCTCGCGCAGCCGTCACCACGGCTTTGCCGCCCAGTACGTATGGGACCAGCTGTCGGCGGCAACCCCCACGCTGCCGCCAGCGTGGGGGCGGCGCGTTGCAGCCGCGCGCTAGTCGTCGGCCGGATCCGTACCGCCCGGACCCGTACCGCCCGTCAGGGCACTTCCTTCAGGCCCACCAGTTGCAGGGGGCGTGCCAGCAGTTCGTCGAAGCGTTTCTCGAACGCCTTGAAGTACGGCATGCTGAAGTGCGCATCCAGCGCTGCCTGGTCCCTGAATGACTCCCGCATGTAGAAGGTGCCGGGGGTGTCCGCCAGTTCGAACAGCGTGTAGTCCAGGCATCCGGCCTCTTGCCGGGTGAATGGCACCAGCGCGCGCAGGGCGTCGCGCAGCTGGTCTTGCTGGCCGGCCTTCGCCTCGAGGATGGCCAGGTTGAAAATGGTCTCTGTCTTCATGGCTCAGCCCCAGTTCTCCAGCACCACCTTGCCGCGCGCCTTGCCCGACTCGATCAGGGCATGGGCGCGCTTGAGGTTGTCGGCGTTGATGCTGCCGAAGCGCTCGGCCAGCGTGGTGCGGATCAGGCCGGCATCGACCAGTGCGGCAACCTCGTTGAGCAGGCGGTGCTGGCCGATCATGTCGTCGGTGCCGAACAGGGCGCGGGTGAACATCAATTCCCAGTGCACCGACACGGACTTGCGCTTGAGCTTGGTGATGTCCAGCGACGCGGGATCGTCGATCAGGCCGAATTTTCCCTGGGGCGCGATCGCCTCGACGATCTGTGCGAAGTGCAGGTCCGTCTGCGTGAGGCTCACGATGAGGTCCACCGTGGGAAAGCCGATGCGCTTGAGTTCGTCGGCAATCGGCTGGCTGTGATCGATCACGTGGTGGGCGCCGAGCTCCTTGACCCAGGCCTGCGTCTCGGGCCGCGATGCGGTGCCGATGACGGTAAGGCTGGTCAGCCGCGTGGCCAGCTGCGTGAGGATGGAGCCCACGCCGCCGGAGGCGCCGATGATGAGCAGCGTCTTGTGGCTGGGGTGCTTGCCCGGCGCGATGCCCAGGCGGTCGAACAGCATCTCCCATGCGGTGATGGCGGTCAGGGGCAGGGCCGCAGCCTGTGCGAAGTCCAGCGACCTGGGTGCGTGGCCCACGATGCGCTCGTCCACCAGGTGCAGTTCGCTGTTCGTGCCAGGGCGCGCAATGGAGCCGGCGTACCAGACGCGGTCGCCCGGCTTGAACAGCGTGACTTCGGGGCCCACGGCCTTGACGATGCCGCTGGCATCCCAGCCCAGCACCTTGTGCGTTTGCCCCTCGGCGGGCGCGCCGCTGGCGCGCACCTTGGTGTCCACCGGATTGACGGACACGGCCCTGACTTCGACCAGCAGGTCGCGGCCGGTGGCCACGGGATCGGGCAGGGTGATGTCGATCAGCGATTCGGGTTGGCTGATGGCCTGGGGTTTCTGGTATCCAACGGCTTTCATGGTCGTGCTTTCAAAGGTTGAGGAAGAGGGGATAGCAAGGAGGGCGAGCAAGGAGGGTTTCAGGCAGTGGCCAGGGCTGCGTAGTCCGAGTAGCCGCGCGCGTCGCCGCCAAACAGGGCCTTCGGATCGAATGCGGCCAGCGGCGCCTGGGCGGCGTAGCGCGCCGGCAGGTCCGGGTTGGCAATGAAGGGGCGGCCGAAGGCGACGAGGTCTGCCAGGCCCTCGTGCAGGATGGCTTGGGCGCGCTCCGCGTCGTACTTGCCCGCAACGATCACCTTGCCCTGGTAGGCGCGGCGCAGCGCGTGGCGGAAGTCCTGCGGAATCTCGGGCGCATCGTCCCAATCGGCTTCCGACAGGTGGATGTAGGCCAGGCCGATCTCGTCGAGCCTGCTGGCCAGATGCAGGATGGTCTCGATGATCTGCGGGCAGTTCATGTTGCGCTGCGTGATGAAGGGCGCCAGGCGGATGCCGGTGCGCTCTGCCCCGACCTCGCCCGCCACGGCGGCCGCGACCTCTTCGGCGAAGCGCGTGCGCTGGGCGATGCCGCCGCCGTAGGCGTCGGTGCGGTGGTTGGAGGTGGTGCGCAGGAACTGATCGATCAGGTAGCCGTTGCCGCCGTGGATTTCCACGCCATCGAAACCGGCACGCATCGCATTGGCCGCGCCCCTGCGGAAGTCGCCGATCACGTCCTGGATGTCCTGTGCGCTCAGTGCGCGCGGTACGGGGCAGTCGACCATGCGGCCGACACCGTCGTCGCCGACCACCCAGACCTGCGCTTGGGGCGACAGCGCCGAAGGCGCGACCGGCAGGCCATCGGCGTGAAAGCTGGCATGCGACATGCGGCCAACGTGCCACAGCTGCAGCACCATGCGCCCGCCGGCGGCGTGCACCGCGTCCGTGACGCGGCGCCAACCGTCCACCTGCGCCTCTGAATAGATGCCGGGGGTGAAGCTGTAGCCTTGGCCCTGGCGGGAGATCTGGGTGGCTTCCGAGACGATCAGGCCGGCGCTGGCGCGTTGTGCGTAGTAGGTGGCCATCAATGCGTTGGGCACGTCGCCTGGCTGGCTGGTACGGCTGCGCGTCATGGGGGCCATCACCATGCGGTTGGGCAGGCTGAGCGGGCCGAGCTGCAGGGGGCGAAACAGGGGCGTGGAGGCGGTGGTCATGCGGTTCCTTGGCGGAGCTGTAGAGGTGTTGGGGTGGGAGCGGAAACCCGGTTCGCAAGTCGTCTGGGCATGGAGCGATGTTGACCTGGGTGTTTCAATTGAAAAAGACCCGCAGGACTGAAGGCGGCTTCAAAAGAAATTTGACGATGGGGTCCAGGCGCGGCCTGCACGACACCCGGGCGGATGGCCGTGCCGCGCCTGCCTGGCTACCATCTCCCCCATGAAAACCCAATACTTCGCCGCCACCTCACTCGACGGATTCCTGGCCACCGAGGACGACTCCCTGGACTGGCTGTTCCCGCTGGGCGACATGCAGGCCACGGGCTACCCGGAGTTCATTGCCGGCGTGGGCGCGCTGGCCATGGGGTCGGCCACCTACGAATGGATGCTGCGCCACGCGGAGACGGTGGCCAGGGAGACCGGGGCGGCGTGGCCCTATACGCAGCCTGCCTGGGTGTTTTCCAGCCGTGCGCTGCCTGGTATTCCGGGTGCCGATGTCCGGTTTGTCAGCGGTGATGTGCGTGCCGTGCATGCGCAGATGCAGGCTGCGGCAGGCGGGCGCAACCTTTGGATCATGGGAGGCGGGGACCTGGCGGGGCAGTTTTATGACGCAGGCCTGCTGGACGAGATGATCCTGAGCGTGGGCTCGGCCACGCTGGGCCGGGGCAAGCCGCTGTTCCCGCGCCGGGTGCTGCATCCGGTGTTGCGTTTGTTGTCCGTGCGGCAGATCGGCGAGGGCATGGCGGTGCTGCATTACGAGGTGCGCAAGAGCACGAGCTGACGGGCTCCCTGATTCGGTCTGCGCGCCGCTCAGTTCGCCTCCCCGCGCCCAGGCGCCGTCATCCCCGGAATGTATTCATTGGAGATGAAGCTGCGGCAGCGGTGCATGAAGGCTTCCACCACATGGCGGGGCTTTTGTTCGCGGGCCCAGGCCAGGCCCAGTTTCATGGGGCGGTGGTTGCCGTTCAGGTGCAGGTTGACGATCTTCTTGCCGTCCAGCGCGTGGGAGTTGCGCGGGCGCACGTTGACCAGGGAGTAGCCCACGTCGTTGGCGACCAGGGAGCGCACCACGTCGGGGCTGGCGCTGCGGGCCGCGATCAGGGGCGAGACGCCGGCTTCGCGGAACAGCGACATGAAGTATTCACGGCTCAGGGGCAGGTCCAGCAGGACCATGGGCAGCTGGGCCAGCGCCTCCAGCGTGGTGGAGCGGTGGTTGGCCAGCGGATTGAGTTCGCTGACGATGACCATGGGCGGCAGCTGGGCCAGGGGCTCGAAGCAGATGTCCGATTCGGCCACCAGCAGGTCGTAGGTGATGGCGACATCGATCTGCGCGGTGCGCAGCTTGTGGATCAGGCCTTCCTGGTGGTCCTCGATCTGCGTGACCGTGGCCTTGGGCTGGGCGCGCGCGAATCCCTGGCACAGCTCGGGGGCGACCATGGCCGCCAGCGTGGTGAAGCAGCCCACGCGCACGGGGCCGCGCACCTGGCTTTGCGCGCTGCTGGCCACGTCGTACAAGGCCATGGCCTGGTCGAGCAGGCTGCGGATCTCCCGCAGGACTTCGGCGCCTGCGGGCGTGACGGACAGGCCTTGCGCATGGTGGCGCACGAACAGCGGCACCTGCAGCTCCGCCTCCACCTGGGTGATGGCCGAGGAGATGGACGAGGGCGAGACGTGGATGCGGTTGGCGGCCTCGGCAATGCTGCCGAACTCGCCCGCTGCCACGCAGTATTCCAATTGTCTGAAGGTCAGTCGTGTCAGCACGGTGTGCAAGAGGTGGAGAGGGGGAGGGCGGCCAGGGTGATCCGCCGCGTAGTTGACCAAGCGGCGGACCGCGCTGCAAGAGGCCCTTCCCGCAAGGCGCCTGCATTGTGCGGCGGTCGGGACCCGGCAGCCTTCAGTCGCTGGCGTTGTGATTGCGAAACCATTGCGCCACCGCACCGTCGCCCTGGGCCGGCGCCTGCGTGGCCTTCACGCGGTCCGTCAGCCCGGCGGACTTGCCCACGAAGTCCAGCGGCGCATCCCAGTTGAAGTGCCGGTACACGGCCGCCGTCTGGGCGTAGGGCGGGCATTGCGCAAACAGCTGGAAGCTGAGCCGGTGGCCGGCGTGGTCCGAGTCGAGCAGGTCGCGCGCATAGGCCAGCAGCCTGCGGCGGTCGTCGGCCTGCGATTGCGGGCCGAGCGTGTAGAACTTGCGCAGCCAGGGGCCGGTTTCCTCGTTCTCGAAGCTGGCGTGGTCCGGCGTCAGGCAGACCTGGCCGCCGCACAGCTCGCGCACGGTGTTCATCATGTGGTGCAGCTGGCCGGTGGCCAGCGACCGTCCCGTGAACAGCAGGGACTGGTTGGGCATCATCAGCCCGGCCGGGCTGCGCTCGGCCAGCGCGATGGCGGCCGTGAGGTGGGCATTGATGCCTTCGCGGTAGCAGGCCAGGCCGGCCAGCCTGTCCTGCACGGCCTGCAGCTTCTCCACGCCGGTCTGGCGCGCGTTGTGCAGGGCCGTGCCTATCAGCATGTCGGCCAGCTTGAGGCTGCGCTGCAGGAAGGTGAAGGCCGAGTAGCGGTGCAGCGTCTCGCGCAGGAAATGGGCGGCCCGGGTGTGGCGGTAGAACAGCACGTTCTCCCAGGGAACCAGCACGTCGTCGAAGACCACGATGGCATCCACTTCGTCGAAGCGATGGCTCAGCGGGTGGTCCTGGGCCGATGCGCGGGCGGCCAGGCCCGGGCGGCAGATGAAGCGCAGGCCGGGCGCGCCCAGGTCGCAGATGAAGCCTATGGCGTATTCGGACTGCGCAGCGTCGCCCCAGTGCGCCAGCCCCGGCTTGGTGAAGGCCTGGTTGGCATAGGCGGCGGCGGTCTCGTACTTGGCGCCGCGCACGATGACGCCTGCATCGGTCTCCTTGACCACATGCAGCAGCACGTCGGGGTCCTGGTCCTGCGGCAGGCGCGAGCGGTCGCCCTTGGGGTCGGTGTTGGCCGATACGTGGAACAGGTCGCCACGCACCACGCGGCGGATGTGGGTGCGGATGTTGGCGGAAAAGCGCGGGTCCAGCTCGTTGAGCACGTCCTGGCCATCGAACAGCGACCACATCTCGCCCACGCTCTCGTCGCCCACGCGCATGACCACGCCGCCCATGTCCTCCAGCAGCAGGTCGGTGGCGCGGCGCTTGTCCCACCAGTCCTGGCGCGTCAGCGGCAGCTTGTGGGCGATGGGGTGGCGCTCGCCGTCGCCTTCGTCGTAGGTGAGCGCGTCGCGCAGCGTGGCCTCGTGCTGCAGGTCGTACATGCGCGCGCGGATGTCCACCAGCGGCTTGAACATGGGGTGGGTGGTCACGTCTTTGACGCGCTCGCCGTTCATCCAGACCCGCCGGCCATCGCGGATGGAGTCGCGGTACTGGCTGCCTGTCCTGATCATCAGCGGCTGGCCCACTTGCCGTCTTTGACCTCGTGCAGCTGCAGCTCCACGGGCACCTGCGTCTGGCCGTTGGCGTCGAAGGTCACGGTACCGGTCACGCCGTCGTAGCGTATGGCGCGGATGGCCTTGGCCACGGCCTGCCGGTCCTTGGTGCCTGCCGTCTTGAGCGATTGCAAAAGGATGCCGGTGGCGTCGTAGGCGTACTTGGTGTACGGGCTCTCGGAGTCGGCATAGCCCTTGGCGGCATAGGCGCGGCTCATGGCGTCCAGACGGGGGTTGGTCTGCGATTTGGGCGTGCCGACGATGGTGCCGTCCGCGGCCGGGCCGGCGATCTGGATGAGCTGCGGATCGAAGATGCCGCTGATGCCCAGCATGGGCTGCTTCATGCCCAGCTCGGCCATCTGCTTGCGCACGATGCCGGCCTCGGTGATCACGCCGCCGAAGTAGACCGCGTCGGGGTTCAGGCTCTTGATCTTGGTGAGGATGGAGCGGAAATCCGTGGTGCCCACGGGATAGCTTTCCTCGGCCACCACGCTGCCTTTTTCTGCCTTGTAGAAGCTGCCGAACGAGGCCAGGTTGGCGCGCCCGTAGTCGCTGGTGTCGGCAATGATGGCGATCTTTCTTGCGCCCAGGCCCGTGGCGGCCCAGGCGGCCAGGGGCTTGTTCTCGTTGACCAGGGTGGGCGTCACGCGCGTGGTGTTGGCGAAGTTCTGGTCGGTGATCTTGGGGCCGATGGCGCCCCAGACGATGAAGGGCATCTGCACGCGGTTGAACACCGGCAGCGTGGCCAGGGCCACGGGGCTGTTCCAGTGGCCTATGGCGCCCACCACGTCGCGGTCGTTGACCAGCTTGAGCGCGGCGGACACGCCGGTCTGCGGGTCGGAGGCATCGTCCAGCACCACGCCCTCCACCTTGAACGGCACGCCGGCCGTGGCATTCCACTGGTCTATGGCCAGCAGGAAGCCGTTCTTCGCGCCCAGGCCCTGCTGTGCGTTGCCGCCGCTGACGGGGCCGATGAAGCCCAGCTTCACGGTGGACTGGGACCAGGCCGCGCCGCAGGCCAGCGTGGCGGCGGCCAGCGCCAGGGCGGATGCGGCAAGGCGCCGGCGCGATGGCAGGAGGGCGGTGGATGTCGTGAAGGCTTGCATGGTCGGTCGGTCCTGTTCGGGTGAAGACGAAGGGCAGCCATGGCGGCCCGGGCGGGGCCCGGGGCGGCGGGGCGCCACGGTGCATGGCGGGCTGGCCGGCGCTGTCTGGCAACGCCGCCGGATCAATGTATCGCCGCACCGGCCCGGGACTGGATCGCGTTTTCCGAAGCAGCGCCTCGGCAAAAGCGACGCAGGTTTTGCGCGGTTTCTTGCTTCAATGGTTGCGTGACATGGAGACAAGCGAAGCCCCGCCAACCCGGCCGAACCCGACACAAGAGGAACCCTATCGATGCATGACGCGCTGTTCCAGCAACTCATCAACTGGCTGACCCTGGGCTGCATCTACAGCCTGCTTGCCCTGGGTTTCAGCCTGTTGTTTGGCGTGCTGCAGGTGATTCACTTTTCCCATGGCGACGTGGCCATGGTCGCCCCCTTCATCGCCCTGGCGGCCGTGCAGGCCCTGGCCACCGCGCTGGGCGGCTCGGCCCCCTGGCTGGTGCTGGGCCTGGCCTGCCTGGTGGCCATTGCGGCGGTGGGAGGGCTGGGCGTTGCCCTGGACCGGCTGGTGATCGGCCGCTTTCGCAATGCGCCGGCCATGATGCCACTGGTGGCCACGGTGGCGCTGGGCATCGTGATCCGCGAGCTGATCCGCCACCTGTACCCGCAGGGCAGCAATCCGCACGCGTTCCCGGCGATTGCGCAGGGGGCCGTTCCCACCCCGTTCGGGCCGCTGCCCCTGATCAGCGTGGTCTCGGTGCTGGTGGCGGTGGCGCTGGTGGGCGTGTTGCTCTATGTGCTGCACCACACGCCCATGGGCATGCGCATACGCGCCGTGTCGCAGGACCGCGAAACCGCGCGGCTGTTCTCGATTGCGCCGGGGCCGGTGTTTCGCAACACCTTCTTCATTGCCTCGGCCACCGGCGCGGTGGGCGGCATCTTCCTGGCCAGCTATGCGGGCGTGGTGCGCTTTGACTTCGGCGTGCAGGCGGGGCTGATCGGCTTTTCCGCCGCAGTGGTCGGCGGCCTGGGCCGGCTGGGGGGCGCCATTGTCGGCAGCCTGCTGATTGCGGCCATCGAGACCATCGTGCAGGGCTATGTGCCCAACGGCACCTCGTACCGCCTGGTGTTCGTGTTCGCCCTGGTGATCCTGGTGCTGATCTTTCGCCCCGCCGGCCTGTTCGGCGTTCAGAAAATGGAGAAGGTGTGATGCAGACAACGACGATACAGGCGCCGCCGCAGGCGGCACCACGGAGTGCGGGCTCGGCCGCCATCGTGCTGGGCGTGGCCCTGGCGGGCGCCGTGCTGCTGCGCCAGTTCCTGCTGGCCGAAAGCTGGATCACGGTGCTGGCGCTGCTGGCCTGCTTTGCCGTGGCCCTGGTCGCGGTGCAGAAACGCCCGGTGGTGGAAGACCGCATCGTGGCTGCCTTCGGCCAGTGCAGGCCGCTGGCCGTGGGCACGGGCGTGGTGCTGGCCCTGGTGTTTCCGTGGGTGCTGGGCGGTGACAGCTACGCCATGCACCTGATGATCATCGCCTGCCTGTACGCGGTGCTGGCGCTGGCGCTGAACTTCCAGCTGGGCAGCGCCAACATACCGAACTTCGCCACTGGCGCGTCCTACGGCATCGGCGCCTATGCGTCAGCCCTGCTGGCCATCCACTTCGGCGTGAGCTTCTGGATCTGCCTGCTGGTGGCCGCCGCCGTGGCCACGGTCTTCGGCTTTTTGCTGGGCCTGCCGTCCATGCGCACCCGCGACAGCTACCAGGCGCTGGTGACGATCGCCTTCGGCATCGTCGTGCACCAGCTGCTGATGAACCTGGAGTGGACGGGCGGCGCCAACGGCCTGGTGGGCATTCCTTCGCCCACATTGTTCGGGCATTCGTTCAACGACCCCATCACGCTGTGGGGCCACAGCCTGCCGGGACAGGCCAACTTCTACTACGTGGCCGTCGCCCTGCTGGGGCTGGCCATCGTCTCGGCGCAGCGCCTGCACAGCTCGCGCGTGGGACTGGCCTGGAATGCCCTGCGCGACGACGAGATCGCCGCACGCGCATGCGGCATCAACGTCACCTGGTTCAAGGTCAAGGCCTTTGCGGTGGACGCCTTCCTGGCGGGCTTTGCGGGCACGGTGTATGCGTTCTATGTGAGCTTCATCTCGCCGGACAACTTCACCTTCCTGGTGTCGGTGACCATCATGACGCTGGTGATCGCAGGCGGCATGGACAACACGCTGGGCGTGATCGTCGGCGCCTTCCTGCTGACCATGCTGCCGGAGAAGCTGCGGGCGTTTTCCGACTACCGCATCCTGTTCTACGGCCTGGTGGTGATCGCCTTCCTCATCATCCGCCCGCGCGGCATCTTCCCCCAACGGGTGCGCAACCATGAGCATTGATTCCCATCCCACCCACCATGCCGCGCCCGCAGGCCCGCTGGTCCTTGAGGGGCGTGGCCTGACCATGCGCTTCGGCGGCCTGACGGCGGTGCAGGGCGTGGACATCCACCTGGCGGCGGGCGAGGTGCTGGGCATCATCGGGCCCAACGGCGCGGGCAAGTCCACCTTGCTGAACCTGCTGACCGGCATCTACCAGCCCACCGAGGGCGAGGTGCTGCTGCAAGGCCGCTCGCTCAAGGGCATGGCCGCGCACGACATCGCGGGCGCCGGCATTGCGCGCACCTTCCAGACCAGCCGGCTGTTCGGCTCGCTGAGCGTGCTGGACAACGTGATCATCGGCATGCACGCGCGCACCCGCTGCGGCGTGCTCACCGCGCTGCTGCGCCCGGCCGTCTCGCGCGCCGAGATGAAGCGCTGCGCCGAGCGCGCCTGCGCGCTGCTGCAAAGCGTGTCCAGCGACCTGCACCAGCGCCGCAACGTGCTGGCCAGCAGCCTGCCGCAGGCCGACCGCCGCCGCCTGGAGATTGCGCGCGCCCTGGCCTCCGAGCCCCGCATCGTGCTGCTGGACGAGCCCTCCAGCGGCATGGACGACCGCGACACCGATGCGCTGATCGCCGACATCCAGCGCCTGCGCGAAGGCAATCCGGCGCTGGGCTTCATCATCATCGAGCACGACATGCGGCTCATCGCCACCTTGCCGCACCGCGTGATGGTGCTGGACTACGGACGCAAGATCGGCGACGACAGCTTCGAGGCGGTGCGCCGGCTGCCGCGCGTGCAGGAAGCCTATCTGGGCAGAAAGGCCAGCCATGCTTGAACTGGACTCCATCAGCACGCGCTATGGCGTGGTGAACATGCTCAACCAGGTCTCGCTGCAGGTGCCCGAGCACAGCATCGTCTGCCTGCTGGGCCCCAACGGCGCGGGCAAGACCACCACCTTCAAGGCGATCGCGGGCCTGCTGCCCGTGCACCACGGCGCCATCCGCGTCATGGGCCAGCCGCTGGCGCGCATGCGCACCGAGGACCTGGCCGGCCTGGGCGTGGGCTTCGTGCCCGAAGGCCGGCGCCTGTTTGCCGAGCTGACCGTGCAGGAGAACCTGAAGATCGGCCACGACGCGCTGCGCCCGCAGCAGGGCTTTGCCCAGGCGCTGGAGCGTGTGGTGGCCCTGTTCCCCCGGGTGGGCGAGCGCCTGTCGCAGGCGGCCGGAACGCTGTCCGGCGGCGAGCAGGCCATGGTGGCGCTGGGCCGCGTGCTCATGGGCGAGCCGCGCCTGGTGGTGATGGACGAGCCCACGCTGGGCCTGTCGCCCAAGCTCATCGAGGAGTACTTCGAGACGGTGCAGCGCATCCACAGCCAAGGCATCACCGTGCTGCTCATCGAGCAGAACGCCGAGGCGGCGCTGTCCATCGCCCACACGGGCTATCTGCTGCTCAAGGGCCAGCTGGTGGCCTCGGGCACGGCCAGCGAGCTGCTGGCCAACGACGTGGTGAAGCACCTGTACCTGTAGCGCCGCACGGGCGGCCTTCACCTCCTTCCCTTTTTTGTTGCGGACCACACCAAGGCAGTCGGCACCGCGCCGATGCGGGACGGCCTGCGCCTTTTTTCCTGAGAGACCCACACCATGACAGCTGAAATCCAAACCATCAACACGCTCGTGGTCGGCGCCGGGCAGGCCGGCATCGCGGCCAGCGAACACCTGAGCCAGCTTGGCGTAGAGCACCTGGTGCTGGAGCGCCAGCGCATCGCCCAGGCCTGGCGCACGGGGCGCTGGGACTCGCTGGTGGCCAACGGGCCGGCCTGGCATGACCGCTTTCCGGGCCTGGAGTTCAAGGGCGACCGCGACGGCTTTCCCGGCAAGGACGAGGTGGCCGACTACTTCGAGGACTATGTCCGCCAGATCAAGGCGCCCGTGCGCACCGGCGTGGAGGTCAGGCGGGTCACGCGCAACCAGGGCCGGCCGGGCTTCACGGTGGAAACGTCCGAGGGCGTGATCGAGGCCCGCAACGTGATCGCGGCCACGGGGCCGTTCCAGGTGCCGGTGATCCCGCCGATAGCGCCAGCTGCGCCCGCCGATGGCCGCCTGCTGCAGATCCATTCCGCGCACTACCACCGCCCCGCGCAGCTGCCCGAAGGCGCCGTGCTGGTGGTGGGCGCAGGCTCCTCGGGCGTGCAGATCGCTGACGAACTGCAGCGCGCGGGCCGCAAGGTGTTCCTGTCGGTGGGCGCCCATGACCGGCCGCCGCGCGCCTACCGCGGCCGTGATTTCTGCTGGTGGCTGGGCGTGCTGGGCGAATGGGATGCGGCCATTGCCAAGCCCGGCCGCGAGCATGTGACCATTGCTGTCAGCGGCGCGCGCGGCGGCCACACCGTGGACTTTCGCGCGCTGGGACACCAGGGCATCACCCTGGTGGGGCTGACCGAGTCCTTCGCCGATGGCAGGGTGCGCTTCAGGGACGACCTGGCCGAGAACATCGCCAACGGCGACGCCAACTACCTGGCCATGCTCGATGCGGCCGACGACTACATCCGCCGCAACGGCCTGGACCTGCCCGAGGAGCCCGAGGCGCGCAGGCGCCTGCCCGATCCGGAGTGCATGACCCATCCGCTGCGCGAACTCGACCTGGCCGCCGCAGGCATCACCTCCATCATCTGGGCCACGGGCTACAGGGTGGACTTCAGCTGGCTGCAGGTGGACAGCTTCGAGCCCGGCGGCAAGCCGCGCCACCACCGCGGCGTGGGCCATGAGCCCGGCATCTACTTCCTGGGCCTGCCCTGGCTGTCGCGCCGTGGCTCGTCCTTCATATGGGGCGTGTGGCATGACGCCAAGTTCGTGGCCGACCACATCGCCAAGCAGCGCCGCTACAGCGACTACGACGCCGCCGCCCGCAGCAGGTAGCAGGTAGCGCGCTCTGAGACACCTTCCCATCCACCCCCTGCAGGAGCCAGACCATGCCCACCCATACCCGCATCCGCATGTTCAACACCAAGGACACCTATCCCAACCAGTCGTTGGACAACGACCTGTGCCAGGCCGTGCGCGCCGGCAACACCGTCTATGTGCGCGGCCAGATCGGCACCGATTTCGAGGGCAACCTGGTCGGCCTGGGCGATCCGCAAAAGCAGGCCGAGCAGGCGATGAAGAACGTCAAGCAGCTGCTGGAGGAAGCGGGCAGCGACCTGTCGCACATCGTCAAGACCACCACCTACATCATCGACCCGCGCTACCGCGAGCCCGTCTACCGGGAAGTGGGCAAGTGGCTCAAGGGCGTGTTTCCCATCTCCACGGGGCTGTGCATCTCGGCCCTGGGGCAGCCGCAGTGGCTGATGGAGATCGACGTGATCGCGGTCATCCCCGATGACTGGCAGCCGCCGGCCAGCGCCTGAGCGTCAACCCCAGCAAGCACCTGGTACAGCCGCATCGGCAGGAGGAAGAAACCATGACTTTTTCGATTGTGGGGCGCTGCGAGCGCACCGGGCAGCTGGGCGTGGCCATCAGCTCGTCCAGCATTGCGGTGGGCGCGCGCTGCCCCTGGGTGCGCGCGGGCGTGGGCGTGGTGTCCACGCAGAACATCACGCTGCCCGCCCTGGGCCCGCGCGTGCTGGACCTGCTGGAGCAGGGCGCCGACCCCCAGGCCGCGCTGCGCCAGGCGCTGGACGACGGCAGCTGGCCCCAGTACCGCCAGGTCACCGTGGTGGACGCGCAGGGCCGCGCCGGCGTCTTCAGCGGCAGCCAGGCCCTGGGCATCTTCACCAGCGCCGTGGGGCGGCAGTGCGTGGCGGCCGGCAACCTGCTGGCCAGCGAACGCACCATCGAGGCCATGGTGCCGGCCTTCGAGCGCAGCGCGGCGCTGCCGCTGGCCGAGCGCCTGCTGGCCGCCATGCAGGCCGCCATGGCCGCGGGCGGCGAGGCCGGGCCCGTGCATTCGGCCGCGCTCAAGGTGGCGGGCGAGCACAGCTGGCCCATGGCGGACCTGCGCGTGGACTGGTCCGAGCACGATCCCATCGGCGCGCTGCAAGGCCTCTGGGCCGCCTACGCGCCGCAGATGCAGGACTACCAGACGCGCGCCATCGATCCCACGGCCGCGCCCAGCTACGGAGTGCCCGGCGATGAGTGAGGCGGCCGGGTAGCTGACACATCGCCTTGCCCGGGCGCACGGGCGTGTCGCGGCACTGGCATCGCGTTCACTTGGCGTCTGAAATCACGGGGGTATCGGGCGTCCAGCATGTGGTGCGGTTGCGGCCATTGCGCTTGGAGAAATACATGGCGGCGTCGGCCCGCTCCAGGCAGCGCTCGACCGATGCCTCGCCCTCGTCCATGAGGCATACGCCCAGGCTCACGGTGAAGCGTATCGGGCTGTCCTGGCCCTGTACGGACACGGCCAGCGCCGCCACGGCCTCACGCAGGTTCTCCGCGCGCCGCAGTGCGGTCGGGGCGTCCACGTCCGTCAGCAAGACGGCGAATTCCTCGCCGCCCAGGCGGCCCAGCATGTCGCCCTGGCGCAGCTGCTTGGACACCGCGATCACCAGATGCCTGAGCACCTCGTCGCCCACGCCATGGCCGAAGCTGTCGTTGACGCGCTTGAAATGGTCGATATCCAGCATGATCAGTGCCGACGGATGGCTCAGTCCCAGGCGCAGGTGCTCCAGCTCCGACTCCATGCGCGTGATGAAGGCCCGCCGGTTGCTGGCACCCGTGAGCGCATCGGTCAATGCCAGGGCTTCGAGCTGCGTTTCGCGCCTCTTGTAGTCGGTCACGTCGTGGAATACCCAGCAGTAGCCAAGCAGCCGCTCCTGCCTGCGAAGCGGCAGCAGCTCCGTTTCTATATGGCGGCCGTTGGACAGGGCAAAGATCGTTCGTTGCGACAGGGCGCCTGCCCCCGGTTGCGGTGCAGGCTGCAAGGCCGTTGCCATGGCCGGGGGCAAATAGGACAGCAAGGTCTGCAGGCTTTTCCCCACAAGGTCCGTGGCGGACAGCGGCAGCTCGAACAGGTCCACCAGCATTGCGTTGCTTGCCCTGATGCACTGCCCCGCATCGTCGGTCACCAGGATGCCCGACGGAAATTTCTCGATGATGGCCTCCAGCCGCTGCTGTACCTGGTGCAATGCGCTTTCCGCCTGATGGCGGGCATCTACGTCGAACAGTGTCCAGATCACATTGCCCTGGGGGTCTTCGGGATCCAGCAGTGCCCCCTGCATGTCGAACCAGCGCATGTGGCCGCCCTTGACCTTCAGTGCCCACTCGGTACGCACCGTGCCCTTCAGGCTCAGGCGCTCGTACAGCGATGCGAAGCTGTCGAAACTGTCGCTGGACGGATGCAGCTGCTGGAATGAGCACTGCGGCTCGAGCGCGCCCGCGGCAAGGCCGAAGCACTCGGCTGCCCGAGCATTGGCGTAGACGATGCTGCGGCGATGGCTGGCGACAAGCACCAAGGCGCTTCCGCGCTCCAGCAGGGCGCTCACCATATGGGTCTGCTCCACCCGTTCCTGGATATCGGTGTGCATTCCCAGCATGCGCATTGCCTTGTTGTCGGCATCGCGCAGGGTGACTTCCCCGCGCGATTCGATCCATCGCCAGGAGCCATCGGCCTGCCTTATGCGCATCTCGACACGGAATGGGTCGCCGTGTTCGAGGTGGCGCCTGAGCCGTTCCTGGACGCGAGGCTGGTCCAGTGGGTGCAGCAGATGCATGAAGCCGGCCACGGTGAACGAACCGAGTGCCTGGTCCGGCATGCCCAGCATCTGGTAGCAGCGGGCATCCCATAGCACCTGGTCGTGTTCGCGGTCCCACTGCCAAAGTCCGTCACGCACGGCACCGATGGTCAGCCGCAGCCGCTCCTCGCTTTCGTGAAGCGCCTTGCGCAGGCTTTCGTCCTGGGTGACATCGAGGATGTAGCCATGCCAGAGCACGGTTGCGTCGTCAGTGCGTTGCGGGCGTGCATGGCCCTGCAGCCAGCGCACGGAGCCATCGGCGGACTGTACGCGGTACTTGCAGGCCCAGTCCCCCTGGCTGCGCATCGCTTCGTCGATGGACCGCCTGAGCGCCGAGATATCTTCCGGATGAACCCGCTGTGCCAGGTCCTGCAAGGCGGTGTCTGCCGTATCCGGATCGATGCAGTGCATGGCATAAAAGCCGGGGTTGGCAAACGACAGAGCGTAGTGGCCGGCAGGGTCCCAGCTGTACTGGAACAGGCCGCCCGGCACTTCCTGCGACAGGAGATGAAAGCGCTCTTCGGACTGGACCCGCTGGTCCTCCTCCCGCCAGCGCTGGAACGCCAGCCAGGCCGTCAGCATCCCGCCCAGAAAAATCAGCAGCGTGCCTATGCCGTTGCGCCACAGGCTCTGCCGTATGGTCTCGTTGAGCGGGCCGAACACGGCCTCGTGGTCCAGCCCCGTGCTCACCAGTATCGGAAAGCCGCTGACGCGGCTCCAGGCATACATGCGCTGTATTCCGTCGGTGCTCGCCAGCACCTCGTAGGTGCCATGCGTGACATCGGGGGCAAACAGCGCCACCCGCTTCGCGGGCAACTGGCGCCCGAGCACCCGGTCCTGGTTCTGCGAGCGCGCAAGATAGGTGCCGTCCTCGCGCAGCAGCAAGATCACGTCGCGCGGGCTGTCGAAGATGGCCTGCAACTGCCGCGACAGGTACTGCGGCGACAGCGACACCACCAGCACGCCCGCAAACGCGCCACGGTGGTGCAGGGCGCGGCTCAGCTGGATACCCCATTGCCCGGAGACCCGTCCCTGTACCGGACGGCCGATGAAGGTTCCCTGCGTCAGGCCCTTCAGATGCGCCTGGAAATGTTCGCGGTCGAAAATGGACACGCCCTGCGCAGGCGGCTCCGAGGCTGCCAGGCTCGAATACACCACCTGGCCCTTCGCATCGGCCACGGCCACCTGGACGATGGTGCCGGGCGGATAGGCCTCCTGGACGCTGGCGACGGCCCGCCCGAACGCCTCGGAGTCACCCGACTCGTAGTCCTGGGCCAGGTCCCGCAGGGAATAGTTCAGGCCCGACAGCATGGTCCCGGCCTGCGCGGAAACCGCCTGGGACATCTGCGAGACGCGCAGCCATGCCTGATCCTGTGTGTAGCGCTGCATGTACTGGTGGCTGGCCAGCAACGCGGCCCAGTACAGCCCCGCTGCGAGCGCCATCAAGCAGACGCCTGCAATGACGGCCAACGATGTTCTTGCGTGCGAGCGCGAGGAAAGGGCGGGACGATGGATAGCGGTGGAACGAGAAGACATGCAACGCAGCGAGACAAGAAAAAAGATCTGCAACGCCAGCTGTCAACCGCAATGGCCCACCGATACAGCGCCCCGCACGCCACAGCGTTCGAGACGCAGGTCCTGCCTGCCGGTGGGCCAGAGCAACCGATATTACTCTGTGAATACGTCGCTCTATAAGCATGCTAACTCAGATAGGGGCCTGCGCGATAGCCAGCAAGTCAGGGCAGCAGCCGGCGCGCAGCCTATCCGCGCGTCCCGGATGTCTGGGGTGTCTTGGGTGCCCCGGTCCTGGCAGCGTCCTGGACCTGCCCGGGCTGCGCCTGTGGAAACACCCGCGCGCACAGGAAGTCCACCAGTGCCCGCAGCTTGGGCGAGGGGTGCCTGCTGGCGGGCCACAGCACGTGGAAGACATTGGTGTGCTCCATCCAGTCCGCCAGCACGGGTTGCAGCCGGCCGTCGGCCAGCGGCTCGCGGATGGAAAAATCCGGCAGGTAGGCGATGCCCAGGCCCTGCAGCGCAAAGCACAGCCGGGTTTCGATGTTGTTGCAGATCATGGAGGTGGGCAGTTGCAGCTCGGGCGCGCCCGCTGCGCGCCGCAGCACCCAGGGCTCCAGCTTGCCGCTGTGGGGGTAGCGGTAGTGCAGGCAGCTGTGTTGCAGCAGATCTTCGGGCACCCGGGGCGTGCCGCGCTGCGCCAGATAGCCGGGCGAGGCCACCAGCAGGTAGCCGAAGGCGCCCAGCCGGCGCGCGGACAGCCGGGAGTCGGCGGGCGCGCCCGTGCGCACCACGGCATCGAAGCCTTCCTCGATCACATCCACCAGCTGGTCCGTGAAGTCCAGGTCCAGCTCGATCTCGGGATAGGCGCGCATGAACTCGCCCAGCACCGGCAGCACCAGCGAGCTGACCAGGGGCAGGCTGACCCGCAGCCGGCCACGCGGCGCGGCGCTGGCCTGCGACAGCTCCAGCTGCGCGGCCTCGATCTCGGCCAGGATGCGCCGGCTGCGCTCCAGGAACAGCGTGCCCTCGGCCGTCAGCGTGATGCTGCGCGTGCTGCGGTGGAACAGGCGCACGCCCAGCCGGTCCTCCAGCCGCGCCACGCTCTTGCCGATGGCCGATGCCGAGACTCCCATCAGCCGGCCTGCCGCCACGAAGCTGCGGGTCTCGGCGACCTGCACGAACACCAGGAAACCGTTGAGGCTGTCCAAGGCCACTCCTTCATTGCGGACAGAAAGCTCCGCATAACCCGGAAATCTACCCCACTTTTTCTTTAATCGAGGGCTTTCTATCGTCAGGACCCTGTTCATTGATCCCGGGAATTCCCATGACGATTGCTCTTTCTGCGGCATCTGCTGCACCCGCTGCGCTGCCTGCAGCCCCGTTGAACTCGCCCCTGACCGACCGCATCCAGGCCGTGGTCCGGCAGGCGCTTGAGGCGCAGCGCCTGGTCGGCGCCGTGGTGCTGGTGGCGCGTGGCGGCGCCCTGGTCCACCGCCAGGCGGCCGGCTGGGCTGATCGCGAGCGCGGCCTGCCCATGGCCGTGGACACGGTGTTCCGCCTGGCCTCGGCGAGCAAGCCCATTGTTTCGGCGGCGGCCCTGGTGCTGGTGGCGCAGGGCCGGCTCGGTCTGGATGAGGGCGTGGACCGCTGGCTGCCGCAGTTCCGGCCCCGGCTGGCCGATGGCCGGCCGGCGCGCATCACCGCGCGGCAGCTTCTCAGCCACACGGCGGGGCTGGGCTACCGCTTCTTCGAGTCCGACGCACAGGGCCCTTATGCGCTGGCCGGTGTATCGGACGGCATGGATGGCTCGGGCATCAGCCTGGCGGAGAACCTGCGCCGCATCGCCAGCGTGCCGCTGCGGTACGAGCCCGGCACGGCCTGGGGCTACTCGCTGGCCACCGATGTGCTGGGCGCCCTCATTGAACAGGTGCACGGCAGGCCGCTGGAGCAGGCCGTGCGCGACCTTGTGGCCGGGCCGCTGGGCATGGCCGATACCGGCTTTGCGGTGACCGATGCACTGGCCGCACGGCGCGTGGCCACGGCCTATGTCAGCGATGTGCCGCAGCCCCATCCGCTGGCCGAGGGCGAGACCGTGTCGCCCTTCGAGGGTGCCATCGGCATCCCGTTCAGCCCGGCCCGCATCTTCAATGCGCGGGCCTTTGCCTCGGGCGGCGCGGGCATGGCCTGCACGGCCGGCGACTTCCTGCGCCTGCTGGAGGCCCTGCGCCAGGGCGGCGGAACGCTCCTGCCCGACGCGCTGGTCGCCGAGATGGCGCGCGACCAGACGGGCGGGCTGGAGCTGCCCGATGCGCCCGGGTTCGGCTTCGGACTGGGCTTTTCCGTGCTGCGCGACCCGGCGCTGGCCGCGTCGCCCGAGTCGGCGGGCACCTGGCGCTGGGGCGGGGCCTACGGGCATTCCTGGTTCGTGGACCGGGCACAGGAACTCAGCGTCGTGGCCTTCACCAACACCTTGTACGAGGGCATGTCGGGGCGCTTCGTCAACGATTTGCGCGACGCGGTCTACGGGGTTTGTGAGGTCCACGGGGCTTCGGGAGAGCCGCAATGAACGGAACAAGCCAGGACCGCCTGCCCGTTGCCTCCCTGCTGGCGCTGGCCATGGCAGCTTTCATCACCATATTGACCGAGGCGCTGCCGGCCGGCCTGCTGCCGCAGATGGCCCAGGGCCTGGCCGTGACCGAGGCCTGGGTGGGCCAGACCGTCACCCTCTACGCCATAGGTTCCCTGGTGGCCGCCATACCGCTGACGGCCGCCACGCAGGGCATGCGCCGCCGCCCCCTGCTGCTGGCGGCGATCGCGGGCTTTGTCGTCGCCAACACGGTCACGGCCTTGTCCACGCACTTTGCGCTGACCCTGGTGGCGCGCTTTCTGGCGGGGGTCTCGGCCGGGCTGCTTTGGGCGCTGCTGGCCGGCTACGCGGCACGCATGGTGCCCGGCCATCTCAAGGGCCGCGCCATCGCCATTGCCATGGTGGGCACGCCGCTGGCGCTGTCGCTGGGCGTGCCGGCCGGCACCGTGCTGGGCCAGTGGGTGGGCTGGCGGCTGTGCTTCGGCCTCATGAGCGTGCTGGCGCTGGCGCTCATGGTCTGGGTGCGCGCCCGCCTGCCCGACTTCGCGGGGCAGGCGGCAGGCCGCCACCTGCCGCTGCGGCGCGTGTTCACCCTGGCGGGCGTGCGCCCCGTGCTGTTCGTGGTGCTGGCCTTCGTGCTGGCGCACAACATTCTCTACACCTACATCGCGCCCTTCCTGGCGGAGGCGGGCATGGCCGCGCGCACGGACCTGGTGCTGCTGGTGTTCGGCGCCACCTCCGTGCTGGGCATCTGGATCACCGGCGTGCTGATCGACCGCCACCTGCGTGCGCTCACGCTGGCCAGCATTGCGCTGTTTGCACTGTCCACGCTGATGCTGGGCATGGCCGCTGATGCGCCGGCCCTGGTGTATGCGGCGGTGGCCGTCTGGGGCCTGGCCTTTGGCGGCGCCGCCACGCTGCTGCAGACCGCCATTGCCCACACGGCGGGCGAGGCCGCCGACGTGGCGCAGTCCATGCTGGTCACGGCCTGGAACATGGCGATTGCCGGCGGCGGCATCGTGGGCGGCCTGCTGCTGGCGCGCATGGGCGTGGGCGCCTTCACGCCCGTGCTGCTGGCGCTGCTGGGCGCATCGCTGGCCGTGGTGTGGGCGGCCAGGCGGCATGGGTTTCCTGCGGTGTGCAGGTAGGTAGGGAGGGAGCAGGGCGCGGCCTGCCCGCCTCAGGGGAACTGAGAGGTGCCAGGCTGCCGCTGAAGCGCTTCATTGCGCTGGCCCAGCCAGCCCAGCAACTGGCCCTTGTCCATCGGCCGGGCAATGTGATAGCCCTGTCCCTCCTGGCAGCCCATGGCGCGCAGTGCCTGCCAGGCGCTGGCGTCCTCTATGCCTTCGGCCAGGACCTGCAGGCCGAGCTTGCGGCCCAGCTGGGCGATCATTTCGGCGATGCGCGCTTCCTGTGATTCGCCAAGCTGGCGCACGAAGCTGCGGTCGATCTTGATGCGGTCCAGCGGCAGGCGCTCCAGGTAGCTCAGCGAGGAGTAGCCGGTGCCGAAGTCGTCGATGGCAATGGTCACGCCCAGGGCGCGCAGGGCGCTGAGCGTGGCCTGCAGCAGCTGGGTGGGCAGGACCGCGACGGATTCGGTGATCTCCAGCTCCAGCTGCGCGCCCTGCAGGCCGTGCTCGGTAAGGGCATGACGCACCGTCTGCAGGAAGCCCGGGTCCTGCAGCTGCACGGTGGAGACGTTGACGGCCATGCGCCGGGGCGCGCGGCCGGCATCCAGCAGTTCGCGCATGGTGCGGCAGGCCGTGGCCAGCACCCATTGGCCCAGCGGCACGATGAGGCCCGAATGCTCGGCCACGGGAATGAAGCGGTCGGGCGGCACGAAGCTGCCGTCCTGCCGTGGCCAGCGCAGCAGGGCCTCCAGGCCGACCATGGCATGGGTTTCCAGGTCCACCTGGGGCTGGTAGACCAGGAAGAGCTGGGCGCCGTCGATGGCGGCGCGCAGGTCGGACAGCAGCAGGGCGCGGTCGCGTGCCTCCATGCCCATGTGCTCGGAATACTCCAGCAGCTGGCCCCGGTGGTCGCGCTTGGCGCGCTTGAGGGCGATGGTGGCGTCCTTGACCAGGTCGGTGCCGGCCTGGCGTTCACGGGGCAGGTGCACGTAGCCGCAGGTCAGCGAGACCTTGTGCGGCACGCCGTCCACGGCCAGCGGCTGGCGCGCGCAGTCCAGCAACTGGCCCAGGGCCACTTCCCTTGTGGGGCCCAGGATGCCGAAGGTGTCCGAGCCCACGCGCGCCAGCAGCACGCCGGCGGGCAGGGCGCCGGCCAGGCGGCGGGCCATGGCTTCGAGCAGGCGGTCGCCGAAGCGGTGGCCCATCACGTCGTTGGTGGCGCTGAAGTCGTCGATGTCCACCAGGGCCAGCACATGGTCCTGCGTGCCGCGCCACACGCATTCGTCCACTTTTTCCACGAAGTGGGCGCGGTTGGGCAGGCAGACCAGGGGGTCGAAGTAGGCGGACTGGTGCAGGCGCTCCAGCAGGCCGCGGTTGTGCAGCAGCGTGCGCAGGTTGGCGCAGAAGACTTCGAGCAGCTGGCGGTCCAGTGCGCTGTGCGAGGCTGGCGCATCGATGAAGACGGCCATGTCCTGCTCGTCGCCCCGGCCTATGTACAGGGCCACGCCGCGCTGCACGCCGTAGATGTTGCGGCGGGTCTGCAGCGCCTGGCGCAGCAGGCGCAGGCCGCGCGAGGCCAGCACGGTGGCGATGGGCTGGTCGATGAGCCGGGCGAATGGCCCCGTGGCCGCGAGCACGCGGTAGGGCTCGGCCGGGTGCGTGCCCTCCGAGCAGACCAGGCCTTCGCTGGCCACGCCCAGCAAGGTGGCCAGCTGGGTGATCACGCCGCGTGCGAAGGCGTGCAGGTTGGTTTCCTCCAGCAGCGAGGCGCTGGAGCGCACCATCAGCTCCAGGCTGCGGCGGTTGGCCTCGATGGCGCACAGCTGCTCGTAGGAGCGCACGGCGGTCACCACGATGGCCAGCAGCCGGTCGGGCGTGAGTTCGGTCTTGGTGCGGCAGTCGTTGATGTCGTAGCGCAGCAGGGTTTCCAGATCGGGCGCCTGGCCCGGGCGGCCGGTGCGCAGCACGATACGGCTGTTGCGCAGGCCGGCCGTGTAGCGGATGAAGTCCACCAGGTCCAGCCCGGCGCCCGTGCCGTCGGTCACGGCGTCGAGCACCACCACGGCCAGGTCCTGCTCGCTGCGCAGCAGGTTGCGTGCCTGCGTGCCGGAGCGGGCGTAGAGGAACACCAGCGGCCGGCCGAACAGGCTGTGGCCTTCCAGCGCCAGGCGGAAGGCGGCGTGCACGTCGGGGTCGCTGTCCACGATCAGCACCCGCCATTCAGGCCCGGGCACGGGCGATGGCGGGGGCGGCTGCAGAGCCGGCTGCAGGAGGGCGGAAGCAGGGGCGGGCGCCCTGGGCGCCCGTGCGCGCATCACGAAACTCATGCCTCAGCCCTGTCCGTGTCCGCGCCGCTCAGGCCGTGGCATGGTCTGCCGCGCGCACGACCTGGTTGCGCCCGCTGCGCTTGGCGGCGTACAGCGCCTCGTCGGCCAGGCTGTAGGCCTCGTCGAAGCGGCCGCCGCTCGGGCGCCAGCTCACGCCGAAGCTGGCCGTGATGCAGCTGGCGTCGGGCAGGCCGAAGGGATGGGCCTCGATGGCGGCGCGCACCTGCTCGGCCACGCGCACGGCGCCGTCGCTGTCGTGCTGGGGCAGCAGCACGGTGAATTCCTCGCCGCCCACGCGGCCGATGTGGGCCGTGTCCGGCACGGCGGCCTTGAGGCAGCGCACCACGCCCAGGATCACGCTGTCGCCCACGGGGTGGCCGAAGCTGTCGTTCACGCGCTTGAAGTGGTCTATGTCCAGCACGATCAGGGCCAGGCCCTGCTGGGTGAAGTGGCGGTTCACGCGCTCGATGATGGCCGCGCGGTTGAGCACGCCGGTCAGCGGGTCGTGCGTGGCGCGGTATTCCAGCTCGCCGGCCAGCTCCTGCAGGCGCTGGTTGAGCTGGGTCATCTCCAGCTCGGCGCGGTCGCTGCGGCGCACCAGCCGGCGCGTTTCGCGCAGCAGGCGGTCATAGGCGGCCAGCAGCGCGCCCAGGGCCTGGTGGCAGGCCCGGGCGCCGGCCTCCTCGCCCAGCTCGTGGGCCGCGCGGGCCGCCAGCAGGGCCCGGTGCTCGGCATCGAAAAGATCTGCAGGAGCGGCGCAGGCGGCGGGTGCTGCCACGGTGTCCATCACGCGGCCTTCACGGGATGGCCGGTGAAGGCAATGGCGGCAAAGTCGTCGCGCAGCTCCTCGCCGAATTCGCAGATGGTGTCGTCTTCCTCGTCGTAGTACCAGTGCAGGGCCACGGTGCGGCCGGCCTCGGCGGCCTCGCTCAGCGCCTCGATGAGGTTGAACAGCATCTTGGTGCTGGAGCTGTTGAAATAGGCCAGCGCGATGTGCACCTGGATCGGTGCCTGCTGCTGCGCGGGCTGCGCCAGGGCCAGGTAGTCCTGCAGGCGGGTGAGGATGCCGCCATAGAAGGCGGCGGCGTTCTCCGGATAGGACTCGCCACGCAGGTGCAGCGTGTGCGTGTCGAACCGGAAGTCCACTTCCGGGGAGCTGGGGGTCGGAGCGATGTAGAGGTTGTCCATGCGTGATCTCGGTGCGTTGTCCGTGCCTGCGCGCCCGGCCTGTCCAGGTCCGGTGCCGGAGCGTTCCTGGCTGGCCGGTGCGGCTCAGAGCGTGGCTTTCAGGTAGAAGACGGGACGACCGTCCACGGTCTGGGCGGGATCGAAGTCGAACTGCAGCGGCTCGCGCGCATCGCGGGCCAGGGTCAGGAAACCCATGCCCGCGCCCTTGCTGCCTTCGGGCGCGTCGTCGCGCAGCGACTGGCGGCAGGCCTTCTTGATCTCGTCCAGGGTCATGCTGCGCAGGGCGTCGAGCTTGGCGCGCAGCGCCTCGCCCATGCCGGGCTCGATGGGGTTGGCGCACAGCAGCACGAAGCTGCCGTCGTCCTCGCGGCGGATGCAGACCGCGCCGTGGCGCAGCTCGCCATCGTCCTGGTGGGGCGGGGTCAGTGCATCGGCCGAGTAATGGATGATGTTCTGCGCCATCTCCACGAAGGACGAGAACAGCTTGCGCCGCGTGGGGCCGGGCACGCCGGCCACTTCCAGCTGCAGCCGCACGGCCTCGGCCATGGCCGCGACGATGTTCTGCGAGAAGTAGCCCACGTAGTAGAAGATCACCTGGTGCTGGCGCGCCAGGTGGAAGAAGCTGCCGTACTTGTCGGCGATCTGTGCTTGGGGCATGGGATGCATTCAGGTTCTGAAGCAGAAGAAGGTCAGGTCGTCACGGCGGTGGTGCTCGCCTTGCCAGGCCTGCAGGGCGTCCAGCAGGGCGCGGTTGATCTCGGCGGGCGTGCGGCCGGCCTGCTCCAGCAGCAGCTCGCGCAGGCGCTTCTTGCCGAAGGTGATGCCGCGCGGGCCGCCGACCTGGTCGATCAGGCCGTCGGTGGTGGTGAAGACCAGGGTGCCTGCGGGCAGCTCCAGGTCGATGTTGTTCCAGGCGAAGTCGAATTCGCTGTCCACATAGCCCACGCCCTTGCGCTGGCCGTCCACCACCTCCACCGCCTCGGCGCCGGGGCGCAGCAGGAACAGCGACAGGCGCGCGCCTGCAAAGCGCAGGCGCCGGTGCGCGGGCTCGAACCAGAAGCAGGCCGCGTCCAGCCCGTCGTCCGAGCCCGGCGTGCCGTCCTTGCCGTCGAGCTGGCCCAGCATCTGCTTGACGCTGCGGTTCACATGGCCCAGCAGCGCGGCCGGGTCGCGCGGGCCGTGTTCCTTGATGGCCTGGCCCAGGCTGCTGGTGGCGATCAGCGTCATGAAGGCGCCGGGCACGCCGTGGCCCGTGCAATCGGCCACGGTGGCAAACCAGCCATCGCCGTCCTGGCTGAACTGGTAGAAGTCGCCGCCGACCACGTCGCGCGGCTCCCAGACCAGGTCGGCGCCGGGGCAGGCGCGTGCCAGGGCCTCGCGCGAGCTGCGCAGCAGCGACTGCTGGATCACGCTGGCGTATTCGATGCTGTGCATGATCTGGCGGTTGCGCGCCACCTGCATGTCCGCCACCGCACGCATCAGCTGCAGGCCGTGGCCCACGCCCGCGAACAGGCCGCCGCGCGTGATGATGAAGCCGTCGGTCAGCGCCTTTTCACCGTACTCCACGGTCTTCACGGTCAGGGTGTCGATGTCGGTGGAGGCATCGACCACCAGCGGCTCCTTGTCCATGAAGGCGATGCAGCTCTTCTTGCCGTACAGCTCCATGCGAAACGGTTTGCTGAACTGCGACAGGAAGATGCTGCGGTTGATCAGGCCGATGGGGCGGTCGCCCTCCACCACGGGCAGGCTGGCCAGATCGCGGTGGCGCGTGAAGACCTCGAGCACCTTCTCGTTGGTCTCGTCGGCGGTCATGCAGGGGACGGGGGTGCACAGGTCCGCGGCGCTGGGTGGGCGGAAACGGGGCCGGGAATCGCTCAGGTAGGCGCGGGACTCATCCATGGAATGCACATCGCAAAATTGTTAGGGAATGTTACGATTTCCCTGTTTCAGTTTTGTGACGCGGATGGGCCTGAGGGGCAGGCACCTCTTTGGAGGACTGTGAGCCGACAGCCTTCGTCCTGGCGCGGCATGGCCGTTCGCGGCCTGGGGCTGCCGTCCATGCAGGCCATCGGGGTGGACAGGCTGCCTCGCTTCAGCTCAGGCCTTCGGCGCGCCGCCTGACCGCGTCCTCGTGCAGCGACTCGCTGAGCTGGTCGACCACGATGGCCCAAGAGGCATCGGCCTTGAGCTGCTCGGCCAGGAACTGGCGCTGCGCATCGCTCCAGTAGGGCGCATCCACCACATCCACATCGGCGGCCAGCTGGTGGGCGCGGATGAAATCGGCAATGGCCTGGTCGCTGGCATCCAGGCCCAGTTGCAGGAAGAGATTGGACATGCGGACGACGGAGTTGTTCATGGCGGCGTGTTCGGTGCGTGTGGGATCAAAGGGAGCCGGCGGGCCGGCTGCAGGAAGGGGCCAGGGCGCTATCTTCCCCGATTTGCAGGGCGCCGCAGGCCAGTTGCGGCAGCATGGCAGCGCGGGTAGGTGCAGGCTGACAGCCTGCCGCGCTCCGGGCCAGCGCGCGCCCGTCGACTGCCCCACTAGCATGGGGACATGAGCACTGCTTTCCCCGATCCCGCATGCCCGCCGACCTGATCGTGGCCCGTCCCGAAGGCCTGTACTGCGCGGCCGGCGATTTCTACATCGACCCCTGGCGGCCCGTGGAGCGGGCCGTGATCACGCATGGCCACTCCGACCATGCGCGCGCCGGCCACGCCCATTACCTGGCCCATGACGACAGCGCAGGCGTGCTGCGCGCACGGCTGGGCGCGGACATCACGCTGCAGACCCTGCCGTATGGCGAAGCCATCGATCACCACGGCGTGCGCATCTCCCTGCACCCGGCCGGCCATGTGCTCGGATCGGCCCAGGTGCGGCTGGAGCATGGCGGCCAGGTCTGGGTGGCCTCGGGCGACTACAAGACCGAGGCCGACGGCACCTGCACCCCCTTCGAGCCCGTGCGCTGCGACACCTTCATCACCGAATCCACCTTCGGCCTGCCCATCTACCGCTGGCCCCGCCAGCCCGAGCTCATGGCCGACATCAACGCCTGGTGGCAGGCCAATGCGGCCCAGGGCAGGCCCTCGGTGCTGCTGTGCTATGCCTTCGGCAAGGCCCAGCGCATCCTGCATGGGGTGGACAGCGGCATCGGCCCCATCGTCGTGCACGGCGCGGTGGAGCCGCTCAATGCCGTGTACCGCGCAGCGGGCGTGGACCTGCCGCCCACGCTGCGCGTCACCGACCCCGGCGTGGATGCACAACGGCTCAAGACCGCACTGGTGCTGGCGCCGCCTTCGGCGCAGGGCACGCCGTGGATGCGCCGCTTTCCCGGCCATGCCGATGCCTTTGCCAGCGGCTGGATGCAGCTGCGCGGCACGCGCCGGCGCCGTGGCGTGGACCGGGGCTTCGTCATGTCCGACCATGCCGACTGGCCTGGCCTGCAGTACGCCATTGGCGCCACGGGCGCCGAGCGGGTCTTCGTCACCCACGGCAGCGTGGCCGTGCTGGTGCGCTGGCTGCGCGAGCAGGGCCTGGACGCCCAGGCCTTCCAGACCGAATACGGCGATGAGGACGAGGCTGCCGCCGCCCAGGCTGCACCGGACGAGGCGCCCGCCCCATGAAGGACTTCGCCGCCCTCTACCGCGCGCTGGACGCCAGCACCGCCAGCCGTGACAAGCAGGCCGCGCTGCAGGCCTATCTGCGCGCCGCCGCGCCTGCCGATGCGGCCTGGGCCGTCTATTTTCTGGCCGGCGGCAAGCCGCGCCAGCTGGTGCCTACCAAGGTCTTGAAGGAGCTGGCGCGCGAGGCGGCCGGCCTGCCCGAATGGCTGTTCGACGAAAGCTACGAGGCCGTGGGCGACCTGGCCGAGACCATTGCGCTGCTGCTGCCGCCACCCGGTGACGCGCACGACCTGGGCCTGGCCGCCTGGGTCACGGACCACCTGCTGCCGCTGCGCGGCATGGCGCCCGAGGCGCTGGCGGACACGCTGCGCATGCAATGGGCGCGGCTGGCGGCCGATGAGCGGCTGGTCTACTTCAAGCTGATCACCGGCGCCTTCCGGGTCGGCGTGTCGCGGCTGCAGGTCACGCAGGCGCTGGCGGCCGTCAGCGGGGTGGATGCCAAGCGCATCGCCCAGCGGCTCATGGGCTACACCCACATCGGCGCGCGGCCCGGGGCGGCCGACTACCTGCGGCTGGTGGCAGGCGAGGAAGAGGGCGATGACGCGCATTCGGGCGAAGCCCGTGGCCACCCCTATCCCTTCTTCCTGGCCCATCCGCTGCAGTTGCCGCTGGAGCAGTTCGACGCCGTGCTCGGCCCGCCGTCCCAATGGGTGGTGGAGTGGAAATGGGACGGCATACGCGCCCAGATCGTGCGGCGCGGCAGCGGTGACGCGCTGGGCACCTGGATCTGGTCGCGCGGCGAGGAACTGGTGAGCGAGCGCTTCCCCGAGCTGCAGGCCATGGGCGATGCCTTGCCTGCGGGCACCGTGATCGACGGCGAGATCGTCGTCTGGGCTGCCCAGCAGGGCGAGGCGCCCGCCCATGTGCGCCCCTTTGCCGACCTGCAAAAGCGCATAGGCCGCAACACCCTGGGCCCCAAGCTGCTGCGCGAGCTGCCCGTGGTGCTGCTGGCCTATGACTTGCTGGAGGAGGGCGGCCAGGATCTGCGCGCGCTGCCCCAGCATGAACGGCGCGCAAGGCTGGAGCAGCTGGTGGCCGCCGTGGCGCATCCGGCACTGCTGGCCAGCCCCGTGCTGCAAGGCGACAGTTGGGCCGCCCTGGCCGAACTTCGCGAACAGGCCCGCTCCCTGGGTGTGGAGGGCATGATGCTCAAGGCCCGCGACGCCGCCTACGGCGTGGGCCGCACCAAGGACAGCGGCGTGTGGTGGAAGTGGAAGATCGATCCGCTGAGCGTGGACGCCGTGCTCATCTATGCACAGCGCGGCCACGGCCGTCGCGCCAGCCTCTACAGCGACTACACCTTTGCCGTCTGGAACGCGCCGCCCGGCACCGAGGGCCGCGCACTCGTGCCCTTCGCCAAGGCCTACTCGGGCCTGACCGATGCCGAAATGGCGCGCGTGGACGCCATCATCCGCAAGACCACGGTGGAGAGCTTCGGCCCCGTGCGCAGCGTGCGGCCCACCCTGGTGTTCGAGCTGGGCTTCGAGGGCATTGCGCGCAGCGCGCGCCACAAGAGCGGCATCGCCGTGCGCTTTCCGCGCATGCTGCGCTGGCGCGAGGACAAGCCTGTGCAGGAGGCCGACTCCATCGATACGCTGGCGGCCCTGCTGCCGCACTCCGACCCGTGACCCACCCTTGACGCACCGCGCCATGGCCACCCGTTCCCCCCACCCCCTCGCCACCGCCTGGCTTGCCGCACGGGGCTGGAAGCCCTTTGCCTTCCAGCGCGCCGTGTGGAAGGCGCTGGCCCAGGGCCACAGCGGCCTGCTGCATGCCACCACGGGCGCGGGCAAGACCTATGCGGTCTGGCTGGGCGCGCTGCAGGCCTTTGCGGGCCCGCCGCAAACCTCGATGCCGGCGCACACCGGAAAACGAAAACCGGCCTCCGCACCGCTCACCGTGCTGTGGATCACGCCCATGCGCGCCCTGGCGGCCGACACGCTCAAGGCGCTGCAGACGCCCCTGCAGGCGCTGGCCCAGGGCCATCCCGCGCTGGCGCGCTGGACCGTGGGCGCACGCACGGGCGATACGGGAAGCGCCGAGCGCAGCGCGCAGTCGCGCCAGCTGCCCACCGTGCTGGTCACCACGCCCGAGAGCCTGTCCCTGCTGCTGGCGCGCGCCGATGCGCGCGAGCTGCTGGGCTCCGTGCGCCTGGTGGTGGCCGATGAATGGCATGAGCTGCTGGGCAACAAGCGCGGCGTGCAACTGCAGCTGGCCCTGGCGCGGCTGCGCGGCTGGAGCCCGCAGCTGTGCGTCTGGGGCATGTCGGCCACGCTGGGCAATCTGGACGAGGCCATGCAGACCCTGCTGGGCCTGGACGAGCATGGCCAGCCGCGGCCCGGCGTACTGGTCCAGGGCCAGGTGGACAAGCGCCTGGTGGTGGACACCCTGCTGCCCGACCGGCCCGAGCGCTTTTCCTGGGCCGGCCACCTGGGCCTGGCCATGCTGCCGGCCGTGGTGCGCGAACTGGAGGCCACGGCCGGCTCCACCCTGGTCTTTGTGAATGTGCGCTCGCAGGCCGAGCTTTGGTACAAGGCGCTGCTGGAGGCCCGGCCCGACTGGGCCGGCCTGCTGGCCATCCACCATGGCTCTCTGGACCGGGGTGTGCGCGAATGGGTGGAGGCCGGGCTCAAGGCCGGCACGCTCAAGGCCGTGGTCTGCACCAGCAGCCTGGACCTGGGCGTGGACTTCCTGCCCGTGGAGCGCGTGCTGCAGATCGGCTCGGCCAAGGGCATCGCGCGGCTGCTGCAGCGCGCGGGCCGCTCGGGCCATGCGCCGGGCCGGCCCTCGCGCATCACCCTGGTGCCCACGCACAGCCTGGAGCTGGTGGAAGCGGCCGCCGCCCGCGCTGCCGTGCGCGCGCAGCAGGTGGAAATGCGCGCCAGCCCCCGCCAGCCCGCCGACGTGCTGGTGCAGCACCTGGCCACCGTGGCCCTGGGCGGCGGCTTCGTGCCCGATCAGCTGTATGCCGAAGTGCGCCGCACCATCGCCTATGCCGGGCTGGCGCCTGCGGTCTGGCAGTGGTGCCTGGACTTCGTGCACCGCGGCGGCCCCTCGCTGGCCGCCTATCCCGACTACCAGCGCGTGCGGCCCGATGAACAGGGCATCTGGCGCATGCCCGATGCGCGGCTGGCGCGCAGGCACCGCGCCAACATCGGCACCATCGTCAGCGATGCCAGCATGAGCGTGCAGATCCTGCATGGCGCGCGGCTGGGCAGCATGGAAGAGAGCTTTCTGTCGCGCCTGTCGCCCGGCGATGCCTTTGTCTTCGCGGGCCAGGTGCTGGAGCTGGTGCGCATCGAGGACATGACCGCCTACGTGCGCCGCGCCGCGAGAACGCGGCCCACCGTGCCGCGCTGGGCCGGCGCGCGCATGCCGCTGTCCACCGTGCTGGCCGACTTCGTGGTGCAGCAATTGGCGCTGGCGGCGGCGGGCGACTACCACTCGCCCGAGCTGCGCTGCGTGCGCCCCCTGCTGGAAGTGCAGCAGCGCTGGTCGGCCCTGCCCACGCCCGCCACGCTGCTGGCCGAAACCCTGCGCACACGCGAAGGCTGGCACCTGTTTCTCTATCCGTTTGCAGGCCGCCATGCCCATATGGGCCTGGCCAGCCTGCTGGCCTGGCGCGCCGCCCAGGGCGAGACGGGCACCTTCTCCATCGCCGTCAACGACTACGGGCTGGAGCTGCTGAGCGCCACCGAGCGCGACTGGGCCGCCATGCTGCCCGAACTGCTGCGCGCCGAGCCGGTGCAGGCCGTGGCAGTGCCCGGACGTGTCTCTGCCACGGAGGCGGGCGCCACGCGCAACACCGCCAATGCGGACCGCCACTGGGACCAGGCCGCCGACGATGCCCACCTGGCGGGTGAGGACGCCCATCACGCCCGCCATGCCCTGCTGCACGAAGTGCTGGCCAGCCTCAACGCCACCGAGATGGCGCGGCGGCGCTTCCGCGAGATCGCCCGCGTCTCGGGCCTGATCTTCCAGAGCCACCCGGGCGAGCGCCGCAGTGCGCGCCAGCTGCAGGCCTCGTCACAGCTGTTCTTCGAGGTGTTTCGCAAGTACGACGACAGCAACCTGCTGCTGCGCCAGGCCGACGAGGAAGTGCTGAGCCAGGAACTCGATGTCGCCCAGCTGCTGGCCGCGTTGCGCCGCATGCAGGCGCAGACGCTGGTGGTGAGCGCGCTGCGCCGTCCCAGCCCGTTTGCCTTCCCGCTCATGGTGGAGCGCTTTCGCGAAAAGCTCACCAACGAGCACCTGGCCGACCGCATCGCGCGCATGCTGGCCCAGCTGCACGAGGCGGCAGACGCCGGCGGTGCAGCCAGCGAGCCGCGCACGCAGGACCTGGTCCCGCCCGATCCGCCGCTGCGTCCACGGAAAAAACCCAAGGCAGACCAGCCCCCCGCCGTGGACGAGGACACGGCCGCCGTGCGCCGCACGCTGGATTTCTCGCTGCAGGCCACCGATGGCCCCGAGGCCGATGCCGCCAGCCGCCGCCCGCGCCGCGTGCGCAAGCCCTCGCGGCCCTTGCCGCTGCTGTAGAACCATTGCACCGCTGATGAAAGGCCACGCACCGTTGCCAAGTCCTGTTTCCCCCGACGCCCTGGCCGGCAGCCTGGGCATGTTCCTGGCCGGCGAGCCCGTGCACCTGCTGGCCCAGCATGCGCTGTGGTGGCCCGCCCAGGGCACGCTGTTCATCGCCGACCTGCACCTGGGCAAGGCCGCCACCTTCCGCGCGCGCGGCATTCCCGTGCCGGCGGGCACCACGCAGGGCAACCTGGAGCGGCTGTCGGCCCTTCTTCTGGGCCTGCCCGTGCGGCGGCTCGTGGTGCTGGGCGACTTCCTGCACGCGGCCGAGGCACGCAATCCTGCCGTACTGGCTGCACTGGCCCGCTGGCGCAGCCGCCATGCGGCCGTGGAACTGGTGCTGGTGCGCGGCAACCATGACAGCCACGCAGGCGATCCGCCGCCCGCGCTGGGCTTTGCCATCGTGGACGAGCCCTGGCACCTGGGGCCGTTCGCCGCCTGCCATCACCCCCCGCCGCCAACGCAGGACCTGCAGGCGCAGCAGGCCCGGCCCTGGCATGTGCTGGCCGGCCATGTCCATCCCGCCATCGTGCTGCGCGGCACCGGCCGCGACGCCCTGCGTCTGCCGTGCTTTGCCGTGCACGCTGGCTTTACCCTGCTGCCCGCCTTCGGCCTGTTCACCGGCATGGCCAGCCTGCCGCCCGAGCCAGGCCGCCAGCTCTTTGCCGTGGGCGCGGACCGGGTCTGGGCCGTGCCTGGGTGAGCCCAGGGATGTAATCGGGCGTAATTCTCCGCAAGGCCGTTGTTCCCTACAGTGACTCCCGCAGCAAGCGTGGCGGGACAGCAGGCAGTGCCCGGGGATGCCGCAGCGCTTTTCGTTCCACCAGGAGGAATGCATGGGCGTTCAACTCAATTTCTTCAACCAATCGAACGACGCGAACCACCCGCAGATCGTCATCTTCCAGAAGAACGTCGCCAGCGACCTCGATGCGCCTGCCGTGGCTTGGCGCGTCATCAAGTACTGCGGACAGGGCGACAACCATCCGTTCACCTTTCCGCTGGGCCTGCAGGTCGGCGCCAGCGACAGCCATGGCAACTGCACGCCGCAGCTGGAGGCGCAGTACGGCCAGCAGTTCCAGATGGCGCCGTCCACTGCCGGCGATCGCCTGGCGCCCGCAGGCTACGGCGCCAGCTCCAAGGAAGTGCAGGTGCTCAACGCGCTGCCCCAAGGCGCCATCAACGCCAGCTGCTACAAGGACGGCAGGCTGCTGGCCGTCAAGACCGCGATTGCCCCCCGGCAAAAGGCCGTCTTCGAATTCAAGCCCAGCATCTGGATCGGCGTGGCCTCGCACATCCAGCAGGGCCAGATCATGAACTCGGCCATCGTCTCCCAGATGAACACCGAAATCTCCCTGCTGGGCATCTCCCGTGCCGACATCGTGATGCGCGGCGGCGGCTCGGGGGCGAATTCCCGCCCCTTCTCGTTCTCGCTGGAGAACGTCGTGATGTGCTGATGCAGGGTCGCGGCAAGGGGAGGAGGCGGAGAAAGGGCAGTGAGGGGGCGGAGAGGGGACGCAAGGGCCTGTGCATGACACCCTGATGACGGCTGTCACATCCCTGTCATGGACGCAGCCAAGAATCCCGCACTTGCCCGGCCCGCGCGGGCCACTTCCGCAGGTGCTTCCTCCTCCCCATGACCGATGCAGCCTCCCCCCTGGCACAGGCCCACGAAGACGCAGGCCTGATCTGCGGCTGGCGCTTCTTCAGTGACACACGGCAGTGCGTGCAGGCCGTGACGGCGCCATCCGCCGCGCAGTGGCTGGCCGATGCCGCAGCCCGGTCCGATGCGGGCCGGCGCGATTTCCTGTGGCTGCACTTCAACCTGACCCACACCCAGTCCCTGCGCTGGCTGCAGCGCCATGCGGGCCTGCCCGACGTGTTCTATGCCGCCCTGCGCGAGGGCCTGACCTCCACGCGCATCGAGCGCGCCGACGACAGCCTGGTCGCCGTGCTCAACGATGTGAACTTCGAGTTCAACTTCGATTCGGCCGACATCGCCACGCTGTGGATCTGCCTGGACGAGCGCCTGGTCATCACCGCGCGCACCCAGCCGCTGCGCTCTGTCGATGCCCTGCGCGACGCCGTGCGCCGCGGCGACAGCCCCGCCAGCACTGCCGAGCTGCTGGAGCACCTGATGCGCACCCAGGCCGATGTGCTGGTCAAGGTGGTGCGCGAGACCACGGCGCGCGTGGACGACATCGAGGACGCCATCCTGGCCCAGCGCTACCACCATCCGCGCGCCCACCTGGGCCGGCTGCGCCGCCTGCTGGTGCGCCTTCAGCGCCTGCTGGCGCCCGAGCCCGCCGCGCTGTTCCGCCTGCTGCAGCAGCCCCCCGGCTGGATGGGCGAGGAAGACCGGCGCGGCCTGGCCGCAGCGAGCGAGGAGTTCTCGCTCATGCTGCGCGACATGCAGACCCTGCAGGACCGCATCAAGCTGCTGCAGGAAGAGGTGGCCGCCGCCGTGAACGAGGACAACAGCAACAGCCTCTTCGTTCTGACCGTGGTCACCGTGCTGGCCCTGCCCATCAACATCCTGGCCGGCCTGTTCGGCATGAACGTGGGCGGCATACCGCTGGCCGAGCACGAGCACGGCTTCTGGATCGTGGTGTCCATCGTCGTCGCCTTCACCGTCATCGCCGCATGGCTGGCGTTTCGCAAGAAGCGGTACAGGGATTAGGGCTCAGGCCGCCACAGCCCTTGCCCTCGCCCCGAACGCCATCGCCCGCAACTTGCCCAGCAGCGGCCACACCAGCATCAGCAGGGCCAGCGTGGTGATGGTGCCCGACAGGCCGTTGTGCCAGAAGATGCCCAGCTCGCCCTGGCTGGAGAGCATGCTCTGGCGGAAGGCGTCTTCCATGCGGTCGCCCAGCACGATGGCCAGCACCATGGGCGCCAGTGGATAGTCGAGCTTCTTGAACACGTAGCCGACCACGCCGAAGACCAGCATGAGCCAGATGTCCGTGGCATTGCCGTGCACGGTGAAGGCGCCGATGGCGCAGACCATGAGGATCATGGGCGCGACGATGGAAAACGGCACGCGCAGGATGGCGGCGAACAGCGGCACGGTGGCCATAACGATGACCAGGCCGGCGATGTTGCCCAGGTACATGCTGGCGATCAGGCCCCAGACGAAGTCCTTTTGCTCGGTGAACAGCAGCGGGCCGGGCTGCAGGCCCCAGATCATCAGCCCGCCCAGCAGCACGGCCGCCGTGGCCGAACCCGGAATGCCCAGGGCCAGCATGGGCAGCAGGGCCGAGGTGCCGGCCGCGTGGGCGGCGGTCTCGGGGGCGAGCACGCCTTCGGGGTTGCCCTTGCCGAAGCTGTCGGGGTCGCGCGAGAACTTCTTGGCCAGCCCGTAGCCCATGAAGCTGGCCGCCACGGCGCCGCCCGGCGTCACGCCCATCCAGCAGCCCACCAGGGCCGAGCGCAGCATGGTCAGCCAGTAGCGCGGCAGCCGGGCCCAGGTCCTGAACACCACCTTGAGGTCGATGGAGGCCTTCTTGCCCTTGAAGGCGAGGCCTTCCTCGATGGTCATCAGGATCTCGCTGATGCCGAACAGGCCGATCACCACCACCAGGAAATCAAAGCCGCGCAGCAGCTCCGTGGAGCCGAAGGTCATGCGCAGGTCGCCCGAGATGGTGTCCATGCCCACGGCCGCCAGCAGCAGGCCCACGGCCATGGCGGCCACGATCTTGGCCTTGGGCTCCTTGCCCATGCCGATGAAGGAGCAGAACGTCAGGAAGAAGACCGCGAAGAACTCCGGCGGCCCGAACTGCAGCGCGAACGAGGCCACGACCGGCGCCAGGAAGGTGATCAGCATCACGCCCGAGATGGCGCCGATGAACGAGCCCGTGAAGGCCGTGGTCAGCGCCGCTCCCGCGTGCCCCTGCTGGGCCATGGGATAGCCGTCGAAGGTGGTGGCCACCGACCAGGCCTCGCCCGGGATGTTGAACAGCACCGAGGTGATGGCGCCGCCGAACAGCGCCCCCCAGTAGATGCAAGACAGCAGGATGATGGCCGAGGTGGGCGACATGCCGAAGGTCAGCGGCAGCAGGATGGCCACGCCGTTGGGGCCACCCAGGCCCGGCAGCACGCCGACCACGATGCCCAGCAGGATGCCCGTGAGCATCAGCCCCGTGTTCTGCCAGGTGGTGACGGCCGCGAAGCCGTGCGCAAGGTATTGGAGTTCGTCCATGGTGTTGCTCCGTGGCGGCGACAGGGGTCAATAGCCGAGCCAGGCTTCAAGCGGACCCTTGGGCAGGGGCACCTTGAACTGGATCTCGAAGACGTAGAACAGCAGCACGCTGGTGAAGCCCGACAGCGCCACGGCCTTCCACCAGGGATAGCGGCCCGCAAACACCATGAAGCCCGTGATGAACAGCACCGAGGCCGCGTAGATGCCCAGCGGCGCGATCACGGCGATGTAGGCCGTCAGCGGCAGCAGCACCTGGGCCACGCGCCTGAGCTGCAGCCAGCTGGCGAACTGCTCCTGGCTGCGGCTGCGCAGCGCCTGCACGAAGACGGCGATGGCGCAGATGCCCAGCACGGCGCCCACGCGCAGCGGGAAGTAGCCGGCCTGCGGGCCGGTGTCGCTCCAGCCTGCGCCAATGCGCTGGTTGTCCCAGACCACGAGCACGGCCAGCGCCAGCAGCACGGCGGCCACGCCGTACTCCACATGGCGGCGGGACAGGCCGGGGGCCTGGGCTTCGGTGGCGGGGATGGATTCGGTGGCCGCGCTGGAGGGCTGGGCCGGGGCTGCTGCTGCCGCTGCCGCTGCATTGGAGGAGGGCGGGGCAAGGTGGATGGCGGTGTCCATGGCGCGGCTCCTCACTTGGCTGCGGCGGCGGCCACGCTGGCCGACAGGAAACCGGCCTTCTTCATGATGTCGAGGTGGCGCGTCTCGTCCTTGGCCAGGAAGTCCACGAAGGCCTGCCCCGTCATGTACTCGGGCTTGAGCGCGTTTTTCTCCAGGTACTCCTTCCACTCGGGCGTGGCCACCACCTTGTGCATCACGCCCGCATAGAACTGCGCCTGCTCGGGCGTGGTGCCGGGCGGCAGGAAGAAGCCGCGCAGCATGGTGTACTGCACATCCAGGCCCTGCTCCCTGCAGGTGGGGATGTCCGACAGCGCCTGGCTGCCCGTGACCTTGGCCGTGTACTCGATGCGCTGCGTGTCGAACACGCACAGCGCCCGCACCTGGCCCGCGCGCCACTGCGCCATGGACTCGCTGGGGTTGTTGACGTTGGAGTCGATGTGCTTGCCCACCAGCTGGGTGCTGGCCTCGCCGCCGCCCTTGTAGGGGATGTAGGTGAACTTCACGCCGGCGGCCTGTTCCATGTTGGCGGTGATGATCTGGTCCTCGCGCTTGGAACTGGTGCCGCCCGTCTTGAACTTGCCGCCGGCCTGCCGCGCGGCGGCCAGGTAGTCGGCGGGCGTCTGGTAGCCGGTCTCGGCATTGACCCAGAGCACGAACTGGTCCTGGGCAATCATGGCCACGGGATTCAGGTCGCGCCACTGGAAGGGCAGGGCCGTGGCCATGGGCAGGGTGAAGATGGCCGTGGAGGCCACCAGCAGCTTGTGCGGGTCGCGCGCCGAGGCCTTGACATCCAGAATGCCCTCGGCGCCGGAGGCACCGGCCTTGTTGAGGATGACCACGGGCTGCTCGATCAGCTTGTGCTTGGTGACGATGGCCTGGATCACGCGCGCCATCTGGTCCGAGGCGCCACCGGCCGAGAACGGCACGACGAGTTCGACGGACTTGGCGGGCTTCCATTGCGCCCAGGCGGCAGGGGCGGCGAGGGTGATGGCGGCGGTGGCGGCGAGGGTGGCGACGGCAGTTGCCGCCAGGCGGTTGCGGGGCGATGTCATGTCTCTTGTCTCCTGTTATTTCCTGGTATTGGTGCAATCCACGATCAAGGGGGCGAGCCATGTGCTCCGGCTCTGCCAAGGGTTTTCGGCGCGGGGCCGATGGGTTCAGGCGGCCTTGCGCAGCGCACCGGCTGCGGCGTGGGCAGCGAAGTAGTCCATGGACGCCTGCACGCCGCTGCCGGCCAGACGGATGCCGGACAGCTTCAGCCCCATCTCCACGCCCGCCACCATGGCCAGCAGCGTGAGATCGTTGCTGTCGCCCAGGTGGCCCATGCGGAACATGCGGCCCTTGAGCTTGCCCAGGCCCGCGCCCAGCGACAGGTCGAAGCGCGTGTGGATCAGGCGGCGCAGGGCGTCGGCATCCACGCCCTCGGGCGTGATCACGCCGGTGAGCACGGGCGAGTAGACCTGCGGATCGGCGCACTGGATGGGCAGGCCCCAGGCCTGGACGGCGGCGCGCACGCCGGCCGCCCAGCGCTGGTGGCGCGCAAACACCGTGTCCAGCCCTTCGGCCAGCAGCATGTCCAGCGATTCGGACAGGGCGTACAGCAGGTTGGTGTTGGGCGTGTAGGGCCAGTAGCCGGTCTGGTTCATCTCCACGATCTCGTCCCAGGCCCAGAACGACTTGGGCAGCTTCGCGCTTTTGGCGGCCTCCAGCGCACGTGGCGACAGGGCGTTGAAGCTGATGCCGGGCGGCAGCATCAGGCCCTTTTGCGAGCCGCTGATGGTCACGTCCACGCCCCATTCGTCATGGCGGTAGTCGGCGCTGGCCAGGCCCGAGATGGTGTCCACCAGCAGCAGGGCCGGGTGGCCCGCCGCGTCGATGGCGCGGCGCACGGCGGCGATGTCCGAGGTCACGCCCGTGGAGGTCTCGTTGTGCACCACGCACACGGCGCGGATCCGGCGCTCCGTGTCCTTGCGCAGCCGCGCCTCGATCAGCCCGGCCTGCACGCCATGGCGCCAGCCCGGCGCCTGGGGCAGGTGCTCATCGGAGCCGCCATAGGACAGGAACTCGGTGGACAGGCCCAGGCGCGTGGCCATCTTCTGCCACAGCGAGGCGAAGTGGCCGGTCTCGAACATCAGCACATGGTCGCCAGGGCTGAGCGTGTTGATCAGGGCCGCCTCCCAGGCGCCCGTGCCGGAGGCCGGATAGATCACCACCGGATGCCGGGTCTTGAAGACCTGCTGGATGCCGGCCAGCACCTTCAGGCCGAGCTGGCCGAACTCCGGCCCCCGGTGGTCGATGGTGGGCAGGCTCATGGCCCGCAGGATGCGGTCGGGAACCGGGCTGGGGCCGGGGATCTGGAGGAAGTGGCGGCCCGTGGGATGGTTGTCGAGCGTGAGCATGGTGCGTCCTTTCAAGGAAATGCCAGGTCGGTCTGCGGGGGAGGGTGTTTGCGAATTTTTGCATTCAAAATTCATAAATGCCTTGGTGATAACCATGAATACATTGAGAAATGCTTGCGTAAGAATGAATGCAAAATTCATTCGACCAGGAGAATCCATGGCGGAGATCATCGAGATTTCGCGGCTCGCCCTGCATGACCAGGTGGCGGCGCGGCTGCGCACCTGGCTGGTGGAAGGGCGCATACCGCCCGGCGCCAAGCTCAACGAGCGCGCGCTGTGCGAGCAGCTGCGCGTTTCGCGCACGCCGCTGCGCGAGGCCATCAAGCTGCTGGCCTCCGAAGGGCTGGTGGACCTGGTGCCCAACCGCGGCGCCGTGGCCGTGCGCCTGGGCGTGGCCGATGTGCTGCAGACCTTCGAAGTGCTGGCGGGGCTGGAGGGCATTTCGGGCGAGCTGGCCGCGCAGCGCATCAGCGAGCAGCAACTGGCCGAGGTGCGGGCCCTGCACTTCGAGATGCTGGCCAGCCATGCGCGCCAGGACCTGTCCGGCTACTACCGGCTCAATGCGCTGATCCACTCGGCCATCAACCGCGCCGCCGCCAACCCCGTGCTGGCCGAGACCTATGGCCGCATCAACGCCCGCGTGCAGTCGCTGCGCTTTCGCACCAACCAGGACGCGGCCAAGTGGAAGCGCGCCGTCCAGGAGCACGAACGCATGCTGGAGGCGCTGCAGGCGCGCGACGCCGCCGCGCTGCGCCAGGTGCTGGTCGCCCACCTGGAGCACAAGCGCGACACCGTCATCGCCCTGCTCAAGGCAGGCCAGATCTACCCACGAACCATGAACGAATGAGAGCCGCCATGCTGATGGAATCCACGCACCGCCTTGCCGCTTCCCCCGACGACACCGTGCCCGCCCCCGGCACCGTGCTGCCGCCTAACGATGTCTGCCAGGCGCTGGCGCGCCGCCTGCGCTCGGACACGCGCGGCCAGGTCCTGTTCGACGCCGCCTCGCGCGGGCGCTATGCCACCGATGCCTCCATCTACCAGATCATGCCGGTGGGCGTCTTCGTGCCCACCTGCGAAGAAGACATCGCCACGGCCCTGCAGATCGCCCGCGAGCTGAAGGTGCCCGTGCTGCCGCGCGGCGGCGGCACCAGCCAGTGCGGCCAGACCACGGGCGCGGCCCTGGTGATCGACAACAGCAAGCATTTGCGCAACATCCTCTCGGTGGACCCCGATGCAGGCACGGCCGAGGTCGAGCCCGGCCTGGTGCTGGACCACCTCAACGCCCGGCTCAAGAAGCTCGGCCTGTGGTATCCGGTGGACGTATCGACCAGCGCCCAGGCCACGCTGGGCGGCATGGCGGGCAACAACTCCTGCGGATCGCGCTCCATTGCCTACGGCAACATGGTGCACAACGTGCGCGGCGCCCGCGCCTGGATGGCCGATGGCGAGCTGCTGGACTTCGGCCCCGTCGCCCAGGCCACGGGCCGCACAGCGCGCATTGCGCAGTTCGTGCACGGGCTGGCGCAACAGCACCGCGAGGACATTCATGCCCACTGGCCCAAGGTCATGCGCCGCGTGGCGGGCTACAACCTCGACATCTTCGACAACCAGAGCGAGCGGCCCTACACGGCCGACGGCAGCGTCAACCTGGCCCATCTGCTGATAGGCGCCGAGGGCACGCTGGCCTACACGCGCTCGCTCACCCTGCAGCTCAGCGCGCTGCCGCGCGCCAAGGTGCTGGGCGTGGTCAACTTCCCCACCTTCCACGCGGCCATGGACTCGGCCCAGCACATCGTGAAGCTGGGACCCACGGCCGTGGAGCTGGTGGACCGCACCATGATCGAGCTGGGCCTGGCCAACCCGGCCTTCAAGCCCACCATAGAGACCGCGCTCATCGGCCGCCCGGCTGCCATCTTGCTGGTGGAATTCGCCGGCGACGACCGCGCCGCGCTGCTGGCGCGGCTGCGCCAGCTGGTGGAACTCATGGGCGAGCTGGGCCTGCCCGGCAGCGTGGTGGAAATGCCCGAGGAAGCGGCCCAGAAAAACCTCTGGGAAGTGCGCAAGGCGGGGCTGAACATCATGATGAGCCTCAAGGGCGACGGCAAGCCCGTGAGCTTCATCGAGGACTGCGCCGTGCCGCTGCAGCACCTGGCCGAGTACACCGACGCGCTCACCGAAGTGTTCGCGCGCCATGGCAGCCGGGGCACCTGGTACGCCCATGCCTCCGTGGGCACGCTGCATGTGCGGCCCATCCTGGACATGCGCACCGACGGCGCGGCGCGCATGCGCGCCATTGCCGAGGAAGCGGCCGAACTGGTGCGCAAATACAAGGGCGCCTTCAGCGGCGAGCACGGCGACGGGCTGTGCCGCGGCGAGTGGATTGCCTGGCAGTTCGGGCCCGCCATCACCGAGGCCCTGCGCGCCATCAAGCAGCACTTCGACCCGGACAGCCTCTTCAACCCCGGCAAGATCATCGATACGCCGAAGATGGACGATGGCCGGCTGTTCCGCTTTGCGCCCGCCGATGCGCCCCGGCCCTACCGGCGCATTCCCATCACGCCCGTGCTCGACTGGTCCGCCTGGAACGTGCAGGCCGACCCGGTCACCGAAGTCACCACGGCGCCCGGCACGGGCGGCGACGTCACCGGCGGCTTTGCCAAGGCCGTGGAGATGTGCAACAACAACGGCCACTGCCGCAAGTTCGACGCCGGCACCATGTGCCCCAGCTACCGCGTCACGCGCGACGAGCAGCACCTGACGCGCGGCCGCGCCAACACCCTGCGCCTGGCCATCTCGGGCCAGCTGGGGCCGGACGCCTTCACCAGCGAGGCCATGCACGACACCATGGACCTGTGCGTGGGCTGCAAGGGCTGCAGGCGCGACTGCCCCACGGGCGTGGACATGGCCCGCATGAAGGTGGAATTCCTGACCCACTACAAGGCCCGCCATGGCCACACGCTCAAGGACCGGCTGGTCGCCCATCTGCCGCGCTACGCGGCCACGGCCAGCCGCATGCCCTGGCTGCTGAACCTGCGCAACCGCCTGCCCGTGTTGCGCCAACTGGGCGAAAAACTGCTGGGCCTGTCCGCCCGGCGCTCGCTGCCGGCCTGGCGCAGCGACACCTTCTGGCGCGCGCCCGAAGCACATACCTTTCTTGACCGCGACCAGGCCCTGGCCCGCGCGGCGGCCGGCGAGCGCGTGGCCGTGCTCTTCGTGGACACCTTCAACGGCACCTTCGAGAGCGAAAACGCCCTGGCCGCCGCCCGCGTGCTGCAGGCGGCCGGCTATGCGCTGCACACCGCCAGCAAGTCCGCCAAAGAGGGCGGCGGCCACCACTGCTGCGGCCGCACCTACCTGGCCACCGGCATGGTCGAGCAGGCCAAGGCCAGCGCCGGTGCGCTGATCAACGCCCTGGCGCCCTTGGCCCGTGCCGGCATCCCCATCGTCGGCCTGGAGCCCTCCTGCCTGCTGACCCTGCGCGACGAAGCCCTGGTCATGGGTCTGGGCGAGCCTGCACAGGCCGTTGCCGCCCAGGCCCTGCTGTTCGAGGAATTCATTGCCCGTGAAGTGAAGGCCGGCCGCTTCGCGCTGCCGCTGCGCGCCGCCGAGGCGCCCATCCTCGTGCACGGCCATTGCCACCAGAAGGCCTTTGGCGCGGTCAGCCCCATCCTCGACGTGCTGCGGCTGATTCCCGGCGCCCAGCCCGAGCTCATCGAAAGCTCCTGCTGCGGCATGGCCGGCAGCTTCGGCTACGAGGCCAGCCACCACCAGGTCTCCATGGACATGGCCGAGGCGGCCCTGCTGCCGGCCATACGCCAGCGCCCCGAGGCCATCGTCGTGGCCGACGGCACCAGCTGCCGCCACCAGATCGCCGACGGCGCGGCGCGCGAAGCCGTGCATGTGGCGCGGCTGCTGGAAAGCCTGCTGGACGCCCGCTGACTGCCCGCTGACCGCCATCCTCCAACCCGCACAAGACCAAGGCACTCCCATGAAGCACAAGCCCTGCCTGGACCTCCAGGACATCAAGGCCATCGCCCAGGCCGCCGAGGCGCATGCCACGGCGCGCGGCTGGGCCGTCAGCATCGCCATCGCCGATGACGGCGGCCACCTGCTGTGGCTGCAGCGCCTGGACGGCGCGGCACCGGCCTCGGCCCACATCGCGCCGGCCAAGGCCCACGCCGCAGCACTGGGCCGCAAGGAAAGCCGGCTCTATGAGGAAATGATCAATGGTGGCCGTACCGCCTACCTGAGCGTGCCCGCGCTGCAGGGCCTGCTGGAAGGCGGCGTGCCCATCACCAGGGAGGGCCACTGCCTGGGCGCCGTGGGCGTCAGCGGGGTGAAGCCGGCCGAGGATGCGGAGGTGGCGCGGGCGGGGATTGCGGCGCTACAAGTTCTAAAGGAGTAAGGGCGCTGGCGGGCGTAGAACGCTTCAATCCAGCGACCAAAAGCCCAATCGGCCCAGGCTGCCGGCCAAGCCTATCCGAGAGATCCTCCAACTGTTCAACGTCGAGATATGCAGTTCTTGCGCATCAGTGAAGGCATTCATGGCGTTGAGCAATTCCGTCATGTTGCCCACGCCGGCACGATACCGGCCTCGAACGACTTCAAGCGCCTGTCGCGACTGGTCTTCGATCTCACTGGTGCGTTGAAGGCTTTCGGTCTCGGTTTTCAGCGTTTGGTAGTTAAGCCATACGTCGCGTGAAATCCGTTGAAGTGTGTCTTCCATGGCTGCTGTGCTTTCAGCTGCACGGGCTTGCGCATCGCGTATGCGGTATTCGCGCTCCATCCCGTCAAACAACGGGATGTTCAGTTGAACGCCCAGGCTGCTATCCGATTGGCGGAAGTCAGAGCCCAAGGCCGGCGGCTGCATGTTGCGCGAGCGGTTGATGCTCCCTGTCAGCGCGACATTGGGGCGACCATAGGCCCGGCTTTCTCGTACAGCCGCCTGCGCGGCACTCAGTCTGGCCTGCGCGGCCATCAAAGTGGGGTGTGTCTGCCGCGCGATTGCCAGCAGTTCTTCCAGCGCATCAACGAAGCCCGAGTCTGGCCGAGCAGTAGCAAGAGGCTCGACGCGCAGTGCAAGATGGGCAGATTGCCCCATCAACAGGGCCATGTCGCCCAGCACCTGCTCAAGCGAACCTTGCACGCGCGTCACTCTGAGACTGGCTCTAGATAGCGCGGTCTTCGCCTGCAGCATGTCGGACAACGCGGCTGCACCCGCCTGGTACCTGGCGTTTGCCGCTTGGTGGTTTTCATCCGCCAGATCCAGAACCTGCCGCGCCGCTTGTAAGCGTCCTTGGAGCGACTGCGCCTGATAGTAAAGCTGCACCGAGCGCAGGAAGGCTTGCTGCACGGCGGCTTGCCCGGAGGCATTTGCGGCGCGCAACAGCTGTCGGGCAGTCTCCAGCGCTGCTTCGCGGGCTCCGAAATCCAGCACCACCCAATGGAGGTTGACGGCGCCCGTGTAGGTTTGCCTGCTGCCGCCCGAGCCACCGCTTGTGCGCTGGATCTCGCTGTGTGCCTGTCTGGCGTCCAGTTGTGCGTTCAGCCTTGGCAAGTAAGCCGACTGTTTGAGCCCGACCTGGGCTGTTTGCGCGCGGGTTTGCGCCCATGCCAGACGCACGTTGGGGTCATTGCAAAGCATGCGCTCCACGGCCTCGGCGACAGGCAAAGGGTCGGGCATCGCAGCAAAGATGCAGGGTGTTGGCGATCCAGGCCGTGCGATGGCTGTTAGGGGCTGAACAACCCTCTCCTCAGCCTGAAAGATGTCCGTCGATGCCAGAGTGCACATCGGTACCACGCTCAGTAGCGCGGCCAGGCAGCCAGCTATACAGAGCAGCAAGCATCGCCATGGGCAGTTGCAGAGCAAGACGGGAGGTCGGCTCATGGAGCGGCTGCCTCCACGGCAATGGCGCTTGCATGCAATCGTGTGATGTCAATCACGCGCTCAGCCATGGCAATCGTGTCAGGACGATGTGCAATCGTGATACGTGTCACAGGCAGTCGGCCAATGGATTCGTTGACCTGCTGTTCGCGCTCCACATCCAGGTGGCTGGTGGCTTCGTCCAGAACCAGCACACAGGGTTCACGGTACAAGGCCCTGGCCAGCAGAAGGCGTTGCTTTTGGCCTCCGGACAAGGTGTTGCCCATGTCCCCATTGAGCGTGTCGTAACCCATCGGCATGGCAAGAATATCGTCATGGATGAAAGCTGCCCGTGCTGCAGCTTGGACCCGCCCCATGTCGATCACGCCATCCAGTCCCGCAATATTTTCCTTGAGGCTTGCAGAGAACAACTGATCGTCCTGCATCACGACGCCAATGCGCCGCCTCCAGTTCGACAAGCCAAGGTAGCTCAGCGGCTGCCCATCTACCCGAACGGTTCCCGAGGTCGGCTCCAGCAAGCCCAAGATGATCTTGGCCAGTGTCGTCTTGCCGCATCCGGTCGGGCCAACGATGGCTACATGTTCCCCTGCATGCAGCTTCAGGTCGATATCCTTCAACACCCATGGACCGCCTTCGGCGTACCGGAAGCTCACCTTGTCCAGATGGATTTCAGGCGGTGCCCAGCCTCTGGAGTCGAACTGCTCAGGTAAAGTGCCTGCGGTCTTTTCAGGCTCGGTCAGCACGATGTCGGACAGCCTCTCCACATGCAGCCGCAGCATGCGCATCGACATCATGTTGTCGATGAACCGCTGCATCCTGGAGGAAAACTCATTTTTGTAGGCAATGAAGGCCATCAACATGCCAACCGTCAATGCGCCCTCGATGGTCATGTACGCACCTGCCGCAAGCACGGCCACGGTTTCCAAGCCAAACAGCAAGCTGTAGCTCGACCCGAAGGTCAGCGTCATACGGTTGCTGAGCATGCGCCTGTTGGACGCCTGCACCATGCGGTTGGCCCAGTCGGATGCGCGATGTGCCTCCAAGCCCGCGATCTTGACGCTCTGCATGGCGCGCAGACTTTCCAGAAAATGGCTTTGTGCTGTTGCTTCATGAACCAGCGCTTCGTCGCTGAGCCGATGAAATGCCCCATGTGTGGACAGGCGTATGGCCGCATAGGCCACGATGGTGAACACGGCCACAGCAGCCAGCAGTGGGCTGTAGATCAACATCACGACCCCGGTGATGATGGCAAACAGGGCATCAAGCACGATATCCACCAGCTTGCCAGTCACGGTCTGCTGGATATTGTTGGCAGACTGGAAGCGCGACAGCACATCGCCGGTATGGCGGACTTCGTACCAATGCATCGGAAGCTTGAACAGGTGCCGCGCGATGCGCGAAGACCATTGGATGCCGAGCTGATACGTAGCAACGATCCCCAGCCAGCCGCGTGTCCACTCCAGCACCGTGCGCACTACAGTCAACAGTACAAAGCCGATGGCGATGACTCCTATGAGATCGAGCTCGCCAGAAACGACGGGACCGTCCATCAACCACTGCGTGAACAAAGGCAGGATGAGGGCCACCACTTGCAGGGCAGCAGCCAGCACGAACAATTGGAGCAGGCTGCGCCTGAGCCCTGTGATGGGGCCGATCAAATCCCGCCAGCCGATGGGCGGTTTTGGTTTGATCTGCTGAAAGGCCGGTGTCGGCCACATTTCCAGGGCGATTCCCGTGAAATGCTCGCTGGCCTCGGCCAGCGGCAAGGTGCGCAGGCCTTTGGCGGGGTCGTGAATGGTGATCTTGCGCCGGGAAACTTTGGTCAACACCACGAAATGGGTCAGATCCCAATGCAGGATGCAGGGCACGGGAAGCTTTGGCAGGCCTTTGAGATTCAGGCGCACCGCCCTGGCACCCAGACCAAGCATCTCCCCCATGTGAATGAGATCACGCAGGCTGGTTCCACGAATCGATACGGAAAATCGCGTGCGCAATTCGTTCATGGAAAACTCGTGCTTGTGGTGTGCGGCGATGTAGCCCACACAGGCCAGCCCACATTCACTCAACGTGGTTTGCAGGTAGAGGCTCACGGTGTTCCGATATTCTTGGCGACGAGGAGTATGGATTGCAAAACCCAGGCCTGCAACGCCTTCGTGTCATTGATGTCTTGGTGATATTTGATCTGCGGAATATATGGAACGTTGTCTTGACGTCGTCTACCGACCCATACTTTCAAAGGAATCCATATTTTCAGGCCGCTGGAAAGTACTGCTGAACCAATGTCCATATATCGTGTGTCCGCGTCTGTTGTACTTCCTACGTGCAACGCGCCGGGCACGCTCATAACCTCATCCACAAAATCCAGACAGGCACTGAAACAATATGAATCCGTAATCAAAATAAGCTTGCCTTGGAATGGTGGCCAGCCTTGCGGGATTTCTGTGTCATCTTCGCTTGTTATGTCAGCTTGCTCCACAAAATTTTCACCGCGTTGGGTGGCGACCTCCATGGATTCACGCAAGTCATTGAGCCATTTGTAAATTTGACTATCCTTGCCTTCAATCTTTAGAGCTGATTCTCTATGGCCATCTATGGTCGCCATCGATATAGGGGATATGCGCCAATATGCTTTTGAATTCTGATACGATGGTGCTGATTTTTTCAATGCTGCGGACAATATGGCAGATCCCACCATGGAGTTTCCACCATTATTTCCTCGTGTATCCAGAATGATGGCATCTGCGTTATCAATCGATTGAATATTATTAAGAAAATGGTCGAAATCGATATGCTCTTCAGTATTCAATTTGAAATTGGAGGCGTGAATCCAATAAATGCCTTTTTTGATCTGGTGCATACCCTGAGGAGGAGGAAGGGGGCGTTTGATTTTCAGGTTTTTGGGCTGTTTTTTCCATATTAAGGGGATTTCTTGATATTTCCCGCTGAGTTTCTGAAAAAGGCATTTCGTGGGGCGAAGAGTTTCCCAAAGAGGGCTATTGGCTTGCTCGATAGTTATGTATCTCGCCAGTTTATTAAGTGTGTTTTCTAGATGTATTCTCCTGTCTACAAAAGGTGCCACCTTGTTGTGTAGTATTTCATGAATCGAAATGCTGTCGCAGGATATTACTTCATCGCCTATCTGCGGTAAATCCACTGACCAGTCGATGGCTCGTGATGCTACCAAATACCGGCCATTGCTGTGTTCCATATGCCAGCCGGCCCAGGAAAGAGGATCTTTTTGATCAGCATATGTCCCAACTGATAAATGCTCATCCATGAATCCGGTGAGATAGAATTTCAATGCTGAGAAGGCTTGTTGTTCTGATTCGCTACGCTCGGCTAACAACATGGATTCTTTGTAGCCGACAAAATCCAGCCAATTATTGAATTCATGATTTGATGTGTCCAGTTTTGCCGGATGGGTTTCGCTTAATATTTCATGAATTCGCTTGATATCCTGGACAGCAGTATCACTCCAGTTTTTGTTTGATATGTTGAGGTCTTCCTTGTTTTTTTTCTGAATAAAATGCGCAGCCCTGAAGAAAAAAGCAAAAGAAAATATAGGTGATGAGAAGCGGAATTCGGTAGAATGTGGTACTCATGGGATTGGATGGGGTTCGAGAGGTTTGTCCAAGGAAGACAGGGAATTGAGAGAAAACGGTATTCTGGGTTTTATCCTTTTTACGCTTATTTCATCCATGAAATTTGAGAAAACTTCCGGATTATTGAGCTGATCCGTGAGAACTTGGCAAGCACGCGAAATTATGTCAGTGGTCACTGCATCTGGTCTGAGGCTGCGTCTTAGTTCTTCGTGGTTTCTGAGATTTTTTTCCAAAAACCAAGCTAAATAATTCAAAATATTGGGTGGGTATATTCCAACCGCTATATGAAGTGTTTCACCAACAGGCAGTACTTCATGCCACCAGCCTCTCGGGAGATATAGCAGATCACCCGCCTCTAACATGCCGTCAAAAATGGGCTCTGCAGGGCATGCGGCTTCAAACGACTTGGATGTATGTCCAGGTAGAGGAAATTGATAGGTCGGTGGATAAATGCGCCAATGTTTTTTTCCGATCAGTTGAATAGCCATTACGTCATGCGTGTCCCAGTGCGCGCCAAAGCTTCCTTCGCCTGAGAAAGCCAGGTATGCATTTGCCGTGGTATCTGCATCGGTGAAGCTGGCCACTTCCTCGCACAGTTTGCGAATCAACTCCTGCCTGACATCGATGCGATTCAGGATGGCGGTTGAGCCGGCTTCCAGCAGGGATTGTACGGCTTGAGTATTGAGTCGTTGTATGGTGCGGCTGCCTGATTTTAATTCTTCTATGTACTTCTCTGGTGGCACTACGCCATTTTTGTAGAGATGCATAAAGGGAGGCGCGATATCACTGTAATAGAGGGCCGAATCAATATCGGACCAATTCATTAGTTCGGGATCTACCGCGCCGCGTGCCAAGTGCATCTGGCGGTCTGCAACACATTCGTTGAATGTTTCTTTGGTGATGTCAAAAGTGATGAGGTTTTTCATGCAATCCTTACTATCGGAATAGTTTTGGAATTTCTGGCTTGTCCGATATTCGCGGCGGGACAACTCAGTGTTTTTAGATCACCTGTTGTATAGCCCCGCATCCAATCTCCCATCAAGTGACGATCAAGATGAATTTGTCCGTCGGGTGTGAGTTTTCCGACGGTATTGCGGTCGTTAGAAAGCAGGACCGTGCATTTTTGTACCCTACCATCTGCGCGTATCACCAGAGAGTTGGGCCTGCTGGCATAGCAGATGTAAATTTTTTTATCCGAGCTAAGCTCATGACTGGATTTTTTTCCATAAAGCAAATGCTCCAACTCTTTTTGGCGAGCTTGCCGATCTTGTTTATTAAGTGGATGGATGTTTTTACTGTTGGGGCCACCCAAGTTTTCTATGGGTTTTAGGAAGACCGAAAACCTGCTGTCATGCAGAAAATCAAGGCGCAGCATTTGCGCGAGTTCCTTGACTGATTCATGATTCTCCACAGAAAGGTGAACGCGCAGAAGCACTGATAGAGATAGATCACTGTCGCGTATCGCCATCAGATTGGAAATAATACGATCAAATGTCCCGTCGCCCGATGCCAATTTTCTTGTGTTGTTGTGCACGGCACCGAACCCATCCAGGGATATTTGATAGCCGTTTTGCCCAAGATCGTGTAAGCGCCTGACAGTTTTCATGTCCAGTAGATATCCGTTTGTGGTTATATTCCCACCAAAGTGAACACCATGTTTTTTGCATAGGCTCTGAGCGAATGTGCTGATGTCATACATGATGCCTTTCGCCGCCAAAGGCTCACCGCCAAACCACTGCAAATTTAATTGCTTAAGGTTTTTTATTCTGTTTGCCAGCAGATTTTTGATTGAATCAATGATTTGTTGGCTCATTTTTCCAATTGAGAAGTCCTCGTAGCAGTAGGTGCATCGAAAATTACATTGCTCTGTGGGTAGTAATGTGATTTCCAAATATCTCGGATCTACCGAGGAGATGAGTTGGTGATGAGTTTCGTGCGACATAATGGATTTTAAGTGAGTTTTCAATAGGGTTTAATTGATTCGTGGATTTAAAAGCCGAGTTTGCATTCGGCCTTTGTGAAAAATGGAAGTTAGTTAGATATTTGAATCATCGTCCTCATACGGTCCGTATTTTTTGCAGCCATTGTTGCGTTCACAGTCTTTGTTTACTTCGCATTTATTGGTAATGATGAATCCACCACTGATAAGATCAAGAGCGTCATCAGTCAATACTTCCTTGATTTCGTAATCTCCAAATTCGTCAAATTTCAGAGCATCAACGGCTAATGTGAGGGGATTGCTGGTTTTCATTTTTTACCTTTGAAGATTTTCCTGTATGCCATGGTTTGAATTGGCATGAAGTCTAGGGATAAGAGATTTTCGATTAAAGGTGCCGCATGGTACCGCCAATGATTGGCGCCAATATCCACTCGATCAGCCGACGCTTATCCTGCTGAATGTCTGCTTCGAGTGCGATTCCAGGGAAAAGATTTGTCTTCTTTCCGTGGGTGATGATGAATTGATTTTTGATTTTTACGGTGACACGGTACATTCCCTCCTGTTTGAGTGTGTTGGGAAAAATGGCGAGGTCTTCTGGTTGTAGTGGACTATTGGAAACTTCCATTACCGTTCCTTCGTGCATGCCGTAGGTTTGATAAGGGTAGGGCTCGTACCTCAATAGGACCGACTGCCCGGACTGGACGAAACCCAGTGCTTTGGAGGGAGCGAACAGATGCGCCATCAGGGGAGCATTCTCAGGAACGATGACAGCCAATGCCTGGGAAGATACTGACTGACCACGATTGGCATTGATGGCCGTCACGCGGCCTGAGATGGGCGCTGTAATCGCAAAGCCATCGCGAGACGCGATTTCCGTGGTTTCAAGTTCCAGGCTTGCGAGATCACGATCAATCTCAGCAAGTTGCCCAGCTACCTTGATGGGAGCCTGATGAATTTCACTCAAGAGATTTGCGGAGCTTCTGGTTAACTGCGAACGGCTGCGTTGAGCGCCCAGCAGTTGTGTTTCAAGTGAAGATAGTTGTTCTTCTTTGTCTTGAAGCTCCAAGTGTGAAATGTATTTTTTTTCTGCCAGCTCTCGGTGATTCGCGACTATTTTCGAGAGAGCCTGGATCCTCCGAGCATAAAGGTCCAGCTCTTGTTGATTGCGCTGGATTTCCTCGTTGATATTGTCGTGCTGCCTGCGCAAACCTGCTTCATTGGTCATGCCCAGTTGCTGTGTCGTCGTTCTGAGTCGCTTCAGGCTTTCTTGACGCTGGGCCAGCGAGGCAAGGCGTAAATCCGAGATTTTTGTGGTTTGCTGGTTGCCTGTCTGTGAGCGTTCATCCGCCATTACAAAAAGGACATCGCCCTGTTTTACCCGCTGGCCTTCCTGGATACGTAGCTCCGACACGATGCCGTTGACAGGCGCCATGACCTTTATCGCGCCATCCGCTGGAACCAGGATGCCACTTACAGTAGCGCGTGGCCTGTAGCTGCCAAGGAAGAGATAAAGCGTACAGAAAAAAGTGATGGAAAAAGCCAAACTAACCAGTAGCCAGCTGTGGTTTGAGCGTGCCAGCAGCATAGGGCCGTGCTCCTGTTGCTCAAATCGTTGCAGTGCTTCCTTGCGGAAAATGCTTGTGCGTTGTTTCTCATTCATCGTGTTCGCAGTCATTGGCACCGTTAGCGCAATACCTATGGCTGCTGATTAAGCACACGATAAAAATAGAAAATCAATCAGATCATTCTGAATTATTTCGCTAACTAACCGATTTCCCAGAAAATTCCTAGGAATAGAATTGGATGAATGAATGCAAAGCGCTTTGGACCCAGGCCCTCACGGGTGCGCTTGCTGGCAGGCGCGACTGTCCCGCTGGATGTAGCCTTGCCGCAGTGGTGAGATAGAAGAGCTGGCGAATGCGGTGCCGGGTGGCCGATTTGGCCTTTTGCTTCAGCGAGCCTTGCTGGAAACGCTCGCCTCGGCGCGCAGCATGGCCAGCACGGCATCGCGCTTGTGGTGCAGGTGGGTGACCAGCAGCTCGCGCAGGGCCGTGGCGTCGCGTGCGCCCAGGGCATCGATCATGGCCTCGTGCTCCTTGACGGCCTGCTTCCACTTGGCCGTGTCCAGGTTGGTGCGAAAGCGCAGCGACTGCACGCGGTTGTTGATGCGCTGGAAGGTCTCCGTCAGCACGGGGTTCTTGGCGGCGCTGTTCAGCGCCGCGTGGATGGCGGCGTTGAGCCGGTAGTAGGCAGACACGTCGGCGCGCGCCACGCTGGCCATCATCTCGTAGTGCAGGGCGCGGATTTCGGCGAATTCCTGGTCGGTGATGCGCTGGGCGGCCAGTTCGCCTGACAGGCCCTCGATGCCTGCCAGCACTTCGAAGGCGTGCATGACATCGGACTCGCTCAGCTTGACGGCGATGGCGCCGCGGTTGGGCAGCAGGTCGGCCAGGCCTTCGGCGGCCAGCAGCTTGATGGCCTCGCGCAGCGGCGTGCGCGAGACGCCGAGCTGCTCGCACAGCTCGCGCTCGTTGAGCTTGGCGCCCGGGGCGATGCGCCCCTCGATGAGCATGGACCGCAAACGGTCCGCCACCTGCTCGTGCAGCGCCGCCCGCGATATCTCGATGATCTCCGCCATCTAGCGGTCTCCTTGGCTGTTCCTGGCTGGTGGATGCCCCCGCCACAGGTATTGCGCCATGCGGGGCGGCGCCGATGTTAGCCGAGTTTGCATCCCCTGCGGGCCGCCGGGCGGGCGCACGCGCTGTCCCTGCCAAGCACTACAGGCTTTTCAGCAGGGGCCTACGGCCGGCGGAGACTCTTGATCCCACCATGGATGCCGATCCGACAGACCAACCAGGGAAAAACAATGGCCCAACCAGGAATCAGGCTGCAGATCCAGGTGGATCTTGCCTATGACATCCGCGATCCGGCCGGGGCCGACTTCGTGTTCAACATCCATGCGGCCCACACCTCGCACCAGACAGTGGAGAACGAGCGGCTGGTGCTCAGCCAGCCCGTGGAGCCCGACATTGCCACCGAGCCCGCCACCTCCACGCGCTTCATGCGCCTGCATGCCAACCCCGGCCCCCTGCACCTGACCTACACGGCCACCGTCTGCATCGCGCACCACCGCGAGGATCCGGCGGCGCTGGGCGAGGTTCCGGTGCGCTGCATCCCGCTGGAGGTCCTCCCCTACATCTACCCCAGCCGCTACTGCCAGTCCGACCGGCTGATGCAGCTGGCCTTCCGCAATTTCGGCCACCTGGCGCCCGGCTATTCGCGCGTGCTGGCCATACAGCAGTGGGTGCAGGAGCTGGTGACCTTCGCTTCGGCCACCAGCAACTCGTCGACCTCGGCCGTCGATACCCTGGTGGAGCAGGTGGGCGTGTGCCGCGATTTCACGCACCTGATGATCGCCCTGTGCCGCGCGCTGAACATTCCCGCCCGCATCGCCACCGGCACGGACTACGGTGCCGACCCTGCGCTGGGCCCGCCCGATTTCCATGCCTACGTGGAAGCCTACCTGGGCGACAGGTGGTACCTGTTCGATGCATCGGGCACGGCCATTCCCATGGGCTTCATGCGCTTTGGCACGGGCCGTGACGCGGCCGACGTGGCCTTTGCCACCATCTTCGGCAACGTGGTGGCCATGGCCCCCATGATCCAGACACAGGCCCTGGAAGACGAGCGCAGCCAGCTGCCCCGGCAGTGCAGCGAGGCGCTGTCGACCACTGCGCCTTCGCCCGCCGTGCTGTCGGGCTGCGCATCGTTTGGCAGCACGGCGGACCGAAGGAGCTTCAGGCAGCTGCCTGCCTGAGCTGCCTGCGCTGCGTGAAATGCCTGGGCTGTGCAAGGCGCGCTGCGGCGGTCCTCAGAAGCGGTGCGTTCCCGTCACCGCAAAGGTGCGCCGCTGGCCGTAGAAGCAGTCGCCGCGTGCCAGGCACTGCGTGATCTGCACCTTGTCGGTCAGGTTGACCACGTTGAAGGCCAGGCGCCATGGGCCGGCGTCATAGGACACCATGGCATCCAGCAGGGTGGCCGAAGGCGTGTCCACCAGGCTGGTGCCCGTCCACTGCGAACCCGTGTAGCGCACGCCTGCACCCAGGCTCCAGCCGCCGCGTCCTTCGCTGGCAAAGCGGTGGGTCAGCCAGGCCGACGCCGTGTGGCGCGGCACGCTGGTCACGCGCTGGCCCTGATCGCCGCCATTGCTGCGCGAGATGATGGCGTCGGTGTACGCATAGGCCAGGGTGGCGTCCCAGTGGCGGGCCAGGCTGGCGGTCAGCTCGGCCTCGAAGCCGTTGACCTTGACCTCGCCGATCTGCAGGCTGTTGAGCGGGTTGGCGGGGTCGGTGGTCTTGCGGTTCTTCTCGCGCAGCGTGTAGACGGCGGCGAAGGCCGACAGGCCCTGGCCCGGCGGCTGCCATTTCACGCCGGCTTCCCATTGCTCGCCGCGCTGCGCCTTGTAGGGCGTGCCGTAGACGTTCACGCCGCCCAGCGGCTGGAAGGACTCGGAGTAGCCCAGGTAGGGCGCCCAGCCACCATCCATCTGGTAGGTGGCGCCTGCGCGCTTGGTCCAGGCCTTCTCGTCCACGGCGGAGGCGGGACGGCCTTCGGTGTCCGTCTGCGCGCTGTCGTGGCGCAGGCCCAGGGTGGCGGTCCAGCGGCCCCACTTGATCTGGTCCTGGGCGTAGAAGCCCAATTGCTTTTGCGACACGCCCGGCTGGCGCACCAGCTGCGAGGCCGTGGGCGGCGTGAAGTTGCCGTAGACGGGGTTGTAGACGTCAAACGGCGCGGTCAGTCCGCGCCAGGTGGACTGGCTGGTGCTGTTGCGCTGTGCGTCCATGCCGGCCAGCACGGTGTGCTCGGCCGTGCCCCAGCGCAGCCGGCCTTCGAGCTGCGTGTCGATCACCAGCATGCGCCCGCCGTTGACCTGCCAGGAGGCATCGCGGTAGACGCTGCGGTTGTCGGGGTTGAAGACCGGGCGCGCAGGGCGGCCCTGGCCGGGGATGGCGGTGAAGCTGGTGTAGATGGAGCGGTAGTCCACGTCGCTGATGGTGCGCCGCAGGTTCTGGCGCACGGTCCAGTCCGCGTTCAGGCGGTGGCTGAACAGGTAGCCCCAGGATTTGTTCTCTGTGTCGAAAGAGTCCCAGCCGGGCTCGCCGATGAAGGTGCTGGTGGGAATCTGGCCGTAGGGGCTGGGCAGGCGCGTGCCCTGCCAGGGGAAGAAGCCGATCAGCGAGCCGCTCTTGTCCTTCTGGTAGAGCGCCTGCAGCGTGAGCGAGGTATCGGCGCTGGGCCGCCACGTCAGGCTGGGCGCGATGACCAGGCGGTCGTCGTTCACATGGTCCACCTGGGTGCCGCTTTCCCGGCCCACGGCCACCAGCCGGTACAGCCACTGGCCGTCTTCGGTGACGGCGCCGGTCAGGTCGGTGGCGATCTGCTTGCGCCCGTAGCTGCCCACCTGCACCTGCACCTCGCGCAGCGCCTCGGCCTGCGGGCGCTTGCTGGTGAGGTTGAGCACGCCGCCCACGCTGCCCTGGCCGTAGAGCACGGAAGAGGGTCCGCGCAGGAATTCCACGCGCTCCAGCGTATAGGGATCGGGCCGGCTGGTGTTGTAGGTGCCGTAGGTGCGCAGCAGACCGTCCTGGTACTGGCTCACGTTGCCGCCGCGTGCCGAGAAGCTGTCCACCCGGCTGTCAAAGTAGTTGGACACCACGCCGGCGCTGTAGGCGGTGGTCTGGCGCAGCGTCTGCACGCCCTGCGCCTCGAACTGGTCGCGCGTGACCACGCTGATGGCCTGGGGCGTCTCTATCAGCGGCGTGTCGGTCTTGGTGGCCGAGATGGCGCGCTTGGCGGTGAAGCCCACCACAGGGCCGGTGGGATTTTCCTTCTCGGTGCCTGCGTTCACGGTGACCGGGGCGAGCGTGGCCTCGGGGACCTTGTCAGGCTGGGCCTGTGCGTGGGCTGCGCCGCACAGGGCAAGCAGGGCGGCATGCGCAACTGCCGTGCGCGAGAGTCTTTGGGTAAGCATGGTCAATGGTCGAGAGCTGGGAAACCTGTGCCGTGGGGCGTGCTCTGGGTGCGTCGGCGCTGCTGCCGGCCCTGGGGCCAGCAGCGCAGCCTGTCATGGCGGGTGCGGATTCTAGAATGACAATGGGAATGATTTCTTTTTCTTTTCATTTGTATGTAGCATGCAACGCATTGTTATCAATTTGATAGCGTAGAAGCTTGTTCTGAAGGGACCTGTGGGTCGATGTGCAGGGCGGTGTGATACGCGTACGGTCTTGCTTGCGGGAAGTCCGCGCAGCGTGATAGTCCTCTTCGCGCCGGGGCGCCAACCGCCCCGGTCGCCTCAGGCCTGGGCGGCCTGCAAGGGGTTGCCTGGGTGTGAAACGGCCTCGGGCCACAGCCGACCGGCCGCCGCCTGCAACGCTTGCACCAACTGCTGCGTATCCGTCTTGCCGGTGGCGTGCAGCGCTTCGGTCACGATCAGCGCGTTGACGGTGGATTCGCGCACTGCCGAGTGGCCGCTTTGGCGGTTGCACCAGCGCCGGGCGTGGGCGCGGCCAGCCGTGTCGGCAAAGATGATTTCGCCGGGCTCGGGATATTCGATCTCGCCCGAGAAGGTCTCGTAGACCTCGCTGCCGGTTGCGGGGCGCACCTGCAGGCAGCCGCTGATGCGGTCCAGGTCGAAGACGGCCACGGGAATGGCAAAGGCCACCGAGGCCGCATTGCACAGGTCCACCAGCGGATGCAGGCCGGGAAGATCACCCTCCTTGCGCAGGCGGCGCAGCAGGGCCTCGGCGGCGCAGCGGTATTGCGTGGGCTTGAGGCCCATCCTGGCAAAGCCGCGCCGCCAGGCCTGAATGGATGGCATCTCGCTTTCCGGGGTGCAGGCCAGGTTCTGCCTGGCCTGTGCCATGAAGGGGGCGATCACGGCGTGTGCGGGCACGTCGGGCGACAGGCCGCGCAGCAGCAAGGTCTGCGTGGCCAGTTCAGGAAAGTCGCGGGGGATGGAGGGTGCGTAGGAGAACGGCAAGATCGGGCCTTGTGATTGGAGAGGGGATGTGATCCCCATCCTCGCCAGGCCGGTTTGCGTGGTCTTGAAGGAAATTGCAGCGCGTCACGCAGCGCAGGCGCTTGCTGCCCTGGCATAGAAGCCGGGCGCCATGCCGAAGCTGCGCACGAACAGGCGCGTCATATGGCTCTGGTCGGCAAAGCCGCTGTGCGCGGCGGCCTCGGCCAGCGGCATGCCGCTGGCGATGAGCCCGCGCGCCTGGTGCAGGCGCCGCTGCAGCAGATAGGCATGGGGCGTCATGCCTGTGGCGCGCGCAAAGGCGCGCAGGAACTGGTAGCGGCTCAGGCCCGCCTCTTGGGCCAGGGCGCCCAGGGTCAGGGGCGCGCCGGGATCGTCGTCCATCCGGGCGCGGGCCAGGGTGATGGGGGCCGGTGCGCGGGGCGCCGGGGCAGGGCGCTGCAGCATGCCGCCCAGCAGCTGCAGCAGGGCTTCGTCCAGGTCCAGGGCGTCCGCTGGCTCGCCGCTGCCGGTCATCCTGCGGTACAGGGTCTGAAAACACGCGGCCAGGCCCGGGTCGCGCACGGCGGGCTGGCGGAACTCGAAGCCGGCCGCCGGCCCTGCGCCATCCATGTCCGCCATGAGCCCGGCCACGACCCAGGGCTCCAGGTATAGCATGCGCCAGGCGCGACCGCCGTCGCCCAGGGGCATGCCGTCATGCAGCTCGCCGGGGTTGACCATGATGAGGTCACCAGCCCCGGCCTCGTAGAGACCTCGTCCGCTGGCGGACTTCTGCGCGCCACGCTCGATCAGGCCGATGCCGTACTGCTCGTGGGTATGTCGCCCAAAGTGCCTCGCCGTGTCGGCGGCCACGGCCTCCACGCCTGCGGTGCGGCAGCGCAGCCAGCTGAAATGCCCATCCGTGGTCGAAACCATGCCGCAGCCTTTCCTACCCACCCTGGCGTGCCAGCGTGATCGCCAGGCCGGCCAGCCCCGCGCCCACCACCACGGGGATCACGCCGACCTTCCAGCGCAGCAGCGCGGCCGCCGCAGCCAGGCCCAGCAGTGCGGACGGCCAGTCGAAGGGACCCGCCCAGCCCTGTGGCCACAGCACGTGCCAGGCAAAGAACACGGCCAGGTTGGCGATGACGCCCACCACGGCGGCCGTGATGCCCGTCAGCGGCGCGGTGAAGCCCAGCCTGCCATGGGTGGACTCGATGAAGGGGCCGCCCAGCAGGATGAAGGCGAAGGACGGCAAAAAGGTGAAGAAGGTCACGACCAGGGCGGCGGCGGCGCCGGCAGGCAGCAGCGCATCGGGGCCGAACACCTGCGTGCTCCAGCCGCCCAGGAAGCCCACGAAGGACACCACCATGATCAGCGGCCCCGGCGTGGTCTCGCCCAGGGCCAGCCCGTCCATCATCTGCGTGGCCGTGAGCCAGTGGTAGTGGTCCACGGCGCCCTGGTAGAGGTAGGGCAGCACGGCATAGGCGCCGCCAAAGGTCAGCAGTGCCGCCTTGGTGAAGAACCAGCCCATCTGGGTGAGCGCGCCCTGCCAGCCGAAGGCGGCGGTCAGCAGGCCCAGCGCCAGCGCCCACAGCCCCAGGCTGGCCGCCAGCACCTGGTTAAAAAAACGCCAGCTGAACCGTGCATGGGCCGGTACGGGCGTGTCATCGTCGATGACGGCCGGGCCGTGGCTGCCGCCACCGTGGCCGTGCCCGCCTGCAGGGGCGAAGTGGCGCGGCGCCAGCCTGCCCCCCAGGTAGCCCAGTGCGCCGGCCGCCAGCACGATCAGCGGAAACGGCAGCTTCAGCGCGAAGATGGCCACGAAGGCCGCCGCGGCAATGCCCCACAGCCAGCCGTTGCGCAAGGTGCGCGAGCCCACGCGCCAGGCCGCCTGCACCACCAGCGCCGTCACGGCCGGCTTGATGCCGTAGAAGATGCCGGCAATGGCCGGCACATGGCCGAAGGCCACATAGATCCAGGACAGGCCGATCAGCAGCACCAGCGAGGGCAGCACGAACAGCCCGCCGGCCACGATGCCGCCCCAGGTGCGGTGCAGCAGCCAGCCGATATAGGTGGCCAGCTGCTGCGCCTCGGGGCCGGGCAGCAGCATGCAGTAGTTGAGCGCATGCAGGAATCGGCCCTCCGATATCCAGCGCCGCCGCTCCACCAGGTCCTCATGCATGATGGCGATCTGCCCGGCCGGCCCGCCAAAGCTGATGCAGCCCAGCTTCAGCCAGTAGCGCAGGGCTTCGGCGCGGGTGGGGGCCACAGGGGCCACAGGGGCCGCGGGAAGGGGCGCGGGCGGGTTGGGTGCGGTCTGCAGGCTGGAGGGCATGCCGCAAATGTCTCATACGGCAGCCGCCCCCGATGCCTGAAGGCACCCGCGCTGCGCAGGCGCTACATCTGCCGCGCGGCCTGCTTGACCAGCACCGGCTCGGCCCGGTAGCTGTCCGGGAACAGGCGCTTGAGCTGCTCCACCTTGGGCAGGTCGTTGATGACGATGTAGGGATGGCGCGGGTTCTCGGTCATGAAGTCCTGGTGGTAGTTCTCGGCAGGGAAGAAGCTGGGCTTGTCCTCCAGCCGGGTCACGATGGGCTTGCCGAAGACCTTGGCGGCATCGAGCTGGGCCACATAGGCCTGGGCGGTCCTGAGCTGCGCGGCGTCGGTGGCGAAGATGGCCGAGCGGTACTGCGGGCCCGTGTCCGGCCCCTGGCGGTTGAGCTGGGTCGGGTCATGGGCCACGGAAAAGTAGATCTGCAGCAGTTGCCCGTAGCTGACCTGGGCCGGGTCATAGGTGATCTCGACCGACTCCGCATGCCCGGTGCGGCCGCTGCTCACCGCCGAATACGAGGCCTGGGCCGCCGTGCCGCCGCTGTAGCCCGAGACGGCGCGCTGCACGCCCTTGACATGCTGGAACACGCCCTGCACTCCCCAGAAGCAGCCGCCCGCAAAGATGGCTTTCTGCGGCCCCTGGCCCGTGGCCGGCATGTCCTGCGCGGGTGGCGGAATGCGCACGGCCTGCTCGGCCGCCTGCAGGTCGCTGCCCTGCCACAGCAGGGCGCCGCCCAGCAGCACGGCGCTGCCGGTCAGCAGTTGGAGAAGGCCGCGGCGGCGGGGTGCGGCGGCGAGGGGGGAATCGTTGGTCATGGTGTCTCTCCGGTGAAAGTGAAGCGGCCAGGGATCAGCCAAAGGTGAAGGCATAGGCGGAGATGCCGGGGTCCAGGAATTCGATGCTGAAGGTGCGCTCGGCTGCGCCGCCGTCCTGGCGCACCAGCTGGTACAGGCGCTGCGCGGTCACGCTGCCGCTGCCGTCGGCGGCCACGTCCATGCCGCGCGAGGCGCCGGGCGCCTTGCCGTCGATCAGTACCTTGAAGCGCACGGGCTTGCCATCGCTGCCGGGGCCCAGCACCAGGTGCAGGTCGCGTGCCTGGAAGCGGTAGGTGATGCGGCCGGTGGCGCCGTCCAGCGTGGCGCTTTCCGGGCCCACCGTCCATTGGCCGCTCAGGCCCCAGGCGTTGAGCGGCAGGCGCTCGGGCGTGGCATAGGCGGTGGCCTGGTCGTGCACGGCGGCAGGCGTGGCGGCAAATTGCTCGGCGCGCTCATAGCCCAGGTAGGTCTCGTGCGAGCGCACGGCTGCCATGTCGGCTGCCTGCTGCACGCCCTGGGCCTGCACGTCGATCAGGCCCAGGTCCACCTGCTTCGATCCGGCTTCCTGCAGCAGTTGCTGGATCACGCGCTCGGACTCGGCATAGCCGCCTTCGCCAAAGTGGTGGTGCCGGATGCGGCCCTGGGCATCGATGAAGTAGTGCGCCGGCCAGTACTGGTTGTTGAAGGCGCGCCAGATCTTGTAGCCGTTGTCCACGGCCACGGGGTAGCTGATGCCCAGGTCCTTGACGGCCTTTTCCACGTTGGACAGCTTGCGCTCGAAGGCGAACTCCGGCGCATGCACGCCCACCACCACCAGGCCCTGGTCGCGGTACTTCTCGGCCCAGGCCTTCACATAGGGCAGGGTGCGCAGGCAGTTGATGCAGGAATAGGTCCAGAAATCCACCAGCACCACCTTGCCGCGCAGTTGTTCGGCCGTCAGCGGGGTGGAGTTGAGCCAGTCGGTGGCGCCGTCCAGCGCAGGGGCCAGCCCTTCGTCCGGCAGGGCGGCGCGGGACGGGCCGCCGGCCATGCGCATGGCGCCGCCTGCGGCCATCATGGCCGGGCCAGCACCGGAGCCCCTGTCCACGGCGGCCATCATTGCGGGACCGGCCTGCATGGCCATGGCACCACCCTCGGGCCTGCCGCTCAGGCGGTCCACCAGCCTTTGCTCCAGGCCGCCGGTGGAGGCCGTGGACACTTGCGCCAGCACGCCCGTGTCCAGCCCCAGCGCAATCGCGCCCACACCGGCCAGCATGGCCGCGCCCAGCCCGCGCCGCACCCATTCGCCCGCGCCCAGCATGCGCTTGAGCGCCGCAAACACCTTGCCGCCCAGCAGCAGGGCCGCCGCCATGGAGGTGGCCGCACCGGCCGCATAGGCCAGCAGCAGCAGGCTGGAGGTGGTGTTGGCGCCCTGCAGTGCGGCGCCCGTGAGGATCAGGCCCAGGATAGGGCCCGCGCAGGGCGCCCACAGCAGGCCCGTGGCCACGCCCAGCAGCAGCGAGGCGCCGGGGCGGGCACCGCCGTCCGTGCCCTGGGCACGCTCGGACAGGCGCGAGCCTGCCGCCACCAGCGGCCGCGTCAGCCGCTCGGACAGGCCGGGCCACAGCAGGGTCAGCGCAAACACGGCGACCAGGCCCAGGGCCAGCCAGCGGCCGTATTCATTGGCGGCCACCACCCAGCCGCCGCCCACGGCGGCCAGCGAGGCCACCAGGGCGAAGGTCAGCGCCATGCCCGCCAGCAGCGGCAGGCCGCTTTTGGCGAAGGGCTGGTCGGCGCGTGCAAAGACGAAGGGCAGCACCGGCAGGATGCAGGGGCTGACGATGGTCAGCACCCCGCCCAGATAGGCCAGGACGATCAGCAGCATGGCGTGGCTCCCGGGTTCAGGCAGGCTGGGGCGTGAACGTCAGGGACAGCCCGTTCATGCAGTAGCGCAGGCCCGTGGGCCTGGGGCCGTCGTCGAAGACATGGCCCAGGTGGCCGCCGCAGCGGCGGCAATGCACCTCGGTGCGCAGCATGCCGTAGGTGCGGTCCTGGCGCGTGGCCACGGCCTTGTCCAGCGGCTGCCAGAAGCTGGGCCAGCCCGTGCCGCTGTCGAACTTGGTCTTGGACGAGAACAGGGGCAGCGCGCAGCCTGCGCAGGCAAAGGTGCCCGCGCGGTGCTCCTTGTTCAGCGGGCTGGAGCCTGCACGCTCCGTGCCTTCCTTGCGCAGGATCCGGTACTGCTCGGGCGTGAGCCGGGCACGCCACTCGGCGTCGCTGTAGCTCACCTCGAAGATTTCGCTGGAGGCGGCCGCTGGCGCGCGGCGCGGGAACAGGCTGGCCGCCAGCACGGCGGTGGTGCCGGCGCCTGCAGTCCACAGAAGATGGCGTCTGGTGGTCATGGTGTGCTCCTGAAGGTTGCGTGCGTCTGAAAACGATGCGATGCCAGTCAGGTTAGGGCGCCGGCCTCCCGAAGTCCTCACGCAGAGTTCAAAGATTCGTGATAACTCCCGGCCCCGGTATTGCGCACAATGGCAGCCACTCCCGCCACTTCCAGGAAACCGCATCCGATGACCGCCACGCGCCGCGTACTTCTCGTCGAGGACGACGCCCATATCGCCGACCTGCTCACGCTGCACCTGCGCGACGAAGGCCTGGAAGTCATGCACTGCGCGCGCGGCGACGACGGCCTGCGCCAACTGGAGCGCGGCGGTTGGGACGCGCTGGTGCTGGACATCATGCTGCCCGGCGTGGACGGCCTGGAGATCTGCCGCCGCGCCCGCGCCATGGCGCGCTACACGCCCATCATCATCATCAGCGCGCGCTCCAGCGAGGTGCAGCGCATCCTGGGCCTGGAGATCGGCGCCGACGACTACCTGGCCAAGCCGTTTTCGGTGCTGGAGCTGGTGGCGCGCGTCAAGGCGCTGCTGCGCCGCGTGGAGGCGCTGGCCCAGAACGCGCGGCTGGAGTCCGGCAGCCTGTCCATTGACGGCCTGGCCATGGACCCCGTGGCGCGCGATGCCCGGCTTCATGGTGCCCGGCTGGACCTGACCCCGCGCGAGTTCGACCTGCTGTACTTCTTTGCGCGCCAGCCCGGCAAGGTGTTCTCGCGCATGGACCTGCTCAATGCCGTCTGGGGCTACCAGCACGAGGGCTACGAGCACACCGTCAACACCCACATCAACCGCCTGCGCGCCAAGATCGAGGCCGACCCGGCCCAGCCCGCGCGCATCCTCACCGTCTGGGGGCGCGGCTACAAGTTCGCCGAAGCGGGCGAGGGCGCATGACCATGAAACTGCGCCTGACACTGACCCAGCGCCTTTCCCTGGTCTTTGCCGTGCTGCTGCTGGTGTGCAGCGGCACCTCGGCCTGGATGCAGCTGCGCGCCAGCCGCATGCACGAGCTGGAAGTGGTGCAGGGCCTGTCGCGCGACGTGGCCGAAAGCATTGCGCGCGACGCCCAGCTGACCGACGCCAACGGCCTCATGCCCGGCGCCGTGCGCAGCTTCTTCAACCAGCTCATGCTGGTCAACCCCAGCGTGGAGGTCTACCTGCTGGACGCCGACGGCCGCATTGCCGGCCATGCCGCCCCCGACGGCCGCGTGCGCCGCGAGCGCGTGGACCTGGCCCCCGTGCACCGGCTGCTGGAAGGCGGCACCCTGCCCATCCTGGGTGACGACCCGCGCAGCACCGAAGGGCGCAAGGTCTTCAGCGCGGCGCCGCTGCGCGTCAACGGCAAGGAAGTGGGCTTCATCTACGTGGTGCTGCAGGGCGAGGCGCATGACCAGCTGGTGGCGCAGGGCTCGGCCAACTCGGTGCTCAGCACGGCGCTGTGGTCCATCGGCCTGGTGGCGCTGCTGTGCCTGGTGGCCGGCCTGGTGGCCTTTGCGCTGATCACGCGGCCGCTGCGCCGGCTCACCGAAGAGGTGGCCGGCTTCGACATCCATGGCACCCCCCCGGACCTGCCGGCCCCCCAGCCCGGCGCCGCGCAGGACAGCCGCGACGAGATCGCCGTGCTGGACGCGGCCTACCGCCGCATGGTGGCGCGCATCGGCGAGCAGTGGCGCGCCCTCACGCGCCAGGACCAGGAGCGGCGCGAGCTCATCGCCAACGTCTCGCACGACCTGCGCACGCCGCTGTCGTCCCTGCACGGCTACCTGGAAACGCTGCTGCTCAAGGACGCCGTGCTCGACACCACCGAACGCCGCCGCTACCTGGGCATTGCCCTGGCACAGAGCCAGAAGGTGGGCGAGCTGGCGCAAAGCCTGTTCGAGCTGGCGCGCCTGGAATACGGCTTTGTCCAGCCCGAGCCGGAGCCGTTTTCCATGCCCGACCTGGTGCAGGACGTGTTCCAGAAATTCGAGCTGCGTGCCGAGGCGCGACAGGTGGCGCTGCGGGCCGACTTCCCAGCCCGCCTGCCCGTCGTCCAGGCCGACCTGGGGATGATCGAGCGCGTGCTGGGCAACCTGCTGGACAACGCGCTGCGCCACACCCCCGAAGGCGGCAGCATCCAGGTGGCGCTGGCGGCGGCGGGCAACGCCGTCGAAGTCACCGTGGCCGACACCGGCCCCGGCATCCCGGCCGATCTGCGCGAAGGCCTGTTCGAGCGCCCCTTCACCGTGGGCGGCGCCCGCCGCGGCGGCGGCCTGGGCCTGCGCATCGTCCACCGCATGCTGGAGCTGCACGGCTGCCGCATCGAACTGGTGGACCCGCCGGGGCAGGGGGCGAGCTTCCGGTTCGTGCTGCCTGCGGCCGCGCAGGCAACGGGCGCCGGCGCCCGGCCGCGCCAGGGCTGACGCGGATCGTGGGTTAACCTTGTGCACAGCGCGCCCTCGAAGGCGCGGCATGCACAAGATCGTCAACTCGTTCCGAGGACCCACGCCATGTCAACGTCTGCCTCTCCCGTTCATCGCCTGCCCGCATGGGTGCCGCTGCGCTACACCACGTTCTGCCTGAGCCTGGTCGGCAGCGCGGGGCTGCTGGTGGCGGCGCTGGTGTGGGGAGGGCTGTGGTGGTGGCTGGGCTTTGGCGTGTGCGCCGCGCTGGCGCTGCTGGGCGTGCGCGACATGACCCAGGTGCGCCATTCGGTGCTGCGCAACTACCCCATCATCGGCCACCTGCGGTTTCTGCTGGAGTTCATCCGGCCCGAGATGCGCCAGTACTTCATCGAGTCCGACCATGAGGCGCTGCCGTTCTCGCGCGCCCAGCGCTCCCTGGTCTACCAGCGCGCCAAGGGCGACCCGGACAGCCGCCCGCTGGGCACGCAGCTCAATGTCACGGCCCAGGGCTATGAATGGGTGAACCATTCCATGCAGCCCACCAGGCTGGCCTCGCATGATTTCCGCATCACCATCGGCTGCGCCGATGAAGGTGCCTCGCCCTGCACCCAGCCCTACAGCGCCAGCATCTTCAACATCTCGGCCATGAGCTTTGGCGCGCTGTCGGCCAATGCCATCCTGGCGCTGAACAAGGGCGCGAAGATGGGCGGCTTTGCGCACGACACGGGCGAGGGCTCCATCAGCCAGCACCACCGCGTGCACGGCGGCGACCTGATCTGGGAGGTGGCCTCGGGCTACTTCGGCTGCCGCAACGACGATGGCACGTTCAGCGAAGAGAAATTCATCGCCAATGCCACCGACCCGCAGGTCAAGCTCATCGAGATCAAGCTCAGCCAGGGCGCCAAGCCCGGCCACGGCGGCATGCTGCTGGGCGCCAAGGTCACCCCCGAGATCGCCGCCGCGCGCGGCGTGCCCGTGGGCGTGGACTGCATCAGCCCCTCCAGCCACAGCGCCTTCAGGACGCCGGTGGAGATGATGCATTTCATCGCCCGCCTGCGCGAGAAGTCGGGCGGCAAGCCCACGGGCTTCAAGTTCTGCGTGGGCCATCCCTGGGAGTGGTTCGCCATCGTCAAGGCCATGCAGGAGACGGACATCACGCCGGACTTCATCGTGGTCGATGGCGCCGAGGGCGGCACGGGCGCGGCGCCGGTGGAGTTCACCGACCACGTGGGCGTGCCGCTGCAGGAAGGCCTGCTGCTGGTGCACAACACGCTGATCGGCGTGGGCCTGCGCCACCGCATCAAGATCGGTGCGGCCGGCAAGGTGATCACGGCCTTCGACATCGCGCGCATGATGGCGCTGGGCGCCGACTGGTGCAACGCCGGGCGCGGCTTCATGATGGCCCTGGGCTGCATCCAGGCGCAGAACTGCCACACCGGCCACTGCCCCACGGGCGTGGCCACGCAGGACGCGGCGCGCCAGAAGGCCCTGGTCGTGCCCGACAAGGCCACGCGCGTGGCCAACTTCCATGACAAGACCCTGCATGCGCTGCAGGAGCTGGTGCAGGCGGCGGGCCTGGAGCACCCCTGCGACATCACGGCCCACCACATCGTGCGGCGCATCTCCGACACCGAGGTGCGCCAGCTCGCCAACCTGGTGCTGCGCGTGGAGCCCGGCGCGCTGCTGGGGCCGCTGGACAAGCAGCACAACGTGTTCAAGCTCTACTGGCCAGGGGCGCGCGCGGATACCTTCCAGTTCGTGCCGCCCACGCTCAAGCCTTCGGCACCGCAGGCCAAGGCGCAGGCGGCAGGCCAGCCCGCATAGGGACACCACGGCCGATCACGGGTTTTGACGGCGCTCGGGGATAATGCGCCCCGAGCACTTTGGTCCACGACTGTATTTTTCTTTGTAAATGAAAACTATTTTGGTTCGCATTGCAGCTGCCGTCTTCGGCGGCTATGCCTTCACCTGGGGCTTCATCGCCCTGGGCGTGGCGCTGATGTTTGCCGCCGGAATGGAGTTCCACGATGCCGAGCATCTGGGCTACATCCTCGGCTTCCTGGTGTTTCTGACGGTGTTCCTCTGGGCCTTTGCGGCGCAGAGCCTCCCGCGCGTCTGGGCCGTGCTGGCCGGCGGCGGCATTGTCATGACCGGTTGCGCATCGCTGCTCCAGCAGATGCTGCTGCCCTGAATCCGGAGAACGCCTCATGTTCCAGAACTTCCGCCTCTCCATGGCCTGGCTGCACACCTGGTTCGGGCTTGCGCTCGGCTTCGTGCTCATGGCCGCCTTCTTCTTCGGCGCGCTGTCGGTGTTCGACCGCGAGATCGACCGCTGGGCCATCCCGGCCTCGCGCTTCGAGCCCACGCCCATGTCCTCGTACGACCAGATCCTCAAGCCGGTCTTCGAGTCCATGCAGCCCAACGCCCAGGCGCGCGATGCCATGCGCGGCGAGGTCAACGGCCCGCTGCCCGAGCGCTTCGACACGCCCCAGCGCTGGGGCGCCTACACCACCCACCGCGATCCCGTGCTGGGCCTGTTCGCCGGCTACGAGGTGGCCAACGCCAAGAAGCCCGAGACCCTGATCTGGGCCATGCGCACCATCGACCCGCGCAATGGCGAGTCCCTGCCGGACGACCACCTCAAGATCGGCAGCCAGTTCTTCTACCCGCTGCACTACAGCCTGACGCTCAACTGGATGAACCTCGGCTACTGGATCGTGGGCTTTGCCGCGCTCATCATGCTGGCGGCCCTGGTCAGCGGCGTGGTCATGCACCGCAAGATCTTCCGCGAGCTGTTCACCTTCCGTCCGAAGAAGGCCACGCAGCGCAGCGTGCTGGATCTGCACAACCTTACCGGCGTGGTGGCGCTGCCCTTCCACTTCTTCTTCGCCTTCACGGGCCTGGTGATCTTTGCGGGCATCTACTTCCCCATCACCCATACCCAGCTGGAGCCCCTGCACGAGTTGCACGAGAAGATGGAGGCCGAGGAAACCGGCCTGCCGCACGACCGCGCCGGCGTGGCCGCACCCATGGCCTCGGTGGACGCCATGGTGGCCGAGGCGCAGCGCCGCTGGGCCGCCAAGGGCATGGCCGGCGACGTGGGCTTCCTGTCCGTCACCCATGTGGGCGATGCCAACGGCTACGTCAGCGTCTACCGCGCCGGCACCGACCGCATCGCGCTCACGGGCGAGGGCATCCACTTCAAGGCCAGCACGGGCGCCCTGCTGCGCGAAGATCCTCCGCGCACGGCCGTGGACAGCATCAACACCTTCCTCACCGGCCTGCACCTGCAGCACTTCCGCCACTGGCTGCTGCGCTGGCTGTACGTGCTGGGCGGCCTGGCCGGCTGCGTGTGCATTGCCACCGGCTTTGTCTTCTTCGTGGAAAAGCGCAAGAAGCAGCACGCCAGACAGGGCGTGCAGGGCGCGCGCGTGGTCGATGCCCTGGCTGTCACCACGGTCACCGGCATGCTGGTGGCCACGCTGGGCATGCTGATCGCCAACCGCCTGCTGCCCGAGGCCATGCCCCAGGGCTGGCCGGGCCGGGGCGACATGGAGCGCTATTTCTTCTGGGCCGCCTGGCTGCTGGCCATGGCGCATGCCTTTGTGCGCAGCGCCCCCGTGGCCCGGGGCCTGCCCAACCCCGCCTGGCGCGAGCAGTGCTGGGCCGTGGCCGCCATGGCCGTCACGGCCGTGCTGCTGAACTGGCTGACCACGGGCGACCACCTGCTCAAGACCCTGGGCGCGGGCTACTGGCCGGTGGCTGGCGTGGACCTGTTCATGCTGGCCAGCGCCGTGCTGGCCGTGGTGGTGGCACGCAAGCTCAAGAGCCGCGTGGCCACCGCCACGCCTGCACGCACGGCGGAGGTGGCCCATGTCTGAGGGACTGATGGACGCACTGCTGCTGGCCGCCGCCTTTGCCGCCTCGCTGGCCGGCATGGGCTGGTTTGCGCTGGCCAAGGACGTGCACTGGGAGCAGGTGCATGGCGACATGCCCCAGCCCGATGGCAAGGTCAGGCTGCTGCGCTGGCTGGGCGCCGCAGGCCTGGCCGCCTCGCTGGGCCTGTGCCTGGCGGTGGACCATGCCTCCATGGCCTCCCTGGTCTGGATCATGACGCTGGCAGCCGCCGCCCTGGCCATTGCCTTCACCCTGACCTGGCGGCCGAGCTGGCTGCGCTGGCTGCCGGCCTGACGTTTGCGCGGGACCTGCGCCCGCTGCGGGCTCAGGCCTGCCTTTTCCTCATCCTGCGGCTGGCCAGATAGGCCATGCCGCACAGCAGCGCCAGCATGCCACCCTGGCCCAGGCCGGGAACGGCCTGGACATTTCCGGGGCCGGCACCGGGTCCTGGGTCCGTGCCCGGACCGGGGTCGGGATCGGTGCCCGGGCCGGGGTCGGGAGGATCGGCAGCGATCACCTCGATGGACACGGATGCCGGTGCGGCAGCGCTCTGGTGCCCGTCGGATACCGTGAAGGCGAAGGTATCGGGCCCGGAGTAGCCGGCCGCCGGCGTGTAGACCAGCGTACCCGTCTGGGGATCGAAGCCGCTGATGACGCCATGGGCGGGGCCGGCGGTGATCTCGAAGCGCAACGGGTCCGACTCGAAGTCCGTGCCAGCGAGGGTGATGGACAGCGCCGTATCCTGCGGGGTCGTGACGGCTTGCGGCAGGGCCACGGGGGCGGCGTTGGCCGCCATCGCATTGGAAAAGCGCGAGGTGTCACCGGTGGAAATCCGGGTGGCGGTCGCCGTGACAGCGGCCTGGTCGCCCGGGGGCATGGCGCCCTTGAACACCAAGGGCGCATGGCCGGAGGCATCGGTGGTCACGGTCTGCGAGCCGAGCAGAACCTTGCCGGCGGCGCGCTCCACCAGCCCGTCGGGCAGCCTGGGCGTCGAGAAATACTCGATGCGCATGCTCTCGTTGGCGACGCTGTCCAGCGTGCCGGACAGGCCCTCGGGCGTCACCGTGAGCAGCACCGGCTCGGCAGGATCTCCGTTGGCCAGGCTGGTTCGTGCGATGCCTCCCTCGGTATTGCCGTAGATGGCATTGCCGAGCATGGAGACGCCCTTGACTTCGTCCCCCCGCAATCCCACGCCGAACAGCCTGTTGTGCGCAATCACGTTGGCATGTGCCGCGTCGTCACCGCCGACCAGGGTGTCATGGGCCTTCTGGAAAAAGGAAACGCCTTCACCGTTGGGCAGGGCGGTTCCCTGGGGACTGACGCCCACGTAGTTGCCCTGCACGAGGTTGTTCTTGCTGGCGCCCTGGAACTGTATGCCGGACGCCTTGCTGCCACCGACGATGTTTGCGCGCACGGTCACCTCGTCCGAATCCTTGATGACGATGCCCCATTGATTGGGCAGCATGGTGCTGGCATCCAGGCTGGTTCCCACGATATTCCCGGCAATCAGGGTATTCGGGTTGCGTGCGCCGTAGTTTCCATTCAATTCAATGGCCGTTTCCTTGTTTCCGGCAACCAGGTTGCCGTCCTCAGGGCCTGTGCCAATGCGATGTCCGCCCTCCGACGAAAAGAATACGGCAATGCCTGGCCCATTGTTGGGAATCATGGCCGTGCCGGCTGCATTGGTTCCGACTCGGTTGCGGGTCACCAGCGTGTGGGCGCCGGAAATGGAAATCGCGGAGGAGCCGCCTGTTTGCCTGACATTGCCGGAGACGAGGTTGCTGTCGATCAGCGTGCCGGTAAAGTCTGATGCCACGCTGATGCCGTTTCCCTGGTTTCCCAGGGCCACATTGCCGGTGATATCGGTGCCTATGTAGTTTCCCTGAATGATGTTTCCTGTACCCGCGCCTGGCCAGGAAAGCCATATTCCGGAATTCTCCGCCGCGGAAATGACATTTCGCCCGCCAATATCCAGATTCCCGATGCGGTTGCGGTTGCCGGAGTGGACAAGGATGTTGCTGCGATTGCCCATGGCAACCGTTCCCGATGCGTCAACGCCTATATGGCAGCCCAGCACGGTGTTGCCGTCGCCGGTCACCGCCAGGGCCGTATTGAAGCCGCCTATCGCCAGGCCGCGCACCGTGATGGCGCCTGCCAGCTCGAGCCCTATGCCGAACTCGGGGCTGCCTGACTGCAGCGTGATCAGGGGGCGGCGTGGCAAGTGGTCCTCATAGCCGGGCTGCGTGCTGGCGTCCACGGTGAGCGATGTGGCCGGTGCAATGGGCTGCATGAGCCTGCCATTCCAGTTGCTTTGGGCGACGATGGTCTGCTCTCCCCCCGCACCGATGCGGAACTCGATGCGGTTGTCGCCGCCTTGGTTGCGGTTGGCGTTGGCGTAGGTGATGGCATCGCGCAGGGTGCAGGGGCCCAGGCCGGTGCTGGCGCACGGGCCGGTTGCGTCGGCGGCGCTGTCCACCACGACGGTCCATGCGTGGGCCGTGGCGATGCAGCCTTGCGACAGCAATGCCAGGGCGAGCAGGCGCAGGGGCCTGCGTGCCGCCGTGGGAGTGAATCGTTGCCTGTATATGCTCATTGCCTTTTTACTTTCCCTGAAATGGACTGCCGAAACGCCTTGCGGGCATTGATTGCGCAATTGCTGGACAGGGCGCTGCAATTTCGCATGTGCGGCGTCTGTGTGGAATATCCCGGGGCCTGACCCAAGAAAATGAAGCAGCCCTTGTTGATGAATCAAGCCGGCAATGATCCCCGGGGCATCCGAGTTTGGGTCTAAGAATTTTCTTAAATCATCAAGACTGCTGAAATCGCTGAAGAGATCGGACAAGGTCTTTGATGACGAAGCGAGGCGGGCGATATTCCCGGGTGAAGCGGCGTGCACGGGTTTGCAGGATTAAGAAAATTCTTAGCCCTGTTTCTTCATCCGATTCCTATGATTTGGCAATGCGCCAGTTTCAAGACCTTCTGTTTTCTTCCCGCTCGACTCGGCACGGGTGGTGCCCGTCCATGGCACTGTGCGATTGGATGGCGTCGCTGCGTGATTGGACGGTATTTGCACTGGCAATCATGGCCATGCTGGCCTGCGCCTTGCACAGCGGCAGGGACGATGCCGCCCCGGCGCCGCCATCCCGCAGCCGCGCGCATGTGCCTGTGGGGGACATGCAGCTGTTTTTCATGGACCGGTATTTCCTGCTGCTGGACGCTGCCGTGGGCGCGACCCGCGCGGCCGTCCATTCCCAGGCCGGTCTGGCATGGCCGTGGCGCACCAGCGCACCGCAGGACCACCTCGTGCCGCTGTATTCGCTGATGCATGTGGGCCGGGGCCTTCCCGAATCGCTGCTGCTGCGCAAATCCGTGAACAACGCCGCATGGCTTGCAGACCGCTGGGAGCCCGTGCGGCAACTGGTCAGGGCCCACGCCTGGCTGCTGCTGTGGTCCGTGTCGCTGGGACTTGCCTTCATGGCTGCAATTGCATGGTGCGTGGGCCGGCTGCGACGCGGCGTGCCGGCTTCGGCCTGGAGCCGGGCAGGGGCCTGCGCCGCCGGTGACGCGCTCTGCCGAAAGCTGCTGGACACGGCACCCGTGGGCCTGGCGCTGGTGCGGTGCAGCGATCGCAGCCTGCTGCTGTCCAATGCGCTGGCCCGGCAGTGGGTGTGCAGTGATGCTTCCTGGTTCGAGCAGGCCGTGGCCGGGGGCACGCAGCAGGGCCCGCGTGAGCTGGCGCTGGGGGACGGGCGATGGGTGGAGGTCCGCACCACGCCCACGACCCACGGGGGCGAACCGGTGGTTTTCTGCCTGGTCAGCGATGTGACGGCGCTCAGGCAGGCGCAGGCAGCGCTGGTCGATGCCAAGCAGCGCGCCGAATCGGTGAGCCAGGCCAAGACGCAGTTTCTGGCCACCATGAGCCACGAAATACGCACACCGCTCTTTGGCATCCTGGGAACGCTGGAGCTGCTGGCCCTGTCCAGGGTTCCTTCCGAACAGACCCGCTACCTGGGGGCCATGCAGCAGGCATCGGCCTCCTTGCTGCGCATCGTCAACGACAGCCTGGATCTGTCGGCCATCGAGGCGGGCCGGCTGCAGCTGGAGGCCCAGGCGTTCTCGGCCACCGAATTGCTCGACAGCGTGGCCGCAGGCCTGCTGTCGCGTGCCGAGCAAAAGGGCCTGCAGCTGTATGCCGTCTCCGATGTGAAAACGCCGCCCCTGCTGGTGGGCGATGCCTTGCGGCTGCGGCAGATCCTGGACAACCTGGTGGGCAATGCCATCAAGTTCACGTTCTCCGGCCATGTGGCCCTGCGCCTGCAGGTCATGGGCGACAGCGAGGAAGGCACCGACCTGCGGTTCCAGGTGCAGGACACGGGCATCGGCATCGACCCGGAGCAGCAGCCCTTCCTGTTCGACCCGTACTTCCGTGCCCATGCGGCCACCCAGCAGCAGGTCCAGGGCGCGGGCCTGGGGCTGTCCATCTGCCTGCGCCTCAGCCAGGAGATGGGCGGGCGGCTGACGGCCGCCAGCCAGCCTGGACTGGGGACCTGCGTGTCATTCGAGCTGCGCCTGCCGCGCGAGAGCGCGGCAGGCTATGAGGCAGTGCCCAGTCTGTTGCCGCACACCGTCTACGTGGATGGCGCCATTCCGGAAGTCGTGCACAACCTGTGCGCCTGGCTGCGGCATTGGGGCGCCATGGCCCAGCCCTACCGGGACCAGGTGCAGGGTCCCAATGAACAGGCCGTGCTGGTGCAAGCCTGGCCGCGGTCGCTGCGCCGTCCGCAATGGACGGGCAAATGCGTTCTGGCGCTGGCGCCGGGCGAGAGCCCCCGCGAGACCGTGCAGGCCTGCGTGTGGGAGGCCAGCGCGCCTGGCGTGCCGGCAGTGGGCCATGCGCTGGGCCTGGCCCAGCAGGGCATTGCGCCGGGTGCGCGCCCCGACCTGTATGCCGCCGCCGCCCAGGTCCACGAGCCCCTGGGGCTGAGGGTGCTCATCGTCGAGGACAACCCCATCAACAGGATCATCCTGCGAGAGCAGCTGCAGTTGCTGGGCTGCGAGGTCCAGCAGGCCAGCAATGGACAGGACGCGCTGTCCCTGTCCGGCCTGCTCGAATTCGATGCCGTTCTCACCGATCTGCACATGCCGTTGCTGGACGGCCCGGCCCTGGCGCGTGCGCTCAGAAAGCGCGGGTATGTCCGCCCGATCGTCGGGCTGACGGCCAATGCGCAGCCGCAGACCCAGACCCAGACGCAGGCGCAAGAGCAATCGCAAGTGCAGGGGCAGGGGCAGGGCGACGGACTGCCGGCCGGCTTCGACAGCCTGCTGTGCAAGCCATTCACGTTGGCGGTGCTGCGCACCACCTTGAACAACATCAAGCAAGGCAGGACCTGAACCCATGCTGGCCCCATTCAAAGTACTCATCCTGGACGACCATCCCCTGTGCTGCGAGCACGCGCGCAGCCTGCTCATGGAGGCGGGACTCACGGACACGCACATGGCCTGCAACGCGCGGGAGGCCCTGGAGAAGCTGGGCGACGGCGGATTCCATCTCGTCATCACCGACCTGAAGATGCCTGACATGGACGGCCTGCAGTTCATCGATGAATTGAGCCGGCGCGACCTGCATCCCATGCTCGTGATATCCACCTCCTGCTCGCGCCGGCTGATGAACAGCGTCAGTCTCATGGCCAAGGAGTCCGGCTTTTCCGTCATCGGGATGTTCCAGAAGCCGTTCGGCACGGACCATGTCCAGGCGCTGGTCAGCCAACTCAGGTCCGTCCATGCAAACGAGGGGAAAACCGCTGCCGGCATCAGGGAGCGGCCGATTTTCGCCAAGGCCCACCTGGTGCAGGCGCTGCAGGAGAAAACCATACAGGCCTGGTTCCAGCCCAAGAAATCCCTGCTCACGGGCCACATCGTCGGCGTGGAAGCGCTGGCGCGCTGGAACGATCCGCAGTTCGGCTTCATGATGCCGGGCTCGTTCATGTCCGCCATCCGGTTCCATGGGCTGGACCATGCCTTGCTGGTGCGGATGATGGAAGATGCCATGTCGGCGCACCTGGCCTGGCGCAGTGCCGGACATGTCGTGCCTGTGTCCGTCAACCTGCCGGTACCGCTGCTGGACGATATCGGCCTGCCGGACGAGTTGCACGGCATGGCGGCCCGGTGCGGCATTGCTGCGGAGAACATCACGTTCGAGCTGCTGGAGGACCAGGCCGTCGGCATACCCGCCAACTACTACATGAGCGCGAGCCGGTTGCGCCTCAAGGGCTTCGGCCTGGCCCAGGATGACTACGGGCGCGGATACAGCTCGATGTACAGCCTCATCTCCACGCCCTTCACCGAATTGAAGATCGACCGGGCCTTCGTGGCCGGTGCGGCAGGTGACGAGGTGCGGACTGCGGCCTTGACGTCGTCGGTGCAACTGGGGCGGCAGCTGGGCCTGACGGTGACGGCGGAAGGCGTGGAGACCACCCAGGACCTGGAGTTGCTGCGCAGCATCGGCTGCGATTGCGTGCAGGGATATCTGTTGTCCGCCGCGGTGCCCGCCAGCGAATTTGCCCTTATGCTGGCATCCGAACCCCGACACCAAGGCAACCCCACCTGACCCAAGCACGCAAGGCGTCCATGCCCGACTCCCCGTTCAGCAAGATCACACGCACCACACGCTGGCAGAACCGGGTACTGTTTGGAGTGCTTCCCCTTGCGATCTTCCTCATCGCCGTGCTGCTGTGGGGTTCGGAGAGGATCTTCGAGCAGGAGCAGGGCCGCCTGGCCTTGAACTTCTCCGCCATCGTCGGCTCGCTGCAGGAGCAGGAGATCTTTCTTCGGCGGCTCAAGGGCCGCAACGAGTCCTGGAAAGCGCTGCCGGACCAGAGGATAGCCACCATCGTCGACGTGCCCGCTCCTGCGCAGGCGGACTACCGCATGTTCCGTGGCCGCGAGGCCATCGGCGGCATTCCCTTTTCATTGCAATGCTCTGCGCGCGTGGCCTGCGACACGCTCCCGGACCGGCTTTTCTCGCTGGGCAGCTCCCTGGCCGCAGGCTATTCCTCCTTCTGGGCAGGCTCCTACTTCCCGGCAGCCGCTGCCTTCTTCACCAAGGAGGACGGGGCGATCAGCATCGGCGTGCCGGCCATCGACGTGCCCATCGGCAACGAGAGTGTCACGCAGGAAATGTTCGACAGCACGATTGCCGCCGTCAAGGCGCATCTGCGGTCCAGGGCCGCCGATGCCCGGCCGGGCGCCGGCTCCACGGCGCCGACGCAGGAAATCGTCTGGTTCCGGTCGCCCCAGTTCCCGGAAAAGATGATCGGCATGGTCGCCGCCGGCTTTTCAAGCCATATCGAAGCCGGCGACGAAGCCGCCACAAGCCCGATCTACGCCGCCATCCTTTTCAGCCGCCAGCGCATCAGCGCCATAGAAAGAACCATCCATACGCTGCCCAGGCATCTTTTCTGGCTGGAGCACCGGGACTTCGGCGTGCTCATGGGCACCGGCCCCGTCCCGCAGGTGGACGACACGGGGATGCAGTACACGCGCAATGGCCTGATCCTCAAGACCGAGGATGCCTCCGGCCGGTGGACCGGCTACTACCAGGTGGACTACGCCACCTTTTTCCAGGGCAGGCTGTTCGCCCCTTCTGCCGGCCTGGTGCTGGCCCTGCTGCTGAGCCTGCTGGCCGGCGTGGCCTATACCCGGTGGTTCAACCGCAAGGTGATTGCGCCCGCGCAGGAGGCGCAGCGGGTCATCGTCGAGAGCAATGAATTCAACAGGACGCTGATCGAAACCGCTCCCGTGGCCATCTGCCTTGTGGCCTACGGCAGCGGGAAAATCATCTTCAGCAACTCGCTGGTGCAGGAGTGGCTGCACTCGGCCGATGGCTACCTGCGTCCCGGCTCGCCGGAGAACAAGGCGGCACTGGAGGAGATTGTCCATGCCCGGGCCGCAGGCACCATGGAGCGCCTGGTCACCGAGCAGGGCAGGACGCTTCATGTGGCCTATGCGCCCACGCGCTACCTCGGCCAGGATGTGACGCTGTGCATTTTTGCCGACGTCAGCGCGCGCGCGGAGATCGAGAGCAACCTGGAGCGGGCCAGAATCGCGGCGGACGAGGCCAACGAGGCCAAGTCCACCTTTCTGGCGACCATGAGCCACGAAATCCGCACGCCGCTGTATGGCGCGCTGGGCACGCTGGAGCTGCTGGGCATGACCGAGCTCACCCAGCTGCAGAGCAAATACGTGGACCGTATCGAAGCGTCCTCGTCCATCTTGCTGCAGATCATCAGCGACATCCTGGACACCAGCAAGATCGAGGCCGGCCAGCTGCAGCTGGAAAAGGCACCGTTCAATCCCCGGGAGCTGGTGCAAAACTGCACCAGTTCCTACGCCGCCATGGCGCAGCAAAACGGCCTGCTGCTGTTTTCCTGCGTGGACGCGCAGGTGCCCGAGTCGGTGCTGGGCGACGCGGTGCGCATCCGCCAGATCCTGGGCAATCTCATCAGCAACGCCATCAAGTTCACGGAGGCCGGCCATGTGATCGTCCGCCTGCGCAGCATGCCGGGCCCGGCCTCGCAGGCCCGGCTGGTGTTCGAGGTCTGCGACACGGGCGTGGGCATAGAGAAATCCCTGCATGGCGAGCTTTTCACGCCCTTTTATCTCGTCAAGAACAGCAGCCGCACCGCCCGTGGAGCGGGCCTGGGCCTGTCCATCTGCTGGAGCCTGGCCCGGATGATGTCCAGCTCCATCGAGGTCTGGAGCGAGCCCGGCCTGGGCAGCAGGTTCTGGTTCGAGCTGGGGCTGGAGACCGTCGCGCAGGAGCAGGGGCCGGAGCAGGAGGAGGCTCCCGCGCTGCAGGGCGCCCGGATCGCGGTGCGCACCCCCCACCCGGAACTGACGGACAACATCTGCGCCTGGCTGCGGCGCTGGGGCGGCCAGGCCCGCGCGGCGGCAGCCGCCCCGGTGGCGGCCCATGACGATGAGCTGCTGCTGGACGTCCTGCTGCCGGCGGACAGCCCCGCGCCGCAGTGGAAGGGGCGGCACCTGAACCTGTCCTCGCCGGACAACCGGGGCATCGACGGGCACAACGTCCTGAGCATCGGCCAGGGCATTGCGCAGGTGCTTGGCGGTGCGCAGCGCGCTGCCAGCGCCGGCACCGATCTGCCCCTGTTCGACCTGCGCGTGCTGGTCGCCGAGGACAATCCCGTCAACCAGGTGACGCTGCGCGGCCAGCTCGAGAGCCTGGGCTGCGAAGTCACGGTCGCCGACGACGGGGAGGAGGCGCTGGCGCTGTGGGACATCAGCCCGCACGACCTGGTGCTGACGGATGTGAACATGCCCTACCTCAACGGCTACGAACTCGCCGAGCGGCTGCGTTCGGAGGGGGTTGCCTGCCCCATCGTCGGCGTGACCGCCAATGCCATGCTGGACGAGGAAAACCGCTGCCTGAACGCCGGCATGAATGCCTGGCTGGTCAAGCCCATCCAGTTGCGCACGCTGGTCCGCACCCTGGAGAAGTTCGCGCCGAGAAAACGCCTGCGTCCGGCGCCTGCCCAGGCCGGCGCTGCGGCGGCGGACATTCCCCCGCCCCCGGCCCTGTCGGAGCCCAACGTTTTGCAGACGCACAGGCAGGTCTTCGTGCAGTGCATGAACGACGACATAGAAATGCTGGCCCGCGGCCTGCAGGAGCGCCGGCCCGACCTGGCCGCCCAGGCCCTGCACCGCATGCGCGGGGCCTTGCTGCTGGCCAGGATGCAGGAGCTTGCCGCCCGCACCCAGGCGCTGGAAGAGCGGCTCCTGAACGGCGCCCCGGAGCCCGGCCTGCAGGCCGCGCTGTCAGTCCTGCTGGACGACCTCCTGGCCGACCTTCGCGCCATGATGGCGCAATTGCCCCAGCCCTAACCCTTTGCTTGCGATCCCATGAAACTGAAACTGCGCATTGCTGTCGTGGACGACCACGCCGTGGTCCTGCTTGGCGTCAAGGACTTCCTGGAGCAGGACCCCAATCTCCAGGTCGTGGCCACGTTCGATACCCCGTCGTCCTTGATGGAATACGCCAGATCGAACCCCCTGGACGTGGTTCTGACCGACTACTCCATGCCGGGCGATGACCTCTACGGAGACGGCCTGCGCTACGTGGACTACCTGATACGCCATTTCCCGCACATCAAGGTGCTGGTGCTGACGACCGTCTCCAATCCCATGATCATCTCGGCCCTGTATGACGCGGGCGTCGCCGGCGTGCTGCTCAAGGAAGACCCGCTCAGCCAGATCATGGCGGCGCTGCAATGCGTGCGCCTCAACACGCGCTACTACTCGCCCTCGTTCCAGGCAGGCACGCCCAGGCAGGAGAGGACGGTTTTCCTGAGCGAACGCGCCAACAACCTCTCGCCGCGCGAATTCGAAGTCCTCAGGCATTTCGCCAAGGGGGAATCCATCACGGAAATCGCCGCACGCCTGAGGCGCAGCGTCAAGACCGTCAGCCTCCAGAAGAACTCCGCCATGCGCAAGCTGAACGTGGACAGCAACCAGGACCTGGCCGCCTTCTGCGCCGAGCACCATCTGTTCGACTGACCGGCCTGCGGGCTGCACCAGCCGGTCAACCTTCCAGCGCCTGGCCTTGCGCCTGGCTGCCGCCCTCGGCGTCCACCTCGCCCAGGCGATAGTGCGGTTCGGACGGCATCAGGCGAAACCCCAGAAGTGCCCCGCGCCGGCTTGTCTTCATCGCCAGGGGCGCCTGGCAATGCACGCAGCCATAGTTCACGAAATTGGCATCCTGCTCCAGCGAGTAAAAGCGGAACCTCAGTCCGGGGTGGGGCTTGGACAGGGATGTATTGCTCAGCAATTCGTAGCATGGGTCGCACAGTTTCTGGATTGTTTTCGGCTGCATTTCTGGAAATAAAACGGATCGATATACCGCTGTCCAGTCTTGCCAGAACCTGCGCAACCCAGGTTAAGACGATTCTTATCGTCGGCTGTCATATCCGTTGCAATGAATGCCGCCGCCGGCGGCAATCCGGCAGTTTCCGCTGCTGTTGCAACACTTGGTTACTTCCTTGACCCATCTCAAATCCCCCAGGCGGCGGCGCCGATACGCTTCGGCCCATGAATCGCCACGGCTTGACTTGGGTCAGCCTGGCCTGGCACGCAGGCATTCCATGCCGATACCGCGTGCGCACACAACAGCGGCGCCCTACGCCGCACAGGAGATGCATCAATGCACATCGGCCAACGTTTCTGGCGCCGCCAAGGGCTGGGCACCAAACTGTCCATCACCAATTTCGTCTGGGTCGCCTCCATCCTGGGCCTGCTGGTCCTGGGCATTGCCTGGGATGTCAGCAAGTCCCTGCAGTCCAGGATGAACAGCGACATGCAGCAGGGCATACGGACGCTGTACAACTTCATCGAGTCCAACGACAAGGAGCTGCGCCAGCGCACCCAGTTCCTGGCCGACAGCCTGGCGCACAGCCTGCAGGGCTCGCTCAGCCTGGACACCGGCGGCAGCGAGCCGGTGCTGAGCCTGGACGGCCAGCCGCTCAACGGCAACGATGCGCAGCTGCAGGCCTTCACGCGCAGCACCGGCGCCGTGGCCACCGTGTTCGCGGCCCAGGGGCAGGGCGACTTCGTGCGCATTGCCACCACCCTGAAGAACGACAAGGATGACAAGGGCGGGGCCGTGCTGGGCAGCCGCCTGGACCGCGCCCACCCCGCCTACGCCGCCATCCAGGCCGGCCAAAGCTACATGGGCCTGGCCCATCTGTTCGGCCGCCAGTACATGACGCACTACCGCCCGCTCAAGGACGCGGCGGGCGCCACCGTGGGCATTGCCTTCGTGGGCCAGGACTTCTCGCAACTGCTGGAGCACTTCAAGGACTCCATCCGCGCGCTCAAGGTCGGCCAGACCGGCTACTACTTCGTGCTCAACGCCGAAGACGGCCCCCAGCGCGGCCAGCTGGTGGTGCATCCCGCCATGGAGGGCAAGAACATCAGCGAGTCCAGGGACGGCAACGGCCGCTTCTTCATCCGCGACATGCTGGACCGCAAGCAGGGCAGCATCGCCTATCCCTGGACCAACCCGGGCGAGGAGCAGCCCCGCGACAAGCTGGTCGTCTTCAGCCACTACGCGCCCTGGAACTGGGTCATCGCCACCAGCGCCTACGTGGACGAATTCGTCTCCGAGACCCGCAGCCTGATCCTGCAGTTCGCCCTCATGGGCCTGGGCGCCGTGCTGCTGCTGTCGGCCGCGTGGTTCTGGCTCATCCGCCGCATGATCGTGCGCCCGCTCAAGCAGGCCAGCCACATGGCCTACGCCATTGCCGATGGCGACCTCACCTTGCGCGTGCACAGCGACCGCCATGACGAAATCGGCCACCTGCTGGAGGCCATGAACACCACCAGCACGGGCCTGACCCGCGTGGTCGGCAGCGTGAACGAACAGGCCCACAGCGTGGCCCTGGCCAGCGCGGAAATCGCCCAGGGCAACCAGGACCTGGCCGCCCGCACCGAAAGCGAAGCCAGCGCGCTGGAGCAGACCGCCGCCGCCATGGAAGAGCTGGGCTCCACCGTGGCCCACAACGCGGACCACGCGCAATCGGCCGACCGCATCACGCGCGAGGCCCAGCGCGTCGTCACCGAAGGCGGGCAGGCCGTGCGCAAGGTCGTGCAGACCATGCAGGGCATAGACGCCAGCAGCAAGAAGATCGCCGACATCATCGGCGTCATCGACGGCATTGCCTTCCAGACCAATATCCTCGCCCTCAACGCCGCGGTGGAAGCGGCCCGGGCGGGCGAGCACGGCCGCGGCTTTGCCGTGGTGGCCGAGGAAGTGCGCGCCCTGGCAGGCCGCAGCGCCGAGGCCGCCAAGGAAATCAAGCAGCTCATCAGCCACAGCGTCGCCGAAATCCACACCGGCAACCAGGAGGCCGCGTTTGCCGGGGAAACCATGGAACAGGCCATGGAGGAAATCCGCAAGGTCACCCAGCTCATCTCGGACATCAGCCACGCCAGCGCCGAGCAAAACAGCGGCGTCGCCCAGGTGGCCGAGGCCATCACCCACATCGACCAGACCACGCAGAAGAACGCCGCCCTGGTCGAGGAAATGGCCGGCGCCGCCGCAGGCCTGCGCCACCAGTCCGATCAACTGGTGCGCGTGGTCTCGGTCTTCCGGTTGCAGGGCGGCAGCAATGCCCAGGCACAGGCGGCGCCCCGTGCACCGTCGCTGGCGCCCGGCGCGGCCAAGGCATCTGTGCCCCAAGCCGCCCCGCCTGCCGTTGCCAAGCCTGCCGCGTCGGCTGTCTCGGCAAAACCGGCTGCCGCCAAGCCCATCGCCATGGCCTCCACGGCCGATGACGACTGGGACAGTTTCTAGGCGCCGCGCCCGCCTCAGTCGTGCCGCGCCATCAGGTCACGGCGGCGGCGCTCGTAGTAGTGCCGCTGGCACTCGGCCGCCTCCTACCAGAGGCATGCGTCGTTCACGGCACTACACGCAAAAGACCAGTATCCATGGCCGAATCGTCGGTGCCGTCCCCATCAGCGAACGTCCGGCCTGTATAGAAGATCGGGCCGTGCCAGGGCATTGGGAAGGAGACTTGCTGTTCGGCGATGCTCATAGCCAGATCGCGACCTTGGTGGAGCGACACACGCGCTATGTGATGCTGGTCAAGCTGGTGGACAAAGACTCGTACACCGTGGCTGCGGCCCTAGCCAGACATGCCAGGAGCCTGCCGCATGAGCTCTACCGCTCCTTGACCTGGGATCGCGGCTCGGAAATGGCGGGGCACAAGCGCTTCACGTTGGCGACCGACATCCAGGTCTACTTCTGCGACCCGCACCATCCATGGCAACGGGGCACCAACGAGAACACGAACGGGTTACTCAGGCAGTACCTTCCCAAAGGCCTGGATCTGTCGGGCTACTCACAGGAGAGCTTGGATGCGATTGCAAGGCAGTTGAACCAGCGTCCCAGGAAGACGCTGGGGTTCAGAACACCTGCTGAAATGTTTGATGAGTGTGTTGCGTTGACCGGTTGAATCCACCGCCAGAAGCGGACACCGGGCGTCGGCCCAGAATCGAGTTTCAAGGGACAGTAAAAATGCAGGCAACGGTTTGGGAGACATTTCTCTTTGTCGCCCCGCTCCCCATCATTGGAGTAACGATTTTCCTACTATCTGTTCGGAGGAAAAGGCAAAAGCGCGCGGCCGCGAAGTCGGCTCACAATGCAGAGGCGTTGGCCACTATTCCCATCGGAAAGGAACTCAGCGAGCGGACTGCTGAACTTCTCCAGCAGGGACTACAACTCTGTTATCGCCATCGCGACTACTGCGGCATGGGCCTTCGGGAGTTCGATGGCACCTTTGTATACGGCACAGTGGTGGACGGGCATTTGCTCACGCCCAGAGAATCGCAGAAGGAACTCGCTGCCTACCCAAACCACAGGGACGAGCGAACAGAATTTCAGAGTGCGGAGCTTTTCATCACGTGGCTCTCGCAGCAGTGCGACGCCTCGCTTGCCGGCGATGGCAATCAGCGGCTAACGCGAACTCGACTCTTGAAGGCACATGACTTCTGCCGCAACAACCCACAGGAACGCTGGCCGTACTACGCCGGGTAAATGGGCGACTGCTTTCGAGCAAAACCTACGCCCGTTTTGGGTCGACAGCTGGCTGACGCGAACGATCACTGACGGGGAGTTCAGCGCTATCCCGCTGATCCCCCGAGCCCGCCGTCAGGCGACAGACTGCTCACGCTGCAAAGCCGACACCTGACGGCAAAGGTCCAACGCCTGCAGCGGGTAGTGGATTCAACCAGCCAACCCAACACATTCGTCAAACCTCAACCGGCTTGAGTCGCTTTACAGCGCCCGCACCGGAATGCAGATGTCGCAGCAGAACTCCCCGGTCTCGGCATCCATTGCGGTGGCCGCAGAAAACATCTCAAAGCAAGGCCGGTCGTCGCATTGCATGCCGCTGGACGGCATCCATTCGCGCGTCAGCCACATCCAGGCGTTGGCCAAGCCCTCGGGTTTTCCTTTGAACCTTGCCACGGCGTAACGGCCGCCCGGCAGGGCTTGGGTGTCCACCTGGCCGCTGGCGACGAAATGCGCGGGGACTTCCACGCAGGCGTCATAGCGGCATTTGCTGGCGGGTGTGAGAGAGGGGTCGTCATAGCCTATGCCGTAGCACGTTTGATCGCTGAGGCCATTGGAGTGCATCCACGGCGCAATGGTGCCTCGCCAGAATTGGCCTATGGCTGGGCCATAGGGGCCGATCAAGCGTTGATAGGCGACATGTGCTTTGGGTAGATCAATGATGCGGACGTCCATGGCGATTTCTTCCTTCAGGTGACAAGAGCCCTGAGGTTCGCCGAACGCGCATGGGTCTGTCTGATGGAGATTGCCGAATACCTGATCAGGATTGCTCTGCTGGCTGCCTTGCGGCTGCCCGATGGCGGCCGCCTGGGTTTTCAGCCTCTCAAGCGTGGTGGAGCGCCAGGCCGATGGCGTGCAGCCAAACTTGAGCTTGAAGGCGCGCGCAAACGCTTCGCCCGATTGGAAGCCGGTGGCCAAGGCGGTTTCAAGCACGGTTTCCTTGCTGCCGCAGGACAGCCGGAACGCCGCTTTCTCGAGCCGTCGGCGCTGCGCATAGCTGCCCAGCGTTTCTCCCATCCATGCCGCAAAAATTCAGTGAAAGTGGAAGCGCGAGAAATTGGCGATGTCGGCCAGATGCGCACCATCCAGAGGCTGATCCAGGTGGGCATCGATGTAGTTGAGCACGCGATTGATCCGTCGCGCGTACTTGGCGCGGGATGCCTGCTCGGAAGGCTTGTTCGTCATGGTCGTTGTTCTGGAAATCACCGTGCATGCGGCGATGGTGCCTGCCTGTCAGCAGGGGACGGATGGAGACAACCAGCCGGCGCAGTGCTCGTCAGTCCGGCGCCTTGCCTTTCACCCACAACCCAAACTCCTTCATCACTTCCACCACGGGCTTGAGCCGCTCCCCATCCTGGGTCAGCTCGTACTCCACCTTGATCGGCGCCGTGGGGTAGACCGTGCGCTTGACCAGGCCCGCTTCCTCCAGCGCGCGAAGGTCCAGGGTGAGGGAGCGTTGGGAGATGCCGGGCATGTCGCGGCGCAGGTCGTTAAAGCGCCGGGGGCCGTCGATGAGGTAGGAGGCGATGAGCAGCCTCCAGCGGCCGCCCAGCAGGCGCATGGCTTCTTCCACGGAGCAGCCGGAGATGTTGGATTTCATAGCACATTCATCATAGGCAGGTGGCAGGTATATTTTTTTAACCTATGGGCAGTTTTTTTGCCTTCTTCCAGATTTATCCCTGGTGCATGACATTGGCCAGGGGCTGTGCCTGAACGCGCAGCCCCTTGTTCCATCACCAGAGAAATTCCATGAAGCTGTATTACTTGCCGGGCGCCTGTTCGCTGGCGGCGCACATTGTCCTGAACGAGCTGGGGCTTGATTTCCAACTGGTCCGGGTGGACCACAAGACCCACCAGACGGAAGACGGCAGGGACTTCCGTGCGCTCAGCCCGTTCGGCTATGTCCCCCTGCTGGAATTGAACGACGGCAGCCTGCTGCGGGAAGGGCCCGCCGTCCTGCAGTATCTTGCGGACCTGGGGCCTGCGTCGCTTCTGGCGCCGGCCCATGGCAGCCTGGAGCGCTATCGGCTGCTGGAGTGGCTGGCCTTTCTGAATTCGGAGATCCACAAGGGCTTCATCCCGCTGCTGTATGCGGTGGCGGCGGGAAAGTACGGCGTGGAGACGGCCAAGCCCAAGCTGGAGCAGCGGTATGCCTGGGTGAATGCGCAACTGGCCGGCAAGCGCTACCTGATGGGCGACGGCTTCACCGTGGCCGATGCCTATCTGTTCGCGCTCACGCAGTGGGGGCAGGCGTCGTGGCTGGAGTCGGTCTACAAGACGAGCATTCGCTTCGATGGCCTGGAGCATCTTGCCGGCTGGTATGCGCGGATGCGGGAGCGGCCTGCCGTGCGCCAGGCGCTGCAGGCGGAAGGTTTGCGATAGGGCCGGTGGCCGCCACGCATGCGGCCACCACGTACTTTGCTGCTTCATTGCAAGCAGCCCGCGCCTGCGGCCTTGAGGGTGCCCAATGCAGATCGTCTGACGTGAAGTGACGTGGTGTGGACGTGACGGATCACGCCAAGGTTTCAAGGCTCACGGCCACGATGACGGGGTCAGGATCGGTGTTCACGAGGCGCAAGGCCTGGTTTGGCTGTCCGTCTCCGCGTGCGCGCTGAACCGTCACACCCATGGCCTGCACGGTGTCCGCCTCGTCCAGCGTCTGGCGCAGCGAGGCGGGGATAGGCGCTGCGGCAGTGAAGTCGAAGCGGGGTTTCAACGCGACGTAGAAAGTTGACACACGGCACGCCATCAGGCCGCCAGGCCCGAAGAATACGCCTGCATCCGGCACCAGGCCGCGACCCAGCGCCACCATCGAGGCGTCGTACCAGCTGCCGGGGTAGATCGGCACTTGGTCCCAGCATTCAGAGGTGATCGTCACCGTCTCCAGCGAAGCGGCGGGTAGCGCAAGGACGCGGCCGGAAGCGTCCAGGGCCTGCAGGGAAGCCGGAGCCTGCGGCCCTGCGCCGGATGTGTCGTTGAGATTCAAGCGCAAGGTGCCGGGGTTTGCGATCGTGCCGACAGCCACTGCTGCGCTCCACTCCGACGAACTCTTGGGCAGTGTCCAGATCGGTTTCCACTGGAGGTAGCCGGTCTCGTACACCTTGGTCCATCCCACCGGAGTGGGCGAGTATGCAGGTTCGCCTGGAGGCGTTGCCATCTTCTGCATGGCGCCTGCAAGCATCGACTGATAGGGAAATTTGCAGGCTTCGAGTACCTGCAGAAAGGTCTTGTATCCCTGCGAAAAGCTGCGCCCCGACGCTTGGTACAGCGCGCCATTGGCAGCGGACTGGGGCACCGTATCTGCAAAGAGAAACTGCGCGTCGGCCATGGTGCCGGTCACTGGATCCGGCCAGTTCCACGCGGTCACCGGCATCAGCATCTGCCCCCGCACCAGCGGCGCCGAAATGGATGCCGAGCGCTTGAACACCATGCCGGTTTTCGGCCCGCTCGATACGCTTGGAGCCCTTGGGGGCGGAGGCACCAGATCAGCCAGGCCGCCGAGGAACTGATGGATCACGTTCATGAACGCTGTCTCCGGTTGACGGGGGTGGGCGGGCAGGACCGGCCGCGGCGTCCCGCCCACCCGCTGGTCTTCAGGTCAGTGGATGCCCGGGAAGTCGACGATCACGCCGATGATTTGCGGGTTCACCGAGGTGCTGCTTCCCTTGAAGGTATTGGCCTGTGCGGTGCTCTTGGTGTACTCGGACTGGTGACCGCCCGTGCCACCGAAGGTGAAGGGCCCGATGCGCACACCCGCGCTGGCCTCGAAGGCCTGCTTGTTCTGCTGGTAGGTGTTGGCGCTCATCGTGATCTCGAACGAAGGCTTGTAGACGACCAGCAGCTCGGACACCCGTGCCGCGACGATGCCGTTCGGGCCGAACAGGGAGCTCGATCCCGGGCCGCCGTTGGCCACCCACGGGGCGACGATGGTGTAGCCCTGGCCGCCCGGCCCCTGCTGTGCCTTGGCCAATTCGCTCATGAAGCCGCCCGGGTACCAGTCGCCCGGATTCACCTTCACGCGCGTGGAGGACTCGCAGCTGATCTTCACTGCCGAGCTCGAGTCCTGGTTGAACAGGTCGGACTTGCTCCAGCCGCCCGATGCGTTGACGCTCCAGAAGAAGTTGCCAACGCTGGTCGAGCCCTTGGCAAACGAGGACTTGAAGTCGCTGCTCGATTGCGAAGATTTCATCGCGATCGAGAACGCGCCTGCACTGCCATTGCTGAGCGCTGCGCGCCAGTCCGCGCCCGTCGTGTCGATGTGGAAGTCCGGCTGCCAGCGCAGGATGCCCGAGCCATCCGGCACCTTGGTCCAGCCTGCCGGTGCGTTGTTTGAGGCAGGGTCGCCCGACGGAATCTGCATCATGTCGATGGCGCGCTGCAGATCGCTGGGCATGCTGGCCCGCTCCAGCTCCATCTTCATCTTGACCGCCTGGTTGTAGGCGTTGGTGGCCGCCTGGATGGCGGCAACGTAGGCAGCAGCCTCCGGCGCGTTGTTGAGCCAGGTGTTGATGTCAGGGTAGCGGGCTGCGAATATCAAGCCGCCGTTCTGCTTTGAACTCAGGTAGAACTGGTTCATGTCGCTGTTGGCCTTGGCCATCGCATTGCTTTTCTGGACGCACAGGTTGGCCAGCTCCGCCTGATTGGCCTGCTGCTCGGGGCTGACCTTGAATGTCACGTGACCAAAGATCTGACGAACGGCGTCGAAGAGCGTCGCATCGAGGCTGCCGTACTGGCCGATCGCGGACCACTGCGGCATGCCGCTGACGATCTGATAGGCGGCCGGGTCCCATTGCCCGGTCGGAGCCGTGCCCCAGCTGAAGTCCTTGGGGGTGCCAAGCAACTGGAAATTCGGGGTGCCGAGATTATCGACAAGGGCGTTGTACAACTGGCTGAACATGGCTTGATCTGACATGGCGTGCAATTCCTGAAATTGAATGGATAGGGAGCGACATGAGGTTTGAAGTCATGAACGCTTTTCTTTGCCAATGAGAATGATTGCCCGGTATTGGGCCTAAGGCATGGGGTGCTTGGGAGAAATCTCAGGGGGTGACCGCGAAGAATGATTCATGGCGGGATACTCCTTTGAGTTGCGTGCAAGGATCCGACACGTGGGTGCCGGGAAGATGCCTCGACGGATGCGGACCGTAGAGACGAAGAAACTAAAAGGCGAAGAGACTAAAAGGCGAAGAGATATGAGCTTCTGCAGTCGTTCAAGGCTCGCGCCGATATTCCATGTCAACCGCGCAAACCTCAAATGCAATGGTGCCTGCTGAAGCCGCCATAAGGAGATTGCTCACCCTCCGGTTGATCCAAAGTCGCGAAAGTCAATGTCCGAGATTCGTTGTGCTCATCATGCCCAATTGCACCAGGAGGGTGGAATACTTCCAATGTCGTATTCGGTGGGTACGGACAGGCGATGCACGCTGGCCTGGATATCAGGTGTCGCCGCCATTGCGAGTTGCCGTTGGCGCGAATGTCTGCAACTGGGCCGTGCTTGTCAGGCCCAGTTTGCGCAGAATGTTTTCGCGATGCTTGCGCACGGTCAAGTCGCTGAGGTAAAGCGAACGTGCGATCTCCTTGCTGGTGTGTCCCGCCAGCACGTGCGCCAACACCTCCTGCTCGCGAGGAGACAGAGGGAGCGGTGAGCGGGCAGCGCTCAACCAGCCTTGCCGCCTGGCATGCGTGACGAGTTCTACGGCATTGCGCAGGCCCAGCCGTGTACACATATTGCTGCGGTGCTTGCGTACCGTGTGTTCGCTGATGCCCAGCGTGTGCGCAATGTCCTTGCAACCAAGGCCTTTGGCCATCGCTTCGAGTACATCGATTTCACGCGCAGTGAGTGCAGACGCGATGACTTCATCTGCTGTTGGATGCTCAGCATCGAGATGGCATTCGCCATTTGCCAAAGCTATTTCCGATATGTCCATGGTATGTCTCCAATTTTTTATATACCGATGCCATAGGGCCATTCCACGCCGAAGCCTCGGCGAGACTGCTTTGCACAGTGCCGTTTGAAAGATTGAATAACTCGCTAAAGCGCCTGTTTACCGACTGAATAAACTGGCGTCATGCCATTCGTGTAGAAATTGTGCGGTAAAGGATCAGCCGAAGAAGCCTGAACATTGGACGATTGAAAATCGCGCGCATTCAGCCTGCGGCAGCCTTTTGTATCCAAGGCGGGAGATTAGTAAACCATTATCAAGATGGTGTGGTGCGTTGAGGGAGTATCAAAGTCGTTTGAGAATCTGTTATCGCCATTTCACCGTTGGAATGGACATCTTAGTGGAAATCTCTGGCGAAATCATTACATCTGGCTACAAAAGTTCGACACCAAGGTTTTTGCAGCAGATTGTGGGAAAGCCAATGGTCTTCTGTGGGTCGCGCTTGTGTGATCAGGATTTTCTGGCATTGCGCAGCCGAGTCCGGGATGCGGGCTGTAGCGCGGGTCTTGAGACATGCGGGTAAGCAATTGCTGCCATGGCGCATCGAGAAGCGGCTGGGTGCCTGCGATGTGCTTCAAGGGAAGCGCCTCTTTTGCCAAAAGCGTTCCCGGGTCATGACGAAGGGCGTGAGCACCACGACCGTCGCCAGTTCCAACGACCTGGACATACGCCAGTTCAGGGGGCAGGGCGGGTGCCCTCGTCAGGCCCGCCCTCCAGCACGCGCAGCAGCAGGGACAGCCGCTGGTCCAGCGCGGCCAGTTCGGCGGCAGGCATGGGCGCCAGCATGGCGCGCTCGTTGTCCAGGTGCGCTTCCACGGCGCGGTCTATCAGTTCCAACCCCTGGTCGGTGAGCTGCACCAGCATGCTGCGCGCGTCCTGCGGGTTGGGCAGGCGCTGTACCAGGCCGCGCGTCTCCAGGCTTTTCATGCGGTGGGTCATGGTGCCCGAGGTGACCATGAGCGTGGAGAACAGGGCCGTGGGCGTGAGGCAGAAGGGCGCGCCCGAGCGGCGCAGCGTGGCCAGCACGTCGAACTCCCACATGGTCATGCCGAAGCGTGCAAAGCATTCCTCCAGCCGTTGCTCCAGCAGGGCAGCGCAGCGCTTGATGCGGCCTATGGGGCCCATGGGGCTGGGGTCCAGGTCCGGGCGTTCGCGGCGCCATTGGGCCAGGATGGTGTCGACATGGTCGGGCAGGCGTTGAGAGGAGGGTTGGGAGGGGGGCTGGGTCATTTGTCTTGATTTTAAGATAAATCGTGCATAATGGGTTTGTCTTGAATTGAAGATAAATCCATGTCCTCCTCCTCATCGTCCTGTGCCTCCACGGCTCCTGCTGCAGCCAGCGCTGCCATGTCATGGCGCGACATCCTGCTGACCGCGCTGGCGCCCGCCATCTGGGGCTCCACCTACATCGTCACTTCCGAACTGCTGCCGCCGGACCGGCCGTTCACGGCCGCGCTGATCCGCGTGCTGCCGGCCGGGTTGCTGCTGGTGCTGTTCACGCGGCGGCTGCCAGCGGGTTCGGGCTGGTGGCGGCTGGCGGTGCTGGGCGCGCTGAACATCGGCGTGTTCCAGGCGCTGTTGTTTGTGGCGGCCTACCGTCTGCCGGGCGGGCTGGCGGCCGTGCTGGGCGCCGTGCAGCCGCTGCTGGTGATGGCCCTGGCCTGGGGGGTGGACGGGCGCTCCCCCGCGCGGCTGACGCTGTGGGCCGCCGTGGCGGGCATTGCGGGTATGGCAGTGTTGCTGCTGTCGCCGCAGACGGTGTTCGAGCCCGTGGGCATGGCGGCGGCGCTGGCCGGCGCGGTGTGCATGGCGGCCGGCACGTGGCTGACGCGGCGCTGGCGCGTGGACTTGCCGGTGCTGGCGCTGACGGGCTGGCAACTGCTGTTTGGCGGACTGATGCTGCTGCCGCTGGCCTGGTGGGTGGATGCGCCGCTGCCCGCGCTGTCTCTCACCCAGCTGGGCGCCTATGCCTACCTGTGCCTGGCCGGCGCGCTGCTGGCCTATGTGCTGTGGTTTCGGGGCATCGGGCGCCTGCCTTCGGTGGCCGTGTCGTCATTGGGCTTGTTGAGCCCGCTCACGGCCGTGGTCCTGGGCTGGGCGCTGCTGTCGCAGTCCATGACGGGCATGTCCTTCCTGGGCCTGCTGGTGGTGCTGGCCAGCGTGCTGGTGGTGCAGTGGTCTGCTTCGCGCGGCGCCTGAGTTTCTGGCATCGAGGTTCCTCTTTTTTCCCACCGAGCGTTTCACATGACTTCTTCCGAACTTTCCTCCATGCCCATCGGGCAGGCCATCGCTTCGCGCATTTCCGCAGACCGTTTCGAGCCGGGCCGCCCGCTGGCCGATGAGACGCTGGCCGCGCTGGTGGCCCAGGCCTCGCTGTCCCCGTCGGCCTACAACCTGCAGAACTGGCGCTTCATTGCCGTGCGCACACCCGAGGCCAAGGCGCGCCTGAAAGCCGCCGCCTATGGGCAGCAGAAGGTGGAGGACGCCTCTGCCGTCTTCATCGTCTGCGGCACGCTGGCCGCCCATGCGCGGCTGGCGGAGTTTTTGCAGCCCAGCGTGGACAGCGGCGTGATGAGCCAGCGCACGGCCGATGGCTGGGTGGCGCAGGCCCATGCCGCGCATGCGGACAACCTGCAGCTGCAGCGCGACGAGGCCGTGCGCTCGGCCTCGCTGGCGGCCATGACGCTGATGCTGTCCGCCCAGGGCCTGGGGCTGGCCAGCTGCCCCATGGTGGGATTCGATGCGGAACTGCTGGCAGCGGGCTTTGGCCTGCAGGCCCACGAACTGCCCGTGATGCTGGTGGCCGTGGGCCACGCGGCCGGCACGCTGCGCCCGCAGAAGGCGCGCAGGCCGCTGGCCGACATCCTGGCCTACGCCTGAGCGTGGGATGGGTTGGCGGGTGCAGGCTCAGCTGGCAGGCTGCAGCTGCATGCCCAGGCGCGAGAACAGGATCTGCCGGCCGTCGCCCTGCAGGCGCTGTATCACCATGCCACCATCGCGGTGCAGGTAGATGCGCAGGGCGCTGCCGTTGCCGGGATCGTGGTCCAGGTAGCAGGGGTCCTTGTCCAGGTCCTTCCAGCCATGGGGCTCGACCAGCCGGCGGCCGGCGATGCGGCGCAGCTCGGACTCGGGCGCCGCGAAATAGGTGTGGGTCTGCAGCCACAGCGTGCGCAGCTGTTCGAAGGCCTGGTCGCGAGAAGAACAGGCGGGCGCAGCCTCCAGCAGGGACAGCAGCATGTCCAGAAGCTGATCGAATGAATACTGCATGCCGCGCCCCTTTCAGCGATCGACGGTGCGCACCGCGCATCCTCGATCAGCGTAACCGGATATGGCGCGAATGTGAACAAAGCATGACCGTGGTGGTTTGTCGCTATTGCCAGTCCGTACCGACAGTGATTGGCGCGGCTGTTGCATGTGGGGCATGTGAGGCATGTGGGGCAAGGGCCTGGATGGCCGGACAATGGCCGGCAGATCCGGCGTGATGCCTGTCTTTTGCGCCTGCCCCGCTGTTGCCGCCATCTTCCTGTTTCCCTTTACTTGTGCTGCCCATGGAACGCTTCACCATCTCCATCGACGACGACCTGGCCCGTGATTTCGACGGCTGGATCGCCGCGCGCGGCTACGACAACCGCTCCGAAGCCATACGCGACGTGCTGCGTGCCCACCTGGCCCAGGTGCGCGAGCGCGAGGACGCCGACGGCCTGTGCGTGGCCAACCTGTCCTATGTCTACAACCACCACGAGCGCGATCTGTCCGAGCGCCTGGCCAGTCTGCAGCACGACCACCATGAGCTGCACATGGCCACCACGCACGTGCACCTGGACCACGAGCAGTGCATTGAAACCGTCATGCTGCGCGGCCCGGCCAGCGCCGTGCGGCGCTTTGCCGACACCATCACGGCCGAGCGCGGCGTGCACCACGGCCAGCTCAACGTGGTGATGGTTCGCAGGGCAGAGCCTGGCGGGCACGATCACGCGCACCACCATCCGCATTCGCACGACGATTGAGCCAGCCCGGGGCCGGGCGCCTTGCGCAGGCCCTGTCATGCAGGTCGGTATGAAGTTTGCTTTTTTCTTCATACAACTCCTGGAAACGCATGACACATCCCCTGAATTCCCCTTCCCGGCGCCTTGCCGTGCACCAGATTGCAGCAGCTGGCCTGCTGGGCCTGGGTTGCATTCCCCATGTCGGTGCACAGCAGGCGGGCGACGCCACGGCCAGCCTGCAGGCTGTCGAGGTCAAGGGCCAGACCGCGCGCGGCGCCTCGGCCGCCTACACCACCAGCGTGATCGAGGCCGAGGACATCGCCAACGCCCATGCCAGCCATCCGCAGGAGCTGCTGCGCCAGGTGCCGGGCATGAATGTGCAGAACTACCAGCTGTCCGGCGTGGGTGACGCCATCGTCATGCGCGGCTTCGGCGGGGGCGGGCACGGCGGCGACGTGGGCGTGGTGCTGGACGGCATTCCACTGAACGAGGCCATGTCGCATGCCGACGGCTATGTGGACCTGGGCGTCATCGTGCCGCTGGAGATGGAGCGCATCAGCATCTACAAGGGGCCGGTGTCGGCGCTGTACGGCAACTTCAACCGCGCAGGGCTGATGGCGATAGAGACGCGCAAGCAGGGCGACTACACCCCCTACCGCGAGGCCGACGTGAGCCTGGCCTCGCACGGCACGCTGGACGCTCAGGCGGCGCTGGGGCTGAAGCCGGGCGATGGCGAGTTCCTGAACCTGGCGGCCCAGCACTACCGCACGGACGGTTTCCGCGCGCAGTCGCAAATGCAGCGCAGCACCGCATCCCTGCGCTGGAGCAAGCGGCTCTCGTCGCAGCTGGAAGTGGCGCTGTCGGCACGGCTGCACCACGGCGAGGGCGACTCGCCTTCGTACCTGACGGCGGGGCAGTTCGCACGCGATCCGCGCGGCATCGATCCGCGCGCCATGAACGATGGCACGCGCAAGAACTTCGCCACGCTGCGCGCCGATGTGCAGTACGCGCTCTCGCCACGGCTGACCTGGCTGGGCTATGCCTACACCACGCAGCAAAGCTTCACGCGCTGGTTCAGCCGGCCCATCGACGCACTGCAGTGGCGCCAGCGCGAGGAAAGCTATGACCGCGCCGTCTACGGCGCAGGAACCAGCCTCAATGGCCGCCATGCCACGGCGCTGACCCCGATCAACTGGGTGGCAGGGCTGGAGGCCGTGCGCGAATCCACCGACTACCAGTTCTACGACGGCCTGCAGTGGCGCGAGCGCACGGGCGCTGCCCTGGATGACCGCAATTCCAGGCTCAACACCCTCTCGGCCTTTGCCGAGGTGGATGCACCCGTTCACCGCCTGCTGCAGCTGTCCGCCGGCCTGCGCTTGGATCGCTTCACGGGCGGCTGCCGTCCCAACGGCCCTGAGGCGGGCAGCGACCCCTGCGGCCCGCTGGCGCGCACCTCGCATGCCAGCCCCAAGCTGGGCCTGCGCTCGCAGGTGGCGCCGGGTGTGCTGCTGCGTGCCAGCTGGTCCGAAGGATTTGCGCTGGCCAGCGATTTCGCCAAGTACGCGCTGGGCGCCGCGCAGCTCGATCCCAACATCTTCCGCCAGACTGAAGTGGGCGCGCAGATCAAGCCCATGCCGGGCCTGGTGCTGGATGTGGCCGCCTATAGGCTGCAGTCCTCGGGCGAGATCCGCAGCGTGGCGCCCGGCGTCTATGAGAACTTCGGCGCAACGCGCCGCACGGGCGTGGAGGCCAGCGCGCTGTGGGCCGTGCGCAAGAACCTGGACCTGCAACTGGCCTGGGGCAGCGCCCATTCGCGCGTGACCGAGAACGGCAACCCGGCCCTGGTCGGCAACCAGGTGGCCGGCGTGCCCCGGCAGACGGCCACCGTGGGCCTGGCCTGGCGCCCGCTGGCGCAGTGGGAGGGCACGCTCACCTGGCGCCGCGTGGGCCGCTATGCCGTCACCGCCGACAACAGTGTCTTCTATGGCGGCTACGCCACCTGGGACCTGGGCCTGAGCTGGCGCCTGCCTTCGGCGCGCAGCCGCATCTACGCCGTGGTCTCCAACCTGGGGGACAAGGCCTATGCCACGTCGGCCTCGGTCATCCGCGGTGTGCCGCTGTTCGCGCCCGGCGCGCCGCGCACGCTCAAGGTCGGCGTGCAGACGCAGTTTTGAGGAAACCCCAAATGAGAAACAGGTACATGACAGCCCGCCATCCCTTCGCCGCCGCAGCGTTCGCTGCGCTGCTGGCCTGCGCACCGCTGGCCCAGGCCCACAACGTCTGGCTGGAGCCCGACGCCGACGGCGCCTACACCGTGCAATTCGGCGGCCATGAGGGCAAGCTGGAGAACTTTGCGGCCGGCAAGCTCAAGAGCGTTGAGGCCTATGACACGCGCGGCCGCCGCATCGACGTGGCCGTGCAGCCCGTGCCCGGCGGCGCCCGCGCCACGCCGGCCCGCAAGGCCGCGCTGCTGGCCGCGCATTTCGACAACGGATTTTTCAGCCGCGTGGGCGAGGGGCCGATGATTGAAAAGCCCATGACCGAGAACCCCGGTGCCACCAGCGGCGTGCATGCGCTCAAGTTCCACAAGACCATCCTCGAATGGGGCCCGGTCACACGCGAGAAGCTGGGGCAGACCCTGGAGATCATCGCCAAGACCCGCCGCTCCCCCCACGCGGGCGAGCCCCAGCAATTCCAGGTGCTGCTGGGCGGCCAGCCCCGGGCCGGCGTGCGCGTGTCGCTGGGAGAAAAGGGCGAGCCCCTGGAGACCGATGCCGACGGCCTGGTGACCGTGCTGCCGCGTGCCGGGCTCAACCAGCTGCTGGCCATCGTGCGGCTGCCTGTCTCCGGCGACGCGCGCACCACCAGCCTCAGCTACGAGTACCTGCTGGGGTTCTCGGCGCATTGAAAGGGGCTGGTGGCCCGGTCCGGCGTGGCCCGGCCTGGCGTGGCCCGGCGCTGTGGGGTCAGTCCAGCGCCAGGCGCCGGTCTGCAGCCAGCTTCTTCCACTTGGCGTTGTCCTGGGACATGAAGCGCTGGATCTCGGACAGGGACATGGGCGTGGCCACGGCCCCGGCGGCCTGCAGCGTGGGGCGCAGCTCGGGCGACTGTATGGCCTGGTTGATCCATTGGTTGAGCTGGGCCAGCCGCTCGGGGGGCGTGCCGGATGGCACGGCCACGGCATACCACTGGGTGGCCTCGTAGCCGGGCACGCCGGCCTCGCGCATGGTCGGTACATCAGGCAGGCTGTCTATGCGCGTGGCGCTGGTCACGGCATAGGCCTTCAGCCGGCCCGACTGGATGTGCGGCAGCACGGGCGTCACGCCCAGCATGGCCAGGGGGATCTGCCCGCCCACCACATCGGTCACGGCCTGGCCGCCGCCCTTGTACGGCACATGCACCATGCTGGTGGCCGCCAGGGCGTTGAGCAGTTCGCCCGCCAGATGCTGGGAGGTGCCCGTGCCCGAACTGGCGTAGCTCCATTGGCCCGGTTTGGCTTTCATGGCGGCTACCAGTTCGCCCAGGCTGCCGGCCGCACCCGGGGCAGGGCCCACCAGCACCATGGCGCCCCGGGCCATCACGGCCACGGCGGTCAGCTCGCGGCCCACCTCGGGCTGGCGTGGGCCGGACAGCTGCGGTCCGGGCACGGAGACCAGGGTCAGGCCATCGGCAGGCGCCTTGGCTGCCGCCTGCAGGCTGATCGCGCCCGAGGCGCCCGGCCGGTTCTCCACCACCACGCTGACACCGGCCCTGGCCTCCAGTTGCCGGGCCACATGGCGGGTCAGCACGTCCAGGCTGCCGCCGGGCGCAAAGCCCACGATCCAGGTGATGGGCTTGCCCTGCGGCGCGTGCGCCGCCGGCTCGGCCGCGCGGGCCGTGGGCAGTGCAAGGGCCAGCAGGGCTGCGGCGGCCAGGGGGCGCAGTGCATGGCGGCGGGTGGTCGGCAGGCGGCCGCTGGCCTGCGGGGCGGGTAGGGGTGCGCAGGTCATTGGTCGGGGGCGCCGGGCGCGGTGTTGGGGTGTGCCTTGCAGCTTTCGTTGAAGCGCTGGACCATGGTCAGCATGGGGTTGAGCACCCAGGTGTTGAAGATCAGCACGTCATGCTCCTCCTTGGGATCGCGCACGATGTTGAACAGGTAGGGTGACTCCAGCTTGCCCTTGCTCTCGTTGACCTCGGGCTCCCAGTAGAAATGCAGCTTCCAGTCGCGCCACTTCGCGGCCCGCAGCTGGTCCTTGATGTAGAAGAGAAAGCCCTCGCGCGCGGACCGGGGCTCGCCCAGCAGGAAGGCCGTCTGGTCCAGGCCGTCGATGGGCCGGTCCTGTGGCATGGCGGCGCCCGCCACCGCCGCCAGGGTGGAGAAGATGTCGGTCACGTGCATGATTTCATTGCTGGTGCGCCCGGCCTGGATGCGGCCCGGCCAGCGTGCGATGAAGGGCACGCGCAGGCTGCCCTCCATGGCCGTGTGGTAGGTGCCGCGCCAGGGGCCGGCCGTGCCGCGGTAGGGCTGGCGGAACTCGGGGCCGTTGTCGCTGCAGAAGATGAACAGGGTGTCCTCGCGCAGGCCGAGCCGGTCGATCTCGTCCGAGATCTGGCCCACGCGATGGTCCATCTCCACCATGGAGTCGGCAAAGTCGCCCTGGCCGGTGCGGCCCGCGAAATCCGCATGCGGCAGCGTGGGAAAGTGCAGGTGCACCAGGGGCAGGTACAGAAAGAAGCGGCGGTCCCGGGCGTGGTTGCGGCGCATGAAGTCCAGCGAGCGCTCCACCAGCTCGGCATCGATGTTGCGCCGCGATTCTAGGTCGTAGACCTTGACATCGTCCGAGGGCGCGCCCGCGCGGCCTTCCATGATGTGGGGCAGGGGCGCCACCAGGGGGTCGTAGCCCGTGGTCGCGGTGAACTGGCTTTCGTCCGTGGTGCGGGGAATGCCGTACCACTCGTCGAAACCCCGGTCCGAGGGATAACGCCCCGGAATGTCCCCCAGATGCCATTTGCCGAAATGCGCCGTGGCATATCCCTGGGCCGACAGCAGCTGGGCCAGCGTGGTCTCGCCGCGCGTCAGGCCCTGTGGCAGCCCGGCCGGCACCGATTGCAGGGCACCCGTGCGGATGGGATGGCGCCCCGTCATCAGGGCCGAGCGCGTGGGCACGCAGTCGCTTTCCACGTTGAAGTTCTGCAGCAGCAGTCCCTCGCAGGCCAGCTGGTCGATGCGCGGAGTGGGCGCGCCGCGCAGCGCACCGCCGCCGTAGCAGCCCAGCTCGCCCCAGCCCAGGTTGTCCGCGACGATGAGCACGATATTTGGTGGGTTCATGATGTGGCTCAAAAAGTTTCCATGCCAAAACTCTAGCCACAAGCCCTGTCTTGGTGATAACCAAACCAGCGAAAATCGATGCACATCTGGAATGGCTTTGCTCGGCAAGGTAGCAAGCTTTCTCGTTTTTCTTCGTTGACAAGGAATGGCATGACGGGATTTGCCTATAACGAGCTGGCCTGCTTTCTGGCCGTGGCCGAGCATGGCCATTTCGGGCGTGCGGCCGCTGCCCTGCAACTGACCCAGCCGGCCGTCTCCAAGATCGTGCGCCGCGTGGAGCAGGGGGTGGGAGCGGCCCTGTTCACGCGCGGAACGCATGGCGTGGCGCTGACCAGCAGCGGCCAGCTGTTCATGGAGCCTGCGCGTCAACTGGTGCTGCGGCATGAGGAGACGATGCGCGCCGCCAGCGACATCCAGGCCCAGCATGTGGGCCTGATCCGCCTGGGCTTCACGCAGGCCACCTCGGAAAGCCGCGCCACCCGGGCCGTGGCCGAGTTGCTGCGCCGCCGCCCCGGCCTGCGCGTGCGGCTGACCGTGGGTAAGTCCGACGACTTGGAGCGCGCGCTGCTCGACGGCAGCCTGGACTTGGCCGTGGTGCCGTCCTACCCGGGCCATGCCACGCGCTGCGCCCAGGTGGTCATTGGCGAGGACGAGCTATGGGCCGCCGCACGGCCGCGCCACCCGCTGTTCCAGCTGGCGCTGGAGCAGGGCCTGAGGTTCGGGCATTTGCAGGGCTACTCCTGGGCCTTGCCGGCACCGGGCGCCGCCGTGCGCAAGGTGGTGGACGAGGCCTTCGCGGCCCAGGGCCTGGGCGCGCCCACCGTGGCCCTGGAGATCCAGCACAACACCGAGGCCACCATCGACATCGTGGGCCAGACCGATCTGCTGTGCTACGTGCCCAGCCATGTGCTGCGCAGCAATCCCGAGCGCCTGCAGTCCCTGCCCATCCCCGAGCTGCGCACGCGCCGCAGCTGGCTTCTCATCAGCCACCCCAAGGCCCATTGGTCGCCGCTGATGTCCGCGCTGCGGGACCTGACGCTGGGGTAGCGGCCCGTAACGCAGGGCCGGTGCAGGCTGGCCTCAGATGTTCAAGGTGTCTTGCGCTCAGGCAGAGACTGGCGTGGAGCTGCCCCCCAGGTGCCGGGCCGGCCGGTGCGTGTAGCGGTCCAGGGCCAGGCCGTCGGTGCTGATTTCGGGGCTGCGGCCGGTGATCAGGTCGGCGATCAGCCGGCCCGAGCCGCAGGCCATGGTCCAGCCCAGCGTGCCGTGGCCGGTGTTCAGGAACAGGTTGGAGTAGCGCGTGGCGCCGATGATGGGCGTGCCGTCCGGCGTCATGGGCCGCAGCCCGGTCCAGAAGCTGGCGCGCGCCACATCGCCGCCCGGGAACAGGTCGTTGACCACCAGCTCCAGCGTGGCGCGGCGGCGCGGGTCCAGGCGCAGGTCGAAGCCGCCCAGCTCGGCCATGCCGCCCACGCGGATGCGGTCGTCAAAACGGGTGACGGCAATCTTGTAGGTCTCGTCCAGCACGGTGGACTGCGGCGCCAGCGCCGGGTTGCCCAGCGGCACGGTGAGCGAATAGCCCTTGACGGGGTAGACGGGCAGGTCCAGCCCCAGCGGCTCCAGCGCCTGGCGCGAGTAGCTGCCGAAGGCCATCACGTAGCGGTCGGCGGTCAGCAGTTCGCCATTGACGCGCACGCCGGCAATGCGGCCGCCTTCGACCACCAGGCCATCCACGTTCTGGTTGAAGCGCAACTCCACGCCCAGGCCGGTGGCGATGCGGGCCAATTCATTGGTGAAGCGGTGGCAGTCGCCGGTCTCGTCCTTGGGCAGGCGCAGGCCGCCGGTCAGCCGGTCGCGCGCCTGGGCCAGCGCGGGTTCCACCTGGGCCAGCTGGTCGCGGTCCAGCAGTTCATAGGGCACGGCGCATTCGCGCAGCACGGCCACATCGCGCTCCACGGCGTCCAGCTGGGCCTGGGTGCGGAACAGCTGCAGCGTTCCGCCCGTGCGCTGCTCGTAGGCGATGCCGGTGTCGGCGCGCAACTGCTGCAGGCAGCTGCGGCTGTACTCGGCCACGCGCATCATGCGTTCCTTGTTGACGGCGTAGCGCTGGGCAGAGCAGTTGCGCAGCATCTGCGCCATCCAGCGCAGCTGGAACAGGCTGCCGTCCAGGCGCACGGCCAGCGGCGCGTGTTCCTGCAGCATCCACTTCAGGGCCTTGAGCGGAATGCCGGGCGCCGCCCAGGGCGTGGAGTAGCCGGGCGAGACCTGGCCCGCGTTGGCAAAGCTGGTTTCGGACGCGGGCGCATCCTGCCGGTCCAGCACCGTGACCTCGGCACCGGCCCGCGCCAGGTAGTACGCACTGGTCACGCCGATGACACCGCCGCCAAGAACAAGGACTTTCATGGGATTCACCGCCAGGTCAACAAGATGAAATCAAAGTCTATTGACGATGAGGCAGTGGAAACCACTGAAATATTGATAATCTCCAGTGATTGATCATCCCCGGGAAGCACCGCCATGGCCGCCAGAAGTGAAAACCGCGTGCTCGACCGCACCGACCGCAAGATCCTCGACATCCTGCAGCGCGACGGCCGCATCTCCATGACCGAGCTGGCCGAGCAGGTCAGCCTCTCGGCCACGCCCTGCTCGGAGCGCGTGCGCCGCCTGGAGCGCGATGGCGTGATCACCGGCTACTACGCCCATCTGTCGCCCGAGGCGCTGGGCAAGACGCTGCTGGTGTTCGTGGAGATCAAGCTGTCGTCCAAATCGGGCGAGGTCTTCGACAAGGTGCGCCAGGAACTGCTGCACGTGCCCGACGTGCTGGAGTGCTTCCTGGTCTCGGGCAGCTTCGACTACCTGGTCAAGGCCCGCCTGGGCGGCATGCGCGAGTACCGCCGCCTGCTGGGCGACATCCTCAAGAAACTGCCCGTGCCGGCCGAGTCGCACAGCTATGTGGTGATGGAAGAGGTCAAGGAGACGCTGGCGCTGCCTGTGGATCGGTGAGGGAGCCGTCCTCGGCGTTCCAGGGTCGGATCTACTGCCATTCCTTATTGTTATTTACTGTTTGAAACGTTTGTCACAATAGATTTGATTCAAATGGGGTATTGTGCGATCCCATCCAAATGGATATTGGACGGCAGATCGGTTGTTATGGAGTTCCGCATTCATCGGCGCTCTCCGTTGAAAAGTAGGCAGGACGACAACTTGGAGTTCCATTCCAATGGCGGTATTGCAAATATTTGTCATTGAATGGTGAATTTTTGGGATTGGTGATTTTTAAAGTTCAATGCCAGTGATAACTTGATAGCTCAAATCTATATATTGCTGGGAGTTCTATGAAAAATCACGCCCTCATGGCTGCCTTGATGGCCGGTGCAGCAATCTCGGCCTGCCCACCCGCCAGCGCGCAAGTGACGCGTTACTTCGGGGAGATGAGAACCTCCTACTCGGATTTCCAGGATCGCACGGCTTGTCCCCTGGGGCCTCACGGCTCATGCCAGGATTTTCCGAGGACCGCCCGCCTGGCCGGCTGGTTTGAAACGGCCGCACCCTTGCAGCCCGACCTGGACGAGAGCGAAATAAGGGCGCTGGTCACTTCCTATAGTTTCTCGGACGGATTGAACACCTACAGCAGTGCCGATCCGGATGTGCGCGCATTCATTTTCAGGGTTTCCACGGACAGTGGGTCCAATATCGTGAGAAACAGAATCCACCTTCAACGCTGGCTGACGGGAAACAATCCGCACCGCTCCATCAATGGCGTTGGCCCGGGTGGATCTCCCAATGATGTGGATATGCTGAGCCGGTTTGAAATGGCCACGGAACAGGTGGCGGCCGTGAACAACGCGATGTGCGCTTCCCTGTTTTCGGAAACATCCCAGCAGGTCAGCCATTCGGGTGAGAGCGACACCTGTCTGGGGACCTATGAGATGCCCGACAACGGCGTGTCCGTTGCGTGGACCGGGGCGCCCGTGCAAAACCAGAACGTCATGTCCTGGCACAGGGAGGCCGTGCATCCTGCCCTGTCGTTGACCCACAGCATCTCGCCCGCAGGCCAGGTGCAGGCGGGGCAGGAGGTGCGCTACACCATCACCGTCAGGAATACGGGGACCGTGGCCGCCACCCAGGCGCAGATTGCCGACAGCCTGCCTGCCGGCCTGGAGCGCGCCACCTGGACCTGTACGCCCGGCGCCAGCACGCCATGTCCCGTGGCGTCAGGCTCCGGATCGCTGGCGGTCACGGTGCCCGTGTTCGCGGCAGGAGACTCGCTGGTGTTCACCGTGATGGCCAGCGTGTCCAACCCGGCGCCCGCAACCATTACCAATGTGGCCACGGTGGATGCCGGGGACCCGTCGGTGCAGTGCATGCAAGCAGGGCAGGTCGTGGGAACGGTGCCGTGCATGGCTTCCGCGTCCATCAATACGGTGGCGGCTTTCCCCGGCGGTGGCCAGGTGACCCCCGTGCCGACGCTGCAGCACACAGCCCTTGTGGTCCTGAGCCTGCTGGCTGCAGCCATCGGATGGATGGGGCTGGGGCGGCGCCAGCGGGTCGGCGCGGGCCGCTGACGCGGCCACAGGGGCGCTGGCGCAGCTAGGTCGCGCTGGCGTCCTGCGCGGCGGCGCCCATTTTCTGGCGCGTGTCCTCGTCGAGCAGGCTGCGCACCTGGGCGAACAGAGGATCGGCGCCCGTGTACTTCCTGCCGTAGCCCAGGTTGAAGCCGTAGTCGAAATCCTGCGGATTGATCCCCTGGTTGTGCTGCAGGATGGTCTCCAGCTTGTCCAGGGCCTTGACGGCGCGGGCCTCGGGGGTGGCGGCGTCTTCGTACTCCTGCCACAGGGCCATGATGGCGTCGCGGTGCCCGGGCTGCAGCGAGCGGGTCAGGTGCAGCAGGTCGGCCTTTTCCTGCGCGCTCTTGTCGGGGTGCTGGTTCTTTTCCACAGCGGGGATGTCGCCGTGGATGGCCTCGCCCAGGTCGTGGATCACGCACAGCTTGAGCAGCTTGAGCATGTCCAGCTGTGCGAACTGGTCCTCGAAAGCGATGGCCATCAGGCACAGGCGCCAGCTGTGCTCGGCCGTGCTTTCGGTGCGGCCGGTGGAGGTGTGGGCGCTGCGCAGCACGCTCTTGAGCTTTTCCGCCTCGCGCAGGAAGTCCAGGCGGCCCTTGATGTTGTTGATATCCATGGCGGATATTCTCGTCGGCTTTCACCAGGGCCGCGCGCGTCCGAGCTCAGTCGATCAGCCGCCCCTGCGCATCCCAGAACGGGTGCGGTCCGTCAAACTGGCCGCTGGCCACGGCATGGCTGACCAGCCGGCCGCCGGGCGGCAGGGCGTGCAGCATGAAGCCGGGCGGCTCCAGCGTCCAGGCCGATGCGGCGTCGGGCGCCAGGTCCAGGCAGACCTGGTGGGCGGGCGCAGGCGAGGTCATGGCCACCGTGCCGCCAAAGGCGACCTGGATGCTGCGGTGCAGGTGGCCGCAGATGACGCGCTGCACGTTGGGGTGGCGGCGCACCAGGTCTTCCAGCGCCTGTGCACCCTGCAGCAGGCCGATCTTGTCCATGTGGCCTATCAGGGTCTCGAAGGGCGGGTGGTGCATGGCGATCACCACGGAGCGGCCCTCGCTGGCGGCCAGTTGCAGCTCCAGCCATTGCAGGCGCTCCTCGCACAGCGCGCCCTCGCTGTGGCCGGGCACCACGGTGTCCAGCGCGATCAGCCGCAGATCGCCGATGTCCACGGCGTACTGGATGAAGCCTTCGCTGCGCAGCCAGGGATGCTCGGGAAAGGCGGTGCGCAGCGCGTCGCGGTCATCGTGGTTGCCGGGCAGCAGGTAGACGGGAAGCGTGCCCAGCGGTGCCAGCAGGCTGCGCAGGTGGGCGTATTCGGCAGGCCGGCCGAAGTCGGTCAGGTCGCCGGTGATCACCAGGGCGTGCGGCTGCTGGGGCAGGGCCAGCACGCTTTGCACCGTGCGCTCCAGGTATTGGGCGGTATCGATGCGGCGGTAGGTCAGGCGGCCGGGTTCGCGGATGTGCAGGTCGGTGAGCTGGGCCAGGAAGGTGGTCATGGAGGGGCGCAGGGTTTCAGGCGTGGGCATGGTTGGGCATCCATTGGTGGGGGGCGATGCGCAAGGCCACGCGGTCGCCCGATTGCGCGGCGTGGTCGCGGGCCACGTCGGCCATCAGCGGCGTGTGGCCCGCCAGCTCCAGCGTGAGCTGCAGGCGGTCGCCCAGGAAGACGCGGCGCGCCACCGATGCGGGCACGGCGCCCGGCGTGCCGGCGGCGCAGACCTCGATGTCTTCAGGACGCAGCAGCAGCCGGGCCGCGCCCGTGCATTCGGCCGGGCAGGCCAGCTCCATGCCGGCCAGCGCCAGCCGGTTGCTGCGCGCATCGTCTTCGCTGCGTTCGACCTGGTTCACGCGCCCCAGGAAGGTGGCGACAAAGGGATGGGCCGGGCGGCGGTACAGGCTCTCACCGTCGCCCACCTGCAGGATGCGGCCTGCCTGCATCACGGCCATGCGGTCGGCAATGGCCATGGCCTCCTGCTGGTCGTGCGTGACGTGGACGGCGGTGATGCGCAGCTGGCGCAGCAGCTGGGCCAGCTCGTCGCGCAGGGTTTCCTTGAGCTTGGCGTCCAGCGCGGTCAGCGGCTCGTCCAGCAGCAGCACGCGCGGCCGCGATGCCACGGCGCGGGCCAGGGCCACGCGCTGGCGCTGGCCGCCGGACAGTTCGGCCGGGCGCTTGTGCTCCAGGCCGTTCAGGCGCACCAAGTCCACCAGTTCGCCCACCACGCGGCGCTGCTCCTGCTCGGACACGCCGCGTATGCGCAGGCCGTAGGCTATGTTGGCCTGCACGCTCATCTGCGGGAACAGCGCGTAGTGCTGGAACACCATGCCCACCTGGCGCTTTTCTATGGGCACGCGGGTGACGTCGGTGTCGCCGAAGGCGATGCGGCTGCCCGCATCCGGCGTCTCCAGCCCCGCGATGATGCGCAGCAGCGTGGTCTTGCCGCAGCCCGAGGGTCCGAGCAGGGCCAGCACCTCGCCGGGCTCCACGCGCAGGTCGGTGGCCTGCAGGCCGCGCGTTCCGTCGGCATAGGTCTTAGCGCACTGCCGGATGTCGATGGCGACGCTGTTACTTTCCATAATGCTTCTCGATGAAATGCCCCAGCGCCTGCAGCAGCCACATCACGGGCAGGATGACGATGAGGAAGATGAGGGTGTAGGCCGAGCCCACCTCGATGCGCATGGACGCATAGCTGTCGGCCAGGCCCACGGGCAGGGTGCGCGTCAGCGGCGTGTGCAGCATCCAGGTCAGGTTGAACTCGCCCATGGACAGGGTGAACACCATCAGGCAGGCAGCCACGATGGCAGGCAGCACGGCAGGCACCAGCACGCCCAGGAAGCGCTGCGCGAACGAGGCGCCCAGGCTGCGCGCAGCCTCCTCCAGCGCCACCAGCTCCTGGCGGCGCAGTGCCGAGCCCACCATGCGCACCATGAAGGGCAGGGTGAACACCACATGGCCCACCAGGATGAAGGCAAAGCTCTGGCGGAAGGCGGCCACGCTGCCATAGGCCAGCAGCAGGGCCAGGGCGCTGGCCAGGCCCGGAATGGCCACGGGCAGGGTCAGCAGCTCCTCGAAATGCCGGGCCCAGGGCGAGCGGCTGCGCGCCAGCGCATAGGCGCAGGGCACGCCCAGCACCAAGGTCATGGCCACGCAGGCGCAGGCCAGCAGCAGCGACATCAGCACGGTATTGCCGTAGCCGGCCCAGACCTCGGCCAGCCAGCGCGTGGTCAATCCGCTGGACAGGCCCTGGCCGTAGTTCTGCACCAGCCCGGCCAGCACCGACAGCAGCATGGGCGCCAGCATGAACACGGTGACGGTGGCCGTCACCAGCCACATCAGCGGCGGCATTTTTGGCCGCCGGGCCGCCCCAAGGCAAAAAGCGGCCCCTTCGGGTGGCAGCGGACCTTGCGCTGCAAGGGCAGCGTGGGGGCTATTTTTTTGTGTAGTCCGCATGGTCAGACTCCTGTGGCGGCCGGACCCGCCCAGCGCCGCGACAGCCACAGCACCAGCCAGGTGATCAGCCCCAGGCTGATCGACAGGCTGGCGGCCAGGGCGAAGTTGGCGTAGTTGGTGAACTCGTTGTAGATGGTGATGGGCAGCACCTCGAACTTGCTCGACAGGGTGAAGGCCGTGCCGAAGGCGCCGACCGAGGTGGCGAACACGATGGCGCCGCAGGCCAGCGTGGTGGGCAGCAGCTGCGGCCACCACACATCGCGCGCCACGCGCCAGCCGTTGCCGCCCAGCGAGCGCGCGGCCTCCTCCAGGTGCGGGTCCAGCGCCTCGGCCGCTGCCGTGTAGGAGGCAATGGCGCGCGGCAGCGAGAAGTACAGGTAGCCCAGGAACAGGCCCAGCAGCCCGTAGGCGAAGGTGATCCGCTCGCTGCCCAGGGCCACCGACAGGTCGGCCAGCGCGCCCTGGCGCCCGCCCAGCAGGATGATGAAAAAGCCGATGATCACGCCCGGAAACGACAGCGGCAGCGTCAGCAGCGACAGCAGCAGGCCGCGCCCCGTGAAGCGGTGGCGCGCCAGCGCAATGCCCATCACCGCGCCGATCAGCAGCGTGGCCAGGGTCACGGCCAGCGACAGGGCCAGCGTCTGCAGCAGGCTTTGCAGGTACAGCGCGTCGGTCAGGGTGGCGAAATAGGTGCGCCAGCCTTCACGCGCCGGCAGCGCCAGCAGCAGGCCGGCCGGCAGCAGCCAGAACGCCGCGAAGAAGGCCACGGCCGGCGCGCTGCAGGCCAGCAGCAGCGCGCGGGCGCGCCAGTCGCCTGGCGCTTGGGAGGAAATGCCCACGATGCAGTCCGCCTGGCTCAACGCACTTCACGCAGGTAGCGCGTGGAGAAGCCCTTTTGCACATCCGCCATCTTCTGGTAGTCCACCGAGGTGGCGCGTGCGTACTCGCTGGCGGGCAGGAAATGGCCGGCCACCTCCTTGGGCAGGGCCACGTCGCGCACCGGGCGCAGGTAGGCGTTGGCCCAGATGGACTGGCCCTTGTCGGACAGCACATAGTCCAGCACCTTCTTGCCGTTGTCCGTGTGCGGCGCCTTGTTCACCAGGCTCATCACATAGGGCATGACCACGGTGCCTTCCTTGGGGATCACGAAGTCCACGTCGGCCTTGTCTTTGTAGCGGGCGCGGTAGGCGTTGAAGTCGTAGTCCAGCAGGATGCCGATCTCGCCCGACAGCAGGCGTGCATACGAGGTCTGCTTGGGCACGATGGGCTCGTTCTTCTGCAGCTTCTTGAAGTAGTCGATGGCGGGCTGGAAGTTGTCCAGCGTGCCGCCCATGGCCTGGTTCACGGCCACGGCGCCCACATAGCCCACGAAGGCCGAGGCCGGGTCCAGGTAGCCCACCAGGCCTTTGTATTCGGGCTTGAGCAGGTCTGCCCAGGACTGCGGCACGGGCTTGCCGCCCAGCGCCGCCTTGTTGACCATGAAGCCCAGCGTGCCCGAATGGATGGTCACCCACTCGCCCTTGGGGTCCTTGAGGCCGGCGGGAACCTGGTCCCAGTGGGCGGGCTTGTAGGCGGCGACCACGCCGTCTTTCTGCGCCTGGATGGCGAAGGTCACGCCCAGGTAGGTCACATCGGCCACGGGGCTGGCCTTCTCGGCCACCAGCTGGGCCAGCGACTGGCCGGAGTTCTTGTTGTCGGGCGGCACGGTGATGCCGGTATCGGCCTTGATGGCCTTGATCTGCGTGCCCCAGTCGGCCCATTCGGGCGGGCAGTTGTAGCAGATGGCGCTCTGGGCCAGCGCCGTGCCGCAGACGGCGGTGGTGGCGGCCAGCAGGGCAAGGCGCTTGAAGGAGAGCTTGAAGGGGAGGGCAGTCAGTTTCATGGTGCGTACTCGAAGAGGTGGGGGAGCGTGGGGAAGGGAAGGGCGCGGCCTTGGCTTGCGCGGGCCGCTGTTGTTGGTTTCAGAGCCGGCAGGACTCGCCGCTGCGCCAGCCATGCGGCAGGCACAGGCTGTCCTGCGCGGCCAGGGTTTTCTTGCCCGCCAGCGCACCGCACAGCAGGCGCACGCAGGCCGAGCCGATCTCGTGGTTGGGCTGGGAAATCGAGGCCAGCGAAGGCGTGAGATCGCCGGCCATGGCAATCCCGTCAAAGCCGACCACGCTCAGGTCCGCAGGCACGGAGAACCCGGCCAGCGATGCCGCGCGGATGGTGCGTATCGCCAGCAGATCGTTGCTGCAGACAATGGCCGTGGGCGGCGCCTGCTCGCTCAGGTGCTGCTGCAGCATCTGCACGGCGGTGGCGGCAAAGGGCACCTCCCAGACCGGCAGCGGCGACAGGCCTGCGGCCTGCATGCCCAGCGCATAGCCACGGCAGCGCTGCTGGGCGCGGTCGGACGCCTGCAACTGGCCCGTGACCATGCCGATGCGGCTGTGGCCTGCCGCAGCCAGGCGCAGCACCAGCTCCCTGACGGCGCCCGTGTTGTCCACGCCCACGCAGGCATGCTCATGGGTGTGGTGATAGGCCAGCACATAGGGCTTGCCGGCCTGGCGCACACGCGCCAGCGCCGCCGAATCGCCAGGGTTGGAGACCACCAGCACCAGCGCATCCACCCCGCTGGCCAGCAGCCGCGTGGTGGCCGCGTCTTCACCGGCGTGGTCGTATTCGGTGGTGCAAGGCGAAATCGCGTAGCCGCGCAGCGCCGCCTGCGAGGCAATGCCCTGCAGGCACTCGGCAAACACCGGATTGGTGAGCGTGGGCAGCACCACGCCCAGCACCTTGCTGCTGCGCGTGCGCAGCGTGCGGGCGCTGGCATTGGCCACATAGCCCACTTCCTGCGCCACACGCAGCACCGTGCTGCGCGTTTGCGCATTGACCACCTCCGGCGAATTGAAAACCCGCGAAACAGTGGCGACGGACAGGCCCGCGCGGCGTGCAACCTCGGTGATGCTCATGGATGTAAACGATTTCTTGAAAACGTTTACATTGCACCCGCTGCGCGTGACGGTGCGGTGACGGAGATTTGAAGCTTTTGTGGCAGCCAAGCGTTTGGCGGCTTGGGCCCTGGCGTTGCCCGGTACCTAGACTGCCGTAGATGCAGCCCGCTGGCGCCGAATCCAGCTGATGAAGGCCGAAAGCTCTGCGTTGAAACGAGCTCTGGGTGCCTCGGGCGTCCTTGCCTGCGCCAGAAAGAAAGCCATGGACTGCGCCATTTCCGGATGGAGCTGCGCAAAGCAATCGGCGAACTCCTCCAGCGTGCGCGGCCAGAAGCCCCCTGAGCAGGGGCGCAGCACATTGGTGGCCCGGATCAGCTTGCGTGCGGCTTCGCGTTGCAGGCGCAGGGCCTTCATGTCGTCCCGGGTTGCAGCAATGCGCTGCAGGTAGTCGCTCAGCACCTGCACGTAGTCGCCATTGACGGCCTGTGCAATCGCCCTGGACGGCTCGAACGCCTCAAACTGCTGCGCCAGGTCTTCTCCATGGATGCAGCGGCACTCATGCTTGAGCCAGTAGCCCCAGCTGTAGAGATGGGCCGGGTCCAGCACCTCTTGCAGAGTGCTCAGGTCGAAATCGATCTTCACGACTTCTTTGTGACGTAGTTGCAGGTCCTGGCGCGATTGTTCCAACCGGGCGCTCTCCTGCCTGGAGAGGGGGCGGGCCAGCACGATCGTCAGGTCCAGGTCCGAGAAGCCCGCCCTCGCGCAGCCGCGCGCCACGCTGCCATACAGGTAGAGGCTGTCCAGCGCCTCGCCGAGGGCGCTGGCGATGGCTGCGCGCGCATCTGCCACCAAATCCACAAATTCCGGCTGGATGGGGGCTCTGACAAAGACTTCGAGAGTGCCAGCGGAGCCGAGGTTGTTCATTGGTCTTGCAGTAGTGGAACGGGAGGCACGGCTCTGAGCCAGTCTCCTGCGAACAAGCCTGGAGCCTACAGGCCCCCTTCAGGGTCAGGCATAGGATTTGCAGCGATTGGAAACCGCATGCATCCCAGCGTGCGGGCGTCCATCATAAAAACACAACTCCAAGCCTCCTATGTCTTCATTCGATACCCAACTGCTGCTCATCGCGCTGGCCAGCGTGCTGGTCCTGGTCGCGCTGATCGTCTCGCGCATCCGTCTTCATCCCCTGCTGGCGCTGCTGGTGGTTTCCATCGGCGTGGGCTTTGCCACCGGCATGGCGCCGGGCGAGATCGTCAAGAACCTAACCAACGGGGCCGGCAAGACGCTGGGCGCGGTGGGCGTGGTGATTGCCCTGGGCGCGATGCTGGGCAAGATCCTGGCGGACTCCGGCACCACCGAGCGGCTGGCCGGTGCCATCCTGCAGCGCACGTCCGAGCGCATGATTCCCTGGGCCATGACCCTGGTGGCCTTCGTGATCGGCATTCCCATGTTCTTCGAGGTGGGGCTGGTGGTCATGCTGCCGCTGATCTTCAGCGTGGCGCGCAAGCTGGAAAGCAATGAGCGCTTCAAGGGATCGGCCTATGTCTATGTGGGCGTGCCCGTGATCGCCGCGCTGGCCGCCATGCACGGCATGGTGCCGCCGCACCCGGGCCCGCTCACCGCCATTGCCACGCTGCACACCACGGTCGGCCCGACCATGCTGTACGGCTTTCTGGCCGTGATTCCCGCCATGGTGCTGTGTGGCCCGCTGTACGGCGCCTTCATCACGCCGCGCATGAGTACGCGCCCCGATGCAGCCCTGCTGGAGCAGTTCACATCAGGCAAGAAGGAAGGCGGGGAGGGCAGTGCGCCCAGCATCGGCATGGGCGTGCTGTGCGCCTTGCTGCCCGCGCTGCTGATGCTGGTGCATGCGCTGGCCGAGGTGCTGCTGCCCAAGGATTCGGGCCTGCTGCATGCGGCGGCCTTCCTGGGCAATCCGCTGGTGGCCATGCTGCTGGGCGTGGTGTTTGCCTCCATCACCCTGGGCTATCTGCGCGGCGCCGATGCAGAGAAGCTGCGCGACGCGCTGGGCCAGAGCCTCAAGCCCATCGCCGGCATCATGCTCATCATTGCGGGCGGCGGTGCCTTCCAGCAGATCCTGACCAGCGCCAAGGTGGGCGATGCCATCGTCCACATGACCCAGCAGTTCGCCCTGCCTCCGCTGGTGCTGGGGTGGATGATCGCCATGCTGCTGTCGGTGTCCACCGGCTCGGCCACCGTGGGCATCGTGGGCGCGGCGGGCCTGCTGGCGCCGCTGGCGGCCTCCGATCCTTCGCTGAACGTGCCGCTGCTGGCGCTGGCCATCGGCTGCGGTTCGCTGTTCTTCAACTATGCCAACCACGCGGGCTTCTGGATGGTGAAGGAGTCCTTCGGCATGAGCATGGGCGAGGCCACCAAGACCATTACCGTGGTGCAGTCCATAGTGTCCTTTGTGGGCCTGCTGATGGTGCTGCTGTTCAACCTGCTGCCCAAGCTGGGATAGGTGAAAGGCATGAGGCGGGCCGACGGCGGCCGCTTCGATGCCGCGGCAACCACCAAGAGAGGGCACTTCTTCCGGTTCGACTGCGAGTTGCCCCAGTCGCGGCAGGGAAAATGCCGCCCCGTACAGGTGCGGTACCCGGCGCCGCTTCAACGCGGGTCCGGCAATTGACCTATACTGCTGGAGGTGCTGTCCTTGTTGTTCGCCTCCTCAGTGCCCGTCTGACATTCTTGCAGTCCCCGGACTGCCGTTGGCCGCCCACTGTGACGAAGTCCGCAACTGTCACTCCCATCGGCGAGCACCACGCGGGTCCAACACCCTTCCCCGGGCCCGCACTCTCCCTGCCACCTGCAGGGGCCTCTTTCCCTTTTTTCCGATGATCCGCTGCCTGTGTGCGGCGGTCATCCTGCGCTGGCCCAAGGCCGCAGCATGGTGCTGCACCGGCAACTTGCGGCGACGCACCCCTTTCAACATGTACTCACAGGAGTCCCATTGGCTAAAGAAGAACTGATCGAAATGCAAGGCCGGGTAGACGAAGTGCTGCCTGATTCCCGCTTCCGCGTAACGCTGGAAAACGGCCACCAGCTCATCGCCTATACCGGCGGAAAAATGCGCAAGCACCGCATCCGCGTGCTGGCCGGCGACAAGGTCACGCTCGAGATGTCGCCCTATGACCTGAACAAGGGCCGCCTCACGTTCCGTCATATTGAGCAACGCTCCGGCGGCGCCCCGGGCCAGCGCCCACCCCAGCGCCGCTGAGGTCTGCCAGCCCGCTCTTGCCTCGGAGCGGGCATGGGGGGTGCACAGAAAGGACCCGGCTTTGCGCCTGGTCCCATGGCCGGCAGCCCCGCCAGCCCGGCCGCCCGGGCGGCATCGGCCGGGACAGGCGAGTTCCCCGGCTTACTTGGACATTCCGTCCTTGCCCATGGAGTCCTTCTTCATTGCGTCCTTGGACATGCCATCCTTGTGCATGCCGTCCTTGTGCATGGAGTCCTTCTTCATTCCATCCTTGGACATGGAATCCTTCTTCATCCCGTCCTTGGACATGGAGTCCTTCTTCATCCCATCCTTGGACATGGAATCCTTGGTCATTGCGCCCTTGGACATGCCGTCCTTGGACATCTCATCCGCAGCGAATGCCGAGGTGGCGCCGGCCAAGGCGAGGCAGGCGGCGAGCACGGTGGTGATGAACTTGGTCATTTGAGTCTTCCTTTGGATTAGCGGTTTGCAGGTTGCACAAGTGGCCGGCCTTGCATGGCCCGGCCTCGCACCTTCGTTGGCAGCACAGCGGCTTGTGAGGCCGCTCAGCTGCCTCCGAACCAGTTGTAGCCCTGGTCTTCCCAGTAGCCGCCGGAGTAGGTGTTGGTGACGAACATGGCCTGGACGTGCTTCGGGTTCTTGTAGCCCAGCTTGGTGGGCATGCGAAGCTTCATCGGGAAGCCATATTTGGGCGGCAGGGGCTGCCCGTCGTAAGTCAATGCCATCAGCGTCTGCGGATGCAGGGCCGTGGCCATGTCGATGCTGGTGAAGTAGTCGTCCACGCACTTGAAGCCGACGTACTTGGCGCTGGTGTCGGCGCCTATATGGCGCAGGAAATCGGCGAAACGCACGCCGCCCCAGCGGCCTATGGCGCTCCAGCCCTCCACGCAGATATGGCGCGTGATCTGTTCTTCCTGCGGCATGGCGCGCAGCTCGGCCAGGCTCCAGGCATGGCGGTCGGCGACCATGCCGGTCACCTCCAGGCGCCAGCTGGCCTCGTCCACCTCGCGCACCTCGTCCTCGCCGTAGTAGGCATTGAAGGGGAAGGGGCGCGTGATCTCGGCTGCTGAATAGGTGGGCGCCAGCCGCGTGGGGCTGAACAGCAGGCCCTGCACGCGATCGTTGAAGCGCGATACCTGATTGAGCGCGGCCTCGACGTGGCTGTCATCGCTGATGCTGCAGCCCGTGAGCAGGGACAGGCCGCCCAGCGTCAGCGAGCGTTGCAAAAAGGCGCGGCGTGCGGGCTGGTCCAGCTTGCGGGCGATCAGCGAGCGTGCCTCGTGCACCACGGCCGCGCCATCGACGCCGGGCAGGGAAGGGGCTTTGAAGATTTTCATGGTGACTTGGGCGCACGGCCGTGGATCATGGTCAGGAAGGTCCGGGGCACCAGGGCGACCATTGCCAGGTGCACCACCACAAAGGCGACCAGCGCAGCCATGCCGAAGAAGTGCACGCGCCGTGCGGATTCATAGCCGCCCAGCAACTCGCGCAGCAGCGGAAACTGCACCGACTTCCACAGCACCAGGCCCGACAGCACGATCACCACCAGGTCCAGCACCACGAACAGGTAGGCCAGCTTTTGCACATGGTTGTAGCGGGCCGGGTCGGCGTGCGAGAGCCGGCCCTTGAGGGCGGCCAACAGGTCCTGGCGCACGCCCTGCACCGTGATGGGAAAGAACTTGCGCAGCCACCGGCCGCTGGCGATGTTGAGCAGCAGGTACAGCAGCCCGTTGAACACCAGCAGCCACATGGCCGCGAAGTGCCATTGCAGCGCCCCGCCCAGCCAGCCGCCCAGCGTGATCGAGCCCGGAAAGGTGAAATCAAAGAACGGCGCCGCGTTGTAGATGCGCCAGCCGCTGGTCACCAGGATGACCACGGCCAGCGCATTAAGCCAATGCGTCAGGCGCAGCCACAGCGGGTGGATGCGCTGGCCATCATGGGGCTGTGCCGGTTGAGGGGTGATGAGGGCGGTGTTCATGGGTCCCATTGTTGGAGGGACCCTGTAGCGGATGTATCACGCAAACTTCAATTAATCGTGATAACTCCCAAGGCCGGCTCAGCCCGCCTGCGCGCACCCGGCCAGATAGTCCACCAGCGTGCGCGCCGCAGGCGATAGCCGGCTGCCGTCCCTGAAGCAGATGGCGAACTGGCGCCGCGCCCAGGCATCGGTGAGCGGCACCATGTGCACACCCTGCACACCCTGCACACCCTGCACACCCTGCACGCCCTGCACGCCCTGACCGGAGCCCGCCATGCCCAGGATCTCCCTGGGCATGATGGCCACGCCCAGGCCGGCGCGCACGCAGCGGATCGTGGCGTCGAAGGAGCTGACCACGGCGCGGTAATTGAGGGGCCGGCCGATGATGGCCGCCGCCCGCGCCAGCATGGTGTAGACGGCCGTGGAGGCGGGCAGGCCCACATGCTCGCAATCCAGCGTTTCGCTGAAGCTGCAGCTGTCGCGCAAGGCCAGCGGGTGGCCGGCCGGCACGGCCACGGCCAGGGTGTCGCAGCGGTAGGGCAGGGTCTGCAGGCCCTCCAGATCGGCCGCGTTCCAGCACACGCCCACCAGGGCCAGGCCTTCGCGGATGGATCGGATGATTTCGCTGCTGGTCAGCTCCTCGATGTCCACGCGGATCTGCGCGTGCTCGGGCTTTTGCAGAAAGGCCGCAATGTCATCGGGCAGCGACTCGGCAATCGATGAGACCGAGGCCAGTATCCGCACCTGCCCCTTCACGCCATGCTGGTAGGCCGCCATGTCGCGGGCCGCGCGGTCGGCGCTGGCCAGCATGGCGCGTGCATGCTCCAGCAGCATCAGCCCGGCTGCGGTGGGCACCACGCCCCGGCGGTGGCGCTCCAGCAGCGGGGCCTGCACCTGCTCTTCCAGCAGCGCCATGCGCTTGCTGATGGCCGATGAGCCGATGTGCTGCTGCTCGCCCGCGCGGGCGATGTTGCCCAGGTCGCAGGCCGCGACAAAGAGCCGCAGGGTGGTCAGGTCCAGGTCTTTCATGGCGGTTATGGATTTCCATTTGGGAAACTCTGAGCCGAAAAATTATCGCTTCTGCACGCTGGTGGGAATGTCTAAAGTGCCATTCAAGACAAACCACCCTACGCGAACCTTCCCATGCCAGAACCCATCCGTGCCCTGCAGTCCGCCGTCATCCGCGAGGTCGGCCTGCGCGATGGCCTGCAAAGCATCCAGACCGTGCTGTCCACCGAGCGCAAGAAGGAATGGATACGCGACGCCTACGCTGCCGGCCAGCGCGAGATCGAAGTCGGCTCCTTTGTCCCCGCACGCCTGCTGCCGCAACTGGCCGACACGGGCGAGCTGGTGGCCTATGCCCGAACGCTGCCGGGCCTGTTCGTCTCCGTGCTGGTGCCCAATCTGCGCGGAGCCGAAAGCGCCCTTGCCAGCGGGGCCGACCTGATGCTGGTGCCGCTGTCGGCCAGCCATGCCCACAGCCTGGCCAACCTGCGCAAGACGCCCGATGAGGTCGTGGCCGAGGTGGCCCGCATGCGTGCCGCACGCGATGCCGCAGGTTCGAAGATGCTGATCGAAGGCGGCATTGGCACGGCCTTCGGCTGCACGCTGCAGGGCCGGGTGGAGCCGGCCGAGGTGCTGCGCTGCATGCAGGCCTTGCTGGACGCGGGGGCCGACCGCGTCAGCATGGCCGACACCGTGGGCCATGGCGGGCCGGGCCAGGTGCAATCGCTGTTCGAGCAGGCGCGGCGCATTGCGGGCGAACGCTTTTGGTGCGGCCACTTCCACGACACGCGCGGCCTGGCGCTGGCCAATGTGCATGCGGCCCTGCAGACCGGCGTCACGCGCTTCGACGCCACGCTGGCCGGCATCGGCGGATGCCCCCATGCGCCCGGCGCCAGCGGCAATGCCTCCACCGAAGACCTGGCCTTCATGCTGGACACCATGGACATCGACACGGGCCTGGACATCGAGGCCCTGCTGCGCCTGCGCGCCAAGGTGGCCGCCTGGCTGGACGGCGAAAGCCTGCATGGCGCGCTGTGGCGCGCGGGCCTGCCGCGCAGCGTCAAAGCCGACGCAGCCCCTGCCGCTGAATGAACCCCTTACCTTCCCACGAGCACACCTGTATGGCCACCGAACCCCTGCTGCCGCTGTCCGGCATCCGCATCATCGAATTCACCCACATGGTCATGGGCCCCACCTGCGGCATGATCCTGGCCGACCTGGGCGCCGAAGTCATCAAGGTCGAGCCGCCGGGCGGCGACAAAACGCGCACGCTGCCCGGCCTGGGCATTGGCTTTTTCCGCAGCTTCAACCGCAACAAGAAAAGCGTGGTGCTGGACATCACCACCGAAGCGGGCCGCGCCACCGCTGCCGAGCTGGCCGCTGGCAGCGATGTGGTGCTGGAGAACTTCCGCCCCGGCCTCATGCAGTCCCTGGGCCTGGACTACGCCACGCTGTCGCAGCGCGCGCCCGGTCTCATCTACGTCAGCCACAAGGGCTTTCTGCCCGGCCCCTACGAAAAGCGCCTGGCGCTGGACGAGGTGGTGCAGATGATGGGCGGCCTGTCGTACATGACCGGCCCTGTGGGCCGGCCGCTGCGCGCGGGCACCAGCGTCAACGACATCATGGGCGGCATGTTCGGCGCCATCGGCGTGCTCGCGGCCCTGCGCGAGCGTGAGCGCACCGGGCGCGGCCAGGAGGTGCAAAGCGCGCTTTTCGAGAACTGCGTCTTCCTGTCCTCCCAGCACATGCAGCAGTACCTGATGACGGGAGAGGCACCGCCGCCCATGCCCTCGCGCGTGTCGGCCTGGAGCGTCTACGACGTGTTCACCCTGGCCGGTGGCGAGCAACTGTTCATCGGCGCCGTCAGCGACAAGCAGTTCGCCACCCTGTGCCGCGTGCTGGACCGCGCCGACCTGCTGCAGCGCCCCGAATACGCCGACAACGCCGCCCGCGTGGCCGTGCGCCCCCAACTGCTGGCCGAGCTGGGCGCCATCCTGGCCGGCCATGAATCGGCCCGGCTTGCGCCGCAGCTGGAGGCCGCAGGCATTCCCTACGCGCCCATCACGCGGCCCGAGCAACTGGTGGACGACCCGCACCTGCGCCAAAGCGGCGGCCTGGCTTCCATGCAGACCGAAGACGGCGGCCAGACCGACGTGGTGCTGCTGCCCCTGCTCATGAACGGCCACCGTCCCGGCGTGCGCATGCCGCTGGCCGGGATTGGCGAGCACACCGAAGAAATCCTCGGAGCCCTTGCATCACGGACCTGACAGCCATCCCCGGGCGCCGAAGGCCGCAGAAAAACCACCCCGGCGCGCATGAGACAACACAAAAAGGAGACAACCCCATGCACTCGTCCCATCCCTTCCGCCGCCGCACCCTGCTGGCCCTGGCCGGCGCATCGCTGGGGGCCGCTGCCCTGGGCGTGCGCGCCCAAAATGGCACGCCGCTGCGCGTCATCCTGCCCGTGGGGGCAGGCTCGGGCGCCGACACCATCGTGCGCTCGGCCCAGACTGCGCTGGTGCGCTCGCTGGGCGGCCAGCCCGTGGTCATGGAGAACCTGCCGGGCGCGGGCGGCATCACGGGAACGCAGGCCCTGGTCAAGGCGCCGGCCGATGGCAACACCATCGCCTTCATCTCCAACAACCACGCCGTCAACCCCAGCGTCTTCAAGAAGCTGCCCTACGACAGCCTGGCCGACATCACGCCGCTGTCCATCGTCGGCGGTTCGCCCTTCGTGCTGGTCGTCCACCCCAAGGTGGCGGCGCGCAATGCGCGCGAACTGCAGGCGCTCATGAAGGCGCGGCCCGGCGACCTCAACTACGCCTCGTCCGGCAACGGCACCATCTTCCACCTCGCGGCCGAAGTCTTTCTGGACGCCGCCGGCGCCACGGCACGCCACATTCCCTACAAGGGCGTGGGCCAGATGGTGGTGGACCTGCTCAGCGGGCAGGTGGACTTCGGCGTGATCGCCGTGGGCACTGCGCAGGCGCACCTCAAATCCGGCGCGCTGCGTGCCATCGGCATCATGGGCCGCGAGCGCGTGGCATCGCTGCCCGATGTGCCCACCGTAGCCGAGCAGGGCTTTCCCGGCGTGGACATCGCCGGCTGGGTGGCCGCCATCGGCCCCAAGGGCATGCCGCCCGCCCAGGTGCGGCGCCTGCACGACGGCATCGCCTCTGCCTTTGCCGACCCCGAGGTCAAGGCCGGCTTTGCACGGCGCGACGAATACACCGTGCTCAACAGCCCCGAGGCGGCAGCCCAGTTCCTGCGCTCCGAGCAGGAACGCTTTGCGCGCCTGGTCAAGAAGGCCAATGTCGTGTTGGAATAAAAACTCGGCCCTCTGACTCCTAAGGACAATGCTGGGGCTGTGATCAGCGGGGCGGAGTGGGTGCTGTTGCCGCTGGATCTGCAGCCGGTTGGCCGGACGACATCACCGCCTCCAGCCCGCTTCTAGGGAAGACCGGGCTGTAGTTCACCTGGATCTCGGAGAGCCTGTCATTCACCCGCGTCGCCATGAAATAGCGCGGCATGTCGAATCCCACTTTCATCACCAGGCCGCGAAGTTCGGAGAGGGCGCCGACCTTCACATCGGGATCGACCAGCACGGCAATGCGAACCGTACTTTTGGCATCGTGGGCAGCGGTCAGCTTCCTGGAGAGTGTGTTTCTCAACTGAGCCGGACTGACCCGCTGGCCATCCAGACTGTACGGGCGATCATTGCCGCTTGCCGCATGCATTTCGATCACGGTCAGATCTGCAGCAAGAGCGGGTGGGCCGAGCAGGGCGGCCAGCAGCAGGAATCTTGTTGGTTTCATGGTTCTGTTGTGCGATGCAGAGCTTGTTGACCCACTCGCTCTGTGAGCTTGTACCAGCTCGTCCCCACTTCTCCCAATTTCCCCCCAGATTGGTCGCAAGAATTCCTGTGCAACTCCAGGAAAAGACCATGATTGATTTCTCGCAAACCAACGCTTCACGCATTCGCCCGGCACTGGTGCTGGCGCTGGCGGCCTTCGCGGCGGCCTGCAGCCATGCGCAGGGCCACGGGGGGCACGGCAATCCGCCGTCGCCGCCGCCCGAGGCCTATACGGCCTGCCAGGGCAAGGCCGAGGGCGACAGCGTGACGCTGACCATGCCCGATGGCAAGACGCTGGCCGGCACCTGCCGCAGCCTGAACGGGCAGCTGGTGGCCATGCCGGCCGGCGGGCCCGGCGCAGGCGGGCCGCCGCCCCATCCGCAGCAGTGATCGCGTGGCCCGGCGGGCCACGCCGCCGGGCTGTCTGCAACCCCACGGGCCTGCGCACAGGCCCTCATGAAAAGCCATCCCCATGAACCACTCTCAAGATGCCCATGATCTTGCCCACGACCTGGGCCTTCAGCACGATCTGCAAGTCATGGCGCGCCGCCTGTCCGAGCGCCGCCGCCTGTTGGGCCTGATGGCTGCCGGTGGCGCTGCCGCGCTCTTGTCCGCCTGCGGTGGCGGCGGAGGTGATTCCGGTGATTCGACAGGGACCGGCACAGGAACCGGGACAGGAACGGGCACCGACACGGGAACGGGCACAGGTACGGGTACTGGAACCACGACCGGCACCTGCATGGTCGATCCCACGGAAACCGAAGGCCCTTACCCCGCCGACGGCTCCAACGGCTCGCGCGGCAGTTTGGTCAACGTGCTGTCGCAAAGCGGCGTGGTGCGCAGCGACCTGCGCAGCAGCTTTGGCGGCATGAGCGGCACGGCTGCGGGCCTGCCGCTGACGCTCAGGATCACCCTGGTCAACGTCAGCACCAACTGCAGCCCGCTGGAAGGCTATGCCATCTACCTGTGGCATTGCACCCGCGAGGGCGAGTATTCGCTGTACTCCACCGACCTGCTCAACCAGAACTTCCTGCGCGGCGTGCAGGCGACGGACAGCAATGGCGAATGCACCTTTGTGACCATCTTCCCGGGCTGCTATGACGGGCGTTGGCCGCACATGCACTTCGAGGTGTTCCGCAGCCTCAACACGGCCGGCAGCTACACCAACAAGCTGCTGACCTCGCAGATGGCCATGCCCAAGGACATCGCCAGCGCCGTCTATGCCGGTGTCAGCGGCTACAGCGCCAGCGTCTCCAACCTGTCGCGGGTCAGCGTGACATCGGACAATGTCTTCGGCGACAACACCAGCGAGCAGATCGCCTGGCAGACGCCCACCTTCACCGGAGACACCACCAATGGCCACACCGCCACGATATCCATCGGCATTGCCGTCTGACGCAGCAACTGAATGAGCCTCCGCCTCCCACGCCTGAAGCTGCAGCACAAGGCCTTCTTCGCCCTGGCCGTGCTGCTGGTGGCCCTGCTGCTGGTGTTTCTCGGCTTCTCGCGCCTGGGGCTGCAGAGGGGCTTGGGGCCCTACATGGCCGAGGTGGAGCTGACCGGCATGGACGGGCTGGCCGAGCGGCTGGTGCAGCACCATGAGCAAAACGGCGGCTGGGATGCGGCGCGCGCCAACCCCGGTTTCTGGCGCGACATGGTGCGCCCGGGCGCAGGCATGGGCCGGGGCTTTCCTGCGGGCGAGCCCGGGCCACGGCCCCCCATGCCCATGCCCATGCCGGAGCCGAGGCCTGGTTTTGAGGGAAGCCACGGCCCGGGGCCGGGCCCGGAGTTTCCGCCGCCGCCTGGGCTGGAAGGCGGAGAGCGTGCCGATCGCTCAGATCGATCAGATCGCTCCGACCGTACAGACCGTACAGACCGCCCCGGCCCGCCGCCGGACCGCCCCTTCGGCGGCCCGTGGGCGCGCGTGGGCCTGCTGGATGCCCAGGGCCAGCTCATCTCCGGCATGGCGCCGCAGCCCGGTGCGGCGCACCGCGTTCTGCGCGCCGCCAACGGGCAGGCCATTGGCGAGATCGTGCTGTCCCCCGTGCAGACCGGGCAGGGCATGCAGCGCGACCTGGACCGTGCCTTCCTCGCGCAGCAGATGGGTTTTGTGGCCTGGACCGGGCTGGCCGGCCTGCTGCTGGCGCTGCTGCTGTCGGCCTGGCTCACGCGGCGCTGGCTGGAGCCGCTGACCGCCTTTGTCGACGGCCTGCGCGGCATTGCGGCCGGGCGGCTGGACACGCGCGTGGCCATCAGGGGCGATGCGGAACTGGCCCGCCTTGCGGAAACCTTCAACGACATGGCCGTGCAACTGGCCACCATGGAGGCCTCGCGCCAGCGCTGGCTGGCCGACGTGGCGCATGAGCTGCGCACACCGCTGTCCACCATGCGCGCCGAGGTCGAGGCCGTGCAGGACGGCGTGCTGCCCATGGACGACCGCATGGCGCTGCGCCTGCACCGGCAGATCATGCGGCTGATACGGCTGGTCAGCGACCTGCGCGTGAGCCTGGACGACCCGCAGGCCCTGCACGGCTCGGGCCATGTGCCCGTGCATGTGCTGACCCTGCTGGGCGAGGCGCTGGACGGCGCGCGGCCCGGCTTCGAGCAAGTCGGCATCGGCCTGGACCGCTCCACCGTGGACCAGCTGGCCGCGCGCGTTCCGCCGCCGCTGGTGCAGGGCGACCCGCACCGGCTGCACCAGGTGTTTGCCAACCTGCTGGAAAACAGCCTGCGCTACACGGCTGCGGGCGGGCGGCTGCAGGTGTCCGCCGAAATTGTCCAGATGCAGGACCGCAGCATGCTGCAGCTGCGCTGGGACGACACGGCTCCCGGCGTGGCCAGCCCGCACCTGCCGCGCCTGTTCGACCGCCTCTACCGCGTGGACGCCTCCCGCGTGCGCGACGGCGACGGCCTGGGCGGCTCCGGCCTGGGGCTGGCCATCTGCCGCACCATCGTCCAGGCCCATGGGGGCAGCATCGAGGCCGCCGCCTCGCCGCTGGGCGGCCTGCGCATCACGCTGTGGCTGCCCTTGCTGGAAAATCCCGCGCCATGAAGCCTGCACGCATCCTCCTGGTCGAAGACGAAACCGACATGGCCGCCATCGTCATCGACTACCTGCGCCATGCCGGCTACGAAGTCGAGCACATCCGCCACGGGCGCGAGGCGCTGGACCGCATGCTGCGCTCCCCGCCCGACCTCACCGTGCTGGACATCATGCTGCCCGGCCTCGATGGCCTGGACATCCTGCGCCAGTTCCGCCCCCACAGCGCCAGCCCCGTCATCCTGCTCACCGCGCGTGTCGAGGAAATGGACCGCCTGCTGGGCCTGGAGCTGGGCGCGGACGACTACATCTGCAAACCCTTCGCCCCGCGCGAAGTCGTGGCCCGCGTCAAGGCCGTGCTGCGCCGCAGTGCCGGCCCCGGCCCCGCTCAGCAACGCCTGACGCTGCTGCCCGAGCAGGGCCGCGCCATGCTCAACGGCAGCGTGCTGCCGCTGACCAAGCGCGAGCTGACCTTGCTGCAGGCCCTGATGCGCCAGCCCGGCCGCCTGTACTCCCGCGCGCAGCTGCTGGAGCTGGCCTGCGCCGACACGCTGGACGTGAACGAACGCGCCATCGACAGCCACATCAAGAACCTGCGCAAAAAGCTCAAGGCGGCGGACGACCGCCATGAGTGGATTCGCTCCGTCTATGGCGTGGGCTTTGCGTTCGAGCCCGATGGCGGGTCCGACACGCGGGCGCAGTGAAGGCCCGGCGAGGGCAGGGCGCAGCCCCTACCTCGACTCGTCGAGGTGCTCCATGAACGTGGTGCCCGTGTAGCGGGAGCGGAACAGGCCGGCCTCCACCAGGCGCGGCACCAGCTGCTCCAGCACGCAATGCAGGGACTCGACGGAGCCGCCGGGCGCGGCCAGAAAGCCGTCGATGGCGCCGGCAGCGCTCCACTCGGTGATCTGCGCCACGGCATCGTCCACCGTGCCGACCACCTGCCAGTGCGCGGCGGAGAGGATTTCCGGCCGCAGCAGCAGCTCGTCGATGCGCAATGACTCGCGCTCCATCAGGCGCCTGAGCAGGCCCGCATGCGTGCGGCTGGACGGGGTTGCCACAGGGGCCGGAAGGTCGGCTGCGGTGATCGGCCGGTCTGCGGGCCAGTCCGTCAGGTCCAGGCCGACCATGGCCTTGATCGATGCCAGCTTGCGGCCCCTGTCCACCCGGCCGTGCGTCTGCTGGAACATCTCCCGGGCCTGCTCGCGGGTGTCGGCCAGGTACAGGCTCAGGCCGGGCAGCAGGCGCACATCCTGCGCCTGGCGGCCATGGCGCTGTGCGCGCCGAGACAGGTCCCGGCGCAGCTCCAGCGCCGCGTCCAGGTCCGGCGTGGGCGCGAAGACAATGTCTGCCACCGATGCGGCAAAGTCGCGCCCGGTGCTGGACGCGCCCGCCTGCACCAGCGGAATGCGCGGGCCGCCGAACTCCGGCAGGTTCAGCGGGCCGCGCACCTTCAGGTGCGGTCCCTCGTGGTCTATGGGGTGGACCAGCGAGGCGTCGGCATAGCGGCCGCTGTCCCGGTCGATCTTCAAGGCCTCGTTGGGGAAGCTGGCCCACAGCCGGCGCACCACGTCGGTGAACTCTGCGGCCCGCGCATAGCGTTCATCGGCATCGGGCATGGCCTGCAGCCCGAAGTTCTCGTGGCCCTGCAGGGCCGTGACGATGTTCCATCCGGCGCGGCCGTTGCTGATCCAGTGCAGCGACTGCAGCTGGCGCGCCACCGCATAGGGCGGAAAAAACGTGGTCGATACCGTGGACACCAGGCCGATGCGCGAGGTCTCGCGCGCCAGCGCGGCCATCAGCACCGTGGGGTCCAGGCTGGCGAAGCCCGCGCCCGTCTCCAGCGCCTCCATGGGCAGAAAGCTCACGTCGGGGCGGAAGACGAAGTCCAGGTGCGCGGCCTCGGCGCGCCGGGCCAGGTCCAGGGCGAAGTCGCTGGAGTACAGCCCTTCGATATTGCTGCCGGGCCGCCGCCAGGCGTCGCCGCTCAGCCAGGTGGGGGCCAGCGAAAGGCCGATGTGCAGGGGTTTGCGGGTTGTCATGTCTGCTGTCATTCCCATCTCAGAACGTTCCGCGTACGCCCACGCCGATCATGCGCGGCGCGGTCATGCTGGCCTCGATGCCGCCGATGCCGCGGTTTTGCTGCAGATACGTCGGTGCTCGCCTGTCGAACACGTTCTTGATATAGCCGTACAGCTGCACGCGCGCGCTGTAGGCATAGGTCATGCGCAGGTCGGCGATGGTGTTGGAGCCGACCGCATAGGCGCGCGTGTTGGCGGTATCGGAGTAGTAGCCGTCCAGATGGCGCACCTGGCCGGAGACATTGAACCGGGGGCTGGCGTCCCAGCTCACGCCCAGGCTCAGGTTGTAGCCGGGCGAGCGGGCGAAGCGGTTGTGCTCGTAGCCGGGGTTGCTGCCCATTTCCTCGATGCGGGTGCGCAGCACGCCCACGCCGGCCTTGATCCGCAGGTTGTCCAGCGCGCGGTAGTCGGCGCCCAGCTCGAAGCCGTAGGCATGGGCCTTCTCCGCGTTGATGGTGTAGGACTGGGCCACGCCCGGGGAGATGACGACGGGGATGTTGTACTGCGCATCCCGCATGTCCATGTAGAACAGGTTGGTGTTGAGCATCAGCCGGTCATCGAGCAGGCTGGCGCGGCTGAACAGCTCGTAGTTCCAGATCGACTCCTTCTTGAAATACGCCCATTGCCGGCTGGTGAGGTTCAGCGACACACCGCCCGGGTTGTAGCCCCGGCTGACCAGCGCGCCCACGGTCCAGCGCGGTGTGGCGGCATAGGCCAGGGACAGCTTGGGCAGCAGTGCCGAGAAGGTTTTCGTGTAGTCGAGGGCGGTGGGTGCCAGCACCGAAGTGCCGGTGCGCACCACCTCGTCCTGCTGGTAGCGCAGGCCGCTGGTCAGGGTCCAGCGGTCGGCCAGGCGCCAGTTCAGCTCGCCGAAGACGCCCAGGTTCTTCTTCGTGTCGTCGAAGGCGGACAGGCCGCGCAGCAGCAGGCTTTCGTCCGTGCCGGTGCGCGCGTAGTAGACGCCGCCGAAGCCGCTCAGGCGGTCCTTGTCGCTGCCCACCAGGGCGCGGAACTCATTGGAGACATTGTTCTGGCGGATATCGGCATCGCCCTCGCCGGGAATGCCCGTGTAGCGCTGCACGGACGAGCGCGAATACTGGGACTGGTTGACCAGCCGCACGCCGTTGCCCAGCTCGTAGCTGAGGTCGAGGATGCCGGTGTCGGTCTTCTGCTTCCAGCTGGGCATGGTCGTCGTCCAGTGCTCCAGCGCGTTGAACGGAGCGGACGCCGCCTCCTGGCTGGGGCGGTTGCTGTCGTTGTGGGAATAGGTGAACTTGGCCTCCAGGCCCGGAACGCTGCTGGGCAGCCACAGGAACTTCATGCGTGCGTTCAGTGCGCGGAAATCCTGATCGGCCTGGCCCCGCTGGAACTGCGGATTGGTGTAGTCGATGAAAGTGTCGCGCCCCGAGTAGTCCACGGCCAGCCGCGCGGCCAGCTCCTCGCCCACGGGGCCGGAGACGGCGATGGACGCACGCCGCGAGTGGTAGTCGCCCGCCTCCAGCTGGTAGGCCCCTTCGCGCTTGAAGCTGGGGTCCTTGGTGTTCACGACGATGGCGCCCGCAATGGCATTGGCGCCCTGTGAGGTGGTCTGCGGGCCGCGGAACACCTCGATGCTCTCCACATCCCAGACCGAGGTCGCGCCGAAGAACATCTCGTTGTAGTTGAGGTAGTGCCCATCCAGGTTGATGGTGGCGCGCGGCACCGTGCCGCCCCAGAAGACGTTCTGGCCGTTGTTGGGGCCCTGCGTGTCCTGCCCGCGGATGATGGGCGCGCCCACCGTGTCGGTGTAGACCACGTTGGGCACGTCGTGCAGCACCTCGTGGACCGAGGCATTGCCGGACTCCTGCCGGGCCAGGTCCTTGCCGGCCTTGACCGACACGGAGGAGGCCGTGTCCTTGAGTTCGCGCCTGACCTTTTCTCCGCTGACCACGACCGCTTCAAGCGCGTTGGATTCCCCCCCGGAACCCGACGCGCCCTGAGCGAAGGCGCCGGCCGGCGCCATCAGGGTAGAGAGTGCGATGGCGCCCGCCCGGGACGGGAGCCTGCGATGGAAACACAGCTTCACAGCATCTTCCTTTGATGAGAATGATTCGTATTTTTCAAAGGTCGCCATCATGCATTGAAATTCCACAGTAGGGAATGCATTCCCACATGCGGAAGGAAGAAACAGCGGAGAAATGGTGTGCGCGCACCCGTGCAGAGCCTTCGGCAGAGCCGGTATCATCGACACCGGCGGCGCATGCGCCCCCACCTGCGATGCGCCTGGTACAGGCAAGAAAGCCCAGCCCTTGAAAACAACAACACCTCAGACGACAGCCGGCGAGAAGCGCTCCGGCACCATCCAGTCCGTCTCCATCGCCACCCGGTTTCTCATGGTCCTGGCCAATGCCGAAAGCGAGCTGGCGCTGGGCGAGGTGGCCCGGCGAACGGGAACGGGGGGCTCCACGGCCCACCGCTACCTGCAAAGCCTCGTCAAGGAAGGCCTGGCCAAGCAGGACCCGGCCAGCGGCCTGTACGACCTGGGCAGCGCGGCGCTGAGCATCGGCATTGGCGCGCTCAAGCGTGTGGATGCGGTGGAGATTGCGGCGCAGCGCATGAAGGCGCTGACGCACAGCCATGCGCTCAGCGGCGGCGTGGCCATCTGGACCGACCGGGGGCCCACCCTGGTGCGCTGGTACCGCAGTGCCTACTTCTCGATCAACCCGCTGGCGCTGGGCGACATCCTGCCCATAGACAACACTGCCTGCGGCCTGGTGTTCCAGGCCTTCCTGCCCAAGGCCACCATCGACGCCGCACGGCGCCAGCAGCCCGCCCATTTCCGTGGCAAGCCGCCAGCCAAGGCCGTGCTCGACGAAGTGCGCGAGCGCTGCTGGTCCGAGATGACCAGCCACCTGCTGTCCAACGTCACGGGCCAGGCGGCGCCGGTGTTCGATGCGCAGCATGAAATCGTCTGCGCGGTCACCACCGTCTCGGACCTGGGCCAGCTCAAGTCACCGGAAGACCGGGTCGCGCTGTTCCGCGAGGCCAGCCTGATCAACCAGTCCACGGGCGGGCGGGCCTTCAGCGCAGATTCGCCTTGAAAGCCGCGCCGGGAAGAATGGCCGGGCGCCTCAGTTCCCTGCGGCGCGCTCCACGGCATTCACGGCCCTGCGCCCCCTGGGCACCACCAGGGGCGTCCCCGACACAGGGTCTGCCATGATCACGGCCGGCAGGCCGAACACCTCCTGCACCAACTGCTCCGTGAAGATCTCCCCGGGCGCGCCCTGCGCGGCAATGCGCCCGTCGCGCATGGCGATCAGGTGCGAGGCATAGCGGCAGGCCTGGTTGAGGTCGTGCAGCACCGCAACCACCGTGCGGCCGGCGTCGTTGAGATCCGCCAGCAGCTCCATCAGCTCGATCTGGTGGGCGATGTCCAGGAACGTCGTGGGCTCGTCCAGCAGCAGGATCGGCGTCTGCTGCGCCAGCACCATCGCAATCCACACCCGCTGGCGCTGGCCGCCTGACAGCTCGTCCAGCAGGCGGTCTGACAGTGCTGCCACATCGGTGGCCTGCAGGGCCTCGGCCACGGCCTGCTCATCCGCGTCCGTCCACTGCCTCAGGAAGGATTGATGGGGGTAGCGCCCCCGCGCCACCAGGTCCGCCACCGTGATGCCCTCGGGCGCCACCGCGCTTTGCGGCAGCAGGCCCAGGCGCCGTGCCACCTCCTTGGCGGGAAATTGCGAGATGTGCCGGCCATCCAGGATGACCTGCCCGGCCACCGGCACCAGCAGCCGCGACAGCGCGCGCAGCAGGGTGGACTTGCCGCAGGCGTTCGGCCCCACGATGACGGTGAAGGAGCCATCGGGAATGGCAAGGGACAGGCCCTGAGAAATCGTGCGCTCGCCGTAGCGCAGCGTCACCGCATCAGCACTCAGGCGCTGCGTCATGGCCGGTCATTTCCCACAATCGATAGGTCCTTCAGTGTTTGCAATGTGGAATGAATTCTACAATACGGAATACGCTGAAGACGCCGCCCTGGCGCCCGGCCCCGTCGCTTCGGATCGAGATGAACAGACTCCAACTTGCCGCCCTGGGCGCGGCCGCCGCACTGGCCGTGCTGGCCTGTTTCGCATGGTTTCCACGCGCCGCCGTTCCCGTGGCGGGCGCCGCACCGCATACATCGCATGCGTCGGATGCATCGGGTACGCCGGCTGCAGCACACGCAGACCATGCACCGCTGCCCCGGCGCATCGTCTCCACCTCGCCCAGCGTGACCGGCATCCTGCTGGCCATCGATGCGCCGGTCGTTGCGACCGCCGCGACCACGCCCAGCCGCATGACCGACGACAAGGGCTTTTTCTCGCAATGGGCCGCGGTTGCCGACAAGCGCGGCGTGCAGGTGCTCTACCGCAACCTGCAATTCGACATCGAGGCCGCCATCGGCGCCAGCCCTGACCTGCTGGTGGCCTCCGCCACCGGAGCCGACAGCGTGGCCCAGCACCGCACCGAACTGCAGGCGCAGGGCGTGCCCATGGTCGTGGTCGACTACTCCAGCCAGTCCTGGCAGGACATCGCCACCGAGCTGGGCCGCATCACGGGCCATGCGAAGGAGGCCGCCGCAGCCATTGCCCGCTTCGATGCCCATGTGGCGCAGACCGCCGCCTCCATCATGCCCCCGGCCCAGCCCGTCAGCATCGTCGCCTACAACATGGCCGGCAGCTACTCCATAGCCCGCGCCGCCAGCCCCCATGCGCGGCTGCTGGCCGCACTGGGCTTCAAGGTGGAGGGCCTGCCGCCCGCGCTGGCCGCCCAGGTCACACGCGCCTCGGACTTCGAATTCATCTCCCGCGAGAATCTCTCGGCCGCCATCACCGGCGACTCCGTCTTCCTGCTCGGCGCCTCGCAGGGCGATGTGCAGGCCTTCCTGGACGATCCGCTGCTGGCCAACCTGCCCGCCGTTGCCGGCCGGCGCGTCTATCCGCTGGGCCCGACCTCGTTTCGCATCGACTACTACTCGGGGCAGCAGATGGTCGACGCCGTGGCAAGCCATTTCCGCTGAGCCATGCGTGCACGGCTCCAAGGCGCGGCGGCGCGGCCTGCCTCGCGCTCCTGTTTGCGCTCCTCCTCGCGCTCCTCCCTGCACTGCAGGCGTTGGCTGGGCCTTGCAGGCGGGCTGCTGGCGCTGGCCATCATCGCCGTGCTCGGCATCACCGTCGGCTCGCGCGACATTGCGCTGGCCGACATCCTCGGCGCGCTGCGGGCTCCGGACCTGCGTGATGACCAGCACCTGATCGTCAGCCTGCTGCGCATGCCCCGCACCGTGGTGGCCATCCTGGCCGGCATGGCACTGGGCGTGGCCGGCGCGCTCATGCAGGCCGTCACCCGCAATCCCCTGGCGGAGCCGGGCTTGCTGGGCGTCAACGCGGGCGCGGCGCTGGCCGTGCTCATCGGCATGACGGCCTTCGGCCTGACGTCCGTGCTCCAGTACGTCTGGTGCGCCTTTGCCGGCGCGGGGCTGGCGGGCGCTGCCGTCTTCGCGTTCGGCCAGTCCCGGGGCGCGGGCGCGCACCCGGTGCGCCTGGTCCTGGCCGGGGCCGGCCTGTCGGTCATGCTCACCTCCAGCGCCGGCATCATCCTGCTCAACGCGCCCCCGGAAGTCTTCGACGGCTTCCGCCACTGGGCGGCGGGCTCGCTGGAGGGCAGCGGCTATGCCAGCGCCGCCGTGCTGGCGGCTGCCGTGGCGGCAGGGCTGGCGGCGGCCTGGGCCATCGTCGGCCAGCTCAACGCCATGGCGCTGGGGCATGACGTGGGCCTGGCGCTGGGCGTCAATGTGCGCGCCACCGCGCAACTGGCCTGCCTGGCGGTCATGCTGCTGGCCGGGGCCGCCACGGCGGCCGTGGGGCCCATCGCCTTCGTCGGCCTGGTGGCGCCGCATCTGGCACGCCTCTCGTGCGGGCCGGACTACCGCTGGATACTGCCGCTGTCCGCGCTCTACGCGGCGGTGCTGCTGCTGGGGGCCGACGTGCTGGGCCGCGTCGTCGCGGCACCTGCCGAAGTGGCTGCGGGCATCGTCGCCTGCCTGATCGGAGGGCCGTTCTTTGTCTGGGTGGCGTGCAGATACCGGTTGAGCAGGCTATGAAGACCTTCGTGAACACATCCGTTGTGCGCTGGGGAGCCTGTTCGTTTCTCTGGCGGCCCAGGCCGCTGGCCGTGGGCATGGCGCTGGTCGTGCTGGCCATGGTGCTGGGTGTGCTGCTGCTGGGCACGGGAACCCTGTCCCTCAGCCCCGCCGAAGTGCTCGACAGCCTGCTGGGCACGGGCTCCAACCCCGCAGCAGAGCGCATCGTGCAGCGGGTGCGGCTGCCGCGTGTCCTCACGGCCGTCTTCGTGGGCGCGTCGCTTGGCATGGCGGGTGCCATCTTCCAGTCCATCTCCCGCAACGCGCTGGGCTCGCCGGACGTGATCGGCTTCACCACGGGCGCGGCCAGCGGGGCGATTGCGCTCATCGTGCTGGGTGACGCCGGGCCGCTGTGGACATCGCTGGCCGCCGTGCTGTCGGGCATGGCCACGGCGGCGGTCGTGCTTGCGCTGTCCGGGGGCCGGCGTGCTGCCGGCGGCTACCGGCTGGTGCTGGTGGGCATAGGCGTGGGGGCCACGCTCTCGGGCCTGAACACCATCTTGCTGGTCATGGGGGACCTGGACCGGGCCGTCGCCGCGCAGCGCTGGCTGGCCGGCTCGCTCAGCGCGCGGACCTGGGCGCATGTCGTGCCCGCCGCGCTGGGCTTCATCGCCATCGTGCCCGTCGTGCTGTGGTGCGCCCGCCGCATCAACCTGCTGGAGCTGGGCGACGATGCCGCCACACAGCTCGGCGTCAACGTGCCGCGCACGCGGCTCACCATGGTGATGGCTGCCGTGGCCCTGACCGCTATCGCCACGGCAGCGGCGGGGCCCATCGCCTTCATCGCGCTGGCCGCGCCCCAGGTGGCCAGGCGCCTGGGCCTGTCGCCCGACGTGCCCCTGTTCACGGCGGCAGCCATGGGCGCCGTTCTGCTGCTGGCGGCCGACATGCTCAGCCAGTGGGCACCCGTGCGCCTGCATCTGCCCATCGGGCTGGTGACGGGGCTGCTGGGCGGGGTGTATCTGCTGTGGCTGCTGTTTCGCACGCGCAAGGGGTAGACGGCCATGCAGGGTGCAGCGGCGCGCAGACCCGTTGCCTCCGGGACTACCTGCCGCCGCGCGCCACCCCAGGCCCCGCCACGGTGTACACATGCCCGGCCTCTTCGGCAGCCACCTTGGCCGCCTCGCTGCGGCGCACCTCCGCCTGGTCCTCGTACTCGCAGTTCATCACTCGGGCTTCACTGCCCGCGAACTCCGCCAGCGATTCAGCACTGTTGCGAATGGTCACCAGCGCCTGCGCCACCACGTCCAGCCGCTGATGGCCCTCGGGGATCTCCAGCCAGGCCAGCGCCAACTGGGCCAGGGCGGAAACCTCGGCACAGCCTTGCTGCACGAAGCGGTCCATTTCATGCAGCGCTGTTGCGAGCTTCTGGGCGTGGGTGTTTTCGGGGGGAGGGGATGGGGGGATGTGCTTCATGGGTTCGACTCTCCACGAAGCATTCGATTGGCGTCTGACATTGCATCTCCTTCAGAAAGGGATGATGCTTGCCGGTTTTTCGGGACGCAGATACTACGAGTTGCGTAGCTGATTGACAGGGTGTTCAAGAAGATGGGGGCTGTCGAGTGGGTCTGAGGGGGCGGCCAGCTTGTCGCAAGCGCACAGATCAATCGCTATGCGTTGGGCAAGCCCAAGCCGTACCTGCTGTACCGTGCGCAAGCTGGCCGAAGTCCTCAAGGTGCCGACGGCGTTTTTCTGCTCGGATACGGATGATGGAGTTCGCAGTCGCTGCTCAGCGATGGGCAGGCGAGTGAGGATGTGCGGGAGAACGTACGAGGATGTTGGGGAATTAGGGCGGCTCTGCCCTGCCATCCCTAGGGCCGGCGAAGACAGTCAGCTCCTGCTTGGTTCTTGTGCGCTGACACAGCAATTCCTCGATAAACAGGATGCCGACATCGATACCATATGGCTGGCTCAATCCGGTTACGACCTGCCCCTCAGCGACGAATACCTCGTCAAGGTCGAAGATGCCAACAGGCACTACGTTCGTTCGATCACCGGGCCCATCGTGATTTGCGTCGCTCAAGCCGGGGAGCATGCCTATGGCGCGATCGTAGGCTGCCTCGGCATCGCAGGCAGCGAACAAATGCGACGCGATGAAATGGCGTTTCTATTTGTTTCGACGATATGCGTGTCGATTAGTTGTGTTTTCAAATCGGATCCAATGCGATCTCGAACGCTGGTGAGGACAGAGATAGGACCGCGCAAGAGCAAGCCATAGCCTCCAGTCAGCAGTGTATGAAAGGATGCCGGTGAACCCGGCATCATTCTGGATGCGGCCAGCCAGCCTTTGTAGTGGTGATGAAGAATTTCCCAAATATAGGCATAAATTTGGTAAGGATCCTGGGGGCACGAGGAGAAGTAAAGGCTGCCTTGTCTTCCGGAGCGGTTCAGGAGCAAGGGGTGCTCCCGGTATACGGATATTGCATTTGCACTGCAAATACACACATCGGTGTCCAGCCATTGCTTGCACACGATTTTGAATTCTCTGCGTATCCGTGAATTTTCCAGTCATCGCATTCGATCGAAATCAAGAGTTCATTGTTCTCTGAACGACTTATGGATGTAATCAGGCCGTTGCTGTCATCATGGAAAATTCCTGCCAGTGCCTCGATATTCATGTCTTCTGGAATGTGATGGGTGGATGTTCGGCACCCAAGGACATGAGAGCCACCGTATGTCTGCCGTTTTATTAATCCGTGATTTTTACTGAGTTTTCGCAGATGCGTCTGATCGACCGAAAGCAGTTCTCGACATCTTATTGCTCAAGTGTCAACATTTGCTTTAGCCATTGATCCGCCGTCATGTCCTCAACTCCGATCACATGATGTATATACATCATCGCCTTTTGCAGGCCGTATCGTCCGTCCAGCCTGTATAGAAGGTAGTTGGCTGTGATCACTGCGCCGGTGGGCCAGAGCCGCCGAAAACTCTCCAGATCCTTGTCAACGATTTCGCCATAATTGGCCAGATCACCGCACTCCGCTTCGATGGATCGACCAAGAATATTCTCGATCGTGGTTCTTGTATCTGCATTTATCTTGAATGCCATTGTTATCTCCATGCGGCCGTATTGATCGTGCTTGATCTCAAGAGCTTGTACCACGGACTGGCATTGTCTGTCGTCGCACGCCGGTTGTAATCTACATCAAGCCCGCCTAGACCAATCTATTGAATGACGCAGCTATTCCGATTCGTTCGCACTCTGCTTCGGCCTGTTGGACTTCAAAATCCAGAAAATATCCTAGGTCCCAACAGAGTTTCCCGGCTCGGTGCTGCTCATCAAGTCTGGCAGGCACAAAATGCTCTGCAAATGAAAGAGCTTTCTTTAACTGGATCAATGCCTTAAGGCCCTTTATTCCTGTGGAAACCGATGCCGTTCCAACGAACAGGTCATGGCCTTTCACGTCCGAAAGATCGGGGATGTAATTGCAGCGCACTGCACATCCATTCCCGCAGTTTTTGCAGTGCCATATTTCCATTGCAGATTTCTCCGCGGGGCGATGAAAATCAGTACTTGTACAGATGGGGCATTCCATGTTGGAGGCGGGTTGCTGGTGCTTCCAGTAGATTCAAACCTGGCTTCAGGGTCGCAGTCGGCTGATTGTGCCGCATGATGAGGAGCCTGGCATCGTGATTCAGGCGTGCTGCCATGCATCCTCAGCGTTTGCGGTGGCGGTGAGTAGGCATGGTGGCAGGTCGCCTCGCGATGGCGTGCATGTCTTCGGGCGGAGTGCCCGCATGTGTCACGCGACAGGGATGGTGAGCCTACGGAGGGTGAAGGAGGTTGACGGGACCTGTGCGAGGTAAGGACAATCGATCGTCATGGACACTGAAAATTAAATCTTGACACCACATGAACGTTATTGAAGCTGTAATGCACATGTCGCTTTACGCGAAGGCTCCCCATCCTGTCCTGGTGGTTGACGGGGTGCCGCTTGAGTTATGGTTGAAAGAGGCAGATTGCTCGGCTGTCTTTGGAGAAGATACTGTGGGTGGCCTTGTCCCGGCCCAAGGGTGGCTTATTGATGAGTGCGATTTGAAAAATGCCTGGTATCTTTTGAATCCAAAAAATGAAAATTCGTCGACGATAGTGCCAATCATGATCTGTCCAGATGATATGGATATGAATTGCACTGTTGCGGTGGTAGAGCAGCTGGTTGATGAAGAAATGGTGAGTTGGGCGAGAATCGGACGTGCTATCGATGTGAGAAATGGTATTGTTGTTTCGGTTGAATGGGTAGCGGGAAATAAAAGAGCAGTATTTGACAAGACGGCTTTTTCTGCGGCGGTTGATGAGTTGAGGCGTCTGACAGAGGAGGTCTGGAGCTAGCCTCTGGCCACAGTCGCAAAGCTGGAATTGAGCGCCTTGCGGAAAACCAGTGATTCCTGGTCGATCGAGGTTGCCAATCCTCACCCAAACAACCCCCCCTCATCCAACAACTCAAACGCCACCTCTGGCGTCCTCTCCATCCCTCGCCGAATCGCCGCAGGAATCGCTTGCCGCGTCTTGCTGCACAACCCGCGCATGGGCAGGACCTCGATCTGTATGCCGCGCACGGTGCGCACTTCGCTGGCGCCGGGCTCGATGCGCACGCGGATGCCGAGCTGCTCATACATGCGCTGCTCCACATGGCGCAGGTCCTGCAGGCTGGTGATCTGTTCGAGCCGCTGCAGCAGGCGTTTTTCCTCTTCCCTGGTGAGCCGCAGGATGCGCTGGTCGGCCATGGCGTCGGCGAGCAGGGCGTCGTGCTCGCAGATGCAGGCGCCCGGAGGGCAGGGGACTCGGATCGGAATCTGAACGGGAAAGCTCATCGATGCCCAGGGAAGATCCGCCCCGGCCGGGACGGTGCAGGCCATGCTAGTTCAAGGCTGCAGCGGGGCCAAGGGGAAAGTCCTGGGCGCGCCCGCTGCCTGCGTCTGCTGCCTCTTCCCCCTCCCGTATGTCCGCGCCTGCGTCGTGGCGGTTGCGGGGTTGCAAGCCTGCCGAAGGACAGGCTTGCTTCGTCATCTGACTCGCCGTGATGTTTGAGTGAAGCGCGCAGCGCGCAACGAGTTTCACGGCGAACCCCGCAACCGCCACGACGCAGGTTGCCCGCAGCGAAGCGGAGGGTCGCGGACATTCGGGTTGTACGTGTCAAGGACATGGGTAACAACTCAGCTCACAGACATGGGTAACACTTCAAGCTCACATAGTCCTTCTGGGGTCCTCGCACATCCTCTTCGTTGAAGCAGCCCAGTCGCACCGGCCCCAGATACACATCCCACTGGCCAGCGGCCACCTCCTGCATCCCGATCCACTGCCCCGCCAGCAGGTAGCCTATGTAGACCCGCAGCGCTCGCCAGTAGATCAGGCCGTTGTGGCTGACTCGAACTTTTTCCCAATGCTTCGGGTACTGCAGCTCCGGTAGCTTTGAGGGGTATGGCCTGGCCGAGTCGCTGTAATGCTGGGCCGGCATGCTTTGCTGCAAGGCCTCATGCGGGCGCTGCTGGTTATAGTGCTCCACAAAGGCATCGAGCTGCATCTGCAATGCCGCTTTGTCCGCCGCAGGCTCTTTGCCCAGGGCATGCTTGAGCGTGCGGTGCATCCGCTCGTGGCGACCGTTTTGCTGTGGCTTGCCCCTCTCGATGCGCTCCGGCCTGATGCCCAGCCTTATCCACCATATCGCCAGGCGTGACAGGCCCGCCACGCCAGTAGTCGCGAACGGCGGACCGTTGTCACTGCGTATGCGCTCGGGCAGTCCGTATTGCCGAAACACCTGTTCGAAGCTGCGTTTGGCATCCTCGTAGTTGGGGCTGTCGTAGACGTGCACGGCCAGCAAATAGCGGCTGGCGTGGTCCATGATGGTCAATGGGTAGCACCAGTGACCATCGGCTGTCTTGAACTGGCCTTTGTAGTCTGCACTCCACACCCCATTGGGCTGCTTGCTGGTTCGCAAGGGCTGGGCCGTAGGCACCGAGCGTCTGCGTACACGCCTGCTGCAAACAAGCCCCTCAGCCTTCAGCACGTTGTAGATGGTGGTTTTGCTGGGTGTCTCCTGTGGGCCCCAACGCTGCAGGAGCAAAGCGTGCAGCTTCTTGGGCCCCATCTGTGACCTTTGCTGCGTGCGCAGCTCAATGATGGCCCGGCGCTGTGCATAGCTGATCGCCTGATTGTTCCCGTGGGGCCTGCGACTGCGCTCTTGCAATCCATCCATGCCCAGTTGGCGGTATCGCTCAACCCACTTGTAGGCCGTCTTGCGGCTGATGCCGTAGCGCCTGCACAGCTCGCTCAGCGGCACGCCACTGCGCAGATGGTCGGCTATGAAGAGCAGTTTCTCGTCCATGGGTGCGCACTCCTTCCAGGGCATGGTGATCGCTCCTTGGCTGCTGTTGGCTCCAGCTGCCAAGCTTGGATCTGTTACCCATGTCCTTGTACTGATGTGTCACCTATGAGTGTGAGTCGTACCGGTCGCCTTCTTTGATCTGACCTTTCTTGGCGAATCAAGAAAGGGAGTCGGCTGCCGGGCCGAGACCCGGCCTCTAAAAGAAACCGCCCGGCAGGGGCAAGAAGAGCGCGCGGCGCTCAAGTTTACAGACGTTGAACAACGCAAGGCCGCAGCCGCCAAGTCACACAAACTGGCCCGCCCGCCTCACGACTTCTGACTCCTCCCATAAAGATTCTCCAACCCCGCCCACACCCTGCGCGTGAGCGGCTTGCTCTGCGCCGCAGGCCGGCGGTAGAGCCGCACGTTGATGGGCACGTCCTTGTCGGGCCCGGCCGCGCGGGCCAGGCGGCCCTCGGTCAGGTCGGCCTTGACCAGGGTGAGCGGCAGCCAGGCCAGGCCCAGGCCCTGGTGGACCATGGCGTGCAGGGAGTCGGCGAGGTCGGCCTCGTAGACGGTGCGCAGGCGCGTGGTGTCGCACAGCTCGTGCAGGTGGCTGCGCAGGATCTTGCCCAGGGACATGCTTTGCGCGTAGTCCAGGTAGGGCACCAGCGGGCCGCCGCCGTGGGCGGGCAGGGCGTACTTGGGCAACTGCGGGACCAGGGGGATGCTGACGGGGATCAGCGTGTCCTGGCCCACGGGCAGCCAGGCCAGGTGGTGGCCCTGCAGGCTGCCTTCGATGGCGGGCTGGGCGTGGCACATGAGCAGGTCCACCTTGCCTTGCAGCAGCATTTCCACGCCGTAGTCCAGGCTGGTGGTGACCACTTTCCAGCACAGCTGGGGCATGGCCTGGCTGAGGGCGGTGATGATGCCCGGCAGGACGGTGTGCGACAGCGTGCGGCCGGCCGCGATGGTGATGGTTTCATCGCGCGTGCGGTGGGGGCGCTGCAGCAGGCCGTGGGTCTGCTCCAGGATGCCCAGCACTTCATGGGCCGAGGCCAGCAGCGTCTTGCCGGCGGCCGTGAGCGTGGTGGACTGGTGGCCGCGCTCGACCAGGGGCGCGCCCGCCCATTCCTCCAGCGCGCGGATGCGGCGGCCAAAGGCAGGGTGGGTGATGTGGCGGCGCTCGGCGGCCTTGTAGAGGCTGCCGGTGTCGGCCAGGGCCTGCAGGTCCTGCAGCAGTTTGAGGTTGAGTTCGTGCATGGGTAGGGTGGGTGCAGGGCTGTGCTGATCCGGCACAGCCCCGCCGCAATCGGCACAGCACCAAGGCGGGGCATGCCTAGCATGACGGCATGCGAGAGAAGCCCTGTTATGCCTGAAGTTTGCCTCAGGAAGATGCAAAGCCATTTCATTGGCGGTGCGCAGCGCACGGTGAGGGATCTGCCGATCCAGCACAGGGAAGTGGTGCGCAACGGCGGCGAGCGGCCGCTGGACATGAATGGCAGCTATGCCGTGGGCCAGATGTACGCCATGGAGTACCGGCTGGCGCGTCCGCGCAGCCCCCTGCCGGTGCTGCTGTGGCACGGCGGCGGCATGACCGGGGCGCAGTGGGAGTCCACGCCCGATGGCCGCCAGGGCTGGCTGTGGCGCCTGCTGGAGGCCGGCCATGACGTGGTGGTCTGCGATGCCGTGGAGCGCGGCCGCGCGGGCTGGGCGATGTTCCCCGAGATCTATGCCGAGGCGCCCGTGTTCCGCAGTGCCGAGGAGGCATGGACGCTGTTTCGCATAGGCCATGGCGCGCCTTCGGGCGACGGTGTGGGCGAGCCCTTCGTCGGCCAGCGGTTTCCGCATGAGAATTTTGATGCCCTGGTGCGTCAGATGGTGCCGCGCTGGCTGGGGCATGAGGCCATGGCCATGGCGGCCTATGACGCGCTGCTGGAGCAATTCGGCCCCTGTGTGGTGATAGGCCACAGCCAGGGCGGTGGCTTTGCCGCGCATGCGGCCAGCCGCAAGCCGCACCTGGTGCGCGCCGTGGTGGGGGTGGAGCCTACGGGCATGCCGGTGCTGCAAGAAGGGCAGCAAGGTCAGCAGGGGGCGGATGCCTTCGCGCCTGCCTCGGCCATCCCGCACCTGGCGGTGTGGGGTGACCATTTCGCGCACAGCCCGCAGTGGCAGAAGTACCGCGCGCAGACCGATGTGTATTGGCAGCTGCTGCGCCGCCTGGGCGGCCGTGCCGAGGTGCTGGACCTGCCGGCCGCAGGCATTACCGGCAATTCGCATTTCTGCATGCTGGACACCAATGGCGACGAGGTGCTGGGCCGGGTGCTGGCCTGGCTGGAGCGCCTGGGCCGATGACTGGCCGGTGACTGGCCGGTGCTGGTCCCGAAGAATTTCAACGAGGAGAAAAATCTCATGCAACGCCGCAATTTCATGATCCGCAGCCTGTCTGCAACCACGGCGGCCCTGGCCCTGGGCGCCCTGGCGCCCGCGCAGTCGGCCCTGGCGGCCGATGCCGGCTGGCCCACGGCCGAGCCCATCCGCCTGATCGTTCCGTTTCCGCCCGGCGGCACGGCCGATGTGGTGAACCGCCTGTTCGCGCAGCAGTTGGGCAAGGTGCTGGGCGCCTCGGTGATCGTGGAGAACAAGGCCGGTGCCGGTGGCTCGCTGGGCACGCGCTTCGTGGCCGACGCCAAGCCGGACGGCTATACGCTGCTGGGCGCCACGTCCAGCACGCATGGCACGAATCCGGCCGTCTACACCAAGCTGCCCTATGACGCGGTGAAGGATTTCACGCCCATCACCCAGGTGATCACGGTGCCGGGCGTGCTCAGCGTGCATCCCTCGGTCAAGGCGGCCAATCTGAAGGAGCTGATCGCGCTGGCCAAGGCGCAGCCGGGCCATCTGTCGTATGCATCCTCGGGCGCGGGCGGTCTGGGTCATCTGGCCATGGAGCTGTTCAAGGCCAAGGCGGGCGTGCAGATCATGCATGTGCCCTACCGTGGCGCGGGCCCGGCATTCACCGATCTGATCGGCGGCCAGGTGTCCATGCTGTGGGAGCCGCTGCCGGCCTCGCTGCCGCACATCAAGTCCGGCAAGATCCGCCCGCTGGCCGTGGCCACGGCCCAGCGCAGCAGCGAGCTGCCCGATGTGCCGACCTTTACAGAGTCCGGCGTGCCCGGCTATGCCGTGCAGGCCTGGAACGGCCTGCTGGCACCCAAGGGCCTGCCCAAGGACATCCGCGACAAGCTGCACAAGGCCAGCGTGCAGGCCCTGGCCGATCCGCAGCTGCGCCAGCGCCTGGCAGAGCTGGGCGGCACGGTGGTGGCCAATACGCCGGAGCAGTTCGGCGCGGTGATCCTCAAGGATGTGACGACCTGGAAGCAGGTGGCCGCTTCGTCGCAGATCAGCCTGGACTGATGCGGCGGGCACCGGGGAAAGCCCTGTGTCCCGGCGCCCACGGGTGGCGGGGCCAAGTGTCGTGACGGTGCCATAGTCCGGGGGTGGCGGTCCGGGCGCGTTGCCTGCGGCCGCGCACAAGGCCGCGCATAAGGCCGCACACAAGGCGGGCCGCCTGACCTGCCGCTCTCAAGCCATGGACATCAACCTCATCCGCAATTTCGTAGAGATCGTGGACGCTCGCAGCCTCAGCGCTGCGGCGCGCAAGCGCGACATCACGCGCTCCAAGGTGAGCAAGGAGCTCAAGGCGCTGGAGACGGCGCTGGGCGTGACCCTGCTGCACCGCACGACGCGCAGCTTTTTGCTGACGGCGGCGGGCGAGGTGCTGTACGAGCATGGGCGCAGCATCATCCAGGAGGTGGAGGCGGCGCAGGGCGCCATCGACGCGCTGCAGCATGTGGTGACGGGCTCGGTGCGGCTGAGCATTCCCACGGGCCTGGGCGAGCTGTACCTGGCCGACATGCTGCTGGCCTTCCAGAAGCGGCACCCGCAGGTGCGCATCCGCGTGCTGTTCTCCAACCGGGTCAGCGATCCCATGAGCGCCCAGGTGGATGTGGCCGTGCGCGTGGCGCGCGACGTGCAGGAGCACCTGGTGGCGCGCGATCTGGGGCCGGTGGGCTTTGGCCTGTATGCCAGCAGCGCCTATGCCAAGGCGCGGCCGTTCCACGACCCTGCCGAGATTCCCCACGGCGTGCTGCTGACGCCGCCCGGCGACGGCAAGACCTATGCCGTCTCGGTGAAAAAGGGGCAGCAGGAGATTGCGCTCAAGTGCGAGCCCTGCATCACCAGCGAGCATTTCCCCTTCCTCAAGCAGTCCATGCTCCGGGGCAGCGGCGTGGCCACCTTGCCCAACTACATGGTGATGGACGAGCTGCGATCGGGCGCCGTGCAGCGCGTGTGCCCGGACTGGACGGTGTCCGGCCTGGGCGACAGGCTGTACATCATCACGGCCGAGGACCGGCGGCCCTCGCATGCCGTCAAGGTGATGACCGAGTTCCTCAGGGCCAGCCTGCTGCGCTTCGTGGAGCAGGCCGAGGTGTCCGGTCCTTAGGCACTTAGTCCATCACCTTTTCGGTCTTCAGTTCTCCAGCGCAATCGCGTTGTCGGCGATCACCTTGCGCCACATCTGGCCGTCAGCGGCCAGGAAGTCGTCTAGCTGGGCCTGGGTCTGGGGCTTTCTGGCGGCCAGGGTCTGGTTGCCCAGGGCACTGGCGAACTCGGGGTTGAGCATGACCTTGTTGACGGCGGCCTGCAGGGTGTTGCGCGCGTCCGCGGGCGTGCCTGCGGGCACGGCAATGCCGAACCAGGTGGAGGCCCTGAAGCCCGGCACGCCCGATTCGGCAATGGTGGGCGTCTGCGGCAGGAACTGCGAGCGCTCCGGCCCGGTGGTGGCAATGGCCACCAGCTTGCCGGCCTTGATGTGGGGCAGGGAGGTGCCGGCCACGTCCACCATGAGCTGGGTGTCGTTGGCCATGAGGGCGGTGAGGGCCGGCGCGCTGCCGTTGAAGGGAATGTGGGTGGCGGCCACGTCCAGGCGGGACTTGATCAGCTCGGTGGTCAGCTGCAGCGGGTTGCCCAGGCCGACCGAGCTGTAGTTGAGCTTGCCCGCGTGGGCCTTGGAGTAGGCCTTGAGGTCGGCCACGTTTTTGATGCCGGTCTGGCTGTTGGTGACCAGCACCAGCGGGGCCTCGGCCAGGATGTTGGTGAGCTTCAGCTCCCGGTCGGGGTTGTAGCTGAGCTTCTTGTAGAGCAGGGGGTTGAGGACCATGCTGGCATTGCTGGCCAGCAGCAGGGTGTAGCCGTCGGCCGGCGAGCGCGCCACGGCCGAGGCGGCAATCATGGTGTTGGCGCCCGGCCGGTTCTCCACGACCACGGACTGCTTGAGCTCCGTGGACAGGTGCGTGGCCAGGGTGCGGGCCAGCACGTCGACCGAGCCGCCCGGCGCATACGGGGCGATGAGCTTGATGGGCTTGCTGGGGTAGTCGGACTGGGCGAACCCGGGGGCTGCGGCTGCGGTGGCCGCAGCGGCAAGCAGCAATGCGATGGCCTTGTTCATGCGTTGTCTCCTTCTCTTTCGGTGTTGGCGGGTTCAGATCTTGCGCTGCGTCGCGCCCCAGTGGGCGTCGCGCAGCTTTCTTTTGGCGATCTTTCCGTTGTCGTCGCGGGGCAGGCGCTGGAAGACGAAGCTGCGCGGCAGCTTGTAGGCCGCCAGCCGGCCGCGCAGCCATTCTTTCAGTTCGGCCTCGGGCAGTGTGCCTGACTGGCCGGGCTCGACCAGGGCCAGCAGCCGTTCGCCGTACTCGGCATCGGGCACGCCGATGACGGCGCAGTCTGCTATGCCGGGGTGCCTGAGCAGCTCGTTCTCTATCTCGGCCGGGTAGATGTTCACGCCGCCGGAGATCACCATGTCCGAGTCGCGGTCGCAGACGTAGAGAAAGCCTTCCTCGTCCAGGTAGCCCATGTCGCCCAGGGTGATCAGGCCGCCCTGGTCCATCTTGCGGCGGGCCTCTTCGTTGCCCTTGTAGGTGAAGTCGGCATAGGCGGGCTGGCGCACGTAGATCAGGCCCACCTCGCCCGTGGGCAGCGCCTGGCCCTGCCTGTCGAGGATGCGGACTTCGGCGTCCTGCAGCGGCAGGCCCGCGCTGCCCGGGTGGGTGAGGGCGTCGGCCGAGCCGATGAAGGTGACCAGGCCCGATTCGCTGGAGGCATAGGTCTCGTTGATGATGGGCCCCATCCACTCGATCATGGCCTTCTTGACCTCGGGCGCGCAGGGCGAGCCGGTGGAGGCAATGAAGCGCAGCGAGGAAATGTCGTAGCGCTCGCGCACTTCGCGCGGCAGCCTGAGCAGGCGCACGTACATGATGGGCACCATGTAGGCGGTGTCGATGCGGTGCTCCTGCACCAGCTGCAGGAAGCGCTCGGGGTCAAAGCGCTGCTCCAGCACCACCAGCTCGCTGAGCATGAGCGCGTTCTGGAAGTACAGGCTGGGCGCGCTGTGGTAGATGGGCGCGGTCAGCAGGGTGCGCGCGCCGGGCTGCAGGCCGTAGGCGGTGGCGATCAGCGCCTGGTTCACGGCCAGGCGCCGGGGCAATTCTTCCACGGGAAACGCCTTGCGCAGCACGCCCTTGGGGCGGCCCGTGGTGCCCGATGTATAGGCCATGTGGCCGCGCGGCGCGACCAGCGGGCCGTCGTAGGGTGCCTGGGCGGCCAGCCAGGTTTCGTAGTCCAGCTCCGGCTCGCGTGCGTGGGCGACGCGCCGGGGCAGGTCCGCATAGAGTTCGCCCTTGAGGCCGTCGAGCAGGTCCTGGCTGGTGATGAGGGCGCGGGCGCCGCTGTCGGCCAGGATGTAGTCGATCTCCGTGGCCGTGAAATGCCAGTTGATGGGACAGTAGTAGATGCCCGCAATGCGGCAGGCATGGACCACGTCGGCGTATTCGATGCCGTTGCGCAGGAAGACGGCCAGCACGTCGCCTTCGGCCAGGCCCAGGCTGCGCAGGCCCTGGGCCAGCTGGCGGCCGCGCTGCTGCTGGGCGGCGCCGGTCAGCGTGCGCTGTTCGAAGACCAGGGTGGAATGGGGCGTGGCGGCGGTGCTCATGTGGGCGTGGCCTCCTGCTCCCCATCGTTGACGTTGGGCTGGTTGGCGGCCTTGGCCATCTGCCGGGCGCGCGCCCAGTCGGCATCGTCCCAGGCCTGGTATTCGGTGAAGTAGGCGCCGTTGGCCAGGGCGTCGCCGCCGTCCAGCGTGATGGTCTGGCCGTTGAGCCAGGTGTTGCCCGGGGCCAGGATGAAGGCGGCCATGTTGCCGATGTCCTCGCCCGTGCCCAGGCGGCGCGTGGGGTTGTCCAGGCGGCGGCGGTCGGCCGAGTCCTCGTTGCCGTCGATCCTGGGGCGCAGGCGCTGGCTGGCGCCCTGGGTGGGAATCACGCCCGGCGCAATCGCGTTGAACCGTATGCGCTTGGGACCCCATTCCACGGCCAGCGATTTGGTCATGGCGTCCAGCCCGGCCTTGGACATGGCCGAGGGCACGACGAAGGGCGAACCCGTGTCCACCCAGGTGACGACGATGGACAGCACCGAGCCCGGCAGCCCTTCGGCGATCCAGCGGCGGCCCACGGCCTGGGTGACGTAGAAGGTGCCCCGGAAGACGATGTCCGATATGGCATGGAAGCCGTTGATGCTCAGGTCCTCGGTGCGGCTGACGAAGTTGCCGGCCGCGTTGTTGACCAGGCTCGTCAGCGGGCCGTGTTCGGCCCAGATGCGGTCGATGACGGTGTGCACGGCCTCGGGCTGGCGAATGTCGAGTTCATGCGCAAAAGCCTGCGCGCCCGTGTCGTTGTTCAGCATCTCGCAGGCCTGCTGCACCACGGAATGCCGCCGGCCGCACAGGTGCAGCTCGGCACCCAGTTCCGCCAGCTTGGCCGCCATGGCCAGGCCCAGCCCCGTGCCGCCCCCGGTGATCAGGACGCGCTGGCCCTGGAATAGATTGGCTTCGAACATGCTTGTCTCCTTTTGCTTTCACTCTAGGGAGACAGCGGCGGCTGGCAAAGGAGGGTGGTGGAACGCGGTTGGTTCCGTGGTGGAAACAATGGGCTTGTGTTTTGGGGCTGTGACCGCGGCTTGTCAGCGAGTGCAGGGGGGCTCATTTCCCCCTGCCGGGTGGTTGTTTTTCGAGGCCGGGTCTCGGCCCGGCGGCCGACTGCCCTTTCTTGATTCGCCAAGAAAGGTCAGATCAAAGAAGGCGACCCGGATGTCCGCGACCCTTCGCTTCGCTGCGGGCAACCTGCGTCGTGGCGGTTGCGGGGTTCGCCGTGAAACTCGTTGCGCGCTGCGCGCTTCACTCAAACATCACGGCGAGTCAGATGACGAAGCAAGCCCGTCCTTCGGCAGGCTTGCAACCCCGCAACCGCCACGCCGCAGGCGCGGGCATACGGGTTGGGCTCCGTAGAACAGCCGGTGTTTCACGGCGCAGCCTTGTGCCCTGACTTTCCGGCTGCGCTGCGCAGGTCGGCCACCTGGGCTGCGGTCACATCGGCAGGCTGGCCGCCCAGGGCCGTGCGGGTGTAGTTGGCCAGGGCGGCGACTTCGCCATCGGTCAGCTCCTGCATGAAGCCGGGCATGCCGGGCAGGGGCGTGGGGCCCTGCTGGGTGGCCGGGTGCTTGGGCAGGCCGACGAGGATGGCCAGCACCAGGTTGCGGGCGTCGGCCTGGCGCACGGTGCTGTTGCCCTTGAGCGGGGGCATGGTGAGGCTGCGGCCCAGGCCCTCGCTGCCGTGGCAGCTGGCGCACAGCGCCATGTAGTGGCCCCGGCCCGCGTCCAGCGTGCCCGCGCCGTTGCCGGTGCCATTGCCCGCGCTATTGCCCCCGCTATTGCCCCCGCTGTTGCCGGTGCCGGACTCCGGGGACACGGCGGCCGGCAGGGGCTGGGGCGCGGGCGGGTTGTCGCCCAGCAGGAAGGTGGACAGCGCCGTCATGTCCTCGGCCGTGAAGTACCGGGTGCTGTTGGCGATGACCTCGTGCATTTCATCGAAGGCGCTGCCGTGGGCCGAGAAGCCCGTCTGCAGGAACTGGGCCATGCCCTCGCGCGTCCAGCCGCGTGCGGCCAGGGCTTCTGCGGTGATGCCGGGGGCCGTGAACAGCGACAGCGTGCCGCCCTGCAGCCAGCGGTCCTTCTGCATCTGGCCGAACATGCCGCGCGGCGTGTGGCATTCGGCGCAGTGGCCCATGACATTGCCCAGGTACTGCCCGCGCAGCCAGGCCGGGCTCTGGCCCTGCGAGCCCACGGGCAGCGGCGCGCTGGACAGGAACAGCGTCTTCCAGCCGAACATCAGCACGCGAAGGTTGAAGGGGAAGGGCAGGGCGGGCTTGGTGTTGGGCTGGGCCACGGGCCGGATGTTCATCAGGTAGCCGTAGATCAGGTCCGAGTCTTCGCGGCTCATCAGGTGGTAGGAGGCATAGGGCATGGCCGGGTAGAGCTGGCGCCCGCCCGGCGCCGTGCCGCGGGTGACGGCGGCGTGGAATTCCTCGGCCGTCCAGCGGCCTATGCCTTGGTCGGGGTCGGGGGTGATGTTGGTGCCGTAGAGGGTGCCGAAGGGCGTGGGCAGGGGCTTGCCGCCCGCAAAGGGCTGGCCTTCCCGGGCGCCACCTATGCCACCCACCCCGTCATGGCAGGCCATGCAGTCGGCGGCGCGCGCCAGGTACAGGCCCTGGGCCAGCTGCTGGGGGCTGCGGTGCACGGCCTGCGGCTCGCGCTGCGGCACATGGGGCCGGTTGCCCCAGACGGCGGCAATGGCAAACAGCACGGCCAGCAGCAGGAGGACGAGCAGCAGCCCGCGCCAGCGGCGCCTGGGCCTGCGCGGTGGCGGGGGGCGGGCACCGCTGTAGTCTGCGGGTGGCGCGGCGGCGGCTGCGCTGGGGTCGGCGGCGGACATGGCGCTCATCCTTTCAAGGTCAGCCCGGGCGTGTTCAGGACCAGGTCCTTCACGGCCGCGTAGTAGCGCACATAGCCGGTGCAGCGGCACAGGTGGGGCTGCAGCGCCTCGCCCACGACCTGTTCCACATCGGCCGCGCGGATGGGTGCCTTGGCCAGGCGCTCGACCAGCACCGTGGCGGCGATGACGAAGCCCGGCGTGCAGTAGCCGCACTGGAAGCTGAAATGCTCCAGGTACTTCTGCTGCACGGGGCTGATGGCGATGACCTTGCGCGGCTGGCCCGAGGCGCCGGGCGAGGGCAGGGGCGCGGTGTCCGCGCCGGCCGGGTCGGCAATGCCTTCGATGGTGCGGACCTTGCGGCCCTGGAAGTAGTGGGCGCCGGTGATGCAGGTGCGCATTTCGCGGCTGCCCTCGGGCCCGTCCACGATGATGGTGCAGGCCCGGCATTCGCCGATGCCGCAGCCCAGGCGCGAGCCGGTGAGGTTCAGGTATTCGTGCAGGAGGTCGATCATGGGCATGCCTTCGGGCACGTCCATGGGGCCGACGCTCTGGCCGTTGACGGTCAGCGACAAGGGGCGCGGGACAAGGCTCATGGTGCGAGTGCCTCCCTGATCTTTTGCGGGGTCACGGGCAGGTCATGGAAACGCTTGCCTATGGCGTGGTGCAGTCCGTTGACGATGGCGGCGACGATGGGAATCATCACCACCTCGGCAATGCCCTTGGGTGGATCGGTGTCCGACAGAGGTGCCAGCAGCTCGGCCGTCTGCTTCCAGACCGCCACCTCGCTGCCGCGCGGCAGGTGGTAGCGGTGGAAGTTCCAGTTGCCGTCGCCGGGGCCGCCCTCGTACAGCGGCATGGTTTCGTACAGCGCATGGCCTATGCCCATGGCGATGCCGCCTTCGAGCTGGCCGTGCACCAGCTCGGGCACGATGGGCCGCCCGCATTCCATGATGGAGTGGTGGGCCAGCAGCTCGACCGCGCCCGTGCCCGTGTCCACCGCCAGCTCGACCAGGGCCGCATTGGCGCTGTAGTAGGTGACGCCCGCGTTGTTGCGCTGCATGGGCGGATAGAACAGGTTGCGCCGCGCAATCATGCGGTAGCCGGCGGCGCTGCGCCGCGCGGTGACAGAGGCCTCGACGGGCGTGGCCGCCTGCGGCGTGTCGCTGGTGTCAGGGGCCGGCGTGACTGCGGCAGCATCGGGCGCGCTGCCCAGGCGCACGGCCAGCGCGTCCAGCGGCCGGCGCGCGCTGGTGCCCAGGATGTCGAAGTCGGCCTCGGCCCATTGCCAGCGGTTGAAGGTATGGCCCACGGCGCCCGTGACCAGCTGCATGGCATGGGCCTTCTGGGCCAGGGCCTGCAGGGACAGCGGCTGCATGCCGTTGGCCGTGAGCATGCCGTTGACCCAGCGCGCGTCCTCGCGGCGCACCACGTAGGGCGCCTTCTGGCCGCCGCCCGTGCCCTGGCTCCAGATGGCCACGGCGGCCGGCCACAGGCCGTGCTCGAAGATTACGCGCGCCGTCTCGCTGGTGGCGTGGCTGTAGTAGTAGGCCGAGTTGCTGGCGCTGGCCGGCGAGGCGTAGACCGGCGTCCACAGCGGCCGGGTGGCGAAGCGGTCCTGGTCGGCCTGGGGCATGGTGTAGTTGTCGCCCTCGGCCTTGAGCGGCAGCTCCGGCCAGTCCAGGCAGGCGGTCTGCAGCTCGTCGGCGGGCTTGCCGAACCACTGCACGCACAGCTGGGCCTGCGAGGTGCCCATGCCCGTGCCGATCTCGGTGCCCGAGTGGTGCAGCAGCACGCGGCCCTGGGGCGATATCTCGATGCGGGCGAAGGCCGCCTCGCCGCCCGTGCCGAAGTCCTTTTGCACGCAGGCAAAGCCCACGCCGTAGCGCTGGCCCGGGTGGCTGGCCTCGTAGGCGGTCTTGCGCTTGGCGCGCTCGGTCCACAGCGGATGGCGGCGGGCGCGCTCCAGCACCTCGTCGGCGCGCAGTGCGCCGGCGGCAATGGCGCCCTGGGTGTTCTTGGCGCCCGAGGTCAGCACGTTGCGCAGGCGCAGCTCGATGGGGTCGATCTGCAGCAGTTCTGCGATTTCGTCCACCATCATTTCGGTGGCCGCCATGCTCTGCAGCGTGCCGTAGCCGCGTGCCGAGCCCGCGTCCAGCGCGCGGCTGGCCAGGGCCACGGCGGTGATGTCGTTCTTGGGAAAGTAGTAGATGGACTGCGCCGCCGTGCCGCCCACCATGGCGACCGAGGGCGAGAAGTTGGCCCGGCCGCCGCCATTGGCCGTCATGTTGGCCACCAGGCTCTGGAAGAGGCCGGTCTTTCTGTCGATGGCCATGGTGTAGTCGATCTCGAAGGCATGGCGCTTGAGCGAGGACTGGAACTGCTCGAACCGGTCATTGGCCAGGCGCACGGGCTTGCCATCCGCATAAAGCGCGCAGACCAGGCCGTAGTAGGGCATGGGCGCGTGGTCCTTGGAGCCGTAGCCCACCGTGTAGCACGGGTGCACGAAAAGGCGCTTGAGCGGGAACCTGCTGGCCTGCACCATCTGCGCAGCCCATTCGGCCACTTCGTGCGGCGACTGCGTGGCCAGCACCATGTGCAGGCTTTGCGTGGCCGCGTCATACCAGCAGTTGGCGTTGTCGGGCTCCAGCGCGGCCGTGTCCACCGATTGCGTGGCGTAGTGGCGCTGCAGCACCAGCCAGTCGGCCGGCGGCGTGGCCAGTTCCTGGGCGATCTGCTCGGCCGCGCGCAGGCCGCGTGCCGTGACCGCGTCGGCCTTGGAGATCTGCGGCCAGACCAGCGGCTTGCGTTCGGCGGGGAACAGCGGGGCATCGCGCAGGCTGGAGAACACGTCGTCGTCAAAGGCCGTGGCGCCGCCCTGGCGCACATAGCGGAACACGCCCCAGGGTGGACGGTCCAGCGCGCCCGTGATGCGGCCGTAGCGGATGACGCCGGCCGTGGCCTGCAGCCTTTCCTTGGCAAAGCGAAAGCGCGCGAAGTCGTGGTAGATGAGGATGGCCACGGCCTGGCCCAGGTAGGCGGGGGTCTTGCCTGCGGGTAGCAGCATGTCTTCGCCATAGAACTCGGGAAAGGCCAGGCCGTCGCGCGCCAGGTCTTCGGCGGTGACCACGCGGTCGGGCGCCAGCTCGCCGTCCAGGGAAGACAGGTCCATGCCGTCGAACAGCCGGTCGGCCAGCGTGGTGCGCACGATGAAGGCATGGGATTGCTGCTGGGGCCAGTGCGGCATGTCGCGGGCGCGGATGTCGCGGGCGAAGACCTTGGCGCCCATGACCTTGGAGCGGCCATCGAGCCGCATGCGCGGCAACTGGGTGGCCGGCTCGCGGGCCACGCTGCCCAGGACGCGGTCTTCAAAGAGGGCTGCATAGGCCTGGCTGGCCAGCGGCGCCACCCAGACGCTGACGCCTGCGATGCTGGCGGCCTGCAGAAAGCCGCGCCGCGACAAGGGAGCCGCGCCGGCCTGGCTGCCGGCGCCGGAGTGTTGTTCTGGGCGCATGGCGCTCTTCTCCTGTGGGGTTGAGCCCACTGTAGGAGGGCGCATGCCGCGCGGCCTGTCAGCAAAGGCTGCTTCTGGCGTCAGCGCGGCGGCAGCGGAGGGTGCTTGCCATCGTCAAAAGCAGGAGCGGGCCAGGGCCGCCAGGCCGCGACGGCAGCGTGCCGGCCATACTGTCAATCAGACGCCGCCGCAAGAAGGGCCTTGCCTCAGTGCTCCGTGGCGCCGCGCATAGCCCGGCAGGGCCAGGGAGTGTCCACATTCAGGCATAGTTGAGGGTTGTGCAGAAAGTAGTGAAGTCCTGGGCATAACCGGAGCTTCTTATTACTTAATTTTTTTATAGTTTGCGTTTTTATACGCGCAACCTATATTTGCTCCCACTTCCCAACAATGCGCAGCGGCGTCCCCAGGCCGTCCTGCGCCGCGGCGTTTTTTCATGATCGAGATTCGGGATCTTTCCCTGACCTACAAGGGCCCCACCGGGCCCGTCCATGCCTTGCGGGGCATCAACCTGCAGATCGAGTCGGGCGAGGTGTTCGGCATCATCGGCCGCAGCGGCGCGGGCAAAAGCTCGCTGGTGCGCTGCCTGAACCTGCTCAACCGCCCGACCTCCGGCCAGGTGCTGGTGGGCGGCCGTGACCTGATGCAGCTCAGCGATGCCGAGCTGCGCACGGCGCGCCGCGACATCGGCATGGTGTTCCAGCATTTCAACCTGCTGTCCTCGCGCACGGTGTTCGACAACGCCGCGCTGCCGCTGGAGCTGGCGGGCATGTCGGCGGACGACATCAAGAAGCGCGTGGACCCGCTGCTGGACCTGGTGGGCCTGAGCGCGCTGCGCGACCGCTATCCGGCGCAGATCTCGGGCGGGCAAAAGCAGCGCGTGGGCATTGCGCGCGCGCTGGCCAGCCACCCCAAGGTGCTGCTGTCGGACGAAGCCACCTCGGCCCTGGACCCCGAGACCACGCGCTCCATCCTGGACCTGCTGCGCAAGGTCAACCGCGAACTGGGCCTGACCGTGGTGCTGATCACGCACCAGATGCAGGTGATCAAGCAGATCGCCGACCGCGTGGCCGTGATCGACGGCGGCGAGATTGCCGAGCTGGGTCCCGTGATCGACGTGTTCACGCGCCCGCAGCAGGCCATCACGCGCAGCCTGATCGACGAGATCGTTCCCCAGCAACTGCCCGAGTCGGTGGCCGTGCGCGTGAACGCGCTGGCCGCCCAGCTGGCGCCCGGCCAGCAAGGCCGGCTGCTGCGCCTGTCGTATGCGGGCGAGAGCGCCTACCAGCCCATCCTGTCGCACCTGATCCGCGAGCTGGGGCTGGACCTGTCCATCCTGCATGGCCAGATCGACGAGATCCAGGAGCAGACCTTCGGCTCGCTGGCCGTCTTCGCCAGCGGCGACGCGGCAAAGATCGATGCCGCCGTGGACCATCTGCGCGCCACGGGCGTGCAGGTGCAGATCGTTTCCACCAGGGATTGAGCGATGTTTGAGAATTTTTCGGAAATGATGCTGGAGCTGTTCGTCAGCTCGCTGTGGGAGACCATCATCATGGTCGGCGTCTCGGGCTTGGTGGGCGGCCTGATCGGCATTCCCCTGGGTGTGTTCCTGCGCCTGACCGACCACGGCGGCGTGCTGCAGAACGGCCCGGCCAACAAGATCGTGGGCTGGATCGTCAATGCCCTGCGCTCCACCCCCTTCATCATCCTTTTGGTCGCCATCATCCCGCTGACGCGTCTGATCACGGGCTCGTCCATCGGCACCTGGGCGGCCGTGGTGCCGCTGACCATTGCGGCAGCCCCCTTCGTGGCGCGCCTGGTGGAGACCGCGCTGCGCGAGGTGGACAACGGCCTGGTGGAAGCGGCCCAGTCCATGGGCGCCACCACGGGCCAGATCGTCTGGAAGATCCTGCTGCCCGAGGCGCTGCCCGGCATCGTGGCAGGCCTGACCATCAGCTTCGTGAGCCTGACCGGCTACTCGGCCATGGCCGGCGCCATTGGCGGCGGCGGCCTGGGCGACCTGGGCATCCGCTACGGCTACCAGCGCTTTTTGCCCGATGTGATGCTGGCCGTGGTCATCATCCTGATCTTCTTCGTGCAGGCCATCCAGAGCCTGGGCGACTGGGCGGTGCGCAGGTTGAGCCACCGCTGATCCACACACCCCGGCGGCCGGTGCGGCTGGCGTGGCCGGGGCGGCAAGCTGCCGCGAGATTGTCTGAAAGAGGGATTCCATGAAAAAGCGCGCATTGCTTCAATCGCTGGCTCTGGCCGCCGTCCTGCCCCTTGCCGGGCTGGTCGCACTGCCGGCCCATGCGGCCGACGGCTCGGTCACCATCGGCGTGACCTCGGGCCCGCATGCCCAGATCGCCGAGGTGGCCAGGAAAGTGGCCGAGAAGAACGGCCTGAAGGTGAAGCTGGTCGAGTTCGGCGACTTCATCCAGCCCAATGCGGCGCTGTCGCAGGGCGAGCTGGATGCCAACATCTACCAGCACCAGCCCTTCATGGACGCCCAGAACAAGGACCGCGGCTACAAGCTCGTGCCCGTGGCCCGTGCGGTCAACCAGCAGATGGGCGTGTACTCCAAGAAGATCAAAAGCCTGGCCGACCTCAAGAGCGGTGCGCGCGTGGGCATCCCCAACGACCCCACCAACGGCTCTCGCGCACTGATGGTGCTGGCCGCGCAAAAGCTGATCGAACTGAAGACCGGCGCGGGCGCCCGTGCCTCGGTGCTGGACATCACGGCCAATCCGAAGAAGCTGAGGTTCGTGGAACTGGAGGCCGCCCAACTGGCGCGCTCGCTGGACGACCTGGACGCCGCCGCCGTCAACAGCAGCTACGCCGTGGCCGCAGGCCTGTCGCCGCAAAAGGATTCGCTGGCGCTGGAAGCCACGGACACGCCGTACGTGACCGTGCTGATCGCCACGCGCGCCGGCCATGAAAAGGACGCGGGCCTGCAGGCCTTCGTCAAGGCCTACCAGTCGCCCGAGGTGCGCCAGTTCATCGACACGCAGTTCAAGGGCGCCTACACGGCGGCCTGGTAAGACCATGGGCGCCCTCGCATCCCACCGGGTTTCCGACGCGGACTTCGTGGCCGCCATCGGCGTGCAATGGCAGCACCGTCCGCTGGCGCCCGAGCCCGGCCTGGCCGCGCTGCTGGCGCAGGCCCAGCTGGATGACGGCGGCAAGGCCACCGTGGTCCAGGCCGTGGGCATGCTGGTGGTCGACGAATGCGTGGCCCATGGCTACCACAGCATGGACCTGGTCGTGCTGCACCCAGGCATCCCGGGCCTGGACGAGGCGCTGGAGCGCTTCGACAAGCCCCACACCCATGCCGATGACGAGGTGCGCTACATCCTCGAAGGCGAAGGCCTGTTCGGCTTCTTCGATGCCGGCGGCCAAGAGCGCGTGCTGCGCGTGCAGCCCGGCGACTACCTGCGCATACCGGCCGGCGTGGAGCACCGCTTCACGTTGACCGCCACGCGGCGCATCAAGGCGCTGCGCCTGTTCGCCGATACGGCGGGCTGGGTGGCGCAATATACCCAGCGGCCCGCCGCTGCCATGGAGGTGCCTGCATGAGCCTGCCTGTCCCGACACTGTTCCAGACACTTGACGAGGCGCTGTTCACGCGCGCCCAGGACCTGCTCGACGAGGAATGGTTGCGCAGGGATGCCGACCTCGCCCCCGTGCTGCCCGTGGTGCTGGCGCGCGGCGTGGGCCAGGACTGGCACAAGGCCGGCACCTTCCGCCACCACCTGGCGGGCGTGGCGCGTTCGCTGGCGCTGTGGCGCCAGCCGCGCGACGTGCGCCTGCTGGGCCTGCTGCACAGCGTCTATGGCAACGCCTTCGTGGACCTGGTCAAGTTCGATGCGGGCAGCGAGCGCGGCCGCCTGCGCGAACTGGTGGGCGAGGGCGCCGAGCACCTGGTCTACCTGTTCTGCACCATGAGCCGCACGCAGTTCATGCAGAAGATCCTGGCCGGCGACCTGGCCGAAGACGGCTCCATGGCGCTGGAATCCGCCGGCCGCAGCCAGCGCCTGAGCGCCCATGAGGTGGCGGCCTTCACCATCGTGAGCATGGCCGATGCCATGGAGCAGTGGTTCAGCTGGCAGGAAGACATCTACTCGCAGTTTCCGCAGGTGCAGAACCAGCGGCAGCAGGGCGTGCACTGGGCGGCCTCGCTGTGGCCCGGCCCCATGCGGCCTGCCAGCCGCATGCTCAGCCAGATCAGCGACCTGGGCCGTGCGCTGCAGCACCCGGCGCTGCGCGCCCAGCTGCCGCTGCCGCCGGTGTTCGACCATTGCAGCCGGCAGCTGTCGCCTGGCGACGAGGCCGCTGCCGTGTCGCTGTACTGGTCGGTGATCCAGCTGGACCAGCCGCTGGTGGACCTGGACGCCGCCACGGCCGTGCTGGAAAGCGCCGTGCGCCTGAACCCCTGGGTGGGCGAGCCGCAGATGGTGCTGGCCCAGCTCTACCTGTCTGCCGGCCGCGCCGACGACGCCGCGCGCGCAGCCACCAGCGCGCTGCAGTGCTTCAGCGGCTGGGGCAATGCCTGGGACAAGCGCGTGCAGTGGGACGCCTGGATCGCCTGGACGCGCATCCTGCTGCAGTCGGCGCAGCAGGGAAGCTGGCCTGAACGGCTGGACAAGCTCAACAACCTGGCCCTGAAGGGCTGAGATGCAAAAAAGCCTGGCGCGAGAGCCAGGCTTTTTTGTGATGGGAGCGCGCCCGCGCCTTATTTGGCCGGCGCCGTTTCGGCCTTGGCGGCCGGCGCAGCGCTGGCGGGCACGGCGCCATCCTCGATCACCTCGGAATGCATGGGCCGGCGTGCATAGCGCTGGGCCAGCACGGCGCAGACCATGAGCTGCAGCTGGTGGAAGATCATCAGCGGCAGCACGATGGCGCCCACGGCGCTGGACTCGAACAGCACCTTGGCCATGGGCACGCCGCTGACCAGGCTCTTCTTGGAGCCGCAGAACACTAGGGTGATCTCGTCCTCCTTGGAAAAGCCCAGGCGGCGCGCCGTCCATGACGTGATGACCAGCACCAGGGCCAGCAGGATGGACGACAGCAGCAGCAGGCCCAGCAGCGCGGGCAGGGGCGTCTGCTGCCACAGGCCGCTGATGACGGCGGCGCTGAAGGCCGTGTACACCACCAGCAGGATGGAGCCCTGGTCCACGAACTTCACGCGCTTGGCATGGCGCGAGATGAAGCCGCCGATCACGGGCCGCAGCAGATGGCCCAGCACAAAGGGCAGCAGCAGCTGCAGCGCGATCTTGCCGATGGCCTGCAGCGCGTCGCCCCCTTCGGCGCTCTTGTGCAGCAGCATGCTGACCAGGATGGGCGTGATCACGATGCCCATCAGCGTGGAGGCCGATGCGCTGCACACGGCAGCGGGCATGTTGCCGCGCGCCATGGCCGTGAAGGCGATGGCCGACTGCACCGTGGCCGGCAGCGTGCACAGAAAGAGCACGCCCATGTACATCTCGGGCGTGACCAGGGGCTCCAGCACGGGGCGCAGCGCCCAGCCCAGCAGGGGAAAGAGCACGAAGGTGGCGGCAAAGATGGTCAGGTGCAGGCGCCAGTGGCCTATGCCGGCAAAGATGGCCTCGCGCGAGAGCTTGGCGCCGTGCAGGAAGAACAGCAGGCTGACCATGAGCGTGGTCGCCACCTCCAGCCATTGCGAGACGGTGCCCGAGGCGGGCAGGAAGCTGGCCAGTGCCACGGTGGACAGCAGCATCAGCGTGAAATTGTCAGGGGCGAAGCGGGGGCGTGCCATGGGAAAACTCTCTCCAACTAACTATCGGTTCGTGCAGCCAGGCTGCAAGGCCCCGATTGGACGCCACGGCCATTGAAAAGAGAAATGGATTTATCTGATGGTTTTATAATTTTTCCGTATGAATATCAGCCTGCGCCAGCTGCGCGCCTTCCTGGCCGTGGCGGAAAGCCGCAACTTCAGCCGCGCCGGCGAGCTGATGGCGCTCACCCAGCCCGCCGTCAGCCGCAACGTCACTGAGCTGGAGCAGGCCCTGGGCGTGCAGCTTTTGCACCGCACCACGCGCGAGGTGGAGCTGACCGACGCCGGCCGACTGCTGCAGGGCCATGCCACGCGCGTGCTGGACGCGCTGGATGAATGCCTGCTCGAAGTCAGCGGCCTGGCCACCCAGCGCCTGGGCAAGGTGCGCGTGGCCAGCAGCCCCACGCTGTCGGCCCACCTGATGCCGCGCTGCATTGCGCGCTGCCGCGAGCAGGCGCCGGGCATCGAGCTGCTGCTGCTGGACCGCATCCAGAGCGATGTGCTGCAAAGCGTGCGCAGCGGCGAGGTGGACTTCGGCGTGGTCATCGACCCGCAGGGCCGCGATGACCTGTACTGCGAAACCATACTCAGCGAGCCCTTTTGCCTGGTCTGCCCGGCCACGCACCGGCTGGCCCGCAAGCGCCAGGTGGCCTGGAGCGACCTGGCCGGCCAGCCGCTGGTACTGTTGGACCACGCCTCGGGCAGCCGCCGCCTGATCGACGCCGCGCTGCAGGCCCACGACGCCGAGGCCGCCGTGGTGCAGGAAGTCGGCCACACCACCACCATCTTCTGCATGCTCCAGGCGGGCCTGGGCCTGAGCGTGGTGCCGGAACTGGCCGTGCCGCAGGCATGGCGAATTCCCGCGAGTGGCGCCGCCCCCGACGCCCTTGCCAGCCGCCCCCTGCTGCCGCGCGTGCAGCGCGACATCATGCTGGTGCGCCGCCGCCAACGCGAACTGTCGCCCGTGGCGCAAAGCGTGTGGGATTTGATCAGGGGGGAGGCGGGGCAGCTGTGAGGCTCGCGTTGCAGGCTGCCGCATACGGCCGTATCGCCTCGCGCACGCGGTCCAGCACCAGTGCGTGGGGCGAGGGTGCCAGCCGCCCGGCGCGCACGGCCTGGTATTGGGCTGGGAGGAACTGGCTGAGCATGTTCTCGGGCAGGGTGCAGGCGGACAGGTTGTCCAGCAGCCGCGCCACGGCGGCGTTCACCGTGGGGTCGGCCCAGTAGTAGCGGATGCGGTCGCTGTAGCTGTAGATGCGCAGCAGCCTTTGGGCGCCGGGATCGGGCTGCTCGCCGCGGTAGTAGCGCTCCCAGTTGGCGGGGCGGCCCAGCATGGCCGACTCCAGCACGGCGGGCAGGTGGGAGCGCTGGGGTGCATCCACGAGCTGCTCCTCGATGGCGGCCAGCGCGAACAGCGCCTCGCGCAGCGCAAAAGTGGCGCCGGGCCCGACCTTGAGGATGGCAAAGCCGTCCTGCACCAGCTGGCGCAGGGCCTCGGGCCGCTGGTAGTCGGTGGAGTGGGCCTCGAAGACCAGGTGCGGGTGCCGGCGCAGCAACTGCTTGAGGTCGGCCGCTTCGCCGGGCGCGTAGTCCACCACGCGCGTGTGATCGAACTCCACGCCGGGCTGGACCACCATGGCAATGATGCGCGGCCAGACGGGGTCCAGCCCCTGTTGCGCGAAGACGTCGCGGTGCACCTGCAGCGTGCGCTGGGCGTCGGCGCGGGCAGTGACTTGCACATGCTCCAGCGCATGCGCGGCGCCGCCGGGCACGGGCACTTCGGTGCCGATCACGTAGACGGGGCCGGGCGCCGGGCAGGTGCTGCCGCGCTCGGCCGCCTGGCAGAGCAGGGCAGCGCGGCGGGCCACGGTTTCGTCGTCCAGCGCCTGGGGGTCGTCTGCGCAGGCCATGCTGGCGTCCAGGTGCAGCTTCACGAAGCCGGCTGCCGCATAGGCGTGCACCAGGTCCTGCGCCAGATCCATGGCCTCGGCGGCTGGAAGATCGGTCCACGCCGTGGGGCCCAGGTGGTCGCCGCCCAGCAGCACGCGGTCGGGCGGCAGGCCGACGCGGTGGGCGATGGCCAGCACGAAGCGGCGGAAGTCGGCGGGCTGCATGCCGGTGTAGCCGCCGAACTGGTTGACCTGGTTGGCGGTGGCTTCCACCAGCAGGGGCGTGCCGTCGTCCAGCGCCTGGTGCATGGCGGCCTCGATGACCAGGGGATGGGCCGAGCAGATGGAGTAGATGCCGAGTGCGCTGCCTGTTGCGCGCGCATCGCCTGCGGCTGCTGGCGTTTGCCCGGAGCGTGACTGCGCCAGGCGGGTGAAGTGGGTGAGATGGGTGGGGTGGGTGAGGTGGGCGGGCATGGTTTCAGCCCTCCATCACCGCATGCCGCAGGTGCTGCGGCTGTTGTGCCAGCAGTGCGTCGAGCCCCGCAAAGCCGGATGTCCCCTCCATCGGCCCCTTGCTTGCGACGGCCAGCGCGCCAGCCGCATTGGCGTAGCGCAGCGATTGCAGCGCGGTCTTGCCCAGGCGCCGGCAGGCGATGAAGGTGGCACCGAAGCAGTCGCCCGCGCCCGTGGGGTCGGCCACGTCCACGGGGAGGGCGTCGAGGTCGATGCGCTCGTCGGCACTGAAGTAGCTGCAGCCGTCGGCGCCGCGCTTGACCACGATTTCGCGCACGCCGCGCGCAAAGATCTCGGCGATGGCGCCGGCCTCGTCTGCCGAGCGGGCCAGCTGGGTGACCTCGTGGCCGCTGGGCAGGAAGATGTCGGTGAACTCCAGGATGTAGGCCAGGGCTTCGCGCATTTCGGGAATGCGCAGCATCTCCTTGCGCACGTTCGGGTCGAAGGACACGGTGCCGCCCTGGGCCTTGACGATTTCGATGGCCTTCTTCATGGCATCGATGATGCGAAACGAGAACAGCGACGAGCCCATGACGTGGAAATGCGCGCAGTCCTTGAGCACGGCCTGGTTGACCTGCTCGGGCTGCAGCTGGGCCGAGGCGCTGTTGGTGATGTTGAAGATGAAGTCGCGCTCGCCGCTGTCGCGGTAGGTGACGAAGGCGCTGCCCGTGACGGCGTTCTGGCACACGGCGATGGCGCTGGTGTCCACGCCGTCGCGGCGCAGGCGGTCGATGTTGAGCCAGCCAAAATCATCATCGCCCACGCAGCCGATGATGGCAGCCGGATGCCCCAGCCGGGCGACCTGGTCGATGAAGATGGCGGGCGCCCCGCTGGCGTAGGGCCCGGCCAGCGGCCCCGGCGCGCGAAAGCTCTGGCCTTTTCGCTCGGCCATGATTTCGACGAGGATCTCGCCCATGGTCATGATGGATTGCATGCTCTCCCTCCCTTTGGAATCAAACCCCGTGCGCCGTTCGCTGCACCGCCGGCCCATGCGTCAGCGCCTGCGCCTGCTGTGCACATCGATGCACACGGCCACCAGAATCACGCTGCCCTTGACGATGAGCTGATAGAAGTAGGGCACGCTCATCAGGTTCATGCCGTTGTTGATGACGCCGATCATCAGCGCCCCTATCAAGGTGCCCGCAACGCTGCCGTGGCCTCCGGCCAGGCGCGTGCCGCCCAGCACGGCGGCGGCAATGGCGTCCAGCTCCCAGCCCATGGCCGCGTTGGGCTGGGCCGAGTACAGGCGGGAGGTGAGCAGCAGGCCGCCCACGGCCGCCATCAGCCCCGACAGCATGAAGATGGCGATCTTCAGCTGCCCCACGCGTATGCCTGCATAGATGGCCGCCTCGGCATTGCCGCCTGCCAGATAGGTCTTGCGGCCGAACACGGTGCGCGACAGCACGAAGTGGTTGGCAGCCAGCAGCGCGGCCAGTATCCAGATGGGCACGGGCATGCCCAGCAGCTCGCCATTGCCGATCCACAGAAAGGCTTCGCTGTCCACCGGCGCCGGCATGCCGCCCGAGACGATATAGGCCAGCCCCCGGAAGATGCCCATGGTCGCCACCGTCACGATGAAGGACGGCAGATGCAGCAGCGCCGACAGCGAGCCGTTGACCGCGCCCAGCAGCAGGCCGCACAGCAGCACGGCGGGCAGCACCAGGGCAGGTGCCAGGCCCTGGCCCAGCATCAGGCCGGCCGCGCTGCCGGCCAGGGCGACCACCGACCCCACCGAGAGATCGATCTCGCCCAGCAGCAGCACATAGGTCATGCCGAAGGCCACGATGGCGATGATGGACACCTGCAGCAGCACGTTGCGCAGGTTGCCGCCCGTCAGAAAGGCCGGCGACAGCAGGGAAAACAGCGCCACCAGGCCGGCCAGGCCCATGAGCGTGCCGGCATGGCGCCGCAGCGGCTTGCAGGCATGCCGCCAGCCATGCCTGCCGTCATAACGCCGGTCGCCGGGAAGGCGTTCTTCGGGCGCGCCCGTGGCGGGGAGGCCTAGGTCGGAATGGTTCATGGCAGTCCTCCTCCGGTGGCGTGCGCCATCACGGTCTCCTGGCGCAGATGGAGGGTGTCCAGGCTCTGGACCAGGCGCTTGTTGCGCATGACCAGCAGCCGGTCGCTCATGGCCAGTGCCTCGGGCAGTTCCGACGACACCAGGATGACGGCCGTGCCGGCTGCTGCCAGCTCGCGGATCAGGGCATAGATCTCGAACTTCGCGCCCACGTCGATGCCGCGCGTGGGCTCGTCCAGCACCAGCAGCCGGGGGCGCATGGCCAGCCACTTGGCGAACACGATCTTTTGCTGGTTGCCGCCCGACAGCTGGCGCACGGGCTGGTACAGGCCGGCAACGCGTATCTTCAGCCGCTGCACGCAGGCGCGGGCCAGCGATTGCTCGGCGGCCTCGTCGGTGAGCAGTGCGCCACCGCGCCCGCTGTGCACCTGCACCATGCAGATGTTGTGCTGCACGGACTGGTCCAGCACCAGGCCTTGCTCCTTGCGGTTCTCGGTCACGAAGGCCATGCCCTGGCCAATGGCGTCGGCCGGCGAGCGCAGGCGCAGCGGCCGGCCGTGCATGAGGATGCTGCCCGTGCAGCGGTGCATGCCGAACAGCGCATCCATGACATCGGACCGGCCCGAGCCCACCAGCCCGAAGAAGCCCACGATCTCGCCCGCGTGGACCTCGAAGTCAATGCCTTCGAAGCGCCCGGCCAGGCCCAGGCCGCGCACCTGGAGCAGGGCGCGCGTGCTGCGGTCAGGGGCGGGGCCGCGCGGCGGATAGATGTCCTGCATCTGGCGCCCCACCATGAGCGCGATCAGCGCCCCGATGTCGGTCTCGTCCCGCGCCAGGGTGCAGATGGAGCTGCCATCGCGCATGACGGTGATCTCGTCCGAGATGCGCATGATCTCGTCCATGCGGTGCGAGACGTAGATGATGGCGCGCCCCTCGGCCTTGAGGCGGGCGGTGAGGGTGAAGAGAATCTGCGCCTCGCTGTCGCTGAGCGAGGACGTGGGCTCGTCCATGATGACGATGCGCGAGGGCTGGGCCAGCGCCTTGGCGATCTCCACCAGTTGGCGCTGGGCCAGCGACAGTTCGGCCACCTGCGCGTTGGGGTCCAGGTCCATGCCCAGTCGGGCCAGTAGCGCGGCGGCGTCGCGGCGCAGTGCGCGGCGGTCCACGCAGCCGGCCCGCTGCGGGAGGCGCGCGGCAAACAGGTTGTCCGCCACGCTGAGGTTGGGCGCCAGGCTCAGCTCCTGGTGAACGATGGCGATACCGTGGCGCTGCGCATCGGCGGGGCTGGCCAGCTCGGTGCCGGCACCCTCGATCAGCAGCTGGCCGCCATCGGGCCGGTGCACGCCGGCCAGGATCTTGAGCAGGGTGGATTTGCCGGCCCCGTTCTCGCCCAGCAGCGTGTGCACCGTGCCTGCGCGCAGGCGGAAGGAAACGCCTTTGAGCGCCTGCACGGCGCCGAAGGATTTGGCCAGCGCCCGGGCCTCGAGCATGGGGGGCGGCGCAACGGCGTCGAGCATGGCACGGCCTGGGCGGCCGTGTGCAGTGGGGCCTGGCATGGCGGGCTCCGCAGGTCCATTTACCTGGCGGCAGCCGTGTACACGCCGGGCAGCACGGGGTGGAGTTTCTCCACCGGCTTGCCCGACAGCAGCTGCGCGGCAATGGCCACGGCTTGCAGTCCCAACTGGTCGGGGTACTGGCGGATCACGCCCACGAAGGCCGGTTCGCGGTCCACGGCCGCGCGCGCCTCGGCCATGCCGTCAAAGCCGACGATCTTGACTTGCTCCAGCTTTCTTGCGCCCTTGACGCTGGCCAGTGCAGCCAGGGCCGCATCGTCGCCAAACCCGAAGATGCCCGCGAGATCGGGGTGGGCCTGCAGCATGTTCTGCGAGGCGGCCAGGGCCTCGGCCCGCGTGATGCCCGGCTGCACGGAGACGATCTTCATGCCAGGGAAGGTGGCGATGGCGGCCTTGAAACCCTCCACGCGATCGACCACGGACTGTATGGACGGGTAGTGCAGCACGCCGATCTGGCCCTTGCCGCCCGTGGCGCGGCCCATGAGCTGGCCGGCCAGCACGCCGCCGGCGCGGTTGTCGGTGGCCACGTGCGATGCGACCTCGACCCCGCTGGCCGCAATGTCCACGGTGATCACGGGAATGCGGGCGGCGGCAGCCTTGAGCACGGCGGCCTTCACGCCCCGGGAATCGACGGGCGACAGGATGATGGCATCGACCTTCTTGCTGACGAAGTCCTCCACATCGGAGATCTGCTTGCCCAGGTCCTGGTTGGCAATGCTCAGGTCCAGCTTCAGCCCCTGCCGCGCGGCTTCCTGCTGCATGGCCTGGGCCAGCTCCAGGTAGAACGGGTGCTGCTGCGTGAGCAGGGACACGCCGAGGGTGCGCGCGGGGCCGGGGCCCGGCTGTGCAAGCGCCGGGCTGGCCGGCAGGCCGAATGTGAATGCGCCGGCCAGCATGCGCCGGAGAAACGTGTTGCGGTCCATGGCGGTCTCCCTCCCTCTGTCGTTGTGGAAAAACTCAGCTTCTGGCGAACTCGATGCGGCCCTCGGCCTTGTGGGTGGCCTGCAGCCGGTGGCGTTCCAGCAGATCGAAGGCGCCGGGCTCCATGTCCTGGTGTGCGCACAGGCCGTCGAGTTGAGCGATGTCGCAGACCGGGTGTCCGCCCGAGGTGCTGTCCAGATCCAGTGCCAGCGCCACGGCCTTGGCGCTGTGCTCCACGGCTGCCGCGTACAGCCGTGCGGCGCCCGGGTCGCGGCACAGCAGGCGGTTGCGCTCGTCGATGCCACAGATCTCGAAAAGGCAGATGTCCAGCGGCCGGCCGCGCAGGCCCGTTTCAGCGCCGGGGCCGATGAGGCAGGGCTCGTCGCCGGCCAGCGAGCCGCCCGTGACGTGGATGGTGCAATCGAGAAACTGCCGTGCCGTCGCCACCATGGACAGGTCGTGCAGCGTCAGCGCAATGCCCTGGCGGCTGGCCAGCAGCGGCAGCACGCGGTGGGTGATGCGTCCGCTGCCCAGGAAGACCGAGGCGTCGTCCTCGATCCAGCCCAGGGCGCCCTGGGCCACCTGGGCCTGTGCCGGGCCTTGTGCGGCGGCGTGGGCGCCGGGCAGCTCGGCCGCCGTCTTGAGCAGGGCCGGGTTGTAGCGCGCCTTGCCGAAGGCGCGCACCACATAGCCCTGCTGCTCCAGGTAGTGCAGGTCGTTGCGGATGGTGACGGTGGAGACGCCGAAGAGCACGCTCAGCGCCTCCACCCGCACCTCGTCGGTCTTGCGCGCCAGCTCCACGATCTGCAGCCTGCGCTTGAGTGAACTGTTGCCTTGTTCCTGCATGGATTCTTTCGATTCGAAAGGTTTCTATTTCGTATCGAAAGTTTCCCTGCACGCAAAAGCTGCGTCAAGCGCACCCAGGGTATTCACCAGGGATTGCCTGGCCTGGAAGGTTTACCGGCTGGCCGCGCTCAGGGGCACGACCACGGGCCGCTGCAGCTGTGACGTCCAGGCCCGGTAGGTGCGGTGGGCCAGGGCATGCAGCACGGGAATGCGCAGGTCCAGGTGGCGCAGGATCTCGCTCTCGGTCTGCGCCGCGGGGCCGCGTGCGCGCAGCAGCTCGTCATGGCCTTCGGCGCACCAGGCAGCCACGCTGGCGGCAGTCACCTCCATGTGGCCCTGGAAGGCCCAGTGCCGGCCATGTCGAAAACCCTTGTTCAGGCAATGGCTGCCGTACATGGTGCGCACGGCGCCGCGCGGGATCTCGAAGGTGTCGTAGTGCCAATGGAAGATCGTGGCCTCGCGCGGCAGGTCCATGAGCTGCTGGGCGGCGGCCGTCACCCAGATGCGGCTCCAGCCAATGTTGGGGCAGGGGTTGCGCCAGACCCTGGCGCCCATGGCGCGCGCCAGCATCTGTGCGCCGAAGCAGTGGCCGAGCACGGGAACGTCATGCCGCAGCGCGTCGGCCAGCAGGGACTGTTCATCCTCCATCCAGGGCAGGCCCTCGTTGACGCAATGGTTGCTGCCCAGCACCACGATGCCGCTGTAGTCGGCGGCATGCACAGGGGCTCTTCCATCGAGGGCGGGCTGCAACATTCGGTAGGGAATGCACTGCTGCTCCAGGTGTTCACGCAGAACGCCGGGGCCCTGGGTGGATTCGTGCTGGAGGATGGCGACAGGTCTCATGGCGGCGCGGCTTCATCGGGAAGCCATTTGTTGTGAGGCCTTGACTCTAGGGACGGCTGCCTCAAGGGCGGATTGTGTTTGCGCACAACGCCATCAAGGCCGCATCAAGGCAGCACCGGGACAGCACCACGGATGTCGCCCCCGTCCCTCTCAAGCCGTGGATGCTCCAGCCTTGCGCCGGCTCCATTTCAGCTCGCTGACCAGCACCCCGCCCACGATCAGCACTGCCCCCAGGATGGCCAGCCCCGGCAGCCGGTCGCCGGCCATGCGTCCCACGATGCCGGCCCAGACCGGCTCGCTGGCATAGATCACGGTCGCACGCGTGGGCGACAGGGACTTCTGGGCCCAGTTCATGGTCAGCTGGATCAGGATGCTGGCGCAGGCCATGGCCACGGCGGCCGTCAGCCAGATCCACGAGAAATCCGGCACCGACTCGCCAGCCACGGGCATGGCCAGCAGCGCCATGGTGCCGGCCGCCAGCAACTGCACCGTGGTCACGCGCCGCGCATCGACCTTGCCCGCGAAATGCCCGATCAGGAGCACCTCGGCCGCAATGGCCAGCGTGCTCAGCATGGTTGCCATCTCGCCCACGTTCAACTCCATTCCCCCGGACTCGGGCCCCGCCACCAGCACCAGGCCCGTGAAGGCCAGGCCGATGCCTATCCAGCTCATCAATCGCGGCGGCTTGCCCATCACCAGCCATTGCAGCAGGGGCACGATGGGCACATACAAGGCGGTCAGAAACGCCGACTTGCTGCTGCTGATGGTCTGCAGGCCGAAGGTCTGCAGGCCATAGCCCAGAAAGATGCTGGCGCCGATGGCCGTGCCTGCGACCAGCTCGGTGCGCGTGAGCCCGGCCATGACCTTGCGGAACACCAGCAGCCCGATCAGACCCGCCGTGACGAAGCGCAGGCCCACAAAGAACAGCGGCCCGCTGTGCTGCATGGCCAGATGGACCACGAGAAAGGTGCCGCCCCAGACCATGGTGACGGCGATCAGGGCCAGCTCCTGCCGGCTGAGCAGCGGCGTGCGCGAACTGTGAGAAGATGACGTGTGCAACATATTGCGCAGATCATATGAGAAATATATTGCACAGCGCTGGCGAGCGCTCCGATGTCCTGGCTTTCGTCAGCGAAAACCTGCGCCGCCTTCGCCAGCGTGCAGGACTGAGCCAGGCGGCCCTGGCCGAGGCCGCAGGCCTGAGCCGGCGCATGGTCGTGCAGCTGGAAGGCGGCGACACCAATATCAGCCTGTCCAGCCTGGATCGGCTGGCCGATGCGCTGGGCGCCAGCTTCATAGAAATCGTCAGCGACCCGGCCGCGCAGCGCCTGCGCATGGACGCCATGGCCTGGCGCGGCACCCGGCCCGAAAGCCAGGCCATGCTGCTGGGCAGCGTGCCCGCCACGCGCGAGGCTCAGCTGTGGTCCTGGTCCCTGGGCCCCGGCGAACGCTACCAGGCCGAACCCGACCCGGAAGGCTGGCACGAGATGATCGTCGTGGTCGAAGGCCGCCTGCTGGTGGACCTGAGCGAAGGCCCCATGACCATCGAGGCCGGCGACTACGCCATCTACGGCAGCGCCCAGGACTACGCCTACGTGAACCTGCACGAAGGCGTGACGCGGTTCATTCGGAATGTGATTTCCTGAGGGCGCTGCAGCGGTCTGTGCCGTGCTTTGGGCAAGGTACCGTCGTCAGTGAAATGCGGTGGCCTGCGGTGCCACTTCAGACTGGCCGTTGAAGAAATACACAAGATCGGATGCAGTCATGACGCGGCCGTAGTAGGGGTTGGACTGCGTGCCTTCCAGTGACCTGCCCGAGCGACGTGCAATGGCTGTCGCAACGCTCATGTCCAGATCATCACCGTCCAGGCCGAGCTCTTCCTCAAGCCGGTCGGATCCGCGGACAGGAAAGCTCTTTTGGTAGCTGAGCAGTTCTTCCTGAAGCTGTTCATACACAGCGCGGATTACCAAAGGATCTGTGCTGCGCAAATCGAAGGAACGGGCGAAGCCGCAGATCGACTCGCCGTTGCGGGTGGCGGCAAGCGCCTGCAATCTGGTTTTCTCGCGGTTGTTCGACCATGCTCCGCAACTGACCAATGCAGTGACTGTGAGAGCTGTGGCAGCCGGATGAGCCACGGAAAGAGTGCCTAGGGCGCACGCCAAGATTGCAATGAGGCTCCAGAAAGCCAAGCGCTGCAAAACGCCGGGCACGGTGCCCGGTACCGTGCGGGCGGGCGAGGGAAGCTGTCGGCGAGAAGATCTGCGCATGGAGAGAATGCAGCCCGTGAACGGATGCAGGAAGAAAACGATTCTTCGTGGCGATCATAGATGCTCAGCGGCTGGGCGCAAGGAGGCATGGATTGCCACAGGCGATGGCCCCAGCCCATGCACCCTTGCGGCCGTCCCTCTGAACAACGCCTTGTCTCCCATACACCGGCTATGGAATGCTGCCGGCCTTGCAGGTGCGCCGTCCTTGCAATTTCGCTCTTTGCTCTGTATTCCTGGGGTTGATACCTAATGTCTAAGCATGTATAGACAACTAAAGTCATCCCATACCAAGGAGATGCAAATGAGGCGAGGCAGACTTTTCCGGGGCTGGTACATCGTGGGCGCCGTCCATGTGCTGCTGGCGCTGGGCTTTGTGGCCAGCAGCCTGCTGTCCTCATCGCTGGTGCTGTTCCTGGGCGCCTTCTGCATTCTGGTCGGCCTGGGCGTGGGCCTGGTGTATGTGCCCGCCGTCTCCACCATTGCGCGCTGGTTCGTGCTGTGGCGCAGTTCTGCCTCCGGCATCGCGCTGGCGGGCACCGGGCTGGGCACGCTGCTCGGCCCCGTGGTGGCGGGCGCACTCATGGAGCACCCGTCCTGGCAACTGACAATGCAGGTATATGCCGCAGCCATCGCACTGACTGGCCTGGCGGCGGCGGTCCTGCGCGGCCGGCCTGAGGAGCTGGGGCTGCATCCCGACGGCGTGCCGCCTTCGGGTGACCCTGCCGCCGGGCAGTCCGCCCAGGGCATGGACCTGGCCCAGGCGGCGCGGCAGGCCCGTTTCTGGTGGTATTTCGCGGCCATCTTTCTGGGCTCCATCGGCCTGTTCCTGGCGCTGATCCACATCAACCCGCTGGCACGCCAGCAGGGGTTGTCTGTCGCTCAGGCCAATGGGCTGATCGGGCTGATCGGCGTGGGCAATGTGCTGGGGCGCCTTGCGCTGGGCCGGCTGGGCGACAGGATGGGGGCGCTGCGTTTTCTGCTGGTGCTCACCGTGTCCCTGGCAGTGCTGTGCGGGCTGTGGGCCATGGCGCGAGGCTTCGTGGCACTGTCCGGTTTCGCGCTGGTGTTCGGCGCGGCCAACGGCGGCTGCATCGCGCTGTATCCGGCTGTCGCCGCGACCTGGTTCGGCACGCGGAACCTGGGTGCCATCCTGGGGGCGCTCTATGTGGCGGTCGGCATTGCTGCCGTGGCTGGGGGCAGCCTGGCAGGCTGGCTGTTCGATGTCTGGGGTGGCTATACGCCATCCATCCTGCTGGCGGGTGGCAGTGCCGCGCTGTCGGCTCTTGCGGTGTGGCGTGCCGAATGCGCCGGGCGTGATGGCAGGGGCTGACAGGCAGGCCCGCGAACCAGATGGCTGCGGGCCCGGGTATGGAAAAGCCGATGCCCTGGGGGCGTGCCTGAGAAGTATTGAGAGGGAGGGAGGAGAAAGACCTCAGGCTCGGCGGAAAGCGGATGCCGTCAGTATGCCCATCAAAGCTCGAAAAAAGCTCTATGGCGAGCGGCTAGCACGGATGGCCGCAGCGCGATCGATTTTGAGGACGCAGTGGGCCTGGCCACGCTATGTCGAAGGCTGCCGGTCACGCCAATCTTGCGCCTGTGAGAAGCTTCTCTGTGTGATGTCGATGTGGGCTGGTGCGTGGAAAGGCGATTGCCTCCAGATCAAGACATCTTCGTTGTCGCAGGGGCGCTGCGGCGTAAATCGCAGATCATCGGGTAAAGAGCTATCGGGAGCAGGAAGTAGGTCAATAGATATCTGTATTCCCCGGCGCTGGAGAAGAGAAAAATCGCGAACAACTGCAGAATTAGAGAAGCATAGATAACCAGATGGTCGGCCTTCAAGCGTTTCCATGCCATTATGGTGGCAACAGCCAGCATGGCCATGCCGAAAAAAGGTGACCAGAGAATAAACCTGTATTTCCATGAAATGGAATTGAGAAAGGTGATCCATTTGCTAAGAAATGGAGGGGGCGACAGCTCTGAATAATAATCCTGGAAATTCTTCAGAACATAGCTCTTTGTCTCTGCCGTGGGAAAGTGGCCATCAGCCAAGGCGGAAACCATAAAGACATTGACCCGGCTTGACAGGAATGCGGGAATATTGTGCCAGAGATTGTATCTGGAAAACTCCTTGATCAGGATCTCCTTGTCCTCTGGGAGTATTGTAAGAACGTTCGGTGAGTTCGGTTGGTGTACAAGAGAATCCCAGTAGTCTCGATCGTACCAATCGTTGAATTTCTGAATGCCACCGTATTTTTCAAGTACTTCGACGGTGGTCTTGGAGACATTGTATGCAGGCAGGCCGAAGGCCACGGAAAACGGGCGTGGTTGAACAAAGTTGGCTGTCTCGAAAATAACCAATGGATAAGTGGCCTCTTGTGGCTTTCCTGCTTGATGCAGAGTCAGGAACGTGGATGTCAGAGTCCAGAAAATGCCGATTGTGGCGATAATGATGCGGCCGAATCGATCTGTTTTGAATAAAAGATATATAAAAGGTATCAATAATACTATCCCATTCGACCTTGCGAAGATGGTGAAAGGCATGCATAGAAAAATAACGAAAGCGGAGAAGGATGTGACTTTAGAACGCCTCAGGCATATCCATATTTCGAAGATAAATCCAATTCCGCAAATGGCAAATGGTCCGTCCGGGTAGAGCATCCCGGAAAAGTTCAGGATGTGAGGTGTTGCAACAAAGAAAGCAAAAAATATGGCAGATCGCAGTATTCCGTGGTTATTGTAAATGTAGTGGATTATTCTGGAGAAAACGAATGCAGAAACCATCATCTGCAGTGTTGTGATCGTGCCAATACTGCTGTTCAGTGCCAGTGCCAGCTTGATAAAGCCTATCCATATCGCTGTTTTTCCAACCGATATATTTCCTGTTTTATCTGTTGCCTCCATCAAGGCGGCCATGCTGTCATTGCCCAGATTTCCTGGCCAATTGCCATATATCCAGATCCCATAGATAAGAGATATCAATGAGAATATCGTAAGGAAACCTTTGTATTCTCTATGGGTGGTTGTTTTTTCTCTCAAGATAGTGCAAGGTTATCGAGTGATGCTCACGGCATCTTACACCCGCTCTGCATCTGTGGATCTCTATGCACCTGATTTCCGTATTTTCATCAGCATCGACTTTGATGTTCGGGTAATCCATCAGATCCAAGTGCTCTTTCTGTGGTTGACGCAAAGCAATTGGCCGTGTCAATGGTCTTGAACAGTCCATGCGAATTGCTTCACTGTTGGAGACGAACAAGCCCAATCCCGGCCGGTTGGTCTTGGTTCAAGACGTATCGTCGAAAGTCTGTGGGCCTTGTGCCAATACGCCGTGGTCGTGTTCTCGGCAGTAAGGCTTGCCTGCAGTGCAGTGCAACCGGCTGATCGGCATGGGCAATGTCATTGGGATCCTGCTGCTGGGCCGAGTGGGCGACAGGATGGGGCGCTGCGCTTTCTGATGGTGCTTTCCGTGTGCCTGGCCTGGCCTTGCTGTGCGGGCTGTGGGCCCTGACACGGGCTTCATCGCCCTGGCCAGTTCGGCACTGCCAACGGCAGCTGCATCGCGCTGTATCCCTGCATGGCCGCGACCTGGTTCGGCACGCGGAACCTGAGGGCCATCCTGGGGGTGCTCTATGTGGCGGTCGGCATTGCTGTACCGACTGTGGCCGGTGGGCACAGGAGTAGGCCCGCGAGCCGGGTGATTGCGGGCCTGGGTATGGAAAAGCCGATGCCCTGGGGGCGTGCCTGAGAAGTATTGAGAGGGAGGGAGGAGAAAGACCTCAGGCTCGGCGGAAAGCGGATGCCGTCAGTATGCCCATCAAAGCTTAAGAAAAAGCTTTATGGCGGCGCTGTTTTCGGGAATCGCCGCCTTGCTGCAGCCTCTGCGCTGAGGGGGCTCGGGCTCTGGACGGCAGGCCCTGGCTCTTGCGAGCCAGGGCCTGCCGTGCTCCCGGGCGGCCCGCGTGTCAGCGCCGGGCCGTGAACACCTTCCTGCTGCGCAGGGCCAGGCCTCCCAACAGCCCGGACAGCATTGCGAGCGCCCATCCACCCAGCGAGGGAATGGCCTGCGCGCCTCCGGGTGCCACGGCAGCCACCACGGGAACGAACGGATCGCTGACGGAGCCCGTGGCCGGGTTGGTATCGCCCAGACCGTTGTCGGTGATGGTGTAGCTGACCGTGGTGCGGGCAGCGTTCAGGACCACGTTCAGCGAGGTGGCTGCATTTGTGGGGTCGAACCAGCCTCCTGCTCCGTCGGGCTTGCGGAACTGCACGTCCACGGGCAGCGGGCTGGGGTAGACCAGGGTCATCGTCACGGCGCCCGTGCACTGCTCGGCCGTGAAGGCGAATTGGCCGTTGGGCGCCTGCAGGCCTGGCGGTGTGGACGCTGCAGGGCCGAAGCCGCCGGTGGCCTGCAGCGTGCAGGTGGCACCGCCGCCGGACAGCGTCGCTGTTGGCGTGCCGGACATGCCGGGCACGCTGCCTGGTGCGCCCACCAGCTCCAGCTTGCGCGGCGTGGCTTGTACCGCTGCGGAGTCCGCGCTGGTCTGTGCGCCGTTGGTGGCCTTGACGATGAAGTTGTAGACAAATCCATTTGTCAGACCCGTCACGACGATGGGCGATGCCGTGCCCGTCTGCGTTGTCACGGCGGGTGCACCGGGTGCCGCCACTGGCGTGGCGGTCACGGTGTAGCCGGAGATGGGTGCACCGCCGCTGCCCACGGAGGCCGTGAAGTTCACCGTGGCCTGGGCGTCTGCGGCAGTGACGGTGCCGATGGCGGGGATATCAGGCGCGATGGCGTTCACGGCAAAGCTCTGCGTGACCTGGGGTGCGGCGCTGATGGCGGCATCGCCGGCCTGGTCGGCTGCAATGGTGCAGGTGCCCGCGCTCACGAAGGTCAGCGCGCCTGTCGGAGTGACGGTGCATACGCCGGTGGTGGATGACGTGAAGGCCACCGGATAGCTGGCGCCCGCGCTGGAGGTTGCCGTCAGTGTCGGCGTGGTGCCGAAGTTCTGTGCACCGGGGTTGGCAAAGCTGATGGTTTGCGTGGCCTTGGGCGTTACCTGGTTGGATGTGGCCGAGGGCGTGCCGGTACCTGCGGAGTTGGCGCCGGTCACTGTGAAGGTATAGGCCGTGCCGTTGGTCAGGCCGGGCACGGTGATCGGGCTGCTGCCCGTCGCCGTGATGCCTCCCGGGTTGGACGTGGCGGTGTAGGTGACGGCTGCACCCCCCGTGAAGGCGGGCGCGGTAAAGCTCACCGTGGCCTGGGCATTGCCGGCCGTGGCCGTGCCGATGGTGGGCGCACCGGGGGCGACGGCGTTCACGGCAAAGCTCTGCGTGACCTGGGGTGCGGCGCCGATGGCGGCATCGCCGGCCTGGTCGGCTGCAATGGTGCAGGTGCCCGCGCTCACGAAGGTCAGCGCGCCTGTCGGAGTGACGGTGCATACGCCGGTGGTGGATGACGTGAAGGCCACCGGATAGCTGGCGCCCGCGCTGGAGGTTGCCGTCAGTGTCGGCGTGGTGCCGAAGTTCTGTGCACCGGGGTTGGCAAAGCTGATGGTTTGCGTGGCCTTGGGCGTTACCTGGTTGGATGTGGCCGAGGGCGTGCCGGTACCTGCGGAGTTGGCGCCGGTCACTGTGAAGGTATAGGCCGTGCCGTTGGTCAGGCCGGGCACGGTGATCGGGCTGCTGCCCGTCGCCATGATGCCCCCCGGGTTGGATGTGGCGGTGTAGGTGACGGCTGCACCCCCCGTGAAGGCGGGCGCGGTAAAGCTCACCGTGGCCTGGGCATTGCCGGCCGTGGCCGTGCCGATGGTGGGCGTACCGGGGGCGACGGCGTTCACGACAAAGCTCTGCGCGACCTGGGGTGCGGCGCCGATGGCGGCATCGCCGGCCTGGTCGGCTGCAACGGTGCAGGTGCCTGCGGTCACGAAGGTCAGTGCGCCTGTCGGAGTGACGGTACACACGCCCATGGTGGACGAGGCGAAGGTCACCGGATAGCTGGCCCCTGCGCTGGAGCTGGCCGCCAGTGTCGGCGTGGTGCCGAAGTTCTGGGCGCCGGGATTGGCGAAGGTAATGGTCTGCGTGCCCTTGGGGATGACGGTATTGGTCGTGGCTGCTGCGCTGGTCAGGCCGGCGCCGTTGGTGGCCGTGACGTTGAAGCTGTAGCTGATGCCATTGGTCAGGCCGGGCACGGTGATGGTGCAGGCTGTCGGCCCCGTGCAGTATCCGGTCTGGCCTCCGCCCCCGCTGGCCACTGCGTTATAGGTGGAGATGGCCGAACCGCCGTTGCTGGCCGGGGCAGCGAATGTGATGGAGGCCTGGGCATTGCCGGCCGTGGCCGTGGCACCCGTGGGAGCACCGGGGGCCACCGGAACGGCGACCGTGTGAGTCCCGCCGCTGTTGAAGGACGCAGGCGGCCCGTTGCCCACGCTGTCGGCGATGTTGGTGCTGCCGTTCAGGTTGATCTTGATGGTGCCGGTGCCCGTGATGCCCGAAACGTTGACGTTGACGGAGCTGCCCGTGCTGGCCGAGACACTGGATATGGTGCCTGAAGCCGTGCCCGTACCGATCAGGGTGAAGTCGTCGGTGGAGATGTTGGTGACTGGCTTATTGAAGGTTGCCGTGAACGCCACGCTGGCATCGCCCGGGGCTGGCGAGCCGCTGACGGCGATGCTGCTGACGGTGGGGATCAGGGTGTCCACGGTGGCGTTGGCGGTGCTTGCCGTGGTGGTGATGTTGCCGGCGTTATCCGCGGCGCTGATGCTCGCATTGAGGTTGTTTCCTGCAACGCCAGCCTGGAGCGGGTGGGTGGCTGTCCAGATCCCGGCGGCGTTGGTGGCCGGTATGGCCACCGGGCCGTTGAAGGCGGACAGGTTGATGGACACTGCACTGATGGTGTCAGTGTTGTTGTCGCCCGCAGCAGTGTTGTTCCACTGGGCGGTCACGGTGTCACCGGCCTTGAAGGCGCCGCCCACGCCGGACGCTCCCGACAGGGCGATGTTGCCAGGGGTGACGACAGGAGCAATGGTGTCTACCGTGGCATTGTTCGTGCCTGCCGTTGTTGCGGGACCATTGCTGTTGCTTGCCGTGACGGATACGTTGCGATTCGTGGCATCGATGGCGCCAGCCGACAGCAAATGGGTCGCTGTCCAGATGCCTGCAGAATTGAGAGCCGCCACCGAAGCGCCGCCACCGAACTGGGACAAATCGAAGTTGACGCCTGTGATCGGTGTGGCGTTGTAGTCTCCGCTGGCAGTGTTGTTCCAGCGTGCCGTGACGGTGTCACCTATCTTGAACGCTCCGCCTGTTCCCGTGGCTCCTGTCAGGCTTATGTGGTCAATGGAGATGCGTGGCGAGTTCTGCGCCCCTGCGATCGTGAAGCCGCGGAATTCGAAGTCGGCGAACTTGTTTGCCGGGCAGGCGCCACCGTCCCCGCCGCAATCCACATAGAGCTTGAAGCCTTTGAGTTTCTTGCCACTGAAATCGGCAAGCTGGGTTGCCGTGAAGGTGAACGCTTCTCCTGGCGTGGCGCTGCCGTTGATGGTGCTGGACGTGACCGTGCCACCGGATGCCAGCATCCCCACGATACGCACGTTGGTGAACTGGCTGACGGCACCATATTCACCGGCTGACAGGCCCGTCAGCTCGAACTTTGTGGTGTTGATATCGTCCGCTCTGAGATAGAAGTAGGTGCCGGTCGCAGTCCCTCCGTTCTGGATGTAGGCGGCGAAGGGCGCAGCTGAATATATTTGCAGTCCCAGTTGTGTATGTGTGCTGTCCCAGGCGGAGACGCGAAAATCCGTCTGGACTAGATCGAGGCTGTTGACGCTGAAGCTGGAGAAAGACTTTGGTCCGTCACTGGCCAGCAGCACGCCCGAGAAATCAGCCAGAGCCTTGTCCGAAAACGCCAGCTGCGTATCGACGTGGCCGCGCCGCACCTCCAGCTGCCAATCTCCACCCTGGGCCAGGTTGCCTGTGGCATTGCTGGACGCCGCCACGTCCAGCTGCGTTGCATGCTGCACGATGTCCAGCAGTTGCTCGCCTTCGGGCGTGGCTGCGAGATCGCAGCCGTAGAACAGCAGGTCACCGCCGGGACGCACGGCATTGCGCAGTGCGGCCAGCGATTCGATCTCGCCCTTGACGCTTTCGGCCGTGATGCGGCTGCTGCCCAGCAGCAGCACGCCGGCCTCGGCATGCGAGACCACGTGGATGGCTGACAGATTTTTGAACGAAGCCAGGGCCTGGACCAACTGGGGCAGGCCGGGGCGCGAGGCATCGATCTCCACCATCTGCACGCCGGGCTTGAGCGCACGCTGCAGCACGGCCCGGTCCTGCACGGCAGAGTCCACGATCACCAGTTCGCTGACGGGCGACGCCACGACGATCTCCAGCTCTCCCGGGGGGCGAGGCCGCAGGTCGCGCGCCGGCGCGGCACTGCGGGACAGGGGCAGGGCGGTCTGCTCGCCATAGTCCTGGGGCGATCTCAGGTACGAGCGCAGGTACGAGCCCGCTGCCGGGCCTGCGGAACCCAGCAGGCCCAGCGGAAGCAGTGCGGCGGAGAAGCCGCCAAGGAATGTGGTGCCTATCATGGTGTTCCTCTCTGTGTTTCGGTGTCCGTCGCGGACGCTCTCTTGCTGGCGATGATGTGGGCCGAGGTGCCGGTGGTGTCCTGCCAGAAGTCCATGGCCTGGTACCTGGCAAACAGGTCGGGCGGCAGGATGCTGCGGCGCGGCTTGAAGGCCACCTTCCGGCGCACGTCGTGCAGGCCCTTGACGCCCAGTTGCAGGTCGAACTCGCTTTCGGAGTACTCGACGGCATTGAAGTCGTGGGCGAAGGCCTCTTCGCCGAGAAATTGGTAGATGAGTTCCACCGTGCGCCGGGGGTGCTGGGTGAGCAGGTCGTAGTCCACGATCAGCAGGCGCTCGGAAAACTCGCCGTAGTAGGCTTCCTTGAGCGCGGTCCATGCGCTGCCCACGGCACCGGCCACATGGATGAGCGACTCGCAGCGGCTGTACACCGTCTGGCGCGAGGCCGCGTTGAACATGCGGCTGTAGTCGAAGGGGTTCCTGCGGTAGATGGTCTCGAAGCTGTCCATGACCCATGCCGGATTGCGCACGCAGCACACCATCCTGAAGTCGGGCACCAGTTCCACGAGCTGGTGCATGCGTGCCGTCCACTGGCGGTTGGTGTCGAAGAGGACGGGCTGCTGCTGGCCGGCATAGTAGGCATCGACGATGGCCCGGCAGATGGCCTTGCGCCGGGCCTCGTCGAAGAAGGCGTGGGATTCGCTGCCGGCGCCCATCTGCTCGAGGGCGCCGTTGACCAGCCCCGCCACGGGACTGCTCATCGCGGCGTGAAAGCGCGGGTTCTGCCGCAGGATGCCCGCGAGCAGCGTGGAGCCCGAGCGCGGCAGGCCAGAGATGAAATGCAGTGTGCGTGGCATGGGCTGCGGCACGTCAGTTACGTGAGGGGAAGACGCCTTGCAACGCAATGCAGAAGTTCAGCACGAGAAAGGGCTGGCGATTCTCATGCGCGGTGTTGCCTCCGGCCGGAGTCAGCATGTTGGGAGCCATGGCGGCGCTGGGCGTGCCGTTGGTTCGCATGTACCGCACGACCCCAGTACCCCCCCGACCGTCGAACGTCAGGTAGGACGTGCTGTCAGGCGCTGCCTGGGTGCCTGGATTGTTCAGCCCGGTCAGCAAATGGTTGTGCTGGGGCATTTCAGTGGTCAGCAGCGTGACGGAATCAGTGCCTTCCGTGGAGCCGATGTTCCAGGACTGCTGCGGGTCGGCTCCGGTGACGACATGGCCTATCAGATTGGGCAGGCCGAAGGTTGTGGTTCCGTTGCCGCCATAGAAGGTTCCGATGATGGAAAACAATGCGGGGTTGGACTGGATGGCCAGCAACTGGCCATTGCACAGCGCCCAGTTCTTGGGGGCGAAGTTGAACGGAAATTGGCGAATTTCGCCGATGAAAGCGTCCATTGTGCTGTCCTAGTTCCTGGAGGGGTAGATGCCGTAGAGCGCAATGATGTAATTCATCGCCATGCTGGGCATGATGTTGTCGTGCGGTTGGCTGTTGCCTGCGACCGTGACCGATGCGGGTGCCATGGTCTGTGGGTTGGCCCCTGCCACCGGCTGTGGCGCATAGAAGAGATCGGACCCGTTTTGTGCAGGCACCAGCCCTGTGGCCTGTGCTGCGGTAGCCAGGGAGGTGCTGGCGACAAGACCGTGGGAATGGGTGGGGATCTGGTTTGTCGTGAGCGAGACCTGTGCCACTCCGAACTGCTGACCCACGGCGCGACTGGTCAGCCCCGGGCCTGCTCCCTGCCCCACGGGCACGCGGGATCGAAGGTCCGGCAGCTTGAAGGTGGTTTGCCCGTCTCCTCCGTAGATCGTTCCCAGCAGCGAGTACAGGGCGTCGTATTCAGAGATGTTGAGCGTCGCGCCATCGCACAGGTGCCAGCCTGCGGGTGCAAAACTGCCTGCGAACAGGCGGATCTCTCCAAGGTAATAGTCCATTGCGTATTCCTGTGGGCGCGTGTCAGTTGCGCGAAGGGTAGATGCCGGTCAGCGCGATGCACGGTGTCAGCACCAGCGAGGGTTGGCAGTTCTCGTGCGGCTGATTGCCGCCGGTGTTGGAGACGCTGGCCGGCGCGATCGGCTGCTGGCCAGCGGTGCCTGGTGCATAGAAATTGGTGGGGGCGCTGGTGGCCACGAGCGTGGCCGTGGCCATGCTGTTGTTGCTGAACGCGGGCGCATCCCCGCTGTCCGTGCTTGCCATGACGAAGTGGGTGTGCTGGGGAAGATTGTTGGCGACCAAGGTGACGCTTTCCACGCCACCGGGCAAGCCTTGCTGCAAGCCGCCGCCCGTGTGCCGTGCGACCCGGCCACGAAGATCGGGAAGCGCGAAGGTAGTGCTGCCGTTTCCGCCGAATTGCGTACCCAGCAGCGAGAACAGTGCCTGGTTCTGGTTGATGGCCAGAATCTGTCCGGCGCACATCGCCCATCCCTTGGGAGGCCAGCCATAGGGATACAAGCGGATTTCTCCAATGAAGTTTTCCATGGAAGCGTTGCCTTTCTGTTATCGCTTTGTGGGGGTGCAGGAGGGGTATGAAGGTGTTCAGGCGGCAGGCGGATGCCAGGCCATGCCCAGTTGAACGGCATCGATGCCCGATGACGCGAAGCCCAGCCGGGCGTACAGCCTTTGCGCGCCGTGGTTGGCTGCATCGACGCTCAGCGTGACCCGGCGGCCCAGCACGGCGGCACTGCCTTGCACCCAGCGCAGCAGAGCCGCGCCGTATCCTTGTCCGCGTACGGCAGGCGTGATCACGATGTCCACGATGTGCAGGTCCGCTCCGTTGTCATGCACCGTCAGTGCGCCTATGGGCACGCCCCTTTCCTGCACGATGAGGCGGGGTGCGCCGGCAAAGCGGCGCTGGTAGTCGGCCTGCTGGAAGTCGTACTGCTGGTCCAGCAGCTGGGCGAGGGCGGCCCCGGGCAGTGGCAGGGATTGCAGGTGCGGGCGCGCGGAGAGAAACAGTGCGCGCTGGAAGTTGCGGTCTTCGGGTTCAGCGGGACGGGTGAACAGGCCGGGGGGGCGCAGCGCTTCAAGCAGCATGCAGGGCCTCCGCATCCATCAGGGGTTGTGCGCACTGCAGCAGCTGTGCGTGCAGCGGGCCCAGGCGCGCTTCGATATCCTGGCGATCGCTTGCGCCAAAGACGGCTGCCTTGTCCTGCCCATCAGGCGAGAAGCGTTGGTCCAGCGCCTTGGCATGCTGGCTGAGGCGCACGGCGATGCGCTGGCGTGCGGCCTCGCTCGCATGAAGGCCGAAGCGCCGGGCTATCTGCTCCATGGCCCCGGCACCCAGCTGGCTGTAGTGCAGCACAGGAACGCCCTGGCTTTCGTGCAGGCCCCGCATCTGCTCCATCAGTGCCTGCAGCACGCGCATGCGATGGTCGAGCATAGAGACAAAGGGTTGGCTGCTCCTGCCGCAACAGAACACCGGACTGGCGCCAGCCAGCGACGGGTCGCCTGACATGTGCCGGCCGGCCTGCCTGTGGTGCGAGGCCAGGATCTCCACAGGATCGCGCACCAGCATCAGGCTGGGCACCTCGGGGTAGAGGTCCTGCAGTAGCTCCCACTGGAAGATGTCCCAGGCATTCCACTTGACCACAAGGTCATGGCGCCCAGGCACGGCGACGGTGATTGCCGACACCAGACCGGCAATGCCCTCGCGCTTTTGCGCACGGTCCAGCGAGGTGTCCAGCAGCAACTCGGTGAACACCGGCGGCTCCGACAGAACCAGCGTGCTGTCCAGCTCGGAAAGGCTGCCCGAGACCAGGGTGGAGCCGCAGCGCGAGAGGTGGAAGATGAAGCCGGCAGGCCGATGGCCCCAGCGCCTGGGAGCGCTGGCTGCGCACAGCTCGGCCAGCGGCGTGCGTGGCCGGATGAACTGATTCAGCAGCCTGCGCTGCAGGCAGCGGCTGATGTACTCGTCATGGAACGGCTCGGTGGCAGGACCGTCCGGCAGGCACCACTGGATGCTGCGCGTGCGTGCCTCATACCTGTGTGGAAGCCAGCCACCGGCCAGCAGCGCGGTGGCTGGCACGGCAGCCTCCTTGCTCAACTGCTCCAGAGTCTGGATGAGCCGGGCATCGCCCCAGCCGTGAAGACGCCACAGCAGCCGCAACTGGGCGAGCACCGATTCCACACTTCCAGCCCGCTCAAACAAGGCCTGCTGCGACGGGCTTGCGATCAGTGCGGCAAAAGCGACCTGCAGCTCATGCATAGGCCTGCCCCTTGCCGATGCGGTCGGCCAGCCAGGCGTTGGCAATGCAGTCGATGACCAGATGGGTGCGGTCCTGCGTGCTCTGGTTCAGCACTTCATGCGTGGCGTCGGCATTGAAGTACCAGAGCTCTCCTGGGGCCATGGGGATCTCCAGGCCTTCCACGATGAATCGCACATCGGGGTGTGTGTAGACGGGCACGTGCAGTCGCGCCTGGCCATGCTCCAGGCTCAAGCCATGGTCGCGATGCGGCTTGATGGATGAGCAGGCCTTCAGCTGCATCAGGCGCACGGAGCGCAGCGGGCATTGCAACTGGTCCAGCACCTCGCGCATCGCCGGGCTGTGCTGCAGCGAGGGCAGATCGTCCCATTCTTCGTCAGGCGCCTCGATGGAGAAGCTCTGAAGAAGGGGGTGGGCCGCCACATGCTGGCGCTGGCAGCGCAGCGGCACCACGCGCCATGCACCTTCGTAGCCGCGGTGGTTCACATGGTCACACCAGTGTGAGGACAGCAGCGCATCGACCTCGTCCCGCAGTCCCTGCAGCCGTACCTCGGCCTCCAGCCGGGCAAACAAGGGTGCGTCGGCGCATGCGTCGGCAGGTGTGCAAGACGGAATGGCCCTGGCATTCATTGCAGTGCCTTGGCCAGCGGCAGGGGTGAGTTCACCAGCGGCACCACGCCACATGCTGCCGGGCCTGGTTCGGCCGCCTGCTCCATCTGCAGCAGCGCCTGTATGCGCGAGACGCAGGCAGCGATGCTGAGCTGGTGCGTGGCCAAGGCCAGGTCCGGAGCCGGGGGGGCCTCGTAAGGAGAGTCGATGCCGGTGAACTGGCGCAGCTCGCCGCGGCGCGCTTTCCTGTACAGGCCCTTGGGGTCGCGCTGCTCGGCGACGGACAGGGGGACATCCACGAAGATCTCGAAGAAGTCGCCCTTGTCGAACAAGGCCCGTGCAGCATCGCGCTCGGCCCGGAAAGGGGAGATGAAGGCGGCGATCACGATGGTTCCCGCATCCACGAACAGCCGTGCGACCTCTGAAACCCTGCGGATGTTCTCTGCACGGTCTTCGTTGGAGAAGCCCAGATCGCGGTTCAGGCCCTGGCGGATGTTGTCGCCATCAAGCACATAGGTGCGTCTGCCGGCGGCATGCAGGCGGGCCTGCAGCGCATTCGCGATTGTCGATTTGCCAGATCCGGAAAGACCGGTGAGCCATATGGCGCATGCCCTGTGTCCATGCAGATTTTCCCTGTCTTGCCTTGTAATGCAAAACGGTTGTGCATGTACGTCGGGCGGTGGGGTATGGCCGGAAAATGGCATGGCTTGGGTGGGAAAGCGGGAAAACGAAAGACGGGTCAATCGGACAGGGCGAATATCTACGAATTGTTAAGAAATTTCAAGAAAAATTACTGACGGCACCATTCGCTGCTTCGCAATGCGAACGCATCCGTCTCCCCTGGGAAATACGTGTCGTAGCGTCCTGTCAGGGGAGTGGGGAGTGTCAATAGCCATTGGCGATGGTTGTTGGCTATTTATTTGTCTCAAGAAGGTGTTTTCAATAGCTTTTCCTGAAAACGTTTATCGACTATTCTCGCAAATGAGATTCTTGTTGAAATGATTTTTCATTTTCATTAATACCATTTGCTCCAATGAATATCGCTGAAATGAGAGGAAGCCGCGATCATAGGAGACGCACGGAAAGTGGTATATCACTGGAAATAGGTATTTGTATGGGACGCTCCGTTGCCGGCATCAAGTTCATATCGGCTGCCGAGCGTTCCTGCGCGTGCACGGGCCCGCAGCCCTTTTTCCGTCCGGCGCCGGCAGGTCACGTGTGATGGAGGTTGGAAGCAGGACCGCTGCGTGTATTTCGCCCGAACGGGCTGCAGGCGGCGCAGGCGGCAAATGACGGGTCCCGGCTGCGACCCGAAGCAATGGCAGAGGCCGGCCCTGCCTGCGAGCCGTTGCGCGACAGAGGGCTGGCAGCGCTCCTACCGGCAGGACGCAGGGGGGTATGCCCGCGGCAGCATGAAAAAAGCCTCTGGCTCTTGCGAACCAGGGGCTTCCTGTTTGGTGCCGGAGAAAGGAATCGAACCCTCGACCTTCTCATTACGAATGAGCTGCTCTACCAACTGAGCTACACCGGCGACAGAAAAAAATTATAACGGCAAATTCATGCCTCGGAATGGTATTGCGTCACTTTTTCGACTTCGTTCTTCGAGCCGAGGATGACGCTCACACGTTCGTGCAGCTGCGTGGGCTGGATGTCGAGGATGCGCTGCTTGCCGTTGGTGGCGGCGCCGCCGGCCTGCTCGACCAGCCAGGCCATGGGGTTGGCTTCATACATCAGGCGCAGCTTGCCGGGCTTGTTGGGCTCGCGGCGGTCCCAGGGGTACATGAAGATGCCGCCGCGGGTCATGATGCGGTGCACGTCGGCCACCATGGAGGCGATCCAGCGCATGTTGAAGTCCTTGCCGCGCGGGCCTTCCACGCCGGCCAGGCATTCGTCCACGTAGCGCTTGACGGGGGTGTCCCAGTGGCGCATGTTGGACATGTTGATGGCGAATTCCTTGGTGTCCTCGGGGATGCGGATGTTTTCCTGCACCAGCACGAAGGAGCCTTGCTCGCGGTCCAGCGTGAACATGGAGACGCCGTCGCCCACGGTCAGCACCAGGGTGGTCTGCGGGCCGTAGATGCAGTAGCCGGCCGCGACCTGCTGGGTGCCGGGCTGCATGAAGTCCTGCTCGGTCACGCCGGGGTGGCCTTCGGGCTTCTTGAGCACGCTGAAGATGGTGCCGATGGAGACGTTGACGTCGATGTTGGACGAGCCGTCCAGCGGATCGAACATCAGCAGGTACTCGCCGTGCGGGTAGCGGTTGGGCACCAGGTAGATGCCTTCCATTTCCTCGGAGGCCATGGCCGCCAGGTGGCCGCCCCATTCGTTGGCCTCGATCAGCACCTCGTTGGCGATGATGTCCAGCTTCTTCTGGACTTCGCCCTGCACGTTCTCGCTGCCGGCCGTGCCCAGCACGTCGCCGATGGCGCCCTTGTTGACGGATTGGCTGATGCGCTTGCAGGCGCGTGCCACGACTTCCAGCAGCAGGCGCAGCTGGCCGGGGATGAGGCCGTCCACGCGTTGCTGCTCGACCAGGTAGCGGGTCAGGCTGACGTTTTTCTTCATGGGTTCAACTCCTAAAAATCCGGGAGCAGATGCGGCATGGCGTATGCATCTGCTGATGAACAGCATTTCAGTGATTCCTGGCTTGCAGCATAAAACAGGCGCTGCTCAAGCCAGGGACACCGAGGAAGAGCCGCCTCGCACCGAGGGTGTCGTCCCCCTGCAAGGGGGAAGGCGCGAAGCGACTCAGGGGGTGGCTCGTCAATCCGCGAGGGCGCGGGTGACGACTTCACGCACGTCGTTGCTGAGTTCGGCGCGAGCCGCCACGCGGGCGATGGCTTCACGTGCAGCCGTGCGGTAGGGCTCGGCCAGCTTGCTCCAGCGGTCCAGGGCACGCGCCAGGCGGGCGGCGACCTGGGGGTTGATGGCGTCCAGCTCGATGACGCGCTCGCTCCAGAACACGTAGCCCGCCGCGTCGGCGCGGTGGAAGGCGCCGGGATTGGCGCTGCAGTAGCTGAAGATCAGGCTGCGCGCGCGGTTGGGGTTCTTGATCTGGAAGTCGGGGTGCTTCATCAGCTGCTTGACGGCCGGCAGCACGTTGCCGCCACGGTCGCAGGCGCCGCCCTGCAGCGCGAACCACTTGTCCAGCACCAGTGCATCGTGCTGGAACAGCTTGTGGAAACGCGCCAGGGCCTGGGCGGCCAGCGGGTGGCCGCTTTGCACCAGTGCCGTCAGGGCGCTCATGCGGTCGGTCATGTTGCCTGCGTCCTTGAAGCGCTGCAGCGCCTTGCCGGGCCAGACCGTGTCGCCCGAGGCGCGCGCGGCCAGGCACAGCATGGACAGTGCCATGCCGGACAGGGCGCGGCGGCCGGAGCTGACGGGGTCGGGGCGGTAGGCGCCGGTGTCGCTGTGCTCCTGCCATGCCTGCTGCCAGTCGGCCTGCAGTTCGGTGGCCAGTTGCTGGCGCATTGCTTCGCGCACGGCGTGCACGCGCTGCGGATCGACCACGGCCAGTTGCTCGGCAATGTAGCTTTCGCCGGGCAGGGTCAGCATCAGTTCCTTGAAGGCTGCATCCAGCTGCGGATGGCGCAGCACGCCGCGCATGGCCTCGACGAAGGAGGAGGGCAGCAGGGCAGCGGCGATCTGGCCGCTGGCGTCTGCCGTGATGGAGGTGTCGCCAATGGCCTGCAGCGCGATGCGTAGGCCCAGGCGCTGGCCGGCTTCCCAGCGGTTGAAGGCATCGCTGTCATGGGTCAGCAGGGTCAGCAAGGCGGCATCGCTGTCGCTGTGCTGCAGCACCACGGGGGCGCTGAAGCCGCGCAGCAGCGAGGGCACGGGCTCCTGGTCCACGTCGGTGAAGACGAAGCTGTGGCTGGGTTCGGACAGCACCAGCAGGCGGCTGTCGCCGGCTGCCTGCGCATCTTCGCCCTGCAGGCGCAGGGTCAGCGCGCGGCCGTCCTGGCCCAGCAGGCCCATCTGCACGGGGATGACGAAGGGCAGCTTCTCGGCCTGGCCGGGCGTGGGCGCGCAGCTTTGGCTCAGGGTCAGCGTGTAGGTGCGGGCGGCCGCGTCATAGCTGCCTTCGGCGCGCAGCTGGGGCGTGCCGGCTTGGCTGTACCAGCGCTTGAACTGGTCCAGGCGCCGGGCCAGTTCGCTGTCGGGGTTGGCGTCGGCCATGGCCTGGGCGAAGTCGTCGCAGGTCACTGCGTGGCCGTCATGGCGCTCGAAATACAGCTTCATGCCCTTGGCGAAGCCTTCGCGGCCCACCAGGTTGTGCTGCATGCGCACGACCTCGGCACCTTTTTCGTAGATGGTGACGGTGTAGAAGTTGTTGATCTCGATGTAGCTGTCGGGCCGCACCGGGTGGGCCATGGGGCCCGCATCCTCGGGGAACTGGGCGGTGCGCAGCACGCGCACGTCCTCGATGCGCTTGACGGCGCGTGCCGAGGGGCTGCCCGCCATGTCCATGCTGAATTCCTGGTCGCGGAAGACGGTCAGGCCTTCCTTGAGCGACAGCTGGAACCAGTCGCGGCAGGTGACGCGGTTGCCGGTCCAGTTGTGGAAGTACTCGTGGCCGACGACGGACTCGATGTTGGCGTAGTCGGTGTCGGTGGCCGTGGACTGGCTGGCCAGGACGTACTTGGTATTGAAGACGTTCAGGCCCTTGTTCTCCATGGCGCCCATGTTGAAGTCGCTGGTGGCGACGATCATGAAGCGGTCCAGGTCCAGCGACAGGCCGAAGCGGGCCTCGTCCCAGGCCACGCTGGCCATGAGGGAGTTCATGGCGTGCTCGGTCTTCTCCAGGTCGCCGGGGCGCACGTAGACCTGCAGCAGGTGGTCGCGGCCTGCGCGGCTCTTGATCTTTTGCTCGCGCGCGACCAGGTTGCCGGCCACCAGGGCGAACAGGTAGCTGGGCTTGCGGTGCGGATCGGCCCACTTGGCGAAGTGGCGGCCGTCTTCCAGCGCGCCTTGCTCGACCAGGTTGCCGTTGGACAGCAGCACCGGGTACGCGGTCTTGTCGGCGCGCAGCGTCACGGTATACATGGCCATCACGTCGGGACGGTCCAGGAAATAGGTGATGCGGCGGAAACCCTCGGCCTCGCACTGGGTGAAGAACGTGCCCTGGCTCACATACAGGCCCATGAGCTTGGTGTTCTTGGCGGGCGCGCAGGTGGTGAAGATTTCCAGATCGACGGGGTCGCCGCCCTCGGGCAGGTTCTCCAGCACGAGCTGGTCGCCGTCCATCTTGAACGAGGTGCCGCCGCCGTTGACCAGCACGCGCGCAAGGTTCAGTTCATCGCCGTCCAGGCGCAGCGGCTGCGCCGGCACCTCGGTGTTGCGGCGCACGCGCATCTTGTTGAGCACGCGGGTCTTGGCCGGATCGAGATCGAAGGTCAGGTCCACGGTGTCGATCCACCAGGCAGGAGCCTGGTAGTCGGCGCGGTGGATGGCGGTGGCAGGGGCCTGCCCGTCACGCAGTTGCAGCATACAGATTCCTTCCTATGCCAATATCAGGGGACAGAGTTCAAGCCCCTGTGCGGCCGGTGCCGCCCAGGGGCTTGAAATCAGAGGCCTTGCTTGAGCGAGGCTTCGATGAAAGCGTCGAGGTCGCCGTCCAGCACCTTCTGGGTGGCCGAGATTTCGACGTTGGTGCGCAAATCCTTGATGCGGCTGTTGTCCAGCACGTACGAGCGGATCTGGTGGCCCCAGCCCACATCGGTCTTGGTGTCCTCCAGCTTTTGCTGCTCCACCATGCGCTTTTGCATCTCGTGCTCGTAGAGCTTGGAGCGCAGGCGCTGCCATGCGACGTCGCGGTTGCTGTGCTGGCTGCGGCCATCCTGGCATTGCACGACGATGCCGGTCGGGATGTGCGTCAGGCGCACGGCCGAGTCGGTCTTGTTGATGTGCTGGCCGCCGGCGCCCGATGCGCGGTAGGTGTCGGTGCGCACGTCCGAGGGGTTGATCTCGATCTGGATCGAGTCGTCGATCTCGGGATAGACGAACAGCGAGGCAAAGCTGGTGTGGCGGCCGCCCGAGCTGTCGAAGGGCGACTTGCGCACCAGGCGGTGCACGCCGGTTTCGGTGCGCAGCAGGCCGTAGGCGTACTCGCCCTCGATGTGGATGGTCGCGCTCTTGATGCCGGCGATGTCGCCCGGCGTCTCTTCCTCGACCGTGGCCTTGAAGCCCTTGCGTTCGGCGTACTTCAGGTACTGGCGCAGCAGCATGCCGGCCCAGTCGCAGGCTTCGGTGCCGCCGGCGCCGGCCTGGATGTCCACGAAGCAGTTCAGCGGATCGGCTTCCTTGCCGAACATGCGGCGGAACTCCAGTTCCTCGATCAGGGGCTGCAGCTTGGCGGTCTCGCCCTCGATGGTGAGCAGGCCGGTCTCATCGCCTTCTTCCTTGCTCATCTCGAACAGCTCGGCGTTGTCGGCCAGCTCGGTGGTGAGCTTTTGCAGCGTCAGCACGACGCCGTCGAGCAGCTTCTTTTCCTTGCCCAGCTCCTGGGCCTTCTTGGGGTCGTTCCAGACGCTGGGATCTTCCAGCGAGGCATTTACCGTGCGCAGTCGTTCGTACTTTGCATCGTAGTCAAAGATACCTCCGTAGATCTGCCGTCCGCTGCGACAGATCTTCGAGGGTGTTGCCGATGAGGTTGATGCGTTCTGCTTCCATGATGTGTTCCGTCTTCTGATGAATGTGTTCTTGGCTGAATCGCCGATTTTCTCATGCTGGGGCACCGTGCCGGGCCAAGCGCCTGTCGCGCGGGGCTGCGGGAGGGCGGCAGACTGGCGAGGGCTTTCAAAACAAGGGCTTGCAGCGGTCGATCATGGCAGATTTGAAGGGCTTGGCCATGGCAGGGGCGTGATCCGCCTGCGAGGCGCCCGGAAAAAAGGCCCGGCCAGCAGGAGCTGGTCGGGCCTTGGCCGGTGTGTCCGCCCCCGGGCGGGGCGGGTGAAAACCTGGTTCAGAAGGTTTCCCAATCGTCGTCGGAGGCCGTGCTGGCCGCCTTGGCCTTGGCCCTGGCAGGTGCGGTCACGGCAGGCCGGGCCGGCTGCGCCGGCTGGGCCGGGCGCGCGGCGCCTGCCGGAGCAGGGGTTGCACCGGCCGCACCAGTTGCAGAAGGCAGGGCGGCCGATGCGCGTGCGGGCACAGCGCCTTTGGGAGCGGCAGGCGCCAGATGCGGACGGGGCGCCGCCGGTGTTTGGCGGGGCGCTGCCACGGCGGCGGCGTGGTTGACACCGCGGCTGCTGCTCAGCATGCCGGTGGACGGCGAGAGCTTGAACACGCTCACCACCTCGGCCAGCGCCTTGGCCTGGGCCTGCAGGGCGCCGGTGGCCGCCGCCGATTCCTCGACCAGGGCCGCGTTCTGCTGGGTCATCTGGTCCATCTGCGTGACGGCCTGGTTGACCTGCTCGATACCGGCCGTCTGCTCATGGCTGGCGGCCGAGATCTCGCCCATGATGTCGGTCACGCGGCGCACGCTGGCCACGATCTCCTCCATGGTCTTGCCGGCCGAATCGACCTGGGCGCTGCCTTCCTCGACCTTGCCCACCGAGTCGTCGATCAGCTGCTTGATCTCCTTGGCGGCGGCGGCCGAGCGCTGGGCCAGGGTGCGCACTTCCGAGGCGACGACGGCAAAGCCCCGGCCCTGGTCGCCGGCGCGGGCCGCTTCCACGGCGGCATTCAGCGCCAGGATGTTGGTCTGGAAGGCGATGGAGTCGATGACGCCGATGATGTCCACGATCTTGCGCGAGGCATCGTTGATGGCGGACATGGTCTGCACCACCTGGGCCACGGCCGTTCCGCCGCGCACGGCGACCTGGGACGCGGCGGCGGCCAGCTGGTTGGCCTGCTGGGCGTTGGCGCCGTTTTGCTTGACGGTGGAGGTCAGCTCCTCCATGGAGGCGGCGGTCTGCTCCAGCGAGCTGGCCTGCTCCTCGGTGCGGGCCGACAGGTCCTGGTTGCCCGATGCGATCTGGCCGCTGGCCGTGGCGATGGAGTCCGTGCCCTGGCGCACCTGGCCCACGATGCGTTGCAGGCTTTCGTTCATGTGCTGCAGGGCCAGCAGCAGCTGGCCGGTCTCGTCCTTGCCATGCACCTCGATGCGGCTGCCCAGGTCGCCTGCGGCCACGGCCTGCGCCAGGCTCACGGCCTGCTGCAGGGGGCGCGCCACGCTGCGGGCGATCAGCAGGGCCATGGCCAGGCCGAAGACCACGGCGCCCACCAGCAGGGCGATCACCCACCAGCGCGCAGCCGTGAAGATGTCGTCACCGGCCTGGTTGGCATCTTCGATGCCTTGGGCGTTGAGCTTGATCAGTTCATCGAGCTTGCTGTTGATGGCGCGGCTGGTCTTGACCGAATCGCCGCGCAGCAGCTCGGATGCCTCGTCGGTGCGCAGGGCGTGGGACAGGTCCACGATCTTTGCCGTGTGCTGCGCGTACTGGCCCAGGTCGTCCTTGATGCCGGCCATCAGCTCGCGCTCGCGTGCCGTATTGGCATAGCGCTCGAAGGCCTGCTGGTTCTTCAGCAGCTCGGACCACAGCGCAGGCATGTTCTTGTCGTAGACGGCCATCTCTTCCATGGAGGTGGCCAGCACATGCTGCATGGTCTGCGAGCGGTAGCGCTGCAGCTGGTAGCGCATCTCCAGGAGCACGCGCTCGGCAGGCATCCAATGGTGGGCCAGGTCGGTGGCGGTCTGGTTGACGCGGTCCAGCTGGACCACGGAGAACAGGCCCAGGCCTGCGGTCAGCAGCAGCAGGGCGATGAAGGAGGCCAGCAGCTTGGGGGCCAGCTTCAGATTGCGGAAAAACATCATGGTGGGGGAGTGCCGTATGGCGAAGAGCGGAAGCGGATGAGCGGCTGGGGCTGGGAGTCGGCGGAAACGGTGGCGATCTGTGGCGATCAGCGGGGCCGACACTCAGCCGCCGCCATGCCGCAGATATCGGTCACTTGCCGGCGAGGCTTAGGGAAAAATAGGTCCAGTCCGAATATTTATTGCGGATTGTTACTTTTGCCGGCCAAGGTCTCCGCGCGCATGGCCTGGTCCGCTCACACGTCCGTCGTCAGGCCGGCCTGCGCGCTCGATGCCTGCAGCCACCGCTCCAGATCAGCGGCCGGCAGCGGGCGCGAGAACAGATAGCCCTGTGCCACCGGATAGCCCTGTTCGCGCAGGATGGTGTTCTGCGCTGCCGTCTCCACGCCCTCGGCCACCACGGTCAGGTGCAGGCTGCGGCCTATGCCCAGGATGGCGTTGCTCAGCGCCTGCGCGGCCTCGTCGTGCTCCAGGTCGGCGACGAAGCTGCGGTCCAGCTTGAGCTCGCTGACCGGCAGGCGCCGCAGGTAGCTGAGGCTGGAGTAGCCCGTGCCGAAGTCGTCCATGGACAGGCGCACGCCCTGGGAATGCACGGCCTGCAGCGTGCGCATGGTGCCCGGGTTGGTGTCCAGCAGCAGGCTTTCGGTGATCTCCAGCGTGAGGTCCTGCGGCTTGAGCGCGTTGTGCTCCAGCGTGTCGGCAATCATGCGCGGCAGGTCCAGGTTGTGAAAGCTGGTGGGCGAGAGGTTGACCGACATGGCCGGCACGTCGATGCCCCGGCTGCGCCACTCGCCCAGCTGGCGGCAGGCCTCGCGCAGTGCCCAGGTGCCCAGCTCGCCGATCAGGCCGCATTCCTCGGCCAGCGGAATGAAGCGTGCGGGCGAGATCTCGCCGAATTCCGCATGGCTCCAGCGCGCCAGGGCCTCCACGCCGTAGAGGCGCCCGTCCTTCAGGTCGAGCTGGGGCTGGTAGTGCAGTCGCAGGCCGCCGCTGCGCAGGGCATCGCGCAGCGCCGTCTCCAGCACCAGGCGTTCCTGGGCCAGGCGGTTCATCTCGGGGCTGAAGAAGCTGTAGAGCCCGCGCCCGCCGGATTTGGCCTGGTACATGGCCATGTCGGCGCGGTGCAGCAGGGTCTCCATGTCGCGCCCGTCGGCGGGAAACACGGCAATGCCGCAACTGGCCGTGCTGGCCAGGGACACGTCGTCGATCATGCAGGGCTCGCCAAGTGCCGACTGCAGCCGCTCTATCACCTCGGCCGCCTGCGCACCGCCGCAGTGTGGCAGCACGATGACGAACTCGTCGCCCGACAGCCGTCCGGCAATGTCGCCCGTGCGCAGCTCCGCCTGAATGCGCTGGGCCACGCTGCACAGCAGCCGGTCGCCGGCCGGGTGGCCCAGCGAATCGTTGACCTGCTTGAAACGGTCCAGGTCGATGAAGACCACGGCCAGCTCGTGGCCCTCGTGCGAAGCCACGGACAGCGCCTGCTCGGCCTGGGCCAGCAGCAGGCTGCGGTTGGGCAGGGTGGTCAGCCCGTCGTAGAAGGCCAGCTGCCGGATGCGGCGGCGTGCCTGCTCGCGCTCCAGCGCCAGCGCGCACAGGTCGGTGCAGGCCTCCACCAGCCGCTGGTGGAAGGGATCGGGGCCGGGCCGGTTGAAATGGCGGTAGTAGAAGGCAAAGGTGCCGGCCACGCCGCCCTGCAGCCCGCAGATGGGCGTGGACCAGCAGGCCGTATACCCCAGCGGCAGGATGAGGTGCTTGTAGTCGGCCCACAGCGGGTCGGTGGCGATGTCGCCCACCAGCACGGGCCGGTTGTGAAAGGCCGCCGCGCCGCAGGAGCCGACATTGGGGCCGATGGGCACGCCGTCCAGCGCCGCCGAATAGGAGGCCGGCAGGCTGGGCGCGGCCAGCGGATGAAGGCGGTTCTGGTCATCGACTTCCAGCACCGAGACCGCGATATCGGGCGCAATGCGCTCGACCTCGCGGCACACCAGGTCCAGCACCTCGGTCAGCGGCTGGTCGCGGGCCATGGCCTCCAGGGCGCGCCGCTGCAGCACCTCATGCATCTTGGCTTCGGTAATGTCGGTGATCACCGTCACCGTGGTCTGCAGCCGCCCGTCCGGCCCCATCACGGGATTGGCCTGGGCGCTGACCCAGTAGCGCTCGCCGTCCTTGCCCACCAGGATCTCCTCACGGTACACGGGCTTGCCCGCGTCCAGCTCGGCACGGTAGGCGGCCGTGAACTCGGGCGAGGCATGGGGCACCAGCAGGGCGATGGGCGCACGGCCCACCACTTCCTCGCTGGTCCAGCCGAACATGCGGCTGAAGCCCGCATTCACATAGCTGATGGTCCAGTTGCCATCGGCGATCACCACGGCCGCGTCGGTGGCGTCTGCCACCAGGGACAGGCGCCGCATGTGCTCCTGCCGCCGGCGGTCGGCCAGCATGCGGGCCGAGACATCGGTGGCAATGCACAGCACATGGCTGAGGGCGCCGGCCGCATCGAGCACGGGCGCATAGGTGGCCTCCAGCCAGCACGTGCTTCCGTCGCGGCGCCGGTGCTCTCCCACGCGCGAAACCGTCTCGCCCGCGCCCCAGCGCTGGCGCCACTGACCGTAGGCGGCCGGGTCGGCCTGGGCCTGCGTGCACAGATCGCTGTGCAGCAGGCCTTCAATGCCGGTGGCCGGATAGCCGAGGATGGCCTCGTAATTGGCATTGGCGCGCATCAGCCGGCCTTCGGGCGTAAATTCCGCCAGCGCCATGGCCTTGTCCAGCGTGCTCCACAGCGCCTGTTGTCCTGCCGTGCCTGCTACCCGCGTTTCGAACATGGTTCGCTCTCCTGATGGATGCTGAGCTGATGATTGATTGTTTCTAAATGATACCGATCCGGCGCAGCAGCTGGATGTCAGCCACTCTGGTCGCACTTGCTCCCACTGTTCGCCTTTGGATGGTCCGCCTGATGGCACTCTTAGGCAAGTGATTCCGCTGGTTACAATGATTTGAGAATGATTCTTGTTTGATGGTGCCTCCCGCCTTCAAGCCATCGGGTCCTACCATGCCATCCGCCCCAGCCTCCACCCCCCAGCACCGAGAAGCCGCCTCCCTGTACGCCGCCCACCATGGCTGGCTGCAGGGCTGGCTGCGCCGCAGGTTGGGCAACGGGGCGGATGCGGCGGACCTGGCGCAGGACACCTTTGTGCGCATCCTGGGCGTGCGCGACCTGGCCGGTGTGCAGGAGCCGCGTGCCTACCTGACCACGGTGGCCAAGGGCGTGCTCGTCAACTGGTACAAGCGCCAGGCGCTGGAGCGCGCCTACCTCGAAGCCCTGGCCGCCTTGCCCGAGCCCGTGGCGCCTTCGCCCGAGCAGCGCGCCCTGGTACTGGAGACCCTGCACGAGATAGACGCCATGCTGGACGCGCTGCCGCCCATCGTGCGGCGCACGTTTTTGCTGTCCCAGCTGGACGGCATGAAGTACGAGGACATCGCGCAGCAGCTGGAGGTCTCGCTCACCAGCGTCAAGCGCTACATGGCCCAGGCGTTTCGCCAATGCCTGGTTGCAATGGCGTGATGGAGACGCCCCTGCAAGCGCGCGTGCTCGACGAGGCCGCCGAATGGCTGATGCTCCTGCACGACAGCGGCGCCACCGACGCCGACCGCGCCGCCTGCGAGCGCTGGCGCCAGGCCGACCCACAGCATGCCCTGGCCTGGGAACGCGCCGAGCGGCTGCTGGGCAAGTTGGGCGGCCTGCCTGCAGCGCTGGCCATGCCGGCGCTGGACCGGCCCCGAAGCCACCGCGCCCAGCGCCGCGCCGCCGTGGCCCGGCTGGCCGCGCTGCTGGCCGTGGCGCCTGCAGGCTGGCTGGCCTGGCAAGCCTGGTATGCGGCGGACCAGCGCGGCTGGGGCGCCGACCTGCGCACCGCCACCGGCGAGCGCCGCACCGAGCATCTGGCCGATGGCAGCCGCCTCCTGCTGGACACGGCCAGCGCGGTGGACATCCGGTTTGATGGCGCACTGCGCCTGCTCACCTTGCGCCAGGGCGCGATTTCCATAGAAACGGCGGCCGATACCGCCACGCCGCACCGCCCCTTTGTCGTGGATACCGCCCATGGCCGGCTGCGCGCGCTGGGCACCCGTTTCACCGTGCGGCAAGAAGGGGGCAGGGCGGACGGCGGCCCCGTGCGCCTGGCCGTGACCGAGGGCGCCGTGGAGGTCACGCTGCGCGGCGCCGCCAGCCCGGCGCTGGTCGTTCAAGCCGGTCAGCAAACGGTATTGCGAGCGGGGGAGGTGACCTCGCCCCAGCCCCTGCAGCCCGAGGCCACGGCCTGGACCCACGGCATGCTGATGGCCGACGCCATGCCGCTGGCCGCGTTCTGCGCCGAACTGTCGCGCTACCGCCCCGGCCTGCTGCAGTGCGCGCCCGAGGTGCGCGCGCTGCGCGTGTCCGGCTCCTTCCCGCTGGGCGATACGGACCGGACGCTGACCATGCTGGCCTCCACCTATCCCGTCGACGTGCAGACGCGCATGCGCGGCTACTGGATCACCGTCGTCGCCAGGAACTAAAAAAATCGAGGCAGGGTGACACTTTTTCGGATCTCGGCTGGCAACGGGGAAAGAGCTTCTTTCTTCACCGCCTCCAAGGACCGATTTCCATGTCTGCCTTACCCATGCCGCATCCCGTCTTCCATCCCCTGGCGCATGCCGCCCGCCTGGCCCTGCTGGGCATGGCATTGGCCGCAGGCGCCGTGCAGGCGGCCGAACCGGCCCCCGCAGCCCAGACCTACCAGATCGCGCCTGGGCCGCTGGGCCGCACGCTGGCCGGCGTGGCCACGGCGGCGGGCATTTCGCTGTCCTTCGATCCTGCGCTGACCGAAGGGCTGACCAGCCCGGCCCTGTCCGGCCACTACGCGCCGCAGCAGGCGCTGCAGCGCCTGCTGGCCGGCAGCGGCCTGGACATGGTGGCGCGCAGCGACGGCAGCTACACGCTGCGCAGGCAGGCGACCCAGGCCCTCCAGGCGGCAGGCGCCACCGCGCTGGGCGAGGTGCTGGTCACGGCGCAGGCCGAGCGCAGCGCCGTGACGCAAGGATCGGGCAGCTATGCCGCCACCGGACCCAGCAGCACGGCGACACGGCTGGGCCTGTCGCAGCGCGAGACCCCGCAATCGCTGAGCGTGATCACGCGCGAGCAGATCGAGGACCGCGGTTTTCAGTCGCTGGAGGAGGTTGCCCTGGATGCCACGGGCCTGAGCACACGCCAGATCGGAGGCGGCGAACGCACGCAGTTCTTTCTGCGCGGCTTCGAGGTCAACTCTTTCCTGGCCGATGGCGTGCCGCTGGCCTTCGACTACGACACGCAGGGCCTGGCCACCATGGCCATGTACGACCGCGTGGAGGTGCTGCGCGGCGCTGCCGGACTGATGACGGGCACGGGCAATCCGTCCGGCACCATCAACCTCGTGCGCAAGCGCCCCACGGATGCCCCTCAGGTCTCGCTGACGGGCAGCCTGGGCTCCTGGAACAACCTGCGCGGCGAAATCGACGCATCCGGCCCGCTCAATGCGGCCGGTACGCTGCGCGGCCGCGCCGTGGTGGCCCTGCAGGATACGGACACCTTCAAGCGGGCGTACCGCCATGAGCGCCAACTGGTCTACGGCACGCTGGAGGCCGATATCGCCCCGCGCACGCGACTGAGCCTGGGCGGCTACTACAACAGGGAAGACAACCCCGGCGCCGACTGGAACGGCCTGCCCACGCGGCGTGACGGCAGCTTCTACCCGCTGCCGAGATCGGCGCGCGTGACGCCTGACTGGGCCTACTGGAACAAGGAAAACGCCAGCCTCTTCGCTGAACTGGAGCATGGCCTGGGCAACGGCTGGAAGACCCAGCTGACCGCACGCGTGCTGCAGGCGAAGATGGACATGCTGGGGACCTACCTGTATCCGCTGGAAGATTCCGCCGACTTCGGCCAGGGCGTGGGAGCCTATGCCTACAAGAAGACCCAATACAGTCTCGACGCCTTCGCGCAGGGGCCCTGGCAATGGTTGGGCCGCACCCATGAAATGGTCTTCGGCGCCAGCGTGAGGCAAAACAGCGACGACGACGGGCCTGGCGGGTGGCCGTCGGACTACCAGCAGATCGTGGACCCCATGACCTGGGACCCGGGCTCCGTTGCCCGGCCGGCCATCAACACCCTGTGGTCGCGGCGCGGCCACCAGCGGCAGCTGGGTGCCTACGGAACACTGCGGTTGAGCGTCGCGCAGCCCCTGACCGCGCTGCTGGGCGCGCGCGTGGATTCCTACTCCTACGACATGCTCACGCGCTCGGGGGAATGGAGCGATTCCAGCAGGTACCGGGTCCATGACCGCATCACGCCCTATGCTGGCCTGGTCTATGCGCTGGACAGCCGGCATTCCGCCTATGCCAGCTGGACCAGCGTGTTCCAGCCCCAGAGCAATCAGGGCGCCAGCGGCGCGCTGCTGGACCCGGTGACGGGACGCAACCTCGAGCTTGGCATCAAGGGCGAGTACGCCCAGGGCCGGCTGCAGGCCAGCGCGGCGCTGTTCCAGATCAACCAGAAGAATCTGCCGCTGCAACTGCCGCAATCGCAGTGCAGTCCCGCTGTGGCGTCCTGCTACGCGCAGACCGGCGAGGTGCGAAGCAGGGGGGTGGAGTTCGAGGTGGCGGGTGCCGTCACGCCGTCCCTGCAACTGATGGCCGGCTACACCTACAACAGGGCGCAGCATGTCCGCGACTCGGACGTCGCCAAGGCCGGCACGCCCTATGACACCCAGACCCCGCGCCATCTGCTCAAGCTGTCGGCCCGCTACCAGCTGCCGGGCGCCTGGCAGCGCTGGTCCCTGGGCGGATCCGTGCGCACGCGCAGCGAGACCCGCTCGGCCGGCTACGGCGTGCGTCAGGGGGGCTATACGCTGGTGGACCTCATGGCGAGCTACCAATTCAGCCGGCAGCTGGATATACGGCTGAACGTCAACAACCTCACGGACAAGTACTACTACCAGGCCATTGGCAGCACCCAGGACAACAACCATTTCGGGGCGCCGCGCAATGTGCTGCTGACGGCGCGCTACCGCTTCTGAAACAGAGACAGGTTGGCATGGATACAATCGAATAAGAATGATTCTTGTTTGATTGCGGGCCCCGCCCTCAAGGGAATCGGGACCTGCCATGCCATCCGCCTCCGCCCCCCAGCACCGAGAAGTCACAGCCCTGTACCTGGCCCACCACGGCTGGCTGCAGGGCTGGCTGCGCAAGAAGGTGGGCAATGCCTTCGACGCGGCCGATCTGGCGCAGAGCACCTTCCTCAAGGTGCTGGGCGCCAAGGGGCTGGACCAGCTCCAGGAGCCGCGCGCCTACCTGACCACCATTGCCCGCAACCTGCTGATCAACCAGGTGCGCCGCCGCGCCATCGAGCAGGCCTATCTCGATGCCCTGGCCGCCATGCCCGAGCCCGTGGCGCCGCCGCCCGAGGTCCGGCTCATGGTGCTGGAGACCCTGGTGGAGATAGATCGGCGCCTGGGCCGCCTGCCCGCGCTGGCCAAGCAGGCCTTCCTGCTGGCCCAGCTCGAAGGGCTCGGCCATGGCGAGATCGCGGCCGAGCTGGGGATTTCCGTCTCCACCGTCAAGCGGCATCTGGCCAAGGCGGCCATGCGCTGCTTCTTCCCGGAGTAGGCGGCATGCAGGCGTTCCCTTCCGCTTCTTCCCCCATTTCTGCCGAAGTGGCCCGCCAGGCCGTGCAATGGTGGCTGCAACTGAACTCCGGCCAGGCCCAGGCCCGGCAGCACGATGGCCTGCAGCGCTGGCGTGCGGCCAGCCCCGAGCATGAGGCCGCCTGGCAGCGCATCGAATCCATGGGCAGCCAGATGGCCGGCATCCCCATGCCGCTGGCGCGGGCCGCATTGGCCGCACCCGGCTCGGCCGGCAGGCGTCGTGCGGTGCAGGCGCTGGCCGTGTTGCTGGTCTCGGGCGCAGGCTCCGCAGCTGTCGTGCGCTCGCAGGCCTGGCGCGGCTGGACGGCCGACCAGGTGGCTGCCGTGGGAGAGCAGCGCCGGCTGCCGCTGCCCGATGGCGGCAGCGTGGTGCTCAACACCGGCAGCGCCCTCAACCTGCGCTACGGCGCGGCCGAGCGCGTGCTGGAGCTGGTGCGTGGCGAAATCCTCGTGCAGACCGCGCCGGACAGCCTGCACCGTCCCTTCATCGTGCAGACCGCCATGGGCGCCGTCCAGGCCCTGGGCACGCGCTTCACGGTGCGCGAGCGCGCGTCCGGCATCGAAGTGGGCGTGCTGCAAGGCGCCGTGCAACTGCGGCCCGCGCATGCCCCGCATGCCGCGCAGCGCATAGCTGCGCGAGAGCAGGGCACGTTCACGGCCCAGCAGGCCGTGCACTCCGGCGCGCTGGACACGGCGGCCAGCGCCTGGGCCGAAGGCATGCTGGTGGCCTCGCGCATGCGGCTCAAGGATTTCCTGGCCGAGCTGGGCCGCTACCGGCGCGGGCGCCTGGGCTGCGACCCGGCCGTGGCCGGCCTGCACGTCTCCGGCGCCTATCCGCTGGCCGACACCGACCGCGTGCTGGCCGCGCTGACTTCCTCGCTGCCCGTGGAAATCCATTCCTTCTCGCGCTACTGGGTGATGGTGCGGCCTGCGGCGCCGCACAAGGCATGAAGGCCTTCGCCTCTCTTTTGAAAAAAATTTGAGCTGATTTGCCGGCGATGGCTGTCAACAGAGACAGGAGCGCACCGCAGCGTGCGCCAACGCTTCTCTACAACCATTGCAACAAGGCCTTTCCATGCGCCCTCAGACCATGCGCCAGAACTCCATGCGGCAGGCTGCCGCCCCCACTGTCCGCCCATCCCAGGCGGCCCCGGCGTTACGTCCGGTGGCGCTGGCGCTGCAGGTGCTGTGCGCTGGCACGCTGGCGGGGCTGGCTGCCGCAGGCGCCCTGGCTCCGGCACAGGCCTGGGCGCAGCCGGCTGCCGGTGCTTCGCAGCAACGCCAGTACGACATTGCCGCCGGCCCGCTCGAAAGCGTGCTCAACCAGCTCGGGCGCGAGGCCGGCGTGCTGGTCACCTTCGGCTCGGCCGTCACCGAAGGGCTGCGCAGCGGCGGCGTGAACGGGCGCTTCACCGTGGAGCAGGCGCTGGACCGCGCCTTGCTGGGCACGCCGCTGGCGGCCGTGCGCTCGGCCGGCGGCGGCTACACCCTGCGCGAGATGCCCGTGGTGCCTGCCACCTCCGGCGCGGCGGGTGCTGCGGGTGCGGCAGGCGCGCCGTCCTCCCAGACACTCAGGACCGTGCTGGTCACGGCCTCGGCCCAGGCCAGCCCCACCACCGAAGGCTCGGGCTCCTACACCACGCCGGCCACGGCGGCGGCCACGGGCCTGAGCCTGTCGCTGCGCGACACGCCGCAGTCCGTCAGCGTGCTCACGCGCCAGCAGATCGAGGACCAGGGCCTGCTCTCGCTCAACGACGCCATGCGCAGCGTCACCGGCATCCATGTCGTCAGCTCGGACAGCGACCGCTCGGACTTCTACTCGCGCGGCTTCTACGTGGACAACCTGCAGTACGACGGCGTGCCCACCTCCATCGGCCTGTCGTTCTACGGCGAATCGGGCAACGACACCACCATCTATGACCGCGTCGAAGTGGTGCGCGGCGCCACGGGGCTGCTCACGGGCGCGGGCAATCCGTCGGCCTCCATCAACATGGTGCGCAAGCACGCCAACAGCAAGGTGTTCACGGGCTCGGCCTCGGCCAGCGTGGGCTCGTGGAACCACCATCGCGGCACGGTGGACCTGTCCATGCCGCTGACGCAGGACGGCCGCATCCGCGCACGCGTCGCCGGCATGGCCGAAGAGCGCGACTCCCATGTGGATCTCTACCACGCGCGCAAGCAGGTCTTCTACGGCGTGATCGATGCCGACCTCACGCCCGACACCACGCTCAGCGTGGGCGCCGACTACCAGGCCAACCGGCCCACCGGCTCGACCTGGGGCGGCCTGCCGCTGGTCTTCACGAACGGCATGCCGGCCGACTGGAGCACCTCCAAGACCACAGCTGCGAACTGGACGCGCTGGAACAGCACCAACAAAAGCATCTTCGCCAACCTGCAGCACCGCTTCGGCAACGACTGGAAGCTCAAGGCCAACTTCGTGCACCGCGACAGCGCCTACGACGCCAAGCTGCTGTACCTCATGCGCCAGCCCGACATCACCACCGGCCTGGGCATGGCGGCCCTGCCCAACTACTCCGAATACAGCTTCCAGCAAAACAGCGCCGACCTGCAGGTGACGGGCGGCTGGGAACTGGGCGGGCGCCGCCATGAGGCCGTGGTGGGCCTGACCAGCAGCCGTGCCCGCGAGCACAAGGCCGGCCATGCGCGCACCAGCCCCCTGCAGGACGTGGGCAACTACTACCAATGGGACGGCTCCTATGCCGAGCCCACCTGGGGGCCGCTGACCACCAGCAGCCTGGACCACACGCGCCAGGACGCGCTGTACGGCGCGCTGCGCCTGTCGCTGGCCGATCCGGTCAAGCTCATCGTGGGCGGGCGCCAGAGCAGCTGGAAGGTGCGCAGCCTGAGCGAGAACCGCTCGCACGATGTCTTCATCCCCTATGCCGGCGTCGTCCTGGACCTGAGCGAAGGCTTCTCGGCCTATGCCAGCTACACCGATATCTTCCAGCCCCAGAACTACCGCGACCGTGGCGGCAGCTACCTGGACCCCGTGGCAGGCAAGAGCTTCGAGATCGGCATCAAGGGCGAGCACCTCAACGGCAGGCTCAACAGCTCGCTGTCCGTCTTCCGCATCCAGCAGGACAACGTGGCCCAGCTGGACGAAGGCCAGGTCGTGCCCGGCACCACCGACTTCGCCTACTACGGCGCCAAGGGCGTGACCAGCAAGGGCTTCGAGGCCCAGGTCTCGGGCGAGCTGGCCACGGGCTGGAACCTGTCGGCCGGCATTGCCCACACCGTCGCGCGTGACGCCCAGGGCCTGTCCATCAACGCCTGGGCGCCCAAGACCCAGGCCCAGCTGTTCACTTCCTACCGCCTGCCCGGTGGATGGAATCAGCTCACCGTGGGCGGCGGCCTGCAATGGCAAAGCCGCACCCGCGCCAGCGTCTTCGTGGCGGGCAATGACCTGGTCTTCGAGCAGAAATCCTTCGCCACCGCCAGCCTCATGGCGCGCTATGCCTTCAGCCCCAGGCTCTCGCTGCAGCTGAACCTGAACAACCTCTTCAACAAGAAGTACTACGTCAACATCGACGGCCAGGGCCAGTTCGGCACGCCGCGCCAGGCCATGGCGGTGCTGAACTACAAGTGGTGAAGCTTTCCCTGTGAGGATGGGGTGGAGTTGGCGCGGCAGCAGCTGAGGACGGCGGTGCAGGCCGCTGGCGCCCATTGCGGAGCCAGCGGCCTTGCAGAGTCATCGCGGGGTAGGCTGCGGATGGGGCTACACCACGCGCCGGGCCTCCACCTTCACATGGCCGGCCAGCAGGTCGGCGCTGTCGCGGATGGCGCGCAGCGCATGGGCCAGGGCCTGCTGGCTTTGGTGCTCCTGCGGTGCATGCACTGCCGCCAGGGCCAGTTGCGCCAGGGCCGAGATCTCGGTGCAGTTTTCCTGCACGCTGCCGTGGATCTCGGTGATGGCGCTGGTCAACTGGTGCAGGCTGGGGGGCTGTGTTCTGGGGATGTCCTTGTCCATGGCCATGCCTCAGCCCTGCGGGCGCACCGGCTCATGGGTGCGGCAGTCGAGCAGTTGCGCCATGGCTTTGGCGGCTGCCTCGGCCGCTTCGGCGCGGCGCATCTCGGCCGCGTCTTCAAACCCGCAGCCCATGGCCTGGGCCTCGGTGCCGGCGTAGTCGGCCAGCGTCTCGGCGCTGTCGCGGATGCTTTGCAGGGCGCGGGCCACCACGTCCATGTGGCGATGGCCCTTGGGCGTCTCCAGCCATGCCAGGGCGAGCTGGGCGATGGAGGAGATTTCTGCACAGCCTTGCTGCACGAGATGGTCCACCTGGGTGAGGGCATTGGACAGTTGCCGGGTGCTGTGGCTGTCCGTGGCGGATTTGGGCTGGGCGGGGTTCATGCCTGGGACCTCCGTGTGGAAAGGGCGGCGCCAAAAGAGGGCGCGCAGGCGAGTGCCAGAGAAACGGCAGTCATGTTTCCGTGCTCCTTACTGAGACTGAAACCACCGACTCCGCGTTTTGAAGCACGAAACAGGTGGACGGGATGTTCAAAACACACAGCAAGATGTGCGGACGCCCTTACGGGTAGCCCCATCCCGCCCGAAACCGCAGGGGCGTGGACGAGCGTCCACAGCCCGGAATCCAGACGTGATAAGGCCTCGCTTTCGGGGAGGCAGCACCGCTTACTAAATGGGTGTTTTGAAGCACCGGCCCCGGGACAGGGGGCTGGTGCGGATGATAGCGCGTGCGGCGTGCGCAAAGTCGCTTCGCGGCCCGTCGCACCTTGCAATCGCGCCCTTTCAGGGATGGCCCAGGAACCGCTGAAAGAGCCCGGCATGCATTGCGTTTATTGAGAATGATTCTTCTTTGCGCGGTTATGATCCAGCCCCATGGATTTGTCCGCCTCCTTCACCGCACTCCGCGTGCAGGGTGAGCGCCAGCCCCATGCCGGCCTGCGGGCGGGCACAGCAACACCGGGCGTAGGCCGGCAACCACCCAGGCCGCTGTCCATTGCGGCTGGCCTTTTTTTCAATCTCGTTTGTCATGTATCAGGAGGGCCGTCACGGCCATTGCTTTCGGCATTTGCATTGCCGCTTTTCTGAACAACCCACTACATGTCCCTCTCCCATTCCGGCCAATCCGGCCAATCCGGCCATTCCGCCAAACCCACCCATCCGGGCCTGCTTGTCCTGTCCCGCCTGCTGGCCGCCGTCTTCGGCGGCTATGCGCTGGCCAGTGCGCTGGCGGCCTTCCTGGCCGCTGCGTTGCCCGGCGCGCGTGTCGATGCCGTGATCGCCGGCATGCAGTGGAGCTTTGCGCTGCACGCGCTGGCGGTGATCTGGGCGTTCTCGCCGGTTTCGGCGGGCCGGGTCTGGCTGGGGTTGCTGGTGCCTGCGGCCCTGATGGGCAGCGCCGCGCTGCTGCTGGCGCGCAATGGCGCGGGAGGCTGAGATGGCAAAGGCGCAGATCAGCAAGGTCCCCGGCAGCGGCGCTGCCACGGGCGGTTTCCGCCAGGCCCAGGCCTGGCTGCATACCTGGTGCGGGCTGTGGTTTTCGTGGCTGCTGTTCGCGGTGTTCCTCACGGGTTCGCTGGCCGTGTTCCAGGAAGCCATCACGCACTGGATGACGCCCGAGCACCATGCCGAGGAGGCGGCCGAGGCGGCAGCGCGCGCCGCCGCACCGGCCGGGCAGGGTGCGGACCTGGGCCAGCGCCTGGCCTGGGGCGCGGCCTACATGCAAAAGCACCACCAGGGCGCGCAGATGTGGGAGATCTGGCCGTCCGACGACAAGGGCGGCGGCGACCTGCGTGTCTACTGGTTCGACGCCAACCGCCAGTACGCCGATGCCGAGCTGGACACCGCCACGGGCGAGGAAATGGGGGCCGGCCACGGCCATGGCCACGGTGCCGCGCGCGCCACCATGGGCGGCAACCATTTCGTGGACTTCCACTATGAACTGCATGCAGGGCAGGTGGGGCTGTGGGTGATCGGCATTGCCGCCATGGCCATGCTGGTGGCCCTGGTCAGCGGCGTGATCACGCACAAGCGCATCTTCAAGGACTTCTTCACCTTTCGCGCACGCAAGGGCCAGCGCAGCTGGCTGGACGCGCACAACGCCGTGGCGGTGCTGACGCTGCCCTTCCAGTTCATGATTGCCTACACCGGCATCGCCATCTCCAGCCTGAGCTTCATGCCCGTTGGCGTCTGGACGGTCTATGGCACGGACCAGGCCGCCCGCACGGCCTTCATCGCCGACATGAACGAGGCCGGGCCGCCCGCGCTGTCCGGCAAGCCCCTGGCGGTGCCCGATCTGGAGCCCTTTGCACGGCGCGGCCAGGAGCTGATGGGCCAGGCGGTGCGCGCGGTGGTCATCGACCATCCCGGCGATGCCTCGGCACGCATCGGCGTCTACGGCTGGAACAGCGATGACCGTGCGCATCAGCGCCTGAGCCCCAATTCGGGCATGGCCATGTTCTCCGCCGCCACGGGCGAGGTGCTGCAGGTACGCCTGCCCGGCGGTGCCGACGGCGGCGCCCCCTCGCTGGCCCAGGCGGTCATGGGCGGGCTGCACATGGTCAAGTTCGGCGGGCTGGCCATGAAGTGGCTGTACTTTCTGTGCGGCCTGGCGGGCGCGGCCATGATGGCCACGGGCGCCATCCTCTTCATGGTCAAGCGCCGCAGCCGCCACCAGGGCGAGTTCGGCAGCGCCACGGCGCGCGTGTACCGGCTGATCGAGGGCCTGAACGTGGCGGCCATCGCCGGGCTGGGCCTGGGCTGCATCGGCTACCTGTGGGCCAACCGCCTGGTGCCCGTCGGCCTGGCGCACCGCGATGACTGGGAGCTGGCCGTGTTCTTCGGGCTGTGGGGCCTGGCGCTGGTGCATGCGCTGGCCTGCGCGCCAGCCACGGCCTGGCGCCAGCAGATGGGCCTGCTGGCCATGCTGTGCCTGCTGCTGCCGCTGCTCAACTGGATCACCGTGGGCGAGCCGCTGTCGGCCCACATGCTGGAGGGCGACTGGGAAAGCGCCGGGGTGGAGCTGTTCTGCCTGGCCACGGGGCTGGCGGCCGCCTGGGCCTGGCGCTGGCTGGCGCGGCGCGGCGCGGGTGCCGCCGCCAAGGCAAGGACGGCCAAGGGGCAGGCCGCCGTGGCCGGCCCGTCGGAGGTGCAGGCATGAGCACGTTGCACGCATCCCTGGCCGCACTGGCCCTGGCCTTTGCAGGCATGGTGGCCCTGGCCTTTGCCATGGACCGCCACTACGAACAATTGACCGGCGCGCGCGAGCTGCCGGCCCGCCGTGGCCCGCAGTTGCGCGGCCTGGGCACGGCGCTGCTGGCGCTGGCCCTTGTGCCCGTTGTCTCGGGCTGGGGCGGCACGGTGGGCACGGTGGCCTGGCTGGGCTTTGTGTCCGCCGGCGCGCTGATGGCCGTGGCCCTGATCAGCGCCCATGCGCGCTGGGCGGCGCGGCTGGCCTGGTTGGCTGGCGTGCTTGCCGTGGCGGATTTGGCGTGGATTGTTTTCAGTTTCGGCATTACGGGGTTTTTCAGATGAGTTTCCTGCTTTCGTTCCAGTTCGGGGTGTGTGTGGTCGGGAGGCAAGCATGACGCGCACGCAGCAACGCTGGAAAGCCATCGCCGTGGCGGTGGTCCTGTTGGCGGCGGCCGGGGGCGCGGCCGCCTGGTGGTCCAGCCGGCCTGCCGTGGCCTATCAGACCGAGACCGTGGCACGCACCGATATCGAGTCCACCGTCACGGCCATCGGCACGCTGCAGCCACGCCGCTATGTGGACGTGGGCGCCCAGGTGTCGGGCCAGGTCACCCGGCTGCGCGTGGAGCCCGGCGCCCAGGTGGAGAAGGGCGCGCTGCTGGTGGAGATCGACCCCAGCGTGCAGCGCGCCACGGTGGATGCGGGGCGTGCCTCGCTGGCCGGCCTGCGCGCCCAGCTGGCCGAGCAGCAGGCGCTGCGCAAGCTGGCCGAGCAGCAGCTCACGCGCCAGCGCCAGCTGGCCCGCGACGGGGCCACGCGCGAGGAAGACCTGCAGACCGCAGAAGCCAACCTGGCCGCCGCCGGCGCCCGCATGGAGCATCTGAAGGCCCAGATCGACCAGACCCAGGCCACGCTCAAGGCCGACGAGGCGCGCCTGGGCTATACGCGCATCTACGCGCCCATGGCGGGCACCGTGGTGTCGGTGGAGGCGCGCGAGGGCCAGACGCTGAACGCCACCTACCAGACGCCCAACATCCTGCGCATTGCCGACCTGTCGGCCATGACGGTGTGGACCGAAGTGTCCGAGGCCGACGTGCGCCGCGTGCGCGACGACATGCCGGTGTACTTCACCACGCTGGGCGGCGCCGACCAGGCCAGGCCCCGGCGCTGGTCCAGCAAGGTGCGCCAGGTGCTGCCTTCGCCCTCTACCAGCCAGGCGCCGGCCGGCGGCAATGCGGGCCAGGCGCCTGCGCCCGCCACCAAGGCCGTGGCCTATACCGTGCTGTTCGATGTGGACAACGAGGACGCCGAGCTGATGCCCCAGATGACGGCCCAGGTGGTCTTCGTCACCGGCCAGGCCGCGCAGGCACTCACCGTGCCGCTGATGGCCGTGGCCGACAAGGCGGGAACGACTGGCAAGGCGGAAAAGGCAGAGAAGGCAGAGACGGCCGAGAAGGCAGGCAGCACGCAGACCGTGCGCGTGCTGGACGCCAAGGGTCAGCCCGAGCAGCGCACCGTGCGCCTGGGCGTGCGCAGCCGCCACCAGGCCGAGGTGCTGGAGGGCCTGAAGGAAGGCGAGCGCGTCATCGTCGGCGAGACGCCTCTGGACCGTGGCCCGCGGTGGCTGCAATGGTGATGGCGCAGGGCATGCAGGCCGGCGCGCCGCTGACCGCACCGTTGATAGAGCTGCGCGGCATCACCAAGCACTACGGCGGCGGCGACAGCGGCCAGCCCGCCGTCACCGTGCTGCACGGCATCGATCTGGAGATACGCGCGGGCGAGTTCGTGGCCGTGGTGGGCAGCTCGGGCTCGGGCAAGTCCACGCTGATGAACATCCTGGGCTGCCTGGACCGGCCCAGCGAGGGCAGCTACCACTTCCAGGGCCAGGACGTGGCCACGCTGGACTCGGATGCGCTGGCCTGGCTGCGGCGCGAGGCCTTCGGCTTCGTCTTCCAGGGCTACCACCTGATAGCCAGCGAAAGCGCCAGCGAGAACGTGGAAATGCCCGCCATCTACGCGGGCCTGCCCAAGGAAGAGCGCGTGCGGCGCGCCCGAGCGCTGCTGGAGCGCCTGGGCCTGGGCTCGCGCCTGGGCAACCGGCCCAACCAGCTGTCGGGCGGGCAGCAGCAGCGCGTGTCGATTGCGCGCGCGCTGATGAACGGCGGCCAGATCATCCTGGCCGACGAACCCACGGGCGCGCTGGACTCGCACAGCGGCGCCGAGGTCATGGCCCTGCTGCGAGAGCTGGCCGATGCGGGCCACACCATCATCCTCATCACCCACGACCGCGCGGTGGCCTCCCAGGCGCGCCGCGTGATCGAGATCAGCGATGGCCGCATCACCAGCGACAGCCGGCGCGACGATGCCGCCAACGCGGTGAATGCGGTGAATGCGGCAAATGCGGCGAATGCGGCGAATGCGGGCGCCGCTGCCCTGCCGCTCACGCCGCAGCGCGGCAGCGTCGGCGCGCCCTGGCTGGCCGAGCTGTTCGAGGCCGCGCGCAGCGCCTGGCGCGGCATGCGCATGAACCGCGTGCGCACCAGCCTGACCTTGCTGGGCATCGTCATCGGCGTGGCCTCGGTGATTGTGATGCTGGCCATTGGCGAGGGCGCGCGGCGCAAGGTGGTCGAGCAGATGGGGACCATGGGCACGGCCATCCTCTACATGGGCAGCAAGCCGCCGGCCACGGGCGGGCCGGCCGGGCAGATGACCGAGGAAGACCTGGCCGCCGTGCGCGAACTGCCCGAGATACGGCGCGTCATGCCCGTGATCGGCGACCCCATCACCGTGCGCTACGGCAAGGCCGACAAGCAGATCTACGTGTTCGCGGCCAGCGAGGAGATGCCCCTGGTGCACCACTGGAAGGTGGCCCAGGGCCGCTACTACACCGAGGCCGAGGACCGCGACCTGGCGCCCCTGGTGGTCCTGGGCCACAAGGCGCACCAGCATTTCTTCCCCGACACGCCCAACCCGCTGGGCCGCCAGCTGATCATCGGCACATCGGCCTTCGAGGTCATCGGCGTGATGAGCGAGCGCGGCGCGGACTCGGGCGCGCAGAACTATGACGACATGGTCTTCATTCCCTACCGCTCGGGCCGGGCGCGCGTCTACCAGTCGCAGACCCAGCCCGACTATGTGGTGATCGAGGCCATGTCCTCCGACGTGGTGCACGAGGCGGAGGAGGCCATGCGCAAGCTGCTGCTGGCGCGCCACGGCGGGCGCGAGGACTTCGGCATCGGCAACGCGGCCGCGCGCATCCAGGCCGAGGCGGCCACGCGCCAGAGCATGGCGGTGATGCTGGGCCTGATTGCTGCCGTCTCCCTGGTGGTGGGCGGCATCGGCGTGATGAACGTGATGCTGATGACGGTGCGCGAGCGCACGCGCGAGATCGGCATCCGCATGGCCACGGGCGCGCGCCAGCGCGACATCCTGCGCCAGTTCCTGACCGAGGCCAGCCTGGTCACCTTCGTGGGCGGCACGGTGGGCCTGCTGGCCGGGCTGGCCGTGGGCGTGGTGCTCATCGTGGCGGGCGTGCCCGTGGTGTTTTCGGTGCGCGCCATGCTGGGCGCCTTTGCCTGCGCCGTGGTGACGGGCCTGGTGTTCGGCTACATGCCTGCCAAGACGGCGGCGCGGCTGGACCCGGTGCGCGCGCTGGCGGGAGAGTGAGATGAAAGACATGAACGACAAGACGCTGGGAAATGCGCGCCTGGGCTGCATGGCCCTGGCCCTCGCGGCACTGGGCGGCTGTGCCGCGCAGCAGACGATGCCGGACAGGACAGCTCCTGCGCTGGCCGCTTCCTGGAAGCAGCAGGGCGAAGCCGTCCCTGCCTATGTTTCACCGCAGTGGTGGCAGGCCTTTGGCAGCGCGGAGCTGGGCGGCGTGGTGCAGGCCGCCCAGGACCAGAGCCTGGACATGGCTGCCGCCATGGCCCGCGTGCGCCAGGCCGAGGCGGCCACGCGCCAGTCAGGCGCGGCGCTGCTGCCGTCGCTCAGCGGCGAGCTGCGCGCCCAGCGCATGAACCATGCACAGGTGGCGGGCGGGCAGGCCAGCGTCTACGGCGCCGCGCTGACGGCCTCGTATGAGGTGGACTTCTGGGGCCGCAACCGCGCCACGCGCGATGCGGCGGCGGCGGCCTGGCAGGCCAGCCGGTTCGACCAGGACACGGTGCGCCTCACGGTCACCGCCCAGGTGGCCCATGGCTGGCTGCAGGCCGTGGCGCTGCGTGAGCGCCAGGCCATTGCGGCGCGCAACGTGGCCAATGCCGAGCGGCTGCTGGGCCTGGTGGAGTCCCGCGCGCGCGCAGGCGCCGCCACCCAGCTGGAGCTGGCCCAGCAGCGCGGCCTGGTGGCCAGCCAGCGCCAGGCCCTGGCCACGCTGCGCCGCCAGGGCGAGGATGCCGATGCCACGCTGGCCGTGCTGCTGGGCCAGGCCCGCCGCCCCGCGCTGGCCACGGATTCGCTGCAGGCCCTGCAGCTGCCCGAGATCGGCGCAGGCCTGCCCACGCAGCTGCTGCAGCGCCGCCCTGACATTGCCAGTGCTGAGGCGCAACTGACCGCCGCCAGCGCCAACCTGCAGGCGGCCCGCGTAGCGCTGTGGCCCCGGCTGACCCTTACGGGCAGTGCAGGCACCAGCGCTGGGCGCGCCAGCGACTGGCTGCGCGAGCCCGTGTATTCGCTGCTGGCCGGACTGGCCGGCCCCATCTTCGACGGCGGCCGTCTGGCGGCCGAGCGCGATGGCGCCCAGGCCCGGCGCGAAGAACTGCTGGCCGGCTATTACAAGTCCATCGTCGCGGCCTATGGCGATGTGGACCTGGCGCTCAACGCCGTCCACGGCCTGAAGGCCCAGGCCGAGGCCCAGGCCGAGGTGCTGGCCCAGGCCCGCCAGGCCGTGTCGCTGGCCGAGCTGCGCTACAAGGCCGGGGCGGAAAGCCTGCTGTCCCTGCTGCAGGCCCAGACCACGCTGTACGCGGCCCAGGACGATGCCGTGCTGCAGCGCCTGCTGCAGCTGCAGGCGCGCGTGGCGCTGTACCGGGCGCTGGGCGGGGGGTGGGAGGCGCCTGCCATGGGCGCTGAAATGCCGGAAAGGCAGGCACAAAAAAGCCAGGGGGCATTGCCACCTGGCTGAGAGGGCAGGGCCAGGGCCGCCACCCGGTCCTGCCGGGTGTGCGGCCTGAGGCCTCAGGCTTGAAGCCTGCTCAGCTGCCGCGCGTGATGGGCACGCCGGCATCCTTGCCGTAGGCGCCGTACTTGCCCAGCTCCCACTTGGCGATGGCGTTGCGGTGCACCTCGTCCGGGCCGTCGGCAAAGCGCAGCGTGCGCGCGTGGGCGTAGGCGCTGGCCAGCGGGAAGTCGTCGCTCATGCCGCCGCCGCCGTGCACCTGCATGGCCCAGTCGATGACCTGGCAGGCCATGCTGGGGGCCACCACCTTGATCATGGCGATCTCGCTGCGTGCCACCTTGTTGCCGGCGATGTCCATCAGCCAGGCGGCCTTGAGCGTGAGCAGGCGCGCCATGTCGATGCGGCAGCGTGCCTCGGCGATGCGTTCCTGCGTCACGGTCTGCTGCGCCACGCTCTTGCCGAAGGCGATGCGCGAGCTGGCGCGCTTGCACATCAGCTCCAGCGCGCGCTCGGCCAGGCCGATCAGGCGCATGCAGTGGTGGATGCGGCCGGGGCCAAGGCGGCCCTGGGCGATCTCGAAGCCACGGCCCTCGCCCAGCAGGATGTTGCCCACGGGCACGCGCACGTTCTCGAAGTACATCTCCATGTGGCCGTGCGGCGCGTCGTCATAGCCCATGACGTTGAGCGGGCGCACGATGCGGATGCCGGGCGCGTCGCCGGGCACGATGATCATGCTCTGCTGCGAGTGCTTGGGCGCGTCGGGGTCGGTCTTGCCCATGGTGATGAAGACCTGGCAGCGCGGATCGCCGGCACCCGAGATCCACCACTTGTGGCCGTTGATCACGTACTCGTCGCCCTGGCGCTCGATGCGGGTGCAGATGTTGGTGGCGTCGGAGGAGGCCACCTCGGGCTCGGTCATGGCGAAGGCCGAGCGGATCTTGCCGTCCAGCAGCGGCTTGAGCCAGCGCTCCTTGAGTTCGGTGCTGCCGTAGCGCGCAATGGTCTCCATGTTGCCGGTGTCGGGCGCAGAGCAGTTGAACACCTCGCTGGACCATGGCACGCGGCCCATGATCTCGGCCAGCGGCGCGTATTCCTGGTTGGTCAGGCCGCCGCCCTTGTAGCCTGCGGCCTCGGCGCTGTCCACGGGCAGGAACAGGTTCCACAGGCCTTGCTCCCGGGCCTTGACCTTGAGCTTCTCGATGGTCTGCAGCGGCGTCCAGCGCTTGCCTGCGGCGGTGTTGGCTTCCATCTCGGCGGCATAGTCCTTTTCGCCGGGATAGATGTGCTCGTCCATGAACTTCAGCAGGCGTTCCTGCAGGTCCTTGGTCTTGGGCGAATATTCAAAGTCCATGGATGCGCTCCTTCTCTTGGCTTGTCGCTTGTGGTGGAAACGGGGTGATCGGTGAGTGATGGGGGCGGTCTAAATGGCTCAGCTGCGCTGGGCGAAGGACCAGGCCAGCTCGGCCATGGGCCGGGCGGTGTCGCCGGAGGCCTTGGCCTGGGCGCTGGAGGCCGTGCCGGCCTCCACGCGCTTGGCAATGCCCTGCAGGATGGCCGCGATGCGGAACATGTTGTAGGCCATGTAGAAGTTCCAGTCGGCGCGCAGCGTGTCCACGTCCTTGAGGCCCGTGCGCTCGCAGTAGCGGCGGATGTATTCCTCTTCGCCCGGAATGCCCAGGGCCGCCAGGTCCTTGCCTGCGATGCCCCGGCCCAGCGTGGCGGGGATGTGCCAGCTCATGCAGTGGTAGCTGAAGTCGGCCAGCGGGTGGCCCAAGGTGGACAGCTCCCAGTCCAGCACGGCGATGACGCGCGGCTCGGTGGGGTGGAACATCAGGTTGTCCAGGCGGAAGTCGCCGTGCACGATGGACACGCGCGAGGCATCCAGCGCGCTGGCCGGCATGTGGGCGGGCAGCCACTGCATGAGCTGGTCCATCTCGGGGATGGGCTGGGTGACCGAGGCCACGTACTGCTTGCTCCAGCGGCCGATCTGGCGCTCGAAGTAGTTGCCGCTCTTGCCGTAGTCGGCCAGGCCCTGGGCAGCGAAGTCCACGGTGTGCAGGGCCGAGATCACGCGGTTCATCTCGTCGTAGATGGCGGCGCGCTGGGCCGGCTCCATGCCGGGCAGGGACTGGTCCCAGAGCACGCGGCCTTCCATGCACTCCATGATGTAGAAGGCACGGCCGATGATGGACTCGTCCTCGCACAGCGCATACATGTGGGGCACGGGCACGTCGGTGCCGGCCAGGCCCTTCATCACGCGGAACTCGCGCTCGATGGCATGGGCCGAGGGCAGCAGCTTGGCCACGGGGCCGGGCTTGGAGCGCATCACGTAGCTGCGTCCCGGGGTGATCAGCTTGTAGGTGGGATTGGACTGGCCGCCCTTGAACATCTCCACCTGCAGCGGGCCGGCAAAGCCCTGCACATGGCCCTGCATCCAGGCGGTGAGCGCGGGCACGTCGAATGCGTGCTGGTCGGAGACGGCGCGTGTGCCTACGAAATGGTCGAAAGTGCTCATGGGGCAGTCAGTCCTGTGATCGGTTCGAGAATCGGTTCAACAAACGGGAACAGCCGCGCAGCACGGGCGCGGCAAGGCACCGGCCGGCGAGAGCGTCCGGTCGGTGCAAGAAAAGGGGAGGGGGCGCGGCGCGGGCCGCGCAGGTTCAGGCGTCGGGCGCGGCGATGCGCAGCAGCGTGTCGCGGTCGCAGACCACCAGGCCGCCCGGCTCGATGCGGATGGCGTTCTCGCGTTCCATGGCCTTGAGTTCCTGGTTCACGCGCTGGCGCGAGGCGCCCAGCAACTGCGCCAGTTCCTCCTGCGCCAGGTGCAGGCCGATGCGGATCTCGCTGCCATCCGACAGGCTGGTCACGCCATAGCTGCGCACCAGGTGCAGCAGCTGCTTGGCCAGGCGCGCGCGCAGCGGCAGGGTGTTGAGGTCCTCGACCAGGCCGTAGAGCTGGCGGATGCGCCGCGCATGCAGGCGCAGCATGGCTTCCGAGAACTCCACATGCATGGACAGGATTTTCTTGAAGTCGGTCTTGGACACGCACAGCAGCGTGGTCTCGCCGTGCGCATAGGCATCGTGCGTGCGCTTGTCCCCGTCCAGGATGGCCACGTCGCCGAACCAGATGCCCGGCTCCACATAGTCCAGCGTGATCTGCTTGCCCGTGATCGAGGTGGAGCTCACGCGCACCGCACCCCGGGCGCAGGCGATCCATTCCTCGGGCGGTTCTCCGCGTGCGCAGATGAGCGTGCCATCTTTGAACCGTTTGACGTAAGCGCATCGAAGAATGTCGTGCCGAAGCGATGGAGAAAGTGATGAAAACCAGCGACCGGAATTGATCGCTTCACGTTCTTCGATGGTAAGAATCGGGTCGTCCATGGCCTGTCTTTTGCGTGACTGATGACGGTCACATTGTCGCGTGTGGGACCGCCGCGGCGCAGCATGCCGCCGGCGGGCCTGTCACTTCGGTGTCTGGGCCTGCCGAAAACGGGGCAGGGCGGCGAAAAAAAGGCGACCCGTCGTGCATCGGGTCGCCGGCTTTGCAGGGCTTATGGCTCCTCGTGCGTGAGGCTCAGCCCCAGCGCGCCACGGCGGCGCAGCCAGGGGCTGGGGCGGTAGCGCGGATCGCCGTAGACGGTCTGCAGGTTGAACAGAACCTCCAGCATGTTGGTGGGGCCCCAGCGGTCGCCCATGGCCAGCGGGCCCATGGGATAGCCCAGGCCCAGGGTCACGGCCTTTTCCAGGTCGGCCGGGCTGCCGATGCCCTGCTGGCAGATGTCGCTGGCGATGTTGACGATGGAGCCCACCACGCGCTGCGTGACAAAGCCGCCGCTGTCGCGGATCACGCTCACGGCCTTGCCGTCGCTGGCAAAAAGCGCATGGGCGGCATCGCGCATGTCGGTGCGCGTGGCCGGCGTGGTGGCCAGCACGCGGCGGCGCGTGTCGGCGTCGGCCAGCAGCATGTCGATGCCCATGGTGCGCGTGCAGTCCAGCCGCTCCACGGCAGCCACCGTGGTCACGTCCAGGCCCAGCGGCGCCACCAGGATCAAGGCCTGCTCGGTCGGTGCCTGCGCGGTTTCAATGCGCGCGCCCAGGCTCTTGAGCAACTGGTAGATCTCGTTGCGCCGGGCCGCGCGTGCCGACACCCAGACCGGTGGCAGCGTCTGCACCTGCGGCACGGCAGGCTCGGCAGGCTGCTCGGCGCGGCCTTCGGCATAGCGGTAAAAGCCCTGGCCGGTCTTGCGGCCCAGCAGGCCGGCCGCCACGCGCTGCGCGGCAATGGGGCTGGGGCGGTAGCGCGGCTCCTGGTAGTACTGGTGGTAGATGTGCTCCATCACGGCATGGGTGACATCCAGGCCGGTGAGATCCATCAGCTCGAACGGGCCGAGCTTGAAGCCCACCTGCTCGCGCAGGATGCGGTCGATGGTGGCGAAGTCGGCAATGCCTTCCTGCACGATGCGCAGCGCCTCGGTCACATAGCCGCGGCCCAGGTGGTTGACCAGAAAGCCCGGCGTGTCCTGCGCACGCACGGGCGTGTGGCCGAAGCTGCGCGCGAACTGCGCCAGCGTGGCGCAGGTGGCCTCGTCCGTGGCCAGGCCGCGCACGATCTCCACCACCTTCATCAGCGGCGCCGGGTTGAAGAAGTGAAAGCCGGCAAAGCGCTGCGGGTGCTCGAGCGCCGTGGCCAGCGTGGTGATGGACAGGGCCGAGGTATTGCTGGCGATGAGGGTCCCGGGCGCAACGATGGCCTCCAGCTCGCGCAGCAGCGCCTGCTTGGCATCCATGCGCTCGACGATGGCCTCGATCACCAGGTCGCAGTTCCTGAACGCATCGAGACCGTCCGCCACCGTCACCCGGGCCTTGCAATCTGCGGCCTGCTCACTTGTTATTTTTTGTTTCTTCTCAAGCAGGTCCCACAGCGCAAACAGCTGTTGCTGCGCTTGCGCGGCAGCGCCCGGGCGAGCGTCCTGCAGCAGCACGCCGGCGCCTGCCTGGGCGGCCAGCTGGGCAATGCCTTGCCCCATGATGCCTGCGCCTATCAATCCGACGTTCCTGATAGGGGAAATGTTGTTTTGGATCATGTACATAGAGGAGGTGTCCTACAGGTGTCTATGCAAAAATGCAAGCGTTCAAAGAAAGGCTGATGTGAGAATTTGTAGCACCATTCTCGGCGTCGCCCTGTCCTCCATGGCCTGGAACGCGTCCGCATTGTCGTTGGGCAGTCCCCGGGGCAACGTGGTGCTGGGCGCTCCGTTCGACCTGGTGGTGGGCTTGCAGCCCGATAGCGGAAATGACGCCGGCAGCTCCTGCGTGCGCGCCGAGCTGCTGGCCGGTGACAGGCCCATCGAATCCTCGCGTGTGCGCGTCAGCCCGACCACATCGGGCAAGGCCGTTCGTGTGCAGGCCAGCTACACGGTGGACGAGCCCGTGGTGACGCTCAAGCTCTGGGCCGGCTGCGAAGGCGGCGGCATCAGCCGCAGCTATACGCTGCTGGCGCAGCTGCCCGAGTCGGTGGATGCCACGGGCAATCAGCCCATCAATCTGCGGGAACTGGCGGCAGCCCAACCGGCGCTGGCGGCCGTGGGTGCCGGTGCAGCAGGTGCTGCAGGTGCAGCGGGTGCCGCTTCCGACCCATCTTCGACTTCCTCCCGCCCGGCCGCTGGCCGCAGCGCCCGGGCCGATTCCAGGCCCGCAGCGGTGCCCGTTGCCAAGGAACCGAAACCCCAGTCCAAGCCAAAGACACAGCCAAGGCCCCAGGCCAAACCCAAGGCGGCGGCCGAGAAATCGAGGCCGCCCGTGGGCGTGACCGCCCAGGCCCAGGCCGGGCAGTTGCAGGCGGGCCTGCGCATAGAACCGCGCCTGCGCATGGAGCCGGTGGAGGAATGGCTGGGCACGGGCGGCACCCCGGGCGCCGCTGGCGCAGCCGGGACACCCGGGACACCCGAGGGCGCCGCCGCATCTGCGGCTCCCATGTTCGATGCGGGCAGCGAGCAGCTGGCCGAGGCCAACAAGCGCGTGCAGGCGCTGGAGGCCGAAATGGCGGCCTTCAAGAAGCGCGACACCGCCGACCGTGGGCAACTGGCCCAGCTACGGGCCGAACTGGAGGCCATGCGCCAGGAGTCGGGCGGCTCGTCGTGGCTGTTCAATGCGCTGCTGCTGGCGCTGATCGCCGCCGTGGCCGTGATCGCATGGATGGCCTGGAAAATGCGCTCGGGCGCCTCGCTGTTCTCGCGCGAGCCGGATGCCTGGCGGGAATCGGTGGAGCGTTCGTCGCAGGACCCCGTGCCGTCGAGCCCGCCGCATTCGCACGATGACGGGATCAACACCCTGCCGCATTCCCTGGACCCCCATCGGCCCACGCGGCCCATGGCACCCAGCCTGCGTGAACACCGGCCTGCGCCGTCGCCGGATGATCGCCGTGGCCCGGATACCCTGGCCTCGCCCTATGTGCAGCGCGGCGCGCAGATGCGCCCTGGCGTGACGTACGAGCTGCATGAGGACGTGGACCCCGGCGATTTCGGCCCGGCCACCATTCCCGTGCCTGTGTCCGTGCAGGCCGAGCTGCCCGAGCCGGAGGGCGAGAAGACCGCAGCGCGCTCGCCTGCGCCCGAGGCCATCAAGGCCCGGCGCATGGTGCAGCCCGGCGAAATGTTCGACGTGCAGCAGCAGGCGGAATTCTTCATCTCGGTGGGCGAGCACCAGCAGGCCATCGAGCTGCTGCGCTCGCACATCGCCACGCATGAGGATTCCTCGCCGCTGGCCTATCTGGAGCTGCTGCACCTGTACTACACGCTGAGCCGCCGAGACGACTTCGACCAGCTGCGCGCCCGCTTTGCCAAGCATTTCAACGCCCGCGTGCCGGCCATGCCGGGCTTCACCGACAAGGGCAGCAGCCTGCTGCAGGGCTATCCCGAGCAGCTGGCACGCATCGAGGCGCTGTGGCCTGTGGACGAGGTCGAGGACTGCCTGGCGCACTACCTGTTCAAGCAGGACGGTGCACCCGACCCCGATGCGCCAGCCCCCTTCGACCTGGCCGCTTTCGATGACCTGCTGCTGCTGCTGTCCATCGCGCGCACCTCGCCCGCCGGAACGCGCGGCGAGCCCGGCCCGCGCGAGCGCACCACGCCGCGCATGGTGGCGGGCACGGCCGCAGCCGGCGCAGCCACGGCCGGCGCAGCCGTCCTCGCATCGGCCGCGGAACCCGCTCCCGCACCGGCCGCCGCTGCCGCCTTCATGGATGTGGATTGGATGGCCGAGCTGCAACCGCCTCCGGTAGAGGCCGCGCCGCAGCAGGCTGCCTCTTCCCTGTCGCCGCAGGATCCGGGCCTGGAGTTCACGCCCATGGACACGCAGGCGCTGTCCGTGGTCTCCGGTACAGCCGGTGAGAAGGCTGCCGACAGCCGCGCGCCGGACTCCCTGTCCGCGCCGCTGCAGTTTGAAATGCAGCCGCTGGACTTCGACCTGGATCAGGCAGGCCAGCTGCCTGCCGGCCAGGTGCGTGCCGTTCCGCTGAGCGAGACGCCGTCCTTCATCCACGATGCGGCGGCACCGCTGCTGGACATAGACCTCACCGCGCTGGGCGAGGATGAACTGCCCACGGTGGACGTGCCTTCGCGCTTTCCGCCCGTGGTGCTGTCGGCGCCCGGCTCAGGCCCCGTGGGCTTCAGCGAGCACAATCTCAAGGCGCCGCTGAGCATGGATCTGGCGCTGGAGAACTGGGAACTGCAACCGCCCGAAACCCTTCGCGATCACCGCGGCCTGGACGAGCCCTTGAGCCGCTCTGTGGACATGCTGCTGTCGCGCGAGACCGACCCGGCCTTTCGGACCACGCCACAGGCTCCGTCGCCGCAGGGTGACGGCAAGGAGCCGTCCAAGGACTGAGCCAGGTGCACATGCAAGAAAGGGAGCAGATGCTCCCTTTTTTGATGTGTGGTCCCGCAAAGGCTCAGTTCGCAGCCTGCATGCTGGCAAGCAACTGCTGCGCCGCCGCTTCCGGGTCCTCGGCATTGACCAGTGCCCGCACCACGGCCACCGAGCCCACGCCAGTGGCGCGCACGGCCGGGAACTGGTCGGCCGAGATGCCGCCGATGGCCACCAGCGGATAGCGCTGCATCAGGCGCACATAGGCACCCAGGCGCGCCAGGCCCTGCGGAGCCGTGGCCATTTTCTTGAGCGTGGTGGGGAAGACGGCGCCCAGCGCGATGTAGCTGGGCTGCACGGCATGGGCGCGCACCATTTCGGCATAGCCATGCGTGCTCACGCCCAGGCGCAGGCCCGAGGCGTGGATGGCCTGCAAGTCGGCGCCGGCCAGCGCGTCCAGGTCCTCCTGGCCCACGTGCACGCCATAGGCGCCGGCATCGATGGCCTCGCGCCAGTGGTCGTTGATGAAGAGCAGGGCGCCCGTGCCTTCCACGGCGGCCACGGCGGCGCGCACTTCGCGCGCGATGGCGTCGCGGTCCTCGGACTTGAAGCGCAGCTGCACGGTGGGCACACCGGCGCGGGCCATGCGGCCCACCCATTGCGCGTCGGGCAGCACGCCGTACAGGCCCAGGGACCTTGGGCACTCCGGGAAGGCCAGTGCGGGATCGGCGCCCTCCAGGCCGAAGTCGCGCGGATCGTCGGGCCATAGCGAGGCCTCGAAGCGGCCCCTGCGCAGCGTCTGCGCCTGCCAGGCACAGGCCAGCGTCTCGGCGTCGATGGCGATGAAGCCCAGGGCGCTGCAGGCCTGCAGCGCCGCAAGATAGGCCGGCTCCTGGCGCTGTGCCTGCGGCACGGGCTGCGAGGGCAGGGCGGAGCCTTCAGGGGCAAAGGTGGCGCCGTGCAGGCGCACGATGGCATCTGCCCAGGACTGGATGGAGTCGTTGCTCATGGCCGGTCTCCTCAGCCGTGGTGCCAGAACGGCGTGCCCAGCACGGGCGTGCTGGGCTGGGCGGCCGATTGCTCGGCCATGGCGCCGGCGCGGTGGGCGGCGTGGCCGGCATTCACGGCATCGGCAAAGGCGCCGGCCATGGCGACGGGATCTTCGGACAAGGCCACGGCCGTGTTCAGCAGCACGGCGTCATAGCCCCATTCCATGACCTGGCAGGCGTGCGAGGGGCGGCCCAGGCCCGCATCCACGATCAGCGGCACCTTCAGGCGCTCGCGCAGTGTCTGCATGGCATAGGGGTTGACGGGGCCGCGGCCCGTGCCGATGGGCGCCGCCCAGGGCATGACGGCCTGGCAGCCCACATCCACCAGGCGCTGGCACAGCACCAGGTCCTCGGTGGTGTAGGGCAGGACCTGGAAGCCGTCCTTGATGAGGATGGAGGCGGCCTCGACCAGGTTCAGCGTGTCGGGCTGCAGGGTGTAGTCGTCGCCGATCAGCTCCAGCTTGATCCAGGGGGTCTCGAAGACTTCGCGTGCCATCTGGGCCGTGGTCACGGCTTCCTGCACGGTCATGCAGCCGGCCGTGTTGGGCAGCACGGGCACGGCCAGCTTCTTGAGCAATTCCCAGAAGCTGGCACCGGTCTCGGCGGCATTGCTGCCCTGGCGGCGCAGCGAGGCCGTGACCATGGCGGGGCGGGCACGCTGCACGGCAGCTTCCAGCACGGCGGGCGAGGGGTAGCGGGAGGTGCCCAGCAGCAGGCGGCTGTCAAAGCGCTGGCCGTACAGGACCAGGCTGTCGTCGGAGGAAGGGGCGGAAGTCGTCATGGCGTGAGGCAATGGGAGAGTCGGATGGGGCATCAGCCGCCGGTCACCGGCGAGATCACTTCGAGGCGGTCGCCGTCGTTCAGCGCCTGTTCGGCATAGCGGGCCTTGGGCACGAAGACGGTGTTGATGGCCACGGCAAAGGGCGGGCGCGGCGCAAGCTGGGCCAGCGCGTCGGCCACGGTGGCTCCGTCGCTCAGTTCGGTCGCTTGCTGGTTGATGGTGATGTTCATGGCGGCTGAGGGGAAACGAAAGGCGGGTACGGGGGCTTGTTCGATCTTAGGCAGGGCCGGGGCTGGCGGCCCTGCATGCATGTCCGGTCTGTTGTGCGTGAAAGTGTCGTGCGTGCCGTTCAGGCGGCTGCCTTGTGCTGCGATGGCGCATGCTCGACGGCAACATCGAAGCGGCGGGCCAGTTCGGAATCACCGCTGTCGAGCAGCTCCAGCACCACGTCCAGCATGGCCGGCGCGATCATGAAGCCATGGCGGTACAGGCCGTTGACCTCCATCACGCGCGGCGCGCTCCAGCGCACGGCCGGCAGATTGTCGGGCAGGGTGGGGCGGCACTGGGTAGCGATCTCGACGATGCGGCCCTCGGCAAAACCCGGATGCACGGTGTAGGCGGCGCTCAGCAGCTCCAGCGTGGAGCGCACGCTGGCCGGCGACATGTCGTCGGACTCGATCTCGGTGGCGCCGATGACGAAGAGGTGGTCCTCCTTGGGCGCAATGTAGATCGGGTAGCGCGGATGGATCAGGCGCGTGGGCCGCTGCAGCGTGACCTCGGGCGCATGGATGCGAACCACCTCGCCGCGCACGCCGCGCAGCGCAGGCCACTGGCCGCGTGCGCCCAGGCCCCGGCAGTCCAGCACCCAGTCGGGCTGGCCCGGCGTGCCGGGACGGAAGTCGGCCAGGTCGCGCGGCTGGTTCCAGTGCTGCTCCACGCCCAGGCGGGTCAGCGTGGCGTGGAGCGCGGCCAGCAGCTGGCGGTTGTCCAGCTGGCCCTCGCCCTGCAGGTACATGGCCTGGGCAAATCGCCGCTCAAGCGCGGGCTCGCAGTCGTGCAGGGCCTGGTCGGCCAGCGGCTGCAGCGCGGGAAGGCTGGGGTTGATGCGGCGGTTTTTCTCCAGCAGGCCGAAAAAGCGCTGGGCATCGCCCGCGTCCTGGCGGTGCCAGAGGATGAGGGTGCCGTTTTGCTGGAAGAACACGGGCGCATCGAGCTGGGCCAGCAGTTCGGGCCAGCGTGTCAGGCCGTGCTGGCCCATGCGCACCACGCCGGGCTCGGTGATGGCCGATTCGGCCAGGGGCGCGAGCATGGCGGCGGCCACGCGGGCCGCTGCGCCATCGCCTTCGGGGCCGTGGGCGTCATATACGGCAATGCCGTGGCCGCGACGGGCCAGCGCCAATGCCAGCAGCCGGCCCATGAGGCCGCCGCCCAGAATGGCGATGCGGGAAGAAGCTTGTAGAACGGACATGTGCATCTGGTGGTCAAGTGCGCCCATGCCCGTGGGACTGCCGGCCGGCTGTCCGCGCACAGGGCATGTGCTGGACAAAACGCGGCGTACCACCCCGATTGATTGAAACTCCCCACGCCAGCATGACCTGGATCGGGTGCAGGGGCGCTGCGCGGCAAGGTGCCTGTGGTGCAGGCTTGTGCGGCAGGGGGCTGGTCGCCCCGGGGCCCCAGGGTGTTTCTCAGTCACGCATCGGCGAGGCGGGCCAGGCCCTGTTTCACCGACGGGACACCCCTGTTTCGTCCGTCAGCAGGCATTACAGCACATCCCGCAGCTGCCGGTATTGACCATGCGCATGGGTGATAATTTTCGCCCATGACTGCCGACCACTCCCCTTCGACCGCCGCATCCACCGAACCGGCTCCCGCCGCGCGCAAGCGCTATGCACGCGTGCTCATCATCGCGGGCTCCGACAGCGGCGGCGGCGCCGGCATACAGGCCGACCTCAAGACCTGCAGCGCCCTGGGCTGCTACGGCATGACGGCCATCACGGCCATCACCGTGCAGAACACGCTGGGCGTCAGCGGCATCCACGGCATTCCCGTGGACATACTGCGCGGCCAGATCGATGCCGTGGTCGAGGACATCGGCGCCGACGCCGTCAAGATCGGCATGCTGGCCACGCCCGAGGTGGTGCAGGTGGTGGCCGATGCCATCCGCCGCCACCAGCTGCGCAACGTGGTGCTGGACCCCGTGATGGTGGCCACCAGCGGCGACCGGCTGATTGCCCCGGAAACCGCCTCCGTGCTGGTGCGCGAACTGTTCCCCCTGGCCACCGTGGTCACGCCCAATCTGGACGAGGCAGCGCTGCTGCTGGGCCACTCCATTGACGGCATAGACGCACTGGACGGCGCCGTGCAGGAACTGCTGGCGCTGGGCGCGCGGGCCGCATTGCTCAAGGGCGGGCACTTGTCGGGCGATCTGGTGGTGGACCTGCTGGGCCATGGCAACGGCCAGCGGCTGCGCCTGCAGTCGCAGCGCATTGCCACGCACAACGGACACGGCACGGGCTGCACGCTGTCTTCGGCGATTGCCTCGCACCTGGCGCTGGGCCTGCCGCTGGAGGCGGCCGTGGCCCAGGCGCGCGAGTACATCCTGGGCGCGATTGCGGCCGGTGCCGATGTGTTCACGGGCGCCGGCCACGGTCCGCTGAACCACGGCTATGCGCCGCACGCGCAGGTCGTGGTCAACGGCTGAACGTGCGGCGCAGCGCCTGGTTCACCAGCCCCAGGTCAGGCTGCGCGCCACCCAGCCCTTTTGGCCGTTGTCGCGCTGGACATGGGCCCAGGAGCCCTGCTTCTTGAGCGTGCGCACCACCTCCAGCTCAGCCAGCTTGCCCACCACGCGGTGTTTCTGGCCCGGGCCTGCGCGCAGATTGGCGGTGCGCCCGGTCACCACCATGTGCGGGGTCTTGCCGGTCAGCGGCGCATGCACCCAGCCCAGCGTGCTCTCGTTGTCCCTGACGCGCAGCCACTGGCCCTTGCGCTGCACCACCTGCAGCGGATAGCCCTTGCCCAGTTCCCACAGCGTGGCCGAGCGCGTGGTGGGCTGCTGCCGCACATTGACGCTGGATCCCTTGACGCTGACGAACTCGCGCGCATGGGCGGCGGCCGGGGCCAGGGTGGTTGTGAGGACGGCGAGGGCGGTGGCGGCTGTGGCCAGCCAGCGGGCGGCATGGCTTTTGTTGCAAGACACGGGAACAGGTCTCCTTTCGTTTGAGAAAGGCTGGCGCGCGGAGACTTTCCGGCGCGAGCCCGGGGAAAGCGCGTGGGATCAGGCGATGTAGCTATAGTTCCTGAATGAAACTGACGTGCGACGCCCCGGCTTCATGCGCAACCGGGCAAGCTTGCCTTACGCTTGCCGCACAACCGTGTTTTCCAGGAGGGCTTGTATGCACCATGCTGTTTCCCGATCCGGCGCCCATGTCCGGCACGCTGCAATCCTGACGGCCTGTCTTGCCGCGGGACTGGCGGATGCGCAGGGACAAGAGACGCAGGCGCAGGAGGCGCAGGCTGTGGCCACAGCCGCCGAGGGCCGCGATGCGGCCAGGGCGCAGGAGGGTGCGGTGAATCGCCCGGAATTCGGTCCCGCGCTGCTGGCGGCCGCCCAGGCCGGCGAAGCGCTGCAGGTACGCGACTGGCTCAAGCGCGGCGCACCTGTCGATGTGCGTGACCGGCAGGGCAATACGCCGCTGCTGCTGGCCGTGCGCGGCAACCATGTGGAAGTCGCGCGCTCGCTGCTGGTCCATGGGGCCAACCCCAATCTCAAGAATGACCTGCAGGACAGTGCCTATCTGCTGGCCGGTGCCCTGGGCCGCCTGGAGATACTGCGCATGACGCTGTCGTACGGCGCCGATCTGCAAAGCACCAACCGCTACGGCGGCACGGCGCTGATCCCGGCCTGCGAGCGCGGCCACGTCGATACCGTGCAGGCCTTGCTGGCTGCCGGTGTACGGGCCGACCATGTGAACCGGCTGGGCTGGACCTGCCTGCTCGAAGCCGTTTTACTGGGCGACGGAGGCCCGCGCTACCAGGACATCGTCCGCCAGCTGATCGCGGCCAGGGCCGATCTCAATCTGCCCGACAAGGATGGCGCGACCGCCGTCGTCCACGCCCGCCAGCGCAGCCAGCATGAGGTGGAGCGCCTGCTGCAGGAGGCGGGAGCGCGCTGATCGGCGCAAGTGAAAACAAGTGAAAACGCCTGAAACCAGGGGTGATGCGCCAGATTCAGACGGGTCTGATTGCTTTGGAAAGGCTGCGTTGCAAATGATTCCCATTTTCAACGTGGATCTTTGCCATGCGCACAGCACATTTGCAATCTCGACCCTTCGTCTCCGGCCCCCAGTCGTGCCTTTTTTCGGTGTTCGCTGCGGCGCTGGTCACGCCCGCTTATGCGCAGGACGCCACTGCCGATGAGCGTCAGGTGCAGTTGGCGCCCTTGACCGTCTCCGGGCAGCGCTCCACCGGCTCGCGCACCGAGGCATCCGAATCGGCCAAGTACGCCAAGCCGCTGCTGGATGTGCCGCAGACCATCACCGTGGTGCCCGGGCAGGTGCTGCAGGAGCAAAACGCCCTGAGCCTGCAGCAGGCGCTGTCCAATGTGTCCGGCATTACCTTCAATGCGGGCGAGGGCGGTGCAGGCTCGGGCGACAGCATCAACATCCGCGGCTTCAGCGCCAACGCCAACCTGCAGATCGACGGGCTGCGCGACAGCGGGCAGAAGAGCCGAAGCGATCTCTTCAACACGGAATCCGTCGAGGTCATCAAGGGACCCAACTCGGTCTTCGGCGGCGCGGGCACCTCGGGCGGCAGCATCAACATGATCAGCAAGCAGCCCAAGGCCCATGACTTCACCGAGGCCGACGCTGGCCTGGGCACGGCCAGCTACCGGCGCCTCACGCTCGACACCAACAGGGTGCTGGCTGGCGGCAAGGCTGCCATGCGCCTGAACCTCATGGGCCATGACAGCGACGTGGCGGGGCGCGACACCATCTTCAAGCGGCGCTGGGGTGTGGCGCCCTCGCTGGCTCTGGGATTGAATTCGCCCACGCGCGTGACTCTCAGCTTCTTTCACCAGAACGATGACAATCTTCCCGACTATGGCGTGCCGGCCTTTCGCGGCAAGATGCTCGAAGGCGTCTCGCGCAATGCCTATTTCGGCTGGCGCAACCTTGATCGGGAAAAGATCGGCCAGGATGCCCTGACCGCGAAGATCGAGCATGACTTCGCCTCGGGCGCCAAGCTGCAGAACCTCTCGCGCTACTCGCGGCTGAGCCGCGATACCGTGATCTCGGCCTCGCATGTCGATCTGAGGGGCATGCAGCCTGGCTACTACCGGCCCGCAGGTCCGCAGGCCTATGGCCGCGATGCGGCCACCACCTTGTGGATCAACCAGACCAACCTGACCCAGCGCTTCGACACAGGCGTGCTGGGGCATACGCTGGTCACGGGCTTCGAGATCGCACGCGAGACCTATGACCGCACCACCTCTTCCTACAACATCAACCGGCAGTTCCCGGCCGGCGGCTATCCGCTGGCCCGCCCGCCCGGATACTGGACGGGCACCACGGACTTGCAAAACAGCGGAAGGAACGAAACCAGCCTGGACACCCGCGCGCTGTATGCCACCGACTCCATTGCGCTGGGTCCGCGCTGGGATCTGAACCTGGGCCTGCGCTATGACTGGATCGACGGGCGCTCCAACGCCACAACGGCCGCTGGCGTGCGCACCTCGGTGGACAGTTCCGACGGCCGGCTCAGCGGCCGCACCGCCCTGAGCTTCAAGCCCGCCGACAACGGCCGCATCTACCTGGCCTATGGCACGGCTTTCAACCCCTCCGCGGAATTCCTGGTCTCCAATGGTTTCGGCCTGGATGCGGCCACGGCCTCGCTGGCGCCCGAGAAGAACACCAGCCTGGAGCTGGGAACCAAGTGGGATGTGCGAGACCGCCAGCTGGCGCTGACAGCCGCGCTGTTCCAGGTGGACAAGACCAATGCCCGAGAGCAGATGGCCGATGGCAGCTATCTGCTGGCCGGTGAGCAGCGCGTGCGCGGGCTGGAGCTCGGTGCCGCAGGCAAGGTGACTCCGCAATGGGACCTCTTCGCCAACTACACCTTCATGGCCAGCAAGACCCTCAAGTCATTGAACGAGCCTGCGCGTGTGGGCCAGGCGCTGGGCAATACGCCGCGCCATTCGCTGAACCTGTGGACCACCTATGCGTTGCCGCAGGGCTGGACGGTGGGCTATGGCGCGCGCTTCGTCGGCACGCGCAATGTCACCTCGGCCGGCGACGGCAAGCTGTCCGCTTACTGGGTGCACAGCGCCATGGTCGGCTATGAACTCAACCGCCAATGGAAGCTCCGGCTCAATCTCGACAACATCGGCAACAAGGCCTATGTGGCCGGCGTGCGCCAGCGCCTGGGCGAGCAGTCGCGTTCTTCGGCCGTGGAGTACGGAGAGGGTCGCACGGTCAGATTGACCGCGCTCTACCAGTTCTGAGAAGCACGATGGCCTGGTCTCCGGTGCCGTGGGCGCCGGGACAGGATGAATCAGGCTTGAATCGGGCTGCCCCCAGGGGCAGCTTTTTTCTTTGGCGGCCACCTTGCCTGGGGGCAAAAAAAGAGCCCGCACAAGGCGGGCTGGTGATGGTCAGGCCGACGGCAAAAACCGCCGACACGCAAGCATCTTACTGGATCTTGGCCTTTTCGCGCAGCGATTCCTGGAATTGCGCCAGCTTTTGCTGTTGCAGCTGCTGCACGATCTGGGGCTTGACTTCCTCGAACTTGGGCAGTTCTGCCTGGCGCACGTCGTCCTGGCGGATGATGTGGTAGCCGAACTGGCTCTTGACCGGCTCCTGGGTCATGCCGCCCTTTTCGAGCTTGATCAGGGCTTCGGAGAACTCGGGCACGTAGTTGCCGGGGTTGGCCCAGTCGAGGTCACCGCCACGGGCACCGGATCCGGGGTCCTTGGACTCCTTTTTGGCGATGTCTTCGAACTTCTTGCCGGCCTTGATCTCGGCAATGATGGCCTTGGCGCGGTCTTCCGACTCGACCAGGATGTGGCTGGCCTTGTATTCCTTGCCGCTGTTGGCAGCGACGGCCTTGTCGTACTCGGCCTTGGCTTCGGCGTCGGTCACGGGGTTCTTCTTCTGGAAGTCTTCGAACAGCGAGCGGATCAGGATGGTCTGGCGGGCCAGTTCCATCTGCTGCTTGTAGGCTTCGCTGTTGGCCAGGCCGCGCTTGTTGGCTTCCTGCATGAAGATCTCGCGGGCGATGACTTCTTCCTTGATCTGCCCTTCCATCTCGGGCGTGACGGGGCGGCCGCTTTGCTCGATCTGCTGCTTGAGCACTTCGGCGCGTGCCTTGGGCACAGCCTTGCCGTTGACGACGGCGATGTTCTGGGCCGAGGCGGACAGGGCTGCGGTGCTCAGCACGGCGGCAGTCACCAGGCTGGTCAGAAGCTGTTTTTTCATGCGAATTCCAGAGATGAAGGAAAAATTGATTCTATAGCGTGGATACGCAACAGGCTCCGAATCTTCGGAGCCTGTAAAAGTTCAAAGAACCTCGATGGCGATGGCGTGAGCGCCCTGGTCAATGAATTCTTGCAGCGCATCATACACAAGGCGGTGGCGTGCCACGCGCGGCTTGCCTTGAAACAAAGGTGACGCAATGCGCACGCGGAAATGCGTGCCGAAGCCGGTGCCGTTGGCTCCCACATGGCCGGCGTGCTGGTGGCTTTCGTCGATCACTTCCAGGTGATCGGGGGCGAGGCGCTCGCGCAGCACGGCCTGCATGGCTTCGGCGGTGATGGGCAGTGGATGGGCGGGTGCGCTCATGGCTGCTTGTCCTGTTGCACGCCGGACGGGGGCAGGGCGTCGGGCGTGGCGGCGGCTGCCTCGCCCTTGTCTTCCTGCATGAAGCGGCTCATGTAGATGGCCTGTCCGATCACGAAGACCAGCATCAGCCCCATGCCGCCGAACAGCTTGAAGTTGACCCAGGTGTCGGTGTCGAAGCGGTAGGCGATGACCAGGTTGAGCGCGCCCATCACCGCGAAGAAGGCTGCCCAGCTCCAGTTCATGGTGCGCCAGGCGTTGTCCGGCAGTTGCAGTTGCGCGCCCATGACGGAGCGCAGCAGGTTCTTGCGAAATACCAGCTGGCCAATCACCAGGGCGCCGCCCATGAGCCAGTACAGCACCGTGGGCTTCCACTTGATGAAGGTGTCGTTGTGGGCGAGCAAGGTGGCGCCGCCGAACAGCACGATCACGCCCAGGCTGACCCATTGCATGGGCTCGACCTTGCCATGGCGCACGCGCAGGTAGGCGATCTGCGCGATGGTGGCGACGATGGCCACGGCCGTGGCCGTGTAGATGCCCCAGACCTTGAAGGCGACGAAGAACAGGATGATGGGGAAAAAGTCGATCAGTAACTTCATTGGAAGATTTCGATGGGCTTGGAGTCAGGCATGGTGCCTGAGCGCTTGGCAGGCGCATTGTGGCGCAGCCGGCGCGGCCCGGCATCGGTGCAGGGCCGCGCCGGCTGGGGTTTTTGCGGGCCTGGGGCCTAGGCCTTGGGCGGCTCGAATTCCAGCGACGCGGAATTCATGCAGTAGCGCAGCCCTGTGTCGGAGGGACCATCGGGGAATACATGGCCGAGGTGGGCGCCGCACTGGCTGCAGACAGTCTCGGTGCGCACCATGCCATGGCTGCGGTCCACGATTTCGGTGATGGCGCCTGGGATGGCGCGGTCGAAGCTGGGCCAGCCGCAGCCGGCGTCGAACTTGCTATCGGAGTCGAACAGCTTGGCGCCGCAGCAGATGCAGTGGTAGCTGCCATCGGCCCAGAACTGCTCATAGCGGCCTGTGAAGGGGCGCTCGGTGGCCGCGTGGCGCGTCACCTGGAAGGCGGCGGGCTCGGCGCCCTTGGCCTGCAGCTCGGCCTGCCATTCCTGCTCGGTCTTGTGGATGGGAAAGCTCATGATGAACAGCTGATCTCGATGGAGGAAGCCCAGTCGGGCGGGAAGCCTGCCCATTCGGCATGCTCGGCGTGGGGTGCGAACGGGGTCTGCAGCACGGCCAGCAGCTGGCGCACCGCGGTGAAGTCGCCCTGCTTGGCTGCGCGGATGGTGATTTCTCCCAGGTGGTTGCGCAGCACGAAGCGCGGATTCGATTCTTGCATCAGCGCGGCCGCTGCCGTGCCATCCACGGTCGCAAGCTGCCGTACGTAGCCTGCCGCCCAGGCGTCGAAGGCGGGCCGGTCCAGCACCAGGTCGCGCACGGGCTCCAGGTCGGGCTCGGTGCCGCCGGCTGTGGCCACGGCATCGGTCAGGCGGCTGAAGAAGATGGTGTAGTCCACGGCGTTGTCGGCCATGAGCTGCAGCAGCGGGTTCACCAGGGCGGCAAAGCGCGCCTCGGCAGGCGGCGTGCCGGGAGCATCTTCGGGCAGGCCCAGCTTGCGCAGCATGAGAGAGCCATAGGCCTGCGGAAACACCTGCTTGTACGACTCCAGCGCCGCAATGGTCAGCGCCTCTTCGCCGATCAGCGGCAGCAGGGCCTGGCCCAGGCAGTACAGGTTCCAGTACGCGACCTGGGGCTGGCGGTTGAAGGCGTAGCGGCCCTGGGTGTCGCTGTGGTTGCAGATATGGCCGGGGTCGAAGGCGTCGAGGAACTGGAAGGGACCGTAGTCGATGGTCAGGCCCAGGATGCTCATGTTGTCCGTGTTCATCACGCCATGGCAAAAGCCCACCGCCTGCCAGTGCGCCAGCAGCCGCGCCGTGCGCTCGCTCACGGCCTGCAGAAAGTTGGCGTAGGCGTTGCCGGCCAGTGCCTCGGCCGTGCGGCATTCGGGGTAGTAGCGGTCGATCACGTAGTCGGCCAGCTGGCGCAGCGGCGCCATCTGGTCGCGCGCCGCAAAGTGCTCGAAGTGGCCAAAGCGTATGAAGCTGGGCGCCACGCGCGCCACCACGGCGGCGGTCTCGATCTCTTCGCGGCGAATGGGGGCGGGCGATCCGGTCACGCTCAGCGCGCGCGTGGTGGGAATGCCCAGGGCGTGCATGGCTTCGCTGCACAGGAATTCACGGATGGACGAACGCAGCACGGCGCGTCCGTCGCCCATGCGCGAGTAGGGCGTGCGGCCCGCGCCCTTGAGCTGGATTTCCTGGCCCGAGGCGGTCTCGCCCAGCAAGATGGCACGGCCGTCGCCGAGCTGGCCGGCCCAGACACCGAACTGGTGGCCGCTGTAGACGCTGGCCAGCGGATGGCTGCCGGGCAGCACGGCATTGCCGGTGAGCGCCTGCAGGGCCTCATCGCAGGCCAGCCATTGCGGGTCCAGGCCCAGCAGCTCGGCAGTGCCGGTGCTGGTGGCGATCCAGTGCGGCTCGGGTAGCGGCGTGGGGCGCAGATGGGTGAAGAAGTCGGGGCCCAGGGCGGCAAAGCCATCCTGCCAGGAGATGGGAAGGCGCGGGGAGGTCGCCGGAGCCCGGCCTTCGGCGGCAGCGTGCAGGTTCATGCGGGAATTGTCCCCCAGCGCCTATGCCCCGTGGGACGCAAGGTTCATGCGCGCATTCACCGCATGCATTCACGCACGCAGTTGCTGCCGGTACTGGCCCGGCGGCATGCCGAACCATCGGCGGCAGGCGCGAAAGAGGTTGCTCTGGTCCACGAAGCCCAGCAGGTCGGCCACCTCGGCCAGGCTGTGGCGCGGCTCGCCCAGGTACTGCCGGGCCAGCTCGCGGCGGGTGTCATCCAGCAATTGCTGGTAGCTGGTGCTCTCGGCCTGCAGGCGGCGCTGCAAGGTACGGTCGGTCAGGCCCAGCACTGCGGCCACTTCCTCGCGGCGCGGCTCGCCCTGGGGCAGCAGGCGCGCAATCTCATGGCGCACGCGGGCGCCCACGCCGGCCTGGCCCAGCTGGTCCAGCTCGGACTCGACCAGTTTTTCGTGCAGGGCCAGCAGTTCGGGGTTGTGCGTCGGGATGGGCGCGAGCAGGTCGTCTTGCGACAGCAGGAAGCGGTTGGCGCGCTCGCCAAAGCGCGGCAGCAGGCCGAAGGCCTGTCGGTAGCGGGCCTCGTGCAGGGGCGAGGGCGCCTGGGCCATGAATTCCACGGCCAGCGGCTGGACATCGCGCCGCGTCAGCCAGCTGCACAGCACCAGCAGCGTGAGCACGGCGAACTCCACGCGCTGGCGTGGCACGGCGCGCGTGGCGCCGATGTGGTGTATGGACAGCCAGTGGCCGCGCGCATCGCGCTCCAGCGTGAAGGCGGTGGCGTCCGAGATCACGGCCATGTGGCGCTCCAGGTCACGAAAGCCCGCCAGCAGGTGCGGGCTCGAAGCCAGCGAGTAGCCCACCAGGTCGATGTTGCCGTGGCGCGCGGCCAGCTGCCGGTCCAGGCCCAGCGTGGGATTGGCCGACTGCGCCACTGCCAGCTCCCACAGCCGGCTCACGCGGTCCACATCGATGCGGGTCTGCGAATGCTGCAGTGCGGCAAGGTCGATGTTGGCCTCCTCACTCAGCCTTTCCACGGCCAGCCCCTCGGCGGCCATCATGTCCAGGATGCCCCGCACCCATGCGGCGGAGCTGCTGCGCTGCGTTGTCATGGCCGGGTTTTCCTGGGCCGTCCGGGGCGCCTTTTGCGTTCTGAAGTCACTTTTTTGGCTTGGTTGCGATAGCGGCGTGCGGGCGCGCTGTTCCTAGAATTTTTGCAGCGCGGCGAACGACTGCGCAGTGTGGCCCAAGGGCCGGGCACGGCCCATACGGGAAACCCCAAAATCATAGGAGACAAGCATGCGCACAGGACAGCGGTGGATGGCTGGCGGCATACGCCTTGCCGTGGCTTCAATGGCTTTGTGGCTCGCGGCCTGCGGCGGCTCGGGCGGCGGCGGCCCCGAGTTGCGCGAGACGGCCTACGGCCCCTTGCGCGGCGTGGACGACGGCGCCGCCACGGGCACCTATTACTGGAAGGGCGTGCCCTTTGCCCAGGCGCCCGTGGGCGCGCTGCGCTGGCAGCCGCCGGCCGAGCCCAAGGCCTGGGAGGGCGTGCGCGAGGCGCGCCAGTTCGGCAATGCCTGCCTGCAGATCGGGCGCATGTACGGCCCGGGCGCCAACAACCGCTTCGATGACACCATCGCCTCCACCCTGGGCCAGCCCGTGGGCAGCGAGGACTGCCTGACGCTCAACATCTGGCGCCCGGCCAGCGGTGCCGAGAAGCTGCCGGTGCTGGTGTTCATCCACGGCGGCAGCGCCATCTCGGGCTATACGGCCGATCCGCTGTATGACGGCGCGGCCCTGGCACGCGCTGCCAATGCCGTGGTGGTGACGGCCAACTACCGGCTGGACATCCTGGGCTACATGCACATGCCGCAGATGCAGGCCGGCGCGCCGGCCACGGGCAACTTCGCGCTGCTGGACAACCTGCAGGCGTTGCGTTTTGTGCAGCGCAATATCGCGGGCTTTGGCGGCGATCCGGGCAATGTCACGCTCATGGGCCAGTCGGCGGGGGCCACCAATGTGCTGGCGCTGCTGGCGGCCGAGTCGGCGCGCGGCCTGTTCCACAGGCTGGTGCCCATCAGCGGCGGGCTGTCGCTGCCGTCCAACCTGCCGGCCGGCGTGCTGGCCACGCTCAAGCCGGCTTCGGCCTACGCCACCCAGTCCGCGCTGCTGCTGGCCCATCTGATGGTGGCCGATGGGGTGGCTGCCGATGTGGCGGCTGCGGCCACGGTGGCTGCCGGCTGGACACCGGCGCAGATTGCGGCCTACCTGCGCGGCAAGGATGCGCGCGTGCTGCTGCAGACCCTGGTGGCCAAGGGCCTGACGGGCGCGGGGCCGATTCCCGACGGCCTGCTGCTGCCCACCGACCCCATGGCCGCGCTGGCTGCGGGCCGATACAACCGCATGCCCGTGATGGCCGGCTACACGGCCGAGGAGGGCAAGCTGTTCGCGCCCCTGCTGGCTGCGCTGGGCGGCAAGCCGGGCTTCAGGATCGATGATGCGGCGCGCTTTCGCATGATGCAGTCCTTCGACGCGCAGTCGCCCAATGCGCCGGGCCTGGCCGACATCATCGATGCTGCCTACCTGCCCGTCGACACGCCGGTCACCGGCTACAACGCCCGCATGGCGCAATTGACCCATCTGTTCGCCGATCCCAGCCGCGACCAGTTGCTCAATACGCTGCGCACCCGGCAGGCCGAGGTCTGGAGCTACCGCTTCGACTGGGCGCGCCAGCCCGCGCCCTGGAACACGGTCTACGGTGCGGCCCATGCGTTCGATCTGCCGTTTCTCTTCGGCAACTTCGGGCCATCCGTGTTCTCCCGCGTGACCAACAGCACGGCCAATGCACCGGGGCGGCTGGCGCTGTCGAACGCCATGATGGCCAGCCTCAAGGCCTTCATGCAGACGGGTGACCCGCAGAACGCGGCCCTGGGCCAGACATGGAAGCCCTGGCCGTCCAGCCTGGTCTTCGACGCCGAACTGGGCGCGACCAGCATCCGGCTGCAGTGAGCGATCAGGTGAGCGAGTAGATGAGCGAGCAGGGGCTTGCCGCGGCAAGCCCCGAGAGATAGCCAACAACAACGAAGGAGACAGGTACCCATGACAGCCAAGACCGTTTTCACACAGGCCTGGCGCTGGCCGCTGGCGGGGGCCATTGCGGCCGCCGCCGTGGGCCTGGCCGCCTGCGGAGGGGGATCGTCCGGCATGCCCGCGCCCATGGGGCCGGGCCAGCAATCGGGCTACATCACCCTGCCGGACGGCAGCAGGATGCGCTACTCGCTGCTGCTGCCCGAGGGACAGGGTCCGTTCCCGCTGCTGGTCGAGTACGACGGCTATATCTCGGGCTCGTACCCCAACATCAGCAGTCCCTGGACCAAGGAAGGCTATGCGGTCATGGGGCTGAACGTGCCGGGCACGGGCTGCTCCACGGGGGATGACAAGGTGTTTGACGCCAGCGTAGGTGCGGCCGGAGCCTTCGCCATCGAGTGGGCCGGGCGGCAGGCCTGGTCCAACGGCCGCATCGGCATGATCGGCTACTCGTACTCGGGCTACAACCAGCTGTGGGTGGCGGCGCACCGGCCCAAGGGGCTGATGGCCATCACGCCCAGCAAGAATGTGGGCGATCCCTACCGCGACGTGGGCTATCCGGGCGGCATTGCCAACATCGGTTTTCCGGCGCAGTGGTGGAACGGCTTCCCGCGCATTTGGCGCACGGCCGCCGACCTGGCGGCGAAGAACGGCGGCGACACGGAATGCGCCAAGACCGTGGCCGACAACATCGAGAAGATCAAGCGGCCCGAGCTGGATCTGATCAAGTGGCTGGACAACCCCTATGCCGATGGCCTGTACCTGGAGCGCAGCGCCATGCTGCAAAGCGGCAAGATCAATATCCCCACGCTGGGCACGCAGTCCTGGCAGGACGAGCAGATCGGCCCGCGCTCGGGCTACTACGAGGACACCATTGCGCCCGACAGGATGTGGCTGGTCAGCTCCAACGGCGACCACCACACGAACATCACCTCGGACCATATCGACCAGACGCTGAAGCGCTTCCTGGCGCGCTTCGTCAAGGGCGAGGACAACGGCTTCGACAAGGAGCCGCGCGTGCGCCTGCTGCAGGAGATGCAGACCACGGACGCCAAGGCCCCCAATGGCGGCGCCAAGCTCATGCCCACGGGCGAGGCACGGTTTGACCGGCTGCCTGTCCAGGTCAAGCCCCTGCGCCTGTGGATGCAGCCGGGCCAGGCGCTGGGCGACAGCGCACCCGCCTCAGGGACGGCTTCGTCCAGCTACCGCTATCCGGCCCTGAGCCCGCAGGTGAACAACCCGGCGGCCGAAGGCTGGCCCGCCGTGCCCGCTTCGGAAAAGGATGGCCAGCTGGTTTTCACCACGGCGGCCCTGCCGCAGGACCTAAGTTTTTACGGCGAAGGCTCGGCCGACCTGTGGCTCAGCGCCACGGCCGCCAATACCGACATCCAGGTCACCGTGTCCGAGGTGCGGCCGGACGGGCAGGAGATGTTCGTGCAGCGCGGCTGGCTGCGTGCGTCCAAGCGTGCCCTGGACACGGCGCGCTCCACGACGCTGAGGCCGTGGGGCGCGTTCACGCGGGACAAGGACGTGCCCATGGTGTCGGGCAAGCCCGAACTGCTGCGCGTAGAGATCCAGAAATTCGCGCATGTGTTTCGCGCCGGCTCAAGCATTCGCGTGACAGTGGATTCGCCATCGCAGACCGGATACTGGATCTTCGGCAACGACAAGACGCCGTCCACGAACACGCTGTGGCATGACGCGGCGCATGCCTCCAGCATCGTCCTAGGGTATATCCCATACGAGCATGCGAAGACGCTGCCGAGTTGCGACAAGACAATGCGTCAACCATGCCGGAAAAACGATGCGCCTGTCCCTGCGGGGATCGGACCCAGGGCGCCGGCCTGAGTCCACCCTCCATGCGGACAGCGGCATTGCGCACCAGGGCCTTGGCCTCGCGCGGATCCGCGGTCCGCAGTTCACGACGTTCACGAAGTTCAATCACCTTAGGAGCCTATAGATGCTGGGTCTGATGCAAAGCCAACCACTGTTGATCTCGTCGCTGATCGATTTCGCCGACCGCCACCATGGCGATGCGCAGATCGTCTCGCGCAGGGTGGAGGGCGATATCCATCGCTATACGTACCGCGACCTGGCACGGCGCTCGCGCCAGCTGGCGAACACGCTGGACGGCCTGGGCCTGCAGCCTGGCGACCGCGTGGCGTCGCTGGCCTGGAACGGCTACCGCCACATGGAGATGTACTTCGGCGTCAGCGGCTCGGGCCGCGTGCTGCACACGGTCAATCCTCGCCTGCACCCCGACCAGGTGGCGTGGATCATCAATCACGCGGAAGACCGCGTCATGTGCTTTGACCTGACCTTCCTGCCCATCATCCAGGCCGTGCATGCCAAGTGCCCCACCGTGCGCCAGTGGGTGGCGCTGTGCGATGCGGACCGCCTGCCTGCCGACAGCGGCGTTCCGGGCCTGGTCAGCTACGAGGCCTGGATTGCCGGCCAGTCCGACCAGTACCAGTGGCCCGAATTCGACGAGAACACGGCCTCCAGCATGTGCTACACCAGCGGCACCACGGGCAACCCGAAGGCGGTGCTCTACAGCCACCGTTCCACCACGCTGCACGCCTACGCGGCCGCGCTGCCCGATGTGATGTGCATATCGGCGCGTGACTCGGTGCTGCCCGTCGTGCCCATGTTCCACGTCAACGCCTGGGGCATTCCCTACTCGGCCGCGCTCACGGGCTGCAAGCTGGTGTTCCCCGGCCCGGCGCTGGACGGCAAGTCGCTGTACGAGCTGATCGAGGCCGAGGGCGTCACCTACGCGGCCGGCGTGCCCACGGTCTGGCAGATGCTGCTGGGCCACATCAGGCCGGGCGGCCTGCGGTTTTCCACGCTCAAGCGCACGGTCATCGGCGGCTCCGCCTGCCCGCCGGCCATGATCACGGCCTTCCAGGACGAGTTCGGCGTGGAGGTGCTGCATGCCTGGGGCATGACCGAGATGAGCCCGCTGGGCACGCTGTGCACGCTCAAGAACAAGCAGCTGCAGCTGCCCAAGGACGAGCAGATGAAGATCCTGCAAAAGCAGGGCCGCGCCATCTACGGCGTGGACATGCGCATCGTGGGCAGCGATGGAACGGACCAGCCCTGGGACGGCAAGAGCTACGGCGACCTGCTGGTGCGCGGCCCCTGGATCGTGGACAGCTACTTCAAGGGCGAAAGCCCGCTCATCAAGGATGCGCAGGGCCGCGGCTGGTTCCCCACGGGTGACGTGGCCACCATCGACCCGGACGGCTTCATGCAGATCACCGACCGCAGCAAGGACGTGATCAAGTCCGGCGGCGAATGGATCAGCTCCATCGACATCGAGAACATCGCCATGGCCCATCCGGCCGTGGCCATGGCCGCCTGCATCGGCATGCCGCATCCCAAGTGGGACGAGCGCCCCATCGTCGCCGTGGCGAAGAGGCCCGGCGCCGAGGTCACGCGCGAGGAACTGCTCAAGTTCTACGAGGGCAAGACCGCCAAGTGGCAGATCCCCGACGACGTGGTCTTCGTCGATGCCATTCCGCTGGGCGCCACCGGAAAAATGCTCAAGACCCGGTTGCGCGAGCAACTGGCCGGCTACCGGCTGCCGGGGCTGTGAGCCGCTGCGGGCCAGCCGCCGTGCCAGGGCATGCGGGGGCATGTGCTGATAGGGGCGGCCGGTCCGAGTCTCGTCGGCGATAGCCGCTAGGGGCAATCACCGATCGGTGCGGGGCAAGGGGACCATTACCCTGAGCCTCGCCCAGAAACCACCACAAGAGGAGACGCTTCATGAAGTTTGCGATCAAGGCATTGACGGCATCCCTGGCCCTGGCTTGCGCCACGGGCGCCATGGCCCAGAAGGGCGAGACGGTGAAGGTTGCGTGGATCGACCCGCTGTCCGGCCTCATGGCCGCGCTGGGTTCCAACCAGCTCAAGAGCCTGCAGTACATCGCCGAGGAGCTCAACAAGGGCACGGCCTCGGGCGTGAAGTTCGAGATCATCGGCATCGACAACAAACTCAGCCCGCAGGAAACCACGGCAGCCCTGCGCTCGGCCATGGACCAGGGCGTGCGCTACGTCTTCCAGGGCAACGGCTCGGGCCCGGCCCTGGCCATCATGGACGCGCTGGAAAAGCACAACGCGCGCAACAAGGGCAAGGAAGTCGTCTACCTGAACTATGCGGCGGTGGACCCGGACCTGACCAACAGCAAGTGCAGCTACTGGCACTTCCGCCTGGATGCCGACACCTCCATGAAGATGGAGGCCCTGACCACGTACATGAAGGACGTGCCGGAGGTCAAGAAGGTCTACCTGATCAACCAGAACTACTCGCATGGCCAGCAGGTCTCCAAGTACGCCAAGGAGATGCTCAAGCGCAAGCGCCCCGATGTGGAGATCGTGGGCGACGACTTCTCGCCTCTGGCCCAGGTGCGCGACTTCGCCCCCTACATCGCCAAGATCAAGCAATCGGGCGCCGACTCGGTGATCACGGGCAACTGGGGCTCGGACCTGGCGCTGCTGATCAAGGCCGCCAGCGACGCGGGCCTGAACAACGTCAAGTTCTATACCTACTACGCCATTGCCACGGGCGCGCCCACGGCCATGGGCGCGGCCGCCGCCGACAAGGTCTACATGGTGGGCTACGGCCACCTGAACCTGCCCGGCCCGCTGGACCGCATCACCAAGGGCTACAAGGCCAAGTTCAACGACGACATGTACACCGGCTCGCTGTACTCGGGCCTGACCATGCTGGACCAGGCCTTCCTGCGCGCCAAGACCACGGACCCGGCCAAGGTGGCGGCCACCATGGAGGGCATGAAGTTCAACAGCCTCAACGGCGAAGTCGAGATGCGCAAGACCGACCACCAGCTGCAGCAGGGCCTGTTCATCTCGCGCTGGGAAAAGGCCGGGGGCAAGTACCCGATGGACTCGGAGAACACCGGCTACACCTTTGTGCCCGTGAAATATTACGAGCCCTATGTGGCCAGTACCCCCACCTCATGCCAGATGAAGCGTCCTTCATGACGCCCAGGCAGGCTGGCTGACTTCGCAAGGGGCGCGAGGCGCCCCTTTCTTTTGCCTGAAATCGGTCAAAACACGGGTTCATGGGCTGATCGATGGCGATCTGTCGCCAATGTGTCCCGGACTGCGGCGAAGTCGCATGCGCGATAGTTTCTAAGGCATTCCCCGAAGGGAAATTGTCATTCAGGCGTTAGTCTGGCGCCAATACAGATATCCGAATCAACCGGAAAAAGGAGACAGAAAAATGAAGTGGATCGTGCATTCGGTGGCCGCCTCGGCCATGCTGGCCTGTGCCTCGGGCGCCTGGGCGCAAAAGGGCGAGACGGTGAAGATTGGCTGGATCGACCCGCTGTCGGGCCTGATGGCCGCCGTGGGCACGAACCAGCTCAAGACCTTCCAGCTGATGGCCGAGGAGTTCAACAAGAAAAATGCCTCGGGCGTGAAGTTCGAGATCATCCCGCTGGACAACAAGCTCAGCCCGCAGGAGACCACGGCCGTGCTGCGCTCGGCCATGGACCAGGGCGCACGCTACGTGGTGCAGGGCAACGGCTCGGGCCCGGCCCTGGCCATCATGGATGCGCTGGAAAAGCACAACGCGCGCAACAAGGGCAAGGAAGTCGTCTACCTCAACTACGCGGCCGTGGACCCGGACCTGACCAACAGCAAGTGCAGCTACTGGCACTTCCGCCTGGATGCGGACACCTCCATGAAGATGGAAGCGCTGACGACCTATATGAAGGACGTGCCCGAGGTCAAGAAGGTCTACCTGATCAACCAGAACTACTCGCACGGCCAGCAGGTCTCCAAGTACGCCAAGGAAATGCTCAAGGCCAAGCGGCCCGACGTGCAGGTGGTGGGCGATGACTTCGCGCCGCTGGCCCAGGTGCGCGACTTCGCGCCCTACATCGCCAAGATCAAGCAATCGGGCGCCGATACGGTGATCACGGGCAACTGGGGCTCTGACCTGTCGCTGCTGCTCAAGGCGGCCAATGACGCGGGCCTGAACAACGTCAAGTTCTACACCTACTACGCCTTCGGCTCGGGCTCGCCCACGGCCATGGGCGCGGCGTCCGACGGCAAGGTCTACACCGTGGGCTACGGCCACTACAACATGGGGGGGGCCATCCAGCCGCTGATGGCCGAGTTCAAGAAGAAGATGAACGACGACCTCACGCAAAGCTCGATCTACCACGTGTTCGCGCTGCTGGATGCGGCCTTTGCCAAGACCGGCGGCACTGACCCCGTCAAGGTGGCAGCCGCGCTGGAGGGCATGAAGCTCAAGAGCTTCAACGGCGAAGTGGAGATGCGCAAGACCGACCACCAGCTGCAGCAGGGCCTGTACATCACGCGCTGGGAAAAGGCCGGCGGCAAGAACCCCTATGACGCCGAGAACACGGGCTACACCTTCGCCCCGGTGAAGTACTACGAGCCCTACGTGGCCAGCACGCCCACGTCCTGCCAGATGAAGCGTCCGTCCTGAGAGCGGCCCGCACCGCTTCCTGTCCCCAACGCACCGAAACCAAGGCCTTTCGATGACGCTTGAGTTCTTCACCATATCGCTGCTCAACGGCGTGAGCTATGGACTGCTGCTGTTCATGCTCAGCTCGGGGCTGACGCTGATCTTCAGCATGATGGGCGTGCTCAACTTCGCCCACACCAGCTTCTACATGCTGGGCGCGTACTTCGGCTACACGCTCAGCGGCATCATCGGCTTCTGGGGCGCGCTGTTCGTCGCGCCCCTGCTGGTGGGCGCGCTGGGCGCCATGTTCGAGCGCTACAGCCTGCGCCGCGTGCACAAGTACGGCCATGTGCCAGAACTGCTCGTGACCTTCGGCCTGTCCTACCTCATCCTCGAGGTGGTGCAGCTGGTCTGGGGCCGGGGCACCGTGCCCTACGGCCTGCCGCCCGCGCTGCAGGGCCCGCTGTTCACGCTGTACGGCACGCAGTTCCCGCGCTCGCGCTCCTTCGTGATGCTGGTGGCAATGTTGATGCTCGTGGCCGTCTGGCTGCTGCTGACGCGCACGCGCATCGGCCTGGTCATCCAGGCCGCGCTCAAGAACCCCGAGATGGTGGAGGCGCTGGGCCACAACGTGCCGCGCGTGTTCATGATGGTGTTCGGCGGCGGCTGCGCGCTGGCGGGGCTGGCCGGCGTCATCGGCGGCAACACGTATGTGACCGAGCCGGCCATGGCCATGTCGGTCGGCTCCATCATCTTCGTGGTGGTGGTGGTCGGCGGCATGGGCTCGCTGGCGGGGGCCTTCGTGGCCTCGCTGCTGATCGGCGTCGTGCAGACCTTTGCCGTGGCCATCGACTGGTCGCTGGCCAGCCTGCTGACCTCGCTGGGCAGCCCGGTCGGCGAGCAGACCTTCGGCTGGCCGCTGCTCAAGCTCACCATTTCCCAGGTCGCGCCCATCCTGCCCTACCTGTTCCTGGTGCTGATCCTCATCTTCCGGCCCAAGGGCCTCCTGGGCACGCGGGGAGATTGACACCATGTCCTCGATCACCAAAACGACCATGACATCCACTGCCGCAAAAGGCGCTTCGGGCGCTTCAGGGGCTGCGGGCGCGGGGCGCCACTACAGCTTCCAGCCGCTCAACATCGGCCGCATCCTGATCTGGGGCGCCTTCGCCCTGGCGCTGATCGTCGCGCCGCTGGTGTTCACCAGCAGCCTGGCGCTGACCATGCTCAGCCAGATCGGCTATCTCATCATCATCTGCCTGTCCTACAACATCCTGCTGGGGCAGGGCGGCATGCTGAGCTTCGGCCATGCGGTCTACACGGGGCTGGGCTCGTTCATCGCCATCCATGCGATGAACCGGGCCAGCTCCGGCGACTGGGGCATTCCGCTGGTGCTGATTCCCGTCATCGGCGGCCTGGGCGGCATGTTCTTCGCGGCCCTGCTGGGCTATGTGACCACCAAGAAGTCGGGCACCACCTTCGCCATGATCACCATGGGCATCGGCGAGCTGGTGGCGTCCATGGCGCTGATGTTCCCCGAGTTCTTCGGGGGCGAGGGCGGCATCACCACCGACCGCGTCTACGGCAAGCCCTTCTTCGGGCTGACCTTCGGCTCGGGCATGGAGGTGTACTACCTGATCGCCGCCTACTGCTTCGTCTGCACGGCCGCCATGTTCGCCTTCACGGGCACGCCGCTGGGGCGCATGCTCAACGCCGTGCGCGACAACCCCGAGCGCGTGGAGTTCGTGGGCTACAACACGCAGCGCGTGCGCTACTTCGCCTTCATCATCGCGGGCTTCTTCGCGGGCGTGGGCGGGGGGCTTGCGGCCATCAATTTCGAGATCATCACGGCCATGGACAGCGTGAGCGTCATGCGCTCGGGCTCGTACCTGCTGTTCACCTTCCTGGGCGGCGCCACCTTCTTCTTCGGACCCATCATCGGCGCCGTGCTGCTGGTGCTGGCCTCGGTGCTGCTGTCGGAGCTGACCAAGGCCTGGCTGCTGTACCTGGGTCTGGTGTTCCTGCTGATGGTGATGTATGCGCCCGGTGGCGTTGCCAGCCTGATCATGATGAACCTGCGCGTGGCGCGCTTCGGCAAGTGGCGCCGGCTGGCCCAGCCCTACCTGGCCATCGCGGCCAGCGCCCTGGTCATGATCGTGGGCGGCGCGGCCATCGTCGAGATGATCTACCACCTGCAGCTCAATGCGGCCCTGGGTCCCCAGGTCTCGTTCATGGGCGTGCAGCTCGATACCAGCTCGGCCTCCACCTGGACTCTGGCCGTTGCCGTCTTCGTCGTGGGCCTGGGCCTGCTGGAAGTGGCCCGGCGCTGGTGCCTGCGGCGCTGGGAGCGTATCCAGGAAGAGATCGAAGAAGCCATCAAGCGCGGGGAGGGCTGAACCATGTCCAGCATTGCAATCGAACGACCAGGCACTGCCGCCGCTGCCGCGACCGGCGAGGCCACCTACGCGCTGGAGCTGCGCGACCTGTACAAGCGCTTCGGCAAGGCCGAGATCATCCGCGGCGCCCAACTGGCCGTGAAGCCGGGCGAGCGCGTGGCCATCATCGGCCCCAACGGCGCGGGCAAGAGCACGCTGTTCAACCTGATCAGCGGCCGCTTCGAGCCCACCAGCGGCCAGGTGCTGCTCAACGGCCAGCGCATCGACGGCAAGAAGCCCTATGAAATCAACCGCATGGGGCTGTCGCGCAGTTTCCAGATCACCAATATCTTTCCCAAGCTCAGCGTGTTCGAGAACCTGCGCTGCAGCGTGCTGTGGAGCCTGGGCTACCGCTACAGCTGCTGGCGCTTCCTGTCCAAGCTGCGCGATGCCAACGCCCGCGCCGATGAGCTGATGGAGATGATCGGCCTGCACAGAAAGCGCGACACGCTGGCGGTGAACCTCACCTATGCCGAACAGCGCGCGCTGGAGATCGGCATCACCATCGGCGGCGGCGCCGGCGTCATCCTGCTGGACGAACCCACGGCCGGCATGAGCAACAGCGAAACGGCCCACTTCATCCAGCTGATCAAGAAGGTCACCGAAGGCAAGACCCTGCTGACCGTGGAGCACGACATGGGCGTGGTCTTCGGCCTGGCCGACAAGATCGCCGTCGTGGTCTACGGCGAAGTCATCGCCTACGACACGCCCGAGGCCGTGCGTGCCAATCCACGCGTGCAGGAGGCCTATCTGGGCTCGTCCGTGGCGGATCAACAAGCTGGTGCACATTGAGGGAGCGCGGATGCTGAACATCAACAACCTGCATGCCTACTACGGCAAAAGCCATGTGCTGCATGGCGTGGAATTTTCCGTACAGCCCGGCGAGATCGTCGCGCTGCTGGGGCGCAATGGCTCGGGCCGCTCCACCACGGCCAAGGCCATCATGGGACTGGTGCACTGGGAGGGCGCGCTGGAGTGGAAGGGCCAGAGCCTGACTGGCAGAAAGGCCTACGAGATCGCTCACCTGGGCCTGGGCTACGTGCCCGAGAGCCGCGACGTGTTCCCCAATCTCACCGTGCACCAGAACCTGCTGCTGGGACAGAAGGGAAAGGGCCGGGACAGCCGCTGGGGCTTCGACGACATGTACGCCATGTTCCCGCGCCTGAAGGAGCGCCAGCACACCGAGGCCGGCGTGATGTCGGGCGGCGAGCAGCAGATGCTGACCCTGTGCCGCACGCTGATGGGCGACCCCGACCTGATCATCATCGACGAGCCCACCGAGGGCCTGGCTCCCAAGATCGTCGAGCTGGTGGGCGAGTACCTGCAAAAGATCAAGCAGCGCGGCGTGTCCGTGCTGCTGATCGAGCAAAAGCTCACCATTGCCATGAGCATCTCGGACCGGGCCCTGGTCATGGGTCATGGGCGCATCGTCTTCGACGGCACGCCCGACGGGCTGCGCGCCGATCAGAAGGTGCGCAAGGAGTGGCTGGAGGTCTGATGCCGTACAAGGCTGGGCATGCTGCCCGGCAGGCGGCCTGGACCACGGCGCTTGTCCCGCTTGGGACAAACCGCAGTGGCGCCGGCCCGCGTTTTTTTTACAATCAAAATCGCACGATCGTTCTTTTTCTATCGCATAGGGGACAACAGCATGACTGCTGAATACAAAGTGGACGGTGCCATCGCCGTCATCACCTTGAACAATCCGCCGGTCAACGGCCTGGGACTATCCACGCGGCGGGGCATCGTCGAGGGGCTGGACAAGGCGTACGCCGACCCAGCCGTCAAGGCCATCGTCATCACGGGCGCCGGCAAGGCTTTTTCGGGCGGTGCCGATATCAACGAGTTCGGCAAGGAAGAGGCGTATCGCGAGCCGCACCTGGTCTCGCTGATCAACTCCCTGGACCAGGGCAGCAAGCCCGTGGTGGCCGCCATCCATACCGTCTGCATGGGCGGCGGGCTGGAGCTGGCGCTGGGCTGCAACTACCGCGTGGCCGCTCCCGGCACCCTGGTGGCCCTGCCTGAAGTCAAGCTGGGCCTGCTGCCCGGTGCAGGCGGCACGCAGCGCTTGCCGCGCGTGCTGGGCGTGGAGACCGCGCTGAACATGATCGTCAGCGGCGAGCCGGTCAAGAGCGAGCTGCTGGCCTCCATCCCCGGCCAGAAGCTGTTCGACAAGATGGCCGCCTCGCCCGAGTCCCTGCTGGACGAGGCCAAGGCCTTTGCGCTGGAAGTGGCCGACAAGCACGCGGCGGGTGGTCCGCTGCCGCGCGTGCGCGACCTGCCCTGCAAGCATCCCCAGGGCGACGCCTACTTCCAGTTCGCACGCAACATGGTCAAGGGCATGGCCAAGAACTACCCGGCCCCGGCCCGCTGCGTGGACACGGTGGAGAACGCCGCGCGCAAGAAGTTCGACGAGGGCATGGCCCTGGAGCGCGAAGCCTTCATGCAACTGATGTGGTCGCCCGAGTCGCGCGCACTGCGCCACCTGTTCATGGCCGAGCGCGCGGCCTCCAAGATCGCCGACGTGCCCTCGGACACGCCAGTGCGCGAGATCAAGACCGTGGGCGTCATCGGTGCGGGCACCATGGGCGGCGGCATCTCCATGAACTTCCTGAACGCGGGCATCCCCGTGACCATCCTGGAGACCAAGCAGGAAGCGCTGGACCGTGGCGTGGCCACCATCCGCAAGAACTACGAAGCCCAGGTCAAGAAGGGCAAGCTCACCCAGGAAAAGTACGACCAGCGCATGGCCCTGCTGAGCACCACGCTGTCGTATGACGCGCTCAAGAACGCTGACCTCATCATCGAGGCGGTGTTCGAGGAACTGGGCGTCAAGGAAACCGTGTTCAAGCAACTGGACGAGGTGGCCAAGCCTGGTGCCATCCTGGCCTCCAACACCTCCACGCTGGACGTGGACAAGATCGCCGCCTTCACCAAGCGCCCGCAGGACGTGGTGGGCATGCACTTCTTCAGCCCCGCCAACGTGATGAAACTGCTGGAAGTGGTGCGCGGCAAGCACACCGCCAAGGACGTGCTGGCCACCGTGATGAAGCTGGCCAAGAAGATCAAGAAGACCGCCGTGGTCTCTGGCGTGTGCGACGGCTTCATCGGCAACCGCATGATCGAGCAATACTCGCGCCAGGCCGGCTTCCTGCTGGACGAAGGCGCCACGCCCGCCCAGGTGGACAAGGCCATCGAGAAGTTCGGCTTCGCCATGGGCCCGTTCCGCATGGGCGATCTGGCCGGCAACGACATCGGCTGGGCCATCCGCAAGCGCCGCGCCGTCGAGCGCGCCGACATGAAGTACAGCCGCACGGCCGACAAGCTGTGCGAGCTGGGCCGCTTCGGCCAGAAGACCGGTGCGGGCTGGTACGACTACCAGGCGGGCAAGCGCGACGCCATCCCGTCCGAGCTGGTCAACCAGATGATCGAGTCGCATCGCAAGGAGCTGGGCATCACCCCGCGCAAGATCTCCGATGAGGAAATCGTCCAGCGCCTGGTCTTCGCCCTGGTCAACGAAGGCGCCCACATCCTGGAAGACGGCATCGCCGGCAAGTCGGGCGATATCGACATGGTCTACCTGACCGGCTACGGCTTTCCCATCTGGCGCGGCGGCCCCATGCACTATGCGGGCGAGGTCGGTCTGTTCAACGTGGTCCAGGCCATGAACCGCTTCGCCAGGAACCCCAACGACGACGCCGATTTCTGGCAGCCAGCCCCGCTGCTGGCAAAGCTGGCGGCCGAAGGCAAGCAATTCAGCTGAGACGTGCGGCGCACGAACTTTTTGCGAACCACCGCAAACCCGCCATACAAGGAATATCCATGACATCCGCCGTGATCGTTTCCACCGCCCGCACCCCCCTGGCCAAGAGCTGGAAGGGTGCCTTCAACATGACCCATGGCGCCACGCTGGGCGGCCATGCCGTGCAGCACGCCGTGCAGCGCGCAGGCGTTGACCCCGCCGCCGTCGATGACGTGATCATGGGCTGCGCCAACCCCGAAGGCGCCACCGGCATGAACATTGCGCGCCAGATCGCGCTCAAGGCCGGCCTGCCCATCACCGCGTCGGGCATGACCATCAACCGCTTCTGCTCCTCGGGCCTGCAGACCATTGCCACCGCATCGCAGCGCATCATCGCGGGCGAGGGCGATGTCTACGTGGCCGGCGGCGTGGAATCCATCTCCTGCGTGCAGCAGGAAATGAACCTGCACATGATCCAGGACCTGGCCCTGGCCAAGCAAAAGCCCGAGATCTACTGGAGCATGCTGCAGACCGCCGAACAGGTCGCCAAGCGCTACGGCATCGGGCGTGACGCCATGGACGAATACGGCGCCGCCAGCCAGCAAAAGGCCTGCGCGGCCCAGGCCGCCGGCCTGCTGGATGCCGAGATCGCCCCCATCACCGTGACCATGGGCGTGGCCGACAAGGTGCGCGGCCTGATCACCAAGGAAGTGACCTGCAGCAAGGACGAGGGCGTGCGCGAGGGCACGACCAAGGAAGGCATCTCGGGCATCCGCCCCGCGCTGCCCGGCGGTGTGATCTCGGCCGGCAATGCCAGCCAGTTCTCCGACGGCGCAGGCGCCTGCGTGGTGGTGAGCGAGGACTATGCATCGCGCAACAACCTCAAGCCCATCGGCCGCTTCCTGGGCTTTGCCGTCGCCGGCTGCGAGCCTGACGAAATGGGCATCGGCCCCGTCTTCGCGGTGCCCAAGGTGCTCAAGAAGCTGGGCCTGACGGTGCAGGACATCGACCTGTGGGAGCTCAATGAAGCCTTTGCCGTGCAGGTGCTGTACTGCCGGGACAAGCTGGGCATCCCCAACGATCGTCTCAATGTGAACGGCGGCGCCATTGCCCTGGGCCATCCCTATGGCGTGTCGGGCCAGCGCCTGACCGGCCATGCCCTGATCGAAGGCAAGCGCCGCGGTGCCAAGCGTGTCTGCGTGACCATGTGCATCGGCGGCGGCATGGGTGCCGCCGGCGTGTTCGAAGTGCTGTAAGTACAGGTGGCGGCTGCGGCCGCCACCGCCTGTTCCCGTTACTCCTGTTGGCCGCACGCGCTCCCTCTGGCGGCGCCTGCGGCTTCTTTTTTGATTCCGGACCCCACCATGCGCCTGCGTTCCACCATCGATTTCCTGCTCTATGAATGGCTGCGCGCCGATGCGCTGGGCGAGCGCGAGCGCTTTGCCGACCATTCGCGCGACACCTTCGATGCCGTGCTCGACACCTGCGAGCGCATCGCCCGCGAGAAATACGCTCCCTTCAACCGCACCGTGGACACGCAGGAGCCGCAGTTCGACGGCGAGAAAGTCATCCTGCCCCGGTGCACCCACGATGCGCGCCAGGCCTATGCCGACTCGGGCATGCTCAGCGCCGCCCAGGACTACGACATCGGCGGCATGCAGCTGCCCTACACCGTGGAGGCGGCGGCCAACAGCTTCTTCGCGGCGGCCTCCATCAGCATCGGCTCCAACATGCTGACCTCGGGCAATGCCAACGCCATCATGGCCCACGGCACGGACATGCAAAAACAGGTCTTCGCCGCCAACGAATTCAACGGCCGCTGGGCCGGCACCATGTGCCTGTCCGAGCCCCAGGCCGGCTCCTCGCTGAGCGATATCGCCACCCGTGCCGAGCCCGATGGCGCCGACTTCGAGAGCGATGCGCTGGGCCCGCGCTACCGCCTCAAGGGCAACAAGATGTGGATCAGCGCGGGCGATCATGAGCTGACCGAGAACATCGTCCACCTCGTGCTGGCCAAGATCCCGGGGCCGGACGGCAAGCCCGTGCCCGGCGTCAAGGGCATCTCGCTGTTCATCGTGCCCAAGAAGCTCGTGGACACCGAAGGCCAGCTGACCGGCGAGCGCAACGACGTGGCCCTGGCCGGCCTCAACCACAAGCTGGGCTGGCGCGGCACCACCAACACGCTGCTGAACTTCGGGGAAGGGCGCTTTCCCGTGCGCGGCGGCGCCGGGGCCGTGGGCTACCTGGTCGGCAAGCCCGGCGAGGGCCTCAAATGCATGTTCCACATGATGAACGAGGCCCGCATCTCCATCGGCATGGCCGCCACCATGCTGGGCATGGCGGGCTACCACGCCAGCCTGGACTACGCGCAGAACCGCCCGCAGGGCCGGCCGATCAAGGGGGCGCCGGGTGCAGCCGGCAAGGATGCCACGCGGCCCCAGTCGCGCATCATCGAGCACGCCGACGTCAAGCGCATGCTGCTGGCGCAGAAGTCCTATTGCGAAGGCGCGCTGGCGCTGAACCTGTTCTGCGCGCGCCTGGTCGATGAGCAGCACACCGGCACGCCCGAATCCGTGGCCGAGGCCCGGCTGCTGCTGGAAGTGCTGACCCCCATCTCCAAGAGCTGGCCCAGCGAGTTCTGCCTGGAGGCCAACTCCCTGGCCATCCAGATCCACGGCGGCTACGGCTATACGCGCGACTTCCCCGTGGAGCAATACTGGCGCGACAACCGCCTGAACATGATCCACGAAGGCACGCACGGCATCCAGGCCATGGACCTGCTGGGCCGCAAGGTGCTCATGGAAGGCGGCAAGGGCCTGCAGCTGCTGGCCACGCGCATCAACGACACCATCCAGCGCGCCATGGCCCGGCCCGAACTGGCCGGGCATGCCAATGAACTGGCCAAGGCGCTGCAGGAAGTCGGCGCCACCACCAAGGCCGCATGGGCGACCGATGACCCGCAGCAGGCCCTGGCCAATGCCGTGCCGTATATGCAGGCTTTTGGCCACACGGTGCTGGCCTGGACCTGGCTGGACGTGTCCCTGGCCGTGCTGGACAAAGACCCGGGCCTGACCGCCCCCGCCAACGCTGGCCGCATGGCCGCCATGCGCTACTTCTTCGGCTACGAACTGCCGAAGATCGGCGCCTGGCTCAAAGTCGTGCGTGAGCGCGACATGACTTGCGCGCAGATGAGTGAAGAGGCGTTCTGAGGGAGTTGGCAGCACGGCTGCCGGAGGATGCAAAAAAGCGCGGACCATGTGGTCTGCGTTTTTTTATTTCAGGGATTTTCAGGACCGCTGGCGAGCCTGGCTTGCTCCATGACCCACTCCCTGGATTTTCCGCGAACGCACCATTCGGGCTTTTTGACCCAGTCTGTGAAATATATGGTGGGATGCCCTTCCAGAATATTGCAACGTGTATAGCCCAGCTTAGGCATCGCATAGTACTGCAGCGGAGTAATAAATATCAAAGAAACCAGTGCTGAAGAAATTCCAAGGGTGAAAATTATTGATAGTGCTTTATCGAATTTTCGTAGAATACTGTCGTTGCAGGGGATGGAATTCAGCACCGATACCAGTGCTAACGTAATAAAAATGAAAGGAGTCATGAAGATTGTTGGTGCGCCCGGCATGATTCTTATAGTTGGCGCGAGAGCATTTATGTCTTTCAGCATCGGGATTGTTTCCGCAAAGGAAAACCATAAACATCCGATGGATAGTAGAATGCTGATGGGTATTCCAAATATTGCAGATTTCCGAATATTTTTTACATCTCTCATATTTATTTTAAGGAACTGATTTTCTTTTGATTTGTCGCGAAGTATCTTGTGAAGTTGATTTTTTGGTTGGATCGTGATCCTTGGGTGATGCTTGCGTGCTGATAGATGGTAGCTGCCTTTATTGAATTGGGTTTTGATCTAGCTTATATATGCCTGGTGCTTTTTCATTGTTTACAGACTTTAGGGCTGTAATAACGTTTTGTTTTATTTTCCATCGCTGATCTGTGTAGTTGAGAAGTGCTCCAGTGGCAAATATGGCTAACGCCATCGCTCCTAGCGGAAAAATGACCAAAGTAGTAACGCTTGCAGTTAAGGCTCCCGCGCTTATTGCAATCATCGTCGCCAATCCCGCCTTGACCGCCTCCACTCCAATCCCACCCACAAGATCATGCATGGTCTTCTCGTCATTGAAGATGAAGTCCAGTGTCTCTATTCCGGTGCCCACCACCAGGCTCAGAAGGAACCCGCCCTTGGCCACATTCTGCAGACCGCGAATACCCAGGCCCATCTGGACCATGCGTGGATTGGCGGCAAGGAATCGCGTGCCTTGCAGCAACTGGCGGCGAAGTCCCGCGTAGCCCGTGATGATGATATAGGTGCCTGTGGCGGTTGTCTTGATATAGGAGCGGGCACCGGCCAGGCCCAATGCAATCAGCGTTTTGGTGATCAGGTACGCGTCGCTGACCATCAGGGAGGCGGGAGCGACCCAGGGTTTGCCTGCATTGGGGCTGGCGGTGTGTGTCCAGTATCGCCCAAGCGCACTGTGGGCCAGCATGGCATGCAGCGTGGCCGCCAGGCGAGGATTGTTGCGCGCCTTGTCGCTCAGTATGTCTGCGTATTCCTGTGGCGTGAGCACAATGGCATCGATCTGTTTCTGCTCCATTTGGCGAGCAAGCATGTCGGCATAGCCGATCTGATAGAAGGTGGCGGCAATGGAGGCTGGCATGGTGTATGGAGACGCTGGATCAGAAGCGGAATCGATGATTCCAGCCAATGCGCCTTGATCAATAAAGGCAATTTGACGGAAATGAGTGGTTGCAAGCAGGCGAATAATCCGCTGTCAGTGTCCAAGCGGGTTTCTGATGTTTGCTGTGCCAAGAGTCCTCATTTGATTTCATGGCCTGCACGAGGTCAATCAAAGAAGTCGCCCGCAGATCATTTTCAGAATTTTCCTTAGGACAATTCCTAAAATCAGGTTTGAAATGCCAGGTGAATAGAGATGCTGCCAATGAGCGTTTGGTCCCAGGCAGCGCCATTCGCCATGGGCGGTATTCACGGGGCACAAGCGCAGGCTGCCCGGCTCGGCCACGGGCATTTGCGGTGAAGGATGCGGGAGAGGTGGTCCGTACCGCCGCTGCGCTTGCGGGCAGGCTGTTGGACCGGGGTATGGGCTAAGGTCTTATCGTGCCGAATGCTTGCAGACGAGGACTCAGGGACCGGGTGTCAGCGCATCGGAAGCCTTGCAGGCGCTGAAGGCCGCCTGCCGGAGGGCGCATGCCTCAAAGATCCAGTCCGAGATAACGCGTGCCCGGCACGGGATTGAAGCTCACCGGTTCCGCATCCACAAAACCCAGGGACTCATACAGCCGCTGCGCAGCCTGGAACTCGGGCAGCACGTCCAGGCAGATGCGGGTGTAGCCCGCATGCCGTGCGGCGTCCAGGATGCCTTCCACCAGGCGGCGCCCCAGGTTCTCGCCGCGTACCGTGGGGCGCACGTAGACACGCTTCATTTCGCCTGTCTGCGCATCCACCTGGCGCAGGGCGGCGCAGCCCACGGGCTGGCCGTCTTTCCAGGCCAGCAGCACGCAGCCCTCGGGTGCGGCGTACTTGCCGGGCAGGGCGGCGAACTCGGTCTCGAAGTCCTGGAAGTCCAGGCTCACGGTGGGGCTGGCCACGTATTCCCGGAAGATGCGGACCACGGCGTCGAGGTCTTCGGGAAAGTGGGCGGGGCGGATATCGGTCATGTAAAGGCGTGTGCATGGCCCTGATGAAGGGCCCTGTCGTGCAAACAAAAAAGGGGCCAAGAGTAGGCCAGTATTTCAGGGATTTGGTTCGATCAGGCTTTGAGCGGCAGCTCCTTCTCTCTATCGTTGCTCGCACTTGCGCTTTTCCTGGGAAGCCTGCATGCCCGCATCCAAGCACTTGCTTCTCTCCACATGGTTCAGGACCAGCGGACCCAGCCAAACCGCCAATGCTGTCAGCGCCAAGGGCAGCACCACCAGCACCCACAGCATCCACTTCGCCTCACGCCGGAAATGCCCGGAGATTCCTGCGTTGGGCGATGCGGGATCTTTCATGGCGATGGCACCGCCTCAACTGCACAAGCGCAGATTGGTGCGCGCAGCCTTGAGCATGGGCAGCACCACATCGGCATCGGTGGGTGGATAGGCCTCGCGCAGTTCCTGATCCGTCTTGCCGGCTTCCTCGGCCAGCGGGGCCAGGGTCTGGCGGCAGGCGGCTGCATCGCCCGAGCGAAGCTGCGCCAGCGCCAGGTCGTTGCGCAGCCAGCCCTTGGTAACGCCGGTCAGCACCTCATCGCAGTCCTGCAGCACCGGCGCCAGCGTGGTCAGCGCCAGGCGGTAGTCCTTGGCGTCGTACGCGCGCTTGAAGTTTCTGCGCGATGCGGCAATGGCCTTGTCCGTGCAGCCGGGTGGGGGCCGAAGGTAATCGCCGCCAAACCAGGCCCGCATGCCGCAGAAGTCCCGGCATGCATCGGCGGTGGCCGTGTCGACCCCGACGCGCTGACCGGCAGGCGTGAAGTCCACGGCGCAGGCCGAATTCGCCATCCTGGCCCGGCCGTTGGTGATGGTGCCTTCCAGCTCACAGGTATGGCCGTTGGCACCGACGGTCTGGATATGGAACTTGCCATTGGCCCGCACCACCAGATCGCCACCCCCGCCCTTGCGCACATAGGTGCCTGCTGAGGGCGTGGTGATCTGTGCGCAGGCCAGGCCGATGTGGCAGGTGAGGACCAAGGGCGACAGGCGGAGCAGGCAGTTGGTGAGTTGCATGGGCAGGGCTTTGGATTTGCGGCGTGTACGAGGGCGCAGGAATTGCAGCGAGTGTATCGATCAAGGCCGTTTTGCATGGCGGGTTCGTTTGTCTGCGGACGGTACGGCGCCGTGCCCAGCTACAGTGATCCAGAATCTTGCAGCTCACCATGGACATTACAAAGCACATCAATCCAGACCACTATCTGGAAACCGAACAAGGTCGCCTGTTCACCCCGGAACGCAGTGCTGCCGCATGGGAGTTGGCGTACCGGGACTTGGACAAAGCACTGTCTGCCGGCTCGCCCGCGACCAAGCTCTATGTGGTGGTGGGGGTGCAAGCTGCAGGCAAGAGCAGCTGGATTCAACAGAACGCCGCAGCGTTGGGCGGTGATGCGGTGTTCTTTGATGCCGCCCTTCCGAAGACGGTGCATCGTGAGCGTGCCATTCAGATCGCCAGATCTCATGGGGTGCCGGTAGTCTGTATTTGGCTCAAAGCCGATTTGCAGACCGCCTTGTGGAGGAACACGCAGCGGCGAGCCGATCACCAAGTGCCGGAGCAGGCCATTCGCAGCGTGTTTGCCATGTTCGAGCCGCCGAGTGAGCAGGAAGGGTTCGCGGTAGTCCATATCGACGACACCGAGCCAGCTCCATCCGGCCCATGGGGCCGCGCCAGTTCCCGTCCCTTCAGGATCTCGACCAGCAGGTGATTGTGGGCTGGCGAGCTTGCGAGATGGCGTTGGCCGTAGGCGGCCGCTGGGATATGGATGAATCAGGTCGGCAGCACTGGGTACCTGGCGAAGCAGTCTGGAGTCATCCGCAGGTGCCCTATCTCCAGTTCATCGAGATTTGGCTCCAACTGATGGAAGGACGTGTCTGGTCAATGCTTTCCCGTATCGACGATGGCAGCGGGTTTCACGGCCTGTACCTTGTGACTCCAGAGGCGTCTGAGTCGGGTCCCGGCGTGCCTGCATCCATTGGTTACCGTGACCGACTGCTGGCTGAGTTGCCCTTGGGTCTTGTGCGGATAAAAGACATGCGCCGGGATGCAGATGGCTTTGTCGTGGAGATGTGCATGCACATCGGCCAGAAAGTGGTTCGGTTCCTGTCAGGGGAGGTCTATGAGCGGGGTCAGGGCCTGTTTGAAGTCATAGAGCTTGATGAATCGATACTCGTCCAGATAGAAAGCTAGATGCAGCGAGGCATTGGGCAGCAATCGCTGATGTGCCTTTTGCCGTCGGTATGTCCTGATGTGGAAAGCGCGCAGAGACAGGCTCCTCACAACGCCAGATGCAAAGCCTCCCCCGTCCCCTGCGCAGGCACGGCGCAGCAGATCAGGGCCTCGCCTGCTGGCACGGCGAAGGAAGGTGGCGAGGCATAGGTCACCCCGCCCTGCAGCACACGCGTGCGGCAGTCGCCGCAGCTGCCGCCCCGGCAGCCGAAGGCGGGCTCCAGCCCCCGGGCCTCGGCCACTTCGAGCAGGCTGCCGTCGCCGGGCTTCCAGCGCGCTTCCTTGGCCGAGTCGGCAAAGATGATGCGGACAGGCTGTGTGGCGGGTGCCGGCAGTTCGGCGGCGGGGGGTGCACCGGCCATGGAGCGCTTCAGGGCCGAGGGACCGAAGGCTTCTGCGTGGATGCGCTCGTCGGGCACGTTGCGTTCGCGCAGGCCGTCATAGGTGGCCGGCATGAAGGCGTCCGGGCCGCAGAGGTAGAAGTCGTAGTCGTCCCAGGGCAGGGTGGCTTTCAGCAGGGCCATGTCGATGTGGCCCTCATGGTCGTAGTCGCGGCCGGCCTTTGCCGTGCCGGGCTGGCTGAGCGTTCGCACCCAGTGCACCTCGGCATTGCCGGCCTTCACCAGTTCGGCAATCTCCGTGTCAAAGGCCCGTTCGCTGCGCGTGCGAGCCGCCTGGAACAGCCAGGTGGGCCGCAGGCTGCGGGTGCGCCGGCCTTCGTGGACGATGTGGCGCAGCATGGCCAGCAAGGGCGTGATGCCTATGCCCGCGGCCAGCAGCACGGCGGGGCGGCGCAGGGCCGCATCGGCGGTGAAGCTTCCAGCGGGCGGGCGGGCCTCGACCAGATCGCCGGGCTTCAGGCCATGCAGATGGCTGGATGCGCGGCCTTGCCTCTTGACGCTGATGCGCAAGCGCCCGTCCGAAGGCGCCAGCGACAGCGTATAGGTGCGCTGCAGATGGCTGCCGTCCGCCAGCGTGAGGCGCAGCGGCAGGTGCTGGCCGGCCAGGGGAGCCACCGTGGCCATGCCATCGGCCGGCTCCAGGTAGAGCGAGCGGATGGTGGAACTCTCATCCACGGCCTGCGCCACCCGGAACGGTCGCCACTGCCGCCCCAGCCGGGCGGCGGCCAGGCGCTGGCTGGCATCGGCCCAGCTTCCGGTCATCTGCAGGTGGGGCGACCAGCCGTCGGCCGCCATGCTCCAGCGCAGCGGCAGGGCGTCGGGCCGGCGCACGATGCGGCGGGGCTTGAAGGTCCACAGGCGCTCGGCGCCCTCGAAGGCGGCGATTTCCGGGGAGTCGAGGATGACGCTGGCCTCGCCCGTCATCTGCAGCATTTCCCCGGTTTCGGAGTCGATGAACAGCAGGCCCGCCTTGGGATTGACCAGGAAGTTGCCCAGGGTCATGAAGAACAGGTTGCCCGAGAAGTCGGGGATGGTCAGCGTTCCATCGGCGTCGATCCGCACAAAGCCCGGCTTGCCGCCACGGTGGGAGACATCGACCTGGCGCAGGCCATCCTCCCCATCAACGTAGGACGCCACGTAGAACGTATCCGCCTGCGTAATCAGGGCCTGTGCGCGCGGGTCCAGCGATGCCAGTTCGACCGCCGGCACCTGCGTAGGCTCCCCGGCAGGCCGGACAAACCGGACGCTGCGGTTCTGGATATAGCGCGGGCAGTTGCCGAAGCTCTGGACTACGCCGATGTCGAAGGCGCCCGCCCCATCAACGCCCGCCTTGCGCCGCACCGTGCCGTTGAGCCGGTTTCGCCGGCGCGTCATGGGGTCCATGCCCAGCAGGCCCACGGCATGGCCGTCGCCCAGGCCCGGCTCGGCCGGGTCGGCCGCATCGCGGCCCGCCGCCACATGCAGGGTCGATGGATCGGGAGAGTGCAGGAAGCCCGGCTCGCCGGCCCGTACCGTGGCCCAGGCGTCGCCTTGCGCATCCACGCTGCCCAGCACCACGAAATGCAGCAGCGGGTAGAACTCGCGGTGCTGGTCCAGCAGGAAGGGGCGCACAAACTTGCGGCCCGGCATGTCCATGCGGTCCACGACGCCAACGCTGTGCTGGATTGCCAGTTCGCCCGCATGCCAGGGCGAGGCGGGGTTTTGCAGGGGTTGCGGGTGCATGGTGCGCTCCTTTGCCGGGGTTTCAGGTGAGGTGTGGCTCAGGCGCTCAGGCCCGCAGGCCGGCCGGTGTCTGGGCGAATGCCACGAAGCCCGGCAGCGCCTCGATGCGGCCGAGCCAGGCGCGCACTTCGCGGTAGGGTTGCAGGTCCACATTGCCCTCGGGCGCGCTGGCGATGTAGCTGTACAGGGCCACGTCGGCAATCGTGGGCGCGCTGCCGGTGAGAAAGGGGCGGGTGGTCAATTGCGCCTCGATCTTGCCGAGGATGGCGTGGGCGCGGGCTATCACTTCCTCGGCCTGGAAGGGGGCCTTGAACACCGTGACCAGCCGGGCCGCCGCCGGGCCGAAGGCGATGGGGCCGGCGGCAATGCTCAGCCATTTCTGGATCTCGGCCTCGGCCCGGGCGCCCAGGGGCATCCAGTCCTGGCGGTCCAGCTTGCGCGCCAGGTAGACCAGGATGGCGTTGGAGTCGGCAATCACCGTGCCGTTGTCGTCCAGCACCGGCACCTGGCCCAGCGGGTTCAGCGCCAGGAACTCGGGCTTCTTCTGCGCGCCGTTGGCCAGATCCACGTGGACCAACTCATGCTCCACGCCCAGCAGGCCGAGGAAGAGGCGGGCGCGATGGGCGTGGCCGGACAGGGGAAAGTGGTAGAGCTTCATTGCGGTTCCTTGGGGGTGGTGAAGGCGCCGGTTGTCGGCGCCACGGGACGTATCCTCCTTCTCCGTCCGCATCTTTAGAATCCCCGGCGATGGCAAGTCACTCTTGCGGGAACGCGAACAAAGCGCCGGCGCAAACCTGGGCAGTCCTGCGCGGGCCGCTCGCAGCCGGGCAGACATACGACACAGACAAGGCAGGCACAGATGGATCGCTTCCAGTCCATGACGGCATTTCTCGCAGTGGTGGACACGGGCGGCTTCGCCTCGGCCGCACGTCGGCTCAAGGTCTCGCCCTCGGTGGTGACGCGCGCGGTTTCCGACCTGGAGGAGCGCCTGGGCGTGCGCCTGCTCACGCGCACCACACGCTTCGTGCGCGTGACCGAGGCCGGCACGGCCTACGCCGACAGCTGCCGCCGCATCCTGGCCGAGCTGGAAGAGGCCGACGAGCATGCCGCCAGCGCCCACGTCGCACCGCGCGGCCGGCTCACGCTCACGGCGCCCGTGAACTTCGGGCGCATGCACGTGCTGCCCGTGGTGCACGACTACCTGGGCCGGTTTCCCGAGGTGGACGTCAACTGCTGGTTTGTGGACCGCGTGGTCAGCCTGGTGGACGAGGGCGTGGACGTGGCCGTGCGCATCGGCGATCTGCCCGACTCCTCGCTGCAGGCCATCCGCGTGGGCAGCGTGCGGCAGGTGCTGTGCGCTTCGCCCGCATACCTGGCCAGCCACGGCGTGCCCCAGCGGCCCGAGGAGCTAGCGCAGCACACCACCATCACCGCATCCGGCCTCACCTCCACGCCCGAATGGCGGTTTCTTGAAGGCGACAAGGCCCTGGCCGTGCGCCTTCAGCCGCGCCTCATGTCCATGACCAACGAGGCTGCGGCAGACTGCGCCCTGGCCGGGCAAGGCATCACGCGCCTGCCGCTCTACCAGATCGCCAAGCCCGTGCAGGACGGCGCACTGCGCCTGGTGCTGGAGCCCTTTGAGCGGCCGCCGCTACCGATTCATGTGGTGCACCGGGAAGGGCGCCATGCCGCGCACCGCGTGAGGGCGTTCATCGACATGGCGGTGGATGCGCTGCGGGTGGCGGCGTTGAAGTGGTAGCGGGGCCGAGACTTCGCTACCGCACGGCCGTGGCCTCGACCCAGACCGTCTGCCCCGGATGGTGTTCCTCAATGGTGGACACGGCATCGTCGATCAAAACGCGGTCCTCCAGTGAGTAGGCAAAGCGGCTGAGGTTGGGCCATTGTCGGGCGGCGTAGTCGGCCTCGGAAATCGCATCGCTGCCGCACCAGACGGAGTCGTTTTCGGTGGCGGCGCGAAGTGCCTGTGCCAAGCCGGTAGACGTGATCGCCAGGAAGATCATGGGCATGTGGTCCGGATGTTGACGGTTGGACAGTTTGCCTTCGATGGCCAGTCCGCCGAGCCAGCCTGGATCAAACAAAATTAGAATGATAGTCATTCTCGTTATCGATTTATCACCTCCCCCCGGCCATGCCCACCCCTTCCGCTTCCTGGACCGCTGCGCGCTGGCACCAGCTTTTCTGTGCCTGCCAGCAGCAACTGGTGGCCTATCTGGCCGGCAAGACCGGCAGCCGTGATGAGGCGCAGGAACTGGCCCAGGAAACCTGGCTGCGCCTGGCCGATGCGCCGCCGCAGCTGCCCGATGGCAGCTCGCCCACGCTCGAAGCCGCGCGGGCCTACCTGTTTGCCACGGCCAAGCATCTGGCCATAGACCGGCTGCGCCAGCGCGGTGCGCAGCAGCGCTGCATGGACGACTGGGCGCAATTGCAGCCCGAGGCCGAAGGCGATGTGGCCGACCGCGCCATGTACCGGCAGGCACTGGCTGTGGTGGAGCGCACGATTGCAGACCTGCCCGAGCGCATGCAGGCCGCCTTGCTGGCCCACCGCCTGCATGGCGAGCGGCAGGCCGACATCGCCCGGCGCCTGCAGGTCTCCCTGAACACCGTGGAGCGTGACCTGATGCAGGCCGATGCCTGCCTGGAAGCCGCCTTGCTGCGCTGGCGCGGCGGGGTGGAGGCGGGCTTGCAGGCCTCTTCCAGAAAGCGGCGGCGGCGTGCCCTTGGCGCACTGCTGGGCGTGGCCGGCATGGCCTGCGCGGCCTGGCCCGCCTGGCAGATGTGGAGCCGCCGCGTGCTGTGGCAAGGTGAACTGGCCAGCGCCACGGGCGTGCAGCGCAGCCTGGAGCTGCCCGATGGCAGCGTGCTGCGCGTGGACGCCGCCAGCCGCGTGGCGCTGGCCTACCGTGCTGACCTGCGACAGGCGCGGCTGCTGGAAGGCGCCGCCTTCTTTGCCGTGGCGCGCGATGCGGCACGGCCCTTTGTGGTGGAGGCCGGCCCCCTGCGCGTGACCGTGCTGGGCACGCGTTTTGGCGTGGAACTGGAGCCCGATGCGTTGCGCGTGCAGGTGGAGTCGGGCCAGGTGCGGGTGGAGCATGCGGCCACCGGACGCAGCCAGTTGCTGCAGGACAGCCAGTCGCTGCGCATTCCCCTGGACGGCGGTGCGGGAGATGCCGATGGCGCTGCCTGGCAGCCGCAGCTCCAGCAACGGCCCGCGGCCTGGCGCGAGGGCGAACTGGTCTTCGAGCAGGAGCCGCTGGGCCGCGTCGTCCACCGTCTGGGCCGCTACACGCGGCGCCGCCTGGTGGTGGAGGAGGGCGCGGCGCAACTGGCCATCAGCGGCCATGTGCGCATTGCCCAGACCGAGCGATGGTTGCGCGGGCTGCCGCAGTTCGCCCCGGTGCAGGTCAGCGTGCTGGACGACGGCGGCCTGCGGATTGCGCGGCGCGGCGGGCGCGCGGAGCCGTGAAGTTTTTTTCAGGGTTTTTGGGAGTGACTCGTATTTGCATATGAAAGGCCGGGCGCCCTGCCTGTGCCGGCGATTCGCAATGAGCCTGTCTTCCAGAAAGTCCTTATGTCCGCTCCCAAGTCCTCCCGATTCCGATTCCGATTCCGCCTCCGCCGCACAGCGGTTTTTCATGCATGTGCAGGCCTGGTGCTGGGCCTGCAACTGCAGTTGGCCGCCGCGCAATCGGTGTCCTTCGACGTGCCGGCCCAGCCGCTGGCCCAGGCGCTGAGCCTGTTTGCGCGCCAGGCGGGGCTGCAGCTCACCTACTCCTCCGAACTGGTGCAGGGCCGGCAGGCCCCGGCGCTCAACGGCAGCCACGATGTGCGCCAGGGCCTGGCGGCATTGCTGCAGGACAGCGGCCTGCAGGGCCGCATCGAGGGCGGCACGCTGACGCTGCTTCCCGCTGCGGCCAACGCGCCTGAGAATGCGCACCGCCTGTCCGAGATCACCGTGACGGCCGGTGACCAGTATGTGAGCCTGCTGCCCGCACCCTACGCCGGCGGGCAGGTGGCCAAGGGCGTGCGCCTGGGCGTGCTGGGCAATACCGGCAACATGCAGGCGCCGTTCAGCACCACCAGCTACACGTCCGAGGCCGTGCGCAACCAGCAGGCCGGCACCATTGCCGAGGCGGTGAACCGCGACCCTTCCGTGCGCTGCACCGTGCTGCCGGGCGGCAACGTGGACAACCTCTATATCCGGGGCTTTCCGATCTGGGAAGGCAACTCGGGCGAGATCGCCTTTGACGGCATCTACGGCATTGCCCCCAACTACCGCGTGCGCACCGAGTACGTGGACCGCATCGAGGTGGTCAAGGGGCCCGGCGCGCTGCTGTTCGGCATGTCGCCCAACGGCTCCGTGGGCGGGGTGATCAACATCGCTCCCAAGCGCGCCAACGAAGACGTGGCGCGGCTGACCACGGGCTGGACTTCGGACAGCCTCTGGCGAGCCCACGCCGACGTGGGCCGGCGCTTTGGCGACGAGGCCCAGTACGGCATTCGCGTCAACGCCAGCAAGTACGGTGGCGATACGTCCATGGACCATCAAAACACCGACGGCCATGTGCTGGCCGTGGCGCTGGACTACGAGGTGGAGCGCTTCCGCGCCACGTTGGACCTGCTCTCGCAGGACGAGCGCATCGACGGCGTGGGCCGGCCCATCATGCCCACGGGGCTCACCTCCATGCCTGCTGCGCCGGATGGCCGGCGCAACGTGACCCAGCCCTGGGAATGGTCCAGGAACCGCGAGCGCGCCGTGCTGCTGCGCACCGAGCTGGACCTCACGCAGCAGCTCACGCTGTTCGCCAACATCGGCCAGTCGCGCGCCAATGTGGACCGCATCTATGACTCCGCCCCGCGCCTGACCAGTGCTGCGGGTGCCACCAGCATCACGCCCACCTATGCGGTGTTCGACGTGGACCGCAGCACCATCGACGCGGGCCTGCGCTCGCGCTTTGCGCTGGCCGGTGTCAAGCATTCGGTCACGCTGCAGCTGGCCAGCTACCGCGAGGATTTCCACCGTGCGCTGCAGGCGGGCTCGGCGGTGGCGTCCAATATCTATGCGCCTGTTGCCCATGCGCCGCAAAGCATTGCGCGGCCTTCGGCCATTCCGCGCATTCATGACAACCGCAACACCAGCCTGGCCCTGGTGGACACGCTTTCGCTGCTGCAGGACAGGCTGCAACTGTCGCTGGGCCTGCGCCACCAGGCCATCAAGTCCACCAACTACAACGTGCTCACAGGCGGCACCGCCAATGTCTACGACGAGAGCGTGACCACGCCCGCCGTGGGCGTGGTCTGGCGCCAGGCGCCCAACTGGAGCCTCTACGCCAACTACATCGAAGGCCTGAGCAAGGGCGACATCGCCCCGCCCGCCGCCAGCAACTACGGCGAGGTGCTGCGCCCCTACAAGAGCCGCCAGTACGAAGTGGGCAGCAAGTACGACTTCGGCAGCTTCATGGCCACGGCCGCCCTGTTCAGCATTGAAAAACCCAGTGGCGGCCTGGATCAGGGCGTCTACAAGACCAACGGCGAGCAGCGCAACCTGGGCATGGAGCTGTATGCCTACGGCGAGGCCGCACGCGGCCTGCGCCTGCTGGGAGGCGTGACCTGGCTCAAGCCCGAGATCACGCGCTCGGCCACGCCTGCGCTGGTGGGCAACCGGCCCATTGGTACCTCGCGCCTGCTGGCCAACCTGGGCGTGGAATGGGATGTGCCCGCCCTTGAGGGCCTGACCCTGGTCGGCGACCTGGCCTACACCGGCGCCCAGTTCGTGGACCAAGCCAACCGCCTGCGCATCCCGGGTTGGACACGCACCGACCTGGGCCTGCGCTACGCCACCCGCATCGCAGGCCGCAAGACCACGCTGCGCGCCACGGTGCAGAACGTGGCCGACCGCAAGGCCTGGGCCGGCGTCACGTCCTGGGGTGCCGTCTCGCCGATGATTCCGCGCACCTTCGTGGTGTCGGCTTCGGTGGATTTCTGAGGTCGGCGCGGTGGCTGGGCGGGCCGCGCTCTATGCTTGAGGCATGAACGCAAGCAAGACCCTGCTGATCGTCTACCACTCCATGACCGGCGGCACCCGCCAGATGGCCGAGGCCGCGCGCGACGGCGCAGCGGCCGAAGGCCAGGGCGTGCAGGTGCGCCTGCTGCACGCCTGCGAGGCCGGCCCGGACGATGTGCTGTCCGCCGACGGCTACCTCTTCGCCACCCCGGAAAACCTGGCCGCCATCAGCGGCCAGCTCAAGGACTTCTTCGACCGCAGCTACTACGCGGCGCTGGACCGCATCAATGGCCGGCCCTATGCCAGCCTCATCTGCGCCGGCAGCGACGGCCAGAATGCGGCCCGCCAGATCGCCCGCATCGCCACCGGCTGGCGCCTCAAGCCCGTGGCCGAGCCCCTGATCATCTGCACCCACGCCCAGACCACCGAAGCCATCCTGGCGCCCAAGCAGATTGCCGCAGCTGAGCTGGAGCAGTGCCGGGCGTTGGGGGAGGCGATGGGGGCGGGGCTGGCGCTGGGGGTGTTTTGAGGGTTGCCAGCATCTTGGGTGCCCTACATTTCTTGGTGGCCCGGTCGCCCGGTGTGGCTCAGCCGAACAGGCGCGACCAGAATCCGCCTTTTCCACCCACCTGCTGCCGGGCTCCCTGCATGTGGGCGCGTATGCCGAGCAATTGGGCATCGTCCGGATCGTGGCGCAGGGCGATCTCGACCAGTTCAGGCTGAAGGTGCGAGGCCTTGAGCTGGCCCAGGGCCCTGAGGGCGGTGACCTTGTGCGCATGAACGAAGCTCATGCTGCGAACTTCCCATTGCGCTTGCTGTTGCTGAGACGAAAGCTGCGCATAGCGGCGCTCTGCTTCGGCCACGATGTCGAGGACGTCCTGGTGGTGGCTGGTCTCGTTGAGATAGGCGCACGCGGTCTGCGCGCAGTCCAGATACAGGCCGGTGTCAAGCGCGTAGTCCTCCATCAGCAGCAGGGACAGGTCGGTGGCTTGCTTGCGGTTCCCCAGTTGCCGATAGGCATGGCGCAGGTTTTCCAGCAGGGCCTGGAAACAGGTCTGCTGCAGCCCGGCTTCGAGGACGGCGGCCGCCTGCTCGTACTGTTCCTGCGCGTTGTACAGCACGCCCAGGTTGTTGCAGCACATGGCATAGGTGTGGATGTCCAGCGCGGCGGGCGCGGCCTCCTGGCCGTTTGCCGGCGTGCCGGCGCTGGCGAAGCGCTCCAGACAGCGTTCGTAGAGTGTGGTCTGCAGGCGCTCGATTTCCTGCAGGGCTGCTGCATCCGTGTCGGGGCGCTTCCACTTGCCCACGGTCACGCCGGCCGTGTAGTAGTCGGGTGCCGCCGGGCTATCAGCCAACTCGGGATAGGAAAAGATGCTGCGCCAGGGCACGGCATGCTCCATCTCGAAAATGCGGGCTTGCAAGTCCGCCTGGGGCTGCAAGGCATGAGACTTGCGGTAGGCGGCCAGCGCGGGCTCGGGTTCGTCCAGCCAATAGTGGGCACTGCCCAAATAGCGGTGTCCATAGGCATTGCCTGGTGACATTGCCAGTGCGCGCTGCGCCCATTCGCCGACCTGGCGCAATGCCGCACTGCGGTCCTCGGTGAATTGGTCACTGGAATCGAGATACACCAGGCACAGCATCAGCCATGACCATTCGCTACCCTGGCCTGATTCGGCAGTGGCCCGAATGCTGGCCAAGAGGCTGGCAATCGCTTCATTGTCCAGATGGCTGAAAACCGTGGTGCCAGACCATAGCGCATGCATTCGCGCGTGGTCGCCCTGGCTGAGGGCATGCATTCCTTGGGAAATCAGTCGTTCCATGGTCTGTTGGGAATATTGTGGGAGGCGCCATCGTATCCGCTGTGTTTGACAGGAGGATGGGGCACCACTCAATGGGAGCGATAAGACGCCCGTGCAGACAATGTCTGAACAACAGGTCAAAGCCCCGTCAACTGCGGCAATGCCTTCTCGCAGGCCTTGCGGCACAGGTAGCGCAGGTCCTGTTCACCATCTTCACTGCGCAGGTAGCCGGCGCCGGCGGCGTTGATGTTCCATTCATAGACCTTGCCCGAGCGCAGCAGCCGTCCGCTGAAACTGCAGGGCAGGATGATGGATTCCTCGTGGAAGCTGCCAGCCGAGACTTGCTTTGCCGTCGCGAAATAGCGGGCCACGTCGGTGGCGTCCAGGCTGACTTTCTCGCAGCCCATGGTCTCGCCCGTGCCTACGGAACGGGTGACCGGGCCGATGACGGAAATGGGCGCCGCCTTGGCCGCGTGTTTGTGCGTGGGCGTGGATGTGGATGTAGATGAGGCCTGCAGCGGCGCATGCAGGCACAGCATCACGGCAGCCCAGGCGGCAATGCGCAGGCTGCGAGAGGGATTGTTGAAAAGCTGGCTGGATGGCATGGCTCAGGCTCCCGTGAAGATGTAGCGCAGCAATTGGGCGCCTTCGGTCGCTTCCTTGCGGGCAATGGCGCCGTGGGAGTAGACATCGGACAGCAGCTTGAGCTTGTAGTGGTCCACCAATTGCTGGGTCAGCCATTTGGTCTGGAACAGCTGCGATTGGGTGGGCGCCTCGTAATCCTTGGTCGATGGCAGGAAGCGGCCCACCACCTCGATGCCCACGGAGTCGCTGTTGGCCGGATAACGCAACGGATAGGCCTTTGTGTTCTCGTGCGATGACACATTCTTGGCCCGCTTGCTGAAGCTCAGGCCCTTTTGGTGCAGCAGGGCATTGATGTTCTTGAGTTCCGTGGGATCGCAGGTGCTCTCGTTGACGCAGCGCGGCTGAAGAATTCCCACATGCCAGCAGATGCGCTCAAGGCTGGCCGTCTGGTAGATCTTGCCGTCCTTCTCGATCAGAAAGTGCGCCCCCGTCTTCTGGCCGCTCTTGTAGGCATTGAGCACGCTGGCGGCCGTGGACGAGTCAGTGCGGTGCAGCACGATGGAGGTGACGGACAGCAAGGCGCCGTGCTCTATGGACGGATAGGTCTTGACTTCGACGCTTTTGTCTACCATCAATCCTTTTTCGATAGTGGCCAATTATTTCTCCCTCTTTATTCCGACTGGTTGGTTGCGGCTGGCTGGAAAACCGGCACAGCATACAGGTTTATTAGATAGAAATAATTCGAAATGTACGACAGACTTTGTTGATTGAAATATGTTGAAACAATTGACTTGGGTTCATGAAGGATTGATGAATCGCAGAAATGTCCTGCATTCCGTCACGCCCAGTGGCAGCGAAGTGCACCGGCCTGCGCGGTGACCCATGAAAGCGCCGCAATTGGATGCGCCGGCAGCAGACCAATGGCAAGGTCGAGAAGTTCATTCAGTGGATGCTTCGCGAATGAGACTATGGCTGGGCGTACCTGAACTCAGCCGAGTGGACTAATGCCTTTTCTATCTGGCAGCACCTACAACAGGCAGAGATTGCACAGCGACATCGGAGGCGTCGTCCTGATGTCCAGGCTCAAATCTGCAAACAACCTATTGTCGGTTCACGTCTAGTTGTATTAGATAAATTTCGCCTTGCAAGCCGCAGGTGCAGTCCTGGATATGGTGCCGGTACCTGATATCCAGTCTGTCAAGGACGCTTTCGCAGGCCGGGAAGTTGCATCCGTGCCTGAGCTTTTGCAGTCGTCTTGCTAACAGGTTTGAAGAAGACCCATCAGCCAGCGCGCAGAACGTCCGGACAGCAGCCATTGGGCGCCATTAAAGCAGCGATCCTGGGCAGAAGGGGCAGCTTGTCCAGCATCATGGCGGCGAGCAAGAGGGCCAGGGCGGCGGCGCCGCGCAGCACGCGGCCTCAGACGGGGAGATTTCGCTTCAGGCAGAACATGGACGGGCCTTTATAAGTATTGGCTTTGCCTGGAAGCCGGTGGTCACCAAGAAGGTTCAGAGATTTCAACGGTTTCTATGGCTGGCTCAGATTGTCCTGGTGTTCCCGCAACGCAGTCTTGGGGTGTCGGCTTTCAGTTATTTCCACCAGCCGGCCGCCAGCACTGCTGCCATGGTGCTGGCCATGCCGGCCCATTGCGTGGCCCATGGCCCGACGGTGAAGCGGGTCAGGTCTACCAGCAATATCATGGCCGGATAGATAAAGGAAAGTGCGGCAGGCTGGATCGGGCACGCACCGCATCCGGCACGCGAAGTATCCGTGCCGCCCCTCTGCGTAGAGATCGTGCGTAGAGCCACATTCAGCGGGAGAGCAAGATGAAGAGATGCACGTGGGAGGGCATGGTGAAATGTGCATACGGTACAAGGCGCTTGCCATAACCTCGTCGCCCCGTGAAATCAGTTGTCCTATTGTTGTGCCCGGCGAACTGAGGCAGTGCACCACCATATTTGCGGCAGATGCCCATGTCATTGGCTGGCCTGAAAGTGAGATGTTGTATCTCTTCGTCGATCGCACCGATCGTATTCATAGAGAATCTCTTTCATCAACATGACCTCAACATGACCATCTCCATGAGGGACGTGAGATGCATGGTCGTGCCATTCGCCCTCGATACCCCCACTTCGCCTTTGGTAAGGAAACGATGAGTGAATGGGGCTTGCATTGCATTCGTGCTTGTGGCACCCACAGTCAAGGCTATAGATTGTATTGTGGTGAGTGAGTGCTTATTTTGCATGTTGAATAATTATTGGCTTGCTAACTGTTTGTCCAGGGAAAAAATGGGGGTTTGCAAAAATCTTCATACCGAGTTAGGCTTGTCGCCTCGACGCAGTTGAGAAAAATACGACAGAGCAATGATGCTTGTTCGGTGTCTTAAGTGAGTGTGCCAAATAATTTTTGAAACTCAGTGGGAATGGTATATGGGAAAATATACTGAGCGCATGAAATGAAAGGAGTTGAAAAAATTTAGTCGGTGTGGTTTTAAAATTATTGTACTTGAGGAGATTTCCGTAATGAAGATTGCATATGTTGGTTGTGCGGTAGTTTTTGCTTCTTTCTTGTCGTCGAATGCATTGGCGGAAGGGTGGATCGGTTCCACGTCCAATACCTATACCGATGGCGCTCACATAGAAGGATGGGCGTGTAATCCGGCAACGCCTGGCGTTTCCGGATGGGTTCACTTCTGGAGCGGTAGTGCAGATAATAAATTCCTAGGTGCTTTGCATGCAAATATCCCACGCGAGCAGGCGGTAGGAAATATATGCGGAGACTCCGGTGTGCACGGTTTCAGTGGAACTCTGGATGTGCCATATGCCGAACGTGATGGGAAAAGGCATAAAATCGTAGCCTACTTCATCAACGAAAATGGACAGCCACCGTTGTTGCTGCAAAACCATGCCTATATGTGGCTGGATGGCGGATATACGTTGCAGACAAGAACTGAGTGTAATGGAGCCAATCCTGCGCCGGGGCATTGGGTCAAGAAAGCTGTTGGCGGAAAGTGCACACTGCACAGTAGTGTAGGCGGTATCACGTGGGCTCTGAACACGACACATGCCTTCATCAGCAATGCGCCCTCGGGCTACCAGCTTGAGGCCTGTGAGCCAGGTCCTGCCGGATGGACGACTCTGAGCACAAACCCCTCATCCTCCAATTGCATGAGGATTGATCCTTATGCGAACATTGTTACCAGCCCCAGCTACATCATCAAGAAAAATTGATGATTGACAGTTTCCGGTTGATCTGGTTTCCTTAAAATCCGTGGTAACTTCAGGATCTTGGGGCAAAGACCTTTGTCTCTGATCCTGCAGTTACTCTATTGCACGAATTTCGCAGGGTGCATGCTATTCCGCACGGTAAATTTGAACTCTCTCGTCTATTTTGAGAATCCGCTATTGGGGTAGTGGATTTCTCTTGACGAGGATGATGGTTTTGGGGTTTTGATGTCGATCATGTTTTTCCGATCAGGCCGAAAACGATTCTGATCCTGCTCCGGAAAACCTGGGCGTTCGCACCAGATTACGTTCGGCTTGTTTGCGCTGGACCGTTAGGACTGGCCCGTGAGCCGGTGCCCCAGCACCGCCACCACAATGCAGCCCATCCCGACCCACTGCGCCGCCGACGGCACGGCGCCAAACCAGGCCAGGTCCACCAGCAAGGCCATGGCGGGGTAGACGAAGGACAGTGCCGCAATGGCGGGCGCCGGCAGCCGCTGGAATGCGGCATACATCACCGTGTACATGAAGGCCGTATGGACCAGTCCCAGGGTCAGCACCATGGAGGCGGCGCGCGCTGACAGCAATTGAGGGCTGGCTGCGGCGATATGGGTGAGCAGCGGCAGGGCCCACAGGCTCAGCACCAGTCCGCCCGCCAGCATCTGCAGCATGGCGATCTGGGCCGAGGGCATGTGGCCCAGGCGGCGCGTGGCGACCGTGGTGCCTGCGTAGAGAGCGGCGGCCAGCAGGGCCAGGGCGACGCCTATCCAGGCGCCTGTTCCAGCATGCGATGCATCCATGCCATCCAGCCCGACCAGGCCGCTGCTCAGCGCCACCCCCTGCAGGGCCAGCAGCAGCCAGGGCAGCTTGCGGCGTTCGACGGGCTCGCCCTGCAGCGCCGACAGGGCCAGCAGCATGAAGGGCTGCACGTGGTAGACCACGGTGGCCACGGCGATGGAGCTGTAGTGGTAGGCGCTGAAGAGGGCGACCCAGTTCAATACCAGGGCGATGCCGCCGCCAGCCAGCCACAGCCATTCACGGCCTTGAGGGGCGACCCATTCGCGCCGCCAGGCCAGCCACAGGCCCAGGCCCAGTGCGCCCAGCACGCAGCGGGCGAATACGACCAGCAGCGGCGGCAGCGCGCTTTCCACGACGAGCAGGCCGATGGTGCCCGACAGCGCCATGGCCAGCAGCATGCGCCAGGTGCCGCCCTGGCTGGTTCGGGGCCGCGTGGTTGAGGTTGCAGAGGTGAGGCTGGGGCTGTGGGACATGGTGTCGATTCCTTGGCGCGCTTCGGTATGGAGCGCATGGCCGTATCTTGCGGACCTTGCAATCAATCAACAATCCATGAGTCATTCAAATTAATATTGCCTGCCATGCAACAAAGACCGGAGTAGCGCCTTGCCCGATACCGCCATGCCCCTGGATGAAATGCTGGTCTTCGCCCGTGTGGTGGAGCACCAGAGCTTTGCGGGCGCGGCCCGGCAGCTGGGGCTGACGACCTCGGCCGTGAGCCGCAGCGTGGGGCGGCTGGAGGCGCATTTCGGGCTGCGGCTGCTGCAGCGCACCACGCGCTCGCTGTCGCTGACCGAGGCGGGGGCAGAGATCCATCAGGCCTGCCTGCGGCTGGTGGAGGATGCCCAGGCCGTGCAGGCGCTGGCCGGCCAGTTGCGCCAGCAGCCGCGCGGGCTGCTGAAGATCAGCGCGCCGGCCGTGCTGGGCGATCTCTGGCTGTCGCCACTGCTGCCGGGTTTTTGCGCGCGCTGGCCCGAGGTACAGGTGCAGGTGGACATGACGGACCGCATGGTGGACCTGGTGGCCGAGGGGCTGGACCTGGGCCTGCGCATCAGCGTGCCGGGCCAGATCGCGCCTGGGCTGGTGGCGCGGCCGCTCAAGACCATCCGCTATGTGCTGGTCTCCACGCCCGGCTACCTGGCGCGGCATGAGGCCATCGGTGCGCCTGAGCAGTTGCTGGCGCATCCCTTCATCAGCCTGGGCTACGGCCAGTTCCAGAACGAGGTCGAATTGCGTTCGCAGCGCGCTGGGCACCAGCCGGCTGCGCCCGCTACGCGTCTGCTGGTGAATACGCCCATCACCATTGCCAGCAGCCTGGGCATCATCCAGGCGCTGCAGCAGGGGCAGGGCATCGGCGTGGTAGCGGACTTTGCGGCGCAGGCGGCGCTGCAGGCCGGGCAGCTGGCGCCCGTGCTGCCGGGCTGGGCGCTGTGCGGCAAGTACGCGCCGCGCGTGGTGCATGCGGTCTATGCGCCCACGCGCCATGTGCCGCTGAAGCTGCGGGCGCTGATCGACTACCTGGTCGAGGTGGAGGGTGACGGCGCCACGGCCCCCGCCACCTAACCCATGCGCCTTCGCAGCGCCGCGCTGGCCCAGTCCACGGCCACGGACAGCGCCAGCATGGCGATGATGACGGTGCTGGCCTGGGCATAGTGGAACAGCGACAGCTCGAAGTACAGCAGCTGCCCCAGCCCGCCCGCGCCCACGAAGCCCAGGATGGCGGCCATGCGGATGTTCATCTCCCAGCGGTACAGCGTGTAGGCCAGCAACTGCGGCGCGGCGCCGGGCAGCGTCGCGTAGAGGAAGGCCATGGCGCGGCCGCTGCCGGACAGGCGCAGCGCTTGGGTGGGGGCGGCGGGCTGGTTCTGCAGGGCCTCGGCATACAGGCGCCCCAGCACGCCGGCCGTGTGCAGCGCCAGCGCCAGCGCGCCTGCGAACGGGCCCAGGCCCACGGCCAGGGCGGTGATGGTGGCCCAGACCAGCTCGGGCACGGAGCGCAGCACGTTGAGCACCAGGCTCCAGGGGGCGCGCCAGCGCGGCAGCGCCAGCAGCAGGCCCAGCACGGCCGCCAGCAGGGTGCCGACCACGGAAATGGCCAGCGTCTCCCACACGCCCACGGCCACCTTGCGCAGCCATTCGGCGCTGGTGTCGGGCGGGAAGAAGCTGATGACGAATTCCAGCATGGACCGGCCCGCCGCGCCGGTGAACAGCGAGGGCAGGTCCATCTCCAGCATGGCAAAGCTGGCGGCTACGCCCAGCGCCAGGGCGGCGCAGGCGAGGGCGCTGCGCCAGCCCCAGGCGCTGGCACGCGCGGCGGGTGGCGTGTCCAGCGCGCGGCGCAGGCCGCGCGAGAGCAGGTCGGCGCCCCAGACCAGCAGCATGAAGGTCAGCAAGATGGTGCTGGCCTCGCCGCCGTTGAGCATCTTCATGGCCTGGTCCATGAGCTGGCCCAGGCCGCCCGCGCCCACAAAGCCCATGACCACCGAGGCGCGTATGGCGCACTCCCAGCGGTAGACGGTGTACGAGGTCAGCTCGCGCGCGGCCTGGGGCAGCAGGCCGTACAGCATGGCCAGCGGCCGGCGCGCGCCGGCCTGCGCCAGGGCACGCGCGGGTGCGGGGTCGGCCGATTCCAGGATTTCCGCATAGACCTTGGCCAGCATGCCGCCATAGGTCAGGCCCAGGGCCAGCACGCCAGCGGCCGGCCCCAGGCCGAAGACGCGCACGAAGACCAGGGCCCAGACCAGCTCGGGCACGCCGCGCAGGATGGTGAGCAGGCCGCGCGTGACGGGGTTGAGCGCCCGCCGCTCGCGCGCGGCGCCCGTGACCAGGTAGGCCAGCGGCACGGCCAGCACAAAGGCCAGGGCCATGCCGGCTGTGGCAATGGCCAGGGTCTCCAGCGTGGCGCGGCCCAGGTAGCCGAGGAAGTCGCGCCCGGTTTCGGGCGGCAGGAAGGTGGCCAGAAAGCGGCTGATGACCTGCAGGTTGCCGGGATCGAACAGCGCGCCCAGGCTGAAGCCCGCGCCCTGGAACAGCGGCCACAGCACGACGGCGGCCAGCACCAGGGCGCCGAGGCGGCGGGGCGCGGCGGGATCACGCAGCGCGTGCAGATCGGAACTCAACGGCATGCGGATGCGGACAGCGGTGCGGCAAAGGCGGCGGGCGCGGGTGTCCACGCAGGGCGGGAGGGATCATCGCCAGCATGCTCGGACCCATACAGCGCACGCAGGTGTTCCTGCGTGACTTCTGCCGCCGGCAGGTCGAAGGCGATGGCGCCATCGCGGATGCCCACGATGCGCGCAAAGCAGGCCAGCGCCAGGTCCACGGCATGCAGGCTGGCCACCAGGGTGGCGCCGCGCGCGGCGGCTTCGTGCACCAGCAGTTGCACGGTGGACAGGGCCAGGGCCGGGTCCAGCGCGGCCACGGGCTCGTCGGCCAGGATCAGCTCGGCCTGCTGGTAGAGCACGCGGGCAATGCCCACGCGCTGCAGTTGCCCGCCCGAGAGCTGGTCGCAGCGCGCGAACAGCTTGTCTGCCAGCTGCACGCGGGCCAGGGCCTCGCGCGCGCCAGCGGTGTCCTGTGGGTACAGCAGCGAGGCCAGCGCCTTCCACGCCGGCCACCGGCCCAGGCGCCCGGCCAGCACGGCTGTGACCACGCGCTGGCGCGGCGGTATGGGCGGCGCCTGGTGCACCGTGCCGATGCGCGCGCGCAGCAGCCGGGGTGCGCCCGCGCTGGACGCAGGCACCTCGTCGCCCAGCACGCTGCGCCGGCCCTGGCTGGGCGCCAGCGCCGTGCCGATGACGGACAGCAACGTGGTCTTGCCCGCGCCCGAGGGGCCGATCAGCGCAATGGCTTCGCCCTGGCGTGCGGCCAGCGTCACGCCGCGCAGCGCAATGCCGCCGCCGGCGTGGGTCAGGCCCACGCCTTGCAGTTCAAAGCTCATGGATTGCGCCTGCCGCGGCTTACTTGAGCAGGCCGGCCGACTTGGCGGCGGCCTCGATGCCTTCGTAGTTCGAGGCCTGGGTGGGAATGAAGCGCGCGGCACGCTGCAGCTCCAGGATGGCCTTGTGCTCGGGCTTGGCCGGGTCCAGCGCCAGGAAGGCGTCGGTCAGCTTCTTGACCAGGGCCGGGTCCAGGTCGCCGCGCACGGTCCAGTTGTAGTCGAAGTAGGGCGGCGTGGTGGCGAACACGCGCACCTTGCTGGTATCGACCTTCTTGCTCTCCACCAGCTTGTCCCAGACCGATGCGTTGAGCACGCCGGCCTCGGCCTTGCCTGCAGCCACGAAGGCCACGGTGGCGTCATGCGCGCCGGAGAAGGCCACGGTCTTGAAGTCCTTCTCGGGGTTGATGCCGTCCTGCTGCAGGAAAAAGCGCGGCATCAGGCTGCCCGAGGTGGACGAGGGCGCGCCAAAGGCAAAGCTCTTGCCCTTGAGGTCGGCCAGGGTCTTGATGGCGGGGTTGGCCGTGATGAACTTGGAGGTGAACCTGGCGTCTTCCTCGCGCTGCACGATGGGGATGGCCGTGCCGTTGGTGCGGATCTTGGTCTGCACGAAGGTGAAGCCGCCCAGCCAGGCCAGGTCCAGCTTGCGCGTGGCCAGCGACTCGACCACGGCGGCGTAGTCGGTCACGGGCGTGAACACCACCTTCATGCCGGTCTGTGCCGAGAGGTACTTGCCCAGCGGCTCGAACTTGCGCTGCAGCTCGGTGGGGGCTTCATCCGGGATGGCCGAGACGCGCAGCACGGCGGGTTCGGCGGCCAGCGCAGGCAGGCTGGACAGGGTGGAGGCGGCCAGCACGCAGGCAGCCGCCTGGCGCAGCGCCGAGCGGCGCGCAGGAATGTGGTTCATGGATGGGCTCCGTTCAATCAGCCACCGCCGTCCGGATACACGGCGGTTTAATAAGGCGCCCGGGGTTGACACGGGCGCCGAAGGTACAAGGGCGGTACACCGACCGCTGAGGCTGCATTGTAGGGAGCGGGCTTTTCCGTTGGGGAGCGTCAGGCTTGAGCGCCGGACCTGCCGGCACAGCGCGGCCGCCGATCTTTTTCCCGCGTGCGCTGCGTTTGTGCACCGCCTGGGACCTTGCTTGGTCGGGGACTTGAACATGCGTTGCACCAAAATATCCATTATTGGTATGACCAATAAATATCCTGGTGCGTTATCTGCACTCTTTTAGGTGTTTACCCTGTTCATCTGCCCACTTGAAAGCTCTGAGAATCGCACCACTTCGCGCAATGGTCTGAATTTTGGCTTAATTGGTTGGACCAATTTGCCAATGGCCCACAAGGCGCCAGCGCGGGGAACACTCCCAGACACCGTTGCAGCCAGCCAGCAGACATCCTGTGCGGATCGCACCGTGTGCCAACGCTGCAACGAGAGGGAGTGGCCGACAAGGGGCGCTTACCGCGCCCTCCCCATCATCTAGAGACACGGTCATGCAAACCATCTGGCAGCAGAACTACGATCCCGCCGGGAACATCTGGATCTCGGCGCTGATCGCGCTGATTCCCATCATCTTTTTCTTCCTGGCGCTGACCAGGTTCCGTCTCAAGGGCTACCAGGCTGGCACCGTCACCGTGGCGCTGGCGCTGGGCGTGGCGCTGCTGTTCTACAAGATGCCCGTGAGCGCGGCACTGGCCTCGGCCGTGTACGGCTTCTTCTACGGCCTGTGGCCCATTGCCTGGATCATCGTGGCGGCCGTGTTCCTCTACAAGATCTCGGTCAAGACGGGGCAGTTCGACGTGATCCGCTCGTCCATCCTGTCGGTCACGCCCGACCAGCGGCTGCAGCTCATCCTGGTGGGTTTTTGCTTCGGCGCCTTCCTGGAGGGCGCGGCCGGCTTCGGCGCGCCCGTGGCCATCACGGCCGCGCTGCTGGTGGGCCTGGGCTTCAAGCCGCTGTATGCGGCGGGCCTGTGCCTGATCGCCAACACGGCGCCCGTGGCCTTCGGCGCCATGGGCATTCCCATCATCGTGGCGGGGCAGGTCTCGGGCGTGGATGCATTCGCCATCGGCCAGATGGCCGGACGCCAACTGCCCTTCATGACGGTGCTGGTGCTGTTCTGGCTGATGGCCATCATGGACGGCTGGCGCGGCGTCAAGGAAACCTGGCCGGCCGTGCTGGTGGGCGGCGGCTCCTTCGCCGTGGTGCAGTTCCTCACGGCCAACTACATCGGCCCCGAGCTGCCGGACATCACCTCGGCCATCGTCTCGCTGGTGGCGCTGACGCTGTTCCTCAAGGTCTGGCAGCCCAAGCGCATCTTCCGTTTCGACACGGAAGGCGAGGGCGGCAAGGCTGCTGCCATTGCGAAGACAGCCAAGGCGGTCAAGGCTCCCGCCGCCGCTTCCGGTGCACCGCTGACGGCCGGTGCCGTCATCAAGGCCTGGTCGCCCTTCATCATCCTCACGGCCATGGTGACGGTCTGGAGCATCAAGCCCTTCAAGGCGCTGTTCGCCGCAGGCGGCCCGCTGGCCTCCACCGTCATCAACATCCCCGTGCCCTTCCTGCACAACCTGGTGAAGAAGACGCCCCCCGTCGTGGCCGCCGCTGCGCCCTACGGCGCGGTCTACACCTTCAACTGGCTGCTGGCCACCGGCACGGCCATCCTGATCGCGGCGCTGATCACCATCACCTTCACGCGCCTGTCTCCCGCCAAGGCCGTGGCCACGCTGGGCGAGACCTTCAGGGAACTGGCTGTGCCGATCTACTCCATCGGCATGGTGCTGGCCTTCGCCTTCGTGGCCAACTACTCGGGCCTGTCGGCCACGCTGGCCCTGGCGCTGGCACACACGGGCCAGGCGTTCACGTTCTTCTCGCCCTTCCTGGGCTGGATCGGCGTGTTCCTCACGGGCTCGGACACTTCGGCCAACGCGCTGTTCGCCGCGCTGCAGGCCACCACGGCGCAGCAGCTGGGCCTGCCCCAGGTGCTCACGGTGGCGGCCAACACCACGGGCGGCGTGACGGGCAAGATGATCTCGCCCCAGTCCATCGCCATTGCCTGCGCGGCCGTGGGCCTGGCAGGGCGCGAGTCGGACCTGTTCCGCTTCACGGTCAAGCACAGCCTGATGTTCGCCGTGATCATCGGGGTGATCACGACGCTGCAAGCCTATGTGTTTACGTGGATGATTCCGGGGTATTGACATGAAACACCCCCTGAGTCGCTGCGCGCCTTCCCCCTCTCTACCCGCTTCGCGGGGGAGGGGGACGACACCCTCGCGGCGGGGCGGCCCTTGCTCGGTGTCCCTGGCTTGGGCAGTGCGGGTTTCATGCGATGAGGCTGGCGCATAGCGCCGTGAATCACTGAAAACCAATTCTGAGAATCCCCATGCGCGTTGCCGATCAAGTTGTCGAGAAATTGCTTGCCCTGGTGCAGGCCAGCGGAGTGCAGCCCGGACAGCGGCTGCCCGCGGAGCGGCAACTGGCGGCCGAGCTGGGCGTCTCGCGCACCTCGGTGCGCGAGGCGATACAGAAACTCACCAGCCAGGGCGTGCTGGTGGCGCGGCGCGGCGATGGCACCTACCTGCAGGAGCCGGCGCCGGCTGCCGAGCCTGCGGACTGGCTCAAGGACGCCATGCGGCCGCTGGCCGGCCTGATGGAGTCCGACTCCCACTACCGCTACGACGTGCTGGAAACCCGCCACGCGCTGGAGACCAGCACGGCCTGGCTGGCCGCCCAGCGCGCCACGCCGCAGGACAAGGACCATATCCAGCGCTGCTTCGAGGTGATGATCCAGCACCAGCAAAGCGGCCACGCCGAGCTGGCGGCGCGCGCCGACGCGCAGTTCCACCTGGCCATTGCCGAGGCTTCGCACAACCTGGTGCTGGTGCAGGTCATGCACAGCCTGTTCACCGTGGTGCTGTCCACGGTGGAACGCAACCGCCACGACATGTTCCGCCTGAGCGCGCCCCAGACCCTGCAGGAGCTGACCGTGCAGCACCAGAGCCTCATGCAGGCCATCCTGGACGGCGACCCGCAGCGCGCCCGCGAATGCATCGGCGAGCACCTGGAGCATGTGCGCACCACCATCCAGCGCCTGGACGAGGACCGCGCGCGGCGCGAGCGCTCCATGCGGCTGCCTCTGGACGCCGCGCCTGCGCTGCTGCCCACTTCAGACCTGATACGAAAGACATGAGACACCCATCATGATCATCTCCTCTACCTCCGACTACCGTGCGGCGGCGCAAAAGCGCCTGCCGCCTTTCCTGTTCCACTACATCGACGGCGGCGCCTATGCCGAGCAGACGCTGCGCCGCAATGTCGAGGACATGGCCGCCGTGGCGCTGCGCCAGCGCGTGCTCAAGGACATGAGCCGGCTGGACACCAGCATCGAGCTGTTCGGCGAGAAACTGTCCATCCCCGTGGCGCTGTCGCCCGTGGGCCTGACGGGCATGTACCGCCGCCGCGGCGAAGTGCAGGCCGCGCGCGCGGCCGACGCCCATGGCATTCCGTTCACCATGTCCACGGTCTCGGTCTGCCCCATCGAAGAGGTGGCGCCCAGGATCAAGCGCCCCATGTGGTTCCAGCTCTATGTGCTCAAGGACCGGGGCTTCATGCAGAACGCGCTGGAGCGTGCCCAGGCGGCCGGCTGCTCCACCCTGGTCTTCACCGTGGACATGCCCGTGCCCGGCGCGCGCTACCGCGATGCGCATTCGGGCATGAGCGGCCCGAATGCCGCCATGCGCCGCTACTGGCAGTCGGTCACGCATCCGGCCTGGTCCATGGACGTGGGCCTGCTGGGCCGCCCGCATGACCTGGGCAACATCTCGGCCTACCGGGGCAGCCCCACGGGCCTGGCCGACTACATCGGCTGGCTGGGCGCCAACTTCGATCCCTCCATTTCCTGGAAGGACCTCGAATGGATACGCGCCTTCTGGAAGGGGCCCATGGTCATCAAGGGCATCCTGGACCCCGAGGACGCCAAGGACGCCGTGCGCTTTGGCGCCGACGGCATCATCGTCTCCAACCATGGCGGCCGCCAGCTCGACGGCGTGCTGTCCTCGGCCCGCGCGCTGCCGGCCATTGCCGATGCGGTCAAGGGCCAGATCAAGATCCTGGCCGACTCCGGCATCCGCAACGGCCTGGACGTGGTGCGCGCCATCGCCCTGGGCGCCGACTGCGCCATGATCGGCCGCGCTTTCATCTACGCGCTGGCCGCTGCCGGCGAGGCCGGCGTCAAGCACCTGCTGGAGCTGCTGGAAAAGGAGATGCGCGTGGCCATGACGCTGACCAGCGTCAGCAAGGTGGCAGACATCACCGGTGACCTGCTGGTGCGCGAAGCATGAGCGCGCCGGCCATCTCCGCCATGCCCCAGGTGTCCCGCGAAACCCTGCTGCAGCAGCTGCGCCAGGCCGTGGGCGCGGCCCATGTGCTCACCGACGACCAGGCCACGCGCCGCTTCCGCAAGGGCCACCGCACGGGCGAGGGCCCGGTGCTGGCCGTGGTGCGGCCCGCGACGCTGCTGGAGCAGTGGAAGGTGGTGCAGGCCGCCGTGGCGGCCGGGCGCATCGTCATCATGCAGGCCGCCAACACGGGCCTGACGGGCGGCTCCACGCCCGACGGCGCGGACTACGACCGCGAGATCGTGCTCATCAACACCTTGCGCATCACCGGCGTGCAGGTCATTGGCGGCGGCGCCCAGGTGGTGTGCCTGCCCGGCGCCACGCTGGACCGGCTGGAGCAGGCGCTGGCGCCGCTGGGGCGCGAGCCGCATTCGGTGATCGGCTCGTCGTGCATCGGCGCCTCGGTGCTGGGCGGCATCTGCAACAACTCGGGCGGCGCCCTGGTACGGCGCGGCCCGGCCTACACCGAGCTGGCGCTGTACGCGCGCGTCTGCGACGACGGCTCGCTGGAACTCGTCAACCACCTGGGCATCGCCCTGGGCCGCACGCCCGAGGAAATCCTCACGCGGCTGCAAAACGGCGACTACACCGAGTCCGACATCGCTCACGATGCGCAGCGCGCCGCCTCCGACCCGCGCTATGCCGATGCCGTGCGCGCCGTGGACGAGGACACGCCCGCGCGCTTCAACGCCGACCCCTCGCGCCTGTTCGAGGCCTCGGGCTCGGCCGGCAAGCTGTGCCTGTTCGCCGTGCGGCTGGACACCTTCCCCAAGGAGCCCAGCACCGTCTTCTATATAGGCAGCAATGCGCCCGACGACCTCACGGCCGTGCGCCGCGAGCTGCTGACCGCGCTGCCGCGCCTGCCGATCGCCGGCGAGTACATCCACCGCACGGCCTACGACATCGGCGAGAAATACGGCAAGGACACCTTCCTGCTGATCGACCGCTTCGGCACGGCCAGGGTGCCGGCCGCCTTCGCCCTCAAGAGCCGCATGGACGGCTTCTTCGAACGCTTCGGCCTGCGCGGCGTCACCGACCGCGTGATCCAGGCGCTGACCAACCTGCTGCCCAGCCACCTGCCCGCGCGCATGCGCCAGTGGCGCGACCGCTATGAGCACCACCTGCTGGTGCGCGTGTCCAACGACACGGCCGAGGCCACGCGTGAATTCCTCACGCGGCACTTCAGCGGCAGCACCACGGGCGGCTGGTTCGAGTGCGATGCCGACGAGGGGCGCAAGGCCTTCCTGCACCGCTTCGCCATCGCGGGCGCGGCCATCCGCTACCGCGAGGTGCACCGCGCCCAGGTGGAGGACATCGTGGCCCTGGACGTGGCCCTGCGCCGCAACGACCGCGAATGGGTGGAGCAACTGCCCGCCGAGGTCGAGCGCGACATGGTCCACAAGCTCTACTACGGCCACTTCTTCTGCCATGTCTTCCACCAGGACTACATCGTCAAGAAGGGCGTGGACCCGCTGGCCATGGAGCACCGCATGTGGGAACTGCTGGACGCGCGCCGCGCCGAGTACCCGGCCGAACACAACGTGGGCCACTTGTACGTGGCCAAGCCCGCGCTGGCAGGCTTCTACCGTGAGCTGGACCCCACCAACACCTTCAACCCCGGCATAGGCCACACCTCGCGCAAGCTGGGCTGGGAGGAGTGTTGCGACCGGCCGGGGGGATGGCCCAAGGGGTATTCGGAAACGCCGTAGAGCAGGAGCAGGCGGGCCCGGGGGCAGCCCGCCGCACCCCCTCACAGATTGATGAACACCGACTTGGTCTCCAGATAGGCATCCAGCGCGGTGCGGCCCATGTCGCGGCCCATGCCGGACTGCTTGTAGCCGCCGAAGGGCATGCCCGGGTCCAGGGTGCTGTGGCAGTTGACCCAGACCGTGCCGGACTGGATCTTGGGGATCAGCCGGTGGACCTTGGACAGGTTGTTGGACCAGATGCTGGCGCCCAGGCCGTAGGGCGTGTCGTTGGCCCAGGCGGCGACTTCGTCGAGGTCGTCATAGGGCATGGCCACGAGCACGGGGCCGAAGATTTCCTCGCGTGCCACGCGGTGGTCGTGCTGCACGCCGGTCATCACTGTGGGCTGCACGAAGTAGCCGCGCTGGCCTGAGCGGGCGCCGCCCGTCACCACCTCGGCGCCCTGGCTGCGGCCTATGTCGATGTAGCTGCAGACACGCTCCATCTGCTCCTGCGAGACCAGCGGGCCCATCTGCGCGCGGGGGTCCAGGCCATGGCCCAGGGTGAGCCGGGCGGCCTGGTCGGCCACGTCGGCCACCACGCGGTCGAACATGCTTTTGTGCACGTACAGGCGCGAGCCCGCGCAGCAGACCTGGCCGTGGTTGAAGAAGATGGCATTGGCCGCGCCCGCCGCCGCCGTGGCGGGGTCGCAGTCATCCAGCACGATGACGGGGGACTTGCCGCCCAGCTCCAGCGTAATGCGCGTCATGTTGTCCATGCAGGCATGGCCGATGAGCTTGCCCACCTCGGTAGAGCCCGTGAAACTGACCTTGTTGACCAGCGGGTGCGAGACCAGGGGCGCGCCGGTACCGGGGCCGTCGCCCGTGACCACGTTGAACACGCCGGGCGGAAAGCCCGCTTCCTGGATCAGCTCGGCCAGCATCAGCGCGGTCAGCGGCGTCTGCTCGGCGGGCTTGAGCACCAGGGTGCAGCCTGCGGCCAGCGCGGGCGCCAGCTTCCAGCTGGCCATGAGCAGGGGGAAGTTCCAGGGCACGACGGCGGCGACCACGCCCACGGGCTCGCGCAGGGTGTAGGTGAACATCTGGGCCTCGGGCGCGAAGGGCACGGAGTGCTCGTGCGTCATGCCCTCGATCTTGGTGGCCCAGCCGGCCATGTAGCGGATGGAGTCGATGGCCATGGCGATGTCCACGGCGCGCGCAATGGCGGCGGACTTGCCGTTGTCCAGCGATTCGACCTCGGCCAGGGCCTGGGCATGGGTCTCCATGAGGTCGGCCAGGCGCAGCATCAGGCGCTCGCGCTCCACGGGGCGCATGCGGCCCCAGGGGCCCAGGTGCAGCGCGCGGTGCGCGGCGCGCACGGCCAGGTCCACGTCCGCCGGGCCGGCGCTGGCGACTTCGGCGATCACGGCTTCGGTGGCCGGGTTGACGGTGGACAGGCGCTGGCCGGTCCGGGCCGCCACCCATTGGCCGTCGATGAAGAGGTCATGCGTGCCCCGGTTGAGGAAGGCGCTGGCGCGCTCGGTGATCTGGTGCTGGATGTCGCTGAGGTTCATGGTGTGCTCCTTGGGGGTGAACGGGGGAAAGGGGGGTGTGGGATCAGAAAACCTGCAGCAGGCGCAGGTTGATGCGGGCGTTCTCCTTGAAGCCCTGGCGCACATGCAGATCGCGGCCCACGGTGGCCAGCAGCTGCGTCTTGGGCGCGACAAAGACCGCGCCGCCGAATGAGACCTTGGTGGTGGACTGGCGGTCGCCTTGCGACACGCCGTTGACCTGGGTCTCGCCGCCCGTCAGGTGCGACAGGCCCAGGCGCAGGTCCGAGGTCTCCGACAGGTGGTAGCGCAGCAGGCCCTGGAACTGGAACTGCGCCTTTTGCTTGAGCGTGGCACTGTGGGCGCCGAAGTCGTCGTTCTTGCCGAAGACGGTGACATCGGCCGCCAGGTCCATGGTCACGCTCTTGCCCAGCGGCTTGATCCAGCCGGCCTGCAGCGCGGCCTTCCAGCGGTTCTCGCCCAGGCTCAGCGGGTCGTTGCGGTTGTACTGGCCCGTGGGCAGCCAGACAAAGGGGGTGATGCCGAAGTGCTCCTTGTCGCCGGGCTTTGTCAGCCACAGGGTGGCGGCCAGCATCAGGTCGCCCACGCCGGTGTTGCTGCCCATGGCCGCGATATCGCGCGAGGCCGACAGGCGCCCGAAGGGCAGCAGGAACTGCGGGTCGATCACGTAGTCGCCCAGCTTCATGAAGTGCACGCCGCGCGCTATGCCGATGTCCGAGGTCAGCCTCGGCCGTATGGGCGCCTGGTCGCCATTGGCATAGAGGCTGTCCCGCGTGGCGTGCTGGTAATAGACCATGCCCAGCGTGGTGCCGGGCGGCAGGGCGGTGTAGTCGCCCGCGTCGATATCGACGGCGTGGGCATTGAAGGTGGCGCATGCGGCCATGGCTGCCAGGGCCAGGGATGCGCGGGTGAAGGGCTTGGATGGCATGGCGAAGAGTCCGGTCCGGTGTTTTCAGGCAAAGCCCTGCCCAGGCCTGCTGCAGGACAGCAGGGCCGGGGAGGGGAATGGGAGGTTGGGGGAGGGGGAGGGCGGCTCGCGCTGGCTACTTGGGCCGCACTGCGTCGGCCGTGCCCTGGATGAAGGCCTTGATCTTTTCCACGTCGTCCATGCTCAGCTTGCCCGTGAAGTCGGGCATGCCGCGCGACATGGCCGGGCCCTTGAAGATGAACTTGTCCAGGTGCTCGATATAGGCCGGGTCCAGGTAGCCCAGGTTGGGCAGGTTGCCCCCCCGGTCCACGCCGGGCACGCCGTGGCAGAAGGCGCAGTTGCTGACGTACAGGGCCGTGCCTTCGGCCACCAGGCTCTTGTCGTAGGGCACGCCCTGCAGCAGCTTGCCCTGCTGGTAGGCGACGAAGGCAGGCGCCTCGGCCTTGCCGTCCAGCGCGAAGGTGTAGACCGTGCCCGGGCCCTTGCGCTCGGTGTGGCGCGCGGCCAGGCCGTAGACGCCGCCCCAGCCCACGGCGATGGAGACGTACTGCCGGCCATCGACCTCATAGGTGATGGGTGCGGCCACCACGCCCGTGCCCGTGGGCTTTTCCCAGAGCTTCTTGCCGTTGCGCGCGTCATAGGCCACGAAGCGGCCGTCGGCCGTGCCCTGGAACACCAGGTTGCCTGCCGTGGCCAGGGTGCCGCCGTTCCAGGGCGAGGCATGCTCCACGCGCCAGCGCTCCTTCTGTGCCACCGGGTCCCAGGCGATCAGGCGGCCGAAGGGCGTGCTCTTGGGCGGCTCCATGTTGACCAGCGTGGCCGTATTCCAGCCGATATTGCTGTGCGGCTCGGGCAGGGAGCCGCCGTTGAACTTCCAGTTCTTGTTGTCTTGCAGGGTCAGCGGCACATGCTGGGCCGGCAGGTAGGCCAGGCCCGTGTCGGGGCTGTAGGACATGGAATGCCAGTTGTGCGCGCCGAAGGGGCTGGGGATCACGTCGCGCGCGCGGTCGCCGCTGCGCGCAATCGGTGTCTCGATGGGGCGGCCCTTGGCGTCGTAGCCGCTGGCCCAGTTCACGTCGACGAAGTTCTTGGCCGAGATGAACTGGCCGTTGGTGCGGTCGATCACGAAGAAGAAGCCGTTCTTGGGCGCATGCAGGATGACCTTGCGCGGCTTGCCGCCGATCTTGATGTCGGCCAGCACCATGGGCTGGGTGGAGGTGAAGTCCCAGCTGTCGCCCGGCGTTTCCTGGTAGTGCCAGACGTACTCGCCCGTATCGGGGTTCAGCGCCACGATGCTGGCCAGGTACAGGTTGTCGCCACCGGCCGGGCTGCGCTTGGCTTGCGCCCAGGGCGAGCCGTTGCCCGTGCCGATGTACATGAGGTTGAGCTCGGGGTCATAGGCCATGGTGTCCCAGGCCGTGCCGCCGCCGCCGGCCTCCCACCACTTGCCGGCCGGGTCCCAGGTCTTGGCGGCGCGGGCCATGGCCTCGTTCTCGAAGGGCTTGGACGGGTCGCCGGGCACGGTGAACCAGCGCCATTGCTGGGCACCGGTCTCGGCGTCATAGGCCGTGACATAGCCGCGCACGCCGTACTCGGCGCCGCCGTTGCCGATCAGCACCTTGCCCTTGATGACGCGCGGTGCGCCCGTGATGGTGTACGAGTAGGCGCGGTCGATGATGGTGTCCTGCTCCCAGACCTTCTGGCCCGTGGCCGCGTCCAGCGCCACCAGGCGGCCATCGAAGGCGCCCACATACACCTTGCCCTTGTAGACCGCCACGCCGCGGTTGACCACGTCGCAGCAGCCCTTGAAGCCGTTGGCACGGTCCACGCCGGGGTCGTAGCTCCACAGGCGCTTGCCGGTGCGCACGTCCACCGCATGCACCACGCTCCAGCTGGCCGTGACGTACATGATTCCATCGATCACCACGGGCGTGGACTCCACGCCGCGCGTGGATTCCAGGTCATACGACCAGACCAGGCCCAGCCGCTTCACATTGGCCGTGTCCAGCTGCCTGAGTTTGGAAAAGCGCGTCTCGCTGTAGTCCATGCCGTAGCTGGGCCAGTCCTTGGAGCTGCGCGCGTTGTCGCGGATGCTCTGCGAGTCGATGCGCGAGGTGACGGCGCGTATGTGCTCGGGCGAGCCTTTGCTTGGCAGGCCTGCCTGTGCCAGCGCGGCGCCGGGCAGGGCCAGCGCCAGGCCGGCGGCCAGCAGCGTGGAGGAAAGCACGTGGGTCTTCATGTTGTCTCGTCTCCTGTGTGGTTTGTTTTTGCGTGCATGGCGCTGGGGGCAAGGGCACCATGTGGGAGACGATAAAAAAAGCGGCCTTCGGTCACAACATTCGGACTTTCCCGGGGGCGGATGTGTACCGCCATGGAACAGCTCAGAACGTCCGGCTGACCGTCACCCCGGCCGACAGCCCGCGTCCTGCACCCGGTTCGAAGAACCGCTGGTTGCCCTCGTTGACGATGACCGACCCCGCATAGCGCCGGTCGAACAGGTTGTCCAGCCGCACAAAGGTCTGGGCGCTCCACTTCTGCCATTGCCGTGACCAGCGCAGGCTGGAGCCCCAGACGGTGTAGCCGGCCGCGCGGTCGGTGTTGCGGTCGTTCACGGCCACGGGGCCGCTGTGCAGCATGTCCACGGTCCAGGTCCATTGCGGCGACAGCTGCCAGGCCAGCTCGCTCCACAGGCGGCGCGGCGCGGTGCCGGCCAGGCGCGCGCCGGCATCCACCGGGGCGGTGGGCGTGGTGCAGGGCGTGGCCTCGCAGGTCAGGAAGCTGTCGCGGTAGCGGGCCTGCAGCAGGGTCAGGGCGGTGCTGGCCGTGAGCGGCCCCCACTGGGCGTTGCCCGAGAATTCCAGCCCCCGGCGCAGCGTGCGGCCTGCGTTCTGGTAGGTGGCGCGCCCGCCCGTGTTGGACAGCACGGTGAGTTCGCGCTGGGTATGGGTCTCGAACAGCGTGAGGTTCCAGCCCGCGTTGCCATGGCGCCCGCGCAGGCCGACCTCGACGGTGTTGTGGGCGCTGGCGTCCAGGCCGGTGTTCAGGCCGCTGTTCATGCCATTTTGGCTGCCGGGCCGGTAGGCCACTTCGTTGAGCGTGGGCGTTTCCATGCCCCGGCCCACCGATGCGTGGGCCACCAGGTCCGGCAGCAGGTTCACGCGCAGGCCCAGCGAGGGCAGCCAGCCGCGCCAGGCCATGCTGCCGCTGTCGTCGCCATTGCCTGCGACTATGTAGTGGTCCTCGGAGCGGTAGCGCACCCGCGCCTGGCGCAGGCCGGCGCTCAGGCCCAGGCTCTGCGTGCTCCACTCGGCCTGCAGGTAGGGGTCGGCGGAGCGCGCCTGGTTGCGTTCGTCGCGGCGCAGCCGGCCCTGCACGCCGAGCTGGCTGCCGATGAAGTTCTCGTAGCCGCGCCGGGTCTCGCCCTGCCAGTCGTAGGCCAGGCCTGCCGACCAGTCCAGCCGGCCGCCGGCCACGTCCTCATGGGTGCTGCGCCAGCGCAGGTTCATGCCCGCGTAGTCGCGGTCCAGGTCGATCACGCCGCCTGAATGCGAGGGCGGTGCCTGCGTGGCCATGGGAATGGACTGGTACTGCAGCACGGAGCGCGTACCCGCATAGGCCATGAGTTCCAGGCGCTGGCCCGCGCCGAACTGGTGCTGCCAGGCGGCGCCCAGCTGGCGCTGGCGCACGCTTTTGCGCGTATTGAAGCGCAGCGCGCTGGCCGTGGTCTGGCCGGGGTCGGCCTCGAACTCCGCGCGTGTCAGGCCCAGCGGGTCCTGGGCGCTGGAGCGCTGCTCCTGGTACTGCAGCAGCCACTGGTCGTCGCCCTGTTTGCGTGACAGCTTCATGTGGGCCGTGCTGCGGTCGGTGGCCGACTGGGGGCGCATGCCGTCGGTGGCGAAGCGCTCGATGTGGATGGCATAGCGCCATGGGGCGGAGCCGCCATCCGCCTGGTCCGGCTTTCCGCCCCCGATCGTGCCGCGCAGCTGGGTGGACAGGCGCCACAGCCCGTCCGGCCCCACGGCCATGCCGCTGCGCCACAGGCCGGGCTCCTCGCCGTCTTCGGTGTACAGCAGCAGTGCACCGCCTGCGCTGTTGCCGTAGAGCACGGCGGCCGGGCCGCGCACCACGTCCAGGCGCGCGGCGTTGCCCAGCGTGAAGTTGGCGGCCTGGCCCTGGCCGTCGGGCGCGCCGGCCGGGATGCCGTCCACGTACAGGCGCAGCCCGCGCACGCCAAAGGTGGAGCGCGCACCGAAGCCGCGCACCGAGATCTGCAGGTCCTGGGCGAAGTTCTGGCGGTTCAGCACCACCAGGCCCGGCACGCGCGCCAGGCTTTCGGACAGGTTGACCTGCATCTGCCCCTCGCGCAGCACCGTGCCGTCCACGCTGTCGATGGCGGCCGTGGCGCGCCACAGGTCGGGGCCGGTGCCGGGCTGGCTGGCCGTGATGACCACGGGGGCGAGCAGGGCCTCGCTGGAGTCCTGCGCTGCGTTTGCCGCCTGGGCGGGCAGGGCGTGCAGCGTGCAGGCCAGTGCGGCGCCCAGGGTGGGCAGGGCGGGCCGGGGGTGTCCTGTGCTGTGGGGGGAGCGTGTCATTGCGGGCGGGCCTGTGGCGATGCCCGAGGTTACCGAGCCCGGCAAGCCGTTCCAACACGGGTGATTTCCCTAGTGCTGTCCTGTGCCGTGGCGGAACAACAATCGCGGCAGTTTTGATGTCCGTCATGCAACAGCCGCCTCCCGCCCCACTGCCCTCCAACCCCTTCTATGCCTCGCGCCAGGACCGGGTGGCGCTGGCGCGCGAGCGCTATTTCGAGCGCGGCGAGCGCCCCTCGGGCCTGGTGTCCGAGCCCGTGCTGCAGTCCTGGACACGCTGCCTGGGCGCCAGCCGCAGCCCCGACGAGAAGATCAGCTTCGACCCGGTCAGCAAGATCCGCACGGCCACCTTGCTGACCCACAACCGCGCGCTGATCGAGGCGGCGCGCGACCCCATCGCCGAACTCGAGACCGTGATCGCGGGCAGCCAGGCGCGCGCCATGCTGACCTGCAGCGAGGGCGTGGTGCTGATCGCCTCGCGCCCCACGCCGGGCGACGGCCCGCTGCTGCTCACTGCGGCTCGCGTGGGCGTGAACATCGCCGAGGATGCCGTGGGCACGGGCGCACCCGGCGTGGCCGTGCGCACGGGCGAGGTCTGCCATGTGCGTGGCGGCGAGCATTTCTTTCGCTGCCTGGCCTCGCTGCACTGCGCGGCCGCGCCCGTGCGCGACGCCAGCGGGCGCACCGTGGCCATGCTGGACCTGAGCAGCGAGGCGGGCCCCTTTCGCTTCGACGCAGGCGCCATGGCCCACATGTACGCCACCTGCATCGAGAACCGGCTGCTGGTGGGCGCCGCCCGCATGCACCTGCTGCTGCGCTTCCAGTCCAGCCGCAGCATGTTCGGCACGCCGCTGGAAGGACTGGCCGCCGTGGATGGCGACGGCATGGTGCGCTGGTTCAACGGCGTGGGCGCCCAGTTGTTCGACTGCCCGCGCCGGCCCGCCGAGGGGCTGGCGGCAGAGGAAGTCTTCGGCCTGGGCCTGAACCAGTTGCTGGAGCTGGCCCACCACGGCCAGGCGCGCCCGCAGATGCTGCCTACGGGGCTGACGCTGTGGATGCAGGTGCAGCTGGATGAGGCATCTCCCCCGATCGAGGAGGGGCTGCCGGCCATCGAAGCCCTGCCGCCGCCCGCCGAGGCGCCGTCCGAGGCACCGTCTTCCCTGGGCGAGGCCAGCCGCGAGCTGATCGAGCAGGCCCTGGCCCGCTGCCAGGGCAATATCTCGCAGGCCGCCCGCATGCTGGGCGTCTCCCGCGGGCTGCTGTACCGGCGCCTGCGGGAGTGGGGGCGGCTCTAGCTGGCCAGCGCGCTGCGCATCCATTCGATGAAGACCCCTGCCTGGGCGGGCAGCGCACGCCCTGCGGCGGGCACGGCGCGCAGGCCACCCTCGAAGGGCACGAAGCCATGGGGCGCCACCAGCAGCCCCTCCTGGAGCTCGCGTGCGATCAGCCGCTGCTCCACGAGGGCAACGCCCAGGCCCGACAGTGCTGCCTCTATGCACAGGTGGGTGTGCGGGAACGCCAGCGTCTCGCCCAGGGCCACGGGCTGGCCCGTCAGGGCTTCCCATTGGTTCCAGGCGCTGGCCGTGTACTCATGTGCAATGCGCGCGCGGTTGGCGGGCCGGCGCCGGGCATAGGCCGGCGTGCAGACTGCGCCGAAGTGCACGGGCGCCAGTTCGATGGCGCGGCGGCGGTCTGCCTCGCCGTAGGTGGACAGGTCCCAGGCAATGATCAGGTCGGCGCCTTCATTGCGCATCTCGCGCGCCGAGGTCATTGACAGGCGGATGCGGATATGCGGGTGGCAGCGGTAGAACACCGCCAGCTGCGGCACCAGCCAGCGCATGGCAAAGGTGGCGCTGCAGGCTACATGCAGCCCCGGTGCCTGGGCGTCGCGCGCCAGCTGGGCATAGGCGGTCTCCAGCTGGTCGAAGGCCGTGCGCACCGAGGCATGGAAGGCGGCGCCGGCCTCGGTCAGGCGCAGGCCCGTGCCTTCTTTCTCGAACAGCGCCGCGCCCGCGTGCTCCTGCAGCAGGCGCAGGTGGCGGCTGATGGCACCGTGGCTGCGGCACAGTTCCTCGGCCGCGCGGGTCACCGAGCCGGTGCGGGCAATGGCCTCGAAGGCGCGCAGGGCGGCCAGCGGTGGCAGTTGTCTCATGGCAATCAATTCGTCAGAAAAGCTGACGCATGGGCAGAAAAACTGCATTGTCCCGCATCGCCGTGATTTCTAGCATGGGTGCCTGTGTATTGGAGTTTTGCAGGCTTGCCAGCTCCTTTGCACAGTTCAATTTATTGACGAAAAGGAGTTTCCATGCAGATCACCGATATCGCGGCCCATGAGGCGCTGGACAGCCGGGGTCACCCCACCGTGGAGGTCGAGGTCGAACTGGAGGACGGCGCGCGCGGCCTGGCCCTGATGCCCTCGGGCGCCTCCACGGGGCGGCATGAGGCGCTGGAGCGGCGCGACGGCGATGCCTCGCGCCATCTGGGCAAGGGCGTGCTGGGGGCGGTGCAGGCCGTCAACACCGAGCTGCGCGATCTGCTGCGCGGCATGCAGGCCGACGCCCAGGGCCGGATCGACACGGCCATGATGGCGCTGGACGGCACGCCCGGCAAAAGCCGGCTGGGCGCCAACGCGCTGCTGGGCGTGTCGCTGGCCGTGGCGCGCGCGGCGGCGGCCAGCCAGCGCATGCCGCTGTGGCGGCACATGGGCGGTGCCCAGGCGCGCGTGCTGCCCGTGCCCATGATCAATGTCATCAACGGTGGCGCCCATGCCGACAATCCGCTGGACTTCCAGGAGTTCATGCTGCTGCCGGTGGGGGCGGACAGCTTCGGTGAGGCGCTGCGCATGGGCGCCGAGGTCTTCCACACGCTGCGCCATGCGCTCAAGGCCGCAGGCCACAGCGTCAACGTGGGCGACGAGGGCGGCTTTGCGCCCGCCCTGCGCAGCGCGCCCGAGGCGCTGGACCACCTGATGGCCGCCATCGAGCGCGCCGGCCTGCGCCCCGGCAGGGACATCGCCCTGGCCCTGGACCCTGCGGCCAGTGAATTCCATGGCGAGGACGGCTACCGCTACGCGGGCGAGGGCCTGGTGCGCAGCCGCCAGCAGCAGGTGGACTACCTGGCGCAACTGGTGGAGCACTACCCCATCGTCTCCATCGAGGACGGCATGGCCGAGGACGATATCGAGGGCTGGCAGGCCCTGGGCCGGCGCCTGGGCGGACGCTGCCAGCTGGTGGGCGACGATGTGTTCTGCACGAACCCCGGCCTGTTCGAGAGCGGCATTGCCCGGGGCGTGGGCAATGCCATCCTGGTCAAGATCAACCAGATCGGCACGCTGACCGAAACCTGGGACGTGCTGCGCCTGGCGCATGGCGCCGGCTACGGCGTGGTGATGTCGCACCGCTCGGGCGAGACCGAGGACACCAGCATTGCCGACCTGGCCGTGGCGGCCCAGTGCGCCATGATCAAGACCGGCTCGCTGTCGCGCGCCGACCGCACGGCCAAGTACAACCGGCTGCTGCGCATCGAGCGCGAACTGGGCCCGGCCGCCGTCTATGCGGGGCGCCGTGCGCTCAAGGGCCGGGCGGGTCAGGAAGCCGTGTCGGCCGCTGCGGGTGTTGCGGGGGTTGCGGGGGTTGCGGGCGCCCTGTAGACCAGCACCTTGAGGCTGCGCTCGGCGTCGATGTCGGCGAAGGTGGCCGGATTGGCCAGGCGCTCGACGAACTCCAGCTCGGGCGCCACTTCCTGCATCTGCGATGTCAGGAACTGCGTGCCCATCTCGGGCGCGTTCAGGCACAGCAGCACATGGCCGCCGGGGCGCAGCAGGTCGGGCAGGCGGCGCATCAGGCGGGCATAGTCCTTGGTGGCGACGAAGCTGCCCTTCTGGTAGCTGGGCGGGTCCACCACGATCAGGTGGTACGGCCCGCCGCGCGTGATCTTGCCCCAGCTGCTGAAGATGTCGTGGGCCAGGAAGCTGGCGCCCGACAGATCGTTGAGCCGGTGGTTCTGCTGGCCCGTGGCCAGCGCGCCCTGGGCCATGTCCATGTTCATCACATGGCGCGCCCCGGCCTGCAGGGCCACCACCGAAAAGGCGCAGGTGTAGGCGAACAGGTTGAGCACCTTGATGCCATGGCGGTGCTCGGGATGGTTGGCCACATGCGCGTGCACCCAGCGCCGGCCTTCGGCCATGTCCAGGAACAGGCCGTGGTTCTGGCCGCGCAGCACCTGCACGCGGTAGCGCGTGCCGGCCTCGGTGACGATGTGCGGGTCTGGCACTTCGCCGGCCATGAGCCGGGTTTCGGCGGGCGCGGCGGGCTGGCGCAGCTGGTAGACCCAGTTCAGGGGCTGGCCCGGTGCCAGTTCGCTCCAGCGCAGTGACAGCGCCGTGCCGATGGCGGCCAGGGCGTCTTCGTCCAGCGGCTGGAAGCTGGTGAGCACCAGCACGGGCGGAAAGGCATCGAGCACCAGATGCTCGCAGCCCGGGTACAGGCCGCCACGGCCGTGGAAGATGCGTTGGGCGTCGGAGGGCAGGGCCATCCGGGCGATGGCGTCGAGCAGGGCTTGCATGGGAAAGGCTGGGTCTGGCAGGGGCGCCGGGCATGCCCGGTGGAACCGCTTGGAACCAGGCAGGGGCCGACGAAAAGGTCTGCCAGTGTATGCAGTTTGGGGCCCAGCCCAGGCAAACCCGGGCTCAGGCCCCATTCAGCGGTGCTGCGGGCAGGCTCAATGCCGCCAGCCGCGGCGCACCTCGAAGAAGCTGCACTCGCCATCGCCCAGGCCCTGCATGCCGGCCTCGGTGGCGGCGCGGGCGGCTTTCATCCAGCGGGTGAAGGCGAGCTTGGCGTCTTCGCTGATTTCCTCTGGAGGCATGTCCTCCAGCCCCTGTACAAGCGACAGGGTTTCGCTGACCTGCTCGGCACTGCCGAGCTGGCGTTCGAGCACGCGGGCATAGCGTGCCTCGGCCTTGTTGCGTTCCTGCTCGGGCAGGTTGGGGTAGTCACACAAGGTGACGGTGAAGGCGGCTTCTTGCATGTCCATGGTTCATGAGATGAGGATGATGACTGGCGAAATATACAGTAATAACTGGCTGCACATCCAGTATTTATCCAGTGTTTTTTTACAGTGTCGTGCCGGTGGGGTCGCTGCGGGCAGCGGCGGCAGCCATGCGGCCACAATCGCCTGCAAGGAGAAAACCACCGCCATGACGAACGAATCGACCACGGGCAGCCCGGCCTGGGACCCCGAAGCCACGGGCCATGCGCTGTTTGCCACGCGCTTGGGGCCCTGCGGCGTGGCCTGGGGCGAATGCGGCCTTGCGGCCTTTCAGTTGCCCGAGGTGGACGGCCCGGCTGCCACGCGCATGCGCATGCTGCGCGGCGTGCAATTGCGCAGGCCCGGCAGCTATGCGGCAGCGGTGCGCGCCGAGGACCTGCCGGCCGCCGTGGCGCAGGCCATCGCCGGCGTGCAGGTGCTCATGGCGGGCCATGGCGAATGGACCGTGGAGCCTTCCGCGCCCAGCGCGCAGCAGTTGCGTGACGGCCCGGTGCTGCCCGATCTGCGGGCACGGCGCATGCTGCCCGCAGGCCTGGCATTGCCGGATCTGGCCGAACTGGCGCTGGACTGGCACGGCGTGTCGGAATTTCACCGCCGCGTCTACGAGCTGACGCGTGCCATCGCTCCCGGCCATACGCGCACCTATGGCGAGATCGCGCGCGAGTTGGGCGAGGTGGGCCTGTCGCGCGCCGTGGGACAGGCGCTGGGCCTCAACCCCTTCGCGCCCGTGATTCCCTGCCACCGCGTGCTGGCCGCCGGCGCCCAGCCGGGCGGTTTTTCGGGCGGCGCAGGTGCGCTGACCAAGCTGCGCATGCTGGAGATCGAGGGTGCGGCCTGGGGCGGCACGCGCTCGCTGTTCGGGGATTGACGGGCCGGACACGCATGTGACATGCGGCACGGCGGGGCGGCTTGCACAATCGCCGCTGCAGGCCGTCCCGGCAAGGGAGGGCCGCCCTCCATTCCACCCATGACCGGCACACAAGACCCGGACCAGGAGACAGACGAATGACTCGCAATGTGCAGCAACTTTTCGACCTCACCGGCAAGACCGCCCTGGTGACCGGCGGCTCGCGCGGCCTGGGCCTGCAGATGGCCCATGCGTTGGGCGAGGCGGGCGCCAGGATCATGCTGAGTTCGCGCAAGGCTGCCGACCTGGAGGAAGCCGCCGCCGAGCTGCAGGCCGCCGGCATCGACGCCCGCTGGATTGCCGCCGACTGCGCCAACGAGGCCGACATCGAGCGCCTGGCCGCCGAGACGCTGGAGCGCCTGGGCCAGGTGGACATCCTCATCAACAACGCGGGCGCCAGCTGGGGCGCGCCGGCCGAGGAGCACCCCGTGGCCGCCTGGGACAAGGTGATGAACCTCAACGTGCGCGGCTACTTCCTGCTGAGCCAGCAGATCGCGCGGCGCAGCATGATCCCGCGCAAGACCGGGCGCATCATCAACCTGGCCTCCATCGCAGGCCTGGGCGGCAACCCGCTGGGCATGAAGACCATTGCCTACAACACCTCCAAGGGAGCCGTCATCAACTTCACGCGCGCGCTGGCCGGCGAGTGGGGCGTGCATGGCATCACCGTCAACGCCATCTGCCCGGGCTTTTTCAAGACCAAGATGGCCAGCGTGCTGATCGAGACCCTGGGCGAGGACGAGATGAAATCCCATGCCCCGCTGCGCCGCCTGGGCGACGACGAGGACCTCAAGGGCCTGACCCTGCTGTACGCCAGCGACGCGGGCAAGCACATCACGGGCCAGTGGATGGCCGTGGACGGCGGCGTCAGCGCCCTGGTGGGCGGCTGAACGCGGTGGCGCTGCTGCCGAGGTGACAGTTTTTCCCGCAGATCGTGCCGCCGCGCGCCATGGTGCCTTCGGGCGCCCTTATGCTCACCTGCATTGCGATCTGAACTGGAGAATTTCGTGCTGGATTTTGGCCACCCCATCCCCTTCGTCGACCACCTGGGTTTCACCCTGCACCGCATGGAGGACGGGGAGTCCGAACTGCGCTTCGAGGCGCGTCCCGAGCACCTGAACACCTTTGACGTGACCCACGGCGGCGCCACCATGACCCTGCTGGACGTGACCATGGCCGTGGCCGCACGCAGCCTGCAGCGCGACATGGGCTGCGTGACCATAGAGATGAAGACCAGCTTCATGCAGCCGGCGCGCGGCCCCCTGGTGGCCAAGGGCGTGGTGCTGCACCGCACGCGTTCCATGGCCTATACCGAGGCGCGCGTGTTCGATGCCTCGGGCCGGCTGTGCAGCCATGCGACCGGAACGTTCAAGTACATGCCGCGCGTGGCCAAGCCGGCCGCCGCCGAGACAACCCTCGCCACGGACTGATCCGCACGGCGAATTTGCCAGATACCCAATGCCACACGCCAGCCCCGGCAGCACCGGGAACTGGTTCCATTGTTTGTGATGCCACCGGAGGTTTTCCCATGCCCGTGAACCAGCAGATCCTGCTCGACAACCGCCCCGAGGGCGAAGCCGTGGAAAGCAATTTCCGCCTTGCCAAGACCGAGACCCCCGCGCTGGCCGAAGGCCAGGTGCTGGTGCGCCACCACTACCTGAGCCTGGACCCCTACATGCGCGGCCGCATGAATGACAGCAAGAGCTACGCCCAGCCGCAGCCGCTGGGCGAGGTCATGATCGGCGGCACCGTGGGCGAGGTGGTGGAAAGCCGCCATCCCAAGTTTGCCGTTGGCGACAAGGTCGTGGGCATGGGCGGCTGGCAGGAATACAGCGTGGTCGATGGCGATGCGCCCGGCATGCTGCGCAAGGTGGACACCACCCATGTGCCGCTGTCGCACTACCTGGGCGCCGTGGGCATGCCTGGCGTGACGGCCTGGTACGGCCTGGTCAAGATCATTGCCCCCAAGGCCGGCGAGACCGTGGTGGTCAGCGCCGCCACGGGCGCCGTGGGCAGCGCGTTCGCAGCCCTGGCCAAGGCACGCGGCTGCCGCGTGGTGGGCATTGCGGGCGGCCCCGAGAAGTGCCGCTACGCCACCGAGGAGCTGGGCTTCGACGCCTGCATCGACTACCGCGAGCACCCCGACACCAAGACCATGGCCAAGGCGCTCAAGGACGCCTGCCCGCAGGGCATCGACGGCTACTTCGAGAACGTGGGCGGCTACATCCTCGACGCCGTGCTGCTGCGCACCAACGCCTTTGCGCGGATCGCGCTGTGCGGAATGATCGCGGGCTACGACGGCACGCCGCTGCCCATGACCAATCCCGCGCTCATCCTGATCAACCGCATCCGCATCGAAGGCTTCATCGTCAGCGAGCACATGGAAGTCTGGCCCGAGGCGCTGCAGGAACTGGGCCGCCTGGTGGGCACCGGCAAGCTGCGCCCGCGCGAGAGCATTGCCGAAGGCATTGCCTCCGCACCTTCCGCTTTCCTGGGTCTGCTCAAGGGCAAGAACTTTGGAAAGCAACTCGTCAAATTGATCTGAACCACCACAAAAACCAGGAGACAAGGGAATGATCAAGAACTTCAAGGGCAAGACGGCGGTGCTGACGGGCGCAGGCTCGGGCTTCGGCCTGGAGTGCGCGCGCATCGGCGCGAAGCTGGGCATGAACCTGGTGCTGGTCGATGTGCAGCAGGAAGCGCTGGACAGGGCCGCCGCCGAGTTCGAAGGGCAGGGCGTGCGCGTGCTGGCGCGCCGCGTGGATGTGTCCGACGCAGCCCAGATGCAGGCCCTGGCCGATGAGGTGCGCCAGCAGTTCGGCGCGCCGCACTTCGTGTTCAACAACGCAGGCGTGGGCGCGGGCGGGCTGGTCTGGGAGAACACGCTGGAAGATTGGCAGTGGGTGCTGGGCGTCAACCTCTGGGGCGTGATCCACGGCGTGCGGCTGTTCACGCCCATGATGCTGGAGGCGGCCAAGGCCGACCCGTCCTTCGAGGGCCACATCGTCAACACGGCCAGCATGGCCGGCCTGCTGGCGCCGCCCAACATGGGCATCTACAACGTCAGCAAGCATGCCGTGGTGAGCCTGACCGAGACGCTCTACCAGGACCTGGCCCTGGTCTCCGACCAGATCAGCGCCAGCGTGCTGTGCCCCTTCTTCGTTCCCACGGGCATCAGCCACAGCGAGCGCAACCGGCCCAGCCACCTGGCCGCCCAGCCGCTGACGGCCAGCCAGAAGATCGGCCAGGCCATGAGCGAGAAGGCCGTGGGCTCGGGCAAGGTCACGGCCCCCGATGTGGCGCAGAAGGTTTTCGACTCCATTGCGGCCAACCAGTTCTACATCTACAGCCATCCGCAGGCGCTGGGCTCGGTCCAGACCCGCATGGAGGATGTGGTGCAGGGCCGCAATCCCACCGATCCGTTCGCGCACAAGCCCGAACTGGGCGCCAGCTTGAAGGCCTCGCTGCGCGCGGCCTGAGCGTCAGTCCTCCTCGTCCGGGTCCGGCCGGTGGGGGGCTGGCCTGGCGGGAGCCTCGGCCTTTTCCTCTGGCGGCGCGGAGGGCAGGGGCCGCACCAGCCGCACCATGAGCTGGTTGCCGCGCCCCATGTCGGGCCGCGTCTCCAGGCTGTCGAGGTCAATCGCCCAGGCCTGCTGGGCCGACAGCTGCGTACCGGCGCTGCCCGAGATGTTGCTGTAGTTGTAGGGATTGACGGGCCGTGCGTTCACCGCTGCCGTGCCCGTCCAGTGCCAGCCGCGCGGCGCGCCCGGGAACAGCTCGGGCGACAGGCCTTGCGGCCGTATATCGCGCGAGATCAGCCGGCGCATCTCGTTGACGCGCGGCAGGCGCCAGCGCACGCCGTCCTGCTTGGCCCGCTCGGCGGCCAGGGCCTGCGCCTGCTTGTGCGTGAACAGCTCCGGCAGGCCCGCGCAGGTCTTGCCATTCCAGTGCATGCCTTCCACGCAGCGCGGCCACAGCAGGCGGGCGCGGCGGTCGATCACGTCGCGGCCGTCTTCGGACACTTCCAGCATGGCAGTGGCGCCGGCCTTGGCGTCACCGCGGGCCTGCGGCGGCGCCGCATGGGCCGGGCCCTGCATGCACGCGCCCAGCAGCAGGGCGGCAAGCAGGGGCCTTGGCAATGCGTTGAGGGTCGGCAGGAAGAGGGGCGTGGATGAGTGCATGGGGTGTCTATGCTGCTGTGTTGGCAATCTCGTATCCGAGCGTAACAGGGTTGCGGCCCCGCAAACTTGTGCCACGGCAAGCCGGCAGCGCCGCACGCGCCGGCCTGCCTGCCCAGGAAATGTGAGCACCGCCCTGCAGCCCGCAGCGCTTGCCGCCACAATGGCGCGTCTATGTCTGCGTCTATGCCTTCTCCCTCTTCGTCTCCCGCTTCCCCTGATTCCCACACGCTGCGCCTGGTGCTGATCCTGGGCCTGCTCTCGGCCATCGGTCCGTTTGCCATCGACATGTACCTGCCCGCGCTGCCCCAGATCGGCAGCAGCCTGGGTGCCCAGGTGGGCGCGGTGCAGGCCAGCCTGACGGCCTTCTTTCTTTCGCTGGGCGTGGGCCAGCTGCTGTACGGGCCGGTCTCGGACATGGTGGGGCGCAAGCCGCCGCTGTACTTCGGCCTGGCCGTGTTCGCGCTGGCCAGCGTGGGCTGCGCCATGGCCACCAGCATCGAGACGCTGGTGGTGCTGCGCTTCATCCAGGGCCTGGGCGCGGCCGCCGGCATGGCCGTGCCGCGCGCCGTGGTGCGCGACCTGCACACCGGCCATGCGGCGGCCCGCATGATGTCGCTGCTGATGCTGGTGTTCAGCGTCTCTCCCATCCTGGCGCCGCTGGCCGGCAGCGGCGTGATCGCCGTGAGCAGCTGGCGCGGCGTGTTCTGGGCCGTGGCCGTGGCGGCCGTGATCGGCCTGGCGGCCGTGTTCATGGGCCTGAAGGAAACGCGCGGGGCCGCCGCGCGGCTGGACAGCAGCGTGGCCGGCGCACTGCGCGCCTACGGCGTGCTGCTGCGCGACTGGCATTACCTGGGCCTGGTCTTCATCGGCGGCTGCGCCATGGCGGGCTTTTTCGTCTACCTGGCTGGCTCTCCCTTTGTGCTGATCAACTACTACGGGCTCAGCTCCACCCAGTACAGCCTGGCCTTCGGGCTCAACGCCATCGCCTTCATCGGCGCGGCGCAGTTCACGGGCTGGCTGGGCCAGCGTTTCGGCCTGGTGCGCGTGGTCAAGGTGGCGGCCACCGGCTCGGGCCTGGTGATGCTGTCGCTGCTGTCGTACTACCTGCTGGGCGGTGAGCGGCTGGCCGTGCTGATCGGCCTGTACTTCGTGGCCAGCGCGCTGATGGGGCTGGTGATTCCGACGACCTCGGTGCTGGCGCTGGAGGAGCACGGCGCCATCGCCGGCACGGCCTCGGCGCTGCTGGGCACGCTGCAGATGCTGTCGGGTGCGGCGGCCATGCAGATCGTGGGCCTGTTCTCCACGGGCAAGCCCCTGCCCATGGTGGTGGGCATGGCCACGGGCGCGCTGATCGGCGTGGCGCTGGCCTGGATCACGCTGGGCGGCGCACGTGCCCACCGCGTGGGTGCAAAGGGCCATTCATGAGCCTGGCACCCGCGGCAGAGGCTGCGCCTGTCCACGATGGACTTCCGTCAGGCCCTCGCGGCCAGTCGATGCTGGTCATCATCCTGGGGCTGACGCTGTCGGTGCTGGACAGCACCCTGGTCAATCTGGCACTGCCTGCCATGGCGCGCGAGCTGCAGGCCAGCTCGGCCCATACGCTGTGGGTGGTCAATTCCTACCAGCTTGCCAGCCTGGTGCTGCTGCTGCCGCTGGCGGCCCTGGGCGAACGCCTGGGCTACCGCCGCGTGTATCTGGTGGGCATGCTAGTGTTCTCCCTGGCCTCGCTGGCAGCCATGCTGGCCACATCGCTGCCCACGCTGGTGGCGGCGCGGGCGCTGCAGGGCCTGGGCGCTGCGGGCGTGATGAGCGTCAATGCCGCCCTGGTGCGGCTGATCTATCCGCGTGCCTTGCTGGGCCGGGGCATGGCCGTCAATTCGCTGGTGGTGGCCACGGCATCCATGGCCGGGCCCTCGGTGGCGGCGGCCATTTTGTCGGTGGCCAGCTGGCCCTGGCTGTTTGCGGCCAACCTGCCGCTGGGCCTGTTCACGCTGTGGCTGGGACGCCGGGCGCTGCCGGCCAATGCGGTGCCGGCACACGCGGGCGCGCGGCTGTCGCCGCTGGATGTGCTGCTCAACATCCTCATGTTCAGCCTGATCTTCCTGGGCGGCGAGCAGCTGGGCATGCGCGCCGGCGGTGCCCAGTCGTCCCTGCCTTCGGGTTGGTGGCTGCTGGGCGCGGGCCTGCTGGTGGGGCTGTGGTATGTGCGCCGCCAGTGGCGCCTGCCTGCGCCGCTGCTGCCGGTGGACCTGCTGCGCATTCCGGTGTTCGCGCTGTCCATGTGCGGATCGGTGAGCGCCTTCTGCGCGCAGATGCTGGCCTACCTGGCCCTGCCTTTCCTGCTGCTGGAGTCGCACGGCATGTCGCCCATCGAGGCCGGGCTGCTGATCACGGCCTGGCCGCTGGCCACGGTGATGACGGCGCCCATTGCGGGCCGGCTCATCGGCCGCTATGCGGACGGGCTGCTGGGCGGCATCGGCATGGCCATGTTCGCCTGCGGCCTGTGGGCGCTGGCGGCCATGCCCGATGCGCCCTCGACCCTGGACATGGTCTGGCGCATGCTGCTGGCGGGCAGCGGCTTTGCGCTGTACCAGTCGCCCAACAACCACACCATCGTGACCTCGGCGCCGCTGGCGCGCAGCGGCGCGGCCGGCGGCATGCTGAGCTCGGCGCGGCTCACGGGGCAGACGCTGGGGGCCGTGGTGCTGGCCACCATCTTCACCGTCTCGGGCGGGCATGGCGGCCATGCCGAAATCGTGGCCCTGGCCGTGGCGGGCTGCTTTGCGGCCATGGCGGGCGTGTTCAGCATGCTGCGCGTGCGCACGGCGCCCGCCGCCAGGCACTGAACAGACCGGCAAATGGCATTGAACTTGCATGTGTCGGCGCGCTCCGACACCTGCATCATCCTGGATGGTCTTGCCGCGAGACTGCGGTGGCATGCCATCCACTTTACAAACAAGAAATATGGGCACTGCACAATCGTGCGATGCCCCCAACGACTTCGCTGTTCCTATGAATTTTGACGTGCCTCTTTCGCCGAGTACGCGCCTTGCGGCGCCTTCCGATTCCCAGCCCGGCGCAGGGCACGCACAACCTTCTGCCTCGCTTGCACGCAGCAAGCGCCCCGGTGCTGCCGTGCTGTGCGCGCTGGCACTGGCCGCCAGCCTGGCCGCCTGCTCCAGGCAGGATGCAGCGCCCGCCGCCGCAGCCAAGGCTGCGCCCGAGGTGGGCGTGGTCACGCTGCAAAAGCAGAGCCAGCAGCTGGAGGCCACGCTGCCGGGCCGCACACGCGCCTCGCTGACCGCCGAGGTGCGGCCCCAGGTCTCGGGCATCGTGCAAAAGCGCCTGTTCACCGAAGGCGCCCTGGTGCGCCAGGGCCAGCAGCTCTACCAGATCGACGCGGCCTCGCTGCGCGCCACCGAGGCCAGCGCCCAGGCGGCCCTGGCCAAGGCCGAGGCCAGCGCCCGCACGCTGGAGGCCACGTCGCGGCGCAATGCCGAGCTGGTCAAGATCGATGCCATCAGCCAGCAGGCGTTTGAAGAAAGCCAGGCCGCCGCAGCCCAGTCGCGCTCGGACGTGGCCGTGGCCAAGGCCAATCTGGAGACCGCGCGCATCAACCTCAAGTACAGCCGCATCGAGGCGCCCATCAGCGGGCGCATCAGCCTGTCCACGGTGACGCCGGGCGCGCTGGTGACGGCCAACCAGACGGAGGCGCTGACCTCCATCGTGCAGCTGGACCCCATGTATGTGGACTTCACCCAGTCCACCAGCGAGCTGCTGCAGCTCAAGCGCGACTGGGATGCCGGGCGCTTCCAGAAGGTGGAGGGCGACAAGGTCGCCGTGCGTATCCGCCTGGACGATGGCACGGAATACGGCCACCAGGGCAAGCTGCAGTTTGCCGGCGTGATCGTCAATGCCACCACGGGCAGCGTCACGCTGCGCGCCGTGGTGCCCAATCCGCAGGGCCTGCTCATGCCCGGCATGTATGTGCAGGCGCTGCTGCCCACGGGCCTGGCGCCCGAGGCGTTGCTGGTGCCGCAGCAGTCGGTGACGCGCGACCTGACCGGCAAGGCCAGCGTGCTGGTGGCCAAGGCCGACGACGTGATCGAGCGCAGGCCCGTGAACATCGACCGCGCCGTGGGCAATATGTGGCTGCTGCAGGACGGCCTGTCGGCCGGCGAGCGCGTGGTGGTCGATGGCTTCCAGCGCATCAAGCCCGGCGACAAGGTGCGTGCCGTGGAGGTGGACCTGCGCGCCAAGGCCCAGGCCCGCAATGGCAAGCCCGCTGATGGCCCGGCAGCGGCGGCCGCGCCTGGCGCTGCCGACAAGGCTTCCGCGGCCGCTGAACCAGCTCCTGCACCCGCAGCGGCTCCGGCCCCTGCGGCCCGGTAAGCCGCAGGAACCCGTCACATGGCTCAGTTCTTCATCAACCGGCCCATCTTCGCGTGGGTCATCGCCATCGTCATCATGCTGGGCGGCGCGCTGTCCATCTTCACGCTGCCGCTGGAGCAATACCCCGACATCGCGCCGCCGCGCGTGACCATCGGCGCGCAGTACACGGGCGCCTCGGCCGAGACGGTCGAGAACTCGGTGACCCAGATCATCGAGCAGCAGCTCAAGGGCATCGACAACATGCTCTACATGAGCTCCACGTCCGACGCCTCGGGCCGCGCGCGCACCACGCTGACCTTTGCGCCGGGCACCAACATCGATGTGGCCCAGGTACAGGTGCAAAACAAGCTGCAGTCCGCCGTGAACCGCCTGCCCGACGCCGTCAAGAGCCGGGGCGTGTTCGTGAACAAGGGCGGCCAGGACTTCCTGGTCACCTACAGCTTCTTCTCCAAGGACCCGGCCATGACCGCGGTCGACATCGGCGACTACCTCACCAGCAACCTGGTCGACGTGATCGGCCGGCTGGACGGCGTGGGCGATGTCAACGTCTTCGGCACCAACTATGCGATGCGCATCTGGATGGACCCGGCCAAGATGGAGAAGTACGCGCTGATGCCGTCGGACCTGGTCAATGCGCTGAACTCGCAGAACGCCCAGGTCTCGGCCGGCCAGCTGGGCGCGCTGCCTGCCGTGGCGGACCAGCAGCTGAACGCCACCATCACGGCGCGCACCAAGCTCAAGACGGTGGAGCAGTTCGAGGACATCGTCCTGAAGTCGTCCGTGGACGGCTCGGTGGTGCTCATGAAGGACGTGGCCCGCGTGGAGCTGGGCGCCGACAACCTGACCATCAAGGCCAAGCTCAACGGCCTGCCGGGCGCGGGCATGGGCATCGTGCTGGCCGATGGCGCCAACGCCATGAACGTGGCCGACACCATCGCCGCCAAGCTGGCCGAGCTCAAGCCCTTCTTTCCCAACGAGATCGACTACTTCGTCAGCTCGGACTCCACGCCCTTCGTGCGCGCCTCCATCAAGGAAGTGGTCAGCGCGCTGGGCGAGGCCATGATCCTCGTGGTCATCGTGATGTTCATCTTCCTGCAGAACTTCCGCGCCACGATGATCCCCGCCATCGCCGTGCCCGTGGTGCTGCTGGGCACCTTCGGCGTGCTGTCGCTGGCCGGGTACTCGATCAATACGCTGACCATGTTCGCCATGGTGCTGGCCATCGGCCTGCTGGTGGACGATGCCATCGTCGTGGTGGAGAACGTCGAGCGCGTGATGCACGAGACGGGCATGTCGCCCAAGCAGGCCACGCGCCAGTCCATGCGCGAGATCACGCCAGCCCTGGTGGGCATCGGCGTGACGCTGTCGGCCGTGTTCGTGCCCATGGCCTTCTTCGGCGGCTCCACGGGCGTGATCTACCGGCAGTTCTCCATCACCATCGTCGCGGCCATGGCGCTGTCGGTGTTCGTGGCGCTGACGCTCACGCCGGCGCTGTGCGCCACGCTGCTCAAGCCGCCCGCAGCGGGCGGGGCAGGGCATGACCGCCCGATCCGCAGCGGCATCCTGGGGGTGAACGACCGGTTCTTCCGCTGGTTCAACCACCATTTCGACGCCACGGCCGCGCGCTACCAGGGCACGGTGGCGTACTCGCTGCGCCGCGCCAAGCGCATGATGCTGATCTTCCTGGCCGTCTGCGGCGTGGTCTGGCTGCTGATGGCGCGCCTGCCCACGTCCTTCCTGCCCGACGAGGACCAGGGCTTTGTCTTCGTCAACATCAACCTGCCCTCGGGCGCGGCCGACACGCGGCTGCAGGGCGTGCTCGACGAGGTGCGCGACTACTTTGCCAAGCAGCCCGACGTGCTGAGCTTCTACCAGGTCTCTGGCCTGAACGGCGACCAGGCCTCGGCACGCGCCTTCGTGCGGCTGAAGACCTGGGAGGAGCGCCCGCTGCCGGGCCAGTCGGCCTCCGAGATCGCGCACCGGGCGACCCGGGAGCTGGCCTCCATCCGCGATGCGCGCGTGCTGGTCATGCTGCCGCCGGCCGTGCGCGGCCTGGGCTCCAGCTCGGGCTTCAACTTCATGATCAAGGACATGAACGGCCTGGGCCACCAAGCGCTGCTGCAGGCCAAGGAAAAATTCCTGACCGAGGCCCGCAAGCGCCCCGAGCTCACCAATCTGCGCATGACCAACCTGGAGGACGCCAGCGAGCTGCGCCTGGACATCGACGACCGCAAGGCCGCTGCGCTCGGCCTGTCGTACACCGACATCAACAGCGTGCTGTCCAGCGCCATGGGCGGCACCTATGTCAACGACTTCCTGAACAACGAGCGCGTCAAGCGCGTCTACATCCAGGGCGATGCGCCGCACCGCATGCTGCCCCAGGACATCGCCAAATGGACGGTGCGCAACGGCAAGGGCGAGATGGTGCCGTTCAGCGCCTTCTCCAGCAGCTACTGGGCCTACGGTTCGCCCCAGCTCATGCGCTACAACGGCAACCCGGCCTACGAAATGGAAGGCCGCGCCGCGCCGGGCGTCAGCTCGGGCACGGCCATGCAGATCGTCGAGGACATCCTGCGCACGCTGCCGGCCGGCATAGGCTACGAGTGGACGGGGGCCTCGCTGCAGGAGCGCCAGTCGGGCGCGCAGGCGCCGCTGCTGTACGCCATCTCCATCCTCTTCGTGTTCCTGTGCCTGGCGGCGCTGTACGAGAGCTGGACCGTGCCGCTGTCCGTGATGCTGGCCGTGCCGCTGGGCGTGGTGGGCGCGCTGGCCGCCACCTATACGCGCGGGCTGACCAATGACGTGTACTTCCAGGTGGGCCTGCTGACCACGGTGGGCCTGGCATCCAAAAACGCCATCCTGATCGTGGAATTTGCCGTGCAGCTGCAGGAGCAGGGCAAGAGCATCTTCGACGCCGTGGTCTCGGCCGTGCGCCTGCGCCTGCGGCCCATTTTGATGACCTCGCTGGCCTTCGGCTTCGGCGTCATTCCGCTGGCCATCGGCACGGGTGCCGGCGCGGGCGGGCGCAATGCCATCGGCACGGCCGTGCTCGGCGGCATGCTGGCCTCCACGGTGCTGGGCATCTTCCTGGTGCCGGTGTTCTTCCTGCTGATCCGCAGCTGGTTCAAGAGCCACTCGCGCACGGATGAAGAAAGCCCGCAGCAGGCAACCGACTCACCCCATACCACCAAGGAGAGCGCAGCATGAGGCGCCGAATGCACCGTTCCACCCTCGCCGCTGCGGCCGCGCTGGCGGCCCTGCTGTCCGGCTGCAATCTTGCGCCGCAGCACCGCACGCCGGACATGCCCGTGCCCGACACGGTGGGCAGCACCGCAGCCAATCCGGCACAGGCCGACGAGGCCAGCCTGCAGGCGGCCGCCGCGCTGGACTGGGTGCAGTCCCGGCAGCTGCGCGAGGTCATTGCGCTGGCCCTGGCCAACAACCGCGACCTGCGCGTGGCCGTGGAGAATATCGAGCGCGCGCGTGCCCAGTACGGCATCACGCGCGCCGACCTGCTGCCCAGCGTCAACGCCCAGGTTCAGGCCAGCCGTGCGCGCACGGCCGCCGGCATGACCAGCGCCACGCAATCGGCATCTGTCACCACCCAGTACACGGCCCAGCTGGGCTTTGCCAGCTACGAGATCGACCTCTGGGGCCGCGTGCGCAACCTCAGCGAGGCCGCGCTGCAGCAGTTCCTGCAAAGCGAGCAGAACCGGCGCAATGTGCAGATCGGCCTGGTGGCCGACGTGGCCAACGCCTGGCTCACGCTGGCCGCCGACCAGGCCCGCCTGCAGCTGGCACGCGACACCCTGGCCAGCCGCGAGAAGGCCTACGAACTGACGCGGCGCATGCATGAGATAGGTTCGACCTCGGGCCTGGTGCTGGCCCAGAACCAGACCACGGTGGACACGGCGCGCGGCGACGTGGCCAGCTTCACCTCCCAGGTGGAGCGTGACCGCAACGCCCTGCAGTTGCTGGTGGGCGGTCCGCTGCCCGACAGCCTGCTGCCCGGCGCCGCCACGCTGCGCGCCGGCGCCCAGCCTGCGGCGGCGCTGCAGCCCGTGCCTGCACCGCTGCCCTCCAGCGTGCTGCTGGTGCGCCCCGATATCCAGGCCGCCGAGAACAACCTGCGCGCCATGGAGGCCAACATCGGCGCCGCCCGCGCAGCCATGTTCCCCACCATCAGCCTCACGGCCAGCGTGGGATCGGGCAGCCGCGAGCTCGATGGCCTTTTTGGCGGCAGCAGCAGCACCTGGAGCTTCATCCCCCTGGTGCGCCTGCCCATCTTCGACGGTGGCCGCAACCGTGCGGGCGTGCAGGTGGCCGAGGCCAACCAGCGCATCGCCATCGCCCAGTACGAGAAGGCCGTGCAGACGGCCTTCCGCGAGACCGCCGACGTGCTGGCCGACCGCGCGCAGTGGGACGAGCGCCTGGCCGCCCAGACCAGCATGGTCGCGGCCACGCAAAAGGCCTTCGACCTGTCGGAGGCACGCTTCAAGGCCGGCGTGGACAACTACCTCACCGTGCTGGATGCGCAGCGCAGCCTCTACACGGCCCAGCAGACCCTGATCGGCCTGCGCCTGTCCGAGCAGCTCAACCGCGTCACGCTGTGGAAGGTGCTGGGCGGCGAGCAGGTGCAGGCGCCGTCCGCCTCTGAGCCGGCGAATTCCTGAGCGCGGGCGGTGTATTCTGCGGGCCCGCAGAACTTGCCGCCCGACCACGATGAGCCCCTTTGCCAACACCCCCGAGCCGCCTTACTACGCCGTCATCTTCTCGTCGCGCAGAACGCCGGACGACGATGATGGCTACGGCCTCATGGCCCAGCGCATGGTGGACCTGGCCGCGCAGCAGCAGGGCTTCCTGGGTGCGGAAAGCACGCGCGGCGAGGACGGTTTCGGCATCACCGTGTCCTACTGGTCCACGGCCGAATCCATCGCGCGCTGGAAGCAGGATGCCGAGCACCTGGTCGCCCAGCAACTGGGCAAGGACGCCTGGTACGAGCACTATGAATTGCGCGTGGCCCGCGTGGAGCGCGCCTACGGCAAGCGCTGAACCCGGGCCGCCTCCGCCTGGACCACGGCATCGGCCAGCAGCGCGATGGAGCGCGGCGCGCAGCCCTCTGCATCGTTGCTCACCGTCACGAAGGCGGGCAGCCCGCGGCTGGTGATGCCATCGATGGTCTTGGCGAGGATGGCACGCGTGTGCGCATCGGGCGTGCGGATCTCGTCGAAGGGGTCGTGCTTCTTTTGCGCATCGGGATAGCCGTAGGCACCGAACTCGCGGTTCAGGTTCCAGCGGCAGACCAGCGGGGTGGGCCACAGCCCGCGCAGAAAAACCAGTTGCTCCTCGATGGGGGGCATCTTGCCGTGCAGTCCCAGGCAGAAGGTGGCGCCACTGGCGCGCAGGGTATCTGCCAACTGCGGCGTCAGCAGCTCCGGGTCGCGCACCTCCACCGCCACGATGATCTGCGCGCCCAGCGGATGGGCGGCCAGCGCCGCGCGCACGGCCTCCAGCATGGCCTGCAGCCGCGCCAGCAGTTCGGTGGGGCGGCTGAGCAGGCCCCAGGTCATCGGGCTGAGCTGGAACACCAGCACGCCCAGCCGCTCGCCCAGCCCTTCGAGCGTGGGCTCGACGAAGCTGGTGACGGCCAGATCGGGTTGAAGGAACACCGGGTTCAGCGACATGCCCTTGCCGTCCTCGTCACGCACCTGCGCGTCGGTAACCACGGATGGGCACTTGACCACGAAGCGGAAATCGGCCGGCACCTGGCCCGCGAAGGCCAGGTACTGGCTGGCCGTCAACGGCCTCCAGAAGCTGCGGTCCACGCAGACCGTTCGCATCAACGGATGCCGGCCATAGGCCTCCAGTCCCTTCTTGGCCAGCACGCTTTTGTCATAGGCGCCATCCCAGATCAAGCCTTCCCAGCCCGGGTAGGACCAGGTGGAGACCCCGATGCGCAGGCCCTGCGCAAGCTGGTCCGCCAGCGCCTGCCATTGCAGGGCCTGGGGCGCCAGCTGCACGGCGCCGGCGGCCTTGCGCGGTGCCGGTGTGCGGCCGGCAGGCGCAGGCGGCGGGGCAGGGGCCGATGGTGGGGGAGAACCGAACAGATCGTCTTGCATTCGAAGCTGGTGATTGTGGCAGAGGGTGCCTGCCTGCCGCAGGGCCCCGGCAAAAGCAGGCAGTGGATTGATTTTGCAAGCCCTTGAATTCATTGGCCTGCAAGAAATGCTTGCATTTGCGGGTCGGCCGTGAGCGGCCCGGCCCGAATCGCGTGTGGCACACTTGGCCGCTTTTCCGGATTCCACGCCACGGGGCGCCTCTCGAATGCAAAAAATCATTGCCCAAATCGCCGCAGAACTGAATGTCAAGCCGCAGCAGGTGGGTGCCGCGGTCGAATTGCTTGATGGCGGAGCCACGGTTCCGTTCGTCGCGCGCTACCGCAAGGAAGTCACGGGCGGACTGGACGACGCTCAGCTGCGCCAGCTCGACGAACGCCTGGGCTACCTGCGCGAGCTGGAGGACCGCCGGGGCGCGGTGCTCAAGGCCATCGACGAGCAGGGCAAGCTGACCGACGCGCTGCGCCTGGCCATTGCCAATGCGCCCACCAAGCAGGAGCTGGAGGACATCTACCTGCCCTTCAAGCAAAAGCGCCGCACCAAGGGACAGATCGCCAAGGAATTCGGCATCGAGCCGCTGGCCGACAAGCTGTTTGCCGACCCCACGCTGGACCCGCACAAGGAGGCCGAGGCCTTCTGCAAGCCGGCCACCACCCTGGACGACGGCAAGCCGGGCCCCGATTTCTCGACCACGTTGGCCGTGCTCGATGGTGTGCGCGACATCCTGTCGGAGCGCTGGGCCGAAGACCCGGCCCTGGTGCAGAAGCTGCGCGAATGGCTGTGGGAAGACGGCCTGCTGCGCTCCAAGAAGGTCGAATCCAAGAACGAGAACGACCCCGAGGTCGCCAAGTTCCGCGACTATTTCGAATACGACGAGCCCATTGGCCGCGTGCCTTCGCACCGCGCGCTGGCGGTGTTCCGCGGCCGCGCGCTGGAAATCCTCGAGGCCAAGCTGGTCCAGCCCGTGGAGCCCGAGCCCGGCCAGCCCAGCCTGGCCGAAGGCAAGATTGCCCTGCACCTGGGCTGGAGCCACGCCAAGCGCGCCAGCGACGACCTGATCCGCAAGTGCGTGGCCTGGACCTGGCGCGTCAAGCTCAGCCTGTCCACCGAGCGCGACCTGTTCTCGCGCCTGCGCGAAGACGCCGAGAAGGTGGCCATCAAGGTCTTTGGCGACAACCTGCGCGACCTGCTGCTGGCCGCCCCTGCGGGGCAGCGCGCCGTGATCGGCCTGGACCCGGGCATCCGCACGGGCGTCAAGGTGGCCGTGGTGGACAGCACGGGCAAGCTGGTGGACACCACCACCATCTACCCGCACGAGCCGCGCCGCGACTGGGACGGCTCCCTGGCCGTGCTGGCCCGCCTGGTCGAAAAGCACCAGGTCAACCTGATCGCCATCGGCAACGGCACGGCCAGCCGCGAGACCGACAAGCTGGCCGCCGACCTGATCAAGATCGCCAGCAAGGCCGACCGCCAGATCGAGAAGGTCGTGGTCAGCGAGGCCGGCGCTTCTGTGTATTCCGCCAGCGAGTTCGCCTCGCAGGAAATGCCCGACGTGGACGTGAGCCTGCGCGGTGCCGCCAGCATTGCGCGCCGCCTGCAGGACCCGCTGGCCGAGCTGGTCAAGATCGACCCCAAGAGCATTGGCGTGGGCCAGTACCAGCACGACGTGAACCAGAGCGAGCTGGCGCGCCAGCTCGACGCCGTGGTCGAGGACTGCGTGAACTCCGTGGGCGTGGACCTGAACACGGCCTCGGCGCCGCTGCTGTCGCGCGTCTCGGGCCTGTCGGGCAGCGTGGCCAAGTCGGTGGTGCGCTGGCGCGATGCCAACGGCTCCTTCAGGAGCCGCAAGCAGCTGATGGACGTGGCCGGCCTGGGCGCCAAGACCTTCGAGCAGGCGGCGGGCTTTCTGCGCATCCGCGGCGGCGACAATCCGCTGGACATGACGGGCGTGCACCCGGAAACCTACCCGGTGGTCGAACGCATCATTGCCACCACGGGCAAGAGCGTGGACCAGCTCATGGGCCGCTCCGAAGTGCTCAAGGGCCTGAAGGCCGAGCAGTTCGTGAGCGAGCAGTTCGGTGCCATCACCGTCAAGGACATCCTGGGCGAGCTGGAAAAGCCCGGCCGCGATCCGCGTCCGGACTTCGTCGTGGCCCGTTTCAATGACGGCGTGGAGGACATCAAGGACCTCAAGGAAGGCATGACGCTGGAGGGCACGGTCAGCAACGTGGCCCAGTTCGGCGCCTTCGTGGACCTGGGCGTGCACCAGGACGGCCTGGTCCACGTCAGCCAGATGAGCCACAAGTTCGTCGAGGACGCTCGCGAGGTGGTCAAGACCGGCCAGATCGTCAAGGTCAAGGTGCTGGAGGTCGATGTGGCGCGCAAGCGCATCAGCCTGACCATGAAGCTCGATGCGGCACCGGCGCGGCGCGACGGCCCCCGTGACAACCGCTTCGAGAGCGCAGGCCGCGGCAGCCAGGGCGGGCAGCGCCGTGCGCCCGAGCCGGTGCAGCAATCGGCCATGGCCTCGGCCTTCGCCAAGCTGCAGACCCGCAAGTAGTCCCGCGCACGGCAAGGCAGGAAACGCGATGGCTGCGCATGCACTGGACCTGCAGACGCTGTTGGCACAGGCCCTGGCCCTGCCGGCGCAGCCGCGCATCGTGGCCTTGCTGCTGCGCGAGCTGGTGCCCGAGCAGCCCAGCCTGCGCCGGCTGAGCCAGCTCTTCGCAGCCGATCCTGCGCTGGCCGCCGGGCTGCTGGCCCAGGCCAACGGCCCGGTGTTCGGCATGGCGGGACGTGTCACCGGCATTCCCGAGGCGCTGGCCCTGCTGGCGCCCGCGCAGCTGCGCCAGATCGTGCGGGGCATACCGCTGGGCGTGGGCGCCCATGCCGTGCCGGGCATGGCCATGCCGGCCTTCTGGCGCTACAGCGTGGAAGCCGCCCGCGTGGCGCGCGCGCTGGCCGGCACCGTGCAGGCCAGCCCCACGGCGGCCTATGCCGCAGGGCTGATGCACGGCCTGGGGGAGCTGGCCATGCACATGATCGACCCCGGCCGCGCCGCCACCATCACCGAACTGGTCGGCCCGCTGGACCCGCGTCGCGCCGAGCTGGAAATGCGGCTGTGCGGCTACACATACAGCCATGTCAGTGCGGGCCTGGCCCGCCGCTGGAACCTTCCGCCACTGCTGGCCGATGCGCTGCAGCACCTGTACGCGCCGCTGGCCCAGCCGGGCTTCGATCCGCTGGCCTGCGTGCTGCACATCGCTGCCTGGCGCGCCCGCTCGCGCGAGGCGCAGTGGGACGAGCGTGCCCTGGCCGTGAGCTTTCCCGGCGAAGTGGGCGTGGCCCTGGGCCTGGACATCGACATGGTCCTGCGCCAGGACCCGGTGGACTGGATGGCCGACACCGGCCTGGACGTGGTGCTGTAGCGCCTCGCTCCTGCCTCAGTGCCTGTGCCAGGGCGCCGGCACCATGTCGAACAGCGGCGTGGGATCGCGCCGGTAGGGCGCGGGGCTGACGGGCGCCATGGGCTGCATGGTCATGGGGTCTATGCGCGCCAGCTGCTGCATCCATCCGATGTCCACGCCGCCGCCCGGTGCGGGGCGCGAGTAGATCAGCTCCAGCATGCGACGCGATGCCACATGGCCGTGGGATGCGGCCTGCTGGTACAGGCGCAGCGCCTCGGTGTAGTTGGCCGGCACCCCGTCGCCGCGGTGGTAGCGCTGCGCCTGCTCCCATTGCTGCTGGGCCGTGACGGGCTGGCGCACCTGGATGTCCTGCTCGCTGGGCGCTCCACTCAGCTGCGGCGTGCGCTGCATGGCCTGCGGCCCCTGCGCTGCAGGCGTGGAGCTGCCCTGCGCCGACACCAGCTGGCCTGCGGGCCGCAGGCGCTCGCCCAGCATCTGTGCATTGGTCGCGGCGCTGGATGAGCGCGCCGCTGCCGCGCGGAACTGGCGCAGCGCTGCCTCGGGCTCGTCCTGCGCGAGCAGGGCCAGGCCCCATTCCAATTGGGCGCCGGGGCTGCCGGAGCGCGCTGCGCGCTGCAGCAGTTCCTGGTCGGGCGTGCCTGCCACGGCCAAGGCCTCGCCCACGGGTTCGGCCGTGGACAGCGGCGCCAGGCGCCGCGCCAGCAGCCATTCCAGATATTGCGCACGGGCCGGGTCGGTCTTGGCCAGCTGGGCGATCCAGGGTCTTGCGGCCGGTGGGTCGGGCGGCTGGCCGCAGCCATCCATGGCGCACCAGGCCAGTCCCGCACTGGCCAGCGGATGGCCGGCGCGCTGCGCGCGCTCGAACCATTGCCTGGCCTGCGGCCCGTCCTGCGCCATGGCAATGCCATGCAGTGCCAGCAGGCCCATCACCCATTGCGCCTCGCGCTGCGTGGCCAGGCTCACGCCCTTGCCTTCGGCGCGGCTGCGCAGCTGGGACAGGGCCCGTTGCTGGGCGGTGTCGGAGGTGGATGAGATATTGCTGGTGCCGGGCTGTGCGCTGAACAGGCCGGTGGTTGCCACCCGGATGGGGGCCACCGGCGTGAAGCGTGCGGCAGCCTGCACATGCGCCGGCATGGCGGGCGTCACGCCGGGCGGCAGGACCAGCAGGCCCGCCAGCACGAGCCTGACGGACAACCGCAGCGCAGTTGCGAGCCGCTGCGCACGGGCGGCGCACAGCGGTTCGTGGGCGTGGGACGGCATGGCGTGTGCCTCCGGTGGGTTCGTGGACGGGGCGGTTGTCAGGCGCATCAGCGCTTGGCCTGGGCCGGAACCACTTGCCAGAAGCGGGCCATGCCTGTGTACTGGTCGGCGCCCAGTCCGCTAGCCATGGCCTGGTTGACATCCTCCAGTGTGCGCATGCCCGGGATGGCGATGAAGGCCTTGTTCTGCAGCAGTTGGGGCAGCTTGTCGCTCATGTTCTGCTCGGTGGCAAAGCAGGCCACGCCTTCCTTGCCTGCCGGGCCGGCATTGATCACATAGCCGGGGTTGGGGCTCATCCAGTCGGGCAGGCGCACGGACTGGGCGGCCGTGATCCAACCCGAGCGGTTCACATCGTTGGGCAAGAGCCTTACCACCTCGCCGTCGGCACCCGCCATGAAGCACGACAGATAAGAGGCGCGCGACACGGTGGCGGACAGGAACAGTTGCTCACCCGTCTCGAAGGAGGTGCGCGTGGGCGTGATGTTCTCCAGCCACAGGTCCAGCTTGCGGTCGGGCGCGGGGGCGCCGTAGCGGTAGTCGCCCGTGGCCACGGCCACGTTCTCGGCGGCAGCGGTGACCGGTGCCGCGCTCTTGGTGTTCCAGCCGATGCGCGTCATGTGTCCATCGGCGCTGACGGCCACGAAGTCTCGCAGTGCGCGCTCGTAGGTGCTGAAGTCCACCACGCCATTGACCACCATGCCGCTGTCGGCCTGGAAGCGCCCTATGGCCTCGCGCCACTGCGGGTTGCCTGCGGTGAAGGCCGGTGCGTCGGGCGGCAGATAGCCCTTGCTGATCAGCGATTGGCGTACCAGCTCCTGGTGGATGCCGGCCCCGCCCTCCTCATACCAATCGCGCAGCTGGCGCTGGAAGTCGGGATGGGTCTGGTCCAGCGTCAGGCACTGCCAGTAGGGCAGGCGTGACCATTTGCCCAGCAGTTCGATCATGCCCAGCTCGACCAGCGTGCGCACGGCCGGGCCCGAGCCCTGGGCATAGTCGCGGCCCACGCTGAACTGCACGCCGTAGGAGCCGATGCGGCCGGCCAGATCCAGACCCTGGCTGCCGTTGCCGATGACGACTTCGTTGGCCGAATCCAGGCCCGGAATGATGGTGCGCGTGCGGAAGTCGCCCAGGTGCAGCTCCATGCCCAGCACGGCGCCGCTGCGGTTGGCGCTGTAGCCGGTTTCCAGGCGCGAGGCGCTGGTGCCTATGTCCACGTTGTTGCGCAGCACGTTCTGGTCCATGAAGGACACGGCGCCCGACACATACAGGGCCGGGCGCTGCAGCTGGATCTGGTTGTTGTTGAGCAAGATGGTGGTGAGGTTCTGCACCGTGTCCTGGCGGGCGATGTCCACCTCATAGTCCACGTAGCGGAAGGCGCTGCTGACGCGCGACATCTGGGACAGGGCGGTGACCACCATCTCCTTGGCGGCCACGGCCACGCGGCCCGTGTAGTCGGGCAACTGCTTGCTGGTGATCAGCACCGTGGGCATGTGGCTGTTGCGGAACATCCTGTCCATGCACATCAGCGAATCGGAGAAGCTCGATATGGAGCGCACCGGCCGCACCACCGGGCGGTCGGCCGCATAGACTTTTTCCAGGTATTTGGAATCCTTGCGCGCATCCAGCGGCGCGCAACCCGACAGCAGCACGATGGAGGCTGAAACGGCGCTGGCGACAACCCGCATGCAGCCCTGTCTGCCAGACCATCGCTGGCGCCAAGCCCCTCGGTAGTCCGCGTGGCCGCTGTCTGCCGGCCGGGGCGCGGCATCGTGGCGGGGAAGTCCTGGCGATGGGAGGCTGTTGCGCATGATGGACCTCTGCTGGAAAACGGCGAGCCAGTGCACAGGCGCGCACAGGCGCCGGCGCCGGAAATATGGGACGAGAGTGGCGGGGCGGCCCAGAGCCCGATGGCTGGCCGCCGGCCGCGCTATCGGCAGACGTTGACCAGATCACCCTTGAGAACCACGATCTGGTCCTTGGTGGTCTGTGGCCCGTAGCGATTGAATGCGCTTGCGTTGGTATTGCTGGCAATGTCCTGCGTGCAGGTGCGCTTCATGCCGGCACTGCTCATCGTGGTGGTGGTCACCACGTCGGCATCTGTGGCGACGCCCGGAGCATTGTTCATCGACATGGCTTCATAGCGCGCTATCTTGGCCTTGATGTTGATGGGTATGTCGGTCACGGTTTCCAGCCCCGTCGATGTCGTGGGCTTGGCCGTCGGCAGCCTCAGATAGTCCACGGGCTTGTTCAGTACCACCGGGTCTTCGCCCGGAGCGGCTGCGTGGATGGAGGACGCTCCGAGGGCGAGCCAGGCCAACAGGGCAGCCGAGCAGAGAATGGCGGCGTTATGCATGGTGGGCTCTCCTGGTGCGGAGGGCTGGGTCGGTGCCGGGAAGGCTATGCCGGTTGGCCGGGGGCCGTCCGGCAGTTGCCTTCACCCGGCAGCCAGGCTCAGCGATTGTTGTAGCAGGTCACGCAGCCGTTGTTGCTGGAGATGTTCTGCACTGCGGTGGAGCCGTTGCCGGCATAGTTGACGATGCCAGAGTTCTTGGCCGCCACGACCTGAATCGACAGGTCATTCACGTCGACTTCGCCGTAGTTGGAGGCGAGGTTGTTGACGGCCACGGCGCCCCAGCCATTGGCGACGTTCATGATGCCGGTTCCCGAGGCTGCCACGATCTGCAGAGAGCTGCCGCCGTTGTCGATGGACACATTGCCCGCATTGCTGGCCAGATTCTGGGAGGCCTTGCCGCCACCCGTGGCCATGTTCAGTACCCCGCTTCTGTTCAGCACCGTGACCTGGACGCTGGGTCCGTCGATTTCGATCTTGGAGCTGCTGCTGTAGCGGTTGTCTTGATCTGCCATGGCGGCGGTTGCGATCAGGCACAGGGAAAGAATTGCAAGCGATTTCATGATGGCTCCTTGGAAGGATCGGACTATCAGGAAGAGGTGTGTAAGCACCCGTTTTTCAGACACTTTGCGGAGGTTTCCGGCCTTGTCTCCCTGGACCCCAGCTCGTTGTCTGGACTCCAATGTGCTTGGGGTGCCCCTGCCGTTCCATCTCTTGTACGGGGTAGCCGTGAGCGCTGAGCCACGTGGCGGGTACTTACCCGTCCAAACCTTTGATTGGTGGGCTGCATCGCGTTAAAGCAGCGGCATTGGGAGGTGAATGGAGTTGGGTAGTTTCAAGGTGTAACGACAGAAAATTTGCAGTTGCAGCTTCGCTTCAGGCCGTTGATCCGGCGGGCATGGGGCCATCCAGACAACCCGGTGTATCGAATTGCATACGCTCGGTGCAGGCGCAGGAGGAAGGCGTTGGACCGGCGGCTGTCATGGGCCCGGATCCAGGGGAGGATGGCGGGCATCGGCAAGGGTATGGCCTGCCAGGCCCGACAGGCCTGCCGGTCAGGTGATCAAGAAAGTACGGACCCGGCTTCTCACACAAATGTGTTAATTTGCAAGCTACGCAATCTTTCACAAACTTCGTCAAAGATTGTGGATATCGGTGGCGATTTCTCTTAATGTGAAAGGCGCGTATGTGATCGGTTGCGTCATATACATGACGTGACATTTGAGGAGAACAGCATGAATCCATCCGACGTTCCCGCCGATGCCCGTCCCCTGATCGCCGATTCCTCGCGCGCCCAGGCCATGCTGGGCACGGGTCTGAGTTCCGCCATGTGGCCAGACTATCTGGCCGGCCAGCCCGACAAGCCCGTGCGCGTGCTGCTGGTCGATGACGATGCCCACATCCGCATGGTCATTGCCCAGGAAATCATGAACGACCCGCGCACCCTGGTCGTGGCCCAGGCCGGAAGTGTCCGAGAGGGTCGCAAGGCCATTCGCCAGCACGAGTTCGACGTAATGCTGGTCGACCTGAACCTGGGCGACGGCGAGGGCTTCGAGCTGCTGGACATGATGAAGACCGTGCGGCCCACGGCCGAGGCCGTCATCATCTCCGTGATGGAAAACGACGAGCAGGTGCTGCGCGCCTTCGAGCTGGGTGCCACGGGCTACCTCGTCAAGAACTCCTGGTTCGGCAACTACCCCCAGGCCGTGCTGCAGGTGGCCAATGGCGGCGCATCCGTCACTCCCAGCCTGGCGCGCAGGTTGCTGCAGCGCTTCGACAAGACCCAGGGCGCCGAGCCCAAGCGCCGCTCGCCCGACGAGGCAGACCGCCTGTCCACCCGCGAGCGCGAGGTGCTGCGCATGGTGGCCAGCGGCTACACCAGCGCCGAGATCGGCTCGCGCCTGATGATCAGCGCCATGACGGTCAACACGCACATCAAGAACATCTACCGCAAGCTGCAGGTGCGCACACGCGCCCAGGCGGTGCGCTTTGCATCGCTGCGCGGCCTGTTCTGATTGGCTGGCGGCGCAGGGGCCCGTGCGGACCGCCCCGCCGCCGCTTCCCACCGCATGGCCATGAAGGACTCCCTTCGCGCATTGGCAGTCTGCCTGGCACTGGGCCTGCTGCAGATGCTGGCGCTTTGCGCCTGGCTTTGGCAGCAGGGCGACCAGGCTCCGCTGTGGCTTCGCCTGTGCAGCCTGTCCCTGCTGGTCTTGACGGCCTTGCTGTGTGCGATGGGCGCCTCGCGCCTGCGCAGGCTGCTGCTGTGGCGGCGCAGGCGCAGCCCCCGGCCCTCGCGTGAGGTGCAGGCCGAGCGCCGGCGCATTGCCGCCGATCTGCACGACGGCGTGGGCGGCCTTCTGGTGAATGCCATGGCCTTGCTGGAGCCGAGCGAAACCCGGCAGCGCCAGGCGCAGGAGTTGCTGGAGCAGGCCTTGCTGGACCTGCGCCTGCTGGTGGACGCCATGGACGCCGTGGAGGACGCCTTGCCCGTGCGCCTGGCGCGCCTGCGCCACCGGCTGCAGCCCGTGCTGGACCGCCGTGGCATGCAGATCCGCTGGAGCGTGGCCGATCCGCAGTCCGAGCCGGGCCTGCCCGATCTGCCCGATCTTCCTCGAGGCCAGTCGTCCCAGCACCTGCTTGCCATCACCCAGGAGGCCGTGAGCAATGTGCTGCAGCACGCACAGGCCAGCACGCTGTGGCTGGTGCTGCAGCCCCTGGAGCCGGGTATTGCGCGGGCGAACGGCGCCCATCCCGGCGCGCGCCGCGAGCTGCGCTGGGAGTTGCGCGTGGAAGACGACGGCCGCGGCCTGCCGCCGCGTACACCCGATGAGGCGCAGGGCATGGGCCTGGCAGGCATGCACCGCCGTGCCCACGCCATAGGGGCTACGCTGGACCTGGCGCCGCGTGCTGGCGGCGGCACGGTGGTGCGTGTGCGCTGGTGAGCTGGCGCGCTGTGGCAGCGACGGCGGCGGAGTTCCAGCGATTGCGGTGCCCGCTGACAGGGCCGGCCCGCAGCGCGCTGTGCAATCCCACGATGGGCGCAAGTGCGGCAGCATCCACGCACGTATCCAAGCCCTGATGCCTGTCCCCCCATGAATCCACATCCCGACCTCACACCAGCGCCTTCCAGAAAACCAGGCGCTGAGAACGCCGCAGCCGATGCGGCCGGCAACGCGGCCGCTGCCGACGCGGCTTTCGCACGCAGCGTGCGTTCGGCCCTGCCGGGCCTGGCACAGCTGGCCGACATGGTGCCTGCGCTGCGCCTGCTCACCGGCCTGCTGGTGGCCAGCATCATCATCGCGGGTCTGTATTTCGGGCAGGGACTGCTGATTCCGCTGGCCCTGGCGCTGCTGTTCGGCTTTTTGCTCGATCCTGCGGTCTCCCGGCTCAGGCGCTGGGGCCTGCCGCGCATGGCGGCGACGCTGCTGGTGGTGGTCATGGCACTGGCAACGCTGGCCGGAATGGGTACCTATCTGGGCAGCCAGGTGCAGCAGCTCAGCGCCGACCTGCCCACCTACCAGAGCACCATCCGCGACAAGCTGCGCAGCCTGCGCAGGAATGCCAACATGCCCAGCGCCTGGGACGGCGCCCTGCGCACCTATGACACGGTGGAGCGTGAGATCTCCCGCGGCGCCACCACGCCCCGCGTGCAGAAGGTGGAGATCCAGTCGCCCGAGCAAAAGCCCACGGCGCGCATGCTGCAGTGGCTGGGCCGAGTGGCCGAGCCCGTGACCACGGCCGGCATCGTGCTGCTGTTCGTGATCCTCATCCTGCTGGACCGCGATGACCTGCGCGACCGGCTGCTGCGCCTGATGGGCGGCAACCTGCATGTGGCCACCGACGCGCTGGACGAGGCCTCGCAGCGCATAGGCAAGTACCTGCGCATGCAGTTCGTGGTCAACATCACCTATGGACTGCCCATGGCGGCGGGGCTGTGGTTCATCGGCGTGCCGGGCGCCATTCTCTGGGGGGTGCTGGCGGCCATCATGCGGTTCGTTCCCTATGTGGGCGCCATGATCTCTGCCGCCTTCCCGCTGGCGCTGGCCTTTGCGGTGGATCCGGGCTGGCAGATGCTGCTGATGACGCTGGGGCTGATCATGGCGCTGGAGCTGATCAGCAACAACCTCATCGAGCCCTGGCTGTATGGCAGCAGCACGGGCCTGTCCACGCTGTCCATCATTGCGGCCGCGACCTTCTGGACGGCGCTGTGGGGGCCGATAGGGCTGATCCTGTCCACGCCGCTCACGGTCTGCCTGCTGGTGCTGGGCCGCTACATACCGGCGCTGCAGTTCATGGAGGTGCTGCTGGGCAGCTCCCCCGTGCTGGGTCCGGCCCAGCGGCTGTACCAGCGCCTGCTGGCCGACGATGTGGAAGATGCGGTCACGTTGGCGCATGAACTGGTGGACGCAAGGCTGCCAGCGCGGGCCTCGGCGGACGAACGCTCGGCCGCAGTGGCCGGCTTCTATGACGAGGTGGCGATCCCCGCGCTGCGCCTGGCCACCCAGCAGCACCTGGAGTCGGCCACGGCCGAGCACCGGCTGCGCCTGTCCAGCGGCATGGATGCCTTGGTCGAGGAGCTGCGGGAAAGCCATCCCGCGCCCGCAGACCTGTCCTCGCGGGCCCTGCGCATCCATTGCGTGGGTGCGCGCTGGGAGGTCGATGCCCTGGCAGCGGCCATGGTGGCGCACAGCGAGGCGCTGCGCGGCCACGTGGTCAGCTGCTCGGACTGGGCGCTGGCGGCCGATCCGCAATGGCGCCAGCTGGGGCAGGGCGAGGGCGGCGGCCTGCCGCAGGGCCATGCAGGCGCACAGGCCCTTGCCGAGGCGCAATTGCTGGTGCTCTCGGTCTTCAGCGCCCAGCCCCAGACCGTGGCGCGCCAGATCATGCGGCGGGTGCGCCGCCACTGGCCGCATCTGCGCGTGGTGCTGGCGCTGTGGAATGCGCCGGCCGTGGTGTCCGACCCCGAGTTCGCGCGCCACTGCGGCGCCGCCGCCTGCGTGTCCAGCCTGCGCGAGCTGCAGTTGTGGGTGGACGCCTTGCGCCTGCCCGACGCGGCAGGCCAGGGCCTGGCCGCGCCCATTCCCGATGACGATGAGCAGCGCGTGCGCCAGCTGCGCGACAGCGGCGTGCTCGGGCCCGGCCTGCCGCCGCTGTACCACGAGGCAGCCCAGCAGGCCGCCAATGCCTTCGACGTGAAATGGGCCCAGGTCTCATGGGTCGATGCCGACCGCGTGCACACGCCCGGCAGCCTGCTGGTGGCGGACCAGGGCGACCCCGCATCGGCCGGGATGCCGCGCGGGCAGTCCATCTGCTCGTATGTGGTGCACGGCGGCGAGCCCCTGGTGGTGCACGACGCAGCGCGCGACCCCCGGTTTGCCGGCAACCCCGCACTGCAGGCCATGCGGCTGCGCTTTTACGCAGGCGTGCCGCTCAGGAACCGCCACGGCGCGGTGCTGGGCAGCTTCTGCATCATGGACGACGCACCGCGCGAGGTCTCGCCGGCAGATCTGGAGCTGCTGGCCGTCATGGCCGAGCAGCTGATGCAGACCGTGGAAGTGCGCCGCATGATGGAAAGCGGCGCAGCGCCGGCGCCGGCTCCCGCTCCCGCGTCTGTACCGGCGCCGCCACCGGCCCAGTCACCGGAGCAGTCACCGCCCGGCCACTGAGCCCGCTCACAGCGGCTACGGCGGCTCACAGCGAGGTGGCCAGCATCTGCTCGTAGTCGTCGGCGCTGGCCAGGCGCGGGTTGGTGCCGTGGCAATGGTCCTTCAGCGCCCCGCCGATCACGGCCGCGAACTGGGCGCGCTCCACGCCCATGGCGGCCAGGCCCGTGGGCAGGCCCAGGCGGGCGTTCATGTCGCGTATGGCTTCGGGAATGTCGCTGCCCGAGGCCAGACCCATGGCGTGGGCCATTCGCTGCAGGCGCTGTTCGGCGCGCACGCTCTCGGCCTCGGCATTGAAGCGCACCACGGCGGGCAGGAACATGGCGTTGAGCGTGCCGTGGTGCAGGCGCGGGTTCACGCCGCCCAGGCTGTGGCTGAGGCTGTGCACGCAGCCCAGGCCCTTCTGGAAGGCCATGGCGCCCTGCATGCTGGCGCTCATCAGCTGGCGGCGTGCCTCGGCGTCCTGGCCATTGCGGGTGGCGCGTTCTATGTGCGCCCAGCCGCGCGTGAGGCCGTCCAGCGCAATGCCGTCGGCAGGCGGATTGAAGGCGGCTGCCATGAAGGTTTCCATGCAGTGGGCGATGGCGTCCATGCCCGTGGCGGCCGTCAGCATGGCGGGCAGGCCGTAGGTCAGTTCCGGATCGCAGATGGCGGCGCGCGGCACCAGGTGCCAGCTGTGAAAGCCCAGCTTGCGGTGGTCGTCCACGATGATGATGGCGCCGCGCGCCACCTCGCTGCCCGTGCCGCTGGTGGTGGGCACGGCAATCAGCGGTGCCACGCGCTCGGTGATGCGCGGCGAGCCGCCCTCGATGGTGGCGTAGTGCGACAGCGGCCCTTCGTGCGTGGCCGCAATCGCCACACCCTTGGCGCAGTCGATGGCGCTGCCGCCGCCCACGGCGATCAGGCCGTCGCAGCGCTGCTCCTGGTAGATTGCAGCGGCCGCACGCACGGCAGCCTCGGTGGGGTTGGAGGGCGTCTGGTCGAACACTGCGTGCGGCATGTCGCCCAGCCCATCCAGCGCCTTTTGCAGCACGCCGGCCGCCTTGACGCCCTGGTCAGTGACGATCAGCGGCCGCGTGATGCCCACGCGCTCGCACTCCTGGCGCAACAGGCGCACGGCGCCGAAGTCAAACTGGATCTGGGTGACGTAGTTGATGAAAGCCATGGTCGGTGACTCGTTGCGGGCCGCTGCGGCCCGTGGTGGGGATCAGTGGGAGTGCGCCGAATCTAGACCGCGCGTGCTGCACTGCAAACAAAGCAAACCCTGAGAGGGCGCCTGCGCGGTCACGGGGGCGACAGCACGGGCGTGCACTGCCATCGCATGGCTGCCAGGGCCTTGTGCTCGCGGCACAATGCCTGCTGCGCGGCGCCTGCCGTGCCTTGCCGGCCGCGCCGCATTGCCTTGCCAGATGGCTCCGATCGAACCTGTCCCTGAACTTGCTCCTGAACGTGCCCCAGCCCGAATCCCGCCCCCACGCCACGCCGCTGCCGGCGTCCCTGACCCACCAGATGCGCGATGTGCTGCGTCGCATGGAGCGCGCCGCACGCACGCCCATGCACCAGCTGGGCGCCGAGGGTGCGCGCGCCGCCTATGAGGCGGGCGCCGGCGTGCTCGAAATTCCCAAGCCCGTCCTGCCGCGTGTCGAGGACCTGCAGATTCCCGCGCGCGATGGCGCCTTGCTGCCCGCTCGGCTCTATGCGCCTGAGGAGCGTGCCCAGGCACCGGCCCCTGGCCTGCCCGTGCTGCTGTACCTGCATGGCGGCGGCTTCACCGTGGGCAGCGTGGCCACGCACGACGTGCTGTGCCGCCAGTTGGCCCACCTCTCGGGCGCCATGGTGGTCTCGCTGGACTACCGGCGCGCGCCCGAGCACAAATTCCCCACGGCCCACAACGACGCCTGGGATGCGCTGCAATGGCTGGCTTCGCAGGCCGCCTTGCTGGGCGCCGACCCTGCACGCCTGGCCGTGGGTGGCGACAGCGCGGGCGGCACGCTGGCCGCAGCCTGCGCCATCCATGCGCGCGATGCAGGCCTGAAGCTGGCCCTGCAACTGCTGATCTACCCGGGCACGACGGCCCACCAGGACACTGACTCGCACCGCCGTTTCGCCCACGGGCTGGTCATTGACGAGCCGGCCATCACCTGGTTCTTTGCCCAGTACCTCAACAGCCCTGCCGACCGCGAGGACTGGCGCTTCGCCCCGCTGCTGGCGCCTGACGTGGACGGCGTGGCCCCGGCCTGGATAGGCCTGGCCGAATGCGACCCGCTGGTGGACGAGGGCGTGGAATACGCCGACAAGCTGCGCATGTCGGGCGTGCCCGTGGATCTGGAGATCTACCGGGGCGTGACCCATGAATTCGTCAAGATGGGCCGCGCCATTGCCGAAGCGCGCCGTGCACATGCCGACATGGCGCGCGCCTTGGCCGACGCCTTCGCGGCCTGAGAGCCAGGGCACCCAAGACACCCAAGACAACAGGAGAGAAAAACCCATGCAACGCCAAGATTTCCGCACGCTGCAACGCATCGAAGTGCGCTGGTCCGAAGTGGACGCCCAGAAGATCGTCTTCAACGCCCACTACCTGATGTACGCCGACGTGGCCGTCACCGACTACTGGCGCCAGCTGGGCATGCCCTATGAGTCATCCTTCGCGGCCCTGGGCGGCGAGCTGTTCGTCAAGAAGGCCACTACCACCTACCACGCATCGGCCACGCTGGGCGACGTGCTGCATGTGGGCATACGCTGTGCCAGGCAGGGCAATACCTCGCTGTTGTTCGAGGCCGGCATCTTCCGGGGCATGGAACTGCTCAACACCGTGGAACTGGTCTATGTGTTCGCCGATGCCACCACGCGCCAGCCGCTGCCCGTGCCGCAGCAGCTGCGCGACGTGCTCACCGCCTATGAGGCAGGCCAGAGCGTGGTGCGCGTGGCATCGGGCAGCTGGAACGACCTGGGCCGCGACGCCGAGCGCCTGCGCCTGGCCGTGTTCGTGCACGAGCAGGGCGTGCCGCGCGAGATCGAGATCGACGAGTTCGACCCCGTGGCCCGCCACGCCGTGGTCTACAACGGCCTGGGCCAGCCCATTGCCACCGGCCGCCTGGTCAGCGACAGCCCCGGCGCGGGCAGGATCGGCCGCATGGCCGTGGACCGCAGCGTGCGCGGCGGCCGCTGGGGCCGCATCGTGCTGGACAGCCTGGTGGAGGCCTCCCGCCAGCGCGGCGACCGCGAAGTCGTGCTGCACGCGCAGCGCCATGCCGAGTCGTTCTACCTGCGCGCGGGCTTCACGCCCGAGGGCGAGCCCTATGAAGAGGCCGGCATTCCCCACATCACCATGAGGAAAGTGCTCACCGCCTGAGCTGCAGGCAGCTCAGGCGGTGCAAGGCCCAAATCTCAAATGTCCTCGCGCAGCGCGTAGGGCAGGGGCTTGAGTTGCAGCGCCACGGCCTGCGCGGCATCGGCGCGCTGGCCCTCGCCCAGGGCGGCGTGGGCCAGCAGGCGCTGCTCAGCCGAGCTGATCTGCATGGAGACAATGGCGTCCCAGCCGCCGCCGGGCGCCGGGGCGGCCTGGACCACGGTGCCGTTGGCCTGCTCCAGATCCTCGGGCGTGAAGACTTCCATGCCGGCTGCCAGCGGCTGCTGGGCATGGGCGATGTAGGCGCGGCGCTTGAGCGTGCCCCGGAACTGGCTGCGGGCCACCACCTCCTGGCCCGGGTAGCAGCCCTTCTTGAAGTTCACGCCTTCCACCGATTCGTAGTTGAGCATCTGCGGCACGAAGGCATCGACCACGGGTGCCGACAGCGTGGCGATGCCGCTGGCGACTTCGCTCCAGAGCCAATCGGCCTCACTGAGTGCGGGGCCTTCGTGCAGGGGCGCACCGACAGGGGCCACGCGCAGGGCGCGCGGCTGGCCGGCGGCCGGGTACAGGGCGATCAGGCTGGCGTCGCCGTCATCGGTCTTGGTCCAGGGCACGGCTGCCGGGCCCATGGCCTGTACGGCGGCATCGCCAGCCAGCCCGTGGAGCGTGAATTCGGCCGTGGCATCGCTGAGCTTGCACTTGGCGCGCAGCACGAACATGGACAGGCGCTTGAGCGTGGGTGCCAGCAGGCTGCGGTCGCACAGCAGCAGGATCTCGTCCTTGCTGCGCTTGAAGCCGATGAAGCTGGCCAGCATGCGGCCCTTGGCCGTGCAGAACGCCGCCAGACGCGCATGCTGCAGATCCAGCAGCGCGAAGTCGTTGGTCAGCTGGCCATGCAGGAATGGGGCGGCGTCTTCGCCGAGGGCGCGTATCACGCCGAGATGGGAAACGGGGGCGATGCCGTTCAGTAAAGGCTGGGTCATGGCTGAATTATGATCAGCCGCTCTATTGCTTGCTTGGACCGAGGTTGTGCGCTTTATCTTTCGCGCTTTGATGATGCTGCTGGTGCTGGCAGCCGTGCTGGCCGGTGCCGGCTGGTGGTGGCTGAACCAGCCCCTGCCGCTGTCCCAGCCCACGCTGGAGCTGGAGGTCGAACCCGGCACCACGCCGCGCGGCGTCGCCCGCGAAGTGGTCAAGGCCGGGGTGCAGACCGATGCGCGGCTGCTGTATGCCTGGTTCCGCGTCTCGGGGCAGGACCGGCAGATCAAGGCCGGCAACTATGAACTGACCACGGGCCTGACCCCCTATGTGCTGCTGCAAAAGCTCGCGCGTGGCGAGGAATCGCTCAAGGCGCTGACCCTGGTCGAGGGCTGGAACTGGCGCCAGGTGCGCGCAGCCCTGGCCCGCGAGGAATTCCTGCGCCAGGAAAGCGCGGGCATGGACGATGCGGCCCTGATGCAGGCCCTGGGCCGTCCCGGGGTGGCGCCGGAGGGCCGGTTCTTCCCCGATACCTATACCTATGCCAAGGGCAGCTCCGACCTGGCCGTGCTGCGCCGGGCCCTGCATGCCATGGACCGGCGCCTGGCCGATGTCTGGGCGCTGCGCTCGGCCGACACGCCACTCAAGAGCCCCGACGAGGCCCTGACCCTGGCCAGCATCGTCGAGAAGGAAACCGGCCGCGCGGCCGACCGTGCCCAGATCGCAGGCGTGTTCACCAACCGCCTGCGCATCGGCATGCTGCTGCAGACCGATCCCACCGTGATCTACGGCCTGGGCGAGAAATTCGACGGCAACCTGCGCCGCCGCGACCTGCAGACCGACACGCCCTGGAACACCTACACCCGCGCGGGCCTGCCGCCCACGCCCATCGCCATGCCCGGCAAGGCCGCCCTCATGGCCGCCGTGCAGCCCAGCCAGACCAAGGCGCTGTATTTCGTGGCGCGCGGAGACGGCACCAGCCATTTCAGTGCCTCGCTGGACGAGCACAACCGCGCCGTCAACCGCTACCAGCGCGGCCAGCAAAAGCCCTGAGCAAAAGCCCTGAGATATTCCCCAGGGCTGCTGCGCTCTGCGCAGCGCTTGCGTATCCTCTCTTTCCATATGACCAATGCAACCCCCGCCGGCCTGTTCATCAGCTTCGAAGGCATCGATGGCGCCGGCAAGTCCTCGCACATCGCGTCGCTGGCCCAGGCTTTCCGTGACCAGGGCCGCACGGTGACGCTCACGCGCGAGCCCGGCGGCACGCCGCTGGCCGAAAAGCTGCGCGCGCTGATGCTGCACGACGCCATGGACCCGCTGACCGAGGCGCTGATCGCCTTTGCCGCGCGACGCGACCACCTGGTGCAGGTGATCGAGCCCGCGTTGGCGCGCGGCGAGGTCGTGCTCTGCGACCGCTTCACTGATGCCACCTTTGCCTACCAGGGCGCAGGCCGTGGCTTCGACCTGCAGCCGCTGGCCACGCTGGAGCGCATGGTGCAGACGGGCACCGCCCCCCAGCCCGATCTGCTGCGCGAGCCCCACCTGACGCTCTGGTTCGACCTGCCCGCCGAGGTGGCCGCCGAGCGCCTGGCCTCGGCCCGCGTGCCGGACCGCTTTGAGTCCGAACCCGGCAGCTTCTTCGCCCGCGTGGCCCAGGGCTATGCGTCGCGCGCTGCAGCAGCGCCCCAGCGCTTTGCCCGCATCGACTCCAACGCCAGCCGGCATGCGGTCTGGCAGCAGATCACGCAGGTCATGGTGCGCCGGGGCTGGCTGGCCATCATGGTCGGCGGCCAGGGAGGTGCGGCATGAACGAAGCCCTGCCACAGCCGGCCGAGACCGACACCTCCTGGATTGCCGAACAGCGCACACGCCTGCTCGCACAGCGCGGCCATGCCTGGCTGCTGCAGGGGCCTTCGGGCCTGGGGCAGTACGCGCTGTCGCTGTCACTGGTGCGTGCCTGGCTGTGCGAGTCGCCGTCGCCGCAGGGCGCCTGCGGCCACTGCGGCAGCTGCCATGCCATCGACGTGCGCGCCCATGCCGACCTGTGCGTGCTCATGCCCGAGGTGCAGATGATGGCGCTGGGCTGGCCCCTGCCCGAGAAGGCCCAGGCCGACATCGACGACAAGAAGCGCAAGCCCAGCAAGGAAATCCGTGTCGAGGCCATGCGCGACGCCGTGGAGTTCTGCCAGCGCACCAGTGCGCGCGGGCGCGGCAAGGCCGTGCTGGTCTATCCGGCCGAGCAGATGAATGCCATCACGGCCAATGCGCTGCTCAAGACGCTGGAGGAGCCGCCCGGCGATGCGCGTTTCGTGCTCGCCAGCGAGGCATCGCACCAGCTGCTGCCCACCATTCGCAGCCGCTGCCTGATCCACACCATGGCCTGGCCGGATCAGCAAGAGGCCCTTTCCTGGCTGGACACGCAGGGCGTGCCCCCTGAAGCGGCCGCCGTGGCGCTGCGCGCAGCAGGCGGGCGGCCCGGCGATGCGCTGGCATTGGCGCAAAGCGGTGGCGGCAGCGACATGGCGTCGTGGTCACAGCTGCCGCGTGCGCTGGCCAAGGGCGATGTGGCGGCCCTGGCCGCCTACGCGCCGCCCCATGCCGTGGAGGCCTTGCAAAAGATCTGCCACGACCTGATGGCACTGGCCGCAGGCGCCGCGCCGCGCTACTTCACGCCGGCCGACCTGCCTTCGCGGCCGCTGGACATAGGCCTGCTTTCCGAATGGTCGCGAACCCTGGCCCAGGCCGCGCGCACGGCCGACCATCCCTTCAACGCAGGCCTCATGGCAGAAGCCCTGGCCGCAGAAGCGCGGCGCGTGCTCATGTCCGGCCAGCCTGCCCGCCAGCGCCGGGCATGAAGGGAGGGGCACGGGAGAACATGGCCAGGCGCTTTTCGCCACATGAAAGCCCGGCCTGTTAACCTACGGCCCTGGGCCCGGTGCCGATTGCGCCGGCCGCTCACCGAACCAATGTCTGCAAACCATCCATGAGCACCGCACCCTCCACACCCCGTCCCAGCGTGATGCAACTGGCGATCAAGGAAAAGGCCGCGCTGTACGCCGCCTACATTCCCATGTTCGCCGAAGGGGGCGTTTTCGTGCCCACGCAGCGTGAGTACCGTCTTGGCGATGATGTCTACGTGCTGCTGACCCTGCCCGACGAGCCCCAGCGCTATCCCGTGGCCGGCCGCGTGGCGTGGATCACGCCCGCGCGCGCCTCGGGCAACCGCACGCAGGGCATAGGCATACAGTTCCCCAAGGACGAGAAGTCCGCCGAGCTCAAGGCCAAGATCGAGAACATCCTGGGCTCGGCACTGGCCTCGGACAAGGCCACGCAGACGGTCTGAGTCCTGCGCCTGCCTCTGCCCGCATGCCGACACGGAGGAAATGCTCTCCGGTCGGCATGCCTGTTTCTGAACCACGAGATTCCATGTTTACCGATTCCCACTGCCATCTGAATTTCCCCGAGCTGCAAAGCCGCCTGCCCGAGATCCGCGAGGCCATGGCGGCCGCGCGCGTCACGCGTGCGCTGTGCATCTGCACCACGATGGAGGAGTTCGGCGATGTGCACCAGCTGGCGCTGGACCACGACAATTTCTGGGCCACGGTGGGCGTGCACCCCGATACGGAACACATGACCGAGCCCAGCGTGGCCGACCTGGTCGAGCGCGCCGCACTGGCGCGCGTGGTGGCCATCGGCGAAACGGGACTGGACTACTACGGCATGGAAGACCGCAAGGGCGGGCGCACCATTGCCGACCTGGAATGGCAGCGCGAGCGCTTTCGCGTGCACATCCGCGCGGCGCGTCAGACGCAAAAGCCCCTGGTCATCCACACGCGCAGCGCCTCTGATGACACGCTGGCCATCCTGCGCGAAGAAGGCGAGGACGGCTCGGCAGGCCAGGCTGGCGGCGTGTTCCACTGCTTCACCGAGACCATGGAGGTCGCGCGTGCGGCGCTGGACCTGGGCTACTACATCTCCATGTCGGGCATCGTCACCTTCAAGAACGCCCAGCACCTGCGCGACGTGGCCGCCTTCGTGCCGGCCGACCGCCTGCTGATCGAGACCGACAGCCCTTATCTGGCGCCCGTTCCCTATCGCGGCAAGACCAACAATCCGTCGTATGTGCCGTACGTGGCCCAGCAGATTGCACAGGTGCGCGGCATTCCGGTCGAGGAGGTGGCGGCCCTGACCAGTGCCAACTTCGATCAGCTTTTCAAGGGGGTTGTCGCATGAGACTGAATGCTGCGGCCGTCGGCCGCGTGGACCGTCGCCGCTGGCTGGCCCGGGCCGGCCGCGCCCTGACGGCCGTGGCTGCAGCCGGTGCCGGGCTGGCGCACGCCAGCCAGTACGACGACTACGTGCGTGCCATCGTCAGCGACAACGAGCGCGCCATGGTCAACCTGATCTTTCGCGGCTTCGATCCCAACACGCGCGACACGCGCGGCCGCCCGGGCCTGGTTGCGGCCCTGCACCAGGGCTCCCTGGGCGTCTTCGACGTGCTGCTCAAGTCCCCCGGCATCAAGGTCAACGAAGCCTCGCAGCAGGGCGAAACGCCGCTGATGATGGCCTGCATCAAGGGCCACCTGGACCTGGTCAAGGAACTCATACGCCGGGGCGCCGATGTCAACCGCCCCGGCTGGACACCGCTGCACTACGCCACCTCGGCCGACCTGCCCCAAACGCTGGACATCATCAAGCTGCTGCTGGACAAAAGCGCCTACATCGACGCCGAATCGCCCAACGGCACCACGCCGCTGATGCTGGCTGCCCAGTACAGCAGCGAAGCCGTGGTGGACCTGCTCATCGCCGAAGGCGCCGACGTCATCCTGCGCAACCAGCGCGGCTTCACCGCCGCCGACTTCGCCAGGCAGGTGGACCGCCAATACATGGTCGACAAACTCACCAAGGCCATCAAGGCCGAACGCAAGACCCAGCCCTCGCGCGGGAGCTGGTAGCCGCCAGCTGCAAGCCGCAAGCGAAAGCGGCGTGGCCGCCCCCAATCCTGTCCGCTCAGGTGGCGTGGTTCCTGCTCAACCTGGCATACAGCCCGTCGCGCGCCAGCAGTTCGGCATGCGTGCCTTGCTCGGCGATGCGGCCGCGCTCCATCACCACCACACGGTCGGCATGCTCGATGGTGGACAGCCGGTGGGCGATGACCAGCGTGGTGCGGCCCTGCATCAGCCGTGTCAGCGCCTCCTGCACCAGGCGCTCGGATTCGTTGTCCAGTGCCGAGGTGGCCTCGTCCAGAATCAGGACCGGCGCATCCTTGTACAGCGCCCGCGCAATCGCCAGCCGCTGGCGCTGGCCGCCGGACAGCTGGCTGGCGTTGTGTCCCACCACCGTCTGCAGGCCCTGGGGCAGGCCGCGCACGTGCGAGCCCAGGTTGGCGGCGTCCAGCGCCGCCCACAGCAGTGCCTCGTCTTCCACGCCACCCAGCGCCACATTGGCGGCAATGGTGTCGTTGAACATCACCACGTCCTGGCTGACCATGGCGAACTGCTGGCGCAGGGCGGCCAGATCCCATTCGGGCAGGGGGGTGCCGTCCAGCAGCAACTGCCCATCCGTGGGCTGCAGAAAGCGCGGCAGCAGGTTCACCAGCGTGGTCTTGCCCGCGCCAGAGGGGCCGACCAGGGCCACTACCTCGCCCGGGCGCACGCGCAGGTCCACATGGCTCAGGGCGGGCGCCTTGTCCTCGCCAAACTGAACGGACACGTCGCGCAGCTCGATCTCGCCACGCGCCTTGCCGGGCACCTGGGTGCCGCCGGTCTCGTCGCCCGAGCCCTCCAGCAGATGCAGGCCCCGCTCCAGCGCCGCCACGCCGCGCGTGATGGGGTTGGCCACATCGGCCAGGCGGCGGATGGGGGCAATCAGCATCAGCATGGCCGTGATGAAGGCCGCGAAACTGCCCACCGTCACATCCTGCACATTGGCCGCGGCGGCTCCCGTGCCCCGGCTTTGCCACAGCGCGATGCAGATCACGGCCGACAGGGCAGCAGCGGCCAGCAGTTGGGTCAGCGGCGTCATCGCCGCAGAGGCGATGGTGGCCTTGATGGCCAGCTTGCGCAGTTGCCCGCTCAGGCCGCCAAAGCGCTTTTGCTGGCCCTGCTGCGCGCCATGCAGGCGCACCATGCGGTGGGCCAGCACGTTCTCCTCCACCACATAGGCCAGGGAGTCCGTGGCTTCCTGGCTGATCTTGGTGATGCGGTACAGGCGGCGCGACAGCGTCTTCATGATCCAGGCCACGCCCGGCACCACGGCGGCCACCACCAGCGTCAGCTGCCAGTTCAGATACAGCAGGTAGCCCAGCAGCGCCACCAGGGTGAAGCCATCGCGCGAGATGCCCAGCATGGCCTGCACCAGCAGGGTGGAGCCGGTCTGCACCTCATAGACCACGGTGTTGGACAGCGATGAGGCCGACTGGCGCGAGAACAAGGCCATGTCGGCCGCCAGCAGCCGCTCGAACAGGCGCCTGCGCAGCGCCAGCATGCCCTCGTTGGCAATGCGCGCCAGCGCGTACTGGCCCACGAACTGCGACAGGCCCCGCACCAGGAACACGCCGATGATAGCCAGCGGCACCGACCACAGGGGCAGCGTGCCGTCGGTGAAGCCGCTGTCCAGCAGCGGCTGCAGCAATGCCGGTATCAACGGCTCGGTGACCGCACCCACCAGCGTGGCGGCCACGGCCATCGTCCAGGCCAGGCGCTGACCACCAAAATAGGGGGACAGGCGCTTCAGGCGCTGCGACAGGGTCAGGGTGCTGGCGAGATCATGGGCCGCCGGTGCGGCGGACGGCGCAGGGGCCGGCGGCGGTGAGGATGGTGCGTGCATGAAGCGCGGATTTTACGGCGGGCTTGCCTGGGGCTGCCCCATGGGGAACCGATGCGGCTGGCGGGGATCGACAAAGCCTGGGCCGACAGACCCTACAGTGCACGTTCTTACATCGTGACGCATCCAGTGTGTGTAACATTCGCACCTGTGCAAGTACCGGGGTCTTCCCGTAGATATTGATGAATGCCAATGACTATTGACCGACTCCTTTCTCCTTCCTCCCTGGCGGCCGTGCCGCGCCCTTCGCGCCGAACCCTGCTGGCCGCTCTTGCCTCCACTCCTGCAATTCCCGCGCTGGCCCAGTTCCGCGTCGAAGTGACGGGCGTGGGCCTGACCCAGTTGCCCATCGCCATTGCAGCATTCAAGGGAGAAGGGCAGGCGCCACAGAAGATCTCGGCCATCATCCAGGCCGACCTGGAGCGCAGCGGTCAGTTCCGCGCCGTGGACACGGCCGGCGTGCAACTCGATGAAACCTCGCGCCCCGATGTCGCCATGTGGCGCCAGAAAAGCGCAGATTCCCTGGCCGTGGGCAGCATCACGCGCCTGGCCGATGGCCGCTACGACGTGCGGTTTCGCCTCTGGGACGTGGTCAAGGGCCAGGACCTGGGCGGCCAGGGCTTTGCCGTCACCACCGGCGACCTGCGCCTGGTGGCCCACCGCATCTCCGACTACATCTACGAGAAACTCACGGGCGAGAAAGGCGTGTTCTCCACACGCATCGCCTACGTGACCAAGGCAGGAAGCAACTACCGCCTGTGGGTGGCCGATGCCGATGGCGAGAACGCGCAGTCCGCCCTGTCCAGCCCGGAACCCATCATCTCGCCCGCCTGGTCGCCCACCGGCACCCAGCTGGCCTATGTGTCCTTCGAGTCGCGCAAGCCCGTGGTCTATGTGCACGATGTGGCCAGCGGCCGCCGTCGCCTGGTCGCCAACTTCCGGGGCTCCAACAGCGCGCCGGCCTGGGCTCCCGATGGCAACTCGCTGGCCGTCACGCTCAGCCGTGATGGTGGTTCGCAGCTGTACCTGATCAGCGCCCAGGGCGGCGAGCCCCGCCGCCTGATGCAAAGCAGCGGCATCGACACCGAGCCGAACTTCTCCAGCGATGGCCGCTCCATCTACTTCGTCAGCGACCGTGGCGGCGCCCCGCAGATCTACAAGGTGCCGGCTTCCGGCGGCAGCGCGGAGCGCGTCACCTTCACCGGCAACTACAACATCTCGCCCAGTGTCAGCCCCGATGGAAAGTGGCTTGCGTACATCTCGCGCGTGGGCGGCGGCTTCAAGCTCCACGTCATGGACCTGGGCACCGGCACCGTGAATGCCATCACCGACACCACGGCGGACGAAAGCCCCAGCTTCGCTCCCAACAGCCGCCTGATCGTCTACGCCACGCTGCAGCAGGGCCGCGAGTCCCTGATGACCACCACGCTGGACGGCAAGATCAAGGCGCGGCTGGCAGGGCAGGGCGGAGACATCCGCGAGCCCGACTGGGGTCCGTTCCAGCGCCAGTGATAGCCCGGCTTCCTCGATTTCTTTTCAGTCAACAAGTCAACTCAGCACGAAGTCCATCCGGACATACGGAGATTTTTCATGATCACCATCAAACGACTTTCCCTGGCACTTGCAGTCACCGCACTCATGGCAGGTTGCAGCTCGGGCGTCAAGCTCGACGAAACCCCGGTCACCGACGCGGGCGCCTCCAGCACGGGCCAGGGCAGCGGTGCCGGCACCGGCAGCACCTCGCAAAGCGGCATCTCGGGCGTGGACCTGACCGGCTCGGCTGCCGACAAGGCAGGTCCCCAGGGCGTCAGCCGCATCGTCTACTTCGACTTCGACAGCTACGTCGTCAAGGCCGATGCCCAGCCCCAGATCGAAGCCCATGCACGCTTCCTGAAGGCGTCTTCTGCACGCAAGGTCCAGATCGAAGGCCATACCGACGAGCGCGGCGGCCGCGAATACAACCTGGCCCTGGGCCAAAAGCGCGCCGAAGCCGTGCGCCGCTCGCTGGGCCTGCTGGGCGTGAGCGACGCGCAGATGGAAGCCGTGAGCTACGGCAAGGAAAAGCCTGCCTCCGAAGGCCATTCCGAAGACGCCTACGCGCAAAACCGCCGCGCTGAACTGTCCTACCGTTGATGAACATGCAGCGCTCCCCGATCCTGCATCGCACCGCGCTGCGCACGCTGCTGGCTGCCGGCCTGATGGCCGGCTACGCCGCCAGCGGCCATGCCGCGCTGTTCGGCGATGACGAGGCGCGCCGCGCCATCCTGGAAATGCGCCAGCGTGTCGACAGCATGCAGCAGTCGCAGCAGCGCATGACCGAGGAAAGCGCGCAAACGCGCCGTGGCCTGCTCGAACTGCAGTCGCAGATCGAGCAGCTCAAGTCCGAGCAAGCCAAGCTGCGCGGCCAGAACGAGCAGCTGCTGCGCGATGTGGCCGAGCTGCAGCGCGGCCAGCGCGACATCGCCAAGGGCGTGGACGAGCGCCTGCGCCAGTTCGAGCCGGTCACGGTGACGGTGGACGGCCAGGAATTCGCGGCCGACCCGGCCGAGAAGCGCGACTTCGAAGCCGCGCTGGCGCAGTTCCGTGCCGGCAGCTTTGCCGAAGCCGGCACGGCATTCTCGTCCTTCCTGAACCAGTGGCCCAAGAGCGGCTACGTGCCCTCGGCACGCTTCTGGCTGGGCAACGCGCAGTACGCCAATCGCAACTACAAGGACGCGATCTCCAACTTCCGCGCGCTGCTGGCGGCAGCCCCCATGCATGGCCGGGCGCCGGAGGCGGCGCTGTCCATCGCCAACTGCCAGATCGAGATGAAGGACACCAAGGGCGCGCGCAAGACGCTGGAAGACCTGATCAAGGCCTATCCCAACGCCGAAGCCACAGCCGCGGCCAAGAACCGTCTTGCCAGCCTCAAGTGATGAGCGATACGGTCTCTTCATCCCCTGCGGGAGAAGACAAGACAGCGCCTGAAGCAGGCGCTGTTTTTTCTGATGCCGACCTGCAGCGCCGCTTCGGCGGCCTGGAGCGCCTGTATGGCGTGCCGGGCGCCGCGCGCATCCGCGCCGCGCACGTCGTCGTGGTGGGCATCGGCGGCGTGGGCTCCTGGACTGCCGAGGCGCTGGCGCGCAGCGGTGTGGGCGAGCTCACACTCATCGACATGGACCATGTCGCCGAGTCCAACATCAACCGCCAGATTCACGCGCTCTCCACCACCGTGGGCCAGGCCAAGATCGAAGCCATGCGCGAGCGCATTGCCCAGATCAACCCGGCCTGCCGCGTGCACTGCATCGACGACTTCGTGGATCCGGACAACTGGCTGCGCCTGCTGCCCCAGAACGCGGACGCCGTCATCGACGCCTGTGACCAGGTCAAGGCCAAGACTGCCATGGCCGCCCATGCGCGCGCCACGCGCCAGTGCTTCATTTCGGTCGGAGCGGCCGGCGGCAAGCGCCTGGCGCACAAGGTGGACATCGAAGACCTCAGCGCCACCACGCACGACCCTTTGCTGGCCCAACTGCGCTACCGCCTGCGCCGCGAGCATGGCGCACCCAAGGAAGGCAAGCGCATCGGCATCGCCTGCGTCTTCAGCCGCGAGGCCGTCGCCCCGCCCGATGCCTCTTGCGCCATCGAAGGCGACGGCACGCTCAACTGCCACGGCTACGGCTCGGTGGTAACCGTCACCGCCACCTTCGGCCAATGCGCCGCAGGCTGGATCATCGATCAACTGAGCCGCATCAAGAATTGAGGCGTAAAATTTGGTGCTAGAATCTATGTCTTCGCTGAGCAGCATCTGATGCATGCAAAGCGTGGTTCGGGTCTTTAGCTCAGTCGGTAGAGCAGCGGACTTTTAATCCGTTGGTCGCGAGTTCGAATCTCGCAGGACCCACCAACTAAATACCAATGAAATCAAGCCCTTACGCCACAAGCGTAGGGGCTTTTTTCTTGTCCTCGGTGGTCTGCTCTGACCAAAACATGACCGCGTTTGCGTACTGGGCCAAGTGCTCCGGCGCCAGGTGGGCATATTTCTTCACCATCTCCAGCGTCTTCCAGCCTCCCAGCTCCTTCAGGACGAACAGGGGCGTGCCGGATTGGACATGCCAGCTCGCCCAGGTGTGCCGCAGGTCGTGGAAGCGGAAATTCTCGACACCGGCAGCGGCGAAGGCCCGGGCAAGAATTCGCGCATCGACCTGCTTCACAGGTGCCCCGGTAGGCCGCGTGAAGACGTTGACGCCTTTGGGGCGCGCGTTCAGCACGTCGAGCGCTTCGCTGTTGAGTGGGACCACTCGCGCGGAACCCGACTTGGAGGCGTCGGCGCTGACCCAGGCCGTGGAGCGCTTGAGGTCTACCTTGTCCCAGGTCAGCGTGAGGATCTCTGCGCTTCGCATGCCCGTGGCAAGGGCGAAGCGGCAGATGTCCCGCATCCAGTCCTGAGACAAGGCCATGATGAAGGCGCGGGCCTGCTGGCGGGTCAGGAACCGAATGCGAACCGCCGGCTCCCGGTAGTTGCTGAGAATGGGCGCGCGGCCAAGCCACTGCATCTTCTCGCACATGTTGAGCAGCGTCCGCAGTGTGGCGATGTACCGATTCTTTGTGCTCTGCGATGTGGGCCGCTGCATCGTGGAGCCGTGGCGCACGAAGTGCGTGGGCAGGTTGTCAAGGATCACGTCGCTTGTTAAAGAGCTGATGGGCTTGCCGCCGAAGACGGTGCGCCAATATGCGACGTGCCGAACCTTGGTGTCGTAGTCGCTCTGTCCAGCAGAGGCGCGCAGGAATTGAACGGCAGCTTCCTCGAAAAGGCGCTGCGGCTGCTCCCCCAGCTTGTCCTGCCGCCACATCTCCGCCTTCAGGCGGTCGTGGTATTCCTGAGCTGCCTTGCGCTCGGTCGTTTTAGAAGATCGTCTAACTCTTTCGCCGCTTGGCGTGCGTAGATCGATCCACCAGATTCCGGAAGTTTGATCTTTGCGGATGGGCATTCACTATCCTGGTTCCGCAACGATAGCCGGGTGACATTGTTGCGAGGTTTATTGAGGGCCGCAAGGGCAGATGGCCAGATGCGCCATATGCGCGATCCGGGTAGGCGAAAGGCGATCTCATGCCGCCTTTCGAAGACGGTTCCGTAGGAAACCTGCAGCCGTTCGGCCGCCTGTTTGAGGGTGAGAGCGGTTTCACTCATGTGGCGTGCTGCGGTTCAGCAATGCAAACGCCCCGCCAGGTGGCGGGGCGTGGTTGACGGGGTGGTGGGTCAGTGGGGCAGGTCCGTGGCCTGGAGTCCCTGCAGCTGGATCTGCTGCAGCAAGCTGGCGTGCTCGTCGGTAAAGGCCTGCCAGGCAGCTGCAGGAATGGTGATTCCCTCGCCCTCGTGTTCCGGTAGCTTGGCCAGCTGGAGGGCTGGCACGAGGAGGGGGCACGACACAACAACCCGCGCCCCGCGGGCGTCATCCGCCCGGGAAGTGGCACCGACGTGCTGCTGCGGTTTCTGCGCCAGGCCCCCGGGCGCTGGTTCTTCCATTCCGAACTGGTGCTGGCCCTGGGCCGCAGCAAAGGGGAGATCGATTGGGCACTGCTGTACCTGGTGCGTGAGGGCCAGGTGGAAAGCCGGCTCACCGAGCTGCCGGCGCGCAAGCCAGTGCTTCGCTACCGACTGAAAGAGGGATCGGCAATATGACCACAACCACGGAGCCCAGCCCCAGGTGGGCGACACCTACGCATAAAGAGTGCACGCCTTTAGATAGCGCGCTAATAGTTAATAGCTTTCGATAAATGAAACGAGGCTATCAATTGTTAATTTTTGTTAACTAAATGCTATTTTGTATCTGATGATCATGCCGCTGGGGCCTGCACCAGGGAGGTTGCGTGCCCGCTTGAAAACTTAGGGGCCTTACGCCCCGTCGCGGAGATCATCAAATGGTAGGACTTGGTAAGCGTAGCTTTGCTTCGCTGGTTCTGAGCGCAGCGGTGTGTGGATCGGCATGGGGACAGATGGTCATGCCGCCGGGGAGCAGCATTGATCTTGCTGGAGGCTCTTTTCAGCTTCCTTGCACGGCGGTCATCATGCAGGGCGAGTTGACTTTGGGTACGGGGAGTTTTGACACTGGCTCGTTCGCTTTCGACTCAGGGGCTACGGTCACTGGGACAGGGGGGCAACTGAACGTCAGTGGTGACCTTACGAGCACAGTGCCATTGAACCTGGGCACCAGCAGCGTGGTGCTGTCGGACACCTGCGCACCTGGTTCCACCCTTCAACTGAGCGGCAACATCGTCGTGAAGGACCTGACGTTGATCAGCACGGGTCCCTTGCCGCCCACCATCGTCCTTCCTGCGGGCACCAACCTCACGGTGCTGGGCACACTTACCCTTGGCACGCCTGGAAAGCCGGTGATCCTGACCTCTTCGGGCCCCGGCACTGCCGTCGTCACGATGGGGCCTGGCGCCACGCTGTCAAACCCCAGTGGAAGCATCGTGCCTGGCAATGTTCAGATCGGGGCTGTTGTAGCAGCCTCTCCGGCCAGTATTCCAACGCTCAGTACCTACGGGTTGATGTTGCTGAGCCTGATGCTCGGTGGTGTGGCTGTTCGTCGACAAAGCCGCACCCGCACAACGTCTTGAACTGATCCTTCGTTTTCGTCCTCGTGTGGCTGTTGTGAGCCTGCATGGACGTGCTTCTATCTCATCGGCAGCTAAACCATGTCCCGTAAAGAAACTTCTATCCCCTCACGCCTTATGCTTGCTATGTGCATGGGCGCCGGTTTCCTGGCTCCCACAGCGCATGCTGCAGACATCAGCATCACGATGCCTGCAGGCGGCAATTTCGTGATCAAGAATTCGGCAGGCGCCGAGCGGTTGCGAGTGCAAAACACCGGCGAAGTTCTGGTACCAGCACTGCCTGCTGATGCGGCCACTGGCAACCAGCTGCTGTGTGTTGACGGCGCGACTGGACAATTGGTGCATTGCGCTCCCGGCGTGGGTGGAGGGGCTACTGGAGCGACAGGTGCCACGGGCGCGACGGGGGCAACAGGCGCTATTGGCGTGACGGGCGCCACGGGGGCCACAGGACCCACTGGGCCTACGGGCGCAACGGGTCTCACTGGCCCGACTGGGGCCACCGGTGCTGGCACACCAGGCGCCACGGGTTCGACGGGGGCCACTGGCGCGACTGGACCTACCGGACCTACAGGGGCCACGGGTGCAACCGGCCCGACGGGCCCGACCGGCATGACAGGAGCTACGGGCGCGACCGGGGTCCAGGGTGACACAGGTCCCACAGGGCCCCAGGGCGCGCAAGGCATTCAGGGAATCCAGGGCATCCAGGGCGTGACGGGTGCCACAGGAGCTGGACTTCAAGGCCCCACAGGCCCTGCAGGAGTCCAGGGGCCTGCAGGCTCGGGTGGGTTTTTCCAGACGTATACAACTCCTGCCCGCGGCAACAGCGCTGGCAACGGCACAATTTATTTGTTTGCCAACGGCGGCGGTAACACATTCGAGACCGATGCGCAGCGCATGGTACACACCTCATGCACCAATGCATCATTGCGCGCCATGCTGACAGAGAACAGGGCGTTGAGCCTGACGCTGCAGCTGCGTCGAGGCGTGAACGAGAACTTCTCCAATGTGTCGGGCGTGCCGATCTGTACGCTTTCCAATGCCAACCCCACATGTGATGTGTCCGGCCCCGCCACTTACGCACCAGGCGACACCATGACTGTGCAGTTGGTTGGCACCCAGGCCTTCAATACGGCGGTTACCGGTTTGATCGTGGTGGCCTCCTGCCAGTGAGCTCGCTATGCGACCTGCGCGCCGCGTCCATATCTGCCTGAACATGATCGTCAAGAACGAGGCCCCGGTGATCGCGCGTTGCCTGGCCTCGGTCAAGCCGTGGGTGGACCATTGGGTGATCGTGGACACGGGCTCCAGCGATGGCACGCAGGACCTGGTGCGCCAGTGCATGGAGGGCATACCCGGCAGCCTGCACGAGCGGCCCTGGGTGGACTTCGCCCACAACCGCAACGAGGCGCTGGAGCTGGCGCGGCCGCACGGTGACTACCTGCTGTTCATTGATGCCGACGAGCAGCTGCGCGTGCCCGAAGGCTTTGCATGGCCGGCGCTGGAGGCGGACGGCTGCATGCTGTCCTGCCACATGGCGGGCACCGAATACCAGCGCAATGCGCTGATCGCCACGCGCGTGGACTGGCGCTGGGAAGGCGTGCTGCACGAGTACCTGACCGCCCCGGCGCACCAGGCCTGGCAGATGCTGGCGGGGCCGTACATCGATGTCTCGCACGACGGCGCGCGGGCGCGGGACCCGCAGACCTACCTGCGCGACATCGCCGTGCTCGAAAAGGCCGTGCGCGAGCAGCCTGGCAACACGCGCAACGTGTTCTATCTGGCGCAAAGCCACCGCGACGCGGGCCAGATCCAGCCCAGCCTGCATTGGTACCGGCAGCGCGCCGCCATGGGCGGCTGGGCCGAGGAGCAGTGGTTTGCGCTGTTCCAGATCGGCGTGCTGCTGGAGCGCTCGGGCGCCGAGCCGGCCGCCGTGCGCGAGGCCTATCTCACCGCCTATGCCGCGCGACCGCAGCGGGCCGAGCCCCTGTGCGAGCTGGCGCGCTACCACCGCGAGCGATCCGAGTTCGCCCTGGCCTGCCTCTATGCGCGCCAGGCCGCCGCGCTGCCGCGCCCGGCCGAGGACATCCTGTTCATCGACGCCCAGGTTTATGCCTGGCGCGCACTGGACGAGCTGGCCGTCAGCGCCTTCTACACCCCGCTGCGCGACCTGGGCCGCGCCGCGCTGCAGCAGTTGCTGGCCGAACGCCGCTACCCCGCCAGCGAGCAGGCACGCATCGAAGCCAACCGCCCGTTCTACGGCCTGTAGAAGACTCGAAAGTGCACTGACTTTAGTGCTCGAGTAGTTTGAAGCGTCCCAAGCCTGCCAGCTTCGGGCGGATGAGCAAGGAACACAAGCAGTCCCCCCAGTGGGAGCGCATCGAGCTGGACTACAGGGCGGGCATCAAGAGCCTGAGGCAGATCGCAGCGGAGCAGGGCATCAGCGAGGGGGCGATCCGCAAGCGGGCCAAGCGTGACGACTGGAGCCGTGACCTGTCGGAGCGCATCCAGGAGAAGGCAGAGCAGCTGGTACGCAAAGAGGCGGTACGCAGCGAGGTACGCGCGGAGCGTACTGCGTCCGAACGTGAGGTGGTGGACGCGAATGCGCAGGCTGTGGCCACCATCCGGCTGGCGCACAGGCGGGACATCCAGCGGGCACGCAAGATCACCAACGCGCTGCTGGATGAGCTGGAGCAGATGGCAGACGCGGACACGGTGGCCTACCTGCAGGAGCTGGGCGAGATGCTGCGCGCGCCAGACGACAACGGCATGGACAAGCTGAACGACCTCTACCAGAAGGTCATCAGCCTGCCGGAGCGCTCCAAGACCATGAAGGTGCTGGCCGAGAGCCTGCGCATCGTGGTGGACATGGAGCGCCAGGCCTTCGGCATGAACGACAAGGACGCGGGCAAGGGGCCGAACGGTGGCGGCAACGTGGGCCACTTCGAGCTGCACTTCGTGGATGCGCCAGCGCGTGAGCACGACCCGCGCGACGGGGAGGGCGCATGAGCTTGCTGTCTGCCAGCATGCAGGCCGCGCACCTGGCCGGCGAGGACCCGGAGCCAGATTTTGCCGAGGACTACGAGGTAGACCGCTCGCGCGTTCGTGTCGAGTTCCCCTCCAAGCTGCGCGGCCTGTTCCAGCCCAAGCGCTTCAAGGTCATGTACGGCGGGCGCGGCGGCGCCAAGTCCTGGTCTGTGGCCATGGCCCTGCTGGTGATGGGCAGCAACCGGCCGCTGCGCATCCTGTGCGCGCGCGAGATCCAGAAGTCCATGCGGGACTCGGTACACCGCCTGCTGTCCGACCAGATCGCGGCGCTGGGCCTGGGCGGCTTCTACGAGGTGCTGGACACGGAGATCCGCGGCGCCAACGGCACGCTCATCCTGTTCGCGGGCCTGCAGAGCCATACGGTGGACTCCATCAAGTCCTACGAGGCCATTGACATCGTGTGGGTGGAAGAGGCCCAGAGCGTCAGCGCGCGCAGCTGGGAGGTGCTGGTGCCGACCATCCGCCGGCCTGGCTCGGAAATCTGGCTCACGCTGAACCCGGACCTGGCCACGGACGCCACCTATGCGCGGTTCATCGAGGCCGCCGACAGCGACACCTGGCTGTGCGAAATCAACTGGCGGGACAACCCCTGGTTTCCGGAGGTGCTGGAGAAGGAGCGCCGCCGGCACTTCAAGCGCGACCCGGACACCTACTGGAACGTGTGGGAAGGCCGCCCCAAGCGCACCCTGGCCGGCGCGATCTACGCCAAGGAGGTGGAGCGCCTGTACAACGACGACCGCGTGTGCCTGGTGCCCTACAACCCCAAGCTGCCCGTGCACACGGTCTGGGACCTGGGCTGGGCCGACAACATGGCCATCGCCTTCGTGCAGCGCACGGCCATGGATTTCCGCGTCATCAACTTCATGCAGGACAACCAGAAGACGCTGGAGTGGTACGTGGAGCAGATGGAGAAGCTGCCGTACCGCTGGGGCACGGACTTCCTGCCGCACGACGGCGCCCACGGCGACTTCAAGACCGGGCAGACGGCCCAGCAGATCCTGGAGGACATGGGCCGCGAGGTCGAGGTGCTGGAGCGCGCGGGCCTGGAGTCGGGCATCCGCCTGGCGCGCGGCATCTTCTCCTCGGCCTACATCGATGCCCAGCGCTGCGCCAAGCTGCTGGACTGCCTGAGCCGGTACAAGCGCCAGATCGACCCGCGCACGGGCGAGCCGGGGCCGCCGCTGCACGATGACGCCAGCCACGGCGCAGACGTGTGGCGCTACATCAACATGGCCCTGCCGCTGATGGACAACGACACAGCGGGCGCTGTGCCTCTCAGGCGACGCGCGGGCGGCATGGCGCGCTGATCCCGTACCAAGCCTGCCACTTTCGCGGGCATGCCTGCATGTATCGACCTGCGCAAAGCGCACCTTCACCGCCAGCATGGGGACTTGCTGGCCGTCTACACCTGGATCAACGCCGAGCGCGCGCTGGTCCTGATCCCGGCCTACCGCCCCAAAGCCCCGTGGTACGTGGTGATGGAGAGCGCGGCCTATCTCTACGATGACCCCGCCTACCTGGCCAAAGCCTGCGTCAAGGCCTGCGAGGTGCTAGGCATCGAGCCCATCGCAACGCCCGAGGTTGCGGAGCAGCTGCATCAAGGCGCTTGGCGCGTAGCGGCCGAGCCGTACGAGCCCACGCCTTCGGTGGCGCACATCTCCTGCACTCGTCGCCAGGGCCGGCTCGCGCTGCTGATGCTGGGCCTGCTCGAAGCCGCAGAGGCAGCCATTGCCGCAATGCCCGATGGCGCCGACAGGCGCGCGGCTCAGATCGAGTACGAGGCGGACACCTGGGAGCGGCACAGCCCGTTTCTGTCCGCTCTTTGGGCGCAGCTCGGCGGCACGCCGGAATCGCTCGATACCGCTTTCGGTCTCGCTGTGACGCTCTGATCCACCCCTACCAACACCAACCCGCTTCGGCGGGTTTTTTCATGCCCGAACAGCCCGGAGGAGGGCCAATGCAAGACGACTACGGCGATGCCATCAACACGCAGACAGCTGCGGCGATCAATGCGCGACTGGATGAGGGGGACGCGCGAATGACTCGCATGGAGCGGGAGCTTTCCGCGAATACGGCGGCCACCGAGCAGGTGCGGGCGAACACGGCCGACCTGGTCGAGGTCTTCCGGGCCGCACAGGGCGCTTTCCGCGTCCTGAACTGGATCGGCAAGGCTGCGAAGCCGCTGGGCTACATCGCTTCAGCCTGCGCCGCGTGCCTCGGCTTCTGGGCGGCGCTGAAAGGACACCTGAAATGAGCAACAAGGCAAAGCTGATCGCCGCCATTGGCGCGGCCGCTGCGGCACTGGCTGTACCTCTGGTTGCCAAGTACGAGGGCGCGGTGCAGGCCACATACCGCGACCCCATCGGCATCATCACCGCCTGCACTGGGCACACTGGCCCAGAGCTGGCCATGGGCCAGACGTTCACGCGCGAGCAGTGCGAGGAAATGCTCTACAAGGATCTGCTCAAGCACACGGCCGCGCTGGAATGCGTGCGACAGCCCATGACGGACGGTCAGAAGGCCGCATTCCTGAGCTTTGCGTTCAACGTGGGCAATGGGGCGTTCTGCGGAAGCACGCTGGCACGCAAGGCCAATGCTGGCGACATGGCAGGCGCGTGCGCGGAGCTGAGCCGCTGGACCTGGGCGGGTGGCAAGCAACTGCCGGGCCTGGTCAATCGCCGCGCAGCTGAGCGGCAGCTTTGCGAAAGGGGGCTGTCGTGATCCCCGCGCTCTACACCCACCTGGGTGCCGCCGCCGTGGCCGCTGCGCTGGTGTGGCAGCTCCAGGGCGCGCGCCTGGGCACCGAGCTGGCCGAGGCCCGTCTGGAAGCCGCCACCCAGCAGCTGGCCACCAGCACCGCGCAGCGCGCGGCCGACGCCCGCGTGCGCCAGGCCGAGCAGGCCATGAACACGAAGTACCAAGGAGCACTCAATGCCGCCCGTGACCGCGAGGCGCTGCTGCGCCGTGATCTTGACCAGCTGCGCGCTGTTGCTGACGGCCTGCGCGAGCAATCCGCAGATGCCGCCCGCCGACTTGCCAGCGCTCCCCCTGCTGCCGTCCTTGAGTACGCCGCTGCCCTCGGAGTCGTATTTGAAGACTGCCGCGCAGCGTATGGGGACATGGCAGCAAAAGCTGCAGGGCACGCAGCTGATGTCCAAACCCTCGGCGTCGCCTGGCCCGTGACGCCGAGTATGCTGGCCGCAGACTTCTCTGAAGACAGCAATCGATGACCAAATTATTGCGATTTAATCTTTCCGCAATATGAAGCGTTCGGAGTTCTGATAGGCATCGCATTGCCCGCTGAATTTCGAACTGCTGACTATTGTCCAACCTTGTAGGCCATAAAGCGAGCAACTATTTATCAGAGTCCCTGATGGTTGATTTCTGACGTCACGATACTTGACGAGAAAATGACCTTGTGTATCGGGACATTTGCTTGACCCAGGAAGTGTGGCATAAATGGCCCAACCATAGCCATGTTCGTTCGAGTAGCAAGACTCAGATAGATCTCCTCCATCATAGACTTGTATTTCTCTCCATGCTACCCAAGAATTGACCTGTGTTGTGAGCACACGAACATATCTCACAGGTATCTCTAATTGATTGAATATCTCAATCCATTGATTGTCTTTGGTGAAGTTCCCATATGTAGTGAAATTTACCTCCTGTCCCGCCGAGGTTTTGCCAATGATTCTGTGGACGCTGTAGCCTGGATCGCTCTGCGCGGGTAGCAAGCGTACCCTTGAGAACATTCGATCAGAGCCTAGGTCTACCTCTATAAATTGTGGAGCTGGACCTTGAGAGTTCCACATAGTGTTGGGATTGCCGTCAACTGCGCTATTGACCTCGTTCCAGCCACCTGATGCGTTTACTACAGTAAGCGGGAGAACAACATTTTGGCCGAGCGACGCTGTCGCTGTGAGCCCGAGGAGCACCGAGAGCGATAGTGAGGAAAAGAGCTTTGATTTGAGATGCATTTGGATATGTGTCTTGCAAATTTATATCCTCCTACCGTATCACGGAAATTTGGTGTCATCAATAAAAATTACAATTTTCCGCAGAACAAAATCGCATAGCATGCAACCTAAATTCCGAATCCTCATTGAGATGCAAATGCTCACTTGGTAGAAATTACGCATCGTTTAAAGTTTCAGCAGGAAAATCATTGCTTCTTGCTTTGTGCTCACGACTCGTCAATCCGTAGTTGTCATTTCGATGGTGAATTAGGTATAGATGTTGCCGTGTGGTGAGTGCTGGCTTCAGCTTTGCTGAGAGTCCTTTGGAAGTCGTCCCGTACCAAGCCTGCCACCCTGCCGTGATCCAAACCACGAAAGGGCGTACACATGAGCTCGAACGACGACCACCTGCGCGCCCTTTCCGATACCGAGCGCTGATGGCGTGCACGCGGCCGATCAGGCAGTAGCTTTGAGGTTCACTCGACGTACCACTGCATCTGTGCGTTGATGGTATTCCGAGACACCACCGATCCATTGCTCACTTGCATGTCCACCTGCGCATACTGACCAAGGGTGTTAGCTGCAAAGAATGCGAATTTGGTGGGATTCGGTACTTGGCCGAACTGCGCCCCTGGTGTCACGTCGATGTGAAATTCGCTGCCTTTGGTGCAGATTACCGCCTGTGTTGAGTCATTCCTCACGGAAACATGCGCACATGGAACCTGCCAAGTGTGGCCCGCCGTCAGAACGAGCACCTTGACCGATGAACCGCCATTGGCAGCAGCACGAAGGGCTTGCAATGAGCCTGCAGTGGTAGCACCGCTTGCATCGTTTGCATACACCAAGCTCCAGGCGTGGGATGTACCTGCGCTGAGAGCCAAAGCTGCAATTGCGATAGTCTGTTTGATGAACATGATTGTTTCCGGGTGTAAGTGAGCCCGCATTGTATGCAGGCTTCATTTGCAAATCAGTCCTCGGGACACCGCTCCATAGCCCAGTCCAGAGCCGCCTCGGCCGATTCGTGCGGCCCGTCGAAGGTTTTGACGCCGCACTCATCGTCCCAGCGCGCGCCAGTCCATCGCCGTGCAGCCGGGAAGGGCAAGCGGCTGGTCTCACGTACCATGTACCCATGAGCCTCGATCAGATCGCAATTGCCCTGCTGGGCGCCCTGGCGGCCTGGCTCTCCCAGGCCCGGGGAGAGGGCTCGCGCAAGTGGGCGCCTGTGTTCGGCATGCTCGGTCAGCCCTTCTGGTTCTATGCCAGCTGGCAGGCCGAGCAGTGGGGCATATTCGCCGTGTCGATCATCTATGCCTGCGCCTGGGCTCGGGGTCTGTGGGTCTACTGGATCTCGCCGCGGCGGCAGCATGGGACGGGCTCAATCCAACTGGTGCTAGGCCGAAAGCCATGATCCTCACACTGCACATAGACAAGGAAGAGCCCGGCCTCTACACGGCTCGCGTTCTACATTGCCAGGCTGAAGTCGAGGAGTTCCAGTCCGGAACGATTTCCGAAGCTATTCGCAATTGTGCGGAGGCGTCTCTGCAGGGCCTCGATGGATTCCATATCTGGTACGGCCATGTCTCCATCGGCACGACGTCGCTCTATGCCATGCGCCACGACGCCGAGACGCTGGCTCAGCGGCTAGTCAGCCTGCATTCTCAGTTCGATGTTTAGGCATGTTCCATTTAGGCCCTCCCCAAAGGCTGTGGGTGCGGGAATAAGCCCTTGGAGGGCCCATCTGTGCTTGCGCTAGTTTCAGTAAATATTCCCGAAAATTCACGTAACCCATTGATTTATATGGTTTGCGGGCCTGACTTTTAATCCGTTGGTCGCGAGTTCGAATCTCGCAGGACCCACCAAAGAACACAAGGCCCCGTAGCGATACGGGGCCTTTTTTCTTTGCTATCGAAGAAGTAGCAAGATGGGGCCGAGGTTTACAGGCCGCGTTCCCCAACTCTCCCCGTGTTCCGCAATTCACCGAACGGGCTTCACCTTCTTGCCCACCTTGTGGCGGATGTACTGGGCGGCCATGCGCTCCGTCGTGTGCTCCAGCCGTATCCCGCCGTCGTCATCCAACGTGGTGGCGGCCGTGGCGCGCAGGCCCCGAGGCTGGAACTGCGCCTTGGGAATGCCGGCGGCATCCCGAGCGGCGTCGAAGCGGTCGCGGAGCATGTTCTTGGTCAGAGGCTGCCGGCTTCGTTGAGCTGGCCGAGCAGGATTCGAACAAGCCGAGCATGTGTTGCGCGTGTCTGCGGGACGAGCAGGTTGTGGATCGTCTTGACGCCGCGCTACGTCAATCTACTACGGAAATCTTGAGCGCGTACGCCGAAGACTTGCCTTGGCGGGCGGCTGCGCGGTTGAGGAAGACACGCACACGGTAGTCACCGCTGGCGGGCAATGCACCGGTCCATGTGGGGCCGTCTGCCACCTCGCCCCGATACAGCGCTTCCTCGCTGCCGGGCGGCAGCACGTTGAAGTAGGTGGAGGTGGATTTCGTCTCCATGTGCACGGTCATCTTCTGCCCGGCAACCGCACGCACTATGTAGTCGTGCGCCTGCTCCTTGTTGCCTTGGAGCTTGCCTTGGACAGTCGCGCCCGACGTGCCTTTCTTGAAGGTCACCGCAGTGGACGGAACGTCCGCCTGGGCGATCGCCGGCATTTGTACAAGCGTGATGGCAGCGAAAAATGCAGCTGCGCAAATTCTGGAAAGCATGCTGATCCTTTCTAAGAGGCACTGATCGCCTCGCTTGCATGCAGGCTACCAGATGATTTTCCGCTTGGGCGCACCCGACGGGCGCGGTTTGCAGGAAGAACTCCGATCAGTGCCGAGGCCTGCCCTGACGGGCCCTTCCGTCGCGCCGCCCGCGCCGATGACGGTAACGGTCATGGTTGTGATGCCTGCAGGCACCGTGCAAAGTTGGGGGCCGCCAGCGGCCGTTGTTGATTTGGTGTTTCTGGTCGCATTTTTCCTCTTCCCTAGATGCCTAGAAATTGAAACGGTACTGATTCCTGAAACTGCCGCGTGGCATCGCCCGAGAAGGTGTGGTTCTGGTCTGGGCCCAGATCCAGCTTGAGAACCTTGCCGGTTTTCTGGCTGAAGTCGAGTGCCTTGAGGTCTATCCAGAAGGTATTTGGCGTCAACGCTGATTCGAAGAAGTAGAGCTTGCGCTGGTGGTCGAAAACGGTTCTCCAGCGGGTTGACGAGATATTGGGTTCCTCGGGCGTATTCAGGCCGTAGGGCACCGAGGCGTTGCGGATCACGCTGAAGACGCTGGCCAGCGCCTTGTTGGGGTCCTGACTTTTGGGGATGGCGTTGACGTAGAAGGATGCGCGGGCAAATCGATCGGCGGCGCGATTGGTGCCGGGCAGCATGGTGGTGCCGCCCACTTGCTGCCAATAGGTGTTGAGAGCCAATTGCTGATCAAACGTCGGTGAATTGGTCATGACCTGGTATTGCCGGCCGTGATGTATCACCTGCCGGCCATTGATGTACTCGACGATGGCGCTGTCGCCGCTGGCGTCGGACATCGAGAGATGCAGCGTCGTCAGCCGGTTCTCTCCGGGAACGTTGTCGGAGACGATGGTGAAAGGTTCTTTCTCCAGCGCCGCAACGGCTTCCTGGACGGTGGCGAAGTTGTCTAGCACGTATTGCGCCCAGGCTGCAATGGTCAGGCCAGGCTTGCTGCCCGCACCGAAGGCCGGGTATTGGGACTCCACCAGCCAGAGCAGGTTGGCGTTGAGGCCGGCTTCATTGACTCCATCGGTGGTGGAGACGTCATAGCCCGAGGTGATGACGCTTCCGTATTTGGACGTCCAGCGCAACGAGTTGGGGCCTGCCTTGCCTGAGCGCTCCATTCCACGCGGGAGCACCCAGAGATTGCTGACGATGTCGCTTTTCCAATCCATGGAGCGCGCGGTGACGACCTGGCCATTCGCACCAAGAAAGACAAGGCGGGTGCAGGCCCAGGTGCTGGGCAGGGCCGTAAGGCCGGCAATTCCCATCAGCAATGCGCCCACTACGGGGTGAATCTGCAGTCTGCGTTTCTTCATGGCAACTCCTTTGCAGGCAAATGGACTGGCGCAGTGTAGTGCGTCATTCGTACCCAGGTCAGAAGTGGCCGCCTTGTGAAAAGGCGGGCCGGCAAACTGGCGGTCATTGGAGATGCCGCGCATGGGCCTGCGCGCATGCGGGTGCAGAGGGCACCGCTGTCAGATGGCGTGGCTGAACATGGGGCTGGCCAGCATCGCCACCGCAAAGGAGATGGCGCAGATTGCAGACCACAGGAAGACGAGGAAGAGGTGGCGCATCGTGCAGCTCTCGGGAGTGTTTGGTGGTTCTTGCCAGTTCAATTGCGGATGCGGTTCAGAATGCGCAGCCCGAGCATTGAAAGGCGTTCCAGCAGAGGCCGTGGCTCCATGCGCAGCAGCAACAGCTGCTGGCCGCCACGCACGGGAAAGGCTTCCAGCAGGCTGCGGTGGTAGCGGGCATCCGGGTCCGGGTTGAAGCTTTCTGTGGGAACGACTCGATGCATCTTGTATCTCCGTCATGTGATTTCGGAAGCCTTTGGGGAGCGCGGCCTCTGACGGGATCTATTTCAATTGGTTTCGCGGCGTTTCCGTGCGGGTCAAGTTTGTGGCCGCATGTAGGCCGGGTCTGTACGCTGCGTATGTGTTTTGCGCACGCGCTGTGCGGCCTGTCCGCAGGTCTTCACAGGTGTGAGCAGCGCGTCTGCAACGGCTTTGCGGCGGCTGGCAGTCCCTAGAATTCGGGATCCCCATCTCATTTGCCAGGAGTTCCATGTCCTCCGTTCCCACGCTTCAGATCCGGCCCGTTGCACAGGCGGACCATCAGCAATGGCTTCCTCTTTGGCAGGGCTACAACGCCTTTTACGGGCGCGCTGGCGAGACGGCGCTGCCCGAGGACATCACGCAGGCGACCTGGGAGCGCTTTCTCAATCCGCTGGAGCCGGTGTTTGCGCTGGTGGCAGAGAGCGAGGGTGAGCTGGTGGGCCTGGCGCACTACCTGTTCCACCGCAGCACCACGCGGCTGGAGCCCGTGTGCTATTTGCAGGATCTGTTTGCCGATGCACGCCGGCGCAAGCAGGGCATAGGCAAGTCGCTCATCCGCGCGGTCTACGAGCAGGCATCCCTGGCGGGAGCGCGCCGTGTCTACTGGCAGACGCAGTCTTCCAACGAAGCGGGCCGTGCGCTGTATGACCAGGTGGCCGAGCATCGTGGCTTCATCGTCTACGGGCACGAACTCCAGGGCAGAGCCTGACGCTTTGTTGTCAGGTTGGCGATCCAGAGAAGAAACCTGTTGAAACAGCGGGTGCGCGCAGCCGATGCAGGTCCGCCGGGGGGCTTGGCAACCCTAGAATCACGCGTTGTCCTTTCGCTGCTTGCGCTGCACCCCCATGTCCAATCTCATCGTCCACGGCGGCACGCCCTTGCGCGGCCGCGTCGTTCCTTCCGCCAACAAGAATGCCGTGTTGCCGATCCTGTGCGCCACGCTATTGACCGATCAGCCGCTGCGGCTGCATGGCGTGCCGGACATCACCGATGTGCGCAAGATCCTGGACATCTTCCGCACGCTGGGCAGCGAGGTGCAACTGGACGAAACCACACGCACGCTGCAGTTGCATCATCGCGATACGCGCTTTGATGCATCGTCGCATCGCCTGCCGGAGGAGATGCGCTCTTCCATCATGCTGGTGCCGCCGCTGCTGGCGCGCTTTGGCGTGGCGCGGCTGGAGGACAACGTCAAGGGCTGCACGCTGGGCGTGCGCGAGATCGATCCGCACGTGGACATCTTCCGCTCCTTCGGAGGTGAGGTGGAGCGCGCCAGCGGCTCGCTGCTGATCCACAGCGCACAGCCGCTCAAGGCCGTGCGCCACTGGCTGGACTACGCCTCCGTCACGGCGACAGAGAATTTCGTGCTGTGCGCCGTGGCCGCGCAGGGCGAGTCCATGCTGACCAATGCGGCCTGCGAGCCGCATGTGCAGGAGTTTTGCCGCTTCATGGTGATGATGGGCGCCGACATCGACGGCATCGGCACCTCGCGGCTGACGGTGCGTGGCGGCGCACCGCTGAGCGGCGGCGAGTTCACCTTCGAGGAAGACTTCCACGAGATCACCACCTTTCTCGCGCTGGGCGCGATCACGGGCGGCGATGTGGAGGTGCGCAACAGCACGCCGGACAACTTTCCGCTGATCGACCGCACCTTCGCCAAGTTTGGCGTGCAGGTGGAGCACAAGAACGGCTGGTCACGCGCGCTGCGCTCTGGGCCGCTGAAGGTGCAGACGCCGTTCACCAGCAATGTGCTTACCAAGGTGGAAGCCGCTCCCTGGCCGTACTTTCCGGTGGATCTGCTGCCCATCTTCATTGCGCTGGGCGTGCATGCGCAGGGCAATGCGCTGTTCTGGAACAAGATCTACGACGGCGCGCTGGGCTGGACGGGCGAGCTGTCCAAGTTCGGCGCCCATGTGTTTTCTTCGGACCCGCACCGTGTGGTCACCTTCGGCGGCAATCCGCTGACGCCGGCCGTGGTGGAGAGCCCCTACATCATCCGCGTGGCGATTGCGCTGTTCATGGTCGCCAGCAGCATCGAGGGCCGCTCGGAGATCCGCAACGCCACGCCGATCCGCCGGGCGCATCCGCACTTCGTGGAGAACCTGCGCAGTCTGGGCGCCCGGGTGGAGTGGACCAACGAGGAGTGATGGAAAGCGGCGATGCGCAGGCTGCTAGGCCTGCGGCGCCGCATCCGAGAATCTCTTGGCCGCCCTGAGCAGGTAGCTCACGGCATAGAGGATGGGGTCGTCCGTCTCGTCGTCGTTCACGCGGTCAATGATTTCCAGCAGGCCTTGAAGGTCGGCGGACATCTGTGGCAGCACGCTGCTGGCCAGGGCCTCCACCGGTTGCTCGGCAGCGGCGCGGTCCGCCTTGTAGTGATAGCCGCGCAGCAGGTCGCGGACACCGATCAGCATGGCGCGGCTGGATCTTTCCACATGCATTTCCAGCACGCTCAGCGCTGCGCTGATGTGGCATAGCGCGTCTGTTGCCAGGGTCTCCGGGTCGGGCGGGCTGGCGACGGCCTGCGCAGGATGCACGGAGGCTGGCATGTCTGTGTCCGGCATGGTTCTGTCCTTGCGCAATGTGTCCTGGATTCAGGGCTGGTGGTTCGAGGGCGTGGATGTGGGCTTGCACAGCCCCCGGGCGGGTCGTTTCGAGTTTTATGCCAACTTGGAATCATGTCAACTAGGCATGAATCTGAATTTGCATCCGGCAGGTACCATCGCGCAATGCAACGCAAACCCTTTCCCAGCGAAACCCAGGAGCGCTTCATCGTCCGTTTTCCGGATGGCATGCGTGATCGCATCTCGGAAGCGGCAAAGGCCGGCCACCGTTCCATGAATGCAGAAATCGTTGCGCGCATACGGCGCAGCTTCGAATTGGACGAAGCCGGCGATGCCGACCAGGCCGGGGTCGAGCAGGGTGCGGCGGGATTGAGAGAGGAAATTTCGCGCCTGTGCCAGTTGCTGCAAGAGCACAAGGACGCTGCGGCAGGCCTGTTCGAGGCGCACAAGGAAGCGGTGGTGGACGAGGCACTGAAACGCCTGCGCTCCGAAACAGGCATGGCGGCAGGCCGCGCCCCGGGGAAGAGATGAGGCTGTAGGCCTGAGACCACGCTCATCGTTGCCGAGCGCTGGCGCCTGTCCTTGCGGGGCGCGCTTATCGTTGCGTCGGGTCTGCAAGGATCCATCCCTTTTTTAGAAGCTCTTGCAGCAAAGGACGCAGCTATGAACACGGATCAGATCAAGGGCACGCTCAAGGATGCCGCAGGCAAGGTGCAGCAAAAGGCTGGCGAGTTGATCGACAGCCCCGAACAGCAGGCCAAGGGCATTGCCAAGCAGGTCGAAGGCACGGCTCAGAAAAAGCTGGGCGATGTGAAGGAAGCCCTGAAGGATGCGAAAAAGTAAGGCGCCCACGCTGCCTTGATGACGAACAAGCCCGCCACTGCCTGGCGGGCTTTTCTTTTCAGCGAGTTTTGACGGGCGCAAGCCCGAGCAAGGCGTTCCTTGCTTCCTTTGTCAGGCGGTCTGGGGCAGCTTGCGGCCGGGGTCCGCGGCCACGTGCACACGGTCACGGCCTGCCTGCTTGGCGGAGTAGAGCAGGGCGTCGGCGCGCGTCAGCGCATCGGTCAGGGCGGTGTTGGCGGCCACGGGGGCGATGCCGAAGCTGATGGTGATCCGCTGGCCGGCTGCCAGCACATAGCCGTCCGCGCTGAGCTGAGCGCGTATGCGCTCGGCCACGCGCTCGGCCTCCTCGGGCGTGGTGCGCATCAGCAGCAGCACGAATTCCTCGCCGCCAAAGCGTGAGACCAGATCGTCGCTGCGCACATGCTGCTGCAAGGTCCTGGCCACGGCCTGCAGAACGCGGTCGCCACAGTCATGGCCCCAGCTGTCGTTGATGCGCTTGAAGTGGTCTATGTCGCCGATCAGCACGGAAACCGGCGCCATGTGCGAATCGGCCAGGCGCAGTTCGGCGGCCTCCTGGAAGGCGCGACGGTTGAGCAGGTTGGTCAGCGAGTCGTGGTTGCGCTCCTGGCGCAGCGCGGTGAAGACATCGCGCACCGTGCAGGCCAGCAGCATCAGGGTGAACAGCAGAGCAAACGACAGCGTGCTGACCAGAGTCACCAGCCAGTAGGTGGAGCGAGCAATCTCATTGAGGTCGGTGCTGCCCAGGGCCAGCACCAGCAGCGGCCGGGCGGCGGTGTAGCCGGCAAACACCACGTAGGACCAGTAGAGCATTCTCTCCAGCCAATCCTGCGGTGGCCGGCGCCGCAGCATGGCGGGCGCCGGCAGCAACTGCAGCAGGCCCAGGCCTGTGTTGAGCCAATGCACGCGTACCCACAGATCGACCTGGATCCGGCTGTAGTAGTACAGCGCGGCCAGAACCACCGCACCTATGAGCAAACCCAGCACGGGATGGGCCGAGACCCCGTAACGCCCCGCCATGCAGCGCGCAAAGCACCAGGTGCCAAACAGGTACATGGCGCCTGTGTACACGGCCCAATGGTGGAGTTGTTCGCGGGGGGCAATGCTCTGCCATGCAAGCGCCAGGGAAACCAGGGCATAGCCGCCGGCAATCCACAGCAGATAGCGCTGGCGACGCTGCACCAGCCAGCACACGGCCAGCGTGCAACCGAGCAGCAAAATGCTCAGCGGCGCAATCAGTACATAGAGGCGATCGGTATCGAGTGACACATCCACAGCGTGTTATGCACTTGCAGGTGCGAAAGACGGCGGCTGGCAGCTTCCAAGCCCAGGCATTCAATGGCGCGGCAGCCGCAAGCGTCATTGCATTTTGCATCCGATGTCACCGGCGCTTGCCACTGCATATGCACTGTTCCGCGTTGTGCACAGCGGGTGATATCGGGTCTGCCCGCGCGCAGCCTCAAGTTCCGGGTATTTCTGACGAAAAAGCAAGTCATCTTTTCCGGATTGATGGGCCATGTCGATATGGCGGGGCTTTTCACCGGAAGACGGCCGGCGCTAGTGCGCGTGGCCTGTTGTTTCACCTTTCCTCTGTTCAGTTTTTCCGACGAGAGTTCTACGAATGAAATTTGATCAATGGAGCGTGTCCGCCAAGCTTTGGGGCACGCTGGGCGGCTTGTTGGCGATGATGCTTGCGGTATCGCTGTGGGCACAGTTTGCGGCGGCCCGCGCCATGGACCAGGGCATGCAGACGCTGTCCGAATATGAGAACCGCATCGGTCTGGCCATTCAATGGAAGGGCGCAACGGAAACCACGGGCGAGCGGGTGCTGGCCAGCAATGCCTCCACCGATGAGGAATTGACGCGCCTGCTCGACGGCCGGGTCAAGGAGGGCTCTGGCCTGATCACCAAGCTGCAGGCCGAGATCGTCAAGGGTGCCAGCGAGGCCGACAAGGCTGCGCTGGAGCGCATCGCCAGCATCCGTGCCGAGGTGCTGGCGCTGAACAAGCGGGCCCGCGAGATCAAGTTGACGGGCGATGCCGCGGCGTTCCGCGAGTTCGTCCAGCAACAGTACCTGGGTGCCATCGGCCGCTATGTGGACTCGCTGGAAGTCTTTGTGCAGCTGCAGCGCAGCCAGCGCGATGCGGCCATGGAGCAGGCCCACGCCGCGCGCCAACAGGCCAGTGTGCTGGCCTGGATTGTCCAGGGCGTGGTGCTCCTGGCCGGACTGGCGCTGGCTTTCGTGCTGACGCGTGCCATCACGCGTCCGCTGGAGCGAGCCGTGCAACTGACCGATGCCATTGCGCAGGGCGACCTTACCGTGTCGGCCGAGGACAGCCGCAAGGACGAATTCGGTCATCTGCTGCGCTCGGTCTCGGGCATGGCGGCACGGCTGCGTGGCCTGGTGACGGAGGTGCGTGACAGCGTGCACTCGATCTCCACTGCATCCACCGAGATTGCCGCCGGGAATCACAACCTGTCTTCGCGCACCGAGCAGACGGCGTCGAACCTGGAGGAAACGGCCGCCAGCATGGAGCAACTGACCGCGACCGTGGGCCAGGCCGCCGACACCGCGCGCCAGGCCAATCACCTGGCCGGCAGCGCCGCCCAGGCGGCCGAGCGCGGGGGCGCCGTGGTGGGCCATGTGGTGGCCAGCATGGACCGCATCAGCGACAGCGCACGCCGCATCTCCGACATCATCGGCGTGATCGACTCCATTGCTTTCCAGACCAACATCCTCGCGCTCAATGCCGCCGTGGAAGCGGCCCGCGCGGGTGAGCAGGGCCGTGGCTTCGCTGTCGTGGCTGGCGAAGTGCGGGCCCTGGCCCATCGCAGCGCAGAGGCCGCCAAGGAGATCAAGGGGCTGATCAGCACCTCGGTCGATGCCGCGCAGGAAGGCTCTGCCCAGGTCGCCCAGGCCGGCCAGGTGATGGATGACATCGTGGGCAGCGTGCGCAAGGTCTCGGACATGATTGGCGAGATCACGGCGTCTTCCACCGAGCAGCGCGACGGTATTGGCCAGGTCAACCAGGCCGTCAGCCATCTGGACCAGATGACGCAGCAAAACGCTGCCCTGGTGGAGGAGTCCGCAGCGGCAGCGGCCGCACTGAGCGACCAGGCGCAGCGCCTGTCGGGTATGGTGGCCGTGTTCAAGGTTGGCAACGCTGTGCCAGCCCTGCGATAGCGCGTGCAGAAAAAAAGGACCGCCGGGGGCGGTCCTGTTGCAGAGAAAAGCCGTGGCCCTTGCGGGGCCTGCCAGGGTAAGTCAGTGAGAGGGGAGAGAGGAGATAGTCTCCCTGGCTCGGCTGGAAAATGGTTCGTGGTGGTGGCGGATTGCTCCAGTGGCCGTTGGGGCCTTGCCGTTGCGTGACGGGATGCCCATGGCTTGCGGGTGCTGCACTGAAGTGGGCATCATGATTTTGGAGAGTGCAGGTGTAGGACAGTTCCCTGTGCGATACCTGCTGTTTCCCTTGTTGTGATTGCTTGGGTACCGAAACATGCAGGCACCTCTCGGCTCACACATCAGCACTACATTGAAGAATTTGTAACTTCTGGGCAATAGGGTTAACCCCTTGCTTCTGGCAACAAAAAGCCCGCACTTGGCGGGCTCTGTCGCAGCTTCGTGGCTGCCGGAAGGCGTGGCAGGCCGCATCTCATATGGCGAAGGGAGTGCGGTCCTTGCCTTCAATCCAGCGGGGCTGCTTGCCGCGGCCGGTCCAGGTCGCACCGGTGGCGGGATCGCGGTACTTGGGAACGCCGACCACGCGGAAACCAGCGCCAGTCTTGGCTTTGGACGAGGGGAAGACATCGGCCTCGGTCAATCCGTATTGGTCGATGATGGTGCGCACCTGGGCAATGGCTCCGGACTTTTCGGTCTTGAGCACTTCGGCGATCTGGGCTTCGAGCTGGGCTTTCTGCTGCAGCAGTGTCTTGTAGTCTGTGGTCATGTATATCAATGAATGTTGATCTGCCAATATAAAGGAATCCGGGAGAGCTTTTGGCAAAGTGAGCCTACACTGCCGCGCAACACCCGGATGACGACAGGCGTATTGTCAGAGAGCCTGTTTGAGAACAGGTTCCCATGTTGCCTGAGTCTAGGCGAGTCTGACGCTGATTTTTGTGGCGTATGGAAACCGGGTCATCGCATCTGCCACCGCTGCGCAGGTGCTGGGAAACAGGGCCGTGTAGCAGGCGCCGGCCACTTTGATGATGCATCGCTTCATGTTTCTCTCCCCTTGAATGACAGGTCTGCCTGCTTATCGGCATCTTTGCATCAAGATGAAACATTTTGTATCCTGCTCCCTGCCGATCCTGGTCAGGGGCCTTCATGGATCCATGGCAGTCCAGGAAGGGCAAGAAAAGGCCGCATGGTGCACCCCAAAAATATGAGGGAGGGAAAAACACAGGGTGCGCGGCGCAAACGGCAGGACCCTGTTGCAAGGCCCTGGCGTTTGCGACAAAAAGATCCCGCCTGCAGGGCGGGGAATGTCTGTGTTACAAATTGACACTATAGCATGCATCCGTCCAGGATGTGACGATAACTTGCAAAAACCTGACGACTCAGGTCCCGGTGGCGTTGCGAGCAAAGCGCTGCTTGCTCGAAGGGGGGCAGCGGATCACCTGCAGCCAGGAAGCGTGCAATTGCAAGGGCAAGTACGCACTCTTTGAGCTCTGGCGGCCGGTGTGTCTCGGATAGGCTCGGTGGGCATCCACAGCCCTCGTTTTTGCCTTTACTACGCATCATGTTTCAAACACTTCGTGCCCGCCTGATCCTCATCTGCGTGGCAATCACAGTGGCCGCGCTGTTCGCGCTGTCCATGGCCACCTTCTGGACGGCGCGCGGCAGCACGCTGTCCGGCATCGACGAAAACATCGGCCAGCTCACGCAGGCCCATGCAGCCGCATTGACCGACTGGGTCCAGGACAAGCAGCGCATCACCGGCTCGCTGAAAACGGCGGTGCAACAGCCGGACCCGATTCCTTTCCTGCTGGCAGGCCAGCAGGCCGGCGGCTTCGATGACGCCTACTTCGTGCATGCGGACAAGCGTGCCGTGTTCACCCATCCCATGCCGGAGAACTACGACGGCACCCAGCGCGACTGGTTCAAGCAGGCCGTGCGGGAAGGCCGTCCGGGCGTCACGCCAGCCTACGTGGACGCCAGCACGGGTGAGCTGACGATCAGCTTTGTCGATCCGGTCGGGGCCTCGGGCGCGATCACGGCCGTCGTCGGCACCGATGTGCGGCTGGCGGCCATGTCCAGGAAAGTGGCGGCCATACGCCCCCAGGAAAAGAGCTTCGCCTTTCTGATGGACGGCGAAGGCCGTCTGCTGGCCTACGCCAGGCCCGAGCTGGCGCTCAAGCCCGCTTCGGCGATTGCACCGGAGCTCGATGCGGCCCTGATCAAGCGCCTGGCCGAGCAGGGCGGACGTGCCGACCTGGTGCTCGATGGAGAGCCGCAGATGGTCTATGCCGCCAAGGTGGAGGGCACGCCCTGGACGCTGGCCGTGGTGATCGACCGCGCACAGGCCACGCATTCCGTAAGCGCGCTGCTGCAGGTGGCCGCCTTCATCACCGCGCTTTCCGTGCTGGGTACGGCCGTGCTGTTGACCGTGGTGCTGCGCCGGATGCTCATGCGCTTGGCCGTGGCGCGCGATGCCTTGCAGGACATTGCTTCCGGCGAGGGCGATCTGACCCGCCGCCTCACGGCGGCAGGCCGGGACGAACTGGCGCAGATCGGCCAGTCCTTCAATCAGTTCGTGGACAAGATCGCCACGGTGCTGCTGCGCATTCGCGAATCGTCGGAATCGGTGCGCATGGCGTCGGCCGAGATCGCGGGCGGCAACCAGGACCTGTCGTCACGCACCGAGCAGCAGGCCAGCTCGCTGGAGCAGACGGCAGCCGCCATGGAGCAGATCACGGCAACCGTGCAGCAAAACGCGGCCAATGCCCGCCAGGCCAGCGAGCTGGCCACCAGCGCCTCGCAGATCGCCACGCAGGGCGGTGAGGCCGTGGGCCAGGTGGTGCAGACCATGGGTGGCATCGAGGCGTCGGCACGCAAGATCGAAAGCATCATCGGCGTGATCGACTCCATCGCCTTCCAGACCAACATCCTCGCGCTCAATGCTGCCGTCGAAGCGGCCCGTGCCGGCGAGCAGGGCCGTGGCTTTGCGGTGGTCGCCAGCGAGGTGCGCACGCTGGCCCAGCGCAGCGCCACGGCGGCGCGGGAGATCAAGGCGCTGATCGACGATTCCGTGGGCCAGATCGACACGGGCAGCCGGCTGGTGCGCAATGCGGGCACCACCATCGACCAGGCCGTGGACGGCGTGCGCAAGCTCAGCACGCTGGTGGCCGAGATCAGCAACGCCAGCCAGGAGCAAAGCCGTGGCATTGCCGAGGTGGGTAGCGCCATTGGACAGATGGACCAGGTCACGCAGCAGAACGCCGCCCTGGTGGAAGAGGTCACGGCGGCTGCGCAATCGCTGCAGCAACAGGCCGTGCAGCTGGCCCAGGCCGTGGCGGGCTTCAAGCTCGACGAAGGAAACGGCGCCCGCCGCCTGCGCTGAGCGCGGGCAAAACGCCGAGGCGGCGCCTGGTGTCAGGCCGCCTTGGCGCCCCCGGAATGCTCGCAGGCAAAGGCCGGTGTACCGGCCTCGTCCGGCCGCTCGCCCGCCACGAAATACCGGTCCCGGCCGCTGGCCTTGGCCTGGTACAGCGCCGTGTCGGCCGTGCGCAGCAAGGCGCTCAAACCCAGCGGAGGCTGGGCCATGTTCGTGCAGGCGATGCCAATGCTCAGCGTGGGGCAGATGGTTGCGCCATCGCTTGTCTCGATGCGGATTTCGCGCGTGGCTTCGCACAGCCGCTGGGCCACGGCGCTGGCCGTGGCGCAGTCGGCGCCAGGCAGCAGCACGGCGAATTCCTCGCCGCCCAGGCGGCCTATGAGTTCATGCGGGCGCAGCGCCTGCGACAGGCGGGCCGAGACTTCCTGCAGCACCCGGTCGCCAGCGGCATGGCCGTGGCGGTCGTTGGTGTGCTTGAAGTGGTCCAGGTCCAGCATCAGCATGGCGCCCGACTGGTGCTCGCGCTGCAGGCGCTCCAGCGTGCGCTGAGCGCGCTCCAGAAAGCTGGTGCGTGCCAGCAGGCCGGTCAGCGCATCGTGGTTCACTGCATGGCGCAGTTTGCTGAGCATGTCCTTGAAGGCCATGAGCGTGCAGGCCACGGCCAGCGGGCCTATGGACAGCATGGCCAGGCCCAGGCGGAACGAGAACGTGGTCTCCAGTTCGGAACTGGGCGAGTTGAGCAGTACATCTGAAAATGTGGCCAGCTTGATGGCACAGCTGGCGAGGTTGAGCAGGGCGACCACGAACAGCCGGTAGCGCATGGCACACAGCAGCATGGCCGGCATGCTCAGGGACAGCGCGCCCGGCCCGCCCAGGTAGATGGCAATGGCCTCGGAGATCACCAGGGCCAACAGCGGCAGCAGGGCCTGCACGGTCTGCCTGAACGGCTGGCCACGCCAGGACAGCGGCTCCAGGCTTGCGGGAAAGCTCAACAGAACGGGCAGCAACAGGGTCATGTGCATCAGCTCGCTGCTGAACCACATGGCCATCATGGGCTGCCAGGGCCAATGCATCAGCTGGTGCATGCCCACCGAGCCCAGCACGGCGCCGACCACGCTCACAAGCAGGCTGCACATCACCAGGTGCAGCACCGATGAGGGGGAGCGCATCTGCCGCACCCGCAGCGGCAGGCGCCGCATCATCACCCAGCCGCAGGCCACGGCTGCCAGATCGGCGAAAGTCAGCCACAGGGTCTGGTCAAGCGGGCTGCCCGACAACCATTCGGCCAACGCCATGGCCACGGCGGCCGCCGTCCAGCAGTGTCTATGGCTGTAGGCGGGGCTGCGCAGCATCCAGCCCAGGAGCAGGGCGTTGGACAGCCACAGAGATGACAGATGCCCCGGAGAACGCAGGCCCAGCGCCACGGCCGAGCACAGAAACAGCACCCCGCCCAGCACAAAGCTGTCCCGCCAGGGCGTTGCAGCTTGTGAAATCCACGGATCTCCAGATACGGCGCGATATGACATATGTCTCCCCTGTGGAGACTGAATGGAGGCACCGGACACTGCGCGCGTTCGTCGGGCATGCCGGGCATGCCCTTGTCATGGGGAACGAGCGGTCCGGCGGGCAGCGGGAAATCGGAAAACCCTCCTTTGGCGTGCTGCGGCAAGTCGCGTAACTGCGGGCAGGCCATGCGTCGGAAGCCGACGGATGTGAGGTAACTTGAGTTCACAAAATTTACGCCTGCGGGGCCAATCTAGCGGAAATGCATGTATTTGCAAGTACTGATCCATCATGCGTGCTGCGCCTTCCCAAGCGGTTTGCCGTGTTCCGTCGAGCCCGGCCAGTACGGCCGCAGGCAGGCAGCCCTGCCCGCGGGGCAGCGTCGCCAAAGGAAGGATGGGATGCATGCTAAGTATTTATGCGAGGTCCCAGCCGGGTGACATGCAGCGGTGGAGCATCGGGGTATGTCGGGGTATTTGTAATTAGTTACTTTTGTTTCTGCTAGCCATTACTCTTGCCTGGTGGTGCCCATGTGCCGTCGCTGCTGGGCGATGCGGGATGGGGATGCATTCCAGATGCGGCGGTATCGGATGAAACGAGGATCTTGTTGATGAAAGCGACGATTTGCAGCGCATAGAATTGCCGGATTGGTGGATATCTCTGCCGAAATGTTGAACACGTCCGAGCCGCCGCCATAGGCTCTTGCCGTTGACGTCCAGGGAGCTGCATGGAATACCGTCTTGATGAAACCGACCGCCAACTGCTGCGCCTGCTGCAGACCAATGCGCGGGCTTCCACCGCGCATCTGGCCCGGCAGATGAATCTGGCGCGCACGACGGTGGTGGCCCGCATTGCCCGGCTGGAGCAGGAAGGCGTGATCGCCGGATACGGCGTTCGCCTGGGTGCGCGCGTGGAGCAGTCTGCGGTGCGCGCGTACTGCGGCATTCGCGTGCAGCCCAAGACAGCCACTTCAGTAATGCAGGCACTCAACCGTTTCACCGAGGTCGAGGAGGTCTCCGCCGTCAGCGGCCAGTACGACTACATGGTGTTCGTGCGCTGCGAGAGCAACGAAAAGCTCGACGCGCTGCTGGACCGCATAGGCCTGATCGACGGCATACAGCAGACCTATACCTCGGTGGTGCTCAGCCGCAAGATCGACCGGCGCATGACGGCGGCGCTGAGCCAGCTGGCTGAATCTGCCGCCTGAGTCTTCTGCCCGTGCCGGCCGATGGAGAGCCGGGTGGCTGTCCGCATCGACTGTCGGGCATCAGACATTTCCTAGTGAAACTGCCGGGTAGGCAGTGCCTTGCCTCGCTCCTATGCTGATGCGGGCCCCGTGGCAGACCGGGGCCTTTGTGTACGCATAACACCAGGAGACAAAGCATGCACCCAGCGCTTCGCAGTGGATGGAAACCCTTGTCATTGATAGCCCTGGCCGCCTTGGCGGCCTGCGGCGGTTCGGGAGACGGCTCCGGCAGCAAGTACAGCGCAGAGATCCGCCGCACGGAGATGGGCATTCCGCACATCAAGGCCAAGGACTGGACGGGCCTGGGCTATGGTGCGGGCTATGCCCAGGCGCAGGACAACCTGTGCACCATGGCCGACTCCTTCCTGACCTACCGCGGGGAGCGTTCGCGCCACTTCGGCGGCGATGCCCAGGCCGTCTATGACAGCACCATCGACCGGCCGCGCAACATCGATTCGGACTTCTTCTTCCGCCATGTCGTCTCCGACGACGCCGTGGCCGCCATGATCCAGGCCCAGCCCGACAAGCTCAAGCAACTGGTCGATGGCTTCGTGGCCGGCTACAACCGCGTGGTGCGCGAGACCCCGGCCGGGGCCAAGACCAATGCGGCCTGCGCGGGCCAGCCTTGGGTGCAGGCCATCACCGCGCAGGACATCTGGCGGCGCATGTACACGGCCAATCTGGCCGGCGGCTACAGCAATTTCGTGGCCCAGATCGCCAATGCCGTGCCGCCTGCAGCGGCTGCGGCGGCAACGGCCTCGGCCAAGCCGGCGAAGGGCCGGTCGGCCGCGACGCAGCTGGCCGCGCTCAAGCCGGGCCAGGTGGTGGCGCCATCATTGCAGGTGGGCGGCACCACGGGCATAGGCAGCAACATGTACGGCTTCGGCCAGCAGGCCACGGGCGGCAGCAGCGTGCTGTTCGGCAATCCGCACTGGTACTGGAAGGGGCCGGACCGCTTCTACCAATCGCAGCTCACGATTCCGGGCGAGATCGACGTCAGTGGCGCCAGCTTCCTGGGTATCCCGATGGTGCTGATCGGCTTCAACAACGACGTGGCCTGGAGCCACACCGTGTCCACGGCGCGGCGCTTCGGCCTGTTCATGTACCAGCTGGCGCCCAATGATCCGACCCGCTATGTGCGCGACGGCAAGACCGAGGCCATGCAGGCCAGCAGGATCACGGTGAGCGTGCGCAATGCCTCCGGCGGGCAGGACCAGGTCACGCGCACGCTGTACAAGACCGTGCACGGCCCCGTGGTCAACCTGGGCGCCATGGACCCGGCGCTGGGCTGGACCACGCAGAGCGTGTTTGCCATCCGCGACATCAACGCCTACAACTACCGCACCTTCCGCAACTGGCTGCGCTGGAACCAGGCCAAGTCGCTGGACGAGTTCATCCGCATCCAGAAGGAGGAGTCGGCCATTCCCTGGGTCAACACCGTCGCTGCGGGACGCGGCAACGCCCAGGTCTGGTATGCCGACATAGGCGCCGTGCCCAACGTGCCGCCCGCGCAGTTGCAGGCCTGCGCCACGCCGGCCTCGGCGGCCATCAACGCGGCGCTGCCCCAGGTGCCGGTGCTGGCCGGCGGCAGCAGCCAGTGCGACTGGGGCTCGGATGCGGATTCGGTGCAGGCCGGCGCCATCGGCCCGGCACGCATGCCCAGCCTGCTGCGTGGCGACTACGTGGGCAACATGAACGACAGCTACTGGCTGTCCAATGCCTCGGCACCGCTGACCGGCTATCCGGCCATCTTCGGCTCCACCTCTTCTGCCCAGAGCCTGCGCACGCGCCTGGGCCACACCATGGCGCTGCAGCGGCTGGCGGGCACGGACGGCTATCCGGGCAAGCTGGCCACCAGCGACATCGTTCGCCAGATGGTGCTGGACAGCCGTGTGTACAGCGCGCGTTTCAAGGACGAGGCATTGGCCCAGGTCTGTCCAGGCCCCGTGTCCTCGGCGGGTGAAACGGTGGACGTATCGGCTGCCTGCACGGCGCTGCAGGCCTGGGACGGCACGGGCACGGCGGCATCCAGGGGCTCCCATGTCTGGGACGAGTTCTGGAAGCGCGTGGCCAGCCAGATCAAATCGGCCGACCTGTATGCCGTGCCCTTCGATGCGGCCGACCCCGTCAACACGCCGCGCGGCATCAAGCCCACGGCCAAGGCGGCGCTGCAAAAGGCGTTCGCCGAAGCAGTGAAGGCCGTGCAGGCCAGCGGCTTTGCCATGGATGCGGCGCGTGGCACCGTGCTGTTCTCGCAGCGTGGCGGAGAGAAGACGGCGCTGTATGGCGGATGCGGCGAGGTGGGCTACTTCACCATCACCTGCTCGGAAAACAAGATAGAGCAGGGCGGCTACAGCATGGACGGGCAGCCGCACGGCAACAGCTACATGCAGGTGGTGAGCTTCCCGGCGGCCGGAGTGGAGGCCCATACCTTCCTGACCTTCTCGCTGTCGGACGATCCTGCCTCGGCCCACTATGCGGACTACACCAAGGCCTACGGTGCGCGCCAGTGGCTCAAGCTGCCGTTCACCGACAGCGCCATCCAGGCCAGCCCGGCCTACAAGACGCAGACCGTGAGCGAGTGACATCCGCTGTCCGGCGTGATGCAGTGCCCGCCTGAAGGGGCTGCATCAGGCATGCAATGCAAACGGGGGCCCAGGTCCCCGTTTCGCTTGACTGGTTGCCTGACTCAGTCCACCACGACGCGGGCCTGGCCCGCTTCCATGCGGCCGACGATGGCTGCATCGCCAAAGCCCTGTTCGGCAAACAGCGCAAGCACCTGGTCCGCCACATCGGGCGTGCACGATACGAGCAGGCCGCCCGAGGTCTGCGGATCGGTCAGCAGCGCGCGCTGGGCATCGGTGATGCCGGCGCCCAGCACCACCTGCGTGCCATATGAGGCCCAGTTGCGGCCCGAGGCGCCCGTAATGACGCCCTGCTCGGCAAAGCCCTGCACCGTGGGCAGCACGGGCAGGCTGCGGCTGTCGATGCGCGCCGTCAGGCCCGCGCCGCGTGCCAGTTCCAGGCCGTGGCCCAGCAGGCCGAAGCCCGTCACATCGGTCAGCGCGTGCACGCCGTCCATCTTGCCCAGCGCCGTGCCGGGGCGGTTGAGCAAGGTGGTTGCCTCCACCATGGCGCGGTAGCCGGCTTCGTCCAGCAGGTTCTTCTTGAGCGCGGCCGACAGGATGCCCACGCCCAGCGGCTTGCCCAGGATCAGCACATCGCCGGCCTTGGCGTCGGCGTTGCGTTTCATCTGGCGCGGGTTGACGATGCCGATGCCCACCAGGCCGTAGATGGGCTCGACCGAGTCGATGGAGTGGCCGCCGGCCAGCGGAATGCCGGCATCGCGGCAGACCGATTCGCCGCCTTCCAGGATTTTGGCAATGGTGTCGTGCGGCAGCACATTGATGGGCATGCCCACGATGGCCAGGGCCATCAGCGGCTGGCCGCCCATGGCGTAGATGTCGGACAGCGCATTCGTCGCGGCGATGCGGCCGAAGTCATACGGATCGTCCACGATGGGCATAAAGAAATCCGTGGTCGCCACGATGGCCTGCTCGTCGTTGATGCGGTAGACGGCGGCGTCGTCAGCGGTCTCCGTGCCCACCAGCAGGTCCGGGAAGAACTGCTTGGGCAGCGCGCTCTTGCCGATCAGCTCCGCCAGCAGGCCCGGCGCGATCTTGCAGCCGCAGCCGCCGCCATGGGACAGCGAGGTGAGTCGGGGAGCTTGGGAGGTGTCTGTGGTCATGGAGCAATCCGGCGAACGGGGGCGATCGCAGTAGTGGAAAAAGTGTGCCTGCCGCCAGCGCGGCGGCGCGGCATATTATGGGCGGGCACGGCGGGCGGCCATGGTACAAGCGGGCATGTCCAAGTCTTTCGCTCATGACCGCGCATCCGTGGACTGCGATCCCGAGACGGTGGTCGGCGTGGAGCAGCGCGGCTTCAACGCCTGGCCGGCCCAGCGCACCGTGCTCTGCGGGGACTGGCTGCTGCGCGCCGCGCAGGGCCATACCAAGCGGGCCAACTCGGCCAATGCCCATCAGCCCGGCGCCCGCCTTGGCGCCTTGCTGGCGCAGATCGAAGCCTTCTACCAACGCCAGGGCCTGCCGCCCGTCTTCCGCCTCTCGCCCCTGGCCAGCCCCGAGGCCGATGCCCAGCTGGCGCAGGCCGGCTACCTGCTGGCCGATCCTTCGCTCGTGATGCGCGCAGCCTTGGCGGACATGGCGCAGCCGGCGGACGAAAAAGGCTGGACCCTCGCCATGGATGCCCGGCCCGGTGCGGCCTGGCTGCAAGGCTTTGCCGAGGCCGGCGCCGTGCCGCCCCGGCACAGGCAGGCGCATCACCACATGCTGCAGTCCATTGCCTGGCCCGCCGCCTTTGCCACGCTGCGCGTCGGGGGCGAGGTGGCCGGGTTCGGTCTGGCCGTGCTGGAGCGCGGCTGCGTGGGCCTGTATGACATCGTCATCGCACCTGCAATGCGCGGGCGGGGGCTGGGCCGTGCGCTGGTGTGCGGCCTGCTGCACTGGGGACGGACGCAGGGGGCGCAATGGGCCGAGCTGCAGGTGCGGGCTCCCAACCGGGTGGCGCGCGGGCTGTATGAAAGCCTGGGCTTTCATCCGCTCTACGCCTATCACTACCGCCTGCCTGCCGCGGCACCTTGATGTGCCGCAGCGACTAAGAAAGGATGATGACCCAGCGCGACACTCCGGGTGCTCCGAGGCGGGCGATATGTGAAAAAATGCTTCGATGCGCCGTCGTGGTGCAATGCATGGATTTCCCGTTCAAGGAGCCTTGGTTGGCTGTTCGCATAAATCGCTCACAGCGCTCGCAGCGCTCACTTCTCCCATCCCGCAGGTGGTGCATGGGTGGCAGGATCAAGGGCCTGCCGCCCGCCTGGGCCTGGGTGGCCGTGTGCCTGCTGGCGCTGCAAACGGGTTGGGTGGGGCTGGTGGGGCAGGCGCATGCCGAACCATCGGCCGACGAGCATGAGCTGGGCGTGACACGCACAGTCTTAGGCATCCTGGGCTACACGCGCTGGCCCACGGAAAGCGCGGTGCTGCGGCTGTGCGTGGTGGGCTCCACCGAATATGCCGATGATCTGCTCAATGGTGCCCCGCAGACCGTGGGCAGCCAGCGGCTGGAAGTCCGGCGCGTCGTGCTTTCCGATGCGCGCATCCTGGCCGAATGCGAAGGCATCTATGCCGGCCAGCTCGATGAAGCGGCCTGGCGCAAGCTCATGGAGCAACTGGCCGGACGGCCGCTGCTGACCATCAGCGAGCGGGGCGAGCTGTGCCGCATCGGCGCCATGTTCTGCCTGCGCCGCCGTGGCGAGGGCGCGGGCTTCGAGGTCAGCCTCGACTCCGTGGCACGCAGCGGCCTGCGCGTCAATCCCAAGGTGCTGCAGCTTGCGCGCCACAGGACGTTGCCATGAAGTTGTTCCTGTCCGGCAGCGCCTCCCTGCGCAACGTGATCCGCCGCGCGCACATGCGCATGGCGGCGGTGGCCATTGCGCTGGCGGGCGCGCTGCTGCTCATCGTCGGCGTGGCCACCCTGCGTCTTTACCTGTCCAACAACCTGCATCTGGTGGCACGTTCGCTGTCCTATACGGTCGAGGCATCGCTGGTCTTCGGTGACCGTGACGAGGCTGCCCGCGTGCTGGACCAATTGCTGCGCGGCGAAGGCGTGGCCCATGCCGAGGTTTTCGATGCCGAGCAGCGCCCGTTCGTGCAGTGGTCGGGCCATGGCGGCTCGGCGCTGTCCAGCGTGGGTGAACTGCTGGCCATAGGCATAGGCCTGCCGCGCGCCGAGGCCGATGTGCGCCAGGATGGCCGCCTGGTCGGGAGCGTGCAGCTGTCCAGCGATGGCGTGGGCCTGGTCCGCTTTCTGGGCGCAGGCTTCATCGTGCTGGTGCTGTGCGTGGGCGTGAGCGGCTATGTGGGGCTGCGCCAATCGCGCCGCATGCTGCGCGACATTGCCGAACCGCTGCAGCAGTTGGCGCGCGTGGCGCACGCCGTGCGCCATGACCGCTCCATGGACCAGCGCGTGCCGCTGGCGCGCATTGCCGAACTGCGCGAGTTGGGAGACAACTTCAATGCCCTGCTGGCCGAGCTGCAGACACGCCACGAGCGGCTGCAGCAGCAAAACTCGGCCCTGGAGCGCCAAGCTTCGCGAGACAGCCTCACGGGGCTGGCCAACCGCCTGCATTTCGAGCAGCGCCTGCAGCAGGCGCTGGACAATGCGGCCGAAACCGGGCAGAAGCTGGCCGTGCTGTTTCTGGACAACGACCGCTTCAAGCAGGTCAACGACGCGTACGGCCATGCTGTGGGCGATGTGCTGCTCAAGGCCGTAGGCGCAAGACTGCGCTCGCAGGTGCGCGAGAGCGATCTGGTCGCGCGGCTGGGTGGCGATGAGTTCGCCATCCTGCTCTATCCCGTGGGCGGAGGCGGCGATGCGCAGATGGTGCGGGACAAGATAGAGGCCGCCATGCATGAGCCTTTGGTGGTCAGCGAAGGCGTGGTGCTGCAGCCTTCGGTCAGTGCGGGCGTGGCCCTTTTTCCCAAGCATGGCCAGAGCATGGAGACGCTGATGCGCCATGCCGACCAGGCCATGTACCAGGCCAAGGCCATGCGCCAGGCCGAACGAGTCACAGGAGGATGACATGTTGAAACGACGGAGCTGGACCCGGATGTGCGGCGCAGGTGCGGCCGCTGTGCTGGCCCTTGCGCTGGCGGGCTGCAAGGCGGCGCCCGAGGCGCCGCCTACGCCGCAGGGCCTGACCGAGCAGCAGCAGCAAGTGCTGCGCAGCCAGGGCTTTGCACAGGCGGAGCAGGGCTGGGAGCTGCAGATGTCGGGCAAGCTGCTGTTCGGCTTTGACTCGGCCGAAGTCGGCGCCCAGGCGCGCACCAAGGTGCTGGAACTGGGGCGGGCGCTCAAGGGCGTGGGCATAGAGCGGCTGCGCGTGGAAGGCCATACGGACGATCGCGGCAGCGATGCCTACAACATGCGCCTGTCGCTGCGCCGCGCCGAAGCCGTGGCCGATGTGCTTGCCGAAGCCGGCCTGGCGCGCCAGGATATCGAGGTCAAGGGCCTGGGCCGCGCCATGCCCGTGGTGCCCAGCGATGCGGCGGAGAACCGCCGCGTGGCCATCGTCGTGCCCTTGCAATAGCCGTAACCTGGCTGGAATCAGAGTCGGGGGATTGGCGGAAAGCAGCAGGAGTCGAACCTACCCAGGAGCGGCTGACGCCCCTGACCGGGTTTGAAGCCCGGGCGCACCACCGGGTGCGTATGCTTTCCAGGATGTTAGGCACCCCCTGAGCGGCTGGCGCCGCTTCCCCCTCTCTACTCGCTGCGCGAGGGAGGGGGACGACGCCATCGGCTAGGCGCCCCCGCCGCGAGGCGGCTCTTGCTCGGCGTCCCTGGGTTGGGCCGCGCCATTACAGGTGCTATGCCCAAAACCGGCTATTGTAGCGGTCCCATGGGAGCGTTATGGCTCAGCTTTTGGGTGGGGTGAGCGAATTTCCGCCAGTGGTCCACTGCACATCGGGGCGCAGCAGGTGGGCGTCGCGCAGGCGGCGGGTGTAGCCGATGCGGTCGAAGAATTCGAGGATCTGGATGGCGCGCTTGCGGCCCAGGCCTGTGGCATCGCGAAAGGCGTGGGCCTGGATTTCGCCGTTGGGGGTGGCGGCGGCCAGTTCGCGCACCAGGGCGGCGAGTTCGTCCGTGCGGGCGGCGGAGTAGAACAGGTCCTTGGTCACCTGAAACAGCAGTCCCTGGCGCGCGAGTTTGCGCAGCAGCTGGCGCACGGTTTCCTCGCCGATGGCGTTGTCGCGTGCCAGGTCGCGCACCCAGGGCGGGTCGTAGCGGCCGGCTTCGATGGCCGGCAGCAGTTTCTGGGCGATCTGTGTTTCGCTGTCCGACAGCTGCACGCTGTGGCCGGGCAGGTGCAGCCAGGCGCCGCTGGAGGCCAGGCTGCCATCCTGCAGCAGCGTTTGCAGCAGGCCTTTCCACAGCGCGTCATGTCCTGCATGGACCAGGCCGGACAGTGCCATGCGGCGCAGGCGTGCCGCGTTCACACCGGGCTCGTCGGGGTTTTTTTCGTGAAAGCGCGCCATGCTGTCCAGCACCTGGCCGCGCAGCTGCGTCCAGCGTGCGTCACCCAGCAACAGCGTGTCGCCCTCGGCCAGTGGAAGTCGGTGCAGCCGGTGCCCGCCGTTGTCCGTGGCCACGGATGCGCGGCCTGTCAGGCGCATGAGCTGCGACGTGGCAATGCCGTGCGCCGCGCCTTGCACCAGCGCGCTGGCGTCCCCGGTGGCAATCAGCGATTCCAGTGCCTGCAGATAGGCCGTGCGCTCGGGGCTGCGGCGCTTGCGTGCGGGTGCAAAGGGGTCGATGACGCTGCCGCCGGCAATGGTGCGGCTGGCCTGGGCATTGCGCACGATGAGCCGGTCGCCGGGTTGGGCATGTACGGGCATGTCCAGCACCAGTTGGACGATGGCCTGTTCGCCCGGGCCCAGCGGCTGGTCCTGCAGCAGGGCCACGTGGGCCGTGCAGCGCGCGGTGCCCATGTGCACGTGGACAGGCGTCCACTGCCTGAGCTCGGGCGCGTCGGCCAGCAGTTGCAGTTGCACATCGATGCGGTCGCTGGCCTGCAGCAGCCGTGCGTCGGCGATCCAGTCGCCGCGCGTGATGGCTTCCTTGGCAATGCCCGACAGGTTGAGCGCGCAGCGCTGTCCGGCCAGGCCCTGTTCGCTGGCCTGGTTCTGGGCATGCAGGCTGCGCACGCGCACCTCGGTGCCCGAGGCCGAGTGCACCAGCGTGTCGCCGACTTTCACCTGCCCGCCGAACACGGTGCCTGTGACCACGGTGCCCTGGCCCGGCAGCGTGAAGCTGCGGTCCACGGCCAGGCGGAACAGTCCGTCGCTGGCCCGCGCGGGAATGGACTGGGCACGCGCCATGAGGTGCTCGCGCAGCTGCGCCACGCCCGCGTCACCGGGCTGGGCGGCGGCGGTGGGAAAGACCGGGGCGCCGGCCAGCGGCGTGGGCGCCAGCAGGGACTCGATCTCGGCACGCACCTGCTGCAGGCGCTCGGGCGTGGCGCGGTCGGCCTTGGTCAGGGCCACGGTGGCTTCGCGCACGCCCAGCAGCTGCAGGATGTCCAGGTGCTCGCGCGTCTGCGGCATGACGCCGTCGTCGGCCGCCACCACCAGCAGGGCGTGGTCTATGCCCACGGCGCCTGCGGCCATGGTGTGCACGAATTTTTCGTGGCCGGGCACGTCGATGATGCCCAGTACCTCGCCATTGGGCAGCGGCGTGTAGGCATAGCCCAGCTCGATGGAGATGCCGCGCGCCTTCTCTTCCTTGAGGCGGTCGGTGTCCACGCCCGTGAGCGCGCGCACCAGGGTGGTCTTGCCGTGGTCGATGTGGCCGGCGGTGCCGATGATCATGCGTTCGTCCTCAGGCGATGTGCAGCAGCGGCAGCTGTTCGGTGAAGGCCGGCTCGTCGGCTGCCTCCAGGCAGCGCAGGTCCAGCCACAGCGCGTCGTCATGCAGCCGGCCGATGACGGGGCGGGGCAGGCCGCGCAGGCCCGCTTCAAGCCGGGTGAGCTGGCGGCCGGCCTGGCGACCGTCGGCCGGATGCAGGCGCAGGCCCCAGCTGGGCAGTTTCTCCACGGGCAGGGCGCCGCTGCCGATCTGGCTGTTCATCTCGGCGGTTTCCACCACATAGCGGCTGCCCAGCGCCTGCTGCACCAGCGGCTGCAGCGCCTGCGCGCGGGCCTGCATGTCGGCCTGGGGGCGCGTGAACAGGCGCAGCGTGGTCAGGCGCTCGGCCAGCTTTTCGGGGTGCAGGTACAGGCGCAGCGTGGGCTCCAGCGCGGCCAGGGTGAGCTTGCTCACGCGCAGCGCACGCTTGAGCGGGTGTTTCTTGATGCGGGCGATCAGGTCCTTGCGGCCCACGATCAGGCCGGCCTGCGGACCGCCCAGCAGCTTGTCGCCACTGAAGGTGACGATGTCGGCGCCCGACTCGATGGTCTCGCGCACCGTGACCTCGTAGGGCAGGCCCCATTCGCGCAGATCGACCAGGGTGCCGCTGCCCAGGTCCACCACCATCTGCAGGCCGTGCGCATGGGCAATGGCTGCCACCTCGGCGTCGCTCACGGCCTTGGTGAAGCCGGTGATGGCGTAGTTGCTGCAATGCACCTTCATGAGCAGGCCGGTGTGTTCGCCGACGGCGCCTTCGTAGTCGCGCGCATGGGTGCGGTTGGTGGTGCCCACCTCGACCAGGGTGGCGCCCGCGCGCGTCATCACGTCGGGGATGCGGAAGGCCCCGCCGATCTCCACCAGCTCGCCGCGCGAGACGATGACCTCGCGCCCGCCCGCCAGCGTGGCCAGGGTCAGCAGCACGGCGGCGGCGTTGTTGTTGACCACGGTGCAGGCCTCGGCGCCCGTGAGTTCGCAGACCAGGGATTCGATCAGGTCGTCGCGGTCGCCACGGCCGCCGTCCTCCAGGTCGTACTCCAGGTTGGCCGGCGCCGTCATGGCGGCCACCACGGCGTCCACGGCCTCCTGCGGCAGCAGGGCGCGGCCCAGGTTGGTGTGCAGCACCGTGCCCGTGAGGTTGAAGACCGTGCGCAGACGGGGTGCAAAGCGCCGCGCCAGGCGCAGGCCGGCCGCCTGGATTACCTCGGTGATGCCGGGCGCGCCTGCATCGGGCTCGCCGGACCGCAGCCGCTGCTGCGCATCGGCCCGCATCTGTGCCAGTGTCTCGCGCACGGCCTGGGTGCAGGCATCAAGGCCGTGGCGCTCGCGCAGCGCGAGCATGTCGGCGCTCAGCAGCACCTTGTCCACGGCAGGCAGGCGCAGCGCGGACGGGGTGGAGGAAGCGGCAGAGGTGGCGGCGGTATCGGTCATGGTGTGCGAAAGGGTCAGGCAGCAGGCGTGGCGGGGTCGATCAGCGCGTCGCCGGCCTCGTCCTGCTCCTCGGCAAAGGCCACGTAGAGCAGGGGATTGGCGCTGGCGCGCTGAAAGCGCGTCTCCTCGCCCATCAGCAGGTCCAGCATCAGCGAGGCCAGGTCGTCGGCCAGGGGCTCGGCCATGGGGTCCTTTTCCTGGTTGACCACCTTGCGGTAGCTGCCGCATTCCTCGCAGGTCTCGGCCAGCACGGTATCGCCGGCGCCATCGATGCCCTGGTACTCGACGCCCTTGGTCGACTCGCAGTGGGAGCACTTGACGCGCACCATGTGCCACTCCGTGCAGCAGGTGCCGCAGTGCAGGTAGCGATGGCCTGCGGCCTTGCCGCCAATGCGCAACACGCTGGCCACGGGCTCGCTGGCGCAGACGGGACAGATCGAGGCGGGATCGGTATAGGGCACGTCGCGTGCGTTCAGGCCGCTGGCGCGCGTGGCAAACACCACCTGCAGCGCAGCCATCACAAAGGGCGCCATGCCCACGTGGCGGGCCGCCACTTCCTTTTGCAGCAGCCGCTGCGCGATCTCGTCACGCCCGGCCGTGTCCAGCGCGCGCAACTCCTGCAGCAGCGGCTGCAGCGGCGCAGGCAGGCCGTCGGCGCCCGACAGGGCATCGAGCATGCGGTCCAGCACGCCATGCCAGGCGGCATCGATATGGTCGGCGGCAGGCAGCAGCGGCATGGAATGCTCCTGCGCCCGCGCGATCAGCGCCGCATCGGGCTCGGCCAGCGTCAGTTGCCCGGCCGCCTTGGCCTGCGCGTCCACGATCTGCGCCACAAACCGCAGGTAGTCGGCAATCGGATTGCCCTCGGCCAGCTGCCGCAGCCGCGCCGCCCGCGCGACGAACAGCCCCGGCAACTGCGGCAGCAGCACGCGCGGAAAACTGGTGTGGTCCAGCGACTCGATATCGCCGGGTTGAAGAATGCGTTGCATTGGAATGAATCCCAAAAAAACAGCCGCCCGGATCGCTGGGCGGCTGGGTGCTCAGGCTGATGCCTAGTATGACGCCATGTCTGTGAAAACTGGCGCGGCCCAAGGCGAGGGGCACCGAGGAAGGGCCGTCCCGCACCGAGGGTGCCGTCCCCCTCCCTCGCGCAGCGAGTAGAGAGGGGGAAGCGGCGTAAGCCGCTCAGGGGGTGTCAGTCATTATCACCGGTCATCTTGCGATACCACCCCCGGTGGTGCTGCTTGGCCCAGGCCCGTGTCACCGTGCCGTACAGCATGGCGCGGATGGTGCCCCGGGTCCAGATGGCCGCGTACACGTGCATGATGATCAGGCCGATCATCCACACGCCCGCAATGGCGTGCACCACCGAGGCGGCGCGCACCACGTTGACGGGCAGCGTCCACCAGGCGCGCCACATGAGCGCGCCGGTCACGGTGATCGCCAGCATGCCGATGACCAGGCCCCAGAACAGCAGCTTCTGGCCGCCGTTGTACTTGCCCTGCTCGGGCATGTCGTGGTCGTCGCCGTCGATCATCTTGTTGACGTTCTTGAGCCACTCGATGTCGCGCGGCTCGACCACGTTCAGGCGCCAGAAGCGCAGCGCCATGATGATGAAGAACAGCGCCATCACCACCCCGATGTAGGGGTGCAGGATGCGTGTCCACGGCCCGCCGCCGAACAGCTGCGTGAGCGGGAAGAAGGCCGGGTGGAAGAACGCCAGGCCCGACAGCGCCAGCAGGATGAAGCAGATGCCGACCACCCAGTGGTTGGCACGCTCCGATGCGTTGTAGCGCACCAGGTCACGTGGGTTGCGTTTCATCGGCGGGCCTCCTTTTCAGCGGCTTCCTGGTCCTTGCGGTCCATTTCGTCTTCCAGTTCCTTGGACACGTCGTTCGGGCCCTTGGTGATGTAGTGGAACAGGCTGCCGACGGCAGCTGCGCCCAGCGCGGCCATGGCCAGCGGCTTGGCCACACCCTTCCACAGGGACACCATGGGGCTGATCTTCGGGTCGTCGGGCAGGCCCTTGTACAGCGAAGGCTTGTCCGCGTGATGCAGCACGTACATCACATGGGTGCCGCCCACGCCCTGCGGGTCATACAGGCCCGCCTCGGCATAGCCGCGCCGCCTGAGGTCGCCGATGCGGTGCTCGGCCTGGTCCTTCATCGCCTCCTTGGTGCCGAACATGATGGCGCCGGTGGGGCAGGTCTTGACACAGGCAGGCTCGCGGCCGACGGCCACGCGGTCCGAGCAGAGCGTGCACTTGTAGGCCTTGTGGTCCTTCTTGGAGATGCGCGGAATGTTGAACGGGCAGCCCGTGACGCAGTAGCCGCAGCCCACGCACTGGTCCTGCTGGAAGTCCACGATGCCGTTGCTGTACTGCACGATGGCGCCCGGCGAGGGGCAGGCCTTCAGGCAGCCCGGGTCCTCGCAGTGCATGCAGCCGTCCTTGCGGATCAGCCACTCCAGGTTGCCGGTCGCTTCGTTCTCGTACTCGGTAAAGCGCATGACGGTCCACGACTGATCCGTCAGATCGGTCGGGTTGTCATAGACGCCGGCCGCGCAGGTGCCGATTTCGTCGCGCAGGTCGTTCCACTCCATGCAGGCGGTCTGGCAGGCCTTGCACCCGATGCACTTGGATACATCGATGAGCTTGGCCACCTCGCCGCTGTGCGTTTCGCGCGCACTGGGAGCAGGCGTCGTCGTGGCCGAGCGACGCTTGATATCGAGAGACATGGTTGATGACATCAGCTGCTCCTTAAACCTTTTCCACCTTCACAAGGAAGGTCTTGGATTCCGGGGTAAGGCTGTTGCCATCGCCCACCGATGCCGTCAGGTTGTTGGCCATGTAGCCCTTGCGGCCCGTCGACGAGAAGCCCCAGTGAATGGGCACGCCCACGTGGTGGATGGTCTTGCCATCGATCTTCATGGGCTTGATGCGCTTGGTCACCACGGCGGCCGCCTTGACGAAGCCGCGCTTGGAGCTGACCTTCACATGCTGGCCCGTCTCGATGCCCAGTTCCTTGGCCAGCGCCTCGCCGATTTCCACGAACTGCTCGGGCTGAACGATGTTGTTCAACTGAACGTGCTTGGTCCAATAGTGGAAGTGCTCGGTCAGGCGGTACGTCGTGCCCACATGCGGGAACTCGCTGGGCGAGCCTGCCGAATCCTTGGCGGAGTCGAAGATGCGGGCGGCCGGGTTGATGACAGCCAGCTTGTTGTCGGGATACATGGGGTTGTATCCCAGCGGGTTGTCGAAGGCCTCGTAGTGGGTGGGGAACGGTCCCTCGTTCATGCCCTTGCGGGCGAAGAAGCGCGCCACGCCCTCGGGGTTCATGATGAACGGATCGGTGGTCTCCGGCGGCATGGTCGGACCCATGTCGGGCACGTCGGCGCCGCCCCAGGCCTTGCCGTTCCAGCGGATCAGCGTGCGCTGGGGATTGAACGGCTGGCCGTTGCGGTCGCACGAGGCACGGTTGTAGAGCACGCGGCGGTTGGCCGGCCAGGCCCAGGCCCAGTTCAGCGTATTGCCTATGCCCGTAGGGTCGCTGTTGTCGCGTCGGGCCATCTGGTTGCCGGACGAGGTCCAGCAGCCAGCCCAGATCCAGCAGCCGCCCATCGTCGTGCCGTCGTCGCGCATCTCGCCGAAGCCGGCGAGCTGCTCGCCGGCCTTGCGGATGAGCTTGGTCGGGTCCTTGGGGTCGAACAGGTCCACCAGCGCGCGGCCGTTGTACTCCTTGGCGATCTCTTCCGAAGTCGGATGATCGGCATGGGCATACGGCCACCACAGCTTGGTGATCGGCTCGGGGAACTTGCCGCCGTCCTTCTCATAGGCCTGCTTCAGGCGCAGGTGCAGGGCCGACATGATGGCGATGTCGGTCTTGGCTTCGCCCGGGGGCTCGGCCGCCTTCCAGTGCCACTGCAGCACGCGCGAGGAACTGACGACGGCGCCGTCTTCCTCAGCAAAGCAGGTCGTGGGCAGGCGGAACACCTCGGTCTGGATGGATGCCGAATCCACGTCGTTGAACTCGCCGTGGTTCTTCCAGAATTCCGACGTTTCGGTGACCAGCGGGTCCATGATCACCAGGAACTTCAGCTTCTTGAGGCCTTCGCGCACATTGTTGCTGTTCGCAAGAGCCGCCAGCGGGTTGAAGCCCTGGGCGATGTAGCCGTTGATCTTGCCCTGCGCCATCATGTCGAACACCTGCAGCATGTCGTACTGCTTGTCCAGCTTGGGCAGGTAGTTGAAGGCCCAGTTGTTCTCGGCCGTGGCCGCCGGTCCCCACCAGGCCTTCATCAGGCTCACGTGGAACTTGGGCGTGTTCGACCAGTAGTTCATCTGGCCCGGGCGCATGGCCTTGGGCGTGCGCGCGTCGATGTACTTCTGGTAGTCCTGCTCGCCCTCGTTGGGCAGCGTCAGATAGCCTGGCAGCGAGGCAGACAGAATCCCCAGGTCCGTCAGGCCCTGGATGTTGGAGTGCCCGCGCAGCGCATTCATGCCGCCGCCGGCCACGCCGATGTTGCCCAGCAGAAGCTGCACCATGGCGCCCGTGCGCAGGATCTGCGCACCCGTGGTGTGCTGTGTCCAGCCCAGTGCGTACAGGATGGTTGCGGCGCGGCCCGGCACTGCCGTCGAGGCCAGCTTCTCGCACACATGCAGGAATTTTTCCTTGGGCGTGCCGCAGGCGCTCTCCACCTTCTCGGGCGTATAGCTGGCGTAGTGGCGCTTGAGCCATTGGTACACGCAGCGCGGATGCTGCAGGCTGGCGTCCACCTTCACGTAGCCATCGGCGTCGAGTTCATAGTCCCAACTGGACTTGTCGTACTTGCGGGTCTGCGGGTCGTAGCCCGAGAAGATGCCCTCGTCGAACGCAAACTCCTCCTTCACGATGTACGAGAAGTCGGTGTAGTTCCTCACGTACTCGTGATGGATCTTGTCGTTCGTCAGCAGATAGTTGATCACGCCACCCAGGAACACGATGTCCGAGCCCGACCGGATGGGGGCGTAGAAATCGGCCACGGAGGCGGAGCGGTTGAAGCGCGGATCGACCACCATGAAGTGCGCACCGTTGTGCTCCTTCGCTTCGGTCACCCACTTGAAACCGCAGGGATGTGCTTCAGCGGCATTGCCGCCCATGATCAGGATAACGTCCGCGTTCTTGATGTCGACCCAATGGTTCGTCATCGCTCCACGGCCAAACGTCGGGGCAAGACCTGCCACCGTCGGGCCGTGTCAGACACGTGCTTGGTTATCGAGTGCGAGCAGGCCCCAGGAGCGGGCCACCTTGTGTGTGACGTAGCCGGCTTCGTTGCTGGAGGCCGAGGCGGCCAGCATGCCGGTGGTCAGCCAGCGGTTCACCGTCTGGCCCTTGTCGTTTTGCTCGACGAAGTTCGCGTCGCGGTCGTCCTTGAGCAGCTTGGTGATGCGGGTCAGCGCCTCATCCCAGGACATGCGCTTCCACTCGGTGGAGCCGGGCGCGCGGTACTCGGGATACTTCAGGCGGTGCGGGCTGTGGACGAAGTCCAGCAGCGATGCGCCCTTGGGGCACAGCGTTCCGCGGTTGACGGGGTGGTCGGGATCTCCCTCGACGTGGATCACCGACAGCTTGGCGTTCTTGACGCCATCGCTCAGCGAATACATCAGGATGCCGCAGCCTACCGAACAGTAGGTGCAGGTCTGGCGGGTGACCGTGGTGGCGGCCAGCTTGAACTGGCGCACTTCAGCCAGGGCGGCCGTGGGCGAGAAGCCCATCAACGCCAGGCTGGATCCGGCCAGAGTCGAACCAGTCACTTTCATGAACTGGCGTCTGGAGAATTGGACCATGTGGGGTACCTTCTAATAGAAATTGACGCTTGTAAGCAAATTCTACGAGTGCACCCCGAAAACAATCCGGGAAATAACCCTTAATCCCGAGTCGGCCTGTGCGGCATTCATGCGCGGCCTCCCCGCTGCACCTTGCTGCGCGGGGCTTGCCGGCCCGGTGTCCGGCTGATTCATCAGTTGAATTGATTATCTGGTTTGAAGGCTTCGGATATTTTGTTTTATATCAATCCGGTATTCATTGGCTGGCTGAATGGCATCGATCAATACAGTCTATTGGGTGAATGCGAACCATTTGCGTCGATTGAATTGCCGAATGGGGTTTTTGGCCTCCCCCGGGAGCGGAGGCCGGGGTGGATCAGCGTGCCGGCGGGCCCGGATCGCGCGGGGCATGCTTGAGGCCCAGATCATCCGACGTCTGATATTCAGCATGCGCCAAACCCGTCTTGTTCACCGATGGGTTCACCGTTTGGGCCATTTGGCGGCGCCTTTCCTCATCCTGCAGTTGCATGCGCGTGAACATGTCCCAGATTGCCATGAACAGCGCCGCGATCACGGGTCCTATCACAAAACCCGTCAGTCCGAAGAGAGCCATGCCGCCCAGTGTCGAGATCAGCACGATGTAGTCGGGCATCTTGGTGTCCTTGCCCACCAGCAGCGGGCGCAGCACGTTGTCCACCAGTCCGATCACCAGCACGCCGTAGGCGATCAGGATCAGGCCCTTGCCCATGTCACCGGTGGCCAGGAAGTAGATGGCCACCGGCGCCCAGATCAGGCCGGCGCCCACGGCGGGCAGCAGCGACAGGAACGCCATCACCACGCCCCACAGCACGGGCCCCTGGATGCCCAGAATCCAGAAGATCAGCCCGCCCAGCGCGCCCTGGGCGGCCGCCACGGCCAGGTTGCCCTTGACGGTGGCGCGGATCACGGTGGTGAACTTGCTCGACAGCTCGGCCTTGTGGTCGGACTGCAGCGGGATGGCCATGCGGATGCGCTGTGTCAGGTCGCGGCCGTCACGCAGCAGGAAGAACAGCAGGTACAGCATCACGCAGAAGCCGACCAGAAACCCGAAGGTGTTCTGGCCTATGCCCAGCGCCTTGGTGGCGACCAGCTTGGAGGCCTGCATGGCGATGCTGGACAGCTTGTCCTGCAGCTCGGCCAGCGAACCCAGGTGCAACCTCTCCAGCCAGGGTGTGACCCAGGAGGGCAGGGCGTCCATGATCTGTTGCACATAGGTGCCTGCATCCAGGTTGCCGCTGTTGACGCGCTCATAGATCAACGAGGCCTCGCGCACCAGCGAGGCGCCGATCAGCGCCAGCGGCAGGATGGCCACCACCAGGCACAGCAGCAGGGTGGACAGGGCGGCGAGATTGGTGCGCCGTGGCATTCGCGCCAGCAGGCGCCGGTGCAGCGGCGAAAACAGGATGGCCAGGGCGACGCCCCAGAAGATGGCCCCCATGAACTCCCAGAGCACGGCACCGAAGCCTATGGTTGCCGCAATCAGCAGCAGCATGAAAGTGCGTTTGTGTAGGGGCAGCAGGTTCATCTGGCGGTCCGTTCGGAAGATGCGCCAATGTACGCGACTGCGGGAACTCCCGGAGAGTTCAGGTAATCACTTGGTAACTGCCCTGCTGCGATGTTTGAACGGTGGCACAATGGCGGTCGCAACCAGGCCCTTCCCCAGCCACAGTCGCATCCGCCAATCGGTACAGCCGTGTCGCGGAAGGTTCCACAAACCAGCTAATGCCTCCCTCAGGGAGGCTGAGGTCAGCGCAATATGAGCGATCAGACGTCGGTCTACCAAGCCTACCAAGGCAATACCTACCTCTTCGGCGGCAATGCCCCCTACGTCGAAGAAATGTACGAAAACTACCTGGCCAATCCCGGTAGCGTGCCGGATTCCTGGCGCGAGTACTTTGATGCACTGCAACATGTGCCCGCAGTCGATGGCACCGACGCCAAGGACGTTCCACACCAGCCCGTCATCAACGCTTTCGCCGAGCGCGCCAAGCAAGGCGGCACCAAGGTGGTCGTGGCCTCCGGCGCCGACTCCGAGCTGGGCCGCAAGCGCACCGCCGTCCAGCAACTGATCGCCGCCTACCGCAATGTCGGCGCACGCTGGGCCGATCTGGACCCCCTCAAGCGCACCGAGCGCCCCGAAATTCCCGAGCTGGAGCCGTCGTTCTACGGCTTCACCGATGCCGACCAGGAAACGGTGTTCAACACGAGCAACACCTTCTTCGGCAAGGAAAGCATGTCCCTGCGCGAGCTGATGAACGCTCTGCGCGAAACCTACTGCGGCACCATCGGCTCCGAGTACATGTATGCCACGGACCAGACGCAAAAGCGCTGGTGGCAGCAAAAGCTGGAAACCAGCCGTACCAAGCCCAGCTTTGATGCCAGCCGGAAAAAGCGCATCCTTGACCGCCTGACGGCTGCCGAAGGCCTGGAACGCTACCTGCACACCAAGTACGTCGGCCAAAAGCGCTTCTCGCTGGAAGGTGGCGAGAGCTTCATCGTCGCCATGGACGAGCTCATCAACGCTGCCGGCCAGAAGGGCGTGCAGGAAGTCGTGATCGGCATGGCCCACCGCGGCCGCCTGAACGTGCTGGTCAACACCCTGGGCAAGATGCCCAAGGACCTGTTCGCCGAGTTCGACCACACCGCCCCCGAGGACCTGCCCGCCGGTGACGTGAAGTACCACCAGGGCTTCAGCTCCGACGTGTCCACCGCAGGCGGCCCCGTCCACCTGTCGCTGGCCTTCAACCCCTCGCACCTGGAAATCGTCAACCCCGTGGTCGAAGGCTCGGTGCGCTCGCGCATGGACCGCCGCGACGACCCGCACGGCAAGCAGGTGCTGCCCGTGCTGGTGCACGGCGATGCAGCCTTCGCCGGCCAGGGCGTGAACCAGGAAACCCTGGCGCTGGCCCAGACCCGTGGCTACACCACGGGCGGCACGGTGCACATCATCATCAACAACCAGATCGGCTTCACCACCTCCGATCCGCGCGACACCCGCTCCACGCTGTACTGCACCGACATCGTCAAGATGATCGAGTCGCCCGTGCTGCACGTCAACGGCGATGATCCGGAAGCCGTGGCGCTGGCCGTGCAGCTGGCCCTGGAGTTCCGCATGGAATTCTCCAAGGACGTGGTCGTGGACATCGTCTGCTTCCGCAAGCTGGGCCACAACGAGCAGGACACCCCCGCGCTGACCCAGCCGCTGATGTACAAGAAGATCGGCGCCCACCCCGGCACCCGCAAGCTGTACGCCGACAAGCTGGCCGCACAGGGCCTGGGCGAATCGCTGGGCGACGACATGGCCAAGGCCTACCGCGCCGCCATGGACGAAGGCCGCCACACCGTGGACCCGGTGCTGACCAACTTCAAGAGCAAGTACGCCGTGGACTGGAGCCCGTTCCTGGGCAAGACCTGGACGGACGCCGGCGACACCGCCATCCCGCTGACGGAATGGAAGCGCCTGGCCGAACGCATCACCACCATCCCCGAGACCGTGACGCCGCACGCGCTGGTCAAGAAGGTCTATGACGACCGCGCAGCCATGGGCCGCGGCGAAGTCAACGTGGACTGGGGCATGGGCGAGCACATGGCCTTCGCATCGCTGGTCGCATCGGGCTACCCCGTGCGCCTGTCGGGCGAGGACTGCGGCCGAGGCACCTTCACGCACCGCCACTCGGTCATCCATGACCAAAAGCGCGAGAAGTGGAGCGAAGGCACCTACATCCCGCTGCAGAACGTGGCCGACAGCCAGGCTCCGTTCACCGTCATCGACTCCATCCTGTCCGAAGAAGCCGTGCTGGGCTTCGAGTACGGCTATGCGTCGAACGACCCCAACACCCTGGTGATCTGGGAAGCCCAGTTCGGCGACTTCGCCAACGGCGCCCAGGTCGTGATCGACCAGTTCATCGCCTCCGGTGAAGTCAAGTGGGGCCGCATCAACGGCCTGACGCTGATGCTGCCGCACGGCTACGAAGGCCAGGGCCCCGAGCACAGCTCGGCCCGCCTGGAGCGCTTCATGCAGCTGGCCGCCGACGCCAACATGCAGATCGTGCAGCCGACCACGGCCAGCCAGATCTTCCACGTGCTGCGCCGCCAGATGGTGCGCCCGCTGCGCAAGCCGCTGGTCATCATGACCCCCAAGTCGCTGCTGCGCAACAAGGACGCCACCTCGCCGCTGTCCGAGTTCACCAGCGGCGGTTTCCAGACCGTGATCCCCGAGCAGGACGAAGCCGTCGTGAAGAACGCGGCCAAGGTCAAGCGCGTGATCGCATGCTCCGGCAAGGTCTACTACGACCTGGTCAAGAAGCGCACCGAGAAGGAAAGCAAGGACGTCGCCATCATCCGCGTCGAGCAGCTGTACCCCTTCCCGCACAAGGCTTTCGCCGCTGAACTGAAGAAGTTCGGCAACGCCACCGACATCGTCTGGTGCCAGGACGAGCCGCAGAACCAGGGCGCCTGGTTCTTCGTGCAGCACTACATCCACGAGAACATGCTCGATGGCCAGAAGCTGGGCTACTCCGGCCGCGCTGCCTCGGCATCGCCCGCCGTGGGTTACGCCCACCTGCACCAGGAGCAGCAAAAGGCCCTGGTGGAAGGCGCGTTCTCCAAGCTCAAGGGTTTTGTCCTGAACAAGTAAGGCAGCCCCCACCCGCTACGTATCAGTACAGAACACTTTTGGAAAGAATCACAAATGGCTATCGTTGAAGTCAAAGTTCCCCAGCTGTCCGAGTCCATCGCTGAGGCCACCATGCTGACCTGGAAGAAGAAGGCCGGCGAAGCGGTTGCAGTCGATGAGATCCTCATCGAGATCGAAACCGACAAGGTCGTGCTCGAAGTGCCCGCGCCCGCCGCTGGCGTGCTGGCCGAGATCGTGCAAGGTGACGGCGCCACCGTGGTGGCCGAGCAACTGATCGCCAAGATCGACACCGAAGGCGTGGCCGGTGTGGCCGCTGCTGCTCCTGCCGCAGCCGCCGCTCCCGCTGCCGCAGCGCCTGCTGCTGCTCCCGCCGCTGCTGCTGCCACTGGCGGCAGCAAGGGCGATGTCGCCATGCCCGCCGCTGCCAAGCTGCTGGCCGAGAACAACCTGTCGGCCGCCAACGTGGCTGGCTCCGGCAAGGATGGCCGCGTGACCAAGGGCGACGCCCTGGCCGCCGTCAAGGGCGGCGTGCAGTCCACCGCTGCCGTCATCCCCACCGGCGTGCCCACCAAGGCGCTGCCCCAGGTGTCGGCTCCCGCTGCCAAGGAAGACCTCAGCGGCCGCCCCGAGCAGCGCGTGCCCATGAGCCGCCTGCGTGCCCGCGTGGCCGAGCGTCTGCTGCAGTCGCAGTCCACCAACGCCATCCTGACCACGTTCAATGAAGTGAACATGGCCCCGGTGATGGATCTGCGCAAGAAGTTCCAGGACGCCTTCACCAAGGAACACGGCACCAAGCTGGGCTTCATGTCCTTCTTCGTCAAGGCGGCCGTGCACGCCCTGAAGAAGTACCCGGTGCTCAACGCATCCGTGGACGGCAACGACATCGTCTACCACGGCTACTTCGACATCGGTATCGCCGTGGGTTCGCCCCGTGGCCTGGTGGTGCCCATCCTGCGCAATGCAGACCAGATGAGCTTCGCCGACATCGAAAAGAAGATTGCCGAATTCGGCAAGAAGGCTGCCGAAGGCAAGCTGGGCATTGAAGAAATGACCGGCGGCACCTTCTCCATCTCCAATGGCGGCACCTTCGGCTCGATGATGTCCACCCCCATCATCAACCCGCCCCAGTCGGCCATCCTGGGCGTGCACGCCACCAAGGACCGTGCCATGGTCGAGAACGGCCAGGTCGTGGTGCGCCCGATGAACTATCTGGCCATGTCCTATGACCACCGCATCATCGACGGCCGCGAAGCCGTGCTGGGCCTGGTGGCCATGAAGGACGCGCTGGAAGATCCTTCGCGCCTGCTGTTCGACCTGTAATTCCACAGGGTTCGACACGACGAAAACCCACCCTTGGCCGCGCGCCCTGCGGTGGGTTTTTTCATGCATCACAGACAAGAGATTCCTGAAATGAGCAAGCAATTCGACGTCATCGTCATCGGCGCGGGCCCTGGCGGCTACATCGCCGCCATCCGTGCCGCGCAACTGGGCTTCAACGTGGCCTGTATCGACGAGTGGAAGAACGCCGCCGGCGGCGCCGCTCCGGGCGGCACCTGCACCAACGTGGGCTGCATTCCCTCCAAGGCCCTGCTGCAGTCGTCCGAGCACTTCGAGCACGCCAACCTGCACTTTGCCGACCATGGCATCTCCACCGGCAAGGTCGAGATGGACGTGGCCAAGATGATCGCCCGCAAGGATGCGGTCGTGAAGCAGAACAACGACGGCATCCTGTACCTGTTCAAGAAGAACAAGGTCACGTTCTTCCACGGCCGTGGTTCCTTCGTCAAGGCCGTCGAAGGCGGCTACGAGATCAAGGTCGCCGGCAAGGAAGAGGAAGTGCTGACGGGCAAGCAGATCGTGGTGGCCACCGGCTCCAACGCCCGCGCTCTGCCCGGCGTGCCCTTCGATGAAGAGAACATCCTGTCCAACGACGGCGCCCTGCGCCTGGGCAAGGCCCCCAAGAAGCTGGCCCTGATCGGCGCCGGCGTGATCGGCCTGGAAATGGGCTCGGTATGGCGCCGTCTTGGCACCGAAGTCATCGTGCTCGAAGGCATGGACAAGTTCCTGCCCGCCGTGGACGAGCAGATCGCCAAGGAAGCCAAGAAGGCCTTCGACAAGCAGGGCCTGAAGATCGAGCTGGGCGTGAAGATCGGCGAAGTCAAGTCCGGCAAGAAGGGCGTGTCCATCGCCTACACCAACGCCAAGGGTGAAGCCCAGGCGCTGGAGGCTGACAAGCTCATCATCTCCATTGGCCGCACGGCCAACACCGCCGGCCTCAATGCCGAGGCGGTGGGCCTGGCCCTGGACGAGCGCGGCTGCATCGTGGTCGATGACGACTGCAAGACCAGCCTGCCCGGCGTCTGGGCCGTGGGCGACGTGGTGCGCGGCCCGATGCTGGCGCACAAGGCCGAGGAAGAGGCCGTGGCCGTGGCCGAGCGCATCGCCGGCCAGCATGGCCATGTGAACTTCGGCACCATCCCCTGGGTGATCTACACCAGCCCCGAAATCGCCTGGGTGGGCCGCACCGAGCAGCAACTGAAGGAGCAGGGCGTCAAGTACAAGGCCGGCACCTTCCCCTTCCTGGCCAACGGCCGTGCGCGCGCCCTGGGCGACACCACGGGCATGGTCAAGTTCCTGGCCGATGCCGAAACCGACGAGATCCTGGGCGTGCACATGGTCGGCCCCATGGTCTCGGAGCTGATCTCCGAAGCCGTGGTTGCCATGGAGTTCAAGGCATCGAGCGAAGACATCGCCCGCATCTGCCATGCCCACCCCTCGCTGTCCGAAGCCACCAAGGAGGCTGCCCTGGCAGTCGACAAGCGTACGCTGAACTTCTGAGTGCCAGGCTAGCCATCTAGCCAATCCGAGACCTGAAAGCGCTTGCTCTGCAAGCGCTTTCAGCTTCTGAATACATAGCAAATGGTTGATGCTGCATGAGCGTTTCAGTGCGAGAGGCCTACGAGGCCGAACTGGTAGCCAAGGGCTTTCACAGTGATCCTGCGCAACTGCGCGCCGTCGAGGCGCTGCAGCGCTGTGCCGACGACTGGACGGTCTACCGCCAGCGCCGCTCCAACGCCTTCAAGAAGCTCATCAACCATCCCGAGATCCCCCGTGGCGTCTACATGTACGGCGGGGTGGGGCGCGGCAAGAGCTTTCTCATGGATTGCTTCTTCAACGCCGTGCCGCTCAGGCGCAAGGTGCGCCTGCATTTCCATGAATTCATGCGCGAGGTCCACCGTGAACTCGCCGTGCTGCAGGGCACCCAGAACCCGCTGGACGTGCTGGGTGCGCGCATCTCCAAGAAGTACAAGCTGATCTGCTTCGATGAATTCCACGTGGCCGACATCACGGACGCGATGATCCTGCACCGGCTGCTGGTGTCGCTGTTCGCCAACGGCGTGGGCTTTGTCACCACCTCCAACTTCAAGCCCGACGAGCTGTACCCGGGCGGCCTGCACCGCGACCGCATCCTGCCGGCCATCGACCTGCTCAACGAGCGCATGGAAGTCGTCAACGTGGACAACGGCACGGACTACCGCCGCCGCACGCTGGAAAACGCCAGGCTCTACCACACGCCGCTGGGTGCCGAGGCCGATGCGGCCATGACCGAGACCTTCGACAAGCTGGCCGAGGTCAAGGACGAGGACCCGGTGCTGCACATCGAGGCGCGCGAGATCCGTGCGCGCCGCCGCGCCGGTGGCGTGGTCTGGTTCGACTTCCGCGAGCTGTGCGGCGGCCCGCGCTCGCAGAACGACTACCTGGAGATCGCAAGCCAGTTCCATACCGTGCTGCTGTCCGATGTGCCCTATATGCCGGTCAACATGGCGTCGCCCGCGCGGCGCTTCACCTGGCTGGTGGACGTGCTGTACGACCGCAGGGTCAAGCTGGTCATCTCGGCCGCCGTGCCGCCCGAGCAGCTTTACACTGAGGGCCCGCTGGCCCATGAGTTCCCCCGTACCGTCTCGCGCCTGAACGAGATGCAGTCCAAGGAATTCCTGGCGCTGGAGCGCCGCGTGGTGGATACCAGCCTGACCTGAGGCAGGTGGCCGCGCCTGGCGTCGTTTGCCGGACCTGTACATGCTGAAACTGCCCACCTCTGCTTTTGTCCTTGTGAAGAAACTGCCCGTTCCTTTGGGCGCCGCGCTGGCCTGCCTGGCCTTGGCGGGCCCGGCCGTGGCGGCCGATGCCGCGCGGGAGCCTGGCCAGGCGGCCAGGCAGGCCCAGGCCGAACGCAAGGCCGCGCGTGCCGACATCGCAGCCCAGCGCGCCGTCATCGAGCGCCGGCGCACGGCCCTGGAGTCCGAGTGCTACCAGCGCTTTGCCGTGGAAGACTGCCTCAAGCAGGCGCGCGAAGAGGCCCGTGAGCAGGATCGTCCGCTGCGCGAACGCGAGCTTCAGATCAACGACGAGGAGCGCAAGGAGCGCGCCGTCCAGCGCCTGGAAGACATCGAGGCCAAGAAGGCGCAGAAGGCAGCCTCCACCATGGAGGCCAAGGAACGGCCGCCGGCCGTGCAGCGCGATACCCAGGCCCTGCGCGCGCAGCGCGCCCAGGAGGCGCAGCAGCGCGCCGCCCAGCAGGCCAGCCACCAGCGCGAACGGCAGGCCCAGATGGAGCAGCGCCAGTCCGCCCAGGAGCAGGAGCGGCGCGCGGCATCGCGTGCGCAGTTCGAAGCCAAGCAGAAGGAAGCGGCCGAGCGCAAGGCCCGTGCCGCCGAAGCGGCCCGCGAGCGCGGTCCCCAGGCTGCGCCGCTGCCGGTGCCGCCTGCTCCCTGATCCTTTTTTTCTCTGCCACGCGCCAACAGGCCAACCGGGTGGGGGCTGGCGTGAGGGCCTGGATGCTCCAACCCCGGTTCAAGCCGTCTGGGCCGACTCCAGCGCCTCGAGCTTGAGCACCACCAAGGACAGGTTGTCGCCCCCGCCCTGGGCGCGCACGCGGGCCTTGTCGATGAGGAACTCCGTGGCCTCGCGCGGAGTGAGCGCGTTGAGCACGGTGCCCAGTTCCTCGGCCGTGTAGTAGTGCCAGACGCCATCGCTGCAGGCCATGAGGGTGGTGCCCGGATACACGCGCTCGATCACATGGTGGCTCATGGGCGGTTCGGCCTCGGTGCCCAGGCAGCCCAGCAGGATGTTGGACTTGGGGTGCACATGGGCCTCGAATTCGGTGAGCTCTCCCCGGTCCACCAGCGACTGCACATAGGAATGGTCCTTGGTGCGGTGGACCATGGTCGCGTCCTGGTAGTGGTAGATGCGCGAATCGCCCGAATGCACCCAGTGGCAGCGGCCCTGGGGCAGCAGGACGAAGGCGGCGATGGTGCTGTGCGGCTCCTGCTCGGCCGAAATGGCGGTCAGACGGATCACCGTGTGCGACTCGCGCACGATGCTCTCCAGCAGCGCTGTGCAGTCCTCCTTGCCCGGCTCGAAGCGCTCGAACAGCTGGCGCGCCGTGAGCATGACCTGGTCGGAGGCCTTGCGCCCGCCGCTGCGCCCGCCCATGCCGTCGGCCAGAACGCCCAGCAGGCAGCCGTGGACATACGGGTGGGCCATGAGCATCACCTGGTCTTGCTGGTATTGCCTGTCACCGCGATGGATGCCTGTGGCGGCTTGGAGTCGGTACGCTGGCTGCATGGTCTCTGGTTTGGTGGGCTCTTGGGGCGGTGGATGGGCACACCAGTGGCATGGCGCATATTATCGGAGCGCTGCCCCCGGTGCCGGCTCGCCCGGCTCCCGTGGCGCTGTCTTTTTCAACAACCGGACCTGTCCTGTGCATTCCCTGACCGCCGCCGTGCAGGCGGCCTTCGCCCCGCAAGGCCTGCTGTCGCGCGCCGAGGCGCAGTTCCTGCCGCGTGAAGGCCAGACCCGCATGGCCCTGGCCGTGGCCCAGGCCATCGAAGAGCGCCAGACCCTGGTCGTGGAGGCCGGCACGGGCGTGGGCAAGACCTATGCCTATCTGGTGCCGGCCCTGCTCAGCGGCCAGCGCGTGCTGGTGTCCACGGCCACGCGTGCGCTGCAGGATCAATTGTTCGCACGGGATCTGCCGCGTCTGGTGGCCGCCCTGGGCATGCCGCTGCGCATGGCGCGCCTCAAGGGGCGCAGCGCCTACCTGTGCCTGGAGCGGCTGGAGCGCGTGCGCCAGGGCCGCACGGCGCCGCAGGACCCGCAGGTGCTGCGCAGCGTGGCCCTGGTCGAGCGCTGGGCGCGCACCACGCGCACAGGTGACCTGGGCGAGCTGCCCGCGCTGGACGAGCGCTCGCCCGCGCTGCCCCTGGTCACCTCCACGCGCGACAACTGCCTGGGCTCGGACTGCCCGCACTGGCAGGACTGCCATGTCAACGTGGCCCGCCGCACCGCGCTGGACGCCGACGTGGTGGTCATCAACCACCATCTGATGTTTGCCGACCTCGACGTGCGCGATTCGGGTGTGGCCCAACTGCTGCCCAGCGCGGGCGTGGTGGTGGTGGACGAGGCCCACCAGCTCAACGACACCGGCGTGCAGTTCGCTGGCCTGAGCCTGTCGGGCCAGCAATTGACGGGCTATGCCCGCGATGTGCTGCGCGCCGGCCAGGAACTGGCACGCGGCATGGCCGACTGGATGATGCTCTCGGCGCGTGTGGAGCAGGCACTGCGCGAGCTGCGCCTGGCCGCAGGCAAGCCCCCTGTGGGCGGACGTCTGTCCTGGCAGGGCGTGACGCCGCAGGGACTGGACGCCCAGAGCTGGCGCACGGCCCTGGTCACGCTGGGGCGCAGCCTGCGGGCGCTGGTGGAGCCGCTGGTGCAATTGCAGGTCAGCGATCCCGAACTGCGCAGGCTGCTCGAGCGCGGCAGCGAACTGCTGCGGCGCCTGGCCACCTTCGCGGCGGCGGCCGTGCAAGACACGGTGCGCTGGCTGGAATTGGGTAGCCAGCAGATGCGCATGCTGGAGTCTCCGCTGACCATTGCACACATCATGCGCACGCGGCTGCTGGGTCCGACGCAAGAGCAAGAGCATCAGGAAGGAAGCGGGCAAGACGCCGAGCCGCAGGAAAACGCACCCACCGCCGCGTACGAGCCGCCAGCGGGCACCGCCTGGATCTTCACCTCTGCCACGCTGGGCGACGACGAGCGGCTGAGCTGGTTCACCGAGCCCTGCGGACTGCGAGAGGCCCAGGTGCTGCGCGTGGACAGCCCCTTCGACTATGCGCGGCAGGCGGCGCTTTATGTGCCGCGGCCTTTTGCCGAGGCAGGAAGCCCGGCCCACAGCGCCGAGGTGGCACGCCTGGCGCTGGATGCGGCCCAGCGCCTGGGCGGCCGCACCCTGGTGCTGACCACCACGCTGCGTGCCCTGCACGCCATAGGCGACACGCTGCAGCAGTCGCTGGGGCTGTTCGGTGAACTCGATGTGCTGGTCCAGGGGCAGGCGCCCAAGCTGACCTTGATCGAGCGCTTTGTTGCAGCGGGCGAAGGCAAGGGCGCCAGCGCGGGGCGCGGCTGCATTCTCGTGGCATCGGCCACTTTCTGGGAAGGGGTGGACCTGCCTGGCGATGCGCTGCAGCTGGTGGTCATCGACAAGCTGCCGTTTCCGCCGCCCGACGATCCGCTGGTCGAGGCGCGTTCGCGCAGTCTGGAATCCGTGGGCCGGCAGGCCTTTGCCGACTACATGCTGCCCGAGGCCGCGATGGCGCTCAAGCAGGGCGCCGGGCGCCTCATCCGGCGCGAGACGGATCGCGGCGTGCTTGTGGTCTGCGATCCCAGATTGACCGCCAAGGGTTATGGGCGGCGGCTGCGCGCTGCGCTGCCGCCCATGCGGACCCTGGAGGACGAGGCGGCCTTTGTTCAGGCCCTGCAGGCGCTGGCGCAGCCTGCGCCGCAGGTCACCACAGTTTCCACCACGACTTCTGCTTTGCCGTGACGTCCTTGTCGGCGTCCTGGCCGTACGAGGCGGTCAGCACGCGCTGCGCATCGTCACGCAGCTGGGTCATGCCCAGTGCATCGTATGAGTTCACCAGGATCTGCATGGCCTCGCGCACGGCGGGCACGCCCTGGTAGTCCTTGACGGCGGTCTGCGCACGTGCGATGGCGGCCACGTAGGCGCCGCGTCCGTAGTAGTAGCGGGCCACATGGACTTCGTACTGCGCCAGCGAGTTGACGATGTACTGCATGCGCAGCCGCGAGTCTTCGGCGTAGCGCGACTCGGGGAAGCGCGTCACCAGCTCGCGGAATGACTCGAAGGAGTCCTTGGCGGCCTTCTGGTCGCGCTCGGACAGATCCTGGCGCGACAGCCAGGAGAACATGCCCAGGTTGTCATTGAAGTTGACCAGGCCCTTGAGGTACAGGGCGTAGTCGGTGGCGGGGCTGGCCGGGTGCAGCTTCAGGAAGCGGTCCAGCGTGGCCGTGGCCTGGACCTTGTCGCCGCTCTTGTACTGGGCATAGGCCTTGTCGAGCTGGGCCTGCTGGGCCAGGGGCGTGCCGGCGGCACGGCCTTCGAGCTTCTCGAACAGCGGAACGGCCTTGTCGAACGCACCGGACGCGGCTTCGTCGCGCGCCTCGGTATAGATGCGGTCCGGGGTCCACTTGGCAGTAGGGTCTTGTTGCGTACTGGAGCAGGCTGTCAGGACGCCTGCGACCAGCACGGCGGGAACGATGGACAGGGGAATACGCTGCATGGTGGACGTTTCTCGGGCAATCGAAGGGCGGTGAGAGGGTTGGCGGGCAGGGACGCGGGCCGCGCTGAGGGGCCGCATGAAGCCTGATTTTCCCGCAACCGGGCCGAGGCATTGTAACGGCCTGCGATGCCCGCCCCGCAGGCGGGGGCGGCGGCAAAGGCATGGCCGCGAACGGGTCCCGGCATTGCGGAGCTTTCTACAATGGCGCCCATATGTTTGTCCATTTGCGCCTGCACACCGAATTTTCCGTCGTGGACGGAACCAACCGCATCAACGCCATCGTCAAGGCCGCCGCCGAGGATGGGCAGGTCGCACTGGCCGTCACAGACTTCAACAACCTGTTTGGCGGCGTCAAGTTCTATCGCGAAGGCCGGGCCAAGGGCGTCAAGCCCGTGCTGGGCGCGGAAATCCAGATCGAGGGCGAAAACGGCGCCGCGATCTCGCGCATCATCGTGCTGGTGCAAAGCCCGCTGGGCTACCACAACCTGTCCGAGCTGCTGGCCCGGGGCTGGACCCGCAATGTGGTCAAGGGCCAGGCCGTGCACACATGGGCCTGGCTGCAGGAGCTGGGCGAAGGCCTGATCGTGCTGGCCGGCGCCCAGGCCGGCCCGGTGGGCCAGGCACTGATGCGCGGTGACGAGGCCGGCGCAGCAGCCGTCGCCCAGCGGCTGGCGAGCATGTTCCCGCACCGCTTCTTCATCGAGCTGCAGCGCGCAGGCCGGCCTGACGACGAAGCCCATGTGCTGGCCGCCGTGCAACTGGCCGATCGCCTGAACCTGCCCGTGGTCGCCACGCACCCCATACAGTTCTTCGGCCCCGACGACTACGAAGCGCACGAGGCGCGCGTGTGCATCGCCGAGGGCGAGATCCTGGCCAACCCCAAGCGTGTGCGCCGCTTCACGCGCGACCAGCATTTCAAGACCGTCGCGCAGATGCAGGCGCTGTTCGCCGACATTCCCAGCGCCATCGCCAACACCGTGGAAATCGCGCGTCGCTGCAGCCTGACGCTGGTGCTGGGCAAGCCGCAGCTGCCCAACTTCCCCGTGCCCGAAGGCATGACCATGGACGAGTTCTTCCGCCAGGAGTCCTTTGCGGGACTGGAGGAACGCCTGGTCCATCTCTATCCCGACCCCGCCAAGCGCGAGGCCCAGCGCGAACGCTATGTCGAGCGACTGGAGTTCGAGATCGGCACCATCCTCAAGATGGGCTTTCCGGGCTACTTCCTCATCGTGGGCGACTTCATCAAGTGGGCCAAGCTCAACGGCTGTCCCGTGGGTCCGGGCCGCGGATCGGGCGCCGGCTCGCTGGTGGCCTACGTGCTCAAGATCACGGACCTGGACCCGCTGGAATACAACCTGCTGTTCGAGCGTTTCCTCAATCCCGAGCGTGTGTCCATGCCCGACTTCGACGTGGACTTCTGCCAGGCCAACCGCGACCGCGTCATCGACTATGTGAAGCAGCTGTACGGCCGCGACGCCGTCAGCCAGATCGCCACCTTCGGCACCATGGCCGCGCGCGCGGCCATCCGCGACGTGGGCCGCGTGCTGGACATGAGCTACACCTTCTGCGATGGCATCTCCAAGCTCATTCCCAACAAGCCTGGCCTGCACGTCACGCTCAAGTACCCGCCCAACCCCAAGAAGGAGGGCGACAAGTACACCTACGCCATCGAGGCCGAGCCCATGTTGGCCGAGCGCATCGACAAAGAAGAAGACGTCAAGACACTGATTGAAATGGCCCAGAAGCTCGAAGGCATGACACGCAACATTGGCATGCACGCGGGCGGCGTGGTGATTGCCCCGGGCAAGCTGGCCGATTTCTGCCCGCTGTACCAGCAGCCGGGCAGCGACTCGGCCGTGGCCATGTACGACAAGGACGATGTGGAGGCCGTGGGCCTGGTGAAGTTCGACTTTCTGGGCCTGGCCACGCTGACCATCCTGGAGATTGCGCGCGAGTTCATCATCAAGCGCCACAAGGGCCAGGAGAACTTCGCATTCGAGAACATCCCGCTGGACGATGCGCGCACCTACCAGCTGTTTTCCGAGGGCAAGACCGAGGCCGTGTTCCAGTTTGAATCGCGCGGCATGCAGGGCATGTTGCGCGACGCCAAGCCCAGCCGGCTGGAAGACCTGATCGCCCTGAACGCCCTGTACCGCCCGGGACCCATGGACCTGATTCCCAGCTTCGTGGCGCGCAAGCACGGCAAGGAAGTGGTGGAGTATCCGCATCCGCTGGTCGAAAAGGTGCTGGCCGAAACCTACGGGATCATGGTCTACCAGGAGCAGGTGATGCAGACCGCCCAGGTGCTGGGCGGCTACTCGCTGGGCGGCGCCGACCTCTTGCGCCGTGCCATGGGCAAGAAGAAGGTCGAGGAAATGGTCATGCACCGCGGGATCTTCCGCGAGGGCGCGGCCAAGCAGGGCATCAGCGAGGAAAAGGCCGACGAGGTCTTCGACCTGATGGAGAAGTTCGCGGGCTACGGCTTCAACAAGTCGCACGCCGCCGCCTACTCGCTGCTGGCCTATCACACGGCCTGGCTGAAGGTGCACTACACGGCCGAGTTCTACTGCGGGAACATGACCGTGGAAATGGACAACACCGACAAGCTCAAGGTGCTGTACGAAGACGCGCTCAAGATGGGCATCAGCTTCGAGCCGCCGGATGTCAACCGCGGCATGTACCGCTTCGAGCCCGTCACCGACAAGGTCATACGCTATGGCCTGGGTGCCATCAAGGGCACGGGCCAGCAGGCCATCGAGGCCATCATCGCGGCCCGTGAAGGCCGTGGCGTGGGCCCGCGCGGCGCCGACAAGGGGCCGTTCAAGAGCCTGGCCGACTTCTGCGTGCGCGTGGACCGCACGCGCCTGAACAAGCGCACGCTGGAAGCCCTGATCAAGGGCGGTGCCTTCGATGCCATCGAACTGAACCGCGCGGCCCTGGTGGCCTCCATCGACCATGCCTTCGAGTTCGCCAACAAGACGCTGGCCAATGCCAACCAGGGCGGGCTGTTCGACATGATGGGCGAGGACGCCGTGGGCTCCAGCACCCAGGAGCCGCCCCTGGCCGATGCCTTGCCCTGGGGCGTGAAGGAGAGGCTGACCCAGGAAAAGACCGCCGTGGGCTTTTACCTGTCGGGCCATCTGTTCGACGAGGTCGAAAAGGAGGTGCGCCGCTTCGTGCGCACGCCGCTGGCCGAGCTGCGCGACAGCCGCGAGCCCCAGACCCTGGCCGGCATCATCAGCGACTTCCGCGCCATCAACGGCCAGCGCGGGCGGCTGGGCCTGTTCAAGATCGATGACGGCTCGGGCGTGATCGAGGCCTCGGTGGACGAGAACACGCTCAATACCTATCGCGATCTGCTCAAGGACGACGAATTCGTCGTCATCACCGGGCGCCTGCAGCTGGACCACTTCAGCGGTGGCCTGCGCATGAAGGCACAGCAGCTGTTCAACCTGGCCGATGCGCGCTGCCGCTTCGCGCGCTACCTGCAGGTCAGCGTGGGCGAGAAGATGCCCGACGTGGTCGGCCTGCTGCGCCAGTTTCCCGCCGTGGTGGAGCAGGGCGAGCATGGCGAGCTGCAGCGCGGCATGAAAGTGCGCCTGGGACTGGTCTGCGAGGACGAGCGCGGCTCGGCCAGCTGCGAGCTGGCCCTGGGCGATGGCAGTCGCTTCTATCCCAGCGACGCGGCCCTGGCCGCCTGGTATGCCCAGGCGGGCAGCGCCCAGGTCAAGGTGGTCTACGAATGACGCGCAAGGTGGTGCAGCGCCCGTTGGCGGCAAGCAGGCACTGCTTTGGTGCGTGCTGGCCAGGCCGGGCAGGCGCCGCGCTTGAATTCTTCAGGCACGCCTCGCATATCCCTTCCGGAAAACAGTGGCTCCGATGGCTAGAATGATTTTCATGGCAACCCAACCCCCTTCGACCCCTCCTGCCATTCCCACAGTGCGGCCCGTGTCCGATGACGACGGCGCCGTGGTGCTGGAGCGGCGGCGCCAGCGCGTGCAGCCGCCGCAGATGTACCAGGTCGTGATGCTCAACGATGACTTCACGCCCATGGAATTCGTCATCATCGTCCTGCAGGAACTCTTCGGCAAGGACCGCGAAACGGCCACCCAGATCATGCTCAAGATCCATCTCGACGGCCGCGGCGTCTGCGGCGTGTACTCGCGCGATGTGGCGGCCACCAAGGTCGAGCAGGTGCTGCAGGCCGCCCAGAAAGCGGGCCATCCGTTGCAGGCCATGTTCGAGCCTGTTGAATAAACCCGGGCCGCCCTGATTTATGGTTGCAGTCAATAATCCCCAGCAAGCGAAAAGGAGTCATCAATGATCGCCCAGGAACTGGAAGTCAGCTTGCACATGGCCTTTGTCGAAGCACGCCAGCAGCGCCACGAGTTCATCACCGTGGAACACCTGCTGCTGGCCCTGCTGGACAACCCCAGTGCAGCGGAAGTGCTGCGCGCCTGCTCAGCCAACATCGATGACCTGCGCTCGGCCCTGTCCAACTTCATCAAGGACAACACGCCCCAGGTCGCGGGCACCGACGAAGTGGACACGCAGCCCACGCTGGGTTTCCAGCGTGTGATTCAGCGCGCCATCATGCATGTGCAATCGACCGGCAACGGCAAGAAGGAAGTCACGGGCGCCAACGTGCTCGTGGCCATCTTCGGTGAAAAGGACTCGCATGCCGTCTACTACCTGCACCAGCAGGGCGTGACGCGCCTGGACGTTGTCAATTTCATCGCCCACGGCATCAAGAAGGGCGAGCCGCCCGAGCCTGCGAAGGCGGAGAACCCTGCGGAATCCGAAGAGGGTGCCGGTGGCGAACGCAACGAAAAGGCCTCGCCCCTGGAGCAGTTCACGCTGAACCTCAACCAGGCGGCCAAGGACGGCAAGATCGATCCGCTGATCGGGCGCGACTACGAGGTCGAGCGCACCATCCAGATCCTGTGCCGCCGCCGCAAGAACAACCCGCTGCTGGTCGGCGAGGCCGGCGTGGGCAAGACCGCGATCGCCGAGGGCCTGGCCTGGCGCATCACCGAAGGCAAGGTGCCCGAGGTGCTGACCGAGGCCGTGGTCTATTCGCTGGACATGGGCGCGCTGCTGGCAGGCACCAAGTACCGTGGCGATTTCGAGCAGCGCCTCAAGGGCGTGCTCAAGTCGCTGAAGGACAAGCCCAACGCCATCCTGTTCATCGACGAGATCCACACGCTGATCGGCGCGGGCGCCGCTTCGGGCGGCACGCTGGACGCGTCCAACCTGCTCAAGCCGGCGCTGTCCAGCGGCCAGCTCAAGTGCATCGGCGCCACCACGTTCACCGAGTACCGCGGCATCTTCGAGAAGGACGCGGCCCTGTCGCGGCGCTTCCAGAAGGTGGATGTGGTCGAGCCCACGGTGGCCGAGACCGTTGACATCCTCAAGGGCCTGAAGTCGCGCTTCGAGGAGCACCACAGCGTGCAGTACGCCGCCGCCGCCCTGCAGGCTGCGGCCGAGCTGTCGGCCAAGTACATCAATGACCGCCACCTGCCCGACAAGGCCATCGACGTGATCGACGAGGCCGGCGCCGCGCAGCGCATCATTCCGGTGGAGCAGCGCAAGCAGACCATCGACAAGGCCGAGATCGAGGCCATCGTGGCCAAGATCGCGCGCATTCCGCCTGCCAACGTGTCCAACGACGACCGCAGCAAGCTGCAGACGCTGGAGCGCGACCTCAAGAGCGTGGTCTTCGGCCAGGACAAGGCGCTTGAAGCGCTGGCCTCCTCGGTCAAGATGGCGCGCTCGGGCCTGGGCAAGCCGGACAAGCCGATCGGCTCCTTCCTGTTCTCGGGCCCCACCGGCGTGGGCAAGACGGAAGCTGCCAAGCAGCTGGCCTACATCCTCGGAGTGGACCTGATCCGCTTCGACATGTCGGAGTACATGGAGCGCCATGCCGTCAGCCGCCTGATCGGCGCGCCTCCGGGCTATGTGGGCTTTGACCAGGGCGGCCTGCTGACCGAGGCCGTGACCAAGAAGCCGCATTCGGTGCTGCTGCTCGACGAAATCGAGAAGGCGCATCCGGACATCTTCAACGTGCTGCTGCAGGTCATGGACCACGGCACGCTGACGGACAACAACGGGCGCAAGGCCGACTTCCGCAACGTGATCCTCATCATGACCACGAACGCGGGTGCAGAGACCATCAACAAGGCCTCGATCGGCTTCACCAACCCGCGCCAGGCCGGCGACGAAATGGGCGACATCAAGCGCCTGTTCACGCCGGAGTTCCGCAACCGTCTGGACGCCATCGTCAGCTTCAAGCCGCTGGACGAGCAGGTCATCCTGCGCGTGGTCGACAAGTTCCTGCTGCAACTGGAGCAGCAGCTTGCCGAAAAGCGCGTGGAGGTCACCTTTACCGACGCGCTGCGCAAGCACCTGGCCAGGAAGGGCTTCGATCCGCTCATGGGCGCCCGTCCCATGCAGCGCCTGATCCAGGACACCATCCGGCGCTCGCTGGCCGACGAGCTGCTGTTCGGGCAGCTGGTCGACGGTGGCCGCCTGGAAGTGGACTGGGTGGCCGACGCCGACGATGCCGACAAGGGCGAGGTCAGGCTCGACATCACGCCCCAGCCCAGGCAGGATCCGGCTTCCGAGCCGGCCGAGCCCAAAGAGGCCACCGCCGACTGATGTGCATCGCCTGATGCCCATCGCGCAAGCCGACAGCCCCCCGGGCTGCCGGCTTTTTCTTTGATCCGCCCGAAGGAGTCTTTGTGGAGTGGCTTCGTCAGTACCTGACCCATGAGAATGCGCTGCTGCTGCTGTCGGTGACCTGGTCGGTCTATGTGGTGATCGTCGCGGTGTGGATCCTTTTGCAGCGCAGCGCGCCCGTGGCCACGCTGAGCTGGCTGCTGTCCATGGCGGCGATTCCCGTGGGCGGGCTGGCCATCTACTATTTCTTCGGCCCGCAGCGGCTCAAGCGCCAGCGCATCAAGCGGCTGCGCGCGCGCAAGACATCGCGCGTGCGCTCGGGCGTGCAGCGGCTGCGCGAGCGCATGCCCGGCAGTCCCGAGCGCCTGCACCAGGTCGCGCGACTGGTGGCCGCCACCAGCGACTTTCCGGTGAGCACGGCCACCGACCTGCGGCTGCTGGTCGGTGGCGCGGCCACCTTCGACGCCATCATCGACGCGGTGAATGCCGCGCGCCACCACATCCACCTCGAGTACTACATCTTCGAGCCCGACCAGACCGGCACGGCCCTGCGCGACCTGCTCATACAGCGGGCCCGCGCAGGCATACAGGTGCGCCTGCTGGTGGATGCCCTGGGCTCCAAGAAGCTGGGGCGGCGCTTTCTGCAGCCGCTGGAGGATGCGGGCGCCGAGGTCGCGCTGTTCCATGGCACCAAGATCGGCCGGCGGCTGCGCCCGGTCATCAACTTCCGCACCCACCGCAAGATCCTGGTGTGCGACGGCAAGGTGGGCTTCACGGGCGGCGTCAACGTGACCGACGAAGAGAACGCGCGTGTCATGCCCGATGCCTACCACGACGTGCACCTGCGCCTGGAGGGCGCCATCGTCAACTGGCTGCAGACCGTGTTCCTCGAGGACTGGGCCTACGCCCTCGAAAAGGACCCCAAGAGCGAGCCCGCCGACATCGACCTGCTGCTGCCGGACGCGCCCGAGGGCCCGCTGCCCGTGCAGATCATCACCTCCGGCCCCGACAACGGCCTGCAGGCCATCTACCGCGCCCATCTTGCGGCCATCAACGCGGCCGAGGAGCGTGTCTGGCTGACCACGCCGTACTTCGTTCCCACGGAGGCCGCGCTGGCCGCGCTCACCAATGCCTCGCTGCGCGGCGTGGATGTGCAGCTGCTGGTGCCGCGCCGCTCCGATTCGGCCCTGGTCACGGCGGCCGCGCGCTCCTACTACGACGAACTGATCCGCTGCGGCGTGCGCGTCTACGAATACAAGGCGCGCATGCTGCACTCCAAGACGCTGGTGGTGGACGGCAGCATCTCCATCATCGGCACGGCCAACTTCGACTACCGCAGCTTCTTCCTGAACTACGAAGTCTGCGCCATCGCCTACGGGCCCCAGCTCAATGGCGACCTGGCGCGCCAGTTCGAGCTGGACCTGGAGCAGGCGCAGCGCGTGCATTTCAAGCGCGACCTGGGCTTCGCACTGCGCCTGTTCGACTCCGGCGCGCGCCTTTGCTCACCCTTGCTGTGATGTCCGGACGCACTTTTTTCGCAGGCATACTCGCCCGATGGCCCATACCTTCTTCTGGCACGACTACGAGACCTTCGGCGCCCAGCCGCGCTATGACCGGCCCGCGCAATTCGCGGGCATCCGCACCGATGCGGAACTCAATGAAATCGGCGAGCCCGTCATGTGGTACTGCCAGCCGGCAGGCGACTACCTGCCCGATCCGCAGTCCTGCCTGATCACCGGCATCACGCCCCAGCAATGCCTGGAGCAGGGCATGCCCGAGGCCCAGTTCGCCGCCCGCATCGAGGCGGAACTGGCCCAGGCCGGCACCGTGGGCGTGGGCTACAACACCATCCGTTTTGACGACGAGATCACGCGCTTCATGTTCTGGCGCAACCTCATCGACCCCTATGCGCGCGAATGGCAAAACGGCTGCGGGCGCTGGGACCTGCTCGACGTGGTGCGCATGGTCTATGCGCTGCGCCCCGAAGGCATTGTCTGGCCGAAAAAGGAGGATGGATCTCCAAGCTTCAAGCTCGAGGACCTGGCCCGCGCCAACGGCCTGCTGCACGAGAAGGCGCACGACGCCCTGTCCGACGTGCGTGCCACCATCGGGCTGGCCCGACTGATCCGCAAGGTCCAGCCCAGATTGTTCGACTTCGCCTTCTCGCTGCACAAGAAGGACCGGGTGCTGCAGGAAATGGGCCTGCCGGCCGAGCCGGCGCATGCCAGGCCCTTCCTGCACGTCAGCGGCATGATCCGGCCCGAGCGCGGCTGCATCGCCGTCATGTGGCCGCTGGCCACGCACCCCACCAACAAGAACGAGATCATCTGCTGGGATCTGGCGCAGGACCCGTCCGAGCTGGCCTCCATCGACGTGGAAACGCTGCGCCTGCGCCTGTTCTCGCGCGCGGCCGACCTGCCCGAAGGCATGCAGCGCCTGCCCATCAAGAGCATCCACGTCAACAAGTCGCCCATGGTGGTCGGCAGCCTCAAGACGCTGAGCCCGGCCATGGCCGCGCAATGGGGCATCGATGTGGAGCAGTGCATGGGCCATGCGGCCATTGCACGGGACCTGCCCGACATGAGCGCGCTGTGGCGTGCCGTTCACCAGCGCCCTGCGCAGGAAGGGCTGGATGCCGACCAGGACCTGTACGGCGGTTTCGTGGGCAATGAGGACCGGCGCCGCCTGAACCACCTGCGCAGCCTGTCTGCGCAGGAGCTGGCGCTGGACCGCACGGGCTTCGACGATGCACGCCTGACCGAGCTGCTGTTCCGCTACCGCGCCCGCAATTTTCCCGCCAGCCTGAACCCGGCCGAGCGCCAGCGCTGGCTGCAGCACTGCGCGGCCTGCCTGATCGAAGGCAAGGGCGGCGCACGCACGGCCGAGCAGATGTTTGCCATGGTCGATCAGCTATCGGAAACTGCCGACGAGCGCGGCGAGGAGATCCTGGGGGCGCTGTATGACTATGCCGAGGCGATCATGCCGGAACTTTAGTTCCCCCTGAGCCGCTGCGCGGCTTCTCCCGAGAGGTGCGACACCCTCGCGGCGGGGTGGCCGGCGTAGGCACTTGCTCGGTCTTCCTCGCCTTGGACCGCGTCGGCTTCAGGCGCAGCGCCCATTTGTGCCTTCAGCCAAAGAACTTGTAGCAGACCACGATGGCCGCCACCACGCCGGCCAGTTCGGCGATGAGGGCGCAGGGCACGGCGTGGCGGGCACGCTGTATGCCCACGGCGCCGAAGTAGACGGCCAGGACGTAGAAGGTGGTTTCGGTGCTGCCCTGGATGGTGGCGGCCACCAGGGCGGCGAAGCTGTCCACGCCCTGGGTCTGCATGGTCTCGATCAGCATGGCGCGCGCCGCGCTGCCCGAGAAGGGTTTGACCAGGGCCGTGGGCAGGGCGTCCACGAAGCGGGCGTCCATGCCCATGGCATCGACCACCCAGCGTATGCCCGACAGCGCATACTCCAGCGCGCCCGATGCGCGGAACACGCCCACGGCGCAGAGCATGGCCACCAGGTAGGGCAGCAGGCCCTTGGCCACGTCAAAGCCTTCCTTGGCGCCCTCGATGAAGCTGTCGTAGACCGCGACCTTGCGCCAGGCGCCCAGGGTGACGAACAGCACGATCAGGGCAAACAGCGTCAGGTTGCCCAGCAGCGATGACAGCTGGGCCAGTGCGGCCGCCGACAGCGTGGCCAGAAAGGCCATGAAGCCCGCCAGCGCCAGGCCCAGCGGCAGCAGATAGCCCAGCACCACGGGGCTCCACAGCGGCAGCCTCTGCACGGCGGCCACGGCCAGCAGGCCGACCAGGGTCGAGGCCGAGGTTGCCAGCAAGATCGGTAGAAAGACCAGGGTGGGATCGGGCGCACCCTGCTGCATGCGGTACATGAAGATGGTCACGGGCAGCAAGGTCAGCGACGACGCATTGAGCACCAGGAACAGGATCTGCGCATTGGTGGCGGTGTCGGGCCGGGGATTGAGCTCCTGCAGCGAGCGCATGGCCTTCAGGCCCATGGGCGTGGCCGCGTTGTCCAGTCCCAGCCCGTTGGCCGCGAAGTTCAGCGTGATCAGGCCCAGGGCCGGATGGCCGCGCGGCACCTCGGGCATGAGCCTGGCGAACAACGGGCCCAGCACGCGCGCCAGCCACTCCACCACGCCGGCCTTCTCTGCGATGCGCAGAAAGCCCAGCCACAGCGTCAGCGTGCCGAACAGCAGCACCATGACCTCGACCGACAGCCTGGCCATGGCAAACAGCGCCTGCACCATGGCCGAGAAAATCCCGGCCTGGCCGCCGACCAGCCATTGCGCCAGCGCAGCCACGGCCGCCACCAGAAAAAAGCCCAGCCACAAGGCATTCAGCATGGATTCCCGTCCCTCACGAGGCAATTGCAAGCCGCCATTGTGGGGCCAGCCGCAGGGCTTACGGGCCAGGGCGGCAGGGCATTGACAGGGCTCCGTTATCCTCGCGGCCCCGTGGTCCGAGGACCGCACCATTGCTGCAAAGGATTCCATGCCCCAGGTGATAGGACAGGTGAGCGTCGCCGTGCGCGACTATGACGAGGCGCTGCGCTTTTATGTGGGCGCGCTGGGCTTCGTGCTGATCGAGGACACCGCCCTGTCCGAGGGCAAGCGCTGGGTTACCGTGGCCCCCGGTGGCGGCGGTGTGCGCCTGCTGCTGGCCCGTGCCACGAATGAGGAACAGGCCGCGCGCGTGGGTAACCAGACGGGCGGGCGCGTGTTCCTGTTCCTGCAGACCGACGACTGCCTGCGCGACTTCGAAGCCTACCGCTCGCGCGGCGTGCGCTTTGTGCAGGATCCCCAGCGCAAGCCCCACGGCACCGTGGCCGTGTTCGAAGACCTCTACGGCAATCTGTGGGATCTCATCGAGTTGCATCCGGCGCGCTGAGGGCCGAAGGCGCGCTGCTTCAGCGGCTGGCCACGATGAACAGCCTGGGGAAGGGCAGCAGCACCGTGCCATCGTCCAGCGCGGGGTAGGCCTGGGAGATGGCCTGCAGATACGCTGCGTAGAAGCCGGCCTTTTGCTCCTCGTCCAGCGGCGCGACGAAGGGACGCAGCGCCGAACCCTTGAACCACTCAACCACCGCGGCATGGCCGCCCGCCAGCGGGTGGAAGTAGGTGGTGCGCCAGACATCGACGTTGCTGCAGTGCGGGCGAAGCAGGGCGTAGTAGAAGTCCGCGCTGTGACGTGCGGGGTGGCGCACATCGCCAATCGTGGCAGCCCATGGGCCGCTGGCGGCCACTTCGCGCGCCAGCCGGTGGGCCGGTTCTTCCAGGTTGTCCGGCGTTTGCACGGCCAGGCTGCCACCGGGGGCCAGGTGGCTGACAAGGCGCGGGTAAAGCTGCTGGTGGTCGGGCAGCCACTGCAGCGAGGCATTGGCCAGGATCACGTCCTGCGGCTGGTCGGGCTGCCAGGTGGCGATGTCGGCCAGGCAGAAGGCCGTGCCCGGCAGCCGCTTGCGTGCGGCATCCAGCATGTCCTCGGAATTGTCCAGTCCCGTCATGGTGGCCCCGGGGAAGCGCTGGGCCAGGACCTCGGTGGAGTTGCCGGGGCCGCAGCCCAGGTCCACGGCCAGCCGCACGGCGCGGCCAGGCAGATCGGGAATGGCGGCCACCAGGTCGCGCACGGGGCGGGTGCGTTCCTGCTCGAACGTTGTGTACTGCTTTGCGGACCAGGTCATCGTGTTGCCTTTCAGGTAGGTGTGCTTGTGGGGCGCGAGCGTAAATCCGTCCATTCATGATTGCAAATGCCACAATCGAAGCCTTCCCATACCTTGAAAGTATTGATGTGCCCGAGCTTCGCCAACTGCGCGCCTTTGTCGCCATCGCCGAGGAAGGCCACATCACCCGCGCGGCCGAGCGCCTGGGCATGCAGCAGCCGCCGCTGACGCGATTGCTGCAGGGCCTTGAGCACGAATTGGGCGTGGAGTTGGTGCAGCGCCTGCCGCGCGGCGTGCGGCCCACGGCGGCGGGGCTGGCGCTGCTGGAAGAGGCCAGGGCGCTGCTGGCCCGCTCCGATGGGCTGGCCGAAGTGGTGGGCCGTGCCGCCCGCGGCGATACGGGCCGGCTGGCCGTGGGTTTCACCAGCTCTGCCGCACTGCATCCCTTCGTGCCCGGCGTGCTGCGCATGTTCCGCCAGCAGGTGCCCGGCGTCGCGGTGGCGCTGGAGGAGGCGGGCACGGGCGAGCTCATGGATGCATTGCTGCAAGAGCGGCTGGACGCGGCCTTTGTGCGCTCGCCCCTGCATGGCAGCCAGGGGCTGCAGGCCGTGCCGATTCTGGAGGAGCCCATGCTGCTGGCCCTGCCGGCAGGGCATGCGCTGGCACGCCCATTGCGCCGGCCCGTGCCTTTGCCGCAGCTCGCCTCGGAGGATTTCGTGCTGTACCGGCGCAGGGTGGGGCAGGGCCTGTACGACGCCATTCTCAAGGCCTGCCTGGAGGCGGGTTTCAGCCCGCGCGTGGTGCAGGAGGCGCCGCGCATGACGGCGACGCTGAGCCTGGTCTCGGCAGGGCTGGGGCTGTCCATCGTGCCGGCCTCCATGCAGCGCCTGCGCAGCGACGGCATTGCCTACCGCACGCTGTCGCAATGCCCGGGGCTGGCCGCTCCGCTGCATCTGGCCACGCGCGTGGGCGATGCGTCTGCGGTGCTGCGCAGGTTCCAGGACCTGGTTGCCACGGCGGCCGTGGCGGAGTCCTGAAGGTGCGGACTATGGTGACCTGGTTGCTGCGCGTGCGGCAGCGCGAGGACCGCCGCGCTGCCTGACCACGGTGCGCGCGCATTCCACCAGCTTGTGGATCAGCGGCAGGCGTGCCGAAGAGCGCAGCCACATCACACCGAAGCGCCGCGACTGCGATTCCTCGGGCAGGGCCAGCCGCACCACGCCCTGGCCATCGGGCAGGTTCAGGGCTGTGTCGGGCACCAGGGAGACGCCCAGGCCCCTGTCCACCATCATGGCAATCGCCACCAGCGAGCTCAGTTCAAAGCGCTCCTGGGGAGCGATCTGCGCGGCGCGCAGGTAGCGCTCCACCATCTGGCCGCCGCCCAAGCTGCGGTCATAGCGGATCAGCGGCTGGGTGCGCAGCAGCGTGTGCGGGTCCAGGTGCGCCAGCTGGCGCGGCACCAGCAGCACCAGCGGCTCCTCGCGCAGCAGTGTCCAGTCGAAGGTCTTGGCCAGGGCGAACGAGGGGTGCAGGCAGACCGCCGCATCCAGCTCGCCCTGCCGCACGGCCTCGTACAGCTCGCGCGTGGTGGCCGACCGCAGGAACACCTTGGCGTCAGGGCACTTCTTCACGAAGCCGGCCAGGATGTCGGGCAGCAGGCTGTGCAGCGCCGTGTTGATGGTGCCTATGACCAGTTCCCCGGCCGTGCCTTCCTGGCTGACATGGGTCTTGGCATTGGCCAGTTCGCGCAGCAACTGCGGCGCGGATTGGGCCAGGCGGTGGCCGGCCGGGGTGGGCAGCACGGTGCGGCCTGCGCGGGCCAGCAGGGGTGCGTCGAACTCGCGCTCCAGGATGCGGATCTGCTGGGCCACGGCGGCGGCCGTGATGTCCAGGCGCCGCGCGGCCTCGGCCATGGAGCCGGTCTCCACCACGAGCAGGAAGCTGTGCAGGTAGCTGGTTTCCATAAACAAAGAATTTGTATGGTTTGAACAAATATTACCTGTGTTTCTCTTGGCTTTCTGCCGCCCACAATGCGGGCCATGAGAAGCAAACTGTTTGTTCCCGCATCGCGTCCCGAGCTGTTCGCCAAGGCCCTGGCCGGCGAGGCCGACGCGCTGTCCTTCGACCTGGAGGACGCGGTGGCCGAAGCGCGCAAGGACGAGGCGCGCAGCCTGCTGCGCAGCTTCCTGCTCAGCCCTGAAAGCCGGGGCCATGGCAAGACGCTGATCGTGCGCGTCAACGCCATGGATACGCCGCATTTCGGCGCCGACATCGCCGAGATGGTGCGCGACGGCGTGCACCTCATCAACCTGCCCAAGCCCGAGACCGTGCAGCAGGTGCGCGAGGCCGCACAGCGCATTGCCGATGCGGCAGATGCCAACGGCGTGCCCCAGGCGCCTGGCCTGCTGCTCAACATCGAAACACCCCGCGCCCTGCGCTGCGCTGCCGAACTGGCCGGCGCCCACGCCAGCGTGGCCGGCCTGCAGATGGGGCTGGGCGACCTGTTCGAGCCCTTTGGCGTGAACCGGCGCGAGCCCGCCGCCATTGCCCAGGTGCTGCTTGCCGTGCGCATGGCCGCTGCCGAGGCAGGCATCTATGCCTATGACGGCGCCTTTGCCGACATCCGCGACAGCGACGGCTTCAGCGCCGAGGCGCGGCTGTCGCGCGGCCTGGGCTTTCTGGGCAAGACGTGCATACACCCCAGCCAGGTCGCGCTGGCCAATGCGGTCTACCAGCCGACCGAGCAGGAGATTTCCCACTCGCTGAAGGTGGTCCAGGCGGCCCGCGAGGCTGACGCCAATGCGCTGGGCGCCTATGTGGTGGACGGAAAGATGGTGGACAAGCCCTTTGTGCTGCGTGCCCAGGCCATCGTGGCTGCGGCGCATGCACAGGGGCTGCTGGTGGCCTGAATAGGGTTCTGGCATTCCGGTGTACCGGCGTCCTGCATGCCGGGCAACACAACGACAAGAAACAGGACAGGAGACAAAGACATGAGCATTTCGCATTGCCGCACGCGGCGCAGGCTGGTGGCGCTGGCGGCCACGGCAACGCTGGCCGGGCTGGCTTCGCCGGGATTGATGGCGCAGGGCGCCTTCCCGTCCAAGGCCATCACCATGGTGGTTCCCTATCCGCCGGGAGGCTCCAACGATGTGTTCGCACGCCAGGTGGCCAAGGAAATGGGCGATCTGCTCAAGCAGACCGTGATCGTGGACAACCGGCCCGGCGCCAGCGGCAACACCGGCACGGCCTCGGTGGCCAAGGCGGCGGCGGACGGCTACACGCTGGTGGCGGTGTCGTCGAGCATGACCACGAATGCCGCGGTGCAGGCCAAGATGCCCTTCGACCCCGTCAAGGACCTGGCGCCCGTGGCCATGTTTGCCAAGGGCCCGCTGGTGGTGGCCGTGAACAACGAATTCCCGGCCAGGACGCCGCAGGATCTGGTGCGCGCCATCAAGGCCAGCCCGGGCCAGTTCAACTACGCCACCTCGGGCACCGGCAGCATCAACCACTTCGCGACCGAGATGATGCGCTCCATGGTGCCGGGCATGGACATCATGCATGTGCCCTACAAGGGCCAGGGTCCGGCTGTGACCGATGTGATCGGCAACCAGGTGCAGATGCTGGTCTCCAGCGGCCCGTCCATCCTGCCCATGGTGCGCAACGGCAAGCTGCGCGCCATCGGCATCACCAGCCTCAAGCCCAGCCCCATTGCGCCGGACCTGACGCCCATGGCAACGGCCATCCCGGGCTACGAGTTCGATCTGTGGTGGGGGCTGCTGGCGCCTGCGGGCACGCCTGCCGACATCGTGGACCGCCTCAACCAGGCCGTGAACCAGGTGCTGGCCAAGCCGACCATCCAGGCCAGCTTCCTGCGCGAAGGCGCCATTGCCAACCCAGTGACGCCGCAGCAGTTCGCACAAGTGATCCGCAGCGACGTGGCGCGCTGGAAGCAGCTCGCCAAGGACCGCAATATCCAGGCCGATTGAACCCGGCCTTTGGCGGGAGGCGCCCCAGGCCTTCCCGCTTCCCTATCAGGAGAAACGAATGAGTTTTGTGCCCGGTGAACGCCAGGGACCGAAAGGCCCGCTCAGCGGTGTGCGCGTGCTGGATCTGAGCGCCTATATCGCGGGGCCTTATGGCTGCTCGCTGCTGGCGGACCAGGGCGCCGAGGTGATCAAGGTCGAGCCGCCCGTGGGCGACAACCTGCGCAAGTACCCCTCCACGCTGGAGGCCGAAAGCCGCGCCTTCCTGGGCGTGAACCGCAGCAAGTGGGGCATGGTGCTGGACCTGAAGAACGAGGCCGACCACGCCGTGCTGCTGCGCCTGGTGCGCGAGGCCGATGTGCTGGTCCACAACTTCCGGCCCGGCGTGCCCGAGCGGCTGGGCATCGGTTTTGCGCAACTGGCCGCCATCAACCCACGCCTCGTCTATTGCAGCGTCACCGGCTATGGCAGCCGCGGGCCGCTCAAGGCCAAGGCGGGCTACGACCAGGTGCTGCAGACCATGACCGGCATGTGCGCCATGCAGGGCAAGGCAGGCGGGCCGCCCGAGATTCTCTACGGCTCCGTGGTGGACTACTACGCCTCGGCCCTGGTGGCGGGCGGCGTGTCGTCGGCGCTGTACGAGCGCGAGAAAAGCGGGCTGGGCCAGCATGTGGGCGTGTCTCTGCTGCGCGCGGCGCTGACCATGCAGTCCGCACGCATGGTCTGGGCCGAGGGCGAGCCGCGCGAGGTGGGGCGCGACATGCGCTCCGGCGGCATCACGGGCATCCACCCGACGCGCGAAGGACATCTCTACATCTCGGCCAATACCGCGCATTTCTGGGAGGCGCTGTGCCGCAAGCTGGGGCTGCCCGAGCTGGCCGGTGACGAGCGCTACGACTCCGTGCGCAAGCGCGCCCAGCACCGCGACGTGCTGGTGCCCCTGCTGCGCCAGGCGCTGGCGGGGCGCAGCGCACTGGAATGGGAGGCCTTGTTCGGCGAGGAAGTGCCCTGCGCGGCGGCGCGCACGGTGGAAGACATGTTCGACGACCCGCAGGTGCAGGCCGAAGGCATGGTCACCCGTTTCGAGCATCCGACCCTGGGCAGCTACCGGGGCTTTGCCGGCGCCGTGGAGTTCGACCGCACGCCCGGCCCGCCGGCCTTTGCCGCGCCCACGCTGGGCCAGCATACCGAGGCCCTGAAGGCCGCCGCGCAAGAGAGCCGCTGATGCAGGCACTGCCCGCAGGCGCCTGCGACGCCCATCTGCACGTCTTCGATCCGCGCTTTGGTACGCGTTTTTGGGCCGAGGCTCCGCAGGCCATGCGCGCCCATGCCACGGCGGCCGACTATGCGCAGCTGCGCGGCGCCATGGGGCTGGAGCGCGCCGTCATCGTCCAGCCGCGTGCGCATGGCACGGACAACCGGGCCACGCTGCACGCCATCCAGTCGCTGGGCGCAGCAAGCACGCGTGGCATTGCCGTAGTGCACCCCGAGATCACCGACGCCCAGTTGCAGGCGCTGCATGACGGCGGCATTCGCGGCATCCGCTTTTCGCTGCACACCGAGCACGATGCAGCCGTGCGGCTGGACATGCTGGAGCCGTTGGCCGAGCGCATTGCCGCGCTGGGCTGGCATGTGCAGCTGCACTGGCTGGCCAGCCAGATCGAGGCCCATGCGGCGCTGCTGCAGCGGCTGCCATGCACCCTGGTGTTCGACCACATGGCGCGGCTGGCTGACAGCACTGACGGCGCAGGCGTGCACCAGCCCGCCTTCGGTGTGGTCCGTGGGCTGGTGCAGCAGGGCAGGGCCTGGGTCAAGCTCTCGGGCCCGTATCTGAACAGCCGGGCGGGCCTGGCCGCAGGCTATGCCGATTGCGACGCGCTGGCGCAGGCCTGGGTGGCCGAGGCCCCGCAGCGCCTGGTCTGGGGCAGCGACTGGCCCCATGTCACCGAAGCTGCCCATCCGCCGCAGACCCCCATGCTGCTGGCCCTGTTGTCACGCTGGATTCCCGATGCGGCGCTGCGCGCCCGCGTGCTGGTGGACAACGCCGCCGAGCTGTACGGATTCGATTGAGGGCGCGGGGCACGCAAGCCTCGCAGCCCAGGTTTTCACCATGGAGCAACAGGAGACAGAAACGTGAAGAAGATCAAGACATTGCGGCCCGCCATGACGGTGCTGGCCTTGGGGTTGGGCCTGGGACTGGGACTTTTCCAGGGCACGCTGTATGCGGCTGACTATCCGGCCGCGCAGGCCATCACGGTCGTCGTGCCGTTCTCGGCCGGCGGCGGTGCGGACAATGCGGCGCGCATCATCGCCAAGGCGCTGGGCGAGGTCTCGGGCCAGACCGTGGTGGTGGACAACAAGGCCGGCGCCAGCGGCGCCATTGGTGCTGCCCTCGTGGCGCGTGCCAAGGCCGATGGCTATACGGTGCTGTATGACGCATCGTCCTTCGCCATCAACCCCGCGTTGCGCAAGCTGCCCTATGACCCGGCCAAGGACTTCATTGCCGTGTCCCAGGCCATCAGCGTGCCCAACATCCTCGTGGCGGCGCCGTCCTCGCCCTACAACAGCCTGGCCGACTTCATGAATGCCGCGCGGCAAAAGCCCGGCAGGCTCACCTATGCCTCCTACGGCCCGGGCAGCCTGGCCCAGATGGCGACGGAACTGCTCAAGGCAGACGCCAAGTTCGATGCCGTCCACGTTCCCTACAAGGGCGGGGCGCCCGCCATCGTCGATGTCATGGGCGGCCAGGTCGATGTGTACTTTGCCAACGCCGCCTCCAGCATCAACTATGTCAAGGGCGGCAAGCTCAAGGCGCTGGCCGTGTCCTCGGCCAAGCGCATGCCGGACCTGCCCGACGTGCCCACGGTGGCGGAAAGCGGCATCAAGGGCTTCGAGGTCACGGAGTGGAACGGCTTCTTCCTGCCCGCAGGCGCCGCGCCCGAGACCGTGCAGAAGCTGCAGGACCTGGTGCAAAAGGCCCTGGCCCTGCCGGCCACGCGCGCCAGCCTGGAGAAACTGGGCCTGACGCCCGTGGGCAGCTCCTCCGCCGCCTTCACGGGCTTCGTGGCCGCCGAGCGCAAGCGCTGGGATGCCGTGGTCAAGGCCAACGGCATCACCGTGCAGTGAGCCGCCGCGCGTGACGGGACTCAGGGCGTGGCGGTGACGCGCAGCAACTGCCCGCCCTGGGCGTCCGTCAGCAGGTAAAGCCAGCCGTCCGGTCCCTGGCGCACATCGCGCACGCGCTGGCCCAGGCGCGGCAGCACCTGCTCGCTGGCCGTCACCTTGCCGGACCTGATCGTCAGGCGCTCCAGCCGCTGGAACTTGAGCGAGCCCACGACCAGCGATCCCTTCCATTGCGCCCCATACCGGTCACTGGTCACAAAGGCCATGCCTGAGGGGGCGATCGACGGGACCCAGTAGTGCAGCGGCTGCTCCATGCCCTCCTTGCGCGTGATGCCGGCGCCGATCCTGCCGCCGCCATAGTTCTCGCCGTAGGTGATCACGGGCCAGCCGTAGTTCCTGCCGGGCTCGGGCCGGTTGACCTCGTCGCCGCCCTGCGGGCCGTGCTCATGCATCCACAGGCTGCCATCGGGCGCCAGCGCCGCGCCCTGGGCGTTGCGGTGGCCGTAGCTCCAGATCTCGGGCCAGGCATCCGCGCGGCCGACAAAGGGGTTGTCCCTGGGCACGCTGCCGTCCTTGGCAATGCGCACGATCTTGCCCAGGTGGCTTTGCAGGTTCTGGGCCTCTTCCTTGTAGCGCGAGCGCTCGCCCAGCGCCAGGAACAGCGTGCCATCGCTCTTGCCGTCCACCCTGCGCTCCACGATGCGGCAGCCGAAATGCAATGCGCTCGCGTACCTGGGGCGCTGCGAGAACAGCACTTTCACCTGCTCCAGCCGGCTGGCATCGTCGGACAGCCGGGCGCTGGCCAGCGCCGTGCTGTTCTTGCCGCTGTCGGCGCCGCTGCCGGGCTCGGAGTAGCAGAAGTACAGCTGGCGGTTGCGCGCGAAGTCGCTGTCCAGCACCACGTCCAGCAGGCCGCCCTGGCCTGCGGCCTCCACGGCCGGAAGGCCCGCCAGGGGAGCGCCCAGCCTTCCGTCGCCCTGCACGATGCGCATGCGGCCCGGCCGCTCGGTCACCAGGTAGCGCCCATCCGGCAGGAAAGCCATGGCCCAGGGGTGCTCCAGGCCTTCGGCGACGATTTCTGTGGAGAGGTTGGGGCTGGCGGCCCACAGTGCGCCGGACAGGCCCAGGGTGCTGATGGCGAGGGCGGCGGATAGGGATGGCGGCATGCCGATGCTCCTGTGATGAGGGGACAAGACGGGAAGCCGGATGCACCGCAGTGGACGTCGGCGGCGGTGCAGCGCAGGCAGGGGGCTTCGCACAAGCCAGCATCATGCACGACGCCACCAGAGCCTGCGGCGACCTGTCAACCACTGCGCAAAAAGCCCGCGCAGCCACTTGCGCGGGTGTATAAACAGCGCTCTTTCGGCGCCGGGCCGGGTCCCTGCGGGGGCGGGCGGCGGCGCCTCCTACCCACCAGAGAATCCGCAAGGGAAAAGCAGCCATGGGCGCGCAATGGAAAGCAAAGGGCAAGGCGCTGGTCGCCGACGCCAAGGGAAAGCTGTTTGGCAAGCTTGTCAAGGAAATCATCGTCGCGGCGCGCGCCGGCGCCGATCCGGCAGGCAACTCGCGCCTGCGCATGGCGGTGGAAGCCGCACGCAAGGCCTCCATGCCCAAGGACACGCTCGAGCGTGCCATCAAGAAGGGCTCGGGCGTGGGTGCCGATGCCGTCAACTACGAGCGCGTGGTCTATGAAGGCTACGGCCCCAACCGCGTGCCGGTGATGATCGAGTGCCTGACCGACAACGTGAACCGCACGGCGCCCAACATGCGCGTGTGCTTTCGCAAGGGCCAGATGACGGCCGTGGCCTGGGACTTCGACCATGTGGGCATGATCGAAGGCGAGCCCGAAGGCGGCGCCGATGCCGAACTGGCCGCCATCGAGGCCGGTGCACAGGACTTCGAGCCCGGCGAGGAAGAGGGCACGACGCTGTTCATCACCGACCCCACCGACCTCGATACCGTGAGCAAGGCGCTGCCGGCCCAGGGCTTCAAGGTGCTGTCGGCCAAGCTGGGCTACAAGGCCAAGACGCCGGTCAGCATGGCCAGCCTGTCGGCTGAGCAGCAGGAGGAAGTGCAGGACTTCCTGGCCGGCATCGAGAACGACGATGACGTGCAGAACGTCTACGCGGGCCTGGTGGATTGATGACGCTGTCCCCGCTGCCAAGCAAAAAAGCCGCACATCGTGCGGCTTTTTTGTGGGTGCAGGCGCCCAGCGCCCGGCGGCTCACTTGGTGCCGAAGATTCGGTCGCCCGCGTCGCCCAGGCCCGGCAGGATGTAGCCGTGGGCGTCCAGCTGGCGGTCCACGGCGGCCGTGTAGATGTCCACGTCGGGATGGGCCTTCTGCATGGTGGCCACGCCTTCGGGCGCTGCCAGCAGGCACATGAACTTGATGGACTTCGGGTTCAGCTGCTTCAGGCGCGCCACGGCGGCGGCGGCCGAATTGCCCGTGGCCAGCATGGGATCGACGACCAGCACGTCGCGCTCTTCCATCTCGGAGGGCATCTTGAAGTAGTACTCGACGGGCTGCAGCGTCTCGGGGTCGCGGTACAGGCCGATGTGGCCAATGCGCGCGCCGGGCACGACGTTGAGCATGCCGTCGAGGAAACCGTTGCCGGCGCGCAGGATGGACACCAGCACCAGCTTCTTGCCGTCGATGACCTTGCCGGTCATGGTCTCCAGCGGGGTCTCGATCTCGATGTCCTGCAGCGGCATGTCGCGCGTGATCTCGTAGGCCATCAGCGTGGACAGCTCGCCCAGCATGCGGCGAAAGCTGTTGGTGCTGGCTTCCTTGCGGCGCATCAGCGTGAGCTTGTGTTGGACCAGCGGGTGGTCGATCAGGTGCAGAGTACTCATGGTTTTCTTCTGGAAAAAAGGGCGCCGGTATTTTGGGGCCGGCGCCAGGGGTCGGTTCAGTCGTGCAGAAAGCGCGCGTAGCGCGCCAGGTCCACATTGCCGCCGCTGATGAGAATGCCCACGCGTGCGCCCGACAGCGCAACCCCGCCATGCAGGGCGCCCGCCAGCGAGAGCGCACCCGTGGGTTCGACCACGATTTTCTTGCGTTCCGCGTAAAAGCGCATGGCCTGCACCAGATGCTCGTCCGCCACGGCCAGGATATCTTCGACATGCTCGCGGATGATGGCGAATGTGATATCGCCGATGGACTGGGTCTGCGCGCCGTCGGCAATGGTGTGGGGCGTGGGGATCTGCACGATCCGGCCTGCGCGCAGCGACTGGCGGGCATCGTCGCCGGCCTGGGGCTCGACGCCGTAGACCTTGCAGCGCGGGGCGAGCTGTCCGGCTGCCAGCAGGCTGCCCGACAGCAGGCCGCCGCCGCCCAGGCAGACGAACAGGTAGTCCAGATCGGGCACCTCCTCGAACAATTCCTTGGTCGCCGTGCCCTGGCCGGCAATCACGTCGCGGTGGTTGAACGGCGGGATCAGCGTCATGCCGCGCTCGTCGGCCAGGCGCCGGGAGATGGCTTCGCGGTCCTCGGTGAAGCGGTCATAGGTCACCACCTGGGCGCCGTAGGAGCGGGTGGCCGCCATCTTGGAGGCAGGCGCATCCTCGGGCATGACGATGAGCGCGGGCATGTCCAGCATCTGCGCGGCCAGTGCCACGGCCTGGGCATGGTTGCCCGAAGAGAAGGCCAGGGCGCCGCGCTTGCGCTGCTCGGGCGTGAACTGCGACAGCGCGTTGTAGGCGCCGCGTATCTTGAAGGCGCCCGTGCGCTGCAGGTTCTCGCACTTGAAGAACAGCTGGGCGCCCAGCAGCTCGTCGGCGGTGCGGCTGCGCAGTATGGGGGTGCGGTGGGCCACGCCCTCCAGCCGGCTGGCTGCGGCGGCAACGTCGTCATAGGTGGGCAGCGAGGGAGGGCTGTTCGTCGTCATGGCGTGCGGTTCCGCAAAGTGGATGGAGGCGGTTTCGATCATAGCCGCATGCGCAGGCTTTCAGCGCCCTGAAATGCGCCAGCCGTTGCATGGCAACGGCTGGGTGCTATGGTGTTTGATGCGGCGCAGTGCCGGTGCGCCAGCGCTTCAGCGCTTCTTGTTGCCCAGGATGCCGCCGAGCACGCCGCGCAGGATTTCCTTGCCCAGCGAATTGCCCATGGTGCGCATGGTGGACTTGGCCATGGTCTGCACCAGGCCGTCGTGCTTGCCTCCGCGCGGGCCTGTGGTGCCGAACAGAAGATCCTTGAGCCCGTCCATCATGGCGCCGCCGCCTTCGCTGGCGGCGGGTGCGGCTCCGGCAGGGCCTGCCGGCGAGGCCCCGTCGCCGGATGCTGCCGTGCGTCCGCGCAGCACTTCGTAGGCCGATTCGCGGTCCACCGCCTTTTCATAGACACCTGCCACCAGCGATTGCGCCAGCAAGACCTTGCGCTGCTCCTCGCTGATCGGACCGATCTGGCTGCCCGGTGGAATGACATAGGCGCGTTCGGTGATGCCGGGGCGGCCCTTTTCATCGAGGAAGCTCACCAGGGCCTCGCCCACGGCCAGCTCCGTGATGGCGGCCTCGATGTCCAGCCCCGGCTTGGGCCGCATCGTGGTGGCCGTGGCCTTGACGGCCTTCTGGTCGCGCGGCGTGAAGGCGCGCAGCGCGTGCTGCACGCGATTGCCCAGCTGGGCCAGCACGGTGTCGGGCACGTCCATCGGGTTTTGCGTGACGAAATACACGCCCACGCCCTTGGAGCGCACCAGGCGCACCACCAGCTCGATGCGTTCGAGCAGCACCTTGGGCGCATCGTTGAACAGCAGGTGGGCCTCGTCGAAGAAGAAGACCAGCTTGGGCTTGTCGGGGTCGCCGATCTCGGGCAGGCGCTCGAACAGCTCGGACAGCATCCACAGCAGGAAGGTGGAGTACAGGCGCGGCGAATTCATCAGCTTCTCTGCCGCCAGGATGTTGACCACGCCCTTGCCGCCCGCATCGGTCTGCATCAGGTCGTTGATGTCGAGCATGGGCTCGCCAAAGAATTTGTCGCCGCCCTGCGACTCGATGGCCACCAGCCCGCGCTGTATGGCCCCCACGCTGGCGGCACTGATGTTGCCGTACTCGGTGGTGAACTGCTTGGCGTTGTCGCCCACGTGCTGGAGCATGGACCGCAGGTCCTTGAGGTCCAGCAGCAGCAGTCCGTTGTCGTCGGCAATCTTGAAGACCAGGTTGAGCACGCCCATCTGCGTGTCGTTCAGGGCCAGCATGCGCCCGATCAGCAGCGGCCCCATGTCCGAAACCGTGGCGCGCACCGGATGGCCCAGCTCGCCGAACACGTCCCACAGCGTGGTGGGGCAGGCCAGGGGCTGGGGAATCTCGATGCCGCGCTCCTGCAGCGAAGCCGCCATCTTGGCGCCCGTGCTGCCGCTTTGGCTGATGCCCGACAGGTCGCCCTTGATGTCGGCCATGAACACCGGCACGCCGATTTCGGAGAAGCCTTCCGCCATTTTCTGCAGCGTCACGGTCTTTCCGGTGCCCGTGGCGCCGGTGATCAGGCCATGTCGATTGGCCAGTGCGGGCAGCAGCAGGCATTCTGTGGCAGAGTGGCGGGCGATCAGAAGTGGAGCGGCCATTTCGGGTTTCCTCGGGGGAGCATGCGGTCAAAAGTAAAATCCCAGCCGCAAGGTTAAATCAATATCAAAGGACAGCCTGTGGCAGGACACAGTAAATGGGCCAATATCCAGCACCGCAAAGGCCGCCAGGACGAAAAGCGCGGCAAGGTCTGGACTCGCATCATCCGTGAAATCATGGTGGCGGCACGCACGGGAGGGGGCGATCTCAGCGCCAACCCGCGCCTGCGCCTGGCGGTGGAAAAGGCCAAGGCGGCCAACATGCCGGCCGACAACATCAAGCGCAACATCGACAAGGCCACGGGCAACCTCGAAGGCGTGACCTACGAGGAAATCCGCTACGAAGGCTACGGCATTGGCGGCGCGGCCATCATCGTGGACACCATGACCGACAATCGCGTGCGCACTGTGGCGGATGTGCGTCACGCCTTCAGCAAGTACGGTGGCAACATGGGCACGGAGGGTTCCGTGTCCTTCCAGTTCAAGCATGTCGGACAACTGATCTTCGCTCCCGGAAGCGACGAGGACCAGATCATGGAAGTGGCTCTGGAGGCCGGCGCCGAGGACGTGATCACCGATGACGAGGGAGCCATCGAGGTGCTGACCGCACCCGCAGAGTTCGAAACCGTGCGCGACGCGCTGCAGGCCAAGGGCCTGACGCCGGAGGTGGCTGAAGTCACCATGCGCCCGGAAAACACCATCGCCCTGCAAGGCGATGACGCAGCCCGCATGCAAAAGCTGCTGGACATGATCGAAGACCTGGATGACGTACAGGACGTCTACCACAACGCTGAACTATGAAAATTCTTGTGATTGGTGGCGGAGGCCGCGAGCACGCCCTGGCGTGGAAACTGGCTGAATCGCCGAAATCGACCAAGGTCTATGTGGCCCCCGGCAACGGTGGCACGGGCCTGGCCGGCGGCAAGGTGGAGAACCTCAACATCACCGACCCGCAGGCGCTGCGCGAGTGGGCGCAGGCCGAGAAGGTCGCGCTGACCGTGGTCGGCCCCGAGGCTCCGCTGGCTGCCGGCGTGGTCGATGAGTTCCGCGCCCACGGCCTGCGCATCTTCGGCCCCTCCAAGGCGGCCGCCCAGCTGGAAAGCTCCAAGGCGTTTTCCAAGAACTTCATGGCGCGCCACGGCATCCCCACGGCGCTCTACGAGACTTTCACCGACCCGGTTGCTGCCCACGCCTATGTGGATCGCCTGGGTGCGCCCATCGTGGTCAAGGCCGACGGCCTGGCCGCAGGCAAGGGCGTGGTCGTTGCGACCACGCTGCAGGAAGCCCACGACGCCGTGGACTTCATGCTCGTGGACAACAAGTACGGCGTGGCCCACAACGACGGCGGTGCCCGCGTGGTGATCGAGGAATTCCTCGCCGGCGAGGAAGCCAGCTTCATCGTGCTGTGCGACGGCAAGAACGTCCTGGCCCTGGCGACCAGCCAGGACCACAAGCGCCTGAAGGACGGCGACCAGGGTCCGAACACGGGCGGCATGGGCGCCTACTCGCCCGCGCCCGTGGTCACGGCCGACGTGCATGCCCGCGCCATGCGCGAGATCATCCTGCCGACCATCCGTGGCATGGAAAAGGACGGCATTCCCTACACCGGCTTCCTGTATGCGGGCCTGATGATCGATGCATCCGGCCATCCCAAGACGCTGGAGTTCAACTGCCGCATGGGCGACCCCGAGACCCAGCCCATCATGATGCGTCTCAAGAGCGATCTGGTGGACGTCATGCTGGCGGCCACCGATGCCAAGCTCGACCAGGTCGAGCTGCAATGGGACCGCCGCACGGCGCTGGGCGTGGTCATGGCCGCAGCAGGCTACCCCGAGGACCCGCGCAAGGGCGATGCCATCAGCGGGCTGCCGCAGGACGCCGCCGATGCCATGGTCTTCCATGCCGGCACCCAGCTCAAGGACGGTGTGCCCGTCACCAGCGGTGGCCGCGTACTGTGCGTCACCGTACTGGCCGACAGCGTCAAGCAGGCCCAGCAAAAGGTCTATGACGTGGCGCGTGGCATCCATTTCGATGGTGCCCAGTACCGCCGCGACATCGGCTTCCGTGCCGTGAAGAACTGAGTCCATGGCAGAGCAATCGACCGGGCAGGCGCTGCCCGTGGCCCGGGTGCGCGAGTACCTGACGGGCCTGCAGGCCCGCATCACGCAGGCGCTGGAACAGGTGGAAGGCGAGGGCGGTGCACGCTTTCTGTCCGACGCCTGGAGCAAGGGCCCCGGCGAGCGCCTGCAGGGCGATGGCATCACCCGCATCATGGAAGGTGGCCGCGTGTTCGAGCGCGCGGGCTGTGGCTTCTCGCATGTGCGCGGGCCGCAGCTGCCGCCCTCGGCCACGCAGCACCGGCCTGAGCTGGCCGGTGCGCCGTTCGAGGCCATGGGCGTGTCCCTGGTCTTCCATCCGCGCAATCCTTTTGTGCCTACGGTGCACATGAATGTGCGAATGATTGCAGCCGGCTCAGGTGCGGCCGGCTCAGGTGCGGCAGGGCAGCCGGGCAACGAACCCACCTGCTGGTTCGGCGGCGGCATGGACCTGACGCCGGTCTACGGCTTCGAGGAAGATGCACAGCACTTTCACCGCGTCTGCCGCGATGCGCTGGCGCCTTTTGGCGACACGCTTTACCCGCGCTTCAAGACCTGGTGCGACGAGTACTTCCGCCTGAAGCACCGCAACGAGCAGCGCGGCATCGGCGGCATCTTCTTCGACGACTTCTCGGAGCTGGGCCAGGCGCGCAGTTTCGACATGCTGCGCTCGGTGGGCGATGCCTTTCTGGAGTCCTACCTTCCCATCGTCGAGCGCCGCCAGGCCATGGACTACGGGCAGCAGCAGGTCGATTTCCAGCGCTACCGCCGCGGCCGCTATGTGGAGTTCAACCTGGTCTGGGACCGGGGCACGCACTTCGGCCTGCAGTCCGGCGGGCGTACGGAGTCCATCTTGCTGTCCATGCCACCGCATGCGAGCTGGAGCTACCAGCGCGAGGACGCGCCCGGCACCCCCGAGCGCGCTTTGCTGGAGCAATTCCTGGTGCCCCGCGACTGGCTTTGAGCCCGAGAGCCGCCATCCCGAGCGGCGTGGCGAAATCCGCGCGTGCAAGGGAATAGGCGGCAAAACTATAATTTCAATAGCTTGAGGCGCAGCGTTGGCTGCGTTCTCCACTTTCTTCGGCGCGAAATCTTCCGGCGATCTGTGGGCGAACTCCATGCATTTTGGAGCGCCGCTACAGCCCAGCCCTCTACGGGCCGCACGGCGCTCGCGCTATATTGATCCCATTCCTATTCCATTGATCACCGCCTGATGACCACTTCCACCAAATCGGATTCCGCAGCCAAGCGCGACGTGACCAAGCTGCAACGCGCCATTGTTGACGGCCTCGAAAACGTCAAGGCCCAAGACATCCAGGTCTTCAATACCGAAAAGCTCTCGCCGCTGTTCGAGCGCGTGATCGTGGCTGCGGGCACCTCCAACCGCCAGACCAAGGCGCTGGCCTCCAGCGTGCGCGACGCCGTCAAGCAGGCCGGGTTCCCCGTGCCGCGCCAGGAAGGCGAAGAAAACGGCGAGTGGATCATCGTGGACTGCGGCCAGGCCGTGGTCCATGTCATGCAGCCGGCCATCCGCCAGTACTACCGCCTGGAAGAGATCTGGGGCGAGACGCCTGTGCGCCTGAAGCTGGGCGCTCCCAAGCCCACGCGCTCGGCTGCCACCGACAAGGCGGAAGAAAAGGCCAAGAAGGCTGCAACCAAGAAGGCCGCGGCAACCGCTGCCAAGCCTGCAGCCAAGAAGGCCGCTTCTGGCGCAGCCTCCGCCGCCGCCAAGAAGCCCGCTGCCAAGAAGGCGGCCCCTGCCAAGGCCGCTGCACCCCGTTCCGCAGCGGCAAAGCCGGCTGCTGTGAAGTCGGCCGCAGCCAAGTCGCCGGCCGGCAAGACGGCGGCGCCCAAGGCCATCAAGACCGTGGTGGTCAACCGCGCCCCCGCCAAGGCCAAGGCCGGCGCCGCTGCCAAGCCTGCCGCCAAGCCGGCAGCCAAGCGCGCCCCCCGCGCCAAGGCCTGAGCGGTTCAGGGCTGACGCTGCATGAAGCTGTTGATCGTGGCCGTGGGCCAGCATGTGCCCGACTGGGCGCAGACAGCCTACGACGACTACGCCAAGCGTTTTCCTCCGGAACTCAAGGTGGAGCTCAAGGCCGTCAAGACGGAGCCACGCGGCTCCAAGACGGTCGAGACCCTGTATGCGGCCGAGCGCAAGCGCATCGAGGCCGCCATTCCGCGCGGCACGCGCATCGTCGTGCTCGATGAGCGCGGCACCAATCTGACGACCAAGGCCCTGGCCCAGCGCCTGCAGGGCTGGCAGCTGGAGGGCGATGACGTGGCCCTCATCATCGGAGGCCCGGACGGTCTGGACCCCGCTTTCAGGCAGGCCGCACACGAGCGCATACGCCTGTCGGACCTGACCCTGCCGCATGCCATGGTGCGGGTGCTCCTTATCGAGCAGCTGTACCGTGCCTGGTCGGTCAACGCCGGCCATCCCTACCACCGGGAATAGCGGCAGCGGCGGTGTCATGCGGATCGGAAGATCTCGTGATACTATGATTTTGATAGCCTTCGGCGCTTTGATACAAAGGGCTGAAGGCATTTCTCATTTTCATCATGCCGCCCTTCATCTACCTAGCCTCCCAAAGCCCCCGCCGCCGCCAACTGCTGGAGCAGCTGGGCGTGGCCCATGAGCTTTTGCTGCCCAATGCGGATGGCGACATCGCCGAAGATGCCGAGGCCATGGAAGCCGAGCTGGCCGGCGAGGCAGCGCGCGACTACGTGCAGCGCGTGACCGCCCTCAAGCTCGACGCTGCCGTGGCCCGCCACGCGCGCCGTGCGCTGGCTGCCGCTCCCGTGCTCTGCTCGGACACCACGGTGGCGCTCGACGGCCGCATTCTGGGCAAGCCCGCCGATGCCGAAGATGCACGCCGCATGCTGACGGGGCTTGCCGGCCGAGAGCATGAGGTGCTGACGGCCGTGGCCATACAGCATGGCGCGCGGCGCCTGGCTGCGCTGTCGGTCTCCCGGGTTCGCTTTGCGGCCATGAGCGCTCAGCAGATCGACGCGTATGTGGCCTCGGGCGAGCCCATGGGCAAGGCCGGTGCCTATGGCATACAGGGCCGTGCGGCGGCCCATGTGCAGTGGCTGCAAGGCAGCTACTCGGGCATCATGGGCCTGCCGCTGTTCGAGACGGCGGCGCTGTTGCGCGAGCTGGGCTGGGCGCTGTAGGCCAGCTCCCCGACCTGGGCCCCGAGGGGCGTGCAGGCAGGCGCGCACGGCCGATGGCAGCGCGCGGCACGGCAAGATGTCTGCCGGGCCGCTCCGGCCGAGAAATACAAACGACAAAGCACACCACAGGCACAGCATGCAGCAAGACATTCTGATCAATTGGTCGCCACAGGAAACGCGCGTGGCCATCATCGAGAACGGCGCCGTCCAGGAACTGCACATGGAGCGCCCGCTGGAGCGCGGCCTGGTCGGCAACGTGTACCTGGGCAAGGTCTCGCGTGTGCTGCCGGGCATGCAGTCGGCCTTCATCGACATCGGCCTGGAGCGCGCGGCCTTCCTGCACGTGGCCGATGTCTGGCAGCGGCAGGAAGGGGGCGAGGCCCCCATGTTCGCGCGCAAGGACATGCCTGTCGTGCCCATCGAAAAGCAGGTTTTCGAGGGCCAGACCATCATGGTGCAGGTCATCAAGGATCCGATCGGCACCAAGGGCGCGCGCCTGTCCACGCAGATCAGCATTGCGGGACGCCTGCTGGTGCTGCTGCCGCAGGACGACCACATCGGCATCTCGCAGAAAATCCCGCAGGGCGAGCGCGATGCCCTGCGCGCCCGGCTGCAGGGCCTGGTCGGCACCAAGGAGACCGGCGGCGGCGGCGGCTTCATCCTGCGCACCAATGGCGAGGACTCCAGCGACGCCGAGCTGGCCGACGACATCCGCTACCTGCGCAAGACCTGGAGCCGCATCAAGGAGGCCTCGGTGCGCCTGCCGCCCATGTCGCTGCTGCACCAGGACCTGAACCTGCTGCAGCGCGTGCTGCGCGATCTGGTGGGCGAAGGCACGCAGAGCATCCGCATCGACTCCAAGGAGCAGTTCGCCCTGCTCATGACCTTCGGGCAGGAGTACATGCCGGCGGCCGTGCCCAAGCTGCAGCATTACCGCGGCGAGCGGCCCATCTTCGATCTGTTCGCCATCGACGAGGAAATCGCCCGCGCGCTGGGCCGGCGGGTGGACCTCAAGTCGGGCGGCTACCTGATCGTGGACCAGACCGAGGCGCTGACCACGGTGGACGTCAATACCGGCGGCTACGTGGGCGCGCGCAACTTCGACGACACCATCTTCAAGACCAACCTGGAAGCCGCCCACCAGATCGCGCGCCAGCTGCGCCTGCGCAACCTGGGCGGCATCATCATCGTGGATTTCATCGACATGGTGCGCGACGACCACCAGGCCGAGGTGCTGTCCGAATTCAAGCGCCAGCTCGGGCGCGACCGGGTCAAGACCATGGCGGGTGGCTTCTCGCAGCTGGGCCTGGTGGAGATGACGCGCAAGCGCACGCGCGAATCGCTGGCCCACATGCTGTGCGAATCCTGCCCGGTCTGCCAGGGCAAGGGCCATGTGAAGACCGTGCGCAGCGTCTGCTACGAGGTGCTGCGAGAAATCCTGCGCGAGGCGCGCCAGTTCAACCCGCGCGAGTTCCGCATCGTGGCCTCGCCCAAGGTGGTCGAGATGTTCCTGGACGAGGAAAGCCAGCACCTGGCCGGCCTGTCCGACTTCATCAAGAAACCCATCTCGCTGCAGGCCGAGACCGCCATGGCACAGGAGCAGTACGACATCGTGCTGCTGTGAACCGGTATTTATCTTGCCAATTCATTATCAATAGCGATTCGGCATCTTTTGCGCCAATGGGTTCATATGAATCGATTTGCGCGCTGCTATGGATTGTCGATTCCCGATAATTAACTTTGTCTCGGCATTTTTGATACCATTTGTTGCAATCAGTGCCTCAGCAACTGAAAGGGCGACAAATGGGAATCGACTCCACCATTGTGCGTGCTGCCATACACCCGGGAATTGGTGTGGCGCGTATTGGCAATAGCCCGGATGAGTACTATGTCGGCCCCGAGCTGATGCATGTGCCGCCCATGGCGCCGGGCAGCCTGCGTGATGCGCAGGGCGCGCTCAAGCGCCAGGCTGCGCGCTTTCGCATCTACGGCTACAACGCCGCGGGCGAGGTGGTGCGTGAACTCACGGCCGACCAGGACGAAATCGAATGGGAAGTCGAACTGGCCAATACCAAAGCCGCCTGGTATCAATTCCAATTGGCGCTGGACGTGCCTGAAGCCGCAACGGCCGATCCCACGATTTTGCGCAATGCCACGGTGAAGGACCGGAAAAGCCTGGCCATTCGACCGGGAGCCCGCCGAATTGCCAAAGGCTCGGCCCCGGTGGCATTCGATAGCGGTAGTTTCTGCGGCAAGCCGGTTTATCTGGGCGAATTGCGCATTGAAAAGACGGGCCAGCTTCTCGTGCTGGGAGGCCGGGGCGTCTCTGCCTCCGTGGATGGCTCCAAGGCCACCACGTTTGCGAACAACGAGGGCTGGCATGACGATGTGGCCGACGGCCCGGTGCGCGCGAAGGTCGTCGTGGCCGGCGTTTCCGTGCCGGTGGATGCGGCATGGGTCACGGTTGCGCCGCCCAACTACGGCCCGCAGATGAAGTCGGTGCGCACCATGAAGGACCTGATGGAGGATGTGTACATCCACTCGGGCATGGCCGCCTTCCCGCTGCACGTCTCCTTCAGCCGGCACATCCTGCCCATACTCCAGCGCCAGAGCAGCCTGCAGTGGGCGAACAAGGGCTTTGCATCCCAGTTCGGCTGGGGCGGGGCGGCCAGTGCAGATGACGAAGCGTGGATCGCCAGGCTCAACAGCCCGGGCACGACCTGGGCCGAGCTGCGCCAGCAGGTTGCGAATGCCTTCCGCCGTTTTGACCGTGATGGCGCATCTCCCCAGCCCTGGCCCTGGCTGTATGGCGACGCCATGGCCGTGCCGCCGGCCGACACGCCGCGCCAGCATGCGGCGCTGACGGCCACGCAGCTGAGGATGCTGGACCTGTGGGCCGCAGGCCACTTTCTCTCCGACTGGACGCCCGGACAGAAGTACCCGGCCCAGCTGTCCGATGTGCCGCTGCAGGAGCAGCCCACCATGCTCGACCATGCCGCCATGGACGACTGCCTGGCCGATGCCTTTCACCCGGGTTGCGAGATCACCTGGCCCATGCGCCACGCCAGCATGTACCGGGCGCCATTTCGCATCCGCGAGGCGGCCGAGAACCCGCCCGAGCTGCAGCTCTACGGCTCGCGGCTCACCCCCGCCGTGGCGCTGTCCGAGAGCGGGCCGCTGTATGCACAGGTGGCCGGTGACCTCACGCGCTGGATGGCCGTTCCCTGGCAGACCGACACCGCCAGCTGCCGCAGCGGCTACTACGCCGGCTACGGCCCGCGCTACGACCCCTACCTGCCCACGTTCTGGCCGGCCCGCGTGCCCAACCAGGTGCTGACGCAGGAGGCCTATGAAAAGGTCATCGATACCGAACTGCCGCGCGAGCAGCGTGTCGCCGCCTTCAACCGGCGCGAGTCGTGGTTCCGCACCCTGGGCGAGGGAGGCTATGAGAGCGAAATCAACCGCATGATCAGCCACTTCGGTGACATGGGCGTCATCGAGAATCGGCCGGGCCCGCGTGGCGACAAGGACTTCCCGCCGGTGATGCAGGTGGAAAACCGCATCGCCCCGGCGCCGTCGCACATGCTCAAGACTGCCGTGCAACCGGCCGGGCAGGAAGCGCCTCCCCGCATCGAGCCCTTCGACGCAGACAACGAAGAGCAGCTGCGCGCCCTGACGCAGCGCGGCCCGGTGCTGCCGCGCTGAATGGCGGCCATGTCTATGTCTGCGCATGCCATGGCCACCGCGCCGCTGCCGGATGAACTGGATGTGCTCGTCGTGGGCGCGGGACCGGCGGGCGCGGCCGTTGCCGCGCAGCTGGCAGGGCATTGCCGCGTGGCGCTGGTAGGACGCGCCGTGCAGGCTGGGCGGGCCATTGGCGAAACCCTGCCCGCTGCGGCCCGGGTGATTCTGTCCGACCTGGGCGTGTGGGATGCGTTCGCGGCACAGGGCCACCGTCCTGCCTGGTCGCGGCGGTCATTGTGGGGAAGCTCCGAGGTCATCTTTCAGGACGCACTGTTCGACCCGCATGGCGCGGGCTGGCACCTGGACCGCAAGCGTTTCGACGCCATGCTGCTGGAGGCTGCGCGCAGCCGTGGCGTGCCCTGCCTGGTGCCCGCCACGCTGCGCAGCCTGCAGCGCCAGCCACCGGGCGCACCCATGCGCTGGCGCTGCCTGATCGATAGGGCGCAGGGCGACCCGGCGCACGGCCCGTTGGAGCTGTCCTGCCGCATCGTGGTCGATGCCACGGGCCGCGCGGCCCGGGTGGCCCGGCAGGCGGGTGCCGAGGTCCGCCGCGACGGCCGCCTGGTCTGTTTTCACGCCTGGGTGGAGCCGCCATCGCATGAGCATGCAGGCACCACCATGATCGAGTCGGATGCCGAAGGCTGGTGGTACAGCGCCGATCTGCCTGATGGCAGTTGCGTGATTGCCTGGCAGACCGATATCGACCTGCCCGAAGCCCGCCGCCTGCGCAGCACGGCGGATCTGCTGGACATGGCCGATCGCACGGCCCTGGTGGGCGCGCGCAGCGTGGGCAGCCAGGTGCTGGAGCCGTTGCGGGTGGCCGCCGCCCACGAGCAATGGCTGGATGCAGCCAGCGGGCCGGATTGGCTGGCCGTGGGCGATGCCTGCCTGTCCTTCGATCCGCTGGCATCGCAGGGCCTGCTCAACAGCCTGGTCACCGGCAGCGAGGCCGCCCTGGCCGTGCGCCGCAGCCTGGCGGGCGACGCCGGTGCGTTGCCTGCCTGGGATGCGTGGATCCGGCCGATACGCGCCGCGTACCGCAGCCATCACGAGCACTACTATGCGCTGGAGCCGCGCTGGGCGAACGAGACGTTCTGGGCCCGCCGCCAGCGGGCGCCGGAGGCGGGGACCGGAGCCGGCGTTATTGCCGCTCCAGCTTCGCCGTCTGAACGATGGCATTCCAGCGCTGGTACTCGGCCCGCGTGAATTCGCGGAAGGCCTTGGAGTCCAGCAGGCGCACTTCGCCGCCCAGCGCCGTCACCTTGGACTTGAAGTCGGCATGGCCCGCCACCTTGAGCGTGGCCTCTTCCAGGCGCTTGACGATGGCGGTCGGCGTGCCCTTGGGTGCCAGCACGCCGTTCCAGGTGCCGGTCACGAAGGCGGGGTAGCCGCTTTCCTTCATGGTCGGCACATCGGGCAGGGCGGGCAGGCGCTGCTCCGAGGTCACGGCCAGGGCCTTGAGCTTGCCCGACTGCACGAAGGGCAGGGCGGGCGTGACGTTCTCGAAGATGAAATCGATCTGGCCGCCCAGCAGGTCGGTCAGGGCCGGCGCGCTGCCCTTGTAGGGCACATGCACCATGTCCAGCTGGGTGGCGCTCTTGAACAGCTCGCCCGACAGGTGGACCGTGGAGCCGCTGCCCGGCGAGCCGTAGCTCATGCCGGTCTTTTGCGCGGCGGCGCGTGCCACCAGGTCCTTCACCGTCCTGGCCGGCGTGCGCGCCTCGTTGACCACCAGCACGTTGGGGATGGTGGTGACCAGGGCCACGTATTCGAAATCGCCCAGGTTCTTCTCGCTCAGGTTCTTGTACAGGCTCTGGTTGATGGCCTGGGTGCCGGCCGTGCCGAACAGCAGCGTATAGCCATCATTGGCCGCCGAAGCCACGCGGCTGGCGCCGATGGAGCCGTTGGCGCCGGAGATGTTTTCCACGATCACGGGCTGGCCCAGCGACTCGGACAGGCCCTGTGCCACCATGCGCGCCAGCACATCGGTATTGCCGCCAGGGGCGAAGGGCACGACCAGCTTGACCGGTCGGGTGGGATAGGCATCCGCCCAGGCCTGGGGCAGGGGCAGCAGCGTGGCGCCAAGCAGCGCGGCCGCGCGCAGGAATTGCTTGCGTGAAAGGGTACGGGGCATGGGGGATGTCTCTTTGTCGATGTTCTGGTGGCGCAGCGGCTGGGGCCAGCGGCGGATTTTTCAGGCGGGCCAATGCTGGGCGGTGGCTGTCTTGACGTCAATCAATGTTTTGGCAGGACGTCATGCGGCGGGCGAATGACCTGTCCGGCCTTGCTCGGCAAATGAGAAGGATTGCGTTGACATGCGCCCGTCATTGCGCCCGTCATTGCGCCTGCCATCACGGCGCAAGGCTCCTGGACTCGCCTGTGGCAAGGACCGCACCGCTGCTGAATCCGCCTCCGGCGCTGCCGTGCAACTGCCCGCGAACATGCGGCTTTGCGGCGCCTGCGTGGACGTGCACGATGCGCCCCATGGCATGGGCCGGCGCCCGTTACGGCGCCGGGGTTGGGGCGGGCATTGCCGATGTCCATGCCGACGCCAATGCCGATGCAGCTCAGAAATCCGCCCTCAGGCTCACCGTCAGGTTGCGCGGCTCGCCCCACCAGCCCTGGTTGTAGAAGCCGATCTGGCTGTAGTACTGGCGGTCCAGCAGGTTGTTGAGCTGCACGCTGGCCGACCAGGTGGGGTCGATGCGGTAGTGGGCCGAGAGGTTGACCACCAGGTAGCTGCCCTGGCCGACCTGCACGCTCTGGCGCAGCGGGTTGGTCACGTTCTGCCAGATGCGGCTTTGCCAGCGCAGGTTGCCGCCCAGGCTCAGGCCTTGCAGCGCACCCTCGAAGCTGCGCATGGCCGTGAGCTTGACCAGGCTGCGCGGGTGCGTTGTGTTGAAGGCGGCGCCGCTGGCGCTGCGCGCCGTGTAGTGCGTGTAGCTGGCGCCCAGGCGCCAGCCCCGGGCCGGCTCGCCGCTGAGTTCCAGGTCGATGCCGCGCACCTGCGCGCCCTTGACGCCGCGATAGGCCTTCTGGTCTGTGGTGCCGTCGATGAATTCGCCCGTGTCCTGCGCCAGGTTGTCCTGGCGGGTCTGGAACAGCGCGGCAGAACCCTGCAGCCGGTCCTGCAGCCAGGAGCCCTTGAGACCCAACTCGAAGGCCTGGCCGGTGACGGGGTCCAGGATGCTGCCTTGCTTGTCGCGGTAGTTCTGGGGTGTGAAGATTTCCGTGTAGCTCAGGTAGGCCGTGTGCCGGGCATCGATGTCCCACAGCAGGCCGGCGTAGGGCGTGATTTCGTTGCTGTAGCGGTAGTCGCGCAGGCTGCCGAAGTAGTTCTGGCGCGTGGACCAGCGGCTCAGGCGGGCGCCGGCCACGGCCGTCCAGCCATCGGCCAGCGAGAAACGCCCCACGGCATAGCCGCCGCTTTGGCGCATGCGGCTGTCGTCGCCGCCGTTGGAGACGTCGGACCAGCCGGGCTCGGCCAGGCTGCCGTTGCGCCAGTCGAGGAAGTTGTCCGTGGCAGGCGGCGTGCCCAGCGGTGCGTAGCGGCGGATGTCGATGTCGTCGCGCACATGGTTCCAGCCCACGGCAATCTCGTGCTGGCGCCCGAACAGCGCGACCGGGCCGCTGGCCGTGAGGTGCAGGCTGTCGCGCGAGCGGTCGCCCCGGTACTTGATGAAGGAGTTGGCCATGCCCAGGCCGGTGCTGGCGTCCGGCGCGCCGCCCCGGTAGACGTAGCGCATGTCGTAGTTGCCGTCGTTGCGGCTGTAGGCGGCGCGCAGCAGCCAGCGGTTGTCCAGGCGGTGCGTCAGGTCCAGCGTGGCCGTGGTGTTCTCGGTGCCGAAATGCGACCAGCGCGTGTTGTTGGACACCGAGCGGTCGAAGTCCGTGCGGCTGCCGTCCGCATGGAACAGCGGAAAGCCGGCGCCCATGCCGGGGCTGGTGTTCTTCTGGTATTCGAGGCTGGTCACGAGCCGGGTGGCGGGCGTCAGGGCCGCGCTCACCACGGCGTACAGGCCCTGCCTGCGCTGGCCGAAGTGGCTGACGTAGCTGTCGCTGTCCGATTGCACGGCCACGACGCGGCCATGCACGCGGCCTTCGCGGTCCAGCGGCAGGGACAGATCGGCCTCGGCGCGGCGCAGGTTCCAGCGGCCCAGCGTCAGCGATGCATGGCCGCCCGCCGTCTCGCGCGGCTGCTTGCGCACGAAGTTCACCGTGGCCGACGGATCGCCCGAGCCATTGAGCAGGCCCGTGGCGCCGCGCACGATTTCCACGCGGTCGTAGAAGGCGGTGTCCATGTCGGTGGCGCCGAAGTTCCACAGGCTGTTGATGGGCGAGGCCAGCCCGTCGAACTGGAAGTTGCTGACGCCGAAGCCGCGCGAGGAAAACTGGTAGCGGTTGCTGTCGCTGCGGCTCACCGACAGGCCGGGCGCGGAGGCCTCCAGCGTCTGCGAGACCGTGAGCTGGCCTGCATCGTCCATGAGCTGGCGCGTGATCACGCTGACCGACTGCGGTGTCTCGCGCGCCGACAGTTGCAGGCCCGTGGCCGTTCCCGTGGAACCGCTGGTATAGCGGGCCGTGCCTTCGGTGGTGCCCGCATCGGCGGCGGCGCGCACGGTGACGGTGCCCAGTTCGGTGTCGCCTTTCCTGGCAGCGGGCCTGTCCTCGTCGGCGGCCCAGACTGCTGGCGCAGGGGCGGCACAAAGGGCACAGATCAGCAGGGACAGGGGGGGCCGCGCGCCTTGTGGGTGTCGCGGGGCGGAGTTTTGGATGCGAATACTCATCATTTCCATGGTCCTGGGCGTGAGCCCGGATTGTGGGAAATGTGCACCGCCGCCGCCTGTTCCCGGCGACGCCAGTCCTATGGCTTGTGACGCAGGCTGCCTTGGCTGGGCGCGTGGCCGAAGCGCTGGCGAAAGGCCGTGGCGAAATTGCTGGCGTGCTGAAAGCCCACGCAGTCGGCCGCTTCCTGCACGCTCCAGCCCTGTGCCAGCCGTTCGCGCGCCAATTGCATGCGGCGCTCGCGCAGCCAGCCGAACACGGTCTGGCCGTAGGCGGCCTGGAATTTCTCGCGCAGCGTGGTCGGGCTCATGCAGGCCAGGCGCGCCAGGTCGTCCAGGCTGTACGCCTGGCCCGGCGCTGCATCCATGCACTCGCGCACGCGCTCCAGGCCGCGCCTGTCCCGGGGATGGATGCGCGGCAAGGGCGCAGGCCGCGGCTGCGCATGTGCCTGCAGCGCGCAGGCCAGCACCTGCAGCGCAATGCCTTCGCGGTGCAGCCGGGCCAGGCTGCCGCTCCAGACGCCATCGAGCAGCTGGCGCAGCGACACCGCCAGATGCTCGGGCAGTGACCAGGCATGCAGTGGCGGGCCGGGTTGCCGCATGGCCTGGTGCAGCAGCTCGGCCAGTTCGGCATCGGCGCAGGCCTCGGGCGCCTCGATGGACAGGTTGAAGCCGCGCACCGTCTGGCCTGCGGCATGGGTGGCCTTGAGAATCTCGGTGTCGCCGCACGAGAATGCCGCCGCCGCATGGCGCGTCACGCTCAGTGCACGGCGGGCGCCCGGCAACTGCAGCTCGGCCTGGCCGTCGAGCAGGACCACGGCGGTGAAGCGCCGCGGGTGCTCGGATGTCGATTCATAGCCGTGGTCGATGCGGATGTCGGAGCTGACCAGTTGCAGGCCCGAGGGCAGCTGGTGCTCCTGCACCTGCCCCTCGAAGATGCAATCGTTTTCGGAGACGGCAGAGAGAAAGCGCACGCTGAAACCGTGGCGCTGGCGCATGGCGTCGAGCTGCGCCGTGGTGTAGCGCTGGGAGGAGGAGGGCATGGGTGAGCGGAACAAAAGGCCCGCAGCTGGATTCGAGAATGCTTCTCATTATCCGGGGCTGCAGGCCCGCTCGCCCACAAACCTCAGAGTTTGCGCAGCCGATCCAGTGCCGCGCGCAGCGTGCTGTCCTGCTTGGCAAAGCAAAATCGCACCACGCGCTGGTCGAAGCCGTCGCCATAGAAGGCCGACAGCGGGATGGCCGCCACGCCATGCTCCCGGACCAGCCACTGGCAGAACGCGGCTTCGTCCAGCTCCGACACGGCCGAGATGTCGGCGCAGACGAAATAGGTCCCCGCCGTGGGCAGCAGGCGCAGGCGCGAGCCTTCCAGGCCCTGGCGGAAAAGATCGCGTTTGGCCTGATAGAAGGCGGGCAGCTGAAGATAGGGCGCGGGGTCGGCCATGTAGCTGGCCAGGCCCGCCTGCATGGGTGTGTTGACGGTGAAGACGTTGAACTGGTGGACCTTGCGGAACTCGGCCGTGAGTGCGGCCGGCGCGGCGACGGTGCCCACCTTCCAGCCCGTGACATGGTAGGTCTTGCCGAAGCTGGAGACGATGAAGGCGCGCGCCGCCAGGCCGGCAAAGCGCGCGGCGCTCTGGTGCTGGCGGCCGTCGTAGACCATGTGCTCGTAGACCTCGTCGCTGATCAGCAGCACGTCGGTGGGCGCCAGCAGCTCCTGCAGCTGCAGCATCTCGGCATCGCTCCAGATGGTGGCGCTGGGGTTGTGCGGGCTGTTGATGATCAAAAGCCGGGTGCGCGGCGTGATGGCGGCGGCAATTTTGGCGAAGTCGGGCTTGAAGCTGCCCGGCGTCAACGGTACGCGCACGGGCACGCCGCCGGCCAGCTCGATGTTGGGCACGTAGCTGTCGTAGCAGGGGTCGAGCACGATGACCTCGTCGCCAGCATGCACGGTGGCCAGGATGGCGGTGAGGATGGCCTGCGTGGCGCCGGCCGTGACCGTGATCTCGGTGCCCGCATCGTAGCTGCGGCCGTACAGCGCCTGCATCTTGTCGGCCATGGCCTGGCGCAGCTGGGGCAGGCCGGGCATGGGCGGGTACTGGTTGTGGCCGGCCTGCATGGCGGCCGTGACGGCATCGACCAGCCTGGGGTCGCAGCCGAAATCGGGAAAGCCCTGGCCCAGGTTCACCGCCTGGTGCTCGGCGGCCAGGGCCGACATGGTGGTGAAGATGGTCGTGCCCACATGGGGCAGGCGGCTGGGGAAGGCGGGCGTGCGGGGCGTGGCAGAAGTCATGGCGGAAACAGCGGACAGCGGGAGCGGACCCGCACTGCAGGTCCGGTGGGGCGGAGGATCAGAGTTCGTAGTCGTGCACGTGGCCGTTCATGGCGCGCATGATGAGATCGCGCGTCAGGCGGTCGCTGAGCAGTTCGGCGAATCGGTAGACGAAATTGCGCAGGTAGGCGCCTCGCTTGATGGCCACGCGTGCCACGCTCTGGCCGAACAGGTGGCCCATGGGGCGCACGACCAGGTCATTGACCGGGTCGTCGCGCATGGCCATTTCGGCCACGATGCCGATGCCCAGGCCCAGGCGCACATAGGTCTTGATCACGTCGGAGTCAATGGCCTCCAGCACGATGCGCGGACGCAGGCGGCGCGTGGCAAAGGCCTGGTCGATCTTGCCGCGACCCGTGAACGAAGGGTGGTAGGTGATCAGCGATTCGTGGGCGATGTCGTCCAGCGTGATGCGCTCTTTCTGCGCCAGCGGGTGGCCTGTGGGCATGACCAGCACGTGCTGCCATTCGTAGCAGGGCAGGGTGACGAGATCGGGGTAGTCGGCCAGGGATTCGGTGGCCATGCCGATGTCGGCCACCTCGTCGATGACCATGCGCGCCACCTCTGCCGGAGTGGCCTGGTGCAGGCTGATCGTGACCTTGGGATACAGGTCGCGCAGCCGTGCCACGGCAGGCGGAAGCACGTAACGGGCCTGTGTGTGGGTGGTGGCAATCGACAGCGTGCCGCTGTCCTGGGCGCTGTACTGCTCGCCGATGCGCTTGAGATTTCCGATCTCGCGCATGATGAGTTCGATGCTCTTGAGCACCTCCAGGCCGGGTTCGGTGATGCGCTTGAGGCGCTTGCCGTGGCGCGCAAAGATGTCGATGCCCAGCTCCTCCTCCAGCTCGATGATGGCCTTGGAGACGCCTGGCTGCGAGGTGTGCAGGGCCTTGGCCGCCTCGGTGAGGTTGAGGTTGCGGCGCGCCGCTTCTTGGACGAATCGGAATTGGTGCAGGTTCATGGCGGTGACAGCAGGGTGCTGCGCGCCATTATGCTGCATTTATATAAAGAAGCGATTCGTTATTTCAGCTTCCCGGCGCGCCACGGGGCTCCGTGGCCACCAGTGCCAGTTCTGCCAGCAGGGCCGTGACACGCGGATGCTCGCCCACGGCCGGCTGCAGGTCCACGGCCACCTGCGGATGGGTATCGCTTATCTCCTGCACCAGCTTCGGGATGTCCTCGCGCGCATGCTTGCCCGTGCCAAGGAACAGGGGCAGCACGGTGATGTGCGTGGCGCCGGCCTCGACCAGCCCGCGCGCGGCGGTGGGCAGGTCGGGCGCGCAGGCCTCCAGGTAGGCGCAGGCGGCCAGGGATTGGGGATGCGTCTGCTGAACGGCCTTCAGCACGGCCTCGATGGGTTGGCGCCACAAGGCGTCGCGCGAGCCGTGTGCCAGCAGGATCAGTCCGGTCCTGCCGGCAGATGTTGTCTCGTTTTGCATGGCAACGGTCCTAGCGGCGCAGCACCAGCCAGGTGAAGGCCGTCAATGAAAGAAGGCTGTAGAGCAGGCCCGGCGCCGCAGCGGTCAGCCAGGGCGACCAGGTCTGCAGCGTGCCGATGTAGCCGAACACGTTGTTCAGCAGGAAGAAGCTGATGCCGGCCATGACGCCGCCGAACACATAGGCCGCGATGCCGCCCGAGCGGAAATGCAGGTAGGCGAAAGGCAGGGCCAGCACCACCATCACCAGGCAGCTCATCGGGTAGAAGACCTTGCGCCAGAACTCGATCTCGTACTTCTGCGCAGCCTGGCCGTTGGCTTCCAGGTGGCGCACATACTGGAACAGCGAGATGGTGGACATGCGATCGGGCTTGAGCAAAGCGGCCGAGACCATCTCGGCGCTGATGCCCGTCTTCCAGTTCATGCTGTCTTCTTTCTCGCGCTGCAGCACCATGCCGCCGTCGGCCTTGGCCGTCAGGCGGCTGGCCTGCACGCCCTGGAGCATCCAGGATTCTCCGTCTTCGCTCACCTGCGCCGATTCCGCATGGATCTGGGCAGAGATGCGGCCCTGGCCGTCAAAGTCGAAGATGCGCACATTCGAGAAATCGCCCGGCCCGCGAATGGCACGCACGTTGATGGCAATGGAATGATCGCCCTGGCGCTCCTTGAGCCAGGCACCCGTGGCCCCGCGTGACAGCTGGGCCAGGTGGATGGCGCGGATGTTCTGGCCCGCGTTCTCGGCCGCAGGTGCCAGGTAGTCGCCCGTGCCGAAGGTGACCAGCACAAAGCCCAGGCCCAGCACCATCAGCGTGCGCAGCGCCAGCCAGGGGCCCATGCCGCTGGTGCGCATGATGGTGAATTCCGAGCTCTGGGCAAAGCGCGCCATCACGTAGATGGTGCCGATCAGCACGGTGATGGGCATCAGCTCGTACAGGTGGCTGGGAATGCGCAGCACCACGAAAAGCAGCGCGTGCGTGATCTTGTAGCCGTTGTCGCCGCCGCGCCCGACCCATCGCAGCTCATCGACCAGATCGAAGAAGAAGAACAGCGCCAGGAAGGCCAGCGTCACATAGCCGACGGCCGCGATGATGTCGCGGTACAGCAGGTTTCTCAGAACTCTCATCATGGCACCGCCTTCGCGTCGTCCAGGGCAGTCGGCTTGCAGGGCCTGCGCCACAGATCGCGCGGCGACCAGCGCCTGTGCCGCACCAGCAGCACCAGCAGCGCCAGCAGCAACGTGCCGCCGTGCAGCAAGGCCGTCATGGCGGGCATGCTCAGCTTGCCCGAGGCCACCCAGTTCTCGCCCAGCGTCATGAGGTTGTAGTACACGATGAAGGCGAACAGCGCGAGCATGAGGCTGCCGCTGCCACCGGCACGCGGGTTCACGCTGGCCACGGCCAGGCCCAGGATCACGAAGTTCAGCGCCGCCAGAGGCAGGCCTATGCGCCAGCCCAGTTCGGCGCGGTAGATGGGTTCGGTGCGCGGCAGCAGCTCATGCGTGTACGTGCTGCGCGCGGCCATTTCCTCGGCGGCGGCCAGATTGTTGCCGCTGCCGAGCTGCGTGCCGTATTCCTTGAACTCGCTGATCTTCACCGAGCCGTCGCTGGTCTGCGTCTCCATGCGCTGGCCGTCGGTCAGCACGGCCATGCGTTCGCCCTTGACCACTTCCAGCCGCGCCCCGCGCGCCGAGGTCACGGACTCGCGCCCGCGCTCATTGGCCACGATGAACACATTGTTGGCAGCGGTGGCGCTCGGCACGTCCTTGTCGATGAAGAACACGCGCGAGCCGCCGGCAGACTCCTGGAACTCACCGGGAGCGATGCGGTCGATGTCGCTGCGCTGCTCGAACTGGGTCTTGATCTGCTCGATCTGCTGATTGGCCCAGGGCAGGATGCCCAGGCCCAGCACGGCGATCACGGCCAGCACCGGCCAGGCAAAGCGCAGCAGCGGGCGCAGCAGGCTGGCCAGTCCCTGGCCTGCGGCGAACCAGATCACCATCTCGCTGTCGCGGTACATGCGCGACAGCGAGCCGACCACGGCCACGAAAAGTCCCAGGCCCAGGATGGTGGGCAACTGGCCAAGCACCGTATATCCCATGACCAGCAGAACGTCGGAAGGGCTGACATTGCCCTTGTAAGCCTGACCCAACGTGCGGATCAGCATCATGGTCATGACGACCGTGATCAGCACCACGACCGTGGCACCGAAGCTGCGGGCCAGCTCTTTGCGTATGGATGAATCGAATAACATTGGCTGAAAGGAAAACGCCGATTATGAACTTTGAACTGAAGCCGTTGACGACTGCCGCTGCAGTACGTGAAAAGTGTGACCTGTTGTTGGTGCTGGTGACCGAAGCCACGGCCACGGGCAGCGACGCGCTGTCCACCCTGGTCGCTCACGCGGTCAAGGCCGGAGATTTCGAAACGGCAGCCGGCAAGCAGTTGGCACTGTACGGCCTGCCGGCCGTGGCCGCCCGCCGCGTCGTGCTGCTGGGCGCGGGCAGCGGCTCGGCCCGCGACGTGCGCCAGGCGGTGGCAGGCGCAGGCTCGGCCCTCAAGGCAAGCGGCGTTGGCAAGGCCGTGCTGTGCTTCGGCTTCGAGGCCACGGGTGGCGCTGTTGCAGCAGCGGTGGTGGCCGCGGCCGATGCCTGCTACAGCTATACCCACACCAAGCCCCAGGCCAAGCCTGTGGCGCTCAAGAAGCTGGTGATCGCGGCGACCGGCGCCAGTGCCGCGTCCGGCAAGTCCGGCGACAAGGGCGGCATCGCCGCCGCTTTCAAGATCGCCGTGGCCCAGGCCGAAGGCATGGCCCTGGCGCGCGAATGGGCCAATCGCCCGGCCAACCACGCCACTCCCATGCTGCTGGCCGACGCAGCCCGTGCCCTGGCCAAGCTGCCCGGCATCAGCTGCAAGATCCACGGCCCCGCCGAAGTCGCCAAGCTCGGCATGGGCGCCTTCATGGCCGTGGCCCAGGGGTCGGAGCAGCCGCTGCGCTTCATCGAGCTGCACTACAACGGCGGCGCCAAGGGCGCCGCGCCCGTGGTGCTGGTGGGCAAAGGCATTACCTTCGATACCGGCGGCATCTCGCTCAAGCCTGCCGCCGAAATGGACGAGATGAAGTTCGACATGGGCGGTGCCGCCAGCGTGCTGGGCGTGTTCCAGGCGCTGGCCCAGCTGCAGCCGGCCATCAACGTGGTCGGGCTCATTCCGGCCTCCGAGAACATGCCCGGAGGCGCAGCCGTCAAGCCGGGCGACGTGGTCACCAGCATGAGTGGCCAGACCATAGAAATCCTCAACACCGATGCCGAAGGCCGCCTCGTGCTCTGCGATGCGCTGACCTACGCCGCCCGCTTCAAGCCCCGCGCCATGGTGGACATCGCCACGCTGACCGGTGCTTGCGTCATCGCCCTGGGCGGGCTGCGCAGCGGCATGTTTTCGACCAGCGACGAGCTGGCCCGTGCGCTGGAGCAGGCGGGCGATGCCGCGCTCGACCCGTGCTGGCGCATGCCGCTGGACGAGGAGTATGGCGAAGGCCTCAAGAGCAATTTCGCCGACATGGGCAATGTGGCAGGCCGCGCAGGTGGCGCAGTCACGGCGGCCAAGTTCCTGCAGCGCTTCGTGGGAGACATTCCCTGGGCTCATCTTGACATCGCCGGCACGGCCTGGAAGAGCGGCGCCGCCAAGGGCGGTACGGGCCGCCCCGTGGGCCTGCTGCTGCACTACCTGCTGGCCAGCGTCGATGCCGGCAAGGCGCCATCCAGGGCCGGCGCGCCCAAGTCGGTTGCGGCGCCCAAGGCCGGCTCTGCCAGCCGCCGCAAGGCAGCCGCTGCAGTCCAGCCGGAGCAGGCCTGATGGCATCGTCCCCATCCGCACGGGCCTGCGCGAAAGGAGCGTCGCTTGACTGAAGTGGCGTTCCATTTCAACGCGCCTGACAAGCTGGCCTATGTGTGCCGTCTTGCGCGCAAGGCACTGCGGCATCGCACGCAACTGGTGGTGCTGGGATCTTCCGCGTCGCTCAAGGCCTTGTCGCCCAGGCTCTGGAGTGTCTCGCCCACCGATTTCCTTGCCCACGCCGTCGAAGGCGATGGGGCCGGCATTGTGGCCTTCTCGCCCATCGTGCTGCTGGAGCGGCTGGACAGCGCGCCGCACCACGACATGCTGGTCAATCTGGGCGGCGATGTGCCAGAAGGATTCGAGCGCTTTGCGCGTGTCGTTGAAGTGGTGTCTGTCACCGATGAGGAAGACCGGCATCTGGCCCGGCAGCGCTGGAAGCATTACGTGGCGCAGGGGATTTCCATCAAGCGCCATGACCTGGTCCTCAAGGAGTAAGCCATGAGCGCTCCCTCCAAAACCCCGCCACGCTTTGTTCCCACGCTCACCGATGTCGTGCCGGTCGATGCGGCGCAGTCGCCGGTGGCAGAACCGCCCGCTGTCGCTGCGTCCGAACTGCCGCACAGCGGCGAGACCGATTCCTGGGCGAGCGAAGGCATGCTTGCGCCACGCCGTGGCCTGGTTTCCATGCCCGCGTCCCTGCCGCCGCTGCCCCTGGATCTGCAACCCCAGCGGTCCATGGTCGCCGAGCCTGCGCCGCCTGGACAGGGCCCGCGGCCTGCAGTGCAGCCCGTGCATTCCGACTATTTGCCGCCCAGTGCGCCGTCCGTGGAAATGCAGCTGGCCCAGGAGAGCCGTCTGCTCGAAGTGGCCGAAGTTGCCGAACCGGCCGATGTGCCAGAGGTGGCCCCGGCCGCATCGATCGAGGATGCCATTCCTGCCGCGCCGGTGGTGCAGGCCGACGCTGCCACGCAAGGGGTCGAGCCGGATCCGGCATCTGCGGCACCTGGAGCACCTGGGGCATCACCCGCCTGTGCATTGCCCACCATGGAGTCCATCTGGGACAGCCACGCGCAGCAGGTCACCGAGGAGTATCTGGTCCATCGCCTCATGCAGCGCGTGGACCTGGTGCTGGACCAGCGCCTGCGCGATGCCATCGCCACGGTGGTGCAGCAGCAGACGCGATCCATCGTCGTGCGCCTGCGCGAAGAGGTGGAGTCGGTGGTGCGCCAAGCCGTCTACGAGGCCGTGGCCGACGAACTGGCCCACCGGGCGAGTGCCGCACGCGGCGATGCTGTACAGGGCGGGGGGCGTTGATCCGTGATCGGGTAGGCGGGTGAAGGGCGAGGTGCCCGCCTGACCCGGCCTTCAGCCTGCGCGTGCCGGGCCTGAGAACACCTCGGGATTGAGGATGTTGCTGGGCTGGCCTGCAGCGAAGTTCACCACATTGTCGAAGGCGGCGCGGAAATACAGCTCATAGCTGTCTTGCTCCACATAGCCGATGTGCGGCGTGCAGATGCAGTTCTCCAGCCGCAGCAGTGCGTGGCCCTGGAGAATGGGCTCGCTCTCGAAGACATCCACGGCCGCCAGGCCGGGGCGGCCACGGTTGAGCGCGCCCAGCAGCGCATCGGCCTCCACCAGTTCGGCGCGCGAGGTGTTCACGAACAGGGCTGTGGGTCTCATGCGCGCCAGATCCTGCGCCGTGACGATGCCGCGTGTGGCCTCATGCAGGCGAAGATGCATGGACAGCACATCGGATTCGGCAAAGAAATCCTCGCGCGAAGCAGCGGCCGAAAAGCCGTCGGCCTGGGCCTTCTGGCGCGAGGACTCGCTGCCCCAGACCAGAACCTTCATGCCGAAGGCATGGCCATAGTGGGCCACCAGCCTGCCAATGCGGCCATACCCCCAGATGCCCAGCGTGCGCCCGTGCAGCACGCTGCCCAGCCCGAAATTGGCGGGCATGGACGCCGCCTTGAACCCCGATTGCTGCCATGCGCCGTGCTTGAGGTTGGCGATGTACTGCGGCAGCCGCCGCGTGGCCGCCATGATCAGCGACCAGGTCAGCTCGGCCGGTGCGATGGGTGAGCCCACGCCCTCGGCAATCGCAACGCCCTGGTCGGTGCAGGCCTGCACGTCGATATGGGCGCCGGCCTTGCCGGTCTGCGCGATCAGCTTCAGGCGCGGGAGTTTTTCCAGCAACTGCCGGCTGATCTGCGTGCGTTCGCGGATCAGCACGATGATGTCCGCATCGCGCAACCGCACCGACAACTGGCCCACACCCTTGACGGTATTGGTGAAGACCTTGGCGTTGAACGGCTCCAGCAGCCGCGCACAGTCCAGCTTGCGTACGGCGTCCTGGTAGTCGTCAAGAATGATGATGTTCATTGCCTGTGAATCTCTCATAAGCCTTTGATTTATCTCCGGGTTGCCGCGCAAGAGGTTGTCGGCAAATGTTCTGATCCGCTTTTGTGCTTTGCCCTGGGCATCATCAACGCCTACCTGAACCGGCCTGCCTGACTATTGTGTGACGCTTGCGCAGCCAGGGCCCCGAGGCCCGACGGTCACATTGTCGTTCAAGCAGCCCCGGGCTTGAGGCTGAAGGCTTCGGCCCGCGCCAGATCGAGCAGCAGTGGTTACACAAGCCGCGCAGATGCCGGCAAGCCCTGGCAGGTGAAACCGGTCACTGGCACGCTCTGTCGCCCGCGCAGCTGTATCAGCGAATTACACCCTGCAACGCCTTGCGGACCCCTGGTCAGACGGGACTTGGGGGTTGCCACCTGCCGGCGAAGCCGGTGAAGGCCGAGAGTGTGATGGACCGCGCTCAGTCGCACTCAATCATGGTTCCACCCAGTATTCGGCAGCTCCGCCCTTGACTGTCACTGATGAATTGGCCGTTGCGGTTGTAGATTCCGCCATTGCTGTCGTAGCAAAGTGCACCATTGCAACTGGATAGAGGAACAGGCTGGGCCGCCCGCGGTGTGAAAACCGGCTTCGGTGGTTCCTGCATCAGCGGCGTATTGGAGCCGCATGCAGCATTGACGCTGGTGATTGCTGCATTGGTGCGTATCCGTTTTTCATCCAGGGAAAGGGTGCGAATGCTGGATACGAATTCCAGCTCCTTGCGCGCCTCCTTGCACTGGGAGGATGCGCCGAGCTGCTCCGGTGCAGGAGCATTCGCCTTGCGGGCCTGCTGTTCGATGACGCGCTGCTGGCTCTCGATCTGGCGCTGCTGCATTTCGTTCATCTGGCGCTGCTGCTTTCGCTCATTGGCCTCCGCGGCCTCGGCCCGTTCGCGGTAGATTTCATCGTCCGATTTTTGCGCTGTATCAGTGCGCCGGATTGGTCGCTGCTGCAGGGGCTGTCTGAAAAAATCAGTTTTCCAGAAACATCCTTGCATTGATAGACCTGGGCGGCGGCAGGTAAAGCCAGAAATGTCGCAACGATTGTCAGAGTCAATAGGCGCATATGCATCTCGTTGAATGAATGGGAGTGATGGTATCCCTGTGCGGTGAATCGGTTGAGATTAAGTTATTCCAATAGGCCGCTGCAAGGGATGCAGGGTCGGTATTGCCGCCACGGGATGGCTGCCTGTGCTCGCTTGCCCGGAGTAAACTCGACCACCGCAGCAATGGCTGCACGATGGGAATGGAGCTTCCCGAAACCGCCCTGCAAGGGGCTGATGGCTCCTGCCTTGGTGGGGCGTGTCCTGCCGGTGGCAGGGCCGTGTCTTGATCCTGCCCGGCGCGCCCGTCCCGGTTGTTTGATGAAAGGACGGTCATGGGTATCTACGGTTTCATTTTGGTGTTCGTGGGCGGCGGCCTCGGCTCCGCGCTACGGCATGGTTCGAACCTGCTTGCACTGCGGCTGGTGGGCAGTGCCTATCCGCTGGGCACCTTGGCGATCAATGTGCTGGGCGCTTTCGTGATGGGGGTGGTGGTGGAGTGGTTTGCGCTCAAGACTTCGCTGCCGCAGAGTGCGAGGCTGTTCATCACCACGGGCATTCTGGGCGGCTTCACCACGTTTTCGACCTACGCGCTGGAGATCGGCATGCTGTACGAGCGCGGCGACTGGCTCGCTTCCGTGCTGTATGCGCTGGGTTCGCTGGTGCTGGGCGTTGCCGCGCTGTTTGCGGGGCTGGGGCTGGTTCGGATGGTGGCCCATTGAGGCACCCTGATTGCGCTATGCTGTGCGCCATGGCCCGCCTGAACGCAACGCAGATTATTCGCACCATCCATTGGATGGTGGGTTAGCCAGCGGCCTTCGGCGCCATGCAACCCGCCCAGAGGAGGCGGGTTTTTTCATTCCGCCTCCAGGGTTTTCACAAGCCTTTCAGGAGATGGATATGCAGGTTCTCGAACCGTCCCGCCATGCGGACGACGCCCAAGCCGATTCCCGCGCTGCGCGGCCGGCCACGCTGCACATGGTCTGCGGCAAGATCGGCTCGGGCAAGTCGACGCTGGCACGGCAACTGGCGGCGCAGCCCGGCACGGTGCTGGTCAGCGAGGATTCCTGGCTGGCCGGTTTGTATCCCGGCGAGATGCAGTCGGTGGCCGACTACGTGCGCTGCAGCGCGCGACTCAAGGGATTGATGGGGGCGCATGTGCAGGCGCTGCTGGATGCCGGCGTTTCAGTGGTGCTGGACTTTCCTGCCAACACGCTGGAAGGCAGAGGTTGGGCGCGCAGCGTGTTCGAGAGGGTGGGTGCCTCCCACCGCCTGCATTTCCTGGATGTGCCCGATGAGGTCTGCAAGCAGCGCCTGCGTGCGCGCAATGCGGCGGGGGATCATCCCTTTCAGGCCAGCGATGAGCAGTTCGACCTGATCACCAGCTACTTTGTCGCGCCTTGCGCACAGGAGGGCTTCGACGTTGTGCATCACCCGTATGTGCGGGCCTGACCGCAAAGGCCGTGCGGCCGCCGGCTCGCCCACTGGAACGCCTCCTCGATCGCCTACTCAATCCCCGCCAGACCGTGCCTGCACTTGCACCCAATAGCGTGTACGGGTGCTCAACTGCAAGGGGAAGCGGCTGACGAGCGCGGCCAGGGCGCGATCGGTGTCGTCCACGGGAAAGGCGCCCGAGACACGCAGGCCTGCCACCTCGGGCGTGCAGCCCAGGTAGCCGGGCCGGTAGCGGGCGAGGGCGTCGATCAGCTGGCCCAGCGGCATGTCCAGCGCGATCAGTCCGCCTTCGTGCCAGCTGGCGGCAAAGGGATCGGCAGACGCGGGTGGCTGGGCGGCGCTGGCCGAGAAGGCGGCGTGTTGCCCGGCCTGCAGCTCGGTGGGGGTGGCTTCGCTGTCCAGGGGCTGCAGGCGCACGGTCTTTTCCTGCACGTTGACATGGCACAGGCCGTCGTCCGCGACATGGACCGTGAAGCGCGTTCCCAGGGCCAGTACATGGCCTTGCGGGGTTTGCACACTGAAGGGGCGGCCCAGTGCGTCTGGCCCGGTGGCGACGAGGATGCGGCCGCGGTAAAGGCGCAGCAGGCGCTGGCGGTCGTCGAAAGCCACGTCCACGGAGGTGGCTGTATCCAGGGCCACCAGGGAGCCGTCGGGCAGCGTCAGGTCGCGGCGCTCGCCAGTGGCGGTGCGATGAGCTGCCTGCCAGTGCTCGAGCGGCGCGCCTTTCCAGGCGAGCCAGGCCGTGGCACCGCTGCCCAGGCCAAGGGCCACAGCACGCACCGCAGAACGGCGATTGGGGTCGGAGCGGCGGCCCAGCGCCTGGCGCGCCAAGGGTGCGGGCAGATGCGACAGCTGTGCGGTGACGGATTGCACGCGCAGCCAGGCGCGCTGGTGGGCGGGGTCGGCCTCGTGCCAGTCCGTCCATGCCTGCTGCAGGCTTGGCGTCACCGCGGTGCCGCGCAGTTTCACGTGCCAGGCAGCGGCCTCATGCAAGGCCCGTCGGTCGTTGCTTTCCAAAGATCCCTCGCCCATGTGGCTATGCCAGGACCAGGCAGCAATGCTCCATCGCCCGGGTCAGGTAGTTGCTGACGGTGCGCAGCGACACGCCCAGGCGCTCGGCGATCTCGGGGTAGCTCAGTTCCTCGAAATGGGACAGGACGAAGGCTTCGCGCACCTTGGGTGCAAGGCCCTGGAGCATGCGGTCCACGTCGAGCAGGGTCTGCTGGACGATGGCCTGCTCCTCGGGCGAAGGCGCCAGCGACTGCGGCAGCTGTGCAAGATAGTCCAGATAGGACTGCTCCAGCGTGCGGCGGCGAAACAGGTCGGTGACCAGGCCGCGGGCGATGGTGGCCAGGTAGCGCCTGGGCTCGCGGATGTCCTGCTGCGGCACTGGCGAGCGCAGCAGGCGCACGAAGGTGTCCTGGGCCAGGTCGGCCGCATCGTCACGGTTGCCCAGGCGCTTGCGCAGCAGGCTTTCCAGCCAGGGATGGTGATTCTGGTAGAGGCTGTGCACGGAGAGGGCTTGTGCGAAAGAAGCGGGGAGGCCGGGCGTAGAAGCCGAGATGGGCAACGTGGCGGTCTCGGTTGCAAAAGATAATAAGAATGCTTATCAATTATCTTTCACGCAGGCTTTACTCCTGAGGACTGGGTATCTTTCTGTTGCATGTGCGCTACAGGGAGATGCTGGCGGAACTTCCACGCCGGCCCTGCGCCGGGCGATTGCGCTGGTAGGCGCTGGGCGGAGCGCCAAAGCTGCGCCGGAAGACGGCGGTGAAGGCGCTGGGACTGTCGTATCCATGGGAGAGCGCCACTTCCAGGACCGAGGCGCCAGCGGCCAGCCGGGGCAGGCTGAGCAGAAGACGGGCCTGGCGGCACCATGCCCCGAAGTTCATGCCGGTCTCGCGCAGGAACAGGCGTGCCAGCGTGCGGGGATGCATGTGCAGCCGCTGTGCCCAACTGGCCAGGCCGGCGTCCTGCGATGGGTCGTCCACAAAGCTGCGGCAGCAGGCGGCCAAGGCGCCATGCCGGGGCATGGGCACGTGCAAGGACAGGGCGCGGGCGCGCTCCATTTCGTCGAGGATCAACTGCATGACACGCTCCTCCCTGCCGCCCAGCGGGTAGTCCATGGGCAGCTCGATGGCCTCCAGCACGAGTTCGCGCAGCAGGGGCGTGACCTGCATCACTCGGCAGTCTTGCCACAGGCCGGGCCGCAGCCCCGGCTCCACGAACACGGTGCGCATGGCCACGGGGCCGGCGGCCATGTGGATGGCGTGCAGGGCCTGTGGTGGAACCCAGACGGCGCATCCCGGGGGGACGACCCAACTGCCCGAATCCGCGCGGATCAGCATCACTCCCTCGGTGGCATGCAGCAGCTGGCCGCGGCGGTGGGCATGCGGTGCGATGGCAGCGCCGGCCGCCATGTCTGTGGCAAAGGCCACGACCGGGCGGGCCGTGTGCTCGCCGTGCGGGGGCAATGGAGCGGCCGCAGGCACGTCATCCAGGCAGGCGCGTGTGCGGGCATGGGAAAGTGAGCCACTTTGCCGGGTTGTCATTTTCTCGACGATTGTTGTTGCTTCGTAGCAGGAATGCAGATCATGCACTTTCTACGATGACCCACTTTCAATCCGCAGGAAAGTGGCAGGTATGGAGATGATTTCCCTTTCGAGAATGACGGACGTGACAGGAGGCAGGGCATGAACCGCGCACGTCTGGGGCTGCTTACGGGCACGCATGCCATCAACGACCTCTACCAGGGACTGGTTCCTGCGCTGTTGCCCTTCATGGTGCTGGAGCGCGGCTACAGCTATACGGAAGCCAGCGGCCTGATGCTGGCGGCCACGGGCCTGTCGAGCATGGTCCAGCCGCTGTTCGGCCTGTATGCCGACCGGTCGCCACGGCCCTGGATGGTGCCGGCCGGCTTTGTGGTGGCCGCCCTGGGCCTGGCCCTGGTGGGCATGAGCCCGGACTACTGGGTCAGCTGGTTGGCTGCCGTGCTGTGCGGCCTGGGGATCGCGGCCTACCATCCGTCCGCCACGGTGGCGGCCCGCATGGCGGGCGGCAGCTCGCAGAAGGCGATGAGCGTGTTTTCGGTGGGCGGAACGGCGGGGGCATCGTTCGCTCCCATGCTGGCGGCGGCCGTGGTGGGCGCAGGCGCCTTGCACCGCAGCTGGATGCTGGCCCTGCCTGCAGCAGCCATGCTGGTGCTCTGGTATGCATGTACCTGGCGGGATGGAGCCAAGGACCATTGCGCCATCCGGCGCCCGGCCGTGGCGCAGGGCGAATTGCCGGCCAACCACTGGCGCGCCTTCTTCCTGTTGTGCGGGGTCATCGTCTGCTGGTCGATTCCCTATGTGACGGTGCTGTCCACCCTGCCCATGTTCGTGACGCGCGAGCTGGGCGGCTCGGACTTCATGGGAGCGGCCACGCTGACCTCATTCACAGCCGCTGCGGCGGTGGGCACTTTGCTGGGGGGCACGCTTGCAGATCGCCGGGGGCGCATGCAGGCCATCCGCGCCGGCTACCTGTTGGCATTGCCTGCTCTGGCGGCCCTGGCCCTGGCCTCCACGCCATGGATGGCGCTGGCCTGCACCATGGCCCTGGGCGTGTGCATGTTTCTTCCGTTTGCCGCCCAGGTCACGCTGGCCCAGGACTATCTGCCGCGCAACCAGGCCACGGCCAGCGGGCTGACCCTGGGGCTGGCCATGTCGATAGGCGGCATGGTGGCGCCGTTGTTCGGCATGCTGTCCGATGCGCGCGGACTGCGTTTTTCGTTGAGCGTCGTGCTGTGCATTCTGTGCGTTGCCGCGGCGCAGGCGTGGTGCATGCGCAATCGGCGCAGCGAGGGGAGTGCTGCACCGGCGGCTGTCAGGGCCTGATGCGCAGCCCCTGCCGCTGGGCAAGGCAAGAGACAGGCCCGGGCTCTCGCAGACCGGGTGGACGGGTTGGTCTCAGGGCGACCTCAGGCCGGTGTCTGCGCGCCGTGCGCTTCCATGCGTTCCAGGGCGGCACAGACATCGGCCATGCGGCCCGAGATGAACAGGCATTCGGGCTGCTCCTGCGGCGAGCGCTGGATGATGCGCAGACCCGAAGGCAGGGCCTGATCTGCCGGAAGGGAGGGCAGTTCGGGTTGCAGGGGCAGCAGCAGCTGCGCATCCCTGTGTTCTGGTAGCCGTGCTGACTTGCTGCGCCGCTGCTGGCTGCGGCGGCGGGCCTTGCTGAAGGACAGGATGGTCGCCTGCTCGGATTGCACAGGCGATTCGGGCTGGATGGTGCGCATGGCGGGCTCCATGGCGGCGGCGGGCAGGCGAATGCCCTGTGCCAGGCGCAGGAAGGACAGAGAAGACAGTGTTGGCAGAGCGAATCCCATGTGACGACTCCTGTTGGCGTATTTCAAAGAGGCATGGACACAGGCAGGATTGCGGTTTGCGGGCAAAGCTCCGCCCAGGGCGAAGCTGCAAGGCTTCGCGCCTACCACCTGGGCGGTGCATGAAGTAGGGGGTGGCAACCCGTGCAGGGCTGCCTGTCCGGTTTACATGGACATGCTGTTGCGGATCAGCCCCACGGCCAGGCCTTCAATGGCAAAGGCCTCTTCGGGAGCGACGCGGATCACCGGGTAATCGGGGTTTTCCGGCAGGAGCTCCACGCCCTGCGTGGTGCGGCGCAGGCGCTTGACGGTGACTTCATCTCCCAGGCGTGCCACGACGATCTGCCCGTTGCGGGCTTCATGCGCGGACTGCACGGCCAGCAGATCGCCGTCCATGATGCCCGCGTCGCGCATGGACATGCCGCGCACGCGCAGCAGATAGTCCGGGCGGACCTGGAACAGGCTGGGTTCGACGGAATAGGTCTGGTCGATATGTTCCTGGGCGAGAATGGGCGAGCCCGCCGCAACGCGGCCCACCAGCGGCAGCATCAGCGGCGCCAGGGCCGACAGCGGCAGCCCGAAGCTGGTGCCGCGTGCGGCATTGATGTTGCGCACGGTGTCGGTACGCAGGCGAATGCCGCGGGAGGTGCCGCTGACCAGTTCGATCACGCCTTTGCGGGCCAGGGCCTGCAGATGTTCCTCTGCTGCGTTGGCGGACTTGAAGCCCAGCGTGTTGGCGATTTCCGCGCGGGTGGGGGGCGCGCCCGTGCGGGAGATGGCGGCCTGGATCAGGTCCAGGATCTGTTGCTGGCGGGCGGTGAGCTTGGGATGGTCGAGCATGGCGTGCGTCCGGTCCTTGAATTCAGATGGCAGGCAGAGAAGTCATCTGATGATTTATACAGTATCTGTATTTTTAACCAGTTTTCCAAGAGGTGCAAGTGGGGCAGTCAAAGTTGGTGATTCTTGGCACGGGCGGCACCATCGCCGGCCGGGCGGATTCGCAGTCGCAGGCAGTGGGATACAAGGCCGGACAGATCACGGTGCAGTCGCTGCTCGATGCCGTGCCGGATCTGGAGCAGCAGGCGCTGGGGCCTGTGCAGACGCAGCAGATCGCGCAGGTGGACAGCAAGGATATGGACTGGCCCGTGTGGCGCGCGTTGCTGCGTGCCTGCACGCAGGCGCTGGAGGATGCGGATACACGCGCCGTGGTGATCACGCATGGAACGGACACGCTGGAAGAGACGGCCTGGCTGCTGCACAGCCTGCTGCCTGCCACCAAGCCCATCGTGCTCACTTGCGCCATGCGCCCGGCCACGGCCCTGCTGGCCGACGGACCGCAGAATCTGCGCGATGCCGTGACCGTGGCCGCCAGCGGCGGGCGCAGCGGTGTGTGGGTGGTGGCCGGCGGCGAAGTGCATGCGGCGGCCCAGGTGCAAAAAGTCCACCCTTACCGACTGCAGGCCATGCGCTCCATGGAAGGTGGCCCGCAGGCCGTGGTGGAGGAAGGACGCGTGCGCTGGCTGGTGCCTGATGCGCCGGTCACGCCAGTCGCCCCCGTTGCGCGGATGGTGACTTCCGCTCCCGCTCTGTCTGACCTGCTGGCGCTGGATGAGCTGCCCTGGGTCGAGGTGGTGTTCAGCGGTGCTCTGGCGCGTGCCTGCGGCGTGGATGCGCTGGTGGCCGCAGGCGTGCGCGGCATCGTGGTGGCCGGCACGGGCAATGCGACCGTTCACGAAAGCATGGAAGCGGCCTTGCTGCGTGCGCGCGACAAAGGCGTCTGGATCTGGCGGGGCACGCGCTGCGCCGAAGGCCTGCCCGTTGCCTCGGGGCTTGGCACGGACCCCGCAGAGGCCGATCTGGTCCAACTGCCCGTGGCCAAGGCGCGGATTGCCATGATGCTGGCGCTGGCCGCGCAGCCGCGCGACTGATCCTCCGGGCGTCGCCGGCGCTTCAGATGCAGGCGGGCAACAAAAAAGCACCCGGCGGGTGCTTTTCTGGGGTCTGGCGCATGGCCTGCGTCATTCAGCCAGTGCTGCCAGGGCGCGCTGGGTGATGTCTTCCACCGAGCCCAGGCCGCTGATGGCGCGGTACTTGGGGGCTGCTGCGGCTTCCTTCTCGGCCCAGGCGCGGTAGTAGTCCACCAGCGGGCGGGTCTGGCTGCTGTAGACGTCCAGGCGCTTCTTGACCGTTTCTTCCTTGTCGTCCTCGCGCTGCACCAGCGGCTCGCCGGTCACGTCGTCCAGGCCTTCGACCTTGGGCGGGTTGAACGTGACGTGGTAGGTGCGGCCCGAAGCGGGGTGGGAGCGGCGGCCGCTCATGCGCTCGATGATGGCATCGAAGGGCACATCGATCTCGAGCACGTAGTCCAGCTTCACGCCGGCGGCCTTCATGGCGTCGGCCTGGGGAATGGTGCGGGGAAATCCGTCGAACAGGAAGCCGTTGGCGCAATCGGGCTGGGCAATGCGCTCCTTGACCAGATTGATGATCAGGTCGTCGCTGACCAGTTGGCCGGCGTCCATCACGGCCTTGGCCTGCTGGCCCAGGGGCGTGCCGGCCTTGACGGCGGCACGCAGCATGTCACCGGTGGAGATCTGGGGAATGCCGTACTTCTGGCAGATGAAAGCGGCTTGCGTGCCTTTGCCGGCGCCGGGTGCGCCCAACAAAATCAGTTTCATGGAAGTCCTTGAGGAGAGTAGAAATTCTTGTCTGCCGGATCGGCCCACCGGGGCGGACAGTCCATGCGTCATATTTTTGTCGCGGGCAAGGATAGCACGCACAGGGCCAACACTGGCTTACACGCACGGGGCAAAACTGTCGCCTGTGCAATCGCCAAAACCTGCGTTTTGCTGTCCGACAAAACCGCATGGGCGGTGTTGCTGCAAATGGCGATGCCCGGCATCGCCATTTGTGCGTTTTCAGCGGCCGGCCGATTCAGGCCGACGGATTGGACAGCTGGGCGCGCACCCGCTCCAGATCCTCGCGCGTGTCCACGCCAGGGCCGGGTGCATGGGGTGTGACATGGACGGCGATGCGGTGGCCGTGCCACAGCGCACGCAACTGCTCCAGGGCCTCCAGTGCCTCGGTGGGTGCCTGGGAAAGCTGGGGGAAGCTGCGCAGGAAGCCGGCGCGATAGCTGTAGATGCCGATGTGGCGCAGCGGTGCGAAGCCGGGGTGGCCCAACGCTGCCGATGCCGTCTCCCACCATGCCTGGTCCGCATGCTCGCGCGCGAAGGGAATGGGCGCACGGCTGAAATAGTGGGCCATGCCCTGGGCATCGCAGACGACCTTGACCACGTTCGGGTTGACGAAGTCGGCAAGGCTGTCAATGGCATGCGCCGCCGTTCCCATGCTGGCCGAAGGTTGCCGGGGCAGCAGGGCGGCCACGGCGTCGATGAGTTCGGGGGCGATCAGCGGCTCGTCGCCCTGGACATTGACCACGATGTCATCGCCATCGAGACCCAGCAGCGCGCAGGTCTCGGCCAGTCGGTCGCTGCCGCTGGCATGGTCGTTGCGCGTGAGCACGGCCGCCACGCCATGCGCGGCACAGGCGGCGAGGATGCTTTCGTCATCGGCTGCGACCACGCACCGTGCGGCGCCGCTGCGGCTGGCGCGCTGTGCCACGCGCACGACCATGGGAAGCCCTGCAATGTCGGCCAGGGGCTTGCCCGGCAGGCGGCTGGAAGACAGGCGGGCGGGAATCAGAACCGTGAAGGGCGCGGAGGACATGGTGCGTGCAGGAGTGAGGCGAAGGCGTGGGGCGGCGCAGGTGATGGGAAAAATCAGTCCTCGATCTCGTCGTCGTCCAGCGTGCGGGCCTCGGTTTCCAGCAGCACGGGAATGCCGTCGCGCACCGGGTAGGCCAGGCGCGCGCTGCGCGAGACCAGTTCCTGGTGCTCGCGGTCAAAGCGCAGCGGGCCTTTGGTGACGGGGCAGACCAGCAGTTCGAGAAGTTTGGCGTCCATGGCGGATCCTGTGTTTTGAAGGGAAAGGGCGGGCCGTGGCAGCCAGCCGAGACGGAGATGATAGTCAGGCGGGGCAGGGGCGCAGTGCCTGCAGCCGCTCATCCAGCAGCGCCCAGAAATCCGCCGGCAGCTGCAATTGCAGCGCAACCGCCCAGGCCTGGGGATGGGTGCGCCACAGCTTGACGGCATCTTTTTCGGTGCAGACCAGCGGGTCTTCGTTGCGCCCCAGGCGCTGGAAGCTCTCAAAATTATAGTGATCCGGCAGCGCCTGGACATGCTCCAGCGTCAGGCCTTGCTCGCGGGTCAGCATGGAGAAAAAGCCCTCGGGCCGGGCCACGGCGGCCACGGCCTCCACGGGCCGTCCGCGCAGGGTCGCCAGGGGAATGCGCTCACCGCGCGCATTGACGCCTTCAGCGGCCAGTTGGCGATGCATGGCAAAGGCGGGTGCATCCGTTGGCGGGCAGGTACCCGCGTGCAGCACGGCGGTGACGGGGCGCGGCCAGGGCTCGCGCAGCGGGCCGGCCGGCAGCAGCCAGCCGTTGCCGATGCCGTCGTCATTGAAGACGCACAGCTCGATGTCGCGGGCCAGGGCCAGGTGCTGCAGGCCGTCGTCGCTGATGACCACATCCACCTGCGGATGGCGGGCGCGCAGGGCCTGGACGGCCTCGATGCGCTTGCGGGCCACGAAGACCGGCACGCCGCTGGCACGCGCCAGCAGCGCGGGCTCGTCACCCACGTCGGCGGGGGCGCTGTCAGGACGGGCCTCGCGGCAGTCGTCCGTGCTGCGGCCATAGCCGCGCGAGACGATGCCGGGACTCCAGCCGCCATCGCGCAGATGGCGGGCCAGGGCGAGCGTGACGGGGGTCTTTCCGGCGCCGCCCGCAATCACGTTGCCGACGACGATGACCGGAATGCCGGCCTGGCCCCCACGCCTGAAGCCCAGTGCATATGGCAGCCGATGCAGGGCCAGCAGGGCACGGTACAGCAGGGACAGGGGAAGGAGCGCGCAGGCCAGCGGGCCGCGGCGGCGCCAGGCCGCGCGAAGCCCCCGGGCTGCGGGCGCAGGACCAGTCCGGGGCATGGCGGCCTTGCCTTCAGCGCCCGGCGCTGGCCGAGGTCTGCGTGGCGAAGGTGATCTGGGACAGTCCGGCGCGGCGCGAGGCTTCCATCACCGATACCACGGACTGGTGCGGCGCAGTGGCATCGGCGCTGATGATGACCACGCTGTCCTTGCCGGCGACGGCCGCTGCGGCCAGCGCCTGGGTCAGGCCGGTGACGCTGCGGTCTTCCACGGCGGTCTTGTTGATGGCATAGCGGCCATCGGCTGCGATGGCGACGATGATTTCGCGGGGCCGGTCGCGCTGCTGCTCGACGTCGGCCACCGGAAGGGTCAGCTGCAGCTCGGTGAACTTGCTGTAGGTGGTGGACAGCATCAGAAAGATCAGCACCACCAGCAGCACGTCGATGAACGGGATCAGGTTGATCTCGGGCTCGTCACGGCCACGTTCGGGTTGACGAAGTCGGCAAGGCTGTCAATGGCATGCGCCGCCGTTCCCATGCTGGCCGAAGGTTGCCGGGGCAGCAGGGCGGCCACGGCGTCGATGAGTTCGGGGGCGATCAGCGGCTCGTCGCCCTGGACATTGACCACGATGTCATCGCCATCGAGACCCAGCAGCGCGCAGGTCTCGGCCAGTCGGTCGCTGCCGCTGGCATGGTCGTTGCGCGTGAGCACGGCCGCCACGCCATGCGCGGCACAGGCGGCGAGGATGCTTTCGTCATCGGCTGCGACCACGCACCGTGCGGCGCCGCTGCGGCTGGCGCGCTGTGCCACGCGCACGACCATGGGAAGCCCTGCAATGTCGGCCAGGGGCTTGCCCGGCAGGCGGCTGGAAGACAGGCGGGCGGGAATCAGAACCGTGAAGGGCGCGGAGGACATGGTGCGTGCAGGAGTGAGGCGAAGGCGTGGGGCGGCGCAGGTGATGGGAAAAATCAGTCCTCGATCTCGTCGTCGTCCAGCGTGCGGGCCTCGGTTTCCAGCAGCACGGGAATGCCGTCGCGCACCGGGTAGGCCAGGCGCGCGCTGCGCGAGACCAGTTCCTGGTGCTCGCGGTCAAAGCGCAGCGGGCCTTTGGTGACGGGGCAGACCAGCAGTTCGAGAAGTTTGGCGTCCATGGCGGATCCTGTGTTTTGAAGGGAAAGGGCGGGCCGTGGCAGCCAGCCGAGACGGAGATGATAGTCAGGCGGGGCAGGGGCGCAGTGCCTGCAGCCGCTCATCCAGCAGCGCCCAGAAATCCGCCGGCAGCTGCAATTGCAGCGCAACCGCCCAGGCCTGGGGATGGGTGCGCCACAGCTTGACGGCATCTTTTTCGGTGCAGACCAGCGGGTCTTCGTTGCGCCCCAGGCGCTGGAAGCTCTCAAAATTATAGTGATCCGGCAGCGCCTGGACATGCTCCAGCGTCAGGCCTTGCTCGCGGGTCAGCATGGAGAAAAAGCCCTCGGGCCGGGCCACGGCGGCCACGGCCTCCACGGGCCGTCCGCGCAGGGTCGCCAGGGGAATGCGCTCACCGCGCGCATTGACGCCTTCAGCGGCCAGTTGGCGATGCATGGCAAAGGCGGGTGCATCCGTTGGCGGGCAGGTACCCGCGTGCAGCACGGCGGTGACGGGGCGCGGCCAGGGCTCGCGCAGCGGGCCGGCCGGCAGCAGCCAGCCGTTGCCGATGCCGTCGTCATTGAAGACGCACAGCTCGATGTCGCGGGCCAGGGCCAGGTGCTGCAGGCCGTCGTCGCTGATGACCACATCCACCTGCGGATGGCGGGCGCGCAGGGCCTGGACGGCCTCGATGCGCTTGCGGGCCACGAAGACCGGCACGCCGCTGGCACGCGCCAGCAGCGCGGGCTCGTCACCCACGTCGGCGGGGGCGCTGTCAGGACGGGCCTCGCGGCAGTCGTCCGTGCTGCGGCCATAGCCGCGCGAGACGATGCCGGGACTCCAGCCGCCATCGCGCAGATGGCGGGCCAGGGCGAGCGTGACGGGGGTCTTTCCGGCGCCGCCCGCAATCACGTTGCCGACGACGATGACCGGAATGCCGGCCTGGCCCCCACGCCTGAAGCCCAGTGCATATGGCAGCCGATGCAGGGCCAGCAGGGCACGGTACAGCAGGGACAGGGGAAGGAGCGCGCAGGCCAGCGGGCCGCGGCGGCGCCAGGCCGCGCGAAGCCCCCGGGCTGCGGGCGCAGGACCAGTCCGGGGCATGGCGGCCTTGCCTTCAGCGCCCGGCGCTGGCCGAGGTCTGCGTGGCGAAGGTGATCTGGGACAGTCCGGCGCGGCGCGAGGCTTCCATCACCGATACCACGGACTGGTGCGGCGCAGTGGCATCGGCGCTGATGATGACCACGCTGTCCTTGCCGGCGACGGCCGCTGCGGCCAGCGCCTGGGTCAGGCCGGTGACGCTGCGGTCTTCCACGGCGGTCTTGTTGATGGCATAGCGGCCATCGGCTGCGATGGCGACGATGATTTCGCGGGGCCGGTCGCGCTGCTGCTCGACGTCGGCCACCGGAAGGGTCAGCTGCAGCTCGGTGAACTTGCTGTAGGTGGTGGACAGCATCAGAAAGATCAGCACCACCAGCAGCACGTCGATGAACGGGATCAGGTTGATCTCGGGCTCGTCACGGCGGCGGGGACGGAAGTTCATGTCAGGTCTCTCGCGTGCTGGTTCACTTGCCGCCGACGCGGGTGAGGTGGCGCACGAACTGTTCGGAAGCCAGCTCCATGCCCAGCAGGTAGCCGTCGACGCGGGCGCGGAAGTAGCGCCAGAAGATCAGGGCCGGAATGGCGACGATCAGGCCGAAGGCCGTGTTGTACAGGGCGATGGAGATGCCGGCCGCCAGCTGGGCGGGGTTGCTGCCGCCGGTGGCCGATGCGCCGCCTTGCGAGCCGAAGATCTCGATCATGCCGATCACCGTGCCCAGCAGGCCCAGCAAAGGGGCGGCAGAGGCGATGGTGGCCAGTGCGCTCAGGTGCTTTTCCAGCGTGTGGGCGGCGGCGCGGCCGGCGCCTTCCATGGACGCGCGCAGCTCTTCCTCGCTGCTGTCCGGATGGGCCTGCAGTGCGCGCAGCCCGCTGGCCAGGACCTCGCCCAGCGTGGAGTTCTGTGCCAGTTGCTGCACGACTTCCTGACTGGGCAGGCCGCGCGAGGACACGGAAATCGCCTCGCCCAACAGGGCAGGCGGCGCAACACGGGCTGTTTTCAGCGCCACGAAGCGTTCAAAGACCAGGGCCAGAGCCAGGATGGAGCAGGCAATCAGTGGCCAGATCGGCCAGCCTGCGGCTTGTATGATCGACAGCAAGTTGTTTTCCCCCCGCGTTTAACTGCAGCCGACGATTATGGCCCAGCCATGTGGCCGGTCCAGGCGTCCCGGCTGCGCGATCGGCCTAAAACTGTGACCGGGCGCAGCATCCAGGCAACGGGCGGTGTCCCGGTTTCCGGCCTCGGGCTTGCTCATATAGCACAATTTTCTGTGGATAACTTTGTTATCAAGCTGCCTGCGCAGATGCGGCGGCGACGGCGAATGACCACTGTGACAAATGTGAATTCTTTGTTTCAGTAAAAAATCTCTTATTAATCAAATGCTTGCGAGGTATTCTTGAGATTGCTTGTGCAAATCATCGCCAAAGTGCCTCTTCAAGGCTGCATCTGCCGGCCTGTGGAGAATGTTGCACTGCATGCTGACCGGGAGCCCGCATGAGCGGTGCATTTGGCGCAATGAATCCAGCAGCGGCGCCGCTGGTCTGGGAAGTCGGCGCGCTGTGCCGCGCCGTGAGCGATGCCTTGCAGGCGCGCTTCAATCCGGTGGCGGTGCGCGGCGAGATCAGCGGCTTCTCGCGCGCGGCCAGCGGCCATTGCTACTTCAGCATCAAGGACGCCGGCGGGCAGATCCGCTGCGCCATGTTCCGGCGCGCGGCCCAGCTCATGGACTTTTCGCCGCGTGATGGCGAGCTGGTCGAGTTGCGGGGCCGGCTGGGTGTCTACGAGCAGCGCGGTGATCTGCAACTGGTCGTCGAAAGCATGCAGCGTGCAGGCCAGGGCGCACTGTTCGAGCAGTTCCTGCGGCTGAAGGCGCAGCTGGAGGCCGAAGGCCTCTTCGATGCGGCGCGCAAGCGCAGCCTGCCGCCGCTGCCGCGCGGCATTGGCGTGGTGACTTCGCCGGGGGCTGCCGCGCTGCACGACGTGATCACCGCGCTGCGCCGCCGCGTGCCCCACATCCCCGTGGTGCTGGTGCCGGCCCTGGTGCAGGGCGCGCAGGCACCGGCCTCGCTGATCGACGCGCTGCAAAGGCTTTATGGGCTGGCGCAGGAAGGCGCGGGATCGGTGGCCGGCGCGCCGCACATCGACACCATCTTGCTGGTGCGCGGCGGCGGCTCCATCGAAGACCTCTGGGCCTTCAATGACGAGCGCCTGGCCCGCACCATCGTGCAAAGCCCGGTGCCGCTGATCAGCGGCGTGGGGCACGAGACCGACTTCACCATTGCCGACTTCTGCGCCGACCTGCGCGCGCCCACGCCCACGGCGGCGGCAGAGTTGGTGAGCCAACCGCGCGACGTCTGGCTGGGTGCGCTGCAGCTCATGCAGGGCCGGCTGGAGGACGGGGTGCAACGGCTGCTGGACCGCCAGCAGCAGCGCCTTGACCTGGCGTCGCAGCGCCTGGGCCGGCCCAGCGAACAGCTGGCGCGCAGCCGGCTGCAGCTCAGCCGCCAGGCGCAGCGCCTGCGCCATGCCATGCAGTTGAGGCTGCAGCGCATGGACCACGCGGGGCAGGGCCTGCAGGCGCAGCTGCCTGCGGGCATGCGCCGCGGCCTGGACAGGCGCGCGGACCACCTGGCGCGCATGGAGCTTCGCCTGCAACTGCTGGACCCGCGCCTGGTGCTGCAGCGCGGCTATGCCCTGCTCACCGATACCGAGGGCCATCCCGTGACCGAGGCGCGCCGTGCGCCACCGGGCACGGCGCTGCAGGCGCAACTGGCGGACGGCAGCCTGGACCTGGTGGTGACGCAGCCGCGCCTGCTCTGAACTGCGGCCCGCTGTGTGCAGCGTTCGGCGTGCAGGGAGTGGCGGGCGGCAGGCGGTATCCGTGTAGGCCGATTGGCCGGATTGCGGTCAATTCACATCCACCCTCGCGGCAGCGGGCCAAGATGGCCGATTTGGAGCGCGCTTTCGCCGCAGGGTCACGAACTTGTTCCTACAATGCCCGTTCGGGTGCGTGAGGGCCAGGGCTCGCAGCAATGCGCGCAATGCAGGCCCCGCGCGACGGTCACGGCAGGCGCTGCATGCGCTCTGCGCAACAGGTGCTGGCCCGTCCTAAAAGATTTCAACCACGAAGGAAACACCATGGAACATACCTTGCCCCCTCTGCCCTATGCGATTGACGCGCTGGCACCCCACTACAGCCAGGAAACGCTGGAGTACCACCATGGCAAGCACCACAACGCCTATGTGGTGAACCTGAATAATCTGCAAAAGGGCACCGAATTCGAAAGCATGACCCTGGAAGAGATCGTCAAGAAGTCTTCCGGCGGCATCTACAACAACGCAGCCCAGATCTGGAACCACACCTTCTTCTGGAACTGCATGGCCCCCAACGGTGGCGGCGAGCCCACCGGCGCCCTGGCTGACGCCATCAACAAGAAGTGGGGCGGCTACGCCGCCTTCAAGGAAGCCTTCGTGAAGTCGGCCGTGGGCAACTTCGGCTCCGGCTGGACCTGGCTGGTGAAGAAGGCCGATGGCTCGGTGGACATCGTCAACACCGGCGCCGCCGGCACGCCCCTGACCACGCAAGACAAGGCCCTGCTGACCGTGGACGTCTGGGAACACGCCTACTACATCGACTACCGCAACCTGCGTCCCAAGTTCGTCGAGACCTTCCTCGACAAGCTGGTGAACTGGAAGTTTGCCGAGCAGAACTTCGCCTGATCGAAGCACCTGCCTGCAATGTGCACGCGCAACGTGCACGCAGCGCCCAAAAAGCCCCGAAAGGGGCTTTTTGGCTTTCTGGCTGAGGCCGGGGTGCCGCCGTTCAGCGGCGCTGACCGCGCAGCCGCCACCCCGTCCACAGCGCCGTGCACACCAGCAGCAGCGTGGCGCCGGCGATCACGGCGCTGAAACCCTGGCCGAAGGCCGTGCGTGCCAGTTCGGTCAACTGGTGCGCGGCCTGAGGCCTCAGCTGTTCGGCGGCCAGCAGGGCTTCGTCCAGGCTGTCGCGCACGGAATCGGGCAGGGCCAGGCCCAGCCCCTCAGGCAGGCGCAAAGAGCCTGCGTACACGGCCGACAGCAGGCTGCCCATCAGCGTCACGCCCAGGGCGCCGCCCAGCTCGTATGACACCTCCTCGACCGAAGCCGCCATGCCTGCACGGTCTGCGGGAGCGCTTTGCATGATGGTGCTCGACGCCGTGGTCATGGCCGCGCCTATGCCCAGGCCCAGCAGGGCCAGCGCTGCCGCCTGCGGCCACCAGCCCATGTCATGGACCAGCAGGTAGCCGCCCATGCCCAGGCCCGACAGCAACAGGGAGGCCGGCAGCATGCGGGCCCCACCCACTCGCGGCAGCCAGTGGCCTGCGACGGGGCCGGCCACAAAGGCGGCCAGCGGCAGCGGCAGCACGGCCAGGCCCGCCTGCAGCGGAGACAGGCCCTGCACCAGTTGCAGGCGCTGGCTGAAGACCAGTTCCATGCCGATCAGCGCTGCCGCTGCCACCAGGGCCGAGGCCACGGCCGTGGCAAAGGCCGGGTTGCGGAACAGGGCGAAGTCCAGCAGCGGGTCGCTGCTGCGCCGCTGGCGCCGCACGAACAGGGCAAGAAAGCCCAGGCCCAGCACCAGGGTCACGGCGGCCAGGGCCCAGTCGGGCGATTGCTTGCCAGCCTCCTTGATCGCGTAGGTGCTTGCCACCAGGCCTGCCATGACCTGCAGCGAGCCCACAAAGTCCCAGGGCCGCTGCGAGGTGGCGCCGCCTGCGGGAATCAGCCACCAGGCCAGGGGCAGGGCCAGCAGCACGATGGGCACGTTGATCAGGAACACCGAGCCCCACCAGAAATACTCCAGCAGCAGCCCGCCTACCACGGGGCCGAAGGCCGCACCGCCCGATGCCACCGAGGCCCAGATGCCGATGGCCAGCGCGCGCTCGCGCTCATCGGCAAAGCTCAGGCGGATCAGGGACAGCGTGGCCGGCATCATCATGGCCGCGCCCACGCCCAGCAGCGCGCGCGCCGCAATCAGCAGGGCGGGCGAGGGCGCAAAGGCCGCGCACAGCGATGCCAGGCCGAACACGCACAGCCCGGCCATGAACAGCCGCTTGTGGCCGAGCCTGTCGCCCAGCGTGCCCATGCCCAGCAGCAGGCCGGAAACCACCAGGGCATAGATATTGACGATCCACAGCTTGGCGGAGGCCGTGGCCGCCAGGTCATGCGTGAGGCGCGGCAGTGCCGTGTAGAGCACCGTCATGTCGATGACGATGAGCAGCAGCGCCACCGAGACGATGGCCAGCACCAGCCAGCGGCGCGGGTCGGCCGCCAGAGATTTGGAGGGATGCCCCGCAGCGGGGACCCGGGTTTGCGTCGTGAACGCCATAAAGCACCTGTTTGCCCCTGGCCTTGTGGGCCGGAGCTTCCTTTGGATGAAAGCGGCAGTTTCCATCAATAAAATGCTTTATCAAAGTTTGATTCAATCCATAAAATTGATAGATGGAATGGACACTGGACAGACTGAGGCATTTCGTGGCGGTGGCCGAGGCCGGCACCATGACCGAGGCTGCGCGCCGCCTGGGCCGTGCGCAATCGGCCGTGAGCACGGCCATCGGCCTGCTGGAGGCCGATCTGGGGCTGGAGCTGTTCGACCGTGTGGGACGCCATGTGCGGCTCACGGCCGCAGGCGAGGTCATGCTGCTGGAGGCCCGGTCCCTGCTGCACCAGGCCCAGGCCATGGACCACCGCGCACGCGCCCTGGCCGCGGGCGGGCAGGCGCGCCTGGCCGTTGCGCTGGACGAGGCATTGCCCTATGTGCCGCTGGCCCAGCTGTTCAAGGAGCTGGCGGCACGCTTTCCGGCCATGGAGCTGACCGTGCTGAACGGCACGGCCTCCGAAGTGGCCGAGCATGTGGCGGCGCAGCGCGCCCAGGTCGCCTTCCAGTTCGACCGAGCGCCTGCGCCGGCCACCTGTGCCCAGCGCCATATCGGCAGCGTGCCGCAGACCATTTGCGTGGCCAAGGGCCATGTGCTCGATGGCGCAGAGCCCTTGACGCGCAGGCAGCTGGCCGCGCACCGCCAGTTGCTGATGCACATCGAGGGCGTGGAGGACACCGTGCTCAGTCCCGCCGTCTGGCGCTCCAACAGCTTCTATGTGATTGCCGACATGGTGGCCGACGGCCTGGGCTGGGCCATCCTGCCAGTCAATATTGCCGAGTTCGGCGATCTGCGCCCGCATCTGCGGCAACGCGCCTGCGAGGGGCTGGCGCTGCCGCCGCTGACCGTGCGCATGCTCTGGCTGGAAGGGCTGGCGCCCGGGGTCGAAGCGCTGTGGATGCGCCAGCGCCTGGCCGAGCTGCTGGCCTTGATGGCCACGGCCTGAGCGGTCTGGGCTGGCGCGGGCGTTGGGGCCGTGTTCAGGTGCAGGCAGCGGCTGCGTCTTCGGCAGGCGGGCTCTCTTTCGCTCGTGCCTGGCGTGCGGCCAGCACGCCCAGGGTCCACATGACAGCACCGGCCAGCAGCGCCACCACGAAGGAGATGCGCGCGCCCCACAGGTCGGTGGCCCAGCCGGCGGCGGCCGCGCCCAGGGCCACGCCCATGGCAATGCCGGTCAGCAGCCAGGTCATGCCTTCGGTCAGGCGCTGGGGCGGCACCTGCTGCTCCACCAGGCCCATGGCCACGGTGATGGTCGGGCCGAAGGTAATGCCGGCCAGCAGCACGGCCAGGGTCAGCGTGAACACATTGGTGGCCAGCAGCAGGGGCACGGCCGTGATGCAGACCGAGGCGCCCACCCAGGCGATCTGGCGGTGCAGCGGCGCCTTCAGGCGCAGCGTGCCGAACACCAGTCCCATCACGCAGGAGCCCAACGCATAGAACGAGAGCACGATGCTGGCCGCCGCCGGCTGGCCCTGCTGCGTGGCAAAGGCCACGCTGGCCACGTCGATGGTGCCCACGATGATGCCCTGGGCCAGCATGAACAGCGCCAGCGTGCGCACCACGGGATGGCGGGCCAGCGACTGCTGGCGCGTGCGCCGCTGCGATGTGTCCACGGGTGGCTCTGTACGGCGCTGGGCCACGAACAGCGCCACGCCCACCAGCAGCAGCAAGGAGGCGGCCAGCGGCCCGGCCTCGGGGAACAGCACCATGCTCAGGCCGACCGACAGGGGCGGGCCGACGATGAAGCAGACATCGTCCAGCACGGCCTCCAGCGCATAGGCCGTCTGCAGTTGTGGCGTGCCGCGCAGCAGCACGGTCCAGCGCGCACGCACCATGGCCGGCATGCTGGGCAGGGCACCCACCAGCGCTGCCAGCACCAGCAGCAGCCACTCCGGTCCCTGCCAATGCGCGCAGGCCAGCAGCGCAAACATGGCGGCAGCACTCACGGCCGCTGCCCAGGGCAGGACCTTGCGCTGGCCATGGCGGTCCACCAGGGCCGAGATGCGGGGCGCCAGCACCGCGATGGACAGCGCAAAGCAGGCGGCGACCGCGCCGGCCAGCGTGTAGGCGCCGCGCTGCTGGGACAGCATGGTGATCAGGCCGATACCCGTCATGGAAAGGGGCAGGCGGGCCAGGAGACCGGCCAGCACAAAGGCGGCCGTGCCGGGCCGGGAGAACAGCTGGCGGTAGGCGTGGAACATGGAAACCTCGGAAGACGGACAGGCCGCTGCAATCACATACGCGGCGTATGTCAGCGATTCTACGGGTTGCCCATGACGCGCCGTATCATTGGCATACGTTTTGTATGTGAATGGAGTGCGCCATGCGCAAAAGCCGGGCCAGCATGATCGAGGAGACACGCGCCAAGCTCATCGAGGCTGCGCGCGAGGCCTTTGGCAGCCAGGGCTATGCCCAGGCCTCCATGGACGAACTGACGGCCAAGGCCGGCCTGACGCGCGGCGCGCTGTACCACCATTTCGGCGGCAAGCCGGGCCTGCTGGCCGCCGTGGTGGCGCAGATGGATGCCGAGATGGACGCACGCCTTGAGCAGGTGCTGGCCGACCATGCAGATCCCTGGGAGGGGTTCCTGGCCTACTGCCGTGCCTACCTGGCCATGGCGCAGGAGGGCGAGATACGCCGCATCGTGCTGCAGGATGCGCGCGCCGTGCTGACGGGCACGGACCAGGGCGAGCAGCACCGTGCCTGCATCGCCTTCGTGGCCGGCTACCTGGAGCAGCTCATGGAGCGCGGCGTGATCGTGCGTGCCAATCCGCTGGCCATGTCGCGCCTGCTCAATGGCTGCCTGGTGGAGTCGGCATTCTGGATTGCCGAGGAAGGGGCGCCCCCCGAACGCCTGCAGCAGGCGCTGCAGGCGCTGGAGCTGACGCTCAAGGGGTGGAAGGCGCCTGCGAGGGGCTGAGCGCCCTCGCTCGTGCTTCACTCGTACTTCTTTTCCAGCGCATCCCAGAACGGCTTGTTGACCAGGCGCTGGCGCTCGGCAAAGGGGGCGACCACGGCGGGGTTCTCGTCCACCCTGCGCTCGTTGCGCAGTTGGCCCAGCGCCTTTTGCATGCCGGCCACGGCGCCTTGCAGCGCGGCATTGGCATACAGCACCAGGCCATAGCCCAGGTCTGCCAGCTCGCCCGCGTCGGTGATGGGCGTCTTGCCTCCGATCACCATGTTCATCAGCTGCGGCGTGGACAGGCGCCGGGGCAGGGCGCGGATTTCTTCGGCCTGGGTCACGGCCTCCACGAAGAGGATGTCGGCTCCCGCCTCGGCAAAGCGCTGGGCGCGCTCGACGGCAGCCTCGAAGCCCTGCGTGGCGCAGGCATCGGTGCGCGCCATGATCAGCGTGCCCTGGTCGCGGCGCGCGTCCACGGCGGCCTTGATCTTGCCCAGCATTTCCTCGGTGGAAATCACTTCCTTGCCATTGAAATGGCCGCAGCGCTTGGGGCTGATCTGGTCCTCGATCTGGATGCAGTCGGCGCCCGCGCGCTCCAGCGTGCGCACCGCATGGTAGGTGTTGAGCGCGTTGCCGAAGCCGGTGTCGGCATCGACGATCAGCGGCAGATCCACGGCGTCGCGGATGCGGGCCGTGTGGTCGGCGATGTCGGTCAGGCCCATGAAGGCCTGGTCGGGCAGGCCGAACCACATGTTGGTCACGCCGGCGCCGGTCACATAGATGGCCTCGAAGCCGAGATCGGCCACGACGCGCGCGGACAGTGCGTTGAATGCGCCGGGCACGAGCACGCCGCGGCGCGCTTCGGCCAGGGCCTTGAGTTGTTGCTTGGTGTTCATGGAGGGTTCTGTTGGATGAGGAAAAGCGATGCGCGGGCTGGCGCTCAGTCCAGCGTGATGTTGGCGTTCTTGATCACCGGGCCCCACTTGGCGCGCTCGGCCTCGATGAACTTTCCGTAGGCCTGGGGCGTGCCGCCCATGACCATGCCGCCCGTGTTCTCGATCATGGCGCGCACCTCCGCGTCCTTGAGGGCCTCGTTCACAGCCTTGTTCAGGCGCTCGATCACGGCCGGCGGCGTGCTGGCCGGCGCGATCATGCCCAGCCAGTTGTATGACTCGAAGCCCTTGATGCCCGCCTCATCCAGCGTGGGCACGCCGGGCAGCACTTTCAGGCGCTGCTTGCTGGACACGGCCAGGGCCTTGACCTTGTCGCCCTGGATGGCGGGCAGGGCCGCATAGCCCATCTCGAACATGAAGGCCAGGTGGCCGCCCATCAGGTCGGTGGCCGCCAGCGCGCCGCCCTTGTAGGGCACATGGACCATTTCCGTGCGCGTCTGGAAGGCCAGCAGCTCGCCCGACAGGTGGTGGGCACCGCCCACACCCGACGATCCATAGGTCAGCGTGCCGGGCTTGCCCTTGGCTGCCGCGACCAGTTCGGCCACGGTCTTGAACGGCTGGTTGGGCGCCGTGGTCAGGATCAGCGGCGCCTCTTCGATCAGGATGATGGGCTGCAGGTCGCGTGCGGCGTTGTAGGGCAGCTTTTTCATCAGCATGGGATTGGTCACCAGCGGACCCGGCGAGCCGAAACCGAAGGTATGGCCGTCCGTGGCCTTGGCGATGGCATCCGTGCCCGTCACGCCGCCCGCGCCGCCGCGGTTGTCGATCACGATGGGCTGGCCCAGGCTCTGGCCTATCTTGTCGGCGATCTTGCGGGCCCGCGTATCGGCAAAGCCGCCGGCCGCATAGGGCACGATGAGCTTGATGGGGCGCGAGGGCCAGGCATCTGCGCCCTGGGCCATTGCGGTGGCGGGGGCGGCGAGCAGGGCGGCAGCGGCGGCGGTGGCGCTGAGGGCCAGGCCCATGCCCAGGCGGAGGGTGTTGCGGCGGGTATTCATGGTGTCTTGTCTCGGTTGGGATCGATGGTGATGGCGCAAGCGGTTCACTTTTCCTGCATGTTCGCGGCCTTGACGATCTCGCCCAGGCGCTTGCGTTCGGCGTCTGTGAACTTCACGAACTCGGCGCGCGTGCCGCCGATGGGCTCGATGCCCAGGCCCTTGAGCTTTTCCACCGTGGCCGGCTCCTTCATGGCCTTGTCCACGGCAGCGGCCAGCTTGTCCAGGATGGCGGGCGGCGTCCCCTTGGGTGCATGGATGCCGGCCCAGTGCGCGATCTGCAGCTCGGCAAAGCCCTGCTCCACGGCGGTGGATAGCTGCGGATAGGCCGAGATGCGCTGCGTCCAGGTGGTGGCCAGGGCCTTGAACTTGCCTTCGTTGAGGATGTGGGGCAGGGCGATGATGCTGGCCTCCGACGTGCCCTCCACCTGCCCGCCCAGCACGGCCGTCGTGCTCTCCGACCCGCTCTTGTAGGGCACGGGCTGCAGCTGGGCGCCGTACTTCACGTTCAGCATCTCGGCCACGAAATGCGGCGTGCTGCCCGTGCCGGCCGTGGCGAAATTGAAGCCCTGGCCCTTCTTCGATGCCTCGACGAAATCGCGCAGGTTCTGGTAGGGCGCGTTCTTGGGAACCACGATCACGGACGGCGCCAGGCCGATCATGGCCACCGGAACCAGCGCATCGTCCTTGAACGGCATGGTCTTCTTGATCATGCTGTTGGAGATCACGCCAGCCGCGCTCACCAGCAGGGTGTAGCCGTCGGGCTGGGCCTTGGCCACGATGTCGGCGCCCACCGTGCCTCCCGCACCCGCGCGGTTGTCGACCACCACGGGCTGGCCCAGGATCCTGGACGCGCCTTCGGCAGCCGATCGTGCCATCAGGTCATTGGCGCCGCCTGCCGAGAACGGCACCACCAGGCGAATGGGGCGGGTGGGCCAGGCATCGGCGGCGCCGGCAGCCCGTGCAGCGACGGAGCAGGTCACGCCGGCCAGCGGCAGCGCGGCGGCAAGCAGGGTGGCCAGGGCGGTGCGGCGGGGCAGGCGGGATGGCTGGTTCATGGGGTCTCCTGGAAATGCTTGAAATGATTGAAACGCCTGCCCTGTTTGCAAGTGGCATGCCACCGGATCAAAGGGTAAACCCTTGATATCGCAAGTTGTTGATGTGAATGGGTTTTGTGATTCTTGAAAAGTCTGCTCTGCAGGCATTCACCGATTCGCCCGGTGCGGTGTTGCATGAATGAAATAATCGGTTGCATGAACGAATCAGTTGTGCCTTCCATGCATGCAACCCCTGCCGGCCCCCGCGCAGCCTGGCCGCGCGTCGTCACCGTGGGCCGCCATCGCATCGGCCGCGTGCTGGAGCGCATGTCGCTGGCCGTGGGCGACCAGGTGCGCGTGGAGCATGTCAGCGCGGCCTTTGACGATGCCGTGCAGGCCGTGCGTGCGCTGCAGGCGGTCGAGCCCATAGACGCCCTGGTGGCCGCAGGGGCCAGCGGCGCCTGGGTGCGCGAGCGGGTCGATATCCCCGTCGTCATGATCGAGGTGCGCGGGTTCGATCTGCTGCAGGCGCTGGCCAGCGCACGTGCACTGGCCCAGTCCGGCGGCACGCCGCGCATCGGGCTGGTGTCGTTCGACCATCCCTCGCCGCATCTGGCCCAGTTCGACGCGCTGTTCGGCGCCGGCATTGCGCAGTTCAGCTACCACGGACCCGAAGATGCCCAGGCCTGCGTGCGTGCGCTGCAGGCCGCCGGCGTGGGCGCCGTCGTCGCGCCCGGCCTGGTGGCCGACCTGGCCGAGCAGGCCGGCATTCCCAGCGTGCTGCTGTACTCCGATGGCGCCGTGCTGCAGGCCCTGCGTGATGCCGTGCTGCTGGCCCGCCACCGCCATGCCGAGCGCGCCCGCCACCAGCGGCTGGAAACCGTGCTCGGCCAGTTGCAGGACGGCGTGGTCGCCGTGGACACGCAAGGCCGCATCCAGGCCCTGAACCCCACCATGGCCGCGCTGCTGGGCGCGCCCGCCAATGCGCTGCATGGCCGGCTGCTGGACGAGGTGGCACCCGCGCTGGCACTGGCACAGGCGCTGCAGTCGCAGTCCCTGGAGCCCGAAGGCAGTGAAGACGTGGTCCAGCTGGCCATGCGCACCCTGGTCGTGCGGCGTGCGCCCATCGTGGAAAACGGCCAGCTCACGGGCGCCTTGCTGGTGTGCCGCGACCCGGCCACCATCCAGCGTGCCGACCGCCACCTGCGCGCCAACCGCAGCCTGCGCGGCGCGGGCGTGCGCTGGCGCATCGAAGATTACGCGGGCGACAGCGAACCCGCCCAGCGCGTGCGCCGCCTGGCGCGCCAGTTCGCGGCCAGCGATGCCACCGTGCTCATCCAGGGCGACAGCGGCACGGGCAAGGAGTTGCTGGCCCAGGGCATGCACCGCGCCAGCCGGCGCGCGGCCCAGCCCTTCCTGGCGGTGAACTGCGCGGCCCTGGGGGAAAGCCTGCTGGAGAGCGAACTCTTCGGCTACGACGAAGGCGCTTTCACCGGCGCGCGGCGCGGCGGCAAGACCGGGCTGATCGAGGCGGCCCATACGGGCACCTTGTTCCTGGACGAGATCGGCGATATGCCGCTGGCCCTGCAGTCCCGCCTGCTGCGCGTGCTGCAGGAGCGCGAAGTGCTGCGCGTGGGCTCCACCACGCCCGTGCCGGTGGACCTGCGCGTCATCGCCGCCACGCACGCCGATCTGGCGGCCCTGGTCGAGCGCGGTGAATTCCGGCGTGACCTGTTCTACCGCCTGGCCGTGCTGCGCCTGTCCATGCCCGGACTGCACGAACGCGGCCCGGCCGATGTCCAGGCCCTGGCCCGCGCCATGATGGCGCGGCGCCTGCGCACGCAGTCGCTGCAGGCGGAAGGGCCATCGCTGGAGCCCTTGCTGGCGGCCTTGCTGGAGCTGGCATCCGGCCACCGCTGGCCCGGCAATGCGCGAGAGCTGGACAACTGGGTGGAACGCCTGCTGGCCTGCCGCCACGACCTGCGCGACAGCGCGGGCCGCGTGGACATGGGCCGCTTGCGGGAGCTGTTTCCTGAATGCGGCGGGGCTGGGCAGGGTACCGTTCAGGCCCTGCCAGCGCAGCAGCGGCAACTGCAACTGCGCGAGGCCCGGCGCGATGCCGAGCGCCAGCGCATGCGCGAAGTGCTGGAGCAGGTACAGGGCGACCAGCGCCGCGCCTGCGAGATCCTGGGCATCAGCCGGGCCACGTTGTGGCGCAGGCTCAAGGCGCCGGACTGATCAGGGTGCATGGCCACCCAGCCGCTCGGCCAGGAAATCCATCAGTACGCGCAGCTTCAGTGGCAGATGTCTGGTGGGCGGGTGAAGAATCCACAGCTGGCCGCTGTAGTTGGGCAGGAAGCTCCAGTCCGGCAGCACCTGCACGATGCGCCCGTCCGCCAGGGCCTGCCGTGCCGTGAAGCGGGGCAGGCTGGCGATGCCGATGTGCTGCAGCACGGCGTCCAGCCGCACACCGGTGTGGTTGGCCGCATAGCGCCCGCGCACGGCCACGGTGACGGTCTTGCCGCGGCCGCGCAGCTTCCAGTGCGCGTCGCCGGGCTCCTCTCCCAGGTAGATGCAGCTGTGGGCCTTGAGGTCCAGCGGATGCGCGGGCGTGCCGTGCCGGGCCAGGTACTGGGGCGAGGCGCACAGCAGATGGTCGATGTCCATCAGGTGGCGGCCCATGAGGCCTGGCGGCGGGTGGTTGGTGATGCGTATGGCCAGGTCCACGGGGTCATCGATCAGGTCCATGTAGCGGTCTTCCAGCCGCATTTGCACGTCGACCTCGGGATACAGGGCCAGGAAGTCGGGCATGTGGGGATGGACCACGGTATGGCCCACGGCCTTGGGCACGCTGATGCGCACCAGGCCGCGCGGCTGCGCGTCCTGAAGCAGGGATGCAGCCATGACGGCCTGCGCGGCGCCCACCATATCCAGGCAGCGCGCATGCACTTCGCGGCCGGCCTCGCTCAGGCGCAGCTTGCGCGTGGTGCGTTCCAGCAGGCGCAGGCCCAGCGCCTTTTCCAGCCGCGCCACGCCCCGGCTGGTGGCCGATGGCGTGCTGCCCAGCTGGCGCGCGGCCTCGGAGAAGCTGCCCGTGTCCACCACCTTGACGAAGATGGCCATTTCCCCGAACAGGGGCAGGGCTTGATTTGTGCTCATGGTGCAAAGAATATTTGGAATACCGGGGGATTATCGCGATGGCAGCCCAGTTCTACACTGCCGCTCCATGCCTTTGCACACCTCCACTCCCCTCATCGAATCCCATGCCCTGGGCCAGGCCAGCGGCCAGAACATCTGGCTCAAGCTGGACGCGCTGCAGCCTTGCGGATCATTCAAGCTGCGCGGCATAGGCCATGCCTGCGAGACCCTGGCGGGCCAGGGCAAGAAGCGCTTTGTGGCCTCGTCGGGCGGCAATGCCGGCATTGCCGTGGCCTATGCGGGACGGCAGCTGTCGATGCCCGTCACCGTGGTCGTTCCCCAGACCACGACCGAGCATGCACGGGCATTGATCCGCGCCCAGGGCGCCGAGCTGATCGTGCATGGCTCCGTCTGGGACGAGGCCAATGCGCTGGCCCAGTCCCTGCTGGGTGCCGACGATGCCTTTGTCCACCCGTTTGACGATCCGCTGCTGTGGGCCGGGCATTCCACCCTCGTCGACGAACTGGCCGCAGCCGGCTTCAAGCCCGACGCCGTGGTGCTGGCCGTGGGCGGCGGCGGCCTGCTGGCCGGCGTGGTGCAGGGCCTGGAGCGCCATGGCTGGACCGATGTGCCCGTGATCGCGGCGGAGACGGCCGGCGCCGATTCCCTGGCGCAGTCCCTGGCCCAGGGCCGCCGCGTACTGCTGGACCGCATCACCAGCGTGGCTACTTCGCTGGGCGCGCGCCAGGTCTGCCAGAGGGCCTTCGATCTGGCGCAGGTGCACCCCGTGCGCAGCGCCGTGGTGACGGATGCGCAGGCGCTGCAGGCCTGCCTGCGCTTCATTGACGACCATCGCCTGCATGTGGAGCCGGCCTGTGGCGCCGCGCTGGCCCTGGCCTACGGGCGCGCTCCTGCGTTGCAAGGCTTCCAGCGCGTGCTGGTGGTGGCCTGCGGCGGCACGACGAACACGCTGGAGCAGCTCCAGGCGTGGCGTGGGGCGGCGCTGGCAGCCGAGGCGTGAGCACGGCTGCGGCCTGAAGTCCCGGCCCGCGCATTCATGCGGCGTTCAACACCTCGCCGGGGACCCTGATCCAGCCTTCCATCAGGATACGTGCGCTGCGGCTCATCAGGGCCTTGGTCACCTGCCACTGGCCGTTCACCAAACGGGCCTCGGCGCCCACGCGCAGCGTTCCTGAGGGGTGGCCAAAGCGCACGGCGCTGCGCTCGCCGCCGCCTGCCGCCAGATTCACCAGCGTGCCCGGCACGGCCGCTGCGGTGCCGATGGCCACGGCAGCCGTGCCCATCATGGCGTGGTGCAGTTTGCCCATGGACAGGGCGCGCACCAGCAGGTCCACGTCACCCGATTCAATGCGCTTGCCGCTGGATGCCGTGTAGGCGGCCGGTGGCGCCACAAAGGCGATCTTTGGCGTGTGCTGCCGTCTGGCGGCCTCGGCCAGATCCTTGATCAGCCCCATCTGCAGCGCGCCGTGGGCGCGTATGGCCTCGAAGCGGGCCAGGGCCTCGTCGTCCGTATTGATGGCGTCCTGCAGCTCGCAGCCCGTGTAGCCCAGGTCCTGGGCGTTCAGGAAGATGGTCGGAATGCCCGCGTTGATCAGCGTGGCCGCCAGACTGCCCACGCCGGGCACGTCCAGCCGGTCCACGAGGTGGCCTGTCGGGAACATGGCTCCGCCATCGTCTCCTTCATCGGCGGGATCCAGGAACTCCAGCGCCACTTCGGCGGCCGGGAAGGTCACGCCATCGAGCTCGAAGGAGCCGGTCTCCTGGACCTGGCCTTGCGTGATGGGCACATGGGCCACGATGGTCTTGGCGATGTTGGCCTGCCAGATGCGGATGGTGACCGTGCCGTTGCGAGGAATGCGCGCGGGATCTATCAGCCCCATGTGGATGGCGCAGGGCCCCACGGCGGCCGAGAGGTTGCCGCAGTTGCCGCTCCAGTCCACAAACGGCTGGTCGATGGCGACCTGGCCAAACAGATAGTCCACGTCATGGCCTTCCCGCTTACTGGGAGCCAGGATCACGGCCTTGCTGGTGCTGGACGATGCATTGCCCATGCCGTCGATCTGCTTGCCGTACGGGTCGGGGCTGCCCAGGGCGCGCAACAGGATGGCGTCGCGTACGGGTCCGGGGTGCCGGGCCGCCTCGGGCAGATCCTGCAGGCGAAAGAACACGCCCTTGCTGGTGCCGCCGCGCAGGTAGGTGGCGGGAATGCGCAACTGGGGAAGAAAGGTTTCGGGGATCGCGCCCATCTCAGGCCTCCTGTGCTGTTGTTCGTATCTGTGTCTGTTCTTGCGGTCTGCCGATCGCCGGAGCGCGCAGCCTCTGGCGGCGGTTGATGCCCATGGAGACGGTGTCCCCTGCGGTGTCAGGCGATGGCAGTAGGCCAGGTTTGTTGCAAGCGCCATGCCATCCGCATCAAGGGAAAACCCGTGCAAGCCTTGCAGCGCGCCAGCACAGGGCGTGTGCACTGCGGTGCTGGCTGCCGCCGCAACATTCGTTTCACTGTCGTTTCAAAATTGCTGCTTTTGATTTCATGGATGAGGGAGCGTGCAACGGTTCGGTCCTCCAGTCCCACGCCGGCCTGCGGTGCTCTCTAGGGTTTGCCCGGGCCAGCCTTCAGCAAGTGTGCTTGCAGACGATAGAGGAAGGGTGTTTGTAGGATTTGTCTTATCCATTGTTCGCCTGCCGCGTGCCGAAATCCATTTATCCTCGCGCTCTGCTCCATATGGCCTGTACTGCCCTTTCCGGTGAACCTGCCATGGGGCTGGCAACGAGCGGTTCCGTGCTCCTGGACCGATTTCCCGTGACCGCCTATTCCGCCTTAGCCGCTCCATGTCAGTTTTTGCCCAGCGCACGCTTGTAGCCATCCGGGCCGCCTGGCCAGCCGCAACCGTCATGGCGGTGGGCATGTGCCTGAGCGCTGTGCTTGCCTTGCAGCAGCAGCGGGCGCTGGAGCGTATCGACCTGCAGCGCCATACCCAGCAGGCCCAGTCGGCCCGCCAGGCGCTGGAGATGCGCCTGGATGCCTACGCGGTCATGGTCCAGCATGTGGCCAACCAGCTGGCCGCCTCTCCCGAGATGGGGCAATCGGCCTTCGCGCGCATGGCGCAGGCGCTGCGCATACAGGCGCAGCCGGGCATGCAGGCGCTGTCCTTTACACGGGCCGCAACGCAGCGCGGTCTGCCCGGCCAGGATCAGGCCTTCACCGCCCGGCCCGGGCCCCACTATTTCTTCATCGACTATCTCTGGCCGCTGGAGGGCAACGAGTCCATTGCCGGCCTGGACATGCACGACCGCCCCAGCCTCATGGCCAGCATGGTGCGCAGTCGCGACAGCGCGGCCGCCGTGGTCTCGGCACCGTTTGCGCTGAAGCAGCCCGGCGAGCATGCCACCGCCGTGCTGGTGCGCGCGCCTGTCTTTGCGCTTGTGGACCACCAGTCCCCGGACGGGGAGGCCGCGCAGCCGCTGTTTCTGGGGACTGCCGACGTCAGCGTGCGCGTGCACGACCTGGTGCAGGACCTGCATGAACGCGGCTTTCTGCGCCGGCTTGCGCTGGCCATGCATGACGCAGGCCCGACCTCGCCCCTGCCGCCGGCCGGCATATCGCCGCTGCCGCTGTACCTGGGCGCGGCCTGGCCGGAGCGCGGGCAGGAGGCGGCCGGCATGGGCGACACCGGCCAGGTGGTGCTGGAGCAGACGCTGCAGGCCCAGGACCGGCTGTGGCGGTTGAACTTCATTCCCATGGGGACGGCCCTGTCCTGGACCGAGCGTGTCCAGCCCCTGGTTCTTTTCGCGCTGGGCATGCTCGTGTCGGCCCTGCTGGCGTCGCTGGCGGCAGCCTGGTGGCGGCGCCATCCTTCCAGCTGGGCCCAGCTGCGCGCCTCCTCCCGCAGCATGCGCGAGAGCGATGCCCGCTTTCAGGCCCTGTTCGAGCAGGCTGCCGTGGGCGTGGTGCAGGTCGATGCGGCCAGCGGCAACGTCCTGCATGTGAACCGCAGGTACTGCGACATTACCGGCCATGAGGCGCAGCAGCTGTGCCAGCGGCCCCTGCTGGCCCTGTTGGCGGCCGAAACCCTGGAGGGCGACCGGGTGCTGCTGCAGGAACTGACGGCGGGCCAGCGCGGGGCCCTGCAGATCGAGCGGCAGCTGCGGCGCCGCGACGGCACCCTGGTCTGGGTGGAGCTGCATATCTCCGCGCTGGGCCATGGCCCGTCCCGGCGGCTGATGGCGCTGGTGCAGGACATCAGCGCGCGGCGCCACCTGCAGCAGATGCAGCGCGATGGATCGCGCCATCTGCGCATGGTCATCCAGCGCCTGCCTCTGGGCCTGGCCATGCTTCAGGACGACGGCCGCTTCGCCTATTGGAACGAGGAATTCATGCGCCTGGCGGGCCACGGTGCCACGGCCGGCATGGATGGTGATGGCTGGTGGTGCAACATGTGTCCCGATGAAGCCCGCCGCCTGCGCATGCAGCGCCGCTTCGAGGCCGCGCAGGCGAGGGCGCGCGTGGCACAGAGCCTGCACAGCGGCGAGTCCGACAGCTGTGGCACCCTCAACTGCGAGGAATACCAGCTCATGGGCAGCGATGGCCGCACGCGTTCCGTATCGATAGGCGGCATGCTGCTGGACGAAGGCTGCCTGCTGATCCTGCAGGACCAGAGCCAGCGCAAGACCGCCGAAGAGGAAATCCGCCGCCTGGCCTTCCACGACGCGCTCACCGGCCTGCCCAACCGCCGCCTGCTGGTGGACCGGTTGCAGCAGGCGCTGGCCTCCAGCCGCCGGCGCGGGCGCTGCGGCGCCGTCATGCTGCTGGACGTGGACAACTTCAAGGCCTTCAACGACAGCCTGGGGCTGGAGCTTGGCGATGTGCTGCTGCGCATGATTGCCGAGCGCCTGGCGCAGTCCCTGGGGCCCGAGGCCACGCTGGCCCGCCACAGCGGCGATGACTTCGTCGTGCTGCTGGAGGACCTGGGCAAGGACTCCATGCATGCGGCCTCGCAACTGGAAGGCGAGGTCCAGCGCATGCGTTCGCTGCTGCAGCAGCCGCTGCAGTTGGCAGGCCAGTCCTGCCACATCACGATGAGCATTGGCGCCAGCCTGTTCGGCGAGCAGGAACTGAGCGCCGACGAGGTGCTGCGCCGCGCCGAAATGGCCATGTACCAGGCCAAGGGCATGGGGCGCAACACGCTGCAATTCTTCGATCCGCAGTTGCAGGCCGTGCTGCGCTCGCGCACGGCCATGGAGCAGGAAATGCGCGAGGGCCTGGTGCGCAGCCAGTTCGTCCTGTACTACCAGCCGCAGATGGCGCACGGACGCATCGTGGGCGCCGAAGGCCTGCTGCGCTGGAACCACCCGCGCGAAGGGCTGGTGCCGCCCTCGCTCTTCGTCTCGCTGGCCGAGGAGACCGGCCTGATCCAGCAACTGGGCGAATGGGTGCTGGGCGAGGCCTGCAGGCAGCTGGCGCAATGGGCGGCGGACCCCGAAATGGCCTGCATGGTGCTGGCCGTCAACGTCAGCCCGCGCCAGTTCCACCAGGCGCGCTTCGTGGAGCAGGTGCTGCAGGCGCTCAAGGAGCACGGCGCCAACCCGCGCCTGCTCAAGCTGGAGCTGACCGAAAGCCTGCTGCTGGCCGACGTGGACGACACGGCCGCCAAGATGGCCACGCTCAAGGCCCACGGTGTCGGCTTCTCGCTGGATGACTTCGGCACAGGCTATTCCTCGCTGGCCTATCTCAAGCGCCTGCCGCTGGACCAGCTCAAGATCGACCGCAGCTTCGTGCGCGACGTGCTCAGCGACCCCAACGACGCGGCCATTGCGCGCACCATCGTCGCCCTGGGCACCAGCCTGGGACTGCAGGTCATCGCCGAAGGCGTGGAAACCGAGGCGCAGCGCCAATTCCTCGAAGACCAGAGCTGCCACGTCTGGCAGGGCTACCTGCTCAGCCCGCCCGTGCCCGTGCGCAGCTTCGAGGCCCTGGTGCGCGAGGCCGCCCCCTTGCAGCGCCCCCCGGCCTTGAGCCCCGCATGCCTGACCCAGCCGGCGCAACACCGGCCCGAAGTGGTGGAATGCACGGACGCCAGCACGGGGCCAGAGGTCCCTTCAAACCATTCTTGACATTCGCAGCGGCCCCGCCCGGGCCGCTTTCCATTCTTGAGAGGGGGTGGCGCGCGGTATCATCCCGAGCTGCCTTGTTCTTTCCCCACCTCCTTGTTTGTCCGTTCGCCGCGGACCGCTTTGTGCCTGCATCGTGCGCCTGAATTCCATCAAGCTGTCCGGCTTCAAGTCCTTCGCCGAGCCCACCAACTTCATGCTGCCGGGTCAACTGGTGGGCGTGGTGGGCCCCAACGGCTGCGGCAAGTCCAACATCATGGATGCGGTGCGCTGGGTGCTGGGCGAGAGCAAGGCCAGCGAGCTGCGCGGCGAGTCCATGCAGGACGTGATCTTCAACGGCACCACGCACCGCAAGCCGGCCAGCCGCTCCAGCGTGGAGCTGGTGTTCGACAACAGCGACCACCGTGCGGGCGGCCAGTGGGGCCAGTTCGGTGAGATCGCCGTCAAGCGCGTGCTCACGCGCGAGGGCAACAGCAGCTACTTCATCAACAACCAGGCCGTGCGCCGCCGTGACGTGCAGGACGTGTTCCTGGGCACGGGCCTGGGCCCGCGCGCCTACGCCATCATCGGCCAGGGCACGATCAGCCGCATCATCGAGTCGCGCCCCGAAGAGCTGCGCCTGTTCCTGGAAGAGGCCGCAGGCGTGTCCAAGTACAAGGAGCGCCGGCGCGAGACCGAGAACCGACTCTCGGCCACCACCGAGAACCTCACGCGCGTGGAGGACATCCTGCGCGAGCTCAACAACAACCTCGACCGGCTGGAGAAGCAGGCCGAGGTGGCGGCGCAGTACAACGCGCTGCAGTCCCAGGTCACGCTCAAGCAGCAGCAGCTGTGGTTTCTCAAGCGCGCCGAGGCCGAGGCCGAGCAGGACCGCGTGCGCGTGGAGGGCCTGAAGGCCGTCAACGAGCTGGAAGAGCGCATGGCCGACATCCGCAACAACGAAAGCGGACTCGAAACCCTGCGCCAGGCCCACTACGACGCCAGCGACCAGGTCAACCAGGCCCAGGCCAAGCTCTACGAATCCACGGCCGAGGTCGGCAAGCTGGAGGCCGAGATCCGCTACGTGCTCGAAGGCCGCCAGCGCGTGCAGCAGCGGCTGCAGCAGCTGTCCGAGCAGGTGCTGCTGTGGAACAGCCGCCGCGAGGAGGCCGAAGCCGAAATCGAAAATCTCGACGGCGCCGGTATGGACGCCGAGGAACAGGCCGAGATGCTGGCCGCCCAGGTCGAGGAGCAGAGCATGCGCCTGCCCGACCTGGAAGAGGCGCTGCGCAATGCCCAGAAGGCCGATGCCGACCAGCGCGCCAGCGTGGTGCAGGTGCAGCAGCAGATCCAGGTGCTGGCCGCCGAGCAGCGCAGCCTGGACGAGCAGCGCCGCCAGTTCGAGACCCGCTTCGAGCGACTGCGCGCCGACCGCAATGCGCTGGAGACACCCGACGAGGCCCGCCTCAACAATCTGCAGTCCCAGCTGGACGAGGCCCGCGAACTGGCTGAAATGGCCGATGCCGTGCTCAACGAGCTGCAGGACTCCGTGCCCCAGCTCGATGAGGACCGTCGCACGCGCCAGCAGGCCGTCAATGCCGAGGCCGCGCGCCATGCCGACCTGTCGGCGCGGCTGGAAGCCCTCAAGGCCCTGCAGGAAAAGGTCAAGACCGACGGCAAGCTCCAGCCCTGGCTGGCCAGGCACGGCCTGGACGGCATGCAGGGCCTGTGGAGCCGCATTGCCATCGAGCCCGGCTGGGAAAACGCGCTGGAGGCCGCGCTGCGCGAACGCCTGGGCGCGCTGGAAGTGGGCCGGCTCGACATGGTGCGCGGCTTCCTGGGCGCAGGCGGGCACGATGCGCCCCCCGCGCGCCTGGCCTTCTTCAGCCCGCCGCAGGGCGCCCCCGCGCCCGCGCCGGGGCGCTGGCAGCACCTGTCCGATCTGCTGCGCGTGAACGATGCCGGCCTGCGCGCCGTGCTCGGCGACTGGTTGCAGGACTGCTACACGGCGCCCACGCTGGAGGAGGCGCTGTCGCGCCGCGGCGAGCTGCGGCCCGGCGAGACGGTCTATGTGCCCACGGGCCATGCCGTCAGCAGCCACAGCGTGAGCTTCTATGCGCAGGACTCGGAGCAATCCGGCCTGCTGGCACGCGCCCAGGAAATCGAGCACCTCGAAAAGGAAGTGCGCGCCCAGGCGCTGATCTCCGACGAATCGCGCACGGCCCTGGTGCGTGCCGAAAGCGCCTATGCCGAGGCCTCGCAGCGCCTGGTCAGCGCCCGGCGCGAGGCCAGCGAATCGCAAGGCCGCGCCCATGAGCTGCAGGTCGAGACCCTGCGCCTGTCGCAGCTGGCCGAGCAGGCCCGCGCGCGCAATGCCCAGATCAGCGCCGACCTGGCCGAGGTCGAGGCCCAGCTGTCCGACATCGAGGAGCGCCGCGTGGCGGCCGAAGCCCGCTTCGAGGAACTGGACATGCAGCTGGCCGACAGCCAGGAGCGCCATGCCCAGCTGGGCGACAAGGTGCTGGAGTCCGAGCGGCGCCTGAACGAATCGCGCGAGCAGCTGCGCACGCTGGAGCGCCAGGCCCAGGAGGCCACCTTCTCGCGGCGCAGCCTGGAGGCGCGCCGGGGCGAACTCAGCCGCACCATAGAGACGGCCAGCCAGCAGGCCCGCTCGCTGGCCGACGAGCAGCAGCGCGCGCAGGACGAACTCACGCGCCTGACCGATGCCGCCGCCCAGGGCGGCCTGCAGGACGCGCTGGATCTGAAGATGCAGCGCGAGCAGGCCGTGGCCGCGCGCCGCAGCGAATATGACGACCTGACCAACAAGCTGCGCGCCAGCGACGAACGCCGCCAGCAGCTGGAGAAGGCGCTGGACCCGCTGCGCCAGCGCATCACCGAATTCCAGCTCAAGGAGCAGGCCGCGCGCCTGGGCCTGGAGCAGTACTCCACCCTGCTGGAGGAGGCCGGTGCCGACCTGGCAGCCGTCTCCCAGTCCATTGCCGAGGCCAATGTGCGCATGCACGGCCTGCAGGGCGAAATCGACCGGCTGCACCGCGAGATCGCCGCCCTGGGCGCGGTCAACCTGGCGGCGCTGGACGAGCTGAAGCTGGCGCGCGAGCGCAAGACCTTCCTCGACGCGCAGACCGAGGACCTGACCCAGGCCATGAACACGCTGGAAGATGCCATCCGCAAGATCGACGCCGAGACGCGCGAGCTGCTGTCGGGCACCTTCGAGACCGTGAACGGGCACTTCGGGCGCATGTTCCCCGAGCTGTTCGGCGGTGGCCAGGCCAAACTGGTGATCACCGGCGATGAAATCCTCGACTCGGGCGTGCAGGTGATCGCGCAGCCGCCCGGCAAGAAGAACCAGACCATCCACCTGCTGTCCGGTGGCGAAAAGGCGCTGACGGCGATTGCCCTGGTCTTCGCCATCTTCCAGCTCAACCCGGCGCCGTTCTGTCTGCTGGACGAGGTGGACGCGCCGCTGGACGACGCCAACACCGAGCGCTATGCCAAGCTGGTGGCCAGCATGAGCAAGGGCACGCAGTTCCTGTTCATCAGCCACAACAAGATCGCCATGGAAATGGCGCAGCAGCTCATCGGCGTGACCATGCAGGAGCAGGGCGTGTCCCGCATCGTGGCCGTGGACATGGAGTCCGCGCTGTCCATGGCTGAGCTATCCTGAGCATGTCCGCAACCTTCCGAACCCATTTGCTGGAACGACGTTTCATTCCTTCATTCCATGAGTAACCTGCAAATCAGTCTGGCCGTCCTGGGCTTTGTGGTGCTGGCCCTGATCATTGCCTACAACAGCTGGTCCGCACGCCGCAACGCACCCAAGCGCGCTGACCCCGTCGAAGAGGCGCAGCGCGATCCCTCGCGCCATGAACCCGGCATGGACACCGTGGGCCACGGCCCGGACCTGACGCACAGCCTGCGCGAGCCCGTGCTGGGCGACTTCGGCACCGCAGCCCCGGGCCAGAGCCCTGCCGCCGTGGACCGCTTTGCCGAAACCGATGCCGAACTGGCCCATCTGGTCCAGCTCGAAGAGCAGCAGCGCCAGGCCGAGGCCCAGGCCGCTTTGGCGGCCAAGGCAGCCCAGGCGGTGCAGACCGCGCAGGCTGCCCATGCCCTGCAGGCGGCTGAAGACGCCAGCGCATCGGCACCCGCATCTGCGTCAGTGCCTGCGCCATCCCCGTTGGCACCGCAGTCCATCGAGCCTTCCCTCAACGACGCGGCCCTGACCAGCGCTGCGGCCAGCCGGCCAGGCCTGGATGCGCTGATCGATGCCATTGCCCCCGTGCAGGTCGGCCAGGCCGTGCCTGGCGAGCTGGCGCTGCAGGCCCAGCCGGCCACGCGGCGCGCGGGCAACAAGCCGTTTGCCATCGAAGGCATGAACCAGTCCACCCACCAGTGGGAGCCGCTGCAGCCCGGCCAGCGCTACCTGGGTTTCCAGGCCGGCGTGCAGCTGGCCAACCGCACGGGTGCGCTCAACGAGATCGAGTTCTCCGAGTTCGTTGCCAAGGTGCAGCGCTTTGCCGACGCGCTGGGCGCCACGCCCGACGTGCCCGACATGCTGCAGGAAGTGGCGCGTGCGCGCGAGCTCGACCAGTTCGCCAGCGAGCACGATGCCCAGCTCACCTTCATGCTGCGCGCACGCCAGGCCTCCTGGAGCGCGGGCTATGTGCAGCAGAACGCATCGCGCCAGGGCTTTCTGCCGGGCTCCATGCCCGGGCGCATGGCCCTGCCTTCGCCCACGCCCGGCATGCCGCCGGTGCTGGTGCTCAACTACGACCCGCAGGCGGCCATGGCCGACGACCTGGACACCTCGGTGGTGCGCGAGTTCCTGCTGAGCCTGGACGTGCCCCAGGTGCCGCGCGGCGAGCAGGCCTTCGTGCAGCTGCGCCAGGTGGCCGAGCGCCTGTGCCAGACCATGGATGGAGTGCTCTGCGACCAGAACGGCTACCTGCTTCCGGCCATGGCGCTGGACCCCATCCAGCACGACCTGGAACAACTCTATGACAAGCTCGACAGCCGCGAGCTGTCGGCGGGCTCCATGCTGGCGCGGCGACTGTTCAGCTGACGCGGCGCGGTGCCCCTGGTGCACAACAGGCTCCTGGCCTCAACCCCATGAACGACAATCTGGATCTCTTCTCTGGCGCAGCCCCCGCGGCGCCGGAGTCCGGGGCCGCCCCCGACAAGGTGCTGGCCAAGGTGCAGGCGCTGCGCGCCCAGCTCAACCAATGGGCACATGAGTACTACGTGCTGGACACGCCCACCGTGCCCGACGGCGAGTACGACCGCGTCTTCCAGCAATTGCAGGCCTTGGAAGGTGCCTACCCCGAACTGGTCACCCCGGACTCGCCCACGCAGCGCGTGATCGGCGCCGTGCTCGACGGCCTGATGCCTGTGCGCCATGCCGTGCCCATGCTCAGCATCCGCACCGAGACCGACAACGAGGCCACGGGTGCCGAGGCCTTCGACGCACGCATCCGCAAGGAGCTGGAACTGGCCGAAGGCGCACCGCCCGTGGAATACGTGGCCGAGCCCAAGTTCGATGGCCTGGCCATGAACCTGCGCTACGAGAACGGCCGCCTGGTGCAGGCCACCACGCGCGGCGACGGCGAGGTGGGCGAGGACGTCACACACAACATCCGCACCATCCGCAAGATTCCGCTGTCCCTTCCCGAAGGCAAGGGCGTGCCGCCCGTGGTCGAGGTGCGCGGCGAGGTCTACATGGGCCGCGCCGACTTCGTCCGGCTCAACGAACGCCAGCAGGCCGCCGGCGGCAAGAGCTTTGCCAATCCGCGCAATGCGGCGGCGGGCTCGGTGCGCCAGCTGGACTCGGGCATTGCTGCGCAGCGACCGCTGTCCTTCTTCGCCTATGGCCTGGGAGAGATCACGCCGGCCGCGCAGGGCGGCCCCGACTTCGGCACCCACTACGCCATGCTGCAGACGCTGCGCGACTGGGGCTTCCCGGTGGCGCCCCAGGTCTGCATTGCCAAGGGTGCGGCCGAGCTGGTGGCCTTCCACCAGCGCATGGGCGCCGAGCGCGCCACGCTGCCCTACGAGATCGACGGCGTGGTCTACAAGGTCAACAGCCTGGCCCAGCAGCGCCAGCTGGGCTTTGTCTCGCGCGAGCCGCGCTGGGCCGTGGCCCACAAGTACCCGGCCGAGGAAATGCCCACGCGCATGGAAGGCATCGACATACAGGTCGGCCGCACGGGCAAGCTCACCCCCGTGGCGCGCCTGGCGCCCGTGGCCGTGGGCGGCGTCATCGTCACCAATGCCACGCTGCACAACCTGTTCGAGATCCGCAAGAAGCGCGTGCGCACCGGCGACACCGTGGTCGTGCGCCGCGCCGGCGATGTGATTCCCGAAGTCGTGGGCCGCGTGCCCGGCGACCGGCCGGCCTATGTGCCCAACTTCCGCATGCCCGCTGCATGCCCCATCTGCGGCAGCGCGGTGTCGCGCCCCAAGGGCGAGGCCAACCACCGCTGCACGGGCGGCCTGTTCTGCCCGGCGCAGCGCAAGGAGGCCATCCTGCACTTCGCCGCGCGGCGCGCCATGGACATCGAGGGCCTGGGCGACAAGCTGGTGGACCAGTTGGTGGACGGCCATGTGGTGCGCACGCTGCCCGACCTCTACCGCCTGGGCCTGGTGGCCCTGGCATCGCTGGACCGCATGGCCGAGAAGTCGGCCCAGAACGTGCTGGATGCGCTGGAGAAATCCAAGAAGACCACGCTGTCGCGATTCCTCTTCGGCCTGGGCATCCGCCAGGTCGGCGAGTCCACGGCCAAGGACCTGGCCCGCCATTTCGGCCAGCTGGACGCCATCATGGACGCCAGCGTCGAGCAACTGCTGCAGGTGCGCGACGTCGGGCCCATCGTGGCCGAGAGCATCCACACCTTCTTCGCGCAGCCCCACAACCGCGAGGTGGTCGAGCAGTTGCGTGCCTGCGGCGTGCACTGGGAAGAGGGCGCGGCGCGCGAGCAGACCGCCCAGCCCCTGGCCGGCATGACCGTGGTGCTCACCGGCACGCTGCCCACGCTGGGCCGCGACCAGGCCAAGGAGATGCTGGAGGCCGCTGGCGCCAAGGTCTCCGGATCGGTCAGCAAAAAGACCAGCTACGTGGTCGCGGGCGCTGAGGCCGGCAGCAAGCTGGCCAAGGCCGAGGAACTGGGTGTGCCCGTGCTGGACGAGGCCGGCATGCTGGCCCTGCTGGCGGGTGACCCCCCTGCTGCAGCCGCAGCGGAGCAGGGCTGATGGCGCTGAGTCCGCGCAAACCCGTGGTCGGCCTGGCGCTGGGCAGCGGGTCGGCGCGCGGCTGGGCGCATTTCGGCGTGCTGCGCGCGCTCGAGGATGCGGGCCTGCGGCCCGACATCATCTGCGGCTCGTCCATCGGCGCCCTGGTGGGCGCCTCCTATGCGGCCGGTGAAATGCAGCGCTTCGAGGAATGGGTGCTGGGCCTGGGCATGCGCAAGGTCTTCGGCTTCATGGACTTCAACATCGCGGGCGGCATGCTCAAGGGCGAGAAGCTGATCTCGTTCTGGCGCGAGCATTTCGTGGACTCGGCCATCGAGGATCTGAAGATTCCCTTCGGCGCCGTGGCCACCGACCTGCATTCGGGTGCCGAGGTCTGGCTGCGCAAGGGCTCCATCGCCGATGCCGTGCGCGCCTCCATCGCGCTGCCCGGCCTGTTCACGCCCGTGCAGCGCGAAGGGCGGCTGCTGGTCGATGGCGGCATCGTCAACCCCGTGCCCGCCTCGCTGGCGCGCGCCATGGGCGCGGACATCGTGATCGCGGTCGATCTCAATGCCGACATCATGCGGCGCCACATGCGGCCGCTGGCGCCCGCTGCCGCCATGGCCGCTGCGCCGTCGCTGGAGGAGGCCCCGCCCGCCGTGGAGCAGGGCGTGGCGCCCGAGGACCTGTCGGGCCAGGCCAGCGCCGTGGCCGGCTCGGCCTGGATGCGCCGGCTGCAGCGCGGCGTGATGGGGTGGATGCCCGGCCACCACCGCGACGAGGCAGGCCGCGAGACCGAGCCCCCGCCCCGGCCGCCCTCGCTGCTGGACGTGGTGATGACCAGCGTCAACATCATGCAGATGCGCATCACGCGCAGCCGCATGGCGGGTGACCCGCCCGAGCTGGTGATCGCCCCGCGCCTGTCCCACCTGGGCCTGCTGGACTTCCACCGCGCCCGCGAGGCCATCGACGAAGGCTACGAGGCGGCGCAGGCCGCGCTTCCGGGCCTGCGCCACTGGGGTCTGTGAGGCCCCGGGGGAACGCGCCCTATGCCGCCTGGGCATCCCAGGCCGCATCGCGCTCCACTGCTGCCGCGCTGCGGTCTGCGTTGGCCGCCGCGCCGCGCGAAGGCTGCAGCCGTTGCATCAATGCGGCCGGATCCAGGCACTGGATCAGCGGCAGGCCCGCGCCGGCATGCACCAGCTCCCGCACCAGGGCCGGCGTCGTGGAGGCCACGCTGAGCATGGGCGATTCCACCAGCGCGCTGGCCGGCAGCCGGTGCACGCCTTGCAGCGCGCTGACCAGCAGCCCCACGCGCAGGCCGCCGTGCTGGACCACGATGACCTGCGACTGCTCGGTGACCACGCCGGGCCGGCCCTGCAGCAGCGCGGCCAGGTCGAACACCCAGACATAGCCGCTGACGCTGCCCTGGCTGCGCCGCGCCAGCGCACCCACGCAAAACGGCAGCCGCCCTGCCGCCACGGGCGAGATGGCGCTGGCGGGCAGGGCCTCGCAGACATCGGCCGCGCGCAGGGCCAGCAGGCTGGCGCCCACGTAGAAGCTGGCCAGTTCCACCGGCGCATCGCCACCGCCGTGCGCGGCGAGCGCACGCGCGACAGGACGCGAGCCATCCAGCCGCGTGGCCGGCGCCAGGCGCAGGGCGCGGTTGCGCGCATCGGCATGCACAGGCCCCAGCCGCTGCAGGCTCAGGCTGACGAGGCCGGCCAGTGTGTCCTCCGTTGCGCTTTCCTTTGCATCGCGTGCCGCGCCCTGGTCCAGCCGGAACTCGCGGTAGCCTCGCCCGGCGGCCATGCCGACGATGCAGTAGTGGCCTTCGATTTCCTCGATGCTGCTGCGTACCTCTCCATCGGCCAGCGTTGCCAGCCCGGCCACGCCTTCTATGCAACTGCCCAGCGGCCGACCGCCGTGGCTGGCGGCGATGATGCGGCCGTCGCGTGCCACGTAGAAAGCCTCCATCGGCAAACGGGGCAGGCCGTGGTCTTCGGGGCCGGCGTCTTCGGACTGCTCCGGTGCAGCGGCCTGCAGCATGGCCTGCAGTTCTCGGCGCGTGTGGAACAGCAGGGCAATGCCGCCGATGGCGGGGCCCTGATCTGCGCCCTGCCCATGCCCATGTCCATTGGTGGTTGAGGGGGCGCGCAATGCGGCGTGGTAGACGTGGACGGGCAGGCCCCCATCGTCCAGCTCCTGCACGTGATAGGCCTGGGCATCGCGCAGCGCCATGGTGGCCTGCAGTGCCGAGGCCTGCACGCGCACGCCGGGTGACAGCGGCAGACCGGGTTCGTCCTCATGGCTGCAGGCCAGCACCAGGCCCTGGGCGTCATACAGCGCAATGCGCGCATAGACGGTGTACAGCGCATTGAGCTGCTCCAGCAGACGCTGCGCGGCGTCGTGTGCCTGTACCGACAGGGCCAGGCAGCCGCTGTTGTCTTGCAGCACTTTCTGCAGGCCTGGCGTCAGGGCCCACCAGCGGCAATCGTTGGCGCGTTCGTAGAGATTGCGCTCCAGCAGGTCCATCAGCAGCCGGTTCAGCGTGGTGTGCTCCTGCAGCCGCGTGGACAGCGCCGTTTCGTGCAGGCCGTGGATGGCGCGCGTGAACACGGCATGGGTCAGGTCGCCGGTCTCGCTCATCTGCTCCAGCACGGCCTGCAGCGGGTCCGGGTGGGCCGTGCCCTGCACGGGGGACTCCGGTGCCTGGCTGGCAGCCAGCACCTGGCCGTTCCAGACCACGCGGCGTATGTCGTCGGCCGCGCGTGCCATGGCGTGCAGGGGCGGGCAAAAGCCCCGGGACTGGGCCATCAGTCCTTCGGCGATGGCAGGCTCCAGTGCCTGCAGGACCTGCGGCCTTTGCTGGGTAGCGAAGGCCAGGTCCAGCGGCGCCATGACCTGGGTCTGCCAGCCCTCGGGGCCCGCATAGCCCTGGTAGGGCAGGGCGCGGGCCGTACGCACCAGATAGGTGCGGCCGGCGTGGATCAGCGGCTGCACGGCATCGCCGTGGTGCATGGGCACGCGGCTGCCGGGGGCGATCCAGTGGTCATCGCTGCTGGCAATGACCACTCCAGCCGCATCCAGCAGCAGTCCCACCTGGGCGCGCGGCCCGCCCGAGGCAAAGATGGCCTGCATCTCGGCCGCGAAGTCGAAGCTCAGGCACAGCACGCCGAGCACCGCCATGGTGCGTGGATGCAGCAGGCGCTGCGCGTAGATCAGGCGGTCTGCGCCGGGCAGCACGCAGCTGGCGCCGAAATGGCTGACATGGCCGGCCTGCTGCAGGCACTGCTGGAACCAGCCCTCGGCGCAGGGCGGCAGCGGCTTGTCGCCTGCCTGGGCGCGTGCGCAGACCTGGCCCTGGGTGTCCAGCAGCAGGATGTCGTCGTAGACCGTGTACTTGGCACGGTAGGCCTGCAGGTGCAGCTGCAGCGGAGCCTGCCAGGCGTGCAGGCCGCCCGCGGCCATGTCCAGCAGGATGTCGCCATCGCCGAGCTGGGCCATGGCCTCGCACAGCACGGAATCGGCGGCCAGGAAGCCGACATCGGCCGTGCGCTCGTAGAGGCTGCGCACCAGCAGGTCGATGGCATGGCTGGACTGCATGCCCAACTGGGCCATGGCTTCCTGCGCGGACTGGGCCAGCTGCGACTGCAGCAGGCCTTGCTCCAGCTGCTCCAACCCCTGGCGCGTGTCGGTCAGCATGGACACCAGGGCCTGTCCCTGCTGCGAGGCCTGCATGCGGGCCGAAGCCTCGATGAGACGCCACATGAGCCGGATCTCGCGCAGGTCGGCGGCGTTGCGGTTGAGTTCCCGCAGGTGGGGAAGAATCAGGTCGGTGGGCAGGGATGTGGCCATGGGGCGCTCCGCAGTCAGGTTCAGGTTTGGTAAACCAACTTTTCCGCTCAGGGAAAAGCCCTATGCAAAGAGCAAGAAGGAGGCCAGTTTGTGACTAAATGTGTCTGCAAGGTGACATAGGGGTGACGGACCGCCGCCTGCTCCACGCCCGCAGCCCGTCCGGTGCCACACCGGGGCATGGCCCGGCATCACCGCAGTGCGTACGCCGGCGCCGTGCAGCACTGTGGTGCCTGGCGGCCGTGCAGGCCTACAGGCTCAGGTCGATGGAATGCACCCGGTGCGCGTCCAGCAGGCCGGCAGCCCGGTCGGCGAAGTAGCGCTCCAGCGTCACGCGCACGGTGCGGAAGGCCAGTTCTTCCCAGGGAACATCGGCCTGCGCAAACAGGCGGGCCTCCATGGTCTCGGGGCCGGGGTAGAACTGCTCGCTGCGCAGACGGGCGCGGTAGAACAGATGGACCTGGCTGACCTTGGGCACGTCCACGATGGAAAACAGCGGCCCCATCTCGATGTCGGCGCCGGCTTCCTCGTCGGTCTCGCGCTGGGCGCCGCGTGCCGTGGTCTCGGCCAGTTCCATGAAGCCTGCGGGCAGGGTCCACAGGCCCCGGCGTGGCTCGATGTTGCGCTTGCACAGCAGCACGCGGCCGTCGTCGGTCACGGGGATGGTGCCCACCACGTTCAGCGGGTTCTCGTAGTGGATGGTGTGGCAGTGCGGGCACACGGCGCGCTCGCGCGTGTCGCCATCGTCAGGAAGGCGGTAGACCACCGCCGTGCCGCAGGCTCGGCAGAACTTGATGGGGCTGCGAAAAATCATGCCGACACCATGAAAGTGAAAGCGCCGCCAGACGGAAGGCAGTAAGGCATTCCGTGCGGCGGACCGTGGGTTCAAACACAAAGGCCGGCAGGCCGGGGAGCGTGCTCCCTGCTGCCTTGCCGGCCTGTCGCCAGGCTCAGGGAAAACTCAGGCGATCTTGACGCTCAAGGGGCTCAGCCCGTCGATGCGGCCTTCCAGCAGGTCACCGCGCACCACGGCGGCCACGCCTTCGGGCGTGCCCGTCATGATCAGGTCGCCGGGCTGCAGTTCCCAGGCCGCCGACAGGTGCTCGATGGTCTCGGCAATGTTCCAGATCAGCTTGCCGATGTCGCTGCGCTGGCGGTCGGCGCCATTGACCTGCAGCGAGATCGCGGCCTTGGCGATGTCGCCGGCCTCGGCTGCCGGGGTGATGGGGCCGATGGGTGCGGCATGCTCGAAGGCCTTGCCGATGCACCAGGGTCGGCCCTGCTTCTTCATGTCGTTTTGCAGGTCGCGGCGCGTCATGTCCAGGCCCACGGCGTAGCCCCAGATGTAGTCCAGCGCATCGGCTGCCAGGATGTTCTTGCCCGCCTTGCCGATGGCCACGACGAGCTCGATCTCGTGGTGCAGGTTGGAGGTCAGCGTGGGGTAGGGCATGGTGCCCGTGGTGCCGGCCTCGACGGGCACGATGGCGTCGGCAGGCTTGAGGAAGAAGAAGGGCGGCTCGCGGCCGGTGAAGCCCATCTCCTTGGCGTGTTCTTCGTAGTTGCGGCCCACGCAGTAGATGCGGTGCACGGGGAAGCGCTCGGGGCGGCCCAGGACGGGTACGCTGGCCACGGCGGGCGGGTTGAAAACGTAGCTCATGTCGGTGTTCCTCTGGCGCCTTGTCTCTTGGGCGCCGCCGCAAGTGTGCCATGCATCGGCGCGGCTGCACGGTATGCTTTGCAGTCTATGAAGCTCCACACCTACTTCCGCTCGTCGGCCTCCTACCGCGTGCGCATTGCGCTGCAGATCAAGGGCCTGGACTATGAATCCGTACCCGTGCACCTGCTGCGCGGCGACCACAAGGCGCCGGCCTATGCCCAGCATGTCGGCGATGCGCTGGTGCCGGCGCTGGAGACCGAGGACGGCCACTGGCTGACCCAGTCCATGGCCATCATCGAATATCTCGATGAGACCCATGCCGAAATACCGCTGCTGCCGCGTGACGCCCTGGGCCGTGCCCATGTGCGCGCACTGGCCCAGATGGTGGCCTGCGAGATCCATCCGCTCAACAACCTGCGCGTGCTCAAGTACCTGGTGCGCAACCTGGGTGTCTCCGACGAGGCCAAGAGCGGCTGGTACGTGCATTGGGTGCGATCGGGCCTGGAGGCCTTCGAGCGCCAGCTGGACCTGCTGGCCGCCGAGCGCGAGGCGGCCGGCCTGCCGCCTTCGCTGTTTTGCTGGGGCGACACGCCCACGCTGGCCGATTGCTGCCTGGTGCCGCAGATCTTCAACGGCCGCCGCTTCAACGTGAGCCTGGACGGCCTGCCGCGCCTGGCGGCCATCGTCGATCGCTGCGAGGCGCTGCCGGCCTTCCAGAAGGCCCATCCCTCGGCCTGCCCCGACGCGGAATGAGCGCGGCCCGGCCTGACTCCATCCCCGGCACCATCCCCGTATCCTGGCTGGTGCCCGACTGGCCCGCGCCGCCCGGCGTGCACGCGCTGTGCACCTCGCGCGAAGGCGGCGTCAGCACGGCGCCCTGGGGCAGCCTGAACCTGGGCGACCATGTGGGAGACGACCCGCAGGCCGTGCGCGCCAACCGCCAGCGCCTGCAGGAGATCGTGCGTGCGGATACGCCGGATGCCTGCGCGGTGTTCCTGCAGCAGGTGCATGGCGTGGATGTCATCGCACTGGATGCAGGCAGCGCGCAGGGCCAGGCCTTCGATGCCTGCGTGACCAGCGCCTCGGGCGTGGTCTGCACCATCATGGTGGCCGACTGCCTGCCCGTGCTGCTGGCCCATCGCAGCGGCGCCGTGGTGGGCGCGGCCCATGCGGGCTGGCGCGGTCTGGCCGGAATGCCGCCTGGCCATGCGGGTCAGCCGTTGGCAGGCGGTGTGCTGGAGTCTCTGTTCAAGCGCTTTGCCGATCAGCTCCGGACCGCGCCCGAGCAGGTGGCGCCGCAGACCCTGGCATGGCTGGGCCCTTGCATCGGTCCGCGTTCCTTTGAGGTCGGTGCCGAGGTGCGTGCTGCCTTCATCGCGCATGACGCCGCCGCCGCCGCGCATTTCACCGCCATACCTCAGGCGGGCGAGGGCACCCCCAAGTACCTGGCCAGCCTGGCCGGGCTTGCGCGACAGCGCCTGGCGGCGCTGGGCATCACGGCCATCCATGGCAATGACGGCAGCGACGCATGGTGCACGGTGCTCAACGACTCACGGTTCTTTTCGCACCGGCGCGACGCTGCCCGCCTGGGCAGCAGCGGCCGATTCGCCGCCTGCATCTGGAAGGACTGAGGGCGCGGGCGCGTCCGGTGCGTCCGCCGTGCCCTGCGAGGCCTGCTGCTGCGCCAGCCAGGCCTGGCGCTCGGCCAGTTCGCGCGCATGGCGCTTTCGGTTGCGCGCGGGCGTACCCATGATGTAGATCACGATGGACAGCGGCAGCAGTCCATACAGTGCGAAAGTGACCAGGGCGCCGAGTATGCTGCCCGTGGGGCTGGCGGCTTCGGCCACGGCCATCATCAGCGTGACATACAACCAGGCGATAACAACGAGATACATGGTCGATTCGAAAAAGGCGCACCGGGCACGGGTTTTTGTGGAGGGCTGTGCCGGGCAACGGGGGGCTCGCCTGGGTCACAATCAAAACGGATGCCCCGCAAGCCCCAGGCTATTGCGAACGGCATCCGCGAACAAGGATGCAGCATGAATTTTGACCCACTCGCAGGCCTGCCAGGCCAACCCATCCAGCAATTCTGGAACGAGCAATGGAGCCGGACGCTGCAGATACTGCAGCAGATGGGATCACCGGGAATGCCGGGAGCACAGGGCGCGGGCATGCCGGACATGGCCCAGGCCTGGAAGGCTGCAGTCCCCGAACCCGGCGCCTTGCCCGAGAACGCGCTGTCGCTGGACCCCGAAAAGCTGCTGGAGCTGCAGCGCCAGTACCTGGACGGCGCCAAGGCCATGTGCGAGCAGGGCGGCGCCCAGGCGCTGCTGGCCAAGGACAAGCGCTTCAACACCCAATCCTGGGCCGACAACCCGCTGACGGCGGCCACCGCAGCCACCTATCTGCTCAACAGCCGCATGCTCATGGGCCTGGCCGAGGCCGTGCAGGCCGACGAGAAGACCCGCAACCGCGTGCGCTTCGCTGTCGAACAGTGGCTGGCGGCCATGTCGCCCAGCAACTTCCTGGCACTCAATGCAGAGGCGCAGAAGAAGGCCATCGAAACCCAGGGCGAGAGCCTGGCCCAGGGCGTGGCCAACCTGCTGGCCGACATGCGCCAGGGCCATGTCTCCATGACCGACGAGAGCCTGTTCACCGTGGGCAAGAACGTTGCCACCACCGAAGGCGCCGTGGTGTTCGAGAACGAGCTGTTCCAGCTCATCGAGTACAAGCCGCTGACGGACAAGGTGCACGAGCGTCCCTTCCTCATGGTGCCGCCGTGCATCAACAAGTTCTACATCCTGGACCTGCAGCCCGACAACTCGCTGATCCGCTATGCCGTCAGCCAGGGCCACCGCACCTTCGTGATGAGCTGGCGCAATCCCGACGACAGCCTGGCGCACAAGACCTGGGACAACTACATCGAAGACGGCGTGCTCACCGGCATCCGCGTGGCACGCGAGATCGCGGGGGCCGAGCAGATCAACGTGCTGGGCTTTTGCGTGGGCGGCACCATGCTGTCCACCGCGCTGGCCGTGCTGCAGGCACGCCACGACCGCGAGCATGGTGCAGCTGCTGCTCCGGCGGCCAAGGCGCCTGCGGCCAAGCGCGCGGCTGGCAGCCGCAGCGCCGCCCGCACATCCACAGCCCGCGCCACGGCGCCGGCCGGCGTGCCGTTTCCCGTGGCCAGCGTCACGCTGCTGACCACTTTCATCGACTTCAGCGACACCGGCATCCTCGATGTCTTCATCGATGAGTCCGTGGTGCGCTTCCGCGAAATGCAGATGGGCGAGGGCGGCCTCATGAAGGGCCAGGACCTGGCATCGACCTTCAGCTTTCTGCGTCCCAACGATCTGGTCTGGAACTACGTGGTGGGCAACTACCTCAAGGGCGAAACACCGCCGCCGTTCGACCTGCTGTACTGGAACAGCGACTGCACCAACCTGCCCGGCCCGTACTACGCCTGGTACCTGCGCAACCTCTACCTGGAAAACAAGCTGGTCCAGCCCGGTGCGCTGACCGTCTGCGGCGAGCGCATCGACATGCACCAGCTGCGCCTGCCGGCCTATATCTACGGCTCGCGCGAGGACCACATCGTGCCCGTGGGCGGCTCCTATGCATCGACCCAGGTGCTGGGTGGCGACAAGCGTTTCGTCATGGGCGCATCCGGCCACATCGCGGGCGTGATCAATCCGCCGGCCAAGAAAAAGCGCAGCTACTGGCTGCGTGAGGACGGCCAGCTGCCGCCCACGCTCAAGGAGTGGCAGGCCGGCGCCGACGAGTACCCGGGCAGCTGGTGGGCCGACTGGAGCCCCTGGCTGGCCGAGCACGGCGGCAAGCTGGTCGCGGCGCCAAAGCAGTACGGCAAGGGCAGGGAATACACGGCCATCGAGCCGGCCCCGGGCCGCTACGTGCTGGCCAAGGCCTGAGGCACAATCGTTTCGATGCTGCAGCGCAATAACGCCGCGGCTTGAATGCAGGGTGCCGCTGCCGCAGCTTCGGCAGTGCGCGCCCGGGCATCCCTTCAAGAGTCCAAAGAAAGGTCCGTCATCATGGAAGACATCGTCATCGTTTCCGCTGTCCGCACTGCCGTTGGCAAGTTCGGCGGCACCCTTGCCAAGATCCCCGCCACCGAACTGGGCTCCATCGTGATCCGCGAGGCTCTGAGCCGCGCCAAGGTCGGCACCGACCAGGTCGGTGAAGTCATCATGGGCCAGGTGCTGGCCGCTGGCGCAGGCCAGAACCCTGCACGCCAGGCCATGATGAAGGCCGGCATCGCCAAGGAAACCCCGGCCCTGACCATCAACGCGGTCTGCGGCTCGGGCCTGAAGGCCGTGATGCTGGCGGCCCAGGCCGTGGCCACGGGCGACAGCGAGATCGTCGTGGCCGGCGGCCAGGAGAACATGAGCCTGTCCCCCCACGTGCTGCCGGGCTCGCGCGACGGCCAGCGCATGGGCGAGTGGAAGATGGCCGACACCATGATCGTGGACGGCCTGTGGGACGTCTACAACCAGTACCACATGGGCATCACGGCCGAGAACGTGGCCAAGGAAAAGAGCGTCAGCCGCGAACAGCAGGACGCCCTGGCCCTGGCCAGCCAGCAAAAGGCCACGGCCGCGCAGGACGCCGGCAAGTTCGTGGATGAGATCGTTCCCGTCAGCATTCCCCAGCGCAAGGGCGATCCCGTGGTCTTTGCGGCCGACGAGTACATCAACCGCAAGACCAACGCCGAGGCGCTGGCAGGCCTGCGTCCGGCTTTCGACAAGGCTGGCTCGGTGACGGCCGGCAATGCTTCGGGCCTGAACGACGGCGCCGCCGCCGTGGTGGTGATGAGCGCCTCCAAGGCCAAGGCCCTGGGCCTGACGCCGCTGGCGCGCATCGTCTCCTATGCCACCAGCGGTCTGGACCCCGCCACCATGGGCCTGGGCCCGGTGTTCGCCTCGCGCAAGGCGCTGCAGCGCGCCGGCTGGTCTGCGCAGGACGTGGACCTGTTCGAGCTGAACGAAGCCTTCGCGGCACAGGCCTGTGCGGTGAACCAGGAGCTGGGCATCGATCCGGCCAAGGTCAACGTCAACGGCGGGGCCATTGCCATCGGCCACCCCATCGGCGCATCGGGCGCCCGCATCCTGGTGACCCTGCTGCACGAGATGCAGCGCAGCGGCGCCAGGAAGGGTCTGGCCGGCCTGTGCATCGGCGGCGGCATGGGCGTGGCCATGACCGTGGAGCGCGTCTGAAAGGCTCCGGGAAAACGTTAGCAAGCTTTCAGGGTAGATCCTAGGCTTGACTAGGGCCTGCCCGAAGAGGGGCGCAGCGCACGCGCTGCATACTAGCCATGCGAGGGGGCCGGGCCCAGAGGCTCAGGCACCCTTGGCGATAACCGGCGTCAATGTTCCGGTTGTCATGGATAGATTGATCTGAAGCAACCATTGATTGACAGGAGAGAAGAATGGCTCAAAAAGTAGCGTATGTCACAGGGGGAATGGGAGGCATCGGAACGGCCATCTGCCAGCGTCTGCACAAGGAAGGCTTCAAGGTCATCGCAGGTTGTGGTCCGTCGCGCGACTTCCAGAAGTGGCTTGACGAGCAAAAGGCGCTGGGTTTCACCTTCCATGCATCGGTGGGCAATGTGGGCGACTGGGCTTCCACTGTCGAAGCCTTCAGCAAGACCAAGGCCGAGCACGGCAGCATCGATGTGCTGGTCAACAACGCCGGCATCACGCGTGACCGCATGTTCATCAAGATGACGCCCGAAGACTGGCAGGCCGTCATCGAGACCAACCTCAACTCCATGTTCAACGTGACCAAGCAGGTCGTGGGCGACATGGTGGAAAAGGGCTGGGGCCGCATCATCAACATCAGCTCGGTCAACGGCGCCAAGGGCCAGGCCGGCCAGACCAACTACTCGGCCGCCAAGGCGGGCATGCACGGCTTCACCATGGCGCTGGCGCAGGAGATGGCCACCAAGGGCGTGACCGTGAACACCGTGAGCCCCGGCTACATCGGCACCGACATGGTCAAGGCCATCCGTCCCGACGTGCTGGAGAAGATCGTGGGCACCATCCCCGTCAAGCGCCTGGGCGAGCCCAGCGAGATCGCATCGATCATCGCCTGGCTGGCTTCGGAGGAAGGCGGCTATTCCACCGGCGCCGATTTTTCGGTCAACGGTGGCCTGCACATGCATTGAACCTGCAAGGGTTCGCGCTGCAAAGGAGCCTCCGGGCTCCTTTTTTGTTGGGCAGCCCCGCGGCAAATGTCCCAGAAATGACAAAACCCGCTGAAGCGGGTTCTGTGGAAGAGGGGGTCTGCACGGAAGGCCGTCAGACCGGTGGTGTCAGAGACTGGGGCACCGTGTGCGCCAGCCAGCGCCTTAGCGCTTGCGATCGCGTTCGTCTTCGGGCCAGATGGACATGATGGCGTTCGTTTGCATGGAAACTTCTCCTGTATTGCTCTCTTAACGCGGGCTGGATTCAGCTGGTTGACAGGTTTTTAAAAAATTTTCGAAGGAAGTCGAAACTTTTTCGTGACCCGGTTTTCAAGCGCTGCGGGGGCCGCGCTTGCGGTCACGGTCATCCCATGGCCAGACAGCTTGGGCCAGCGCAGCGGCTGCAAAGCGGGTCTGCAGGGCGGTGTGGGAAAAGATGTCGGTCATTGCAGTCACTCCTTTGCGTGTTCAACGCGGGGCAGTGGCGGCAGGTTGACTCAGGGATTGCCCCAGGACGCAAGCAATTGCAAGCCTGGAGGTGGGGATCTGTCAGTTTGAAGACAGATTTTTGGCGAGGTGAGAAAAAATCCGTTTCCTGACAGAGGCTTACGGGCGTGGCGGGCCGATGTCGATGCTGTTACGCCTCGTTGCCCGCAATGCGTGGGCACAGGTCAACCCGGGGTGAAAACGTCCATCAGGCAAAAATCAGGGTCACGGCAGGCGCGTCGTCCACGATGTAGCCGCGGTACATGCCGGCGCTGTTGAAGGGGCAGTGCACGCGTCCGTCGCTGTCCACGGCCACCACGCCGCCCTGGCCACCGATGTGTGTCAGCGTGCCCCGCACTGCGGCGTCGGCTGCGAATTCCAGGCTTTGCCCCAGGTAGCGCATGCGCGCATGGATGTCGTGCGCGAGGGCTGCGCGCAGGAAATGCTCTCCGGTTCCGGTGGCCGCCACGGCGCAGGTGGTGCTGTCGGCGTAGAAACCTGCGCCCACCACGGGCGTGTCGCCCACGCGCCCGGGGCGCTTGTTGGTCAGCCCGCCGGTGGATGCCGCAGCGGCCAGGTTGCCATGCACATCGCGCGCCACGGCGCCGACCGTGCCCATCTTGCCGTTCTCGTTCAGCGGAGCAGGGTGCGCCGCCAGTCCGCTGGCGTCGTGGTCCAGCAGCGCGGTCTGGCCGGATTGCGCCTGCACCCGGCGCAGCTGTGCCAGGCGCTCGGCAGAGTCGAAGTAGCCTGCATCCATCCGCGCCAGCCCGCGCTCATCGGCAAACCGCTGCGCCCCTTCGCCGACCAGGAGCACGCACTGGCCATCGTCAAGAACATGCCGCGCCAGCGCAATCGGATTGCGCACCTGGCTGACGGAAGCGACTGCGCCGGCCCGCAGGTTGCTGCCGTCCATCAGGCCGGCGTCCATCTCGTGGCGCGCGTCGCGCGTGTAGACGGAGCCGCGCCCGGCATTGAACAGCGGGCAGTCTTCCAGGGACTGGCACGCGGCCTGGACGGCGTCCAGCGCGCTGGCGCCGCGCCGCAGCAGGGCGGCGCCCGCCTCCAGCGCCTGGGCCAGCGCGGCGTGGTAGGGGGCCTCGTCGGCCTGGCCCTGGATGACGGTGCCTGCGCCGCCGTGCACGGCAATGGAAAATTTTCGGGAGTTCTGGGGCATGTTCATTGGAGTGCGTAGCGCGATTCCAGGAAGCGGCCATAGCGGGCGATGCCCAGGCCGATGAGCAGGTAGACGGCACAGACCACCATGTACATCTCCACGAAGTACGCAATCCAGTGGGGGTCGCTCATGGCCATCTTCAGGGAGCCAGTGATGTCGTAGATGTTCACGATCGCCACCAGGGAGGTGTCCTTCACCGCGCCGATGAAGTTGCTCACCGTGGGCGCGATGGTCACGCGCAGCGCCTGCGGCAGGACCACGTGGCGCAGCACCTGCACCCTGGTGAAGCCCATGGCCTGGGCCGCCATGACCTGGCCTTGGGGCACGGCCTGCAGCCCGCCGCGAAACACCTCGGCAAGATAGGCCGCGCTGAAGGCCGCCAGGCAGACGGCGATGCGGACCATGGGGTCCACCCTCCATTGCGCGGGCACCAGCATGGGCAGCACGAAGGCCCCGAAGAACAGCAGCGTGATCAGGGGCACGCCGCGCACGGCCTCGATGAAGCCCGTGCACAGGATGCGGATCAAGGGCAGGCTGGAGCGCCGGCCCAGCGCCAGCAGAACGCCCAGCGGAACGCCGGCCAGGCAGGCGATCACGGCAAGGAACAGGGTCAGCGGCAGGCCGCCCCACAGATCGCTGGGCACGGGTGCCAGGCCGGCCACACCGCCGGCCATCAGCACGCCAAAGCCGGTCAACCCGGCCAGCAGCATTGCCATGCCGGCGCGGCCGAAGAAGCGCGGTAGCGCCGCCACGCCCACGCTGCCCAGCAGCCAAAGGCTGGCGGCGACGGGGCGCCACTGTTCGGCCACGGGATAGCGGCCCAGGAATACCAGGCGGTATTTCTCGCGCACCACGCCCCAGCAGGCGCCGGCCGCAGCGCGGCATGTGTCGGGGTTGGCTGCGGTTTCGGCGTCGAGCAGGCCCCAGGCCAGCAGTTTCCAGCCCGCCCACAGCGCGGCCAGCAGCAGCGTGGCGGTGATGAGCCCGGAGAGCGCATCCGGAAACAGGCTGGCGCGCAGGCGCTGCGCCAGCGGAACCCGGGGCGGGGCCACCGGCAGGGCCGGTGCGCGGAGTACGGCACTCATGGGCAGGTCTTTCCCGGCTAGCGTGTGATAAAGGCACTGCGCTGGTTGAAGGCATTCAGTGCCAGCGAGGTCAGCAGGTTGATGGCCAGGTAGACCACCGCGATGATGGTCACGCATTCGATGGCCTGGCCGGTCTGGCTCATGGCGGTGTTGGCGACCATCACCACGTCGGGGTAGCCGATGGCCACGGCCAGCGAGGAGTTCTTGATGGTGCTGAGCGCCAGGTTGGTATAGGGGGGAATGATCACCCGCAGGGCCTGCGGCAGCACGACCAGGCGCAGCTGCTGGCCGCGGCGCATGCCCAGGGCCGAGGCAGCGTTCCATTGCCCGCGCGGCATGGCCTGCAGACCGGCGCGCACGATTTCAGCGCAATAGGCGGCGGCATACAGGCCCAGGGCGCCCACCAGGGCCAGGAATTCAGGCGTCAGCGCCAGTCCTCCGTCGATGCCGAACATGCCCGGTTGCGGAGAACTCCAGTGCCAGCCAGCCGCGCTGTCGTACACCGGGCCGGGCAGGGCCAGCCCCGCCTTGCTCAGAAAGCCCAGGGGGCCGATGGCCAGAGGGTGGTCCACATCGGGCAGCAGCGAAGTCAGCGCGAAATACCACAGCAGCACCTGCACCAGCAGCGGGATGTTGCGCGCCACATCGACATAGAGGCGCACGGCGCCGCGCAGCAGCGGATGCCTTGCCACGGCGGCCACGCCCAGCAGCAGGCCCAGCACGGTGGCCAGCGCGAGCGCGGGCACGGCGGCGCGAACCGTGTTGGCCACGCCGGCTGCGACCGCACGCAGGTAGCTGTCGCCGGGCTCGTAGGGCAGCAGCCCTTCGGAGATGGAAAAGCCGGCTGTCTGCTCCAGAAAGCCGAAGCCCCCGGCAATGCCGCGCGCGGCCATGTTGCGGCTGGCGTTGTGCGCCAGCCAGCCCAGCAGCAATATCAGCAGCCAGCCGATGGCGAGCTGCAAGGCCAGCCGGCCCCAGCGTGGCCGGGTGGGGGCCGGTGGCTGCCGTGCCCCGGTGTCGATGGCATTCACGGCTTTCACAGCATCCACAGCGTTCGCGGCGTTCGCGGCGTTCATGGCAGGGTGCCCTCGGCGCGTCAGTTCATCGGCGGCGACATCATCAGGCCGCCCTTGGTGAACAGCGCGTTCTTGCCGCGCGGCACGTTCAGGCCCGACCTGGCGCCCAGGTTGCGCTCATAGCTCTCGCCATAGTTGCCCACGGCCTTGACGATGCGCAGCGCCCATTCCTTGTCCAGCCCCAGCTGCTTGCCCAGGTCGTCGCTCTGGCCCAGGAAACGCTTGACCTGAATGCTGTCGGAGCGGGTCTTGAGCTCGTCGGCATTGGCCTGGGTGATGCCCAGTTCCTCGGCCTCGATCATGGCGTTGAGTGTCCAGCGCACGACGGCGAACCATTCGTCGTCACCGCGGCGCACGGCCGGGCCGGCCGGCTCCTTGGAGATGACTTCGGGCAGGATCACGTAGTCGTCGGGGTTGGCCAGCTCCTTGCCGCGCAGCACGGCCAGGGCGCCGAGGTCGCCGGTATAGGCCTGGCAGCGTCCGCTGCTGAAGGCCTGCAGGGCGGCTTCGGGGTTGTCGAACACCACCGCCTTGTAGTTGAGCTTGTGGGCGCGAAAGTACTCCGACAGGGTCTTTTCCGTGGTGGATCCGCTGATTACGCAGATGGTGGCGCCAGAGAGCTGCTTGACGCTGTTCAGGCCGGGCTTCTTCCTGGCCATGAAGCCCTGGCCGTCGTGGAAATTGATGCCCGCCCACATCAGGCCCAGGCCGTTGTCGCGTGTGAAGGTCCAGGTGGTGTTGCGTGCCAGCAGATCGATCTCGCCGGACTGCAGCGCCGTGATGCGTGTCTGGCCGCTGGTGGGGATGAATTTCACCTTGGTGGCGTCGCCCAGGGTGGCGGCCGCCACGGCGCGGCACAGATCCACGTCCAGCCCGGACCAGTTGCCGCTGCCGTCGGCCAGCGCAAAGCCTGCGCGCCCCGTGTGCACGCCGCAGGCCACGGCGCCGCGCTGCTTGATGCCATCCAGCGTCTTGCCTGCGTGGGCCGGCGCGGCAGCGAGCGTGGCCGCGGCGGCCATCGAGGCGAAAAGAAAGCGGAAACGGGCAGGGGCATTCATGCGGAGTCCTTTGCGGCGGGATGGGGGGCCTGGGGTTGCGGCTTGCTCGCCGCAGGTGAAGCGGGGCTGCTGTCCGGTGTCAGGTAGGGAAGCACCGACTCGGACAGTTCGACCAGGCTGCGCACGGCCTGGGGCGTGGCGCGGATGACCTGGGTGGCCAGCGCTTCGACCATGGCCATGGCCGCCAGCACCGACGATGGCAGCAGAGGGTGGGCGGCAGGGGCCAGCAGCACGTAGTCGGCTTGGCCGGCCAGCGGGCTGGTGGCCTCGTCGGTGATGGCGATGGTCAGGGCGCCCCGCTGGCGCGCATGCGCCGTCAGCTCCACCGCTTCGCGTGAGTAGCGCGGCAGCGAGATCGCGATCAGCACGTCCTGCTCCGTCAGCCCCGTCATGCGCCGGACGGCTTGCTCCGTGCCGCCTGCGCACGCCACTTCCAGCACCTGGGGCAGATAAGGCTGCAGCGCGTCGGCGCCAAAGGCTGCCACATGGTGGGAGCTGCCAAAGCCCATGAACAGGACGCGCCGCGCGCGGCAGATGCGCTGGGCCAGTTGATCGAGCAGGCCGGGGTCGCAGGCCTGTGCGGCCGCCTGCAGATTGCGCTGCGTGTGCTCGAAGGCCTGCGCTCCCACGGCGCTTGCGGCAGGCTCGTGCGCCGCGCGCAGCTTGTTCACGGGCTCCAGGGCCTGTTGCAGCTGGCGGCCCAGGTGCAGGCGCAGATCGGCAAAGCCTTCGTAGCCGGCGTGCTTGGCGAAGCGGTTGACGGCAGCCAGGGAGCCTCCGCAGGCATTGGCCACTTCCTCGGCGCTCAGCGTGACGGCCAGGACCGGATGCGCGGCCATCCAGCGGCCGACCCGGGCGACGGCGGGCGAGCCATCGACGCTGGCGCGCAGCAGTTCCTGTACGGCGGGGTGGGGGTGGAGTTCCATGAATGAATGAAATTGAATGGTCTCTTTCATTAATTATTTTTTAGGAATGAAATCTTTCATTTAGGGGAAACCCTGAACCGAACGATCCATGCGTTCCGCTGGCTACGGGGGAGTGCGAGGGCGTGAGGGGAGTGGGGGGAGGGCGGGGCCTCAGGGGCGCACTTGGGTGGAGCCGAAGTGGAGCGCCGTCTTCACGCGGGACGACGCTGGTGGCAGACGGTCATGGGTGCGAGCAAGGGCCTCGCACCCATGGGGCCGCCTGATTTTCGGGAACGACTGGAATCAGTCGGACATCGCGGCCGACAGCTGCTCGATCTGCTCGCTCAGTTCCAGCCAGCGTTCTTCCAGGCTGTCGATCTCGTCGTTGCAGGCCTTGAGGCTGCGGCCTGCTTCGGCCATCTCGGCGGGCGAGATGGGCTGGCTCAGCAGGCCCTCCAGCCGCGTGCGTTCGGCCTGCAACTGGGGCAGGCGCTTGTCCAGCTGTTCCAGTTCCTTCTTGAACGGCCGGGTCTTCTCGGCCATCTGCTGGCGGGCCAGGGCGGCCAGGCGCCGTTGCTCGCGCTGGTCTCCGGCACTGGCGGCCGGCGGCGTGGATGGGGCAGCGGGGGCCGGGGCCAGCGCAGCAGCCACGGGGGCCTGCACTGCAGGTGCTGCAGCTGCTGCACCTGCTGCGGGCTCCACCTGCGCTGCCGCCTTGCTGGTGGCCGCAGCCGCCTGTTCGGCCTTGCGGGCTTCCTCGCGCAGGCGGCGGGATTCTTCCAGCAGGTAGCGCTGGTAGTCGTCCAGGTCGCCGTCGAAGGGGCCGACCACGCCACGGCCGACCAGCCAGAAGTCCTCGCAGACCGAGCGCAGCAGGGCGCGGTCGTGGCTGACCAGCATGACGGTACCGTCGAAGTCGTTGATGGCCATGGCCAGGGCCTCGCGCGTGGCCAGGTCCAGGTGGTTGGTGGGCTCGTCCAGCAGCAGCAGGTTGGGGCGCTGCCAGACGATCATGGCCAGCACCAGGCGCGCCTTCTCGCCGCCGCTCATGCTGCCCACGGCCTGCTTGACCATGTCGCCGCTGAAGTTGAACGTACCCAGGTAGCTGCGCAGGTCCTGCTCGCGCGCCTGCGGGCCGGTGGCGCCGGTGTCCCGTGCCAGGCGGATCATGTGCTCCATGGGGTTTTCGCCGGGGCGCAGCACGTCCAGTTCCTGCTGGGCGAAGTAGCCGATGTTCAGGCCCTTGCCTTCGGTCACGGTGCCGGCCAGGGCCTTCATCTCGCGCGCGATGGTCTTGACCAGGGTGGACTTGCCCTGGCCGTTGGCACCCAGGATGCCGATGCGCTGGCCCGCCAGCACCGAGCGGTTGACGCCGCGCAGGATGGTGGTCGCCTGGCCTTCGTCGTCCAGGTAGCCGAATGCGGCGTCCGTGATCGCCAGCATGGGGTTGGGCAGGTTGGCGGGCGGCTTGAACTCGAAGGTGAAATCGGCGCTGGCCAGCATGGGTGCGACCTTTTCCATGCGCTCGATCTGCTTGACGCGGCTTTGCGCCTGCTTGGCCTTGGAGGCCTTGGCCTTGAAGCGGTCGATGAATTTTTGCAGGTGGGCGATCTTTTCCTGCTGGCGCTCGAACGAAGCCTGCTGCAGCAGCATCTGCTGGGCGCGCAGTTCCTCGAACTTGCTGTAGTTGCCGCCATAGCGCGTGACCTGCGCGTTTTCGATGTGCAGCGTGGTGTTGGTGATGGCGTCCAGGAATTCGCGGTCATGGCTGATCACGACCAGGGTGCCGGGGTAGCGCTTGAGCCAGGCTTCCAGCCAGACCAGGGCGTCCAGGTCCAAGTGGTTGGTGGGCTCGTCCAGCAGCAGCAGGTCGGAGGGGCACATCAGCGCGCGCGCCAGCTGCAGGCGCATGCGCCAGCCGCCCGAGAAGCTGTTGACGGGGTGCTCCAGCTCGGAGACCTTGAAGCCCAGGCCCAGGATCAGGGCCTGTGCGCGCGGCACGGCGTCGTGCGCGCCGGCATCGGCCAGGTCCACGTGCGCGTGGGCAATGGCCATGCCGTCCTCGCTGGCCTCGGCGGCCGCGAGCTGGGCGTTGAGCTCGCTCAGGCGGGTGTCGCCGTCCAGCACGAACTGGGTGGCCGTCTCCGAGGTCTCGGGCATGTTCTGCGCGACCTGGCCCAGGCGCCATTGCGAAGGGATGGAGAACTCTCCGCCGTCCTCGGCCAGGCTGCCGTTGAGCAGGGCGAACAGACTGGACTTGCCGGCGCCATTGCGTCCGACAAGGCCGACTTTTTCACCGGGGTTGATGGAGACGGAGGTGCTGTCCAGCAGCACGCGGGTGCCGCGGCGCAGGGTAATGTTGCGAAGGCTGATCATGAATGGGCAGGATTATCCCAGCGATTGCGCCAGGGCAGGATTGCCGCCCGCCATGCCCGTGCCCGGCCACGGTGCAAAGCCCTGGTACCAGGCCCTAGATCGGCTGTATGCCCACGCGCTGCATCATGGACTGGGTGAACTGGATCTCGCGCTCGAAGCCCTTGGCATAGGCTTCGGCACTGGTGATGGCGACCTTGCCGCCTTCCTGCTCCAGCAAGGCGATGACCTTGGGCTGCCTGAGCACCTCCTCCAGCGCCGTGCGCAGCCGCTGGACGATGGCATCGGGCGTGGCGGCCGGCACGGACACACCGCCCCAGGACGTGAGGTTGACGTCGGGCACGCCCAGCTCGGCCAGGGTCTGCACCTGGGGCAGCTTGGCGTTGCGCTGGGGGCCGGCAATGGCCAGCGGCACCAGCCTGCCCGCCAGCACCTGGGGATAGGCCACGGAAAACAGCGGGGCGCCGAAGGCCACCTGCTGGCCCAGCACGGCATTGACCAGCTCGGACGCGCCCTTGTAGGGCACATGGTTGACCTGCAGGCCCATGCTGGAGGCCAGCATCTCCACGCCCAGGTGCGATGGCGTGCCCACGCCGCCCGAGGCATAGTCCAGCGCGCCCGGCCTGGCCTTGGCGCGGGCGGCCAGGTCATCCAGCGTGCGCATGCCGGAGTCGGCATGCACGACGACCAGGATGTCCGAGCGCGACATGCCCAGCACATGGCGGAAGTCCTTGAACACGTCGTAGCCCGGGCTTTTGTACATGCGCATGGCGGCGGCCATGGGCGAGCCCGAGTACAGCAGGGTGTAGCCGTCCGCCGGCGCCTTGGCCACCTGGCGGGCGCCGATGTTGCCGCCCGCGCCGGCGCGGTTGTCTATCACCACGGGCTGGCCCAGCTGGGCCGACAGCGCCTCGGCCACGATGCGCGCGGCCGTGTCGGGGCTGGTGCCGGCCAGGTAGGGCACCACCCATTTGATGGGGCGCGTGGGCCAGGCGCTGTCGTGCGCGGAGGCTGTGGCGGCCCAGGGCAGGCCTGCCGCAAGCGATGCGGCGCCTGCAGCCTGCAGGAATTGGCGGCGGTCCTGGCCGCTGCTGGTGATGTGTGGCATGGCTTTGTCTCCTGGTCTTTTGTCTTTTCTGTTTGCTGGGGGAGTGCTGGGGCTGCCGGTCAGCCTCAGGCGCCGGCCCGCTCCAGCAGCTCCTTGGCGATGGTGTTGCGCTGTATCTCGCTGGTGCCCGTGAGCACGCGGTACATGCGCAGCATGCGGAACAGGAATTCCACGCGCCTGCCCTGGACGATGCCTTCGCCGCCATGGATCTGCACGGCGCGGTCGGCGATGCGAAACGCCGTCTCCGAGCAGAACAGCTTGCTCATCGAGGCCTGGGCGCGCGCGTCGATGCCGGCGTCGATGGCGCGGGCCGTCTGCACCATCAGCGCGCGCGCGGCCATCCATTCGGTGGCCATGTCGGCCAGCATGTGCTGTATGGACTGGAACTGGGCAATGCTGCGGCCGAATTGCTGGCGCCCCAGCGCATAGTCGCGCGCATCGCGCAGCGCCACCTGCGCCAGCCCCAGCATGGCCGGGCAGTGCAGCAGGCGGTTGACGGTGATGCGGCCCAGCGCCAGGGCCAGGCCCCGGCCCGGCTCGCCGATCAACTGGGCAGCGGGCACGCGGCAGCCGTCGAGCACGATGTCGCCCGTGCTCGATTGACCGGCCATGGTCTTGTAGCCGCTGACCACCTGCACACCCGGTGCATGCAGGTCCACGAAGAAGGCGCTGATCTCGCGCTGCGGGCTGCCCTCGGGCGCGGTCGAGGCCATGAGCACGGCGAAGTCGGCAAACGGCGAGCCCGAGATGAAGCGCTTGCGGCCGTGGAGCACGTAATGGTCGCCTTCCAGCACGGCGCGCGTCTCCAGCGCGCCCGCGTCCGAGCCGGCCGCCGCCTCGGTCAGCGCAAAGCAGATGGACTTTTCGGCGCGTGCCACGGGCAGGATGAACTGCTCCATCTGCAAGGGCGTGGCCTTGCGGATCAGCGCGCCTATGCGCGGCGGGCCGCTGAGTTCGCCCAGCACATGGGGCGCGAAGGGCGATCCCGTGGCGTAGATGGCCTCCTTGACCAGCACCTGGTCGAGCACGGACAGGCCGGCGCCGCCCATGGCCTCGGGCAGGGTCATGCCGTAGAAGCCGCGCGCATGCGACAGCTTCCAGACCTGGCGCAGCAAATCGGTGGAGGCGCTGTTTTCATGGTCCACACCATGCGCGCGGGCGAGGTCGGCCAGTTCGCCGTGGATGAAGGCGTTGAGCGCGTCGATCAGGCCGGCTGCGCGCTCGGAGCCTTCAAAGGGCATTTCCAGCAGGGCAGCGTTGGCGGTGGGGAGTGTGTCCTTGGCGTTCATCTCAGTTCACCTTGCGGGCGTGGTTGGCCCAGTAGGGCGCCTGCACGGCGCGGCGCATGACCTTGCCGTTGGGGTTCTTGGGCAGCTGCTGCACGAATTCGATGTGGCGCGGGCGCTTGAAGCCGCCCAGGCGCTCGGCGCAAAAGCGGTCCAGCGCGGCACTGTCGCCGGCCAGGCCGGGCTTGAGCACGATGTGGGCGGCCACGGCCTCGCCCCATTTGTCGTCGGGAATGGCGAACACGCAGGCATCGGCCACCGAGGCATGTTCGTAGAGCACGGACTCCACCTCGGACGGATAGACGTTGAAGCCGCCGCTGATGACCATGTCCTTCTTGCGGTCCACGATGTAGACAAAGCCCTGCTCGTCCATGCGGGCCAGGTCGCCCGTGTGGTAGCGGCCGTTCCTGAGCACCTCGGCCGTCAGCTCGGGCGCGCGCCAGTAGCCTGCGAAGACATCGGCGCCGCTGACCACGATCTCGCCGATCTCGCCCTCGGGCACGCGGCGGCCTTCGTCGTCCACCACCTCCACCAGGGATTCCAGGAAGGGCCGGCCGCAGGATGCCAGCCGCTCGGGCCGCGACGCGCGCGCCTGCAGGTGGTCCTGCACCGTCAGGCCGCAGACGCCGGAGGTGGTCTCGCCCGCGCCGTAGCCCTGGGACAGGATGGGGCCGAACACGTCCATGGCCTGCAGGATGCGCGCGGGCGCCATGGGCGCTGCGCCGTAGCCCAGGCGTTGCAGGTCGGGCAGCGGGCGGTAGCGGCCGCCGATCTCGGCCAGCAGCATGTTGATCATGGTGGGCACCATGAAGGTATGGGTGACGCGCCGCGCCTGCATCTCGGCCATGAAGGCGCCAGGCTCGAAGCCCGAGAACAGGTGGATGGTGGCGCCCGTGCACAGCGCCGGCACCATCTGCATGCCCGAGGCGTGGGTGACCGGCCCCACCAGTCCCAGCACATGGCCGGCCTGCATGCCCTCGCCGCGCATCAGGAATTTGCGCAGCTGGGCCAGGCGGTTGCCGAAGGTCTGCATGGCGGCCTTGAGCACGCCCGACGAGCCCGAGGTGTAGTGCAGCACGGCCACCTCGTGCTCGTGCACGTCCACGGGCTGGAAGCGGTCGCTGGCGCGGGCGAGCAGCGCTTCGTAGTTGCTGTCGGCAGGGCCGTCCAGCAGCAGCAGGCGCACGTCGGCAGACTGCAGGTGCGGCTTGAAGGCCTCGGCGCGCGCGGCCGTGGTCACGATGATGGAAGCATCGCTGTTGGCCGCGATATCGCCTACTTCGCGTGGAGACAGGCGTGCGTTGAAGGGCGCCTTGATGAGCCCGGCCTTGTAGCAGGCGATCTCGATCTCCACGATTTCCACGCAATTGGGCAGGTAGATGCCCACGCGGTCGCCGCGGGCCAGCCCCTGGGCAAGCAGGGCGTTCGCCAGGCGGTTGGAGCGCTGCTCAAGCTCTGCGTAGCTGATGCTGCGCGTGGCGCTGGTCACCGCAGGTTGCTCGGCATGGGCCCTGCAGCTGCGTGCGACGAGTTCGCCGACATTGGGTATGGGGAGGGAATGGGGGTGGCCTGCGGTGGGCCGGGATGTCTCGTGCATGGCATTCCTTGGCTGAAGCCGCGCGTTTTGCGCGGCGTGCCATGCACTGTTGCAGAAGAGGACCGGGCCGGGGAAATACCGATTAGTGATTCAGTTGCATCAGAAAAATTGATGTCCAGACCAACCCTTGCCGTTTTTGCTGATGACCATCGGACTGCTGCATCACATCTGCTGCGGATGCTGCCAGCGCGCCTGCCAGAGGCCCGCCGTGATCAGTTGCCGGGCCTGGTCCAGCAGTGCCTGCCGGACCACCTGCAGTGCCGGGTCACCGCCGCGGTTGGCCTGCACGGCCAGGAAGTAGCGGCGCAGCAGCGCGGGCGCCGCGACCTGGGCCACGATCCAGCCGGGCTGGAGGCCCGTGGGCGCCGCCTTGGCGCCCTCGCGCAGCCAGGCGGGCGCATCGCTCAGCGAGCAGGCGGGCGTGAAGGTGAAGCCCGCGCCGCAGTGGTAGAGCGAGCGGATGACGCGCGCGGAATCGTGTTCGTGGACGATGTTCAGCCGCAGCTCCCGCGCATCGGCGGCGGCCTCCACGGTCTGGCGGATGGAAAAGCGGCGCGACTGCAGCACCAGCGGCAGCTGGCAGGCATGGGCAAAGTCCATGTGCGGCAGGCCGCCGTCCGGCGCCGGGCGCAGCAGCGGGGCCACGCTGCCATCGACATCCTGGCCGCAGACGTAGATGGATTCCTCTGCCATGGGCTGCACCTGCAGGTCATGCAGGCTGGCCGTGTCCACAAGAATGGCCAGGTCGGCGCGCCGGTCCAGCATGGCCTTTTGCACCATCAGGCTCAGGTCGTCGAGCACGAAGATGCGTATGCGCGGGTGGGTGTGGCGCAGGCTGGCAATCAGGGGGCCTGCCAGCAGGCTGGTCAGCAAAAAGGGCAGGGCGATGGTGACCGAGCCTTCGGGGCCTTGGGGCAGGCGCTGTATGCGCTCGCGCATGGCATCGGCGTCGGACAGCAGGCGGCGGGCATCCTCGTACAGCTGCGCGCCGGCCGGGGTGGGGGTCACGCCGGCGTGGCTGCGCTCCAGCAGTTGCGCACCCAGCTCGCCTTCCAGCTTCTTGATCTGCGCCGTGAGCGCAGGCTGGGCCACGTACAGCGAGTGCGCGGCGCGCGAGAGGCTGCCAGCCTCCAGCACGGCGATGAAGTAGCGCAGCGCCCGCAGGTCCATCTCAGCCCAGGGGGCGGTATTGCGGGCGCAGGGCCTCGATATCGCCTTCGGTCCAGGCGCGCAGTGCCTCCTGGGTGATCAGCAGCACCTGCTCGTCGCCCGAGCTGGTGTCCAGCCAGAACACGGGCAGGTCGGGGAAGGCGGCTTCGAAGAAGTCCTTTTCATTGCCGATCTCCAGCACGACCACGCCTTCCTTGGCCAGGCGCGAGGGCAGGTCCTGCAGCAGGCGGCGGATGAAGTCCATGCCGTCGGCACCGCCGGCCAGCGCCAGCTCGGGCTCGGCCTGGTACTCGGCGGGCAGGCGCGACATGCTGTCGGCGTTCACATAGGGCGGGTTGCACAGCACCAGGTCCCAGGGGCCGGGCAGGGCGGCCAGGCCGTCGCTTTCCAGCAATTGCACGCGCTCGGCGAGTTCATGGCGGTCCACGTTGATGCGGGCCACGGCCAGCGCGTCGGCCGAGATGTCGGCGCCCGTGACCTCGACCTCGGGCCAGGCCATGGCCGCCAGGCAGGCCAGGCTGCCGTTGCCGGTGCACAGGTCCAGCACGCGGCGCGTGCGGTCGGACAGCCAGCCGTCGATGCTGCCGTCGGCCAGCAGTTCGGCAATGAAGCTGCGCGGCACGATGGCGCGCTCGTCCACGTAGAAGGGCACGCCCTGCAGCCAGGCCTCGCGCGTGAGGTAGGCGGCGGGCTTGCGCGTTCGGATGCGCTCGGCGAACAGCGCAGCCACTTCGGCCTGCTGCTCGGCGCTCACCGGCTGGCTGGCCAGGGACTCGGGCGCGCCCGGCGCCAGTTCGCTGTCCAGTGGCAGGCCCAGCTTCCAGAGCGTGAGCCAGGCCGATTCGTCTTCGGCCGTGGCCGTGCCGTGGCCAAAGGCCACGCCGGCCGCCGTGAGCGCCGCGGCGCCCGAGGCCACGAGGTCGGCGATGGTGCTGCCCGAGATGGCGGGAATATTGGCAGGGGTGGGGGCGGATGTCATCGTCGGCTCCTTGGGCGCGCGTTCAGGCGGCCTGCTGGCGCTGCAGCTCCTGGAGCGTGCGGCGGTAAATGTTCTTGAGGGGCTCGATGTCGGCCACCACGATGTGCTCGTCGATCTTGTGGATGCTGGCGTTGGGCGGGCCCACTTCCACGACCTGGCTGCAGATCTGGGCGATGAAGCGGCCGTCGCTGGTGCCGCCCGTGGTGGACAGCTCGGTCTCCAGGCCGGTCTCGGCGCGGATGGCCGCCTGCACGGCATTCACCAGCGTGCCCGGCGTGGTCAGGAAGGGCTGGCCGCCGATGGTCCAGGCCAGCTCGTACTCCAGTCCATGGCGGTCCAGCACGGCGTGCACGCGCTGCTGCAGCGATTCGGCCGTGGACTCGGTGCAGAAACGGAAGTTGAAGTCGATGGTCACATGGCCGGGGATGACGTTGGATGCGCCCGTGCCGCCATGCATGTTGCTGATCTGCCAGCTGGTGGGCGGGAAGAAGGCGTTGCCCTCGTCCCAGCGCGTGGCGGCCAGTTCGGCCAGGGCCGGCAGGGCCTGGTGGATGGGGTTGCGCGCCAGCTGCGGGTAGGCGATGTGGCCCTGGATGCCCTTGACGGTGAGGCGTCCGCTCATGGTGCCCCGGCGGCCGTTCTTGATCATGTCGCCCGTGCGGTCCACGGAGGTGGGCTCGCCCACGATGCACCAGTCCAGGCGCTCGCCGCGCTCGCGCAGCAGCTCGACCACGACCTTGGTGCCGTCCACCGAAGGGCCTTCCTCGTCGCTGGTCAGCAGCAGGGCAATGTCGAAGGAGGGAGTTGGCGTCTCGGCCAGGAACTCCTCCAGTGCCACGACAAAGGCGGCGATGGAGGTCTTCATGTCGCTGGCGCCGCGGCCGTACAGCTTGCCGTCGCGGTGCGTGGGCACGAAGGGCGGGCTGTTCCACTGCTCCAGGGGGCCGGTGGGCACCACGTCGGTATGACCGGCAAAGACCAGCACGGGCCGGTCGGTGCCTGCGCCGGAGCGCCTGGCCCAGAGATTGCGCACGCGAAAGCTGTCTGGGCCGCTGTCGATGCGCTCGCAGGCAAAGCCCATGGGCAGCAGGGCATCGGCCAGGAGTTCAAGGCAGCCGGCGTCTTCCGGGGTCACGGATGGCAGGCTGATCAGCTGCTCGGTCAGTTGCAAGGTGCGGGACATGGTGGGAAGGTCAAAAAACAAAAAAGTCGGAGGGCTGGCTGGCGCCAGCGTGCTCCGACATTGTGAACGCTGCAGGCCCGGCCGTTCAGTTCGGCTTGACTTCCAGCATGATTTCGGTGAACGAGGGCATGTCGTCCTCGCCGGGCGTGGCCAGTTCGGCGAACTGGCTGGACGGCGCGGCATGGCCGGCCTTGACCACGTCGTTTTCCAGGCGCCACATCAGGTTGGTGGGCGAGTCGGCAAAGGCCAGTCCCTCGGCGCGGTCGATGCGGCCCGAGCGGATCAGCTGGGCCAGCGCCTCTTCAAAGGTCTGCGAGCCTTCGGCCATGGATTTCTCCATGGCCTCCTTGACGCCCGAGAAGTTGCCGCGCTCGATCAGGTCGGCGATCAGCTTGGTGTTGAGCATCACCTCGACGGCCGGCATGCGGCCGCCATCCACGGTGCGCACCAGGCGCTGGGAGATCACGCCCTTGAGCGCTGCCGACAGCTCGCCCAGCATGGTCGGCCGGATTTCCTCGGGGAAGAAGGACAGGATGCGGTTGAGCGCGTGGTAGCTGTTGTTGGCGTGCAGCGTGGCAAGGCACAAATGGCCCGACTGCGCAAAGCCCATGGCCGAGGACATGGTCTCGCGGTCGCGGATCTCGCCGATCAGGATCACGTCGGGCGCCTGGCGCAGCGCATTCTTGAGCGCAACCTGCAGCGATGCCGTGTCGGATCCCACTTCGCGCTGGTTGACGATGGAGCGCTTGTTGCGGAACTGGTATTCGATGGGGTCCTCGATGGTGAGGATGTGGCCCGTGAGCTTTTCATTGCGCGCGTCGATCATCGAGGCCAGCGTCGTGCTCTTGCCCGAGCCCGTGGAGCCCACGACCAGCAGCAGGCCGCGCTTTTGCATGATCAGCTCGCCCAGCACGGGCGGCAGGTTCAGCGTGTCCATGGGCGGGATGTGCTGGGCGATGAAGCGGATCACCACGGCGCAGCTGCCGCGCTGGTGCATGGCGCTGACGCGGAAACGCCCCACGCCGCGCAGCGGCACGCCCATGTTGAGCTCGCCCGTCTCGTCCAGCTCCTGCAGGCGCTCGGCCGGCACGATCTCGGCCAGCAGGCTGCGCGGCGCATCGGGCGGCAGCAGCTGGTTGTTGATGGGGACGCATTCGCCGTTGATCTTGATCAGCGCCGGCGCGTTGACCGCCAGGTAGACGTCGGACGCCTGCTTCTCGCCCATCAGGCGCAAAATCCTCTCCATCGTGCCCATGTGTTCCCCCAAATTCGTGTGCTGTAGCTGTTCTTGGATCGTTGTCACGCGCTTTTGACGTGAAACGGGCGTCCGCTGCCTGGTGGCCGGGGACGCCCTCGAGAGTATGCCTTGGTCCATCCCCTGAACAGGGGATGTTTTGGCGCCGCAACCACGCCTTTGGCGCGGTCCGGATGCAGGTCAATCGCGCAGCAGGTCGTTCAGGCTCGTGGTGGAGCGTGTCTTGGCATCGACCTTCTTGACGATGATGGCGGCGTACATGCTGTAGCGGCCGTTGTCCTTGGGCAGGTTCCCCGACACCACCACCGAGCCGGCGGGCACGCGGCCGTAGCTGGTCTCGCCGGTCGCACGGTCATAGATGGGAGTGGACTGGCCGATGTACACGCCCATGGAGATCACCGAGTTCTCTTCCACGATCACGCCTTCGACGATTTCGGAACGCGCGCCGATGAAGCAGTTGTCCTCGATGATGGTCGGGTTGGCCTGCAGCGGCTCCAGCACGCCGCCCAGGCCCACGCCGCCGGACAGGTGCACGTTCTTGCCGACCTGGGCGCAGGAGCCCACGGTGGCCCAGGTGTCGACCATGGTGCCTTCGTCCACGTAGGCGCCGATGTTCACGTAGGAGGGCATCAGGATGGCGCCCTTGGCCACGAAGCTGCCACGGCGGGCCACGGCCGGAGGCACGACGCGCACGCCGGTGGCGGCGATCTCGGCCTCGGTCATGCCGGCGAACTTGGTGGGCACCTTGTCGAAGAAGTTCAGGTCGCCGGACTGCATCAGCACGTTGTCCTTGAGGCGGAAGGACAGCAGCACGGCCTTCTTGATCCACTGGTGCACGGTCCACTGGCCCACGCCTTCGCGCGTGGCCACGCGCAGCTGGCCGTTGTTCAGGGCTTCGATCACGTGGTCCACGGCCTCGGTCACTTCCTTGGGCGCGGCAGCGGGGGAGAGGCTGGCACGGTTGTCCCAGGCGGTGTCGATGATGGATTGCAGCTGTTGCGTCATATGGCTTTGGTGATCAAAGGGTTTGTGAGGAAAGGGGTGGCCAGGCGTGGCTCAGCGCTGGCGTGATTCTATGAATTGTGCAATGCGCTGGGCCGCCTCCAGGCATTCGGCGGTCTCGGCCACCAGGGCCATGCGCACGCGCCCGGCGCCCGGATTGCGGCCATTGGCCTCGCGCGCCAGGTAGCTGCCGGGCAGCACGGTCACGCCGGTGGCGGCATACAGCTCGCGGGCAAAGTCGGCGTCGTCCAGGCCCAGCGATTCGGGAATGCCGGCCCACAGGTAGAAGCTGGCATCGGGCAGGCGCACATCCATCACGCGCGCCAGCACGGGGGTGACCTGGTTGAACTTTTCGCGGTACAGGCGGCGGTTTTCCTCGACATGGGCCTCGTCGGCCCAGGCCGCGATGCTGGCCGTCTGCACCACGGGGCTCATGGCGCCGCCGTGGTAGGTGCGGTACAGCAAAAAGGCCTTGATCAGGGCCGCATCGCCCGCCACGAAACCGCTGCGCAGGCCAGGCACATTGCTGCGCTTGGACAGGCTGGTGAACATCAGCAGGTTCTTGTAGTCCGTGCGGCCCAGGCGCTGCGCGGCTTCCAGTCCGCCCAGTGGAGGCGTGCCGTCGAAGTAGATCTCGCTATAGCACTCGTCGCTGGCAATCACGAAGCCATGGCGGTCGGACAGCGCAAACAGCTTTTCCCATTCGGCCAGCGGCATCACCGCGCCTGTGGGGTTGCCGGGAGAGCACACGAAGATCAGCTGGGTCTTTTCCCACACGTCGGCGGGAACGCTGTCCCAGTCCACCGCGAAATTGCGCGCAGCATCGCTGGGGGCGTAGTACGGCTGGGCGCCGGCCAGCAGGGTGGCGCCTTCGTAGATTTGATAGAACGGGTTGGGGCAGATCACGCGCGCGCCGTCCTGGCTGGCGTCCACCACGACCTGGGTGAAGGAGAACAGGGCCTCGCGCGAGCCGTTGACCGGCAGCACCTGGGCGGCGGCGTCCAGCGCAATGCCGTAGCGCTGGCGCGCCCACTGGGCGCAGGCTTCGCGCAGCGCGGGCTCGCCGGCGGTGGCCGGGTACTTGGCCAGGCCGCCCAGGTCGGCGCTCAGCGCCTGTTCGATGAAGGGCGGCGTGGCATGGCGGGGCTCTCCGATGCCAAGGCTGATGGGGCGCACGCCCGCCGGTGGCTGGACCCCGGCGAACAGTTTGCGAAGACGCTCAAACGGGTAGGGCTGGAGTCGGGAGAGCAGGGGATTCATGGGCTCGCATTATGGATTGATGCGCTTTCGGCATGCCATTGTCACAGGGGACTGCGGGTCTGCACGCTGGCTTTTTTGCATTCTGTTACCTATTCTGGCATGGTCTCGACTGGGGCCATGCCAACTCGTGTGGCGGGGCCTCGCAAACGGTGAATTCCAGATACCAATGACAAGAGAGGCAGACAGCTATGCAGGCAGGCGCTGGCATGGAAAAAGATGGAAGCAGGCATCGTAAGCATACATCCGGCCCAGGTGCCGGCTTCCTCGTATGCACGGTGTGGGCATTGGCGGGACCGGCGCTGGCGTTGGTGGCCGATTCGATGGGCCTGGGGCCCTGGGTTTGGGCAGCCTTGCTGCTGTGGGCCGGGCTGCTGCTGGGCGGCATGCACAGGCTCTGGTCGCGGGTGATCGGCGAGCGCGAATTGCTGCAGCAGGCCATGCAGGGCATCGCCCAGGGAGACCTGAGCCAGCGCGTGGCCGTGGAGGCTGCGGCCTCCCAGGAGGGCGCAGGCGACGTCCAGACGCCCAAGGCCTTGCTGGGCGGCATGGTGACCTCGCTGTCGGGCATGGTGGCCGATGTGCGCAGCAATGCGGCCCTGGTGGCGCAGGCCGGGCAACAACTGGTGAACGAGCACCAGGCGCTGTCCGATCGCACCGAGCTGCAGGCCACCAACCTGGCCCAGACCGTGGTCAGCGTGGAGCAGTTGAGCAGCGCCGTGCAGCACAACGCCGATGTGGTGGGCGTGGTCCATCACCAGGCCAGCGCCGTGCGCGGCGCCGCCGATGAAGGCGTGGTGGCCATGGGCCGCGCCGTGGAGTCGGTGGAGACCATTGAAAGCAGCGCCGGCCGCATGCGCGAGATCATCGGTGTGATCGACGGCATTGCGTTTCAGACCAACATCCTGGCGCTGAACGCGGCCGTGGAGGCGGCGCGTGCGGGCGAGCAGGGCCGCGGCTTTGCCGTGGTGGCCAGCGAGGTGCGCTCCCTGGCCGGCCGCTCGGCTGAGGCGGCCCGCGAGATCCGCCACCTGATCGGCGATGCGCTGGCCCAGGTGGAGCACAGCACCGAGTTGATCCGCACGGCCGGACGTGGCATGGAGCGCGTGACCGAAGGCATCCGCCAGGTGGCCGAGCACATGGGCGAGCTCTCGCAATCGACCGGCAGCCAGAGCACGGGCCTGGCCGAGATCAGCCGCGCCGTGCACCAGATCGACGAGATCACCCAGCACAACGCGCAGATGGTGGGCCACGCGCTGGACCAGGCACGCGCGCTGCAGCAGCGCGCGCAGATGCTGTCAGGGGCGGTGTCGCGCTTTCGGCTGCAGCAGGGCACGGCGGAGGAGGCCGTGGCCCTGGTCGAGTCGGCCCTGGGCCTGGCGCGGCGCGGAGTGGCCACCGAGGCACTGCTGGCCGCCGTGAACGACCCCGGCCAGCCCTTCCATGACCGCGATATGTACGTTTTCGCCCTGGCCGCCGACGGCAGCTACCGCGCCTTTGGCGGCAACCCTGCGCGTGTGGGCGTGCGCGTGCAGGAGCTGCCAGGCGTGCGGGGTGAGCAGCTGCTGGCCGACATCATTGCCCAGGCCGAGCGCGGCCCAGGCTGGGTGGAGTACGACTTCAGAAACCCTGCCACGCAACAGGTACAGACCAAGATGTCCTTCGTCTGCAAGCATGGCGGGCTGTACTGGGGATGCGGCGTCTACAAGAGTCTGGCGCTGGCGGCCTAGCCTTGGCCTGGAAGGCAGACTGCCGCCTGGCGGGCTTCACTGGCACGCGTTCGGCGATGAACCGCCGCCCGCGCGCTGGGCACGTGCGCGGGCCAGGATGGCGGCGATGGTGGCCTGCTTGCTCTCGGCCACGGGAGGTGCGGGGCAGGGTGCTTGAGGGCTGGCGTCGTCGGCTGCTGCCTGCTCTGCCTGCGCAAGAGGCGTCGCTGCCCGGCTTGCACTCAAACGCTCGCGCTCCACTTCACGCTCGCGGTGCAGCACATAGCGCTGGCGCGCATGCTCGGCCTGCTGGGGGCTCCAGGCAGACCAGCCTGTGGCCGGGCCGCTGGCGTTGTGCAGTTCGATGCAATCGACCGGACACACGGGAATGCACAGTTCGCATCCCGTGCAGTGGGCTGCGATCACCGTGTGCATGAACTTGTTGGCCCCCAGGATGGCATCCGTGGGGCAGGCCTTGATGCACAGGGTGCAACCGATGCACCAGGCCTCGTCGATCACGGCCACGGTGCGCGGGGCTTCCATGCCGTGCTCGGCGCTCAGCGCAACAATAGGCCGACCCGTCAATGCGGCCAGCCGTTCCACGCCCGCAGCGCCGCCCGGTGGGCACTGGTTGATGCCAGCCTCGCCCGAGGCCACGGCCTGGGCGTAGCTGGCGCAGTCAGGGTAGCCGCAACGCGTGCACTGCGTCTGCGGCAGCGCGGCGTCTATGCGCGCTGCCAGATCGTCGCGGGCGAGCATGGCGGTGGAGGACATGGCGTGGCGGGCTTGCTCGGGAATCAGCCTGCCTGCACCTTGGCGCCACGCTTGCGTGGCTGCTCGGCGGCCGTTGGCGCGTCATCGCTCAGGCTGCTGGCATGGCCTGCAGCGCTGGCGGCGGTGGCGCTCTCGGGCTGGTGGGTGCTGATGAATTCGCGCACCTGCGGATAGACGATCTCTCGCCAGCGGCGGCCGCTGAAAATCCCGTAGTGTCCCGCGCCCGGCACTTCAAGGTGCCTGCGCTGATCCGCGGCAATGCCCGTGCACAGATCGTGCGCAGCCCGCGTCTGGCCGGAGCCGGAGATGTCGTCCAGCTCGCCCTCGATGGTCAGCAGGGCGCTGCCCTTGATGTCCTGCGGGCGCACCAGTTCAACCTTGTCCTCGGGCGAACGCACTTCCCAGGTGCCATGGACCAGCTTGTAGTCCTGGAACACCGTGGCGATGGTCTCGAGGTAGTAGTCGGCATCCATGTCGAGCACGGCGTTGTACTCGTCATAGAACTTGCGGTGGTGCTCGGCGCTGGCGTCGTCACCCTTGATCAGGTCCTTGAAGTAGTCGTAGTGGCTCTTGGCGTGGCGATCCGGGTTCATGGCCACGAAGCCCGAGTACTGCAGGAAACCGGGGTAGACGCGGCGACCCACGCCCGGATAGCCTTCGGGCACGCGGTAGATCACATTGTTCTCGAACCACTCGAAGCTGCGGTTCTGCGCCAGGTTGTTCACCGAGGTCGGCGAGCGGCGCGCATCGATGGGGCCGCCCATCATGGTCATGGACAGCGGAGGCGTCTCGCCACGGCTGGCCATCAGCGACACGGCAGCCAGCACCGGCACCGTGGGCTGGCAGACGCTGACCACATGGCACTGGCCGTACTTGCCCTGCAGGTAGCGGATGAACTCCTGCACATAGTTCACGTAGTCGTCGAGGTGGAACTCGCCATCGGCCAGCGGCACCAGGCGGGCGTTCTTCCAGTCGGTGATGTAGACCTTGTGGTCGCCCAGCATGCTTTGCACCGTATCGCGCAGCAGCGTGGCGTAGTGGCCCGACAGCGGCGCCACGATCAGCACCACGGGCTGGCTCAGCATGGTCTGCAGTGTCTCGGTGTCGTCGGAGAAGCGCTTGAAGCGGCGCAGCTCGCAAAACGGCTTGTCCACTTCGACCCGCTCGCGGATCGTCACGTCCACGCCGCCGACATCGACGCTGCGCAGGTTGAACTCGGGCTTTTCGTAATCCTTGCCCAGGCGGTAGAACAGGTCGAACCCGGCGGCCATGCGCTGGGACATCGGACCCTGGCTCAGCAGCGAGTGGGGGTTGCTGTAGAGCTTGGCTGCAGCCTGCGCGAAATCGGCAAAGGGCTCGACCATGGCGCGCTGGATTTCGTAGAGCTGATAGAGCATGGATACAAGGGGTTGTTTGGATTTGTTGCAGTGCAATATATCAGCAGCACGCTAAGAAAATTGGTAGTAAAACCCCTCTAATGCTGTCGCTTAAGTGATAGCTTGACTGATGGTTGTAAGCTGGCGGCCGCCCAGCCCCCGGCATTCCTGCAATGCAGTGCGGCGCGCTAGGCGGCAAGCGCCGCTTCGGCCGGTTTGGTGCGCGCAAGCCGCATCACCTCTGAAGGCGGCAACTGCTTGAACTGGTGGTTGCTCCACACCTGGCGCCAGCGCCGCGCACCTGCCAGCCCGTTGCGCAACCCCAACATATGGCGGGCTATCGAATACCAGTGCGTGCCGTGCGTGCGCGCCTCTCGCTCCATGTAGGCCACCATCTGCTCCTCGATGGACTCGCGCGTGTGCTCCACGCCAGCATCGCCGTAGTACAGCGCATCCCACGAGGCCAGCCACCAGGGGTTGTGATAGGCCTCACGCCCCACCATCACGCCATCGACCTGCTGCAGCAGCTCCTGCACGGTGGCGTCGGACTTGATGCCGCCATTGATGGCAATGGTCAGCTGCGGAAAATCCTGCTTGAGCCGGGCCACGATCTCGTAGCGCAGCGGCGGGATCTCGCGGTTTTCCTTGGGAGACAAGCCTTTGAGCCAGGCATTGCGTGCGTGAACGATGAACACGCGGCATCCCGCATCGGCCACCGTGCCCACGAAGTCACGCACGAATCCGTAGCTCTCGTCCTTGTCGATGCCGATGCGGTGCTTCACCGTGACAGGCACGTCCACCACATCCACCATGGCCTTCACGCAATCGGCCACCAGCGGCGCCTCGTTCATCAGGCAGGCGCCAAATGCACCGCGCTGCACCCGCTCGCTGGGGCAGCCGCAGTTCAGATTGATCTCGTCATATCCCCACTGCGCTCCCAACCGCGCAGCCTGCGCCAGATCCGACGGCTCGCTGCCGCCGAGCTGCAACGCCACCGGATGCTCCTCGGCCTCGAACCGCAGATGCCGTGGCACATCACCGTGCAGCAGTGCGCCCGTGGTCACCATCTCGGTATACAGCAGGGTATGGCGGCTCAGCAGTCGGTGCAGGTAGCGGCAGTGCTTGTCAGTCCAGTCCATCATGGGCGCAACGGACATGCGCCACATGCTGGCAGGTGCTTGGTTTTCTACGTTTGTCATTGATCTGATTGGGTTTTTTGCTCTGGCGTCGTTGTCTGGTTCTTCGCCATCCAACCCCGTTTTTGCTGATTTTCTCGCTGGCTTTGCCACATCCTTCACCTGTCGCAAAACAGATGGGACCATCACTTCACGCAAGCGCACGGATGGCTTGCTTGCCCGCTTGCCTGCACCGCACAGATCCGGCTGATGGAGAACGGCACGTTTGTCCACCGCGAAAGCCAGGCCTACCGTCGGAAAGTGCTGGCCAATGGGTGGCTGCGCAGGCGCGAGCACGAGATGGACCGGGAGCACGCTTCTGGCCAGGCGCCAGGCCGTGCGCAAGAAAATTTCAGTGGGGGAGCCACAGCGGGATTATGTCAGTGCGGTCAAAAACGTGACTGAGTGGGGCCGTTGCAAAAAGGCCGGCATCGCGCGACTGCAGGCCTCTGGTCGGGCCGACCTCCAGGCCGCCAAGCTCACGGTGCAGGATCTGATGGGCCACACCAAGAAGCGGCGCACGGAAGACGAGGCCGGCCCGCCGCCGTGCTCAATGACATGGTGTGGCTGCGCCAGGTCTTCCTGCATGCTTCGGCCGCGCGCGGCATTGATGCGCCGCTGCAGGTGCTGGACCGCGCCAGGCTCAAGCTGCTGCGCACGCGGGTGCCCGCCTACGCGGCCGGGCTTCAAGCGTGGCCGACAAGACTGCCTTGAATCCAAGTGAGAGCTCTCCCTGGAGCAAATTTCATCCATTGCGCGAAACTGGGGTAATGGTAGCTAGATGTAAGTGAGTGGCGAGAAGCGGATAAATTTGATCTTCATTCATTTGGTGTTGGTAAAGAATTTCTATCTGCACATTGCTTTTCGATGGCATATTGGCGAGGCCATGCATCGAATAAGACAAATGGAGGCACGCCAAATGAATGTTAGAGAGAGGCAAGAATCATTCGCGCCGCAATCGCGGTTGCAAGCATTGATGGTTGATTGCGAGGTGGAAGATTTTTCAGGGTTGGGCCTGTTGCTCGGTCAGGCTGGATATGATATGCGAATGGCGGCAAGTGCGCCGGAAGCGTTGGCTGAGTTTGCTGGTGGACGAATTGACTTGTTGATATGCAATACGCGTGTAATTGACAAGGATGGTGGGCAGTGGCTGGAAAATCTCGTTGGGCAGTCCCCTGATCTGTTCGTGATTTTTCTTTCGGAATGCAGTCCTGTGGCAATTACGAAAGGCCTTGGTCGGTTGCTGGGCTTGCACCGCCATATAGTCAAACCTTGGAATAGTGAGCAATTTTTGGCTGTCATTGAGCAACTGAATGATCAAAAAATTACACGCTATGAGAATATTCGGCTAGAGCAAAAAAATAGAGCGCTGACGAAGGAGTTGGCAGAACTAAATGCAGCTGTTGAGCTGACTGCCCATGAGCATGACGACGAATTGTTGGAGGCGCATAGGAAACTTAAAAAAAGCTTCGTCGCATCGATCCGAATGTTTTCAAATCTGCTTGAGTGGCGAGGGGGGATACTTGCCGGACATTCAAGACGCGTTGCGGATCTAACCCGCCGAACCGCAAGTATTATGCAGCTAAGTGAAGCAGAGCAGCAGAATGCTTTTGTCGCTGCGCTCATTCATGATATCGCTCATATTACTCTTCCCGATGGGATGTTAAGCAAGCCCGTCCCAAGTTTAAGTCATGAGGAACTGGATAAGTATAGAAACCATAGCAGTTTGGGAGAGCAACTGCTTCTGTCGATAGATGATGCGCATCTTGTCGCTACTCTCGTCAGGTCTCACCATGAGCGATTCGATGGGGCAGGTTACCCTGATGGCCTAAAGGGGAAGGATATTCCAATAGGTGCTCGCATAATTGCGGTTGCTGATTTTTACGATGACCTGATGGTGGGGCATTTGAGCAGTAAGCCGCTAACTTGCGCAGAGGCAAGAACGCTCATTTCGCATAGTAGAGGAGCACAATTTGATCCAGAGGTTGTGGATGCTTTCTTGCAAATTGTGATTCAGGCGACCCCTGCTCCCGACCCGGCTCCAATTAATGTTCCCTGTTCAGAATTGAGGCCAGGGATGATTTTGGCTCAAGACTTCGTATCGAGGGAAGGCTTGGTCTTGCTTACAGCAGGTCGAGTTTTGACGCCAGAGTTGATACGCAGAATGCAATTACGTGTTGATCTTGGTCGAAAGTTTCCAATTCGTGCTGTAGCGACGGCTGTTTGATTGGATTGAGTAATTATTTTGGTCTGGACTTGGTCCAGTTTTTTATAGCCTTCGCTCTCTGGTTGTTTTTGAGAATTTGAGTAGAATTTCTCCATTGGTTGTAATTGCTTGTTTTTCTGATATGTCAGCTATAAGTGAAGGCGGTACTTCTGTTGAATACAGCTTGTTTTTGCTTATTCTGTATAAAATCCTCGTTTTTCCGACTATGAATTCATCTCCTTCGATTATTCCTATATACCGGCCATTTTTTGTATAGGCTTTCCACCATCCGCCTTCGATCAATTTATGCCTCGCTGTGCTGTGATTTATTATTGGCGCCACCATGCCAATTCTTGAGCATGAAATGTTATTATGAAAGCCGCTCGATATTTCAATTGATGCAAAATTTGACAAAGTAATTGATTTTGATAATTTATTATCAAAATCACGCTTGGCAAGAGTAATATCTGGATATACGTGGAAACACGGATGGTCACTTGGCGTAAATCTCGACGTCGTGCCTACCAAGGCTGCCACCTTCGGCAGGATGAGCAAGGAACACATGCAGGCGCCGCAGTGGGAGCGCATCAAGCGGGATTGCTGGGGCCGGTCCTCGCTGCGCGTCCGTAGGACTCTCGCCACCGGAATCTTGCCCAGGGACCGACAGCCTGCAGCCTGTTGCTGGCACACCATGACAGCTCTGAAGCAACAGGAGCAATGAATGGCGATTTCAGAAAAGATCCAGGACCTGCGCAAGTGGGACGACTCTCGCAAGGGATTCACGGGAGAGCATTGGCTGGTGCTCGGTGCCGGCCTCTTGGCGCTGCGCCATGCCCGGCGCGCGGAAAGTGGCATGGGCCGCCTTGTGAGTGGTGCGCTGGGCACGGCACTGATAGCGCGCGCAGCCACGGGCCGCGACGGTGTATTGGGAACGGCAGGACGATTGGCTGCAAAGCCCACGCTGGCCGAGCGCCTGCTGATCGCCGCGCGCCGCCTGTAGACGCCCGGACAAAGGAAAGGCCCGCAGTTGCGGGCCTTGCTTTTTCAAGTCAGGCCTGCATCAGCGCTGGCGGCGCATGCGGCGCAGGCCGAATATTGCCAGCAGGGCAGACATCAGGATGGCGCCCCATTCGCTGAGCGTGGGAACGGCTGCTGCGCCGCCTGTTGGGGCTGCTGCCAGCACGGGCACGAGCGGATCGGCGATCACGCCCACGGCAGGGTTGGTGTCACCAGGGCCGTTGTCCGTGATGGTGTAGGTCACCGTGGTGCGCGCGCTGTCCACGATCACGTTCAGCGCGGTCGCAGGGTCAAACCAGCCGCCGACACCATCGGGCTTGCGGAACTGCACGCCTTCGGGGAGAGCGCTGGGATAGGTGAGAGTCATCGTCACAGATCCGGTGCAGTTTTCGGCGCTGAAAGCGAACTGTCCGCTGGGCGCTTGCAGGTTCGGTGGGGTGGAGGTCACAGGTCCGAAGCCGCCGCCAGGTTGCAGCGTGCAAGTGGTGCCGCCGCCGGACATCGTGGCAGACGGTATGCCGGTCATGCCAGGCACGCTGCCGGGCGCGCTCACCAGTTGCAGTTTGCGTGGCGTGGCTTGTGTGCTTGCAGAGGCTGCACCGGTTGTCCCGTTGGAGGCTGCGACCGTGAAGTTATAGGTGAAGCCATTGCTCAGGCCAGCCACGACGATGGGGGATGTCGTTCCTTGCTGAGTGATCACGCCAGGCGCACCGGGCACGGCCACGGGGGTCGCGATCACGGTATAGCCTGTGATGGGCGCGCCGCCATTGGAAGCAGGTGCAGTGAAGGTTACCGTAGCCTGCCCGTCGTCTGCAGCGATGTTGCCGATGGTGGGGGCTCCGGGTGCCGCTGCATTCACCATGAAGGTTTGAGACACCTGTGATGCAGGCAGGTAGCTTGCGTTACCACTTTGGTTCGCATCAACGGTGCAAGAGCCTGTGTTCACAAAAGTCAGCGTGCCGCCCGTGGTGACCGTGCACACCGCAGTTGTGTTTGCGCTGAAGGCCACCGGCAGGCTGGAGCTGGCCGTCGCGGTCAGTGTTGGCGTTGTGCCGAAAGTTTGGTCGCCGGGGTTTGGGAACGTGATGTTCTGGTTTTGCTGTCCATTCACCAGTACGCCGGTCGTGGCGCCTACGTTCGCCAAATTCAGCACAACGTTGGTGCCACCGCTCGTCATCGTGCTCCCATTGAGATCGATAGCGGTTCCTAACGACACTCCATTTGCGTCAACATCACCTGGCTGCACGGTATATATGAAGGTCAGGGCGGAGCTGTTGCTGCCACCGACGAAGTTCGCTTGCCGCAGAGTTGAACCAATCGTCAAAGGAATTGAGGGTGTGCCGCCAGCTGTGACGGTCACGGGAGCGCTGTAGGTCACAGTGAACTGCAGGTTCTGTCCAGCACTATAGGTTCCGTCGGGGGGAACACTTACTGATTGCACTGAGGCGGCAGGAGCTACAAGCGTGTAGCTCAGCGTGGTTTGGCAGGCTTTGGAGTCTGTGATGGTCACCGAATATTGACCGGGAGCCAGTCCTGTCGCGGTTGCCGCTGCGCCACCGGAGGGGGTCCATGAGTAAGCGTAGCCAGGAGTCCCCCCTGTCGCGACAACTGTTGCGCTACCGTTGTTGCCTCCAACGGGATTGATCTGCGACTGCGTGCCTGACAATGTTTCAGGCTGTCCAACGGTCGTAGACGCTGTTCCTTGCAGGCCGTTATTGTCAGTAACCGTAACTGTATAGGTGCCTGCTGTGAGCCCTGTTGCGGTAGCGTTTGTGCCTCCAGAGGGGCTCCATGAGTAGCTGAAGGGCGCAACACCGTTCTGGGTGATTTGGGCAGTGGCCGTGCCGTTGTTTGCCCCGTTACAAGAGGCATCGGTGTGGGACGCGGACAAGATCAGCTGTGCGCTTGCAGAGCCGGCGTAGGTGACAAGAGCAAAGATGCCGCCTAGCACCCCTGTGCGGAAAGCCCCAGAAGACATGTTGTTCCCTTACTTTGGAGATCGGCGCAATCTCTCTAGCTCTGTTTGCTGAACTTTTGTTTGATGACCAAACGCGCTGCAAATTGTATGAATTTGTGTATATTGTGTCTATCACTGAAACTTGGTAGTTACTCCGGCTAGGCGGCCTGGCCCTGCGGTGGTCGTCCTAAGCCTGCCAGCTTCGGGGGATGAGCACGGAATACAAGCAGTTTCAGCAGTGGGAACGCATCGAGCTGGACTACAGGGCCGGCATCAAGGGCCTGAGGCAGATCGCAGCAGAGCAGAACATCAGCCAGGGGGGCGATCCGCAAGGCGCTGAGCGTGATGAATGGAGCTGGGTGCTGTCGGAGCGCATCCAGGACAAGGCCGAGCAGTCGGTACGCAAGGAGGCGGTACGCAGCGAGGTCTGCGCGGAACGCAGGGCGTCCGAGCGGCCCACGGCCCTTGTGCGCTCACTGCGACGGCCAAGAAATACGGCAGGACTGAGAGCCATTATTCGAACTCTTCGGCGCCCGAGGAATGATCGTTTCTGAATGGCAGGCTTCGCTTGAGAATAGATCCGCAGGTGGTGATGACTGGACAAAGCGTCAACTTCCGGAGGGTGCTCTGAGGCTATATTCCGTCTGCGGGAAGCTGCGTTCGTAACTTGAACGCATGCGCCTGGGAGGGCGTTTCATGCGTGCGCCTGAAGCTGTGTCAAGGCTTGCGATAAATATTCAGAGGAAATTGGCAATGGGTATCGCTTTTCGTCAGACTGAAATCAACATCAAGATTGCCAAGAAGCAAGGCAAGGAGATTTCCAAGCTTCTGCAGGACAAGGGATGGATTGCCGAGGATATGCCGTTGGATGCCGCAATGGCAGCTATTGGCTGGCATGGAAAATATCAAAAAACTCTGCTAATAATTGATGAGATTGATGTTGATAAAATAACCAAACAGGTATCCGAACAGTTTGAGGCGCTGGCTTCTTTTGTGCGAGATGGAAGCTTCGTCCGTTTTGAATCAGAGGAGAGCAGTAAAGACTACGCTCTATGTGTTTTCGAAGGGGGCAAGGCTCATGGCTATGGATGGTTGGGAACCCATGAAAAGACCGCAGTGGTTGCCGCCATCGGAACTGTGCCCAGCGGTCCATGGAATGAGTATATTCATGACGAATCGCCTTCCCGAGAGAAGCTGACAGATCACCGCTATTGGGCAGTGGTGGCTTGGGAAATGGCAGAAAATATTCAGTTCATTGCCCGGAGTTCCACGAGCTTCAGTGCCAAAGACAAGGATCTATCTTACTGGATCATCCGGGCTTGTGAGGAGGCAAAAACCTCCCTGATCGGGAAACGTCCTCTCCTTGTTCAGGATATCCAGATGTATGAGAAGGGTGTGAGCCAGGTTCCGCAGCGCATTACGAGCGATGTACATGAAATGAAACTGCGCTGGCTAAAAGTGCCGCGCAAGAAGTTGGCAGCGCTGGATTTTGACATCAATGCTGATGAGCTACAGGAGCTTCTCCGTTATCGTGATACTTTTGCGCCAGGGAAAGAGTTCTTGGTTGATGGGCAGGAGGGTGTATATCAACCTGAAGTACTTGAATTCCTAGAATACCTGCGTGGAGCATCTTGGTTTCAGCAGCTTTGCAAGCTGGCGAAGGATGGCGAGAAACGTATGGAGATCATTACGGAATTTCACGGGCTGATGTCTGATGTAATGGAGTCTGCCGATATGAAGGAGCTTTTGTTTAATCTGCATTGGAGCGCTTCCGCTGAGAAGGGAAGCGCTGCCCTCGTTCCTGGCGTTAGCAGTGAAGTGATTTCTTCGTATATGGCTGGCGAAATCTACAACGCAATGCAGAGAATCAGCCAACTGGCCGCGACAAAGTAAGGTTGCTGAGAGGCTTCTCTTGTAGGCGAAAGCACTCTGCTATCAACCGACCATGTGAAGCCTCAGTTAGCGAGCATCAGCACGTCGTGCCGAGCCCGACAGCCTCGGCGTCGGGGGCACTTTTCTTGACACGCTGCATGCGTTCAAAAGAAAGAGGACCCTGGTTCCCCGGGGTCAAGCCATGGCTGCTGGCGGCAGGAGTCCTGCGTGATTTACCCGCCCACGCCCTTGCCCAGCGACAGTATTTCGCTCGCATGCACGATGGCTTGGGCAATCTCCTCCACCGAGCTGCGCCGGCTCATGGCCTGGGCGCGGATCATGTCGTAGGCCTGGTCTTCGTTGATGTGGTGGGTTTGCATGAGGATGGCCTTGGCTTCGGCCACGCGGCGCTGGCCCAGCAGCTTGGCCTGGAGCTTGGCGATGCGCTGCTGCTGCTGGCGTGATTCCTTGTGGTTTCTGCGCGCCAGCACCAGGGTGGACAGCAGGCCGAAGGAGCGGATGGGCGTGGGCAGGATGGCCTGCACTTGCAGTTCCAGCACGGCGGAGACGATGGTGGGGTTCTCGTAGTTGACCACGGCGATGGCGGTGGGCGGGCTCTCTCCCTCGCCCTGGGTCCAGGTGTAGTTCAACTGCAGGTGGTCGGGGCGAACGGCCAGGAAGACCACGTCCGTGCCTTCGGGCAGGCTGGGCTGGGGCGGCCAGATGGCCTGGACCTGGCAGCCTATGCGCTGCAGTTGCTGGGCCAGCAGTCGGCCGTCCGCGTCGTCGGGGTGGACGACGGCAATGCGCAGCTGGCGCAGTTCCTTGAGCTGGGGCGAGGTGGCGCGCAGCAGCGGCTTTCTTTCCAGCAGCGGCCGGCCTGTGGCAGCGCTGCCGGTTTCCTTGTTCGGTGCGGCATCCACGCTCAGTTCTCCAGGGCACCGAGGCTGGCAGTCCAGTCGCCCAGTGAATGGGTCACCAAATAGGGGTCGGGCGAGACGGCCCGGGTGGCTTGGCGCACGATGGTGAAGCCGCCTTGGGCATTGGCGCGGCCCACGCGCGGGTACAGCCAGGTGTGGTGGTTGCCGGGATCGAGCCGGATGCGGCCCTGGGGCGCGTCGAACTCGCTGCCCAGCAGATGGGGCAGCAGATCGCCGATGCGGTCGCTGCCGGCCTGGCGGAAGGCGTTGGCGAACAGGTGCATCTGAAAGTAGGCGGCTTCCCAGCACAGGTTGGGCCGGCAGTCGTCGCCCAGGCGCTGGCGCAGCCGGGCCAGGCAGCGCGCATTGGCCGGTGAATCGATGGACTGGAAGTAGGGCGCGGCCGTGAAGTGGCCGGCCGCCACGTCGGCACCCATCTGGGCGATCTCGGCCTCGGAGGTGGTGAGGCTGGCAATCGGCATGGTCTGCGGATTGAAGCCTGCCTCTGCATAGGCGCGGTAGAGGCTGGCCGTGGAGTCGCCGACCACGGTGGAGAAGATGAAGTCCGGCTGCCTTGCGCGGATGTCCTGCATGATGGCCGCGTAGTCGCGCTCGGTGGCGTCCAGCGGCAGGTAGTGTTCGCCCAGCTTGTCGCTGCCCGGGTGCTGCATGACCAGCTCGCCCATGATGCGGTTGGACTCGTAGGGATAGATGTAGTCCGAGCCGATGAGGTAGACCCGCGCGCCGAAGCTGCTGGTCATGTAGTCGGCCAGCTGCACGCTGTTCTGGTTGGGCGCGGCGCCGGTGTAGATGACATTGCCCGAGAACTCGAAGCCTTCGTAGAGCGTCGGATAGAACAGCAGCCGGTTCCACTTCTCGACGATGGGGATGACGGCCTTGCGGCTGCTGGACATGTAGCAGCCGAAGATGACGTTGATGCCGTCGCGCACGATGAGCTGCTCGGCCAGCGCCGCATAGCGGGCCGGCGTGGAGGCCGGGTCGTAGCGCACTGCCACCAGTTCACGCCCCAGCAGGCCGCCCGACTCGTTGATTTCGTCGATGGCCAGCTGCGCGCCCTGCAGCTGGGACTGGCCTATGGTCGATGTGGTGCCGGTGGCCGAGTAAAGAATGCCGACTCTGACGGGGTCGTTCATGGGTTCCTTGTATGCCAGGTGCTGGCGTGCGTTCTTTGCAGGCTTCAGGTTAATCGAGATTTCCGTGGCGCTTGCCGTGGTCAGCGGCCGGCTGCGAGCCTTGCGCCCATCTGGGACAGCCGCCTTGGCAGATGCCGCGCGTCGTCGGCAATGCCGTAGTTGCGCCCGCCAAAGATGTGGCGCACATAGCCGTCGGCCTGGCTGTCCACGGCCAGGCAACTGATGCGTATGCCTGCGGCGCGGGCCTGCTGCACGGCGCAGCGCGCGTCTTCGATCAGGTAGCGGTCGTCATGCACGTCGATGTCGGCGGGTGCTCCATCGGTGATCACCAGCAGATGGCGCTGGCCGGCAGGCTCGGCCGCCAGCAGGCTGCTGGCGTGGCGCAGGGCGGCGCCCAGGCGTGTGGAATGGCGCCCCTGCAGTGCCTGCAACCGGGTGGCCGCTGCTGCGGCAAAGGGTTGGCCGAAGTCCAGCAGGCGCAGGTAGCGGACTTCGGCGCGCGTGTTGGACGAGAAGGCGTGGATGGCCAGGCGGTCCACGCCGGTCCTGCGGCCTGCGCGCGACTCGGCCAGCATGAGGGCCGCCTGTTTCTCCAGCTCCAGCAGGCTGGCGCCGTGGAGGCCGGGCGTGTTGACCGATTCGGAAGCGTCCATCAGCACCAGCACGCTGGTGGGGCGCGGGCCTTTGCCGGCCCGCATGAAAAGGCGTGGTTCCGGGCGCAGGTTCAGGCGGCGGTCCACCTGGACCTCGATGGCGGCGTTGAAGTCCAGGTCGTCGCCTTCCCACTGGCGGCGCAGGCGCTGGCGCCGGTCCAGCTGGCGTGCGGGCGGCAGCGGCAGGGGCGGCAGTGTCTGTCTACCGGCCTGGGAGCCTTTGCCGGCCAGAGCCTCGGCCTGCCATGCGGGCAGGGTGTCGATGACGGTGCACCAGTCCGTCTTCAGGCGCTCCAGCCTGCGATCCCATTCGGGGTAGCTGTGGCGGGACAGTTCCAGGCCTGGGTCCAGGTCCAGCGACTGGCCTTCCTGTGCATCGGACTGCTGTCCTGCGCCGGCCGATGGAGGAGGGGCCGCACGCGCAGCGGACTGCTGCAGCGCGAGTGTGTCTTCCTCGCCCTGGGGCGACTCCGGATGCTGCCAGAGATAGCTGTTGTCATCACGGTAGGTGCTGGGCACGGCATGGTGCTGCGGGTCCATGCGCACGCGCATCTGGCCCAGGTCGTTGGCCAGGATGGAGGCAATGGCCCGGAATGCGGCGTAGTCCTCCAGGCCATGGCGCGTGGCGGTGTCCTCGAACAGGTCACGGGCCTTGTGGATCCAGTGGTTGCCGTCCATGCGCTCTGGCCACAGCAGCATGCGGTCCAGTCGGGCCATGAAGGCGGCAAAGCCCAGGTCGGATGGGTCGGGCTCGGGCGCGATGCAAGCCTCGAACCAGTGGCGCACGCCGGGGTGCTGCAGGCACAGCAGCCGCTCCACGCGCGCATCTTCCAGTGCGCCCACCACGGCCTGGCCCATGGGCTTGAGGGCGCTGCTGTCTTGGCGGGCGGGTGAAAAGCGCAGATGGGCTGCGGCATGGGCCATCGTTGCTGCGTGCAGGTTTGCCTGAATGGGCAAGTTGGCGGGAATCAGCAGCCGGGCAGGCTGGCTGATCAGCACGGCGCGCGGCGGCAGGGCGTGGGCCTGGCCCGGCGCCGGAGCCCTGGCCAGCGCCTGCACGGCGACAGGCTGGCGCGCGAGGCCGCTGGCCAGCAGGCCCAGCGTGTGCAGCTGACGGGACTCTTCGGGCAAGACAGCGGAGACGATGGCCATGGCGCGCGGCCCTCAGGCGCCGAACTCGGCTTCGACCAGCTGGCGCAGCGCGGCGGCGGTGTCGGGGTCGTCGGTCAGGGCGCTGGTGATGGTCATGTCGCAGCTGTCATGCACCGGCATGCCGTCGCGCATCAGCAGGCCTGCGTAGATCAGCATGCGGGTGGAGGCGCCTTCGTCCAGGCCCCGGTGGCGCAGTTCGCGCGTGCTGCGTGCCAGGCTGACCAGGCTGCGAGCGGTGGCCGGGGCAATGCCGGTCTCGTGGGCCACGATGTCCGCCTCGATCTCGGGCGCCGGGTAGTCGAAGTCCAGGGCCGCGAAGCGCTGGCGGGTCGATGGCTTCATGTCCTTGGCGCTGCTCTGGTAGCCGGGGTTGTAGGAGACCACCAGCTGGAAGTCGGGATGGGCATGCACCACCTCGCCCTTCTTGTCCAGCGGCAGGGCACGGCGCGCATCGGTCAGCGGGTGAATGACGACAGTGGTGTCCTGGCGGGCCTCCACCACCTCGTCCAGGTAGCAGATGCCGCCGTGGCGCACGGCCAGGGTCAGCGGGCCGTCGTGCCAGGCCGTGCCGTCGGCATCCAGCAGGTAGCGGCCCACCAGGTCGGAGGCCGTCATGTCCTCGTTGCAGGCCAGCGTGACCAGGGGGCGCTTGAGCGCCCAGGCCATGTACTCCACAAAGCGCGTCTTGCCGCAGCCCGTGGGGCCCTTGAGGATGAGCGGCATGCGGTGCTGGTAGGCCTGGCGGTACAGCTGCACCTCGCGGCCCGAGGGGCGGTAGAAGGGCTCTTCCTCGATGCGGTAGGCCGCCAGCGGGTCGGCGGCCTGGTTGGCAGGAGCGTGCAGCGGGCCTGTGGTTGTTGTCGTGCTCATCTTCACTCTTCACCTTTCCGTGTTCATATGCGGGCCTGCCCCCAGGCCTGCAGGCTCGGAGGCAGGACGCTGTCAGCGGTGCTTGGGCGCCTCGTGCGGAATGCCTTCGATGGGGCATTCGGGCGTGCCTACGGTGGTGCGCGTGAAGGACTCCACCATCTCGCGCGTGCCCTCGGGATCGTTGACCCACTGGCTGTAGAAGTTGTAGGGGCAGGCGGCCACGCCCTTGTCCCCGTCGCCGGAGTTGATGGTACCGGTGTAGCCCCGGTGCACCAGCTTGAACAGGTGGTTCTGAGACTGGCCGTTCTTGCGCGCATCGCGGATCAGGTGCTTGGACAACTCGGCGTACTGGATGCCCATTTCCTCCTCGCCGGTCTCGCCCAGGGTGCGGCCGTCGAAGCCGATGATGGCCGAGTGCCCGAAGTACGAGTACACGCCGTCGAATCCCGCCGCATTGGCCACGGCCACGTAGCAGTTGTTCATGAAGGCCATGGCCTTGGAGACCATGATCTGCTGCTCCTTGGCCGGGTACATGTAGCCCTGGCAGCGCACGACGAGCTCGGCGCCGCGCATGGCGCAGTCGCGCCAGATCTCGGGGTAGTTGCCGTCGTCGCAGATGATGAGGCTGATCTTCAGGCCCTTGGGGCCTTCGCTCACATAGGTGCAGTCGCCCGGGTACCAGCCCTCGATGGGCACCCAGGGCATGATCTTGCGGTACTTCTGCACGATCTCGCCCTGGTTGTTCATGAGGATCAGGGTGTTGTAGGGCGCCTTGTTGGGGTGCTCCTCATGGCGCTCGCCGGTCAGCGAGAACACGCCCCAGACATTGGCCCTGCGGCAGGCGTCGGCGAAGATTTCTGTCTCTTCGCCCGGGATGGCGCTGGCCGTGTCGTACATCTCCTTGGCGTCGTACATGATGCCGTGCGTGGAGTACTCGGGAAAGATCACCAGGTCCATGCCCGGCAGGCCGCGCTTCATGCCTACCAGCATGTCCGCGATCTTGCGGCAGTTGTCCAGCACCTCGGCCTTGGTGTGCAGGCGCGGCATCTTGTAGTTGACCACTGCCACGCCGACGCAATCGTTGCTGCTGGAAATATCTCCGTGTCTCATGCTGCTGCTCCTGAAGGGGTTGAGGGGGCGGCGTGCGGCATCGCTGCCCCTTCGATTCCCGGCCAACAAAAAAAGGCCCGAACCGCTCCAGGTCAGGGAGCGGCTCGGGCCTTGTTGCCCGACATCGGCGCTGGCAGCTTTGGCAGCGGATGTCGTCTTGTCGGTGATGCGGGAATGAAGCGGGGCGATGCCTTATCGCCGTGCATGCATTGTTGCCATGCACCCGCCCCGCGCATATACGTCATATGCCGGTTGTGGCGGGCGCGATGCCGTGGTATTTCCCGCGCGCGCTCTGCGCCCTGGTCCCTCAGAAGGACCCGAACATGGTGCCGAGCGTGATCACCAGCACCAGGGCCAGCAGGGGCGCGCCTATGGTCATGATGGCGATGTTGCCGTACGACTGGCGGTGCGTGAGGCCGCAGATGGACAGCAGCGTGATGATGGCGCCGCTGTGCGGCAGGGTGTCGAAGCAGCCGGCCGCCATCACGGCCACGCGGTGCAGCAGCTCGGGGCTGATGCCCAGCTGGGCGGCCATGGCCAGGTAGTCCTTGCCCAGCGTGGACAGTGCAATCGACAGGCCGCCCGACGACGACCCCGTGATGCCTGCCAGCACGTTCATGGCCACGGCCTCGGAGATCAGCGGGTTGTGGGGCGCCACGTTGAGCACGGCCTCGCGGATGATGGCAAAGCCGGCCAGGCTCGCGATGACGGCGCCGTAGCCCACTTCCGAGGCGGTGTTGAAGATGGGCAGCATGGAGCCCAGCACGCCCTTGTTCACCGACTCCTTGAGATTGCGCCAGCGGCCCAGGCCCAGCAGCACCAGTGCGGCGCAGGCCACGGCCAGGGACAGGATCAGCGCCCACAGGCCCGTCTGCTTGGCCGGGTTCACGGCAGGAAAACGGTCCTTGAGGAAGCCGAAATCCATTTGCGGGAACACGCCGTAGGTCAGCAGCGCGTTGACCGCGATCACCAGCACCAGCGGCAGCAGGGCCAGCAGCAGCGGCAGGTCCCGGCGGCTGTGCAGGGCGGGGTCGCTTTCGTCATGCAGGCCCTGCTCGACGGCATCGTCATGGTCGCCGTAGCCTTCGCCGGCCACGCGCGCCTTGGCCGCGCGCGACTGCAGCCACCACAGGCCCAGGGCCAGCATGGTCATGCCGCCGATGATGCCCAGGCCCGGCGCCGCGAACACGTTCGTGCCGTAGTAGGGAATGGGAATGGCGTTCTGGATGGACGGCGTGCCCGGCAGCGCCGTCATGGTGAAGGTGAACGAGCCCAGCGCGATGGTGGGCGGTATCAGCCGCTTGGGCACATGGGCCGCGCGGAACAGCGACTTGGCAATCGGATAGATGGCAAAGGCCACCACGAACAGCGACACGCCGCCATAGGTGAGCACGGCGCAGGCCAGAACCACCGTGAGGATGGCGTGCTTCTCGCCCAGCACGCGCATGATCCAGTGCGATATCGCGGTGGCCGCGCCCGAGTCCGCCATCAACTGGCCGAACAGCGCGCCCAGCAGGAACACGGGGAAGAACTGCAGCATGTAGTTGCCCAGGGCGCCCATGAAGGTGCTGGTGTACAGCGGCAGCATGTGGCCCAGGTCGCCGGACAGCAGCACGGCCACGGCAGCCATCAGGGGTGCCAGCAGCAGCACGGAGATGCCTCGATAGGCCAGGAACATCAGTCCCGCCAGTGAAATCACGATTGCCAGGGTACTCAAATCGTCTCCAGTCCAGTAGTTCTAGTCAAAAAGACAGAATAAAGGCGGATGGATGACAATTTGGCGTAATTGGCGTGCTTTGTAGATGACTTGGCGCAATATGTCGCCACGTTTACCCGTGTTCCCGGGCATTGGCGTGCGATTGCTGCCCCAGACGCCGGTGCTGGCCGGGGGCGTTTCCGACCCGGCCTGTGTGTGCCGTGAACAGCGCTTGATCAGCGCCTGATCACGGGGTTTTCGCCGGGGGTGTTTGCCCGCCGCTTCGCGCATGATGAATCGTTGTGGATGTATCGGCTCTGGGTGTGGCCCGGTGCTCTGCCATGCTTGCGTGTGTACGTGTCAAGGACATGGGTAACAACTCAGCTCACAGACATGGGTAACACTTCAAGCTCACATAGTCCTTCTGGGGTCCTCGCACATCCTCTTCGTTGAAGCAGCCCAGTCGCACCGGCCCCAGATACACATCCCACTGGCCAGCGGCCACCTCCTGCATCCCGATCCACTGCCCCGCCAGCAGGTAGCCTATGTAGACCCGCAGCGCTCGCCAGTAGATCAGGCCGTTGTGGCTGACTCGAACTTTTTCCCAATGCTTCGGGTACTGCAGCTCCGGTAGCTTTGAGGGGTATGGCCTGGCCGAGTCGCTGTAATGCTGGGCCGGCATGCTTTGCTGCAAGGCCTCATGCGGGCGCTGCTGGTTGTAGTGCTCCACAAAGGCATCGAGCTGCATCTGCAATGCCGCTTTGTCCGCCGCAGGCTCTTTGCCCAGGGCATGCTTGAGCGTGCGATGCATCCGCTCGTGGCGACCGTTTTGCTGTGGCTTGCCCCTCTCGATGCGCTCCGGCCTGATGCCCAGCCTTATCCACCATATCGCCAGGCGTGACAGGCCCGCCACGCCAGTAGTCGCGAACGGCGGACCGTTGTCACTGCGTATGCGCTCGGGCAGTCCGTATTGCCGAAACACCTGTTCAAAGCTGCGTTTGGCATCCTCGTAGTTGGGGCTGTCGTAGACATGCACGGCCAGCAAATAGCGGCTGGCGTGGTCCATGATGGTCAATGGATAGCACCAGTGACCATCGGCTGTCTTGAACTGGCCTTTGTAGTCTGCACTCCACACCCCATTGGGCTGCTTGCTCGTTCGCAAGGGCTGGGCCGTAGGCACCGAGCGTCTGCGTACACGCCTGCTGCAAACAAGCCCCTCAGCCTTCAGCACGTTGTAGATGGTGGTTTTGCTGGGTGTCTCCTGTGGGCCCCAACGCTGCAGGAGCAAAGCGTGCAGCTTCTTGGGCCCCATCTGTGACCTTTGCTGCGTGCGCAGCTCAATGATGGCCCGGCGCTGTGCATAGCTGATCGCCTGATTGTTCCCGTGGGGCCTGCGACTGCGCTCTTGCAATCCATCCATGCCCAGTTGGCGGTATCGCTCAACCCACTTGTAGGCCGTCTTGCGGCTGATGCCGTAGCGCCTGCACAGCTCGCTCAGCGGCACGCCACTGCGCAGATGGTCGGCTATGAAGAGCAGTTTCTCGTCCATGGGTGCGCACTCCTTCCAGGGCATGGTGATCGCTCCTTGGCTGCTGTTGGCTCCAGCTGCCAAGCTTGGATCTGTTACCCATGTCCTTGTACTGATGTGTCACCTATGAGTGTGAGTCGTACCCGTGTCCGTCACGCCACAGCATTTTTTGCATGGCAGAAAACGCAGGGGCTCCAAGCCGTTTCCCTGTGAAAACAGGGCCTGAATGCCGCTGTAAAACCCTAAGTCTTCTACAAGACTTAAAAAATCCGGCAGGTTCCGCTTAGAATTTTGTATTGTGGGATCGCATTGCAGAAAACGCCGGGGCAGCATGCTGGCGCGACGGGGCATTGCGTGACGGTCCTACAGCGTCAGGCTGCACCGGCCCGTTTCCCCTAGCGAATGCCCGGTTCGACGGCCTGCGGCGCGACCCCTACCTTTTTCACTACCTGAGACAAGAGATGAGCACGCAGCAACCCACCATCATCTACACCCTGACCGATGAGGCCCCGCGCCTGGCCACCAGTGCCTTCCTGCCTGTGGTGCGCGCCTTTGCAGCACCCGCCGGCGTGAATGTCGAGACCGCCGACATCTCCGTGGCCCACCGCATCCTGGGTGAGTTCTCCGAATTCCTGGCCGAAGACCAGCGCGTGGCCCACACCCTGTCCGAGCTCGGCAAGAAGACGCTGGAGCCCGATGTCAACATCATCAAGCTGCCCAACATCAGCGCCTCCGTGGCCCAGCTGACGGCTGCCATCAAGGAGCTGCAGGGCAAGGGCTACGCACTGCCCGACTACCCCGAGAACCCGTCCAACGACCAGGAAAAGGACATCAAGGCGCGCTACGGCAAGTGCCTGGGCTCGGCCGTGAACCCCGTGCTGCGTGAAGGCAACTCCGACCGCCGCGCTCCCGCCGCCGTCAAGAACTACGCCAAGAAGCACCCGCACTCCATGGGCGAGTGGAAGCAGTGGTCGCAAACCCATGTCTCGCACATGGAGCACGGCGACTTCTACCACGGCGAAAAGTCCATGACCCTGGACAAGGCCCGCGACGTCAAGATGGAGCTGACCACCAAGAGCGGCAAGACCGTGGTGCTCAAGCCCAAGGTCGCGCTGCAGGCCGGCGAGATCATCGACTCCATGTTCATGAGCAAGAAGGCGCTGTGCGACTTCTACGAAAAGGAACTGGACGACTGCCGCGACGCCGGCATCCTGTTCTCGCTGCACGTCAAGGCCACGATGATGAAGGTCTCGCACCCCATCGTGTTCGGCCACTGCGTGAAGATCTACTACAAGGAAGCCTTCGAGAAGCACGGCAAGCTGTTCGACGAGCTGGGCGTCAATGTCAACAACGGCATGTCCACGCTGTACGAGAAGATCGAGACGCTGCCCGCCTCGCTGCGCGAAGAGATCATCCGTGACCTGCACGCCTGCCAGGAACACCGTCCCGCGCTGGCCATGGTGGACTCCGCCAAGGGCATCACCAATTTCCACTCGCCCAACGACGTGATCGTCGATGCGTCCATGCCCGCCATGATCCGCCAGGGCGGCAAGATGTGGGGCGCCGACGGCAAGCCCTACGACTGCAAGGCCGTGATGCCCGAGTCCACCTTTGCCCGCATCTACCAGGAGATGATCAACTTCTGCAAGTGGCACGGCAACTTCGACCCCAAGACGATGGGCACCGTGCCCAACGTGGGTCTGATGGCGCAAAAGGCCGAAGAGTACGGCTCGCACGACAAGACCTTCGAGATCGAGGAAGACGGCGTTGCCAACATCGTCGACCTGGCCACCGGTGAAGTGCTGATGAGCCAGAACGTGGAGCAGGGCGACATCTGGCGCATGTGCCAGGTCAAGGATGCGCCCATCCGCGACTGGGTCAAGCTGGCCGTCACGCGTGCACGCAACTCCGGCATGCCTGCCGTGTTCTGGCTGGACCCCTACCGTCCGCACGAGGCCGAGCTGATCAAGAAGGTCAACACCTACCTCAAGGACTACGACACCACGGGCCTGGAAATCCACATCCTGTCGCAGGTCCGCGCCATGCGCTACACGCTGGAGCGCGTGGCCCGCGGCCTGGACACCATCTCGGTGACCGGCAACATCCTGCGCGACTACCTGACCGACCTGTTCCCCATCATGGAACTGGGCACCTCCGCCAAGATGCTGTCCATCGTGCCGCTGATGGCCGGTGGCGGCATGTACGAAACCGGTGCCGGCGGCTCCGCTCCCAAGCACGTGCAGCAGCTGGTGGAAGAAAACCACCTGCGCTGGGATTCGCTGGGCGAGTTCCTGGCACTGGCCGTGTCGCTGGAAGACCTGGGCATCAAGAACGGCAACGACAGCGCCAAGCTGCTGGCCAAGACCCTGGACGAAGCCACCGGCAGGCTGCTGGACGAGGACAAGTCGCCTTCGCGCCGCACCGGCGAGCTGGACAACCGCGGCAGCCAGTTCTACATCGCCCTGTACTGGGCGCAGGCCCTGGCTGCCCAGACCGAGAACGCCGAGCTGGCCGCCAAGTTCGCTCCCCTGGCCAAGCAGCTGGCGGACAACGAGTCCAAGATCATCGAAGAGCTGCGCGCCGTGCAGGGCAAGGCCGTGGACATCGGTGGCTACTACCAGCCCGACGTGGCCAAGATGGACGCCGTGATGCGCCCCAGCGCCACCTTCAACGCCGCCATCGACGCGCTGCGGTAAGCCACTTCGCCTTTGCCGGGGCCAGACCCCGGCAGACTTGAAGCATGACCGGCCGGCCCGCAAGGGCGGCCGGTTTTTTCATGCCGACATCGGCGGAAAACCGCAGGCGAAAAAAAACCGGCCCAAAGAGCCGGTTTTCTTGGAATTGGACGCTATCAGTAGCGACCGCCGCCGTGGCCGCCATTGCCATAGCCGACGTCGGCACGCTTGCCTGCATAGCCTTGCGGGCTGTAGCCACCCGAGCTGCGGCCTTCTTCGCGAGGACGTGCCAGGTTCACGACAATCGAGCGTCCGTCCACGGACATGCCGTGCAGGCCGGTGATGGCGGCCTGGGCCACTTCGGCAGAAGCCATTTCCACAAAGCCGAAGCCTTTGGAGCGGCCGGTTTCGCGGTCCATCATGACCTTGGCGGAAGCCACGCTGCCGAATTCGGCGAAGTTGCTTTCCAGGCTGGAGTCGGTCACGGAGTAGGGCAGATTGCCCACGTAGATTTTGGTGGTCATAGGAAAACCTCTTTGCTTAGATGTGCGCAAACGGGCGCACCGTTGGAATGCAGGCGGAGGACTGTGCAATCCGCCGCAGGAAATGGATAGGGGGTTCGCAGCAAGCGGGCCATCAGCACGCAGGCGGGTGCTGCATGCAGGTCTGAAGCCAGCCTTGGGTGACGGCAAACAGCCGTGCCGCTTCGCTGGAGGCGAATGCCTTGTCGAAACGGAATACGCGGCAGTAGCTGCCGTTGCCCTGGGAGCGATGGACCGAGAAGGAGGCGCGGAAGCGGCCGCAGTCGGTCGGGTGTGTCGAGGGCGAGACGACGTACTTGCCCATGGGAATGCCGGTGTTTGAAATGTGGTTCAGTCAGGTTCGCAGCCTTGAAAAGGTCTGCGTGAGCATCTAGGAACTCGGTTGGCTGCAGCTCTACAGACCAACTGGGCGACAAAGGTCGCGAAACACATCCTGCAGGAAGCGGCTGGCAAGCCGTTGCGCGGGAGATGTGGTTGCCGACTCAGGTACTGGGTACGGGTCTCGACAACGGTGCTGACTATATCCTGTTGAATATTTAAACGCAACTTAATATTCTTTTTAATTGTAAAAACCTGCCTGACAGCTGTTGTTTTGTTATGTTATAACGTCACAATTCTGATGTGGCGCAACATCGCCAACCGTTTTCTGGAACAGGAAATCACCATGCCCACCCCTTTGACCGCCAACCAGCAACGGGTGCTCGACGCCCTGCGCCAGGCCGGTGCACCGCGCACGGCCTATGCACTGCTCGACCAGCTGCGTGACCACGGGCTGAGCGCCCCCACGCAGGTCTACCGCGCGCTGGACAAGCTGGCCGAGCAGGGCGTGGTCCACCGCCTGGAGTCGTTGAACGCCTATGTGTGCTGCTCGCACCCGGATGAGGGCAGCCATGACTTCTCGGCCTTCGCGATCTGCGACAGCTGCGGGCAGGTGGACGAGTTTGTCGACGACGCGCTCAACCGCTGCCTGGGCAACTGGGCGCACGGCCATGCGTTCGCGTTGGCCCATTCGAACATCGAGCTACATGGCAAGTGCTCTGCCTGCACTGCGCTGCACGCCTGAGGCCCTGCCTGCCGCACGCGGCTGCAGTGCCAGCAGCGTGCTCCCTTTCCCTGCTTGAGAGATTCCATGATGCATACCGTAGCGCCGGTTCAGCCGCCGCATGCCCGATTGCCGGTGACCGTACTGTCGGGCTTTCTGGGCGCGGGCAAGACCACCTTGCTCAACCACATCCTGCACAACCGCGAAGGTCGGCGCGTGGCCGTCATCGTCAACGACATGTCCGAGGTCAACATCGACGCGGCCCTGGTGCGTGATGGCGGGGCCGACCTGTCGCGCACCGACGAAAAACTGGTGGAGATGAGCAACGGCTGCATCTGCTGCACGCTGCGCGAGGACCTGCTGGTGGAGGTGGCGCGGCTGGCGGGCGAGGGCCGCTTCGACCAGCTGGTCATCGAGTCCACGGGCATCTCCGAGCCGCTGCCGGTGGCCGAGACCTTCACCTTCGCGGGCGAGGACGGACGCAGCCTGGGCGATGTGGCGCGGCTGGACACCATGGTGACCGTGGTCGATGCCTTCAACTTCCTGCACGACTATGGCTCGCGTGACAGCCTGCGCTCGCGCGGCGAATCGCTGGGCGAGGAGGACCGCCGCACCGTGGTCGATCTGCTGATCGAGCAGGTGGAGTTCTGCGATGTGATCGTGCTCAACAAGATCGACCTGGTCACCGACGAGGACTGCAGCCGGCTCATGGCCATCCTGCGCGGGCTCAACCCGCGTGCCAGGCTGGAGATCGCGTCCTTCGGCCAGCTGCCGCTGGATCGCGTGCTCGATACGGGGCTGTTCGATTTCGAGGAGGCCTCCAGGGCGCCGGGCTGGCTGCAGCAGTTGCGTGGCACGCACCAGCCCGAGACCGAGGCCTATGGCGTTGCCAGCTTTGTCTACCGCGCCCGCCGCCCCTTTCATCCCCGGCGCTTCTTCGGCCTGGTGCAAAGCGAATGGCCGGGCGTGGTGCGCTCCAAGGGGTTTTTCTGGCTGGCCAGCCATCCGGCGCTGGCCGGCTCCTGGTCGCAGGCCGGCGCCGTGGCCCGCCATGGCCCGGCCGGGCACTGGTGGGCCGCCGTGGAGGCCGAGCGCTGGCCGCGCGACCCCGAAAGCGTGCAGCGCATCCTGGACAAATGGGTCGATGGCGTGGGCGACGCGCGCCAGGAACTGGTGCTGATCGGCATGGGCATGGACGAGCAGGCGCTGCGCGCACTCCTGGACGAATGCCTGCTGACCGATGCGGAAATGGCCATGGGCCCGCAGGCCTGGACGCAGTGGGACAACCCCTTTCCCGGATGGAACTGATGCCCGGCCGGTACCGAGCCGGCCCTGAGTCGGCCCTGAGCCGACATTGAACGCTTGCCGCGCCGCCCTCGCGGGCGTGGCCCCTGGAGCCCCGAATGCTTGCACCTCTTCCCGATGTTTCCCTGACCGATCCCGCGCCCAGCCTCAGCCCGCTGCAATGGGTGGGCATGCAGGGCATAGACCTGCCCGTGACCGTGGCCGAGCCCGGCTACTGGCGCGAGCTGCATGCGCGCGCCGATGTGCAGGTCGATCTTCCTGCGGCCCATGTCAAGGGCATACACATGTCCCGGCTGTACCGGCAACTGGACAGCCTGGCCGAGGAATCCGCGCTGTCTGCCCTGGCGCTGCGCCATGCGCTGCAGGCCATGATCGACAGCCACCTGGACTGCCAAAGCCGCAGCGCCCGGCTGCGCCTGTCGCTGGACCTGCTGACCCAGCGGCCCGCCCTGGTCACCCACGATCTGTCGGGCTGGAAGTCCTATCCCGTGCGCCTGGACGCCACGCTGGCGCAGGGCGTGTTCCAGCTGCGGCTGCAGGTGGGCGTGGGCTATTCCTCGACCTGCCCCTGCTCGGCGGCACTGTCGCGCCAGTTGCTGGAGCAGGGATTTTTGCAGGCCTTTGCGGGCGAGCCGCTGGTGGAGCCGGACCAGGTGGCTTCCTGGCTGCGCCGGCACGGCACGCTGGCCACGGCACACAGCCAGCGCAGCGAGGCCCAGGTCAGCGTGGACCTGGCCTGTGATGCGCCCGACCTGGGCATCCTGCCCCTGATCGCCCGCGTGGAGCAGGCGCTGGGCACGCCCGTGCAGACCGCCGTCAAGCGCGCCGACGAGCAGGCCTTTGCCGCGCTCAACGGCCGCAACCTGATGTTTGTCGAGGATGCGGCGCGCCGCATACAGGCCGCGCTGGAAGGCAGCTACGCCCAGCCGCGCGTGCATGTGCGCCACATGGAGAGCCTGCATCCGCACGACGCCGTGTCCTGGGCATGACCGGCGAGCCGGCCCCCGTTTGTCTACAACCCAAGGAGTTTCCCATGCAAGTGCTCTCGTCCCTCAAGGAAGCCAAGCTGCGCCATCGAGACTGCCAGGTGGTGCGCCGCCGCGGCCGCATCTACGTCATCTGCAAGAGCAACCCGCGCTTCAAGGCCCGCCAGGGCGGCGCAAAGAACAGGCGCAAGGGATGATCCGCAAGAACCCGCGCGGCGACCTGCCGCGCATCCATGCCAGCGCCTTCGTGGACCCCACGGCCATCCTGTGCGGACTGGTGATCGTGGAGGAGAACGTCTTCATCGGCCCCTATGCGGTGATCCGTGCCGACGAGATGGATGCGGACGGCCACATCGATCCCATCGTGATCGGTGCCCACTCCAACATCCAGGACGGGGTGGTGATCCACTCCAAGTCGGGCGCGCGCGTCAGCGTGGGGCAGCACACCTCGATCGCCCATCGCGCCATCGTCCACGGACCCTGCACCGTGGGCAATGGCGTGTTCATCGGCTTCAACAGCGTGCTGTTCAACTGCGTGGTCGATGACGGCTGCGTGGTGCGCTACAACGCCGTGGTCGATGGATGCCACCTGCCGCCAGGCTTTTATGTGCCGTCCACCGCGCGCATAGGCCCGGAGACCGACCTGTCCACGCTGGCCCAGGTGCCCGCCGACGCCAGCGATTTCTCCGAGGACGTGGTCCGCACCAACAACGAACTGGTGCGCGGCTACAAGGCCATCCACAATGAGTTCTGACCGGCCGGGAGGGCTGCATGTCCGATTCCGCTGACCTCAAGAACCTGGGGCTGAAGGCCACGCTGGCGCGACTGTGGGTGCTGGACATCTTTCGCCACGGGGACCAGCGGCATCTGGCGGCGGAGGAGGTCTATCGCCAGCTGCATGACCAGGGCCGGGGCACCAGCCTGGCCACGGTCTACCGCGTGCTGGCGCAGCTGGAGCAGGCCGGGCTGCTGCGGCACCAGCGCTTTGCGGCGGGCAAGGCGGTCTATGAACTCGATGACGGCGAGCACCATGACCACCTGATCTGCACACGCTGCGGCCTGGTGCAGGAGTTCCACGATGCGGTGATCGAGCAGCGCCAGAAGCTGCTGGCGCGCTCGCATGGCTTTGCCATCGTGGAGCACTCCCACATCCTCTACGGGCGCTGCGTCAAGCCCGACTGCGAGCGGCTGGCGGGCCGGCAGGCACCTACCGCTCCTTGAGGCTGCGCTGCGCACGCTCGCAGATGCGGCGCGTGGCGGGCACGGGCGATTCCTGGAGCCATTGCGCACACAGGGCGCGCACCCAGTCAGGCCGGCTCTTGGCCGCGTCGTTGAGCCAGTTGGCCACCGAGTCCTGCACATAGGGCGAGGCATCGGCGCGCAGCCGCTGCAAAAGGGGCAGGGCGATCTCCGGCTGCTGCTTGAGCGCCGCGATATGGCTGCACCAGACGCCGCGCGGCCGCAGGGCCTCGCTGGCGAAGCGGCGCAGGCGGTCGGAGGGCCGCCTTGTCCACCGGGACAACTCGGCCACAGCCTGCGGCAGATCGCTGGCCAGATGCGGGCGCACGCCCATCCACGACCATTCGCGCACGCCGAAATGCGGGTCATCGGCCAGCGGCTGCACCAGCTCCAGGCGTTGGCTCAGGGTCAGGCCCGGCTGCGCACCGGCCATGAAGCAGGCCCAGCCGCGCACCGTGTCAGAGCGGTGCGTGAGGCAGCGCTGCCAGCCGGCCTGGCCCAGCGCCTGCCACAGCAGGCCGCCAATGCACTCCATGCGCTTGAGAATGCCAAGCTGGCCCAGCGCCTGCGCCGTGTCCTCCAGTTGCGGCCACGCGTCGGGAAAGACGGCCTGCAGCAGCCGGGCCTGGTCCACGGCCAGGCTTTCGGTCAGCGTGGCGGTCTCGATCTCGCCCAGGGACAGGGCCTGCAGCAGTTCGGGAGTGATATCGACCTTGCGGTTGGCGCCCTTGCGCCGGGGGGCGGGCGCCTTCATGCGCTGGCCTCCAAGCCTGCGGCGGCCTTGGCCAGCAGCTTTCCCAACTGGCCGCGTTCGGCGGGCGACAGGTTGGAAAACAGGCCGGCGAACCATTGGCTGTGCCGGGCAAACAGCTTGCGCGCCAGCTGGCGGCCCTTGGCGGTGAGCTGCACGCGCAGCGCGCGGCGGTCGGCCGGGTCGGGCAGGCGCTCGGCCAGGGCCTCGCGTTCCAGGCCGTCCAGCAGGCCGGTCACGGTGGCGCGGGTGATGCCGGCCTGCTCGGCCAGGTGGTTGGGGGCCAGCCCTTCGCTGGCGGATTCCAGCAGGAACAGCAGCACGAAGCGCCCTTCGGACAGGCCATGGGGCGCCAGCAGCGCGGCGCAGTCACGGTCGATGCGCGCAGCCAGGGACAGGGTCTGGAAGCACAGCCGCATGCTGTCCACGTCGTCCAGCTTGCGGCGCGCGGCCTCGGCCAGCAGGGCCTGGTATTTCTGTTCGAGTTGCATGTGGCAAGCATACAGTATGGTGGCTAACCATGTGCGCCCGCCTTGGCCGTTGCCGGCATCCGGGCTCCGTGGCTGCGCTTTTTGCGCAGCCGGCGCAGGCCGATGACCACGCCCGTGGCGCTCATCAGCAGGCCGCCCAGGCTGAAGGCCAGCAGCAGCGCATCCCACAGCGGCCGGCGCTGCAGCAGCGGCAGCCAGTCCCAGCTGTGCAGCATGGCGAACAGCCAGCGCTTGAGGCGCTGGATGCCGTCCAGCCGGCCCAGCACCTGGCCCGTGTGCGGGTCGATGTGCACCCAGCTGGCCGCGGCATCGCCAAAGACCACGCGCAGAACGGGCAGGGGCTTGTCATGGCCGCCCATCATGGTGTGCTCGGCGCGCTCGTACCAGTACAGGTCGTGCGCGGTCAGCCATTCACTGCGCAGCACGGGTGCGTCGATCAGCACGGCCGCGCGGTCCAGCAGGGCCTCGCGCGAATGGGCTGCGGGCGCGGCGCTGGCGCTGTCCAGCACCAGGGGCGTGCCGGCTGCGGGCTGGGCCAGCACCTCGGTGCGGCCTGCGGTGCGCAGCCAGCGCAGTTCGCGCACGGGACCGCCCGCCGCGGCGATCAGCGACTGCGGCGTGGCTTCGTCCCCGGTCAGGCGCAGCGGGCCCTGCTGCCACCGGGCCATGTGCAGTGGCGGCGTGCCCGTGTCGAACAGGCGCCAGGGGTTCATGGACATCAGGCCGCTGAAGATCCAGGCCAGCGTGGTCAGCGCGAACAGCAGGCCCGCCACATGGTGCCAGCGCATGGCGCGGCCCGGGTACGGCGTGCGCAGGCCGCTGCGGTAGGGCTGCCTGAACCGCCAGCGCATCACCCCGACCACGGTGCCGGTGATGGCCACGGCAATGCCTACCAGCGACAGCACGTTGACGATGTCGGCCCAGGCGCCGTCAAAGGCATTGCCCCGGAACATGTACAGCCAGTGCAGCCAGGCGCCCAGGTAGTTCCAGCCGCGCTCGGTGCGCGTGGCATCGCGCACCACCTCGGCCGTCCGGCCGGAGATGTAGAGCAGCGTGCCCTGGGCATCGTCCATCTGCACGCGGTGCAGGGGGCGGTGGATGTCCAGCGCGCGCGAGTGGCTGAAGGCATCCTCATCCACCGTGCCCAGGTAGTGCAGGCCCGTGCCGTCCCCCGCGAAGGCGCGGGCACTGGCCAGGGCCTGTGCCTGGCTGGTGGCGCCCAACACCTGGCCGCTGGCCGCATCGATGGCCACGGGCTGGCGCCGCCCCTCGGGCGTGACCAGGTAGCTGGCACGGCCGGCGCTGCCGGCATGCAGGCGCAGGTCCTTGAGCGGGCCGTCGATGCCGGCCGCGCGCAGCGCCTCGGCGGGCGCGAGCAGGGCGGCGTTGCCATCGAGCGCCGGCAGGTGGCGCAGCCGCTCGGCCTGCGTGAGCTTGGGGTAGCCCACGTACATCATCACCATGCCCGAGACAAACCACAGCGCAAAGAACAGGCACAGGGCAATGCCCAGCCAGCGGTGCAGCAGGAACAGCCAGCGTTTGAGGTGAAGGCGCATGGTGCGTCTCCTGCTCAGAAGGCCACGCGCAGCGAAATGTCTGCCGTGCGCGGCGCGCCCAGGTAGGCCATGGTGCTGGTCAGGCTGGCGGCGTAGACGCGGTCCGTGGCATTGCGCAGCCGTGCAACCACGGTCATGCGCGGGTCGATGCGGTAGCTCAGGCCCAGGTCCAGCAGGGTGTAGGCGGGCCAGGACAGCGTGTTGGCCGCATCGGCATAGATGCCTCCCACGCGGCGCAGCCCGGCGTTGACCTCCAGCGCCGGCGTGATGCGGTAGCTGGTCCAGAGGTTGAGCACGCTGGCGGGCGTGTTCGTGGGTCGCTTGCCCGCCAGGGACACGCCGCCTTGCTGGTAGTTGTCATAGCGCGCGTCCACATGGCTCCAGTTGCCCTGGATGGACCATCGCGGCGTGGGCGCCAGGCCCATGGACAGCTCCACCCCGCGCGAGGACTGCTGGCCCACCAGCACCGTGCGCGTGCTGTCCTGCGGGTCCTGGGTGGAGATGTTGCGGCGCGTGATGCGATAGACCGCCAGCGCCGCCGTTCCCTTGCCCTGCCAGAACGACAGCTTGCTGCCCGCCTCCACCTGGCGGCCCGTGGTCAGCCCGGTGTTGTTGATGGCATCGGCAAACGAGGCGCCCATCAGCATGCCCGACGGCGGATCGGCCGCCGTGGAGAACTGTGCGTAGAGATTGGCCTCGGGCGTGGCATCCCAGACCAGGCCCACGCGCCCGGTCGTCGGGCTATAGCTGCGGCTGTAGCTGGCGGGCAGCGCGGGCGTCACATCGCGCCGGTTGGTCAGGTCCACCTCGATGCGTTCATGGCGCAGCGCCGTCAGCAAGTGCAGGGCAGGAGTGAGGGCCGTGCGGTTTTCCAGGTAGAGCGCGGTGGTGGTGACCTTGTTGTCGCGGTCGGGCCTGAAGCCGGGCGCCATGCCGGGAATGTCGTAGAAGTTCTCTGTCGTGAAATCGTAGGGATTGACCGTGCTCACCGTGCCCGACAGGCTGTTCGGAAAGCGCGTCTGCCGGTTCACGCTCACATCCAGCCCAAAAGCCCATTCGCTGCGCCGGCCGGCCAGCTCGCCCAGGTAGCTGCCTTCGATGCGGTCACCCACCATGCGCTGGTCATGGCGCTGGAGCAGCGCCGCCGAGCGCACCACCGCGGTGTTGTCGGGCGTGAAGCGGTAGGTCTCCACGTTGCGGTAGTCGCGCAGCGCGTCATAGGCGTAGAAGGTGTTGCTCAGCTTGAGCCGGTCGCTGGCCCGCCATTCGGTGATGGAGCGCAGCCACTGCACGCGCTGGGCGTACAGGCCGTCGGCGCTGTTGTAGTTCTTGCCGAGGGTCGCCTCGTCAATGCGCGCCTGGCCGCGCAGCGGGTTGAGCAGCGGCGTGCCCCAGTAGGGGCGGTCCACGCGCTCATGCTGGGCCTCGTAGGCCAGGGTATGCGTCAGGCCGCCACCCAGGTCGGACAGCAGCGAGGTCGCCAGCTGCGTGGAGCGCGACTGCGTGCCGCCCACCCAGCTGCCGGCGTCGCGGTGGTTGAGGTCCAGGCGCAGGTAATGGGTGGTGCCCTGGCTGTCAGTGGCATCGCCCAGGCGGCGGTTCAGCCCGACGGAGGCTTCCTTCAGCCCGTAGCTGCCCAGGCGCAGCTGGCCTTCGGTGAAGCTGTCGCGCTGGGCCAGCTTGGTGATGTAGTTCAGCGTGCCGCCCACGCCGCCTGCGCCATAGAGAAAGCCGGAGGCGCCGCCCACGGCCTCCACCCGGTCGTAAATCCAGCTGTCCACGGGCCGGGCCGCAATGGAGTACTGCAGGTTGATGCCGTTGAACAGCTGGCTGACCGACCCCGTGCCGAAGCCCCGGTAGCTGATGCCGATGTTGCCGGGCGGGCTGTAGGCCGTGACGCCCGGAATGGAGCGCAGGATCTCCTGCGTGTCCTGGGCGCCACGCGCCTCGATGGCTGCGCGGTCCACGATGTGCACCGAGGCCGGCGTCTCGCGCGCCGTCAGGCCCAGGCGGCTGGCCGTGCCCACGGTCTTGTTCAGCGGCAGCAGGCCGTTGGCGTCGGCCGTGGCCTGGTCAGAGACCTCGACGGGAGCCAGCGGGATATCGGCCTGTGCCTGCGCTTGCGCTTGCACGCCAGGCGTCCAGGCCGTGCCCAGCGCGCAGCACAGCGCTACGGCCAGGGGATGGGGGCGAAAAAGGGTTTCAGGCAGGCGCAGCGGCGCTGCCATCGCGGGGAAGGGGAGGGAATTCACGAACTGACTCCGGGTCTTGCGCCGCGCATGCGGCGCAGGCGGGCCGGGCGCGCATCAGCAGGCCCGGCGGCGATTCAAGAGAACACGGCAGTCAGCGGAGGAGGGCCGCGCGCCGGCAGCGGCGCGCGTGTGACGGAGGCAATGTGCGCCGCCACCAGCGGCAGCAGCGCGTGGGCCAGCGGCTGCTGGTGGGGCACGGCCATCTGCGGCAGGGCCGGCGGCGGTGCGCCAGCGGGCAGGCACATGGGGCAGTCAAGCTGGTGGTGGCCCATGCCCGGGGCTGCGCTGTCGCCCAGCGCCACCAGCTTGACGTCGCCGCTGGCCGTGCAGACCAGCTCGAAACCCTGGGGATGGACCAGGGGCGAAGCCACGGCAACGCCCAGCGTCACGGCAAACCAGGCCAATATCAGCCGGGTGAGCCAGAACGAGGAGCGAAGCGCTTGCATGGGCCGTGATTATGGCTTGGCGGGCGCGGGCGTGAACAGGCTGCCGCCCAGCTTGACGCCGGCCTTCAGGCCGCGCTTGGCGAACCAGCCCTGGTTCATCTCCAGCACATAGCGCACGGGCTTGGCCGAGCAGTGCGAGTCCTCGGTCATGGGCTTCATGTCTGCCAGGTTCACGATGGTGCCGTCATCGGCCACGAAGGCGGCGGTCAGCGGCAGCAGGGTGTTGCGCATCCAGAAGCACTGCACGGCGGGCACCTCGAAGACGAAGATCATGCCCTCCTGCTGGGGCATTTCCTGGCGGAACATCAGGCCGATGGCGCGCTCGCGGTCCGAGGCGGCCACCTGTGCGTCGATGCGGTGGATTCCGGCCGTCAACTCCACGCGGCGCAGGTTCATCTGGGGGCTGCCCTGGGGCTGTGCGCCTGCCGATACGGCGGCGCCGGCCAGGCAGGCGGCCATGAGCAACCGCTGCAGCGCGCGGCGGGAAAGGGATGTGTGGAGGGGTGTCGAAGGCTTCGTCATCTTGCACATTCTGTCGCAGGGGGCGCGTGGCCGGACGCAAAAATCGGCCTGGCCGGGCCATCATGGCCGGGCGGGCGGCAAAAAGCCCGCAGTGCATTGCTGACTTGCGGGCTTTTTTTGAGGGGATGCCAGCGGGCATCCCGGCGCCTGGATCAGGCCACGGCCTTGTGTGCCTTCTTGGTGGAACGCTTGGCGTGCTTCTTGCCGGAATGCTTGCCGCTCTTGGCGACCTTGGCCTTCTTGGCTGTGTGAGCGGGAGCAGCTGCGGAAGCGGCCGTGGGAGCCGACATCGGCGTTTCGGGTGCTGCGGCGGCCTGTGCAAAGGCGCCTGCGGCAAACGAACCGGCGACCAGGACAGCGAGGAGTTTTTTCATATATGCCATTTCCTAGAAAAGCGGTAGAAGCCAAGTTGAACCAGACAGCGGTGCGAAATTGTTGATGCACCGCAGATGCTCAACGCACTGACTGTATCGCCGTTGACAGGAAGGCGGCCCGATTGTCGTTAGAATTTTCTGCACCAAATTTGTGCCCATTCCGGGCATTCACTCTTGCCTCGTGCACCAGCCAACGGAGACCCGTCCCCATGAACCGCTTCCAGCACATCCAGGTGCCGGCCGAGGGCCAGAAGATCACTGTCAACGCCGACATGTCGTTGAACGTGCCAGACCAGCCCATCATTCCTTTCATCGAAGGCGACGGCACCGGCGTGGACATCACGCCCGTGATGATCAAGGTGGTGGATGCCGCCGTGGCCAGGGCCTATGGCGGCAAGCGCAAGATCCAGTGGATGGAGGTCTTCGCGGGCGAGAAATCCACGCGCATCTACGGCCCCGATGTCTGGCTGCCCGAGGAAACCATGCAGGCCCTGCGCGAGTACGTGGTCTCCATCAAGGGCCCGCTGACCACGCCCGTGGGCGGCGGCATCCGCTCGCTGAACGTGGCGCTGCGCCAGGAGCTGGACCTCTACGTCTGCCTGCGCCCCGTGCAGTATTTCAAGGGCGTGCCTTCGCCGTTGAAGGAGCCCGAGAAGACCAACATGGTCATCTTCCGCGAGAACTCCGAGGACATCTATGCTGGCATCGAGTACGAGGCCCGCAGCGACAACGCCAAGAAGCTCATCGACTTCCTGGTCAAGGAAATGGGCGTCAAGAAGATCCGCTTCCCCGAGACCTCGGGCATCGGCGTCAAGCCCGTGTCCATCGAGGGCACGGAGCGCCTGGTGCGCAAGGCCATCCAGTACGCCATCGACAATGACAAGCCCAGCGTGACCCTGGTCCACAAGGGCAACATCATGAAGTTCACCGAAGGGGGCTTCCGCGACTGGGGCTACGCGCTGGCCGCGCGCGAGTTCGGCGCCCAGCCCATCGACGGCGGACCCTGGCTCAAGTTCAAGAACCCGCGCACGGGCCGCGACATCGTCATCAAGGACTCGATTGCCGACGCCTTCCTGCAGCAGATCCTGCTGCGCCCGGCCGAGTACTCGGTGGTGGCCACGCTCAACCTCAACGGCGACTACATCTCGGACGCGCTGGCGGCCCAGGTCGGCGGCATCGGCATTGCGCCCGGCGCCAACATGTCCGACTCCGTGGCCTGCTTCGAGGCCACGCACGGCACGGCCCCCAAGTACGCGGGCAAGGACTATGTGAACCCGGGCTCCGAAATCCTCTCGGCCGAGATGATGCTGCGCCACATGGGCTGGCGCGAGGCGGCCGATCTGGTCATCAGCGCGCTGGAAAAGGCCATCCAGAGCAAGCAGGTGACCTACGACTTCGCCCGCCTGATGGACGGCGCCACCCAGGTGTCATGCTCCGGCTTTGGTGAGGTGATGATCTCCAAGATGGATTGACGGGCGCCCGCGCTCCATGAAAAAACCGCGCCAGGGCGCGGTTTTTCTTTGACGGGCGTTGACGGGTCAGCTCTTGGGTAGCGCACAGCCATCGGGCCCGCAGTCCTCGCCTTGGGGCGCGGTCTGCTCGCCGGCGGTGATGGCCGCCACCTGCTGCACCCACTCGCCCAGCTGCGTTGCCCAGCCCTGTGCATCTCCCAGCCAGGGACCGATGTCGATGCGCTGGATGGCGCGCTGGCCCGGCTGCTCGGCCTCGGGGTGGTCGAACTCCAGCGCGAAGGTCGGGAAACCCTGGCCCTGTGCCAGGTTCAGCCATTCGCGCGCCTGGGTGATATGCGCCTGGGTGGCAGCGCCGGACAAGCGCTGGAAGGCCTGGGCAAAGGCCTCGCCGTCCAGTCCCAGGTCACGGGCCAGTTCCTGCAGCACGGCGGGGTCGCTGATGCGGCGGCCTTCCACGTAGTGGGCCTGCTGCTGGCGCGCCAGCATGTCCAGGCCCCGGCCCGCCAGTTCCTCCGCGGCCAGCAGGGCCGTGGTGGGCGGCTCGGAGTCCAGCACGGCGCCCAGGTCGTTGAGCAGGCCGTCGAAGTAGGCAGGGCCGAACGGCTGGCCCGTCATCTCGGCAATGCGCTGGTCGTGCGGCATCACATGGCCGCGCCAGTCGGCCGTGATGGTGCGGGTGTGGGCGCCCGTGAGCATGCCGCCGCCATGCCATTGCAGCGTGACGCCGGGCACGCTGCGCGCGGCCTTGACCAGGGGCGCGGCGGCATAGCACCAGCCGCACAGCGGGTCAAAGATGTAGTGAAGGACAAAGGGCGGCTGCGCGGTCGTGGTCATGGCAGGAGCGGGCTGTGATGAAGGCGCCCACTGTAGCGGCTATTGGCTTGCCCGTGACGGGGCAGGGCCGCAGGCAGAATGGGCGACTGCCGCCGTGCAGCCACCGTGCTGCCATCGTCGATCCCGTCTGCATTGCCATGCGCCTCAAGTCCACGCCGCCTCCGTCCGATCCGTCCGACCCGTCCGCTTCCTCTGCACCGGCCGCCGAGCCCAGTGTCCAGTCCGTCGCCCGGCGCGGCATGCTGGGTTTTCTGCTGTTCTGGCTCCTGGTCATGGGCGTGCTGTACTGGGCCATGCAGATGTACCTGAAGCCGGCCGGCGTCAAGGTCCAGGCCGATGGCACGGTGGCCATTGCGCGTGACCGCGACGGGCATTTCCGCGTGGAAGGGGCCGTCAACGGGCAGCCCGTGCTGTTCCTGGTGGACACGGGCGCCAGCATGGTCGGCGTGACCGAGCCGCTGGCCGAGCGCGCAGGCCTGGACGGCGGCGAGCCGGTTCGCTTTCGCACCGCCAATGGCGAGCGCGACGGCCGCATGGTGGTGGCCGATCAGGTGCGCGTGGCCTCCCTGGTGGTCAGCGGCCTGCGCGTGGGTACGGGCTATACGGGCAGCACGGACAGGGATGCGCTGCTGGGCCAGAACTTCCTGCGCCAGTTCGATGTGGAAATACGCGGCGACCGCATGCTGATCCATCCGCGCGGCAGCGGGTCTTCGCCCAAGCAGTAAGCAACCAACTAACTAACTAAGTAAGTAAGGGAGAGGGACATGACAAACAACGGCTTTCGCACCGACAGGCGCAGATGGCTGCAGACGGGCGCAGGCCTGGCGGCGCTGGGCTGCACGGCCTGCGCCAGCGTGGGGCAGGGCGGTGCCTTTTCCACCGGCACCGGCACTGGCACCGGCCTGGCCGAGGACCTGGGCGAACGCCTGGACCAGGGCGTGCAGAGCGGAGAACTGGCGAACCTGCACGCCGTCGTCGTGATGCGCCACGGCCGGCTGGCGCTGGAGCGCTATTTCGAGGGTGAGGACGAACGCTGGGGCGAGCCGCTGGGCAAGGTGGCCTTCAACGCCGACTCCCTGCACGATGTGCGCTCGGTCAGCAAGAGCATCGTCGGCCTGCTGTACGGCATGGCCTTGGCCGAGGGCAAGGTGCCCGCGCTGGACACGCCCCTTGTCCAGGCTTTTCCCGCCTACGGCGATCTGGCGGCCGATGGGCGCCGGCGCGCCATCCTCATCTCCCATGCCCTGGGCATGACCATGGGCCTGCAATGGGACGAGGACCTTCCGTATTCCGACCCGCGCAACAGCGAAATCGCCATGGAGCGCAGCAGCGACCGCTACCGCTACGTGCTGGAGCAGCCCGTCGTCGCCCCGCCCGGCGAACGCTGGTGCTACAGCGGCGGGGCGACGGCACTGCTGGGCCATCTGATCGCGCAGGGCAGCGGCATGCCGCTGCTGGACTATGCGCGGCACAAGCTGTTTGCTCCGCTGGGCATCGACAAGGCCGAGTGGACGCCTGGCACCAACGGCGAGGCGGCCGCCGCCTCCGGCCTGCGCCTGCGGGCGCGGGACCTGGCCCGCATCGGCCAACTGGTGCTGCAGCAGGGCGAATGGCAAGGCCGGGCGCTGGTGGCCCGGCATTGGATTGTGCAATCCATGCAGCCGCGCGTGGACGCCTGGCCCGGCCTGCGCTACGGCCACCACTGGTACGTGGGGCAGACCCGCGCCGGCCTGGCGTACTACATGGCCATCGGCCTGGGCGGGCAGCGGCTGGTGGTCGTGCCCCAGCATTCGCTGGTGTATGCCGTCTTCATGGGCAACTACGACAGCCCCCAGCAGGTGCAGCGCGTGGCGGCCGTGCAGGGCCTGGTCGCCGCTGCCTTGCGTTGACTGCCTTGCCCTGACAGCCGTGCGCGGGCACGGCCGGCGTGCGAGAATCCCCGCTTCCAAGGTCGGCCGCATGCCCGGCTCGCGCAAGCAGGGCGCGAAGCGGGGCGGGCCGGTGCGTGTCGAGGCTCGATCCACTTTCCTGGTTCCGGTGCCGGCCCATGAGCCCCAGAGGCCATGGCGCCGGTTGTTTCTGCCTCCCGCATGATCGCCAGATCACCGTTTGCCCGTGTCCCACCGCCAGCCCATCCGCATCGCCGACCGCCACCAGTTCGACACCCTGATCGACGCCCGTTCGCCTGCCGAATTCGCACAGGACCACATTCCCGGTGCCATCAACTGCCCCGTGCTCGACAACGAGGAGCGCGCCCGGATCGGCACCATCTACAAGCAGGTCAGCCCCTTCGAGGCCAAGCGCCTGGGCGCGGCCATGGTCTCGGCCAACCTGGCGCGCCATCTGCAGGAAACCTTCGCCGACAAACCGGCCAACTGGAAGCCGCTGGTCTACTGCTGGCGCGGTGGCCTGCGCAGTGGTTCCATGGTCACCTGGCTGCGCCTGGTCGGCTGGGATGCCCAGCAACTGGCCAACGGCTACAAGTCCTATCGCGGCCATGTGATCGAGCTGATCGACCGCCTGGTGCCCCAGCTGCGCCTGCAGGTGCTGTGCGGCGCCACCGGCAGCGCCAAGACCCGCGTGCTGCATGCCCTGGCCGAGGCCGGCGAACAGGTGCTGGACCTGGAGGGCTATGCCAGCCACAAGGGCTCCTTGCTGGGCAACCTGCCCGGCGTGGAGCAGCCCAGCCAGAAATACTTCGAGACGCTGCTGGCCCAGCAGCTGGAGAGTTTCGACACCGCACGCACCGTGTACGTGGAAGGCGAGAGCGCCAAGATCGGCCGCGTGTCCCTGCCGCTGGTGCTGGTCGAGCACATGCGCCAGTCGCCCGTGATTGCGCTCGATGCCACGCCCGAGGCACGCCTGGCCTACCTGCTGCGCGACTACGCCTACCTGGGCGACGATCCGCAGATGCTGGCCGACAAGCTGGGCTGGCTCAAGGAGCTGCAGGGCAAGGAGACCATCTCGCGCTGGCAGGCCTGGGCGCATGAGCGCAGCCTCTCGCCGCTTTTCTCCGAGCTCATGGCCCAGCACTACGACCCGCACTACGAGCGCTCGCAGGAGCGGCATTTCACGCAGTGGCGCACGCGCCGCAGGGTGCAGGCCGACGACCTCAGCGAGGCCGGCATCACCGCGCTGGCGCGCCAGATACTGGCGCTGGATGGGGCATCGGCCGCATGAAGCAGCCGCGTGAATCAGGCGTTTGAATCAGCAGTGTGAGTCGGCCAGCACCGGATACAGCGACAGCAGCAGCAGGGCCGCCATGCACCAGTTGAAGCGGCGCAGTGCCTGCGGCGAGCGCAGCGCGCGCCCCACGGCGCTGCCGAACAGCGTCCAGACGCTGACGCTGGGATAGTTCACGATGCCCAGCACCAGGGCGGCCAGCACCAGGTTGATGAAGAAATCCTCGCGCGGCGTGTAGGTGGCAATCACGCCGATGGCCATGATCCAGGCCTTGGGGTTGACCCACTGGAACGCCGCCGCCTGCCAGAACCCGAAGGGCCGGGCACCCGCGTTGCCGCCGTCGATGCCGCCGCTGCCCGCGATCTTCCAGGCCAGCCAGACCAGATAGGCCGCGCCCAGGTACTTGAGCGCGGTGTAGATCACCGGCAGGCGCTCGAAAACCGCGCCCAGGCCCGCGCCCACCAGCAGCACCATGACCACCACGCCCACGGTGATGCCCAGCATGTGGGGCACCGTGCGGCGGTAGCCGAAGGTGGCGCCCGAGGCCGTCAACATCACATTGTTGGGGCCGGGCGTGACGGAGCTGACGAAGGAGAACATGGCCAGTGGCAGCAGGAACGAGGTGTGGGCGGTATCGAAGGGCATGGTGGCAACAGGCATGACAGGGAATCCGGCGCCCTGTCTGCGCATGCCGCAGGCCGCGGCGCCGTCAGGCCATGCTAATGGCAGTGTTCGGTACAGTAGCAGTACACTTTGCCAGAACAATTTGCCAACTGGCCTGCCCACATGACCCTGACACTTGATCCCGCAGCCACGCCGAAGCAAGCGCAGGCACAGCAGACACCGCAGACATCGAGTGCATCCTCCGCTACGGCTTTCCAGGCCGCTGCGCCCTGGCGTCCGCTGCGCTCCTCCGATCTCTCGCTGGTCGAGCAGCTCGTGGACCACTACGGCAGCCTCATCCGCCACCATGGCCTGCGCGCGGGCTCGCGGCTGCCCTCGGTGCGCGCGCTGGCGCAGCAGGCCGGCGTCAGCCGCGATACCGTGGTCCAGGCCTACGACCGGCTGGCCGCCCAGGGCCTGGTGCATTCGCGGCGCGGCTCGGGCGTCTTCGTCAGCGCCCGGCGCGCGGCCCAGGCCGTGCCGCGCGCCAGCCAGGGTCTGCCCACGCTGGAGCAGGGCGCCGCCTTCGATACCGCCTTTCTGTTGCGCAGCATGTTCCGCGAAGGCACGGAGCATTCGGGCGACGCCGGCATGCTGCCGCCGGAATGGCTGGACCAGGAGATGCTGGCCTCGGCCCTGCGCGCCGTCGGCCGCAGCACGGGCACCAGCCTGCTGACCTATGGCGTGCCCCAGGGCTATCTGCCGCTGCGCCAGCAGATCGCCTCGGTGCTGCAGGCCCAGGACGTGCCAGCCCACCCCGAGGCCCACCTGATGACCGTGGCCGGTGTCACGCAGGGGCTGGACCTCATCGTGCGCAGCCTGGTGCGCCCTGGCGATACCGTGCTGGTGGAAGACCCCGGCTGGTTTCTCATCTTCGGCCGGCTCAACGCCCTGGGGGTGAACGTGGTCGGCGTGCCCCGCCTGCCCGGCGGCCCCGACGTGGAGGCGCTGGAGCGGCTGGCCCGCCAGCACCAGCCCCGGCTTTTCATCCTGAACACGGCCGTGCACAACCCCACGGGCCAGACCCTGTCGGCCGGCGTGGCCCATGAGGTGCTGCGCATTGCCGAGCGCCACGACTTCTACCTGGCCGAGGACGACACCTACTCCGACTTCCTGCCCGGCGTGCCCGTGCGCCTGGCCGCCATGGACCGGCTGCAGCGCGTGCTCCTGGTGGGCGGCTACTCCAAGACCCTGGCCGGCAGCCTGCGCGTGGGCTATGTCGCGGCACACACCGACCTGATACGGCGGTTGACCGACCTCAAGCTGCTGGGCGGCCTGACCACGGCGCTGCCGGGCGAGCAGGTGGTGCACCGCGTGCTGGCCGATGGCCAGTACCGCAAGCATGTGGACCGCCTGCGCGAGCGCGTGGACCGCGCGCGCAACCGCTGCCTGCGCATGCTCGAAGCCCTGGACTGCCGGGCCCCGCACGAACCGCAGGCCGGCATGTTCGCCTGGGTGGACTGCGGCGTGGACTCGGAGGTGCTGGCCCGCCATGCCGCGCCGCAGGGCCTGCTGCTGGCGCCGGGCCTGCTGTTTTCGCCCAGGCAGGCCGCGGGCAGCATGCTGCGCATTCCCGTGCCCATGGTGGAGCAGCCCCAGACCTGGAAGATCCTTGGCCACCTGCTGGCGCAGCACCGGGGCGGCGGTGGATGAGTGGACGGTGCAGCAACACTGCCTGACGGGAGGTTGACGCTGCCGGCGCCAGGGCGTGTAAGACAGGGCATCGGGCCTCGGCGCCCCGGTAGGGCGCTGCTATCGTTCCGGGATGACTATTGAGCTTGTCTTGCCAGGGGAGGCCGGCCGCAGAGCCGGGGTGAATGACAGCCGGCCCCGACCGGGAGGCGGTGCGGCGCGCCGCCTGGCGCCCGTGCTGGCGCTGCTGCTGACGGCGGGCTGCGCCGACACGCCCGCGCCGCGCGGCAAGGTGGAGGGCGCCTCGTTCGAGCCTAGCGAAATCGTGCAGTCCGACAGCAACCGCATGGCCACGCTGGCCATGAAGGAGAACCTGGACAGCCTGATGCGCATCATGGACAAGCTCTACCTGCGTAACCCCGCCGAGTGGAAGAAAACCGCCGAAAGCCGCGAGGCCGCATCCGCCTACGTGCGCATCGCCATCACCGAGCGCCAGCCCTGGGCCGACCTGCACGGTGCCCAGGACGTGGCCGCGCTCTCGCTGGCGCTGCAGCCCGACTTCAAGGGCGACCGCGTGGCCGCCTTCGTCCATGCGCTGGCCGACACCATCATCACGGCCCACGGCGGGCGCACCAGCTTCACCCTGGTCCATGGGCTGGACCCGCAGCTGATCTACAACGCCGCGCGCAACGTGGAAGTGGCCAACTGGATACTCAACTCACGGCGCAATGCCGCAGGCGGGCCGCTGCTGCTGTCCAACCACCTGGGCGACGACGCGCGCAACCTGAGCTTCGAGCGCGAGATGGGCAAGGTCATCGGCCGGCTGGACCTGATCGCCAACTACACCACCGAGCGCTACAGGCGCTCCTTCATCGGCTACGGGCAGGGACTGGTGGCGGGACCCTTCATGCAGTTCCTGCCCGTGCGCTGAGGCGGCAGGCGTCAGGACTCGTCACACAGAACGATGGTAACCAGAGCGGAGGTGTCTTCGATGGCGCGTACCGCATGCGCCATGTTGGCCGGCAGGTGCATCAGCTGGCCGGCCTGCAGGGACTGGCGGCTTTCGCCGAGCATCACCTCCAGCTCGCCTTCCAGGCAATGCAGGCTGACGCTGCCAGGCACCTTGTGCGGCGGCAGCGACTGGCTGGCGCGCAGCACCACGCGGATGACCTCCATGTCCTGGGACTTGAACAGGGCACAGGTCCGGGCACCCGCCAGCCGCGCACCAAACGGCAGGACATCGATGGCTTGAGCGGTCAGTGCAAAGGGGGTGGCCATGGCGGACCTCCAGGCGTTGGCGGGCAATACTGCCATTGTCCTCCGAAGCACCGCAATCCATCAACCGCAGCTGTGTGACAGCAGGGGCTTGTGCAGGGTCTCAGCCCGGCACGCTGGCCTCCACCAGCAGGGTCAGCAACTGCAGCGACTCCTGCCAGCCCAGGTGACAGGCCTCGGCGGGAATGACGGCGGGCACGCCTTCCTGGGTCACATCCATTTCAGTGCCGCAGAACACCTCGCGCAGCGTGATGGTGGTGATCATCTCGCCAGGCAGTTGCGGGTCGTCGAAGCGGTCGGTATGGCGTACCAGCCGGCCGGGCTCCAGGTCCAGGAACTCCCCGCCGAAGCCGCTGCGCCCGCCCGTGGACAGATTGACGAAGGCCATGCGGTAGCGCCCGCCGACCCGGGCGTCGAACTCGGGCACCTCGCAGATGTAGCCGTGGGGCGGCAGCCATTTGGCCAGGGCAGCGGCCGTGGTGAAGGCCTTGTACACGCGCTGCGGCGGCGCCTTGAGGACGCGGTGCAGCCGGATGGTGTGGACGGTGTGTGACATGCGGAACTCCTTGGCGTGGTGTCGTGCAGGGCTGCCAGCCTCGCACCGATGCAGTCCTTGCGCAAGAGGCGGCACATGGAGCCTGATGCAGGATTCAATGATTCATAAATCGAATCCTTGCTTGGTTTTAAAGAATTGGACTTGAATCATTGACGCCCGCACCATGGCGGCGAGCGCTGGATACACAGCGCCGCCTTCCATAGGAAACAGGAGACAAGCAAATGAAGCATTCCCCGTTGCGCAGGGCCCTGGCCCTTGGCGCTCTCAGTGCCATGGCCGTCGTTGCAGCGCCCGCTGCGCAGGCCCAGGGCAGCTATCCCTCCAACCCCATCACCCTGGTCGTGCCGTTCGCGGCCGGCAGTGGAACCGATGCCGTGGCGCGCGTGGTGGCTACCCGGCTGGGCGAGCGGCTCAAGCAGCCCGTGATCGTGGACAACAAGGCCGGCGCCAATGCCCAGATTGCCGCCAACCATGTGGCCAAGGCCAAGCCGGACGGCTACACGCTGTTCATGACCACCAACACCTCGCACTCGGCCAACCCCTGGCTGGTCAAGGGCCTGAAGTACGACCCGGTAAAAGACTTCACGCCCGTGGCGCGCGTGGGCGAGCTGCCGTTTGCGCTGCTGGTCCACCCCTCCGTTCCTGCCAAGACCGTGCAGGAACTCATCGACTACGCCAAGGCGAATCCCGACCGCCTGTCCTACGGCACGCCCAACAGCACCTCGCTGGTGGCCTCGGAAACCTTCAAGTACGTCACGCACGCCCAGATCACCTCGGTGCCCTACAAGTCCAGCCCGCAGGCGTTGACCGACCTCATGGGCAACCAGATCCAGGTCTACGTGGCCGACCTGGGCTCGGCCTGGGGCACGATCAAGACCGACCGCGTGCGAACCCTGGCCGTGACGGCGGCCAAGGGTTCCACCCTGCTGCCCAATGTGCCGGCCATCGACAAGACGCTGCCGGGCTTCGACATTACGTCGTGGAACGGCATCTTCGGCCCGGCCGGGATGCCGGCCGAGATCACCGAGCGGCTGAACACCGAGCTGCAGGCCATCCTCAAGGACAAGGCCGTGCAGGAGCAATTGGCCCAGGTCGGCTTCGAGGTCTGGCCCACGGCCACGCCTGCCGAGTTCGCCACCTATGTGAAGGACCAGATGGCCCGCTGGGGGCAACTGGTCAAGCAGGCGGGCATCGAGGCGCAGTGAAGGAGAGCCGCATGGAACAAGCGCAGCAAGGGCAGCAAGGCCCTCTTGCAGGGGTGAAGGTGCTGGACATGACCTCGGTGGTCATGGGCCCCTTTGCCACCCAGATCCTTGCGGGCCTGGGGGCCGAGGTGATCAAGGTCGAATCGCCCGAGGGCGACAACATGCGTCACGTCGGCCCCATGCGCAACCCCGCCATGGGCCACATCTTCCTGCAGGCCAACCAGGGCAAGCGCTCCGTGGTGCTGGACCTCAAGCAGGGCGCCGCGCGCGAGGCCCTGCTGCGCCTGGCCGAAGGCTGCGACGTGCTGGTCAGCAACGTGCGGCCCCAGGCCATGGCGCGCCTGGGCCTGGCCTACGAGGACGTGGCGGCGCGCAACCCGCGCATCATCCACGTGAGCTGCTGCGGCTTCGACCAGCGCGGCCCCTACGCGGCCCGGCCCGCCTATGACGACCTCATCCAGGGCGCCACCGGCGTGCCCTGGCTGGCGCAGCAATACGGCGGCGGCGAGCCGGCCTATGCCCCCATGACCCTGGGCGACCGCGTCACCGGCCTGCACGCGGTCTACGCCGTCACGGCCGCCCTCTATGCGCGCGAGAAGACCGGCAGGGGCCAGGCCGTGGTCGTGCCCATGTTCGAGGCCATGACCCAGTTCATCCTGGGCGACCACATGGCGGGCCTGTCGTTCGAGCCGCAGCTGGGCGGCCCCGGCTATGCGCGCCTGCTCACGGCCCACCGCAGGCCCTATCGCACCAGCGACGGCCACCTCTGCGTTCTCATCTACAACGACAAGCACTGGCACAGCTTCTTCAACGCCATAGGCCAGCCCGAGCGCATGGCCGAGCCCATCTTCGCCACCCACAGCCAGCGCGCGCTGCACATCGATGCCGTCTATGCCGAAGTCTCGCGGCTGATGGCAGGGCGCACCACCGCCGAATGGCGCACGCTGCTGGACGCGGCCGACGTGCCCAACATGCCCATGGCCTCGCCCGAGGACCTGATTGCCGACCCCCAGCACCAGGCCACCGGCTTCGTGCACGAGATAGACCACCCCAGCGAAGGCCGGCTGCGCACCACGGCCAGCCCCACGCGCTGGAGCGCCACGCCGCCCGCAGAACGCGCCGCCCCCGCGCCGCGCCTGGGCGAACACACCCTGCAGGTGCTGCGCGACGCGGGCCTGACCGAGGCCGAACTGGCCGCCCTGCAGGCCAGCCGCGCCTGCAGCCAGGCTGCCGCGCTGCAAGACGCCCCACCACAAACACAAGCACAAGCACAAACAGAAGGAAACCGCCCATGCCCCGCTACCTGATCCGCGAACAAGACGTGCCCGGCTACAGCCCCGCCAACCACCACGGCACCGTCAACCGGCGCCTGGTCAGCGCCGCCAACGTGGGCGCGCGCCACATGGAGCTGGTGCTGGGCACGCTGGAGCAGGGCGGCGGCGCGCTGCCCCATGCCCACCCCGGCATGGAGCAGGCCTGCTACCTGCTGGCCGGAACGGCCGAAGTGGAAATCGACACCCCGGACGGCAAGGAACGCTTTGCCATGCAGCCCGGCGACACCTGCTTCTTCCCCGAGGACTGCATGCACATCTTCCGCGTGACCAGCGCCGAGCCCGTGCGCCTGCTGGTCTTCTACAGCCCGCCGTACGGCGAGAACCCGGAGCGCGTGCGCCGGCCGGCAGCCTGAGCGCCGTCACCCCACAGACACAACAAGCGAACAGCTACAAGCAACGGAGAACACACCATGGACTTTCTGTGGAACGAAGAACAGGAACAGATACGCGACGCCGTCGAGCGCGCCTGCGCACCCTTCGATGCCGACTACTGGCTGCGCAAGGACCATGAAGGCGGCTTCCCGCACGACTTCCACAAGGCCCTGGCCGACGCGGGCTGGCTGGGCATTGCCATGCCCGAAGAGTTCGGCGGCGCAGGCCTGGGCATCAGCGAAGCGGCGCTCATGATGCACACCATCTCGGCCACGGGCGCGGGCCTGTCGGGCGCCTCGGCCGTGCACATGAACATCTTCGGCCTGCACCCCGTCGTCGTCTTCGGCACGGACGAGCAAAAGCGCCGCTGGCTGCCCCCGCTGATCGCGGGCACGGACAAGGCCTGCTTCGGCGTCACCGAGCCCAATGCGGGCCTCAACACCCTCAAGCTGCAGACACGCGCCGTGCGCGATGGCGACGTCTACGTGGTCCATGGGCAGAAAGTCTTCATCTCCACCGCCCAGGTCGCCAACAAGATCCTGCTGCTGGTACGCACCAAGCCCGTGGAAGAGTGCAAGGGCACGGAAGGTCTGAGCCTGTTCTACACCGACCTGGACCGCGAACGCATCGAGGTGCGCGAGATCGACAAGCTGGGCCGCAAATGCGTGGACACCAACCAGCTGTTCATCGACGGCCTGCGCATCCCCGCCCAGGACCGCATCGGCGAAGAGGGCAAGGGCTTCTCGTACATCCTGCACGGCCTCAACCCCGAGCGCATCCTCATCGCGGCCGAGGCCGTGGGCCTGGGCCGCGCTGCCCTGGCGCGCGCCACCCAGTACGCCAAGGAGCGCGTGGTCTTCGACCGCCCCATCGGCCAGAACCAGGGCATACAGCACCCGCTGGCCCAGGCCTGGATGGGGCTTGAGGCGGCCCACCTCATGGTGCAAAAGGCCGCCTTCCTCTACGACAGGGGCCTGCCCTGCGGCGCCGAGGCCAACGCCGCCAAATACCTGGCAGCCGAAGCCTGCGCCAAGGCCTGCGAAACCGCCATCTTCACGCACGGCGGCATGGGCTACGCCAAGGAATACCACGTGGAGCGCTACATGCGCGAATCCTGGATTCCCCGCCTGGCGCCCGTCAGCCCGCAGCTCATCATGTGCTTCATCGCCGAAAAGGTATTGGGCTTGCCTAAATCGTATTGACCCCCTGAGTCGCTTCGCGCCTTCCCCCTTCTCGCTGCGCGGAGGGGGACGACACCCTCGGTGCGGGGCGGCCCTTCCTCGGTGTCTCAAAGTTTAGGTGCGCGGGTTTTGTGGCTGCGAACCATCTGAAGTCCCATGATTTATCAATCTGTATTTCAGAGGTAGCCATGGTGCAAGATGCCATCTCGCTTGCTCCCCATCCGCCGCCTCTCATGAAGACCCACCTGCTGCGCTATTTCGTCGCCCTGGCCGAGGAACGTCACTTCGGCCGCGCGGCCCAGCGGCTGTGCATCACCCAGCCGCCGCTGAGCATGGCGCTCAAGACCCTGGAGCAGGACCTGGGCGCCAGCCTCATGGACCGCGACGCCAAGAACGTGCGCCTCACCCCTGCGGGCGAGGCCTTTCTGGTCGAGGCACGCAAGGTGCTCGCCCAGCTGCAGCACGCGGCCGACGTGGTGCGTGGCGTGGCCGAAGGCATGCAGGGCCGGCTGGACGTGGGCATCACCGGCTCCATGGTCTACCGCCAGGTGCCCGACTTCTGCCGCGCCTTCCGCGCAGAGCGCCCCCTGGTCGAAGTCTGCCTGCACGAAATGTCCACGCGCGAGCAACTGCAGGCCATTGCCAGCGGCCAGATCGACTGCGGCTTTCTCAACATAGGCACCCCGCCAGACGGCCTGCAGACCCTGTCGATTGGCGAGGAACCCTTTGTCTGCTGCCTGCCCGCCACGCATGCGCTGGCCCGGCAGCCTGCCATCGACCTGCGCGAACTGGCCCGCGACACTTTCGTCATGTTCGCCCGCGAAGTGGCCCCGGCCAACTACGACAACGTCATCGCCTGCCTGCAGCAGGCCGGCATCCACCCCCACACACGCCACGCCGCGCGCCAGTGGCTCACCGTCATGGCCCTGGTCTCGGCAGAGCAGGGCGTGGCCCTGGTGCCCAGCTGCATGCAGCGCGTGGGCATGAACGGCGTGGTGTTCGTGCCGCTGCGCGGTCCGCAGCAGGCCATGACGCCCGCTGTCATGGCCTGGCGGGCGGACCAGCCTGCGGCGGTGCTGCAGGCTTTCATTGAGAGGGTGAGGGCGATGGCCTCCACCGCCGTCAAGGGTGGTAGGGGTTGAGGGCTGTCACCTCTACAGACCCTTCGCAGTAGTGCATGGCGAAAACCACCAGCTCCTTACCATTCGATTGGGTGATGGCCTCCACGTGCCAAAAAGGCACTTTTTCTCCTGGAGAAAACGTCACCTTGGTGATATCGAATGCGTACTGAGGAAACTTCTCTTTCAGTTTTTTCAGTACATTCGTCCGAACCAGATTAAGGTCATGGTTTTCGCAAGCGGTTGCGTTTTTTGCGTCCCCGTATGCGGTGACCAGCAAGACTGCGCCAGCCAACACACTGCGCAAAAAACTGGATCTTGTCAGAGCTTTTTTCATATCAACGGCCTGTGAAGTAATTGACCAAGGCCGTTGATGGACGAATGCTGGCTGAAATTATGCGCGGATGTGCGGCGTTGTGCGGGCACCATCATCCAAGACGGGTTGCCATGGTAATTTCTCCTGTTTTAGCCTGAAGAAGGCACCATGGCTTCCTGGTGTCATACACTTGGTTTATTATTGCTTCAATAGATTTCCATTATCCCATTCTCATTGGCCGAGTATTTGCTTTCCGAAACTGCTCGAGCAGAAACGACCTTTCCCCCTGTGCCGGCCAAATGAGGGTACATGTAGCACAGAACTGCGACTTGCAAATTTGCTACTGGAATGCTACCAGCCATGGTGAAACCATTGTTATAGCAAGTTGGAATTCCTCGAACTCCAACGGCGAGTGAAAGATCGCCACCTCTCGCGACAGAAAAGTCAACTCCTGCACTTGCAGATACTCTTGTATATGAACCAGCACGTGGGTAAGGATCGTAGCTTAGAGATAGAACAGGTCTGTAGTCCCATTGGCCACCAGGCATGTAATAGTAGTTGGAATGTTGCTTAAATGACATTTCCTTTTGCAGGGAAGCCGGTTCACAATGAAGGGGTATATTCCTTTCATCGCTACCAATTACCATTTTTCCAGGAGATTCTGGATTTTTGTCTCCGTACATTTCACACAACCTCTTGTTGAATTCAATTGCTTCATCATTTTGATTGGTGGTTTCGTAGAGATACGATCCATTTGATAGCTTGACTAGATTGATGGTCACAGTACCATTCATTCCAGCCATGCTGCCAGAAATACTTCTGGCGACCATTGGCATGCCGTTCTTTTCAATTTCCTCATTCCCTATCAGAAAATCTTGAGCCATTGCAGAGATTGATACGAGAAAAAGTATAGATCCGGTCAGAATTTTACTTGGCATAGCTCCCTCTGTGCTGAAATGTTAATAGGCCTTTGCTGCCACATGGCAGTGAGTGACGCTATCAGTCTAAGTTCTTTCGAATTTTCAGATCAAGTGGAGAATGCTGTCGTTTTCTATTTTTCTGAAAAATAAGATACTTCCTAGGAATTTGCGTGAATTGACGATCAGCGGTCTAAACACAAGCATTCGGATTCAAGATGAGCAAGGCTTTTGCTGATTCGCAGGCTTGATGAATCCGTAAGTTTCTGGGGCCGTACATCTGAGTGCTCTTGCCGCTTTGGCAGTACCCCTGCGTCGTCGCCGATCGAGTCTGCCCACGTTGCCACTACGCGGGCCGAGGGAGATGCGATGTGACGGGGTTTGAACTGAGAGACAGGCGCCCGGAATCTGCCGGTCACCACGGCCCCAGCCACACGACTCAGTCCGATGGCACAGCGTCGGTACTGCCCAGAATCTCCGCCACCTTGAGCGCCAGCGCCTCCAATGTGAACGGCTTGGTCAGAAGCTGCGTACCGGGGTGCAGGTTTTCCTGGCTGAGCGGAGATGCCTCGGTGAACCCGGTGATGAAGAGCACCGGCAGGTCGGACCGGGCCAGGCGTGCCTCGTCGGCAAGCTGCTTGCCGTTCATTCCGCCGCGAAGCCTCATGTCCGTGATCAGCATGTCCACCCGGGTTCCGGCACGCAGCACCTGAAGCGCGGCGGCTGCATCGGCCACGGCAAGCACCGTGTAGCCCAGGTCGACAAGCGCCTCGTCGATGAGATGGCGGATCGGGGCTTCGTCATCCACGACCAGCAAGGTCCTTTGGGCAGGAACCACCACCTGCCTTGCCGCATCGACCGCGCGTTCTGCAACGGGCGCGGCGTCGCACCTGGGCAGATACAGGCAGACCGTGGTGCCCTGGCCCGGCTGGGAGAAGATCCTGACCGCTCCTCCCGATTGCCGCGCGAAGCCGTAGATCATCGACAGCCCCAACCCTGTTCCATGGCCCACCGGCTTGGTGGTGTAGAACGGCTCGAAGGCGCGTGCCATGGTCTGCTCCGACATGCCGGTGCCCGTATCGGTGACGCATAGCGACACATAGCCGCCCGGCGGAAGATCCCACTCCCGGGCTGCCGCCTCTTCAAGCTCGATATTGGCTGTCCTGATGGTCAGCCGGCCGCCTTCGGGCATGGCATCGCGGGCGTTGATGCACAGGTTCAGGATGGCGTTCTCCAGCTGCGTTCCATCGATTTGCGCATGCCACAGATGGGCTGCCGGCACGATGTCGATGTCCACGCTGGCGCCCACGGTCCTGCGCAGCAGGTCCTCCCAATCGGCCAGGAGCGCGGCCATATCGGTGGGCTTGGAGTCCAGGATCTGCCGGCGCGAGAACGCAAGCAGCCGCTGCGTGAGCGTGGCGGCGCGCCGCACCGCCCCCTGCGCTCCATGGATGAAGCGTGTGAGGTTGTCCACCTGGCCGCGCGCCAGCATCCGCTGCAGCAGCTCCAGATTGCCCATGACGGCCGCCAGCAGGTTGTTGAAGTCGTGCGCAAGGCCACCCGTCAACTGGCCCACGGCCTCCATCTTCTGCGACTGGCGCAGTTGCTCCTGCACCTTGGCCAGCGCTTCGGCCTTGGCCATTTCGGAGGTGATGTCGCGGCCCACCGCATTGATGCGGCCTGCCGCCGAACGCGTGGACCAGGAGATCCAGCGGTAGCTCCCGTCCCGATGGCGGTACCGGTTGTCAAACCGGGCATGCGCCATGCCTGTGGCCAGCTCCTGCGTGTCCTGGATGGTGCGCGCCAGATCTTCCGGATGGATGAGATGAAAAAGCGTGGTGCCCAGCAGCTCGTCTTCACGCCAGCCCAATACCTCGGTCCAGGCCGGGTTGACCGCAGTGATGATGCCCTCGAACGTGCAGCGCATCATGATGTCGGATGACAGCTGCCACAGCGCGTTGCGGTCGGCCGTGCGCTCTGCCACCTGTTCCTCCAGCGTGGCATTCAAGCGCTCCAGCGCGGCCTGGGCCTGCTTGCGCTCGGTGATGTCGGAGGCCGCTCCCAGCCAGCCGGTGATGGCGCCTGCGGCATCGAACAGCGGCACAGCGCGCGAGAACGCCCAGCCCACGCTGCCATCGACTTGGTTCACCCGGTGCTCGATCACGTAGTCCGTCTTCGTGCGGATGGCCCGCGCGATCTCCGCGCGCACCAGGTCGCGGTCCTCCGGGGGGATGTAGTCTTCCAGCCAGTTCGTGTTGGACGCCTGCGTGTCGGGGATGAACCCGCCGCCTGCCAGCTGGTGCAGCTCGCTCCAGTCCGCACTGATGGAGTAGCGCACTTCCGAGGAGGAGCGTACCAGCGCATCCAGCCGCTCCTCGCTCTGGCGCAACATGTCCAGCGCCCGCCGTTCCGCATCGATGTCCAAAATGGCGATGGCCGTGGCCACGACTTCCTTGTCCGCATTGCGCAGCGGCACCCCGAAAACGCGCGTCCATACCTCGAGCCCCTGGGGCGTGTCATAGACACAGTCAACGCCCGGCACCACCAACTCACCGCGGAACGCGCGGGCGGCCACAAACTGGTCGCGGGGAACGGGCTTGCCATCCTTGTCCCAACTGCGCCAGCGCCCGCGGTCTTCCTCGGCCGACAGCAGCGAAGGGATGGGGGTGTCTGGCAGGAAATGGCGGTAGGCCGGGTTGGACATCAGCACCTTGCCACCCTTGCCCACCAGGCACAGGCCTATCGGCAGATGCTCGATGAAATCCGAGAACAGCGTCTTCTGGTCCGCGACCTGCGCATCGAAAGGGTCCTGATCGCTGGCGCCCGCGCCCTGTACGGCGCTGGCATGGCCCGCCGTGGCAATCGCCAGCTGCGCCCGCAGCCTGGCGTTTTCCTCGCGAAGCAGGGCAATCTCTTCGGACTCTTGGATCATGGGGGGGTGGAGCGGGGCGTTGGGTGGAGGAGAGGGGGCAGCTCGCCGCTGGCGGGGACGGCGATGCTGCTGGGGATCATAGCTGTGACTGCTGGTGCGACCGATGTTGAGGCTGCAGTCCTCGGTGCGGCAATTCTTGTGGGACTTCGCCCTCCCAGGGACTATGGGGTTGAACTGGCTGTGCAATGGGCTGAATTTGGGTCCCCAATGACCGATGAATCGATCGACGAACGCTCGAAATGTGCCATTGAAAATATGGAAGTCGAGAAACTTATTGAGAAAATGGCAAAAGGATGCATATTTCCGCCAATTTCTCGAATATGAATCAAACAAATCGGCAATGAATGATCTGCCCCGTCGTGCGGGCCATGGCTGAAGGGTGGCGGCGATAGGGCTTCCCTGCAGGAAACGTGCCGCAGGCACCGCCGCTGCTGTGACTTTCATGTCACACGGCACAGCTGTCACGAAGAATACTTATGTGTTGCCTAGAGTTCCCGCAGCGGTGGCAGGAGGCTACCGTCATTCTCATTAATAAGTTCAGTTCGTATCTCGCCAATGAAAAATCAAAAAACGTGCTCGCGCATTCTGGGACTCGCGATGGGCACCTTCTTCGCCTCTTCTTCCAGCCTGGCCTTGGCACAATCTTCCGTCACCATTTTTGGTGTGGTGGACGTCGGTGTCACCATTGCCAAGTCCGGCAGCAACAGGCTCAATGCACTGAACTCCAGCCAAGGCAAGACCAGCTTGCTTGGCTTGCGCGGCACGGAGGACCTCGGCGGCGGCAACCGAGCTCAGCTCTGGCTTGAAGGCGGCCTCAACCCCGATGTCGGCACTGGCGGCAGCAGCGGCTCCCTTGGCTTCGAGCGCCGCTCCACGATCGGGCTGAGCAACAATTCCTGGGGTGAAATCCGGCTGGGTCGCGACTACACCCCCAGCTACAACATCTTCACCGCTTTCGCGGGCCCCGACACCACCACCGGTGTGCAGGCCAATCTGTTCCAGACGATCCGCCAGACTGCCTACAACGCCGCCAGCCAAAGCGGCGTGGTCGACCGCACGCGCATCAGCAACGCCGTGGGCTACTTCCTGCCGAGCGACCTGGGCGGTATCTATGGCCAGTTCTCGGTTTCCTTTGGCGACGAGAACGCCTCCGGCTCTGGCGCAAGCAAGGCCCGCAGGTACATAGGCGGCAACCTGGGCTATCGCTCTGGCCCGCTGAACGTGGGTATCGGCTACGGCCGGATCGACGGTACCGCGGCCGTGGCTTCGCCCAGCGCCATCGCTGCAACCAGCGATCTGGAAGACCTGGTGCTGGGCGCCTCGTACAACTTCGGCAGTTTCCTGCTCAATGGCGGATACAACAGCCTGAAGTGGGAGCCCGTCAACGGCGCAACCTCCGGGAAGGTGGACGGTTTCTACCTGGGCGCGACCATCCCCATGGGGCAAGGCAGCTTGCGCATCAAGTACGCCAGCGCCAAGTTCAGCGGCAACGCCTCTGCCCTCACGCGCAGCGGCGGCAAGGCCGACAAGTATTCGATCGGATATGTCTATGACTTCTCCAAGCGCACCTCTCTGTACGCAGGGCTGGCGCGTGTCAACAACAAGAACGGTGCCAGCGTCGGCCTGATCGGCGGCCCTGCGGGTGTGGCCAACGCCGGCTCGACCGGTGTGGATCTGGGCATCAGCCACTCGTTCTGAGCGGCGCAGCGCCTTTTTCCATAGACAAAGCCTTCAAGCTTGGGCAGGCCCTTGCCACGCAGGGCCTGCCGATCTGCCTATCTACCTGTCAGGCTTGCCTCTTCTTCTCAAGACCTACTCGCCATGCGACCCCCCACTTCTTCTTCCTGCCTGGTGGCAGTGATCGCCGCCGCGGCTGCCTTGCTGAGCGCCTGCGCCGACACCCGCCCGCTCCAGGTCGCCGGCTCCGAGACGGTGGCGCAGACCACCGGCGTTGGCAGCATCCGCGCCATCGTCACGCGCCAGGACGTCCAGTTCGACGACAGGTTCTATTTCCCCTACGAAGGCCAACACCCCGCCACCAAGGCCGATTTCCCCAAGGGCTTTCTGCCAGCCTACGGTTCGGGCCTGGCCTTGAAGGGCAGGCGTGCCGACGGCACACTGGAGTTCTACGCCATCACCGATCGCGGCCCGAACGCGACCACCGGCCCGGTCACGCCGATCACCGACGGCTCCAATCCCGCGGGCTTTGCCAGTTCCACGGTGTTTCCCTCGCCCAACTTCATTCCGTCCATCGGCGTGATCGCCCTCGGAAAGGACGGAGCCAGGCTCGTCTCCACCCTGCCGCTCAGATTCAGCGCCACACAGAACGCCAACGGCCGCGTGCAGCCACGGGGCATCACAGGCAACACGGGCGAGCAAGTCCTGGACGACTCCTTCACCTATCCCGGCAAGGCCAAGGGCTACAGCGAATTCGGCCTGGACACGGAATCCGTGGTGGTGGATGCCGCACGCAATGCGCTGTGGGTGTCCGACGAATACGGACCCTTCATCGTGAAGATCGACCCGGCGACCGGCATCATCCAGAAGAAATACGGGCCCGGCACCGGCGCGGCCGATCTGCCGGCCATTCTCGCCAAGCGCCGCGCCAACCGTGGCATGGAGGGGCTGAGCATCGATGCGGCCAGCGGCAAGCTGCACGGTTTCCTGCAAAGCCCCCTGGACGACGGCAAGGCCGACTACACCACCGCTGCCGTTGCCGACGCCACTGGCAAATCGGAGAACGTGCGCGACTACGCTCGCTTTGTGCGTTGGGTGGAGTTTGACCCGACCACCGAGAAAACCCGCCTGTTTGCCTTGCCCGTGGACAGCCGCTGGTACAACCAAGGCAAGACCGGCAATGCCAAGCTGGGTGATGTGGTCTCACTGGGCAAGGGGAAATTCATCGCCATCGAGCAAGGCACGGGCAAGAACAAGAAAGTCTTCAACGACCTGGTTCTGATCGAGTTTCCGGCCAACGCCACCGACATCACCGCGCTGGGCTCCGACCTGGAAAAGAGCAGCCTGACTGGCAAGCCGGTCAATGGCTCGGACTATTCCAAGGTCGTGACGCTCAAGAAGACCCGGCTCTTCAACCTGAACGCCACCGGCTGGGTGGCCGAGAAGGCCGAAGGCCTGGCGCTGGTCGATGACTACACGCTGGCGCTGACCAACGACACCGACTTCGGTGTTTCGCTGGCCGTGCTGGACGCCAGCGGCAAGGAAATCGAAGGCTCGAACGTCACCAAATGCATGGTGGACGCCGAAGGCAAGATCGTGAAGGACGGCCAATGCGCCAAGGGCGCGGCGAGCCTTCGCTTCACCACCAATGACGTCAACGATCGCACGCAGCGACTGTGGACCTTTAGGTTCAGCAAGAAACTGAGCGAATACGGCGCTCCCTGAACGACTGCGACTGGGATTGGGACTGTATGGCATAGGCAAGACAACGGGGCCAAGGCGATCCAGGGCGGTTCGTCCAGCGCGAAGGCGCTGCGACGGGCCGCAACGCTGATGTCGCCTCCTCTGGCATCTGCACGGAGCAGCGCCGCCGTTGCGGCGCAAGTGTGGGCTTGCCGCAATGACTGGTCCTTTCTACCTTCGGCAGTGTTCCGGCATTGCCCAAAGCGGTAGTCTTCGAGTGCGTAGATGGCAGGCATACGTCCGAGCCAAGCACTTTCACAATCAAATCCTCCTCTGCTTGGCCATTTCAGAAGCGCCTTCAAATTCCATACTGGTTTCCTCGCGAGTCGAGGAAATTCAACAGAGAGCCGTTCAGAATCCAATTCCGGATTTTCGATGGCTTGGGATTGGCCAGTCATCGAATTCCTGAAGAGATAGTGCGTGCGGTATCCTCAGCCGCTCTGTGGAGGAGAAGAAAGTGGCGGTACTGATTCCTGCGATGGGGGCGTGCGTTGGGCGCATGACGCCTGGCGAGCGACGCCTGGCGAGCGACGCCTGGCCGAGCGGTTGGAGCAAAAGCTCGAAGACGATTACATGCTCTGGTATGACGTGCCCATCGGCCCCAAGCAGACGCATCCTGACTTTGTCGTCATTCATCCACGCAGGGGCGTTTTGATTCTTGAGACCAAGGATTGGCGGCTCGAGACGGTTCAAGAGGCGACCAAACAGGCCTGGACGCTCATCGTGGATGGAAGGCCCAAGGTCGTCATCAATCCGGCAGCCCAGGCGCGACACTGCGCCATTCAAGTGGTCAACGCACTGGAGCGAGATCAGCAACTCATTCACGGCGAAGGCCCTCATCAGGGAAAGCTGGCATTTCCCTGGGGCAGCGGCGTGGTGTTCACCAACATCACGCGCAAGCAGTTTGAAGAATCTGCACTGGACCAGACGATTGATGCGCATCTGGTCATCTGCAAGGACGAGATGCTGGAATCCGTTGATGCGGAGGCTTTTCAGCAGCGCCTGTGGAACATGTTCCCCCACGCTTTCGGCAAAGCCATGTCGGTGCCGCAGCTCGAGCGCACGCGGTGGATCATGTTCCCGCAGGTGCGTGTTCCGGTGCAAGGCAGCCTTCTGCCGGAAGACGCGGACGAGTTGCCGGACATCATGCGCGTCATGGACTTGCAGCAGGAGCAACTCGCGCGCAGCCTGGGCGATGGGCATCGCGTGATCCACGGAGTTGCCGGCTCAGGCAAGACCATGATTCTTGGCTATCGTGCGGAACACCTGGCCAAGACCGCTTCGACCAAGCCCATCCTCGTGCTCTGCTACAACGAGCCCTTGGCCGTGAAGCTCAATGCCTGGTTTGCGGCCAAGGGCCTGGCCGACCGGGTGCATGCCCGCAACTTCCACAAGTGGTGCCGCCAGCAGTTGGTGGCCTATGGCCAGACGCTACCCGCTCAGGGCCCAGGCATGTTTGATCAGATGGTGGAGTTTGTGATTCGCGGCGTGGATCGGCAACAGATTCCGTCCGGGCAGTACCAGGCCGTGATGGTCGACGAGGGGCACGACTTTCAGCCTGAATGGCTCAAGCTCGTCACCCAGATGGTGGACCCCGAGACCAACAGCCTTTTGATCCTGTACGACAGCGCCCAGAACATCTATGGCAAGAGCAAGGCGCGTGGGTTCAGCTTCAAGAGCGTGGGAATCCAGGCCTCTGGGCGCACGACCATTCTCAAGATCAACTACCGCAACACCAGGCAGATTCTGCAAATTGCCAACCGCGTCGCCGCCGAGTTCCTGCAACCCAATGCCCAGGATGATGACGGTGTTCCGCTGGTGCAACCCATCAGCTGCGGCCGCGAAGGGCAGGAGCCGCTGATCGTGCGCCTGCCGAGCTTGCGGGACGAACCCGCCAAGATCGCCGAGCTGCTGGCTGCGGCGCATCAGGAAGGCCACGCCTGGGGTGACATGGCCATCCTGTGCCGCGATCACGACTCCATGAACCAGTGCGCCATGGCACTTGGCCGCCGAAAACTGCCGCATCGCGTGCGACATCGTTCAGGTGACTTCGATCCACTGGCCGACACCATCAAAGTGATGACAATGCACGCCAGCAAGGGATTGGAGTTCCCGGTCGTGGCCGTTGCAGGAGTGGGGCAGATGCCGCGTGAAGGCGAAGATGCGGCGGACGAGGCCAAACTGTTCTATGTGGCTGCGACTAGGGCGACACAAAAACTGGTATTGACTGTGGCGGGTCAAGGGGCGTTTGCGAAGGCGCTGGTGAATGCGGGTTGAGGGCAGGGCGAGGACAGGCACAAGTCCGTGGTGCGGTGGTCAGGGCTCCAGGCGTGGTCCCAGTAGCGTTGCACCCGCAGCGCATTCTTGAGGATGGCGCTGCGATCCGAAAAGGATTTAGTGCCTATTACCCTTCCCACTCGGATGTGCAAGCCATCTTGCCACTCGGCGCATTGCGCAGGCGGTTCAGGAAATCCAGCTGGCTTTTGGCCGTTTGATTCCCTTTTGCCACGGCTTGCCGCAGCCAGTGCACTGCTTCACAGCGATCCGCTTTCACCGCGGTGCCATACAGGGTTGGGCCTGCCAGAAGAATCCATGCCAGTGTTTCCTGGGCTTGTGGCTCGCCATCCCGAGCCGCCTGGCGCAGCAACGCGAGCATGGAGGCGTAGTCACCCGCAGTCTGGGCCTCCAGGGCCAGTTGAAACCGCTGCTCGGAAGTAGTGGCCATGTCCAACGGCAGCGGTGCCGCCTGCGCCAGCGCGCCGGACAGGGCCGCTGCGATGAACAAGCCATGCCGTGCATGCCGGGCCAGCGTGGCAATTGGGGTGGCAATTGGTGTGGCAATTGGGCGGAATTCGAATCGCATTTTTGTCTCCACTTGAACTGAGTGGCCCCATCGTCTTCGCAATCCCGGTCCCTGAAAATTCGGAATTGTCAAAGGCGCCCTCAGGGCCACCCAGAGGCTGACTCGAATCGGCCGTGCAGGCCCGGCGCGCACGGCTTCAGCCCATGAACCCCAGATCGATGGGATACGTCGAGCCGCCGAAGTTGCCGATGTGCGGCAGCACCCCCGCCAGCTCGGTATTCGCCACGCCGAACCAGCGCGCCAGGGTGGCGGCGTACTGGTCCACGGCAGTGCTGGGCAACAGGCGCCCCTGGCCGACATGCCACTGGTCCTCGCTGCCGCTGCCGTTGCCCACGCTGATGGGCGGCGGCGCGCCATAGAAGGACGCGCCACGCACCGCGCCGCCCACCACGAAGTGGTGGCCGCCCCAGCCATGGTCCGAGCCGTCGCCGTTGGACGTCAGCGTGCGGCCGAAGTCCGACGCGGTGAAGGCCGTGACCTTGTCGGCCACGCCGAGTTCGGCCGTGGCGTTGTAGAAGGCCGTCATGGCGCTGCTCACCTTGTCGAGCAGCTGCGGCTGGTTGGCGATCAGGTTGTCGTGCAGGTCGAACCCGCCCAGCGAGACGAAGAACACCTGCCGGCGCGTGCCCAGCGCGTTGCGTCCGGCGATGAGCCGGGCCACCACCTTGAGCTGGTCGGCCAGCGGGTTGTTGGCAGGGAAGGCGGTGGACAGGCTGGCGCTGGAGAGGGCTGAAGAGATCTGCCCCTCGGCACTGATGGAGCGCTGCGTGACGCGGGCGTACTCGGCCTCCATCGCGTGGCTGCCGGCCGTCTGCACCAGCTCGCTCAACAGGCCGCGCACGGCGGTCGATCCATAGACGCTGGTGCCCTTGACGGCGTTGATGGGCACGGCGCCGCCCGGGCTGATCTGGTACTGCAGCGCCTGGTCGCCCGAGAGAAACACGGCGTTGCCCGTGGCCGAGATACAGGTGAAGAGCGACGTGGCGTTGGACGACAGCGCCAGGTCGCCCAGGTTGCCGCCCCAGCCCAGGGTGGAGCCTTCTGCGCCCTGCGACTGCCACACCGACTGCTGGTCGTTGTGCGAGAAAAGCTTGGGCGGCAGCGGGTAGCTGCGCCGGTCGCCGGTGGCATATTGGGCCCGCGTGAGCGGCACCAGCAGCGGGCCGACGTTCAGTTGCACCGCAGCGCGGCCCGCGTTGAAGAGGCCGGCCAGGCCCGTCATGGATGGGTGCAGCGCGTACTGCATGCCACCGGCCAGCGCCGTGCGGGGCTGCAGCAGCGTATTGCCCAGCGCGGCGCGGGCCAGGGCAATGCCACCGGCCGTGCCATCGCTGTTGCCGCCGCGGATGGCGGAGTACTGCCCGTAGCGGGTGCTGTCGTAGGGCACGACGGTGTTGGCGTAGTCGCAGCCGCCATAGAGGAAGACGCAGACCAGCGCCTTGTAGTCGCTTGCCTCGAAGGCGGCGGCCTCGCCCAGCGCGGCAAGATTCAGGGCGAGGGGCAGGGCGGTACCGGCGGCGGCCAGTTGCGTGCTGCGGCGCAGGAATGCGCGGCGCGTGTGGCGGGCGGGGTCGATGAAATTCATGGAGATGTCGCTTTGCTTTGCAGACGTTCGGTCACTTGTTCGGTCACTTCTGCACCAGATATTCGGGGCTGGCCATCACCAGCAGCACGGCGGCTGCCACGCGGTTGAGCTGGGTGGCGGTGTTGCTGGTGGCCGTCACCGGCGTGGCATTGAGCGCTGCCACGATGCGCGCCTGCGTGGCGGCCGATACCTGCCCTGCCGACAGCAGCAGCGCCACCTTGCGCACCAGCGCGGCGGCGTCGGCCACCAGGGGCAGCAGGTTGGCGTAGCTGCAGGTGATGTCGAAGCCGTTGGCTGCGCTGCTGCCGCCCTGGGGCAGGTCTGGCGCGTTCACGTAGTAGCCGAAGCGGATCACGTTCTGCATGAAGTTCAGGTAGCCGCTCACGCTGGTCTCGGTGACGATCTGGAACTCCGGCGCCACCTGGCCCGTCGTGGCCAGGGGCGTGGAGGGCGGCACGTAGCCCGGGCGGAAGAAGTTGAACACCGAGCCCGAGCGCAGCGGGCTCTGGCCCAGGCGGGTGGCCGGGTCGCTCAGGTTGTCGATCTTCCAGGTGCCGCGTGCCGACCGCAGCCCGAAGGTGCGGCCCCACTGCACGAAGCGCACCATGGGCTCGCGCAGGCGGCCGTACTGGGGGCTGGCAAGCCCTGCCGCGCCGCGCGCCTCCGGGTCCAGCAGCACGGTGGCAATCACGGCGCGCAGGTCGCCCCGCGTGCCGCTGCCGTTGTCGGCGAAGGCGGCGGCCACGCGCCCCACATAGGCAGGGCTGGGGTTGCTGGTGACCAGGCGCTGGATCAGCTGGCGCCCGATGAAGGGCCCCACGTTGGGGTGGTTGAACAGCGTGTCCAGCGCCGCCTTCAGCGCCGCTGGCCCCGACGTGCCCGCAGCCACGGTGGTGCCCAGGAAAGTGGCGGCCAGCGTGGAATGGCGCGCGGCGTTGAAGGCCATGGGCAGCAGCGCCTGCTGCAGCCCCGTCACCGTGCTGCCGCTCAGGTTGGTGGGCTGGTTCTTGCTGGTGTCGTAGTCGTAGCCGGTGAAGACGCGCGCCAGGTTGCTCACATCGGCTGCCGAATAGGTATCGATGCGATTGCCGTTGCCGTCGCGCTGCTCGGTGCCGTCGGGGTTGAGGCGGTAGAGGCCGATGGTGAACAGCTGCATCACCTCGCGGGCGTAGTTCTCGTCGGGCTGGCGGCCGCTGCGGGCGTCTTCCTTCTGGTTGCCGCGCGTGCTCAGGTAGATGCCCATGGCCGGGCTGAGCGTGACGGCCTCCAGCAGCGTGCGGAAGTTGCCGAAGGCATGCTGGTTCAGCAGATCCCAGTAGCCGGAGGCCAGGAAGATGCTCCAGGGCTGCTCCAGCCCCGTGGTGGAGACCACCATGATCTCCGACAGCGCCAATGCCACACGCTTGCGCACGGCGTCGCGCTCCGTGAAAAGCTGGCTCCAGAGCATGAAGTCGGAGGGATACGAGACGTTGTCGTAGCGCGTGCCGGCCTCTGCCACGCCGTAGCCGCGCTGCATCAGCCAGGCCGTGCCCGTGGTGTCCACGGGCAGCGCGAACTGCTCGGCCAGCCAGGGGCCGTAGCCCTTGGCGCGCAGCGCTGCGATCTCCTCGTCGGTGGCCGAGAACTGCGCCTGCAGCAGGAAACGCGCGGCTTCTTCATCGCTGGCGGGGGTGGCCGTGGTGCCCGTACCGGTTCCGCCACCAGGGCCGGCGCCCGTGCCGCCAGTGCCGGTGCCGGGGGCTGAATCGCCCCCACCGCCCCCGCAGGCCACCAGCAGCGCGGCCGCAAGGGAGGAGGCCAGGGCGGGAGGAATCAGGGAGCTCTTCGGTTCGTGGCCGAGGTGGCCGGGCTCTGCGCAGGCAGGCAAGGAATCCGCGGGCGCGCGGTCGGGCGGCTGCAGCGTGGAGGCTGCAGCCTGTGGTGTGGGGTGCATTGTGGGCTTTCAGGCAGAGGCCGGGGCGTGGCAACGAACTGCCTCGCTCTTCGGCGCGTGGCGCAGAGTGTTCCAAGGATTTCGGAGGTGCGCAGCCACCTTGCAGCCCAAAAGCGTGTCAAGACGTTATACGGCGCAGGGGCGTCAGGGGGCTGTATGCAGGGTTGACGCTGTGGAGCCTGGGCAAAACCCGATGTGGGCCGCTCGCCTGCCGGTGTTCTGAGGGGATGCGCAGCGTTGTGCGGGTGCAACCATTCGGGCGGATTGTCATAGGGCTTTCTCCTGCTGCAGGCTGAAGAATGCGGCTTGACGTCTTGGGGCCGTACACCTGAGTGCGGTGCGTCTGCACGGTGCCGCGTTGCCGAGCGGCATCTGTCGCCTGGCGTTCGCATGGCAAGGCTCCTGAACGCTGCACGCAGGCTCAGCCACTTCCGGGATGCCAAGGTCAGGCAATCTTCAGGTTGCTAGTGCGTGTAGGGTGAAGTCATCCGTGCAAGTTACCTGAAGCTTAGGTTTTGCACTTCATATTTGAGACCGCCGTAAATCAACTGTACAAAGACAATGATGAGAATCTTCTTTATGTTGGTGGGGATCATGATTTCCGGCACCACGTCTGCTGGTGAGAAAAATTCACCACCAATCCAAGATTTAAAAGAAGTAAAGAGATCTGCAGATGAATTCTTGATAAAGGAAAACAGGCAGAAGAGAGCGCAATTCACTGCTGTTCGAATCAATCCAAAAATAGTAGTCGAACAGTGCGCTGTTCCACTTGAATCGGACTGGGCATCTTCAGACAGTGGAGTTCTAGGAAAAAGAGTTCAAGTTGCCTGCAGATCGACATTGCACGACAAAAAGGGTTGGCGTGTTCTGGTGCCAATTGCAGCGTCAGCCACACACAATAATTAGAGTGAAATTCCATGCGTCAGGAATGCTTGGCTACCGCGCAAACGAAGGGCGAATCCTAGAGGCGCTGATGCCGATCAGTAGCGCCGTTGTTGTAGCGCAATGCCACTGGATAAGCTCTAGGTTGCTGCAAGGGCTGGCACGCAGCGCCTCGCTCGCTCGCCGCTGGTTCAATATCATGACCTCGCGCGGCTTTGGCGGCGCTTTCTGAGAAGCTGAGGTGAATGGAGTGACTAATATGGGCCAAGGTGATCCATGGCCACGAGACTATGCCGATTGCTGGCTGTCGGAAGTCGACCCTTTGCGGTCGTTCCATGAACTTCGGTCAAGGCCCGCCGTAGCAGCGGCTGCTGCCCATCACGGAAGAGGTTTCCACGACTGCCGAAGGGCAAAAACTGTTAATACGTCATACGGCCGCTTATGGTGAGGTATAAGCGATGCCGAGGCGGTGCATATTTTAAAAGCCGCTTTTAACGTCTATGAAGATTAATTTTTATATTATCTGTAAATAAACGGTCTTCACCCCAGGATGAAATAAATTTTCTTGAGTGAAGCCATTTTACGAGATCTAGATTCTCAGGGCTATTTTTAAGCCTCGGCGTAGCATAGCCTGGTTTAATCTCAGAGAATGGATGCGGCAAAATGGCCAAAATATGACGAACTTCTCCAACAGACATAAGAGAATGATATTTGTTAAGCAGTGAGATTTGCGCTGTTACAGGGCGAGAATGAATTATCAATGACTGAGCAATGCTGCTATCAATTTTTGATATATTTCCGCCCGTATTGAAAATAAGCTGACCGATAAGTGCCGATCGTTCTGGAAATTGTTCTAGCGCTTCCAAGTTCATCAATGCGACTATTCGGAGCTTAGCTGAACTATGAATATCAGATCGTAGAAGCTTCTCATGTAAATCGTCGTCAAGTGAAAAGCTGTTGTGATCATTAAGATAAATTTCGATGTTGTTCTTGAGAAAAATGGCATCCAAATCCTCAATATCAGCCATTGCATCAAAATTTTCTTTTGTGAATGTGATTTTTTCTTCAGATATCAGAATTCGAAGCTTGGCTGGTTTAAGTCCTTGAGGCAGATTTTGGATCGGCTTCGGCAGGGCTTGGATATAAGCTTTATAGGCAGAATCAGACAGCGAATCTGCATCAAGAAGGAAATGATGCAGCCTTGATAAATCCGCATCGCTTGGTATGGGATGTTGCAGGATAGCCTCACGTACAACTTCTAAATCAAGAAAATCAATTAGACTATTTGCCTCAAACCCAGCAGATTCTATGAATTCGAGGCAGTTGGTCCAAGTTGCTTCTATCGAATTTAGCTGGAAAAGTGTCGCCAGCAATGTCACGGGAACACCCTCTAGAGTCGGCAGCTGGGCTCTCTGCATTTCAAGAAATTTTTGAAGAGTGCTGTGATCAAGTGAATCTTGATTAAGAATGGCTAGAATCGCAGGGACATCCTCATCTGAATTTTCTTGCAACTCTAAAAGAATATTGTTCAGGTAACTATTAAAATTTCGCTCCACCCTATTTATCAAGGCTATGTTGTTCATCGAACGAATGGTGGTGAAATTCCTTACGCGCATTGGCTTCAGGTCGCTCTGTATCAAGATTTCTTGATAGATATATTCAAGATTCGTTATCGTGAGCTCGTATCTTCCTTCATCGAACATGAAGCGTACAATTTCAGGATAATCCTTGATGTCAGTTAGATTACTCACCTCAAAATCTAGACAATCAAAGCGGTCGGGTTCTAAATCTGGAATATTTGCCAGAATTTTGGGAAGATTCGCAGCAACAAATTTCGATAGATCGCTAAAATCATTTGCGAGTGTTTTTAGTGATTCTATCGGTATATTTGCGATCAGTTGGCTCACGTGAGAAATATTGTTAGGGCTGGCAATTAGATTTGGTATAAGATTTTTCCAAGCGTCGGCCAATTCCTGTAGAAGCACAGAAACGTTAACGCCGCTGGCGTAATAAGCGCTGAGAAATTCTTCGCAGCTCTCGAAATTTGATGAGAGAAAATCAAAAAATTTCTGTGCTTGAGTAAGGTTAATACTCTGGTCGCTTAGAAGGTTATCGACAAGCCTAACATTCAAGACATAGCGTTGCCGAAAATCTTCATCTCGCATTGCCGCAATGACCTCTTTGGGATTGTCAAGCGGAAAGTTTGGGTCAGGCGCGACGAATGCCCTTATTTGAATTAAAAACCTGTTGTCATTGGGTGACAGGCGGCCTGAGTGAAAAAGCGAAGTGTATTGATAGTAAGTGTCATCGAGATGGCCTTCTAAAATCAAAAAACGAGCGAGTTCCCCGTTCTCTTCAAAGCATTTGAATAGCTCGTCTATGTAGTCGGCGTTCAAGCGCAACAGCTCATTTAGCTTTGCCACTCGGAGTTGTGGGATTTTTGATCTGAGATCGTGAATTTTTTTCAGAATCCTATTTTTTTTATCAGACTGCTTATTTTCGATCTCTTCCTTGCGCTGAAAGTAGGATTTTTGAGAATCCACTTCGGATTGCAGATTGGGATTGTCAATCCAAGACGAGTTATTATTGGGAATGTGCCAATATATGCGTGGTGCCACAATCAGTTGTTCGAACGCGTCGCTACTTACTAATTGAGTCAGCGAAATCAATGTGTTCCGATCAATGCCAACATTGGCAACGCCTGCCGGAAGCTTCTCAATAAGAACCATGGCATAGACCTGGCGCAACTCTCGCAAATCTAAAGGCGTTTGCCGCTCGCTAATTTCAATTATTTTTTCGAGCTCCTCGATCTCTTTCCTATATCTGGTTTCGCCTTGTCTAATGAGTTTATGCTGATGCTTCAATATTTCAGCGAGATTTCCTTCATCGCGGTGCAGTCGCTCAAAATCCCTTGGATAGACATTTTTATAGATCAGTATCGCCAGAAGCTTGTTGGCATCGAGCAGGTTATCTCCGTCGGTTTCCAAATTGGCAGCATAAATAGTGTACTCATTAAATATATTGTTAATCAACCTCAGGTCGTTTAGGTAGCGTGAGACCTCTCGCAGAAATTGTCGATCGAGACGTTCGTCAAGTGCAAGTCTTCTCCCTTGCTTCAAAACCATGTCGATCGAATTTGACGTGTTGATAATTGGAATTACTGGAATAATAAATTCAAAAAACTTGGTTCGATCGGTATTAACAAACATGTCGTCGCGCAAGGCGTAGAGAAATCTGACGGTCCGGTTTATACCCGCATTCTCATTTACGAGGCTATTTATTTCGCGTAATGTTACGAAAATTTCGCTATCATTGAATCGATCCAGATCCTCGATAATTACGAGATCGTAATCGGTTGACTGAAAGAAGTATAGGATTTCATCCAAGTGACGGTTTAGTATTGATGTTTGGTCATCATGCGCAGGCCGTATCTCAACGTCCTTCAATGAAACGCTTTTAAGAGATAAGCCGAAGCTGGCAACATAAAAATGATGCAGCGCCATCCATAAGAACATTATTGCGAATGTACCGATCCCCAGATTGAATCCATTGCTAAATGCGAGCGGGGTGAAAAATTTTCCACTAATAATGTCCAGTCTTTTGCTAAACACGAAAAAAAGAGCGAGAATTCCCAGTGTTATATATAGCGATTTAAAGATGGACCAAAAACTAGGCGACTGGATTCTTTTAAACCGTGATAGCGGGAGCTTGTTAGCGTCAGCGCCATAAAGCATCTGCTGCAGAATACTTCTCTCAATTTCTTGGCGGCTTACCTTCTCCTCACCCGAATTGGTCTCGGGGACAAACGTCGCAAGAGAGATATGAAGAGCAGGCCGTCGATAATTTTTCAAAAAAGATTGAATAATGCTGCTCTTTCCCGATCCGTAGGGGCCAGTTAGGGCAATATTGGAAACCTTCGCATTGTTTGTTGCAAACAGAATCGCCTCGGAATAAACGCCAGCGTTGTCCGCCTTATCAGTTGGCGCGAGATCCAAGAACTTGGTGTGGATGTCGGTGGAGCCATCTTTAGCTTCCAACCAAGACAATACACTATTGAGGCTGTTTGCAAGCATGCGGATTAGAGGGAGAAGATTTTTCTTCATAAAAAGCTCATCCATCCAATTTTCAAGAATAGCATTGCATTTCTCCCTAAATTTTTAAAACTATCTGAGGATAACCTGGCTCCTATCATTGAGCATTTTTAATGCGCTTGATCAGGGCAGAACACTATCGTGCTCACTTTATGGCGGTTTCCTACGAGGATCGAAAGATTGCTTTTTGTCGCAAGCGCCTGTCCGTACGAGGTTGTAGAGAGCATCCACCAACAACTGACAGCCATTGTGCTGCAACTCACTCGCTACCTGTCGTTAGACAGTCGCCAACGTCAATGCTCGGATGGCGGATTGAGCGGCGTCCGCTCCCTGAACACTTCCGCGGACCGACAGCGACCAGCCTGAAGGAGGCGGCCAAGCGGGCATTGCCACTGGTAGCCTTTGGCTGGCAGCACTCCTTGACAAAGCGTCACCGCCACACCTTTCTACTCGCCTATCCACCTCACCCATTACATCCCCCGGCGCAACCCCAACATCTTGCACAGCTTGAAGGCAGACCGAAGGCTTGGCCTCGTATCACCTTCTGTGAAGAGCCTTCCCTGCCTCTTTACAAAATTCCAACTACAGGTGGCAGACAGAGACTTGGTAAAGCCGGAAGCTTTGCTGTCCGGTTCTCTCGCTTCCACTGCGTGCAGTGGCTCTGGGACCGGGACCCTCTCGACAGGACTCCAATGCCCCAGCCAACCCCCGCCACCACACCCCCACCCAAACTCGAAGACCTCGCCATAGACGCCGTCCTGCACATGGGCGCCGCGCTGGATGTGCTGGACCTGCACGCTCGCCACAAGGTCACGGCCATCAATTGCGTGTGCCGCGATCTGCTGCGCATCTACTACGTGAAGGCCGACCAGGCGCAGTCGCTGGAGCCGGAAGACAGGGAACTGGTGGGACTGCTGCACGACACGGCGGTGAACCTGGGCTATGCCATTGAGGTGGTGGAGCATCTCAATGGCGATGAGGCCGACGACCCCATTCTTTATGCCGTGAGCTATCTGCTCAGGGCGGCGAAGCGGTTTGCGGATGAGGGTGTGTCGGTGGCGTTGGCCTGAGGAGTGCTGCAGGCGCGGATGGCCTGCGGACATGGCGGGAACGAGGCAAAAAATGGGCGAAAAAAAGCGCGCCCCATGCTGAAGCGCGCTGCCGGGTGGGGGCCGTGGGTCAGTCCTTCTTGGCCCGGATGACTTCGCCGCCCACGGCGTCGATCTTGACTTCCATGAGCGTGCCGTTGGCCTGCAGCACTTCGACCTGGTAGCTGGTCTGGCCCCAGTGTGAGTCCAGTTCCGCGCTGACGGGCGTGCCGGGGGTGTGGCGGGTGGCGGCCTGGATGGCCTGCTCAATGGTGGACTTGGCCTTTTCCAGGCGCTGGCGGTCCTTGCGCTTGGCGGCGCCGTCGTTCTTGTGCTGGGCTGCCTGGCCGGTGATGGCGTTGACCCAGACTTCCACGCTGTCGCCGGCCGGGGTGATGACTTCGATTTCGTAGCGCGGGCCCGTGCCGTCGCCGTCGTCCAGCTGGGCTTCGATGGCCTTGCCGGGTACGGCCTGGGTGGCGCGGGTGATGGCCTGCTCCAGCGGGATCTTGGCCTGGCTGGTGATGGTCTGCCATTCGGCCACCGACTTGGCTGCGGCGGGCAGGGCGGCGGTGGCGCAGGTCAGGGCCAGGGCGATGGAGAGGGCGGCGGTGCGTGCGAACGGGGCAGGCTTCATGGGTGTGGGCTCCTTCGGGAATGGGGTTGGACAAGACAACGGTCGGGGCCATTGTCTCCACCGTCCCGGAGAGCGGTTGTCGGAGAGGGCGCCCTTTGCCCCCTCCGGGGTGCTGCGGTTTGATCCAGCACAACCTCTGCGTTCAGAGGCCCAGCACCTTGGCCACGTAGTCGGCGTCCTTGTCGCCCCGGCCCGAGAGGTTGATGAGGATGTGCTGGTCCTTGGGCAGGCCGGGCGCCACGCGCATGGCCCAGGCCACGGCGTGGGCGCTTTCCAGCGCGGGGATGATGCCTTCCACGCGCGACAGCTGCATGAAGGCGTCCAGGCATTCCTTGTCGGTGACGGATTCGTACTGCACGCGGCCCAGGTCCTTGAGGTAGCTGTGTTGCGGGCCCACGCCCGGATAGTCCAGGCCCGAGGCAATGCTGTGCACGGCAGCCGGCGTGCCGTCTGCGTTTTCCAGCACGTAGCACTTCATGCCGTGGATTTCACCGGGCTTGCCCATGCTGAGGGTGGCTGCGTGGCGGCCGGGCTTGTCCGTGCCTTCGCCCGAGGGCTCCACGCCGACGAGCTTGACCGAGGCATCGCCCAGGAAGGCCGTGAAGATGCCCATGGCGTTGGAGCCGCCGCCCACGCAGGCGGCCACGTGGTCGGGCAGCTTGCCGTGCCTGGCCTGGAATTGCTCGCGCGCCTCGCGGCCGATGATGCTCTGGAAGTCGCGCACCATCATCGGGAACGGGTGGGGGCCGACCACGGAGCCGATGGCGTAGATGTAGTCGGTGGGGTTGGTGAGGTATTCCTCGAAGGCGCTGTCCACGGCCTCCTTGAGCGTGGCCGCGCCGCGCGTGACGGGCACGAGCTTGCAGCCCAGGATGCGCATCTTGGTGACGTTGGGGTGTTCCTTCTCGATGTCCACCTGGCCCATGTGGATCTCGCAGGGAATGCCCACCAGTGCGCAGGCCGTGGCCAGGGCCACGCCGTGCTGGCCGGCGCCGGTTTCTGCGATGACCTTCTTCTTGCCCATGAACTTGGCCAGCAGGGCCTCGCCCAGGCAGTGGTTGATCTTGTGGGCGCCGGTGTGGTTGAGGTCTTCGCGCTTGAGGTGGATCTGTGCGCCGCCGAGCTGCTCCGACAGGCGCCGCGCGTGGAAGATGGGGCTTGGGCGGCCCACGTAGTCGGCGAAGAGCTGGGCCAGTTCCTGCTGGAAGTCTTGGCGTTTGGTGATTTCGGCGTAGGCGGTGTTGATGTCGTCCATGGCCTGCTTGAGGTGGGGCGGGACCAACTGGCCGCCGTAGGGGCCGAAGTAGCCTTCGGTGTTGGGCATGGGGGCGAAGTTGGGGGGTGTAGTGGTCATGGTTGCTGGCGGGTGTTCTGTGGAATGGCGGATGTTGGCGGTGGCAGCTTACGTAGGGCTGCCATGGGTCTGAAGAGAGAAAACCCCGGTCGGGGTTTCTTGTTTTTGACCCTGCCGGGTGGTTGTTTTTCGAGGCCGGGTTTCGGCCCGGCGGCCGACCTACCTTTCTTTGATTCGTCAAAGAAACGTAGGCCAAAGAAAGACGACCCGAATGCCCGCGACCCCTTCGCTGCGCTGCGGGGCAACCTGCGTCGGGCCGCCTGCGGGGTTCGCCGCAGAACTCACTGCGCGCTGCGCGCTCCGTTCAGACAACTGCGGCGAGTCAGTTGACGAAGCAGTCCTGTCCTGCGGCAGGACTGCAACCCCGCAGACGGCCCGACGCAGGCGCGGGCATACGGGATTGGGGGCGGGGAGATGGGGCGGGGCCGGGGGCGTCAGCCGTTCTTTTGCAGGGAGCGGATGACGCTGGAGAAGTCCAGGGCGCCGTTGCCTGCGATGGAGTGCATAGCGTACATGGCGCGGGCCATGCCGCCCAGGGGCGTGGAGGCTTTGACGGCCATGGCGTTTTCCTGGGCCAGGCCCAGGTCCTTGAGCATGAGGTCGGTGCCGAAGCCGCCTGCGTAGTTCTTGGAGGCGGGGGCGTTTTCGTGGACGCCGGGGAAGGGGTTGTATTTTTCCAGGGCCCAGTTGCCGCCCGAGCTGCGGCGCATGATTTCGCTGAGGACCTTGGGGTCCAGGCCGTTGGCCACGCCCAGGGCGATGGCTTCGCTGGTGCCGATCATGAGGATGCCCAGCAGCATGTTGTTGCAGATCTTGGCGGTCTGGCCCGCGCCCACGGCGCCGGCGTGGAAGATGTTGGCGCCCATTTTTTCGAGCAGGGGGCGGGCGCGCTCCAGGTCGGCGTCGCTGCCGCCGACCATGAAGGTGAGGGTGCCAGCAATGGCGCCGCCCGTGCCGCCGGAGACGGGGGCGTCGATGAAGGCAATGCCTGCGGCTTCGGCGGCCTTGGCGACCTTTTGGCTGGTGGCGGCGGCGATGGTGGAGCTGTCGATGATGAGCGCGCCCTTGGCAATGCGCTGCAGCAGGCCGGCTGCGCCGTCACGGCCGAGGAAGAGGCCTTCCACGTGCTGGCTGGCGGGCAGCATGGAGACCACGGCTTCTGCGCCCTGCACGGCGTCTTCGGCGCTGGCGGCAATGCTCACGCCCTCTGCAGCGACCTTGGCGCAGGCGTCCTTGGAGAGGTCGAAGGCCTTGACCGTGTGGCCGGCCTTGTGCAGGTTGATGGCCATGGGGCCGCCCATGTTGCCGAGTCCGATGAATGCGATCTGCATGTGCTTGTCTCCTGTGTTGTGAAGCTTGTGGTGTGTCTCAGTGGCCCGTGTCGCCGGTGTACTTTTCGCCGGTGTCCATGTCGCCGGTGTCCATGTCGCCGGTGTCCTTGTCACCGTTCGCAATGTCGGCGCCGCGTTCCTTGAGCAGGGAGCGCAGGATGCCGCGGTGGCAGCGCGCCTCCTGCTCGCAGTAGCAGCCGATGGCAAAGGCGCTGTGCTGCGAGAGGGCGGCCAGCAGGTCCAGGGTGCGGCTGGCGGCGGGCTCGGCCATTTCCTTGCGGAATTTGCGCACGAATTGCTGCCAGAGCTTGTCGGCCTCGGCCTGCTGGCCGTGGTCCTGCAGGCGGTGCGATTCGAGCGCGGTGTGCATGGTGTCGGGCTGGGGCGAGAGTTCGGGGTACCAGACGTCGTAGTAGTCGCGGCTGGCGAATTCGGCCTTGGGCACGCCGCGCGGCGGGCGGCGCACGGTGCCTATGCGCAGGCCTTCATCGGCGTGGCGGGGGCTGCCTAGCTGGACGATGCGGATGGGCATGGGGCTCTCCTGCAAAGGGGGCTTATTCGTCGCCGAAGATGGGGTGCCTGCGTGTGCGGCGCCCGGCCGGGGCGGGCGGCGCCGGCGGTGTCTTTGCGTCGGCGGGCGCGGGTTCGCTGGCCTGGGCCTTGCGCTTTTTCGGGGGCGTGGCCTTGGCGTGGGGGTTGAAGGCCAGGGCCTGGGCAATCCAGTGCTGCCACTGCTGGCGCGTGGCGTAGGCGGCGGGGCCGATGAAGAAGTAGCCGTCCATCTGGCCCTTGGATGAGAGCGGGCGCAGGCCCGGCGTCTCGGCCACGGCCGCGTGCTGCGAAGGCGGCAGGCGCACCAGCAGTTCGTCGTCTTCCACGCCCAGGCACAGCTTGCCGTTGACCATGAAGACATGGCAGCCGAACATGCGCTTTTCCTGCACGTCGTCGCAGCCGGCCAGGGCTTCGCGCACGGCGTCTATGAGGTGCAGCGTGGTGTCGGAGAGCGGGCGGGCGGGCATGGCGCGGGCTGGATGTGGATGGATCAGCGGATCATGTCCGGCGCATCGCCTTCCAGCATGCGCCGCGCGATGATGACGCGCATGATTTCGTTCGTGCCTTCGAGGATCTGGTGCACGCGGGCATCGCGCATGAGGCGCTCCAGCGGGTATTCGCGGATGTAGCCGTAGCCGCCGTGCAGTTGCAGGGCTTCGTTGCAGACCATGAAGCCGGCATCGGTGGCAAAGCACTTGGCCATGGCGCAGTAGGTGGAGGCGTCGCGCGCGCCGGCATCGAGCTTGGAGGCGGCCAGGCGCACCATCTGGCGCGCGGCCACGAGTTCGGTGGCCATGTCGGCCAGCTTGAACTGCAGGGCCTGGAAGCTGGCAATGGGCTTGCCGAACTGCTTGCGCTCGTGCATGTACTGCTGGGCCTGGGTGAGTGCGCCCTGGGCGGCGCCCACGGAGCAGGTGGCGATGTTGATGCGCCCGCCGTCCAGGCCCTTCATGGCGATCTTGAAGCCTTCGCCCTCGCGGCCCAGCAGGTTGTGCGCGGGAATGCGCACGTTGTCGAAGCTGATGACGCGCGTGGGCTGGCTGTTCCAGCCCATTTTTTCTTCTTTCTTGCCGTAGCTGATGCCGGGCAGGTCGGCGGGCACGGCAAAGGCGGAGATGCCGCTGGCGCCCGAGCCGGCGTCGCCCGTTCTGGCCATCAGCACCAGCATGTCGGTGCTGCCCGCGCCGCTGATGAAGGCCTTGGCGCCGTTGATGATGTATTCATGCCCCGCCAGTTCGGCCCGGGTCTTGAGCGAGCCGGCGTCCGAGCCCGCGCCGGGCTCGGTCAGGCAGTAGCTGGCCAGCTTGCGGCCGCTGGTCAGGGCCTCGCCCCATTCGGCGCGCACGGCGTCGGTGGCCCAGGTGCCCAGCATCCAGGTGGCCATGTTGTGGATGGTGATGAAGGCGGTGGTGGAGGGATCGACGGCGGCCAGTTCCTCGAAGACCATGGTGGCATCCAGGCGCGGCAGCTGCAGGCCGCCGGCGTTCTCGGGCGCGTACAGGCCGCAAAAGCCCAGTTCGCCCGCCTTGGCGATGGCCTCGCGCGGGAAGATGGATTCACGGTCCCAGTGCGCGGCATGGGGCGCGAGTTCGGCCTGGGCAAAGGCGCGGGCCGATTCGGCAAAGGCGCGCTGGTCGTCGTTGAGTTCGAAGTCCATGGCTGGCTTGTCTCCTGCGTTGGGCTCTGGGGCCCTTGTTGTTCTGGGGGGGGCTGTCGGTGGCTGTGGGGGGCGTGCGGCGGTCAGTGCTGCAGCCAACGCTCCAGCGCCTGCATGCGCTCCTGTGTCGCGGCCGTGAGGCATTCGTGGTACAGGCGCGGGCCTTCAGGCTGGGTTTCGCTGTCGCGCGTGGCGGCCTTGCAGCGCGCCGTGCGGCCCTTGATCCAGCCGTTCTGGTCGTGGCGCAGGCCCGTGCGCTTGCCCTGGGGCAGTTGCTGCATGACGTCCAGGTAGCGGATGTTGAGCGCGGTGTCGGCCTCCTGGAAGGCCTGGACCGCGCAGGCATTGCGGCTGGCGGCGGCGGTGGAGGCCGGGTCGCAGGCTGCACCGGCCTGCGCGTGAAGGGTCAGGGGCAGGGCGGCCAGGGCGGTCAGCAAGGCGGCACCCAGGCCCCGGGAGAGGGAGGCGGTCATTGGAAAACGCATGCCGCCATCATCCCAGAGCCGGGGCCTGCCTCGGATCAATCCAGGCCCGCCCATCCGTGCATCAGCGCAGGCTGATGGTGGTGTTCACGCCCTGGCTGGTGGTGCTGTCGTCGAACCAGCGCGCCGTGACGGTCTTGGTCTGCGTGTAGAACAGCACGACCTGCTTGCCGTAGGGACCCAGGTCGCCCAGCTTGGAGGCGCGGCTGCCCGTGAAGGAGAACAGGGGAACCGGCACGGGAATCGGCACGTTGATGCCGACCTGGCCCACGTCGATGTCTTCCTGGAACTTGCGCGCCGCAGCGCCCGACTGCGTGAAGATGGCCGTGCCGTTGCCGTTGGGGTTGGCGTTGATGAACTCGATGGCCTCGTCCAGGCTGTCGGCAGCCGCCAGGCACAGCACGGGGCCGAAGATTTCCTGGTCATAGACGCTCATGCCGGGCTTGACGCCGCTGAACACGGTGGGGCCGACGAAGTTGCCCTTGTCGTAGCCGGCCACCTGGGGCTTGCGGCCGTCCAGCTCCAGCTTGGCGCCGTCGGCCAGGCCGCGTTCGATCAGGCTTTCCACGCGCGACAGCGCCGCGCAGGACACCAGCGGGCCCACGTCGGTGCCGGGCTCGGTGCCGCCGCTGACCTTGAGGGTCTTGGACTTTTCCACCAGCTCGGGAATCCACTTCTGCGCATCGCCCACCAGCACGGCCACCGACAGCGCCATGCAGCGCTGGCCTGCCGCGCCGAAGGCTGCGCCCAGCAGGGCGTTGAGCGTTTGCTCCTTGTTGGCGTCAGGCATGACGATGGCGTGGTTCTTGGCGCCCATCATGCATTGCACGCGCTTGCCGGCCAGGCTGGCACGGTTGTAGACATGGGTGCCGACCTTGGTGGAGCCCACGAAGCTGATGGCCTTGATGTCGGGGTGATCGCAGATGGCGTTGACCACGTCCTCGCCGCCGTGCACCACGTTGAGCACGCCGGGCGGAATGCCGGCTTCCAGGGCCAGCTCGCACAGGCGCATGGTGACCATGGGGTCCTGCTCGGAGGGCTTGAGCACGAAGGTGTTGCCCGTGGCAATGGCCATGGGGAACATCCACAGCGGAATCATGGCCGGGAAGTTGAAGGGGGTGATGCCCGCGCACACGCCCAGGGGCTGCAGCACGGAATAGGTGTCCACGCCGTTGGCCACGTTGTTGGCCAGCTCGCCCAGCTGCAGCGAGCCGATGTTGGCCGCATGCTCCACCACTTCCAGGCCGCGGAAGACATCGCCCTCCGCGTCAGGCAGGGTCTTGCCCTGTTCGGCGGTCAGCAGCGCGGCCAGCTCCTTCATGTTCTCGCGGATCAGCTGCTGCAGCTTCAGGAAGATGCGGGCGCGCTGGCCAATGGGGGTCTTGCGCCAGGTCTTGAAGGCTTCCTTGGCGTTGGCGACGGCGGCGTTGACCTCGTCGGGCGTGGCAAAGGGCACGCGGGCCAGCACTTCCTGCGTGGCCGGGTTGACCACATCGCGCCATTGGGTGCTTTGGGATTCGACCAGCTTGCCGTTGATCAGCAGCTTGACCGTGGGCGCCAAAACCTTGGCGGACGTGGATGCATTCATGGCTTGTCTCCTGTTGCGGTGGTGTCGGCCCGGCATGCCGTGCGCCGGGCGTTCATCGCATGGTAGCTGTGCGGTTTTTCGCAAGCAATGGAGATGTTTGCAGTATGCATGTGCGTTTTTGCACATCGGCATGCCAACTCGGCCACGCCAAAAAACATGGCCTGCGGTGTTCGCAGGCCATGCGGGTTCAGGGCTTGAAGGCTCAGTCCGTACCGGTGGCCGGCAGGCGGTCGTCTGCAGCGGGGCTGGAGTGGTGTACGGCGCGGGCGGCGGGCTTGTGCAGCGGCTCCAGCTTCACGCGGGCGCTGGCACCCAGGCCGGACTCCAGCTTGGTCAGCAGGCGCAAAAGCTCCTGCAGTTCCTCGTCTTCCAGCGGAGAGACCAGGCGGTGGTAGGCCTGGTCCACCAGCGGCACGCTGGCGGCCAGCAGGGCCCGGCCCTTTTCGGTGAGCGTGAGCTGGTGCTGGCGGCGGTCACGCGTGCTCAGCGCGCGGTGCACGTACTCGCGCTCTTCCAGCCCGCGCACTAGGCGCAGCGTGGTCACCTTGTCGAAGCCCATGGCGCGCGCCAGGGAGCTTTGGTCGGAGCCGGGGGAGGCGTCGATCAGCACCAGGGCGCCGTACTGGGGCGGCGTCAGTCCCAGGGGGCGGCATTGCTCTTCAAAAATGCCGACCGAAATCTGGTGGGCGCGCCGCAGCAAAAAGCCAGGGCGCTGATATAGCGGCAGTGGTGCAGGCGTCATCGTGTCCATATGCGTCTAGTATTCTTGCAGAGATGTCCAGTATTCATTCGATTTCCACCAATTGTGCCCATTCTGGTGCATGATTACCATGCGTTTGCATGCTAACTACAAAAGAGGTCTACATGCGAAATTTTGTTGGCAGACGGCAATTTTTGAAGACAAGCGGATTGGGAGTATTGGGTTTACCCGTAGCAGGCGCCATCGCCAGCACCGAGAGTGTGCCTCTGAAATTGATTGTGCCTTTCACTCCGGGGACTGGAATCGACACGATTGCGCGAACGATCGGGCCTTTGCTGGCCAAGCGCCAGGGCCGGTCCGTGGTGGTGGAGAACAAGCCGGGCGCCTCTGGAAATATCGGAACCGAGGCCGTTGTGCGCTCGCCCGCCAATGGCCAGACGCTTTTGGTGACAGTGAATACCCTGGTGATGAACGCATCGCTGTATCCCAAATTGCCATTCAATCCGCTGACGGACCTCGAGCCTGTAACGCTGACCAGCTGGGGACAGCTGATTTTGGTGACGCCCACGGCCTCCGCCTATCAGACGGCGGCCGATCTGGTGAAGGCGGCCAAGGCCTCGCCGGGCCGCATCAATTACGCATCGCCGGGAGTGGGCACTCCGCACCATATGGCGATGGAGCTTTTCAAGAGCACGGCGGGCGTATCGATCACGCACATCCCTTATCGCGGAACAGGCCCGGCGCTGACGGACCTGCTGGGCGGCCAGGTGGAATGCATGTTCCTGCCCATTCATGTGGCATTGACGCATGTGAAGGCCGGCAAGCTGCGCGCGCTGGGCATTGGCAGCCAGCGGCGCCACCCGCTGCTGCCCGATGTGCCCACGCTCAAGGAGGCCAAGGCGGGCGATGTGAACGTGGATATGTGGTACGGCGTGTTTGCGCCGGCCGGCATGCCGGCGGACCAGGTCGATGCCCTCAATCGCGAGATCCGCGCGATTTTGGCGTCGGAGGAAGTCCGGCATGCCTTCGCGCCCCAGGGCATGGATCCGGCCGGCAGCACGCCGGCCGAGTTCAAGGCCCTGGTGCAAAAGGACGCCCGGCGCTGGGCCGATCTGGTCAAGGCGCGGGGGATTACCGCCGAGTAGGCGGGGCGGGCGCCAACAGCGCCCCTGGAGAAAGCATGGAGAGTCAGCGGATGAAAGTAGCGATCGTGGGGGGCGGCATCGGAGGCCTGTGCCTGGCATTGGCCCTGCATCAAAGAGGCATTGCCTGCGAAGTCTTCGAGGCCGTGCCCGAGGTCCGCGAGATCGGCGCGGGCATTACCCTGCTGCCGCATGCCATGCGCGAACTCAGCGACCTGGGCCTGCAGCCGCAGCTGGAGGCGCTGGCGATCGAGAACCTGGAGAGCGTGTTCTTCAACCGCTACGGCCAGTTCGTCTACCGCGAGCCGCGCGGCCGCCATGCCGGCTATGAGCTACCCGAACTGGGCATCCACCGTGGCCGCCTGCACCGCGTTCTCTTCGAGGCCGCCGTGCAGCGCCTGGGCCCGGGTGCCGTGCACACGGGCCACCGCTGCGTGCGCGTGGACCAGTCGGCCCATGGCGCCACCGTGCATTTCGCGCCGGATGCCCAGGGCCATGTGCCGCCGTCGGCCACGGCCGACATCGTCGTGGCCTGCGATGGCGTCAACTCCGCCGTGCGGCGCCAGTTCTATCCGCAGGAGGAGCTGGCCTTCGGCGGCATCAACACCTGGCGCGGGGTCTCGCGCTTCAAGCCCATCCTCACGGGCAAGAGCTATCTGCGCATCGGCTCGGTCGATACCGGCAAGATGGTGATCTATCCCATCGAGGACAACGTCGATGGCCAGGGCATGCAGCGCATCAACTGGGTGGCCGAGATCCGCGACCCGCAGATGCGCATGAACGACTGGAACCGCGCAGGCCGCATGGAGGATGTGCTGGAGATTTTTGGCGGCTGGACCTTCGACTGGCTGGATGTGCTGGCCCTGATCCGCTCGGCCGAGACCATCTTCGAGTACCCCATGGTGGACAAGGACCCCGTGGAACAGTGGAGCTTCGGCCGCGTGACCCTGCTGGGCGATGCCGCCCACCCCATGTATCCGCGCGGCTCCAACGGCTCGGCCCAGGCCATGCGCGATGCGCGGGTGCTGGCCGACCTGCTGGCCGCCGACCCGCAAGGCGACCCGCTGGCGCTGCTGGCCGCCTATGAGGCCAGCCGCCTGCCCGCCACCAGCCAGGTGGTGCTGACCAACCGCTCCACGCCGCCCGACTTCATCATCATGAAGGCCGACGAACTCAGCGGCGGCCAGCCCTTCGGCCATATCGACGAGCTGATCAGCCAGGACGAGCTGCGCGCCATTGCCCGCCATTACGAGCAGGTGGCGGGGTTTGCGAATCCGCAGTCTCAGGGCTGAGGCAGGCGGCGGGCTCAATCCAGGCTGATATTCGCCTTCTGGATCAGCAGCTTGTACTGGTCCGCCTTGGTCCTGGCGAATTTCTCCATCTCCGGCACTTCCCAGGTGATGGGCTGGAAGGCGAAGGTGGCGAATTTCTCGCGCACCTGCGGGTCCTGCAGCACGGCGACCACGTCGGCGTGGATCTTGTCGCGCAGGGTGGCGTCCACGCCCTTGGGCGCCAGCAGGGAGACGAAGGAGTTCACGATCAGTTCGGCGGGGCCGCCCGATTCGGCCACGGTGGGCACGTCGGGCACCTGGGCGATGCGCTGGGGCGCGGCCACGGCCAGGTAGCGGATCTTGCCGGATTTGTAGATGCCCTGGCTGGAAGGAAGGCTGGCAAAGCTCCAGGCCGGATCGCCATTGGCCACCGAGGTGTAGAGCTGGCTGACCTCGCGGTAGGGCACATGGGTCATCTTGCTGCCGGTCAGGAAGTCCAGCCATTCGCCGCCCAGGTGGCCGGGGCTGCCCACGCCCCAGGAGCCGTAGCTGACCTTGCCGGGCTCGGACTTGGCCGCCTTGATCAGGTCGCCCATGCTCTTCCAGGGCGAGTTCGTGGGCACGGCGACGAAGAAGGGCGTGAGGAACAGCGGCGCCACGGGGTCGAAGTGCTGCAGCGGATGGAAGTTGCGCTGCTTGTAGAGGTAGGGCAGGGCGGATACATGTTCGCTGTCGAGCTGCAGCAGGGTGTAGCCGTCGGGCTTGGCGCGGCGTGCGGCTTCGATGGCGACAAAGCCGCCGCCGCCTGGGCGGTTGTCCACGGTCACACCCTGCTTCCAGCGCGCGGAAAGCTTTTCTCCCACGATGCGCAGCACGGCGTCCGGGCCGCTGCCCACGGCAAAGGCCGTGATCACGGTGACGGGGCGCGTGGGAAAGCTGGCGGCGCTGCTGGAGCCTGCCTGCGCCCAGGCGCAATGCAGCGGGGCGATGGAGGCCAGCAGCAGGGCGGCGCCTGCGAGGGCCTTGCGGCGGGAGGTGGCGGTGCCGAGGCGGCTGGATGGGGATGCTTTCACAGTCTGTCTCCTGTTGGATCTGCTTTTTTCACTGCTTGCAATGCCACGGTCCTTCTGGCGAGGACTCGGGGCGGGTTAGGGCTGCCGGCAAAGGTGCGGCGGGGTTCAGGCGAAGTTCAGCCGGCGTCAGGCTGGGCCAGGGGCGCGGCCTGCGCAAAGGCGGGCAGGGCCGCGCAGGCCCTGTCCACTGCGCTGATCAGCGGCCAGCGGTCCAGGTCCACGCCAAAGCGGCGTGCGCTTTCGATCTGGGGCACGAGGTAGACGTCGGCCAGCGTGGGTGCGTGGCCGAAGCAGAAGTCGCCGCGCCGCGTGTCGCGGGCCAGCAGGGCATCGATGGCGTCGAAGCCGTCGGCAATCCAGGTGGCGCACCAGGCATTGATGGCGGCTTCGTCCGCACCGAACTGGCGGCGCAGGGTCTGCAGGATGCGGCGGTTGTTGATGGGATGCACGTCGCAGCCGACGATGGCGGCCAGCGCGCGCACCTGGGCGCGGTCCTCGGGGTCGGCGGGCAGCAGCGGCGGCTCGGGGTGGCGCTCCTCCAGCCATTCGATGATGGCCGGCGACTGGATCAGCGTGCGGCCATCGTCCAGCGTCAGCGCCGGCACCAGGCCCTGCGGGTTGACCTGCTTGAACGGCGCCTGGGCCTGCTCGTCCACGCGCAGGTCCACGGGGAAATAGTCAGGGCGCAGGCCTTTGAGGTTGAGCGCGATGCGCAGGCGGTGCGAGGTGCCGCTGCGGAAAAAGCTGTAGAGCTTCATGGTGGTGGTCTCCCCGGCCTTATTCAGGCTCGCCCACGGTGAGCGCGATCTCGCCCACGCCCTGCACATGGCCCGTGATGCGGTCGCCCGGCAACACGGCACCCACGCCTTCGGGCGTGCCCGTGTAGATGAGGTCGCCGGGCTGCAGGTGATAGAACAGCGAGAGGTCGGCAATGATTTCGCGGATGTTCCAGATCAGCTTGTCCACGTCGGACTGCTGCCTGGTCTCGCCATTGACGGCCAGCGCAATGGCGCCGGATTCGATCACCTGGCCCGGCATGGGCACGATCTCGCTGGCCACCGAGGACTGCTCCACATCCTTGCCCAGGTCCCAGGGCCGGCCCTTGTCGCGCGCCACCAGCTGCAGGTCGCGGCGCGTCATGTCCAGGCCGCAGGCGTAGCCGTAGATATGTTCATGCGCCTGGTCCGCCGCAATGCGAAAACCCGCCTTGCCGATGGCCACCACCAGTTCCATCTCGAAGTGGTAGTTGTTCGTCTCGGGCGGGTAGGCCACGGTGGCTCCCGATTCGGTCAGCGTGGACGGCGCCTTGGTGAAGTAGAAGGGCCGCTCCACGCTTTTGTCCACCGGGCGGCCCATCTCGACGGCATGGGCGTGGTAGTTGCGGCCCACGAAGAACAGGCGGTTCACGGGCAGGCGCTGCGTGCTGCCGCGCACGGGCAGGGATTGGACGGGGGGCGGGGTCCAGAGGTATTGGGGGGCGGTCATGGTATTGGCGATGGGGGAGTAAAGAGACATCGGAGGATTCAAGGCCGGACTTCGTAGAGGCCCAGCTTTCGGTGCAAAGGCGCCTCGTCGGCCAGGAAGAGGAAGGCGGGCTCGCTGGCGCTGGCATTGGCCAGCGTGGCGGGCGCCCAGCCGGGCACGCAGCAGGTGTCGGCCGGGGCCAGGTCGAAGTGGCGGTCCACGGCGGCCACGCTGGCGCCGCCCTCGATGACATGGAACACGCAGGCCGGCGAGCGCGCGGGCAACTGCAGCGTCTGGCCCGGGCGCAGCATCAGCGCGTAAAAGCCCAGGATGTTTTCGCAGTCGGCCCCGGTCTCGGGGTTGGTGTAGGCCAGCTGCACGCAGTCCAGGTCCGGCCGGTCGGCGGCCAGCTCCAGCAGGGCGGCACGCGCATCCTTCCATGGGTAGCGCAGCATGGGGTAGGCCTTGGCGCTGCGGGCGAACACCTGCGTGGGTGCCAGGCCGCCGCGCGCATACGCCCGGTCGCCACGGCCGGGCAGGGCGGGCTGGCGCGGGCCGTCCACGTGGTAGGTGACTTCCAGGTAGTAGGCCAGGGGCAGGTCCAGCACATCGAGCCAGACCACGGGCTCGTCGCCGTCATGGCCATGCTCGTGCCACAGGCCCGTGGGCGTGAGGATCAGGTCGCCGCGCTCCATGGGGCATTTCTCGCCGTCGACCAGGCTCCAGGCGCCCTGGCCTTCCACCACCATGCGCACGGCATTGGGCGTGTGGCGGTGCGAGGGCGCCCACTCGCCGGGCAGCAGCAGCTGCATGCCCAGGTAGATGGAGGAGCTGGCCTGCATCTTCTCCAGCCCATGGCCGGGGTTGGCCAGCACCAGCACGCGGCGCTCGGCCTTTTCGATGGGCGTCAGCTCGCCCGCCTGCATGAGCAGCGGGCGGATGGACTGGTACGGCCAGGCAATCGGCTGGGTGCGCGGGCGCGGCGTGTGCGGCGGCATCACGTTGCGCAGGCTGGGCCACAGCGGCACCAGGTTGTTGCGCGTGAGTTCGTCGCGGTAGTCCTGGGGCAGGTCGTCCAGGCGGCCAAGTTCTTGCATGGCGGTCTCCTTGTGTTCAGTCTTCGGCGAGGCAGGTTTCGGCCTTCCAGCCGTACAGCCATTCCATGGCGTCGTAGAAACGCTGGGGCGTGCGGCCCTTCCAGAGGTCGTTGCGCACCAGGCGCTCCACGCCGCTGGCGTGGAAGATGCGGCCCATCTCGCGCGCGGACAGCACCACGCGCGCCGTGCGGGCGATGCGCGAGCGCTCGTACAGCCGCAGCGCCTCCGGCCAGTCGTTGCCGCAGCGCTTGAGCGCCTGGCCCAGCGTCACGGCGTCTTCCAGCGCCATGCAGGCGCCCTGGGCGATGTACTGCAGGGTAGGGTGGGCCGCATCGCCCAGCAGCGTGGCGCGGCCGAAGCTCCACTGGCCAATGGGCTCGCGGTCGGCCGTGGCCCAGCGCTTCCAGCTTTTGGGCAGGTCTATGAGCTGGCGTGCGCGCGGGCAGCAGTCGCTGTAGTAGCTTTGCACCTCTTGGCGGCTGCCTTCGCGCACGCCCCATTCCTCGTGCTCGCGGCTGTGGAAGGTGACGACCACGTTGTACTGCTCGCCGCCGCGCAGCGGGTAGTGCACCAGGTGGTAGTTGGGGCCGACCCAGATGCTGGCCGCGTTCCAGCGCAGGTCCTCGGGGAAGTCGTTCTTCTCCACCACGGCGCGGTACACCACGTGGCCGGAGACACGCGCCGCATCGCCCACGTACTGCTGGCGCACCACGGACTTCACGCCATCGGCGCCGATCAGGGCCTGGCCCACATGGACCTGGCCGTGCTGGTCGCGCACGGTGACGGTGTCACCCTCCTGCTGCACGGCTTCGATGCGGGTGCCCGTCAGCGTCTCGATTTGGCCGTGGGTGCGCGCACCTTCGAGCAGCGAGGTGTGGATGTCGGCGCGGTGGATCACCGCATACGGGTTGCCGAAGCGGGCACGAAACGCCTCGCCCGTGGGAATGCGGCCGACCAGCCGCTCATCGAGCGCGTCGTGCATCACCATCTCGTCGGTATAGACCGCGCGGCCACGGGCCAGCTCGCCAATGCCCAGCGCGTCGAAGGCCGCGAATGCGTTGGGCCCCAGTTGTATGCCGGCGCCGATCTCGCCCAGCTGCGGCGCCTGCTCCAGCACCTTGACGGCGAATCCCTGGCGTGCCAGGGCCAGCGCGGCCGCCACGCCGCCAATGCCGCCGCCTGCCACAAGAACGGGCAGCGCCCGGGAAGAAATGCTGGTGCTCATGGATGTCCTGTGCTTCGTGGTGCGTGTCGCTCGCCTGGGGGTCAGATGCGTCGCGACTAATTAAACAGTATGCTGACGATGAGTGTAGTGTTGATTTGCATCAGGCCAGCCTGGGGTTTCCCTGGATGCAGGCCAAACGGTGGTGGACAGCATGTCCGGGTGAATCACCTGTCCGCCAGCCAACGCCAACGGAGGGCGCGGTTCATGCGAACATCTGCGCTTGCCCGCAGGGACCCGGAAAAGAGCGCAATGGCCATGGACTACCAACCCGCAGAACTAGAAAACTACCCCGGCTACCACATCCGCCGCCTGCAGCAGATCGCGGTAGCCGTCTTCATGGAAGAGACCCAGGAATTCGGCGTGACCCCCGTGCAGTACGCGGCGCTGTCTGCCGTGCTGCGCCAGCCCGGCGTGGACCAGCGCACGCTGGCGCGGATGATCGGTTTCGACACCTCCACCATTGGCAGCGTCATCGACCGGCTGGAGGCGCGCGGCCTCATGGTGCGCAACACCAGCCCGGCCGACCGGCGCGTGCGCCTGCTGTCGGTCACCGCGGAAGGCGCTGCGCTGCTGGCCGCTGCCGAGCCCTCGGTGCTGCGGGCCCAGCAGCGCATGCTGGAGCCGCTGCCGCAGGAGCAGCGGGGCCTGTTCATGGAAATGATGGCCGTCCTGGTGCGGCAAAACGACGAGCTGGCGCGTGCGCCCAGCACGCTGGCCGCGCGCCGCGCCGCTGCCGACTGAGGCGACCTCGACCCATGGACTGGGACCATCTGAGATTCTTTGGCGAGCTGGCACGCAGCGGCAGCATGGCCGCCGCCGCGCGGCAACTGGGCGTGGAGCACACCACGGTGTCGCGCCGCATCCAGGCCCTGGAAAAGCAGCTGGGGGCCGTGCTCTTCGAGCGCGAAGCGGGCCAATGGCGGCCCACGGAGGCCGGCCGACAGCTGCTGGGCGTGGCAGACGCCATGCAGCGCGCCGCTGCCGGGCTGGAGCGCATGCCGCTGGCGGCGGAATCCACCAGCCAGGGCCCGTCCGGCCTGGTGCGCGTAGGCGCCACGGAGGGCTTCGGCACCCAGCTGCTGGCCCCGCAGTTGGCCGCGCTGACGCAGCGCCATCCGCTGCTGAGCATCGATCTGCTGGCCCTGCCGCGCCTGCTGCACCTGTCGCGGCGCGAGGCGGACATCGTCATCTCGCTGGAGCGCCCCACCCGCGGCTCGGCCGTGGTCACCAAGCTCACGGACTACCGGCTGTTCCTCTACGGCCAGCGCGAATACCTTGCGCGCCGTCCGCTGGTGGCGCGCACCGAGGACCTGCGCCACCACAGCTTCATCCACTACGTGGACGACCTGCTGTTCACGCGCGAGCTGCAGCTGCTGTCCACCCTGTTCCAGCCCGAGCGATTTGCCTTTCGCAGCACCAGCATCACCGCCCAGTACGAGGCCGTGCGCGCCGGCGCCGGCCTGGCCGTGCTGCCCGCCTTCATTGCCGACCGCGACCCCGTGCTCAGCCGCGTGCTGCCCGCCGAGGCCTGCTTCACCCGCACCTTCTGGATGAGCATGCCCTCGGATGCCCGGCAGGTTCAGCGCATCGAGGCGGTCTGGGGGTTTCTGAGGGAGGCTGTGCAGGGCATGGGCGGCTTGCTGAAGCCCAGAGCCTGAGGGCCTGCGGCGGTCAGGCCCCTGCCGCTATACTGCCCGCCCCGAATCTCGTCATCCGACAGCAGGATCTTCCGGCATGCGCCTCCAAGCCCTTTTGCGTCCACTGGTGTACCTGAGCCTGGCGGGGCTGGCCGCTTGCGGCAGCAACCCGCCCAGCCCCTCGGCGGCCACGCCCGAGTCCACGCCCATCGCGCCGGGCACACCCGTGGCACCCATCAGGATCGGTCTGGCCCTGGGCGGCGGGGCCGTGAAGGGCTTTGCCCACATCGGCGTCATCAAGATGCTGGAAGCCAATGGCCTTGCGCCCGCGGTGGTGTCCGGCACCAGCGCGGGCAGCGTGGTGGGGGCGCTGTATGCGGGCGGCATGAACGCCTTCGATCTGCAGGAAAAGGCCGTGGCGCTGGATGAGACCAAAATCCGCGACCTGCAGCTGTCCTCGGGCGGCCTGCTGGTGGGGCAGAAGCTGGAAGACTATGTGAACGAACAGGTGGGCCGCAAGCCGTTGGAGCAACTGGCCAAGCCCTTCGTGGCCGTGTCCACGCGGCTGGAAGACGGCGAGCGCACCGTGTTCGCGCGCGGCAATACGGGGCAGGCGGTGCGTGCCTCCAGCAGTATTCCGGGTGTGTTCCAGCCCGTGGCTATCGGCAAGTTCCACTTCGTCGATGGCGGCATCACCAGCCCCGTGCCCGTGGACGCCGCGCGCCAGCTGGGCGCCGATCTGGTGATCGCCGTGGACATCTCCAACAAGGCCCGCGGCAAGGCGCCCGAGAACATGCTGGGCGCCCTGGGCCAGTCCATTGCCATCATGGGCCAGAAGCTGGGCCAGGCCGAGCTGGCCCGCGCCGACATCACCATCCGCCCCAAGGTGCTGGACATCGGCCCGGCCGACTTCACCCAGCGCGCCAGCGCCATTCTTGAAGGCGAAAAGGCCGCCGTGGCCGCCATGCCCCAGATCCGCGAGCGCATCGCCCAGCTGCAGGCCGAGCGCGCCAAGGCCGCGAAGCTGGCCCAGCAAAAGGCGGCCGAAGCCCAGCACCAGGCCTGCCTGGACCAGCGCTCGCGCATGCAGAAGCTGGCGGAGATGGCGGGGATGGACGGCGCCTGCGCCAACCCCAACCCCTGATCCACCACGGCTGCGCGCGGGCTATCCGTACACCGGATAGCGGGCGCAAAGCCCCGTCACCTGCTCCCTGACCTGCGCCGCCACCTTGGCAAAGCGGGCGCCTTCCTGCGCATCCAGCGCATCGAGTACATCGCACAGCCAGCCGGCCAACTGCTTGCACTGCGCCTCGCCGAAGCCGCGCGTGGTGACGGCGGGCGTGCCTATGCGCAGGCCCGAGGTCACGAAGGGCGAGCGCGGGTCGTTGGGCACGGTGTTCTTGTTGGTGGTGATGTGCGCCTCGCTGAGCGCGGCGTCGGCGTCCTTGCCGGTGTAGCTGCGGTCGGACAGGTCGATCAGCATCAGGTGGTTGTCCGTGCCGCCCGAGACGATGCGGTAGCCGCGCTGCTGGATCACGGCGGCCATGGCGCGGGCGTTGGCCAGCACCTGGCGCTGGTAGGCCTTGAAGCCGGGCTGCAGCGCCTCCTTGAAGGCGACGGCCTTGGCGGCGATCACATGCATCAGCGGCCCGCCCTGCACGCCGGGGAACACGGCCGAGCTCAGGCGGCGGTTGAAGGTTTCGTCCTGTCCCTTGGACAGGATCAGGCCGCCGCGCGGGCCGCGCAGCGTCTTGTGCGTGGTGCTGGTGACCACATGCGCGTGGGGCAGGGGGCTGGGGTATTCGCCCGCAGCCACCAGGCCTGCGACATGGGCCATGTCCACCCAGAACACGGCGCCCACCTTGTCGGCAATGGCGCGCATGCGGGCCCAGTCCTTGTGGCGCGAGTAGGCAGAGAAGCCGCCTATGAGTATGCGGGGCCGGTGCTCCAGGGCGATGCGCTCCATCTCGTCGTAGTCGATCAGGCCCGTGGCGGGGTCCAGGCCGTAGGGGACGATGCGGTAGTGGCGGCCCGAGAAGTTGGACGGGTTGCCATGCGTCAGGTGGCCGCCCTGGGCCAGGTTCATGCCCATGACGGTGTCGCCGGGCTGGGCCAGCGCCAGGAACACGGCGGCATTGGCCTGGGCGCCGGCATGGGGCTGCACGTTGGCGTAGTCGCAGTCGAACAGCGCCATGGCGCGTTCCACGGCCAGGCGCTCGGCCACGTCCACGTTCTCGCAGCCGCTGTAGTAGCGCTTGCCGGGGTAGCCCTCGGCGTACTTGTTGGTGAAGACCGAGTTCTGCACCGCCATCACCAGCGGGCTGGCGTAGTTTTCGGAGGCGATGAGTTCCACATGGTCTTCCTGGCGGCGTTTCTCGTTCTGGATGGCCTTGGCCAGCTGCAGGTCGAAGTCGGCCAGGGTCAGGGATGCGTCGTACATGGGTGAGTGGTTCCTGTGTCGGGGCAAGGGCTGGGGGAGTCGATGGTCATGCAGCTGCCAGCTGGCCTGCGGCGGGGGCGCCTGCCTGCGCGGCGCTGGCCGGCTCCAGCAGGCAGGCCAGGCGGGCGACGATGTCGTCGATCTGGCGCTCGTCGCATATCAGCGGCGGCAGCAGGCGGATGGTGGATTCGCGCGTCACTGTGATCAGCAGGCGCTGCTGGGCCAGCGCGCGGCCCACCAGGTCCTGGCAGTTGCGGTTCAGCTCGATGCCCACCATCAGGCCCTGGCCGCGCACGGCCAGCACGTCGGGGTGGCCGTGCAGCGCCTGCTGCAGGCCGTTGAGCAGGCGCCGGCCCAGTTGCCTGGCGCGGCCGGGGATGTCCTCGGTCTCCATGATGTCCAGCACCGTGCAGCCCACGCGGCAGGCCAGCGGGTTGCCGCCGAAGGTGGAGCCATGCTGGCCGGGCGAGATCAGGTCGGCCGCAGGCCCGCGCGCCAGGCAGGCGCCGATCGGAATGCCGTTGCCCAGGGCCTTGGCCAGGGTCATCACATCGGGGGCGATGCCCGCGTGCTGGTGGCCGAACCAGGCGCCGGTGCGTCCCAGGCCGGTCTGGATCTCGTCGAGCATCAGCAGCCAGCCGTGCCGGTCGCACAGGCTGCGCAGCTGGCGCAGGTAGTCGGGGCTGGCCAGGCGGATGCCGCCTTCGCCCTGCACGGGCTCGATCAGCACGGCCACGATGTCGCCATGCTGGGCGGCGGCGTGGTGCACGGCCGCGATGTCGTCATAGGGCACGCGCACGAAGCCCGGCATCAGCGGCTCGAAGCCGCGCTGCTTGGCCGGGTTGCCCGTGGCCGACAGCGTGGCCAGCGTGCGGCCGTGAAAGCCGTTGTCCATCACCAGGATCTGCGGCCGCGCCACCTGCCTGCGGTGGCCGTGCAGGCGCGCCAGCTTGAGCGCGGCCTCGTTGGCCTCGGCGCCGGAGTTGCAGAAGAAGGCCGTCTCCATGTCGGCCAGGGCGCACAGGCGCTGGCCCAGGCGTTCCTGCCAGTCGATGCGGAACACGTTGGAGGTGTGCAGCAGCAGGCCGGCCTGCTCGGCGATCACGGCGGCGATCTCCGGGTGCGCGTGGCCCAGGGCGGTCACTGCCACACCGGCAATGGCATCCAGGTATTCGGTGCCGTGCTCGTCCCAGAGCTGGGCCCCACGGCCACGGACGAAGGACACGGGCTGGCGGGCATAGGCCTTCATCAGGCGGGAATCAAGGGGTTGCATGGCTTTTTGCATGTCAAGGTCCTCAAGCGGGGTCAGGGTTGAATCGAAAAGGGTGGCGAGGGGGCGCGTTCAGGGCAGCGCCAGGGCGGTGGGATCAGGGCCGCCGGCGGGCCAGTAGAAGCTGTCCGGCTGGGCGCGGGCGCCGAAGATGGCCTGGCCCACGCGCACCACGGTGGCGCCTTCCTCGATGGCGATCTCGAAGTCGCCGGACATGCCCATGGACAGCTCATCCAGCGAGATGCCCGCCGGCGCGCCCTGGCGCAGCTGGTCGCGCAGGCTGCGCAGCAGCACGAAGCACTGGCGCACGCGCTCGGCCTCGCTGGAGAACAGGGCCAGCGTCATCAGGCCGCGCACGCGCAGCGCACTGAAGGCGGGCAGGGCCTGGAGGAATCCCTGCACCTCGTCGGGCGGCAGGCCGTATTTGCTGGCCTCGCCCGAGGTGTTGACCTGCACGAACACGTCCAGCGCTCGGCCTTCGGCCTGCAGGCGGCGGTCCAGCGCCTCGGCCACGCGCAGGTTGTCCAGCGCCTGGAACTCGCTGGCAAAGCGTGCCACGAGCTTTGCCTTGTTGGTCTGCAGGTGGCCGATGACGGACCACTGCAGATCGGCCAGGTCCTGCATGGCCTCCCATTTGCCGAAGGCTTCCTGCACCTTGTTCTCGCCCAGCATGCGGCAGCCCGCCGCGTGGGCCAGGCGCAGGCTGGATTCGGGCTTGGTCTTGCTCACGGGCAGCAGGCGCACGCTGGCCGGGTCGCGCCCTGCGCGGCGGCAGGCAGCGGCCATGCGCGCCTGCACGGTGGCCAGGTTGTGCCGGAAATCGTCCACCGTCTCGGCCTGGGGGTAGCGGCCGTGCTGGTCGTGGCGCGTCAGGGTGTCGGCGGCTTGGGCGGTGCCGCCGGTGGTGTCTTGTGTCGCAAGCATGGTTTCAGCTCCTTTTGATGGCGGCATCGGCGGCGGGCACGTTGCCGGTGCCCGCCTCGCTGCGGGCGGTCCGGCGCGGCCACTGGCCGTTGAGCACGGCATGGGCCACCAGGCCGATGACCAGGCCCCAGAAGGCGCCGCCTATGCCCAGCATGGAAATGTTGGCGGCGGCGGCCAGGAAGGTGATCAGCGAGGCCTCGCGGGTTTTGGCATCGGCCAGCGCATTGGCCAGGCTGCCGCCGATGGTGCCCAGCAGCGCCAGGCCCGCCAGCGTGGTGATGAAGGTGGCCGGGAACGCCATGAACACGGCCGCCAGCGTGACGCCGAACACACCCACCAGGATGTAGAACACGCCCGCAGCGATGCCTGCGATCCAGCGCCTGGACGGCTCTTCATGCGCCTCCTTGCCCGTGCAGATGGCGGCCGTGATGGCGGCGATGTTGAAGGCGTGCGAGCCGAACGGCGCCATCAGCAGCGAGCCCAGGCCCGTCAGCGTGACGATGGGGTTGGCGCTGGTCCTGAAGCCGTCGTTGCGCAGCACCAGCATGCCGGGCATGTACTGGCCGGTCAGCGTGATCAGGAACAGCGGCAGGGCCACGCTGAGCAGGGCGTTGAGCGTGAACTCGGGCCGCGTGAACACGGGCGCCGCGAATTGCAGCTGCAGCCCGGACAGGTCCACACGGTCCTGCGCCAGCAGGAACGCCAGGCCCAGCGCCAGGATGCCGACCACCGCATAGCGTGCCGTGAGCCGCTTGAGCAGAACGTAGGCCACGATCAGCAGGCCGGCCAGCACCGGGTCCACGCTCATGCCGCCAAAGGCCTTGATGCCGAACTGCAGCAGGATGCCCGCCAGCAGGCCCGAGGCCACGCCGGGCGGAATCAGCCGGATCACGCGCTCGAACCAGCCCGACAGTCCCAGCACCACGAAGGCCGCGGCCGACACCACATAGGCGCCCACGGCCTCGGCATACGGCGTGGTGGCCAGGGCCGTCACCAGGAAGGCGGCGGCCGGCGTGGACCAGGCCGTGATGATGGGCTCGCGCGAGAGCCAGCTGAGCACCAGCCCGGTGACGCCCACGCCAATCGAAATAGACCACACCCACGAAGCCGTGAGTTCCGGGTTCAGGCCGGCCACCTTGGCGGCCTGGAACACCAGGATGAAGGTGCCGCCGTAGTTGACGATGACCGAGATCAGCCCGGCCACCACGGGGTGGATGAGGTCGCTGAAGCGAAGGGGTGAGTGTGTGTCTGATGAAGGCATGGTCTTCTCGTTTTCCTTGGGGGTTGGATTCCTGGCTGTCTGGTGAAAGGGGTATTTGAGCGCTGAAGTGGACTGAATGATCCATACACTTCGCTCTCTTGTTGCAGACCACTTTGCAATGGGTGCGCAGCATTTGCGTCAGTACAATGGCCTGCCAAAGAGGTGCAATGAGATGAAAGGCGGCAGACCGCATGAGCAAGACCTTCGAGCTTGAGACCCTGAAGATCCGCATGGGAGATGCCGACCTGCGCCAGCTGGACCTGCACCAGCGGGTGCAGCGCGCCATGCGTGCGCTGATCCTGGATGGGGCGCTGCTGCCGGGCCTGAAACTGCCGGCCACGCGCTCGCTGGCCGACTCTCTGGGCATTGCCCGCGACACGGTGGAGAACGCCTACACCCAGCTGCACCGAGACGGCTTCATCGTGCGGCGCCAGGGATCGGGCAGCTATGTCTCCGAGACCATCGGCACCGAGCTGCGGGGCCGGGCGGCGCGGCGCGGCCGCTTGCCCGAGCACGAGCGCAGCGCCCATGCGGCCGGTGCTGCCGGTGCTGCCGGTGCCATAAGGGCCGGTGCCGGCCTGAGCCGGCGCGGCCAGGCCATTGTTGACGGCGGCGGCATCGCCGACCAGCAGACCATTCGGGCCTTTGCCACCGGCCTGCCCGAGACGCGCACTTTTCCCACCGATGTCTGGGAGCGGCTGCAGCGGCAGGCGCTCAAGGACTACCGGGCCAGCGTCCTGCTGCACGGCGACCCGCAGGGCGCCGAGCCGCTGCGCAAGGCCATTGCCACCTACCTCAACCTGGAGCGCGGCGCCAAGGTGGACGCCGGGCAGATCGTGGTGCTCAGCAGCACGCGGCAGGCGCTGTTCCTGTGCGCGCAGCTGCTGGTGGATGCGGGCCGGCCCATCCTGCTGGAGAATCCGGGCTACTTCGGCGCCCGCAAGGCCTTCGAGTCGGCCGAGGCCAAGGTCCTGCCCATCGACGTGGACGCGCAAGGCATTCGCACCGACCTGCTGCACGCCGACCGCAGCGGCGCCACCTGCGTGTATGTCACGCCATCGCACCAGTACCCCACGGGCGTCACCATGCAGCTGGAGCGGCGGCTGGACCTGATCCGCTGGGCATTCGAGCGCGGGCGCTGGATCATCGAGGACGACTACGACAGCGAATTCCACTACGACGGCATGCCCACCGCCTGCGTGCAAGGCCTGGACAAGCACGCGCGCACCATCTACATCGGCACCTTCGGCAAGACCCTGTACCCGGGCCTGCGCATGGGCTACATGGCCTTGCCGCAGGAGCTCGTGCGCGCCTTTGTCCAGGCGCGCAGCATCATGGACGGGCACACGCCCCAGATCCAGCAGCTGACGCTGGCGCGCTTCATGGAAGACGGCCACTACAACTCCCACGTGCGGGCCATGCGCAAGCTGTATGCGGGGCGGCGCGAGGTCATCCTCGAATCCATAGGCAGGCACCTGGCCGGCATCGTCACCGCGCCAAGGCCCCAGGGCGGCATGCAGGTGCCCTGCCTGCTGGAGCCCGGCTGGTCCGAGGAAGACACCATCCGCCGCGCCGCCGCGGCCGGCGTGCTGCTGCAGGGGCTCAGCCGTCTGTACGCGGGCGAGCAGCGGCAGCCGGGCTGGCTGCTGGGCTATGCCTCGCTCACGGCCTACGAGATCGAGGCCGCCGTGCTGCGCCTGGCCAACGCGCTGCGAAAACCCTGACAGGTTGGGAGACGCCGGACGCTGCATGCCTCAGTAGGGCAGGGGAAAGCGCCCGGTCAGGTCGGACACGCCTTCGTGGATGGACTTGAGCGTGCGCGCGTTCATGGTGCCGCTGCGTATGCCGCCCAGCGTGGCAAGAATCATGTCGCCGATCTCGCGGAACTCGTCGGCGCCCATGCCGCGCGTGGTGCAGGCCGCGCTGCCCACGCGGATGCCCGAGGTCACCAGCGGCCGCGCGCCATCGCCGGGCACGGCGTTCTTGTTGACCGTGATGCCGATCTGCTCCAGCGCCGTTTCGGCGGCCTTGCCCGTCAGCTCCCAGGGGCGCAGGTCGATCACGCCCAGATGGCAGTCCGTGCCTGCGGACACCACGGACAGCCCGCCCTGCGACAGCCGGTCGCACAGCACGCGGGCGTTGTCCACCACGGCCCGCGCATAGGTACGGAAGGCGGGCTTGAGCGCCTCGCCCAGCGCCACCGCCTTGGCCGCCACCACATGCATCAGCGGCCCGGACTGCAGGCCCGGAAACACGGCGGCGTCTATGCGCCTGGCGATCTCGGCGTCGGCCGAGAGGATCATGCCGCCGCGCGGCCCGCGCAGCGTCTTGTGCGTGGTGGTCGTGGTCACATGGGCGTGCTCCACGGGCGAGGGGAACACGCCCGCGGCCACCAGCCCCGCCACGTGCGCGATGTCGGCCATGAAGATGGCGCCCACCCGGTCGGCAATGCGCCGGAACTCGGCCCAGTCCATCTGCCGTGAATAGGCCGAGCCTCCGGCAATGATGAGCCTGGGCCGCTCCTTCAGCGCAATGCGCCGCACCTGGTCCATGTCGATGAGTTGGGAGCGGGCGTCCACCTCGTAGCTGATGGACTGGAACCACTTGCCCGACACGCTCACGCTGGAGCCATGCGTCAGGTGCCCGCCCGAGCGCAGGTCCAGCCCCATGATCTTGTCGCCGGGCTCCAGGAACGCCAGGTACACGCCCTGGTTGGCCTGGCTGCCCGAGTGCGGCTGCACGTTGGCGTGCGCGCAGCCGAACAGCGCCTTGGCACGCGCAATGGCCAGGTTCTCCACGGCATCGGCATTGGCGCAGCCGCCGTAGTAGCGCACGCCGGGATAGCCCTCGGCGTATTTGTTGGTCAGCACCGAGCCCTGCGCCTCCATCACCGCGCGGCTCACGAAGTTTTCAGAGGCAATCAATTCAATCGAACGCGCCTGCCGTGTCCGCTCGGCCGCTATGGCGTCCCAGGCCTCGCTGTCCGCGTGTTGGAGTTCCAGGGAATTGATTCTGGGGAGCGATAAATCGTCCATGTCGCATTGGCTGTCTTGGAGGCGCTGAAGCACGGGAATCGGCAGCGCCCGGATTATGGAAGGATTTGGAAACCAGGGCGCATCGGTAATGGGCAGTCTACAAAGTGCAGCGGCCTTGATTCCGACCATGTTTCAGCGGGTGAGCAGACCAATTAAGGTGGCATGCCAATGTAAGCCGTTGAAAAAAGCGGTCTGGTTCATTGGCGAAAATAGGTCTGTTTGAATCCACGCTCTCTCCATAGAATTCGCCGCCAGACGTTGAAAGTCATGAGATCCAATACCGCCAGGAATCATCCGCAATCTGCAGTCGGGGAGATTGATTCAAGGTGGAATATGACAGAGTGAAGAAATCCATGACAACGTATCTGCCATCTGCAGCGTCAATTGCAGTGCCATTTGCGGCGCCATTGGTGATTGCGGCAGATGGAGAAAGCGGGGGGAGGGAATAGGCGATTTGACTCAGATCAATCAAGTTCAATCACACGGAGTTGAAAAATGAATCTCGATATCTCTCGGACAGATGACGCCGTGCGCGATGCGCTCAAAAAGCTGTCCCTGCTCTGGAAGTCAAGAGCGGCCGTGAATCAGGACCTGCCTGATTACTGCGGCTTGGCGTTCGACCCCGCCCGGCAGGACTTCACCGCCTCGCTGCTGCCGTTTCGCGATCACCAGGCATGGGTGGAGGCACCACAGCACCTGCGCGACCAATGCCTGTCCTACGCCTGGGGCATCTACAACCTCAAGACCATCTACATCGAGTGCAACGTGGTCACGCCGGCCTGCGAGGACATCATCAAGACCCCGCCGCCCAGCGCCAACCGTGCGCTGCTGCAGGACGTCATGTCCCAGGCCCTGCTGGACGAGGCCCTGCACACCCGCATGTCCATCATGGCCTGCAACTACATCTACGAGATGCGCGGCCTGGCGCCGCTGGACTACGCGGACTTCAACCTCGTCGGCTGGCGCAACGGCGTGCTGGCGCAGTGCGGCGCGGAATGGGAGCGCCGCCTGGCCCGCTTCGCCATTGCCTGCGCCAGCGAGACCCTGATCACCGACTACCTCAAGACCATGGCCGAGGACCGCTCCATCCAGCCCATCTGCCACGAGGTCACGCGCACCCACGCCGTGGACGAATGGAGCCACTCCAGCGTCTTCAGCTCGGTGGCCACCGACATCGTCCAGGGCCTGAGCAACCGCGAGCGCAGCTACCTGCGCTCCATCATCCTCAAGACCGTGCAGATGTTCGCCAACAACGAACTGGGCGCCTGGTCCACCGTCTTCACCATGGTCGGCATGCCGCATGCGCGCGACATCCTGCACGACGTGGGCGACAGCAACGAGATCGGCGTCTACACCGACTCGGTGCAAAGCCTGATCGACCGCATCGGCCTGGCGGGCCGCAACCTGGGCGGCAGCGTGGCGCTGGTGTCCTCGGTCCTTGAGGAGATGCAGGCATGAGCGCCGCCCTCCAGGCAGGCAGCATGCTCGCGCGCTGCGCCGCTGCACGGGCAGAGGCGGGCGGCGTCATGGTCTACACCCTGCGCGTGCAGGGCGCCTCGGCGCAATTCCTCGGCGGCCTGCGGCCCGGCCGGCATGTGGCCATCGAGCATGCAGACGCCAGTGGCACCATGCAGCAGCGGCTGTACTCCATCACCCGCTACGAGCCCTGCAGCGAGCACGACGGTGCCGGCCAGTTCGACATTGCCGTCAAAAGCTCGGGCCGGGGCAGCGTCTCCGACCACATGCATGCGGTGCTGCGCGTAGGCTCCACGCTGCCGCTGGGCGGCGTGGCCGGCGACATCACGGCCGACCTGGTGCTGGGCCTGGACTCCCTGGTCATGCTGGCCGGCGGCATCGGCCTGACCTTGCCGCTGGCGCTGCTGCGCGAACTGGACCGGCTGCAACAGCAGGGCCAGCGCGTGCCTCGCACCACGCTGCTGCTGTGCTTTGCGCGCATGGCCGACATTCCGTTCCTGCAGGAGCTGCAGCAGCTGTGCGAAACGGCCCCCTGGTTCGACCTGCGTATCCACATCACGCGCGAAGACATTGCCGCCCACGGCCCCTTCGTGCCGGGCCGCCCCTCGCAGCAGTCCCTGCTGGCGCTGGGCCAGCCCCAGGCGGTGGTCATCTGTGGTGGACATGCCTTTGCGCAGACCTTTCGCGAACATGCGCGGGCCTGCTTTCCCGGTGCCATACAGCACATCGAGGCCTTCACGCCGCCTGCCGCATCCACCGCCCAGCCAGGCGAGACCGCGCAGGCATGCCAGCTGCAGATCGCGCACAGCGGGCAGGTTGTCGAAGCCGCGTCCGGCAAAAGCCTGCTGGAGATCCTGGAAGGCGTGGGCATTGCCATCCGCAGCCAGTGCCGGGCCGGCATCTGCGGCAGCTGCCGCATCCGCATCACGGGAGGCAGTTCACGGCTGGAGGCGGACTTTTGCCTCAGCGATAGGGAAAAGGAAGCCGGCTATGCCTTGGCCTGCTGCACCTTCCCCTCGGCAGGCCATATCCACGTCGATCTCAAGCCCGGCGCCTGACGGGCTCCGCACGTTCCAAGCCACCCTCCTGTATCCACCTGAGTTCCTCCCATGAAAAAAGCCATCGCGCTGCGCCACATCCACTTCGAAGACCTGGGCACCCTGCATGCCGAGTTCGCCAGCCGCGGCTACGAAGTGCAGTACGTCGATCCCAGCATCGGCGAGCTTGACACCCTGGACCTGGGCCGTGCCGACCTGCTGGTCGTGCTGGGCGGCCCCATAGGTGCCTATGACGAGGCGCTTTATCCCTTCGTCGCCCAGGAGCTGGCGGCCGTGCGCCGCTGGCTGGACAGCGGCAAGCCGCTGCTGGGCATCTGTCTGGGCGCCCAGCTCATTGCGCGCGCGCTGGGCGCCAGGGTCTATCCGCTGGGCGTCAAGGAAATCGGCTTTTCGCCGCTCACGCTTACCGACGCCGGCCTTGCCTCGCCCCTCGCCAAACTGGACGGCGTGCCCGTGCTCCATTGGCATGGCGACCAGTTCGACATTCCCGAAGGCGCCGTGCACCTGGCCGGCACCGCCATCGGCGCCAACCAGGCCTTCGCAGTCGGCTCGCAGGTGCTGGGCCTGCAATTCCATCTGGAGGCCGACGCGGCCCGGCTGGAGCGCTGGCTGGTCGGCCATGCCTGTGAGCTCGGCATGGCCAAGGTGGACCCGCGCACGCTGCGTGCCGATGCCCAGAAATACGGCGGCCTGCTGGCCCTGGCCGCGCGCGATGTGCTGGCCGCCTGGCTGACCCACCTGGAGCGCAGCCGCTGAACCTGCGGCGCCGCCCATTCACCCATTTCCCCCACGCCGGAGCCGCCGCTGCGCGGCACCGGAATCTCTGTTCCCGAAAAAAGGAGAGTTGAAGATGGTTGTCGTACTGTTCGAACTGCAGGCCTTGCCCGGCCAGAACCAGACCTATGTGGACCTGGTCAACAAGCTCACCCCCATGCTCAAGCCCATGGAGGGGTTCATCTCCGTGGAATGCTTCCAGAGCACGCTCAACCCCGAGAAAGTCATGTCCGTCACCACCTGGCGCGATGAGGAAGCCGTGGTCCAGTGGCGCAACGTGGAAGCCCACCTCAGCGCCCAGCGCGCCGGCCGCGACAAGATCTTCAAGGACTACCGCGTGCGCGTCACCCAGGTACTGCGCGACTATGGCCTGAACGACCGCGCGCAGGCGCCTGCGGACAGCATCATGGGCAAGGCAGGCAGCTGCCCCGTCAGCCACGCCTGAGCGCTGGCGGTGCCGCAAAGGCCCGGCTGGTCCCCCTGCCGGAGCGCGATGCACGCCATCGAAAGATGCCGGCAGTGACTACGCTGCCGGCGCCAGGCCGGAAAAAAAGCCCGCTGAATGCTCAGAGGGCTTTTTTCGGAAGGCACAGATCCTTCGCATCGGAACTCCACCGCACCGCACGGCATCCTGCGTGCCGCCGTGTGCAGCGCTTTCAGTTGCGCGCTGCCGCCGCCGCCATTTCGGCGAGGAACGGGCCTTGGGCCGCCTCGGGTTTGCGTTCGATGAGGAAGTCGTCGCGATCCTGGTCCTTGATCCAGTTCGGAGGCTTGCCGCGACCTGTCCACGTTGCTCCTGTAGACGGATCGCGATACTTCGCCGGCGCGCTGGTTTTTGCTGGGATGTAGGGGAACACTTGCTGCTGGGTGAACCCGAAATCGGTCACCAGCTTCTGGACCTTGGACAGGGCTGCGTCGGCCGCCGAGGTGCGGGCCTTGGCAATTTCCATGTCCAGCGCGGCCTTGGCCGCAAGGAGTTCTTTGAGGGACTGTGTCATAGGGGTGCGAAATTTTTGAAGCCAGATTATGGGGCTGTTCGGGCGAGACATGCCTGTCTTCAGGGTCATGCCGGGCGACAAAAGGCAGGCGAGGAAGGCATGGGGCACTGCTGCCGTCATGTGGAAGCTGCGCCAGGCATGAAAAGGACGGCCCTATCCTCGGTGGCTCGCGCCCGCACCACCCGGCACGGCACGGCCGCAGCGATCACGCCAGATGGAATATCCCGCGTTGTACCGGCCTGGCAAGGCAGCCCTAAGCTTCCAAGCTGCGGACGAATTCACTCCCCGCTTCGACTCCTAGAAGCGAGTCCACGGCCGCCACCCGCTTCAGCGCTTCGTCGGCGCTGAAGCCATTTCCCTCCAGCACGGCCAATGCATCGTTGTGCAGGGCATAGGCCAGGTGCGCTGCGATCCGTACGCTCGGATCCGCATCCACGTTGCTTCCCAGATATCCGCTCAGGAGAAGACGGATCTCGTATATGGCTTTCGCCAGGATTTTTGACTCATTGGTGCGCATGGGATGGTCCTGCCATGAATACTGGCGACTGTGTGCCGGAACCATGAATGTACGTACTTGGGCCATCTACGGCCCTGCGTGATGGCGGGCACCAAGGCAAATCGCGCCGTACTTTGCGACACAATCCGCCTCTTGAATACCTCTGAAGGAGACGGCCTGTGCCAGCGCCCCGCCATTGGATCGAATTCGTTGAGGACTGGCGTGCCGAACCCATGGCCTACTGGGTGCATGTCGAGCAAGATGTTGGGCTCTGGTGCCGCGCCAGCCGTTACCTGCCCTCGGCACCTCCTCACATTCCCCACAAGGGCTTTGCCGTTCTCTGTGTGGAGTTCGGGACGCATGTACTGCGTTTTTCCTCTGCGGCTCAGCTCGATGAGTGCATTCGTGTACTTTCCATGAAACCCTTGCCCACATCGCGCCAGTTGTCCAACCTGCGCGTCACGTCGCTGGGGCCAAACGGGCATTGGTTGAGCCGGCTGCCGGTGGCGATCAAATCCGGAAAGGCAAGAGGGCGGGTGGTGATGGGGCTTGAACAGACGCGGGCAGCGATAGTAGGCAAGTCCGATGGATGGACGTGCCAGAACTCGGCTGAGCGGACCAATGCCCTGGCGAGCTGACAGCATCATTACAACTGGCACAGACTGCACCGCAGCAGCGGCCAAGTCGCTCCGTGTCTAGGATCAAATCTCCAAACAATCGCTTGACGGTTCACAGCTAGTCCGGCCGAGTGGCGAAAGCTCGGCACTCCCATCACCAACACCCAGGAGCTTCAATGATCATCACCACCACCCCCCAGATCGAAGGCCGCCGCATCACCCGCTACTGCGGCGTGGTTGCGGGCGAGGCGATTTTGGGCGCCAATGTGTTCAAGGACTTGTTTGCCGGGCTGCGCGACATCGTGGGCGGGCGCTCGGCTACGTATGAGCGCGAGTTGCAGCGGGCGCGCGAGATTGCGCTCAAGGAGCTGGAGGAACGCGCCCAGGAACTGGGCGCGAATGCCGTGGTGGGGGTGGACCTGGATTACGAAGTGCTGGGCCAGGGCAACGGCATGTTGATGGTGTCTGCCAGCGGCACGGCCGTGGTGCTGGAGTAGGCAGGGCCATCGGCCAAGCGGGCCAAGCAGGCCAGCGAAGTCAACGCGGCGCCGTGCCCCGCATCTCCAGGCAGCGGGCCAGCGCCCGCGCCGCCTCGCCCAGGCGCGGGCCGGGGCGGGAGACCACGTCCGTCTCGACCAGGTCCAATGCGCAGATGCGGCCCGAGCGCACGGCGGGCATGCGGCTCCAGCCGGGGCGGGTGGAAAAGCTGGCCGATGGCGTCTGCGGCGTGTGGATGATGAGTTCGGGCTGCTGGCGCAGCACGTATTCGGGCGTGATGCGGGGGAAGGGCCCCAGGTTGGGCGGCAGCACATTGCGCGCGCCCAGGCGCTGCAGCAGCTGGCCTATGAAGGAGTCCGGCCCCGCCGCATAAGGCGTGGCGTCCACCTCGAAATACACCTTCTGCCCGGCGGGCGCGTGCGCAGCCAGCGCCTTGGCCTGCTGGTCCACCTGGGCCTGCATGCGCGCCAGCAGGGCGTTGGCGCGCTGCACCTGCAGCAGCTGGTCGAGCTTGTGCAGTACCTGCTCCAGCTGCGCCATGTCGTTGGCGTCCAGCGCCAGCACCGGAATGCCGAAGCGCTCCAGCTGCGCGATGACGGGTGCGGAATACGCCATCAGCACCACGTCGGGCCTGAGCCGCACGGTGGCCTCGACGAGCGGGGCAAAAGTGTGGCCCAGCTTGGGCAGGGCGGCCACGCGCGCCGGGTGGTTGGAGAACTCGTCCACGCCCACGATGCGCTCGCAGGCGTCCAGCGCGCACAGCGATTCGGTCAGCGAGGGCAGTAGCGAGACGATGCGCTGCGGCACCCGCTCCAGGCGCACCTGCCGCCCGCGCATGTCTGTGACGGCGTAGGCGGTGGTTGCCCCGCCCGTTCCCGCATCCGCCGCCTTTTGCGCAAAGGCGTTGCCCGTGCCGCCCGCGCAGGCCAGGACGGCGGTCAGCAGCAGGATGCGGGGCAGGCGCGAAAGCAGGCGCACAAGCAGGTGCATGGCGGTCAGGGCAGGGGAGTCCAGCGCACGCTGACGAACACAGTACGGCCTGCGTTCGCATAGCCGCGCGTGGGGGCGTAGTCGCGGTCGGCGATGTTGTTGACACGGGCCAGCAGCGTCCATTGCCTGGTCAGCTGGCGCTGGGCGTAGAGGTTGACCACGCCGTATCCGCCCAGCTTGAAGGTGTTGGCCTCGTCGGCATAGCGGCCGCTGTACAGCTGCGCTTCGCCGCCCAGCGTCCAGCCGGCAGCCTGGGTGTCGGCGTTGAGCTTGAGCATGCGCTTGGAGCGGTAGGGCAGCAGCTTGCCGGTCTCCAGGTTCTCGGGGTTCATGAAGTCCAGCGAGGCGCCCAGATTGGCGCTGCCCAGGCGCGTGCTGCCCGCCAGCGTCAGGCCGGTGGTCTCCACGCTTTGCCAGTTGCGGTAGCAGTTGCAGGGAACGGCGCTGTTCCAGTCGTAGGTGATGAGGTTCTTGAACTTGTTGCGGTAGACCACGGCCGAGAGGCGGTTGGCACCGGCCGCATAGTGCAGGCCCGTTTCCACGTTGGTGCTGCTTTCGGGCTTGAGGTCGGCCGCCGCCTGGCCCGTGAAGCGTTCGTACAGCGTGGGCGTTCTGAAGGCCGTGCCGGCCGATGCCACCCAGCGCCAGCGCTCGTCGATCTGCAGGCCGTAGCCCAGGCCGCCCGTGGTCTTGTTCTGCTGGTCGCGCACCTGGTCGTGGCGCAGGTTGGCGTCGAACTGGTGGCGGCCCTCGGTCAGGCGCCAGCCGGCCGACAGGGAGTTCTGCACGCGCCGGCTGTCGGTGTTCTGCGTCCAGGCGTATTGGGTGTCCAGCTTGTCCTCGCGGCGCTCCAGGTCGATGTTGAAACGGTGCTGGCCCAGCGTGAACAGGTTCTGCAGCAGGTAGTTGGTGGAGCGGCCCTTGGCGCTTTCGGGCGACTGGGTGTGGCGGTCGCTTTGGCTGTCGGTATGGGAGATCTGGACCACGCTCTTGTACATGGCGTTCCAGCCGGCCTGCCAGCGCAGGCTGCCGGTGGTGTTCTTGACCACGTCGTAGTCGTCGAAAGGCGGCGGGCTCTGGTCGTAGTGCGTGCGCAGGCGGCTGTGCAGCAGGCTGGCATCGATCTGGTGGATGCCCGTTTTGTAGCCCGCGTTCAGGCCCAGCGAGGTGTTGCTGTAGCCATCCTTGTCCGGGTTGGGCGAGAAGGTGTTGCCGGGGTAGACGTCAAAGCCGTCGCTGCGCTCGTCCGCCAGGTTCAGCCCGTAGGTGAAGCCGTTGGCACCGCCCTGGAATCCTGTGGCCAGCTTGCTGGTGCCCTGGTTGCCTATGCCGGCCTCGGCATAGGCGCGGGTCTGGCCGTCCGCCCGCTTGGTGAAGATCTGGATCACGCCGCCCATGGCGTCTGAGCCATAGATGGCGGCGGCCGGGCCGCGCAGCACTTCGATGCGCTCGATCTGCGCCAGCGGCAGGGTGGACCAGACCGCGCCGCCCTGCAGCTCCTGCGAGCTGTAGCGCACGCCGTCGATGAATACGGCAGTGTGCTGGTTGCTGGTGCCACGCAGGTAGACCGAAGTGACCTGGCCCGGCCCGCCGTTGCGGTTGATCTGCACGCCCGGCACCTGCACCAGCAGGTCGGCCACGCCCGTGGCGCCGCTGCGGGCAATGGTCTCGGCGTCGATCACGGTCATGTCGGCCGTGACGGTGCGCAGGGACTGCTCGCTGCGCGAGGCGGTGACGACCACGGTATCGAGCTGGGAGGCCTGTGCGCGCTGCGCCTGTTGTGCCTGTTGTACCTGTGCTTGGGCCTGGCAGGCCAGCAGTGAGGCCGCAGCCAGGGCAGACAACGTGCGCAGTACGGGGAACGCCGAGGGCGAGCGAAGAGCGGCGCCAGGGGCGCGCGCGAGGGCGAGGGTGTGCATGGATGCGAGCCAGTTGCGCGCCAGCGACCCCGCCGGCACGGAAACCACAAAGACCGGCTGCGCTGCATGCGCGGCCGGCCGCCTGTTGGCCGGTATCCAGACTGGTGACGCACTCGCCAAGGCCTTCCCGGGCTGTACGCCCAGTGGCACGGGTTTGGCGGGGGCCGGTGCCATGCACGCGGCGTTTCACTCACTGTTGCGGGGGCAGTACATGCGGGCGGCTTTATCTGGCCGCCCCATGTTTCCCGTTTAACCGCAGCCCCTGGGGCTGCTGGCACCAACGGCGGCGATTGTACGGCGGGGCGTTCAGTGCCGATGTAAAGCTTGCTTGACATGCCCGCGGGTGGCATCGCACAATGTCAAGCATCCTTTACACATTGCGAGAGACTTCCATGAATCAAACAACGGTCACCAACCGCCGCTACCAGAAGGAGCTGGGATTTGCGCTGCTGCTCCACATGGCGCTGTTGGTGGGGGCGCTTTTGCTCAGCGCCGACATGCAGGCCGGGGCCCCGCGCACGGCCGTGCTGCTCAGCCCCATGCTGGCGTTTGCGCTGGCCGTGCGGGCCATCGTGCGCCTGGTGCGGGATACCGACGAGTTCCTGCGCAAGTCCATGCTGGAGCAGCTGGCGATTGCAGCGGCGGGCACGGCGGGCCTCACCTTCACCTACGGATTCCTGGAAATGGCAGGGTTTCCCAAGCTCAGCATGTTCATGGTGTGGCCCTTGATGGGTGCGCTCTGGGTGGCTGCCTCGGTGGCCCACTGGCTGCGCAGCCGATGAGCCGCGCTGCAGAGGCGGCCCGGCGATGAAAAACACCATCCGTGAACTGCGCGCCGAGCGCGGCTGGAGCCAGGCTGCGCTGGCGGACCTGCTGGGCGTGTCGCGCCAGACCGTCAATGCGATCGAGACGGGTCGCTACGACCCCAGCCTGCCGCTGGCATTCGCCATTGCCCGGGTGTTCGAGACCCGGATCGAGGCGATCTTCCAGGAGGGTTGAGCGCAGCGCTCAGGCCACGATCATGACCAGCAGCACCAGGCCCAGCAGGGCCAGGTAGGCCTTGGCATGCAGGGCATCGGGAATGCGGCCGATCAGCGGGGCCGCCAGCCTGATGCCGGTCCACGATCCGGCCGTCAGCAGCGCAAAGGCCTGCAGGTCCACATAGCCCACATGCCAGGGGCCCAGCCCCGCGCCCCGCGATGCCAGCATGTAGGCAGCGGTGCCCGCCACGGCCATGGGCAGGGACAGCGGGCTGGCCATGGCCGTGGCCGCCGCCATGCTGGCGCCGCGCCGGCGCATCAGCGGCACGGTCATCACGCTGCCGCCCACGCCCAGGAAGGCCGCGATCGCACCAATGGCCAAGCCCGCCGTGGCCGCCGCCCGCCGGCCCATTGGTTGCATGCCGGCGGTGGTGCCGTGCACGAAGCCCGGGCGCAGCAGCGCGTCGGCGATGGTCAGGGCCAGGTAGGCGATGAAGGCCCAGCGCACCCATTCCCCGCTGATCCAGGTGGCGGCCGCCGCGCCTGCCACGGCGCCGGCCGCGATGAAGCCGGCCAGCGGCCGCACCTGATCCCAGGGCAGGGCGCCCGCGCGGTGCTGGCGCAGCGTGGCCATGGAGGCGCCAAAAATCATCACGCAGGTGGAGGTGGCCACGGCAATGTGCATGGCAGCCTGGCCAACGGCGGAGTCCGCGCCGTGGATGGAGGTCAGCAGCGCATAAAGCAGCGGAACGGCCACGAAGCCGCCGCCAAAGCCGAAGAGCACGGTGGTCACGCCGGCAAGCACACCGAAAGCCAGCAGCAGGAGAGGGAACACAGACAGTCCTTTGGAAAAAACGAGCAAGGACTGAACCTTAGGATGCCGCGGTTTGGCCTGCTTTCGCGGATAGGTCAATAATCCTCGAATTCCTGCCAAAGCCTGTTGGCTGTTTTCCGGACATTCCCATGCTCAACATTCCGCTGCATTCCGTGGACGCCGTGGCGCGCGATGTGCTGGCCATCGGCACCGACTACACGCCTGGCACGCTGCTGCCCACGCACAGCCACCGGCGTGCCCAGTTTCTCTACGGGATGAGCGGGCTGATGGAAGTGGAAACCGACGACGGCGCCTGGACCATCCCGCCCTACAGCGGCGTGTGGATTCCGGCCAGCAAGCCGCACAGCGTGCGCATGCAGGGCGTGAGCACGCGCAGCCTGTACATCGAACCGGCTGCTGCGCCCCGCCCGGGTGTGCATTGCGAGGCCCTGGTCGTCACCCCGCTGCTGCACCAGTTGCTGCTGTCCTGCGCCGACCTGCCGGCGCTGTACGACGAAGCGGGCCGCGACGGCGCCCTGGTCACGCTGGTGCTGCACGAGCTGGCCTCGGCCCGCAGCCTGCCGCTGTTCGCGCCCATTCCCCGCGACGAAAAGCTGGCCGCCCTGTGCAAGCAGTTCCTGGCCCAGCCCAGCATCCGCGCCACGCCGCAGGACTGGGCACAGGCGCTGAACAAGAGCCTGCGCACCTTCAGCCGGTTTTTCCAGCAGCACACAGGCATGGCCTTTGGCGCCTGGCGCCAGCAGGCCTGCCTGCTGGCAGCGGTGTCGCGGCTGTCTGCGGGCGCATCGGTCACCCAGGTGGCGCTGGAGCTGGGATATGACAGCCCCAGCGCGTTTTCCACCATGTTCCGCAAGGCATTGGGGCGGGTGCCTTCGGAGCTGGTGAGCCGGGTCTAGGCGGGAACGCTGGCCTGGGCAGCCGTCTCCCGCGTCATGGCCCAGAACACCAGGGCCGCCAGGCTGAACGCCGCCCCCGCCACGCAGACGCCGTGCCAGCCAAACCGCGCGTAGGCGTTGGTGGAAATCAGCGCGCCCAGCCCGCTGCCCACGGCATAGAACAGCATGTACAGCCCCACCAGCCGGCTGTGGGCCTGCGGGTTGCTGCGAAAGATCAGGCTCTGGTTGGTCACATGCAGGGCCTGGCCGCCCAGGTCCAGCAGCACGATGCCGGCGACCAGCGCCCACAGCGATTGTTCCAGCAGCGCAATCGGCGCCCAGGCCAGCAGCAGGATCACCAGCGCGCCCAGGCTGGTGCGCTGCGCGAAACCCTGGTCGGCCCAGTGGCCGGCACGGGCCGCGGCCAGTGCGCCCACCACGCCGGCCAGGCCAAAGGCGCCGATGGCCGTGAGCGACAGGCTGTAGGGCGGTGCGCTCAGCGGCAGGACCAGGGCGCTCCAGAAGATATTGAAGGTGGCAAACATCAGCAGGGCCAGCATGCCCCGCGTGCGCAGCATGCGGTCCTGGCGCAGCAACTGGAGCATGGATGACAGCAATTGCGTGTAGCCGGGCACGGGGGAGGGCACCGCCAGCCGGGGCAGTTGCCGCCACAGGGGCCAGGCCAGGGCCAGCATCAGCAGGGCCGAGCAGGCATAGACGCCACGCCAGCCAGCCACGTCACCCACGGCACCGGCAAACACGCGCGCCAAAAGCAGGCCGATGAAAACCCCGCCCTGGGCTGCGCCCACCACGCGCCCGCGCTCATGCGCCTGGCTGGCGCTGGCCGCATAGGCGATCAGCCCCTGCGTCATGGCCGTGCCCAGCAGGCCCACGGCCAGCATGCCCGCCAGCAGCAGAACGGCCGAACGCGCGGTGCTGACGGCCGCCAGGGCCAGCACCAGGCCCAGCAACTGCAAAAGCATGAGCCGCCGCCGCTCCAGCCGGTCGCCCAGCGGCACCAGCAGCAGCAGTGCCAGCGCGCAGCCGGCCTGCGTGGCCGTGACCACCCCGCCCACGGCCGCATGGCTGATGCCGAAGTCGGCCGCCAGCGCCTCCAGCAGCGGCTGGGCGTAGTAGACATTGGCCACGCTCAGGCCGCTGGCAGCGGCGAACAGCAGCACCAGGCTGCGCGGCATGCGGACCGTGTCCGGGGCAGGGAAGGCGTTCATGGGTTAAATCCAGTTGCAAAATAAAACTGGTTGGATGCTAGTTGAACCAGTTTTGAAATGCAACCAAAATAGCCGCATGAAAGAAGACATCCGTCCTGACACGCCGCAGCCCTGTCCGGTGGCCCGCTCCCTGGATGTGATCGGCGACCGCTGGTCGCTGCTCATCGTGCGCGATGCCTTCGATGGCATCAGCCGCTTTGGCGATTTCCAGCGCAGCCTGGGCGTGGCCCGCAATATCCTGGCCGACCGGCTGCGCCGGCTGGTGGAGGCCGGCATCCTCGAAACTCGACCGGCCGCCGAAGGCTCGGCCTACCTGGAATATGTGCTGACGGCCCGGGGGCTGGACCTGTTCCCCGTCATCGTGGCCTTGCGGCAATGGGGCGAAGGCCATTTGTTTGCGCCCGGCGAGGCACATTCGCTGCTGCTGGACCGCCACAGCGGCCTGCCTGTCGAGCCCATGCTGCCGCGCGACGGGGATGGCCGGGCCTTGCTGCCGGGCCAGACCGCGGTTCAGAAAATCGATTGATGGATGTCCATGCTCTCTGCCTTCCTGCCACTCATCTACGTACAGATTTCTCCCGAGCGCCTGACGCTGACAAATCCGAAAACGGGCCAGACCCTGTCGGAGGTTCCCGAGCTGGCCCTGAGTCCGCCGCCCCGGCGCCGGATTCTCGCGGCCGGCCCGCAGGCCAGGCTTGCGGCTGCATCGGAGCCTGCGGAAGTCGTCAATCCGTTCGCGCATCCGCGCTCGCTGATATCGGACTTCGTGCTGGCCGAGCATCTGCTCAAGTACCAGCTCAGGCGCATGCAAGCCGGGGGCTGGCTGGCGGCCTCCCCGCACATCGTCATCCATCCGCTGGGCGACCCCGAGGGCGGGTTCACCCAGGTGGAGCTGAGGGCCTTGCGCGAGCTGGGCAGCGCGGCCGGGGCCTCTAAGGTGAATGTCTGGACAGGCCGGCCCTTGACAGACGAGGAATTGCTGGCGCGCAAGCCCCCTGCGCAGGGCGGCATCTGGGAGTGAGGCCCTGTTCCTCGCCATGAAAAAAGCGCCCGTCACAACGGGCGCTTTGTCTGGGTCAGCGCAAGGGCCGATAACGCGCTATCAGAACCGCGCCATCAGAACCTGGCCGTCATCCCCACGAAGTAGGTACGGCCGCCGTTGTCGTAGTTGGCGCCGATGGTGCGGGTTTCCTTGTCGGTCAGGTTGATGATGCCGGCGCGCAGGGTCATCGAGTCGGTGACGTTGTAGTTCATGGACACGTCGAACGTCGTGTAGGCCTTGGCGAAGGTGGTGGCCGTGCCCGTGGTCACGACTTCCTTGCCCACGTGGCGGGCGCTGAACATGGCCGACCAGCCCTGGCGGATCTGCCACTGCAGCGACGAGTAGATGGACAGCTCGGGCACGGCCAGCAGCGAGGCGCCCGTGCTCAGGTTCTTGGACTCGAACATCTTGGTGATGTTGGTGTTCCAGGTCAGGCCCTTGGCCAGGGGAACGTTCACGAAGCCTTCCAGGCCGCGCGTGCGGGCACGCTGGGCGTTGGCCATGCGGGTCCACCAGAAGCCGTTGTAGAAGCCCAGCGGCTGGTAGTCGATCTTGTTCTTGAAGTTGGTGTGGAAGTAGGTGGCACCCAGGGCCCAGCCATTGCGGTCCCAGCTGGTGCCCAGCTCGAAGTTGGTGCTGGTCTCGGGCTGCAGGTCGGGGTTGCCGGCCATGTAGCAGCCGCGCGTGCCGTCGGCATTCACGCTGGTGCTGGTCCAGCCCATGCCGGACAGGCTGCGGCAGCCGTTGCCCCCGGATTGCGTGGCGGCGCTGGCCGAGTTTTCCTTCAGGTTGGGCGCACGGAAGCCGCGCGAGACGCCGCCGCGCACTGTCCACTCCGATGCCGGGTGGTAGACCAGGTAGGCGCGCGGGCTCCAGTTGTTGCCGTATTTCTGGTGGTGGTCCATGCGCAGGCCCAGCGTCAGCGCCAGGTTGTCGCGCAGGAAGATCTGGTCCTCGCCGAACAGCGCCCAGGTGGTGGCGCTCAGGCCCGAGCCCGAGACCGGGCGCCCCGCGTAGTCGATGGGCGCCAGGCCGATGGTATCGCGGTTGTCCAGCGACTCGCGGCGCCACTGCATGCCCAGCGTCATGGCCTGGTCCAGGCCCCACAGCTTCAGGGGCTTGTCGATGCGGCCGTCCAGCGTGGTTTCCTTGGAGTTGTTGCCGATGGTGTCGCCCTTGTCCTCGTACTTGTTGTGCACGAGGTTGAGCTTGGAGGTCATGTCGCCCCAGCGGCCATCGTGGCTGAGGCCGAACTTGGTCTGCTCCAGCTTGCTCAGGCCCCATTGCGATACCACGGGGCGTCCATTCACCAACCGATCGGAGCCCGTGGCGCGCTGGATGCCTTGCGCGGCCTCGATGCCGATCACCTGGTCGGGCGTGAGCTGCCAGTTGAGCAGGGCGTTGAGGTTTTGCTTGCGCGAGCCGGCCGTGGACTGGTAGGTGCCCGGGAAGCCGCCCGTGCCCTCGTCGGCAGCGCGGTCCGTGTAGTTGCCGCCCAGGCGCAGGCCGAACTTGTCGGACAGCGGGCCGCTGATGTTGAAGCCCAGCTGGCGCGTGTCGCCGCGGTCGCCGTCGGAGGGCTTGCTGTAGTTCAGCGTGGTCGAGCCGCTCCAGCGCTTGCCGATCTTGCGCGTGATGATGTTGATCACGCCGCCCATGGCGTCGGAGCCGTACAGCGAGGACATGGGGCCGCGCACCACCTCGATGCGCTCGATCATCTCGGGCGAGATCCAGTCCAGGTCCTGCGAGCCCAGGTCGTCGCGGTAGTTGATGCCGGCCGAGTTGCCCTGGCGCTTGCCGTCCACCAGGATCAGCGTGTACTTCTCGGGCAGGCCGCGCAGCTTGATCTTGGACTGGGCGCCCGTGCCCGACAGGCCGCCTGTCACGCCGGGAATGGTGGACAGCAGCTCGCCGATGCTGGTGACGGGCTTGCGCTCGATGTCTTCCCGCGTGATCACGCTGATGCTGGCCGGCGCCTCCTTGATGTCCACGGCCGTGCCCGAGGCGGTCACCACCACCGTGGACAAGGACGTGTCGGCCTTGCTGTCGGCTGACTGGGCATGGGCCATGGCTGTGCATGCCAGGGCAGCGCAAAGTGGAAGAGGGCGGAGCACCGAGATTTTGACCATCTTTGTAAAGTTCCGTATGGGTTAAAAATCAAGGTGCGAATGATAACGATTTGTATCTACATCTTTCTCTTCACGTAAAGACAGTTGTTTTTTGTTCACGCGTTATCTAATCGCTGGACACGCCTGAGGCGTTGTGCACAAGTCTGGTGCACAAAATGACGGGGGTCGGCAGGGCACTGAGAGAAAGCACGGGGTGCGGCACCTCCGTGCAAAGGCCGCCCCGGAGCGCAGGGGGCGGCCAGAAACCAGGTCAGCGCGGCTTGGCCACGGCGCCCGGCAGGGCGCTGGAAGGCTCAGCGCAGCTGCCCGAGGGTTGGCTCGATGCCCGGCGGCGCACGAACTGGTAGGCAATGGCCAGCAGGGCAAACCAGGCCGGCGTCACCACCAGCGCCTGGCGCGTGTCGGCCTGCAGGGTGAGCAGGCCCAGGATGGCCGCAAAGAACGCCAGGCAGGCCCCGCACATGGCCACGCCGCCCGGCATCTTGTAGCGCGAAGCCTCATGCAGGGCCGCGCGCTGGCGCCGGTAGGCCATGTACGACAGCAGGATCAGCGACCACACGAACATGAACAGGATGGCCGATACCGTGGTCACCAGCGTGAAGGCCTCCACCAGGTCGGGCACCACCCACATCAGGAAGGCGCCGGCCAGCAGGCAGGTGCAGGAAAACAGCAGCCCGCGCGAGGGCACGCTGCTGCGCGACAGCCGGTGGAAGGACTTGGGCGCATCGCCCTTGAGCGCCAGGCCGTAGAGCATGCGGCTGGTGGAGAACACGCCGCTGTTGGCCGACGAGGCGGCCGAGGTCAGCACCACGAAATTGATCACGCCCGCAGCGGCCGGCAGGCCTGCGAGCACGAACAGCTCCACGAACGGGCTCTTGCCCGGCACCACGTCGCGCCAGGGGGTGACGGCCATGATGGCGATCAGGGCCAGCACGTAGAACACGATGATGCGCACGGGAATGGAGTTGATGGCGCGCGGCAGCGTGCGCTCGGGGTCCTTGGCCTCGGCGGCCGTGGTGCCCACCAGCTCGATGCCCACGAAGGCGAACACGGCGATCTGGAAGCCCGCGAAAAAGCCCATCATCCCGTTGGGGAACATGCCGCCGTCGTTCCAGAGGTTGGACAGGCTGGCCGCACGCCCCGCAGGCGAGACGAAGGCGGCACCCACCATGTACAGCCCCGTTGCCACCAGGGCCACGATGGCCACGATCTTGATCATGGCGAACCAGAACTCGATCTCGCCGAACAGCTTCACCGTCAGCAGGTTCAGGCCCAGCAGCAGGCCCACGCAGGCAATGGCCGGGGCCCACTGGGGCAGGTCCGGGAACCAGAACTGCGAGTAGGCCGAGATGGCGATCACGTCGGCAATGCCCGTGACGATCCAGCAGAACCAGTACGTCCAGCCCGTGAAGAAGCCCGCCCAGGGCCCCAGCAGATCGGCCGAGAAATCGATGAAGGATCGGTACTGCAGGTTGGACAGCAGCAGCTCGCCCATGGCCCGCATCACGAAGAACAGCATCACGCCGATGATGGCGTAGACGAAGACGATGGACGGACCCGCCAGGCTGATGGTCTTGCCCGAGCCCATGAACAGGCCCGTGCCGATGGCACCGCCGATGGCGATGAGCTGGATGTGGCGGTTGGTGAGATTGCGCTGCAGGTCGTCTTGACCGTGCAGGCCCTGGCCGGTTGGCGGGGCCTTGTGTGTCATCAGAGAACTCCGGGGAAGACTGGCAAAGCGATGGCAGAAAGGGGGAAATCCGCCTGCCGCGGCCGTGTTTTCAGTCTCTGCATGGAGTCCATGCCTGGAAATGCGGCAGCGCAGCAAAACGGAACGAAGGCCGCGAGGATACCTGAACCTCGCCCCCGCATCAGCCCTGCCGCGCCGTGCCGCTCCAGTCAATGAAGCGGGTTTGATATGGGTGGATCAGCCGCGCGCCAGGCGCCGGGCGTTGGCCACTGCAGTGCGGTGCACGGGCGCCATGCCCTTGCCCACCACGCCCCACATGGCGTTGCTCCATTGCGAGGCCTGCGATGCCAGTGCACCCCCATTCCAGGTGGAGGCGCTCCAGGGCATCCACCACATGCGCATCCAGGCCTGCATCAGGGCCTGGCTGGCGACCATGGACTGCAGGCCCATGGCGGCCCAGGATTGGTGGAAGGCTGTCTGTTTCTCGGACACCATGCGCGTGAATTCGCGCCGGTCCCGTGCGGAGGGATTGGCCCCGGCCAGCGCCATGCGGGTGAGCCTGTGCGCCACCACCTGCGGCGCGGCAATGGCCAGATCGGTGGCCTGACGGGCCACCGAAGCAGCCTTGGAAGATTTGCGGTTTGCCATTTGCGCTCCTGAAGCTCTGGATCCATTTGCCGGATCTACCTGCCAGATCCACTTGCCGGTTCCACTTTAGCCAGATGCATGCCGGTCCGCGTAGGCCGATGACGCAATGCAGCAAAAACGCGTTTATCGCGGCTGGGGCCGGGGTGCCGGCGCGGCTCCGTCCTGCGTGACCTCAGATACCAGGGCGCGCCACCAGCGCTCGCCTGCATGGGGGGCGGCCAGGTCCACGCGCTCGCCCATCATGGGCGTGGCCACGGCAATGCCGTGCTCGGCGCCCAGGGCCAGCACGCGCTCGAAGGGGTCCCACCAGGCATGCATGGCCAGGCTGAAGGTGCCGTTGTGAATGGGCAGCAGCCAGCGTCCGCCCAGGTCGCGGTGGGCCTGTACGGTCTGGGCCGGGTGCATGTGGACATAGGGCCAGTGCGGGTCGTAGGCGCCGGTCTCCATCAGCGTGAGGTCGAAGGGGCCGAAGCGCCGGCCGATTTCCGCAAAGCCGTCGAAATAGCCGCCGTCGCCGCTGAAGAAGACACGCAGCGTGTCGGCGCTTGCCAGGTCCTCGATGACCCAGGACGCCCACAGCGTGCGGTTGCCGTCGCGCAGGCCCCGGCCCGAGAAATGCTGGGCCGGCGTGGCCGTGAAGCGCAGGCCGTCCACCTGCACGTCCTGCCACCAGTCGAACTGGCGCACCTTCTCGGGGGCCACGCCCCAGGCCATGAGCCGGTCGCCCACGCCCAGCGTGCACAGGAAGAAGTCGACCCGGGGCGCCAGGGCGCGGATGGTGGCACGGTCCAGATGGTCGTAGTGGTCGTGCGAGAGCACCACGCCGCGCAGCGCGGGCAGTTCATGCAGGGCGATGGGCGGCGCATGAAAGCGCTTGGGGCCGATGAAGGAAAAGGGCGAGGCGCGCTCGGCAAACACCGGGTCGGTGATCCACCAGCCGCCGCGCAGTTTCATCAGCAGCGTGGAGTGGCCCAGGCGGTACAGGCTGCGCTCGGGCGCGGCGGCCAGGTCGGCCGGGGTGAGCCGCTGCACGGGCAGGGGCGCCGCAGGCTCGGTGTCCTTGGGCTTGTTGAAGAAGAAGTCCCACATCACCTTGGCGTCGGGCTGGGGGGCATTGGCCGGGCGGGGATGGATGTTGCGAAAGCGCCCGGCCGACGATTGGGGCGATTGGGAGTAGTCGGCAATCGGGGCGCGGAAGATGCGGGTTGTTTTCACGGTGCTCCGTCGGTGTTCAGGCCGCCGCCATCATGGAACCGATGGCGCAGCCCTGTCGAGATGGTGGTCTTGGCGGCCCCGTTCAAGGCGCCTTGCGTGTCGTCATGTAAACAAAAAAGGAGCTGCCCCTGCAGGCAGCTCCTTGTGGTGATGGCCCGGAGGCTGGTCATCAATGGGCGCCGGCCGCCTCGGCACCGCCGGCATGGCCCGCGGGGCGCCTGGTCATCCAGATCAGCACGATCAGCACCAGGAACAGCACGGACGACGCCAGGAAGATGTCGTCGGCGGCGCGCGTGTAGGCCTGCTGGTCCACCAGCCGGTTGATCTGGGCCAGCGCCTGCGCCTGGCTCAGGCCTGCGGCCTGCAGCCCCTGCAGGGTGACGCCGAACACGCCCTGGCCCTGGACCAGCCCTTCTGTCAGATGGGCGTGGTGCAGCGCGGCGCGGTTTTCCCACAGCGTGGTGGCGATGGAGGTGCCCATGGCGCCCGCCGTGATCCGCACGAAGTTGCTCAGGCCGGCGGCGGCCGGGATACGGTCCGGCGAGATGCCCGACAGCGTGATCGTGGTCAGCGGAATGAAGAAGAAGGCCATGGCCGCGCCCTGGATCAGCGTGGGCACCAGGATATGCATGAAGTCCGTCTCCACCGTGAAGCGCGAGCGCATCCACAGCACCAGGGCGAACACGATGAAGGCGCCCGTGGCCATCCTGCGCGGGTCCCACTGCGTGACCTTGCGGCCCACCAGCGGTGTCAGGATGATGGCGAAGATGCCCACCGGCGCCAGTGCCATGCCGGCCGTGGTGGAGGTGTAGCCCATCCACTGCTGCAGCCACAGGGGCAGCAGCACCACGTTGCCGAAGAACAGGCCGTAGGCAATCGACAGCGCCACCGTGCCGGCCGCGAAATTGCGGCGCATGAACAGGCGCAGGTCCACCACGGGGTGGGCATCGGTCAGCTCCCAGACCAGGAAGACCACGAAGCTCACGATGGCCAGCACGCACAGCGTGATGATCTCGCCCGAGGCGAACCAGTCCAGCTCCTTGCCCTTGTCCAGCATCAGCTGCAGCGCGCCCACCCACAGCACCAGCAGGGCCAGGCCCACGGAGTCGATGGGCAGCTTGCGCGTGGGGGTCTCGCGGCTGCGGTAGATGCTCCAGGTCATCAGGGCCGACAGCAGGCCCACCGGCACGTTGATATAGAAGATCCAGGGCCAGGAGATGTTGTCCGTGATCCAGCCGCCCAGCAGCGGGCCGACCACGGGGGCCACCAGGGTGGTCATCCCCCACAGCGCCAGGGCCACCCCGGCCTTGGCCGGGGGATAGCTGGACAGCAGCAGCGTCTGCGACAGCGGGATCATGGGGCCGGCAACCAGGCCCTGGAGCACGCGGAACAGCACCAGCGTCTCCAGCGACGAGGCAAAGCCGCACAGCCAGGACGTCAGCACGAACAGCAGCACGCTCATGGTGAACAGGCGCACGGCGCCGAAGCGCTGGGTGAGCCAGCCCGTGAGCGGCACCGAGATGGCGTTGGCCACGCCAAAGCTGGTGATCACCCAGGTGCCCTGGCTGGGGCTGACGCCCACGTCGCCGGAAATCGCCGGAATGGCGACGTTGGCGATGGACGAGTCCAGCACGTTCATGAAGGTGGCCAGCGACAGGGCCAGCGTACCCAGGGCCAGCTGGGCGCCCTTGAGCGGGACCGGCCGTGCAGGCATGGCCGGCGGCGCCGAGGGGGCGACCGGCGGCGCCGGCTCCGGCACGGCGGTGGTAGAGGAAGTCATAGGCAGTCCGCGTAGGTTCTGGGAAGGCGGGGGAGCGATGCCTGCTTACCTGGTCTGCATGGCCTGCGCGTCAACCGGCGCGGAGGCCACGGCGGCTGGCGCCTTGCCCTGTGCCCTGTCCTGCACCTCGGCCATGGCCACTGGCGGCAGCTCGGGCAACTGCTTGAGCGGTGCCACGTTCTGGCCCGCCACGATATGGGCAATGCGCTCCTCGGCCTGCGGCAGCGCCATGTCGTAGACGGAGGTCTGGGCCACGGGTGCGTTGCGCGTGGTCGTTGCCAGCACCTCGCCCTGCTGGTCTCGCACGTCCACCTTGACTTCCATGGACAGGCCCACGCGCAGCGGGTGCTGTGCCAGGTCTTCCGGCGCCAGCGCAATGCGCACGGGCACGCGCTGCACCACCTTGATCCAGTTGCCGGTGGCGTTCTGCGCGGGCAGCAGCGAGAAGGCCGCGCCGGTTCCTGCGCCCATGCCCACCACGGTGCCGTGGTAGCTGATCTTGTCGCCGTAGACATCGGCCGTCAGCTCGGTCTTCTGGCCTATGCGCAGCTGGGCCAGCTGGCTTTCCTTGAAGTTGGCATCCACCCAGAGGTTGTGCAGGCCCACCACCGTCATCAGGGGAGCGCCCGAGGCCACGCGCTGGCCCAGCTGCACGCCGCGCTTGGCCACATAGCCTTCCACGGGCGAGACCAGGCGCGTGCGCTGCAGCGCCAGATAGGCCTCGCGCACCTTGGCGGAGGCGGCGATCACGCTGGGGTGCTCTTCGGCGCTGCTGCCCTTGGTCTGGGCTTCGGCAGCCGTCAGCTGCGCCTTGGCGGCGCGCACGGCGGCTTCGGCTGCCGAGGCGGCATTGCCGGCCGTGCGGGCCAGGGACTGGGCGTGGTCGAACTCTTCCTTGCCCACGGCGCCCGTGGCCAGCAGCGGGCGCCGGCGCTCCACATCCTCGCGGGCGCGGGCGGCATCGGCCTGCAGGCGGGCCAGATCGGCCTCACGCTGGGCCACCTGGGCGACCAGGGGGGCATTGTTGGCGTACAGCGTGCGCACCTGGCGCACGGTCTGGGCCAGCTGCGACTCGGCCTGGGACAGGGCGACCAGGGCATCGGCCGAGTCCAGCTGCACCAGCAGCTGGCCGGGCTTGACGTAGTCGGTGTCGTCGGCGCCGATGCTGATCACCGTGCCGCCGACCTGCGGCGTGATCTGCACCACGTTGCCCGCCACATAGGCGTTGTCCGTGGTCTGGTAGTTGCGGGCCACCATCCAGTGCCAGCCGCCCCAGGCGACGGCGGCCACCGCGACGGCGGCGGCCACGATGGTCAGGCCCTTGCGGCGGCCCTGCGGGTTGGCCACGGGCGAGGCTGCGGCAGCGGGTGCATTGGATGCTTGCTTGTTGGTATCGGTCATGGTGTTCGGCGCTTTGTTATCTGTGAATGTGGTTGTGCGGCCGGGGCAGGGGGCTGGCGGTCTGTCACGCTGGCTGGCGGTCTGCCCGGTGGAGGGTCAAGAGTGCGGTGGGTTCCTGTGCGGGTTGCGATCTCAGTGCTGGCTGACCTGCACGGCATCCGTGCCATCGGTCCAGCCGCCGCCCAGGGCCTTCATCAGCGACACGCGCGTGTCCAGCGCACGGGCGCGCAGGTCCACGTCCAGGCGGCGCTGGGTGATCACCTGGGTTTCGGTGTTCAGCACCGTCACCTGGCTGGCCAGGCCGGCCTTGTAGCGCTGCACGGCAAAGTCGTAGGCGCGTTCGGCCTTCTCCAGCGACTCGGCCTGCAGCTGCTGTTGGCGCACCAGCGATTGCACGGACGTGATGGCGTCACCCGCTTCCTTGACCGCATCGAGCACCACGCCGTTGTACTGGGCAATGGCGGTGTCCAGATCGGCCTGCGTGCCGCGCAATTGGGCGCGCAGGCGCTTGCCGTCGAACAGGGGCAGGCGCAGCGCGGGCGTCACGCCCATCTGGCGCGAGCTGCCCTTGAACAGGTTGTCCAGCCCGACGGCATTGAGGCCGATGAAGGCCGTCAGGTTGATATCGGGATAGAAATCCGCCCGCGCGCTCTCTATGCCCTGCGTTGCCGACTCCACGCGCCAGCGTGCGGCCACCACGTCGGGGCGGCGGCCCAGCAGGTCTGCGCCCAACTGGCCGGGCATGGCCAGGATCTGCAGCGCGGCCAGACGGGGCGCCAGCTGCAGCTGCGCCTCGGGCGCCTGGCCGCAGAGCACGGCGATGGTGCGGCGCGCCAGCGTGATCTGCTCGTCCAGCATCTCGATCTGCGTGCCGGCATCGGGCAGGCCGGCCTGGGCCTGGGTCAGCTCCACCTGGCTGTCCAGCCCGGCGCGCGTGCGCTGCTGGCTCAGCTCCAGCAGAGACTGGCGCTGGGTCAGCGTGCGGCCGGCCACCTCCTTCTGGGCAATCAGCCGGGCCAGCGCCACATAGCTGCGCGCCACCTGGGCGGCCAGCTGGTTGGCAGCGGCGGCGCTGTCGGCCTGGGCGGCGCGGGCCTGGCCCAGGGCGGCCTGCAGGTCGGCCGCATGGCGGCCAAAGAAATCCGGCGTCCAGCTCAGGCCGGCCTGCAGGTTGCCGGTGTTGTAGGTATGGCCGGCAATGGGTGCGGGCACCAGGCCGTTGGCGCTGTAGCGCTGGCGCGTGGCGTCGACGCCGAGCGTGCCGCGCACATCGGTGGCCGTGCTGGTGGCCGTGGCCAGGGCGGCAGCCTTGTCGAAGCGGGCGCGGCTCATGGCCAGGCTGGGGCTGCCCTGCAGCGCCTGGGCGATCAGGCCGTCCAACTGGGCATCGCCCAGGGACTTCCACCAATCGGCGGCGGGCAGGCTGGTATTGGCGCCTGTCTCGGACTGGGCCGTCAGACCCAGGTCGGAGGCGCCCAGCCGGGCCAGCGGCTCATGGGCCGGGCCCTGGGAAGCACAACCGGCCAGGGCCAGCGCGGCGCACAGGGTGGCCGCTGCGGCGGCCACGCGGCGGGGCGCGGCGGACACGGAAACAAAGGATTTGGGCATGGTGGTCTGCCTGTTGGGGGTCAAGAATCAGGAAATCGGAAACCGGGGCGGAAAAAGGGGCTGGCGCTGTCAGGCCGCGGGCGTGGCAGGCGCAGGGGCTGGCGGCGCAGCTTCCGGCGCGCGCATCGCATCGCCATTGGCCAGCAGGCGGCGCAGCATGTCCAGCAGCTGGCGCGACTCGTCATGGCTGAAGCCGGCCATATGGGCATTCATCACGCTGGACAGCACCTGCGGCACCTTGGCCGCCATGGCGCGGCCTTCATCGGTCAGCACCAGCTTGACCACGCGCCGGTCCACCGTGGAGCGCTCGCGCCGCAGCATGCCCTTGGATTCGAGCCGGTCCAGCGCCCGCGTGATGGAGGCCGGATCCAGCCCCAGGTCACGTGCCATGCCGGCATTCGTGGCGTCGCTGCACAGCAGCAGCTTGTACAGCGGCAGCCACTGCACATAGGTCAGCTCATGCTCGGCCAACTGCGCATCGGCCTGCTGGAGGATGGAGCTGAGCACCTTGCGCATGAGGAACCCCACGCTCTCGAAGGGCGTGTAGCTGCCGGGGCTGTAGAAGTCCGAGGGCTGCAGGCCGTTGGGCAGGGGTGGCTGGGTCATGGTGTCTTGCAAGTGAAATGATTGACTGAGCAATGATTGTTGCGGCAATTATTGCAGAAACACCGAATGGCCGCATGGCTCGCGGGTGCCGGGGACGAGGCAAGGGTTTTCCATCAGGCCGGTGGCTTCCTGACCCCTGTTCGACCACCGGCCACACCGACAACGCTCACTTGTCTTGAGCCACCGCATGCCCTTTCTCCAGTCTGGCCACGGCCTCGCGGTAGGCGGGGCTGGCGCGCAACTGCTGGTAACGCTCCAGGCCGCGCTGGTATTCGGTGGAGCGGACATCGATCTCGCGGTCCGAGACATAGGTGAGTCCGGCGCGGTGCCACATTTCCAGGTCGGCCAGCACCTGGGCGCGGCTGAGGTCGGTGGGGGCAGCAGTGGACGAGGGCGTGGCTTCCTGGGCGAGGGCGGTGCCGGCCAGGCCCAGGCTGAGGACGGCCGGGGCGATGAAGCGGGTGAAGTGGGAAGTGCGCATGGGGAACCTTTCAGGTGAAGCGAAGTAATGAGGGCTTCATGGTCCCGCTGCCGCCCTGGCCGGCACAGCCGTTTGCGACGCACTGCAGCATGGCGGGAGCCAATGGCCGTTGGGTTTCGTGAAATGCCTGGAGGGCAGGCGCGGCCATCCGAGGAGCGCCGCCAGCCATGGAAATGCTTTGATCAGCCTGTGTGCGGCAGATTATTTCCAGTTGTTCGAATAAATCGGCATAAACATCTGTGAAATGGCTGGTGGAAGCATGAATCGGCAGCAAATTCCAGCGGCACAGGCCGACAATCGCCGCTCTCCATGTCTTCATCCATTCCACTTTCCCCCGCTGCCGTTTCGGCAGATTCCGTCTCCCGCAGTTCCGAGGCCTTTCGCGGCTTCAGGGATGCGATTCCCGTGATGCTGGGTTTCGTGCCCTTTGCCCTGGTGCTGGGCGCCCAGGCCGTGCAAAAGGGGCTTGCACCGCTGGAAGTTCCTCTCATGACCGGGATGAACTTCGGCGGCGGCTCGGAGTTCACGGCCATACGGCTGTGGACCTCGCCGCCGCATGTGCTGCTGATCGTCGCCATGTCCTTCCTGGTCAATTGCCGGCACATCCTGATGGGTGCGGCGCTGGCGCCCTATCTGCGCCATCTGCCCAGGCGCCGTGCGCTGCCGGCCCTGTTCTTCATGTGCGACGAAAGCTGGGCGTTGGCCCTGGCAGACGCCCAGCGCAGTGCCGCGCGGCGCGTGAGCCTGCCTTACTACATGGGCGTGTCGGCAGGCCTGTACATGGCCTGGGTGTCGTGCACGGCGGCCGGTGCCTTTCTGGGGCCGCGCATTGGCGACCTGGAGCAGTACGGCTTCGACATGGCGTTCACCGCCGTGTTTCTGGTGCTGCTGCGCGGCATGTGGAAGGGCGTCAGGCCTTGCCGGCCCTGGCTGGTGAGCCTGCTGACGGCGGCCCTGGTCTACAAGCTGGTGCCTGGCGCCTGGTATGTGGCGGCCGGCGCCGTTTCGGGCCTGATCTGCGCGGCCTTGCTGGCGCCCAGGAGCTGAGCGATGGAAGCCACAACCTTGCTGACGCTGGTGCTCATGGCGTGCAGCACGTATTTCACGCGGGTGATCGGCTACCTGCTGCTGCGCGGGCGCACGCTGAGCCCGCGCATGCAGTACGTGATGGAAAGCCTGCCGGGCTGCGTGCTGATCTCGGTGATTGCCCCGGCGTTTGTGTCCGAGCGTCCGGCCGATCTGCTGGCCCTGGGGGTGACGCTGGTGGCGGCCAGCCGGCTGCCCATTCTGCCGACGGTGCTGATCGGCATTGCATCGGCGGGTGCGCTGCGGCACTGGCTGGGGTGATGGCGGGTGGGGCGGGGCGTTTTGGGCCTTCAGTTCGCCCGCCAGTGGTCGATGTATGGGGCATGCAAGTCTCATCCTCCACCTCGGCTTCCGCCTCGGGAGCCGCTTCATCTTCCGGCGGCAATGACATCGCTGCGTTGCAGCGCAAGCTCAAGGAGCTGCAGCAGGCGCTCAAGGAAGTGGCCTCCGAGAACATCGACGCCAAGGCCAAGCAACAGAAGTCCAAGCTGCTGCAGACGCAGATCATGATGGTGCAAAACCAGATCGAGGCGCTGATGCGCGCCAGGCAGCAGGCCCAGCTCGACAAGCAGCGCGAGCAGCAGCAGGCCGCCGAGGCGCCATCGCAATCCCCATCGAAGGGCGGGAAGGCGCCCGGGCTGGGCGGCGTGGTCGACGTCTACGTCTGATCCAGTGAGATGGCCCGTGTTTTCACGGGCCGTTTTTCAAGACATTCAATGTAACTTACATGAAAATGCTGTTCGAACTTTGAGAGGGTTGGCTCTGCAACACGGATGGGGAAGGGGGCTTGCCTGCGGGGCGGTAGCCGCGAGCGTCGCAACTCCTATGGAACTTATTGATTTTTGACTCTCAAGAAACCGGCGGTTGCTACCGATAAGGCAAGCAATGTGACTGCCGGGATGCGATAGCGATGGCCTATACCGATGGCGTCACGGGGACAGAGGGATCTGCGATGAAAAAACTCGGCGATGTGCGTATCGGTACCCGGCTTACCGGTGTTTTTCTTGTTCTGCTGATCTGCCTGATGGCCGTGGGCGCCGTCGGCGCAAGGGCGCTGGGCCATGTGTTCTCGGGCACGCAGACCATGTACCAGGACCGCGTGGTTCCGCTCAAGCAGCTCAAGCAGATTGCGGACGCCTACGCCGTCAACGTCATAGATACGGTCAACAAGGCGAATGCCGGCCTGATCACGGCGCAGGAGGCAGCGGCGAGCATTTCCGGCACGCTGCCCGCGATCGACGCGGCCTGGCGCAGCTATTCGTCCACACAGCTGACCTCGCAGGAGGCCGTGCTGGCCAACCAGGCGCAGGCGCTGTTCGCACCTGCCAACCAGAGCATCGACAGGCTGCTGCAGCGGCTCAAGACGCTGGATGGAAAAAGGGCCGGCAGCCTGGACGAGTTCGATGGCGCGCTGTATGCCAGCGTAGACCCCATCAGCGCCAAGATCGGCGAACTGGTGGAGCTGCAGCTCAAGGCATCCGAGGATGTGTATGCGGACTCCCGCCAGGTCCTGGCGCAGTCGCAGATGCTGATCTACGGCTTTGTCGCGGCCGCTGTCATCCTCGCCGTGGCGCTGGGCTATGTGGTCACGCGCTCCATCACCGTTCCCCTGAAGTCCGCCGTGGAGGTGGCCCGGCACATCGAGCACGGCGATCTGGCTTCCGAGATCCAGGCCACGGGGCGCGACGAAGTCGGCGACCTGCTGCGCTCCATGAGCGCCATGCGCGAATCGCTGGCCAGCATCGTTGGCGATGTGCGGCGCGGGGTGGAGTCGGTGACCACGGCATCCAGCCAAATCGCGGCAGGCAACCAGGACCTGAGCAGCCGCACCGAACACCAGGCCTCCAGCCTGCAGGAGACGGCGGCCTCCATGGAGCAGCTGGCAGGCAATGTGGGCCAGAGTTCGGAGAATGCGCGGCAGGCCAGCGCCCTGGCCGTGCGCGCCAAGGAGGTGGCGGGCGTGGGCGGCGGCGCTGTCGCCAGGGTCGTGGGCACCATGGACGAAATCTCGGCCAGCAGCGGAAAGATTGCCGAGATCACGGGCGTCATCGATTCCATCGCCTTCCAGACGAACATCCTGGCGCTCAACGCAGCGGTGGAGGCCGCGCGGGCGGGCGAGCAGGGCAGGGGGTTTGCCGTGGTGGCCGGGGAAGTGCGCTCCCTGGCCCAGCGCAGCGCCGCAGCGGCGCGTGAAATCAAGGCGCTGATCACGGCCTCCACCGAGACGGTGCGAATGGGCGGCAACCAGGTCCGGGAAGCCGGCAAGGCCATGGACGCCATCGAATCCCAGGTGCGCGAAGTGGCGTCGTTGATCGAGGCCATCTCGGCCGCCAGCGTGGAGCAAAGCGGCGGCCTGGGACAGATCAGCGAGGCGGTCTCCCAGATGGACCAGGTCACGCAGCAAAACGCTGCCCTGGTGGAAGAGTCTGCCGCCGCAGCTGCCAGCCTGGAGCGACAGGCCCGCGTGCTGGCCCAGGCGGTGGCCACGTTCAGGATCAGCGAGTTCAAGGAGATCGGCATGGCGCCCGCCGGCAGGGCATTGGCCGTTGCCTGAAGCGGGCAAGGCAAGAGCGCGGACAGGGCGCTCTTGCCTTCCTTCTTATCAATTCAATGTAACTTACATAATTTAATTTTCAGATCAGAGATAAGGAAAGCCACGGTTTTCAGGCGGCGGCTTGTCAAGGGCTGGGGGTCACCCCGCGCTGTTGCGGCCTTGCCAGCGCTCGGCGGGCTTGGTGTACATGGCGGCAATCTGCGATTCAAACCGCGCCATGAGGTTGTTGCGCTTGAGCTTGAGGGTGGGCGTCATCAGCCCGTTCTCAATGGTCCAGGGCTCCAGTTCCAGGTGCACGGCACGGGGGACCGCATAGCGGGCAAAACTGGCCACCTGTTTCTCGATGCGGGCCAGCGCTTCACGCTCGGCGGCGGCGTGGTTCAGGCTCTTGGGATCTTCGGGATCCAGGCCCAGGCGCTGGGCCATGGCCTGCCATTCACCACGCTCGATGACGGCCACGGCGGCGATGAAGGGGCGGTCTTCGCCCACGACAAACACCTGGGTGAAGAACGGGTCGCCGGTGATGGCCAGCTCCAGGTCGGCCGGTGGAATCTTCTCGCCGGTGGAGGTGACGATGATTTCCTTGATGCGGCCCTGGATGCGCACGCGCCCATCCTCGATCACGGCCTGGTCGCCGGTGCGCAGCCAGCCGTCGTCTGTGAAGGTCTTGGCGGTGTCTTCGGGGCGTTGCCAGTAGCCCCGCATCACGCAGGGCCCGCGCACCTGCAGTTCCCGATTCTCGCCAATGCGCACTTCCACGCCCGGCAGGGCGCGGCCCACGGTGGCCGGGTGGTTGTCCTCCAGCGTGTTGGCGCAGACCACGGGCGAGGTCTCGGTCATTCCGTAGCCCTGGATCAGCGGCAGGCCCAGGCCGAGAAAACAGCGCGCAATCGTGGGCGACAGCGGCGCGCCACCGCTCACGGCCACGCGCACACGCCCGCCAAACTGGGCCAGCAGCGGCTTGGCCACCAGATGGCTGAGCACGGGCCAGGGCAGCCATTGCATCCAGCCCGGCACGTCGGGCTGGGGCGCCTGCGCATCGGCAATGCCTTGTGTTTCACAAAAGCGTTGCCAGCCCCTGGCCTGGGCCAGTTCGAACAGCTGGGCCTTGAGCGGTGCGCGCGCCAGCGCCTCCATGACCTTGGCGTGCACGCGCTCGTAGATGCGCGGCACGGAGACCAGCACCGTGGGACGCTGGGTCTTGAGATCCTCGGCCAGCTGAGCCACGGAGCGCGCATAGGCCACGCAGGCGCCCACGGCCATCGCCAGGTAGTAGCCTGCCGTGCGCTCGAAGGTGTGCGACAGCGGCAGGAAGGACAGGAAAACATCATCGCTGCGCGGCAGCAGCCGCTGCATCACGGCCTGTACGTTGGAGACCACGTTGCGGTGCGTGAGCATCACGCCCTTGGGCTTGCCCGTGGTGCCCGAGGTGTAGACGACGGCGGCCAGGTCCTCGGCAGAGGGAGGCGGGGGCAGGGGGACTGCGCCGCCCTCAGCCAGCCATTGGGCCAGCGGTTGCACGGGGATCTGCCCCAGGGCCTCCAGGACGGCGGCATCGCCTTCGGTTTCAGGCTCTGCGGCCCGGGAAGCCGGCTTGGCCGATGCCACGACCACCTTGCGCAGCGCGGGCAGGGCCTGGCCCGTGGCGCAGATCTTGTCCCAGGTGGATTGCTGTGCCACGAACAGCATGGACACCTGGGCATTGGCCAGGATGTAGGCAATGCTGCCTGCGTTGTCTATGGAATGCAGGGGCACCGGCACATGGCCGCAGCGCAGGCTGGCCAGGTCGATGGACATGGCATCCAGCCCGTTGGGCAAAAGAATGGCAATGCGCGAGCCCGGTGCCAGCTCCTGCGCGGCCAGGGCCTGCGCCCACCGGGCCACGCGCTCGCCGGTCTGCGCCCAGTTCAGGGACTTCCAGCTGCGCGCATCCTCGTCATAGGCCCGATAGGCCTCGCCTGCGGGCGTCTGCTGCACGCGCAGGGCCAGCATTTCCACCAGGGTGGCGGCCGTGGCCATGCTGGCATCGGCAGGCAGGCTCATGGCCAGGGAAAGGGCGCGGGCTGGATCTTGGATGCTCATGCGAAGAGGTGCGGACCGAAGTGGATGGTGCCGCTGATGATAGCTGCCGGTTACCGCAGGCCCCGGCGTCAGCTTCGGACATGTGCAGAGTTGGCAGCGAGGTTTATGCTGCACTGCAGCGTTCTCGGGCGATGCGCCTGAAGCGAACCAGGAGCCGCATGCCCGCCTACGTCGCCACTGTTGCCCAGCCAGCCAGCCAGGGTTCAGATGAACCCGAGTTCAGGACGCTGCAGCCAGACCGTTCCTGAAGTGCTGACGCATGGCCTGCGCGGCGGCCGCGCCATCGCGGCGCAACAGGGCCTGCATGACGGTCTCATGCTCGGCCAGCGAGTCCTCGATGCGGCCCTGCTTGAACAGCGATTTGTGGCGGTTGAGCTTCATGACCTTGCGCAGGTCGGCCACCAGCTGGTTGCGCCAGCGGTTGTCGGCGATCTGCAGCAGCTGCATGTGAAAGCTCTCGTTGAGCTCGAAGAAGCGGTCTGCATCGCGCATCTGCGCCTTGAGTTCCTCATGGGTCTGCTGCAGGGCGGCAAGTTCCTCATCGCTGCCCGATTCGGCCACGACCTGCACGGCATCGGATTCCAGCAGGCTCAGCAGGTGATAGACATCGGCAATGTCCTTGGACGACACCTCGGTCACATAGGCGCCACGGCGCACCTTCATGGTCACCAGGCCCTCGGCGGCCAGCACCTTCAGGGCCTCGCGCAGCGGGGTGCGGCTGATGCCGTATTCCTCGGCAATCTTCAGTTCGTCGATCCAGTCACCAGGCGCCAGTTCGTGCGCGAAGATGCGCAGGCGCAGCTTCTCTGCCACCTGTTCGTAGAGCGCGCGGGGAGTGAGGGTGTTTGTCGACATGTGGCCCGGATTGTATCGGCAAAGATATTTTGAATGAATAATTATGAATGATGTAAACTGCGGCAGCTCTGGGGCATGCCCTCAAGGGCACCTGTCATTCACGAGCCTGAGAACATGAGACAAGACCATCCGACAGCGCAGAACGGCCAGGAATTCGCAACTGCCGACCTGCAGAAATGGGCCCAGGCGGCCGCCAAGGCCGCTCCAGGGGGCGACATCCAGGCCCTGCACTGGACCACGCCCGACGGCATCGACGTCAAGCCGCTGTACACGGCGGCCGACACGGCGGATCTGCCCCATACGGATAGCCTGCCAGGCTTCGAGCCCTACATTCGCGGCCCCCAGGCCACCATGTACGCGGGCCGGCCCTGGACCATTCGCCAGTACGCGGGCTTTTCCACGGCCGAGGAGTCCAACGCCTTCTACCGCAAGGCGCTGGCCGCCGGCGGGCAGGGCGTGTCGGTGGCCTTCGACCTGGCTACGCACCGGGGCTACGACAGCGACCATCCGCGTGTCACGGGCGACGTGGGCAAGGCCGGCGTAGCCATCGATTCGGTCGAGGACATGAAGGTGCTGTTCGACCAGATCCCACTGGACAAGATCAGCGTGTCCATGACCATGAACGGCGCCGTGCTGCCCGTGCTGGCCGGCTACGTGGTGGCGGCCGAGGAGCAGGGCGTGGCCCAGGACCAGCTGTCGGGGACCATACAGAACGACATCCTCAAGGAGTTCATGGTCCGCAACACCTATATCTACCCGCCCCAGCCGTCGATGCGCATCATCGGCGACATCATCGAGTACACGAGCAAGAACATGCCCAAGTTCAACTCGATCTCGATCTCGGGCTATCACATGCAGGAGGCGGGCGCCAACCAGGCGCTGGAACTGGCCTTCACGCTGGCCGACGGCAAGGAGTACGTCAAGACCGCCACGGCCAAGGGCATGGATGTGGACGATTTCGCGGGCCGGCTGTCCTTCTTCTGGGCCATCGGCATGAATTTCTACCTGGAAATCGCCAAGATGCGCGCGGCCCGCCTGCTGTGGTGCCGCATCATGAAGGGCTTCGGCGCCAAGAAGGCCAAGAGCCTGATGCTGCGCACGCACTGCCAGACCTCCGGCTGGTCGCTGACCGAGCAGGACCCCTACAACAACGTGGTGCGCACCACCATCGAGGCCATGGCCGCCGTCTTCGGCGGCACGCAGAGCCTGCACACCAACAGCTTTGACGAAGCCATCGCGCTGCCCACCGAGTTCTCGGCCCGCATTGCGCGCAACACGCAGCTGATCATCCAGGAAGAGACCCACATCACCAATGTGATCGACCCCTGGGCCGGCAGCTACATGATGGAAAAGCTGACCCAGGACATGGCCGACGCCGCCTGGAAGATCATCGAGGAGGTCGAGGCCATGGGCGGCATGACCGCCGCCGTGGATTCGGGCTGGGCCAAGCTCAAGATCGAGGCCGCCGCCGCCGAGAAGCAGGCGCGCATCGACTCGGGCAAGGACGTCATCGTCGGCGTCAACAAGTACAAGCTGGCCAAGGAAGACGCCATCGACATCCTCGAGGTGGACAACGTCAAGGTGCGCGACAGCCAGATCGCGCGCCTGAACCAGATTAAGGCCAGCCGCGATGCCGCCAAGGTCGAGGCCGCCCTTCAGGCCCTGACCCAGGCCGCCGAAAGCGGCGAGGGCAACCTGCTGGACCTGTCCATCCAGGCCGTGCGCCTGCGCGCCACGGTGGGCGAGGTCTCGGATGCACTGGAGAAGGTTTTCGGGCGCCACCGCGCCGATACGCAAAAGGTGACCGGCGTGTATGCAGCAGCCTACGACTCGGCCGAGGGCTGGGAAAAGCTCAAGGGCGAGATCGATGCATCGTCCGAGCAACTGGGCCGACGCCCGCGCGTGATGATTGCCAAGCTCGGCCAGGACGGCCATGACCGCGGCGCCAAGGTGGTGGCCACGGCCTTTGCCGACCTGGGCTTCGACGTGGACATGGGCCCGCTGTTCCAGACGCCCGAGGAATGCGCGCGCCAGGCCATCGAGAACGACGTGCACGCCGTGGGCGTGTCCACGCTGGCGGCAGGCCACAAGACCCTGGTGCCGGCCATCATCGAGGAGCTGCGCCGCCAGGGCGCGGACGACATCATCGTCTTCGTGGGCGGCGTGATTCCCGCGCAGGACTACGACTTCCTCTACAACGCCGGCGTCAAGGGCGTCTATGGCCCGGGCACACCCATCCCGGCCAGCGCCAAGGACGTGCTCGAGCAGATCCGCCAGGCCAACAGCCTCTGAGCCCGTCGCAGTGACTCCCGAGCAAATGCAAGACGGCATCCTGAACGGCAACCCTGCCGTTCAGCGCCGGGCGATGGCCAAGGCCATCACCCTTTTGGAATCCACGCGCACGGATCACCGCGCTGCGGCCGATGGGCTGCTCACGGCCCTGCTGCCGCATACGGGCGGGTCTTTCCGCCTGGGCATCAGCGGCGTGCCGGGCGTGGGCAAGAGCACCTTCATCGAGACGCTGGGCCTGTTCCTGATTGGGCGCGGCCTTCGCGTGGCGGTGCTGGCCATCGACCCATCGTCCACCGTGTCGGGCGGCTCCATCCTGGGCGACAAGACGCGCATGGAGCAGTTGTCCGTTCATCCGGATGCCTACATCCGCCCCAGCCCCAGCAGCGGCACACTGGGCGGCGTGGCCGAGAAAACCCGCGAGGCCATGCTGGTCTGCGAGGCGGCTGGCTACGATGTGGTCATCGTCGAGACCGTGGGCGTGGGCCAGAGCGAGATCGCCGTGCAGGGCATGTGCGACATGTTCTGCCTGCTGCAACTGCCCAATGCGGGCGACGACCTGCAGGCCATCAAGAAGGGCGTGATGGAGCTGGCCGACCTGGTGGTCATCAACAAGGCCGACATCGACCCGCATGCCGCCACGCGCGCCCAGGCCCAGATCACCTCCAGCCTGCGCCTGCTGGGCATGCACGGCAACCCCGAGCATGCCCACCACGACGAGCGCCTTTGGCAGCCCCAGGTCATCACCATCAGCGCGCTCAAGAAGGAGGGCGTTGAAGGTTTCTGGGGTGCGGTGGAGGAATTCCGCCGCCTGCAGCAGGCCAACGGGCGCCTGGCGCTGCGCCGCGAACGCCAGGCGCTGTCCTGGATGTGGGAGCGTATCGACTCCGGCCTGAAGCAGGCCTTCCGGCAGCATCCGCAGGTGCGGGCGCTGCTGCCCCAACTGCAGGCCGACGTGGCAGCAGGGCGCATCGCGGCCAGCACGGCCGCCAGAAATCTGCTGCAGGCGCAGGCCGGCCCCGTGGCGGCGCCGCAGTGACGGCCGACAAGACAAGACCAGACAAACCTTACCGTTAGACGTTAGAGGAATCGCAGCATGCAAGACATCCTGGATCAACTGGAGACAAAGCGCGAACAGGCCCGCCTGGGTGGCGGCCAAAAGCGCATAGATGCACAGCACAAGAAGGGCAAGCTCACGGCGCGCGAGCGCATCGAGCTGCTGCTGGACGACGGCACCTTCGAGGAATGGGACATGTTCGTCGAGCACCGCTGCACCGACTTCGGCATGGAAGACAGCAAGATCCCCGGCGACGGCGTGGTCACCGGCTACGGCATGATCAACGGCCGCCTGGTCTTCGTCTTCAGCCAGGACTTCACCGTCTTCGGCGGTGCGCTGTCCGAGACCCATGCCGAGAAGATCTGCAAGGTCATGGACCAGGCCATGAAGGTCGGCGCCCCCGTGATCGGCCTCAACGACTCGGGCGGCGCCCGCATCCAGGAAGGCGTGGCCTCCCTGGGCGGCTATGCCGACGTGTTCCAGAAGAACGTGCTGGCCAGCGGCGTGGTGCCGCAGATCTCCATGATCATGGGCCCCTGCGCGGGCGGCGCCGTGTATTCGCCGGCCATGACGGACTTCATCTTCATGGTCAAGGACAGCAGCTACATGTTCGTCACCGGCCCCGAAGTAGTGAAGACCGTGACGCACGAGGAAGTCACGGCCGAGGAGCTGGGCGGCGCCATCACCCACACCACGCGCAGCGGCGTGGCCGACATGGCCTTCGACAACGATGTGGAGGCGCTGATGATGCTGCGCCGCCTCTACAACTACCTGCCGCTGAACAACCGCGAGAAGGCGCCCGTGCGCTACACCTCGGACCCCGTGGACCGCGCCGACAAGTCGCTGGACACCCTGGTGCCCGACAACGCCAACAAGCCCTACGACATGAAGGAGCTGATCCTGAAGACCGTGGACGACGGCGACTTCTTCGAGCTGCAGCCCGACTACGCCAAGAACATCATCACCGGCTTTGCGCGCATGGACGGGCAGACCGTGGGCATCGTCGCCAACCAGCCCCTGGTGCTGGCCGGCTGCCTGGACATCAAGAGCTCCATCAAGGCCGCGCGCTTCGTGCGTTTCTGCGATGCCTTCAACATCCCCGTGGTCACCTTCGTGGACGTGCCCGGCTTCATGCCCGGCACCAGCCAGGAGTACGGCGGCATCATCAAGCACGGCGCCAAGCTGCTGTACGCCTATGCCGAGGCCACGGTGCCCAAGATCACCGTCATCACGCGCAAGGCCTACGGCGGCGCCTATGACGTGATGGCCTCCAAGCACCTGCGCGGCGACGTCAACCTGGCCTGGCCCCATGCCGAGATCGCCGTGATGGGCGCCAAGGGCGCCGTGGAGATCATCTTCCGCGAGGACAAGAACGACCCCGCCAAGCTGGCAGCGCGTGAGGCCGAGTACAAGGCCCGCTTCGCCAACCCCTTCGTGGCAGGCGCTCGCGGCTTCATCGACGATGTGATCCAGCCGCATGAGACGCGCAAGCGCATCTGCCGCTCGCTGCAGATGCTCAAGAACAAGCAGCTGGAAAATCCGTGGCGCAAGCATGGAAACATCCCCTTGTGAAGCACCCCCTGAGCGGCTCCGCCGCTTCCCCCTCTCTAACTCGCTTCGCGAGGGAGGGGGACGACACCCTCGGTGCGGGGCGGCCCTTCCTCGGTGTCCCTCGCGTTGGTCGCGCCGGTTACTGACAGTGCTGGCGAAGCGCAAAACAGGGACAGCGAAGCTGACGACAGCTCCGGTTCCCATGATTTAGTTCCAAGAATGGGCTAAGAAGATGTTCAAGAAGATCCTGATTGCCAACCGCGGCGAGATTGCCTGCCGCGTCATCGCCACCGCCCGCAAGATGGGCATACAGACCGTGGCGGTGTACTCCGATGCGGACCGCGAGGCACGCCACGTCAAGCTGGCCGACGAGGCCGTGCACATCGGTGCCGCTCCCAGCCGCGAGTCCTACCTGCAGGCCGACCGCATCATTGCCGCCTGCAAGCAGACCGGCGCGCAGGCCGTGCACCCGGGCTATGGCTTCCTGTCCGAGAACGAGGCCTTCGCCCGGCGCGTGGAGGAAGAGGGCATCGCCTTCATCGGCCCCAAGCACGCGGCCATCGCGGCCATGGGCGACAAGATCGCCTCCAAGAAGCTGGCCGACAAGGCGGGCGTGAGCACCATCCCCGGCTACAACGATCCCATCGCCGGCCCCGAGGCCGCCGTGGAAATCGCCAAGGGCATCGGCTACCCCGTGATGATCAAGGCCAGCGCCGGCGGCGGCGGCAAGGGCCTGCGCGTGGCCTACAACGACAAGGAAGCCTTCGAGGGCTTTGCCAGCTGCCAGAACGAGGCACGCAACAGCTTCGGCGACGACCGCATCTTCATCGAGAAGTTCGTGCAGGAGCCGCGCCACATCGAGATCCAGGTGCTGGGCGACGGCCACGGCAACGTGATCTACCTGAACGAGCGCGAATGCTCCATCCAGCGCCGGCACCAGAAGGTGATCGAAGAGGCGCCGTCCCCCTTCATCAGCGACGCCACGCGCCGCGCCATGGGAGAGCAGGCCGTGGCCCTGGCCAAGGCCGTGGGCTACCAGAGCGCGGGCACGGTGGAGTTCGTGGTGGGCAAGGACCAGGATTTCTACTTCCTGGAAATGAACACCCGCCTGCAGGTGGAGCATCCGGTGACCGAGTGCATCACCGGCCTGGATCTGGTCGAGCAGATGATCCGCGTGGCCGCTGGCGAGAAGCTGGCCATCGCTCAGGAAGACGTCAAGCGCGATGGCTGGGCCATCGAGTGCCGCATCAACGCCGAGGACCCGTTCCGCAACTTCCTGCCGTCCACCGGCCGCCTGGTGCGCTTTTCGCCGCCCGAGCAGACCATGTGGCAGGCCGACACCGGCCACCTGCACGGCGTGCGCGTGGATACGGGCGTGTATGAAGGCGGCGAAATCCCGATGTTCTACGACTCGATGATCGCCAAGCTCATCGTGCACGGCAGCGACCGCAACGACGCCATCGCCAAGATGCGCGAGGCGCTCAACGCCTTCGTGATCCGGGGCATCAGCTCCAACATCCCGTTCCAGGCCGCGCTGCTGGCCCATCCCAAGTTCAAGAGCGGCGAGTTCAACACCGGATTCATTGCCGAGCACTACGCCCACGGCTTCCACGCCGAGGATGTGCCGCACGGCGACCCCGACTTCCTGGTCGCCCTGGCAGGCCACATGAACCGCCGCTACCGCGCGCGCGCCGCCACTATCAGCGGCCAGATGCGCGGCCATGAGCTCAAGGTCTCGGCCGACTACTGCGTGGTCGTGCTGGGGGCCGATGGCAAGCACCAGTACCGCGAGGTGCAGGTTTCCGACTTCGACGCGGAAAGCCGCGCCAGCACCGTCACCGTGGACGGCAAGCCCTACACCTTCCGCAGCGAGACGCCGATGCGCGCCATGTGCGTGCAGGGCAGCTGCAACGGCAAGCCCTTCACGGCGCAGGTCGAGCGCGGCACGGCCAGGAACCCACTGGCCCTGCGCGTCATCCACAACGGCACGCAGATCGACGCCCTGGTGCTGTCGCCGCGCGGCGGCGAACTGCACCGGCTCATGCCCTACAAGGCACCGCCGGACCTGTCCAGGTTCCTGCTGTCGCCCATGCCGGGTCTGCTGGTGGACGTGGCCGTGCAGCCGGGCCAGAAGGTGCAGGCCGGCGAAAAGCTGGCCGTGATCGAGGCCATGAAGATGGAAAACATCCTGTTCGCGTCGCAGGACGGTGTGGTCAGCAAGATCAGCGCCGGCAAGGGCGACTCGCTGGCCGTGGACGATGTGATCCTGGAATTCGAGTGATGTCCGCGTGATTCCTGCGCCGCAGGCGTCGACCAGAGAAAAGGCCGGGCAGCAGACCCGGCCTTTTCATCTCCACTGTCGCTTCAACTGCTTTGCCGCACCACCAGCTCATATCCCAGATCCAGGCTGTGCAATGGCAAGGCCTCGCCGCGCATCAATTGCAGCAGCATGCGCGCGCCTTCGGTTCCGATATGGCCGCGCGGCGTGCGGATGGTGGTCAGTGGCGGCACCATCTGGTCGCTGCCGGGCAGGTCGTTGAAGCCGGCGATGGCGATCTGCTGCGGCACGCGGATGCCGCGGCGCAGGGCTTCGAGCAGGGCGCCCTGGGCGATGTCATCGTTGCAGAAGAAGAGGGCATCGACGGATGGAGCCAGCCGCAGGGCGGCGTCCAGCAGCTCGGCGCCCAGCGCCATCGAAGTGGGGCGGGGCCACAGCAGTTCCAGGGCCGGGTCGTGCAGGCCCGCGTCCTGCAGGGCCTGGCGGTAGCCAGAGGCGCGCTGCATCACGCGGGCATCGAGCTGGCCTGCGCAAAAGGCAATGCGCTTGTGCCCGCGCTCCATCAGATGCCGGGTGATGGCGGCTCCGGCTTCGGCCTGCGAAAACCCCACGCTGGGCGTGCCCGGCTCGCCGCCCAGCTCCATCAGGTGCACGCAGGGCACCTTGCTGGCCTGCACGAGTTCGCGCGCAGCGGGACTGCGGTCAAAGCCGGTGAGCAGCAGGCCGGCAGGGCGCATGGGCAGGTAAGTGCGCAGCAGTTGCTCCTCTTCGGCCCGGTCATAGTGGGTCACGCCGATCAGCGCGTGGTAGCCGGCGGCGAACAGCACCTTGTGCACAGACTCGATCAGGTCCACGAACAAGGTGTTGGACAGCATGGGCACCAGCACCAGCACCTGGGCACTTTTCTGGGAGGCCAAAGCGCGCGCGGCAGGGTCGGGCACGTAGCCCATGCGCGCGGCGGCGGCGCGGATTTTCTCGACCAGGGCCGGGTCCACGCGCCGCTCGCCGCGCAGGGCGCGTGAGACCGTCATGGGGCTGACGCCGGCCGCCTGTGCCACATCGCTGAGCGTGATGCGCCCGCTGGCCCGCGAGGAGCGGGCGCGGCCCGTGGCGGGCAGGGCCGGGTCGCAAGGATCGGCGCAGGACGATTCTGGAGATGCAGGCGGAATCTGGCGGGCCAAGGGAATGTCCTAGGTCGGTGGCGAGAGGGTTGGGGATTATGATAGCGCTATCCCAATCATTCGAAGGCCCGCAGTCCTGCGTGTAAACCCGGACGAAAGCCTCTGAAGCACACCGAAATCCAAGGCAGACCCTGGTCTGCCAATTTTTGCAAGAACATGGATAGCGCTATCCCAACAACAACCGACGCCACCGCCGCAGGCAGCCGCCCACGGGCGCTGGTCGTCATGGGCGTTTCCGGCTGCGGCAAGTCGAGCGTGGGGCAGGCCCTGGCCGATGCCCTGGGCTGGACCCTGCACGAGGGCGATGCCCACCATGCCGAGGAAAGCATCCGCAAGATGCAGGCGGGCATCCCCCTGACCGACGACGACCGCAGCGGCTGGCTGGACCGGCTGGCACGGCTGCTGGCCCAGGCCATGCCGGGGCAGGGCGTGGTGCTGACCTGCTCGGCCCTCAAGCGCAAGTACCGTGACCGCCTGCGTGCCGCCGGCCCGGCCGGCGCCGTGGGCTTCGTTTTTCTGGACCTGGACTACGGCACGGCGCTGCAGCGCGTGCAGGAGCGCGCCGGCCACTTCTTCTCGCCCGAGCTGGTGGCCAACCAGTTCGCCACGCTGGAAAGCCCGGCAGGCGAGCGCGCCGTGCTGTCCGTGGACGCCACGCTGCCGCTGGCCGACATCGTGCACCGCGCACAGGACTGGCTGGTCCATCCGGCGCCGCAGGCCGCCCCTCTCTCCCAGAACCCATAACGCCAGGAGACAAAAACCATGCAATCCGATTCCCCCGCAGTCCGGCCCAAGCCGCGCCTGCAGCACTTTGCCGAGGTGCTGATGGTGCTGGCCCTGGCCGGCATGGTCATTGCCGTGTTCGTCAACGTGGTGCTGCGCTATGTGTTTCATACCAGCATCGTTTCCTATGAGGAAATCTCGCGCCTGCTCTTCGTCTGGCTGGTGGCCATTGGGGCCATCGTGGCCGCTTTCGAGGGCAGCCACCTGGGCTTCGACCTTGTGACATCCCGCGTGGGCCCTGGCGCGCGCAAGGTGTTGTTCTGGGTGTCGCAGGCGCTGGTCCTGGTCTGCATGGGCCTGCTGCTGTGGGGCTCATGGGCCCAGGTGCAGGCCGGGCTGAACAGCTACAGCACGGTGCTGGGCTACCCGCTGGCCCTGGGCGCTGCGGCCACCCTGGTGCTGGCCGTGGGCCTGCTGTTGGTGTCGCTGCGCGACCTGCGCCGCGGCGCGCCGGCAGAAAACCATGGCGAGACTTCGGTCGAGTAAGGAGCAGGCACCATGGTTGTGACCCTGATCTTTCTGGCCGTGCTGATCGGCGGCATGGTGATCGGCATGCCCATTGCCCAGGCGCTGGTGTTGACCGGCGTGGCGCTGATGTGGCATCTGGACTTCTTCGACTCGCAGCTGCTTGCGCAGAACCTGCAGGCCGGCTTCGACAACTTCCCGCTGCTGGCCGTGCCCTTCTTCATCCTGGCGGGTGAGCTGATGAACGCGGGTGGCCTGTCGCGCCGCATCATCGACCTGGCGCGCGCCTATGTGGGCCATATCCGTGGCGGCCTGGGCTACGTGGCCATTGGCGCCGCCGTGCTGCTGGCCTCGATGAGCGGCTCGGCCATTGCCGACACCGCTGCCCTGGCCACCATCTTGCTGCCCATGATGCGCGAGCAAAAGTACCCCGACAGCTACAGCGCGGGCCTGCTGGCCTCGGGCGGCATCATTGCGCCCATCATTCCGCCGTCCATGCCCTTCGTGATCTACGGCGTGACGACCAACACCTCGATCAGCAAGCTGTTCCTGTCGGGCGTGGTGCCGGGCCTGATCATGGGCGTCTTCCTGATCTTTGCCTGGTGGTCCATCGCCCGCAAGTTCGACCTGTCGCGCGGCGAACGCATGGCCTGGGGCCCGCGTCTGAAGGCACTGGCCAAGAGCTTCTGGGCCATGATGATGCCGGTCATCATCCTGGGCGGCCTCAAGGGCGGCGTGTTCACGCCCACCGAGGCGGCCGTGGTCGCAGCCGTCTACGCGCTGTTCGTGTCCATGGTGATCTACCGCGAGATGACATGGAGCCGTCTGTACGCCGTGTTCCTGGCCGCCGCCAAGACCACGGCCGTGGTCATGCTGCTGTGTGGCGCCGCCACGGTGACGGCCTACATGATCACCCTGGCCGACCTGCCCAACATGCTGGCCGACAGCTTCTCCGGCCTGCTGGGCAACCCCATGCTGTTCATGGCCACGATGATGCTGTTCCTGCTGGTGGTGGGCACGGCCATGGACCTGACGCCGACCATCCTGATCTTCGGCCCCGTGTGCGCGCCGCTGGCCGTCAAGGCGGGCATCGACCCCATCTACTTCGGCTTCATGTTCATCTACGTGGGCTGCATCGGCCTGATCACGCCGCCCGTGGGAACGGTGCAGAACGTGATTGCCGGCGTGGGCCGGCTGCGCATGGAGACCGTGATCAAGGGCACGAACCCGTTCCTGATGGTCTATGTGCTGCTTGCCGTGCTTTTCGTGATTTTTCCGCAAATCATCCTGGCCCCTCTGCGCTGGATGCACTGACCCCCCACTACAACCCAAGGAGATGAACATGCGTATTCCCTTTGCACTCGCCGGCCTGATGGCCGCCATCACCACGCTGGCCGCCACGGGCCAGGCCATGGCCCAGGACTTCAAGCCGCGCATCGTGCGCTTCGGCTACGGCCTGGTCGATGACTCCAACCAGGGCCGCGCGGCGCGCTTCTTTGCCAAGGAGGTCGAAAAGGCCACGGGCGGCAAGATGAAGGTGCGCGCCATCGGCAATGCCTCGCTGGGATCGGACACGCAGATGCAGCAGGCGCTGATCGGCGGTGCCCAGGAGATGATGGTCGGCTCCACCGCCACCCTGGTCGGCCTGTCGCCCGAGATGGCGGTCTGGGACACGCCGTTCCTGTTCAGCAGCACCAAGGAGGCCGACGCCGTGCTCGACGGCCCCGTGGGCGAGAAGGTCAAGGCCACGCTGGAGCCCAAGGGCATGGTGGGCCTGGTCTACTGGGAGAACGGTTTCCGCAACCTCACCAACAACAAGCGCCCCATCGCCAAGCTGGAAGATCTGGCCGACGTGAAGCTGCGCGTGATGCAGAACAACGTCTTCCTCGACAGCTTCAAGGCCCTGGGCGCCAACGCCGTGCCGCTGCCGTTCTCCGAACTGTTCACCGCGCTGGAAACCCGCGCCGTCGATGGCCAGGAAAACCCGTTCAACACCGTGCTGTCCAGCAAGTTCTACGAGGTGCAGAAGTACCTGACCATCTCCAACCACGTCTACAGCCCCTGGATCGTCACCGTCAGCAAGAAGTGGTGGGACACGCTGACACCGGCCGAGAAGAAGGTGCTGCAGGACGCCGCCGTCAAGAGCCGCGAGTTCGAGCGCAAGGACACGCGCGAGGAAGCGGCCAAGGCCCTGGCCGATATCAAGACCAAGGGCATGCAGGTCAACGAGCTGCCCGCCGCCGAGGTGGGACGCATGCGCGACAAGCTCGCCGCGGTCAATGCCGGCATTGCCAAGACCGTGGGCCAGGGTACCTGGGATGAGGTACAGGCCGCCGTCAAGCAGGCGCGCGCAGTGAAGTAAGCTTCGATTCAGGGCCGGACGCACCTGGGAGGGATGCCCCGGCCGACATCCACCACAAAGACAACGCGACACAGAGAAAACGCGCATCAGCGCATCCTCAGGACACCCCATGAGCACCATCCACCCCATCGTCGACCAGGTCACGCGCCGCATCCGCGAGCGCAGTGCCGAATCACGTGCCGCCTACCTGGAACAGGTGGACGCCATGGCCGCGCGCCCGCCCGGCGCGCAGTCCATGGGCTGTGCCAACGTGGCGCATGCCTTTGCGGGCATTCCAGGCGGCGACAGGATACGCATCGTGGAGGAGAAGGCGCCCAACGTCGCCATCGTCACCGCATACAACGACGTGCTGTCGGCCCACGCACCGCTGGCCCGCTATCCCGACATCCTCAAGGACGAGGCGCGCAGGCTGGGCGCCACGGCGCAGGTCGCCGGCGGCGTACCCGCCATGTGCGACGGCGTGACCCAGGGCGCGCCCGGCATGGAGCTGAGCCTGTTCAGCCGGGATGCCATTGCCATGGGCACGGCCATCGCGCTCTCGCACGACGTATTCGACGCTGCGCTGATGCTGGGCATCTGCGACAAGATCGTGCCGGGCCTCTTGATCGGCGCCCTGCATTTCGGGCACCTGCCCACGGTCTTCGTGCCGGCCGGACCCATGACCTCGGGCCTGTCCAACGGCGACAAGGCCAAGGTGCGCGAACAGGCCGCGCAGGGCCTGGTCGGCCGCAAGGAGCTGCTGGCCGCCGAATCGGCTGCCTACCATGGCGAAGGCACCTGCACCTTCTACGGCACGGCCAACAGCAACCAGATGCTGCTGGAGGCCATGGGCCTGCACGTGCCGGGCACGGCCTTCATCAACCCGGCCGACGGCGAGCGCGAACTGCTCACGCGCGAGGCCATGCGCAGCGTGCTGGCCATCACCAGGAACAAGCGCTTCGCCCCCATCGGCCGCGTGGTGGACGAGTGCTGCATCGTCAACGCCATGGTGGCCCTGCTGGCCACGGGCGGCTCCACCAACCACCTGATCCACTGGGTGGCGGTGGCGCGCGCTGCGGGCATCACCATCGACTGGAACGATTTTTCCGAGCTCTCGGGCGTGGTGCCGCTGCTGGCCCGCGTCTATCCCAATGGCAGCGCCGACGTGAACCAGTTCCAGGCCGCAGGCGGTCCGGGCTATGTGATCGGCCAGTTGCTCAAGGCCGGCCTCATGCATGGCGATGTGCTCACAGTGCGGCCCGATGGCCTGCAGGAGTTCGCGCGCATTCCGGCCGTGGACAACGGCCAGTTGGCCTGGCACGCGGCCGAAGTCTCCGGCGACCTGTCCGTGCTGCGCCCGGCCGATGCGCCCTTCAGCGCCACGGGCGGGCTCAAGCTGCTGTCCGGCAACCTGGGGCGCAGCGTGATCAAGGTCAGCGCCGTGCCCGAGGACCGCCATGTGGTCGAGGCGCCCGCACGCGTCTTCGACTCTCAGGAAGCGCTGCAGCAGGCCTTCAAGGCCGGCGAACTGGACCGCGATGTCATCTGCGTTGTGCGCTGGCAGGGGCCGTGCGCCAATGGCATGCCCGAGCTGCACAAGCTCACTCCGCCCCTGGCCGTGCTGCAGGGCAAGGGCTACAAGGTGGCCCTGGTCACGGACGGCCGCATGAGCGGCGCCTCGGGCAAGGTGCCTGCGGCCATCCACGTCTCGCCCGAGGCCTGCGTGGGCGGGCCGCTGGCGCGCCTGCGCGATGGCGACCTGGTGCGCCTGGACGCCGTGGCCGGCACCCTGGCCGTGCTGGTCGATGAATCCGAATGGCAGCAACGCCTGGTGGCCACCATGCCCCGGGCGCTGCGCCAAGCCAATGGCCGGGGTTTCGGCCGCGAACTGTTTGCCGGATTCCGGCGCCACGCGCTCAGCGCAGAAGAGGGAGCTTGCACATGGATCAACGACTGACGGCCTTGGAGCTCATGCAGGACGCGCCGGTCATCCCGGTCATCGTTCTCAACGACCTCGCGCATGCCGTTCCCATGGCCCAGGCCCTGGTCGCGGGCGGCATCCGCGTGCTGGAGGTCACGCTGCGCACGCCCCAGGGCCTGACCAGCATCGAGGCCATTGCGCGCGCCGTGCCCGAGGCCATCGTCGGCGCCGGCACCGTGCGCAGCGCAGCCGATGCGCGCGCCTGTGCCCATGCCGGCGCGCGCTTTGCCGTGAGCCCCGGCTACACCAGCGCACTGGGCCAGGCCTGCCAGGACCTGCAGTTGCCGCTGCTGCCCGGCGTGGCCACCAGCGGCGAGATCATGGCCGCCCAGGCCGACGGCTTCAACGAGCTGAAATTCTTCCCAGCCGTGCAGGCGGGCGGCACGGCCATGCTCAAGGCCTGGCAGGGTCCGTTCGGCGATGTGCGCTTTTGTCCCACGGGCGGCGTGTCGCCAGCCAATGCCCAGGAGTTCCTGGCCCTGAAGAATGTGGTCTGCGTGGGCGGCTCCTGGCTGGTGCCCACGGATGCGCTGGAGCAGGGCGACTGGAGCCGCATCACGGCGCTGGCCCGCCAGGCCAAGGCTCTGCGCAAAGCCTGACGAAAGGGCCGGTGGGACGCAGCGGGGCGCTGCGGCACAATCGTCGCCCTCCAGCCAGACGAGAAGCCAGACGAGAAGGCCGCCGCCATGATGAAGATCGACTCCACCACCGTGCAGCTCGTGCTGGCCATTGCCGAGGAGGGCAGCATCTCGCGCGCTGCCGACCGGCTGCAGCTGGCGGTGGCGGCGGCCTCGCGGCGGCTCAGTGATCTGGAGGCCCAGCTCGGCACGCGCCTGTTCAAGCGACAGCCCCATGGCGTGCAGGCCACCGAGCCCGGCCTCAAGCTGCTGGCCCATATCCGTCAGATTGGCAACCTGGTCGATCGCCTGGAGGGCGATGCCGAGGCCCTGGGCCGCGGCCGTGACGGCCGCATCATCATCGGCGCGCCCAAGTCGGTCATCCTGCAGTTCCTGGCCGCCGACATCGCGGCCACCCAGCGCCGCTATCCCCACATCACGCTGCAGGTGATGGAAGAAAACAGCCGCATCGTCCAGCAACTGCTGCGCGACAAGGTCATCGACATCGGCATCTTCGAGAAAACCAGCGGATTCGTGGACCTGCCGCGCGCCGACTACCGGCGCGACAGCCTGGTGCTGGTCTACAGCCGCAGGCATTTCAGCTTCGGCGACCAGCCCGTGGAGCTGGACCGGCTGCTGGAGTGCCGCATCGTCAGCCTGGGCCGGGGCTCGGCCATCCTGAATGCCCTGCGCCGTGCCCATCACAGCCGGGGCAGGGTGTTCCGCAATGATTTCACGGTCAGCGGCTTCGACACCATGCTGGCCCTGGTGCGCGAAGGCCTGGGCGTGGGCCTGATGCCGCCAGGCGTGCTGCGCAGCTTCCACCCCGGGCCGGAGCTGGGCTGGGCCGCGCTGGAAGGCGACTGGCACGAGCGCAGCTATGTGCTGTCCTTCATCGAAGGGCAGGCCCAGCAACAGGCATTGCACAACGTGGTGGCGGCGCTGCTGCATCCCGCCTCCGAGGCGAACTGAGAGCGTCACGGTTTCGCATATGGCGAAACCAGGCATGCGTTCCACAGGCTTGCGGCGAATCCGGCGCGCGGCGACAGTGGCTGCACAACAACGATGTGCAGGAGACCGACATGAGACGCCGCGACTTCATCGCGGCCGGCGCCGCCGCGCTGGCCGCTCCCTGGGCAGGGGCCTCGCCCCCGGGCTCCGACCTGCCCAAGGGCCCCGTCAAGATCCTGGTGGGCTGGGCGCCCGGTGGCGGCACCGATGTGTTCGCGCGCATCGTGGGCCAGAAACTGTCCGAGGTCTGGGGCCGGCCCGTGGTCGTGGAGAACAAGCCCGGCGCCACCGGCTCGCTGGCGGCCGAGTACTTCGCCAGGACGCGCTTCACCGAAGGCATCAACCTGCTGATGGCCCATGTGAACACCCATGCCATCTCGCCGCAGATCTTCAAATCCATCACCTATGACCCGCTCAAGGACTACGCGCCCATCGCCCTCATCGGCGCCACGCCCCACATCCTGGTGACCAGCAGCAGGAACAGCCATGGCTCGGTGCAGGAGGTGGTGGAGCTGTGCCGCAAAAGCCCCGGCAAGATCAGCTTCGGCTCGTCGGGCACGGGCTCGGTACAGCACCTGGCGGCCGAAATGTTCAACATGGCGGCTGGCGTCAAGAGCATCCACGTGCCCTACAAGGGCTCCGGCCCCATGCAGACCGACCTCATCGGCGGCCAGATCGACTTCAGCTTCGACACCATGACGGCCGCCACCGCCCAGGTGCGCGCCGGAAAAATGCTGGGCATCGCCCAGACCCGCGTAAACCGTGCCAAGGGATTCCCGGCCATGCCCACCATGGACGAGCAGGGCTTCAAGGGCTTTGACGCATCGAGCTGGTACGGCGTCGTCGGCCCGCGCGACATGTCCAGGGAACTGGCCCAGCGCATCAATGCCGACATCAACCGCGTGCTGGCCATGCCCGACGTGGTCAGCCGCTTCGACGGATACGGCGTGGAGGACGGCGGCGGCTCCGTGGACAAGTTCGCGGCCTTCATGGCTGCCGAATACAGGAAGTGGGGCGACGTCGTTCGCGCCGCAAAAGTGACCGAAGAAAGCTGAGGACCCGGCATGAGCAATCCCCAATCCAACCCGCAACAACTGCCCCTGCAAGGCATACGCGTGCTTGACGTCAGCCAGGTCATGGCCGGGCCCTTTGCCTGCATGCTGCTGGCCGACCTGGGCGCCGATGTCATCAAGGTCGAGCCTCCGGGCACCGGAGACCAGACGCGCGGCGCCATGGGCTTCAAGATGAAGGGCCCGGACAGCATGGGCTTTCTGAACATGAACCGCAACAAGCGGTCGCTGACGCTGGACCTCAAGAGCGAGGAGGGGCGCGAGGCCTTCTACCAGCTGGCCGCGACGGCCGACGTCATCGTCGAGAACTACCGCCCCGGCGTTGTCCAGCGCCTGAAGATCGACTACGAAAGCATCCGCCGCATCAATCCGCGCATCGTCTATGTCAGCATCTCGGGCTTCGGCCAGAGCGGGCCCTGGGCCCAGCGGCCGGGGTTCGACCTCATGGCCCAGGCCATGTCGGGCGTGATGAGCGTCACCGGCTACAAGGGAGAGAAACCCGTCAAGGCCGGCGTGCCCGTGGCCGACATCGGTTGCGCGCTGTTCGCCACCTACGGCCTGCTGGCCGCGTATATCGGCGCGCAGAAGACAGGGCAGGGCCAGCACATAGACGCCTCGCTGTTCGACTCGGCCATGGCTTTCTCGATCTGGGACATGTCCGAATACTGGGGCACCGGCGTGCCGCCCGCGCCGCTGGGCACCAGCAACAAGATGAGCGCCCCCTACCAGGCCGTGAAGGCGCGCGACGGCTACTTCGTCATGGGCGCCACCAACCAGAAACTCTGGGCCAGGCTGTGCGCGCTGATCGAGCGCCCCGATCTGCTCGAGCACCCCGACTACGCCACCGTGGCGCTGCGCCTGAAGCACCGCGAGGCACTGATAGGGGAGCTGGAAGCGGAATTGGCCCACCACGACAGCGCCGACTGGGTGGACCGCATGCTGGAGGCCGGAATTCCCGCCGGCCCGCTGCTCACCTATCCGCAAGCCTTCGAGGGCGAGCATGGCCGGCACCGCGGCATGTGCATGGAGATCGACCACCCCATCGAGGGCAAGGTCAAGAACATCGGCTTTCCCGTCAAGATGCTGGGCACCCCCCAGCAGGTGCGCCGCCATCCGCCCCTGCTGGGCGAGCACAACGCGGAAATCATGGCCGAACTCCGTGCCCTGAAGGCCGCCGCATGAGCACAGCCCTGCATGAATCCGTGGCGCTGACCGTTCACGCCGGGGGCGCGGCCGAGATCCTCATCGACCGCCCCGAACGCCACAACGCCATGAGCATGCCCATGTACGAGGCATTGCTCACGGCCCTGGAGCGCTGCCAGGCCGACTCGGCCATCCGCTGCGTGATGCTGCGCGGTGCGGGCGGCAAATCCTTCATCTCGGGCACGGACATCGCCTACTTCAAGGACTTCCATGACGGCCAGCAAGGCATTGCCTATGAAGCCTTCGTGGAGCGCGTGATCGACGCCGTGGAGCGCATCGCCGTGCCCACTATCGCCGTCATCGACGGCTGGGCCGTGGGCGGCGGCCTGGCCCTGGCCACGGCATGCGACTTTCGCATCTGCAGCACCGGCTCGCGCTTCGGTGCGCCGATTGCCAAGACGCTGTCCAACACGCTGTCGTCACGCAACATCGCCCGCCTGGTGGCCAGCCTGGGCGTGCCACGCGTCAAGCGCATGCTGCTGCTGGCGGACTACCTGTCAGCCGAGCAGGCCGAGGCCTGCGGGTTCGTGCATACGGTGGTGCCGGCAGATCAATTGCAAGCCCAGGCACAGGCGCTGGCCGAGCAGCTCATGGCCTTGTCGGCAACCACCCAGTCAGCAGTCAAGGAAAGCCTGCGGCGCATCGTCGTGGAGCAGCGGCTGGATGATGAGGATCTGGTGTCGGCGGTGTATGGGAGTGGGGAGTTTCGGGCGGGGGTGGCGGGATTCAACAGGCAATGATTTGAGCCAGCCTTGCCAGAATCTGGCGCAATCCTACAAATTGCTTGGCTAAACTCCACAGCCTGGAAAGAGGCGGTGGCTGCATTCTTGGCCTGAAAGAAAAGGCCGGTTGCTGCGCGTAGCCGCCCCTCAGATCAACGCAGCCCGAGAAATCCCATGCAAATCAATAAATGCATTTCCGTCCTGCTGGCCAGCAGCTTCATCCTGCCGGTTCTGCCTGCGCATGCAGGCGAAGAGACGGTGCAGCTCATGTCCAACGGTCGTTATCAGACCTACAGCCTGCCCGACGACGCGCAGCAGGTCCAACTGGTCGAGACCTTGGCGGGCAACTGCAGCTACAACCAAAACTGGGGCTATGACCTGGGCCGCCGGGAGATGTGGGTCAAGGGTGGCTGCGGCGGGCGTTTCCGCATCCTGACCGGCCTGCCCCAGGGCGCGCAGGGCCAGGAAGGCGGGAGCGACAACACAGGCGCATGGATCGCCGGTGCCGCCGTGGCAGCCATCGCCGGCGCCGCCATTTTGGCGAACAAGCGCGACAAGGACCGCGAACGTGAACGCGACGAGCAATGGAACGATGACCACTATCCGGGCTACCCGGGCCATCAGCCCGGCTACCCGTCGTGGGGCGGACGGGAGGTGCGGGGCCAGAACGGCCTGTGCCTGGATGTGTCGGGTGGCCTGCGCCCGGGCAACGGCCTCATCGTGTACCACTGCAGCGGCGGCGAAAACCAGCGTTTCACGCTGACGCGTGATGGCGAGATGCGCGTGGGCGACCTGTGCCTGGACGTCGCCGACGGAAGCACGCGCAATGGCGCGCGCGTGATCGCCTGGCAATGCCGCAACCAGCCCAACCAGAAATGGGACTGGAGCCGTGGACAGATCCGCAGCCGCTTTGCCAACAAGTGCCTGGACATCGAAGGCGGCAATGCCCGGCCGGGCCAGCCCGTCATCGTGTGGTCCTGCGCCGGCGGCCCCAACCAGCGCTGGAACTGAGGACGCTTGTTGCACAAGCTCTCTGCCGCGCCCGGGCCAGTGCCCGGCCGCAACGCCGTCGCGGGCATTCGGCGGCTGGGGTCCTTGCAGTGGCTGGGCCTGATCACTGGCGCCGTGCTGCTGGGCGATGCCGTGGTGCTGATGGCACGCGGCATGTTCAATCTGGGCGTGACGCTGCCAGCGGTGCTGGGCCTGCTGTTCATGGCGTGCAGCTTCTGGCGCGCGGCCATTGCGCGCAGGCTGCGTGCCAGTGCCTGGCTGCAGCGCGCCTGGTGGCTGGGCTGGGCGGCGTTGGCGATGTGGCTGGTCAGCCTGCTGGTGTTCTGGGCGCACCTGCTGTCCGCCTCGTCCGGGTTGCCACCGGACGAGCCGGTGCAGGCCATCGTGGTGCTGGGCAGCGCCACGCGTGAGGGACAACCGTCGCTGACGCTGGCCCAGCGGCTGGACCGCGCCGCCGAACTGGCTGCAAGCCAGCCCAAGGCGCTGGTGGTCACCAGCGGCGGCGTGGACTTTGGGGAAAGCGAGAGCGAGGGCGCCGTCATGGCGCGCTATCTGCAGCAACGCCACGGCATTGCGCCAGAACGCCTGCTGATGGAGCAGCGCAGTACCAGCACGGCGCTGAACCTGGCGTGGAGCCTGCCCCTGCTGCAGGAGCGCGGCGTGGCCCCGGACGCGGCGATTGCCATCGTCACCAGCGATTTCCACACGCTGCGCGCGGGCTGGATCGCCGAGCGCAGCGGCTACGGCCAGGCCTTCACCGTGGGCGCGCCCACGCCGGCGACGATCCGCGCCAACGCCTGGCTGCGCGAGTACTTTGCGGTGATCAGCGGATGGGTGCTGGGGGAGTTCTGAGCCGCTGTGCGATGGGCTGCGGCCTTGCGGATTGGCTCCACAATGTGATTCTTCATACATCAACAGGAGCGAGACAGTGGCAAGCGAACAGCGTCCTTTCCGGGTTCTGGGCATACAGCAGGTGGCCATCGGCGGCACCGACAAGCAGCGCATGAAGCGCCTGTGGGTGGACATGCTGGGGCTGACCCAGACCGGCACCTTCCAGAGCGAGCGCGAGAACGTGGACGAAGACATCCTGGCCATGGGCCAAGGCGCGCACAAGGTGGAGGTGGACATCATGCAGCCGCTGGACATCGACAGGAAGCCTGCCGTCCACACCACGCCGCTGAACCATATCGGCCTGTGGATCGACGACCTGCCGCTGGCCGTGCAGTGGCTGACGGAGCAGGGCGTGCGCTTTGCGCCCGGCGGCATTCGCAAGGGCGCGGCCGGCTACGACATCTGCTTTCTGCACCCCAAGAGCAATGACGAGTTCCCGATTGCCGGCGAGGGCGTGCTGATCGAGCTGGTGCAGGCGCCGGCCGAGGTGATCGCCGCGCTGGGCTGAGGCGCCTCAGGCAAAAGGCTGTACGCGCCGCTGGACATGTTCCAGCAGCCACAGCTTTTTTCGGGCGCGCGTCATGGCCACGTACAGGCGGTTGCGCTCCAGAAAGGCCAGCGCGTGCGGGGCCGTCGCCGGAAAGCGGCCGGGCTCCATGAAGGGCAGGGCGACGTGGTCGTACTCCTTGCCCTTGGCTTCCTCGATGGTGCTGAGATGGAAGTCGAATCCGCGCTCGGCCCGCACGGCACGCTCGAAGCGCGTGGCCATGGCCGCCACCTGGGCCAGCATGTCGGGCACGGCCATGCCCGCCACCGAATCCATGAAAGCCTCCACGCGCTGACGCAAGGCCGCCGACTGGGCCTGAGACAGGGCCACGCCGGCAAACAGCCCCCAGACATCGGCCTGCTCCAGCAGGCCCCGCGCATCGGACTGCAGGGCCAGCGGCAGCTGCAGAAAGCTGCCGAAGGCCTTGAAGTTGCGTTGTCCGCCCTGCAGGCTCGATTGGTCGCTCAGGAAGCGCCAGATGATCTGCGGGTTGTGCAGCATCTCGCCTGCCATGCGCTGGGCCAGCGTGTGGCGGCTGGATGGATCGGCCATGTCACCGCCTGCCACGCTGCCCTTGCCGTAGAACAGCGCACCTTCCACGAAGGCCGCCAGGATCTCGCTGCCCAGCACGCTGGTCTCGGCCTTCCAGGACAGCGCCTGCATGCCATGTGCATAGCAAAGGCCCAGCAGCAGGGCAATCTCGCGCTGCAGGTACAAACGCTTGAAGCCGTAGAAGCTGGCGGACTTGCCGGCGCGGTGGATGGCCCATTCCAGCGCGCAGGCGTCCTGCTCGTAGCGCAGGATCACGGTCAGCGAGGGATTGCGCGCGCTGCCAGAAGGCGGCTCGCCCGGCGCAGCGGGTTCGGTGGCACGTGCCAGGCTGGCCTGGATCTGCAGCAGCTGGTCAATGCACTCGCTGTCGTCGGAGTGCTGCAGCTGGTGCACGGCGCTGAAGCGCGTGGGCGCCGCTGTCAGGCCCACATTGAAAAGCGCATTGACGGCCTTGGCCACTTGCGGGCCGAAGCGCCGCGACTGGGTCAGCGCCAGCGTGGCCGTGGCCTGGGGCAGGAAATCATCGAGCTGGTGGAGCTTGTCGCGGAACACGGACCAGGCCTGTGCCTCGATGTGCTGGTTGAAGTCGCCTGCGCCCAGGAATGCGCAGCCGCTGGTTCCGGCCAGGGCGCGCAGCACCTGCAGCGAGGCCGGGTCCAGGTCATGCATCTCGTCGAACACCACCAGGTCGTAGCGCGGCAGGTCCAGCGCCTGGCCCTGCAGGGCGTCGCTGGCCAGTGCATGGCTGCAGTCGCCTTCGGCGTAGTACAGCGGGTCGCCGCAGTGATCGATGCGGCGGCGCTCGTACTCGAAGAACAGGCAGGCCAGGCGATAGTCGAGCAAATACTCCTCGCAGAAACTCGCCAGTCCCATGCCTTCCTCGGCCAGGCGCTGGGGCAGCAACGACTTCTTGGCGCCGAGGTTGAAGTCCCAGAAGGCGTCCAGATCCAGATCGCCGGGCTGCTCGAACAAAGGGTCGGGCTGCCAGGCCAGCCGCTCGCACAGCGCGGCATGGGCCTCGCGCACACGGGCCTGCAGTGCCACGCGGTCGGCCAGAAAGCGGGCAGCAGGGTCGCGGCGGCGGATCTGCTGGGCCGCCCAGCGCTCCACCGTGGTGATCTGCACCTGGGGCGGCACCTCGCGCACCAGCTGCTGCAGCCGGTGATGGAAGGCCGCCACGCCGGAGCGCGAATACGCCAGCACCAGAATGCGCTGCGCCTGGCCGCTGCGGCAGGCCTGGACCACCTTGCAGGCCAGCGTCGTGGTCTTGCCCACTCCCGCCAGCGCAGCCACGATGGCCGAACGCCCCTCATGCGCCAGGATGGCCTGCTGCTCGCGCGAGAGCAGCAGCGGCTTGCCGTGATCGGTAGGAAATTCCAGGGAGCGCAGGGACATGTGAGGGAAATCTGAGCAAAAGCGGCGAAAGCAGAGGGAAGCGGTTCAGCCGCAGGCCGGCAGAGCTGAAAGCCGCTGTGGCGACGACGGCGGGCACCCATTGTGGTCGTTTTGGAGAGGCATCTGGCAGGTATTGGGAATCCGTTGCCGCGCCTGTCCACGCATCTTTTGAAGCGCTCATCGGACAATTGAGCGATGTTGACCGCCAATAGCTGCGTGCTTGCGACAAGAAGAAGTCACCGAGAAGAACTTCTGCCAAAACATCCCCAACATCGCTCAAAAATAAGCGAAGTTCGCTTTTTTTGCAGGCCATGAAAACGGGGCAACTATTTTTGTCAAGGAGCCGGCTTTTTCATTCCCAAGGCTTTTTTTGCTCATCAGAATGAAAAGAGCAGACCCACAAAGGAGTTTTTGATGACCGCCTGCAGCACAACCCCGACGACTTCCGCCACCTCCGCACAGCCTGCGGCCGGCAGCCCCCTGCAATGGCATGCACGCCCCTCCAAAAGCGACACGCTGCCGTTTGAAGGCGCCTGGAGCGTGCAGGCCATCCAGGAACTGCTGGACAAGCCCTTCATGGACCTGATGTTCCAGGCCCAGAGCGTGCACCGCGAGCACTGGCCTGCGGGCGATATCGAACTGGCCACGCTGCTGTCGGTCAAGACCGGAGGCTGCCCCGAGAACTGCGGCTACTGCCCGCAGGCGGCCGAGTTCGACACCGGCGTCAAGGCAGAAAAGCTCATGAGCGTGGACGAAGTCACGCGCGCCGCCCAGGCGGCCAAGGACGCGGGCGCCACGCGCTTTTGCATGGGCGCAGCCTGGCGCGCGCCCAAGGACCGCGACATCGAGAAGATGAACGAGCTGATCGGCGCCGTGAAGGGCCTGGGCATGCAGACCTGCGCCACGCTGGGCATGCTCCAGCCCCACCAGGCGCAGTCGCTGCGCGAAGCGGGCCTGGACTACTACAACCACAACCTGGACACGGCGCCCGAGTACTACCAGGACGTGGTCAGCACGCGCCAGTACCAGGACCGCCTGGACACGCTCAAGGCCGTGCGCGGCGCAGGCATCAGCGTGTGCTGCGGCGGCATCATCGGCATGGGCGAGGCGCCCGTGCACCGCGCGGGCCTGATCGCCCAGCTGGCCAATCTCAATCCGCATCCCGAGTCGGTGCCCATCAACAGCCTGGTGCGCGTGCCCGGCACGCCGCTGGCGGACAGCGAGCCTGTCGATCCGCTGGACTTCGTGCGCGTGATCGCGGTGGCCCGCATCACCATGCCTACGGCGCGCGTGCGCCTGTCGGCGGGCCGGCAGCAACTGGGCGACGCCGTGCAGGCCCTGTGCTTCATGGCCGGCGCCAATTCCATCTTCTACGGGGACAAGCTGCTGGTGACCGGCAACCCCGATGTGGAGGCCGACACCACACTGCTGCGCAAGCTGGGCCTGAGCGGCACGCGGACCTCGGTACAGGAGTGAGCTTTTTGAGAGTTTGAGCTCTTTTGAGCCAGCGGCTCAGGATTGCGGCCGGCCGCTGCCTTGCGCGGCGGCGGCCGCATCGTCGTCGCCGGCATCGAGCAGCCGGGCCGCACGGTTACTCAACGCGGAATCCGCACGGAAATAGCCCAGCACCGTATTGACGCTGCTGTGCCCCGTCAGCGCCATGGTGTCGGGCAGGGGCACGTTCTGGCGCCCGGCCTCGGTCACAAAGCCCGAGCGCAGGGAATGCGCCGAGAAATCTCCCTCCACGCCCGCCAGCGCGCAGCGCTGCTTCACGATGTCGCGCACGGCCGCTGGCGACAGGGGCTCGCCCACATGGCCGCCCTTGCGGATGCGCCGGAAGATCGGCCCTTCCTGTATGGCGGCGGCACGCAGCCAATCGGCCAGCGCCTGGGCCGCGCGCCCGGTGACGGGCTTGTGGTTCTCGGGCGCGTCCCGTCCGGACTGGTTGGTCTTGGAGTGGGTCAGCGTGTAGATGAATTCCTGCGGCCCCGCGGCCCGCAGGTGGCGCATGTCGGCCCCGGCCACCTCCGAGCGGCGGCGCCCGCCGCTGGACCAGGCGAACAGCAGCAGGGCGCGATCGCGGCGGCCGCGCAGGCTGTCGTCACAGGTGTCAAGCAATTGCTCCAGCAAGTCGCGCGTCAGCGCATCCTTCTTGGCGGGACCTTCACCGCGCCGCGCATAGGCCTTTCGCGTGCGCGACATCAGCTCGCGCACCGCACCGTCCTGGCAGGGGTTGGCCAGTCCATGCACCTGATGGGCCTTGGACAGCACCGCCATGCGGTGCACCAGCGTGTTGTGCGACAGGGGGCCTTCGCGGGCCTTGTATCCGGCCTCGACCAGGGCGCGGTCCATGTGCGCCGGCATTTCACTGGCCAGGCCCGCGCCGGTCTGCCGCTGGGCATGGTCAATGATGAATTGCAGCACACAGGCCACATCCAGCGGCAGCTGCATCTGCCGGTCAAACCGCAGCGCATGCCAGGCGGACCAGTAGCGCATGGCGCTTTGGTAGCTGTTTCTGGTGTTGGCGGATTCGCCCTCGTGCATCAGCTCGCGCACGGCCTGCCGGGCAGCAGGCTCCAGGCCGGCGGACGGCAGGGCGTTGCCTTCCTGGATGTCGTCCAGGGGCTGAGGTCGGGAGGTCAGCGAAAAAGGGCCGGTGCGCATCCATGGATTGTCGCCCGACGCCGCCCGGGCAATCCCTTGCGGGCCTGCAGCGATCGGCACGACGCAAAGTTCACTTTCCAGCGACCAGGAGCGGCCTTTTTGCGCCACAAATCCGTGTAATGTGCGCATCCATACTGTATGAAAATTTCATATGTAATATTTAATACATCTAACATATGATGTATTACATAAAGTTAAAATAACTCACGATAACAATCACTTATCGTTGGTAATCTTGGAAATAGTTCACGATATGCAGAAAACATCCACCCGTGGCGTGCAGGAAGCCGATGTCTGGGCTGCGGCAGACGCCTTGATCGCCCAGGGCCTGCGGCCGACCATCGAGCGCGTGCGCCAGCACATTGGCCGGGGCTCGCCGAATACCGTCAGCCCCATGCTGGAGACCTGGTTTGCCACGCTGGGCCAGCGCCTGGGCGTGGCGGCAGGGCAGGGCGAGCTGCTGCCGTCGTCGGTGCCCGATCCCGTTCAGCGCCTGGCGCAGCAGCTGTGGGACGCCGCCCAGGAAGAGGCCATGGAGGCTGCCCGCGCCGCCCTGCAATCCCGGGAGGAAGCGGCACAGGCCACGCAGGCCGAGCTGCAGGAGCAGCAGGAGCAAATGGCGCGGCGCGAGGCGTCCATGCAAGCGCAGAAAGAGGCCATGGACCAGGCCCTGCAAGTGGCCCAGGCCCAGTCGCAGGACTTGTCGCGCCGGCTGGATGAAATGCAGCAGCAGCTGCAGGACCGCGACGAACGCCTGGAAGAAATGCGCGATGCGCTGGCCGAAGCCGCCCGCCAGCGCGAGGCGCTGCAGCAAAAGCATGGCGAGGAAATGCAGTCCGCCGCGCTGGAGCGCCAGCGCATGGCCGAGCAGTACGCGGGCAATGAGCGCCACATGCTCAATGAGGTGGATCGTGCGCGGCAGGAACTGGCGGCCGCGCGCAAGGCCGCCACCGAGCAGGAGCGCAAGGCAGCGACCCGCCTTGCAGAGCTGCAAAGCCGCTATGAAAAGAGCGAGGAGGAGCAGCTGAGCCTGCACTCCCAGCTGCAGACCGCCCAGAATGCGGCCGCCCTGGCGCAGGAGCGGGCAGCGGACCTGCGCAGCCTGCTGCAGGCGCAGCAGCGATTGGCCGGTGCGGCCATGCCCGAGGCGGGTGCTGGACTGCCCATGGGCCGGCGCGCAAGCCTGTCTGCGGCGCGCCGCTCCATGACGCGCCTCAAGGACAGGCGGGGCTAGCAGTCAGGGCCTGCGCCCCTGGCTGGGCCCGGTCAGGACTGGAGCCGGAACCCCGCCACCACATCCGCCAGCTGCGCGGCCTGCTGCTGCAGCGACTGGGCGGCGGCCGTGGCCTCTTCGACCAGGGCCGCGTTCTGCTGGGTGGACTGGTCCATCTGGCTGACGGCGGTCCCGATCTCGGCAATGCCCGTGCTCTGTTCCTGGCTGGCATTGCTGATCTCGGTGACGATGGCGGTCACGCGCTGCACGCTTTCCACCACCTTGCCCATGGTGGCGCCTGCGTCCTGCACCAGCCGGCTGCCGGCATCGACCTGGCCCACGGAGTCATCGATCAGCGCCTTGATTTCCTTGGCGGCCGTGGCGCTGCGCTGGGCCAGCGTGCGCACTTCAGAGGCCACCACGGCAAAGCCGCGGCCCTGCTCACCGGCACGGGCTGCTTCCACAGCGGCGTTGAGCGCGAGGATATTGGTCTGGAACGCGATGGAGTCGATCACGCCAATGATGTCGGCAATGCGGTGCGAGGATTGTTCGATGCCGCCCATGGTGCGCACCACCTCGTCCACGACCGTGCCGCCATGCGTGGCGATGTCGGAGGCGCTGCTGGCCAGTTGCCGCGCCTGGCGCGCATTCTCGGCGTTGTGCTGCACGGTGGCCGTGAGCTGCTCCATGGCGGCAGCCGTTTCCTCCAGCGAGCTGGCCTGCTGCTCGGTGCGTGCCGACAGGTCCTGGTTGCCGCTGGCGATTTCGGTGGAGGCATGGCGCACGGTCTCGGACGATTCCCGGATGCGCACCAGCACCGAGGCGATCTTGTCGGTGAAGTGGTTGAACGCGCGTGCGATCTGCGTCAGTTCGTCATTGCCTTGCACCGACAGGCGGCGCGTGAGATCGCCGTCACCCGAGGCGATGTCTTCCAGCGCATCGCGCACCACGGCCAGCCGGCGCGTGACGCGGGCAATGACGACGCCCAGCAGCGCAATCGCCAGGATCAGCGAAATGGCAACGATGGCGCCCGACACCTTGAGCAGCGAACCCAGCGCGGACAGCGCCTCGTCGCGCTGCACGGCCACCACCAGTTGCCAGTCCGTGCCGGGCACGCCCTGGCCGTAGAGCAGGAAGTCCTTGCCGCCGACGGCCGTGCGCATGCCGGAGTCCGCCTTGGGCAGGGCCTGGATGGCGTCGGCACCCAACTGGGGCGAGAGCGCGGAGACGGGCTTGAGCGTGAGTGCCGGATCGGGATGGGTGACGATGGCGCCCGCCTCATCCACCAAGAAGGCAAAGCTGCCCGGCGTGGGCCGGATGGCGCCCACGGTGCGCACCACGGTGGTAAGCAGCACGTCGGTGCCGACCACGGCGACGGGATTGCCGGCCGGGCCCACGGGCTCGGCAAAGGTCACGCCCACTTCGGGTGGAGAGACAAACAGATAGGGCGCCGTCACGATGGGGCGGCCTTCCTTCAACGCCTGCCTGAACCAGGGGCGGGCCGTCACGTCGTAGTCGGCAGCCATCTCGTTGAGGAAGAACATGCGCTTGTCGGTGTAGCCGAAGTAGGCATCCGAGAAGCCGCCGCCGTCGCGCAGCGCCTGGACCACGGCACGCGGGTCCGGCGTATCGACGGCCTGGGCCAGCGTATGCGTCAGCAGGCGCTTGGTCGCCACCCATTCGCCCAGCACCTGGGCCTGGGCGTTCACGAGCTGGCGGCTCTGGTCGTCGAGGGTGGACAGCACATGGCGCTGCACCGTGAGGAAGTTGGCAATGGCCAGGGCCAGCATGGCCACGGTGACGATGGCCACGCTGAGCGCGATGAGTCGCGCACGCAGGGACTGGAACATAGAAGAATTACTTATTGCAAGAAGATGCTACATACGTTAGCAAATTTTCTTGACAATACGCGTTCTTGCAGGCGGTGCCCCCTGGCCGCCGAAGCCTATGCGGGAAATTCGCTCCCCTTCAGCGCTCCCCCGCCAGCAGCCTGCCCAGCGCCTCGTAGGCGGGCAGCGAGGTCGGGTCATTGGCCGCATTGCCAGCCACCGGATGGGAGGCAAAGCGCGCAATCACCATCTGTGCCTTGGGATCGATGTAGACGGTCTGGCCATGCACGCCGCGCGCCGCGAAGGCGCCATGGGCGTTGTGCGTGACCCACCACATGTTGCGGTAGGTCCAGCCCGGCAGCAGCTTGTAGCCGGCCTTGGCAAAGGCCGCCGCATCGCCGCCCCGGCGGATATCGTCCACGGCGGCTGCGGGAACGATCTGCTGGCCGTTGAACTGGCCCCGGTTGCGCAGCATCTCGCCAAAGCGCGCCAGGTCCCGCAGGCCCAGGTTCAGGCCGCCGCCTGCAAAGGGCGTGCCCGTGGAGTCCACCGACATGTAGGCATCCTGCTCGGCGCCCAGGCGGCTCCAGATGCGCTCGGACAGCAGATCGGCCACCGATTGGCCGCTCACGCGCGCCAGCACCCAGCCCAGCGCATCGGTATTGGCCGTGCGGTAGCCGAAGGCCTTGCCGTGCACGCCTTCGGGCTTCACGGTCTGCAGGAATTCGTAGTAGCTGCGCGGCCCGGTGTAGTCCTTGGCCTTGGGCAGCGGGTTGCCCGCGGCCGCGTGCGCCCAGACCTCGGCCTGGGGGTCCGCATAGTCTTCGCTGAAGCGAATGCCCGTGGTCATGTCCATGAGTTGGCGCACCGTGGCATTGCCGAAGGCCGAGGCCCCCAGCTCGGGCACGTATTCCGACACGCGGCGCGAGGGGTCGAGCTGCCCCTCGGCAGCCAGCATGGCCGCCAGCGTCCCGACGAAGGACTTGGTCACCGACATGGCGCCGTGCTGGCCTTCAGGTTTGAGCACGCCAAAGTAGCGCTCATAGACCACGCGGCCCTTGTGCAGCACCACGATGCCGTCGGTGTAGTTGGCCTTGAGCGAATCGCGCCAGGTCATGGGCTGGCTGGCACCCAATGGCGTGAAGCGCAACTCGTCGATGTCTTCGCGCAGCGCCTGGGCCAGCGGCGCTGCAGGCGCCAGGCCGCGCGACACATTCACCGTGGGCATGAGCTGGCGAAAGTGCGAGACGCTCCAGCGCATGGCGGGAAACTGGAAATAGGAGCCGTCGTCGAAGCGCAGCATCCGGTCCGGCGGTGGCGGCGAGCCCACCATCCAGCCCAGCTTTGCGGGGTCGCTGGCATCGGCATCGGGATAGGAGGGGGTCTTGGCTGCGGTGACCCCTGCCGTGGCTGTGGCGAACACAAGGCTGCCAGCCAGGGCACCGGCGAAATGTTTGAGCTGCATGGCGGCAACCATACTACGGTTGCCGCGGCGCCAAGATCCCCTGCCAAAGGATGGAAGCCGGCTTCCATCCCAGGCCGTGCGCCCAGTTGGCGCAAGCGCGACAAATGGCCTTCTCGTTGGACTAAGCTTCAAATAGTTTTTGAAAATCAAAGCCTGGCGAACGCCCATGAAAAGCCTGCAAGACCTGGATATCTTCGTGCGCACCGCAGACAGCGGCAGCCTTTCGGCCACGGCGCGCGCCCTGGACCTGACCCCGGCTGCGGCCAGCGCAGCGCTCAAGCGGCTGGAGGCAGAGCTGGGCGTGACCCTGTTCGTGCGCTCCACGCGCAGCTTGCGGCTCACGCAGGAGGGCGAGCTGTTTCTGGAGCACTGCCGCCCCGCGCTGGCCGGCCTGCGCCAGGTGCGCGACCAGTTGGCTGGCGGCCAGGCCGCTTTGCGCGGCACGCTGCAACTGGCCGCCCCCTCCGACCTGGGCCGCAATGTGCTCATGCCCTGGCTGGACGAGTTCCAGAGCCAGCACGCAGGCGTGGATCTGCGCCTGCACCTGTCCGACCGCGCGGCCAATGTCTACAGCGAGCCTGTGGACGCGGCATTTCGCTATGGCAGGCCGCAGGATTCCAGCCTGGTGGCCTTGCCGCTGTCGGACACGCACCGCCGCGTGCTCTGCGCCGCGCCCTCCTATCTGCAGCAGCGCGGCGCCCCCGCCACCCCCCACGACCTGGCCGGCCATGACTGCCTGTGCTTCATGCTGGGCGAGGAAGTGCACGACCGCTGGAGCTTCTGGCCGGCAGGGCAGGGGGCTGCCGTACCTGAGCCCGTCCATGTGCGGGTGCGCGGCCGCAATGTGGCCAATGACGGAGATGCCGTGCGGCGCTGGGCCGTGGCCGGGCGGGGGATTGCCTACAAGTCGTATTTCGACGTGGCCGAGGACCTGGCCCGGGGCCGCCTTCTTGCGCTGTGCACCGACTGGACGACCGAGTGCGTTCCGCTGTTCCTGGTCGCCCCCAGTCGCAGGCAGTTCACGCCGCTGGTGCGTGCGTTGCGGGATTTTGTGGCGGTGAGGCTGGCTAAGCTGGAGACGGCACAGCCTGCCGTCAAGAAGACCCTGCCCGCAGGCACCTGAGGGCCTCTTCCAACTGCCTGGTGCCGCTGTACTCAGGCATGCGTGCCATGGCCCGGTTTTTCAGTTGCCCCAGTCTGGAGAGATTCTTGAGAAAGCCGGCCTGGAGCAAGTGGACTGTGTTGTCCACAAAATGCATGAACTCCTCGTCGCTCAAATCCTTCTTTTTCGCAAGATGTGCATGGAGGGTCACGCGTCGTTTAGCCCTGCGCCGCGATTTGCCGCACTCCGTGCAATGGACGCAGTCAGCATCGACATAGAAACGCAAGGTCTCGAACCAGTGCTTCTGCTCCATCGCAAAAAAGATGAAGGGGCGGTCACAGCCTCTGCAATGCTTGAGGATGTCGACGTAGCAATAGCGGGGGAAGACGTTGTAATTTTGCTTGGTGGTATCAGCGATGAGGGCTGATTCCGGGAAAAAGCGTTCACTGCCATAGCTCCAATGAGCGCGGGCAAAGACCGCATTGGGCAGGCTGACGCCTGAGTGCATCGGCTTCGAGCCATATAGGGGATGGGCAACGATATCGTCGGGCAGATCAAGCGTCATCGGATTTGATCAGGGGAATGCTTGGCGAAATATGGTCTCACGAGTCCGAGAAAAGCTCCACAGGCCCGTGCACGTGGTGCTCCGCACAGACCTGCCGCGAGAGCACATGGGTTTCGATCACTTCGGCGGCATTCTCGGCCGTGAGCCGCCCGTACCAGACGCCGTCCGGATAGACGATGGCCAGCGGGCCATGGTTGCAGGGGTACTGGCAGCTGGTCTGCAGCAGGCGCAGCCTGGCACGCAGTTCGCTGCTGGCCTGCACGGCCTCGCCCAGGCTTTGCCAGACGGCCACGGCGCCCAGGGCGGTGCAGCGCGGTCCCGTGCAGACCAGGGCATGGTGCTGGTGGTCCGGCACCTGGGACCAGGCCTGGGGATCGTGCTGCCATTGGTCGCCAGCGGTCTCGGCAATGTCGGGGGCCTGAAGGGCCTGGGCCATCTGCGACAGCAGCAGCGCGGGCATGGCGGCAGCGCCCAGCAGATGGTCGGCAAACCGCACCTGCACGCCCTGGTCCGGCAACTGCGAGCGCCAGCGCATGGCCAGCTTGTGCAGCCAGCGCAGCAGGGCAGGCTCGTCGGGCGAGAACAGGGGCAGCACGACGATGGAGCGCGCCGGCAGGCATTGCTGCAGCGCCTCGGGCAGCGAGGGTGCGGCCTTGTCCACGAACGATGTGACGACCTTGCAGGCCGGCTCCAGCGTCTGGCGCAAGGCATCGGCCAGTTCGATCAGGCTTTGGCGCGATGCTGCGCCCGTGCCGCCGCGGCCCAGCACGATCACGGCGTCGGGCCCGGGCGGGATGGAAGTTTCAGAGGAGTTCATCGGGAATGAAGCTGATGCGCAGCCGGCCGGTGGCGGCATGGATGTCCACCTCGGCAGCCACGCCGTAGACCTGGCCGATGGTGGCCGGGGTCAGTACCTGGGCCGGTGTGCCATGGGCAACGATGCGGCCTTGTTCCATGAGATAGAGACGGTCGCAGTAGTGGGCGGCGATGTTGAGGTCGTGCAGGGCGACGATGCTGCTGATCTGCAGGCGCCGGACCAGTGACATCAACTCCAGCTGATGGCGTATGTCCAGGTGGTTGGTGGGCTCGTCCAGCAGCATCAGCCGTGGCTGCTGGGCCAGCGCGCGGGCCACGAGCACGCGCTGCTTTTCGCCGCCGGAAAGGCTGGAGAAGCGACGCGCCTCCAGCGCCAAGGCATTCACCTGGGCCAGCGCCTGGCGCATGCAGGCGAGGTCCTCGGCGCTGTCGCCCGCCCAGGGGGACTGGTGGGGGATGCGGCCCATCATCACGGCTTCGCGCACGGTGAAGTCAAAGCTCTGCGGCGCCTCCTGCGCCAGGACCGAGACCTGGGCCGCGAACTCGCGCGCCGTCATGTCCCGGATGTCGCGCTGGTTCAGCAGCACGCAGCCTGCGTCGGGCCGCAACACTCGGTAGAGCATGCGCAGCAGGGTGGATTTGCCGCTGCCGTTGGGGCCGATGAGCCCCACGCATTCGCCGCTGTGCAGGGCGAGGCTGGCCTGGTCCACGATGCGCCGGGCGTCGGCACGCCGGGCATCGGCACTCCAGCACAGGTCCTGGGCTTGCAGCTTCATGGGCCGCGCCCTCCCTGCACCGGCTGGCGCACCAGCATCCAGACGAAGAAGGGTCCGCCGATCAGCGAGGTGATCACGCCCACGGGCAGTTCCATGGGCGCAAAGGCCGTGCGCGCGACAAGATCCACCAGCACCAGCAGCAGGGCGCCGGCCAGGGCGGCCACGGGCAGCACGCGCCGGTGGTCCGTGCCCACCAGCATGCGCGCGGCGTGCGGCACGATCAGCCCCACAAAGCCGATGGCGCCGCTGACCGCCACCATGGTGCCCGTGAGCAGCGACACCGCCAGGAACAGTGCGCGCCGCAGCCGTGCCGTGTCCACGCCCAGCGTGGCGGCGGCCTCGTCACCGGCCAGCAGGGCGTTGAGCGGGCGCGTCTGCAGCCCCAGCCAGAGCATTCCCGCAGCCAGCACGGCGGCGGGAATGCCCAGTTCCTCCCACTGCGTGCCGGCCAGGCTGCCCAGCGTCCAGGTCAGCAGGGCATTGGCCAGGTCGCGCTGGCCCGATGACAGGGTGATCAGGCTGGTCACGCCCGCCAGCACATAGCCGATGGCCACGCCACCCAGGATCAGCCGCGTGGCATGGATGCGGCCCTGGGAGCGCGCCAGCAGGTAGACGGCGACGGTGGCCGCCAGCGCCCCTGCAAAGGCCCCGGCCGTGAGGGCGTACATGCCGGCCGAGGCCAGCGCACCGAAGGCCAGCACGGCCACGGCGCCCACCGACGCACCCGAGGACACGCCCAGCAGATAGGGATCGGCCAGCGGATTGCGCACCATGGCCTGCATGATGGTGCCCACCACGGCAAGCCCCGCGCCCACCAGGGCCGCCAGCAGCACGCGCGGCATGCGGATCAGCCAGACGATCTGCTGGTGCTGCGGCGTGATGCCCTCCAGCGGCGGCGGCTGCATGCCCAGCGCCTGCAGCAACCGGCTCCAGGCAATGCGCCAGACCGTGCCGGCCGGCATGTCCACGGGCCCCCAGGTGATGGCCAGCGTCATCACCAGCAACAGGGCCGCGAACAGCAGCAGGCACCAGAGGCGGGCGGCGCCCGGGCGCCTGGGCCAGCGGGAGTCAGTTGGCCGCATGGCTGGGCGCCGGCATGCGGTCGGGGTGCAGGGCCTGCGCCAGGGCGCGGGTCCGAGCGATGTTGCGCGGGCCGGGCGTGGCCTCGGCATAGGTCATCACGAAGAACCGCTTTTCGCGAATGGCATCGACGCCGGCCAGCTCGGGCTTGGCCAGCAGGAAGTCGATCTTTCCCTGCGCATGGGGCTGGCCGTAGTCGATGATGACGATCCACTGCGGATTGCGCTGCACCACGTCCTCCCAGTTGCCTGCGGGCCAGTTGCTGGGAATGTCGTCGAAGATGTTGCGCCCGCCCGCTTCCTCGATCATGGCCTGCGGCATGCCGTAGCGGCCCACGGTCACGGGGATGTCCTGGCCGCTGTCGTAGACGAAGACCGAAGGCCGCTGCCGCACGCCCTGCATGCGCTCGCGCAGGTCCTTCAGGTCGCGCTCCAGCCCCTGCGCCAGTTGCTCGGCATGGGCGTCGATGCGGAAGATGCGGCCCAGGTTGCGCAGGTCGGTCAGGCCGTCTTCCAGCGCCACCTGGCTGCGCGGCCCCACGCGGATGCACGATTCGGACAGCACGTACGAGGCAATGCCGTGGCGCTGCAGCACCTCGGGCGTGACCTGGCCCTGGCGAAAACCGTAGCTCCAGCCGCCGAAGACGAAGTCGGCCGAGGCGCCCAGGATGGCCTCCAGGTTCATCTCGCGCTCCGCCAGCCGCGGCACGCGGGCCAGCTGGGCCTGAAAGGCCGGGTCGATCTGCTTGGCCTGCGTGATACCGCTGTAGCCCACCAGCCGCTCGCCCAGGCCCAGAAAGAGAAACATCTCGGTGATGTTCACGTCATGGGTCACGGCGCGCAGCGGTGCGTTGGCGTAGGTCACGGGGCTGCCGCAGACATTGACGGTCACGGCCGCCTGCGGTGCGGCAGCCGGTGCCGGCAGTTCACTGGTGGTGCCGGAATCGCTGCGCGAGCAGCCGGCCAGCAGCAGGGTGGCCGCCAGGGCGCCAGCGCACAGGCCCTGGAGACCGTGGAGGCTTTTGGAGCGCGGCATGGCCATCAGAACCGGATATGCGCCGCGATCTCGAAGCGGCGGCCTTGCCCGACCAGGAACTGGCTGCCGTAGCTCGATCCCACATAGACCCTGTCGGCCAGGTTGCGGCCGATCAGGCTCAGGGTGGTGCGAGGATCCACCTGCCAGCTCAGCGCGGCGTCGGCCACGGTGTAGGCGGGCAGGTTCACGGTATTGGCGTTGTTGCCAAAGCGGTCACCCACGTAGCGCAGGCCCAGCGAGGCCTGCCAGGCGCCCACGCGGTAGTGGCCCCAGAGGTTGGCCGTGGTCTTGGCCACGTTCTGCGGGCGGTTGCCGGCGCGGTTGCCGCCAGCCTCGATGAGCTTGTCGAACTGGGCATCCACATAGGACAGGTTGCCCTCCAGGCGCAGGGCGGGCGTGGCCTGGAAGTTGGCAGTGACCTCGGCGCCGCGCGAGGACTGGCTGCCGCCCTGGATGGAGATGGCCGGGCGGTCGGGGTCGCGCGTGATGATGTCGTCCTTCTTGATGTCGAACACGGCCAGCGTCCATTCGCCGCGCCCGCCTGCCACCTGCTGCTTGATGCCGATCTCGGCCTGGCGGCCCTTGCTCAGCTTGTAAGCCGTGTTGGCCAGGTTCAGCGAGACCAGGCTGTTGACGGGATCATGGCCCGAGCTGATCTGCCCATAGACATGGGTGTCGCGGGCCAGCTCATAGGTCAGGCCCAGGCGCCAGGAGGTGGCGGCCAGCGTCTTGTTGAAATCCGTGCCGCCCACCAGGGAATGGCTGGCAAAGCTGTAGACATCGCGGCGCAGTCCGGCCATGGCCAGCCAGCGGTTGCTGATGCGCCAGGCATCCTCCAGGTACAGCGCATGCTGGGTCACGCCGGTTTCGGTCTTGGCCTTGGTGACATCGGGGCTGGCCCAGCTGCCATGCACGGGGTCCCAGGCCGAGACCGTGGACGAGCCGCCATAGGGCGAGTTGTTGGACAGCCGCAGGTTGATGCGTGCGGCCTCCCATCCCATGGCGATCTTGTGCGATCCCCGGTCCACGTTCAGGCCCAGGCGATTGCCGGTCTGCTCCAGGTCGTGCAGGATTTCGAGGTAGTCGGAGCGGCCCACGGTCCAGGTGGCGGGGTTGAGCGCGTAGGCCTCGATGTTGCGCCAGTGGCGGTCCGACTGCACGTGGTACAGCTCGTTGCGCACCGTCAGCCAGTCATTGGCCTTCCATTGCACCTTGGCGCGCAGGCGCTCGTCGGCATAGCGCAGCACGCTGTCTTCGGCGTTGTAGTTGCGGTCGCGCAGGGACTCCACCACCTTGCCGTCCAGGCCCGGCGTGCCCCAGTAGCGGCTGGGCTTTTGCACGCTGCGGTCGGCAATCAGGTCGATCTGCAGGTCGCTCGTGGGCTCCAAGCGCAGCGTGCTCATGAACTTGCCGTTGCGCGACTGGTCCAGGTCGCGCTCGCCCGCGCTGCGCGCGGTGTAGCTGTCGATGCGGTAGCTGGCATAGGCGCCCAGGGCGCCGGTCACGCCCAGGCCCACGCGCAGCGTGTCGTCCGTGCCCGCGCCCAGCAGCACCTCGGCCGAGCTGGTGCGGCTGGGCTGCTTGCGGATGGCGTTGACCGTGGCGCCCATGGTGCCGCTGCCATACATCAGCGAGGCCGGGCCGCGCAGCACGTCGATGCGCTCGTAGCCCCAGCTGTCCCCGGGATAGGCCGTGGTGCCGGCGGCCACGCCCAGCACCATGCCGTCTTCGGCCACGCCCACGGAGTTCACGCCCGCAAAGCCACGGCTGCTGAAGGACAGGCCGCCGTTGCCCGGCGTGCTGCTGGAGGTCAGGCCCACGGTGCGCGTGACGGCGTCCACCAGGGCGTAGTCGCCGCGCTCCTGCATCTGCTCGGCAGAAACACCATCCACGCTGGCAGGCACTTCCTGGTTGGAGACGCCGGTATGGCTGGCCGAGCGCGCAGGCTGGGCCAGTTGCTGGCCGATGCGTTCGGCCTGGCCGGTGACCTGCACTTCGGGCAGGACAGTCTGTGCCTGCACAGGAACGGACAGGAAGGCGCAGGCCAGGGCCAGCGGGCTCAGCCGAAGGCAAAGGGAATCGGCAGCACGGGTGCTGGGAACGCAGGAAAGGGAGGAATGCATTTCGAACATCGGTCTTCGACCGCCTGATGCGAAAGCAAGGCACTGCCGCCTCTCCAGCCAGCGTGCAAGGATAGGGTGCAGGACATTGCCATCCGCACCCCGCAGACAGTCAAGAAAGCGCCCGCTCAGCGGGCGCGAAACGCAGCAGGCCGGTCTCCGGGCTCACAAGCGGCGCAAGGACATGCCTTGCGCCCAGCGCCCCGTCTTCCCAATCCACCCGCGAAAAGCTGCATGTTGCAGACCACGCCATGGACCAGTGACAGCCTGTCATCGCCCCTCCGCAGGGTTGCGGAGACTGGCGGGACAGGCGTGGAGCGCCTTGACTTGTTTACCGTTGCGGGGGCAGCCAAGGCCTGTGCCGGCAGCGCAAAAAGCATTTGCTGGCAGTCACCTTGTTCCCGTTTCATCCCCATGGCTGGCATGTGGACACCTGTTGCACGGATGCCTTTGCAGGCGCGGCATTATAGCCAGCGGTCTGTTTGCAGAGCCTTTGGCGCCTGGGGCACGTCGTGCAAAAGCAGCTCCAGACCCAGCCACTCGCCACGGTGAACGCGGCTGATTGCATGCCGCAGGTGCACACGGTAAAAGCCCGCCGCACCGCGCACCGGGCGCGGCCCCGTGGCGATGATGGCCGCATCCCCCAGGCCCAGCGGCAGCACCATGGGGCGCGATTGCATGCGCGGTCGCTGCTCGGTCATCACGAACTCGCCGCCCTCGAAATCCTTGCCCGGCCGGGACAGCAGCAGCACCAGCTGCAGCGGGAACACCGCCGCTCCTTCGCTGTATGAGCGCAGCGGGGCATGGCCCGCCTGCGCCACATGCAGCAGGTGCGACTGCGGATGCATCTGGCCGCGCTGGCGGCCCAGCTGCCCGAAGGCCTCGAACGAGGCGGGCAGGGCAGGCTGCATGTCCATTTGGGCACGCCAGCGATTGGCAATGGCAAGCAGGTGCCGGTACAGCACCGGGCGCCATGTGTAGAGGGAGGGCGGCAGGCCATTGCGCATGGCCGCCTCGCTAGCCAGGGCGCGGCTTTCATCCGCATTCAGCAGCCGTGGCAGCAGGCAATGGCCCTCTGCATCGAGCTGGGTGGCAATGCGGCCCCAGTCCAGGCCGGCGAAGCGATCACTGCTGTTCAGCCCATCCATTTCGACCCCTCCATTCAACCCGCCTTGCGAAAAGTGAGATTGATGCGCCGCCCGCCCAGCAGCGGGTGAGGCTGGTCCTTGAGCGGCAACACGCCGTGGTGGCGCAGCCGATCCATGCCGCCCCAGACCACCACGTCGCCATGCTGCAACAACACCCTGGCCGTCTTGTCCGCGCGCGCAAGCCCTCCAAACAGAAATGTGGCCGGCATGCCCAGTGACACCGAGACGATGGGCGCGACAAGGTCACGCTCGTCGCGGTCCTGGTGCAGGGACAGGCGGCTGCCGGGCAGGTACTGGTTGATCAGGCAGGCGTCGGGCGCGAAGCCCTCGAAGCCCGCAGCGGCGGCCGCTTCGCCCGCCAGCTGCGCAAACACGGCCGGCATGGCGGGCCAGGGCTGGCCGCTGACCGGGTCGATGGCGCTGTAGCGGTAGCCGCGCCGGTCGCTGGTCCAGCCCAGCGTGCCGCAGTTGGTCATGGCCACCGACATGGTGAAGCCGCCCGGCGTGACCAGATGGCGCAGCGGCGCCTGGGCCATGACGCCGTCCACCGCAGCCAGCAGTGGCGCCGCATGGGGCAGGGCATGGCCGCGCAGCACCACGGACTGGGGACCAATGGGTTCGATGCCCATGGGAGGTTCATCGGCAAAAAGATCCAGCGTGCTCATACCGGCCGTCCATCAAAGTGCGTCATATCAGAGTGCGTCATGAAAGATCAGTCCCACGGTATGGCGATGGCCGCTTCGGACGCGGCTGACGCCATGGCGCATGGCCGCGCGGCGGTAGCCTGAGCGCCGCCCCGGCACGGGCCGGTGGCGCACGGCCAGGACCAGCGCATCGCCCTGGTCCAGCGCCATCACATCGGCCCGTTGCCTGTCGCCATCGGCCTGGGTGATGACGAATTCCCCGCCCGCAAAGTCCTGCCCCGGCCGCGACAGCAGCAACACCACCTGCAGCGGAAACACATGCTCTCCATAGACATCCTGGTGCAGGCAGTTGTAGTCGCCCTCGCCGTATTGGAGGATCAGCGGCGTGGGCCGCAACTGCCCGTGCGCGTGGCAGCGCGCCAGGAAGTCCTGCAGCCGGTCCGGATAGCGCACATCCAGCCCCATGCGCTGGTTCCAGCGGTTGGCCACCAGCACCAGGCGGGAATACAGCTGTTCGCGCAGCCGCTGCAGCAGAGGTGGCAAGGGGTAGTCGAAATACCGGTATTCGCCACGCCCGAAACCGTGGCGGGCCATGACGATGCGGGAGCGAAAACCGTCTTCCCTGGTGTAGAGGGCCGCCAGGTCACGGCATTGCTGCGCGTCCAGCAGGCCGGGCAGCCGGGCACAGCCGTGCTCGTCGAGCTGGTGCTCCATCTGCGTCCATTGGCAGGGCGGGGCGGATTCGCAAGCTTCGTTGTCGAAAAGACGGAGGTTGTGCATGGCGGGCGCGGTTGGCGGCATGGGCGCTGTGGGCAATTGCCGCAGTCTAGGGCGCCGCCGCAGCGCCTGCATCCCGCTTCTTGCAGTGGACAGAATGTCAACCGGCGGCAGCGCCTGCCAGCCGCGTGCTGGACAGGCCTGGGAGGGCCGGCTGGCAGCTGCAATTGAACAATCGCGGCATTCCTGCAAACGCCTCAGGCCCGCCATGTCCAGCAACGTCCATCACCTCTATCTTTTCTTCGATACGCCCCTGCAGCTGCGCCGCGTGCAACTGATCTGCCAGTACCTGGCCCGGCAGTCCTGGGAGCAGGCCGAGCGCTGGATCCATGAGCTGGACCCCGCCCTGGACCGGTCCGCGCTGTGGGATGACGACTGGGCCAATGCCAGCGCCCTGGGCCACCCCCAGCACCTGGAGCTGGGCTTTGACACCCGCACCACAGCCGGCATGCCCTGGCGGCTGCTGGAGACCTTGTTCCAGCACGGCCTGCAGGCGGCGGTGCTGCATGTCTTCTATGACCAGGTGGGAGAGAGCGAGCGCTATCACTTCGATGCCGGCCAATGGGTCAGCCACCATGCCTGGCTGGCCCGCTACCCGGAGCGCCAGGTGCTGGTCGATCCCGACGCAGAGGTCTATCCGCGCCCGGGGCAGGAAGAGGGCAACGATGGCACCTCACTCAGCAATCCCGCCCAGCCCATGGCCATCAGGCAACTGCGCGAGCGTGACCAGGAACGCGATCGCCAGGCCCAGGAGTCCGTGCAGGCCCTGCTGGAGACCATGGCCAGCCTGCGCAAGAGCGGCGTGTCGCCGGTGGACGGCATCGCGGGCCTGTTCATGCTGCGGGCAGGCTTTCGCGGACTGTGCGAGGCCGTCGCGTTCACCGTGGTTGCCGCCCTGGCTTTCAGAGGCAAGGGTCTGTGGCTCTGGCTGGCCCTGGGATTGGTACTGGCGGTCGTACTGCCGCTGTACCGGATGGCCAGTGCGCAGCGGGAGTTCGCGGGGCAGGGCGGCAGCGACCCGGCATCCTGAGACAATCCGCGCTCGGCAGAATGAAACAAATTGCACAAGATCCGGCAAAGTCCCAGGAGAGGGTGAACAGGATGTGGATACCGACCGTCGTCACGGCAGGATGGACATGCGCCATCAGGCGCCGTCTTTTTGAGCAGGGCCAATGCTGATGCAGCCCACCGCAATCGAGCAGGGCCCCGCCGTGGCAGCAGGCGTTCACGAGGATTTCGGCCATCTTCTGGGTCTGTACATGCGCCGCATCCGTGCCAGCGCTTCGGGGGTGGCCACCGAGATCGGGCTGAGCCGGGAAGCCGTCAACAACTGGAGGAATGGGGTTTCCCTGCCCAATCCGCGCTCGCGCGACCGGCTGGCCGCCTGCGCCCAGTATCTGCGGCTGACGGAGGCGGAGACCAATCGCCTGTTCTCCGCCGCCGGCTTTGCCACGCAGTTCCCGCTGCAGGCGCCAGCCGCTGGCGCCCAGCCTTTTGCCGGCTTCATGGACCGGCTTTTTGCCCAGCTGGCCCAGGCCTCGCCCTATGCCATCACCATGCTGCTGTCTCCCGCGCACTGGGGGCAGCCCCCGTTCCGCCAGGAATTGCTGCTGCGTGCCCGCGCCCAGTACGGCGCCGAGGCGGTACTGCACATCCAGCCGCCGTACAGCGTGAGCACGGCCCCGGCCGACTACTTTGCGGCCCTGGGCCGGCAGTGCGGGCTGGGCGAGGTGGGCTCGGACTATGAATTCGAGGCCCTGCTGGAAAAGCGCCTGCTGGCAGGCGGCCGCCTGTTCTGCCTGGTCAGCCGTTTCGAGCAAGGCACGGCCGCACTGCGCGAGACGCTGGCCGGCATCCTGCGCAGCCTCAGCGAAATGCACAGCGGCCGCCTGCACCTGCTGCTGTGCGGCAGCGAGGCGCTGGCCGACCTCAAGTACCGCAGCGGCGACCTGTCCCTGCTCAACATCGGCCAGGTGGCGCACTGGCCCGACCCCACGCTGGAAGACCTGGCCCTGATGGCGCGCCAGCGCTGGCCGGCAACAGCCTGGCCGGTCGAGGTCATCGAGGCGCTGCAGGCCCTGACGGGCGGGCATCCCGCGCTCTTCGAGGAAGCGCTGCAATGGCTGGTGGAGCAGGGTGTGGGCATCGCTGCCGTGCACTCGCCACTGCTGCGCGCCCATCTGGTGGCCAGTGCGCGCCTGTGGCAGACCCTGCTGCCCCTGGCGCAGGAGCCGGCCGCACGCGATCAATTGCGAAGCCTGGTGGATGCGGCATCGCTGGGCCGTGCGCGGCCTTATCTGCAGGATGCCGTGCTGCGGCGCCTGTTCTGGGGCAACCTGCTGCAGGTGCGCGGAGCGGGCGAGGGCGCCCACCTGCACTGGCGCTGCGACATCGCCCGCGAAGCCGCAATGGCAGTGCTGCAGGCATGAGCGGCCCGGCCCGCCTTCTGCAGCTGCCCCGATCCTATTGGCGCGCCGCGCTGCTGGCCTTGTTCACGCTGTTCATAGGCACCGCCATACTTTTGCCCCGCTACAACCCCGTTACCCGCGGCAGCCTGCAGGGCGCGGAAAGTTCAGGGCGGGTCTGGAACGAAATCATCCTGTGGCGCCTGGCCCTGATGGAGCATGTGCGCCAGCATGAAAGCTGGCCGCAGGACATCGCCAGCGTGGCACCGGAGATTGCCGAGCCCCGCGTGCGCATGAGTTCGCCCAGGCCCTTCGTGCTGCAGGCGGACATCGTGCGCGACAGCCAGATGGGCGTGCTCTCAGGAACCCAGGTCCTGCTGCAGCTGAACATGCCCAGCCAGGACTGGAGCTGCCAGGGCGGCCAGCCACCCACCCCGCCACGCTATCTGCCGCTGAACTGCAGCCCCTCGCCAAGCCAGCCAGAGCACGAACCCTTTGGCTGGCTGCGCAACATCATCTGGACCTGCGCCCTGGTCTTTGGCGGCCTGGCCCTGCTGTGGCTGGTCCGCCATCCGCTGATAGGCCCGGCGCAGCTCAAGCCCGGGCGCCTGCGCCGCAAGCCGTATCAGCATCTTCCCCAGCTGGACCGGCTGCTGCGGCTCACCGGCCGGCGGTCCGCCGTGCTGCGCGCCGCAGGCATACGCCCGCCCGACTGGCAGCGTGCCCTGCGCCTTGCCAGCGCCAGCCCCGCCGCCCGCGTGCGCGCCCTGGCCGAACGACTGTCGGCCACCTGCAAAACCGCCGAGGGCGAATGGCCCGTGCCCGGTGGCATGTTCGAATGGACGCTGCCGCCGGACCTGCCCATCGCCCTGGGCCGCTGCCTGGTCTATGCGCTGCCAGAGCAGCTGGAAGAACTGGAAGAGGGCGAACTCGTGCGCCAGCTGCGCCTGCTGCAGACCGGCGGCGACGTGGTGCTCATCGTGAGCCCCCAGCATCCCCAGTCGCCCATGCCGCTGCTGCAGCGCCATGCCGAGGACCGCGCCAATCTGCACGCAGTGCTGGACAGCCCCGGTCAGACCGAATGGCTGATGGGCGGCGAGCCCGCGCAGGTGCTGCTGCGGCTGCTGGCCGCGCAGCTGCAGGTCACGCGCATCTCGCCCTACCAGACGCGCGGCGGCGTGACGCGCGAGGACGTGTTCTTCGGCCGCGAGCGCCTGCTGGCGCGCATACTCAACCGCGAACCGGCCAACTACCTGGTCGTGGGAGGGCGCCAGCTCGGCAAAAGCAGCCTGCTCAAGGCCGTGCAACGGCGCCTGCAGGAGCATCCGTCCATTGCCTGCCACTACCTCTCGCTGCGCGACCACCGCCTTACGCCGCGCCTGGCCACCCAGTTCGGCCTGCCCGTGGAGACACCGCTGGAGGCCATCATCGAACACCTGCAGTCGCAATCGCAGGGCAGGCGGCTGTACCTGCTGATCGACGAGGCCGACCTGTTCTTCCGCGATGAGGCCCGCAACGGCTATCCCCAGCTCAGCGCCTTGCGCGCACTCAGCGAGGAGGGCCGTTGCTGGTTCATGCTGGCTGGATTCTGGGATCTCTATGCGGCCGCGTTGCTCGACTACCAGTCGCCGCTGCGCAACTTCGGCGACATCCTGGCCATCGGCGGCCTGGAGCCGTCCGCATGCCAGGCACTGGCCACCGAGCCGCTGCGCAGGTTGCGCGTGGGCTACGCCAACGACGCCCTGGCCGAACGCCTGATCGAGGCCAGCGGCAGGCGGGCCAATCTGGTCGCCATCCTCTGCCAGGAATGCCTGCAAGCCCTGGGGCCCGACGAACGCGTGATCGAAGAGCGCCACCTGCGCCAGGCGCTGGAATCCCAGCCCGTACAGGATGCGCTGGTCGGCTGGGGCCGCCTGAGCACCGACGAACAGGCCTGCCGCTTGGACCGCATCGCCGTCTATCACACGGCCCAGCAAGGTCACACCAGCCTGACCGCGCTCGACGCCCTGGTCCAGGCCCACGGCGCCACCGGCCAGGCCCAGGCCTTGCGCCGATCCCTGGCCCGCCTGCAACTGGCCTACGTCCTGCGCCGCGATGAAACCCACGGCTTGCACGACGCACGCTACGTCTTCACCATCCCGCTGCTGCAACGCCAGTTCGAACCGCAGGAGACGGAGTTGTTGTTGAGGCAGGAACTGGAGAGCCTGGGAAGAGGGTTGAACAGCTGAAAAAAGAGGCGGAAGACAGGCAGGCCTGGTGCAGGAAGAGTGCCTTACCTGGGTTTGGACAGTGCTAATCGCAACTGTGATTTAACATAATATACATCGTATCAATCAAAGCATCGCGGCCTCCATCAACCCCATCTCGGCGCTGCTCATGAGCGCTTCGATGTCGGTCAGAATCAGCATGCGTTCGACATCGCCGCTCTTGAAGCATCCCATACCCATGATGTAGCCGGCATCCACCGAGGCACTCATCTGGGGCGCCGGCTTGATGTTGTCCGCGCCCAGCGCCAGAACGTCCGACACCGAATCGACCACCACGCCGATGACCCGTCCGCGCACGTTCAGCACGATGACGACGGTGAAATCGGTGTACTCGGCCGACTCGCAACCGAGCTTCAGGCGCAGGTCGACGATGGGCACGATCACGCCACGCAGGTTGATCACTCCCTTGATGAAATGCGGTGCGTTCGCAATGCGGGTGGGTGCCTCGTAGCTGCGGATCTCCTGTACCCGCAGGATGTCGATGCCGTATTCCTCGCCACCCAGGCGGAAGCTGAGGAACTCGTTGGGCATGGCGACCACTGCATTGGCAGCCCGGGTTGATGAGGCGGCTGTCGTCTGCGCCGTAACCGGTGCTACCGTTGGGCGCTCTTCAATCATGGCGGTCATCTTCGACTCCTTGGAGATTGGGGGCGGGTTCTGGCGCGGCGAGCCGCGCTCAGAACGACGTCCAGTCGTCAGTGCCGGTCTTGGCAGGTGCGATAGCGAGCCGGCTCGACTCAGAGGTCGATGCTGGGGCTGCAGCAGCCTTCGCCTTGAATGCCGGCCGGGCGATGTTCTTGGCACGGTCCGGGCCGCGACGCTCGACGGCAGCAGCGTTGGCCGCTGGGGCCGCAGCGTGGGTCGAGCCTCCAAGTCCTTCATGCGACAGCTTGAACACCGCCACGGCCTGCACCAGTTTCTGGGCCTGGCCCTTCAGGCTCTCTGCGGCGGCAGCGCTCTCTTCCACAAGCGCCGCGTTCTGCTGCGTCACCTGGTCCATCTGGCTGACGGCCTCGCCGACCTGCCCGATGCCGGAGCTCTGCTCGACGCTGGCCGAGGTAATCTCGGCCACGATGTCACTCACGCGTTGGATCGAGGCGACGATCTCGCCCATGGTCTTGCCGGCCTCGTCCACCAGCACGGTGCCTTGCTCCACCTGCTCGACGCTACGGCCGATCAGGGCCTTGATTTCCTTGGCAGCCTCAGCGCTGCGCTGCGCGAGGCTGCGCACTTCAGACGCCACGACAGCGAAGCCGCGGCCCTGCTCACCTGCGCGGGCCGCCTCGACGGCTGCGTTGAGCGCCAGGATGTTGGTCTGGAAGGCGATGCCGTCGATCACGCCGATGATGTCGCCGATCTTGCGGCTGCTGTCGCTGATGCCTTGCATCGTGGTGACGACCTTGCCGACCACCTCGCCACCTTGCGCAGCGACGGCCGAGGCGCCCTGAGCGAGTTGATTGGCCTGCTTGGCGTTGTCGGCGTTGTTGCGGGTGGTGGTGCCCAGCTCCTCCATCGTGGCGGCCGTTTGTTGCAGGGCACTGGCTTGCTCTTCGGTGCGCTGGCTCAGGTCCTGGTTGCCCTGTGCAATCTCGGAGCTGGCTGTCGCCACGCTGTCGGCACCACTGCGAATGGCGCCCACCACGCTAGACAATTGCTGCTGCATGCTGCCCATAGTGCGCAGCAGGTCACCTTCTTCACCCCTCACTCCGAGATCGATCGACTGATCAAGCTCCCCTGCCGCAATGCCCGATGCCACACGACTGACGTCGCCAAGCACGGCGCTGGTGCGACGACGCAGATAAAGGAGCCCGGCGAGCAGGCTCACGATGAGCAATGCCGTCGAGGCCATGGCAAGTTTCGACCATTGCTGCCGCGCCGCCACGGCTGCGGCCAGCTGTGCTGACGTGCGCTCATCGAGAAGAATCAGGAACTCGTCCACGGGTTTCATGATCTTGGCTTTGTACTGGTGGTACGCCAAGTCGTGCATCATCCCCAGAGCCTTGGCCTTGTCGGGTTCAGCTTGGCGCGTGAACCCACCTTTGCCGTCGTCATAGAGGCCCTTCACCATGTTCATGGCGATGGTTTCAGTGCGCACCAGATCATCTGAGTTGGCCTTGGCTTCGGCCAGCTTGGCGAGTTCGTTGTCTGCAAAGCCGGCCCGCTTCATCAGATCAAGCAGCGGCACCGTTTCGCCTGCAGGACGCACGTTTTGCGCATCGGCTGCCCGGAAGTCCCAATAGATCCGCTCGTAGGCCTGAGGCCGTGGCAGCTTGCCATTGCGAATATCCAGAATCTCGATGTATTGCTTCTCCCACTTGGCGTCACCCGTGGCCACGTAGGTGCGCGCCAATCGGGTGAGGTCGTCAGAGCTTTGCCGCAACTCATCGGCCAGCAGGTAGGACTGGTATCGCCTGGCGGCGGTTTCGTCGGCAAGAGCGCTGCTGCGGTTGCTCATGATGGCTGCGCCAATGGTGGCTGCGCCAAGAACCAGCAGGAGAGCGGCACCAAAACTGTAGGCTTGTCTGATCTGGAGTCTCATTGTTGTTCCTTCCACTGTGCTCTCGCCCTCGACCAGGACGATGGAGTTGAGTTCGCCATGCAGGCTTGACCTGGCTTGGCGCAGAGCATGGGGCTTGCGACTTTTCAGCCCCCCTGCCCTGCGCTGTCCCGCGTCACCCTGAACTGGCCGGATCGGCGCAGCCACATGCTGCCATTGAATGCCAAAATTGATCCGATGGCTGCATCATAGATATCAATTTAATCAAATATGAATTAAATTTTTCTATCAATTTGAGGAAATTGCTACTTATGCGCGTGAGCACATCTCCGGTCCACAACTCGGCATGTACGGATATCAAGGAGTCCGCTGTCGGTGTCTGCGCGGAAATAGCCAAGCTGCAGCGCGTGCTCGGCAAGACAACCTTGGAGAACGAAATCCTCAAGGAAGCCGTGCGGTACGCCGCAGAAAAAAGTGGATTGCGCTCGCCTGTGCACGACCTGCCTGGGCGCGGTGAGGCTGGGCCGATGGCCGCAGCCATCGCACACCCGGCGACGACGCCGGGCTGCTCGCCGAACTGCGCCAGGAAATTGCCGACTTGCCCAGCTGGCCTGTTGTATTTGCCTTCGGTTTCAGAACGAGTGGCGCATGCCAAGCATCAGGCCGGTCTGCGATGCGCCCGCCAGCGGGCTGCCGCCGGCTGCGGCCGAGCTGACCGAGATGGCCAGGCGCTGTCCGTTGTCAATGCGCGCGGCCTGGGCATAGACCGCCGTGCGCTTGGAGAACCTGTAGGTGGCGCGCAGGGCCAGCAGGGTGGAGCGGTCGCCGCCCCGGGCATAGCGCAGTTGCTGCAGCTGGCCATCGACCACGATGGCGGCGCTGGGGGACCAGGACAGGCCGCCCCAGGCCAGGGTGCTGCGCGGCGTGGCGCCGTTGCTGGCCGAGGCCGCCTGGGCCGCGTCGTTGTCGCGGCGCATGAGGCCGGCGCCCAGCTTGATGGTGGGTGACAGCGCGGCATAGCCGTTGAGCATGATGCGGCGGTCCTTCAGGTCCGAGCGCGTGAGCCCTGCAAATGCACCGGCGCCGCCGCGCATCTCGTCCACGGCCAGGGCAAAGCCCCAGGGCGCGGTGTCGTACTTCAGCATGGCCGACCACTGGCGGCAGGCCTGCCTGTCCGTGGCCGATTCGCCGGCGCAGTTGGTGCCGGCCGGGCTGGGGCCGGCGTTGACGGCATCGCGTCCCAGGCTGTAGGCGGCGCCCAGGCTCCAGGCGCCGAAGCGTCCCCGGTAGGCCAGGGAGTTGTCGGTGCGCGTGTTGGGGATGTAGCTGTCCAGGCTGCTCAGGCCGAAGGCGTTGGGGCCGAGCAGGTCGGCATCGAACAATGCCCAGTACAGCATGGTGTAGTTGCGCCCCAGCGAGACACTGCCCCAGCCTCCGGACAGCCCCACCCAGGCCTGGCGCCCGAAGCCCCGCCCGCCCTGGTTGAAGGTGCCGGCATCCGGGCCAAAGCCTGACTCCAGCGCAAAGACGGCGCTCAGGCCGCCGCCCAGATCCTCGCTGCCGCGCAGCCCCCAGCGCGACGGTGCCGTTCCCGTGAGGCCGGGCATGCGTGTCAGCGATCCGCCGCCTTGCACATTCGTCAGGTGCTCGATGCCGGTGTCCAGATGGCCGTACAGCGTCACCGATGAGGCGGTCTGGGCCTGGGCGCCGCCTGCTGCTGCCAGCATGGCGAGCGGGGCGAGGCGGCCCAGACAAGCCCGCACTGGGCGCCTGGCTGGGGGTTGGGGAATGCTCTTGAGAGTGCGTTTCATGCTTGTGTCTCCTGTCGTTGTCGTTGCGGAATCGGCACGCCGCAACGCTGCGCCTTGAGAAAGGCGAGAGTGGCGGGCACGGGGAAATGGGAGAAAGCGGCTGGGCGCCCTGCTCTTCAGGCGCCCGGGAGGTCCCGGTACATGACGAAGCGCGCCACGCGGCGCGTGATCAGCCAACGGCCTTCAGGACTGCGGCCGAAGGTGTCATCGAACTCGCCTACGAGCTGGCGCGGTTGCGCCGGGCGGCCGTGCGGCGTGATGGCATCGGCCTCGTCGCAGGACCACAGCAGCACATGGCTGCGCGCGCTGGCGCGGTCCGGGCCTTGCAGTTCCACCAGCGTGTTGGTGACCAGATGCCGGGTCATGCGGCCCGCAGGACGCCGGGAGTACGCAGCGGCGATGGCCGTGCGCCCGCCCAGCACCTCGCCGCCGGGCCGTTGCAGTTGGCCGTCTTCGGCAAACAGCCGGGCCAGGGCCTGGGCATCACCGGCATCCGCAAAGGCAGCAGCGCGCAGCACCAGATCCAGGCAGGCCTGGCGGGCCAGCAGCCGTTCGATTTCATGGTTCATGTTTCTTGTCTCCCCGGAATCCGCAGCCTGCGATGGGCTGTCTTGATCCAGGCACCAAGCATTCCACGCCGGCATCGATCCGGCCAATGCCGGAGCCCCGGCCATCAATGCGTTTTTCTTATGGGAAAATCAAAACACGTTCTTCCAACGTACCGCGAAGCGCCTTTCAATGAACCTTTCCCTTGCCCCCTGGGCCAGCAGCAATCCCTCGCGTTTTCCCGAGTTGGGAGGCCATTTGCGAGCCATGCGCGCCATGCTGGGCGTGGTGCGCCACGGCAGCACCACGCGGGCCGCCCAGGCTATGCATCTTTCTCAGCCGGCCGTGGCGCGTTCGGTACTGCAACTGGAAGAGGCCTGCGGCATGCCGCTGTTCATGCGCGGTGCGCGCGGCATGATGCCGACCCCGCTGGGCAGCCAGCTGGCCGCCCGCATAGAGGCCATGCTCCAGCATCTGGGCAGCGGCGCGGCCGACGCCCAGGCTGCCGCCACGCTGGCGGCCAGGCGCCCTCCCCTGCCCGAGCGTTTTGCCGAGACCGTGCCTGCGGGCCAGCTGCGCGCCCTCATGGCCATTGCCGACTGCGGCAGCGAATCCCTGGCCGCGCAGTGGCTGGGCCTGACGCAGCCCGCCGTGCATGCGGCGCTGCAGGGGCTGGAAACCAGTCTGGGCATGCAGCTGTTCTACAAGCTGGCCTTCGGCACGCGGCTGACGCCGTCCGGCGAAGCGCTGCTGCGCCGTGTCAAGCTGGCCCTGGCCGAGGTGCGCGGCATGGACAGCGATATTTCCGCCTGGCGCGGCGAGATCCGGGGGCGCGTGGTGGTCGGCGTGCTGCCGCTGTCGGTGGGAATCTTCCTGCCGCGCGCTGTCGACAGCCTGGCCGCCAGCCACCCGGACATCGAGGTCAGCATCGTGGACGGCACCTACGAGAGCCTGGTGCAGCATCTGCTGAGCGCCGACATCGACGCCATCGCCGGCGCCCTGCGCGCCGATATGCCCTCCGATGAGGTACGCCAGCTGCACCTGTTCGACGATGACCTGGTCGTGGTGGCACCGGCCGGCCATGCCTGCCTGGGCTGCGGCCAGCTGGTTCTGGAGGACTTGCTGCAATGGCCCTGGGTGTCGCCCCTGCCCGGCACGCCGGCCGACCGCGCCATGGTCCAGCTGTTCCGCAGCCAGGGCCTGGAGCCGCCGCGCGCCAGCCTGCGCGCCAGCAGCCCGACCATGACGCTGGCCTTTGTGCTGCAGACGGGCCGGCTGGCCCTGGCCTCGCGCGGACAGGCCCTGCAGGATGACCACGGCGGGCAGTTGTCCATCGTGCCCGTGGACCTGCCTTCCACACGCAGGCGCATCGGGCTGGCCACGCGTGCGCTGAGCACGGCATCGCAGGACCTGGAGCTGTTCATGCAGGCCTGCCGGCGGGCCGTGGGCGATCTGCCGGCCTAGGCTGAGCGCAGCGCTCGCTCAGCGCCCCATCCAGTCGAGCAGTGCCCGCGACACCTGGTGCGGCTGCTCCATGGTGCTCATGTGGCCGCTGTCCTCGATCACCACCAGCTCGGCGCCCGGGCACAGGGCCTGCATGCGCTCATGGCGTGACAGCGGGCTCCAGGCATCCTGGCGACCGCAGGCCAGCAGGGTCGGGCAGCGCAGCTGCCTGAGCACATCGCCCGCATCGGGGCGGTTCAGCAAGGCATTGATCTGCGCGGCGAACACCTCGGGCGTGAAGCGCGCCACCATGTCGAGCACCTCACTGAACAGCGGCGTATCGAGCCGGTCCGGATGCACCATGCCGCGCGCCCATTGCAGGCCCATCTCGCGCATGCCGCTGTGCCGGGCGATCTGCAAGAGCGCCATGCGCTTGGCGCGTTCGCTCTCGCCGGCCTCGCCCGGGGCGATGGGGTCCATGCCGGTGTCCAGCAAGGCCAGCCGCTCCACACGCTGGGGCGCCATGCCGGCAATGGCCAAGGCCACGCGCCCGCCCATGGAATGGCCCGCCAGCGAAAACCGCTCGGCCGCCACGCCATCCAGCACCAGGCGCGCCATGTCTTCGATGGTGGCCGCCGCGCCATAGGACGGAACAATGCACTCGGCAACACCGGCAAAGGACAGGGCCGCATGCTGCTCGCGCCAGACCGTCTCGTCGCACAGCAGGCCCGGCAGAAGTACCACGCAAGGCCGGCTCATGCAGCGTTCTCCAGGATGAGGTGTCCCACGGCCGTATTGGACGCGGGCACATGGTAGAAGCGGTGGTTGACCCTGGGCAGCGGCGCGGGGCCATCCACATCGGCCATGGCACCGCGCGCGATCAGCCACATCACCAGCTCGATGCCTTCGGAGCCAGCCTCGCGCACGTAGTCGATATGCGGCATCTTCGCCAGGCCGGCCGGGTTCTCGATCAGCAGGTCCAGGAAGCGGTTGTCCCACTCCTTGTTGATCAGGCCCGCACGCGCGCCCTGCAGCTGGTGGCTCATGCCACCCGTGCCCCAGATCTGCACGTTCAGGTCTTCGTCGAAGCTTTCCACGGCGCGGCGGATGGCACGGCCCAGGTTGAAGCAGCGCTGGCCCGACGGCACGGGGTACTGCACCACGTTGACGGCAAACGGAATCACCGGGCAGGGCCAGGCGCCCGTGTGCGCGTCCTGCTCGCCGCACATCAGCGACAGCGGTACGGTCAGGCCGTGGTCCACGTCCATCTTGTTGACGATGGTCAGGTCGAAGTCCTGCTGGATCACCGACTGCGCAATGTGGCTGGCCAGCTCCGGATGGCCGACGACCTTGGGCACGGGGCGCGGGCCCCAACCTTCGTCGGCGGGCTGGTATTCAGCGGCCGTGCCGATGGCAAACGTCGGGATGAAATCCAGGCTGAACGCGGCCGCGTGGTCGTTGTAGACCAGGAAGATCACGTCGGGCCTGTTGTCCTTGAGCCATTGGCGCGAGTGCTCGAAGCCCTTGAACAAAGGCTGCCAATAGGGGTCGCCCACCTTGCCCAGGTCCATGGCCGCGCCGATGGCGGGCACATGCGAGGTGTAGACGGATGCGGTGATGCGCGCCATGTCAGTTGCCTTTTTCCTGTCGTTCCTGCTCATGCAGGTAGCGGTTTCCATTGATGCTGCGTCCGCCGCCCAGCATCATCTGGCGGTAGTCCTCCTCGTTCATGCCACTCATGGTCGAGACCATGTTCTGCACGCTGACGCCGTCGGTGGCGCCGATCTTCACGAGGAAGTAGATGTTTCCGCCCAGCGCAATGCAGCGGTTCAGGTCGCGGTCCAGCACGGCCTGTCTTTGCTCGGCCGTCATGGCCCATTCGCCCAGATAGGCGCGCTCGTCAGCCCGAAAGCGCTCGCGGTTCTCGGCCTTCATCAGCGACATGCAGAACTGGTTGAGCCAGTAGCCCTGGCGGGATTGCTCGGCGTCGAAGACCGTGGTTCCCGGTACGTCGAGATAGGGTTTGTCCAATGCCATGGAAGTGTTTCTCCTGCGCTTGAGCGCTTGAGCGCTTGGGCGCTCGGGCGCGTGCTCACGGATAGGGGTTCAAGGATCAAGCACCAGGCGCTCGCAGCGCGCCACCCATCGGCGCCAGGGTGCGGCCGGCGCCCGTGGCCCACACGGCCAGCCCCGCGGCAATCAGCGGCAAGGCAAAGACGTAGTACAGCGACGCAGGCTGCCAACCGCCGTCCAGCAGCAGGCCGGCCATGGCGGGCGCCACGATGGCGCCTATGCGCCCAATGCCTATGGCCCAGCCCATGCCGGTGGCGCGCACCTGGGCCGGATAGGTGGCCGGCACCAGCCCGTACAGCCCGGCCATGGAGGCGAACAGGAACACGCCCACGCCCACCGCTGCGGCAAACGCCCAGCCCAGGCTGGCCGAGGCCAGGCCGAACAGCGCGGTGAACAAGGCATTCAGCAGCAGGCTGCCCATGGCCAGATGCCGCAGCCTCACCTTCACTGCCAGCAGGCCGAACAGGCTGCCGCCGGCAATGCCTCCCAGGTTGAGCAGCACGCCGCCCGTCACGCCCTGCTGTGCCGACAGGCCGGCCTGCACCAGCAGCTTGGGCGTCCAGCTCAGCGAAAAATAGACGCTGAACATCAGCAGGAAGAAGCCGGCCCAGAGCATCAGCGTGGGGCGCGCCAGGCCGTTCCTGAACAGGGCAGCCACGGTGTTGCCCTGCCGGAATTCGCCGCCGGCCTGTGCAGGCAGCTGCAGCAAGGCAGGATGGCCCATCAGCGCCATCAGCCGGTTGAGCTTTTCCAGCGCACGTGCCGGGCGGCGGCCCAACAGAAAGTCCACCGACTCCGGCAGCCGCCACAGCACGATGGGCACCATCAGCGCCGTGGCCAGGCCGCCGAACACAAAGACCGAGCGCCAGCCATGGTGTGCCAGCAGCCAGGCGGCCATGAGCCCGCCCAGCGTGGCGCCAATCGGATAGCCCGTGGCCTGCAGCGCAATCGCCGTGCTGCGCCATTTGTTCGATGAATACTCCGAGGTGATCACCCCCACGCTGGCCAGCATGCCGCCAATGCCCACGCCCGTCATGGCGCGCAGGGCTGCCAGTTCCACATAGCTGCGCGCTGCGGCAGAAAGCAGCATGCCCACGGACACCACGACCAGGCACAGCACGATGACGGGTTGCCGGCCACGGCGGTCGGCCACGGGCGCCAGGAACAGCGAGCCTATGGCCATGCCGATCAGCCCGGCACTGAACAGCACGCCCAGCTGCGCCCCGTTGAGCTTCCACTCGGCAGCGACGGCCGAGGCGGTGAAGGCCATCACCAGCACATCGAAGCCGTCCAGCATGATGAGCAGGATGCAGATGGCCACGGCGAGCCACTGGAACGGCGCCATGGCGCCCTCGTCCATCGTCTTGCGGATATCTTTCATACAAGTCCTTGTCGGAGCAGGTTGTCTCTTTGCCCTGGCAGGCGCTTTGCACCCAGGCCAGGTTCTGTTGTAGGGAAACCGGGGCGGCCTGTGTTCGGAGTGCACAGCGCCGACATTTCCCAGTGCAAAAAGTATCTCCACGCCAGCCTCTCCAGGCCAATGCCGACGGACGCGCAAGCTATGCGTTCTATTGATGGCTACATGCAAAAAGGCCGGCCACCCAGAGGTGACCGGCCTTCGTTCATCAAGAATCCAGGGCCTGAGCGGGCTGCCTCAGGTGCACTCCCCTGTCATGCCAGCCTCCCCAGCCCCGCCAGCAGCTTGTCGAGCGTGACCGGATAGTCACGCACGCGTACGCCGGTGGCGTTGTAGATGGCGTTGGCAATGGCCGCGCTCACGCCGCAGATGCCCAGCTCGCCCACACCCTTGGCCTTCATGGGCGAGGCCATGGGATCGACCTCGTCCAGAAAGATCACTTCCTGGTGCGGGATGTCGGCATGCACGGGCACCTCGTAGCCCGCCAGGTCGTGGTTGACGAACAAGCCCAGGCGCGTGTCCACGGCCAGCTCCTCCATCAGGGCCGCGCCCACGCCCATGGTCATGGCGCCGATGACCTGGCTGCGGGCCGTCTTGGGATTGAGGATGCGGCCGGCCGCGCAAACGGCCAGCATGCGGCGCACGCGGACCTCGGCGGTGAATGCGTCCACGGCGACCTCCACGAAGTGGGCGCCAAAGGTGGACTGCTGCATCTTCTTGTCGAGCACGCCGAATTCGATGGCATCCTCGGCCGTCAGGTCGCCGTCGCCGGCAGCGCTGGCCAGGGCCCGGCGCTTGCCGCCCGCCTGCACATGCCCATCCGCGAATTCGGCCGTCCCCGGGTCCATGCCCAGCTTGCGCGCCACGGCCTCGCGCAGCTTCACGCAGGCGGCATAGACGCCGGAGGTGGCACTGGCCGCGCCCCATTGCCCGCCCGAGCCGGCAGACACGGGAAAGCCGGAGTCGCCCAGCCGCACGCGCACCTGCTGCAGCGGCAGGCCCAGCATCTCGGCCGCCGTCTGGGCAATGATGGTGTAGCTGCCCGTGCCGATGTCGGTCATGTCGGTTTCCACGGTGAGCATGCCCTGCCTGTCCAGGCGCACGCGGGCGGCGGACTTCATGACAGGCGCGCCACGGTAGGCGCCGGCCATGCCCAGGCCGATCAGCCAGCGCCCTTCGCGCCGTTGGGCCGGCTGGGGATTGCGCTTGCTCCATCCGAAGCGCTCGGCGCCCGTGCGCAGGCACTGCACGAACTCACGGCGGGAAAACGGCTTGTGCTCCTGGGCAGGGGTGCCCTCCTTCGCCTCGGGTTGCGGCTTCTTGCCGCTGTCCGGCACCACCTGGGTGTCGTTGCGGATGCGCAGCTCCACGGGGTCGATGCCGAGCTTTTCCGCCAGCTCGTCCATGGCAACTTCCAGGGCCATGTGCCCCGTGGCTTCGCCGGGGGCGCGCATGGCATTGGCCTCGGGCAAGTCCAGCACGGCCAGGCGCGTGGCGGTCATGCGATGGGTGCCGGCATACATGCGGCGGGTCTGGTCCACGGCACCGTCCGCCGATCCTCCGGGCTGGTCGCCCGACCAGCTTTCGTGGCCGATGGCGGTGATCCTGCCGTCCTGCCCTGCCGCGATGCGCACACGCTGGATGGTGGCCGGGCGGTGCGTGGTGTTGTTGGCCATCAGCGGGCGCTGCAGTGCGACCTTGACGGGCCGGCCTGCCGCGCGGGCGCCCAATGCGGCCAGCAGTGCATCGGCCCGCAGGAACAGCTTGCCGCCAAAACCGCCGCCGATGAATGGCGAGACCAGGCGCACCTTGTCCTTGGGAATGCCCAGCGTCTTTGCCAGCTCGCCCTGCCCCCAGGCAATCATCTGGTTCGAGGTCCATACCGTGAGCTGGTCGCCCTTCCATGCGGCCAGCGTGGCATGGGGCTCCATCATGGCGTGCGACTGGTCTGGCGTGGTGTATGTGGCGTCCACCTTCACGGGGGCAGAGGCGAAGGCGCCTTCGAAATCGCCAATGGCCGTGTCCGGCGCATCGCCATTGATGCTGTCGGGTGGCACGGCGGAGTCCCTGGCCTTGGCCAGGTCATAGGCGCCAGCCACGGGCTCGTAGTCCACACGGACCAATTGCGCGGCAGCGCGCGCCTGCTCGAAGGTTTCCGCCACCACCAGGGCCACGGCCTGGTGGTAGTGGGCCACCTGGGGGCCTGCCAGCAGCGGCGCGGTGTTCATCTTGCCCTGGCCCAGCTTGCCAGCGGTCTGTGCGGTGACGATGGCCAGCACGCCGGGCGCGCGGCTTGCCTGCGCCAGCCCGATGCTGCGGATGCGGCCCTTGGCGATGGCCGAGCCCACCACATAGCCATAGGCCGGGTGCTGGACCACGTCATGCCGCTCATAGGCATACGGCGCCGTGCCGGTGGTCTTGAGCAGGCCGTCGATGCGGTTCATCGGCTGGCCGATGATCTTGAGCTGGTCAATGGGGTTGACCGTTGCGGGGGTGTCGAATTTCATGGCGTCAGTTCCTGGCCTGGTCCAGCACGGAGGCAAGCGTGCGCTCGGCCAGCGTGAGTTTGAAGGCGTTGTCGTGCGTGGGCCGGGCGCCTGCCAGCAGGCGGTCGGTGACGGCCTTGGCGCCCTGCGGCATCAACGCTTCGGCAGCCTCCAGACGCCACGGCTTGTGCGCCACGCCGCCCAGGGCCACGCGCCCGCTGCCGTCGCGCTGCACGATGGCGGCCACCGACACCAGCGCAAAGGCATAGGAGGCGCGGTCACGCACCTTGTGATAGATGTGCGTGCCGCCTGGCGGCGGCGGCAGGGTGACGGAGGTGATCAGTTCGCCGGCCTGCAAGGCCGTCTCTACATGCGGCGTGCTGCCGGGCAGCCGGTGGAAGTCGGCAATGGGGATGACGCGGGCCTTGCCGTCGGCCTGGATGGTTTCCACCGTGGCGTCCAGCGTGCGCAGCGCCACGGCCATGTCGCTGGGGTGGGTGGCAATGCAGGCCTCGCTGCCGCCGATCACCGCATGCTGGCGGCTCACGCCGGCAATGGCCGAACAGCCACTGCCCGGCACACGCTTGTTGCACGGCATATTGGTGTCGTAGAAATACGGGCAGCGCGTGCGCTGCAGCAGATTGCCGCCTGTGGTGGCCATGTTGCGCAGCTGGCCCGAGGCGCCGGCCACCAGGGCGCGCGTCAGCACGCCGTAGTCACGCCGCACGCGCGCATGGGCGGCCAGGTCGCTGTTGCGCACCAGCGCGCCTATGCGCAGCCCGCCCTGCGCGGTGGGCTCCACGGTGTCCATGCCGGTGCCGTTCACATCGACGAGATGCACGGGGGTTTCTATCTGCAGCTTCATCAGGTCCAGCAGATTCGTGCCCCCGGCAATGAAGCGGGCGCCCGGCCGGGCCGCCACGGCGGCGGCAGCCTGCGCGGGGGATTGGGCGCGTTCGTAGGTGAAGGCAATCATGTCCGCCCCTCCCCCGCCACTTCGGTGATGGCATCGACGATGTTGGAATACGCCCCGCAGCGGCACAGGTTGCCGCTCATGCGTTCACGCAGTTCATGGGCCGACACCAGGGGCTGGGCCACGATGTCTTCGCTGGCATGGCTGGGCATGCCTTGCCGGATCTCGTCGAGCATGCCCACGGCAGAGCAGATCTGCCCCGGCGTGCAGTAGCCGCACTGGAATCCGTCATGCCGCACGAAGGCGGCCTGCATGGCGTGCGGGGATTGCGGCGTGCCCAGGCCTTCGATGGTGGTCACGGCGGCGCCCTGGTTCATCACGGCCAGGCTCAGGCAGGACACCACCCGCCGGCCATTGACCAGCACCGTGCAGGCCCCGCACTGGCCATGGTCGCAGCCTTTCTTGGTGCCGGTCAGGTGCAGATGCTCGCGCAGGGCGTCGAGCAGCGTGGTGCGGGTGTCCAGGTCCAGGCGGTGTTCCTGGCCGTTCACCTGCAGGGTGACGGGCAGTTGGACCCCTTCGGGGATGGAGGGAGGCTGCACTTGCGCGCCGGCCGATCGAGGCACGGCCGTTGCCGCAGCCGTGGAGGCACCTGCAATCAGCAGGTCCCTGCGCGAAACGGAAAGCTGGGAGTTGTGTTCCATGGGGCGTCCATCGTGTTGGCTCTTCGTGGGGCGTGCACACTGCTGCGAACACGCCACTCCAAGCATCGGTTCGGGACGCGCCCCGGGTTGTAGGTGATGGTCCAACGTCCGGGACATCGGGTTGTCCGATGACGGATCAGCGCATGCAGACGTGCGAGGGCCCCCGGCCCATGCAAAGGCAGCGCCAGCAAGGCGCCCCAGCCTTTGCCGATGGGCCCTCCCCCGGCCCCGGCCCCGGCGCTGCGCCTAGGCCGCAGGCGGCATGTCGCCGCGCTGCATGCGCTCGAAGGCCTTGTCGATTTCCTCGGAGCGTATGGCGCCCGCAGCCGGCACGGGACGGCCCGCGCGCTGGGCGTCGATCTGCTCCTGCATGCGCGTGGCCACCTGCATCAGCACGCGGTGCAGGCCCAGCTGCTGTCGGCGGGCCTGGTCCAGGTGCGTGACCACGGGTTGCAGGGACTGGGCCAGCGACCGGGTCAGCAGTTGGCCCAGCATGTGAACCAGGGCCTGACGGTCCTGGGCGGCCTGCACCTCCGACGGGGTGCCGGCCTGGGTGCTGGCGGGCTCGCTGGCCGCCCTTTGCGCCATCAGCTCGCGTATGCCGTGCAGCGAGTCGCCTGCGGCGCTTTGCGTCTGCAGCAGCCGGGCCAGCAGTGCCTGCAGCGCTTGCAGGAGCTGGGACTGTTCGGCGGCGCCTTCCTGCATCGCCTGCTGCTGGGGCTGGGCCACCGACTGGGCCACCTCGCGCGTGGCGGCGACCAGATCGACCAGCTGCGCCGTCACGCGCGTGGCGGCGTCGGCATTGGCGCCGCCTGCGGCCTGGCGGCGCAGGAACTGCTGGCGTATCTGCTGCCAGCGGGCGCTGTCCTCGTCGCTCATCTGCCCGCGCAGCTCGGCGAGCTTGAGCAGGTTCTCCTCGGCGCCCGTGGTCAGCATCTGCGCTTCGCCCTGGTAGTGGTCGGCCAGCATCTGCTGCATTTCCTGGTCGTTCATCACCGGGGTGATTTTTTCGGCCAGCTTGTTCATGTTGCGGTAGCTGCCCTGCAGCCTGAAGGCCGGCTCGGTGCGGTAGCCGTCGTCCTGCGCGGCGCTCTGGATGTACTGCTGGTTGACCTTGAACACCAGCTCGCGCACCTGCACCATGCGGGCCAGCACGGCCTCGATCTCGCGCAGCTCGGCCGATGAATAGTCGTGCGACAGCGCGTTGCCCGAGACATCCCTGCCCTGCGCCTTGTCCAGCAGCAGGTACAGGTCCTGCAAGCTGCGCGTGGCCATCGGCGCCAGCACGGCGTTCGAGGTCATGCTGTTTTCGATATAGCTGAGCTTGAACACCTCCTGCATGCCGCCCAGCACATCGCCCAGGTTGTAGATGTCGGCACGGTTGGCCAGCATGTCGGGGATCTTGAAGACCTCGCCCGACTCGGTGTACGGATTGCCCGACATGACCACGCAAAAGCGCTTGCCGCGCATGTCGTGGGTGCGGGTCTGGCCCTTCCACACGCCCTCGATGCGGCGCGTGCCGTCCGACAGCGAGATGAATTTCTGCAGGAACTCGGGGTGCGTGTGCTGTATGTCGTCGATGTACAGCATCACGTTGTTAGCCATCTCCAGCGCCAGGTTGAGCTTTTCCAGCTCCTTGGCCGCCGTGGCGTCCGGCGCCTGGGCCGGGTCCAGCGAGCGCACGGAGTGGCCCAGCGCCGGGCCGTTGATCTTCATGAAGATCAGGCCCAGGCGGTTGGCCACGTACTCCATCAGCGTGGTCTTGCCGTAGCCGGGCGGCGAGATCATCATCAGCAGCCCCATCTGGTCGGTGCGCTTGTTCTCGCCAGCCACGCCGATCTGCTTGGCCAGGTTGTCGCCGATCACGGGCAGGTAGATCTCGTTGATGAGCCGGTTGCGCACAAAGGACGACAGCGGCCGGGCCTTGAATTCGTCCACCCGCACGCGCGAGCGCCAGTCCTGCAGCAGCTGCTGGCGCAGCGCCTGGTAGCGGCCGAATTCGGGGACAAAGCTGCGGAAATGGCGCGCGGCGCGCTGGCCCAGGTCGTCGATCTGCAGCCACATGCGGCCGTCCGCAATGCGCGGATGCTGGCCCAGCAGGCCCGGCACTTCATGGCGCAGGTCCACATTGCTGACCTTGCAGGGCAGTGGGCCGGCGCAGCACAGCCAGGCGGCGGCTTCGCCGCAATAGGCCAGCCAGGCCTGCCCTTGCCCGTCGTCCAGCGCGCGGCAGGCGGTCTGCAGCCAGTGCAGCGCGCTGCGCCAGCGCTGGTCCAGCGGCGCCAAAGGCTTGTCGTGCCGGTCCTCGCCCTGCCAGTAGGCCTGCATTTCCTCCCAGCGCTGCAGCGGCTGGGCCTGCTGCTGCACGGCGGCCTGCAGTGCGGCAATGGCCGACTGGCTGTAGCTGGAGAAGGAAAAGCGCACGGCCTTTTGCGCCAGCTCGGCCTGCAGGTAGTCGGCGGCGCCGTGGATGAGGCTGTCGATATCGCTGTCTGCGGGCGCCGCCTGTCCTGGCAGCAGGTCGCGCAGCAGGCCCCGCTCGTCGGCATAGGCGCGCAGGCGCTCGGCAATGTCGGCGCGCAGGCTCAGCTGCTCGGCCTCGCTGCCGAACATCTGCTGCATGGCCTGGGCCTGCTGGGCGCGCAGCGGCCACTGCGCCATGGCGGCAGCCAGCTGCGGCTGCTGCACCTGGGCATGTGCGCTCCAGAACAGCAGGGCCAGCGCACGGGCGTGGGGCGCAAAGCGCAGCACGCCGGCGGCATCGCGCAGGGGCAGCAGCACCTGCAGGATGCGGGCCGCATCATGGTCGTGGATACCGCGCTCATAGCCTTCGCGGTAGCGCGGCGCGGAGAATTCGCGGATGGCCTGGGTCAGTGCCGCCTCGTCGGGCAGCAACTGGGCCAGCCGGGCCTCGCTCCAGCCGTCACGGCGCTGGCGTGCGGCCTGCACCACTTCCAGGGCCAGGTATTCACCGCGATAGAAGTCTGCCGATTCGGCCGGCGTGGAGGCATCCCAGTAGGCCTGCAAAGCGGCCAGCTCGGGGTTGTCCACGGGCTCGAAATACTCGGTGCCGACCAGGTGCAGGAACAGTGCGCCGTTGCGCGGCAGCAGGGTCAGGTCCAGTTCCTGGTTGCCCACGCTGAAGCGGTGGCGGCCCAGGCGGATGATGGCGCCGCCGCCTTCGTACAGCTCGCTGCGGTCCTGCAGCGCGCGAAACGCCTGGTCGCGCAGGTTCTTGACGCGGCCGTCGATATCGTCGGCCTTGACCGGGTCGTGCAGCTGCTCTCGCAGGCGCTGGGACAGCTCCTTGAGCTTGCCGATCAGCGGATCGCCTGCAAAGAACGCATGCAGCGCGTCGGCACTGGCCAGTTTCTCGGTGCGCTTGGGCAGGCTCTGCACGATGCGCAGCGCCGCGTCCAGCACGCCTTGCGCCTTGCGCTGGCGCTCGTCCTGCAGCGACTGGCGGCGCGCCTCGAAGCTCTCCAGCACTTCCTCGCGCTTGGCCATGATGTCGCCAAGGAACTGCTCGTGCTCGCCGAAGCGGCTTTCGATTTCCTCCAGCTGCACCAGCAGGCGCGCCAGCTGCTCGTCGCATTTCTCGGGCGTCTGCGCCAGGCCCAGGGCGCTGACGATGCTTTGCGAGAACAGCGCCAGCTGGGCCGCGAACTGGGCCACGTTCTCGGCGCCGCCCAGGCCCGACCTGCGCTGCTCGGCGCGTGCACGCACCTGGTTCAGGCGCGCGTAGACGGCCGAGATGCGGTCCACCACCTGGGTGCGCTGCGTGGCGTCGTCGATGGAAAGGCTGCCCATCAGCTCGGACAGCATGTCCAGCGCAGCCGCCATGTCGGCCATGCGCGCCAGCGGCTCGTTGATCTGCGCCACCGTGGCTGCCGCCTGCGCAGCCTGGTCCAGCGCCTGCAGCTGCTCGGCATAGGGCTGCATGGCCTCGTCGGTGGCAATGAAGGCGGCCGTGCGCTGGGAGACATCGGCCTGGGCCTCGTTGACGCCCTGCACCATGGTGTCGATGGCGGCCTGGTCCACATAGCGCAGGTCGCGCGTGGCCATGAGCTGGCCGCGCAGCTGGCCCAGCTGGGTGAGCGCATCCACGTATTCGCCAATGCCTTTCCAGTCCGCCAGGCGCAACTGCTTGAGCAACCGGCCATGGCGGCCGGACACCTCGCCCATGGCCTTGGCCGAGGCATTGCGGATGCTCTCGACCTTTTCGTACTCGTCGATGACCGCATCACCCGTGGCGACGATGCCCAGCAGGGTCTCGTGCACCCCCTTGAGCTGCGGCGCGCCCAGCCAGTGGTAGCGCTCGAACAGGCGGCGCGCGGCGTCGATCAGGCGCTCGTAGCGCGGCAGCGAGACCTCGGTGGCCGCGATTTCCTTGCGCACGCTGTACAGGTCCGAGATGCCGCTGACCAGCTCGGCATTGCCGATGCGGCCCAGGAAGCTGTCGCGCTGAGGCTGGCGCGCCGCGTAGTCGTCCGAGGCGAAGGGCGTGCGCCAGACCTGCATGGGGTGCACGCGCGAGGCTTCGTTGCTCTCGGCCGCGAAGATGACGATGCGCCCGTCGTCCATGCGCGCATGGCCGTGGCCGATGATGGGCGGCTGCAGGGCGCGCTCGATCAGGTTGTACTTGAACAGCGCCATGCGCCCGCTCTCGGGCTCGTAGAACACGTAGAGCACGTCCTCGCCGTTGGGCGATCGGATGCTGCGCCGGTAGCGCATGCCCTGCATGTTCTGCTCGAACGAGCGGTTCTCCCCGCTTTGCAGGTAGTAGCCGCCCGGGAAGATGATGCCGTGGTCCTGCGGCAGCTGGATGCAGGCCGCGCCGATGGCATCCATGCGCAGCACCTGGCGGGAGACGGTGTTGAAGATCAGGTAGCGCCACTGCTCTTCGCGGTAGGGCAGGATCTTCAGCAGGATCAGGCTGCCGACGGCGGCGTACTCGAACACGGCGTCGTCCAGCGACTGGTTCTTCTCCTGCACGGGCTCGCTGTAGATGCCCAGTCCGTCGTTGGTGTTGTTCTCGACCTTGATGGTCAGCGTGCCGCCCAGGGTCTCGACGAAGACCTTGTCCAGCACGTTGATGTGCGGGTGGCGCCCCTGCACGAGTTGCTCGCGCCCGGCGCGCTGCCATTCGAAGTCATGGGGCGCAGGCAGTTCGATGTCGCGCTCGCCGCGGTTGTCTATGTAGCGTATGGGCTGGCCGTCCACGGGCACGGACCAGCGGAACACGCGCACATCGGACAGGCGCTCGCCGATCTGGAAGCTCGCCAGCAGCTTGCCGTCGCGCACGGCCAGCTGCATCAGCCGCGTGTTCTTGTAGTAGGCGTACAGCTCCTGGAAGTCCTGCACGAAGCTCTGTATGCCCAGGAAACTGTCCTTGAGGTCCACGGGAGTGACCTCGTAGCCCTGCTCTCCCTCGTGCAGGCGGTACAGGCCGAACACGTCTTCCACGCGCGTGGACTGCTTCAGGCCCATGAAGACGTTGTAGCCGAACAGCAGGTAGCCGCCGACCTGGGCGATGTCGCGGCCCAGGCAGTTGTTTTCGGTGCGCACGCGCATGCGCCCGATGACTTCCATCTGGCTGCGGCCGAATTCCTCCAGCCGCTCCTCGTTGAGCTGGCGCACCAGCGCCTCCAGCGCCTGCCCCTGGCCGTCCAGGCGCTTGGCCAGCACTTCGTAGGAGCCGCCGCTGGCGACTGCCTGGTCCACGGCGGAGGCGGCAGTGTCGGGGGAGAGGGGCGGTGAGGACGGTGTGGACGATGGGGACAGTTGGGACATGGGCGTCACGGGCTTTCGCGTGTCAGGGACCATTCACGCCTTTCCCCGCCGGCCGGCAGACGGGCGGGCAGGCAGGCGAAGACGAAGGCGGATGCGGGAGGCTGGGCAGCCGGTGGAGGGAGCGGCCGGGCGGCCGCCCCGTTCAGGCGGCCGTTGAATCGACCGTTCAGTCGACCCTCGGCGTGGGCGGCAGGCCCTTGCCGTCGCCCAGCGCGTTGAGCAGCGATGCGCCGCCCTTGCCGCTGAGGAACTTGCCGATCAGGTCCTGCACGATGGGGCTCTTGCCCGCCACGCCTTCCACGGCCTTGCCCACGGACAGCGCCTTGGCGAAGTTGTCGAAGAAGGCGCCCTCGCCCCCCACGATGTCGATGTTGGCCTTGCTGAGCGCGGCCGACAGCACCTCGGACTGGTCCTTGGCCACGCTCTTGTTGGCTTCGATAGCGGCCAGCGCCTGCTCGAAATTCTTTTCCAACTGCATGCGGAACTCCTCATGCGAGCGCGCCTGGTCGGACAGCGAGGCCAGCGCGGTGAACTTCTCGGTCAGGCCCTTGGCCTCGGCGAAGAGCTTGTCGCGCAGCACATCGGCCTCGGACGTGCCCACGTCGCGGGTGACCAAGGCCTTGGTCGCGCCCACCTGGGCCTCGCCGCGCGCCTGGGCCAGCAGGCGTTCTTCCAGCACCTTGGCATCGGCCAGGCCCTGCTTTTCGTTGGCGTCGGCCGTGGCCTCGATGACGCGTGCCTCGGCCAGGCCCTTTTCCTGCTGGCCCTTGGCTTCGGCCATCATCTTCTCGGCGATCACCCTGGCCTGCGCCAGGCCTTCCTTTTCCAGGGCGGCGGCCGTGACTTCGCGCACCTTGGCATCGGCCAGGCCGGGCGCGGCGCGCTCGACCTCGATGGCCTCGGCCAGCTTCTTCTTGGCCTCGGCGGTCTTGCTGGCCGCCTCCAGCTCGGCCTGGGCCATGGTCGTGACTTCCACGGCCTTGTGGCGCGAGGCGGCCTCTTCGGCCTCCGCCTTCTTGACCTGGCGCACCAGGTCTTCCTCGGCCTGGGCCTGGGCAGTCAGCACGGTGACCTGCTTCATGCGCTCGGCCTCGGAGACCACGCGCACTTCCTTGATGCGTTCCTCTTCCTGGGCCACGGACTTTTCCACCACCACGCGCTCGCGCACCACGTTGGCGATGTTGGCCTTCTCGACCTCGATGGCCTTTTCCTTCTCGATGCGCTGCAGCTCCACCTCGCGCTGGCGGGCCACGATCTCCAGCTCCTTGGCGCGCGTGACCTTCTCGACCTCGATCACCACCGCACGCTCACGGTTTTGCTGGGCCACGGCCACTTCGCGCTGGCGGTTTTCCTCGCGGATGTCCAGCTGCTCCTGGGTCTGGATGCGGGCCTGCTCGGCCTTCAGGCGCTCTTCTTCCTGCACCTTCTGGGTCTCGGCCTGCTCGCGCGCCTGGATGGTGGCGATCTCGCGCTTTTGGCGGGCCTCGGCGTCGGCCTGCTGGCGCTCCAGCGCCAGCATGGCTTCCTTGGTCTCCACGTTCTTCTTGGTGATGGCCAGGTCGGAGTTGCGCTCGAGCTCGTTGGTGACGATGTTCTGGTTGGCCGTCAGCTCGGTGATCTTGCGGATGCCTTCGGCATCCAGGATGTTGTTGGGGTCCAGCGAGGACTTGGGAGTCTGCTCCAGATAGTCGATGGCCACGTCCTCCAGCACATAGCCGTTGAGGTCGTTGCCGATGACATGGATGATCTGGTCGCGGAAATCCTGGCGGTTCTCGAACAGCTTCACGAACTCGATCTGCTTGCCCACGGTCTTGAGCGCCTCGGAGAACTTGGCGTTGAACAGGTCGTTGACGGCCGTCTTGTCCGAGGCCCGGTCCACGCCGATGGCCTTGGCCACCTTGAGCACGTCCTCGGCCGTTTCATTGACGCGCAGGTAGAAGGCCACGGTGATGTCGGCGCGCATGTTGTCGCGGCAGATCAGGCCTTCCTTGCCGCGCCGGTCGATCTCCAGCGTCAGCAGCGAGATCTGCATGAATTCCTTCTTGTGGATCACCGGCAGCACCAGGCCGCCCGTGAACTTGACCTTGGGCTGCGAGGTGGTGTCGTTGATGATCAGCGCCGTGCCCTGCGGGACCTTGATGTAGAAGGCCTTGACCAGGGCGAACAGCCCGAGGATGACGACGAAGACGGAACCGATCACCACCCCGGCGACGATGTACCACTCCATGTTGCTCATGTTCATGCGAATCTCCCCTGTGAATTGCTATCTGTGAAAACGCTGAAAAACGCAAAGGCCGCGCCCGCCGCACGGGCGCCCGGGCCAATGGGAATCAATGGGAACGAATAGGAAGGAATTCCTGGAAATTCCTGGAGCTAGCGCGGCAGCTCGGTGCCGTCGAACTCGGCCTTGCTGACCACGCGCCAGGCGTTGTGCTCGGGCAGGTGCTCGATGAGCACGATCTCGGTGCCCCGGCCCAGTGCGCGCTCGGGCGAGCGCATCTGCACGTTCAGGCCGGCGCCGCCGTCCTCCACGCTGCCGTAGCCCTGCGTGCCGTCCACTACGGCGCTGCGCACCAGGCCGGTGCGGCCCAGCAGCACCTTGGGCTCCTCTGCAGGCGCCACCTTGTTGACGATGCCCCGCAGCGGGCGCAGCACCAGCACCGTGGCGGCAAAGCCCAGCACGGCAGCCGCCACGGCCACCAAGGTGCCGGTCAGCAGGTTCACCAGGGTCCAGCCCTGGGGCATGGGCACGAAATGGCACAGCACATACGAGGCTAGCCAGGACAGCAGGAACAGCGCGGTGAGGATGACCGTGAGCGGAATGCCGCCCAGGCCCACCTTGAGCAGCAGCCCGGCCAGCGCGCTGGCCGAGTGCTCCACGCCGTGCGCATGGTCGCTGCCGTCGAACAGCACCCAGTGGTCCAGCGAGTCCACCTCCAGCAGGCCCAGCATGGCGATCAGCCAGTACAGCAGCATGAACAGCAGCAAGGCGCCGAAGATGAAGGTCGGAAAGCCGAACGCGTATTGCAGGAATGCAGACATGTTTTATCTCCTCCCTTCAAACCCGGCAGCCAGGACGGCGGGCACGAAGCGGCCTGCCCGGACCACGGCCGCGCATCAAGCGCTTTTTCCGCCAGCGGCTGCGCGCTGCGCCTTCAGGCGTTCCAGCACCGATTGCGCATTGCCCGCCTGGGGCGTGATGCCGGCGGCGCGCAGCTTGGCATCCAGCGCGTCTTCGCTGCTGTCGCGCGCCAGCTCGGCCGCGCTTTCCATGCGCGCACCGCGCTCTGCCTGCTTTTGCTTGATGCGTTCCAGCGAGTCCAGCGCGCTTTGCACGCGCGTCTGCGAGCCTGCATAGCGGCCGGCCACCGTGGCCTGGGCGCGCTGCACGCTTTCCGTGGCCTTGACGGTGTCGGCCTGCTGCTTGAGACGCTTGATATGCGTTTGCGCCGTCTGTATGGCCACGCGCAGCTGCTCCACGCTTTGCGTGTAGGCGTCCAGCTGGGATTGCTCCTCGTCGCGCTGCGTCTCCAGCACGGAGACCTTGCCGGCCACTTCCAGTGCCAGCGCCTCGTCACTGGTGTCCAGCGCCTTGACGGCATAGCCCTCGTACTCGGCAATGCGTTCCTGGGTCTGCTTGAGCTTGCCGGCCGCCAGCTTTTGCTTGGCCATGATGTCGGCCAGCGCTTCCTTGGACTTGTTCAGGTCGCTGTCGGCATCGCGGATTTCCTGGTCCAGGATGCGCAGGGCCTGGCTGTCTGTCACCGCCTCGCCGGCCTCGTGCGCTGCGCCGCGCAACGCGGTCACCAGCTTGTTCCAGATGGTCATGATGATCTCCTTGGGGCTCAGTGTCTTCAACGGGCAGGCTTCAGGCCTGCACTGGCGCGGGCACCGGCGCAGGGGTCAGATAGTGGGCCAGCGCCTCGGTGGCCTGGATGACGCTGTCGGCCAGGGTGAGGATTTCGGCAATGATGTCGCCCTCGCTGCTGCTGGCATGCAGGGCGGCGAACATCACATAGCCCTCGCCGCCATGGGCCTGGGGTTCCAGCGCCATGGTGGTGAAGGGAAACAGCTTTTGCAGGCGCAGCATCTGCTCGTTGAGGCCGGCGCGGTCGTGCACCTGGTCGGCAGGCCAGAGAAAGGCCTCCACCACCAGCTGGTCGCCCGACAGGGCCACGTGGACCGGCAGATCGCCGAATTCGGGCAGGCTGATGAGCAGACTGGCGTCCGCGCCTTCAAGCACCTCGATATGGAGCCGGCCGCCCTGCACCAGCGTTGATTGCTGCAGGTCGCCCGCCAAGGCGTGAATATCCCGATATGCCTGTCTGCTGTTGTCCATGCTGCCCTCCTTGTGGATGAGAACCATTGAATCCGGTTGCAAGCCGGACACGCGCATTTGCTTTTCCAATTGCTGCAATGCAGCACCGTACTCTGGAAGAATCCAGACCTCCTTTTTCACCAGCCCCTGCTCGCGCAGCCGTTGCCGGTGCAGACGCTGGTAGTGGGCTGATGTCTTTTGTTCCATGCGGACACCATAGCGACCATTACATGTGATGTCTACATGTAATGAAGATCAATTTGTAAACGGATATGTAAAAGGAGTGCCGCAATGGAAGGCATTGCAGACGCCCTGACCATGCCTTTGCATCGCTGCAAATGCCCGTTCAGTATTCATTTTTTCTACTGAAAATCATTTATCGACAATTTTTCCTATCACCCACGGGAGAGCTCCTGCACAGGGGCGACAGCTGCCGCGAAAGGCTGCCGAGGCACTGCACAATGGCCGCTGTCGCAGGCAGACCCGGCCCTTGGCTGCCCGGCGCACGCTACGGAAACCTCTGCATGCCCGCCTTTCGGCTCTCACTTCGCACGGCAGTCACGGCCCCCTTCATTGCGGTGTTTGTGGTCACGGCCGGGCTATTGGCGGCTTGGCAGCAGCGCCAGGTGGACCAGCTCATCAATCGCGAAAGTCTGCGGCTGCTCGACTCCCTGTCCACCACCACGCGCCACCAATTGGCCGACTATCTGGAGACTCCGCTGCGCGTGCAGCAGGCCCTGGCCGAGACCGTGGCCCGGCAGGCGCTTTACACCCCCGGAGACCTGCGGCCCATCTATGGCTATCTGACACGCTCATTCACCGAGCTCTATGCCCAGCACCACCAGATCAGCCTGTTGAGCTTTGGAGGCGTGCAAGGCGAATACACGGGGGTGCGGCTGGAGCCCGATGGCCACTACCGCCTGATTCTTCAGGACCGCAGCACCCAGGGAACCTTGCAGATTTTCGAGGGACTGCAGCCGGGCCCGCCCATGTCCAGCCTTGCCGGCTACGACCCCCGCGTGCGTCCCTGGTACCAGCCCGCCATTCGCGAAGACGGCCCGCACTGGTCGCCCATCTACACGGTGACGGGGGACCGGGGTGATGCCACGATTTCCGCAGCCACTGCGGTGCGTGTGTCCGGCCAGTTGGCCGGCGTGCTGGCCGCCGATGTGCGGCTGAGCAGCATGAACCGCTTTCTGCGCGACGAGCCCCTGCGCGGCAATGGCCATATCGCCGTGGTCGATGCGCAGGGCTACATGGTGGCGCACTCCTCCGAGCTGTCGGTGCTGAAACGCCGCGAAGGCCCCTATGACCCGCCCGTGCGCCTGCGCCTGTCCGAAAGCCCCGACCTGGCGCTGCGCTCGCTGGCAGCCCGGCTTCCCGAGCACCTGCCCGGGCATGCGCGCGAGGGCTCGACGCCAGCCCGGGCAGGCCCTGACCGTGTCATCAACCTGAGCTTCACGGAGCAGGGCCAGATCTACCACGGGCAGGTCACCCCCTTCCACGATGTGCGCGGCATCGACTGGCGGATCCTGGTGCTGCAGCCCGAGTCCGATCTGGTCAGCAGCATGCGGGAGGACAGCCGCCAGACCCTTTTCCTGGCTTTCGGCCTGGCCTTGCTGGGGCTGGCGCTGGGCCTGTGGTGCCTGCGCAGGGCGCTGCGCCCCCTGGCCGTGACGGCCGACGCGGCCAACCGCCTGGCCCAGGGTGAATGGAGCGCGGTGAAGGCGCTGCCGGACACGTCCGTGGTGGAAACCTCGTCCCTGGTCTCGGCATTCCACAACATGGCGCAGCGGCTGCAGGAATCCTTCGAGCACATGCGCACCCTGCTGCAGTACGACAGCCTGACGCAGCTGCTCACGCGCGCCGGCCTGATCGAGCAGGCCGACGCGGCCGCCAACGCCGGCGCGCCCGTCCCTGCCGCGCTGTGCCTGCTGGAGCTGCAGAACTTCCGCAGCGTGCGCGACGATGTGGGCCATGGCACGGGCGAGCAGTTGCTGCGGGCCGTGGCCGAGCGGCTGCGCAACCACCATCTGCAATTTCCGGCCCTGCTGGCGCGCACGGCCAGCAATGAATTCGCCGTGCTGTGGCTGCACGAGTGCACGCCGCTGCAGGTACAGGACAAATGCCGCCATCTGCTGGAGATCTTCGACCAGCCATTTTCCGTGGGCAAGGACGACATCGTGCTGCGCGCCTGCGCGGGCGCCGTCAGCGGCGAGCTGCTGCCGGGCGCGCTGCCCGAGTGGCTGCGCAACGCCAGCATTGCGCTGGGTGAGGCGCAGCGCGGCTCGCATCCCTTCCTGCTGTTCGAGCCCAGCCTGGCGCAGAAAATGCTGGGCCGCACCCAATTGGCCATGGAATTGCGCCAGGCGCTGGAGCGCAACGAACTGCGCGTTTTCTACCAGCCCGTGGTGGATCTGGCCACGGGCCGCATGGTGGGTGCCGAGGCCCTGGTGCGCTGGGAAAGCCCGACGCGCGGCAGGGTGCCGCCGGGCGTGTTCATCCCGGTGGCCGAGGAGTCGGACCTGATCCTGAGCGTCGGCGAATGGGTGCTGCGCACGGCGGCGCACGATATTGCCCTGCACCTTGCACACCTGCCGGCCGACTTCGAGCTGCACGTCAACATGTCGGCACGCGAGCTGATCCAGTCCGACTTCGCCTGCACGCTGGAGCAGGCGCTGGCCACCAGCGGCCTGCCCGCCCGGGTGCTGACCCTGGAGCTGACGGAGTCCATGCTGCTGGACGACAGCGACGCCACGCTGCAGCGCATTGCCGCCATCCGCGCGCTGGGCGTGAAGATCGCCATCGACGACTTCGGCACCGGCTACTCGTCCCTGGCCTACCTGAGCCGCCTGCGCTTTGACTGCATCAAGATCGACCAGAGCTTTGTGGGCCAGCTGCCGGCTTCCGAGTCCGACAAGGCCATCGTGACCGCCGTGCTGCGCATTGCCCAGGGCTTTGGCGTCAAGGTGGTCGCCGAAGGTGTGGAAGAACAGGCCCAGGCGCAGCTGCTGCACGAGCTCGGCTGCGAGCATGCGCAGGGCTATCTGTTCGAGCGGCCCGTGCCGCTGGCGCAGATGCTGGACTACCGCGCCCCCTGGCGCGAGTGAACAGGTACAGTCAGCAGCCCGCAGACTGTCGGCTTTGGCTGACGCGCACCGCTTGCATGATCCGGTGCACCGGCAGGTGCCATCCACGGAACAATCGGCGCCTGTTCCAGCCCGCTTCCTTCCATGACGCCCTCATCTTGCGACAACCAGCCGCCCAGGCTTGATCCCGCCGGCCCCATCCACCTGATCGTGCCGCTGCGCCCCGGCGCCGACCTGGAGCAGCTGCGCGCCCGCCTGACCGGCGTGCAGGCGCTGCAGCAGCGCAGCGTGCATTGGCATGTGCCGGGCGCAAGGGCCGACATCGTGCAGTTGGCCGCCAGCGCCGTGGACAGTGCCCGCAGGGACGGCGGCCTGGTCGTGGCCGCCGGCGGTGACGGCACCATCAATGCCGTGGCCTCGGCCGCCTGGTCGCGTGGCGTGCCCATGGGCGTGGTGCCGCTGGGCACCTTCAACTACTTCGCCCGCGAGCAGGCGCTGTCACTGGAGCCGGCCCAGGCCGTGCAGGACATTCTCCAGGCGTTGCAGGCCGGCCAGATGCGGGCCGTGAACGTGGGCCTGGTCAACGAACGGCTTTTCCTGGTGAACGCCAGCCTGGGCCTGTACCCCCGCCTGCTCGACGAACGCGAACGCGCGTCCACCCGCTTCGGCCGCACCCGGCTGGTGGCCATTGCCGCCTCCATCTGGAGCATCCTGCGCGGCGGCAGCGTGCGCCGCTGGCGCGTGGCCCTGCGCCCCGACCGGGATGCGCCGTTGCAGCAACAGGAGCACCTGGCCACCACCCTGTTCGTCGGCAACAACCCGCTGCAGCTGGAGCGCGTGGGGATTGACGAGGCCCGCGCCGTGGCCGATGGCCGGCATCTGGCCGCCGTGCTGCTGCTGCCCCAGGCCAGCGAGGCCCCGGCGCGCGTGGTCTGGAATGCGGTAATGGGACGGCTGGCCCAGGACGATGCCGTCGCCAGCCTGGCCTGTACCGAGCTGGTGGCGGAGCCTGCAGGACGGCGTCCTCGCCGCATGAAGGTGGCCTTCGATGGCGAACGCGAATGGATGGCGCCGCCCATCCGCTTTCGCCTGGGCGAGAAGCCGCTGTGGCTGGTGGTGCCTGCCCCGGCAGAGCCCGCCTCCTCCTGACCGCCGAATGAGGAACAAGGAGCGCCCATGGCCTTGCTCATGCATTTGTCGGACCTGCATTTCGGCGCCCACGATCAGGCCGTGTGCGCCGCCGTGGCGAGACTGGCGGCCCGGCTGCCGGTAACGCTGCTGGTGGTCTCCGGCGACCTGACCCAGCGCGCCACGGCCGCGCAATTTGCCCAGGCGCGGGAGTTTCTCGACAGCCTTTCCGTGCCCCGGCGACTGGTGGTGCCCGGCAACCACGATCTGCCGCTGCTCGCCTGGTGGGAACGGCTGGGTGGCCACGCCCACGACCGCTATGTGCGCTGGATCGATTCCGAACTGCAGCCTTGGTGCGCCGTGCCAGGCTTTTGCGTGATCGGCGTGGACACCACACGCTGGTGGCGCCACCAGCGCGGAAGCCTGTCGGCCGGGCAGATCCTGCACGTGGCGCAGCGCCTGGAGCAGGCCAGCCCCGCCGACTGGCGCATCGTCGTCAGCCACCACCCGCTGGCTGCGGCCCACGAAGAGGACCGCAGCCACCGTCCTCACCGCGCCGCGCAGGCACTGGCCCGCTGGCGCGATGCCGGAGCGCAACTGGTGCTCTCGGGCCATGGGCATGACCCTGGCCTGGTCCAGCCCCTGCCCGGGCTGTGGGCAGCGCAGGCGGGCACGGCGGTCTCGGTGCGGCTGCGCGCCCATGCGCCCAACAGCCTGTTCACCCTGGAGCATCGGGATGGCGCCACAGGCCAGGACTGGCGCCGGCAGCTCACGCGCTGGGACTATTCGCGGCAGGCCGGTGAATTCCTGCCCGTGCAAAGGCATGTGCTGGATCCCCTGCCCACTGCCCGGACTTGAGATCGCACAGGCCGTTCGTGGGACTTGCCTTTGTATTGCACAATCCATCGCCTGGCGCGCACAGAAGGCAACCGTCGACCAAGTTTGCATGCTGTCCTACGTGATGGAGGGCGGCGGGTGTGGATGATCAGCCCTCGTCCATGCTGCCTTTTTGATAGCAGCATGACGCACTGCAACAAAGAGATATGCGAATCCTGTACGTTGAAGACAATGCCGACCTGCGAGAAACCATTGGCCTGCTGATGGAGAGCGAATCCCGTTTCGTGACCAGTTGCGCCACTGCCGAGCAGGCCCTGGAACTGGATGCGGGCCAGCCTTTCGACGTGGTGGTCTCCGATGTCAGTCTGCCGGGCCTGTCCGGCACCGATCTGGCGCGGCAGCTGCTGCAGGCCGATGCGCAGCGCTGGATCATCCTGTGCTCCGGCTACGACCTGGGACCCTACCCGGCCGCCTGGGGACCCCAGGTGCGGACCTTGCTCAAGCCCTTCGAGATCGAGGACCTGGAAACGCTGCTGGACTCCATACAGGAAGCGCTGCCCACCAGGCCCGTCCACTGAGCCCATTTTTCCGAGACCGGCCTGCCGGTCCATCGGCTCCCGCCGTCACAGCACGGTCTTGGAGCCTCCCGCTGCCATCTCGCGCGGCAACTCCACCCTGAAGCTGGTCACGCCATCGGCGGAGTGCACATCGATGCGCCCGTTGTGCGAACGCACGATCTGGTGCGCGATGAAAAGCCCCAGGCCCAGGCCCTGGTGCTGGCCCGGCTTGCGCTCTCCTCCGCGAAACGGGTTGAACAGGGTAGGCATCAGCTCCGCAGGAATGGTGCCGCCGTTGCGCACCGTGATGACCACGCAATGGTCCTGCCTGCCATCGGCCGTCACCTGCACAGGCTGCGCCGGATCGCCATGGTGCATGGCGTTGCCCACCAGATTGGTGAGCACCTGGCACAGGCGTTCGCCATCCCAGGTGCCATCGAGATTGCCCAGCATCTCGCTGTCCAGGCGCCGCTGCGGAAAACCCGTCTCCACTTCCTGCAGCGTGCGCTGCAGCAGCGCTTGCAAGCTGGTAGGCCGCGGTGACAGCGGCAGGCCTTCCGCCTGGCGGATGCGGGTGACGTCCAGCAGGTCCTCGATCATGCGCGACATGCGCTGGCTGCTGCTGAGCATGCGCTCGGCCATGCTGGCCACCTTGCCCGTATCGGGCTGGCGCGTGAGCAACGTGGCGGCGGCCTTGATGGATTGCAGCGGCGTGCGCAGGTCGTGGCTGAGCACGGCCATGAACATCTCGTTGATGCGCAGCGCCTCGGTGCGTTCCTGCAGCTGATGGGCCAGTGCCTGCTTGCGCTGGTGCAGCTCGAAGAACACATTGGCCTTGGTGGTCAGCATGTGGGGATCGATGGGCTTGTACAGGAAGTCCACGGCGCCGCTCTCATAGCCACGGAACTGCCAGTTGTGCTCGCGCGAGCCGGCCGTCATGAAGATGAGCGGGATATGGCGCGTGCGCTCGCTGCCGCGGATCAGCTCGGCCAGCTCGAAACCGTTCATCTCGGGCATCTGCACATCCAGCAGGGCCAGGGCCACGTCGCTGTGGTTGAGCAGCAGCTCCAGCGCCTCGGGGCCGGACTGGGCCTTGAGGAATTCGATGCCGTCGCGTTGCAGCAGCGCCTCGATGGCGATCAGGTTCTCGGCGATGTCATCGACGATCAAGCATTTGACGCGATCTGTATGGGGCATGGATTCTCTCTCGGTATTTAGTCTTGTGGGGGCGTGCCGGCTGGACATTCAAAGCCTTCCCTGGCGGTGCAGCGATGCAATGAGGGAGGCAATGCCTTCGGGCGCCAGCGCCTGGGCCTGCGGCACGCGGGCCAGCGCCGCCAGCGGCATGGTGGGCATGCGGGCGCCGTCGGGCGCCTGCACCACGGCCAGGCCACCGGCGGCGTGCACGCTGGCCATGCCCTGCGCGCCGTCGTCATTGGCGCCGGACAGCAGCACCGCCAGCAGCCGCTCGCCATAGCAATCCGCAGCGGACTCGAACAGCACGTCGATGGAGGGCCGCGAAAAATGCCAGGGCGCATCCAGCGACAGCGCCAGCCGGGGGCCGCTGTCCACCAGCAGGTGATAGTCGGCCGGGGCGAAGTACAGGCACCCAGGCTCGATCCATTGCTGGTCCTGCACCTCGCGCACCGGCACGGCGCAGCGCGGGCCGAAGAGCTGGCCCAGCAGGCTGCGGCGATCGCGCGGCAGGTGCAGCACCACCAGCACCGAGGCGCGCAGGCTGGCCGGCAGCGCGGGCAGCACCACCGATAGCGCATCGAGCGCGCCGGCCGAGCCGCCGATCACGATGGCCTCGTAGGCTGTGGCGGCGTCGGAGGCGGGTGTGTTCGTGGTCACGGGCATCACAGCCCGGCCTTCTTGCGGTAGATGCGGTCCTCGAGCACGAAGTCCTCGAAGGCCTCCGAATGCCCTGAAAACCGCAGCGACTCCTTGGAGCCCAGCCCCAGGAATCCGCGATGGCACAGCGCATCGCGGAACAGGCCCAGCGCCCGGTCCTGCAGCTCGCGCTCGAAATAGATCAGCACGTTGCGGCAGGACACCAGGTGCATTTCGGCGAACACGCTGTCGGTGGCCAGGCTGTGGTCGGAGAACACCATGTGCTCGCGCAGCCCCTTGTCGAAGACCACGCGGCCGTAGCGCGCCGTGTAGTAGTGCGACAGCGAGCTGTGCCCGCCCGAGCGCGCATGGTTGTCGGTGAAGGCCGCCACGCGCGACATGTCGAACACCCCCTGCTCGGCCGCGCGCAGCGCATGCGGATTGATGTCGGTGGCATAGATCAGGGTGCGGTCCAGCAGGCCCTCTTCCTCCAGCAGGATGGCCAGCGAATACACCTCCTCGCCCGCGCTGCAGCCGGCCACCCAGACCTTGAGCGAGGGATAGGTGCGCAGCAGCGGCACCACCTCGGTGCGCAGCGCCCGGAAATAGCTCGGGTCGCGGAACATGTCGCTGACCTGGACCGTGAGGTATTCCAGCAGCGCCGGGAACACGCTTGCATCATGCAATACGCGGTCCTGCAGCTGCGACAGCGTCTGGCAGCCGAACTGCACCAGGGCCGTCTGCAGGCGCCGCTTGAGCGAGGCCTGGGCATAGCCCCGGAAGTCGTAGTGGTAGCGGTGGTAGATGGCGTCGATCAGCAGGCGCTGCTCGATGTCGGCGGTGCGGGCTTTTTTCATCGCCGGGCCGCCCCAAGATGAAAAGCGGCCCCCTCGGGGGGCAGCGGACCTTGCGCAGCAAGGGGAGCGTGGGGGCTATTTTTCAGCTGAGGCATCGCGTCCTCCTTGCTACTTGGGCATCCACACCCGCACCAGCGACAGCAGCTTTTCCACGTCCAGCGGTTTGGCGATGTAGTCGTTGGCACCGGCGGCCAGGCATTTCTCCTGGTCGTCCTTCATGGCCTTGGCGGTCAGGGCGATGATGGGCAGGCGGCGCCATTGCGGCCGGTTGCGGATCTCGCGCATGGCGGTGTAGCCATCCATCTCGGGCATCATGATGTCCATCAGCACCAGGTCGATACCGGCCTGCGCCGCGCCGCGAGACTCCAGCGCCTCCAGCGCCTCGCGCCCGTTGCGCGCGATCTCCACGCGGATGCCCGTGGGCTCCAGGATGCTGGACAGCGCAAACACGTTGCGCACATCGTCTTCCACCACCAGCACCGTGCGCCCTTCCAGCGCAGACTCGCGGCTGCGCGCGACCTGCAGCATCTGGCGGTGCTCGGCCGACAGCTCCGACTCCACCTGGTGCAGGAACAGCGTGACCTCGTCGAGCAGTCGCTCGGGCGAGCGCGCGTCCTTGATGATGATGGACTTGGAAAAGCGCCGCAGCTGCTGCTCCTCATCGCGCGACAGCGCCCGGCCCGTGTAGACGATGACAGGCGGGAAGGAAACATCGTCCTGGTCCGTCATGCGCTGCAGCAGCTCGTAGCCGCTGATGTCAGGCAGGTTCAGGTCCATCACCATGCAGTCGAATGTGGAGCCGCGCAGATGATCCAGCGCGGCCGCCGCCGTGCCCGCGCAGACGATGTCCACATCGCTGCGGCTGAGCAGGTGGCGCACGCTCTCGCGCTGGCGCTCGTCATCCTCCACCACCAGCACGCGGCGCAGGTCCTGGGTGAACTTGGCCTCCAGCCGCTGCAGGGCGTGGACCAGTTCCTCGCGCTTGACGGGCTTGAGCGCGTAGCCGACGGCACCCCGCCCCATGGCTTCCTGCGAATAGTCCGCGACCGAGACCACGTGCACGGGAATGTGGCGCGTGGCCGGGTTGCGCTTGAGCTGGTCCAGCACGCCCAGGCCCGAGAAATCGGGCAGGTTGATATCGAGCACGATGGCGTTGGGCTGATTGTCGGCCGCCATGGACAGGCCGTCGGACGCCGTATTGGCCACGTCGCACTCGAAATCCATCTCGCGTGCCAGCTCCGACAGGATGTCCGCGAAGCGCAGGTCATCCTCGATCACGAGGATGCGGCGCCCGCTCTGACCCCTCTTGCGCAGGGCGTCCGTTGCCGCCGACGCGGCAGGTGCCATGGCAGGCGACATGGGCGGCGCGAACGCAGGTGCGGCGGGCGCAACGTTGGCCGTTGCGAGCACGGGCACGGACGACGCTGCCAAGGCCTCTCGCAGCCCCTGCGGCTGAGGCTGCGGTGCGGCAGTCGTGGCCGTGGCCGGGCCGGACTCGGCCGACTCCAGGCTCACGGGCACGGTCAGTGTGAAAACGCTGCCCTGGCCAGGCGTGCTGGAGACGGTCAGCGTGCCGCCCAGCAGCCCCGCCAGATCACGCGATATCGACAGGCCCAGGCCCGTGCCGCCGAACTTGCGGTGCGTGCTGCCATCGGCCTGGCGGAAGGCATCGAAGATGAATTGCTGCTGCTGCTCGGCAATGCCGATGCCGGTATCGCGCACCGCGAAAGACAGCATGCCCTGGGGCGCGCAGGACACCTGCAGGCCCACCGAGCCCTTGGCCGTGAACTTGAGCGCGTTGGACAACAGGTTCTTGAGCACCTGGGCCAGCCGCATGGGATCGGTCTGCATGGTGGCGGGCACGCCCGGGTCCACGGTCCAGGACAGCTCCAGGCCCTTTTCGCGGGCAATCGGGCGCAGCGGCTCCATCAGCGTCTGCAGCGCCGTGGCAATGGTCACGGGCTCGGCGACCACGGTGACCTGGCCGGCCTCGATCTTGGACAGGTCCAGGATGTCGTTGATCAGCGCCAGCAGGTCGCTGCCTGCGGCGTGGATGGTCTGCGCGTACTTGATCTGCTCGGCCTGCAGATTGCCCGGCCTGTTGTCGGCCAGCAGCTTGGCCAGGATCAGGGTGGAGTTCAGCGGCGTGCGCAGTTCGTGGCTCATATTGGCCAGGAACTCGCTCTTGTACTGGCTGGCCAGCTCCAGCTCGCGGGCCTTGTCGGTCAGCGCGCCCTGGGCGCGCAGCAACTGCTCGCGCTGGTACTCCAGCTGCTGGGTCTGCTCTTCCAGGTGGGCATTGGTCTGCTCCAGCTCGGTCTGCTGGTGCTCCATCTGGGTCTGCGACTCCTGCAGGATGCGGCTTTGCTGCTCCAGCTCCTCGTTGCTCACGCGCAGCTCTTCCTGCTGGGCTTGCAGCTCTTCCGACTGGCGGCGCGTTTCCTCCAGCAAGGTCTCCAGGCGCGAACGGTCCAGGCCCGAGCGAATGGCCACGGCCAGCGATTCGGAGGCGCGCTCCAGCAGGCTGCGCTCGGCTTCGCCCACGGGGCGCAGAAAGCCCAGTTCGATCACGGCGAACACTTCGCCGTTTTCCATGGCGGGCACCAGCATCAGCTGCAAGGGGCTGGACTGGCCGGTGCCCGAGGAAATCTGCAAATGCTGGGCAGGCACATCGCTGACATGCAGCAGCTTGCGCGACGCGGCCGCCTGGCCCGCCAGCCCCTCGCCGGGCAGCAGCTTTTGCTGCAGTCGCTCGCGCGGCAGGGCATAGCCGCCGAACAGGCGCAACCCGCCATCGGCGCAGTCCACCACATAGCCGGCGCCCACATCGGCACGCAAATAGTTGGCCAGGTACTCCAGCGCCTTCTGGCCCAGGTCTTCCAGCCGGTGGTCTCCCTGCAACTGCTGCCCCAGGCCGGAAAGACCGGACGTCACCCACGACTGGCGCGCCTTGACGCGGTACTCGCGCACCGTCAGCGCGGCCGATGCCAGGATCAGGCCCAGCAGGATGAGGGAGCCGCCCCAGGAATAGTAGGTCGAGGTGGTGGATGCCTCCACCCACAGCTGGCGACGCTGGGCCAGCTCCCGTGTCTGGTGCGTGTAGAGGTCGTCGATCAGCTCGCGCAGCCGGTCCATGGCGTTCTTGCCCACGTCCAGGCGCACCAGGGCCATGGCGGCGTCCAGATCGCCGGACTTGCGCAGGTCTATGGTCTCCTGCAGCTCGCGCAGCTTCTGGGCCGATATCTCCTCGATCTGCGCCAGCAGCCGGTGCTGGTCGGAGTCATTGGAAGTGCGCGCCTTGAGCGCCTCCAGCTGCTGCATCAGCACATCGCGTGCCTGCTGGTAGGGCTGCAGGTAGGCCGGGTCGCCCGTGAGCAGAAAACCGCGCTGCCCGGTCTCAGCGTCCTTGAGCGAAGCATTGAGCTGGCTGAGCTGGCGCATGGCCAGTGTCGTGCGGTCCATGGCCACCACGGCCTGGCCTCGCGTCTCAGACGCCCTGAAATTGACGAAGGCAATGACCAGGGTGGCCAGTGCCGCCGCGCCAAAGCCGGCAACAAGTGTCCATGGAATGGCAAAGCGCTGGGTGCTCTGATTGCGGGAGGATCGTGGCATGCAGTGGAGTTTCTGGCAGGAAGGGACGGGGAAATCCGCCAAGGACTGTAAACGTTTTGCGCAGCCCTCGGCAGCACTGTGGCGCAGCTTGCGCTGGTTTCGGCGGCGCGCGACGCCCGCAGGCGCCATTGCAGCCGTTAACATGGCCCGATACTCTCCTTCCGGCACCCCGCTGCGGGCGTCGGCCCACTTTCCAGGACCCATTGCATGAAAACCTTTGCCATCACCGTCGCATCGCTGGCCGCTGCCGCTTCGCTGGTGTCCACCAGCGCCAGCGCTGCGGCTTCGATCTTCCTCAACGACACCATCGCCGCGCGCATTCCCGCCAGGGACCTGCCCGATGCCAAGGCCGCCGTGGCCAAGGTGCTCAACGAGGCCGCCGACGGCTCCGTGACCGAATGGACCAGCGGCCCGAACCGAACCAACCAGCGCGTGACGTTGGCCTTGCAGCCGCAGCAGACCGTGCAGACCGGGACGGCCGGAAGCTGCCGCCTGCTGTCGGCCGATGTGCGCCTGAAAAAGACCTCGGAAAACTGGCGCTTCTGGTTCTGCAAGCAGTCCGACGGATCGTGGAAGGCCAGCGGCAGCCAGCCCTGAGCAAGGATTGCGGTGGTCGGCGACCGGGAATCCGGCATGGACCTACGCCACCAGACCTGGGCGCGTGGGAGCATGTCGGCCGGAAGATAGACCACCGGAGAACAACCATGCCCCATGAATTTGTGCATGCCACGACACTTGCCAGACGGCTGGCCCTGGGCGTCGCCGCAAGCTCTTTGCTGACGCTGGCCGCCTGCTCGGGCGAGACCTCGTCGCAGCGCGCGGGATTTCCCATGGCCGAAGTGCCGCGCTTCAACCAGCCGCCACCGGACAAGCCCCTGCTGGGCCAGCCCGTGATCACGGCCGAGCAGGTCATGCCCCATGCCAAGGGCGACCCGCATGAGCCGTTGCCGGCTGCCGCGCCGCTGCCCGCCCGGGCGTCTGAACCGGCAAGCGGGTCAGGTGCCACCAACAAGGAAGATGCAGGCGGCGTGAATCCGGCCGCCGGCCAGGCCGCCGCCATCACCGACGGCCAGGGAGAGGGCTCCAAGTACGAGCTGGGCGCCCCCAAGTAACCTGGCCGGGCTCAGAACGAGGTCCAGTCCCCATCGTCCTTGCCAGTGGCGGGCACGGACTGCCGGGAGGCCGGCAGCTTGGCGGCTGCAGGCTTGGCGGCGGGTGCACCCGGGGACGCAGCAGCCGCAGGCGCGGCCAGCGGCCTGGCAGGAGCGCGCATCTGCGCTGCCGCAGGCTGTGCACGCCCGGCAGGGGCCGGGGCTGGGGCCACCGCCGGACGAGCGGACGCCACGCCCTCGATACGGAATACGCTCACTGCAGCGGCCAGCTGGTGCACCTGGGATTTGAGCGAGCCGGTTGCAGCGGCCGCCTCTTCGACCAGCGCCGCATTCTGCTGTGTCACCGTGTCCATCTGGGAAATGGCCTGGTGCACCTGGTTGATGCCGCTGCTCTGCTCCTGGCTGGCGGCGGTGATCTCGGCCACCAGGTCGCTGACCTGCTGCACGCTTTGCACGATGCCGTCCATGGTGCGACCGGCCTCGGCCACCTGGCGCGTGCCCGCCTCCACCTTGGAGACCGAGTCGGCAATCAGGTCCTTGATGTCCTTGGCCGCCGAGGCGCTGCGCTGCGCCAGCGCGCGCACCTCACCGGCCACCACGGCAAAGCCGCGGCCCTGCTCGCCGGCGCGCGCCGCTTCCACGGCGGCGTTCAGCGCCAGGATGTTGGTCTGGAAGGCAATGGAGTCGATCACGCCGATGATGTCGGCAATCTTGCGGCTGGACTCGCTGATGCCGCCCATGGTGTCCACCACGCCCGCCACCACCTTGCCGCCCTGCACGGCTGTCTGCGACGCCGAAGCGGCCAGCTGATTGGCCTGGCGCGCGTTCTCTGCGTTCTGCTTGACCGTGCTGGTCAGCTCCTCCATGGCAGCGGCCGTCTGCTCCAGCGAGCTGGCCTGCTGCTCGGTGCGCGAGGACAGGTCCTGGTTGCCCGCGTCGATCTCGCCCGAAGCCGTGGCGATGCTGTCGGCACCCGAGCGCACCTGCCCCACGACCTGGGCCAGGTTGTCGTTCATCTGGCGCAGCGCCTGCAGCAACTGGCCCGTTTCATCGCGCGAATCAACGGTGATGCGGCTGGTCAGGTCGTTGTTGGCCACGGTGCGCGCCACGCGCAGGGCCTCGGCCAGCGGCCTGGTGATGCCGCGCGTGATCCACCAGGCGGCCAGCGCGCCCAGCACGAAGGCCAGCGAGACCACCGTGATGATGGCAGCTCGACTGGCCGAGAAGCGCACCAGCACATCGGCGGCGGAGCTGTCGATGGCCGCGCGCTGCATGTCCAGCAGGCGCTGGACCATGTCGATATAGCGCTGCGTGGCGGGCTGGTATTGCTGGGTGAACAGGCGCTCGGCGTCTTCGGCGCGGCCCTCGGCCTTGGCCTTGGTCACCACGTCGCGGCCCGCCAGATAGCCGGCGCGCGCCTTCTTGATCTCGACCCAGATGTCCTTTTCCTCCTGGGTCTGCAGCAGCGGCTCGATGCGGTCCTGCAGCTTGCTGGACTGGCGCGAGGACTCGGCTGCGTCTTCGGCGAAGAAGGTGGCCAGCGAGGGATCGCTGCTCTTGGCAATGGCCGTGGTGCGGCGCGAACCCGAGTGGATGTTGCGGAACCAGTCGCTGATCATCCGCTCCTTGGCCAGGGCCACCTCGGTGATTTCCGTGGTCGAGCGGGCCATGTGCCCCATGCTGACGATGCTGGTGACACTGATGAGCAGCATGATCAGCAAAAGAATGGTGAAACCGCCTCCGAGACGAAGGCCTATGCGCAGATTTTTCATGATGGGGAAACAGGATGCGGGACGGAAACGCGGCGAAAACTAGTTCTTGAGGTAGGCGTCCAGCACCATGCGATTCCAGTTGGCCGAGCCGACCAGGGAATCGCCGAGCTTCTCGGCCGTCGCCACCACGGCGCTTTGCTGCTGCTGCAGCGCCTTGACCCGGTCGCCCAGGCTTGCCATGGACGAACTCAGCCGGCTGCCCGTGGACAGTGCATCGTTGGCGCTGTTTTCCACCGCCTTGCCAATGCCGGCCAGGGCCGAGGTCACGCCTGCGGGATCTGTGGCCATGGACTTTTCCAGGGCCTTGGCGTCCACCGCCAGCGTGCCGTCCTGGCGCTGGACGATGCCGATCCTGCCCAGGCTGGGCGAAGTCGCGCTGCCCGTGACACTCATGATGGCCGCACGCAGCTCGCGCAGCGCGCGGGTGGCCCCCACATCGGTGGTGGAGCCGGCGGCCGCGCTGGCATTGCCCTTGGCCGCGCTGGCGTTGTAGCGCGCCACCAGCTTTTCCAGCGCACCTTGGACCGACTGGGTGGTGCTGGTCGCCGTGAGGGCTGCCATCTCCTTGCCCGCCGTGGCCAGATCCACCAGGGACGACTTGAACTGCCCCAGCGCCGACAGCGAGGTCGAGCCCGCCTGGGCCTGGGCCGCAATGCGCTCGTGTGCCTTGGACAGCGAAGGCGCCAGCTTGCGGACTTTCTCCGCTTCGGTGGTCTCCGTCTGGGTGCTGTCCGTCTTCGTGGCGCCGGCCTGCGCATCGCTCTTCTTGATGGCCGAGTCCGAAGCCGTCTGCGCCGTGGTGCTGCTGTTGAGCCTGGACTGGGCTCGGGCCAACAGGCTTTGCACATTCAGGTTGTCGGTTCTGATGCTCATGTTCTCTTCCCTGTAAGTTTGCGGATGGTGCGGGCGCAGGGCCCGTCCACGGTTTGGCAGGGAGACTACCGGGACGCCGCCGCCGCAATGCAGGGATAAGCGGGCCGCTTACCCGCGACTTGCAGCCTTTGCCGGGCCGGATGCACGCCCGCCTTCGCCCAGCGGCCCGTGCGCCCATGAAAAAGGGCCTCCGAAGAGGCCCGTTCCACACATCCCGACCATCAAGCCGTCTGCTGCAGGGCTCCGTAGCGCTCGCGCGCCGTCTGCAGCATGTAGAAGGTGATGCGCTTGACCTCGGCACGGCTGTCGGCGATGTGCTGCTTCAGGCAGGACTGGGCCAGCGCGGCATCGCCGGCCTCGATGGCGGCAAGAATGGCGGCATGGTCGTCATAGGTTGCCGAGACGCGCGGCAGCTTGATCACATCCAGGCGGCGGATGATGCGGATGCGCTCTGTAATGTCCAGGTGGATGCGCGCCATCTCCTGGTTGCCGGTCGCGGCCACCAGGCCGGTATGGAAGGCCTCGTCCAGCGAGGCCACGACGGCGGGGTCGGTCTCGCGCTGCTCCTCGGGCACGCACCAGACTTCGCGCAGCGGCTGCAATGACTGCAGCGATTCGCCCACCAGGCTGGCCACGGCGCTGGTCTCCATCAGGGTGCGCACCTCGTACAGATCCTCGAAGTACTTGAAGTCGAAGGCCTTGATCTGCCATCCGCTCTTGAAGTGCACATCCACATAGCCATCGCGCTGCAACCAGAACAGCGCCTGGCGCACGGGCGTGCGGCTGACCTGCATGCGCGTGGCGATCTCGCCTTCACTGAAACGGTCGCCAGGCAGCAGGCGGAAATCGAAGATGTCGTTCTTCAGGCAGGTGTAGATCTGCGCAGCCAGCGAATGCGCGCTGCTTGCAGGCCCCTGGCGCGTCTCGCACACCGGCGAGGAAACAACCGCGATGCTCATGCGACTGCCGCGCCCGCTGGAGCACGCAGGCCTCGCCGCTGGCCGCCGCCAAGGCCTGGCAACGACATGCCCGGAGCCCTGAAGAAGGGCCAGGCCTTGCCTTCGACACCGGACTCGCGCATGGCCGAAGACAGGGTATACGCCGACCGTAGCAGCAATACCATTGCCTGATTTGCGATCAGGCAATGGGCAATGGTCCATTCACGCATTTAGTACTCTTTCTTGTACACAAGTTGGCAGTGGGATTTAATAAAGAAACGAATTGCGTTTTAATAATTGGACCTACAAGAATATCCTCGACAACGGCCGATCTTCGTGTATGCTCCGCGACTTGCCGCCGCAAAGGCCATACACACCATAGCGTTTGGCAACCCCCGGCACCAGACATTCAAAGTGACTGGACCAACACCAACAGGAACCCACTCGCGGTAATCCTGCGCATATTTGCGCCAATCCATTTTTTCCAGAGAGTTTCTGCACACACCTGGTGCAACGAGCACATCAATTTCCCCATGCCTGCGGCCATGGGTTTGTGTATTTGTTAAATATTGCAAGATATTGAGGCATTCAGCCTCTGACAGGAATGGAAGGCGGCTTTCTGTCAAGGAACTGACATGTGAATCTGCTAGCAGCGGCCTTGCGCGTGCAGAGACAAGGCACGTCCTGCCCGATATTCCATCCACCGCTCGATTCCAGCTTTCCATACTGGAAAGCCTCCATCGATGGATGGAGGCCATATTCCCGCGCATCCACGGCAAACCCACGCCGGATGCATCCGACGCGGGTTTGCCGCAGCAGCAAGCCTGCGCAAGAAGACTCAGGCTTCGCGGTTTTCCTTGATGTTGAAGCCCATCTGGCTCTCGGCGCCCTTGCCGCCCTGGTTGGTCTGTTCCCAGTACTGGGTCTTGACCTTGGCAGCCTGGAACGAGTAGTTGACAGTCACGGTGTCAGAGGAGTTGGCGCCGCTGACGGTCACGTTCGTCACCATGACGTCGGTCAGGGTGATCTTGGTGAACTCGATCTGCGAGCCACCGGCCTTGCACAGCGAGATGTCGACCTGGCCCAGGTGCTTGCCCGTGGCGCAGTGCTTGAGCACGGCGGGGTAGCACTTGTCCACCTTGGCGATGACGTTCAGGTCATGGAAGCTCACCTTGCCGGCGCCGGCACCGCCGCCGCTGGCCATGGTGTTGGGCTGGGTCGCGCCCCAGGTGAAGGAGTCGATGTCGGTCCAGCCCTTGTGGTTGGAATCCTGGGATTCGCCACTGGCGCCCTCGACCTTCATGAACATATCAACGGACATTGCACACCTCTCGAATTAATGGATTAAACGTTCGCATGCAACCCAATAGACCGACTGCATCGGATGGTTCACACGCGAACAAAGGGGAAAACCACTCCCGGGCAGAGCGCACGAAACCGATTCACTGAACATGTGATTCAGATCAGTGCGGCGCATACCCTGGATGGTCAAGGAATGTATTGACAATCGCCTGCAATCCTCACTGTCGTGAACCGCCCTCCTTTGTTGGAGCCGCGATGATAGTGGATAAGATCGGAAAAATACAAACAATTGGCCCGACTGAATTGTTACGGCCGATACATCTGAAAAAAAATGTATCCATCGCTTATCCATTCGATACGTGTCATGGCTTTTTGCAGAACTCAAGCTACACTCACGCCGCATTCGGAGTCCGATTGAAATACGATCTTGTATTCATGACGAGTCCATGACGTTCGTCTTTGGCCCCCGGCTTCAGACAATTGGCTGATCGAGGAAAACCAGCGGTTGCATAGACAGATTGCCGGTGCGATGCCGGCTTTGTGCTTGTCCAATGGCCTCGAACAGATTCGGCACCCTGGCACTGCGACAGACCTCGCCCGCCAGCGTGTGAAACAACATCTTGGGTGGGATTGCATGGATAGCGAAGCAGCATGTTCGACCAACTGCCTTCCGGCAGGTGTCCAGATTGGCGAATACCGCGTGCTCGATGTCATCGGCGAAGGCGGTTTCGGCATCGTCTACAAGGCCCGTGACCTCTCGCTGGACCGCGAGGTCGCGATCAAGGAGTACATGCCTTCGGCACTGGCCGGACGGCAAAGCTCCCATCAGGTGCATGTGCGCTCGCAGCACCGTGGCGCCTTCGACGCCGGGCTGCGCAGCTTCATCAACGAGGCCCGCCTGCTGGCGCGCTTCTCCCACCCCACCCTGGTGCATGTCTACCGCTTCTTCGAAGCCGGCGGCACGGCCTACATGGTGATGCGCCACTACGAGGGCCAGACGCTGGGCCAGGTGCTGAAGGCATCGTCCGGCCGCATGGATCAGGCCGGGCTCAGCGCGCTGCTGATCCCCTTGCTGGACGTGCTGGAAGTGCTGCATGCGCAAGACTGCTTCCACCGCGACATCGCGCCGGACAATATCTTCGTGCAGCGCGATGGCAGCCCCGTGCTGCTGGATTTCGGCGCCGCGCGCCGCATCATCGGCGACATGACCCAGGCGCTGACCATGGTGCTCAAGCCCGGTTTTGCGCCCATCGAGCAATACGTGGACGACGGCGCCATGCCCCAGGGCGCGTGGACCGACATCTACCAGGTCGGCGCCCTGATCCACCAGGCCGCCACGGGCCGCATCCCGGCCACCTCGGTCGCGCGCATGGTCACCGATCCCATGCAGCCGCTGACCTCCGAACAGGTCCCGGGCTACTCCGACGCTTTCCTGCAGGGCATGCAACGGGCGCTGGCCGTGCGCCCCCAGGACCGCCCCCAATCCATTGCCGAGCTGCGCAGCCTGCTGGGCCTGTCCACCGACGCCCGGGCAGCGCCTGCGCCGGGGGAGCCCAGCCCCATCTACATCCCGATCACGCCGCCTGCGTCCGTACAGGCCGCCATGGCCACCCAGTCGGCAGCCGTGCAGGCGCCGCGCTTCGTGCCGATCACGGAAATCTTCGTTCCTGCAGCAGCGCCGCAGGCAGCGCCCGCGGCCACGGTCATGCCCTTGCCTGCGGTCCCGCCTGTTGCATCTGTTGCACCGGTCCCTCCTGTCGCCACGGTCGCACCGGTGCCGCCCGCTCCCACCGCGCCTGGGGGTTTGGCAACAGGCGGCCCTGTCCAGCCATCTGCAGCCGCAGCCGCGCCCCAGATGACGCCTCAGGCATCTGCCGCCGATCCCATGGGCCTGGACAACGGTCCGTACATCGACATCGACCAGGCACTGCCCCCCGCTCAGCCTGCGCAGCCCCCGGTTCAGGCGCAGGCGCCTGCATCCCAACAGCCCGCCTCCGCACCCGCCGTTCAGGGCGCGCCCGCAGGGGTGCAGCCTCCGGCCGCTGCCGTCCAGGCAGTGCCCAAGGCCAGGCGCAGCGGCATGGCCGTGCCGATGGCCATCGGCGCCCTGGTGCTGGCGGCCATCGCGGGCGGCGGCGTGCTGTGGTACGACCATTCCCAGGACCAGGCCCGTGCCAAGACCCTGGCAGCCCGCGACAGCCTGGCATGGCAGCAGGCGCAAAGCCAGTCCAGCCTGGCCCGCCTGCAGGACTACCTGGACAGCTTCCCCGAAGGACAGCACCGCACCGAGGCCCAGGCGCTGCTCAAGCAGTTGCTCAACGAGGCCTCGCTGGCCTCCACGGAGCAGGTGCAGCCGATGACCCCGCCGGAGCAGGCCGCGCTGGCTGAACTCCCCCCTTCCCAGCCCGAGCAAGGGGCGCCCGTCGCCCCCGTCACGGTGGCCGCGGTGCCCGAGCCGTTGCCCACCGAGCCGCCCAAGACCGAAGCCCGCCCCGCCAAGCCCGCAGCGGCCACAGGCAAGGTGGTGTTCAGGGTCGTGCCCTGGGGCTATGTCTCCGTGAACCGCGCCCCGGCACGGACCAGCCCGCCGCTGACCCAGATGGAGTTGCCGGAGGGCGAGTACCGCATCGACATCAGCAACCCGGGTGCGGCCTCTACGGTGACCAAGACCATCACGGTCACCAAGGGCGAGTCGGTGACCGTGAACCATCTTTTCGAATGAGCGCGGCGCATGGCTCGACTGATGAACCACTGCTGGCGATGGATGCTGTGCACTGCAGTGCTCGGCCTGCCCTGCCTGGCGCATTCCCAGGCGGCATGCGAGGAGGCCGCGCCGGCCCAAACCGGCTCGGCAGGACGCCCGCAGCTGGCGCAGGGCATTGCGCTGTTCGAGGCGCGCGACCTGGCCCAGGCCGAGCGTGCGCTGCAGGCTGCGCTGTTTGGCGGGCTGGCGGATCCCATGGAGCGGGCCTCCGCCCACAAGTACCTGGCCTACACCTATTGCACGCACAAGGAATGGGCGCGCTGCGAGGCCGCCTTCGACGCCGCGTTCGCCGCCCACCCCGGCTTTGCGCTGCAGGCCTACGAGACCACGGGTACGCAGTGGCGGGACGCCTACAGCCGCGCCCAGGAACGCTGGACCCAGCGCTGCCCTGCCGCCCAACGGCTGCGCGTGGCACCCGCAGCGCCCACGGCCGGCGGCTTTGCACTGAACAGCCGCGTGATCACATCGATCACCGCACTGACATCGGGCTCGGCCCCGGTGCGCTCCGCCGCACTGGCCGCACGGCCTGAGACGCCACGGACAGATCACAACCTGCGCCTGAGGGTCAGCCCCTGGGCCAACGTGCTGATCAACGGCAAGCCGTCCGGCGTCACCCCTCCCGTCGTGCTGCTCAAGCTGGCGCCAGGCTCCCACACAGTGGAACTGCGCAACCCCGGCTTCGAGAGCTATCGGCAGGTGATCCGCATCACCGACGGCCAGTCGGTGACCCTTTCCCATGACTTTGATGCCCGATGACCATGTCCATGCATATCCCTCACTCCCTCCAGCGCCTGACCCTTGCCCTTGCCGTTGCCTTCGGGCTGGCCGCCTGCGAAACCGCACCCAAGCCGGTGGAGCCCGAGCCAGCACCGCCCGTGGTGCAGGCGCCTGTCGAGCCCGTCAAGCCCGTGGACCCGGTGGTGATCAAGGAGCAGGAGCTGGTCGAGGCCATCCAGCTCTACGTGGATGGCCGCTACGAGGATGCCATCACGGCCCTGACGCCCCTGTCCACCGCGCAGGAGCTGCCGATGAGCAGCCAGGTCAAGGCGCTCAAGTACATCGCCTTCAGCCACTGCGTGGAAGGCCGCCGCAAGCCCTGCCGGCAGCACTTCGACATGGCCCTGGCCCTGGACCCCACCTTCCAGCTGACCGAGGCCGAAAAGGGCCATCCCACCTGGGGCCGGGAATTCAACAATGCCCGCGCCGCGCTGCGCAACAAGCGCCCGGCGCCCGCGCGCAAGGCCTCCTGAGGCCTGCCGAGGCCCCCGACGCTTCCTGAAAACTGCCTAGCCTAAGACTCCATGGACAAAATCGAACTCAGGGTCGTGGACCACGATGGCGTTGCGGTCGACCGCCACTGGCATGCCGTATTCGGCATGGCAGGCGGCACGATCGGACGCAGTGGCCAGAACAAGCTCATCATCTCGGATCCGGACGCTTCCGTGGCGCGCGTGCACGCCATGGTCAGGCTCGATTCCGAGGGAGCCTTTGTTGCGAACCTGAGCGAGCGTGATCCCATCTGGGTGGCAGACCAGCCCGTGCGCTCGGGCCAGGAAGTGGCCCTGACACTGGGCGCGCGCATCCGCATCGGCGCCTACACCCTGGCCGCCGTGGCGCCGGGCACCCCTTTCGAAGCACCGGCCTCGCCCGGTGCAGCCGTGCCGGCGCCTGCCAGCGCAGCATTTGCAGCGGCTGTGACGCCCTCAGCACCTTCTGCGTCCTCAGCACGCTCAACGCCATCGGTTCCCTCGCCGGTCACGGCAATCCCGCAGCCACCGATCCAGCAGCCCCTCGCAGTTGACAGCCCGCTGCAGCCGCAAGCAACGGGGCCGGCAGAAGCTGCGCCACTGGCAGACGTTCTGCCTCCAGCCGCCGCCGGCATCGCCGATCCCTGGGAAGGCCTGACGGCGCTGAGCCTGGATGACATCCAGACCCCGCCTGCGCCTTCTGCCGAGAGTGCAATCCCCCCCGAGCAAGCGGCCATGGCGATGCCGCAGCCGGCCAGGCCGCAGCACCGCCCGCTGCTGATTCCCAATGATTTCGACCCCTTTGCACCGCCGCCCGAGCAGGCTCGGCAGCAGGAAGAAGGCTGGGCCGGCCTGCCCTCGCACGGCAAGGGCGAGCTGATTCAGCAGCGCCATGACGGCATGGTCCAAACGCTTCCCCTCAAGGGCCTGAGCACCGAGGCACTGCATGACGCCTCCCATACCGGCCTGCCTTCGTGCTTCGAGGCATCGCAAAAGCTCGATCCGCTCGCGCTGTTCGACCAGGGCGGCCTGCCCGGCGACGCAGCGCCGCTGCAACAGGCATCGGGCCGGGGCTCCGAGCTGGGCCAGGCCTTCAACCTGCCGCGCATGCAGCCGCCTGCGCAGCCTGCTGCACAGGGTGCAGCGGCGCCGGCCCAGCCGGCCGGCCTGGAGCAGTCATTGGCGCCTGCGGCGCAGACACAGCAACCTGTACAGGTTCAGGCCGCACCAACTGCCGTACCAGTTGCCGTACCAGCTCCCTTACCTGCCGCTGCACCAGTTGCTGCACCGATGGCCACGGCCCCCGCTGCCGCGACGGCCCCCGAAATCCCCGCCGAGCCCGTCGTGCTCGACGGACTGCTGCCCACCAACGGGCTGGACCTGGACATCTTCCAGTCCGGCGCAGGCCAAGCTGCGCCAGCCATCGTTTCTGCCGCAAGCGCTGCCGCCGCTCCCGCCAACACCAGCTCCAGCTCCAGCGTCCACTTCAACGCAGCCTCCAGCATCCTCGGCCAGGGCGCCGCCGCCATTCCCGTCGGCACCCTGCCCTGCACCGCCGCGCCTGTCGATGCTCCGGTGCAGCCCCAGCCGGCCGCCAGCGCCGCCCACGCCGACCTGCAGGCCCTGGCCACGGCCTTCATGGAAGGCGCGGGCCTGAACCCGGCCAAGACCCATTTCGAGGTCACGCCCGAATTCATGCGCACCTTCGGCGAAGCCCTGCGCATTGCCGTGCAGGGCACCATCGACCTGCTGGCGGCGCGCTCCGAGATCAAGCGCGAGTTCCGTGCCGGCGTCACCATCATTGCCACGGGCGCCAACAATCCGCTCAAGTTCCTGCCCAATTCCGAGGGCGTGCTCATGCAGATGGTCCACCAGACCTTCCCGGGCTTCATGAAGCCGCTGCCCGCCATGCAGGACGCCTTCCAGGATCTGCACGTGCACCAGCTGGCCCTGATGGCCGGCATCCGCGCCGCCTATGCCGAGGCCCTGACCCGGTTCGATCCGACCGAGCTGGAGCGCCGCACCGAAACCAACCCCGGCCTGCTGGACAAGCTGCTGACCAATGGCCGCAAGGCTGCGCTGTGGGACGACTACAAGCACAACTTCGACGTGCTGCGCCGCCATGCCGAGGACGATCTGATGGCCTTCTCGGGCCGCACCTTCGTCGAGGCCTACGAAAACGCCGAGCAGTCCGTGAAAGGCCAGCCGTGATCGCCTACCTCGACGGAGACGGCCACCGCTACAGCATCCAGGTGGCCAGCGCATCCCACAGCGGCAGGCGTTCCAGCAACGAAGACGCCATGGGCCTGATGGACCTGGGCGCCGCCGGCCTGTGCTGCACCCTGGCCGATGGGGCTGGCGGGCACGGGCATGGCGAACTTGCCGCCCAGCTCACGGTCCAGGCCGTGCTGGAGGGCTTCCGGGAGAACCCGCTGTTCGCCCCTGCCAGCCTGGCCTCCCTGATTTCCCAGGCGGAGCACCGCGTCAGCGGCCAGCAGTCCACCTCGGCCTCGCGCATGCACATGAGCGCCACCGTGGTGGTGCTGTGCATCGACCCAGGGCAGGGCCGCGCCCTGTGGGCGCACTGGGGCGACTCGCGCCTGTACTGGTTCCGCGCGGGCCGCATGCACCTGCGCACCGAAGACCACAGCCTGGTGCAGCAGCTGCTGCACGCCGGCCTGTACGAAGAGAACGACCCGCGCCGCCTGCCCAACCGCAACGTCCTGGCCGGCGCCATCGGTGCCGAAGGCCAGGTGCCGCCCAGCATCCGCTCCGCCGCCGTGGCCCTGGAGCCCGGCGATGTCTTCCTGCTGTGCTCGGACGGCCTTTGGGAGGGCATGCACGAGTCGGAAATGGAGCAGCTGCTGGCCGCGAGCCAGCGCCCCGACGAATGGATACAGCGCATGGTCGGCCGCGTCGTATCCAGCGGCAATCCGCACCAGGACAACCTCAGCGCGCTGACGGTGTGGATCTGCCCGCGTGACACCAATGACTGATATCGAGACAGGAGAAGCCATGTGGAAATCGCATGCACCGCATGTACCGCAAGCGCGCCGGCAGGCGCTGCAAACGCTGGGCGCCTTGGGCCTGGGCACGGCAATGGCGACCGGCCTGGCCGGCTGCGGCTCCCTCAATCCCCTGAGCCGCGCGCCTGAAGTGGCGCCCACGGCCGTGCCCGCCGCCGTGTTCGAGGTGGTGGCCGACATGGACATCAACCCCGACCGCGAAGGCATCCCCAAGCCCGTGCTGCTGCGCATCTACGAGCTGCGCGCCTCCGCCGCCTTCGACCGCGCCGGCTTCTTCGACCTGCAGGACAAGGACGACGGCCAGCTGGGCAGCGACTTCGTGCGGCGCGAGGAATTCCTGATCGCGCCCGGCCAACGCCAGGTGATTGAGCGCAAGGGCAACCCCGATGTGCGCGCCTTCGGCCTGTTCGCCGCCTACCGCGATCTGGAGCGCAGCACCTGGCGCGCCTCGGCCGCCGCGCCCAACTCCGTGGAGCTGCGCAGGCGGTGGTGGGGCATGGGCTCCACCGAAAAGCTGCAGCCCGTGCGCTACCAGGTGCACCTGACCCGCGAGGAGGTCACCGTGCGCATCCAACCCGCATCCCAATAAACGCACATCTATCCACCATGGTCTGGCAACGCAAAGTCATCTGGGCCGAAGGCATGTTCCTTCGGCCCCAGCACTTCCAGCAGCAGGAGCGCTTCCTGTTCCGGCAACTGCAGTCGCGCAGCCTGCCGGGACAGCCCTTTTTCTGGGGCTTCTCGGAACTGGAGCTGGACACCGATCTGCTGCGCATGGGCAAGCTGGGCATACGCTCGGCACACGGCGTGCTGCCCGACGGCACGCCGTTCCAGCTGCCGGGCGACGACGAGGCGCCCACCCCGCTGGACATCGGCAAGGACCTCAAGGACGTGGTGGTGCACCTGGCCCTGCCGCTGCGCCGCCTGTCGGGCAGCGAGGTCACCTTTGGCGAAGGCACGCAAAGCCCCGCGCGCTATCTCAGTGACGTGACCGAAGTGGCGGACAGCAACGACGTGGGCGCCCAGCCCGCCGAGGTGCAGCTGGGCCGGCTGCGCCTGAGCCTGCGCCCCGCCCACGAGCTGACCGAAGGCTGGGTCAGCCTGCCCGTGGCCCATGTGGTCGAGCGCCAGGCCAGCGGAGGCGTGCTGCTGGAGCCCGGCTTCATTCCCACCGTGGTCAACAACGGGCCCAGCTCGGTGCTCAATACCTTCTGCAAGGAAATCCACGGCCTGCTGCGCCAGCGCGGCGAGGTTCTGGCCCAGCGCATGATCCAGCCCGAGCGCGGCGGCATCGGCGAGGTCGGCGACTTCCTGCTGCTGCAACTCATCAACCACTGGACGGGCGCCGCCCAGCACTGGGTGCGCACCGGCAGCATCCATCCCGAGCGCCTGTTCGAGGAACTGCTGCGCCTGGCCGCCGAGCTGACCACCTTCGACCACGAGCGCCGCCGCCCCGAGGTGCTGCCCGTCTATGACCACGACGACCTGCGGCGCAGCTTTCCGCCGCTGATGCTGGAGCTGCGGCGCAGCCTGTCCTCGGTGCTGGAGCAAAACGCCATCCAGATCCCGCTGCACGACCGCCAGTACGGCGTGCGCGTGGCGCTGATCCCGTCCACCGAGCTGCTGACCACCTGCGACTTCGTGCTGGCCGCCCATGCCCAGACCACGCCGGAATTCCTGCGCACCCACTTCCCCACCCAGACCAAGCTGGGCCCGGTGGAGCGCATACGCGACCTGGTGAACCTGCACCTGCCCGGCGTCACGCTGCGGCCGCTGCCCATCGCCCCGCGCGAGATCCCCTACCACGCGGGCTACAACTATTTCGAGGTGGACACCACGCACGACCTGTGGAACCAGCTGCAAAGCTCCGGCGGCCTTGCCATGCACGTCTCCGGTGAATTCCCCGACCTGCAGCTGGAGTTCTGGGCCATCCGCCGCTGACGGCGCGACGCATCTTCCGACATGAACAGTTCCAACATCAGCCACCAAATGCCCTGGGGGAGAGACGGCGACGCGGGCCGTGCCGAAGGCGCAGCCAGCGCCTCGCCCGCGCCTGCCGGCCAGGAGCCGCTGCGCTCCAACCTGCCCGACGTGGTCAGCGGCGGCAACCCGCTGGTGGCCGCCGCCAACCAGCTGCTGAACCTCATCCCCCAGATCCGCGCCATGGTCACCAACGAAGACCCGCGCGCGCTGCAGCAGCTGCTGCTCGAACACATACGCGAGTTCGAGCAGCGTGCCGGCGCCAGCGGCGTGCCCATGGAAACCATCATCGGCGCGCGCTACTGCATCTGCACCGTGCTCGACGAAACCGCCGCCCAGACGCCCTGGGGAAGCGCAGGTATCTGGCCTCACTACAGCCTGCTCGTGGCCCTGCATAACGAAACCTGGGGCGGCGAGAAGTTCTTCCAGCTGCTGGCCCGGCTGGTGCAGACGCCGCACCAGCACATCGACCTCATCGAGCTGCTGTACTACTGCGTGATGCTGGGCTTCGAAGGCCGCTACCGCGTGATCGACAACGGCCGCGCCCAGCTGGAGACGCTCAAGGCGCGCCTGCTGCAGCTCATCGAATCGACGCGCGGCGACCGCAGCAGCCTGCTGTCCGTGCACTGGCGCGGCGTGCAGCGCCTGGCCTCGCCGCCCTGGGCCATGGTGCCGCTGTGGGTGGCGGCAGCCATCACGCTGCTGCTGGCGTTCTTCATCTACCTGTGGTTCAGCTACCGGCTGTCCAACAGCTCGGATGATCTGTTCGCCGCCATCAACGAGATCCGGTTCCCGCGCACCTCGGCGGCTGCCACCGTGGCCACCATCAAGCCGCGGCTGCGGCAGTTCCTGGAGCCCGAAATCCGCGAAGGCCTGGTCAGCGTGCGCGACGAAGCCGACCGCAGCACCGTCATCCTGCGCGGCGACGGCCTGTTCGACCCGGCTGCCACCGTCGTCAAGCCCCGCTACGTGCAGGTCATCCACCGCGTGGCCGCGGCGCTGGACGAAGTGCCGGGCAAGGTCATCGTCAATGGCTACACCGACAACCTGCCCATCCGCACGGCGCGCTTCCCGTCCAACTGGAACCTGTCGCAGGAGCGCGCCCAGGCCGTGTCCCAGATGCTGGGCGGCTCGCTGCGCGACCGCCAGCGCCTGCATGCCGAGGGCCGTGCCGACAGCGACCCCGTCGCCCCCAACAACACGGCCGAAGGCCGGGCGCTGAACCGGCGGGTGGAAATCGTCCTGCTGGTCGCGCCCCAGCAGCGTGACCAGCAACTGCAGGCCCTGCCTGCCGCACCCGAGACCAGGAACTGACCCCCATGATCCGTCGCATCGCCTCATGGCTGTTCAACCGCTACATGCTGGAGCTTCTGGGCCTGGTGGCCCTGAGCCTGCTCATCTGGTTCGTCGGCCCCCTCGTCTTCATCCAGCCCTACCAGCCACTGGGCAGCCCCACCGTGCGCTGGTGGTTGATCGCCGGCCTGTTCATCCTCTGGTTCCTGCGCCTGCTGCTGAAATGGTGGCGCGCACAGCGCATGAACGAGCACCTCATGACCGGCCTGTCCCGCCTGACCTCGCCGCGCGAGGCGGACGGCACGCCCGCTGCCGGCTCCGAGGAAGTGGCAGAGCTGGAGTCCCGCTTCAAGGAAGCCCTGGACACGCTGAGCAAGACCCGCTTCGGCCAGACCGAAGGCGGCCTGTTCGGGCGCTGGAACAAGCGCTACATCTACCAGCTGCCCTGGTACCTGATCATCGGCTCGCCGGGTTCGGGCAAGACCACGGCCCTGATCAACTCGGGGCTGGACTTCCCGCTGGCGGCCCAGTTCGGCAAGCGCGCCATCCCCGGCATGGGCGGCACGCGCAACTGCGACTGGTGGTTCACCGACCAAGCCGTGCTGCTGGACACGGCCGGCCGCTACACCACCCAGGAAAGCGATGCGGAGCAGGACAAGGCTGCCTGGAAGGGCTTCATGCAACTGCTCAGGCGCTTTCGCGGACGCCAGCCGGTCAACGGCGTCATCGTCACGCTCAGCGTGCAGGAGCTGCTCAGCAGCAGCGATACCGAGCGTGCCCAGCTGGCCCAGCTGATCGGCCTGCGCCTGAGCGAGCTGTGCGAGGAGCTGACCATCCGCTTTCCCGTCTACGTGCTGGTCACCAAGAGCGACCTGCTGGCGGGCTTCAACGAGTTCTTCGGCGCCATGAGCCGCGAGGAGCGCGCCCAGGTCTGGGGCTTCACCTACCCCTATGACGAAAAGACCCAGCGCTCGCCCGCCAGCGACCCGCAGGCCGCCAGCGCCCTGTACATGGAGGAATTCGACGCCCTGGTCGCCCAGATCAACCGCCTGTTGCCCCAGCGGCTGATGACCGAGCCCGATCTTGCGCGCCGCAGCCTGCTCTACGCCCTGCCCCAGCAGTTTGCCGGCCTCAAGGACGTGGTGCGCGACACGCTGGATGCGGCGTTCTCCGCCTCGCGCTTCAAGGAAAAGCCGCTGCTGCGCGGCGTCTACTTCACCAGCGGAACGCAGGAGGGCATGCCCTTCGACCGCGTGATGTCGGCCCTGTCGCGCCGCTTTGCGCTGCGCGGCCGCCTGCCGGCCGATGCCGTGCCCCAGCAGGGCCGCAGCTACTTCCTGGAGTCGCTGTTCAAGGACGTGATGTTCAACGAGTCCGGCCTGACCGGGCGCAACGCCAAGAAAGAGCGCCAGCTGCGCCTGATGCAGGCCGCCGGCCTGTGCGCCCTGCTGCTGGCCCTGGGCGGCGCGGCCCTGGCCTGGACGCTGAGCTACGAGAACAACCAGCGCTACCTGAACGAAGTGGCCGACAACGCCGGCACGCTGCGCCAGGCCGTGGAGGAATCCAAGGCCACCGATCCCGACAACGTGGTCGCCCTGGTGCCCATGCTCAACCACGCGGCGCGCGTGGCGCAGAGCAGCCGCTTCGAGGAATCGGCCCCGCTGGGCTGGCGCTGGGGCCTGCTGCAGGTGCCCAAGGTGCAGACGGCCGCCCACGCCACCTACCTGCGCCTGCTGGAAGACGCCTGGCTGCCGCGCCTGAGCAGCCATGTCGCGCGCTCGCTGCGCCAGGTCAGCACCGGCAGCCCCGAGGCCAGCTACGAAACGCTCAAGGCCTATCTCATGCTCTACGAGCCCGACCACTTCGACGCCACCTTCGTCAAGGCCTGGCTGCGCAGCGATTGGGAAAACACCCTGCCCCAGCATCTGGTGCAGGCCGGCCTGGTGGACCAGCTGTCCGAGCACCTGGACCGCCTCATCGACGGCCGCGTGGTGGTCTCCGCCCAGCCCATCGACGCCAACCTGGTCGCCGAAGTGCGCCAGCGCCTGGCCCAGATGTCGCCCGCCCAGCGTGCCTACAGCCGCCTCAAGCAGCTGCTGAACACCGGCGACAAGCTGCCGCCCGACTTCAGCGTGGTGCGTGCCAGCGGACCCGAGGCGCCCCAGGTCTTTGCGCGTGCCAGCGGCAAGCCGCTCACCCAGGGCATCAGCGGCCTGTTCACCTATGACGGCTACCACGGCCTCTTCCTGCACGAGCTGCCCAAGGTCACCACCTTGCTGGCCAAGGAGGAAACCTGGGTGCTGGGCCAGGCCGAAGGCCGGCGCAGCGTGGCCCAGGAAGTGCTCACGGGCCAGCTGGCCAACGAGGTCAAGCGCCTGTACCTGATGGAGTACGCGCGCCTGTGGGAAACCTTCCTGGCCGACATCCGCCCCATACGCACGGCCTCGCTGGAGCAGGCCGGCGAGCAGGCCCGCCTGTACTCGTCCGCCAACTCCAGCCTGGAGCAGTTCATCCGCGCCGTGGCCCGCGAGACCACGCTGGCCCGCCGCCCGGACCAGCAGGAAGGCGGCAGCTCGGGCAGCACCAGCAGCTGGCTGGGCGAGAAACTGCAGCGCATCCGCGAGGAACAGCAACAGCTCAGCCGCCTGACCGGCAAGCCGCTGAACGTGGGCGGCATGCTGGCCACCGGCACGCTGGAGGCCGACATCGTGGACTTCCGCTTCCGCGAATACCGGCGCCTTGCCACCAGCAACGGCTCGGGCCCGGCGCCCATCACCGCCAGCCTGCAGGTGCTCAACGAGGCGGCGGCCGTCATCGCCTCGGCGCGCCAGCAGGTGATCCAGGGCGGCGGCGTGCCTCCCTCGCTGAGCGGCACGCTGGAGAAGGTGCGCTCGGAGGCCAAGCGCGTGCCGCCTCCGCTCAACAGCATGTACGAGGCCCTGGCCACCTCCACCTCGTCCTTCGTGGGAAGCAGCGTGCGCAACACGCTGGGCGGCAACCTCAACGCCACCATCGGCGACTTCTGCCGCCGAGCCATCCTGGGCCGCTACCCCTTCACGCGCAGCGCCACGCGCGACGTGACCACGGACGACTTCGCCCGCCTGTTCGCCACCGGCGGCACCATGGACGAGTTCTTCCGCACCCAGCTGCAGACCATGGTGGACATCTCCACCGTGCCCTGGACCTTCAAGCAGGGTGTGGACGGCACGCCGGTGGGGGGCTCTGCCTCGCTGGCCGCCTTCCAGCGCGCGGCCTCCATCCGCGACGTGTTCTTCCGCGCAGGCGGCAACACGCCCGGCATCCGGCTGGAGATCAAGCCGCTGGACATGGACGCCTCCATCTCCCAGATGGTGCTGGACGTGGACGGCGAGATCGTGCGCTACCAGCACGGCCCGCAAATCCCCAAGGCCGTCTCCTGGCCCGGCACGCGCGGCACCGGCCAGGCCCGGCTGCAGATCACGGCGGCCGGCGCGCAGAACACCGGCATCGTGACCGAAGGCCCCTGGGCCCTGCACCGCCTGTTCGACCGCGCCCAGATCCTGCCGGGCAACTCGCCCGAGCGCTTCACGGCCATCTTCACCATCGACGGGCGCAAGCTGCGCATGGAAGTCACCACCAGCAGCGTCCTCAACCCATTCCGGCTCAAGGCCATGGAGGAATTCGAATGTCCGGACCGGCTGTGAACGCCATGACTGTCCAGCGGCCATGCGCCGCCTGGTGGGGCAAGCTGCCCAGCCAGGGCGATTTCGTCGGCCGGCGCATGCCCCACGCACTGACCATGCGCTGGGACGAATGGCTGCGCAACGGCATGGACCAGTTGCGCAGCGATGCGGCCGATGGCTGGTCCACGCGCTTCGTGCACTCGCCGCTGTGGTTCTTCCTGTGCCCTGCCTCCATCCTGGGCCAGTCCATGGTGGGCGTGATCGGCCCCAGCTCCGACCGCATCGGCAGGCTCTTTCCGCTGGCCATCATGGCCACGGTGGACGGCAGCTCCGGCATACCGGCGTCGGACCAGGACATCGAACGCTTTCTGAGCGGCGCACGCGATGCGCTCATCGACGCGCGACGCCTGCCCCTGTCGGCCCAGCAGCTCGACGAGCGGCTGGCCACCCTGCAATGGCCGTTCCAGCAGGAGCGCAGCGCGCCGGACAGCACCTCCATCCACAGCCTGCTGGCGGACCTTGACATGGGCGCCTCGCAAGGCAACGCCGCGCGCCTGCCGCGCATGGACTGGCGCGCCTGCATGCGCCCCGGTTCCACCACCTCCGTCTGGTGGATCTCGGCCACGCCGCGCCACGCCCCTGACGAAGTGGTCCAGCACGAAGTGCTGCACCGCCGCCTGTTCACCCGGCTGTTCAAGGGCGCCTGAACCCGCACAGAGCGCACGGCCCCTGCACACCAAACCCCAAGCCACATCGAATCCCGCCCATGGCCAATATCCAGGACCTGCTGACCGAGACCTCCGCCGAGCCCCCCTGCGGCCCGGACCTCACCTATGACAACGACTTCCAGTCCATGGAAAGCGCTGCGCAGGGCAAGGTCGAACAGCAGTTCGGCGACACCGTCATCCCCGCCGAGCCACCGGACTGGCGCGACGTGGAGCGCCAGGCCTCGGCCCTGATGCAGCGCACCAAGGACCTGCGCGTGGCCGTGCTGCTGTGCCGTGCCTGGACCATCCTGCACGGCCTGCCCGGCACGCTGCAGGGCCTGCAGCTGTGCGCCGCCCTGCTGGAGCGCCACTGGGAGCATGTCCACCCCCTGCCCGAGGACGGCGACGACTACTTCATGCGCATGAACGCCCTGGGCACCCTGTCGGACGTGACGGGCTTTGTGCGCGACCTGCGCAACGCCGACTTCCTGCGCGGCGCCCTGGGCCAGATCAGCGTGCGCGACGCCGAACTGATGGCCAGGGGCAACGTGCCCGAGGACCTGCCGCACCTGACCGCCGACGAGCTGCGCATGGCCTCGGCCCGCGCACATGCCGAGGGCCACGAAACCCTGCTGGCCGTCACCCCCGCGCTGCAGGAACTCGACCGGATCCGCGCCTGCTGCGAACAGCACCTGCCCAGCCACCAGCAGCCCGAGCTCGACGGCCTGCGCCAGCTGCTGCTGGCCCTCGGTCAATGGCTGCCCCAGTCCACAGGCGACGCCGACACGGCCGCTGAAACCGATCCGGCCGCACAGGCCGGCACCGGGGACGGCCTGGCATCCCAGCCCGCGCCCGGCACCCCCCACACCCCGGCACGCAACCGCGAACAGGCGATTGCCCAGTTGCTGGAAATCGCCGCCTTCGTGGAGCGCACCGAGCCCTCCAACCCCGCCCCCCTGCTCATCCGCCGCGCCGCCCGCTTCATGCGCATGGGCTTCATGGACATCCTGCGCGAACTGTCGCCCGACAGCCTGGCCCAGGTGGAAGTGATCACGGGCGCCCACCTGCAGGAGCAGCAGACATGAAGGCCAAATGCTGTTTCATGGCCCTGGGCGTGGGTCTCTCGACGCCAGCCTTCGCAGATGCCGGTGCACGGCATGCAAACGCCATCGAGCGCATCACGATCCGCGACGGCACCGCCAAAAGCGAAGACCCCCGCATCCATTGCGATTCACTGCGCATTGACGAAAAGCGCGCGCGCTACTTCCTGCGCCACGCCAAGTCCAGCAGCCAGTTCAATTACGCGCATGCCTATGAAACCGGTAGCTGCAGTGCCCGTGCCGTCGTGCGCTTCAAGGGCGGCCGCCAGGTCAATCTGACCATCGACAGCGGCACCGGCTGGGGGACGACGGAGAACAAGCGCTCCATCGCCTACCTCTACTGCGAGGAATGCACGGATCTGCTGGACCCGGACTTCGCTTTCAAGGAGCCGGCTGCCCCATGACACCCACCCCGTCCACCTGTTTCCACACGGCCTCTTGCGCCCTCAGCCCTTCGGTCCGCCGCAAGGCGGGACTCCAGGCTTTTTACTTCTGCGACCCATTTTTTTCTTGAAAGGAACACCCGCATGTCGCTCACCAAAACCGGCAAGAGTGGTCAGAAATTCATCGCGCGCAACCGTGCGCCGCGCGTGCAGATCGAGTACGACGTCGAGATCTACGGTTCGGAAAAGAAGGTGCAGATCCCCTTCGTGATGGGCGTGCTGGCCGATCTGTCGGGCAAGCCCGTCGATCCGCTGCCCGAGATCGCCGACCGCAAGTTCCTGGAAATCGACATCGACAACTTCGATGCGCGCATGAAGTCCATCAAGCCCCGCGTCGCCTTCCAGGTGGACAACACGCTGACGGGCGAGGGCAAGCTCAACATCGACCTGAGCTTCGAGAGCATGGAGGACTTCTCCCCCGCCGCCATCGCGCGGCGCGTGGGCGCGCTCAACTCGCTGCTGGAGGCACGCACCCAGCTGCACAACCTGCTGTCCTACATGGACGGCAAGCAGGGCGCCGAGGAGCTGATCGGCAAGGTGCTCAAGGACCCTGCGCTGCTCAAGTCGCTGGCCGCCGCGCCCAATATCACTGCCCCGCAGGCCTCGGGCCCTGCATCCGAGGCTTGAGGCAGCACATCAGGAAGGCAAGCACGTCATGAATACCGCAACCCAACTCGAACAATCGACCCAGGCGCTGGCCGGCAGCGAATTCGGCAGCCTGCTGCAAAAGGAATTCAAGCCCAAGACCGACCAGGCCCGCGAAGCCGTGGAAGCGGCCGTGCAGACGCTGGCCCAGCAGGCCCTGGGCTCGGCGATCACGCTGTCCAACGATGCCTACCAGACGGTGCAGGCCATCATTGCCGAGATCGACCGCAAGCTGTCCGAGCAGATCAACCGCATCATCCACCACGACGACTACCAGAAGCTCGAAGGCGCCTGGCGCGGCCTGCACCACCTGGTGACCAACACCGAGGTGGACGAGATGCTCAAGATCCGCGTCATGAACATCTCCAAGAAGGAGCTGCACCGCAACATGCGCCGCTTCAAGGGCGTGGGCTGGGACCAGAGCCCCGTCTTCAAAAAGGTGTACGAAGAGGAGTACGGCCAGTTCGGCGGCGAGCCCTTCGGCTGCCTGGTGGGCGACTACCACTTCGACCACAGCCCGCCGGACGTGGAGCTGCTCGGTGAAATGGCCAAGGTGGCCGCCGCGGCCCACTGCCCCTTCATCTCGGGCGCGGCGCCCGCCATCATGCAGATGGAATCCTGGCAGGAGCTGGCCAACCCGCGCGACCTGACCAAGATCTTCACCAACACCGAGTACGCCGCGTGGCGCAGCCTGCGCGAGTCCGACGACGCCAAGTACATCGGTCTGGCCATGCCCCGCTTCCTGGCACGCCTGCCCTACGGCGCGCGCACCAACCCGGTCGATGAATTCGATTTCGAGGAAGAAACCGACAGCGGCGACCACGGCAAGTACTGCTGGGCCAACTCGGCCTACGCCATGGCGGTCAACATCAACCGCTCGTTCAAGTACTACGGCTGGTGCACCTCCATCCGCGGCGTGGAATCGGGCGGCGCGGTGGACAACCTGCCGGCCCACACCTTCCCCACCGACGATGGTGGCGTGGACATGAAGTGCCCCACGGAAATCGCCATCAGCGACCGCCGCGAGGCCGAGCTCGCCAAGAACGGCTTCATGCCCCTGGTGCACCGCAAGAACTCGGACGTGGCCGCCTTCATCGGCGCCCAGTCGCTGGCCAAGCCCGCCGAGTACTACGACTCCGACGCCACGGCCAATGCCAACCTGTCGGCGCGCCTGCCCTACATGTTCGCCTGCTGCCGCTTCGCGCACTACCTCAAGTGCATCGTGCGCGACAAGATCGGCTCCTTCCGCGAGCGCACCGACATGGAGCGCTGGCTCAACGACTGGATCATGAACTACGTGGACGGCGACCCGGCCAACTCCTCGCAGGAAACCAAGGCCCGCAAGCCCCTGGCCGCCGCCGAGGTGCAGGTGCAGGAAGTCGAGGGCAACCCCGGCTACTACACCTCCAAGTTCTTCCTGCGCCCCCACTACCAGCTGGAAGGCCTGACGGTGTCGCTGCGCCTGGTGTCCAAGCTGCCTTCCGTGAAGCAGGGCGCGAAGTAAGACTGTCCGTCCACCTGGCTCCTGGTGCCGACACGCTCGCACCAGGGCCAGGCCCCATAACAAGAAACAGGCCTGGAGAAGCTTTCCCCTCCAGGACCCAACTCAGAGAGGCTTTTCATGCCCTGGAATGTAGACAACGCCGTCGCCACCCTGCAGACCAATGCCCGCGCCAGTTCTGCCGGCTACTGCGCGCGCTATGTGCGCGATGCGATCGGCGCTGGCGGCATCGCACTGCAGCGCACGCGTGATGCCAAGGACTACGGCACCAGCCTGGTGGCCGCCGGCTTCACACGCTACGACGCCATGCCCGAAGGTGGCTACAAGAAAGGCGATGTGGCGGTGATGCAGGGCTTCACCTCCTCGCCCGCCGGCCACATGCAGATGTTCGACGGAAGCGTCTGGATCTCGGACTTCAAGCAGAACGGCTTCTGGGCAGGCCCCGGCTACCGCACCCACAAGCCCGCTTTCAAGATCTACCGCCATCCCTGATGAGCCTGATGCGCCCATTGAGCCACGCCATGAACGCCTGTTCCAAAACCTTCTTCACCCTGCTGCTGGCCGGCACGGCCTGCGCCACGGTGCAGGCCGCCCCCGCCACGACAACGACGGCGGCAGCGGCAGCGGACATCTCCACCCTGTTCACCGACGCCCTGCATTGCCGCATCGAGTTTCCCGATGGCCGCGACGAAGCGCTGGCCCAGCGCCTGCGCGCGCAGGGCGTGACCGTGGTGGACCGCGCGCCCGGCGAAAGCCTGGACCTGCTCTACCTGTTTGCCACGCCGCTGGAGATCGATGGCACGCAGGTGTCCTCCATCACCGTGCGCGGCGGCAGTGGCAGCATTGTCGCGGCGCGCGCCACGGGCAGCCTGCAGGCGCTGGTCCAGCGCACCAAGGCCCGGCCGCAGGCGCGCAGCAGCTGGGATCTTGAAGGCTTTGGCGAGCTGCCCGCCCAGTACGCACGCGCCATGCCGCTCAGAAAGGGCCTGGACGAGACGCCACCGCGCATCGTCATCGGCCATGTGGCCGGCGAGGCGCCCGACGCCGTGCGCTGGGGCTGCCGCTCCTACGACGACTGACCGGGGCGCAGCCGCACCCCGCCCCTCTCTTTTTCCTGCGTTTTCACCATGCCCCTGCCCAGCTTCACCTCACAGCTTTCCCTGGACGAGCAACTCAAGGCCCTGAAGGACCAGATCCGCCAGGCCCCGGCCTCGGCGCCCCTGCGCGTCTACTACTTCCAGCTGCTGTGCGTGCTGGGCGAATGGCAAAAGGCGCTGGAGCAGTTGCAGCTGTGCGCGCAGCTCGACCCTTCGTGCGAGCCCATGGCGCGCGCCTACCGCGAGGCCATCCGCTGCGAGGTGCTGCGCGCCGAGGTCTTCGCCGGCAAGAAAAAGCCCTTTCTCATGGGCGAGCCCGCGCAATGGCTGGCCTGCCTGATCGACGCCCTGGCCCATGAAGGAGCAGCTGCCCAGGACCTGCGCGCCCGCGCCCTGGACGAGGCGCCCGCCACGGCCGGCCACATGGGCGAGCACCGCTTCGAATGGCTGGCCGACAGCGATACCCGCCTCGGCCCTGTCTGCGAGCTGCTGGCCCACGGCAGCTACTACTGGCTGCCCTTCGACGCCATTGCACAGATCGGCTTCGAGCCCGTGCAGGACCTGCGCGACCTGATCTGGCTGCCCTGCGAGGTCACGCTGCGCGAGGGCGGCGCGCTGCAGGGCTTCATGCCCGCGCGCTATCCGCTGGCGCCCGGCGATGACGACGCCGTCCGCATGTCGCGCCGCACGCAGTGGAGCCCGCTGGACTCAGGCTCCTCCGAGCCTGACGAATCCTCGGGCCACGTGGCCGGCCACGGCCAGCGCACCTGGGTCACCGACTCCGAGGACTTTCCCATGCTGCAGGTGCGCCAGCTGGCGCTGGAGACCGTCGGCTGATCTGGCCTGTCCCAATGACTGCCTATCCATATCGACACGCATGACCAACAAGACTACACCCAGCTTCCAATACGCAGGCACTTACGACCGCGCGGTGTTCCAGCGCGAATTCATGCAGCAGTTCGGCAAGGACGCGCGGTTCGATGCCGCTGCCATTCCTGCCGCCGCCCAACTGCTGGGCATGATCGAAAAGGACCCCGGCATCAACGACATCCGCTACGCGGCCTACATGCTGGCTACCGTGATGTGGGAGACGACCTCTCCGACCAGTGTGGAACGGATCGCAGTCAACAAGAAGGGTCAGCCGCTTCTGGACAAGCACAAGCGCCCCATCGTCGTGCGCGAGCGCAAATGGCTGATGACCATGGCGCCTGTCAACGAGGCGGGTAAGGGCAAGGGGCGGCGCTATCACGAGCCCGTGAAGATCAAGATGCAGCCTGACGGCAGGATACGCATCACCGAACAGGATGGAGACCAGTTTTACGTCTCTCCCAATGGCTCCGTGACGCCCCGCCAGGCCAAGGCGGTCATGGGCACCAAGGATGGCGGCGCCGCCGTCAAGGCCTACGAAACGGACGACGGTGCCGAGCAGGCGTTCTACGGGCGCGGCTACGTCCAGCTCACCTGGTGGTCCAACTATGCAGCCGCTGGCGTGGCCGTGGGCCGAGGCATGGGCCTGTTGCTGGACCCCGAACTGGTCAAGACACCCGAGGTGGCCTACGCCCTCATGTCACATGGCATGCGCACCGGGGAAGGTTTTGCCAACGGGCGACGCTTCAGTCAGTTCTTCCTGGGCAGTGCCACGGACTACGTCGGTGCGCGGCGCATGGTCAACGGCAGCGACCATGCCACCGACATCGCAGCCATCGCCACCAAGTTCCAGGCCATCCTCCTGGAGGCCCGCGTCCTCAAACCGGCAGCCACCGCCACGCCATGAAGGACAAGACAATGCCAAAAGCAAGTGCCACCCCGTTCCCGGCCACTCTTCGCTGCCCGCGCATTCTGCTGGCCGCCGTAATGTGCGTGGGCCCATGGCTTGCATCAGCTGCCGGCCCCGGCCCGTCCAATGCCATGCGCTGTGGCTGGTTCGACAACCCCACCCCGGGCAATGCATCGCTGACCGACAGCCAGGCCGAATGGACCATCGGCCAGCAGGGCGGCCACCAGGCGCGCGGCGAATGGCCGCATTTCACGGACCGTGACTGGGTGCGCACAAGTCATGGCAGTGCCGGTTATGGCTGCGCCTGCCTGAAGGTGTCCACTGACAATGGCAAAGAGCAGATCGTGCAGATCTTCTCTGCACGTGCACGGCCTCTCTCAGCCTGTCGCAAGGACCCTGCACTGAAAGGTAAGGAGCCCGAGAACCCACTGGCCGATTCGGGCCGCACTGGCCCTTGAGGACCCTGCATGCGCCCCAGTCCCCTCAACCCCATGCCCACGCTGCGCACGCGCCAGAACCAGGCGACCGCAGCCAAGGACCGGCTGCAGCCCGCCCTGCTGGACCGGCTGACCGACCATGAGCCCCATCTGCGCACCGAGCGGCCCGATGCGGTCTTCGTGAACGAATCCCGCCTGCGCGAGGCCCTGCTGCGCGACCTGGGCTGGCTGCTCAATGCGCGCGATGCCTGGGACCACGTGGAGATGGAGGGGCTGGAGCATGTGCAGCGCTCGGTCATCAACTACGGCATGCCGCCGCTGGCCGGCCAGCTGCTGTCCGAGCTGGACTGGGGCCATGTGGAACGCAGCATCCGCGAAAGCATCCTGGCCTTCGAGCCGCGCATCCTGCCCAAGACGCTGGCCGTGACGCTGCTGGCCTCCACCGAGCAGCTCAACCACCACAACACGCTGCAGTTCGAGATCCGCTGCCAGTTCTGGTCCATGCCCTATCCGCTGGAGCTGCTGCTCAAGACCAGCCTGGACCTGGAGACGGGCCAGGTCTCGCTGCAAAACCTCAGGGCCTGAGCCCGGACGCCGCCACACACACCATGAATCCCCGCCTCGTCGAGTACTACAACCGCGAACTGGCCTATCTGCGCGAGCTGGGCGCCGAGTTCGCTGCCGCCTTTCCCAAGGTTGCGGGCCGTCTGTCGCTGCACGACACCGATGTGGCCGACCCCTATGTGGAGCGCCTGCTGGAGGGCTTCAGCTTTCTGAGCGCACGCATCCAGCTGAAGATGGACGCGGAGTTCCCGCGCCTGTCCCAGCGCATGCTGGAAATGGTCTGCCCCCATTACCTGGCGCCCACGCCATCCATGGTGGTGGTCCAGCTCAAGCCCAGTGCCAAGGAAGGCAACCTGGTCGATGGATTCACCCTGCCCTCGGGCAGCGTGCTGCGCACCCACAAGGTGCAGGAAGAGCAGACCATCTGCGATTTCCGCACCGGCGGGCCGCTGACGCTGTGGCCGCTGGAGATACGCCAGGCCCGCCTGGGCGGCCCGGCGCTGGACCTGCCCCATGCGCTGGTGCCCCAGCTGGGCGAGGCCGGCGGCCACCTGCGGCTGCAGCTGGCCACGCTGGATGCCTCGCAGTGCATGCAGGTGGCGCTGGACCAGCTGTGGGTGTACATCCATGCGGGCGACGTCGTCGCTTCCCATCTGCAGGAGCTCATCCACACGCAGACGCTGGCCATCGTGGTCCACCACCCGCAGGACCCGCGCCAGGTCTGGGACGTGCTCCCGCCCGATGCGCTGCGCGCCGAGGGCCATGACAGCGAACAGGCCCTGATTCCCTATTCGCACCGCGCCTTCCAGGGCCACCGGCTGCTGCACGAGTACTTCGCGTTTCCCGCGCGGCAGCGGTTCTTCTCGATCAACGGCCTGTCGCGCAGCATGCGCCGCATTGCCCACGACGGCGTGGGCATCACGCTGCTGCTGCGCCGCGCCGCGCCCACGCTGGAGCCGCAGATCGACGCGGCCAAGCTGCTGATGCACTGCATTCCAGCCATCAACCTGTTCGAGTACACGGCGGACCGCCTGCACGTGGCCTCCAACGTGCACGAATACCACGTTGTTGCCGACCGCATGCGGCCGCTGGACTTCGAGGTCTACGGCGTGCAGGCCGTCACCGGCCACCACGAAGGCAAGACGCAGGACCGTGAATTTGCGCCGCTGTACGCATCCACTCACGGCCTGCACTCCACCGAGCAGGCCTACTTCACCACGCGGCGCGAGCCCCGGCTGTTTTCCGAACGCAGCCTGCGCAGCGGCCCGCGCACGCAGTACCTGGGCTCGGAAGTCTTCATCTCGCTGGTGGACCAGCGCGAGGCGCCGTTCTCCGACGAGCTCAAGCAGCTGTCCATGCATACCCTGTGCACCAACCGCGACCTGCCCCTGCTCATGCGCGTCAACCAGCCGGGCGGCGACTTTGCCCTTCAGGAGTCGGCACCGGTGGACTGGGCCCGCGTCATCGCCGGCCCCAGCGCCCCGATACCGGCCGTGGCCGATGGCGGCCTCACCTGGCGGCTGATCTCCCACCTGAGCCTGAACTACCTGGCCATGACCGACCTGTCCGACGAGGAAGGCGCGGCCACGCTGCAAGAGCTGCTGCGCCTGTACCTGGACCTGGGCAACCACCAACTGGCCGGACAGATCGCCGCCATCCAGGGCATGCGCATCGAACCCATCACGCGCCGCCTGCCCCAGCACCGCCAGCTCGTCTACGGGCGCGGCGTGGGCGTGCACCTGAGCGTGGACGAGCCGGCCATGGCCGGTGTCAGCCCCTGGCCCCTGGCCAACATGCTGGAGCGGTTCTTTGCCCGCCACGTGGGCGTCAACAGCTTCACCGAGCTGCAGCTGCACTCTCGCCAGCGCGGCCCCGTCGCGCACTGGGCGCCACGCCCCGGACAACGGCCCGGCATATGAGCAACGCCGCGCACGCTCCCCTTGCCCAGCCGGTGCCCGATCAGGACCCGGAGCTGCCCACCGTGCAGGCGAACGCGTCCGAGGACGCTCGGGCGCGCCTGTTCTGGCAGCGCCTGAGCGCCAGGCCCTACCAGTTCGACCTGATGCACAGCCTGCGCTACCTGCAGGCGCGCCACCCCGGCCTGCCGCGCCTGGGCCAGGCCACGCGCCCCAAGGACGAACCGCTGCGCCTGGGCCAGGACCCGTCGCTGGCCTTCGCGCCCGCCACCATCGCCGAGATCCTGCCCTCGCGCGCCGGCGAGCCCGAGCGCATGACGGTCTGGAACTTCGGCCTCTACGGCCCCAACGGACCGCTGCCCACGCACATCACCGAATACGTGCGCGAGCGCCTGCGCCAGCATGACGACGCCACGCTGGCGCGTTTTTCCGACATCTTTCACCACCGCATGCTGCTGCTGCTGTTCCGCGCCTGGTCGGACGCCCAGCCCACGGCATCGCTGGACCGCCCCGGCGAGGACCCCTTCGGCCGCTACATAGACAGCTTCATCGGCACCGGCCTGCCCAGCCAGCGCACACGCGACGACGTGCCCGACCACGCCAAGCGCTTTATGGCCGGCCACCTGACCCGCTGGACACGCAATCCCGAAGGCCTGTGCCAGGCCCTGTCGCACTACTTCCAGATCCCCGTGCGGCTGGAAGAAAACTGCCTGCACCACCTGGAGCTGGAACCCGGGCAGCAGACCCGGCTGCAAAGCCGCCCCTGCAACTCGCGCCTGGGAGTGGATGCCGTCGTGGGCTCGCGCGTGCCCGATGCGCAAAGCAAGTTCCGCCTGGTGCTCGGCCCGCTGGGCCTGGAGCAGTACCAGCAGCTGCTGCCCCAGGCCGCACTGTTCCAGACCCTGGTGGACTGGGTGCGCAACTACCTGGGCATTGAATACGCCTGGGACTATGTGCTGGTGCTGCGCCGCCAGGAAGTGCCTGCCGCCCGGCTGGGCAGCAGCACCCAGCTGGGCTGGACCACCTGGCTCACCCACGCCGAGCCCGCACAGGACGCGCGCGACTTCCGCCTGGACCCCGAAGCCTGGCTGCGCCAGCGCCGCCAGCCCGTGCGGGGCCGGCGCCCCGGCCCCGGCCCCAGTCCTCGAGCCACTGAATCACCGAACCACTGAATCACCACTTCCCTGCTCGCACACATGCCCACCGTACAGATCAAGTTCCCGCACAACGCACCGGTTCCTTCCACGCTGACGCTGGTCGAGGGCAACCGCCTGCGCGTCAAGATTGAGGCCGTCGCAAAGGCCTACAAGCTGGGTGCCAGGATCGATGCGCACAGCATTCTTGCGGCCCAGCCCCCCGTACACAACGCCCGCGCCGACAGCTGGCAATTCGACTTCGTGGCGCAGCAGCCCGGGCTCACCAAGCTCAGCATCGTGGCGGTGCAGGGAAGCGGGCTCAGCGTCATGCCCGCAGCCATCACCGTGCAGGTGGAGAAGAGCATTTCGCTGCCTGCGGAGAGCACGACGGAGGGGATGCTGGCAAGGCTGTTCCTGGCGGAAAGCGTCTCGCCGGGCGACACCTCACTGGCCTGGAATCTCGACAACGTGAAAACCGGAATGCAATGGATGCGCCGAGTCATCGAGAACCGCTTGAAAAGCGGAAAGCCTGAAGACTTCATGGCCCGCGGTGCCACCAGCGTCGAGGACATCGTCATGGCGGATGACCGGGGATCGGTCCAATTCCATGGCTTCAACGTCTATCCGAAGCTGGGTCCCGACATTGCCAAGAACCTCCGCGACTATGTGGACAACGCCAACAACGGCCTGCATCCCAAACGCAAGGCCTATCTGGACTTTGTGCAGGCGGCCCTGGACGTTGCCACCGGCGCGGTGCCGCCAGACCCTACCCCCACAGGCCTGTTCGCCTGGAGAACTGCGAAATCCAGCTCTCCCGGTGCCGACTTCATTCAGCACGCCGCGCTGGCTAGAAACATGTTCTACACACATGCCCGGCTGCGCAAACGCGACTGATCCCCAAACACATCGAAAACCAAGGAGGGCACTCCATGTCACCAACCCATACCGGATCAAGCGCTTTGAAACCGCATCGCCATTTCCCAATGGCCAGCCTTGCCACTGCCATTGCAGTGAGCGCCTGCTTGATAGGTGCCCAAGCCTCCGAATCATCGCCGCCCCCGGCATCGCCGGCTGAAATCAGCAGCCAGCAAACCCAGCCGACGGCTGCCGACTACTCTCGGCCTGCGCAGGAAAGAGTCGCGTCCATGACTGCGCTGCGGCAATACCTGAAGTTCAAGGATGAAGTCTGGGAAACCCAAAGAGCCCGCCAGAGCAATACCTTTTGCTTCGTGCAGCAGCGTCCCGACCATCCGTCCGATCCCGAGCCGAACGTGTGGATGGTCTGGCTCAATGGCGGCGAGATCGTCAATATGGGCTGGCATCTCTATTCGCCAAAAACGCTGACGAAAGAAGACGCCAAAGCGGATGGTGAAAGCCTGGCAAGAATGAAATCCATCAAGCTCGCGACCGACGTGCGGGAAACGGCCCAGGAAATCTACGGCAGCAGCTTCCTCGTCGAACGCGCCTGGGTGGACATGCTGCTGGCGCAGTGCAAGGCCAAGGGCCGCACCATCAAAGTGACTCCTGCCCGATAGCCGCATGCCGCATATCGGACGCAACCGCTTTCCCGGCCCATGCCGTGTCAGGCAAGGCCGTCGCCTGCTCGCAAGGTGTCTGCTGGCCACCCTGGCGGGGTCGGCCCTGCCTTTGCTGGCAGCGCCTGAAAGCGGGCGGGCTTCCGATTTCTCGCGTCCGGCGCAATCCCTGATTCCTTCTCCAGCCGCCCTGCGTATCTATTTGAAGAGCCGCCAGGCATCGACTGGCCCCGGAAAGCCTTCAGCCCTCCAGCGCTTTTGCTTCGTGCAACAGCACAACCGCAGCGCAGTCCCTGCGCGCTCGTCGGTCTGGATGGTCTGGCTGGAAGGCGGCCAGATCGCCAATCTGGGGCAGCGCCGCTTCACCGCCAAACCATCGCCGGATGAAGCGCAATGGGATGGCGATGCCTTGTCCGAAGCCAAGGCCATCCACCTCGCCGCCGACGTCCGTGAAACGGCGCAGGAAATCACCGGCAGCAGCTTCCTCGTCGAACGCGCCTGGGTCGACCGGCTGCTGGCGCAGTGCCAGGCCAAGGGCCGCAAGGTCGAAGTCCGCCCCCAACGCTAGCCGGCAATTCCTACCGCCCATTGATCCCTTCTTTTTAAGCACCCAAGACCCATGACAGAAATCAGCCGCCAATCCCTCTTCGGCAAGCTCAACCCGCTGCTGTTCAAGTCGCTGGAAGGCGCCACCGTGTTCTGCAAGCTGCGCGGCAATCCCTATGTGGAGCTGGTGCACTGGCTGCACCAGCTGCTGCAGGAAAACGATTGCGACCTGATCCGCATCCTGCGCCACTTCGACATCGCCTCCGACCGCCTGGCCGCCGATGTGCTGCGCCGCCTGGACCAGCTGCCGCGCGGCGCCACCTCGATCAGCGACTTCTCCGAGCACATAGAGACCGCCATCGAGCGCGGCTGGGTCTATGCCACGCTGATGTTCAACGACAGCCAGATCCGCAGCGCCTATCTGCTGTCGGGCATGGTGCGCACGCGCTCGCTGGCCAATGAGCTGCGCTCCATCTCGCGCGAATTCGACAAGATCTCCGAGCCCGCGCTCAGCGACGCCTTCGCCCGCCTGCTGCCCGACTCGCCCGAGGCACGCATGCGCGCGGCCGATGGCAGCGGGCTGGAAGGCACGCCGGGCGAAGCCAGCCAGGCCACGGGCACCGCGCCCGGCCAGGGCGGTGCGCTGCAGCAGTACACGGTGGACCTGACGGCCCGCGCCAAGGCGGGCGAACTGGACCCCGTCACGGGCCGCGATGACGAAGTGCGCCAGATGGTGGACATCCTGCTGCGCCGCCGCCAGAACAACCCCATCCTGGTGGGCGAGGCCGGCGTGGGCAAGACCGCCGTGGTCGAAGGCCTGGCCCTGCGCATCGCCCAGGGCGATGTGCCGCCGCCGCTGCAGGGCGTGGAGCTGCGCGTGCTGGACGTCGGCCTGCTGCAGGCCGGCGCCAGCATGAAGGGCGAGTTCGAGAACCGCCTGCGCGGCCTGCTGGACGCCGTGCAGTCCAGCACCACGCCCGTCGTGCTCTTCATCGACGAAGTCCACACCCTGGTGGGCGCGGGCGGCCAGGCCGGCACCGGCGATGCCGCCAACCTGCTCAAGCCCGCCCTGGCGCGCGGCACGCTGCGCACCATCGGCGCCACCACCTGGGCCGAGTACAAGAAATACATCGAAAAAGACCCGGCCCTGACCCGCCGCTTCCAGCTGGTGCAGGTGCACGAGCCCGACGAGCCCCGCGCCGTGGACATGCTGCGCGGCGTGGCCGCCAAGCTGGAAAACCACCACCAGGTGCGCATTGCCGCAGACGCCGTGGCCGCGGCCGTCAGCCTGTCGCACCGCTACATTCCCTCGCGCCAGCTGCCCGACAAGGCCGTCAGCCTGCTGGACACGGCCTGCTCGCGCGTGGCCATGGCCCTGCATGCCACGCCCGCCCAGCTGGAAGCCGTGCAGCGCCGCATCGAGGCCCTGGGCGTAGAGCAGGAAGTGCTGCTGCGCGAGGCCGCCCTCGGCCTGCCCACGGCCGAGCGCCTGCAGGCGCTGGAAACCGACCTGGCCGGCCTGCGCGAGCGCCAGGCCACGCTGGCCGAACGCTTTGGCCAGGAAAGCGCGCTGGCCCGCCGCATCCTGGAAACCGAGGCCGCCCTCATGGGCCTGAAGCCGCCCGTCTTCTCCACCGGCGCCGCCGCAGACCCGTCCGCTGCGGCACCGGAAACGGCCGCCGAAGCCACCTCAACCAAACCTGCCGAGCCCCCCAGCGTGGCCTCGCTGGAAGCGCTGCGCCGCCAGCTCGCCGAGCTGCAGGGCGATTCCCCGCTGCTGCAGCCCGTGGTCGATGCCGGCGTGGTCGCAGCCGTCGTGGCCGAGTGGACCGGCATTCCCGTGGGCCGCATGGTGCGTGACGAGGTGCAGTCCGTGCTCTCGCTGGCAGACACGCTGGAGAAGCGCGTCATCGGCCAGCGCCACGGCCTGGAGGCCATCACGCGCCGCATCCAGACCTCCCGCGCGCGGCTGGACGATCCGGGCAAGCCCATCGGCGTCTTCCTGCTCGCCGGCCCCTCGGGCGTGGGCAAGACGGAAACCGCCCTCTCCCTGGCCGAAGCCCTGTATGGCGGCGAGCAAAACCTCATCACCATCAACATGAGCGAGTTCCAGGAGGCGCACACCGTCTCCACCCTCAAGGGCGCGCCGCCCGGCTACGTGGGCTACGGCGAAGGCGGCGTGCTGACCGAGGCCGTGCGCCGCCGCCCCTACAGCGTGGTCCTGCTCGATGAAATCGAAAAGGCCCACTCCGACGTGCACGAGATGTTCTTCCAGGTCTTCGACAAAGGCTGGATGGAAGACGGCGAGGGCCGCTACATCGACTTCAAGAACACCGTCATCATCCTGACCTCCAACGTGGGCTCGGACCTGATCGCCAACATGTGCCGCGACCCGGACCTGGCTCCCACGCCGGAAGGCCTGGCACAGGCCGTGCGCCAGCCGCTGCTGCAGACCTTCCCTGCCGCGCTGCTGGGCCGCCTGACGGTGGTGCCCTACTACCCCATCTCCGACGCCATGCTGGAGCAGATCATCCGGCTGCAGATGCTGCGCATCCAGCGGCGCATCGAGGAACGCCACGGCGCGCAGTTCAGCTTCGATGAAGCCGCCGTGGACCTGGTGCGCCGCCGCTGCAGCGAGGTCGAATCGGGCGCGCGCATGGTGGACGGCATCCTCACCCAGAACCTGCTGCCGCGCATGGCTACCCACTTCCTGCAGGCCACCGTGCAAGGCCAGGAACTGCAAAGCCTGCATGCCGGCGCCAGCGGCGACGACTTCACGCTGGACGTGCGCACCCGCGCTGCGGAGCCGGCATGAGAAGGCACCGCCTGCCACGCGCCGCCACGGCAGTGATCGCAGCAGCTCTGCTGGCCGCCCCGGCTGCGCAGGCGCTGGACCTGGGCGCCATCGGCCAGGCCGCCGACACCGTGCAGCGGGCCTCGGGCGCCGCCACAGCCGGCCAGCAGGCGCTGGAGGCCGGCCGCAGCGCGGCCAGCACGGCCACCAACGCGGCCACCGGCGCCGCCAGCGAGGCCCGTGCCTGGTGGGACCGCAACCAGGCCCAGCCCGAGGCGGCACAGTCGGCGCCCTCCGGCGCCGCCCCCGTGCAGGACGACCAGGGCGGCCCACGCCGCGTCATGGCCGTGCTGGGCGACGCCTGGACGGACAGCGCCCGGCGCGGCCAGGCCGTGGTCGCGCTCATGGACCAGGGGCCGTACCTCGTGCAGCGCCAGGCCGCCCATGTGGCGCCGGCCAAGTCGCAATGGCTGGCCCTGCCGCGCGGCGACAGCACCGGCGTGGCCATCGAACTGCCCGGCGACCCCGACGGCACGACCTATGACCTGTCCACCGGCCGTGCCCGCCCCGGGGGCCGGGGCGTGCGCATCTTCGCCCTGTCCGTCCATGCCGACGTGCCCCAGCGCGCGGGCCGGCGCAGCCTGGACGCCATAGAGCAGCACGCCATGCTGCGCGCCAGCTCGGTGCGCACCGAATGGCCGCGCCAAAGCGGCGACATCCTGGAGCCCACGGGCGGCAAGCTGCTGGTCTGGGCCAGCGATGCCACGCAGCGCTTCCCTTCCGGCTTTGGCGCCGACGGACGCCTGTTCACCGCCGACGACCCCATGGTCACCCTGCCGCGCGGCTACACCGTGGTCACGCTGGAGCCGCAGGGCCTGCGCTTCGACCGCGCCCGGGAAATCGCCCTGGCCTTCCATGCCGTCCAGCCCGCGCAGGACATCGACCTGTCCCGCCTGGGCGCGGGCGATGCGGCCCAGGCCCTCATCGGCCTCATTGCCGAGCGCCACCCGCTGGCCGCTGCCAGCGGCTTTGATGCCGGCAAGCTGCGTGCCGACTACGGCCAGCGCCTGCAGACCGCCGCCGAGCGCGGCGACAGCGCCGCACAGGCCCAGGCCCTGGCAGAAATGGGGCAGCGCCTGGGCGATGGCCAGTACCGCGTTCTGCTGCCCGGCGGCCAGGCCTGGCCTGCCCGCACAGACCGGGGCCTGTCCCCGCAGCTGCTGGCACGCGGCAGCGTCAACCTGCCCATGCCGCGCACCTGGCTGCGCGAGGACGGCCGCATCGCCATCACCGGCGTGGCGCCAGGCTCTGCCGCCGCCAAGGCGGGCCTGCAGCCCGGCAGCGACATCCTCGCCATCGAAGGGGAAAGCCCCACCCGCTACCTGGACCGCATTGCCCCCGCCTCGCTGCGCGCCGGTGCCGAAGCCCGCCGCGCCGACCTGCTGGCGCTGGACCTGGGCACGCCCGCCACGCTGAGCCTGCGCACCGCAGCCGGCGCGCCCCCGGCCAGCCAGGAACAGACCCTGCGCCTGGACGCCGCCCCCGCCGCAACCACGGCCCTGCCTGCGGCCGAGCCCGCCCTCGCCTCCTTCCTGCTGCGCAGCGCCCAGGGCGGCAACCTGGCCTACATCGCCCTCGACAGCTTTGCCGACGGCGCCACCGGCCAGCTCAGCCGCTGGGAGGGCGCCCTGGCCGCAGCCACCCAGGCCAGGGTCACGGGCCTGGTCATCGACCTGCGCGCCCACCGGGGCGACGACGCCTACCAGCTGCTGCCCCACATGCTGGCCTCGCTCTACACACGCGACAAGCCGCTGCGCATGCAGGACGCCGCCCAGCGCCTGTTCGACCCCGCCGCCCGCGTCTGGCGCAGCCGTGGCGGCCTGGGCCTTCCGGCCCAGCTGCCGCTGGCCGCCTCGGGCACGCCCTTCACGGCCCCCATCGCCGTGCTCACCGGCCCGGGCTGCGCAGGCCCCTGCGAACTGTTCGCCGCCTGGCTGCAGCACAGCCAACGTGCCGACATCGTCGCCACCAGCGCCACGGCTGGCGCCACCGGCCCCGCCACGCGCGTGCACCTGCCGGCCGGCTTCATCGTGCAAGTCCCCCTGCTCGCAGAAACCGGCCCCGCTGGCGGCAACAACCCCGCCGCACAGGCCCAAGGCGTGACCCCGCGCCTGCGCGTGCCCGTGGACGCGGCCTTCACCGCCTCCATCCAGGCCGGCGGCGACCCGCTGCTGGACGCTGCCGTGCTCCACCTGGAGCGCGCCCGCGCTGTGCAGGCATCGCGCTAGGACCAGCCATCCATCGTCTTACGGAGACCCCTGAACATGCCACTTGCCATTACCAGCCAGCCCGCAGGACCGCAGTTCGCCATCACGGCCGATGCCCAAATGCCCACCATCACGGTGACTGCCGTCCTGCAGAACGAAGCGCTGCCTGCAGGGAGCACGCCCATCTTCGAATGGTCGGCCACGCTGACGTTCGAAGGCGGCACACCGCCTACCAACACCGCGTATGGAAGTGGCCGAAGCACTGCACACAGCCCTCTGCCACCGCAGACCAGCGCCAGCCCGAGCTGGCGCATCCCGTTCACCGAAGTCCGTGGAGGCCTGCTGACCGTGCAGGTCACGATGCGGGCGGCCGGTGTGGAGCGCCGGGCGCGCGCCACCTGGACCATCGTCGGCACCAATCCCACGAGCACCGCCATCCGTGCCTTTGCCAACAGCATTGGCGCCGACAGGATCGTGTTTCGAAAAAAAATGCGGCAGGAAAGCTCGCTGCAACAATTCCGCACTCCCGGCAATTGGCCGAAATACAGCAGCGATGGCCTGGGTGGCGTGGGCCTGTGCCAACTCACCCGACCGGCACCGACCGCCAATCAGACCTGGAACTGGAAGGACAACGTGCGCGGCGGCTGGAAGCTCTTCCTGGAAAAGGAGGCCTTCGCAAGGGCATATCCTGGCAAGCAGCGCAAGGGCGAGCGGTTCAAAGGTCTGGTCAGAGCCTGGAACCAGGCCCGAACCGCACAAGGATTGCCAGCCATTCCCGTGGAACTGCCGGACTACACGGCCGAGCAGCTCGAACTCGACACCCTGCGCGGCTTCAACGGCTATGCCAACAATCTGCATGAGTACCGCATACGCATGCAAGGCGATCAACTGTGGGTGACGGTCAGCGCCGACGGCAATACGGCCCGCGCCGAATGGGAAAGGATTCCCGCCGCCGAGCGCGGCGCCGTGGGCGATCGCAACTATGTCGACAACGTGCTTGCCCGCGAGGACTTCTAGCCATGCCCTGGAGTGCTACTTCCCGCCGCTTCGCGACGATTGGCGTAATGCTGGCCAGCGCTTTGCTGTCGGTCGCATGCACGCGCAATGCGGATGACAGCCCTGCCGTCTCGTCCGTGCAGGCGAAGCCGGCCAGCTTCGCCTCGTCGAACGACCAGGACCCGTACCGCTATCTCTATACCGTTTACTGCAACGGCACCGTTGATCGCCTGGACCTCGTCCAACGATCCAAAGTGGGCAGTTTCCAGCTGTCCGAGCGCAGCGGCAGCCCCCCTGCCGTTGCGGCGCTTGCACAGCCGGGAGTGCGCCCCGGCGGTTGCCTGGCCCGCTCCGTGGCCACGGACGATGCGCAGGATCGCACTGCCGCAATGGTCCACATCGTTGCCAGCAGCCATGTGGATCCCGATGCCGATGGCCGCAAGCCGTATCAGTTGCTGACATTCGAGCTGCCCCAATGGACACTGCAGCAGACCCGCAACCTGGGCAGCCTGGATGCACCGCCCCGTCTGGCCATCTCCGCCAACGCAAGCCTGACCGTGCAGCCCCGGGACGAGGACCCGGCTGCAGCCATGGCCGCGCAGGTTCAGTCCTGGGCGGGAGCCGATGCGATGACCTGGGCCAATGCCATCGAATGGTCAGCAGGCAATGTGCTGCTGACCTATGCCTTGCCCGATCAGCGCGGCACGGGCGCAGCGCTGGCGCTGCGCACGGATGCGCGCATCGTGCGCCTGGCCGAATTCCGCCATGGCTCCGGCGACATCCCCCCGGACCTGCGTTTGGCGCCGGGCGGCCAGTTCGTGCTGGCCACCATGAAGCGATCCGTCCCCCTTGGCGAGGGCCTCAGCAAGGTCGAAACCACCGGAGAGCTACGGCTGTATGGCGCTGACGGCCGCCAGCTCAGCGTTCTGAACCTGGAAAGCCTGGCAGGCAGCGTGCTTGCACTGAGCCAGTCCGGCAAGCTGGACCTGGACCAACCGCGCACCGACAACGACTGGTTCAACGTGGCCTTGACGCCTGGCGGCCTGGCTGTTTTCACCGACCGGCGCGGCAACTACCAGTTCATCGCGCTGGGGCACACCTTTCGCCCCGATCCCGTCATCGATCCAGCCCTGGATGACGCAGACGGCGCCCGTCCAGGGCTGGTGTACGCAGCCCGATAGCAGCAAAGGCACCTCTCCACCCGATCCACCGCCGGCGCACGCAGGTCCGCCCACCCGGACCTGACGCCCCCGCCCCTTGTCTACATCCAAGCACCGCGAGATCCGACACCATGACACGCAGAGTCACCATCAACACCCCCCTGGCAGACCAGCTGCAGCTGCGCCGGCTGCAGGGGCGCGAGGAAATCAGCCATCTGTTCGCCCTGGAGATCGACCTGCTCAGCGAGGACGACAGCATCGACCCCAAGGCCCTGCTGGGCAAGGGCGCCACCGTGGTGGTGGAGACCCAGGACGGCGGCAAGCGCTACATCGACGGCCTGGTCACTGCCTTTGGCATGCGCGGCCAGGACGAGCACCGCAACTTCCTGTACCGCGCACGCCTGTCGCCCTGGCTGTGGCTGGCCACGCGCCGCAGCGACTTCCGCATCTTCCAGAACAAGACGGTGCCGGACATCATCAACGAGGTCCTGGGCATCTACGGCCACCCCATGCAGCAGCGCCTGACGCGCTCCTACCGCACCTGGGAGTACTGCGTGCAGTACAACGAGACGGACTTCCAGTTCGTCTCGCGCCTCATGGAGCACGAGGGCATCTGCTACTACCACCAGCACAGCGCGGGCCAGCATGTGCTGACATTGGGCGACGATGTCATCGCCTCGCACGACCCGCTGCAGGGCGGTGCCGTCATCCCCTTCCACCCGCCGGGCAAGGCCGCCGTGGCGCGCGAGGAATGCATACACGCCTGGGAACTGCACCAGCGCGTCAAGCCTGGCCGGCACTACAACGACGACTACGACTTCAAGAAGCCCCGCGCCGAGCTGTCCAACATGCGCCGCAACCCGCCCGGCCACGCGCACGACGCCTACGAGATCTACGAATGGCCGGGCGGCTACACCGAGACCGGCGACGGCGAGGACTACATCCGCGTGCGCCTGCAGCAAAGCCTCACGCGCCAGAGCACGGTGCAGGGCCGCTCCAACCACCGCGCCATGGCGCCGGGCTACACCTTCACGCTGGACAACTATCCGCGCGGCGACCAGAACCAGACCTACCTGGTCACGGCGGTCGACTATGCCTTCGAGGAGAACCCGCGCGTCAGCGACGGCGGCAGCGGCGAAGGCTCGGTGCAGAAATTCGTGCTCCAGGCCCAGCCCACCAGCCTTCCCTTCAAGCCCCAGCGCATCACCGCCAAACCACGTACCACGGGCCCGCAGACCGCCGTCGTCGTGGGCCCCGCAGGCGAAGAGATCTGGTGCGACCAGTACGGCCGCGTCAAGGTGCAGTTCCACTGGGACCGCGTCGGCGGCATGAACGAGAACTCCAGCTGCTGGATGCGCGTGGCCACCAGCTGGGCCGGGCCGGGCTTTGGCGCCGTGCACATCCCGCGCATCGGCATGGAAGTCATCGTGGACTTCCTCAACGGGGATCCTGACCACCCCATCGTCATGGGCTGCGTCTACAACGCGGCCAACATGCCGCCCTGGGCACTGCCGGCCAACGCCACGCAATCGGGCATCAAGACCCGGTCGAGCAAGGGCGGCGCCCCGGGCGCGGGCACGAAGAACGGCCAGGGCGACGCCAACGCCATCCGCTTCGAGGACAAGGCTGGGCAAGAGCAGCTTTGGCTGCACGCGCAGAAGGACCAGCTCACCGAAGTCGAGAACGACGAGGACAAATGGGTGGGCAACGACCGGCGCAAGACCATCGACCGGGACGAGACCAACGTCATCCACCGGGACCGCACCGAGACCGTGGACCGCGACGAGACCATCACCGTGCACAACAACCGCACGGAGCGTGTGGACCACAACGAGAAGATCAGCATCGGCGACAACCGCAATGAAGACGTTGGCATCGACGAGAACATCTCCATCGGCAAGAACCGCAGCAAGACCATAGGCCGCAACGAGAAGGACAAGATCGGCAACAACTGGTCGATCAAGGTGGGCAGCTTCAAGACAGAGACCATCGGACTGGCCTACATGCAGAACGTGGGCCTGGCCAAGATGGTGAACATCGGCGCCGCCTACAACGTCAACGTGGGCGCAGCAATGGTGGTGAATGTGGGGCTGAGCCAGAGCACGACGGTGCTCATGAACCGCAGTGTTTCAGTGGGTCAGAACCAGTCCACCAGCGTGGGCAAGAACCGCACCGACGACACGGCCGACAACCATACGGCGACGGTCGGCAAGAACTCCGCCACCACCGTGGGCGAGGTGCAGACGATCACGGTAGGCAAGGAAATGGCCATCACCGTGGGTGACGCCATCGAAATCAAGTGCGGCAAGGCCGTGTTGCGCATGACCAGCGACGGCACCGTGCAGGTCAACGGACAGACGATCTCCATCAGCGGCAGCTCCAAGGTGACCGTTTCCTCCCCTGACAGCCACATCAACCCCGCTTGAAGGAAATCCCATGGCAATCGCACAAAAACGCCTTCCTGCCAAGCCATCCGACGTCGATGAGGCGCAACGCCTGCCGTCCAACGTACAGCTCCTGGCCGGGCAGGTCGTCGAGGTACTGGGGCAAGACCTCTATCTGGTGGCGTACACGCACGATCCCGCACTTTCGGTGCAAGCGCCTGCGGGCGTGCTGCTGCCGGTTCTGGTTCCGGGAGACGAGGTTTTGCTGGCAGTCCAGCCGACGGGGCGTGCCACGATCACCGCAGTGCTCTCACCCGCACCCACGGCGCCATGGGGACAAAGGAGCATCCACCTACAGTCGCAGGACTGCATCACGCTGGCCTGCGGGCAGGCCACGCTGAAACTCACGGCCCAGGGGCTTGCTCGCCTGGTGGCATTAACGATTGAGCAAGATGCGCGGGATCTGCTTGATCTGGACGCGGCCGAAGTCCGCATCAATTGAAGGCTGGCTCAGAGATGGATCTGAACACTTTCAAGACCACTGAGCACATGCGCGGCAAGCGTGTGTCGCCATATGAGGATCAGGTGCCCATGCTCGGGCTCGATGATCAGCGTGTCGAATTCCGGGCGTGCAGTGCCACGTTCACCGCGGAGCACCCAGCTCAGTTGCGGCCGGATCGCAGGCACGACGGTAGTGCCCATGCCCTGCGCGCTCAGGTTCATCCAGGCGATCTTCGTTCCTGGCTGCACCTGCTCGCGCCTGAACTGCATCCGGGGATGGGCGCAATTCCACGCGGCGGGATCAAACGAAGCCGGCATGCGCGTGAGAAGGCCTGGCGATGCGTCAACCTCCTTGCCCGTATAGCTGCCCCAGAGGGCGCGACGCGGCAACCAACTACGGCCTATGCAGCCGAAGCCGGCCGGCGAAACCCGGTCGACTGCAGAGCGAACCGGATCGTCAGGCCATTCGAGCTGATGCATGGGCTCGCCCTCCGGGGGCAGTCCTGCACTGAAGCCTGCTCCGATCGGATTGGCTCCGTGGAATACCTCCGGCTTTTCGGCATCCGCTCCCCCGAAGGCAAGGTTATAGGTAACAGGGACTTTCAAGGCGGGCTCCACCTCCTGTGCCAGGGGCAGCACTCCCAGGCGTCGGCGCCAGACCCGCTTGCCAAAGACTCTTATGACGCGGCTTTCACCGCCCACGGCCAGACCCGCATCGAAGTGGGCAGCGGGCTTGCCACCAGGAGCGTAGGCATAGCCGTTGAACAGCACATCCACCCGAGACTTGAGCGGAGCGATATCGGCCTCGTGGCGTACCACACCCATGGGTCCCTCCGCGCCAAAGAACTCATCGCCGCGAAACACAGGTACTGCATTGCCCTGGGCCACCGCGCGCCCTTCGAAATCCAGCGTGGCCTTGATCACCACGGTGGAGCACAGGGTGCCGTCGGCGCCATGTCCCGGCAGTATTTCCGCAGCAAACGGCGTCAGATTGTCCAGCATCGCTTGGGTTCCTCCTGGGGCGCATTGTCCCCCATGCATTCTCTTTTCGAGGGGGCTGCCAGGCTCTTTTCATCATGACCGTCATCGACCTTCCCATTCCCAGAGCCATCGACATTCCTGTGTCGGCCCAGCCGGCAGTGCGCATGGCCCGGACCCTGGTAACCCAGTACTGGCGCCGCTCCCATTTGCTCCAGCGTCCCGCGTCGCGCCCCGACGCATTTGCCGTGTTCGACGACAGCATCGTGCAGGCGCTGAGCGGCCTGAAGCAGCACCTGATGCACGCACCCGAGCTGGACCATGCCTGCCAGCACGCAATCGAAACAGCTGGCGCTGAAATCCTGGATGAGCCCTCCCGCATCTTCGCGCTGGCCTGCCTGCAAGCCCTGCACCTGCAACGCAAGCACATTCACGATGGGCTGGAGCGAACGCTGGGAGCCCATCTCCAGGCCCAGCCGAACGCGGTATTCAACGCCATGCGGTTTTGCTTCGACAACACCGTCGCCGAATACTTCACCTGGCTGCTCTCCCAGGGACAGCACAGGCAGAGCGCGCCATTGGCACAGTTGCTCCAGCGCCTCGCAATTTCCCGGCCGGCTGTCAGCGACGAATTCGCACAAGCCATCTCTGCATGGACATCCGGTCTGCCGGGCGGCCTGGCGGCCCTGTGTGATTGGCGATGCACCGGGCGTGGCGATGAAACCAAGGCCATCGCAGCCACGCAACAAGACAGCGATGCGCAGGCCGCCTTGCTGGCGCTGGCGCTCATGGGCAGCCGGCAGGAAACGCCTGTGGCACGCACTCTTTTGGCCCGGATGCCGCATTCCACCGTGGCCTTGGCCCTGCTGGCCGCCAGGGATGGACATGCGCTGGCAAGCGCCTTGCGGGAAGGCCGGCATCCCCAAATGCCCTGGGGCCTGCAGGTATATGCGGCCTCACTTGTGGGAGACGTTCCCCTGCTTCGCCAGCTCGCTGCCCATACGGCCTGGGACGACGAAGAGGCATGCCGCACCCTGGCTGACGCCACGGCCCTGCTCACAGGAGAACCCGCCGACATTGCCTTTGACTTGGGTCACGAGGCATCGGGCCGCTCCGCCACCATCGACGCCGCTTTGGCCGCACTTCCTCTGTCAGGGCCGGCCCTGCGTCTCGGACGCCCCCGCACGCAAGTGGTTCTGCAGGAGGCCGTGGCCATGGTAGGCGCGCCCTTGCGCCACCTGCTCTATCTGGAGCACCTCTCACGCGTGGGCGCAGCGCTGTGGATCGAGGCCGACGATCTGGCCGTCGTTCAGGCCCTGGCCTGCAGCACGGCCTCCGTGATCGAACGTGCGGCATTCAACATCGGCAGGGCACAACCATGAACCCTCTCGTCATCGCGGCCACTGGTGCATGCACCCCCATCGGGACCCGGGCCTGGCAGACCGGCTGCGGCTTCTTTGCTCGCCAGTCGAGCTTTACCCGGCAGGCCATTACCGGCCAGGCCGAGCACCGTGCCACCGTATCCCGGGTGCAAGCCATTGATGCAGCCTGCAAAGGAACGGAACGCCTGATCCGGCTCGCAGCCCCTGCCCTGCACGAAGCGTTGCGCGGCCAGCCGGCGCCTGCCGCAGGCTGGCCGCTGCAGCGGCCCATCCCCCTCTTCGTGGCACTGCCCGACTCCTTGCCTGAACTGCCGGGCTGGATAGACGCCGGCCGATTCGCACTGGAGCTTCCCCGCGCACTGGACCTCGCCGCAGAGTTCCTGCCCATCAAGGTCTACCCGGGCGGCGCAGTGGCAGGCGCCGATGCGCTGTCGCAGGCCTATCGTTTCATGCACGACAACCCCTCGGTGCCCGAAGTGATCATCGGCGGAGTGGACAGCTTCGTGGACACGGAGATCGCGGACGTGCTCTACCAGCGTCGCTGGGCCAAGGTCAACGGCGTCTGCGAAGGCTTCATTGCCTCGGAAGGCGCAGCCTTTGTACGGCTGTCCCGCAAGCCGGCCACTGCAGATTTCGTCACGGTCTATCCACCATTCTTTGCAGACGAGCCACGCTCACGCCTGGACAGCGACACCCTGCCCGATGGCCGCGCACTGATCGAGGCCAGCCACGGTGCGCTGAAGGCAGCGCACATGCCGGTCAACGCCCTGCACTCCTATTGGTCCGACATGGATGGCTCGGCATGGCGGGGCGCAGAGCTGGCCAGCCTCTCCGCGGCGCTGGCGTCACAGGGTGGCCTGCCGCAAGCCCAGGACCCGGCAGCATTGCTTGGTCAAATGGGCGCGGCCTGGGCGCCTCTCATGCTCAGCCTGTTCCATGAGATGCGCCAGTGGCTGACGCACCCCGTCATGCCGTCGCCCCTGGCAGGCCACGCAGGCCTGCTCACGGTCACCGGGCTGAACACCCGCGTGGCCGCCTGGAGCGCCACCTGGAATCGCCATACCCGCACGGCAGGAAGATCTTCCGCAGCCGGGCGGCGCCAATCCTCCATTTCCCAAGAGTCCTGAGTCCATCCATGGCCACCTACGTCAACGACCGCCGCGCCATCCACGAAGGCCGCAATCCGGCCATGATTCCTGGCCCGATCAACCCCGTCTTTCCCAAGCCCCAGGGACCACCGGTTCCCATCCTCAACATGGCCCATGGCCCGGGCCTGAAGAACGGCACGGCCACGCTCAAGATCGATGGGCACCCCGTGGCCGTTGCCGGCAGCCGCTTCGAGTCCATACCCGCCACGCCCGACAAGCTCGGTGGTATCGCGGGCGTGCGTTCTGGCGTTGTCGGCGGCGCGGCCGAGCCCACCAGCTACAGCAGCGATACCAAGTTCGAGAGCCGGGGCAGCGTGCGGTCCTTCGACACGACCAAAAGCAACGCCATGGTCATCAATCCTGGCTGGGCCATGCGCCTTGCCATGAAGGCGCTGCCCGGTCCCTATGACCAATTGGCGCAGAAGGTGATCGAAAAGCTGCCGGGCGCCTTCTCCAGCCAGTTGTCGGCCCTTGGAGAAAGCCTGGCCGATCCCAGCGCGCTGATCGGGCCCGCCCTCAAGCTCGTGGGCAAGCTCATTCCCGGCGTCAACCTCGTCGTCGGAGGGGCCGCCATGGCCCAGGCGGCCGAGCAAGTCGCCGAACTCGCCCAGGAAATCCAGGAGCTGCTGACACCGCCCCTGACCGACGAAAAAATCGACCAGATCGCCGAAGTTATCGCCGATGGCGTGGCCGCCATCACCATCGGCTTTGTCCTTGGCAAGATCGCCCAGCGCGCCAAGTCGCGCCGCAACCCCGTGGCACAGCGCACGGACAACAGCGTCAATCCCAACACGCAGGGCAATATCATCGATAACGCCTCCAAGGGAAGCATTGCCACGCCACCGACCTGCGAGCTGGGCACATGCCATCCCGTGATCTTTGCCACAGGCACCAAGATCCTGCGCGACACGGATTTCGAATTGCCCGGCCCCATGGCCCTGACCTGGCAGCGGTACTACCGCTCCAGCGACCGCCGTCCCGGCTGGCTTGGATGGGGATGGAGCACGCCCCTGTCCACCGAACTGGTGCTGGTCCACGATGCGGTGCATTACTACGACGCCCGCGGGCGCCGCATACAGCTGCCCGTGATTGCCGCAGGTACCAGCCACTTCGACCCGCGCGAAAAAATCACCGTCACCCACCACCAGCAAGGCGGCTGGAGCGTTGAAAGCGCCGATGGCACCCGACACCTGTTCGCCCCCCCGGCCACCGGCCAATGGCGTCTGCCACTGGTGCACCTGGTGGACCGCAATGGCAACACCATCAGCCTTCACTACCCGGCCTACACCGCCACAGGCATCGATGGCTGCGCGCCCCGCCCGCTGGGACTGACCGACAGCGCTGGCCGCAAGCTGCGCTTCACCTGGAGCGAAGACCTGGGCCCCTCCGGCCCGCTCCTGCAGGAGATCCACCTGGAATCCCGTGTGATCGACGGCGTGGAACAGGTCGGCGGCCTGCTGGCACGCTATGCCTATGGAACGGATGGCAACGTCCCGGATGACGCCCACGCCAACCTCCAGTCCGCCACGGATGCCATGGGCGGCGTGGCGCACTATCGCTATCGCCAGCACCTGATGGTGGCCTACAGCAGCCGCACCGGCTTCACCTACCACCAGGAATGGAGCCGGCTTGACGCGGGCGGCCGCGTCGTGCGGACCTGGACCGACGAGCCCGGCACGCTGGACACCCGCTTCGACTACGACCTGGGCCGCCGCACCACCCATGTCACCGACGCCCTGGGCCGGCGCAGCAGTTACGAATACAACGCCCGGCATGAGGTCATCGCCATCGTCGAACCCGGGCCGGATGGCCAGCCCGTCCGATCCGAGACGCGCATGGACGCCGCCGGCAACCCGCAACAGGCGCGGGACGCCATGGGCCGCATCACCCGCTGGCAATTCGACGGCCAGGGCAACCTGCTGGCCGTCACGGACGCATCAGGTGCCACCACCCGCCTCAAATACAACCAGCTCAACCTGCCCGAAGAAGTCACCGACGCGCTGGGCCATGTCTGGCGGCAGGCCTACGACGCCCAGGGTAACCTGGTCGAGCGCCTGGACCCGCTTGGCCACGCCACGCGCTGGAAATACGACACGCGCGGCCTGCCCGTCGCCATAGAAGACGCGCTGGGCAAAACCCGCCATCTGCAGTGGGACGAAGCCGGACAGCTCGTGGCCTACACCGACTGCTCGGGCCAGGTCACGCGATATGCGTGGGACATCCTGGGCAACCTCGTGGCCTCCACCGACGCCCTGGGCCAGACCACCCGCTACCTTCACGACGCGCTTGGACGCCTGCGCCGGATGTGGGGCGCCGATGGTTCCGAACATCACTATGCCTACGACCCCCAGAGCAACCTGCTTTCCTACACCGACCCGCAAGGCGCCATCACCCGCTACACCTACAACGGCCTGGACCAGCCCGTGGAGCGCCGCGATGCGCTGGGCGGCACGCTGCGCTACCGCTATGACGCCGTGGGCAGGCTCATCGCCCTGCAGAACGAAAACGGCGCCGTCACCAGCTTCACCTACGACGCCGCAGACAACCTGATCGAGGAAACCGGTTTTGACGGCCGCATACAGCGCTACCGCTACAACGCCGCCAGCGAACTGACCGAACTGCACGAGCGCGATGCCCACCTGCCCCCGGATACGCCCTACGATCCACGGCCCGACGCAGCCCTGCCCAAGCGCACCCTGTTTCGCAGGGATGTGCTGGGCCGCCTTGTCGCCAAGATCCACGTGGGCAGCGACGCGGCAGGTAATGGAGACGGAGGAACCACCACCTATGGCTACGACCTGCTGGGCCGCATGCTGCATGCCAGCAACCCCGATGCGCACGTGCGCTTCGCCTACGACGCTCTATCGCGGCTGGTGGAAGAGACCCAGGTGCACATGGCGCCCAGTGCAGACGAGCAAGCGCTGGCGACCTACAGCTATCGGCACGCCTACGACGCTCTGAGCAACCGCACGGACTGCTGGCTGCCCGGGGGCCGCCACGTCCAATGGCTCTACTACGGCTCGGGCCACCTGCACCAGATCCTCGCCGACGGCCAGGTGGTCAGCGACATCGAACGCGACGCCCTGCACCAGGAAATCGAACGCACCCAAGGCACGCTGACCAGCCGCTATGGCTGGGACCCCATGGGCCGCCTCACCTCCCACAAGGTCAGCCAGCAAGGCGCACTCAAGGGTCAGCCCGGCAAGCCTTCACCCCAGGCCCTCTGGGACCGGGATACTCCCCTGCCCTCTGGCCAGCGCATCGCCCGCCTGTACCAGTACGACCCCACAGGAAACCTCGTCGCCACGCGCGACGGCCTGCGCGGCGACAGCCAGTACCGTTACGACGCCCTGGGCCGCATCCTTGCCGCCCAGAAAAATGCTGCCGGCGGATCGCCCACCTCGGGCCGGAACCTGGAAACCTTCGCATTCGACCCCGCAGGCAATCTGCTCAACCCCAACCGTGGTGGAGACCTCAGCAGCGGCGGCACCAGCAACGAACGCGAACAGGTGCCCACCAACCGGCTCACCGTCTACCAGGACCTGCGCTTCCAGTACGACCTGCACGGCAACATCGTGGAGCGCCGCATAGGGTGGCACACCGTACAGCGCTTTCGCTACAGCGCCGAGCACCAGATGCTCGAATCCACGGTCACGCGCTACCACGACAGGCCCGAACCGAAGATCGCCGGATCGAACACGCAGCCAGAGCCTGCCGCCACCGTCCAGACCACGCGCTACCGCTACGACGCGCTGGGCCGGCGCATCGACAAGCATGATGCCTTCGGGCGCACCACCTTCCTCTACGACGGCGACCTGCTCGCCGGGGAAATCCGTGGCTCACGCCTGAGCGAATACCTCTACGAGCCCGACAGCTTCGTGCCCCTGGCCAAGCTGGAGTCGGAATGGAAGAGCGAGGAAAACCGCAACGCGCAGGCAGAAGCGGACCAAGCCAGCTTCGCCACCTACTACTACCACTGCGACCAGATCGGCGCCCCCCAGGAACTCACCGACGAAGCCGGCCGCATCGTCTGGGCCGCCAGCTACAAGGTCTGGGGCCAGACCCAGCAGCTGCAGTACCTGCGCACCGGCACGGACGATGCGGCGGTGTTCACCCACGACCAGCGCCCGCTGGCCCTGGCCGCCCAGGATGAGGTACAAAGCCTTGCGCTGGTGGAGCAACCGCTACGGTTCCAGGGACAGTACTTTGACGGCGAGACGGGGCTGCACTACAACCGGTTCAGGTACTACGATCCTGTGGTGGGAAGGTTTGTGCATCAGGATCCGATTGGGTTGGAGGGGGGTGATAATTTATTCTTGTATGCACCGAATACTAGTAATTGGAGCGATGCATTAGGACTAGCTCCCAAGAAGAGGTGCGGATGCCGCAGAGATCCATGCGATATTACAAGACACCGCGATCAACCATCACCACGTAGGCCCAAAGACTCGCATCATGTAGTTCAAGACGAATGGGCCAAAAGTCAAGGATACGCCAAATATAATTCAGGTGATGCGCCTTCTATTCTCTTAAATAGAAGTCCAAATCATGCCACAATCACCACGCGACAAAATGCCAGACGCGATGCTCGTGTTGCAGCAGGCAACGGGAAATGGTCAAGCACAATTCGAGAGGAATTTGAATATTCTTCAAAGGATCTTAAAGCTGCTGGAGTCTCGGAAAAATGCCGAAAGAGAGCACTAAAGAAGAGTTATCAGTATTTTGATGAAATTGGAGCATTTTGATTATGAATGATATTATTGAATCTATAAAAAATAGAGTATTAAATCAATATGACCGTGACCCACCCCTAGAAGAAAGAAATATTAATGATATATCCAAAATATTAAACCTGCCTGCAAATTACGTTGAGTGGATGCGCTGGGCCAACGGAGGAGAAGGGCAATTTGGTAGTCTATATTTATCATTTTGGCCAATAGATGAGCTGGAGATTCTAAATAATGATTTTTTGGTTAAAAAATATCTTGGGGATAAGGCCCTGTGTTTTGCCACTAATGGCGGCGGAGTAGGCTATATATTCAAACATCTTCCCAATGATTCTTCCGTCTGGGCTGTGCCTCTTGGTGATTTAGACTGGGCAAGTGCAAAAAAAATAGGTGATGATTTTCTCGATGCATTGCTCAATGCATTAAATCGAAGCGTCACCGAAGATTAGTCATTATGTAAAACTGTTCATATTCACAGCGGTGCATCTATTCGTAGGCAGCTGTGCTTTTCCGGAGGGTTAGACTTGTTTAATAGATCCGCCATACACATGGAACTTCAATACTTCCATAGAGTGGCGCGACAACTGGACAACAATCCACTGTATTTTTCAGTGGGCGCCGCGCATTGATCGCGATATGCATTCGAGCGCACCGCCCCGCGACATAACTGCGACATTCTCACCGGGGAAATCCGTGGCTCACGCCTGAGCGAATACCTCTACGAGCCCGACAGCTTCGTGCCCCTGGCCAAGCTGGAGTCGGAATGGAAGAGCGAAGAAAACCGCAACGCACAGGCAGAAGCGGGCCAATCCAGCTTTGCCACCTACTACTACCACTGCGACCAGATCGGCGCCCCCCAGGAGCTCACCGACGAAGCCGGCCGCATCGTCTGGGCCGCCAGCTACAAGGTCTGGGGCCAGACCCAGCAGTTGCAGTACCTGCGCACCGGCACGGACGATGCAGCGGTGTTCACCCACGACCAGCGCCCGCTGGCCCTGGCCGCCCAGGGTGAGGTACAAAGCCTTGCGCTGGTGGAGCAACCGCTACGGTTCCAGGGACAGTACTTTGACGGCGAGACGGGGCTGCACTACAACCGGTTCAGGTACTACGATCCTGTGGTGGGAAGGTTTGTGCATCAGGATCCGATTGGGTTGTTTGGTGGTGAAAATTTCTATTTATATGGGGTCAATCCAATTGAATGGATTGATCCTGCTGGTCTATCAACCCATCGAAATAGAATGGATCGGGTAGCAGGTAAATCTCCAGATCATCAAACACATCACAAAGTACCACAAGATATTTTTAACAAAAGACCTATTCTCAACTGCATAGACAGACACGCTTTAGAGAATCTTATCAATTTACCCAAGAAAACAGGGCAATTTGGAGGAAAGAAGGGAAAATGGTTTGGAAAATCCACCCACAATACTAATCACAATGACTATTCCGACGCCATATTATCTGCAATAGATAGAGAAATAGCATCATCGGGCGGATGTCCCAAGCAACTCTCAAAAAGAGTAAATGAAATGCAGGATTTCTTACACAAAGAGTTAAAAAAAGGAACGCCAATAATGAAAAGTGAAGGATCTACATTCAAACTTTGGGACGATCTCTTGAAAAAAGGAGGATTCTAATGACGACCATAACTGACTTTCCGGCAGATGTGCAGGAGATTTTAATTTTCATGAGGGATAATAAATTTCTCAGCACTATATATAAAGGCAGTGATAAAAATACAGAGATTGTCACAAATATACATAGAGCCTTAGAAATATATACAGATCAGGATACTAAAAAACCCTATTATTTTTTACAAGAAATATTTTCCTCCGCACAAAAGAAAATTGAAATCCCGCCTCCACCCAATTATTTGGAAAAATTTGCAATACATCGAGATTCGGAAAATTATTACGAAAAAATAATAAATAACAACAAACATCTTATTATGGAATTAGGTATAGATGACGATGACTATGAATTTCTAATGAATATATTTTATGAAGATTTGGTGTTTTGCGCAAAATCCAGATTATTCTCCGAGGAAAAAATAGATTTCTTTGAAAGAGTATTTAAAATATATAAGTCATCGGGATTTCCTTGTGGTTGGAAAGGCAGTAGCAATCCGAACAAAGGTAGTTTTGTGGTTTATTCCAAGAATTAGACTCTTGGCCAATTGAAAATTGATTCGCAAAAAACTGTTTTCAAACGATCATCACCCGTGAAATTTAATTTCATTTGGTTGAAATCACGGAAAACTAGATTTTGCAGAACTCCTCTCAAGAAGCCTGTGCGTACGTAGGCTACCGACAGCCACGACGCACTGGGCCGGCGAATCGACAAGCACGATGCCTTCGGGCGCCCCCCTCCTCTACGCCGGCGACCTGCTCGCCGGGGAAATCCGTGGCTCACGAAAGACCATGGATGCTTGAAGAGTATATGCAATCAGTGGAAGAGCTAAAGGATTTTGATTTTGATAAATATGTCGAAGACATGGCGTTATCTCATAAAGCCGTGAAACCAAAATTACCATCAACATAAGAAATATGATGAATACCGAAAGATTGCTATCCTTCCTAGGTCATACTTCGACAAGTGATGATTTTGAGTCATTTCTTCTCGAGAATGACATAAAAAAGATGCCAAAGGGAGATTCAACAACAAGAATAAAAACCAAAGACAAATTGATTTCCATGGAATTTGACCCCACAGATTCATACAAGGAAAAATATCTTTCCCCACCTATTGGGGATGGCTGGTTCACTTTTGAATCATTCGATATCAATAAAGGCTTTGAAAAAGAAAATCCATTCAACCTCGCTTTTGCAATGGACAAATCACAGGTTGAAGAAAAATTGGGAAAATCAGTCAGCAAGAATCAGGAAGACCTTGTCCAAGCGTATCAAAAGGACAACCACATAATTATCATATTCTATAAAAACAAGTGGAAAGGCATAGAAACCATAAGAATAAGAAAGATTAACAAATTCGACGCAAAGAATCTCAACCTTAAATAGAATCTCATATTCTATGGATGGAAAAATTCTCGTTTCATTCATTGGAAAATCTCCCAATGATCCTTCTTTCGATGCTTGGCTTCAGGAGCATCGAATCTTTGAACGACCTCATCTTGCAGAGCAAGACGAAGAATACGAAGAGGATACTGAAGCAGCAGCTATAAATGCAAGAAATAGCTAGATTGAAGAAAACGAGAAGCATAGCATTGCGTTGATCTATGAAAATCAAGACAACTATAATCGAATCTTTAAAGATAACTCCATCCATATGGACGGCGATTTTATTCTCAAACAGGTAGCTTTCTATGCTCAAGGAGTATCTAGCTATCGTGGTTTTCAGGGGACTCTAACTTTTGGCCTTGTTTTTTCAGATACCCAAACCTTAGTACATCAAAAACTAAGCAAACCCATTGCCTCCAGGTTTATTCATAACCTATCCGCCGATCTTTGGGCAACCCCAGATTGACACATAAATATAAGCTACGTGCATCTCACTGGAACCATTGCCATAATTCATATCCGCAGACCTAGTATGCCGCCTGCGCTTATACCAGGACCTGCACTTTGAATACGACGTGCGCGGCAACGTCACCCGCCGCACCCGCGGCAACCAAAAGACCGGCACCCAGGAAGTGCTGGACCTAACTTGGAACGCAGACCACCAGCTCGTCGAATCGAACACCACGCGCCACGGCGTCACCCAGGCCACCCGCTACGCCTACGACCCCACGGGCCGATGTGTCGCCAAAAGCGATGCCTTCTGCAGTACCCACTACCTTTGGGATGGCGACCTCATGGTGCACAGCCAGCGAGGTACAAGACAGGCGCTCTATATTTACGAGCCGGGGAGCTTTGTGCCGCTGGCCACCATTCAGGGAGCGGGCGAAGAGCACAGCACCTACTGGTACCAGTGCGACCAGATCGGAGCCCCGCTCGAGTTGACCGACGAACAAGGCCAGGTGGCCTGGGCGGCGGACTACAAGGTCTGGGGTGAGGCGGTCATGCGCAGCGTGTTGAGGACCGGCACCGATGATCGGCCGATCAGCGCGCGGGCTTGGGGAATCAAGGTCACTGTGCCAACTCCGCGCCGATCCGTCGAACAGCCACTGCGCTTGCAAGGACAACAATTTGATGAAGAAACAGGTTTGAACTATAACCTTTTCAGATATTACGACCCGAAAATTGGAAGATTTATATCGCAAGATCCTATCGGCGTAATGGGAGGCAGTAATTTATTTGAGTTCGCACTGAACCCATTGACATTGAAAGATCCATGGGGACTTAAATCTATTCCTCACACAGATACAAATGGTGGGAAAGGCTATGATATCTATGCAATCTGTAAAGAAGGCGGAGTCGTCGGCTATGTTGGGCAAACAGGTGACATGGATGTTAGGCAAGGCCAACATCGTGATTCAGGACGGCTACAAACTGGAGAAGATTTAAAACGTATTAGTAATGTACCCACTTATGGCGATGCTCGAGGCTTTGAACAAAAACTGATAGAGCATCACGATACTCTTGACGGAAAATGGGGATGCCCTTGCGGGAAAGGAAATATTGGAAATAAAAAGGTAGGCTACAACCGCGATAGCACCACAAGGCCTGCAGATCGACACAGTGCATTTGAAAAAGGCTATCAGAAAGCTGAAGAATGGTTAAAAAATGCCCCCTCTTCTCAAATTAACCCCTGCTAATATATGAAAATACGATTCAAGGAAGTTCAGCCCGGTGATATATTAGGCATATACATAGGAAATGGGTGCTACGCATATATGCGCCTTTTATACATGATAGCCGGCCATACATATCTGTGTGAAGTTTTTGAATTCAAGAGCACAAAGCTGGAATTTACGGAAGAGATACTTCATGCAAATCAGTTAACTCCACTTGTTAGTGCAAATTGGAAGGCATATCTTGACCCAAAATTTTGGCATGGAGAAGTGATTCACAGAGATAATTCATTTACCCCGCCAATAGATCGGATAAGCGACGCGAGACTAATGAATGTTTCCCAGATAATAAAATTCAACATGAACTGGACTCCAAATAGTGATCAAATGTTGATCATAGCTGAAGATGTTTGGGATGAAGAAAAACATGCTGCACTAAGTAAAAAGCACGCCAACTTAGAACTTTATGATATTCCAGAGAAGCTAATTTGTGAAATTAGAAATAAGCTCAAACTGAAGCCAACACTAGATTATAAAGACAGAACAAAACGAATGGAGATTTTTAATTGGCTGAAAAATAACAAGGTATATCTCGGATAAACAAAAATGGGAACTTGGAGTACAGAAATATTTGGCAATGATGAGTCATTCCATTGGCTTGGTCTATTGGAGAGAAAAAAAGATTATTCGTTGATCCGTGAATCTTTCGAAGAAATCAATGTAGCCAAAGATTCATATATTGAAATTGATTTAGCCTCTGGAGCGCTAGCGGCAGCAGAGGTTATTGCTCAAGCCTATGGACATCCAGGGTCATCAATCAATATTGTAGAGCGCATTGCAGAATGGCTCGAATTTGATTGCATTGAATCACCTTCACCTGACCTTTTGCCTATGGCTCGCCTGGCCGTAGGGCGTGTTCTGCGACCACCTTGCGAAGCTTTGGAGGGATGGCAGTCAGTGGAGGATTTGGAAGAGTGGTGTCAGCATGTAAGAGCGCTACAAGCACGACTGAATATGGTTAGCTGATAAAACAATTTATTCACACAACTCGCTACGCCTACGACCCCCTGGGCCGGTGCGTCTCCAAGAGCGATGCCTGCGGCAGCACCCACTACCTGTGGGATGGCGACCTCATGGTGCACAGCCAGCGGGGCGCAAGACAGGCGCTGTACATCTACGAGCCGGGGAGCTTTGTGCCACTGGCCACCGTGCGGGGCGCGGGTGAGGAACACAGCACCTACTGGTATCAATGCGACCAGATCGGTGCGCCGCTGGAGCTGACCGACGAACAAGGCCAGGTGGCCTGGGCGGCTGATTACAAGGTCTGGGGTGAGGCGGTCATGCGCAGCGTGTTGCGGACCGGCACCGATGATCGGCCTGTCAGTGCGCGGGCCTGGGGCTCCAAGCCCGTTGCACCGCCTCCACCACCACCCATTGAGCAACCCTTCCGGTTCCAGGGGCAGCAGTTTGATGAAGAGACGGGGCTGCACTACAACCGGTTTCGGTATTACGATCCGGTGGTTGGGCGGTTTGTTAGTCAGGATCCGATTGGTCTATTAGGTGGATCCAATCTCTTCCAATATGCACCCAACCCTGCTGACTGGATTGATCCTCTGGGGCTTTCTAATGGCAAATCTGTATGCCCTTGCGATTGCGAAATTAATCCTGTCACAGGAAAACCAAAAGGAACACTTCAAAAATTAGCGCAAAAAATTCGAGAAGCAGGCAAGCATAAGCCAGCTATCAACCAAAGAACGATTGCAGTCGGCCAAGATGAATCTGGCAACCTTCTAGCAGGGAGCAGCAATGGATTTGATGCCGGACAAAGAGAGATGGCTGATAAACTTGGTATCCGGCGTGTTCCAACATCAAAAGGATTGCATGCAGAAGAGAATTTAATGAAATGTGTCACTGGTTTGAAGTCTGTCGGAACGTCTAAGCGTGATCCTTGTGGACCATCTGAACATGATTGTGCCGGGCAACTAAATAGCTCTGGAATTGATGTTGACAATATTCATTAAGGAAAATTAAATGAATGAGAATAATTTTGAAATTTCCATTGATCATGCATTCGATGGAAATGGAGATACCGCATTTTTAATAAAAATAACAAATCAATTTATTGAAATTAATGTTTATATCCCATCCTCTCAAGCTGAAGAGTTAAAGAAATTAAATCTAGATTCTACTGAATATATAAAATTAGGTGAATCCGCCAACAGCCCAGTTCATTGGAAAAAAGGAGATGACAGAGATCTTTATCTTTTGATCGGGGAAGATTGTGAATCTTGGGATATAGCATTGACTATTAGCACCGAACTAATTACCGAAATTATTAATGGCATTGACGATCTTGCATAAAACAGGTCTTTCAAAAAGTAAAGCCACTTAAGACACTTGTAGAAATCTACAGATCTCGACGACCGCTGGCAGCGCTACATCTACAACGCCGCCGGTGAACTGACCCACGTCATCGAAGCCGGTGGCAGCGACGCCGGGCCCGGCAAGGTCACCTGCTTCGAGCGCGATGCCCTGGGCCGTCTGCTGGCCAAGCGCGCCCTGGGCCACACCGGCCCCGTGGAAGAAACCACCTACCGCTACGACGCCCTGGGCCGCCTGACCCAGGCCAGCAACGCCGCCTCCCACCTGGCCTTTGCCTATGACCCCATGGGCCAGTTGCTCAGCGAGACCCAGACCCTGCAGGCTCTCGGCAATGCCACAGGCCAGGCCCGCCAGAAACTGCAGCGCAGCCTCTCGCACGGCTACGACGAACTGGGCAACCGCACCCACACCCGCATGCCGGATGGCCGCACCCTGCACTGGCTGTTCTATGGCTCGGGCCATCTGCACCAGATCAACATCGCTGCAACACAAGGCCCTGACCAGCCCCCGGCCGCCCACCAGGTCATCGCCGACATCGAACGCGACGCCCTGCACCGCGAAGTGCGCCGCAGCCAGGGCGCACTGTCCAGCCGCTACGACTGGGATCCGGCCGGGCGCCTGCTGCGCCACCGCGCAGCGCTGCAAGGCAGCGGCCACGTGATCCGGCCCGGCAACTCCAACGCAACGCTGGAGCGTGGCTACGCCTACGACGCCGCAGGTCAGCTCATCGCCCGAGCCGACTCCCTGCGCGGCCGCCAGGACTTCCGCTACGACCCCACGGGCCGCATCCTCGCCAGCCTCCCGGCACAAGGCAGCCCGCTGGCCCGCGAACTGTTTGCCTTCGACCCCGCAGGCAACCTGCTGGACTCCATCCCCGGCAAAGACGGCCAACCCGTGGACACCACCCTGGGCGTCGTCGGCGACAACCGCCTGCGCTTCTACCAGGACCTGCACTTTGAATACGACGTGCACGGCAACGTCACAAAGCGCACCCGGGGCAACCAGAAAGCCGGTACCCAGGAAGTACTGGACCTGACCTGGAACGCAGACCACCAGCTCATCGAATCGAACACCACGCGCCATGGCGTCACCCAGGCCACCCGCTACACCTACGACCCCCTGGGCCGGCGTGTCTCCAAGAGCGATGCCTTCGGCAGCACCCACTACCTGTGGGATGGCGACCTCATGGTGCAAAGCCAGCGTGGGGGAAGACAGGCGCTCAATATTTATCTATAAGCCGGGCAGCTTTGTGGCGCTGGCCCCCATTCAAGGAGCGGGCGAGGAACACAGCGACGAGCAAGGCCAGGTAGCCTGGGCTGCGGTCTACAAGGTCTGGGGCGAGGCGGCCATGCGCAGCGTGTTGCGGGCCGGCACTTATGATCGGCCGGTCAGCTCTCGGGCTTGGGGTTCAAAGCCCGCAGCATCACCTCCACCCCCCCATCGAACCGCCCTTCCGATTTCAGGGGCAGGATCCGACTGGATTAAAAGGTTGAATAATCCTGTTCTTGAATTCGAACAATACAACCGGATGGATTGATCCATATGGCTTGGCATCGTTTAAACCCTGTCCCTGCACTTACAAGAAAATATTAGATAACATGAAAATGAATGGAAGAGGCTACGGTGCAAAATCAAATACAGCCAAAGATGGTCATCACATTATCCAAGATGCAGCGGCTAGAACCATACCGAAATATAGTTATACCGGAACACCAGCCATACAGCTGGTGCACCTTCTACAAAAATTGGATCTGAATACTATATTGCAACGCAAATTCAGCTTAAGTCAGGGGGGCGGAACATACGCTGCGAAAAGAAGAACAGGATACAAAGCAATTAGAAAGTCGGGATTGAAAGAAGAGCAGGCAAAATATTTATTCTTAATGCATGTCGCATCCTTATTTCAACAACCTTGGGGTTACATCAACAACACCCATGCAAACTGTAGCAAACAGGAGATGAAATGAATGAATCATACTTGAAAAATAATCCTAGAATCATTTCCAATATAAAGTCAATAATAAAAGAAATGGCTAATAAAAATTATGACGTATTGCATACAAAAAACCTGCTAGGTGATGCATCGCCACAGGAATATATTGAGCGTTCTCATGACATCTTTCGCGGAAAATTAATTACAATACCACCCGACGATGCATTGCAGAAATCATACGTATTTGACCTTCCCAAAGATCCTAATGATAAATACGCCATCGATGTATTTCTGTGGAGCAACGGCGAAGAAAGTGACGCTGTGGCAACCTTTTGCGTAAGAAGAAATCCTAAGTCCGATGCCCAAGCAGTTTATCTCTATGACCTAAAAATTCCATAACACTGCCGGATATACGCCCCCCGCCGGCCGTATCTTCGCCAGTCTCCCCTTCCAGGGCAACCCATGAGCCGGGAAATTTTGTGCCACTGGTCATCGTGGGCTTGATCAACTTGGCCTTGCAGGCGCCACTACGGACTCGAAAGGCGACACGACAATTACAGCGGACTATGGAAATCCAGATAAAGCACCTTTGAGCCAAAGCAAGGAATTGGGGAATATCAAAGACTAGGCCCTTATGGTCCAACGACACAACAGACAGCCGCTGTACAAAGACAACCTTGTGTAGTTTGTGGCCGCATTGAAGCAAAAATGGTAGCCGACCATATTGATCCACTTGTTGTGGAGCACTATCGAGTTGGAACTTAAGTTTTTTCAGTTCAGTTACACTATCCCTCATGCTCTAAAACTCAAGACGGACAAGCATCTGCATTCTCTAAATGTATGGCTGAAAAATATGAACAACCATAGCAATCTCAAGTCTCTTCAGAAAGAAAAATGTATCCTAGCTGGATCTCCAGAGTCTTATCCGGATGAGAGTTTACAAATTGGTATAGCATTGCAAACAAGAGGAAAACAACCTATAACAGGAATGAGAGCCAATCCTGAAAATGGGACTGCTGGCTGATATATTTGGGCAGGAGATTATTCTGAAGATCCTGATTTTTTCAGCCAATACACATTGGCCACGTCCCAGATGTATGGCCCGCACTAATGCCGTACTTGGCTCTTGCACCAGGTTATAGATTTATCATTGATGACGAGGGTTACGAGGATATTTGGCATGAGCCAGTTATTACTAAGAAATAAGGACCTTCTGCAAAATTCAGCTCTCCGAAACCTCAATCCCATCCAGCCAGCTTGATACGAATCATGATTAGCTGAAAATTTTTCATCAAATACATCAATCATCAAAAAATTCACCAAAACCAGTAATGAAGCATATTCTTTCATTTCACTGATTTTCATTTCAAACACTATTTAAATCCTCCAATGACTAGACAAGATATCTTAAGAGAATTTGGGAAGACTTTCATTACAGAGACAAGAGACTCCGCCATCGATAGAGTTTTGATTTGATACACGGAAATCTCAACACGCCTGAGTCCCTCAGATCTAGAGATTTCTATCTTTCTCTTTCGCAAGATCAAAAAGATGATTTCAAATATCTTGCGATCCTGGCTGTCGACTCTGCCATCTTCAGAGTACTCAGAATGACTGATCAAGGGATGATCGATATTAAATTCAACGATAGTGAAAGCATAGCTCAGCTAAGTGACGGTCTTGCTGGTGAGTTGTTTGGAGATAATGGCTGGATGAAAGAATTCAGTACCTATCCATCCACGACAATGTAGTTTCAGATATCGATGCGCCTTAATCCTTAGTGCCAAGGAAGCATCTATTTCTTTTTGATCATGCACACCATCCCTGAACTCGCCAGCCCCCAATCCTGGCAATCCACCCTGCCCTCCCGCCGCGCAGAGATTGCCCAAGCCATTCTGGAGGGGCTGCCGCGCGGCTTCGAGTTCGCCAAACCGTTCGTCTCTACAGAACCTGCTGAGGGCGCGGCACGGGAGGTTCCCTGCTTTTACGACGCGCAGCATGAGTCAACGCTGAAACTCGTGCTGGGCGGCGATTTCACCTACGGGGCAACGGCGCCGCGGCTTGCGACGTTGCGCGGTTTGATTCCTGCGGAGGACTGGTCCTTGATTGCGCCAGTGATCCATGCAGCGCATGAGGCGGGTCCCGTGCATGTGACCGCGTTTCTGATGGGCCGCTTTCCCACGTTCGAGTGGGTGATTGAAGAGCATGTGGAGTTGTGCGATGGGCTGGAGCGGCCTGATTTCTCCAGCGGAGACGCAGTTCCCCAGCGCGATCTGTCCGGGGATGTGTGCCTGACGCAGTTTGGCGATGGGCAGCTCAACCGCGCGGCCTCCAATCCCTGGGGAATGGCGGCGTTGGCGGTGGCCACATTCACCCGGCTGCAGGCCAGTCCGCACGAGTGGCGCATCCGTGGCGGTGCGGCGGCGTTCTATCCGTTTCAGCATCCCATGCAGCAGGCCATGCTGCTGACGGAGCTTCAGCTGCCGCTGGCCAACATGCCCGGGCAGATGGCGGGTCTGCGTCTGTGCCTAGATGTGCCAGCCATATAAGGGCATATAGGGCCATATGGGGGAAATCCGTGCACAGCCGTTGTTGTGGCGCTCCTGGCACAACAATGTTCTGGTGGCGTCATTTTTCGGCTTTAGGATGGCGGGCCATGCGCAATTCCCACTCCCTTTGGACGGCGGCAGCCCTGGGCCTGGCAGCCTGTCTCGGCACCAGCCCGGCCCATGCAGCCCGGCCCATGATCACGGACGATGCCCGCATCGTCGATGCCAAGTCCTGCCAGCTGGAAAGCTGGGTCAAGTCCAAGAAGGACAGCACGGAGTTCTGGGCCCAGCCGGCCTGCAATTTCACGGGCAATCTGGAGCTGACGCTGGGCGCGGCACGCACGCGAGAGGACGGCAGCAGCCGGACCACGGATGTGGTGATCCAGGGCAAGACCCTGTTCAAGGAACTGCAGCCCAATGGCTGGGGCTGGGGCCTGGCCGTGGGCAATGCCCGGCATCCGAATGACGAGGGCCAGGGCCGGGGGGATCTGTACGCCTATGTGCCCGTCACGTTCTCGCTGCGCGATGACCGGCTGTTCTTCCACACCAACGTGGGCTGGCTGCGCACGGCGCAGACGCATCGCAACCTCATGACCTGGGGCCTGGCCACCGAGGCCCAATTGAGCCAGAGCACCTGGCTGATTGCCGAGACATTCGGCCAGAACCAGGGCAAGCCCTTCTACCAGATGGGCCTGCGCTACTGGCTGGTTCCCAATCATGTGCAGGTCGATGCCACCTACGGCAACCGCGCGGGCAGCAGCACGCAGGAGCGGTGGTTTTCCATCGGCTTGCGGCTGCTGTCGTCACCGTTCCTGCCCTGAGCACTGCCTGGTGGCTGGCGTCGCGCCCGTATGCCTGCAGGCCCGGACGCCATGGAAACCGGTGCCCCGCACCGGCCGGTGCGGGGCGGTGCGGACCGTGCAGGACCGCAATGCCTGCCGCAGTGCCTATTTGTTGGGCTTGGCTGCAGGGCCGGCCGGGATGGCGGCGACGCCATCAGGCTTGACGTAGGTGACCGAGGTCACGTAGTGCACGCCGTCGTATTTTTCTGCACCGTTCGGGCCGGTACGCTCGCCGCCGCTGCGCTCGTCGTGCGTGGCTTCGGCCACGTAGGTGCCCTTCCAGGGCATGTCGAACTGCACCAGGCCCTGCTCGTCGGCATGGGCTTCCTTGCTCCAGCCCGATTGCACGGTCAGCACGACCTTGGCCTTGGGCAGGGGCTGGCCCTTGTAGATGACCTTGAATTCGCCGGCCTTGCCCGAGGGCACCACATCCAGCGTCAGGCGCGGGGCCTGGGCGGCAAAGCCGGTGATCAGGCGCGCGGCCGGGTGGTACCAGTTGCGCAGTTCCTGCTCGCCTTTCTTGCTGGTGTACAGCGGATAGCCGGCATCCTCGGCCACGATGCTTTCGCCCTGGCCGGCCTTGAAGGGTAGCGCAAAGCCGGTGCCGGTCTTGCGGCCATCGGCCGCCTTCTCGCCCTGGGCAGACACCAGGGTGGCCACGGGCTTGCCGAACTTGTCGAGCAGGCCCGGAGATGTCTCGCGCAGGTTGTCGCCAAACTCGCCAAAGCGGATCACGGCGGTTTCGCCGGCCGGCTGTTCCAGCCAGATCTGGTGGGCCTGGCTGGCGCCGCTGGCGGCCAGGAGTGCGGAGACAAGAATCCAGTGTTTCTTCATTGCAGCTTCCTCAAAGGACAAAAAAACAGCCATCGGCGCCACAACGGGCCGACGGCGTGAACGTGCTTGGGGAGTGGGGTGCGGCCGCATGGCGCCGCATTGACTATTGAATGCGAATGGTTTGCATTCTATGCGCATTGCACACCGCCCCGGCGCAGTTCACCAGGTGGCTGCAATGGGGTTCGGCCCAGCGCTCAGGCGGCATCCTCGATGCGCACCGGCTCGCCCGTGAAGGCCAGCGCCTCGGCGGCCTGCTCCCAAGGGCTCCGGTCAGCCGCCCTGGCCGGGCGCAGCACAAAGCCCTCGCCCTCCGCGTGCGTGGTGCTGTCGGCGGGCGGCAGCGGCAGGCCCATGCGCTCATGCGCCTGGGCCACCAGAGTGCGGGCGTAGATTTCCGCAGCCATGCTGCGCAGGCGCGGCTTGTAGACCTTGCCCACGTTGGTGGTGGGGAGCGCATCGATGATGCGCACATAGCGCGGGCGCGCAGGCGCTTCGTCCACGCCGGCTGCGGCAAAGGCCAGCAGTTCGGTCTCATCGGCCTGGGCGCCGGGGTGGAGCGCGACAAAGGCCACAGGCACCTCGCCCGCATAGGCATCGGGTGCGCCCACGGCGGCGCAGGCCTTGACGGCGGGATGGCGCTCCAGCACCTGCTCTATCACCTGCGGATCGATGTTGTGGCCGCTGCGGATGATCACGTCCTTGGAGCGCCCGCGCAGCCGCAGCAGGCCATCGTCGCCGACCGAGCCCAGGTCCCCCGTGATCAGCCAGCCGTCATCGGTGAGGTAGCTGGACGGCTCGATGCCGCCCAGGTAGCCGGAAAACAGATTGGGCGACCGGAACACCACCATGCCGGTTTCGCCGGGCGCCGCTTCCTGGTCCGATGGCCTGCCGTCAGGCCCCATGCGGCGCACGGCAAGGCGCGCAAACGGCAGGCGCAGGCCCACATGGCCCGCTGCCGCGTGCAGGCCAGGCGGCGTGATGGTGGAGATACCCGTCATCTCGGTCATGCCCAGGCTCTCGTGCACATGGAAGCCGCTGTGCGCCTTGAAGCGCGCCGCCACCTCCGGCGACAGCGGCGCGGCGCCCGTGCGGAAGTAGCGGATGGAGGACACATCGGCCCCCAGCAGCGGCACCTCCACCAGCGCGGCCAGCACCGTGGGCACGGCCGACATCAGCGTGGGCTTCCACTGTGCCGCCATGCGCCAGAAGCCGGCAATCACGGCCTTGTTGCGAAACAGCCCCGTGGTCGGAATGATGACGTGGGCCCCGGCCGAGAAGCAGGCCAGCGAGCCCGGCAGCACGCCCGCCACATGGAACAGCGGGTAGCCGTTGATGGTGCGGTCGGCCGTGTTCAGGCCCTGCATCTGCACGCTGGCCCAGGCGGTGTAGACCTGGGCGCCATGCGTTTGCACGGCGATCTTGGGCGCACCCGTGGTGCCTCCGGTATGGAAGTAGGCCGCCACGTCGCCGGCCTGGAGCTGGCGCCCGCTCACCAGCCGGTCGGAGGGCTGGGCGGCCAGGGCGGCGTTCAGATCGCTGGCGGGCCAGCGCTGTCCATCCCCCTGGGGAGTCCGACCTTCATGCGAGACCCAGAGCACATGCGCCAGATCCGCATCCAGCGCCGTGGCTTTCTCGCGGATGCCGGCATCGTCCTCGTCCGCCCAGGCGATCAGAAAGCGCGCGCCCGTGGTCCGCATCAGGGCAGAGATCTTCTCGGCACTCAGCAGCGGATTGATGGGCTGCACGATGCCCGCCGCCTCACCGCCCCACAGCGCAAAGTGGTACTCCATGCAGCCTGGCAGCAGGATGGCCACCGTGTCGCTGGCGCCCATGCCCAGCGCATGCAGGGCGTTGGCCGTCTGGTGGATCTTGCCCAGCAGTTCGGCATAGCTCAGGTGCCGGGCATCATCCACGCTGCCGGCCTGGGGCAGAAAGCTCAGCGCCCTGCCCTGGCCGTGCTCACGCGCGGAGTTGCAAAACAGGTCGTAGACCGTTTGCGCCGTGATCAGCCCGGCCATGGGCTGGCTTTCGATGGCCTCCACATCGGCCAGGGAACGCACGGCCCGCAGGGGCCGGAACATGGATTGCGCAGGAATAGGACTCATGGCCATGGGCTCACTCCGCGCCCAGGCCGTTGGTACGCACCACCTCGCCCCAGCGCGTGTAGTCGCTGCGGATCAGGCCCTCGGTGTCCTGGGGGTTGAGGTAGGCGGCCGTCACGCCGATCTTCTCGAAACGGTCGCGCACCTCGTCGGTGGCCAGCAGCTGGCGCGAGGTGGCGCTGAGTTTGTCGATGATGGCGCGCGGCGTGTCCCTGGGTGCCACCAGGCCGCCCCAGGACGATGCCTCATAGCCGCCAAAGCCCTGCTCGGCCATGGTCTGCACGCCGTCCAGCGCCTTCACGCGCTGCGGCGTGCCCACCGCCAGCGCCCTCAGCCGACCGCTGCGGATATGGGGCAGCGCAGACACCATGTCCGCATAGATCACCGGCACCACGCCGCCCAGCGTGTCGTTCATGGCTGGCGCGCTGCCCTTGTAGGCCACGTGCTGCATGGTGTGCAGCCTGGCGGATTTCATCAGTTCCATGCTCAGGTGGCCCGAGCTGCCCGCCCCGGAGCTGGTGTAGTCCAGCGTGGCGGGCTGCGCCTTGGCGTACTGGAACAGCGATTTGAGGTCCGTCACCTTGGGCAGCGACTGCGCATTGACCGCAATCACATTGGGCAGGTCGTAGATCTTGGTGACCGGGGCGAAATCCGTGGCCGGGTGGAACTTGACGTTCTTGAAGAAATGCGGCGCCATGATGGTGGGCGTGACCATCATCATCAGCGTATAGCCGTCAGGCGCTGCCGTGCGGAACTGGCCCGCCGCCACCGCGCCCGATGCGCCGGGCTTGTTCTCTATCACCACGGGCTGGCCCAGCTGGCGCGCCAGTGCCTCGGCGTAGACGCGCGCCGCGCCGTCCGTGGGCCCGCCCGGCGGGAAGGGAACGACCAGGCGAATCGGCCTGTCGGGCCAGGCGCCGGTATCGTTATTGGCCTGCGCCGCGCCGCACAGCGATGCGAACGCAGCCACGCCGATGGCGCCCAGCGCCATGCCCTTGGCCAACGCCTGTCTTTTTGTAATGCCTGCCATCTTGTCTCCTTGAATGCTTATGTGTTCTGGCTGGCCCATTCTGCCCAGCGCACCCTCTTTGACAATGGCGGCGGCGGTTGACATCATGTCAAACAATATTGACACCCCCTTGGACCGCAACGCATGGATCTCCTGGCATTCAACATCCTTGTCCAGATCATCGAACACGGAAACCTGAGCCAGGCGGCAAAGTTCTTGAACATGTCGCGGGCCAACGTGAGCTACCACCTGGCCCGGCTGGAGAAGTCCCTGGGCGCATCGCTGCTGCGCAGAACGCCCCAGGGCGTGGAGGCCACCGAGGTCGGCCAGCGCATCTACCGCCATGCACGCAACATCCTCAACGAGACCGAACTGGTGCGCGAGCTGGCCCAAAGCAGCACGGACGACATCTCGGGAAAGATCGGGCTGAGCGTGCCCACCGGCTACGGCCATCTGGTCATGGCGCCGTGGCTGATCGAGTTCAAGCGCGCCCATCCGCAGGTGGTGCTGGACATCCGCCTGGAAAACTTCATCGACAATCTGCTCAAGGACAGCGTGGACATCGCGATCCGCGTCATGTCCGACCCGCCGCCCATGCTGGTGGCGCGCGACATGGGGCCGGTGCGCTACAGCCTGTGCGCCTCCAGCGACTGGCTGCGCAGCCACCGCCTGCCGGAGACCCCGTCCGAGCTGTCGCGCACGCCGCTCATCACATCGGGCGGCGAAAGCGGCAAGGTGCGCCTGCAGATTGCGCGGAACGGCCAGCCGCTGGAGGAGCTGGACATCACGCCCACGCTGATGTCGCGCAGCTACCCTTTCCTGTGCGACTGCATCACCGGCGGCCTGGGCGTGGGGCTGGTGCCCGACTACATGGTGCGCCGCCAGGTGGAAGATGGCCGCGTCGTGCTGGCCATGCAGGACTACGAATTCAGCATCAACCAGGGCCGCATGTTCATGCTGTACATGCCCAACCGCTTCCAGTCCGGCGCCGCCCGGGCATTGATCGACTTTCTGAGCGACAGGATGGGCCTTGCGCGCATCATCCGGCCGGGTGACTTGGCCGACGGCACAGGCGTTGCGACCGCCGGAATGACGCTGGAACAAAGTTTGTAGACGACTGGTCGGTTTTTGCGTTAGACTTCGATCCCATGAAGAAACCCGCACAGGAAACACGCCAGCACATCCTTGATGTGGCCAAGGCGTTGATGACCCAGAAAGGCTACACGGCCGTCGGCCTGGCCGAGGTCGTCGCGGCCGCGGGCGTGCCCAAGGGCTCCTTCTACTACTACTTCAAGTCCAAGGAAGAGTTCGGCCAGGCCCTGCTGCAGGAGTACTTCGACGAGTACCTGGCCAAGATCGATGCGCTCATGGAGACGCCCGACCCGGCCATCTCCCGGCTGATGACCTACTTCCGCCATTGGACACAGAAACAATGCTCGGCCCATGCAGGAGGCCAGTGCCTGGTGGTCAAGCTGGGTCCCGAGGTCTGCGACCTGTCCGACGACATGCGCTCGGTGCTGCGCACCGGCACCGACGCCATCATCACCCGCCTGACCGACTGCGTGCGCGCAGGCCAGGCCGACGGCTCCATCACCTCCACCATGGATGCCCCCACGCTGGCCGAATCGCTGTACCAGCTGTGGCTGGGTGCCTCCCTGCTGTCCAAGCTGGGCCGGCATGAGGAGCCCTTTGCCGCAGCCCTTGTTTCCACGAAGCGGCTGCTGGGCTGAGCAGGCCTGGCCGCCGCTTTTTATTTGCCTTGCTTGTAGACGACTGGTCAACTTCAAACCCTTCACCTCTTACCCATCCCTCTTCCTTTTGTTCAACCACCACCACTGCACACCATGACCGACCACAGCCTTCACACCGATCTGTTCTCTCCCACCCAACTGGGCGGCCTGTCGCTCGCCAACCGCTTCGTCATGGCCCCGCTGACCCGCAGCCGCGCCGGCGACGACGGCGTGCCCACCGAACTGCACGCCACCTACTACGCCCAGCGTGCCAGCGCAGGCCTTCTGATCAGCGAAGCCGTCAACATCTCGGCCCAGGGCCGCGGCTACAACCTGACCCCCGGCATCTGGACCGAGGAACAGGTCGCCGGCTGGAAGAAGGTCACCGACGCCGTACATGCGGCCGGCGGCAAGATCGTGGCCCAGCTGTGGCACGTGGGCCGCTACTCGCACGTAGACCTGCAGCCCGGTGGCGTGGCCCCTGTCGCCCCCTCTGCCATCAAGGCCGAAGGCGTCACCTTCACGCCCAACGGCGTAGCCGAGGTGTCCATGCCCCGCGCCCTGGAAACCAGCGAAATCCCCGGCATCGTCGAGCAATACCGCCATGCGGCCGAATGCGCCAAGCGTGCAGGCTTTGACGGCGTGGAAGTGCACTCGGCCAACGGCTACCTGCTCGACCAGTTCCTGCGCGACTCCACCAACCACCGCAGCGACGCCTATGGCGGCAGCATCGAAAACCGCGCCCGCCTGACGCTGGAAGTCACCGACACCGTGGCCAAGGTCTGGGGCGCCGACCGCGTGGGCATCCGCCTGTCGCCCGTCACGCCCAACGCCGGCAACACGCCGCTGGACAGCGACGTGATGGCCCTCTACAGCTACCTCATCCCCCAGCTCAACCGCTTCGGCCTGGCCTACCTGCACGTCGTGGAAGGCGCCACCGGCGGCTCGCGCGAACTGCCGCCCGGCGTGGACCTGGACGCGCTGCGAAAGCTCTTTGACGGCGCCTACATGGGCAACAACGGCTATGACCTGGAACTGGCCATGGACCGCCGCGCCAAGGGCTTGGTCGATACCGTGGCCATCGGCCGCCCCTTCATCGCCAACCCCGATCTGGTGGCCCGCCTGCGCCACGGCAAGGAGCTGGCCGTGGCCCCGCACGAGGCCTACTACGGCGGCGGCGCCCAGGGCTACATCGACTGGCCTGCATTGGCGTAACTCCCCCTGAGCGGCTTACGCCGCTTCCCCCGTTGCACGGCGCCCTCTCTCGCTTCGCGGGAGGGGGCGTCCGGGCAACCGGCGACACCCTCGGTACGGGGCGGCGCGGCCGGCGTAGGCCCTTCCTCGGTGCCCCTTGCCTTGGGCTGCACCAGTTTTATGCGCCACGCCATCTACGGCACACTGGCTGATCCGTGTCCCCATCGAAAGACCAAGCCATGCAACTGCTGATCGTAGGCGCCACGGGGCTGGTGGGCAGCCAGGTGCTGCAACAGGCCCTGGCCGACAGCCGCATCACCCGTGTCGTGGCCCCGGTACGCCGGGCGCTGCCGGCGCATCCCAGGCTGCTCGCCCCCATCGTCGATTTCGAGCACCTGCCCGAAGGCGCCGACTGGTGGCGGGCCGATGCCCTGGTCTGCACCCTGGGCACCACCATCAAGACAGCCGGCAGCCAGCCGGCTTTTCGGCGCGTGGACCATGACTACCCGCTGCTGGCCGCCCGCCTGGCCCATCGGCACGGCACGCCCACCTATGTGCTGAACTCGGCCATGGGCGCCGACGCCGGCTCGCGCATCTTCTACAACCGCGTCAAGGGCGAGCTGGAGCGCGACCTGCAAAGCCAAGGCTTCGCATCGCTCACCTTCGTGCGCCCCGGCCTGATCAGCGGCCCGCGCACCGAGCACCGGGCGGGCGAGCGCTTCATGGTCAGCCTTCTTGGCGCCCTGGGCCCGCTGCTGCCCCGGCGCTGGCGGCTCAACCCCGCACACCGCATCGCCCATGCCTTGATAGAGGCAGCTGTCAACGCCAGGCCCGGTGTCCATATCGTGGGTTCCGAGGCGCTGGCCGAATGAGCCCGGCGCCTGCACGCGCAAAAACAGAACCCTTCAGGAACCCTTGCATGAACCCGCATATCGCCCCGGTCGATCTCGCCAAGTCCTACCGACTGATCAACCACGGCCCCACCGTCCTGGTCTCGGCACGCCACGGCGGCGTGGACAACGTCATGGCCGCAGCCTGGTGCTGCGCGCTGGACTTTGCGCCCCCGAAGCTCACCGTGGTGCTTGACAAGGCCACGGCCACGCGCGCCCTGGTCGAGCACAGCGGCATGTTCGTGATCCAGGTGCCTACGGCCGCCCAGTTGCAGCTCACGCACCAGGTCGGCACGCTTAGCCTGTCCACCGATGCCGGCAAGCTCGCCACCAGCGGCGTTCAGCTGTTCGGCATGGACGGGTTCGACCTGCCCTTCGTGGACGGCTGCGCCGGCTGGCTGGCCTGCAGGCTGATCCCCGAGCCCCACAACCAGCAGGCCTACGACCTGTTCATCGGCGAGATCGTGGGCGCGTGGTCCGACACCCGCGTATTCCGCAACGGCCACTGGCACTTCGAGGACGCCGACCCCGCGCTGCGCAGCCTGCACTACGTGGCGGGTGGGCAGTTCTATGCGATTGGGCAGGCGTTGAGGGTGCAGGAAAGCAAAGAATAGTTTCTTTTTCCATTTCAGAAATCTGGCAGTACTTCTACTGCAATGCTTGCTGCGTCCTGAAGATCAATACCGCATCTGCGGTATATTTTCACTGGGACAAACAATTCATTATTCCTTCCCGTGGGTGTTATTTTTCACATCAACTGAAGGGAATCAAAATGGAATGGAACTCAACAAGAAACCAGTGGACGCGTCAGCTTGTCTTTTCCTTGATCGCGTGTCCCATCGCGGTCTTGATGACAGGGTGCAGTGGTGCAGAGGAAGTCTTGGATGCCATCGCAGTCGCCACAGGAGATGGTGGCAAGCGTGTCAAGCTCACCGGTCCTATCATGGGCGATCAGCGCATGATCTGCATTGATAGTCCACCAAGCGTGGCACCGGCCGAATTGCAAAGAGAAATTGACAAATACCTGTTCAAGTCCATCCGTTGGGATAGTGGCACACCCGACAAGAAAACGACTGTCAACAAGGAAATCGAGGACAACCGGTCCTGCAGCTATCGGATATCACCTTACGAAACCATTTCCTGGGACCAGTTCGTTTCTGACGCCATCAATCAGCAATTGGCAGATTGGGGGAATTTCAGCGCAAATACAAATATGGCAGGCCAAAAATATATCGATGTCTGCATGAAAGACAATGAATGCGAGGATGGAGATATTCTAGCCATCACATTGAATGAAAGGGAAGTTGCTCGTTCCGAACTTTTCAACCAGCCAAGTTGTTTTGAGGTGCCCGTCAGCTCAGGAGTCAGCTATCTTGGCATACGGGCCATCAATGGCAGCGGCAACAAGGGAGCGTGCTCCTATGCGGATCGAAATACAGGGGAAGTGACGGTAAGCGGGGCCACAGGCGCGGGACGCACGCAGCTCTATAGCGTGCGTGGCGGCCAGGGCTCCTATGGATCACTCACCATCGTCAATTAGTTTTCGCATCCTGAAAGAGGATATGACCGCATATTGACCAGCTCAATAAAAAATTCGTTCGATAAACTCCTGGGTGCTGCAACAGTCCTGCGAGCTTTGATGTTTACAAAGGGCCAATCGCAAAATAAAGCGAATAGTGCCTGCAGCTCCTGAAAACTCCGCTCAAAAAATATTTCATCCCAGAGCCGGTGCCGAAGCCATCCCGCAAATGCGGTATGGCCTTGCGCACCATGGCTGGGAAGACTGCTGTCTAGGCGGATGAGGGAAACCATCGAATCCTTGCGCCGCCCATTCCCAATCGTTTGAAAGGCAGATACCCAATGACCAAGCAGACCCCCAAATTGCGCCCCACCCTCATCGCCGGTGCCGTGCTCGCGCTTACGGCTTGCGGAGGTGGCGGTGGCGGAGACAACGAAGTGACGCCACCGGTTGCACCACCAACACAAACGACCCAGGAGTTGGTGCAGAAGTACATGGATGCCAGACAGGCGCTGACCGCCACCCAGTTGCCCGCCAAAGGCACCGAGCGCTTTGCGCATCTCGACGACTGCTACCTGGGCAACGGCAGCAGCAAGGAGCGTCTGGTCACCCATTGGGATGAAAACCAGACCCAGGTCCAGGCCTCCAATGCCTATCAGATTGGGCGGAGCTTCGAAAATCTGCAAATCCTGGCAGAGCGCAAAGCCACCAATGCCGACGGATCCGCACGGCATGAGGTGGATATCAGCTACGACGAAAAATTCACGGACGGGACCAGCACAAGGGACCAGCGTGAAACGCTGATCGCAGGAAGCAGCAGCGGCACCTGCGCCACTCCCCGCAATGCAGCCGAGATGCGCAGCCTGGGCAATCAGCGCGTGGTAAGCGTGGGACTGGTGTCGCGCAACCGCGCCAATGTGATACGCCAGCTGTCCGACGGCGAACCGTCCTCCAGTCCGTTCCACTTGCGGCGCGAGGTGCAGTTTGGCATTTCCGATCCTGCTCGGCTGGCAACTTACGCCATTGTCAGTTGGCCGTCGGCGCAGGCAGGCGGCGCGCGCAACTCGCTCAAGCTGCTGTCGCCACGCATCATGCGCGATGCACCCGAAATGCAAGGCGTGCGGGGCAACGCCAGCTATGCGGACACCAACAACTTCCGGCAGTGTCGATCGAACGCCAGCAACGACGTGGCCAACGCCGGCACGGCAGATTGCACCAACGCGCAACTGGGTGTGGCCAACGACTCGTGGGGCTCCACCGTGCGCAGCGGGTTCGATGCTGCCGCCATGGCAGACGGTGACAACCGTTTCGCAGCGCTGGGCCTGGCAGCGGGAACCGAGGTGCGCTTCGATATCCATGCCGACGATGGCTGGAAAGCCGTCAACGGACAGCAAGGCAAAACACCCATCGCCACCTATCAGGTCACGCTGAAGAGCGGGTCTTATCCGTTTGCGCAGATACCTGTCAATGCCTATCCCCAGTTCAACACCATCTCGCCCTCAGAGGGCGAGATCGTGGCCGGCTTCAAGGCCGGCGGCGGCAGCGCGCAGGTTGTCTGGTCGGCTGCGCAACCGCCAGCGGGCAGCATGCCCATGGCACTTTCAGTACTCAGTTCCTACCGGCAGGGCGCTGCGGCGGGGTCTGCCTCCGGCCTGCCCACGGTACGCACGCCCAACCTGACCGTGCCTGTGCCCAAAGGAGCCACCTCGGCCACCATACCTTTTGGAGGCAAGCCGGACGGTGCATCGGCCACGAACTATGCCGAGTTCCTCCTCGTCTACGCTGACCGCAACGGCAGGGAGATGTACTACAACCTGCAATACACCCCCTGAAGCAAGGGCTGCGTGACCAGCGCCCAATCCATCGCCCAGCCCGCAAGGCGCTGCGCGATGGGCAGGGACTGTTCACACCATTCCCCACCCCTGCAGCAGTTGCACCAATTCCACCTGCCGATGGCAGCCCGTCTTGCGCATCAGGTTCTTCATGTGGGTGCGCGCCGTATGCCAACTGCATCCTTCCATCAAGGCATAGTCCTTCACGGTCTTTCCGCCTGCCAGAAGCAACAGAAGGCGGGTCTCGCTGGGTGACAGGCCCAGCATCTCGCCCACCAGGCCTTGATTCTGCAAAACCATGGAGCCGGGCAACGTCAGAAAGATCAGGGCCAGGGGCTGTTGCCACGGCGCGGCAAACGCATGGTTGGCCGCCAGAGGCAACGCAGTCAGCCTGAGCCGGGACTGGCTGGGCCGGCTGCCTTGGAGCACCAAGGCAGCCGCCTTTGCGGGATTGGCGCAAGCGGCGGAGACCAAGCCTTGCAAGCGTGCATGCGCCTCGCCCGATGTGCATCGCAGCCCGCCGTGCACACATTGCAACGTGCCGAATGTTGCGAGCAGGCGCTCTGCCGCCGGATTGGAATGCTGCAGCCGGCACCGAGCATCCACGACGAGCAGTGCCTGCGCCAGCGCATCCAGTGCCGCGAGTCCCCATGCTGCCTGGCCGCATAGCTGGCCCATGCGCGCGCGCAAGCGGCCGGCCCGCTCGATGTGCGGCATCAAATGCTCTAGGAATGCCTTGTCCTGTGCACCATAGACGCCGGCATCCCTGGGGCGCATGAAACTGATGAAATCACGCGCATTGCCTTCCACGCGAACGGTGGCAGCGGCGGTATGCCGCAGTCCCAGCGGAACCAGCCAATCCGTATAGACGCTATTCTGTGACGCCTGCCTGGCACTGATGTGCTCATGGTCCAGCATGACCTGGGCCACGGGCAGCCGCTGCACGGTTGCCATCCGCAGGTCGTTGTGCGCGTGGTGTGTCTCGTACTCCTGCATCAAGCCGTGATGCAGACCGAAGCTTTCCAGATTGCTTGCGCTTTGCGGAACGGCTGCCTCGCCAGCATTCAGCGTGAAATAGTGAAAGACGCCCGCCTGCAATTGCGCGCACATTCCCGCGAGCGCCTCGCTCCAGGCCTGGGGAGCGAGCACCCCCTCATACAGCTGACCGGCGATGGCATCAATGCGTTGTTGCACGGACTCACCTCGGCTGCAGGGATTGCAGCAGCCCCACCAATTCCACCTGCCGGTGGCAACCTGTCTTGCGCATCAGGTTCTTCATGTGGGTGCGCGCCGTATGCCAGCTGCACCCCTCTATCCGGGCGTAGTCCTTGACGGTCCTGCCCGTGGCAAGCAGCACCGCCAGACGCGCTTCCGAGGGCGACAAACCCAGCGCTTCCTGCACGAGTCCGGGACTCGGGCCAGAAAATGGCGTACCGGCATCCGCCATTACCAGCAAAGCCATGGGCCGCTGGCGGAACGCAGCGGCATGGCTGGGCTTGAGCGGCAGGACCGTCACCATCAACCGCAACGCAGAGCCTGCCGTCAGGCACAGCGCCCCGGCCAGGCCCTGTGCATGATGGCCGCAAGCCTGGGCCACAAGATGCAGCAGTTGCGCCTGGGCCTGCCCGTCAACGCAGCGCAGCAGGCCGTGGCGCACAGACAAGGCTTCGCAAAAAGCTGCCAGCAGGCAGTCGGCCGAGGGGTTGCAGTAGTGGATGCGGCAATTTGAATCCACAAGTGCAATGCCTTGCGGCAAGTTGTCCAGGGCTGTGAATCCCAAAGCCGCCTGCCGCGCCAGTCCGCCCATGTGCATGCGCAGGCGGGCGGCACGCGCCAGATCGGGCATCCACTGCTGCATGAAGACCCGCTCCTGTGCGCCATAGGTTCCACGGTCCGTGGGACGCATGAAACCCAGGAAGTCCTGCGTCCCCCCTTCGTCGCGCACCTTGACACCCAGCGTGTTGCGAAGTCCGTGGGGCGCCAGCACATCGACGTAGACCGCATTGCGCGACATCTCCCATGCGCTGAAGTGCTCATGGTCGAGCATGAACTGGCCCTGGGGCAGGCTCGCCACGACGGACATGCGCAGGTCCTCGCCAACGTAGTGGGTTTCGTATTCACGCAATTTATCGGCATCGATGCCCGCCAGGTCGTGGTTGTGCACGCTCTCGACCACCCCGCCACCAGTGCTGCCCAGCGTGAAGAAATGGAAAACGGACGCGCCCAGCGCCTGCCGCATGGCGTCCAGCGCAGACTGCCAATCCTCAGCGGAAAGTACTCCGTCGTACAGCAGTCCCGGTATTTGGCAACTGGCACCCTGTCGATCAATAAATTTGATGGAAATGAATTATTGATTCTTTATAGCTATTTTCAATCAGACAGCTCTGAATTTCGATACCGGTCTTGCCACGTCGATTTGGGGCAATGTTCACACGGTTGTATTGCACAATCCATCAATGCCCGCCGCCCCCGTCCGCTCCGCTCCCACGCGCGAAACCTATTCCGAACTGCAGCAGGCCTACGAGCACTACAACCAGCGCCTTTTTGACGATGCCCTGCCCCACTGCCTGATCACGCTGCAGCGCGAAAAGCGCACCTGCGGTTATTTCTCTGCCGCGCGCTTTGCCTCGCTGGACGGCAGCACCACCGACGAGATTGCGCTCAACCCCGCCTACTTCGCGGCGGTGCCCATCATCGAGACGCTGCAGACCCTGGTGCATGAGATGACGCACCTGTGGCAGCACCACTTCGGCAAGCCGGGCCGCGCGCGGTATCACAACGAGGAATGGGCGGACAAGCTGGAATCGCTGGGCCTCATGCCCTCGTCCACGGGCCGGCCGGGCGGCCGGCGCACGGGCGACATGATGGCCGACTACGCCATGGCGGGCGGCCCCTTCCTGGCGGCCTGCGATGCCTTGCTGACCACGCGCTTCCAGTTGAGCTGGTACGACCGCTTCCCGGCCATCGAGCATGTGGTAACGGGCCAGTGGAGCATGGCCACGCAGATCCAGGGCATGCAGGGTACGCAGCCGCCCATGTCCGCCGTGCCAGCCCTGGCCGAAGCCGTGCGGCCCGTGGGCACCTCGGTGGCGGTGGCGGGCTCCACCACGGGCGAGATGGCCGTGCAGCCGGCCAACAAGTCCCTGCGCGTCAAGTACCGCTGCGGCGGTTGCGCGGCGCCCGTCAATGTCTGGGGCAAGCCGGGGCTGAACCTGATCTGCGGGGAATGCCAGCAAAGCTTCGCCGCGCAATAGCTGGCACACCTTGCCCGGCAGGGCATTTGTATCGCAGGTGTATACCGGCCGAGACCATACAAAACCGCACGCAAGGCCGCGATGGCCCGGCATGCCGTCGCCACAATCGCACCAGCCTCTAGCTTTCCACCCACGATCCAAGGAATCTCCATGTCCTCATGGCTAACAAGCACACTACCCCGGCAAGATCCGCACCACAGGCGAACGCGATGGCACCGCGCGCAGCGATGATGGCCGCCTGGCAGTGGCGATCCAGTTGCCGCTGGAGATCTTCATTCCTGCACTATCGATATGCGCGGAGCCCAACGTCGTTTCTTCGAACTTTCCGCGCCTTCGTAGCATCGGCATTGCCGGCTGTCGGCTGATTCCATGCCACTGCAGGCATCGATGCAGAGCGCTGCGGCTGAGCTTGGGGGCGATCTCCAGGAACTGCCTCATGAGGTCGCCCAGCGATAGATGCACTTGCTTGCGCAGCGCAATTGCCAGGTGGGTGCAGCAGCCCGGGCGCCCTTCAATGGCGAACGCGATCGAATCCTATGGGCGTGCCATTTTTGTCCCGCACCTGGACCGCAAATCCCTTGTGGGGATAGTAGGTGAACCCCATGGATTGGTAGGTGGAAAAGGCCGGCACGGCACGGTTCTCGACAGATGCATCAAAGTTGAAGATGAACTGGCTGGTCGGCGATCCCAGGAACCGGAGGTAGCAGCGCACGATTCCGGGATACTCCGAGTCGCCAGGCTCACGTTGATAGTAGTGGCAGCTCGCGCTGTCGCCTTTGGCAAACTCCCCTTCCACCCGACTCAGCTCGAACATCAGATTTCCTTCACCCATGGCCTGGAAAGCCCAGAGTCCCAAAAGCGCCTCCGGGTTGGCCGCGCCATAACCGAACTGGAATTTCTCGATGGCCACCCAGTCTTCCCCAGGAAACTTGATCTGGCCCCGCAAAGGGGATTGAAAGGCGAGCTGGACCTCGCCCACATCGGCCACTTCCCGCCCGGTCAGGGCAGGGCCCCCAAAATAGCGGCCTCCCGCATAACGCTTGAGCCGGGCCTTGACATCGGGACTGGCCGTGGTTCCGACACCCATTCGGAGGTCGTACGTCATCTTCCCCACAGCCAAGTGAAAACTGGGGCTTCCATTGCTTTCATAGTTGTAGACCTGCATGACAAAGTTGCCATTTTGGACATCGATGGCCATTCCGCGTCCAGGCTTGCCGTTGAGCTCCTGGCTGACGATCCAGGTGCCAGGCTCTGGCACATAAAAGTGCATGCCGGAATCGCGCATTTCGCTAAAGCGGATTCCCTGGAACCTTTGGTGCAACATCCTGTGGCTCACATCAGCGGCGGCGTCGTAGCTGGCGTATTTGCTGCCACGCAGCCTGGTGCGCGTCTGTGGCGAGGCCGCTCGTGTAACAAAACCTTCAAGGCCGTGCACAGACTTGCGGATTTCAAAGACGGCGCGCTGCTGCTCGGGTGCGCCGCGCTCGAAGGTGACGTTGCACCGCACCCATCCGCCGGAGCCCATGGAGGTACAAGGATTGGAGGTGGCCAGAGAGCTTTCATACCAGGGGGAGGACGCCAGCAGCAGAGACTCCACGTCCCCGTTCGCAGGATCGCGGTACATGTCAATATGCCATGCCGATGTGGGTCGATCGGCCTCATCGAACTCCATGGCCACCCAGCTCTCGCGGAAATCGGGCTTGAGCAAAAACCCATCGGCCACTCCATCGAACCGGAAGCGGGACATGGCCACCTCCGGCTCGCCGGGAAACTGGATAAAGCCCGAGGTGGAGCTTTCGAACCGGATACGCACCTCGCCGGCCACCTCATCCTCCCGGCCTACGCGTTCGCCGCTACCAAAAAAGCGGCCACCACGATATTGAACCAGCCGGCCCTGGAATTGCACTCCATTGAGAGGACCGGAGGCTAGGTGGAACGTGGGCTGGCCTGCGCGGTTGTAGTTATAGACCTGCATGACCAGATGCTGGTTCTGCACGTCAATGGCCATGCCTCGGCCCGGCAGGCCATTGACCTCGGAGTCCACGATCCAGGTGCCGCTTTGGATGAAAATGGGGGTCGCAAAGCCGTTAGTGGCACAGGCGCACAAAAGTACGAAGCCATAAAATGCCTGTTTCAAAAAATTCATGATGATTCTTTTATGGCCTAAATCTGCCCATTAAATTTTAGCAGCTGGTGCCTTTGTCCACCAAATGGTGGGTTGACCGGAAGTCCGCCAAATCCAGGCATCGCAGATGACTTTAGATGCCCTGATTTTCTCAATGGAGAATACTGTCAAATCCTATGGGAGTACGATTTTTATCGAAAACCTGCACAGCAAATCCTTTCTCTGGGAAATGAGTTTTTCCATAAGATCTTTGATACGAGAATGCGGGAACTGCCCGGTACTCGGGTGAAAAATCAAAAGTGAAAATTTGCTGAAAATCTTCATTTTGATAATTCGTCACACAACGAACGGTTCCACGATATTCTAAAATTTTCTCATCGGGGTCATCAAAATGGCACATCACACTTTGACCTAAGGCATATTTTCCTTCAACCTTGAACAATTCCAGCCACCATCTTTGGTCCAACACATTTTGCAAAGCCCATATCCCGAGAAGCGCCTGCGGATTTTTTTCTCCATAGCCAAACTGAAATTTTTCCATATCCTTCCAAGACTCCCCAGGAAATTTCACCCGACCCTTCAGAGGCGACAGAAAGACCATTTGTACTTCGCCCACATCGGCGTCCTCATGACCGCTCATGCCATCACTACCAAAGTAACGCCCACCGGCGTAGCGTTTCAGCCGAGTCGTGACATCCATAGTGCCGGTCCCAGATGATGGATTATCGGAAACCTTGCCAACCCCCAGATGGAAACTGGGGTCACCATTTTCTTCATAGTTGTAGACCTGCATGACAATTACTCCGTTTTGCCAGTCCAGCGCCATTCCACGCCCAGGCTTGCCGTTGAGTTCGCTGCTAACGATCCAAGTGCCGGGCTCCGGCACATAGGTGTACTTGCCATGCAGATTCTTTGTATGTACCAGCCGATGGTCTACAGAATTAGCGTCATCGTAGAAATGATATTTATTCCCGCGCAGCTTTCTGATCAAATTTGGCAATGCAGTGCGGGTAATGAAACCCTCCAGTCCATTCACGGATCTTCTGATTTCAAATACCGCAGGCCTTTGCCAAGACTCTCCCTGCTCGAACATGACATCGCACCGTATCCAGCCGTCCTTCTTCAGGGTACAAGGGTTGACGGTGGACATGGATTTTTCGATCACCGGGGCGGATGCCACTGTCAGCGACAGTTTTTTATCAGGACCGGCGCCCTGCCTCAGTTCCAAATGCCATGCGGCATACGGGCTACCCTGTTCGTCGTACTCCATGGCCAGCCAACCCTCTAACGAGCCCGGTTTCAGAGCAAATCCCTCGGGCTCGGCGTCGAAACGAAAGCGAGACATGGCCACCTCCGGCTCGCCGGGAAACTGGATAAAGCCCGAGGTGGAGCTTTCGAACCGGATACGCACCTCGCCGGCCACCTCATCCTCCCAGCCTACGCGTTCACCGCTGCCAAAGAACCGGCCTCCCCGGTACTGGCTCAGGGGGCCCTTGAATTGCAGACCATTGAGCGGACCGGAAGCCAGATGGAACGTGGGCCGACCCGCGCGGTTGTAGTTGTAGACCTGCATGACCAAGTGCTGGTTTTGCACGTCGATAGCCATGCCCCTGCCCGGCAGGCCATTGAGCTCGGAATCCACAATCCAGGTACCGCTTTGAATGAAAAGCGGTGTCGCAAAGCCGTTGCCGGCACAGGCGCACAAGAGCAAAAGGCCATAAAAGGCCCGTTTCAGGAAGCACATAAAGAGGTTTGTTGCGTGTCGGTCAGTACGCCCGCCCATTGGAGCGCGGTAAATGTAACACCGCTTTCAAACCACCTCCTTCGCGGTTGGCCAGCACAATGCGCCCGCCGTGCGCCTTGGCAACGGCATCGGCAATGGACAGGCCCAGGCCAAACCCGCCAGAGCCCGCGTTGCGCGAGGCCTCCATGCGGTAGAACGGCTCCAGCACCTGGGCCAGTTGCTCCTGGGCAATGCCCGGCCCCCGGTCCAGCACGTCGATGCGCAGCAAATCGTCGCTGTCGCTGATGCGCAGTTCGGCGTCGCGGCCATAGCGCAGCGCGTTCTCCAGCAGGTTCTGCAGGCAGCGGCGCAGGCTGTGGGGATAGCAATCGAGCGGGCGCAGGGCGCGGCCCGTGATGGGGATGTGCACTCCATGCGCCTCGCCCAGGTCCTGGGCCACGCCCTGCACCAGGGCGTTGATGTCCAGCGCCTGGTGCTCGCCGCGCGCGTCGGCGCCGGTGAGCATGTCCAGCGTGGCGGTGACCATGGCTTCCATATCCTGCAGATCGCGGCGGAATTTGTCGCGCAGAGCTTCGGGCTCCAGCATTTCCGAGCGCAGGCGCAGCCGCGTGATGGGCGTGCGCAGGTCGTGCGAGACGGCTGCAAAGAAACGCGTGCGCTCGGCCACGCCATCGGCAATGCGCTGCTGCATGGCATTGAAGGCCTGAGCCGCCTGGCGCACCTCGCGCGGGCCGTCCAGCGGCAGGGGCGGGCTTTTGAGGTCCTTGCCCAGCGCGTCGGCCGCGCTTGCCATGCGCGCCAGCGGGCGCATGGCAAGGCGCACGGCCAGCAGGGCCACCACCACGACCACGATGATGCGCAGCAGGTAGATGCGCAGCACATAGTCGGCCAGCGCCCAGTAGGGCCTGACGGGGTAGCCGGCCTCTCCCTCCACGGCCTGCACCTGCAGCCACTGGCCGTTGCCCAGGCCCAGCAGCATGCGCACATGGGCCTCTGGCTCATGGGCGGTGAGCAGGGTTTCCGCGCCGCCGTGCAGCTCCAGCTCCAGCAGGTGGAACGGCACGGCCGCGCGCACGCGCCGCGCCAGCACATCGGCCAGCAGATCGCCGGCCATGGCGTCGGCCGCATCGGCGGGATCGGACGCCAGGTCCTCCATCAGGCGCCGCGCACGGGCCGCATCGATCAGGGTCAGCTGGTAGCCCTGCGTGCTCAGCGTGCCCACGGCGGCGGCCCGCGCCTCGGGCGGCAGCGAGGACAGCAGCAGCAGCGAATCGGCGGCGCGCGCGCCCAGCAGGCGCAGCGGCACCTCCAGCAGCTGGCTGCGCCGGCTTTCCCACCAGATGGTGCCCGTCAGCGCCTGGGCCGCCAGCATTCCGGCCACAAGGATCAGGGCCACGCGCCCGGACAGCGTCTGCGGCCACAGGCGCCGCAGCAGCGCGCCGGCCGACACCCAAGCCATCACGATGCCTGCGGCACCACGTCGCAGGTCAGCACGTCGCCGGCGTTGCGCACGGTGCGAATCAGGCTGGCCTGGCGCGCAGGGTCTTCCAGGTGCTGGCGCAGTCGGCTCACGCAGACGTCGATGGCGCGGTCCTGGGCCTGGCGCTCGCGGCCGAACACATGGTCGGCCAGGTAGTCGCGGCTCAGCGTGCGGTGCGGGTTGCTGGCCAGGGCGCAGAGCACGCGGTAGTCGGACTGGGCCAGCGGCACCAGCACGGCCTGGGGCGAGCGCAGCTCGCGCGCGCGCATGTCCAGCGTCCAGCCGGCAAAGCGCAGCACGGGCAGATGCTCCGGCTCGCTGGCCGGCGCCGGTGCCTGGGCCACGCGGCGCAGCACCACCTTGATGCGCGCCAGCAGCTCGCGCGGATCGAAGGGCTTGGGCAGGTAGTCGTCGGCCCCCATCTCCAGGCCCAGGATGCGGTCCAGCAAGGCGCCGCGCGCCGTGAGCATGACCACGGGGATGTGGGTGCGTTCGCGCAGGCTGCGGCACAGGGCCAGGCCGTCGGTGCCGGGCAGCATCAGGTCCAGCACGATGAGGTCGGCCGCATGCCGGCCCAGCCAGTCCCACATGGCCTGGCCGTCACCCACGGCGGCCGGGCGCATGCCCGAGGCGCGCAGGTAGTCGCACAGCAGCTCGCGGATGTCGGGATCGTCGTCCACCACCAGGATGCGCGGACCCTGGGCGGCCGGGGATGCGGCGGCTGGTGCGCTCATGGATTGCATTGGCGCACGGCGTTTTGTAATGGAATGTTGTGGCGGCAGCCTGTGCAATGGAGCATTGCATTTGCCCGGCGGTCGCTGCCCTGTCTGCGCTGTCGCGTCACTAGAGTCCTGCTCGTCAATAAGAACGATTTTCATTCCAGTGATTCGTCGCCATGTCTTCTCAGCACTCCAACAGTTTCCCTCCGGCCCTGTCCACCAACCTTGCGCTGACGCTGGGCGCCTTCTCCACCCTGGCCGTGGCCCAGACTGCGGCCGCTCCGGCATCGCCCCTGGGCACGGTCGAGGTCCGCTCCACGCGTGAGGCGCCTGCCTACCAGCCCGCCGCCGTGCAGTCGCCCAAGCTCACCCAGCCGCTGCGCGACACGCCGCAAAGCATCAACGTGGTGCCGGCCGAGCTGATCCGCGAGCAAAACGCCCAGAGCCTGCAGGAGGTGCTGCAGAACGTGCCCGGCATCACCTTCACCTCGGGCGAGGGCAATCTGGGCTGGGGAGATTTCTTCACCATCCGGGGCTTCTCGGCCGAGCAGGCCATCACCATCGACGGCGTGCGCGACGGCGGCATGGCCAGCCGCACCGACACCTTCAACCTGGAGCAGGCCGAGGTCTACAAGGGCACAGGCTCGGTGGAGTCTGGCGTGTCCGCCGTGGGCGGCAGCGTCAACCTGGTCAGCAAGGAAGCCAGGCGCGACACGTTCTACAACAGCTCGGTGGGCGTGGGCAGCGATGGCTACCGCCGCGCCACGGCCGACCTGAACCGCAGCGTGGGCGAGACCGGCGCCGTGCGCCTGAACCTCATGAAGCATCAGAACGACGTGGCCGGCCGCAACGTGGTGGACTATGACCGCTACGGCGTGGCAGCCTCGTTCGCCCACGGCCTGGGCACTTCCACGCGCACCGTGGTCAACGTCTTCCACCAGGTGGACGACAACATGCCCGATGGCGGCCTGCCCATTCAGCGCGGCACGGGCGGCCAGTTGATGCCGGGCGTGCCGCGCAATGCCTGGTACGGCGCCTCCAACCTCTACACCCAGCAGTCGCGCACGGATATGGCGACGGCCCGCGTGGAGCATGACCTCTCGCCCACGACCACGGTGCGCAACCAGTTCCGCTACGAGCGCTCGGACAACTGGAGCGTGCTGGCGCCCGCGCGCTTCAACAGCGGCAGCAGCAAGAACTCGCTGGGCTATGTGGGCCTGGGCGGGCTGGTGACGGCGCCGGGCGGCATCCTGTCCTATGGCGACTACGGCCTGGTGGACACCACGGGCGCCAATGCCTCGCTGCGCCTGGCCTCGGTGTCCGTGTCCAAGCGCTACACCATCGCCAACAACCAGACCGATGTGCGCACCAGTTTCGAGACGGCAGGTTTCAAGCACGACCTCACGGCAGGGCTGGAGCTGTACCGCGAGACCTATGGCGACCGCGAGCGCAGCATGGACCTGCCCACCGGGACGCTGGGCTTCGACATGGCCGACCCGGCCACCATCTTCCCGGGCACGCCCACGGTGGTGGGCGCGGGCAGCGCGCGCGCCACGGTGCAGAACGCGGGCGTGTATGTGAACGACACCATCACCTTCTCGCCGCGCTGGCAGGCCCAGACGGCGCTGCGCTACGACCGCTGGCAGGCGAACAACGGCGGCGCCAGCCGCACGGACGGCGCGCTCAGCGGCCGCCTGGGCCTGGTCTACAAGCCGGCCAGCGAGGGCTCCATCTATGTCTCCTACAGCCGCGCGGCCCAGCCCTCGGCCATGGGCGTGACCACGAACAACGGCGTCTACGGCACGGCCGCCCAGCTGGCCTATGCGCCGGCCCTGTCACGAACCTGGGAGGCAGGCAGCAAGTGGGACGTGCTGGGCGGGCGCCTGTCGCTGACCGGCGCCGTGTTCCGCACCGAGCTGAGCGAATCGTGGGAGTACAGCCCCGACAGCGTCTCGCCCGTGCGCGCCCTGCCCGCCAAGCGGGTGCAGGGTTTCGAGCTGGGCGCCCAGAGCGAGATCACGCCGCGCTGGTCGGTGTACGCCGGCCTGTCCCACTTGAAGAGCCGCCTCACCAAGGGCGCGAACGAAGGTGCCGAGGCCAGGAACGTGCCCGACTGGAGCGGCAGCGTCTGGACCTCCTTCCTGGTCACGCCCGCCGTCACCCTGAGCTGGGGCGCGCAGTACGTGGGCGAGCGCCGCTATACGGACAACGTCATGGTGGGCGGCCAGAACAATACGTCCAGCACCGTCAACGGTCCCAACGGCGTGCACCCCATCTATGTGGCCGACCACGAGAAAGCGCCCAGCTACTTCGTGCAGAACCTGGCGCTGAGCTGGCGCATCAACCGCCAGCTCACGGCCCGCTTCAACATCAACAACCTCACCAACCGCTTCTACTGGAGCCGCATCGGCGCCTCGCTGGACGGCTTCCAGCTCTACGGCGTGCCGGGCGCGGGCCGCACCTACACGGCGGGCCTGGACCTGTCCTTCTGAGCAGGGGCCACACCATGACATCCATCCAACGTCTCACCACACGCCGCGCCCTGCTGGCGCTGGCCGCAGCCTGCGCCGCCGCCCTGCTGTCCGCCTCCGCGCTTGCGGCCTCGCCTGCCGGCACCGCTGCCAATGCACCGGCCGCCACCGTGGTCGACATCGTCGGCCGCACGGTCGAAATCCCCGCCAAGGTGGAGCGCATCCTGCTGGGCGAGGGCCGCTTCCTCTACGCCCTGGCCCTGATCGAGGGTGACCAGCCGCTGGCCCGCATCGCCGGGTGGCAGGGCGAGCTGCCCTTCGCCGACCCCAACGGCTATGCCGACTACCGGCGCCGCTTCCCGGCCATAGACCGCATCCCGGTCATCGGCCGCACCTCGGAAGACAGCGTCAGCGCCGAGCAATCGGTCTCCACCCGGCCCGACATCGCCATCTTCGGCCTGGGCGGACATGGTCCGGGGCGCCAGAGCGGCCTGGTCAACGATCTCAAGAAGGCCGGCGTGCCCGTGGTCTTCATCGACTTTCGCGCCCAGCCCGTGCGCAACACCCTGGCCAGCATGCGCATCCTGGGCAAGGCCGTGCACCGCGAGGAACAGGCCGAGGCCTATGCGCGCTTCTACGAGCAGCACCTGCAGCAGGTGCGCCAGCGGGTGGAGGGCATTCCCACCAGCCAGCGCCCGCGCGTCTTCGCCGAGCTGCTGGCCGGCGTCTGGGACGGCTGCTGCCACACCGTGGGCAAGGGCAACATGGGCGAATTCATCGAGGCGGCCGGCGGCATCAACGTCGCGGCCGGCAAGGTGCCCGGCGCCATAGGCGACATGCACCAGGAAGCCCTGATCGCCGCCGACCCCGAGGTCTACATCGCCACCGGCAGCCGCCCGCAGAGCAACCGCCTCATGCTCAAGGCCGGCAGCGGCGTGGCGCCGGCCGACCTTTCGGCCAGCCTGCAGACGCTGACCGCGCGCCCCGGTTTCGAGGTGCTGAGCGCCGTTCGCCAGGGCCGCGCCCACGGCCTGTGGCACAACTTCTCCGACGCGCCCACCAACATCCTGGCCATCGAGGCCATGGCCAAGTGGTTCTACCCAGAGCGCTTTGGCGACATCGATCCCCAGGCCACACTGGACGAGATCAACCGCCGCTTCCTGCCCGTCCAGCCCATGCACGGCGCCTTCTGGGGCGATGCACCTGCCAAGGCAGCGGCCACAGCGGCCAGCGGAGCCGCGCGATGAACATGGCCGCCGACCTGCCCGTGGAGCTCGCCAGCCCGGCCGCCAATGCAGCACCGCTGGCCAGGGGCTACCGGCGCCTGACCGCCATGCGCGTGCTGGTGCTGGCCCTGCTGGCTGCGGCCATCGTGGGCGCGCTGCTGCTGGACTTCACCACCGGCCCCTCCGGGCTGGCGCTGGACCAGTTGATCGCCACCCTGGGCCATGCCGACCAGGCGCCGCCTGCGCTGCGCGTCATCGTCTGGGACATTCGCCTGCCCTACGCCTTGATGGCCGTGGCCGTGGGCCTGTCCCTGGGCCTGGCCGGCGCCGAGATGCAGACCGTGCTGGCCAACCCGCTGGCCAGCCCGTTCACGCTGGGCCTGTCCTCGGCCGCCGCCTTTGGCGCGGCCCTGGCCATCGTGCTGGACTGGAGCCTGCCCGGCGTGCCCACGGCCTGGGCCGTGCCTGCCAACGCCTTCCTGTTCGCCATGGCCTCGGCCCTGCTGCTGGACCTGGTGGCGCGCTGGGGCGGCATGAGCGCATCGGGCGTGGTGCTGTTCGGCATTGCCCTGGTGTTCAGCTTCAACGCCCTGGTCTCTTTGCTCCAGTTCGTGGCCACGGCCGAGGCACTGCAGGGCCTGGTCTTCTGGACCATGGGAAGCCTCTCGCGCGCCACCTGGCCCAAGGTGGCCGGGCTGGCCGCCGCGCTGGCCCTGGTGCTGCCGTTCTCGCTGCTCAACGCCTGGCGCCTCACCGCCTTGCGCCTGGGCGAGGACCGTGCCGCCAGCTTTGGCGTGGACGTGCGCCGACTGCGCCTGGGCGCCCTGCTGCGCATCAGCCTGCTGGCCGCGCTGTCCGTGGCCTTTGTGGGCAGCATCGGCTTCATCGGCCTGGTGGCACCGCACATCGCGCGCCGCATGGTGGGGGATGACCACCGCTTCTACCTGCCCGCCGCCGCCCTCATCGGCGCGCTGGTGCTGTCGCTGGCCTCGGTGGCGTCCAAGACGCTGATCCCGGGCGTGATCATCCCGGTGGGCATCGTCACCTCGCTGGTGGGCATTCCCTTCTTTCTGGCCATCGTGTTGCGCACGCGGGGGCGGACATGAGCACCACCCTGAACACCTCCCTGAATACCCCGCACTTCGCACCCACCTATCTGCCACCTCTCACGCAAGATGGTCTGCAGATCGAGGGTCTCAGCGTCGCCTACGGGCGCCGACGCGTCATCGACTCGCTGGACATCGCCCCGCTGCGCGCCGGCACGCTCACCGTGGTGCTGGGGCCCAACGGCAGCGGCAAGTCCACCCTGCTGCGTGCCCTGGCCGGCCTGGTGCGCGCCCAGGGCAGCATCACGCTGGAAGGCCAGGAACTGCAGCACGCCAGCCTGGCCGAGCGCGCGCGCCGCATCGTCTACCTGCCCCAGGCCCTGCCGGCCGCCGTGCACCTGCGCGTCATCGAATCACTGCTGGCCGCGCGCAAGGCCTCGCCACACACCACGCGCCCGCAGCAGGCCGGCTCCCCGGATGCGGTCACCCAGGCTGCCGCCCTGCTTGAGCACCTGGGCATCGCCCACCTGGCCATGCGCCACCTGGATGAGCTGTCTGGCGGCCAGTCCCAGCTTGCAGGCCTGGCCCAGGCCCTGATCCGCGAACCGCGCGTGCTGCTGCTGGACGAACCCTTGTCCGCCCTGGACCTCAACCACCAGTTCCACGTCATGCAGCTGGTGCGCGAGCAAACGCGCCGCCACGGCATGACCACCCTGGTCGTGCTGCACGACCTGGGCGCCGCCCTGCGCCACGCCGACCGCGTCATCGTGCTCAAGCAAGGCCAGCTGCTGGCCGACGGCCCGCCCGCCCAGGCCATCACCCCGCCCTGCTGGCCCACGTCTACGGCGTGCAGGCCCGGGTGGAGCCCTGCTCCCAGGGCCTTCCCCAGGTCATCGTAGACGGGCTGACGGCTGCGGCCTGAGCCCGGTCCCCGATTCCAGATCCATCCGCTTTTTTGGAGATTCCGAATGCATACCCGCATCACCGCCGCCGCTGCCTTGCTGGCCGCCTTCTGCCTGAACGCCCAGGCCCAGCATGCCCACCCCACGCCCGCATCCAGCGTGGCCCATCCCGCCTGCGAAACCACCATTGAAGGCCAGCCCGGCAAACGCTTCAGCCTGGCCGAAATCCGCGTCAGCGTGCGCTGCGAGAACTTCACCGTCCACCTGGTCCACACCGGCAGGAAGCCCTGGCAGGAAGCCGGGCACAACTGGGTGCTGGCCCGCAGCGCCGACATCGACGCCGTGATCGCCGACGGCCTGCGCGCCGGCCCCGACCGGGCCTGGGTGGACCACGCCGACGCACGCGTCATCGCCGCCACGCAAATGCTGTCGGGCGGTGAGCATGCCTCGGTCACCTTCCCCGTGGCGCGCCTGCGCAAGGGCGAGAGCTATACCTACTTCTGCTCGTATCCCTCGCATGCGCTGCCCATGCGGGGAAGGCTGGTACTGGAGGATTGAAGCCGCGTCACCGCGCGGCAAAGGCCCAAAGGGCCTGCGCGTTCAATGCAGCAGCGTGGCCACCAAGGTCACCTCGGGCACGCCTGCCAGCGCCTTGGACAGCGGGCACTGGGACTTGGCCTCCTGGGCGATTTTCTGGAACTGCGCATCGTCGATGCCGGGCACCTTGGCCTGAAGCGTGAGCGCGATGCGGTCGATCTTGAAACCCTCGCCATCCTTGGCAAGCCGGACCTTGGCCGTGGTGTCCAGCATCTCGGTGGCGATGCCCGCCTTCTCGCAGGCAAAGGCAAAGGCCATCGTGAAACACGCCGCATGCGCGGCGCCCACGATCTCCTCGGGATTCGTTCCCTTGCGGTCATCCCCGAAGCGGCTGCCGAAGCCATAGGGATGGTCCTTGAGCGCGCCGGTCTCCGTGCTGATGCGGCCCTGGCCGGTCTTGCCTGCACCTTCCCAATGGACGGAAGCGGTTTTCTCGGACATGTGTTTCTCCTGTGCGTTGGTTGGACAAGCCGCCATCACAGCACAGGCGCCACGGGGCAAGGCGTGGTCCCGGGGCGCGCCAGCCCCTGCGCGCACGTCCTACAGAGACAGAATCGACGACCCTGTCCCGGGCCATTCCTCCCTATTCGACACGAACAAAGCCATCTTCAAATTTCGGTGAAGAGACGCGGCGGACGGATGCGGCATCAAGTCGATCGGGTGCATTGCCGACCCGCTCGGGCGATCAGCACTTCTTCAGCCGAGGTTGCTGGCGTTGCCCAACTACGGCGAGGATATTGACAGTTTGCGCCTGGTCATCCACCTCATACAAAAGGTTCTGACCGGCAACACTGACGCGGCGGACACCATCGCCATAGCGCGGATCAGCTTCATACAAGCGCGGAAACTAGACAAGGCGGTCTGTGGAGCGCAGCACTTGCTCCGTGACGTTCTCCGCGTCCCACAGCGAAGCATGCTCGAGCAAATATTCAAAAAGCGCCCGCATATCCTCAATTGCAGGCGGACGCCAGTCGACCCTATGCGCCACCACGCAACTCCTCAGCACGATCCCGCAGGAGTTGCCGCACCTGATCCGTACTCATCCCGGTCTGTTTGTCCGAACGGGCGGCTGCCACCTTCGCGCGCACCCAATCGTCATATTCCGCCTGGGCCAGTTCCTCATCCGCCAAGCGCTGCAGCAGCTCCATCTTGTCGGAGCCACTGGTGGGGAGGATACGTGGCAGGTTCTCCGCAAGTTCACGAAGAAAATTGGCGTTCTCATAGTGCGTAGTGGTGGTCATAGCCGCTCTCCAGACGTTGCAGGCCGCACTGCCAGCGCAACAGACGGCTGTTACGCGGATGGACCTGACGGATGATGTTAGCCCACGGTTTGTCGCTCTTTCTGCCGCTCCATCGCGTGAGCAATCGGCACCCCGTCCGCGCAGCGGTGCCTGCGCCAAACCCGAGCCCAGGCCCCGCCCACCCCATGGCACTACAAAGACTGTGGATACCCCCGCCTGCGGCTGGATCAGCCTCCTGCCCCCTCACCCCACAAACACCTGCCGCGTATTCGTTCGCCCCACGATCACCGCCGCCAGCACCGCCGCCCCGGCCGCAACCCCAAAATTCGCCAGATAGGCCGCATGGGCCGAAGTCTCCAGCAAGGCCGCGAACAGCGATCCGCCAATGGCCAGGGTGGCCGCCACGGCAATGGCCTCGCACAGCTGCAGGGCCGAGCTGTTGGCGCCCTGCTCGCCGGGCGCGGACATGGACAGCGTGAGCACCGACAGGCTTGCCGACAGCAGGCCCATGCCCAGCCCCGACACGATCCAGCCCGCCACCGCCACCCACACGGGCACGGCCGGCCAGGCCACGGATGCCGTCAGCAGCACGCCCGCCAGCACCGCGCTGGTGCCCACGCGCAGGAAGCGGTGACGGCTCCAGCCGTTGCGGCTGTGTCCCTGGTACCAGGAAGCGGAGCACCAGCCCAGCGCACCCGCGCTCAGCACCAGCCCCGCCATGGGCGCTGACAGCCCGTGCTCGCGCGCCAGCACCAGCGGCAGGAACGCCTCGGCCCCGAAGAATGCTGCAAACACCAGACCGCGCAAGGCGATCACGCTGGGCAGCCCGCGCCCGGCGCGCAGCGTGCCGGCCGGCAAGAGCTTCCAGGTGCAGACCAGCGACAAGGCCGCGGCCACCACCACCGCCCCCAAGGCGCCCGCCGATTGCCTCTGCCCGCCCACATACAGAAGGCAGATGCCCGTGGCCGCGCCCAGGGCCCACAGCCCGCGCCGCACACCGCCCTGCATGCCCCGGCCATGGCCGCCCAGGCCCTGGAGCGCCGGGCGCAGCATCGCCCCGGCCGGCAAGGCCAGCAGGGGCACGCCCAGGAACACCCAGCGCCAGCCCAGGTGCTCCACCACCAGGCCGCTCAACGCCGGTCCCACCAGCGCGGGCACCACCCAGGCCGTGGCAAACGCCGCAAAAATGCGCCGCCGCAGTGCCTCGGGATACCGCCGGCCCACCAGCACATACAGCGCCACCGACATGCCGCCGGCCCCCAGCCCCTGAACCAGCCTCCCTGCCAGAAACACCGGCATGGAAGGCGCAAAGCCCGCCAGCAGCAACCCCGCCACAAAACACGCCATGCCAGACCACAGCGGCGCCGCCGGCCCGCGCGCGTCGCACCAGCCGCCCGCCACCGTCATGCCCACCACGCTGGTGGCCAGGGTCACGCCAAAGGCAACCGCATACAGCGGCACCCCATCGAGCGCGCGGGCCACCGCTGGCATGGCGGTGGCCACGGCCAGGGCCTCAAAGGCAATCAAGGCCACCAGCGAGACGATGCCGATCGTCGTCAGGCGGTAGGGGGAGGACAGGATGGACCAGCTCTCGGCGGTCGTCGGCCGGACATGATCGTCCAGCGTGAGGGAATCTTGATGGGGCATGGATGCCTCTTGGTTGCAGGGTCTGCGCCGGCCATGGCGCAGTGCCATGGCGACGAGAAGCCTGGAGCATGCAACCTCAAGTGCGGTTGAGATCAAGGGGGTCCTGCCCCCAAGTACCTCTTACCGCTCGATCACACGCCAATACTGGCCAGAGGAGCGGCTGGTGGCCGGCAGCATGACGGCAATGCCATTGTCATTGGCCGTATCCAGCACGACGGCATCCGACAGGAAGCGGTTGTAGAGATGGAACTGGCCCGGCAGGTCACTGGGCGCACAGCGCCATTGCTGGCCGCTGAAGCGTGGGGAGTCTCCCGCCGACGCCGTCATCTTCAGCTCAAGATGCGGTTTCCCGGCCACGCTGGTGACATCGAGCGCCATGGTGCCCGGTCCGAACGCCGCATTCTGGACAAGCCAGTAGCCCTTGCCGGTGCGCATGAACCTCCATCTGTCGGCGCCCAGAATCATGGCCGGGACGGAAATCTGCAATGGCTTGACGTTGTACAGCCCCGGGGGCGACACAAGGCCCGTGCCCTGCAGCAGCGCTACCGCGTTGCGCCTTTCACTCCAGTACAGGTTCTGCAGCCCGACCCATTGGCGGTCCTTGAGCATGGGGCATTGGTCGTACAGGTAGTCGCCCGTCTCGTAGCGTCGAAAATCCGCATCGCTGAGCCGCTGGGCCGAGAGTGCGTGCGCCTCGGCGGAGATCCGTGCCAGTTCCCGCATGGCGGCCGTCATGGCGATCAAGGGCGCAGACGAACCACGCACCGGCCTCACCGGCAAGATGCGGCGAGCATTTGCCAGGTCGGAGGCCACGGCCCGCCAGCGCAATGCCAGGGTGCTGAATTCCGTTGCCATCGCCTGCGGCGCAGGCCCAAGGCGGACCACCGCGTTTGCCGGTGGCGGCTGCCTGGCATGGTGCGCGGCGGCCACGCGAAGCAGCGAGGCATGACTTTCCAGCTGCGCCACGACGGGTGCAGCCGCCGCAATGGCCGTATCCATCTCCGTCTCGACGGCTGCGACACCCGCATTCCATCGGGCCTCGTCCAGCGGTGCGTCGGGGGCCAGCGAAACGGCATCCAGCTGGTCGCACAGCTGCTGCAAACGCCCCACGGCCTGCCCCAGCTTTTGCACCGTATCGGCCAGCCCGTCGATACGGGCACGCAGCGTGCCCCAAGCGGCCGATGCCGCCTTCAGCGAAGGGAACGACTGCATGCTCTCCAGGCTCCTTACCAGCGTCATGCGGCCGCTGGCATCGTCAAGATCCAGCCCGGTGAGGAACGAGAACTCGGCGATATCGGTCCATACCTGCCTTGCGACTGGCTCACGCGCGGGCTCGGCTTCGACGCGGCAGCTTGATGCCAGGGCGCCACCGCAGCACAGCGCCGTGGCAGCGGCGGGCAGCCACAGAAGCCGGGTCATTTGGCTGCAGTGCCGGCCATCAACAGGCGCAGGGCCCGAGGCGCTGCCGGCATCCGTCGGGGCTCCAGCACTTCGATCAGCCAGGTCGTGAACGGCGTCGGGCAGAGGTCTCCCAGATGCTGCGAGAACTCGATCTGGTCGCCGGCGTACGTGAAGTTGATCTTCAGGGGCGAGCAGAAAAGCCTCTCGTCCCCGTTGCCCGTGCTGTCGTGAAAGTCGCTGCCGGTCACCATATCGATATTGATGCGCTGGGCCGAGGCATCGGCAAACTCCAGCCAGGCCTGCACCGACGAAAGGCGGATGCGGCGGTAGCTGGCCAGTGCCGGATGGCTGGTGGCAATGGACAGGCTGATGGGCTGCCCATTCGCCAGCTGCTGCAGCAGCGCGGCGTCAGTGACCCGCAATTCCCGCCGCAAATCCCCTTTGGTCCTCGCATTGGCCGCCTGCGCGCTGGCGTGGTCTGCCAGCAGGGTGGCGTGTGCATCTGCCATGGCAGCGGCCGTGCCAGGCATCGACAGACGGTGGCCGGGCTGCTTGCCGGTCTCGTAGGCCTGTGCGGCGCGGACCCCGAAGCAGTCCACGAAGAAACCGCGGCGCGCACTTTCTGCCCTGAGGGTGATTTCCCCCTGCAGCCGCGCGCTGCGCTCCAGCTCTGTCAGCGCCTGCTGCTCCAGCGCCTGCAGGCGCTTGCGCTTGCCGATCACCGCAACGTACTCCAGCTTGAGCGTGGCAAGCTCACGGGCAATGGCATTCTTGGATGCGCTTTGCTCTGCCAGCAGGCGGCCATAGACGGCCACCTTCTGCACCTGTGTCTTGAGGGTGTTGGCAGCGTTGCGCACGGCCGCCTCGGTGCCTTCCGTGGCAAGCACCAGATCCAGCCGGTTGACTGCATCGTTCTCCAGCACCGTCCAGGCGGCCTTGGCTTCATTGGCATCCGGCATGAGCGCAAGTGCACGCATGGTGTCGCCCAGCTCCCGGGAAATCCCCTCGACATCCAGCCCGCCCAGCGGCCCACGGATCACCGGCAGCACCGCATTCAATGCGCCCTTGGCGGGATCCACCAGATTCTTGAGCGTGCTGGAGTTGTGCCTGGCCCATTGCAGCGGAATGGCAAACGACTGGCCCAGGGCCTTCAGCGCCTTGAGCGGGCCGTCTATGCTGCCGCCAAGCGTCTTGGCCTGCCCGTACAAATCCTTCAGGCCGAGCACGCCTTTCTGACCGGTCTCGGTCAACGCCTTCGGGTCGGGCGGCACGCCCACGCACAGGGCGGCCACACTGCCCGCGACTGCGATGACGCCAAAGGCGATTTCCAGGCTCATCTTCACGGTGCGCACGATCTGGGCAACGTTGCTTTCAAGCTTGAGCCGCATGGCGGCAAGTTCCGCTTCAAGCTCCTCCTGGCGCACCGTGCGTGCGGCGCGGTCAAGGGCCTCGATCTGCTGAATCAACCGCTGCTCCAGCTCGGTGCAACGTGCCTCCAGCGTCTTGAGGTCCAAGGTATCCCGGTCGGCAAACGCCTGCGCGACGCTGCCCACGGCACCTGCCAGCTCGCCGCTGGCGCGCAGGCTGCGCAGGTGGGCCTCCATGGCCGCCATCACCTCCTGCCGGGCCTTGGCCAGCGACAGATAGCTGCCTGCGCTCAGATCAGGAATCGGCCTGGCCAGCCCGTCAACGCCCATGACAGGCAGCAGACGCTGCAGCGAACCCGCCGCCTGGATCAACTCGCCAAACCCGGACTCGACCCCTGACCAGCGCGTGATCCAGCCCAGCGCCTCATGGCACAACGCCAGTTCGGCCGCGCTGTGGTCGCTATGGCCGGGCCTGCCCGCCATGCCGGCGCTCAGGGCAAACAGCGCGGCCAGCACCCTGTGCATCGGCTCGCCATGCTCCAGCAGGCCGGGCGGCACGGGGGTGTGCTTCACCACAGCCCGGTTGTCCTGCCACAGGAAATTGCTGAACTGCGGCCGCGTCACTGTGTCCCAGGCCTCCTCCAGCGCATAAGGGGTGTCGTGCGTGGGGCCGCCGTACAGCGTGAACCGGCCCTCCACGGCTTCCACGAAAATGCGCACCCTGCTGAGCTCGTTGTCCTCGTCATGCAGCATGCGCAGCACCGTCGTGCCTTCGGAAACAATGCGACGGGCAACCACCGTCAGCCGCCGCACCGCACCGTCAAGCCGCCTGTCGAACCCCTCGGGCACCACTACGGTATCGGCATGGATGTCCAGCGCCTGCAGGCCAGCCGCGTCGGCCTCTTCCAGCAACACCTTCAGGTCCACCACCAGATCGGCCACGATGCCGAAGGGATTGAAGCTGCCGTCCGGCGCCCGGCCACCGCTGCAGACCAGCGGCCCTGGCGGCACCAGGCCCTCGGCTCGGTAGCGATCGATCAGGGTTCGCAATTCAATGGGAGTTATCGCGGCAGTGAGCGCGGGAGTCATTGCTGAAGTCATGGCGGGTGGTTCCAGGTAAGGCACTGCACCTGTGCAGCGGTGGGACAAAGGCCGGAGCAGACCGCTCAGGCTGCCTTCTTGCTGGCAAGCTCCACCAGTTGGTCCACGCTCTGCGCCTTCTTCGGCGTGCCGCCAAAACGCCGGAAATGGTCTGCCTGTCCGGCGACACGCGCCCAGCCCTTCTTGGCCGTGCCCAGCACCACCGTCAGGCTGAACCAGTTTTCCCCTTGCAGGGACTTGCGGCCGGTGGTGCTCAAGACCTTGTGCATGTTGCCCAGATCGGCAGAAATCGCACGCCATGCCTCGCCCAGCGTCTTGAGCTTGGGACCCAGGTCTTCAATGCTCTTGCTGATGCTGTCAAAGCGATCATTGCTTCGGTTGTAGTAGCCGATGAAGCGCTCGTTCGTAGCCATCGTGGCCTGGATGGTTCTCACCTCATCCACCTTCTCGGCAATCTTCCTGCGCGTGACCGCAAGGTCCGCACCCACGCCGATATCCACCCCCGCCAGAATCAGCGGCCCGAAAAGCGGAATGGCCAGATAGGCCGGAGACGTGGACAGCACGATGACTTCATCCTTTTCCTTGCGGCGCAGGGCCTTCAAGTCGTTCTCCAGCTTCTCCACGGCGGCCTTCAGCTTCTGGTTGGCAGCACCCTCGGCGCCCAGAGTGGTCGTGAACTTCTGCTTTTGTCCATTGAACGCGGTCTTGCAGGCATTCAGGCGCATCAGTATTCCGTTGCCGTTGTCAAGAATGGAGTTCTGCAGCGCGAAGGCACGCACCGATCGCGCATTGGCGTCTTCAATCAACTGCTCCAGCGCGCTGCTGAAATTGCGCTTGATCTGCTCCGACCGCCCGCTGGGCGTATCGCTTTCCCAAACCTTGACCAGTGCCTTCCATTTCGCTTCCACCGCCGGCTCCGCCGATGGGGTAGGCGCTCCCTCCAGATCGAAACGGTCCACCAGCTCGATCAACCGCTCATAGGTGGTTGCCGCCACATCGTTGTACTGAACGATATCGTCGGCCAGCGTCAGCATCTTGTCCTGCACATCGGCCTTGAACTTCTGGCCGACACCCTTGAGCGTGACGAACAGCTCCACCGCTTCGGAAAACTCCGGCCTGAAAGCATCCTGCTTCTGCATGCCCAGCATGGCGCGCATCAGCTCCGTGGTGGTCGGGTTGTCGGTGACTGCAGACTCGAAGAACGTCGTCAGCCCGATCCAGTCCTCTGAACTGAGAACGGAAATTCCCTTGTAGATATCGGCAGACGGTGTGAATGCATTCGTTGAATTTGCAGAGTCGGACATGGCGAAGGCTCCTGATGGTGAAAGGCCGGATTCGGCCTCGAATCGGTGTGCAAACAAGCGGCGGCGTTGAAGAAATGACCGCACCGCAGTCATCGCCCGCCCCCCTTTTTGCGCTCCAGTCGACCGGATGCTAGGTAGCCACCGTGGCCCTGTATGTCCCCCAAACAAGTGACACAAATTCATACAGCACTGGGGATAAGGACAGCAGCCGGACTGCTCTCTCACACTCCAAGGAGCCTGTCCCCTGCGCGACCCATGGCAATGAGCACGATCAATCCATTGCCCCAAATGACAAGACAAGGAATTTTGCAGACCAGGCATACACCACCTGCTATGCAATCAATAGCGCATTGCACGCATTCATCGCCAGCCAGAAGACATCGTGAATGTCAATTTCTCTTGATTTCACCGCACCCATTGGCACAGGAATTCGCCTCACCCATAAATGTTGCAAAATGTTCGGCAATTTGAACGATGGAGGAGCGGGAGTGGCAAGAAAACGAAAGACCAGCACGGCAGAAGACCTCATGGATCTGATCGCCATGCTGCCCTGTTGGGCCGGCATCGCATTGGCTCTCACCAGCTACATGGTGCTGCACTCCATTGCCATCCGCCCCCTGCCTGCAGCCTTCAGCCCGTATCAGATAGGGCGATTGTCCACAACTGCCATTTGGCACCGTTGTGATCACCTCTTCCTCGCTCCTTGAAATCGGAGTTTCCCACTTGCAGATACCAAAATAAGCAATTTTTAAGGATTTAAATGACGATAGAACTCAGCGAACCGTTTGTCAGCAGCGCTCTTGAAAAACTGTCTTGGCAAGCCTTGGAAGATCACTTGAAAGGCATCATGTTGGCTCCGCCGGACGTCGACAAGCTGGTCGGACTAGTGCAGCGCAGTGAGGCGCTCGTCCTGAAACGACATGATCAAAAGAAGCAAAAGAACCGCGATAAGTTACTTGATAAGCTCGCAGGCTATCTGGATGCAAAGGGCTTTCCGAATCAAGCCGAGCTAGTGGGATCACACTCAGCCCGTTTAAACCAAATAGACAGCATCTATTGCTCGATTCTCGAATTACTTTCTAATAGCGATGCTGCGAATCTTTCTCCGGAACTTCGTGTCTCCGCATTGATCGAGCGATCCAATATAGAGTACGGCCTGATAGTTAAGCAGATGAACGAGGAAATCATCGCTACTGGGGAACTAGATCTTGGGAAAGTAACCATGCAGGGATCAAGTGGAAACGAATTCCACCCTGGAGGTGTTCACGAGGCCCTGCTTACGACTATAGCCAATACGCTCGGCATGGAGGCTCATATCAATCGATGGTATGACGACCAGGGCTTTCTTGTGTTGCCAGCGCTGCCAGTGCCGAGTAATCAGGACCAAATCACAGTGGGATCTGTACAGATGCTTGCAGTGGCTTGGGGGCACTGGCAGTTTTCTGAGCGGCGACATCGTTATTTGGGGGCTCCTTTGACTCGGATAGCAGAACTTGATCCTGCTTGGGCTGAGTTTGGGATCAAAGGCTTGTGGGATTCTCGTCCTGCAGATGACGATGTAGAGCTTTACAGTCAAGCTGCCAACATGCGACTAATGGAGCGTTTCAAGCAGCATTTGGCACCCGTTTTAACCAATCCGCACTATAAAAAATTGGTCTACGGCACTGAGGGTAAAGTTAAGCTTTTTCCCAATCAGGCAGTCTCACTTTTGGAGATTCATGCAGCGGAATGCCTCAGCCAACTGCTATCAGTTGATCTCAAACACGATCAGTCTGAGTATGCCGGACTGACTTTTTCGGAATGGATACGCGGCTACTCGGTTCTCCAAAATATCTCGGATAGTGCTATGGAAACAGGCGACGCAGATCGTTTGACTATGCGATTTAGTGAATCTCAACTCGTGGAGATGTTGCAGCGCCTAGGCCTCCAAGGCAACAAAGCCCATAGCTTTATCAGCCATGCAACCTACCGGAAGGCCAGCCGCGATCTGTTTGATCAGCCTTTGCTCAAACTAAAGGATGGAAGCTATTTGCTGCTTGCAATAGCTGCCGCAGCCTCTTCGATACCTAAAATAATTCTGTCAACGCTTGGAATGCTGGAGGTCAACCTTGACGCTCGTGGAAAGCGCTTCGAGAAGAGCATGATTGATCTTTTAAACCAGAATGGCATAAAGGCCAAGACGATCACCTGTACACGCGATAACGAGACATATGACTACGATGTCGCGTTTGTCTGGGGGGAATACTTGTTTCTGTTTGAGTGCAAGAGTCGTAACCTTCCCACCGGCGATCCTGCCCGGACCTACTTCTTCTCTCTTGGCATTCGCAAAGTCGTCAAGCAGGTCAACCGGTTGGCCGAGGGGCTCAATAAGCATCCCGACATCTTGAGTGTTCACATGCCCGAGGCGGTGGGCAAACGGATCGTGCATTGCGTAGTAAATTCTCTGCCGTTTGCAAAATTCACTGAGGAGAACAATCTCCATTTTGCGAACGAGGGTGGTATTTCCAGATTTTTCAAACAGTCGGAAATCGGCCCACGCAAGCTCACTCAAACAGGCTTGAGTGACATTGATCCAGCGTCAGTGATTGCGCATCTTTGGGATGGTGACAAGCCAACGCCGGAAGACTTCCTGAGACACCTTAGATCTCCCATTCAGCTTGCCCACGCTATTCATCACATGAGTATCAACCCAATCCACATCCCCGTGGGAAAGGACGAGGCTCTGCAGTTGTTTGAGTTTCAGCAGACCGACAAGAGCAATGACAGCCTTAGGGAGGCCTCCAAGCGAGCCGGCTATCGAACTGGTGGCGACTTAGTGCCTTAATCGATATATGCATGAATTGCTCTCAGGAGCTCGGCCTTATATGTTCAGTCCCACAGTGAGATGGTGCGGATGAAGTCTAAATCGGCTTGGATCTTTTCCCATGCCTCGCAAATAGCCCGGAATGGTGTCTTCCACCTGAGCGCCTTCAAGTGCTTGCCGAAGTTGTAGCTTTGAACGAAGGCCTGGACATGCTCCCGTAGCTGCTCCAGTCCTTCGTACTCGTACGCCTTGATCGTGGATTCCTTGATGGTCCGGTTCATGCGCTCAACCATGCCGTTCGTCCAGGGGTGATACGGCTTGGTATGCCTTTTCTCGATGCCATTTAACTTGCAGATGCGCTCGAAGATGTGACCGATGCATGTGTCGGTGACGCCGCCTCTGAAGCGCTCTTGCCCTGTAAAGGCCATGCCGTTGTCCGTCAGGACGGTATGTATTCGGTACGGAAAGGCTACAAGCACCTGCCGAAGGAAATGTGCTGCATTGGCTTTCGTGGCCCTGTCAAAGAACGCGACATGCGTGAATTTTGTGACGCGATCTATGGCAACAAACATGTGCTGTTTGCCACTGGAGATCTTCATTTCAGCGCTGTCGATGTGAACGAAGCCCAGCGTCGTTTCTTCAAACTTTCCGTGCCTTCGTGGCAGGTGTGTTGCGGGCTGTCGGCTGATTCCGTGACGCTGCAGGCATCGATGCAAGGCGCTGCGGCTGAGCTTGGGTGCTGTCTCCAGGAGATGTCCCATGAGATCGTCCAGCGACAAATGCCCTTGCTTGCGTAACGCAATTGCCAGGTGTTCTTGCTCTTAAGAAAGATGCCGGCTTGCTCTGTCCCGAGGACCCATGGGCTCGTCGAGCACCGAGGTGCGCGCACGCCACTTGGCCACGGTCTTGGGATTGATGCCGTAGAGCTTGGCCAATGACCGATGGGAGCCGGTCGCAGCCAGGATGTTGTGAATGGACGTATGTGGCCGATCGAACAGCTTGCCGATCTGGTGCAGGGTATCGCCCTTGCTCCAGCGATCCCACATCATGGCCTTCTGTGCTTCGGTGTAGTAGATCCGTGGTCGTTGCTTCATGACCAGCACTCCTTGCGCCAGGTGCAGTCATTGTGTTGCATCGACCGGTTGAATTCACAGCCGAGATCAGTCCTCAATAGATCCCCTCCAACTCCAACCCCGCTAGCGGCAACCAAACAACGCAGAAAGGCCACGCATTTCATGCGTGGCCGCCCAAGGCAGCATCCAGTCAGTCCTCTCTCACCCCCCCCGCTCGCTCACCTCCCCCATCACCCCCTCAAGCGCCTCTTCCTGCGCCTGAATAAACGCAAGTAATTGCCCAGGGGTCACCGGCTCCAAAGCATGCCCCGGGTAGGCACCCATGATCAAACTGGAAATCAGCCCCAACTGATCCTGCACGCGCCGCAGGCTGTTGTACTCGGGCTCGGAAAGTTGAAAGTACAGCATGGCAACTCCTCAATGAGCACGCTTGGCGGCTGACGGAAAGGAATGCCCATGCGCCAGAAGCACCGGGCCATGCAAAGGACTGGGGGAAGGTTCGGGCATTGACACGCCCGCAAAGAAAGCAGCCATAAGGCCTCCTGTGAGTTCGTCCAACTACACCTCCTGTTCAGAGAGGTGGCCGGGTACTTGAACACGGTCACAGGGCCGCCCGCAGATTTCCCCCGAAGAGTCTTGTATAGCTGCGCGCTACCCGGCCATAAAACGCATGCGCGCAAGCGCACGAATCGTATGGACGTGAAAAAGCCACTGCTTTCGGGAGTGTGGCGGTCCGCCTGTGAAGGTGTGTTCAGCACCTGGACGTGATGATACAGCGCTATGGTGCAGCGCCCGCATCCTGGACGTTGTCCGTTCGCCGCAGCTCAGCCAACGAGGCGCCGCGCTCAAAGACCCCAGCGCCCTCGGAACACAAGGAAGGCCCCCACGCAAACGCATAGCCAGACGCCCACCACCAGGGCGACTCCGGCACGGCTTCGGGGCTTGCGGCCCTGCGTCTGCATCCAGGCCTCGGCCTGCTGGCGGCTGTCGGCCAGCACGGCAGGGGGAAGCAGCCGCACGGTGAGCCAGATCAGCGCGGGCAGCAGCAGGACGTCATCCACATAGCCCAGCACGGGGATGAAGTCAGGGATCAGGTCGATGGGGCTCAGGGCGTAGGCGACCACAAAGGCGCCCAGGGCTTTAGGGCGTCATCGGGCTCTTGCAGGCAAACCACAGGGTGACGCCATCGCGCTTGATGCGTCGTGCCCAGGCCTTCAATTTTTCACTGGCTGTCATGGATATACGAGGTTGTGACCGGGCTGGATGATGGCGGCCGGCTGTTGCCGTTGGGGCTGCGCCGCCAGGCCCGCGCAGCACTCGATGATATGGAACGCCAGCCCGCTGCGCGCGGTGTCCTTGTATCGGGTCTTCATGACCGCATCACCACGGTGCCGTGCCTGTGGCCGCAAAGGCCCGCAGCACGGCGGTGCCGGCTGGCCTGGGCCCACCAAGGCACATGGCTGCACTGACTGGCAAAGCCTTGTCACCGCCCTCTTCCTCATTCCAAGTCCATATCGACTGCACTCAAGGCGTGCATCTCATATATGCATCTAGGAATAATCTGAAAATAATCAGCCACAAGCCTTTCTGCTTGACTTCCAGATACCCAAGAAATCAAATAGCCGGACTCCCACAACGGAATTCCCAGGCCATTGATTGACATCGGCCTTGGGAATGATTGCGAACGCGCAATTCCCACTCTCACATCTTGATCGGACCTGATTTCTCACAGGACCGAGGGTAGGCCTGCGTTTGTGATTTTTCTGGCATTTGGCAAACCACCATTTTCTTATTCATTCCATTAACCATTCGCTTGCAGGCCATGGCACCATCCACAGATCTCACCCGCCCGTATATCAGCTATGAAAAGGCCTTCAACAGGCAGATCACCCGCGCCATGGACAGCCAGCAGGTGGACGTGGTGGTACTCACGCCACAAGAGTTCCTAGGCGTCCTGCAAGACAGGTCGCGCAATGACCCGCGCCTGGAGGCCAGCCTGCGCGCCATCCTGGCCCAAAGCGCCCTGGGCCGGTATTGGACGCAGACGGCCAGCCCCAATGCCGGCAAACCCTGGACCATCCCCGCCTCCATGTTGGCCAATGACGCGTACCTGTTCACCAGAACGCTGATTGCATTGCGCCTTGCCGGTGCGCGCACCTATGTCAAGGCGACTCCCAAGGGCACCTATATCATCATCACGGGCCGAGCCGGGTTTCGCGGCAATCTGCTGCAGGGCACGCGCTTTCTCACCACCAATCCCCGCATGGTCCAGATGGGTCTGGGCATGCGCGGACTTCAGGGCGTTGCCAGAGGGGGCTTCATCTTGAGCTTGGTTGTGGGTATCGGCGTGGAGACATTGGACTTCATCTTCAACGACGAGAAGACCATGCATGACCTGGTGGGTGGGATTGGAGTGGAGGCGGTCAAGGCTGGGTTGGCGACGATGGTGGGCATAGGCGCGGGAATTTTTGTCGCAAGCGTAACCGCCATTGCTGTTTTTTCTTTAGGTGCCATGGCCTTAATGGTATTTTCTACCGGGATAGCTTTAAATGAAATAGATAAAATTTGGAAAATAAAGAAAAATGTTATTGCCTCACTAAGAATTTTGACAAACAGCACGCCTTCTGGCATATACCGCGTTAATACTGACGCTCTCGCCACAGAACAGTTGAGTGGCAATCATGAAACAACAGAGATCAAAGAAATACCCCAAGACCATCCTAAAAATTTACTATCCCCTATCAATCGCAAAAATTGATGAGTCTTAAAATGGACAAAAGAAATTTAACCGAAATCAGAAAATCACTAATATGGAGTATTCCACTTTTTCTGCTGCTTCTGACAATGTCAATTTGGAGTATTTTATATTCTCTATATCAAACCGTAGATGATTTAAACAAACTTGCCCCATCTGTAAGAATCACACCATTTGTTCCAATTGCGTTGTGTGTGCCAATAATTTCAATCACAGGAATTATCATTGCAATACAAAAATCAGTCCCTTGCACAGAAGACGCTATTAAAATCCCAACGCGTATTTTTTTATCCGCCATAGCCGTTGGAGTTTTTATTATGTTTTTTTGTATTTTTGCAGTTACTCCTCTTCAGTACTATGCCATGCCGAAACTGGGCTATACCCGCTGCAATATCCTGGAAGACCACCCCACCATTTATTTTACAGACTGGGTAAAGAATCCGGATTGGTGTGTGCGTGGAAAAAGCCGGAAATGGGTCAATGAGCAAGCTCGTTTGGGGAAATAAGGCAGCCGTACTCTTTTGAACGCAACGGCTGCAGTTACTATATTTACTAAAATTGGCTCAATTTTATTGATCGACGACCAAGCAGTCTTGCCGCGCAGAAACAGCAGCAAAAATTAGCAACCAGGAATACACAATGCAATATCGCGTCAAGCAGAACAGAAAAAATGCTATTTGGGTTATTCCTTTTGCCATAGCGCTGCTTATTGTCGATTTGTACCTTATCCGTGAAATTGTTATACCGGAGACTCTAGATCTCTTTGATCTTTCACCAGTAGTTAGAATAACACCACTATCTCCAATGATAGGCTCCTTCTGGGCAATCCCATTGACATTGATAGTGGCAGTTATTGCCAACGCAATTCCTTTCAAAAAGCAAACACTTAAAAAGGTGGAATGCATTCTCCTCTCTTCCACTTGCGTCAATATATTTTTTGCCGCTGTCGGATTTTTTGCAATACTACCTTTGCAGTACTACGCCATGCCCCAACTCGGATATACACACTGTAATATTCTAGAAGGTCACCCAAATAAAGATTCTATGGACTGGGTCAAAAACCCAGAATGGTGTGTGCGCGGCAAAAGCCGGGAATGGGTCAAGGAGCAAGCCCGTCTTGCCCAATGACCAAATGATTTTTCCCGGGTAGGTAAAGAGGGTCGAATGGCCTACCGGCCCAGGAACAGGCGGGTGGCGCGCAGGCCCAGGGGCGTCCAGTGCAGGCCCGGTGACATGGCCTGTACCAGCAACTCATGCTGGGCCGCTGGATCTAGCGTGGGGTAGCGCTGCTCGAAGAGCATCAGGTCGGTGTCCAGTTCCTGCGCGCTGCGGCCCGGGTCGGGTCGCGCGCCACGGGATGTGCGCAGGCGCTCGGCCACGCGAAAGCTCATGCGCCGCGCCGGTTTGCCGGGCTCGGCCACGGATTCGAAGGAGGCGCCATCCGCACTGGCCGGCCCACGCAGCCAGTCATGAATGACTTGCAGCTCATAGGGAGAGAAAACACCGAACATCTCTGCCCGCTCGCCCTGCAGCAGCTGCCAGAAGCGGCTTTCCTCCGCAGGCCGGTTGCGTTGTATCCAGCGTGCATGCTCCAGCGCGGCCAGGAAGGCAGGCATGTCCTGCGGACGGGACAGCCAGTCATTGACGCTGCGGCCGGCCACCTTGCAGAAGTCCGAGTGCGCGCCATGCCCGGAAGGCGATTTGCGCGCCAGGATGCGCACCACCTCAGCTTCGATATCGAACGACCTGATCACGTCCAGCGTGCTGGTGCCTGTGTCTGCCAGCCGGGCGCCTGCGCGTACGCGGCGCCAGTATTCGCCGCCATCGTCAATGCGCGGCGCGTTCTCCCAGGCGGCAATGCAGGCCCGCCGGGCATGGCCGGTGTCGGCGTTGTCCACGGTGACATGCAGCGTGAAGTAGTAGGGGTCTATTCCCAGTTCATTGAGTTCGTAGGCGGTGATAAGCAGGTGCAGCGGCAATTGCTCATAGCCCAGGTTGAATCCCACGATCTCGGGCAGGAACTGCTGTGCATTCCAGCCCAACGCCAGCTGTACCAGCCCCTGCCGGTACAGCTCGTCGGGCAGGTCCTCCACGGGATCAAGGCCATACCTGGCCAGCAGCTCCCGGTAGAGCTTGACGTGGTTCTTGTCGGCCATGCCGTCGCCCAGTTCTTCCACATAGGTGGTGACCAGGTCCGACATGCGTGAGTTGCCCGCGTGCGCGCACAGGCCGTAGAGCCAGGAACCGTCCACCAGCTTGGTAGGTGCCACATTGCGCAGGAAGTACAGGGCATGGGCGCGGTTGCCAAAGTAGCGGCGTGCCGCACCCGCCTTGCGCTCTGCAAGGTAGGCCTGGTACTGGGCGTGCACTTTTTCGACATTGGCACGCATCCAGTCGGTCAGGTGCTCCGGGTTGTCCGGCAGGCCATCGGCATCGGCAGAGGTCTCGGCGATCACGCCGTGCAGGAAGTCCGCAGCAGCCTGGCGCTCCTGTTCGGTGGGCAGATGGTTGGCCAGGCGCTCGTAGAGCGGCACATGCAGGAAAGAAGGCTCAAGCGTGCCTGCGCCAGCGGCCAGTTCGGTACGTGGGGGTTCCAGCAGTTCTGTGTTCATAGTGGGGCTTTGGTCCGTAACGCCTTCAGGATGCGGTGTGGCCCTCGGTACAGCCATCGGGCCAACGCCTTCCTGTGCGTCGTAATACGCCTACCCTTGGCGCAGGCGCCCGGGCCGGACCGCCGTCGCCCTGGCGCCCGCGCTCATGGCAGCGGAACAGGAACCGGCCCGGCCTTGCCGGCGAGCATTGGCTGGTACTGGGCGCCGGCCTGTTGGGCGTGGGCTGGGGCCCGGTTATGGACTAGCGCGGCGTCTTGCTGATACTGAGATAAAGCCGGTCTTCCTGTCGCTGCCCGGCCATCGCCTCACGCTGGCGTTCAGCGCGCATCCTGGTGCCCACGCGTACTCCCCCTCCCCACCACCTCAAACCCCATATCCTGCGCGGCCACCGCCACGCCACCGGCCATGCGCGCAATCAGTGCCTCTGCACCCAGGCGGCCGATGGCGGCGCCGTCCACGCGCACGGTGGACAGGGCGGGCCAGGCGTCCAGCGCCAGGGCCTGGTCGCCAAAGCCCAGCACGCCAAATTCCTCTGGCATGCGCAGGCCCAGCGCGTGGGCGTGGGAGAGAACGCCTTGCGCCAGCGCATCGGAGCTGCAGAAGACGGCATCGGCCTCCGGTGCCTGGGCGCGCAGGGCGTTCAAGGCATCGCGGCCACGGCCGGATTGGGGGATGGCTTCCGAGAAGACGATTTGCGCGGGAACCGGGGCACCGGCTTCTGCGGCGGCGCGGGTGAAGCCCAGGGCGCGGCGGGCGGCGCGGCTGTCGTCGGCGCGCAGGATAGCCGGGCGCCGGTAGCCGCAGGCGGCCAGGTGCCGGAAGGCTGCGCGGCCTGCGTCTTCCTGCGAGAAGCCGACCACCATGTCCAGCGGATGGGGCTGGTAGTCCCAGAGTTCGACCACCGGCACGTCGGCATTGACCAGCAGGCGCCGCGTGCGGGCCGTGTGCTCGGTGCCGGTGAGCACGATGCCGTCCGGGCGGCGGCTGAGCATGGCGGCCAGCCAGGTTTCCTCATGCTCCGGGTCATAGCTGGAGATGCCCAGCGTGGTTTCATAGCGCTGCGCGGCCAGGGTGTGGATGAGCGCATCGAGCATGTCGGAAAACAGCGAGTGACCCACCGAGGGCACGATGGCCGCCACCAGCCGCGTCTGGCGCGAGGTCAGCCCGCCCGCCAGGGAGTTGGGCACGTAGCCCGATTGCTCCACGGCCTGCGCCACGCGCAGCCGCGTGGCCTCGGCCACCAGTTCAGGCCGGTGCAGCGCGCGCGAGGCGGTGATGGGCGACACGCCGGCAATGCGGGCCAGGTCCTTGAGCGTGGGCGCATTGGCGTTGCGCAGGGTGCGGAGGGTCATGCGAGGCCTTTGCCTGGAATGGCGATGGAGAGGCGACTTGAGGATGATTGCGTGGTCATGTTAACGATGATGTCCATCAGCACGGTCTGATTGTTTCCCCTCGTACGTCCGAATGGAGAGCGCTGCCTTTGCTTGAAATGATTGCGCAATCATTCAAGAGGAGACCACCATGCGCCCTTCGCTCTCCAACCGCCGCAGCGCCATGGCGCGCCTGCTGGCTGCGGCCCTGGCTCCGGCCTCGATGCTGGCCCCGGCACACGCCCAGGCCCAGGCTGCCTGGCCCATCAGGCCGATCACGCTGGTGATTCCCTTCCCTCCCGGTGGCCAGACCGATGTGGTGGGCCGGCTGGTGGGAGAGCGCCTGTCGCAGCGCCTGGGCCAGCCCGTGGTGGTGGAGAACCGGCCCGGCGTGAATGGCTCGCTGGCCTCCGAGGCCGTTTCGCGGGCGCGGGCCGATGGCTACACGCTGGTGATTTGCGGGCCGGGCACGCACGCCATCAACCAGCTGGTCAATTCCAACGTGAAGTACGACGCGCGGCGGGATTTCACGCACATTGCCATGCTGGGGCGCGTGCCCATGCTGCTGCTGGCCTCGCCCAGGCTGAAGATCGCTTCGGTGGCCGACGTGGTGGCCCTGGCCCGGGCCAGCCCCGGCACGGTGAATGTGGCGCTGACGGGCATTGGCTCGTCCAGCCATGTGACGACGGAGCTGCTGCGCCAGGCGGCCGGCGTGAGCTTCAACAACGTTCCCTACAAGGGCGATGTGCCCGCCATGACCGATGTGATGGGCGGCCAGGCAGACCTGCTGTTCGTGCCCGCCACCTCGGCCGTGGGCTTTGCGCAGGCGGGCAAGCTGCGTGCGCTGGCCGTGGCAGGCGAGCGGCGTCTGGCGGCCCTGCCCGATGTGCCCACGATGGCCGAGGCCGGCCAGCCGCAGGTCGTCAACTATTCATGGACCAGCCTGGCGGGGCCGCCGGGCATGCCGGCCGATGTGGTGGAGCGGCTCAACCAGGCCTGCCAGTCCCTCCTGGCCGAGCCCGAGGTGGTGGCCCGGCTGGCCGCCATGAGCAACGAGCCCACGCCGGGCACGCCCGCCCAGGCCGCCAGCTTCATCGCCGCCGAGGTGGCGCGCTGGAGCGAGGTGGTGCGCAAGGGAAACATCCAGGTCCAGTGAAAAGCTCCAGGAGAGTCACCATGAGCATGCTGCCCGCCAATACGTTCAAGCGCGCGCTGCGCGAAGGCCGCCCGCAGATCGGCCTGTGGTCCACCATTCCCTCCCCCTTTGTCTGCGAGATGATCGGCGGCGCGGGCTACGACTGGGTGCTGCTCGATACCGAGCACACGCCCACCGACGTGCCGCTGATGCTGGGCCAGCTGCAGGCCGTGGCCGCCGCCCTGCCCGCACCGGGCGCCCTGCCCGTGCATGCCGTGGTGCGGCCCGCCTGCAACGATGCGGTGCTGATCAAGCGCTACCTGGACCTGGGCGCCCAGTCCCTGCTGCTGCCCTTTGTGCAGAACGCGCATCAAGCGCGGGATGCCGTGCGCGCCATGCGCTATGCACCCCAGGGCATGCGCGGCATGGGCGGTTCCACTCGCGCGGCTAACTTCGGGCGAACGGCCGACTATGTGGCACGTGCGGCCGACGAGCTGTGCCTGCTGGTGCAGGTGGAGACGGCCGAGGCGCTGGAGCAGATAGAGGCGATTGCGGCCGTCGATGGCGTGGACGGCATCTTCATCGGCCCCGCCGACCTGTCGGCCAGCCTGGGCTATCCGGGCCAGGCGCGCCACCCTGTGGTGAACCGGGCCATCGACCAGGCCATCGCCCGCATCCGCGCCTGCGGCAAGGCGCCGGGGATCCTGATGGTGGACGAGGCACGGGCGCGCGAATGCCTGGAGCTGGGCGCGCAGTTCGTGGCCGTGGCGCTGGACACGCTCTTGCTGCGCGACGGGCTGGATGCGGCGGCGGCGCGCTTCAGGAAAGGGCCGCTGGCCGCGAACACGCCAGGGCCCGCATCCACCGCCGGCAGCTACTGAGGAGCCCCACAACCATGACACGTTCCCCCGAATCCCTGCGCAGCGCACGCTGGTTTGCTCCCGATGATTTCCGCTCCTTCGGCCACCGCTCGCGCGTGCTGCAGATGGGCTATGGCTACGAGGACTGGATGGGCAAGCCCGTGATCGCCATCGTCAATACCTGGAGCGATGCCAACCAGTGCCACGCCCATTTCAAACAGCGCGTGGAAGACGTCAAGCGCGGCGTGCTGCAGGCGGGCGGCTTTCCGCTGGAGCTGCCGGCCATCTCGCTGTCGGAAAGCATGGTCAAGCCCACGACCATGGTCTATCGCAACTTCCTGGCCATGGAGACGGAGGAGCTGCTGCGCAGCCACCCGGTGGACGGCGCCGTGCTCATGGGCGGCTGCGACAAGACCACGCCGGGGCTGGCCATGGGGGCGATCTCCATGGGCCTTCCCTTCATCTACCTGCCGGCCGGCCCCATGCTGCGCGGCAACTGGAAGGGGCAGGTGCTGGGCTCGGGCTCGGACGCCTTCAAGTTCTGGGACGAACGCCGCGCCGGCCGCCTGGACGAGCAGGCCTGGCGCGAGATGGAAGCCGGCATTGCCCGCAGCCACGGCACCTGCATGACCATGGGCACGGCGGCCACCATGATGGGCATTGCCGAGGCCGTGGGCCTGGCGCTGCCGGGCGCTTCGTCCATTCCGGCCGCCGACGCCAACCACATCCGCATGAGCGCCGAGTGCGGCCGCCGCATCGTGCAGATGGTGTGGGAAGACCTCACGCCCGCCCGCATGCTCACGCGCGCACATTTCGAGAACGGCATTGCCTGCGCCATGGCCATGGGCTGCTCCACCAACGCCATCATTCACCTGATCGCCATGTCGCGGCGCGCGGGCCATCCGGTCAGCCTCGATGACTTCGACGCCTTCAGCCGCCGCGTGCCCGTGATCGCCAACATCCGGCCCAGCGGCGACCGCTATCTGATGGAGGATTTCTTCTATGCAGGCGGCCTGCGCGCCCTGCTGGAACGCATCCGCCTGCATCTGGACACCGGGGCCATGACGGTCAACGGCAAGACCCTGGGCGAGAACATTGCGGGCAGCCAGGTCCACCAGGACGACGTGATCCGCCCCCTGTCCAGCCCCATCTACGCCGAAGGGGCGCTGGCCGTGCTGCGCGGCAACCTGGCGCCGGACGGTGTGGTCATCAAGCCCAGCGCCTGCGCCCCGCACCTGCTGCGCCACACGGGCCGCGCCCCGGTGTTCGACGACTACCCCAGCCTCAAGCAGGCCGTGGACGACCCCCATCTCGATGTGAACGGCGAAGACATCCTGGTGCTGCGCAACGCCGGCCCCAAGGGCGCCGGCATGCCCGAATGGGGCATGCTTCCCATTCCCACCAGGCTGCTCAAGCAAGGTGTGAAAGACATGCTGCGCCTGTCCGACGCCCGCATGAGCGGCACCAGCTACGGCGGCTGCCTGCTGCACTGCTCGCCCGAGTCCGCCGTGGGCGGGCCGCTGGCCCTGGTCAAGACGGGCGACCGCATCACGGTGGACGTGCCCGCCCGCCGCATCCACCTGGAAGTCAGCGACTCAGAACTCGCCACCCGCCGCGCCGCATGGACGCCCCCGCCCGCGCGCTACGAGCGCGGCTATGGCTGGCTGTTCGGCCGCCATATCCTGCAGGCCAATGAGGGATGCGATTTTGATTTTCTGGAGACGGGCTTTGGGCTGGCTGTGCCGGAGCCGGATATTTTTTGAAGCATGCAAATCAATTCTTTCTTTCAGACTTCCCTATATGATGGAAATATTTTTTGATCCACATTGCATCAGAATATTGAAACCATGAAAGCAATTGAAAAGCAATTTTCCCAATGGGTCGACCAAACACTGTCCGGCGATCTGCCAGAAGGAATCGCGGCATTCCACTTCAATCTGTATGACTCGCCCACATCGCACGAGCTCCAGATTGTGGGCTGCCCGACCTACGACCCGCAGGACCCGGACTGGGCGTGCGATGACATATTCATGTCCGACGACCCTCACTTCGAGTTGCCGCACGAAGCCGTGGGAAGCGAGTGGGAGAAGGGACTTGCTGCTGCCAGGAAGCTGCTTGGCTCCTACATGGCCTCGGAAGCGGCAGGAGCCCTTCGGCTGCGCCAGTCGCAAGCGGTGAGCGCCGGTTTTGTGGATGGAGAACTCCACCTCATCTGGGCGCGAGATGCGTAATTGATGAATTCAGCTGGCGGGCAATAGATTTCATCCAAAAACTGGAATCCTGGGCCTGCAAGCAAGGCAGGCCTGTATATGTATCCGCTTTTGCTGACGGCGCAGTCCTACATTGCCGTTGGTCTTTGTCGTGAATAGTGGCTCTGTTCTCAACAAGGATTGACCCAAAGAAGCCAATGAAATAGCCATATTCGATTGAATATTTCTTGGTCACAATCATTTGTGCAGAAGTATTTTCGATAGCTATTTTCAATAGCGACTCGCCGTTTCCCAGTCCACGCGCACGCAATGCCCCCTGCCCTCCTGGGGCAGCCGCTTCCGTTGCCTTGCACCGCCGTGGACCTCAACCTAGAAGCAGAGGTGGCTGTGGACTTTCTCAGAAGCATCTTTCATCAGGCTCCGGAAATCGCGCTGTTCGCGGCCTTGGCGCTCGGTTACTGGGTGGGCAAGTTCAGGTTCGGGTCGTTCCAGCTGGGGGGCGTGGCGGGGTCGCTGCTGGCGGCGGTGCTGATCAGCCAGGTGGGGGTGACCATTGATTCGGGCATCAAGGCGGTGCTGTTTGCGCTGTTCATCTATGCCGTGGGCTTCGAGAGCGGGCCGCAGTTCTTCCGCTCGCTGGGGCGGCAGTCGGTCAAGGAGATCCTGATGGCCCTGGTGGTGGCCGTGTCGGGGCTGGTCACGGTGGTGGTGATTGCCCGGGTGTTCCATCTGGACAAGGGGCTGGCGGCGGGGCTGGCGGCGGGCGGGCTGACGCAGTCGGCCATCATCGGCACGGCGGGCTCGGCCATCGAGAAGCTGGGGCTGGCGCCCGACGAGGTGCAGCGCATGCAGGCCAATGTGGCCATCGGCTATGCGGTGACCTATATCTTCGGCTCCTTCGGCGCCATCATCATGTGCGTGAACGTGCTGCAGTGGCTGACGGGCCGCAAGATCCGCGAGGACGCGATCCAGGCCGAGCAGGAGCTGCTCAAGGGCGTGCGCGTGTACGGAACTGGCGAGTCACCGGCCGTGCCGGATCTGGTGGGCCGCATTTTCCGCGTGGGCCAGGCGGGCCGCACCGTGGCGGAGCTGGAGGCCAGCGCCACCGCCAACGGCGGCACGGTGACGGTGGAGCGCATACAGCGCAAAAACGCGATGGTGGGCGTGGACGGCAGCCTGGCGCTGGAAGCCGGCGACATCATCTTGCTGGTGGGCCGGCGCGCGGCCGTGGTGGCGCTGGGCGCCTCGGTGGGCGAGGAGCTGCAGGGCGCCGAGGGCATGGACGTGGTGATGGTGCGGCGCGACGTGGCCATCTCCAACAACCAGTACCTGAACCGCAGCGTGAAGGACATCCTGGACAGCCTGTCGCAGGAGTTCAAGCACGGCGTGTATGCGGTGGCGCTGATGCGCGCGGGCACGCCGGTGCCGATTGCGCCGGCCACCATGGTCATGCCGGGCGATGTGGTGACGCTGTTCGGCACGCCGCAGGATGTGCAAAAGGCTGCGCAGTCGGTGGGCCCCATCATCGTTCCCAGCGACAAGACGGACTTTGTCTTCCACGGCCTGGGCATCACGGTGGGCCTGCTGATCGGGCTGCTGGTGCTGCGCCTGGGCTCCATTCCCATCACGCTGGGCAGCGGCGGCGGCGCCCTGCTCGCCGGCCTGCTGTTCGGCTGGTGGCGCAGCCGCAAGCACACCTTCGGCAACATGCCCACGGCCGCTTCCACGCTGCTGCGCGACCTGGGCCTGGCCGGCTTCGTGGCCATGGTGGGCCTGCAGTCGGGCCAGCAGGCCGTGACCACGGTGATGCAGCAGGGCCTGACGCTGTTCCTGCTGGGCGTGGTGGTGACCATCGTGCCGCTGCTGATCGCCATGCTGTTCGGCAAGTACGTGCTGCGCTATGACAACGTGGCCGTGTTCGCGGGCTCGCTGTCGGGGGCGCGCAGCGCCAACCCGGCGTTTGGCGAGATTCTGGACAAGGCCGGCAACTCGATTCCCACGGCACCGTTCGCGATCACCTATGCGCTGGCCAATGTGTTCCTCACATTGCTGGGGCCGCTGGTCATCGCCTTTGCCTGATCACCCCTGACCGATCCCCAAGGACCACCAAGGACCATCACAAGGAGCTGCGCAATGAGCAAGGATTATCGGAGTCTGGCGAATTTGAGCCCGTTCGAACTCAAGGACGAACTGATCAAGGTGGCCTCGGGCAAGGCCAACCGCCTCATGCTCAATGCGGGGCGCGGCAATCCCAACTTCCTGGCGACCACGCCGCGCCGGGCCTTCTTCCGGCTGGGGCTGTTCGCGGCGGCGGAGTCGGAGTTGTCGTACTCCTACATGACGGTGGGCGTGGGCGGGCTGGCCAAGCTCGACGGCATCGAGGGGCGCTTCGAGCGCTTCATCGCCGAGCACCGCGACCAGGAGGGCGTCAAGTTCCTGGGCAAGTCGCTGAGCTATGTGCGCGACCAGCTGGGGCTGGACCCCGCCGCCTTCCTGCACGAGATGGTGGACGGCATCCTGGGCTGCAACTACCCCGTGCCGCCGCGCATGCTCACCGTGAGCGAGCAGATCGTGCGCCAGTACATCGTGCGCGAGATGGCAGGCGGCGCCGTGCCGCCCGAGTCGGTGGACCTGTTCGCGGTCGAGGGCGGCACGGCGGCCATGGCCTATATCTTCGAGAGCCTGCGCATCAGCGGCCTGCTCAAGGCCGGCGACAAGGTGGCCATCGGCATGCCGGTGTTCACGCCGTATATCGAGATTCCCGAACTGGCCCAGTACGACCTCAAGGAAGTGCCCATCCACGCCGACCCCGACAACGGCTGGCAGTACTCCGACGCCGAGCTGGACAAGCTCAAGGACCCGGACGTCAAGATCTTCTTCTGCGTGAACCCCAGCAACCCGCCGTCCGTGAAGATGGACCAGCGCAGCCTGGACCGCGTGCGCGCCATCGTGGCCGAGCAGCGGCCCGACCTGCTGATCCTCACCGACGATGTCTACGGCACCTTTGCCGATGAGTTCCAGTCCCTGTTCTCGGTCTGCCCCCGGAACACGCTGCTGGTGTATTCGTTCTCCAAGTATTTCGGGGCCACGGGCTGGCGCCTGGGCGTGATCGCGGCGCACAAGGACAACGTGTTCGACCATGCACTGTCGCAGTTGCCCGAGTCCGCCAAGAAGGCGCTGGACCACCGCTACCGCTCGCTGCTGCCCGATGTGCGCTCGCTCAAGTTCATCGACCGCCTGGTGGCCGACAGCCGCGTGGTGGCGCTGAACCACACGGCCGGCCTGTCCACGCCGCAACAGGTGCAGATGGTGCTGTTCTCGCTGTTTGCGCTCATGGATGAAGCGGACGCCTACAAGCAGGCGCTCAAGCAACTGATCCGCCGCCGCGAGGCCACGCTGTACCGCGAGCTGGGCATGCCCCCGCTGGAGAACCCCAACTCGGTCAACTACTACACGCTGATCGATCTGCAGAACGTCACCTGCCGGCTCTACGGCGAGGCCTTCTCGCAATGGGCCGTGCAGCAGTCCTCGACCGGCGACATGCTGTTCCGCGTGGCGGACGAGACCGGCATCGTGCTGCTGCCGGGCCGGGGCTTCGGGTCCGACCGGCCTTCGGGCCGCGCCTCGCTGGCCAACCTCAACGAGTACGAGTACGCCGCCATAGGCCGCGCCCTGCGCCGGCTGGCCGACGAGCTGTACGAACAGTACAAGGCGCTGGGCAAGGAGTAGGCCCTGCGCACAAGGCCCGCACGGCTCATCGCCCGCACGGCTCATCGCAGCTGTCGGGCCTTGACCACCAGCAGCGCCCCGGCCATCAGGCCCACACCGGCCAGTTGCACGGCGCCCAGCGCACGCCCGTAGACCACCCAGTCCAGCACGATGGCCGTCAGCGGATAGACGTACTGCAGCACGGCAATGCGGCCCAGCGTGAGACGGGCCATGCCTGCAAAAAGGATGGCATAGGCCAGGCCGGTGTGCAGCACGCCCAGCCCGGCCAGCCAAGCCCAGGACGACGGCGCCTGAGGCCAGCCATGAACCAGCGGCACCCACAGCAGCAGCACGGTGCCGACCGCGCACTGCCACCAGGCCAGCGCAAACGGCGTGACCACTTTCTCGGTCTTGGCCAGGATGGTCACGGCCGCATAGCACAGCGAACCGGCCAGGCACATCAGCAGTCCGGACACATGGTCCGGCCCCCAGGCCGCCACATCGCCACCCAGCAGCCCCGTGGTCAACACCAGTCCCAGCAACGCCGCCAGCATGGCCGCCACCTGCCGTGGCGCCACGGCCTCGCGCAGCACCAGGGTGCCGAACAGCATGATCCACACCGGCTGGATGTGGAACACGATGGTGGCCACGCCAATGGAGGTCAGCGGTATGGCCGCAAAGAACAGCGCCCAGTTCAGCACCATGAGGAGGCCCGTGGCCACCACCACCGGCCAGCTCCTGCCGCGCACGCGCAACTCCCCCATGCGGCCCGTGGCCAGGCCCCAGGCCAGCAGCGCCAGCGCGCCGAAGGCGCAGCGAAACAGCACGGTGACCAACGGGTGCTGGCGGGCCTCTTCCACAAATATGCCGACAGTGCCCAGCAGCACGCCGCCCGCGATCATCAGCCACTGGCCGCGTGTCTCCTGCGCTGTGGGAGCGGCTTGTGCGGTCGCGGCGGAAGCTAGGGATGCGGCCTGTAAGGAATGGGTTCTGTCTTGCATGGCCACGATCGTCTCGTGGCAGCAAATTCTCGTAAAGCAAATAGTTTGCAGGTTTAGTATTCGATATTCGAATCCATGGAGCATGCCGTGAACCACCCCGACCTGCAGATCGACTGGCTGCGCGCCCTGGTGGCCGTGGTGGATGCGGGCTCGCTCTCGGCTGCCGCGCCGCTGCTGCACCGTTCACAGGCCGCCGTGAGCATGCAGATCAAGAAGCTGGAGACCACCCTGGGCCGGCCCGTGCTGCTGCGCGGCCCGCGCCATCTGCAGCTCACGCCCGCAGGCGCCGAGCTGCTGGGCTATGCCCGGCGCATGCTGGAGCTGCAGGCCCAGGCGCAGCAGGCGCTGTTCGGCCCCGACCTGTCCGGGCGCGTGCGGCTGGGCGTGCCGGACGACTACGCATCCACCTATCTGACGCCCGTGCTGCGCAGCTTCGCGGGCCGCTACCAGGGCGTGGAGATCGAGCTGACCTGCGAGCAGTCCACCGCACTCATCCCGCAGGTGGTGCGCGGCACGCTGGACCTGGCCCTGGTCTCACGCGACAGGCCCCAGCGCGGGCGCCTGCTGTTCCACGAGCCCCTGGTCTGGGTGGGCGCGCCGCAGCACGAGGTGTGGAGGAAGAATCCCCTGCCGATTGCCGTCTACGAGGCCGCCAGCCTGGCGCGCACGGCCGCGCTGTCCAGCCTGGCGGCCCAGCGGCGCGCGCACCGCGTGGTCTATCACAGCTCCAGCCTTGCCGGCCAGCTGGCCGCCGTGGAAAGCGGCCTGGCCGTGGCGGTGTTCACGCGCTGCAGCGTGCCCCCGCACCTGCAGGTGCTGCAGAACCTGCCGGCCGGCTTCGAGCTGCCGCCGCTGGTGTCCATGGAAGTGTCGGCCCTGCGCAGCAAGGCCTCGCAGGGCTCGGCGGCCGTGGATGCCATGTATGGGCAGTTGATTGCGACACTGGGCCAGGCACCTCAGGAACTGACCAAGGCCTGACGCCTGGCGAGGTTCGGCAAGCATTCTGCGCACGCATTTCGCTGTATAGCTGCGCTCGCGCGTTCCCGTGCGCGAGCAATGGCTGGCCGCAGGGGCTGCCCTGGGCAACTTCCTCAATGCCGCCCACCATTTGGGCTTTGGTGCCATCGTGCTCAGTGGCGAGCGCTGTTTTGACCCGGCCCTGCATTCAGCGCTGGGTTTGCGCGAGGGCGAGCACCTGGCCGGCTTCATCAGCCTGGGCACCATCACCAGCCAGCCATCCCCGCGCGCAACGGTGGCGCCCTCTTCCATGCGCAGGGCATGGCAGGCGGAGCAGGCAGCAGCGGTCACGGCACAGGCCCTTCTCCAGCCAGACGGCAACCACGACAGCCACGGCAGCCACAGCAGCCACGGCAGCGATCTTTGAAGCCGCAGCCAGCGCGTGCAGGGTGGCGCACAGGTGGCGCACTGACTGCGCGGGGCGGTTAGAGTTGCGGGGCTGCTGCGCCCTCTTGCCCCCTCTTGCGCCCTCTTTTCCATCACGGAACAAGCTTTCATGATCATCCGGCCCCGCCCCCACTGGCTGCGCATGCTCTTCGTGCTGCGCGGCTCGGTGCTGCCCGACATCCTGCCCCAGCTGATGGCCGCCACCCTGTTCGCCGTGCTGGTCACGGCCCTGCACGGCCAGCTGTTCGCCTGGAAGGTGCCGCTGAACTTCGTGCCGTTTTCGCTGATCGGGCTCACGCTGGCCATCTTCCTGGGCTTTCGCAACAGCACCAGCTACGCGCGCTATTGGGAGGCGCGCACGCTGTGGGGCACCCTGCTCAACGAGACGCGCTCCCTGGTGCGCCAGGCCCGGACCTTGACCGACGCACCGCAGCACGCCCAGGCGCTGGCCTTGGTTCTGGCGGCCTTCGTACATGCGCTACGCCACCAGTTGCGCGGCACCGATGCCGCGGCCGACATGCGCCGCCTGCTGCCCACCGCCGACTGCGAACGCCTGGCCACGGCGCGCTTCAAGCCTGCCGTGCTGCTGCTCATGGCCGGCGAATGGCTGCAGGCGCGCCGCCAAGACGGCAGCCTGCAGCCGGTGCTGGTGCCCACCATGGAGGCGCCGCTGTGCAAGCTGGGCGAGGCACTGGGCGGCTGCGAGCGCATTGCGGGCACGCCCATCCCCTTCACCTACGCGGTGATCATCCACCGCACCATCTACCTGTACTGCCTGCTGCTGCCCTTCGGCCTGGTGGATTCCATCGGCTTCATGACGCCGGTGATCGTGGCCTTCATCGCCTACACCTTCTTCGCGCTGGAGGCACTGGGCGCCGAGCTGGAGGAGCCCTTCGGCACGGCACCCAACGACCTGGCGCTGGACGCCATGTCGCAGATGATCGAGGCCACGCTGCGCGAGCTGACCGGCGAGGTGCTGCCCCCTGCGCCGCAGCACAAGGATGTGCTGTTCCTGACCTGACCCCGCCTGCCGGCCCGGACAGCGCCAGCGGCACAATCTGCCACCCGCATCACAGAAAAAGGACAAGCGCCATGACGGAGACAAGCAAGGTCAAGGGACCGGCCTCGTATTTCCCTTCCATCGAGAAGACCTACGGCCAGCCGATTGCGCACTGGATGGACCTGCTGCAACAGCAGGACACCCGCAAGCACATGGAACTGGTGGGCTGGCTCAAGGCCCAGCACCAGATGGGGCACGGCCATGCGAATGCGCTGGTGGCCGTGTTCCTGGCGCAGGCCTGACCTGACCTGCACCCCGCAACCCTCAGCCGATGGCCGTGCCGAAAGCCTGGCGCACGGCGACACCCGCTTCGTCAAACAGGCGGCGTGATGCCGGCGCCAGCCCCAGCATGTGCATGCAGGCGTGCACCATGCCGGGCAGGCGCACGGCCTGCACCGCCACACCGGCCTGCGCCAGCCGCTGCGCATAGGCTTCGGCCTCGTCGCGCAGCGGGTCGTATTCGCAGCTGATCACCGTGGCAGGCGGCAGGCCTGCCACGTGGTCCGCGCGCAGCGGAGAGACAAGTTCGTGCCGCCCCGATGCCGCATCGCCCAGGTACGCGCCATAGCAGTACTCCATGGCCGCACGCGTGAGGTAGTGGCCCTCTCCAAACTGGAGGAACGACGGCGAGTCCATGGCCGCGTCCAGTGCCGGGTACAGCAGCAGCTGGTGGGCGATGGCCGGTGCGCCCGCCTCTCCCCAGCCTTCTTGCTGCCGCGCCAGCAGGCAGGCTGCGGCCGCGAGGTTGCCGCCCGCGCTGTCTCCGGCCACGCCGATGCGCCTGCGATCCAGGCCCAGCGCATCGGCCTGCCCAAAGGTCCAGGCAATGGCATCGCAGAAGTCATGCAGCGGCCCGGGAAAGCGGTGCTCGGGCGCCAGCCGGTAGTCCACCGAGACCACGACGGCGCCCGTTGCCATGGCCAGTGCGCGGCAGGGGTTGTCGTAGACCTCCAGCGAACCCAGGCACCAGCCGCCGCCGTGGGCGAAGACCAGGGCGGGCTGGGGCGTGGGTGTGTCCGAGGCCAGCGGCCGGTAGATGCGCACGCGCAGCGGCGCACCGTCGCGCGCGGGCAGCGTGAAGTCTTCGGTGCGGGCCACGGCCTCGGCCGGGCCATGCAGGGCGCGCAGCCCGGCGTCGGTGGCCTCGCGCAGCGCCGCCAGCGTGGGCTGCGTGGGCGGGGCCACGGCCTGGGTTGCCTGCGCCAGCTCGGCGAGATAGCGCGCAATGTCAGCGTCCAGGCCCATGGTCACAGCGTCCTTTGCAGGAAGGGCAGCAGCTCGGCGATGAAGGGCTCGGCGGCTTCCTCCATGATGAAGTGGCCGCAGCCCGGCACGATCACGCCCGACAGGTCATCGGCATGGCCGCGCAGCGTGGCCAGCGGCGCATCGGCCGTGGCGTGCTCGGCGCCAATGGCCAGCACGGGCATGGCCAGCGGGCGCAGCGCACGCTCGCGGTTCTGGCGGATGGTTTCGGGAATGGCGCGGTAGTAGGCAAAGCCGCCGCGCAGGCCACCGGGCGCCGCATAGGCATCGACATAGACGTCCACGGCCACGCGGTCGCGCCGCAGCGACCAGCGGTTGAACATGAATTCCAGGTAGGCACGCTCGCGCCCCGCGATCAGGGTCTCGGGCAGGTCGGCCAGCTGGTTGAACATGAAGTGCCACAGGAAGATGTTCTGCTCGGGCGGCGCAAAGATGCTGGGCTCGGGCGCCAGGCCAGGGATCACGGCCTCGGTCAGCGCCAGGGACTGCACGGCCTGCGGCTGGTCGCTGGCCAGCGCATAGGCCACCCACATGCCCACGTCGTGGCCGGCGACCTGGTAACGCTCATGGCCCAGCGCCAGCATGGTGCGGTGCAGGGTCAGCGCAATGGAGCCCGTGTCGTAGCCGGTGTCGGGCCGGTCGGAAAAGCCCGTGCCCGGCGGATCGACGGCAATGGCCTGGAAGCCCTGCGCCGCCAGCGCCTGCATGACATGGCGCCAGGCATACCAGGTCTGGGGCCAGCCCGGGATCAGCAGCACGGGCGCGCCCTGCCCGGCCGTGATGCAGTGGATGCGGCGGCCGTCGATGCGCACGTAGTCGTGCGAGAACCCGCAGGCCTGGTCTTCCTGCTTGCGCAGGGCGTTCGATGTGAAAGCGTTCATTGTTGGATTCTTTTTGAGGTTCTTTGGCTGCGGGCGTGCTCAGGCGATGCCGAGCATGGCGTTGATCTGGCGCTTGTCCACGGGGGCGCCGGCGAAGTCGTCAAAGATCTTGTCGGTCACGCGGATGATGTGGCGGTTGATGAAGTCCACGCCCTCGCGCGCACCGTCTTCCTGGTCCTTGAGGCAGCACTCCCATTCCAGCGAGGCCCAGCCCTGGTAGTCGTACTGGGCGAACTTGGAGAAGATGGCCTTGAAGTCCACCTGCCCGTCACCCAGCGAACGGAAGCGCCCTGCCCGCTCCAGCCACGAGGAATAGCCGCCGTAGATGCCCTGGCGCCCGCTGGGCAGGAACTCCGCATCCTTCACATGGAACATGCGGATGTGCTCGCGGTAGATGTCGATGTAGTCGAGGTAGTTGAGCTGCTGCAGCACGAAGTGGCTGGGATCGAACAGGATCTTGCAGCGCGCGTGCTGGCCCACCAGCTCATGGAAGCGCTCGAAGCTGGTGCCGTCGTGCAGGTCTTCGCTGGGGTGGATTTCGTAGCACAGGTTCACGCCCTGCTCGTCGCAGGCGTCGAGGATGGGGCGCCAGCGGCGCGCCAGCTCCTCGAAGGCGGTTTCGATCAGGCCGGCCGGGCGCTGCGGGAACGGGAACAGATAGGGCCAGGCGAACGAGCCCGAGAACGTGCCCATGTCGCTCAGCCCCATGCGGCGCGATGCACGGGCCGACAGCTTGAGCTGCTCCAGCGCCCAGGCCGTGCGTGCGGCCGGATTGCCGCGCAGCGCCTCGGGCGCAAAGCTGTCGCACATGGCGTCGTAGGCCGGGTGCACGGCCACGAGCTGGCCAAAGATGTGTGTGGTCAGCTCGCTGGCCACCAGGCCGTGCGAGGCCAGCATGCCGTTGACATCGTCGCAATAGGTCTGGCTGCTGGCGGCCGTGGCCACGTCGAACAGGCGCTGGTCCCAGGCGGGAATCTGCAGGCCCTTGAAGCCCACGCCGGCTGCCCAGCGTGCGATGTCTTCCAGGGAATTGAACGGTGCCTTGTTGTCGGCGAATTGCGCCAGATGAAGGCTGGGGCCCTTGATGGTCTGCATGTGATTTCCTTGCGTTGAGCTATTGTTTGTTGATCGACAAAGAATAGTATCACGCCAACGCGGCTGCTTTTGCGAAGCCGATGCAAGACAGCATCAAGGCGCCGCTAAGATGCCGCCCTGACTGTTGACAAGGATGAGGAAGATGGCCGGAAGACCCAGGGAATTTGACCGAGACCAGGCGCTGGAGCGCGCCATGCTGGCGTTCTGGCGGCGCGGCTACGAGGGCACGTCCATGGCCGACCTGGTGCAGGCGCTGGGCATTGCGTCAGCGCGCATCTATGCGGCCTTCGGCAGCAAGCAGGACCTGTTCCGCGAGGCCGTGCAGCACTACGAGGCCGGTGATGGCGGCTTTGCCGACCGCGCCATGGCCCAGGAGCCGCACGTGCGCGACGCCCTGGCCCGCGTGCTGCGCGATGCCGTGGCCACCTACACGGACGATGCCCATCCGCTGGGCTGCATGGTGGTCACCGCCGCCACCAATTGCGCCGAGGAAAACGAGGCAGTCGCCGCCTGGCTGGCCGAACACCGCCGCCTGCGCACGCAGTCCCTGATCGACCGCCTTCAGCGCGCGCTGGATGAGGGCGAGTTGCGCGCCGGCACCGATGTGCAGGCGCTGGGGGATTTCTATGCCACGCAACTGCACGGCATCTCCGTGCAAGCCCGCGATGGCGTGCCGCGCCAGCGGCTGCTGGCTGCAGTGCAAACCGCCTTGCTGCTGCTGGACACGGCGCTGGAGCCGGCGCTGCAGCCCGCAGCCAAGGCGGGCTGAGCCGTCAGGCGCCGAGCTTTTGCAGTTTTTGCAGCTCGGCGCGCAACTGGATCACGCTGGGCGTGACGATGGGGATGAAGGCCGATTCACGCCAGCGGCGGGCAAAGCCATCGTCCGCATCCAGGCTGTAGGCACGGCCACCGGCCGTCTGCAGCTCCAGCTGCATGGCCTGCTGCACGCAGTCGTGCAGGGCCAGGCGCAGCGCGAAAAGCCGCTCGGGCGCCTCCACGAAATCGCCGGCCTCGACACCGGCCTTGAGTGCCGCCACCGCCTGCTCCAGATGGCTGCGGGTATCGTCCAGCGGCTGCTGCAGCACATGCCCGCCCTGCCCCATGCGCGAGGCGGCCTGCGCACAGGCCGCGCGCGCCAGGCCGATGGACAGGCCGCATTGCATGCCCAGGAAGGCCGGCCGCACACGCGGCAGGAATCCGCCGGCGCGCTCGGCCAGCAAATCGTCTTCGGTGATGGCCACGTCCTTGAGTTGCAAGGCGGCGGTGTTGGTGCCGCGCAGGGCGATCAACTCCAGATCCGGCGAGCGCTCCAGGCCCGGCCGGTCGGACGGCAGGGCCACGATCATGGGCGGCGCGCCGTCGTCACGCGCCACGGCAATGGCGGCCAGAAAGCGCGGCCCGCGCAGGTTGGTGCACCAGGGCACGCTGCCGTTGAGCAGCCAGCCGCCCCCTTCCCGGGCCGTGGCGCGGATATTGAGTGCCTCCAGCCCGCTGAGGAATTTCATGATGTTGGACAGCCCCGAGGCACCGGCCGCCTCGCCCGCCAGCAGCGCGGGCAGCCAGCGCTCGCGCAGGGCCGCATTGCCGGTGTTCGCCAGCATCTCGATCAGCACGCGCTGGCCCCAGAAGGCAAAGGCGGCGGACATGGAGTGCGTGGCCACCTGGGCAATCGCCTCGATGGCATCGCCGGCGCTGCCGCCCTGCCCGCCCAAGGCATCAGCCAAGCCGTGGCCCAGCAATCCGGCTTCGGCCAGATAGGGCACGACGGCGGCCGTGGCCTCGCCGTTGCCGGCATCCAGCGCCTGGGCTCGTGCATCAAGCCATTGGCGGTTGGTGTCGGTCAGCAGGGGGAAATTGGGCATGGGCTCAGGCATGGGGTCGGGCATGGGGCTTGTCATCTTGCGGGTCACCATAAAAAAAGGGACCGCTGTGGGAACAGCGGTCCCTTGCCATCCTAGCGCAGCACACAGGCTGCGCAGATGACGCAGCGCAGGCTCAGTGCGCCGCCACCTTGCCGGGGCGTGTTTCCTCGCGCAGGGCCTTGACCTTGTCGCTCAGGCCGGGCCATGGCTGCAGGCCGTACTGGCTGCGCATGGTGTTGAGCAGCGTGGCGATCTGATCGTCGCTGAGGTTGTGGCGGAAGGCGGGCATGGTGCCCAGCTGCGGGCGCGCCGGTTGCGTGATGCCGTTGAGCACCACATGGATGGCGTTGGTCGGCGAGTCGCTGTACAGGTTGGTGTTCAGCGACAGCTGGGGACGCACCCCGAAGCTGCTGCCGGCCAGCACGCCGCTGGGATCGGCACGGTGGCAGGCCATGCAGGCGCCCTGGTACAGGCGATAGCCCTGGGCGTCGACCGGCAGCTTGGCAACCTCGGTCTTTTCCTTCACCAGCGCCTCGGCGTCACCCGTGCCAGCGGCATCGGCCACAGGCTTGCGGTACGACATCAGGTAGGTGGCCATGGCGTTGATGTCCTCGGCCGTCTGGTGGGACAGGCCTTCGATCACGGGCGCCATGGGGCCGGCGGCCACGCCGTGGCGCTCCGAGAAACCGGTCTGCATGTAGCGGACCAGGTCCTCGCGCGTCCAGGGTAGCGGAGCCACGGCCTTGTCGTTGAGCGCGGGCGCATCCCAGCCGTCGATGAAGGCGCCAGCCAGGTGGTCGGCACCCTTTTTCTCGGCGCCGAACTGGTTGCGCGGCGAGTGGCAGGCGGCGCAGTGGCCCAGGCCTTCGACCAGGTAGGCGCCGCGAATCCACTCGCCCGACTGGTTGGCCGGCGCGGGCTGCTCGCCCGGCTCCAGGTACAGCGCATTCCACAGGGCCAGGCCACGGCGCACGTTGAACGGGAAGTTCAGCGCGGTCTTGGGTGCCTGGTTGGAGACAGCCGGCTCGGTCATCAGGAAGGCATACAGCGCCTTCATGTCCTCATCGGTCACGCGGGTGAATGCCGTGTACGGGAAGGCGGGGTACAGGTAGTTGCCCTCGCGGTCCACACCATGGCGCATGGCGCGCTCGAAGGCCTCGTACGACCAGCGGCCGATGCCGGTTTCGGCATCGGGCGTGATGTTGGTCGAGTAGATGGTGCCGAAGGGGCTGGGCATGGCCAGGCCGCCTGCGTTGCGCTGGCCGCCCGGTGCCGTGTGGCAGACCGCGCAGTCGCCCATGTGCGCCAGGCGGCGCCCCTGGTCGATCTGCTGCTGGCTGAATTCCTGCACCGGGATCTGCTGCAGGGGCGCGATCTCGCTGCGGCCCGTGGCCAGCCAGAAGGCGGCGCCGGCCACGGCGGCCAGGCCGACCACGCCGAGGGTGATTTTCTTGAGTGTGTGCATGTTCCGGTCCTCCGCTCTCAGTTCTGTGCCTTGTCGGCCGGGGCTGCATCGGCAGCCTTTGCCTTGAGTGCGGCCAGCACGCGTGCCGGGGTGAACGGCACTTCGCGCAGGCGCACGCCGGTGGCGTCGAACACGGCGTTGGAGACAGCGGCGGCGCTGGGCACGGAGGCCGATTCGCCCGCGCCCATGGGGTCTTCGCCGGGGCGCTCGACCAGTTGCACGTCGATCTCGGGCAGCTCGTCAAAGCGCAGGATGGGGTAGCCGCCCCAGTCCAGCGAGGTCACGCCCTTGCTGTCGAAGGTCACGTACTCCTTGAGCACGCGGCTGGTGGACTGGATGATGTTGCCGTGCACCTGGTGGCGCACGCCGGCCGGGTTGACCATCTCGCCGCAGTCATGGGCCACGAAGACCTTGTCCACCTTGATCACGCCGGTCTCGCGGTCCACGGTCACGTCGCAGATCCAGGTGGCCCAGGCCGCGCCGTAGCCGGGGAACTTGCTGTGGTAGTAGCGGGCGTAGGCAAAGCCGCGGCCCTTGACCAGGCGCTGGTCGGCCGGCGCGGGGTTGCGGTGGGCCGGGCCGTCCTGCCAGCCGGCCTGCTTGCGGGCGGCGTGCGTCAGCGCCACGGCGCGCGGGTCCTTCAGGTAGCGCAGGCGGTAGGCCAGCGGGTCTTCGCCGGCCAGGTAGGCGCATTCGTCGATCCAGCATTCATGGGCAAAGACGTTGGGCAGGGCCGAGACGCCGCGCATCCACGAAGCGCGCACGATGGGCGCCGCATCCTGCGAGACCACGCGCATCTTGGGGTACTCGTACTGCGGGATGGCCGTACGGTCGCCCATCTGCAGCACCTTGGGCTTGTTGGGCACCTTGCCCGTCAGGATCAGGGCCAGGGCCGCCGCGTCGTTGGACGGGTAGCAGGTCTTGAGCTCATAGCCCAGCACGGCATGGTTCTCGTCCAGGCCGCCGCGCACGCGGATCAATTGGCCCGTGCCCTTGGGCTCCCAGGCGGCTTCCTGCTCGCGCATCAGCTGCACGCGCACCGGGCGGCCCACGGCCTGCGACAGCAGCACGGCGTCGGATGCCACGTCGTCCGCGCAATTGCGGCCATAGCAGCCCGAGGCTTCCAGGCGCGTCACATTGATCTGGTCGGCCGCCATGCCGGTCAGCGTGGCGATGTCCTTGCGCACGTCGTGCGGGTTCTGCGATCCGGTCCAGACCTGGATCTGGCTGGCGGACACCTCGGCCACGGCGCAGGACGGGCCGATGGAGGCATGCAGGTGGTAGGGCCAGACGTAGTCGGCCTCGATCACCTTCTTGGCGTCCGAGAAGGCCTCGTCAATGCCCGCGTCCTCGCGCAGCATGCGGTCGGTCTTCTCGTGCTTGACCAGGGTGTCGTGCATGGCGTTCAGCGACAGGTCGGGCACGCCGGCCCAGTCCTTCCACTTCACCTCCAGCTGGCGCATGGCGGCAATGGCCTGCTCTTCGCGCTCGGCCACGATGCCCACGAAATCGCCCTGCACCACTACCTTGACGATGCCCGGCAGATGCGCCACGGACTGTTCGTTCACCGAGATCAGGCTGCTGCCCAGCGGCGCCGACGCATCGGCACCGCCATAGGGCGGGCGCACCACGCGGCCGTGCAGCATGCCCGGCACGCGCACATCGTGCACATAGGCCAGCGCGCCCAGCACCTTGGCCGGAATGTCCACGCGCTGCACGGACTTGCCGATGTAGTTGAAACCGCCGGTGCGCAGCGGCACTTCCTTGTCCAGCGCAATGTTCAGGTCCTGGCCCTGGGCCAGTTCGCCGTAGCCGATGCGTCGCCCGCCCTTGGCCACCACCGCGCCCTTGGACGTGGTCAGTGCGGACACGGGCTGCTGCAGCTTCTCGGCAGCCAGGCCCAGCAGCAGCTGGCGCACCTGCGCGGCGGCCTTGCGCATGGGGATGGCATCCACCTGGATGGTGTTGCTGGCAATGGTCGGGCCCTGGTTGGGCGTGCGGCCCGTGTGGCCCAGAACCATGGTGATGCGTTCGAACTCCACATCGAGCTCATCGGCCACCAGCTGCGCCAGCGAGGTGCGGATGCCCGTGCCCAGGTCCACGTGGCCGTGGTAGGCCGTGACGCTGCCGTCCGCGCCAATGGCGATGAAGCTGCTCACCCGGTCAATGGGGGGAATGGGGAAGGCGCCGGCCACGGCGGGCGCCGTACCCGTGCTTTCAGCCACCAGGCCAGCGGCCGCCACCGAGCTGACCATGACCATGCCGCCCAGCTTGAGCAGGTTGCGGCGCGTCAGTTGAAGGGGGTTGGATGCACTCATGCTGCACCTCCCTGGGCGATCAGCACGCGGGCGCGAGCAGCCGCACGCATGATTTCCACATGCGTGCCGCAGCGGCACAGGTGGCCGGACAGGGCCTGGGTGACTTCCTCGTCGGTGGCCGTGGGCTTGTGGTCGAACAAGGCCACCAGGGCCATGACCATGCCGTTGGTGCAGTAGCCGCACTGGGCGGCCTGCTCGTCAATGAAAGCCTGCTGCACGGGGTGCAGTCGGTAGACGGCCTTGCCCTGTGCATCGGCTGCGGGCTTGCCGGCAGGCATCCCCGGCACGGCGGCCGGATGGGCGGCTTCCCAGTCACGCGCCACGCGGGCGTGCTCGGCCTGGGTCGCATCCTGGGACAGGCCTTCCAGCGTCGTGACCTTCATGCCCTGGACCACGCTCACGGGAACGGAGCAGGAGCGGGCCACCTTGCCGTCGATCAGCACGGCGCATGCGCCGCATTCGCCCAGGCCGCAGCCGAACTTGGGACCGTTGAGCTGCATGTCGTTGCGCAGCACATAAAGCAGCGGCGTCTCAGGGCTCACGCCCTGGATCTCGACCTCTTGTTGGTTGAGAGTGAATTTCATCGTATGCAAACCTTGTGGTTGACAACAGGTGCAAACCATAGGTGCGCACTGAAAAATCAGGCGTCAGGCACGCCGCAGCAGGGCCCGAAAAAGAAAGCCCACCGCCGGCGGGGTGGGCTATTTCACGTGGTTTTTAGAGGCAAGTCGGATGGCTGGCTGCCTGTTGTATGCAAACGATTCTATGCCTCGCACTTGCTCGCCGCTGCCAGCGTGCTGCCATCCCGGCACCCGCACAGACTGCGGATTTCCGTGGCTTTTTATGCACAAGACCAAACTCATCCATCGGAAATATCCACGAAAGCACAGCGCAGCAGGCTGATCAGTGAGCCTGCACCAAGAGCGAAAAGGAGTGCACCACCGCAGTGCACAGGAGGGCAGGACACGCTGCAGCAATTTCCGTCCGGATCTTTCAGCCATGCACGGCCGGGCATAGAGATCGCAGCCCGTCCAGGCGTTCAACGCGTCGGCTCGAAAATCACACCAACCCAGCAAAACACTCGGCTTTTACCTGCATCAAATTCCAGTGAGAACGCTTGAAATTCACGAATGCATCATGCGCAGCGCCTGCAAAACACCTGCTCGTCTGCAGGATCGGCACCACGCAAGGCTGCTGGCTGCCACCCCAAGCATCAGCGGGTGCCCGGTGTGATCTGGATCGTGCCAAGGCCCGAATCCATGGCCACACGCCGCCGGGGAGTCAGCCAATGCACCCACAGCCCCCAAAGCCACCCCAGCGCAAACACGCAGGCCAAGGCCAACATGCCCCAGCGCCCGGCAGACAGCGCGCTGTAAATCCAATACGGCATGCCCCCCAGGCCGAAGAGGCAGGCCCATCGCCGAAGCGCGGCGGAACGGGATTGGGACAGCCAGACGGCAAGGGCTGCGGGGAGTGCGAAGGCGATCTGATCGATGCTCATGACTGCATCATACTGTACAAATAAACAGCATTGCACAGAAAAATCCAGACGCTTGCACAAGGCACGTCGACGGGACGGCCACACCCTCTGATTTGTTCGCATCTCATCTGGCAAGCAGCGTACAGACTGGACTTGAAGGATTCCGAATCCGCACCGGAGTTTGGGTAAAGCGCGGCCCTTGCATCGCTCAATACCAGCACCGCCGGCCAAGAACCCGGAGTCACGGCTTATCCAGTTCCGCCCAGCCCGAAAGCGAGGGTGCACAGGATTTTGAAAACCCGCAGAACATACAGCGCCATACTGCGCAACGGCTCTTTAACCAAGGTTTACCTGGCAGTTTGAACGCATTCGGGACGGGCAATGGTGGTCATAGGGGGAAATAATCGAAAGCATGCAAACCGGTTCTTAAAAAACAGTTAATATTCGCGCTTCAATCCATGAAAGGCAAACTACCGTGAGCAACACATACAAAGAACTTCTGGCGCAGCGCGAAGCACTTGAGGCCCAGATCCAGACAGCACGCAAGCAAGAAGTCAGTGATGTGATCGCCAAGATTCGCGGTCTGGTTCAGGATTACGGCCTGACAGCCGACGACATTTTCACGGCACGCCGCGCCTCCTCCACCGTGGCCCCCAAGTTCCGCAATCCAGAGACAGGTGACACCTGGACCGGACGCGGCAAGCCGCCCGCCTGGATCAAGGACAAGGATCGCGCCCAGTTCGCCATCTGAAGCCCTGGATAAACGCCTCCATGAAAACAGCCTGCAGTCACTTGCAGGCTTTTTTCATTCTGGCCCCACCTGGAACGTGCACCTGAATTGGCGTGCCTGCACTTCTGCAGGGCGGCATTGCCCAGGCCTGGCCCCGTGCAATCGCGGCAAGCACGCGCACATGCCCTTAGACATGCACTGTGGATGGATGCCGTGGTTCAATCAGTCGGCCTGATCTGCATCTTGAAATTTCTCGCTGTAGAGACCGGCCCCCGACGTTCGGCCTTCCATGACAAAACAGATCTCCGCCCCGGACAGTGCCCCCACCGCACGCCGTCCTGACAAGCTACCGACCGCCTTTGGAACGACACCTGTCGCAGATGCACTCTTGCGGCCCCATCTGCCATTTTCAGGACAGCAGATTCTGTTCATCTCGTCATGCGACGATCAGCACACCCATCTGCTCCCTTTGCTCAAGGAGTGGGGTTTGGTGACCACGGCATGCCGCCATCCCACCGCGATTCGCCAGGATCGGCTACAGAAGTTCCACGTTGTCGTGCTGTGCGGGCCGAAGACTTCATGGAATGCCAAGGACGAAAACCGCCTGGTGGCAGGAGCGGCACGCATCATCGAATGTGAAGCCAGCCATCCCATGCAGCCCAGAGTGATCAATGCCCGCATCATCGCGGTATCCTGGCATTCACCGCAGGGGATTTTTGATGCGCTGACGATGGCGATCCATTCAACGCATCCCAACCCCGACAGCCTCCTGCCGACTGACGAAGTCGTCCATTTCGAGAAAATTGCGCCACCCATCAGAAATGCCTTCCTGGAATCTGCGCGCTCTTCTCTGGCAACCATCAAATCCAGCCCAAACTGCAAAGATGTGCAAAGAGAGCTTCACAACCTGTCTGGCTCACTGAGATTCTTTGATCTGGTCGAGTTGTCAATACGGTGCGCCGACCTGGAAAGCCGCATGGGCCATGATGGGCTGGCATATCACAGACATTCGCTCTCGCTGCTGGAGCTCCAGCTTGAAGCAGTCATCCAGGACATACAGGCACTGAAGGCGGAATGAACATGCATCATTGAGATCTCGATGATGTCACCCACCCACATTCCAAGGCATATTTCATAAGGTCTATGTCTCGCTCTATGCCGAGCTTTTGCATGGCCTTGACTTTTTGCGTGCTGATGGTCTTCTTGCTCCTGTTGAGCTTGGCTGCAATTTCATCAATGCGCAGGCCAGCAGCGTACAACCGCACTACCTCGGACTCCTTGGGGCTCAGCTCGGCAGGCACTCTTCTCTCCCCCTGCACTCCACCCAGCCCGCCCGCACCACCTCTTTCCAGCCGCTCGGCGATGGCTGGCGAAAAATAAACTCCGCCAGTGAATGCCGCGTGGATTGCGGGAACAAGATGCAGCACCGGATCGGCCTTGCTGACAATACTGATGTTCGAGACACGACCCAGAGCCTGGAGTATTGCCGAGTTATCCAGCATGGTCAGGACCACCAGACCCAATTTTGGGAATCTTCTCGATATATAACCGAATAGATGCAGTCCATCTCCATATTGCCCGGTCGGCATGGAGTAATCGGATACAAGCACATCAAAACCTCCCTCTTCCAGCTTTTGAATCAGATCGGTTGAATTTGAAACACTCCCATTCAATGCAATTTCTGACTCACCAGACAATTCATGCCTGACACCTGATATTATCCCAGGATGATCGTCCGCCAACAATACGGATATTTTCAGGTATTTTTTATAGTCCATGGTGCGTAAATATGAATAACCTGACACCAGCCGGCTTTCAACCTTTCTCACAAATCTTTCAGAACGTCCATGAAATTCACGAGCTCCACATCGACCGCTCGAAAATCTCGCGCATTGACAAGAGAAGAAATCCTATCAAGCGCCTGGACTATGTCATTGAACCCTGCCACTGCAAATGCCCCCTTCATGGCATGAATTTCCCTATGCACAGCCACGAGATCTCTTTTTTCCAAGGATTTCTTCAAGGAGATCAAGGATGCTTGTGTTGTTGAGACAAGAATGTCACGGTAGCCAGAAATCTTGCCTGTTCTTGCCGGCAATGCATCCACTTGGCAAACCCCGGACTTGCCGATATTTCTATCAATGAATTCCTTGATGCTTTTCAGGGAGGCTGGTTTGACGATGATGTCAGATATGCCGAATTTGGCACATTTATCCCTTTCATGCTTGCCTGCGTTTGCCGTTATTGCCCCCACTCTAATCCCGGGGTAATCCTTACGGATGTGCTGTGCAAGCACATAACCGTTCATGCCGGGCATCTGCAGGTCGGTTAGAACCAGGTCATAGGCCAGCTGTGCCAGCATGCTCAAGGCAGATTCCCCTCCTTCTGCAGAATCGGCCTCATACCCAATGATCCTCAGCTGATCCAGCAACAGCATTCTGTTAACAGGGTGGTCATCCACCACCAGAATCCTTGCCGAGAAATCCTCTCGCTCGTCCTCCGAAAGCAGGACATCGCCATCCTCCCAAGCGACAGCGGATGATGCGGGCTGCGCATGGTATGCGGGCAGCACCAGCTCGAAAATGCTGCCTTTTCCAAGGACACTTGAAAACCGGATCTCCCCTCCCATGAGGTGGGCCATCCGCTGGCACAGCGTCAGCCCAAGTCCGGTTCCTCCAAACTTCGTGGCGATTTCCGAGCCGGCCTGCTTGAACGCATCGAAGATGAACGCATGCTGCGAATGATGAATACCTATTCCAGTATCGGATACCTTGATGTTCAGCTCGCCGGATCTGTCGGATGCATATACCTCTATTTTTCCACTCTTGGTGAACTTCAAGGCATTGCTGAGAAGATTGTTGAGTATTTGCTTGATGCGCTCAGCATCGCCAAGATATCCAGACTTCAGCGAATCATCGATGGTCAGGGAAAATTCAATTTTTGCCTCTGTCACCAAGGGTTTATAGATGGATGCCACCTGCCTGATCACAGACTTGAGATCGAATCCGGCCATCTCGACACTCATCTGACCAGACTCGACCTTCGAGAAATCGAGGACATCATTCAACAGAGACAAAAGAGAATGTGAGGAATTCGAAATGATGTCCAGCCGTGTTTTCTGCTCCATGGACAGAATGCTTCTTCCCAGTATTTCCAGATTCCCCAGTATCGCATTGAGTGGAGTGCGTATCTCGTGGCTCATTACGGCGAGAAAAGATGATTTTTCATGGTTTGCCTCTTCCGCAGCCTTCTTTGCATCCTCCAGGCTTCTTTGGACCTGCTTGTGAGCCGTGATATCGGCAAACCCGCACAACAGCACGTTCCGACCTTGGTATTTTGCCTTCACCATGATCATGGAGAGCTCTGCAATGGTTCCATCGTTGGAAATCACCACCTCGCTGGACACGGGCACATAGTCACTTTTCCCGCCACCAAGATATTTCTCCACATAAACTCTGTGGAAATAGCCGATCAATAGCTCGCCAGGGACCGGGCCACGCAGTACTGCACTCTCCTTGTATTTGAACATCATGCTGTTTTCCAACAGCATTTTTTTCTCCTTGAAATCAAGAAGACCAAGTCCGTAAGGAGCCATGGCAATAATGGTTCGACTCAGCTGCTCGGTATCGAAAACATTCTTTGCCTTTTCATAGATTGGAATAAATACCTTTTCGTAGAAATATATCAAAAAACACCAGAACAAGACAATGAATATCAACGAAAGAATCAAATATACGAACGATTTTCCCTTTAGAAAAACCGCATCCTTCCACGAAAACACGTGGAGCAGAATCATGTTTGTATTCGATATCCTCGAGTAGTAATGAAAAAAACCATCCTTGTATACAGCACCATACTTGAACAGAAGATAGCGACTCACCAGGTTGCCTTGGAATTTCGATGATTCAATATCAAAGAAATCCGCTTTGCTGTAGCCCTCGGGTTCAACACCCAGGGCAACGCTTCCCTGGGAGTCCATGATCAGAAAGGAACTTCTATCCTCACCTTGCTGCATCAGATTCTCAATATGCTGGGTAGGCATGTCACTCACCACGGTGAGAAATGGCTTACCCCTATGGAATGCAGAAACAACAACCTGGAACGACATTTCACCCGTCAGAATACTTTTGGTCGGGGGAAGCCAAATGGGGTGGCGCACTTGTCCGGAATGAAGTGGAACGCCTTTGTCTTTCGGCAGCCCGGCAATCTGTTGCTGAAGCTCCAAGAGCATCCGTTCCCGCTCAGGCTCATCTGGAATCTGAGGCAGGAGAGCACCGATGAACCCGCCATCCGGACTGAAGGCATATACAGATATGGCTCTTCCATCCTGAAGAAAACTCGAGTTTGCCAGGTATGCAAGCTCCTCCAGCATATCCCTGTATCGCCTGCATGCAGGCTTGTCGCCCTTATCCTCGAGCAAAACCACCGGACTCACACCCGTGATCATAGCGCCCGGCCTGCCAACTCCCGCCGGTTGCGATATATGCGCTTGCCCCCAAAGCAATTCTGATGCGATTATTCCACGCATCATGATGACCTGCTTTGTTTCTATCTCCACCAGAATTCTAGTTCTCTTGTTCTGAAAAATTGACCTTCTTTCCTCCATGAAATCATTGAACTCGAACGATGCCGCAAATAACGCGACAATGATCACAAGGAAAGAAAAGATCAGCCCCCCACCAAAAAGCAGTCTCTTGTTATATCTGGCCAGAAGCAGAAGATCTTCCTTTTCTGCAATTTCTTTTTTATGGATTTCCATCTGGACATCGATATACAGCCATTGCTCAGGCCAATGATCGCCTCATGTAGTCGATAAAATCTTTGCAGGAAAGTGCTCTGGAATACAAGAATCCCTGGGCGACATCGGCATCCATCCTCCTGATCATTCCCAGATCATCAACGTCCTCCACTCCCTCAACAACCACCTGTGCCCGAACATCTTTCGCAAGCGACACCGCTTTGCTCAGCACTCTCTTTGCATGGGCCTGGTTTCTTGCAGCATGCAGCAAAGCCTTGTCAATCTTGATCTGGTTGAAAGGAACGCTAAGCAGGCGCCCTAGGGTCGAGCCGCCCACGCCAAAGTCATCCATTGCGCACTGAAAGCCACTCATTCGTAAATTCGCAATGACACCGCCCAGGGACTTGTCGAGATCATCCGCCCCATCTTCCGTCACCTCAAAACCGATATTTTCAGGGGAGACACCTGCATCCCTGATCACGCGCAATGCCGAATCCATCCACTCCCAGGATGCCGCCAGGGAGGCGGATACATTGATGCTGCAGATGAACTGCCCTGAAGGTGCTGCCGATTTGATGAAAGAGATGGACTGCAGGAGCATTTGGAGAGTGAGTTCATGCATCAATCCATGGTCTCCGATGGCCTTCATGAACGCAGCAGGTGGCAACAGTTCCGTGGCCGAAATAGGCCACCGGGCCAAGGCTTCCGCCCCGATGATTCTGCCCGAGCCTGCATGATGCAAGGGTTGAAAATGGGCAACGATTTCGCCGCTGTGCAAAGCGTTCGTCAACCTTGCTCTCGGGATCGGCAAGATCGTCCTGGGCTGACCCTCCGTCTTGGTCCGCCCCAGGATACGCAGCAGGAAATCCCCGTTGACCGGCACCTCTCTTGCCATTCTGGAGCGAGATATTGCACAGACGATGTTGAGTGCCAGGCTCCGGGCATAGTCAGCGACCGCATGGAATATTCTTGGTTCGCAGCTGCTGACAAGGATGATGGGAACATCCACTTCAGACAGTGCCAGATCATTGAGGAACCTCATCAGCTTTTCGCCGATGAAATCCATATCCACAAAGGCCGCATCCGCATTGAATTTCTTCAGTTCCGCCAGAAGCTCATCCGTATTGCTGATCCATTGAATGCCGTGAAAAATTCCTTGCTGTTTGCAACATTGCTGTATCCAATATGGGGCCATCGGATCGTTTGTGGCAACGATCATTCTTTTGCCATGATCGGGACTATTTTCTGGCATCAATCCATCCCATCTCTATTCCATAGCGAATGAGGTCAATGTCCTTGCGGATGCCCAGTTTATTCATGACCGCCACCTTGTGCGTACTGACCGTCTTGATGCTGCGATAGAGTTTTTTCGCTATTTCAGACACTGTCATTCCAGAAATGAAAAGGAGCAGAACTTCCTCTTCACGCTTTGACAGTTCTATCGATGTTCGTACCGCCCCGAGCCATTCGCCGCCAAGCAGTTTGCTTGCGCTCGGCGAAATGAATTGACCATCTGTGTATGCCGCATAGATCGCCGGCACCAGGCTCCCCAAAGAATCTGTTTTATGGACTATCCTGTAGATCCCCTGATTGGCAAGCGACTTGATGATCCCAATATTCTCAATCATGGTCAGCATCACGATCTTGACGCCGGGAAATCGTCGCCGGATGACATTCAGCATGACCAGGCCGTCACCATAGGTTCCGCCGGGCATTGAATAATCAGTCACCAGCACATCGCATTCGTTCTGCCTGAGAAAATTGATGATTTCCGTGGAGTTTTTCGCTCGACCCACAATCTCTATCTCATTTTTTTCCTCCAAAACACTTTCTATGCCTGCCAGAACTGCCGGATGGTCATCGGCAATCAGTATCCGCAAGACGAAATTTTTCATGACTCAAAAAAATAGCAAGAAGAACATTCCTATTCTAGGCAGTGGCGCACTAGGATTTAATTGGATTAATCTGATTTTTCCACTTCAAAATCTAAGATTTGTCTGATTTTTTGACCCAATTGCTGCGAATTCGGGCGTCAGTCCTAGGGAGCACTCCTAGAATTCAACAGATAGTTGAATCGGTGGTTGAATGCGTTGCAGGCCAAGCATCCGGACCAGACGGGAGTCTGTGGATGAGATGCACGCGCCCGGGCAGGAGCCCGCGACCGATGCCGGGGTGGGGCTGAAGCGACCTCACCCCATGGCCGAGCGCGTGAAGAGACCGCCAAATCCCGGCACAATCCGTGGATGCGAATCCTTCACACCATGCTGCGCGTTGGCAATTTCCAGCGTTCCATCGATTTCTACACACAGGTTCTTGGCATGCAGCTGCTGCGAACCTCAGAGAACCCCGAGTACAAGTACTCGCTGGCCTTCCTGGGCTTCGAGGGCGGCAACCCTGGCCAGGCCGAGATCGAGCTGACCTACAACTGGGGTACGGAGTCCTACGACATGGGCACGGCCTACGGCCATATCGCCATTGGCGTGCCTGATGCCTATGCCGCCTGCGAGAAGATCAAGGCGTCCGGCGGCAACGTGACGCGCGAGGCCGGCCCCGTCAAGGGCGGCACCACGGTGATTGCCTTTGTGACGGATCCGGACGGCTACAAGATAGAACTCATACAGGAGAACTCACGCGCCCATGCCGGCGTGCAGCCAGCTGGCGGCGAGAAGTTCGATCCCCTGCGCAATTCCTGATCCACGCAGCCCCAAAAACAAAGGCCCGGAGCGTTCATCGCTCCGGGCCTTTGTTTTTAGCTGCGGCTGCTGCCAGCCGCACTGCTGATTCGGTTCAATTCACCAGGATCACTTCCACCCGGCGGGCCTGGGCATTGCTGCCATCGGCCTGCAGTTGTTCGGGCTTCTTGAGTTCGACCTTTTCCTCGGCCACGCCCAGTGCCGACAGGGCAGCCTGGACTGCCAGGGCGCGCTTCTTGGCCAGTTCGGCGTTGAGTTCGGCGCTGCCGGTGGCGTCGTGGTATCCAGAGATCACGGCGCGCTTGCCGCCCTGCACACCAGCCACCACATCGGCCAGCGCTTCATTGGCGCCAGCCGCCAGCTCGGCCTTGGCCGATGCGAAGTAGAACTTGACCACGCCGTTTTCGACAACGACACGCGCCACGTCTTCCTCCAGGACCACAGGCGCCATCGCCGGCACAGGTGTGGCGCCGGTTGTCGTCTTTGCAGGACCATGCGCAATACCGCGCTGGTAGACCACGACACCCACGACCGTGGAGACGACGAGCGCAATCAGCGCAAACAAAAAGCCCAGGGCAAAACGTTGTTGGCTGTCGTCGTCGGATTGACTGAAGGACATGAAGCACTCTCCGTGAATGAACTGTTGAAGGAAACCAGAAAGACTGCGAAAAACCGGCCGATTGTAGAGGGCCGCCGCCAACGGCCCTGCGCACCGCCCAAGCCCCGTGATGCCACCCGGCACGAACTGTGGCGCCGCAGAGACAAAAGACCGGCCGTGCAAGGGCAACGCAGGCGCTTGTGCACCGTTTGGGCCGACAGGCGTTAAAACGTCATTGTTCCTTCACGCCACAGCGCCCATGTCCGCCCTGCCAGAATTCTCATTTGTCCGCCGAGAGTCCCAGCCCATGCTGGACGAGGCGCTGCACCGATGGGGCGGAAGCGATGACCTCTGGATCTTTGGCTACGGCTCGCTGATCTGGCGGCCGGATTTCGATTTCTGCGAACGCCGCACGGCCCGTGTCTTTGGCTGGCACCGGGCGCTGAAGATGTGGAGCACCATCAACCGCGGCACCCCCCAGAACCCTGGTCTGGTCTTTGGCATGCTGTCCGGCGGCAGCTGCCAGGGCATGGTGTTCCGCATTCCCCGGCACCACGGCCATGACGTCATGAGAAAGCTGTGGCAGCGCGAGATGGCCAATGCCGTCTATGACCCCCGCTGGCTGCCCTGCCGCACCGGCCAGGGCACGGTGCAGGCGCTGGCGTTCACGCTGTCCCGTCAAAGCCCCAATCACACGGGCGAGCTGGCGCCCGAAGACTATCGCCGCATCTTCAGCGAGGCCAAGGGCATCTATGGCAGCACGCATGACTATGCGCGCGCAACCTTCGATGAGCTCAAGCGCCTCGGCATCCGGGACCGTGCCTTGCAGCGCCTGCTCAGCTACGCGGGCCAGCCTGAAGCGGGTGCGCAAGCCGCGCGCTGACGCTTTGATGCGATTGATACGCTGATGCGCGCAGGCGCATAACGCTGCCCTCTCCGACATATCCACCGTATTGCACGCTGCAAGATGGCGGCTGCGCGCAATGCGCCTCACAACTTTTCCAGCACGGATATCAACCAGGAGATTGCCACCATGCGTTTGAACGCTTCCCCCTCCACCCCGTCCACCGCCGTGAAGCTGCTGATGGCAGCCGGCATGGTGCTGGCCCTTGGGGCCTGCGGCAGCCAGTCCAAGCCTCCTGCCGCAGCCGCGGCGTCCACCCCGGCAGCCGTCACCGCAGCCCCTGCCGCCCGCAACGTGGCCATGGCCCAGCTGCAGCCCACGCAAGGCAGCAAGGTCAGCGGCAGCCTGCAGTTCACTGCCCAGGCCGATGGCAGCGTGCGCGTTCAGGGCTCGGTTCAGGGGCTGGCGCCCAACAGCGAGCATGGCTTTCATGTCCATGAGAAAGGCGATTGCTCCAGCCCTGATGGCCTGAGCGCGGGCGGCCATTTCAACCCCACCGGCCACGCCCATGGCCGCTTCGATTCCGCTGTCCACCACGCAGGGGATCTGCCCAGCCTGCGGTCCGACGCGCAAGGCATGGCCAGCATAGATTTCGTTTCGCGCGGCCTGGCACTGGATCAGAGTCCCAACAGCGTGGTGGGCCGCGGCCTGATCGTGCACAAGGACCCTGACGACTACACCACGCAGCCCACCGGCAATTCCGGGGCGCGCCTGGCCTGTGCGGTGATCACGCGCGGATGATGTGCTCGGCCGGGTCTGCGTTCAGCGCAGGCAGTCGCGCAGCCACGCCGCGCACTGCTCGGCGCGCGCGCCCGGCCATTGGACGCTGACCGTGGTATCGCCACGGCGCAGCTCGACATGAATGGTGTCGGCAGCGCCCGCGCTGCCCTCACCGCTCAAGCTGCCGATTAGCCGCCCCCACCAGCCACGGCCCCGCAGGTCTTGGGCCGTGGAGGAGAGCTCCGAAGCTGGCGCTGGTGCTGGCGAATTCCGGGCTTGCACCACCGTTTCCCTGGCTGGCTCGGAGGCCGGCGCGGGCGCGACAGGTGCAGGCGCCTGCATGGTCGCCTTGCCCGCAGCGGGCTCCCCTCCCCCGCCTTCGAGCCGCGCGGCCAGATTGTTACCGAACTCCTCCCATATTCGGTCGGCCTTGGTCTTCATCACGCTCAGGCCGAAGGCGCCCAGACGGCCCAGCAGGTCCACGTCGATCTTGATGCGCAGTTCGGTGCCTCCATCCGGCGTGGCGCTCAGGAAGATTTCACTGCGCTGCTTGAGCGAGCTGGCCACCGAGGTGTCTTCTCCCGTTCCTTCCACGCGCAGATACTCGGGAGCGCGTTGCTCGACGATGCGTGTGCGCAGCTTGAATCTGGCGCTGATGAAGGAGATCTTCTGGTGCATCACCGCCACGTATTCGGTAGGGCTGACCACTTCGATGGACTGCATGCCCGGCACGGCACCTCCCATGACCTGGGGATCGAGCAACAAGGCCCATACCCGCTCTCGCGAGGCCGAAACAGTCAGGGTTTTCTCAATTTCCATGCATTTTCTCCGCGGCCACAAGGACCGATTCCACGATCTGGGTGTAGCCCGTGCAACGGCACAGGTTGCCGTTGAGGCCATGGCGAACTTCGTCCGCGCCGGGAAGGGGGTTGCGCCCCAGCAGATCGCAGGCGGCCATGATGAAGCCCGGTGTGCAGTAGCCGCACTGCAGGCCGCCGCATTGCATGAAGCTTTGCTGCAGCGGGTGCAGCCGTTGTGACGGGTCTGCGCCCGCACCCCCAGCAATACGGTCGGCCAGGCCTTCGATGGTGGTGAGCGCGCGGCCCTGGACCTGCACGGCCAGCAGCAGGCAGGACTTCACCACTTCGCCATCCAGCAGCACCGAGCAGGCGCCGCACACGCCCGTCTCGCAGCCGCGCTTGGTGCCCGTCAGGTGCAGGTCATCACGCAGAAAATCCGACAGCAGCCGGCGCGCAGGCACGTCCACGCTGCAGGGCTCGCCGTTGACGGTGCATTCGATGCGATGTCGGCTCATGCCAGCTCTCCTTGTTCCAGTGCCAGGTCCAGGCCAAACAGTTCGGCCACGGTGCGCCGCACGTTGACGCGCACCATTTCTCGGCGGAAATCCGCCGAGCCGCGCAGGTCCGAAACCGGTGTGATGTCGGCCGCGACGATGTCACCCGCCTCGGCCGCCAAGGCCCAGGTGAGGGCACGGCCTTCAAGAAAGCCCTCGGCGCGCCGCTGGCGCACGGGTATGGGCGTAGAGGCGCCCACGACGAGACGCGCGTCGCGGCAGATGCCCCCGGCGGTGTGCGCCACCAGGGCCACGCTGGCCAGCGGCCGGTGTTCGGCCGCTGTGCGCAGAAAGCGCGTGTACACACCGCTGCGCCGGTCGTCTCCTTGCCCCATGGGCGGCACGCGGATCTCGCTGACGATCTCGTCGCCTTCCAGCGCCGTGGCGTAGTAGTCGACCAGGAAGTCCTCGATGTCCAACAGGCGCTCGCCTCTTGCGCTGGCCAGCACGATCTGGGCGCCCAATGCCATCAGGCAGCCGGGCGGGTCGGTGGAGGGGTCGGCATAGCAGAGATTGCCGCCCACCGTGCCCTGATTGCGCACCTGCGGGTTGGCCATGCGCTGCGCCATGCCGGCCAGGACAGGATAGTGATGCGACACCAGCGGCGAGGCCGCCAGTTCGGCATGGCGCACCAGGGCGCCGATACGCAGGCCACGCACCGGGTCGAAGTCCAGGCCGCGCAACGCATCGATGCCAGCCAGCGAGACCAGGTGCGTGGGCGCGAGCATGCGCTGACGCATGCCCAGGATCAAGGCCGTGCCGCCGGCGATCACGCGGCAGTCCTCGCCCAGTTCGGCCAGCAACCGGCTGGCCTCCGCCACCGAGGTGGGCTCCAGGAAGTCGAAGTCATGCATGACGGCCCTCCTCGGCGCGTGCACGCAGCGCCGCCAGGATTTTTTCGGGCGTGATCGGCAGATCGCATATGCGCACGCCGATGGCGTCGTACACGGCGTTGGCGATGGCAGGCGCTCCCGGCAGGATGGCGGTTTCGCTGGCCCCTTTGGCGCCATAGGGGCCGTTGGGGTCGTTGGACTCGACAAAGCCGCCGCGCAGCAAGGGCACGGCGTCGGCCGTTGGCATGGTGTAGTCGGCGAAGTTGCCGTTGGCCAGGCGCCCGCCTTCCAGGTGCAGTTGCTCGTAAAGGGCCCAGCCCATGGCCTGGACGGTGGCCCCGTTGGTCTGCCCATGGATGGCGACGGGGTTCAGCGCCTTGCCGCAGTCGTCGGCCACATAGCTGTCAAGCACCAGGACCTGGCCGGTTTCCGTATCGACCTCGACCTCCACTGCCTGGGCCGCGAAGGAATAGGCCGGCGCGATGTTGCCGTGCAGCTGGGCGTCGTGCATCTGCGTCTGGGCATCCCAGGTGTGGCTGACCTGTATGCCCTCGCCGCCATGGCGCCAGATGTGCTGGCGTGCGAGCTCGGCCATGCCTGCCGCACGGTCGGTGCCGCGCACGCGCACCTGACCATCGGCCAGCTCCAGGTCGTCGACCTGCGCCTCCAGCACGACGGCGGCCAGGGCCAGCAGCTTGCTGCGGGCCGCCTGCGCGGCACCTATGGCGGCATTGCCTGCAGCCATGGTCACGCGCGAGGCCAGCGAGCCTATGGCGAAGGGCGTGCTGTCCGTGTCGGGTGCGGCCACGCGGACCTGCGACAACGGCAGCGTGAGTTCATGGGCGACGATCTGGCTGAGCATGGTGGCCGCGCCCTGGCCCATGTCGCACTCGCCACTGAGCACAAGCACCTGGCCATCCTCATGGATGCGCACCACCACGGTGGAGCCGTCCCAGTTGCCCATGGTGCGGTTGCCGCTGACATGCATGGCCGCGGCCATGCCCACGCCCCTGCGGCGGGCGCCAAGGGCCTGGCGAGGGCGGGCGCGCTTGCCGCGCCAGTCGATGGCATCGGTGGCCTGGTCTATGCACTCCTTGAGGCCGGCGCTGCCGATCTTCCAGCCATGCACTGTCACGTCGCCGGCTTGCACTGCATTGAGCTTGTGGACTTCGGCCGGATCCAGCCCCAGCTGCTCGGCCATGATGTGGATGTGGCTGTTGAGCGCGAACAGCATCTGCGTACCGCCAAAGCCGCGGAACGCGCCGTGCGGCGGGTTGTTGGTATAGACCAGGGTGGCGTGCGATCGGACGTTGCCCTGCCTGTGCATGTTGTCGCTGCGCATGGCACTGACGTGCATGACCTCGGCCGACAGACCCGCATAGGCACCGCACTCGGCAACGATGTGCACCTGCTTGGCGAGGATGCGGCCATCACGCGCCATGCCCAGCTTGAGCGTGATGCGCTCGGGGACGCTGGAGCAGCAGGCCAGGAAGTCCTCCAGCCGGTTGTTGACCAGGCGCACGGGCCGCCCGGTGCGCAGGGCCAGCAGGCCCGCCACAAGCTGGTTGTCGTCCTCGACGATCTTGCCGCCAAAGCCGCCGCCCGTGGTGGCCTGCACCACGCGGATGGCGGACACCGGCAGCTCCAGCGCCGCCGCCAGCCGGGCACGCGCCAGGAAAACCGACTGCGTGGAGGTCTGTACCAACAGGCGGCCATCGGCGTCGATGGAGGCCAGGGTTGCCATGGGTTCCAGGTAGCCCGGGTACTGCGCATGCGTGGTGTACGTGGCTTCGTGAACCAGATCAGCTGCGGCGAATCCGGCATCGGCATCGCCGCGCTCGAAGCGGATCTCGTGGGCGATGTTGCCCCGGCCCGGATGAACGCCGGGCGCTTCTTCATCCAGGGCTTCCTCGGGCGTCAGGATGGCGGGCAGTTCTTCGTACTCGACCTCGATCAGGTCCAGCGCATCGCGGGCGATCTCTTCTGTGGCGGCAGCCACGGCTGCCACCTCTTCCCCCGCAAAGCGCACCAGGCCGTCGGCCAGGATGCGCCGCTCCTTGTGGCTCACGCCCCAGGGCGTGCGCGGTGCATCTGCCCCGGTCAGCACGGCTTTCACACCGGGCAGCGCACGCGCTGCAGCAATGTCGATGCGCACGATGCGCGCATGCGGATAGGGGCTGCGCAACAGCTTGGCATGCAGCATGCCCGGCAGCTTGAGGTCGCCCGCGTACTGGGCACGACCTAGTACCTTGGACAGCGCCGTGACCTGGGCCGTCTCGCGGCCCAGCGTGGAATTCGAGGTATTCATGTCATTCAGCGGTGATGCCGAGTTCGCGGATCACCTTGCCCAGGCGCTCGTAGTCGGCAGCGTTGACATCGGCCAGCACCTGCGGCGACCCGCCCACGGGCACGGCACCGAAGGTGGCCATCTTTGCCGCCACCTCCGGCATCCTGAGGATCTCGTTGAGATGGGTGTTCAAGGTCTGCACCACGGCGGCCGGCGTGCCCTTGGGCGCGAAGAAGCCATTCCAGGCACCCGCGGCGATGTCCCTGTAGCCCAGTTCCGCCAGCGAAGGCACATCGGGCAGCAGGGGCGAACGCTTCGGGTCGGTCACGGCCAGCGCGCGCAGCTTGCCCGCCTGGATGTACTGGGCCACCGGCCCCAGCGTGACGTAGGCCAGTCCTACATGGCCCGCTGCCACATCGTTGACGGCCGGTGCCACGCCGCGATAGGGCACATGCTGAATGCTCACTCCGGCAGCGCGGTTCAGCCACTCGGCACCTATGTGCATGGGCGAGCCTGCGCCGGGACTGGCGTAGCTGAGCGTCTTGCCGGCCTTGGCCGCAGCCACCATGTCGGCCACGCTTTTGAATCCCGTGGAGGGATGGGCCACGAGCAGCACGGCCTGGCTGGCGGTCTGCACCACGGGGGTGAAACCTCTCAAGGGGTCATAGGTCGCGGCAGTAGGGAGCCTCATCACCATGGGGGCGATGGTGAAGGGGTTGGGCGTGAACAGCAGCGTGTAGCCATCGGGCACGGCCCGCGCAACCAGGTTGTTGCCCACGGTGCCGCCCGCCCCGGGCCGGTTGTCCACCACCACGGGCTGGCGCAGACGCACCGTGAGCTTTTCGGCGAACAGGCGCGCCATGGCGTCCGTGTCACCACCTGCGGGATAGGCGACCACCACGGTGATCGGCCTGGCGGGGTAGTCCTGTGCAAATGCCGGACCACAGACAGCGGTGGCAAAAGCCAATGCTGCAATGGTCAGGCCTTGCCGACGATGGGGGGTCATCACTGGCTCCTTTGAAAGCGCGGACATGCATCGGTCAGATACGGGCATGGCAGCTGGGGCTGGCTATGGGATGAATTCATACGATTCATCCATGAAACATTGATCCTCAAAAGAATCAATGACGATTTTCTCCGGCAAGTTGATGAATCAACTTACTGAAAACACCGATTGACCTCTATTGATTTCTCCAAAGAAATTCCACAAGACAAACGTCAGGCAGCCTGTGAAACAATTGATGGGAACATGTCCATCCCACCTTCTCCTTTCCCTGTGCCCAGCACGCCCGCAGGCAATCCCTGGACCCACCTTGACGAGGCAGGCAGCAGCCTGACCGTCGATGCCTTTCTGACCACGCTGATGAGCCAGGTGGGCAATGCGCTGCGGCGCACCATCACCGTGCCCTATGCCGATACGGCGGGCTTGACGGTTTCGGAGTGGCGGCTGTTGGCCCTTGTCGCGCATGCAGGCGAGTTGCCGTTCAGCGCGCTGGTGGTGCAATCCACTTCGGACAAGGCCCTGGTGAGCCGGGCGCTGCGGCTGCTCGAGGAACGCGGCCTGGTGGCCCTGCTGGCGCAAGGCTCCACTCCACGCAAGAAGATCCTGTGCTCCATCACGCCTGCGGGCCGGCAGTTGCATGACGAGGTGATGCCCGTGGCCCGGCAACACCAGGCCGCTGCTCTACTGGCGCTGACGCAGGAGGAACGGGAGGTGATGTATCGGGCCTTGCTCAAACTGCGCGGTTATTGCCAAGGCAGCCAAGCCGACCCAGCGACCGAAGGCGGCCCCGCTACGGCAGACGGCGAAGCCTGAATTCAGCCCACTTCAGGCCGGTTCTGCAGCAACACCTCAGCGCGCGCCAGATCGTCCAGCGTATCGATGTCGGTGAGCACACCAGCATCGTCCACATCGACCTGAACCACATGTCCGGCTTCGCGCAGCGCCTTCAGCACAGGCGCCCCGCCCTTCTCTCCGCTCAACGCCATGAGCGCCGCGCCGCATGCGGCGCCGAAACCCACGGGATGTCCACGCTCGCCTTGATGGACAGGCTGGGCGGCTCGGGCCCCCGCATGCAATGCATCGGCCACTTTCAGCAAGGTCTGTGGACTCACCAGCGGCAGGTCGGCCGGCAAGACCAGCCAGCCTGGCGCATCGGCTGTGGCACGCACGGCCGCAGACAGCGAATCGCCCATACCGGGGTGGCCCGCATCTTCCAGATGCCAGGGCAGGCCGCTGGCGCGGACGGCGGCCAGTGTGTGTTCCAGCACGGTGCTGCCGCCCAGCGGCGCGGCGAGCTTGTGCATGGCGCCGCCCGACGCGCGGAAACGCTCGCCACGGCCCGAGGCGAGGATGAGCACGCAGGGGCGGCCTTTGAAGTCTCTGAGCATGCGCAACTCTAGCGCAGCAAATGGCAGGTCGGGCGCAGGCACAATGCAGGCCATGAGCAGCATTTCCACCTCGATCGCCGATCTGCGCAAAAGCTACGAGCGCGCGGAACTCAGCGAATCGGCCTCCCTGGCCGATCCGCTGCAGCAGTTTGACCAATGGCTGCAGGAAGCCCTGAGCGCCCAGGTGCCCGAGCCCAATGCCATGACGCTGGCCACCGTGGGCGGCGACCTGCGGCCCAGCACGCGCATCGTGCTCATCAAGGGCTACGACGAGCGCGGCCTGGTCTGGTACACGAACTACGACAGCCGCAAGGGCCAGCAACTGGCGGGCAACCCCTTTGCCGCGCTGCAGTTCCACTGGGTGGAGCTTGAGCGCGTGGTGCGCATCGAGGGCCGCGTGGAAAAAGTCAGCGAGGCCGAAAGCGACGCCTACTTCAACAGCCGCCCGCTGGACTCTCGCATTGGCGCCTGGGCCAGCCCGCAAAGCCAGGTCATCAGCGGGCGCAGCGTACTGGTGGCCAATGCGGCCAAGTACGGCGCGCAGTTCCTGCTGAACCCGCCACGCCCGCCGCATTGGGGTGGATTCAGGCTGGTGCCCGAGCGCTGGGAATTCTGGCAAGGCCGCAAGAGCCGGTTGCACGACCGCCTTTGCTACCAGCTTGAAGCTGGAACCTGGCTGCGCCAGCGCCTGGCGCCCTGATCCCCTCGATTGCTGGCGCTGCTGAAACCCATCAGCCCGGCAGGCGCTGGGCCAGCCACAGCATCAGCGGCACGGTAAGCAAGGCCAGCGCAGTGGACACCGCGATGCTGGCGGACACCTCCTCCTGCATCACGCCATAGCGCTGCGTGAACAGGAACACGTTGGCCCCCACGGGCAATGCAGCCGCCGTGAACATCACGGCCACGGGCAGGCCACCCAGGCCGAAGGCCCAGGCCAGCGCAAGCATCAGCAGCGGATGCACCAGGTTCTTGACCAGCGCGATGCCAGCAGCCTCTCGCAAGTTCTGGCCCACCCTGGTGTAGGCCAGTGTCACGCCGACCAACAGCAGCGCCATGGGGCCCAGCGCCTGGCCCAGGACCTGTAGGGACCGGTCCACCGCTTCGGGCAGCACCAGCCCAGTCTGAGCGAACAGCAAGCCAGCGAGTATGGGCAGCGGCACAGGATGCACGATGCCGTTGCGCACGGCCTGCAGCACCGTGCGCCACATGGGGCGCGGTGCTCTTTGGCCGCAGCGCTGGCGTTCGTGGGCCTCGGCCAGCTCGAACACGATGGTGGCTGCGGTCAGCAGGATCAGCGCATGCAGCGAGACCAGGGTGAACAACGTGACAAGCCCTTCCTCCCCGTAGACCAGCCCCACCAGCGGCACGCCGATCATGACGGTGTTGCTGAACATATTGGCCAGCCCCCGCGCGGCCGAGCGCGTGGAAAAACCGCCCAGCACCATGGACACCACGAAGATCAGCGCAGTCGCCAGGAAATACAGGGCCACGGGCTGAAAGTCCAGCTCCTGTACCCGCACCGCACCCATGGTGCGAAACAGCAGCGCCGGCGTAAGCACCAGAAACACAAGGTTGGACAAATCCTTGATGGCTGTGGCACGCACCCAGGCCAGCCGGGCGGCAAGAAAGCCTGCTCCTATGCAAAGAATGACAGGGATGAGGGAGGCAAAGACGGGAGAGTTCACTGAAGCAGGACCGGGAAGCTGCGCCTGCGCAGGCTTGCGGCGCGCGCAGATTATGCGCCGCAGACCCGGCCCTGCCTCGTTCAGGCATCGTCCCGGGCCTCGAAGGCCCGGCCAGCCTCCACGGACGTGCCAAGGCTCAGATTCATGCCGAACAGCTCCCTTTTCTGGCGACTTGTCGCCACTGACATTCATCAGTCGATAACAAGGTTGCCACTCAACTTCATGTAAGTTACATTGAACATCCCTATTGGTTGATTCGTTTTGCTCTCGACGCCCATGACTTCATCACCATCCCAGGCACCCGCTGCCGGCAAGCCGCCGTCCACTGTCCCCGACGGACTGGCCCTGTTCCGGCATTGGCTGGAAACCGAGGGCACCAAGGGCTGGGATGCCCTGGACACGGCGCCCGACAGCGGCTACGAAAAGGTATGGCGTGCCTGGCTGCGCAGCCTGGGCGATGCGGGCATGCCAGCCAGAGAAAGTCCCCCCTCCCCCACCACGCCGAAAGGCAAAGTCAACGCAAAGGCCCGCGCCTGGCAACAGGCCACCGCCGTGGATGTCCAGAATTTCCTGCGCCCGCGCGAAGGCCAGTTGTCGGGCCACCAGCCCGGCCGCCGCATCAGCGAGGTCACGCGCAGGCGCTACTGGCGCCTGCTGGAACGCATCTACGACCATGCGCTGGACCACGGCTGGGTCAGCGCCAATCCCGCCGCAGGGTTGGCGCCGCAGGAGCGCCCCCCTGCCGAAGACGGCCAGGGCCATTGCCTTCCCGCGCCGCTGTGGAATGCCCTGCCCCGCCACATACCGATGGCCGACGGCTTTCAGTCGGCGCGCGACCGCGCCATCTTGCTGCTGCTGTACGAACTGGCGCTGGCGCCCGAGGAGGTGCGCGGCCTGTGCTGGCGCGATGTGCAATGCGCAGGACCAGGCGATGGCCTCCCCTGTCAATTGCATATCGATGGCGCACGCGCCGCGCAGCAGCGCACGCTGGATCTGTCGGAAACGGTGGTGAAGGCGCTGCAGGACTGGAAAGGCTTCAGCGCCGGCCAGCGCGGGCCGGAGGCCGTTCAACCCGGTGCCACGGTCTTTTATTCGCGCGAGGGGCAGCCGCTGTCGGTGCGCGTGCTGTTCCATGTGGCCTCGCAGCTGATACAGCGTGCCCATGCGGCCCAGCCCGCTTCTGCCCAGAAGGCGCCGCTGCACCGGGTCGGGCCGCAGGTGCTGCGCAACACGGCCATCGTGCAGTGGTTGCGCGCGGGCCGTGCCGAGACCGAAGTGGTGCAGTGGATAGGCGTCGACAGCGCACGCGCCCTGCGCCATCTGCAGCATTACCTGTAGCAGACGGCGCGGGAGCGCAGCGCGGGCAACCCGCCTTAGAACGACACCTTGACGCCCACGGTGATATTGCGCCCCATCAGCGGCGCAGCGTTCTTGATGAACGATGTGTGGGCGAAGGCCAGGCGGTTGGTCAGGTTGTTGCCCTTGATGAAGAACTGCCAGGGCGTGCCACCCGAGGTGCGCAGCGTGTAGCTGGCCGAGAGGTTGAGCATGCCGTAGCCGTCCGTCTCGGTCTCGTAGGCGGTGACACGGTTCTGGCGCAGCACCTGCACCCACTCGGCCTGGGCATCCCAGCCCTTGTAGAAGGTGTCCACGCGCAGGCCTACGCGCGCCGCGGGAATGCGCGGCAAGGCGGAGCCGTCTTCCAGCCGCGCACGCACGGCGTCACCGAACAGGGTCACGCCCCACTGGCGCGACAGCTTCTGGCGCACCTGGCCCTCCACGCCGGTGAAGCGTGCGTCGGCCTGGGTGTACTGCAGCAGTTGCAGGCCGTCATGCTCGTCCAGCGTGGCGCCATAGATATAGCCCTTGACGCGATGGTGGAAGGCATTGACGCTGAACGTGGTGTCCCCCGAGGTCTTGCGCAGGCCTATGTCCAGCGCCTGCGAGCGTTCACGCTTGAGGTCGGGATTGCCGCGCTCATAGGTGGATGTGGCCATGTGCAGGCCATTGGCATACAGCTCCTCGGCCGTGGGCAGGCGGTTGCCCTGCGTCAGCGAGGCCGACAGGCTGTAGCCCGGGGTGAACTTCCACACCGAGCCCAGCGAGAACGATGTGCCGCTGTGGCTGCGCGAGATGCCGCTTTGCTGGGCATCCACGGTCTGGCGCTCATGGCGCAGCGCAGCCTGCCAGCGCCAGTCCTGCCAGCGGTATTCCTCCAGCAGGTAGATGCTGTTGCGGCGGGTTTCGGTGGGCTGCACATAGGCCTCCTCCCCCTCGGCACTGAATTTGCGCTGCACGGTCTGCAGGCCGATGACGCCGCGCCAGCCGGCGATGGGCTCCAGCTCGGCCTCCACGCGCAGGTCATGGGCGCGGTTCTTGAAGGTGGTCGAGACCTGGCCGTCCTCGATCTCGTCATGGCGGTAGTCGGTCCAGCCGCCGCGCACGCGCAACGCCGCAATGCCTGCCGTCGGATTGCGCCATTCGCCGCGCAGATCCCAGCGCTCGCTGTTGAGGTCGACCACCGGCACGCTGCCATGGTCGTGATCGTGTTCTTCGTCGCCATGGTCATGTCCGTCCTCGTCGCCGTGGTCATGGCCGCCGCAGTGCAGATGGTCGCCATGGGTGTGGCAGCCCTCGAAGCTGTGGTTGTGGCCCGGCAGGCCATAGCGCGCGGTCTGGCGCGTGTAGGCCAGGCCCAGGTAGCCTTGCGTGCCGATCCAGGACAGGCCCAGGCTGCCCGTATCCGTGCGGTTGAAGCTGCCGCCCACGCGCCCCTGGGACTGGCCGTTGGGCGCCCAGCCGCTGCCCACGCGGTAGTCGCCGGCATCGCGCGCCATGCCCTCGGCGTGGATGGCCAGCTGGCCCGCGCCGCCCGTCAGCGAGAACGCGCCGGCCGTCTCGCCCGCGCCCGTGCTGCCGCGCAGCTGGGCCGAGCCCGTGATGCCGTTCTTGGGAATGGACGTGGGGATCTTGTCGTCCAGGATGTTGACCACGCCGCCCATGGCACCGCCGCCGCCGTAGATCAGCGCCGAAGGGCCGCGCAGCACTTCGATCTGCGTGGCCAGCATGGGCTCGCTGGCCACGGCATGGTCGGGGCTGATGGTGGAGGCGTCATGCAGCTCCGAGCCATCGCTGAGGATCTGCACGCGCGGGCCGTCCATGCCGCGGATGATGGGGCGGCTTGCGCCCGCACCGAAATGGCTGGCGTGGATGCCGGGCTCGCCGTCCAGCGTCTCGCCCAGCGTGGCGGCCTGGCGCAGCGTCAGCACATCGCCTTCCAGCACCGTGGCTGGCGTGGACATATCGGCCGAGGTCAGGCCCAGGCCGCTGGCCTTGACCGTCACCTCATTGAGCACAGGCGTGTCGCTGCGCGGGGCATCCGCCTGGGCGCCGGTGGCAGTTCCGGGCGCGGCGGCGACTCCAGCCTCCGCAGGCTCTGCTGCCATGGCCAGCCCTGCCATCGCGGGGCCGAGCACGCCCGCCAGCAGCAGTTGCTGCAGCAGCGGGCGCAGCTTCATCCTCTCCCCCTGCACCTTGGCGTCCTGGTGGTATTGCTTTGTTGTCACTCTCATCACTGGTCTTCCCGGCAGCGGCCGGCCACGGCCCCGGGGACGTGGGAATGCGGGCGCTGCAAAAAATGGCGTCGGAAACGGACAACCGGGGTGCGCCATGCAGGCGCACGCAGCCATCCGATCGGATATGCATTCAGGATCTGTCCAACCTGGGCACAGCGCCTCTTGCGTGCAATGCAGGAAGGCGCGCGCAAACAGCTTCAATGGGCGGGCGCATGCAGCGCCGCCGCCCAAGGTTCAAGCCGCCAGGCGGGCAGTGATGGGATGCGGGGGACCACGCGCATCGAAGAAAGCCGCCAGCACGCGGCCATCGCGCACGATGGGCGGCTGGGCGGGCTCGGCCTGTTCGCCCCAGAAAGGCGGCAGCGCCACGGCGGGCGGTGGCCCCGCCATGCCTTCGTGCAACTGGTCCAGCAGTTGGCAGTCCGCCGGGCCGTGGCCCGAGAACAGCGCATGCACCCAGTCGACGGGTGCAGCGCAGGAGGTGGCCACCACCTCGACCGGGCCATGGGCCGTGGCCGAGGCCAGGCCGCCAGCATGCACCACACGGTGCATCTGGCCCAGCAACGGCGCCAGTGCGATGGACCAGACCAGCAACCAGGCCAAAAGCCAACCCCGATTCGGCACGGCACCGCGCAACGCAAGCCGTGAGGCGGGCGCAGGCGAGTGGCGACTCGGGAGTTTGAAGGGCATGGATGAATCAGGAGCGGGTCAGGCAGCGCAGAGTGTATGCGCCAATTGGCGGGGCAGGTTCCAGCATCCCGTCACAAAGACGGGCGACTGCTCACAGCAGTGCACGGCGGGCAATGCCGCGCTCAATGCGCATGGCGCATGCCGCAGAACTTGCCCAGCGCCAGGCCCTTGCAGTCGGCCTGCAGCTGCTTGTGGCATTGCGCATGGTCACGCCCTGCCGCCAGACACTGTGCGGCGGCCTCGTGGGCCTTGGCCATCGAGCGGTGGCGCTCCATGTCGGCACGGGCATGGGCATCCAGTTGCACCGGGCCACCCTGTGCCTTGGCGTCCGCCGGGGTCTTGGCATGGTCATGGTCTTGGCCGTGATCGTGCGCCTGGGCCGCAGCGGCCAGAAAGACAGCGGCCAGGATCAGGGAAACGGAACGGAAGGGGGAAAAAGTCATGCGAGATCCTGAAGGGCTATGCAAGAGAAAAAGGGGAAGACGGCCACCTCACACGGACGGATCATTCCGGGAGTGCCCGGTGCCGCTGCAGACCTGGCACCGCCCCGTCACCGACACATCGATGGCCTGGCCCTGCAGGCCGCTGGCTGCCAGCGCCTGCCGCAATTGCAGCAAGGCGGCCTGCAGTTGCTCACCGCCCCCGCCTGCCTCGCCGCCCAGACGAAAGGCGCTGTGGCAATCCGCACACTCGAAGTGCGCAGCGGCGTCGCCTTCGCAGGCCGCGCCCTGAAGGGGCCTGCCGTACCGGGCCACGCGTGCCGCATCCACGCTGCGGCGCAACACGCCGGCTGCGGCCAGCCGGTCCAGCAGCCGGTAGACGGTGACGCGGTTGACCTGCACGCCCTGGGCATGCAGGGCGGCTTCCACATCCGCCTCGCTCAACAGCGCATCGGCGCGCGCCTCCCACAGCGCCAGCACGGCCCGCGTGGCACGGGTCGAACGCATGCCGCAAGGCAAGAGCAAGGGGGAGGGAGTCGGCGATGACATGGGCAATGCAAGAGCGGGCTGCAGAGCGCGACAGGACACCGTTATCGCAACCGGGTTGCATTATGCCCGCAAATCACAACCGCTTACACAACCCGCCCACCTGGGCTCATTGCTTGACCCAGCGCGCAAAGGCACCCCGGAATTTCTGCACCTTGGGCCCCACCACGAAGGCGCAGTAGCCCTGGCTGGGATGGTTCAGGAAGTAGTCCTGGTGATAGTCCTCTGCGGGCCAGTAGCTGGCCAGGGGCTGGACCTCGGTCACGATGGGAGCGTCATACGCGCCCGCCTGGGCCAGCTCGGAGATCAGCGTACGTGCGACCTCCGCCTGATGGTCATTCGTGGTGTAGATCGCGCTGCGGTACTGCGTGCCCACGTCGTTGCCCTGGCGGTTGAGCGTGGTCGGATCGTGCGTGCCGAAGAACACGGTCAACAGGTCGCGCAGCGGAATCACAGCAGGGTCGAACTGCACGCGGATGACCTCGGCATGGCCGGTCTGCCCGGTGCAGATGTCTTCGTAGCTGGGATCGTCCAGATCGCCATTGGCGTAGCCGCTTTGCACGTCGCTCACGCCGCGCACGCGGACGAAAACGGCTTCGGTGCACCAGAAACAGCCGCCGCCCAGATAAATGGTTTCAGTCGCCATATGCGCCTTTTCTGTGAAGAAATCGAAAAAATGACCACACGCAATGCATGCGGGCCGTCGCTCCTACAGGTTAGCCCATGCACAAGCCAGGTGACGACGAACGGTTCTGCGGTTACGATAACTAACCCATCAGTCATTAATTTTCCGTGACCGACTCCCCCGCCTCTTCACCCGCCCCCGCCGAGCCCTCCGGAAAGCGCAGCCGCCGCAAGCAGGAGCGTCCCGGCGAGTTGCTGGAAGCGGCGCTCGACCTCTTCGTGGAAAAGGGCTACGCCGCCACCCGCGTCGAAGAAGTCGCCGCCCGCGCCGGGGTCTCCAAGGGCACGCTGTTCCTCTATTTCGCTAGCAAGCAGGAGCTTTTCAAGGCCGTGGTGCGCCACAGCATCGCGGGCCGCTTCGGCGAGTGGAGCGAAGAGCTCGACAACTACTGCGCGCCTTCAACCGATCTGCTGCGCTACTGCTTCAAGTCCTGGTGGGAACGCATCGGCAGCACCAAGGCGTCGGGCATCACCAAGCTCATGCTCAGCGAGGCGGGCAATTTTCCCGAGCTGTCTCAGTTCTACCATCAGGAAGTGGTTCTTCCAGGCCATGAGCTGATCCGGCGCATCCTGCAGCGCGGCGTCGAGCGCGGCGAGTTCCGGCCCATGGATCTGGACCTGTCCGTGCACTGCGTGGTCGCCCCGATGATGTTTCTGATGATCTGGAAGCATTCGCTGGGCGGCTGCCTGCCCCATGGCGACTTCGATCCCGAGCAGTTTCTGGAATCCCAGATCGACTACCTGCTGCATGGCATGTGCCAGCCCCTTGCAGCCACCACACCACCCTCCTCCCCGCCCACACCATGAAGCGTCGCACCGGCTGGCTGATCGGCCTGGCCTTATTGATCGCCATCGGCGCCAGCGTATGGCGCGCCGCATCCACCCGGCACAGCAAGCAAAGCGCCATCGCCGCAGCTACCCAGCCGCGCGAGATGCCGGTGCGCGTGGGTCCGCAGGAGGTGGTGCCGCTGCAGCCGCGCCAGCTGCAATTGACCGTGCCCGTCAGCGGCGTGGTGCAGGCCGTGCGCAGCGCCGTGGTCAAGGCCTATGTGGCCGGCGAGCTGCGCGGCCTGCAGGTGCGCGAGGGCGACAGCGTGCGCAAGGGCCAGGAACTGGCCCGCGTGGACGCCACCGAGGTCGAGGCCCGCTGGCGCCAGACCCGCCAGCAGGCCGATGCGGCCCAGGCGCAGCTGCAGCTATCCCAGCGCCAGCACGACAACAACCAGGCCCTGGTCACGCAAGGCTTCATTTCGACCACGGCGCTGGCCACCTCCCAATCCAACCTCGACGCCGCACGCGCCAACCTGGCCGCCGCCCAGGCCGCCGCCGATGTGGCCCGCAAGAGCGTGACCGACAGCGTGCTGCGCAGTCCCATGGACGGGCAGGTCGCGCAGCGCCTGGTGCAGGACGGCGAACGCGTGGGCGTGGAAACGCGGGTGCTGGAGATCGTCGATCCGTCCGACCTCGAAGTCGTGGCCCAACTGGCGCCTGCCGATTCGGTGCGCGTGCAGGTCGGCCAGCAGGCCCAGTTGCAGGTCCAGGGCGCGGGCGACGATGTGGCCGCCGTGCCCGCGCGCGTGGCGCGCATCAACCCCAGCGCCCAGGCAGGTTCGCGCAGCGTGGCCGTCTATCTGCGTGTGCAGGCTGCACCGCTCAACGCAGGCGCCGCCGGCAGATCCATCCCCATCGTGCGCCCGGGCCTGTACCTGCAGGGCAGCATTGTCACGGGGCAGACCGAACAGTTGGCCGTGCCCCTGACCGCCGTGCGCACCGACCAGCCCCAGCCCTATGTGCAGCTGCTGCAGCCTGCGGGCGAGTCCGATGCGGACAAGAGCCTGCTGCGCGTGCAGCACCGCCCGGTCACGCTGGGCAGCCAGAGCGCGCAGGATGGCGCCACCTGGATCGCCGTGTCCAGCGGCCTGCAGGCCGGTGACAGGGTACTGGCCGGCAGTGTGGGCGGCCTGCGCGCAGGCACGGCGGTGCAGATGCAGCAAATGCAGCAGGCCCCGCAGCCCCAGGCTGCGCCAGCCCCCGGAGCCCGCTGACCATGTGGTTCACGCGCGTCAGCCTGGCCAACCCTGTGTTCGCCACCATGCTCATGCTGGCCCTCATGGTGCTGGGTGTGTTTTCCTACCAGCGACTCAAGGTGGACCAGTTCCCGAATGTGGACTTCCCCGTGGTCGTGGTCACGGTGGACTATCCGGGCGCCTCGCCCGAGATCGTGGAGTCCGAGGTCACCAAGAAGATCGAGGAAGGCGTCAACTCCATTGCCGGCATCAACGCACTGACCTCGCGCAGCTATGAGAGCACCAGCGTCGTCATCATCGAATTCCAATTGCATGTCGATGGCCGCCGCGCTGCCGAAGACGTGCGCGAGAAGGTGGCCTCGGTGCGCCCCACCCTGCGCGACGAGGTCAAGGAGCCGCGCGTGCTGCGCTTCGATCCGGCCAGCTCGCCCATCTGGTCCGTGGCCGTGCTGCCCCAGGCCGATGCCGGAGCCAAGGCGCCCGACGCCGTCGCGCTGACCAGCTGGGCCGACCAGGTCCTCAAGAAGCGGCTGGAGAACGTGCGCGGCGTGGGCGCCGTCAACCTGGTGGGCGCCACCCCGCGCGAGATCAACATCTACCTGCAGCCCGAGGCGCTGGAAGCCTATGCCATCACGCCCGACCAGATCGTGAACGCCGTGCGCAGCGAGAACCAGGACCTGCCGCTGGGCGCCATCCGCTCGCGCGAGCAGGAGCGCGTGGTGCAGATCGACGCACGCATGAAGCGCCCGCAGGACTTCGAGCGCATCATCGTCGCCCAGCGCGGCGGCGCTCCCGTGCGGCTGGGCCAGCTGGCGCGCGTGCAGGACGGCGCGGGCGAACTGGAGACCGTGGCCCTGTACAACAGCAGCCGCACCCTGCTGCTGTCCGTGCAGAAGGCCCAGGACGAGAACACCATCGAAGTCGTGGACGGCCTGAACGCCACGCTGCGCGAGATCGCCGCCGAAGTGCCGGCAGGCGTGCGGCTGGAGCCGATTGCCGACAGCGCCCGCCCCATCCGCGTGGCCGTCAACAACGTGCGCCAGACGCTGATCGAGGGCGCGGCACTGACGGTGCTCATCGTCTTCCTGTTCCTGAACTCCTGGCGCTCCACGGTGATCACGGGGCTGACGCTGCCGATTGCGCTGATCGGCACCTTTTTGTTCATGTACTGGTTCGGCTTCTCGATCAACATGATCACGCTGATGGCGCTGTCGCTGTGCGTGGGCCTGCTGATCGACGACGCCATCGTGGTGCGCGAGAACATCGTGCGCCACGTGCAGATGGGCAAGGACGCGCACGCCGCCGCGCTCGACGGCACGCAGGAGATCGGCCTGGCCGTGCTGGCCACCACGCTGTCCATCGTGGCGGTGTTCCTGCCCATCGGCTTCATGGGCGGCATCATCGGCAAGTTCTTCCACGAATTCGGCATCACGATCGTGGCGGCCGTGATGATCTCCATGTTCGTGAGCTTCACGCTGGACCCCATGCTCTCCAGCGTCTGGCATGACCCGACCATCCACGCCCATGGCGACAAGCGCGGCAACAGCCTTTACGACCGCACGCTGGGACGGGTCACGGCCTGGTTCGAGCGCGCTACCGACTCGCTATCCCACTTCTACCAGGACGTGCTGGGCTGGGCGCTGCGCCACAAGATCACCACGCTGGCGGCGGCGCTGGCCATCTTCGTGGCCAGCATCTTCCTGGTGCCGCTGCTGGGCACGGAATTCGTGCCCAAGGCCGACTTCTCGGAAACCACGGTGAGCTTCAACACACCCGTGGGCTCGTCCATCGAGGCCACGGAGGCCAAGGCCCGCCAGGTCGATGCCATCATCCGCGCCCTGCCCGAGGTCCGCTACACGCTGGCCACCATCAACACCGGCACGGCCCAGGGCAAGATATACGCCAGCATCTACATCCGCCTGCTGGACCGCCACCTGCGCCAGCGCAGCGGCGATGAACTCTCGGGCGTGCTGCGCGAGCAGCTGCAGAGCGTGCCCGGCATCACCGTCACCCATGTGGGCCAGCGCGAGCCAGTGGGCGGGCAAAAACAGGTCGAATTCTCGCTGCAGGGCCCGGACCTGGGCGAGCTGGAGCGCCTGAACCGCGTCGTGATGGAACGCCTGCGCGGCATTCCCGGACTGGTGGACCTGGACAGCAGCCTCAAGCCCGACAAGCCCGTGATCGACATCACCGTGCGGCGCGATGCGGCCGCCGACCTGGGCCTGTCGGTAGGCTCCATGGCAGCGGCGCTGCGCACCTGGGTGGCCGGCCAGACCGTGGGCAACTGGCGCGCCAGCGACGACCAGACCTATGACGTCAAGGTGCGCCTGGCGCCCGAGTCGCGCAGCACGACCCAGGACCTGGAGCGCCTGCCCTTCGCCCTGCCCTCCACCTCGGGCGACGGCGGCATGCGCATCGTGCGGCTGAACCAGGTGGCCACCGTCACGCCCGCCACCGGCCCCAGCCAGATCAACCGCCGCGACATGACGCGCGAAGTAGCCTTCAGCGGCAACGTCTACCTGCGCTCCAGCGGCGAGGTCTCGGCCGACATCCGCAATGCCCTGGCCGACATCGCCCTGCCGCCCGGCTACCGCACGCAGTTCAGCGGCGCCACCAAGAGCATGAACGAATCGTTCGGCTATGCGGTGTCCGCCCTGGCGCTGGCCATCATATTCATCTACATGATCCTGGCCAGCCAGTTCAAGAGCTTCCTGCAGCCGCTGGCGCTGATGACCTCGCTGCCGCTGACGCTGATCGGCGTGGTGCTGGCGCTGATGATGTTCGGCTCGGCCCTGTCCATGTTCTCCATCATCGGCGTGGTCATGCTCATGGGACTGGTCACCAAGAACGCCATCTTGCTGGTGGACTTCGCCATCCGCGCGCGCGGGCCGCACAGCGACCCGGACACCGGCCAGATCCGCGACGGCCTGCCGCGCGAGCAGGCCCTGCTGCTGGCAGCACGCGTGCGGCTGCGCCCCATTCTGATGACCACGCTGGCCATGATCTTCGGCATGGTGCCCCTGGCCTTCGCGCTCAGCGAAGGCTCCGAGCAGCGCGCGCCCATGGGCCAGTCGGTTATCGGCGGCGTGGTCACCTCGTCGCTGCTGACCCTGGTGGTCGTGCCCGTGGTCTATTGCTACCTTGACGACTTCTCCCAGTGGCTGCGGCGCCTGTGGAACGGCAACCGGCACGACGCGGCACCCGGCCAAGGCGCCGCCAGCGCCCCCACCCCGCCGCGAGACTCGTAGAATCAAAGGTTTGTCCTGACAAGTCTTTCTCCGGAGATACCCCATGAGCCTGCCCCTGAACAGCCTGCCCGAACACCACAGCGCCCAAGCGCACGCGCGCTACAACATGATCGAGCAACAGATCCGCCCCTGGAACGTGCTTGATGAAGAAGTGCTGGCACTGCTGGGCAAGGTGCACCGCGAGAATTTCGTGCCGCCCGAGCATGCCGGCCTCGCCTTCATGGACCTGGAAATCCCCCTGGTCGCCCCGGCCGAGGAAGCCGCCGCCAAGGGCTGGTGCATGCTGGCCCCGCGCATCGAGTCCCGCATGCTGCAGGACCTGAAGATCAAGCCCACCGACCGCGTGCTGGAAATCGGCGCCGGCTCGGGCTACATGGCCGCCCTGCTGGCCGCCCAGGCCAAGGAAGTCGTGACACTGGAGATCGTGCCCGAGCTGGCCGAGATGGCCCGCGAGAACCTGCTGGGCGCCGGCATCACCAATGCCGAGGTCAAGCTGGCCGATGGCGCCACGGCAGCGGCTGCCCTGGGCCAGTTCGACGCCATCGTGCTCAGCGGCTCGGTCGCCCAGGTGCCGCAGGCCCTGCTGGCCCAGCTCAACGACGGCGGCCGCCTGGCGGCCATCGTCGGCCAGCTGCCCATGATGCGTTTCACGCTGGTGCGCAAGAACGGCCACCAGTTCGAGACGAGCCAGCCCTGGGACGTGGTGACCGCCCGCCTGGCCAATTTCGAAGAGCCTTCGCGCTTCACGTTCTGAAACCCGCTGCAGCGGCCGATGCCCGCAGGACCATGGCCGCTGCCGCAACCCCATTCCATTCCGCAAGGATCTTTCCGATGCTTCCCCAAGTGCCTCCCGCGCAACTCAACGATTGGCTGACCCAGCACTCCAGCGGCTCCGATGCCCTGCCCCTGGTGCTGGACGTGCGCGAGCCCTGGGAAGTGGCCCAGGCCAGCGTACGCCCCGAGGGCTTCGAGCTGCGCTGCATCCCCATGGGCGAGATTCCCTCGCGCCTGCAGGAACTCGATCCGGATCACCCCACAGCCTGCCTGTGCCATCACGGCGCACGCAGCATGCATGTCGCTGCCTTCCTGATGAACAACGGCTTCGAGACCGTGGCCAATATCAGCGGAGGCATCGATGCCTGGTCGCGCGAGCGCGACCCAGGCGTGCCGCGCTACTGAGCGGCAACACGCAAAAGAAACCCGGGACACGGCGGCACACCCGCCGTCCCCGGTGCTTCGTGACGACTGTGTTTTGATTCGAGGACCTCTATGCCCCTGCTTCGGCCCCTTGCCCCTGTCGCTTCCGCCCTGACCCGCCCATACGCCTGGCCCCTGCGCCACATGGCCTTGCTGCTGTGCGCGGCGGGCATGGGCTCGGCCCTGGCACAGGCTCCTGCCCCAGCCGTCCTTGCGCCCGCCCCTGCGGCCCCGCAGTCTGCCCTGCCCTCTCTGACAGCCTCTGCGGCCTCGGGCCAGAACCTGTCCGAACTGGTGGCCAAGGCCCGCGGCTACGACGCCCAGTGGCAGGCCCAGCAGGCCGACGCCCAGGCCGCCGCCAGCCGCGCCGAGCAGGCGCGCTCGGGCCTGCTGCCCAGCGTGGGTCTGCAGGCCGGTGCCAACACCTCGCATGTGGAAGTCAGCGTGCTGCCGGGAAGCTTTCGCTCCCCCCAGCAGAACCTGCAGCTCAGCGCCCAGCAGCCGCTGTACCGCCCGGCCAACAAGATCGCCTACGACCAGGGCCAGCGCGGCATGGACGTGGCGCGCGCCCAGTTGGACAGCGGCGAGCAGAACCTGCTGGTTCGCGTGGCCCAGGCCTACTTCGATGTCCTCGGCGCCCAGGACAGCCTGGCCGTGGTCAAGGCACAGAAGGCCGCCATTGCTCAGCAGCTGGAATTTGCCAAGCGCAACTTCGAGGTCGGCACGGCCACCATCACCGACTCGCGCGAAGCCCAGGCCCGGTTCGATCTGGCCGGCGCGCAGGAAATCGCCGCTGAGAACGATCTGCGCGTCAAGCGCCTGGTGCTGGACCAGATCGTTGGCGCCGTGGGCACCGTGCCCCGCCCCCTGGCCCAGCCGCTGCAGTTGCCGGCCCTGATGCCCGCCGATGCCCAGTCCTGGGTGGACACCGCACTGCAAGCCCAGCCCCAGCTGCGCCAGGCCCGCCTGGCGCTGGACATCGCCCAGCTGGAAACGAAGAAAGCCGAGGCCGGCCACAAGCCCACCGTGGACCTGCAGGCCGGCTACGTGGTCAACCGCTATCCCAATGGCTCGGTCACGCCGCAGATCGGCACCAGCTACCGCACCAATGCCGCCAGCGTGGGCGTGGTCATGAATCTGCCCCTGTTCGCCGGCTTTGCCGTGCAAAACCGCATCAAGGAAACCCTGGCGCTGGAAGACAAGGCGCGCGCACAGCTGGACGACGCCCAGCGCAACGTGGAGCAGAGCACGCGCACGGCCTTCTTCGGCGTGCAGTCGGGCCAGGCCCAGGTCAAGGCGCTGGAGGCCGCGCTGGCGTCCAGCCAAAGCGCGCTGGACGCCAACAAGCTCGGCTACGAGGTCGGCGTGCGCATCAACATCGACGTGCTCAACGCGCAAAGCCAGCTCTACCAGACCCAGCGCGACCTGGCCCTGGCGCGCTACCAGGTGCTGCTGGGCCAGCTCAAGCTGCGCCAGGCCGCCGGCACGCTCAGCGACGACGACCTGCGCGCCATCGATGCGCTGTCGCTCCGCGCGCCAGCCCCTTGAATCCCTGAAGCGCCCGCACGGCCGGCAGTGCCCCGGGCTGATGCCCGGCCGCCGCAGGCCGCGCGCCTGGCGCAGCAGCCCTGTGCTCTGGCAAAGCCGAGGCACGCAAACCCGCCACGACCAGCATCCAGGCAGCCAGCGCGCACAGCACCGCCAGACGGCTCAGCAAGGAACAGCGGGAGAGTCTTGGCATGCGCGCCTTGCCTTCGTGGGAGTTGTCGAGCGGGCCACTGTGGCAAACCAGCCTGAAGACCTGCCCCGGCTTTCCTGAAGGGATGCTGAAGCGCATCGTCCCCGCCTTGACCGATACTCGCGGCAGCCCTCCCGCAGGCGCCGGTCCGCGGCATGGGAGCGGCACAGGAAACACACGATGAGACTGCTGCTGGTGGAGGACGATCTGGATCTGGGCAATGGCGTGCGCATCGCATTGGGCGATCACGCCATGGACGTGGTCTGGGTGCGCCGCCTGTCCGATGCGCTGCGTACGCTGGAGCAGCACAGCTTCGAGATGGTGCTGCTGGACCTGGGCCTGCCCGATGGCGACGGCATCAGCCTGCTCACGCGCCTGCGCCGCGAATGGCGCCGCCTGCCCGTGCTGATCCTGAGCGCACGCGACAGCCTGCACGACCGGCTGCACGGCCTGGACAGCGGCGCCGATGACTATCTGGTCAAGCCCTTTGCCCTGGCCGAACTGGTGTCACGCGTGCGCGCCCTGGCACGCCGCAGCTATGGGCAGGGCGACGGCACGCTGCATCTGCGCGGCCTGTCGCTGCACGAGCCCACGCGCCGTGTCAGCGTTGCAGGCCAGAACGTCGAGCTGTCCCGCTGCGAATTCGACCTGCTGGCCCTGCTGCTGCGGCGCATGGACCGCGTGGTCACGCGCAGCGGCATCGAGGAGGAAGTCATCCCGGGCGGCAGCGCCAACGGCAGCAATGCGCTGGAGGTCCATGTCTCCAACCTGCGCCGCAAGATCGGGCCGGGCTTCATACGCACGGTGCGCGGCATTGGCTATGTCATCGACTCGCAGCCGATGGCACCCCTGTCCTGACCATGACATCGCACACCCTGCAGGGGCACCAGGCCAGCCCGAGATGGCGCCGCTGGCTGCGGCCCACACTGGGCCGGCGGATGCTGCTGGCCCAGATGGGCGTGCTCACCGCGATCTGGACCGCGTTGCTGGTGGCAGCCATCTACATGGCCCACTTCCACAATGAATTGCTCGTCAGCAAGCCTGTCTACGAGCTCGTCATGGCTGTGGCCGAGGACCTGGCCGACCTTCCGGACCGCCAGCAGCACAGCCTGGCCGCGCTGGACACGGCCCTGCGCCATGAGTACGGCGACGGAGACGACGACATCCGCTTCACGCCCACGCTGCTGGTCTGGCAGCGCGGCCAGCTCCTGTACCGCTCGCCCACGCCGGCGCCCACGCTGCGCAACCGCGTGCTGGACACGGTCGAGGACATAGATTTCGAAGGGCAGACCTGGCGCATGAGCACGCTGCGCTCGGCCTCGGGCCAGACCGAAGTCACGCTGATGCTGCCGTCCTTCAAGGAAGTGCTGATCACCCTCAACACCCGCAGCTACTACCTGCTGCCGCTGCTGATCAGCCTGCCCTTCCTGGCCTTTCCTGCCTGGTGGTCGGTGCGCGCGGCGCTGCGCCCGCTGCGCCGCGTGGGCGACGAGCTGGCCACGCGCGGCCCCGACGACCTCAGCGCGCTCACCTATGCGCCGCCACACGCCGAGCTGCGGCCGCTGGTGCAGGACATCAACGCCCTGCTGGCCCGCGTGCGCTCCAGCAGCGAGCGCGAGCGCAACCTGATTGCCGATGCAGCCCACGAACTGCGCACGCCGCTGGCAGCCATGCACGTCAACGTCGAGGCACTGCTGCGCCTTGGCAGCGAACCGCGCCAGCAGGAACTCATGGACAGCCTGCTGCGCAGCAACCAGCGCGCCAGCCGCATGGTGGCCCAACTGCTGCAACTCATGCGCAGCGAGACCGAAGCGCCCGGCATGGCCATGCAGCCGCTGCGCCTGGACCTGCTGCTGGAGGACCGGCTCGCCGCACTCGACGCCCTGGCCTGCCGGCGCCCGGTGGAACTGGCCCTGGACGCCAGCGAGCCACTGAGCGTGATGGGCGAACGCGAAGGCCTGGTCTCGCTGATCGACAACCTGGTGGACAACGCCATCAAATACAGCCCCGCGCACGCCACCATCAGCGTGCGCCTGCAGCGCCAGGACGACCGGGCCGTGCTCCAGGTGCGCGACCGTGGCCCGGGCATCGCCGAGGCCTGGCGCCAGCGTGTCTTCGACCGCTTCTTCCGCGTACCCGACCAGAGCCAGAGCGGCAGCGGCCTGGGCCTGGCCATCGCCAGGACCGTGACCGAGCGGCACGGCGGCAGCATCGAGCTGCTCAGTGCGGAGGATGGCGGGCTGCTGGCGAGTGTGAGCCTGCCGGTGCTGCAGGAAGGATAGGGCCCTTGATGCGTGCATGGGCCCAGGATTGCAGAGCCAACAGTCCAGGAACTAGACTGGGCCCGTAACCCGTGAGCGAAGGAGCGCAATCATGAAATCCTGGCCTGTGCAAGATGCCCAAGACCACTTCAACGAGCTTCTCGAAGCCTGCCTGACCGATGGCCCGCAAGTGTTGACCCGGCGTGGCGCAGACACTGCCGTGCTCGTTCCGATGCAAGAGTGGCGCCGCCTGCATCCCGCTGCCGAACCTGCTTCGCTCAAGGAACTGCTGCTCTCGGAAGTGGGCCGCGCAGACCTCCTGATCCCGCCGCGCGGCCTGGCACACCGCAGGCCCATCGAACCCGCCAACTGAGTGCGCCAGAAATGTATTTGCTGGACACCAACATCATTTCAGAGCTGCGGCGCCCCAGGCCCCACGGAGCCGTCCTGGCCTGGCTTCAATCCCTGCCTGAGCCGGAGCTCCATCTGTCCGCGGTCAGCCTGGGCGAAATCCAGGCGGGCATAGAGCTGACCCGGCAACAGGATGCTGAGAAGGCCCAGGAAATCGAACGCTGGGCAGATCTGGTCTCCGCCTCCTACAACGTGCTGCCGATGGATGCCGAGACCTTCCGCATCTGGGCCCGGCTGATGCACGGGCGCTCCGATGCGCTGTATGAGGACGCAATGATTGCAGCCACGGCCATCCGCCACAGGCTGGTCGTGGCCACACGCAACATTCGCGACTTCACGAATTTTGGCGTGGCGCTTGTCAACCCCTTTGAGTCGCCCTTTCGCTGAACGGGCAAAAGCCCTTTTACTGCGCAGTCTTGCCTGCCCACCCCTGGCACAGGAGGATCAGGCGAGCGACTGCAACAGCCCGGCCACCGCCTGCGCCGTGGCCTGTGCGGCCCCGCGATGCTGGTCCAGGAAGCCGCGTGCCTGGGCCACGGCATGGGCGTGGGACTGGCGGTCCCCGGCCAGGTCCACGGCCAGGCGCAGCCCGTGCTCCATGTCGGGCGCCCGGAGCGCGGCGCCGGCTTCGCAGGCCAGGTCCGAGGCTTCGCTGAAGTTGAAGGTATGCGGCCCCAGCACCACGGGGCAGTCGCAGGCCAGGGCCTCGATGAGGTTCTGGCCGCCCAGCGGCGCAAAGCTGCCGCCCATGAGCGTGGCGTCGGCCAGGCCGTAGTACAGGGCCATCTCGCCCAGCGAATCACCGAGCCAGATGTCGATGTCATCCGCCGCAGCCCCGCAGGGCGGGCCACCCACCCACTGGCTGCGGCGCGAGACATGCAGGCCGCCGCCAGCCAGCAGCGCCGCCACTTCGTCAAAGCGCTGCGGATGGCGCGGCACGACCAGCCATTGCACGGCCCGGCCTGCCGGCCCCAGCGTGCGCAGGGCGGACAGCAGCATGGCCTCCTCGCCCTCGCGGCTGCTGGCCAGCAGCACCACAGGGCGGGACAGGCCGGACTTCCATTGCCGGGCGCACTCCAGCAGCGCAGCGTCCGGACGCGCATCGAATTTCAGGTTGCCGAGCACGCCGCGCACGGGCGCACCCAGCAGGCGCAGGCGTCGGGCATCGTCCTCGGTCTGCGCCCAGGCGGCGGCCAGGGCAGCATAGGTGGGCCGCGCCAGCGGCGCCACGCGCAGCGCCTGGCCCAGTGATTTGTCGCTGAGCCGTGCGTTGGCCAACGCCAGCGGCACGCCTTCTTCGCGGCAGATGGCGACCAGGTTGGGCCACACTTCGGTCTCCATGAGCACGCCGACCGCGGGCCGGAATTGCTGCACGAAGCGGCGCACGGCCGCTGGGGTATCCCAGGGCTGCCAGACCTGCAGGTCCCCGGGCTGCAGCAGCCGGCGGCCTTCGGTGCGGCCTGTGGCCGTGCCATGGGTCAGCAGCAGGCGCATACCGGGCAGGCGCTCGCGCAGCGCGGTCAGCAAGATGGCGGCAGCGCGCGTCTCACCCAGCGATACGGCATGGATCCAGATCCACCGGCCGCGTCCGTCCTGCCCCAGCGTGGCCGGCTGGTAGCGGCCAAAGCGCTCGGGAATGTGCTCGGCATAGACGGGCTCGGCCTCGGCGCGGCGCAGCAGCTTGCGGCGCAGCAGCGGCTGCGCCGCCCAGGTCACGGCGCTGTACAGCGCGCGCGCCCAGGACGTGGGAGAGCGTGAAGTCATCGCCTGGCGCGCAAATCAGTGCGCGGCGCCGCCAACCTGCGCGCCGGGCTTGACGCGCTCCAGCAGCGCCAGCATCTGCGCCTCGATGCGCGACAGCGCCTCCTGGGTCTGGCCCTCGAAGCGCAGCACCAGCACGGGCGTGGTGTTGCTGGCGCGGATCAGGCCGAAGCCGTCGGCCCAGTCCACGCGCAGGCCGTCGATGGTGCTGACCTGGGCCGGTGCGGCAAAGGTCTCGGCGGCCAGGGCCTGCAGTTCGGCGGCCAGGCGATGGGGCTCGCCCTCGGCGCAGGCCACGTTCAGTTCAGGGGTGGAGAAGCTGGTGGGCAGCGCGTTGAGCAAGGCGCTGGGGTCGGCCTCGCGGCTGACGATCTCCAGCAGGCGACAGCCCGCGTAGGTGCCGTCATCGAAGCCGTACCAGCGCTCCTTGAAGAAGATGTGGCCGCTCATCTCGCCGCCCAGCGGCGCGTCCAGTTCCTTCATGCGGGCCTTGACCAGGGAGTGCCCGGTCTTGAACATCACGGGCTCGCCCCCGGCCTCGCGGATGGCGGGCGCCAGGCGCTGCGTGCATTTCACGTCGTAGACGATGCTGCCGCCCGGCACGCGCGAGAGCACGTCCTTGGCGAACAGCATCATCTGGCGGTCGGGGAAGATGTTCTGGCCGTCCTTGGTGACGATGCCCAGGCGGTCGCCGTCACCGTCGAAGGCCAGGCCCAGTTCGGCGTCCGAGGTGCGCAGCGCCTCGATCACGTCGCGCAGGTTCTCGGGCTTGCTGGGATCGGGATGGTGGTTGGGGAATTCACCGTCCACTTCGGAGAACAGCTCGATCACCTCGCAGCCCAGGGCGCGGAAGATGCCGGGCGCCGAGGCCCCGGCCACGCCGTTGCCGCAGTCCACCACGATCTTGATGGGGCGCGCCAGCTTCACGTCGCCCACGATGCGCGCCTGGTAGTCGGCCTGCACATCGGCGCGGCGCACGCTGCCGGTGCCCGTCAGGGTCCAGTCGTCGCTCTCGACACGGCGGCGCAGCGCCTGGATTTCCTCGCCGTAGATGGCGCGGCCGGCCAGCACCATCTTGAAGCCGTTGTAGTCCTTGGGGTTGTGGCTGCCCGTGACCTGGATGCCCGAGCGCGCCAGTGTGCTGGCCGCGTAGTACAGCATGGGGGTGGTGGCCAGGCCGATGTCGATCACCTCGATGCCGACCTCGGTCAGGCCGGCGATCAACGCCGCGGACAGCGAGGGTCCCGACAGGCGGCCATCGCGTCCCACGGCCACCACGGTCTCGCCAGCCGCCAGGGCCGCCATGCCGAAGGCGCGGCCCACGCCAAGCGCGACCTCCTCGTTGAGCGTGGACGGCACGATGCCGCGGATGTCATAGGCTTTGAAGATGGAAGATGCGACCTGCACGTCGAAAACGCTTTCTCGTCGGTTGAAAACAGGGCGCCGCAGCCCGGAACCTGACCCGGCTGCGGCCCAAGCCGCGATTGTAGGCGCGGCAGGCTTGTAGGCGCGGCAGGCACGGGCGCCGGCGCACATCACCCCGGCTGAAAGCGGTTGCGCCGCGCGCCCTGCCTCACAGCTGCTGCTGCACCTGGGCCAGCGCAGCCGGGTCTTCCATGGTGCTGAGGTCGCCCGGGTCGCGCCCCTCGGCCACGGCCTGCATGGCGCGGCGCAGCAGCTTGCCGCTGCGCGTCTTGGGCAGCGCACTGACGAAGACCACGCGCGAGGGCCGGGCCACGGCGCCCAGCCGCGCATCGACCAGCTTCATCACATCGGCCTGCAGAGCCGCGCGCTCGGCGTCGCCTTCCAGCGCCGTGCGCGGCACGGCAAAGGCCAGCGCCGCCTGGCCCTTGAGCGCATCGGCCACGCCGACCACGGCGACTTCGGCCACCTGGGGGTGGGCGGAGATGCATTCCTCGATCTCGCGCGTGCCAAGGCGGTGGCCGGCCACGTTGATCACGTCGTCGGTACGGCCCAGGATGAAGAAGTAGCCGTCCTCGTCGCGTATGCCCCAGTCGAAAGTGCTGTAGATCATGCGGCCCGGAATGCTCTTCCAGTAGGTGTTGATGAAGCGCTGGTCGTCTCGCCAGACGGTCTGCATGCAGCCCGGTGGCAGCGGCCCTTCGATGGCCAGCACGCCCTTTTGCCCGGCGCCGAGCAGTTCCTCGCCCGTGGCCTCGTCGATCAGCTTGACGTCATAGCCATAGACGGCCTTGCCCGGGCTGCCGAAGCGCGTGGTCTGCTGCTCCACGCCGTTGCACAGCGTGAGGATGGGCCAGCCGGTCTCGGTCTGCCAGTAGTTGTCGATGATGGGCTTGCCCAGGGCCTGGCTGATCCACTGCGCCGTGGGCTCGTCCAGCGGCTCGCCGGCCAGCCACAGCGCCTTGAGGCTGGAGATATCGTGGCGGTGCAGGTACTCGGCATCATGCTTCTTGAGCACGCGGATGGCCGTAGGCGCCGAGAACATGTGGGTGACCCGGTACTTCTCCACGATGCTCCACCAGATGCCCGCGTCGGGGCGTATGGGCAGGCCCTCGTAGAGCACGGTGGCCATGCCCGCGATCAGGGGCCCATAGATGATGTAGCTGTGCCCCACGACCCAGCCGATGTCGCTGGTGCAGAAAAAGGTCTGGCCCGCCTCGGCCCCGAAGATCAGCGGCATGCTGGCGGCCAGCGCCACCGTGTAGCCGCCCGTGTCGCGCTGCACGCCCTTGGGGCGCCCCGTGGTGCCGCTGGTGTAGAGCGTGTAGCTGGGGTCGGTGGATTCCACCCAGGTGCAGACGACCTGGACGTCGGCGTGCAGCGCACGCAGGCTGGTCCAGTCGTGGTCGCGGCCGGCGCGCATGGGCGCAGGCGCCAGGCCACGGTCCACGATGAGCACGGCAGCTGGCTTGTGGCTGGCCAGTTGCAGGGCCTCGTCCAGCAAAGGCTTGTAGGCCACGACGCGCCCGCCGCGCGAGCCCGCGTCGGCACTGATGATGACCTTGGGCTCGGCATCGTCGATGCGCGAGGCCAGCGCCGCCGACGCAAAGCCGCCGAACACCACCGAATGGATGGCACCCAGCCGCGCACAGGCCAGCATGGCAAAGGCCGCCTCGGCAATCATGGGCATGTAGATCTGGACGCGGTCGCCCTTTTGCACGCCCAGCGACTGCAGCGCGGCGGCCATGCGCTGCACCTCGGCATGCAGTTCGCGGTAGGTATAGACCTTCTCGGTGCCGGTCTCGGTGGAGATGGCGATCAGCGCATTCTGGTCGGCGCGCTCGGCCAGGTGCCGGTCCACGGCGTTGTGGCAAAGATTGGTCTGGCCGCCCACGAACCACCTGGCGAACGGCGGGTTGTCATAGTCGCAGATGCGCTGGGGCGGCACATGCCAGTCGATGCGGCCGGCCTGCTCGGCCCAGAAGGCATCGCGCTCCTGGATGGAGCGGCGGTGGAAATCGTCGAAACGCGGGGCCATTGTCTGTCTCCTGTCGTTGTCATGGATTGGCGGCTTCTGAATTCATAATTATTCATAATGCGCTTGCCCAAAGCTGACAAATCCTGCACAGCGACCCGGGCCGGCCCCCTCCGTCCCATTCGTCTTTCATGGCCCCGCTTTGCGACGAGCGTAAAAAAAGGCGCCGTGCCGGCGCCTCGACGAAAACCATCGCTTCAGTGCCTTACTTGACCAGGGCCAGCAGATCCTTGAAGGCCGGGTGCTCGCAGCTGCGCAGCCACTCGAAGGCCACCATCTCCGTGGTCACCAGTTCGGCACCCGCGCCGGCCAGGCGATCGAAGGCAGCATCGCGGTTGCGCTCGGTGCGCGAGCTGCAGGCATCGGTGACGACCCAGACGTCGAACTCGTCCTCCAGCAGTTCCAGCGCCGTCTGCAGCAGGCAGACATGGGCTTCGCAGCCGGCAATCACCACCATGCTGCGCTCGGGCGCCTGCTGCTGGGGCTTTTGCAGGTGCTTGGGCAGGCTGCGCGCATTGCCGCCCTGGGGACGTGCAGGCGGACGCAGCCACTCGCCCAGTCCTTCGGACACGGCGCTGAAATGCATCTTGGACAGTGTCCTGTCGCACAGCGCGCGCAGTTGGGCATCGTTGGCACCCAGGCGCGAGGGGTTCTGTTCGGTGCCGAACACCGGCACTTCCACCAGATGCGCCAGACGAGCCAGTTTCACGGCATTGGCCAGGACTGCCGGGCCCTCGAAGATGGCCGGCATCAGGCGCTCCTGGTAATCGACGAGTACAAGCTGGGAGTCGGAGGCTTCAAGCAGCATGGCGGATCTTTCTTGGAATACGAGGCAGCGCGGGCCGCCCTTCTTATCGGAAAACAGGACAGCCCGCTATTGTCGCAGCTTGGGGGCCATCACCGCCGGGCGCCGGCGATTCCTGAGGTGGCTCAAAAACCCGGGCCTTCGGGGGTCTTATCGAATTTGTCCTACGTTTTTGCGTGGTAATCTCGCGCCCCATGTCCCGATGGCTTATCGCACTCCTGTTCGTCAGCGCCACTGCACACGCGGCTCCGCCCGAGCTGCGTGACGACGATATGAACCAGCTGCTGGTCAACCGCAGCCTCATCTCGCAGCTGCGCGAAGCCCGCCACCACATGGCGGAGCGCACTTCCGACTTCGTCAAGGAAGCCCGACAAAGCGTCGCCGAAAAGACCTCCGACCTGGTCGTGACCGCCATGGGCTTCATCGGCGTTCCCTACCGTCGCGGCGGCAACAGTGCCGAGACCGGCTTCGACTGCAGCGGCTTTGTCCGTGCCATCTACTCCGAGACCCTGGGCAAGGTCCTGCCGCGTCGCGCTGACCAGCAGGCACAGGCCACGGAAAAAATCGACAAGAACGAACTCAAGCCCGGCGATCTGGTGTTCTTCAACACCATGCGCCGCGCCTTCAGCCACGTCGGCATCTATGTCGGCGACGGCAACTTCATTCATGCCCCCCGCACCGGTGCACAGGTGCGCGTGGAAAGCATGCAAAGCGCCTACTGGGCCCGCCGCTTCGATGGCGCCCGTCGCGTGCAGGACTCCGACGGCCTGGGCCTGGATGCCAGCAAGGCTGCCTTGGCCATGCAGATGCAGGCAAGCCAGCTGCAGTAACCACGGCGGGCTGTCTGCCCTCCCCCAGTCCAGGCGCCTGCAGATGCAGGCGTTTTGTTTTTCAGGGCACTGCACTGCCTTCGTCCCAGGTTGAGACGCTGTCCGACAGGGCCGGCATGCGCCGGGCCCTAGAGTCGCGGCATGGAAGCTTCAGTTCGGAGAAAAGCATGATGTCCTTGATTGGCACCCTCATCGTTGGCCTGGTCGTTGGCCTGCTGGCGCGCGCACTCAAACCCGGCGACGACAGCCTTGGCTGGATCATGACCATCCTGCTTGGTGTGGCAGGATCGTTTCTTGCCAGCTATGTCGGTGTCGCCATGGGCTGGTATGAAGCCGGGCAGCCCGCTGGCTGGATCGCCTCCATCGTTGGCGCCATCGTCATCCTCTTCATCTACAGCCTGGTGCGCAGCAAGAGCGCACGCTGACCGCACCGGTGCCAGCCGCCTCCTCCGGCTGGCGCATTCTACTGATCGACATCTGCCCCGGACCCACTGGCACGCATGATCTTTCGCACATCGGACAAGACCCCTCCCCCTCCACCACCGCGCCACGATGTGGCGCAGGCCGCAGAGAGCGCGCGCAAGCTGCTGCACCGGCGTGCGCTGGTGGGAGCCGCAGCCAGCAGCCTGCCGATCCCGGGGCTGGACTGGCTGGTTGACGCAGCCCTGCTGGCGCGCCTGCTGCCGCGCATCAACCGTGAGTTCGGCCTCACGCCCGAACAGCTGGACAGGCTGGACCCCGGCAAGCGCGAGCAGGTGCAAAAGGCCGTGGCCATGGTCGGCTCGGTACTGATCGGCAAGCTGATCACGCGCGACATGGTGGTGCGCCTGGCACGCGCTGCCGGCATGCGCATGACGGCAACCCAAGCGGCAAAGTACGTGCCGCTGGCCGGCCAGGCTGCAGCGGCCGCTCTGGGTTACGCCACGCTGCGCTACCTGGGAGAGCGCCACATCCAGGACTGCATTCGCGTGGTCGAGCAGGCGGAGCTCGACATTCCCTCGCATCTGCCCACGCAGCTGGAACGCACGGCCCGCAAGGTCGAGCAGACCGACAAGCAATTGCATGAGCACGGCAAAAGCAAGGGCGAGGGCGAGCCCGGGGCCGAGCCATCCGGCAAGCGCCCGCGCTTTTGGCGCCAGCCGGACCGCGGCCCCTGGGGCCGCTCCCAGTAAATGGCGATCAGCCCAGGTCCGAGGCGCGGTGGCGCTCCGGCACCTGGGTGGCCTCGTCTCCCCAGGTGCGATTGACGCGGCGGCCGCACACCACCGCCGGCCGTTGGGCAATCTCGCGGGCCCAGCGCATCACATGCGTGTACTCATGGGCCGCCAGGAACTCGGCCGCGCCGTACACCTCGTTGAGCACCAGTGCGCCATACCAGGGCCAGATGGCGATGTCGGCAATGCTGTAGTGCTCTCCCGCAATGAAGGCGTGCTCGGCCAGCTGGCGATTGAGCACGTCCAGCTGGCGCTTGGTTTCCATGGTGAACCGGTTGATCGGGTACTCGAATTTTTCGGGAGCATAGGCATAGAAATGACCGAAGCCGCCGCCCAGGTAAGGCGCCGATCCCATCTGCCAGAACAGCCAGTTCAGCGTCTCGGTGCGTGCAGCGGGTTCGGCAGGCAGCAGCGCGCCAAACTTCTCGGCCAGGTACAGCAGGATGGAGCCCGACTCGAACACGCGCACCGGCGGCTCCACGCTGCGGTCCACCAGCGCGGGAATCTTGGAATTGGGGTTGACCTCGACAAAGCCACTGGAGAACTGGTCGCCATCGCTGATACGGATCAGCCAGGCGTCGTACTCGGCGCCGCCATGGCCCAGCGCCAGCAGCTCCTCCAGCATGATGGTGACCTTCACGCCGTTGGGCGTGGCCAGCGAATACAGCTGCAGAGGCTGCTGCCCCACCGGCAGTGTCTTGTCGTGGGTCGGCCCGGCGACCGGGCGGTTGATGTTGGCGAAGGTGCCGCCCGAGGGCGCAGGCTGCCATACGGCGGGCGGGACATAGGTGGAGCGGTCGGACATGCAGGATTCCTGTGGTTCGCGGGCATGGGAAAGGCGCCCGGCTGAAGGCCATTGTCCAGCCCCTGACACACTCCTGCCGCCGCGCGCAGAACGCCGCCACGGCGTCCGGGGATTTGCCACAATCGTTGCATGACTGCAGCCCCCACACCCTCCGCCCGCCAGTTCTGGCTCATGAAGAACGAGCCCGACGAATACTCCATAGACCATGCGCTGGCCGCGCCGCAGGCCACCATTGCCTGGGACGGGGTGCGCAACTACCAGGCGCGCAACTTCATGCGTGATGCCATGCAGGTCGGCGACGGGGTGCTGTACTGGCATTCCAGCTGCGCCGAGCCCGGCATCTACGGCATCGCCCGCATTGCCGGCAATCTGCGCACCGACGCCTCGCAGTTCGACCCGGCCAGCCCGTACTACGACCCCAAGTCTTCTCCCGACAAGCCGCGCTGGCTCACGCTGGACGTGCAGGCGCTGCGCAAGACACGCACGCTGCAGATTGCCGAGCTGCGCGCGCATCCTGAACTGGCGCAGATGCGTGTGCTGCAAAAGGGCAATCGGTTGTCGATCACGCCGGTCACGCCCGAGGAATGGAGCTTCATCGAAGGCCTGCTCAGGCACGGCTGAACACGCCTCGCACGGGCTGCTTTCTTACAAGCAAGAAGCCTCTTTCCTGCACTCCTGCCCTGCATCGGCCGCTATGCTTTTGGGCATTTGCGAACCTGGATTTCGCAAGCTGGAGGGACCATCTTCGTGCGCTGGCGAAAATCAAAAGCAAAAACAACCACTGGACCACTCAAGAGCGGCATGGCCGCGGCGCCAGGCCGCCTGCGGCTGGCGCTGCGCGATGCCATCGCCGCCTCGCTGGGCGCCATGCTGGCCTGGGAACTGTCCCACTACCTGCTGGGCCACCCCAGACCCGTCTTTGCCGCCGTCACCGCCCTGGTCTGCCTGGCGCCCGGCCTGCCCAGCCATCTCAAGCAAACCTGGGGCCTGGTGCTGGGCTGCGCCATCGGCATCATCGTCGGCGAACTGGCCTGGCTGCTGCCCGACACCATTCCCCTGCTGCGGCTGAGCCTGGCCTCGCTGGTCGCGCTGTCGCTGGCCGCCATGCTGGGGCAGCCGCCTGTGGTTCCGATACAGGCCGGCGTTTCCGTGGTGCTGGTCCTCAGCATGGGGCCCAGCGCGGCGGGCGAAACCCGGCTGGTCGACGTGCTGGTCGGCGCAGGCGTGGGCCTGATGTTCAGCCAGGTCATCTTCACGGCCAATCCGCTGCGTGCCGTATCACGTTCGGCAAGCGCGTTGCTGGGCCAGCTGGCCGACGGGCTGGACGCCACGCTGCGTGCCACCGCCACCCACGACACACCCGACGCCACCGTGGCACTGGGCCAGCTCACGCGCAGCAGCGATGCGCTGAGCGCGCTGCGCACCGCCATGGCGGAGGCGCAAAGCGCCAGCCGCTGGTCCGTGCGCGGACGCCTGGGTGGCGCGGCACTGCAGACCGTCACGGCGCGCTACGACCGCCATGCCGTGCGCCTGTACGCCAGCGCGCTGCTGCTGGGCGAAAGCCTGGTGCGCGGAATGTCGCATGACAGCGGCCTCATGCCGCGCGCCATCGTCCTGCACTGTGAATGGCTGATCGAAGCCTGCCGGCAACTGGCCGCCAATGGCAACGTGGTGGCCCTGCAGCCAGACGACGCCCTGGCCAGGTTGGCCGCCTCGGCCCCCCAGGCGCCCACCCAACCGCTGCCTGAGGCCTGGCTGCCCGCGCTGGACCACGCACGACAGATGGAAGAGGCCCTGAAGGCGCTCACAGGTTCGCGCGACGCGTGATCAGGCGGCAGCGCGTTCGCGCTGCCTTGCAGGCGCCGCGCTGATGCGGGCAATGGCGCCGGCCAGCCACCAGCCGATGGCGCACATGGCCGCCGTCACCACCCAGGTCCACTGCCATCCGCCCGCCTGCACTGCCACGGCCGCCACCAGAGGCGGCCCTGCAAACTGGCCCACGCTGGACCATTGCTGCATGAAGCCCACCGTGGTCGAAACAGTGGACTCATCGGGGGCAAGCCGCACGGCCATGGAAAACAGCGTGCCCGGAATCAGTCCCCCCGCTGCCGAGAACACAACTACCGCAGCAAAGCGCAGCCACAAAGGTGCCAACGGCTGGCCTTGCCATTGCACATAGGCCAGCAGCGCGCACAAAGCCATGCAGCCGAAGCCCAGGCGCAGCGCCCGCGATGCGCTCCAGCCGCCTTGCAGCAGACGGCCCGATGCCACATTGCCCACCATGTTGGCCAGCGCCACCACGGCCGTCAGCGTGCCCGACAACGCCGCTCCCAGGCCCGCCTCGGCATAGACCGTGGGAAGAAAGCCGATGACGGCCATCCACTGTCCCGAATACACGGCAAAGCCCAGCGCCACGCACCAGGGGCCAGGGCTGCGCAAAGTCAGCGCCAGGCGCGGACGCCACCCCCCGCCAGCCGCCGACGTGCCAACGGGTGCCTTCGGGCCGTCTGCCGGCACGCCGTACCACACGGCGGCGCAAGCCAGGGCAGAGACCAGCCCCAGAAGCAGCCACCACAGCGGCCAGGAAGCCCAGGCCATCACCCAGGGACCCAGCAGCAAGCCGATGGCACTGCCCAGCGGCATGTAGGTGCCCCACCAGCCCATGCGCGCGCTCAGATCGTGCGGCGCCACGCAGCGGCGAATCAGGCCTGGCCCCGGCATGGCGACCAGCAGAAAGCCCAGTCCTTCCACGGCGCGCAGGGCCAGCAACGGTGCAAAACCCGTGGCGATGGCGCCCAGTGCGCTGGCACCCGCCATCAACAGCAGGCCCGCCAGCATGCTGCGCCGCAGTCCCCAGCGGTCAGCCCCCAGGCCCACCACCAGGCCCAGCAGCATGCCGGCCACCTGCACGGTGGAAAGCAGAAAGCCGGCCTGCAGCAGGGACACGCCCAGCTGCTGCTGCAGCACCGGCACGGCCGGCGGCAGCTTGCCTACATGCAGGGCCGCGCTGACGCCGGCCATCACGACGATCCATGAGGGATGCACCCCCTGCCTTGTTGTTTCCATTGGATGCGGTTTCCTGGGGGCACATGCCGTGCGCCCTGTGGGTGATGTGTGAAGTATCGAAAGCATAGGCCAAGCGGCGCCCGCAAGCAGCGCCCCTGGCATCTGCCCACCAACCGGCTTGCGGCAGCGGGCATCGGCAGCGCATTCGACATAGCCCGTGGCACTGGAACGCCCAGGTGAGGCGCTCCAGCTGCGCGGCCAGGCATTTCCGCTGCCCCAGAAACAGCTTGGCCTGCGAGGCACCCCATGGCACCTCGCAGGCCTTGCATGCCGGGCAGAGGCCGCATGCGCTGCGGCCTTTCGCCCGTCCTCCCCCACCGATTCCTGTCAGGCCTTCATGGCATCACAGCCTCAGCTTGGCACTGGCCAGCAACACACCGAAGCCCACCAACATGCCGCCAAAGGCCCGGTCTATCCAGTGCCGTACGGCCAGCAGCCGGGCACGAACCCGCTGCGCGGAAAAGCACAGCGCCACGATGCAAAACCAACCCACATGGGCCAGCGAGATGAACCCGCCGTACGCCAGTTGCGTGGCCAGAGATGTGTCCTGCCCCACGATCTGCAGGAACAGGCTCACCACAAACACCGTGGTCTTGGGATTGAGCGCATTCGTCAGAAAGCCCGTGCGCAGCGCCGCCATGTCGGACAGTACGGCAGCCGGCTGGCTGGCCATTTCTCCGTCCGGCCGGCTGCGCAGCATGGTCACGCCCAGATAGATCAGATAGGCTGCACCCAGCAGCTTGACCACATCGAACAGCCAGGTGGCCTGCTGCATCAGCAACCCCACACCAAGCAAGGTATAGCTGACATGGACCAGCACGCCCAGGCCTATGCCCAGCGCCGTGAGCATGCCCGCGCGGCGCGAGCGCAGCAGGCTGTTGCGCGTGACCATGGCGAAATCCGCCCCGGGGCTGATCACGGCCAGCAAGGTAATGGTGACTACAGCTATCCATTCGGTCATGCATTCTCCGTTCGACTCAGTGCAACGCGGGATAGTATTGGCCTTCCATGAAAATACATAACGATGTTTTCTGACACAGTTAGTGAACTCAATTCACAGACTCCCAGCAAGCGGCTGCCGTCGTTGCAGGCCCTGCGCTGCTTCGAAGCGGCCGCCCGGCGGGAGAACTTCAGCAAGGCGGCTGAAGAGTTGCATCTGACCCACGGCGCCATCAGCCGGGCCGTGCGCCTGCTGGAAGACGATTTGGGCGTAACCCTGTTTGACCGCCGCAGCCGCCGCGTCTTCCTGACCGACGCTGGGCGCCATCTCGCACAGGCCGTGCATGAAGGCCTGGAGCGCATGCGCCAGGCGACGCAGGAGTTGCGCGCACGCGCGCGGCATGCGCGCCGCTGGGTGCTGTCCTGCGAACCCACCTTGCTGATGCGCTGGCTGATTCCCCGCTGGCCACAGTTCCAGCAAATGCATCCCGAGTTGCAACTGCACCTGGTGGCCGGCGGCGGCCCGTTCTCGTTTGCGGACGGGATCGACCTGGCCATACGGCGCGACGATTTCGCCCTTCCCGCAGGCTGCCATGCCGAAACGCTGTTCGCAGAGCGCATAGGCCCGGTCTGCCGGCCCGATCGCCTGGCGCAATGGTGCGACCGCCCCGCGCAAGAGCACACGCCCAGGCTGCGCGCCGATGCGCCCTTGCTGCAAAGCCGCACGCGCCCTGGCGCCTGGGCCACCTGGGCCGAGTGCAGCGGCCAGCCCCAGCCCTCGGGACCGCAGCTGCAGTTCGAACATTTCTATTTCACGCTCCAGGCTGCCGTGGCCGGAATGGGCGTGGCCATAGGCCCCTGGCAGCTGGTGCGCGACGACATTGCCAGCGGCGTGCTGGCGGCGCCCATGGGCTTTGTGGAGGATGGATCGCGCTATTGCCTGCTGTCCCCTGCCCCGCCTGCACCGAATGGCGTGCACGCCCAGTTGCTGCAGTGGCTGCGCTCCCAGGCCTGAGCCGGCCTGCGACCCGTACTACCCCCCAAAAGCACAAAGGCAGCCGAAGCTGCCTTTGTGTCCTTGCCCGTTCCGAAGGCCGGGCGTTGCGCTTACTTGCGCTGCGGCGGCAGGTCCGTGCAGGAGCCGTGCGCCACCTCCGCCGCCATGCCCAGGCTCTCGCCCAGCGTGGGGTGAGGATGGATGGTCTTGCCGATGTCCACGGCGTCGGCACCCATTTCAATGGCCAGCGCGATTTCGCCGATCATGTCGCCCGCATGCGTGCCGACGATGCCGCCGCCCAGGATGCGGCCATGGCCATGCGCCTCGGGGCTGTCGTCGAACAGCAGCTTGGTGACGCCTTCGTCGCGGCCATTGGCAATGGCGCGGCCCGATGCCGTCCAGGGGAAGACCCCCTTCTTGACCTTGATGCCCTGGGCCTTGGCCTGGTCCTCGGTCAGGCCCACCCACGCCACTTCCGGGTCGGTGTAGGCCACGCTGGGGATCACGCGGGCATTGAAGGCGCTGGCGGCCAGCTCCTTGTTGCCCTGCAGTTCACCGGCGATGACTTCGGCGGCCACATGGGCCTCGTGCACGGCCTTGTGCGCCAGCATGGGCTGGCCCACCACGTCGCCGATGGCGAAGATGTGGGGCACGTTGGTGCGCATCTGGATGTCGACTTCGATGAAACCGCGGTCCGTGACGGCCACGCCGGCCTTCTCGGCGGCGATCTTCTTGCCGTTGGGCGTGCGGCCCACGGCCTGCAGCACCAGGTCGTAGACCTGGGGCTCGGGCACGGTGATGCCGTCCTTGGCGGGCGCGAAGCTGACCTTGATGCCTTCGGGCGTGGCTTCGGCACCCACGGTCTTGGTGTTGACCATGATGTTGTCGAAGCGCGGCGCGTTCATCTTCTGCCAGACCTTGACCAGGTCGCGGTCGGCGCCCTGCATGAGGCCGTCCATCATCTCCACCACGTCCAGGCGTGCGCCCAGCGTGGAGTAGACGGTGCCCATTTCCAGGCCGATGATGCCGCCGCCCAGGATCAGCATGCGTTTGGGCACGCTGGCCAGGTCCAGCGCGCCGGTGGAGTCCACCACGCGCGGGTCCTTGGGCATGAAGGGCAGGTGCACGGCCTGGCTGCCGGCGGCAATGATGGCGCGCTTGAACTGCACGATCTTCTTGCTGCCGGTCTTTTCCTGGCCATCGCCCGTGGTCTCTTCCACTTCCAGGTGGTTGGCGCCGACGAAGTTGCCGTAGCCGCGCACCACGGTGACCTTGCGCATCTTGGCCATCTGGCCCAGGCCGCCGGTCAGCTTGCCGATGACCTTGTCCTTGTGGCCGCGCAGCTGGTCGATGTTGACCTCGGGCGCGCCGAACTTGACGCCTGCCACTTCCAGGTGCTTGACCTCGTCCACGACGGCCGCCACGTGCAGCAGCGCCTTCGAGGGAATGCAGCCCACGTTCAGGCAGACGCCGCCGAGGGTCTTGTAGCGCTCGACGATGACCACGTTCAGGCCCAGGTCGGCTGCGCGGAAGGCGGCAGAGTAGCCGCCAGGGCCACCGCCGAGCACGACCACGTCGCAGTCATAGTCGGCCACGCCACCAGCGTAGCTGGCTGCCGCAGGAGCAGGGGCCGGGGCCGCTGGAGCCGGCACGGCAGGTGCCGCGGCGCTGGCGGCTGCAGGAGCCGCAGCGGCAGCCTGGGGCGCAGCGGCCGCCTCGCCGGCAGCCTCCAGCGTCAGGACCACGGAGCCCTCGGCGACCTTGTCGCCGAGCTGCACCTTGAGTTCCTTGACCACGCCGGCGTGGCTGGAAGGAATCTCCATGGAAGCCTTGTCGGACTCCACGGTGATCAGGGACTGGTCCTTCGCCACGGTATCGCCGGGCTGGACCAGCAGTTCGATCACGCCCACTTCGGCGAAGTCGCCGATATCGGGCACCTTGATGTCGATGATTGCCATGTGTCGGGCCTCCGTTTACAGCAGGATGCGGCGGTAGTCCGCCAGCACTTGGCCCAGGAAGGCATTGAAGCGCGCGGCCGAGGCACCATCGATGACGCGGTGGTCATAGGACAGCGACAGCGGCAGCGTCAGGCGCGGCACGAACTGCTTGCCGTCCCACACGGGCTTCATCTGGCCCTTGGACAGGCCGAGGATGGCCACTTCCGGGGCGTTGATGATGGGGGTGAAGTTCGTGCCGCCGATGCCGCCCAGCGACGAGATCGAGAAGCAGCCGCCCTGCATGTCGGCAGCGCCGAGCTTGCCGTCGCGGGCCTTCTTGGCCAGCTCGCCCATTTCCTGGCTGATCTGCAGGATGCCCTTCTTGTCGGCATCGCGCAGCACGGGCACCACCAGGCCATTGGGCGTGTCTGCCGCGAAGCCGATGTGGAAGTACTGCTTGTAGACCAGGGTGTCGCCGTCCAGCGAGGCGTTGAACTCCGGGAACTTCTTGAGGGCCGCGACCACCGCCTTGATCACGAAGGCCAGCATGGTCACCTTGACGCCGCTCTTCTCGTTCTCCTTGTTGGTGGAGACACGGAAGGCTTCCAGGTCGGTGATGTCGGCCTCGTCGTTGTTGGTGACGTGGGGGATCATGACCCAGTTGCGCGACAGGTTGGCGCCGCTGATCTTCTTGATGCGCGACAGGTCCTTGCGCTCGACCGGGCCGAACTTGGCGAAGTCGACCTTGGGCCAGGGCAGCAGGTCCAGGCCGGCGCCGCCGCCGGAGCCGCCCTTGGGAGCCGCCGCAGCCTGGGCCTTGGTCTGCACGGCACCGGCCATGACGGACTTGGTGAAAGCCTGGATGTCGTCGGCCGTGATGCGGCCCTTGTTGCCCGAGCCCTTGACCTCGTCCAGCGGCACACCCAGTTCGCGGGCGAACTTGCGTACCGAGGGCGATGCATGGGGCAGCTTGCCCGTGGGCGCCACGGTGGGGTTGTGTGCAGGTGCAGCGGCAGGAGCCGATGCTGCAGCGGCAGCCACCGGAGCTGCAGCGGCCGGGGCAGCAGTTGCCGGTGCAGGGGCTGCAGCAGCAGGTGCCGGGGCCGCAGCCTGGGCTGCAGGCGCGGCAGCGCCCTGCACGCTCATCTGGCCGACCACGTCGCCCACATTGACCGTGTCGCCGATCTTGAGCGTCAGCGCCGTGATGGTGCCGGCCGCTGGCGACGGGATTTCCATCGAGGCCTTGTCGGATTCGACGGTGAACAGCGATTGCTCTGCCGTCACGGTGTCGCCGACCTTGACCAGCATCTCGATTACGGCCACGTCCTTGAAGTCGCCGATGTCGGGAATCTTGATGTCGATCTGCGTGGCGGCGCCCGAGGCCGCAGGTGCGGCAGCGGGAGCAGCGGCCGGCGCAGGCGCAGCAGATGCAGGCGCAGCCACGGGAGTCGGGGCAGCAGCTGCGGCTGCCGGTGCCGGTGCCGCAGCGTCTGCAGTCTCGATCACGGCAATGATGCTGCCTTGCTTGACCTTGTCGCCCAGGTTCACGCGCAGCTCCTTGAGCACGCCGGCGTGGCTGGACGGAATCTCCATCGATGCCTTGTCGGACTCGACGGTGATCAGCGATTGCTCGGCCTTGATCTGGTCGCCGGCCTTGACCAGCACTTCGATCACACCGACTTCATCGAAATCGCCGATGTCCGGAACTTGAATGTCTACCAATGCCATAGGTGTCTCCCGTTCTTACTCAGGCGTGCAGCGGGTTGATCTTGTCGGCCTTGATGCCGTACTTGGCGATCGCCTCGGCCACGGTGGTGGCGTTGATCTTGCCTTCTTCGGCCAGCGCGCGCAGTGCGGCGACCACGATGTAGTGGCGGTCCACCTCGAAGTGCTCGCGCAGCTTGCGGCGGAAGTCCGAACGGCCGAAGCCGTCGGTACCCAGCACCTTGTAGGTGCGGCCCTTGGGCATGTAGGGACGGATCTGCTCGGCGTAGGCCTTCATGTAGTCGGTGGATGCGATCACCGGGCCATTGTGCGACTGCAGCTGCTGCGTGACGAAGGGCACCTTCTGCGTTTCCAGCGGATGCAGCAGGTTCCAGCGGTCGGCTTCCTGGCCGTCGCGGGTCAGTTCGTTGAAGCTGGGGCAGCTCCACACGTCGGCGGCAATGCCCCAGTCGGCCAGCAGCAGTTCCTGGGCGAAGAAGGATTCGCGCAGGATGGTGCCCGATCCCAGCAGCTGCACGCGCAGGCCGCTTTCCGGCACCTTCTGGCCGGGCTTGCACAGGTACATGCCCTTGATGATCTGCTGCTCGGTGCCGGGCGTGAGGCCGGGCATGGCGTAGTTCTCGTTGAGCAGCGTGATGTAGTAGAAGACGTTTTCCTGCTCCTGCACCATGCGGCGCAGGCCGTCCTGCATGATCACGGCGACTTCGTGGGCGAAGGTCGGGTCGTAGCTCACGCAGTTGGGAATGGTGTTGGCCAGGATGTGGCTGTGGCCGTCTTCGTGCTGCAGGCCTTCGCCGTTCAGCGTGGTGCGGCCCGAGGTGCCGCCCAGCAGGAAGCCGCGCGCCTGCATGTCGCCGGCCGCCCAGGCCAGGTCACCGATGCGCTGGAAGCCGAACATCGAGTAGTACACGTAGAACGGGATCATGATCCGGTTGCTCGTGCTGTAGCTCGTGGCTGCCGCGATCCAGCTGCTCATGCCGCCGGCTTCGTTGATGCCTTCCTGCAGGATCTGGCCGGCCTTGTCCTCGCGGTAGTACATGACCTGGTCCTTGTCGACCGGGGTGTACTGCTGGCCAGCGGGGTTGTAGATGCCGATCTGGCGGAACAGGCCTTCCATGCCGAAGGTACGTGCCTCGTCCACCAGGATGGGCACGACGCGCGGGCCGATTTCCTTGTCGCGCAGCAGCTGCGTCAGGAAACGCACATAGGCCTGCGTGGTCGAGATCTCACGGCCTTCGGGCGTGGCTTCGAGGATGGCCTTGAAGGTGTCCAGCGCAGGCGCCGTGAACTGCTCGCTGGCCTTGACGCGGCGGTGCGGCAGGTAGCCGCCCAGGGCCTTGCGGCGCTCGTGCAGGTAGCGCATTTCCGGCGTGTCGTCGGCCGGCTTGTAGAAAGGCAGGTCGGCGATCTGGCTGTCGGGAATCGGGATGTTGAAGCGGTCGCGGAAGGCCTTGATGTCCTCGTCGCCCAGCTTCTTGGTCTGGTGAACGGTGTTCTTGCCTTCACCGATCTTGCCCATGCCGAAGCCCTTGACGGTCTTGACCAGCAGCACGGTGGGCTGGCCCTTGTGCGAGTTGGCCGCATGGAAGGCCGCATAGACCTTCTGCGAATCGTGGCCGCCGCGGCGCAGGTTCCAGATCTCGTCGTCGCTCATGTGCTCGACCATCTTCAGCGCGCGCGGATCGCGGCCGAAGAAGTTCTTGCGCACGTAGGCGCCGTCATTGGCCTTGAACGACTGGTAGTCGCCGTCGTTGCACTCGGCCATGATCTTCTTGAGCACGCCGTCCTTGTCCTTGGCCAGCAGCTCGTCCCAGCCCTTGCCCCACAGCAGCTTGATGACGTTCCAGCCGGAGCCGCGGAACTCGCCCTCGAGTTCCTGGATGATCTTGCCGTTGCCGCGCACCGGACCGTCCAGGCGCTGCAGGTTGCAGTTGATCACGAAGATCAGGTTGTCCAGCTTTTCGCGGGCGGCCAGGGAGATCGCGCCCAGCGACTCGACCTCGTCCATTTCCCCGTCGCCGCAGAAGACCCAGACCTTGCGGTTTTCGGTGTCGGCAATGCCGCGGGCGTGCAGGTACTTGAGGAAGCGCGCCTGGTAGATGGCCATCAGCGGGCCCAGGCCCATGGACACCGTCGGGAACTGCCAGAACTCGGGCATCAGCTTGGGGTGCGGGTAGCTGGACAGGCCCTTGCCGTCCACTTCCTGGCGGAAGTTCAGCAGCTGCTCTTCGGAGATGCGGCCTTCCAGATAGGCGCGGGCATAGATGCCGGGCGAGACGTGGCCCTGGATGTACAGGCAGTCGCCACCGTGGTTTTCGTTTTCGGCGTGCCAGAAGTGGTTGAAGCCGGCCGCAAACATGTTGGCCAGCGAAGCGAAGGAGCCGATGTGGCCACCCAGGTCACCGCCTTCGGGTGGGTGCAGGCGGTTGGCCTTGACCACCATGGCCATGGCGTTCCAGCGCATGTAGGCGCGCAGGCGGCCTTCGATTTCCAGGTTGCCGGGACAGCGCGCTTCCTGCGAGGCCTCGATGGTGTTCACGTAGCCGGTGTTGGCCGAGAAGGGCATGTCCACGCTGTTCTGGCGTGCATGTTCGAGCAGGTCCTCGATCAGCTTGTGCGCATATTCGGCGCCTTCACGGTCGATGACGGCCGACAGTGCGTCCATCCATTCGCGCGATTCTTGTTGGTCCAGGCCGGCGGGAACGCCTGCATTGCCTTGCGGGTCAGTCTGAGCTGTCATGGGAATGTCTCCTTGCAGAAGGTAGCGTCTTGGGGTCGAACCAGTGAGCGGCGCAGCGCGCCATCGCAGGCGGGTAGTTCACCACGCCTTGCGCGGCACAGACCCTGTCTGGCGAACTTGAAGATACCGATTCACTGCCTCAATGCTCGGCGAGTGTCGCATACTTTTTTCGAATTTCAAATGGTGCTTTTTGATTTCATAATTTGAAATTTTGCTGCAAACGCACATACAGTGAAGACCCCAAAGAACGTCGCCGAAGCGCCTGCGTGGCGACTCCAATACTCCTTAAAAACAGTCAGACTCTCCCCTACACTGGGCGCATGCAATCCTCCCCTTCCGAGCACGGCACGCACAGCCCTGCCCCCATGGCAGGCGTGGCCGCGCCAGTGCGCTGGTGGCGCAGCTGGTGGCGCAGTCTTTCCCCCACGCGCCAGGACCGCTTTGCGGCACTCGCCCCGCTGGCCGCCGTACTGATGTTCATGGCCGCCATCGTCGCGTCGTTCTGGTATCTGCGCATGGAGGAGATCGACCGCGAGAAGGAAGCGTTGCACCGCGACGTGGAATATGCCCAGCAGCGCGTGCGCCTGCGCCTGCTGGAGCGCCAGGAGCAACTGATGCGCATGGCGCGCGACATCAGCAACCACGATCTGGCCGAGTCCGATTTCGCCAGCCGCGCCGAAGCGCTCATCAGCCAGTATCCCGAACTGCAGTCCATCACCTGGATCGACTCCCAACGCCGCATTCTGGCCAGCCAGTCCGCCCCCACCGTGAGCAGCGACCAGTTGCGCATCCCCCGCGAGGTCCTGCGCGCCGGTGACGCCCTGGAGGCCTACCAGCTCGCGCGCGAGATGCAGCAGCCCATCTATGTGCAAGGACTGGCCCACAAGGGCGAGGCCGCGCCGCTGCTGCAGCTGCATGTGCCGCTGGCGCAGGACGGCCGCTACATCGGCGAGCTGCTGGGCGAGTATTCCGTGGACAGCCTGCTGCGCTACGGCACGCCCACCGAAATCATGGCCCGCTATGCCATGACCATGCTCGACAGCCGGGGCCAGGTTCTGGCCGGCACACCGCTGACGCCGCGCAAGCAAAATGCCACCGACCTGCTGCGCTGGCGCACGGTGGCCAATGAGGACGAGGCTCCGGTCGCCCTCGTGGGCAACAGTCTGGTGCTGCGCGCACAGGCCTACCGCACCTCGCTGGGCGTGGTGGGCAGCGGCCTGTTCTGGCTGGTGGGCACGCTCAGCGCGATGACGGCATGGCTGCTGCTGGCCACCTGGCGCCACACGCGACGCCGCCAGCGCGCGCAGGAAGCCCTGGTTGCCGAAACCAATTTCCGCCGCGCCATGGAGAACTCGGTGCTCACCGGCATGCGCGCGCTGGACCTGCAAGGCCGCATCACCTACGTGAACGCCGCCTTCTGCCAGATGACGGGATGGAGCGAATCCGAACTCGTCGGCCAGATGCCGCCCTATTCCTACTGGCCCGACAACGACTACGACAACCTGCACTCCAAGCTGCGCGAGGAGCTGTCGGGCAAGACCATCGTCGGGGGCTTTCAGGTGCGCGTGCAGCGCAAGAACGGCACGCAGTTCGACGCGCGCCTGTATGTCTCGCCGCTGATCGACGCCCACGGCCAGCACACGGGCTGGATGTCGTCCATGACCGACATCACCGAGCCCAACCGCATCCGCGAGCAGTTGTCGGCCTCCTACGAGCGCTTCACCATCGTGCTGGAGGCGCTGGACGCCTCGGTGTCCGTCGCCCCGCTTGGCAGCGCCGAGCTGCTGTTCGCCAACAAGCTGTACCGGCAATGGTTCGGCTCGCAGACCGATGGCCATCTGCAGCTCGTCGCCCAGGCCGGCGTGCTGCCCGTGCGCTCTCAGCCGCAGGGCATGGACGATGAGGATGGCCTGATGGGCCTGCCCACCGACTCGCTGACCAGCGCACGCAGCGAGAACGCCGAGATCTATCTGCCCGAACTGGGCAAGTGGCTGGAAGTGCGCTCGCGCTACCTGAGCTGGGTGGACGGACGCCTGGCGCAGATGGTGATCGCCACCGACATCACGCCGCGCCGCCTGGCCGAGGAGCAGGCCGATCGCCAGGCCGAGCACGCCCAGTCCGTCAGCCGCCTGATCACCATGGGCGAGATGGCCTCCAGCGTGGCCCACGAACTCAACCAGCCGCTGACCGCCATCAGCAACTACTGCAGCGGCATGCTCACGCGCCTCGAAAAAGGCACGCTGACCGAGGAGCAGATGAAGTTCGCGCTGGAGAAGACCGCCCACCAGGCGCAGCGCGCGGGCCAGATCATTTTGCGCATACGCTCCTTCGTCAAGCGCAGCGAACCCAACCGCACCCTGGCCCAGGTCACCGACATGGTCAGCGAGGCGGTGGAGCTGGCCGGCATCGAGCTGCGCCGCCGCAACGTACAGCTGACCTACCACGTGGCCGAGCGCATGCCGGCCATCATGGCCGACACCATCCTCATCGAGCAGGTGCTGGTCAACCTCATGAAGAACGGCGCCGAATCCATCGAGCAATCGGGCCGACCCAGCCACCAGCGCAACGTGGAACTGCGCGTGGTGCCGCGCACCATCGAGGACCAGCGCGTCATCGAATTCAACGTGCAGGACACCGGCAAGGGCTTGCCGCCCGAGGTGCTGGAGCGCCTCTTCGAGGCCTTCTTCACCACCAAGAGCGAAGGCATGGGCATGGGCCTGAATCTGTGCCGCAGCATTGTCGAGTCCCACCAGGGCCGTATGCGTGCCGAGAACCTCTACAATGGTTCCGAGGTTGTCGGCTGCCGATTTTCATTCTGGCTGCCGCTGGCCCCGCCGGGCGACGCGACAACGCCGGCAGCGACCATTGAACCCACAACAAGGACGATTGCATGAGCTTGATCCCCAAAAAAGGCACTGTGTACGTAGTTGATGACGACGAAGCGGTTCGTGATTCGCTGCAATGGTTGTTGGAGGGCAAGGACTATCGTGTGCGCTGCTTCGACTCGGCCGAGACCTTCCTCTCGCGCTACGACCCACGCGAAATCGCCTGCCTCATCGTCGACATCCGCATGGGCGGCATGACCGGCCTGGAACTGCAGGACCGACTGATCGAACGCAAGTCTCCCCTGCCCATCGTCTTCATCACCGGCCACGGCGACGTGCCCATGGCGGTGAACACCATGAAGAAGGGCGCACTGGACTTCATCCAGAAGCCGTTCAACGAGGAAGAACTGCTGAACCTGGTCGAGCGCATGCTGGACCATGCCCGCGAAGCCTTTGCCGGCCACCAGCAGGCCGCCAGCCGCGACGCCCTGCTGGCCAAGCTGACCAGCCGCGAAGCCCAGGTGCTCGAGCGCATCGTCGCCGGCCGCCTGAACAAGCAGATCGCCGACGACCTGGGCATCAGCATCAAGACCGTGGAGGCGCACCGCGCCAACATCATGGAAAAGCTCAACGCCAACACCGTGGCCGACCTGCTCAAGATCGCCCTGGGCCAGGGCCAGACCGCTGCGGCGGCCAAGGCGGCCGTCGCAGGATAAGCACCGACGCCTCCCCTGCTTTTTTCAAAGGGCTGCTAGCGCTTGACCAACAAGCCCTAGCAGCATTTTTATTTTGGTATCCACTGCAATGACAGCCCAACTCATCGACGGCAACGCCCTCTCCCGCCAACTGCGTGCCGAAGTCGCACAGCGCGCCACTGCCCTAAAGGCCCGAGGGACCACGCCCGGCCTGGCCGTGGTCCTGGTCGGCGACAACCCGGCCTCCCAGGTCTATGTGCGCAACAAGGTCAAGGCCTGCGAGGACGCAGGCTTTCATTCCGTGCTGGAGAAGTACGACGCCTCGATGACAGAAGCCGAACTGCTGGCCCGCGTCGAGGCGCTGAACAACGACCCCGACATCCACGGCATCCTGGTCCAGCTGCCGCTGCCCGCCCACATCGACGACCACAAGGTCATCGAGACCATCTCGCCGCTCAAGGATGTGGATGGCTTTCACGTAGCCAGCGCCGGCGCGCTGATGGTGGGTGAAGTCGGCTTCAAGGCCTGCACGCCCTATGGCTGCATGAAGATGCTCGAATCCATCGGCATGAAGGACCTGCGCGGCAAGCACGCCGTGGTCATCGGCCGCTCCAACATCGTCGGCAAGCCCATGGCCATGATGCTGCTGGCCGCCAATGCCACCGTCACCATCTGCCACAGCGGCACGGCGGACCTGGCCGCCATGACGCGCCAGGCCGACATCGTTGTCGCCGCCGTGGGCAAGCGCAATGTGCTGACCGCAGACATGTGCAAGCCTGGCGCCGTGGTCATCGACGTGGGCATGAACCGCAACGACGAAGGCAAGCTCTGCGGCGACGTGGACTTTGACGGTGTCAAGGAAGTGGCCGGCTTCATCACCCCCGTGCCGGGCGGCGTCGGCCCCATGACGATTACCATGCTGCTGGTCAACACCATGGAGGCGGCCGAGCGCGCCGCCGGCTGACCAGGAGCTGACAAGCATCGGGCAGCTCCCCGGGGAGCCGCTTGATTTCAATGCACCCGACGGCATCTGACACGCATGAGCAATCCCCTCCTCGAATCCTCCGACCTGCCCCTGTTCGATCGCATCCGCCCCGCCGACGTCGGCCCGGCCATCGACCATCTTCTGACCGGGGCCTGCGAGGCCCTGGAGACCGTCACGGCACCTGACTTCCCCGCGCGCTGGGATTCGATCTCCGCCGTGCTCGATGTCGCCACCGAGAAGCTGGGGACCGCCTGGGGCGCCGTCAGCCACCTCAACAGCGTGGCCGATACACCCGAGCTGCGCGCTGCCTACAACGAATCCCTGCCCAAGGTCACCGAGTTCTGGACGCGCCTGGGCGCCGACGAGCGGCTGTACGCCAAGTACAAGGCCATCGACCCTGCCACGCTCAACGTGGAGCAGCGCGCCGCATGGGACCATGCCATGCGCAATTTCGTGCTGTCTGGCGCGGAGCTGCAGGGTGAAGCCAAGCTGCGCTTTGCCAAGATTCAGGAACGCTCGGCCGAACTCACGCAGAAGTTCAGCGAGAACGCGCTGGATGCCACCGATGCCTTTGCCTACTACGCCACGGCCGATGAGTTGGACGGTGTGCCCCAGGACGTGTGCCAGGCCGCCCGTGCCGCCGCCGAAGCCGAAGGCAAGCAAGGCTTCAAGCTCACGCTGAAGATGCCCTGCTACCTGCCCGTGATGCAGTTCGCCACCAGCAGCGCGCTGCGCGAAAAGCTCTACCGCGCCTATGTGACACGCGCCTCCGACCAGGCAGAGGGCGATGCCCGCCGCTTCGACAACACGGCCAACATTTCCGAAATACTTGCCCTGCGCAAGGAAGAGGCGCAACTGCTGGGCTACCGCAACTTCGGCGAGATCTCGCTGGTTCCCAAGATGGCGCATTCGCCGCAGCAGGTGATCGACTTCCTGCGTGACCTCGCGCACCGCGCCCGCCCCTATGCCGAAAAGGATGTCGCCGACCTGCGCAGCTTCGCACGCAAGGAACTGGGCCTGGCCGATCCCCAACCCTGGGACTGGGCCTATATCTCCGAAAAGCTCAAGGAAGCGCGCTATGCCTTCAGCGAGCAAGAGGTCAAGCAATACTTCCCCGCCCCCAAGGTACTGGCCGGCCTGTTCAAGATCGTGGAGACGCTGTTCGACGTGGCCATCCGCCGCGACGTGGCGCCGGTGTGGCATCCCGCTGTCGAGTTCTATCGCATCGAGCGCAGCACGCCACAAGGCCCCCAACTGGTCGGCCAGTTCTACCTGGACCAGCCCGCGCGTTCGGGCAAGCGCGGCGGCGCCTGGATGGACGATGTACGCACCCGCTGGCTGCGCCCCGACAGCCACAAGCTGCAGACGCCGGTCGCGCACCTGGTCTGCAACTTTGCCACCGGCGTTGACGGCAAGCCGGCCCTGCTCACGCACGATGACGTGATCACGCTGTTCCATGAGACAGGCCATGGCCTGCACCACATGCTGACCCAGGTCAACGAGCGCGATGTCTCGGGCATCGCGGGCGTGGAATGGGACGCGGTGGAACTGCCGAGCCAGTTCATGGAAAACTTCTGCTGGGAGTGGGAAGTGCTCAAGCACATGACCGCCCACGTGGACACGGGCGAGCCACTGCCGCGCGCACTGTACGACAAGATGATCGCGGCCAAGAACTTCCAGTCGGGCATGCAGACGCTGCGCCAGATCGAGTTCTCGCTGTTCGACATGCTGCTGCACACCGAGCACGATCCGAAGGCCGACATCATGCCGCTGCTGGCCCAGGTTCGCGCCGAAGTGGCCGTGCTGCCCTCGCCCGCCTACAGCCGCTCGGCCCATACCTTCAGCCACATCTTTGCAGGCGGCTACGCAGCGGGCTACTACAGCTACAAGTGGGCCGAAGTCCTCTCGGCGGATGCCTATGCGGCCTTCGAGGAAACCATGCTGGCCGATGGAACCCCCAACCCCGAGACAGGCCGCCGCTACCGCGAGGCCATTCTTGAAGCCGGCGGATCCCGCCCGGCGATGGAGTCGTTCAAGGCCTTCCGTGGCCGCGAACCCCAGTTGGACGCGCTATTGCGCCACCAGGGCATGGCCGAGGCCTGAGCCTGGCAACCCGGTCTGCAGCGCCCCGATGGGGCGCTTTTTCCTGGCCCGGCAACTCCACCGGATGCGCGCAGCCACATCCTGCGACTCCAGAAGATGGCCCAGGATGAATGGCACGCTATGCTTGCAGGCACTCCTGTGCGGGCATCCATCCGGCGAGTGGTCGCCGCCCCGGCACGAAACCCTTCTTCCGAAACCGAGATCGTCCATGCAGTCTTCTCCCAGCCTTGGCCACGGCGCCCTGCGCCACCTGATGCCATGCCTCGCCCTCGCCTGCCTTGCCGCCGCGCTGCCAGCCGCCGCGCAGCAGGTCTACCGTATCGTCGGGCCGGACGGAAAAGTCACCTTCTCGGACCGCCCCGCCCAAAGCGCACAGCCGCAGGCAGCGCCCGCCGCCCAGGCAGTGGCGGGCGCCCCGGACAGCAACGCAGGCCTGCCCTATGCGCTGCGCCAGATTGCGAGCCGCTTTCCAGTGACGCTGTACTCCTCGTCCGATTGCACGCCCTGCGATAGCGCTCGTCAGTTGCTGCAGTCCCGGGGCATCCCCTATGCCGAGCGCCTGGTGCAGACCGAGGCGGACGCGGCAGCCCTGAACAAGCTCAGCGGGCAGACCGGACTGCCGTTTGCCACCATCGGCAAGCAGTTTCTGACCGGCTTCTCCTCCAGCGAATGGACGCAGTACCTGGATGCCGCAGGCTACCCCGCAAGCTCCCAGCTGCCAGCCCAGTACAAGCGGCCACCCGCGCAGCCCCTGACCACACCCAAGCCTGCCGCACCGGCCGCATCAGCGCCCGCCGCAGCACCCACCGCCGAGGAGCAGGCAAACAGGCGCGCCCCCATACCCGCCCCCGCGCCAGGTGCACGCACCAGCGACAACCCCGCAGGCCTGAGCTTCTAGGCAGACACTGCCGCCGTCAGGAGCCCGGCCGTGGATTCCATGCTGTCCGACGTGGCCTGGACCTTGGCCAGGCTGGGCATTCTTGTGGGCCTGCCTGCGCTCATCGGGTGGGTACTGGTGGCAAGGCCTTCGTGGCGAGAGCCGTTGCGGCTAACGTGCCTGGTGCTGGTGCCCTGCCTGATCACGCTGTGGTTCATGCATGACGGAGGCCTGGGCAACGGTCTCAACCGCCTGGCCTACTACATGACGACGGCTGGCTTCTTTGCCATCTACGCCGGGCTGGCGGCCGTCACCTGGCTCATTCAGCGCATCAAAAAGCAGCGCACGCAAGCCTCATTGCGCGCGCTGTGTATCGGTGGCATGGCCCTGCTCGTCTGGACCGCAGGCGCTGCGGTGTTCGAGAGCATCGGCTAGCAGCCGAGAGGCCAGGACCGGGTTCCTGCCTCAATAGTCGAGCGTCTGCACGCCTTCAGGCGTGCCCAGCAGGCAGACCGATGCCTTCTGGTGCGCAAAAACGCCCACGGTGACCACGCCGGGCCACTGGTTGACCTCGGACTCAAAGGCCAGCGGCGCAGCAATCTTCAGGCCGCGCACATCAAGAATGTGCTGGCCGTTGTCCGTCACCAAAGGAGCGCCGTCCTTCATGCGGATCTCGGCCCGGCCACCCCTGGCCTCGAAACGCCGGGCAATCTGGGCAGCAGCCATGGGAATCACCTCCACCGGCAGCGGAAAGTCTCCCAGCACCTCGACGCGCTTGGAGGCATCGGCGATGCAGACAAAGCGCTCGGCCAGCGCCGCAACGATTTTCTCGCGCGTCAGTGCCGCGCCCCCGCCCTTGACCATGTAGCCCCGACCGTCGATCTCGTCGGCGCCATCGATGTATACCGACAGGCGGTCCACCTCGTTGGCATCCAGCACCTTGATGCCCAGCGCCTTCAGGCGCTCGGTGCTGGCCACGGAGCTGGACACGGCCCCAGGGATCTGGTCCTTGATGGTGGCCAGCGCATCGATGAACTTGTTGACCGTCGAGCCCGTGCCGACGCCGACGATTTCGCCAGGCACTACGTAGGCCAGAGCGGCTTGCCCGACCAGGGCTTTGAGTTCATCTTGGGAAAAAGAGGCAGCAGATGTCGTCATGAGGGAAAATCCAGGTAATCCTTCGATTATCCCCATGTCTTTGATCCCCTACGCCCTGACCCGTCCCTTTCTCTTCGGCATGGACCCCGAATCCGCCCACGATCTCACGATGAACCTGATGGCAAAGGGGCAGAACACGCTCCTGCAGCAGGCCTGGGCCCAACCCATGGTGAGTGATCCCGTCGAGCTTGCCGGGCTCAGGTTCCCCAATCGCGTCGGCATGGCTGCAGGCCTGGACAAGAACGCACGCTGTATCGATGCACTGGCCGCCATGGGCTTCGGCTTCGTCGAGGTGGGCACCGTGACTCCGCGCGCGCAGCCCGGCAACCCCAAGCCGCGCATGTTCCGCATCCCCGAACGCAATGCGCTGATCAACCGACTGGGCTTCAACAACGAAGGCCTCGATGCCTTCCTGAGCAACGTCAAGCGCTCACAGGCCCGCGCCATGGGCAAGCCCATGCTGCTGGGGCTGAACATCGGCAAGAACGCCAGCACGCCCATCGAAGAAGCCACCAGCGACTACCTCAAGGCGCTCGATGGCGTCTACCCGCATGCCGACTACGTGACGGTGAACATCAGCTCGCCCAACACCAAGAATCTGCGTGCCCTGCAAAGCGACGAAGCGCTGGATGCCTTGCTGGGAGCGATTGCCGAGCGGCGCGAGCAACTGGCCACGCAGCACGGCAAGCGGGCGCCGGTGTTCGTGAAGATCGCACCCGACCTGGATGAGGAGCAGGTCGGCGTCATCGCCACCACGCTGCAGCGCCACGGCATGGACGGCGTGATCGCCACCAACACCACGATCAGCCGGGATGCCGTCAAGGGCCTGCCCCACGCCGAAGAAACGGGCGGCCTTTCCGGCGCGCCGGTGCTGGAGGCCAGCAACCAGGTCATCCGCCAACTGCGCTCTGCGCTGGGAAGCCGCTACCCCATCATCGGCGTGGGAGGCATTCTCAGCGGCGAAGATGCGGTCAGCAAGATCCGGGCGGGCGCCGATGTGGTCCAGATCTACAGCGGCCTGATCTATCGGGGCCCCTGCTTGGTACCAGAGGCCGCACGGGCCATCGCGCAACTGCGTTGACTGCCGCGTAATCCGCGTGCTGACCAAAGAAAACGCCCGGCATGCCGGGCGTTTTTTGTGCAAGAAGCCTTGCAAGGCCTTATCTCAGCCCCTGCGCTGCTGAAGGCGTGCCAGCAAAGGCATGAGTGTGGTGCCGATGCGGATCAGTTTGCGCGGCCCAATGACCAAGGCAGCGGCAGCCGCCACGCCCACGGCCACGGGGTGCAGACGCGCAAACGTTGCGACGCGCTCGATCAGCGGTGCATCCGGGCGCACGTGTGTGGCGGCACGGCTCAGCGCCCGGGCCTGGGCCACGGCCGCCGAGCGCGCCCTGAGGCGCTCGCGCTGCTGGGCAATGCGCTGCATCACCTGCTGCTGCTCCACGGTGGAAGTGGGCCACAGCGCCGCATTGGGGCCCGTGGGCCTAGGCCGCGCAACCTCGTCGCGGGATTGGGAAGCGTTGGAAGCATTGACCATGATTACAGCCTCTTCTTCAGCGCCTGCCAGTCCTGGCTCAGCTCGTTGCGGGTGAGGATGAAAGGGCGTGCCAGACGTCGTACGGCCGCAAGCAACTGCCACAAGGCAATTGCAAGGATAGCCAGCCAGCCGCCAAACAGCAGCCAGGCCACCATCACGCGGTGCTCGGTGTCCCAGAACTGCACCAGCACCGCCACGGACAGCATGAGCATGACCACGACGCTGAGTCCGGCCAGCGCAATCAGCAGCACGACCACGGTCTGCATGCTGCGCTTGTGCTGGACCCATTCAAGCCGAGCCAGGTCGGTACGGTCCTCGGCGGCAATGGCCAGCTCGATCACGGCAGCACGCCAGCGCGCCACCCAGGCATCCAAACCCAGAAGGGAAATCCAGTTCACAGGCATCCTTTTCTGGTCAGGCATGCCGTTGATCAGCGACGGCCCAGCATGAAGCCCAGCAAGGCGCCCACAGCCAGGGCTGCGCCAGCCACACGCCACGGCTCGTCGTGGGCATAGCGATCCGCCGCATAGGCGGCATCCTTGGCTTGGCGGGCCGCTTCCTGCGCGGCGCGCACAGCCGAGTCACGCACATTGGACATGCCGTCATCGATGCGCTGGCGCAGCATGTGGATTTCCGGCACGGCATCCAGCTCCTTGGCAGACAGCAGGCCACGCAGGTCGCTGACCAGTTTTTCAAGATCGGCTTGCGCGGTGGAGACGGTTTCAGTGATCGACTTCGTCATGATGAGCCTTTCTATTGAGGTGAAAACAAATACAGCGGGGAGCAGGCAATCATGTCGCCCGATACCTGTCACGCAACATGGGCAGGCCCTTGTTACATGCAAGCATCTTATCCAATTGTTCCCTGGCTTCCGGGAAGCGAGGGGGCCTGAGCCTTGTCAGACAAGGCCTGCCGTGGCCGTGTGTCGTGGACCGGCAGACCATCAGGCCAGCAGCTTCGCCACATGTGCGCCGATGGCCAGGCAGCTGGTCAGACCCGGCGATTCGATGCCCAGCAACTGCACCACGCCCGCAACGCCATGGACCTGCGGTCCCTGGATCGTGAAGTCTGCCGCCGCCTCGCCAGGACCGCTGATCTTGGGACGGATGCCAGCGTAGCCGGGCACCAGCGCGCCATCGGCCAGGGCCGGCCAGTACCGGCGGATCTCTGCATAGAAGGCGTCGGCGCGCGCTGGATCGACCTGCAGATCGCTTGCGCTTTCCACCCACTGCACATCGGGGCCGAACTTGGCCTGTCCACCCATGTCCAGCGTGAGATGAACGCCCAGACCTGCAGCCTCGGGCACGGGATAGATGAGGCGCGAGAACGGCGCGCGCCCGGACAGTGTGAAATAGTTGCCCTTGGCATAGAAGGCGCGTGGAACCAACTGCTGCGGAAAGCCTTGCAGGCGCGCCGCCAGCAACGGGGCATTCAGGCCTGCCGCGTTGACCAGGCTACGCGCCTGCAGCTGCGTGCCGTCGGCGGTGCGCAGCCACACGCCGCCAGACGTTGCGGCGGCCTCCTGCACCTCGGCATGGCAGACCACCATGCCGCCTGCGTTTTCGAGATCGCCCTGCAGAGCCAGCATCAGGCCGTGGCTGTCGATGATGCCGGTGCTGGGCGAATGCAGTGCCGCCACACACTGCAGCGCAGGCTCCAAGGCCCGTGCCTCGGGGCCATCCAGCCAGCGCAGATCATTGACGCCATTGGCCTCGGCCTTGCGCGCAATGGCCTGGAGCTGGCCGCGCTGCGCCTCATCCGTTGCCACGATGAGCTTGCCGCAGCGCTGGTGGGCAACGCCGCGTTCCTCGCAATAGGCATAGAGACGCTTGCGGCCTTCGACGCAAAACCGGGCCTTCAGCGAACCCTGGGGATAGTAGATGCCGGCATGGATGACCTCGCTGTTGCGCGAACTGGTGCCCGTACCAATGGCTTCAGCTGCCTCCAGCACCATGACTTCCCTGCCCTGCAACGCCAGGGCCCTGGCCACGGCCAGCCCCACGACGCCCGCCCCCACCACCACGCAATCGACCTGCTCGCTCATCCTGCCTGCCCTTTCGTCGTTCAGCCACTGATTATCAGACCGCGCCAGATACGAATACGCCGCAGATCACCGGGCTGCACTGGAATATCCAGGACCTGGAACAAATGGGAGCAACCAAAACGGAAAAGCCCTCCTGAACAAGTTTCAGGAGGGCTTGAATGGTGGGTGATACATGGATCGAACATGTGACCCCTGCCGTGTGAAGGCAGTGCTCTACCGCTGAGCTAATCACCCGTGAAGCACGGCTGCGAGGCCGTACTTCCTTGGAAAAAATTGGTGGGTGATACATGGATCGAACATGTGACCCCTGCCGTGTGAAGGCAGTGCTCTACCGCTGAGCTAATCACCCGTGAAGCATGGCTGCGAGGCCATGCTTCCTTGGAAAAAATTGGTGGGTGATACATGGATCGAACATGTGACCCCTGCCGTGTGAAGGCAGTGCTCTACCGCTGAGCTAATCACCCATGAAGCCGGCTGTGAGGCCCGCTTCCCTGGAAAAACTGGTGGGTGATACATGGATCGAACATGTGACCCCTGCCGTGTGAAGGCAGTGCTCTACCGCTGAGCTAATCACCCATATGTCGTTACTGCGACAAGACTTAGATTATGTCATAACTTCTAGGACTGATTTTCGAAGCTGCGCCAAATTGTCTTGCCGCCGCTCGATTTATCCATCTGCACCATCACGTCCTCGTGCGCGGCCAGCTCCTGATCATTGGCGCTCACCACGCGCAGCCTGAAGCTGCGCAGATCGACCTGCGCGACCACCAGGCCGCCCTCGGACTGGGCCGGCTCCTCCACCATCAGCAGGGCCTCCTGGCCTCGCGTGAGGTTGATGTAGACATCGGCCAGCAGTTCCGCATCCAGCAAGGCGCCGTGCAGCGTGCGCCCGGAGTTGTCCACTTCCAGGCGGTCGCACAGCGAGTCCAGCGAGTTGCGCTTGCCTGGGAACATTTCCTTGGCCATGACCAGGGTGTCGATGACACCGCTCACGCACTGCCTGATCGGCGGGCGGTTGGCAAGCTCCAGCTCCTTGTTCAGGAATCCCAGATCGAAAGGCGCGTTGTGAATGATGAGTTCAGCGCCTTGCAGATACTCCCAGATCTCATCGACCTTTTGCTCGAAGCGAGGCTTGTCCTTGAGGAACTCGGTGGTGATGCCGTGCACGCGCAGCGCGTCCGGATGGCTGTCGCGCCCCGCATTGAAGTACAGATGCAGGTTGTTGCCGGTCAGCTTGCGGTTGACCATCTCCACGCACCCCAGCTCGATGAGCCGGTCGCCGTTGTCGGCGGACAGGCCCGTGGTTTCCGTGTCGAGAATGATTTGACGCGACATGTGCTGGGTCCTCAGTGGTTTTCCTTGGCGTGGTTGAGCGAGTACTTGGGAATCTCGATGGTCACGTCCTCGCGCGCCAGGATGGCCTGGCAGGACAGGCGGGACTGCGGCTGCAGGCCCCATGCGCGGTCCAGCAGATCTTCTTCCTCTTCCTCGGCCTCGTTCAACGAGTTGTAGCCTGCCTTGACCACCACGTGGCAGGTGGTGCATGCACAGCTCATGTCGCAGGCGTGCTCGATCTTGATGTTGTTGTCCAGCAGTGCCTCGCAGATGGAGGTGCCGGCAGGCGCCTCGATTTCGGCACCCTGAGGACAGTATTCGGCGTGGGGAAGTATTTTGATAACGGGCATGGCGGATCTGCGTTCGGATCAGAAATCAGGAAAGGGATTGCACGCTCTTGCCGGCCAGGGCCTGCTGGATGCTGCGGTTCATGCGCTCGGCGGCAAAGGACTCCGTGCCCTTGGCCAGCGCCTGTGTTGCGGCCTCGATGACGGCGGCATCCTCGGAGCCCACGCTGGCGCGCAGGGCGTCGACCAGAGCGTCGATGGCTGCGCGCTGGTCTGCAGCCAGCACATCGCCATCGGCCTGCAGCGCGCTCTCCGTGGCCATGAGCATGCGGTCGGCATCGACACGCGCCTCCACCAGCGCGCGCGCCTGAATGTCCTGCTGGGCCGTGGCAAAGCCGTCCTGCAGCATGCGGGCAACCTCGTCGTCCGAGAGGCCGTACGAGGGCTTGACATGGATATGCGCCTCGACGCCGCTGATCTGCTCCTTGGCACCCACCGACAGCAGGCCGTCGGCATCCACGGTGAAGGTCACGCGGATGCGCGCCGCGCCGGCTGCCATGGGCGGGATGCCGCGCAGTTCGAAACGCGCCAGGCTGCGGCAGTCCGCCACAAGATCGCGCTCACCCTGCACCACATGAATGGCCAGGGCCGTCTGCCCATCCTTGTAGGTGGTGAAGTCCTGGGCGCGGGCCGTGGGAATGGTCTCGTTGCGCGTGATGATGCGCTCCACCAGACCGCCCATGGTCTCCACACCCAGCGACAGGGGAATCACATCCAGCAGCAGCATGTCGCCGCTGGAACTGTTGCCCGCGAGTTGATTGGCCTGAATGGCAGCGCCCAACGCCACGACTTCATCGGGATTGAGGTTGACGAGAGGATCGCGGCCAAAGAACTGGGCCACTGCCTCACGCACCTGGGGCATGCGGGTGGAACCACCGACCAGGACCACGCCCTGCACCTCGTCGCGCGTCAGGCCAGCGTCCTTGAGTGCGCGGCGCACCGCCGCCAGCGAGCGAGCCGTCAGATGGGCCGTGCTCGCATCGAAGTCGCCACGCTTGACATCGAAATGCACAGTGCCGGTGGACAGCTCTGCCGTGAACGTGGCGGCCTGAGCATCCGTCAATGCCTGCTTGCAAAGGCGTGCCGCCATGCGCCAGCGGGCCTTGTCCTCGGCGGTCTGCGGAACCACGCCGGTCTGCTGGGCCACCCACTCAGCCAGTGCCGCATCGTAGTCATCGCCACCCAAGGCCGAGTCCCCCCCCGTGGAGACGACCTCGAACACACCCTGGGACAGGCGCAGGACCGAAATATCGAAAGTGCCGCCACCCAGATCGTAGACGGCGTAAACACCTTCGGAGCCGTTGTCCAGGCCATAGGCAATGGCGGCAGCCGTGGGCTCGTTGATCAGGCGCAGCAGGTTGATGCCGGCGAGCTTGGCCGCATCCTTGGTGGCCTGGCGCTGCGCGTCGTCAAAGTAGGCTGGCACGGTGATGACCGCGCCATGGATGTCGTCGTTGAAAGTGTCCTCGGCGCGAAAGCGCAGCGTGGCCAGGATCTCGGCGCTGACTTCCACGGGGGTCTTCGTGCCATCGATGGTCTCGATCCCGATCACGCCACGACCGGCTTCTTGCTCAGCAAAGCGGTAAGGCAGCTTCTCCGGCGCGTCGATGTCCGCCAGCGTACGGCCCATGAAGCGCTTGGCCGAGGCGATGGTGTTGCCCGCATCGGTGGACAGCGCCGCCTGCGCGGCGTAGCCGATCTCGCGGCGTCCCTGGGGCAGATAGCGCACGACGGAAGGCAGCAGTACCTGGCCCTGATCATCCGGCAGGCATTCGGCCACGCCATTGCGGACTGCGGCGACCAGCGAATGGGTGGTGCCCAGGTCGATACCCACGGCAATGCGTCGCTGGTGGGGATCGGGGGACTGACCGGGTTCGGAAATCTGCAAAAGCGCCATGGAAATACTCGGGGAAATTGCAGGTCCGGGCCGGCCGGCCTGCCTTGTGAATGAGGGACTCTCGTGGGAGGTTCGGGTCGCGGACTATTGTCCCAGTTGATCGCGGCGACGCTCTATGTCCTGCGCAAATCGCGCAACAAACATGAGGGCTCTGACCTGCTGCACGGCCGCCTGGGCATCGTGCAGTTCATCGAGCTGGCGGCCGCATTCGGCCAGCATGCTCTTTCTGGCCTGCGACACTTCGCCGTCCAGCGCGTCCAAGGCGGCCTCGTCCTGCGCATCGTCCAGCGCCTCGCGCCATTCCATCTGCTGCATCAAAAAGGCGGTGGGCATGGAGGTGTTGTCCTCGGCACGCACGGGTGCACCCAGCAATTCGCAAAGATAGGCTGCTCGCCTGAGCGGCTCTTTCAGCCGTTGATAGGCCTCGTTGATGCGTACCGACCATTGCATGGCCACACGCTGCGCAGCTGCGCCCTGGGAGGCAAAGCGGTCAGGATGGGCCTCGCGCTGCAACTCCTTCCAGCGCGCGTCAATGGTGCTGCGCTCCTGCGCAAATTGGCGCGGCAGCGCAAACAGCTCGAAATCGTCCGATTGCAGGTTCATGTCGATAAAAAGCCGCCAGCACCGAAGCGATGGCGGCCTCTTGAGGGAGTAGAAAAGTCAGGGCCTGCCGGGCATGCCGCCAGGCCACCAGAGCCTGACCCCCCGGCAAATGCCGGTCAGATGCGAAAGCTCTCGCCGCAGCCGCAGCGATCGCGCTCGTTGGGGTTGTGGAACTTGAAGCCTTCGTTCAAGCCCTCACGCACGAAGTCCAGTTCCGTGCCATCGATATAGGCCAGGCTCTTGGGGTCGACCAGCACCTTGATGCCGTGGTCCTCGAAGATCACATCCTCGGGCAACTGTTCGTCCACATACTCCAGCTTGTAGGCCAGGCCAGAGCAGCCCGTGGTCTTGACCCCAAGGCGCACGCCGATGCCCTTGCCGCGGCGCGACAGGTAGCGGCTCACATGGCGGGCCGCGGACTCGGTCAGCGAGATCGCCATATCAGGCGGCCACCACCGCAGTGCGCTTGGCACGGTAGTCGTCCACTGCGGCCTTGATGGCGTCTTCGGCCAGGATGGAGCAGTGCACCTTGACGGGAGGCAGGGCCAGTTCTTCGGCGATCTGGCTGTTCTTCAGCGCAGCCGCTTCATCCAGCGTCTTTCCCTTGACCCACTCGGTCACCAGCGAAGACGAGGCGATTGCCGAGCCACAGCCATAGGTCTTGAAACGGGCATCTTCAATGACGCCGGTTTCAGGGTTGACCTTGATCTGCAGCTTCATCACGTCGCCACAGGCAGGCGCGCCGACCATGCCGGTGCCCACCGATTCGTCGCTCTTGTCGAACGAACCCACGTTGCGGGGGTTTTCGTAGTGGTCTACCACTTTGTCGGAATAAGCCATGATGTCTACCTCTTCAATACTTGATTCGCGTGCCGGTCGACGCTCAGTGCGCCGCCCACTGGATGGTGCTGAGGTCGATGCCGTCCTTGTACATCTCCCACAGCGGGCTGAGTTCGCGCAGCTTGACCACATTGGTGCGGATAGTGCTGATCGCGTAGTCGATTTCTTCCTCGGTCGTGAAACGGCCGATGGTCATGCGCAGGCTGCTGTGCGCCAGCTCGTCACTGCGACCGAGGGCACGCAGCACATAGCTGGGCTCCAGGCTGGCCGAAGTGCAAGCGGAGCCCGACGACACTGCCAGCCCCTTGATGCCCATGATGAGCGACTCGCCTTCGACGAAGTTGAAGCTCATGTTCAGGTTCTGAGGCACACGGTGCTCCATGCTGCCGTTGATGAAGACCTGTTCCAGATCCTTCAAACCGTTGAGCAGGCGCTGTTGCAGCGCATAGGCCTTGGCATTGCTCTCGACCATCTCTTCCTTGGCGATGCGGAAAGCCTCGCCCATGCCGACGATCTGGTGCGTGGGCAGCGTACCCGAACGCATGCCACGCTCATGACCACCGCCGTGGATCTGCGCCTCCAGGCGCACACGCGGCTTGCGGCGCACGTACAGGGCACCCACGCCCTTGGGACCGTAGGTCTTGTGCGCGGTCATGCTCATCAGGTCGATCGGCAACTTGGACATGTCGATCTCCACGCGGCCCGTAGCCTGCGCAGCATCCACATGGAACAGGATGCCCTTCTCGCGGCACAGCGCGCCGATGGTGGGAATGTCTTGGATGACGCCGATTTCGTTGTTTACGAAGAGCACGCTGACCAAAATGGTGTCGGGGCGCAGCGCGGCCTTGAAGGCCTCAATGTCGAGCAGACCATCAGGCTGCACGTCCATGTAGGTCACCTCAAAGCCCTGGCGCTCGAGTTCACGCATGGTGTCGAGCACGGCCTTGTGCTCGGTCTTGAGCGTGATCAGATGCTTGCCCTTGCCTTGATAGAAGTGCGCCGCACCCTTGATGGCAAGATTGATGGACTCGGTCGCGCCACTGGTCCACACAATTTCACGGGGATCCGCGCCAATCAGATCCGCCACCTGGCCGCGGGCCTTCTCGATGGCCTCTTCGGCCTCCCAACCCCAGGCATGGCTGCGCGATGCAGCGTTGCCGAAGTGCTCACGCAACCATGGGATCATGGCGTCCACCACGCGAGGGTCCACGGGAGTGGTCGCGCCATAGTCGAGATAGATGGGGAAATGCGGGGTCATGTCCATGACTGGCTCTTATCAAAGTTCCGGCTGGCAAAAATCGGGAAGGCGATGAACTCCGGTGAATCCATCCGGGCGGGCAGCACCGCGCCACACAGCCATGCGCAGCGGCGCCCTGCCCTCAGGGTGTCAAAAGTCGATCAGGACTTGGCGAAGGCGTTGCCCAGCGCGAATACCGAGTTCGGTGCATTCACGCGGATGGGCTTGACCACGGGGGCCGTGGAAATCGCACGACGCACTACGGGCTTGTCCTCGATCTGGATGCCCTTGGCCAATTGTTCGTCGACGAGCTTTTGCAGCGTCACGGAATCGAGGAACTCGACCATGCGCTGATTCAATGCCGCCCACAGTTCATGCGTCATGCAGCGGCCTGCTTCGCCCAGACAATTTTCCTTGCCGCCGCATTGGGTGGCGTCAATGGGCTCGTCCACGGAGACGATGATGTCGGCCACGGTGATGTCGCCAGCCTTGCGGGCCAGCGTGTAGCCGCCGCCGGGTCCACGGGTGGACTCGACGAGTTCATGGCGGCGCAGCTTGCCGAACAGCTGTTCGAGATACGACAGGGAAATCTGCTGTCGCTGGCTGATGGCAGCCAGCGTAACAGGGCCATTGTTCTGGCGCAGGGCCAGATCGATCATGGCAGTGACCGCAAAACGGCCTTTGGTGGTGAGACGCATTACGAGCTCCTTCAGTCAGGCTTGTACGTTACAGAAACACCCGCTCCAGCGATTTGACTGGAGTTGGGCACAGTCTCCGCCCTTACTCCGTCCTGTTCAAAAGGTTCAGAGCCCTTCTTTTCATCGAAGTTTTTGTTGTTGTTGAGTGTTGACCCTGAGTGTACCACATTCCCCATCAATTTTGTCGGGTAACAAGAGCCAACAGGCTTCAGACAAGGCACCGCCTCAGGAAACCTGCGCGGAAGAGCCTCCGAACAGTTGCTCCTTGAGCAGTGCCAGCTGATCGCGCACCCGCGCCGCCTGTTCGAACTCCAGGCTGCGCGCATGTTCGAGCATCTGCTTCTCCAGACGCTTGATTTCCTTGGCCACATCTTTTTCGGACATGTCCTCGACACGCGCTCTTTCGAGCTGATTGGCCTCCAGACGTTCCGCTTCCTTGCCGCTTTTTTCGCTGTAGACACCATCAATCAGGTCTTTCACCCGCTTGACAATCTGCTTGGGTTCAATGCCGTTTTCCTCGTTGAACGCCATTTGCTTGGCGCGGCGGCGCTCGGTCTCGCCGATGGCCTTCTTCATCGACTCCGTGATCCTGTCCGCGTAAAGGATGGCCTTGCCGTGCAGGTTGCGTGCTGCGCGGCCGATGGTCTGGATGAGACTTCGCTCGGCGCGAAGAAAGCCTTCCTTGTCGGCATCGAGGATGGCGACCAGCGAGACTTCAGGGATGTCCAAGCCCTCTCGCAGCAGGTTGATGCCCACGAGAACGTCGAAGACGCCCAGACGCAGGTCACGAATGATCTCCACGCGCTCCACCGTCTCCACATCGGAGTGCAGATAGCGCACCTTGACCCCGTTTTCGCTCAGGTAGTCGGTGAGCTGCTCGGCCATGCGCTTGGTGAGCGTGGTGATGAGAACACGCTCCCCGCGCTCGACGCGCAGGCGGATTTCCTGCAGCACGTCATCCACCTGGTTGGTGGCTGGGCGCACTTCGATTTCGGGGTCGATCAGCCCCGTCGGGCGCACAACCTGGTCCACGATCTGACCTGAGTGGGTTTTTTCGTAGTCTGCCGGCGTGGCCGAGACAAAGATGACCTGGCGCATGCGCCGCTCGAATTCCTCGAATTTCAGCGGCCGGTTGTCCAGCGCCGACGGCAGCCGAAAGCCGTACTCCACGAGCGTGGTCTTGCGCGAGCGATCGCCGCTGTACATGGCGTTGAGCTGACCGATCATCTGGTGGCTCTCGTCCAGGAACATGAGCGCGTCGCTGGGCAGGTAGTCGGTCAATGTGCTGGGGGGCTCGCCCGGGGCTGCGCCGGAGAGGTGGCGCGTGTAGTTCTCGATGCCCTTGCAGTGGCCGACCTCGGTGAGCATTTCAAGGTCGAAGCGCGTGCGCTGCTCCAGGCGCTGGGCCTCGACCAGCTTGCCGTCACCCACCAGTTGCTTGAGCCGCTCGGCCAGTTCCAGCTTGATGGTTTCCACGGCGGCCAGCACCTTGTCGCGCGGCGTGACGTAGTGGCTGCTGGGGTAGACAGTGAAGCGCGGAATGCTCTGGCGCACGCGGCCCGTGAGCGGGTCGAACAGCTGCAGGCTTTCAACCTCGTCGTCGAAAAGTTCGATGCGGATGGCCAGCTCGGAATGCTCGGCGGGGAAGACATCGATGGTGTCGCCGCGCACGCGGAACTTGCCGCGGCTGAAGTCCTGGTCGTTGCGCTGGTACTGCATGCGGATCAGCTGCGCGATGACGTCGCGCTGGTTGATGCGGTCGCCGGTACGCAGCGTCATGATCATGCGGTGGTAGCTTTCGGGTTCGCCGATGCCGTAGATGGCCGAGACCGTGGCCACGATGACCACGTCGCGCCGCTCCATGAGACTTTTGGTGCACGAAAGCCGCATCTGCTCGATGTGCTCGTTGATGGCGCTGTCCTTTTCGATGAAAAGGTCGCGCTGGGGCACGTAGGCCTCGGGCTGGTAGTAGTCGTAGTAGCTGACGAAGTACTCGACGGAGTTCTTGGGAAAGAACTCGCGGAACTCGCTGTACAGCTGTGCGGCCAGTGTCTTGTTGGGTGCGAAGACGATGGCCGGACGACCCAGGCGGGCGATCACGTTGGCCATGGTGAAGGTCTTGCCCGAGCCCGTCACGCCCAGCAGGGTCTGAAAGGATTCACCGTCCTGGATGCCCTCGACCAGCTTCTCAATGGCGGCGGGCTGGTCGCCAGCCGGTGGATAGGGCTGGAACAGCTCGAAGGGGGAGTCCGCGAAATGCACGAACTGGCCCGAGGCCGCAGGTGCTGGAGAGGAATCAGAGACTTCGTGCATGACGTGGGTTCGCAAAAGTGGGTATCGGCCGGCGAGATCGCTAGAATTCATGGGTTAACCCGAAAGCCTACCGCAGCTTGGGGCTAGCCGCGTTTTTTCCACCTCCCAAGACATCCCAAGGACGCTTCATGTCTCTGTTTACCGCCGTCGAAATGGCCCCCCGCGACCCCATCCTGGGTCTGAACGAGCAGTTCGCTGCCGACACCAACCCCAGCAAGGTGAATCTGGGCGTGGGCGTGTACTTCGACGACAACGGCAAGTTGCCCCTGCTCGAGTGCGTGCAGGCCGCCGAGAAGGCGATGATGGACAAGCCCACGGCCCGCGGCTACCTGCCCATCGACGGCATCGCTGCCTATGATGCCGCAGTCAAGGGCCTGGTGTTCGGCGCCGAGTCCGACGTCGTCAAGTCCGGCCGCGTGTCCACGGTGCAGGCCATCGGCGGCACCGGCGGCCTGAAGATCGGCGCCGACTTCCTCAAGAAGATCAGCCCCGCTGCCAAGGTGCTGATCTCCGACCCGAGCTGGGAAAACCACAAGGCCATCTTCACGAACGCCGGTTTCGAGGTGGGCACCTATGCCTACTACGATTCCGTCAACCGCAAGGTGAACTTCGAAGGCATGCTGGCCGACCTGAACGCAGCGGCCCCTGGCACCATCGTGGTGCTGCACGCCTGCTGCCACAACCCGACCGGCTACGACATCACGGCCGAGCAGTGGGACCAGGTGATTGCCGCCGTCAAGGCCAAGGGCCTGGTGGCCTTCCTTGACATGGCCTACCAGGGCTTTGGCCACGGCATTGCCGAAGACGGCGCCGTGATCGGCAAGTTCGTGGCCGCCGGCCTGAACATCTTCGTCTCGACCTCGTTCTCCAAGAGCTTCAGCCTGTACGGCGAGCGCGTGGGCGCACTGTCGGTGGTCGCCAACGACAAGGAAGAGGCGGCCCGCGTGCTGAGCCAGCTCAAGATCGTGATCCGCACCAACTATTCCAACCCGCCCACCCATGGTGGCGCCGTGGTGGCGGCCGTGCTGAACAACCCCGAGCTGCGCGCCCTGTGGGAAAAGGAACTGGGCGAGATGCGCGTGCGCATCAAGGCCATGCGCCAGAAGCTGGTGGATGGCCTGAAGGCTGCCGGCGTCCAGCAGGACATGAGCTTCATCACCACGCAGATCGGCATGTTCAGCTACTCCGGCCTCAGCAAGGACCAGATGGTGCGCCTGCGCACCGAGTTCGGCGTCTACGGCACGGACACGGGCCGCATGTGCGTGGCTGCGCTCAACAGCAAGAACATCGACTACGTCTGCCAGTCGATCGCCAAGGTGGTCTGACCGCCACCCCAGCCATCTGGCCCTGCGCCGGGTGAGAAGGCATGCCGCCAGCGCTCCCTGCCCTGGCGGCATTTTCTTTGTGCGGGCGGTTTTTGCATCCTGGCAGTCCGGTATGCGCCAGGTCTGCGCGGGTACCGGTGCGATCATCCGGGCAGCCGAAACATCGAATGAAGAACGAGACGCTCCATTCCCATGCCAGATCACGCCTGCCTCACTGCCGTCACCTCCTCGCCTGCAGACGGGCTGCCCCTGTCCGGCGTACGCATTCTGAGCCTGGCACTGAACCTGCCGGGTCCCGCCGCCCTGATGCGCTGCGCGGCCATGGGCGCGCAGTGCAGCAAGCTGGAGCCGCCCTCTGCGCAGCCAGGGCCTGCCGGCGCGGACCCGATGGCGCTCTACAGCCCGCAGGCCTATTCCGACATGCACCAGGGCATCGCGGTCTGGCAGGCACAGCTCAAGACCGAGGACGGACAGGCCGCGCTGCACAAGGCGCTGGACAGCGCCGATATCCTGCTGACCTCGTTCCGCCCCGCCGCACTGGCCAAGCTGGGGCTGGACTGGGCGTCGCTGCAGCAGCGCCATCCGCAGCTGTCGCTGGTGCGCATCGTCGGCAGCGCGGGAGCCCTGGCCGATGTGCCGGGCCATGACCTGACCTATCAGGCCGAGGCGGGGCTGGTACAGGGCGGCGCCATGCCACCCAGCTTGTTTGCCGACATGGCCGGTGCGCTGATGGCCAGCGAGGCCGTGCTCAAGGCCTGGCTGCTGCGCCAGCGCAGCGGCCACGGCAACCTGCAGGAAACAGGACTGGCACAGGCCGCGCAATGGCTGGCCCTGCCCTGGCACTGGGGCCTGACCCGGCCCGACGGAGATGTGGGCGGAGCACACGCAGGCTATCGCGTCTATGCCTGCGCCGACGGTTCGGTGGCCGTGGCGGCACTGGAGCCGCATTTCGCGGCACGCCTGTGCGCAGCAGCATCGGTGCCGGGCGATGGCAGCATCGCCTGCATGCGCAACCCGGCCACGCATGCGGCCCTGGAAGCCTTCCTGGCTGCCCTGTCCTGCGCCGAACTGGCAGACCTGGCCGAGCGCCACGACCTGCCCCTGCATCCGCTCGCCGCTCAGCCAGCGGCCTCGCGCCGCTTGTAGGCGAATGCCGAAAGGCAGCATCTGCGCACGGCCTACAAGCCGCCTGGGTCGCGGCTGCCCGCCGAGTATGAACATGCTGCTGCCGACGACCCTCTTTACCGCGATAGCCTGCTCCTCTTAAATCAGAACTGCGCATACAACCAGACAACCCGAACACATCTGGAAACACCCATAATCGGCTCATCTGGAGGCAGCCCCATGGTTCGAGAACATCCATCGACCGCCCCGCTATCCGGGATGCGTCAGCCACCTAGCCACTCAGCGCCTGGCCTGCAGCGCATCGGCGCCAGCGCCTAAGGCCGCCGCCGGGTCCCCCTTCCGTCCACCGCCTATGCAAAGCCAGCCCCCAGCCCATGTGCCGGTACTGCAGCTGGTGCAGCGCATCTGGCCCCTGGTGCTGGTGGTCGTGGTGCTGGTGGTCATGGCCAGCGGCAGCCTCTACCTTGTGTCTGCGGTGCGCGCCTTCGTGGCCGGAGAAAGCCTGTGGTCCAAGGCACAGAAGGATGCCATCTACGCCCTGAGCCGCTATGTGGACAGCGGCTCGGCGCGCGACCTGGCGCGCTTCGAGCAGGCCATGATCGTTCCTGCAGGCGACTGGCAGGCCCGCATGGCGCTGGACGATGTGCCGGCCAGGGTCAAGGACGCGCGCGCCGGCATTCTGCTGGGAGGCAACCACCCGGACGATGCCGACGCGCTGATCTGGCTGATGCAGACTTTTCGCCATGTCGAACTGCTGGAGGAGCCCTATCGTTACTGGAAGCAGGGCGACCAGTACCTGCAGCAGCTCGACCGGCTGGCGCAGGAGATAGAGCAGCGCCACACCGTGGGAAGCGTGAGCGCCGAGGACGTCATCACCTGGAAGCGCGAGATCGAGCAGATCAACGCCGGCGTCACACCCGCCACCCAGCAGTTCAGCGCCTCGCTGGGTCGCAGCTCCCGGCAGATGGTGATGTGGCTGCAGTGCATTCACCTGATGCTGGGCGTGGCGCTGATCCTGGTGGCGCTCTGGCATACGCGGCGCATGCTGCAGCAGCGCCAGCAGGTGCAAAACGACCTGCTGACCGAAAAGGAAAGGGCCCAGACCACGCTGGCATCGCTGGGCGATGCCGTGATCACCACGGACGCCCAGGGCGTGGTGGACTATGCCAACCCTGCCGCGCTGGGCCTGCTGGGCAGCAGCGAGCAGCAACTCAAGGGACGGCACCTGGCCAAGGGCCTGCATTTCAACAGCATCGACACCACCCAGACGGCGGAAAGCCTGCTGACCCATCTGCTGTCGGGTCGGCAATTGCGCGAAGAGCACACGCGGTGGCTGCGGCGCCATGACCGCAGCATCGTGCCGGTCAAGCTCATGGGCTCGGCCATCAGCGGCGGCGGGGAGCGCCCGGCAGGTGCGGTGATCGTGCTCAGGGATGTCTCGCGTGAGCAGCAGTATCTGGACCAGCTTTCCTGGCATGCCAGCCATGACGGCCTGACCGGGCTGGAGAACCGCGTGGAATTCGAGCGCCGCCTGCAGCGCCTGCTCAACCAGGGCCAGCACAGGCTGCGGCCCGCAGCCCTGCTGTACATGGATCTGGACCAGTTCAAGCTCATCAACGAGACCTGCGGCCATCCGGCGGGCGATGAAATGCTGTGCGAGGTCAGCCGTCTGCTGCTGCACAACCTGCGTGAGACAGACACCCTGGCCCGCCTGGGCGGCGACGAATTCGGCGTTCTTCTGGAGAACTGTCCGCCCGAGCCCGCGCTGCGCATTGCCGAAAAGCTGCGCCAGGCTGCCGAAGCCCTGCACGTGCACTGGGGCAAGCAGGTGCTGCGCACAGGACTGAGCATTGGACTGGTCCACATCGGCGGCGAGGTCCAGTCGGCCCAGGACCTGCTGCGCATGGCCGACATGGCCTGCTACCGCGCCAAGGAGCGCGGCCGCAACCGCATCTATGTCTACCGCAGCGACGACGGCGAATACACCCGCCACGTCAGCGAGATGGAATGGGTCACGCGCATACGCACGGCGCTGGAGCAGGAGCGCTTTTGCCTGTACGCACAAAGCATTGCACCGCTGCAGCCCGATGGCCAGCGCGGCCTGCATTTCGAGGTGCTGCTGCGGTTGCGCGACGAGCAGGGCCAGATCATCTCGCCAGCCGCGTTCATACCCGCGGCAGAGCGCTACGGCATCATGCCCACCGTCGACCGCTGGGTGATCGCCAGAACGCTGGCCACGCTGGCCGAGCATCCGGCCGCGCTGCGCCATATCGACACCTGCGCCATCAATCTGTCAGGCCCCAGCCTCGACGACGACGGGCTGCTGGACTTTGTGCAGGCGCAGCTGAGCACGCACGGCATCGCGCCGCAGCTGCTGTGCTTCGAGATCACCGAGACCAGCGCCATCGCCAGTCTGTCCAGCGCCACCCGGCTGATCCAGGCCCTGCGCACGCTGGGCTGCCGTTTTGCGCTGGACGACTTCGGCGTGGGCATGTCCTCGCTGACCTATCTGAAGCAGTTGCCCGTGGACTATCTGAAGATCGACGGCGGCTTCGTGCGCGACATGCTCCAGGACCCCAGCAACCACGCCATGGTGGAGATGATCAACCGCATAGGCCATATCCTGGGCAAGCGCACGGTGGCCGAGTATGTGGAAAGCCGGGAGATCGCCCAGGCCCTGCAGGCCGTGGGCGTGGACTACGCGCAGGGCTTTGCCCTGGCACGGCCCGTGCCGCTGGACACGCAGTACTTCGAAAGCGGTGCCCAGGCCGCCCGCCGCGAATGGCAGGGCACGCTGGCGCCGGCAGTCGGCTGAGGCGCGTCAGCGCGGCTTGCGCCCGCCCGGCGCGGCCTTGCGGCCGACCCCGGCAGCGCCTGCGGAGCCGCCCACGCCAGGGCGCGGTGGCAGGCCCGTGTGCTGGGTCAGCATGCGGCCGGGCTTGGGCTGGCTGGAGCGCAAGCGCACGTCGCCTCCGGGGTCGCGGGCCTGTGCCTGCGCCTTGCCCGGCCCCGCACTCTTGCCACCGGCCTTGTTGAGGGCATAGGCCTTGCCCTGCTGGGAGACAACGGCACGCGCGGCCACGCCCGTTCCCTGGGTGCTGTTCTTGCGGCGCGCGCTCTGGTAGCCGCCATCGACCAAGGGCTGGAAGGTGGGGATCAGGTGCTGCTTGCCGTTGCCGATGAGGTCGGCACGGCCCATGGCCTTCAAGGCCTCGCGCAGCAGCGGCCAGTTGTTGGGGTCGTGGTAGCGCAGGAAGGCCTTGTGCAGGCGACGGCGCTTTTCACCGCGCACGATGTCCACCGACTCCTCGTTCACGTCGCGCATCTGGCGACGCACCTTGGTGAGGGTGTTGCGACCCGAGTGGTACATGGCCGTGGCCGTGGCCATGGGGCTGGGGTAGAAGGTCTGCACCTGGTCGGCGCGAAATCCGTTCTTCTTCAGCCAGATGGCGAGGTTCATCATGTCCTCGTCGCTGGTGCCCGGGTGGGCGGCGATGAAGTAGGGAATCAGGTACTGCTTCTTGCCCGCTTCCTCGCTGAACTGCTCGAACATCTGCTTGAAGCGGTCATAGCTGCCTATGCCCGGCTTCATCATCTTGGTCAGCGGCCCGGATTCGGTGTGCTCGGGCGCGATCTTCAGGTAGCCGCCCACATGGTGCTGCACCAGTTCCTTGACGTACTCGGGCGACTTCACGGCCAAGTCGTAGCGCAGGCCCGAGCCGATCAGGATCTTCTTGATGCCCGGCAGATTGCGCGCGCGGCGGTAGATCTTGACCAGCGGGGCATGGTCGGTGTGCAGGTTCTGGCAGATGCCGGGGAACACGCAGCTGGGCTTGCGGCAGGCGGCCTCGATCTCGGGGCTCTTGCAGCCCAGGCGGTACATGTTGGCCGTGGGGCCGCCCAGGTCGGAGATGGTGCCGGTGAAGCCCTTGACCTTGTCGCGGATGTCCTCGACCTCCTGGATGATGGACTCCTCGGAGCGGCTCTGGATGATGCGGCCTTCATGCTCGGTGATGGAGCAGAAGGTGCAGCCGCCGAAGCAGCCGCGCATGATGTTGACCGAGGTGCGGATCATCTCCCAGGCCGGGATCTTGGTCTCGCCCTCATGGCTGCCGTTGGCGTCGGCATAGCTGGGATGGGGGCTGCGCGCATACGGCAGGCCAAAGACCCAGTCCATCTCGGCCGTGGTCAGCGGGATGGGGGGCGGGTTCAGCCACACATCGCGCGCGGTCACGCCTTCGCCGTGGGCCTGGACCAGGGCGCGGGCGTTGCCGGGATTGGTCTCCAGGTGCAGCACGCGGTTGGCGTGGGCGTAGAGGATGGGATCGGCCTTGACCTGCTCGTAGCTGGGCAGGCGCAGCACGGTCTTGTCGCGCGGCGGCTGCTTGCCCTTGCCGCGCAGCGACGGGTTGGGCACGAACTGGATGGTCTGAACGGCGGCGACCGAGGCGCCGTCCGGCTTCGCGTCGGCATCACCCTCTTCCTTGGAGCAGGTCTGGCCCTGGGCCTCGGCCTGCTCGCTGGTGGTCATGTAGGGGTTGATGTGGGGCTCGACCACGCCGGGCTCGTCCACCACGGAGGAATCCAGCTCGAACCAGCCCGCTTCCGACTCGCGGCGGAAGAAGGCCGTGCCGCGCACATCGGTAATGCTTTCCACGGGCTCACGCGCAGCCAGGCGGTGGGCCACCTCGACCAGGGCGCGTTCGGCGTTGCCGTACAGCAGGATGTCGCACTTGCTGTCCACGACGATGGAGCGGCGCACCTTGTCGCTCCAGTAGTCGTAGTGGGCGATGCGGCGCAGGCTGCCCTCGATGCCGCCCAGCACGATGGGCACGTCCTTGTAGGCCTCGCGGCAGCGCTGGCTGTAGACGATGGCCGCGCGGTCAGGGCGCTTGCCGCCCACGTCGCCCGGCGTGTAGGCATCGTCGGAGCGGATCTTGCGATCGGCCGTGTAGCGGTTGATCATGGAATCCATGTTGCCCGCCGTCACGCCCCAGAACAGGTTGGGCCGGCCCAGGGCCTTGAAGGCCTCGGCGCTTTGCCAGTCAGGCTGGGCAATGATGCCCACGCGAAAGCCCTGTGCCTCCAGCACCCGGCCGATCACCGACATGCCGAAGCTGGGGTGATCCACATAGGCGTCGCCCGTCACCAGGATCACGTCGCAGCTGTCCCAGCCAAGCTGTTCCATCTCGGCCCGGCTCATCGGCAGGAACGGGGCCGTGCCGAAGCGCTTGGCCCAGTAAGGACGATAGCTGGTCAGCGGCTTGGCGGCGCGATGGAAGAAGGAAACGTCAACGGGGGCGTTCATGATGGGCGGTTCGGCTTCTGGGAGCCTGTGCGGAAGGAACCGGCCAGTGTACGTTTCGGCACTCAACCCTGCTGGTCAAGGGTCTTGCTCCAGCCCCCTGATACGGCCTTCCTGCTGCTGCCAGCCCGACCTCTTTGCGGCCTCCTGCGCCAGCCAGGCCTTGGGCGTGTGCCCGGACCAGCGGCGAAATGCCCGTGCAAACACCTTCGGCGAGTCGTAGCCCGCGTTCTCGGCGATGCGGGCCGATGACAGCCCGCCGGCCTCCATCTGCTGGGCGGCCAGCGCCATGCGGTGCGCCGTCAGATAGCCGATGGGCGTGGCACCCACCAGCTCCTTGAAACGCATGCTGAAGCGGGTGCGCGACATGCCGGCCTCGATGGCCAGCGTCTCCACGCTCCAGGCCCGCTGCGGTTCGCGGTGCATGCACACCAGAGCACGCGCAACACAGGCATCGCCCAGGCCCCGCAGCCAGCCTTCACCCACGGCGGCCTCGCGCGCCAGGTGCTCGCGCAGGATGTTGACCAGCAGCAGCTCGCCCATGCGCGCGGCCGACAGGCGCCAGCCCGGGCGCCGCGCCAGCGTCTCCAGCGTGAGCGACTCCATGGTGGTGGCCAGGCAGTCGGCCAGCGGCAGGTCGCTTGCCCGGATGTGGATCAGCGGCGGCAGGATGCGGAACACCGAATGACGGCAGTAGGCGGAAAACCACAACAGGGCCGAAAACATGTCCGTGGCCTCGCCGCCGCCGCCATGGCTGAAGACCAGGGGATTCTCGTCCCGCGGTCCTTCGGCGTGGCGGGCGATCATGCGCGAGAACAGCTCGCTGGCAACGTCCATGTCGGACGCCACCACATGCGCGGCGCCCATGGGCAGCATGACCAGATCGCCGGGCTCGACCCGCAGCGCCGGCATGCCTTCCACCTGGATCCAGTAAGGCGCGCCGCGCGCCATGCGGATCATGGCGCCGGTGACGCCCGTGGACTTCAGGCTCCACGGCGCCGTCAGCGCAAAGCGCGCCGTGACGGCGCGCTCCGAGCGGCAAATATCGAGAACTTCACTGAGTACATCCATGGCTCGCGGGACCCTTGTTTTCGGGCCGATGTTAGCCAGTGCCGGCCATGCCACGGCCCGTCGGCACCCCGACAGCGATAGCGGTTTTCCCTGGAGCGCGACTACGCACTAGAGATCCTGCTGCGCCGCCTGCACCAGCTCCGAGAACACGGACGCGCTGCCCAGCCGTTCGGCCGCCAGCAGCGCCAGCTTGACCAGGAACAGCTCGGACCGCTGCGGGCCCGCCGTGTCGATGGCTGTGGCCAGCTGGTCGTAGACAGTTTCCAGGCCGGCGATATCGAGGGTGTGGGGTGATGTCTGTTCTTGGCTCATGCCGGAACTCCTTGCGTGCAGGTGGCGTTGTCGATGGCCGATTGCAGGCGCCGGGCATCCAGCGCCAGCCAGCGCGCGCAGACATGCTGATCGGGCCGCAGCAGATAGGCGGCACCAGGCGGGTGCCCTGCCGGCACGCCATGGCGTGCACGGCAGCGGCCATCTGCATCGGCCAGGGTCAGATCGGCACCCTGGACCGGCTGCGCGGCCGCCTGGCTGGAGATGGCCACGATGCGCAGGCCCACGCCACGGCCGCGCGCCATCCTGGCAACTTCGCACCACTGGGCAGGCACGGGCGTGCCATCGGTGAAATACAGCAGGTCGAATCCACCGCCCAGGTGGTCCAGCAGATAGTCATCGGGCCCCAGGCGCAGGTTCAGCGGCGGTGCGCCATGGCCAGGGCCGGCTTCAAACAGGTGGTTGTCGTCATCCGCGCTGTTGAGCGGCGAGTGCGCGTATTCGTGCGGCCGGGAGGTGCGCCAGTGGTACAGCGGCCGCACGAATTCCTGGGTGAGCGACAGCGACAGCACGGCATCGCGCAGCAGCCGGAAGCCGCGCGAGGGCGGCGCCATGAAGCGCGTGCTCTTGCCGGCCTCTTCGACAATCTCGCGCGCCGCGCCCACGCGCTCGCCGCTGTAGCTGTCCAGCAGCCTCACCGGCGCCACGCCGCGCGCCACCAGGGCCAGCCGCCAAGCCAGGGCCTGGGCATCCTGAAAACCCGTGTTGGCACCGCGCACGCCGAAGATGGGCAGCATGTGGGCCGCATCGCCCGCGAAGATCACGCGGCCGTGCACATAGTCCGGCAAGGTCAGCGCGCGGGCGGAGTAGACCGAACTCCAGTCCATTTCCCAGGGCGTGCCGCCGAAGCCGATCATCTCCAGCTGCGCGTCGATGCGCGCCTTGAGCGATTCGGGCTGCAGCGCCTGCTGCGCGTCCTCGCCCGCAGGCAGTTGGTAGTCCACGCGCCAGATGCCATGCGGCTCGCGGTGCATCAGGATGGTGTTGCCGGGGTTCCAGACCGGGTCGAAGAAGGCCAGGCGCTCCGTGGGCAGTGGCAGGTCGATGCGGATGTCGGCGATCACGAAGCGGCCCTCGTACGACGCCCCCTCCATCACCAGGCCCATGGCCGTGCGTATGCCGGAGCGGGCGCCATCGGCGGCGACCAGCCAGTCGGCCTCCATCGCATACGGGCCTTGCGGCGTGTCCACTTGCAGCCGCGCCTTTGCGGCGGCGCCGCTGCCGACCTGCTCCACCCGGTCCACGCGGTTGCCCCAGCGCAGCTCGATCAGCGGATGGGCCAGCACCGCATCGACCAGGTATTCCTCCAGGTACTGCTGCTGCAGATTGGTCATGGGATGGAAGCGATCGTCCTCGCTGTGCGGCGCCTCCATGCGGAACACGCGCTGCCCCCGGTAGAACGAGTTGCCACAGCGCCAGGGCAAGGCGTTCGCCATGACCCGCTCGGCCACGCCCACCTGCTGCAGGATCTCCATGGAGCGGCGCGTGAAGACGATGGCGCGGCTGCCTTCGGACACCTGCAGTTCGGACTCCAGCAGCACGCAGCGCTGGCCGTGGCGCGCCAGCTCCAGCGCCGTGGTCAGCCCCACAGGGCCCGTGCCGACGATGACGACAGGATGGCGCTGCACCCCTGGATGCTGCGAAGGCAGCCAGGGCTGGTGCACCCGGTACCGGTAGTAGATGGAATGCCGCGGCTGGGCATGGGGCTGATGCATGGATGTCTCCGTCTTGCGTCTTGCGTCTTTGTGAGGCCGCAGTGTAGGCAGCCCCCGCTCCGGCAATGTCCCCGGATGGGGACAGACAGGACCCTCCAGCCCCCAGGCTCAGGACAGCGCCTCGGGCTCCATCAGCAAGGCAAACAGCTCGCGCTGCCCCTGCACGCCCAGCTTGCCGCAGACGCGCTTGAGATAGGTCCGGGCACTGGCCACCGTGATGCCCAGGCGCTGCGCCAGCCGCTCGGTGTCCAGCCCCTCGACCACGCAGCGCACCACGTCCATATCGCGTTGCGTGAGATGCGCAAAGCGCCGCGCCAGGCGCGCCAGCACCAGGCCCGCCAGATCGTCCTGCAGGGCCTGGCCTGCGTAATGCAGGCGCATGGCCTGCATGACCAGCGGAGCAAAGGCCTCGATGCGTGCAATGGACTGCGGGTCAAAGCCGCCGTGCTCCTCACCCCGGTACAGATTCACCGCCAGCCAGCGTGCGCCGGTCTGCAGGGTCAGCAGCGAAAGCCGCTCCACCAGGCGGGGCAGGTCATAGCAGACACGGCGGTACTCGGGATGGCTCACGTCCGAAGGCTTCTGGCGATGGAGCCAGACGCGCGCTGGCGCCTGGGGATTGCGCTGCTGCCGCGCCAGCTCGGCCTGCATCACGCGCTGCGCGCCGTCCAGTGGATAGAAGCGCTCGCTGTAATCCTGGGAAATCAAAGGCAGTGCGCCTGTGCGTGCCCGGTCCCCGAACCCCACGATGCGCGGCCGAGATCGCCCCTGGAACGAAAAGATCGTGCACTGCGCCAACGGCACATGCCGGCCCAGCAGGTGCAGCAGCTGCCCGGCCACCTCGTCGCTGCTGCCGCTGGAGCGGCCCACCTGCTCCAGCAGCGCCGTCACATCGCCCAGCGGCACAGGCAGGCTGGCATCGCTGGCGCAGGCAGGTGCCAGCAGCCAATGGCTGCGAATGGTGTCATTGCTCATGGGTGCGGGAACAGGCTGTGGCAGGAATGCAAAAAGGCCGGTGCATTGCGCAGCCGGCCTGGGTGAAGATGTTGGAATGATAAATCCAGCGCAGCGAGGCCATTGCCTGCTGCGTTCCTGTCGGCGGTCGTTGGAGCCGCTCAGCCTGGCCGGATGGCCCTTGGCTGCACGGCTGCAGCCATCACCATTCGCCTACGTTGCGAATGCGCTGGTCCAGGTCCAGAGGAAGGCCGCCACCGGCGGCTTCATGGTCCTGGCCTGCCTGCTCCAACGCCATGGGCGGAGGACTGAAATGATCGCGGCCAAAGGTGTGTTCGGTGAGAACGGGATCGCGGGAAGGTGGGGTGTTCATGGTTGCGCCTCCTTGACAGAAAGCTTACTGCGAATCTTTCACGATTTCTGTAGGACAAACCTGGATGCAACCCTCTGAAGCTGAAATGACACAAGGTACGCATGCTCACAAATGTGTAGCGCTTCGTAATAAAGGCGTAATGAATCCATGCGCCAAACCCCGGGCCAGGGGCAATCGGGTAAGCTTGCCGCCCTCCATGCCACAGACACTCCGCGCGCCCGCGCACAGCGAACTCATCATCAAGAAAAGCCGCTTCATCGGCTGCGTGCAGCCCATGTCCGACCGCGCCAGCGCCCAGGCCGTGGTCGATGCGCTGCGCCGCGAGCACCCCGGCGCCGCCCATGTCTGCTGGGCGCTGCTGGCAGGCGGCCAGTCGGCAGCCGTCGATGACGGCGAGCCCAGCGGCACGGCAGGCCGCCCCATGCTGGACGTGCTGCGCCACCAGGACCTGGAAGGCGTGCTGGCCACCGTGGTGCGCTACTTCGGCGGCGTCAAGCTGGGTGCCGGCGGCCTGGTCCGTGCCTACACCGATGCCGTGGCCCAGGCCTTGCTGACCGCCGAAAAGGTGACGCTGCAGCGCATGCAATTGCTGCGCTGCAGTGTCCCTTATGCGCTCGAAGGCCTGGTGCGGCGCGAGATCGAGGCGGCAGGCGCCGAATTGCTCCAGGTCGAGCATGGATCGCTGGTGCAGTTCGATCTGCGCCTGCCGCAGTCGCAGGCTGAAGGCTTTGTGAGCCGCCTCAACGAGAGCGGTCAAGGACGCGTGGGCTGGCTGGAAGTCCACCCCAGCGAATGAGATGCGCCGGGCTCAAGCAGTTCAACCGGCCACCAGAAACCGCTGCGCCAGCAGCACCCAATAGGCGGCTCCCACGGCGATGTTGTCGTCGTTGAAGTCATAGCCCGGGTTGTGCACCATGCAGGCGCCTTGCTCGCTTCCCTCGCCATTGCCAATCAGCAGATAGCTGCCTGGCACGCGCTGCAGCATGAAGGCAAAGTCTTCGCTGCCCGGCAAGGGTGGCGCCTGCAGCGTGACATGTTCCGGGCCCAGCAGCTCCAGCGCGATCTGGCGCGCGAAGTCCGTCTCCTTGGGCGTATTGACCAGCACGGCATAGCCGGGTCGCCAGTCGAGTTGCGCCTGCACGCCGAAGCTCTCGGCCTGCGCACTCACCAGGTCGCGAATGCGCTCCTCCAGCAGCCTGCGCACATCGGCATCCAGCGCACGCACGCTCAACTCCAGCACCGCGCTGTGGGCGATCACGTTGTTGGCCTTGCCCGCATGGATGGCGCCCACGGTCACCACCGCCATCTGCAGCGGATCGATGTTGCGCGAGACGATGGTCTGCAAGGCCATGACGATGCTGGCGGCCGCAACGATGGGGTCGGCCGCGCGGTGCGGCATGGCACCATGCCCGCCCACCCCGGTGAGCGTGAGCGTGGCGTAGTCGGAGGACGCCATGGCTGCGCCCTCGCGCAAGGCCAGCCTTCCCTGGGGCAGGCCCGGCATGTTGTGCATGGCAAAGATGGCGTCGCAGGGATGTCGCTCGAAGAGGCCGTCCTCCATCATGCGCAGGGCGCCGCCGCCGCCCTCCTCCGCAGGCTGGAAGATCAGCGTGAGCGTTCCGTCGAAGCCGCCGTGCTCGGCCAGATGCCGGGCCGCTGCCAGCAGCATGGCGGTATGGCCGTCATGGCCGCAGGCATGCATGACGCCGGCATGCGTGCTGGCATGGGCGAATTCATTGGCCTCGGCGATGGGCAGCGCGTCCATGTCGGCGCGCAGGCCCAGGCGCCGGCTGCCGCTGCCGCGCACCAGCCGCCCCACCACGCCGGTGCCGCCCAGGCCGCGCTCCACCTCGTATCCCCATTGCTCCAGCTGCTGCGCGACCAGGGCGCTGGTGCGGTGTTCCTCGAAGCCGAGCTCGGGGTGCCTGTGGATGTCGCGGCGCACCTCGACGAAGGCTGCGGCCGAGCCGCGCAAAGTGTCCAGAAGGGTGTTCATGTGCGGCGTCTCACTGGGGTTGCAGGCGGATGGAGCGGGCAATGCTACGGTAGCGGGCGGTCTCGGCCTCATAGAACTGCGCGGCTTCGGCCAGCGACATGGGCGCCGCGGCCAGTTGGGTCTGCAGGGCCAGTTGCTCGCGCACGCCCGGGTCCTTGAGCATGGCGCCTATCGCCTGGTGCAGCCTTTGCACCACCTCCTGCGGCGTGTCCTTGCGCACCAGGAAGCTGGTCCAAGTCTTGTAGGCGAAGTTTTTCAGCTCCCGGCCCTCACGCACCGTGGGCACATTCTTGAGCAGCTCCGATCGCTGCTCCCCCAGCTGGCCCAGGATCTTGAGCCGGCCCTGCTCGGCCAGCGCGCCCATGGCAGCGCTGTAGACGAGCACAGCGAAATCGACCTGCCCGCTGCCTATGTCCTGCAGCAGCGGCGCATTGCCCTTGTAGGGCGCATGCATGAGTTGTATGCCGGCGTCCTGCTGCACCTTCTCCAGGATCAGGTGGTAGAGCGAGCCAATGCCGACACTGCCGTACGACAGCGGCCGGCTGGCGCTTTTGCGGGCCAGCGCGATCAGCTCATCCACGTTGCCGGCCTCCAGGTCCTTGCGAGCGACGAAGACCATCACGGCCTCGGCCACGGGATGGACCAGGCGGAAATCCTCGGCCTTGAGCCGCACGGCGGCATTGGCCAGCGGCGACAGGATCACCTCGTTGGGCGAGCCCTGGAAGACGTAGTGCCCGTCAGGCGGAGCGGCCAGCACTTTCTGCGCGGCCATGGCGCCGCTGACGCCGCCCAGGTTCTCCACGATGACCTGCTGGCCCAGGGTCTTGGACAGCGGCACGCTGAAGATGCGGGCAATGGCATCCGAAGGGCCGCCGGCCGGATAGGGAACCATCAGGCTCACGGGCCTGGAGGACGGGCTCTGCGCACAGGCCAGGCCCGCGCTCAGCAACAGGCCGGCGCCCGTCAGCCAAACGCGCTGGAACAAAAATCTCATCATGTCTCCTTGGATGGCTCCGGCTCGGTCGGCCGGATACGCGGCATCCTAGGAGCCGGGTCATCGAACGTCCAATGCATTGTTGGCTGCATTAGCATGAGTTTCATGCAGACTTCAGGGCGCGAAAAATCATGACGCTGGTGCAGCTCAGACATCTCATATCGGTGGCGCAGACCGGCTCCTTCAGCCGCTCGGCCGAGGCCATGCATCTGACACAGCCGGCCCTCAGCCGCAGCGTGCGCGCGCTGGAGCAGGAGCTGGGCATACCCTTGTTCGACCGCATCGGCCGCCACAGCGAACTCACAGCATTCGGCCGCGAGATGCTGGGACGGGCACGCGCCCTGGTGACTGAAGCCGACGAGCTGCGTGACAGGGGGCGCCAATTGCGCGAGGGTGCGGCCGGCACTGTGCGTGTGGGCCTGGGATCGGGCCCCGGCGCAATATTGATGACGCCGTTCCTGCAGCACATGACCGTGCACCATCCCGGCGTGCGAACCGAGGTGGCGCGCGGCAGCACCGATCTGCTGGTGCACTCGCTACGCGAGCGCCTGCTCGACGCCCTGGTCGTGGACCTGCGCGCGCTGCGGCCCGCACCCGACCTTGCGCTGGACGTCGTGCACGAAATGCGCGCCGCCTTCATGTGCCGCACCGACCATCCACTGGCCCGCCTGCAGCGGGATCTGCGCTTCGAGGATGTGCAGCGCTACCCCGTCGCCTCCACCCCATTGAGCGACCAGGTGGCCTGGCTGCTGGTGGAGACCTATGGCGCCATGGCCCACCCGGCGCGGTTCGTCACACTGCAGTGCGAGGAGTTGCCCAGCCTTGTGGACGTTGCGCGCAACAGCGACACCGTGCTGCTGGCCGTGCGCGCCGTCGCCCCGGACCTGGCCGAATTGCCCATGGACCCGCCCATGCGCAGCACCGCCCGCTTCGGGCTGGTCACGCTGCGTCAGCGCAGCGAGGCGCCGACGCTGGCAATCCTGCGAGGCCTGATGGGGAAGTTGATGGCCGACGATGCCCCTGCGCCGGAACAGGCGCCCAGCCATGGCGGAAGGCCGGGCCGCATGGCATTGCCAGACTGATTTGATGCTGGTAATTACTCATCAAATGGCCAAAAAGCAAATCGCAAGCAGGCAAAACAAGCCATGTGAAATTAGACAGTTAGCTTTCAAGCCCTGATCAATGTAGTTCCCTAAAGGAATACCCAAGGCAATAAGCAGCTGTCACCAACTTATTTCCCGATATCAAAACACTGCCACAAGTATGATAAAAGCCAGCTCCAACTGAACTACCATTTGCATACAGGCTGCTATTTTCCAAATTTATTAGACCATCTTCCGAAAAATAAATATTATTTGCATGCGCCGCAGATGAGGACATTAAAACACCAAATACCACCATAGTGGACAATGATTTTTCATATCGAAATCTCATTTCAACCCCTTTATCTCATCGTTTTTAAATTGATACTGACGAGCAGGAGTCCACAGATTCTGCACACAGCACGCGTTGTCTGTGGACGCCCAGATGATGGCGCGAAAGCTTTCATCGCCCAGTTCGCTGTAGCAAGCCACCATTGCGGTATCGCCTATATTCACCACAGGCGCATTCATACCGCAAACATGCTCATATTCATTTCGCCATCATCTGAAGTGGCATTAGTTCGGTTTTACCTGTATTCGCAGTCATCATTTCCATCAATTTCGACAACTCGCTCGTTCGCGCCATCATCAGGGGCAACATACTATATGAGCCCAAAAAAGCCTGTGCCGCATTGGAGGAGGAAAAATTCTCGAATGAAATGCCGTTCGCTTGCACTGCAGGGGCCCAGAGCCCGCACACAGCGATTGCCAGTGTGGTTGCAAGTCTTGGATATCGCATCTTCATGGTATTTCCTTTATGCACGGTGTGAGACGAGGCTGCGCCTTCATGGCGTGCACAGGTTCTGCACGAAGGCATGCGTGGCCAATTGCGCGACTTCGCTCCTTCCTGTCATGTAGCAGCCATCCTGGCTCAGTGCCGAGGCCGCACTGTTCTCGCCGCCTGCGAGGGTTCCCTGGTCCACGGTGCCGCCCAAGGGGGTCCAGGTGATGGCGTGCGAACTTCCGTCGGCCAGTTCGCTGTGGCCTGCCACCGTTCCGTTGTCACCGATATCCACCACACGTGCATTCATGCCGCCAGGCAGCGGAGGAATATCGCGGATGACACCGGTCTGGCTGTTCCAGTAATAGGGCATGCTGCGCCCGTCTGCCAACTGGTAGTGCCCAATCACCTCGCCGAGGATGTTGAGATCGACGCCGCTGTTTCGCGCGGGCGGGGACGATATGGACAGCACCTGCGGACTGGAGGACGAGTTGAGCCAGACGACGGTGCGTCCACCCTGGGCACCAAAATCGCAGTAGCCCATGATGCGGGTATTGACGACGGTCTTTGCGCGGCAGAAGACGGCATTGAGAGGCAGGTTCAGGGCCGTGGCCATATAGCCGCCCAGGACTGCGGCAGACCAATAGACAGGACGCGGATGCCCGCTGTTGTCGGGACAGTTGCCCACGATGCCCGGCATGTTGCCGCCCACCACGAAATTGTCCACATCGGACGGCACGCAGTTGGTGCTGTTCAGGCCCAGCAGGCCCGCCGGCAGCGCGCGTGCCGTGGTTTCATTGTTGCGCCACATGACAGGGCGGGCCGTGTTGCTGCCGCTCAGGCTGACGCCTGCCACATAGCCGCCCTGGTTGAATGCCGTGGGCATGCTGCGCACATCGAGCGTCAGCGGCTGCAGTGTCTGCACCGTGGCCGGCGTGGCCGCATTCCAGAACACGCCGACGGACACCGAATTGCCGTCCAGGCAGGTGCCCACCACCTGGCCGCTGTTGGTGATGGCCGCCGCGTTGCAGTTGCGCCCCGGCGACAGGCGCACAAGGTCTGCCGCACTGCCCGGCGCCAGCGACACGAAGCCTGCGGACGAGCCGTCGCTCTCTGCACAGGCGCCCACGACATGGCCGCTGTTGTTGATGTCCAGGCCCACGCATTGCGGGCCTGCCGATGTGCCCACGTCCTGCATGGGCAGGGCCTGCGCGGCCGGCAGTGCCAGCAACGCTAGGCACGCAACGGAAAAATTCAAATGCTTTGGCTGAAGGCGCATGAAGGGTTCTCCTGAAAAAGCAAAGAAGTCGTTCATGGAAATCGGGCGCCGAACAGGAAATCCGCATGGGGCTTGGCATATGCGCGCCGGTGCAGACGCTATTTCCGTGATCCGCATCCCGGCTCCACGATAGGCATCGCGGTATGGAGCCGTCCATCCGAGCAGCAATCAAAACAACAAAAACAATCAACAAAATCAAAAGCTTGCAAAAGAATCCCCCATCAATAATTGTCTCATCGGCATCCGGGATTCAGGCCATGCCATAGCGCAGCGCCATATGAATGGGGGCTTTCCATGGCAATCACACACTGCCTGACATCCGACAGCGCACGGCCCAATGGCGCAATTCGCCGCCGCTGGAGTCCCGCAGAACTGCTGGCACTCGAACGCTGGGCCGGCGTCCTGCCTGTGCAGGTGATCTGCCGCCGGCTGGACCGCAGCGAACGCTCCGTTCGCTGCCAGATGCACAGGCGCGGCCTGAGCACCCGGGTCCGCGAAGGCGTCGGGCTGCGGCAGGTCTGCGAGGACCTGCAGCTGTCCGCACGGTCGGTGAGGGCCTTCATCCTCGATGGCCGCCTGCGCCTGCACAGCGCACAGGTGCATGGCGAGATGGTGGCGCAGCTTCATTGGTCCCTGCGCCGCTGGCTGCAAACAGCCCAAAGCCGCTTGTGCCGTATCAGCCATTTGAGGGTTACCGAGACATCCCTCAGGCGCTTTGCGCGGGAAGCGGATTTCGGCGCATCAGGCAGCCGCACGGGCGCGGCATGGCAACACTGGGCATCCGGCTAGCCCCTGCGCGGCACGGGCCGGGCCCTGGATGTCCAGCAGCGGTTTCGGCCCTTCGCCTACGACTGCCGCGAGCGCCAGCATGCAGACTGGCACGCATGTCCCATGGCAGGCGAGGCAGTCATCTCGACCATCTGTCGGCACTTCAGTCGGCACTTCCGTCGGCACACCTTTCGGCACATCCACCGGCAGCGGAGACCTCCACGGGACCTGGTGCCACAGTCAAAGGAATCAGACAGCATGAAAAACCCACCCACCACCGCCCTCGACGTGATCATCGTCGGTGCCGGCTCGGCCGGACTGTCGGCACTGCGCGAGGTGCGCAAGCACACGGAGCATTTCGCCATCGTCAACGACGGGCCCTGGGGAACGACCTGTGCGCGGGTGGGATGCATGCCGTCCAAGTTGCTGATCGAGGCGGCCAACGCCTTCCATGCACGCCATCACTTCGATGCCTTCGGCATACGCGGCGCGAGCGGGCTGCAGCTGGACCTGCCCGCCGTTTTGCGCCGCGTGCGCAAGCTGCGCGACGAGTTCGTGGCAAGCACGATCAAGGCCACGGAGGGCCTGGGCTGGCGGGCCATCGACGGGCGTGCCAGGCTGCTGGCGGCCAATCGGATCGAGGTCAATGGCAAGGTGCTGGCTGCGCGCAAGCTCATCCTCGCTCCAGGCTCCAGCCCCGTGGTGCCGGAGGAATGGAAGCGCTTTGGCAAGCGCATCCTGACCACCGACACCTTGTTCGAACGCAAGACGCTGGGCCCGCGCGTAGCCGTCGTCGGCCTGGGTCCGCTGGGCGTGGAGATTGCACAGGCGCTGGCGCGGCTGGGACTGGAGGTCACCGCATTGGGACGCGGCCCGAAGCTTGCCGGCCTGTCCGACCCGAATGTCACCGACGCATTGCGGCATCTGCTTGAGAAAGAGATGACGGTGATCACCGACCACGCGGCGCAATTGAGCAAAGGTCCTGACAACACCATCGTCGTGCGCGCAGGCGATGCCCGCATCGTCGTGGACCACGTGGTGGCCGCCATGGGCCGACGCCCGCAGCTGGAAGGCCTGGGGCTGGAGACGCTGGGACTTGAGCTGGACGAGCACGGGCAGCCGCCCGTGAGCCGCGAGACACTGCAGGTCGGTGAGCTGCCGCTGTTCCTCGCGGGCGATGCCAATGGCGACCGCCCCTTGTTGCATGAGGCCGTGGACGAAGGCCATATTGCCGGCACCAACGCCATGGCAGAGAACGTGGCCTGCTTCGAGCGGCGCGCGCCGCTGTCCATCGTCTTCAGCTCGCCCAACGCGGCCGTCGTGGGCCAGCCCATGAAGGCGCTGCTGGGGCAGGACTTCGTGGTGGGCCGCGTGGATTTCGCGCACCAGGGGCGTGCGCGCGCTGCGCAGCACAACGCGGGCCTGCTTCACGTCTATGCGGACCCGGCCAGCGGCCGGCTGCTGGGCGCGGAAATGTGCGCGCCGGCCGGCGAGCATCTGGCCCATCTGCTGGCCCTGGCCGTGCAGCAGCAACTGACCGTGCATGAGTTGCTGCGTGCGCCCTTCTACCACCCCGTGCTGGAAGAGGGCCTGCGCACCGCCTTGCGCGACGCGGTGCGCCAGCTGCCCCAGCAGCCGCCCTCCGACCTGAGCAACTGCGATTCTTTGCCCATGGACGATTGATCGCGCGCGGCCCAGGGCCGCACGCGGATCAATCCTGGGGTGCGCTCTGCGGTGCGCTTACTTCCGACAGCGTCCAGCCGCCATTGCCATCGACCGCCAGCGCGTGGGTATGGAAACCCGCCAGCGTGCTGCGGTGGCCCACGCTCACCAGCATGGTCGAGCGCATCTGCTCGCGCAGCAGGTTGTACAGCGCATGCTCCAGGCCCTCGTCCATGGCCGAGGTGGATTCATCGAGAAAGACGATGGCGGGCCGGTTGAACAGCACGCGCGCAAAGGCCAGGCGCTGCTGCTCGCCAATCGACAGGATGCGGGACCAATCCTGGTTGACATCCAGCTTGTCGGCCAAATGGGCCAGGCTGACCTGGCGCAGCGCCTGTTGAAGGCGCTCGTCGTCCTGCGGTGAAGCATCCATCGGATAGGCAATGGCCGTGCGCAGGTCGCCCAGCGGCAGATACGGGCGCTGCGACAGGAACAGCGCCTGGTGGCCGCCCGGGCGGCCCACCGTGCCCTGGGCATGCGGCCACAGGCCGGCAATGGACCGCAGCAAGGTGGTCTTGCCGCTGCCCGAAGGCCCCTTGATCAGCAGCGCCTGGCCGGGAATGAGCTTCAGTTGCAGGCCGCTGAGCAGGTGGTGGCCGTCCGGGCGGCTGACCTGCAGGTGCTCGATGTCCAGGGCGCCGGGCTGCTCTCTGTGGACGACCTGGGGCAGTTCGCGGGTCTGCGCATTGGCATCCAGAAAGCCGCACAGGCGATCCAGCGCAGCGCGGTACTGGGCGAAAGTGTCGTAGGAGGTTCGGAAGAAGGACAGCGCATCCTGCACCTGCCCAAAGGCCTGCGAGGTCTGCATCACATCACCGAGCTTGATGGCACCGCTGAAAAAGCGCGGCGCCTGCAGCAGAAAGGGAAAGACCACGGCCACCTGGTTGACGGTGAGGTTGAAGCCGTCGAACTTCAGGCTGCGGTAGACCAGCGCCCAGACATTGGCGATCAACGCCGAAAAGCGCGTCAAAAGCGTGTTGCGCTCGATGGCCGCGCCCTGGTAGAAGGCGATGTTCTCCGCATATTCGCGCACGCGCACCAGGGCGTAGCGGAAGTTGGCGGTCAGCCTCTCGTTCAGGAAGTTCAGCCGGATCAGCGGCTGGCCCAGGCGAAAGGCGATCAGCGTGGCGACGATCACATAGAGGTAGACCGCGAACACCATGGCCCGCGGAACCTCCACGCCCGCCACCGCGATGGGCGCGGACAGCCCCCAGAGAATGCCCGTGAACGCCACCAGCGAGACCACCGCGCTGACGGCACCCAGCGCCAGGGTCAGCGAGTTCGAGACAAAGGTGTTCACATCCAGCTCGATGCGCTGGTCGGGGTTGTCCACCGGCTCGTCCAGGAAGTGGCTGCGATAGTAGGCATCGCCGCGCATCCAGTCGGTGGTCACGCGCTCGTTGAGCCAGACCCGCCAGCGGATGCGAAACGCCTGGTTCACATAGAAATTGAACAGCTCGCGCAGGATGTGGACCGTGGCCAGCACCGCAAAGATACCCAGGAAGCGCCAAAAGCCCTTCTGGTCCAGTTCCTGCAGCGCGCTGTAGAAGCCGTTGTACCAGTAGGAAAACAGCACGTTCATGCGCACCGAGACCAGGGCCAGCACCAGCAGCAGCGTGAACACCAGCAGCGGCCACCAGCTGTTTCTGGGGTGCAGGAACGGGCCGGCCAGCTGCCAGAACTGCCGACCCCAGCGGGTGAATCGAACCACCAGCAGCGCCACGGCCGCGAAAGCCACGACGGTGATCACTGAGGCCGCCGCCAGCCAGACCAGGCTTTCCTGCAGCGCCTTGCTCCAATCCATGTCCATGTCGGAGATCCTCGGGTTGTGTGGGTGGAGAGAATCTACTCCTCTTCAGACAGGCCGGCGGGCAGGCCTGGGCGCATGCCGGCAGCAAGCCATCTGCGCTTGCAATGCCCCCATCGCCGTTGCCGATGGGGCCGCTGCCGACAAGGCCGCTGCGCAGGATTAACATTCCGTGCGTGCCGCCCCGGCGGCAGGCACGAAGACAGGACCGGCCCGCGCGGTTCCCCCCACGACAACAGCGATGCCCTCCCGGGGCCCTGCCCGGGCGGCTCAGACACAAGCCAGAACATGCCCGCATCGCCGCCCCAGGCCCACCCGCCACACGACCCCGCCGATGTGCCGGCCCGGCGTCCCGCCCCCGTCAATCTGCGCGATCTGTTCTGGTCCTTCACCTGGCTGGCCCTGCAGGGCTTTGGCGGTGTGCTGGCCGTGGTACAGCGCGAGCTGGTCGAGAAAAAGCGCTGGCTGACCAATGAAGAGTTTGTGGAGGACTGGGCCGTGGCCCAGATCATGCCCGGCCCCAATGTGGTCAACCTGTCCATCACCATTGGCGAGCGCTACTTCGGCTGGCGCGGTGCCGTGGTGGCCGTGTGCGGCATGCTGTGCTTTCCCATGCTGCTGGTGCTGACGCTGACCGTGATCTATTCCCAGTTGGCCGACCACCCCGCCGTGGCCGGCGCGCTGCGCGGCATGGGCGCCGTCGCAGCCGGCCTGGTGGCGGGCATGGGCCTGAAGCTGGCCAGCACGCTGAGCCGCCACCCGCTGGGGCGCTGGTGCAGCGCGGGCCTGGCGCTGGCCTCGTTCATTGCCATGGCGGTGATGCGCATTCCGCTGGCCTGGGTGCTGCTGGTGGTCGGCGGCGCGGGCTGCGTGCTGACCTGGAGAAAGCTCACGCCATGAATGCTGCCCACCAGATTGCACTGAGCCTGCAGCCCGCCGACTGGTTGCAGTTGATGCTGTATTTCCTGACGCTGTCGCTGATGGCCGTGGGCGGGGCCATTGCCACGGCGCCCGACATGCACCGTTTTCTGGTCGATGGCCATGGCTGGCTCAGCGAGGCGCAATTCAGCTCCTCCATCGCCATTGCCCAGGCGGCGCCCGGGCCCAATGTGCTGTTCATCGCCTTGCTGGGATGGAACCTGGGCCTGAACGCAGGCGGAGGCACGGGCCTGCTGGCCTGGGCCTTTGGAGCACTGGGGGTGACCATCTGCATGATCGGCATCCTCTTGCCCAGTTCGCTGCTGGCCTGGCAGGCATCGCGCTGGGGCCAGCGCAACAGGAACCGGCGCGGCGTGCGGGCCTTCAAGCAGGGCATGGGCCCTCTGGTCATCGGCCTGCTGCTGGCCACGGGCTGGCTGCTGGGCACGGGCAGCGGTCGCGCCGCCCAGGATTGGCGCCTGTGGCTGCTGACCCTGGTCTGCGCCCTGCTGGTCTGGCGCACGCGCATCCACCTGCTGTGGCTGCTGGGCGCCGGCGCGGCGCTGGGAGCGCTGGGCTGGATCTGAGCGGATGCGCGAGAGGGAGGGGACTGCCCCGGTTGTGCGTCAAATGGAGCCGCCATGGCGCAAGCCCCTTCCCTCCCCCCCTGGGCCGCGTCGGGCGGCCTGCCCCTCCGCCTTCAGTCGCCCAGCAGCAGCGGCAGCACCTGTGCCGACGGGCCGCGCAGGCATTGGTGGGCCGCGTCATCCAGCTCGGACGGTGCGGGATTGATCACGGCCACATGTGCGCCCGCCCTGCGTGCGATTCGCGCCAGCCCTGCAGCCGGGTACACGGCGCCCGATGTGCCCACCACCAGCAGCACATCGCACTGCTGCACCGCCGCCTCCGCGGCCTGCCACACGCCCATGGGCAGGGACTCGCCGAACCAGACCACGCCCGGGCGCACCAGGTTGCCGCAGACGACGCACTGCGGCGGCTCGCCCGGCTTCACCTGGGCCAGATCGCAGCATGCGCGCGGCCTTTCCAGCCAGCGGTCCCGCATCAGCTCACCATGCAGGCACAGCACGCCGGGGCTGCCTGCGCGCTGGTGCAGGCCATCGACGTTCTGCGTGACCAGCGTCATGCGGCCCGGGTGGCGCAAGGCCCATTGCGCCAGCGCATGGTGGCCGGCGTTGGGCTGCACCGCAGCCACGGCTTCGCGCCGGTGCGCATACCACTGCCAGACGCGCTGCGGATGCGCGCGAAAGCCTGCCTCGCTGGCCATGTCCTGCGGGTTGAACTGTGCCCAGTAGCTGTTCTTGTCGTCGCGAAAGGTGGGTACGCCGGATTCGGCGCTGACGCCTGCGCCCGTGAGCACCGCGATATGGGCTGCACGCGCGATGCGGTCGCGCAGCTCGCCCTGGCCGGCCAGTTCAGGCTCGGCGGGGGAAGGCGAGGAAAGGGAATGTTCGTCGGGCATCGGGGCGGCGATGGAAAAAAGGCAGGCCATTGTGAGGCAGTGTCGCCCCGCCACGCATCAAATGCCTTTTTCCACCATCTCCAGCAGGCGCAGCGCCAGCGCGCGCCGCTGCTCGGCGGTGGCGTGGCGCAGCGGCCCGTCTATCACCAGCAAGGCCATGCCGTGCACCGCGGACCAGGCCAGGAACTCGGCCTGGGGCCGGCGCTCGGCAGGCAGCACGCCGGCCTCGGCCATGCTGTCCAGCGCATAGCCCAGCAGCTCGAACGGGTTCAGTCCCATGGCCGCTGCACGCGTGGTGTCCGGCGGCAGGTCCACGTCGTACTCGACCGAAGCAAAGGCCGTGCGAAACCAGCCGGTCTCCGTCTGGGCAAAGCCCAGATAGCCGCGCCCCACGGCAGCCAGCAGCGCGCGTGAGCGCTGCAGCACATCGGGCAGGGTGCGCGCCTGGGCCATTTCGGCCTCGATGGCTGCTGCCAGTGCGCCCAGGGCCGCAGCGCGCACGGCATCAAACAGCGCCTGGCGGTTGGCAAAGTGACGATAGGCTGCATTGGGCGCCACGCCCGCGCGGCGCGTGGCCTCGCGCAGCACGATCGCCTGGGGACCGCCTTCACGCGCCAGCGCCAGGCCAGCCTCGACCAGGGCTTGGCGCAGGTCGCCGTGGTGATATGACTCACGCCTGACACGTCGCTGCGTCACTGTTTTGCTTCCTTTTTTCTGCGTGACCGCATCACCCGAGAGGGAAGACAGCCCTGCCCCGCCGATTTACAGCTTGACACCGAAGCTGACAGCGCTTGATGTGGACAGCGTCCATTTTAGTCCCTAGCATATGTGAACGGCGTACACACGCCGGGCAGAAATCGATAAAAAGCCGGCATCGAACGGCATAAAGCGGTTATCACCGTCACCAAGGAGACAAGCATGGCTTTGCACACCGGCCGCATACAGCCCTGCCTCTGGTTCGACAACCAGGGCGAGCAGGCGGCGCGCTTCTATACCGAAGTCTTTCCCGATTCCCGCATCACGGCCATTGCGCGCTACGGCGAAGCAGGCCACGACATCCACGGCAGGCCGGCGGGCAGCGTGATGACGGTGCAATTCGAGCTGGAAGGCCAGCCCTTTCTGGCGCTCAACGGCGGCCCCATGTTCCGCTTCAACGAGGCCGTCTCGCTGATGGTCAGTTGCGATACACAGGACGAGATAGACCACTACTGGGGCGCCCTGTCCGAGGGCGGCGACCCGGCGGCGCGTCAATGCGGCTGGCTCAAGGACCGCCATGGCCTGTCGTGGCAAATCGTTCCGTCCCAGATGGCCAGCTGGATGGGAGGCCCCGACATGGCCGCCGCCCAGCGCGTGATGCAGGCCCTGCTGGGCATGCAAAAGCTGGACATCGCCGCTCTTGAGCGCGCGCATGACGGCGGCTGAAGCCTCCCCCGCCGTCCCGTTCCTCCACTCCCCTCGCCACCGTCCCTCCCAGGAGCGTTCCATGCAATTCATCCCCTATCTGAACTTCAACGGCAACTGTGCCGAGGCCTTCGCCTTCTACGCCAGGCTGTTCGGCGGCACCATCGTGCACCAGAGCACCTTTGGCGAGACGCCGGGCATGGAGCAGATGCCCGAGGCCGACAAGCGCCTGATCATGCATGCCCACCTGCAGATCAAGGACCAGGCGCTGATGGCCTCGGACGCCACCGACAACTGCGGTGGCGGCGGCTACCAGCAAGCCCAGGGCATGTGGATCTCGATCGGCGTGGACGACGCCACCGAAGGCGGCCGCATCTTCAACGCGCTGGCCGAAGGCGGCAAGGTGACCATGCCCTTCCAGGCCACGTTCTGGTCGCCGGGCTTTGGCATGGTGACGGACCGCTTCAACACACCCTGGATGGTCAACGTCAAGGGCGAGGCCTGAACAAGGCCGGCCGACACATTGCCTCAGTCACCCAAGAAGGAGTCCTCATGAACGCCAATCCCGTCGTCTGGTTCGAGATCCATGTGCAGGACATGGCGCGTGCGCGCCGGTTCTATGAAACCGTCTTCCAGGGCAAGCTGGAGCACCTGCCCGCGCCCGATGGCTCCGACAGCCAGGAGATGCTGTCCTTTCCGATGGACATGACAGGCCCCGGCGCGGGCGGAATGCTGGTGCGGATGGACGGCGCACCTTCCGGCGGCGGCGGCACGCTGGTCTATTTCGGCTGCGAGGACTGCGCCATAGAACAGGGCCGCGTCGAGGCCGCAGGCGGGCACATCGAGCAGGCCAAATTCTCCATCGGCCCCCACGGCCACTGCGCCGTCGTGGTGGACACCGAGGGCAACCGCATCGGCCTGCACTCCATGCAATGAGGAGCACCATGACAGCACAAGACCTTCCCGAACACGCCAACGACCTGGTGCTCACGCGCCTGTTCGACATCCCCGCCGACAGGCTCTACCGCTGCTGGACCGAGCCGGCGCTGATCCAGCAATGGTTTGCACCCAGCCCCTGGAGCGTGGCCCGGGTGGACAACGATGTGCGGCCCGGCGGCCACAGCCTCATCGTCATGCGCAGCCCCGAAGGCCAGGAGATGCCCGGCAGCGGTGTCTACCTGGAAGTCATTCCCAACCGGCGCCTGGTCTTCACCGACGCCTTCACCCAAGGCTGGGTGCCAGCCGACAAGCCCTTCATGACGGGCATCGTCACCTTCGACCCCGAAGGCAGCCAGACCCGCTATACCGCCCGGGTGCGCCATTGGAATGCCGCCGACCGCGCCCAGCACGAGGCCATGGGCTTTCACAGCGGCTGGGGCCAGTGCGCAGACCAGTTGGCGGAACTCGCAGCCCGGCTCTGACGCCGGTTTTCACCAGGAGAGCACCATGCACTACATCGACGGATTCGTACTGCCCGTTCCCCGGGCCAACCTGCAGGCCTACCGCGAGGTGGCCGAGGCCGCAGGCAAGGTCTGGATGGAATACGGCGCGCTGCAGTACTGGGAATGCGCGGGCGACGACGTGCCCATGGGCAAGCTGACCTCGTTTCCCCAGGCCGTGCAGCTCAAGGAAGGCGAGATCGTGTTCTTTTCATGGATCGTCTATGCCTCGCGCGCGGAGCGCGACCGCATCAATGCCGCCGTCATGAAGGACCCGCGCATTGCCTCCATGGACCCGGCCACCATGCCCTTCGACGCCAAGCGCATGTTCTGGGGCGGCTTCGAGAGCGTGGTGGAGCTGGGCGCCGACGGCGCGCCAGCCTAGATCTGGTCGGCCGGGGCGGCGGATACGGCAGGCGTGGTGCCCAGGCCGCGCTGGCGCAGCGCCTCGTACAGGCACACGCCGCTGGCCACGGACACATTGAGGCTGGAGACGGCACCCATCATGGGAATGCCGATCAGCTCGTCGCAGGTCTTGCGCGTGAGCTGGCGCATGCCGTCGCCTTCTGCGCCCAGCACCAGGGCCGTGGGGCCCTTGAGGTCCACCTCGTACAGGGTCTTGGGCGCATCGTCGCTGGTGCCGATGATCCAGATATCGCGCTCCTTGAGCTCATTGAGCGTGCGCGCCAGGTTGGTGACCATGAAATAGGGCACGGTCTCGGCCGCGCCGCTGGCGACCTTGGCCACGGTGGCGTTCACGCCCACCGCATGGTCCTTGGGCGCAATCACCGCATGGGCGCCTGCGCCATCGGCCACGCGCAGGCAGGCGCCGAGGTTGTGCGGATCGGTCACGCCGTCCAGCACCAGCAGCAGCGGGTTGCTGACGCCATCGGCCTCCAGTTGCTCCAGCAGTTCATCCAGCGAATGCACCTGGGCCACCGCCTCCACGCGCGCGGCCACGCCCTGGTGGCCGTGGCTGCCGGCGAGCTTGGCCAGGCGTTCACCGTCGGCCTCGATCAGCCGGACGCCGGCCGACTTGGCGCGGTCGAGGAACTGGCGCATGCGCGCATCACGGCGCGTGGCCTCGTAGTAGACCTCGATGATGGATTGGGGCGCGGTCTTCATGCGCACGCCGACGGCGTGGAAGCCGAAGAGAACTTTGGGGGACGACATGGGGCGCGATTATCCCGCCAATTGGGCGCAGCCCCGGCACCCGCCGGACGAAGCCCGTCTGCACGCAACGGCTCCTGTGGTTTTTACGTAGCCGCTACACTGCGCGGGTTGGCCGCTTTCCAGCGGGCCCCTCTCATTGCGGCATGCACCGAAGCCACGGGCATGCCGCTTTGCATTTTTCATCGCCCTGTTTTTCCATTTCTTTCTCAACCATCATGCTCAAAGCCTTTCTTGCCTGGCTTGCCCGCACCAGCCTGGTGGGCCAGATCGCCATCAGTCTGGTCGCCGGCGGCCTGTTGGCCTGGCTCTGGCCCGAGGCCGCCCAGTCCGTATCCCTGCTGGGGACGCTGTTCATCTCCGCCCTCAAGGCCGTTGCCCCTGTCCTGGTGCTGCTGCTGGTGGTCTCGGCCACCAGCAACCACCGGCCCGGCCACGCCACGCAGATACGGCCCATCCTGTGGCTGTATGTGCTGGGCACCTTTGCCGCGGCCGTGGTGGCCGTGGTGGCCAGCATGGCCTTCCCGTCCACCATCCAGTTCAAGGACGCCGCCCCCGCCCAGGGCGCGCCTGGGCGCATTGGCGAAGTGCTGATGGCCCTGGTGCAAAGCGCCTTCGACAACCCGGTACGCGCGCTGATGAATGCCAACTACATCGGCATCCTTGCCTGGGCAGTGGCCATGGGCCTGGCCCTGCGCCACGCCTCTGAGACCACGCGCGCCGTGATGCATGACCTGGGCCAGGCCATCACCCGCGTGATCCAGGGCGTGATCCGCCTGGCGCCGCTGGGCATCTTCGGCCTGGTGGCGGGCACCTTTGCCCAGTCGGGCCTGGAAAAGCTGCTGGACTATGCCCACCTGCTGGCCGTGCTGCTGGGCTGCATGCTCTTCGTGGCCCTGGTGGTCAATCCGTTCATCGTCTGGACGCAGACGCGCCGCAATCCCTATCCCCTGGTGCTGACCTGCCTGCGCGAGAGCGCGGTCACGGCCTTCTTCACGCGCAGCTCGGCCGCCAACATCCCGGTGAACCTGGCGCTGGCCAAGCGCCTGGGCCTGGATGAGGACACCTACAGCGTCTCCATCCCGCTGGGCGCCACCATCAACATGGCCGGCGCCGCCGTCACCATCAGCGTGCTCTCGCTGGCTGCGGCCCATACCCTGGGCATCCAGGTCGATCTGCTGACCGCCATCTTGCTGTGCGTGGTGTCCGCGGTGTGCGCCTGCGGCGCCTCGGGCGTGGCCGGTGGCTCGCTGCTGCTGATTCCGCTGGCCTGCAGCCTGTTCGGCATCTCCAACGATCTGGCCATGCAGGTGGTGGGCGTGGGCTTTGTGATCGGCGTGATCCAGGACTCGGCCGAAACCGCACTCAACTCCTCCACGGACGTGATCTTCACGGCCGCGGCCTGCGAGGCGGCAGGGCGGCGCGAAGCTGTCGCCGCCTGAGGTCCTGCCACTGGTTGCAGCCGCTTGACCCGGCGGCCGATCAGGCCGCCAGCGCCTGCCCCTCTTCGATGCTGGCGACGCGGCCGGCCTCGATGGTCACGCGCCGCTCGCAGCGCGCGGCGATGGCTCGGTCATGCGTGACCATGACCAACGTGGTGCCGCGCTCACGGTTGAGCGCGAACATCAGCTCCATGATGGTTTCGCCGGTCGCAAAGTCCAGGCTGCCCGTGGGCTCGTCGGCCAGCAGCACGGCGGGCTCGACCACGAAGGCGCGGGCCAGCGCCACACGCTGCTGCTCACCGCCCGACAGCAGCTTGGGATAGTGGCCCAGGCGCTGGCCCAGCCCCACGCGCTCCAGCATTTCGGTGGCGCGGCGGCGGGCGTCGCGGCTGCCGGCCAGCTCCAGCGGCAGCATCACGTTCTCCAGCGCCGTCAGATTGCCCAGCAGCTGGAAGCTCTGGAAGACAAAGCCCAGCTTCTGCGCACGCACGGCAGCGCGCGCATCCTCGTCCAGCGCAAACATGTCCTGGCCCTGCAACCGCACCGTGCCGCGCGTGGGCGTATCCAGGCCTGCGAGTATGGACAGCAGCGTGCTCTTGCCCGAGCCCGAGGCACCGACGATGGCCACGGTTTCCCTTGCCGCGAAGCGCAGATCGATATCCCTCAGAATATCCAGTGTTCCGGTCGAATCGCTGACCGACTTGAAGACATGCTCGACTTCGATCAGGGGCTGGGCAGTGCTTTGTGACATGGAGGATGGGAAGACGATGCAAGACAAGCTGCGCGCAATGCGCCGACGCCGCCACTTTATCTCGGCCGGCTTGGCCTTCGGTCTGCTGGGTACTTGGACGGCCATGCCCGCCCGGGCTGCAGACGCCGGCCCGTTGCTGGTACTGGGCGATTCGCTGAGTGCCGAGTACGGTCTGGCCCGCGGAACGGGCTGGGTGGCGCTGCTGCAAAAGCGCCTGCAGGAGAGCCAGAAAAATGTGCCGCTGGTCAACGCCAGCGTGAGCGGCGAGACCACCTCGGGCGGCCGCTCGCGCCTGCCGGCCCTGCTCAAGCAGCACAAACCGTCGGTGGTGGTGATCGAATTGGGAGGCAACGATGCGCTGCGCGGCCTGCCGCTGCAAAGCACGCAGGGCAATCTCGACGCCATGGTACGCGCGGCCCGTGATGCCGGGGCCAAGGTGCTGCTGGTGGGCATGCAGGTGCCTCCCAACTACGGCAGCGGCTATACGCGCCAGTTCGAGCAGTTGTTCTCCAAGGTGGCGCAGGAGCAGAAGGTACCGCTCGTGCCCTTCCTGCTGGCCGGTATAGGCGATGCGGCCGACTCGGCCCAGTGGTTCCAGGCTGACCGCATCCACCCCACGGCCAAGGCCCAGCCGCGCATGCTGGACAACGTCTGGCCACAGCTCAGCAAACTGCTGCCCTGAGCACAGGGCAGCCAGGCTGTCAGCTGCTGCGGCCTTCCTCGCCGGAATGCGCCGCTGCGGGGGATGCCTGGTCTTCACCCGCCATACCGCCGCCCTCATGGTCGTCGGGTTTTCTTTCGGCCTTGGCCTTCTCCTTTTCAAGCTTCTTCTGCTTCTTGGCCAGTTCGCGCTGGCGTTTTTCATAGGCGTAGTTGGGTGTCGCCACAGGTGGACTCCTCTGTTGTTGCAAGCCCCACTGTAGCCGCAAGACGGGGCCCGGCCGTAAAACCTCAGGATAGGGGGGACGCAGGGTCGGCAGATTCACCCACGCTGCAGCGGTAAGCATGCCAACTGGCGCAGCCCAGCAAAGGCCCCACCAGCAGCAGGCCCACGCCGTGCCACCACAGCGCAGCAGCCACCAGCACGGTGATGATCGCGGCCCATTGCAGCATGACGGCCAGGTTGAGGCCGACCACGCGCATGCTGGTGATGCAGGCCGTCAGCGCATCGCTGCCCCGGTCCAGCATGGCCGGCAGCGCCACCACCATGCTGGCGAACACCAGGGCCGCGAAGGCGCCGCCGACCAGCACGTAGATCGCCAGGAACTCCCAATTCTCCGGCCGTGCCACGGCCTGCAGCATGCCGGCCGTGGTGGGCATGCCGGTATCGAAGAACACGGCAAACACCACCATGGAGGCGCGCGCCCAGAGCATTTCCAGCACCAGCAAAACCATGACCAGCATGCCCATGCTGCCCATTTGCGTGTCCCAGCAGGTCAGCGAGCTGCCAAGCTCCGGCGGCAATCCCCGCTCCAGCCTGCGGCTGGTGTCGTACAGGCCCATGGCCAGGAAGGGGCCGATGAGCAGACAGCCGCTGGCCATGGCCATGCTGTATTCAGGGCTGGCACGGAACACCCAGCCGATGAGCAGGGCCATGGCCCAGAAGCACAGGCCATAGAACAGCGCAACGCCCGGCGCCCGCTGCAGATCGCGCCAGCCCAGCGCCAGCCAGCGCCAGGGATCGGCCATGCGCAGCGGTTGCACCTGCAGCGCGCCAGCCGGGTGGTCGGAAGCTTTCTCGGGAGCGGGGGATGCCTGCATGCCTGGACCTCCTGGATCAGCGAGCCCCAAGTTAGCGCAGCCATGGCCGCGCTGCCATGGCGGAAACTACCGAGGGCCCCCGCCCAGACCGCGCAGGCCCGCACCCCGGTCCGCCCTCAGGCCTGCACCAGCTTGCCCGGCTGGCCGGGCAGCACCTTCCAGGCCGCGTCCCGCACGGTCTGGTACTGGCGGCTGAACACCGTATCCACATAGATCCATTCGGCCTGGCAGGCCTGGGGGGTTGCCGTGACGATCATGTAGCCGCGGCGGGAGGTATCGCAGTACTTGAGCGTGTTGATGAACTGCAGCAGCGCGCCACGCAACTGGGCCGGATCCTGGCCGGGCAGGTAGTCCTCGAAGCCGGGCGAGCTGACGGACGAGGTGGCGAACTCCACGCCCACGCCCTGCCCGCTGCGGTCGCGCAGCTCGCTGGCCCAGGCGTTGTGGGTGTCACCGGCCAGCACGACCAGGTTCTTGCCCAGGCTGCGCGCCGTGGCCAGCACGGTCTCGCGAGCCACGGCGTAGCCGTCCCAGGCATCGAGGTTGTAGGGAATGCTGGGCTGGGCCAGGATGGCCTTTTCCGCCGCCGTCAGGCTGGCCGGGTTGGCCTGGGCCTTGGCCAGCAGCGCCGCGTAGGCCGGCAGTGAGACACCGCTGCCGGGGCTGAGGATGTCCATCAGCAAGGGCGCCGGCAGCTCCATGCGCCCCATCAGCACCTGCTGGCCCAGCACCTGCCAGGTGGCCTGCGAGGCCGCCATCTGCTGGCCAAGCCACTGGGTCTGCGTGGCGCCCATGAGCTGGCGTGCGGGATTGGCCATGTCGGAGGAAAAGCGCGCCGCGTCCAGCCCCTGTGCCGTGAAATAGTCGGCGTAGTCCAGCTGTTCATCACGGCCGATGACGCGCGTGTCCAGCATGTGCAGCGCCAGCAGGTCGCCGAAGGCGAAGCTGCGGTAGATGATCTCGGGCTGTGCGTTGCGCGTGGGCATCCACTCGTGATAGGCCTTGAGCGCGGCCACCTTGCGCAGCTCGAAGTCGCCTTCGGTGGCCGGCTGGTGGTTCTCGGCGCCGTGCATCCAGGTGTCATTGGAGACTTCGTGGTCGTCCCAGACCGCAATCATGGGCGCTGCCGCATGCAGGGCCTGCAGGTCGGCATCGCTCTTGTACTGGGCATGGCGCTGGCGGTAGTCGGCCAGGCTGACGATTTCGTTGGCCGGCAGGCTCTGGCGCTGCATGGCTTTGCCGTTGGCATAGCCGCCGCGCGCATATTCGTAGATGTAGTCGCCCAGATGCACGGTGGCGTCCAGGTCGCCCTGGCGCGCCGCATGCGCGTAGACATTGAAGTAGCCGGCCGGGTAGTTGGCGCAGGAAAACACGGCCAGCTTGACCTGCTGCACGGCGCCCACGGGCAGGGTTCGCGTGCGGCCCGTGGCGCTGGTCATGCCCTGGCAGCGAAAGCGGTAGTGGTAGCGCGTGGCGGGCCTGAGGCCCGTGGCATCGGCCTTGAAGGTGAAATCCTGGGTAGCGCGCGCCATGGCCTTGCCCGAAGTCACGAGGGTCTTGAAGTCGGCGTCCGATGCCACTTCCCACTCCACCTCGATGTCGCTGGAATGGCCCTGCGGCGGCGTCACGCGGGTCCAGAGGATGACGCGGTCACTCAACGGGTCGCCGCTGGCCACGCCGTGGCGGAACTCGACGGGAATGCGGCTGTCGCCATCCGACCCGCCGCAGCCGGCCAGTGGCAGCGCCAGGGCCGAGGCGCCCATGCCGCGCACGAAATGGCGGCGGCTGGCCACGAGGCCGGATTCGCGGGAGCCGGCTTTCGCCTGCTGCAGGATGTTGGTGATGCTCTCTTTGTGCTTCATGCTGGACCGGGGCCCGAAGGCCTCCGTGGGGTGGTATGAAGCCAGCGAGCATCGGCGGCGCAGGTGACAGGCAGATGTCACCGGCGCCTGGCGCTCAACTATGCAAACGCGGCGGCCAGGGCCTGCTCCAGGTCGGCACGCAGGTCCTGCACCGCCTCCAGGCCGATGGCAAAGCGCACCACGGTGCCGCTGCGCAGCTGGGGCGTGGGGCAGCTGCGCATGGACGACAGCTCATAGGGCACGACCAGGCTGATGGGACCGCCCCAGCTGTAGCCGATCTTGAACAGGCGCAGGCTGTCGCAGAAACGGTCCACGGCCTGCTGGCCGTGGCGCGGATCGATGACCACGCTGAACAGGCCGGCGGCCACGCCCTCGCCGCCTGCGGCTGCGCCACACAGCGCCTTCCAGTTCTCGTGGCCCGGAGCGCCTTCCAGCGCCGGGTGCAGCACCTGGGCCACGGCCGGCTGCTGCTGCAGCCAGCGCGCCAGCTCGCGCGCGGCGCGGTCCTGTGCGTGGTAGCGCAGCGCGATGCTGGGCAGGGAGCGCAACACGGCCTCGGTGTCGTTGCCGCCCACGCCCAGGCCCAGGCGCATGTGCGCCAGCTTGATGCGCATGTGCAGCGCCTGGTCGCGCGTGATGATGCTGCCCATGAGCACGTCGCCACCGCCGCTGGGGTACTTGGTCAGCGCATGCACGGTGGCATCCACGCCCAGGCTGTGCGCTCCATCGGCCAGCAGATCGAAGGGGTTGAAGGCCAGGCCCGCGCCCCAGGTGTTGTCCAGCACGGTGGTGATGCCCCGCTCGCGGCACAGGCGCACCATGGCGATGAGGTCGGGGAACTCCATGGTGACCGAGCCCGGCGCCTCCAGCCAGACCAGCCGCGTCTTGGGCGTGATTTTGGCTTCGAGGTCGGCAACATCCATGGCGTCATAGCACTGGTGGCGCACGCCGAAATGGGCCAGCTCGCCCTCGCTCAGGGTCTTGTTGGGACCGTAGGCGTTGTCGGGCAGCAGCATCTCGTCGCCGGTGCGCAGCAGGGCCAGGGAGGTGGTCGCAATCGCAGCCAGGCCGCTGGGTACCAGCAGGCACTGCAGGCCGCCTTCCAGCGCGCTCAGGCGCTCTTCCAGCAAGAAGGTGGTGGGCGTGCCGTGCAGGCCGTAGGTATAGCTGCTCTTGTCCAGCCACTGGCGCCGGCGCATGGCCGCCACGTTCTCGAAGATCACCGTCGAGGCCTTGTGCACGGGCGGCTGCGGCGCAACAAAGCCCTCGGGCGGCTGGTAGGGATGGTGGATGAGATGGGTGCTGATCTGCAGGTCGGGTGTGGTCATGCAGCGCATCTTATGCGCTGGGCTGCAGCGTTCAGGCATAAAAAAACCAGGCGGGGAATCCGCCTGGTTTTCACAAGGGCAACGGAGCCGGTGGCTGCGATCAGCTGGCCTTGATCTCCAGCATGTTGCTGACGTTGTTCACGCCCTTGACGGATTTGGCAATGTCGCCTGCGCGCATCTTGAGTGCTTCGCTGGGGACCGAGCCGGTCAGCGTCACGGCGCCTGCCTTGGTGTCCACGTCGATCTTGAGGGCGGAGATATCGGGCTCCTTGATCAGGTCGGCCTTGATCTGGGCCGTAATGCCGGCGTCGTCGAGTGCGGCGCCTGCCTGGCTCATGGCGTTGTTGGTGGCCGCTTCGGCCTTGGCAGCACCTTCCTCGATCTTGGTGCCGGCGCTGCTCATGGCGTTGTCGATCTTCTGGCCGGCGCTCTGCGCGGCCTGCTGGGACTGCTGAACCGCAGAGTCGAGCTTCTGGCCCGCAGTGTCTTCGGTCTTGCCGCAGGCGGCAAGGCCGAAGGCCAGGGCAGACACGGCGAGGATCTGGCAGCAGCGTTGGGTGATGAAAGTCATGCGGTTACTCCTTGAATAGTTGTGAGGCGGTCAACACAGGCCTCGACTTTATTGAGGGCCCTGGGACAAACCCATACGACGCCGACGCAAGCGCCTGTAGGACAAGCCCGAACATCCCGGCACCATCCAGTTAGCATGACAATAGCGGCCATGCATTCCCTGGCGCGCTGGTTTCCCTTCCTGGCATGGCCCAAACCTTCGGCAGCCGTGCTGCGCGGGGAGTTCTGGGCAGGTCTCACCGTTGGTCTGATGCTTCTGCCCCAGGGCGTGGCCTATGCCGCCCTTGCGGGCATGCCGCTGATCACGGGCATTTACGCATCCATCGTTCCAGCCCTGGTGGCCGTGCTGTTCAGCGGCTCGCCCCGTCTGGGCGTGGGACCCACGGCCCTGAGCGCGCTGCTGATCGGCGCCTCGCTCACAGGCCTGGCCGAGCCAGGCTCCGCGCACTGGGTGGCGCTGGCCGCATGGATGGCGATTCTGTCGGGCCTGGTGCAGTGGTCGCTGGGGCTGATGCGCGCCGGCTGGCTGCTCAACCTGGTGACCTCGCCCGTGCTCACCGGCTTCACGCAGGCTGCGGCGCTGCTGATCCTGGCCTCGCAGCTGCCCACGCTGCTGGGCCTGCGCTCGACCTGGGGTGCCGTCTGGAACACGCCGTCGCTGCAGCTTTTCGACTGGCAGTCCATCGTCTACGGCATGGCCAGCATTGCCTTGCTCGTGCTCGCCAAGCGCTGGCGTGCGGCCTTTCCCTCGGCCATCTTCATCATCGCGCTGACCGGCGTGATCAGTTGGGCCACGGACTTTGCCGACGACGGCGGCGCCGTGGTCGGCCATCTGCCCGCGGGCCTGCCCAGCTTCCAGCTGCCGGGGCTGCTGAGCTGGGACGAGTTCGGCGCCCTGGTGATGCCGGTGCTGGTGATCTCGCTGGTGAGCTTTCTGGAGACGGCCTCCAGCGCCCAGGTGGAGCACCAGCAGGCCGGCACGCGCTGGAACGAGAACCAGGACCTGGTCGCCCAGGGCCTGTCCAAGATCAGTGCGGGCCTGTTCGGCAGCTTTGCCACCAGCGCCTCGTTCTCGCGCTCGGCCGTGAACCTGCTGGCCGGCGCCAAGACGGGATGGTCCAACGTGTTCTCCATCCTGCTGGTGGTCATCGTGGTGATGTGGTTCATCCCGGCGCTGTACCACGTGCCCAAGGCGGCGCTGGCGGCCATCGTGATCACGGCCGTGGTCAACCTCGTCAAGCCGCGTGTGCTGCTGCAGCTGTTCAAGGTGTCGCGCGTGGAGGGCAGCATTGCCCTGGCCACGCTGCTGCTGACCATCGTCACGGCGCCGCGCATGTACTGGGGCGTGTTCGCGGGCATCGTGCTGAGCCTGGGCTACTTCCTCTACCAGCGCCTGCACCCGCGCATCATCGAGGTGGGCCAGCATCCTGATGGCAGCCTGCGCGACCGCAACCTCTGGCAGTTGCCTCCGCTGGCGCCAGGCCTGCTGGCCCTGCGCATGGATGCCGAGCTGGACTTCGGCTCGGCCTCGGCCCTGGAGCGACGCATCGGCGACGAATGGGCGCTGCGCCCCGAGACGCACCACCTGTGCCTGCTGGCCCAGCCCATCAACCGCATCGACGTGACGGGCGTGGAGACCTTCGTGCGCCTGCAACTGCTGGTGGCCAAGCGCAGCGGCGTGCTGCACGTGGTGGGCCTGAAGTTGCCGGCCGAGCAGGTGCTGCTGCGCGCCGGCGCCCTGCACCGCGGGCCGCACCTGCGGCTGTACCGCACCGATGCGGAATTCCTCGCCGCGCTGGCCCTGCCGCCCTTCATATCTCGGCCGGGATCAACATCTGTTACCAGCGATGGTGCAAAAGTCGACGCCGGCGCGGCGACAATTGAGCCTACACACTGATACACTTCACCGGCTTTTGATTCAGCCCTCTGTGACTGCCCCCGCCTCCCACCAATCCGTATACCTGCGCGACCTGCGCCTGGCCACAGCCCACGCGCTGGTTACCCACGCTGGCGGGGCGGTCCATTTGCCCACGGATTCGCCGACGCGATACCTGCAGGCGCTGATCGACGAACTGTGTTCGCTGTCGCTGCGCGACCCGCTCACGGGGCTGGCCAATCGCCGCCATTTCCGCACCATTGCCGAGCGCGAGATCGACCGCGTGGCGCGCTCGGGCGAAGCGGCGCTGATGCTGATGCTGGACATCGACCATTTCAAGCAGATCAACGACCAGCACGGCCATATCGTCGGCGACCGGGTTCTGCAGTCGGTGGCCCGGACCCTGACCAGTTGCGTGCGCCCCATGGACACGCTGGCCCGCTACGGAGGCGAGGAGTTCGCCATCGTGCTGCCGGCCTGCCCTGCGACGTTCGGCCTGTCCGTGGCCGAGCGCATACGCAGCGCCATCGAGCGCATGCCGGTGGTCATCTCACCCACGTTGACACTGCAGATCACCATCAGCATCGGCGGCGCCTATGCGCTGCAGTGGATACGCAGCACCACGACCTTGTGGACCGAGCGTGCCGACAAACAGTTGTACCTGGCCAAGTCTGCCGGCCGCAACCGCGTGCACATTGAAGAACAACCAGACAGTACGGTAAGCGCGGAGGAAAAAAGCCTGCTTTTCGGACCTTTGTATGCCCCCTCCCCGTTTGACAATGGGCTGAATCCAGATATTGCAACCGATGTGGACCCCGAAGATGGACTCCGCTGATAGCCCGGTGGTAAGCGACAACGCCATTCCCCACCCCTCCCTGCCCGCTGCCGTTTCGATGAGCGATGCCGTGCGCGCCAAGCCGCGCGGACACATCATCGCCGTGACCAGCGGCAAGGGCGGCGTGGGCAAGACCTTCGTTTCGGCCAACCTGGCCGCAGCGCTGACACGCCATGGCCTCAAGGTCCTGGTGCTCGATGCCGACCTGGGCCTGGCCAACCTGGACGTGGTGCTCAACCTCTACCCCAAGGTCACGCTGCACGATGTGTTCACCGGCCGTTCCACGCTGGAGGAAGCCATCCTGCCCGCCCCCGGCGGCTACTCGGTGCTGCTGGCCGGCTCGGGGATGATCGAGTACTCGCGGCTCACGCCCGAGATCCGCCAGCAGTTCACGCACACCATCGAGACGCTGGCTCCTCGCTACGACATCGTGCTGCTGGACACGGGCGCGGGCATCTCCGACGTGGTGCTGTTCTCGGTGTCCATGGCCACCGAAGTGCTGGTCATCGCCACGCCCGAGCCCACCTCGCTGACCGACGCCTATGCAGCCATCAAGGTGCTTGCCATTCAGCAAAAGCGCCAGCAGATCCGCCTGGCCATCAACCAGGCCGCGCGTCCCGGCGATGGCCGCGCCATCACGGGTCAGCTCCAGCAGGTGCTCAACCGCTTTGTCAGCACGGCCTCCGGCGAGCCATTGCGGCTCACGCACCTGGGCGACATTCCCTCCGACCCGGCCGTGCGCGAGGCCGTGATGCGACGCCAGTTGCTGCTGCAATCCATGCCCGGTGCACCGGCTTCGCTGGCCGTGGCCCAGCTGGCCAATAAAATCAAGGCCCTGCTGGTGTCGGGCGGCTGATCGGGCCGCCCCTCGCCGGCGACCCGATCCAACCTGCGGCCCTTGCCGCCCCCGCCTGCCTGCCTGTGCCCGATATCCTCAATATTTCCTGCTACAAGTTCACGCCGCTGCCCGACGCAGCGGCGCTGCGCGACACCCTGGCCGAACGCGCCCAGGCCCTGGCGCTCAAGGGCACCATCCTGCTGGCCGAGGAAGGCATCAACTTCTTCCTGGCAGGCCCCGCCCAGGCGGTGCACAGCTTCGTCGACCAGTTGCGCACCGACGAGCGCTTTGCCGACCTGGCCCCCAAGGAAAGCTGGTCCGACACCGTGCCTTTCCGCAAGATGCTGGTCAAGGTCAAGCGCGAGATCATCCGCATGGACCACCCCACCATCCGCCCGGCAGAGGGTCGCGCGCCTTCTGTCAGCCCCGCCACGCTGCGCCGCTGGCTGCAGCAGGGCCACGATGACGAGGGCCGCGAGGTGGTGACGCTGGATACGCGCAACGACTTCGAGGTCGATGCCGGAGCCTTCAAGGGCACCATCGACTGGCGCATCACCAAGTTCACCGAATTCCCGCCCGCGCTGCGCGCCCACAAGGCCGAACTGGCCGGCAAGACCGTGGTCAGCTACTGCACGGGCGGCATACGCTGCGAGAAGGCCGCCATCCTCATGCAGGACGAAGGCCTGGACCATGTCTATCAGCTCGAGGGCGGCATCCTCAAGTACTTCGAGGAGACCGACGGCGCCTTCTATGACGGCGGCTGCTTCGTCTTCGACGAGCGCCGCGCCGTGGGTGCGGACCTGTCGGCCGCACCCCAGCTGGAGCATCCGCAGGCCCAGGAGACTCCATCTGCATAGGCCGATCCCCCAGCCCTGACCTGAAGCCCGGGGCATGCACGCCACGCTTGCGGCGTGCACCACCAATGCGGCCGTACCGGCTGCAGCATCGGCTGCCGTTCAACCCAGGGCACGCACCGAGTTGCTGAGCGAGCGGGCGCAGGCCAGCAGCCCTGGGCCCAGGCGGGCCTGCGCCTCCTCCACCGTCCATCGGCTGGTCGGCGCGACGATGTGCACGGCAGCCACGGGGCGGCCATGGCTGCCGATGACGGGCGCGCCCAGCGTCATGTCACCCAGAAAGAGTTCCTCCCGGTTGACGGCATAGCCGCGCCGACGCGCCTGGGCCAGCTCATCGAGGATGGCGGCCTCGTCCGTGATGGTGAAACGTGTGTGCGCGGTTCGCTCGCTCTGGCGCAGCAGGGCCAGGGCTTCTTCATCGGGCAGTGCGCTCAGCCAGGCACGCCCCGAGGCAGTGCAGTACATGGGGATGCGGCTTCCAATGGGCATGTGCACCGGCACAAACTGGGCGCTGATGAAGCGTGCCACGTAGACCATCTCCAGCCCGTCGGGCTCGGTCAGGCAGGTGGTCTCGGTCGTGATCTTGGTCAGTTCCGAAAGATACGGATTGGCCAGGTCGATCACCGGATTGGCCGCCAGGTAGTTGTAGCCCACGCGCATGACGCGCGGCGCGAGCTGGTAGCGCCGGGTTTGCGGATGCTTGCGGACGTAGCCCAGTTGCTCCAGCGTGAACACCATGCGTTGCGCCGAGCTTTTGTTGATGCCCGCAGCGGCAGCCACATCGGCCAGCGTCATGCTCCGGTGCTGCGCGCTGAAGGCGCAGAGCACGGCCAGGCCCTTCTCCAGCGACTGGTTGAACAGGGGGTTGGTGTCGTCATCCATCGGTGACGAAGCGGGTTGAGACGGTGCTTGCATGGCGGCAAGTATAGGCATCCACATCAAAAAAATCGCATATCGATTTCTTTGAATTGCTTAGTGGTTTTCTCTTATTTCTTTAAGATTCATCCACATTGATCATTGGCACGGTTCCGAGAATTCTCCGCTGCAGGCGAGGGGCTGCCCCCCAAGGTGACCTGTCCCTGCTCTTTCCTTCCGTCGTTCACGCCAAGGAGTCAGGCAATGCCAGGTTTTGTCCACCGCGTCCTCCACCTCGCCTTGGGCCTGTGTGCCGCCGGCGCCGTCGCGCTGGCTGCGGCGCAAGGCGGCAGTGCCCCGGCCAGCTACAACGTGGGCGCCACGCCCACAGGCATTCCGTTCACCTTTCTGGACGTCAAGAGCAACAGCATCCAGGGCATGATGGTCGACACCATGCAGGCCGTGGCCAAGGCCGGAGGCTTCCAGGCCCATGTGCAGCAGACCAGCTTTGCGGCGCTGATCCCCTCGCTCACATCCAGCAAGATCGACATCATCTCGGCGGCCATGCTCAAGACCGCCGCACGCCAGCAGGTGGTCGATTTCAGCGATGCGGTCTACTCCTACGGCGAGGGCCTGATCGTCAAGGCCGACGATGCCAAGGCCTATGTGTCATTGGACGACCTCAAGGGCGAGGTCGTCGGTGCCCAGGTGGGCACGGTGTTCTACGACCTGCTGCAGAAAAAGGGCATCTTCAGGGAAGTGCGCAGCTACGACTCGGTAGCCGACATGACGCGCGACCTGGCGCTTGGCCGCATCAAGGCAGGGCTGGGTGACCAGCCCATCATTGCCTACCAGATACGCCAGCACAGCTTCCAGGGCGTGAAGCTGGCCGAAAGCTACAAGCCCTCCAACGTGGGGGATGTGTGCCTGGTGGTGCGCAAGGGTGACACCGAAACCCTGGCCCGCCTGAACAAGGCCATCGCCACCATCAAGGCAGACGGCACCCTGGCCCAGATCGTCAAGAAGTGGGGCATCTGAGGACATCGGACGCCCGTCGGATCGCCTCGCGCATCACCCCCCTTTGCCGCGCAATGCACGGCAATGACACCTTCGAGGAAAGTACGCCATGCAAGCATTTGTGCAGCACGCGCGAGAGTTCCTGCCCATCCTGCTGCAAGGAGCGGTGGTCACGGTGCAGGTCACCGCGCTGTCGTTCCTGTTGTCCAGCGCGATCGGACTGGTGCTGGCGCTGGGCAAGCTCTCACCCGTGCGCGCCGTCTCGTGGGCCGCGTCGACCGTGGTCAATGTGATACGGGGCCTGCCCATCATCGTGCAGCTGTTCTACATCTACTTCGTGCTGCCCGAGGTCGGCATCCAGCTCACCGCCTTCCAGGCCGGGGTGATCGGCCTGGGCATTGCCTATTCGGCCTATCAGGCAGAAAACTTCCGCGCCGGCATCGAGGCGGTGGACCCAGGCCAGCGGGAAGCCGCATTGGCCATGGGCATGCGACCGGCCCTGCTCATGCGCCGCGTGGTGCTGCCGCAGGCATTCCGCATAGCGCTGCCGCCCTACGGCAACACCCTGGTGATGATGCTCAAGGACTCGTCCCTGGTCTCCACCATCACCGTGGCCGAGATGACGCGCCAGGGCCAGCTGATCGCAGCGTCCACCTTCCAGAACATGACGGTCTACACCCTGGTCGCCCTGCTCTACCTGGCCATGAGCCTGCCGCTGGTATGGGGGCTCAGGCGTCTGGAGAAGCGCTTTGGAGTGGGAAGGAAGTCGCCATGATCGAGATCGATCACCTGGAAAAGGCCTACGGCGAGCATCGCGTGCTGCGGGGCGTCAACCTGCGCGTGGCACGTGGAGAAGTGGTGTGTCTGATCGGCCCTTCGGGATCAGGCAAGTCCACGGTGCTGCGCTGCATCAACGGCCTGGAGTCGTACCAGGGCGGCGAGGTGCGCGCCTTCGGTGAGCGCGTGGACACACGCGCGCCGTCCATCCACGCGCTGCGCAGCCGCATGGGCATGGTCTTCCAGCGCTTCAACCTCTTCCCGCACCGCACCGTGGTGCAGAACGTGATGGAAGGCCCCATCCATGTGAAGGGCCAGGCGCCCGGCCAGGCCCATGCCGAGGCATTGGAGCTGCTGCGCAAGGTAGGTCTGGCAGACAAGGCACAGGCTTGGCCCGCACAGCTTTCGGGCGGGCAGCAGCAGCGGGTGGCCATTGCCCGCGCCCTGGCCATGAAGCCAGAGGCCATGCTGTTCGACGAACCCACTTCGGCCCTGGACCCCGAGCTGGTAGGCGACGTGCTGGGCGTGATGCGCCAGCTGGCCGAAGAAGGCATGACGATGATCGTGGTCACGCACGAGATGGCCTTTGCTCGCGAGGTGGCCGACCGCGTGTGCTTTCTGCACGGCGGCACCATCGTGGAGGCAGGCCCTTCGGCCCAGGTGCTGGGCGCACCGCGCCATGCACGCACGCAGGACTTCCTGCGGCGCGTGCTGCACCAGCACTGTGCGCCATCAGAAGGTGCGGCATGACGATGGCAGCTACCGCCTCCATCGCATCGTCTTCGTCGGTACGCCCCGTGCTGTCGCACCCGTCAGCGCCATCGCTGTGGGCGGCCACTGCACCCGCCGCACCGCCCACGCCACCGCTGGCAGCAGCGCTGACCACCACCGACGTGCTGGTGATCGGCGCGGGATATACCGGCCTGTCGGCAGCACTGCACCTGGCCGAAAGCGGCGCCAGCGTGTGCGTGCTTGACGCCCATGCTCCCGGCTGGGGCGCGTCGGGCCGCAACGGCGGCCAGGTGAACCCCACCCTCAAGTACGACCCCGACGAACTGCAGCGCATCCACGGTGCCGCTCTTGGCGAGCGGCTGATCGACGCCGTCTCCCGCTCGGCCGACCTTGTGTACGGGTTGATCGAACGCCACGACATCGACTGTGCGCCCGTGCGCGCCGGCTGGCTGCAGGTCGGATACACCCAGCAGGCGGTGGACGGCATGCATGCGCGCGCCCGGCAGTGGGAGCGGCGCGGCGTGCGCGTGGAACTGCTGGACCGCACTGCCACGGCAGCACGCACCGGCACGCCCGCGTTTGCCGGCGGCTGGCTGGACGGCCGCGCCGGCGCCATACAGCCCCTGGCCTACGTGCGCGGACTGGTGCGCGCCGCACAGACCCTGGGCGCGCAGGTCCACAGCGGATCGCCCGTGCTGGCACTGGAGCGACAGGGCACGGACCATTGGGCCGCCACCACGGCCCAGGGTCAACGCATACAGGCCAGGCAGGTGCTGCTGGCCACCAACGGCTATACCGATGGCCTGTGGCCTGGCCTGGCGCGCACGGTACTGGCAGCCAACAGCTTCATCGTGGCCACACAGCCCCTGGGCAAGGCGGGCGCGCACATCCTGCCCGGGGGCGAGACAGGCTCGACCTCGCAGCGCCTGCTGCTGTACTTTCGCAAGGACGCACAAGGCCGTCTGCTCATGGGCGGGCGCGGACATTTTGCGGACCCGCAGGGTGCAGGCGACTATGCCCACCTGGAACGCGCCGTGGCGCTGATGTTCCCCGGACTGGGCCCCCTCCAATACGAGTACCGCTGGGCAGGGCGCATCGCCGTCACACGCGACTTCATGCCCCACCTGCACCAGCCTGCCCCCGGCATCACCATGGCCCTGGGCTACAACGGCCGCGGCATTGCCATGGCTACCCTGCTGGGGCGGGAGGCGGCCGAGCTGATGGCCGGCGGAAATGCGCCGGCCTGCCCCTTTCCGGTAACGCCGGTTCAGCCGATACCGCTGCATGGGTTGCAACGGTTGTACATAGCGGCAGGGGTGGCTTGGTACAGCCTGCTGGATCGGCTGGGTGCGTGAGGTTCAGTGGAGCCGGCCGATCAAGCCGCGCCGGCCTGGCGCATCAACCGCAGCGCCTGCTGCGCCACGCGCTCGCCGAACAGGCGCGCGGTCTCCAGGTCGCCCGGCAGCATCTCGGCGGCCGAGGCATCCGAGGCCGATTGCGCCATGGCGCCGCTGAAGGCGCCTATCCAGTTGAGGTCGTTGCGCTGCGCGGCGCGCGCGTTGGACGGCAGCATGCCGCTGCCCACCCACAGCCCGCCGTGCTGCATGGCCAGCTGGAACAGATAGTCCAGCGTGGTCTGCTTGTTGCCGTTGACGCTGGCACTGTTGGTGAAGCCGGCGAACAGCTTGTCCTTCCAGGCCTGCACGAACCACGGCTTGGACGAGGCATCGGCAAAGCGCTTGAACTGCCAGCTGGGCCCGCCCATGTAGGTGGGCGAGCCGAAGATGATGGCATCTGCCGCCGCCAGCAGCTCCCAGCCGCCGGCAGGCAGCTGGCCGTCGCTGTCTATGGCCAGCATGCGCGCACCCGCGCCATCGGCCACGGCCTGGGCCATGCGCTGGGTGTGCCCGTAACCCGAGTGGTAGACCACCACGATATCTGCCATACAAGAAATCCTCGGGCGCCGGCCACGGCTCCAGGCCGGCAGGCGCCACATTCATCGATCATCCACGCCAAAAGGCCCCACAGCGCTGCTGCGGGGCCCACTCAGGCCGGTAGCCTAACAAAAATAAAGGAGCCGGCGGCAGTGCGCGGGCCACTCAATGGCGCCGTGCATCCACACTCCAGCCACCGGCGCCATGGGCGGCAAAGCCCAGCAGGCCGCCCGTGACGGCGATGTTCTTCCAGAACAGCAGCTGCTGCATCATGGCCGCGTCAGCCGGCACGCTCCAGTAGGCATGGAAGAAGAAGCTGGCCACCAGCGTGAAGAAGGCCAGCGCCAGGGCCGCCCAGCGCGTGCACCAGCCCAGCAGCAGGGCCAGCCCGCCGACGATCTCCACCACCAGGGCCACGGCCACGCCGATCTGCGGCATGGGCATGCCCACCGAGGCCGCATAGCCCACCGTGCCGGCGAAGCCTCCGATTTTCTGAAAGCCCGCAGGCACGAACATCAGCGCGATCAGGATGCGGCCGGCCAGCGCCAGCGGGTTGCTCAGACGGTTCAGCATGATGGTTACTCCTCGTGAATGCTCAGGCTTGCAGATCGAACACCAGGACCTCGGACTGTTCCCCGTCGTGCAGGCGCAGTCGCGGTTCATTCTCCACAAGGGCCGCATCGCCCGTTGTCAGCCGTTGCCCATTGACGCTCAGCGCGCCGCGCACCAGGTGCACATAGGTTTTGCGGCCGGGGGGCAGCTCCATTTCGGCGTGCTCATCGCCGTCGAACAGGCCGGCATAGAGCCGGGCATCGGCATGGACGGTGACCGAGCCATCCGCGCCATCGGGCGAGGCCACCAGGCGCAGGCGGCCGCGCTTTTCCTCGTCGGCAAAGGCTTTCTGCGCATAGCCGGGCGCAATGCCCGTCTCGCTGGGCAGCAGCCAGATCTGCAGGAAATGCGTGGTCTGGCCTGGTGCGTGGTTGTGCTCGCTGTGCACCACGCCCGAGCCGGCGCTCATGCGCTGCACCTCTCCCGGCGAGATGGTCTGCTCATTGCCCATGCTGTCCTTGTGCGAGAGCCGGCCTTCGAGCACGTAGCTGATGATCTCCATGTCCTTGTGGCCATGGGCGCCAAAGCCCGTGCCCGGGGCGATATGGTCTTCATTGATCACGCGCAGGTTGCCAAAGCCCATGTGGCGCGGATCGTGATAGCCCGCAAACGAGAAGCTGTGGTGCGAGCGCAGCCAGCCGTGGTCGGCATGGCCGCGTTCGCGGGATTTGCGCAGGGCGATCATGTGTATGTCCCTTTCAACTGGTCAGATCTTCAAAACTCTTGCGTCGGTGGCTCCACTGTAGAAGCCGCTGTAGCAGGCCAGGCACAGCGGGATTGATGGCATCATTCAAAGCTTTTGAATCCATAACGCCCCATGCCCAGCCCCCGCGACGTGCTCACTCCCGACAGCCTGGCCATGCTCCAGGCCATTGCCGAGGCCGGCAGCTTTGCCGCCGCCGCACGCCAGCTGGGCCTGGTGCCAAGTGCCCTGACCTACCGCGTGCGCCAGATCGAGGATGCGCTGGACGTGCTGCTGTTCGACCGCCGCTCGCGCCACGCCCAGCCCACCGAGGCCGGCCGGGAACTGCTGCGCGAAGGCACCCGGCTGCTGCATGAGATCGACACCGTGGCCCACCGCGTGCGCCGTGTGGCCACGGGCTGGGAGCCGCATCTGACCATCGTGGTGGACGGCGCCGTGGCGCGCACGCCCATGCTGGAACTGGTCGAGGCCTTCTACGCCATGCAGCCGCCCACGCGGCTGAAGCTGCGCGACGGCATCCTCACCGGCACGCTGGAGACGCTGACCTCGGGCCGCGCCGACCTGGCCATCGGCGTGGCCGTCAACTCCAGCAACGTGGCAGGCCTGCAGGCCTGCGAGCTGGGCGAGCTGGACTTCGTCTTTGCCGTGGCGCCCCACCATCCGCTGGCCACGGCGCCCGAGCCCATCACCGACGCGACGCTGCTGCAGCACCGCATCATCGCCGTGGCCGATTCAGGCCTGCGCGACAGCGCTAGCATGGGCCTGCTCAGCGGCCAGGACATCTTCACCGTGGACTCCATGCAGGCCAAGATCGAGGCCCAGGTGCGCGGCATAGGCTGCGGCTTCCTGCCCCATTTCATGGCCGACGTCTATGTGCAGGCCGGCCTGCTGGTAACGCGCCAGGTCGCCCGGCCCTCGCGCAATGTGCGCATGCACTACGCATGGTCCTGCCCGCCGCAGCAGGACCCGCCGCGCGCGCTGCAGTGGTGGCTGCAGCAGCTGGAAAGCCCCGCCACGCGCCGCGCTCTCATGGAAAATCATCACCGACATTGAGCTGGCGCACGCCGCCGGGCGGTCTGTGCGGGTGTAGAGTGGTTACAGGTCCCGGCCTGCTCCGCCGCTGCGGCGAAGCAGGCCGGCAAGGACATGCTTCCCGGAATCTGCCACTGCCCGCAAAGGTCTGCTCCATGAACGCTTCCCGCGCCGCCTCCAAGTCCACGGTCAAGAAAAAGGCCACCAAGCCCCCCGAAGCCTCCAAGGCGCGCCCCAAGGCCGGCGCGCGCCGCATCGCCGTGATCGGTGCCGGCATGGCGGGCCTGGCCTGCGCCCGCACGCTGATGCAGGCCGGCCACGATGTCCATGTCTACGAACGGCTGCCCCAGGTGGGCGGGCGCATGCGCTCGGTCAACGCCGCGCATGGCGCCTTCGACATCGGCGCGCAGTATTTCACCGTGCGCGACAAGCGCTTCGAGCTGGCCCTGCAGACCGTGCCCGGCCTGTGTCGCCCCTGGAGCGTGAGCACGCTGCGCGTGCTGGATGCGCAGGGTCGCCAGTCCAGCGCCGCACCCGCACCCACCGAGGCCCATTGGGTGGCCACGCCCGACATGCAGGCCCTGCCCATGGCCTGGGCCGCGCCGCTGTGGGACGCCGACCGCCTGCATCTGGGCCAGCGCGTGACCAAGCTCGAACGCCAGCCCGGCTCGCGCGGCTGGAGCCTGCATGTGGAGACGACCGAGCCGACCACGCAGATCCGCACGGGATTCGATGAAGTGATACTCGCCCTGCCCGCGCCCCAGGCGCGCCAGCTGCTGCAGACCACGCCCCTGGCCCTGTCGCTGGTGCAGGGCATGGCGGCCGTGGAGATGGCACCCTGCTGGGCGCTGACGCTGTCCTATCCCATGGCCACCGAGGCCGGCCTGTCCACCCTGGGCCCACAGTGGAATGCAGCCCGTACCACCCATGAGCGTGCAGTCTGGGTGGCGCGCGAATCGTCCAAGCCGGGACGCTCCCAGAGCGAGCGATGGACCGTGCTGGCCAGCCCCCAATGGTCCCAGGAGCACCGCTCCGACGACGCGCCCCGCGTGCTGGCCAAGATGCAGAAGGCCTTTGGCGAGATCACGCGCATCCGCATCCCCCCCCGCCATGCCAGCGTCTATCTCTGGCCCCATGCCCAGACCCTGTCGCCGCTGGGCAGCAGCCATTTGCGCAACAAGGACGCCGGCCTGGGCCTGTGCGGCGACTGGTGCATTGGCCGCCGTGTCGAGGATGCCTTTGTCTCGGGGCTGGAGATGGCGCTGGCCATGGTTGCGGACTGAGCCGAGGCAGTGTCCGGCTCCCAGGTCATGGCAAGGGGCGGCGCGAGGCTTTAACATCCGGCCCCGATGATTTGCGCCGTCCCTCAGTCCCCCGATCCCGGCATTGCCACCGCGGCCTCCCCCTATGTGGGCCGCTTTGCGCCCTCGCCCACGGGCCTGCTGCACGCAGGCTCCCTGGTGGCAGCGCTGGCCAGCTGGCTGGATGCCCGGGCCCACGGCGGGCGCTGGCTGGTGCGCATCGAGGACATAGACCCCCCGCGCTGCCAGCCCGGTGCCGACATGGCCATCCTGGGCCAGCTCGCCGCCTGCGGCCTGCTGCCCGACGAGGAGCCGGTCTGGCAATCCCGCCGCGGCGCCCTCTACGAGGCCGCTGTGGAGCAGCTCAAGGCCAGCGGCCTGGCCTATCCCTGCGGCTGCACGCGCAAGGACATCGAGGCCGCCTGGGACCGCCTGGGCTGGATCCATGAACGCCATGTGGAGCGCCCCTACCCCGGCACCTGCCGCGGCGGCCTGCATGGCAAGAGCCCCCGCGCCTGGCGCTTTGCGCTGGACCACTTTGCCGGGCGCCACCCCGTGCTGCACTGGCAGGACCGCCGCATGGGCGCCCAGCAACAGGACGTGACCCACAGCGTCGGCGACTTCGTGCTGCGCCGGGCCGATGGCCTGTGGGCCTATCAGCTGGCCGTGGTCGTCGATGACGGCCTGCAGGGCGTCACCCATGTGGTGCGCGGCGCCGACCTCGCCGACAATACGCCCCGCCAGATGCTGCTGCAGCGCGCCCTGGGCCTGCCCGCCCCGCAGTACCTGCATACGCCGCTGGTGCTCATGCCTGACGGCGAGAAACTTTCCAAGCAGCACGGCGCCCCCGCCCTGGACCTGAGCGTCCCCCTGGCCACGCTTCGCACCGCCGCCACCCACCTGGGCCTGCCCCAGCCTTCTCCACAGACCGCATTGGGCGAAGCGCTGCAGTTCTGGGTACGGAGCTGGCGCCATACATACAATTGAGCCCGTGAACCCAATTCCTTCCTCCCACGCCGAGCAGTCCATGGACGGCGACATCCCGAACACCATGCCCGCTGCCTCCGGCACGCCGCATGATTGCCCTTCACCCTCCACGCCTGCGGCCGCGCGTACCGGCCAGCCGCCCGAGGGCGTGGCCCATCCCAAGACCATCAAGAGCTATGTGCGCCGCGCCGGCCGCACCACGACCGGCCAGGCCAAGGCCTTCGAGGAACTGGGCCCGCGCTTCGTGCTCAACTACCAGGCCGCGCCGCTGGACGCAGCAGCCACCTATGGCCGCCAGGGCCGGCTGATCCTGGAGATCGGCTTCGGCATGGGCGAGGCCACGGCACACATTGCGCGTGTGCGCCCGGACGACAACTTCCTTTGCTGCGAGGTGCACGAGCCTGGCGTGGGCGCCCTGCTCAAGCGCATTGGCGAGCAGGACATCACCAACATCCGCATCCTGCAGCACGACGCCGTCGAAGTCATAGACAACATGCTGCCCGAGGCCAGCCTCGACGGCGTGCACATCTTCTTTCCCGATCCCTGGCACAAGAAGAAGCACAACAAGCGCCGCCTGATCCAGGAGCCGCTGGTGGCCAAGCTGGCGCGCCGGCTGCGCCCCGGTGGCTACATCCACTGCGCCACCGACTGGGAACCCTACGCAGTGCAGATGCTGGAAGTGCTGGGCGCCGAGCCCCTGCTGGCCAACACGGCACAAGGCTATGCCGCCAAGCCCGACTACCGGCCGCTGACCAAGTTCGAGAACCGCGGCATCCGCCTGGGCCACGGCGTATGGGATCTGGTGTTTGAGCGCCGCTGAGCCGGTCGCGCCCTCCTCCAAGACAAGGCCTCGCATGCAGCCATTGCTACAGAATCTGGTCGAGATGACGGCCCACCGGGACCATCTGCGATTGGAAATCTCGGTGCTGTCCACCTTGTTCAAGCTCAACGGCGTGGTGCAGGTGCGGGCGCTGGAGCTGTTCGCCATGCCTGACGGCAGGCACTGCGTGCGTGCGCGCACCTGGAGCCAGGGCGATGAGGTCATGTCCACCGATGCCGAGGCCCTGTACGACCCGCAGAGCGTGGAGCTGTCCTCCATGCCCTCGCTGCAGCAGGCCCTGCAGCAGCGCGCCCTGGTCGCCTCGGCCGTGCAGCCCGATGGTCGCCATGTGCTGTGGCTGCCGCTGTGGCGCCAGGAGACGGCCTACCACTGCCTGGAGATTGCCCAGTCCACGGCCTTCTCGCCCAGCCGGCTGGATGTGATCCAGGGCATCTTCGGTGTCTATCACAACTACCAGAGCCTGCTGGACTACAGCGAGCGCGACGCGCTGACCGGCCTGCTCAACCGCAAGACCTTCGACGAGCAGTTCCTGCGCCTGTCTCTGCAGGAGCCGCCGGCAGCCATGCCTGGCGTGGCCACGCAAGATGTTCCGGGCCAGTGGCTGGCCGCCATCGACATCGACCATTTCAAGCGCATCAACGACCGCTTCGGCCATCTGTATGGCGACGAGGTGCTGATCCTGGTGGCCAACATCCTGCGCAGCTGCTTCGATGCCAAGGACCGCGTATTCCGCTTCGGCGGAGAGGAGTTCGTGGTGCTGCTGCGCTCGGTCAGCCTGGCCAATGCGCGCAAGGCGCTGGAGCGCCTGCGCCACGATGTGGAGAGCTACGAGTTTCCCCAGGTCGGCCGCATCACCGTGAGCGCGGGATTTGCCGCCATGGGCACGGGCGCGCCCGTGGAGGTTCTGGGGCATGCCGACCAGGCGCTCTACCACGCCAAGGAACATGGCCGCAACCAGACCTGGTACTACGGCGACCTGATCACCCAGGGATTGCTGGCACCCCAGGTGAACAGCAACGACATCGAACTGTTCTGAGCCCGACCTGAGGTCAGGCCGGGTCGGCCACGCGCACGCAGTCGCGCCCGGCGTGCTTAGCCTCGTAGAGCATGGCATCGGCACGCTGCAGCAGTTGCTGCACGCCCTCGCCGCCACGCAATTGGGCCACGCCAAAGCTGGCCGTCAGCATCAGATCCAGCCCGTGGACATGCACGGGCGTGGTGCGCACGGTCTCGCGCAGTTGACCGGCCAGTGCCCCGGCCCGGGCCGCAGCGACACCTGGGATCACGATCAGGAACTCCTCCCCGCCGTAGCGCGCCATCCAGTGCGCCGACGAATCCAGCTCCAGCGCACGCTGGCAGCGCAGCGCCACCTCGCGCAGCGCGGCGTCGCCAGCGGCATGGCCGTGCCTGTCGTTCACCCGCTTGAAGTGGTCCACGTCCACGAACATCACGCTCAGCGCCGCGCCCCGGTCCCGGCTCTGGACGACCTCGGTCGCCAGGCGCTCGTCCATGGCGCGCCGGTTGAGGCAGCCGGTCAGCGCGTCGGTCAGCGACATGCGCTTGACCTCTTCCACCAGCTCCTGCAGTTGCCCGGTGCGCTGGGCCACCAGCAGGTCCAGATGCTCGATGTGGCCGCGCAGGTCATGCTGCAGCTGGGCAAAGCCCTGCACCACCAGATCGATCTCGTCGTGCTGGCCGCGCCGGGTCCGCTCCAGCACCAGTGGCCGCGACAGCTCGTTGGGCTTGAGGCTGGCCGCAAAGCCTGCAATCTGCTGTAGCGGCTGGCGAAGTTCGCGGCGCATCACCCAGGCCACCATCAGGCAGACCAGGGCCGTGAACAGCGCATAGCCCAGCAGCACGCGCAGCGTGGAGTCGCGCAGCACCTCCAGGTAGTGGCCCCGGTTTTCCCAGACCTGCAACTCACCCAGCGGCAGGCTGGACTGGCTGTGCCTGGGCGCCGCAATGGCCATGGACACGGCGGGAGCCTGGCCATCCCTGGGCTCGCCGGCCTCGTACATCTCGCCCGTGGAGGTGACGCGCAGCTGCACATGGCCGACCAGGGGCAGCCGGCCCAGCCACTGCACCTGCTCGTGCACCAGGGCAGGCTCTATATCCCACAGCGCTGCCGACAGCGAGATCATGCTGTTGGTCACCACCGTCTCCATGGAACGGCGAAACTCCTGCTGCCCCTTGCGGTACTCCCACCAGGCGTGGGCACCGCCGAACACCAGCATGCAGGCCACGGCCAGCAGCATGATGCGCACAATCAGCAAGGAGGCGATCGAACGGAAGCGGGGCATGGAAGGCGCTCAGCGCAGCAGGTGCTTCAACTCGAATCCGTAGCGCCGCAGCCGGGGATTGAGGTGCTTGCTGTAGCTGCGAAAGTCCAGCGGAGCCAGGGGCGCGCTGATCCTGTGCTCGTAGCGGTCGATCTGGGACTTGTCCAGCAAGGCGAACATGGGCCGCACCTGCTCCAGCCCTTCGGTGGCGAAATCGCTGCCGTGCGCATGGTCGTACAGCATGACCAGGGCCCAGGCGCCCGTGAGGAAATGGCCGCCCGCCAACGCGCTCAGCTCGCCCGTGCGCAGCGCCGTCATGGCGGCGGCCGATGAATTGATGGCACTGAAGAAGGCATCGTGCCCGGGCGCTCCCCCGCGCGCGCGCCAGGCCTGCATGGCGCCAAAGGCCATCTCGTCGTTGCCGGCCCACACCAGGCGCACTTCGGGATAGCGCTGGAACAGCACGGCCGCCTGCTGCTCGGCGCGTTCGCGGCGCCATTCGCCAAAGACTTCCTGCTGCAGCACCACGTCGCCGGCCTCGGCCGCTGCGCGGCGCATGCCGGCATTGCGCTCCACCGACGAGGGCGTGGAGCGGTCGCCGGCAATGGCCACCATGTGCAGCCGGCCATCGGCCGCACGCGCGTGGCCCGACGCCCGCGCGGCGGCGAACAGGGCCTTGGCCGTGAGGTAGCCGGCCTCTTCGGCGCCCGGCTCCAGGCTGCCCAGCCAGTGGCGATAGCGCTCCCGCGCCACGCCGGTCTGGCCGCGCAATGTCTCGGGCACGCCACTGAAGGCCATGAAGCTGTCTATGCCTGCCGCCTCCAGCGTGCGCAGGATTTCGGGCGCCACGCTGTAGTCGTTGGTGAACATCACGTAGCGGGGCCGCTGCGCCTTGGGCAGGGCCGCGATCTGCCGCGCGATCTCGATGGGGCGCAGGTGGTCGCGCTGCGCATAGCGCACCTGCAGCTGCATGCCCAGGCTGCTGGCCGCGTCCTGCATGGCCTCGCTGACCGTGGTCCAGTAGCGCTCGTCGGATCGGCCGGGGTTGATGAAGACCACGCTTTGCGCGGCGGCAGCGGCCGATTGCGCCACCACGCCCATCACGCACGCCATGCGCAGCGCCCACGGCAAGACGCCCCGGTGGAGGAATCCACCGGGGCGTCCCGAAGCGGGAGCAGCAGCAATCATCTGCCGCGCAGCTGGATCAGGCGCGCTCTGCCACCCAGGCCTGCACGGCGGCCAGCGCGGCCGGCAGGCCCGCTGCATCCGTGCCACCGGCCATGGCCATGTCGGGCTTGCCGCCGCCCTTGCCGCCGACCTGGCTGGCCACGAAGTTCACCAGCTCGCCAGCCTTGATGCGCGAGGTCTCGGCCTTGGTCACGCCGGCAGCCAGCTGCACCTTGTCGCCATCGACCGCCGCCAGCACGATGGCGGCGGCGCCCAGCTTGTCCTTGAGCTTGTCCATGGTCTCGCGCAGGGTCTTGGCATCGGCGCCTTCCAGTCTGGCGGCCAGCACCTTGATGCCCTTGACGTCGACGGCCTGACCGGCCAGTTCGTCGCCCTGGCTGGAAGCGAGCTTGCCCTTGAGCGCAGCCACTTCCTTCTCCAGCGCACGGATCTGCTCCAGCGCGCCGCCGATGCGGGTGTTCAGCTCGGCCGTCGGCGCCTTCAGCGCAGCGGCCGCCTGGTCCACCGTGGATTCCAGCGATTGCAGGTAGGCCAGCGCGTTCTCGCCGGTCACCGCCTCGATGCGGCGCACGCCAGCGGCCACGCCGCCTTCGCCCACCACCTTGAACAGGCCGATGTCGCCCGTGCGCTGCACGTGGGTGCCGCCGCACAGCTCGCGGCTGGTGCCGATGTCCAGCACGCGCACGGAGTCGCCGTACTTCTCGCCGAACAGCATCATGGCGCCCGTGGCCTTGGCCGATTCGATGTCCATCACCCGCGCGTCGGTGGGCGTGTTGGCCAGGATCTCGGCGTTCACGCGGCGCTCGATCTCGCGGATCTCGGCAGCGGTCACGGCCTGGTTGTGGGCAAAGTCGAAGCGCGTGCGCTCGGCGTTGACCAGCGAGCCCTTTTGCTGCACGTGGTCGCCCAGCACTTCGCGCAGGGCCTTGTGCATGATGTGCGTGACCGAGTGGTTGCGCATGGTGGCGGCACGCAGCTGCGTGTCCACCTCGGCCTGCACGGCATCACCCACCTTCAGGCTGCCGGACTCCAGCACGCCGTGGTGGCCGAACACATCGGCCTTGATCTTGAGCGTGTCCTCGACCGCGAAGCGCGCGCCTGCGGTGCTGATCACGCCCTGGTCGCCCACCTGGCCGCCGGACTCGGCGTAGAAGGGTGTGGTGTCGAGCACGACCACGCCGCTCTGGCCGGCCTTGAGTTCCTGCACGGCGCTGCCTTCGGCATACAGTGCCACCACCTTGGCGGCCTCGGCCAGCTTCTGGTAGCCGGTGAAGGCATTGGCCTGGCCCGTGTACTCGAGGGCGCGGTCCATCTTGAACTTGCCAGCCGCGCGGGCCTTGTTCTTCTGTTCTTCCATGGCGGCCTGAAAGCCTGCCTCGTCCACGCCCAGGCCGCGCTCGCGGCAGACGTCGTTGGTCAGGTCCAGCGGGAAGCCATAGGTGTCGTGCAGCTTGAAGGCCACGTCGCCGGGCAGCACCTTGGCGCCACCGGCCAGCGCCGCATCCAGGATTTCCATGCCGTTGGCCAGGGTCTCGAAGAAGCGTTCTTCCTCGACCTTGAGCACTTCGGTGATGCGCGCTTCCTGCTCGCGGATCTTGGGATAGGCGTCGCCCATCACGGCCACGAGGTCCTTGACCAGCTTGTGGAAGAACGGCGTCTTCTGGCCCAGCTTGTAGCCGTGGCGGATGGCGCGGCGCACGATGCGGCGCTGCACGTAGCCGCGGCCTTCGTTGGACGGGATCACGCCGTCGGCCACCAGGAAGGAGGTGGCGCGGATGTGGTCGGCAATGACCTTGAGCGACGGGGTCTCGAGGTCGGCAATATGCGTCTCGCGCGCAGCCGCCTTGATCAGTGCCTGGAACAGGTCGATCTCGTAGTTGCTGTGCACATGCTGCAGGATGGCGGCCAGGCGCTCCAGGCCCATGCCGGTATCCACGCAGGGGGCGGGCAGCGGCTTGACGTTGCCCTGCTCGTCCATGTCGAACTGCATGAACACGTTGTTCCAGATCTCGATGAAGCGGTCGCCGTCTTCGTCAGGGCTGCCCGGAGGGCCGCCGGCCACGTGCGCGCCGTGGTCGTAGAAGATTTCCGAGCAGGGGCCGCAGGGGCCGGTGTCGGCCATCATCCAGAAGTTGTCGCTCTTGTAGCGGCCGCCCTTGTTGTCGCCGATGCGGATCACGCGCTCGGGCGGCAGGCCGATTTCCTTGGTCCAGATGTCGTAGGCCTCGTCGTCCTCGGCGTAGACCGTGGCCAGCAGGCGCTCCTTGGGCAGCTTGTAGACCTCGGTCAGCAGTTCCCAGGCCCACTTGAGCGACTCGCGCTTGAAGTAGTCGCCAAAGGACCAGTTGCCCAGCATCTCGAAGAAGGTGTGGTGGCGGGCGGTGTAGCCCACGTTTTCCAGGTCGTTGTGCTTGCCGCCTGCGCGCAGGCAGGTCTGCACCGAGGTGGCACGCGTGTAGGGGCGCTTGTCGGTACCCAGGAACACGTCCTTGAACTGGACCATGCCCGAGTTGGTGAACATCAGCGTCGGGTCGTTGCCGGGCACCAGGGGGCTCGACTCCACGATGGTGTGGCCCTTGGATGCGAAAAAGTCCAGAAAGCTCTTGCGAATGTCGGCAACGGTGAAAGTGGGTGTGCTCATGGTGTCTAGGAGTTCGGAGCGCGCACGCGGGGCGCTGTCCCTGGCGGGAGGGTGTCCCGTCGGGACCAACGCGCATTATAGGTTTGCCCCATCGTCGCGGCAGCGAGCCCTGCCTAGCCTCCATCACGCACGTGGCCAAAGAAGGCCTCTCCTCCCATCTGCCCGCCCTTGAGCACGATCTCCAGCCCGTCACTGGCCGGATCGCTGACATGCGCGCGCAACAGCGGCGCGCGACTGGCCGGACCTCGGCGCCTGCAGCTGTGGGTGGCGCCCCATCCGGGCCGCAGGGCCGACATTCTTGCGCTGGAGAAATGGCTGGTGCAGGAGATGGGGGAGATGGCTAGCACAGGCGATCTCGCCGTTCCCTGATTCCGCTCAGACTGCGCGCGATGGGCGCCCTGGATAATCGCCAGCCGGAACCACAGCAAGCACACCATGGCGCAACCACAGACACCCGAGCCTCATTCCAGCGAACCGGCCCCCGCTGCCAGCGCCAACGGATCCGATCCGGCCAAACAGCCAACACCGCCGAAATCGCCCAAGCCGCCAAAAAGCCGCATCGTGCCCTGGCTCATCGGCCTGCCCGTGGCCTTCTTCGCTGTGCTCATGCTGGCTGGCCAGTTGCTGTCCACGCCCGAAGGCGAGGCGCGCTGGGTGGAGCGCGAAACCATCAAGATCTGCCGCAAGGAAACCGCGCGGCCAGAGGCCGAGCGCAAGACGCAGCAGTTTGAATCGGTGCAGGACTGCGACAGGCTCGAATTCGACTTCAAGCAGCGCTACGGTGAAAACCCCTGAGGCGGAGCCGCAACGGAAAATGCCCCACGCTCCCCTGCTTCTCAAGGTCCGCTGCCCCCCAGGGGGCCAGCTTTTTGCCTTGGGGCGGCCCGGCGACAAAAAAGGCCGGCAGAGCCGGCCTTTGGCTTGCGAGGGCCCGTTCAGTCGCGCGTCTCGATGGCCCGGTTGATGCCCAGCGCCGCCAGCGTGCACAGCGCGCCCGACAGCAGATAGATGCCCAGCGCCACCAGTCCGAAGCGCGAGGACACGCCCAGCGCCACCAGCGGGGCAAAGGCCGCGCCGACCAGCCAGGCCATGTCCGAGGACAGGGCCGCGCCCGTATAGCGATAGCGCGAGGGGAAGTTGGCCGTCACCGTGCCTGCCGCCTGCCCGTAGGACAGGCCCAGCAGGATGAAGCCGACGATGATGAACACGTTGTTGCCCGTGGTGCCGCTGCCCAGCAGCCAGGGAGCCACAAAGCTGAAGATGCCGATCAGGCAGGCCATGGTGCCCAGCGTGTTGCGCCGCCCCACTCGGTCGGCCAGCCAGCCCGAAACCATGATGGCGCCGGCCGCACAGAAGGCGCCAACGATCTGCACGCCCAGCACATGGTTCACCGACTGGTCCGAATACAGCGAGATCCAGGACAGCGGGAAGATGGTCACCAGGTGGAAGAGCGCAAAGCTGGCAAGGGCTGCAAAGGCGCCGATGACCACGTTGCGGCCCTCGTCGCGCATCAGCGGCACCACGCCCATGGGCTCCAGCTCGCGCTGCGCCAGCAGCTCGGTGTAGGACTGGCCCACCACCAGGCGCAACCGGGCAAACAGTGCCACCACGTTGATGGCAAAGGCCACGCAGAAGGGATAGCGCCAGCCCCAGCTGAGGAACTCGTCGGCATCCACATGGGCATAGATGAAGGCAAACAGGCCTGCCGCCAGCACAAAGCCCAGCGGCGCACCCAGCTGCCCGATCATCGAATACCAGCCCCGCCGGTTCTGGGGCGCCGACATGGCCAGCAGCGACGGCAGGCCGTCCCAGGAGCCGCCCAGTGCAATGCCCTGGCCGATGCGCAGCAGCGCCAGCACGATGATGGCGTTCACGCCCGCCTGCTGGTAGCTGGGCAGGAAGGCCATGCCCACCGTACACACGCCCAGCAGGAAGAGTGCCAGCGTCAGCTTGGTCGCCCGGCCCCAGCGCCGCTGCACGGCCATGGACAGCGCCGTGCCCAACGGCCGCGCCACGAAGGCCAACGCGAAGATGCCGAACGACATCAACGTGCCGTCAAGCTTGGAAAGATAGGGGAACAGCAGTGCCGGGAAGACCAGCACGCAGGCGATGCCGAACACGAAGAAGTCGAAGTACTCCGAGGATCGCCCCAGAATCACGCCGACGGCGATCTCGTTGGGCGTGACATCTTCGTGGGTGTCGGCGCGGGACAGAGATTCCTTGCTTTCGTAGCTTCCGTTGGGGAAGCTTGCAGTTGTGTCGAGGCCGCTCATAGATGGATGCTCCTTGTCTCGTCTCACTGACAGCTCCGTTCTACGCCCTCGCTTGATCTGGCGCAAGGCGGTTTCACCTCGACCGGACTTGGTGTTTTTCCTGCTGCGCGCGGCCGAAAAATGCGGCCTCCGGGCCGCCGGGACCCCGCTGCCTGCCCCGCCAGGTAGCAGAAAGTTCCCGGCTTCTCCTTGACGTTGGACAAAATGTCCAATGGACAAATTTATACTTCGTAATACATTTGCCCGGATCTTGTAATCCGCGTTTCTATGTAAACGCGCTCTTGTTGCGCCCCTAGCATGCTAAAAATCAAGGAACTCCGTGGGCCTGCGTGGCTCACCGCGGCCGCTTTGACAGCCAGTCTCACTGGCTGCAGCAAAGCCGTCGTGCTCAACCCGGCCGGCGATATCGCCGCGCAGCAAGGCAACCTGGTGGTCACGGCCACCTTGCTGATGCTGATCATCATCATCCCGGTGATCATCCTCACGCTGCTGTTCGCCTGGAAATACCGCCAGTCGAACACCGAGGCCCACTACGACCCCGAATGGCACCACTCCACCACGCTGGAGCTGGTGATCTGGTCCGTGCCGCTGATGATCATCATCGCGCTGGGCGCCATCACCTGGATCAGCACCCACAAGCTCGACCCCTACCGCCCGCTGGACCGCGTCTCGGCCTCCAAGCCCTTGAGCACCGATGTCAAGCCGCTGGAAGTGCAGGTCGTGGCCATGGACTGGAAGTGGCTGTTCTTCATCCCTGAAAAGGGCATCGCCACCGTCAACGAGCTGGCCGCTCCCGTGGATCGTCCCATCCACTTCAAGCTGACAGCCACCTCGACGATGAACGCCTTCTACGTGCCTGACCTGGCCGGCATGATCTATGCCATGCCCGGCATGCAGACCGAGCTGAACGCAGTGATCAACAAGACCGGTGTGTTCCACGGCCTGGCATCGCACTACAGCGGCGCCGGCTTCTCGGGCATGACGTTCAAGTTCCACGGCCTCAGCGACGAGGAATTCGAGCAGTGGGTTGCCAAGGCCAAGTCCGAAGGCAAGGCCCTGAACCGCGACACCTACCTGAATCTGGTCAAGCCCAGCGAGCGCAACCCGGTCGAGCGCTTCGCCACCGTGGACGAAGGCCTGTACGACAAGGTGCTCAACCGCTGCGTCGAGGAAGGCAAGATGTGCATGCACCACATGATGGCCATCGATGCCGCAGGCGGTGAAGCCTATCTCAAGGCCGTGGGCATGAACCTGCCCCAGGATGTGTGCACGGTGCAAAACGCCGACCGCGTCGTGGCCTTCCTGGACCAGCGCGACGGCTCGGCCGCCAGCGCACAGCAATAAGCAGATAGCGGAAGCGGACGACGGCCAGCCCACCGCCCGTTCCAAAACGACCTAAGAGACTCGATATGTCTGAACATACCTCCCCGGCACAGGCCCACTGGCTGCTGGGACGCATCACCTGGGACTCCATCCCGATGGCGCATGAGCCCATCGTGCTGGTGACCTTCATCGCCGTGGTGCTCGGCGGCCTCGGCGTGCTGGGCCTTCTCACCAAGTTCCGCCTGTGGGGCCCGCTGTGGCGCGACTGGCTGTGCAGCATCGACCACAAGAAGATCGGCATCATGTACATGATCCTCGGTCTGGTCATGCTGCTGCGCGGCTTCGCAGATGCGCTGATGATGCGCCTGCAGCAGGCCATGGCCTTCGGCGACAACCTGGGCTACCTGCCTCCGCACCACTACGACCAGATCTTCACGGCCCACGGCGTGATCATGATCTTCTTCGTGGCCATGCCCTTCGTGACCGGCCTGATGAACTACCTGGTGCCGCTGCAGATCGGCGCCCGCGACGTGTCCTTCCCGTTCCTGAACAACTTCAGCTTCTGGATGACCACGGGCGGCGCCGTGCTGGTGATGATCTCGCTGTTCCTGGGCGAGTTCTCCACCTCCGGCTGGCTGGCCCTGTCCAACCTGGGGGCGCAGAACCCGGGGGTCGGGCTTGACTACTACATCTGGGGATTGCAGGTGGCCGGTGTCGGCACCACGCTGTCGGGCATCAACCTGATCGTGACCATCATCAAGATGCGCGCACCCGGCATGAACCTGATGAAGATGCCCGTCTTCACCTGGACTGCCCTGTGCACCAACGCGCTGATCGTGGCCTCGTTCCCCATCCTGACAGCAGCCCTGGTGCTGATGTCGCTGGACCGCTACGTCGGCACGAACTTCTTCACGAACGACCTGGGCGGCAACCCCATGCTGTACGTGAACCTGATCTGGATCTGGGGCCACCCCGAGGTCTACATCCTGATCCTGCCGTGCTTCGGCATCTTCTCCGAGATCGTCTCGACCTTCAGCCGCAAGCGCCTGTTCGGCTACACCTCCATGGTGTACGCGACGGTGTGTATCACCATCCTGTCCTACCTGGTGTGGCTGCACCACTTCTTCACCATGGGCTCGGGCGCCAGCGTGAACACGTTCTTCGGCATCACGACGATGATCATTTCGATCCCGACGGGCGCCAAGATCTTCAACTGGCTGTTCACCATGTACCGCGGCCGCATCCGCTTCACCGTGCCGATGCTGTGGACCGTAGGCTTCATGTGCACCTTCGCCATCGGCGGCATGACCGGCGTGCTGCTGGCCGTTCCCCCGGCCGACTTCGTGCTGCACAACAGCCTGTTCCTGATCGCCCACTTCCACAACGTGATCATCGGCGGCGTGGTGTTCGGCGTGTTCGCCGGCATCAACTTCTGGTTCCCCAAGGCCTTCGGCTACAAGCTCGACGAGTTCTGGGGCAAGTGCTCGTTCTGGTTCTGGCTGGTCGGCTTCTGGGTGGCCTTCACGCCGCTGTACGTGCTGGGCCTCATGGGTGTGACGCGCCGCGCCAACCACTTCGAGGACCCCTCGCTGCAGATCTGGTTCATCATCGCCGCCTGCGGCGCAGGCCTGGTGGCCCTGGGCATCGGCAGCTTCCTGATGCAGCTCGTGGTCAGCTACTTCAAGCGCGACCAGCTGCGTGACGAAACCGGCGATCCATGGGAAGGCCGCACGCTGGAGTGGGCCACATCCTCGCCCCCGCCCCAGTACAACTTCGCCTTCACGCCCGTGGTGCATGAGATCGATGCCTGGTGGGATATGAAGAAGCACGGCTACCAGCGTCCGCTGACCGGCTTCAAGCCCGTGCACATGCCCGCCAACACCGGCGCCGGTGTCGTGATCGCTGCGCTGTCCACGGTCTTCGGCTTCGCGATGATCTGGCACATGTGGCCCCTGGCCATCGTGTCCTTCGCCGCCACCGTGCTGGCGTCGATCATCCACACGTTCAACTACAAGCGCGACTACTACATCCCCGCCGCGGAAGTCGCGGCCACGGAAGAACTGCGCACACAACAGCTGGCACGTCATGTCTGATATCCGTTACACCGCAGGCGGCGCTGCCGCCCTGGCCCCGCGTGAGTACCACCTCGCCGAGGAGCCCCATCCCGAAAACGGCACCGCTCTGGGCTTCTGGCTCTACCTGATGAGCGACTGCCTGATCTTTGCAGCGCTGTTCGCCACCTATGGCGTGCTGGGCCGCAACTACGCTGCAGGCCCCACGGGCGCCCAGCTGTTCGACCTGCCCCTGGTGGCGATGAACACGGCCTTCCTGCTTCTGTCGTCCATCACCTTCGGCTTCGCCATGCTGCAAAAGCAGCAGGGCAAGCTGGGCGGCACGCAGATGTGGCTGGCCATCACCGGCCTGTTCGGCCTGTGCTTCCTGGGCCTGGAACTCTATGAGTTCTCCCACCTGCTGCACGAGGGCGCTGGCCCTCAGCGCAGCGCCTTCCTGTCCTCGTTCTTCACGCTGGTGGGCACCCACGGCCTGCACGTGACCTTCGGCCTGATCTGGCTGGTCACGCTGATGATCCAGATCAACAAGCACGGCCTGACGCACGAGAACAACCGCCGCCTGATGTGCCTGTCGATGTTCTGGCACTTCTTGGACGTGGTCTGGATCGGCGTCTTCACTTTTGTTTATCTGATGGGGGTGCTGTAAATGGCTGCACACGACATCCACGCCGGCCACGGTCACCACGACCATCACGGCCATGACGACCACCACCACGATGCCGGCCCGCACAGCACGTTCTCGGGCTACATGTGGGGCTTCGTGCTCTCGATCATCCTGACGGCCATTCCGTTCTGGCTGGTGATGGGCAACATCATCTCGGACCGCTCGACGGCCGTGATGGTGCTCGGCGGCTTCGCCGTGGTGCAGATCCTGGTCCACATGGTCTTCTTCCTGCACATGAACGGCAAGATCGAAGGCGGCTGGACCCTGCTGTCCACCATCTTCACCGTGGTCTTCGTGGCCATCGGCATCGCAGGCACGCTGTGGGTCATGTTCCACATGAACACCAACATGATGCCCCAGCACACCATGCCGGCCGATCCTGCGGCGCAGACGGCACCGGCCGTGGTCACGCCTTGACCGCATCCGGAAACTCCGGGCCCTCCAGCCGCGCAGGCGCATCGCGCCGGCGCGGCCCACTCGCTCAGGCGATGCTCATCTCGGTGGGCATCGCCTTGTTTTTGGGCTTCATCTTCCTGGGCAGCTGGCAGGTGCAGCGCCGCGCCTGGAAGCTGGATCTCATAGAGCGCGTGGAGCAGCGCGTGCACGCCGCGCCCGCTGCCCTGCCCCCGCCCGCCGAATGGCCGCAGATCACGGCCGCAGACCATGAATACCGCGCTGTGCAGGCCAGCGGCCAATGGCTGACAGGCAAGACCGTGCTGACCCAGGCCGTGACCGAGCTGGGAGCAGGCTTCTGGGTGCTGACGCCGCTGCAGCTGGACGATGGCAGCCAGGTGCTGGTCAACCGGGGCTTCATCCCCACGGAGCAGCGCGCACGCTGGCAGGCGCAGCCCGGGCAGGCATCCCAGGACCAGGTAACGGTGTCCGGCCTGCTGCGCATCAGCGAGCCGCGCGGCGGTTTTCTGCGCGAGAACGATCCTGCTCAGCAGCGCTGGTTCTCGCGCGATGTGGCGGCCATTGCACAGGCCCAGGGCCTTGGCAAGGCAGCGCCCTATTTCATCGACGCCGGCCTGCCCGGCCAGCCCGTGGCGGACGGCACCTGGCCGCGCCCGGGCATGACCGTGATCCGCTTTCCCAACAGCCACATGGTCTACGCACTGACCTGGTACGGATTGGCGCTGATGGTGGTCGGTGCCGCCTGGCTGGTCAGGCGCAATGACCAGCAGCCGGCCGGCAAGCCATAGAACCGCCTTGCGCAGGCAATGGGGCCATCGATGACATCGGTGGCCCTTTTTCTTCAGTCCTCTACAAGACCCTGCCGCGCCACGGCTGCCTGCGGTAGCGCACAATCGCCCGCGTGAATTCGCCTTCAGAGTCCCTGTTCCGCGTCGAGCGCACCACCGAACGCCAGAACATGCAGCTGCTGATACAGCTGCGCTGGTTTGCCGTGGTCGGGCAGGTGATCACCATCTCCCTGGTGCACTACGGCTTCGGCATCAACCTGCCGCTGCCGGCCATGGCCCTGGTGCTGATGGCCAGCGTGTTCACCAACCTCGGCTACATCTACTGGTACCGCAGCCACCGCCGCCAGATCTCGGCGCGCAACCTGTTCCTGGCCCTGCTGGCCGACGTGCTCGCCCTGGCCATACAGCTATATCTGAGCGGCGGCGCCAGCAATCCCTTCATCTACCTGTTCCTGCTGCAGGGCATTCTGGGCGCCGTGCTGCTCAGGCCCGTGCACGCCTGGATCATCGTTGCCAGCACATCGCTGTGCACCCTGGTGCTGGCCATCGTGCACTGGCCCCTGCCCATTGGCGCGGCGGGACCGGACGGGCTGCCCGGCCTGTACGTGAGCGGCATCCTGATCAGCTTCGGGCTGACCACGGTGCTGCTGGTGGTCTTCCTGCGCCGCATCGTCTCCAACCTGCGACGGCGCGACGCGCGGCTGGCCAACATGCGCCAGCGCGCCAGCGAGGAAGAGCACATCGTGCGCATGGGCCTGCTGGCCACGGGCGCGGCGCACGAGCTGGGCACGCCGCTGTCGACCATGTCCGTCATCCTGGGCGACTGGCAGCGCATGCCCGTCATCACGCAAGATCCCGATCTGCTCGCCGACCTGCAGGAGATGCAGCAGCAGCTGCTGCGCTGCAAATCCATCGTCTCCAGCGTGCTCATGTCCGCCGGCGAAACCCGCGCCGACGCTCCCCAGGCCACGACCTTGCATGCCTTCATGGATGGAGTGGTCGCCCAATGGCAGTCACGCCATGCGGTAGAGCGTTTCGACTATGTCCAGGCCGAAGAGGACTTCCCCATTCTTTCGGATACCGCGTTGCAGCAAATGGTTTGCAATGTGCTCGACAATGCCGCCGAGGCATCTCCCGGCCATGTGGCGCTGCACCTGTCCGTGCGCACCGGCATGCTGTGCATCACCGTGCGCGACAAGGGTCCCGGCTTTGCACCTGCCGTGCTGGAGCAGCTGGGCCAGCGCCATATCTCCACCAAGACGGAGCGCCCGGGCCGCGGACTGGGCCTGTTCCTGGTGCTCAACGTGGCGCGCTCGCTGGGCGGACGCGTTCAGGTGAGGAACACCCCGCCCAGGGGCAGCGAGGTGGAGATCCGCCTGCCCCTGTCATCGATTGCCATTGAACCCGGCGCCTGAAGCGGCGCCCACAGGAACCCGAATCGCCCATGGACAGCTCCCGCCTCCTGCTGCTGGTTGAAGACGATGCAACGTTTGCACGCACGCTGACGCGATCGTTCGAGCGGCGCGGCTACCGCGTGCTGCAGGCCGCCAGCGCCGAGGAAGTGCGCGAGCTGCTGCAGACGCATTCGCCGCAATACGCCGTCATGGACCTCAAGCTGGCCGGCAATGCCTCGGGCCTGAGCTGCGTGCAGATGCTGCACCAGCACAACCCCGAGGCGCTGATCGTCGTGCTCACCGGCTATGCCAGCATTGCCACGGCCGTGGAGGCCGTCAAGCTCGGCGCCTGCCACTACCTGGCCAAGCCGTCCAACACCGACGACATCGAGGCCGCCTTCGGCCGCCTCGAAGGCCGCACCGACGTGGAGCTGTCGCGCAACCCCACTTCCATCAAGACACTGGAGTGGGAACACATCCACGAAACCCTGGCCGAGAGCGACTTCAACATCTCCGAGGCCGCACGCCGCCTGGGCATGCACCGGCGCACGCTGGCGCGCAAGCTGGAAAAGCGGCAGATCAAGTAAGACGGCAGGCACCAAGACAAACCGGGCCTCAAGGGCCCGGTTTGTCATTGCGCGGCCATGGCCCTCAGGCCATCAGCCCAGCCAGAGGTAGTGATCGATCAGCAGTGCCAGGAACAGCACACTCAGATGCACCAGCGAGAAGCGGAAAGTCCTGCGCGACAGCTCGTCCGAGTAATTGCGCCACAGCGCGAAGGCATAGCCGCAAAAGCCCACGCTCAGCACCACGGCCACCACCAGGTACAGCCAGGAGCTCATGCCGTACATGAAGGGCAGCATGCAGGCTGCGAACAGGATCACCGTGTACAGCAGGATCTGCAGCCGCGTGTACTCGCTGCCATGCGTGACGGGCAGCATCGGCAGGCCCGACTGGCGGTAGTCCTCCACGCGGTACAGCGCCAGCGCCCAGAAATGCGGAGGCGTCCACAGGAAGATGATGAGAAACAGGATCAGCGCCTCGGGTCCGACCTGGCCCGTCATCGCGGCCCAGCCCAGCACGGGCGGCATGGCGCCGGAGGCGCCGCCGATCACGATGTTCTGCGGCGTGGCGGGCTTGAGGATCACCGTGTAGATCACGGCATAGCCCACGAAGGTGGCCAGCGTCAGCCACATGGTCAGCGGATTGGTGCACAGCAGCAGCACCAGCGCACCCAGCGTGCACAGGATGGCCGAGAAGGCCAGGGCCTGCTGGCTGGTCAGCTCCCCGCGCGCCGTGGGCCGCCAGGAGGTGCGCTTCATGCGCGCATCGATATGGCGCTCCACCAGGCAGTTGAAGGCCGCTGCGGCGCCCGCCACCAGCCAGATGCCCAGGCAGGCCAGCGCCATGTGCAGCCACTGGTCGGCGTTGGGCCAGCCCGGCACGGCCAGCACCATGCCGATCAGCGCGCAGAACACGATCAGCTGCACCACGCGCGGCTTGGTCAGGGCATAGAACTGCGTCCAGCGTGAGGACTCGACACTCAGGGAAGCTTGTTTACTCATGCAATCTCTCCACGGGCAACCGGCAACCCGGCCCGCAGCGTGCCCGGGCGACTGGCCGCCAGGCACCAAACAATCACGGTCACCAGCGCGGCTGCGCCACCCGTATGCAGCACTGCAGCCACCAGCGGCCAGTCCAGCACCACGTTCGACAGGCCTGTCAGCACCTGCAGCACCAAAAACGCACCCAGCACGCGGCGCTGCAACGCCAGTGCGGGCACTTCACCCAAACGCCACCACAGCCCGGCCAGCGCGGCCACCACCACATAGGCCGCCAGGCGGTGCAGATAGTGGATGGCCGTGAGGCCCGCAAGGCTGATGTTGCTGCCGTCCTGCAGCAGGCCCAGCGGACGCCAGATCTGCAGCGCCTGCGAAAAATCCATGGCCGGCCACCAACTGCCCTGGCAGGTCGGAAAACTGCTGCAGGCCAGCACCGCATAGTTGGTGCTGACCCAGCCACCCAGTGCCACCTGCAGCACCAGCAAGCCCAGGCCCAGCCACAGCAGAGCACGCAGGCCCGGGGAAATCACCGTTGCCTGCTGCTGGCGTGCCTCCCGGCTCAGCCCCACGGCGGGCACGCACAGCAAGGCCAGCAGGCCCGTGCCGCCCAGCAGGTGCAGGGTCACGATGGCCGGAAACAGCTTCATGGTCACGGTCCAGGCGCCAAAGGCACCCTGCAGGCAGACCCAGAACAGCGCCAGCGTGGGCCACCAGGGGCTCATGGCCCCCCGCCGTGCGCCTTCCACGCCTTGGGCGCCACCCGCCCTGCCCTGGCGGCGCGCACGCCGCCAGGCCATGATGGTCATGGCGATGATGAGCACGCCCACGGTGGTGGCCAGATAGCGGTGGACCATCTCTATCCATGCCTTGCCATGCGTCACCGGCCCGGTGGGCATGGCGGCCTGCGCCTCGGCAATCTGCGCGCGGGCGCCCATGGGGCTGGCGCTGCCATAGCAGCCCGGCCAGTCAGGGCAGCCCAGGCCGGAATCGGTCAAGCGCGTAAAGGCGCCGAACAGCACCAGGTCGAAAGTCAGGAACAGCGTCAGCACCGACAGTGCCTGCAGCCGCTTGAGCGAGCCACCGTTGCGGTTGCGCAGCCACACCCAGGCCAAGGGTCCCAGCGCCAGCAACAGGCCCAGCAGCATCAGCTCCAGAACGGGGGCCAGATCGTACAGCGCCTGCTCGTTCACCTCCGCCCTCCGCAGCGCAGCGTCCACCGGACGGAACTGACCCCAGGCAAGCCGCAAGGCAATGCCACAGGCGCATCCGGTTGGCGACAGCAGAACTTCATAAATGAGAGCAATTTGACGAGAAGGCTCAGCCCCATGCGCGAGATTGGATCGCAGGCCGGGCCCACAGAGAATCAGGACATGCACCCAGATACAGGCTGCGGGACGGCACCCCATGCACAAGGCCCGCCAAGCGGGCCCGGTCGCTGCAACTTTCAGAGCAGCATGTCTTTGATATGAAACAATTCTACTTGCCTGCGCACCACTCAAGCGCCCAAGCGCGCAGTGCCCCTAGACCGCAGCCAGCTTCTTTTGGCCGGCGTGATGCGGCTTGGGCCGGGCGCACACGAATTTGCGCAGGGTGCCACCCGAGGCATCGGTGGCCCGGCTTTGCACAACTGCTCAGATTCGCTCAGACTCAGACGCCCAGCGTTCCTTAGATTGACGCTTTTACTTGGGGACCGGCAACCGCCGGGTGAGGCCATGATTGCAGGACGCTCGTGGACTGTGCTTGATGGGCGCGGACACGAAATCGGGCGTGTCGAAGGCGATGAATTCGTCCGGTGCGGGACCAGGCTCATCTACCGCATCGATGGGCCGGCGCTGTACTCCATGGACGGCTCGGCCAGACTGATGGGCTTTATCGAAGGGACCGAGGTCAGAACGCGGCAGGGGCGGATCTTTCTCAAATTCCTCGCGCATTGAACTGCGCTGCTCTGATCTGCGCAGCACCGTGCGCGTGCAGCGGCAAGCTTTCGGCCCCCTTCTGCGCCAGCCGATGACAATCTATATCAATTCATTCATAGCCAGTCGCTAAGACGCACAGATAATTGCCGGCATCGTGTGAATTGTGAGAAGGGACCGGGCCACGTGCCACGCCCTTCGCATGCTGGAGGATTGGCAGATGAGCGCCCCGGAAATGGAGGCCATACAGGAGCGGCTGAAGAAGCTGCGGGCCGACGAGGCGCAGGTAGCCGAGCAGCTGGAACGGCTGCAGACCCAGAAGGCTGCGCTGGAGCACAGGCAGGCCATGATCCAGGGCGCCTTGGAGGTGCTGGAAGAGATGCGGCAGGAGCTGGAGCCATGAACCGCGGCAAGCCCGGTTCGTCCCCGTCCTCGTCACCGCCCGCCACTGCCCTGCCAACAACCCAGGACTGGCTGGAAAGAATTGCAGCCCTGGATGCCACGCAGCCGCCGCCTACCCCACCTCGTCCGCGCAACACCCGCAAAGCAGCGCGCCGCAAGGCGGTCACCATCGTGGCAAGGCTGGTGCTGCTGGTGCTGCTGGCCATCGCCCTGGCCGTGGCGGCGCAATTGATGTGGGTCAAGTAGCTGCCTGCGGTATACCCTCGCATCCTGGCGAAGTTCCCATATTGTTTGCATGCTCACTTGCGCCTAGCATGGAGGCACACTCAACGCAGTGGAGGTGTCATGGCCGATCCCGAAGAACCGCTGGAAATACGCTCAGAACGCTGGCAGTCGCTGAAGGGGCTGGACATCGCCTCCGTGGATCTGGGCCCCATCTGCGTGGTGCTCTTGCTGACGTTGATCTGCATGGCCGTGATGCTGCTGCTGGCCAAGTCCGGCGCCGAGCAGGTGCGGCAGGCCCAGCCATCGCCCCAGGCCAAAGGCCCTGCTCCCCGACCGCAACCGGCGCAGCCCGTGGCAGAACCCGCCCAGCAACAGACCTGGATACCGGCCTTGCGCACCTGAGCGCGGCAAGGCCGGTCCAGGCCGTAGGTAGCGCGTTCAGACCTTCATCGAACGTGTCGCAATGAAGGTCGGCACGAACTTCTCGATCACAAAACGGGCGTGGGGCTGCCAGTCCTCGTGGAAGCCCGTCAGCACAAGCCCCGCATCCAACTGCCCCCCGATCTGATCGGCCAGCGTATGGCCGAACACCAGGGCCTCGTTGCGCTCGCGCTTGGCCGCAATCGCCTCGGGCGGCAAATCCGCCACATCGGAATACGGCAGACGCCAGGCGGGCCGCACGAGTCCTTGCTCGCGCAATGCAGGATCACGGTCCTCCACGAAGACCACCGGATTCCAGAAGCTGGACAGAAGACGCCCGCCCGTCGTCAGCACCCGCGCGCATTCACGCCACACGGGCCGCACATCGGGCACGTAGAGGTTGGAGATGGGGTGAAAGATCACATCAAAGCTGGCGTCTGCAAAGACCCCCAGATCGCGCATATCGCCCTGCACGCAGGTCAGCGCAAGGCCTTCGCGCTCGGCCACGTGCCGGTCCTGCGCAAGCTGGCCGGCTGAGGCGTCGAAGACGGTGACCTGGGCGCCCGCCGCAGCAAGAATGGGCGCCTGCTGGCCGCCGCCGCTGGCAAGGCAGAGGATGCGCAGGCCGCGTACATCCTCCAGCCAGCCGGCAGGCAAGGGGCCTGGCGTGAGCCGCGCCTGCCAGCTTCCGGCGCGGGCCCGTGCTATTTCGGCGCTGTCGACCGGGCGCGACCAGTCGCAGGACTTGGCAGCCTGCTGGTTCCAGGCGGCCGTGTTGTGGGCAAGGATATCGATGGATTCCGTCATGGGCACTCTTTCAAAAATTCCGAAAGGAGGCCGCACGGCGACGCCGGGTTGCGTTCAGGAAACGCAGAGCAATCAACGAACAGGCAGGAGGTGACGCAGGCGTCCGCCGTCGGCCGGCAAAGGGCTTCGGGGGATTGGTCGGACGAAGGTCCGAAGGCGTCACAGGTTCATGTCAGGCTCGCAATGGTCGCAGGGATGGGAGCAAAAATTCTAGGGCTGCCCGAAGCACGCTGTCAAACAGCTGCGGCGCCTTCCCCACACGGTCATGCAAAAGTCACAACCGTGAGACGGCCTGGCTGTAAGTTGAACACGCACCCTCGATGGCGCCGGCTTCTGCTGCGCCTTGGCGCGCCCGCTGACGACCGCCTTTTCCAACCCGGCGCCCAATGGATACCGAGGAGCAACACTTTGAAGGAGAGCTATGCGTAGTCCCAAGAAAGGCAGAGAGCCGATCCGGCTCCTGGACCTGGCCCCCGCCGTCTTCTGCATGCAGTGCGAACAGGAAAAGCCCGCCACAGGCGCCCGCCAATTCCATGCGTGGCACGTGTGCAGCGATTGCTCGCAGAAGCTGGCCCGACTCCCCACGGCGCAAGCACCGACGGCGCACCCTGCGCACTGAGGCAAGCGATTCCCCAAAACGACAGCCCGCCAAATGGCGGGCTTTCTCATGCCCTTTCGGGCATGGGCGGGACCATGACAGTGGATCGCGCCTACCAGGGCGCAAACACCATCATCAGCGCCACGGCCACGACGGCTGCGGCGATGTACATGGTCCGCTTGGTGGCGAACCGGTTGCGGGACGACGACGTGGGCACTTGGCCAGGGGTGTTGGGAGGAGGTGTGTTCATGGCCTCAAGCATGGGTGCCGCCCAGGCACGCCCTTGTCGGACAAGCACAGGTCAGGGAATCAGCGCAAGGCAGGACCAGGCCGTCGGCATTGGCCCATGGCCCGGTGGTCTGAAAGACAAATGGCGCTGCAATCGCTAGCGTGTGCCTCAATATGGGCGGACTTCAGCAGATCAGGTGTGAACCGGTGCCGAGAAATCCCAGGCGTTTGCGGGCATGACCGCGCAAAACGCCCCTGCCAGCGTCGCGTTGTGGTGTTCCACAATCTTCTGCGCTGCAAGCTGGGGGGTGTCGGCACAAGTATGTCCATCCGCAATAAGGACGGCATCAAGGCCCAGATCGCGAGCGACCCGGCAATTGGTGTCCACGCAGTACTGAGTCTTCATGCCGGTGATGACCAGGCCGGTCACGTTGCGTGCTTGAAGCTGCTGCAACAGATCGGTGCCTGCAAAGGCGCTTGGGCGGTGTTTTTCGAACACAACCTCACTGCCGTCCAGTTGCAGTTCGGGTGCGAGTTGGGTCAGTGGGCTGCCTGGGCCAATGGGCGTTCCCACGGGACCGATGTGACGAGCCAGAAAAACTGGCGCTCCCGCACGGCGGGCCTGTGCCATCAAGGTGTTGATGGTGTCCAGCACCTCGGTGCAGCGCCACATGGGTTCAGGGCCTCGGACCAGGCCGACCTGAACATCGAGGACTAACAGAGCAAACATGAGAACAACTCCTTGCGTGGTGCCGGCGACGCAAGGGCAAAAAAAAGGGCCCTGTCCATCGCTGGCGGGCCTGGGAAGTGGTTCAACTGGGACTCACGGCACTTCACACGGTCCGCAGGAAGCGGTCGTGGAGATGGTAGTGGTGAGAGTGCAGTGAACCATGGAGTTCCATTGTAACGAGCGCCTTCGCCTGTCATCTCAGCACCTATGCGGCTTTTTTGCGTTTGTCGCGCCGCAGATCTCGCCCCTGTAGTTCCGGACGCTGTCCAGCTGTTTTCGGGGGATACGTCAGGCAAGAACAAGCCCACTGTTAGGCCTTGTCTGCACCTCGGTGTGCTTTACCTTCTTCGACGTCTCGTCACTTCCCAGGATGACAAGGTGCTGCGTCCTTTGCGAGACCAGTTCATGGAGAACCCTCAGGCGCTGACGGATCCGGGCAGCGACTACGCGGACAACAGCGCCCAGCGTTCGTGATCTCGCCAGCGACCACCGACCTTCATGAATGCGGGCGACAACCCCTCCAACTTGAAACCACAGGACTTCACCAGTGCTATGGCTGCCTTGTTCTCAGGCTGAATGTTGGCTTCCAGCCGATGCAGCTTCGAAGTCCTGAAGACCTGCTTCACGACATGCGCGAGGCCCTCCTTCATCAGGCCCTTCCCTTCGAAGCCCGAGAATGCAAAGAAGTCGATATGGGCAGAGCGGAACGGGTCCATCAGGATGTTCGTGATCTGCACGACCCCGGCAAAACCATCGCTGCGCCACTCCCAGATCACAAATGCCGCACCCGACGGCTCCTGCACGCGAGCCAGGTAGCCCTGGAACTCCTGTGCCGTGCTGGGCGGCGAAACCCATGGAGCGTGCAGTTTGCGGCTCTGTCCGACCGCGTCGATGAACTGCTGCTCCAGATCGGCGGTCAGCGTCGAAACGTAGATATCTGTGCCCATGACTTCCCTTCTCTGTGGAAAGAAAAGTGTAGCCAGCCCAGGAATCCGTCGGAAGCCTGGCAGCGCGCTTGCACCCTACAGCTTTGTCAAGTGCACCATTGAAACGACGAAGCCCGCTTTGAACTGACCCCATGAAGTTGGACGGTTGGAAGTTAGCGGCTCAAGGCCTGATTTCGGTACTGCACCGGACTCAGGCCTTCTAGCATGAGCTTGATGCATTGGTAGTTGCCCAAAGACCACCACCGCGACGATGCCCTGCCCTTCGGCGACTGCCCCTCTCAGAAAGGAAACCTCGAAATGACCGGTCACAAGCCCTTGCGGCAGCAGAAAGGACCGGCATCGTGACCACGAAACCCGAACCCATCGCCACTAACGTCTATGACAAACAGCCGGGCGGAACCTATAGGGCCACCATGCACGTCAGTGGGCTGGCCATCCAGCGCGCTCTGCGACATATCCGTCCGGGGACACGACAGGAGCTTGCGCGGTTCCGCCTGGGACAGCACCCGGCGCCGAAACCCCACATGCTTCCCCCCGGCGGTTTTCCCCTTGGAACACAGCTGGCGTTTGAGAAGGCTACGCCAACAGTTCGGCGCCTCCCTACCGATCTTTCCTGCATCGAGCCCCAGTCCCACGCCTGCCCCAGCTGTGCCCGCAGCTGCTTGGCCGCCGAGGGTCTCATCGCTTATCGAGTACGTCGTAAGCTTGGCCACAGGTCACGTCACGCGGCACTGTCCAGGCAAGCTCTGGTACCTCGCCCAGCATTCGCGCCAGAGCGCTCCGCGCAAGGTGATCGCGGAAACCCTCCAGCAGCGCACGCACCTTAGACGATACGGCAGGACCATGTTTGGCCAGTGCTGCCTTGCGACGGGCAGTGACCGGATCAACTCCTGCGCTACCCCCGCGCTTGTCTCCCTGAACTGAGACAGCCTCTGCAAAGCGCTATCTCGGGCCAGTGCCCGAGCCTCACCTACTTCATCAGGCCAGCAGAGCTGTTTGTAGCGGTAGGCCCGTGTTTTGTGCGATTGGGAGGTGACCTATCGCAATTCATCGCACCCCTTCACGAGCAGGTGCGAGCCTGGCTGAAGCTGCTTTGCAGACCGCGAATCGAATAGCACTAGAATCTCACCCAGAGTCATGGCGCAGGTTCTATTGCCAGCGACGTAGGAGGCAAAAACCTACGCCCGAACCTACGCCAAGGTTGCAGGTGCAGATAGATTTCGCTGGGTGCCAAGTTGAGGTTTTGCGGCAAACGCGCCGTGAAGCTCTCAAGAAAACAAGCATCTAGCGAAGAAATGCATGATTCGACAATGGCTCAACCAAGGCGGGCGTCGTTCAATGGCAGGACCTGAGCTTCCCAAGCTCATGACGTGGGTTCGATTCCCATCGCCCGCTCCACTTCGACTTTCCATGGTGTTCCAAGGACGTCCATGGAGTGTTGCAAGTCATTGTCACGGTTCGGCTTTTCCAGAAAATCCGTTCCAGTGACGTCCAGCGAAATCCACTGACGGCCGGCCCAAACTGGTACAAAAAGTGGCCCAAACAATGCGCGAACTTCCCCTGCCGCATTGTTGCTGGAGGAGCCGGGGTCCGATGGGAAACATGGCACTCAACTCGCCTTCATGGAGTTGGGATCATGCTTTCAGACCTCATGGCCCGGCAGGCCAAGTCCACCGGCAAGCCATACGCACTGGCCGACTTCGACGGCCTCTATCTCTACGTTTCCGCCATCGGCACCAAGGCTTGGCACTTCCGCTATTCGTGGTTTGGCAAGCGTGAGCGCATCACCCTAGGCAACTATCCGGCGCTTTCCCTGAAGGACGCCCGTGCGCTTCGCGATGAAGCCCGCTCGCTGCTCGCCAAGGGCATCAATCCCCACAGCGAACGCAAGCGCAAGCGGCACGCGATCGTCCTGGCCGGCGAGCACACCTTCATGGCCGTCTACGAGCAATGGCTGGCCCATCGCCGGCTCTCGCTGGAGGAAGGACGGCAGACCAGCCTGGAACAGATCGGGCGTGTCTTCAAGAAAGATGTGTTCCCCTCGCTGCGGCACCTGACCATCTACGAGATCACCCGCGCACACCTGCTGGACAGCATCGGTAAGGTGGAAAAGCGCGGCTCGCTGTCGGTGGCCGAGAAGCTGAGGACCTGGTTCACCCAGTTGTTCACCTACGCCACGGTGGCGATTCCCAACATGGGCGATAACCCGTCCAGAGACCTGGAAGTGGTCGCGCTGCCGTTGCCGCCGGTCGAACACAACCCGTTCCTGCGCATGCACGAGCTGCCGGTCATGCTGCAGACACTGCGCAAGTACCGCGGGCGTCTGAACACGCAGTTGGGCATCCGGCTGCTGATGCTCACTGGTGTACGCACCGGCGAGCTGCGCTTCGCCACGCCCGATCAGTTCGACCTCGACCGGGGCCTGTGGGTCATCCCGGTGGCCAGGCTCAAGCAGCGCAAGCTGCTGACCAAGAAGAAGCGCAAGCGCCTCATCGACATCCCGCCCTACATCGTGCCGCTGTCGGTGCAGGCGCAGGAGATCGTTCGCCACCTGCTGGACCAGTGCAAGCCGGCCCAGGTCCATCTCATCCCAGGCGACTGGTGCCTGAAGAACCCGATCAGCGAGAACACGCTCAACGCCGCGCTCAAGCGCATGGGCTACGAGGACCAACTCACAGGGCATGGCATCCGGGCGACGATCTCGACGGCGCTGAACGAACTCGGCTACCCGAAGAAATGGGTGGACGCCCAGCTATCGCATGCCGATCCAGACAAGATCAGCGCGACCTACAACCATGCCGAATACGTCGAGCAGCGCCGCGTCATGATGCAGGACTGGGCCGATCGTCTGGACCTGTTCGAGCAGAACCAGGTCGAGGTTGCCAGCCGGCATCTGACCATCACGCTTCAGGGCCTGCCGACCATCGCCGGCCAGGCGGCCGTGCAGCCGCCGGTGGTCGACCTCACCGCGCCGCAGCTGATCGTGACCGCGCCGACGTCCAACCAACCCGAAGCGCCGGCATCGGTGCAGCGGCTGTCGGCCGTGCGCATGCCCGAGTACGCGCGGCCGCGCCTGTCGGAGGTGCAGCGCGAACGCCTGCAAGTGCTGGAGACCTTCGAGGCGCCACACAACCTCTCGGTGGCGGACTACGCCAAGCTCGCGGGCAAGTCGCGCCGCTGGATCACCTACGAGATCCAGGCCGGCAACCTGCTGTCGATCCACATGGGACACCGCGGGCAGCGCGTGCCGGACTGGCAGCTCGATCCGCTCAAGCGCAGGCTGGTCCAGTCCGTCCTGAAGCAACTGCCACGGGGCATCGACACCTGGGACATCTACTACGCACTCCTGCGCTCGTACGAGGCTCTCGGGACACGGCCGGCCATCGAAGCCGTTAATCCAACGAACCTGCACCTTGCCGCGCGGCTGGTGGCCGCACAGTGCATGCAGGCGAGCGAGCCAGCCGTGACGACCGAGTTCCCTGAGCAGGTCCGGCAAAGCGTGCAGCGGCTGGTGCGCGAAGCCGTCGCTGCCGATGCCGCCGAAGTGACGCCCGGAGACTGATCGAGCCAGGGTCGCGCCGAAGTTCGGTCAGGCGCTTGCCTGGAGCGCTTGGAAGAACGGCTCCAGGCGGGTGCTGTCCGTATTTCGACGGCTCAGGAAGTACGTGGTGAGCATCAGCGCGCCCTCTTGCAAGGGACGCTGGACAACGCCAAGGGCACGATGGCCCTCGATGCGGGCGGCGGGTGCCAGGCAGACACCGTAGCCGGCGGCCACCAAGGTCATCATCAACCCGAACGATGTGGCCGTCATGACGGTCGAGGGGACGACGCCGGCCACCGTCAGCAGTGAGTCGATCTGCCCGCAGTATCCAGCACAGTCGCGCCCATCCAGGGCGATCCAAGGGTGGTCGGCCGCCTGCTCCAGGGACACTGACGCGAAGGCCAGCAAGGGGTGGTGGGCCGACACGGCCAATGCCAGCGCGTCGCGCCAGACGGGTCGGACTTCGATGCCTTCGGGTGCTGCGGGCGATTGGCAGAGGCCTGCCTCGAAAGCCCCCGCGAGCAGTCCTCGATGCTGATCCTCCAAGCGCTGTTCGTGAAGACGAATCGGGTTGTCCGGATAGCGCCGACGATGTTCCGCCATCGGTATCGACAACCGGGGATAGGCCAGGCAGTCCGACAGGGCAATGTTCAAAGGATCGGAAGCGATCATCGTGTCACCTGCACAACGCCGACACTGGAGAAAACCGCGTGCCATCGGTCAATGAGATAAGTTTAACGTGGTTTAAATTCGCTTGGCACGTAACGCTTCTGTTGATGCAGAAGCGATCGGTGCAACGCGGGAGACCTGCGGGAACAAGAACCTATGAAAGCGAGCCAGCGCGCGCTTTCGGCGTTGCCGTGCGCGAGGCCCGGTCCGCGCAGGGGCTGGCGCAGGAGGTGCTCGCGGAACAAGCGGGCATCGCCCGGTCGCACATGGGCAAGATCGAGCGCGGCGAGCACATGCCCACGCTGGTGTTGATCCTGCGGATCGCGAAGGGGCTGGGTTGCTCGGCCGCGGCACTGATGGCTGCGACCGAGGCGCAACTGTCCGAAAAACAGGAAGACGCTGTCTAGGTCGGCGTTGCGTCTCTCACCTACAACGAGGTAGTACGCAGGCGCCGCATTGCCGTCAGTGATTACCTATCGATAGACGGGATGGCGACGGCACAGATCCGCCACCTGCTGTCTTACTCGATCCCGCACGGCAATTAATCCAACACCACCGGTTTCCAATGCATCCAGCACGTCGCACAACCAGCCGGCCAGTTCCTCGCACTCGGCCACGCCGAAGCCGCGCGTGGTCACGGCGGGCGTGCCGATGCGCACGCCAGAGGTCACAAACGGCGAACGCGGGTCGCCCGGCACGCTGTTCTTGTTGGTGGTGATCCAGGCATCGGCCAGCGCCGCGTCCGCATCCTTACCGGTGTAGGGCCTGGCGGACAGGTCGATCAGCATCAGGTGATTGTCGGTACCGCCCGAAACGATTTTGTGGCCGCGCTGCTGGATCACGGCGGCCATGGCGCGAGCGTTCGCCACCACCTGGCGCTGGTAGGCCTTGAATGCAGGTTGCAGCGCCTCCTTGAACGCCACCGCCTTGGCGGCGATAACATGCATCAGCGGCCCGCCCTGGACGCCGGGGAATACGGCGGAGTCGAGCTTTCTGTAAAGGCCCTCGTCCTGCCCTTTCGAGAGAATGATACCGCCACGCGGGCCGCGCAGGGTCTTATGGGTGGTGCTGGTGACCACGTGAGCGTGGGGCAACGGGTCAGGATACTCGCCTGTCGCCACCAGGCCGGCGACATGGGCCATGTCCACCCAGAAGATGGCACCCGCCCTGTCGGCGATGGCGCGCATGCGTGCCCAGTCCTTGTGCCGCGAATAGGCGGAGAAGCCGCCGATCAGCAGTTTCGGCCGTGCCTGCATCGCGATGCGCTCCATCTCGTCGTAGTCAATCAGCCCGGTTAGGGGGTCGAGTCCATAAGGCACGATCTTGTAATGGCGGCCGGAGAAGTTGGATGGGTTACCGTGGGTCAGGTGGCCACCCTGAGCCAAGTTCATGCCCATCACGGTATCGCCGGGGTTGGCCAGCGCCAGAAACACGGCTGCGTTGGCCTGGGCGCCGGCATGGGGCTGGACGTTGGCCCAATCACAGTCGAATAGCACCTTGAGCCGCTCGATGGCTAAGCGTTCGGCCACGTCCACATGCTCGCAGCCGCTGTAGTAGCGCTTGCCTGGGTAACCCTCGGCGTACTTGTTGGTGAACACCGAATTCTGGATGGCCATCACCAAAGGGCTCGCGTAGTTCTCGGAGGCGATCAGTTCGACATGATCCTCCTGACGGCGCGCTTCGTGGTGGACTGCCAGGGCAAGTTCCGGGTCGAAATCGGCGAGGGCAACAGAAGTGTCATACATGGTGTGCGTCCTGGTCGGGCGGATAGCGGTTGGGGTTGGACGTCATACGGTGATGTCCATCGGCTGAGCCGGAACAGACCAAACCTCGCAATCAACCAGGTCCGATGAAAGCAGGCGCGCTACACGCACCACGATGTCGTCAATCTGACGCTCGTCGCAAACGAATGGTGGCAATAGCCTGATCACGGTGTCTCGGGTCACGGTGATGAGCAGGCGCTGCTCAGCCAGCGCGCGCCCAACTAGTTCCTTGCAGGGCCGGTCCAGTTCGATACCCACCATCAGTCCCAGGCCGCGAATGGCGAGGACGTGCGGGTGACCTGCCAGCGCCTTGCGCAGGCCCACCAGCAAGCGAGCGCCCAGCACCATGGCGCGCTCGGGCATCCTGTCACGGGCCATGATGTCGAGGACGGTGCAGGCCACCCGGCAAGCCAGCGGATTGCCGCCGAAGGTCGAGCCGTGCTGGCCCGGCGAGAACAGGTCTGCCGCAATACCGCGCGCCAGGCACGCGCCGATGGGAAAGCCATTGCCCAGCGCTTTCGCCAGGGTCACCACATCCGGTGAGATGCCCGCGTGCGCGTATCCGAACCACGCGCCGGTGCGCCCCATGCCGGCCTGGATCTCGTCGAGCATCAGCAACCAGTCCCTCTGGTCGCATAAAGCGCGCAGTTCGCGCAAGTATTCGGCACTGGCCACCCGAATGCCGCCCTCGCCCTGTACAGATTCGATCAACACCGCCACGATGTCCGGGGATTGTTCTGCCGCCTGGCGTACCGCGCTGATATCACCGTAGGGAGCACGCAGAAAGCCAGGCAGCAACGGCCCGAAACCCTGCTGGTTGGCCGCGTTGTCTGTGGCGGCGAGCGTGGCCAGCGTGCGGCCATGGAAGGCGTTGCCCATGACTAGGATCTGCGGTCGTGCCACCTGCCTGCGATGGGCATGCAGCCTGGCCAACTTGAGGGCGGTTTCGTTGGCTTCCGCACCCGAGTTGCAGAAGAAGGCGCTTTCCATCCCGGTCAGCGCACACAGGCGTTCCCCCAACTGCTCCTGCCAGTCGATGCGGAACACGTTGGAAGTGTGCAGCAGCGCCCCGGCCTGTTCGGCGATGACGGCCGCGATTTCCGGGTGGGCATGACCCAGGCTGGTAACCGCGACACCGGCAATGGCATCTAGGTACTCCACACCCTGATCGTCCCAGAGCCGCGCGCCGTTACCGCGCACGAAAGAGACAGGTTGGCGGGCGTAGGCGCGCATCAGGTGAGGGGCGGTCGTCTGCATGGGAGATTCCTCGAATTCGGCACGGTTGGCGTAACCGTCAGTCCGTGTGTTGAAAGCCTCGGTCATCACTTCACCCTCTCGTTTGCAGGCGTAGGCGTAATGACCGATGTACGTACCCGCAGCAGCACCCGCCCGTTGAGCACAGCATGCGCCGCCAGCCCTAGCACCAACCCCCAGAACGCCCCGCCAATGCCCAGCAGGGTGATGTTGGCGGCGGCCGCCAGAAACGTGATCAGTGAGGCTTCCCGGGTCCTGGCATCGGACATGGCGGTGGCTAGGCTGCCGCCGATCGTCCCCAGCAGGGCCAGGCCCGCCAGCGTGGTGATGAAGGTCGCCGGGAAGGCCATGAAGACCGCGGCCAACGTCACCCCGAACACGCCGATCAGAACGTAGAACACCCCAGCGGCCATCCCCGCGATCCAACGCCTGGACGGGTCTTCGTGTGCCTCCCGGCCCGTGCAGATGGCGGCGGTGATCGCCGCGATGTTGAAGGCGTGCGAACCGAACGGCGCCATCAGCAGAGAACCCAGGCCCGTGATGGTCACGATGGGGTTGGCGCTGGTCTTGAAGCCGTCATTGCGCAATACCAGCATGCCCGGCATGTACTGCCCGGTCAGGGTAATGAGGAACAGCGGCAACGCCACGCTCAACAAGGCGTTGAGCGAGAACGCGGGCATGGTGAACACCGGCGCGGCCAGTTTCAGGCTCAGTCCCGACAGATCGACGCGGCCCTGCGCCAGCAGGAATACCAATCCCAGCACCAGGATGCCCACCACCGCATAGCGCGCGGAAAAGCGCTTGAACACCAGATAGGCGGCGATCAGCAGTCCCGCCAGCAGCGGATCGACGCTCAAGCCGCCGAAGGCGCCAGTGCCGAATTGCAGCAGGATGCCGGCCAGCAGCCCGGCAGCCACGCCTGGCGGTATCAAACGGATAACGCGCTCGAACCAACCCGACAGGCCCAGCAGCACAAAGGCGGTAGCCGAGATCAGGTATGCCCCGACGGCCTCGGCATAAGGTGTGGTTGCCAGTGCTGTGACCAGAAACGCCGCTGCCGGCGTGGACCAGGCGGTGATGATCGGTTCGCGGGATACCCAGCTCAAAATGATGCCTGTCACGCCCACGCCAATGGAAATCGACCACACCCACGAGGCCGTCAGCTCCGGGCTCAGGCCCGCGACCTTGGCTGCCTGGAACACCAGGATGAAAGTGCCGCCATAGTTGACGATGACCGAAATCAGTCCGGCCACGACGGGATGGGTGAGATCGTTCCAACGAACGGGCGAAGCTGAAGGATCCGACGGCATGATCTGAATTGGGCTCCTGGCATGGGGATGAAATGACCATGAGACGATAGACTTGTAATGGCATGATGTTCCCTACCAATTTCCAGATGAAGTACCTACCAATTGTTCAAGCATGCCCAACTTGAATCCGTCAAAGCCTGGCTCGGCGACCCCGCGCACGGCGCCTTGCCCCTGCATGCACGGGTACAGCGGGCCATTCGCCAGTTGATCCTGGATGGCGCGCTCGATGTAGGCCGCCCCCTGCCCGCGTCGCGCGCGTTGGCGAAGTCGCTGGGGGTGTCCCGCGACACGGTGGAGTCGGCCTATGGCCAGTTGCACGCCGAAGGTTTCATTGAGCGGCGGGTCGGCAGTGGCAGCTTCGTGTCCGAGCAGGCCCGGTGGCTGCCCGGGCGCGGCAGACCACGGCGCACGAGCGTGGATCGCAAGGCACCCCTGCGCCTGAGCCGGCGCGGCGATGCCATGCTCCAGGGCGGCGGCGTGCGCGACTTCCTGATGTCGCGCCCCTTCGCGCCCGGCGTGCCGGAGACGCGCAGCTTTCCGCTGCCAACCTGGGAGCGCTTGCAGCGGCAGGTGTTGAAGGAGTACGGCACCCTGGCGCTGCTGCACAGCCCACCGCAGGGCATGGAGCCGTTGCGACGCGCCATTGCCGCCTACGTCAACCTCGAACGAGGCGCGCAGGCCACACCCGAGCGCGTGCTGGTGCTGACCAGTTCCCAACAGGCCATGACCCTGTGCGCCACCGTGCTGCTCGATGCTGGCGAGCGCATCTTCATCGAAGACCCCGTGTACCACGGGGCGCGCAAGGCATTTGACGCCGCCGGGTTGGATTGCGTGCCCGTGCCGATGGATGACCAAGGCATGCAGATAGCGCACCTGCTGGCAAAGGCGCAGACCCCTTGCAATGCCGCCCGGGTGGTGTTCCTGACGCCCTCGCACCAGTTCCCAACCGGGGCTACGCTGGCGTTGGACCGGCGCCTGGCCGTCATCGAATGGGCCCGCCAGCACCAGGCTTGGATCATCGAGGACGACTACGACAGCGAATTCCACTACGAAGGAAAGCCCACCGCATGCGTACAGGGGCTCGACCCCCACGGCCGCACGATCTACATCGGCACCTTCACCAAGTCGCTGTTCCCCGGCCTGCGCATCGGCTACATGGTGCTGCCGGAGGCTCTGGTGTCGCCCATGACCGTGGCCCGCACCCTGCTGGATGGGCACAGCGCACCGATCCCGCAGCTCACCCTGGCTCGCTTCATCGAGGGTGGGCATTTCGGAGCCCATGTGCGAACCATGCGGGCCGTCTATGCGGAACGCCGCGATGTGCTGGCGCAGCTGGTGCGCCAGCACCTGGCCGACTTCGTGGAGCCCAGGGTGCCCGCTGGCGGGATGCAGATGCCTTGCGTGTTCATCCGCGACATTCCCGAGCGCGAGGCGGTGGAATCGGCACGGCGGGTCGGCATCGACCTGCTGGGGCTGACCGCGCTGCATGCATCGCGCCGCCATGCATCGGGCAGGGATGGGGCCGGTTTCCTCATGGGATTTGCTGCCCATGCACCCCATGAACTGGAGATCGCTGTCAAGAAGCTGGCAAGCGTGCTGCGTGCGCTGTGTCGCCGATCACCATGAGGCGCGCTGGCGCCTTTCGTGCTGCTAGCTCCGCGTCAGGGACAGGTAGGGGTTGTCCGGCGGGACTTCCGCGAACAATGTCGAAGGCGTCGCCAACAGATAGCCGTGCAACCGCCGCGACTTGCGCGGCCCGGTGACTTCGCAGGTCCAGATGTTCAGGCCGCTGTCCTGTTTGCGGTGCAGTCCCAGCTTCTCGAAGCGCTTCTGCACCCATTGCCAGTCGTGCAGATTGTCCTGCCGGGCCAGCACCTGGATCTCCGGATGTTCCTGCACGTAGCGCTGGAAAACGCCGGGGCTGACCAGGTACGCCGTGCCAACGACGGTATGCACCAGTGCGTTCGCATCGTTGATGATGAGCTTGCGCGATTCGATGCCTTGCTTGAGCCAGGCAATGAAGTCTTCCCCGGACGGCGTGGCCTTGGTGGGAGCCGGCATGGTGGCAGGACTGGTCGGCGCCAAATGAGTCACTGCCGCAGTTGCGGCGGCGGATGGTGATGGCGGTTCCGCGCTGGCGGACGATGCACTGGTGGTGGTTGCGTCGGACGCATCAAGCATCGACAGCAGATCGGAGACCGGGTCCGCGATCCCGGCCGGCGAATCCGCCACCCCAGGGGACGGTGAGGTGGCCGGGATGCCGGCGGAGGCCGGCGCTGCCTCATCGCCAGGGAGGGCCTCTTCCGTCGTGACCGTGCCGGCGAACGGTGCGGGACGCTCGCCGGACTCCCAGATCAAGGCCGGCGACAGGCGCAGGAAGGTAAAGCTGTGCGACCAGCCGGTGCCGCTCGTGACGGTGGCCCGCCAGATCGCCTTCCCATCCGGGGCGGGCTGCACGATCCCATGGTCCTGGAGCACCGTGAAGACGGCAGTGTTGTTCGATGGAATGCCTTCGATGCCCTGCGACAGGAGGTGCGCGCGCAGCTTGTCGCTGACCGTCTTGCTGACGAGCCAGAGTGCCTCCGGGGTCAGCCATCCATCCGACGGGCCGCCGGGCTGGTTCAGCTTGAATTCCTCGCGCAGCAGGTAGCGCAGGCCATCCAGCAGCTTGCGCTGCAACGCATGCTTCGGCGCCGCCATCGCCCTGGCCGGATCACCGCCGAGCGCCAGGGCCACCGATGCCTGGTCAGCCTTGACGACCAGCTCTCCAAGCGTGCCGGCATGCTCGTACTGGCCCGCCAGCACGTACAGCAGCGCCGACCACAGGTCCTGGTAGTCGCTCAGCCAGTCGAGGATGCCGGCATCGAGCACACGGGTGTAGAGCAGTCCCGTGGCGGCGCCATGCAGCCGGTACTCGCGATCCGTCCGGTAACGAAAGCGGTACGGCTGCCGCAGCGGCCCGTGCCAGGGGTGCCAGACCAGGCCATCGGCCTGCTCGACGTGCAGGTCGACCGCGATCTTGCCAATGTCGTGCAGCAACGCGGCGTAGGCGGTCCCGGCGGTCCAGGCCTCGGCTTGCGCGGCCTGGGCCTCGGGCGAGGCGCCGGCCGGAAGCAAGTGGGACTGCCTCAGTTTGAGCGCGTAGGCCACGATCTCCAGGCCGTGGTCCAGCATGCCGCCCGGCCATGCATGGTGATACGCCTCCGAGGCCGGGAACTGCTGGACCAGCTCGGCGTAGCGCTCCAGCGGCGCGAGGTACAGCGAGCGGAACTGCCGACGCGACAGCGAGGTGCGCTGCCAGATGTGTTCCAGCAGCCGCTGCCGGCGCGGCTCCGCCAGCAGCGCTGCGGCCGACTGCGGTGGCGTCAGCCCTTTGGCAGGCTCGGCAGGAGGTGGCGCGGCGGCGGTGGCCAGCGGCACCCGTTTGCGCTGGAACAGCGAAAGCATGGCGACATCCTGGTGATGGGCTGGCCGGAGGAGCCTTTTGGCCTTTTCGGGTAGGGCCTTTCCCCTTGAGGCCATTCCCTTGCTCCATCCCCAGCCCTTTGGCCTTCGACAAGCCCTTTGATATAGGGGCAGTCGGCTTCGTGTGCCGCAATCAATGCGGAGCCGGTGCGCTCCAGGATCGAGCGGAACAGGCACTGTGTTTTCACCAGATCAGTCCGTTTCAACCGGCGCTGAAAGCGCAGCAGGCCCTGAAACCCCTGCGCCCGAAGGCATGCTTGTCGAGAATGAAGTAAGGAAGTAAGATTTCCTTTGAAACTTATGGAGGCCTCCAATGCTTGCCAAGCTCACATCGAAAAATCAGATCACGCTGCCCAAGGCGGCCGTGTCCGGCGTGGATGCGGCGGAGTACTTCGACGTCACCGTCGAGGGCGGTCGGATCGTCCTGACCCCCGTGCGCGTCCAGAAGGCACAGGCTGTGCGCGAGAAGCTGGAGCAACTCGGGATCACCGAGCAGGACGTTGAGGATGCCGTGGCCTGGGCACGGCAGTGATGCGCAGGGTCGTCATCGACACCAACATCGTGCTGTCGGCGCTGATCTTCAGTGCCGGACGCCTGGCCTGGATACGCCACGCCTGGCAGCACCAGCAGTTGCAGCCGCTGGTCTGCCGGGAGACGGCCAGTGAACTCCTGCGCGTCCTGGCCTATCCCAAGTTCAAGCTGTCGACCTCGGAACAGCAGGAGTTGCTGGCGGACTTTCTGCCCTACGCCGATGTGGTGGAACTGCCTGCGCCATGGCCAGACCTGCCGGTCTGCCGCGACAAGAAGGACCAGGTGTTCCTGGTGCTCGCGCATGTCGGCAAGGCGGATGCGTTGATCACGGGGGATGCGGACATTCTCGCCATGCGAGAGGACTTTCCCGGCTTGATCATGACCGCCGAAGCATTCGCGGCGCGGCAGGCATGAAGGAAACCGGCACGGCCTTGCCCAACGACCGTGGAACGACCATGAGGTAGCCAACCATGAAGCACACCGCACGCATGACCACCGCAGCGCGACTCGGCCGCTGGCTGGGCGGTGTATGGGGCGGTTGCCTGCGCGCGGAGCGTCGGGTGCATCAATGGCTGATGGCGCAAGGACTGCCGGCGGGCGGTGCAGCGGTGCTGATCTGGGGGGTCAAGCTGGCGACCCTCGGCGTGTTGCTGTATGTCTCGGTCTGGGCGGCGCTGTTGCTGGTCGCTCTCGCTGTGGCAGCCAGGATGGCGGAGCAAGCGCCGCAAGGTGACGATGATTTCCTCGGACGCAAGGCCGAAGAGCTGGATCATCGCGAAAGCCTTGCCTACGACCCCATCAACTACAGCGATGACCCAGATCCACGATTCGAAGACGATTGAACCGGCGGTTGGAGCTATTTCTGCTTGGCCGCACCGATCATCAAGCCGCCGCCCCTGCCACCGGCTTGTCCGGCATCCCGCGTGCCAGTACTCAATCCTTGAAGCACGTTGCCTGCACGGATACCAGCCCAGGCCAATGCCGCCACCCAGAACGTGGGCAAGATCAAAAACATCGTGGCCATCACGAAGTTCAGCAGCATGTCTCCGAAGGTGTTGTTGAGGCCCACCAGCGGATCGAAGTTCGTGTGCGGCCGGTTCCAGCCCCACCCCCAGCCGTAGAGTGCATCGAGGATCGTCGAGTCGATCCAGCGGGCGAGCTGAAACCAGAATTCGGTGAAGAACAGCGCGAACTGCACCACGCTCATCGTGACCACGGTCTTGAGGTCATAGGTGCCGGTCAGCATCACCAGCGGGATGCAGATGACCAGCGCCATCTTGAGCAGGGACAGCACCATCGGCAGCGCCTGCCGCACCACGTCCATCGCCGGGAAATAGCCCAGTGATCCGACGGTCAGCCCCACGTCGCTGGCGGCGCGGGTGACGATATTGGGCAGCGTCATGTCGATCTGGCCACCGTAGTCCGTGTAGACCGCCCCCTGGTTGAGCTTCTGCTGGCGAGGGCTTGCGACGGCGCGGATCACCGAGTCGTTGACCTCGGACTGGCTCAGGAAGCCCGCCCAGCCGACCAGTCGCGTCAGCAGGCTGGGATCGACCTGGGCCAGCAGTCGTGCCCGCAGGCCGTGGTCGCCGTCGGACCACCACTGCCGGCAGGTCGGGTAGCCGCCCCCGCCGGGCACCTGGGCTAGGCCGGCGTCGCGCGTGGCGTCGAACGGCCAGGCATCGCGCGGAGTCCTGGAGCGGTAGCTGTCGTAGAAGCCGGCGGTGCCGACGAAGTAGCTGGAGCCGATCCAGGTGACGTCGTGCATCTGCTCCTCGCTCAGGCTGGGCCGGGTCATGAACAGCTTGGCGCGGGCGGGGCCGTAGCAGTCGCGGGTGAAGTCGCTGATCTCCTGGGCCAGCACCGGGTCGTCGATGCGGGTCGCGTCGATGTCCATGCGGATCTGCCGCAGGTCGGTGCCGCAAGGAATGGCCGCGACCGAAGCGCCGGTGATCGCGCGCGAGATCGCGTGCATGGCGAACCACCACACCGGCACCTTGGCCGACTGGTTGTTGATCGTGCTAAACGATTGCGACCAGCCCGTATCGGTCGGCTCTGGGACATTTACTTGGCATTGGGTCGAACGCGAACGGTCGTACTTGATGGTGTTGAAATCGACGTCGATGAAGGGAATGCCCGCGAACATGATCACCACGATGGCGACGAAGACGCGGTTCTCGATGCGAGCCGAGGACAGCACGCCCTTGTTGCCTTCGTCCGCGCCTTCCGCGCGGGCCTTCAACCATTCCTGGATGACGATCGCCAGGAACGGGACGGCGAACACGCCGCTGGCGACCAGCACCGACCAGATGCCGTTGTGGACCACCCAGGACACCAGCGTCAGGTAGTACTCCAGGTAGTCGGTGGTGTACAGCGTCATGGCGAACCTCGCGCTACCGTGCCTGCATCAGCAGGCTGGCTTCCAGCACGATCACGGCGACGATGGCCGCAACCTCCGCGCGCAGCAGCCGTTGCCCGGCAGCGCGCTCCGGTTCCCGCGCGCGCAGGCGACGTCGCATCCAGAGCCAACCCCAGGCGGTGGCGGCGTAGAGCAACAACCGCCAGGCCAGGAAGGCCCCGGATTGCGCCGCCATCCAGCGCTGCCAGCCCTCGATGCCGCCCGCGATGCGGATGCCGACCACATTGACGGCGGTCGCGGCGATCAGCAGCGACACCGCCCACACCAGCACCAGGATGGCACGCCGGCTGGACAGCCAGCGCAGGCACCGCCCCACGGTATTCATGGATGGCTTCCGCCAGACGGCGGCCGCTGCAGTTCATCGACCCGATTGCGCACCGGGTCACCCTCGTAGATGCCACGCGCACCGGCGGCGCGGGTGCTGTGGCGCTGGATGATCGCCATCGGCGAATTGCTGGCCAGTTCGCGGCGCAGCTCCAGCTCTGCTTTCAGGTTGTGAATCTCGCGATCGAGGATGTCGCTTTCGTGGGTGACGGCCTTCTGGGCCAGTTCGTTGGCGGCCACGTTGGGCTCCTTGCGCCCGGTCAGCAGCGTGCGTTGCAGCAGCAGCGCCTTCTCCAGCACGCTGGCCAGCGCAACCTCCGAGGCCAGGCGCCGAGCCAGGATGTCCTGGTCCGTCTCGTCGCGCAGCGCCTCGATCACGCCACGGGTGATGGGCAGCGACGCGCTACTCGCAGCCTGCAGGTTCTGCGCCGTGGTCGGACGGCTGCCGGCGACCAGCTCCTGCAGGGCCTGCAGCTTGTCCTCGTATTCCTCCTGAATCAGCGGGGTCAGGCCAACGCCCGGCGTGGTGACGGTCTTGGTGCATGCATCGCAGGTGCGCTGCTCCTGCTCGCCCAGCACGCGAATGGCCCAGGCTGCGGCGGCATCGGGCGAACTCCAGGTCTGGCATGCCAGGTTGCCGCTGCAACTGGCTTGCGGAATCGAACTGGCATCGCCGACGCCACGGCCATTGAGCAGGTTGTAGCCGGCGCGGGTCACGTCGCCGACCACACGCACCGGACGTTGGCCCGCGCCGCCAGCGTTGTCTCCGCCGACCCACGGCACGCCATTGTTGCCACGGTTCGCCTCGGCGTCGTCGATCGCTGAGACCGCATCGGTGCTCGCGACGGCCTGCTTCAGCGCCATGCCTTCGGCGAGCTGGTCCCAGCCGAGCTGCCCACCCGCCATGTCGGCCATGCGATTGGCGATGGCACGGCAGGTCAGCTTGCTGCGATCGAAATCCAGCCTGGCTTGCAGCACCCCATTGGTCAACAGGTTGTACAGCCCTGGATCGGCGCGCTGGATGATCAAGGCGGGCAGCGACGCCACGGCAGCGGTGGCGTTCTGGATCACCGAGGACATGATGGCCTGGAAGCCATTGGTGATGCCGTTCAACTGGTTCTGCAGCGTGGTGGTGATGCTCATGTCGCCACAGATCAGGTTGCTGTTCCAGCCGACGCCAACGCCGATGGAGTGCATGTTGGCCGCACCGCTCATGGACACCGCGCGGCCGCCCCCAATGCTGTAGAGCACGTCGTCGCCTATCACGCTGCCTTGATGCTGGACGCCGTACTCGTTGACGCTGGTCTGCGCCCCGGCGCTGGAGTAGCACAACGCTGCGACAACGGCCAATGCGACGTACAGAAATCGACGGGCGCTCGGAAATGAAGTCGTCATGGCATCGGGTCTCACAGGAAATCGACGCTGCCGAGGAACACCTGGCCGCGGCGCTGGCAGCAGCTATAAGGACGCCACAATGCCCAGGCGTAGTCGCCTTGCCGGGCCTGCACCTTGGCATTGCCGTGGGGGAATACCGCGCAACTGCTGGACAGCGTGGGGGTCAGCTCCTGCCACTTGCCCGTGGCGGCATCGGTTTCCATCAGGGCGCCGGCCGGCCAGTAGCCATCGCGCGAACTGGCGAGCAGCGGTTGGTAGACGTGGATCTGGTTGCGGCGCGTCACGATGTCACCCGCGCGCTGGGCGACCACGGCTGCGGCCTTGTGGTCATCCACCTGGTGCAGGAAGCCGCCACGCGGATAGACGTTGCCCCAGAGATTCATGGCCGTGCGCGTGCCGATCTCGCGCCGGCCGGGAATCAGTGCTTCCGGATACAGCGCCTCGGGGATGTTGTAGCGCCATGCCAGCGTGTCGAGCGTGCTCAGCAGATAGGGCATGAAGGCGGTGCCTGCGCCCTCGCAGGTGTAGCCGGACGCGCTGGCAAACTGGCTGAACACATGGCCACCGGGATGGCCGATGACGTCGGCGTTCTTGAACTTCGCCAGGTTGTTCTCGTGATCCTCGTTGGTGGTGCCGTCGCCGCCGGCCTTCGCGGTCGGGTTCGGCAGGCTCATCGCCCGCACCTCGACCCAAGGGTTCTCGCCGGTGTTCGAGTAGCTCGACACCACGGCATCCGGGATGTAGTGGCGCACCTTGACCGAGGTGCGCACGGTGCATCCCGTCCAGGTGCAATAGAGCCAGTAGCAGATGCCGGTGACGCGGTACTCCAGGCAATCCGGCGACAGGGTGGAGGCCACGATGGTGGCGGTGTTCAGTGCAAAGGACGATGCGGAACACCCCAGCAACAGCGCTGCGATGGCCAACCGCTGGCGCCGGGATGGTGCGAACGGACGCCTCGTCATGGCTGCGTCCTCCGGTATTGGTCGATGCGGGAAACCGCACGGGCCACGTCCGTCTCGCCATAGACCACGTATCGGCGATCCACCACGATGGCCGGAACCTTGGCGACGCCAAGGCTCCAGGCATCGGCAACGCCCTGGTAGGCGGTGCCGATCCTTCGCTGCAGGTCTGTACCGCCCAGCTTCAGGCGTTGCTGGACGATGGCGCTGGCGCGCTCAGGATCGGTGGGCAGGTTGTCGGCCAGCTCCGCTTCGAGCACCGCGGCCGCGTCCAAGATGAGGTGTCGGTCAGCCTGGCCAAGGACCGGATGATGCGAGTCGGTAACGACCCATACTTCCGCTGCGGCGGCGCGGGTGGCCAACGTCAGGATGGCAATGCCCGGAGCAAGCCATGCTGGGCGGGTGCGAGTGGCATGAGGAACAGCGCAAGAGTCCATGAGACAACACCGGAGGGAAGCCAATCCGGTGACAGTCGAACCGAAATCCGGCTTCGACACGACAAACAATCCGGAGACCGCCTCATCCCGTTTTCGCCATCCCTGTCATCGCGTGATCACCCCAAACGGTGCCTGCGAGTGCGCCTGCGACAAGGCCGCGTTCGGATCGACAGCCAAGGCGGCCGCCACAAGTCGGTCTCGCCTTCAGCGGCGATGAATCGCCTGGAGAACGAAGTCGGCCCGTTCGGCCACACTGGCGCGCGGAAGCAACCTGACTTCGTAGCCGAGTGCCCGGTAGGTTGCATCCAGGTGGGCGTATTCCGCCTCAGCCTCGGGAAAGCCGTGCCGCCGCGCCTCGTCGGCGCAATAGATGTCCGGCCAGGGCGGAGCGAGGAACACGAGCCGCCCATAGGGGCGGGATTCGCCCAGGCTTTCCGACAGAGGTACACCGAACAGTCGCTGAAGCGCTGCGGCTGCGTCGATTAGCCCTCGGTCGAAGAAAACCGGACCAGCGTCCCGTGCCGCGCCTTCGAAATCCATGGCGGCGACGCTCAGCGCCTCGCGCAGAAAGGCCGCCATGTCGGTCCATGGCAGGGCGTTGCCGCCCTGTCGAATCTGCTCGGCGATGATCCTCCGCCCGGGTTCGGCGACGGTCGCATGACCACGCCGCCGCAGTTCCCCGAGCAGGGTCGACTTGCCGCCGCCGGAGCACCCCGATATGACCACCTGAGGTGGCATCGGCGTCATGTCAGGGTTTGCTTCGACCAGCAGACGGTTTGTCAATTCACTTGTCATCATTGGTTAGCCGAAGAGACAGGCCCACGCAATGGTGGTGCTGAGCATGCCAAAGGCGCAGACCCCGGCCCATCCATGGGCAGTGAAGGCCCACCCGCATGCAGCAGCGCCGAAGGCCCCGCCAAGCAGCATCGTGCCCATGAACACGGTGTTCAGCCGGCTGCGCGCACCCGCATCCAATGCATAGACCATGGTCTGGTTCGCCACCTGGGCCGACTGCACGGCCACGTCGAGCAAGAAGATGCCGAGGACGAGTGCGGGGATCGATGAGCCTCCCAGGTACAGCACGGCAAATGCCGTTGCGGTTCCCACCGCGCCTGCACGAACGACTGCGTCATGTCCGCGTCGGTCGGCAAACCGGCCAGCCGCCGGTGCAGCCAACGCGCCGCACACGCCGACCAGCGCGAACAGGCCGGCGGATACCGCGCCGAGCTGCAGTGGCGGCCGCTCCAGCCAGAGCGCGAACGTTGCCCAGAAGCCGATCATGCTGGCAAACAGCAGGAACTGGACGGCCACAGCCTGGCGCAAGGAAGCGTGCTTGCGCACCAAATGCCACATCGACAGCAGCAATCGTCCATAGCTGAGATCGGAGGACGGTGGTACCACCGGCAGCGTCCATGCCAGCCGAAAGCCCAGTACCAGCATCAGTGCCGCAGAAAAGCCGAAGACGGACCGCCAGCCCCAAAGCTCGGTCATCCAGCCGCTCACCACACGGGCCGCCAGGATGCCGATCAGGATGCCGCCCGTCACCACGCCGAGCACCTGCCCCTTGCGGTGGGAGGGTGCCAGGTGGATGGCCAAGGGAACCAGTTGTTGCGCCACGGTGGCGCACAAACCCACGGCGAGGCTCGCCAGTGCCAATTGAACGAAGCCGGAGGACGCGGCTGCCAGCACCAGGGAGAGCACCAGCGCCGCCAGCGTTCGCAGGATGAGCGACTTGCGCTCCAGGCGGTCACCCAGTGGTGCCAGGAACAGCACGCCCAGGGCATTGCCCGCCTGGGTGAGCACGGGCAGCCAGGTCACGGTCCCCGCAGAGAGCGCGAACTCCCGGCTCAATTCGCCGAGAAGCGGCTGGTTGTAGTAGCTGTTGGCCACGGATGCGCCCGCCGCCAGGGCAATGGTCCACAGCAGATGGGAGGGCAAGGCTGACGTGGCAGGCATCGGTGCGGCACGCGATGCATCGCCGGGGTGACCTGGGATATTGCTCATTCAAGGGGTCCGGCCGTATCAACTCTCGGCTTGCGGACAAGCTCTCACCAGTTCGGGCGATCCGTTCCCGGCGGCACTGACGGTCGCGCATAGCCGGCCGGTGTTCGCGCCATTTGCGCGCTGGGGCGCACGGCGCGCAGCAGGCCGAAGCCGGAGACTTCGTCGGCGAGCCAGGGGCTGAGGTCCGGCCTGCCGGCCCGCAGACCCTCTTCGATGCGCCCCAGCCCGCGCAGCCAGTGCCCGGTCTGCGCCAGCGACACCTGCACGTGCCAGCTTCCCCCTTCGCGCGACTGTCGCCACAGCGCGGCGGCGGCGCCGAAAGCCATCAGGAAGCCGCTGGCCTGGTCGAGGATCTGCATCGGCAGCGCGCGCGGCTTGCCGTCGCCCGCCGCCTCGCCCTCGGCGTGGTTGAAGCCCATTGCCGTCTGCACCAGCGAATCGAAACCGCGCCGGTCGGCCCAGGGCCCTTGCGTGCCGTAGGCGGTCAGCGACACGGCGACGATGCCGGGCCGGCGCGCGGCCAGGGCCTCGGGCGAGAAGCCGAGCGCGGCCAGGCCGCCGGGCCGGTACCCCTGCGAGAACACGTGGGCGTCTTCCAGGAGCTGCCACAGCGCTTCGCGCCCGGCCTCGCTGCGCAGGTCGATGTGCGCCGAGCGCTTGCCGCGGCTGGTTTCGGCAATAGCGGCGATGTTGGGCAGGTTCGGTGAGTTGACCAGCATCACGTCCGCGCCGAACGACGCCATCGCCCGCCCACCGACGGGGCCGGCCAGGATGCGCGTGAGGTCGAGCACGCGCAGGCCGGCGAGCGGCCGCTCATCGGCCGCCAGGGGCGGCAGTGCGCGCGGTGGCGCATCGGCGATTCGGGTGATGGTCATCAAGGGTTGCGAGGCCACCGCCTGACCCTGGGGCGTGGCATCCCACTCGGCGAAGCTGCGCAACGCCGTGGCCACCAGCGCGTGGTCGGCCGCGGCCTGCTCGAAGTCCAGCGCCTTCCAACCCCGCAGGGCCTGCTCTGCGTCGGCGCGTGTGGCAGCTGCGGGGTCCAGGCCCAGCAGGCGCAGCGCGCCATCGCGGTGGTGCGGGAAGTTGGTGTGTACACGCACGTAGCCATCGGCGCAGCGGTACAGGCCGGCGAACGGGTCCCACAGCTCGGGCTCCTGGCCGTCGAGCGTGAACCAGCCGGTGCATTCGGCGGCGGCGTGAGCCATGTCCACGGCGACACGCTGGCGCGGAGCACCCCGCTCATGGCCGAGTTCGCAGGCGGCGAGCGCAGCCGCGGCAATGCTGGTCTGCGCGGCGGTGCCGACGGCGAAGGACGAGGGGAACACCGGGTCGCTGCCCGTCAGCGCGATCCCGGCCAGCGCCTGCGGCGGCAGCCCGCCCAGCGACCAGAGCGCAGTCAGTGCATCGAGTGGATTCATCGAATGGACTCCTCACAGAAAGTTCGCCAACTAAATCGACAAGCTACCCCGTCGGCCGAGTCGGGTTGGCAGATCCAGGCGGGAGGCAGGGTCGGCGCCGCGTTGTCCGCAAACGCAGCGGACCGCGGAAAGCAGCATCGCGCGCCATTGGCGATGCCGGGGAGCGCCGTATTCGCACAGGCGTGGGCGTCGCGCGCCCGCTGCAAGCGATCCATCATGCGCCCGCCTTCAGCCCGAAGTACGCAGAGAGCGCCAGGCCGGTCGCCACGATCGTCCAACGCAGCGCCAGCGGCGGAATCCAGCGCGCCAACCGCGCGCCGGTATAGCCCCCCACGATCGCGCCCAGCAGGACCGCACTGCCTTGCGTCCAGGCGATGGACCCGGTGGCGACGAAGAGCATCACCGCGGCACTGGTCACGACGGTAGCCATCGCATTTTTGACGGCGTTGGCCTCCTGGACATCGCGCACACCCAGCAAGGTCAGGATCGCCATCAGCATGATGCCCAGGCCGGCGCCGAAGTAGCCGCCATAGAGTGCGGTCAGGAACTCCGCCCCCGCCGCCACCAGGTGCGGCACCTGACCGCGAGCATGCCGCTCGATGGCCTGGCGCAGCCAGGGCCCCAGGGCGAACAGAACGGTCGCGACGAGGATCAGCCACGGCACCAGACGGCTGAACTGTGCATCTCCGGTGAACACCAACAGTGCGGCGCCCACCAGCGAACCGGCACCGACCACGGGCAGGCTGCGCCGCAACGCGGCGCGGTGGCGCCCGAGTTCGCTGCGATAGCCGAGCAGACTGCTCGCATGCCCCGGCCAGATCGACACCGCGCTGGTGGCGTTGGCCACCACGGGTGGTACGCCGGCAGCCAGCAGCGCGGGAAAGGTGAAGAATGTGCCGCCGCCGGCCACCGCATTGCAGATGCCGCCGATCATGCCGGCACCGGCCAGCAGCAGGAAGGTTCCGATGTCCATGCCGCTCGCACCTCAGCTCGTCGGCCTGGACAGGGCCAGACGCAGGCCAAACCCCATCAGTGCCAGGCCGGTGAGCGCATCGAGCGAGCGCATCACCGTGGGCCGGCGCAGCCAGCGTGCCAGGGGCCGCGTGGCCAGCACCAGTGCGGCGAACCAGAGCAGTCCCATCGCGGCGTGGATGCCGGCCAACAGCACGCTGAACGCGACCACCGGCACATCGGCGGGAACGAACTGTGGCAGGAGGCTCACGTAGAACACCCCGACCTTGGGATTGAGCAGATTCGTCAGCAGACCGCACAGGAACCAGCGCTCGCCACGCACGAGCGGCGGATCGTCTGCGGGCAGCGTCGGCCGGCTCTTGAGCGCGCCAGAGATCAGCTTCCAGCCGAGCCAGAGCAGATAGGCCGCGCCCGCGATCTGCAGCAGGGTGTAGGCGAGTCGGGAGACCGCGAGCACCGCGCCGAGCCCGAGGGCCGCGATCAGCCCCCAGATCAGCACGCCGGTCACGATGCCGCCGCCCGCCCTCATCGCCTTGCGCCCCCCTTCCACAGCGGCCGTGCGAAGTACCAGCGCCGTGTCCAGGCCGGGGGTCAAGGTGAGCAGCAGCGCCGTCAGCGTGAAGCCCAGGATCGCAGTCGATGCATCCATTGGGGGATCTCCGTCAGAGCACAGACAAGTCCAGTGACTCGCTGTACGTCGTCGATTCGATGGTCTTGACGATGGCCTGGCCGCAGATCACTGCGCCACGCGCCGCGTCGTAGGTCAGGCTCGGCGCGCCATACAGCTCCCAGCCGCTGTTCAGGGCCGCGGTGACGCGGTGGCAGAACGCCGCGTCGTCGATGCCGGTCAGGTAGCGGTACGCGCGCATGCTCATGCTCCCGGTCGATTCGATGCCGGCATCTGGACGCGCAGCCCCGCTCCGAATGCCTGCAGCAGATGCCAGCCGGTGTCCCAGTCGCCCACGCCGCTGGCGGCATTGATATGCCCGAGGGCGCCGACTTCCAAGCATCCCGCTGCCCAACCCATGGCCATGCGCCGGGCGTGCTCCGGCGAGCCATAGGGGTCGTCGCTGCTGGCGACCACCAGTGCGGGAAACGGCAGGGGTTCGGTCGGTGGCGGGCCGAACTCGCTCGCCTCGCCTGGAAACGCCGGTGCGCCGGGGTCAGGGACGGCAACCAGGAAGGCGCCCCGGACCTGGGCGATCCGATGCTGGATGTCTTCTCCGATTCCCGGCCGCGATGCCCAGTGCGCGACGAGCAGGCACGAAAGGCTGTGTGCGACCAAGACGACGGGCGCACCGCACTCGTCGATAGCCGCATCGAGTGCCTGCAGCCAGTCGGCCAGGTCCGGCCTGTCCCAGTCGGCAGGCTGGAATCGCCGGCCATGCTCCTGGCGCGACGCCCAGCGCGTCTGCCAATGCTCCGGCCCGGAATTGCCGATACCGGGAAGCATCAAGAGGCGAACGGTCTGAAGGTGGCTCATGGTGGCGTGCGCGGATATCCGGGGTGAGGTTGTCTGGCTGGAAACCTTAAGACCGATGCGTCGAATTGCCGAGTGAGAAGGTCTCAGCAAGCGTCGAGAAAAGCTCAATGGTCAGCTCGAATGGCCTTGGCTATCGTCGAAGTGCACTTCCTTCACAACCGACGAAGAAGCCCCCCGAGTTCGCCATGTCCGATATCCCGCTCCTGATTTCCTACGTCCTGGCGGCCTGGCTGTCCATCCTTACGCCCGGCCCGGCCATCCTGCTGGCGATGCGCAATGGCGCTCGCCAGGGCGTGGTCGCGAGCCTGTGGTCGACGCTGGGCAACATGTTGGGGTTGCTCGTGGTTTCCGCGGCGGCCGCGTGGGGCGTCGGCCTGTTCCTGCTTGCATCCGCCCACGCGATGACCGCACTGCGGCTGGCCGGCGCCGCCTACCTGGCGTACCTCGGTCTTCGCCTGCTTGTGCAGGGCAGACACACACGGCCGCCGGACGCCGGTGCCCATGACGCAGGGCCGGTGCAGGCCTTCGCGCTGGCGAAGGAAGGATTCCTGGTGGCGACATCCAATCCGAAGTCGATCCTCTTCTTCACCGCCTTCTTCCCCCAGTTCATCCGGGCCGACCAGGCGCTCATCCCTCAGTTCATGGGCCTGACCGCGATCTTCGTGATCCTCAGCGGCGCCACCTTGACCGGCTATGCCGCCATTGCAAGCCGGGTGCGGGGAGCATTGGGCACTTCCGTCTGGCGCCAGCGCTGCACGCGCTTGGCGGGCATCGGCTTCCTCGGATTCGCCGCATGGATTCTTTTGTGGAGACCGTCGAGCGGCGCCAAGGCCCTGGCCGCGTGATTCATTCCCGGCCACGCGCACGCAACCGAGCACAGGCGGTGCGACCGAACCTGGAGAAGCGATGAACAAATCCTTCCTGCAAGTCGATGTGTTCACGAGCCAGCCGCTCAGGGGCAACCCGGCTGCCGTCGTGTTCGATGCCGACGACCTCGATGCGCGGACCATGCAGCGGATCGCGCGCGAGATGAACCTGTCCGAGACGGTCTTCGTGCTGGCCCCGGAATCGCCCGACACCGACTATCGGGTGCGCATCTTCACGCCCTCCAGCGAGCTACCGTTCGCGGGGCACCCCACCATCGCCACTGCGAGCGCGGTGCGTGCGCACCGTGGCGATCTGGTCGATGCAAGTCTGCTGCGGCAGGCCTGCGGCATCGGCATCGTGCCTGTCGAAGTCGTTCCGACCGAGGGCTCGCCGATCTACTGGATGACCCAGGCCAGCCCGCAGTTCCGCAACACGGCCATCGGTCCTGGGGAAATGTCGGCCCTGCTGGGCTGCGATGCGAACATGCTGGCCGCGATGCCGGTAGAAGTCGTCTCCACCGGCATCCCGTGGCTGATCGCCGAGCTGCGCAGCGTCGCCGCCCTGGCGTCGCTGCGTCCCAACCTGCCTCGCATCGCCGAACGCTGCCGCGCATCGGGTGCCGTCGGCGTGACCGTCTTTGCCGAGCACGAGGCCGACGCGCCGGTACGCTTGCGCCTGCGCACGTTTGCGCCAGGCGAAGGCGTGGCCGAGGACCCCGTCTGCGGGTCTGGAAACGGGTGTGTCGCGGCATTCCTGGCAAGGCACCGGCACGCATCGGCTCTCCAGGGTGGCTACCTTGCGGAGCAAGGCATCGAGATGGGACGCGATGGCCTGATCCACGTCGAATGGACCCGAAACGGCGACGAATTGACGGTGCGCGTCGGTGGCCAGGCCGTGACCGTCGCCAGCGGCACCCTGCATCTGTAGACGCGGCGGCACGTTCAGCCGCTCGGTCGCCCATGGCTTGCCATGGCACCTGCGCGGCGTCCCCGACGAAGGTCTGCGCTCCGAGGAACGCGGTTGCCCAGGGCTAGATCGGATCGACGGCGGGACTGTCGTCGCGCGAGAGCATGGCGCGTTCGATGAAGTGCTGCAGCGGTTCCGAGGGCTCACTGTCCGGCCGCAACAAGTAGGTGGTCATGCATGCCGACGGGTCCGACAGGGGCCGCGCAATGACCTCGGGATGACGGCAGACCGAAATCTGCGCCGCCGTGGCGAAACCCAGTCCGTAGCCCGCGGCCACCAGCGTCAGCATCAATTCCAGTGTCGCGACCCGCTCTGCGATCCGGGGCTGGATGGCGGCCGTCCGGAGCAGCCGTTTGATCTGCCGGTACGCACCCTCGCAGGTTTCCGGGTGGCACTTGATCAGGGGATAGCGCAGCAGTTCATCCAGAGGGACCTGCCTGAAGGCCAGCAAAGGATGGCGCGTCGGAATGGCCACCAGGATGGGATCGGACCAGACCGCCTCGCACAGGATGCCCTCTCCAGCCTCGTCAGACTGCGCAAACCCGGCATCGAAAGTGTCGTCGCGCAACCCGCGCACTTGCGATGCGAGCGGCGTCTCGAACAGGCGGATTTCCACATCGGGCTCCTCCTCCCGGCACAGGGCCAGGAGTGCCGCGAGGCGTGTCTGCGCGATACCGTCCGACAGCGCGAGGCGCAGCATGCCGCGATAGCCCGTGGCGGCGGCCCGGACGTTGGTTCGTGCCTGTTCCAGCACCGCGAACACGCGGCGGGCATCTTCCAGCAGGACCTGGCCCGCCCAGGTGAGCTGGGTGCCGCGCCGATTGCGCTCGAACAGCGTGGCGCCGAGGTCAGACTCCAGCTCCCGGATGGTGCGCGACAGCGGAGACTGCTCGATATGGAGCCGCACCGCCGCACGCGTGAAGTGCAGTTCCTCGGCCACTGCCACGAAACAGCGCAGGTGTCGCAGCTCCATCGCGCCACCTACGCGTACATGAGGCCGGGAGCTTGATTCACGCGAGCGGCTCCTCGGGCGCCGTGCCAGACAGCAGCGCCGTGATCGGCAAGGGTTGGAACAAGAGCTCGCGGCCGAGGACCTTCAGGCCGCCAGGACCGCTTTCGAGCAATCGGCGCTCTTCGCGCGCGACGAACAGTTCGGTGCGATAGCCATCGCATTCGGGAAGTCGCTGTAGCAGGTCGCAGATCGCGTCGCCCGCCCAGGGCGTTTCGCTGTCGAACTGACCCAGCAGCCGGCTATGCCGGGAAATCACGAGGCGGTAGGCATTCATGGCCGGACGCTCCCGGCCATAGCGTGGATGGCCATTTCCTCCCAGCCCAGGCGCCGGGTGCGGGTCAGTTGCTCGGCGGTTTCGCCGCAGGCGCGCTCGACGGCCTGAGGCATCTCTATGCCAAGCAGGCAATGGCCGGTCAGGCGCGCGGCGAAGTAGTCGCCGGCCCCTTTCACCACGCAGGGCACGTGGGGATGCTCGAAGAGGCGCGATACCCCCTCTCGCGTCTCCAGCAGCGTCTGGACGACGGCGCTTTCAGGATCATCCTGGACACTGGTCACCACCACCCATTGGGTGGGGCCGCGCAACAGCGCACGGGCAGCCTCGCGGCAATCCGCCAGACCCTGCAGCGTTCTGCCGGTGACCTGTTCCAGCTCGAACCGATTGGGGACGAGGCCGTGGGCTTCTGGAATCAGCAGCGTGCGCCAGGCCTCGGCCATGCCAGCCGCCGCATACACGCCTTGGTCGTAGTCGCCAATGACCGGATCCAGGTGCAGGCGCAGTTGCGGGTGGCGCTCGCGCATCGTCGACCACCAGGATGCGAGGATCCGTGCCTGCGACGGCGCGCCGAGGAAGCCGACCTGCACAACGCGAGCGCACGCGGGGATGCCGCGCGCCTCCAGGTCATCCAACCAGCCAGCGAACCACGCGTCGGGCACCGCACCGCCATGGACCGAGGGATAGTGCGGGGTGTTGCTGAGCAGCGCGGTCGGCACCGCGGTCGTAAGCAGCCCGCAGGCTTCCAACGCGGGAATCGCCGCGTTGTTGCCGACCCGCCCGTAGACCACCTGGGACTGGATGCTGATGACATCGATGGGCACAGGTTGGGTCACCGTCATTCAGGACGCCCCCCCGTGTCCTGCTGCCGGTCCAGCCACGCGCCGATCGTGCGGTGGGCCGCAGCCTTCAGCGTTGCCCCATGCCGCTCGGCATCCGCGCGCAGCGTGCGCGGATCGACGCCGGCCTGGCCCAGCTCGCAGCAATGGCCGACCAGCCAGCGTTCGATTCGGCTGGCATCGGCTTCCAGGTGGAACTGCAGACCCAGCACCCGGTTGCCGACCGCGTAGGCCTGCTGCACGCAGCTTTCGGTGCTCGCCAGCAGTTCACTGCCCTCAGGCAGCTCGAAGCGGTCGCCGTGCCAATGCAGCACCGGCACGCCGGCCAGCGGTGCCAGCACCGAGCGGCGGCCCGCATCCGTCAGCGTCAGCGCGCCGAAGCCGATCTCCTTGAAGCCCATGGGGGCGACGGCGGCGCCGAGCAGGCGCGCGATCAATTGCGCGCCCAAACAAATGCCGAGCAGCGGCCGGCCGCTGGCCAAGCGCCGTTCGAGCAGACGCAGTTCGTCGGCAAGAAAGGGATAGGCCCGCTCGTCGAAGGCGCCGATCGGCCCACCCAGTGCAATGAGAAGATCGCTTGCCGCGGCCTCCTCACCGGCCAGGTCGTCCGTCGCGGGGTCGAGGTAGCGCACGTCGAATCCACGCTCGCGCAGCAGCGGTTCGAGCGTGCCGAGGTCTTCGAAATGGATGTGGCGCAGGGCCAGGGCGGTCTTCATGCGGTCTGCTCCGATGCGGTCGATGTCGCAGCCCGGTCGTCGTCGGGCCAGTAATGGCTGTCCGGCGTCGCGCGAGCGCCAAAGATGGCCTGGCCGACGCGCACGACGGTGGCGCCTTCCTCAATGGCCAGCTCGAAGTCGCCGGACATCCCCATCGACAGTTCGTCCATGCCGATGCCCGCCGGCGCCTCCTGGCGCAGCCGATCACGCAGTTCGCGCAACAGCACGAAGCAGGGACGGACCCGCGCCGGATCGGCCGACAGCAGCGCCAGTGTCATCAGGCCTCGCACGCGCAGGGCGGAGAAGCCCGGCAGCGCCCGGACGAAGCCGGCCACCTCGGAAGGCGGCAAGCCGAACTTGCTGGCCTCGCCCGAGGTGTTGACCTGCACGAACACATCCAGTGCGCGCCCTTCGGCTTGCAGGCGACGGTCCAGCGCCTCCGCCACACGCAGGCTGTCCAGGGCCTGGAACTCGCTGGCGAAGCGTGCCACGACCTTGGCCTTGTTGGTCTGCAGGTGGCCGATGACCGACCAGCGCAGGTCGGCGAGATCCACCATCGCTTCGGCCTTGCGCTGCGCCTCCTGCACCTTGTTCTCACCCAGGTCGCGGCAGCCGGCGGCGTAAGCCAGACGGATGCGCTCCTCCGGCACGGTCTTGCTGACCGGCAGCAGGCGCACATCGGACGGATCGCGTCCCGCGCGGGAGCAGGCATCGGCGATGCGCCGATGCACCGCCGCCAGATTGCGCCGAAAGTCCTCGACGCTGTGTGCGGTGGGCCAGGGATGCGTCTGCGCGTTCATGGACAAGGGGTTCTCCGTGCTGCTAACATTGTCATAGGACAAAATATACATTGTCACGGGACAAACGGGAATGGCAGAAAAGACCGCATCGGACATCTTTGAGCGCATTCGCCGCGAGGCACATGCGGGCCAGCTTGCCGCGGGCCAGACACTGCCGTCCGTGCGCGAGATGGCCGATCAACTGGGCGTCAACCGCAACACGGTCGCCGCCGCGTACCGGAAGCTGGTGGCCGCAGGCATTGCCGAGACGCTGGGGCGCAACGGAACGGTGATCCGGCCAGCGGCGCGTCTCGGTGAGCAGGAGGGCCTGCAGCCCGGCTCGGCGCTGGCGGATCTGGCCAGCGGCAATCCGGACCCGGCTTGGCTGCCCGATCCATTGCAGGCGCTGGCAGCCAGCGGCTACCGGCCCGCGCTGTATGGCCAGCCTGTACTCGACCCAGCACTCGAACGGCTGGCGCGGCAGTGGTTCGGAGCGGATCTCCGGGAGGGTGACGGTCTGGTGCTGGCGCATGGTGCGGTCGATGCGATCGAGCGTCTGTTGGCTGCCTACCTCGTCGCCGGCGACAAGGTGGCGGTGGAGGACCCGTGCTTCCTCGGCAGCCTCAACATCCTGCACAGCACGGGCCTGGCAGCGGTGCCCGTGGCCATGGATGCGCACGGCATGCGCCCGCAGGCGCTGGAAGCGGCGCTGGCCAATGGCGCCCAGGCGGTGCTGTGCACACCAAGGGCGCAAAACCCCACCGGCTGCGGCCTGAGCGAGCAGCGCGCCCGCGAACTGCGCCGCGTGCTCGCCCGCCATCCGCACGTGCTGGTGATCGAGGACGACCACTTCGCCTTGCTGGCCGAGACGCCGTACTTCTCTATCGCGCCCGCGGCCACCACGCGGCGGGCGCTGGTGCGCTCCGTGTCCAAGGGCTTCGGCCCGGACCTGCGGCTGGCCTTCATCGCTACCGATGCGGGGACCGCCGCAAGGCTCGGCATGCGACTGGCTCCCGGCACGACCTGGGTCAGCCACCTGCTGCAGGCGGCCGTGCGCGGCCTGCTCGGATCCGACGCGGCCACGGCGCGCCTGCATGCGGCCAAGACCGCCTACGCCATGCGTCGCAAGGCCCTGATCGATGCACTCGGCGCCGTGGGCATCGCCGCCAGGCAGCCCTGCGACGGGTTCAATGTGTGGATTCCGTTGCCGGAAGACCGTGACGTTCACCGCACCGCGCAAAGCCTCGCACGCTGCGGCTGGGCCGTGCGAACCGGCGATGCCTTCGCGATCGCGCCCGCGGCCCCCGCGCTGCGAGTCACGGTCTCGACGCTCGAACCCGGGGACGCGGCGCGCTTTGCCGCGCAACTGCGCGACTGTCTGGGGCGTGTATGAAGCCAGTCTGCATGGCATCGTGCCTGTCCTCTCGCGGGTCCGTCTGCGTACCGGTCCATGGCGCGCTACGGCGCCTGCAAGGCGGAGGCGACGCGAGCGGGCCACGGGCGCCGTTCCAACAAGCCGGTCTCCCGTTCCCGCAGCGTCCGGCCGACCTGGCTCGCCTCGGTCACGGACGCGCGAAAGTCCCGGATCAGTTGTCGCGTCACCGGCCCCACGGGCCATTCGGTGGTCGCCGCATCCTCGACCAGCGCCACCACCGGCTGCAGTTCGACCGAGGTGCCGGCGGTGAATACCTCGGAGGCGGCGCGCAGTTCGTCCAGCGTCACGGTCCGCTCCTCGACCCGCAGCCCGCGCTGGCGCGCCAGTCCCATCACGTGCCGCTTGGTGATGCCGTCGAGGAAGCAGGTCGGCAATGGGGTCACCAGCACCCCGTCATGGACCATCAACAGGTTGGTTGCCGTGGTCTCGGCGACCCGGCCTTCGCTGTCGAGCAGCAGTGCGTCGTCGCAGCCCGCCGCTGCGGCGGCATGGCGCGCAAGGGTACCGATCATGTACAGCCCCGAGCACTTGGCCGCGGTGGGTGCGGTGTCAGGACGGGGGCGCCGCCAACTCGCCAGCTGCAGCCGGATGCCTTCCTCGGCGCGGCCCTGGGACGCCGCCGTGGGCCAGTCCCAAGCCGCGATCGCCACGTGGATGCGGGCGCGCGGCGAAGCGATGGAAACACTCTCCGCGCCGCGCCAGGCCACCGGGCGGATGTAGGCGTCGTCGAGCTGGTTGGCCCACAGCACCGCCTCGATGGCCTGTGTCAGTTCGCCTTGCGACCACGGCAGGTGGTAGTCCAGCAGCGCGGCGGACTGCTGGAAGCGTTCCAGGTGAGGCGCATTGAGGAAGACATGACCGCCATAGGCGCGCATGCCCTCGAAGACGGCCCCGCCCATATGCAGCGCATGCGTGAGCACGTGCAGGCGCGCCTCGCGCCAGGGCAGCAGCTCGCCATCGAGCCAGATCAGGCCATCGCGATCGTCAAGGGAATTGAGCATGGTGCGCACCGCTGTACAGGTTGTCGATGGCGTCAGTGTGCGGCCGGTTCGCCGTCGGCACGAGTGAGCAAATCTCAGACGATGCTGAGTTTTGGTCCTCGTGTCGGCGAGCGTGGAGACGACGATTTCCGGTTTAATGAGTCCATGAACGACCAATGACTTCCAGGAGGGTGAATCCCCCATGCGCATCCCTGTCCCGTTGAATGCCTTGCGCGCCTTCGAGGCTGCGGCGCGCCATCTCTCGATCAAGGACGCGGCCCTGGAACTGGCGGTCACCCCCTCGGCGGTCAGCCACCAGTTGCGCACGCTGGAGGACATGCTCGGCGTCGAACTGCTGCGCCGCATCGGTACGCGGCTGGAATTGACCAGCGCCGGCCGCCGGCTGGCACCTAGCCTCAACGAGGGTTTCGCCCTGATCGCCGAGGGCGTGAGCAGCTTGCGCGAGGAGCGGCGCGACGGGCCCCTGCGCGTGAACATGCTGCCGACCTTCGCGACCAACTGGCTGTCGCCCCGCCTGAGCCTGTATCCGTTCGAGCGGCGCGGCTTCTCGCTGGACATCTCCACCACGCAGGACGACGTGGATCTGGCCGCCGGCGTGGCCGATGCCGGCATCTGGTATGGCGACGGCCAGTGGGCCGGCCTGCAGGCCGACCTGTTGTTCGAGGCCACCATCGATCTGTACGCGCGCCCGGGCTTTGCCACCGGCTCGCGCCGGGAACGCCTCAAGCAGGTCGCGCGCGCCAACCTGTTCGTTTCGCGGCATTGCCTCACTTGGCAGCGCTGGATGGACAGCCTGCCCGGCGGGCCGTTCGAGCCGGCTGTCGTGACCCGCGTGGATTCGGGCGGCCTGACGATGCAGGCGGCCGCCGATGGGGCTGGCGTGTCGATCGCCGTCTGCGAACTGGCCGAGAGTGCCGTCCGGCTCGGACGCCTGGCCTCGGTCTTCGACCACCCCGTGAGCGCGGGTGTCGGCTTTTGGCTCGTCTATCCCGAGGCGCTATCCGAGGATCGACGGCTGGATAACCTGCGCGGCTGGCTGCGCGAGCAATGTCAGTCGGAAAGCGGAACTCGGAACCCAGAAGCGCGGACAGCATAGACACGTATGAATACCGCATATCCGAAAGACCAGAAAGCACCGCCGGATGACGATGTGACGCTTCGACGGCTCGTTGCCCATGAAGCCGTTGCGCTTGCCTCCCTGCTGGCCGCCTATGGCGACGAGATGCGCCACGGGCAAGGCGCTGGGGCGAATGCACTGGCTCATGCCAATGCCTTGATCGCCGATCCGATCGCGGAAGTGCTGGGTGGCTTTCTCGGCGACGAACTCGTCGCCTTCGCAGTGTTCTTCGATCTGCCCGAGGCGATCTCCGGAGGGCGGTCGGGCCAGCTCGACGACCTGTACGTCCTGCCCGCCGCGCGCGGAAAACGACTCGCTCAGCGGCTCATCGCGGCCATCGCCGATACCGGTCGATCACGCGCCTGGATCCATCTGCGCTGGCTGGTCCCCGAGGACAACCCCGATGCCATCCGGGCCTACGCGCGCTTCGCCGAACCCGCCGGCTGGAAGAGCTACGTGCTTTGGCTGGCCGGTAGCGAGCGGTGGTGAAGCCATGAATAACCTGCAGCAGGTCGATTGGTCGCGTCTTCCGCAGCCGGAGGATGATGGCGGCGCCCGCCACCTCGCGGGCATGCGCCTGCCCACGCTTGAACTGGCATCGACGGATGGTGGCCGTGTCGACCCTTCGCGCCTGCGCGGACGCACGGTGCTTTATCTCTTCCCGATGACGGGCCGGCCGGATATCGCACTGCCTCCAGGCTGGGACGAGATTCCAGGAGCACGGGGCTGCACCCCGCAATCCTGTGCCTTCAGGGATCATTTCGCCGAACTGAAGTCCTTGGGCGTCGCCCAATTGTTCGGCGTGTCGACGCAGGACACCGCGTACCAATGCGAGGCGGTGGCGCGCCTCCACCTGCCTTTCCCGTTGCTGTCCGACAACCGCCTTTCATTCGCAACCGCGCTCGGTCTGCCGGTCTTCGAGGTGCAAGGCCTGGCACTGCTCAAGCGACTGACCCTGATTGCGCGCGATGGCGTGATCGAGCATGTGTTCTATCCTGTGTTCCCGCCGGACCGGAATGCCGACGATGTCGTCGCATGGTTGAGGCAACGGCCAGCCACTTGACCTTGGCCAGTCAGCGACACGATCAGCGCTCATGGTCGTGCGAAGTTCTCGTCAGGTCCCGCTCACCCGCAGAAGGACCACTGCTCCAACCACACCCACAGCAGTTCCATCGACAGCCAGGCGCGGAACACCAGCACGCCCGCAGCCAGCAGCACAGCCAGCGGTGCCCAGCGCCTGAACCATTCGCGGTCTTGCCTCATGAAGTCGCCAACCGTGGATCGGCGCGAACGATGGTCCTGTCGTCGATCGGCCAGTGCAGAACCGTCGCCAGCAGGCCCAGCGCAATCGCCAGCAGCCAGATGCTCAGGTACGACCCAGTTGCCTCGAACATGCGGCCACCAAGCCAGACACCGAAGAATGATCCCAACTGGTGGCCGAAGAAGACGAAACCGAACAATGTGGTGATGTAGCGCACGCCGAAGATCTGAGACACCAGGCCATTGGTCAGCGGAACCGTCCCGAGCCAGAGGAACCCCATCACTGCAGCGAACAGGTAAACGCCCCATGTGCTGAGCGGCAGCAGGACGAACAGGGCCATCGCCACCGTGCGCGCCAGGTACAGGCCTGCAAGCAGGTACTTCCTGCGCAGCGTGCCACCCCAAAGCCCCAGCAGGTAGGTGCCGGCCACATTGGTCAGCGCAATGATCGCCAGCGCGGCGACGGCATCGGTAGCGGCCAGGCCCCGGTCCAGCAGGTAGGCTGGGAGGTGCGTGGCGATGAAGGCGAGTTGGAAGCCACAGGCCAGGAAGCCCAGGTTCAGCAGCCAGAAGCCGCGGTGGCGGAAGGCTTCACCGATCGCCGCCTTCATCGACAGCTCCGTGCCGACCACCGCGTTCGAGATGCTTGCGTCGCGCATCGGGAACGCCAGCGGCAGCAGCAACGCCATGACCACTGACAGAATCAGCAGCGCACCCGTCCAGGCCCAACCGCCGATCAAGGCCTGCGCAACCGGGACCATGGCGAACTGCCCGAGGCCACCGATGGCGCCGGCCAGCCCCAGTGCCCAACTGCGGCGCTCAGCCTGCACGAGGCGGCTGAGCGCGCCGTAGATCGCACCGAATGCCGTGCCCGACAGCGCGATGCCGACGCACACGCCAGCGCCCAGAACAAAGGCCACGTGGCTGTGCGCCTGAACCATGAAGAAAAGCCCCAGCGCATAGAACACGAGCCCGCCCGCGATGACCTTGGCCGAACCGTAGCGGTCGGCAATCATCCCGGTGAAGGGTTGGGCGAGACCCCAGGTCAGGTTCTGCACCGCCATCGCGAAACCGAACATTTCGCGCGACCAACCGCGATCCATCGTCACCGGCAGCAGAAACAAGCCTTGCACGTGCCGCACACCGAGGGCCAAACCCATGATCAGTCCGCCGGCCAGGATCGGAATCCAGAGCGATCGGCGCTCGTTTGCCGATGCTGTCGAGGGGGCGAGGTTCGTGTTCATGTCGTGGCTCCCGCTGCTTGCGGATCGTCCGCAGGTCGATGCTTCAGTGCGCCGAGTGGGTGGGTTGGTGGCTCGCCGGTACGCAACCAGTCCAGCGCCAGGGGCCACAGCGCCTCGCGGAAGCGCTCGTGGAAGAAGGCGAAATGGCCGATTTCGGCCTGCTCGATGGCCGCGGGAGCCAAGCGCAGGTGATGGCGCTCGCTGCCGGTGTAGTAATCCAGCAGGCGGTCCAGCGCCGGTACCGTGCCGAATGGATCGTCCTCGATGCCCAGCGCCAGGATCGGTGCGCGCACCTGGCCGAAGCGCCGTGCCAGCATTTCGGCTTCGGGCTCACCTTCCAGTGTCTCCCGGCCTCGGCGCACCGTGCCCTCGAAGCGGGGACCCATGCGTGCCCAGTCCAGTGCCACGCCCTTGGGCGTGTCCTCCATCCATCCCAGGCGCTTGGCTGGCACGTAGCCAAGCACCCGCGCCAGCAGCGGCATGGCCACGTGCCAGCGCAGGAACATGGCGCGGCGTGCGGCGGGCGCATAGTCGCGCCAGTAGGCGTACTGCGCCCCCATGGTGAAGATGCGCCGCACGCGGTGTGCGGACGCGGCCAGCCCGATCACGAAGCCCCCAGCGGAGTGGCCGACCACGTCGATCGGCTGGCCGGGGAATCGCCAGGCGAGGTACTGCAGCACACCCTCGAAATCGTGCTGCCCCCAGTCGATCCAGTCGGCCTGCAGCCGACGCAGCCCACGGTGTCGCGATTCGCCGATGCCGCGGTAGTCGTAGGTCACCACGTCCCATCCGTGGCTGTGGAGCCAGTCGGCAAAGCGCCCGTAGTACCGGCAGCGCACCGAGGTGGCAGCGTTGATGACCGCGACCGGATGCGGGCGTCGTGGATCGCAGGGGCGGCGCCAGGCGAATCCACCCAGTGCATAGCCGTCGGCGGCGCGAATGTCGATGGGCTCAGTCATTCACAGCGAGACCCTGGACCAGCAGCACCACGGCCTGCGCGCCGGCCATGCGATCCTGGGCAATGCGTTGGTACTCGTCCGATTCCGCCCAGTCATGGAAGGCGGCTTCGTCGGGAAAGGACATGAGCACGAGCTTCTGGTGCGGCCAGGTGCCTTCGATGGTGCGAGGCTGCTCGTCCGCGGCCAGCAGACGTCCCCGGTGGTGGCGGAACACCTCCATGAAGCGCGCCTGGTAGCGGTCGTAGGCGGTCCGGTCGTGGATGGTGAGTTGGGCAATGGCGAAAACGGTCATGACGCAGGCTCCGAGTCGCGATGGCGATCCGGTTCGGCGGCCGAGGTCGATTCGATGCGGTCGCCCTGCGTGCTGGGGCTGGAGAACACCAGAAAATTCACGTCCTCGTCGCCACCATTGGCGGCGATGTGGCGAGTGCCGGCTGGGACATGCACGCCTTGACGGGCTGCCAGCAGCACGTCCTGGTCGGACGTGCTCAGGCGCAGGTGGCCACTGAGCACGTAGAAGAACTGGTGCGCCCTGGCGTGCCAGTGGGGTGCTTCGGCGCCGCCTGCGGGCATCCATTCCTGCCGCACCTGCATGTGTTGCAGTTCCAGCAGTCGCCAGCCCAGGCAGACCCCACCCCAGTCATAGCGGTTGCCGTCGTCGGTCCGGACGGCGCGCAGCAGTGCCGTCATGGCGTGTCCTCCTCGGCGGGGACGCCGTGCAGAGCCTCGCCATGGACCTGCCGCCCGTTCTCGAAGCGCATGATCTCGCACATGCGCGTGCGCTTGCCGCAGGCCTGCGCCACGTAATGGACGACGACGGTCTGCGCCTCGACATCGCAGATGGCCGAGATGAGTTCGAACCGCAGGTCCGGCCTGTCGGCGAGCGCGGCCAGCCAGTAGCGGCGCAGCGCGTCCTTGCCTTGTACCCGCGTGCCACCGGTATAGGGCTGGGCCAGCGCGCTCACGAACAGTGCATCGTCGGCGTAGGCGGCCAGCACCGCCGGCACGTCGCGCCGGTTCCAGTCGTCGATCCAGGCCAGCGCATGGGCCCGGAGTTGATCATGAGAGAGTGTCGTCATGGCATCACATCCAGAAGAGAAGAACGGTCAGGGCGGCCAGGGCCGCCATCGCACGATTGACCACGCGAGCGACGGCGCGGTCGCGCAGCCAGGGCCGCAGGCCGGCGCCGAAGGCGGCCCAGACCAGCATGCAGGGCAGTCCGATGGCGGCGAACACCAGGCTGACCACCAGCAGGCGCAGTGCGTAGCCTTCGCCCGGCGGCAGGAAGGTGGACACCACCGTCACCGAGATCAGCCAGGCCTTCGGATTGACGAACTGGAAGGCCAACGCCTGCATGAAGCCGATGGGCCGGCCGGCTTCGGTCTCCTCCAGTTCGGCCGCGCGCCACAGGCGCGCGGCCAGCCAGAGCAGGTAGAGGCTGCCCACGACCTTCAATGCGACCTGCAGGCGAGGTTCGAGGGCAAACACCGCACCGAGGCCGGCGCCGGTGATCCCGAGCTGCACCATCACGCCCGCGGGGATGCCCAGCAGGTGCGGCCAGGTTCGGCCCAGGCCGAAGAGCAGGCCCGAGGACATCAGCATCACGTTGTTGGGACCGGGCGTGATCGACATGACGAAGGCGTAGACGATCAGCGCCACGAGGGCGGTATGTTCCATGGGAGTTCGCTGGGACGGGGAGTACCGGGGCGTTGAGGGAAAGACGAGGCCCGTCCGCGAATTGATTCTGGGCCGGGCATGGCGTCGGCTCCAGCGAGAAATTTTCAGTCCCACCTGAGATATTCGCGCTTGGCCGCAAGCGTCATCGCGCAGCAGACTTCGCAGGTACTGCCCGGCGCTGCCGAATCGATGACGGCCCGGCACTTCGGGCGGTTCCTCGCAGGAGAACCCATGTCTTCCGATTTCATTCGATGCGCGTCGCACCCAGACGGCTATGCCGAGTTGGTCATCGACCGGCCGGCAGCCCGCAACGCCCTGTGCCGCTCATTGACCGACGCGATGGCCGCGCACCTCGACAGGCTGGCGGCCGACGCCGCCGTGCGGGTGGTCCTGCTGCGCGCCGAAGGCGAACACTTCGCGGCCGGTGCCGATCTCAAGGAGATGCTCGGCATCAGCGCGGAGCAGGCGCGCGCCACTGACTTCGCCGGTTGCTGCGCGCCGCTGGGCATGTTCCCCAAGCCCGTGGTGGCGCTGGTGCAGGGCTTCGCGCTCGGGGGCGGCTGCGAGTTGGTGGAGATGTGCGACATCGTGCTGGCGGCCGAGAACGCCGTGTTCGGCCACCCGGAGGTTCGCGTCGGCACCATGCCCGGCGCGGGCGGCACCCAGCGCCTGCCGCGCCTGCTCGGCATGGCCAAGGCGCTGGACCTGCTGCTGACCGGGCGCCGCATGGACGCCCGCGAGGCCGAACGCAGCGGGCTGGTCTCGCGCATCGTGCCCGCCGATCACCTGCTCGAAGAGGGCCGCCGGCTCGCCGCCGACATGGCGTCGCTGTCGGGCGAGGTGCTGGTCCTGATCAAGCAGGCCGCGCGTGCCAGCGCCAGCCTGCCCATGGATGAAGGACTACGCCGCGAGCGGGCCGCCTTCCACCACACCCTTTCGCTGCCCGACCACGAGGAAGGCATGCGTGCATTCCTGGAGAAGCGGCCACCTCGATTCAACCCCCCTCTCCACTGCAAAGGAACCTTAGAACGATGACCCAAGCCGCCCCATCCTTGCCGCTCGATCCCCAGGTCGAGCGAATCGTCCGCGACAGCTTCGCCCGCCAGGGCCTGATGCACCACCTGGGCGCCGAACTGCACGAGGTTGCGCGCGGACGGGTCAGCATCCGGTTGCCGTTCCGCGAAACCCTCACCCAGCAGCATGGCTACTTCCATGCCGGGGGCACCAGCGCCATCGCCGACTCGGCCGGCGGCTACGCGGGCTTCACGTTGTTTCCACCGGACAGCTCCGTGCTGACCGTCGAGTTCAAGATCAACCTGCTCGCCCCCGCGCAGGGCGACTACCTCGAAGCGGTCGGCACGGTGGTGCGCTCCGGACGCACCCTGACCATCTGCCAACTCGAAGTTTTCGGCGTCACCGAACAGGGACGGGCCCAGGTGGCGCTCGGCCAGCAGACGCTGATCTGCCTGCAGGGCAAGCAGGATCGATGACGTTTCCGGTGTCCGCGCAAGGATGCGCCCGGCGGCCAGTACCGCCATTCATGAAGGAGAACCCATGACCTCAACCTCGACCCAAACCCTCGGGACCCTCGACACAACCCGCTGGCTGCGCGAACAGTCCACCGCTACCAAGGTGCTGGCGGTGCTGTTCGGCACCCTGGTGCTCACCGCGTCGTCCCACGTCAGCGTGCCCATGGTGCCGGTGCCGATGACCATGCAGACGCTGGCCGTCACGCTGGTCGGCGCACTGTACGGCTGGCGCCTGGGTGGCCTGACGATCCTCGTCTGGCTGGCCCAGGGCGCGCTCGGCTTGCCGGTGTTCGCCGGCGGCACGGGAGGCCTGGCGCGCTTCCTGGGACCGACGGGCGGCTACCTGCTGGCCTTTCCCGTGGCCGGCGCGCTGACCGGCTGGCTGGTCGAACGCGGCTGGCATGGCGGGCGCGTCGTGCTGGCCTTCGCGGCGATGCTGATCGGCAACGCCCTGTGCCTGCTGCTCGGCGGCGCCTGGCTGGCCGCGATGGTCGGCGTGCAGAAAGCCATCGCCGTGGGCGTGGCCCCCTTCGTTCTCGGCGGCGTGCTCAAGTCGGTGCTTGGCGCTGCGCTGCTCAAGGCCATCGACAGCGGAACCCGCAAGGCGGCGCACCGATGACGCGCGTTCCGGGTCGGCCCGGTACATCACGATGAACGCCCTCGATGCGGAGCAGGCGCGGCGCTTTGCGCTGGCGTGGCTGCCCGCCTGGACCGGCAACGATCCCCAGCGACTGGCTGCCTTCTATTCGGAGGATGCCTTCTATCTCGACCCTGCCGTACCCCAAGGGCTGCGGGGAAAGCCCGCGTTGCTGGGCTATTTCGAGCGCCTGTTGGCACGCAATCCGGCGTGGGTCTGGACGCAGGTCGAGGGCATCCCCATGCAGGATGGCTTCCTCAACAAATGGCGCGCGGACATCCCGGTCGGCGGCGAGGTGTTGACCGTGGTCGGCGTATGCCTGGTGCAACTGGACCATGCGGGCAAGATTCGCCGCAACGAAGTGTATTTCGACCGCGGCGACTGGATGACCAGGATGGGAGTGGCATCGAAGCGGGATCGGGACAGAGGGCCATGAGCGCACAGCGAGCGGGAAGCGTTTGGTGGACAAGGATCTACGTCTTCGTGGTGGAGCCGGTGCTTCTGGTGTCGGGCCTGACGCTGCTGCTTGCGTTGCTGTCATCCCTGCGCGCGGCCCCTGGCCCCGCCAGACTGGCTGCCACGGTCTTCCTCGTCACCTTCGTCATGGGGCTCATGGTCCTGGCCCGACAGTATGGACGCCGCCTGCGCTGGCGACGCCGGCACATGCCCTTGCCCCGCTTCCCGGCGACGCTGCGCATTCCCATCGCGCGCGCCGCGTGGTGGGAAGTGCTGGTCATGGGCATCGGGATCGTGTTCCCTCTGCTGGTCGTCGTGCTGCCGCCCCTCGTCAGGGACATCCACGAGACGGACCCTGTCGTGCTCGCTCTTGCGCTGGGCGGCGTCATCCTGGCCGTGGCGCTCACACGGGCGATCGTGCGAACACTCGTGCGGCGGTTGCGTCGCCTCGACCCACCTGCCGACCTCGTGGCCGATGCCCTCGGCCTCACGCGCGAAGGCCCCCAGCGGGTCTTCGTTCCCTGGCAGGCGATACGGGCCATCGAACATGCGAAGTTCCGAATCTGGAACTCGCACCTGCACCTACTGGCGCTGAAGGTCGATGATCCGCATCGATATGGCCTGGACACCAGTCGCTTCCAACGGCTGATGCTCAGGGGCACGGCCGACGAACGCTGCATGAACGTCGGGCTCATCAACCTGAGCGGCTACATGCCTTCGCCATCGGACAGCGTGCGCGCCCTCCGCGACTACTGGGCCTCGGCGAGGCCATGACGGCGACCACGGACCGCCGTGCCGGCGGCGTCGGCGGCCCCCACTGAACGAGCGTCCGGCCTGTCCGGCGATGCAACCAGATCGAGCGCCGACAGCAGCGCATCGCCCTCGACCGGACCGTGCAGCAGCAGCGATTTCCCGGTCAGGCCGTCGTCAAGCCGCACGGTGGGCGTGGCGTTGATGCCGCTGCGCAGGGCCTCGTCGGCCTGCGCGCGGACGATGGCTGCGGGGCGGTCGCTGTCCAAGCAGGTCCGCATGGCGGTCGTCAGACCTGGCCAGGCCTGATCGGTGGGCAGCCCCTGGCCATCGCCGCGGGTGTTTTGGTAGAGCCAGGCGATGGCACCGAAGAAGGCCTCGTGGCCTTGCGCTTCGCCTGCGCACTCGGCCACGCGGGCCAGCCGACTCGCCTCGGGATCGTGCATCGCCAGCGGCAGGTGATGCCACCGCAGGCTGGCTTCGGGATGGGCATCGATCCAGGCCATCAGGGTCGGGTAGTAGGCCTTGCAGAACGGACATTCCAGGTCGGCGTACAGCGTCAGCGTGAAGCGCGCATCGGCTGGGCCGTGGCGCCAGGGTGGGCCGACCGGATGCGCCTGCGCGATCTCAGCCACCGTGCGCGGTGTCGGCGCACCGGGCGTGCGGTACAGGAGCCAGCCCAGCAGGCCGGCTACAAGGATGCCAGCGACCACCCAGGACAGTCGTGGGAGGCGCCCGGCGCGCATGCGAAGGACCTGGGACCGGCTTGGCAAGGTGGTTTGCTTTGAGGGCATGACGCGCTCCGGTCATTTCGGCGGGAACAGCGGCGGCGATGCGATGCCACGCGCCTGGTCGATCTTTTCGGCCACCTTGAAGGCGGCATCCAGTTCGCCGATGCCGTACTGGCGCATGAGCTGGTAGCGTTCGGCCTTCTCTTCCGGTTCGGTCTGCGCAAGGGCCAGATAGAGGCTGGGCGGCACGGCGCGGAACAGCACTTCCATCGACTTGGAGAGGATGACGCCCTCGGTGAACTTCCCGGCTTCCTTGCGCGCCGAAAGCATCAGCGCCTTCTGCGCAGGCGAGAGTTCGCGGAAGCGGGCGATCTTCTCCACCTCATCGGGTGGCATCGACAGGCAGATCCACCACTCGATCATGTTGAGCATGGGCTCTGCGGCGCGCGGCAGATCGTCGATGTTTTGTGTGGCGAGCCAGAACCAGGCCCCCAGCTTGCGCCACATCTTGGTGATCTTCACCACGTAGGGGGCGAGCAGCGGGTTCTTGGTGATGATGTGCCCTTCGTCGGTGACGTTGATGATCGGGCGGCCCAGGTACTGATCGCGCTCGGCAATGTTGTTCACCGTGCTGATCAGGCTTATGTAGGCAATGGAGAGCTGCGCGTTGTAGCCCTCGCGCGCGAAGGTGGCCAGATCCACGATGGTGATGTCCGCCTCGGGCCAGGGCGTGCCCGGACGGTCGAACATCTCGCCGTCTGCGCCCTGGCAGAGCATGTCCATCGCATCGGCCATCTCCAGCAGCCGCGCGCGCCGGGCATCCGGCAGGTTGGCGTCGCGGGCGCGTTCGCGCAGCGCGTCGCGCACGTCGCGGGTCAGCACCGTGCGCGCCTGTGCCACGCAGCGCTGAGCGGCGTCCAGGATGCACTGGCGAATCAGGCTGCGGTCGGCGCGCGTCATGCGCGCTTCCTCCTTGTCCTCGCCGCCGGTGATCATCAGCCGGGCGGTGATTTCGAGTTCGCCGAGCACGTCGCGCTGGTCATCCCCGTCGTCGGCCTGATGGGTGTCGCCGTCCTCGTCCAGGGCGTCGGCATCCAGCGTCTGCACCTGGCCCGGTGTATCGACCAGGCGCCAGGCATCGGCGAATGGCGCCAGGCTCACGCCCGCGCCGGGTGCCAGCTTCACGCGATGCACGCTCAGGCCCAGCCGAGCGGCGAAGTCACCGAACAGGCCAAAGCTGTTGCCGGCCTCGACGATGAACAACCTGGGCCGGTAGATCGCCGTGACCTGGTTGAGGATGTTGTTCAGCGTGGCGCTCTTGCCGGAGCCGGTCGGGCCGAAGAGGAACAGGTTGGCGTTCATCTGCCGGTCGAGCCGGTTCAATGGATCGAAGGTGATCGTCCCGCCGCCCCGGTTGAAGAAGGTGATGCCCGGATGGCCGGTGCCCTGGCTGCGCCCCCACACCGGCGCCAGATTGGCCGCGTGCTGCGCGAACATCAGTTGCGTGTACCACTGCCGCTTGTCCGCCGCCGGGTCGAACAGGCAGGGCAGCCAGCGCAGGTAGGTGTTGAGCGGGGCCACCTCGTCCTCTTCGCGCACCGGCTGCAGGCCTGCATTGAGCATGACATTGACCAGTTGCAGGCCGCGGGCGTCGAGCTGCGCCATGTCGCGGCCGCGCAGGTAGAACGCCAGCGTGCCCCGGTACAGCTTGTGCGCACTGCCGATGAGGCCGCGGGCCTGCTGCACGTCCTGGCGCGCCTGTTCGCTGGCGAGCGTCTCGCCGACCGCCTTGCGGGCCAGGTGGTTGAGGTGCGCCTCCAGCACGTCCTGCGGCGTGGCGACCAGGGTCAGGCACATCACCGTGTCCTCGGGCATCTGGTCGAACAGCGCGTTCATCGCATCGCCGCCCTTGCGCGTCTCGCCGGTCACGTGTCCGGTCGCGGGCGGCGAGCGTAGGCGGTCCATGACGATGGCCCGGTGCGGCATGCCGTCGAAGAACCACAGGCCGCGGGCGACATCCGAGCGCGGCTGGCCGAAGAACAGACGTTGCGCGAAGTCGCCGCTGGCCAGTTCGATCTCACCTTCTTCCCGTTCCTCCGGGTAGCGGGCGAGCGCGTAGAAGCGTTCCCGGTCTTCGGCCGTGCTGCCCAGCGCGCCGGGATCCGGGTTGAACCAGCGCAGCAGCCAGTCGTGAATGTCCGCCGCGCCAAGGCGCCGGGCCTTGACGCCGGCATTCGCCAGGCCGCCGACCAGGCGGTCGCAAATCGTCGCCAGGGCCTGCTCGGGCGATTGCCCGCGCCGGGCCGATGCTGCGTCCGGGGTGCGCCGATAAACCACCATGCGCACGCGCCGGGTCTGGCCGCGCCACGGCAGGCGTGTGACCGCGGTGTCCTCGAACAGGCCGCCCGGCTTCGCGATCGCGCGCAGGTGGTGCCCGAAGAAGCGCAGATAGAACTCGCTGAACGCGCTGCCCTGCGCGCGTGGATGCAGGTACGCCCCCAGCGTGCGCAGGTAGTGGTCCCAATCGGCTTCGTCCTGCGCGTAGAGCTGCACCACCCACGGGTTCTCGTCCAGTTCGTCGAAGGAGTCCTGCAGCGCATTTTCCAAGGCATCGCGGGCCTGCCACAGCCAGGCGGTCTCGCGCCCTTCGGTACCGATCGGCTGTAACTCGAAGAACGCCGCCACCGATTGGCCATCTTCGAGCAGCATGCACTTCGTGGCCGGCAGGTACTCGACCCAGGGCAGCAGGTCGGCGAAGGACGGTGCCACGTCGTAGAGCGCCGCGTGGTCGGCCTGCGTTGCGGGTCGCCGATGATGCCGCCCAAGGGCGGCGCCAGGTGCCTCGATGCCGTGCGCGGCGAGGCTGGCAACATGCCGCGTCCAGGCGTCCGGCTCGATGTCGGCCTGGACTGGCCTGGGGGCCGGACGACGCGGCCACGGCAGTCGCCAGCCCATCAGTAGTCCTCCAGCCGTTCGCCCGGCATCGCGTACTGCACGCGCTGGTAGAGCGGGAAGACGGTGCTGTAGCCGGGCACCGGTACCGGGTCGGTGCCGGCCAGGTGCGGAAAGACGTACATCACCAGATCGGGGTTCGGCAGTCGATGGAACTGTCGCTGGATCTCGTTCGCTGCCGTGCGGGTGTAGGCCGCGTTCCGGGCGGGCGCCGCGAGGGTGTCAGCGTCGGCCAGCGGGCGGCGCAGGTCCTGGCGTGCGTCGAGCAGCAGGCGGCCGGCCTGGCCGCCGCTGTAGCCGCCAGTCTCGTGCTGCCAGATGTCCAGCATGGTGTGCTCGCCCCGGGGCAGCAGCTTTTCCGAGCTGGTGGCACAACCCGCGAGAACGGCGGCGGCGAGCAGGACAAGGGGGCGGTCAATCCAGGTCCGACGCATGCACTTCTCCCATGAGGTGATTCACCCGGCGCCCCTTGGCGTCGTGGTCGATGGCGATCGGCTGCTCCAGGTGCACGGCCACCCTGGCGCCGGGCTGCACGTAGACCGCCGCGAAGGCCTGGCCGTAGAGCTTGTTGACCCAGTCGGCCATGTCGCGCACGCCACCGGCCAGGATGCGGCCCATGGCCTCGTTGCCCGAAATGCCGACCGTGCCCAGCGAACCGTTGTTGTTGGCGACCACGGCCACGCTGCCGTTGTCGGACTTGATGAGCGAGGCGGCGCCCGCGCCGGCCGCGGTGATCAACGCCTGCGACCCCAGGTACTGCTGGGCATTGCTGCGGCGCTCGCCCGAGACGCACGGGATGCCGTAGGGATCGCTGATCCAGCCCAGGCCATCCAGCAGGCTGGTGCTGTTCTGGCTTCGACTGCGCTTGCCGTCGTCCTCCGGCACCGTGCGGATGGTGCCGTCGCTGAACACGAAGGTAATGGAACGGACCTGCCCACGCACGCACGAGAGCGTCCAGTCGCCCGAGGCCGTGCCGCTGACCACCGCACCGGCCACGTCGGGAATCTCGATGCCGTTGGCCGCCAGGTTGTCGGCCCCGATCAGCACCTTGAAGGGAAACGGGTCGTTGACGGTGCCGTCGATGGGAATGCGACCGATCAGTGCGGTCATGGCGACCGAGCCCATCAGCGTGGCATTGGTGGGCACCGTATAGACCGCCTGGGTGGTGCCGCCAACGGCCTGCGCCGTCCTGTCGCTGACGGCCTCCGCCGCGGCCGACAGCTCCGGCGAGGCCGGACCGAAGCTGGAGGGAAAGGCGGGCAAGCGCAGGCTGCTCGAACCGCCCTTCGGATCGGGCCGGGCGTCATCCGGTTCGATCCAGCGCATGCCGCCATCCTTGAGCGGCCCGCCGTCATGCCCGTCCAGTCCAAGGCCGATCGGCAGGTCGGCGACATCGCCCTTGCCGGACAGCCCGTCCAGGCGGCGCTGCAATTCCTGCATCAGCCCTTGCGTCTGCTGCCGGTCGCTGGCGGCCTGGGTGCGCTCCTGTTCCAGGCGGCGGCGTTCGCTGTGAAGGGCGTTCTGGATGCGCTGGTCGATCGCGCCCTCGCGAGTACGCAGGCGCTCGTTCTCCGCCTTGTGCTGGCGGTTGTCGCTCAGCGCGGTCTGCAGCTCGGTGCGAAGCTGCTTGACCTGCGCGACCAGGGTGGCGACGGTATCGCGCGGGGTGTCGCCCGCGATGCCGAGCGCCTTCATTTCTTCGGGAGTGAGCTGCCCCGGGACATCCTGCTTGCCAGGTGCAGCGTCACTGCCTGAGAACAACCTGGCACCGACGAACACCAGCAACAATGCCATCGGAATCAGCAGCCACTTCAACAGGGGATTACTCCTCATCGGACGTCCTCCCCGCAGCGGCGGCCGGCGGCAAGTTCGTGCCGGCATCGATGGGGCTGAGCACCGGCATCAGGGACTCGGCCAGGCCACGGCCGCGCGTGACCAGATACACCACCGTGGTGTCGGTCGAAGCGCCCGCCGGCCCCAGGTCGGGATGCTGGAAGGTCGCGGCCACGAAGTCGCCTTGTAGCGCCCTTGGATCGAGATCGATACGGTGAGGTGAGGTGTTGGTCAGGCGCACGGCGGTGACCCACTGGTCTTCGAGGCGCCACGCCGCCAGCGCCCGCGCCTTGAGCGGCAGCGTTGGCAGCAGGGTGTCCAGCGCGAGCGGGCGCCGCAGCGGCACGCGCCCGACGCCGGCCACGGGCTCGACGGTGCGCAGCGGTGCGTAAAGGTTCTGCGCCGCGTAGCGCGTCAGGACAACGGTTATCGGCGTCTGCCGACGCCTGGCGGGTTGCGCTGCTCGGGTCGGACCGGCGGCAGTGTCACCGCTGGCATCCTCGGCGGCGTCCTGCAGGACGATGCGTACCGGCTCCAGCGGCTGCTCGCCTTCCCGGGCGTCCGTGGCTGCGATGTCGACCAGCACGATGGCGCCGGATTCCACGTCCTGCAGTTGCAGCCGCGTCGGCGCGATGGCCTCGCTGGCGCGCAGGTAGATGGCGCCGCCCGCGCTCTGCACGCGCAGCCGCTCGCCCAGGCTCGGGGGCAGGCCGACACGCACGTTGCGGTCGATGAAGACCACGCGCTCCTGGCCGACGACCAGCGGGACGGCCAGCGGCAGCCGCTGCCAGCGCAGGATCTCGATGGCATGGCTGTCCGGCACCAGGCCGAAGCCGAGGGCCAGGCTCGCCACGATGGTGAAGACGTGGTGTTTCATGGGTTGCCTCCCTGCGAAAGGCCGCCGCCGGACGAAGGCACCGCCGGCGACGGTGCCTCGATGCGCTGCGGCGCGCCGTCATAGCAGTCCAGCGCAAGGCCGAAGGGGTTGTGCTGGGGATCGACGTCCAGCCGCACTACTTTCAGCGGATAGCGCACCAGGGCCCGCTTGACCTGCTCGGCGCCGTAGTACTCGTCCGCGCTGACATCGAGCGTGACGATCCAGTCGCGGCTGGAAACCGTCTTTACCCGCATCGTGGGGTTGTCGCCAAAGCCGCGCCCCGGAATCTCGTAGATGCCGCGCACCCGCTGGCGCAATTCGCCACTGCTGCGCCGGTGCTCGTAGTCCTGGCGCAGGAAGGCCTGGCAGGCCGGTGTGAAATAGGCCGACAGCGCGTGGAGGTTGCGCGGGTAGTCCTGTTCGCCATCCGTCGGCCAACGTTGTACCTGCTGCCAGACGTAGAAGGCGAACGCATAGACATTCTCGGGCGGCACATCCCACCAAGCGCGGGTGCTGCCCGAGCGCAGATCGGGGGGCACGTGGATCGTCAGTTGCCTCGGCGCACTCCACCAGCCGAAACCGAGCAGCAGCGCCACCACGAACAACGCACCGGCGCCCAGGCGCAGCGTGCGCACATGGGCCCGCAGGTGATGGACTTCGTTCCTGAAACGGCTCATGAGGCGGCTGCTCCGCGTGAGCGCCGGGTGGTCCAGTACCCCGAACGCGTGATGAGACGGTGTCCACCGAGCCAGGGCGCTGCCAGCGGATGGCGCAGCGCCAGGCGCCACTGCAGTTGCCGGTACAGCCAGGTGTCCGGGCGGCCGCGCTTCTGCCGGCGCAGGAAGCCGCCACCACCGAACACGCCAGCCGCCACGCCGGCCACGATCAGGGTCGGCACCATGGCGACGCTGTGCGTGGCCCAGGCCAGCGGCACGCCGGCGATGAACCCCGCCACCGCGGACAGACCGGCGCAGATCCAGAGCTCGTCGGCGGTCAGGCCCCTCACCACCACGGGCTGGCGGTTCAGCCTGTGCGGCAGGAAGGTCACCAACCCGTCACGCGCGATATCGTTCAAGGCAGCCATCGCCGCTCAGAGCACGCCAGTGGCCTTGGTCAGCAGCCAGATACCGACCACCAGCAGGATCGCACCCACGGCCACGGTGAGACCGAACTGGCCCCAGGTGGCGCGACCGGTATGGATTTCCGAGTAGCGCGTATAGGCGTGGTAGCACACACCGACGAACATCGAGGCGACCACGAGGAGCGCGATCAGCAGCACGATGTCATAGCCGTAGTTCTGCAGCGTCTGCATGATGCCGCTGCCCTGTCCGCGCGAGGGGTCCTCGATGGTCGGCAGGCCCTGCGCCCGGGCCATCAGCGGCAAGCCCAGCAGCATCAGTGGCGCGAGGATGGTGGTGGCAACGCGATGGGGAATCGGATGGGTCTTCATGGCGGTCGGGCCTTTCGTGGTGGTCAGGACAAGAGGAAATAGGTCAGCACCAGGTACATCGCAACGAAGCGCACGACGACACCCAGGAACTGACGCTGGGACAGGCGCTGCTCGGCCCACCCGGTGTAGGCGGTACGCATGGCCCAAACGCCCCACAGGAGCAGGACGGCGAACACGAGGCCGAGCACCACCGTGGCCACGGCGGCGGGGGCGAAGCCGCCATTGGCCTGGAAGGCGCTGACCTGGGCGGCGTTCATTGGGGTGCCTCCTGGTCGGAGGGCGGGCTGGACTGGCGGTAGTCACCAGACAGCTCGACCGGATCGCGCGGCTGGGCGCGCGGCGGCGTCAGGTAGTCCTGGATGCCCGCTCGGACGCGCTGAAGATCCTCGCGCAGGCGGGCATGGTCGAAGTGGTAGCGGGCGCGCTGCTGCGGAGCGGTATGGGCGGCGTGCTCGGCGAGGCGGTCGATCAGATCGAGCTGGCGCGCGAGGGTCGCCAACTGCGCATGCTCTGGGGTGTCGTCGGCGATGGCGGGTTGCAGCGCCGAGAACGACACAGCCAACACCACGGCAAGCGCAGGCCATGCGGATGTGCGTCGGTTGGTCTGTCCCATCGTGCCATTCCCCGTTGAAGCGGATGGCCAGATGCTGTGGCGCGCTCCCACTTTGCGCCGCAGGGAATGGGAACTACGGTATGACCGGATTCCCACGTCGAGCTGGCGATCAACCGTGCAATGCTCACCGCATTGCGGAGTTGGCCAGCGCCTACCGCAGCTTGGTAGAATTGGCTAAACTTGGCAATCGTAATCTACGAAAGGCCAGATCGGATGGTTTCCGGATGACTGAAGTCGAGAGCGAGATCCTTACGCTGGAGGAGGTCGCGGCCTATCTCAAAGCCGGGAAACGGACGGTCTATCGCCTTGCCCAGAAAGGCGAGATTCCGGCGTTCAAGCTTGGAGGTACCTGGCGCTTTCGCCGCTCGGAGTTGGATCGCTGGATCGCGGAAAGCATCAACAAGAAGCCGGAGGCGAAGTGACCGCGTACCAAGTTCGTGCAACTGGTCATGGTCAAGGGGAGGAGCGCTGCCAATGACGCAACAGCTTCTGACGATGCATCAGAGCCAGTACTACGCATGGCTCCTGCCCCTGCGCCGCATGGATCGGCAAACGGAACATGCCCGCAAATGGGGAGGTTTGATGTGACAGAAATTTCTTGTGTTGATTTGTTCTGCGGTGCGGGCGGATTGACGCATGGCTTCGTTCTGGAGGGCGTACCTGTCGTCGCCGGAATCGATATGGACCCCGCCTGCCGCTTCCCCTATGAAGCCAACAACCAGGCCCGATTCGTGGAGCGAGACATCAGCAAGGTCACCACCGCCGAGCTGAAGGCGCTGTTCGGTGACGCCGATCTAACGATTCTCGCGGGCTGCGCGCCATGCCAACCCTTCTCGACCTACGCGCAGCGCTACGAGCTGGACGGTAAAGATGGCAAGTGGGGCCTCTTGTATGAATTCGCTCGCCTAGCGAAGGGCTCCAGTCCCGATGTCATCACGATGGAAAACGTGCCGACCGTCGCCAAGCACGAGGTGTTCCACGACTTCGTGGATACGCTGAAACGGCTCGGCTACAAGGTTTGGTTCGATGTCGTCGATAGCTCTCGTTATGGCGTCCCCCAGATGCGGCGGCGGATGGTGTTGCTGGCCTCTAAGCACGGCAGCATCGAGATGATCCCGCCCACCCACGAGAAGCCGAAGACCGTGCGGCAGGCCATTGCGCATTTGCGTCCTCTCAGCGCCGGTGAATCCGCGCCTAGGGACAAACTGCACGTCACCTCGACGCTGTCCGAAACGAACCTCAAGCGGATCAAGGTCTCCAAGCCCGGCGGCACGTGGCGCGACTGGCCCAAACACTTGATCGCCGAATGCCACCGCGCCGAGAGCGGGCGCACCTATCCGGGCGTCTATGGGCGCATGGAGTGGGACAAGCCTGCGCCGACGATGACGACCCAGTGCTACGGGTTCGGCAACGGTCGCTTCGGTCACCCTGAGCAGGATCGAGCCATCTCCCTGCGGGAAGCCGCGATCTTGCAGAGCTTCCCGCGTGACTATGCATTCATCCCGCCGGATGGCGAGGTGAGTTTCAAGGTGCTCGGGCGGCTCATCGGCAACGCGGTTCCCGTCGATCTCGGTCGCGCCATCGCCCGCAGCATCAACCAACACCTCGCGTCGGTCGCGGCTCGGTGATGGACTGACGAGGACCGCTCCATGCTGCAACTTCTGCCCTCTTCACCCGATACCAGTCGCCGCATGGCGAAGGTGAGGCAGAAGGGAACGGACGCGGAAGTAGCGTTGCGGCAGGAGATGCATCGCATTGGTCTGCGCTACAGGGTCGACTACGAAGTTCTGAAGAAGCCTCGCCGCGTCGCGGACGTGGTGTTCCCCGGGAGAAAGATCGCTGTCTTCGTCGATGGCTGCTTCTGGCACGGCTGCCCCGAACATGCCTCTTGGCCGAAACGGAATGCGGAGTTCTGGCGAGAGAAGATCGAAGCGAATCGGCTGCGGGACGCAGATACGAATGAGCGCTTGCGATCCCTCGGTTGGACGGTGCTCCGGTTCTGGTCGCACGAATCACCGACCGAGGCTGCAAGAGCCGTCGCGCGCGTGATCGCCACGGTCGACGCACAGCGTCGCGCTTCGTCGTCCGGCGTGAATGCGAAAAACTAAAAAAGGGGAGATGGCAATCGCATGGGGGTCCAAACCGAGCAGCAAGCCCAGACGTATCGCGCGAGGCCCGAGCCAGGACAACTGGTCGAGGTGCGCCGTCGTCAGTGGGTGGTGGCCGATGTCGATGCCGCTGGGCTAGAAACCACCGCGCCTCAACATTGCGTGACGCTCTCGTCCATCGACGAGGACGGTCTCGACGAGGAACTGGAAGTCGTCTGGGAAATCGAGCCGGGCGCTCAGGTCATCGAGCGCGCGGGCCTGCCATCGGTCACCGGGCAGGACGATTCGGGGATGCTCGACGCATTCCTCGACGCCGTGCGCTGGGGCGCAGCCACCAATGCCGACCGGGGATTCCTGCAAGCGCCGTTCCGCAGCGGCGTCAGCATCGAGGATTTCCAGCTCGACCCGCTGGTGCGCGCCATCGACATGGCGCGCGTCAACCTGCTCATCGCTGACGACGTCGGTCTCGGCAAAACCATCGAAGCAGGTCTGGTCATTCAGGAACTGTTGCTGCGGCATCGCGCGCGCACCGTCCTGATCGTCTGCCCCGCTTCGCTTCAGGAGAAGTGGCGCGTCGAGATGCTGGAGAAGTTCGGCCTCGACTTCCGCGTGGTGGACACCGACTACATCAAACGGTTGCGGCGCGAGCGCGGCATCCACGCGAATCCGTGGACGTCGCATCCGCGCCTCATCACGTCGATGGATTGGGCCAAGGGCGGCGAGGGTTTGCGCGCCATGCGCGACGTGATCCCGCCGCACGTCGGTCATCCGCGCAAATTCGACCTGCTGGTCGTGGATGAAGCGCACAACGTCGCGCCCTCCGCAGGCGCGCACTACGCGTTGGAGAGCCAGCGCACGCGCTTCGTCCGCGCCATCGGCCCGCACTTCCAACATCGCCTGTTCCTGACCGCGACACCGCACAACGGCTACACCGAGTCGTTCACCTCGCTGCTGGAATTGCTCGACGACCAGCGTTTCGCGCGCAACATCCTCCCCGACGAAAAGCGCCTGAGCCAGGTGATGATCCGTCGCCTGAAGAGCGATCTGGTCGATGCCGATGGCAATCCCTTGTATGCCCGGCGCACCTTGCAGGCGCTTGAAGTCCCGTACACGGCGGAAGAGCGCGCGATTCATCGCAAGCTGGACGACTACTGCGCCAGCCGCGAGAAAGATGCCGAGAAATCAGGTAATGGCTTCGGCACGGCCTTCGTCAATCGCCTCCTCAAGAAGCGTCTGCTCTCGTCGCCAGCGGCGTTCGCGTCCACCCTGGAAAAGCACGTCGCATCGCTGTCCGAAGCAAGGCCCGCGAAGTCGGACGCGATGGCGGAGCGCATCCTGCACAAGGCCATCCTAAAAGTCGACGAAGACTATGCCGACGATCAGGAGGTCGAGAACGCCCAAGCTGAAGCCATCGAGGAAGCCACGCGCCGCTTGATGCCGCTGACGCCGGAACAGCGGGCGGCGCTGGACGACTTGAGGGTGTGGGCTCAGCGAGCCAGGAATCAGGCCGACTCCAAGGCCGAAGCCATCCTCGACTGGCTCACGGCCAACCTCAAGCCGGACGGTCAGTGGAACGATAGCCGGGTGATCCTGTTCACAGAATACCGCACCACACACCAGTGGATGCATCAAATCCTCGCCAGCCACGGCTTCGGCGGCGAGCGTCTGGGCCTGCTCCACGGCGGCCTCTCCCAAGAGGAACGGGAACCCATCAAGGCGGCGTTCCAGGCATCGCCACAGGATTCACCCGTCCGCATCCTGCTCGCCACCGACGCGGCGTCCGAAGGCATCGACTTGCAGAACCACTGCAATCGGCTCATCCACTTGGAGATTCCCTACAACCCCAACGTGATGGAGCAGCGCAATGGGCGTATCGACCGCCACGGACAGCGCGAAAAGGAAGTGCTGATCTGGCACCCGGTCGATGGTGGCGACAAGAGCGGCGCATCGGTCGGTGGTCACGGCGAGGACATCCTGCGGGCCTTGCGAAAGCTGGACTCGATGCGCGCCGACATGGGCAGCGTCAATCCGGTCATCGCGCCGCAGATGTCCGGTCTGATCGAAGGCTCCTTGAAGGATTTGGACACTCGTCTCGCCGAGGCGCGGATCGCACGGGCCAAGAACTTCGTTCGTGCCGAACGTGAGTTGAAGGAGCGCGTCGCCAAGCTGCACGATCGTCTGCGTACCACCAAGCACGATTTCCACCTCACGCCCGACCACGTCCTGATGGCCGTGAAGACCGGCCTCGCGTTGGCGGGCCGTCCGCCACTGGAGCCCGCCGAACTGGCTGGCACGCCCTCGGGCAGCGTCTTCCGGATGCCCGCGCTGTCTGGCTCCTGGGCGCGCTGTCTGGAAGGGCTGCGTCACCCGCACACCCAGAAGATGCGGCCCATCACCTTCGACCACTCCGTCGCCAGTGGCCGTGACGACGTCGTACTCGTCCATCTGAACCATCGCCTGGTGCAGATGTGCCTGCGTTTGCTGCGCGCCGAAATATGGGCGCAGGACGATGTGAAGAAGCTGCACCGCGTCACCGTCCGCACCCTGCCGGATGCGCTCGTCGATGGCCCCGCCGTGGTGGTCGTCTCTCGGCTGGTCGTCACTGGCGGCAACCATCATCGGCTGCACGAGGAACTGACCTTGTCGGGCGGCTACCTGCGCGATCAGTCCTTCCGCCGCGAAGAAGGCGTCGCCCGAGTTCAGCAATGGCTGGACGAATCGAAACCGATCACGGCGGCCTCGTCGCTGTTCGACGTGCTGCGCGTCCGCTTCGACCGGCAGCAGGAAGCCATCCTGAAAGCCGTGGATGCCCGTTCCAAAGAACGCCTTCGCTACCTGACCAACACGCTCCAGACCCGCAAACAGCAGGAAGTCGACGACATCGGCACCGTGCTCGACGAACTGGAGAAGGCGATCCAGTCCGAGTTGAAGAAAGGCGAGCAGCCCGAACAGCTCGCGCTCTTCACCGAGGATGAACGCACACAACTCCGCCGCGACATCGCTGCGCTGGAAGCGCGCCTCGCGCGCATCCCCGACGAGCGCCGGATGGAAACGCAGGCCATCGAATCCCGTTACGCCAAGCTCGACGACCGCACCTTCCCGGTCGCCGTGATCTTCGTCGTGCCCGAGTCCACGTCAGGGGTGGCGAAATGATGACCTGGCAGGAATATCAGGAGGCCGTCGCCGAGTTCTACGAGCAAATCGACGACTTCGGTAACGTCAGAAGAAACGTCATGGTTCCGGACAAGGTCACCGGCCAGTCACGGCAAATCGACGTGCTCATCGAAATCAAGGCCAAGGGGCATCCGCTGAAGATGATCGTCGATGCCAAGTTCCACGCCGTTCCCATCGATGTGCGAGAGGTCGAGTCTGTCCTTGCACTCGCTGATGCCGTTGGCGCAAACAAAGCCATCGTCGTCGTTGCGAATGGGTGGACGGAGCCAGCCAAGAAGAAGGCTGACCATGCTGGGTGCGGCCTCGAACTTCTGTCGGTGGAAGATGCCCTTGATTTGATCGTTCCTGACAAATGGAAGATGTGCCCATCCTGCGATGCCGACTGCATCGTGCTCGATCAAGAAGGTGCGGTCACCCTTGATGGAGGCGCGTGGTTCTGGTGGCTTGCAGGTCAGTGCCGCGGATGCAAGTGCGCGCGTATCCACTGCCAAGACTGTGGGACGAAGGCATTCGTCGAACTTCATGGCTCCATCGTTTGTGGTTGCGGACATCGCTGGTCGAGTACCGATGACGGCGTCACCATCTCATTTTTCGCGGAAGAGCCCGAATGGTGACGCAGACCCAACACCACGAATGGCTCGCGCTTGTCGAGATTTCCGGCCCTTTCCTCGCCGTTCCCGTCCTGAAGGAAGCCTTCCCGCAAGGGCTGGAAGAACTTGATGCAGCCAAGCGCAAGCGGCTGCGCCAAGCCTACGACGAATGGCGTGACGCGCTGGAAGCGGACGATCCTCGCTTCGCCGATCTGCACGCGGCATGGATCGACGAAGTCTTGTCGCGCGGACTGGAACTCGACGAGGACAGTCGCGGCGACGTACTCAGACGCAAGGAGTGGTGCGCCGCGCACGTTAACGTCGCTCTGCCCGAGCACGGCATCAGTCTGTCGCCGGACTTTGCCGTAGTCGGTAACGGCGACGCGCCACTGATGCTCATACACGCCTACGGGCCGGACGTCGATCTCGATGCCACCCAGAAGCTGGACGGCTGGGCCAGTACAGCGGCAGAACGCATGGTGACGCTCTGCCGTGCTATGGGCTGCCGTCTCGGGCTGGTGACCAACGGCGAACGCTGGATGCTGGTCGATGCGCCGGTGGGGGCGGTCACCACCTTCGCCAGTTGGTATGCGCGCATCTGGGTGCAGGAACCCGTCACCCTCCAAGCCTTCCTCCACCTCTTGGGCATCCGGCGTTTCTTCGTCGATGAATCCGAACGGCTGCCTGCGCTCTTCGACCGCTCGCTGAAGTTCCAAGACGAGGTCACCGACGCTTTGGGCGAGCAGGTGCGGCGCGCGGTCGAAGTGCTCATCCAGTCACTCGACAAAGCCGACCAAGACCGCGACCGCGAGCTGCTGCGCGGCGTGAAGGAAGCCGAACTCTACGAAGCGGCGCTGACGGTGATGATGCGGCTGGTCTTCCTGCTTTCTGCCGAAGAGCGCGGCCTGCTGCTCTTGGGCGATGAACGCTACGAAGCAAACTACGCGCTCTCGACCATGCGCATGCAGTTGCGCGCCGAGTCCGATGAGATTCTGGAACGCCGCTGGGATGCGTGGTCGCGCCTGCTGGCCGTCTTCCGCGCCGTGTACGGCGGCATCGAGCACGAAAACCTCCGCCTGCCCGCGCTGGGTGGCTCCCTGTTCGATCCGGATCGCTTCCCCTTCCTCGAAGGCCGCACCCGTGGCTCGGACTGGCGCACCGCCGTCGCCAAGCCACTGCCGATCGACAACCGCACCGTCTTGCTGCTGCTCGAAGCCATCCAGCAATTCCAGGGCCGCACGTTGTCGTATCGGGCGCTGGACGTCGAGCAGATCGGCTACGTCTATGAGGGCTTGCTGGAACGCACCGTCAAGCGGACCGCCGAGGTCACGCTGGAACTCGACGCCACTAAGAGCGCCCAGTCGCCCTGGGTCACGCTGGCCGAACTCGAATCTGCGAGGCTGGACGGTGCCGACCGCTTGACCGAACTGCTCCAGCAGCGCTCCGGCAGTTCCGCCAGTCGCGTACGCAACGATCTGGCTCGTCCCGTTGACGATGCGCTCGCCGATCGCATATTGACGGCCTGCCACGGCGACATGGCGCTACGCGATCGCATCAAGCCCTTTGGCCATCTGGTGCGCACCGACCCTTGGGGCTACCCGCTGATCTATCCCGCAGGGGCCTTCATCGTCACCACCGGCTCCGACCGGCGCGAGACCGGCACCCACTACACGCCGAAATCCCTCACCGAAGCCATCGTCGCCGAGACGCTCACGCCCATCGCCTACGTCGGCCCGGCGCAAGGTACTCCGCGCGGGGACTGGATGCTGAAATCGCCCGACGAATTGCTTGACCTGAAGATCTGCGACCCGGCGATGGGTTCGGGCGCGTTCCTCGTCCAAGCCTGCCGCTGGCTGGCCGACCGGCTGGTGGAGACATGGGGGCAAGCCGAGGCGCACGGCCGCATGGTCGGCATCAATGGGAAGGTGGTGGATGCCGACGCCAGCGCAGAACCACTGCCACGCGACACCGAGGCACGCACCATCGTCGCCCGCCGCCTCATCGCCGAACGCTGTCTCTATGGCGTCGATATGAACCCGCTGGCGGTCGAACTGGCCAAGCTTTCCATCTGGCTGGTGACGCTGGCCAAGGGGCGTCCCTTCGGCTTCCTCGACCACAACCTGCTCTGTGGCGACAGCCTGCTCGGCATCCATCGATTGGATCAACTCACCCAGCTTTCGATGAATCCCACCGGCCAGGGCCAGCTACGCCTGTTCGGCCAGAACGTCGAGCAGGCCGTGCGCGAGGCCATCGAACTGCGCTCACGCTTGCGCGAGATGCCCATCCGTGACATCCGCGACGTGGAAGCCATGGCGCATCTGGACGCCGACGCGCGCCGCAGGCTCGAAGTGCCCGAATGCATCGCCGATGCCTTCATCGGGGACGTGTTCGCATCGGCCGGCGGCACTGCACTGGAGAACGCGCTGGCGTCATTGACCATCCAGGCCGGGCAGGCCATCGATGGCGACCGCGAAGTGCTCGCCTCGATGCGCCGGAGATCGGTTGTCGCGCTCTCGACCGATCTCTCTGCCGACAAGCCTGCGCGTCGGCCTTTCCATTGGCCGTTGGAGTTTCCGGAGGTGTTCGCGCGCGAGCGCGGCGGCTTCGACGGTATCGTCGGTAATCCGCCCTTCCTGGGCGGACAGCGCATCACCGGCGTCGCGGGCACTGCCTTCCGCGATTGGCTGGTCGCACACATCGCCGAGGGGCGTCGCGGTTCCGCGGACTTGGTCGCCTATTTCTTCCTGCGGGCTTGGAGCTTGCTGCGGGAAGGTGGTGGCTTCGGGCTGCTCGCGGTCAACACCATCGCTGAGGGTGACACGCGGCAGGTCGGGCTGGAAGCGATGGTCGGCGCGGGTGCCGTCATCCATGCGGCCTACCCGAACGAGCCTTGGCCGGGAAAGGCGGCGGTCGTCACCAGTCGGGTACATGTCCACAAGGGCGAGTGGCGGGGCGAACGCTCGCTGCTCAGGCGGCCGGCTCCCTTCATCTCGGCCTTCCTGTCCGATCGTGAGGAGTGGAGTCCAGAAGTTCTGAAGGCGAACGAAGGTCTTACGTATCAGGGGGCGATCGTTCTCGGAATGGGCTTCGTGCTTCTGCCCGATCAGGCCCGAGCGATGCTGGATGCTGATCCAAGAAATGCCGAGGTGATCTTTCCGTACCTTGATGGAGACGACCTCAAAACGGTACCAGAGCAGAGACCTACTCGTTGGGTAATCAACTTCTGGGATTGGCCAGAAGCGAAGGCGAAAACCTACACACTGCCTTACGAGTGGTTGGAAAAGAACGTGAGAGCGGAGCGCCTTGTCAATAAAGACAAGGGTGCACGTGAAAGGTGGTGGCTGTTTCTCCGAGCACGATCCGAGCTATACCACGCCATCGGGCGTGGCTGCCATTTCGATCAGCACCCTGCAGCCTGGAATGCGCAGACCCGCCCGCTCGAACACATCCTCGTGGCTGGCCGGGTTGGCAAGTACTTCAACCCGTCCGTAGTCCCGAATGACGTCATCTTCCATGAGAAGTGCGTCGTCTTCGCTGTGGCAGATGCCTACGCCTATGCGGCAATATTCAACTCATCTCCAGTCGATGCTTGGGTTTGGAAACAGTCCTCTCGGATGAAGCTTGATCTGAACTTCTCGCCGTCCGACGCCGTTGAGACCTTTCCCTTCTTGGAGGCCGCCGAGATAGCGCGCCTCGACAAGCTCGGTCGCGAGTACCTGCAAGCGCGCCACGATGTGATGACCGATCCGGCCAATCCGATCGGCCTCACGAAGCTCTACAACCGTTTCCACAGCGCGGGCGACGGCGACCAGCGCATCGAACGTCTACGTGAACTGCACCGCGAGATCGATGCGGCGGTCATGCGCGCCTACGGGTGGGATGACATCGACCTCGGGCACGGCTACCACGAGCAGCCAAATCTCGCCCAGAACGACTCCGTGCGGTTCACCATCTCCGATTCCGCACGTGTCGAGGTTCTTCGTCGTTTCGCCGAACTGAATCGTCAACGTTACGCGGAAGAAGTCGCGCAAGGTCTGCACGACAGCAAAGCCACTGGCACGGCCACCCGCAAATCACGCACTCAGCGCACCGAAACCACACCCGTAAAGCAATCCTCATTCGGATTTGATGTAGCCCCAGCCAACGAAGGCCACGACCTCAAAGCCGCCGAACCCCGAGCCGACTACCGCGCCGGCCCTGCCCACGCCATCGTCGACTACCTGAAGGCCCGCCCCGGCTGGCACGCCAAATCCGACATCCTTGCCGCTACCCGCATCACGGACCGCCAGTGGAACGCCGCGACCGCCGATCTGATTTCGAGCGGCAGGGTCGAACGCCAGGGCGAAAGGCGCGGCGCGCGCTACCGCATCCAGCCCGGCAACGGGGACAACCATCACGAGGGGATGTCATGACTCGAACCCAAGCCACGCCGACGTTCGAGATGACCGTCGATCTCAACGTCCTCGAACATCTTGGCATCAACCTCTACAGCAACATCGCCGCCGTCTTGACCGAAGCCGTGGCCAACGCATGGGACGCGGATGCGTCGAGCGTGCAGATTCGCGTCGACCCGAACAGCGAATGGATCGAGATTGAGGACGATGGCATCGGCATGTCCGTCGAGGACCTGAACGGCAAGTACCTGCGTGTCGGCTATCGCCGCCGCGACGAGGACGCGGAGCATGGGCGCAGGACCGCCAAAGGCCGCCCGGCGATGGGCCGCAAGGGGCTGGGCAAGCTTTCACTATTCTCCATCGCAAACGTCATCGAGGTGCAGTCCTCCAAGAACGGCGACACGCACGGATTTCGCATGAGCGTGCCGGGCATTCACGAGGCCGTGCAAGAAAAGCGCCCATACCACCCAGAACCACTGGCGAGCGAAACGCTCACCGTGACGCGGGGTACGAAGATCGTGCTGCACGAAATCAAGCGACAGCGCCTCGGCAAGGGGGTGAGCGCGTTGCGAAAACGCCTCGCCCGGCGCTTCTCGATCATCGGTCAGGCCAACGGATTCGAGATCAGGATCGACGGCCTGCCCATCACGGCGGCCGATCGCGGCGATCTGCCCAAAGCCCAGTTCCTCTGGACGTTCGATGGCTACGAGCCGGAGGCCAGCACGATTTCACACGTCCTGGAGCGCGAGTCGCTGTCCGCGCGGTTCGATGCATGGGATTCGGCGTGGCGCGTAAGCGGCTGGCTCGGCACGGCGCGCAAGCCCAAAGACCTCGACGACGACGAAGCGGGCAATCTTAACGGCATCGTGGTCTTCGCCCGAGGTCGCCTGTTCCATGAGAACGTGCTCGACCGCCTGAACGACGGGCGGCTCTACACGAAATACCTCACCGGCCAGATCGAGGCGGACTTCCTCGATGCCGACGATCAGCCGGACATCGCCACCAGCGACCGCCAGCGTGTGCAGGAGGACGACGAGCGGTACATCCAGTTGATCGCGTTCCTCGGATCGCGGCTCAACCAGCTCGAAAAACGCTGGAACGAATGGCGCAGGAAGCACGAGGTCGAGAAGGCCAAGGAGACATCTCCGGCCCTCGCCGAGTGGCTCGATACGCTCCCCGAGGGGTACAAGAAGAGTGCGGAGACGCTGATCGCCAAACTGAGCGCGCTGCCGGTCGATGACGAGGACGACCGCAAACTCATGTACCGGCACGGTATCCTGGCCTTCGAGCGCATGAAGCTGCGTGGCTCGACGGAAGAGTTCGTGACGAGCGTGGAGAGCGCCGACCGGCTGCTGGCCGTTCTCGCCGACCGCGACGCGCTAGAAGCCTCGCTCTACCGTGACATCGTGAAATCGCGTCTGGACGCGATCCGCGACTTCCAGACCATCATCGACGAAGACGCGAAGGAACGGGTGCTCCAGAAGTACCTGTTCGATCACCTGTGGCTGCTAGATCCAGCGTGGGAGCGCGCCACGGGCAGCCAGATCATGGAGTCCCGTCTCACGACGGAAGGCGTGCTGATCGAAGACCTGACCGAGAAGGAACGTCTGGGCCGCGTCGACATCGCTTACCGCACGCACGCGGGGAAGCATGTCATCGTCGAGCTCAAGAAAGTCGGTCGCAAGATGGGTCTGCTCGAACTGGTCGAGCAAGGTCAGACCTATGTGGACAAGCTGAAGAAGATTCTGCGCGAGCAGAACGTAGCGACGCCGGACATCGAGGTGGTCTTCATCCTCGGCAAGGCGGTCGATGAAGAGGCCACGAACCCGGATCGGCTCAAGTCCTCAATGGAGTCCATTGCGCCGGGCAGTCGCATCGTCCACTACGACACCCTGATCCGTGGGGCGCAGGAAGCCTACTCGGCCTACATCGACCAGAGCAAGGCACTCGACAAGCTCGAAAAAATCGTGAGCGCAATCTGAGGAAACGTGCGATGTCTTGGAACCCTGGACAACTCGTCCGCCACATCGACGATCCAGCAAAGATCGGCACGGTCACGGATCAAACTCGGGCGCGCGCATCTGGCCAGCAGTATCGCGTGAACTGGAACGGCCGGCTGGACTGGCACTACGAGGAGGAGTTGGTCGAGGTCGATGCGGGCGGCAACGATCCTCTGGAGCTGATCCGTGAAGGGCGTTACGGACGCGTGGATGACTTGCGCCAGTTGCTGACGCACATCCATCTGGCCGGGCGGCTGTCGAACGTCGTCTATGCAATGGGTCTGACCCAGACCGACTTCTACCCGCATCAATACAAGCCCTTGCTCACCCTGCTGGACTCGCCCGTCAATGGCCTGCTGATCGCTGACGAGGTGGGTCTAGGCAAGACGATCGAGGCGGGACTGATCTGGACTGAACTGCGTGCCCGCTACGACATGCGCCGCCTATTGGTGGTGTGCCCCGCCATGCTGCGGGAGAAGTGGCGGTTCGAGCTTTCGTCTCGCTTCGGTCTAGATGCCCGTGTCGTCGATGCGGAAACGTTGCGACAAGAACTGAGTTCGGCCGAACACCGGGAACGCGCGTGGATCGTCAGCTACCAAGGCATCCGCGTTCCGAGCGATTGGAACGCCAACGAGAGCGACAAGCCCAAGCGATCGGTTCGCGCCCGGCTCGCCGACTTGCTCTACCAGCAGGCCGATCAAGAACCCCTGCTGGATTTGGTGATCTTCGATGAAGCGCACTACATGCGCAACGAAGAAACGGGCGCATGGCGGACGGGCAGCTTGCTGAGGGATGTCAGCACACACCAGTTGATGCTTTCGGCGACGCCGATCAATCTCGGTTCGGATGACTTGTTCAATGTATTGCGGCTGCTCGACCCGGATCATTTCGAATATCCGGAGGACTTCCGAAACGTCGTCCTCGCCAATCGTCCGGTGATCGCCGCGAGCGACGTCGTGCGTGATCCGACGAGTGATGCCGACCAGATCATGGCGGCGATACGCGAAATCGAGTCGTCACGATGGTTCGAGCGATCCGAGCGCGTCGATCGCTTGATCGAGGAAGCGGAGGCGATCAAGGACTGGACGAACGACAGGCGTATCGACATCGCCGCGAAACTCGAACGGCTCAACCTGCTCGCGCACATCGTCAGCCGCACGCGCAAACGGGAGGTGCAGTCCGACCGCGTGTTGCGTGACGTCACGGTGTTCGAGGCGGAAATGTCGCCCGTGGAGCGGGAGCTTTATCAGGCGATCACCGAAGGAACGCGGGAGTATGCGCTGGCCAATGGCATCGAGCACGGTTTCCTGCTCTCCACGCCGCAACGCATGGTTGCGTCCAGTCCGGCCGCCTTGCTGCGGACGTGGCGCGACGACGGCCTCGATGCCGACGCCCTCGCGGCGGCGATGGACGAAATCGACGAAGACGAGGAAAAGCTGGCCGAACGGACATCTGGCCTCAAACAGTGGCTGGCGAGCAGAACACTGCCCCAGTTCGGGTTCGGCGACCTGAGCAGGAACGACTCGAAATTCGCCGAGCTTTCCAAGGCGTTCAAGCGATTCATGACCGAGGATCGAGACGCCAAGGCCATCGTGTTCACCACCTTTCGCGGCACGGCGCGCTATCTCGTCGAGCGGCTTTCCGCCGAAAACGTGGAGGCCGGGTTGCTGATGGGTGGGGCGGAGTTCGACAAGGAAGCCGTGGTGTCTGGTTTCCGCGAGGACAGGAACTGCCGCGTGTTGGTCTGCACGGACGTGGCCGCGGAAGGCGTGGATTTGCAGTTCTGCCGCCTCGTCGTCAACTACGATCTGCCGTGGAACCCGATGCGCATTGAGCAGCGGATCGGTCGTATCGATCGCATCGGTCAACAATCCAAGCGCATCTTGGTGTGGAACTTCGTCCACAAGGACACGATCGATGCACTCATCATTGCGAGGCTGGCCAAGCGCATCGGTGTTTTCGAGAGCACTTTGGGGGAAACGGAGGAAATCCTCGGTCAAGTGCGCAAGCTCGAAGACGTCTTGTTGTCGAAGCATCTGACCACCGACGAAGAAGCGCGCTTGATCGAGGAAGTGGCGCTGGCGATCGAGAACGCCAAACGCAAACAGGAAGAGCTGGAGCGAGAGGCGATCCAACTGGTGGCACACGGTCAGCAACTGCTGGCGCAGATCGAAGCCGCGCGCGGCGATGGAAAGATCGTCACCCGGCACGATCTGATTCGTTACGTCGATGGGTGCCTCAGAAACGTTCCCGGTTGTCGGATCAATGCTGCGCATGGTGATGCCGACACATTCGACATCGGCTTGAGCCCCGGCTTTGCTGCGGAACTGGACGAGTTCGTGAGGCGGGAGAATCTGGTCGGGAAGACGGGTCTTGCCTCCGGCCAGACGAAGCGTTGCCGCTTCACCGACAGGATCACCGACAAGCCGAAGCCCGGCGAGGAGATCGTCCATCGCTTCCATCCGATCGTTCGCTTCCTGTCGCGCAATGCCGACGGGTCGGCGGATCGCTTTCCGCTCTACGCCGCCAGAGTCGCTGCCGAAGGCATCAAGGCGGGCCGATATGCGCTGATGACTCGGCTGGCGAGCTTTTCCGGCGTGAAGGAAGAAGAACACCTCTTGGTCGCTGCCGTTCCTCTCGACCGTGGGCCATCCCTCGACGACCGAGTGGCGGAAGCCTTGCTCGACTCGGTCAGGAAGTCGGGGGACGACTGGCCGACGGTGGCGGTGGATGTCCTTTCGGATGCCGGGGTAGCCGCCGCAGAGCGGAGCGAGGAAATGCTCAGGGATCGGTACAAGGCGATTAAGGATGAGAAATGGCGCGAGAACAGAGACCGCGCCGACGTGCTTTCCCAACTATTGGATGACCACATCCGAAAGAAACGCGAGGGGTTCGAGAAGCGGATCAGCAATCACGAATACTCTGCATCGTTGTATGGAAGTAGCCCGGATGGCAAGCGGCGCAGGGGCTTGGCGAATGCCGAACGCAAGAAGATGGAGGATTTTCTGGCCCGGATGGAGACCCGTCGGGCGACGCTGGAGCGCAAAAGTCAGGCCTTTTCGGCCGAGACGCGCGACATCTGCGTCTTGCTCGTGGACGTGGTGCAGGCGGGAGGTCGTCCATGAAGAGTTGGAAAGATCAACTGCGGGATCTCAAGAACGCACTGCGTGGGCCGGGACGCGGCAAGGAACGAGGTGATGAGCCGCCCAAGATCGACTTCGACCCACCACCAGCGTGGCTGGCTGGTGGTCAGCCGACTCCGAAGAAGCCGCCTGCACGGAATCCCGTTCCGAAACCTGCCGCTCCGGTCGCCGCAGTCGTAGCGCCAGCTACCAAGCCGCCACCAAGGCCCAGCGTTCCAACACCACCGCCATTCAAACCCCGCATCGACGACGGATGTGTGCTGAACATGCCGGAGTGGAGCGATGTCGGCAGATTGTTGCAGCATCCCGAACATCGAGGTGAACGCTCGGCACCGATGGCCGTCAGAGTCGGGGTGGATTTCGGAACCGCTTTCACGAAAGTGGCGATTCGCGCAGGTGTCGATCTGGTACCCGTCGAATGGTCTGCCGTCACGGGAGACGATTCGGAAACGGGGCGCTACGTCGTTCCCGGTTTCGTCGTTCGTGCACCAGATGGCGAATTCTGCTGGCGGCGTTTCACCGAAGCTGATATTCGAGGGAACCTCAAGCTCCCGGTCATCGAGATGGCCGGGACGTATGAATGCCCGATAGCCACCGTGGCATATCTGGCGTTGGTCATCCGCTACGCGAGGGCGTTCTTGTACCGGAACGCGGAAATTGGACGCAAACTCGTGGGGCGTTCGCTGCGCTGGGAGCTGAACATCGGCTGCCCCACCGAACCACACGAGAACCCGAAGGTCGTCGATGTATTCCGGCGCATCGCCCGAACTGCGTGGCTGTTGGCGGCGGAAGATCGGCTCGCAGAGCAGGACGTCCTGGCTGCATGGTCTTTGGCCGATTCTGCAATAGACCTCGAAGCAGAACCGGGTGTCGTCCCGGAGTTCGTCGCCCAGATCGCGGGATATCTGGGGTCGCCGCAGGTGATGGAAGGCCTGCACGCGCTGATCGACGTCGGTGCGGCCACCCTCGACGTGGCGACGTTCAACGTCGTCTTGCGAAATGATCGGGCATCTCCGCCACGCATCCCCATCTTCTTTTCTGCGGTTCGTCCCCTCGGAACACACTATCTACGCCACAACCGTCATTCCAGATTCGGCCTCGATCTTTCGTGGAACGATGCAGCACCCGTCGAATCGTCCGATGACTTCGGACAACGAAATCGAAAGCCATTGGACGCGGTCGTGGCAGTCGATGAGGAATTCGTGGGACAAGTCGTCCGCTGCATCGTCGGCGTCATCGATGGAACCCGCACCAACGCACGGGGAGACCCGCGCAGTGCGGCTTGGCGAGAGGGCTTGCCGATATTCGTCACCGGCGGTGGGGCGAATTGCATCTTGTATCGCCAAGCCATCGGGGTGGTGCAACGGGAAGTGAGTTTGAGCGTGGGGCAGCGGCCGAATTCTTCGACGCATTTCCGACTCATCGAATTGAACCCAACTTCCGGCAATTCACGACAAATCGAGGCGGGCGACAGGCTGACCGTGGCGCTCGGGCTGACGGAGGATGCCGAAAACATCGCTCGCGTCGTCCCTCACCGGGACATCGAGCCGATCACATATGGCACGCCGGAACGTGTCGATCACACGGATCTGTATGGAGACCGATGATGAAAAATGATTCGAATACGGGCACGGCCAGTGTTCCCAACGCATGGCTCGCCGTCGATCACGGTCTCGGCACCGATCGCAGGCTCGCGCCCTATACGTTGGTCTTGAAGGGTGATCGTTCCGTGTATCAAACCATCGCCGAGGAAGATTGGGTGCTCGTGCTGAACCCTGCCGGGGAGATCGTGCGTGCCGGGCGCGTGCTGCGGCTTCGCTCCAACCTCGAAATCACCACGATCTTTTTCGACCGGTTGTCCGTCGCCGACGCTCCCATGTCGGTCGCCAGCGTTTCGTTGGCTCCGCTGTCGTCGGGCAACGTCGGGCGCATCCAGTGGGACGAGTTTGTCGCGGCCCTGTCTTCGGCGCTGCATCAGACCGTGGGTGGCGTGCCGCCGGTCGAGGATCGGGCCTACATCCGCGAGCTGCTGCAACTGGCTGTGGTAGATGATCTACTCGGCCCGGCGGGTGGCCCGCACGAACGCATCGTGGACATGAGCGTGCGAGACCGCTATCTGGTTGGCAAACTGGCACCGCGTGAAGATGCCCAGGGCGGCATCGAAGGACTGGAAGGCCCGTTGGCAGAGGAGGATGTGGAGGAGCCCGCCGACCCCATCGTGCCCGGCCAGCACGAACCCGGTGCCGAGTTCGGCACGGCCACGGGGCGGGTGGAACCGGAATCGGATTCCTCCGACGAGATCGACGCCGCCAGTAATCAATCGCTGGTGCCCAGCAGCTTCGGCATGACCTTCTGCGTGGATGGCGATGCCGAGCGCATCGAGGTCGAGGCGCGTTGGGGCAGTTACGAGCGCGTGCCCAACGAAGAACACGAGCTGATGCGGCCCAATGGACAGAAGGCCAAGGTCTGGCAGCGCATTCCCTGCGGCGGGAAACTGGTGCTGCCGCTCGCCGAGGGTGTGATTCCCCATCAGGCACCGGACGCGAACCGTCCAGCAGTGCGGATTCAAGGCTCCATCCGCGGCAAGAACGCCAACGGCGACCGCTTGGTGACGCTGTTCTTGATCAACACGCAGGAGGAACCCGACACCAACCGCGACACGGCATGGTTGTTCCAGCCGGAACTGATCGTGCGCGCGGAAGCAGAAGCATCCAAGCGCGCCATCTTCCGCCGCCGCCCGGTTCCGGATGCCGACGGGAACGATCCGGAGCGTGAATCGCTGGAGATGATCTACCGCAACCGCGTGGAGTTCGCGGTCGGGCACGGCGTCGCCATTCATGCCGAGACGGCGGACGACGTGACGCTGGCGACAGAGGTGCGCAGCACCGTGATGCCTCGATACGAAGTGCAGGTCACGGAGACACCGGGCCTCGACCCTGCCGACCGTCCGGCGATGAAGGAGATGGTGGCGAGCGGCCTGCTCGACATGCAGCGGCTCGCCACGTTGGGCGTGGACGAGTTGATCGACGTCCTGAACGTGCTGACGAAGGACTACGCAGCTTGGATCGCCGAGCAACGCGGGCGCATCGGCAATGACGTGATCGGATACGACACGTCGGCGGTACAGGCGTTGGAGCGGTGTCAGGAAATCCAATCGCGCTTGCAGCAGGGCATCGACACGCTGAAGAATGACGGCAAGGCGCTGGCTGCTTTCCGTTTTGCCAACAAAGCGATGGCTATCCAGCGCGTGCGTAGCCTGTATGCGCTGGAAGTGCGGCGCGGGCGCGACGTGACGGTCGATCAATTCGACCTGCCGAAGAATCGGAGCTGGCGTCCGTTCCAGTTGGCGTTCCTGCTGCTGTCGATCCCGTCACTGGCCGATCCCACGCACCCGGATCGCGTGCAGCCGATGGAAGCCCATGCCGATCTGCTGTGGTTCCCCACCGGCGGTGGCAAGACCGAAGCCTACCTGGGCGTGGCGGCGTTCACGATGGCGATCCGCCGTCTGCAAGGCAAGCTCGGCGGCTACGACGGTTCGCGCGGTCTGGCCGTGATCATGCGCTACACCTTGCGCCTGCTGACCTTGCAGCAATTCCAGCGCGCCACCGCGCTGATCTGCGCGATGGAAAAGCTTCGGCGAGATGCTCTCGTGCAAGGTGATGAGTCGCTCGGCAAGGAGCCTTTCACCATCGGACTGTGGGTGGGCAACAAGGTGACGCCGGGCACGACCGAGGAAAGTCACTACGCCATTCAAGCTCTGCGTGATTCGGGAAAGAACAAAGCAGGACGTACTTCACCACTTCAGCTCACCAGTTGTCCTTGGTGTGGCTCTGCGATTGATCCTGGGAAAGATGTCGTTGTCGATAAGGATCGTGGCCGAACAGTGGTTTACTGCGGAGACAAAAAGAGCAGTTGCACGTTCTCTCGCGGCAGGTCGAGCAGTTCGCCGTATCCGGGCATTCCGGTGCTGACGGTGGACGAGGAGATCTACCACCGCCCGCCGACGATGATGATCGCCACCGTGGACAAGTTCGCCATGATGGCTTGGCGTGGTCAGGTGCGCACGTTGTTCGGTCGTGTGAATCAGGAATGCGAGCGCCACGGCCTGCTGTGGCCTGATTGCGATTGCACAGGCAATCACACCGCGTCGAAGAGTTCGCCAGCGGTCAAGGTCAAGAACGTTGCGCCGATCCGCCCGCCCGACCTGATCATCCAAGACGAGTTCCACCTCATCAGCGGTCCGCTGGGCACGATGGTCGGCCTGTACGAGTCCGCCGTCGACGAACTGTCCGGCTGGACGCTCGATGGCAAGACGGTCAAGCCCAAGATCGTCGCGTCCACGGCGACAGTGCGCAAGGCCAAGGAACAGGTGAACAACGTGTTCATGCGGCGCGTTTCGGTGTTCCCGCCGCACGGCTTGGACGTGGAGGACAACTACTTCTCGGTGCAGCGCCCGATCGAAGAGCGGCCCGGCCGGCGCTATCTCGGCGTGTGCTCGCCCGGCAGCTCGCGACCCGCGATGCTGATCCGTGTCTATACCGCCTTCCTCACCGCCGCCCAAGCTCTGTTCGATCGCTTCGGCGAGCCCGCCGACCCGTACATGACGATGGTCGGTTACTTCAATTCGCTGCGCGAACTGGGCGGGATGCGGCGTTTGGCCGAGGACGACGTGCAGACACGTTCCTATCGCGTGCAGATGAGCATGGTCGAACGGCCCGCACTCGCACAGCGCAGCGTCAACAATATCCGCGAGCTGACCTCGCGCGTCTCCAGTCAGGACATCCCGAAGTACCTCGACGATCTGGAGGTCAAGTTCAAGGCCGCGCTTGATGCGGCCACCGGGAAGTACGTGACGAAATGGAACGAGGGCGACACCCGCGCCATCGACGTGGTGCTGGCGACCAACATGCTGTCGGTGGGCGTGGACGTGAATCGCTTGGGCCTGATGGCGGTGAACGGCCAGCCCAAGGGCACGGCGGAATACATCCAAGCCACCAGCCGCGTGGGCCGTTCTTTCCCCGGCTTGGTCTGCACGGTGCTCACATGGGCACGGCCGCGCGATCTCTCACACTACGAGACCTTCGAGCACTACCACGCCACCTTCTACAAGCATGTGGAAGCGCAGTCGGTGACGCCGTTCTCGCCACGCGCGATGGATCGTGGCCTGACCGGCGCGCTGCTCTCTCTGATGCGTCTGGAAAACGATGCCTTCAGCCCGAACGTGGGCGCTGGCGAGCTGGACAAGTCCGACAAGCCCGAGATCACCGATGCCATCGATGTGCTGGTGCGGCGGGCTTGGAACGTCAGCGAGACGACTGCCATCAAGAGTCTGGCCGAGCGTGAACTGAAGGAACGCGCGGACGAGTGGGCGAAGGAAGTGAGCGTGCCCGGTCGCACGCTGGCCTATGAGAAGCGCGGCGCACAGGCAGCGACGATGGTCGGGCTGGTCAAGTCGCCGGGCATCCATGCGTGGGACAACTGGACGGTGCCGATGTCGATGCGCGAGGTAGAGCCGGGCGTGCGCCTGATCATGAACACAGGACACATCTCGGATGACCACGGGTGGAAGCCGCGCCCGGTGCCGAAGGACGAGGACTGACCATGACCACCAACAGAACACCCGTCGGGGAAGTCCGCCCCAGTCAACTGCTCTGGACATACGGGCCGGGCGCGCTGATCGACCTGCCGAGCCTCTCGGTGGTGACGCTGGGCATCGACCAATGGGAGAAGGATCGTTGCCAGCCCATCGCCGAGCCGCGCCTGCTCACCGCCGTGCGCAAGGTTCTCGGGGCGCAGGTGGAGAGCTTGCGCATGCCACCGTTCCAGAAGAGCGAACTCGTCGATCCGTGGTCGGCGGAGGCGAACATCGGTGTGCCCGTTCGTCCGTTTCCGCGTTGGATGCGCTGCGTGAAGTGCGGCCTGCTGTCACCCTTCGACGCGGGGCTGTTCGAGATCAAGGAGAACCGCTTCCGCCCGGAACGCACCCGCTTCGTCCACAAGGGATGCCGAGGCTCCAAGGGCGACCAGCCCGCGAAGGACGCCGACGCCGTTCCAGCGCGTTTTCTCTTGGCCTGCCGAGACGGTCACCTCGACGACTTCCCGTGGCACTACTTCGTCCACGGCGGCAACAGCTCGTGCAAAGGCACGCTGCGCTTCTTCGAGAGTGGCGCTTCGTTGCAAACCGAGAACCTGTGGGTGAAGTGCGATGCCTGTGGGGCGTCGCGCAGCATGGCCCACGCCTTCGGCAAGGCCGGGAAGGAGAACCTGCCGAGCTGCCGGGGCAGGCATCCCCACCTCGACCACTTCGACGAAGAGTGCGACGAAGAGGCGCGGGCCGTCCTGCTGGGTTCGACGAACAGTTGGTTCCCGATCACGCTGTCGGCGCTCGCCATCCCGCAGGCCAAAGACCCGCTCGGTCAACTGATTCAGGACGGCTGGGAGTTTTTCGAGGATCTGGATTCCGAGGCCTCGGTTGCCGTAACGGTGAAGGCGCTGAAGAAGACCGGAGCCTTGCCGGGCATCGACAAGTACCCGGCATCAGCCATCTGGTCGGCCATCGATGCCCATCGCCTCGGCGGCGAACAGGAGGTCGTCGGCGAGGCCGACATCAAGGGCCCGGAGTGGGAGGTGCTGACGGCGGCCAATCCACCCGCGGACTATCCGCACTTCATGAGCAAGAAGGTCGCCACGCCCACGGGCTTCGAGCAGCGCATCGGCAGGGTACTGCTGTTGGAGCGACTCCGCGAGGTCAACGCCTTGTTGGGCTTCACCCGCGTGGAGGCTCCCGAAGAAACAAGCGATCCGAATGAGCGTCCTCAGATGGCGGGGCTCGCGCGCCGCAAGCCGGACTGGGTTCCCGCCAATCAGGTTCATGGCGAGGGCATCTTCATTCAGTTCGACGAAGATGCGCTCCGGACGTGGGAGGCGCTCGACGGCGTAAAGCACGTGGATCAGATGCTCAATGCTGGTCACCGAGGATGGCGCAATTCGCGCCACCTCGATCCCAACGAGGGCTATCCCGGCATCCGGTACGCCATGCTTCACACGCTCTCGCACCTGCTCATCCGAGAACTGGCACTCGAATGCGGCTACAACGCGGCGAGCATCCGTGAACGAATCTACGCCGACACGTCGGGCGCGAATCACCAAGCAGGCATCCTCATCTACACGGCGGCAGCCGATTCCGATGGGACGCTGGGTGGCCTCGTCGATCTGGGCAAACCGGACAACCTCGGTCGTCTGCTTCGGCAAGCGCTGAACCGTTCGAAGGTCTGCTCGTCCGATCCGCTCTGCTCGGAGCATGACCCAGGCAAAGACCGCTCGCTGCACGCCGCTGCCTGCCATGCATGCAGTCTTGTCGCCGAGACCTCCTGCGAGCGGGGCAACCGTTACCTCGACAGATCGTTGCTGGTGCAGACCCTCGAACGAGGGGATGCCGCGTTCTTCGCGGGGCTGTGACATGGAAAGATTGCTCGAAGCCGTCACAGCTGTGGTCTGTCTCGTGTCGCCGGAGAAGGTACGGGCGCTGGCGAGCACGATTCGGAAAATCGGGGATGGGAAGGCGAACGTCGCGTTGTCGGATGTCGTCGGCACGGCTGCGGCCAAAGCCGTCGTCGAGCAGCTCGTCGACGCATGGCGGGCCACATCGGTCGGCTCGGGTGAGCTGGCCTTGATGCTGCTCGCCGCCAGCCATACGTTCGAGAAGGTGTCGAAGCATCAGTCCACCGAACTCGTGTGGACGGGTCCGACGACGCCCTTCGTTTCCGCACGTCGCACCGAGCAGGCGCTGTTGCAAGTAATCGGCGCGGCCAAGCAGACCTTGTTCGTCACCAGCTTCGTGGCCTACGACGTATCGACCATCGTGAAGTCGCTGAACGACGCGAACACGCGCGGCGTTAGCATCTCGATGCTGCTCGAATCGTCGCGGGATCACGGCGGCAGCATCTCGTTCGACGTGATCGAGAAGATGCGGACATTGGTCCCGAACGCGAAGCTCTACGCCTGGCGCGAACGGGCAGCACAGTTCGCCGACGGGCGAGTTCACGCCAAAGTTGCAGTCGCAGACGGTAACGTGTGCTTCATCACCAGCGCCAACTTGACGGGTCATGCCATGGACAAGAACATGGAAGCGGGCCTTTTACTCTCTGGAGGCAATATTCCGCGACTGCTGGAAGAGCATTTGAATTCACTTGTCTATATGAGAGTGGTGTCCTCTGTGTAAACAGCGATCTGCTTTTGTGCCATGCTCATATGTACTTTTTGAAACTACTGGCTGCGATGTTCATTACCACCCCGAGCATTGCCGCGCTGGGCAGCAGAACCATCAAAGGGTGCAAGGACACCGGCAGCGCCAGATAGGTCACCCACGGCAACACCGCCAGCGGCATCAAGGCCGCCTTAGCCCGGTGGTAGACGAAGCCCGATTCCCGCCCCGCGCCGAACTTGCGGATGTCGCGGCGAACCAGTCCATCGACCAAGCCGACGAAGGCCGCGAGCAGGAACAGCGGCAGCGTGAGCACCAAGACCAGCAGGCGGACGATGAACGTCAGTACGGTGAAGCCGGCGGCAATCAGATAGCGCTCGGTCCAGACATAGACCTGGGCGAGGTAATAGCGGAAGTCTCGGTGCGTGCCTCGACTGGGTGCGCTAGCCTGCGCCGAGGCGTCGCGCATCCAGTCCAGCAAGCCCGTCTTCACGAAAACCCACTCGTAGGTGCCCTCCACCAGCCAGCGCGCGGTGCGTCCCGGCTCCTGCACGACGGCACTCCGGGTGAAATGGGTGGAGAGCTGGTTCAGTTCGTAGTCGAGCATGCCCTGCGCGTGGCGCCAGCCCTGGTCGGGCCAGAACAGGTGCATGCCGACGCATTCGATGACGATGGACAGCAGCAGCGAGGCGACCAACACGCCGAACAGGCGCCATGGCAGCGTGACCACGCTGGCGACCAGGCCGCGTTGGCGTGCCTGCTGTCGCTCGGCGGTCGCGGCGGGCTCTTTCACGATGGGGCCTCTTCATCCGGCGTGCCTTCTTGCACTTCCTCGGCCAGATTCGCTGGCAACGCGTCGTCGTCGTGCAACGGGGGCTGCCCGTTGCCCTCCCACCATTCGCCCGCCTCGGCGTAGTGCTGGCGCATGTAGCCGGCCAGTTGTTGCAGGTCCCGGGGCATGGCTTCGTCCGGATCAGGCGCTGGCAACGGCATGCGGACCTTCCACAGGTTACCGCCTTCGATGAGGGCGAAGCACTGACCCTTGGGCAGGCCGACCACGTGTGCGGGCTCGATGAGCGGCACGCTCGACGTGCTGATGCGGTCCTGCGCGTTGCTGGTGAAGTCGGTCTGACCGTGGATGTCGGAACTGTCGGTCGCGCCGCTGACGATGGTGGTCGTATAGACCTCGACCTTCGGCAATTGCCGGGTCAGCAATTCAGCGGTAGCCGTCTCGCGCACGCGCAGCATGAACAGGTTGTTGAAGTTGCCGATCACCTGACCGGCCTTCGCGCGGTTGCCAATGCGTGCTTCGATGTCCGAGAGCGTCTGTGTGTACGCGGTGACTTGCAGGCCAGCGCCGCCGCCCTTGTTGATCAGCGGGATGAACTCATCGCCCATCAGTTCGTTGAACTCGTCCGCATGAACGTTGATGGCGACCTTGGCATCGGCCGATGGCCCCGGCAAGCCGTCGTCGATGCCGTGCTTGTAGATGTGCCCTGCTACCGACACCAGGTCGCTGAACATGCTGTTGCCGACGGCCGCCGCCACTTCGGCGTCGGACAGCGCATCCAGTCCCACATAGACCACGGCCCGCTTCCTGATGATCTGCATCCAGTCGAAGATCGGGCGCGGGTCGGACAGGTCGGAGTAGTTCGGCGCGAGCAGTTGCGCGATTTTGCCGGTGGTGAGCTTCTCCAGCAGCGGCAACAGCGAAGCGACGATCTTGTCGAAGTAAGTGCGGTCGTAGCGCACCGCAGAGCGCAGGCCGTCGAGCACCGCGTCATAGGTTCGCGTCTGCGACAGGTACTGCTCCAGTGCCACCACCCGCTTCTCTCGCCCGACCATGTGGCGCGGGATGGTCTTGTCGTTGAGACGTCCTTCGAGCTGGACGATCACCTCCCAGGCCTTGGGCTCGGTTCGGGCAAAGAAGTGCTGGGCGTACTCGATGAACAGCGCGTCGATGTTGACGACGTGCCGCTGGATCAGCAGGTAGTCTGGCCGCTGCCCCAGTTCCACCAAGGCACGCGCGATGATGTTGACGAAGCGCCAGGCGAACTCGCGAAACGCGGCGCTGTTGCCCTCGCCGGAAAGCTGCCCCGCAATTCGGGTGGCGACTTCCGAGATGCGCCCGAACCGGCCCACGGCGTTGTAGCGTGCCGAGATGTCGGGCCAGCCCAGGTGGAAGACGTACATCTCACCCTCGCGTCCGGCGCGCCTGGCTTCGACATACATGCGCTTGAGCAGGTCGGCATCGCCCTTGGGATCGAAGACGATCACCACCTCATGCTCGCCATGGATCTTGCGACGGATGTCCTGGGTGATGAACAGTTCGGCCAGGCGCGTCTTGCCCACGCGCGTGGTACCGAGCACCAGGGTGTGGCCCACACGCTCGCCCAGCGGCAGGGTGACGTCGGTTTCGTGCGGCTCTATGCCATGCAGGCGCGGCATGCCACCCACTGCCGGCAACGGCCGGACCGGGTTGAGCGGGCTGTCCCAGGCCAATGCCCGCGCCAGCCTAGGCAGCGGCGACGGCGCGAACTCCAGCCGCTCCTCCAGGCGGCGCGCCAGGCGGTAGAACGTCGTCGGCTCGGCGTAGCGCCGGAACTCGGGCTTGTAGGTCTGCGTCAGCCGATGAGTGTGTCGTTGCTCCCAGCGGAAGCCACGCCCAACGAACAGGCGGTACTGGCTCACCGGCACGTCGCGGCTCGTCATCACGTAGCGTGGCAGGCGGCGGATATGGCGGCGGTAGCGCAGGATGGTCCAGGCGTCGCGCAGGCGAATCGCGCCGAAGGTCAGGAAGGCCAGCGCGCTGCCGAGGCCGAGTACCGGATTCAACGCGAGCGACCACGGTGCCACCACGCACACCAGCGCGGCGCCTGCGCATACGGCAACGGTGTATAGCTCCACCGCTGGCCGCAGCAGGACTTCGACGGCGTGCGGCTGGGCCATCGAGCAGTTCTCACTGTTCGATGCCGGTGGAGGTCACCAGCACCGGGTAGTGGCGCAGCCCCAGGCGCCCGGCCAGTTCGTCCCCGGACGCCGGCGCCAGCATCAGCCCGGGCGCCAGGGCACGCAGTGCCGCAAGTGCCTGCGGTGACTCGACCTGGACCACCAACCCCACGGCCCCGAGCTCGCGCAGCGCCGGGGCACGCTGGCGCAGCCAGGCATGGGAGCGCTGGTCATCACCAACCAGGAACATCGGCGTGAGCCCCGGCGCCTGGATCGCCCGGGGAGCCACATCGCCAGGGGCTAAATGGGCCGAACGCACCGGCAGCATGGCCGCCTCGCCAGAAGGCCCTTCGGGCAGGCGTGGCATCTCGATCCTGGGTGATGGCCGGTTTCCGGTGCGCGGTTGCAGGTCCAGGGCTTGGTAATAAGGCAGCGCGGAGGCCCCGCCGCGATCTTCGACGACGATCAAGGGCGGCGATTGTGCGAAAGCGGCTGGCACGGACACGAGCGGCAGCAAGCCGATCAGCCACGGCACAGCCGGACGGAAGATTCGAGGCTTCATGGCAGGGTTCTCCGGGTATCCGAGCCCCGCGCTGGCTCGCCCAGTACGCGGGCCAGGTGGCGGCCAACACTCTGGCGGTAGCGCGCAGCGGGTGCGCCACCAGCGGGACGGTGGTAGCGGCCGATCGTGATCAGCCAGTCCTGGCCAGGCGCGTGCTGGTCGCGCAGGATCTGCGCGGCCAGCGCCAGGTTCCGATAGGGATCGAGCAGTTCGCAGGGGTGGTCGTAGCGGTGGCGCTGGTAGCCCAGGTTGATCTGGCCCAGGCCGGCGTCGATGCGGGTGCGCGGCACGTCGCGCAATGCCTGGTGCAGGCCGGCGCAGGCCTCGGTGCGGGTGGCGAATCGACGCGATGCCCCGGCCACGTTGAGCGTCCAGGGCCAGGGCACGAGGCGGCCGTGGTACCGGGCGCCACTCTCCTGCAAGGCCACGGCGTATAGCACCGCTGCCGGGATGCCCGCGCGCTGTGCCGCGAACTGGTAGGCCGGCGGCGGGACCTCCTCGGCCTTCGCCTGGCCGAGCGCCCAGCAAGCCAGCAGCAGGAGCGCGAGACGCGCGAGGCCTACTGTCGCTGCCATTGGCCGCCGACCTGGCGCACGACGGCGGGCAGTTCGCCCTGCAGGCCGAGGGACAGCCAGCGGCCACCGTCGTGGTTGAGGGTGATGTGCCGGGCGCGCACCTTCGCCGGGTCGATACGGGCCCGGCGTGCCCATTCACGGATGCGCGCGTCGTCGGCGCGACTGCCGACGACATAGACATCGAACTCGACGCCCGACGTCTGCAGCCGCTGCACGGCCTGGTCGCAGGCGGTACAGCCGTCCTTCACGAAGATGGCGGTTCGGTCGGTGCCTGATGCGATGGCGGTGCTCGCGCCGGTCGGCTTGGCCCCGGGTAGGTTGACCCTCGCCATGCCCGGCGCGATCCGTTGCCAGGCGGCGTCGTAGGCACGCTGGTAGGCCAGCGTCTTCTCGACCCGCTGGGCTTCGGCCCGAACCTGCAATTCCGCGTAGCGGCGGCGCTCCTCGTCGGAACGTGCTTCGATGCCGAGGGCGGTGAGCGGGTCGAGGCTGGGCGAGTAGACGCCCAGCGGCCCCTGCATCAACTCGCGATAGCGCGTCCATTCATCCGTGCTCAGCCCCCAGTCCTTCGCCCGCTGTTCGTCGCTGCGAGCGATGGCCGCAGGCACTTCACGGCTCGGCGCCGTCCTGGCCGCGGTGGTTGCGCCGGTGGGCTGCGCGAGCGCCGCCTGCATGGCGGAGGCGGCCAGCAATGCAACCAGCAACGGCGGGGTCAAGTGGCGCGGGACCATCGGTGTGGGCCTCCTTATCGGGGCGGGATGGGCAGCCTGCGGATCTCGTCTCCCTGCCGGAAGACGGCGCCATCGCGCTCGATCCCGTCCAGTCGCCAGCCACCCTCCGACTCTCCGGCGCGCAGCAGGCGGACATCGGCCAGCCCGGTGCCATCGGCAGGCATCACCGACACGAAGTGTTCTCCCGCACGCAGTTCCACTCCGATCAGGCGGAATGAAGGCTCAACAGGCTTGGGTTGGGTCGCCACAGGTTGGGATGGCCGTGGTGCGGGCAGCTTGGGCTGGCGCGAGACCGGGCGGGCTTCCAGTCGCGTGACGCGGGTTTCCAATGCGTGCAGCGCATCGGTCGCGGCGTGATGGGCCTGCGCCAGCTCGATCGCTGCCAGCCGTTGGTCCAACGCCGCGGTGTCCTGCTCGTAGCGCGCCTGCGGCAAGGCGGCGGGCTGAGTGTGGCGTTGTTCGATCCGATGCGAGAGGCCGTCCAGTCGGGATTCGAGCAGGGACACCTGCGCGGTGGGCGCGAAGGCCTGGGTCTGTTTCGCCAGCCCGGACAAGGCCATGTGATCCACCAGCACCACCGCGCTGACGAGCAACAACCAGGTTGCGGCCGCGACCCGCAGCAGCGTCGTGCGCTGGCCCGTCGCCGAGTCCCGGATGGTCATGGCGAAACCTCCCGGATCAGCGGAGGGGGCTCCGCCGAACGGTTGATTTCCGGTGGCTTGGGCTCGTGCGGCGTATGAGCCTCCCTGAGGCTGCGGATGAAGCACACCTTCCGCTCGCCGTCGTCGACCTGCAGATCCCAGGCGGGGCCGGCCAGGGTCAAGAGCGCGTCGCGCAGCAGGACCGGGCCGAGCCGGTAGTGAGCCGCCGGCAGCGGCAAGGCCAGCAGATCGGCGGACTGCTCATCGCACAGCCGGTAGCCGGAACGCAGGACGAGGTGCCGGAGGGCATCCCCGACGGTGGCGCCCAGCGTGCCGGGGACCTCCACATCCACCACTTGCAGCAACAGGTCGTGCTGGGCCGCCGTCGGCGCGAGTTCAACCAGGGTGTAGCGGCCATACCGCGTCACCGGCACGAACTCCGGCACGGCTTCGGGCGCGATGTCGATGGCTTCGGATGCGGGCGTCGGTGGCACGGCGTTCGTCATCGCGCAGCCGCTGGCCATGGCGGCCAGGAGCAAGCCGGGCAAACGGATCAGATGGCTGCGTCCGGCGATACGGAAGGGCTGGCGGGATGGGCGCATGGATCGGTGTCCTGAAACAACGAGCCATTACCATCGCCGTGCAGGCCCTTTGTCACAGCAAACAAAGCGAATCCGTCGGCTCCCGATTTGCCGAAAGCAATGCCGGCAACCACGCGGTTGCTGGGATGCATGTCGGGATCATGCCGCGGCGAATGGTCGTGCCGGGGCGATCTCGCCGCCTAACGCCGCGTCCGATCGTTGATCACGATATAGAAGACAGCCGGCTCGCCGCCTTCATTGCGGAACTCATGCACGCAATCCGAAGGAAAGAACAACGTATCACCGGCAGCGACGTCGAAGCGCCTGCCATCGATGACCACGGTAAGCGCCCCCTCATGCACGACGAGAAACTCCTCCACGCCCGCATGGTGCGGGGGGAACTCGACGGACTTGCCCGGTGGCAACACGTTGAAGGCCAGGTCGACCGCGCCGTCCTCGAACAGCGGTGAAAGAGAACGGCGTTCAAAGCCGGAAGCGGGATCGTGATAGACCGCCTGGCGCTCCATGCCATGCAGCCTGGGCTGGCGCGCATGGAATTCCCCCAGGAGTTGAGACAGGCTGACCTGCAATGCCGCGGCAAGCTTGCCCAGCACCGTGGCAGTGGGCACCGAGGCGCCACGTTCGATCTTGGAGATCATCGCGCGGCTCACGCCCGACAACGCCCCGAGCCGATCGAGGGTGAGCTGCGCCTCCAGGCGCAGACGTCGAAGATTGGCCGGGAGCGCTTCGGCGCGCTCACCTTTCTGCCTGGTCTGGGGAGCGGAGGAGTTCGGCATGGGCCGCGATCAAGTCAGGATGGATGCGTGGGGTCTCGATGGCGCTGAAATCGATCGCGCCACGGATTTCTACTATAGTAGAAATTCTCAACTTCAAACAGGAGCATGGCCATGCGTCTTCTGGTGCTGGGTGCAGGTGGGATCGGGGGCTATTTCGGCGGGCGTCTGGCCGCGGCCGGCGTGGACGTGCGTTTCCTGGTTCGGCCGAGACGCGCCGCACAACTTGCCGAGACCGGGCTCGTCATCAAGAGCCCTTTGGGTGACCTGACCCTTCCCGTGAAAACAGTCGTCGAGGCACCGCCGTCCGTGGATGCCGTGCTGCTGGCCTGCAAGGCCTACGATCTTGAGGGCGCGATGACTGCCATCGCGCCCGCCATCGGCCCCTCGACATGCATCGTTCCGCTGCTCAATGGGGTGCGGCATCTGGATCACCTGGATGCGCGCTTCGGCGCCGAGCGCGTTCTGGGCGGCCTGTGCCACATCGGTGTTGCGCTCGGCCCGGCCGGTGAAATCCAGCATCTCAACACGCTGCAGCGCCTCGTCGTCGGCGCACGCACCCACAGCCAGCAGGACGCGGCGCAGGCGCTGCATGGATTGATGGAGCGCGGCGGCTTCGCACCGGTGTTGAGCCAGGACATCCTGCAGGAGATGTGGGAGAAGTTCGTATTCCTCACGACCTATGCCGGCATGACCACGCTGATGCGCGCGCCCGTTGGCGCAATCGTGCAGGCACAAGATGGCGAAGCGCTGGTGCGCCAGATGCTTGGCGAATGCGTGGCGACCGCCGCCGCCTCAGGGTACATCCCATCGCAGGACGCCTATGCCCGCATGTTCACAACGTTGTCCGAGCGCGGGTCCACCGGCACCGCATCGATGCTGCGCGATCTGCAACGTGGTGGCCCCACCGAGCATGAGCACATCATTGGGGACATGCTGCGTCGTGCGCATGAAGCTCGACTGGATGCGCCGCTGCTGAGGGTGAGCCTTGCACACATGCAGGCCTACGAGGCGACCCGCATGGCCCATGGCGGTGGATGAGGCCCTGTCTTCCGCTTCCCGGATCGATGTCACCGTCTGGATGACCAAAAAAGAACGGCTCCCGGAGGAGCCGTTGAAGTGAAGCAGTGAGGTTCAGCACACCAACTGTCGTGCCAGCGCGACTTCCACCGAGTCTCCGTCCTGATTCAGGACATCAAGCCCGGACTCCGGCACGTCGCCCGACGTGCTTTGCGACACCATGATCTTCCGGGCCATCAACCCCAGGCAGGTCATCTGCGAGGAGTTGGCGTAGCCCAGGTAGATCACGCGCACCGGCTGCTTCTGGCCGATGCGCCATGAGCGCCGGGCGGCCTGCTGCAGCGAATACACGTTGTAGCCGGACTGGAGGAATACGATGGTCGGGAACTCCAGCAGGTCCAGGCCGGTTTTCACCAGCTCGGGATTGGTGATGAGCACGTCGATGCCACGGTCCAACTGCTCGGCGATCCAGTCCTCGCGGCGGGAAGCATCCACGCTCGCGCGCAGTACCGCCACCTTGAAGCCTTCCTGCTCCAGCAGCACCCTCAAGCGCGACGTGGTGTCGCGCGTGCCGGTGTAGACCGAATAGACCAGGGTCTTGCGACCCTCTGCCTTCTCCCGCTTGCAGATCTCGATCAGCTCGCGTTCCTTAGGCATCACCTCCAGCTCGTTGAACTGAGCCGGCACGAACGCCAAGGTGCTGCGCGTGCGCGGATGCACCACCGTCTCCGACCGGAAGCAGCAGTCCGGCCAGGCCAGCAACACGTTGAGGACCACACCGAGCAGCGTCGTGTCGCGCTTCGCCAGGGCCTGCTTCAGCTCCTGGGTCAGGCGACCCGCCAGATCGCGGTAGGCCGCGGCTTGCGCCGTGTCCATCGCGACTTCGCGGAACTCCTCGTCGTAGGGCGGCAGCACGTTGCCACCGATGTCCTTCAACTTGAGGAAGACCGTGAACGGCAGGACGCAACGCAGCACGCCCTTGGGACCGAAACCCGGCGCCTTGACCGTGCGCACCGATACCTTGGTGCCTTTGGCCGTCTTGTGCGCCGTGCCGGTGCTCTCGGAGTAGATGTCCTTCAAGACACCGTGATCGCGCATGAACGCCATCGCGGCCGACGTCATGCTGCCGCTCTTCGTCGGCCGGTAGCCGTCTTCGATCATCCGCCCCGGCAGGGCTCGGAACAGCAGGTGGAACAGGTCGTCGCCGTAGCCGCCCATCAGTGTGCCGGTGAGCAGCAGCGTCTTGCGCGCCTTGGCCGCCAACACCCCCATGGCCTGGCCCTGTGCGGAGCCGCCGTTCTTGTACTCGTGTGCCTCGTCGGCGATGAGCAGGTCGAACGTGCCTTGGGGAAGCTGCCTCTTGATGAACTCAGACGGCTGGTAGCCGCCCTCGCCGAAGCCGAACTCCATGTTGGCCATCGCGCGTTCCATGCGATGGGCTTGCCGGTCCGAGAAGACCAGCTCGCCGTTGCCATCCATCAGGTTGATGAACTCGTGGATGTTGTCCCCGAGCATCGACGCGAGGAAGGCGTCACCGAACTTCCGCATCAGCTTCTGCGCGGTGACTTCGCCTATGGTAGGAATGCGCTTCAGTGCCTTGAGCACGGTCGAGGACTGGTCGCTGGCGGACAGGCCTCTGGGACGGATCAACGACCACAGCGGTGCACGGCAGTGGCTGCACTTGCGGCGGGACTCCTCGGCTTCGAGTTCGACCGGGTTGATCGGCTCGCCGTCGAGGTCGGTGATGACATGCCCGCAATCCGGGCAGGCCCCCACGTCGCCGTGAGGCGTGCGCCGCCGAACGAAGACAGGTTTCCAGTGGAACCCCATCCGCATCCGCACGCGGCCCAGGACGAAGAACTCCTGGCCCTGGGCCGGCACGCCCAACTGCTCGCGCAGTTTCAGCAGCTTGACCAGCGTGTCCGGGCCGTTGAGCACCCAGACCTTGGCACCGGCCACCGTCTCCTGAATCTCGCGCCGCCACTTGTAGACCAGGTGGGGTGGCGAGAGCACCAGGGTACGGCGGTAGCCTTCGGCGTTGAGCACGGCTGCGGTGGCAATACCCACCGTCGTCTTGCCGCAGCCCATCTCGCCATTGACGATCGCGGCACGTTCGCCGCGGTCGACCAACAGCTCGGTGACGGCGTGGACCACATCGGCTTGCGCCGGGAACAGCTTGCGCTTCAGCGCGGCGAGGATCAATTGCCGATGCACCCGCACTTGGCCGGTGTAGACCGGAGGATTGGCGCGGTTGAGCGAGTCGAGCAACTCGTCGCCGAACTCGGACACGAAGTCCTGCAGGCTGAGCGTGAGGGGTGAAGCGGCCGCTTCGAGGAGGTCGCGCTGCACAGCGGTTTCGGGAACGGTTTCGAGATCGAGGGACATGGTGATGCTCCAGAGCAATGGGGCATGCACCTCCCCCACGGGGCGGTGACATGCCCCTGGGTGGGAAGAAAGAAGCGGCGCGAGGCCGCTGGATGTGGATCAGTACTCGCTGGGCAACAGCAGCGTGGTGACGCTGCGATCCCATTCGGTGATGATCCAGAGCTTCAGGCCGGGTGTGACCTGGTAGGAAGAGAACAGGCGATCCTCACCGGACTTCAGCGCGGCATCGTTCTGCCGCCTGTCGCTGTCGTCGAGGTCGCCCCAGTCGCCATGAAGATGGCGGCGCAGGTACGCGCTGGGATTGAGCCGGCCCTGTCGGACCAGCTCGTCGACGCCGGCGGTCATGACCACTTGCCCGGGCGAAAAGCGTGCTTGTGATGCGAGGTTGAGGATTGCGAGTGCCATGGTGGTTTCTCCTTCTGGAAGAAGGGGCCACGGCACCCCATCGGGGGCAACGTGACCCCGGTGGGTGGATGAAAGCGACGGCGAACCGTCAGGGAACAGGGATCAGCGGATGGTCAGCACTTCGCCCCACGTGGGCGAGCCCAGCGTCAAGTCCCATGCACGAATGACCGGCACGAACTTGTCGGTGAGGATGCGCGTCTCGGCCACGGAGCCGTCGTCGCGTTCGGTGTATTCCGTCTGGAGGGTCTTCTCCTTGTGGGTATCACCTTTGACGACGAGCACGCGCCCGCTCTTGGACTTCACTACGCCGGAGATCGCGCCTGCGGCCAAGGCCAAGGCGAGATGCCAGTGCGACAAGGCTCGCGCGGGCGGACGCAGCGATTGCTGCGCGGCGCCCAGGTGCGTATCGAGCGCCGGCCAGAGACCTTGCAGCCGGCCGACTTCATCGGCGAACTGCTCGGGCTCCATCGTCACGCGATAGAAGTGCTCCGGCTCGGCCGGGCTGGCAGGGACGGTGTACGGCAGGAACGGCCATTCGAGCGGCAGTTCCTCGGCTTCGGCGTCACCCTGTCCGATCTGCAGCAGCAGACCGCGCAAGGACTTGGCCGACTCCGACGCCTGGTCGCGTTGACGAATCCTGCGACCGAAGATCACCACCTGCTTGAACTGCGTTTCCACCGCACGGTAGATGCGCAGGTCGGCGAAGTGGCGCGTCAGCCATCCGACCAGCTCGGCATCGAGCACGTAGGACGGCACGATGAAGATCAGCACGCCGCCGTACTGCAGCAGCGGCAGCGCGCGCTGATAGAAGAGCTTCTCCAGCCGCGCACGGCCCTGGCCCTGATAGCCGATGTTGCCGTTCACGTCCTTGCTCAGGTCGCCATACGGCGGGTTCAGCCACAGCAGCCCGAAGGACTGGCGCGAGATCAGCGTGTCCATCAGGTCACCTTGGATGCAGCGATCGACCAGTTGCCGTGCGTGGCGGGCGCGCTCGGCGTCGTACTCGACGGCGAAGGCCTGGACCTGCTCGCGCCCGAGGGCGTGAGCGGCTTCGGCGATCGCCACGCCTTCGCCGGCGCAGGGATCGAGGATGGACATGGCGCCGGGAGACGGCGCCAGTGCGGACAAGGCCCGCTCCAGCGTCGGTTCGTCGGTGGGGAAGTAGCCGTTACGGATGAAATTGCGCGCCAGGCGCGGAAACATGAGTGTCATGGATTTCTCCTGGTGATGGATGAGGGAAGGCGGGCACGCGCGGCGCGCATGCCCGTGGGGATGGCTCACGCCACACGCCGAAGCGGTGCGTTCGCGGCCAGTTCGTACTGCGTGGCGCCGAGGGTGCCGTTGCGGATCAGCTCGCCCAACGCCTTCGTCAGCGCCGGGACATCGAGGGCCAGCCGATGGCCTTCCAGCGGCCCGAGGGCCAAGGGAAGACCGGTCAGCATCCGCCGTGTCTGCAACAGCTCCAGCACGGTGTCTCGCCAGTGGTCGAGCAGTGGCAGCGGGCAGGTGTCCTGCACCAGGGTCCACAGCCGGTCGAGCCGGTGAGCGGAATCCCTGGGCAGCAGCGCCAGCGCGCTGGCGTTGGCCTTGTCTGGCTTCACGCAGCGACGATCGAACAGCCACACATTCGTCAGCGAACCGAACAGCGTTCGCCGATAGGCGCGGGTGATGCGCTTTTCCAGGTTCTCGGCGTTGCCGACGAAGACCGGGATGGATGTGCCCTGCTCGGTGATGACGTGGAACTGGTCCAACCCCTGTTCATCCCGGCTGAGGGTCAGGCGGGCGAGGAACTCCTGAACGGCGGTGTCGCGCGCCCAGATCGAGAGAAAGACGAGATTGCCCTGCTCGTCACCGACGCAACCGTCGGCCATGAGGTCGGGGCATTCGTCGATGCGGTACAGCGGTTTCGCGGAAGAAGGTGCAGGCATGGTGATGTCCTCTTGGAAAAGAAGGAGCAACCACAGCCCGCGGGGCCGTGCTCGCCCCGGTTGGGTGAAGGAAGATGCGTGCCGCTAGACAGCGCGCCCCGCGTGGAAGCGGTGAACCCGCTCGCGCCACTCGGAGCTTTGCACCGGCGCCATGTCGAGATAGCGCAGCGGGCACGAGTAGTAGTACGGATGCACGGACTCATCGAGGGACTTGTAGCCCCAATCGCGGCCCGAACTTTCCAGCAGATGGCAGCCGATGTAGCAGACGGACTCACCGGCCGCGAGGCCCATGACGCCCGCCTGCCTGGCGGTGACGCGAACCACGGTCCACAGAACGTCGCCGTCCAGCGTGTGGTCGATGACTTCGCAGCAAGCGCGTTCGGACGCCTGCGGAGCGATCAGCTCGCGGATCAACTGATCGCGCGTCTGACGAACGAAGGTCCAGCCCATGAAGGTCTCCTTGAAGAAATGGCCGGAGCCCTCCCCGTCGGGGGAGAACCCCGGCGGGTGGCGGAATGCCGCGCAAGGCGGCGGATGGATCAGGCAGCTTTGAGGTGCCAGTCCTGGGACAACGGAGCGAACTCGTAGCCCAGCTTGTCGAGACGGTCGCGCTGCTGACGCAGCACACGACGATCCACGGTCGCATCGAGCTTCACGGTCTCGCCCAGGGGCCACAAGGCACCGAACAGCGCCGCGTCGTCTGCCTCGGCCGAGGCCGCAGCGGACACGGTAGCCGGTTCGCTGCCGAACGGCGTGGTATCGACCAGGGGATCGCGCGGACTGCGCGGCTTCGCCTTCGGCTTGGCCGGGGGCGTTGCCGGCACGGGCGCCTGCGCTTCCTCGTCGATCGGATCGACTTCCTGCGGACTCAGCCGGCGGGCTTCGTCGCGGCTCAGGGCGTCGATGTTGGACAGCGTCATCCCGCCCAGATGGGCGCGGATCTCGATGACCATGCGGCCGTTGGCGTTGTACGTGGAGGGGCGAATCTCAACGATGACGAAATCACCGTCGTACTTGCCCTCGCGGTACTGATCGAGTTCGGCGTTCTTCACGACGAACTCGCCGATCGAGGTCGCCAGGCGGCCGACGTTGAAGTCGCCGTTCCTGCCGTGGATGGTCTTGATGGCCAGTTGGCCGGGGATGGTGATCATGAAGGTCTCCTGCTGACGAAGAGAAGACAAGTCCCCGGGGATGGGGCCTTGCGGATCAGAACGACTCGGCAACGGCCAATGCGGGGGCATCGGCTGCGTCGTCGGCAGCATCGGCGACGGGCTCGGAAGGCTCCGGTGCCGAGGCTTGCTGCGCGGCGGGCGCGTCGGACGTCACAGGGACTTCCGGCTCGCGCTCGTCGGTCTCGGTCGGCTTGGGTTCGGCCTTGTAGACTAGCTTGCCGTCGACCTTGATCCAACTGACGAACAGCAGGCGGGCCTTGAGGCTGACCCCCTGCTCGCCGGCACGCTTGCCCTTGGAGTAGGTGAAGGTGTCGGTCCACAGGTCGCCCAGGCGGAAGCCGATCATCACCTTCTTCTCGGCGTCGACCGCCTGAATGCAGCGGCGCACCAGGTGCTGCGCTTCCGATCCCGATACGCGCGTGTCGAAACGCACATACGAGACGTCATCGCTGGGACCGTTCAGGGCTGCGATGTCGCAGGCCAGGAACGCATCGCCTTTCTTGGGCTTCACTTCGCGGATGCGATTGAGGTACCCGAGGCCGGTGATGTGCAGATCGAAGTAGGATTTTTCGTTGGAAGTGGTCATGGTGAATCTCCTGGGAACAATGAGGCGGAGACACACCCGACCCAAGGCGGGGAAGGTGTGGAACCCCCGCGTGGGTTGATGGAACAGCTTGGTGGCATCGCCATCGAGAACCGATGGCCGTTCGCGCATGGATGCCGGTGCGAACTGGGGTGATCAACGCGGTCGGAACCGCGTCGCAGCCTTGAAGATCGTGGCTGCCTGGGCATGTCGCTGACGGACGTCAGCGGAACATGGCCGGAAGCGTGGCGCCGGGATGGCGCGCAGGCGAGCGGCAATCGGCACTCGCGGCTGTCCACATTGCCGGGAAGAAAGAGGCCCCCGAGCGGGGGCCAGGGATGGGCGGTCAGTTGCCGCTGGGCGTGGAAGGAACCGCCTGCAGCGACAGGTGTGTCGCGGTGGCGGACACGTCGAGGTCGTCCTCGCTGTGCAGGATGCGCGCAAACACGCCCTCCTGCGGATCGAAGAACTCGCCGAAGTCGTCGCCACCGAACTCGGCGCGCGCCAGTTCCCACCAGTCATCGAACGCATCGACATCCGGGTTGCAACCGGCGGCGTAGGCGATGGTCTTCTGGCGACCATCGGGCCGGCGCTCGCCGCGCTCGGCCAGGAAGTACACGCCCTGATCCTTGACCAGGATGATGCGGCATTGATTCGCCACCGCTTCGACGAGCACCGGCCGCAGCTCCGTGCCTTTGAATCGAACAGTCATGGGTGTCTCCAGGGAGGCAGGAAGAGAGGCTTCCCGCCGCGAGGGCGGGAAGCTGCTGGGAGGTCAGTGCCGGACAGCCTTACGACCCGACAGGCACTGCACGCGGATGCGTCTCCAGCTCCCGTCGTCGATCAGCCGTTCCAGCGTCTCGCCGAGGGTGTCGAAGAACACCTCATCGACCCGTTCGATCAGCTCGCCGTCGCGGTGCAGCTCCACCGCGTAGAGGTCGAGGCCACGCTCATACAGCACGGTGACGCGACCCCGGAACTTCATCGTGGCGACGGTGAAGCCGATGGCCGGCGGCGTGCGGATGATGTCGGCGGGCAGCGGATCGACCCAGGTGATGTCCCGCGCACCGGCATCCACCAGCATGTGGGTGATGCGCCGGAAGCCGTCGGGAGCGGGCAACTGCTCCAGTTGGTCGATCAGTTCCTGCAGCTCGGGGCAGCGCGGCTCGGGGATCGGCAGCTTCGCCGGTGCAGACCCGAGCACGAACCGCTTCACCGTGTAGGGCTGGCCGTCGGCGGTGAACTCGGTCTGCTCCTCGGGCGTGTCCGCCCGCTGACCGTCGAAGCGGCGTCTGACATAGGGTTCGACCTGCACCCTGGCGCCTTCGTCGGGCACCTCGGTCACGAGCGTACGATCGAGTACCGCGAACTCGGCTCGTCCCGTCTTGACGACGATGGCCTCGTCGGTGGTGGCGATGACCTTGCCCTCGAAAGGCTTCGGGTCGATGTGAAAGCCCAGCGTCGAAACCTTGGGCTGGCCGTCGAAGATGTTGAACTTGAACGAACGGACGTTGGAAGGCACATGACCGACAACGAGCGTCGGCATCTGTGCGCGGATGGCTTGGGTATCCATGGGGAGACTCCTTGTGGCAACCAAGGGACTCCCGCCCGCAAGGGAGGTATGTCCCTTGAGGGTGAGGTGGATGGACGCGGCATGCGTCCGGCGAAAGAAACGACCAACGCGGCGGACCGCACCGCAGTCTCGAAGGTCTCGACTGCCTGGGCATGCTGCCGGCAACGCCAGCGAACATGCGGCCAGCGTGCGGCACATTGCGGCGGACGTCCGCCGGGAATCGGGAATGCGCCGCCGCCGCGTTCCGCGAAAAAGAAGAGCCCCGACGTGGGGGCTCGAATGGGTTGCGGGTTACTCGTTGTCGTAGAGCGTCAGTCCGTCCAGCACGGGCGCGTCGGCATCGAAGATCAGCAGCCGCACGTCGGCGAGCGCGGCCAGGTGCAACACTTCCACGAGGGACTCCGGCATGCCCTTGGCCCGGTGCTCCTGCCGCAGCTCTTCGGCGGTGATGCCCTCGACATGCTGCAGGTTCGCATCCGTCCAGGGCGTGGCGATCAGCTTCATGCCGACCGCCGGGCTGTAGGGAATGCGGAAGGCCACGAACAGAAAACCGCTCGGCGTGGCGATGTCCGCCAGTTCGGCGAGGAAGCGACCGGCCTCCTCGGTGATGTGCGCCGAACTGATTTCCCAGGCACGGCTGTAGAACCCGGTCTCGAAGCGCAGGCGGTGTACCACCTCGCGCGCGGCTTCCTCGGAGTAGGTATCGCCGACGTGCAGCGGCTGGCCGGCCTGTTCGGCCATGACGGCGTAGACGAGGTTTCGGGCGATGCCGTGACTGGGGCACTGCGCGTCCAACTCGGGCGGCACGTTCTGGCCCTCGGTGATCAGCGCGAATTCGTCGCAGAAGACGCAGGCATGGCGCTCGACCTGGCTGTCCGGCAGGTGCGACTGCGAGACGTGCAGCGGCAGATAGCTCAGCGGGCAGTCGTCGTCGTAGGAAATCGCCAGCAGCCGTTGCACGGACAGGCCATCGTAGCCGCGGACGAAGGGGTTTTTGGAATGGGACATAGGATTCCTCCAGCAGAGGATGGCCGAGGCAATCCCCTGCCGGGGATTGAACCCCAGCGAGTGGATGAAGTGGCAGCCGGTCAGCCGGCCGCGGCGTCGGGCCGCCCTGGTGGCGGTCGGCGAAGGTCAGTGGAAGATGGTGATTCGGGACATGGCCGCTCCTGCGAAAAGAAGGAGGGACATGGCCCCGAAACGGGGACGCATGTCCCTCGTGGGGTGGGATGCAACGACGGTGGGTTGCCAGGCGCGGCTCACCAGCCGTTGTAGTGCAGCGTGAGGTCAGCGATGACCTGGCGCCGTTCCAGATCGAGGCCGCCGAAGTCGGACAGCCCCTCGAATCCGCAACGCTTGAGCATCGCACCGCCCTCGCGGGCGTTGTAGAAGCTCACCATCGCGGACAGGAACATGCGTTGACCGCTGCTCAGCACGCCCAGGGCGTCGTTGAGCATCAGCATGTTGGGCCGCAGGTCCCACTTGGTGGTGGCACGCTGCAGACCTTCGCGTGTGCCGTCGCCGAACCACTCGTGACCGGCGATCTGCGCGCCGCGCTTCCAGGCCTCGAAGAAGGCCTGCGGTGCAGCGTTGAAGTGCGCCTGTTCCAGCGCCATCTGATCGAGCACGTCTTCGGGTAAAGACAGATTCATGAGAGAACTCCTTGAAGGGTGGGAATCAGGGGTGAGCGCGCTGTGTCCAGGCATGGGTATCCAGGGCGCGCTGTGCTGCGAGGTGGTTCGGGAAATACTCGACGGACTCCCGCGATACCGGGCCTTCGTCGTCTTGTGTGCCGATGTAGTGGCCGGCCGCGCTGCGCAGCACCTGTAGCGGCAAACGCTTGCCGGTCCAGGTCAGCGCCAGCGCACCACTGCGCACTGCGGTTGCAGAGGAAGATGCGGAAGGTTCAGACATGCCGTGCTCCTTGGTGGGTCGGGGAGCACGCATCCCGCAGGGGATGGGGTTCCCCTCGGGTGGTTGAGAAAAGTGCATCGTCGCCAGGCCGGCGAGCGTCCGCGGTGGGCGATGCGAAGCGGACTGGTTCGGTCAACGCGGCGAACCGCGTTGCAGTCTTGAAGACCGAGACTGCCAGGGCATGCCGCTGACGACTGTCAGCAACGCATGGCGTGAGGATGGGCGCGAAGCATGGCTGCCGTCGCAGGGAAAACCGAATCGCGGACGGCCCGCTTTAGGGCAATGGCCGGCGTCACGGGACAAGGCAAAGACCAGGGCGCCGAAGGCCACGCGGGCCTTCGGCTGGAGAGGAAGGAAAACCACCTGTGGGCTGCGTCAGCGCGGGCCGTCGTCAAAGCCGTTCGCTGCGTCAGCAATCGCACCCGGCCCGTTTCGTGGCTGGGGCCGGAAACCTTTGGCACGCATACGCGCACAAAGGGAGCCCGTTGTTCCGCCGGCGGGCACCGGCACGGAATACCCTCGGCCCAAGGGGCCTCCTCACGGCTCGCGCGGCGGCAAGGCGTCAGGAAGCCCCTCATGACCGAGGCAAGGCACACCGATCAAGGGAATGGCGGCGGGCGCGATTCGTGGAGCAATGACCTTCTCGCCCCGTCGCCCGATGGCGGGCAGACGGGGCGCGCACACCGTTGCAGAAGGAGACGCGCGCTTTGGAGTCCCGCGCGGTGCGGGACGTTTGCCTCGCCGCCAGTGAAGTGGCCGGCGCGGCAGAGGGAAGCGAGGATCAGGACGCCTTGGAGGCAGCGCGCCGCTTGCGCGGTGCGCTGCGCCGGCCCGTCGGGGACTCGATCGGCAACGTGCCCTTGCAGTCCGGGTAGCGCGAGCAGGACCAGAACGCGCCGCTCTTGCCCGTGCGCTGCTGCATCGGTGCGCCGCACTGCGGGCAGGCCGGCGCCGGCGGCAGCTTGAGCGAGAGCGTTGCGCCGCGATACTGCTGCACGAGCTGGCCGACCCACACGGACTGCTTCTCGATGAAGGTGTCCAGCGCCATCTGGCCGGCCTCGATCATGTCGAGCGCCTGCTCCCACACTGCCGTCGTGCCGGGGTCTGCAATCGCTGCGGGCACGGCGTCGATCAGCGTGAACGCCGCATCGGAAGCGCGGACGGCGCGGCCTTTCTTGACCAGGTAGCCGCGACCGATCAGACCGCTGATGATGTTGGCCCGCGTCGCCTCGGTGCCGATGCCCGTCGTGTCTTTGAGCTTCTGCTTCAGGCGCGGGTCGGTCACGAACTTGGCGACGGTCTTCATGGCCTTGATCAGCTCGCCCTGCGTGTAGGGTTTGGGCGGCAGCGTCTTCAGCGCCTTGAGATCCACCTTTCCGACCGGGCAGGACAGGCCCGCATGCAGGGCGGGCAGCACCTGGCTGCGCTGCGCATCCTCGCCACCGGCATCGTCCGGCCCCGGCGTCGCCAGCACCTCACGCCAGCCGATGACGGCGATCTGCTTGCCCACGGCCGCCAGCGACTGACTGCCGCACGAGAACTGCGCCACCGTCCGGTCGAGCTCATGGTGCGGGAGGAACTGCGCGAGGTAATGGGCGCGGATCAGCCGGTAGACGGCCAGTTCCTTCTCGTTCATGGCCGACAGGTTGGCGGGCTCCAGCGTCGGGATGATGCCGTGGTGAGCCGACACCTTGCGGTCGTTCCACGCACGCGAACGCTGTTGGCGATCCAGGCGCTCGATCAGCGGCCGCAAGCTGGGGTCGGTCTTGACCAGGCTGTCGAGTACGGTCGGTACCTCAGCCAGCATGCTCTCGGGCAGGTAGCCCGAATCCGAGCGCGGATACGTTGTCGCCTTGTGCGTCTCGTACAGCGCCTGGGCAATGTCCAGCGTCTCCTGCACGTCGAGGCCCAACTGCTTGGAGCACACCTCCTGCAGCGTGCCCAGGTCGAACGGCAGCGGCGGCCCTTCGCGAACGCGCTCGGTTTCTACCGACAGCACCTGGGCGGAGCCGGCCGTGCGCAGGCGCTCGGCGGCCTGCTGCGCCACCGGCTGTTGCAGGCAGCGGCCCGCGTCGTCGGTGCTGCCTTGCGGCGGCGTCCAGCTTGCGACGAAGGACTGGCCTGCCTGCGATAGCGCAACCTCGATGGCCCAGAACGGTACGCAGACGAAGCGCGCGATCTCGCGATCACGATCGACGACCAACTTCAGCGTCGGCGTCTGCACGCGCCCCACCGACAGCACGCCGGTATAGCCGGCCTGGCGCCCCAGCAGTGTGAACAAGCGGCTCAGGTTCATTCCGATCAGCCAGTCGGCGCGCGATCGGGCGAGTGCGGAGAAATACAGCGGCAGCGTCTCGGCGGACGGCTTGAGCGCACCCAGCGCTTTGCGGATCGACGCATCGTTGAGCGCCGACAGCCACAGGCGCTGAATCGGCCCGCGGTAGTCGCACAGGTCGATGATCTCGCGGGCGATCATCTCGCCCTCGCGGTCGGCGTCGGTCGCAATCACCAGCTCGCCCGCCTTGGCGACGAGCTGCTGCACGACCTTGAATTGCGCTGCGGTCGCCGCCTTGGGCTCGACACGCCAACGCTCAGGAAGAATGGGCAGTTGCTCGATGGCCCAGCGCTTGTATTGTTCGCCGTAGCCTTCGGGCGGAACCGCCTCCACCAGATGACCGATGCACCAGGTCACGACGACACCCGCGCCGCTGTAGCAGCCGTTGCCGCGTTGGCCGGCGCCCAGCACACGGGCGATGTCCTTGCCCTGGGAGGGCTTCTCGCACAGAAACACGCGCATGAAGCCTCCTGGGTGTGCGTGACGGTCATCGAATGGACGTCAGCATTCCCGGCCGACGTGTGCGCGGCAGCAAACAAAATGGAAGCGGAGGACACCAGGTTGTGCTGGTGCAGAACGCGGGCGGCAGATGCGCTGGCGCAAGGGAAGCGGGTGCGGGCTGCTACAGCCGCTTCCTGGGGGACGGGGATCGCGTGGCCGGACAGACCTCGTCGGCATTCGGATTGCGGGAGATGGCCTTCAGGGGTAGCATCCATAGTCAGGCGCCCGCCCAAGCTCTGGACAGCTTGAAACAGGCATTCGCAGCTCCCCGCAGTACCCCTCGCTTTCAATCATCCGGAGTACCGGCTGTTCGACAGCGACAAAACGTCCAGCGCTCGAACAGTAGCGGAGTATTCCGATGAGCAACTATGTACGTTCAGCCGCCTTCGCGGCTTCCCGGGTCCTTGCTGCGCAAGGCTTGACGGTCAAGCGTTCCCACCTCTCCGAGGTCATTGCCGCGTTGCTGGGATACCGCACGCACGCGGCACTGTCCGTTGAGGAGGCGGATCCCAAGCTCGACTACCACCTGGAGGATGCCGAGATCCTCGTGCTCAACCTGCCGATGGGCGAGAGGCGGGCCGCGGAACTCGGCCTTGCAGCGGCGGGCGCGGCACCGTCGGCCGTCACCACGGCTTGCGTCGAGGCGTTGAAGGCCAGCGCCGGTTCCACGGACGTGTACGTCAGTGTGGCCGACTTCTACGACTTGCATGCCCGCCAGGCATTGGCCGAAACGATCTACAACGCCGATGATGTGGCCGGTGCGATGGCTGAGAGTAATGCCTCGTTCCCCGACGAGCCCGATATGGACATCGAGTGCCCCCCGACAACGGACCTGTGGGCGGCGGTCGACGAATGGACGATCGAGGCCGACGGCACCATGACGGGCGAATACGACCCCGAAGGTGATCGCATGTTCAACGGGGACACGCTGAACTGCCGTGGCTGGCTGATCTACCGCAAGGCAGGTCGCGCCGGGCTGGTGTTCATCGAGGGCGATGGAACGGGTGGAGCCGACGACAGTTGGCGTGACCTGGATCGCGATGACGAATGGGCGTATCAGCAGAGCTTGGGCAGCAATCCGGCGAACTGATGAAGCGACAAGCTCCGGCGGCAGTGGAAACTGCCGCCAGTCTTTGTTCTGCGGTTCGTCACACCGAGATAACTACCTTGGTACGAGATGGTTCTTGAGTAGGAACCAGCACATGTTGAGCGCGAAGGAAGGGCCAAGGCGCGTCATCTGACCTTCCGGGATGCCAACAGGGCGATGCGCGCCTGGGCTCAGAAAGCCGAACACGCCAGCAAGTCCTTTCTCCTCCTCAGTCGTGAACTCGTCGCATCCAAGCCAGGACTCCAGGGAAACAAGACCGCTGCAGGTAACTGCGCTATAACCGCGATAGCGAATAATCGATGCGGGGACGGAGGATATATGCGCGTCAGGCGTTTGAAGATTGAAAACTTCCGATGCGTCTCTCAAGGGAGTGTTGATTTTGCTGGGCACACACTTCTGGTCGGAGGCAACAACATTGGGAAGTCAACGGTGTGCGAGGCTCTTGATCTCGTCCTCGGTCCTGAGCGCATATTCCGCAGGCCTGTCGTTGACGAGCATGACTTTCATTGTGGCCGCTATCTGAATGCGGAAGGCGCGCCGGTTGAAATTCGCATTGAGGCGATCCTGGTCGATCTTTCCGAAGAGGCGCAGCGGCGCTTTGGTGGCCATCTCCGCAGGTGGGACGACTTGGCGGGTACGTTCATAGACGAGGAGCAGGATGGTCTTGGAAAGGCCGATGGTCCGGCAGTGATCTGGGCTCTACCACTTCTGTTTGTCGGTCGGTACGACCCGGAAGAGGACGATTTCGTCGGCAACACATTCTTCGACCATCCAACCAAAGAGGTCGATGCTCTCGACGAAGAAACCGAGGTCAAGCTCGGTCAGGGCCGTGTTCCGTTCACGCGTGTGCACAAGCGCCTTTGCGGCTTTGTGTTTTTGCGGACGTTGCGGACCGGTTCACGCGCTCTCAGCCTGCAGCGCGGTTCGTTGCTCGATTCCGTATTGAAGCTGGGCGGCGCCGGTGCCGTCGAGATGTGGCGGGACACTCTGGCCAGACTACAAGCGCTTGACCCGGCAATCGGCGAGATCGAGCAACTGAAGCATATCCGCTCAGAGTTACGATCCCGGATGGGACGCTTCGTCAACTTGGCGCCTGGTGACGATGCGACGGCCTTCTTTGCTTCGGACCTGACGCGCGAGCATCTCCGGGAAGTCGTGCGGCTGTTTATCGCAGCTCAACCTGGTCAGCATCTCGTACCGTTCGGTCGGCTGGGTACTGGTTCAATCAACCTGCTGGTCTTCGCTCTCCTGACCTTCATTGCCGAATTGAAGGACAAGCAATCGGTGATCTTCGCGATGGAGGAGCCGGAAATTGCGCTCCCGCCACACACGCAGCGCCGGGTGACGCGGTTCGTGCTCGCGGAAATGGGGCAATCGATTGTCACTTCGCATTCACCCTACGTGATCGAACAGTTCGATCATGAGCAGATTGTCATCCTGAACCGCAACGAGACCGGCGCTCTGACAGGCCAGCCGATCGATGGCCAGGCGATTAAGTCCAAGACGTTCCGCGTCGAACGGCGTCAATTCGCCGAGGCAATTCTGAGCCGGGCGGTGCTGGTCGTGGAGGGATCGACGGAGGCAGCCCTATTTCCGGTAGCTTCGTCGATCATGGAGGCGTCCCTCAATCCGGAGGACTACACCCACCTCGATCTGGCTGGCGTCAGCATTTTCAATGCCGGCGGGGATGGCTCGGTACCGCGTCATGGTCCGGTGTTTTCGGCGCTCGGAAAGCTCGCCTTCGGTTTCTACGACAAACCCAACGCCCCGCTGAACCAGGATGCGATGGACAAGCTGAAGAGCTATACGCAGGTTTGGGAGTCCCCCGAGAAGGGCATTGAGGAGCTGCTCGTAAAGGAGACGCCCATCGCAGTTGTGAGGCGGTTTCTCAATGAGGTGAAGGATCGACCCGACTATCCCAGTGTCGGCGTCTATGATCCGGCGGCGGGCGATGGTGAGGTAACTGCATTGGCGACGAAGGTTTTGAAGGCGCGCAAGGGCGACGCTTACGGCTATGCCGCCATGATGATCAGCCAGTGCCAGCACGCCGACCAGCTACCGGCGACGATCCGAGAAATCCTTGAAACCATCCACAAGGCGCTGAGCGCCGTTTCCGAAGATGTCGCAGCACCGCCGCCGGACGACTTGGAGGATCTCTTCTAATGAAGCTGGAGCTGTGCGAAAAACGCAAGGCGGTCATCGCACAAGGCGGACACCTTTTGGTCCTCGGCGGGCCCGGCTCCGGCAAGACCACGATCGCCCTGCTGAAGGCCCAGCGCCAGTCTGCGACGCTCAAGCCAGGACAGGGAATCCTCTTTCTCAGCTTCTCGCGCGCTGCCATCCGCCAGGTTCTCCTGCGCTGCAAGGAGATCCTGACGCCAGCCGAACGGCGGGCCGTCACCGTCCAGACCTATCACGCCTTTTGCATGGAGATTCTGGAAGCCCACGGCCGCCTCCTGCACGGCCGGCCGATCCGCTTTCTCTACCCCGGGGAGGAACGTCTTCAGAAATCGGCGTTCGATGGGGATTGGATGGTCGAGCGACGACGTCTGGCATCGGAGCAAGGGCTCTACTGCTTCGATCTCTTCGCAGCGGGCGCGGCAGACCTACTGGGGGGATGCGCGGCGCTGCGCGACCTCATTGCCGATCGGTTTCCGATGATCATCGTCGACGAGTTCCAGGACACCGACGACAACCAGTGGCGGATCGTTCGCGCTCTGGCTGAAGTCACGGACGTGTTCTGCCTTGCCGATCCAGAACAGCGGATCTTTGATTACCGGGATGATATCGATCCGCGCCGGCTGGATATTCTCCGAGAGGATATCCAGGTCACCGAGTTCGATCTGGGCGGGGAAAACCACAGAAGCCCAAACGCGGGAATCCTTCAGTTCGCCGACGCAGTACTGCACAACCACAGTCCGCTGCCGGCCACCCCAGACATCAAACAGGTTTCGTACTGGCAGAACACGTTTGCCGCAACGGTCCATGCAGCGGTGATATGGACCTTCAGCGCGTTGCGGAAGAAGGGGGTCGAGCATCCGAGCGTGGCGGTGCTGTCGAGAAGCAATTCGCTCATCGCCGACCTTTCGGTGATCCTGTCGGAGACGCACACTTACAACAAGCAGACCCTACCCGTCATCGAACATGATGTCGTTTGGGATGCTGAGCTTTCCGCGGCGGCGGCGGTGGTCGTGGCGTCAATCCTAGAATGGCCGACCGGCCCGGCCGAAGAGACCCTTGCGCGGACGCTCCGGGTCATTGCTGGATATTACAAGCTGAAGAACGCGGAGGAGCCGACCAACGCCGCGGCGGAGCACGCACGTAAGTATGACGAGGCGGCAGCCAAGGTGGCGACGGGCGAAGGACCGCGCATCAATGCCGCGAAAGCCCTCGTCGCGGTCTACAAGGCTGGCATCGATCTGGTCGGAGAACCTGTCGCGGACTGGAAAGCGGCGCGCTGGGTGCTTCACGATATTCCAGCGCTGAATGAGCTGTTCCGCGAGGCCCGGCTAGTGCGGCTGTTCAGGGCGACCGACGCTCTGGCCTCCGGACTCGGCGAGCGTTGGCTCGCCTTGAGCAGCTATGCAGGTGCGAGCGAACTAGTCAAACGTATCCTCGAGCAGGAGCGGCTCGTGGCAGCCGAGCGCGACCCCCAAGGCTGCATCCTGATGAATATGCACAAGGCCAAGGGAAAGGAGTTCGATGGGGTCGTTCTCGTGGAAGGCGCTTTCAAGTCGAGCTTCTTCGATGAGAGGAATGAGCAGCCGCCGTTTGAACGTAGCCGCCGGCTGCTGCGGGTCGGCCTGACGCGAGCTAGGACGCTAGTGACGATCGTGCGACCGCAGAATGCCCGGCCGCTGGTCGATTGAGCGGATCGGTGGCCAGTCTGACGAACAAGGCGACCGATGACGCGACCGTCCTCGTCATCAAGCTGAACGGGAACAGCCGTGGGGATCCTGCTTGGCTGGTCAGGATTGCGGCGCACCACTATCAGATGCAGAGGGCTTCGCACCCAACGTCACCGCCTCAATGCGATACGGCAGAATGCCCACGCGCCGCGCTTCGATCTTGAAGGTCACCCGTTCGTTCTCGTCGGCGTCCTCCCATTCGTCGCGCACGGTGCGGCCCTCGACCAGCACCCGCATACCTTTCTGGTACAGCGTCTTCCAGTGCTCGGTGTCGCGGTGCCACAGCTCCACGGGCGCCCAGAAGCCGCCGCGATCTTCGTACTCGCCGTCCTTCTTCGGGATCGGGTTGTCGAAGTAGACGTTCAGGCGAAGCAGCCGGCGCGGCTCGTCGTTGCCGTTCGGAAATTCGCGGTAGTCCGGCGCAGAACCGATGTTGCCCTCGCCGACGAAGTGCGTGCTCATGGTGACTCCTTGGTGGTGGGTGGAACGGACGCGGTATGCCCGTGGACGCGCCGCAGGTAAGCCGCTTCGGCCTGCGCGGCCTTGTTGGCGCATTCCAGGGCTTGGCGAGCGATGCTGTGGGTCAGGCTGATCTGCATGTTCAGCACGATGCGCTGCAGTTCGATCGCGTACAGCTCGTCGATCAGCGAGGCCGGCGTCGCGGGGTTGGCCAGCAGGGCCTCCCACAACGCCACGCCCATGGAGGAACGGTCGAGGTTGCGCCAGCGCAGGAAGGTCGTCCCTGCACCAGTGGCCTGCTGGGCCAGTTGCACGTCGAGCAGGCTGAAGGGGTAGGCGCGCGCCTGGGGCAGCACGCGCCGCTGCGCCAGGCCAATCACGTCGTCGCGCAGCGCTGCGCACTGGTTGGCCCAGGTCTCCAGACTCCCCTTACCCTTAAAAGGCTGTAAAAGGCCTTTTAGGTAGCCTGCGTGTTCCAGCCGCTGGAAGTCCGCCTGTTCCAGCGCCACGAAGCGCGTGGAGTGGCTGATAGGGGGCGATGCTGTCATGCGCCAGCACCCTCATCGCCCGCAGCACCATCGGCTGCGCCACCCGTGGGAGCGTGCGCATCGGGCACGATGGCAGGCGCAGCAGGCGGCGTGCTGGGCTTGGTTGTCCGCCGCGCGATCGGTGGCGCAAAGCGCGAACGGCGCGTGCCTTCGAGCACATCCAGCGGCAGCTCGCCGAATTTCTCCAACGCCGCCCGCGCCGCCGCGTTCTTCGCCGCGAAGTCGTCGCGCGTCGTGCCCGAGTAGCGGTACTGCTGGGCCAGCGAGAACAGGCTGCGCAGCGCGTGCGCACCATCATTGAGCCAGCGCTCCAAGGTGCTGCGGTCGATCAGCGCCGTGTGGTGCGCCAGGATGAGTTTGCGTGCCAGGTCGTCGTAGTCGGCCAGCAGATACACCGCCATGAAGCCGAGCTGGGCGTTCACGAACAGCGGCAGCTTCACCGGCTGCACGTTCATGTTCTCGCCCAGCGACAGCGCCGCTGGCACGTCGGCCAAGGCCTGATCCACCTGTTCGCGCAGGGTCTGCAGACGGGTCTTGGTGTCGGCGAGCTTGTCCTCGATCCGCAACATCCACCAGTCCGAGTACGGGTCGTCCTGCTCGGCGCCGCGCTTCATTTTGTTCATGGCGCCGATGAAGCCGTTGAGACCGATTATGCCTGGGCGCCCCTCGGTCGGCGCGCGGCCGTGCCAGATGCGCGAAGCGTGGTGCGTGTGCAGCGTCAGCGACATCGCGCTGCGCAGCGATCCGAGATTCAGTTGCAGGGGTTCTGTGCGTTCGTTGGCCATGGGAGCGACTCGCGGTGAAGGGGCGAGTCGCCAGCATCGGCATCGGCCGGAAGGCCGTCAGTCAACAAACCGCAGCCCATGCGCGCCCGGTTTGTTCCGCACGGAAGGCTGTGTGTGCCGGCTATCCCCTGGGGATAGGTCTTGAGCCACCAATGCTTGATGTCGGGGCTTGAACCATGACAATGACCGGGGGCGCATCGCACCTGGGGTTGCTGCGCAGAAGAACGAGGGGAAAACATGCAGGATGGGAAAGCCGTTCAGTTGCTGTTGAACGAGGAAGAGCACGGGCACGGCCACGTGGTCGAGAAGCTGCTGAAGCGGGCGGAACGCCTGGAATGCCTGGTGGCCTTCGCGAAGATCTCGGCCCTCGGCGACTTGTTGAAGCCCTTGCGCAAGGCGCTGGAAAGCGGATTGAAGGCCAGGTTTGCGATAGGTCTGGACTTCTACCTGACCGAACCCGAAGCACTCCGACAGCTCTTTGCGCTCGCCGAGAAGCACGCGCTCGTCCTGTACCTCAGCAACGCCAGCGACACCTTCCACCCGAAGATCTACGCCTTCCAGAATGGCAAGCAATGCTCGGTGATCGTCGGCTCGGCCAACCTCACCCACGGAGGCTTCTACGGAAACTACGAGGCATCGGCCCTCATCGACGACGCGAGCGGCGCGCTGATGGCATCTGTCACGCGACACCTCGATGCGCTGGTCGCGGACAGGATTCTCGTGCCAGCGACCAAGCCACGGATTGATGCCTACGAGCGGGAATACATCATCCACGACACTTGCCGGAAGGTGGCCAAGAAGCGTGCGCAGAAGGCGAGCCGAACCGAGGGGCCGGACTTCACGATCCTGGCCGACCTCCTGGAGCTGATGAAAAGCGACGATTCAGCGCATGGATTCACTGCGCAGAAGAACGGCCGCAAAGGGAACCTGCGCCAGGCAAGGCGCAGGCTGGCAGAGCTGGCGGCCCTGAGCAGCAATGTCAGGCGGGACTTTCCGAGTAAGTACGACGCGCTGATCGGCCTGTTCCATTCCGGCGGGCTGCACCGCGGCAAGAGCCGGATCGCCAACCACCCAGGGCAGTTCATGGCCGCAGTGGCGGACATCCTTGACCGGCGCAACCTCTCGCCTGCCGAAGCGTTTACCGTTCTACATCGACATTTCGGCGCCATCACCGGAGCAGGCATCAACCTGCTGACTGAGATTCTGCACGCGCTGGACAACAAGCGGTTCGCCGTGATGAACCAGAACGCGGTGTCGGGACTGGCGCTCGCCGGCATCCGGGACTACCCACTGCATCCAACCAAGCAGAACGTCAGTGCGGAAAGCTACGCAAGGTACTGCGGGCATGCCGATACGGTCAGACGATCGTTGGGCCTGGACGACTTCACGGAGCTGGATGCACTGTTCAACTACGCCTATTGGCGGGAAACGGAAGAAGACGAAGCCGCGACCTGACCGGATCACCCCACGGAAGGCGACCTGTTCCGTCTATCCCCTGGGGATAGCTCAGGGATCGCGCAAGGCTGAACGCAGCCGTGCGAGGTAGGCGCGCGCCACCTCGGGGTCGGCTGGGCGGGAGGCCGAAGGCGACGACGATGACGCGGGCCCCGCAGCTCGCGGCGCGAGCGGCGCTGCTGCGTCGGTGCCCGCCCACGCCTTGAACTCTCCGCGGATCGCCTTCTGGATGATGCCGAACAGGTAGCCGGCCGGGTTGCGCACCGCGCTGTTGTGGCAGCGTGCCGCCCACTCGTCGAGAACGGCCTGCCGCTGCGCTTCGTCCACCTGCTGCAGCGCCACCAGCGCGCCGGCCTGCTGTTCGTCCTTCAAGCGCAGGAAACGCTCCGGCAGCCGCAGGTTCTGCAAGGCCCTCGCGCGCGGTACTGTACGTACTTCATTTATACGATCATTACGTACTGTACGGTCCTCCTTCGGAATCCGAAGAGAGCCGTCCGGCGCGGGTTTCGGCCCTGCTTCGGATTCCGAAGACGGGCGTGCGCCATTCCGAAGCAGGGCTTCCTGGCCTTCTTCGGATTCGTGGTCCGCACCCTCCTGTGGATAACCTAGCGTCGTCCAGCCATGCCGCGCCATGCGCTGCGCGAGCACCTGCAAGCGGGTCGGCAGCGTGCGGCCGCTGAGCAGCGGGTCTTCGGCAATCTCCTTGAGCGTGTTCATGCCCACGATCTGCACCGCCTTGGCGGCATGGGTCAGCGCCTGGCTGACCAGGCCGAGGTAGTCGGCATCGAGCTGCATCGCCTCGAAAGGTGACAGCGGTTCGTCGTGCAGCACGTAGAGATTGCCTTGAATGCGGCCGGTCTTCGGATCGCGCCGCCGCCGCACCAGGCTGAGCCAGCGCGTCAGCCGCAGCAGCGTCAAGGCGCGCGCCACGGTCTCGTGCGAGGCCTGCGCTGCACAGGGCATCGAGGCCAGGTAAGGGCGCAATTGGTCGTAGGTGGGAAAGGCGGTCACGCCGTCTTCGTTGAGCTGCAGGCGGAACACCTGCCAGGCGTTGCGCTCCAGCGGCGTCAGGCGCCGGTCGAGGAACAGCCTGCGCGGCACGCTCTCATGGCGGTTGCCGCTGTAGAGGAAACCGTCGGCGGCCGGCGCCGTTCCCTGCGCTGGCTGCAGGTGCTGCAGGGCCTCGTCGAAGAGCGCGGACAGCGCAACGGGGCCTTCGCGCCGTGGTGCGCCGCCCGTGGTCATGGCCTACACCAGCCCCTGGTCGATCCAGTTCCGTATCGCCGCCCACACCACCGACATCGGCAGGCTCAACGCCTCGGCCAGGTCCATGGTCAGCGCCAGCATCGCCATGTCGTCGGACAGGGCGATATGGCGCTCGGTGACGCCGGCCTTCCAGCGCTCCCACAAGGTCACGTCCTGTGCCTCGTCGAGCACCGGATGCCGGCCCTTGCGCTTGGGCAGCCCAAGGATGTCGCGGCGCAGCGCCACTTCCTGATGCGTGAGGCCGTAGAACTTGCTGACCATCTCCGTGCTCGCTCCCAGGCGCAGCATGCGGTCCACCGTGGCGATCTCCCGCTCCACGTCGTGCATCTGGCTCAGCAGCCGCTTCAACACATCCCGGTTCACCGACACCGAACACCACGATACCGTGGCATTCACCAGCATGCTCACGAGTTCGGGGTGCTTCAGCGCATCCAGCTCTTCCTCGCCGAAGCCCATGGCCTTGCAGCGGCGCAACTGGCCGTTGCGCAAGTCATGCAGGGCCTGAGCGATCACGGCTTGGTTGAGTGGGTGCGGTGCCGACATGCGGAAGCCTCCTGCGCTCAGGAATCCTGGCTCGCTACGCCGGCTTCCAGATCCAGCAGCCGGCGCGCCAGGCGCAGCAGACGGAACAGCTTCACCAGCGCAGCATCGCTCAGGCGTGTAGCCGAGCCGCCATGGCCATGCAGCAGCGCAGCCAGCTCGTCGGCCAGCCGCGCGCGGTCCACTCCGTTCGCGGAGGGCGGCGCCGCACTCAGCACATGCAGCAGGGTCAGCACCGCCCGCGCGAACGCCGGCAGCGCCTTCGCCTGGCCCACAACCGGCGCCGCGCAGACGAAGCCGATGCCGCCGACGCTGGCCTCGATGTGGTCGGCGACCGCCGCTTCCTCGCCGATTTCGCGCGCGAACTGCGCGATGTGCACACGCAGGCGATCCGGCACGTCCAAGCTCGGCTCGATGTACCAGACGTCCGAGATGGGATAGAGCCCGCCCGCCTGCACGGGGATCGCACGCAGCGCATCGGCCTCGAAGTCGGGCAGCTTGTCGCCGAGCTGGTCGGCGACCATCCGCTGGATGGACTGCAGGCGCTCGGTGGTCGGTGCCGGTGTCACGATGTGCCCTTGCAGGCGCTCGTCGCGTTGTCCGTGCTGGTCCTGCGGCGCTTCGGGCGATGCAGGCGGTGGCGCTGCTGACGCCGCAGGCGAGACCGGCGTGGTGTCGCGCGGACCGGACGACACGGGTGGCTGCTGAGGCGCGGAGACCGGTGCGGAAGGAGCAGCAGGCACGACAGGCGCCGGTTCGCTGGTCAGCGCACGCTGGCGGCTTTCGCTGTCGTCGATCTCCAGCGCCAGCGTGTCGTAGTCCGCCTCCAGCAGCTCGGCCATCTGGCCCACCAGTTCGTCCTGCACCCGCTGTGGCGAGAAGTCGTCCGGTTGTGTGTCGAACTGCGTCAGCACGTCCTGAAACAAGGTGGCGAAGTCCACGGCCACGGTGCGGCCCAGCGCACGCCGCTCCCAGGTGCGCTCGCACGCCTTGCGCAGCACCGCGAGCCGGTCCACCTGATGCCGGCCCAGTCCGCCGTACAACAGCGTCGGGATCGCCGGCAGCAGGTAGCGCACCGCATCGTTCATGCGGCTGATGTGCGACTGCGGCACCGGATAACCGTCGGCAGTCAGCCGCCGCGCGAGTTCGCTCTGCGACAGTGCCTGGCCGCTTTCCTGCTCGTAGAACTCGCGCGCCTTCTCGATGCCCAACGCCCGCTCGATGAAGGTCAGCCCGCCACGCAGCTCGTTCTCGGCCAGATGCCCGGTCAGCGCCACGATTTCGCCGCGCGCCGGCCACGGGCGGAACAGGCACGCGATGCGGAAGAAGCGTTCTTCCTTGGTTTCGCTCCACAATTCGCGCAGGATCGCCAGCCGCGTATTGCCACCGTTCCTGATGATGTAGTGCGCCTCGCCCGGCCGGCGCGTGATCGCGGGCGGTGCGTCCAGCCCGCGCTCGCGGATCGAGGTCTTGATTTCCTCGTAGGCCGGGTTGCGCGTCACGCGTGGGTCATGTTCATAGGGGCGCAGCTCGTCCAGCGTCACCACCATCGGTGTGTCGGCGATGGGGTCGGTCAACGCCGCGGCCGAAGGACCGTTGCGTTCGAAGCCCTTGGCCAGCAGCTTGGTGGCCATGTCCTGCGGCGTCGGATCAGCCATCGCTGCTCTCCCGAGATGCCGTCAGTGCCTGTCGATCGGCGCGGCGAAGCTGCGCGCGTGCGTTGCGGCTGGCGCGGTGATCGCTCGCAGTCGAGCTGGTATAGATCGCGGCGCAGCCGGGCTTGGTGAACATCAGGTGCCCGCCGCGCGTGCGTTTCACGTGCCAACCTTCGCCCAGCGCGAACTCGATCAGCGCGCGTAGCCGCGCATGGCCGCGGGCCAGTTCATGCCCGATCGCCATGACTGGCTCCTCCTGCGCGGCCTCTGCCGGTAACGCATGCAAAGCGCTCCCGCCATGCCGGGAACAGCTCGCCAGCCAGCGCACGCATCGTCTCCAACGCCGCAGGCGCAGTACGGCCCACTGGTTGCCGGTATTCGACGCGATGCACTGGCAGCCCCCGTGTTGCGGCACGTGGGTAGGCTTCAATGGCCGGGACGTCGGTGCTCAGGACCTGTATGCCAGCGTGCGCCTGGAACACTTGTCGCAGGGCCTGCTGGATCAGTCGGGCGTTCGACGAAACCGGATGCACACGGTTGATGAGCAAGCGCAGCGGTGGCGGCTCGATGCCGAGGTGCCGATACGGAGCGATGTCCTCGATCAGTTGCAGCGTGCCGCGCCTCAGCTCACGCGCCGCCAGGATTTCCGGCGTCACCGGTGACAGCGCCAGACTGGAGGCCAGTACCGCCATTTCCAGCAGCACACTGCGCGCTCCCTGGGTATCGATCAGCAGCAGGTCGTAGTGCGACGCCAGCGCGGGGAGCAGGTGACGCAGGCGTAGCCGACCGTCGGGTGCGTGCAGCAGCAGTGTGTTCAGTTCGCCGCGATGGTCGTTCGACACCACCAGGTCGAGACCCGCCACAGCGGTCTGCGAAGCCAATTGCTCGATACGCTGCTCATTGAAGGCCAGCATCTCATAGATGCCTGCAGGCGCATGCGTGCCGAGCGTGAAGTAGCTCGACAAGGTGGGCTGTACGTCCAGGTCCAGCAGCAGCACGCGCAGTCCCGCATCGGCGATGAAGCCGCCCAGGTTCGCTGCGGTGGTCGTCTTGCCGACGCCACCCTTGGTCGAAATGATGGATACCACCTGCATGGTGCGACTCCTCGTGGAAGGGATTCCGGGGGGCGCGGGCTCACGCCCGCTCCCTGAGTCGATCGGTGATCCACTGATCGATCTCCACCGAATCCCATCCGATGGCGCGTACCCCGAGGCGCAGGGGCTTAGGAAACTTGCCCTCCTTGATCAGGTTGTAGATGTGGGCGCGTTTGAAGCCGGTCTTGGCCTCGACTTCCGCGCGGCGCAGGATGCGGTGTTCGTTCGGCGTCGCGGTGGCGATGGTCTGGGCAGTCACGAGGGACACTCCTTGGTGCTGTGTAGCGGCGGTGATGGAAGTGCCCCGTATTCAATAGCGCGGTTCCCGCGCGGTCACCGCAAGTGCAGACACGCCGTCTGCACTTGCAGTCAGCGGTCCTGGGTAGCGAGATGACGCTTGGCTGCCGAAAACTTCGCCCACAGCGTTCGCTCGCTGATTCCGGATTTGTCGCCGTAATGGGCAACCAGCGCATTGATGACCGATTCCAGCGTCTCGAAAGACGAATAGGGAACGCCATTGGGTGACTTGCCCAACAGCAGGGTCAGAAGACCGCCAACGATGTTCAGGTAGGTGGATTCACTGCGGGCGCCCGGCATCCCGGATCGCTTCTCGCGCTCCGTGCGCGCCTGGTGCTCCTGGCTGAGCGTCTGGAACTGCTCATAGAGCGCGTCCCAGGCCTGCACCTTGTCGGCAAGCTGGAGCTTCAACGCCTCGCGATCCATGACCAGTGCCTGCACGGCATCGACACTGACGGCCGGATGCAGGTGACGCTCGAAGACATCGAACAGGAATGCCGGTCGCTGGTCGGGATAGAAACGGATCATCCAAGCCTTCAGATCGACGTGGCGGATCGTGAGGCCAGGATCATCGAGCAAGGCGGGATCGTTGATCGTGAGGCCATCCTTGCCGTAGGGAAGGTCGAGATGCACCAGTGCGTCGTAGATCCGTTCCGCGTTCAGGCGAAGCTGTGGCCAGCGCGCCAGCGCAGCGTGCTCCGGCAGCCGGTTCATCCCTTCGGCAATATCAAGGATACGGCGCTCGAAGCGTGACAGTCCCGCCCACTGGATGGCCGCCTCGATCGGACGATAGAAGACCTTGGCTTGGGCACCGGAAGAAGATGACTTTCTCATGGGCTACTCCCTGGTGAACGGGTTCAGGACATCGGCTTTTCTCGTGGTCTGGTCGACGCCATCCACACCTTCGCGGCGCGGAGCGGTGGCGACTTGGCTTGTGGAAAGGTTGTAGTGACGGCGAATGGCTGCAATGCTCACCCCAGCAACCAGTCGATGTGGCACCTTGTCCACCAACACCGAGCCTCTGCGTGGCGGTATGCTTCAAGATGTTTCTCGCCCGAGGCGGGGAGGCTTGGTGGTGAGGTTTTGCTACAGATGCCATCGCGGCGAAAGACGCATTCGGTCTACGTGCTTTCAAGTCTGGGCATCACCCGCATGTCAGACGCCGAGGGTCTTTCAGCAGACGCGGTTCGGGTGGCACCAGGCGCGGCGACGCCGTCTCGACGGGCAACGATGAGGCTTCGAGCCAGACGGCACGGGTCTTCGTTCAGATCAAGAAAGAATGACAGGCGAATGCCATCGATTTACCGACAAGTTTCAGAACATCAACAGTTCTATTGCGGGCAACCGAAATGACAGAAAAGCCGATCACGGTCTTCCAGCATCTTCACCTCAGGGGCAAGACAGCAACCGCAATGCGCAGTGGCATCCTCGCGCAGGTGGGTGGCTCTTGGCGTCACGACGCTGAGCGGGAAGAAGACCTCAAGCAACACATGGGCGACGACGATGTGATCGTGCTTGTACGATCTGCATTCGACGACGTCGATGAATCGGCTCTGGTGCTGTGGCAAGAGCCTGATGGCTACAAGGTTTCCAATATTGTGCCGCGAAACGTCGGTGAGCTTGGTATTGACAAGTACAACGCGATTCTTCGCGACTTCGTCGCCCAAGTCGCGGAACCGGCGTCCCGGGCCGGCGGTTTCGGCGTCGAACTGACCTCTCCCAACCAGACTCTTGATGATTGGCTGGATGCCGAACCGGCAGCAGCCCTGCGGCGCTTTTCGCGGCTCGCCAATAAGTCCACAGGTGCGGCCCATCCCATGGACAAGGAGCGCTGGTACGCGTTCCTGATTGCCGCGCACCGTGCATCGAAACGACTGGATAGTGACCAATTGGCACGGTGGCTTGTCGAGGTGGAGGCCTGGTCCGCAGGGCGGGCGCAGGACTTGGCCATCGACTATGAATTCGCACTCGGACTGCTTGAACAGTATGACCAGTCGCATACATGAGCCTGAATACTTCAGTCATTGACGACTTGGTTGCTTTAAACGCGCCAGTGTTGTGCGTGGATACATGCACCGTCCTTGACGTCATCCGTGACATCACGCGCGAAACAGCGGTAGCACACGATGCCAGCGCCGGGCTTGCCTTGCTTGCGGCAGCCGAGGCCGGCTCCGATCTGATTGTTCTGATGGCAGAACAGGTGACCATCGAGCTTGCTGCTCATGTCGCTGGCGTCGAGGTAGAGGCTCGAAACGCTTTGGCAAGGTTCCGGGCACAAGCTCAACGTATCCATGAAGTGGCCTTGGCCTACGGTGCCCAGGGAATGTTGCCGCTGGACCACCTTGAGGGACACGTCGCGCGGGCCAGGACAGTGCTGAACAGGTGGCGGGACGTTGCCAGCGTGGTGCCGCACAACGATGGGGTCGCCAGCCGTGCGTTCAAGCGAGTCAACGAACCTCGTGCTCCCGCCCGACTGGGTAAAGAATCAATGAAGGATTGCGTGATCGTCGAAGCCTATATCGAGGCGGCTGGCCAGCTTCGCTCCGCAGGGCTGGTGGCGCCGATCGTGTTCGCCTCGTCGAATACGAAGGAGTATTTCGCGCCGAACACCCGACGTCTTCAAGATGAAATCGCTGCCGATCTAGAGGACGTTGGTGTGGAGTACGCCCCAAACTTCGGCGCAGCGAAGCACAGTCTCGGCCTATAGGCGCATCTGGACATGAGCCTGGTGGCTGTGCATGGACGTTGCTGGGCGATGGCAGACGATCCCGGGTTGCCGGGCAGGTGGGGCTGGTACATAATCTGGTCTAATTCCGTGGCGCTCACGGAAGAAACCCGTTATCAATCAACGGGTTGAGTGCGGCGTGATGTTCCCATCACCCGCTCCAGCTTTCCTCGCGCACTCTTCATTTGCGCGCGCGGGCCAATCTCTGGACTGAGGAGCAGGCGCCGCCGCAGCGGCGCCGGGGCGCTATCGCACGCCAGGCGATGAACTGCCCATCTCGACTTTCAGGTCCGGGAAGGAGTTGACCATCTGGACCTTGAAGTCAGGGAAAGAGGTGACGATCTGCCACTCTCCGCAACGGTCTGCGGAGGAGTTCACCACCTTGACCTTGAGGTCCGGGAAAGAACTGGTTGCCTGGACCTTGATGTCGGGGAAGGACTGCACGAGCTGGACCTTGCCGTAGAGGCGGATGCCTTTGTAGGTGCAGTTTTTCTTGTCGAAGTCTGCGGCGTGAACGAATGCCGGCAGGGCAAGACAGGCAAAGACAAAGCTACAACGCTGCAGAAGATGCATATGCGAAAAGGGAGTGGGTCTTCGGAAACAAGCCAAGCCGTGGCTTGCGGCCGCCCTATTAGATCATCCTGCATGCAGAAGCCCCTGACGTTTTCGACCGAGCGTCAGCCTGGGGCAAGACCATCCATCCGGCACTCAGGCCATGAGCCCCAGCAGCCAGTCCGCATACTCCACGGTGGCGGGAGTGGTCCCGGAAGGAGGCTTGATGCATGCCGCGCGTGTGGAATTCGCCATGGCGCGTATGTCGCTGGGTGTGTGGCCGAATTTGGCCCGGAATGCGCGGCTGAAGTGGGCCTCACTGGCAAAGCCCAGGCGTGCGGCCACCTCGGCGACACGCAGGCGTCGGTAGGCAGGGTTTGACAGGGCATGGAAGGCCTCTTGCAACCGTCGCTGCTGCACATAGCGCATCACACCCCCCAAAGGTTCGAAAAGGTGGTAGAGCCGGTGACGTGAGATGCCGAAGCACCGGCAAAGCAGCTCGGGCGAGAGGGGAGCGGCCAGGTTTCGTGCGATATGGCGCTTGATACGGTCCAGCATTGCTGCCTGCAATTCAGTCCGAGCCTCGGCCACCGTCCGTAGACTGGGGCGCAGGCAGGCTGCCAGCATCTGGGTAGTGGCATGCACTATGTCGTCAGCCTGCTCCAGGCCGATGGAAGGCAGGCGTCGCTGCAGAGCGCAAAGATGATCTGCCAATAGCCCGGCGAAGATGCTGCTGCCGGTCAACACGGTTCCGTGCAAGCCTGAACTCGATGCACCCATTGCCTGGTCGCCAAGGCTACGGGGCACGATCAACGAGAGCACATGGGAGTCGTCCGCAACGGTATGCTGGCAGCGAGCCATGTCGAAGAAGACCACATCACCTGCTTGCACCGTCAGCTCGTGACCATCGTCACAGCGCCCTGTGAAGCCGCCTCCCCGGTACCACTGCACCAGATAGTGGTCCAGCCCGTCATGAGCCGCGCGTGCATGTCCGCGCGAGAAGCGCTGTGCACCGAAGCGCAGGTCTCCCAAAAGCAATTGTCCCAAGTGGACTGCATCTACCGAGGCGTGGAAGCCGCCGCGCACCGTACCGCGTTCCAGCGGGGTCACATCGAACAGTACAGAGATGCCGCTGCGCCAAGCGTCGAACCTGTCCGCCTCCAGGCACTGCTCGGTGGTGAAGGTGGTGCTCGGCAGGGCTGAGGTCGGAGTCTGCATGTCGAATGATCTGGGCAAAAGAATGCCGTGGTGAAGCCGTCCCTCCGATAGCAGCCAAGGCGTTGCGACACACTCGCCCAGGACGGCTTTCATTTGAGAGCCGCGGCATCGTAACGCAATGTGTGCTGGGGCGAATCGAACTGACGAACGGTAGCCCGTCAAGATGCAACCCAGGCAGTGATGCAGGAAGATGCGCAGAAGTTGGTGCCTCGGCAGGTCCAGCAGCCATTCAGCCTGTGGCGGTGGATAGCGTTCACAGGCCTTGGAGAATCGATGCTTGAGTTTCTCAAGAGTCAAAACGGAGTGTTCCATGACCCCTACCACCGAACAAAAACGTGCCAGCTTCCGGGCCCTGCACCGCCAGGGCTGCTTTGTACTGCCCAATCCATGGGACGCCGGCAGCGCCCGCATGCTGCAGGGCCTGGGCTTCAAGGCGCTGGCCAGCACCAGCTCGGGCCATGCATGGTCGCTGGGCCGGCCCGATGGCGCCATCTCGCGCGACATGACCCTGGCGCATCTGCGCACCCTGGTCGCGGCCACCGACCTGCCCGTGAACGCGGACTTTGAAAGCGGCTTCGGCCTGGGTCCGCAGGAGGTGGCAGAGAGCGTTCGCATGGCCTTGGACACCGGCGTGGCAGGGCTGTCCATCGAGGATTCGACAGGCGATGCGGCCAACCCCTTGCGCAGCATCGAGGACGCCGTGGCCCGGCTGCGCGCCGCCCGCGCTGCCATCGACGAGGCAGGCGGTAGCACCTTGCTGGTCGGGCGTGCGGAGAATTTCTTCGTGGGCCGGCCCGATCTCGACGACACCATTGCCCGGCTCAAGGCCTATGCCGAGGCCGGCGCGGACTGCCTGTACGCACCCGGCATCCGCAGCGCCGAGCAGATCCGTGCCGTGGTGGCGGCCGTGGCACCCAAGCCGGTGAATCTGCTGATCGGAGGGGCCAGCGAATGGAGCCTGCAGGATGCCGAGGCCATGGGCGTGCGCCGCATCAGCGTGGGCGGCGCACTGGCGCGCGCAGCCTGGGGCGGCTTTCTGCATGCGGCGCGCTCCATTGCCGAGACGGGGCGCTTCGACGCGTTCGCCCAGGCCATGCCGGGCGCCGAGCTCAATGGCTTTTTTCAGGGCAAGGACTGATCCGAACCGGCCTGCAGCCGCTGCGCGGTCATGACCCAGACCGCGATATCGAGCAGGGCGGCCGCGCGCTCCACCGGCGCGAGCTGCGGGTCCAGCACGCCGTCCATCAGCCGTGCCAGGGCGGACCAGCCCAGCAGTGCGGCCTGATCGGCCCAGGCCCGGCCTGCGGCCAGCAGCGGTGCGCCGGCACCCACCAGGCCTGCGGCCTGCATATCGGCCAGCCAGACCTGGCCCTGTGCCAGCCAATGGCGCAGCGGCGCCTCGGCGTTTTCGTTCGGTGCCGTGCTCATGGCTGCTTCTCCCTGCTGCCCTGCGCTGGCGGCGGCTTCCAGGCCGTGCTGGGATGGTGCCAGTCCGTACTGTCCCGCCAGCGCACCGATGCCACGGCCATCTGCAATCGCCCGGCCACGAATTCCACGCGGCCAAAGACCTCCTGCAGCACCCGGCCGCACGCCAGCTCCCGGCGCAGGGCCTCGCCCGCCCTGCCCTGCATGCCGTGCAGATCACCGGCCAGGCATATGACGGGGCCGGAGGTTGGCAGCTGCGGTTGCAGCTCCATCGTCCAGCGCTGCAGCAGCAGGTCAGTCTGCGGCAGGCCGCTGCCGCTCACCTGCCATCGCGCCCAAAGGGGCGGCTGCTGGCGCCAGGGGTCTGCATGCAGCTCCTGCAGATGGCGGCGCAGCAGGACCTGGGGGTCGTCGGCCCCCGGCAAGGGGCCGGCCGCCTGGGCCGCCACCATCCGGGTGGCATCCCGCGCCGAAAGGCGGCCGTCGTCGCTGACCCAGCCGTCCACCAGCACATGAGGACCTTGCAGCAGCTGCCTTGCCGTGAGGCCGCCCAGGGTTTCCGATTCCAGCGCCTGGGCAGGCTCCCATTGCGGATCAAAGCCCTCAGCGCGCGATGCCGACCAGGTCAGGAACCGGCCGCTGGCCGCATCCTGCAAGTGCACCGAAAAACCGCGCTGCCCTCCGCGCGCCAGCCACAGCTCGGCCGCCACGGCATGCAGACACAGGCCTTGTACGCGCCGGTAGCTGCGCCTATGCACGCCAGCCAGCTCCTGCAGGGGCCGAGGCAGGGGTTGCTGGGCCAGGCCGCGCAGCAGCATCCACAGCGCGGCCAGCAGGGGCGCCACGCGCTCGGCCGCGCCGGCACGGCCCGAGCGCTCGTCGCGCAAGGCGCGCACCAGCAGGTTGAGCACGCTGGCGGGGCGCGGCAGGTCGGCCTGGCGCAGTTCGGTGGACAGTGCCTCGCCCTGATCGAGGAAGGCCGGGCTCATGCCGGCACGGCCCTGCAGCACCCAGCCGGTCAGCCAGAGCCTCACCTGCGCCAGGCGCTGCAGTGCGCCGGCTTCCAGCGCATGCGCAGGCAGCTCGGGCATGGGTGCGCCCGCTGCGCGCCGGGCCTGCAATGCCACCAGGGCGCGGTGCGCGCAGGTGGCGGCCTTGCAGTTGCAACTGGCCGCCGCCAGGCCGCCAGCACGCGGCAGGCGCACGGTCACTTCGTCGGGATTGGAGAGTTCACCGACCAGCGCGGCCGGCGTCTCTTCCAGCACGGCCTCGAAACCCTGTGCCATCCAGCGCAGGGCCTTGCGCTGGGCAGCGCTGCCGAAGGCCCGCGCCACGGCCTCGGCATCGCCCTCCAGCCATGGCGCGATAGGGGCCTGTGCTGCCTCATCGGCCGCCACTCCGCTGGCCAGGCGCGCGCGCAGGCCCAGCAGCAGGGCGCACAGATGGTGGCAGGGTCCATACGCGGGGCAGCTGCATTGCAGCGTGGCAAAGCCCGCACCCGCCAGGGTCTGGACATGGCCTTCGATATCGGCCCGGGCATGGCTGGCATCCAGCTCCCAGGCCGCCGCATCCAATGTCGCCAGGGCCTTTGCGCCGCGCTTGAGCAGGCCCTTGTTGGCCCAGTCGGCAATGGCGTCATCGTCCAGGGTGCGAAGCCATTCCTGCATCATGAGGATCGCCCTCCCTGCATGGCACGGGCCAGCCAGTCCACCAGATGGTCGGGCGTCATGGCGCCGATCTGCGCACCGCGTTCCACCAGTTGCGCAGCCAGGTCCCGGTCGTAGTCGGGATGGGCGCGGCGATCCAGGGCGGCCAGCACCAGCACGCGCGCACCGCTGGCGATCAGCCGCTCGGTCTCGGCGATGACGCGGGCCTCGTCATGGCCTTCGTAGAGATCGGTGATCAGCACGACCACGCTGCGGCGCGGCGCGCCCAGCTGCCCGGCCGCATGCGCCAGGGCGGCACCGATATTCGTGCCTCCGCCCAGTTGCGCGCCCAGCAGCAGTTCTTCGGGCGCATGCAACTGGCCGGTGACATCGGCCACCTCGTCGGCGAACAGCAGCACATGGGTGCGCAAGGCGCGCACGCGCGCAAAGATGCTGCCCATGACGGCGCTGTGGATGACGGATTCATGCATGGACCCGCTCTGGTCCACCACCAGCCACAGGTCCCAGGTCAGGCGCTGCGCCTCGTTCTCCCTGAAGAACAGGCGCTCCAGCACCAGCACCTGCTCCTCGCTCTGGTAGTGGCGCAGGTTGTGGCGCAGGGTGCGCGGCCAGTCCAGATCGCTCATCTGCCCCTGGCCCCGGCCACTGCGGCGCCTGCGCCGCCGCCCCAGGGCCGAGTGCACGCGCGAGGACAGCCGTGCCTGCAGATCGGCCACCACACGCGCCACCAGCCGGCGGGCCTCGGCCAGCACCTGCACGGGCAGGCTGGCGCGCACGGCCATCAGCGCGGCCACCAATTCAATGCTGGGCGTGGCCTGGGCCAGTACCTGGGGGTCGCCGAGCAGGCCGTGCAGCCCGTAGCGCGACAGCGCATCACGCTGCAGCGTTTCCACGGCGCTGTGCGGAAACAGGTCGCGCACCTCGCCCAGCCAGTGCACGGCCTGCGGCTCGGGCACGCCGCTGCCGCCCTGGCGCGCGGACAGCCCGCCCGTGCCCTGCCAAGCGTCGGTGCCTGCACCGTCGGGCTGCTCGCGCAGGCGGTGCTCGCGCTGGTAGAGATAGTCCAGTGCCGCGTCGCGGCGCGCATCGGCGTCATCGAGCGGCTGCGCGGCAGCCAGGGGCTGGGCCGCCTCGGGCCCGAGGATGAGGCGCCAGCGCCGCAGGGTGGCGGCATCGATTGCCTGTTCCTGCATTGGCGGCTCGTGCATTGGCAGTTTGTGCATTGGCGGATCTTCCCGGCTCATGACAGTCCCCAGGGTTGCAGCAGCCGGCCCACCTGGGCCGCCAAGGCGCGGCTGTGCGCCAGGGCCTTGTCCGATGGCAGGTGCACGCAGGCCAGCGTGATTGCGCCGGGTGGCGTGGCCGCGCCCGACAAACCGGCCAGCCGCCCGGCCAGCTGCCGCAGTTCGGCACGGGTCAGCTGGGCAAAGGCCAGCCGCAAGGCGGGCAGGCCGGCCAGGAAGGCGTCTTGCGGCCAGTGCGCAATGCCGTCGCTGAGCAGGCGCAGCAGCGGCGGATGACTGAGCAGCCAGCCCTTGGCCACGCGCACAAAGCCCTGCAGGTACTCGCCCATGGCGGCAGCATCGACCTGCGCCAGGCCCAGCATGGCGCGCAGGGCGGCATCGGTCTGCGCAATCTGCCAGCGGCCGGCCATGCTCAGGATGCCGGCGGTGGCGCCGCGCACGCGCGCAGGCGTGCTGCCGGCTCCTGCCTCATGCAAGGCGGCACAGGCATCGTGGAACAGGCCGGCGTCGGCCCAGGGCGCGTGGCGGCAGACCATGCCGTGCAGATCGGCCAGGGCATCCAGGGCCTGTGCCTGCTGGGATGCAACGCCCTCGCCCAGCCAGGGCAGGCGCAGGCAGGCCTGCGCAAAGCAGCGCCGCAGCAGCGGCAGCAGGCGCGCCAGGCCCACGCCGCCCAGCGCATGGCGGGCCTCGTAGGCCAGGGCCAGGCAGCCGGTGGCGCGGGCCAGGGCCAGGGCGTCGTGGCTGCGCTCCATCCAGGCCTGCACGGTGTCCAGCACCTGCTGGGCAATGCCGTCCAGGCCCATGACCAGCACTTCCAGCACGCGCTGCGCCGGCTCGGTGTCGGCGGTCTGCGACAGCCGCTCCAGCACGCGGTGGACAGCGGCCTCTTGCAGGCTGGAGCCGTGGCGCATGGCCTCGGTGAGTGCCACCGTGGTCTCGACCTGCCAGCCCAGCGTCCAGACCTCGCGCACGCGCGCCAGGCCGGTGCCCGCCACAAAGTCCGGTCCCGCCAGGCATTGCGCATAGGGCACGCCCAGGTAGCGCAGCCGGTGCAGTCCCTGCGACAGGCGGCGGTGACGGGCGCTGCGGTAGATGTCCAGCTCCTTGCGCACGGGTGCGGCAGGCCGCACGGGCAGGCGGTGGCGCAGGCAGAAGGCCTGTACATCGACCAGCAGCGGGGCGGCCGGCGCGTTGGGTGGCAGCTGGCCGTAGTCGTCGGCGTCCAGCAGCCATTGACCAGTCTGCTGCCCGGCCTGCGGCTCCATAGGCTGCGGACGCAGGGCCTGGGCATGCTCCTTGAACACGGCGCTGTCCAGCGCTTCCAGCAGCTCGGCCCGGCCGCCGTGGCAGGCGCGCAGTGCAGCCAGGCCATGGGCCAGGCGCACGGCCTCTGCCGCGTCGGGCAGGCTGGCGGGCAGGCCCCGGGCACGCAGGCCGTTCACGGTGCGTGCCGCCATCTCGGGCCAGGCCTGGGCATCGGGTTGCGAGGCGCCCTGCTCCAGCGCCTGCCAAACGCCCTGGTAGTAGCCGGGCATGGGCATGCCGGCCGCGTAGCCGCTGGCACGCTCCAGCCGCTGCAGCGTGTAGGGGATGAGATGCACGCCCACATCGATGGGCTGACCGGCCGCAGCCGGACGCTCGGGCGCCGACAGGCCAGCGGTGATCCCAGCCACGATGCCCGCCACATGAAAGCCGCCGCAGACCACCAGGCAGCGCCCGCCTTCGGCCAGGGCCTTGCGGACCTGGGCGGCCATGTGGGCCTCGCGAGCCCTGTCTTCGGCATCAGGGCCCGCGCCGCCCGCTGCCTCGTCCCGCTCGCGCAGCAGCTGGCTGAAGGCCAGCACGCCGGCAAAGTACGCCTGGGGCGAGGCGTCCTCATTGCCCGATTCGTAATGCCGGTCCCACCATTCGTCGAAGTCTCGGCAGCCGCCGGCCTGGATGAGGCCGGCCAGCACGTCGGGCGCGCGCCGCGAGGGTTCGTCGGCCAGCAGGGGTTCGGGCGCGCAGGCGAAGTAGTCCAGCTGCGCGGCCTGGGCCAGCCGCGCCGCATAGGGCAGGTCGATGAAGCGCACATGGCTGCGCAGCCGCACCGCCTCGCGCAGGGCCACCCATTCAGGAGAGAAGGCCGCAAAGGGCACATAGCAGCGGCAGCGCCAGTCGTCCTCCAAAGCGCCATTCGAGCCATTCGTTTCATGTGCGCCATCGCCGCCTGCCACGGTCGCATGCAGGTAGGCCGCCAGCGGTGGACGCGCCTGGGCGTGCTGCAGCGCAGGCAGCAGGGCATCGAGTTCGCCCGGGCCTTCGATCAGCACGTGGGTGGGCTTGAACTCGCGCATCAGCGCGCGCAGGTGATGGGCGCAGCGCGGGCTGTGGTGGCGCACGGGCACCAGGCGCAGCTGCGGCAGCGGCGCCAGCCACGCGGCAGCGTCAGTGCTCACGGCCGCCTGCGACAAAGTCCTGCCAAGCCGGCTGCCCTGCACGCTGGCGTGCCACCACGCGCAGGTATTCGGCGAAGCGGCGGCGATCCTCGTCGTCGTCCTTGATCACCGTGCCCAGCAGGTGGCGCGCCAGGTGGGCCGGACCCACGCGCTCCTGCCCGAAGTACCAGCACTGGCAGGCGGCGTTGAAGGCCACGTCGATGGCCTCGGCCGTGGACAGCACGGTGCCCGGCCGCTCCACGGCCGTGCCCTCCACGCTGCCGCTGCGCAGCTCCTGGAAGGCCGTGGCCAGCAGGGCCAGCACATCGGGCGCGACGGTGGTGCCGATGCGCTGCTGCGCCAGTGCGCGGCCCACCTCCTGCCCTATCAATGCGGCCTGCGCGGCCACGCCTTCGAGCGGGCGCATGGTCTCGAAGTTGAAGCGGCGCTTGAGCGCGGCCGACATCTCGTTGACGCCGCGATCGCGCAGGTTGGCCGTGGCAATCACATTGAAGCCCGGCCGTGCCAGCAGCCAGGGCTGCTCGTGCTTGAGTTCGGGAATCTGCAGCAGCCGGTCGGAGAGCACGGGCACCATGCAGTCCTGCACTTCGGTGGAGCAGCGCGTGATCTCCTCGAAGCGCAGCAGCCGCCCTTCGCCCATGGCGCGGTGCAGCGGGCCGGGCACCAGGGCCTCGGGGCCGGGGCCGTCGCGCAGCAGCAGGGCGTAGTTCCAGCCATAGCGGATCTGCTCCTCCACCACGCCGGCACCGCCCTGCACGGTGAGCTTGCTGTCGCCGCTGATGGCGGCGGCCAGCAGCTCGGACAGCAGGGATTTGGCCGTGCCCGGCTCGCCCACCAGCATCAGGCCGCGCTGGCCGGCCAGGGTGACGATGGCGCGCTCGACCAGGGCATCGTTGCCGTGGATCTTGCGGGCGATTTCGGGGCCGCCGCCATCCGGGGCCGGGCCGCCCAGGATGAAGCGCCGAACGGAGCGCGGGCTCAGGCGCCAGCCGTCGGGGCGCGGGCCCTGGTCGGCGGCCTGCAGGGCCGCAAGTTCCTGGGCGTGGGCCATCTCGGCCGGCAGCCGCTGGGCGGCAGGTTCCGGGGCGGGTGCTGCAATGCGTTTGGTGGCCATCAGTCGCTCTCTTTGGTGCTGGCCGATTTGGCGGCGATGGCCGCGAACTGCGCCATCAGCGTGGCCTGCAGCGCGCGCGGCCACTGCTGCGGCTGCAGCCGGGGCCAGCGGCCATCCTCGCCGCGGTGGCTGCTGTCATAGACCACGGCGTGGGCGATGTCCACGCGGTGGTCCAGTTCCATGAACGGCATGTAGCGCCCGTGGTGAAGCTCGATGTACAGCTGCGGGCCCGCCAGGTCCAGCCTGTGCTCGTAGATGCCGGGGCCGTCTTCCACGGGGCCAGGGCGGTAGTTCCACTTGGCCAACAGGCCGGACAGCGCGCCCTGGCGTATCTGCAGCGGGCCGGCAGGGTGCAGGGCATGGTTCTTCCACTGGCTGGCGTCGGGCAGTTGCGCACCCGCGCCCAGCTGGTCGATCAGCGGCTGCAGCTCGTAGTCGGCCAGGCAGGTGCGCCAGGCCTCAACCTCGCCCGCTGCGGCATCGACCGGATGCCAGAGCAGCACCTGCGCATCGTCGGGCAGCTCCACGGCATCGTCTGCGGCATCGAGCAGGGAAAAGTCCTCGGCAATGCGAAAGCTGGCGCCCTGCTCCAGCCGCCAGATCAGGGTGCGGCCCATGATGCGCAGCAGGGGATGCTGCAGGAACAGGCGGCGCCAGCGCGGGACGGACCAGCGCTGTCCCGTCATGAAGGCGGTACCCATGCGCGGCGCCTGCTGCTTGGCGATGGCCTTGACGCCAGCGGCAACGGTCTTGAATTCGGCCTGTGCCGCATTCCACTGAAGGCGCAGCGATTCGTCCTTGAGCGCAGGCAGGGTCTTGGAGGCCTTGCCCTTGTCGCCCACCACGCGCAGGCTCAGGTCGCCCTGCAGCTGCAGGCGGTAGCGCTGCGGGCCCACCTCCAGCACCAGGCCTTCGCCGCCCAGGCCGAAATCGGGCGTCAGCTCGTCATACAGCTCGATCAGGCTCAGGCCGCGCCGCTGGGCGGCTGCCTCCAGCGCGTCATGCGCTGCCGCAATCACCAGGTCCTTGAGCTTGCGCGAGGTGGACAGGGTCTGGACCTGGGACAGCGCATACAGCGTGTCCAGCGCACCGAGCTGCTCCACGGCGATGATGGCGCGCAGCTTCTTGCTCCAGCCCCAGGCCTTCACGGCGGCCACCAGGGTCTGCACCAGGCGGTCGTCGACATGGCCGTTGGCCAGTCGCAGCGCCCAGCGCGCCTTGGGCTCGCCCTCCAGGGCCACCCAGGCATTGACCAGGTGCAGGGACAGCTGGGCGCGGCTTTCGGCCGGCACATGGGCCAGCAACTGCTCCACCAGCGGCGGCAGCTCTTCCTCGGCCGTGGCCACCAGATGCAGCACGGTGCGGGCCGCATGCTCGGACAGCGGCGCGAACAGGGCCAGGGTCTCTGGCTGGTCATAGGCCTTGATGCTGCTGGAAAAGCGCTTGAAGCGCGCCACGCGGGCCTCCAGTGCGTCAAGCGGCACCCGGCCCCCCTCCCCCTGCGCCACGGTCAAAGCACCCGGCACTGGGACGCCCAGGGCCAGCAGCCGGCCCTCGACCATGCTTTCGGAGCCCAGGTCCAGGCCCGTGCGCAGCAGCGCCTGCAGCAGCGGCGCGACCCCGGGATCGGGGTGGACCAGCAGGATGTCGCGGCAGGCCAGCTGCATCGCCTTCTCGCGCCGCTGCAGCCAGGCGTTGGACTCGAAGACAGCGCCTACGGCCTGCGCATCCAGTCCCTGCATGAAGCGCGCCACCGCTTCGCGCAGCGCCCGCGAGCTGCTGGCAGCCAGCAGTTCGCCCAGCAGGGGCAGCCGGGCATGCAGCATGGCCGGGTCCAGCTGCGCCAGCAGCGGGGCCAGGCGCACGGTGGGAATCTCGCGCAGGTAGTCGGGCTGCTCGGTCAGCATCTGGTTGAGCAGGCCGATGAAGGGCTCGATCCGCGATTTCTGCAATATGCAGCGCAGCAGATGGGGCAAAAGCTCCGGGTAGCGTGCCTTCCAGATCTGCTGGGCGACCACCGCATCGAAGTGGTACTTGGGCTGCCATCCTTCGATCCAGGCGACGAAGGGCGCGGCATCCTCCCGCACCAGGCGGTCGAAAATGGGGATGAAGTAGTCGGCCGGCTCATGGTCCGCCCTGCCCAGCAGCAGGTTGACCAGTTCCAGGCGCCGCTGGGCATCGGCGCCCAGGTCCCAGCGCAGCGCGATCAGGCCCGGGTCTTCGTTGATGGGCTTGTCGTCGAACCAGTCGGGATGGCGGCGGTAGAAGTCGTACCAGGGCGCGCAGCGCTGCGGGTGCGGAACGTCGCTGTGCCGCGTCATGTAGACATCGCGGATGTCGGCATAGAGCGCGCCGCCGCGCTCGGCCAGCTCCATCAGGTCCTGGTCGTCCAGGCTGCCCAGCAGCAGCTTCCAGTCGGCTCTGTCATACCCGCCACCGGACTGGACGTTCAGCTCTGCGGCCCAGTCCAACAGCTGCATCACCCGTTCACGGCTGATGCCCGGGTACCAGAGCCAGCCGAACATGTCCAGGATGCGGATTTCACGGTAGTCGTTGTCGCCGTCCGGCGCAGGTGGACGGGCCAGGCTGGCGCGCGCCATCTGCTCGAACTCGGCCGCAAGCTCGGGGCTGTGGCGTGGAATGTCGCCGTCCAGGCTGCCGTCGATCCTGCACCCGAAGGGGATGGTCTGCCGCGCGAAGGCCAGCCACAGGTCATGGTCATGGGTCCAGGGCAGATCGAAGTTGCCCAGGGCGCGGATGGGGTTGGAATAGTCGTCGAAGGCCTTGCGCGTGAAGGCGCCCACTTCGTCATGCCGGCCCGCGCGCATGCGGCTGGCCAGCACCTGGACCAGTTCGGCGGGTGGCAGCGAGGCGCTCAGTTCCTCGAGCGTGGCCTGGTCGGTGTGTTCTAGGGTCGAAGAGTTCATGGATTCAGGGGTTCTGGAGGGAGTCAAACCTGGGCTGCAGCCGCGCCCGCAGCGCGCGAGGCCAGGGCCTGGAGCATGGCGCACAGCGATGCCTGCAGCGGCAGCGGCCATTCGGCCGGGGGCAGCAGGCGGTCGGTGGCCATGTCGCGCAGGGCAAAGCCTTCGATGTCGATCTCATGGCCGGGCTCGTAGTACGGCATGGCCGCGCTGTGCAGCAGTTCCACGCGCCAGCGCTGCACGGCAAAGTCCCGCAGGTGCAGGTAGATGCCGGGGCCATCGCACACGGGGCCGGCATGAAAGCGCCATGGCCCTGCCAGGCCGTCCAGCGCCTGCTGCGCGAGCCGTATCGGTGCCAGGGGCTGCAGCAGTTCCTGCTGCCACTGGCTGGCCAGCGGCAGGTCGGCGGGCGCATCGACCTGCTCTATCAAGGCCTTGAGGCCGTAGTCGGCCAGGCATTCGCGCCACTGCGCACGCTCCTGTTCGGTGGCCTGCGCGGGGTGCCACAGGGCGATGCGGCCCTCGGCCGGCAGTTGCACCACGTCGCTCTCGGCATCGACCAGGGACAGGTGCTCGGCAATGCGCAGGCTGAACGGCTGGCCGGCCGCGGGCTCCACCCGCCAGACCAGGCCCTGTGCCACCACGCGCAGCAGCGGGTGTTCCAGGAAGAGGCGGCGCCAGGTGGCCAGCGGCCAGTGCCGGCCCAGCATCAGGCAGGACTGCAGGCGCGGCGCCTGCTGCTGCAGCACGGCCTTGATGCCCTTGGACAGCGTCTTGAGCCGCGCGGCGGCCGCATACCACTCCGTGCGCAGGCCCTCGTCGTCCAGGGCCGGCAGGCTGCGCACCAGCTTGCCGGCCGGCGTGCGCAGGCGCAGCGACAGGTCGCCCTGCAGCAGCACGTCATAGGTCTGCGCGCCCACCTGCAATTGCACGCCCCGGCCCAGGTCGAAGTCCGGGGTCAGCTCGTCGCCGAGGTCGGCCAGCGCCATGCCGCGCCGCGTGGCGGCCTCGGCCAGCACGGCCTGCGCGGCGGCCAGCACGCTGGGCTTGAGGGTCTTGCCGGTGGCCAGGGCCTGCACGCAGGACAGGGCATAGACCGTGTCGAGCCGGCCCAGCTGCTGCAGCGCGACCACGGCGCGCTCCTTGCGCGTCTTGTGCCAGGCCAGGGCGGCCGAGGACAGCACATCGACGATGCGGTCGTCCGCCGCGCCGGGCAGCAGCTTGAGCACCCAGCGCGATTCGGGCGCGCCATCGGCAGCCACCCAGTGCTGGACCAGAGCCAGGGCCAACCGCGCACGGTTCTCCGCGCCGGCCTGGGCCAGCAGCTGGTGGGCCAGCGCAGGCAGCTCCTGCGGGCTGGTGGCCGCCAGGTGCAGCAGCGCGCGCGCGGCCTGGGCCGACAGGGGCGCGAGCAGGTCCAGCAGCGCCGGCTGGTCCAGCGCGGCAATGGCGGGCGACAGGCGCTGCAGGCTGGCGGCCTGGGCTTCAAGCTCTGCCAGGGAGCCGGCATCGCTGCCCGCTGGCATGGCCTCGCCGCCAGGTGACCCGGCTGCGTCCGCAACCGGGGCTGCGGCACCCAGATCCTTCAGTCGCGCCTGCACCGGGCCTTGCTCGGCCACGTCCAGCAATCCACCGGACAGCAGTGCCGACAGCAGGCTGCCAGACGCCGGATCAGGATGGGCCACCAGCACATCGCGGTAGGCCAGCACCAGGTTCTTGTTGGGCTTGGCCAGCCAGCCGGCGGCCTGGGGCGCATCCACGGGCAAGGCAGACAGCGCCCGTGCCAGCGCCGCACGCAAACCCTTGGAGGCACTGCCGGAGGCGGCCTTGCCCAGTTGCGGCAGCAGCCGCTGCAGCGTGTCCACGCGCAGCGCGGGCAGCAGGTGCGTGAGCGGGCCGGCGGCCAGCCGGGCCAGGTCGCCAGGGCGATCGGCAAGCAAGGTTTCGGCCACCGGGGCGTAGCCGGCGCGGTCGGATTCGTGCTTGCAGCCGTCTGCGCAGGCCGGCAATAGCAGCGGCAGCAGGGCCGGCCACCGGGCTTCCCACAGCCGCTGCGCCACGGCGGGATTGATCGCCAGGTGGCCCAGTTGCTTGAACCAGGCGGCCAGGGGCGCAGCGTCGGTCTGCAGCATGCACTCCACCAGGGCACGGTCATGCGGCCAGTCATAGTCCGAGGCAAAGCACAAGGCCTTGAACAGGTCCTGGGCCAGCAGGTCGCGGCGCGCGGCATCGGCCGTCTCCCAGCGCGATGCGATCAGCACGGGCTCGGGCAGGCGCAGCTGGTCAAGCACGGCGGGGAATTGCGCAAAAAAATCCCGCCACAGCGCCCAGCGCTGCGCTGCAGGCCGCGTGCGCTGCAGCGGCAGCTGGCGTTGGACGATGTCGCGGCTGAGCTGGCCGCCGCCGTCCTCGATGGCCATGGCCAGCAGTTCGGGCTCGGGCAGCTGGTGCAGCAGGTGCTGCCAGTGGCAGTAGTACTGCGCGCCGGGCGCAATGCCGGCCTTTGCGCTCAGTTCCCGCGCCCAGCGCAGCAGGGCGGTGATCTCGGCACTGGACATGCCTTCATGGCCCAGCACGCCAAACACCTGCCTGAGCACGAGGTCGTAGCCATCGCGCAGTCTCCAGGGCTGGTGGCTGCGGCTGCCCCTGTCATCCAGCCAGGCGCGGGCCAGTGCCGTCAGCTCCGCGGTCAGCTCGGCACTGCGCCGGGGCACGCCCGGGTTGCCCCCATAGAACTGTCCCAGCGGAAGGCTGATGCGCGCCAGCGTTAGCCACAGCGCGTGGTCACGCTGCCAGGGCGCATGCTCGCCGGGCAGCTGGCGCAACCGCTCCTGGCACAGGCTGCTGCTGTCGCGCAGGAAGTCCGCCACCTCGGCATCACGCCCCTGGGCCAGGCGCTTTGCCAGTTCGGCGGCAAAGGCCGGCATGCCCTCGCGCCCGGCCGGCGCGGCCGTGTGCAGTTCGTACAAAGCCTGCAGGGGAAGCGCTGCTGTCTCGTTGTTGCTCATGGTCTGTGGAGTCTTCGGTGATGGGCGATCAGCCGGCCAACGTTTCAAGGGAGCAAAGGTTCACAAAGACAAGGGCTCAGGCAGCCGCCTTGGCCGCCAGGGCCAGCCACTGGCCTTGCAGCGTGGCCAGCAGCGGCTTGGGCAGCCGCGCCGGGTCGGCGCTGGCCCCGTAACCCTTGCTCAGGTCGTGCACGCGCAGGCCTTCCACGGCCACGGGCAGGCCCAGGTCCAGGTAGGGCGGGAAATAGCCGTGCGACAGCTCCAGGCTCAGCTCCAGCGCGGGCAGGCGCCACACATGCTCGTTGATGCTGGGGCCATCGCCCACGGGGCCGGGCCGGTAGCCGAACTTCTTGAGCATGGCGCCGAGCTGCTCCTGCGCCAGCGTGATCGGCGCGGGCGGCAGCAGCATGCCGTTCTTGAACTGGCTTGGCGCGGGCTGCTCGGCGCAGGCGCCCAGCTGGTCGACCAGGGGCTCCAGCTCATAGTCGGCCATGTAGGCCTGCCAGGCCTCGCGCTCGCCGGGCTGGGCCGTGGCCGGGTGCCAGAGGCTGATGCTGCAGCCTGCCGGCAGGGCCACGGTTTCATCCTCCACATCGACCAGCGAGAAATCCTCGGCCAGGCGGAAGCTGGTGCGCGCCAGGCCCGGCGCATCCTCTGCGCGCCAGATCAGGCTGCGCCCCACGATGCGCAGCAGCGGGTGGGCCACGAACAGCCGCTGCCAGCGATCCAATGGCCAGCGCTTGCCGCTGACCAGGGCCGCCAGCATGCGCGGCGCCTGCTGCTTGACCACGGTCTTGAGGCTGGTGGCCAGGGTCTTGAGCTGCGCGGTGGCCGCCTCCCATTCGGGCTTGAGCGCCTCGTCCTTGACCGCAGGAATGGTCTTGCTGGCCTTGTTTTTGTCGTTGAGGACGCGCAGGCTCAGATCGCCCTGCAGCTCCACGCGGTAGCTGTGCGGCCCGACCGTGACCGTCAGGCCCTGGCCCAGGCCGAAGTCGGGGGTCAGCTCGTCGAAGAGCTCGGGCACGCTCATCTTGCGGCGGGCAGCGGCGGCACGCAGGGCGCTGCGCGCCGTGCGCTGCACCTGGTCCTTGAGCGAGCGCGATTCGGAGATCTCCTGCACGCGCAGCAGAGCGTAGAGGCTGTCCACCTCGCCCAGATGCTCGACAGCGGCGGCCGCGCGCTGCAGGCGCGGGCGGTTCCAGGCCTGGACGGCGGCCACCAGCGCATCGACCACGCGGTCATCGGCATGGCCGGGCAGCAGCCTGAGCGCCCAGCGCTGCTTGGGTTCGCCCTCGGAAGCAATCCATTGCTGCACCAGGGCCAGCGCCAGGCGGGCACGGTTGTCGGCCGGAATGCGCGCCAGCAGCTCGCCGGCCAGCGGCGGCAGGCCGCCTTCGGCAATGGCGGACACATGCAGCAGCACGCGGGCCGCGTGCTCGGACAGCGGCGCGCACAGCGCCAGCAGCTCGGGCGTGTCGAAGGGCTTGATGGCCGCGCTCAGGCGCTTGATGGAGGCGAGCTGGGCTTCCAGGTCCACACCGCCAGCGGCAGACGCTGGCGATGCGGCATCCGCCTGGCTTTCTTCCGATGCCGAGGCGCCCTGCCCGGTCAGGCCCAATTGGTTCAGCCGCTGCTGCACGCTGCTGGCCGAGGCCGCATCCAGCTTGCCGCCGGCCAGCAACTGCGCCAGCAAGGGACCGACGGCGGGGTCGGGGTGGGCCAGCAGCACGTCGCGGCAGGTCAGCAGCAGGTTCTTGGGCGGCTTGTTCAGCCAGCCGGCATCCACCAAGCTGGCCAGCGGAATATGGGCGGCCAGGCCGGCCATGGCGGCGCGCAGGCCCTTGGCGCTGCTGCCTGCGATGAGCGGGGTCAAGGTGGGCAGCGTGGCCTTCAGGCTGGCGGTGTCGAACGCGGGCAGCACATTGACCAGGTCCTTGACAGGCACCTCGGCCAGATCGGTCGGTCGGCGGGTCACCAGTTCGCGGATCGCGCTGCGGTAGCGGCGCAGCTCGTCCTCGCGGTCGCAGTGCTGGGCAATGGCCGGCAGCAGCAGGGGCAGCAAGGCGGCATCGTCCTGCTTCATGACATGCATGGCCAGCGCCAGGCTGATCCGATAGCCGCCGTTCTCACGCAGCTGCCTGGCAAAGGGCGCGGGATCCTCGGCCACCAGGCGGTCCAGCAGCTGCAGCGCACGGGTACGCTCCCCGCCCTGGGCATGGCCCAATTGGCCCATCAGGGTGCCCGCCAGTTCCTCACGCCGTGGGGCATCTGCGCTGGCCCAGCGCTGCTCTATCAGGTCCGGTTCGCCTATGTAGGTCTGGTCATACAGCTCGGGATGCGCGGCAAAGAAGCCCATCCAGGACTTCCAGCCCTGCCCCTTGGGCTGCTTGGGTTGGCGCTCTTCGCGGTAGTGCACTATCACATCGGCGAACAGCTTGCCGCCCACGGCGGCGTAGCGCTGCAGGTCGGCATCGTTCAGCTGGGCGATCAGCCGCTTCCAGGGCGCGTGGTACTCGGTGTCGGGCTTGTACTCACCTTCCTTGCGCAGGGCCAGCGTCCAGTCCAGCGTGGCCGTCACTTCCTCGTAGGGCATGCCTGGATAGCAGAGCCAGGGCACCAGGTTGCCCAGCACCATGCCTATGCCTTTGAAGACCGGCAGATCCGCGCTGCGGGCATGGGCCAGCCATTGCTCGGCCATCACGCGCACTTCGGCGGCCACCTTGGCATTGGTCAGCTTCTCGCTGAGCCCTGCCGGCGCATGGCCGCGCGGCACCGTGAGCCGTGCCAGGGCCAGCCAGCGCTCACCGTCATGTGTCCAGGGCGATTCGCTGCTGTTCAGGCGCCCCAGCATGTAAAGGCAGCGCTCCTCGCAATCACGCAGGAAAACCTGCACCTCATCGGCCCGCCCGTCATGAAGCCGGGCATCAAGTTCGGCGGCAAAGGCCTCTTCGCTGAGGCCTTCGTCCAGCCGGTCATAGAGATCGCTCAGGGAAGCTGCGTGAAGATCGGTAGTGCTCATAAAGATGAGGAGATGAACAATGTGGGCAGCCGCAAACCGGGGCCTGCCGGGATGGAGACGGGGGTGGAGCCTGCACGGGATGGACGCAAAGGTTCTTGATCCATTCGGACAGTTCCTCGGAAAACTCACAGATTCATGCCCTGCGTATGTCGTCAGCTTCGGAAAAATCTGTAGCGCCGTCGGCAAGGAATGCGCCATTGTTCAGCGGCACGCGCGCGGCGCGGGCGCCGATCTTGTCAGGTCGCGGACCCGGGCACTTGACAGGCTGTCAAGCAGCCGACTGCCACCGCTGCGGGCCATGGACTGTACTGGGGACTTTTCGCCCAGGCGTACTGCCCGGCCCCGCCATGCCGCCGATACCATGGACCGCGACATGACCCCGGAGACACCCCATGCCCATGCCCCTGTCCCAGACGCACAAGCTCTTTGACGACGACGCCTACCTGGACCGCTGCGAAGCCACCGTGATCGCGGTCAGCCCCGAAGGCATCGAGCTGGATGCCACGGTCTGCTATGCCCGCAGCGGCGGCCAGGCCGGAGACACCGGCACGCTGATCCTGGCCGACGGACGCAGCCTGGCGGTCATCGACACCGTCTATGCCGATGACCGCCAGCGCATCCTGCATGTGCTGCAGACCGATGCGCCGCCCCAGGTCGGCGAGCGCGTGCAGGTAGCCATCGACTGGGACAGGCGCCACCGTCTGATGCGCCTGCACACCTGCCTGCACCTGCTGGGCGTGCTGGTGCCCGTGCCCGTGACGGGCTGCAGCATCTCGCCGGACTCGGCACGCCTGGATTTCGACCTGCCTGAATCCACGCTGGACAAGGCCGATCTGACGGAGCGCCTGAACGCCCTGATCGCCGCCAGCCATGCCGTGAACGTGGACCGCATCACGCCCGAGCAATTGGCCGCCCAGCCCGACCTGGTACGCACCGCAGGCGCGGCGCCCCCGGGCGGCACGGCGACGATCCGCATCATCGACATCCCCGGCCTGGACCGCCAGCCCTGCGGCGGCACGCATGTGCGCAGCACGGCCGAGATCGGCACGGTGGCCGTCACCAAGATCGAGAAGAAAAGCCGCACCAACCGGCGCGTGGTCGTGCAGTTCGCCTGAGGCCTGCCAGACCTGCCAGACCTGCCTGGCCTGCCTTGGCTGCCGCCCCGCGCCTCAGGACATCCAGGACCTGGGCGCCGAGGGGCCACCCGGCTCACGGGACCCCTCGCCGCCCGGAGCCACCCCTTCTGGCTGGCTGCCGGACTTTCGCATCAGCTGCAGGATCTGATCGAGCTTGTCCTGCTCGACGGCGATCGAGTGCAGCCTGAACAGCACGTACGGAATGAGGACGCTGGCACAGGCCATGCCCGCCAGCGCCGTCTGTTGCTGGGAGCTGTCGACGAAGAACGCCGTCAGCAGAAAGATGGCGCCAATGACAGCGCCTATGAAAACAATCACTCTCATAAACCCCCTCTATGTTCCGCAATCGTACCCAAATGTGACTGAGGTGAGTAGAGGCATGCGAGCTGTGGGGTTGCCCGTCGCCAAAAGACGACGGACGGCAAGTGATTCCCGGCGACAGCCACCGCGCATACCCTGCCGGCGTGACGCCATACCGCATGCTTGGAGCGCAGGTCTTCGAACTGTTTTGACTTGATTCAAATCAACCCGCCCTCCCCCATCCTGTCTATGCTGGAGGCAGCCATACAAAGCATCCATGGCGACAGACCGCCTGCCGGTCCATGGCCACCGGATGCCAGCCACCTCACCCGCTTTTCAAGGAGAAAACAATGGCAATGCAATGGAAACCCGTCCTCTTGGCCCTCGCAATGACTGCCGTCGCCGCGCCTGTGCTGGCCGCCGACTGCGCCGTCGAGATCGAAGGCAATGACGCCATGCAGTTCAACAAGCCCACCATCAGCGTGCCCGCCAGCTGCAAGCAGTTCACGGTCAAGCTCAAGCACGTGGGCAAGCTGCCCAAGACGGCCATGGGCCACAACTGGGTACTGAGCAAGACGGCCGACCTGCAGCCCGTGGCCAATGACGGCATCGCCGCCGGCGCCGCCAAGGACTTCGTGAAGGACAAGGACGCCCGCGTGATCGCCCACACCAAGGTGATCGGCGGCGGCGAGACCGACTCCGTGACCTTCTCCACCGCTGCCCTGAAGGCGGGCGAGGCCTACAGCTACTTTTGCTCCTTCCCCGGCCATTCCGCGCTGATGAAGGGCACGCTGACGCTGGCCAAGTAAGCCGGCGATCTGCCTTGGCCCGGGACCTTGCGCCCCGCGCCCTACCCGGCGGCACTTCGGTGCCGCTTGTCGTTTCCGCCCCTCACATTTGCGGGACCGGGCAAGCCACGCTTGCCTGGCCTGCCGGTCCCTGCCGATGCATGCCGATCCGTGCCGTTGTGCGCTGCCTCTCAGTGCCGGCTGGCGGTCCTGCCGTGCGGGCGGCCCTGCATTTCCATGCAACCCTTTTGCATCAGGCGCAGCAGCAGCTGGGTCCAGCTGGCGTCGGCCCATTTGGTGCTTTCCAGCACCAGGGACCGTGCCGACTGCAGGCCGTCGCCGGGCTGCAGCTCCACGCGGAAACTGCCGCGTTCACGCTGGGACGTGACGGCCACCACGCTGCCCAGCAGGGCGATATCGAGGGAAGGGCGCGGGCCTTGCGGGCCGTCCAGGTCCACGCGCAGCACGCAGCCGGGGCGAAGTTCGTAGGTCCAGCGGTGGTCGGCATGGCCGGCCGCGCCCATGGCGTTCATTTCGGCAAGCCGCTGCTCCTGCGTCATGTCGTAGGGGCTGATGATGGGCGCCTGCTGCTGCGGGTAGCCCTGCACGCCGTCCAGGCAGGCGGCCATGAAGACCACGGCCGCCGCGCATGCCAGCAGTTTCCAGGCGCAGCGCGAGGCCCGTCGTTCAACGCGGTGCATGGGCTGCTCCTGCGTCTTCGTCGCCGGGCACCTGCAGCGACACGTCCACGCGCATGGCCAGCACCTTGTCGATGGCCTTGCCGTCCATGTCCACCACCTCGAAGCGCCAGCCTTCCCATTGCACGGTGTCGGTGACACGCGGCAGCCGGCCCGTGAGCAGCATGACCATGCCGGCCAGCGTGTGGTAGCGGCCGCGCTCTTCCTCGGGCACGGTGGCCAGCTCCAGCCGGTCCTTGAGCTCGGGCACGGGGATGTGGCCGTCCAGCAGCCAGCTGCCGTCCTCGCGCTGCAGCGCCCAGGAGTTGCGCGGATCGCGGGGCTGGAATTCGCCCGTGATGGCCTCCACCAGATCCTGCAGGGTGACGATGCCCTGGACCTCGCCGTACTCGTCGATCACGAAGGCCATGTGCACGTCGGACAGCCGAAAGCTCTCCAGCAGCTCCATGCCGGTGATGGTCTCGGGCACATAGAGCGCGGTCTGCATGGGCTGGTCGGTCAGGCCCTGATCCTTGCCCTGCAGCGCGCGCGACAGCCACTGGCGCGCGTTGAGCACGCCGATGATGGAGTCCATGCCGCCGCGCACCACGGGAAAGCGCGCGTGGTCGGACTGCTCGATCACGCGCAGGTTGTCCTCGAATGGCGCATCGGCATCCAGGCAGACCACGTCGCTGCGCGGCACCATCAGCGAGCCGATCTGGCGGTCGTCAAGGCGGAACACGTTGCGCACCATGGTGTGCTCGTGCGATTCGATGACGCCGGCCGTCGTGCCTTCGGCCAGCATGGCGTGGATCTCTTCCTCCGTGACGGCGCTGCCGCTGTTTTCCTTGACGCCCAGCAGGCGCAGCAGCGCATGGGTGGACACGGACAGCAGCACCACGAAGGGCTTGGTCAGATGGGCCAGCCAGTTGACTGGGCGTGCGATCAGGCGCGCAAAGGTCTCGGGATAGGTCTGGCCGATGCGCTTGGGCACCAGCTCGCCGACGACGATGGAGAAATAGGTGATCAGCACCACCACCAGCGCCGTGGCCGTGTAGCCGCCATAGGGCGCGGGCACGCCCAGGCGCTGCAGCCACTCGGCCAGGGGAGCGGCCAGCGCGGCCTCGCCGACGATGCCGTTGAGCACGCCGATGGAGGTGATGCCGATCTGGATGGTGGACAGGAAACGCGTGGGGTCGGCCCCCAGCTGGGCGGCTGCGGCGGCGCCGGCGTCCCCCTCGTCTATGAGTTTTTGCAGGCGAGCCTTGCGCGCCGTCACCAGCGCGATCTCGGACATGGCGAAGACGCCATTGAGCAGGATCAGCGCAAAAAGAATGGCAATTTCCATGATGCTTGTTCTGGGAACCGGGAGCCGCCGCTGCGGCAAAAAGGGCCCATGCTGCGCTGGGTCCGGAGAGATTGGAAGCGATAGGCCAGCCCCGCAGACAGGGCATGCCGGACAGGACCCGGCGAACGGCGTGGATGCCGCATGCGCCGACCCGGCGGAGCCAACGGCCCCGGCAGGTCGCAAAGGGGATCAGGCCGCCCGGGGAGGCCGGTCGGGCGGGGCCAGGCTGCGCCACGGTCCTTCGCGAAGGCTGCTGGCGACATGGCGATCGGCCTGCAGCCGGGGGGCATCCACGCCATCGACGGCATGCATGACATCGGGGAGGTCCTGCTGATCGTCCATCAGCGCATGGTCGAAGTCATCGAGCAGGGAGGCCGTGTCCACCAGCGGCGCTGCCGTGCGCTGCACGCTGGCGCAGGCGGCGCCGGCCGGCTCGCAAGCGGCCCCCGGCAGGGCCCGCCATGGCACAAGCCCCAGCGTGGACAAGGCCACGCTGACGACGAAGTGCAGGGAAAAAGCCACGATGAACCATCTGGACATGGTCCGGGGATTTTATCCATGCGCCGCACCCGCGGGCAGGCACCGCGCCTGCCCACCGCTGCCTGCCACTGTCCACGGCTGTTCGCCGTTTCCTACAAGCGGCGCGCCGGCGCCGTGGAAACATGCGCCACGGCCCACTCTCCGCCCTTTGCCATGAAAGCACTCCATACCCTTTTCACCGTCGTGCACGCGCTCATCGCCCTGCTGTTTTCGCTGGCGGCCATCGCCCTGCTGTGGATTGCAGGCCTCAAGGGCTGGAATGCCATGGCGCATGGCGTGGATGGCGATTCGGGCCTGCGCATCGTCGAGGCGCTGGGCATTCTGGCCTCGGGCGTGGTCGCGCTGCAGATCGCCCAGACCATCACCGAAGAGGAGGTCATACGCGAGGCCCATATCAGCGGCCCCACGCGCGTGCGCCGGTTTCTCTCGCGCTTTCTGGTGGTGCTGGTCGTGGCCCTGGCCGTCGAAGCCCTGGTCGCTGCCTTCAAGACGCAGGAAGAGCCGGCCCACCTGCTCTATCCCGCCGCCCTGGTCAGCGCCGTGGGTGTCCTGCTGCTGGGCTGGGGTGCCTTCATCCACCTCAACCGCTCCGCCGAGGAGCTGGAGCCAGAGGCCATGGAACAGGCCAAGGGCGAGGACCACAAGGTGAACAAGGATTGATGGCAGGCAGCTTCCCTTCGGGTTGCCTGCATTCGTGCGAACAGGCCCTAATATGGGTATCAGCCCTTGAAGCAATTCATGGAAGGTGGATGCCGCCCGCCCCGGCCGGCAACGCACAGGAGCCCGCCATGCCCGAATCTCTTGCCCCGACGGCCGCAACGGCCTTGCCCGACGCGCAGCCCTCCTCGCCACGCCAGGAAAAACTGTCCGATGTCAGCGAGACCTTGCGCATTCCACTGGCCGCACGCGCCCTGGGCGAGCGGCTGTTTCCCGGCATGGCCGTCAGTGACGCCCACGCCTTGGACACCCTGACCCAGCTGGGCGACGACGGCAGCCGGTGGCTGCAGGACCGGCAGAGCATCTACGGCGTGCTGGCGCGCACGCACTGCTTTCGCGCGCTGGCGCAGGACTTCTTGCAACGCCAGCCGCAGGGCCATGTGGTGAACCTGGGCTGCGGCCTCAGCGACTATTTCCAATGGCTGGACAACGGGCAGATGCACATGACGGATGCGGACCTGGGACCGGTGACCGCGCTGCGCAGGCAGCTGCTGCCCCGGCAATCGGAGCGCCAGGAGATCCGCGAATTCGACCTGGCCGATGCCGACTGGTGGCAGCGGCTGGGACTGCCAGCCGACAGGTCCGGGCCTGCGGTGTTCATGATGGCCGAGGGCGTTTCCATGTACCTGCAGCCAGAGCAGATGCAGGCGCTGTGGACCACGTTTGCGCAACGCAGCCCGCCGGGCTCGGAGCTGGTGTTCGACGCCATGTGCTGGCTGGCGGCCGGGCGCGCAAGCCAGCACCCTTCGGTCCGGCTCACCCAGGCCCAGTTCCATTGGGGCCTGCGCCGCGAGGCCGATCTGGCGCAAGCCCATCCCCGCCTGCAGCTGGTGGCCGCGCACCAGGTGATGGAAGGCTACGGCCCGCCCTACTCGCTGGTGGGGCCGGCATTCCGCTGGACCTTTGGCGTGCACTTCTATGCCATCTACCAGCTGAAGTCGGTCGAGACGGCGGCTTAGGCCGATTGCGCAGCCGCAACGAAAGATGCCCGGTCAAGCCGGGCATCTTTGCTTGAAGGAAGCAGGATCAGCCTGCGTCGGCCGCGCTGGCGGACAGGGCCAGGGCCAGGCCTTGCACCAGGTCTTTCCCGGGCTGCCATTCGCGCACAAAGCGGTTGCGCGGCGGCCGCAGGGCTTCGCGGCCGGCCGAGACGGGCGTGCCCACATACAGCAGGCCGACGAGCCGGTCATGGGGCTCGAATCCCAGGGCCTCGCGCACGCGCGCATCGTGGCTGTTGGCGCCGCTGGCCCAGAAGCCGCCAAAGCCCAGGATATGCAGGGCGTTGAGCATGTTCATGGCGGCAGCGCCACCAGCCAGCAGTTGCTCGCTCTCTGGCACCTTGTGCTCGGGCTGCAGGTGCACGCCCAGCGCAATGATCAGCGGGGCGGACAAGGCCTTGGCGCGGAAGCGCTCGGCGTCGGCCTGCGGGTCGCGCGCCCTGGCGGCCTGCACGAACACCTCGCCCAGCGCATGGCGCGCATCGCCCTGCACCAGCACGAAGCGCCAGGGCCGCAGCTGCCCGTGGTCGGGGGCGCGCAGTGCGGCATCGATGACGGTGTCGATCACGTCTGCGCCCGGCGCCGGGTCCTGCAGCGGCCAGCGCGACTGGCGCGACATCAGCAGGTCCAGGGCGGCGCGCTGCTCGGGGGTCAGGGATCTGTCGTTGGTGCTCATTCGTTGTCCTGCAGCGCAGGCTGTCTTGCCTGCTCGGGCTGTGCCGGTGATTCGGGTGGCAGCTGCGAGCACGCGCCGCAATGGCCGTACAGGGCCAGGCGGTGGTCGGCCAGGCGGTAGCCGTGGGCCTGGGCCACCTGGTGCTGCAGTGCCTCGATGTGGTCGTTGCTGAATTCATCCACGCGTCCGCACTGCAGGCAGATCAGGTGGTCATGGTGCGGGCCCTCGTTGAGCTCGAAGACGGCCTTGCCGCTTTCAAAGGTCTGGCGCAGCAGCAGGCCCGCCGCCTCCAGCTGCGACAGCACGCGGTAGATGGTGGCCAGGCCCACTTCGGCACGCCGCTCGGCCAGCAGGCGGAACACGTCCTCGGCATGCAGGTGGCGCGATGCGCTCTGCCTGAAGATTTCCAGCACCTGCATGCGCGGCAGCGTGGCCTTCAGGCCCACGCTGCGCAGTTCGGGTTCGCCACCCGGGCTCAGGGGCATCTTGCTGCGTGTCATGCGGTCGTGTCTCCGTGGCTCAGCGTCATGGCGGGGTTGTCGCCGCCGTCGGCGCCCCGGTGTATGCGGACGATGCGCAGCGCATCGGGCTGCTCCACCAGCACGCAGGTCTTGCCCGTGCGCTGGCAATGGTCCTGCACGCGCCAGTACTCGCCGTGGCTCAGGCAGCCGGTCTGGCAGATCACCAGGTCGGCCTCGTGCAGGCTGGCCTCGAAGGCCTCGGCGTCCTGTTCGGGCTCCCGCGCATGCGCGCCCGCTGCAGGCACGGCGGGCTGCGCCAGGGGCGCGGCCGATTGGCGCTGCCAGCGTGCGCGCTCGCGCAACAGGTCCTGCACGCGCACCAGCAGCGACTCCACGCGCCGCGCCAGCGTGACGCGGCGCGAGAGGCCGGGAATGGCCTTCTCCAGCGCCTCGCGCTCCTCGCGCGCCCACAGCAGCTGGGTTTCCTTGGCCATCAAGGCCGCGCGCTGGCGGATCACCAGCCTTTGCAGCCTCTCTATTTCCTGGGCTTGAAGGCACAGCAGCTCGCTGCTGCGCAACTGGGCGTGGCCGTAGCCACGCAGCAGCACCTGGTGCTCGTGCGCCAGCTGCTGAATGTCGTCCAAGGTCTGGGTCATGGTTTCCTCGGCAAACCTGAGCATCGCGCGGCGGTCGCGCGAAGGCCTTTGCGCATGGCCCTGTGCGGCACGGGCCGGGCTTGCCGGCAAGGCGGTGTGCTGCGGTGCAAGCCGGATGCGTCGGCAAATCAGTGAGAATGATTCTTATTAAATCATGAAATGCCGGCCGTCAAACCGATGACCGTACGCCGTCTGGTGCAAAGGCCGCACCGGCGCAGATGCGCTTGCAGGGCGGCCGTCAGCGCCCTGTCCCTTGCAGCAACGCAGGCCTGCGCCCGGCCTGCCGTTGCCTGTCCGATCCGCTCAAAGACCCTTGAGCAGCCGCCCGTTGACCTCGGTGCCGTACAGCGAGTACGGGTTGTCGTGGAACTGCTTGCGCGTGTCGGCCACGTTGCCGGTGAAGCGCGGGTCCTGGGGGCGCTCCATGCTGTTGATGTAGGTGGCCACGTCCCAGGCCTCCTGGTCATCCAGCGTGGGGTTGCCGTAGGGCATGTTGCCCTTGATGAAGCTGGCGGCCTTGTCCACTTCGTGCGTGCCCGCGCCCCAGTTGTAGGACTGCTTGCCCCACAGCGGCGGGAACACGGTCACGCCGCCCGCTTCCTGGCCCTGGCCCTGCGCGCCGTGGCACAGCGCGCACTTGGCCTCGTAGACCTTGGCGCCGCGCTCGAAGCTGGGCTCCTGCGCGGCCTTGCCCACCTTGGTGAAGCCCGCGCCGGGCAGCTTCTCGCCCGTGGGCGCCTTCTGCGCCATCCAGTAGGCATAGGCCTCCAGCGCCACGAGGATGTCGTGGCCGTCGTCGGGGGCCTTGCCGTTCATGCTGTACATGAAGCAGCCGCGCACGCGCTCGGCGAAGGTGTCCACGTGGTTGGTCTTCTTGCGGTAGGCCGGGTACAGCGGGTAGGCACCCCACATGGGTGCGGCGCCCTTGAGCCGGCCTGCGTCCAGGTGGCAGTTCACGCAGTTGAGGGTGTTGCCCGAAAAGCCCACGGCGTTGGCCGGCGTGCGCAGGAAGATGGCCTCGCCACGGCGGATCCACTCGCCCATGGGGGTGTCCGGAATGTCGCGGGCACCGGGCGGCGTGAAGGCTGCGCCGTCGGCAGCCCCCTGAACGGGCTGGGCATCGGGCTTTGCGGGGACAGCAGCGGGTGCGGCGGGTGCGGCGGCCACGTTGACCGGCACGTCGGGCCGGGCAGGACGGCTGACGTACATGCCATAGGCGAGTGTGCCCGCCAGACCGGCGAACAGGCAGGCAACGACGATGTATTCGGCGGTGTTGGAACTGCCGGGGGCGGGATTGCGTGGTGTGTCGGACATGATCGGCTCCCGGTCCATCAGGGTTTGGCCGGCGCGGAGGCCGTGGCTGCGGTGGCTGTGCCCGCGCCATGCAGGCGGGCGTAGTAGGACGCCACCGCCTGGATGTCTTCGGGCGTGAGCTTGCGGGCGATCTTGCCCATCAGGCCCAGGGGGCCGGCCTCGCGCTGGCCCTTGTTCCAGGCGGCGACCTGGCTTTGCATGTAGTCGGCCGTCAGGTGGCCGATGGCGGGGAAGTCCGCTCCCACGCCCACGCCGCCAGGGCCATGGCACTGGGCGCAGGCAGGAATGCCGTCGGCCCAGCGGCCACGCTCGACCAGCCAGGCGCCGTCATCGTCCTTGCCCTTGGGCAGCGGGCCGCGCACGGGCTGGATGGGCAGCGGCAGGCTGGCGTAGTAGGCCGAGACGTCGGCACGGTCCTGGGCCGAAAGGGCCTTGGCCATGGGCGCCATCACGGGCGCCTGCCGGCTGCCGTCGGCCAGGTGCTGCAGCTGGCGCGCCAGATAGCCGGCGTGCTGGCCGGCCAGTGCCGGAAAGCCCGCCATGCCCTCGCCCTTGGCGCCGTGGCAGGTGGCACATGCCGCCGCACCCTGGGGCGTGCCCGACTGGGCGATTTTCTGGCCGGCTGCTGCACTGCCTTGCACCGCAGCTGTGGGCGCTGCTGCGGGCGCTGGTGCCTTGGGCGCGGCGTCTTGCGCCCAGGCGCTGCCCATCAGCATGCAGATGCCGATGGCGATGCACGACCGGGACAGGGTCTGTTTGTTCATGCGGATCATCGTGGGAAGAGGCATTTGCCCTGCCATGCGTCCGCGCCACGCACCGAGGAGCGCACGGCTGCGGCGGACAGGATCGAATAGGGATACCGGCCGCCGCCCCGCAAGGCGCAATGCCCGCAGGGCTGGCCAGCCAGGCCCGCACGATACGGAGCCGAGATTAAGCCGGCGTTAATGGGCCGGCGCTAATGGGCCGGCGGCCGGGGCCTGCGGGCCCGGACCGTCCGCCAGCGGCAGGTACAGGCGCGCGACCAGGCCGCTGGCCTGGCCTTCCTCGGGCCGCCACAGGCTGCGCGGCTGCAGCAGCAGGCAGCCGCCTGCGCATTCGGCGATGCGCTGCACGATGGGCAGTCCCAGGCCGCTGCCATGCTCCTGGGGACGCTTGCGCCAGAAGCGGCGCGTGGCCTCTTCGCATTCCTCGGCGCTGAGCCCCGGGCCGTGGTCGGCCACGGTGAACTCCACATAGCCTGTGCCCGGCTGCTGTGTCTTGCCCGGCATGGCGCCAATGGGCCGCACCGCCAGTTCCACGGCATGCTGCGGCGCATGGCGCAGGGCGTTTTCCAGCAGATTGCGCAGGGCCGAGACCAGCAGGGGCTCGGAGATGGCCAGCGGCCAGGCGCCGTTGCCGGGCTGCTGGTGCGTGTCCAACCATTGGCGCTGCGCCGGCGCCGGTGCTCCGGCGCTCACGGCATTCACCGCCAGTTGCCAGGCCTTGTCCAGCGCCTGCAGCGCATCGGCAGGCGCATCGCCGCAGGCCAGCGCATTGGCGGCGCCCGGTTCATGCTGCTCCAGCCGCGCCAGCAGCAGCAACTGCTCCAGCGTGTGCTGCAGGTGCTCCACGCCCTCGCCCGCCTGGGCCAGCGAATCGCGGGCCATGGAGCCGGGCGGCGCGGCCAGAAGGCCGGCAGGCATGCCGGGCGCCGCCAGCGCCATCTGCGCCACCTGCACATGGGTCTTGATGGCCGTCAGCGGCGTGCGCAGCTCATGGGCCGCGTCGTCGCTCCAGCGGCGCTCGCGGTCTATGGCCGCGCGCACGCGGTGCAGCAGCTGGTTGAGCGTGCCCACCAGCGGCGCCAGCTCGCGCGTCTGCAGGCCCTGGGCCACGGGCGAATCGTCGCCGGGCGGGCGGCGCGCCAGTTCGCGCCGCAGGGCCTCCAGCGGCCTGAGGCCCTGGGTCACGGCCCACCACATCAGCCCCATGCTGGCCAGCAGCGCCAGCACGAAGGGCAGGACGATGGTGTAGGCAAAGCCGTGGATCAGGCCCTCGCGCACATCGATGCGGTCGGCCGTGGCGATGCGCACGCCGTGGTCCTCCAGCACATAGGTGCGCCAGGGCTTGCCCCCCTTGATGATGGTAGAGAAGCCCAGCGGCATGCTCTGCGGGAACACGGGGCTGCCCTCGGTCTTGGCCAGCACCTGCGGCAGGGCCGATTCGGGCCGCACGGGCTGGACCTCGCCGCGCACCAGGCTGACCTCGCAGGCCACGCCGTCGCGCGCGATCACGTTGAGCATGGGGCTCCAGTCCTGCGGCAGCTCCCGGGCAGGCCGGAACTGGTGGACGATGCCGGCCACCATGCGCGCCGAGGCGATCAGCCGGTCATCCAGCACGGTGCGCAGCTCGTTGCGCATGTCCGAGAACATCCAGGCCGCCACCCCGCCCCACAACGTGCACAGCGCCAGGCACAGACATGCCAGCAGGCGCACGCGCAGGCTGCGCATCATGGGTGCAGGCCCAGGCGGTAGCCCTCGCCGCGCACCGTCTCCACCAGTTCATGGCCCAGCTTGCGGCGCAGGTGGTGCACATGCACGTTGACGGCATTGCTCTCCACGTCCTGGCTGTAGCCGTAGAGGCTGTCGCGCAGTTGCTCGGTACTCAGGATGCGGCCCGGCGACTGCAGCAGCGCGCGCAGCAGCGACCACTCGCGGCGCGACAGCTCCACGGTGCGGCCCTGGCGCTGGATATGGCCGGCAGCGGGGTTGATGCGCACCTCGCCCAGCTCGATCCAGTCCACGCTGCGGCCGGCCGCGCGGCGCAGCAGCGCATGCAGGCGCGCCGCCAGTTCGTGCAGGTCAAAGGGCTTGACCAGGTAATCGTCGGCGCCGGTCTGCAGGCCTTCGATGCGCTGTGACACGGCATCGCGCGCCGTCAGCACCAGCACGGGCACCTGCAGGCCCTGGCCGCGCCAGCGCGCCAGCAGCGAGAGACCATCCTCGTCCGGCAGGCCCAGGTCCAGCACGCAGGCATCGAAATGCGAGGAACGGATGGCCGCATCCGCCTGCCCGGCCGAGGCCACGGTATCCACGCCAAAGCCCTGCAGCTGCAGGCCGGCCCGCACGCCGCTGGCCACCAGCGCGTTGTCTTCCACCAAGAGAACATGCATGTTGTTGTCCGCAGGGCCTGGCTCCAGGCCCCGCCGTCTGTATCCAAGTCGAGAACGAAAAGCGACTGAGCATCGCAGATTTGTAGCGAGGTGTGCGCCAGCATGCCGAATCTCGCAGGCACGCGCACAAGAATGCGGCCAGGCGGCCCGCTCAGGGCCGGGCCAGCAGCCCGCCCAGCAGCAGGTCCAGCGCCGCCGCGCCGCGCTCCAGCCGCAGGTCGGCGTCCTCGCCCTCGGCAATCCAGAAAGCCGCTTCGGCCAGGCTGCCGTAGATCAGCGATGCCAGCGCCTGCGGATCGGCCCGGGCCACGATGCCCTGCGCCATGAGGTCCGCAATCAGTGCCTGCATGGACGCAATGCAGTGGCGCTGCGATTGCGGCAGCGCTCCGCCCAAAGCCGCGCGCGCATCGCGCAGCACGATGCGCTGGATTTCAGGCTCCAGCGCCATTTCCAGGTAGGCCCGGCAGCGGCTGCGAAAGCCCTGCCAGGGATCCCGGGCATGGGCGGTGATGGCCTTCAGGCGTTCATCCACCTCGGCATCGATCTGCTCGACCACGGCCGCCAGCAGGCCCTGCTTGTCGCCGAAATGGTGGTACAGCGCGCCCCGCGTCAGGCCCACCTGCGCGGTGAGATCGTCCATGGAGGCATCGGCGTAGCCCTGCTCTCCAAAGGCCTTGCGGGCCGTGGCCAGCAGCGTGGCGCGGGTTTCTTCCATCTCGGCGCGGGTGCGGCGAACCATGGCCAATCTCCTTACATACGGCGTGCATGATTATTTACATACGCTTCGTATGTATATAGGATTCTATTCATACGCAGCGTATGTATTTTCTCTGTCCCGCGACGGCGGTGCAACACCCCCCCACCTGTTTGAAGGGATCTGGACCATGAATTCGTCTTCCTCCACGCGGCCCGAACCCGCCGCGCGCCGCCCGTGGCTGGCCGTGTCCGCCGTGGGCCTGGCCACCTTTTCCGTGGTGACCACGGAAATGCTGCCGGTCGGCCTGCTCACATCCATTGCTGGCAGCCTGGGCACCTCCATGGGCAGGGCCGGCCTGATGATCTCGCTGCCGGCGCTGCTGGCCGCGCTGTTCGCGCCGCTGGTGGTGATGGCGGCGGGCGGCATGGACCGGCGCCGCATCCTGTGCGGACTGCTGGCCCTGCTCGTGCTGGCCAACCTGGCCTCGGCGCTGGCGCCGTCGCTGATCTGGCTGCTGGCCGCGCGCGTCCTGGTGGGCTTTTGCATGGGCGGCATCTGGGCAATCGCGGGCGGGCTGGCGGCACGGCTGGTACCCCAGGCGTCGATGGGCCTGGCAACCTCCATCATCTTTGGCGGCGTGGCGGCGGCCTCGGTGCTGGGCGTGCCGCTGGGCGCGCTGATCGGCGATTTCGCGGGATGGCGCTGGGCATTCGGTGGCATGGCAGGCTTCAGCGCACTGGTGCTGGCGCTGCACATGGCCGTTCTCCCCGCCCTGCCTGCCACAGGCTCGGCCAGCCTGCGCCAATTCAGTCATCAGCTGGCCAACCGCAGGCTGCAGGCCGGGCTGGCACTGACGCTGCTGCTGGTGGCCGGGCATTTCATGTCCTTCACCTTCGTGCGCCCGCTGCTGCTGACGGTGTCGGGGTTCGATGCGCAATGGATGAGCGCGCTGCTGCTGGCTTACGGCATCGCGGGCATTGCGGGCAACTTCCTGGCGGGCATCATCGCGGCGCGCCGCACGGTGCCGAGTCTGGCGGCGATCGCCATGGGCCTGCTGCTGGCGCCTGTGCTGTTCCTGTCCGTGGGCGACTCGCCAACCGGTGGTGGCGCCGTGCTGCTGGTCTGGGGCCTGGCCTACGGCGGCGTATCGGTGGGCCTGATGACCTGGATGATGCAGGCTGCGCCACGCGCCGTGGAAATTGCCACGGCGCTGTACGTTGGCGTCTTCAACATCGGTATTGCGCTGGGCTCATGGGCAGGCGGCCAACTGGTCGATGGCTGGGGGCTGCACGCCACGCTCTGGCTGTCTGGCGGCTTGGCCGCTGCGGCCTTGCTGCTGTCTGCGGCCATGGGATTGGTTGGGACTGGAAGCAAAGCAGATTGGGGCCATCAACAGGCAAAGAATCACCAAGTCTGAATTACGCAGGAACTTCAGGACAAGTCCTATGCCACCTCGGAAATATCCTGAAATATTTCGGAATTCTCCTTGTCTTCCACAGCGGAAATTCACGCAATTACCAATGCACAATCCAAGCCTTGCCCTCACGGATTCGCATCGCTCGCGACCCCGTATTCCGCTTGATGGAAGGATATGCAATGAACGAACTTCAGACACGGCTTATCGTCGTGTGTGTGCTAACCCTTGTCGTCGTCATGCTCGTTTCCAAATACAAGATAGTGAAGCCATCGACTTCATCGAAAAACAAGCTGGTTTTCAAGGCATCCCTCTTCATTGCCATTTCTTTCGGTGCATTTGCAGCACTCTGGAATAAGTTCTGACACTCGATCCATGAGGTGGATTTTCTTGCGAGCGCAAGAGGTGGCGCTGCCGCCCGGCAAGCCAGGTGAGGCCGTGAGGCCATCAGGCCGTTAACCCCCCGTTAATTCCCCGCTGCCAGCATCCACGGCCTGTCAGCCCGCATGGCTGAAACTCCCTTCCATGCATCTCCGGTCATCCCCTCTTCTTTCGTCCTTCCTGCCCTTGCTTGCCGGCCTGCTGCTGTCGCCTTCGCCTGTTCTTGCCGGAGCGGCAGAGCCTGGCGGGCCGTCAGCGCTATCGGCGCTGGGCGCCTGGCTGCACCTGCCTGCCAGCCTGGCGCTGGGGCCGCTGGTCCTGCCGATGGGCGTGGTGGTGGCCATGCTGGCCTGGCTGCTGGCGCAGTGGCTGGCGCGCAGGAATGAAAGGCGCACGGGCCAGGCCGTGGATGCGCTGCTGTGGCAAAGCACCCTGGCCGGCCTGCTGGCGGCGCGCCTGGCCTATGTCGCGCAGTGGTGGGCCGAGGTCGCGCCGGCCCCCTGGGATTGGAGCGGGATGCCTGCCTTCGCAGGCCGCATCATCGATATCCGCGACGGGGGATGGAACCTGTGGGCCGGCCTGCTGGCCGCGCTGCTGTACATGCTGTGGCGCAGCCGCCGCTCCCCGGTGCTGCGCCGCGCCACAGGGCTGGCGCTGGGCGCGGGGGCGGCCCTGCTGGTGCTGGGCAGCCTGCTGCAGGCGCTGCCCTCCGCAGATGCACCGGCCCTGCCGGCCTTCACCCTGGTCAACGGACAGGCGCAGCCGGTCTCTCTGCAGCAGTTGCAGCAGGCCGATGGCAAGCCCATGGTGATCAACCTCTGGGCCACCTGGTGCCCGCCCTGCCGGCGCGAGATGCCGGTGCTGGCCCAGGCCCAGCAGCAGCGGCCCGATGTGCGTTTCATCTGGATCAACCAGGGCGAGTCTGCCGAGGCCGTGATGGGCTACCTGCGGCGCGAGCAGGCGACGGCCCCGCTGCCGCTGGCCCAGGTGCTGTTCGACCCGCAGCAGCAGGCCGGCCGGCACTGGCGCCAGCGGGGCCTGCCTTCCACCTATTTCTATGGCGCCGACGGCCGGCTGTGCGGCATGCGCATGGGCGAGCTGTCGCGCGCCAGCCTGGCCCAGCATCTGAAGGAATGTTCATGAGCGCTTCCCCCCTGTTCCCCCTGCCTGCACTGGCAGGAGCCCTGGCCCTATCGGCAGCCTTGGCCCTGCCGGCTGCGGCGTCCGAGCTGCCATCGGAGGATTTCCTGGCCCAGCAGGGACTGACCCTGGTGGGACCGCTGCCGGCCGTGGGCGGACTCAAGGCCTGGGCCGCCTACCGCGACCGCCAGCCCGTGCCCATCTACCGCATGCCTGACGGCAAGCACTGGGTGCTGGGCACGGTGATCGACGCCCAGGGCCGCGACGTGAACGCCCAGGCCCTGCAGGCCGCCGTGCAAAAGCCCATGGGCGAGCAACTGTGGAGCGATGTGCAGCGCGCCCAGTCCATACCGGATGGCCGCGCCGACGCGCCGCGCACGGTCTATGTGTTCACCGACCCCAACTGCCCCTATTGCAACCAGCTGTGGAACGATGCCCGGCCCTGGGTGGAGAGCGGCCAGGTGCAGTTGCGCCACATTCTGGTGGGCATCCTCAAGCCCAGCAGCGAGGGCAAGGCCGCCGCCATGCTGACCGCGCGCCAGCCAGAGCAGGCCCTGGCCGAGCACGCACGTGCCTATGCCAAGGCCGGCCGCGCCAGCGCAGAAGGCGCGGGCGCCACGCCGCTGGCCCCGGTGCCGCAGGCCACGCGGCAGGTGCTGGCCAGCCATGCCTCGCTGATGTCCACCTGGGGCCTGCGTGCCACGCCGGCCCTGGTCTGGAAGGATGACAAGGGAGTGGTGCAGGTACGCACCGGCCTGCCGCCGGGCCTGCTGGAAGAGGTCATGGGGCCGCGTGGCAGGAAATGATGAGGACGACCATGAGCACAAGCCGTTGTCCCGCCGATTCAACCGCCTCCAGCGACTGGAGCGACCTGTTCCCCGCCCGGCCGGATGCGCCGCCGCTGCGCATCGTACTGCATGCGCCCACGCCCGGCGCCCTGGCCCGTGCACGCAGCAATCTGGCCAACCTGCGCCAGGACCGGCCCGGTGCCGAAGTCCGCATCGTCATCAACGGCCCGGCCGTCGAGGCACTGCTGGATGCCGCGCCGGGCACGCCGCAGCATCTGGATGCAGAGGCCCTGGCCCATGCGCTGGTCTGCCCGAACACGCTCAGGAAGCTGGGCCGCGAGGCGCCTGCCGGCATGCGCGTGCTGCCGCAGGGCGGCATCGAGTCACTGGCCCTGCTGCAGCAGTCGGCCTGGTGCTACGTGCGCTGCTGAGCGGCCTGCGCCAGCGAGGCCAGGCAGCGCGCCTGCCATTGGTATTCAGGCTCGAACGACTCGCGGTCCGTGACGGCGCCGTGGCCGCCCTCGCCATAGACCATGGCGTAGGCCGCGTAGTCGGCCGCCTGCAGCGCCCGGCCCGCCAGCCCATGGGCCGTGGCATAGGTGGCGGACACGGCGGCATGGCCGCAGCCGTCGAGGGAGCGTGATCCCTGGTGGTGGTTGGCCAGGCTGGCCGCCTCGCGGGCCAGGCGGTCCAGCTCCTGCCGGTCGATCTGGCCGTCCAGGTAGCGGCGAAGGCCTTGTGCGCAGCGGATGACGTCCGGGTCTTCCAGCAGGTGCGCGATGCGGTCCACGCAGGCCTGTGTGAATTGCAGCCTCAGGTGCTCGCCGGCTTCGGCGGCAAGGTCCAGTTCCGAAGCAAGGCTGTTCAGGGCATGGTTCATGGAGAACTCCTTGGCAGTGGCGACACAAGCAGCGTAGACCGGGGCCGCGCACGGAAACAAGAGGGTGATTTCCGATACGCGCCCTGCATTCCCGAGGAATGCAGTCACCCTGTTAACCCCGTCTTAATCCCTGCGCCACACGCTATGGACTGCCTTGGGCGCCTGTCCATGGCAGGCAGTCGGTGGCGCTTTGCAAGCCCATTGCTTGACTCACATCAAGCCGCCAAGGCCCTGAATTTCATATATTAAATTCAATATAAAAAGCATATTTTTAATGCTTTATTGAGTTTGAGCGACCACGATCCGTGGCCGCAGGACGATGAAAGACAGGCCATGCCAAAAACATCCCGCGCCGGCAGCGGCTGCAACGACTGCAGCTGCAAGCCCTCCACCCAGGACATCCTTGCCCCTACCCTCTCCCATGCGCAGCCCGCCGCAGGCAAGCGCGGCTTCCTGCAGGACCTGCTGGCCGCCGCCATGGCGGCCGTGGCCCTGCCCGTGGCGGCGGCCGCGCCCGGCACCACGGGTTTCCAGCCGCCGCGCCGCCCCGGCGAGGCCGGCAAGCGCTACGGCATGCTGGTGGACCTGCGCCGCTGCATAGGCTGCCAGGCCTGCACGGTGAGCTGCTCCATGGAGAACCTGCCGCCGCTGGGCCAGTTCCGCACCACGGTGCTGCAGTACGAGGTGCAGCACGCGGGCAACGAGGACCTGCCGCCGGCCATGCTCAACCTGCCGCGCCTGTGCAACCACTGCGACAACCCGCCCTGCGTGCCGGTCTGCCCAGTGCAGGCCACCTTCCAGCGCAGCGACGGCATCGTGCTGGTGGACAACGAGCGCTGCGTGGGCTGCGGCTACTGCGTGCAGGCCTGCCCCTATGACGCGCGCTTCATCAACCACGAGACGCAGACCGCCGACAAGTGCACCTTCTGCGAGCACCGCCTGGAAGCCGGCCTGCTGCCGGCCTGCGTAGAAAGCTGCGTGGGCGGCGCCCGCGTGATCGGCGACCTCAACGACGAGGGCAGCGAGATCCGCCAGCGCATGCGCGAGCACGCCAAGGACCTCAAGGTGCTCAAGCCCGCCATGGGCACGGACCCGCATGTGTACTACCTGGGATTGCCCGACGCCTTCGTCGACGGCGTGGACGGGCAGGCCAGCGTGCGGCTGGTCACTTCCCACTGAACGCAAGGAGCACCCCATGCACATCGTCGAACTCCTGACCCCCGCCTACGAATCGGCCTGGCTGCCCTGGGCCGTGCAGTACTTCTTCCTGGCCGGCATTGCCACGGGCGCCGCCCTGCTGGCCGCCGCCTGCGCCTGGGCGCCGCGCGCCAGCGCCATGGCGCGCCTGCTGCCGGCCGCCGTGCTGGTGCTGGCCGTCAGCGCCATCGCCGCGCCCGTGTCGCTGCTGGCCGACCTGCACCAGCCTGCGCGCTTCTGGCATTTCTATGCGCACTTCACGCCGTGGTCGTGGATGTCGGTGGGCGCGCTGCTGCTGCCTGTCTTCGTGGGACTGGCGCTGGCCTTCGTGCTGGCCTGGTGGCTGGGCCGGCCGCAGTGGCTGCGCTGGCTGGCGCCGCTGCTGGCCGTGTCGGCGCTGACCATCACCGCCTATACCGGCGCCGAGCTGATGGCCGTGCGCTCGCGCCCGCTGTGGAACACGCTGTGGGTGCCGCTGAACCTGGCACTCACGGGCTGGCTGGCCACGGTGGGCTGCATGCTGGTGACGGCGCGCTTTCTGCCCGCCCGCCACCGCCCCGATGCCGGCGCCCTGCAGGCGCTGCGCATGCTGGGCCTGGCGCTGGCGCTGTGCCTGCTGGCCATGGTGGTGGTCTGGGCCGTTGCCGGCTGGCTGGGCCAGGGCCGCTCCTTCCAGGCGGCGCTGCAGCTGTGGCAGCAGTTTCCGGTCTGGCGCCTGAGCATGCTGGGCTCGGCCGTGGCCGGTGCCGCCCTGCTGTGGGCCCTGGTGCGGGGTGGTCAGCGCATGGCCTGCCCGCGCTACACGCTGGCCCTGGGGCTGGGGCTGGCCGCCGCGGCCTGGGCCTTCCGCTGGGCGCTGTTCATGGGCGTGCAAGGCGTGCCCAAGTACGGCGCGGGCCTGTACATCTACCACATGCCGCTGGGCGGCGACGGCCTGCTGGGCATGCTGGGCGTGGCCGGCCTGTGCATTGCACTGGTGACGCTGGCCACCTGGGCGCTGGAGCTGTTTCCCGCGCGCTCGGCCGCGGCCCGCGCCCTCTGACACCGCCGCCCTGACGACCCCTCACCCATTCACGGAGCGCGGCCCGCCACCGGCCGGCCGCGCCACAGAAAGCCTTTCATGACCGACAAGAAGAAACTCCCCCAAGCCCCCGAAGATTCCCTGGATGCCGAGGCCGCCCGCCGCCGCCTGCTGCTGCGCGGCGGACTCACCGCCGGTGGGCTGGCCGCCTTTGCGGCCGGCTACGGCGAGACGCTGGCACGTGGCGCCAAGGGCCTGGTGACAGGCAGCTCGGGCACGCCCACGGCCAGCGCCACGCGCGGCAATTCGCTGACGCCCGAGTTCCGCATCGACCCGGCCACGGGCGCGCTCGCCACCCAGCCCGGCCAGGTGGTCAGCCCGTCCAGCTGCCTGGGCTGCTGGACGCAGTGCGGCGTGCGCGTGCGTGTCGATACCGCCAGCAACCGCATCCTGCGCGTGGCAGGCAACCCCTACCACCCGCTGGCCACCACGCGCCCGGCCGCCATGGAAGAACCCGTGCGCGAGGTCTACGCCAAGCTGGGCAAGGAGCTGGGCCTGGAGGGCCGGGCCACGTCCTGCGCGCGCGGCTCGTCCATGCTGGAGCACCAGAGTGCACCGCACCGCGTGCTCACCCCGCTCAAGCGCGTGGGCCCGCGCGGCAGCGGCCGCTGGCAGAGCATTTCCTTCGAGCAGCTGGTGCAGGAAGTCTGCGAGGGCGGCGATCTGTTCGGCGAAGGCCAGGTCGATGGCCTGCGTGCCATCTGGGACACAAAGACGCCGCTGGACGCCGACAACCCCGAGTTCGGCCCGCGCTCCAACCAGTTGCTGGTGACCGACGCCTCCAACGAAGGCCGCGCCCAGCTGCTGCGCCGCTTTGCGGGGCCGTCCTTCGGCACCGTGAACGTCAGCAACCACGGCGCCTACTGCGGCCAGAGCTTTCGCGTGGGTGCGGCAGCGGCCCTGGGCGACCTGCCCGGCATGCCGCACGGCAAGCCCGACTGGAGCCATGCCAGCTTCGGCCTGTTCATCGGCGCGGCGCCCGCACAGTCCGGCAACCCCTTCCAGCGCCAGGGCCGCGAACTGGCCGAGGCCCGCTCGCGCGAGGACAACCGGTTCCGCTACGTGGTGGTCTCGCCCGTGCTGCCCACCTCGTCCAGCCTGGCTGCGGGCAGCGGCAACCGCTGGCTGGCCGTCAAGCCGGCCAGCGACCTGGCCCTGGCCATGGCGCTGATCCGCGTCATCCTGGACGAGGCGCGCCATGACACGGGCTTTCTCGCCCAGCCCGGCCCGGCCGCCATGCAGGCGGCGGGCGAGGCGTCCTGGAGCAATGCCACGCACCTGCTGGTCAACGAGCCCGGCCACCCGCGCCACGGCAGCTTTCTGCGCGGCGCCGACCTGGGCTGGGCCCTGCCCGCGCCAGCCGAAGACGGCAAGCCGGCCCAGGATGTGTTCGTGGTGCAGCGTGCCGATGGCCGCCTGGCGCCGCACACCCAGGCCGAGCCTGCACAGCTGATGGTGCGCACCCGCGTGGCCGTGCCCGGCCTGAAGGCCGAAGGCGCGGACCAGGCCCCCGAGCTGTCGGTCTGCTCCTCGCTGGCCAAGCTGCACGAGCAGGCCAGCCTCAAGACACTGGACGAATACGCAGCGCTGTGCGGCGTGGCGCGCGGCGAGATCGAGGCGCTGGCGCGCGAGTTCACCAGCCATGGCAAGCGCGCCGTGGCCGATGCGCATGGCGGCACCATGAGCGGCGCGGGCTTCTACACCGCCTACGCCATCAGCATGCTCAACACCCTGGTGGGCAACCTCAACGTGCAGGGCGGCCTGGTGCTGGATGCCGGCCCGTTCGGCCCCTTCGGCCCGGGCCCGCGCTACGACTTCGCCAACTTCGACGGCAAGGTCAAGCCGCGCGGCCTGGCGCTGTCACGCCACCGCCAGCCCTACGAGAAAAGCGCGGAATTCCAGCGCAAGCGCGAGGGCCAGCCCGAGGGCGCGAAGGACTACCCCGCCGCCCAGGCCCCGTGGTACCCGGCCGTGGGCGGCCTGTCCAGCGAGATGCTGGCCAGCGCGCTGGCCGGCTACCCCTATCGCGCCAAGGCCTGGATCAACCACATGAGCAACCCCGTCTACGGCATTGCGGGCTTTCGCAATGCGCTGGTGGACGATCTCAAGGACCCGAAGAAGCTGCCGCTGATCGTCTCCATCGACCCCTTCATCAACGAGACCAGCGCGCTGGCCGATTTCATCGTGCCCGATACCGTGACCTACGAGAGCTGGGGCATCTCGGCGCCCTGGGCCGACGTGGTGGCCAAAAGCTCCACCGTGCGCTGGCCCGTGGTGCAGCCCGCCGTGGCGCGCACGGCCGGCGGCCAGCCCGTGAATGTGGAGAGCTTTCTCTTCGCCGTGGCAGAACGGCTGGGCCTGCCGGGCTTTGGCGAGGCCGCCATCAAGGACGCCCAGGGCCAGCCCCATGCGCTGCGCTCGGCCGAGGACTTCTTCATCCACGCCCTGGCCAACGTGGCCTGGGCAGGTGGCAAGCCCGTGCCGGCGGCCAGCGATGACGACATCGCCATCACCGGCGTGGACAGGCTGGTGCCCGCGCTGCGCCAGCGCCTGAAGGACGATGAATGGCGCCAGGTGGCCATGCTGCTGACGCGCGGCGGGCGCTTCGACCGCATCGAGGACGCCTGGAAGGATGGCCACACCCGCAAGGCCCACGCGCCTGCCCTGCAGGTCTGGAGCGAGGAGCTGGCCCGCATGCGCCACGCCATGACGGGCGAGCGCTACAGCGGCTGCCCCACCTGGTATCCGGCACGGCTGGCCGACGGCAGCGCCATGCGCACGCATTTCGGCGAGCAGCAATGGCCGCTGCTGCTGACCTCGTACAAGTCCAACCTGATGAGTTCCATGTCGATTGCCGTCTCGCGGCTGCGCCAGGTGCATCCGCACAACCCGGTGTCCCTGCACCGCGATGACGCCGAGCGGCTGGGCATCGCCAACGGGGACACGGTGCGCATCCGCACGCCGGGCGGCGCGGTGACGGCCGTGGCCATGGTGCGCGACGGCGTGATGCCGGGGACCGTGGCCATCGAGCACGGCTACGGCCACCGCGAGCTGGGCGCGGGCCGCCACAGCATCGACGGCCAGCCCATGCCGGTGAACGCCGAGCATGCCAATGGCGTGAACCTCAACGACCTGGGCTTTGCCGATCCCACGCGGCCCGGCTGCAAAAACGTGTGGGTGGACTGGGTGTCGGGCGCCGCGGTGCGCCAGGGGCTGCCTGCGCGCATCGAGAAGGTCTGATCAGCGGGCGGGGCTGGCGACAGGTGCAGCGACGGGTGCGGCCACTGGTGTGGTGGCGGCCTGCCAGCCGCCGCCCAGCGCCTGGTACAGCGCAATGGCGTTTTCCAGCTGGCTCTGGCGCAGGCGTATGACTTCCTGCTGGGCCTGGAAGAGATTGCGCTGGGCGTCCAGCTCTTCCAGGTAGCTGGCGTAGCCGGCCTCGTAGCGGTCCTTGGCAAAGCCCAGGGAGCGCTGCAGCACCGCCTCGCGCTCGCTGGCGTGCTGCCACTGCGACTGCAGGCGCCGGGTGCCGACCAGGGCGTTTTCCACATCGGCCAGGGCCTTGATCACCACGCCCCGATAGGCATAGGCGGCCTGGTCGCGCTGGGCGGTCACGGCGTCGAACTGGCCCTGCAGCCGCCCGCCCGTGAACAGCGGCGCCAGCACGCTGCCGCCCAGGGCCCAGACCGTGGCCGGGTGGTATTGCAGGGCATTGACCAGCAGGCTGCCGGCGCTGGCCGTCAGCGAGACCTGGGGCAGGAAGGCGGTGCGCTGCACGGCCAGGCTTTCGTCGGCGGCCGCCAGCTGCAGCTGCGCCCGTGCAATGTCGGGGCGGCGCTGCAGCAAGGCCGAAGGCAGGCCGGCGGCCGGCGCAGGCGGCGGTGCGCCCAGCGCAGCGGACTGGCCGTCGGTTGTTGCCATGAGCGCGGCGGCCTGCTCGTCACCCTCGCCGCCGGCCAGCAGCAGGAGCGCCGTGCGCTGGCGCGCCAGCGACAGCTCCAGCTGCTCCACGGCCTGCTGCACGCCCTGCAGCTCGGCCTGGGCCTGGGTGAGCTGCAGCTGCGAGGTGTAGCCGACGCGCGCCTGCTCGTCGGCCAGGCGCAGGGCCTGTTCGCGCGAGCGGGCCGTGGCCTGGGCCACTTGCAGCTGCGATTGCAGCGAGCGCAGGCCCACATAGGCCTGGGCCGTGGTGGCGGCCACGGCCAGGGCCACGGCGTCGCGGTCGGCCTCGCTGGCCTGCAGGCGCAGGGCGGCGGCCTTTTCCAGGTGGGCGATGCGGCCCCACAGATCAGGCTCCCAGCTGGCCTGCAGGCCGGGCTGAACCGAGCGAGTGTGCGCCAGGCCCCGCGCGCCCAGGCTGCGGCCCGTGGAGGCGCCGGCCGTGGCCGAGAGCTGGGGCAGGCCCGCAGCGCCTGCCACATCCAGGTTGGCCCGCGCCTCATCCACGCGCGACAGGGCCAGCAGCACATCGTTGTTGCGGGACTGGGCCAGTTCCACCCAGCGCGTAAGCAGCGGATCGCCAAAGGCCTGCCACCACGATGCCTTGACGGCGGCGGCCGGCTCCTGCCCTGCCCCGCTCCACTGGGCGGGCATGGCGGGCCGGGCCGCTTCGGGCGCGGTGCTCAGCGGCGGCACGCTGCAGCCGGCCAGCGCGGTGGCGCAGGCGATGGCCATGGCCAGTGCGCGGGCGGTCATGGGCGGGCCTCCGGTTGGGGTGCGGGCTGCTGTGCGGGTTGCTGTGCGGGTTGGGGCTCAGGCTGCGCCGTATCCAGCCGCACCACCACCGACATGCCCGCGCGCAGCCTGGCGGCCAGCTCCTGGTCGGGATCGATTGCAATCTTGACTGGCAGGCGCTGCACGACCTTGGTGAAGTTGCCCGTGGCGTTGTCGGCCTTGAGCACGCTGAATTCCGAGCCCGTGGCCGGCGCGATCTCCAGCACGCGGCCCGTGAGGTGGGCGCCGCCCAGCGCATCGACGCTGAAGCGCACTGCCTGGCCTATGCGCACCTGGGCGGTCTGGGTTTCCTTGAAGTTGGCCACCACCCACAGCGTGTGCGGCACCACGTACATGAGCTGGGAGCCGGCCGTGACGTACTGGCCCCGGCGCACGCCGACTTCGCTGACCTGGCCATCGCCTGGCGCGTGCACCACGGTGTTGTCCAGGTTGATCTGGGCCTGGCGCAGCTGGGCCTCGGCCATCTGGACCTGGGCTTCGAGCGAGGCGCGGTTCACCGTCGTCGCCTTGATCTTCTGGGCGTTGATCTCGATGTCGGCCTGGGCCTTGGCCACGTTGGTGGCCGCCAGGCGCGCGGTGGCACGCACCTTGTCACGCTCGTTGAGCGAGACGGAGCCGCGCTCGGACAGCGCCTGCACGCGCTGCAGCTCGGCTGCGGCGCGGTCGGATTCGGCCTGCGCCGCCGCCAGGCCGGCGCGGCTGGCGCCCAGCGTGGCACGGTTCTGGGCCTGGGTCTGGTCGGCATTGGCCAGCTGTGCGCGGGCATTGGCCAGCTGGGCCTGGGCCTGGGCCTGGGCGGCTTCGTAGGTGCGTGCGTCGATGCGCACCAGGGGCTGGCCGGCCTTGACGTTCTCGTAGTCCTGCACCAGCACCTCGGTCACATAGCCGCTGACCTGGGGCGCGAGCACGGTGACGGCGCCGCGCACATAGGCGTTGTCGGTGCTGACCACGGTGCCCGCGAAGGGGAACAGGTTCCAGGCACGCAGCACCAGCAGCACGCCGGCCAGTGCGACCACCAGCATCACCAGCACGCTGCGCAGCGAGGGCTTGATGAGCTTGGGCGATGGCGATGGCGAGGGTGAAGGCGAGGGCGAAGGCGCCGCAGCGGGAGCCGGCGCAGGCGAGGCAGAGGCGGCCGTGCCGCCATTGGAATTTTCGGAGTCACTCATGTTGTTGTCTTTTCTCTGGGCGAACGGTTTCAGGCGCGGGCGACGGGTTGGGTGGGCGGCTGGCCCGGCGCGTCCTGCGGCGCGGCGGCATCGGTGCCGCGCATGGCCGAGGCATCGGCAGCGGCGGCGCGCATGCGCTCCACGAAGGCGCGCTGGCGTGCGCGGCCGGCCAGGGCCAGCATCCACAGCAGGTAGAGCACGGCCACGCCGGCCGTGAGGGCGAACACGTCGTTGTAGGCGCGCACATTGGCCTCGCGGCGTGCCGCCTGCGCCAGCTGGGCCGTGCCCTGGGCCGCGCGCAGGGCCGGGTCGGCAATGACGCGGGCCAGGCTTTGCTGCTGCAGGCGCAGGCGGTCGGCCACGATGGGGTCGGTGGGATCGACATCGGCCACGATGGCGGCCGAATACACCTGCTCGCGGTGCATCTGGTAGGTGCTCAGCAGGGCCGAGCCCATGAGCGCGCCCATGGCCTGCGTCATGGAGATGGTGACGATGGCCGTCAGCATGTAGTGCGCGCCGAACTTCAGGCCCTGCACCACGCCGATCAGCATCAGCGGCCCCATGAACAGGCCCGCGCCCACGGCCATGAGGAACTGGCTGCCGAAGAAGTCCTCGGGCCGGGCCAGGCTGGTGCGGCTGTGGTCCAGCCAGGCCGCCAGCGCGAACAGCACGATGGAGCCCACGATCTGCTTGCCCATGTTCTCCAGCCCGAAGGTCAGCGCCGACACGGCAATGCCCGCGATGGTGCCCAGCAGGATGACGATGAACAGCGGCTGCATCTGGTCCACCGTCATGCCCAGCATGCGCTGCATGCCGATCACGCCATAGGTCTGCTCGGTGGTCAGAAAGCGCAGCAGCAGCGCACCGATCACGAAGCGCACCGTGGGCGCCAGCACGAACCAGCGCGTCTGCAGCATGGGATTGCGGCGGTGGTGCTCGATGTACAGCGCCACGCTCAGCAGGACGATGGAGCCGATCAGCATCCAGGCCAGCCAGGGCGTGTCCAGCCACCAGTGGTTGTAGCCCTGCACCAGCACGGAGATCAGCAGGCCCACGCCGGGCACCATGAGGAAGAAGGTCAGGAAGTCCAGCCGCTCGAAGCTGCGGATGTGCACGCCCGGCGGCAGCTTGAGCACCACCACGCCCGCGAACGAGATCAGGGCCAGGCCGGCCTCGAACAGGTAGAGGTTGTGCCACTCGCTGTTGAACAGCAGGCCCGGCGACAGGATCCAGGCCAGCGGCGTGGCGATCTGCCCCAGCCCCACGCCGATCACCAGCATCTTGAGCACATGCTTGCGCGGCGCGGCCTGCAGCATGTAGAGCGTGCCCAGCGTGCTGCAGGTGGCGCCCGCCAGGCCGCTGGCCGCACGCAGCATGAGCAGGCTGGTGTAGCTGCCCAGCACCAGGTGCAGCAGCGTCAGCAGCGCATACAGGCCCAGGCCGATCTCGGCGAACAGCCGCATGCCGAACTGCTGGCGGAACTTGTAGACCAGCAGGTTGGCCGTCATGTTGAGCATGACGTAGGCGCCGGTCAGCCAGGCGGCCTCGGAAGACGTCAGCCCCATCTGCCCCTGGATGGTGGGCAGGTTGGCCGTGAACAGTGCATTGCCCAGGCCGCCCGTCAGCGCCACCAGCACGGCGATCAGGCCATAGGCGGCGCGCACGGCCGGCTGGTGCAGCGGCATGGACGGCGAGCCCGGCAGGCTGGGCTTCTCGTGCTCTTCCCAGTCCGGCGGGGGCTTGAGGTAGACGACGGGGGGCGACGGGGGCAGCACGGGCCCCGGTGGAGTGGGGGTGGTGGCCATGTCAGGCCTTCAGGCCTTGCCAGACGATCTGCAGCGCCTTGCGCGCCAGTGTGCGCCGCTGCTGCGGCGTCTCGCCGCGCAGCGAGGCGCCCAGCATGCCGAAGACCAGGGACAGCTCGGCCTGCGTCAGCGGCTGGCGGCAATGGCCACAGGCCACGGCCCGGTCCATGGCCGGCCGAAAGATCTGCCACATGGCAACGCGGGCCTGGGCGATGACCTCGTCGCCGCGCTCCACGGTGCGCCAGTAATCGGTGATGGGGGCCGAGACCGCAATGCGCTCGGCCAGGCGCGACAGCAGCTTGTAGAAGGCGTCGTCGTCCTCGGCCATGGCTTCGGCCGCGCTGCGCATGCTGTCCAGCGAACGCTCCAGCAGCGCCAGCATCAGCGCACGCCGGTCAGGAAACTGCCGGTACAGCGTGGCGCGGCCGACCTCGGCGCGCTCGACCACCAGGTCCAGCGGCGCGGTCACGCCATGCTCGGAAAACACGGCATCGGCCGCGTCCAGCAGCTGGGCGCGGCGGATATCGGCACTGGGTCTTTTGGAAGTCATGCGGACAATTATCGGACAAAGTTGTCCGTTAAATGTCCGCAGCCGGCCTATCCCATGGCGGGGCCATGGGCAAAAAACCAACGGTTTCCGGCAGCGGCAAGGCCTCTACAGGTCGGTCAGCGGCAGCAGCTGGCGGCGGCTGTCAAAGCGCCGCGACTGGCCGTCCAGAGGATCGGTGAAGGCCAGGCTGCGCGCCAGCAGCTGCAGTGGGCGCGAGTAGTCGCCCTCGGGCAAGTCATGCACTTCGGGATAGAAGCCGTCGCCCCACAGCGGCAGGCCCAGGGCGGCCATGTGCACGCGCAACTGGTGGCGCTTGCCGCTTTCGGGCTCCAGCCGGTAGCGTGCCCAGGGGCCGTGCTGCTCCAGCACCTGCATGTGGGTGCGGGTGTTGGGCGTGCCGGCCACCTCGTGCATGCGAAAGAAATGGCCGCTTTCCTCCATGCGGCTTTCATGCGTGCGCGGGAAAACCACGTCCTCGCGCCAGGGAGCGACGGCCTCGTAGGTCTTGTGGATGGCGCGGTCGCGGAACAGCGCCTGGTAGATGCCGCGCGTGGCGCGCTGCACCGAAAACACCACCAGCCCCGCCGTGTCGCGGTCGATGCGGTGGATGGGCGACAGCTCGGGCAGGTCGAACTCGCGCTTGAGCCGCACCAGCAGCGTCTGCTGCAGGTACTTGCCGGCCGGCACCACGGGCAGGAAATGCGGCTTGTCGGCCACCAGCAGATGCGCGTCGCGGTGGAGGACCTCGGCCTCGAAGGGAATGGGCGGCTCGGCCTGCAGCTCGCGGTAGTAGTAGTAGCGCAGGCCCGGCGCAAAGGCCGTGCCTGCATCGGCGGCGCGGCCATGCTCGTCCACCACCTCGCGCAGCGCCAGGCGCCGCAGCCAGTCTTCGCGCGCCACGGCCGGCAGGCGCTCGGCCAGAAAATCGATCAGCAACCCGCCGCCCTGGCTGGGCAGCACCACGCAGCTGGGGCTGACGCCGTCGCGTATGGGAAGAACCTTGGGGTCGTGGGCGTTGTGCATGGGGCGGCGATTCTAGCGGCGCAGGACTTCCGGCGCGCCGTCATCCCCACCGTCCGCGACACCATCGGCCGTCACCAGCACGCCCGCCGAAACGATGTAGTCGGCCGCGCTTTCGATGTCGCCGCGCAGCGCCTCCTTGGCGGCGGGCGCATCGCCGCGACGCAGGGCCTCGACCAGGCGCGCATGGTGGCCGACCGCCACCTGTTCGCTCACGCGGCGCGAGCCCGAGCGCATGTCGTGGTTGAGGATGGGGCCTATGCGCAGCCACAGCGCCTCGATCATCTGCAGCAGCATGGGCATGCCGGCCGCGCTGTAGACGGCGAAGTGGAAATCCTTGTTGAAGGCGATGAGCCGCGCGCCGTCCGGCGAGGCGCTGGCCATCTCGGTCGCAAAGCGGTCCTGCAGTGCGGCGATGCGTTCCAGCCCGGCGGCCGGCAGTTGCCGGGCCGCCTGCTCCGTGGCCAGGCCTTCGAGGTTGACGCGGATGCGCGTGATCTCGCGGAAGGCGCTTTCCGTCATCAAGGGCACGCGCAGCGCGCGGTTGGGCGTGAGTTCCAGCGCCTGCTCGGCCACCAGCCGGTGCACGGCCTCGCGCACGGGCATGACGCTGACGCCCAGCGCGCTGGCCGTGGTGCGCAGCGAGATCTGCTCGCCCGGAATCATCTGGCCCGTGATCAGCAATTCCCTGAGCTGTGCATAGACATCGCTGCTGAGGGTCTGCCGTTTGAGTGGGGTGACTAGTTCGTTGATGGCCATGGCGGCGATGGTAGCGCGGCGCCGCCGCTGTCATGCCTCATAGGGTATTTACCATATTTGATCTGTGATCACAGATACAAAATCCAAACCCAACCCGAATCCCTTTCACTTTTGTTTGAGTTCCCAAGGAGTCCCCGCATGTGGAAAAACGATCTTCTGGCCGGCCAGCGCGTCCTGGTGACGGCGGGCGCCGCCGGAATCGGCCTGGAAATCAGCCGCGCCTTTGCCCAGGCCGGCGCGCGCGTCATGGTCTGTGACGTGGCCCAGGCCAGCCTGGATGCGCTGGCTGCCGCCCTGCCCGGCGCCAGCGGCCGTCTTGCCGATGTGTCGGATGCCTTGCAGGTGCAGGCCCTGTTCAAGGCCGTGGACAGCGAGTTGGGCGGCCTGGACATCCTCGTCAACAACGCCGGGGTGGCCGGCCCCACGGGCGCGGTGGAGACGCTGGAGCTGGCCGACTGGCAGCGCACGCTGGATGTGAACATCACCGGCGCCTTCCTGTGCACGCGGCTGGCCGTGCCCCGGCTTCGGCAATCGGCACGCGAGGGCCGGCAGGCGGCCATCGTCAACCTGTCTTCGGCGGCAGGCCACCTGGGCATGCCGGGCCGCTCGGCCTATTCGGCGTCCAAGTGGGCGGTGATCGGCCTGACCAAGTCGCTGGCGCTGGAGCTGGGCGCAGACGGCATCCGGGTGAACGCCATCCTGCCGGGCGCCGTGGACGGCCCGCGCATCCGCGACGTGATTGCCGCCAAGGCGCAGGCGCGCGGCCTGCCGCTGGAGGACGTCACGCGCAGCTACACGCACCAGGCCGCGCTGGGCCGCATGGCCACGGCGCGCGACATTGCCAACATGGCCGTGTTTGCCGCCAGCCCGCTGGCCGGCCATGTCACGGGCCAGGAGCTGGCCGTCGATGGGCTGACCCAGGCGCTGAGCTGAGCGCCCTCTCCTCGTCCTCCCCCACCTCTACTCCTCTCGCCTTTTTCACCGTTCGCAAGGACCTTCCATGGCCACCCGCACCAAAGCCATCATCACCTGCGCGCCCACGGGCGCCATCCACACGCCCAGCATGTCGCCCCACCTGCCGGTGACGGCCGAGCAGATTGCCCGCGCCGCCATCGATGCCGCCGAGGCCGGCGCCGCCATCGTGCACCTGCATGCCCGTGATCCCCGCGACGGACGCCCTTCGCAGGACCCTGAGCTGTTCCGCCCCTTTCTCAAGGCGATCCGTGCCGAGTGCGATGCCATCGTCAACATCACCACGGGCGGCAGCCCGCACATGACGGTGCCAGAGCGCATGCGGCCCGTGACCGAGTTCCAGCCCGAGCTGGCCTCGCTGAACATGGGCTCGATGAACTTCGGCCTGTTCCCCATGCTGGAGCGCTTCCCGAACCTGGAACACGCCTGGGAGCGCGAGCACCTGGAAAACAGCCGCAACCTGGTCTTCAAGAACACCTTTGCCGATATCGAAGGCATCCTGCGCCTGGGCCAGGCCCAGGGCACGCGCTTCGAGTTCGAGTGCTACGACATCAGCCACCTGCACAACCTGGCGCATTTCGTGGACCGGGGGCTGGTGCAGGGGCCCGTGTTCGTGCAGTCGGTGTTCGGCATCCTGGGCGGCATCGGCGGCCACCCGGAGGACCTGATGCACATGCGGCGCACGGCCGACCGCCTGCTGGGCAGCAACTACCAGTGGTCCATCCTGGGCGCCGGGCGCAACCAGCTGCCGCTGGCCACCATGGGCGCGGCCATGGGCTCGCATGTGCGCGTGGGGCTGGAAGACTCTCTGTGGATAGGCCCGGGCCAGCTGGCCACCTCCAGCGCCGAGCAGGTGCGCCGCATCCGCACCGTGCTCGAGGCCCTGAATGTCGACGTCGCCACGCCTGACGAGGCGCGCAGCATGCTGGGCCTCAAGGGTGCGGCCAACGTGGCCTTCTGAGTCGCCTTCCCGGGCCAGCCCCCATGCCACCGAACAGGAGACTCCCATGCAGATCGATATCGTCGCCGACCTCAAGACCACGCTGGGCGAAGGCCCGCTGTGGGACGTCGGGCAGCAGCGCCTGTACTGGATAGACAGCTTCGACGGCCGTATCTTCCGCTGCACGGCCGACGGGCGGGAACTGCGCGCCTGGGAAGTCGGCCAGAAGATTGGCTCCATGGCACTGCGCCGCGACGGCCGCTCGGCCCTGGTGGCTCTGCACGGCGGCGTGCACACGCTGGACCTGGAAAGCGGCGAGCTGGAGCTGGTCGTCGCCCCCGAGTCCCACCTTCCCGGCAACCGGCTCAACGACGGCAAGGTGGACCGGCAGGGCCGCTTCGTCTTCGGCTCCATGGACACTCTGGAGGAGCAGCCTTCGGCACGGCTGTACCGGCTGGACACGGACCTGAGCCTGCATGTGCTGGACAAGGGCATCATCTGCTCGAACGGCCCGTGCTGGAGCCCGGACGGCACGACGCTCTATTTCTCGGACACGTGGAGCGGCGAGATCCGGGCCTACGACTACGACACGGCCACGGGCCATGCCAGCGGCCGCCGGACCTTTGCCCCGGTCGACACCAGCGGTGGCGGCGCGGCCGACGGGGCCACGGTCGATGCCGAAGGCTGCCTGTGGCAGGCCCTGGTGTACGCGGGCCAGCTGGTGCGCTACACGCCGGACGGCCGGGTGGACCGGGTGATAGAGATGCCGGTGCGCAAGGTGACCAGCGTGATGTTCGGCGGGCCCGGGCTCGACACGCTGTACGTCACCTCCATGGGCAAGCCGCCGTTGCCGCGTTTCCCGGGCGACGGCCAGTCCCGTGGCGCGCTGTTTGCCGTCAAGGGGCTGGGCGTGCGTGGCCTGCCCGAGCAGCGCTTCGGCGCCTGAGCACGGAGCCGGGCATGCAGGCCCGGAGCCTTCGCACCGCAACGCCGCCCGCCCCGCGAAGCGGCGCCTTCATCCACACAACAATGAAACGGCACCCACCGCTGGTGCCCGGGAGACCGCCATGGCCCAGGCCCCGCGCGCTTCGCTGCGCCAGATCCACCGCTATTCATGGGTATCCCTGCTGGTCTGCTGGCTGATCTGGGTACTGAATGCCTACGACCGCGAGATCGTGCTGCGGCTGGGGCCGACCATCTCCCGGCACTTCGGCCTGTCGGCCGACGAATGGGGCACGGTGGCCACCATCGTGATGCTGGCCCTGGCCGTGCTGGACATTCCCGGCGCGATCTGGAGCGACCGCTACGGCGCGGGCTGGAAGCGCGCACGCTTTCAGGTGCCCCTGGTGCTGGGCTATACGGCGCTGTCGTTCGCCTCGGGCTTCAAGGCGCTCAGCGGCAGCCTGGCGGGCTTCGTGGCGCTGCGCGTCGGCGTCAACCTGGGCGCCGGCTGGGGCGAGCCCGTGGGCGTGAGCAACACCGCCGAGTGGTGGCCGGTGGAGCGGCGCGGCTTCGCGCTGGGCGCCCACCACACGGGCTATCCGGTGGGCGCCATGCTCAGCGGCCTGGTCGCCGGCTTTGTGCTGTACGCCTTCGGCGAGGAGAACTGGCGCTATGTGTTCTTTGTCGCGCTGGTCGTCGCCATCCCGCTGATGTGGTTCTGGGCGCGCTACTCCACGCCGCAGAAGATGGAACTGCTGTATGCCGACATCGCCGCCCGGGGCATGACCCCGCCGCAGGCCAGCGTGGCGGCGCAGGTGGAAAAAGGCCAGGCCTGGCGCACCCTGCGCAGCACGCTGGCCAACCGCAGCATCGCCCTGACGGCTGGCAACACCCTGCTCACGCAGGTGGTCTACATGGGCATCAACGTGGTGCTGCCCGCCTACCTCTACAACATCATGGGCCTGTCGCTGGCCGAATCGGCAGGCATGAGCGTGGTGTTCACGCTCACCGGCATCCTGGGCCAGCTGGTCTGGCCGGCTCTGTCGGACGTGATCGGGCGCCGCGTCACCCTGGTGATCTGCGGCCTGTGGATGGCCGCCAGCGTGGGCGCCTTCTACTTCGCCGACACCATGGCCCTGGTCGTGGTGATGCAGCTGCTGTTCGGCCTGGTCGCCAATGCGGTCTGGCCCATCTACTACGCGGTGGCCTCGGACTGCGCCCAGCCTGCGGCCACCTCCACGGCCAACGGAATCATCACCACCGCCATGTTCGTGGGCGGCGGCATCGCGCCCGTGCTGATGGGCAGCCTGATCTCCCTGGGCGGCGGCTGGACCAGCCCCGGCGGCTATGCCCTGTGCTTCCTGGTCATGGCCGGCTGCGCGCTGGGCGGCGTGGCCCTGCAGCTGGGCACGCGCGGCAACGCCGCCTCCACCGCCACCGCCTGACTCCGCTTTCATCCACCCATCTTTCCAAGGATTTGCCATGGTCCATCACCCATCACCCGCCCCTGTTCACGCGCCGCCCGCACGGCCGCAGCCGGCCGCCGGCGACAGGCAGTCGCTGCTCAACGCCCGCATCTTCCGCAGGCTGATGCCGCTGCTGGTGCTGTCCTATGTGATCAGCTTCATAGACCGCACCAATATCGCGCTGGCCAAGTCGCACATCGAGGTGGACCTGGGCATCTCGGCGGCCGCCTACGGCCTGGGCGCGGGGCTGTTCTTCCTGAGCTACGCCCTGCTGGAAGTGCCCAGCAACCTGATCATGCACAGGGTGGGCGCGCGGTTCTGGATCACCCGCATCATGGTGACCTGGGGCCTGCTGTCGGCCGGCATGGCCTTCATCACCGGAGAGACCTCGTTCTACGTGATGCGCGTGCTGCTGGGCGCGGCCGAGGCGGGGCTGTTCCCCGGCGTGATGCTCTACCTGACCTACTGGTTCGGCCGCGAGGAACGGGCCCGCGCCATCGGCTACTTCCTGCTGGGCGTGTGCATTGCCAACATCCTCAGCGGCCCCGTGGGCGGCGCGCTGCTGCAGATGGACGGTTTCCTGGGCTGGCACGGCTGGCAGTGGATGTTCGTGATCGAGGGCCTGCCCGCCGTGGCCCTGGCCTGGGTGGTCTGGAAGAAGCTGCCCGACGGCCCAGCCAGCGCGCCCTGGCTGACGGCCGCCGAATCGCGCGAGGTACTCCAACGCCTGCAGGCCGAGCAGGACCAGCAGGCCAGCGCCGGCCAGGTGGGCCACTCGCTCCGGGACTGCCTGCGTGACCGCCAGATCTGGCTGGCCATCCTTGTCTACTTCTGCCACCAGATCAGCATCTATACGGTGATCTTCTTCCTGCCCGGCATCATCGGCACCTACGGCCAGCTCTCGCCGCTGCAGATCGGCACGCTCAACTCCGTGCCCTGGATCGCAGCGGCCATCGGTGCGGCCTGGCTGCCGCGCTTTGCCACCCACCCGCAGCGCTGCCGGCGCATGCTGCTGGCGGGCCTGGGCACCATGGCTGCAGGCCTGCTGCTGGCGGCGCTGGCGGGCAAGGCCTCGCCCGCGCTGGGGCTGCTGGGCTTCAGCCTCACGGCGCTGATGTTCTTCGTGGTGCAGTCCGTCGTCTTCCTGTTCCCGGCCTCGCGGCTGGCGGGTGCGGGGCTGGCGGGCGGCATTGCCCTGGTCAATACCTGCGGCCTGGTGGGGGGCTTCATCGGCCCCACCGTGATGGGGATGATCGAACAGGCCACGGGCAGCACGCGCAACGGCCTGTTCATCATGGCGGGCCTGCTGGTGGTGGCCGCCCTGGCATCGACCCGCCTGCGGCAGGGCCAGGAGACACGGTGATGACAGCGCTTTTGCCACGGCAGGCCGCGCTGTAGGCCAATCTCCTGTATGCGGGCCTGCCGGCTGCCCGCCAGCGCGTCCCGGACCTTGGCAAGCGGTTTTGCGGCGCTAGGATGGACCGAACTCCATTTAGCGGCCCCCTGCGCCATGACCGACACAGCGACCGACAGCTCCCCCACGCCGGCATCCAAGCCCACACCCCGCCCGCCGCGCCGCCGCTGGCTGCGCATCCTCGTGTGGATGGTCTCGGCCCTGGTGCTGCTGCTGGCGCTGGTCGTGGTCCTGATTGCCACCTATGACTGGAACCGCGCCAGGCCCTGGATCAATGAGCGGGTCAGTGAAAGCACCGGCCGGCATTTCGCGATTGAAGGCGACCTGCGGGTGCAATGGAACTGGCCCCAGCCGCTGGACCAGGGCTGGCGTCACTGGATTCCTGGCGTCACCGTCCAGGCCGAGCAGCTGACGCTGGGCCAGCCCGAAGGCTGGCAGGTGGAGCAGGAGCCGGCCAAGGGCAGTGGCGAGCTGCCTGCCCTGCCTGCGCCGCCCGACCAGTTGAACAAGGGCCGCCTGCCCGAGGAGAAAGCCAAGGAACAGCCCAGGGGAAAGGCGAAGGACAAGGACTCGCAGGCCAGCCCTTCCGCGCCCAGTATCGACAGCGACAGCATCGTCCTGGCCGACGAAAAAATGGCCCCTCCCCCGCGCGACGCCGCCACCATGGCCACGGCAGCCCGCGCCACGGCCAGCCTGCGGCTGTGGCCGCTGCTGGGCCGGCACGTGCTGCTGGACCATCTGCAGCTCGAAGGGCCTGACCTGGTCTTTGCACGGCGCAAGGACGGCAGCAACAACTGGACTTTCAAGCGCCCCGAGTCCACCGGTCCGCGCTGGCGCTTCCAAGTGACGCAATTGAGCCTGCGCGGCGGCCTGGTGGGCTGGAGCGATGGCGTGCGCCAGATGGCAGTGCGCGCACGCCTGGACAGCCTTGTACGGCCGCCCAGTCCAGACTTTCCGTATGGCATGCGCGTCGGCCTGACCGGCCGCATCGCCAAGGCCACGGTCGAGGCCCAGGGCCTCATCGGCCCCGTGCTGGACCTGCAAAGCGAGCAGGCACGCTTTCCGGTCAAGCTGTGGGCCCATGCGGGCAGCCTGCGCGCACGGGCCGAGGGCATTCTCGACAATCCCAGGGCACTCAAGGGCATGGACCTGCAGGTGCACCTGCGCGGCTCCAGCATGGCCGACCTGTTCCCACTGACCGGCCTGCTGCTGCCGCGTACACCGCCCTTCGACACCAACGGCCATCTGGTCGGCAGCCTGCAGCCCGGCCGCGCCGAGTGGGACTACGAAAACTTCGAGGGCCGCGTGGGCCAGAGCGATCTGCGCGGCTCGCTGCATTACGCATCCGGCAAGCCCCGGCCCAAGCTCAGCGGCAAGCTGGCATCGCGCAAGCTGCGCCTGGCCGACCTGGGGCCGGTGGTAGGAGCACCGTCCACCAGGCAGGACCAGAAAAGCCGGCAGGCGGCCAGCGGCAAGACCCTGCCCACGCAGCGCTTCGACACCAGCAAGTGGAATGCCATGGATATGGATGTGCACTTCCAGAGTGATCGCATCGAGCGTCCCCAGGCCCTGCCCATCGAGAACTTCAGCGTACATGCCGTCATGGACAACGGTGTGCTGCGCCTGGCGCCGCTGCGCTTCGGCATGGCCAAGGGCAAGCTGGACCTGCAGGCCATGGTGGACAGCGGCGCCAAGCCGCCCAAGGCCAACCTCCAGGGCAAGGTCCAGGGGCTGCAGCTGTCGGCCCTGTTCCCCGAGATCGAATTGATGAAGAAAAGCCTGGGCAGCATGGATGGCGCCATCGCCCTGGACGGCCGAGGCCAGTCCATGGCCGAATGGCTGGGCACCAGCTCCGGCGACATGCGCCTGTATGTGCGCGACGGGCGCTTCAGCAAGCAACTGCTGGACCTGGCCGCGCTCAACCTGGGCAGCGTGGTGGTGACCAAGCTGTTCGGTGCCGACAAGGAAGTCCAGCTCAACTGCGCCGTGGCCGACCTGTCCGTGCAGAACGGCCTGGCACGCACGCGCAACGTCAAGTTGGCGACGCCGGAGGCGATCGTGGAGGCCACAGGCCAGATCAGCCTGGCGCAGGAGACCATGGATCTGCACATCAAGCCCGAATCGCTGAAGTGGAAGTTCTTCTCGCTGCGCACGCCCCTGTATGTGCGCGGCAGCTTCGCCAACCCCAAGGTGGGCGTGGAGCCCGGCCCGCTGCTGCTGCGTGCGGGCGCGGCCGTGGCCGCCGCCGTGGTGGCGCCCGCCGCCCTGGCCCTGGTGCCGCTGACGGTGCCGGCTGCCGAGGAAGATGCGCAATGCCAGCGCCTGCTGGCAGACGCCGGCAAGAAGTAGGAAGGCCTGCCCGGCCTTCAGCTGCAGCGCGCCCTGGGAACGCCACGAACGGCCGTCCCCAGGCGCTGGCCAGCAAGACCATGATCACCGCGCGCCTATGTGAGCCGGGGCTTGGGCCAGCGTGCAGTCTGGCAAGAGTGGCAACGCCGACCGTGCGAGCCATCAGTACCATGAGGGCCACAGCCGTTGCGAACGGCGGCGGCGCACAGTGCATATGACCCGCCCCGCTGTAGCAGGCCATGCATTGCGTATTTCCCCTTAGCCCCATCGCGGCGCAGACCGTTGATTTCGCTTAACCTTCGCCGTTAACCCGCTTTTGCCGTGCCCAGCCCTTCTCCCATGTCCTCCAAAGTCCAGTTCCGCCTGCGCGTATACAACGACAGCACCATTGCCATCGGACCCGGCAAGGTGCAGTTGCTCGAATCCATCGCCGAGGCGGGCTCCATCTCGGCCGCAGCCCGCTCGCTGGGCATGTCGTACCGGCGCGCCTGGGTGCTCGTGGACGAGATGAACCGCGCGCTGCAGACGCCGGCCGTCAACACCAGCGCAGGCGGCGCCCATGGCGGCGGCGCCTCGCTCACGGCCACGGGCGAGGCCATCGTCAGGCATTACCGCTCCATAGAAACCACGTCGCGCATGGCGGCTGCGGCCGATATCGCAGCGCTGACGCGCCTGCTCAATCCCCAGGGCACCGCCAGCGCATGAGCGATGCCGCCGCGCAAGCCATAGGCTGCCGCCCCATCGGCCATGTGCGCAGCCGCTTCACCGATCCGGTGGGCATGCCCATACAGACGGCAGGCGCGGCTGACGAGGCAGGCCGCGTGGAGCTGCTGCCCGAGTTCGAGGCCGGGCTGCGCGACATCGAAGGCTTTGACTACCTGATCCTCATCACCCACCTGCACCAGGCCGTGGAAAAGCTGGAAGTCGTGCCCTTCATGGACGACAGCAGCCACGGCGTGTTCGCCACGCGCGCCCCGGCGCGGCCCAACCGGCTGGGCCTGTCCATCGTGCGCCTGGTGCGGCGCGAAGGACTGCTGCTGCATTTCCTGGGCAACGACATGCTGGACGGCACGCCCGTGCTCGACATCAAGCCCTACGTGCCCAGGCTGGATGTGCGCCAGACCGAGCGCATAGGCTGGTTCGGCAAGCGTATCGACCAGATGCCGGACATCCGCGCCGACGCCCGCATGGCCTGAGCCTGCTTCGGCAACAACGGCAACAGCCCTCAGTGGAAATTGCGGCTTGCCACGCCGGCGCCGCCCAGACGGCCCAGCCAGCGGCTCATGTCGCGGGCGCGGTGCACGATGAGATGGCGCACGGCGGGCACCTCATGGCTGGCCTGCTCTGCAGGCACTGACTCGCCGCAGTCCTTGCCGCCGCCCCAGTCCGAGCTGCTTTGCCAGATGCCCTCGACCGCCAGCAGCCGCGCGCCCAGCAAGGGCTCGCCCCAGCGCGTGACGGTATCGGGCCAGACCACCAGGTTGACCGTGCCCGTCTCGTCCTCCAGCGTGATGAAGACCGTGCCCTTGGCCGTGGGCGGGCGCTGGCGCACGGTGACGATGCCGCAGGCCCGCACGCGCATGCCCGCCAGCGTGTCGCGCAGCTCCAGCGCCGTGCGCAGCCCGTGGCGGCGCAGGCGGTCACGCAGCAGGGCCAGCGGATGGCGGCGCAGGCTCAGGCCCGTGGCCGCGTAGTCGAACAGGATTTCCTCGCCCTCGGGCGCGGCGGCCAGTTGCACGGGCGCCTCGTGCACGGGCACGCCCGCGAACAGCGGGGGCTGCACCTGCAGGGCCGCCGCATCCCACATCTGCTGGCGGCGGTGGCCTGACAGGCCCTGCAGCGCATCGGCCGCCGCCAGGGCCTGCAGCTCGGCGCGCTGCAGCCGGGCGCGCAGGGCCAGGTCCTCGGTGCTCCTGAACGGCGCCTGCGCGCGGACCTGGGCCACGCGCTCGCCCGAAGTCTTTGGCAGCTGCGCCACCATGCACAGCCCCAGGCGCACGGCCGGCTGCGGCAGCTCGACGCCGGCAATGCGCTCGTGCGGTGCCTCCAGCGTGCAGTCCCAGTCGCTGTGGCGCACATCGACGGGCAGCACGCGCACGCCGTGCCGGCGCGCATCCTGGATCAGTTGCGAGGGGGTGTAGAAGCCCATGGGCTGGGCATTGAGCAAGGCCATGAGGAAACAGGCCGGCTCATGGCGCTTGAGCCAGGCGCTGGCATAGGCCAGCATGGCGAAGCTGTAGGCATGGCTTTCAGGAAAGCCGTATTCGCCGAAGCCCAGCATCTGGCGGAAGATGGCCTGGGCAAATTCGGCGCTGTAGCCGTTGGCCAGCATGCCGTCTATCAACGGACGCTCGAAGCGGTGCACGCCGCCCTTGCGCCGCCAGGCCGCCATGGAGCGGCGCAGCTCGTCGGCATCGCCCGCCGAGAAGTTCGCCGCGATCATGGCGATCTGCATCACCTGCTCCTGAAAAATGGGCACGCCCAGCGTGCGCTTGAGCGCCTTCTCGAGCGCAGGCTTTTCCAGAACCAGCTCGCCGCCCTGCCGCCGACGCTCGCGCGCCTGAAGATAGGGATGGACCATGCCGCCCTGTATGGGGCCGGGCCGCACGATGGCGACCTCGACCACCAGGTCGTAGAACTCGCGCGGCTGCAGCCGGGGCAGCATGCTCATCTGCGCCCGGCTCTCGATCTGGAAGGTGCCCACGGTGTCGGCGCGGCAGATCATGTCGTAGGTGGCCGGGTCGTCCTTGGGAATGTCGGCCAGCTCCCAGCGCGGGCCGCGCAGCGCGGCGCGCGCGTGCAGGCTGCCGCGCAGCACGGTGAGCATGCCCAGGGCCAGCACATCGACCTTGAGCAGCTTCATGGTGTCCAGATCGTCCTTGTCCCACTGGATGACCGAGCGGCCCTCCATGGCGGCCGGCTCCACGGGCACCAGCCGCGTCAGCGGCCCGTCGGTCAGCACAAAGCCGCCCACATGCTGGCTCAGGTGGCGCGGGCTGTCGCGCAGCTGCAAGGCCAGCTCCAGCCACAGCCGCGCACGCTGGGGCGACAGTTGCGGGCAGTCGTCGCCCAGCCGCTCGCGCAGCCGGGCCAGGCGCAGCAGCTTGGAGCGCACCCAGCCCAGGGCGGGGTCATCGGGTTCGGGCTCCGGCTCGGCCGCCTGGTCCTCGGCATCGCTGAACCAGTGGTGCTGCCGGGCCATGGCGTCGATCAGCACCGCATCCACGCCCAGGGCCTTGCCCGCGTCGCGCAGCGCGCCGCGCGTGCGCCAGCAGCTGACCACGGCCGTCAGCGCCGCACGGCCGCGGCCGTATTTTTCGTAGATGTACTGGATGACGGTCTCGCGCCGCGCGTGCTCGAAGTCCACGTCGATATCTGGGGGCTCGCTGCGCTCGCGGCTGATGAAGCGCGCCATCAGCAGCGTGGTCTTGTTCGGGTCCACGGCCGTGATGCCCAGGCAATAGCAGACGGCCGAGTTCGCGGCCGAACCGCGCCCCTGGCACAGGATGCCTTCGCTGCGCGCATAGCGCACGATGTCGTGCACGGTGAGAAAGTACATCTCGTAGCGGCATTCGGCGATCAGCTCCAGCTCATCCTTCAATTGCTTGGCGACCGATTCGGGAATGCCTTGCGGATAGCGCCCCGCCGCTCCCTGCCAGGTATGCCAGGCCAGGGTCTGGCGCGCGTCCATGCCGGGCAGCACGCTTTCCTGCGGATAGTGGTAGCTGATCTCACTGAGCTTGAAATCGCAGCGCGCGGCAATCTGCAAGGTTGCATCCAGCATGGCGCGCGGATAGATGCCGCCCAGCCGCAAGCGTGAGCGCAGATGGCGCTCGGCATTGGGATGCAGCTCGAAGCCGCATTCGGCCACCGTGCAGCCCAGGCGCAGCGCCGTCACCAGGTCCTGCAGCGGCTTGCGCGAGCGCGCATGCATGTGCACGTCGCCGCATGCCACGCAGGACAGGCCCATTAACCCTGCCACGTCCTGCAGGCTTTGCAGCCACAGGCTGTCGTCGGGCGCCAGCAGCAGTTCCACGCCCAGCCAGCAGCCCGGCCCCAGCTGCGCCACGGCGGCCTGCACGGCCTGGGCGATGGCGGGCACATCGCCGGCTGGAAGCAGCGCGCGCTGTGGCAGGACGATGCATTCGCAGCCTTCACGCAGCAGATGCCAGGGGCTGTCGGCATCGACCAGGTACCGGCCCTTGTCGGCACGGGCGCGCGCCGCGCTGATGAATTCGCAGAGGTTGCCCCAGCCGTTCAGATCGCGCGCCAGCGCCACCACGCGCAGCGGGCCCCAGGCAAATTCGCTGCCATGGATCAGGGCCATCTCGCAGTCGCGCGCGGCCTCGAAGGCCCGCACGGCGCCGGCCACCGAGCATTCGTCGGTCAGGGCCAGCGCCTGGTAGCCCAGGGCCTTGGCGCGCTGCACCAGTTGGGCCGGCGAAGAGGCGCCGCGCAGAAAGCTGAAGTTCGACAGGCAGTGCAGCTCCGCATAGCCGGGCAGGCCCGGGCCCGATGCCATGCCGGACACCGGCCCGGTGGCCTGGGGCGGGGGCTGCAGCCGCTGCAGCTGCGGGGGCGGCGGCTCCAGCAGGATGTCCTGTTCAGCCATAGATGCCTTGCGCAAACCAGGCGGCGGGCGACAGCAGGGCCGGCATGCCTGGCAGCCGTTCCGATGCAGGCGCGCGCTCGCGGTAGATCCAGACATGGCCGACAGCCGCGTTGCTGGCCACGAAATAGTCACGCACGGCCAGCGCCGCATCGGCCTGCGGCTCTCCCCACCAGCCGGCCTCCAGCCGATAGGGGCCGGCCAGCAATTGCAGCGGCCCCTGCCAGCAAGGGCGGCTGCCCTGCAGGAGCAGGGGCTGGGGCGGATCAAGCAGCCAGGGCGGCAGCAGGCCCTGCCAGGGGTTGGCCGCCTTGCGCGCGTGCGCGGGCCGCCGCGGTGCCTGCGGGGTCTGCAGGGCCTCGCAGGCCGGGGTCCAGCGCTGCATGGCCTCGGGCCGGTGGTCCGATTGCAGCTGCGCCACCCGCACGCCCTGCGCGCCACGGCGGGCCGAGACGCGCTCCACCCATTCATGCCAGGCCATGCCGCTGGCCGCGCCTGCCCCATCTGCCGCGCCTGCCGCCTCGCCCAGCGGCGCCGGACCGGGCGCGGCCGGTGGCAGGCAACTGCCGGCATCGGCCGCGAAAGGCGCGGTGTCCAGCGCCACCAGCTCCAGCATGTCCGCAGGCGCGCGCCAGGGCGTGCGGGCCAGGCGTTCGCGCAGCAGGCGCTCCATGTGCTCCAGCGCCTGGGCGGGCCGGGCCGTGCGGATGTCCAGCGCTTCCCAGGCCGGCAGCTGCGTGCCGTCCACGCGCCGCAGATCGTGGTGCCAGCGCAGTTGCAGGCCCAGCACGCCCTGGTGGCGGGCCTGCAGCCAGGCCTGCAGCGCGCGCAGCAGGGGCCGGGCGGCCTGCAGCAGGGCCTGGGCGTCGCTGGCCGGATAGCCCAGGTCGGCGCGCAATGCAAAGTGCTCGGGCAGCTCCAGCCAGTCCAGCGCATGGGGGCTGCTGCCATAGGCCTGGTCCAGCGCCAGCAGGGCCGGCAGCCCGATGCGCCGCGCCAGGCCCGCGCGCGGCAGGGCGCGCAGCTCGCCCCAGCGGCGGCAGCCCATGCGCTCCAGGGCCGGCGCATGGGGTTCGAGCGCGGGCAGGGTCCAGATCGGCAGGGCATCGGCAGGCGGCCAGGGCTGGCGCGAATCCGTGCCCTGCATGCGCCAGCGCAGCCGGGCCAGCGCCTGCCAGGCCGTGGCGGCCCGGGCCCAGACCGGCATCTGCGGGCTGCCTGCCTGCCCTGTTTCAGGCTGCTGTTCACGCAGAGCGCGCAGCAGGCCCAGCAGCATGGCCTGGCGGCCGCCCCACAGGCGCTCCACGCTGCCCACCTCCATCAGCGCCACGGCCTGCCCTGCCCCGTACCAGAGAGCCACGCGCGGCGTCCAGCGCAGGGCCCACCAGGCCTGCTGCGCGCAGGCACTGCCTTTGCCATCACTGTCGCCGTTGCCCTGGCCATCGCCCTGCGCGGCATGCAGCGGCCAGGCAATCCAGTGCAGTGCTTGGTTCGGCTGTGCCATGGCATCTCATCCCAGGGTGTGCGCTGCCGCCTGCAGGGCGGGCGCCTCGGCGGGCAGCAGTTGCCCGTGTCCATGAAGCCAACGCTGCGCCTCGCCCGCCTGCCGGGTGCGCCGCAGGGCCTGGGCCTGCAGCACGTCCTGCCAGGCCCAGTGGTGCAGCGGCAGTTTCAAGGGATGCTCCAGCGCAGGCCCCCGGCGCTTGAGCAACTGCACGCGCAGGCAGGCTGGCGTGCCGCCTTCGCCCGGCACCCCCAGCTCGGTCTCCACGCGCAGCCGCAGCGGCGCGGGCGAGGCCACCGTCTGCAGGGAGGCCGAGGCCTCGCGCCACAGCCACAGAATGCGCCCCTGCGCAGCGGCCGCCCATTGCAGCCGGCGCAGCGTGGCCATGGGCAGACCGGCCGGCAGCCAGGCCAGCACGGCCAGTACGTCGCGGCAGCGCAGTGCCTGCTCACAGACCCAGGCCAGCCCTGCTCCATCGCCTGCCGGGTGGGCGCCGGGGTGGGCGCCGGGGTGGGTGCCGGGGTGGGTGCCGGGGTGGGTATCGGCCTCCACGCAGCACAGCCGGTGCGCCGCCACGCCCGCCGCTTCCAGTCCCGGTGCAAAAGGCCTGCAAGGCGGCGCCACCAGCACCACCTGGCCCGCGCTGCGCTGCATCAGGGCCGCCAGGCCCGGCAACAGCAGCGGCCATTCGGCATGGCCATGGGCGGGCTGCAGCAGCTCGACCATCGCGCCCAGCGGCCAGCCCCCGCCCGGCAATTGCGCATCCAGCAGCGCATGGCCCGAAGGCTGGACCCGCTGCTGCAGCGCCTGCTGCCAGCCATCGCCACGCCACACGCCCTGCAACTGAGGCAGCACACGCGCCGCGCCCGCCATGGGGGCGGGCTGCGCAGGTTGGGAGGCGTGGGGCGTGGTCATGGGGAAAATCTCAAATACTGTATGAATATACAGCACTCTTGATTTCCAAGAGATCCACGGATGTAAAAAAGCCGGGCAAGCCCGGCTGTCTCAGTGCGCAGCTGTTGCCGCTGCCCCACCCGGCGGCGGCGTGGCGTCGATCTGCATGCAGGCTTCGCACCATTGCGCGACCGCCGTGTCCACGGCGTGGGTGCGGGCGTTGATGGCGGGCCAGCGGCGCAGGCAGGCGTTGACGATGGCCTGCAGTTGCCACAGCGCCTCGCGGCTGAGCAGTGCCAGCTCGCTCATGCCCTGCACATCGTCCTTGAGGTAGGCCAGCAGGTCGGTCTGCTGGTTCGGGTGCAGGCCGGCCTCGGCCAGCTGCTTTTGCAGGCTGCCGATGCTGGAGTCGATGTAGACGGCCGCCTGGTGATCGGGCATGGCCTGCCAGCGCTCGGGAAAGGCCTGGCTGAACGTGTCCCACATCTGGAAGGCGGCAGACAGCGCTGCCACGCTGTGCGTGACCTCGGCCTGCAGCGGCGGCAGCGGCGTGCCCGGCGAGATCTCGTCGTAAAGCAGCGGCAGCAGGATGCCGACCAGATCGGCCGGATAGCGGCGGTGGTTCATGCGCAGCATCAGCGACAGGCGCTGGCCGGGCAGGTCCTGGAATTTGTCGAAGAAGGCCGAGACCACCTCGGCCAGCAACAGGATCCGGCCCATTTTGGAGATGGCTTCGCCATGCACGCCGCGCGGATAGCCCGTGCCGTCCATGCGCTCGTGGTGCTCGAGCACGGCCATTTCCACGTCCTGCGAATACGCGCCCGCGCCCCGCATGATGAGCATGCCCGTGACCGAGTGCGCCACCAGGTGCTTGCGCTCGGCGCCCGTGAGCCGGTAGTTGGGGTCGGTCCAGGCCGGGTCCATGTAGAGCATGCCCACATCGTGCAGCAGGGCCGCCGTGGCCAGCGGGCCGCATTCACGCTCGCTCCATTCGCTTTGCAGCGCCAGGTAGACGGCCACCAGCATCATCTGCAGGCTGTGGGCGAACAGCTCGGGGCGCTGCTCGCGCATGACCGTGAGCTTGAAGGCGATCTGCGGCGGCAGCACCATCAGGCGCAGCGGCGCCAGCAGCCGGTCCGTGCCGCCCAGCGACTGCACCAGGCGGCGCATCAGGTCCACGGTTTCGCACTGCACCATGGCCTGGGCCTCGATGGCCAGCACGTCCACGCGGTTGTCAACGCCCAGGTGCTTGTCGATGGGGTCGCGCAGCTTGTGCTTGACCAGGCGCTCGTACATGTTGCTGTCGATGCGCGCGCCCTTGTCCACGAGCTTGACACCCTTGTCGTTGAAGATGGGCTCGCCGGTCACCACGTTGCAATGCTCGGCCATGTCGGTGACGGCGCGCAGGAAATGCACGCCCTCGTCCTTCCATCCCTGCGCTGTCGGTGGATTGCGCACGGCCGCGACATCCGTCATAGAGGCTCCCATTGGCTCGAAATCTGAAATATAAGCAAAAGAGCCCGCGCAAGGCGGGCTCTCGTCGCGCAGGCCTGCACCAGGCAGGCACTGCACAGCACGGCAACATCAGCGAATCAGCGTCACGCCGGTCTTGGACTGGATGTCCTCGAAGCTCACTTCGGGGGCCAGTTCCACGAGCTTCAGGCCCTGCGGCGTCACGTCCATCACTCCCAGGTCGGTGATGATACGGTCCACCACGCCCACGCCGGTCAAAGGCAGAGTGCAGGCGGGAAGAATTTTGAGGTCGGTCGTGCCGTCCTTCTTCTTTGCCACATGCTCCATGAGCACGATGACGCGCTTGACGCCCGCCACCAGGTCCATGGCGCCGCCCATGCCCTTGACCATCTTGCCGGGGATCATCCAGTTGGCCAGGTCGCCCTTCTCGGACACCTGCATGGCGCCCAGGATGGACAGGTTGATCTTGCCGCCGCGGATCATGGCGAACGACTGGTCGCTGCCGAAGATGGACGAGCCGGCAATCGTCGTCACGGTCTGCTTGCCGGCGTTGATCAGGTCGGCGTCCACGGCATCCTCGGTCGGGAAGGGGCCGATGCCCAGCATGCCGTTCTCGGACTGCAGCCACACTTCCTTGTCACCCGTGTGGTTGGCCACCAGGGTGGGAATGCCGATGCCCAGGTTGACGTAGAAGCCGTCTTCGAGTTCTTGGGCCGCGCGGGCGGCCATCTGGTCTTGGGTCCACGGCATGGTCAGGCTCCTTGTTTTTCTGTGATGGTGCGCTTTTCGATGCGCTTTTCGGGGTTCGGGTTGTGCACGATGCGGTGCACGTAGATGCCGGGCAGGTGGATGTCGTCCGGTGCGATCTCGCCGACCTCGACCACCTCCTCCACTTCCACGATGCAGACCTTGCCGGCCGTGGCGGCGGCAGGGTTGAAGTTGCGCGCCGTCAGGCGGAACTGCAGGTTGCCGCTCTTGTCGGCACGGTGGGCCTTGACCAGGGAGACATCGGGCACAAGCGAGCGCTCCATCACATAGGTCTCGCCGTCGAACTCGCGCAGCTCCTTGCCCTCGGCCACCATGGTGCCCACGCCGGTCTTGGTGAAGAAGGCGGGAATGCCGGCGCCGCCTGCGCGCAGCTTCTCGGCCAGCGTGCCCTGGGGCGTGAATTCCAGCTCCAGCTCGCCGGCCAGGTACTGGCGCTCGAACTCCTTGTTCTCGCCCACATACGACGAGATCATCTTCTTGATCTGGCGCGTCTCCAGCAGCTTGCCCAGGCCAAAGCCGTCCACGCCCGCGTTGTTGGAAATCACCGTCAGGCCCTTGACGCCGCTGTCACGCAGCGCGTCGATCAGGGCCTCGGGAATGCCGCACAGGCCGAAGCCTCCCACAGCCAGCAATTGCCCGTCGGCCACGACGCCCTGGAGCGCCTGCTCCGCAGAGGGGTAGAGCTTTTTCACACATGTCTCCTTCAGATTGGATGCGCTACGATACTACGTACTTGCATAGGTAGTTTTTCGTAAAGATTTGCCCATGGATATAGATTACAGGCTGGCGTTCGAGGCCGCCCCCGTCGGTCTCGTGATCTCGCGCAACCGCACCATGATCGACTGCAATCGCCAGGTCTGCGAGATGTTCGAGGCCTCGCGCGAGGTGCTGATCGGCCAGACCTTCCAGATCCTCTACCCCAGCGCCGACGAGTATGAGCGGCTGGGCGCGCGCATCGCGCCCATTCTCAATGCAAGGGGCTTTTATTCGGACAACCGCATCATGAAGCGCGCCAACGGCGAAACGTTCTGGTGCCATGTCACGGGCCGCACGCTGGACCGCAGCGACCCGCATGCCTCGGGCATCTGGAGCTTCGAGGACCTCAGCGCCCAGCGCCCCGTCAAGGCCGAACTCACGGGGCGCGAGCGCGAGGTGGCCGCCCGCCTGCTGGAAGGCCTGACCTCCAAGGAAATCGGCCGCGCCCTGGCCATCAGCCACCGCACGGTGGAGATCTACCGCGCACGGCTGATGCGCAAGTACGGCGCCTCCACGGCCGCCGATCTGGTCCACAAGCTGGTCTCTGGCTGACAGGGCGACGGCCTACACGGGCCGTATCCGCCCGCGCAACACAATGCCTTGGCAAAAAGCATGCCCGGCACGACGCATGCGGGGGGCGGTGAAATTTTTTGGCTATGGCGCAGTTGAGATTTGCCAATCGCCAAAGCCTTGCCGCATCCATAGAACGAAACAACAATAAAAGCAATTCGATAGCACGCAGCTATTGATTTTCCAAGCGCCGCGCTGCCTGCGTGCAAGCCGGCGCCGCTACCACCCCTCGATCAAGGAGAGACCATGACCCACAAGCTCACCACCGCCGCAGGTGCCCCGGTTGCCAACAACCAGGACTCGCTCACGGCCGGCCCGCGTGGCCCGATGCTGCTGCAGGACCTGTGGCATCTGGAAAAAATGGCCCACTTCAACCGCGAAGTGATTCCCGAGCGCCGCATGCACGCCAAGGGCTCGGGCGCCTTCGGCACCTTCACCGTGACGGGTGACATCACGCGCTACACCCGCGCCAAGGTGTTCTCCGACATCGGCAAGCAGACCGAAGTGTTCGCGCGCTTTTCCACCGTGGCCGGCGAGCGCGGCGCGGCCGACGCCGAGCGCGATATCCGCGGCTTCGCCGTCAAGCTCTATACCGAGGAAGGCAACTGGGACCTGGTGGGCAACAACACGCCGGTGTTCTTCTTCCGCGACCCGCTCAAGTTCCCGGACCTGAACAAGGCCGTCAAGCGCGACCCCTACACCAACCTGCGCTCGCCCGAGAACAACTGGGACTTCTGGACCGGCCTGCCCGAGGCGCTGCACCAGATCACCATCGTCATGAGCGACCGGGGCATTCCGCGCGGCTACCGCCACATGCATGGCTTCGGCTCGCATACCTACAGCTTCATCAACGCCAGCAACGAGCGCCACTGGGTCAAGTTCCACTGGGTCTGCCAGCAGGGCATCGAGAACTTCACCGATTCCGAGGCGGCCTCCGTCGTCGCCTCCGACCGTGAAAGCAGCCAGCGCGACCTGCTCGAGGCCATCGACCGCGGCGAGTTCCCGCGCTGGAAGCTGTGCGTGCAGATCATGCCCGAGCATGAAGCCGAGACCTACCGCTTCCACCCCTTCGACCTGACCAAGGTCTGGAGCAAGAAGGACTACCCGCTGATCGAAGTGGGCGTGATGGAGCTCAACCGCAACCCGCGCAACTACCACGCCGATGTGGAGCAGGCCTCGTTCACGCCGGCCAACCTGGTGCCGGGCATCGGCCCCTCGCCCGACCGCATGCTGCAGTCGCGCCTGTTCTCGTACGGCGATGCCGCGCGCTACCGCCTGGGCGTGAACCACCACCAGATCCCCGTGAACGCGCCGCGCTGCCCCTACCACGCCTACCACCGCGACGGCGCCATGCGCGTGGACGGCAACTACGGCGGCACCATCGCCTACGAGCCCAACACCAAGGGCGAGTGGCAGGAGCAGCCGGCCTTCGCCGAGCCGCCGCTGGCCCTCAACGGCGCGGCCGACCGCTGGAACTACCGCGAGGACGATGCCGACTACTTCACCCAGCCCGGCGACCTGTTCCGCCTGCTCACGCCCGATGCGCAGCAGCGCCTGTTCGAGAACACGGCGCGCAACATCGCCGGTGTGTCCGAGCACATCGTGCAAAAGCACATAGCGCACTGCACCCAGGCCGACCCGGCCTACGGCAAGGGCGTGGCCGATGCCATTGCCCGCCAGAAGGCCGGCACGCTCTGACCGGCTGACGCCCACGGCAAAACGCCCCCGAAACTTCGGGGGCGTTTTTCATGGCACGCCCTGCCCTCAGGCCACGGCCTTGAACGCGGGAAGCTTGTCGCCCAGCCGCTTTCCCATCTCCGTGCCCAGGGCCTGCAGGCCGCTCATGGGGCGCACCATGACCTCGAATTCCCGGATCAGCCCCTGCTCGTCGAAGCGGATGAAGTCGATGCCCTTGAGGTTCTTGCCGCCCACGCTGGCGCTGAACTCCAGCACCACGTCCAGGCCGTCATCGCTGGCCATCTGGCGGTGGTAGGTGAAGTTCTCGAACACCTGGACCACGGTGGACAGCGCCAGCATCAGCGCGGCTGCCGAGGCATAGGGCGTGTTGGCCATGGGCGAGCGGAACACTGCATCGGGATGGACGATGGTGTGCAGCTCGCCCAAGTCGCTGGCGGCAACCATGCGATGCCACAGCTCCAGGGAGCGGGCGACTGCGGGATGGGCGTTCTTCGGGGGCTGGGACATGCTTGTCTCCTGGTGGTTGAGGTGGAAAACGGAATCGGGCGGCGCCCTCAAAGGCTGGCCGCCAGCGTGGTGCCTTGCACGATGGCGCGCTTGGCGTCGAGTTCGGCCGCCACGTCGGCGCCGCCGATCAGGTGCACGCTGCAGCCCGCCGCGCTCAGGGCCGCATGCAGCTCGCGCTGCGGCTCCTGGCCCGCGCAGAGCACGACGTTGTCCACCTCCAGCAGTTGCGGCTGGCCGTCCACGGTGATGTGCAGCCCGGCGTCGTCGATGCGCTCATAGGCCACGCCCGAGCCCATGGCCACGCTGCGTGCCTTCAGCGAGGTGCGGTGTATCCAGCCCGTGGTCTTGCCCAGCTGGTCGCCCACCTTGGTGGACTTGCGCTGCAGCAGGTGCACGCGGCGCGGCGAGGGCTGGGCCTGCGGCTGCGCCAGGCCGCCGGCCTGGGCGTAGTCCGTGTCTATGCCCCACTCCGCATAGAACTTGCGGGGCGCCACGGCGCCGCTGTCGCCGGCATGGGTCAGGTACTCGGCCACATCGAAGCCGATGCCGCCCGCGCCGATGATGGCCACGCGCTCGCCCACGGGCCTGTCGCCCTGCAGCACGTCCAGGTAGCCGAGCACCTTGGGATGGTCCACGCCGTCGATGGCGGGAACGCGCGGCCGTATGCCCGTGGCCAGCACGATCTCGTCATAGCCGCCCTCGATGAGCTGGGCCGCCTCCACGCGGTGGCCCAATTGCAGCGCCACGCCGCCCAGCTCCAGCTGGCGGCGGAAGTAGCGCAGCGTCTCGTGGAACTCCTCCTTGCCGGGCACCTTCTTGGCAATGTTGAACTGCCCGCCGATCTCGCTGGCCGCATCGAACAGCGTCACCGCATGGCCGCGCTGCGCTGCGGTGACGGCAAAGCTCAGGCCCGCCGGGCCGGCGCCCACCACGGCGATGCGCTTGGCGGCGGGCGCGGGCGCAATCACCAGCTCGGTCTCGTGGCAGGCGCGCGGGTTGACCAGGCAGGAGGTGATCTTGCCGCCAAAGGTATGGTCCAGGCAGGCCTGGTTGCAGGCAATGCAGGTGTTGATCTCGTCGGCACGGCCCTGGCGCGCCTTGCGCACGAAGTCGCCATCGGCCAGCAGCGGCCGGGCCATGGAGACCATGTCGGCATAGCCCTCGGCCAGCAGGCGCTCGGCCACTTCGGGCGTGTTGATGCGGTTGGAGGTGATCAGCGGGATGCCCACCTGCCCCATCACGCGCTGCGTGACCCAGGCATAGGCGGCGCGCGGCACCTTGGTGGCGATGGTGGGGATGCGCGCCTCGTGCCAGCCTATGCCCGTGTTCAGCAGCGTGGCGCCCGCGGCCTCGATGGCCTGGGCCAGCGCGATCACTTCCTCCAGCGTGGAGCCGCCTTCCACCAGGTCCAGCATGGACAGGCGGTAGATGATGATGAAGTCCCGCCCCACGCGCTGGCGCGTGCGCCGCACGATCTCCACCGCAAAGCGCATGCGGCCCGCGTAGCTGCCGCCCCATTCGTCATCGCGGTGGTTGGTGCGCGCTGCGATGAACTCGTTGATCAGGTAGCCCTCCGAGCCCATGATCTCCACGCCGTCGTAGCCCGCATGGCGGGCCAGGGCTGCGCAGCGCACGAAGTCCTCGATGGTCTGCTCCACCTCGTCGCCCGTCAGCGCATGCGGCACGAAGGGGTTGATGGGCGCCTGCAGCGCGCTGGGCGCCACCAGCCCGGGCTGGTAGGCGTAGCGGCCGAAGTGCAGGATCTGCATGGCGATCTTGCCGCCCTCGGCATGGACGGCCTGCGTGACGATGCGGTGCTGGTCCGCCTCGTGTTCGTTGACCATCATGGCGCCGCCCTTCATGGGCCGGCCCCGCTCATTGGGGGCGATGCCGCCCGTGACGATCAAGCCCACCTCGCCACGTGCCCGTTCCGCATAGAAGGCGGCCATGCGCTCGAAACCGTTGGGCGCCTCCTCCAGGCCCACGTGCATGGAGCCCATGAGCACGCGGTTTCTGAGCGTGGTGAAGCCCAGGTCCAGTTCGGCATTCAGGTGGGGGTAGTGGGTCATGCCTGTCTCGCTTTTTTATGCAACTGATTGCATGAATGTAGTCAGCCTCCTTTATTTATGCAACTGGTTGCGCAAAAAATTGCAGAAATGACTGCAGCGCTTGGCCGCGCCTCCATGCAGGCCCGTAAGATGGCGCCCAGCGCCAGTCCCTTTGTTGCCGATGTCCCTGCCACACGCCCTTCTCACCGCCTTGGTCGAGCACCCCTGCTCGGGCTCGGAACTTGCCGAGCGCTTCGACCGCTCCATCGGCTACTTCTGGAACGCCACGCACCAGCAGATCTACCGCGAACTCGCGCGGCTGGAAGAGGCGCAATGGATAGAGGCCCTTCCCGCCGAATCCGGCCGGGGCCGCAAGCGCCAGTACCGCATCCTTCCCACCGGCCGCAAGGAGCTCAAGCGCTGGGTGGCCGAGCAGGAAGACCCCAAGCCGCTGCGCGAGGAATGGATGGTGCGCCTGCGTGCCGAGGCGGTGGTGGGGCCCTGCGGACTGCAGGACGAAGTGCAGCGGCTGCTGGCACTGCACCAGGCGCAGCTGGACGTCTACCAGCGCCTGGAGCAGCGCGACTTCCTGGACAAGCCGCCCACGCGCGAGCGGCGGCTGCAGCACCTGGTGCTCAAGGCCGGCATACAGCAGGAGCAGCTGTGGATAGGCCTGCTGCAGGAAGCCCGGGAGATCCTGGACATGCCGGCCAGGCCCTGAGGAACGGTTGCGACGACTGAGACGGCCGAGACGGCTGAGAAGGTCTCGACGGCCGCCTCAGCCCTTGTTCAAGCCGTGCAGCACCAGCCCCGGCGCCTCCAGCCGGACACGCAGAATGCGCCCGTGCGTGGAGTCCGTCACATGCAGAGTGCGACGGTCCGCGCCGCCAAAGGCCAGGTTGGTGAGCGAGCTTCCCGGCACGCCGCGCAGCACCTGCACGGGCTCGGCACGGTGGTTGAGCACCCACACCAGGCCCAGGCCCGGGTTGGCCACCAGCAGCCGGCCCTGTTCATCCACGGCCAAGCCGTCGGGGCCGCTGGGGCCGTAGGAGGTGAAGAACTGCCCCACCTTGGCCACGCTGCCATCGGGCAGCAGGGGCACGCGCCAGACGCAGTTGCCGCGCGTCACGGCCAGGTAGAGCACGCGGCCATCGGGCGACAGCGCCACGCCGTTGGGGCTGGGCACGTTGGCCAGCAGCAGGTCCAGCCGGCCGTCCGGACGCAGGCGGTACAGGCGGCCGCTGGGATCGTGCAGGCCGCTCTGGCCCTGGTCGGTGAAGTAGAGGTTGCCTTCGGCATCGAAGACCAGGTCGTTCACGCCCTTGAAACGCTCGCTGTTGCGCCGCTGCAGATAGGGGCTGACGCGCCCCGTGGCCACCTCCAGGCACATCAGGCCGTTCTTGTAGTCGGTGATCAGCAGCGTGCGCTCGTCAAGGAACTTCATGCCGTTGGGCTCGCCGTCGTACTCGGCCACCAGGGTCCAGGCGCCTTGCGGATCGATGCGGAACACGCGGCCCCAGGGAATGTCGGCCACGTACAGGTTGCCGGCGCCGTCGAACACCGGCCCCTCGAGGAAGGAGTCGGTGACGGCGCCGCCCCGGTTGGCATCGGCCCACTCGCTGCGCTCGGGGCGGCGCAGGGCGTCGGGCATGGCGGTGAACGATTCGAGTTCGCAGACCTGGGGGGCTCGCAGCAGGAACATGGTGCTTGTCTTTCTCGGGATTTCAGGGGATGGCGCTGAAACCGTACAGGCGCGCTGGATTGTCGACCAGGATGCGGTCCATGGCCTCGTCCGTGCCCGCCCAGGCCTGCAGCAGATCGACCAGATCGGCATCGTCGACGGAGCCCGGCGCCTCGGTGGTGTGCGGCCAGTCGCTGCCCCAGACCAGGCGCTCGGGTGCGGCGCGCACCAGGTCGCGGCCCAGCGGCAGCATGTCGGCATAGGAGGGGCCGCCCACCGATGAACGCATATAGGCGCCGGAGAGCTTGACCCAGGTGTTGCCGCCATCGAGCAGCCGGCGCAGCGCGGCATGGGCCGCGCCCTCCACGCCCTGCATGCCCGCGGCCGGGTCGATGCGACCCAGGTGGTCCACGACCAGGGGCACGGGCAGCGCGCCCAGCACGGGCTCCAGCGCCACCAGCTGTTCGGGCTGCACGAAGACCTGCACATGCCAGCCCAGCCGTGCGACCCGGTGCGCCAGCGTGACCAGCATGTGGGCCGTGGTCTCGCCCCAGGACTGCGGCGAGACAAAGTTCACGCGCAGCCCGCAGACGCGGTGCGTGGCCAGCCGGTCCAGCTCGGCATCGGCCACATCGTGGGCGACCACGGCCACGCCGCGCGCATCATCGCCCAGGCGCTCCAGCGCATCCAGCGTGCAGGCGTTGTCCGTGCCATAGGTCGAGGGCGTGACCACCACGGCGCGCGAGGTGCCCAGGCGCCGCTGCAGTTGGCGGTACATGGCCACGTCGGCCTGCGGAGGCGTGCGCGGCCAGTGCGGCGACGGCGCAAAGCGCGCATCGAAGATGTGCATGTGGCTGTCGCAGGCCAGGGGCGGCAGCGTGCGCGCAGGCCTGCTCGTGCCGGCCGAGTGCGGCACGGCCATGGCGATGTCGGTCATGCCCATGCGCTCAGTCCAGCACGATGGCGCCCTTGCGCACCACCTCGCCCCACTTGGCGTCTTCCTTCTGGAGGAAGGCGGCGAACTCGGCCGGCGTCGATGCCATGGGCTGGGCGCCCAGGTCGCTCAGGCGCTGGCGCACCTCGGCTTCCTGCAGCACCTCGGACAGCGCCTGGTGCAGGCGCGCGGCCACGGGCTCGGGCGTGCCCGTGGGCAGGAAGATGCCGTTCCACTCATAGGCCTCGTAGCCGGGAATCACGGTCTCGGACACGGTGGGCACATCGGGCAGGCGCGCCGAGCGCTGGGGCGCCGCCACGGCCAGGGCGCGCAGCTTGCCGCCCGTGACCAGCGGATAGGTGGCCGCCATGGTGCCGAACATGAAGTCCACCTGCCCGCCCATCACATCGGCAATGGCCGGCCCGCCGCTCTTGTAGGGCACATGGACCATGTCCAGCTCCAGCCGCTGGCGGAACAGCTCGGCCGCCAGGCGCTGCACCGTGCCGCTGCCGCCCGAGGCGAAGTTGATCTTGCCCGGCTGCGCCTTGGCCCTGGCCGCCAGGTCGGCCACGCTGCGCACGGGCGAGTCGGCCTTCACCACGACCACATTGGGCATGAGCAGCACCAGCGACAGCGGCTGCAGCGCGCTGCGCGCATAGGGCAGCTTGGCAAACAGATGCGGGTTGATGGAAAACGGCGTGGCGTCGTAGAGCACCGTGTACCCGTCGGCGCGCGCCTTGGCCACCTGGCTGGCACCAATCGTGCCGCTGGCCCCGGGCCGGTTGTCCACGATGATGCTGGTGCCCAGCCGCGCGCCCATGCGCGTGGCCAGCAGGCGCGCGGCCGCGTCGGCGCCGCCGCCGGGCGCATAGGGCACGACCAGGGTGATGGGACGCTCGGGAAAGGCGGCCTGGGCCACGGCGGCGGCCAGGGCGCAGGCCGCGATCAGGGTTCTGGCAAGGAATTTCATGGCTTGTCTCCACATTTTTTAGAGGGGGCGGCGGCCGAATCAATCCGCCTTCAGGTTCAGTTCGCGGGCGATCTGCGCATAGGAGGCCGCTTCGCTGGCCACGCGCTGCGCGAAGGCGCTGCCGCAGCTGGACTCGGCATCCATGCCCAGGCCGTGCAGCTTTTCCGCGGCCGATGCACTCTTGGCGAACTCCACGGCCACGCGCTCCAGCGCCTGGGCCGCGCCGTCGGGAATGCCGGCCGGCGCGAGCACGCCGTACCAGACATCGGCCGAGTAGTCGCCGCCGCCCGCTTCGGCAAAGGTGGGCACCTGGGGCAGCAGGGACGCGCGTCTGGGCGAAGCCACGGCCAGCGCCGTGAGCTTGCCGCTGCGCACCTGGGGCAGCACCGAGCCCAGCGTGGCGAAGGAGCTGTCGAGCTGGCCGCCCATGAGATCCGTGACCACGGGCGCCGCGCCCTTGTAGGGCACGTGGTTGAGCTTCAGGCTCTTGGCCCGCGCAAACATCTCGGTGGCGAAATGGCCCGAACTGCCCATGCCCGCCGTGCCGGCCGTGACGCTGCCGGGCCGGCTGCGTGCCTGGTCCATGTACTCCTGCAGGTTGCGCGCCGGCATGCCCGGCCCCACGACCAGCACCGTGGGGCTGCTGGCCACCGTGCACAGCGGCCGGAACGAGCGCACCACGTCGAACTTCACGCGGCCCTGGTACAGCGCCGGGATCATGCTGTGGTTGGTGGCGCCGAACAGCAGCGTATAGCCATCGGCCGGCGCGCCAGCCACGGCCTGCGCGGCCAGTATGGTGTTGGCCCCGGGCTTGTTGTCCACCACGAAGGGCTGGCCCAGCGCCTTGCCCGCATGGTCGGCAAAGGCGCGCGCCACCACGTCGGTGGGGCCGCCCGCCGCAAAGCCCACGACCAGCCGCACGGGCTTGGCCGGATAGTCCTTCTGCGCCAGCGCGGGCTGGGCGCCCAGCACGGCCAGCCCCACGGCGGCCAGCAGGCCGCCGCGCAAGGCCAGGCGGCGGACCTCTTGGAAATTCCTCGACATCGCTTGTCTCCTCAAATCACATGCATGCACATGCATGGGCCAAGGGCGCGCACGGCACCCCTGCCCTGGCTCAGGCGCCGGCCGCCGCAGGCACGCGGGCCAGCACCTCCAGCACATTGCGGGCCGCGCCCACGCCCATGTTCACGTAGGCATCGCCGGTCACGCCGCCGATATGGGGGCTGAGCACGAAGTTCCTTTCGCCCTGGAACGGGTGGCCGGCCACCATGGGCTCCACCGCAAAGCTGTCCAGCCCTGCGGCCGCCACCTGGCCCGAGCGCACGGCGGCCAGCAGCGCGGCCTCGTCGATCAGGCCGCCGCGTGCGGTGTTGACCACGATCACGCCGCGCCTGCAGGCCGCCAGCGTGGAGGCGCCGAGCATGCCCCGGTTTTCCTCGGTCAGCGGGCAGTGCAGCGAAATCGCGTCGGACTCGCGCCAGATGGTTTCCAGGTCCACGGGCTGCACGTAGGCGGGCAGGTTCTTTGCGAAGGGATCGAAGCCGATCACGCGCATGCCCAGCGCATCGGCCATGCGCGCAAAGCGCAGGCCGATGGCGCCCAGCCCCACCAGGCCCACGGTGCGCCCGCCCAGCTCCAGGCTCTTGTGCGTGGCCTTGTCCCAGTGGCCTGCGTGCATGCGGGCGTCCAGCGCCACCACCGACTTGGCGCAGGCCAGCAGCAGCGCGAGTGCCTGCTCGGCCACGGCCGCCGCGTTGGCGCCCGCGGCGGCCACCACGGCAATGCCGCGTTCGGCGGCGGCCGCCTTGTCGATGGTGTCCGTGCCGCTGCCGTGCTTGGAGATCACGCGCAGCGAGGGCGCCGCGTCCATCACGGCCGCGCCCACCTTGCCGTAGCGCACGATGATGGCCACGGGATCATGGGCGCGGCACAGCGCGACCAGGTCCTCTTCGGTGGGCGTCTTGCCCGCATAGACGATGTCGTGCCGGGCCAGCAGCTCCAGGGCCTGTGGCGCCAGATCGGCGCCGGTGACGATGATGGTGCTCACAGCGATTCCCCTTCCTTGAGCACGCCGGCCGCGCGCAGGGCCGCGGGCAGCCACTTCGATGCCGTGTCGCCGCGCGCAATGGCCTCGATGCGGGCGGCCTCGTCGGCCACCTTCTTCACGGCCAGCTCCAGCATGGCGGGGGCCTTGGCGCGCTCGATGACGACCACGCCATCGGCATCGCCCACCACCAGGTCGCCCGGGTGAACCGTCGTGCCACCAGCGCAGATGGCGTGGTTGATGCGGCCCGGCACGAACTTGGTCGGGCCTGCGGGATTGAAGCCTGCGCTGAACACGGGGAAGTCCAGCTCCAGCAGCTCCAGGCGGTCGCGGATGGCGCCGTCCACGATGACGCCGGCCAGGCCCAGCTTCTTGCAGGCGCTGAGCATCAGCGTGCCCATCAGCGCGGCCGTCTGGTCGCCCTTGCCGTCGATGACCAGCACGTCGCCGGGCCGGGCCAGCGCGATGGCGGCGTGGATCATGAGGTTGTCGCCGGGACGCACCTCGACGGTGAAGGCCGGGCCGGCCACTTTCATGCCCTGGTGCACGGGCGCCACGCGCGAATGCATGGTGCCGCGGCGGCCCGCCACGTCGGCCAGGATGGCGGCCTGAAAGCCGGCTGCGCGCTGCACGACTTGGGCGTCCACGCGCTCTATGTCACGGATGATTTCTGGGAGTTGGCTCATGATGGTCCAGTGAGATGAGGTGAAGGAAAACAGAAAGATGTGCGCGCGTCAGTCGGCCTTGATGCCGGCCTCGCGGATGAGTTGGGCCCACTTGGCGGAGTCGGATTTCTGCAGCTCGCCCAATTGCCGGGACGTGCCGCCGACCAGGGTCACGCCCAGCCGCTCGGCCAGTGCCACGACGGCCGGGTCCCTGAGCGCCAGGCCGATCTCCTGGTTCAGCCGCTGCACGATGGCGGCCGGCGTCCTGGCCGGCGCAAAGACGGCCTGCCACTGTTCGACCACGAAGTCGCCGATGCCGGCCTCGGCCATGGTGGGCACGTCAGGCAGGGCCTTCAGGCGCGCCGCCGAGGTCACGGCCAGCGCGCGCAGCTTGCCGCCCTGCACATGGGGCAGCGCCGCGGCCACGGGGGCGAACATGAACTGCACCTGGCCCGCCAGCGCGTCCTGCAGCGCGGGCGTGTCGCCCTTGTAGGGCGCATGGATGAAGCGCACGCCGCCCTTTCTTTGCAGCAGCTCGCCCTGCATCTGCAAGATGGTTCCGCTGCCGCCCGAGGCAAAGGCCAGCTGGCCCGGCTGCGCCTTGGCGGCGGCCAGCAGATCGGCCACCGACTGGAAGGGCTGGGCCGCGCCCACCACCAGCAAATGGGGGATGGTGCCTATGGTGATGACGGGCTCGAAGCCCGCAATCGGGTCATAGGGCAGCTTGCCCATGAGGTGGGGCGCGATCGCCTGCGGGCCGATGGAGGTGCCCAGCAGCGTGTGGCCGTCCGGCGCCGCCTTGGCCACATAGGCCGCGCCGATGGTGCCCGTGGCGCCCGCGCGGTTGTCCACGATCACGGTGCTGCCCAGGGCCTTGCCCAGGTGCAGTGCCACCTGGCGGCCCAGCACATCGGTGCTGCCGCCGGGCGGATAGGGCACGACCCAGGTGATGAGCTTGCCTGCCGGCCATGCGGGCTGCGCGTGGACGGCGGCGCTGCACAGCGGCCCCAGCAGGGCGGCGCCCCCTGCGGCCAGCAGGGTGCGGCGCGTGGGATGGAAGGTGTTCATGGTTTGTCTCCTGCTTGTGTGCAATGCAATGGCGGCGCTGCGGTCTCGAAGCCGTACAGCGCCCGCGGGTTGTCCACCAGCACGCGCCGCAGCGTGGCGGCACCGCCGGCATGGGAGGTCCAGTCGGCCAGGCGGTCGATCTGGCGGGCGTCATCGGGCAGGGGCTGCATGCCTGCCGAGGCGCTGACATGCGGCCAGTCGCTGCCCCAGAGCACACGCTCGGGCGCGCAGCGCAGATAGCTGGCGGCCAGGGCGTCCAGCGCCGGGTCTTCGACCGACTGCAGCGCGCTGACGATGTAGCCGCCGGACAACTTGACCCAGGCCCTGCCGCCCTCCAGCAGCTCCAGCAGCAGCGCATGGCCCGCATGGCGCCCCGCCTGCTCGGGGGCGATGCGGCCGAAGTGGTCGAACACCAGCGGCACCGGCAATTGCCGCAGCACGCCGGCCAGCGACGCCAGCAGGTCCGGCGCCATCAGCAGTTGCAGATGCCAGCCCAGCGGCGCGATGCGGCGGGCCAGCGGCACCAGCAGCTCGGCCGTGCCCGTCACGCCCAGCGACAGGTTCAGCCGCACGCCGCGCACGCCCAGGCCGTGCAGGCGCTGCAGCTGGTCATCGCTTTCGCTGCCATCGATCACGGCCACGCCCCGCGCCTGCGGGCCGAGGGCGGCCAGCCCGTCCAACATGCAGCGGTTGTCGCTGCCGTAGGTGGACGGCGTGACCAGCACGCAGCGCGAGGTGCCCAGGCGCCGCTGCAGCGCGCGGTAGTCGCCGGCCGAGGCGTCGGGCGGCAGCAGCCGCGCGCCCGGGGTTGCCGGGTAGCGGCCGTCATAGACATGCACATGGCAGTCGCAGGCATCCGGGGGCAGCACGGCACGGGGCCGGGCGCTGCCCTGCGAGAAACGGACGGGCACGGCAAGGCTGTCGCAGTCCATGGCGAGATCTCGATGGAGGAAGAAAAAGGAAGGGAGGAGGAAGCGCGGAGGAAGCGAAAGGGCTGGCGCCCCTGCCCCCGGGCTCAGTCCAGGCTGGCGCCCGAGTCCTTGACGATGCGTGCCCAGCGCGGCACCTCGGCGCGCAGCAGCGCGGCGAACTTCTCGGACGAGCCGCCCAGCACCTCGCCGCCTTCGGAGCGCAGCTTCTCGGCCACCTCGGGCACGAGCAGCGCGTCGTTGATGGCCTTGTTCAGCTGCTGCACGATGGCCTGCGGCGTGCCAGCCGGCGCCAGCACCCCGAACCAGGTGACGGCCTCGAAGTCCTGGTAGCCGGACTCGGCCAGCGTGGGCGTCTGCGGCAGCTGGGCGGAGCGCTTGAGCGAGGTGACCATCACCGCGCGCAGCTTGCCGTTGCGCACCTGGCCCAGCAGCGTGGGCACGGCGGACATGTAGAAATCGATCTGCCCGCCCACCAGGTCGGTCATGGCCTGGGCTGCGCCCTTGTAGGGCACATGGCGCAGCTTGATGCCGGCCGCGTTCTCGGCCAGTTCGCCGGCCAGGTGCGCCACCGTGCCGTTGCCCGGGTAGCCCAGCGTGAGGCCGTCGGGCTTGGCCTTGGCGGCCTTGACCAGGTCGGCAAAGGTCTTGTAGGGCGAGTTGGCCGGCGCGGCCATGACGATGGGCGCGGAAGCCACCAGCGCCACGGGCACCAGATCCTTCAGCGGGTCATAGGGCAGCCTGGCGTACAGCGAGGGGTTGATGGCCAGGTTGCTGGTCTGGCCCATGACCAGGGTATGGCCGTCCGGCGCGGCCTTGGCCACGGCGTCCACGCCCAGGTTGCCGCCGGCGCCGGGCCGGTTGTCCACCACCACGGTCCACTTGTTGTGGTCCGCCAGCCGCTGGGCCACGGTGCGCGCGATCATGTCCGTGCCGCCACCGGGCGGAAACGGCACGACCAGGCGGATGGGCTTGCGGGGATAGGCGTCCTGGGCCTGGGCAGCGCCCATGGGCACGATGGCGGCAACGCCGACCAGGACGGCAAGAAGGCGTGCGTTGAGGCAACGCGAAAGCGAGGGAATCGGCATGGCGGTTTGTCTCCGTTTGTTGTGTCCAACGCCCGCATGGCTGCGGTGCGTGGGACGAACTTTATGAAAACGTTTCAACCCATACAATGCCGTTTCATACAGCGCAACCAATTGCATGCCTTGCACCATGAACAAGCCCCCCAGCACCCCTTCCCCGGCGCAGCCCCCCGATGACAAGGCCAGCGCGGCCAAGGACGGCGGCGTCATCGCCGTCACGCGTGCCTTGCAGCTGCTTGGCGCCTTCGCCCTCGGGGAGTCGCACCTGTCCCTGGCGGAACTAAGCCGGCGCTGCGCGCTGCACAAGACCACGGTGCTGCGGCTGGCGCGCACGCTGGCGCAGTCGGGCTTCATGGTGCAAAGGGACGATGGCGACTGGCGCCTGGGCCCGGCCGCTGGCTGGCTGGGTGCACGCTACCAGGCGGGCTTCGATGTGCAGAACGTGCTGGAGCCCGCGCTGCGCGCGCTCACGCAGGCCAGCGGCGAGAGCGCGGCCTTCTATGTGCGCGAAGGCAATGTGCGCACCTGCCTCGTGCGCGTGGAAGGGCCGCAGGCGCTGCGCCACCATGCGCGCATGGGCGAGGGGCTGCCGCTGGACCAGGGCTCGCCGGGGCGCGTGATCCTGGCGTTTTCAGGCGAGCCGGGGCCGGTGTACGAGCAGATCCGCCAGCGCGGCTACCACTGGTCCATCGGCGAGCGCGAACAGGGCGTGGCCACGGTGTCGGCGCCGGTGTTCGGCATGCACTGGCGGCTGATGGGGTCGGTGTGCATTTCCGGGCCGGCATCGCGCCTGCCCGAGGCCCGGCTGGAAGCCATGGCGCAGACGGTGGTGGCGGCGGCCAACCAGCTGTCCTATGCGCTGGCGGGCAGCGCCAGCACACAGGCCCCCGTGGTGCGCGCCAGCCAGTGGCATCCCTGAGACCACCTTCCGGGGCGACGCCCCGAAGGTGGATGGCCGCTTACTGCAGCGCGCCCATGGGCAGGGCGATGGGCTTGCCGTTGAGCGTGACCTGGCCGGCCTGCATCTTGAGCGCGCTGACCAGCTTGTCGCCTTCCAGGCGGGCATAGCCCGTGGCCTGGGCCATGCCCAGCATGCCTTCCACATCCTCGGCCGAGACATCGGGCTTGCCCGATGCCTTGATCAGCGGCTCCAGCCAGGCCTTGGGCAGGCTGGCATTGGCCTGCAGTGCCGAGGTCTTGAGCAGCGCCGGCATCCAGCCGGCCTGGGCGACCTGCTCCTGCGTGGGCGCGCTTTGCACTTCGGCGCCGTACTCCAGGTGGCCGGTCTGGCCCTGGTAGGTGGCCTGCAGCTTCATGGAGTAGGCCGGCAGGGCCGCCACCAGGCGCGGGGCGTTCTGCATCAGCACGCCCATGCCCTGCTCTTCCAGCGATTCCAGTGCCTTGGCCAGGCCCTCCTTGCGGTAGCCCTCGACCATGACGCGCTGGAAGCCGCGCAGCGCCTCGATGTCCAGGCGCTGGATCTTTTCCTCGTAGCCCACGGACTCGAAATCGATGGGGCCGATACGGCCCGTGCCCTTGACCTGGGTGGTCATGCCCAGCGTGGTCTTGTCGGACTCGATGACCGAGCTGCCGTCCACGTTCTTGAGGTCCAGCAGCGTCTTGGCCTCGCCGCCTTCGGCGGGCGTGCTGCTCATGCCGAAGCGGGCGATGCGCACGCTGGCCTTGCCGGGGCCCAGGCCCCACAGGCCGTCGATGACCTTGTTCTCGAAGCTGCTTTCCAGGCCCGTGAGCACGATGCTGGTGCGCTCCACCGGCGCTGCGGCCGGCTGGGCGGCGATGGCCTCGTCGTTGTCGGATTCCTCCTCCTCGCCCTCTTCCTCTTCCACGCCCATGGACTTGTCGCGGCTGGGCAGGCCCAGCAGGGCCACCTCGGGCCAGCGCCAGGTGCCCTTGACGCTGCCACCGCCCAGGGCCGTGTCCAGCACCATTTCCTGCCAGCGCATGGTGACTTCGTTGTCGCCCATCTCGCCTGCAGGCAGCAGCAGGCGCACATCCTGGCCGCCCGTGAAGTGGTGCACGCTGGTCAGCGTGGGAGCGACAGCCTTGGCCAGGGTCTGGCGGCTCTTTTCGTCCAGGCCGTCGAGCGCAAAGCGCGTCTCCGACACCGCTGCCGCCAGGCGGCCACCGGCCAGCGGGCCGTGGCGCACCGTGGTGTCCACCACCAGGCGCACGGGCTTGGGGGCGGCTTCTGCGCCGGCGTCTGCAGCGGCGGGCGCATCGGCCTCGCCAGCCGCAGGCCACTGCAGCACCAGCTTGGCCTGGGACGACAGGAATCCCTTGTGGTATTCGTCGGTCACGACGGCCTTCTCGCCCAGCACCTTGCGCAATTCGGCCACGGCATCCTTGTAGCCGGACTCGGCCCTTTGGCCCGTATACCAGGTGGTTCCTCCATAGGCCACGACGGCCAATGCCACGGCAGCAGCCACTGCGGTTTTCTTGTTGCTCATTGTGAATATCCCGTGATGAATAAGACCCTCCCCCTCGGGCGGGCCGCGCGACTGTATCAGTTCGGCGTTTCACCATGCATCGGCAATGGGCTGCGCATTGGCCCGCCTGCACCTTGTGCGGTGGTCCCCTATGGGCGCAAGGCGTTGCCCAGCCCTTGCCAGGCCTTGTCTCCAGCGGCTTTCAAGGATTGGGACCCGGGCATTGCATGCGGGCAGCAGGCATGCGGTTTTTTCAATTGCTTACCTTTTCCGGACACGATTGGCATACCAATTGAATCCATGGAGAACGCTATGTCTCCGCAGATATGGTGCGAATGCACCTTTGCCCTCTTTGCCCTTTTTTGCCGGCTTGCCTGAATGCAGTCCCGAAAGCCAGCAATGACCGCACTCACCCGGCCTGCAACAGAAATGGCAGAGCCGCGTCCAGCAGTGCATCGGGCGCCTCCTCGGCAATGTAGTGCCCGCAGGCCAGCGGCCGGCCGCGCACATCGTCGGCCACGAGCTGCCACTCGCGCAGCGGATCGAAGCAGCGGTGCACCACGCCCTCCTCGCCCCAGAGCACCAGCAGCGGCATGGACAGCCTGCGCCCCAGCCGGCGGTCCTCGCGGTCATGGTCCAGGTCGATGCCGGCCGAGGCGCGGTAGTCCTCGCACATGCCGTGCGCGCTGCCCGGCAGCGCCAGGCAGCGCTGGTACTCGGCCAGCGCCCGGGGATCGAAGGGCGCCAGGCCGGCGCTGCGCCGGCCCATGATCTCGCGCACATAGGCGGCGGGGTCGGCCTCGATCAGGCGCTCGGGCAGCGGCGCGGGCTGGATCAGGAAGAACCAGTGCCAGTAGGCGCGCGCAAAGGCCTCGCCGGCCTGCTCGTACATGGCCAGCGTGGGCGCAATGTCCAGCAGCACCAGACGCTGCACGCTGGCGGGATAGTCCATGGCCAGCCGGTGCGCCACGCGCGCGCCCCGGTCATGCGCCAGCACGCTGAAATGCTCATGGCCCAGCCGCGCCATCAACCGCAGCAGGTCGCGGGCCATGGTGCGCTTGCTGTAGCTCACATGCTCGGGATCGCCGGCCGGGCGCGAGGAGTCGCCATAGCCGCGCAGGTCGGCCAGCACCACGGTGAACTGCTGCGCCAGCCGGGGCGCGACGCGGTGCCAGATGGCGCTGGTCTGCGGGTGGCCGTGCACCAGCAGCAGGGCCGGCCCCTGGCCGCCCACCCAGGCGTTGATCTCCACCCCGTCATCGACCGTGATGCGCTGCTGGCGCAGGCCCGGCATCCATGGATCTGTGTGCATCCCGGAGATTCCTTCTACGTTGTTCATGACTGTCAGCCTGCCATGCTAATCAGTAAACCAGGCTGCATAAATAGCAAAATATTGCATTGATCCATCAGTTCAATTTACGAATCAACCATCCACCGCATCCACCATGGACGGCTTTTCCGACCTGCGTTTCTTCTCGCTGCTGATCCGCGAAGGCAGCCTGGCCGCTGCGGCCCAGCAGATGGGCGTGACGCCGCCCGCCGTCAGCCGCCGCCTGTCCTTGCTGGAGCGGCGCCTGGGCGTGCGCCTGCTGCAGCGCACGACACGGCGCATCCACCTGACGCCCGAGGGCGAAGCCTACCTGCTGGACGGTGCGCGCATCCTGGCCGACCTGGAGGCGCTGGAGCGCAGCATCTCGGGCACGCGCGCCACGGCGCGCGGCCCGCTGTCCATCGCCTGCACGCTGGGCTTTGGCCGCCAGCGGCTGGCGCCCGCGCTGTCGGCCTTTGCGCGCGCCTATCCCGAGGTGCAAGTGCAGCTGCACCTGACGGACAGGCCCGTCAACCTGGTCGAGCAGGGCTTTGACGCCGTGGTGCGCTTTGGCGCCCTGCCCGACTCCGGCCTCACCGCCCGCCTGCTGCTGCCCAACCGCCGCGTGCTGTGCGCCGCGCCCTCCTACCTCAACGCCCATGGCGAGCCACGCCAGCCTGCGGACCTGCAGGCCCACCGCTGCATCGTGATCCGCGAGAGCGACGAAACCTATGGCAGCTGGCGCCTGAGCCGCCGCACGCGCCAGGGCCTGAGCGAGCACAACATCAAGGTCAACGGCGTGATGAGCACCAACGATGGCGCTGCAGCCCTGACCTGGGCACTGGACGGCCACGGCATCCTGCAGCGCTCGCTCTGGGACGTGGCCGCGCCGCTGGCCGCAGGCGCGCTGCGCGAGGTCCTGCCCCAATGGCAGCTGCCTGCGGCCGACATCTACCTGGTGCACGCCACGCGCAGCGAGATGTCGGCCCGGATCCGCGCGCTCACCGGCTTTCTGGGCGACTGGTTTGCACAACGGCCTGAGCCGGAGATGGCGCCCGCCTGAGCCCGGGCGCAATCTGCAACCTCGGCGGCAGGCAGGCTGTCATGCGCGTTCACCCCGCGCAGCGCAGGCCATGCGAACATGGACCGCAACGACAACCACCACACCCAGGAGACAAGACACATGGCCACCGCCCGCTACCCCCAGCCCGAACTGTCCAGCCTGCCCGAAGACATCCGCACCCGCATCCTTGAAGTGCAGGAAAAGGCCGGTTTCATCCCCAACGTCTTCCTGGCCTTTGCGCGCCGCCCTGCCGAGTGGCGCGCCTTCTTCGCCTACCACGATGCCCTCATGCTCAAGGAAGAAGGCAGCCTGACCAAGGGCGAGCGCGAGATGATCGTCACCACCACCAGCGCGGCCAACCAGTGCCTGTACTGCGTGGTGGCCCACGGCGCCATCCTGCGCATCTACGAAAAGCAGCCCTACGTGGCCGACCAGGTGGCGGTCAACTACCGCAAGGCCGACATCAGCGCCCGCCAGCGCGCCATGCTGGACTTCGCCATGAAGGTCTGCGAACGCAGCCATGAAATCTGCGAGGCCGACTTCGAGGCGCTGCACGCCCATGGCTTCGACGACGAGGACATCTGGGACATCGCCGCGATCACCGCCTTCTTCGGCCTGTCCAACCGCATGGCCAGCTTTGCCGGCATGCAGCCCAATCCCGAGTTCTTCCTCATGGGGCGCGTGCCGCGCGAGAAGAAGTAGGCTGGCCGACCTGTGCCCCCTGCCGCGCAGCAGCACCCTCGACCAAACCCCGGCATATCTCCCCCACCTGCCCCACGGCCCCCAGCAGGCGCGGCGTGGGCTCGTTGGCGCAGTTCAGGCGCAGGTGGTTGGGCAGGTCCGAGCGCGATGAGAACAGCGGGCCGGGGCTGACGCCAATGCCCAGCTCCAGCGCGCGGCGGTGCACCTCCAGTGCATTGACCTGGCGCGGCAGTTCCACCCACAGCAGAAAGCCCGCGCGCGGGGCCGAGACGCGGGTGCCGGGCGGAAAGCTGGCCTCGACCCTGGCCGTGACGGCCTGCACCCCGGCCTGCACGCGGGACTTGAGACGGCGCAGGTGCCGGTCGTAGTCGCCGCTGGCCAGCACCTCGCTCACGGCGGCTTCCAGCAGCGGCGCACCGGCCCAGTCGCCCGCCAGGCGCACCTGCAGCACCTGGGCATGGAAGCGACCCGCCGCAATCCAGCCCACGCGCCAGCCCGGCGCCAGGGTCTTGGACACCGAGCCGCAATACAGCACGTTGCCGCTGCCGTCGAAGGCCTTGCAGGCCGGCGGGCGCTGGCCGTCGCCCGCAAGGTCGCCATAGACATCGTCTTCGATCAAGGGAATGCCCGCCCGCTCCAGCAGCGCCACCAGGGCCTGCTTGCGCTCCACCGGCATGCTGGCGCCCAGCGGGTTCTGCACGGTGGGCGATGCCAGCACGGCAGCCGGCCGGTGGCGGGCAATGGCCTCGGCCAGCGGCTCCAGCAGCAGGCCTTCGCGGGGATCGGTGGCAATCTCCAGCGCCTTCAGGCCCAGGTCCTCCAGCAGCAGCAGGCTGCCGAAATAGGCGGGCCGCTCCACGGCCACGACATCGCCGGGCTTGCACACGGCGCGCAGCGCCAGCCGCACGGCCTGGGTGGCGCCTGCCGTCAGGACCAGGTCGTCGGGGCCGAAGCGCGCACCCCATTGCGCGGCCCGGGCTGCGATCTGGCCGCGCAGGTCGGCGCGGCCCGGCGGCATGCTGTAGGTCTGCCCGTGCGCGTCCAGGCGGCGCCCGGCGGTCTGCAGCGCGCGCTGCAGCCGGGCCGTGGGCAGCCAGGCCGGATCGGGCAATGCCGCACCCAGAGGGATCAGGCGCGTGTCGGGACTGCTGAACAGCGAGCGGGCCAGGGCCGACAGGGTCACGGGCACGGGGCGCGACGACGGGCGGGACGCCTGCAGCGCCGCGCCGCCGGTTGCCTGCCGCACAAAGTAGCCCGAGCGCGGGCGCGCGACGATCAGGCCCTCGGCCTCCAGGCAGCGCAGCGCCTCCAGCGCGGTGGGCAGGCTGACCTGTTCGCGCTCGGCCAGGCTGCGGGCGGAGATCAGCCTGTCGCCGGGGCGCAGTGCGCCACAGGCCAGCGTCTCGCGCAGGGCCTGGGCAATGCGGCGGTACTGGGGCAAGGGTTCGTTGTTGGTGGGCATGCCAATCTGTACAGGTCAGTTTTCTTGGATTCTGCTTATACAGGCATTGGCTGCCCGGATTTATCGTTGCAGCCATCAAGCAACCCGAGGAAACCCATGCAAGCCAGCAATTTCGATCTCCAGGCCTATTTCCGCCGCATCGGCTTCAGTGCCGGTGACTCCGCCAAGGCCGATACCGCCACCTTGCATGCGCTGATGCGCCACCAGTTGTTCGCGGTGCCTTTCGAGAACCTCGACGTGCAGGCCGGCAAGATCGTCTCTCTGGTGCCCGAAGACATTGCGGGCAAGATCCTCGGCGGCGCCCGGGGCGGCTACTGCTACGAGGTGAACGGCCTGTTCGCCATGGCGCTGCAGGCCCTGGGCATTGCCTACCGCTTTGTGGCGGCGCGGCCCATGTTCTATCCGGCACGCCGGCCCCGCACCCACATGGCCCTGGTGGCCGAGGTCCAGGGACGGCGCTGGCTGTGCGACCTGGGCTTTGGCAGCTACGGCATACGCGCCCCCATGGCCCTGGACGAGCTGGACACCGAGGTCCGCCAGGACGGCGACACCTTCCGCCTGAGCCTGGACGACCAGGGCGAATACCTGCTGCAGGCCCGCGTGGACGGTGAATGGGCCAACCAGTACGCCTTCAACCTGTCGCCCCAGGAATGGGTGGATTTCGCCCCCGCCAACTACCTGAACTCCACGCACCCGGATGCCATCTTCGTGCAAAAGCGGGTGGTGGTGCTGCACCAGCCGGCCGGCCGCATGATCCTGGTGGGCGACGCGCTCAAGACCATCACGGCCAGCGGCACCGAGACCAGGCAGCTGGCGCCTGATGAAATCCAGCACGTGCTGGGCAGCCTGTTCGGGCTGGCGACCGAGCGCCAGGCGGCTGCCCTGTGCTGAGCCTCTAAGCCAGGCGGGTCGAATCCCGCTCGATCAGCTCGAACCCCAGGTCGAACGCCGAGCGCCCGGCACTGCGGCCCTGGCAGCGGGCCAGCACGAGTTCGGCGGCCAGGCGGCCTATGCCCGGCCCGTCCACATGCACGGTGGTCAGCGACGGCAGCAGATGGGCCGCGAAATCGGCATTGCCGAAGCCCGAGACGGCCAGGTCCACGGGCACGCGCAGGCCGCGCGCCTGGGCTTCCACCAAAATGCCGTGGGCCAGCATGTCCGAGCTGCAGACCACGGCCTGCAGATCAGGCTGCTGCGCCAGCAACTGGCCCAGCGCCTGCCGGCCCAGCTCCAGGCTGCCGGGCGCGGACACGGTGACCGTGGGCACCTCGCGGCCCCAGGCTGCAAGAAAGCCCTCGCGCCGCTGCTGGGCCCGGTGGTCGCTGCCCGTGGCCATGCCCACGCGCTGCAGGCCGTGCGAGAGGAAATAGCCGGCCAGCGCGCTACCCACCTTGAGGTGGGAAAAGCCCACCACCATGTCCAGCGGCCGGTCGCTGAAGTCCCAGGTTTCCACCACGGGAATGCCGGTCCTGCGCAGCCGCTCGCGCGCCTTGTCGGACTGCACCAGGCCCATCATCACAATGCCGTCGGGCTGGCGCCCGATCATGGCGTTGAGCACCTCTTCCTCGCGCTGCTCGTCGTAGAAGGTCTGGCCCAGCAGCAGCTGATAGCCCTCCTGCGCCAGCGTGGCCGTCAATGACTGCACCGTGGGCAGGAACTGCGACACCGACAGCGCAGGCACCACGCCGGCCACCATGCGGCTGCGCTTGGACTTGAGCCCCCCCGCCAGCAGGTTGGGGATATAGCCCGTGGCCTCCACGGCCTGGCGCACGCGCTCGCGCGTCTTCTCCGAAACGATGGAAGGATTGCCCAGGGCGCGCGAGGCCGTGATCAGCGAGACGCCGGCCGCCTCGGCCACGTCGTGCAGCGTGGCAGGCCTGGGGGGTGTGGGTGTGTTCATGGGCAAGCGCGATCGCGGGCGGGTATCGGGGACGGGCCTGAAGATAGCAGACCGCCCTCCACGCACGGGCGCCAGGCCTGCCCTGCATCGCAGAAATCGTGATTGACAGCCAAAATGACAACGATATCATTTTGCTGAAAGCGCAAATCCTTGCATCTACAAAACGGCATCGGCGCTTTTTCATTTCCCCGGAAATGACAACGATGTCATTCACAAATCAGGAGACAAGATGAATCACATTCTTCGTGCCATGGCGCTGGCCCTGGCCGCACTCGCTGCTTTTTCTGCGTCGGCCCAGGCCTGGCCAGACAGGCCCGTCACCCTGGTCGTGCCCTTCCCCGCCGGCGGCTCCACCGACCAGGTCGCGCGCGCCGTGGCGCCCAGGCTGGGCGAAAAGCTCAGGCAGTCCTTCGTGGTGGAGAACAAGGCCGGCGCCACGGGCACCATCGGCGCGGCCGTCGTGCAGCGCGCGGCGGCGGACGGGCAGACCTTTCTCGTCACCTCGCTGGGCCCGCTGGTCATCGTGCCCCACCTGATCAAGAACCTGCCCTACGACGCGCTCAAGGACTTCGACCTGATCACCGTGGCCGTGCAGTCGCCCAACGTGCTGGTCGTGCCTGCAAGCTCGCCGCACAACAGCGTGGCCGACGTGGTCACCCACCTCAAGGCCCATCCGGGCAAGATGAGCTTTGCCTCGGCCGGCCACGGCTCCAGCGACCACCTGACGGCCGAACTGTTCTGGCAGCAAACGGGCACCCAGGGCGTGCATATCCCCTACAAGGGCGGCGCGCCCGCCCATGCCGACCTGATCGGCGGCCAGGTCGATGCCTCGTTCCAGAACATCAATGCCGTGATCCAGCACATCCGGGCCGGCAAGATGCGCGCCCTGGCCGTGACCAGCCCGCGCCGCTCGCCCGTGCTGCCGGACCTGCCCACGCTGGCCGAGGCCGGGGTGAAGAACGTGGAGGTCGCCTCCTGGCAGGCCATCGTCGCGCCCAAGGGCCTGCCGCCTGCGCTGCGCGACAAGGCCCATGCGGCCTTTGTCGAGGCGCTCAACGATCCCCGGGTGCGCGAGCAGTTCGTCTCCATCGGCTACGAGATGGTGGCCGGCACGCCCCAACAGTTCGCCGAATTCCAGCGCCAGGAATACGCGCGCTGGAAGACGGTCATCGAGGCCGGAAAGATCAGCATCGACTGATGCCTGCCCCTGTCCTTTTCCCAACCACCGCACTCCCGCAGCCATGACTTCTTCCGCGCTCTCCGAAACCACCAGCCAGGACCGCATCCAGTGGATACGCCTGTCGTCCTGCTACCTCCCCCTGGCCCGGCCCATCAGCGATGCCAAGGTGCTCACGGGCCGCCAAAAGCCCATGACCGAGGTCGCCATGCTGTTCGCCGAGATCCAGACCCGCGACGGCCACCGGGGTCTGGGCCTGAGCTACGCCAAGCGCGCAGGCGGCCCCGGCCAGTTCGCGCATGCCAGCGAAATCGCGCCCACCCTGCTGGGCGAGGACCCCAACGACATCGCACGGCTGTGGACGCGAATGTGCTGGGCCGGCGCCTCCGTGGGCCGCAGCGGGCTGGCCGTGCAGGCCATCGCGGCCTTCGACGTGGCGCTGTACGACATCAAGGCGCGCCGCGCGGGCCTGTCGCTGTCCAAGCTGCTGGGCTCGCAGCGCGAGTCCGTGCGCTGCTACAACACCTCGGGCGGCTTTCTGCACACGCCGCTCGATGAGCTCAAGCGCAACGCCAGCGCCTCGCTGGAGCGCGGCATTGGCGGCATCAAGCTCAAGGTGGGCCAGCCCGACTGCGCGATGGACATACGGCGTGTGGAGGCCATGCGCACCCACCTGGGCGATGCCGCGCCCATCATGGTCGACGCCAACCAGCAATGGGACCGCCCCACGGCCCAGCGCATGTGCCGTGTCTTCGAGGAGTTCAACCTGGTCTGGATCGAGGAGCCGCTGGACGCCTACGACCACGAAGGCCATGCCGCGCTGGCCGCGCGTTTCGACACGCCGATTGCCACCGGCGAGATGCTGACCAGCGCCGCCGAGCACGGCGATCTCATACGCCACCGCAGCGCCGACTTCCTCATGCCCGACGCGCCGCGCGTGGGCGGCATCACGCCCTTCCTGCAAATCGCCGCCCAGGCCGAACTGGCCCACCTGAGCCTGGCGCCCCACTTCGCCATGGAACTGCACGTGCACCTGGCCGCCACCTGCGCCAACGAGCCCTGGGTGGAACACTTCGACTGGCTGGAGCCGCTGTTCAACGAACGCCTGGAAATCGCCAATGGCCGCATGCTCGTGCCCACGCGCCCTGGCCTGGGGCTGAGCCTGAGCGAGCAGGCGCGGCGCTGGACGCGCAAAAGCGTGGAGTTCGGGGAGCGGGGTTGAGGGAATTGGGGGCGTCAGGCCTCAAAGGCTTACGCCCCGTACTGCAGAGAAATCGCGCCATCAGTCACTGGAGTAGGCCCAGACTCAATGGGACCTACTTTCATTCCAGCGGCCATTCGAGATAGATGTAATTACCTGAAACAAAAAAGAAAAGGTCGGACAGAAGATTGTTACGATGCTTGCCGCCAGACAACGATCCGCCCCATTGGGGATTGCAAACCTGCACGCCAGCCTGCCGATCAAGGGAAAAATGCGAGTGGTAAGCCCCCGTCCCGATTGCAGCCAGCCCGGACACTCTCCATCACTTTGCGGGATCGACATGAAGATTGGCGTATAGCAACGAAAGGCTAATTTTGATCAAACCAAATTTTCATCGGCTATGGCAGGAGTTTCCTGACCACGTCAGATTCAAGACCATGAAAGATCTATACACAGAACTGGGTGGTGCTGCCGAGAAAAATATCTACTTACCAGGCTTCGGTCCCAATGGAAACACATGTGCCAGCCGGTTGAGCGTTGCCTTCAACAAGGCCGGTGCGCCGATCAACGCAGCCTTGGCGGGTACGGCTGGTGCACGGACATTGGGAACAAAAGACGGTTCTCGCATCATTTATGGCGTAGCAGATTTTCGATCCTATCTTTTGAAATCACTTGGCAAACCATCCACTGATGCCGTCAGCCCATATGATGACAAATTTCGCGGCCTGAAAGGCATCATTGCCTTCAGCGTGAACTGGAGTGGCGCCACAGGTCATATCGCCTTATGGAATGGAGTCCATTATCGTGAACCGGGCTATGACAACTACTCCACTTACACAAATCCGGACAACCCATCCATCAAAACTTCACTTGGTGAATTTTGGGAGCTCACTTGATGCGCATGGCTTTGCTGGCATGTGGTCTGGTCATCGCCGGATGCACCCCAGACACGAATCCCGCAGGTGGCGCTCGCACGCAAGTGCAGCGCGACGTTGAAAGCTATGCCATCGCAAGCTGCCTGACCCAACAGACTGAGCCCTATCTCAAGGACCAAGGAGATGCCTGGGCATCCGTTGTCGTGCAGCGCATGCACGGGGATATCGAAGTGCTGGCGGGCATTGCCGAACAGGTGCAGAGGGAGAGCACCAAGGGCGCCAACGGCGATATGGCCGTCATGCGCGACGAAACCCGTCCCAGGCAGGGCAAGCCATTGCCCGTGCTGCACTGTGGCGAGGTGATCGACCGGCCCGCCGTGCGCGCTGCGATTCAAAAGGCGATTGCGGCACTGCGCCCGTCCTACGAATCCAGGTAGGCCAAGCCGTTTCCCGAAAATCCGGGTTGGAGGCGGGCAACCAGCCCCTACCCATCCAGCCCGTACTTGCGGATCTTGTCGTGCAGCGTGGTCTTGGGGCTGCCCAGGGCTTCGGCCGTGCGCGCCAGGCTGCCGCCGTGGCGGCGCAGGGCGTCGGCGATGAGGGCGCGCTCGAAGGCCTCGACGGTGGCGGACAGCGGCCGGGGCGCGGTGTCCTGCGCGGTGGTGCCGGCCGGCTGGCCGAAGGGGGGCGAGCCGGTCTCGATGCCCAGCACCGTGCGCTCGGCCACGTTGCGCAGCTCGCGCACGTTGCCGGGCCAGTCATAGCCCAGCAACTGCTGCACGCGCGCGGTGGTCAGCTCGGGCACGGGCCGCTGGTGGCGCGCCGCGCCCTGCAGCGCGAAATGCTCGAACAGCAGCGGCACGTCCTCGCGCCGCTCGCGCAGCGGCGGCAGCGAGACGGTGGCCACGTTCAGGCGGTAGTAGAGGTCGGCGCGGAACAGGCCTTGTCGGCTCAATTCCAGCAGATCCACCTTGGTAGCCGCGATCACGCGGCAGTCGATGGGGATCAGGGTGTTGGAGCCCAGGCGCTCCAGCACGCGTTCCTGCAGCACGCGCAGCAGCTTGATCTGCATGGGCACGGGCATGCTCTCGATCTCGTCCAGGAACAGCGTGCCGCCGCTGGCGTGCTCCAGCTTGCCGATGCGCTTCTTGCCCGCGCCGGTATAGGCGCCGGCCTCGCTGCCGAACATTTCGCTGTCGAACAGCGTGTCGGGCAGGCCGCCGCAGTTGACGGCCACGAAGTTGCCATCGCGCCGCGCGCTGGCTTCGTGCAGGCAGCGTGCCACCAGTTCCTTGCCCGTGCCGGTCTCGCCCTGGATCAGCACATCGGCCGCGCTTTGCGCCAGGCCCGTGAGCATCTGGCGCAGCTGGCGCATGTTGGGCGCGCGCCCTATCAGCCGGTGCTCCAGGCTGTCGCGCTGCTGCAGTTGCTGGCGCAGCGCGCGCACCTCCAGCACCAGGCGGCGGCGCTCCAGGGCGCGGCGCACGGCGCCGACCAGGGTTTCGGGGGCGAAGGGTTTCTGGATGAAGTCCTGGGCGCCGTCCTTCATGGCCTGCACGGCCATGGAGATGTCGCCGTGGCCGGTGATCAGCACCACGGGCAGTTCCGGGTCCATGGCCACCAGTTCGCGCAGAAAGGCCATGCCGTCCATGCGCGGCAGGCGGATGTCGCTGACCACGATGCCCGCGAAGTCGCGCGACAGGCGCCGGCGCGCCTGCTCGGCGCTGCCCACGCTTTCGCAGGCGATGCCTTCGAGCTGCAGCGCCTGCTCGCAGCCGAGCACGATGTCGGGGTCATCCTCGATGATCAGGACTTTGAGGGCGTCGGTCATGGTGTGTCGGCAGAGGGTGTGGAGGGAGCCAGGGCCAGGCTCAGCGTGAAGACGGCGCCGCCGCCCGGATGGTTGCTGCCCGTCAGCGTGCCGCCGCATTCACGCACGATGCCGGCCGACAGCGCCAGCCCCAGGCCCAGGCCCACGCCCTCTTCCTTGGTGGTGAAAAACGGCTGGAACAGATGGGCCTGCGCCGCTTCGCTCAGGCCCGGCCCGTGGTCGCGCACGGTGACCTGGGCGCGGCCATCGGCCACGGCGCAGGCCAGCTCCAGGCAGGGCGCGGGCTGGCCGCGCATGGCGTCCAGGGAATTGTTGATCAGGTTGATCAGCACCTGCTCGATGCGGTTGCGGTCGCACCAGGCCACGGCCTCGGGCACGCCGTCATCGCTCAGGATGCGGGCGCCGGTCTCGGCCACGCGCGACTCCAGCACGGCCAGCGCATTGTCCAGGGCACGCGCCAGCGGCACGGCCTGGCTGGCACCGCTGGACTTGCGCGCAAAGTTGCGCAGCTGGCCCGTGATGCGGCCCATGCGGTCGGCCAGCTGCGCCATGCGCTCCAGGTTCACGCGCGTGGTTTCGGTATCGCCGCGCTCCAGAAAGCGTTGGCTGTTGCCGGCCAGGGTGCGCAGCGCCGTCAGCGGCTGGTTGAGTTCATGGGCCACGCCCGTGGACAGCTGGCCTATCACGGCCAGCTTGCCGGCCTGCACCAGTTCGTCCTGGGCGGCGCGCAGCGTGGCCTCGGCGTGGGTGCGCTCGGCCACCTCGGCCTGCAGCGCCTCGTTGGCGGCCGACAGGTCGGCCGTGCGCTGCTCCACCTTGCGCTCGAGCTCGTCGTGCGCGGCCTGCAGCGCCTCGCGCGCGGCCAGCCGGTCGCGCAGGTGGCGGCGGCGCTCGTTGACCATCATGGCCAGCAGCAGCACAAAGGCCGCGCCCACGGCTGCGGCCAGCGCGCGGCTCTGGGCCAGCTGGTCGACCTGCTCCAGGTGCGAGAGCACGGTGATCGTCCAGGGCGTGCCCGGCAGCTGGCGCGACTGGGCCAGGAAGCGGCCGCTGACCGGGTAGACCGAGCCCGGCGATTCCTCGCCATGGCGGGCAATGCGCACCAGGCGCGCGCCCTGGCCCAGGTCGCGCAGCACCTGCAGGCCCAGCGGCTCCAGCGCGCGGCGGTTGTACTGGCGCGTGTGGTCGAAGGCGGCGCGCGTGCCCTCGTCCAGCGTGCGCAAGGTGGTGAATTTCCAGTCGGAGACCGTGCCCAGGATGACGACGCCGTTCTCGTCGCCCACCAGCACGGGCGCCTCCACCGTGGACCACGATTGCTCCAGCTGGTCCAGGCTGACCTTGACCACGGCCACGCCCAGCGTGTGGGTGTCGTCGCCCAGGGTGGAGGCCAGGTAGTAGCCGGGTTCGCCGCGCGTGGTGCCTATGCCGAAGAAGCGCGCGCTGCCCGTGGCCATGGCCGTGCGGTAGTAGGGGCGAAAGCTCAGGTCCTCGCCCAGGTAGCTGTCGGAGCGCCGCCAGTTGCTGGAGGCCACGACATGGCCGCGCGCATCGACCAGGTAGGCGGTCAGCGTGCCCGCGCGGTCGTTGAGCTGCTCCAGGTAGGCGTTGACGCGGTTGGTGAGCTGCTCGTCGCCGGGCTCGGCCAGCAGCCTTTGCACATTGCCTTCCAGTGCCAGCACGTCGGGCAGGAAGGCGTATTTGCCGATCTCGCGCTGCAGGCTGGCGCCGTACAGCTCCAGCCGGTGCATGCCCGTGGCACGCAGATCGGCGATGCCCAGCCGCTGCGCCATCAGGTACGCACCCCAGCCGCTCAGCCCGCTCAGGGCAAGCCACAGCAAAAGCAGGATGAGCTGGCGCAGGGGGCGGCGGGCGGGCATGGTGAAGGCACCAATGTTATCAGTGCCCCCCAGCGCCGCCTGGGCCTCAGGCCGAGACAGCGGGCCGCCCTTCCTGGGAGTGCTCCATGGGCAGCAGCGACTCGTCGTCGTCCGTGGTGGCATTCGGATCGACCGCGCCTTCCCACTTGGCCACCACGGCCGTGGCAATGGCATTGCCCAGCACATTGGTCAGCGTGCGGCCCATGTCCAGGAAATGGTCGATGCCCAGGATCAGCAGGATGCCGGCCTCGGGCAGGCCGAACATGGGCAGCACGGCGGCCACCACCACCAGCGAGGCGCGCGGCACGCCGGCAATGCCCTTGCTGGAGACCATCAGCACCAGCAGCATGGTGATCTGGGCCGTCAGTGTCATGTCGATGCCGTAGGCCTGGGCGATGAAGATGGCCAGGAAGGTGGTGTAGACCATGGAGCCATCGAGATTGAACGAGTAGCCCAGCGGCAGCACGAAGCCGATGATGCGCGGCTTGATGCCGAACTTCTCCAGCTGCTCCATCAGCTTGGGATAGGTCGATTCGCTGCTGGCCGTGGAAAAGCCCACCAGCAGCGGGCCGCGGATCAGGTTCAGCAGGCGGAAGATGTCACGGCCCAGCACGACGTAGCCGGCCACGATCAGCAGCACCCACAGCGTGGCCAGGGCCAGGTAGAAGCACAGCATGAACTTGCCGAACACCGACAGCATGCCCAGGCCATGGATGGTGATGGTGCCGGCCACGGCGCCGAACACGCCCACGGGGGCGAAGCGCATCACGTAGTCGGTGACCTTGAGCATGATGTGGACCACTTCGTCCATCAGGCCCACCATGGAACGCGCGGCCTGGTTGTGCAGGTTGCCCAGCGCAATGCCGAAGAACAGCGCGAACACCAGGATCTGCAGCACCTCGTTGGTCGCCATGGCCTCGAAGATGTTCTTGGGGAACACGTGGGCGATGAAGTCCTTGAGGTTCAGCGCCGAGGTCTTGAGGTTCAGCCCTTCGGCCGACGACGGCAGGGCCACGCTCAGGCCATGGCCGGGCTGCAGCACGTTCGCATAGATCAGGCCGATGGCCAGCGAGCAGAACGAGGCCACGATGAACCAGCCCAGCGCGCGGCCGCCGATGCGGCCCACGGCCTTGGCGTCGCCCATGTTGGCCAGGCCCGACACCAGGGTGGCGAACACCAGGGGCGCGATGATCATCTTGATCATGCGCAGGAAGACATCGGTGAGGATGCCGAAGTAGCTGGCGATTTCCTTGGCGGCCTCGGGCGTGGGCGCGTAGCTGTTGCAGGCATAGCCCACCAGCACGCCGAGGACCATGGCCACGAGCACCATGGTGGTCAAGCGATTGAATTTCATGCGGATTTTTTCGTTGGACGTATTTCGGTCTTGCAAGCGAGCCCGGTCCGCCGCAGCCCCCGGGCCTCTGCCGGATGCCATTGCGAAGACGGGCTTGTCTCCCTGCACACACAACCACGACGCACGTGGCCTGCGCCTGACAGTGCACAGACCGTGCCAGCCGCATCCGGCACCTGCGCCGCGCGCTAACTGCTTGATTCGCCTATATCGACCTTACTTTTATGCATAAGGTGGAACGGAAATCCGAACAATGAAATGCAGGCGCCGTTCGGAAAACCGGATGGCGCGACCTGCGGGCTCCGGCCCTCCCGGGCCATGGCGCAACTGTTTGAACGCCGGCCGGTGCCCCGGGCAGGACGGCAGCAGCGGCTGATGCTCCGGCTCCTGTAGAGGGGCCCGCTCTCCCAGGGTCCCGCACCGTGTCTTCACCCGGTGCATCAACCCTGCCTCACCCCTGCGCCAACCCTGCCTCAACCCTGCGCCTGAGGCCCCAGGCGAAAAACGCTCACGGACTGCACAAGGTCATGCGCCTGCTGGCGCAGGCTCGTGGCTGCCGCCGCCATTTCCTCCACCAGGGCCGCGTTTTGCTGTGTCGCCTGGTCCATCTGCGTGACCGCCTCACCCACTTGTGCCACGCCGCTGCGTTGTTCGGCAGAAGCCGCGCTGATCTCGCCCATGAGGTCGGTGACGCTGCGTATGCTCATCACCACTTCAGCCATGGTGCCCCCCGCGCGGTCGGCCAGCACAGAGCCCTGCTCGACCCGCTCGACGCTGTCGGAGATCAGGGCCTTGATCTCCTTGGCCGCCGCCGCGCTGCGGCCGGCCAGGCTGCGGACCTCGGAGGCCACTACAGCGAAGCCGCGGCCCTGTTCACCGGCACGTGCAGCCTCCACCGCAGCGTTCAGCGCCAGGATGTTGGTCTGGAACGCGATGCCGTCAATGACGTTGATGATGTCGGCGATGCGGCGCGAACTTTCACTGATGCCCTTCATCGTGTCCACGACCTGGGTGACCACCTCGCCCGCCTGCCCGGCCACGCCGCTGGCCTGCTGCGCGAGCGCGTTGGCCTTGCCCGCTCCCTCTGCGTTCTGGGTCACGGTCGCTCCGAGCTGCTCCATCGAGGCCGCCGTCTGCTCAAGCGCGCTGGCCTGGCTCTCGGTTCGCGAGGACAGGTCGGTGTTGCCCTGGGCAATCTGGGTGCTTGCACTCGCCACGGATTCGCTGCCGCTGCGCACGACGGCTACGACCTGCGATAGCGCATCACTCATCTCGCCGAGGCTGCGCAGCAGGGTCCCCACTTCATCGTGGGTGGTGGCCTCCACCCGCTGCGTCAGATCCCCGCATGCCACCGCACGTGCCACCTGGATGGCCCGGCCGATGGGGCCGGTGATGGAGCGCGTGACCCAGGTGCCCAGCAAGGCGGCCAGCACGACGGCCACCAGCGCGCCCCCCAGCTCGAACGCCAGCGTCATTGCCGCCAGCGACTCGGTGCGCGTCAGGCGCTCGGCCATGAGCTGCTCCTCCTCCCGCACCAGGTCCGCCTGCAGTGCGCGCAGCCCATCCATGGCCGCCTTCTCGCGCCCCAGGGAGAACTCGCGAACCAGATCCTCGACCGTCGCCGTGCCGTCCTGGACTTGCCGCCGCAGCGCCTGCAGCGGCTGCACCGCCTGCACGAATTCACGGTGGCGCAGCCGGATTCCGTCGAGCCGGCGCTGCTGGGCGGGGTTGTCCTCGGTCAGGCGTACGGCCTCCTGCCAGGAGGCCTCGAACTCCTTGAGCCCTTCGTCCCAGGGGGCCAGAAAACGGGAGTCGCCCGACAGGAGATAGCCCCGCGAGGCCGTCTCCATGTTGACCATGCCCGTGAGCATGCGCTGTCCCTGGGACATCACCTTGAAGGTGTGCTCGTTCCATTGCTGGGCCTCCTTGAGCCGGGCCTGGCTGCTCACGGCCAGCGCGATGACAAGAAGAAAAATGGCGATGACGCATGCGAAGGCAGCTGCGAGACGGCGGGCCAGTGGCCAGTTGGACAAATTCATGATGATCATCGGTACGGACTGCGTAGCCGGAAAGACTGCACACGGGCGCGGCGATCACGATGTCAAGCCTCGCCTGCGCCTGGGGCAGTCATCTCCTGGCCGGGATCTACAGAGCACTCGCGCCAGCGGCTGCCGGGTGGCGGCCAGCGGGCCTGTGCTTTGTTTCTCTATGTAATATATTGGACAAAACATATTTTTGTCCTAGACAATTCGCAAAATCCCTCAAAACATTCCGGCCATGGCCGGACGTTTTGTTCCCTTCAGATCAATGACGCCACTTTCTGACCCCCTGCCTTTGGCGCCTGGCCCCGGGCTGCCCATCTCGGCCGTCGAACGCGAGACCGGACTTGCCAAGGACACCCTGCGTGTCTGGGAAAGACGCTACGGCTTTCCAAGGCCTGAACGGGATTCGGCAGGCGATCGCCGCTACCCGGCAGACCAGGTTCGACAACTGACCCTGATCCGGCGGCTCATGGATACGGGGCTGCGCCCCAGCAAGCTGATGGGCGTGGATCTGGACGGCCTGCAGGCGCTGCTGGCCCGCGCCGACACCTCGCCAGCCATGAATTTGTCCAGGACAAATTCAGAGAATGCAGCAGACTCTGACCGCTTCGCACCCATGCTCAACGCCATTGCCGCACATGATCCCGCCCAGCTCAGGCATTGCCTGAGCCTGGCCCAGTCGCGCATGGGCCTGGCCGGTTTCGTGACCACGCTCGTGGCCCCGCTGACCACGGCGGTCGGCGAATTCTGGGCACAGGGGCGTTTTGAAGTGTTCGAAGAGCACCTGTACACCGAGGTGCTCACCGGCGTCTTGAGGCAGGCGATCGCCTCGCTCGTCCCGCCTTCCCCGCCGCCCGCGCCCAAGGTGTTGCTGACCACGCTGCCGCAGGAGATGCATGGACTTGGGCTGCTCATGGTCGAAGCCCTGCTGACCCTGGAAGGCTGCAACTGCGTATCGCTGGGCACCCAGACGCCCATCGGCGACGTGGCACAGGCCGCGCGGGCGCATCGCGCCGACATCGTGGGGCTGAGCTTCAGCAGCGCGCACAACGGAGCGATGGCGCAGGCTTGCCTGGGCGAGCTGCGCAGCCACCTGCCGCCGGCCATCGAGTTGTGGGCCGGTGGAGCATGCCCGGCGCTTTATTCCAGCCCGGTCGCGGGCATCACGCCGGTGCGCCATCTCACGGATCTGCAACCGCTGGTCGCCCGATGGCGGCAGACGACAAGAACACCAAGGACATACGCATGAACTTTCCCGCCCCCCGCCCTGTCTTCACCGCCAGGCGGCGCACCCTGCTGGCAGCGGCCCTTGGCGCCGGCCTGCTGGCCAGCGGTTGCGCCAGCATGCGCCCGCCAGGCTCGGTCACGCCCGTCTCACCGTTCGACCTGCAGCGCTACCAGGGCCTGTGGTACGAACTGGCACGGCTGGACCATGGTTTCGAGCGGGGCATGACCGATGTGACCGCCGAGTACACGCCGCAGGCAGACGGCAGCGTGAAGGTGGTGAACCGGGGGTTTTCCGTGCCCCGGGGCCAGTGGCAGCGCGCCGTCGGCAAGGCCCTGTTCACGGGCAAGCCGGACACGGCTTCGCTCAAGGTCTCCTTCTTCGGCCCGTTCTACGGCGGCTACCATGTGGCCGCCCTGGACCCTGACTACCGCTGGGCGCTGGTCCTCGGGCCGGACACGCAGTACTGCTGGATACTGGCCAGGGAGCCGAAACTGCCCCCGCAGACGCTGCAATCCATCGTCGCCAAGGCCGGGGAACTGGGCGTCGATACCAGCGCGCTGATCTGGGTCAGCCATGATCGGCACCAGGAAGCGCGCAGCCAGGAGGCCTTGTGAACAGCCTGCCCCCCGTCGCGGTGATCGGCGCAGGAATGGCGGGTTTGGCCTGCGCACAGTTGCTGGCCGAGGCTGGCTGCCGCGTGGATATCTTCGAGAAAAGCCGAGGCCCATCCGGGCGCATGAGCACACGGCGCGCGCAGGATCCGCAGGGTGCGTGGCAGTGCGATCACGGCGCCCCATCGTTTGCAGCCCAGGACCCGGAGTTTGTGCAGGAGGTGCGCCAGTGGGAGCAGCACGGCGTTGTCGCCGCCTGGCGTCCGCGCGCAGTGCGCCTGCAGGGCACAGACGCGGTGCCCGCAGAGGCAGGCCCCGACCGCTGGGTGGGCGTGCCGCGCATGACCTCTCCCGCAGCGTTTCTTGTCCAGCGGCTTGGACAGCAGGGGCATGGCGTACGGCTGCACCTGCAGGCCACGGTGCAGCATTTGCAGCACGGGCCTGCCCGCTGGACAGTGCACTGTGCCGAACAAGGGCAGATGGGGCCGGAATACTGCGCCCTGGTGCTGGCAGTGCCTGCACCGCAGGCGGCAGCCTTGCTGGAGCCGGTCTCGCCCTATGCTGCGGCACTGGCCGCCAGCGCACGCATGCAGCCTTGCTGGGTGGCCATGCTGCGCACCGACGCCCCCCTGCCGCTGGACTGGGATGCGGCAGAAATCACGGATGGCCCGCTGTGCTGGGTGGCACGCGACAGCGCCAAGCCAGGGCGGCAAGGGCAACAAGGGCAGCAGACCTGGGTACTGCATGCCAGTGCACGGTGGAGCCAGGATCACATCGAATCGGACGCTGAATCCGTGGCCCGGCAACTGCTGCAGGCATTCGAGGCCCTGGCCGGCTCTCTGTCCGACTCTCTGCCAGGCGGCCTGCGCGTCACTGCCCACCGCTGGCGCTATGCGCTGCCGGCGCCGCACCTGGTCAACCGCTGCTGGTGGGATGCGCCTGCGGGCCTGGGCCTGTGCGGCGACTGGATGTGCGGCGCAGGCGTCGAAGGCGCCTGGCTCAGCGGACGGGCGCTGGCCCGGCGCGCCCTGGCCACGCTGACGCGCTGAACCACAGGAACGCCCGCGCCATGCACAAGAAGCCCCACCTTCCCTCCAAGCTGTGTGCGTGCTGCGGTCTTGCGTTCACATGGCGCAAAAAATGGGCACGTGATTGGGACGAGGTCAAATACTGCTCGCAGCGCTGCCGCACCGCGCGACTTCCGCCTGATCCCACTCCCTCATCTGCAGGCCGTCAGCCAAGGCGCTGACCTCCAAGCGGGCCATGCGCCCCGCACATTCTGGAGCCCTGGATTGCCGCCAGGCCGGCCCCATAATGCGCCACCCCATTGCATCAAGGAATTGGCACCTATGTCTTCCGGCGGCTTTCACGTCCACGGCCCACACGATCACGAACTCGAACATGCTGCCCAGGGCGAGCATGGCCACACCGCCCATCACGGCATCGGCGGCGGCAGCCTGACCAACCAGATCGCCATGTGCACGGCAGTCATCGCCACGGTGGGCGCCATCTTCGCGTACATGGGCGGCGCCACCCAGGCCAATGCCGGGCTGTACAAGAACGACGCAGCCATCAAGAAGACCGAAGCGGCCAACCAGTGGGCCTTCTTCCAGGCCAAGAGCACCAAGCAATCGCTGTCCGAGTTCGCGCGTGATCTGGCGACCACGGAGGACAGGCGGGCGGCCTACCAGGCCAAGGTGGAGCGCTACGAAAAGGAAAAGGACGACATCAAGCGCGATGCCGACCGCCTGGAAGCCGAGGCCCGGCAATGGGACGAGAAATCCGAGATGCAGATGCACCTGCATCACCGCTGGGCGCAGGCCACCACCGCGCTGCAGGTCGCCATTGCCCTTGCAGCCATCGCGCTGCTGACCAAGAAGAAATGGCTGGAATACGCCATGCTCGGCGTGGCAGCGCTGGGCCTTGGCGTGGGCGGGCTGGCCATGCTGCACATCTAGAGCGTGTGGCAAAGCCGCAAAGCCGCATATCCGCCTTGGAAGGCAGCTGTGAAACCGCCCCCTGATTCCCAGGCCTTGCCTGCGGCTCAGTCCTCGCTGGGACGGGGGTAGCCTGCCTCTGCCCACGCTTGCGCAGACGTCCGGGTGAGCTGATGGTCTGGCCTGACTCCCACCTTGGCCAGCTCGCTGCCGTCGGCGGCAGTGGCGGTGAGCGTGGCGCTGGGATTGTCCTCATCGGGCTCGATATCCAGAGAGACGGTCACGCGTAACCCGCCCACCATGATCTGCACATCCTTGTGCAACTGCGCTGCCAGATGCTGCTCATGCCGGCGCATCACCTCGTGCGCCGTCTTCACCAGTGTGTTGAAAGCGGAAACGTCCAGCGGCTTGGGATTTTTCTTGTCGCGGCCCATGGTCCACGGGCCGACCAGGCTTGGCTCCGCCTGGCCGTCCTGGGTCATGGCAACGGCCCAGCCATCGTCGTCTTCATTCTTGATGACGCGGGCCTCCCAGCCGTTGTGATGCCAAAGGCGGTCTTCGAAGATTGAGACGACTTCTTGTTCGAGTTCTGCGGACATGTCCAGACCCTTCCCTTGTGGAAACTATCGAGCCCGAAATTCTACTGTCCATCCATACAGTTCGCGCGCAGGGGTCTATTGCGCAAGCGGCGGCTTCCACGGGGCCATGACACCCGGCAGATACGGTAGCCACGGCAGTCAAAGCAGGCGTGCAGGCTGGTCAGCGGCTGACCGAGCTGCGTCAGGTTGCCTCGCTTGCACGTTGCGCTCGCCGCAAATTGCCGCTGGAGCGAAGGGCTTGCGAGTACGATAAGCTTCAAGTCTTATTGAAGGTCAAGGCATCCCTGCCGAGGTCACGTATGAACATTGGCGAACTGAGCAAACGCACAGGCCTGTCCACATCACGCATTCGTTTTTATGAGCAAAGCGGCCTGCTGCAAGCGGCTGAGCGTGGCTTGAATGGCTACCGCAGCTATCCGCCTGAGATGGTGCAGATGCTGGAGCTGATTGCGATTGCGCAAGGGGTGGGCTTCAGCCTGGATGAAATTCGTGCACTCTTGCCGCCCGGCCTGCAAGGCTGGGACCATGAGGCCGTCGTAGGCGCGCTGCGCCAAAAAATTGCCGATATCAAGGCCATGGAGAAAAAGCTGCAGACCAGCAAAAAGCAGTTGCAGGCTTTGTTGTCCGATATTGAAGCGCGGCCAGACAACATGGATTGCCATGACAACGCACGCCGTGTGCTCTCCCATGTACTGGCCCAGCAATCCGAATCCTTGGCCTCTGAAGCAGCGGCCGAAGAAAAAATGGGCAAGCTCATGCGCACCGGACACAAGAAGCGGGCAAGCGCGGCATAGGCCTGCACCAGTTTGGAGCGCGGCCCTAGCGCGTTGCCAAAGCCTGCACCACCTGCTTTGCAGTCGCTTTGGCCGACCCCGGGTTTTGCCCGGTGATGAGGCGGCCATCGGCCACCACATACGACATAAAAGGCAGCAAGGCTTTCTGATAGCGCGCACCGCGCATCTTCATCTCCTGCTCGGCGTTGTAGGGCATGGACCGGGCCACTCCGGCCAGGATTTCTTCCGTCCATGAAAAACCCGTGACCTGTTTGCCCGCGACCAGCAAAGAGCCGTCGCTGAGCTGCGTATTGAGCAGGCCGCAGTAGCCGTGGCAAACCGATGCAACGATGCCACTTCGCTCCCAGATGCTGCGTGTGATGCGCTGCAGCCCCGCACTATCGGGAAAATCCCACATCACCGCATGCCCTCCGGTGAAGTAGATGGCATCGAAATCGTTCGCATCGATATCGGCAGGTGCCGCAGTGTTCGCCAGCAGGGCCATGCGCGCGGGATCATCGAGCCAGGCTTTGGCCGAAGCATCGAAGTGCGGCCATTGGAGTGCGCGCGGCTCCAGCGGTACGGCGCCACCCAGCGGGCTCACCAGTTGCTGCAGATACCCTTGCGCAGCAAACACATCCCAGGCATGGGTCAGCTCCGACAGCCACAGCCCTGTGGCGTGCGCAGGGTCGTCGTAATGAGCGACATTGGTGACGACATGCAAGATACGTGGCGTGCTCATGATGACTCCTGCGCGATGTGCTTGAGGCCCTGTGCGTAGCTGGTGACAGCAAAGTCGGGAAAGCGGCGCTTGAACTTGGACGAATCAAACACATTGTCGTGCGCGTAGCGTGGCAGCAGTTCACGCAGTTCGCGCACGGGCTTGGAGACCCAGCCAGCAACCACCATGGCCAGGTGGCTCAGTACCTTGTAGCGCGGCTCAACCTCAAAGGTTGCAGCCGCCAGGTTCACAAAGGCCTGATAGGTCAGCCGCTCGTCCCAGCAAGGCAGATGCCAGGTCTGGCCATACGCATCTTGCGCATTGCCAATGGCTGCCATGGCGCGGCTTGCATCGGGCGTCCAGATCAGGGTGCGCAGCTTGTCGTCACGCACCGGCACTTTGGCCTTCTGGCCCGCCTTGAGCGGGCCGATCACCAGGGTGTTGGTGATGCTTTGGGTTTTGCCGGGGCCGTAGAACTCTGGCGCGCGGGCAATGGCGACGGGGATATCGCCGCGCTGCATCTCGGCCAGCACCATCTCGGCCATCAAGGCGCGCACGCGCCCCTTGCGGCCCACCGGGGCAAAGGCGGTTTCCTCGGTCTGCCGCTGCGCGGTTTGCGGGTACATGTAGGTGTTGTCGAAGTAGACAAACTTGGCCCCCGCTGCCCGCGTGGCATCGAGCGCGTTGCGCAGCATGGCAGGAAATTGCCCCTCCCATAACTCGGTGTCTGGTGGCAGGCCAGCGGTGAAGTACACGACCTCGCTGCCACGCACGGCCTCCAGGGTTTGCGCGGAATTCATCAGGTCGGCGGACACCAGCTCGTCCGTATCGTTCACCTTGCGCGGCTTGCGGCTGACCAGGCGCAGGTTCTGGGTGTAGTTGCGGTGGAGCTCGCGCGCCAGCTCCACAGCGATCTGGCCATTGGCGCCCAAAATGGTTTGCATATCGATCCTTGCAGCATGTTGTGTGATGAGAGGATAAGGAGCTTAAGCTTCAAGTTGAGTTGAAGGTCAAGTGGCAAAACTGCAGGTCCCTGATATCAGGTCGAAGCCCCCTGCCGACTCGCTGGCTGTCTGAAGAAACCCGGCACTTCCATCATGTCGGGGAGCCTGGAGCCTGGACACTGCGGCCTGCTTTGGTGCACCTGGTGAAGGCCCGGTTCGGGTCGGCAGCGCCTGTGCATGAGCCGCGATGGCGGACTTGCCTCTTTGCGGTTGCTCATCTGTGGTCCGAACTTGTCGGCTTTATCAAGACTGCCACCGCACACCGCCATCAATTGCTGCAATGGGTGCAATGAGAGCAATGAGAGCAATGGCAGCAATGTGTGTACAGCAGCTATTTGATGCGATCAGAATGCACCACCACCATTGAAAAGAAGAAGCCATTCTCAATCCAATGATTGAATTGACAACTTCCGATGGACGCCGCTTATTCAATGTGACAGAATGAAACGCCAGCAATGAATGGCCTGAAGACCTCTGATGATGGCAGTGGCAAATATTGCCATGGCGATCGCAATGACAGGACGAAAAACTGGATGTACCGCTATTGAGATCCAGAAATCAAATCGTGTTGACTTCGCGCATTTCGGAGGGATCGTTTGGTCAATGAACGTCAGAGCGTACTCTTTTCAACCGCACCTCATCTGCACTGGAAGCGCACTACGGCCATTGTCGCCATTCGGCCAATCATTGAATCCAGCTTCTGGCTTTCGAGCCTTACGCTTCTATGAACATCGCCCCGTAGAAGCCAAAAAACCAAGGGCGATTGACAACGGAGATTTATATGCCTTACAAGAAAAGTCAACAAGTCGGCGGTCAGGGTGGAGACGAATTTTCCGATGATCTGACCCAAGTGGTTCGAATTGTGAGGATTTCGATCAGGCATGGAGCCAGAGTCGATGCCATCCAAACCACATGGCTTCTGACAGACGGAACACAACTCACTGGTGCACGCCATGGTGGCGGGGGCGGCGAAGAAACTGTGATCGAGTTTGGCAGCAACGAGCACATCGTTACGATACAAGGGCGAAGCGGAAGTCGAATTGATTCCCTGACCATTACCACCAACAAGAAGTCCTACGGCCCCTACGGAGGCGACGGAGGGAAACCCTTCGGCCCCATTCCTGCTGAAGCAGCGGGTGGATTCTTTGGTCGTTCCGGCACAAATGTTGACGCGATAGGCGTTTTCATTCCAGCGTAGTGTCAAGCCGGTGATGGTGCCATCGCATCAACAAGGCACCGAAACGGACTGGGATGAAGCCGAGGTTTATTCCAGTCCGCTCATCGGCTCTATGGATTCCTGCTGTCAATCAGGCATCAATCAGCAAAGTCAACGCCCCCGCATCCCCATCAAAACCTCAATCGTCACCGTCGTCGCGTCGTCATCCGGCCTTTTGCGATGCGCGATGCCCAACGCCCTTGACAGTGCCGGCCGCAGGGGCCGCGTGGTGATGCGGGGGTCAGGCTGCGGTGCGCCGGCCTCATGGGGCAGCAGCGCGGCGCCGTAGCCCGCCGCCACCAGGCTCTTCATTGCGTCGTTGTAGTTCAGCTCGATGCGTGCCTGCGGCCGGGCGCCGCCTGCGGCAAACCATTCGGCAGTCTGGCGCGACAGCCGGGTGCCACGGTCGTTGGCGATCAGCGGACGGGCTGCAAGCCAGGCGGGCGTGATGTGCCGCGGAGGCTTCCAGGCGGCCGGGATGAAGGCCAGCACGGGGTCCTGGCGCCAGGCCTGCACCTGCAGCCCGCGCAGCACGGGCTGCGGCAAGGCAACGATGCCGATGTCCAGGCTGCCGGCAGCCAGGCGCGCCAGGGCTTCCTCGCTGGTCATCACCGCCACTTGCACGTCGATCTCGGGATGCCGGGCGGCCAGGGTTTCCAGTGCCTGGGGCAAGAGGTGCGCGAGTGCGCCGGTGGAGGCGCCCAGGCGCACGCGGCCCCCGCGCGTGGCGATCTGGCGCTGCACGGTCTGCAGGAGATCGTCGGCCTCGGCCAGGAGCTGGCGCGCCTTGTCTATCAGCAGGCTGCCGGCCGATGTGGCGGTGACGCCGGCCGGTGCGCGGTGCAATAGACGAGTTCCCAGACGTTCTTCGAGCTGCGCCACATGCAGCGTCACCGTGGGCGGCGCCAGGTGCAGCACCTTGGCGGCGGCGGCGAATGAGCCCAGGTCGGCCACCGTCAGCAGGGTGCGCAGACGGTCCAGATTGATTTCGCGCATGGTGCGGTGTCCCAGGTTGCCAGCAATTCAGGAATCATGAATCCGTAGTTTGTCAGATTCAACTGGCCTGCATGCGGCAGGCGCTGCACCATGCGCTCCACACCCAATCGGAGCAACCCATGACCTCTCTTGTTTTCATCGATGGCGACCAGGGCACCACCGGCCTGCAGGTGCGCGAATGGCTGGCGGATCGGACCGACCTGCGCCTGCTGCAGCTGCCGGCCGACCAGCGCAAAAGCACGGCGCACCGCGCCGAGGCGCTCAACGACTGCGACATCGCCTTGCTGTGCCTGCCGGACGAGGCTGCGCGCGAGGCCGTGGCGCTGGTGCGCCGGCCCGGCGTGCGCGTGATCGATGCGAGTTCTGCGCATCGCACCGCGCCGGGCTGGGTCTATGGCCTGCCGGAACTGGAGGCAGGCCAGGCTGAACGCATCGCCCATGCCCGGCGCGTCAGCAATCCCGGCTGCTATCCGACAGGTGCTCTGGCACTGCTCAGGCCCTTGATCGACGCGGGCCTGCTGCCCCCCGACTACCCGCTGGCCATTCACGCGGTATCGGGCTATTCGGGACGGGGCCGCGCAGGGCTGCTGGACCATGAGGGCGCTGCCGCCGCCACTGCCGTGCCCCTGCAGGTCTATGGCCTGGGGCTGCACCACAAGCACGTGCCCGAGATACAGCAGCATGCCGGCCTGGCCCATGCGCCGGTGTTCGTGCCGGCCTATGGCCACTACCGGCAAGGCATCGTGCTGACCATCGCCCTGCATCTGCGGCTGCTTCCCGCTGGCGTGACTGCCCGCAGCCTGCACGCTGCGCTGCAGGCGCGGTACCAGGACCAGCCGTGCATCGAGCTGCAACCCCTGGTGGCGGACGCCGATGCGCAGCGGCTCGATCCGCGCGCGCTCAATGGCAGCAACCGGATGCGGCTGGCGGTGTTCGGACAGCCGCAGGAGCAGCAGGTGCTGCTGACCGCCGTGTTCGACAACCTGGGCAAGGGCGCCGCCGGCGCGGCGGTGCAGAACCTTGATCTGATGCTCGGGCTGCAGCCGATGCTGCAGCCAGGATGCGATGAATCCCTGAGCGTGGTGTGAGCCTGGTGTGAGCGTGGAGTGAGTGCGGTGTGAGCTGCCGGCCTGGGGAAGACGAGGCAAGATCCGGGCAATCCTGCTTCAAGCCTCGACGCCACAGGCCACCGACAGATAGCTTTTCATGCGCGCGCTGGCCCGCTCCGGGTCGGCCAGCGCACCGCAGGCATCGGCCAGCTCGAACACCTTGGCAAAGTGCACGGCCCCGCGTGCAGACTGCATTGCGCCGGCCATGGAGAAGTGCTTCTGGTGGCCATTGAGCCAGGCCAGGAACACGATGCCTGCCTTGTAGTGCCGCGTGGGCGCGCAAAAAATCTCGCGCGACAGCGCCACCGTGGGATCCAGCAGTTCCCGGAAGCGTCCGCTGCGGCCCCGGGCCAGTTCGGCCAGCGCCACGGCCGCCACCGGGGCGATGGGGTCGAAGATGCCCAGCAGGCCGTGGGAGTGGCCGCCCTCACCGGCTGCCGTCCCATCGCCGGCCATGAGTTCGGCGTAGTGGAAATCGTCACCCGTGTACATCTTCACGCCCGCAGGCAGCCTGCGGCGCAGCGCCCTCTCCCATTGCGCATCGAGCAGCGATACCTTGATGCCTTCGACCTTGGGCGCCTTCGCTGCGATCAGCGCGGCGACGGTATCAAGGGCCTGCGCCAGGTCCGTACTGCCCCAGTAGCCGCGCAGCGCAGGGTCGAACATCTCGCCCAGCCAGTGCAGCACCACGGGCTGGTCGGCAGCGTCCAGCAGCCGGTCATAGAGTTGCAGATAGTCCTGCGGGCCGCGCGCGGCCTGGACCAGGGCGCGGCTGGCCATGAGGACCACGGGGCAGCCTTCGGCCTGCACCACATCCATCTGCTCGCGGTAGGCCCCCTCGACCTGTGCCAGCGTGACCCCGGGTTGCGCCGCCAGCTGGTCAGTGCCCGCGCCGCAGGCCAGCTGGCCGCCCACTGCCCGCGCATGGCGCGCGCTGCGCTGGATGAGTTCGCGTGCCGATGGCCAGTCCAGGCCCATGCCGCGCTGGGCCGTGTCCATGGCTTCGGCGACCTTGAAGCCCAGGCGGTACAGATGCTCGCGGAAGGCCAGCGTCGCCTCCCAATCGATGGCAGGCGGGCTATCCCAGGGATGCGTGGCGGCCAACGGGTCGATCACCACATGGGCCGCTGCGTAGACGCTGCGGTTGAAGGCAGGGGCCGGGCCCGCGGGAGCGATGGGACTGGCCTTCATGGCCAGTGGCACGAGACGGCCGTCGCTTCGGGGAAGGAGGATCTGCATGGGGGTCTCCTGCCTCAAGCCCGTCGGCCGAGGATGTGGTCGGCAGCCTTCTCGGCCACCATGATGGTGGGAGCGTTGGTGTTGCACGAGGGGATGAAGGGCATCACGGACGCATCGGCCACGCGCAGCCCCTCCATGCCGATGAGCTGCAGTTGCGGCGTCACCACGCTGTCCGGGTCGTGCTCGGGGCCCATGCGGCAGGTGCCCACGGGATGGTGGTCGGTCTTGGCATGGGCGCAGGCGTAGTCAGACAGTTCGGCATCGCTGTCCCGATGTCCGCCCGGCAATACCTCGCCGTGCACGTAGCGCCGCAGCGCTGGCTGGCACAGCAGCTTGCGCGCAAGGCGCAGGCCCTTGATGGACATGGCCCGGTCATGCGGATCGGCCCAGTAGTTGGGATCGATCAAGGGCGCCGACGCCGGGTCTGCATCCGCGAGCCGGACCGTGCCACGCGAGCGGGGGCGCAGGTAGGCCGTGTTCAGCGTCACGCCCGCGTTCTCCAGCCCGGTCATTCCGGCTTCTATGCCCGAGCCCAGCCCCAGATGGAACTGGATGTCGGGCGAGCGCGCGAGCGCATCGGGGTCTGCATACCAGAAGCCCCCGGTCTCGAAGAGGCTGGAGGCGGCCGGCCCTTTCTTGAGCAGCAGGTACTGCAGGCCCGCCCAGGCCGCGTGCCAGGGGCGCTGGTATTTGTCGTAGGTGTGGTCGCCCGTGCATTCGGCGATCACGAACAGGTCCAGGTGGTCCTGCAGGTTGGAGCCGACACCAGGGAGGTCATGCACAGGCGCCAGCCCCACGCTGCGCAGATGGTCGGCAGGGCCTATGCCGGAGTGCATCAGCAGCCTGGGCGAGCCTATGGCGCCCGAGCAGACGATGACTTCGCGGCTGGCGTGCACGCTGAAAGGCGTGCGGCTGGTGCCCGAGACCGCCTCCACGCCAACCGCGCGCCTGCCCTGCACCAGCACGCGCAGCGCCTGGGTCTGCAGCTGGATGGTCAGATTTGGGCGGCGCATGCGCACCGGATCGATGAAGCCCGTGGCGGCCGACGCACGGCGCGCATTCCACTGCGTGAGCTGGTAGTAGCCCAGGCCCTGCTGCGCGGCGCCGTTGAAGTCGGGGTTGAAGGGCATGCCCATTTCCTGGCCGGCCTGGAAGAAGGCCTCGCAGATGGGCAGCGGGCTGACGGGGCAGGACACGCCCAGCGGGCCGCCGTAGCCGTGGTACTCGTTGGCAAAGCGCTGGTTGTTCTCCGACCGCTTGAAGTACGGCAGCACGTCGCGCCAGGACCAGCCCGTGGCGCCGCCCAGGCGCTCCCAGTCGTCATAGTCTGCCGGCACGCCGCGCGTGTACAGCTGGGCGTTGATGGTCGAGCCGCCACCGATGACCTTGGCCTGCGTGTAGCGCAGCACGCGCTGGTTCAGATGCCGCTGCGGCACGGTCTGCCATCCCCAGGAGCCCCGGCCCCGGGTCATGCGCGCAAAGCCCGCAGGCCAGTGGTACAGAAGATGCGAGTCCCAGCCCCCGGCCTCCAGCAGCAGCACGCGCACCGAGGGGTCGGCGCTCAGCCGGTTGGCCAGCACGCAGCCGGCCGAGCCCGCGCCCGTGATGATGTAGTCATAGCTGTCCATGGTCATCCTCCTCACAGCCGCGCGATGGAGAGCGCGCCATCCACATGCAGCACCGACCCCGTCGCAAACGCCAGCCTGCCGCTGGCCAGCGCGCTGGCGGCCTGCGCCACGTCCTCGGGCCGGCCCCAGCGGCCCATGGGCACAAGGCCCGCAGCGATCAGGCCGTCGTACCGATCGGCAGCACCCGCCGTCATGGCCGTGCGGACGATGCCGGGGCGCAGCTCGAACACGCCAATGCCGTGCGCCGCCAGACGCAGCGCGAACAGGCGCGTCAGCATGCCCAGGCCGGCCTTGGACAGGCAGTACTCGCCGCGCTCCACCGACGCCATCTCGCCGCTGACCGAGGACACGGTGACGATGGACCGCGCAGCGCCCGAAGGCGCAGCCAGCATGCGCTGCGCCACGGCCTGCGTGAAAAAGAAGCTGCCGCGCAGGTTGGTGGCCATCACCCGGTCGAAGTCCTCGGCGCGGATGTCCAGCAGATCGCCGCGGCGCGGCGAGCCCATGCCTGCGTTGTTGACCAGGCAGGACGGCACACCGCCCCAGGCGCAGACCGCATCGAGTACACGAGCGTGGTCGTGCACGTCGGCCAGGTCGCCGCGCACACGCAGCGCACGCGCGCCGCAGGCCTGGATCTGCGCGACGCTGGCGCCGTCACTGGCGCCATCGTCCTGCAGCGTGGTGATGGCCACGTCAAAGCCGTCGTGCGCCAGTTGCAGCGCAATGGCGGCGCCTATGCCCTGGCTGCCGCCGGTGACCAGGGCCACGGGGCGCCGTGCCGTCGATTGCGGATTCATGGCAGCAGCTCCTGAAGGTGGTGACGCAGGTGACTGCCCACGCGCAGGGCCTGGGCCGCCACGGTCAGCGCGGGGTTGACGGCGGCAGAGGACGGGAAGAATCCCGCATCGACCACATACAGGTTGTCCAGCTCCCAGGCCTTGCACTGCGGGTCCAGCGCCGAGGTGGCCGGATCACTCCCAAGGCGCACCGTTCCGCACTGGTGCGACACCACCTCGGTGCCGAAGCCGCGCGACAGCACCAGCGGGTAGCCGGTGCCGCGCAGTATCTGGGCGCAGCGCGCCACCCAACGCTGGTGGGCGCGCAGGTTGGTGCGGTGCCAGTGCAGGTCGATGGCTCCGTCTGCGCGCAACGTGACGCGGCTGCTGGGGTGGGGCAGGTCCTCGCTTTGCGCGTACCAGTCCACACTGCGCTCGGCCAGCGCGCTGCGCAGCCACCTCGGGGTGCCCGGCAGGGCGGCACGCAGCATGGGCTCGCGGATCTTTCCCAGCAGTTGCAGGCTGCCCAGCGGCGGGCCGCCCGCGCCGTCGCCGAAATAGAAGTCGTGCAGCGCCAGCGTCTTGGGAAAGCGCGTGCGGTTGCGCCTGAACGGGTGCCATGCCATCAGGGCCGTGGTGTTGTGCGTCATGTAGTGGCGGCCCACCACGTCGCTGCCATTGGCCAGGCCGCGCGGATGCCGCGCATTGGCCGAGCGCAGCAGCAGGGCCGCCGAGTTGATGGCGCCGGCACTGAGCACGAACAGCCCCGCCGTGATGCGGCGCGCCACGCCGCGGTCCACCACCTCCGCCGCGACGACGCGCCGCCCGCCCCCATCGGTGAGCAGGCGCTGAACGCGCACGCCGGTGTGCAGCCGCACATTGCGGTGCGCCAGCGCAGGCCGCAGCAGGCAGGTTTCGGCATCGCCCTTGGCCCCCACCATGCAGGGCACGGCGTCGCAATTGGCGCAGCGCCGGCAGTGCCCGCCCGGTCCCAGGTCGATGGCGCAGGGCATGGGAAACGGCCGCAGGCCCTGGGCACGCAAGCGCTGCTCGATGCGCGAAAGCAGCGGCTCGTGCGGCACCGGGGGATGGGCATAGGCCGTGCTGCGCGGCGGCTCCGTGGGGTCGGCACCGCCCTGGCCGCGCACGCCGAACAGTTGCTCGGCCAGGGCATACCAGGGTTCGAGATCGGCATAGCGCAGCGGCCAGGCGGGCGAGATGCCCTCCTCATGCTCCACCGCCTCGAAATCGCGCTGCCGAAAGCGCAGCATGGCCGTGCCGTAGAACTTGGTGTGCCCGCCCACGAAATAGAACATGCCGGGCCGAAACGCCCGCCCGCTGGCGTACCAGACCTCGTCGGTCTGGTAGCGTCTTTCGGCGAAGACGGCCTCGATGTCCCAGTTCTGCGCCTCGCGCGGCAGCACCGGGCCGCGCTCCAGCACCCATACGCCCGCACCGCTGTCCGCCAGTTGCAGGGCCACGGCCGAGCCGCCCACGCCCGAGCCGATGATGAGCACATCGCAGTCCAGCCCGTTGTGCGCCATGGCGGTCATGCGATCAGCGCCTGGGTGGCGGCATCGAAGCAGACCAGCCGAGACAGGTCGATCAGCAGGCGTGCCCTGTCCCCGGCGCGCAACGGCGCATCGGGCGACAGCCGCGCGGTGAACGCATGGCCACCGAGCTCCAGCAGGGCCAGCGTGTCCGATCCGGTGGGCTCCAGCAGCTCGACGCGGGCCTCGGCCACGCCCTGGCCGGGGGCGGCCGGCACGCCTTCGGGCGCCAGGCCCACGGCCTCGGCACGTATGCCGGCAATGACTTCGCGGCCCGCATGGCCCTGCAGCGCGGTGGCCAGCGGCTGCGGCAGGGGCAGGGACTGACCGCCGATATCGAGGAAGGGACCGCCCTGCCCCTCACCCGCCCCCTCACCCACGCGCGCAGGCAGCAGGTTCATGCGCGGCGACCCCATGAAGCCCGCCACAAAGGTGTTGGCCGGCCGGTTGTAGACCTGCTGCGGCGTGCCCAGCTGCTGCAGCACCCCGCCCTTCATGACGGCGATGCGCGTGGCCAGGGTCATGGCCTCGATCTGGTCGTGCGTGACATAGATGATGGTGGCGCCCAGGCGCTGATGCAGCTTCTTGATCTCGGCGCGCATGTCCACGCGCAGCTGGGCATCGAGGTTGGACAGCGGCTCGTCGAACAGGTAGAGCTGCGGCTCGCGCGCCAGCGCCCGCCCTATGGCAACGCGCTGGCGCTGGCCGCCCGACAGCTGGCGCGGCTTGCGCCCCAGCAGGTGCTCTATCTGCAGCAGCCTGGACACCTCCTGCACCCGCGCAAGGCGCCGCGACTTGTCCACCTTGCGCATCTCCAGCGGAAAGCCGATGTTGCCCGCCACGGTCATGTTGGGGTATAGCGCATAGGACTGGAACACCATGGAGATGTCGCGCTCGGCCGGCGCCGCGTGGGTGATGTCGCGGCCGCCCAGCGCCAGGCGGCCGCCGCTGGGCGGCTCCAGGCCCGCGATGATGTTCATCAGCGTGCTCTTGCCGCAGCCCGACGGGCCGACGAGGACCAGGAATTCGCCCTCCTGCACGGCAATGCTGATGTCCTGCAGGATGCTGGCCGCGCCGAAGCGCTTGTGGATGCGGTCGAGATCAAGGAATGCCATGGAATGCCTCACTGCAAGATGCTGGGCATCAGCCTTTGACGGCGCCGGCCATCAGCCCGCGCACGAAGAACCGGCCCGACACCAGGTACACGGCCAGCGTCGGCAAGGCCGCAATGAACGCCCCCGCGAAGTGGACGTTGTATTCCTTGACGCCGGTGCTGCTGTTGACCAGGTTGTTCAGCGCCACGGTCAGCGGGTAGGAGCTGAAATCGCTGAACGAGGCGCCGAACAGGAACTCGTTCCAGATGCTGGTGAACTGCCATATCGCGGCCACCACGACGATGGGCAGGCTGTTGGGCAGCAGCACGCGCCACAGCAGCCCGAAGAATCCCGCGCCATCCATGCGCGCCGAGCGCACCAGCTCGGCCGGGAAGGCCGCGTAGTAGTTGCGAAAGAACAGCGTGGTGAAGCCTATGCCGTACACCGTGTTGACGAAGACCAGGCCCTTGAGGCTGCCCGCCAGGCCCAGTGCCCCCAGCATCTTGGCCATGGGGATCAGCACGATCTGGAATGGAATGAAGACCGACAGCAAGATGGCGCCGAACAGCAGGTCCGCCCCCCGGAAACGGAACTGGGTCAAGATGCAGCCGTTGAGCGCGCCCAGGGCCGTGGACAGCAGCACGGATGGCACGGCCACCAGGAAGGAATTGAGGAAGAACGGCCGCAGCCCCGTGGCCTGCACGCCGATCTGCGCCGTGCTCCAGGCGCTGCGCCAGGGCGCCAGCGTCCACTGGCCGGGCAGCGCCAGCAGGTGGCCGCTGCGGATCTCGTCGAGCGGCTTGAACGAATTGGCCAGCATCACATAGACCGGCAGCAGGAAGACCGCCGCCAGCAGGACCAGCGCCGCATACAGCAGCACGCGCCAGGGCTGAAGCCGCCGTGTCACGGACCAGGGTGTGCGCAGCTCAGTCATGGCGACCTCCTGCACTGCGCATGGCGCCCCAGAGATAGGGCAGGACGATGGCGCCCACGGCCAGCAGCATCAGCACAGAGCTGGCCGCGCCCACGGCCATCTCGTTGCGGGTGAACGAGTACTGGTACATGAACACCGAGGGCAGCCAGGTCGAGCGGCCGGGCCCGCCATTGGTCAGCGCAATCACCAGGTCATAGGACTTGATGGCCATGTGCGCCAGGATCACGAAGGCCGATACGAAAACCGGCCCCAATTGCGGCAGGATGATGCGCCAGTAGACCTGCCAGGTGCGCGCGCCATCGAGCCGCGCCGCATGGATCTGCTCGGAGTCCACCCCGCGCAGGCCCGCCAGGAACAGGGCCATGGCAAAGCCGCTGGTCTGCCACACGGCGGCGATAACCACGCAGTAGATGGCCATGTCGCCGTCCTTGATCCAGCCGAACGCAAAGCCCTGCCAGCCCAGCAGGTGCATGGATTTTTCCAGGCCCACGCCGGGGTCGAGCAGCCATTTCCACGCCGTTCCCGTGACGATGAAGGACAGGGCCATGGGGTACAGGAAGATGGAGCGCAGCACGGCCTCGGCGCGGATCTTCTGGTCGATCAGGATGGCCAGTACCAGGCCCAGCGCCATGGCAATGGCGATGTAGAGGCTGGCGAACACCGCGAGGTTGTTCGCCGAGATCTTCCAGTTCTCCAGCCCCAGCAGCCGCGTGTAGGCAGCGGTGCCGGCCCATTCATGGCGCGGCAGCAGGGTCGATGCCGTGAACGACAGATAGACCGTGAACAGAATGCATCCGTACACGCACACCAGCGTGAGCAGCACGCTGGGGCTGAGCAGCAGCCTGGGGAGCCAGCCGGCCTTCATGGCAGGGTGCTCCATCAGTCGGCCAGGGCCGAGGCCAGCTCGGCCACGGCCCTGGCATCGTCGATCTGGCCGTTGAAGTGGCGCGTGACCACGTCATAGATGGCGTTCTTGGCCGATGCGGCCGTCGCATGGCCCAGCGCAATGGAGCCCAGCATGCTGCGCCGGCCATCGGCCTCGGCCACGTCGCGGATGGCCTTTTTGCCGCATTCGTCGAAGGCCGTATCCGCCACGTCCAGGCGCGCAGGCGCCGCACCCTTGACGACATTGAACGCCGACTGAAAGTCCGGCTCCATGATGGCGGCCGCCAGCTTGCGCTGAGCGGCCGCCTTGCCCGCGTCGGACAGCCTGAACATCACGAACTGGTCGGTACTGAAGGCCACCATGCCCTGGGTGCCCGGGAAGCGATAGCAGGCAAAGTCCTTGCCGGGCTGCTTGCCGGCGTTGAGGAACTCGCCCTTGGCCCAGTCGCCCATGATCTGGAAGCCCGCCTTGCCGGCGATGACCATGCCCAAGGCCACGTTCCAGTCGCGCCCCGAAAAATCCTTGTCCACCAGGCTGCGGATCTGCGCCATGCGCTGGAATACCTTGCGCGTGGTCGCCGACCGGATGGTGGCATGATCGCGCTCGATGAAGGCCTTGCGGTAGTAGTCGGCGCCGCCCGTGGACAGGGCCACGCTGTCGAACACGATGGCCTCCTGCCAGGGTTGGCCGCCATGGGCGATGGCGATGAAGCCGGCCTGGCGCACCTTGCGCGCCGCCGCGATGAATTCGTCAAAGCTCGCTGGCTCGGCCGTCACGCCCGCCTGGGCCAGCACCTGCCGGTTGGCCCACAGCCAGTTGGTCGAATGGATGTTGACCGGCGCCGCGATCCAGCGGCCCTGGTAGCGCGAGAATTTCTGCACCTCCTGCGGCACGCTTTTGTCCCAGCCCTCGCGCGCGGCCAGGGCATCCAGGTCGGCGACCACGCCCTGGCCGCCCCAGTCCAGGATGTCGAAGCCCAGCATCTGCACCGCCGTGGGCGGGTTGCCCGAGGTCACGCGGGCGCGCACCGCCGTCATGGCCGCCTCGCCGCCGCCACCGGCCACGGGCATGTCGTTCCAGCGCACGCCCTGCTTTTCCAGCCCGCTCTTGAGCAGGTTCAGCGCGGCGGCCTCGCCGCCAGCGGTCCACCAGTGCAGGACCTCGACGCTCTGCCCGGCCATGGCGGCCGGCGGTGTGGCAAGGGCCATGGCCAGCGCCATGGCAGTCAGTGGCCGCTTCATGCCGTGTCTCCTTCGTGGATGGGCAGATACCAGTGGCTGCGCGCACCCAGGTGCATGTGCAGGGTCTTGGCCTGGGTGTAGTCCTCGGCGGCACGGCGGCCCAGCTCGCGGCCCAGGCCGCTTTGGCGGTAGCCGCCGAAAGGCAGCTCGGCATGGCCTTCGAGGAAGGTATTGACCCAGACCGTGCCGGCCTTGATGCGCCGCGCCGCCGCCAGGCAGGTGCTGAAGTCACGGCTCCAGACGGCGGCCGACAGGCCGTAGAGCGTGGCGTTGGCCAGGTCGATCGCATCGTCCAGGTCCTCGAAGACCAGCACCGCGAGCACGGGCCCGAAGACCTCCTGCCTGGCAATGGCCATGTCCGGCGTCACGCCGGCCAGCACCGTGGGCTCCACATACAGGCCCGGGCGCGCCATGCGGCCGCCGCCCAGCACCACGCGGGCGCCGGCCTGGCGCGCGGCCTCGATGTGGGTGAGGATGGCGTCCAGCTGGCGCTGCGTGGTGATGGCGCCCACCTGCACGCCCTGGTCCAGCGGATCGCCCACGCGCACCTGCCGAGCGCGCTCGGCCACGGCGGCCACGAAGCGCTCGGCGATGGCCGCCTGCACCAGCACGCGGCTGCCGCTGTTGCAGCACTGGCCGGCATTGAAGTGCATGCCCAGCACCGTGGCATCGACGGCCGCCTCGAAGTCGCAGTCGGCAAAGACGATCTGGGGGTTCTTGCCGCCCAGCTCCAGGGACAGCTTCTTGAGCGTCTGCGCCGATGCTGCGGCCACCTTCCAGCCTGTTTCCGTGGAGCCCGTGAAGGACAGCATGTCGATGTCCGGGTGCGCGGCCAGGACCTCGCCGACAGCGCCACCGCCTCCTGGCAGGATGTTGACGGCACCGGGCGGCAGGCCGGCGTTCATGAGGATCTCGCCCAGCATCAGCGTGGTGGCCGATGTTTCCTCGGCCGGCTTGACCACGGCCGTGCAGCCGGCGGCCAGCGCAAAGGGCAGCTTCTGGCTGACGATGAGCAGGGGAAAGTTCCAGGGCGTGACGATGCCGACCACGCCCAGCGGCTCGCGCAGCACCACACCCAGCGTCTGCTCGCCCAGCGTGTCATAGCTGTCGCCATGCAGGTTGCGCGCCAGTGCGGCGGCGTAGTGCCACAGGTCGGCTGCCGCGCCCACCTCGTCCAGCGACTGGGCCAGCGGCTTGCCGGTCTCCAGCGTCTCCATACGCGCCAATTCCTGCCTGCGGTCCAGCAGGCATTCGGCCACGGCACGCAGCACGCTGGCGCGCTGCGCCCCCTTCATGCGGGGCCAGGGCCCGTGGTCCGCAGCGCGGCGTGCTGCGGCAATGGCACGCGCGGCATCGGCCCGCCCGGCCCGCGCATGGATGCTGGCCACGGTGCCGTGGGCCGGGGAGCGGCGTTCCAGCGTCGCGCCGTCGGCCGCATCGGCCCAGGCGCCATCGATGAGCAGCCGGCCATGGAACGGGGGCCTGTGGATGAGGCCGGCCATGGCCCCTGCATTCACTGCAGGTGCATGGGCTGGAGGCGGGTTCGCGGCAGTCATGGTGGCGGTCTCCTTGGGGGGTTCAGGGGGCAAGGGCGGGACGGCGAATCGGCAGGTCGGCAGGTCGGCAGGTCGGCGCAGATTCAGCGGCCCAGGTAGCGCGGCACGCGCTTTTCCTTGAAGCTGAGCAGGCCTTCGGCTGCATCGGCCGTGCTCGCGGCCAGGGCTGCGGCCATGGCTTCCAGTGCGGCGGGTGCGTCTTCGCCGGCGGCGGCATTGATCAGTTGCTTGGTCAGCTGCAGTGCCACGGGCGCCTGGCCTGCCATGTCGTGGGCCAACGCAGCAGCGCGCAGGCCCAGTTCGCTGGCCGGCACCCGTTCATGCACCAGCCCGCAGGCCAGCGCCTGATCGGCGGACAGCCGCACGCCGCCCAGGGCCAGGTACTTCGCGTGGCCGGGGCCGATCAGCCGCACCAGCCGCTGCGAGCCGGACCAGCCGGGACAGGTGGCGATCGATGCCTCTGGCAGCGCGAACTGGGCCGTATCGACGGCGATGCGCACATCGCTGGTGATGGCCAGCTCCAGCCCGCCGCCGAACGCATGGCCGTTGAGCGCCGCAATCACGGGCTGGCGCAGCCGCGCCCACCGGTCAAACACCTGGTGGCCACGGCGCACCCACTGCCGCCACATGTCCAGCGGCTGCAGCGCGGCCCAGGCATGGATGTCGGCGCCCGCGCAAAAGGCCCTGTCGCCACGGCCGGTCAGCACCACGGCACGGATGGCGCCATCGGCCTCGATCTCGCGCGCCATGTGCTCCAGTGCGTCAAGCATGCAGGGGGTCAGCGCGTTCAGCCTTGCGGGCCGGTCTATCGTGACCTGGGCCACGGGGCCCTGGCGCACCAGTTGAACCAGGGTCTCAGCCACGGCGGACCTCCCGGGCCTGCAGGGCCAGGCCAAAGGGCGCATCGTGGAACAGGCACTCATCCATACGCCGCAGGTCGGGCGCCACCTGCAGCGCCATGCCGGCCTGCTCCAGCACATCGCGCTGCAGGTCCACGCCGGGCGCGATCTCGCGCACGACCAGGCCCTGGTCTTCGAGGTCGATGACGCAGCGCTCGGTCACATAGCGCACCCGCTGCCCGCGCTGGCGCCCGACCAGGCCGCTGAAGCTGATGTGCTCGGCCGTGCCGACGAACTTGCGCGTGCCGCCCTCCTCGAGGATGTCCAGCCGCCCGTCTCCCACGCGCAGCCTGGCGCCGGCCGTGAAAAGTCCGCAGAAGACGATGCGCCGCGCATGGGCCGTGATATCCACAAAGCCGCCGCAGCCGGCCGTCAGATAGGGCCTGGCCCCCAGCCGCGAGACATTGACGCTGCCATCGCCATCCACCTGCAGGAAGGACAGCAGCGTCACATCGAAGCCCCCGCCCTGGAAATAGGTGAACTGCTGAGGCGAGGCCACGATGGCATCGGCATTGGCCGCGCAGCCAAAGGCAAAGCCCAGCAGCGGCATGCCGCCGACGGCGCCCTGCTCTATGACCCAGGTCACCTCGCCATGCAGGCCCTCCTCGAGCAGGATGCGCGGCACATTGGCCGCAATGCCAAAGCCCAGGTTGGCGGCATGCCCGTGCGCCAGCTCCATGGCGGCGCGGCGCGCAATCACCTTCTCGGGCCCCCAGGCCTGGGGCTCGAAGCCGGACAGCGGTTGCGCAACCTCCCCGCTGATGGCCGGGTCATACACCGTCTGCGTGGTCTGCCACTGATCGGCATCGACCACCACATGGTCCACCAGATGGCAGGGGACGCGGACATCGTGCGGCCTCAGGTGGCCGGCCCTGACGATGCGCTTGACCTGGGCGATGACGATGCCGCCGTTGTTGCGTGCGGCCATCGCCTGCTCCAGCGCGCCCAGCAGCGCGCCTTCGTGCTCATAGCCCAGGTTGCCGCGCTCATCGGCCGTGGTGGCGCGCAGGACGGTCACGTCGGGCGCCACAGCGGGAAAGAACAGCCAGTCGCGCCCGTCGAAATGCTGCAGGCGCACTACCGGATGGCGGCTGGCCGGCTCGTTCATCGCGCAGCCCTGCTGTGCGGGATCGACAAAGGTGCCCATGCCCGCCTGGGTCAGCACGCCCGGGCGCCGCGCAGCCGCCTCGCGGTGCATATCGAACAGGATGCCGCTGGGGATGTTGTAGGCCTGGATCTGGTTGTCCACCACCATGCGCCAGATCGCAGGCATGGGCAGCGAGGACGGGCCGCTGGGATACGAGCCGGCCAGGACACGCGACAGCAGCCCGGGCCGGGCCAGATGGTCCATTCCCTTGATGCCGTACATATCGCCGGCCGCAATCGGGTGCAGCGTGGTCAGGTTGCGCGGAGCACCCTCGCGTTCGAAGCGCTCGCCAATGGCGGCCAGCACCTTGTCGGGGCAGCCCAGCCCGCTGGACGAGCTCACGCTGACGATGTCGCCGTCGCGCAGCAAGGCTGCAGCCTGTGCGGCGGTGATGTGCTTGCTCATGCGGCTGCCCCCCGTTCCCGTGCAAGGGGATTGGCTATGGGCACGGCCCGGCCCGTGCGGCAGGCCTGGGCCATGGCCACCGCCGCCGCCAGCGAGCGCACGCCGTCCTCGCCGGTGGCGGCAGGCAGGCCTTCGCCGCGCAGGGCGGCGCAGAACGCGGCCACCCCATGCGCGTAGAGACCGTGGTGCTCCACGGCAATGGCCTGCTCGCCGGCCCCATTGCGCAGCAGCACCTCGCCGCCCGGCCGCTGCGTCATCACATCGCGCCCGATGAGCGAGCCCGAGGTGCCATGGATCTCGATGCCGGTTCCCGCATGCGCCACGGTGAATGCCGCATGCAGTTGCGCCAGCACGCCGTTGTCCAGCCGCAGCACGGCCATCACGCCGTCCGCCACGCCGTTGCGAGACAGCGGTCCTTGCTGCTCCAGCGCCACCGCCTCCACCGGCTCAGCCCCCAGGATGAAGCGCAGCACATCCACGTCATGCACGCCGATGTCGAGGATCACGCCACCGGCCTCGGGCCGCTCCAGCCGCCAGCCCTGCACAGAGGGCGGCAGTTCGATGGCGTGGAAGACGCGCGCAAACAGCGGCTGGCCCACGGCGCCATCGCGCACCAGCTCGCGCATCCTGCGGTGCGTTGCCGCGTTGCGCAGGTGGTGGTTGGTGCCCAGCACCACGCCTGCGGCCCGGCATGCCCTCACCATGTCCAGCGCCTGCTGCACGGTCAGCGCCAATGGCTTCTCGCACAGGACATGCTTGCCGGCCGCTGCCGCAGCAAGGACCTGGGCGTGGCGCAATTCGTTGTCGGCGCTGACGTAGACCACCTGGACTGACGGGTCGGCCAGCAGGGCGGGCACCGAGTCGTAGGCGCGGGCAATGCCCTGCTCGGCAGCAAACTGCGCCGCGCGCTTTGCACTGCGGCTGGCGACCGCCGCCACCGTGTGCCCGCGCTGCGCGCGGATGGCACCGATCATGTGATCGGCAGCAATGGTGCTGGCCCCTATCAATCCCCAACCGACCTCGCTCATGGTCTCCCTCCCTGTATTGATGATTTCTATTGGAACGTTCTAATTGATTATTGGAACGTTCCAAAAGAAGATCAAGCACAATCGCGCCGACCCAGGGAAAACACCGAACCATGATGAACAAGCCCCCTTCCGTGCGCGCCGTGACCATCCTTGACGTGGCGGCTGCGGCCCAGGTCTCCAAATCAACGGTGTCGCTGGTGCTCAAGGGCAGCCCCCTGATTCCGGCCGAGACATCGGAGCGCGTGCGTGCAGCGGCAGCGCAGCTCGGCTACGTCTACAACCGCCGCGCCGGAGAGCTGCGGCGCCAGTCGTCCAACATGGTCGGTGTCGTGATCAACGACCTGATGAACCCCTTCTTTGCCGAGGTGCTGGCGGGGCTGGAGCGCAGGCTGGCCGATGCCGGCTTCATCACGCTCATGGCCCACACCAGCGAAAGCCTGGAGCGCCAGCAAAAAGTGCTGACCACCATGCGCGAGCACAACGCGGCCGGCATTGCGCTGTGCCCGGCGCTGGACACGCCGGCCTCGCTGGCCCAGGACCTGCAGTCATGGGGCATTCCCCTGGTGGTCATGATCCGCACGCTGGGCGAGGGAAGCTACGACTTCGCAGGCGCCGACAACGCCCACGGCGTGATGGCGGCCACACGCCACCTGCTGGCGGCCGGGCATCGCCGCATCGGTTTTCTGGGAGGGCTGGACGGCCTGATGCTGGAGCAGCGCCTGAGCGGCTGCAGGGCCGCCTTTGCCGATGCGGGCCTGGCTTTCGATGAAGACCTGGTTTTCTCCGCCAGCCCCACGCGCACGGGAGGGCATGACGCCATGCGCAGCCTGCTGGCCGCGCAGCCAGCCATCAAGGCGGCCATCTGCTACAACGATCTGGTGGCCTTTGGCGCACTGTCTGCCCTGGACGAAAACGGACTGCGCGCAGGCAAAGACTTCGCGCTCATGGGCTTCGACAACGTGTTCGATGCCGCGCATTCCCATCCCCCCCTGAGCACGGTGGACGTGCGCCCCGCCGAGCTTGGCGAACAGGCTGCCACCTTGCTGCTGGCACGCATGGCCCATCCGGGCCAGCCCCGCCAGCAGTTGTTGGCCAGGCCCAAGCTGGTGCTGCGCCAGTCAGCCTGAAGACCGCGGCGCGGTCGGAACTGGCCCGGATACCGACTGGCTCCACCGCGCTGAGCGGGATGCGCTCTGGCCTGCCGGCTTTTAATGAACCAGGCTCATGGTTTCATGAGATAAGACCACTTTACTTCATCGATTGCCGTCCATAACATCCGCACCTATTGCTTGCCCGCAGTTTTCGGCAAGGGCATGAATCAGGTCGCAGATCACAATGAACCAAGAACTCAGCTTCCATCTCAAGCGCATTCGTTTCGATGAAGACTATCAACCATCGGACAGCACGCGAATTACCACCAACTTTGCCAATCTGGCCCGTGGCGATTGCCGGCAGCAGAACCTGCGCAACACGCTGAGGATGATTGACAACCGCTTCAACGACCTAGCCCACTGGGACAATCCCACGGGAGATCGCTACTCGGTGGAGCTCGAGATCATCTCGGTCGAAATGGGAATTGGCGCCAGAAACGGCCTTGGTGCGTTTCCGTTGATCGAGATATTGAAGACCAGCATCCTCGACAAGAAGAACCACAAGCGCATAGACGGCATCGCAGGGAACAATTTCTCCTCCTACGTGCGCGACTACGATTTCAGCGTTGTGCTTGCGCAGTACAACGCCAACCGATCCGAATTCGGCACCCCCGATGATTTTGGCGACTTGCATGGAAAGCTGTTCAGGCAATTTTCCAGTTCAGGCACCTACAGGCAGCACTTCGACAAGCCGCCCGTCATCTGTATCAGCGTGTCCACCAGCAAGACCTACCAGCGCACCGGAAACCGGCACCCCATACTGGGCATCGAGTATCGGCAGAGCGAGTTCTCCTCGACCGACCGGTATTTCGAGAAGATGGGAATGCAGGTTCGCTTCTTCATGCCTCCAAATGGCGTTGCGCCACTGGCCTTCTACTTTCACGGCGACCTGCTGAACGACTATACGAATATCGAGCTGATCGGCACGATCAGCACCATGGAGACCTTCCAGAAGATTTATCGCCCCGAAATCTACAACGCGAATTCTGCAGCCGGGATGCTCTATCAACCCAGCCTGAAGAATCACGATTACTCGTCGACGCAGATTGTCTATGACCGGGAAGAGCGCAGCCAGTTGGCTGTCAAGCAGGGCAAGTTTGCAGAGCAGCACTTCATCAAGCCGTACAAGAATGTGCTTGAGCAATGGGCTGCCGATTTCGCCCTGTAGCATCCGCCGCCATGCCTGCCATGGCACCCAATCCGTGGCGGGCCGGGAAAACCGTCCCTGAGCACGCCCGCCATACCCCTGTTTGATTTGAAGGAATTCCCAGATGTTCGAAACCTCGATCGCCGGCAGCCTGCCCAAGCCCGCCTGGCTGGCTGAAACCAACAAGCTCTGGCCCCAGTGGAAGGCCGAAGGCGATGCGCTTCGCCAGGCCAAGGCCGATGCAACCCTGCTGTGGATCAAGGCCCAGGAAGACGCAGGCCTGGACATCGTGTGCGACGGCGAGCAGTCACGCCAGCACTTCGTGCACGGCTTCCTGGAGCAGGTCGAGGGCATCGACTTCGAGAACAAGGTGAAGATGGGCATCCGCGACAACCGCTACGACGCGATGGTGCCGCAGGTGGTGTCGGCCCTGCGCCTGAAGGGCCGCGTGCATGCCTTCGAGGCGCAACTGGCACGCGCGCACACCAGGAAGAAGCTGAAGTTCACGCTGCCCGGCCCCATGACCATCGTCGACACCGTGGCGGACCGCTTCTATGGCGACAGGGTGAAGATGGCCTTCGCCTTCGCCGAGCTGCTCAATCAGGAGGCCCTGGCGCTGCAGGCCGACGGCGTGGACATCATCCAGTTCGACGAGCCCGCTTTCAACGTCTACATGAAGGACGCCGCCGACTGGGGCGTGCAGGCGCTGGAACGTGCGGCGCAGGGCCTGACCTGCACGACGGCCGTGCATATCTGCTACGGCTACGGGATCAAGGCCAATACGGACTGGAAAAGCACCCTGGGCGATGAATGGCGCCAGTACGAGACGGTGTTCCCCGCGCTGGCCAGGAGCCGCATCGACCAGGTGAGCCTGGAGTGCATCCACTCCCACGTGCCGCCCGACCTGATGAGGCTGCTGGCCGGCAAGGACGTGATGGTCGGCGTGATCGACGTGGCCAGCGACGTGGTCGAGACCCCCGAAGAGGTGGCCGACACCATCGGCCGGGCGCTGGAGTTCGTGCCGAAGGAGCGGCTGTTCCCCTGCACGAACTGCGGCCTCGCACCCATGGGCCGCGACGTGGCGTGGCGCAAGCTGCAAGCGCTGGCAGCAGGCACGCGGCTGGCAAAGGAGCGGTTGGCCGCTGCGTAAGTCGCGCCCGGCCGCCACGCCGGGCTACCCAGGGCTGTGATGGATCTGCAATGCGGCAGAACAAAAACCCCAGCGCACCCTGCATCAAAGGGCTTGTTCGTCCGGACCGGGCCAGCCCCGCCAGCCATTGCTGGCTACACGTCGGCTGGTACAGCGGGCGAGCCTGAGTCAACCTGGGCCAGCCGTGCCGCCCACCATCTCCCGCACCCAGCCCGGCAGCTCGACGGCCTTCTGCCTGGGAAAGTCCACCCAGATGACGGTGCCGCCACCGGCCGCGCAGATCACGCCGGGTTCGGAGACGCGTTCCATGGTTCCCCAGGTCTCGAAGGTGGTGCGGCCGGGGTCGCTGACATACATCTTGAGCAGTACTTCGTCGGGATAGGCCAGCTGCTGGTGGAAGTTGCAAAAAGCATTGACGATGACCGGCCCCTGCCCGCCCGGCGTAGGCGCCATGCCCGCTTCGACCATCCAGTCGATGCGGGCAGTCTCCAGATAGCGGAAGTACATGGCGTTGTTGACATGGCCCATGGCGTCCATGTCGCCCCAGCGCACTTTGAATCGCATCTCGTGAACCCATTTTTTATATTCTGGAATCTCTATGCGCATGCCTGCAGTCTCCTTGTTGTAGCGCCACCGCAAGGCACCATGCCCCGCAGCCCCCGGTCACTGTGCAGCAGGGCGGATTCCCGCGCTGTCACCTATCAGCAACGGCAGGGTCCAAGCACGTCATAGAATCCACCGCATTGCGGCTTTTGCGCTGCAACCGAACAAACGTTCGGTCTGCCGACCATCCTGTTTTTCAATATCCAAGCGAGACACCCCGATGACGAACGAAGAAATCCTGGCCCAGTACGGGCCGCGCGAAGCCATGGAATACGACGTGGTGGTGGTCGGCGGCGGCCCCGGCGGGCTGGCCACGGCCATCCGCCTCAAGCAGCTGGCGGCCGAAAAAGGCCAGGATGTCTCCGTCGTCGTGCTGGAAAAGGGGTCGGAGCCCGGTGCCCACATCCTGTCGGGCGCCATCATGGACCCGCGTGCGCTGACCGAGCTGATCCCTGACTGGAAGGAAAAGGGCGCGCCCCTGACCCAGCCCGTCACCGATGACGCCATGGTCTTACTGGGCGAGAAATCCGCCCTGCGCACGCCCAACTTCCTGCTGCCGGCCTGCTTCCAGAACCATGGCAACTACATCGTTCGCCTGGGCTACGTGGTCAAGTGGCTGGGCGAGCAGGCCGAGGCACTGGGCGTTGAAATCTTCCCGGGCTTTGCTGCCGCCGAGGTGCTCTACAACGAGGACGGTTCGGTCAAGGGCGTGGCCACCGGCAACATGGGCATCGGCAAGGACGGCGAGCCCACGGGCGAGTTCCAGCTGGGCATGGAGCTGCACGCCAAGTACACGATCTTTGCCGAAGGCTCACGCGGCCACCTGGGCAAGCAGATCATCGCCAAGTACCAGCTGGACGCCGGCAAGGACCCGCAAAGCTACGGCCTGGGCATCAAGGAGCTGTGGGAAATCGACCCGGCACGCCACAAGCCCGGCTTCGTGATGCACACGGCCGGCTGGCCCATGGACAGCAAGACCTACGGCGGCGCCTTCCTCTACCACCTGGACGACAACAAGGTCACGCTGGGCTTCATCACGGGCCTGGACTATGCCAACCCCTACCTGAGCCCCTTCGAGGAATTCCAGCGCTGGAAGACCCATCCCAACATCCGCTACTACCTGGAAGGCGACGAGTCCAAGGGCATCAAGCCGGCCAAGCGCCTGGGCTACGGCGCGCGCGCCATCACGGCCGGCGGCCTGCTGTCCCTGCCCAAGTTCGTGTTCCCGGGCGGCGCGCTCGTGGGCTGCGACGCAGGTTTCCTGAACGTCAGCCGCATCAAGGGCAGCCATGCCGCCATCAAGACCGGCATGCTGGCCGCCGAGGCCGCCTATGACGCCATCGTCGCAGGCCGCCAGGGCGACGAGCTGGGCGCCTATGTAGAGGCCTTCGAGAACAGCTGGCTGTACGAAGAGCTGAACAAGTCGCGCAACTTCAAGGCCTGGTTCAAGAAGGGCCTGACCACGGCCACGCTGATGAACGGCATCGAGCAGCTCGTGCTCAAGGGCAACATCCCCTGGACGCTGCACCGCGACAAGCCCGACCACGCCTACCTGAAGCCTGCGGCCGAGTGCAAGCCCATCGACTACCCCAAGCCCGATGGCAAGCTGACCTTCGATCGCCTGTCCAGCGTCTTCATCAGCAACACCAACCACGCCGAAGACCAGCCCGCCCACCTGACGCTCAAGGACGCCTCGGTGCCCGTGGCCATCAACCTGGCCAAGTACGCAGGCCCCGAGCAGCGCTACTGCCCGGCCGGCGTCTACGAGTTCGTGGACGACACGGCCCAGGGCGGCAAGCGCCTGCAGATCAACGCCCAGAACTGCGTGCACTGCAAGACCTGCGACATCAAGGACCCCACGCAGAACATCGTCTGGGTCACGCCCGAAGGCGGCGGAGGGCCGAACTACGCGGGCATGTGATCCGCGCGCCACACCGGCCCTTCTCTGAAGCCTGCCCAAGCCTGCTTGTGCAGGCTTTTTCTTTGAGCCTCGTCAAAGCAACATCGGTGCAGAAAGCATAGAAGGCCATCCGAAATGCCATCGCACGCAATAAAAATGCATGGCAAAGCCAAAAACAGGCCCTTGAAGACGCAAACCTGCATCGCCAAACCTGTCCAAGACGCATGAAAAAGTTGCACCTAGGGCATTCCCCGCAGATTTCATGCCAATTTTTAGATACAAACCTATAGGTGAAAACCGGGTCGTCCAAACGCCAAGGCGTACAGGGCGGCTGCAGTAGACTTTGCCGCGAAGCGCCGCGACCGTCCTGTGCGGCCTTCTGCTGAGCAAACAGGAACAACCACAAGCACGTTGGAGATACACGTATGAAGCACTTGTCTTGGGCGCCCCTGGGCGCGCTGGCCCTGGCAATTTCCGCCATTGCGGGCGGCGCCCACGCCGCTGACGAGAAGTCGGTCGCAGTGACCGCCATCGTCGAGCATCCTGCACTCGACGCCGTGCGCGACGGCGTGCAGGCCGCGCTCAAGGAAGCAGGCTACGAAGCCGGCAAGAACCTCAAGTGGCAGTACCAGAGTGCCCAGGGCAACACCGGCACGGCCGCGCAGATCGCTCGCAAGTTCGTGGGCGACAAGCCTGATGCCATCGTCGCCATCGCCACGCCCTCGGCCCAGGCCGTGGTCGCCGCCACCAAGACCGTGCCCGTGGTGTTCTCCGCCGTGACCGACCCCGTGGCCGCCAAGCTGGTGCCCAGCTGGGAGCCTTCCAAGAACAACGTGACCGGCGTGTCCGACCTGCTGGCCCTGGACAAGCAGATGGAGCTGGTCAAGCAGGTCGTGCCCAACGCCAAGCGCGTGGGCATGGTCTACAACCCCGGCGAGGCCAACTCCGCCGTGGTCGTCAAGGAACTCAAGACCCTGCTGCCCAAGCTGGGCATGACCCTGGTGGAAGCCGCCGCTCCCCGCTCCGTGGACGTCAGCAGCGCTGCGCGCAGCCTGGTCGGCAAGGTCGATGTGATCTATACCAATACCGACAACAACGTGGTCTCGGCCTACGAGTCGCTGGTCAAGGTCGGCCAGGACGCCAAGATCCCGCTGGTGGCCTCGGACACCGACTCCGTCAAGCGCGGCGCCGTTGCGGCCCTGGGCATCAACTACCGCGATCTGGGCGAGCAGACCGGCCGCATGGTGGTGCGCATCCTCAAGGGCGAGAAGCCCGGCGACCTCAAGACCGAAGTCAGCACCAAGATGGAGCTGTTCGTGAATCCGGGCGCCGCCGAGAAGCAAGGCGTCAAGCTGTCCGACGCACTGGTCAAGTCGGCCGCCCAGGTGATCAAGTAATACCCGGGGTTTGCCTGCCCGGGACCAACCCGGGCAGTGCGCCCACGGTGGCAGGCGCCATGGCAACATGGCCCTGCCCTTTTTTTAAGTCGTTTTCCGTTCCCACGCGCCTGTCGCTCTTCCTATGTCCCTCTTTTCATTGCTCGGTGCCGTCGAGATCGGCCTGATCTTCAGCCTGGTGGCGCTGGGCGTCTTCATCTCGTTCAGACTGCTGCGCTTTCCCGACCTCACGGTGGACGGCAGCTTTCCGCTGGGCGGCGCCGTCTGCGCCATCCTGATTTCCACGGGCACCAATCCCTGGCTGGCCACGCTGGCCGGCACGGCCGCTGGCGCCGTCGCGGGCCTGATCACGGGCTGGCTCAATGTGCGCCTGAAGATCATGGACCTGCTGGCCTCCATCCTGATGATGATCGGCCTGTATTCGGTCAACCTGCGCATCATGGGCGGCCCCAACGTGCCGCTGATCAACGAGACCACGCTGTTCACCCTGCTGCAGCCCGACAGCGTGGCCGACTATGTGATGCGCCCGGTGATCCTGTTCGTCATCGTCGTGCTGGCCAAGCTGGGCCTGGACTGGTTCTTCGCCACCGAACGGGGCCTGGCCATCCGCGCCACGGGCTCCAACGCCCGCATGGCACGCTCGCAGGGCGTGAACACCGGCGCCATGATCCTGCTGGGCATGGCGATCTCCAACGGCCTGGTCGGCCTGGCCGGCGCGCTGTTCGTGCAGACCCAGGGCGGCTCGGACATTTCCATGGGCATCGGCACCATCGTCATCGGCCTGGCTGCCGTGATCGTGGGCGAGTCCATCCTGCCCTCGCGCCGCATCGTCTGGGCCACGCTGGCCGTGGTGGTGGGCGCCATCGTGTACCGCTTCTTCATTGCAGCGGCCCTCAACAGCGATTTCATCGGCCTCAAGGCCCAGGATCTGAACCTTGTCACCGCGCTGCTGGTGACCGTCGCCCTGGTGATCCCCCAACTGAAGCGCAAATTTGCGCAAAGGAAATGACACCCCCTGAGCGGCTATGCCGCTTCCCCCTCTCTACTCGCTGCGCGAGGGAGGGGAACGACGCCATCGCTGCGGGGCGGCCCTTGCTCGGCGTCCCTGAGTTTGGACCGCGTCAGTTCAAGCACCACGCCTTGAGCGACTGAACGAAGAAATACCGGAGATTGCACTCATGCTGAGCGCACAACAACTCGAAATCACCTTCAACCCCGGCACGCCCATCGAAACGCGGGCGCTGCGCGGCATGTCGCTGGACATTCCCGACGGCCAGTTCGTCACCGTCATCGGCTCCAACGGCGCCGGCAAGTCCACCTTCCTGAACGCCGTCTCGGGCGACCTGTCCGTGGACAAGGGCCGCATCGAGATCGCCGGCCAGGACATGACGCGCCTGCCCGTGTGGGCACGTTCCGAACGCGTGGCCCGCGTCTTCCAGGACCCCATGGCGGGCACCTGCGAGGACCTGACCATCGAGGAAAACATGGCCCTGGCCCAGCGCCGCGGCACCTTCCGCCGCCTGAGCCGCGCCGTCAAGGCCGAGATGCGCGACAACTTCCGCGAACGCCTGTCCATCCTGGGCCTGGGCCTGGAAAACCGCCTGACCGACCGCATCGGCCTGCTGTCGGGCGGCCAGCGCCAGGCCGTGAGCCTGCTGATGGCGGCGCTGCAGCCTTCGCGCATCCTGCTGCTGGACGAGCACACCGCCGCGCTCGACCCGCGCACGGCCGACTTCGTGCTGCAGCTGACGGCGCGCATCGTCTCCGAGGCCAAGCTCACCACCATGATGGTCACCCACAGCATGCGCCAGGCGCTGGACGTGGGCGAGCGCACGGTGATGCTGCACCAGGGCCAGGTGGTGCTCGACGTCAGCGGCGAGGAACGCGCCCGCATGGACGTGCCCGACCTGCTGCAAATGTTCGAGAAAGTGCGCGGCGAAAAGCTGGCAGACGACGCGCTGCTGCTGGGCTGAGCTGAACTGGGCTGAAACAGCCCGCATAAGATAAAAGGGCGCTGCGGCGCCCTTTTTCACGGCCCCTGCCCTGGCCTTTTGACTTCAGAAAGCCGATCCCCCATGTCCCATCTCCTTTTCAAGGCCGCAAGTGCCGGTGATGTCGCTGCAATCGATGCCCAGCTGGCCCGCGGCGCAGACATAGATTGGCGCCACAAGGGAACCGGCAGGACGGCACTGATCGAGGCCAGCATCCAGCGGCAGCCGCAGGCCGTGGCCGCCCTGCTGCGCCACGGAGCATCGCTCAACCTGCAATGCAAGGCGCTTGGAAGCACGGCATTGGCCTGGGCGGCGAGCCTGGGCGATGCGGCCATCGCTGCAATGCTGCTCTCGCACAATGCCGACATCGAAATCGCCTCGCCCGAGCTGGGCCGCACGGCACTGATGAGCGCCGCGCAGGCCGGCCATACGGAACTGGTGGCCTTGCTTCTGGAGGCAGGTGCCGATCCCGCACCGCTGGATTTTCGCCAGGAAAACGCCTGGGCGCTGGCCCGGGCCAAGGGACATACGCAGGTCATGGCACTGCTGGAGAGGTCTGGCAGCGCCAGCCCGCCGCCGCCTGCAGCACCGCAGGCTCAGGATTGGCCAGAGACACCACCGGGCACCGAAACGCAGACGCCTGAACGAGTGGTTCGCGCCTACATCCTGGCCATGGAAGCCTGGGAACGCAAAGGCGTCGCCAGGCACGCCGCATCCGCATCCGCATCCGCATCCGCAGCCGCGCCTGAGTTCTGGGCAGAGCAACTGGACATCGTGGCCAAGTACTGCACCTCCAAGCCGCGCGCCTACGCCCACAGCTCTTTTGGCACACCCACCCACCACTCCGCGCAAGACCTGCTGCTGTCGGTGACCCAGCAATCCGCATCGAGAATGGAACTCATCGTTCTTCGCGCCAGCGAGTCCATGGCATACGAACACCGCTTCTCCGTACATCGCAAGGCGGGACAGTGGCGCATCGACAGCCTGGCGCGCCGCCTGCACGGAACGCAGAAGTGGGAGCGCGACATTCTCTAGCTGGCCGGCCATCCCGGCGACAGCCAACCGCCAGCCCGCTAAACCCACACATCGTTGGACGCCGTCCTCTCACCGCCTTCCTCCCCGGTGTTCAGCACACCGCGCGGCTCGATCAGCATGAGGCGGGCTTCCCGCTCGGCGCTGGGCTTGTGCTCCGTGCCTTTGGGGACCACGTACAGCTCGCCCTGACGCAGCAGCACATGGCCATCACGGAAGTCGATGCGCAGCTCGCCATCCAGCACCAGGAAGGCTTCATCCGTTTCGGCATGCGAGTGCCAGATGAACTCGCCCTGCACGCGCACGATCTTGAATTGGTAGTCGTTCATCTCGGCGACGACGCGGGGGCTCCACTGGCCGGTGAAGCGGCTGAATTTGTCGGGGAAGTTGATGGCCTCGTAGGGGCGGTTTTCAACGGGGAACGTCATGGGCAGACCTTATGAAAGCGTGTGAAGCCTCCATGCTAGGAAGCGCCTTCCCTGCGGTCTTGCACGATCGTGCAGCTCAGGCCGCGCCCAGGCGCCTGAGCCAGCGTGCGGGCGGCACGCCATAGGCCATGGCGAACTGGCGTGCCATGTGGCTCTGGTCGAAGAACCCGGCCTGCAGGGCAGCCTCGGCCACGGGCTGCCCCGCCAGCAGCAGGCGCCGCACGGTGTCCAGCCGGCGCATGCTCAGGTAGCGGTAGGGGCTGGTGCCGTAGAGCGCGCGGAAATCCCGGCACAGCCGCCAGCGGTCCAGGCCGCTGGCCTGGGACAGCGCCTCCAGGGTTACGCCCTGCTCCAGCGAATCATGGATGCAGGCGCGTGCCCGCTCCACGGCCACCAGGTCCGGCAGACGCCTGAGCTTGCGCCGCCCGGCCACGGCCTCCAGGGCCAGCGCCAGGTCGTAGAGGGAATCGTCGCGTGCCAGCGGCTCAAGGTCCTCGCCCAGGCATTGCAGCAAGGGCAGCAGCGCAGCCTTGAGCCGGGGATCAGCCGAAAGTCCTCCCTCGACGAAAGGCAAGGGCCTGCCGCCCAGCACCTGCTGGATCAGGGCCGGCTCCACATAGACCATGCGGTAGCGAAAGCCCGCGTCGGTGCCCGCGTGGCCGTCATGCAATTCGTCAGGGTGCAGCACCATGGCGCCACCGGGCAGGCTGTGCCGCTGGCTGCGGCGGTAGGCAAAGCTTTGCACGCCGGACAGCGTCAGGCCCAGCGCGTAGGTGTCGTGCCTGTGGGGCGCATAGCCGTGCCCGCCGAAGTAGGCCTCGATGCGCTCCAGGCCTGCGCCCAGCTGCGAATGCCGGACCCAGTCGCTGGAGATGCTCGTTTCTGCCATGTGGGTTGGTGGTGAGGGGTGTGCAAAGCCGCCGCAGATGGTAACTGCGGGCCAGTGACCTCAAGGCGAGCAGGCAGGCTGCTCCGCGCCCGGCACGGACTGGATTGCCGGTGAGCGGCGCATGGCCGCCGACACCACCCACCCCAGCAGCGCGATCAGCGCGGCACCCCATTCGGCCTGCTGCAGCCCCCGGGCCGTGGCCTCGCGCAGCGCATCGGGCGCCGTGATGCCGGCCAGCGGCGCCGTGGCCACCATCACCAGCAAGGCCAGCCCCATTGCTGCGCCCACCTGCTGGGCCGTGGCCGCAATGCCCGAGGCCACGCCCTGCTGCGCAGCCACCACGCCCTGGCCGGCCACCACCCACATGGCGGTCCAGCACGCGCCCTGGCCCAGGCTGAGCACCACGAAGCCGGGCACCAGCCAGACATAGCTGCCACCCAGCGGCAGCGCCCAGGCCATGTAGGCCAGGCCGAGGGTGCCTGCGGCCCAGCCGCCCATGAGCACGGTGCGCGGCGTGGAGCGGTGCAGCCAGTGTTCGGCCCAGCGGATGCCCAGCGTGCAGACCGCCGTGGGCAGCAGGAAGGCCAGGCCGGCCTGCAGCGGGCTCCAGCCGTAGATCTGCTGGAAGTACAGCGCCAGAAAGTAGTACTGCACGCCAAAGCTGCTCATGAAGATCATGGTCAGCAGCATGGCCGAGCGCAGGCTGGGCACGCGCAGCAGGGACAGCGGCATCAGCGGCGAGGCGATGCGGGCCTCGATGCGCCAGAACAGCGCCAACGCCGCGATCGCCACGGCCAGCGTCCCCAGAGTGGCGGCGCTGGCAAAGCCCCATTCAGGGCCTTGCACCAGGGCCGTCACCAGCAGGCTGCTGCCCACGGTCACGCTCAGGCAGCCGGCCAGATCAAAGCCCTGGCCCGGCGCGGCGCGCCCGGTCTGGGCCGAGGGCGGCAGAAAGCGCAGCGCCGCCATGGCACACGGCCAGGCCACGGGCACCAGCACCCACAGCACCCAGTTCCAGCCCAGCGTCTGCGTGAGCACGCCGCCCAGCAGCGCGCCGGCCGCCAGCCCGCCGGCTGACGCCATGCTCCACACGGCCAGGGCGCGATTGCGCTCGGGCCCGGCCGCATACAAGGTGTTGATCAGCGACAGCGTGGCCGGAAACAGCAGCGCCCCGGCCACGCCCTGCCCTGCGCGGCCCAGCACCAGTTGCCAGGGCTGGGAGGCGAAGCCGCCGACCAGCGAGGCCAGGCCGAACAGCGCCATCCCCGCCACATACATGCGCCGCTTGCCCAGCAGGTCCGCACAGCGCCCGCCCAGCAGCAGGCAGCCGCCAAAGGCCACGCTGTAGGCACTGACCACCCATTGCAGGTGGTGCGCATCCATCTGCAGCTGCTGGCCCATGGCGTCGAGCGCGACGAAGACGATGGTGGCATCCAGCGCAATCAGCAACTGGGACAGGGACAGCAGCGCCAGCGCGGCGCGCGGGTGGCGCAGGGCGCCAGCGGGGGAGTCGTTCACAAGCATGGGAGCGATCCTAATTAATGCATTTCTGAAGATAAACATCAGATATTCATTTTTCTTATGCAAAATCGAATCAATCAAACCTGCCATCGCCATGGACCTCAACGCCGTTCAATTGCTCATCAAGGTGGCCGAAAGCCGCAGCTTCACCCAGGCGGCAAGCCTGCTGGGCACCAGCCAGTCCCGCATATCGCGCGCCGTGGCGCAGCTGGAGAAAGACCTGGGCACGCGGCTGCTGCACCGCAATACGCGCAGCGTGTCGCTCACGCCAGACGGCTGCGCGCTGGTGGACCGCTGCGCCCCGCTGATCGCCGGGCTGGAGGAGGCGCGCCAGCTGGTCAGCGACCGGCGCTGCGCGCCCAGCGGCGTGCTGCGCATGACGGCGCCGTCCATGCTGGGCCGCATCGTGCTGGTGCCGCTGCTGGGGCAGTTGCTGCGCGAGCATCCGCAATTGCAGATCGACACCAGCTTCACCGACCGCATGGTGGACATGGTGGAAGAAGGCTTTGACGCGGCCGTGCGCATCGGCCCGCTGGCAGACAGCCGCATGATCGCCCGCGCCCTGCCGCCGCTGCGCTGGGTGACCGTGGCCTCGCCCGCCTACCTGGCGGCGCGCGGCACGCCGCAGACGCTGCAGGAGCTGGCACAGCACAGCTGCATGGCCGTCTACAACCACTACCTGGGCCGGCGCGTGCCCTGGCAGTTCCTGGCGGGCAACGGCGAGATGCTGGACTGGCCGGCGCCGCAGACCGTGACCTTCGACAGCGGCGATCCGCTGGTGGAAGGCTCGCTGGGCGGCCTGGGCGTGGCCCAGGTCATGGAGTTCGCGGTGCGCGAGCACCTGCAGGCGGGCAGGCTGGTGCGGCTGCTGCCCCAGCACGAAGGCCGCGCCCGCGAGCTGTCCCTGGTCTACCCGCGCACGCGCCAGGCTTCGCCGCGCATCAAGGCACTGGCACAACTGCTGCTGGCGCAGACACAGTGGTGAGGCGGCAGCGGCCAGCCGAGCTGGCGTGGCGCCGCACACACAGTGGGTGCTGATTCAGATCGGCTTATGCGGGTGAAGGGAGATTAAACTGCTGCCTTTCCACGATGGCTGCGTTCTCGGACAATCACGCCTTTTCGTGGTGCATGCACCTTGATGGGGCCGCGACAGCGCGGCTCTTTTGTTTTTACCTGTTTTGCATTCCTGCCCCCGCGCCGGCCAGCGGCCACGCGGGATCTGATCCAACCATCGACACATCCATGGCAGCAGACAACTCCAAGAACGCCGCTCCCACCGCACTCAGGCGCGAACTCAAGGCGCGGCATCTGTCCATGATCGCCATCGGCGGCTCCATCGGCACCGGCCTCTTCGTTGCCTCGGGCGCCACCATATCGCAGGCCGGCCCCGGCGGCGCCCTGCTGGCCTACATGATCGTGGGCCTGATGGTCTACTTCCTCATGACCAGCCTCGGCGAAATGGCCGCGAACCTGCCCGTCTCGGGCTCGTTCGCCACCTACGGCGCGCGCTATGTGGACGAAGGCTTCGGCTTCGCGCTGGGCTGGAACTACTGGTACAACTGGGCCGTCACCATTGCCGTGGACCTGGTGGCCGCCCAGCTGGTCATGGCCTACTGGTTCCCCGACGGCAACGGCATGCTGTGGAGCGCCCTGTTCCTGGCCATCATGTTCGGCCTCAACGCCATCTCGGTCAAAGGCTTCGGCGAGGCCGAGTACTGGTTCGCCGCCATCAAGGTGACCACCGTCATCCTCTTCATCGGCGTGGGCGTGCTCATGATCCTGGGCATCGTGCGGGGCGGCGCGCCTGAAGGCATCTGGGGCAACTTTGCCCTGTGGAGCCAGGGCGATGCGCCCTTTGCAGGCGGTTTCTCGGCGCTGATCGGCGTGGCCATGATCGTGGGCTTTTCCTTCCAGGGCACGGAGCTGATCGGCATTGCCGCTGGCGAATCCGAGAACCCCGCCAAGAACGTGCCCCGCGCCGTGCGCCAGGTGTTCTGGCGCATTTTGCTGTTCTACGTCCTGGCCATCCTGGTCATCAGCCTGCTGATCCCCTACACCGATCCGCAACTGCTCAAGAACGACCTGGGCGACATCAGCGTGAGCCCCTTCACCCTGGTCTTCGAGCGCGCGGGCCTGCTGTCGGCCGCCGCCGTGATGAACGCCGTGGTGCTGACCTCGGTGCTGTCGGCCGGCAACTCGGGCATGTACGCCTCCACGCGCATGCTCTATACGCTGGCCTGCCAGCGCATGGCGCCGCGCATGTTCTCGTACGTCAACAAGCGCGGCGTGCCCACGATGGCCCTGCTGGCCACCACGGTCGTGGCTGCGCTGTGCTTTCTGACCAACATCTTCAGCCCCCAGCTGGTCTACATCTGGCTGCTGAATCTGTCGGGCATGACGGGCTTCATCGCCTGGCTGGGCATCGCCATCAGCCACTACCGCTTCCGCAAGGGCTACGAGGCCCAGGGCCTGGACCTGAACCGGCTGCCCTACCGTGCATCGTGGTTCCCGTTCGGCCCCATCTTCGCCTTCGTGCTGTGCATGGTGATCACGCTGGGCCAGAACTACGAGGCCTTCATGGCAGACCGCATCGACTGGACCGGCGTGGTCGCCACCTATATCGGCCTGCCGTTGTTCCTGCTGATCTGGGGCGGCTACCGCCTGGTCAAGGGCACGCACATCGTGCAGTACAAGGACATGCAGCTGGGCTCCAACGTCGACTGACGCCCTCCCAGTCCCCATGAAAACAGCCCGCAGATGCGGGCTGTCGTCTTTCAGGCATCGGCCGACCACACGGCCAGCTCGTAGCCGTCCGGATCGGTGAAGTGGAACCTGCGGCCCCCCGGGAACGCGAACACCGCGCGGCTGATCACGGCACCGGCCGCTTCCACGCGGCGCTGCGCCTCGGCCAGATCGTCGGCGTAGAGGATGACCAGCGGGCCGCCGGGCCGCACCTCCTCGCCCGTGGTGAAGCCGCCCGTCAGCCGGCCGTCGCTGAACTCGGTGTAGCTCGGCCCGTAGTCGGTGAAAGTCCAGCCGAAGGCCTCGCCGTAGAACGCCTTGCTGCGTGCGATGTCGGCCACGTTGAATTCGATGTTGTCGATCTGGTGGTTGTTGCCCCTGATGCCCATGTGATGCTCCATTGAATGTCGGTAGGCCGCCATCATCGGCCACGCAGGGGCATGGCATCTTGAACAAAACGGCCAGCCGGGCCGCTCAATCCAGCAGTTGCTGCAGGGCAGCGCGGGGCGTGATGCCGCACAGCGCCCTCACCTCGCGCGACAGATGCGCCTGGTCCGCATAGCCGGCCTCCGCCGCCAGGGCCGCAAGACCTGCCTGCCGGTCAGACCGTGCCAGGGCCAGCAGGCGCTGAAAGCGCAGCACGCGCTCCAACGTCTTGGGGCCGTAGCCAAACTGCGCGTGGCACAGGCGGCGCAGGCTGCGCTCGGACATGTCCAGCTGCGCGCGCATGGCGGCCAGCACACCGGATTCGTCCCGCCCGGCTGCAGCCGCCACACCGAACAGCTGCATGGCCTGCCGGTCCGGCACTGGTGCGTCGCGGCCCATTTGCAACAGTCCATGGATGAACACGGCCTGCCCTGCGCCCGGCTGCGCATCGTTGATGCGATGCACCCACTCGCGCGCGCGCGGCCCCAGCAGATCGCCCAGTTCCACCGCCTGCCCCACGATCTCGTCCATGGGCAGGCCCAGCCAGGCGCTGGCCGCACCGGGGCCGAAGCGCGCGCCCCATACCTCGGACCCCGGCACGAGCGCGGGCCGCGCAGCCACCCTGTCAGGCCCCACGGCCAGCAGCCGCCCGCCTTTGCAGACGATGTCCACGCAGCCATCGGGCACCACGAGAAAGCCGCCGGCATAGTCCGAGGCCACGGTGCTGCTCCACAGGCACTGGAAGTGCGGCTGCAAGGCGGGCGGCGGGGAGTGTTCGCGGTAGGGAGCGGGCGGCGGCGCCTGGCCAGAAGGCATGGACTTCAGACCCCCAGCGGCAGGTCCGCCTTCTTCAGCGTGCGCAGCACAAAGCTGGACTGGCTGTGGCGTATGCCCTTGATCTTGTAGAGCTTCTCGCGCAGCAGGCGCTCGTAGTCGCGCGTGTCCTTGACGACGACGCGCAGCAGGTAGTCGTACTCGCCCGAGACCAGGTGCGCCTCCACCACCTCGGGAATGGTCGCCAGCATCTCGCCGAATTTCTCCAGCGTGTTGTCCGAATGGCTGTCCAGCGTGACCTGCACCAGCACCGTATCGCCCAGGCCCAGCGCCAGCGGGTTCAGGCGCACGGTATAGCCCTCGATCACCCCCGCCTCTTCCAGCTTCTTGATGCGCGCCCAGCAGGGCGAGGCGCTCAGGCCCACGGCGGCGCCGATTTCCTGCAGGCTGGCGCGCGCGTTGGCCTGCAGGGCGGAAAGAATCTTTCTGTCGAGGGTATCCATGTCCGGCAATCTACTGCAAAACAGGCAGGCACAGAATAATTTTCTGTAGCAACGCCTGTTTTGAAGAAATAAAGCAGCATTTTCTGAGGCCAAACGCGCACACTTGTCTGCATGGGAGCACGCTTACCGGCGCAGCAAAACCATTCACCCAGCCCCGCCGACTACCGCCAGCGCCCGGATGCGTGATCCCCTCAGGAACCCGTTACAGGCCGCCCCGCTTATCCGCAGTGGGGCGGCCTGTTGCATTGGGGCACCCGGCAGGCATCCGCAGACACCCGGCAGCGCTTTCCCGCAACGGCGGCCGGTGCACAATGCCTCCCGCAAACGTGCACGCCCATGCACTGACCCTGACGTCGGGCATGCATGGGCGCTCGCCACATCAACCAATCGGCCCCTTGATCCACACCCAAGACAATCCCACCGAAGGCCGCCGGAGGCACTGGCCAACGGATTCTGCAATGCGATGGCTGGCGCAAGCCCTGGCAGCCGCAGCGCTTCTGGCACTGCTCACCCGCTGGCTGCCCAACCCCCAGGCAGCCCAGGGCATCGCGGTCTTTCCCGGCAGGAGCATGGCGCCGGCCGCCATGCTGCTTTACGCGTACATGGGCTCGGCCCTGGCCATCACGCTGATGAGCCTGATCCTGTGGTGCTGGCTCAGGGAAAGGCTCTACATTCTTTGCGCCGCGCTCCTGGCAGCCGGCTTTGCCTACGCTGCTTTCCGTTACCGGCCCCAAGGCCTGTGGCTGCCCGGCGCCGACCAGCCCCAGCATGCGCTGTCCATCGCCTACTGCGGCTTCTGTGTGGTGGCGACGGTGTTTTTCAGCCAATTGTTCGAGTTCCGCCGCCATTGGATCTGGGCTGCGCACCTCTTCAGCGTGGTGGCCTGGCTGAATGCCATCGCACTGGGCCTGGCACTGTTGGGTGGCTATGCGCAGATCTCGCGTGCCGTGGTGTTCACGGCCCTGGTGTCCACATCGTTCGGCGCCGTCTTCGTGCTGTACCTGCTGGTGGTCCGAAGGCAGTGGCAATACCTGCCGGGCGCGCTGGCGTTTGCCGTGCCTTCCGCCCTGGGCATCCTGAACCTGCTGAGAACCCAGGGCCTGCTGCCGGATGTTGCGCTGCCATCGGCACAGATGCTGTGGTTTGCCGGGCGTGTTTCCGAGGCCATCCTGCTGGGAATGGCGGTGACCAACCGCACGCGGGTGGCGGAGCGCGCCCTGCGCAGTGAGCGGATGCAGGCCCTGTCACGCGCCCAGGCGGCCGAGCGCGAGCTGGAGTCCAAGGTCCTGCAGCGCACCGCACAGCTGCAAACGGCCCAGCAGGCCCTGCAGACGGCCTTGCACAGCGAGCGGGAGATGCGGCTGGAACAGCGCCAGTTCTTCAACATGATCAACCACGAGTTCCGCACCCCGCTCACCATCGTGGACGGCGCCGCGACCGAACTGCAGACGTTCCCGACGACGGATGCGGACTCCCTCATCGAGCAGGCGTCGCAGATACGCAGGGCTTCGCGCCGGCTGATGACCCTGGTGGACACCTGCCTGATCAACGACCGGCTGGACGCGGGCGCGTTCCGGCTGCAACTGGAGCAGACGCCATTGGATGAACTCCTGGAGGAGTCTGCAGAGCTCGTCGGCTGGTCCCGGCGGCATCGCCTGAAACTGGATCTGGAACAAGGCCCGCAGCAATGGCAATGCGACCCTGTCCTGGTGCGCATCGCCATCTCCAACCTTGTCGGCAACGCCATCAAATATGCCAAGGCGGGCGACATCACCCTGGCCGCCCGCTGCGATGCGTCCGGTGACCTGCTGATTTCCGTCAGCGACCAGGGACCGGGCCTTGCGCCCGAAGCGGCAAGACAGGTTTTCGAGCCCTATGAACGCGCAAGCGCCACCCGGCACGTCAACGGGCATGGCCTGGGCCTGTCCGTGGTCAGGCGCATCGCCAGGCTGCACGCAGGCGACGCGTTCTTCCAGCCGGCTGCCGGAGGCGGGGCCTGCTTTGTCATCCGGCTGGGCCGGCTCCCGCCCGGCACGGCAGATGCCTGCCAGGAATGTCCGCCAGCGGCAAGGCCGGCCGCCGTGCCGCCGGGCATGCCCGCCTGACGCGGGCAAGGCCGGGGCCTTTGCCCCTGAAGCAGTGCGTGCTCGTGGCGCTCATGGGGCCGCCGCTGCACGGGCCGTCCCGCCCTGCACCACCAGCAGCACGCCACCCAGGATCAAGGCCACGCCGGCCAGGCGCGTCGCATTGACCGGCCGTGCGCCCAGGCCCATCAGGCCGAAGTGGTCCACCAGCACCGAGACCACGATCTGCCCCGCCACCACGCAAACCAGGAAGCCGCCTGCGCCCAGCTTGGGTGTAACGGCCGCCGCACTGGCCACATAGATGGCACCCAGCACGCCGCCTATCCATAGCCACCATGGCCCCGCTGCCGCCTGGGCCATGGCCGGAGCGGGCGCGCGCAGCACCCACAGTGCAGGCACCACGACCATGACGCTCACGGCCAGCGAGACCAGCGCGCCCCACAGCGGGTGGCCCAGCAGACGGCCCACCAGGGCATTGCTGGCGGCCTGGAATGGCAGGATGGCCCCCGCCAGCAGCGCCAGGGCCACGGGAGCAAGGGCGGTGAATGTGCTTTTACCTGTCATGCGGCAAGACCTTTCTTCTTCTGTCAATCGATGCCTGCATGCTCTCGCATCCAGCACGTTGATGGAAATTGTTTGTGTGCACGGTCTATATTCATGGCATGGATGAACTGCGCCGGATCGACCTCAACCTGCTGCTGGCCCTGCACGCCCTGCTGGCCGAAAAACATGTGACGCGTGCGGCCCTGCGTCTGCACAAGAGCCAGCCGGCCATGAGCCATTCGCTGGCGCAGCTGCGCGAACATCTGGGCGACCCGTTGCTGGTGCGGCGCGGCGGCCGCATGGCGCTGACGGCACGCGCACAAGGCCTGGTGCAACCGCTGGCGGATGCGCTGGGCAGCCTCAACGGCTTGCTGGCACAGGCGGAGTTCGACCCGGCCCACGCACGCGGACGGCTGCGGCTGGCGCTGTCGGACTACGCATCGCGCATCGTGCTCCCGCCGCTGATGCGGCATCTGCGCCAGCACGCACCCGGGCTGGACCTGGCCATCAGCCAGTCCACGCGCGAGGTGATGCTGGCCCAGCTGGCCGATGGCGAACTGGACCTGGCCCTGGGGCCCTTCCCCGACGCACCCGACCTGCCCGAAGGCATCGAGGTGCAGGATCTGTTCCAGGAACAGTTCGTGAGCGTGGCCGACCAGGCCGTGCTGCCGGCACGCGGCGGGCTGTCACTGCCGGACTGGCTGCAGCGCCCGCACGTCATGCTGGCCATGCGGCCCGACGCCAGCGAGGAGATCGAACGGGCGCTGGCCGCCCAAGGCCTGAGCCGCCGCGTGGTGCTGGCCCTGCCCCACTGGAGCGCGGCGCTGGAGGTGCTGGCAGGCACCGACCTCGTGCTGACCGTGGGCAGCCGCGCCATTGGTGACCTGCGCCGCCACAAAACGCTGCGCCGTTTCGCTCCGCCGCTGGAGCTGCCCGAGTTCGCCTACCAGCAGGCCTGGCATGTGCGCAAGCAGGGGGATGCCATGCATCGGTGGCTGCGCAACTCGATGGCGCAGTGCTGTGCTGCGCAGGGGCAAACACAGGAGTGAGAGCAGGAGCAAGTGCAGGAGTAAGCGCAGGCCGCAGCCTCAGGCCGTCACCCCCACCCTCAGCAACTGCTTCTGTATCTTCCCGCTGGCCGTCTTGGGCAGGGCCTCGCGGAAGTGGTAGCGGCGCGGGCGCTTGTAGGCGGCCAGGCGGTCGCCGTGGACCAGGAAGGCGTCCAGCGCCTCGGCCGTGGGTGTGGCGCCCGGCTTGGCAACCACGTGGGCGGCGACGATCTGGCCCCAGCGCTCGTCGGCCTCGCCGATGACGGCGACCTCGAGCACGTCGGCGTGTTCGACCAGCGCGTCTTCCACCTCACGCGGATAGACGTTCTCGGCACCCGAATTGATCATGTAGTCGATGCGGTCGCGGATCCAGAGATAGCCGTCGTCGTCGATGTGGCCCAGGTCGCCCGTGTGGTACCAGCCGTGCGCCAGGGCGCGGGTGTTGGCGTCGGGGCGGTTGAGGTAGCCGGCCATCATGCAGGGGCCGCGCACCAGGATCTCGCCCACCTCGCCGGGCAGGCAGGCCTCGGCCGGGTCGGTGGGGGCGTTGTCTTCGCGCAGGCGGGCCACGATGAGGTCATGGCCCATGGAGGGCAGCCCGGCCGAGCCCGCGTGCGAGAGTTGCTCGCGCGGCAGGAGGATGGACATGCAGGGCCCCATCTCGGTGGTGCCGTAGACCTGGACCAGGTCGCTGCCGACCTTGCGCGTCCATTCGCGGATCAGGTGCGGCGCCATGGAGGCGCCGCCGTACTCCACCAGCCTCAGCGCGGGCGCCTGCTCAGGCGAGGCGATGGGGTCGGCCAGCAGCATGGTGACCATGGTGGGCGCCGCGAAGAAGAAGCTCACGCGCTCTTCGCGGATCAGGCGCCAGGCCTCGGCCACGTCGAAGCGGCGCAGCAGCACCTGTGTGGCGCCGGCCTGCAGGCGCGGCAGAAAGCTGGTGTGCAGCTCGGCCGTGTGGTTGAGCGGCGCCATGGCCAGGCCCACGTCGTCGCGCGTGAACTGCATGGTCTGGTGCATGAGGGCGTTGTGCGCCAGCTTGCTGCGGTGCGTATGCAGCACGCCCTTGGGCCGGCCCGTGGTGCCGCTGGTGTACATGAGGATGCAGGGGTCGCTCTCGCGCACATGGGCCTGGGGCGGCGCGCTGCTGCGGCCCCTGGCCAGGGCGGACAGGCGCTGCGTGGCCCAGACCGGCAGCGGGTCGGCCGGGGCATCGTCGGCAAAGATCCAGTGCTCGATGCCTGCGCCAGTGCCGCCGCCTTCGGCCTTGAGCAGGGCCTGGGCGCGTGCGGCCACCTCGCCGCCCTCGTGCTCGAAGACCAGGGCGCGCGCTGCGCCGTCCTTGAGGATGAAGGCCAGCTCCTGCGCCGCCAGCCGGTAGTTGATGGGGTTGAAGATGGCGCCCAGGCGCGCGGCCGCCAGCATGGTGAAGACAAAGGCCGGCGTGTTGTAGAGAAAGGCCGCGACCACGTCGCCATGGCCTATGCCCAGCTCGGCCAGGCCGTGGGCGTGGCGGTTGACTTCGGCATCGAGCTGGGCGTAGGTCCAGGCGCGGCGCTCGCCGCCCTCCCACGCGACCAGGGCTTCCTTGTTCGGCAGGTAACGTGCCGGCCAGGCCAATGTGTCTCCCAGCGTCTGCTGCATGTGCGCTTCTTCCTTCTCGCTCACGAGATTTCATATATCGATGCACCTCAATGTAGGAGATTTTTTAGACAGTTATGCAATTTGCAAATGCATCCATGCAGGCAAGCGCATGGAGTTGCAGTCGGCCCGCGGAAATCCCGAAGCCGCGCGGACGCTGGCCGCAGCTAGAATGCGCCGGTCAGGAGAGAGTGCCCGCCCGGCCGCAACGGTCGCAGGCAGCGGCACCGCCGAAGGCGCAGGGTTCGCCCCGAACGCTCAGGCAAAAGGACTGGCACCGCCTGCCGCCACGGCCGCAGGCGTTCCTAGCTGGAGAGAGATGCAGGGCACGGCGGTGTGCCCCATCCACCGAAGGAGCAAGCCCCACGCATGGAAGGTGCGGGTGAATCTCTCAGGTAAAGCGGACAGCAGGGCAGCACATCCCGGAGGACCGGGATGGCGTTATGCCTTGTTCCTTGCCTGAAAGAGAGCCCTCCTTGTCCGCTGCCTCCACCACCGATCTGCTCAGGACCCCGCTGTTCGACCTGCACCAGGAACTGGGCGCGCGCATGGTGCCGTTTGCCGGCTACTCCATGCCCGTGCAATACCCGCAGGGGCTGATGGCCGAGCATCTGCACACGCGCGAGGCGGCAGGCCTGTTCGATGTCTCGCACATGGGCCAGATCAGCGTGCGCGGTGCCGACGCCGGGGCCGCGCTGGAGTCGCTGATGCCCATGGACGTGCTGGGCCTGGGCGAACACCGCCAGCGCTACGGCCTGCTGCTCAACGACGCGGGCGGCATTCTGGACGACCTGATGTTCGTGCGCCGCGAGGACGACCTGTTCCTGATCGTCAACGGCGCCTGCAAGCATGAAGACCTGGCGCACATCCAGGCCCGCATCGGCCAGCGCTGCGAAATCGAGCCCCAGTTCGACCGGGGCCTGCTGGCGCTGCAGGGCCCGCAGGCCGCAGCCGCGATGGAGCGCCTGCTGCCGGATACGGCCGGCCTGGTGTTCATGACAGGCGGCCACTTCGACTGGGAGGGGGCCGAGCTGTACATCACGCGCAGCGGCTACACCGGCGAGGACGGCTTCGAGATCTCCCTGCCCGCCAGCCACGCCGAGGCCTTTGCCCGTGCCCTGCTGGCCCAGCCCGAAGTCAGGCCCGTGGGCCTGGGTGCGCGCAATTCGCTGCGCCTGGAGGCCGGCCTGTGCCTGTACGGCAACGATCTGGACACGACCACCACCCCGGCCGAGGCCGCCCTGAACTGGGCCGTGCAGAAGGTCCGCCGCGCAGGTGGCGAGCGCGAAGGCGGCTTTCCCGGCGCGGCCACCGTGCTGGCCCAGCTGCAATCGCCCGAGCTGCTCACGCGCAAGCGCGTGGGCCTGGTGGCCCTGGAGCGCGTGCCCGTGCGCGAAGGCACGGAGCTGCTGGATGCCGGCGGCCGCAAGGTCGGCCAGGTCACCAGCGGCCTGCTGTCGCCCACGCTGAACCAGCCCGTGGCCCTGGCGTACGTGGAGCCGGGCAGCGCCGCCGTCGGCACCACGCTGCAGGCCATGGTGCGCGGCAAGGCCGTGCCCATGCAGGTGCAGGCCACGCCCTTCGTGGCGCCCCGCTATCACCGCGGTTGAGGACAGCCTGCGCGCTTGGCGTGGATCGAGTTCGGCGGATTCGCTTTTCCTGCCATCGCATGCCGCTACAGTGCGCACTGACCTTTCTCAAACCGCCTTTCACAAGTTTTTTCAGTTTCTATCGGAGCAAGCCATGAGCATCCAGTATTCCAAGGACCACGAGTGGATCAACGCCGCCAACCCTGACGCGGCCATCGTCGGCATCACCCTCCACGCGCAGGACGCGCTGGGCGACGTGGTGTTCGTCGACCTGCCCGCCGTGGGCACCAGCTTCAACCAGGGCGATGTGGCCGGCGTGGTCGAGTCCGTCAAGGCCGCCGCCGATGTCTACATGCCCGTCAGCGGCGAGATCGTCGAAGTCAACGAGGCCCTGCGCGACGACCCCTCCCTGGCCAACAGCGACCCGCTGGGCGAAGGCTGGTTCTTCAAGGTCAAGCTCAGCGACGCAGGCCAGCTGGCCGCGCTGCTCGACGAAGCCGCCTACACGGCCTTTGCCCAGAGCAACTGACGCCACTTTCCGGCCAGGACGGGCGCCAGGGCCCGCCCTGGCGCTTTTCAGCTTTTGAGACAGGTCCCTCCATGCTGATGTCCTCCACCCAGCCCCTTGCCGCCCTCGAGAACGCCACCGAATTCGTGGCCCGCCATATCGGCATCGCGCCCGAAGACGAGGCCCACATGCTCAGCGCCATTGGCGCGGCATCGCGCGATGCGCTGATCGACGCCATCGTCCCGCCCTCCATCCGGCGCCACCAGCCCATGGCGCTGCCGCCAGCGGCCACCGAGGCCCAGGCGCTGGCCGAACTCAAGGCGCTGGCAGGCCGCAACCAGCTGCTCAAAAGCTTCATCGGCCAGGGCTACTACGGCACGCACACGCCCGGCGTCATCCTGCGCAACATTCTCGAGAACCCCGCCTGGTACACGGCCTACACGCCCTACCAGGCCGAGATCTCGCAAGGCCGCATGGAGGCCCTGGTCAACTTCCAGACCATGGTCTGCGACCTGACGGCCATGCCGATTGCCAACGCCTCCATGCTGGACGAGGCCACGGCGGCCGCCGAGGCCATGACGCTGGCCAAGCGCTCCGTCAAAAGCAAGAGCAACCGTTTCGTGGTGGCCGGCGATGCCCACCCCCAGACCATCGAAGTCATCCAGACGCGCGCCGCGCCGCTGGGCATCGAGGTGCTGCTGGCCAACTCGCTGGAGGAATGGAACCAGCTGATGGAGGGCGACTACTTCGCCGTGCTGGCCCAGTACCCTGCCACCAGCGGCCGCATCGACGATCTGCGCGCCGACGTGGACAAGGCCCATGGCAAGCAGGCCGCCTTCATCGTGGCCACCGACCTGCTGGCGCTGACCCTGATCACGCCGCCCGGCGAATGGGGTGCCGACATCGTGGTGGGCACCACCCAGCGCTTTGGCATGCCCATGGGCGCCGGCGGCCCGCACGCCGCCTTCATGGCCTGCCGCGACGAGTTCAAGCGCTCCCTGCCCGGCCGCCTGGTCGGCGTGAGCGTGGACGTGCACGGCAAGCCCGCCTACCGCCTGGCACTGCAGACGCGCGAGCAGCACATCCGCCGCGAAAAGGCCACCTCCAACATTTGCACGGCCCAGGTGCTGCCCGCCGTGGTGGCCAGCATGTACGCCGTCTACCACGGCCCCGAGGGCCTGGAGCGCATCGCCCGCCGCGTGGCCTCGTACACGGCCATCCTGGCGCGCGGCCTGGCCGAGCTGGGCGCGCCGCTGCGCGAGGCGCCCAGCTTCGACACGCTGAGCCTGCACACGGGCGCGGCCACCCAGGCCATCGTGGAGCGTGCCGTGTCCCTGGGCGCCAACCTGCGCGTGTATTTCAAGGAATACCTGTGCATCTCGCTGGACGAGACCACCACGCGCGCCGATGTCGAGCTGCTGTGGAAGATCTTCGCCCGGGACGGCCAGGCCCTGCCCTGCTTCACCGCCTTCGAAAAGGGCGTGGAGCCGCTGATTCCCGACGGACTGCGCCGCAGCAGCGCCTTCCTCACGCACCCGGTGTTCAACACCCACCGCTCCGAGACCGCCATGCTGCGCTACATCCGCCAGCTGTCGGACAAGGACTTGGCGCTGGACCGCAGCATGATCCCGCTGGGCTCCTGCACCATGAAGCTCAACGCCACCAGCGAGATGATTCCCATCACCTGGCCCGAGTTCGCCCAGGTGCACCCCTTTGCCCCGGCCGACCAGCAGCAGGGCTATGCGGAACTGGACAAGCAGCTGCGCGACTGGCTGTGCCAGGCCACGGGCTACGCCGGCATCAGCCTGCAGCCCAATGCCGGCAGCCAGGGCGAGTACGCGGGCCTGCTGGCCATCAAGGGCTGGCATGCGAGCCGGGGCCAGTCGCACCGCAACGTCTGCCTGATTCCCAGCAGCGCCCACGGCACCAACCCCGCCAGCGCGCAGATGGTGGGCATGCAGGTGGTGGTCACCGCCTGCGACGCCAACGGCAACGTCGACATGGCGGACCTGGCGGCCAAGTGCGAGCAGCACAGTGCCAACCTGGCCTGCATCATGATCACCTACCCCAGCACGCACGGCGTGTTCGAGACCCAGGTCAAGGAGCTGTGCAAGCTGGTGCATGACCACGGCGGCCGCGTCTACGTGGACGGCGCCAACATGAACGCCCTGGTGGGCCTGGCCGCGCCGGGCAGCTTCGGCGGCGATGTCAGCCACCTGAACCTGCACAAGACCTTCTGCATCCCGCACGGCGGCGGCGGCCCGGGCGTGGGCCCGGTCTGCGTGGTCGAGGATCTCGTGCCCTTCCTGCCCGGCCATGCCACCACGGGCCTTGCGGGCGGCACGGGCGCGATCAGTGCCGCGCCGCTGGGCAATGCGGCCGTGCTGCCCATCAGCTGGATGTACATCCGCATGATGGGCGCCCAGGGCCTGACCCTGGCCACCGAGACCGCCATCCTCAGCGCCAACTACATCAGCGCCCGGCTGCGCGACCACTACCCCACGCTGTACGCGGGCGAGCACGGCCATGTGGCGCACGAGTGCATCCTGGACCTGCGCCCGTTCAAGGAAAGCACGGGCGTCATGGCCGAGGACGTGGCCAAGCGCCTGATCGACTACGGCTTCCATGCGCCCACGCTGTCCTTCCCCGTGCCCAACACGCTGATGGTGGAGCCCACCGAAAGCGAAAGCCTGTACGAGCTGGACCGCTTCGTGGACGCCATGATCGCCATCCGCGAGGAAATCCGCGCCATCGAGCAGGGCCGCCTGCCCCAGGACGACAACCCGCTCAAGAACGCGCCGCACACGGCCGAGACCCTGCTGGCTTCGGAATGGACCCACCCGTACAGCCGCGAGGCCGCCGCCTACCCCGTGGCTGCCCTGCGCCAGTCCAAGTACTGGTGTCCCGTGGGCCGGGTGGACAACGTCTACGGCGACCGCAACCTCTACTGCAGCTGCATCCCGGTCGACGCTTACCTGAGCTGAAGCACCTGCCACCCAAAGGGGCGCTTGTGGCGCCCCGGCCGGCGCGCGTACACTGCGGACCTGCCCGCGCCGGGCCCCGGTCCATCTGCCGGGCGCCAGGCGCGGGCAACCAGGATTTGTGCGGCAGATGCCGCTTTCCCCAGCGCCAGCACGCGATGAGCAGCCAAGACCCTTCCGACCAGCCTCGCGACGACGAGCACCTGCCCCTGCATGCCTTGCTGGCGCCCGGCGCCGACCTGCCCCCCGTCGAACGTTTCCCCTCCTTCCAGCCCGAAGACGATCCGCTGCAGGCCCTGGTCGCCGAGCTGCGCAACTACCAGCGCGAGCTGGAGATCCAGAACCGCGTGCTGGACTACAGCCAGGCCGTGGCCGAAAGCGCCTCCGAGCGCTTCGAAGCCCTGTTTGCCAGCATTCCCCTGCCCCTGCTGGTGGTGGACGAGCACGACATGGTGGTGCAGGCCAACGCCATGGCGCACAGCGCCTTCCAGCCCACCGAGCATGACCGGCTGCTGGTCAATTTCACGCCCTTCGTGCACCCTGACGACGCCGAGCGCGTACGCGAGACCTTCGTTGCGGCACGCGAGCTGGGCCGCACCGAGGCCCACGAGGTCTGCTTCGACATCACCGAGCAGCACCAGCTGCGCGCCGACCTGCATGTGGCCTGCATCGCCATCCCGCAGCAAAGCGGCCCGCCCATTGCGCAGTACCTGTGCGCCGTGGTCGACCAGGGTCCGCTGCTGGCCGAGCGCTTGGCGCTGCAGCAGCGCAACCACCAGCTGTTCTTGAGCGAGCGGCGGCTCGAATCGGTCATCAACTCGGCCCTGGACGCCATCATCTGCCTGGACCACGAGCAGCGCATCACCGTCTTCAATCCCACGGCTGCCGCCCTGTTTCTGTGTCCGCCGCACGACGCGCTGGGCAGTCCGCTGGAGCGTTTCCTGCCCGATGCGGCCCAGGCCCTGTCCTTTGCGCCGCTGACCACGCAGGCCGTGCTGGGCGAGATGACGGCACGCACGGCCAGCGGCCGCGAAATCCCGGTCGAGGTCAGCGTCTCCTTCGAGCACCACAGCGGCGGCGAGACCACCACCGTGTTCGCGCGCGACCTCACCAGCCGCAAGAAGGCCGAGGCCCAGCGCAACGAGCTGGAAGACCAGCTGCGCGAATCGCACAAGATGCAGGCCCTGGGCACCATGGCCGGCGGCATTGCCCACGACTTCAACAACATCGTGGGCGCCATCCTGGGCAATGTGGAGCTGGCCAAGGCCGACTGCGGCGGCAATGCCGCAGCCATCGAAAGCCTGCAGGAGATCGAAAAGGCCGGCCGCCGCGCGCGCGATCTGGTGCGCCAGATCCTGACGTTCAGCCGCAATGAACCGCCGCAGCGCAAGCCCGTGCAGGCGCGCGAGGTCATGGGCGACACGGCGCGGCTGCTGCGCGTGACCCTGCCGCCCGCCGTGGAGCTGCAGGTGCACGTGCCGCCGCAGATGCCGCCCATGCTGGCCGACGCCATGCAGGTGGAGCAGGCCCTTTTCAACCTGTGCACCAATGCCATGCACGCCCTGGGCGAGCGGCGCGGCCTGATCCAGATGGATGCCGACCTGGTGCGCCCGGACCAGCGCCTGTGCGAACGCCTGGGCCTGCCGCCCGTCAGCTACGTGGCGCTGTCGGTGCAGGACAACGGCCCCGGCATGGACGCACGCACGCTGCAGCGCATCTTCGAGCCCTTCTTCACCACCAAGCCCGTAGGCCAGGGAACGGGCCTGGGCCTGCCCGTGGTGCACGGTGTCATGCGCAACCACGGCGGCGCCGTGGACGTGTACAGCATCCCCGGCCAGGGCAGCCGCTTCACGCTGTACTTTCCTCCGGCCGACCCCCTGACGCCGGCCGACTCTGCACCGGCCGAGCCCCTCGCCGCCCAGGCGCTGCCCAGCGCACCCGAGCCCCTGGCGGCCGCGGAAACCCCGACCGGCCCGCAGTTCGCCCTGCTGCCCGACCCGCAGGCCGCGCAGCAGCATGTGATGTACGTGGACGATGACCAGGCCCTGGTCTTTCTGGTGCAGCGCCTGCTGCGCCGGCGCGGCTACCAGGTCAGCGGCTTCACCGATCCGCACGAGGCCATCGAGGCGCTGCGCGCCGCGCCCCAGGACTGCGACCTGCTGGTCACCGACTACAACATGCCCGGCTACAGCGGCATCGACCTGGTGCACGAGGCCCTGTCCATCCAGCCGCAGCTGCCCATCGCGCTGGCCTCGGGCTACATCACCACCGAGATCGAGCAGGCCGCATTGGCTGCAGGCGCCAGGGCCCTGGTCCACAAGCCCAACGACGTGGAAGAGCTGTGCGCCACGGTGCACAGGCTGCTGAATGAGCGGGGAACGGCTTGACCCCTGAGCAACGCGATGGCGGCGCCAGTGCAGGTGACGGCGCAGGCGTCATCTGCCTGCACGAAGATGCCGAACTGCTGGTGCTGGACAAGCCCAGCGGCCTGCTGTGCGTGCCCGGGCGCGGCCCAGACAAGCAGGACTGCCTGAGCGCCCGCGCCCTGCAGCGCTGGCCCGATGCGCTGGTCGTGCACCGGCTGGACCAGGCCACCTCGGGCCTGGTGATCATGGCGCGCAGCCTGGCCAGCCAGCGCCTGCTGAGCGAGGCCTTTGCGCAGCGCCGCGTGCACAAGCGCTATGTGGCCGTGGTGGCAGGCAGCCCCACCGCGCGGCAAGCCGGCGCATGGCAGAGCATCGACCTGCCGATTGCAGCCGACTGGGAGCGGCGCCCGCTGCGCATCATCGATGCCGTGCAGGGCAAGCCCAGCCAGACCCTGTGGCGCGCCCTGCCAGGCGCGCAAGCCACCGAAGTCCGGGACGCAATCACCGCGCGGGTGCAGCTGCAGCCCGTGACGGGGCGCACCCACCAGCTGCGCGTGCACATGGCCGCGCTGGGCCATCCCATCCTGGGCGATGCGCTCTATGCCGATGCCGCCGTGCAGGCGCTATCGCCGCGCCTGCTGCTGCATGCGCAGCTGCTGGAGCTGGCGCATCCCCTGTCTGGCGAGACGCTGCGTTTCGAATCCGCCGCGCCGTTCTGATCCATCGCAGGAACACGCAAATCATCGCCACCGCGTACGTTGCTGCAATGCAACATTCAGCGTACGTGTTTCCCCTTCTTGCAGTTGGTCATATTGACTTCATGAAGCACCGTCAGGGTGCATCGTCGGCATCAGCCGTTTTCTTCGGCCAAAACAGCCCCCGCCCGACGGCGCAGGCCGCGATGGGAGCCTTAGCGAAAAGCCTGTTGCCGCGCCAGCCCCGGGATACCCTGTTGCCATTGGTAACCAGGCGATTAACCTGTGCTTCTTTGCGCGGCTAGCCCCTACAGGAGCCACCGCGTTTTTCAGAACGCTTTACCCAAAGTTGAAGGAAGTACTCATGAGCATTCCGTTCCGCATGCACACCGTCGTCGCCGCCCTGGGTTTGGCTGGCGCCGCCCTGTTCTCCACAGCGCATGCGCAAATCAAGATCGCCATGGTGGTTCCCACCACCGGCCCGCTGACGCAGTACGGCGACATGGTCAAGGAAGGCGTGAACACCGCCGTGGAAATGGCCAATGCGGCCGGCGGCGTCAACGGCAAGAAGATCGAGCTGGTGTCCGTCGATGACGCCTGCGAACCCAAGCAGGGTCCCGTGGCCGCCAACCGCGTGGTCAACGCCAAGATCGGCTACGTGATCGGCCCCGTCTGCTCGGGCGCATCGATTGCCGCAGCCCCGATCTACAACAACGAAGGCGTGGTCGTGGTGACCCCCTCGGCGACGTCCCCCGCCCTGACCGACGGCAAGAACTACCACTTCATCTTCCGCACCATCGGCCGCGATGACCAGCAGGGCCCGGCCGCCGCCAAGTTCATCCTGGAAAAGGCCAAGCCCAAGAAGGTTGCCGTGCTGCACGACAAGCAGTCGTATGGCCAGGGCATTGCATCCTCCGTGCGCGACGACCTGAAGAAGGCCGGCGTGGAAGTGGCCCTGTTCGAAGGCATCAACGCCGGCGACAGCGACTACTCCGCCGTCATCACCAAGCTCAAGAGCGCCGGCGTGGACTTCATCTACTACGGCGGCTACCACCCCGAAATGGGCCTGCTGCTGCGCCAGGCTTCCGAGCAGGGCCTGAAGGTCCGCATGATGGGCCCCGAAGGCGTGGGCAACCCCGAAGTCAACGCCATCGCCGGCAACGCCGTCGAAGGCATGCTGGTGACCCTGCCCGCAGACTTCTCGGCCAACCCCAAGAACGCCGCCGTGGTCAAGGCCTTCAAGGACAAGAAGCGCAATCCTTCGGGTGCCTTCCAGCTGACCGCATTTGCCGCCACGCAAGTGCTGCTGGACAGCATCAAGGCCGTGGGCGACAGCCCCGCCAAGGTGGCTGACCACCTGCACAAGTCCAACTTCGAGACCGTTCTGGGCTCGGTGGGCTGGAACAAGCAGGGCGACCTGAAGTCCTTCGACTTCCAGGTGTTCGAATGGCACAAGGACGGCAGCAAGTCGGTCGCTGCCAAGTAATCCCCCTCCGTCTGACTGACCGGGGCACGCATTCGGCGTGTCCCGGTCGTCTGCATCCTGGCCTTTTAGGCCTTTTCCTGTTTTGGGGCGGCATTACACCATGTCAGAACTCTTACCTCAGCTGATACAGCAGCTGTTCAACGGACTGTCCCTGGGCGCCATCTATGCCCTGATCGCCATCGGCTACACGATGGTCTACGGCATCATCGGGATGATCAACTTCGCCCACGGCGACATCTACATGATCGGGGCCTACATCGGCCTGGTCACGCTGTCGGCCATAGGCACGCAAAGCGGCCTGCCGGTGTGGGCCATCATCGGCCTGATGCTGGTGGTCTCGGTCTTCGTCACCGGCGTCTATGGCCTGGTGGTGGAGCAGGTGGCCTACAAGCCGCTGCGCCGCAGTCCCCGCCTGGTGGCCCTGATCTCGGCCATCGGCATGTCCATCTTCTTGCAGAACTGGGTGGCCCTGGGCCAGGGTGCGCGCGACATGGCCGTGCCCTCGCTGCTGCCGGGCGCGCTGCGCTTCGGTGCCGAAGGCGGCTTCGAGATCTATGTGCCCTACTCGCGCATCCTGATCATCGTGGTGGCCATCGTGCTCATGGTGCTGCTGACGCTGTACATCCGCCACTCGCGCATGGGCCGCGCCTCGCGCGCCTGCGCCCAGGACATGCACATGGCCAGCCTGCTGGGCATCGACACCAACCGCGTGATCTCGTTCACCTTCGTGCTGGGCGCCATGCTGGCGGCCGTGGGCGGGGTGCTGATCGCGCTGGCCGTGGGCAAGCTCAACCCGTTCATCGGCTTTCTGGCCGGCATCAAGGCCTTCACGGCCGCGGTGCTGGGCGGCATCGGCTCCATCCCCGGCGCCATGCTTGGCGGCGTGCTGCTGGGCGTGGCCGAAACCTTTGCGGCAGCCTACATCTCGTCCGAGTACAAGGACATCGTGGCCTTCGGCCTGCTTGTGCTGATCCTGCTGTTCCGCCCCACGGGCCTGCTGGGCAAACCTGAAGTGGAGAAGGTCTGATGAAAACCAAACCCACTTTGAACCTGCGCGACGCCCTGATCGCCACGGTAATGACGGCCGTGGTCGTCACGCCCATCTTCGGCCTGCACCTGGAACGTGCCGGCACCCGCACCATCATCAACCCCGACTGGACGGTGGTGGCCTGGGCCTGCGCCCTGGTCTTCCTGGTGCAGCTGCTGCGCCCGCTGATCGCGGCGAAGATGCCCAAGGTCTCGCTGCCCTCGCTGCCGCAGGCGCGCCCCAGCCACCGCAACGGCCTGATGCTGGCGGCCCTGCTGATCGCCGTGTCCTGGCCGTTCTTTGCGGGCCGCAACGCGGTGGACATCGCCACGCTGGCCATGATCTACGTGATGCTGGGCCTGGGCCTGAACATCGTCGTGGGCTTTGCCGGCCTGCTGGACCTGGGCTTCGTGGGCTTCTACGCCGTGGGCGCCTACACCTATGCGCTGCTCTTCCACTGGGCCGGCTGGTCCTTCTGGGAAGCGCTGCCGCTGGCCGGTGCCGCTGCCGCGATGTTCGGCTTCGTGCTGGGCTTTCCGGTGCTGCGGCTGCGCGGTGACTACCTGGCCATCGTGACCCTGGGCTTTGGCGAGATCATCCGCCTGCTGCTGGTCAACCTGACCAGCATCACGGGCGGGCCGGACGGCATCTCCAGCATCCCCAAGCCCACGGTGCTGGGCCTGGAGATGACGCGCACCCCCTCCACCGAGGGCGGCACGACGTTCCACCAGTTCCTGGGGCTGGAGTTCAGCTCGCTGCACATGGTGATCTTCCTGTACCTGATGGCGCTGCTGCTGGCCGTGGTCACGCTGTGGATCTCCAACCGCCTGGTGCGCATGCCCATAGGCCGCGCCTGGGAGGCACTGCGCGAGGACGAGATCGCCTGCCGCTCGCTGGGCCTGAACCCCATGAAGATCAAGCTGTCGGCCTTCACGCTGGGCGCCATGTTCGCCGGCTTCGGCGGTGCCTTCTTCGCGGCGCGCCAAGGCATCGTCAACCCCGAGTCCTTCACCTTCATCGAGTCGGCGCTGATCCTGTCCATCGTGGTGCTGGGCGGCATGGGCTCGCAGCTGGGCGTGATCATCGCGGCCATCTTGCTGACGGTGCTGCCCGAGCTGGCACGAGAGTTCTCCGAGTACCGCATGCTGATCTTCGGCCTGGTGATGGTGCTGATGATGGTCTGGCGCCCGCAGGGCCTGCTGCCCATGCGCCGTCGCCATGTGGAGGTGCGCTCATGAGGCATGCCGACACCATGATTTTTGGGACAACAGATAGCAGCAAGGGCCGGCAATGAGCGAGTATTTGCTAGAAGTCAAAGACCTGTGCATGCGCTTCGGCGGCCTGCTGGCCGTGGACCACGTGGGCTTCAACGTGCGTCCGCAGGAAGTGTTTGCCATCATCGGCCCCAACGGCGCCGGCAAGACCACGGTGTTCAACTGCATCAGCGGTTTCTACCAGCCCAGCAGCGGCTCCATCGCGCTGGACGGCAGCGCCATCGAGGGGCGCAGCAGCCACCACGTGGCCAACCACGGCGTGGTGCGCACCTTCCAGAACGTGCGCCTGTTCAAGTCCATGACGGTGCTGGAAAACCTGCTGGTGGCACAGCACCGCCGCTCGGGCGTCAACCTGCTGTCGGGCCTGTTCAACACGGCGGGCTACCGCCGCAGCGAGGAGGAAAAGATCGAGAGCGCCCTGCACTGGCTGGACGTGATGGGCCTGCGCGAGTTCGTCAACCGCGAGGCCGGCAACCTGGCCTACGGCCACCAGCGCCGCCTGGAGATCGCGCGCTGCATGATCACCAAGCCGCGCGTGCTCATGCTTGACGAACCCGCCGCCGGCCTGAACCCGCAGGAGAAAAAGGACCTGCAGGGCCTGATCGACCAGCTGCGCCGCCAGTACGGCATTGCCGTGCTGCTGATCGAGCACGACATGGGCCTGGTCATGGGCGTGTCCGAGCGCATCCTGGTCATGGAGTACGGCAAGCCCATCGCCATGGGTCTGCCGGATGCCATTCGCAACGATGAACGGGTCATCAAGGCCTATCTGGGAGAAGCCTGATGCCTGCCATGCTGCAACTGGAGAACATCTCCACCCACTACGGCGCCATCTGCGCGGTCGACAGCGTCAGCCTGCACGTCAACCAGGGCGAGATCGTCTCGCTGATCGGCTCCAACGGCGCCGGCAAGACCTCGCTGCTGATGACGGTGTGCGGCAACCCGCGCGCCAGCTCGGGCCGCATCTCGTTCGAGGGCGAGGACATCACCCAGCTTCCTTCGCACCACATCATGCGCAAGGGCATTGCGGTCTCGCCAGAAGGGCGGCGCATCTTCTCGGACCTCACGGTCACCGACAACCTGAAGATGGGCGGATTCTTCCTGGACAAGCCGCAGATCGAGGCCGGCATCGAACATGTGTTCGGCCTCTTCCCGCGCCTGCGCGAGCGCGCCCACCAGCGCGCCGGCACCATGTCGGGCGGCGAGCAGCAGATGCTGGCCATCGGCCGCGCGCTGATGAGCAAGCCCCGCCTGCTGCTGCTGGACGAACCCACGCTGGGCCTGGCGCCGCTGATCATTGCGCAGATCTTCGAGATCATCCAGACCATCCGCGCCGCTGGCGTCACGGTCTTCCTGGTCGAGCAGAACGCCAACCGCGCCCTGCAGATCGCCGACCGCGGCTATGTGCTGGAGACCGGCAAGGTGGTGCTGGAGGACACCGGCGCCAACCTGCTGACCAACGACGCCGTGCGCCGCGCCTACCTGGGCGCCTGAGCGCCTGCGCGCCCGGCAAAACGCCGGCAATACTGCACGCCGGCACTGAACGGAGGCCCGCCATTCGGCGGGCCTTTTCATTTCAGAGCCCGCGAGACCTCATACCAGGCCGCGCTGCTTGAGCAACGCCCAATGCGCATCCGGCAGACGGGCCTTCATGGCCTTCAAGGGATCGACCTCGCCCGTGTTGTCGGCAAAGGCCACCACGAAATCATCGGTCACGGGCAGGCCCGCCTGCCTGACCATGCTCTCCAGCAAGGGCAGCATGTGCCTGAGCACCCGCATGGCCGAGGCATTGCTTTGCTTCATCTCCATCAACTGGCCATGCAGCAGGCAGGCTTCGCCTAGCGCCTCGTCGGAGAACCAGTGCTCATCGGCCTCGCCCATGCCGCGTATCTCGTCCGGCGCCCACAGGTAATACGGAATCTCTTCACCACGCTCCAGCACCGCGCGCCGATAGGATTCGCGCCCCCAGACCAGAAAAGGCGGCCAGGCTGCAGTCAGGTCCTCATGCGTGTAGCAAAGCAAAAGACCGTAGAGCGGTTCACCGCGTGGGATCTGCTGCAAGGCCGTGGCCAGTGACTGCTCCAGCAGCTGCTGCACACGCGCCTCGACGGTCTTCAGCGTCTCGCCCCTGGGCAGGCGCAGGTAGAGCAGCCTGTCGGCACCCGGCTCGGGCTGGCCCTGGGTGTCCAGGTATTGAAGGTGGATGCGATCCAGAACGCCGTCCGCGCCATGCACGAACACATGCCGCGTGAGCCAGGGCTTCTCACGGGTTTCCCAGTTCCGGGTCACGCTGCACTGCAGTTGCCGGCCGTCGTACTCATAACGGCTGTCCATGCCACGGTAGCCAAGGTGCATGTGATGGGCGACCAGCCGCCCCTCCTCGTAGCGGCTTTGGCTGACGGAATCGATGCTGCCGCCTCCATGCCACGACACGGTTGTGCGCTGGCCGGGCGTGTACAGGCATACCTGCTCGCGCGCGTTGGACCGGCATTCGATGACGATACGGCCCTGGGCATCAAAGCCGTGGTGCACATGCTTTTGCGGGTCTGCCCGCCCATCGCTGAGCCAGCGTGCGGCAGGGCCGCCGAACAGCTCACGGGCATAGGGTTCGTCAAAGCTCATGGAGTCGGACGCCCAGCGCCAGCTTGCGACCTGCCTGCGGATCTCGGCCCTCAATCGCTCCGAGGCCTCGGCACCGCTGAATTTCGAATACAGGGCCTGGATTTCTGAAGGGGAATTCATGTTCAAGCGAGATGCATGCGCGCGGAAAAAACCATTCTTGCATGGCGCTCCAATCCCGCTGCCGCGATTCTGGAAGTGGTCTGGCCGTGCTCCCTGGATTGTGCTGCCGGCCCTCGCATGGCAGCGCTATAAATGCAGCTTCGCCCAAGAATTACCACCCGCAAGGCCGCCCATGAACGCCCCCGCCCCCCATGACATGCTGCAACCCCTGGCCATCGACGTGGTGTCCGTGCAGTCCCAGGTCGTCTACGGCCGCGTTGGCAACAACGTGGCCATGCCCACGCTGCAGGCACTGGGGCTGGCGGCGGCGGCCGTGCCCACGGTGGTGTTCAGCAATACGCCGCACTATCCCAGCATCCACGGCGGAGCAATTGCCGCCGAGTGGTTTGCGGGCTATCTGCAGGACCTGGGCGCGCGCGGCGCGCTCAGGCAACTGCAGGCCGTGCTGGCCGGCTACCTGGGCGGGCCGGAACAGGCCGGGCTGCTGGCGGACTGGGTGGCGGGCCTGCTGCAGCAGCGCCCCGGCCTGCGCGTGGTGGTGGACCCGGTGATCGGCGACCACGACAGCGGCATCTACGTGGACCCCGCCATGGTCGAGGCCTACCAGCGCCACCTGCTGCCCCTGGCCGACGGGCTGACACCCAACCATTTCGAGCTGGAACGGCTGACCGCGCGCCCTGTGCACGGCATGGACGATGTGGTCCAGGCCGCGCGCAGCCTGCTGACCGGCCGCACGCAGTGGGTGGCCGTGACCAGCGCGGCGCCCGAGCTGGGCGGCGAGCATGCACTGCGCATGCGCGTGGCGCTGGTCACGCGCGAGGACGTGCATGTGGTCACCCACGCGCGCGTGGATGCGGTGCCCAAGGGAACGGGCGACTTGTTCAGTGCCGCACTCACCGGCCACTGGCTGCAGGGCGCCAGCCTGCGCGAGGCGGCCGAGCGCGCCTGCGAACGCATCGTGCAGGCGCTGGAGCGCACGCGGCAGGCGCGCAGCGCCGAGCTGCTGCTGCCCTCGGACCCCGTCGCCGCCCGGGCAATGACCGCGCAGGCAGCACCGGCAGCACGGGCACAAGCGATACCATCGCCCGCATGAACAATGCATCGCCTCTCCTTTCCCTGACGATTCTCACGGGCGCTTCGCGCGGCATGGGCCTGGCCATGGCCCGGCAACTGCTCGATGCCGGCCATGAGCTGGTCACGCTGTCGCGCTCCACCAGCGAAGACCTGAACCGGGCCGCCGCCACGGCAGGCGCCCCGCTGCAGCAGTGGAGCGTGGACCTGGGCGAGCCCGAGGCAGCGGCCCACAGGCTGGGCGAATGGCTCGCCGGGCTGGACGCCACGCGCTACGCCAGCGTCACCCTGATCAACAACGCGGGCGTGATTCCGCAGATCGCGCCGCTGTCGCAGCTGCGGCCCGCCGACATCGCCCAGGCCATGCGCGTGGGACTGGAGGCGCCCATGCTGCTGACGGCCGCCTTCCTGGCCGCCACCGAAGGCTGGACGGCCGTGCCGCGCAAGGTGCTCAACATCTCTTCCGGCCTGGGGCGGCGCGCCATTGCCTCGCAGGCCTCTTACTGCGCGGCCAAGGCCGGCATGGACCATTTCAGCCGCAGCGTGGCGCTGGACGAGGCGCTCAAGCCCCACGGCGCGCGCATCTGCTCGCTGGCGCCCGGCGTCATCGACACCGACATGCAGGTGCAGCTGCGCAGCGCCGATGCCGCAGCCTTTCCCGATGCAGGCAACTTCGCCCAGCTCAAGGAGGGCGGCAAGCTGTCCACGCCCGAGCAGGCCGCCACCCTGGTGCTGGGCTGGCTGCAGCGCGCGGATTTTGGCGAGCAGGTCGTGGCCGACGTGCGCCAGCCCTGAACGCACGGGTCTGGCAGGCCCGATGCAGCAATGAAAATCCCGGCAGCAGACAGAAACATATCGCCGTGCTGCCGGAAACAATCCAGCCATTCGCCCTGGAAAATATTCCGCAATTTTTACCGGTTGCAGGAATCATTTCCCATATCCAGACCGCGCATTGCCTTCAAAAACGTCATCTGGCAAAGGATGACGTTGTTCGTCTGCGTTTGCCAGTCCCGCTTTTCCAATCCTCCTACAGTGGCATTTATTGCGGCTGGCAAGAATGGGGCACTCAACTCCAGGAAATCCAGCCATGTCCATTGCCTATTCCGATCCCCTGGCAACGCCAGTGGTCCCTGCGGCCAATACATCCGTCAGCGGTGTTTCATGGGCGGCGATATTCGCGGGCGCCATGGCGGCGGCCTCGCTGTCGCTGCTGCTGTTCATTCTGGGCACGGGCCTGGGCCTGTCGTCTGTCTCGGTATGGACCGGCCAAGGCATGGATGCCGGCGCCCTGGGGTGGACGGCCGTGGCCTGGATCGCCTTCACCCAGCTGGCCTCCGCCGGCGTGGGCGGGTACCTGGCCGGGCGGCTGCGCACCCGCTGGCAAGGCGTGCATACGGACGAGGTCTACTTCCGCGACACGGCCCACGGCTTTCTGTCCTGGGCGCTGGCCACGCTGGCCATGGTGGCCCTGATGGGCGCTGCTGCAGGCGGTGCTGTCTCCGGCGCCTTCAAGGCCGCGCAGACCGTGGCCACCAGCGCCTCCAGCGTGGTGGGTGGCGCGATCGGCGCCGCCGGCGGTGCGGCTGCTGGCGGTGCCGCAGCCATGGCCGGTGCCTCGGGCGCCGACGCCTCGCCCCAGGGCCTGGCCTACTGGACCGGCAGCCTGTTCCGCAATTCCGCGGCAACCTCCGGCAGCACAACGCCTGCCGACATGGCCAGCGCCACGCGGGAGGCCGGCGTGATCTTTGCCCAGTCGCTGCGCACCGGCCAGCTTTCTGCGGCCGATGAGCAATATCTGGCCCAGCTGATTGCGCGAAATTCCGATATTCCGGTGGAAGAAGCGCAAAAGAAAGTGCGAAGCACCTTTGATTCCGTACAGATGCAGATAAAGCAGGCCGAGCAAAAGGCAGAAGAGGCCAAGCAAAAGGCCAAGCAGGCCGCTGAAGAAACGCGAAAGGCCACCGCCCATTCCATGCTCTGGCTGTTTGTTTCCCTGATGCTGGGCGCCTTTGTGGGCAGCCTGTGCGCCACCTGGGGTGGCCGCCAACGCGATGCCATTTGATTTTGCATCGCAGTCAACACCATCCAACCATTCATTGAACGGAGGCCATTCATGCGATCCATACTGCTTTTTCTTCTGGGCGTGCCCATTCCCATCATCATCTTGATTGCACTGATGTTCTGAAGGAGCGCCACATGCCCGCACCGCGCCGCAGCCACCCGGTCACGCAGCAGCCGCGGCGGGCTGCTGCGGCCAGCGGGCAGGACAAGGCTGCCGCTTCGCTGGCGGCCTACCGGCAAAAGCGCGACTTCACGCGCACGCCGGAGCCCTCGGCAGAACCTTCCAGCGACACGATTGCAGGGCAGCCCGGCACGGTTGTCCTGCAATTCGTCATTCAAAAGCACTGGGCCAGCCACCTGCACTACGACTTCCGGCTGGAGCTGGACGGCAGCATGAAAAGCTGGGCCGTGCCCAAGGGCCCCAGCTACGACCCGGCCGACAAGCGCATGGCCGTCCAGGTGGAAGACCACCCCATGGCCTACAACCGCTTCGAAGGCCAGATTCCGCCGGGCCAGTACGGTGCGGGCAAGGTCATCATCTGGGACCGGGGCACCTGGTGGCCACAAGGCGACGCCGCCGAGGGCCTTCGCAAGGGCAAGCTCAAGTTCGAACTGCGCGGCCACAAGCTGCAGGGCCGCTGGACCCTGGTGCGCATGCGCGGCAAGGACGATGCCAAAAAACCCGCGTGGCTGCTGATCAAGGAGCATGACGGGCTGGAACGCTCCGCCGGCGAATTCAGCGTGGTCGAGGACATGCCCGACAGCGTGGCCGGCCTTCCCCTGGAACCTGCAGCAGCGGCAACGACAGAAACAGCAACAGCGCCAGCGCCAGCACGAAAGCAGCACGCCGGCACCGCGACCATGCCGCAGGAGATCGCCCCCCAGCTGGCGACCTTGGTGGACCGCCCGCCCACGGAGGCCGGGCAATGGATCTTCGAGAGCAAGTTCGACGGCTACCGCCTGCTGGCCCGCATCGACAGCGGTACCGTGCGGCTTGTCACGCGCAACGGCAAGGACTGGACCGCCAGAATGCCTGCCCTGGCCCGCGCCTTGGCGGCCCTGCCCTTGCAAACAGGCTGGATCGACGGCGAGGTGCTGATGCTGGACAGCGACGACCGCCCCGACTTCCAGGCCCTGCAGAACGCCTTCGACGGCGAGCACACCGACCTGCTGGTCTTCTTCGCCTTCGACCTGCTGTGGCACGACGGCCAGGACCTGCGCCAGCAGCCCGTGGAACAGCGCCGCCAGCGGTTGCAGGAGCTGCTGCACAAGGCGCCGTCGGACCGCGTTCGGTTCAGCCAGGCCTTTGACGCCCCGCCCGCCGATCTGATGGCCGTCGCCTGCCGGCTGGGCCTGGAGGGCGTGATCGGCAAGCGGCGCGGCAGCGCCTACGTCTCGCGGCGCAGCATGGACTGGATCAAGCTCAAGTGCGGCCACCGTCAGGAGTTCGTGATCGCCGGCTATACCGATCCCCAGGGCTCGCGCACCGGCCTGGGGGCCCTGGTCCTCGCCGTGCATGGCGAGGACGGGCAGCTGCACGCGGCCGGCAAGGTCGGCACGGGTTTCAACGCACGCACCCTGGCCGACCTGCGCCAGCGCCTGGACGGCCTGGCCACCGGCACATCCCCGCTGGCAGACACCCGAGGCCTTGGCAGCCAGGTGCACTGGGTGCGCCCCACCCTGCTGGCCGAAGTCTCGTTCGCGCAATGGACCGCGGACGGCCGCATCCGCCACGCCGTATTCCAGGGCCTGCGCACGGACAAGCCTGCGCGCCGCATCGCAAAAGAGGAGCCACAGCACGTGCCATCGACCGCATCTTCACCCCGCACCGCAACCCGCCACAAAGCCGCCCCGCCCCGCATGGCCAAGGCGGCGCGCCTGCCCGCCACGATCGCCATCACCCATGCCGAGCGTGTCATTGACCCCTCCACCGGCATCACCAAGATGGAGCTGGCGCGCTACTACGCCACGGTGGCCCCCTTCATGATCACCCACCTCAAGGCCCGGCCCGTGGCCATGGTGCGCGCGCCGGAGGGCATCGAGGGCGAGCTGTTCTTCCAGAAACACATGGACCAGACGCCGCTGCAGGGCATTGCCGCCCTGGCGCCCGAACTCGATCCCGGCCATGCGCCGCTGATGGAGGTGGCGCGGCGTGAAGGCCTGGTGGCGGCCGCGCAGATGAACACCATCGAATGGCACACCTGGAATGTCCGCCGGGACCGCATCGACCGGCCCGACCGCATGACCTTCGACCTGGACCCCGGCGAGGGCGTGCCCTGGACGCAGGTGCAGGAAGCGGCCACCTTGCTGCATGTGCTGCTGCAGGAGCTGGAGCTGCCGGCCTTCCTCAAGACCAGCGGCGGCAAGGGCCTGCATGTGGTCGTGCCGATCAAGCGGCTGCTGGACTGGGACACGGTCAAGGCCTTCTCCCAGGCCGTGGTCCAGCACCTGGCCAGCACCGTGCCCCAGCGCTTCGTGGCCAAGAGCGGGCCACGCAACCGCGTGGGAAAAATCTTCGTGGACTACCTGCGCAACGGCTTTGGCGCCACCACGGCCTGCGCGTGGACAGCGCGTGCGCGGCCCGGCATGGGCATCTCCGTGCCCGTGGGCTGGAACGAGCTCGACAGGCTCACGGGCGGCGCGCACTGGACCATTCGCTCGGTGGACCAGCGCCTGCGCCTGGGCAACTCGCCCTGGGAGCACTACGGCACGGCGGCCACCAGCCTGGGCCGCGCCATGAAGGCGCTGGGCTTCGAGGCACCGGCCCGCGAAGAGCCGCCAACGAGGAAAGCACAACGATGACCAGGAAAGCCACATCTCCCCGCACGGCCCCGGCCGTCTCCTCGCGCAGCCTGTGGAAGGGGGCCATCAGCTTTGGCCTGGTCCACATCCCGATAGGCCTGTATGCAGCCACGGCCAGCACGGACATCGACTTCGACTGGCTGGACAAGCGCAACATGCAGCCCGTGGGCTACAAGCGCATCAACAAGGTCACAGGCAAGGAGGTGGCCTCGGCCGACATCGTCAAGGGCGTGGAATTCGAAGAAGGCCGCTACGTGGTGCTGAGCGCCGAAGAGATTGCCGCCGCCTTTCCCAAGACCACGCAGACCATAGAGATCGAGGCCTTTGTCGATGCCGACGATATCCCCTTCATCTACCTGGAGCGGCCCTACTACACCGCCCCCCTGCACCGGGGCGGGAAGGTCTACGCACTGCTGCGCGAGGCGCTGCGCAAGAGCAACAAGGTGGGCGTGGCCAAGGTCGTCATCCAGGCCAAGCAGCACCTGGCCATCCTGATCCCCTGCGGCCGGGCGCTGGTGCTGAACCTGCTGCGCTGGGGCGGCGAGATCCGTTCCTTCGAGCAGCTGGACCTGCCGCCGCTGGACGCAAGGGCCGCAGGCATCAAGGCCGCCGAAATGACCATGGCCCTGGCACTGATCAAGGACATGAGCCAGGCCTGGGACGCCGACCAGTTCCGCAACTCCTTCAGCGAGGAAATCCACCAGCTGGTGCAGGCCAAGGCCCATGCGGGCGACGTGCAAAGTGTGCAAAGGCAGCAGGACGCGCCCGCCGCACCCGCCAACGCAGCCGTGCTGGATCTGACCGCCCTGCTCAGGAGCAGCCTGGGCAAGGCAGGCAGCGGGGCCCCCGCCTCCGCGGCCAAGGAAAAAAATACCGGGGCGGTGGCAAAAGCTGCAAAAGCTGCAAAAGCGCCCGCGACCCGGACAACGCCCAAGCCCCGAAAGCCAGCGTCCAAGGCGCCTGCAAAACGTTCAACATCCAAATGAAAGGGACCATTGCCGTTTTGCATAATCTACAAATGGCATTTCATGATAAAAAATACATGCATTTTTGCCGCAAAAATGGATTCCATGATATTCATAGCAAATTCCAATGATTTACCAAAAGTAATCTTCCGAATTTCCTACACGCCGTGGATTTTTCAGGCAGCACAATGAAATTGCAGTGATGACGGCATCGCTGTTTACTTAAGGAGTATGGAAATGACGCAACAGACCAATAACCCTCAAGGCAACACGGCCAGCAACCAGCAAAACGACAAGAACAAGCAGAACCAGCAGCAGCAACAAAACAATCCGGGGCAGCAGCAGCAAAGCAATCCCAATAATCCCAACCATCAGCAACAGCAGAGCAACCCCCAGCGCAACCAGCCGGGTCAGCAGCAAAAGCAGGACAGCCACCAGCAGCGTTGAGCCGCAGGTTGCATGACCTGAAAAAAGGGTCCTCCGGGCCCTTTTTTTATTTTCCCATTGCGGCAACTGAAAAACATACCGTTGCTCCGCTTGAAATATCCGCGTCAAAAGAACATGGCGTTCATTCCCAAGGAGTGCATCATGGCCAAGAAAGCCCCAGCTGAAAAGAAATCCCCATCCCAATGCCCCGTTGGCCACGGCGGAGAACTCCAGCAGCAGGCCGAAGCCTCTCATCCTGTATTGACGACGCAGCAGGGCATACCGGTTGCGGACAACCAGAATTCATTGAAGCAAGGGCCAAAGGGACCCACGCTGCTGGAAGATTTCATATTGCGCGAGAAAATCACGCATTTCGACCATGAGCGCATTCCGGAGCGGATCGTCCATGCACGCGGCACAGGTGTCCACGGTTATTTCCAGCTGACCGATTCACTGGAGCAGTACACCACCGCCAAGGTGCTGACCGAAACCGGCAAGCAGGTGCCGGTCTTCGTGCGCTTTTCCACCGTGGCCGGCGGCGCAGGCTCGGTGGACACCCCGCGCGATGTGCGCGGCTTCGCCATCAAGTTCTATACCGAAGAGGGCAACTGGGATCTGGTCGGCAACAACATTCCGGTGTTCTTCATCCAGGACGCCATGAAATTTCCCGACATGGTCCATGCCGTGAAGATGGAGCCGGACCGGGGCTTTCCACAGGCCGCCACGGCGCACGACACGTTCTGGGACTTCATCTCCCTCATGCCCGAGTCCATGCACATGGTCATGTGGATCATGAGCGACCGCACCATCGCGCGCAGCCTACGCATGATCGAGGGCTTTGGCGTGCATAGTTTCCGGCTGGTCAATGCGCAAGGCAAAAGCACCTTCGTGAAATTTCACTGGCGGCCTGAGCTGGGCATCCAGTCCACGGTCTGGGACGAGGCCCTGAAGCTGCAGGCCGCCGACAACGACTACCACCGCCGCGACCTGTTCGAGGCCATCGAGGCGGGCGACTACCCGGCCTGGGAGCTGTGCGTGCAGCTGTTCTCGCAGGAACAGGCCGACGCCCTGCCCTATGACCATCTGGACCCCACCAAGATCATTCCGGAAGAGGAAATACCGCTGCGCAAGATCGGCCGCTTCGTGCTGGACCGCTGGCCCGACAACTTCTTTGCCGAGACCGAGCAGGTCGCCTTCTGCCCGGCCAACCTGCCCCCGGGCATCGACTTCAGCAACGATCCGCTGTTGCAGGGCCGCCTTTTCTCTTACCTGGACACCCAGCTGTCGCGACTGGGCGGGCCCAACTTCACGCAGCTGCCCATCAACGCGCCCAAATGCCCGTTTGCCCACGACCAGCGCGACGGCCATATGCAGACCCAGGTGCCCAAGGGCCGCGTGGCCTACGAGCCCTCCAGCCTGCAGGCCGACAGTCCGCGCGCCTCGGCGGCGCGCGGCTTCAGGCACTTTGCCCAGGATGACGGGGACGGCGCCAAGGGCCGCATCCGCCCCGAAAGCTTTGCCGACCACTACAGCCAGGCGCGCATGTTCTACGCCAGCCAGAGCGCGGTGGAGCAGGCCCACATCGCCAGCGCCCTGGTGTTCGAGCTGTCCAAGGTGCAGACGCCGCATGTGCGACTGGCCGTGGTGGGCCACCTGCAGGTGATAGACGCCGACCTGGCAAAGCGCGTGGCCGACGGCCTGGGCCTGCCCCAGCTGCCGCCTGCCGCCAAGCCAGCCGTGCCCCCGCAAAAGCTGCCGCCCAGCCCGGCCACGCGCATCATCGACCGCATGAAACCCACACTGCAGGGCCGCTGCGTGGCCATCCTGGTGGATGAAGGCTCCAGCGCCCGGCACATTGCCGCCTTCCACAAGGCCCTGGTGGCGCAAAAGGCCAGCGTGAAGATCATTGCGCCCAAGATCGGCGGCGCCACGCTGGACGACGGCAGCCACCTGCCTGCAGACGGCCAGTTGGCCGGATCGCCCTCGGCGCAGTTCGACGCCGTGGTGTCCATCCTCACGCCGCAGCGCGGCGAAGCCCTGGCCCGGGAAGCGGCCGCGCAGGACTGGTTCCGCGATGCCTTCGGCCACCTCAAGGCCATTGCGGCCTGCAAGGCCACGGGGCACATCCTGCAGACCGCGGGCATCACGCCGGACGAGGGCGTGTTTCCCATCGACACGCCCAAGCCCTTTGTCGAAGGCGCCAAGAAACGCTTCTGGGACCGCGAGCCCACGCTGAGGACGCTGGCCTGAGGCCGCAGGCCACCGGTTTTCGCGAATCATTGCTACCAAATGTCAACGCTTCGGCCCCGTGCAAGGGTCCGGGCATGGCGATTGCTGCAGCGGCTGCATGGCCGCTGCGGCCCGCCACCATCACAGGAGAAACCGTTCCATGATCGCTGCACCACCCACACCGCCTGCCACACCTCCCGTCGCTCCGCCGGTCAATCCGCCGCCGACCGAGCCGCTGGTGCCACCCGTGGGTGATCCTCCGCCGGCTCCGGCGCCTTCACCCTATTCCGATCCCCCCATCGCACCTCCGCCTCCGCCGCCGCAGGGGTTGCACTGACTGCAGACCTCATCCATGTCAACGACCGCATGCCCGGCTGGCGCCGCGTGCGGCGTGGCAAAGGCTTTTCCTATGTGGACCAGGACGGCAGGCCCGTGCGCGACGCCCAGGCGCTGGAGCGCATCCGCAAATTGGCCATTCCACCGGCCTATGTGGATGTATGGATCTGCCCTGACGCCCGGGGCCACCTGCAGGCCACGGGCCGCGATGCCCGCGGGCGCAAGCAATACCGCTATCACCCGCAGTGGCAGGAGCAGCGCAAGCAGGTCAAGTTCGACCGCATGCGCGAGTTCGGCCGGCATCTGCCCGCCATTCGGCGTGCCGTGGCGCGGGACCTCAGGCCGGGGCGGCCGCAGCTCGAAACCGTGGTGGCCACCATCGTCTGGCTGCTGGACTGCACGGCGCTGCGCGTTGGTAATGACGAGTATTCAGAAGCCAATGGATCCTTCGGCCTGACCACGCTCAGGAACCGCCACGCCCAGGTGCGCGCCGGCGAGCTGACGCTGAGCTTCAAGGGCAAGAGCGGCGTCGCCCAGCAGGCCCGCGTGTCCGACCGGGCCGTGGCCCGCGTCGTCAAGCGCTGCCAGGACCTGCCGGGGCAGCGGCTTTTCCAGTTCGTGGACGACGAGGGGAATGTTCACCATGTGCGCTCCGAGCACGTGAACGACTACATCCGCAGGATCTGCAGCAAGGCCGGGGCAGACGAGGCAGACGGACCGGACTTCAGTGCCAAGGACTTCCGTACCTGGCATGCCAGCGTGTACGCGCTGGAGCTGGCCATGGCCGCCGCAGCGTCACCGGCGGGCAGCCGCCATCCAGGCGCGCTCACCTTCACGGACCTCATCGCCGAGGTGGCGCGGCGCCTGGGCAATACCTGTACGGTTTGCCGCAAGTTCTACATCCATCCCCAGGTACTGGCCCTGTGCGAGCAGCCCGGACAATGCCCGCCCGCCGCGACCGCTGCACCCGCACGGCGCACGCGCGGGCTGAGCGCCAAGGAATGCCTGTTCCTGGGCCTGCTGGAGCCCCAGCCCCGGCCCCGCAGGACCCCGCCCCGCCGTGGCCAGGGCGCCAGCCGCCGGCCCGCCTGATCCGCTTGATCCTCTCTTTGCGGCGACGGCGGCGGGGACCGGACCACCCGGCAAGCACTGTGCCTGTGGACTGACACAGATGCATACATCCCAGCCCCTAAACTGCCGGATCATGAATTTTTGTCAAAACAGGCTGCGGCCAGCAGCTCTGGAGGCCATGGAATGAACCACGTGCTGATCGTCGATGACGACGCGGACTCGGCAGCCACCATGCGCGAACTGGTGGGCGTGGACCGCTTTTCGGTCGCCGTGGCCCACACCCTGCGCGATGCGCGCCGCCAGATGGCCATGCAGCCGCCCAGCCTGGTTCTGCTGGACCTGCAGCTGCCCGATGGCAACGGTATGGACCTGTTCGGCGACCGGCAAGTGCCGCAGGACTCGCAGATCGTGCTGGTGACCGGACATGCCAGCCTGGACTCCTCCATCGAAGCCCTGCGCCGAGGCGCCATGGACTATCTGGTCAAGCCCGTGGGCATAGGCCGGCTCGAGGACATTCTTTCGCGCTTTCTCATCCCCACGCCGGGCCTGTCGGGCGCGGACAGCCGCAACGGCGCAGGCCCGGCCTCCGATCAGATCACGGCACAAGACCATTGCGCACCCGCTGGCAGCTACTGCGCGCAGGAAGGACGCTTTGGCCGACTCCTGGGCCAATCGCCTCCCATGCAGCGCCTGTACCAGCAGATGGAGCGCGTGGCGGGCACCTCGGTCACGGTGTTCCTCACGGGGGAGAGCGGCACCGGCAAGGAGGTCGTGGCGCAGACCCTGCACGACTTGAGCCAACGGCGCAGCCGCCCGTTTCTTGCCGTGAACTGCGGCGCCATTTCGCCGCATCTCATCGAAAGCGAGATCTTCGGCCACGAAAAGGGCAGCTTCACGGGCGCCGACCGCCAGCACCAGGGCTTTTTCGAGCGCGCGGCCACGGGCACGCTGTTCCTGGACGAGATCACGGAAATGCCCATGGAGCTGCAGGTCAAGCTGCTGCGCGTGCTGGAGACCGGCCGCTTCATGCGCGTGGGCTCCACCCAGACGCTGCAGACCGATGTGCGCGTGATCGCCGCCACCAACCGCTGCCCCTTCGAGGCCGTGGCCAGCGGCAGGCTGCGCGAGGACCTGCTGTACCGGCTGAACGTCTTTCCCATCGAGCTGCCGCCGCTGCGCGAGCGCCTGTCCGACGTCCCGCTGCTGGCCCAGCACTTGCTGCAGGCCATCTCTCAGCGAGAGGGGCAGACCAAGCAGTTCACGGCGTCGGCCCTGAGGCAGTTGGCGCAGCACAGCTGGCCCGGCAATGTGCGCGAGCTGCGCAATGCCGTGCAGCGTGCCTACGTCATGGAGCCCGGCCCGCAGGTAGGCACCGAATGGCTGCCCCGCCCACCGGTGGCCATTGCCCAGCCCGCCCCCATGCCGGTGTCATTGCACGCATCCGTGCACACATCCGTGCCTGCACAGCTGGCCGCCAACGCCCCGCAATTGCCGCCCACTGCGCAGGCCGCGCCTGTCGCCGTGCATCCGTTCGCCGACCACGGCGCGGCAGGCGACGCCTACGACCTGCCCGATATGGAGCCGGCCACCATACAGCTGCCCATCGGCATGACCATGGCGCAGGCCGAGCGGCTGCTGATCCAGGCCACGCTCAAGCAGTGCAAGTACCAGAAGGAACGCACGGCCGCCGTGCTCGGCATCAGCCTCAAGACGCTGTACAACCGGCTCAAGGACTATGCGGGCGGCAAAAAGGACAGGACGGACCCCGAACCCGGCTGACACGTGCGCAGACGCGCACAGCACCTGCTGCCGTTGCCTTGCGGGCACGCTGCTTGCCACCCTGCAAGCACCTTTGAGCAACCAAGGACAAGCCCATGGACTCCTCTCCTGCCCGCGCCTACGGTGTCTTCAAGCCCGTGGGCCACATGGTGGTCTCTTTTCCCACGGCTGCGCAGGCCGATGACGGCATGGCGGCGCTGCAGGCGCTGAACCTGCCCGAGCAGGACGTACGGCGCTACACCGACCGGGAAATGCTGGCCCAGATCGACCAAGACCTGCGACAGGCCAGCCCCGTGGCCGCCGTGGGCCAGGAACTCAATCTGGTCAAGGCCCACCAGGCCCTGGCCGAGCGCGGCTACCACTGGCTGGTGGTACGGGTGGACAGCGACGAGGCCGCACGCAACGCCGCCGATGCCCTCAAGGCCGCCGGCGCCGAGCGCGCCCAGCTCTACGGCCGCTTCATCATCGAGGAATTGATAGAACACGCCGCCGATCTGCCCCAGGTCAGCGAGTCGCCCGACCGGGGCCTGGACGCCCAGACACCTTCAGGCCGCGAAGCCGAGCGTGCACAAATCCGCCCCGCGCCGGCCCAGGGCAACGGCACCCCGCAACCGGAGCGCTGAGTCGCTTGCGACGGGCAGGCACGCCGATTGCCATTGATATTCAACTGCAACTTTTGTCAAAGGCGATGCCATGGATTTCCTCATCTGGCTGATGGTGGGCGGGCTGATCGGCTGGATCACCAGCATGGTCACGAACACCCAGGCCCAGCAAGGCATTTTGCTCAACGTGGCAATAGGCGCCATCGGCGCCTTGCTGGGCGGCTGGCTGCTGGCGCCGCTGCTGGCGCCCTCGGCCATGGATGCGCAGGCGCAGGTGCCGGCCACATCCATGTCCATCTTCATTTCCATGGCCAGCGCCGTTGCGCTGCTGGCCATCTTCAACCTGTGCAAACCGCGCATGCGCCACTGAGGCGGCCCGGCCACGGGCCATTGACTTGCAGGAAAGGAGCCTCCATGAGCAAAGATCCCTTCCAGACCAGAAGTACCGCTGGCAGCGCCGACCTCTCCCGCCAGGGCAGCGCCGTGTGCAAGAACCCGCTGCACTCCATTGCCACGGCGCTGGCGGCGGGGCTGCTGATCGCGCGCCTCGCACGCTGACCGGGCTCGGCCCTCCTCTCTTTTTCGACTTTCCTGCTTGCTGACTGCGCGCCCCGGCGCGCAGTCCTGTTTCCAGGGCCGCGAATGCCAGCTCAGTCCAGGCTTTGCGCAAGACAATCCTGCGCCGCCATGGGCACGCGCGGCAGCACCAGAGAGACGGCCAGGCCGCCGCTGTCTCCATCGCCGTCGCCTCCCCCGCTGCCGCCCTCGGCCCACGCCACGCCACCGCCAGCCAGGCATAGCCGGCGCGCCAGGGCCAGGCCGCAGGAGGCATCTGCATCGGCGTCGCTCAACCGCACGCCGGGGCGGGATTCCTGCGGCCGCTGCGGCGCCTCGGCGCTGGCTGCGGCCACTACGCCCGCTACGCCCGCTTCGCCCGGACCCACCCCCTCCGGCCTCGGCTCGGTGTCCTGCCAGTGGGCCACGGCCTCGATGCGGATCTCCACCTGCTCGCCCTTGGCGGCCGATGCCGCAAGATGTCCGCCCACGGGATGTGCCGCCATGCGCACGCGTGCGCCATCGGGCAAGGCCTCGCGCACGGACAGGAAAATGCTGATCAGCGCCAGCTCCAGCTCGTCAGGGTCCACATACACGCCCAGGCGCGCGGCCGGCTGGCCCGGCGGGCTGGCCTCGGCGGGCTCAGCCACCTCCAGCGCCACGCGCTTTCCCAGCACCACGGCCAGCGTGCCCCGCACCCCCGGCAACCAGCGGTACAGATCCACCACCAGCGCATGCGTGCTGTGGCGCGGCCCGAAGCGCAGCAGCTGCTGCGTCAACCGGCTGGCCGTGTCCACCGAACGCAGCATGGCCTGTGCAGGCAGGCGCAGGTTCGGGTCCTCCGAACGACGCTCAATCAGATAGGCGCTGTTGCTCAGAACGCCGAGCTGGTTGTTGAACTCATGGGAGAAGCGGCCTGCCAGCCGGCCGACCACCTGCAGGCGCTCGTTCTGGATATGGGCCTCGCCGGCTTCGTTGTCCCGCTCCCCCGGTGCGCCGCCGGCCTGGCTGCGCCGGGCCGGCCTCATCGGGTCCGCCCTGCCACGCAGGGCCAGCCCCGCCAGGCCCAGGCCGGCCAGCGCAAACAACACGATCGCCGCCCAGATCACGCCCCTCAGGAGCGGGGAACACGCCGGATCCAGCGCGGAACAGGGAACCCAGCTCACCCAGGTCCAGCCCTGGGCCGTCCTGCTGAAGAAAACGCGCAGGGTGCCGCCCTGCGCATCGGGCACATCCAGCCAGCCGTGCGCCAGGCTGGAAGCCAGGCGCTCGCTGAAATCAGCGGGCAAGGCAGGCTGACCCGTTGCCGCAGCCGTGCCGGCCGGCACCGCACGGCCCGCGCTGTCCACCAGAAAGCCGGACCATCCCGCCTCCAGCAGCGGTTGGACGGCAGCCAGCGCCTGCTCGGCATTGGCAGCGCGTGGCTCCTGCCTGTCCAGCAGACGGGCCGCGGCCATGCTGGCGATGCGAACGGCCTGCTCCTGCGCCGCGTGCCCGGATTGATAGGCGCGCAACAGCAGCCAGGACGAGGCGGCCAGCACAAGCACCAGCAAGGCCAGAAGCAACAGGACCCGTCTCAGGCGCATGGACATGGATGGCCCGCGTGCGGCGCCGCGCGCCCCGCCTTGCGGGACTGCATTGAGGGTTCCCGGCGGCGGGACCGTGTGAAAACTGGTGGATTGGTACATGGCAAAGTTTGCAGAAAACCTTGCGCCCGAGCGGAAATTTTTACCGCAGGCGCCTTGAGCGGCCCTGCTGTTGCAAAGCCGATACCCGCAGCGACGGCCGAACCCCGGGCCCCTGTGCCTTCTGCGCAGCAAGTACGCAGCAGGTTTCGTGCCCAAAGTGTATCCAGACGATTCGCCACGCTGATCGGGGCATGAACGTTGCGTCCTTGTGGCCATCGCAACAAGGAGACGAGATGGGTTCCATGCACCTCAAGGCGGACATACGCCAGTCCCAGACGCTTTCCCCGCGCTTGCAGCACGCGGTGCGCATGCTGCAGATGTCCTCGCTGGACTTTGCCGCGATGGTGCGCAGCAAGATGGAGGACAACCCATTCCTGGAAGATGCCGAGCCCGCAGATGACCGCGACCTGTGGGTGGCCGACATGCACCTGGGCGCGCGCCAGGCCGTTGACGCGGAAGGCTCCGCCATGGACACGGCTGCCTGCGAAACCACGCTGGCCATGCACCTGCACGGCCAGCTCAACGTGACGGCCATGACGCCGCGCGACCTGTGCATGGCGCGCGCCATCGTGGAATCGCTGGACGACGACGGCTATCTGCGCACGGACCTGCAGGAGCTGGCCGGCCTGCTGGCGCTCAGCCCGGCGCCCGATGCGCAGGAAATGCTCATCGCCCTGCGACTGGTGCAATCGCTGGATCCGGCGGGCGTGGCCGCGCGCAGCGTGGGCGAATGCCTGTTGCTGCAATGCCCGCAGATGGCCGACGCCACGCTGCGCCAGCTGTCGCAGACCCTGCTGCAGCACCACATGGACGCGCTGGCCGCGCGCGACGTGCCGCGGCTGGCCAAGGCGCTGCAGGTGCCGGCGGCCCAGGTCGTGCAGGCCATGGATGCCATACGGCGCCTCAACCCCAGGCCTGGCTGGAGCTTCGGCTCCACGCGCGTGGACTACATCGTTCCCGACGTGATCGTGCGCAGGGGACCGAGCGGCTGGAATGTGCAACTGAACCCCGCCGTCGTGCCGCGCGTGCGACTGAACAGCGTCTACGAGCAGCTGTTCCAGCGCCACCGCTGCACGGGCCAGGCCCAGTTGGCCGACCATCTGCAGGACGCGCGCTGGACCGTGCGCAATGTGGAGCAGCGCTTTTCCACCATCCTGGACGTGGCCCGGGCCATCGTGCGAAAGCAGGAGCTGTTCCTGGAGTTCGGCGCCATGGCCATGAAGCCGCTGGTGCTGCGCGAAATTGCCGAGGAAGTGGGTGTGCACGAATCCACCGTCTCGCGCGTGACCAACAACAAGTACATGGCCACGCCCACGGGCGTGTTCGAGCTCAAGCACTTCTTCTCGCGCCCCATGCTCAGTGCCAGCGGCAGCGCCTGCTCGGCCACGGCCATCCGCGAGCTGATCGGCGACATCATCGCGGCCGAATCCGATGCCCGGCCCCTGTCCGACGTCGATATCGCACGCCAGCTGGGCGCCCAGGGCCTGGTCGTGGCCCGCCGCACCGTCACCAAGTACCGCCAGCTGCTGCGCATAGCGCCAGCCGACCGGCGCAGGCGCCACGGCTGACACGGCACCTGCCGTCGCGGCCGCGGCCTTGCTATGGCCCTTGGCGCCGCTGCCCGTGGCGGTGTGTCCTGCCAAGCCCCACTGCCGTGCAGCGGCTTGTCGCTCCCCCAGGTCCTGCCTTGTCCGACAGTTGCAGGCCGCCGTCCGGCCTAAGGTGAAGGCTCATGGATTGAAGGAGACCGCCATGGACACCCCTCCCCGCAGAGTGCACGCCCCCCTCGAACGCCAGCGCAGCGAGAACAACCACATCCGCGATGGCCGCTGGCCGCTGCGCATCGCCGCCCTCACGGCCGCCGTCGCACTGATCCTGGTGCTGATGTTCAACTTCATGGCACCCAGGGGGCGGCTGGATGCGCCCAGCGCCACCGGAACGCCAGCGACAGAACCCACCTCCTCTGCCTCGCCGGCCGCACCTGCCGCACCTGCCGCGCCGTCCATGACGCCGCCGCAGGCCGATCCGGCCACCGCACCCGCCACCACCGCGCCACGCTGAGCCCGCCTGCGCACTTGTATCAACCCTTCCCCTCAGGACAGCAGCAGCCATGAACCACCCCCTGCCCCACGCACCCAATATTCCCCAGGTGCCGACCACGCCCAACGACCCCGTGGCACCCGACGATCCCAACCGCCAGCCCGGCCGCCCGCGCGGACCCGAGCCGATAGATCCGCCCACCACGGCGCCCCCCATAGAATTGCCGCCCGCGCCCGAGCAGGAACAGACCCGCAAGGGAGAGTGACATGCCCCGAGGAGACAAATCCACCGATACCCATGAGCGAAAACGCCAGGCCCGGCACATAGTGCACAGCCACGAATCGCGCGGCGCAGGCCATGAAGAGGCCGAAAGGCGCCTGTGGGCCACCGTGGACAAGGACAGCGGCGGCGGCAGGCAATCGGGCTGCGGCCGGGGCCGGCAAGCAGCGCATTGCGCTGCCCGCAAGAGCGCCCGCAGGCGAGGCGCCGCACCTGCAGCGCAATCCGCCTCGCGATAGCTGCGCCGCCCCCGCGGCCCCGGCGCCTGGATCAACGACACAGGCCGGCCCGCGAAGTCGGCAATCCCGTGGGAGAACCCGTGAATTCAGAAGACAGTTTTGGATTCCTGCCGCAGCGCGGCGAAATGGCGGCGCGCGTGCGCGCCCACGACTGGGAGGGCACGCCCCTGGGCTCGCCGCAGAGCTGGCCGCAAAGCCTGCGCAACGCCGCCAGCCTGATGCTGGGCTCGCGCTTTCCCATCATCATCTGGTGGGGCGATGACTTCCGGCTGATCTACAACGACGCCTACATTCCCTTCCTGGGCACCAGCAAGCACCCCAAGGCGCTGGGACAGGCCGGCGCGCAATGCTGGAGCGAGATCTGGGACGACATCGGCCCCATGCTGGAGGGCGTGCTGCGCACGGGCCAGGCCACCTGGTCCACCGATGCGCGCTACTTCTTCGACCGCGAGCTGCCGCAGGAAGAGGTCTTCGTCACCTTCACCTACGGCCCCATCCTGGCCGATGACGGCATCACCGTGCAGGGCGTGTTCTGTCCCTGCACCGACACCACCGAGAAAATCGTCAGCCGGCGGCGCCTGGAGACGCTGCACCGCCTGGGCATCCGCACGCTGGACATGCGCAGTGCCAAGGACGCGGGCGAAAAGGTCTGCGCCGTGCTGGATGAAAACCCCTACGACGTGCCCTTCGCCATCATCTACGAATGCCAGGCCGCCCCGGATGCAGGCAGCGCAGACACCGCTCCCCCGGCCTTCCAGCTGCTGTGCTCCACCGGCATGGACACCGACCTGGCGGCCGACCCCGCGCCCTGGCCGCTGGCCCAGGCCGTGCAATCGGGCCAGCCGGCCAACGTGGACCTGGCGCAGTTGGGCCTGACCCTGCCTGGCGGCCCCTGGCCCGAACCCTCGCGCCTGGCGCGCATCGTGCCCGTTCGCTGGTCGGGCGACGGCCAGGCCTCGGGCGTGCTGGTGCTGGGCGTCAGCCCGCGCCGCCCGCTGGATGCGGAGTACTGCGCCTTCCTCGATATGGTGGCAAGCCACACGGGCGGCGTTGTCGCGCACGCCGTGGCCTATGAGCAGGAAGCGCGGCGCGCCCGGGCCCTGGCCGAGGTGGACCGTGCCAAGACCGTGTTCTTCTCCAACGTCAGCCACGAGCTGCGCACGCCGCTGACGCTGATCCTGGGGCCGCTGGACGACGCCCTGCGCGAGCACGGCGGCCACCTGCCGCCCGATCAGGCGCAGATGGTCCACCGCAACGCGCTGCGCCTGCAAAAGCTGGTCAACGCCCTGCTGGACTTCGCGCGCATCGAGGCCGGGCGCATGCAGGCCAGCTACGAGCCCACGGATCTGGCCCGCGCCACGGCCGAGCTGGCCAGCGTGTTCCGCTCGGCCATGGAGCAGGCGGGCCTGCGGCTGCGCGTGGACTGCCCGCCACTGCAAGGGCCGGTCTACGTGGACCAGGACATGTACGAAAAGATCGTGCTCAACCTGCTGTCCAACGCCTTCAAGTTCACCTTGCAGGGCGAGATCGCCGTGGCGCTGCACGACGCGGGCCCTGCGGTGGAGCTGTCCGTCAGCGACACCGGCTCGGGGATCGCACCCCAGCACCTGCCCCATCTTTTCCAGCGCTTTCACCGCATTCCGGGCAAGCCCGCCCGCACGCACGAGGGCACGGGCATCGGCCTGGCCCTGGTGCAGGAACTGGTGCGGCTGCATGGCGGCACCATCACGGTCACCAGCACGGAGGGCGAGGGCAGCCGCTTCACCGTGCGGCTGCCCAAGGGCAGCGCGCACCTGCCGGCCGAACAGGTGAACCCCATCGCGGCACCGTCAACCCCGCCGCCGCCGGGGCACGGCGCGGGCGCCCCGGCCGCACGCCAGCTCGTGGACGAGACGCGGCAGTGGGTGCCGGGCGAATCGCCCACGCACGCCCCGCACGGCGTGCCGGCTGGGGCCGAACCGCAAGGCCCCCGGCCGCGCATCGTCTGCGCCGACGACAACGCCGACATGCGCGGCTACATCGGCCAGTTGCTGCGTCCGCTGTACGAGGTGGAGGTGGCCGGCGACGGCCGGGCCGCGCTGGACTGCATCCGGCGCCAGCGGCCCGATCTCGTGATTGCCGACGTGATGATGCCCGTGCTCGACGGCTTCGAGTTGCTGCATGCGCTGCGCAGCGACGAGGCCACGCGCTCCATCCCCGTCATCATGCTGTCCGCGCGTGCAGGCCAGGAGGCCCAGGTCGAAGGCCTGCGCGCAGGCGCGGACGACTACCTGGTCAAGCCCTTTTCGGCGCGCGAGCTGCTGGCGCGCGTCGCCTCGCTGCTGCAGCTCGAGCGCGTGCGCGAGCAGGCCCATGCCGCCCTGCGCGCCAACGAGAAAAGGCTGCGCGCCATCATCGACCAGATGCCGGCGGGCGTGGGCGTGTCCGACATGGGCGGCACCATGGTGCTCAGCAATGCGCTCATGGACCGATTCGTCCCGCGCGCCATCCCGTCCACCCTTGCCGACCGCGTGCAGCGCTGGCGCGGCTGGGACGACAAGGGCCGGCCCATACCGCCCGAGAACTGGCCCGGCAGGCGCGCGCTGCGCGGCGAGGTGGTCATGCCGGGGCTGGAGATGCTGCACACCGACGACGAGGGCCGCGAATGGTGGATGCGCGTCAGCGCCGCTCCGCTGCGCGATGACGGCGGGCAGCTCGTGGGCACCTGCTCCGTCATCCAGGACATCACCGAACTCAAGCGCGCCGAGCAGCACCTCAGGGAGGCCGACCGGCGCAAGGACGAGTTCCTGGCAACCCTGGCCCACGAGCTGCGCAATCCGCTGGCACCCATCAGCCACGGCCTGCAAATCCTCAAGCGCACCGTCCATGGCGACGACAGCGCGCGCCGCAGCCAGGAGATGCTGGAGCGCCAGGTCAACCACATGGTGCGCATGGTGGACGACCTGCTGGAGGTCTCGCGCATCACCACGGGCAAGGTCCAGCTGCGCAAGGAGGTGGTGGACCTGAACAACGTGCTGCAAGGCGTGGCGGCGGCCAGCCATGCGGTCATGGAATCCGGCGGCCACCAGCTTCGGCTGGAGCTGCCCGCCGAGACCCTGCTGCTGCCGGCCGACCCCGTGCGGCTGGCGCAAATGGTCACCAACCTTCTCAACAATGCCGCCAAGTACACCGATCCCGGCGGCCACGTCGTGCTGGCGGCCTGGGCAGAGGGTGCGCAGGCCGTGATCTCCGTGCGTGACGACGGCATAGGCATCCCCGCCGCGCTGCTGGACAGGATCTTCGACATGTTCATGCAGGTGGACCGCGGCGGCCGCCGGGGCCAGGGGGGCCTGGGCATCGGCCTGACCCTGGTGCGCAGCCTGGTGGAGATGCACGGCGGCAGCGTGCAGGCGCTCAGCGAAGGTCCGGGCCAGGGCAGCGAATTGCGGCTGCGCCTGCCCTTGCCGGCCCATGCACCTGCCGATGCATCCGCCCATGCACCCGCCGATGTGCCCTCCCTGCCCGGACCGGCCGCAGGCGCGCAGTCCGGGGACGCGCCAGCCTTCGGCCGCATCCTGGTGGTCGATGACAACGCGGACGCGGCCGACACCCTGTCCATGCTGCTAGGGCTGCTGGGAGCCGAGGTCGAGATCGCCCGCGACGGCCCCGGCGCGCTGGCCATGCACGACGCCTTCAGGCCCGACGTCGTGCTGCTGGACATCGGCCTGCCCGGCATGGACGGCCTGGAAGTTGCGCGCCGCATCCGCGCCCGTCAGGGCCGCGACCAGGTCCTGCTGATCGCCCTCACGGGCTGGGGGCAGGAGGATGACCTGAGACGATCGCGCGAGGCCGGCATGGACCACCACCTGGTCAAGCCCGTGAGCTTCGACACGCTGGAGCGGTTGCTCAGGAGCCTGCGCACGTCTGCATGAGCACCGCCTTTGCGCGCGACAATCCCCGCTTCGCCCAGCCTGCCTGCGCGGCTCGCGCGCCTGCCGCAGAACTCACCGAGACCCATGACCGCCCTGCCCCCCATCAATGCCGAGCGCCTTTGGCGCCGTGTCCAGACCCTGTCCACCTTCACCCTGCCCGACCGGCCCTGGACCCGCCGCGCCTTCTCGCCCGAGTTCGACCAGGCCCGCGCCTGGCTGCGCGCCGAGTTCGCGGCCGCGGGCATGCAGGTGCATCTGGATGAAGGCGGCAATCTGGTCGGCCGCCTGCCGGCTGCCCAGGCCGCTGCGGGCGGCGCAGAACGCGCCCCCATCTCCACCGGCTCGCACTGCGACACTGTGATGATGGGCGGGCGCTTCGACGGCATCATCGGCGTGCTGGCCGGCATCGAGGTGGCGCACTGCCTGCATGAAAACGGCATCGCCCTGCAGCACCCGTTCGAGGTGATCGACTTCCTGTCCGAGGAGCCCAGCGACTACGGCATCTCCTGCATAGGCAGCCGCGCGCTGTCGGGCAAGCTGGACGCCGCCATGCTGGCCGCCCGCAACCCGCAAGGCGAAACCCTGGCCGAAGGCATGCGGCGCATCGGCGCGCGGCCCGAGGCGCTGCACCGCCCGCTGCGCAGCGCCGGCGGCACGGCCGCCTTCGTGGAGCTGCACATAGAGCAGGGCCCGGTGCTGGAGCAGCGCGGCCTGCCCATTGGCGTGGTGACGAACATCGTGGGCATACGCCGCGTGGGCTTCACCGTGCACGGCCAGGCCGACCACGCAGGCACCACGCCCATGGACATCCGACAGGACGCGCTGGTGGGCGCGGCGCGCATCATCGATGCGGCCAACCGCAAGGCCGCTGCGCTCAATGGCCAACCCCACTATGTGGTGGCCACCGTGGGCCGGCTCTCGCTCACGCCCAATGCCTCCAATGCCGTGCCCGGCCTGGTCGAGATGATGATGGAAGTGCGCAGCGACCACGCCGGCGTGCTGGAGCGCTTCCCCGAGGAACTGCTGGCCGAAGTCCTGCCCGGCCTGGCCGCCCTGCGCGTGCGTGCCGAGATGGCCGACGTGAGCCGCTCCCAGCCCACGGACTGCGCTGGCCTGGTCATGCAGGGCGTGGAGCAGGCCTGCGACAACCTGGGCTACGCCCACATGCGCATGCCCAGCGGCGCCGGCCATGACGCCGTCTACATGGCGCCCACCGGCCCCATGGGCATGATCTTCATCCCCTGCCTCCACGGCCGCAGCCACGCGCCCGAGGAATGGATAGAGCCGTCCCAGCTGCTGGACGGCACCCGGGTGCTGTACGAGACGGTGCGCGTGCTGGACAGGCAGTTGGCGCAGGGCTGAGCGCCTGGCCTGCGGCCAGGCACCAAGGCGGCATAAAATAGCCCGCTTCCCTCTGGAGCAGGCACAAGCTGCTCCTTGGTGGAAGCCCCTGTGGCACAGATTGCGGAAATCCGCCCAAATAGCGGGTTTCCCAATGCAAGATGGCGGAACCACCCTCCCCGATCATCGACAACCCACCGCATGGGCGGCCCGGCACTGCCGGTCCGCTGCGAGAGGGTTGCACCGCCCCATCAGACCCTGGAGTTTCTTCTTTCATGTTCCGCCAACTGATCACCTGCACCGCCGTGGCCGCCGCCATGGGCCTGAGCTTTTCCGCAGCCGCCCAAGGTGCGGCTGCCGACTATCCGAACAAGCCCGTGCGCATGATCGTGCCCTTCCCGCCCGGCGGCGGCACCGACATCCTCGCGCGCGTGGTGTCCAACAAGCTCACCGAAGTCAGCAAGTGGACCGTGGTGCCCGACAACCGCGCGGGTGCAGGCGGCACCATCGGCATCACCGAGGCCGCCAAGGCGGCGCCCACGGGCTACGACATGGTCATGGGCCAGAAGGACAACGTGGTCCTGGGCCCCTACCTCTACAAGAACCTGCCCTGGAACCCCGTCAAGGACCTGGTGCCCGTGGCCCACGTGGCCTACACGCCCATCGTGATCGCCACCAGCGTGAACTCGCCCTACAAGACCCTGGCCGACATCGTGGCCGCTGCCAAGCAGCACCCGGGCAAGGTGACCTACGGCTCGCCGGGCAATGGCACCAGCATCCACCTCTCGGGCGTGCTGCTGGAGAAAGCGGCGGGCATCCAGCTGGTGCACGTGCCCTACAAGGGCTCCAACCCGGCCCTGATGGATGCGCTGGCCGGCAACGTGGACCTGCTGGTGTCCTCCGTGCCCTCGGCCATCGGCCAGATCAAGGCCGGCAAGCTGCGCGCCATCGCCGTGACCTCGGCCAAGCGCTCGTCCTCGCTGCCCGACACGCCCACGCTGGCCGAATCGGGCCTCAAGGGCTTTGACGTGAGCACCTGGTACGGCCTGTTCATGCCCAAGGGCACGCCCACGGCCATCGTGACCAAGGTCAACGCCGAAGTGAACAAGCTGCTGGCCATGCCCGAAGTGCGCGACGCCATCCAGACCCAGGGCGCCGAGCCCCAGTCCATGACCGTGGCCGACTTCGACAAGATGTTCCAGGCCGACTTCAGGCAGTCCAAGCAGATCGTCGAGTCCTCGGGCGCCAAGATCGAGTGACGCCGCGTCTCCTTGATGCAGATCAGACTGATCTGCATCAAGGGGCGATGTGACAGTCCCGTGAATACTTCTCCGGAAATCATCGAATTCCTGGAGAACGCCATGGCATTGCTGGTCTGGGTCCCCGAGCTGGACACCGGAATTGCAGAGATCGACAGGCAGCACCGCCGCATCGTCGACTACATCAACAAGCTCTACGAGCTGCGCTCCTCGCCCGACCGCGAGGCCCTGGGCGATGTCATCGGCGAGATGATCGACTACACCGTCTCGCACTTCGTGTTCGAGGAAAGCCTGATCGAGAGCGCCGGCTACATGTTCGCCGGCCCGCACAAGAAAGTGCACGAGCTGTTCACGCGCCGCGTGATCGAGATGCAGACCCGCTTCGATGCCGGCGAGGACGTGGCCGCCGAGCTGCACGGCATGCTCTCGCGCTGGCTGTTCAACCACATCCGCAACGAAGACACCGGCTACGTGGACTCGGCCAAGGCCTATCTGCGCATGGCGCGCGAGTCCAGTCCTGCCGCCGAGAAGGAAAGGCTCAAGAACGAAGTGCTGCAGGAGCTGGAACTGCAGCGCAAGAAAAAGGGCTGGCTGGCACGGCTGCTCAATCGCTGATCGCCCTCTCCCCCTGCAGCGCACCAATAAAAACGGCTCCCGAGGGAGCCGTTGACGTTTCACCCGGCGAAGGGCCGAGCGGCCCGGTGATTACTCGCGCACCACCAGCACCGGCACGCGCACGGCGCCCAGCACGCGCTGGGTCACGCTGCCCAGCATCAGCTTTTCCAGGCCACGGCGGCCTTGCGAGCCCATGATGATCAGGTCGGCGCCCGTGCTCTCGAGCACACGCACGATGCCTTCGTGCACCGCATGGCCTTCGCCCACCACGGTGGTGGCGGTGATGCCGGCCTCGTCGGTGATCTTCTTGACGGCGTCCAGCGTGGTGTTGGCCTCGGCCGTGGCCGCGCTCAGGTACTGCGACTGGCCGTAGGCGAAGTCGGCGCCCACGCCCGTGAACGGATAGGGGTCCACCACGTAGACCGCCGTCAGCGTGCTGCCAAAGGCCTTGGCCAGCTCCACGCCCTTGTGAACCGCCAGCATCGAACTGTTGGAGCCGTCCACGGGAACCAGGATGTGCTTGAACATGCGTTTTCTCCTTTGTGCTTGGCCGCCGTCAACAATCGGAGGCGGCCGGGTCGATGAACCAAAGTGTGCGCCCATCATGCGCCAGCGTCTTGAGCTGCATCAATCCTTGCGGCGACGCGTCAGCTCCGAGCCCTGGAAACCCTGGCGGCGATAGGTCAGCACCAGGGTATCGCGCACGCCGCCCGGCTGCTCGGGCTGGATGGGCGTGGTCTCGTGGATCATGCGGGCATCGTCCAGCAGCATCACCGACCAGGGCTCGGTCAGCGTGAAGCGCTGGCCGCTGGGGCCCGTGGCCTCGAAGATGCGTGTCTCGCCGCCCTTCACGCCCTCGCGCCCGACCAGGATCACGGCCACCAGGTCCACGCCGTCGCGGTGCGCGCCTTCGGGGGTGGGCCGGCCAATGCCGTCCGTGGTGTCGATGCGGAACTGGTGGGACTCGATGAACCAGCGCTCGTGCTGCACATCATCGCCCTGGGCGCAGAACACCTGGTCGGACAGGCCCGCCAGCGCCAGCAGCAGCCGGCTCCAGGTGGCGCTTTGCGCCGTGGCATCGCGCATGGGCTCGAACATGCGCAGCATGCCGCCATGCAGGGCGTTGTATTCCACCGGCTGCCAGTGCGCGCGGTGCTCCACCTGCTGCAGCCCGTCCTGCCCGGCGATGAAGCAGGAATGGCGGCGGCGCCGGTAGCGCCCGCCGTCCTTCAGAAAGGCATCGGGCGGCAGCTGGGCCCAGTCGGCATCGAGCGCATGCAGCTCGGTCAATGACACGCCTGCCCAGGCCGCGAATTCATCGGGGCGCAGCACCGCATAGCCTGCGTCGCGCAGCGACTGCGCTGCATTCTGGGGAGCGATATAGGGAGGGGGAAACGTGATGTGCGCCATAACCTGCCAAGCTTACTCCTCGCCCGTGCCCGTCCGGGCGAGGCGGCCTGCAAATTTGCGCAATGCTGTGGCGACAGGCGCGCATCAATGCGGGCGCAGCCTCGGCGGCGCCCGGGGCCTCACGCCGGCCCTCACACCAGCGGCAACCCCACATAGTTCTCCGCCAGCGAGGTCGAGCCTGCCCGGGAGTTGACGATGTAGTCCAGCTCCGCCTCCTGCACCTTGGTGTCGAAGCCGCCCGCGTCGGGGAAGCGGTGCATGAGCGAGGTCATCCACCACGAAAAGCGCTCGGCCTTCCAGACGCGGCGCAGGCATTGCTCGGAGTAGCCGTCGATGCCTTCGGGCGCCTTGTCGCGGTAGTACTGCGCGAAGGCGCTGGACAGGTAGCCCACGTCCGAGGCGGCCAGGTTCAGGCCCTTGGCGCCCGTGGGCGGCACGATGTGGGCCGCGTCGCCGGCCAGGAACAGGCGGCCGAAGCGCATGGGCTCGGTCACGAAGCTGCGCAGCGGGGCAATGCTCTTTTCCAGCGAGGGGCCGGTCACCAGGCGCTCGCGGGCCTCGGGGTCCAGGCGCAGGCGCAGTTCGTTCCAGAAGGCCTCGTCGCTCCAGTCCTCGACCTTTTCGGTCAGCGGCACCTGCAGGTAGTAGCGGCTGCGCGTGGCGCTGCGCTGGCTGCACAGTGCGAAGCCGCGCTCGGTCTGGGCGTAGATCAGTTCGTGCGAGACGGGCGGCGTGTCCGACAGCAGGCCCAGCCAGCCGAAGGGATAGACCTTCTCGAAGGTGCGCACCTTGTCCTGGGGCACGCTGGCGCGGCAGATGCCGTGAAAGCCGTCGCAGCCCGCGATGAAGTCGCATTGCAGCTCATGGACCTGGCCGTCCTTTTTGTAGCGCACGACGGGGCTGTCGCCATCGAAGCCCACGGGCTGCACGTTGCTGGCCTCGTAGACGGTGGTCAGGCCCTCGGCGGCGCGCACTTCCATCAGGTCGCGCGTGACCTCGGTCTGGCCGTAGACCATGACGCGCTTGCCGCCGGTCAGGCCGTGCAGGTCGATGCGGTGGCGCTGGCCGCCGAACAGCAGCTCGATGCCGTCGTGCGGCAGGCCTTCTGCGCGCATGCGGGCATCGGCGCCGGCCTGCTCCAGCAGGTCCACGGTGACCTGTTCCAGCACGCCGGCGCGGATGCGGCCCAGCACGTAGTCGGCGCTGCGCTGCTCGATGATGACGTTGTCTATGCCCGCGCAGTACAGCAGCTGGCCGAGAAGCAGGCCGGCAGGGCCTGCGCCGATGATGGCGACTTGGGTGCGCATTGATCTGTCTCCGTTGCGTTGTTCGATGTCATGGCCGGTTCATGCCATGGCCTGCGCCCAAGATTAGTTTTGAGGCAGCGCAAAGACGAGGGGCTGCAGCACGCGTTGCGCGGTGATCGCGCAATCTGCGCGACAATCGCGCACTACCTGCATGCCCGCCCTCCCCGCCCATGAACCAGCCCTTTCCCATCGACCCCGATGACTTCATCGCCGGACTGGCCAAGGGCCTGGCCGTGCTGGAGAGCTTCGACACCGAGCGCCAGCGCCTGAACGCCACCATGGCGGCCGAGCGCTCTGGCATCACGCGCACGGCCGCGCGCCGCCATCTGCTGACCTTGACGCACCTGGGCTACCTGGAGACGGACGGAAGCCATTTCTGGCTGGCGCCCAAGGTGCTGCGGCTGTCGGGCAGCTACCTGGCCTCGGCGCGGCTGCCGCGCATCGTCCAGCCCGTGCTGTACCGGCTGGCGGCGCAGACCCAGCTGTCGTTTTCCTGCGTGGTGCGCGATGGCCACGAGGTGGTCATCGTGGCGCGCAGCGCCCTGCACGAGCGCGGCCAGCGCCTCATGGCCCACGGCCTGCACCTGGGCAGCCGCCTGCCCGCCCACGCCACCTCCACCGGCCGCGTGCTGCTGGCCGCCCTGCCTGCGGCCGAGCTCAGGCAATGGCTGGCCTCGCACGATCTGCGGCGCCTGACCGCCCACACGGTCACCGACAGCGCAGCGCTCGAAGGCGTGCTGGACGAAGTGCGCCGACAGGACTTCTGCCTGGCCCTGGAAGAGCATGAGCTGGCCGTGCAGGCCCTGGCCGTGCCGCTGCGCAACATGGAGGGCTGCACGGTGGCCGCGCTCAACATCGTGACCTCGCCCCAGCGCATGGCGCCGGCCGACATGGTGGCCGAGCTGCTGCCGCTGCTGCAGGAGGCGGCGCGGGAGCTGCGGCCGCTGCTCTGAGGCCTGCTGACCTGCGACCTGCCGCCGTCGCTGCAGCCGCTCAGAGCGGCGCGCACACCAGCCGGCTCAGTTCGCGCAGGGCCAGCGAGGTCTTTCGGATCAGCGGCGTGGCCTTTTTCTTGGCCGACTGCGCCAGGCACAGCGTGCTCACCACATGGGGCGACTCGATGGGAATGCCCACCAGCTCGGCATCGGTCAGGTGGCTGTGCATGGCGCTGTCGGTCAGCGCGGCGTAGCCGTAGCCGCCGCGCACCAGGTCCAGGATGGCCGGCACGCTGGACACTTCCCAGACCACGTTGAGCTTGACCTGGGACAGCGTGGCCTGGGCCTCCATCAGCTTGCGGAAGATCTGGCCGTGCTGCGGCATGATCAACGGAAACTGCGACAGCTCTTCAAAGCGCACGCTGCTGCGCCCGCCCAGCGTGCGCGTCGGGCCGATCAGGCACAGGCGCTCTTCCAGCACGGGCGTGACCTCAATGTGCGGATGCGGCTCGGGCGTATAGACCAGGCCCAGGTCCATGCGACCCGAGGTCAGCCATTCGGCAATGTTCATGGAAAAGCCCTCGACCACGGCCAGGCGGGCCTTGGGCATGTCCTTGCTGAACAGATCGATCAGCGGCAGCGTCAGGCGCCGCGCCAGGCTGGGCGGCAGGCCCACCACGATGCGGCCCACGGGCTCGTCGCGCTGGCTGCCCAGATCCTCCTTGGCCAGCGCCACGCGCTGCATGATGGCGTGGCCGTGCTCCAGCAGGCGGCGGCCGGCGTCGGTCAGGGTCACGCCGCGGCCGGTGCGGATCAGCAGGGTTTCGCGCAGCTCGGTCTCCAGCGCCCGCACCTGGCGGCTCAGTGCGGGCTGGGCCGTCTCCAGCAGCACGGCCGCCTTGCTGAAGCTGCCGGTCTCGGCCACATGCACGAACGTCTCTATCTGCTGCAAATTCATGTTCTCTCGCCTCCTCACTTATGCCATTTTGCTATAGCTGCTAGCGCCAGCCACGGCTAGGTGCTTTGCAACGAACTGACACAATGCGGCGACTGGATGATCCAGCCGCTCCCGCAAGAGAGCGTAAAAACAAGAGCAGCCTGTGCCTTGCCGGCATAGGACCAAGCCACCCAGCAAGCCCAACAGCGACTCGGAGACAAACCATGAAAGACAGCGCCTTCCGCATCAATCGCCGCCAGGCGGGCCTCGCCCTTGGCGCCCTGGCCATGGGCGCCCTGGCACCCGCGCGTGCCCAGTCGGGTGCCGCCGCCAACTGGCCCACCAAGCAGGTGCGCATCATCAACCCCTTCCCCGTGGGCGGCGGGCCGGACGGCACCTCGCGCCTGGTGGCCGACAAGCTGGCGCGCCTGTGGAACCAGCCCGTCATCGTGGAAAACCGCCCTGGCGGCAACGGCTTCATCGCCATCGAGGCCTTCAAGCGCGGCGCCACCGACGGCACGGACATCATCCAGCTGGACAACGTCCACCTGGCCGCCTATCCCCACCTGTTCAAGAAACTGCCCTACAGCATCGACAAGGACTTCGAAGTCGTCCTGCCGCTGTTTCGCACATTCTTCTTCGTCTGCGTGCCGGTCAACAGCCCCTACAAGACCGTGGCCGACCTGATTGCCGACGCCAAGGCGCGCCCCGGCAAGCTCAACTACGGCTCGTGGTCCGTGGGCAACCCGGTGCACCTGGGCTCGGCCCTGCTGGAGTCGCTGACGGGCACCAAGATGGAACACGTCATCTACAAGGAAACCAGCCAGCTGTACACCAGCGTGGCCACGGGCGAGCTGGCCTTTGCGCTGGGCTCCTCGGGCACGGCCGGCCCGCTGATGCGCTCGGGCAAGCTGCGCTTCCTGGCCGTGCTGGCGCCCCACCGCCTCAAGGGCTATGAAGACGTGCCCACCGTGGCCGAGTCCGGCGGCCCGGCCGATGCCGTGGTCACCGGCTGGAATGCCTTTGCCGTCTCCAAGTCCACGCCGCCGGCCGTGGTCGAGAAGATCCGCCAGGACACCATGAAAGTCCTGCGCGAGCCCGACATCCAGCCCAAGTTCCAGACCTTCGGCTACGAGAACTACTTTCCCACGCCCGAAGAGTTCAAGGCCTTCATCGTCGAAGAGAACAAGCGCTTTGGCGACGTGATCCGCCGCGCCAAGATCGAGCTGTAAGCCACAGGCCACAGCAGGCGCAGACGCAAAAAAGCCGCCGCGCCGCAAGGCCGGCGGCTTCTTTCATGCCGTCTTCAGCGCGACAGCCCGCGCGCCGCAATCGGCCACAGCGCGTGCACCGTGCCGCCCTGCAGCACCACCAGCTCGTCGTGCAGGTTGAATGTCGGGTCCACGTGCGAGGGCAGCAGCTGCAGCACGCTGCCCAGGGCGGGCGCCTGGGCGCCAGGCTCCACGCATACCACGCTGTGCTCGTCATTGATGGCCACGCAGCGCAGGCCCGGCGTGCCGTAGACGGCGGGCGGGCCGCATTCGGCCGAGGTGGATTTCAGGCCCGCATCGAGGATGACGCGGTCCGGCGCGGGCGTGCTCATCACCGTGGACAGCAGGAACAGGCTGCGGCGAAAGGCCAGCGCCCCGCCCCATTCGTTGGCGCCGTAGTCGCCATCCATGAAGGCATAGGAGCCCGGCTGCAGCTCGGTGTAGACGCCGCTGGCCGCATCGAACTCCACGCTGCCCGTGCCGCCGCCCGTGATGGTGTGGCACGCCAGGCCGTTGTCGCGCAGCAGCTGCGCGCAGGCCGCCGCCCGGCTCGCAGCCTCCTGGCAGGCCTGCGCACGCTCTTCGCGGCTGCGCCGGTGCTGCGCCGCTCCGTGGTAGGCCTGCAGGCCCGCGAAGTTCAGGCCCGGCAGATCACGCGCCTGCCGCGCCAGGGCCAGCACGGCATCGGGGCCCGTGACGCCGCAGCGGCCCTGACCCACGTCCACCTCCACCAGCACGTCGATCTCCACGCCCGCCTGCGACATGGCCTCGGACAGCTGCACCAGGTTGGCCGCGTTGTCCACGCACACGGCCATGCGCGCACTGCGCGCCAGCCGGGCCAGCAGCGCGTGCTTGGCCGGCCCCACGACCTCGTTGCTGATCAGGATGTCGCGCACGCCGGCCGCCACAAAGGGCAGCGCTTCGCTCACCTTCTGGCAGCAGATGCCACGCGCGCCCAGCGCCAGCTGGCGCAGCGCGATCTGGGGGCACTTGTGCGCCTTGGCATGCGGGCGCAGCGCCACGCCATGGCGGTCGGCCCAGTCCTGCATGGTGCGCAGGTTGGCATCGAAGGCCGTCAGGTCCAGCGCCAGGCTGGGTGTGTCGATGCGATCGAGCGGATCGCCGGGCCGTGCGGCAGGCTCCAGTGCCAGGCCGCTGGCGTCATCGTGCAAGGGCATGGTGCTGTGCCTCATTCCTGCGGGGGTGCGTACTGGGCGATGACCTCGGCCTCGGTCATGGTCGGCGTCTGGTTGGCGAAGTCGTAGTAGCCGGGCTTTCTGTCGATGTAGATCTGCGTGGCCAGCTCGAAGTCCTGCGACTCGAAGGCGCCGGCCGGCACGAAGTACTCGCCCGTGGCGTGCAGCCGGTAGTACAGGTGCGTACCGCATTGCCTGCAGAAGGCGCGCTCGGCCCATTCGGAGGAGGCATAGGTGCCTATGTGTTCGCCGCCCTCGAACTTCACATCGGGCCCGCAATGCACCGCCAGCATGGGGCCACCGCCCCAGCGCCGGCAGTACCCACAGTGGCAGGCCCCGATTTCCCGGGCCTGGGGAGAGACAAAGCTGACAGCGCCGCAAAGACAGTGACCGTTCATGGTGCATGGACCTTTCCGTGGGTTGCGAGTACCTGGGATTATTCACAGGTGTCGCGCATCATAGGCGATGGCGCAGCACCTGCAAACCGCGGCGCCCTACACTGCGCGCCATGCAGCTTTTTCACTTCAGCGAAGACGGAGATATCCGGCAATTCCAGCCCCGCCCGGTCCTGAAGGCGGCACCCCGCCGCCAGGGACAGGAATGGCTCAACGGCCCCCTCGTGTGGGCCATCGCCCATACGCATCAGCGGCTGTACCTGTTTCCGCGCGAATGCCCGCGCATCGTCATATGGCCGCACGAGCACAGCACCAGCGAAGACAGGGCCCAATGGCTGAACGCCCTGCCCGATGGAGCGCTGGCCGTGGCCTATGTGGAGACCGCCTGGGCCGCGCGCCTGCAAGCGGCCCGGATACACCGGTACGAGCTGCCGGCCGATACGTTTGAAAGCCTGGAGGACGCCGGCATGTACGTGAGCCGGCAGGCCGTGCAGCCCCTGCGCCGGGACCTGCTGGTCGATCTGCCGCAAGCGCTAGCGGAATGCGGCACCGAGCTGCGCATCGTCGATTCGCTGCAGCCGCTGCGCGGCGTCTGGGACAGCTCGCTGCATGCCAGCGGCATACGGCTGCGCAATGCGGCCAGCTGGGACTGAGCGCCGGACGCCACGGCGACGGCAACCATGGGCAAGCACGTAGGCAAAAACAGTCAATTGCATTCGGACGTACGCTATAGTAACGAACGGTATCAAAAGCACGGTCTGCCGTATGACAAATGGACGACTGGATACCCTCCAGGAGGATACCCAACCGAGGCTGAAATGCACGATGCCATCACCAACCCCACGCAAGCTGCGGTGACCCCGGTGGCGCCAGCCCCCCTGGAAATACCCGATTACGAACTGCTGGAAACCTTGGGATCGGGTGGCTACGGCACCGTCTACCGCGCGCGCCACCGGCGCACGGGTGCATCGGTGGCCATCAAGGTCGTCAGGCTGCAGGAAGGCGGCCGCCAGGTGGAGCGCTTCCACCGCGAGACCATGCTGTGCGCGTCCCTGCACCATCCGCACATCGTCCAGTTGCTGGACAAGGGCGAGCAAGGCGACTGCGTCTACGGCGTCTTCGAATATGTGCCCGGCGAGACCCTCAAGAGCCTGATCCGCCGCCAGGGCGTGCTGACTGCCGCCGAGGCCGGCCGCCTCATGGCCGAGGTGCTCGATGCGCTGGACTGCGCGCACGCGGCCGGCATCGTGCACCGCGACCTCAAGCCCGACAACGTGATGGTCACCTCCACGGGCGCCGTGCGGCACGCCATGGTGCTGGACTTCGGCATCGGCACCGTCATTCCGCAGTTTGCCGGCCCGCAGGTCTCGCAGCTCACCATGGGCGACGAGTGCCTGGGCACGCCCGCCTACAGCGCGCCCGAGCAGCTGCGCGGCGAGCCGCCCAGCGCACGCACCGACCTGTATGCCTGGGGACTGATGTTCCTCGAATGCCTGACGGGCACGCCCGCCGTGCAGGGCGCCTCGGTGGCCGAGATCGTGCACCGCCAGCTCAGCCCGCAGGAAGTGCAGCTGCCGCCGGCCATCTCCACCCACCCCATCGCCACCTTGCTGCGCAAGGCGCTCAAGAAGCGGCCTGCGGAGCGCAGCGACTCGGCGGCGGCCCTGCTCAGGGACCTCATGCGCGTGCGGCTGGACGATCTGGTGGGCCAGTTGCCCGCAGCCGCCCAGGTGCAGCCGTCGGACCTCACCCGCACCGTGGCCACCACGCGCGTTTTCTCGGAAGTGCGGCAGCTGACCGTGCTGTGCTGCAGCGTGTCGCTGTGGCCCGGCAGCGATGCCGACGCCATGGACAGCGCGGCACGCACCGCAGGCCAGCCCTCGCAGGCACTGAACATCGAGGACATCGAGCTGCTGCAGCGCGAGGAACTCACGCTGTTCTCCGACGTTGCCACCCGGCGCGGTGGCATGCTGGCGGGCACGCTGGGCGACCGCATGCTGGTGCTCTTCGGCTACCCGCACACCAGCGACACCGATGCCCGCCAAGCCGGCATGACGGCGCAGGAGCTGCTGACGCTCAGCCGCAGCCGCGCAGCCGCCATCGAGCAGGTCCACGGACTGCACCTCGGAATCCGAATGGGCCTGCACACCGGCATGGCCGTGGTGGTCGGCGGCGAAGCACCCTCGGGCCATGCCGTCAACGTGGCCATGCGGCTGGAGGCCATCGCCGATGCGGGCACCCTGCTGGCCAGCGAAAGCAGCCACCGCCTGCTGTCGCGTCATGCGCGCTTCGAGAAGGCCGGCAGCCTGCGCCTGCCCGGCCAGCCCACGGGCATGCAGACCTATCGCCTGGAGCTGGAGCAGCCAGCCGAGCTACTGCAGGGACCTGTGTCCGATGCAGCCTTGCAGTGCATAGGCCGCGAACCCGAACTGCAGCGCCTGCACGACGCATGGGCGCGGGCCCGCGAAGCCGGGGGCAATGCGCTGTGGATTCGCGGCGAGCCGGGCATCGGCAAATCCTGCCTGGCCGACATGCTGCTCGTCCACGCCAGGACACAGGGCGCGAACACCGTGGTGCTGCAATGCCAGCCCGAGCACCGCAACACCGCACTGACCCCTTTCCTGGGCCTGATACGGCAGCGGCTGGAGGCGGCAGATCCCCCGCAGGACCACCGCGAACAGATGCGCGAAGCCCTGCGCGCCGCAGGCTGCGATGCCGAGGCCGCCCTGCCCATTCTGTGCGCCTGGCTCTCGCTGCCCCTGGGCGACTGCGAGCCCAGCCGCATCTCTGCCGTCATGCAAAGGGCGCTGCTGCTGCAGTCCACCGCGCAATGGCTGCTGCACATGTCCGAAGCCGAGCCCCTGCTGCTGGTCGTCGAGGACGTGCACTGGGCCGACCCCACCAGTATCGAACTGCTGGAGCAACTGGTCGCGCGCCTGCCCGGGCGGCGCGTGCTGCTGGTGCTCACGGCGCGTCCGCAGTGGCAACCGCCCGAAGGCCTGCAGGCCGACTGCGTGGACGTACGGCGGCTGGAAGACGCCCAGGCCACCGAACTGGCCCGCCAGACGCTGGCACCGCGCCGGCTCAGCCCTGCCGTGATCCGCCACGTGGTGGAACGCACGGACGGCGTGCCGCTGTTCATCCAGGAAATGGCGCGCATGCTGCTGGATGCCCACCTGGTGGAGCAGGACGGCGTCTGGGACTTTCGCCATGCCGGACTGCCGGCCGCCATTCCGCTCACGCTGCGCGACTCGCTGGTCAGCCGCTTTGACCGCATCGGCCCGCTCAAGCCCCTGCTGCAGCTGGCAGCCACCATGGGCCGGCACTTCGACTTCGACCTGCTGTGCGCCTGCCTGGAACGCCCGCAGGGCGAAGTCGGCCAGGAACTGGCCGCCCTGGGCCAGGCCGGCCTGGTGATTGCCGACGAACGCGCGGGCCCGGGCGCCTACATGTTCCGCCACGCGCTGATCCGGGACACGGCCTACGAATGCATGCTGGTATCGCAGCGCCGGCTGCTGCACCGCGACGTGGCCCTGGCCCTGATGCAGCACCAGCCGCAGCGCGTTGCGGCGGAACCCGCAGGCGTGGCCCAGCACTGGGCGGACGCCGGAGACCACGCCCAGGCCGTGGCGCTTGCGGTGCGGCAGTTGCGCATCACCCAGCTGCGCTCGCTCAACGATGAAACCATTGCCTACGCGCGCCACATCGACGACTGGCTGCAACAGCTCCAGGGCGTGGCCCAGCGCGAGGCGCGTCTGGACGTCAACAGCTACGTGACCCAGGCGCTGATGAACAAGCACGGCTGGGCCCATGCCCAGGTGGTGGAACGCATCGCGCTGTCGCAGGAGCTGCTGGCCGGCCCGGGCGCCAACGCCGTGGCCGACTACAAGCAGGTGCAGCACTTGTGGATGCTGATCACCTACCACCACGTGGCCAGCAACCGCGAGGAAGTGCGCCAGCTCAGCCACCGGCTGCTGGAGCAGGCCGTGCGCCAGCAGGACACGGGCGTGCTGGTGGCCGCCCAGACCTACCTGGGACTGGCCCACTACTCCGACGGCCGATTCGAGCAGGCCGAAGAAGCGCTGACCGACGCCATCACCCGCTACGACCCCGTGGCCCATGCCCACCATGCGGCCGAGTTCGGCTTCGACACGCGTGTCTGGGCCACCTGCGGGCGCGCCCTGGTGCGCTGGTTCGCCGGCTTCGACCAGGCCGCGCTGGCCGATGCGGCCGACGCCGTGCGCCTGGCGCACGAGGTCTCGCACATTCCATCCCTGAGCATGGCCCTGCTCTACCAGGCCCTGGTCCACCAGGCACGTGGCGACAAGGAAAGCGCCTTGGCCACCACGGGCGAACTGCTGGACATCACGGCCCGCTACGGCCTGCCTGCGTTCTCGGGCTATGCGGACATCATCCGCTGCTGGGCGCTGGGTGACGGCGCAGGCAGCGCCAGCGCCGAGGGCATTGAACGCGCCAGCGGCACGGCGCAGCTGCTCTGGGACATGGGCTGCCGCTACTGCCAGACCTACTACCGCTCCTTCGTCGCCGAAATGCTGGCGGCCAGCGGGCGCTGGACCGAGGCCCTGGACAAGATCGACGAGTGCCTGCGCCTGGCCGACGTGCTGGACGAGCGGCTGCACAGCAGCGAGCTGCACCTGAAGAAGGCCCGCTTCCTGCTGGCCATGGGCGCCGACCACGCGGCCGTGCAGGACAGCCTGGCCCAGGCGGCCGGGACTGCGCGCACTGCCGGCAAGTACCGCACCGAAACCGAGGCACTGGCCCTGTCACAGGTCCTGGCACCCGCCGGGCCGGACGTGGCCGCGCGCCTGAGTGAGCTGGCCGCATTGCGGCCTGAACTGTCCGTGCACCTGTCCGGGCCCCTGCCCGGCCAAGCGCATTTTTCTTGAACCGAGGATGAAGTCACATGACCACCCAGCTGCAGAATACTGAACCGTTGCTCGCATTCCGCCTTGCCTACCTGCGGGCCATCGCCCGCTCCTGGCAGGATGACGCCTACCGCCGTGACCTGCTGGGGCAGCGCGACATCCAGCCCATGCTGCACCGCGACTTCAACCTGCCGACCCAGTGGCCCCAGGTCGATGTGTCGCTGCGCCTGAGCGACGACCCCACCCAGCGCGCCGAATGGAAGCCCGTGCTGACGGCCGGCTGGATCGGTCCCGACGATGAATTCGTCATCGTCCTGCCCCAGGCGCCCCAGACCCATGCCTCCGAGGCCCTGGCCGCCTACTACCAGCTGTTCCCCAACTTCATGGGCGTGAGCACCTCGTTCGAGGAACCGAACAACGGCATGCTCAGGGCTGCCCTGCCCACGGGCCTGGGCATCCCCGGCGGCGGCCCCGACTCGCTGCTGGCCTTCGGCGGCGTGGTGCTGCGCGCCATCGCCCTGGCCTGGCAGTCGCCCGAGTTCCACGCGGAGCTGACGCGCGACGACGGCAAGGACAAGGCCCCCGTGCTGAGCCAATGGCTGGGCTACAACAACCCGTTCAACTTCCAGGTCCGCTTCGAGACCGAACAGGCCTTCACCTGGGACGCCGCGCGCGGCGAATGGAACCTGCAGCGCGCAGACGGCACGGCCATCAAGAACGGCATCGTGCTGAACTACCCGGTGGCACCCGCCGAGCAGGACCTGTGGGCCATCGCCCTCACCTCCTACAACAACACCGGTGACGCCTATCCCTTCACCTGCTGATACGGCACCGGCGCAGCTGCAAGGGGCCACGGCCACCTTGCTGCTGACGCTGGCGGCACGTGCCCGCGCTGCAGGTGCGGCAGCTCCCCCGGAGCTGCACGACCTGCCGCCCTTTGCCGACCCCGAGGCGTGCCGCATCGCGGCGGCGCTGCCCCAGGCCAGCGAGGCGCACGCCGCCGACCCCGCCTTTGTGCGCAGCGTGGTGCTGCGCACGCAGCTGTTCGACCGGCTCACCACGCAATTCCTGAGCGCGCATCCGTCCGGCCTGTGCATTGCGCTGGGCGCGGGCCTGTGCACGCGGCGCAGCCGCCTGGCGGCCCTGGCCGGCACCGCACGCTGGCTGAACGTGGACCTGCCCGACGCCATTGCGCTGCGCGATCAATACATGGACGGCGACGAAACCCGCCTTGCCTGCTCCATCCTCGACACCTCCTGGCTGGACGCCGCCGCCCTGCCCGGCAGCCAGCCCGTTCTGGTGCTGCTCGAAGGCGTCTGCCCCTACCTTCCCCAGGCGCCGCTGGAGGCCATGCTGCAGCAGCTGGCCCAGCGTTTTACCGCGCCCGGCAGCCCGCCGTGCACCGTGGTGCTCGACCATGTGCACCCGGCCCTTGCACGGCTGCCCATGCAGGTGGGCGGCATGCGGCTGCCCGTCGTCTCCGGCTTTGCGGACGGCGCCCAGATGGAGCGCATCCACCCCGCCATCCGCATCAGCCTGCAGGAGCACCTGTATGCCCGGTTCTCGCAGCAGCACCAGCTGTTCGAGACCGCCTTCCACGCCACCACCGGCCAGCACCCGTATGCCGTCGTCCGCCTTGAACTGGGAGCCCCGTCCCTTGCCTGAGCCTGCGGCCCCGGACCTGTTTGCCGACGCCTTCCGCTGGCACGAGAAATTCCTGTCCCCCGTGCAGCAGGGCGACCGCCTTTTGCTGACCAGCGAACGCGACACCCTGGCCCTGGGCTCCGCCGCCGTGCTGGCGCTCAACGCCCCGCTGCAGGCCGGCACCAGCCTCATGCAGCACTGCGCCACAGCGCCCGATGCGCCGCTTGCGCAGATGCTGCACGCCCTGGGCGCCCTGCTGCGCCAGGGCCTGGTCCAGCCGGTGCTGCACAGCGACTTGAACGGCCACGGTTATCTGCAACCGGATTTCTCGGCCCCGCCCGTGCGCCTGCAGGCATCGGAGCAGATCGACATCGTCCTGCTGACTGCAGCGCTGGACAGCACAGCCACCTGCCACTGGGCTGCGGCCGTGGCCACGCAGTCACCCGCCCCCGCCCCGCTCACCATCGTTTTCTGCGACGACTACCTGGACCCGCGCCTGGGCGCCATCGACGCCGGCCAGCGTGCCGCAGGCCGGCCCTGGCTGCTGGTCCGGCCCGCGGGCGAGCAGGCCATGGCCGGGCCCTTGTTCACGCCCCATGCCGGCACCGCATCGGCCTGCTGGCATTGCCTGGCGCACCGCTGGCAACGCAACCATCCCGCACGCGCCGCGCAAGGCGGCCCGCCGCACGACAGCGGCCGCTGCCCGCCCGTGCGCGCCGGCGCCGACCTCATCGCCACGCGGCTGCAGGCCCTGCTGCCCACGGTGCAGCGCCTGCTGGCGCACACCGATGCAGCGCAAACCGTGTGGACGCTGGAGCCCCCCCAGGCCCACCCCGTGGCCGCCCGCCCGCAATGCCCGCACTGCGGCACACCGGGGCTGATGGCACTGCGCCAACGCGAACCCATTGCGCCAGTTCCCGGCACGCATGCCGCGCGCGCCGACGGCGGCTGGCGCAGCGTGCCGGCCGAGACCACGGTGCAGCGCCTGTCCCGGCACGTCAGCCCGCTGACCGGCGTGATTGCCCGGGTCACGCCGCTGACGGCCGAGACCGACGAAGCGCTCACCGTCTACCGCAGCGAAATCTTCAGAACGCCCGCGCCTGGCAGCGGCTTCCTGGCAGCCCCCCCGACACAGCTGTGCCTGGGCAAGGGCCTGTCGGCCATGCAGGCCCGCGCCAGCGCCATGTGCGAAGCCGTGGAGCGCTACGCCGCCTTCCACCAGGGCGATGAAGCCGTGGTCGTCGCCCCCGCCGCGCAGCTGGATGCGCCCTGCATTCCTCCCACAGCGCTGGCCCGCTTCAGCGACCGGCAGACCGCCCGCTTTGCCGCCGACAGGCCGCCGCATGCCGTGGCCCCCGGCGCCGGCCAGGGCGAACCTCTGTGGTGGGCGCCCGCCTGGTCCCTGACCGCCGATGCGCGCCGCTACCTGCCGCTGGGCTTTTGCCTGGCCCATGCGCCCGCGCAAAGCCAGCACCACGTGGGCTGGACCTCCAACGGCTGCGCGGCCGGCAACACGCGGGAAGAAGCAATCCTCCAAGGCTTCATGGAACTGGTGGAGCGCGACGCCGCCGCCATCTGGTGGTACGGCCAGATCCGCAGGCCCGCCATCGCGCTGGACGGCATCGCCGCAGCCACGCGCCAGCGCCTGGCGCGCAGCTGCGGCCCGCAATGGTCGTACTGGCTGCTGGACATCACCCATGACTTCGGCATACCGGTCGTGGTCTGCGTGGGCCGCCACGCGGATACCGGCCATTTGGCCGTGGGCTTTGGCTGCAGCCTGGACCGCGCCCTGGCCTGCGAACGCGCCCTCACCGAAATCAGCCAGCTGATCGCGGCGGGCAAGGGCTTTGCCGTGCCGCAGCAGGTGCAGGCCTTTCTGCATCCGCTGGACGGCACCGATGCGCCGCCGCAACAGCCTGCGCAGCAGGCGGACACCGCGCCGCCGGACATTGCCCGGGCCATTGCGCACTGCGTGGACATCGCACGGGGCCTGGGCCTGGAAACCATCGTCTACGACCACTCGCGCCCCGACATCCCTCTGTACACCGTCAAGGTCGTGGTTCCGGGCCTGTGCCATATCTGGCCGGAACTGGGCAATCCACGGCTGCGCGACGTGCCCGTGGCCCTGGGCTGGCGCAGCCGTCCGCTGCAGGAATCCGAGTTCAATCCGCAGGCGCTGTACGTTTGACAAACTGAAACGCGCAGCGGGCATGTACTCTCTCGGCTTGGCAACAGGCTGCCGGCTCCGGGCCAATGCGCCCCCAGCCCACCCCCTGTTCACACAAGCCCCAAGGAGAATTCGAGGCGATGGCCCTCTTTCGTAACCAACTCGACGGCAGCATCGTCGTGCTGCGGCCCCTGCATACCTTCGGCCGCCACCCTTCGGTCTGCCAGACCGTCATGAAGGCGCCCGACGTCTCCCAGGTCCACGCCCTGTTCCGCTGGAACCGGCAGACCTGGGAAATCGTGGACCAGAGCCGCAACGGCACCATGCTCAACGGCGTGCGCCTGGTCGCCGGCCGCTGGACCGTACTGACCGTGGGCGCCAGGCTCAGCATGGGCGAAGGCGCAGAAGCGGCCTGGACCGTGCAAGACCTGGGACCGCCCGTCACCTGCCTGAGCCCCGGCCCGGGCCTGCCCCAGGACGCCCCCCTGGCCCTGAACCCGCGCGGCACCCTGCTGCCCGACGCCCAGGAGCCCGAAGCCAACGTCTTCTTCGAAGACGGCCGCTGGCTGCTGGAGTCCGGCGACGGCACCGAGCCCCTGGTGGACGGCGCCATGGTCCACACCTCCGCAGGCAGCTGGGAATTCGTGCAATGCGACGACCTGGAATCCACGCGGGAAAGCAGCTTCGACCCGCATGCGCCCAAGCCGCCGGACGTGTCCTTTCGCTTCCACGTCAGCCAGAACGAGGAGCACGCCAGCCTGACCGTCATGAGCGACGGCAAGCCCATCGCGCTGGGTGAACGCATACACCACTACACCCTGGTCACCCTGGCCCGCGTGCGCCAGCAGGACGCCCACAAGGGCCTGGCCCCCGCAAGCCAGGGCTGGATAGAGCTCGACGCGCTCTCGCGCATGCTGGGCGTGGATTCGTCGTACGTGAACATCCAGATCTTCCGCGCCAAGCACCAGATCCTCAGCGCCCTGCCCGAATGCGCGGCCTTGCCGGCCCTGGTGGAGCGGCGGCGCGGCAGCCTGCGCTTCGGGGACTTTGCGTTCGAGATCGAGGGCGGGGCGCGCAGCGCCTGAACGGCGAACTGCAACGGAGAACGGCAGGCACACGGCGCATCGCTCGCCGTATGTAATCAGCTGTAATTTTCTTGTTGTGCACACGTCAATAAAGTGGGAACCGGTTCCTGCCGCCTGCGGCAAGGACCTCTCACCCTCCTCCCGGACCGGGTTGCCCAAGTCCACTGGCGCACCTGGAAACCGCAAATGAGCATGGACATGCGACGTGTACTGTTGATCCCCGCCAGCGCGCGGCCCGTTGACCCTGGCCTGGCCAGCCTTTCCATGGACGCACAGGTCTGGGAAAACGGCTATCCCCTGGTCGTCGGCAAGGCCCGCCACGGCCTGCTGCAGGACTTCTGGCGGCACTACTACGGCGAATCCGCCGCCATGTTCGTGGCCTCGGACCAGCTGCTGGAACTGCATAACGACATCATGGCCGCCATCCCCGCCTGCGTGGGCGAGATGCCGGTGCTGCGTTTTCTCAACGACCTCGGAAGAATGTGCCTGCAGGCGCATGGGGACGGCAGCGGGCTGCAGGTCATCGGCGACTGACGAAACGGATGACTCCTGGGGTTGCCGCGCATCCCTGTCGCGGCATTGGGGCGCATGCACAATGGCATGCGCCTTTTTTCGTGCCCGCCCGACCATGAGCAACGCCCCGGATAGCCCCCCTCTTGCCCTGACCGGCAGCTGCCTGTGCGGCGCCATCGCCTATGCACTGCGCTCCACGCCCCAGGCCGTCTCGCACTGCCACTGCCGCATCTGCCAGAAGGCCCACGGTGCCGCATTCGCCACCTACGGCAGCGTGCCGGCAAAGGACCTTGTCTTCACCCGGGGCCAGGAGCAATTGCGCTCCTTTGCCTCATCGCCCGGCATCACGCGCTGCTTTTGCCAGCAATGCGGCTCATCGCTGTCATGGCACAGCCAGCATTACGAAGAAGGCGCATGGATCTCCGTCGCACTGGCCACGCTGGATTCGGAGTTTGTCGTGGGCAGGCAGCGGCATGTGAACCGGGGGGCGGGGATGGCGTGGGTGGATGGTGGGACAAGGTGATCGGGCGGATGGGGTCGGCCAAAAGCGGCCGGATGCCAAGGCCTGCCCGGCCGGTCGACCGGTGGACGACTTGTCCAGTGGCGGCCCTGGGGCGGCACCTATGATGCAGGGCGCGCCAGACGAGCCTGTGCTGGTGGTCTTCTCGGACAAGCAGAACCAGGGCAATCCGGACCGGCCCTTCCAGTACTTATGAACGACAACCCAAGCCAGGCACTCGCAGACCAGCTGCAGAGTTCCACAAAAAACGTCGATGTGTTCTTGGCGCTGCAAGCGCTGTCCTGCGCTGCCCCCGCAGTGGCTTTCGAGGCCATCACGACATTCATGAGGTCCGCGCCGGCAAATCAGCTGCCCCTGGCCCGAAATGCACTGCTGGAGCTGGCGGACCGCGCTCCCGCGCTCCTGGTGAGCGCGACGCTGGACGAAGACGCAAAGGTGGCTGACGCGGCCAGGCAGGCCTTGTTGATCCGTCCCTCCAATGAGGCACTGCCCCTGTACCTGCGCATGGCCAAGTCCAAGAGCGTTGACGAAGCCTGCTCGGGCTGCATGTACCTGGGCCGTATCTCCTCGCCACAGGCCCGGGCGCCTTTGTTCAAGGCCTTGGGCCACCGCAGCGCAGCGGTGCGCGAGTATGCGGCGACATCCATTCACAGCCACGCCGACGAACACTGGATCGCCGACCTGCTGGAGGCCATCCGCACGCTGCGGCGTGAGGAGACCGACAAAAAGAAAGACTTTGGCGAGGTGATCAACACGCTGTGCAGCGCGGTGGTCCAGAAATCCACACACGCCTGCCTGGACCTGCTGATGGAAGGACTCCACGATGCGGACGCCAGAGTCCGCGGGACCTGCATCAGCGCACTGGGGCGCCTGGGCGATACGGCAGCCGTGGTCCCGCTGATCGAGACGCTTGAACACCCGCGCCGCGGGATGCCGCGGGAGCTGAGGACGGCACTGGTCAAGGTGCTTGGCGAGTTGGGCGACACGCGTGCGATCGCGCCACTGCTGCGTGCCGGAGTGACCGTTGCAGCACCGGCGCTGGGCCCGCTGAAGGCGCAGGAAGCCGTGCCTGAACTGATGGCCGCGCTGGAACAGGCAAGGACACCGCGCGATGCCGACGAGCTGGCCGAGGTGTTGGCCCAGCTGCAAGGGCCCGGCGAGTCGCAGTGGCCCCGCGCAGGGTTGCGCACGGCGTCGCTGCAGGTACGCCGAGCCGCCGCGCTGCAGCTGGCGCGCACCGCGCCCCAGGAAGCGGCCCAGCATCTGCGCGCCATGCTGCCCCAGCTGTGCGGCGGCGACGCCGTGGGCGTGGCCGAAGCGCTGGCCTTGATGGGCTCAGCAGAGGGTTTCGAAGGCTTCGCGAAGGCATTGGTGGATGACCCCCACCACTGGAATGCCAGCGCCGTGGCGTACGCCTGCCAGAATCTTCGCGGCCCCCAGGTGCAGGCCCTGCTCCTGGGGCTGATGCCCGGCATCCGCAACGAATACGTCCACCACGTCTGCAAAGCGCTGGCAGCGCAAGGGGCTGACGTATTGCCTGCGCTGATCGCTGCAGCCCAGGCAGCCGGCGACAGCGTGCGACACCGCTACGTGATGGCGCTTGCCGAGTTCCGCGACCCCCAGGGGGCCGGTTTGCTGGCGCCTCTGATGGTCCGCCGCAACCCGTTGCGGGACGCCGCCATGCTGTCGCTGTCAGCCACGCCCAGCGCCGAGGCCAGCGCGGCGCTGGCTGCGGCATTGCTGCAAGCCGAATCGCCGGCTGATGCCCGGCTGATCACCGAAACGCTGGCGAAGGCAGCCACGCGCGAGGCGATTCCCGACCTGATACGGGCGCTGCAGGCCGACCTCGCCACCGAAGAGATATTGGAAGCCTTGGGCCGTCTGGGCAGTCTGGGCGACCGGACGGTTGTGCCTGCACTGATCGATCAACTGAGCAGCCCCAACGCGCGCCGCCGCCAGGCAGCGGCCATGGCGCTGGGGCAGATCGCAGACCCTGCGGCGGGGGCACCGCTTGTCCGCCTGCTGCTGAAAGAATTTCATCTGGAGGTGGCGCAGGCCGCAATGCAAGCCTGGCTGGCCATGGGCGCGCAAGATGGTGGCGCACTCGATGGGCTGGGCGCGCCGGGCACGCGCGCATTCCTGTTGGCCAGTGCCAGACAGCTGCGCAGGGAACGCTGACACGCACATCCCCGCACGGATTGCGGTGCGCCCGGTCAGGATCTGCCATCGCTGTAGAGCCGGTATTCGGTGCGGCTGCTTGAGGCTGAGAGCTGCCCGGCCCCTTGACGAAGATTCACCGTGCCTTCAGGCAAAATCCAGACGATCGGGAAAGCTTGGCGTCAGGTCTGCCGGGAAGCCCAACTTGAAGAATGGAACAGTATCAATGGCACTGACGAAGAAGGGCGAGTTCTGGTACGGGACAACGTCCGGCGACACCCAAGCCGAGCTGCGCAGCTACAGCGTTGCGAATCGCCATGAGGCCGTCCGGTTTGCCTCGTCCAAATGCGATTGCGGGTGCCGGACTTTTGCGCTGCAGACGGATGAAGAAGCCGGCGTGGCCATCCGCACCTGCACCGACTGCGGGCAGGAACACCTGATGGGCGACAGCGCGGAACATGTTGAAGAGGCCGCCCCCGAGGCACACGAGTGCGTGTGCGAGAACGAGACGTTCGAACTGATGTCCGGCGTCTCCGTGTACGAAGGCACACACGACGTGCGCTGGTACTACATCGCTTGCCGCTGCGTGGAGTGCAATCTGGTTGGGGTCTTCGCAGACTGGAAGTGTGAAGCGGGTGATGCAGCGGCCTTCCTCGCCAAGGTATGAGCGCGCGGGATCAAGACGCGCTGCTCAAAGATCTGGTCAAGCGGGTTTGCCGGGTGCATGCAGGCGATAGCGCAAAAAGCGAGTCCCCTCGATATCCAGTGCGCCATCTGGCCGAAATCCCAGCTTGAGAATCCCTTTTATTCTGGTTCTTGAAGGTGGCAGCAAAATTGTGATGGAGCTCAGCCCCAAGCCAGTGAATGCACGTTTCACTATCTCTTGATAGATGGCTTTGCCACTTCCCCAGAATTTGGGGTGAAGCACCAAAGCGAGGTCGGCATCACCTTCCTCGTACTGCAAACCGCCCCAGCCGGCAAATTGCTGGTCAATTTCAAACGCCCATGGCCCATAGCCGTATTGCTGCCACTGGGCATCCTTTTGCCGAGCCCATTCATTTGCTTTCGCCAGGTCGAAATTCGCACTTCCAAGCGGCATTTGTCGCAGCACATCTGGATTGTTATTCAGCGAAACAATGTGAGCCGGATCAACTTCAGTGAGCCGCTTAAATTTCAAATTCATGCCTGTATCTGGTTGTCTATCCATCAAATTCAAAGCCTACCAAAACGGTGGTTGCCGACCGTCTATCTGAGCGTCAACCAAGGGGCAGCAGTCCACAGTGCGGGGTTGCTGCCGCTGCAAGCCAAGGCTTCACTTTCTGATCGGCGGTGCGCAACCACTGCTCGACGCTCGGCAACGCACCGTCACCAGACCCGCTGCCAGCAGCGAAAGCAACGCCAGCGCCCAGGGGCCGAGCGCGGGTATGGCCTGCGGGGCCAGCAGCACGGGCAGGCCGGGGTCGGTGATCTGGTTGGGCACGGAATCGCTGTCACCCACGCCGCCATCGGCCAGGGTGAAGGTCACGCTCAGGCCGTCGGGCGCAAACTGCGCGCCGGGCAGCGCATACCAGTGCGGCTGCGCGCAGGCAGCGCCGGTGCAGCCCAGCCCGTCGGGGCTGGGGCCGTATTTGTAATAAACGGCCCCCTGCGGCACTGGTGTGGTGAAGTGCACGGTCACCTGTGCATCTGCATTGCCAGCGACACGCCCCAGCACCAGGCCCAGCGGCGCGTGCACCGCACGCACATGGGACGGCAAGGGCGCGGGCAAGGTGGAGGCAAAGGCGGCGCTGCTGATCTCCCAGCCTTTCGCGCCATCCACCTCCACCGCCCCCAGATTGCCGTTGCCGCCCGCACCCTGCCACGGTGCGCTGCACTGCTGCGCTGCGCCGCCATATTCACCGCTGCACTGCCATTTGTGTTGGCCGCCGGCGGATAGCACGGTCCCTGGCGTACCCGTGGCGCACAGATTCGCGCTGGGCTTGAAGGCCACAGCGCCGTTGGCCGCTGAGCCGCAGGTCGCATCGACCGGGTCGTGGGTGAACGTGGCCGAAACGCTGCGCGGACTGGTCACGTTGGTGAGCTGGCATGCTCCCGTGCCCGCGCAATCGCCCGACCAACTGGTGAAGTGATAGCCCGTACCAGGCGTGGCAATGCAGCCTGCGTCCTGGCCGTGGGTGACGGGGTTGGGTGTGCAGGTGACTGTGCCGTTGGTGGTGACGGGGGTGATGCTGATGGGGTATGTGTTCAGCGCGAAGGTGGCACCCACGCTGCGCGGGCTGGTCACGTTGGTGAGCTGGCATGCTCCCGTGCCCGTGCAATCGCCTGACCAACTGGTGAAGTGATAGCCCGTATCGGGCGTAGCGGTGCAGCTTGCGTCCTGGCCGTGGGTGACGGGGTTGGGCGCGCAGGTGACCGTGCCGTTGGCCGGGGCGGGGGTGATGCCGATGGAATAGGTGTTGAGCGCGAAGGTGGCACCCACGCTGCGCGGGCTGGTCACGTTGGTGAGCTGGCATGCACCCGCCCCCGCGCAATCGCCTGACCAACTGGTGAAGTGATAGCCCGTATCGGGCGTAGCGGTGCAGCTTGCGTCCTGGCCGTGGGTCACGGGGTTGGGCGTGCAGGTGACCGTGCCGTTGGTGGTGGCGGGGGCGATGCTGATGGAATAGGTGTTCAGCGCGAAGGTGGCACCCACGCTGCGCGGGCTGGTCACGTTGGTGAGCTGGCATGCCCCCGTGCCCGTGCAATCGCCTGACCAACTGGTGAAGTGATAGCCCGCATTGGGCGTGGCGGTGCAGCTTGCGTCCTGGCCGTGGGTGACGGGGTTGGGCGTGCAGGTGACCGTGCCGTTGACGGCGGCGGGGGTGGCGATGGAGTGGGTGTTGGGCGTGAAGGTGGCCGAGACGGTGCGCGACGCGGTCACGCTGGTGAACTGGCATGCCCCCGTGCCCGTGCAATCGCCCGACCAACTGGTGAAGTGGTAGCCCGCATCGGGCGTGGCGGTGCAGCTTGCATCCTGGCCGTGGGTGACGGGGTTGGGCGTGCAGGTGACTGTGCCGTTGGCCGGGGCGGGGACGATGCCGATGGAATAGGTGTTGAGTACAAATGTGGCACCCACGCTGCGCGGGCTGGTCACGTTGTAGAGAATGCACGCGCTGGCAGTGCCCGCGCAATCGCCCGACCAATGGGTGAAGTGGTAGCCCATCGCGGGCGAGGCGACGCAGATGGTGTCTTGCCCATGGGGCACGGGGTTGGCCGTGCAGTTCACGCTGCCGCCGGTGACGGCAGGGGTGGCGATGGCGTAGGTAATCGGCGCGAAGGTGGCTCCCACGCTGTGCGCGCTGGTCACGTTGGTGAACTGGCATGCACCCGTGCCCGCGCAATCGCCCGTCCAGCCGGTGAACTGAAAGCCCGTTTGCGGCGTGGCAGTGCAGCCAGCGGCCTGGCCGTGGGGCACGGGGTTGGGCGTGCAAGACATGCTCCCGCCCGTGGTGGCAGTGGTAGTGATGGCGTAGGTGATGAGCGTCGTGTTGGCAGAGACGGTGGTAGCCCCGAGCACCACGGGCTGGCAAGCCCCCGTGCCGCTGCAGGCGCCGCCCCAGCCGCTGAAGGGGCGGGCGACAGGGTCGTGCACCGTGGCCGTGCAGGTGGCGCTGGAGCCATGGGTCACGGGGTTCGGGGTGCACTGTGCGCTGGCAATGCCCGCATCCGTGTTGACTGTCACCATGTACTGGCGCGGTGCCAGGCAAGCGGCCGTGGTGCCGCCGCTGATGCCCGAGCAATTCCAGCGGAAGGCATCGGACGCGGCAGACTGGTTGGTGGCCGAACCGGCGCTGCACAAGAGGGTTGGCAAGGTGAGCGAAGGCGCAGTGCTGCCACACGCGCCATTGGTGGGCGGCGGGGCGAAGGTGGCGCTGATGGTGCAATTGCCGGTAATGGTCGCAGTGGTGTAGGTGTTGCCCGCAAGCGATCCGCCGCAGCCGCTGACCTGCACCGTATAGCCCGGTGGCGTGGTGAGCGTGAAGCTGGCCTGCTGCCCCGCCGCTACATCGCGCCCCGCCTCGATGCTGCCGCCGCCCGTGGCCTGGGAGGTAACGAGGTAGGCGCGAGGCACGGAGCATTGCGGCGAAGGGTTGCCGCCGTAGCTGCTCTGGCACACCCAGGAGAAGGAGTAGGTTTCACCCATCACGCCGCTGGTCGTGCCCACGCTGCACAGCAAGGCGTCTGGCGGATAACGGCGAGGCGTGGTGCTGCTGGCACTGCCGCACACGCCATCGAGCTGCACGGAGCCGGCCTCGACCGTCATGCCGATGGAGGTCTGCGGCTCGGCCACCCAGGCCGGGTTGTGGCTCGCGCCTGAATACCAGGTCAGCCCGTCGTTGGTGGCCGTGGTGATCTGGCGGCGGATCATGGTCTGGCCGATGCTGCGCACCACCACCCAGGCAAAGTCGCCCGCCGCCACGATGCGGTCGCCCGTGAACACGCGCATGCCCGGCGTGGCCGCGTCGGCGGTGAAGGGGGCACAGGCCGTCATGTCCACGAACGGCGTGGCGGCGCTGGCGTCGGTTGCGCACACTTGCAGCTCGAACTGGTCGATCTGGGTGAGATTCATCTTCACCTGCGTGATGCGCAGCGACTGGCTGCCAATCGGGATGCGGTTGGCCACCCACAGTTTGGTGTGGTAGCTGGAGTTGTGCTGGATGAGCCACGGGTCATTGGCGGCTGCCAGGTTGTCGAATACCGTGACTGCACCAGCAGACACTGAAGCCGCCGCCGTCAGCAACAGCATGGCAATTCGAAGGGCAAGGGTTTTCATGGCGATGGGGTGGGTGGGTGAAGCGGTGTTCCACCCAGCCGCGATCGGCCATGAAAAATGCTTTCAGCGCTTGTGTATCAAGCGCTGAAAGCCATGTTGATGCAAGCGTGTGGCACGGGTGGATGCGCACTGCCGGCCATCTTGCGGGCGCGCAGCCCTGGCGGCTTGACTGTGCGTTCGTACCGCGCTTGACTGGACGTTTCGCAAGCCTCACCCCCTCCAAAAAAAGGGGCGTTCCCCTCCCCGCCCGCGCTATCATCCGCCCCGGCCCCCTGTCCCGGGGCTGATGCTTCAAAACATCCGTCGTATAGCGGCACAGCCTCTCCGAAAGCGAGGCTTGGTACACCGAATCCATCAGTCAACGCAGATGCGATGGCCTGTGGATTCGACCCGCAATGGAGCACGGAACAATGAACGCCGTTTCTCTCGCCTGCGCACCGTCTTTTGGCGCAGCCCCTCCCTCATGCCAGGCCTTTGTGCTTGGCCAACTGCGGAGGGACATGGCATGAACCCCGCCCAGCCCTCCCCCACCACGGACAGCCACAGCACCCGGCAGCTGTCCAACGCCCTCACCCAGGTGGACCATCTCGTGCAGCAAGGCTGTGCAGAAATCTCCGCCATCGCCCAGCTCGCCCTGGCATGGCTGGAGACCCCCAAGGGCCATCGCCACCTGGACGTGGTGGCCCGTGCCCTGCAAAGCATCCGCGACAGCGCCGACACGCTGGCCGACTACGCCGGTACCGAGGCCCAGACCATGGGCTGCGGATCTGCCATGGCGCGCACTTCATGGCCCGGCCTGTGTTGATGGTCCGGCCACGGGCTGCGGCGGTCATCCAGGCTCAGGCGCCCTGCGGCAGATAGCTTGGCCGGGCCGCCGTCATGCCGCGCTTGACCTGCTGGGTGAGCTCGTCGGCCAGCACTTCATCGAGCCCGGCCTCCAGTCCGTCCAGCGCGCGGCTGACGATGTCCTCGGGGCTGGACTTCGGTGCGTCAAGCCCGCGTGTGAGGTCGGTATCGACATAGGCCATGTGCAGGCCCAGCACCTGTGTCTTCTGCCCTGCAAGCTCGCTGCGCAGGGCGTTAGTGAGCGACCAGGCGGCCGACTTGCTGGCCGAGTAGGCGGCCAGTTCGCCGCCATTGACCCAAGAGGCCACCGACAGCACATTGAGCAAGGCCCCGCCGCCGTTGGCCTTGAGAACCGGCGCAAAGGCCTGGCTCATGCGCAGCACGGCGAAGAAGTTGGTCTCGAAGATGCGCCTGGCGACCTCTTCGCTGTCGGGCGCCAGAAAGCCGCCGGGCTGCGCGATGCCGGCGTTGTTGATCACCAGCGTGACGTCCGACGCCTGCGCTGCGGCGGCGGCCACGTCCTGCGGGCGGTTCACGTCCAGCTGCAGGGCATGCACGCCGGGCTGGGTGACGGTGGCGGGGTCGCGCGCGCCGGCGTAGACCTTGCGGGCGCCACGGGCAAGCAGCTCGCGTGCGAAGGCCAGGCCGATGCCGCGATTGGCACCGGTGACGAGGACAACAGCGTTTTCAATTTTCATGGAGCACTCCAGGGGTGGGGGGAAACAGATTCAACGGATCTTGATGACGACCTTGCCCTTTGCGTGGCCGGCTTCGGCATAGGCAAGGGCCTCGTTGGTGGATTCGAATGCGAAGACCTTGTCCACGACCGGGCGGATGGCGCCCGCCTCGATGAGGCGGGTGATCTCGCGCAGCTGGCCGCCGTCGGCCTTCATGAAGACAAAGGAGTAGTCGATGCCACGGCTTCGCGCCCGGCGCCTGATGCCGGAGCTGAGCAGCCGCATCACCAGCCGCACGAATGCGGGCGCCGCGATGTTTCTGCCAAACGCGGGATCGGGCGGGCCGGAGATGGAGACCAGCTTCGCGCCGCCCTTGAGCACGCGCAGGGATTTGCCAAGCGCCTTGCCGTCCTGGCTGTTGAGCACCACGTCGTAGTCGTGCAGGACGTCCTCGAAGTCCTGCGTGCGGTAGTCGATGACGACATCCGCGCCCAGGCCCCTGACCAGTTCGAAGTTGGCAGCGCTTGTGGTGGTGGCAACGGTGGCGCCCAGGTGCCTGGCCAGCTGGATGGCGAACGTGCCCACGCCCCCGGAGCCGGCCTGGATGAAGACCCTTTGCCCCTTCGTCAGCTTCGCTGTCTCCACCAGTGCCTGCCAGGCCGTCAGGCCCACCAGGGGGATGGAGGCGGCCTCTTCCATCGTGAGCCCCTTGGGTTTTGGCGCCAGCGACGACTCCTTGACCGGCACGAACTCCGCGAACGTGCCGATCCGGAAATCGTCCGTGCGTGCATAGACCTCGTCACCGGGCTTGAACTGCCGCACGCGCGGGCCGGCCTTGACCACCACGCCGGCCACGTCGTGGCCCAGGATCAGGGGCAGGCGATAGGGCAGGATGAGCTTGAATTGCCCATCCTTGATCTTGGAGTCCAGCTGGTTCACGCCTGCGGCATGGACCTGGACCAGGACTTCGTCGTCACGCAGCTGCGGCTCGGGTACGTCTGCCAGCTGCAAGGCGCGGTTCGCTCCATAGCTTTCCAGAACAAATGCCTTCATGGTCTTCCTTTATATGATGATCATCATATGTAACGGCAAAAAAAATCCTGGCACATGCACTGGGCATGCGCCATCACTGGTTGGCTGGCGCCAGGTGCTTGAGTGCTGCCTCGCGCAGGCTGTCGGACAGGGCCGGATCATCCACCGCCCGAGCCAGCAGCAGGCTGCCGACCATGGTGGACAAGGTGACGAGAGCGCGCTCGTGGGCACCGGGCTGTCCCCAGTCCGGTGATTGGCGGGCGATGAGATCGACCATTTCCTTGATGTGGCCCGTGGCCACGCGGCGCACCTCCGGCGCCTGGCGCGAGGTCTCGGAACCCAGGGCCGCCAGGGGGCAGCCCAACTCGGCGCGCTGGACATGTTCCTTGGAAAGATAGGCGGCCAGCATGGCCTGCAGCGCCATGCCGGGCGGCGCCTTGGCCACCACGTCGGCGACGGCGGCACAGGACTCCGCGCAGGCCTTGCCCGCCGCTTCCGCCAGCATGGCATCGCGCGAGGCGAAGTGGGCGTAGAAGGCGCCATGCGTCAGGCCCGCCTCCTTCATGATGTCCGCCACCCCGGTGCCGCCATAGCCGCTGCGGCGGATGGCACGCGCCGCCACGGAGACGATGCGCTCATGCGTGGCCTCCTTGGCGGAAGCCCGGGCGCTGGAATTTGTGTTTCGCATGATGATCATCATACATTGTTTGCGCCATGCACGCGCCGCAGATGGGACATCCGCCCGCAGCCATTGCATGGACAATCCCGGCATGTCTGCTGCTGCTTCACACCACAATCCATCCCGCCCCGTGCTCATTGCCGGCGGCGGCATCGGTGGCATGGCCACTGCCCTCACGCTGCACCAGATCGGCGTGCCCTGCATCGTGTTCGAGTCGGTGGCGCAGCTGCAGCCGCTGGGCGTGGGCATCAACCTGCAGCCGAACGCGGTGCGGGAGCTGCATGACCTGGGTTTCGGCAACGATGTGCTGGACACCATCGGCCTGCAGGCCCGGGAATGGGCGCTGGTCGGGCGCAACGGCAACGAGGTGTATGCCGAGCCGCGCGGGCTGCAGGCCGGCTACCGCTGGCCGCAGTACGCGGTGCACCGCGGGCAGCTGCAGATGATGCTGTTCAACGCCGTCAGGCAGCGCCTGGGCGACGACGCCGTGCAGCTGGGCCGGCGCGTGGTGGGCTACCGGCAGGATGCCGAGGGCGTGACCGCCCTCATCGACACCCGCGATGGCCAGCGGCTGGAGGTGCAGGGCTCGCTGCTGGTGGCGGCCGATGGCCTGCACTCGGCCGTGCGCGCGCAGATGTACCCCACGCAGCCGCCCATACAGTGGGGCGGCGCCATCATGTGGCGCGGCACCACGCCCGGGGTGCCGGTGCGCACCGGCGCGTCCTTCGTGGGCGTGGGCTCGCTGCGCCATCGCGTGGTGCTGTACCCCATCACGCCGCCGGACCCCGTCACGGGCCTGGCCACCATCAACTGGATCGCCGAGATCACGGTGGACAACCAGGGCGGCTGGCGGCAGGGCGACTGGAACCGGCGCGTGGCGCTGGAGGAATTCATCCACCACTTCGACGGCTGGGACTACGGCTGGCTGGACGTGCCGGCCATGCTGCGCGGCGCCACGGATGTCTTCGAGTACCCCATGATCGACCGCGACCCCGTGCCCACCTGGGTGGACGGCCGCGTGGCCTTGCTGGGCGATGCGGCGCATGTGATGTACCCGGTGGGCTCCAATGGCGCCAGCCAGGCCATCGTGGACGCGCGCGTGCTGGGTGCGCAGTTCCTTGCCCACGGCGTGGGCCCGCAGGCGCTGCGCGCCTATGACGACAAGCTGTGCAAGGACCTCTCGGCGCTGGTGCTGCGCAACCGGGGGGCCGGCCCCTTCGGCCTGCTGGGGCTGGTGGACGAGCGCTGCGGCGGCGTCTTCGACCATATCGACGAGGTGCTGCCACGCGAGGAGCGCGAGGGCTTCATGGCCCGATACAAGGCCGCTGCCGGCTTTGCGATCGAGACGCTCAACGCCGCGCCCCCCACCATTGCGCCGGGGCAGCGCGTGGCCGGGGCCTGAGCCCTTGTGCGGCGGCAAGGGCCGCGAGTCGCCATAATCGGCCCTTGCCCCTGGCAGCCATCCCCAGATTTACATCACAGACCCAGCAGGAAGACCCCATGCCGATCCAATCCATTCTGAAATCCACCGTGGTGGCACTGGCGATCGTGGGCAGCGGTTCGCTCTTTGCGCAGGGCGCGCCCCTGAACACAGCGGCGTTCGACGCCCTGATTGCGCAAGGCCCCGTCGCCGACGCCGCGACCATCGCATCGAGCACCTGGGCCAGCAAGATCAAGCAGGCCGGCACGCTGCGCCTGGGCAGCACCCAGACCTCCAATCTGTTTTCCCTGCTCAACGAGAAGGACGGCAAGATCCGCGGCTTCGACGCAGGCCTGGCCCAGCTGCTCACGCGCTACATCCTGGGCGATGCCTCCAAGTACCAGTTCGCGCAGGTCACCTCGTCCACGCGCGAGCAGGTGCTGATCAACAACCAGGCGGACATGGTGATTGCCACCTACTCCATCACCCCTGCCCGTGCCGAGAAGATCTCGTTTGCCGGCCCCTACTACACCTCGCAGGCCGGGGTGCTGGTCAAGGCAAGCAACAAGACCGTGCAGTCGTACAGCGATCTGGGCGGCAAGAAGGTCGCCACGCAGGCCGGCTCCACGGGGCCTGCCATCCTGGCGCAGCACGCGCCCAAGGCGGTCGTGCAGGAGTTCCAGACGCACCAGGAAGCGCTGGACTCCCTGCGCCAGGGCCGCGTGGACGCCTATGTGACCGACTACACCCTGCTGCTCAACACCCTGAGCCTGGGCACCGGCGACGCGCGGCTGGCGGGTGCGCCCTTCGGCACGCAGGATTCCTATGGCATCGGCCTGCCCAAGGGCTCGGACGGCGTGGCCTTCATCAACGCCTTCCTGAAGAAAATCGAAGCCGACGGCACCTGGGCCAAGCTGTGGACCATCTCCATCGGCCAGCGCACCGGCAGCACGGCCGTTCCCACGCCGCCCGCCCTGCCCTGAGCGATGGGTGACGTCTCCCGGCTCCTCGCCGACCACGGGCCTGCCTTCTGGCAGGCCCTCTTGCTGACCTGGAAGCTCACCGCGTTCTCGTTCCTGCCCGGCTTCCTGCTGGGCGTGGTCGTCACGGTGCTCCGGTTGCTTCCGCTGCCGCCGCTGCGCTTCGTGCTGACGGGCTACGTCGAGATCTTCCGCAACATCCCCAGCGTGGCGCTGCTGATCTTCATCGTGTTCGCGCTGCCCGATCTCAACGTCGTGATCGACTATGAGCCCAGCGTGGTCCTGGCCCTGGCGCTGGTGTGTTCCGCGTTCACGGCGGACTATCTGCGCGCGGGCATCAACACCATTGCCGGCAGCCAGATCGAGGCCGCGCTCAGCCTGGGCATGCGGCCCATGCAAATCATCACCTCGGTGGTCTTGCCGCAGGCGCTGCGCTCGGTGGTGCAGCCGATGACGTCGCTGCTCATTGCGCTGATGCTGTCCACCTCGCTGGCATCCCAGGTGCCGCTGGCGGGCCGGGAACTCACGGCGCTCGTGTCCAAGATCGCCAACGACTCCGCTGCCGGCATGGCCGCCTTCGCCGTGGCCGCCGCGATGTACGTGGCCACCGGATTGGTCATTGCCTGGGTGGGCGCCATCCTGGAAAAGAAGCTGCGGATACTGCGATGAGCCGTTCTCTGGAAGACATTCTGTTTGGCGCACCCAGCCCGCAGGCCCGGCGGGTCACGCAGGTGGCCAGCCTGATCGCGGCGGCCCTGCTGCTGGCGCTGGCCGCGGGCATCGCGCTGCGCTTTCATTCGGCAGGCCAGCTCGAGGCCCGGTTCTGGGAATTCTTCGCCTGGCCCACCACCTGGGCCTTTCTGGCCAAGGGCCTGCTCGGCACGCTGGCATCGTCGGCCATGGCCGCCGTGATTGCGCTGGCCCTGGGGCTGGTGCTGCTGGCGGGGCGCCTGGCGCGGCCCCGGCTCGTGCGCTGGCCCAGCGTCGCCGTCATCGAATTCCTGCGCGGCACGCCCACGCTGCTGCTGATCTATGTGTGCTTTCTGGTGCTGCCCGCCGCCGGCATCAAGCTGAGCACCTACTGGATGCTGACCCTGCCCATAGGCCTGAGCACCGCCGCCGTGGTGGCCGAGGTCTACCGCGCGGGCGTGCTTGCCGTGCCACGCGGCCAGACCGATGCCGCGCGAAGCCTGGGACTGACCGAGGTACAGGTCTTCCGGTTCGTCGTCTTCCCCCAGGCGGTGCGCTTCATCGTGCCGGCGCTGGTCGCGCAACTGGTCATCGTGGTCAAGGACACCACCTTCGGCTACATCGTCACCTATGGCGAGCTCATGCAGAACGCCAAGGTGCTCATTGCCAACTACCACGCGCTGGTGCCCGTGTACCTGGTGGTGGCGGTGCTCTACTGCCTTGTGAACTACGCGATATCAAGGGCGAGCAGGCGGCTGAACCGGCCCGTGCACTGAGGCCCGCCAGTGCCTGCCCTCAGGGAAGGCTCAGATCCATGCCGAGCATCCTGGCAAGGCCGAAGGTGAAGGCCAGCACGCACAGCAGCAGCAGCGTGAAGACGGCAGCGATCTTGCCGCCCGCAATGAGCAGCTCGCGCCTGTCCGCCCCCTTCTTCTTGCCTTGGTCGTAATGCCACTTGATGGCGAAGAACATGGCCGTGCCGAACACGAGCGCCTTGAACGTGACGAAGACTACGGGGATCCAATCGATCATTTTGAGAACTTCCAGCCAATGACTTGGCACTGTCCACGGTGGGGAGCCCCCTCCCGGACATGAGAGGCAGAGCGTCAGCGACGGCCATGCAAGCACGGTGCTGCCACACCTTGTGGCGCATACTACCCAAAAGCAATTTCCATACATGGACCCCAACATCGCTGCTGAAAACCATGCAAGATGACTCTTTGCCAAGCTGGCTGCCGCGCCTGGCCGTGCAGCGCGGCCCCCGTTTTCTGCAGATTGCGGATGCCTTGCAGGCAGCGGTGGCGGACGGATCGCTGAAACCGGGTGACCGCCTGCCTCCGCAGCGCCTGCTGGCAGCGCAGCTGGATGTGGACCTGACGACCATCACCCGCGCCTACGACGAGGCCCGGCGGCGCCACCTGCTGGAGGGACGCGGCGCGCGAGGCACCTATGTCGCGGCGCCGAAGGTCGAATGGAGCTCGGTGCTCGACCTGAGCATGAACACCCCGCCGCCGCCCGAGGGCGTGGACTTCGACGACATGCTCAAACAGGGCTTGTCACAGGTATTGATGAGGGCCGATGCCCAGCTGCTGATGACCTACCACCTGGGCGGGGGCAGCGACTCCGACCGCAAGGCCGCAGCCCAATGGCTGGAGCCGATGTTTGGGAGTCTGGATGACCGGCAGATCGTTGTCTGCCCCGGGGCGCAGGCGGCGATCGCCGCCCTGATTCTTGCGCTGACCGCGCCGGGCGACGTGATCCTGGCGGAGCCCGCCAGCTATCCCGGCCTGCGTGCCGCAGCGGCCCAGTTCGGCCGGCGCATCCTGGCGGTGCAGGCGGACAGGCAGGGGATGGTGCCGGAGATGCTGGAGCAGGCCTGCCGCGAGCACAGGCCGGCGCTGCTCTACCTCAATCCGACACTGCAGAACCCGACCGCCATCACCATGTCGGAAGGCCGGCGCAAGCAGCTGGCCAGCGTGGCCAGGCGCTGCCAGGTGCGCATCGTCGAGGACGACCCCTACTGGCTGCTGGCCGACGCCCCGCCGCCGCCCATTGCCGCATTCGCCCCGCAGCAGGTGTACTACATCTCGACCCTGTCCAAATGCCTGACGCCCGGCCTGCGCGTGGCCTTCGTGCTCATGCGCGACCCGCATGAACGCCAGCGCTTCCTGGTGGCGCTCAGGTCCTTTGCGCTGATGGCCACCCCCGTGACGGCCGCGCTGGCCACGCAGTGGATCCTCGATGGTTCGGCCGGGCAATTGATGGACGGCGTGCGCAAGGAGGCGCGCCTGCGCCACCGGATGGCCAGGGACATCCTGGCGGGGCGGTACAGCGGCGCCGGGGACGGCCTGCATGTATGGCTGGAGCTGCCGGGGTACTGGACTAGCGCCCAGCTGGCACGTGCCGCCGACAGCGAGGGCATCGCCGTCACGCCCGCGCAGGCATTCGCCACCGGCAGCGAATCCGTGAATGCCATCCGCATCTCCCTGGGCAGCATCAAGGACCGTGGACGCCTGCACGCCGGTCTTCAACGGCTGTCCCATCTGCTTGCACGGCTGCCGGAGTCGTTCAGCGCTGCCGTGGTGTAGCCGCGCCGGTCGTGGGAGCGCGGCTTGCGGCCGCAGCCGCAATCGCAATCGCGAGCGCAGCCACGACCAGCACTGCCGCGACTGCGAACGTGATCCGCATCGCGTGGGCAATGGCCCCGGGATGCGCCGCGGCGATGTCGGCCGTCCCTGACGCGAACGCGAACACCATCCCCATCACGGATGCGCCGGTGACGAGCCCGAGGTTGCGCGACAGCCCGAGCATGCCCGACATCACGCCACGCTGGTCCGCAGCGACATCGGCCATGACGGCCGTGTTGTTGGCGGCCTGGAACAGCTGGTAGCCAGGGGTCAGGACGGCGATGGCGGCAACGTAGCCCGCAACACCGAACATCGCCGCAAGCACGGACAGGGCGAATGCGCCCGCCGCCATGGCGATGAGTCCGGCGATGACCATGGGGGCAGCGCCCAGGCGATCGACGACACGGCCGGCCGGGACACCGCTCAGGATGGCGATGAACGGGCCCACCGACATCACGAGCCCGACCGTGGTTTCGTCAAGCCCGAGCCCGCGAGACAGATAGAACGGCCCGACCACCAGCGTCGCCATCATCACCGTCGAGACGAGCGCATTCATGGCCAGGCTCGCGCTGAAGCCCGGATCGCGGAACCGCTCCAATCGGATCAATGGCGATGCGGCTGCCGCCTGGGCCCTCGCGAAGAGCACGACGCCGAAGGCCGCGGCCGACAGCAAAGCCCCGTTGAGCGAACCGAAGCTTGCGCGCCCCAGCGTCATGGCGAGTGCATAGGCCACAAGCGTCAGAGCGAGCAGCAAGGTGCCCAGGTGGTCGAAGCGCGCCCGATCCGCCTGCGCCCCTTGGCGATGCACGGGCAGGTATCGATGCGCGAGAAGGAATGTCAGGACGCCCAGCGGCAGGTTGATGAGGAAGATGGCCCGCCAGCCGGGTCCGGCGATCAGATATCCGCCGAGTGCTGGACCGAGGGTGGTGCCCATCGCGGACATCGTTCCGAGCAGGCCCATCGCGCTACCGGTCCTCGCCTTCGGAACCGTCTCGGCGACCAGCGCCATGGAGAGGGCCATCATGATGGCCGCGCCCAGGCCCTGCACCGCCCGGGCGGCAATCAGCAGCCAGAGATTGGGAGCCAGGCCGCAAAGGACCGAGGCCAGCGTGAACAGGACGATGCCGGCCAGCAGCAGCCGTCGGCGGCCCAGGACATCGCCAAGCCGGCCGGCGCTGACGGTCAGGGCGGTGATGGCCAGCAGATAGGCCAGGACGATCCACTGGACCTGCTGGAAGGACGCGTTGAACGCCTGCGCGAAGGTGGGCAATCCCACGTTGGCGATGCTGGTGCCCAGCGAGGACAGCAGCATGGACAGCGAAAGGCTGGCCAGCACCCACCGGACCGGCGGCCCCTGTTGCGCACCGCCGGCCCCTGCCCCACCTGCTCCGGCACCGATCGGTTTCGACGTGGACTTCATCTTTGGCGACTCCCATATTCAAGTTCTCAGGAGCCTAGTGCCGTGCCTGGCATGGCGGAAGGCGCACTGCTCTCACTTTATTCATGCGTTTCACGCCATGTCACTACCCGCTGTGCTACGGTCAACCCATGCCGAAGCCCGATCTCAACCTGCTTGTCACCCTGGATGTGCTCCTTGCGGAGGGAAACGTTGCGCGCGCGGCCCAGCGGTTGCGGCTGAGCCCGTCGGCAATGAGCCGGGCGCTGGCGCGGCTGCGTGAGACCACCGGCGATCCGCTGCTGGTCAGGGCCGGGCGGGGTCTCGTTCCCACACCGCGAGCGCTTGAGCTGCGCGATCAGGTCAGCCAGCTGGTGCAGGACACGGAAGCTGTTCTGCGCCCTGCCGGGCAGCCCGACCTCGGACAACTGGTGCGCACGTTCACACTGCGCACCAGCGAAGGCTTCGTGGAGAATTTCGGACCGGACCTCATTGCCCGCGTGGGCCAGCAAGCGCCCGGCGTACGGCTTTGCTTCGTGCAAAAGACCAACAAGGACAGCGGCCCGCTTCGCGACGGGACGGTCGACCTGGAAACCGGCGTTGTCGCAAGCACGATAGGTCCGGAGGTGCGCGCGCAGGCGCTGTTCCGAGACCGTTTCATCGGCGTCGTGCGCCAGGGCCATCCGCTGAGCCAGGGCGAGATCACACCCGCGCGCTATGCGAGCGGCAGGCATATCCTGGTGTCCCGGCGGGGGCAGGAAAAGGGGCCCATTGATGAAGCCTTGAATGCGCTCGGCCTGCAGCGGCAGATCGTTGCGACCGTCGGCGGCTTTTCCACCGCGCTGGCCCTGGCCCGCGCCAGCGACCTGATCGCCAGCGTTCCCGAACGACACACCGGCAACCTGCGCGCGCAAATGCACAGCTTCCCCCTTCCGGTCTCCATGCCGCAGATCACGGTTTCATTGCTCTGGCATCCCAGGCTGCATGCCGATGCTGCGCACCGCTGGCTGCGCGGGTGCGTACGGGAGATTTGCGCAAAGGCTGATTCGCCATGAGCGCCCGCAGCCAGCGGGCTGCCATCGCCGCTCCCATGCACCCATGCAGATACCCATGCAGATGGGCCAGCCCATCAGCAGACCAAGGCTAACCAGCGCCAGATGCAGCAGGCGCTGGAGGCCGGGATGGTTACATATGCAACAACGGGTTGCACACCTACGTGGACCGTCCCGCGCAGGCCATACCATCGCCGGCCTACAACACAGAAAGGCGCGAGGTTATGCAGGAGAGTTCTCTGGAGTGCTTCCTCTATCACAGTCAGTTGGCACCAGGGGCCGACACCACCTGCATCGCGGGCATCATCAAGACCGCACGCTCGTTCAACGGGTCGGCCGGGATCACGGGCATGCTGGTTTTCGACGGGGAACGTTTCTTTCAGTATGTCGAAGGGCCGGCACGGCAATTGGGTTTGCTGGTGGAGTCCATCTCGCGCGACGAAAGACATATCAACTTCACGCCGATGTTCCCGCAAACGCGCATTGATCAAAGGCGTTTCGCCAAGTGGTCCATGGCCTATGTGATTGTGGAAGATACAGAACATCTGGGCACGATTTCCAAGCTTGAAGGCCCTGGTGCGCTGGCCAAATTGCAGGAGCTGTTGCCGCTGCTGGATGTTCAGTAATTCCTTAGGCCAAAGCGGAGCGGGATTTTCATGATGTGGGTTCACTGAGGCAGGAAATCGATGCTCACCCGTTGGACTACCGAATCCGAGAAAGAGCAACTGCTCGGACTTCAGACCGCTGAAATCCTGGACATGACCGCCAGACGGGAATTTCAGCGCATCACCCAGCTGACCAGCCAGATGTTCATGGTGCCGATTGCCATCATCACGGTTCTGGACGAGCACAGGCAATGGTTCAAGGCGCCCGTAGGTGTGGACATGGACGGCAGCCTGCGCACGGACGCCTTCTGCGACCACACCATCAGAAACGAAGGAATCATGGTGATTCCTGACACGCACCTTGACCGCAGGTTCTCAGGCAATGCGCTGGTAACCGGCCCACCGAACATCAGGTTCTATGCCGGCGTTCCCCTGATCATGAATTCCGGCCATGCCATCGGCAGCCTGTGCATCATCGATACCCGACCCAGAACCTTCTCTGAAGAGCAAGGCCGGCAACTGGCCGCCATGGCTGCGATAGTGCAGGCTCAGATCCAATACCATCACAGCATTGGAAAAGTAGACGAGGTCACGGGCTTGCACAATCGCTCGCAGCTCCAGTCCGACCTGAACAGCCTTTGCATTGTGGCCCCGCAGGAGGCACGCAGCCTGGTATTGATGGAAGCGATCAACCATTGCAGCCTGCTGGAAATGAGCAATGCGCTGGGCTTGAATTATGTCGAGCAGCTCCTGCGTGACATTGCGAAGGCCGTCACGGACATGACGGGGCCGCACGCAACCGTGTACCACGTGGGCCTGGCCAGGTTTGCATGGATCATCAGCGCAGGCAGGCAAGAAGATGAAGAGGCCCTGGTCAGGCAATTGCTGAAACACCTGCAAAAGCCCATCACCAGTGCCGATCTCCGGTTCGAACTTCAGCCCCGGGCAGGCGTGGTGCGGTTCCACCTGGCCCAGGCCGAGGTCGATGATGTCATTCGCAAGGCCATGGTGTCCGTGCAGCAGGCTGGCCACGACCATCGGTCACTTCACCGCTATGAGGAGAACGAGGACAGCCGCCAGCGAAGATCCTATCGGCTATTGCGGGACTTTGGGCATGCGCTGGACAAGGGGCAGCTGCGGCTGGTGTACCAGCCCAAATTCGACAACCGCAGTTTCAGCTGCAAGGGGCTGGAGGCTCTCATCCGCTGGAAGCACCCGGAAATGGGGGAAATCCCGCCCAGCGAATTCATCCCCCTGGTGGAAGCCACCCCGTTGATCCATGGCCTGACGCGGTTCGTGATCAAAACGGCGCTGGCGCAGGTTGCGGCCTGGAAAGCGGAAAGTCTCGACCTCCAGGTCTCCATCAATGTCTCGCCGCGCAATCTGGACGAGGTCGATTTTCCGGACTACCTCAACGCCATGTGCAGTCAATATGGCGTTGCCCTGGAAAATATCGTGATCGAGTGCACCGAAAGCGATGTGCTGACAGGCCACGGCACGGTCCAGGCGCTTCAGCACATCAGAAAACTCGGAATCCAGGTCGCACTGGATGATTTTGGTGCCGCCTACTCCAATCTTGCGTCACTCAAGAATCTGCCAGCCGAGATATTGAAGATAGACCGCTCCATGGTCTGCGACGTCGATACCAATGAACGGGCGCTGGCCGTGCTCAAATCCATCATGACCATGGCCTCGGACCTTGGCTACCGCCTTGTGGCAGAAGGCGTTGACAGCGCCGAAGTCTTCGATCTGCTGGTTTCGCTGGGGTTCGATGAGATACAGGGCTACTATTTCAGCAGGCCCATGGAGGCATCGGAAATCAGGAAATTCGTCGAAGAGCGCAATCGATACGCACAGGGGAAATGAAGGGCCTTGGCCATGGCATACCGGGCGCAGACGCAGGCAATTGGCGGGACGACTGTAGGCAGTCTCCTCACCGTGGCGCTGGATCGGCTGACATGGCTTTGCTTGGTTTTCCGATCTCGCCGCTGCCGGGCTGCGCTCCTAATGAGGGCTTCAAATTTTGTTTTCCAGGAGTTTTCTATGACAGGTCTCAAGACGCTGAAGATGGGTTTGATCGCAACCGCGCTGATCGCAGCCACGGCCTCGACCAGCTGGGCACAGCCCGTGGCGGGCACCACCACCTTGGGCGTGGCGGCCACCGAAGTCCAGGCCGTGGCCACGGGCTGGAGCCTGAAGAAGTCCGTGCTGGGCAAGAGCGTCTACAACGAGGAAGGCAAGGCCGTGGGCAAGATCGACGACGTGATCGTCGCACCCGACAAGGCGGTCTCCTACGCCATCGTCGGCGCCGGCGGCTTCCTGGGCATGGGCAAGCATGACGTGGCCATTCCGGTGAACCAGTTCCGCGTGGAAAACAACAAGATCACGCTGCCCGGCGCCACCAAGGACGCGCTGAAGGCGCTGCCCAAATTCGAGTACGCCAAGAAGTAAGCCGGGCGCGCGCCCTGCTTCTTTGACAAGCCCTGCGTTGCAGGGCTTTTTCGTGGGCGGTCGTGCAGGACCATATGATCGCGGCGGATCAGATTCATACCAAAAAATATCCGCGAGTCAATGAAAACAATCGTCGCCGTATCCTTGGGAATATCGCTGTGCATTCAGGCATTGCCCTGCCTTGCAGACAACAGCAATGGAAAGCAGCTCTACCTGTCCAGATGCGCCATGTGCCACGGGGCAGACGCCAAGGGTACGGGCCCGCTGGCCAACAAGAGCAATCCACCCACCCCCGACCTGGCGACCGCCGCGTTCAGAAAAAGGCTCCATGACTATCCGGGCGTGATCGTCTCGTCCGTCATTCTTCGCCCCAATGGCGACCTGATTCCCAGGACCTTGCGGGAAAACGGGGTGAAGGTGCCGCCCCATGCCTGGACCGTGAAGGATTTCCGCGACCTCAATGAATACTTCAGTGGCCTGGTTGCGAAGAAGTAGCCCTATATATCGAGTTTCTGCGCGCGCATATGCTCGCGCACCGCATCGACCAGGATGCTGGCCAGCCGGTCCACGGGCGCTGGCGCATCGAGCGTGGCACGGCCCAGGATCAGATCCATGGACGGCAGGGCCGGCAGGCCCAGGGCCTGCGCATCCAGCGGCTTGACGTGCGCGGGCAGGCCGAACGGCGTGCGCACGGACAGGCCCAGGCCTGCAGCCGTGGCGGCCCAGACGGCGGACAGGCTGGCACTGTTGAAGGCATGGCGCCAGGCCATGCCCTTCTTGTCCAGCGCAGCCGTCACGATGTCCCGCAAGGGGCAAGGCGCATCGAGCATGGCCAGGGGCAGCACGTCGTCGTCCTGCGCTGCACCACTGCGCCAGCGTGCCCAGCCGGCGTCGGCCGCGTCCATGGATGCCGGGCCAATCCACTGGAGCGGCAGCCGCATGATGTGCTCCCCATGCACGCACGCGTGGTTCACGCCCGCATCCCATAGCAGGGCCAGGTCGAATTGCCCGAGGGCGATGCGCTCGCGCAGTTCATCGCTGCGGGCCACGCTGGCTTCGATGCGCACATGGGGATGGGCGCGCGCGAACTGCCCCAGCACATGGGGCAGCACGCTTTCGCCCAGGTCTTCCTGCAGGCCCAGGCGCACCAGGCCGCGCAGTTCGCTGCCGCGCACGGCCGCCACGGCGCGGTCGTTGAGTTCGAGCAGGCGCAGCGCATAGCCGCGCAGGGTTTCTCCGGCCTCCGTCAGCACCAGCCCCCGGCCGGACTTGCGCAGCAAGGGCGTGCCGCATTGGGATTCCAGCTTCTTGAGCTGGGCGCTGACGGCCGAGGTGGAGCGGCCGAGCTTGTCCGCGGCGCGGGCAAAACTGCCCAGTTCGACGCCGGTGCAAAACGTGCGCAGCACATCCAGGTCATAGAGCACACGTGTCATTGCCAAGCCTTCATCGTGCTGAAAAACTGGATTGTAGATACGAAATTATGTGATTTTCAGGATGGTTGGGGCTGACCATACTGCCGGCCATGACCTCTTCTCCTGCCGGCCGCAGCGCCAATCCCAGCCCCTTGGCTTCCCCCCACCCGCCCCGCCACCGATGGAAGGTGCTGGCCGCTGGCGTCATCGCCAACGCCGCGTTTTCCGTGGCTTTCAGCGGCATCCCCATGACGGCCATCCTCATGCGTTCGGGCTACCAGCTGGACACGCAGACGCTGGGCCTGGCGCTGGGGCTGATGGGCCTGGGCATTGCGCTCAGCGAACTGCCCTGGGGCCTGCTGACGGACCGCTGGGGCGACCGGCCGGTGCTGCTGCTGGGCCTGTGCGGCACGGCCTTGGCCCTGGCGGCGATGGCGCTGTGGGCCTCGCCATCGCCGGACCATATCCCTTCGTTCGGCCTGCTGGCCGGCGGGCTGGTGCTGGTGGGGCTGCTGGGCGGCAGCGTCAACGGCGCCAGTGGCCGGGCCGTCATGGGCTGGTTTGCCGAAGGCGAGCGCGGCCTGGCCATGAGCATCCGCCAGACCGCCGTGCCCTTGGGCGGCGCCATTGGCGCCCCCTTGCTGACCGGCCTGGCCACGCATGCAGGCTTTGCCGCCGTCTATGGCGTGCTGGCGGCGCTGTGCCTGGCGGCGGCGGTGTTTGCAGCGCTGTGGATTCAGGAGCCATCGCATGCACCGGCCTCAGGCAAGGCCGCTGCGCCAGGCCGGGCCGGGCCATCCGCGCCAGGGCCCCTGCGCGATCGGCAAGCCTGGCGCATGGCCGCCGGCATCGGCATCCTGTGCGCCCCGCAGTTTGCCGTGCTCTCGTTCGGAACGGTGTTTCTGCATGACCATGCCCACCTGGGGCTGGGCGTGGCGGCGGCCGTCATGTCGGTCGTGCAGCTCGCCTCCATGGCCCTGCGCATCTGCAGCGGCCGCTGGACCGACAGGCGCCAGAACCGCCCGGCCTTTCTGCGCGCCTGCTGCCAGCTCACCCTGGCGTTGTTCGCGGGCATGGCGGCCCTGAGCTGGAGCAGCCATCCGGGCGCATCGGCAGTGTCGCCCGCCATGGGCCTGGTGCTGATGGTGATGCTGGGCGTGTGCGGTATCTGCGTGTCCGCCTGGCACGGCGTTGCCTACACGCAGCTGGCCGGGCTGGCCGGCGCGGCCCGCGCGGGCACGGCGCTGGGCATGGCCAATACCTCGGTGTTCGCGGTGTGCTTCCTGGTGCCGCTGGCCATTCCGCACTTGCTGTCGGCCCAGGGCTGGGGGCTGGTCTGGGCCAGCGCGGCGGCCTGCGCGGGCTGGGCCATGCATCTGTTTGCACGGGCCGGGGCGGCCGGCAACCCCGGGGCCACGCAGGGGGCGTTATTGAACGAGAATACCGGCTGTCTTCCCACGGCCTCCTCGCACCGACCATGACCATCGCCCACTGGCTTGTTTTCTGCGGCGTCTCGCTGCTGATGTGCTTCACTCCCGGCCCGGCAGTGCTGCTGGCCATCTCCAACTCGGTGGACGTGGGCGCCAGGCGAACGGCCCTGAGTTCGCTGGGCAGCTCGGTGGGCATCTTCGTGGTCTCCGGGCTGGCCATGATCGGCATGGGCACCATTCTCAGCATGTCGGCCCACGCATTTCTGGTCATGAAGGTGGCAGGCGCCATGTACCTGATCTGGCTGGGCGTCAAGCGCTGGCGCAGCAAGGACGCGCTGCTGGGCAGCGACGCCGGCCTGGCGCCTGCCCACCGGCGTGAACGCGGGAACTGGCAGCTGGTGGCGCAGGGCCTGGGCGTGTCGCTGACCAATCCCAAGGCCATCCTGTTCTTCTCCGCGCTGTTCCCGCAATTCGTCATCCCGGGCGAGCCGCTGCTCACGCAGTACCTGGTGCTGACCACCACGTTCGCGGTCTGCGCCCTGATCTCGCACGCCTGCTATGTGCTGCTGATCTCCATGATCAAGGGCCACGTGCTGGCGCACGCCAGGCTGTTCAACCGCATCGTGGGCGGCACCTTCATCGCGCTGGGCCTGGGATTGCTCAGGACGCGGCACAAGCTGGGCTGAGTGCGGGCCAGGGCTTCGCACTGGCCGTTCAACAGCTGCCGGATCAACCCGGCAAGCCCAGCCGCTCGCTCACCACCCGCTTGATCAGCTGCTCTGCAAAGCGCGTGACGCGGGTGGACGGGCGTGCGCGCGGAATGGCCAGCACCAGGCGGTTGCGCACGACGGGCGAGATGATCTGCGCGATCGACAGCTGCGACGGCGAGGCCGTGCCCTGGATGGCGCTCAGCGGCAGCACGGAGTCGCCCATGCCCCGGGCCACCAGCGAGAGCACGGTGTGCACGGAGTCGACCTCGGCCAGCATGTGCAGCGGCACGCCGCGCGGCACGGTGTAGCTCTCCAGCAGCTTGCGCAGCGCGTTGGGGCCGCGCGCCATGACGAGCTTGCGCTGGGACAGCGCCGCCATGCGGACCTTGGCGGGCAGCGCATGCCTGCTGACCAGCACCAGCGGCTCGCGCAGCAGGGTCTCCGTGGTGATCTGCGGCGAGTGCGGGGGATCGAACAGCAGGGCCATGTCCACGCGCCCGGCGATCAGCCATTCGCGCAGGCTGATGCTCAGGTTCTCCTCGATGGAGATGGTGACGTCGGGGTACTGCTGCAAAAAGCCCTGCACCAGGTCTGCGGCGATGGAGCGCGCCACCCAGGGCGGCAGGCCGATGCTGATGCGCCCGCGCGGGCTGCGCAGCCGGTCCTGCATGTCCGATTCGGCCTGCGCGGCCAGCGCAAAGATGCCGGCCGCATGCTGCAGCAGCGCCTGGCCCGGCTCGGTCAGCACCACGCCGCGCCCGGTGCGCTCAAGCAGCCGCTGTCCCAGCTCCCCCTCCAGCAACAGCACCTGTCGGCTGAGGGCCGGTTGCGACAAATGCAGGGCGGCGGCGGCGCGGCTGAAGCTGCCGGCCTCGGCCACCGCAGCGAAATAGCTCAGGCGCGTCAGGTCCATGGTTCTCCTTGGCAAGGGCTTTCAGCATGCTTTTGGCTGATAGCAGGTATCAGCCAAGTCTATGCCTCATTCGCGGCAAGCCCGCCCACAATCGCCACAAGCCTTCGCTGTCGCTGCCTTGTTGCAAAGCCCCATGCCTGAACTCACCTACGCCCTGTCCCCCTCCAAGCCCGCGCTGCAGCTGCCTGCGGGCGCCTGCGATACCCATGTGCATGTGTTCGGTCCCGGCACCCAGTTTCCCTATGCGGCCGGGCGCAGCTTCACCCCGGCGGACGCGGGCAAGCACACGCTGTTTGCACTGCACCGCCACCTGGGCGTGTCGCGCTGCGTGATCGTGCAGTCCGCCTGCCACGGCCTGGACAACAGTGCGGTGCAGGACGCGATTGCCGCCGGTGGCGGCAACTACCTGGGCGTGGCGCTGGTGGCCGCCGATGTGTCCGATGGCGAGCTGGCGCGGCTGGCGGGTGCGGGGTTCCGGGGCGTGCGCTTCAACTTCATGCGGCACCTGGCCGGCGCCTGCATTGAAGACGTTCTGGCACTGACCCCGCGCCTGGCCGCGGCCGGCCTGCATCTGCAGGTGCATTTCGAAAGCAGCCTGGTGCATACGGTGGGCCGGCAGTTGCAGGCCAGTGCCGTGCCCGTGGTGATCGACCACATGGGGCGCGTGGATGCGCGCCTGGGCGCAGGGCATGCAGATTTCCAGGCGCTGATGCAGCTGCTGGCCGACCAGCCGCAGTTCCACGTCAAGGTCAGCGGCGTGGACCGCATCGACAGCCAGCCGCCCTATGCCCAGGGCAAGCCGCTGGCGCGCCTGCTGGTGGAGCGCTTTCCCACGCAATGCCTGTGGGGCACGGACTGGCCCCACCCCAACCACACGCACGTGCCCGACGACGGCCTGCTGGTCGATGCGCTGGCCGACATCGCGCCCACGCCAGCGCTGCGGCAGGCCCTGCTGGTGGACAACCCGCAGCGGCTGTACCGGTTCTGAGGACCGCACACGGCGCCCGTCGCCTGTGGCTCATCGCCGGTCGCCCTGCCCACAGATACCCATAAAAGGAGACATCCATGACAAGCATCCCTTCCACCCGCCGCAGGCGCTGTCTGTCCATGGCGCTGGCGGCCCTGGCGCCCCTCGCTGCCCTGGTTTGCGCCGCATGGCCCGCGCTTGCGCCCGCGCAGCCGCAGATGACGCGCATCGTCGTGGCCTTTCCGCCGGGCGGCCCGGTGGACTTCGTGGCGCGCACGCTGGCCGAGCAGTTGGGCAAGGAGCTGGGCAGCATCGTCGTGGTCGAGAACAAGGCCGGTGCCAACGGCGCCATTGCGGCCGAATACGTATCGCGCGCACAGCCGGACACGCGCACGCTGTGGCTGACCAGCGTGGGCGCCGTGGCCATCAACCCGGCGCTGTACCCCAAGCTCGGCTACAAGCCGGCCACCGACCTCGCACCGGTGTCGCTGGTGGTCAGCAACGTGGAGATGCTGGTGGTCAACGCCAAGGCGCCCTACGGCAACGGCGCGCAGTTCGTGGCAGCCGCACGCCAGGCCCGTACACCGCTGACCATGGCCTCGTCCGGCACGGGCAGCGTGCCGCACCTGGCCATGGAATTGCTCAAAGAGCATGCGGGCATCCAGCTCGCCCACATTCCCTACAAGGGCGCCGCGCCCGCCATCACGGATGTGGTGGCGGGCCATGTCGATGGTTTCTTTGGCGACATTCCCGGGCTGATCGGACAGATCTCCGCCGGCAAGCTCAAGCCCGTTGCCATTGCCGCCAGCCGGCGCCACCCGCGCTTTCCCGAGGTCAGGACCTTTGCCGAGATCGGCATCACCGGCGTGGATTCGGACAACTGGTACGCCCTGTTCGCCCCCAAGGGCACGCCAGCGGCCGAGACCGAAAAAATGAGCCAGGCCGTGCAGCGGGCGCTGAACACGCCCTCGGTCAAAAGCCGCCTGGAAGCCTCTGGCACCGAAGTCGTGGGCAGCACGCCGGCCGAGCTGGCCAGGGCGCTGCAGGCCGACACCCTCAAATGGAGCCGCGTGGTACGCGCCAACGGCATCACCCCCGACTGAAGCGAGCCCCCATGAGAATCCAACCCGTACTCCCCGGAACCCGCCCCGAACTGGCGGCTGTGGAATCGCGCATCCTGGCCGAACGCGGCCGCATTTCCGAGCTGTACCAGGTGCTGCTCAACAGCCCACCCATCGCCCACGGATGGGAGCAGATGCTGTCGGCCGTGCGCAATCGCAGCAGCCTGGATGCAGGGCTGCGCGAGCTGGTCATCCTGCGCGTGGCCGTGCTCAACGGCGCGCCCTATGAATTCAATGCCCATGTACCCCATGCCCACAAGGCGGGCAAGAGCGATGCGGCCATCGAGGCGACCCGCAGCATCCCCTGCGCCGCGGATGCGCCGTGGACCGAGCAAGAGCACCTTGCCATCCGCCTGACCGATGCCATGACGCGCGACATCACCGTCGCCGACGCGCTGTTCGCCCAGGTGCAGGCCCGCTTCAGCGCGCAGGAGCAGGTGGACCTGGTGGCCACCATCGCGGCCTACAACATGGTCTCGCGCTTTCTCACCGCATTCCATATCGGGCACTGAAGGCATGGCTGATTCCCGCATACCTGCCGACTGCCTGCTGCTGCAATGGACGATGGCAGCGCCCTGCCTGGCAAGCGCCAAGGCACTCGCAAGAAGCGCCTACGGTCCTGCGTTTGGCGACGCCCTCACCCAGGCGGCAGGCCTGGGCGTGCGCCTGACCGTCCAGCGATTCGCCTGGTCGGCCAGCACGGGGCGCATCTACGTCTATGTGGAGCTGCCGGGCCGCATCGGCGTCTCGCGGCCTGCAGTGCTTGCCGTGCAGGCGGCGGCGCAGGCCATGCTGCCGGCCGCATCAAACCTTGCGGCGTCCAGGCTGACGCTGGCCTTCGACCGGCCCGGCGCCTCGCACGGGCAGCAGCGCCATGCCCACTACACGGTGGAGATGGACCCGGCCGAAGGCTGGGCGCCCGAGATCTTTCGCTGGTACGACGAAGAACACATGCCGGGCCTGGCCGCCGTGCAGGGCAACATCCATTCACGCCGCTACCTGAACCACGACGGCGGCCCGCTGTCCCTGGCCTGCTATGACCTGCAAAACCCCGGCGTGCTGGGCTGCCCGGCCTGGCTGCAGGTGCGCGCCACGGCCTGGAGCGACATCACGCGGCCGCATTTCACGCACACCGTGCGCACCATGTTCGCGACCGTGGACGCGGGGGATGGGGCCTGGCCGCCCTATTGAGCGCCCTATTGAGTGCCCTATTGACCGCCCTGCCCGGGAATCAGCAGCAGCTTGCCCACGCTCTGGCCCGACTCCATGCGCCGGTGCGCCTGCGCGGCCTCGGCCAGCGGCCAGGTGCTGTCGATCACGGGACGGATGGTGCCGGCCGCCAGTGCGGGCAGCCAGCGCTGGGCAAAGCGCCGGACCATGGCCTGCTTGACTTCGGGCGGGCGCGACTTCATCACCGTGCCGAAGATCCTCAGGTGCCTGTACAGCAGCACGTCCATGGGCACGGCCGCCGCCAGCGCGCCGCCCAGCAGGCCCACGCAGACCATGCGCCCGCCCATGGCCATCGAGCGCAGGTTGCGCTCCAGATACGGGGCGCCGATGAAGTCCACCACCACATCCACACCCTGGCCGCCGGTCTGCTCGGCCACCACGGCCTGGAAGTCTTCGCTGCGGTAGTCGATGAACACGTCGGCGCCAAGGCCCAAGACAGCCGCCCGCTTGTCGCCGCTGGCCGTGGCGAACACGCGCGCCCCGGCCGCATGCGCCAGCTGCACCGCCGCCGAGCCCACGCCGCTGCCGGCCGCGTGGATGAGCACGGCTTCGCCAGGCTGCAGTTGGGCCAGGTGGAACAGCGCCTCATGCGCCGTTACGAAGACTTCGGCCACCGCGCCGGCATCCGTCAGCGAAAGGCCCTCGGGCACATGCATGGCCATGCGGTGGTCGATGCGCGACAGCTCGGCATAGGCGCCGCCGCCCACGATGCCCATGACGCGGTCGCCCACGGCGAAGCCCTGCACCTCGGCGCCCACTTGCACCACCGTGCCGGCGATCTCCAGGCCCATGAGGTCGGATTCGCCAAAGTGGGCGCGGCCATAGGCGCCCTTGCGGTGCGAGACATCGGCACGGTTCACGCCGATGGAGGCATTGCGCACCAGAAGGTCATGGGGCCGGACTTCGGGCCGGGCCACGTCGCGGGCCACGAGCACTTCGGGGCCGCCGAAATCGTCGAAAACAATGGCTTGCATGCGGGCGTCGTCATTCATGGCGAAAGAGTGTCCAAAAACAGGTTGAAGAAACGAATGCCCCGAGCTTACGACTGCCGCCAGCCGCTCGAACGCAGCGATTTCGCTCTACAGTGCTGCAAATCTGCATCACGCCAACCGCCATGAACTGGGATGACACCCGCATCTTTCTCGCCCTGACACGCGCCCCTTCCCTGCGCGCGGCCGCACGCATCCTGGGCGTGGACCAGGCCACCGTGGGCCGGCGCCTGAATGCGCTGGAGGCCGAGCTGGGCAGCAAGCTCTTCCTGCGCGCTAGGGACGGCTACCTGCTGACCGCCGCCGGCGAGGCCGCACTGGGCGCGGCGCGGCGCATGGAGGGCGCGGCGCTGGACCTACGCACGCGCATCGAAGGCCTGGACGACAGCCCGGCCGGCCTGGTGCGCGTGACCAGCACCGACTCGATTGCCACCGAATTCCTGCTGCCCGCCATCGAGCGCCTGCAGCAGCGCTGGCCCGGCATCCGCGTGGACCTGGAGGTGTCCACCCAGATGCTCAACCTGGGCCGCCGCCAGGCCGACATCGCGTTTCGCAACGTCCGCCCCGAGGCGCCCGAGCTGGTGGTGCGCCGCGTGGCGGCATGGCCGGTAGGACTGTTTGCGAGTGCCGCCTATGTGGCGCGCTTTGGCGAGCCCGTGGCCGAGGACGAACTGCGCGGCCACCACCTCGTGGTCTACGGCCCCTTCCTGGAGCAGCGGCCCGTTCCCACCATGGTGGACGTGCCCGCGCGCCAGGCCAGGATCGCCATGGCCGCCAACTCCAGCCTGCTGGTGCGCAAGGCCGTGGCGGCCGGCATAGGCCTGGGCGAAATGCCCGTGAGCATGGGCGAGCGCGAAGGCCTGCTGCGCATCTGGCCGCAGCGCCAGCGCTCGGACGACTACGAGGTCTGGCAGGTCATGCACCCCGACCTGCAGCGCACGGCCCGGGTGCGCGTCACGGCCGAGTTCCTGGCCCAGGCGCTGGGCGCGGAGCCTGCGTGATGCCGAGCTTGTCCAGGGCGGCGGCAATCACGGCGGCAGGGATGCAGGCATGCAGCGGGAGCCGATGATCGGCAAAACCTGCGCCAGCGCACCGGACAGGCTGCCCGGTGGCCACCGGCTTCGCCTTCAGTCTTGGGAAGCAGGCCTGGGCCTGTCCTTGCGCAGCATCTCCAGATAGAGCGCCTCCACCTTCTCGCGCGCCCAGGGCGTCTTGCGCAGGAACTTCAGGCTGGAGCTGACGCTGGGGTCCAGCGCAAAGCAGCGCACCGGAACCTGCCGCGCAAGCCCGGCCCAGCCGTAGCGGGCCTCCAGGGCAAGGACGATGGCTTCGAGCGTGACGCCGTGCAGCGGATTGCGGGGCTGGGCGGCGGGAGGCGGGGTTTCTTGCATGGCGCGATTTTCGCCCGCCTTTGCAGTGCTGCGGACCGCAGCTTTATTTGTAATTACATGCAACCATGCCGTAAGTTTCTGTAGCATTGTGGCGTTCCTGGCCTTCTGCTGCACTCCCCGACCATGCCCGCCCTGTCCCTTCGCCAGAAACTGCTGGCACCGCTGGTTTTCTGCCTTCTCGCGCTGCTTGCGCTCACCCTCTTCAACGCCTACCAGGCACGCGACAAGGCCTACGAGGCCCGGCAGCAGGCGCTGCGCGACTTCGTCGATGCGGGCGACAGCCTGATTGCGGCGATTGCCGCCGAGGCCAAGGCCGGCAAGCTGACAGAGGAAGAAGCCAAGGCCACCGCCATTGCCCGCGTGGGCCAGTTGCGCTATGCAAGCGGCGCAGGCTACATCACCAGCATCACCACGGATTCCGTGGTGCTGAACAATCCCGCAAGCCCGGGCATCAACGGCAAGAACATGGGCGGCTTCCAGGATGCCAAGGGCAACTACCTGTACCGCAACATTGCCGCCGTGGGCGCGTCGGCCCAGGGCAGCGGCTACCTCACGTACTGGTGGCCCCGCCCCGGCGCCAAGGAGCCCAGCGAGAAGCTGGCCTATGCCAGGCGCTCCACGGCCTGGAACTGGGACCTGATCGCTGGCGACTATGTGGACGACATCCAGCAGGCCTTTGTCGCCACCATCACCAAGTCGGTGGCGGCGCTGGCCGTGCTGGGCGCACTGCTGTCCCTGATTGCGTGGCTGGCCACGCGCAGCGTGCTCAATGCCATTGGCGGCGAGCCGGCGGTGGCGGCCGAGATTGCCAACCGCATCGCCTCGGGCGACCTGTCGCAGTCGGGGCTGGCGGGCGCAGCCCAGGCCCCCGAAGGCAGCGTGATCGCCGCCGTGCAGCGCATGAGCGAGCAGCTGCGCCGGCTGGTGACGCGCATCCATGACACGGCCGGCGTCATCCACCGCTCGGCCGGCGAGATCGCCACGGGCAGCGTGGACCTGTCGCAGCGCACGGAGCGCCAGGCCAGTTCGCTGGAAGAAACCGCCGCCTCCATGGAGCAGCTCACGGCCACCGTGCACCAGAACGCCGAGAACGCCCAGCACGCCAGCCAGATCGCCTCGGGCGCCTGTTCCGTGGCCGAGCGCGGCGGCTCCGTGGTGGACCAGGTGGTGGCCACCATGGGCGAGATCAACAGCTCCTCGCGCCGCGTGGTGGACATCATCGGCGTGATCGACGGCATTGCCTTCCAGACCAATATCCTCGCGCTGAATGCGGCCGTGGAAGCGGCGCGCGCGGGCGAGCACGGGCGCGGCTTTGCCGTGGTGGCGGGCGAGGTGCGCACGCTGGCACAGCGCAGCGCCTCGGCCGCGCGCGAGATCAAGACGCTGATCCAGACCTCGGTGGACAGCGTGGACGCCGGCGCCACCCTGGTGGACCAGGCCGGCCAGACCATGCGCGAGGTGGTCACCACGGTGCGCAACATCACGGGCATCGTGACCGAAATCGCCTCGGCCAGCCGCGAGCAAAGCAGCGGCATCGAGCAGGTGGGCCATGCCGTGACCGACATGGACCGCGTGACCCAGCAAAACGCCGCCCTGGTCGAGCAGTCCTCGGCTGCCACCCAGGTGCTGCAGGAAGAATCGGAGAAGCTGTCGCGCCTGACGGCTTCGTTCAAACTCTAGAGCCGGCTCTGCCGTCCCTGCCTCCCATTCCCTTTCCCCCTTCTTCCATCCCCATGATCACCTGCTACCTGCGCTACATCATCGACCCGTTCAAGGCCAAGGAATTCGAGCACTACGGCAAGACCTGGATTCCGCTGGTCGAGAAGTTCGGCGGCAAGCACCACGGCTACTTCCTGCCGTCCGAAGGTGCCAACAATGTGGCGCTGGCCATGTTCAGCTTTCCCAGCATGGCGCTGTACGAGGAGTACCGCATCAAGTCCATGCAGGACCCCGAGTGCCAGGCCGCCTTCCGCTACGCGGAGGACACGCGCTGCATCCTGAGCTACGAGCGCAGCTTCATGCGCCCGGTGTTCGGCTGAACCTCCCCCGCGCCACGCCCATGTGCGTGGCGCGCGTTTGCAAATACGGAATCGGTATTTTCACAACTGAAGCACGCTAACTAGCATCCATCCCATTGCAATCTTTTGAGGATGGAGCGCGTGAACAAGCGTCGTTTCCTGCTGGCCGGCCCTTCTCTGCTGGCCGCTGCCGCCCTGGCTTCCACCACCGCCGCGCGGGCTGCGGCCGACCCCAGGACCCGATTGGTCGTCGCCGACCAGAGCGAGCTGCTGCGCCACCTGCTGGATGCCAGCGGCGAGCGCAAGCGCCTGGGCTTTCAGCTGGAGCTGCCCAACTTCGCGGGCGGCCCGGCCATCTTCGAGGCCATACGCGCAGGCGCGCTGGACATTGCCTATGTGGGCGACACGCCGCCCATCCAGGCGCGCGCCGCCGGTGTGCAGCTGCCCATCATCGCCACCTTCACGCGCGAGCGCGCCCAGTACCGGCCGGTGCAGCGTGCCGATGCAGGCATAGAGCGCCTGGCCGACCTGCGCGGCAAGCGCCTGAGCTATGTGGAAGGCTCGGGCCGCCAGGTCTTCCTGATCGAGGCATTGACACGCGCGGGCCTGACGCTGGCCGACGTGAAGCTGGTCAACCTGCGCGTGGCCGAACTCAACGACGCGCTGCGCGCCAAGGCCGTGGACGTGGCCGTGCTCATGGAGCCCCATGTCACGCGCCTGGGCAAGCAGATCGGCGCGCGGCCCGTGCCCGATCCGCAGGAGCGCACGCTGCTGCCCGCCACCTCGTACCTCTATGCCCGGCCCGAGGTGCTGGCCGACCCGGCCAAGTCCCAGGCCATCGTCGATTTCCTTGGCGCCTTCGTGCGCGCAGGCAAGTGGAGCAATGGCCACGAGCAGGAATGGGGCCGCCACTACTACACGCAGTTCCAGCGCATCGATGCGGAGAGCACGGCGGCCATCCTGGCATCGCAGTCCGACCTGCTGTTCCAGACGGCCGCCGAGGCGCAACCCCACCACCAGAAGCTGATCGACATCCTGCACGCCGCCGGCAGCCTGCCGCAGCGGCTGGATGCGGCCGGCTCCTTCGTGTCCACCTACGACCGCGTGATCGTGGCCAACCGATGAACCGGCCAGAAAACACACGATGACGCAAGCGCAACTGGATATCAACGCGGCCGGTCTGGCACCGGCCACCGCAGCCACCGCTCAATCCGAGCCCGCCACCCGGGCCGCCGTGCAACTGGTGCCCGCGCGCCTGTCGCAGGGCGCGCTGCTGGTGGGCCCCGGCCTGCTGCTGGTGCTGTGGGAGGCGGCCTCGCGCCTGGGCTGGCTGTCGCCCGAGACACTGACCGCGCCCTCGCAGGCCCTGGTCGCCGGCTACGGCATGGTGGCCGACGGCAGCCTGCTGCCCCACCTGCTGGCATCGGCAGGCCGTGCCTACAGCGGGTTGCTGCTGGGCGTGGTGGCTGGCGTGCTGCTGGCCCTGGCCTCGGGCCTGACGCGCACGGGCGAGGCCCTGCTCGACGGCTTGGTGCAGATCAAGCGCGCCGTGCCCACGCTGGCGCTGATTCCCCTGGCCATCATCTGGCTGGGCATTGGCGAGTCCATGAAGATCTTTCTGATCTTCACGGCCGTGCTGGTGCCCGTCTACATCAATACCCACGCGGCCCTGCGCGGCATCGACATCGGCCATGTGGAGCTGGCCCAGACCCTGGGCCTTTCGCGCGCCGAATTCATCCGCAAGGTGGCGCTGCCGGGCGCGCTGCCGGGCTTCTTCGTGGGCTTGCGCATTGCCGTGTCGCTGTGCTGGACGGCGCTGGTGGTGCTGGAGCTGATCAACACGCAGACCGGCATCGGCTACCTCATGAACCGCGCCCGCGACTGGGGGCAGACCGATGTGATCGTGGTGGGCATCCTCATCTACGCCCTGCTGGGCCTGCTGTCCGACGCCGTGGTGCGCCGCGTCGAGGCGCATGTGCTGTCCTACCGGAGGTCGCTGGGATCATGAGCCATCACCCCACCCCGGGCGCCGTGCGGCTGCAGCGCTTCACGCGCAGCTTTGGCGGCAAGAACGTGCTGGACGCCATCGACCTGGACATTGCCCCGGGCCAGTTCGTGGCCCTGCTGGGCGAGTCCGGCTCGGGCAAGACCACCTTGCTGCGCGCGCTCGCCGGGCTGGACGGCCATGCGCAGTCCAGCGGCGCGGCCAGTGCGCAGGGCAATGTCTCCGTGCTGTTCCAGGACGCGCGCCTGCTGCCCTGGCTGTCGGTGCTGGACAACCTCACGCTGGGGCTGGACGCCCGCGCCGTGCTGCCCGCAGCACGGCAAATCCTGCACGACGTGGGCCTGCAGGACAAGGCTGGCGCCTGGCCCGCCACGCTGTCGGGCGGCCAGAAGCAGCGCGCCTCGCTGGCCCGCAGCCTGCTGCGCGACCCGCACGTGCTGCTGGCCGACGAGCCCTTCGGCGCGCTGGACGCGCTCACGCGAATGCGCATGCACGGCCTGCTGCTGCGCCTGGTCGAGCGCATACGGCCCACGGTCATCCTCGTCACGCACGACGTGGACGAATCCCTGCTGCTGGCCGACCGCATCCTGGTGCTCAGGGACGGCCGCATCGCCGAGAACCACGCCGTGGACCTGCCCCATCCCCGCCGCCCCGACCATCCTGCCTTCATGCAGCTGCGCGCCACCTTGCTGCGCAGCCTGGGCGTCGAGACAGAGATCGCCTGACGCCGGCCCCGCCCGCGAAACAACCCACACAACAAAGGACTGCTCCCATGTCTCGGCAACTGCACCTGAACCTGTTCCTCATGACGCGCGGCCACCACGAAGGCGCCTGGCGCCATCCCGGCGCCAACCGCAAGGCGCTCACCGACCTGGAGCTGTACGTCGATGCCGCACGCATCGCCGAGGCCGCCAAATTCGACGCCGTCTTCCTGGCCGACAGCCTGGTCGGGCCCGAGAACGGCCAGCAGATCACCTCGGGCCTGCTGGACCCGCTGGTGCTGCTGACGGCACTGGCGCTGCGCACCGAGCGCATCGGCCTGATCGGCACCGCCTCCACCACCTACAGCCATGCCTACACGCTGGCGCGCCAGTTCGCCTCGCTGGACCATCTGTCCAAGGGGCGGGCGGGCTGGAACATCGTCACCTCCTGGGCGCCCAATGCGGGCCTGAACTACGGCCTGGCCGACAGCGTGGACCACGGCGACCGCTACCGCATCGCCGAGGAATTCGTGTCCGCCGTCGATGCGCTGTGGCGCAGCTTTCCGGCCAGCGCCCTGCTGGACGACACGGCGGCCGGCCAGTTCCTCGACGCATCGCAGATCCGGCCCATCCACTTCGAGGGCAAATACATCCGCACGCGCGGCCCGCTCAACGTGCCCGGCAGCCCGCAGGGCCGGCCCGTCTTCGTGCAGGCCGGCCAGTCCGAATCGGGCCGTGCCTTTGCCGCGCAATGGGCCGAGGCCATCTTCACGGCCCATGGCTCGCGGGAATCGGCCCAGGCCTTCTATGCCGACATCAAGGGACAGGCGCAGCGGCTGGGCCGCCGCCCGCAGGACATCGTGATCCTGCCCGGCATCAGCGCCGCCATCGGCTCCACCGAATACGAGGCGCGCCAGGTCTGGGAAGAGCTCGACAGCCTGACCAGCATCGAGGTCGGCCTGGCCCGCCTGTCCGCACGCTTTGGCGGCCACGACTTCTCGGCCGTGCCGCTGGACCGCCTGCTCACGCGCGACGACTTCCCCGATCCCGACAAGGTCGAAGCCTCGCGCAGCCGCGCCGTGGGCTACGTGGAAACCAGCCTGCGCGACGGCCTCACCCTGCGCGGCCTGCTCAAGCGCCTGGCCGGCGCCCGCGGCCACCTGGCCGTGGCCGGCACGCCCGAACAGGTGGCCGACATCATCGAAGACTGGTTCAGGCACGGCGCAGCCGATGGCTTCAACGTCATGCCGCCCATACTCAACCAGCAGTTCGAGCTGTTCACCAGCGAAGTCGTCCCCCTGCTGCGCAAGCGCGGCCTGTTCCGCGAGGAATACGAAAGCCGCACGCTGCGCGGGCATTTCGGGCTGGGGGAGCTGGCGGGGACGGGGGCGGGTGGTGCCCCAGCCGCCCGCCCAAGGGAGCAAGCGCTGGCGGCTTGACCGATGCAGCGCTGCGGCTGCACAGACGGGCCTACAGCAGAATGTCCGCCGTGGGGTACTTCCAGAAGTCGCGCAGCAGGTAGCTGATCGGCAGGTTCAGATTCGTGGAGCTGGGTGGAATCGGCTGCAGGAACCACTTCTCGTAGATGGGGTGGATTTCGCGGCTGGTGATGATCCGCTTCATCTCTTCATCGACCAGTTTCTTGAACGCGGTATCGGCCTTCGGCAGCATGATCGCCAGGGGTTCGGTGGACAGGAACTTGCCCACCACCTTCAGGGCACGTGGATCGGGCCGTGCAGCGGCCAGCCCGTTGAGAAGCACGTCATCCATCACGAACGCGTCGGCTTCGCCCTTCTCCACCATCTCCAGGGCCCTCGCGTGATCGGGGGCCTCCACAATGGTGATGCCCATGAGGCGCTGCCTGTTGGCCTGCGTCACCAGGGCCATCGGGCTGGTGCCCTTGGTGGAAACCAGCTTTTTGCCCTTGAGATCTTCCATCGCGTTGATGGTGCTGTCGGCCTTCACGAGCATCCGGGCGCCGGTGATGAAATGGGGAACCGTGAACGCCACGGTCTGGCGCCGCTGCGCGTTGTTCGTGGTCGAGCCGCACTCCATGTCGGCCTTGCCCTGCTCGATCACGGCCATGCGATTGGCGGGCGTGACCATCAGGAACTCCACCTTCATGTCCTTCCTGCCTGTCTGCTTGCGCACCGCCTCGGCCAGGCGAAGGCACAGATCCAGCGCATAACCGACGGGCTTGCCGCTGCGGGTGTCGATGTAGGAGAAGGGAACAGACGATTCCCGGTGCGCAATCACCAGCGCGCCACCGGCCTGGATCTTGTCCAGCACACCGGCTGCAGATACACCGCTCAAGGCCCACAGGCCCAACGCACCCAACGCAATACCCCACTGGCGAAAGATCATCTGAGTCCTTGGCTCGCAAGCGCCGGGCGGCGCCCAGCAGGTTGTGACAGGTTATACACGTATTGTTACTAGGTGCGCAAACCTGGGCTGCTGGCTGTTTCGGTGGCAGCTTGGGCACTGGCTTTTCCCCCTCCCCCGTTATGGCAGGATCACCAGCACCAGAATTACCGAGGGAATTCCCATGCTGATCAACTGCGTTGCCTACGAAAACGGGGCCAAGCTGGCGGACATTCCCGTCGCCGACATCAGCAACTACATAGAGCGGCCCGGCTGCTTCGTCTGGGTGGCGCTGGCGGACGCCACGCCGGCCGAGCTGGAGGAGATGCGCCAGGAGTTCGGCCTGCACGCCCTGGCCGTGGAGGATGCGCTGCACGGCCACCAGCGGCCCAAGCTGGAGGAGTACGGCAGCTCGCTGTTTGCCGTGATGCACCTGCTGGAGCCCGAGCCCGAGCGGCCCGGCCACTTCAACCACGGCGAGGTCGATGTCTTCGTGGGCTCCAACTACGTGCTGTCGGTGCGCAACCGCAGCAAGCGCGGTTTCCTGGGCGTGCGCGAGCGCTGCGAAAGCGAGCCCGAGCTGCTGCGCCATGGCTCGGGCTTTGTGCTGTATGCGCTGATGGATGCGGTGGTGGACCGCTACTTTCCCATCATCGACGCGCTGGAGGTGGAGCTGGAGCAGATCGAGCAGCAGATCTTCACCAAGGGCGCGGCGCGCGACAACATCAAGCAGCTGTATGAACTCAAGGGCCGCGCCATGGACCTCAAGCACGCCGTGGCCCCCCTGCTGGAAGCCGTGGGCAAGCTCAACGGCGGGCGCGTCCCCCAGATCTGCGTGGGCTCCAGGGACTACTTCCGCGATGTGATGGATCACCTGGGCCGCATCAACGCCCAGATCGACACCATGCGCGACACCGTGGGCACGGCCATCCAGGTGAACCTGTCCATGGTGTCCATCGAGGAAAACGAAGTCACCAAGCGGCTGGCAGCCTGGGCCAGTATCTTCGCCATCTGCACGGCCTTCTTCGGCGTCTGGGGCATGAACTTCGAGAACATGCCCGAACTGAAGTGGCAATACGGCTATCCGGCCGCGCTGCTGTTCGTGCTGGGTGTTTGCGGCCTGCTCTACTACAAGTTCCGCAAGGCGGGGTGGCTGTAGGCGGCGGGAAGGCGAGCGGTGCCAGGGTATTCACCCAGCCGCACCGTCACAGCCGCGTCACACATCCACGCCACCATCCCAGGCGCCAACTCCTGGACGCCCGGATTCCCCACCATGTACGACGAACTTCTGCCCGACCACCATGATTCGCTGATGCAGCGCATCGAACGCGATCTGCTCGACAGCTACGACGAAGAACTGGAGATGGAGATAGACGACGCCCGCCTGGGCAGCGGTGGCGACGATCTGGACGGTGCCGACACCGTGAGCCGCCAGACCTACTTCCGCGAGCTGCTGCGCCTGCAGGGCGAGCTGGTCAAGCTGCAGGACTGGGTGCAGCACCACAGGAAAAAGGTGGTCATCCTCTTCGAGGGCCGCGATGCGGCCGGCAAGGGCGGCGTGATCAAGCGCATCACCCAGCGCCTGAACCCTCGCGTGTGCCGCGTGGCCGCCCTGCCCGCGCCCAACGACCGCGAGCGCACGCAATGGTATTTCCAGCGCTATGTCTCCCACCTGCCTGCGGGCGGCGAGATCGTTCTCTTTGACCGCAGCTGGTACAACCGCGCCGGCGTGGAGCGCGTGATGGGCTTTTGCTCCGACGAGGAGTACGAGGAGTTCTTCCGCTCCGTGCCCGAGTTCGAGAAGATGCTGGTGCGCTCGGGCATCACGCTGGTGAAGTACTGGTTCTCCATCACCGACGAGGAGCAGCACCTGCGCTTTCTGGGCCGCGTGCACGACCCGCTCAAGCAGTGGAAGCTCAGCCCCATGGACTTCGAGAGCCGCCGCCGCTGGGAGGACTACACCAAGGCCAAGGAAGCCATGCTGGAGCGCACCCACATCGCCGAGGCGCCCTGGTGGCTGGTGCAGGCCGTGGACAAGAAGAAGGCCCGGCTCAACTGCATCTCCCACCTGCTGACGCAGCTGCCCTACGAGGAGATAGAGCACCCGGCCATCGTGCTGCCCGAGCGCACGCGCAACCCGGAGTACACGCGCAACCCGGTTCCCCAGCACATGTACGTTCCGGACAAGTACTGACACCCCCTGAGGCGCTTCGCGCCTTCCCCCTCTCTACCCGCTTTGCGGGGGAGGGGGACGACACCCTCGGTGCGGGGGCGGCCCTTCCTTGGTGTCTCTGGCTTCAGCAAGTGCCCATTTCATGCGCACGGCCGACTTTCAGACCTTATGTGCCTCGCCGTCCTCCACGGATGCCTCGGGCCACTCAGAGGACGCGGAGGGCTCGGAAGACTCGGACGCCTCAGGCGTCTCTGGCGCTGGCTCTGCCTCGGCGACTGCAGCCGCCTGCGGCACCTCGGCAACCTCTACAACCTCGGCCGCACGCTTGCGCCGGTCCTGCTCCAGCAGCGCGGTCAGCGCCGCGTGGATGCGTTCCAGCGTGCCGCCCGGGTTGACCCACCAGTCCGTGGACCAGATGCGCAATATCTGCCAGCCCAGGCCGCGCAGCACCTGCTCGCGCAGCTTGTCGCGGTCGCGCGCCGTGGCCGAGCGGTGGTAGGTGGCGCCGTCGCACTCCACGCCCGCCAGGTAGCTGCCCGCATGGTCCGGGTGCACCACGCCCAGGTCCACGCGGAACGAGGATGCGCCGATCTGCGTGTGCACGCGCCAGCCCTTGCGCTCCAGCGCCTGGGCCACGCTGGCCTCGAAGGGGCTGTCGAAATCGCCCTGGCTGCCATGGTGCGACTCGGCCAGCGCGCGCGGGCCGCGCTCGGCAAATTCCAGGAAGTGCTTGAGGTCGCGCACGCCCGCCGCCTGGGTGCGCGACAGGTCCATCTGCTCGCCACGCAGGCTGGAGAAGATGCGCAGCTCCTGCCGCGCGCGCGTCACCGCCACGTTCAGCCGCCGCTCGCCGCCGTCGCGGTTGAGCGGGCCGAAGTTCATGGATACCGCGCCCGAGATATCGGGCCCGTAGGTGATGGAAAAGTACATGATGTCCCGCTCGTCGCCCTGCACGCTTTCCAGGTTCTTGACGAAGACGGGCTCCAGCAGCGCATCGGAGAAAAACGGCTCCAGCCCCGGGTCCTTGCGGCGCTCTTCGTCCAGCAAATCCTCGATCAGGCTTTGCTGCTCGGAGTTGAAGGTGACCACGCCGATGGTGGCACCCGACTGCGCAAACCCCGGCGACTTCAGCCGCGCCACCAGGTCGGCCACCAGGGCCTTGGCCTCGGGCTGGTTGATGCGGGCGCCACCTTTTTCATAGCGGCCCTGCACGGCGTGGAAGCTGACGGCGCGGTCATCGGTGACGGGCGAGGGAAAGGTCACCAGCCCGCCGCCGTAGTAGCGGTGGTTGCTGAAGGCGATCAGGCTTTCATGGCGCGAGCGGTAGTGCCACGACAGGTTGCGCGTGGGCAGGCTGGCACCCAGGCATTCGTCCAGGATGCTTTCCATGTCGCCTTCCACGCCCTGCGTGTCGTCGTCGAAGGTGTCGGAGGTGTCGGCGCGGCCGAAGAAGCTGGTGGGCGGCAGTTGCTTGGGGTCGCCCACCATCACCACCTGCCTGGCACGCGCCATGGCGCCGATGGCGTCCCAGACGGGGATCTGCGAGGCCTCGTCGAAGATGACGATGTCGAAGTTGCTGGTCTCGGCGCTCAGGTACTGGGCAATGGACAGCGGGCTCATCAGCAGGCAGGGCGTCAGGCGCAGCACGGCCGACGGGATCTGCTCCAGCAGCTGGCGCAGCGGCAGGTGCTGGCGCTTCTTGGTGATCTCGCGCCGCAGGATGCCCCACTCGCTGTTGCGCTGGATGCTGTCGGCCGACGGCAGGCCCGCGCACAGCCGCGCACGTATCCACTGGCGTGTGACGGAGGTGAATTCATCGTCCAGCGCGCGGAAGTCGGCAATGCGCCGCTCATGCTCGGCAGAGACAAAGCGCTTGAGCACCTCGTCCTCGTCCACGGCCAGCGCCAGCCACCAGCGCGCGTAGTTGACCTCGAAGGCCTGGGGCGCCTGGGCCGGTTCCAGGCTGCCGGACTCGATGGCGTCGGCCAGCGCACCCAGCCCGCCCGCGCGGGCCGCGGCCTGGGCATTGCGCCAGGCGCACCAGGCATGCAGGCCGCCCTGCCCGGCCAGCACGCCGCCCGCCGTGGCCGCCAGCTGCTCGGCCGTGCGCTGGGCCAGGGCACGCTGCTGCGGCTCGCCATGGGCTGCCGCCGCGCTGAAGGGGTCTATGGCCGCGTGCAGGCCGGCCAGGCTGTCCAGCAACTGCTGGCAGGCCATGCCGACCGCGGCGCCCTCGCCCAGCTCGGCGCTGCGCAAGGCCAGCAACTGGTGCAGGGCCTGGCGTGCCTGGGCCAGCTCGGCCTCCTGCCAGCCCAGCCCGGTCAGCCCTGCCTGCAGCGATCCCTGCAGGCGCAGCGCATGCTCCACGGCTTGCGGGCGCGTGTCCAGGCCGTCCCAGACGCCAGGGCAGCGCAAGCGCAGATCGTCCAGCGCCAGCAGCTGTTCCTCGATGGCGCTGCGGGCCGCCAGCTGCGCATGGGCCTGCTGCAGCGCCGCGCCACAGCGGCCCTGGGCCACGGCGGCGTGCGATGCCATCAGGCCGCCGCGCCGCGTCAGTTGCAGGCGCTCGCGCTCGAAGGCCAGCGCGTCCTGCAAGGCCTGGGCATCGGTTTCCAGGCCGCGCCACAGGCCGTGGCTGGCATCGGCCAGCGGCAGGTAGCCATCGAGTTGGCGGTCGATCTGGTACAGGGCCTGCAGGCGCTGCACTTCGGCAGCCCAGCGCTCGCCGCCATGGCCTTCGGCCACGGCCTCCAGTCCATCGAGCGAGAAGGACTTCTGCGCGCGCGCGGCCAGCAGGGCCGCATTGGCCTTCAAGGCGCTGCGCGCATGGTCGGTGCGCGTGCGGTGTCCGGCCCACAGGCCGTCGGCTGCGGCGCCGGGCTGGATCTGGTCCAGTTCCTCTCGCAGGCCCCGGATGCGCACCAGGGCGGCCAGGTCATCGGCCACGCGCGGCTCGCCCGCGCCTTCGATGGTGGCCTCCAGCGCCGCGCGCACCTTGCGCCGGCCCAGCCAGGACAGCGGCCACAAGGACTTGCCGGCCCTGGCCCATTCGCGCTGCAGCTGCGAGACATTGAGCTGGCCCACGCCCGCGCCGTACTTGACGGACAGGCCCTGGCGCAGCGCCGCGATCTCGTCGATGCACTGCAGGCCGCGCTCCAGCTCGTCGCCCAGGGCCACGGGCCAGGGCGTGCCCAGCCCGGCCTGCAGGCGCCGGCGCTGCGCCAGCAGGTCCAGCGCCTGGGTCAGGCGCGCCTGCAGCTCGGCCGGCCAGGGCGCCAGCATCTGTGCGGACAGATCACCGTGCTGCGCCAGCAGCTGCAGGCCCGATTGCAGGGATTCTCCAATGCGCGCGCCGTCAGGCAGCACGCAGAAAGCCAGGTTGCGGCCTGCGGCCGCAGGCAGCGCGCGCGCGATCACGCCCAGCGCCGAGCGCGCCTGGCGCCCCAGCGCCGGCCACTCGATGCGCAGCAGCCGGCCCAGCTGCTGCGCCGCCTCGGCAAAGCCCTGGCCTGCATCGTGCAGGGCCTGGGCGGCATCCACCATCTGCTGCTGCCAGCGCACGGACCAGTCGCTGGCCTGCACCGTGGCCAGCGGCCCGTCCTTCAGATGCTGCGCGCCCACGGCCTGGGCATTGGCCTGCAGGCGGCCCGCAGTCTCGCGCAAAAGGGCCAGGCCCGCTTCGTCATGGGCCTGGGGCGTGGGCCAGTGAAATCCCAGGCGCGGCAGCGCCTGGCCACCGGCCACGGCGCCAATGGCGCGGTAGATGGTCCAGCCGTTGGCGTGGCGCCGGTGCAGGCGCTCCACATAGGCCGACAGCTGCTCGCGCAGGCGGCCGAGCTGGCTGGCCTTGGCGGCCCAGGCCTCGGCATCCACCTGGCCATGCGAGTCCCAGGATTTCTGCAACTGGCCCAGCACGTCGAGCTTGCGGCTCTTGTTGGAGTGCAGCTCCAGGCAGAACTCGCCCAGGCCCACTTCGCGCAGGCGGCGGTAGACCACGTCCAGCGCGGCGATTTTCTCGGCCACGAAGAGCACGCGCTTGTCCTCGGCCAGGCATTGCGCGATCAGGTTGGCAATGGTCTGGCTCTTGCCCGTGCCCGGCGGGCCGATGAGCACGAAGTCCTTGCCGCGCGCAGCGGCCATCACGGCCGACAGCTGCGATGAATCGGCCGGAAGCGGGCTGAAGACCTGCTGCGGCGCGAACTCCTGGTCCAGCCGCCGCGTGTCGGGAAAGGCGATCTCCGAGCGATAGGGCTCGCGCGGCGTGTCGATCAGGTGGGCGACCACGGGCGAGCTGCGCAGCTGGTCGGCGCGCTCGGCCAGGTCCTTCCACATCAGGTATTTGGCGAAGGAGAACATGGACAGCACCACGTCCTCGCTGACCTCCCAGCCGCGCACGTCCTTGATCGCCTCGCGCACGCGGGCCCAGATGCCGGTGATGTCCAGCCCGGCCTCGTCGCGCGGCAGGTCGCCTGCGGGCACGCCCAGCTCCAGCTGGAAGTCCTGGCGCAGCATCTCGACCAGCGTGGGATTGAAGCGCGGCTCGTCCTCATGCGCCTGCAGCGTGAAGCCCGAGCGCGCGCTCTTGCGCTCCAGCGTGACGGGCAGCAGGATCAGCGGCGCGCGCACGCGCACATCGGGCTTGTCGGGCCGGCTCCAGACCAGAAAGCCCAGGGCCACGAACAAGGTGTTGGCGCCGCCTTCCTGCAGCGCGTTGCGCGCGCCGCGAAACAGCTCCACAAAGCGGCTGTCCAGCTCCAGCGGCTCCAGGTCGATGAAGACCTCGCGCCGCTGCAGCGCCTCTTCGGCGTGCGCGCCGCGCAGATCTTCCAGGCTGCGCGCCTCGTGCAATGGCTGGCTGCGCGGGTCCTTGCCCTGCATGAGCTCGGGGCTGGGCAGCAGCTTGAGCACCTGGCCCCGGGCCAGCGTGTCCTCCAGCGCGGGCGCGGCCACCTGCAGCAGCAGCGATTTCTTGCCAGGCTTGAAGTTGAGCAGCGCATTGCGCAGCGACAGGTCCAGCAGCCGGCGCTGCCAGCGCGCCAGCCTGTCCTTGGGATCGAGCTGGGAGGTGGGCACTTCGCGTGTCTGCGCCTGCGCCAGGAGTTCGGGCGGCGGCTCCACGGTGAGCCGTGGCTCGGCCTGTCCTTCGCCGGCCTCGGGCGCGGCGTCCTGCGGCTGGGCCAGCGCCAGCGGGCGGATGCGCTGCATGCGCGCGCGCCGAACGTCCACCAGCAGCTCGAACTGGTCCTCATGCTCTTCGGCCAGCTGGCGCGCGCCCTGGGCAATGGCCTGGCTGAAGGCCACGGCCTGGCCTTGCGCGGCCAGCGTGGTCTCGAAGACCACCAGCTCCTGCAGCTTGAGCCGCTTGCGCACGGCCGTGATGTCATCGACCACGGCGGTCGAGAATTCCTGCCTGCCCAGCCACAGGCCCACGAAGGCATGGCCGCGCGTGAAAACCAGCAGCGGGCTCAGGTGCGCCTGCTCCAGGCAGGAGGCGAACAGCAGCGTCAGGTCCAGGCAGGTGGCCAGGCCCGCATCCAGCACCTGGGTCGCGCCGCGTATCTTCTGGCCCGCATGCTCGAAGCTGGCCGGCGGCAGCGCGTAGTTGAGTTTCTTCTGGAGCACGGAGGTCCAGATGGCCGAGGCCAGTTCCCAGGCCCGCTGCGGCCCCTGCTCATAGCCGTTGATGGCGCCGGACTTGCCCGCCGCCTCCAGCGCCTGCGCCGCGCCCTTGAGGATGCGGTCCACGGCCGGATCGTTGGGTTGCACGAAGGCCGCCACCATCTCGGGCAAATGCCCCAGGCCGCCCCACTGGTTGCGTGCCAGCAGTTCCAGCGGGTGTTCGTGCCGGGCCAGCACCGTCTGTGCCGGCTGGCCGCTGCGCAGCTCCAGCCGCAGCACGGCAGGCTCGGCCTCGGTCAGGCGCGAGAGCAAGGCGCCGTCCAGCGCCACATCCAGGTCGGTCAGCGCATAGGTGCTGTGCGCGGCCACCGACTCCAGGCGCCAGGTGCGCGGCTTGATGAAGGCAGGCTCCGAGGCCAGGTGCAGGCTCAGCGCCTGCAGCGGCAGCTCGCCCTCGTTGACGATGGCCAGCTCCAGCAGCGCGGGCACGGCGTTCTGGAAGTCGGCGAGATTGAGCTTGGCGACGGTGCCGATGCGCAGCTGTATGGCCGTCTGCGGCGCCTGGGCGGCGGCGGGGGCGGCATCTGCGGGGGAATCTCGGCGGGGGTCTTCTGTCATGCGCGGTAGTCCTTGGCTGGCCAGCAGGCGGCGGGAACTGTCGAAATCCCGTCATATTCCTGGCCCGACGATTGTCCGCTGCGAATGAGGCGCCGTGTCCGAGATGGGCGGTTTTCAGGGGTCACTGTTTGCAAAAAATGAGAGCAGGAAACCGCGCCGAGAGCGCCAATCCGCAGGGCCGGCCATCACTTCATCAATCACTTCATGTACGAGCGCATCACCGACAGCACAAGGTCCACGTCGTCATCACGGGCCTGGCCGCCGGCCGTGCCATCGGCCAGATGGGTGCGCACATGGCCCTCGAGCACCTCGAAGATCATGCCGTTGACGGCGCCGCGCACGGCTGCCAGTTGCTGGAGGATGGCCGCGCAGTCGTGCTCGGCCTCGAGCGCGCGCTCCAGCGCCTGGGCCTGGCCCTGGATGCGGCGGATGCGCGTGAGCAAGCGCTTCTTGTTCTGAATCGTATGTGCCATGAGGGCCATTCTAGGCGCCTGCACATACTGGGGTACAGTATCTTCATGCACAGCATTCCATCCCTCTCGACCGCTGGCGGCGCCAGCCCCAGGCAGCATTCACACCGTTTCGACGAAGGCAACCCGCTGGGCGAGCGCCGTGCCATGCTGGCTGCGGGGCTGACGGCGGCCATGATGGTCGGGGAGATCGCAGGCGGGTACGGATTCAACTCCATGGCGCTGCTGGCCGATGGCTGGCACATGGGATCGCACGCGCTGGCGCTGGGGCTCTCAGCTGGCGCCTATGCGGCCGCGCGCAGATTGGCGGGCGATACGCGCTTTGCCTTCGGCACCTGGAAGATCGAGGTGCTGGCCGGCTACACCAGCGCCATCTTGCTGCTGCTGGTGGCGGGCGGCATGGCCTGGCAGTCGGTGCAGCGCCTGTTCTCGCCCTCGCCCATCCATTACGAGCAGGCACTGGGCGTGGCCGCGCTGGGCCTGCTGGTCAACCTTGTCTGCGCCTGGCTGCTGAAGGGCGGGCACGGGCATCACCATGGTCACGGTCACGACCACGGACATCACCACGGGCACGGCAGGCATGCGCACGGCGGCCACGCGGGCGACCGCCATCACGGCGACCATGGCGACCACAGCGATCTCAACCTGCGCTCGGCCTACCTGCATGTGCTGGCCGATGCCGCCACCTCGGTGATGGCCATCGCCGCCCTGTTCGGCGGCATGGCCTGGGGCCTGGGATGGCTGGACCCGGCCATGGGCCTGGCCGGCGCCGTGCTGGTGGCGGCATGGGCCATGGGCCTGCTGCGCGACAGCAGCCGCGTGCTGCTGGACGCCGAGATGCACGCCCCCGTGGTCAGCGAGGTGCGTGAGGCCATCGCCCAGGCGCCGTTTGCCGCGCAGATCTCCGACCTGCATGTCTGGCGCGTGGGCAAGGCGCGCTACGCCTGCATCGTGGCACTGGACGCGCCCGCAGGCGTGGACCCCGATGCCGTGCGCCAGTTGCTTGGCGTGCATGAGGAACTGGTCCACGTCACGGTGGAGGTCAACCGGCCGCAGCCGGCTGCGACACACTGAGCCTATTGAGCGCCGGCCACCGCAGCCTGGCGCGCACCGGGCTGCTTGAACAGCTTGAAGTACGGCGTGTTCGACGGATTCACCGGGATGTCGAACTTGCGCACCATGGCATAGGTCTGGATCTGGTCGTGCAGCGGCAGGTAGATCAGCTCCTTTTGCACCGTGCTCCAGATGGAGTGGATGGTGGCATCGCGCTTGCGCGCATCGCCCTCGGAGGCCAGGGAGACGATCTGGCTGTCCAGCTCGGCATTGCTGTAGCGCGTGGCATTGGTGTTGCCCCGGCCATTCTTGCCGCGCGTGTGCACCAGGTAGTCGAAGACGTAGGCCGAGTCATAGGTGGGCACGCCCCAGCCGTAGAGGTAGAAATCCGTCTCCTGGTTGTTGATGGCCGCCGTCTGGATGGCCAGCGGCCGGGACGACACGGCCGTCTTCACGCCGATGCGGCCCAAAAAGCCGGCGATGGCCTGGCAGATGGCCTCGTCGTTCAGGTAGCGGTCGTTCGTGCAATGCAGGGTGATGCCGAAGCCGTTGGGATAGCCGGCCTCGGCCAGCAGCTTCCTGGCCTGGGCCAAGTCGGCCTTGCCCACGGCGCCAAAGGATTTCTCGTAGCCATGCACAAAGGGCGGCGCAATGATGTTGGTGGGCACGGACAGGCCGCGCATCACGGCGCGCTGTATGGCCTGCCGGTCTATGGCCAGCTGGAAGGCCTGGCGCACGCGCAGGTCAGCCAGCGGGTTCTTGTCCTTCACATCGGAATGCGACAGCGGGGCGGCGCCCACGTTCAGGCCCAGGAAGATGGTGCGGTTCTCGGCGGCCTGGTTGATGCGAAAGCGCGGGTCGGCGCTCAGGCGCGCAATGTCCTGGATGGGCAGGTCCTGCACGAAGTCCACCTCGCCCGACAGCAGCGCCGCCACGCGCGTGGCCTGGGACTTGATGGGCAGGTAGACCAGTTCGTCGATCTCCAGCGGGAACAGCCCCTTGCCCCAGTAGCCGGGAAACTGCCGCAGCACGGTGCGCGTGTCCTGCTCGCGCGAGGCGATGACGTAGGGCCCCGTGCCGTTGGCGTTGCGCGTGGCGTAGTTCTCTTCCTTGGCCAGCGCGTTCTGCGGCTGCTCGGCACCATGGGCCTTGGCCCAGGCGGCGCTCAGGATCTGGATGTTGATGAGGCTGGCCGGCAGCAGCGGGTTGGGCCCGTTGGTCCTGATGTGCACGGTAAAGGCATCGACCTTGGTCACGTCGGTGATCGAGGTCAGCAGCGAGCGCATGTCCGAGGTGGCCGAGCGCGCGCGGCGCAGCGAGAACAGCACGTCGTCGGCCGTGAACAGGCTGCCGTCATGAAACTTCACGCCCTTGCGCAGCTTGAACTCCCAGACCGAGGGGTCGGCAGTCAGCGCCCAGGACGTGGCCAGGGTGGGCAGCAGCTTGCCATCGGCCGTGCGGATGATCAGCGGCTCGTAGATCTGGTGCAGCAGGTTGTGGTTGGGGCCGTTGTTCAGCGCGTGCGGGTCCAGCGTGGATGCGTCGGTGGAGCGCGCCCAGCGCAGGGTTTCGGCCTGGGCGGGCGGTGCGCACAGCAAGGCTGCGGCCAGGGCGGGGAGCAGTGCGGAAGTTCGCAGGGTGCGCAAGTGGGTGCGCAGCAGGGAAAGGCGAGGCAGGAAGCGTCTTTGGGTCATGAAGTGTCCTGGCAGCCGGAACAAGATCGCAGAAAGGCGGCGGCGGGTGCCGCGCCGGCTGCACCAGACGGCCGATTGTGTGGAGCCACCAGCCCGCCGCAAAGCCCGATTGCGCCTATGCAAATGCGCTGCGCGCAGATGCAAAGCGCTGCGACAGCAGGGCGTACAGCGCGCGCAGGCCCTGGGCTTCGCCGCCCCTGGGCCGGCCGGGGCGCTCCTCCAGATTCCAGGCGAACAGGTCCAGGTGCAGCCAGGGCAGCTCGGGCGGCACAAAGCTCTCCAGGAACAGCGCAGCCGTGATGGCGCCGCCCTGTGGCGTGCTGGCGGCGTTGAGCAGGTCGGCCTGGTCGGAACGGAGCATGCGGCGGTACGGCGCCCACAGGGGCAGGCGCCACAGCGGGTCGGCCTGCGCGCGGCCCTGGGCCAGCAGCGCATCGGCCCAGCCGTCATGGTTGCTGAACAGCGCAGGCAGGTCCGGCCCCAGCGCCGTGCGCGCAGCGCCCGTGAGCGTGGCCAGGTCGATCAGCAGCGCGGGCGGCGTGGGCGCGCTGCGAATGGCGTGGTGCAGCGCATCGGCCAGCAGGAGCCGGCCTTCGGCATCGGTGTTCTCGATCTCCACGCGCCGGTCGTCACCGGCCTCGATGATGTCGCCGGGCCGCAGCGCACCGGCACCCACGGCGTTCTCCACCGCAGGCACCAGCAGCTTCAGGTGGATGGGCAGGCCCGCCTGCATCAGCAGATCGGCCAGGGCCAGGGCGTGTGCGGCGCCGCCCATGTCCTTCTTCATCCAGCGCATGCCTGCGGCGGGCTTGAGGTCCAGCCCGCCGGAGTCAAAGCACACGCCCTTGCCGATGAGCACCACATGGGGCAGCGCGGCATCGCCCCAGGTCAGCTCGGCCACGCGCGGCGCCTGGGCCGCCTGGGAGGCCTGGGACGCCTGGGACGCCGCCCGACCCACGGCGTGCACCAGGGCAAAGCCTGCGGCAGGCAGTTCGTCGCCCACCCATTGCCGGTAGCGCGCGCCATGGCGCGCGGCCAGGTCGGCCACGGCCTGGGCCAGCTGTTCGGGACCCAGCTGGTTGGCAGGCAGGTTGACCAGCCGCCGCACCTCGCCAATGGCGGCGGCCATTGGCGCGACGGCGGCCTGCTCATCGGGGCTTGCCACCAACCGAGCGAGTGATAGAGCGAGTGATGGAGCGGTTGCCGCATCCGACTGCCGCGCCTGGCGGGTCGATGGCAATGCGCCCAGTGCCCAGCCCAGGAGCAGATGCGGCCTCTGAGCCTCATCCGCATCGGCGAGCGCATAGGTGCCGGGCGGCAGCGCAGGCGGCAGGCCGGCCAGCTGCCACAGCGGCTGGTCCGGGTCCACGCCGACCAGCACGCCAGCGAGGGCAGTGCCCTCGCCCTGCCCTTCCCTCTGCACTTCGCTCTGCATGCCGGGCAACAGCAGGATGCGGCCCGGCTGCGCATCAAAGCCTGCGGCGCGCGCCCATCGGGCCTGGGCCGGGGACAGTTGCTCCAGCACGGCCGCCAGCGTGGCGGGCGTGGCAAGGTGCAACGCCGTGGCGGGTTGGGATGAAATGGCAAAGGCGCCGGGACGGGAATCGGAATGGACAGTTGCGACGGAGCTGGACATGGCGTGGTCAAAGCGCGCCAGCCTAAAGGCCAGCCCGGCTATCGCAAACAAGCCTGCCGCATATAGATATGCGCATCTGGCGCTTTCCCGATACCGCCGCGCGCGATGCCCTGCTGGCGGGCATCAAGGCCAGCGGCTGGTACGGCTACTTCGACCATGTGAACGCGGCCAGCGGCACCGGTGGCCTGGAAAGCCATCTGAAGGCGCTGGCCGAGGTCTGAGGCGGACGGGCGATGGGTGATGAATGGGTGCAGGATGGATGCTGCAGCGCCGGCGCTACGGCTGAATCGGGCAGCCCAGACGCTTGAGCGTCTCGTCGATCCATGGCGCGCTGTAGGTACCGGCAGCGATGTCGGCCACCATCTTGGCCTCAACCATCTGTTTTCCATGTGCTGCATCCAGCAGGGCCTGCGCCTGCGCATAGGGTACGCACAGCAAGCCGTCGTCATCGCCAATCATGAGGTCGCCGGGCTCGATCACCATGCCATCGATGGCGATAGGCACATTGATTTCGCCCGGGCCATCCTTGTAGGGTCCGCGGTGCGTGACGCCCGCGGCGAATACCGGGAAGCTGCCAGCACGAATCCATGCCGCGTCGCGGATCGCGCCGTTGATCACGATGCCGCCCAGCTGGCGACGCATGGCGTCTCCGACCATGATTTCTCCGATGAGTGCGTTGGTGAGGTCGCCGCCCGCATCCACCACGATCACGTCACCTGGGCTGGCCAGTTGAAGTGCCTTGTGGAGCATGAGGTTGTCGCCCGGGCGGGTCCTGATGGTCAACGCGGGGCCGGCCATGCGCCCGCCGCCGTGCATGGGGCGCAGCCGCGCGCCGCCAGCCGTCATGCGGGCCATGCAGTCGCTGACGTTGGCAACAGGCACGTCGAGATAGCGCCTGGCAATATCCAGGCTGACAGCGCGTTGCCGCTTCAGAATTTGAAGACCGATCATGGTGTGGTGCTCAGAGTGGATGGAATGAAAGCCGTGCCGCTCAATCGAGCGTGGTGCCAGAGCTCTTGACGATGGGTGCCAGGCGTGCGCGGTCGCTGGCGTAGAGCCTGGCCATGTCCTGCGGTGTGCCGGTGATGAGTTCGGCGCCGGAGTCGGCGATCTTCCTGGCCGTGTCGGGTGCGTTCACCACCTTGTTGATGGCTTCGTTGAGCTGCCTGACGATGGCGTCGGAGGTGCCGGCCGGGGCCATCACGCCCCACACGCTGGCCAGCTCCACGCCCTTGATGCCGGATTCGGTGTAGGTCGGCACGTCGGGCAGCAGCTTGGAGCGGCTCGCGGTGGTCACGCCGATGGCGCGCACCTTGCCCGACTGGATGTGCGACAGCAGCGTGGGGATGGAGCCCATGTACATGTCGATGCGCCCGCCCAGCAGGTCGGGCATGGCCTGCGCCATGCCGCGAAACGGCACGTGGGTGAACTTCACATTCGAGCTTTTCTGCCAGGCCTCGCTGATGAGGTGCGAAATGGTGCCGGTGCCCGGCGTGGCAAAGCTCAGGCGCCCGGGCTCCTTCTTCGCCGCCTGGACGATGTCGTCCAGGGACTTGTACGGCGAATCGGCATTCACCACGAGCACGGCCGGGCCGGCTGCGACCAGGGCCACGGCGCGCAGGTCCTTGTCGGGGTTGTAGGTGAGCTTGGAGTACAGCAGCGGGTTGAGCACCACGTTGTCGGTCTGCGCCATCACCAGGGTCAGGCCGTCGGCGGGGGCCTTGGCCACCTGGTCCAGAGCCAGGTTGCCACCGGCACCGGGCTTGTTCTCCACCACGATGGCCCACCCACGGGCCTCGGTGAGCTTGGTGCCGACCAGCCGCGTGAGGTTGTCGGTGCCGCCACCGGCCGGAAAGGGCACGATGAACCTGATGGGTCGCTGCGGATAGGTGCCCTGGGCATGGGCCGGAGCCATGGCGGCAGCGGTCAGTGCCAGCAGGCCGGCGAGGGCCAGGCGGCGTCGGGTCGGGGTCGTCATTGCGGATGTCTCCTTTGGTGGTGTCGGTGGGCGCAGGGGTACGTTGATCAGGGGCGGCTGGCGAGCACGTGGCGGCCCAGCCAATCGATGGCCTCGTCGGTGGAGGTGCCGGTGAAGGGCTGCACCGCATGCGCCCGGGCCGTGTCGGCGAACAGCGCCTCGACGGCGGTCAAGGCGATGGGCGCCAGGCCGTTGCGGGCCATCTGCTGCCGGGCCTCGGCCACCTCGTTGCGGCGGCGTGCGGAATGCGGGATGTGCGTGCGCACCATGGACTCCATCAGTGTGCGCAGCGGTGTCTCGTCGATGTCCTGCAGCACGGCATGCAGTTGCTCGCGCAGGCCCATCTGCTGGGCCGTCACCAGGCACTCCACGGCCAGCGCCTCGGTCCCCTTGGTGTAGATGCTGCGCAGGAGCTTGAGCGCGGCGGCATCGCCCGGCTGTCCGCCCACCACGCGAACCGAGCCGCCAAGGGGCAAGAACAATTCCTGTACAAAACCGGCCTTGCCACCGGCCACGAGCAGCGGCGTCTTGCTGCCGCCCAGGTTGACCGCGCCGGTGATGGCCACGTCCACGAAGTGCACCGCCCTGCCCTGGGCGACGCGCCGGGCCAGCTCGCCGCATTCGCGCATCTCCTGCGGGTCGGCCGTGGTCATGTCCACATAGACCACGCCATCGCGCAGATGGGGCAGGCAGGCCTCGAACAGGCTGCGCGCCACGGTGCCGAACACGGCGCTCACCACCACGTCGGCCTCGGCCAGCCAGGCGCCGGGCGCGGCATGCACCTGCGCGCCAGCGGCCTGCACGGCGTCGGCCACCGCAGCGTTGGGCTGCAGCTCGCACAGGCCCACCAGGCTGTGCCCCTGCTCCAAAAAGGCCTGCATGTAGCAGGCGCCGACCATTCCACCACCCAGTATTGCGAACTTCATAAAAATACAAATTTAAAACATTCATCGCAGTCTACGGAGCGCATCTCCTTTTTCTTCCTAGAGATTTCCCGTAGAACTTCGAATATTTGTACTTGTTTTGTATTTTTCGGAATGAAGCGAAGCGAAACGGGTCCCTCCGCCGTCACCTAGAATCGGCGCACCACTCCCATCCACTTGGTGCAAACACAGTGCAAAACGTGAAAGACAAGGCGTACGAGGTTCTGCGGCAGCGGCTCATCGGCGGCCACTACCGACCCGGCGAACAGCTCAAGGAGGAGCCCATTGCCCGCGACCTGGGACTGAGCCGCACACCGGTGCGCAATGCGCTGCACCGCCTGGTGGAAGATGGCCTGGCCACCGATGGCGCGGGCCAGGGTATCCGCGTGTCGGAGTGGAGCGACTGGGATGTGGAGGAGACCTTCCAGCTGCGCATGCTGCTGGAGCCGTACGCCTCGTTCCTCGCGGCCACGCGCGGCGGCGAGGGGCTGGCCGATGAGCTGGAGGCCAGCAACCAGCGCATGGAGGCCGGCATTGCCGCTGGCCACGACGGCATTGGCGAGGTGCAGTCAGCCAACCGGGATTTTCACCACGCGCTGATCGAGGCATCGGGCTCGCCGCGCCTCAAGACCATGCTGGCGACGATGATCGACATGCCGATCATCAAGCGGTCGTTCTACATCTACACGCCCGAAGAGCTGGTGCAAAGCCTGCACCACCACTGCGACCTGGTGATCGCCATACGTGCCAGGGATGGGGAGCTGGCACGCCAGGTGATGCAGCTGCACCTGCGCATGTCCTACCACCGGTTCATGAAGCATCGAGGGGAATACCGCGCGGATGCATGAGCGGTGTCATGACCGGGGCTGAACCCTTTGCGCTGCCCCTACCCGGTACAGCCGCGGCAGCCAGACAAAGGCGATGAGGACCAGCACAACGCCCGCCAGCGCCATGGGCAGCACCATCGGCCAGGCACCGTGGCGCATCGTCGGATCGACAAATTGCGCCGCCAGCTGGCCGGTGCAGAAGGCCACGCACATGATCGCGAAGCCCGAACACGACACGGCCCGCCCGGCCAGCTGCGGCGGCAGGCCCCCCACCGCGCCCGCCTGGCCGCAAGGCTGGTGCAGGCCATGGCCCAGTGCATACACCGCGTGCCCCAGCAGCAGTGGAAAGGGCGAGGCCGGCGCCAGCACGCAGCCGGCGATCTGGATGCACGGCCCCAGCAGACTGAGCGAAGCGCCCAGCTGCACCGTGCGCACCGGCCCGTGGCGCGACAGCAGGCGCCGGCACCATGTGATGCCGAGGATGTAGACCAGCGAGCCGCCCGCTGGAATCCAGCCGTAGAGCACGGGCGACAGGCCGAACAGGTCGACGTACACCATCGGCGACAGCAGCAAAAAGCAGAAGATGCCGCCGTAGGTGGTTGCGGCCAGTGCCGTCCAGGCGCAAAAGCCGGGGTCGGCGATCACCTGGCGCACACCGCCAGCGGATACGGATGCGGGTACGGATGCGAGGACCGGGGCAGACTCCGCCGGCGCTTGCCGCGTCTCGCTGAAAGTGCGCCAGCACAGTGCCAGCAAAGCCAGCGAGTAGACGCCCATCGCCACCAGCACCCAGCGCCAGCCCGTGGCCTGGACTCCCCATGCACCGGCAATCGGCGCCACCAGGGCCACCAGCCCCAGGCCTGTGAGGCCGCGGGCCATGATGCGCGGCCCTTCATGGGCCGGATACAGGTCGCGCACCGCAGCCCGTGCGCACACCAGGATGGCCGCCATGGCCGCGCCCTGCACGGCGCGCCAGGCCACCAGTGCGTCCGCGCTGCCCGCCAGCGCACAGCCTGCCGCCGCTGCCGTGTAGCAGGCCAAACCCGTCAGCAGAACGGGCCGGCGCCCGAAGCGGTCGGCCAGCGGCCCGCACACCAGCTGGGCGACACCGAAGGCCAGCATGAACACGGTCAGGCTGCTGCTGGCCGAGCCCAGGTCGCGCGCGATCTCGGGCAACGCCGGCAGATAGCCATCGGTGGCGACCGGCTGCGCGGCCAGCAGCAGCGGCAGCAGCAGGAGAAAGGAAACGGAGCGGCGCGGGCCGGGATCAGCGAAGTTCATCTCAATGAAGCCTGGTCACGGCATGCGGCGCGTCGAGCGAGGGAGTTCGAAGGACGATACATGGCCAGTTGCGCGCCATGCATCCTATGCGACGGCGGACAGCACGGCCCGCAGGCCCAGCAGATAGCTGTCCGCGCCGAAGCCGCAGATCTGGCCCCGGACGATGTCGGCAAACACCGAGTGGTGGCGGAAGGGCTCGCGCGCATGGATGTTGCTCATGTGGATCTCCACCACGGGCACGGTGAGCATGGCCAGCGCGTCGCGGATGCCGTAGCTGTAGTGCGTCCAGGCGCCGGCGTTGATGAGCACGCCATCGACGCCGTCCCGAAAGCCCTGGTGGATGCGATCGCACATGGCGCCTTCGCAATTGGTCTGGAAGCTGTCCACCTCGCAGCCCAGCTGGCTGCCCAGGCTGCGCAGCGAGGCGTCGATCTCGGCCAGCGTGACCGTGCCGTATTGGGCGGGGTCGCGCTGGCCGAACATGTTGTGGTTGATGCCGTGCAGCATCAGGATCTTTTTCATGGAGGCTCCGTGGCTTGATGTCATGGATGGAGGATGGCGCGCCGGTGATGTCCGGGTCACGCCGTGGTGTCGATGGCGGCGCCCATGCGGGCAGCCTCTGCAATGGCCTCGGTGATCTGCAGGTTGCGCAGGCCGTCGTGCACGCTGACCAGAGGCTGCGCCAGGCCGCGCGCCACCTGCGCGAAATGCGCCATCTGGCGCACCAGCGGGTCTTCGCGCTCCACGGCGGCCACATCCAGGTCGAATGGCTCATTCCAGGAGCGCTGGCCGGCCGATGCATAGGTCTTCAGCCGCATGCTCGGTATGGCCAGCGAGCCGAAGGTGCCCGCCACCAGGTAGCAGTCTTCGTCCTCATAGCTGGCATAGGCCTTGTTCTCCTGCGAGGTCTGCTCCCAGCTGCGCGCGCTGGCGGCCGTGTCCGAAAGCACAAAGCTGCCCAGCGCACCGCTGGCAAAGCGCAGGTTGATGGCCACCGTGTCTTCCACGGCAAAACCGCGCGTGGCATGCGAGGCGAAGGCCTGCACGGCCACGATGTCGCCGCACAGCATGCGCAGGTTGTGGACCTCGTGGATCATGTTGAGCAGGATGGGGCCGCCCCCGGCCTCGCGGCGCCAGGGGCCTTCCTCGAAATAGGCGTCCGGCTTGTAGAACAGGGCCGCGCCGGTCACGGCCACCAGGCGGCCCAGCCGCCCCTGGGCGATGAGGGCCGCGGCCCGCGCCATGATCGGGCTGTGGGCGCGGTGGTGGCCCACCAGCACGCGGGCGCCGCTGCGCTCGGCCAGCGCGGCCAGGCGCTGGGCCTCGGCCACGGTGGCGGTCACGGGTTTTTCCAGCAGTATGGGCAAGCGCGCATGCATGCACTGGGCCGCCTGCGGGGCATGCAGTCGGTTGGGCGTGGCCAGCACCACGGCGTCGGGCCGGTCATGGGCGATCAGCTCGCCCAGGTCGCGCCACAGCGGCACCCCGGCCCTTTGGGCAAGCTCCCGGGCTGCGGGCGCCGGGTCCACGATGGCGGACAGGCGGCAATCCGCCTGGGCCCCGATGGCGGCGATATGGGCCTGGCCGATCGCGCCGGCGCCGGCCACGGCAATGCGAAGCGGGTGCAGCTGTGCCATGGCATGCCCCCTCAGAAGCGGTGCAGCACGCCCAGCTGCACGCCCTTGATGGTGCGGCCGTTGACGTCGTCGGCCGATGTGAAGTTGGGCTTCATGCCGCCCGAGGCCGCCAGCCTAAAGCCCGCATTGCGGTCGTTCTTCAACTGCTCGGCCACCGCGTAGAGCATGGTGCGCTTGGACAGGTCGTAGTAGGCCGCGACCGCGCCGCCCGATGCGCCGCGCCCGCTGTCCGAGCCATCCTGTATGCGGCCCCACAGTGCGCCCACGCGCAGCTGCGGCGTCACGCGGTAGTCGGCCGACAGCTGCCAGACGCGGTAGAAGCGGCGCACGTCGGTGTTCGTGCCCGCCACCAGCCCGCCCACATTGCCCAGCACCGTGCCCGTGTTGTTGCCCGCCGAGCCTGCCGTGCTGTTGTTGGACCGCACAAAGGCCAGCTGGACCTTGCCCTTGCCGTAGTCGTAGTTGGCGTAGAGGTTGTCGTAGCGGACCGCGTCGGTATAGGCCGCGCTCTGCGGCGCACGCGCATACAGGCCTGCATAGCCCACGCGGTAGGGGCCGTTCAGGTAGTCCAGGCCCAGTTGGTAGATGGCCTGGCGCGCTGGAGCACCGGTCTCGGCCATGGCGTAGTGGGCCTCGAACAGGAAGCCGGCCATGCGCGGCGAGGTGTAGGAGATGTCGTTGTCGAAGCGCGAGGGCACGCCGAAGTTGTTGACCATCGATCCCAAGGTGCGCGAGGTGAAGTCGATGTAGTCGCCGCGCCCGAAGATCACGGTGTTCTGCCGGCCCAGCCGCACCTCGCCCCAGCCGCCGCCCAGGCCCACCCAGCTTTGGCGGTCGAAGCCGCGCGTGCTGTCGGCCTGCGTGCCGTTGTCGGCGTTGATGCCCATCTCCAGCTGGAACTTCGCGTACAGGCCGCCACCCAGGTCTTCCTGCCCGCGAAAGCCCAGGCGGCTGCGCAGCAGGGCACCGTCCTCCAGCGTGGTCATGGATGCGCCCGAGCTGCTGCGCATGTGGTTGATGTACTGGTCCACGCTGCCGTAGATGGTGACCGAGGACTGGGCTTGGGCACCCGCGCCCCAGGCGCCCAGCACGGTGGTCAGGGCCAGGATGCGAAGGGCCCCGCGCTGCGGCACTCGCGGTGTCTGGTGCATTTGCTGTTGCATGGTCTTGTCTCCTTCTCTGTGAAAAATGCTTTTTCGGGCGTGGCTGCGCCCTGCCCTGGACGCATTCAGGGCCGGTTGTCTGTCGGCTGGATCAGTAGGAGATGTGGGCGGTGGCGCGCAGCTGGTCGGGCGTGGCGCTGCCGAAGCCGAAGAATTCGAGGTAGGCGGGAATCATCTCGAACAGCATGTCCGTGCCCACCTGGAAGTCGCAGCCCTTGTCGCGCACGGCGCGCAGCAGCGGCGTGAACTCGGACTTCATCACCACCTCGCCCACAAAGGTGGCGGGCGCGATGCGCTGCACATCGAACGGCAGCGGGTCATCGTCCTTCATGCCCAGCGGCGTGGCGTTGACGACCACGTCAAAGCCCTGCGGGTCCCTGGAGCCCGTGCCCACCTTCATCCTCGGGTAGTAGGCAGCGAGCCGCCCGGCCAGGGCCTGCGCGCTCTCGTCCCGCGTGTCGAACAGCATCAGCTCGCCCACGCCGGCCGCCGCCAGCGAGGCGGCAATCGCCGAGCCCACTCCACCCGCCCCGGAAATCAGCACCCGCGCGCCCTGCAGCTGCCGCCCCTTGCGCAGCACGCCGCGCACAAAGCCCGCGCCGTCGAACTGGTCGCCCAGCAGCGTGCCGTCCTCGCGCCGCAGCACGGCATTGCAGGCGCCTGCAATGTGCACGGCGGGCGTGACCTCGTGCACCAGGTCCACCACGGACACCTTGTGCGGCATGGTGATCAGCGCGCCGCGCAGGTTGGTGAAACGCATGATGGCGGCAAAGTCGCCGGCGAAATGCGCCGCCTTCACGCCCATGGGCACGACGCAGGCATCAATGCCCCGGCTGTCGAACCACGGGTTGTAGATCATGGGCGACTTGAAGGTCTCGGTCGGGTCGCCGATGTGCGCGATGAGGGTGGTTTTTCCGGAAATCATTTCCTGGGGCCTTCGGATGCCTTGGGTTGCAGGATTCAGCGGCCGGACTGGGCCAGGGCCTGGTTGCGCAGGCGGTCGTACTCGGCAGCTGCCACGGGCTGCGCACCGGCCTCGCCCAGGTCTTCCATGCGCACGCGGTAGGTCTCGCGGGCGCTCCACGCGGCCAGGGCGGCCACCACGGTGATGCCGAAGGCGATCAGGCCCACGGTCAGCCAGATGTTGTGCGCACCCGGAGGCGCCACGGCCGTGAACAGCGCGGGCAGCATGGCGGTGATGGCCGTGCCCACGTTCTGCGAGATGGCCATGGCCGAGACACGGGTGCGGGTGGGGAACAGCTCGGGGTAGAAGCTGGGGAACACCGCGTTGTAGCCCTGGTAGACCACGCCCCACATCAGGATGGACATGGCGAAGGCCAGCGGCATGTTGCGTTCGCTGATGGCGTAGAGGTAGCCGATGGCCAGCAGGCCCGACAGCAGCGCGCCGAAGATGATGGGCGGGCGCCGGCCGATGCGGTCGGACAGGTTGCCCACCATGGGGATCACCAGCACCGCGACGATGTTGCCCACCACGGGAATCCACAGGTACATGTCCTTGGCGAAGCCGATGCCGTAGGCGGGCTGCACCGCATAGGCGGCACCGAAGATGGTGGCCACCACGGGGATCACGTTCATCAGCGCCATGCAGACCACGCGCAGCATGTCGGGCGAATGGTGGCGGAAGGCCTCGACCACGGGCGAACGCGGACGCGCCTCGCTGCGCCCTGCTGCCGTGAAGGCCGGGGTCTCGTTGACCTCGCGGCGGATGATCCAGCCCGCGATGATGACGACGAAGCTCAGGATGAAGGGAATGCGCCAGCCCCAGCTGTTGAACTGCTCGGGAGGCATGTAGTGCGCCAGCGGCAGGAACACGGCCGCTGCCAGGATCTGGCCGGCCTGCACGCCCTGCAGCGTGAAGCTGGCGAAGAAGCCGCGCCGCCCGAACGGGGCATGCTCCAGGATCATGGAGCTGGCGCCCGAGATCTCGCCGGCCACCGCAAAGCCCTGGATCAGCCGCATCAGCACCAGCAGCGCGGGCGCCCACAGGCCGACCTGGTCATAGGTGGGCAGCAGGCCCACGGCGATGGTGGAAAAGCCCATCAGGAACATGCACCACACCAGCACCTGCTTGCGCCCGTGCGTATCGCCCAGGTGGCCCAGCACAAAGGCGCCGATGGGCCGCGCCACATAGCCCACGCCATAGGTGGCCAGCGAGGCGATGATGGCAATCGCCGGATCACCCTGCGGAAAGAAGATCTGCGGAAAGATCAGCGCAGCCGCCGTGGCGTAGATGAAGAAGTCGTAGTACTCCAGGGCCGAGCCTATCCAGCCGCTGGTGGCGGCCTTGCGCGGCTGGTGCCCGGTGGGCTGTGTGTGTATCGGGGTTGCGCTCATGTGTTGTCTCCTCCATGTAGAAAAGGCCCCTGCCCGATGCTTGCGGCCAGGCCGGCGGGATGTAAAAAATGTAGTTCCCGCCTATGGATGCGCCCAAGCCAATTTCGAAAGGCATGTGCGCTGATCGCACGGCGCTGTTCGATAATCGCACGCACCCAGGGTTAATCCGGAAAAATCAAAACCGTCATGACAACACCTTCCACCCTCGCCCAGCGCGACTGGATTGCCGGACTGGAACGCGGCGTATCGATCATCGAAGCCTTTGACGACGCCCACCCGCGCATGACGGCCGCCGAGGCCGGCCAGCGCACGGGCATGACGCGCACCGCCGCGCGGCGCTACCTGCTGACGCTGCAGCACATGGGCTACGTGGCGGGGGACGGCAAGCTGTTCTGGCTCACGCCGCGCGTGCTGCGGCTGGGGCAGTCGTACCTGGAGTCGGCGCGGCTGCCGCGCATCGTCCAGCCGTTCCTGCAGCGCGTGGCCGCCGGCACCCATGAAACCGCCTACCTGGCTGTGCTGGACGACGACGAGGTGGTCTACATCGCGCGCAACGGACCCAACCGCAACATGAACACCGGCTATGTGCTGGGCGCGCGCGTGCCGGCCCAGGTCACGGCGGCCGGCATGCTGATGCTGTCCATGCGCAGCGACGCCGAGCTGGAGCACTGGCTGGACAACCGCGCGCTGACGGTCTTCACCTCGCACACCATCACCTGCCCCGCCGAAATGCGCCGCGAGCTGGCCTTGATCCGCACCCAGGACTGGGCCCTGTGCGAGCAGCAGCTGAACCTGGACTCGCGCGGCATTGCCGTGCCGCTGCGCGACCGCCACGGCGCGCTGGCCGGCGCCCTCAACATCACCATGCCCATGGGCCGCGAAACCGGCAAGGACGCCGTGGCGCGCGTGCTGCCCATGCTGCGCGAGACGGCGCAGGCCATGCGGGATCTGATCTGATGGTGAACAACACGGCCATGGCGCAACTTCCTGGCCTGGACATGCATGGCGGCGACGACCATCTGCTGCAGCATCTGCAGGCACTGGAAGTGCGGCTGCACGATCCGCAGGTGCGATCGGACGCAGGCCAGCTGCAGGCGCTGCTGCATGAAGACTTCCTGGAATTCGGCCGATCGGGCGGCATGCACGACCGGGCCGCCACCGTGGACGGCCTGGTGGCCGCCTTGCCAGCAGGGGCCCCTGCCCGGCTGGTGTCAGGCGGCTTTGCGCTGGCGTGCCTGGGACCGGACAGCGCGCTGCTGACCTACCGCTCGGCCAGCGTGGCCGAGGATGGAACGGCCGGCCGGCATACGCTGCGCTCCTCGGTCTGGCTGCGCACGGCGCGGGGCTGGCAGATGCGCTTCCACCAGGGCACGCCCACGGCGCCATTCGACCTGGCCGCATCCATGCCATGAGCGGCCTGCGGCGTGTTCAGACGGTCTCGAACGCGTACTTTTCCGTATCCACCTCGCGCTGCGAGGCCACGGCATAGCGATCGCCCTGGATGCGCTCGGGCTTGAAGAGGTCGTCCAGTTCGGCCAGCAGGGCAGCGTCCAGGCGCACGGCGCCGCCGCGCAGGTCTTCGTGCAGGTGGTCCACGCTGGTGGTGCCCGGCAGGGCAATCACATGCTCGCCCTGATGCAGCACCCAGGCGATGGCCAGCTCGGCCAGCGTGCAGTCGGCGCGCTCGGCAATGGACTGCATGGGCGCGAGCAGCTGCAGGTTCTTCGCATAGGCCTCGGGCGCAAAGCGCGGCATGGCGGCGCGGATATCGCCCTTGACCAGGCCCTCGACCTCCTGGAGCTTGCCGGTGAGGAAGGCGCGGCCCAGCGGGCTGAAGGCCACGTAGGCAATGCCCAGTTCCTTGCAGGCCTGCAGCGTGCCCAGCTCGGCATTGCGCGACCACAGCGAATACTCGCTTTGCAGCGCGGCGATGGGGAAGGTGGCATGGGCGCGGCGCAGCGCGTCGGCGCCGATCTCGGACAGGCCCAGGGCGCGCACCTTGCCCTCTTCCACCAGGCGCGACATCTCGCCCACCGATTCCTCGATGGGCACGCGGCGGTCCCAGCGGTGCAGGTAGTAGAGGTCGATGACATCGGTGCCCAGGCGCTGCAGGCTGTCTTCGCAATTGCGGCGCAGGGTCCTGGGGTGGCCATCGATCACGCGGCGCACCACGCCGTCGTCGCCGCGCACGCCGGCCATGCCGCATTTGCTGGCCAGGGTGATGTGGTTGCGGTGGGACTTGAGCACGGGGCCGACCAGGGATTCATTGGCGCCGAAGCCATACAGCGCCGCCGTGTCGAACAGCGTGACACCGGCGTCCAGCGCCGCATGCAGCACGGCCTTGCCCTGCTCGGGCGACGGCGGATGGCCATAGGCGTGGCTGAGGTTCATGCAGCCCAGGCCGACGGCGCTGACGGAGAAGGGACCCAGGTTTCGTGTGGACAGGTTGGTCATGGTGGCTCACAGGGAAAAGAAGAAAGGGAGCGGCCGGCGCTCCCTTGCAGTGCATTCGCACAACGATTTTGCCGTCAAACCGCAGCGCCCCGCACGCCCGTGCGCGCCCAGGCTGGCAGCGGCACGGGCCGGTGCAGCACGTCGTCGTTGAGCCACTGCGCGCTGCGGCGCGCGCGCTCGGCCACGGTGTCCAGCGGCAGTTGCTGGTAGTCGTCGTTGAAGACCTCGAAGCTGTAGTCGCCACGGTAGCCCAGGCGGTCCAGGCGCAGCACCAGGTCGGCCAGGCGCTCGCTGTGCACGCCCTCGCCCGGAAACACGCGGAAGGTGCGCGCCGTGGCCATGCGCTCTTCGAAGGTGGGCGCGTCATGCCACATGAAGTCGGACAGCTGCACCAGGAAGATCTTGTCGCGGTCGATCAGCTCCAGCGCATCCAGCGGCGTCTTGGCAGCCAGGATGTGGAAGGAGTCCAGGCCGATGCCCAGGTTGGACATGTCGGCGCGGCAGACCACGTCCCAGCTGGTGGTGAATTCGTTGACGTTGCGGCCCCAGGACAGGCCCTCGTAGGCGATCTTCACGCCCAGCGGAATGCCGAGCATGGCCAGCTTGCGCAGGTCGCGCGCAATCACGTCGAGATCGCCCGTGGCATGGCGCGAGGTGGACGAGCAGGCCAGCAGCACGGGGCTGCCGATCTCGGCGCACATCTCCAGCATGGATTTGGCGATGTCCACCTTGTAGTGGTGCAGATGGTCGGACAGGCCCTCGAAGTCGCGCAGCACCTGAAAGCCCGTGGGCCGCAGGCCGCTGGCGCGCACCGCCGCCGCAGCCGCCTTGACGCCGCCGGGGTGGCCGGCCAGGTCGCGCGCACTGAGCATGACCTGGGTGAAGCCCGCGCGCCGGATGGCGTCGAGCTTGGCCTCCAGCGAGCCATTCAGAGTGATGGTGTCCATGCCATAGCTGTCCAGCAAGCCCATGTTGCCCTCCAGGATCGTTGTGTGTATCGGCGGTTGAATCGGACGGCGGCGCGCCAGGCTTTGCGCTAGGCGTCGCGGTGCACCAGCTCGAACACCACGGTACCCATGGCGTTGCGCGTGAGCGCGCCGCGGTCATCGGGGTGCAGGCGGCTCGATTCCACGAACTCCACGCCGCGCTGGCGCAAGGCCTGCACGGCAGCAGGCACGTCGGTGGTGCCCAGGCCGATGCGCTGCAGGCGCTCGGGCATGTCGTCCCACTCCAGGCCCGGATCGGGCTCGATGAGCTGCCACAGGAAGCGCTTGCAGGGACTGCGCATGAGCTTGCCCTTGGGCAGGATGCCGAAGCGCTGCGCATCGGGCAGCAGGTGGAAGTCGAACATGCGTTCGAAGTAGGTGATCCAGTCGGCGCTGCGGCCACGCCCTATGTACTGGACCACGCCGAAATAGCCCAGGCCGGCCAGCGCCGGCGGATGGGGATCGGCCCCGGCAACGGGCTTGAAATCGATGTCATAGATGGAGAACTCCTGCCATCGATCGACAAAGTAGAAGCGGCTGCCACCCGGGCCGTGGATGGCCGGAATATGCAGCTCCATCGCCTGGGCCTGGCTGGGCGCCGCCCAGGCTCCCAGCTCGATGCAGCGCGTATGCGCCTGCAGGGCATCCTGCACGCGCAGCGCCACGGCCGAGATGACGGGCTGCCCGTCCGAGGCGGCATGGGCCAGCGCATCGGCAGCGCCCGCATTGACCACCAGGTTCATGTCCCCCTGCCGGTACAGCGTCACCTCGCGCGAGCGGTGCCGCGCCACGGGGCGAAAGCCCAGCCCCTCCAGCACCTGGCCCAGGGCCTGGGGCTGGCTGGTCGTGTACTCGATGAACTCTATGCCGTCGATCCCGAGGCGATTGGACGCCTCGGGCACGTCTTCCCGGCTGCTGGAGGAGGAATCGGTCATTGCGGTACTCCGGGTGGAAACATGATCGTCGTGCCACGCCCAAGTGGCATCGCTCTCCTACGATCAAATACGCGTAAAACTGGCGCGGCCCAACTCAGAGACACCGAGGAAGGGCCGCCCCGCACCGAGGGTGTCGTCCCCCTTTCAGGGGGAAGACGCGAAGCGGCTCAGGGGGTGAGCTGTTTTTCCAGATCGTGCAGGACCTGATAGCAGGGCAGCACCTGGGCCACGCTGGAATTGGGCTCGCGGCCTTCGCGGATGGCGGCGAAGAACTCGCGGTCCTGCAGCTCGATGCCGTTCATGGACACGTCGACCTTGGAAACGTCGATCTTCTCTTCCTTGCCGTTGACGAGGTCGTCATAGCGCGCGATATAGGTACCGGTGTCACCGATGTAGCGGAAGAAGGTGCCCAGCGGGCCGTCGTTGTTGAACGACAGGCTCAGCGTGCAGATGGCGCCATTGGCGGCCTTGAGCTGGATGCTCATGTCCATGGCAATGCCCAGTTCCGGGTGGATGGGGCCTTGCACGGCGTTGGCCTTCACGATGGGGCTGCCGGCCTGGTAGGCGAACAGGTCCACGGTGTGGGCGGCATGGTGCCACAGCAGGTGATCGGTCCAGCTGCGGGCCTGGCCCAGCGCGTTCATGTTGGTGCGGCGGAAGAAGTAGGTCTGCACATCCATCTGCTGGATGTTGAACTCGCCGGCCGCGATCTTCTTGTGCACCCACTGGTGGCTGGGGTTGAAGCGGCGCGTGTGGCCGCACATGGCCACCAGGCCGGTCTGCTTTTGCAGATCGGCCACGGCCTGGGCGTCCTTGAGGCTGTCTGCCAGCGGGATCTCCACCTGCACATGCTTGCCGGCCTTCAGGCATTCGATGGCCTGGGCGGCGTGCATCTGCGTGGGCGTGCACAGGATGACGGCATCCACCTCGGGCAGGGCCAGGCTGTCGGCCAGCTCGGTGGTCACATGCTGGATGCCGTACTTGTCGGCCACTTCCTGGGTCTTGGCCAGCTCGCGGCCCACCAGGGAGACGACTTCCACGCCGTCGATGTTCTTGATGCCGTCCAGGTGCTTGATGCCGAAGGCACCGGCGCCCGCCAGGGCGACTTTGATGGTCTTGTTGCTCATATGAGTCTCCGTAGAGCCGCCTCAAGGAGGCGAAGGCCCCCTCGGGGGGCAGTGAATACACGCAGTGATGAACGTGGGGGCCTCAGCCGTTCTCCAGGATGAGATGTCCGACAGCGGTGTTCGATGCCGGCACATGGTAGAAGCGGTGGTTGACCTTGGGCAGCGGCGCGGGGCCGTCCACATCGGCCATGGCGCCGCGCGCGATCAGCCACATCACCAGCTCGATGCCTTCGGAGCCGGCCTCGCGCACGTAGTCGATATGCGGCATCTTGGCCAGGCCGGCAGGGTTCTCGATCAGCAGGTCCAGGAAGCGGTTGTCCCACTCCTTGTTGATCAGGCCCGCACGCGCGCCCTGCAGCTGGTGGCTCATGCCACCCGTGCCCCAGATCTGCACGTTCAGGTCTTCGTCGAAGCTTTCCACGGCGCGGCGGATGGCGCGGCCCAGGTTGAAGCAGCGCTGGCCCGACGGCACGGGGTACTGCACCACGTTGACGGCAAACGGAATCACCGGGCAGGGCCAGGCGCCCGTGCGCGCGTCCTGCTCGCCGCACATCAGCGACAGCGGCACGGTCAGGCCGTGGTCCACGTCCATCTTGTTGACGATGGTCAGGTCGAAGTCCTGCTGGATCACCGACTGCGCAATGTGGCTGGCCAGTTCCGGATGGCCGATGACCTTGGGCACGGGGCGCGGGCCCCAGCCTTCGTCGGCGGGCTGGTATTCCGCGGCCGTGCCGATGGCAAACGTCGGGATGAAGTCCAGGCTGAACGCGGTCGCGTGGTCGTTGTAGACCAGGAAGATCACGTCGGGCTTGTTGTCCTTGAGCCATTGGCGCGAGTGCTCGAAGCCCTTGAACAGCGGCTGCCAATAGGGGTCGCCCACCTTGCCCAGGTCCATGGCCGCGCCGATGGCGGGCACATGCGAGGTGTAGACGGATGCGGTGATGCGCGCCATTTCAGTTGCCTTCCTTGTTGTTCTTGTCCACGCTGCCGGCCTTGCCCTGCGGCTGGCGGTGGGCCTGGGCATCGCCCTCCTCGCCCACGCGGCGGTTGCCTTCGGCCGAACGGCCTCCGCTCACCATCATGTTGCGGTATTCCTCTTCCGACATGCCGGTCATGGAGCCGGCCATTTGCTGGAAGCTCTTGCCATCCGTGGCGCCGATCTTGGCCAGGAAGTAGATGTTGCCGCCCGTGCGCATGCACCAGTTGAGGTCGCGGGCCAGCACGGCCTGCTTCTGTTCCTCGCTCATGGCCCATTCGTCCAGGTAGGCACGCTCGTCGGCCTTGAAGCGCTCGCGGTTCTCGGCCTTCATCAGCGACATGCAGAACTGGTTGAGCCAGTAGCCTTTGCGGGACTGCTCGGCATCAAAAATGATGGTGCCGGGCACGTCCAGATAGGGTTTGTCCAATGCCATGGATATCTCCTTGAATATGTCCGGCACCCAGGCCGGACATGGTCGCCATCAGGCTTCTTCGGGCCAGTACAGACGCATGGGGTTGTCGACCAGCAGCTTCTTCTGCAGCTCGGCAGTCGGTGCAATGTGCGGGATGAAATCGACCAGCAGACCGTCGTCGGGCATGTGGTCCTTCAGATTGGGGTGGGGCCAGTCGGTTCCCCACAGCACGCGGTCGGGGAATTCCTCGACCACGCGGCGGGCGAAGGGCACCACGTCACGGTAGGCATTTTGCTCGCCGTCCAGCGCCTTGGGGCCGGTGACGGACAGGCGCTCGGGGCAGCTGACCTTGCTCCAGACGTTCTGGTGCTCGCGCATGAACTTGAGGAACAGCTCGAACTCGGGCCCGTCCACGGGCTTGCTCACGTCGGGGCGGCCCATGTGGTCCACGACCACGGTGGTGGGCAGGCTGGTGAAGAAATCCCACAGCTCGGGCAGGTCCACGGCCTCGAAGTAGATGACCACATGCCAGCCGAGCTTGGCGATGCGGCCCGCGATCTCCATCAGCTCGTCCTTGGGCGTGAAGTCCACCAGGCGCTTGACGAAGTTGAAGCGCACGCCGCGCACGCCGGCGGCGTGCAGTTCCTGCAGTTCCTCGTCGGTCACGCTACGGCGCACCGTGGCCACGCCGCGCGCCTTGCCGTTGGCGGCCTTGCAGGCATCGACCATGGCGCGGTTGTCGGCGCCGTGGCAGGTGGCCTGCACGATGACGTTGCGCGCAAAGCCCAGGTGGTCGCGCAGCGCGAACAGCTGCTGCTTGCTGGCATCGCAGGGCGTGTACTTGCGCTCGGGCGCGAACGGGAATTCATCGCCGGGGCCGAAGACGTGGCAGTGGGCATCGACAGCGCCTGCGGGCACCTGGAACTTGGGCTTGGAGGGGCCGGCGTACCAGTCCAGCCAGCCGGGGGTCTTTTCAAAAGCGCTCATATTCCCTCCTTCAATCGATGTAACGAAGGCCGGCCTTTTCGAGCGGCTCGCGCATCTTGTACATGTCCAGGCCCAGCACGCCGGAAGCCAGCTTGGCGCGCTTCTCGCCCTCGAAGCTCTCGCGCTTTTGCGCGGCAGCCAGGGTTTCGGCGGCCTTGGCGGCGGGCACGCAGACCACGCCGTCATCGTCGGCCACGATCACGTCGCCGGGCGTGACCCACATGCCTGCGCAGACCACGGGGATGTTGACCGAGCCCAGCGTGGCCTTGATCGTGCCCTTGGAGGAGATGGCGCGGCTCCACACGGGGAAGTTCATTTCCTGCAGCGTCTTCACGTCGCGCACGCCGGCATCGATGATCAGTGCACGCGCGCCGCGCGCCTGGAAGCTGGTGGCCAGCAGGTCGCCGAAGTAGCCGTCCGTGCATTCCGAGGTCACGGCCGCGACCACGATGTCGCCGGGCTGGATCTGCTCTGCGGCCACATGCATCATCCAGTTGTCGCCGGGCTGCAGCAGCACGGTGACGGCCGTGCCCGAGACCTGCTGGCCCGCGTAGATGGGACGCATATAGGGCTTGAGCAGGCCCACGCGGCCCATGGCCTCGTGGACGGTGGCCGAGCCCAGGGCGGCCAGGCCGTCGGCGGCCGCGCGGTCGGCGCGCTGGATGTTGCGGTAAACCACACCGAGTTCGTACATGGTGTTCTCCTTGATCTGTGGTGGCGGCCTGCTTACAGGCCCTTTTGCTTGAGGGCGGCGTCCAGGCGCGGGAACACGCGGCGCGCGTTGCCTTCGTAGACCTGGTAGCGCTCTTCTTCGGTGAGGTTGGCCGTGGCCTCGATGTAGCGCTTGGTGTCGTCGTAGTAGTGGCCCGTGGTCGGATCGATGCCGCGCACGGCACCGATCATCTCGCTGGCAAACAGGATGTTCTTGACCGGGATCACCTTGGTCAGCAGGTCGATGCCCGGCTGGTGGTAGACGCAGGTGTCGAAGAAGATGTTGTTGAGCAGGTGCTCGTCCAGCAGCGGCTTCTTGAGTTCCTGCGCCAGGCCGCGGAAACGGCCCCAGTGGTAGGGCACGGCACCGCCGCCATGGGGGATCAGGAACTTGAGCGTGGGGAAGTCCTTGAACAGGTCGCTGGTCAGGCACTGCATGAAGGCCGTGGTGTCGGCATTCAGATAGTGGGCGCCCGTGGTGTGGAAGCACGCGTTGCAGCTGGTGGAGACGTGGACCATGGCCGGGATGTCGTACTCCACCATCTTTTCGTAGATGGGGTACCAGGAGCGGTCCGACAGCGGGGGCGAGGTCCAGTGGCCGCCTGACGGATCGGGGTTCAGGTTGATGCCCACGTTGCCGTACTGCTCCACGCACTTGACCAGCTCGGGAATGCAGGTCTTGGGGTCCACCCCGGGCGACTGCGGCAGCATGGCGGCCGGGATGAAGTGATCGGGGAACAGCTGGCTGACGCGGTAGCACAGCTCGTTGCAGATGGCGGCCCAGGTGCTCGATGTCTCGAAGTCGCCGATGTGGTGCGCCATGAAGCTGGCGCGCGGGCTGAAGATGGTGAGATCGGAGCCGCGCTGCTTCATCAGCTTGAGCTGGTTGGTCTCGATGGTCTCGCGGATCTCGTCGTCGCTGATCTTCAGCTCGCTGGCCCGCGGGGCCTTGGACGGGTCCTTGAGTCCCGCGATCTGCAGGTCGCGCCAGGCGCCCAGGGCCGCGGGCGCGGTGGTGTAGTGGCCGTGTACGTCGATGATCATCGGAGGGTCTCCTGCGTCTTTATGGGGTGGAAATGTGTCAATGAAGGGGCGTGGCAGGCACCGCGCCGCCCTGCGGCTCGGGACTGCTGTACTGCTTGATGATGAGGGCGGCCATGGCGATCACGCCAGGAATGGCCACCACGGCAAAGATCTCGCTGAAGGCCATGTGGCGCGCCGACAGCTCGGCCACCAGGAAGGAGCCCGCGATGCCGCCGAAGCGCCCGATGCCCAGCATCCAGGCCACGCCCGTGGCGCGGCCGCGTGTCGGATAGAAGGCGGCGGCCAGCGCCGGCATGGACGACTGGGCGGTGTTCATGATGGTGCCGGCCAGGAAGACGGCCACCACCAGCCAGCCCAGGTGGCCGGCCGTCTGGCCTATCCACCAGATGGAGGCCGCCGTCAGCGCATAGCCGATGGCGATGATGCGGTTGGCATTGAAGCGGTCCATGAGCCAGCCGAACAGCACGGCGCCCACGCCGCCCAGCGGGAACAGCGCCGCCACCAGGGTGCCGGTCTTGGGGTCCAGGCCCGCTTCCTTGAACAGCACGGGCATCCAGTTCATCAGCGCGTAGAAGATGACCAGGCCCATGAAGTAGGCGATCCACAGCATCACCGAGCCCACGCGGTACTGGCGCGACAGCACCACGCCCATGCCGCTGCCGGCCTGGGCCTCGGGCCTGGCCTCGGTCAGCACGAAACGCTGCACGCCCTGCACGGCATCACCGGCAATGCGCGCCAGCACCTTGCGGATGCGATCGGCCGGGTAGTTGTTGGCCACCATGTGGCGCACGGATTCAGGCAGCAGCACGACCAGGGCCACAAGCAGCAGCAGCGGCGCGGCACCGCCCAGGATGAGCACGCTGCGCCAGCCGAAATGCGGGATCATCCAGGCCGCCAGAAAGCCGCCGAAGGCCGCGCCCAGCGGAAATCCGCAAAACATGGCGTTGGTCAGCGTGGCACGGCGCGAATCAGGGCAGTACTCGCTCATCAGCGTGACGGCATTGGGCATGGCGGCGCCCAGGCCCAGGCCGGTGACGAAGCGCAGCACGGCCAGGGTCCAGATGTCGGGGGAAAAGCCGGAACCCAGGCAGGCCACGGCAAACACCGCGACCGAGCCCACGAGCACGGTCTTGCGGCCCAGGCGGTCGGCCAGCGGGCCCGAGAAGATCGCGCCTGCGGCCAGGCCGAACAGCGCAGCGCTGAGCACGGGCGCCAGCGCGGGCTTGCTCACGCCCCATTCGGTGATCAGCGAGGGCGCGATATAGCCGATGGCCGCCGTATCAAAGCCATCGAGCAGAACGATCAGGAAACACAGCGCAAAGATCACCCACTGGAATCCCGAAAACGGGTGCTCGTTGAGCAGGGTCTGCACATTGACGCCGGTTGCTGCGGCGTCCTTCTGGACGGATGTCATGACTTGTCTCTTCCACTGTCTCTCAGCCTGGCGGATACCGCATCTGCGCGCGCGGCCCGCCCCTTGCACCGCAGGGGCCGGCAAGCCCCTGCGCTGTTTCTTCAGTCCTGCCTGCGGCCGTCCCAGACCGAGCGCGGCACCATGACCTCGCCACGCATCAGCAGGCGCGCCGTGCGCAGCAGGGCCGCCTTGGTCACTACGTCGGGATGGGCCGGGTCGCTGTCCAGCGTGACGCTGAACTCGCCCGTGGGATGCTCCACCGAGACGGTGAGCGGACCCGTGCCCTGCTGCAGCTGTGCCACGCCCTCGCACACGGTGCCCGGCATCTTCACCGCCGTGCCCACGGTGACGGCCGCCAGCACGCCGATGGCGTCATGGCAGACATGGGGGATGAAGCTGCGCGTGGTCAGCGCGCCGCCATGCTGGGGCGGCGCGATCAGGGTCATCTTGGGATAGTTCTTGGCCGAGACATCGCCCAGGCCCATGGTCTGCGAGATCTGCAGGCGCAGCGCCTCGATGCGGCGCTTGAGGTCGGTGTCGGCGTTGAGCTCGGCCACGGTCTCCTGCCCGGTGGCGCCCACATCGGACGCCTTGAAGATCACCAGCGGCATGCCGTTGTCTATGCAGGTGACGTCGAGCGTGAAGGGCTCGAACCCCTCGCCCGTCACCGTGACCGTGTCCCGGGGCTTGCCCGTGGGCAGCAGGCCAGAGCAGACCGAGCCGGCCGTGTCCAGGAAACTGATTTCGATGGGTGCCGAGCTGCCGGGCGCGCCGTCGATGCGGGCCGAGCCTTCGTACTCGACCTGGCCGCCGGGCGTCTGCACGGTGATGTCGGCCGCCATGCCGGTGTTGAGTGTCAGCACGCGGAAGGTGCTGGTCTCGCCACGCGGCTGCACCATGCCGGTCTCCAGCGCAAAGGGAACCACGCCGGCCAGCATGTTGCCGCAGTTGGGCGTGGTGTCCACCGTGTCCTTGTCGGGCTGCAGCTGGGCGAAGAGGAATTCGAGGTCTATGCCCTCCTTGTCGGAGAGGCTGACGATGCCGACCTTGCTGGTCAGCGGATGCGCGCCACCCACGCCGTCGATCTGGCGCCTGTCGGGCGAGCCCATGGCCGCGAGCAGCACGCGGTCGCGCGTGGGCAGGTCGGAGGGAAGATCGCTGGCCCGGAAGAAAGGGCCCTTGGAAGTACCGCCCCGCATCAGCAGGCAGGGAATGGCCGTTTGCATGGCTGTCTCTATCAGTATGGGTATGACAGCTATTGTGAGCATGGCGCGGGCCAGGCACTACTGGGCAAGCCCGCTAGCAGCTATAGCAAACCGGCATAGCTCAACACCAAGCCTGGGCCGCAGGCTGCGACGCCGGGGCGCCGCAACTGCTTGATACAACTTATTGGGGCGCAGTGCCGCTCAATCGCGGTCATGGCCCCGGCCGCGATCATGGCCATGCCCGCGGCCGCGGTGGTCGTCGTGGCGGTCATGCCGATCATGGCGGTCGTGGCGGTCCCAGCGGCGGTCATCGCGGCGGTGCTCCCATTCGCGGTGGCGGCGCTCCTCGCGCCAGCGAGGATCGTGGCGCGGCGGCCCGGCGCGCCAGTGCGGCGGCGGATTGCGCAGGAAGTACACCGGGCGGCCGCAGGCACCGTAGCGTGCGCAGTGCTTGCCCCAGTGCTTGGCATGGCCGGGCGGCACCCACATGTAGACCGGCGGCGGGGCCATGGGCGCCGGCGCGATGATGACGGGCCGCTGGTACAGCAGCGGCGGCGGCGGGGCATTGCCTATGTCCACGGTGCCGTAGACACCCGGAGCCAACTGGCCCGAGACCGAGCCGCTGATATAGGTCTGCGCCTGGGCCGCAAGGGCCGAGCAGGCCAGCGCAAGGGCGGCCGCGGCGCGCAAGGTGGATCGCAAGGTGAGCATGGCCATGTTTTTTTGAAGGGGTGAAACAGGAAAGGCCCCGTTTCTACCAAGCGCCTGGGGCCGCATGGGCCGTTGCGCCTGAAAAGGTGTAAGAACCCGTTCAAGCCAGCGCCCGTTCCTGCTCAACGCGCCAGGGCTGCCTGCGGTGTACAGCAAACCGCAATGGTCCGCTTTCTGGCCTGCACGCGCTCAGTCCAGCTTGAGCCGCGAGTCCTTCACCACCTTCTGCCATTTGGCGATCTCGGCGCGGCGGAATGTCTCCAGCTCGGCCGGCGTGGAGCCTATGGGCTCGGCACCTATGCCAGCGAGCCGCTCCACGATGGCAGGCTCGCGCAGCACCTTGGCCAGCACCGTGGACAGCCGGTTCACGATGGCGGGCGGCGTGCCGGCCGGCGCAAAGATGGCGTTCCACTCGTAGGTCTCGTAGCCGGGCACGCCCGACTCGGCAATGGTCGGCAGCTCGGGGGCGGCCTTGGAGCGCTCCAGCCCGCCCACGGCCACCGCGCGCAGCTTGCCGGTCTTCACGTGCTGCCAGGCCGAGCCCATGCTGGCAAACATCAGCGGCACCTGGCCCGACATCACGTCCATCATGGCCGGGCCGCCGCCCTTGTAGGCCACATGGTGCAGCTGCGTCCTGGCCAGCAGGTTGAACAGCTCGCCCGCCAGGTGCTGGGCCGAGCCCGGGCCTGCCGACGCAAAGTACAGATGCCCGCCCGCTTCGGAGCGGCCGGCCTGGATCAGGTCCTGCACGCTCTTGATGGGGGACGATGGCGCCACCACCAGCACATTGGGCACGCGCAGCAGCAGCGAGACCGGCGCGAAGGCCTTGAGCGTATCGAACTGCATGCGCGCGTGAATAGCGGGATTCTGCGCGTGGTTGGAGGCATCGAGCATCAGCGTGTAGCCGTCGGGCTGGGCCTTGGCCACCTGGGCGCCGCCGATCATGCCGCCTGCCCCGCCCCGGTTCTCGATCACCACGGGCTGGCCCAGCTCGGCAGACAGACGGGGGCCGATCAGGCGCGCCACCACATCGACGGTGCCGCCCGGCGGATAGGTCACGACCAGGGTGACGGGGCGCTCGGGGTAGTTGGCCGCTGCAGCCGCAGCGGCTGGCGCGGCCATGCCGGCAACGGCCGAGATCAGGCCTGCGGCCGCCCACAGGCCGGCGGTGCGTCTGGACAGGGATTTCATGGTGTGTCTCCTTGGGTTTGAATCGGGCTCGGAAATCGGAACAGCTCGACGGCGCTGCGGCCCAGCACGGCCTGCAGCGAGGCGGCATCGTCCAGCGGGTCCAGCCAGTCGTGCATCCAGCGCACGGCCGCCGGATAGCTGGCCTGGCCCGCGTGCTGGGTGTGCGGCCAGTCGCTGCCCCAGAGCAATCGCTCGGCCGCAAAGGCCTGCAGCAACTGCGCGGTGGCCTGCCGCCCCGAGGCGGCGCAGTCGGCGGCGGGCCAGATGCGGTAGGGCGCGGACAGCTTGACCCACACACGGCCGCTGCCGGCCTGCTGCAGCAGATAGCCAAAGCCAGGGTCGCGCACGCCCAGGGCCGGGTCAGGACGCCCGAAGTGGTCGACCACCACGCGGCAGCCGGCGGCCAGCAGGGTGGGCAGCAGGTCAGGCAAGCGCCCGGCCTGCAGGTGCAGCTCCACATGCCAGCCCAGGGTGTTGGCCTGCTCCAGCACGCGGCGCCAACCGGGCGCATTCAGATCAGGCAAAGGCAGGCCGATCAGGTTCAGGCGCATGCCCACCACGCCGGCATCGGCCAGGGCCTGCAGGTGGTCCTCGCCCGTGTTGTCATCGACCACGGCCACGCCGCGCAGGCGCTGCGGCCGGGCGCGCAGGGCCTGGAGCATGTAGCGGTTGTCCGTGCCCAGGAAGCTGGGCTGCACGAGCACGCCATAGGCCAGGCCGTGCGTGTCCAGGTGCTGCAGATACGTGGCCAGGGACGCATCTGCGTCGGGCGCGTAGCGGCGCACATCGGGCATGGGCAGGCCGCGCTCGAAGACATGGGCATGGGTATCGACGCTGGAAGCAATGGCGAACCTGGGCAGGGAAGACACGGGGAAAAACTCCTTGCGGGTGGCGCGGCACAGGATGCGGCGCAGGGGGTATGCGGCCGGATTCTAGGAACGGGGGATATATATTTCCATTCTTCAAAATGGATTTATTCATACTGGATCGATATGGAAACCCGGCATCTGCGCTACTTTCTGGCGGTGGTGGACCAGGGCAGCGTCAGCCGCGCAGCCGACTGGCTGGGCATTGCCCAGCCCGCGCTGAGCCAGACCCTGGCCCGCATGGAGAAAGACCTGGGCGTGCAGCTGTTCCAGCGCTCGCGCCAGGGCGCCCTGCCCACGCCGGCCGCCCTGGCCATGCTGGATGACGTGCGCACCAGCGTGGCCCGCATAGATGCCGCCGCCAGCCGCGCGCGCGAGATCGCCAGGGGCAGTGCAGGCCAGCTCACCGTGGGCCTGGTGTCTTCGGCGCTGTTCGGCACCCTGCCCCGCGCCCTGCGCGCGCTGCGGCAGCAGGCGCCCGGCGTGCGCGTCATCCTGCGCGAGATGAGCAATGCCGAGCAGGCCGAGGCCCTGCAGACCGGCGCCATCGACATCGGCCTCATGCACACACCCGTGGCCGTGGGCGGGCGCATGCGCGAGCGCCAGCTGCTGCGCGAGCGCCTGGTGGCCGCCGTGCCCGACGAATTCCAGATCGGCGAGGACGGCCAGGTCAGCCTGGCGCAGATCGCCGAGGCCGGGCTGGTCATGTACCCGCAGGCCCAGCTGCCCGTGCTGCATGCCGGCATCCTCGACGCGCTGCGCAAGGCAGGCCACGAAGCCCATGTGGCGCAGGAGGCCAACCGGACCCTCACCGTGCTGGCCTGCGTGGCCGGCGGCTGCGGCGTGGCACTGCTGCCCAGCTGGATACGCTCCATGGACTTTCGCGGCGTGCGATTTTGCGAAGTGCGCGATGGCCGGTCCCTGCCCAGCCTGGACCTCAGCGCCATCTGGCCCGCACGCTCCACGCCCACGCTGGCCGACCTGTTCGCACACCTGGACCTGGGCAAAGACTGAGTGCGGCCCGCATTGGCGCCGCACCGGTGCAAGAAACGGGATGCGCCCGCGCCTGCGCCGCACTACAAACCGCTTTCCCTCATTCACGGAAAGAAAAGGTGCCAGATGCAGCCATCGTCACAGCAACTCCACGGAAAAGTCGCCCTCATCACGGGCGCCAGCTCAGGCATAGGCCGCGAAGCCGCCAGGCTGTTCGCACGCCACGGCGCCAGGCTGGTGCTCACGGCCCGCCGCCAGCCGGAACTGCAGGCCCTGGTGGCGGAGATAGAGCAGGACGGCGGCCAGGCCATCGCGCTGGCCGGCGACGTGCGGGACGAGCCGCTGGCCCGGGCCCTGGTCGAAACCGCCACGGCGCGCTTTGGCGGCCTGGACATCGCCTTCAACAATGCCGGCATGACGGGCGATCCCTGCGCCCTGCCCGACCTGTCGCTGCAGGCCTGGCAGGAGGCCATCGCCACCAATCTCACCAGCGCCTTTCTGGGCGCCAAGCACCAGATACCGGCCCTGCTGGCACGCGGCGGCGGCTCGCTGATCTTCACCTCCACCTTCGTGGGCTACACGGCGGGCCTGCCCGGCATGGGCGCCTATGCCGCCAGCAAGGCCGGCCTCGTCGGCCTCACCCAGGTCATCGCGGCTGAATACGGCCCCCGCGGCCTGCGGGCCAACGCCCTGCTGCCCGGCGGCACCGACACGCCCATGGGCCGCGCCAGCACCCCCACGCCCGAGGCACGCGCCTTTGTCGAAAACCTGCACGCCCTCAAGCGCCTGGCTACCCCGGCGGAGATTGCAGCGGCAGCGCTGTTCCTGGCGTCGGATGCATCCAGCTTCGTCACGGGAACGGCCATGGTGGTCGATGGCGGTGTGTCCATCCAACGGACTTGAAGCAAGGCCCAGCCAAAGCCGTCGCGGCAATGGCGGCCCGCTCGGATCTTCCGGTCGCCTGCGGCGGCTTTATCAGGGGAGTTTTGAAAGTGGCATTCCTGCCCCAGTAATTCCCCTGGAAACGATGCTTGTGCTTTCGCTGTTCATTCCCGCATCGTGGCCAAGGAGCTGGCTGATGTTTTCTGACCACGCAATTCACGACGAAGCAACTGCTCGGCAAATGGTGCCCGGATGCTGAATCGACATGGGGTGACATGAACCATTACGGGATGGCCACACCTTTCTTCCAGGGAATGGATGATGGACAAACGAGGTGCATTGAGGCAATCTGCTTGAATCGGTAATACACTGCCCATGCAATCCATTGCATCGCGTCTCCAGCAGTTTCCGTCGGATGCAGGACCTGCGCAAAATGCCGCACAACCCTTGTTTCAAGCATTCTTCAGACAATAGATCAATTACATCCCATTACAGCATTGTCGACGGCTATGGTATTTAACCTTCGCACAAGGTCCATCGAATGCTCACGACATATACTCGCGCAAAACCGCAAGAATGGAATACCTGTTGTCCGTCCAATGTGATTTTTTCTCTTTGAAGAAAAGAACCGTTGCAGGGATTGCATCCCCATGCTTGCAGGAGCTACAGGCAGGCACAGTTCCATTTCGGCTGTGAGCGTTCGTGAACACTGATTAATCGCTTCGAGATTGTTATAGTAAATAACGGAACTACCATGACTAGACACACTCAGCCCATCGTGGAGCGCTTGTTCAGGCCAATGGAACGCTCGACCCGCCAGCGCAGTTCGATACGCACGGTCATGGAAGAGGCCGGGCGCCCCCTGCTCCCCGCTGAAATCCTGGGCGCAGCGCAGCGCGAAGTGCCGGCCATCGGTCTGGCCACGGTGTACCGCAACATCAAGCAATTGATGGAAGCCGGTGAGGTGCAGGCCGTGGACCTGCCCGGCGAAGCCACGCGCTACGAACTCAGCGGCCGCGCCCATCACCACCATTTCCGCTGCATGAGCTGCAACCGCGTGTTCAACGTGCCCGGTTGCCTTGGCGACATGCAGCGCATCGTGCCCGAAGGCTTTGTGGTGGAACGCCATGAGATGACGATGTACGGCGTCTGCAGCGACTGCCACCAGAACGTGCAGTAGCGGCGGGCCCCGGGCCTCAGGCCCAGGCATCGGCAAGCCGACAGCCATGGCGCAGGCCTTCCCTGCGCCATGGCTGTTTCTTTTTCCCCGGTCCGCTGCCTCAGCGCCTGCCCGGCCGCACGCGGCCTGCGGCAACGCCCCCGGCCAGCAAGGCCAGCGCAGCCACCGCCCAGAGCATCGCCACCTGACCCCAGGTCTGCGGCGCATGGCGCGGACTGGCCGTGAAGACCGGCTGCGCTGCAAAGTCCTTCGCGCCGAATGGACGGTCCTCGAACAGATAGGGATAGAAGAAAGTCCGCAGCCGCGCATGGAAGGCGGCAATGTCGTCCTGGTAGGCCAGCTGCGCCAGCAGGTCGGTGCCGGCCTGGCGGTGCAATGCGGCCTGCACGCCCACGCCGGGCAGCAGCCAGCCCAGGCGCCCGGTCCAGGCCTGGCGCGCCTGCAGGCCTTCCCGATAGGCAGCGAACTGGGGGGCGACGCTTTCATCACCGAGCTGCTGGAAGGCGTAGTACCACTTCCAGTGAAAGCCCGCAGGCAGCGGCGCGGTGTTGCGCCATTCGGGGTGGTTGCGGAAGAAGCGCTCCATGGTCTGCTCGCGCGGCAGGTCCCAGGCACCATGCACGGTCTGGCGCTGGGCCAGCATCAGCTCCACGCCCTGGCTCACGGGCACGGCGCGCGACAGCGCGGCATTGGCCAGCGTGGGCAGCACCAGGGTCAGCACGGCCCAGCAGCCCATGAGGGCCATGGCGTTGGCCACCGAACTGCCGCCCAGCGTGGCGACCACCAGGCACAGCCCGCTCCAGAAGGCCACATAGGCCGTGGCGCTCAGCAGCACGGAGGCGATGGCGCCCGCCTGCGCACCGCTGGCCAATGCCCCTGCCAGGGCCGGCAGCGCCAGGCATGCCAGCAACAGCACCGAACGCAGGCCCGCACGGCGCAGCCACAGCCGGCGCCCGCTGCCGGGCATGGCCTGAAGCGTGCCCAGGCGTCCCGATTCGCGCTCGCCCGAGACCAGGTCGTAGAGCAGTGCAATCAGGAACAGCGGCGCCAGGTAGACCAGCACAAAGGCGAAGTCGAAGCGGCCCGCCAGCGCCAGTTCGGGGTTGAAGCTCTCGCCTTCATGCAGCTGCGCCTGCAGCGCCAGGGCACGCACGCGCAGCACATAGGGCGCGGCATCGCGCAGGCCCAGGGCGAGGAAGGCCGTGGACGACGGTGCATCCCAGGTGCTGTGAAAGCCGTAGTAGGCCACCGAGCCCGCATCGCCGGACTGTGCATGCCGACCTGCCTGGGCCGCCATTTCCTGCTGCTGCATTTGGGCCAGACGGTCCAGGGTCTGGCGCTGCGACGAGATCTCGCGCAGGCCCGACAGCACTGCCAGCGTGGACAGCAACAGCAGCAGGGCCAGGGCGCACAACGCCAGGCGCGAGCGCGTCAGAAGACGCCATTCATGTCGTAGCCAGCTCATCGCACCACCCTCCCCAGACGTTGCGTGGCCACCAGCAAGGCGGCCGCCAGCGCCGCCAGCCATCCCAGCAGCACGCAGGCTGCGGGTGCCGCGCGGCGCAAGGCCGCCAGCGGCGGATCGGGCTCGTGATGGAAGTCGGAGACGCCGCGCCAGTGCTCGTGGCTGATGCGGTTGTCTCGGCTGGAACGGTCACCCGCGTAGCTGAGCTTGTCCACCTGCAGCTGGTTGAGCGCCTGCACCATGCGGTAGCGATGCTGCTCGGCCTGCTCCAGAAAGCGCCGATAGCCTTGCAGGTCGGTGCCGGCCACGGCCATGGACAGGCGGCGCAGCGCAATCAAGGGGCTGACCAGGGCAAAGCCGTCGGCGCTGCGCAGTTGCCGGGCCTGCAGATCGAAGCTGGCCTCGGCATGGCGCCTGAAGAGCTCGCTGGTCAGCCGCTCGCCCTCCATGCCGACCAGGCCCTTGTAGTTGACGGGCAGATCCTCCACACGCGACACGCCGTACTGCGCAAGCACTTTGGCGCGAAAGGCGGCGAAGTAGGGATCGTCGGGATTGTGGCTGTCGCCCAGCGCCGCCAGCTCGCGCGCCGTGGCGATGTCGGTCTCGAAGCGCGTGGGCAATGCCAGGGCCGCGCCCACCAGCTCCGGCGCCAGCCGGGGCACCAGCACCACGCCAATGGCCCAGGCGGCCAGCAGGGCCAGCAAGGCATCGCGCCCGCGCCGCATGAGGGCCGAGACCGCGGTGATGCCCACGGCCCACAGCAGCAGCCACAGCACATGGCCAGCCGCCAGCGCGGCCACCAGGCTGATAGGCACGGGCGTGGCCACCGCCATCCAGGCCAGGGCCAGCAAGGCGGGCAGCAGCACCAGGGCCGCCACGCCCGTCAGCGCCAGCAGCTTGCCGGCCACGAACTGCCGCATGCCCACGCCCTGGGCCAGCAGCACGCGCAAGGTGCCGGCCTCGCGCTCTCGCGCGATGCAGGCATGGCCCACGAAGATCAGCAGCAGCGGTGCCAGCACCTGCAGCACAAAGGCCGGCGTGAGCTGGCCGAAGCGCAGCAGCAGCGACGACTGGCGCACATCGCCGAAGTTGGCGCTGTTCTGGCGGTGGCCTTCGAGAAACAGCGTGTGGCCGGTGTAGGCGTCTATGCCCGCATCGAAGGCCGCCAGCGGATTGAGCGGGCGGAACACGAAATGGCCGTAGTGCACCATGCGGTGCGGATGGCGGTCGGGCTGGGCCTCGAACTCGTGATCCACCTGCGACTGGTGGCGTTCGCGCTGGGCCTGGGCCGCGCTGCGCTGGTCCCAGGCGGTGAAGGCGGCAGTAGCACCGAGCAGCAGCCACAGCACCATGCCCAGCACGGCCACGCGGTCGCGCAGCAGCAGGCGCCATTCCTCGCGTGCAATGGTCCAGGCCGTGCTCATGCCGCGGCCCCCTGCACGCCTGCGTCTGCGTCTGCGTCTGCGTCTGCGTGTGCGTTTGCGTCTGCACTCGCACTCGCACCCGAACCTGTACCCGCGTAGTGGCGGTGCAGTGCCCGCACGTCAAAGCGCTCTTCCCCACGGGCCGCCACCTCCTCCACCAGCCTGCCGCCCGCGATGAAGCCCATGCGGTCGGCCACATCGGCAGCCCCCAGCAGGTCGTGCGTGACCATGAGAATGGCCACGCCCTGGCCGCGCAGCTGCGTAATCAGCCGGCTGAATTCGGCCGTGGCCTGCGGGTCCAGGCCCGAAGTGGGTTCGTCCAGCAGCAGCGCCGGTACCTTGCGTGCCAGCGCCAGCGCAATGGCCACCTTCTGCCGCATGCCCTTGGAAAAGCCCGAGACGCGCCGGTCATGCGCGGCCGCATCCAGCCCTGCAGCGGACAAGGCCTGGCCGATGGCATCCCTGCTGGCCGGCTGGCCCGCCAGGTCCAGCAGATAGGCCACGTTCTCGCGCGCGCTCAGGTGCTCGTACAGCGCCACGTTCTCGGGGATATAGGCGATCAGGCCGCGCGCCTGCGCGGCAGCCGTCACCGGGTCTACGCCCTGCACGCGCACCTGGCCGCTGCGCGGCCGCACAAAGCCCAGGAACAGGCTCAGCGTGGTGGTCTTGCCCGCGCCGTTGGCGCCCAGCAGCGCATAGATCTCGCCAGCATGCACGGCCAGGTCCAGGCCCTGGAGGATGGTGCGCTCGCCATAGTCCACCACGGCGCCCAGCGCTTGGAGCACGGGCGTGGAGGCAGAAGTGGGGTTGGAAGAAACAGGAAGGGATGGATGCATGGCGGGGCTCAGAACTTGGCTTGAAGGCCTACGGTGACGGTGCGGGCGGTGCCCGGCGTCACCCACAGCCGGCTGTACGAGCTGGTGTAGTAGGTCTTGTCAAAGAGGTTGTCCACGTCCAGCGTCAGGCGCAGCGTGGGGCTGATGCGCCAGTAGGCCACCAGCTTGGCGGTGGTGTAGCCGGGCAGATCGAAGGCCGCCTTGCCAGCGTCGGCCTCGGCCTGCGTGCGGGCCTGGCCCAGGCGCTTGCCCACGCGGGTGACGCCGCCGCCAATGCCGTAGCGCTGGCCGTTGGAGAAGGCGTTCTCGTAGACCGCCAGCACGCTGCCGTTGACCTTGGGCACGTTGAGCAGGCGCCCGCCCACTTCCAGCGTGTTGTCGCGCGAGATCTCCACGTCGTTGAGCACCAGGCTCGCATTCAGGCGCCAACGCTGCGTGACCTGGCCGGCAAAGTCGAACTCCAGCCCCCGGCTGCGGATCTCGCCGGCCGAGACCGAGTAGCCGGCGTTGCCCGGGTCGGCCGTCAGCACGTTGCGCTTGCGGATGTCGAACAGCGCGGCCGTGGCACCCATGCGCCGGTCGGCGCTTTCCCACTTGGCGCCCAGTTCCATGGAGCGGCCGGATTCGGGACTGAAGCCCGCGCCGGCCACATCGACGCCCACGTTGGGCCGGAACGAGCGGCCCACGTTGGCATAGAAGGTCCATTGCGGCAGCGGCAGCCAGCTCAGGCCCAGGCGCGGAGAGGTCGAGGTCGGGTCCTGCTGCGTGGTCGCGCCCGTGCGGCGGTTGTGCAGCGACTGGTCATAGCGGTCCATGCGCAGGCCGGCCACCACGCGCCACTGGGGAGAGAGCTTGATGGCGTCCTGCAGGTAGAAGGCCGTGTTGCGCTGGCGCTCGAAGGTATCGGTATTGGCCGTGGGCACGGGCTGCGTGCCGCCGTAGACGGGGTTGTAGATATTGATGGCATAGGGATTGGCCGCCGTGGGGTTGGCGCGCAGCATCACCGTATCCATGTCGAAGCGAAAGCTCTCCAGGCCCAGCAGCAGCTCGTGTTCGACGGTGCCCGTTTTCACCGTGCCCTGCAGCTCGGCCTGCACGGCGATATCGTCGGACTGGTAGTCGCGGAAACGCCGCTGGCGCGTCAGGTCGCCATTGGCCAGCAGCGCATGGGGTTCGGTGGAAAAGCCGTTGATCGAGGTCTCGCGGTAGGACAGGCCCAGGCGGCTGCGCCACTGCGCGCTCCACTCATGCGAGAGGATGAACTGGTGCGTGCGGTTTTCCACCGTCACATCGCCGTCGCGCGGGTCGCCCAGGAAGCGGCTGCGCGAGATGGCGCCCAGGCGGTCACCCACGGCCACCACGCCACGGTCCAGCGGCGTCTTGTGGCGCAGCAGCTCGCCCGAGTACTCCAGCACCGTATCGCGCCCCAGCTTCCAGGTGAAGGCCGGCGCAATCACCTGGCGGCTGGCGCCCACGAAGTCGCGGAAGCTGTCGCGGTCCTCCACGGCGATGTTGAGCCGGTAGGCAAAGTTCTCGCCAATCGGCCCCGTGCTGTCGAGCGCGCCGCGCCGCAGCCCGTAGCTGCCCGCATAGGCTTCCACGGAATGCGAAGGCGTCCACAGCGGACGCTTGGAGACGACGTTCAGCGTGCCGCCCGGCTCGCTGCTGCCGTAGAGCGCAGCGGCCGTGCCCTTGAGGAACTCGATGCGCTCCACGCCGGCCAGATCACGCGGCGCGTTGAAGCCGCGCCCCGAGGAAAAGCCGTTGAACAAGGTGGCCATGCCCACGTTCTGATCGCCGGGCAGGCCGCGAATGACGATGTTGTCCCACAGGCCGCCAAAGTTGTTCTGGCGCGAGACGCCGCCCACATAGTCCAGCACATCGTCGAGCTTGGTGGCTCCCAGGTCGTCCATGGCCTGGCGCGTGATCACGCGCACCGACTGCGGCAGCTCGCGCAGCGGCAGGTCGGTCTTGGCGCCTGCCGCCTCATCGGTGTGATAGGCGCCCGAGGCCGTGCGGCCCACGACTTCCACGGCAGGCAGCAGGGTCTGCTCCTGGGGCGACGGCGCTGACGGCACGGATGCCGCAGTTTGTTCCTGGCCCTGGGCCAGCACGGGCGTGGAGAAGAAAGCGGCAGCGCTCAGGGCAAGCGGCAGCGGGCGAAGGCCGGGGAGCGGCTTCGCGAGGATGGAGAAGGCAGTCATGATGAAAACGGGCACGGGCGCATGCCGCCGGCATCAGAAGCCGGCGCGCGCAAACACGGACATGCCGCCAGCACCAACGGGTGCCGGCGGCAGAGAAGGAGAAAAGTGCTTGCGGATTCAGCGCGGCGGGTCGCGCGATGCAAAGGCCCAGCGGTTCTGCGAGGGGATGGCGCCGCCCACGGTGCGCGGCGGCACCCTCTCAGGCGGTGCGGCCACGGCCAGCGGCAGGCCGAAGTGCGGCAGCCAGGCCGCCGCATGCGGTGCATGGCCCATGCACCAGACGCAGACGGCTTCCGCGGCTTCCGTCTTTTCATCGGCCGGCGCCTTGTCCTCGCAGCCGTTCAGGCCGGCAAACGCCTGGCCGGGCGCTGCCGCCGCCTGCCGGATATGCGTTGCGCCATGCCGGGGCATGCCAATGGCCGTGTTGAAGAACACGGCCAGCAATAGCAGGCGCAAAACAAGCAGACGCATAAGACGGCGATCTTACTATTGACAATTCAATATCGTTAACTATCCGCCGGCATTTTCAGCATGGGCCCCGGAGACAGCGCGGCAATATGGCACAGGCATGTGACAGCCGACTGGCGATTTCCCGCATTGTGCCTATTGATCTGCGGGCCCCACGCCCCGGAAGAACATGTCGCAGATCTGGTCCGCCACCTTCTCCAGCGAGCCCTTGCGGGGGTTGAACCAGGACTGTATGGAGTTGATGCTGCCCAGGATCATGATGCGCGCCAGGTGGATGTCGGCATCGGCCCGCAGGCGGCCTTCGGCGCGCAGGTCTTCGAGCAGGCCGCTCCAGAATTTCTGGTGGCGCTCGCGGCGCTTGATCTGGCGTTCGCGCACCTTGTCGGGCAACTGGCCCAGCAGGCGGCCGTGGGCCAGGGCGAAGTCCCCATGCTTGATCAGGCCCGCCATCTGGCCCAGCACGGCTGCGCGGAAACGCTGCTCGGCCGTGGCGTCGGCGCCCAGCGCGGCAAGGCGCTCCTGCTGCTGGCTGATGATGCGGTTGCCGCCCTGCTCCATGACCTCGTCCACCAGCTCCTCCTTGGAGGCGAAGTGGTAGTAGATGCTGGCGGCCTCGATCCCGGACTGCTCGGCAATGTTGCGCATGGTGGTGGCAGAGTAGCCCTGCTCACCGAAGGTGCGGGCGGCCAGCTTGAGAAGGGTCTCGCGGGTCTCGTTGCCGTCGTGGGCACTGGTCTGCCTTCTTGCCATGTCTGCCAGGGTGTGGATCGTTGTAGTGCGGCGATCCTAACAGGCTGTTGGTGGCACGCCAATCAAGCGTTCGGTACGCGCCCGCTGCCTGGCGGGCATGGCCGGGCCGCGAAACTGCGCCTGAAGAATCAGCCCCAAAGGCATTCCCGGGACTGCAATGGCCTGGCAATCAACGGCTCATGAATTTACGCGATATCGGCGGAAGATATTTCAAACCACGGCCAGGAATTCAATCCTCGCAATACAAAAAATCTATCCAGCCAATCGACAAGACAAATGAAACAACGCGTGTTAATCGCAAGATTAAATAGCAGAATCGAATCACATGTAATTTATTTTATAAATCGATAAATAAAATCGATTGATGAAAAAAAATCAACACCCGCAACCGGTTCTGAAATGGGAACTTGTACGATCACCTCGTCGCGGCTGCCCAGGAAAAGCATGCCAGCACGCCCTCTCCAGAGGAGGAAGCGCCAACCACAATGCTCTGCAAATGTAACAAAGACGCAACAGCTTTTGTAAAGTGGCGGTTATCAAGATGCTGCTGGATATAATGCGGATCGCCTCGGAATATGCCCAGGCATGAGAAGAAGCTGTCTACACCCCATAGAACGCTCACATCATCAGTATTTATACTTACGGTGATATCTTCATCCCCCACTGCACATGCACCAACCTTGACCATTGCGTAAAGAGTTCCGGGTCGTTGTTCTTGCTGCGCAGTTTTCGACAAATAGCCGCACTTAGAAATTCTTCTATCAAGATGACTACATACCAAGAGCTGATTGCCCAGAAAAAACTGCTCGACCAGCAAATCGACGAGGCCCGCAAGCTGGAGTCCAAAGCGGCTCTGGCATCGGTGCAGGAACTGGTCCGGGAGTTTGGCTTCACGGCACAGCAGGTCTTCCCCTGGAAGCCCGATGGCAAGAAGAGCGCCCCCGCCAAGTACCAGGACCCCGAGTCCGGCAAGACCTGGACCGGCCGCGGCAAGCCGCCGAACTGGATCCTGGGCAAGGACCGCACCCTGTTCGAAATCAAGTGAGTCCCTGCCGCGCGTGGGCCCGCCCGCACGGCGGCGCACATGCGCGGGCACATGCTCAGAGGTGCGTCATGCAGGCACCACCGCCGTGACCTCGATCTCCACCTTGGCCCGGTCTTCCACCAGATCCGCCACCTCCACCGCCGTCATGGCGGGGAAATGCCGCCCGATCAGCTCGCGGTAGTGCTTTCCAATGGCCGGATAGGCCGCCACGTATTCCTGCTTGTCGGTCACATACCAGGTCATGCGCACGATGTGCTCGGGCCTGGCGCCGCCTTCGGCGAGGATGGCGACGATATTGGCCAGCGCCTGCCGCACCTGTCCGGCAAAGTCGTCCGTCTCGAATTGCTGCTGGCCGTTCCAGCCAATCTGCCCGCCGACAAACACCAGCCGGGAGCCGACCGTCATTTCGGTGAGGATGCCATTGGCATAGCCTCGGGGCGCCAGCCAGTCCGGGGGTTGCAGAGTCTTCATTGCTTCATCCTGTTCTCGTTGAATCCGTAAAACCGTCCTGCGGCACCAGATAGGCCTGCAGGCGCTCGCGCAGATCGGCCGGCAGTGGCGCGGCCTTCATGCTGCGCAAATCCATGGTGACGATGGTCATGCGCGCAGACAGCCGTCGCTGGCCGTCCGGCCCCTCGAAACGCACATCGAACTGGAACGACGCCCCGCCGATGCGGCGCACCTCCAATACCTGGCGCAGCGTGTCGTGCCAGCGGCTGGGCGCCGTGAAATCGCATTGCACCGACACCGTGGGCGTGCCCACCTGGCGCTGTACATGCAGGGTGTGGAATGGCAGGCCCATTCCCCTGTCGAACCATTCCTCGACCAGGTCGTTGACCATTTCGAAATAGCGCGGGTAAAAGACGATGCCGGCCGGATCGCAATGGCGAAACAGCACCTGCACCTGGCTGACGAAGGCGGAGGCCATGGCGCGCGCTCACGGCATCTTGCGCAGCACGAAGCGCTGCAGCTTGCCGGTCTCGGTGCGCGGCAGGGCCGGCACGAAGACAATGGCGCGCGGGTACTTGTAGGGCGCAATGCTGGCCTTGACGAAGGCCTGCAGCGTGGCCGCCATGTCGTCGCCGGCCGCAAAGCCGGGCTTGAGCACCACAAAGGCCTTGACCACCTGGCCGCGCTCGTCGTCGGGTGCGCCGATCACGCCGCATTCGGCCACGACCTCGTGGCGCAGCAGCGCGTCCTCCACCTCGGGGCCGGCGATGTTGTAGCCGGCCGAGATGATCATGTCGTCATTGCGCGCCTGGTAGAACAGATAGCCGTCGGCATCACGCACAAAGGTATCGCCGGGCAGGTTCCAGCCGTTTTGCACAAAGCGCTTCTGGCGCTCGTCGGCAAGATACCGGCAGCCGGTCGGCCCCTTGATGGCCAGGCGGCCGGGCGTGCCGTCGGGCACGGGCTGCATGTCGTCGTCCACCACCTGGGCCACATAGCCGGGCACGACCTTGCCGATGGCGCCCGCGCGCACCTCCTCGGGCGGGCTGGACACGAAGACGTGGATGAGCTCGGTGCCGCCGATGCCGTCGATCATCTCGATGCCCGTGGCCTGCTTCCACAGCTGGCGCGTGGCGTCCGGCAGGGCCTCGCCCGCCGACACGCTTTTCCTGAGCGACGACAGATCGAAGCGCGCTGCCTGCGCCGCCATCTGCCGGTAGAAGGTGGGTGCGGTGAAGACGATGGTGGCGCGGAAATCCTGCACCAGCTGCAGCAGCCCTTCGGGCGTGAGCTTTTCGGCCAGCACGGTGCTGGCGCCCACGCGCAGCGGAAAGCACAGCAGCCCGCCCAGGCCAAAGGTGAAGGCCAGCGGCGGCGTGCCGCAGAAGATGTCGTCCGGGCCCGGCCGGATCACATGGCGCGGGAACAGGTCGCACATGGCCAGCACGTCGCGGTGGAAATGCATGCAGCCCTTGGGCGCGCCCGTGGTGCCGCTGGTGAAGGCGATGAGGCAGACATCGTCTGCCGCCGTGTCGCAGCAGGCGAAGGTGTCGGGCTTGGCTGCGGCCAGGGCGTCCAGCGCATCGGCTGCGCCATCGTTGAAATACAGCACGCGCGAGAGGTCAGGGCAATGGTGTTCATGGCCGGGCTGCAGGCACAGCTGCACCTCGTCCTTGAGGCGCACATCGCACAGCACGGCCTGCACCTGGGCCTTGGCGATGATCTGCTGCAGCTCCTTGGCACGCAGCAGCGGCATGGTGGGCACCGTCACCAGCCCGGCCTTGATGGCGGCCAGCCAGGACGCGGCCATCATGGCGTTGTTGGGGCCGCGCAGCAGCAGCCGGTTGCCGGGCACCAGCTGCAGGTCTTCCACCAGCACATGGGCGATGCGGTTGGTCAGCGCCTGCAGTTCGGCATAGGTCATGGCGGCCTGGTCCGCGCCCTGCCTCCAGCGCAGGGCCACGCGGCCGCCCTGGCCGCGCGCCACCATGGCATCGACCAGTTCGGCCGCGCAGTTCAGGCGTTCGGGATAGGCCACGTCCGGCCCGTCGAGCAGGAACTCGGGCCATTGGTCAGGCGGCGGCAGGTTGTCCCGGGCGAAAGTATCGATGTGGGCGGAGGCTTGCATGCGATGTTCCCTGGCTTTGCGTTGAATGGGCAGCCTGCCGCTCAGGCCTTGAGCAGCTCGCGCGCGATGATGAGTTTTTGCACCTCGGTCGCGCCCTCGTAGATGCGCAGCGCGCGGATTTCGCGGTACAGCGTCTCCACCGGCATGCCCGAGACCACGCCCGCCCCGCCGAACATCTGCAGCGCACGGTCGATCACGGCCTGGGCCGATTCAGTGGCCGTCATCTTGGCCATGGCCGCCTCGCGCGTGGTGCGCGTCTTCTTCACATCGCGCATCCAGGCAGCGCGGTAGGTCAGCAGGGCCGATGCGTCGATGGCCGTGTCCATGTCGCCCAGCGCGGCCTGGGTCAGTTGCAGGTCGCCCAGGGTCTGCCCGAACATGCGGCGCGACTTCGCGCGTGCCAGGCCTTCGTCCAGCGCGCGGCGCGCAAAGCCCAGTGCGGCGGCGGCCACCGAGGCGCGGAAGATGTCCAGCGTCATCATGGCCAGCTTGAAGCCCTGCCCCGGCTCGCCCAGGCGCTGCGACACGGGTATGCGGCAGTTGTCGAAACGGATGGTGGCCAGCGGGTGCGGCGCAATCAGTTCGATGCGCTCGCCAATGGAGAAACCCGGCGTGTCCGCATCGACAACGAAGGCGCTGATGCCGCGCGCCCCCGGCGCCTCGCCCGTGCGGGCGAACACGCAGTAGAAGTCGGCAATGCCGCCGTTGGAGATCCAGGTCTTGGCACCGTTGAGCACATAGTGGTCGCCTTCGAGCCGCGCCTCGCAGGCCATGGCGGCCACGTCGGAGCCGGCATCGGGCTCGGACAGCGCAAAGGCCGCAATGGCCTCGCCACGCGCCACGCGCGGCAGGTAGCGCTGGCGCAGCGCTTCCGACCCCATGAGCGATATCGCACCGCTGCCCAGTCCCTGCATGGCAAAGGCGAAGTCGGCCAGGCCTTCATGGCGGGCCAGGGTCTCGCGCAGGATGCAGACCGCACGCGAGTCCACCTCGGGCAAGGCCCCGCCCCAGGCGCCGCCGGGGCCGGACGGCACGGCATAGCGCAGCCAGCCGGCCTGGCCCAGGGCCTTCACCAGTTGGCGGCAGGCTGCATCGGCATCGTGGTGGTCCACATCGCCCAGGGATTGGGCGCACCAGGCATCGGCCTCATGCGCCAGCGTGCGGTGGGCGTCGTCGAAGAAAGGCCAGTCCAGCCAGGAGGAATCACGCATTTTCAGTTTCCTTCGAAGACGGGCTTTTGCTTGGCCACGAAGGCCTCGTAGGCGCGGTGGAAGTCGCGCGTCTGCATGCAGATGGCCTGGGCCTCGGCTTCGGCCTCGATGGCCTCGTCCACGCCCATGTTCCATTCCTGGTGCAGCAGCTTCTTGGTCACGCCATGGGCAAAGGTGGGGCCGGCGGCCAGCTGGGCGGCCAGCGCGTGGGCGGCTTCGCCGATCTGCTCGGGGCTGTGCAATGCATTGAAGAAGCCCCAGGCAGCGCCCTCCTCGGCCGTCATGGCGCGGCCCGTGTACAGCAGCTCGGAGGCGCGGCCCTGGCCGATCATGCGCGGCAGCAGCGTGCAGGCGCCCATGTCGGCACCGGCCAGGCCTACGCGGGTGAAGAGAAACGCCGTGCGCGCCGCGGGCGTGCCCAGGCGCATGTCGGCCGCCAGCGCGACCATGGCGCCCGCGCCCGCGCAGATGCCGTCCACGGCCGCCACGATGGGCTGCGGGCAGGCGCGCATGGCCTTGATCAGGTCGCCCGTCATGCGCGTGAAGTCCAGCAGCTCGGGCATGCTCATCTTGGTGAGCGGGCCGATGATCTCGTGCACATCGCCGCCCGAGCAGAAATTGCCGCCCGCGCCCGTGACCACCACGGCCTTGATGTCGGTGGCATAGACCAGGGCGCGGAACAGGTCTCGCAGCTCGGCATAGGAGCCGAAGGTCAGCGGGTTCTTGCGCTCGGGCCGGTTCAGGATGATGGTGCCGATCTTGCCGTCGGCCGATACCTGCCACACAAATGTCCTGGCCTCGTAGCCGGCCAGGGGGCGCTTGTGGTGCTTCATGCTGTGTTCTTCGGGCTGGGTGCTCATGGTGTCTCCATCAAGAATTCAGAAAACGGGGGTGGACCGGGTTCAGCCGGTCATCACCTCGCCGCCATCGACGGCAATGGACTGGCCGTTGACCGAGGCGGACGCCGGCAGGGCCAGCCAGGCCACGGTCTCGGCCACTTCCTCGGGCTGGACCAGGCGGCCCTGCGGGTTGCGCTCGGCCAGCCTGGCACGGGCCTCATCCGCCGTCATGCCGGTCTTGTCCACGATGTTGGCCACGGCGCCGCGCACGATGTCGGTCTCGGTGTAGCCGGGGCAGACGGCGTTCACCGTCACGCCCTTGCCTGCGGTCTCCAGCGCCAGCGAGCGCGTGAGGCCGATCACGCCATGCTTGGCCGCGCAATAGGCGCTGACATAGGCATAGCCGATCAGCCCTGCCGTGCTGGCCACATTGATGATGCGGCCCCAGCGCGCAGCCAGCATGCCCGGCAGCGCGGCCTGCATGCAGTGGAAGGTGCCTGTGAGATTGACGGCCAGCATCGCCTGCCACAGTGCGGCATCGGTGCGCTCGAACTTCTGGCTACTGGCCTGGCCCGCGTTGTTGACCAGCACCTGCACGGGGCCGAAGGCCGCCTCGGCCTGCGCGAAGGCCTGGCGCACCGAGGCCTCGTCGGCAATATCCGCCTGCACGGACTGCACCATCTGTGCTGCCGGTGCCGTGCCGCCCAGCTCGCGCACGGCAGCCTCCAGCGCCGCACCATCGCGTCCCAGCAGCGTGACCCGCGCGCCGCGCGCCAGCAGCGCCCGCGCGCAGGCCAGGCCTATGCCGCGCGCCCCGCCCGTCACCAGGGCATGGCGCCCTTCAAGAAGATTCAAAGATATGGTCATTTCAATCACCCGTGGCGATGCGAGCCACCCGCAACCTATGAAACCGGCGCGCCACACAGCGAGGGACGCCGAGGAAGGGCCGCCCCGCACCGACGGTGTCGTCCCCCTCCCGCGAAGCGAGAGAGGGGGAAGGCGCGAAGCGACTCAGGGGGTGTAGTTTCATTTCGCGTCCAACTGCGCCATGGCGACGGCGCGTTCGAAGTTGGTTTCCAACTGGCGCTTGCCGGGCTGGTACTGCGGCGGCCAGTCCACATCATGGGCGCCCAGGCGTGCGGCCTCGCGCAGCGTCCAGGCGGCATCGGCCAGGTGCGGACGCGCCAGCGCGCACAGGTCGGCCCGGCCCGAGGCGATGATGGCGTTGGCATGGTCGGCCTCGAAGATGGCGCCCACGGCAATGGTCGGTATGCCGGCCTCGTTGCGCACGCGGTCGGCAAACGGCGTCTGGTACATGCGGCCGTACACCGGCTTCTGGTCGGGGCTGACCTGGCCCGAGGAGCAGTCGATCATGTCGGCGCCCGCCGCCTTGAAGCGGCGTGCGATCTCCACCGCATCGTCGGGCGTGATGCCGCCCTCCACCCAGTCATGGGCCGAGATGCGCACCGACATGGGCTTGTCCTGCGGCCAGGCTGCACGCACCGCCTTGAACACCTCCAGCGGAAAGCGCAGGCGGTTGTCCAGGCTGCCGCCATATTCGTCATCGCGCCGGTTGGTCAGCGGCGAGATGAAGCTGGACAGCAGATAGCCGTGCGCGCAGTGCAGCTCCAGCCAGTCAAAGCCCGCTGCCGCAGCGCGCCGCGTGGCGGCCACGAAGTCCTCGCGCACGCGGTCCATGTCGGCGCGGGTCATGGCGCGGGGCACTTGCGAGAGTCCCTCGATATAGGGCAGGGCCGATGCCGACAGCAGCGGCCAGTTGCCCTGCTCCAGCGGATGGTCGATCTGCTGCCAGCCCAGTTGGGTGGAACCCTTGCGGCCCGCATGCCCCAGCTGCATACCAATGTGCGCCCCGCCCTGCGCGTGCACAAAATCAACGATGCGCCCAAAGGCCTGCGCCTGCTCGTCGTTCCACAGCCCGGGGCAGCCGGGCGTGATGCGCGCGTCGGGCGAGGTGCAGGTCATCTCCACCATCACCAGGCCCGCGCCGCCCATGGCGCGCGCGCCCAGGTGCACCAGGTGGAAGTCGCCAGGCACGCCGTCGGTGCAGGAATACATGGCCATGGGCGAGACCACGATGCGGTTCTTCAGCCGCAGGCCGCGCGCCTGGTAGGGCGTGAGCATGGGCATGGGCGGGCGGCGGCCTTCGGGCACGGTCTCGCCCGCATGCTCGGCAATCCAGCGCTCGAAGCCCTGCAGCCAGGCGGCATCGCGCAGGCGCAGGTTCTCGTGCGAGATGCGCTGCGAGCGCGTCAGCAGCGAATAGGCGAACTGCTCCGGCTCCAGGCCCGCATAGCGCTCCACGTTCTCGAACCATTCCGTGGAATTGCGCGCCGCGTTCTGGATCTTGAGCACCTCCACGCTACGCACCTCCTCGTAGTGGCGCAGGCCGGCCTCGATGCCCCCCGCAGACCGCAGGCTGCGCGCCAGCTCGATCGCATCCTCCAGCGCCAGCTTGGTGCCCGAGCCAATCGAGAAATGCGCCGTGTGCGCCGCATCGCCCATCAGCACCACGGGCACGCTGCGCGGGCCGCGCAGCGTGTCCAGCGCATTCCAGTGCACCCAGGTATTGCAGATCACGCGCGGAAAGCGGATCCAGATGGCCGAGCCGCGCAGGTGCGTGGCATTGCTGACCAGGGCATGGCCGTCCAGCCAGGGGGCGAACAGTTTTTCGCAATAGGCAATGCCCTCTTCCTGGCTCATCTGCTCTATGCCGGCGGCCTGCCAGGTCTCCTCGGGCGTCTCCACGATGAAGGTGGACATGCCGTCTTCATAGCGGTAGGCATGGGCCTGGAACCAGCCGTGCTCGGTCTGCACGAAGGCGAAGGTGAAGGCATCGAACACCTTGGTCGTGCCCAGCCACACGAAGCGGCAGCGGCGCTGGTCGATATCGGGCCGAAAGGTATCGGCATAGCGCGTGCGCACCTGGCTGTTGATGCCGTCCGAGGCGATGACCAGGTCTGCGTCGTACTCGCGCGCCATCGCCTGGTCGTCCTGCACGAAGTTCTCGAACACCAGCTTCACGCCCACGTCCTCGCAGCGCGCCTGCAGGATGTTGAGCAGCTTCTTGCGGCCTATGCCGATGAAGCCATGGCCGCTGCTGCGCAGGCTTCGGCCCTTGAAGTGGATGTCGATATCGTCCCAGTGGTTGAAGGCGTCACCAATGGTGCGGGCCGACACCGGATCGGCCTCGCGCAGGTTGTCCATGGTGGCGTCCGAGAACACCACGCCCCAGCCAAAGGTGTCGTAGGGCCGGTTGCGCTCCACCACCGTGACCTCGTTGGCGGGGTCCTGCAGCTTCATCAGCAGGCCGAAGTACAGGCCGGCGGGACCTCCACCGATACAGACGATCTTCATACCGCAAACCCTTTTCTCGCAGGGCGGCAGGCGCCCCAGGTTCAGCAACAGTGCCCAATCACTTTAGGCCTGAATAGTTTAGGTTTGAAATATATGGACAAACCGCCACCACGGACATGGGGAGAACACGGATATGCCACCGGCTCCCGTTACGATGCCCGCTCACCAGGAGACACCCGCTTGGAAAAATACCGCTTCAATGTCTTTGGCCGCATCATCGCCATCGAACGGGCAGACGCCCACTGGCGCTGCTTCAACGTGGGCGCGGACGGCAAGCGTGCCCCTGCCCTGCTGGCCATCCCCGCCGACGTGACCCACGCCGAACTGGCCCAGTACCTGTACGACATCTATCACGAGAGCGCAGCCGCATCGGACCAGGACATCTTCGAGATCACCTGACACCCGGCCCGCAGCGCCCCCCGCATTCCCAACCCCCTCTATCCGCCAAGGAGCCCCTCTTGTCCCAGCCAACCGAAGTCCGCGAACTGAAGCCGGGCCTCACCCCCTTCCCCGCCGCCGCCGACATCTTCGTGGCCGACCAGCCCTGGCTGGCAGAGCACCTGCTGCCGCTGATCTCCATCGACCTGGGCCTGGTGCGGCCCGAACTGGCCGGCACCGTGGTCCACATGCTGTGCCCCGTCGAGCCCTTCGAGGGCTGCATAGGCGATGAGACCGAAGCCCACCACAACGCCTTCACCGCCCCCAACTGGTTTGCGCTGGAACTGACGCCCGACAACCGCTACCGCTTCCTGGGCAACGAAGGCTTCTTCCAGCGCGCGCCGCAGCATGGCGGCCAGTTCACCAAGGACGCCTACGCCTGCGAGCACACCGACGAAATGCTGGCCAGCCACGCCAAGGCCAGTGCCTACTACGCCCAGCATGGCCGACTGGCCAGCTACTCGCGCTACGGCAAGGGCGAGCCCGTGGAGCAGGACTACCTGGACAGCCTGGGCGGCGGCATCTGGTACGGCAACTGGACCAGCCACCCGCCCATTCCCCCGGCCTTTCAGCTGGACGAGGCGGAGAACGCCGGCATGGGCGATGAACTGGAAGACGACGGCATCCGCATCACGCGCGACGGCAAGCCCTTCTTCCACGTGGCCAACGTGGCCGGCTACAACTGGTGCGCCACGGGCGCGGACAGCATCCTGCTGTTCTACGAGCCGGAAAGCCGCACGGCGCTGTTCACCTTCGACTGGACCTGAGCCGGCCGAGCAGCGCCGCTCAGACGCGGCCCTGCTCGGGCGTGACGATCAGATGCGCCAGCAGCGGCCGGATGCGATCGTCCTGGTAGTAGCCGCCGTACTCCGTGTAGCGCAGAAAGGCGGCATTGCAATGGTGGCAGCGCCAGAGCGTGCAGCGGTTGTACGGGTGCCAGCCCAGGGCGATGGGAGCATCCGGCGACCACTGGTTCGTGCCCTGTGGGTGGTATTCATCAAGCAATTCCCGTGTCTCCGGCGTGCCCAGCGCACCAACCTGCTGCAGATGCGAAGTCTTGTCCGCACCCGACAAGGACTCCCAGCCCGGCCTCCACAGCACAGCGCAGTCCGTGCATCGCTGCTGCTCGGCCGCCGCCGCGGCGAAGGCTCTCAATTCGGGTTCAGGAAGGGGGGTTGAAGTTGTCATGGAACGGTGCCTTGGTTTCCATGGATTGTCCGGCAGGTTTGGGGGCGGGCTACCAGTGGAAAACATCTTGCTGTTCCACGAACCGGGAAACGGTACGGTAGTCTTCACCACCGACTGGACATCACGATCAGCCATGGTCTTGCCCCGGCTAGTCGGCTGGCAGGCATGCCCGTGTCAATCCAGCGGCTCGGGGCAGCCAGCGGCGTGGCGCCCCTCCAGACAATCGAACGCCCTTTCGGCACAGGCCACCACTCTCGTCCATTCGCCAACTTGCATGTAGAAGCTTTCCGGCATGTCCGTGCCGTACGCCTCAAAGACGGCATTGATGGCATCCACCAACTGCCCCATCAGTGATGCCTCCTGCCCATCGAGAAGAATTTCACCGATCGCCATACGAGCATCACTGCCAAGATCCGTATCGTCAAAAATGAAATGTATGGCCAAATCAAGATGGTCGTATTGAACGTCTGCAGGAAAGTCCTGATTCACCCAGGCTTTCATCTGATACTTCAAATCCTTGAGTTTCCTCAAATATCCGAGCAATTCCATTCTCATTTCAGGATATTTCAAGCGAGGCATCTCAATATCTTCCTATCCTGTTACCCGCCGATTGTGAGTAGCCCTGGAGCTTGTTATGCATTTATAAAATCAATAAGATTTTATCCCCTTTATTAACTAGATTAACAATTAAATTAATGACAGCATTAAGATGAAAATAACTTATAATACCCCGTCGGCAGCACCTTCACGATCTCTCCTGTAGATTCCAAATAAATCAAGGCTGATTTAATTGCATCATCAGCATATTGGTTTTTGAAATTAAATCCAATCGATTCAAAATAGAAGAATAATCTATTTGCGCTAAAAAAATCTCCATTCGACAGGAAATAATCATTTATATCAATAACCGCACCTTCATGAGAGAACTCATAACCACATCCATGCTTTTTAAATTCCCACTTATTCATCTCCTCATCAAAAACAAATCCGCTGCGAGGAAGAAATTCTATATTTGATAGCTTCACAAGATCACTATGGGTTCTCATGAAAGAAAGATGTAGAATCTCCTGTTTTTCTACATATTTTTTTATGCCAAAAGCAATATTTTTGATAAGGGAATAATCTACCACAATCAATACCTTGTTCTATTTGAACGAGCAACGGCGGCGTCTTAAGCGTGCCCCCAGCAGCCGCATCGCCTTGTGGATGCCCTGCGGGTTGTATTACTGCAGCGCATTGCTCCAGGGATACAGCTTGGCTGGCCCTCGCCGGTCCGTCAGGGCTATTGGTGTGCCCGAGTGGCCGCAATGGCAGTGGTAGTGGTGGATAGCGCTGTTACCGGCCTGCTGAAATGTTATAGATCGACGTGCACACCCACCTTTGCATAGATGCAATATCAAAAGTCTCGCTTAACTGCATGAGTGCATTAGCCAAGAAAAATCTATGCCACTTGGCAATAGTCTTTATCCCACGAAATATTAAATCATGGTAATATTTTATTTACCAAAACACCCATATTTACCCATCGAATTATTTATCACCATTTCTTCACCAGAAGAAATTATTTCTTTATTTTTTAAAAAGAAATAAGTAAAAATTCCGTCATCCATTGATTCTTTATATTTCATATTATCTTTTACATTATTTGAATATTTCTTCAAATCCTCAATAATAAATAATTTGGGTGTATATGGCGGAAATATGCAAACAAAATCGTAATCTCTATTTATATAATAACTAAAATCATCTTTTTTAAAGAAATACCAACTCAATATTATTGAAATAATAATAATTGCTGTTAATTTAATTTTCATGGAATTTGCCAATCTTGGCTTGTGGTGAGCGCGCCAGAATCTTTATCTATAAACCATAGACTGCCATCATCAAGACTATCTTGGCATTTATTTTCACAGTCATTTTTTGTTTTTGAAGATAGCGAGCAATTTCTGCCTTTTTGATTGTTGTGCAAATCCATTATTTCCTCCTTTTTTGCTTGACCTGCTTTTGTTCCATACTCCTCGTGAGTATCGCCAACAGATTTCGCCTGGTCTACCCCCATCCTTAAGCTCATAATGCAAGACCAATAACAATGACGGAATGCATCGCCCTTTCCATTGTGCAACTCATTTCTTGGAAATTTTCTCTGAGCTGTAGACAGGGCATCTTTATTATCAGATCTTGTACTAAGAGCATCCCATGGCCCGATATTCCATATATGACTCAGCTCTTCCATCAAACCTAGTGGATCTATGCCTTTGTTTGGATTTTTGACATAAATATTCTTATTGACCCCACCTGCCAACCCAATCGGATCCTGATTCACATAACTCCCCACCACCGGATCGTAATACCGATGCCGGTTGTAATACAGCCCCGTTTCCCTGTCATGGTGCTGCCCTGGCAGCCGGATCGCCTGGTGGATGCCTTGCGGGTTGTACTCCTGCAGCACATTGCCCCAAGGGTCCAGCTTGGCCGCCCAGGTGACTAGCCCCCGTTGGTCGGTCAGGGCCATGGGCGTGCCCAGATGGTCGCAGTGGTAGTGGTGGATGGCGATGCGGGCGTGCTGTTCTTTTTCCTGTTTCTGCAGTTGGGTCTGCATGCCGGTGAGCAGGCGGGCCGTGCCCTCGGCCTGTTCGCCCAGCATGGCCTGGGCGCCGGACGGCAGGCCGTGGTCCAGGGTGTGGCGCAGGTGGCGGGCCGCGTCTTGCTGCATGTCGCGCGGCATGGCGTCGAGCATGGTTTGCATCAGGGCCAGGGCCGGCGTGTGGTTGGGGTCGTCCTGGTCGGGCAGGCCTGCGGCGATGGCTTGCACCAGCAGGTGGGGCTCGTCTTGGGGTCGCCGCTGGCCGTGGTGCTCAGGCGCACCAGGGGCGTGAAGCTGCCGGGTTCGTAGATGGTGTGTTCTATGTGGCGCGTGTCATCGCCATGCTGCAGGCGCTCGGTGTGGATGAGGCGGTCGCCGTCCCAGCCGTAGTAGTGGGTGCGGGTGCCGGCGGGGTTGGTGCTGCTGTCTGCGCTTTCCACTTGCTGCTTGAGCCTGCGGCCCAGGGCGTCGTAGGTGTAGCGGCTGTGGTGGCGCAACTGCTCGGCGTTGCCCTGGATCTGGCTGCTGCGCACGGCGATGAGCTGGTGTGCTCCGTCGTAGTGCAGTTGCTGCTGGCTGTGGTCTGCATGCATTTGCGCGATGCGGTTGCCGCAGGGGTCGTAGCGCCAGACGCGGTCTTCGCTGAAGCCGATGCGGTTGTCTTCCCAGCGCTGCACGGGGCCTTGCCGCTGGCCTGCAAGGTGGCCCAGGCCCATGAGGTTGAAGTCGGTGTGCCGCCAGTGGGCGTGGACCTGGGCGGCCCAGCTGTCCTGGGTGTTCGTCTGGCCCGGTGCACCGGGTGCACCGAGTGCTGGCAGGCGGTTGCCGGCAGGGTCGATCTGCCAGCGGGCGGTGGTCTGGGGTCCTGGCTGTCGGTGGCCGCTCTGAGGCGCCCGGCGCTGTCGTAGCCGTAGCGCAGCAGTTGTGCGGCCTGGCCCGGGGCGCCGGCCTGTTCGATGGCAACGAGCTGGCCCAGGCTGTCGTAGTGGTAGCGGCGGCCAAGGATCTGGCCGATGAGGGGCTGGACGAGGTGTTCCCTGCCTTCCATGCTTTGCAGGCCTGTGGTGCCCAGGGCCGTGAGGCGGCCCATGCTGTCCCATTGGCGTTGCACCTGCAGGGGGTGGTGTGCGTCTGCATCTGCTTCTGCATCTGCTGCGGGAGTGGGTGGGTGCAGGCTGCGGCGGACTTCGCGGTGCAGGGCGTCGCGTTCGAAGTCGATGAGGCCGGCGCCGTTGAGCTGCAGTCCGTGCACATGGCCTGAGCCGTAGGTGAGCCAGGCGATCTCTCCCAGGCCTTGCAGCTGGCTGTGCTGGCGTGCGCCCAGCGCATCCAGACTGTGGGCGATGCGGTGTTCGTATTCGATCTGGTCTGCGCCGCCGCCCCCGTTGCTGTGCTTGCCGGGCCGGTACAGCTGCTGCACTTCTGCGGTGATGCGGCCCAGGGCATCGCGTTCCAGTGCTATGCGGCTTTGCAGTTGGATGGTGTTCTCTGCGGTGTGCTGCCAGACGCTGGCGGCCATGAGGCGTCCGGCCGCATCCCATTCGTAGCGGTGGGTCTGGGCCGGCGCATGGGCCGTGGCGGGCAGCTGGCGTTCGACCAATCTGCCGCCTTCGTCCCAGCGGTAGTGGCTGCTGCTTTGCCGTGCAGCGTTGCCGTCCGTGGCTTCCATGAGCTGGCCTGCCGCATCCCAGCGGTAGCGCTGCAGCCGCTGGTCAAACCCTTCTTCCTGCACGAGCCGGTCCAGCGCGTCCCAGGCAAAGCGGCTTTGGGCTCCGTTTTCGTTGACGAGACGCGTGAGGCGGCCAGCGCTGTCGTATTCGAAGGCCAGGGTGAGGCCGCCATGTGTTCGCTGGACCAGCCTGCCCCAGAGGTCGTAGCGCAGGTGGATGCTGGGGTCGGCGGCCGGTGCAGCAGGGCTTTGTCCCCCCATGAGAGGGGTGAGCGGGGGTTGGGCCGGTTCGATGCGCGTGAGGTGGCCTGCGCTGTCGTAGTGGTAGCGCTCGATCTGGCCGTTGGGCAGTTCGCTGGCCACGATGCGGCCCTGGCCGTCGCGCTGGTGGCGTTGGCGCTGGCCCAGGGCGTTGCCCACTTCGATGAGCGCACCCCAGCGGTCGTAGTGGTAGTGCGTGCTGTGGCCCGAGCAGTCGGTGTAGCTGAGCAGTTGGCCCGCATCGCTCCAGGCCAGCTGTTTGCTGCCGCCCTGGGCGTCTTCGATGCGCCGGGGGCTGTCGCAGGTGAGCGGCGCTTCCTGGGGGTCGGGGTAGTGGTAGCGCTCGGTGCTGCCGTCGGCCTGGGTGATCTGGGTGAGACGGCCCCAGGCGTCGTATTGGTAGCCGGTGGTGGCCCCTGCCGTGTCGGTGGTGCTGAGCAGGCGGCCCGTGGCATCGTCATGCTCCTGCTGGGTGCTGCGCCCGTCGGGCAGTTGCACGCCGATGAGCCGGCCCTGGCCGTCGCGCCTGAGGTGGACGCTGCGGCCCAGCGGGTCGGTGCGAGAGGCCAGGCGGCCGAAGCTGTCGTAGCTTTGCAGCCAGCGGCTGCCGTCGGCCTTGTGGTGGGCGATGAGGCGCGACAGGCCCGCTGTGCCTTCGAAGTAGTAGGTCTCGATGCGATCCAGGCTGTCGCTGACGCGGGTGGCCGCGCGCGGCTGGCCGTCCGGGCCCGGCGGTTGGCTGAGGTAGTCGAAGCGGTAGGACAGCCCTTCCTGGTTGCTGTGTTCGATGACGCGGGCGCCGGGCTGGGCGCTCTCGTAGCGGTAGCGGTGCCAGGGTCCGCTGGCATGGCGGTGGGCGCTGATGCGGTGGTGGTCCCATTCGAATTCGCGCACGAGCTGGCCTGCGCGGTCGTGGACGGTGATGAGGTCGCCTGCGCTGCTGTAGCCGTAGCGCACGAGCGTGATGGGAGCGATGGGGGTGGACACGGGATGCAACGGGTCCTGCGTGAGGTCGACCCCGATGAGGCGCCAGCCATCGTCGGCGCCCCACAGTCCGTTCAGGCCCTGCGCGTCCTTGCCGCCGTGGATGCGCTGGTGCAGCAGGCGGTAGCGCCGGCCTGTGCCGTCGCTCAGGGAGACCAGGCGGCCTGCGGGCAGCGGTTCCGGACTGCCGTTGACGTCCGGGGCCGTGGTCTTGCCGTCGCTGTAGTGGTAGAGCTGGCGGCGTCCGAAGCGGTCGATCTGGGCCATGAGGCGCCAGGGGCCATCGACCGACTCACCGGGCGGGGGGCCAAAGCCCCAGAGGGTGTCGCCATCGCCGCTGAAGGCCAGGATGGCCTCGGGATTGCACGCCAGCGCCGCCTCCACATGCGACCAGCGCGGGTTCGCAGCCCAGGGCGCTGTGCCGCCGTCCGGCTCCGGGCTGCCGCCGCGCAGCAGCCAGATGTCTTCGCTGGCACTGTGCAGCTGGCCGCCCGGGGCCAGAGGCTGGTCGAAGGTGATGACGCGGCCGCTGGCGTCCAGCAGCAAGGTGGCCTCTTCCTGCAGGCGGATGCTGAGCTCCTGCAGCAGGTGCCAGCCATGGCCCAGCAGCCCGCAGGCCGCGCCGTGCTCGGGGTTGACGTAGCTGCTGTACTGGCGCTGCCAGGCCACGGGCAGCGCAGCCGATGGCAGGGCGAAGTCCAGGTCTTGTGCGCCCAGCAGGACCTTGGCGCCGAGCTGGGGGTTGACGGGGGAGCTGACGGTGATGCCGCCCGGGCAGACGGAGCAGGCCAGGCCCCCCTGGCTGCCGATGAGCACGGTGCGCGAGCCGGTGACGATCTTGCCCTTGACGACGCTGTCGGTGATGCGGGCTGCGGGTTGGCCACTCATGCGAGGCTGCTCCTGGAGAGGTGAGAGAGAACGGGACGGCGGATGCGGAAGATGCGGGGAATGCAGGGGCTGCAGGACATGCGGGCCTCAGCAGTTGAGCCGGTCCATGGGCGAGAGGATCTGGATGTCGCCGGGCGTGATGCGGATGGTGCTTTTGCCGCAGGTCAGCAGGATTTCCTGCTGGGCTTCGAGCCGGATCTTGGCGGCATTGAGCTGGATGCTTTGCCCATCCATGGTGAGCTGCGAGGCCTTGCCACCTCCGCCTGCGCCACCACCACCGCCGCCATCGCCCCCACCGGGCGCCGTGATGTTCATGGCCATGCCGCCACCGGCGCCACCTCCCGCGCCACTGCCACCTCCGCCTCCTCCTCCCACGGTCAGCGAGTACTGCGAGCCCACTTCGGTGCTTTGCTTGCTGCCGACCTTGACCTGGCGCTCCTGCCCCACGGTGAGGCTCTGGTTCATGCCCACATGGGTCTGCATGGCCACGCCGATGTTTTCCATGTAGTTGACGCCGATGTTCATCATCTTCATCCCACCCACGTTCTGCATGTAGGCCATGCCTATGGTCTGGGTCTTGAGCAGGCCGACCGTGACGTGCCAGTTCTGGCCTATCTTGTCGGTCTCGGTCTTGCCGATGGTCTTGCTGCGGTTCTTGCCGATGGAGATGTTCTCGTCGATGCCAACGTCTTCATTGCGGTTGTCGCCGATGCTGATCTTCTCGTTATGGTCCACCCGCTCCGTGCGGTTGTTGTGCACGGTGATGGTCTCGTCACGGTCCACGGTCTCGGTGCGGTCGCGGTGGATGACGCTGGTCTCGTCCCGGTCGATGGTCTTGCGCCGGTCGTTGCCCACCCATTTGTCCTCGTCGTTCTCGACCTCGGTGAGCTGGTCCTTTTGCGCATGCAGCCACAGCTGTTCTTGCCCGGCCTTGTCCTCGAAGCGGATGGCGTTGGCGTCGCCCGGGCCGTTCTTCATGCCCGCGCCTGCGGCACCGCCCTTGCTCGATCGGGTCTTGATGCCCGATTGCGTGGCGTTGGCCGGCAGCGCCCAGGGCGGCATGTTGGCCGCGTTGTAGACGCAGCCCGTGACGATGGGATAGTCCGGGTCGCCGTTGAGAAAGTCCACCACCACCTCGTGCCCTATGCGGGGGATCGAGATGGCGCCAAAGCCCGGGCCGGCCCAGTTGGTGGCCACGCGGATCCAGCAGCTGGAGTTCTGGTCCTTGCTGCCCAGCCGGTCCCAGTGGAACTGCACCTTGATGCGGCCGTATTCGTCGGTCCAGATTTCTTCTCCGGCCGGACCCACGACGACGGCGGTCTGCGGGCCCGTGGTGCGCGGCTTGGGCGTGGTGCGCGGCGGCGTGAAGGCCAGGCTGGTGGGCTGGGCCTGCAGTTCGTAGCGCTGGAAGGAGCCGTCTTCGGCGGCGCTGCCCTTGGCGCCCGGGGCGACGGCACTGACGCGGGGATTCTCCTTGAGGTGGTAGCTCAGGCCCGTGATCAGGTACTGCCGGTTCTGGTCGCCGCGCGGGTAGTTGTAGAGGCTGAAGGTGTAGCCCGTGGCCAGCGCCCGGTGGCAGGACTGGCCCCGCACCCGGCTGCGGCCCGTGAGGCCTTGCTTCAGGCGCACGCGGATGTAGGCATCTCCGTCGCCGTACTCCGTGTAGCCGCCCGGCCATTCGTAGGTTTCATGGCCGTCGTGCGCATGGCCCGGTGGATCGCGGCGCATGTGGGAAAGTTCGGCCCGGGGCTTTTTGAAGTCGTAGTCGTCGATGTAATGGCGGCCCGGCTTGATTTCCTGCTCCAGCTGCCAGGCGTGGATGTTTTCCTGGTCGCCTGCGGCGGCTTTTTCCGGGGGATAGAAGGGAATGGATTCGCCGCCGGGCAATGCGCCGTGCGAGGCAATGATGTCGTCGCACAGCACCAGGGTGTGCCGGCCCGATGCGTGCTCGAAGAAATAGTAGATGCCTTCGTGCTCCATCAATCGCGAGACGAAGTCGCAATCGCTTTCGTTGTATTGCACGCAGTAATCCCAACTGCGATAGGCGCGCGTGAGTTTCCTTTGCATTGGATGGCCATAGACGCCCAATACCTGCTCGATGATGTCGGGCACGTTGAGGTTCTGGAAGATGCGAAAGTCGCTCTTGCGCGTGGCCAGCCACAGCCAGGGACTCAGCCGCGCCTTGTAGGCGTAGTGGCGATGGTCCTGGCCCTGCATGCCGAAGCGGGTGACGATGCCGTCGATGAAGCGCCTGCCGCCGCCCTGGGTTTCTATTTCTATGGTGGCGTTTTTGCCCAATAGGGCCTTGGGATCGATGCTTTCGTTTTCGCTGAGCATTTCCACATCAAGGCTGAAGAGCTGGCTGATGTTTTCCTGGCCGCGCAATTCACGGAAATGCAGTTCATCGCCCAATGGCGTATGGATGGTGACTCGGCGTGTCATTGTATGAACCGCCCTGGGGGCGGCCTCCCGTCTCTTGGTGAGCGGGGATCATAGACAAGCCGATGGCTATAGGGCAATCAAATGCAGGGTCAGATACATCCTGTAAATGTAAGCAATTTCCCATCTTGGATACAGGCATGTATTTGAATGGCATGCCACCCATTGATCTTCAATGCCATTCAACCCTCCATCGCGCCTTGAATTTCGCCTTGAACTGCGAACGCATTGCGCGTGCTCACACTCCCAAATACCGTTCCCACAGCGCTCTGTCCCCATCCAGCGCGGCCGAGTCTCCGCTCCACACGACCTTGCCGCGCTCCAGAATGAGGTGGCGGTCGGCCAGGCCCAGCAGGCGCTCCACGTATTTGTCGATGACCAGGATGGTCTGGCCAGCGGCGCGCAGCTGGGCCAGGCAGGACCAGATCTCTTCGCGGATGCGGGGGGCCAGACCCTCGGTGGCTTCGTCCAGGATGAGCAGGCGCGGGTTGGTGACCAGGGCGCGGCCTATGGCCAGCATTTGCTGTTCACCGCCCGACAGTTGGTTGCCCATGTTGGAGGCGCGCTCGCCCAGGCGGGGGAACAGGGCGAACACGCGCTCGGGCGTCCAGGGCTCGGCCGCGCCGGGGCTGCCCGAATTGCGATGGGCCACAAAGGCCGTCAGGTGCTCGCGCACCGTGAGGTTGGGAAAGCACTGGCGGCCTTCGGGCACGATGGCCACGCCGGCGCGGGCGATGCGGTCGGTGGCCCAGCCGGCGATGTCCTGCCCGGCAAACACCATGCGGCCAGCGCGCAGCGGCAGCTGGCCCAGCAGCGTGCGAAGCAGCGTGGTCTTGCCCATGCCGTTGCGGCCCAGCAGGGTGACGACCTGGCCTGCCTCGATGCGCAGGTCCACGCCGAACAGCACCTGGCTGGGTCCGTAGCCGCTTTGCACGGCCTGCATTTCGAGCATCACGCGCCCTCCTTCACTTCTTCGTCTCCCAGGTAGGCCTGGCGCACATCGGCGTTGCCACGTATCTCGTCGGGCATGCCGGTGGCGATGATGCGGCCGTAGACCAGCACGGAGATGCGGTCGGCCAGGCGGAACACGGCCTGCATGTCGTGCTCCACCAGCAGCATGGCGGCGCGGCCGCGCAGGGATTCGATCAGCTCGGTCAGGCGCAGTGTTTCATCAGGCCCCATGCCGGCCATGGGTTCGTCCAGCAGCAGCACGCCGGGCCGCGCGGCCAGGGCCAGCGCGAACTCCAGCTTGCGCTGCTCGCCATGCGGCAGCGTGCCTGCGGGGCGCTGCAGCAGGCTGGCGCCAATGGCGCATTCGCGCGCCAGCTCGCGCGCCTGCTCGTAGAGCGCAGCCTCGGCCGCGCGCGGGCGCCAGAAGCGGAAACTGCTGCCGGCATGCGCCTGCACGGCCAGCACCAGGTTGTCCAGCACGCTGGACTGCTTGAAGATGTTGGTGATCTGGAACGACCGCGACAGCCCCGCCGCCACGCGCTGGTGGGCGTTGAGTGCGCTCACGTCGCGCCCGGCCAGTGCCAGGGTGCCGGCGTCGGCCGCCAGCGTGCCCGACAGCAGATGGATGAGCGTGGACTTGCCCGCGCCATTGGGGCCGATCAGCGCATGGATCTCGCCAGGCGCCAGCGACAGCGAGACATGGTCGGTGGCCAGCAGCGCGCCAAAGCGGCGCACCAGGCCCTTGGCCTCCAGGGCCGGGGTGGGGATGGAGATAGGTGTGGCCGCGCCGCTCATGCCTGCCTCCCGCGTGCGGACCACAGGCCCGTCAGGCCGCGTGGCGCGCCGAACACCACGCACAGCAGCAGCAGGCCCAGCGGCAGGTGCCAGTACTCGGTCCACATGCGAAGCACTTCCTCCAGCGTCAGCATGACGACGGCGCCGGCCACGCCGCCCCAGCGCAGGCCCACGCCACCGACCAGCACCATGATCAGCAGGTTGGCCGACTGGGTCCAGTGCATGAGGCTGGGCGAGATGAACAGGTTGTGGTTGGCCAGCAGCGCGCCCGCCAGCCCCGCCACCGCGCCGCTGAGAACGAAGGCCACGAGCTTCAGGCGGTAGACCGGGTAGCCCAGCGACTCCATGCGCGACTCGTTCTCGCGCACGCCCTGCAGCGCCTTGCCGAAGCGCGAATCCACCAGCCGGCCGAACAAGGCCATCAGCACCGCGAACAGCGCCAGCACCACGTAGTAGAAAGAAACGTCGTGGCCCAGGTCCAGCCCGGGCAGCACGGAATGGCCGGGCAGGTTCAGCCCGTCCTCGCCGCCGTACTGGCGCAGCGAGATGAAGATATAGAACAGCATCTGCGCAAAGGCCAGCGTGATCATGATGAAGTACACGCCGCGCGTGCGCAGCGACACGGCGCCCGTGGCGGCGGCCAGCAGCCCGGCCAGCAGCGCGGCGGCAGGCCAGGCGACCAGGGCCGAGGTCACACCGTTCATGGCCAGGATGCCCACCGCATAGGCCCCCGCACCGAAGAAGGCCGCGTGCCCCAGGGCCACCATGCCGCCATAGCCCAGGATGAGGTTCAGGCTGGTGGCGGCCAGCGCGTAGATCAGCACGCGGCGCACGAAGGAGATGTAGAAGTCCAGCCCCAGTGCAGGCGCCACCAGCGGGAACACCGCCAGCGCCAGCAGCGCGAGTACGGTCCAGAAGAACCGGGCTTGGAACCTGCCTTGCAATGTGCTGTGTTCCATGCTCAGCCTCGCGCAGGGAAAAGGCCGGAAGGACGGTACACCAGCACCACCGCCATCAGCACGTAGATGGAAATCGCCGCCAGCGTGGGCCCCACGCTGGACGCCACGGCCGGGGAGAACACCTGGCGCAGCAGCATGGGCAGGAAGGCCCGCCCCGCCGTATCCACCATGCCCACCAGCAAGGCCCCCACCAGGGCGCCGCGTATGGAACCTATGCCGCCGATGACGATGCACACCAGCACCAGGATCAGGATGTCCTCGCCCATACCCACCTGCACCGAGGTGATGGGCCCCAGCAGCGCGCCCGCCACCGCCGCCAGCATGGCGCCCAGCGTGAACACGCCCAGGAACAGCAGCGGCACGCGCACGCCCATCAGCGTGGCCATCTGGCGGTTGGAGGCGCCTGCCCGCACCAGCACGCCGGCGCGCGTGCGCGTCACGAACCAGTACAGGCCCAACGCGGCGGCCAGGCCGAAGACGATGATCATCAGCCGGTAGGCCGGGTACATGAGATCGGGCAGCAGCTGCACGGGCCCGGACAGCGCAGCCGGCATGTTGAGCATCACCGGCGCCGGGCCCCAGACCATCTTGACCAGGTCATTGGCGATGAGGATGACCGCATAGCTGCCCAGCACCTGGGCCAGGTGGTCGCGCACGGCAAGGCGCCGTATCAGCACCAGCTCCAGCACCATGCCAGCCACGCCCGTGGCCACGGCCGCCACCAGCACCGCCGCCGTGAACGAGCCCGTGCGCTGCAGGGTCTCTGCCGCCACATAGGCGCCCGCCATGTACAGCGAGCCATGGGCCAGGTTCATGATGTCCATGATGCCGAACACCAGGGTCAGCCCGGCCGCGATCAGAAACAGCATCAGCCCGAACTGCAGGCCATTGAGCAATTGCTCCAAGAGCAGCGTCCACGTCATCCACACGCCCCCTGCCGCGGGCGATCGGCCCGCGCGCGGTCAACAAATAATCCGGCTTTGAAAATCAAGATCAAGGCACGCCGCGCCCGACGGGGGCGCGGCGGCGGGGTCACATCTTGCAGTCGTTGACGTAGACGTCCTGATATTTATCGAACACCTTGCCCACCAGCTTATTGGTGATGCGGCCGCTGCCATCCTTCTCGATCACGCGCTGGTAGTAGGCCTGGATGGGGTAGTGGTTCTTGCCGTACGTGAAGGGGCCGCGCACCGAGGCGTAGTCGGCCTTCTCCAGCGCCTTGACGATGGCCTGGCGGTCCGAGGCCTTGCCGCCGGCCTGCTTGACGGCCGCATCCATGGCCATGATCACGTCATACGCCTGGGCCGCGTAGACCGAGGGGTTGCGGCCCTTGTACTCCTTGCGGAAGGCCTCGACGAAGGCCTTGTTCTGCGGCACGTCCAGGTCATGCGCCCACTGCGCGGTGTTGACCATGCCCAGCATGGGCTCGCCCACGGCCTGGATCACGTCCTCGTCGGCCGAGAAGCCCGGGCCGATCAGCTTGACGCTTTGCGACAGCCCCGTGGACACGAACTGCTTGACGAAGTTGATGCCCATGCCGCCCGGCAGGAAGATGTAGACCGCATCGGGCTTGGCCGCGCGGATCTGGGCCAGTTCGGCCGCATAGTCGATCTGGCCCAGCTTGGTGTAGACCTCTTCGCCGGGCGCGGTCTTGTAGCCGCGCTTGAAGCCGACCAGCGCATCCTTGCCCGCCGGATAGTCGGGCGCCATGATGAACATCTTCTTGAAGCCACGGTCGGCGGCCAGCTTGCCGGCTGCCTCGTGGAAGGCATCGTTCTGGTAGGACGTGCCGAACCAGAACGCATTGCACTGCGCGCCCGCGAACTGGCTGGGGCCGGGATTGTTGGACAGGTAGGGCACCTTGGCGCCGAACAGCGCCGGGCCCACGGCCAGGGCCACGTTGGAGCCGATGGGGCCGGTGAAGAAATCCACCTTGTCGCGCTGTATGTAGCGCGTGACCAGCTGGCGCGCCTGGTCGGGGTTGCCGCCCATGTCGGTCTGCAGGAACTCGGCCGGCTGGCCGCCCAGCTTGCCGCCCAACTGCTTGATGGCGAGGTTGAAGCCATCGCGCGCCTCGGCGCCCAGCGCGGCAAACGGCCCGGAAATATCGTTGGCGATACCGACCTTGATGGTGTCCGCCTGCGCGAGCGCGGGAACAAAGGCAGGGGCCAGGGCCGCTGCGGCCAGGAAGGGGGTGAGGAAACGCATGCTGCTGTGCTCCTTGCGCGGGCCGCGCGGATGGCAATCGGTGGTGAGGCAGTCTTCCGTCACGCTGGACGGGAAACTCTGTAAGGGCTGGAACGGTTGGCGCGGGTCTTAGTTTAGGTTTAAAGTATTTTGCAGAACAAGTCTGGGACTTGTACCAATACCTGCCATACAAACGATTTCGCGCCATCTCCGTTCCAATGCCCGCACTCTACCGTCACTACGACCGCGCCGGACTCGATGTCCAGTACAACGCCCGCGCGACGGTACCCGACATCACCCCCATCATCAAGGCCTATGCCGACGACAGCCGGGCCGCGCGCCAGAGCCTGCCCTGCGCGCTGAACGTGGCCTATGGCGAGCATGCCGACGAGCTGCTGGACATTTTCCCGGCAGCAACCGGGGCGGCAGGCGCCCCTGTTCTCTTCTTCATCCATGGCGGGTACTGGCGGCTGCTGTCCAAGGACGACTCCAGCAGCATGGCGCCCACCTTCACGCGCGCCGGCGCCGTGGTGGTGGCCCTGAACTATTCGCTGGCGCCCGCCGTCACGCTGGACCGCATCGTGGACCAGACACGCCGCGCACTGGCCTGGGTGCATGCCCACATCGCCCGCTACGGCGGCGACCCGGGCCGCATCCATGTCTGCGGCAGCTCGGCCGGCGGCCACCTGGCGGGCATGCTGCTGGCCGGCGGCTGGCATGCGGACTACGGCGTGCCCGAAGACGTGGTGCGCGGCGCCGCACCGCTGTCGGGCCTGTTCGACCTGCGCCCGCTGGTGCACACCCACATCAACGAATGGATTCGCCTGAGCGAGCAGGACGCCATTCGCAACAGCCCCGCCCTCCTGCCGCACGGCGCGGCCTGCCCGCTCATCGTGAGCTACGGCGAGAGCGAGACCGATGAATTCAAGCGCCAGAGCGACGACTACCTGGCCGCCTGGAACCAGCGCTGTGGCCCCGGTCCATCGTCAGGCCAGTACGTGGCCATGCCCGGCACCAACCATTTCGACATCGTGCTCACCCTGAACGACCCGGCCAGCCCGCTGACGCGCGCCATCCTCGCGCAGATGGGCTTGAGCGCCCCCACACCGCAGAACCAGCCATGACCCACGCTCCCGACCTGGAGTCGCGCGCCGCGCCCGACGACCACCATGCGCTGCGCCTGTGGCTGCGCATGCTCACCTGCTGCAACCTCATCGAAGGCGAGATCCGCAACCGCCTGCGCAGCGAATTCGACACCACCCTGCCCCGCTTCGACCTCATGGCCCAGCTGCAGCGCGCGCCCGAGGGCATGAAGATGGGCGAGCTGTCGCGCCACATGATGGTGACCAACGGCAACATCACCGGCATCACCGACCAGTTAGAGAAAGAAGGCCTGGTGGTGCGCACCAAGGTGGAGTCCGACCGGCGCAGCTCCGTGCTGCACCTCACCCCGCTGGGCCGCAAGACCTTTGCGCGCATGGCCAAGGCGCATGAATCCTGGGTCATGGGCATGTTCGGCGACATGCCGCAGGCCAGCCGCAACGACCTGTACCAGGCGCTGGGCGACCTCAAGCAGCAGGTGGTGGCCCACCGCTCGCCCACGGACTGAGCGCACGCAGACCCAACCCCATTCAGCCCTGCACGCAGTTGCGCCCTGCGGCCTTGGCGCGGTACAGCGCACGGTCGGCCGCTTCCACCAGCGCCACGGCGGCACCTTTGGAGCCGTGGGTAGTGCCTTGTGTAGCGCTTTGTGTAGCGCCTTGAGTCGCGCCAGCCTCACCGCACTGCGCTGTCGCCACGCCGATGCTGGCCGTCACATGGCCGAAGCGGCTGCTGCGGTGCTCCAGGCCCAGGCCCTCGATGCGCGCACGCAGCCGCTCGGCCACCTGCAGCCCGCCGGCCTGGTCCGTATTGGGAAGCACCACGGCCAGCTCCTCCCCGCCGTAGCGCGCCGCCATGTCGCCGGGCCGCTGCACGGCCTGGGCCAGGGCGCGACATACTGTCTGCAGGCACGCATCGCCTGCCACATGGCCGTAGGCGTCGTTGTAGCCCTTGAAATGGTCCAGATCGATCAGCAGCAGCGACAGCGGCGTGCCCTCGCGCACGGCGCGCCGTGCCTCGCGCTCCAGCACCTCGTCGAAGCGGCGCCGGTTGGCCAGGCCCGTGAGCTGGTCCTGGGCGGCCAGCACCTCCAGCCGGCGGTTGGCCTGCAGCAATTCCTCGCGCGCGCTGACCAGGGAGCATTCGGCACGCGAGCGCAGCCGCATCGCCGCCGTCAGCCGCCAGCCGATCAGCGCAATCGCCAGAAACAGCCCCAGCACCACGGCCAGCGTCAGCTGCGCCTGGCGCTGCCAGGAACTGAGCGCCTCGTCGCGGCCCAGGGCCACCGTGGTCACCAGCGGATAGCGCTCGCTGCGCAGGAAGGCATAGATTCTTTCCGTGCCATCCAGGCCCGAGCGGAACGACGCCGTGCCCGACATCGCCCCCGCATAGTGGCGCAGGAAATTGGGCGACTGCGAGAAGTCCCGGCCCAGGTCCTGCTCACGGAAGGGGTGGCGCACCAGCAGTTGCCCGCCCGGCGTGCTCAGTGAAATGGCGCCCTGCTCGCCGATGTCGATCTTGCCGAACAGCCGCAGGAAATTTTCCACACCCAGCGTCACCACGACCACGCCGGCAAACTGACCCTCGCTGTCGGTATAGCGCCGGCTGATGGTGATCACCCATTCACTTGTGGAACGGCTGCGGATCGGCGGCCCGATGTAGATGCCTGACGACGGGTCGTCGCGGTGGTGCGTGAAGAAGTCGCGGTCCGCGCTTTGCGTTCCTGGGGGAAACGTCCCCTTGGACGACATCAGCCAGCGCCCCTGCGCGTCCACGACCAGCAGCTCGTTGAGCTGGTTCAGCAACTGCTCCTGGCGGTTGACCAGATGCAGCACGCGCTCCAGGTGCGCGGCACCGGCGCCATCCAGCTCCAGCCTTTCGGCAATGCCCAGCAGCAACATGGAGCTTTGGGTGATCACGCCTTCGGAATAGGTATTCAGCGTCTGCGCCAGATTGCGGTTGACGGTATCCACCTCGGCCAGCGTGCGCTGGCGTGCAGCCACCAACTGCCACACCGTGGCCGCCGATACCGACACGAACACCACGGCCAGCAGCCAGCCCACCAGGCGGGTATCGCGTTTGACGGGCCGACCGCTGCGGCTGCGGCAGGCCCTTGTCCACCAATCCCTCTTCGTCACATGCACCTGCGCCATCTCGGCAGTCTCGCCGCCGTCCGATCTTGGGGTTTTCTGCGTCCGGGTTCAACGCCATTGCAGCTTCCTTCCGCAAGCGATTCCCGTCCTCGACCCAGGTCGAGCCGGAAAAACCCGCGAACCCGGTATTGTCCCCGGCTTCGGAAAAATCGGCCGGCAGGGTTGGGATTGGGGGGTGCTGCCAACAGCTTCAGGCTGAATGCGGATGGCAGGCCTGTGATCACAGGCCTTATCGTCAAGGCATGGGTGATCAGCCGGGGCCGTCGCTCGCGGCAGCAAGAAGCGGCACCAAGACATCACCGATCGGGGTCGGAATCCCGCGCGCCCGGCCGCGGCGCGCGATAACGCCGTTGCGGATATCCCATTCGAGCGGACGGCCTGCTTCGCGATCCGCCAGTATGGACGTGCCCAGGTCGGCAGGGGATGCCTGGAACTTGTCGAGGATCGCCTGCGGGACCTCATCGCCCAGTTCAGCACCTTCGGCGCGTGCCACGGCCAGGCACTCCTGCAGATAGTCCAGTGTGAGCTTGGAGATGTCGTGCCGGCCGTACATGCCCGAGCGGCGATGCGTGAGCGCCATGAGCCCGGCCGCCGCGTTCTGCAGCAGCTTTTGCCAGGCCAGAGATCTGAAATTCGAAACCAGGTCTACCAGGCACCGGGAGCCTTGCAGTGCCTGCGCAACCACGAGGGAGGCCGCTTCGTCAGGCAGGCTGATCCGAGCATCGCTGCGCAGGAGCACCGAACCATCGGATTGCGCCTGCGCAGGGAACCACACGACTGCAGGAACGACTCGCCCCTGAGGGCACAGCGCAGTGACACTCTCCAACTGCTCGACCCCGTTTTGCAGGACACACACGACGGTTTGCGGGCCGCTCAACGCCGCAAGCCATTGCGCAGTGGCAGCGGTCTGAGTCGCTTTGACCGCGAGAAAAACGAGGTCCACCGGGCGTGCAATCTGTGCTGGATCCGTTCTCACCGGCCCGGGAACAACGATGCGAACACCGCTACCTTGCAGCACCAGGCTGTCGCGCGGCGTACGGCCGCAAAGCATGGGCGTGCGGCCGACTTCGTGCAACGCAGCAGCGACGGTGGTCCCGATCGCACCGGGCCCCAGGACAGCGATTCTTGTATGGACTTGTTGATTCACTGAAGCGGATTCCTCGAAACGGATGCTCGGCGCCGGCCTCGACACCTGAAAAGGACAATTATGGAGTGCCACGGGCGCAGTGGAGGGCTGCTCTTGGCTGTGCGTGCATAGGTGCAATGCATCTTGATAGTTTCTCAGTATTCATCCCGGCAAAATACACGTCAGTGGACTTTTTCATTGGGCATGCAATATGAGTTGACGAACATTGCAGTATTCCGTAACGATTGACGAATATCCGGCTTTGATATTCCGTGCCTTTTGGCGAATTGCTCGACCGCCGCTGTGTCAAAACGCGTAGTCTGGATGAAGTCCAGGGCTTCGGCATCCGTATTCAAAAACCGTGCGACCGGAGGAATGCTCAAAAGCCATTTCAGCAATCGGAGCGAAATATGATGCTTTGGGGACTTTATTCCAAGAGGTTGTGCCACCTCTGCCAGGAGTTCTCGCAAGTTGGGACTTTGGTCGTCAAGCGCCAGAAGCTCCTGACCGGCCATGGAAGGATCAAAAGCGCAAGCCGAAACCAGCTCGACCAGATAATCCACAGTGACCAATGGCAACCAGTGCTCTGCGCTACCGGGCACTGCAGCCAGTTTTCCCTGCGCCAGATTGCGTATCAGATCCACCAGTGGCTGGCTGCAAGGTATATGTCCCGTGCGGCTATGACCACAGACCGTTGCGGGGTGCACGACGGTCATTTTCCCTCCCTTGGCAGCCATGAACTCCAGGGTCGCGAAATGCGCCTCCAGTTTGCTCCCCTCGTAAGCGCCGACACGCCGATAGACGGCAGGCCAATGAGTCCTTTCCGGATGGCCGGGATCAATTCCGATGCGCTGCAGATGTTCATTGTTCTTCAGCATATAGCCGCCGATCATCACCAGCCGGCTATCTTGCTGCGCTGCCAACAACGCCACGCGCTTTGCACCTTCCACATTCACTGCACGCGAATGCTCCATTGAAAGGCCCCACGCGAAGTGGGCGCCCAGGTGGAACACAACTTCGGCCTGCCGCAAAGCCTCTCGATCGGAAAGACTCAAGCCGAGGCTCTCCTGCTCCAGATCGCCAGCCACGGCAAAGACACGGTTTGCGACACCTCCCAGATTGTCGACCTGCTCCCGCAGTTGCGCCAGGCGCTCCGGGCGACGCATCAGCACCCGAATCGTGTGACCTTTTGCGCTCAGGCCTGACACCAGATGCTGGCCGATGAAGCCGGTCCCTCCCGTAACAAAGCACTCCACGCTCATTTTTCTGCTCCTTGGCACGATGAAAAATCGAGTGTAGACTGTCGACCCAACTCTATAGTCAAGTGTTTTCTCATGAATATCGGCGAACTCGAGGTCCGCAGCGGCGCCAGCCGCCATACCCTGCGCTACTACGAGAAGATCGGCCTTATCGCACCATTGCGGCGAAACAACAATTACCGTGTTTACACACCACAAACCCTGCAGGATCTTGGATTTATTCAGCGCGCACAAAGCATGGGATTTTCTCTTGCGGAAATAGGCGAAATTCTGGACGCGCAGAGAAACAAGTCAATCGATTGTGCCGAGGGTGCCAAGTTGATTGAAAAGAAAATGCTGGAGATTAGAAAGAAAATCACTGAGCTCAAAAGCATTTATCGGTATTTGGACGAGGAGCGTGCAAATCTCGAGGCCAGCGCTGCCAAGCAACTTGAGCTTCAGCGACTCAACAACGCTTTGAAGTGAGCTGTCGGCATCCAGACAACAGCGGCAATCGCTGCATGGCAGCCCCCGGCATCACCCGAGTACATCCGCGCAGCCTGGACAGAAAACGCATCTGCCGCGCCAAGGCATGGCGCAGCCATTCATCCACGGCTATGCTCAATACCTTTGCCGTTGCGCAGCCGGCGCCCGCCCTGCAACGGACCTTGACTGTTCAGGACCTCCCATGCACATCGAACCCGGCGTCGTCAGCCCCGAAAAAATCGCCCTCAGTTATGTCACCGCCGCAGCGGCCTTCGGCCTGACCGCCGCCCTGGCACGGCAAAGCCTGCGCGACAACGGCGGCTGGCTCGCGCTGCTGGCCCGCAGTGTCATCACCACCGCGCTGGTGTTCAGCTTCTTCGAGGTGTTTCCGCACGAGCCGGTCGGCGTGTCCGAGGTCCATCTGATCCTGGGCTCGACCTTGCTGCTGATGTTCGGCGCGGGAGCTGCGGCCATCGGCCTGGCGCTCGGCCTGCTGGTGCAGGGCCTGTTCTTTGCCCCCTTCGACCTGCCGCAGTACGGCATGAACGTCACCACCTTGCTGGTGCCGCTGTATGCGGTGAACCAACTGGCGCGCCGGCTGATTCCCGCCGGCACGGCCTATGTGGACATCAGCTACAGGCAGGCCCTGGCCCTGTCCACCACCTACCAGGGCGGCATTGTCCTGTGGGTCACGTTCTGGGCCATCTACGGCCACGGTGCCAGCCTGGCAACCTTGACCGAGGTGGCAAGCTTCGGTGCTGCCTACATGTGCGTCGTGCTGGTGGAACCCCTGGTGGACCTGGCGGTGCTGTGGCTGGCCAAGCGCCTGGCGACCTTCACCCAAGGGCCGCTTTTCAATACCCGCCTGCACGCCGTTGCCGTCTGACAGGGCCGGCTCCCCCGGTCACGGTTGACGACCCATAGGGCATCTTGTCCCGGTGCTCCCGCCTTGCCGCCCCCGGGCCACCATGGCAAAGCGGGGAGCGGCAGGTGCATGGACGGCCCCGCGCGCAGCCGTGGCCGCTTCCTCTTGGTCCAGCATGACCAGGTCCCTCTTCATCAGCCTGCCGGCAAGCAAGCTCGGCAAATCCACCGCCTTCCACAAGGCCCCGGGCTTCCAACAGAGCCCGCAGCCCAGCAGTGAGGACGGCTTCGCCATGGTCTGGAGCGGCGGGATGCCTGCGCAGTGCAAGGACCCGGCGTTCGCCTCCGCGACGTGGCCTTGGCAACGCGGCCGACGCCGGAATCGCTGCAGCCGGGTGATCGGGCAAGCCTGAAAACCTGCTTCCTGCGACAATCCGCCCCGCTCGCTTTGCTCCACTGCATCGCGACGGCACGGACCGTCGCCGCATTGCTCCTTGTCTGGCGGCTCTCACAAGGAGCGCGCCTGCGCCGATACCTCCATCGCCCATGGCTCTCGACCCCTTCACCCTGCTCGTTCTCACCACGGCCATGGCGGCCGCTTCGGCGCTGTATCTGGCTGCGGAATGGAGCAGCGTGCGCGAACGCTCGCTGCTGCTGTGGAGCGCGGGGTTCGCCATCATCGTCGTGGGCTGCGTGCTGGCCCTGCTGCGTTCCAGCGGCCATGTGCTGCTGGGCATCTGGTTTCCCAACGGCCTGCTGATCGCCGCCCACTGGCTGTTCCTGGCCGGGGTCGCCGGATTCATGCGCGTGCGGCTGTCGCACTTCTGGTGGCTGCTGGCCGTCGTCTGGCTGGCCATGCTGTTTCTGCCAGACGGGCCCTGGTGGTCCAAGGCGATGCTGGGCATCCAGTCGCTGCTGATCGCCATCACCACCTTGCGCGCCGGCCTGCTGCTGCGCCCGCATGGCGGCGCGCTGGGCATGGGCGCGGCGCAGTTGAGTTTCGTGCTGCTGGCGCACGGCCTGTTCTACCTCGCCAAGGCTGGATCGACCGTGGCGCTGGACGCCTTCGTCAACCTGGGCAGTTTCCGCGGCACGGTGATCCTGATCTCGCTGGTGGAGGGCGTGATGGCGATCATGCTGCTGGCCATGTCCATGACCGGGACGGAGCGCCATCGCCGCGAGGAGCGCATCGCGCAGATTGCCGCCCGCGATCCGCTGACCTCCCTGGACAACCGCCGCGCGCTCTATCTGCGCGCACCGGCGCTGCTGGCACAAGCCTCGCCGGCCCGCCCCGGCGCCCTGCTGCTGATCGACATCGACCACTTCAAGCAGGTCAACGACCTGCACGGCCACGATGCCGGCGACCGCCTGCTGGTGACGCTGAGCGACCTCATCCGCAGCGTGCTGCCTCGCGGCGCACTGGCCGCGCGGCTGGGCGGGGATGAGTTCGTGATCCTGCTGCACAACGTCTGCGGCACGGCCGCGCAGGCGCTGGGCCAGGACTTGCGCGAGGCGTTCGTGCAGCAGGCGCGCGCGATGTTCGCGACGCCGCAGCCCGTGTCCCTGAGCATCGGTGCGGCCTTGTTCGACCAGCCCGGAACAGAGCTGTCCCACTGGCTCAAGCAGGCCGACGAGGCCCTCTATGCATCGAAGCGCAAGGGACGGGACCGGATGGAACTCGCCCCGCTTGCGCCAGGGCGGCCCCACGGATGATCTGCTTGCCGCAGGTGGGCCGCTTGCGTGCGCTTGCAGGTCACATCTGCCACTGATAGGGGTCCGGGCCGGTTCAGTCCGGGTCGTTTTGGCGCCTCAAGGCGTCAATGCAAAGTCCACCGCAGCCTCGGCATGCAAGGCCGTGGTGTCCAGCACGGGCACGGGGCAATGCGCCTGCTGCACCAGCAGGCTGATTTCCGTGCAGCCCAGCACCATGGCCTGGGCGCCCTGCCCGGCCAGCTGCGCCATGATGCGCTGATAGGTGCGCCGCGACTCTTCCCGTATCCGGCCTGCGCACAGTTCCTCGTAGATGATGCGGTGCACTTCGGCGCGGTCCGCCTCCTGCGGCACCATCACCTCCAGCCCCTGCTGCTGCAGGCGCTCGCGCATGAAGGGCTGCTCCATGGTGAAGCGGGTGCCCAGCAGCCCCAGCCTGCGGTAGCCTGCCGCCCGGGCCGCATCGGCCACCGGGTCGGCAATGTGCAGAAAAGGGATGCGCACCGCTGCCGCAATGCGGTCTGCCAGCTTGTGCATGGTGTTGGTGCACAGCAGCACCCCATCCGCCCCGCCATCCTGCAGCCGCCGCGCGGCATCTTCCAGCAAGGCGGCTGCGTCATCCCAGCGGCCTTCATGCTGGGCCAGCTCGATGGGGCCAAAATCCACGCTGTACATGAGCAGTTTTGCAGAGCGCAGCGGACCCAGCCGGTCGCGCACGCCCTGGTTGATGAGCCGGTAGTACTCGGCGCTGGACTCCCAGCTCATGCCCCCGATGAGACCGATGATGCGGTGAATTTCCGTGTGGTTTGCGTTCATGCCTTCAGTGTGGGCAGCGCCCGGTTTCCCGTCTATCAAGAAATTTCAGTTCAAGACACAAGGCGCCAGGGTGATGAAAGTTCAGGAACTACCGGGATTCGAGGTGCAGCTGCTGGGCCGCGCCGCCTATAGCAGCCATGACCCGACCCGCCTTCATTCGCTGGGCATTGCGCTGGAGCGCCAGCAAGGCGTGCATGCCATTGGCAGCGACCGCCGCGTGGACTTCGACACATGGCCCGGCACGGTGGCACGCACGCCACCGGGGGTGGATGTGTTTTCCGAATCGGCCACGGGCGGCGAGTACCTGGTGGTTCGCTGTACCCCTGCGCAATGGGAGCAATGGCTGGACGACGCAGTGCCTGACACCGAAGCCCGGCGCGTTGTACACCCTGGCCAGCGCGCCGCCTTGCAGATTGCGCACCAGCTGCGGCAACTGCTGCTTTGCCCCGAGACGGACACCCTGGCAATAGAGCAGGCAGCCCTGCACTTCATGGCCCGGCAATGCGTCGATGCGAGGGATGTGCCCCATGCGCCCATCCCGCGCATCGATGCATTGCGCCCGGTGTATCGACCGGTTCTGGAGCGCATGGCGGCCGAGTTTGCACAGCCTTTGAGCATTGCCCAGCTGGCCCGGATGACCCGTCGCACCCCGCTGCGTTTTCTGCGTGAGTTTTCCCAGCTGCTTGGCATGACTCCGCATGCCTATCTTGTGGAGACCCGCATACAGGCGGCCCGCTCCATGATGCGGGCGGATGCCGATTCGCTGGCCTGTATCGCCCACGATTGCGGCTTCAGCCATCAATCGCACATGGGAGCCGCGTTTCGCAAACATCTGGGGCTGACGCCCAGCCAGTACCTGGCCCGCATTCGCCATACGGCCAGGCAGTGACCGATGGAGCACCTGGAACCGTCACGCCCGGGGCATGCGGCATGACCGGTGTTCCAGACGGTGCAATGAACTTGCAAGTTCCCGCGTTGGCTTTTCATTCCCATTGTCAATCCGAACAGACGGACTCGACCTGCGCACTTCAACCGCGCATACTTAGGGCCATTGCTCTCCCCCTGTTCTGATTTGCGATGGCGCGGCAACCCCAACCTTGCCGTGTTCCTGCCAATGGAGCGGACTACCGATAATTCATTCCCGTTATCAACGGCATATCGTGCCGCTCGGCCATGCCGGGCAGAACTGAGGACCGCCAATCCGCCAGCAGCGCGTCAATTCAATGTGCGTACACATCTGATAGAGCAGATCAATGAAATGACCCCTCGAAAATCCACATTCGCACCTTTGAGCAGAATTTTTGCTTTCGCCATTGAACTGGATGGAGTGGACCGTGTGCTGTCCGTGGTCCGGCGGCATCTGGGCATGGATGTGGCCTTTGTGGCCCGATTCCGCGAAGCGGATCGGGTGCTGGAGCATGTGGACGAGAGCACTGGCGGAGTGATTTTCCGGCAGCAGAAGATTCCATTGAACGAGGGCTATTGCCAGAAGGTGGTCAATGGCGAATTGCCGCAGTTGATTCCAGACACGTCCCGTTTACCCGCTGCACAGGGAATACCGGAGACGCACACCATTCCCATCGGCTCGCACCTGAGCGTACCGATCCGCCTGGATGACAACCGTCTGTACGGCACCTTGTGCTGCTTCAGCCACCAGCCCAATCCCGCGCTGGGTGAGCACGATATGTCGCTATTGCGGGCATTCTCCGATTTATTGGGACTGCATTTCAGTGCAACTTCTGCGGTCCAGCATGCAAGGGACAAAGCGGCCAACGAAATCCGCCTTGCCATGCAGGGAAATGCGCTGCGCCCTGTATTTCAGCCCGTATACACCATCGCGACAGGCAAGCTGCACGGTTTTGAGTGCTTGTCGCGCTTTGACCTGGAGCCATTTCGCCCGCCAGACCAATGGTTCAAGGCAGCGCACGAAGTAGGCCTGGGGCTGGAGCTGGAGCGCCATGCAATCGACACGGCGCTTGGCGCGCTCGGTCGCCTGCCAACCGATTGGCTGCTCGCAGTCAACTGCTCGCCGCAGCTGATCCAGTCGGGGCAGCTGCCCCGGCTTCTGGGTTCGGACCAGGATCTGTCGCGCGTGACGCTGGAAATCACGGAGCATGCCGCCGTGGATGACTACAGGGCTTTGGCCGATGCACTGGCTCCGCTGCGGCGCCGGGGCGCGACCTTGGCAGTCGACGATGCCGGTGCCGGCTACTCCAGCATGCGGCACATCCTGCATCTTCAACCGGACATGATCAAGCTGGACATGAGCATCACGCACGACGTCGATACCGACCGCAGCCGCCGTGCGCTCGCCAAGGGGCTCACGAGTTTCGCGCACGAAATAGGAAGCGTGGTGGTCGCCGAAGGTGTGGAGACTGCCGAGGAATTCAATGCGCTGGCAAGCCTTGGCGTGGATCTGGCCCAGGGCTACTTCTTTGCCAAGCCGATGGGGTCAGCACAGGCGCTGGCCATGGGACTTGCCAGGGCCTAGGGCCCAGGCGTTCAAGCTTTCGAGCCTGCCTGCCTGCATGCGTGCGTGAATGTGCTGTGACGACGCAGCGTTCTCCCGCCACCTTGACCGGGATCAAGCACACACCAGCCATGGTGCCCGAGCAAGGCGCCCGTTGCGCGAAGCCGTAGTGCACCCGGCGCATAATCGCCTGCATTCTTTCCCCAGCCCATCCGCCATTGCAGGTCTGCATGCGGCAGGCGCGTCCAGCGGCCATCGCGGCGCCCCAGCATTTCCCCAGACTTCCAGCAACAGCCTCCCGGCAGGCGGTCATGGGCATGCCCACGGTGAACCCAGATGGAAGTTTTGAAGCAACTCGAACCCCTCATGCGCGACATCATCGCGCCCCAGGCCGCGCAGATCGACGAGCAGGCACGCTACCCGCGCGCCGCGCTGGATGCACTGGCGGCAGCCGGCCTGCTGGGCCTGATCAGCGCCAGCGAGGTGGGCGGCCTGGGCAAGGGCCTGGCCGAAGCGGTGCAGGTCGTCGAGCGCATTGCCCAGGACTGCCCCTGCACGGCCATGGTGCTGACCATGCACTACTGCGGCGTGGCGCTGATCGAACCCTTTGCCGACGACCCTGTGCGCCGCGAGATCGCGGCCGGCCGCCACCTCACCACGCTGGCCGTGTCCGAAGCCGGCTCGCGCAGCCATATCTGGGCGCCGACGGGCACGGCGACCGCCGCTGAAGATGTCATCCACCTGAACGCGCTCAAGAGCATGATCACGTCGGCCGGCGAGGCCGATTCCTATGTCTGGATCTCGCGCGCCACGCAGGGCGAGGGCAATACGCTGTGGCTGGTGGACAGCCGGCTGCCGGGCCTGTCCATTCCCGGACGCTTCAACGGCATGGGGCTGCGCGGCAATGCGTCCTCGCCCATCGAGGCACGCAACGTGGGCGTTCCACGCGCCCGCATGCTGGGCGCCGACGGCGAGGGCGAGGCCGTGAAGGGCCGCTATCTGATGCCCTTCTTTCCCACGCTGATCGCCACGACGTCCATCGGCCTGATGCAGGGCGCGCTGCGCCGCGCCGTGGCCCATGTGGCGGGCACGCGCTTTGCGGAAAGCGGCAGCTCGCTGGCCGACCTGCCCACCATCCGCGCCTACCTGGCCCGTGCCCAGCTGCGCCTGGAGCAGGCCCGCCTGCTGCGCGACGATACCGTGGCCGCCGTGCAGGCGGCCCGGGCCGATGCGCGCACCCGCCTGCTGCAGAGCAAGGCCGCAGCCGCCGAGGCCGCACTGGAAGTGACCGACATTGCCATGCGCGTGTGCGGCGGCGCCGCCTTCCGCAAGGAGCTGGGCATAGAGCGCCTGTTCCGCGATGCGCGCGCCGCCTCGGTCATGGCGCCCACCACCGATGTGATCTACGACATGCTGGGCAAAGGCATGTGCGACGCCGCCGCCTGAGCCTGAACGGCAGAACCCGTCGATCGCTTCACCCCTCCTCCCCCATCCAGCAAAGGACTTCCGCATGACGACAACCGCCCCCGTGATCAAGCTCGGCGCCGTGGCCTACGCCCCCAAGGTGATCACCATCTGGGAAGGCTTCAAGGCGTATTTCATCGAGCGCGGCTACTACTTCGACTACGTGCTCTATTCCAACTACGAGTCGCTGACCGAGGCGTTGATGGCAGGCGATGTGCACCTGGCCTGGAACTCGCCGCTGGCCTTTGTGCGCGCCGACCGCATGGCCCGCGCGCGCGGCCTGCGCGTGGAGTCCATCGCCATGCGCGATACCGACCTGGACCTGCATTCGCTGCTGGTCGTGCCCGCAGACAGCCCCATCCAGAGCGTGCAGGACCTGCGCGGCAAGACCGTGGGCTTCGGTGCCGTGGATTCGCCCCAGGCCACGCTGATCCCGCTGGACCATCTGCGCCAGCAAGGGCTGGTGGCCGGGCGCGACTACACGGCGCGCCGCTTTGACGTGCTGGGCGGCAAGCACGGCGACCACATCGGCGGCGAGCGCCTGGCCGCCGCCGCCATGGTGGCCGGCGAGATACAGGCTTCATGGATGGTGGGCAAGAACTACCTGGCCTTTGCGCGCGAAGGCACGCTGCCGGCCGGCGGCACGCGCGTGCTGGCCACCTCGGGCGCCTTCGACCACTGCAACATGACGGCCGGCCCGCACATCGATGCCGGGCGTGCCGCCGCCTTCCGCGACATCCTGCTGGCCATGTCCTGGGACGACGCGGCAGTGCGCCCGCTGCTGGAGCTGGAAGGCCTGAAGGTCTGGCACCCGGGCCGCGGCACGGGCTACGGCCTGCTGGAGCGCGCGGTGACGGACGAGGCCTTCTACGACACCGAAGGCCGCATCACCGTGCAGGACTACCGTTACTGATACGCGCCATGGCCATGCCTGATTCCGACAGCGGCGCCCTGCCCGCCTCCACCCTGCCTGTCATCGACCTGCAGGGCCTGGGCTTCGATGCCGGCGCCCATCTGCTGGTCAAGCACGCGCTGGCCGCCCTGCCCGTGGGCGGGCAACTGCGCGTGACCGGCAGCGCGCCGGGCTGGCAGGCCCAGCTGTCGGGCTGGTGCAGCGACCAGGGCCATGGCCTGCGCTGGGAGGATGGCGTGGATGCAGCACAGGCCATGGCCATCGTGGCGCGCGGCGGCGCCCAGGCCGGGCGCTGGCGCGGCGCGGCGCAGACGGGCCGCAGCGATGCGCGCTCGGGCGACGGTGCCGTGGCCGCGCAGGCCCAGCCTTTCTGGGGCCTGGCCGCGCGTGGCGCGCAGGTGGAAGCCGGCGCGCCGGCCTTCCATTTCCGGCTCAGCGACAAGCTGCAGGTCTGGACCGACAGCGCCTCCGACCTCTACGCCCAGGCCGTGGCCGCGCAGTGGAATGCCGACACCGACATCGACTGGAACGACGCACCCGAGCTGCCCGCGCCGGTGGAGGACGCCATCGTCCAGCTCATGACCTACATGGTCGAGAACGAGAATGCGGCCCTGCTGGTGCCTGCGCGCTTCCTCGGCCAGCTGCACCCGCACTACCGCGAACTGCAGGCTGCGCTGGCCATCCAGGTGGCCGACGAGGCGCGGCACATCGATGTCTTCACGCGCCGCATCCGCCGCCACGGCCGCGAGCCCGCGCTGTCCACGGCGGGTGGCCAGGCCTCGCTCAAGAGCCTGCTGGACGAGACGGATTTTTCCGTGGCGGGTTTCCTGCTGTCGGTGCTGGGCGAAGGCACTTTCGTGCACCTGCTGCAGTTCCTGCAGACCGAGGCGCCCGACCCCCTCACACGCCAGATCTGCCGCCTGGCCGCGCGCGACGAGGCGCGCCATGTGGCCCTGGGCATGTCCCACCTGCTGTACCGCCTGCAGCACGAGCCCGGCTTCCAGCACCAGCTGGCCCAGGCCGTGGAGCAGCGCTTCGACAACCTGGCCGGCACCTCGGGGCTGAACGAGGAAGTCTTCGACGCCCTGATCCTCATCGCGGCCGGCACCCTCACTCCCGAGGCCCTGGCCCGTGGCGCCGCCCGCGTGCAGCAGCTCATGCGCGACATGGCAGACGGCCGGTTTTCCAAGCTGCTGCGGCTGGGGTTCGAGCGCGGGCATGCGGAGCGGCTGGCTTCGCTGCATACGCGCAATTTCATGTAGGCACGAGAAACGGACTCGGTGCGCGGTGCCCGGTGGCCATAGGACCGGCGCCGGTCAATCCACGATCAATTTGCTGTTGTTCAGCAGCTGCGTGATGATCTGCTGATCCGTGGCGGCACCGGAATACAGCGTCTGCAGATTCACGCCTTCCAGGATGATCTGCTGGGTCTCGGCCGATGCCGAATAGCTTGCACCCGCCGCATGGGAGTCCGCACCGAAGCCGCCCGTGTGGCTGACATGGACCCAGGTATCACCTCCCGTGATCTCGAAGTGCAGGTAGTCGGCCAGGTTGCCTGCGGCATTGCCGGGGCCTGCGGATTCACCCTGCAGCAGGTCGCGCAGGTCCAGTACATCACCGCCTGCGCCGTTGGCTCCCGCGGCCGCCGTGGCGAGGTTCTGGATTCGGTCCAAGGCCGGTGTTCCTGCCGCCCCCTGGTCTCCCAGCGACCAGGCAAAGACATCCACGAAGTTCTCGCCCGCATCACCGCCGCTCATCAGATCGTTGCCGGGGCCACCGGCCAGCAGGTCCGTGCCCGACCCCGCATTGAGGGTGTCGTCGCCGCTGCCACCCATCAGCACATCGGAGCCTGCGCCCGCCGACAGGTTGTCGTCGCCAGCGCCTCCGAAAACGATGTTGTTTCCGTTGTTGGCGCTGATGGTGTTGGCGCCGTTGCCACCGGTGATGTACTCGTTGGCCGAGCTGCCTGTATAGCTGCCGCTATGGGTCGTGGTGATATCCACGGTCGTATATGAGGCCTTGAGCGTGACCACGGTGGATGTCGATGCCGTGAAGCCGCCGCTCACCTCCGTCGCCGTGACCTGGACCGTGAGATTGGTGGCGTTCGTGGTGTAGCTGCCAGGCAGATTCAGGATGAGATTGGGCAGGTCGGCTTCGGTGAACTGCCAGACACCACCACCCAGGTTCGTGCCCGCATTGAAGGACAGATTGGTGGGCAGTCCACTGATCCTGATCGACAGGGTTTCCGAGCCATCCGTATCCACCAGCTTCGCGGTTATCGGAAACCTGACGCTGGTCCCGCCTGTGCCTTGTGCGATGGCCAGCAGGGACTTCAGGACAACGACCGAAGAAGCGCTGGCCGCTCCAACCGACAGATTGACCGTGCCGATACTGGTACCGCCGCGCCCATCGGTGACGTCGTAGAGAAAGCTGGCCGGTCCTTCGTAGCCTGCCGCGGGCGTGAACAGCACCCCGCCCGCCTGCGATGCAAGGCTGCCATTGATCGGCGAATGAGCCAAGGTGATGGTCAGGCTGTCGCCGTCGGCGTCCGTGTCATTGGCCAGCAGCGTGGCAAAGCCGATGCTCCGCGGGATGTCCGTGGCAACCATCCATTGATCTGCCACGGCAACCGGTGCATCGTTCACGGAAGTGACCGTGATGGAAACGGTGACGATGTTTCCCATGGCCAGCCCATCGCTGGCACGGTAGGCAAAGCTGTCGGAAACCGTCTCGCTGCCGTTGTGGATATAGGTGAAGGTGCCATTGCCGCTCAGCGTCAGGGCCCCGTTCGCCGGACCCGTCACCAGCACCGCGACGAGCGGATTGCCGTCAGGGTCCGTGTCGTTGGCCAGCACGCTGGTTGCACCGCTGGCAAGGACCGTGGCCACAGCGCCCTCGGCCACCACTATCGCATCGGAGATAGACACTGGCGGTTGATTGCCGGAGGGTGCAGCAGCAACCGTCACCGACACACTGGCCGTGGCAGAACCGCCCCTGCCGTCGCCAATGGTGTAGGTGAAGCTGTCGCTGCCGGTGAAGTTGGCGTTCGGCGTGTAGACCGGATTGCCCGTGACGGCATCCACGACCACGGAACCGTGGGTGCCCTGGGTGATGCCGGAAACGGTCAGGCTGTCCCCATCCGCATCGCTGTCGTTCCCGCGCACGGCGATGGCGACGGATGTATCGGCATCGGTGGTGGCCGTATCTTTGCCGGCTACGGGCACCCGGTTCACGAAAACACTCAGCGTGCTGGACGCGCCGGTCTGCACGGTGTAGCCGATGGCCAGCGGATGGCCGCCGCTATAGTTCGCATCCGCCTGGAAAGTGAAGCTGCCGTCTGCCTGCAGCGCGAAGGTCCCGCGCCCCGCCACGTTCCGGGAGCTGCCGGCCGCCACGGTCTGGCCTTCATAGGTGAAGCTGGCGACCACGAGCGCCCCATCGGCATCGGAATCGTTGGACAGCACATTGCCCGTGCGCTGCCCGGCCGTGTCCACCTGCACGCTGTCGGGCGCAAGCACGCTGGCGTGGCTGCCGTGCGCGGCGGCCGCCGCGTTGGCGCACAGCTGCGCCACATCCACCCAGCAGGAGCCGCCCGCCTCCAGCGTGGCGCCGACCGCGCAGGCGCTGCCGGGACGCGCGGCCGTCGTAGGAATCCTGCCCGGCACGCCCAGCGGAAAGCAGGTGTTCCACACAGGGTCCGTGATACCGGTGATTTTCAGCCGTAGCGATGTCTGGTTGCGGTAGACCACGGGCAGGAAGCCCTGCGGCGCTCCAGCGGCGCCCAGGGCGCTCGCCTGCACGGGAATGACAAGCGTCTCGCCCGCAGCCTGGTTGAAGGCTTCCTGCAATTCCTGAATCTGGGCCTGCACCCGCTCGCCCCAGACCGCCGTGGCTGCGGTCATGACAACAGCACCGCCCATGGCCCAGGCACGCAGGCCGACCAGGGAGATCCGCCCTTTTTGCACACCCCGCACAAGGCAGGCCCCCAAGGCCAACGCCAGCAGCGCAAGAGCGCCAGGGTGGTCCACAGGAATCGCCGCCGGCGCCACGGCCGCCAGCGGTGCCGCAGTGATGCTCTGGGCCTGGGCTGCCGGCACGGCACAGGCCACGGCCAAGGCGCCCAACGCCTGTGCGAGCCCCGTGCCACGGGCAAGGAATTGGAAAAGTTGCAGCATGGGTCTGGCCTGGAAGAAAAGATCCGAAGATCCGAACAGGCGGGGAGCGGTCCCCGCCACTGCCTTCAGGCAGGCCACAAATGACTGCGCTGCTGACAATTTCTTACTTTAGACGACGACCTGCGCAGCGCATATCCCTGAAAGCAGGTAATTGGCCAGCGGGCACCGGCTCTGGCAAGGGCCGCTCGAAGGCCGCACGACCCCTCCCATGCGCCCAGCTCGTCCGACCGCCCGCCCTTGCCTGGCAGGTACCGGCCCAAACCCACCCCGCCCACATGCGGGCCGCATATCACTCGACTTGTGACAACCCTAGAAAACCCAGGGATTTTCTCGCGGGCCTTTGTGATTTTTCCCATCAGAAAAACCGAGCCGCATCAGCGAATTAAGTCAATGGAGCCGGAGAAAGTTTCGCAAAAAGACAAACGCCTGCGCAATCTGACAAGAGAAAGCTTTTCCAAATGTAAACAATTGTTTATTCAGCCTGTAAGATTCCTCCAGTCAATCAGTGTTTCCCATGGGACAGGCCTGCGCCACCCCACAGATGCATTCATCATGAAAATGCATCAATCGAGCAGGATCATTGATTTTTTCATGCAAGAATTCTTACTCAATCCATCTTTTGACGCACAACATCCACGGCCACCCAGATGAGAGCGCATCCAGATTGTGGAGAATAATATCCGACCATCACCAGCGACCTGATCAGGGAAACAATAAAATCAGCCGGGCCGAGCAATTGCTGCAGGCGTGCAAATGGCCGGAGCCGCCGATATATCCATCATTGGTACTCAGGCATATTCAGGAAGCGCAGGCGATTTTCGAATTGCACCGCATGCCTGACCGCGCGGTGTCGTCGCGCATCGCAGCGGCCTTCATCCATTGCCAGCTGGGTGAGGAGCGCAATGCCATTTCACTGGCCACGGCGGCCATGGCCAATCCCGCGCTGCTGCCGCCCGAGGCCCTGGTGCGCGCCACCTATGTGCTGGCGCTGGCGCATGGCCGGCTGGGCGAGCTCGATACCGCCCTGCAATTGATCGAAGGCAAGGACCATGATTTTGCGCAAATGGCGCCCGGAGACAGCCCCTGGCTGCCCGCCCTGATCACCTGGGCCAGGGCGCAAATCCTATGGAAGGTCTTTCTTTATAAAAACCACCAGGACCTGTGGTGCGGGCCGCCGCCCGATTCAGGCCTGGTCCAGCTGGGTGCCGCTGCGCCCGACAGCGTTGCCTTGCAGGACCTGCTGGGGAATGTGGGCCGCCAGCTGCCAGCGGGCCTGGCCTGGCCGTACAGCGAGCTGCTGCGGCTGTCGCTCAAGGGGCTGGAGTCGGGCCGGCGCGAGGCTGCCGCCGTGGTCCGCGCCATTGAGCGCATCGGCATCCACTACCAGGCCAAGAACCCGCCCATTGCAGGCTGGGCCTGGCTCAGCAGTGCGCTGGTGCATTGCAGCAAGCGCCAGTACGGACAGGCGCTGCAGGCCGCCGTACTGGCCAAGTCCACGGCGCAGACCTACCAGTTGGAGGGCCTGCACCGCAATGCGCTGGTCTATGAGTACCACATACAGGAAACGCAGGGCGATTTCGCGGGCGCACTGTCCACGCTGAAGGCGCTGAACATCATGCGACTCAAGAGCATGGCCATCAGTCCTTATCTGGAGAAATCACGATTCACGGCCATGGACGAGGCGCGGTTGCATGACCTGGAACCTGCCTATGTGAAACGTGCCCTTCAATACATAGAAGACAACCTGGACAAGAAACTGCTGGTGCAGTCCATTGCCGACCATTGCCGCGTCAGCCGCCGCACGCTGGAAGTTTCATTTCGCCATAGCCGATCATGCAGCATTGGTGAATATATAAGACAAAGCCGTATCCACCTGGCTGCGGAATCCTTGCTGACCACGGATCAAAGCATAGGACAGATTTCCTCCCGGCTTGGATATTCCTCCCTCTCCACATTTTCCAGGGATTTTTCCGGCCATTATGGGATACCGCCATCGGCCTGGGTTCGGCACCACCGGCTGACGTGATTTGAAAAATCCTGGAATGCATATGACGGGCGTGTATTCAGGCCCTACCGATCACCCGAAGCAACATGCAAAGTAGGACGCAAAGGAAGACGCATGAAATATCTGAAGAATATGAAAACGGGCTCCATGCTGGGTCTGGGTTTCTCGGTTCTCATCCTCATCGCGCTGTCGATTGCGCTGCTGGGCCGAGCGCGGCTGATCCAGGCCTCGGACGATGTCTCCTACCTGGCCGACACGCGCATCACCAGCCTGCTCAGGCTGGTGGAGGTCAAGAGCTCGGTGGAGTTCATCTTCCGCGGCGTGCGCAGTCTGGCGCTGATCGAAGACCCTGCGGAAAAGGCCCTGGCCAAGGCCACGCTGGACACGCAGCGCCAGAAGATAGGCCAGCTCATGGAGCAGTTCCGCGAGGGACTGACCACGCCGCAGGGCATCGCCCTGTACGACCGCATGAGGAATGCGCGCACCGCCTACCTGCCGCTGCTGGACCAGTTCATGGCCGCGGCCATGCGGCATGACCTGCCCACCGTCTCGGCCATGCTGGGCAGCAGCGGAGAGTTCCGCAAGCAGCAGGACGCGTTCTTTGCCGCCATCAACGACATGCTGGCCCACCAGCAGGTGCGTGCCACGGAAACGGCCCAGGCCACCGAAGGCAAATCGCTGGCCGCCGGCCGGCAGATGCTGTCGCTGGCCCTGGCCTCGCTGTTGCTGGGTGCGCTGGTGGCCTGGGCCATCACCCGCCGCATCAAGGGCCTGCTCGGTGGCGAGCCGGCCTACGCGGCCCAGGTCACGCAGGAAGTGGCCAAGGGCAACCTGGCGGTGAACGTGCAGCTGCGCCGGGGCGATACCACCAGCCTGCTGGCCAGCCTGGAGGCCATGCGCGCCAGCCTGGCCGGCATCGTCAGCCAGGTGCGCCACAGCAGCGAATCGATTGCCACGGGCGCCAGCCAGATCGCCTCGGGCAACGCCGACCTGAGCGCGCGCACGGAAGAGCAGGCCGCCAACCTGGAGGAAACGGCTGCCTCCATGGAGCAGATGACCGCCACCATTCAGCAGAACGTGGACACGGTGCGCAGTGCCTCGGGCCTGGCCCAGTCGGCCAGCGCCACGGCCGTGCACGGCGGCGAGGTGGTGCATGGCGTGGTCAGCACCATGGAGGACATCACGCACAGCTCGCGCAAGATCGGGGAAATCATCGGCGTGATCGACGCCATTGCGTTCCAGACCAACATCCTCGCGCTCAATGCCGCCGTGGAGGCCGCGCGTGCCGGGGAACAGGGCAAGGGCTTTGCGGTGGTCGCCTCGGAGGTGCGCTCCCTGGCCCAGCGCTGCGCCAATGCGGCCAAGGAGATCAAGGGCCTGATCAGCGAGAGCGTGGGCAAGGTCGCCGCCGGCTCCCGCCAGGTGGCCGAGGCCGGCAGCACCATGAACGACATCGTCACCCAGACGCACCGCGTGGCCGAACTGATCTCCGACATCGGTGCCGCCACGCAGGAGCAGTCCCAGGGCGTGACCCAGGTCAGCGACGCCGTGCAGCAGCTCGACCAGGTGACGCAGCACAACGCATCCCTGGTGGAAGAGTCCGCCGCCGCTGCCGACAGCCTGAACAAGCAGGCCGCGCAGCTGGTGCAGCTGGTCAGCGTATTCCGCCTGGATGAGAGCGATGCCCGGGCACAGGCCGTTTCCGCGCCGGTGGCAGCGGCCGGTCTGGCGCGCGCACAGACCGCCAGGCCGTCTCCAGCGCTGGCCCCTGCCGTGCCCCGCCCCGCCAAGCCCTTGCGCGCGGCAGCGGCTGCGGCCTCCAGCGCGCCTGTGGCGCTGCCCGCCAAGGCGGCAACACCCCGCCGCGCCACGGCGGCCGGAATGGCCGAGACCGATGAGTGGGAGCAGTTCTAGAACAGGCTCAGCGCATCACCAGGCCGCCATCGACGAACAGTACCTGTCCCGTCATGAAGCCGCTCAGTTCCGAGGCCAGGAACAGCACCGGCCCCGCCACGTCTTCGGGGCTTGCCAGACGGCGCAGCGGCGTGGCGGCCATCAGCGATTCGCGGAAGGACTCGCGCGTGTCCTGCGTGCCCTGCGTGGGATAGACCAGGCCCGGCGCCACGCAGTTGACGCGTATGCCCACGGGCCCCAGCTCGCTGGCCAGGTTGCGGCTGAAGGCCACCAGCGAGGCCTTGGCCGTGGTGTAGTCGTGGTAGGGCACGACGGGGTGCTCCACCAGGTTGCTGGCGATGTTGACGATGCTGCCCCGCGCACGCTGGCGCATCTGCGGCAGCACGGCGCGGCAGACGTTGAAGGCCGCGCCCACGGCACCGTCGTACTGGGCCTGGTAGTCGCTCCAGTCCAGGTCGTCGAAACGGCTGCGCCGCTCGGGATCGAAGGCATAGGGCCTGAAGGCGTTGTTGACCACGATGTCGATGGCGCCGGCCTCGCGCGCGATGGCCTCGGCCATGGCCTGGACGGCAGGCTGCGAGCCCACATCGGCCTTGATGGCCCAGGCATCGCCTCCGGCCTGCTTGCCCGCAGCCTGGCAGGCCGCCACGGTGCGGGCGGCGGCAGCGTCGTTGGACAGGTGGTTGACCGCCACGAGGGCGCCCTCGCGCGCGAAGGCGGTGGCAATGGCCGCGCCTATGCCGCGGCCGGCGCCGGTGACCAGCACCACCTTGCCTTGCAGTCCCAGGGAAGACGGCTGTGCCATCTCAGGCCCCGGGCAGCAGGCTGGTGTCCACCACGTCGGACACCTTGATCTGCCTTTGCACCATGCCCAGCGCGCGGTAGGCGTCGGCGCCCTTTTGCAGGGCGGCCAGGTCGAAGCTGCCCAGCGGCTTGCCGGCCTGCAGCGGCTGCGAAGACGCATTGCGCAGGCGGATCACGTCCAGGTTGATATCGCGCTGAGTGCCGTCGATGGCGTGCTTGCCGGCCAGCGTGGCGGCCTCATCGGGGTTGGCCATCATCCAGGCGGCGCTGTCGCGGTAGCCCTTGAGGAAGGCGCGCAGCAGGTCCTTCTTGTCGCGCAGCGTGTCCTCGCGCACCACGAACATGTCGCTGGAGATGTTGAGGTGGTCGCGCACCTGCATCACATCGACCTCGCCAATGCCTTTGCGCAGGCCCACGGCCAGGCCGGTGTCGGTGGCGGCCGTGGCATCGACCTGGCCCTGCATCAGCGGCGCGAAGTTGAGCAGGCCGGTGACGACGATGGTCACGTCCGACTCCTTGAGGCCGGCCTGGTGCAGCATCACCAGCAGGTTCTGGCGCGTGCCGCTGGACAGGCTGTAGACGCCGATCTTCTTGCCCTTGAGGTCCGCCGGCTTGCGGATGCCGGCCGACTTGAGCGAGACCACGTTGAACACGTTCTGCGGGTAGATGTCGTAGATGGCGACCAGCTTCTCGCCCTTGTCCAGCGCCATGAAGAAGGAGCCGGGGTCGGTGAAGGCCACATCGGCCTGGCCGCTGAGCATGTTGCGGATGGCGTCGCCGCCGCCCGCGCCGGGCAGGTAGGCCAGCTCCACGCCCTGGGCCTTGAAGAAGCCCTTGTCGGGCTCGGCCAGGATGTTGGTGATCTCGCTGATGGGCTTGCTCCAGCCCGCCAGGCGGATCTTGCCTTGCACAGGAGCGGCCAGGCAATTGCCGGCCAGCGCCAGGCCGGCAAAACCGGCAGAGGCGCCCAGCAGGCTGCGGCGGGTGAGGAAGGGGGATTGCGGTGTGTGCATGGCGCTTGGGGAAAAGGTTGCGGAAGTGTTCAGGACGGTCAGGCGGCGCGCGAGCGCAGCAGCCGGCGCTCCAGCACCAGGCAGGCCTGGTACAGCAGCAGGCCCATGGCGGCGATCAGCACCAGGGCGGCGAACATGAGGGTGGTGTCCATCATTCCCTGGGCGGCAATGACCACGGCGCCCAGGCCCCGGCTGGCGCCCATGAATTCGGCCACCACGGCGCCGACCAGGGCCAGCACCACGGCCACGCGCAGGCCCGCAAGAATGGCGGGCAGGCCCGTGGGCAGCTTCAGGCGCAGCAGCGTCTGCAGCCGCGTGGCGCCCAGCATGCGAAACAGCTGCAGCCGCTGGGCATCGACCTGGCGCAGGCCGGTCAAGGTGTTTTCCATCAGCGGGAAAAAGCAGATCAGCGTCGTGATCAGCACCGTGGGCAGCATGCCGAAGCCGAACCACAGCACGAACAGCGGCGCCAGCGCCAGCTTGGGCACGACCTGGCTGACCACCACGTAGGGCTTGAGCACACGCTCCAGCAGCTCGGATTCAGCCAGGGCCATGCCCGCCAGCAGGCCGATCGCGCTGCCGGCCGCCAGCCCCAGCAGCAGGGCCTGGAGCGTCGCCCAGATGTGCGGCCAGAAATAGCCCGTGGCCAGCCCCGTCCACAGCGATGCCGCAATGGCCGAGGGCGCCGGCAGCACCAGGGCGGACAGGCCCCATTGCCGCACCAGCAGCTCCCACAGGCCCAGCAGGACCAGCGCCAGCGCGGCGGCCAGCAGGCGGGCATGGAACAAGGACACCGTCATGCCGCCGTCCTGTCCAGGGCTGCGCGCACGCGGGCGCAGTGTTCGTTGAACGCCGGCCCGTGGCGCATGGCCTGGGTGCGCGGCGCGGGCAGATCGACTGCCATATCGGCCACGATGCGCCCGCCGTGCATGAGGGCGATGCGGTCTCCCAGGTAGACGGCCTCGTTGATGTCGTGGGTGACGAAGAGCACCGTGGTGCCGCGCTCGCGGCAGGTGCGCAGCAGGTCGTCCTGCAGCTCGGCGCGCGTGATGGCGTCCAGCGCGGCAAAGGGCTCGTCCAGCAGCAGCAGCGGCGGATCGAGGACCAGCGCCCGTGCCAGCGCCACGCGGCTTTGCTGCCCGCCCGAGAGATGGCGCGGATGGCGCTGCGCGTGGCTGGCCAGGCCCAGCTGCTCCAGCAGCGCCAGGGCGCGTTGTTCGTCCTGCGGCGCGGGGCGCCTTTGCAGCGACACGGGCAGCAGCACATTGCCCAGCGCCGTATGCCACTCCAGCAGCGTGGGCGCCTGGAACATGAAGCCCAGTTGCGGGCCGGGCTCGGCCAGCTCGGCGCCACGCAGCAGGATACGGCCCGACTGCGGCCTGAGCAGCCCCGCCGCCAGCTTCAGCAAGGTGGTCTTGCCGCAGCCGCTGCGGCCCAGCAGGCAGTGGACCTCACCGGCCTGCACGCGCCAGTCCACGCCGTCCACCACGGGCGGGCGGCCAGGGTAGGTGAAGACCACTTGCTCGACATCGAGAAACGCCATGGTTGCAGCCCCGTCCGTCCCCTCTTGCAGGTTCGCCATGTCAGTCCGCATACGGCGCAAACGGCTGCGCCGCCGCCTCGGCAGATTGCTCTATCTCGGTCATGCGCACCAGATCCAGCAGGTTGAAGCGGCCGTCATGGTGCCAGCCGGCCTCGGGCATGCTCATGGAGCCGATGGCGCTGATGCGCGTGACGCCGGCCGCGCCCAGCAGGCCGGCCAGGCGGTACAGCTGCTCGGGCGAGGCGGCAATGCCGGCCGTCTGCAGGTAGTCGCGCTGCGCGGCCACCACGGGCACGGCGTCATCCAGGCGGTCCACGCACACCACGGCAATCGTGCGGTACAGGGCCGTGGGCGCCAGCGGCTGCAGGCTGTCGCTGTACGCCACGCTCCAGGGCGCGTCCACCGGACCCAGCAGTTGCTGTTCGTCACCCGACCATTCCACGGACTGCTGCCAGCGGGCCACGGCGGCGCCCTCCTCCAGCTCCAACGGCCGGCGCGCAAAGCGCCGCTGCAGGTTGGCCAGCTCGGCCGCCAGGTAGTCGGCAAAGGCACGCGGCGGCACGGGGGCACCGCGCTCCACGTAGAAGACATGGGGCGAGTAGCAGCCCTGCTGGTCGTAGCGCATCACGTCCCAGGCCGCCAGCCGCGCCACGGCGGGCGCCTTGAGCGTGTCCAGCGCGGCAGCGCCCACCATGCCGAAGCCCAGCTTGTGGCCATGCGGCAGAAAGCGCGTGGTCACGGGCAGGCGCTGGCGCAGCGCCTGCAGCGTCTGGTTGCCGCCGTAGGCGAGCACGGTGTCGGCCTCGGCGTGGAGCGCGGCGGCGGCATCTCCATTCGCGCCCTCCGCCCCATCCACAGCCCCCGCACCGCTCCACCACACCACGGCCAGGCAATCGGCCAGCGGCGGATGCACCTCGGCCAGCAGCCGTGCGAACCAGCCCGCGAACAGCGGCTCGGCGCTGGCCAGCTTGCCAATGGCGGGCGCCTTGACCAGCAGGCCGCAGACCAGGCTCCACAGGGACAGCGCAGGCACATTGCCGGCCCAGCTGTGCATCAGCAGGTCGGGCCCGAAGGCGCGCACCGCGCCGCCCTTGGGCGCGGGCTGGAAGCCGTCCAGCACGGCCGGGTTGGCAAAGTCCTCGGCCACGAAGCGCCGCAGCTGCGCGGCGCGGAAGGTCTTGAAGAAGCCCGTCAGCCCCAGGCGCACCATGTCGGCGTCATAGCCGCTGACCACGGGCAGCCAGGCCTCGGCCTGGCGCCGATAGGGATCGCTGCGGTCCAGCAGGCGGGCAATGGCACGGTCGATGGCGTCGATGATCTCGGCCACGGGCATGGCCCTGAGATGGCGGTCGGCGGCACGGCGCACATGGGCTGCCAGCGCATGCATCTGCGGGCCGGTCAGCAGGGGCACGGAGACTTCCAGCCGCACGCCACCGCGTTCGAAGGGCAGCACATGCCACTGCACCTCGTCCTCGCGCAAACCAGGCAGTTCGGGCAGGTAGCCGGCCGTGATCCGCTCGATGTTCATGCAGCAGCGGCCTTCACGAATTCATCGACCGCCAGCGAGCAGCCCTTGGCCGCTGCGCCCTCGGCACGCCCCAGCAACAGGAAACCGCTGTTCTCGCCATGGCCGGCCCACAGGCCCACGTCCTCGGTGAGGATGGTGGTGACCGCGTTGTAGTTGGCCAGGTCGCAGTGCACGAGAATGCCGCGCTCGCCGGGCGCCACGCTGCGGCCGGTGACGGGCTCGACCAGGCGCGAGCGTATCCAGTGCGGCCCCGACTTGACCGAGGGCAGCGTGGCATTGCCGTCGTCATAGAACTGCGTGCTCAACTCGGTCATGCCGTACATGTTGATGCAGTGGCTGCGCGGCACGCCCAGCAGCCGGGACAGGTCGGCGTAGAAGTCCTCCAGCGGCAGCTCGCGCGACTGGCCCTTGTAGCCGCCCGTGTCCAGGATGCGGCTGCCCGGCGGCAGGCAAAAGCTGCGGCCCTGCTCGCGCAGCGCGTCCATCACATGCACCAGGCTGAAGCTGGCGCCCAGCAGCGCATAGGGGCGGCCGCTGCGCTCGGATTCCTCCAGCACGGCGCACAGGCCGGGCATGTCCAGGCCGTCGGGGGTGAGGAAGTAGCGGCTGTCGGGAGTGCCGAATTCCGTCTTGGCCAGCGCCAGGTAGTGGGCCAGCGAAGAGTTGGGCATGGCCTGCTCGTCGGGAAAGAGGATGCCCATGGGCAGGCGCTCGTGCCCGGCCATGAAGCGCTGCGCGAAGTTGCGCGTCATCGACTCATCGTAGACATCGAGCGCGGGATGGAAGTGGCGCCCGCGCGAAGACAGCCCCTTGGCCTGGCCCGTGGTGCCGCTGGTCATGAACACGCGCTCCGCGGGCGAGGCCGGCTCGCTGCGCAGTTCCATGGCCTTGAACGCATCGATGGGCACGGCGGGAATGTCGCTCCAGGTCTTCACATTGCGCAGCGTGGCGCCGCGCCGCTGGCAGAAGCTGCGAAACGGCGCATTCGATTCGTATTGGTAGGCGAACAGCCGCAGGGCCAGTGCATCGAACTGCTCGTCGGTGCAGCCGTCCATGGCGATGAATGCAAGCAGGTCTGCGACCAGAGAAGCCGCCTGGGGCCGGGCCTTGTCCATGGAATTCCTTCGAGAGCTGGGACGTGATGCTCCGAAGGCTCCCCCGGCCGTGGCGCATGGGCGGCCACGCAGGGGTGCAGGCTCTTCTTCCGCCGGAATGACCCGGTTCAAGTTCTCGGGTGTGGATCTCAGCACTGGCGTGCACCCCGGAGCGGAGGGCTATCTTACAGCAGGGTCGCCAACGCCGCAGGCCCGGGGCCATCGCCCTGCAAGACTGCGTCAGCCCAGTGCCGTCAGCCGCCGCATCACCCATTCCACGGGCCCCTGCGCCACCTTCTTGCTCCAGGCCCAGGCGGCCAGGCTGGCGATGATCACGTACAGCGCGGCGGCCACGGCCACTTCGCGCAGGCTGCGTGAGCCGTCCAGCGCGCCCATGGCCTCCAGCAGGCCCATGCCGATGAGGATGTGTGCCAGGTACAGGGTCAGCGTCATGCGCCCGGCCGGCAGCAGGCCACGCCACGGTCCAGCGGGCCAGCGGTCGGCCAGCCGCAGGCAGGCGCCTATGGCAATGCTGGCGCAGCCCAGGCCCATCAGCAGGTAGGCCGGGCCGGGCGGCATGGGGCCGGTGCCCAGCCAGGGCGCCCAAGCGCTGCGGGCCGCAAGCGCCGAGACGGCGCAGGCCAATCCCACCATCACGCCACCCGCAGCCACCAGACCCCATTGCACGCGCGGCTCGGCCAGCGGCAGGCGCGCCAGCAGCATGCCGCAGAGGAAGAACGCAAACCACGGCAGCACCGGATGGAAGCCGTTGAACAGCAGGTTGCGCGCAAAGCCGGCCGGCTCCCACAGGCCCTGGTAGGACAGGCTCGCCCAGTCCCAGCCCTGGCTGTAGTCCAGCTGCAGCAAGGCCCAGGCGGAGAGCACGGCCACGGCCGCCATGCCGGCCAGCAGCGCCCTTGCGCCGGCCTGCAGCCAGGCGATGGCCAGCACGAAGTAGACCGCGTAGTAGTGAATGATGTCGGCCGGAAAGATCACCAGGTTCATGCCACCGGCCACCAGCAGGAACAGCGCGCGGCGCAGTGTCCAGAGGCGCGCCGTGGCCGGCTCCAGCGAGCGCGTGGCCAGCACCAGGCCCAGTCCCGCCAGCACCACGAAGGTGGCCGAGGCCTTGCCCTCCAGAAAATGGAAGAACGACAGCAGCCAGCCAGGCTCCTGCAGCGCGGGATGCATGGCCTGCTTGAAGTTGACGAACACCATGCCTGCCAGCGCGAGGTAGCGCGCCAGGTCCAGCCCCGCCAGGCGGGCGCCCCTGCCGGTGGCATGCCTCATGTCGCGTCTCCCCGTGCCTCGCCTCCAAGAAGGCAGGCCAGCAAGGCGGGATGCAGCACATCGACCCCTTCATCCGCCCCCGCTTCTTCTTGCGGCGTCACCCCCAGCGCAAAGCGCAGCGCATCGCTTTCCACGGCATCCAGCAGCAGTTGCGCGGCCAGGCGCACGGGCACGGCGGGCCGCAAGAGGCCCTGCTGCGCCCCGCGCTCCATGAAGCCTGCCAGGCCGTCGAGCATGCACCTGCGGTTGGCCTCGAAGGCGGGCGCCAGGCCCGGCGAACGCGCGATCTCGGACAGGCACTCGGCGCTGAGCACGGCCCATTCCCGCTGCCGGCACAGCGCCTGGTAGGCGGCCAGGAATTGCGCCACCACCGGCAGCGAAGGGGCTGCGGCCCGCTCCAGCGCCTGAAGCAAGGGCAGCAGCTCGGTCTGCTCCTGCGTGGCGACCTCGGCAATCAAGGCCTCCTTGCCGTCGAAGTGGTTGTACAGGTTGCCCAGGCTCACCGAGGCGGCCTGCGCAATGTCGCGCATGCTGGTGCAGTGAAAGCCGCGCTCCACGAAGCACTGCAGGGCCGCCTGCACGATGAGGGCCCTGCGCTCGCTGATGTCTTCCTTCTTTTTCATGCCCCGAATGATGAACGAACGTTCATTCATAGTCAACACCGGGGCACGAAGTCACAGCGGCGGCAGGGGGCCCACGCCGGAAGGAACGGCCTCCTCGTTGGGCCTGCAGGGCTGGCGCAGCATGCGCCGGCAGTCCGGCAGCTGCCGCTCATGGGCATAGGCGATGTGGCCCAGCACGATCTTCGACGGCCGGCTGCGGTCCAGCCAGACGGTGTTGGTCGAAGGCGTGGACAGATGGTCGAAGGCCCAGTACCCGGTCTGCGAAGGCGTGTCCAGGGTCACGCGCAGGCTGGAGCCCGCGCGGAACACATGGGCGAATTTATGGATTTCCACGCGCATCAGCGTGGGCTCGCCGGGGCGCAGCGGGCGCACGGCGGCCTCGGTGAAATCGCCCCAGGGCCTCAAGGCGGTGGAGCGCTGGCCGTCCAGCGCGCGCATGGAGGCACGCAGCCAGCCGCGCTGCACGAACATCTCCTGGCCGTCGGGACGCACCTCCGAGACGGTGACCTGCACATCGGTGTCGCCGGCCGTGGCGCTGAGCCACAGGTCCAGCGAGGCCTCGCCATAAAAGCTCAGCGCGCGCGGCAGCGGGGCCGTGGTAAAGCGCAGCAGGCCCTGCCCGGCGGGACTGGCCATCCATTGGCCCGCGCCGGACTCGGTGTCCGCGTCGGGATGGTTGGCATCGGCGCCCGGCAGCGGGTAGCGGTAGCTGGCCGATTGGCGCTCGGCCTGCGGGGGCGCATCGCCCAGCCCGCCGCCCGGCTGCAGCCACAGCGTCATGGGCGTGACGCGCACGGGCAGCCGGTCAAAGCTGGCCACGGCCGAGGGGCGCAGCTGCCCATAGTCGCCCCCACCGTTCATCCACTGCATTTCCTGCGCCAGCAGCACGCGCGGCGTGTGCTCGAAGCCGTTGCTCTCGCCCTTGAGAAAGCGCGCGTAAAAGCGCTTCATGGTCTCGCGAATAAAGGGGGCGCTGTCGGTGTGATGGTCGCCGTTGGAGCTGATCAACCACATCTTGTCCGGGGCGATGCTGTCCTCGTAGTAGCCCATGCGGGTGCCCACCTGCTCGTCCTGCCAGGACTGGGTGCCCAGCGTGGGAATGTCGATGCGGTGCGTGGTGTACATGGCGCTCTTGCGCGCGTAGCGGGCGCCGAAGAAGCGGTCCTCGTCCAGCCAGCGCGCCATGTCCAGGTCGGGGCGCTGGATCTTGCGGATGTTGTCCTCCACGACCTGGGCGCATCCGGTATCGCCGTCCAGCGCCTTGGCGTCCTCGGCGGCCTTGCGCCATATCGCGGGGAACTGCCCCCACCAATTGGCGGGAAAGCCGATGTTCTGGATGCCGCCCGGATAGGCCACGTCGCGGTAGGGATCGGCCACGTTCTTGCCCGGCGCGATCGCCTTGAGGCTGGGCGGACGCTGGGCCGCCACCCACAGCTGGTCGTAGCCCGAGTATGAATAGCCCACCATGCCCACCTTGCCCGTGGACCACGCCTGGCGCGCAGCCCACTCCACCGCGTGCGCCCCGGCCGCGCCCACGGAGGCGTCGGCCCACTGGTTCTCGCCCGTGGAGCAGCCCGTGCCGGGCACGTTCAGGCCCATCACGGCATAGCCTTCCTTGGTCCATTCCTGGGTGGTCTGGTCGGTGACCGAGCCCGATCCGTAGCCGTCGTACTCCATCAGCACGGGAAACGGCCCCGGCCCCTTGGGAAAGACCACCGAATAGCGCATCTTGTTGCCGTCAGGCAGCTGGATGTAGCCCCAGATGCGCGGCCCGGGGTTGGTGCTGCCCGACGAGCCCCCGCCGCAGGCCGCAAGGCCCAGGGCAAGGGTGGCGATGCCGGCCGCGCCGAGCCACGCGCGGGAATGGCGAAAAGTCATCATGGATGGTCCTCCTGGTTGCTGATGCAGTCATGCCCGCAAGGGGGCAGGCCGCAATGTAGGACCGTCCGGACGCATGGCGCACGCGCAGGCTGAAGGGGGGCTGAAGCACGCCTGAAGACAGGCTGAAGGCGAACGCGGCCAATCGCCACGGCCTTAGGCCCCGGACCACGGCAGCCGCGCGCCACACTATGATTCGATTTTCAGTTCCTTGACCCCATGCCCCGCGCCCGCACATCCAAGCCCGCTCCGTCCGAAGAGAACACGGCCCCGTCCGGCACCACAGCGCCGGGGCCGTCCATCGACGCCTCTTTCCTGCACACCCTGGTCGGCTACAACGCCCGGCGTGCCTCGATGTCCATCATCGAGGTGTTCGTGGAGCGCATGGCCACCCACGATCTCAAGATGGTGGAGTTCTCCGTGCTGTCCCTGGTGTCCCACAACCCCGGCATCACCTCGCGCCAGCTGTGCACGGCGCTGGACGTGATGCCGCCCAACCTGGTGGGCCTGATCGCCGCCCTGGAGCGGCGCAAGCTCATCGAGCGCCGCCCCCATCCCACAGACCGCCGCGCCGTGGGCGTGCACCTGACGCCGGCCGGCGCCGAACTCACGGCCCAGGCCGAACGAACGGCGGCCCAGCTGGAGATGGATGCCACCTACCGCCTGACCGATGCCGAGCGCAAAACGCTGATCCAGCTGCTGCAGAAGATCTACAACTGAGCGCGCTCAGTCCGCCTTCTGCGCGGCGGGCCGGTCCAAGCCCAGCAGCCGCACCGCATTGCCCTTGAGGATGCCGGGCATCACCTCGGGCTTGAAGCCGGCTTCCTGGAAATCCTTCATCCAGCGCTCGGGCGTGATCAGGGGATAGTCGCTGCCGAAGAGCACGCGGTCCCTGAGCAGGGTGTTGGCGTACTGCACCAGCTGCCGGGGAAAGTACTTGGGGCTCCAGCCCGACAGATCGATCCAGACATTGGGCTTGTGCAGGGCCACGGACAGGGCCTCGTCCTGCCAGGGAAAGCTGGGGTGGGCCATCACGATCTGCATGTCGGGAAAGTCGATGGCCACGTCGTCCAGGTGCATGGGATTGCTGTAGGCCAGGCGCAGGCCGCCGCCGCAGCGCATGCCGCTGCCAATGCCGCTGTGGCCCGTGTGGAAGATGGCCGGCAGTTGGTGCTCGGCCACCACCTCGTAGATCGGCCAGGCCATGCGGTCGTAGGGATGGAAGCCCTGCACCGTGGGGTGGAACTTGAAGCCCCTGACGCCCTCTTCCTCGATCAGCCGCCGCGCCTCGCGCGCACCCATGCGGCCCTTGTGCGGATCGATGCTGGCGAAGGCCACCATCATGTCGCTGTTGGCCCGCGCAGCCTCGGCGATCTCCTCGTTGGGAATGCGGCGCCGGCCCAGCTGCGATTCGCTGTCCACCGTGAACATCACCAGGCCCAGGTTGCGCTCGCGGTAATAGGCCACGGTCTCGGCGATGGTCGGGCGCCGGCCGTTGCCGAAGTACTTGTCGGCGGCGCGGTCGTACTCCTCGCCGTAGTTGTCGAACGGGTTCCAGCAGCTCACCTCGGCATGCGTGTGGATGTCGATGGCAATGAGTTTTTCGTGGTCCATGTCTGTCTCCTGTGCGGCCTGCTGCCTGCCCCGCAATCAAGGGGAAGTCCCAATAAGAAATTCGCAAAGGCCGCTTGAATTGGTTATTAAATATAACCAAAATCGCGGCCATCAGAAAGCGATGCAGATGCAGGCAACGGCTGCCACGTAACGGATTCGCGCTGAGGCTTCACACCACCTTCCGAGGAGACACACATGGACAGAAAGATCCACAAGACCCGTTCCCGCGCCTTGCCGGCCGCGCTGGCCGCCGCCCTGCCCGCCCTGCTGCTGTCGGCCTGCGGCGGCTCGAGCGACGGCATCGCGCAGCTGGCCGAGGCCCGCCCCGCCACGCTGCTGTCGTGCACGGACCTGGCCGCGAAAATATCCTTCCCCAACACCCGCATCACCGCCGCCGAGACCGTGGCCGCCGGCACGCTGGCGGTGGCGGGCAAGCCCATTGCCGAGCACTGCCGCGTGACCGGCCGCATGCACGAGCGCGTCAGCACCGTGGATGGCCAGAACTACGCCGTGGGCTTCGAGATGCGCCTGCCGCGCGACTGGAACGGGCGCTTCTTCTACCAGGCCAACGGCGGGCTGGACGGCGTCGTGAGCACGGCCGTGGGCGCGCTGGGCGGCGGGCCGCTGGGCAACGCGCTGCAGATGGGCTTTGCCGTGCTCAGCTCCGATGCCGGGCATGCAGGCAGCCTGGGTCCCTTCTTCGGCCTGGACCCGCAGGCGCGGCTGGACTATGGCTACCAGGCCGTGGGCAAGCTCACGCCCATGGCGCGCAGCGCGCTGCAGACGGCCTATGGCAAGGGGCCTGACCGCTCCTACCTGGGCGGCTGCTCCAACGGCGGGCGCCACGCCATGGTGGCGGCCTCGCGCTATGCCGACCAGTACGACGGCATCATCGCCGGCAACCCCGGCACGCGCCTGCCGCTGGCGGCCATTGCCAACATTGCCGGCGCCCAGGGCTATGCGAAGCTGGCGACCACGCCCTCGGACCTGGGCACGGGCTTCACCCAGGCCGAGCGCCGCCTGGTCAGCCAGGCCGTGCTGGCCCGGTGCGATGCGCTGGACGGGGCCACCGACGGCATGGTGCAGGCCGGCGCAGCCTGCCAGGCGAGCTTCGACCTGTCGCGCGATGTGCCCACCTGCGGCGGTGCGCGCGACGGCAGCTGCATCAGCGCCGAGCAAAAGAGCACCATTGCCGGCCTGTTCAAGGGCGCCACCACCAGCGGCGGCAGCCGCATCTACAACAGCTTCCCGTATGACGCGGGCCTGGATACGGCCGGCTGGGCCGGCTGGAAATTCTCCAACCCCATCAGCCGCGACTCCGGTGCCGTGGCCTTCATCTGGCAGACGCCGCCGGAAAGCGCCGCCAGCTTCAACGACGCGCAGTTCGCCCTCAACGGCAGCGTGGACAGCATGCTGGCCAAGGTGCAGGCGACCAACGGCACCTTCACGGAAAGCGGCCTGTCGCTGATGATGCCGCCCGACTACGGCAAGCTGCCCGTGCTGCGCAACCGGGGCGCCAAGCTCATGGTCTACCACGGCACGGCCGACCCCATCTTCTCCAGCGATGACACCGTGCAGTGGTACGACACGCTGCGCCGCAACCATGGCGACGCCGCCGACTTCGCCCGCCTGTACCTGGTGCCCGGCATGAACCACTGCAGCGGCGGCCCGGCCACCGATCAGTTCGACATGCTCAGCTCCCTCGTGGCCTGGGTGGAGAAAGGCCAGGCGCCGGACCGCGTGATCGCCAGTGCGCGCGGCGCGGGCAACGCGGGCGGCGCCAACGCCGACCTGCCCGCCAACTGGTCGCCCACGCGCACCCGGCCGCTGTGCCCCCATCCGCTGGCCGCCCGCTACAACGGCAGCGGCGACATGGAAAGCGCTGCCAGCTTCAGTTGCCGCTGACCATGCACTGAAGGCGGGCGGCGCCTGAACGGCCCGCCCCCTCCGCCCCCATCCACCCCTTGTCCGCAGTCCCGCCCCCGGCGGGGCCGGGCCCCGCTGCGCCCGAGAAAAGGCGCGCGGACACCCACGCCAAGACGGCAACGATTTTTCAAACCAGAGGAGACATCACCATGAAAACCACCCCATCCCCGCGGACCCTGGCGGCCACCGCCGTGCTGGCCCTGGCCGGCTCCGGCGCCAGCTTCGGCGCCTTCGCGCAAGGCACCTCCAGCGTCACGCTCTACGGCATCGTCGATGTGGGCGTGGAGCACCTGAACAATGTGGCGGCGGGCGGCGGTCTCAGCCGCATGCCATCGACCACCAGCATGGTGCCCTCGCGCTGGGGCCTGCGCGGCAGCGAGGACCTGGGCGGCGGCCTCAAGGCCATCTACACGCTGGAGTCGGGCTTTGCGCCCGACCAGGGCACCTTCAACCAGGGCGGGCGCGGCTTTGGCCGCCAAAGCTGGGTGGGCCTGGGCGGCAACTGGGGCAGCCTGACCATGGGCCGCCAGAACTCCATGCTGTTCTGGTCGCTGCTGGACTCGGACATCATCGGCCCGGCCGTCTTCGCCATGGGCTCGCTGGACGCCTACATTCCCAACTCGCGCGCCGACAACATGCTGGCCTGGCGCGGCAACTTCGGCGGGCTGGCACTGGGCGCGGGCTACAGCTTCGGGCGTGACACCGTCAATGCCGGCCCCAGCCCGGCAGGCACCAACTGCCCGGGCGAGAGCGGATCGGACACGCAGGCCTGCCGCCAATGGTCGCTGTACGCCAAGTACGACACACCGGCCTGGGGCGTGGCGCTGGGCTACGAGCAGCAAAATGGCCGCACGCCGGCCTCGTCCACCGACCCGGTGTTCGGCGGCATGAACTCCAGCGCCAAGCATGACGAGCGCCTGCACCTGGGCGGCTACTTCAAGCTGGCCGGCGTGAAGATCGGCGGCGGCCTGCTGCGCCGCGACAACGACGGCGACGCCGTCAAGCCACGCAGCAACCTGTGGTACGTGGGCGCCTCCTACCCGGTCACCGAGGCCCTGGTGCTCGAAACCCAGTGGCTCACGCTGCGCTACCGCGGCGTGTCGGGCTACGACTCCGACCTGCTGGTGGCACGCGCCATCTACAACCTGTCCAAGCGCACGGCCGTCTACACGCAGCTCGGCCACATCCGCAACGACCGCCTGGCCACCGTCTCGGTCAGCGGCGGCGCGCCGGGCAGCAACACCGCGCCGGGACGCTCGCAGACCGGCATCAACGTGGGCATCCGCCACATGTTCTGAGCCGCTTCCATCCGCCTGCCTTTCCCATATTCAACAGGAGACATCCCATGCAGATGCATCGCCGTCATTTCGTCCAGGCCCTGGGCAGCGCCGCCGCCCTGGGCTCGCTGTCACCGCTGCAAGCCCTGGCCCAGGCACTGGACCAGGTCAAGATCATGTACGGCTTTCCGGCCGGCAGCTCGGGCGACAGCGTGGCCCGCCGCGTGGCCGAGCGGCTGGGCGGCACGCCGTACAGCAAGGGCCCGGGCTTTGTGGAGAACAAGCCCGGCGCCGGAGGCCGCATCGCGGTGGAGGCCTTGAAGAACTCCCCGCCCAACGGTTCCGTGCTGGCACTGGCCCCCGTATCGGCCTTCTCGGTCTATCCCCACATCTACCCCAAGCTGACCTACAGGCCCGAAGACGCAACGCCCGTATCGATTGGCGCCGTGATCTACCACGGCCTGGCCGTGGGCCCCGCCGTGCCGGCCGAGGTCAAGACGCTCAAGGACTTCCTGGCCTGGGCCAAGGCCAACCCCGACCGCGCCAGCTTCGGCTCGCCGGGCGCGGGCTCCATGCCGCACCTGCTGGGCGCGCTGCTGGGCCTGCGCTCGGGCGTGGAGCTCAAGCACGCGCCCTATCGCGGCACCGTGCCGAGCATCACCGACCTGGTGGGCGGCCAGATCGCGGCCACCATGAACCCCAGCGGCGACTACCTTCAGTACCTGAAGGCCGGCCGCCTGCGCGTGCTGGCCACCTCGGGTAGGCAGCGCTCGCCCTTCCTGCCCGAGGTGCCCACCTTCACCGAGCTGGGCTTTCCCGATGTCACGGTGGAGGAATGGTTCGGGTTCTACGCGCCCGCCAAGACCCCGGCCGCCACCATTGCCAACGCCAACGCGGCCATCACCGCCGCGCTCAAGGACAAGGCCGTGATCGACGGGCTGGCGGCCCTGGGCCTGCTGGCGCGCGGCAGCACGCAGCAGGAGATGGCCGCCGACCAGCAGGCCGAGTTCGAGCGCTGGAGTTCGCTGGTCAAGCAGATCGGGTTCACGGGCGAGTCCTGATGGCGCACCCGGACGGCAGGTCCATATCCCTTCACGGGACAAGGCTACACTCATGCAACAAATAATGTTGCATGAAACAGAACAGCCAATTCTCGGACGTCCTGCATGTGCTGCTGCACATGGCCGAGGGCGATGGACCTGCCACCTCCGACATGCTCGCCGCCGCGCTGCAGACCAACCCGGTCGTGCTGCGCCGGCTGATGTCGGGCCTGCGCGATGCAGGCCTTGTCACCTCCGCCAAAGGCCATGGCGGGGGCTGGGTGCTGTCTTGCGAGCTGGACCGCACCACGCTGCGCGACGTGCATGAAGCCTTGGGCGCCCCTGATCTGGTGTCGCTGGGCTTCAGGGAAGACCGGCCCGAATGCCTGGTCGCCCAGGCCGTGAACGAAGCGCTGAGCAACGCGGTGCAGCAAGCCGAGGCCGCCCTGCTCGCGCGGCTGGGCTCGGTGACGCTGGCTGCCCTGTCCCAGGACTTCCATGCCCGCCTGGCGCGCCACCGCGCAGCGGGCGGCCAGGGCTGGTACCAACTGCAGGAGCACCAGCATGAAACACATTGATTTCGCCATCATCGGCGGCAGCTATGCCGGCCTGTCCGCCGCCCTGCAACTGGCGCGTGCGCGCCGCCAGGTGCTGGTGGTCGATGCCGGGCTGCGGCGCAACCGCTTCGTGGACCAGGCCGGCGAGACATCGCACGGCTTTCTCACCCAGGATGGCGTCGCCCCCGCCCAGATCGCCGCCCAGGCCCGGCAGCAGCTGATGGCCTACCCCACCGTGCAGTGGCTGGACGGCACGGCCGAGGACGCCCGCGTGGCGCCCGATGGCCGGCTGGAGTTCCATGCAGCGGGCACCGCCATCAGCGCCGCCCGCCTCGTCCTGGCGCTGGGCGTGCATGACAGCCTGCCGCCCGTGCCGGGACTGGCCGAGCGCTGGGGCCGCAGCGTCTTCCATTGCCCGTACTGCCACGGCTACGAGATGAATGCGGGCCGCATCGGCATCATCGCCAGCTCGGCCCTGGCCCATCACCATGCCGTCATGCTGCCCGACTGGGGCCAGACCACCCTGCTGCTCAACGGCGCCTACGCGCCAAGTGCCGATGAGCTGGCCGCCTTCGCACGCCGCGGCACACAGGTGGAGGCCACCCCCATCGCCCGCCTGGAAGGCCGGGCCGACGTGCTGCTGCAGGACGGCCGCCGCCTGGTCATGGATGGCCTGTTCACCCAGCCGCGCACCCGCATCGCCAGCCCCGTGGCCGAACAGCTGGGCTGCGCCCTGGAAGAAGGCCCCATGGGTCCCTTCATCAAGGTCGCGGAAGGCCAGGCCACCAGCGTCCCCAACGTGTTCGCCTGTGGCGACGCGGCCCGCGCGGCCGGCAACGTGGCCATGGCCGTGAGCGATGGCGCCATGGCCGGCATTGGCGCGCACCGGTCGATGATGGGATGGTGAACTGCGGCGCCCGCCCTAGAGCGTGCTATGCACTTTGATGTGCCCGCGAAAGCCGGGAAAGGGGTCCGGAACGAGGCGTAGCACGCTCTATCCGAAGACCGCGCCGCCCGCATCCAGCGCGGGCGGCCGCAGAAGATCGGCATTGACGCCCATGGCCTCGCTGGCCCGCTCCACGGCCTGCCAAAGGGGGGCCGGCATCTGCAGTATTTCCTCGGGGGAGTTCGCGCGGGCGATCCAGTCGCTGATCTCAACGTGCTGCTCGGGGGTGAGCAGGTCCAGGTTCAGCATTTCGTCAATGGTCTTCATCGGGTGTCGGTCTGTCGCTCGTGTGCGGAAGGTGTACGGAAAAGGAACGGCCCGTGCATTGTCAGCGGTCCACGGCAGGCAGTCGCTGCAGCAGGGCATCGCGGGCGCGCAGGCCGGCATTGGGCTTTTGCGCCTGCTCGTCCTGGATCAGCGTGGCGAACACCAGCCTGCGCTGGTCCTTGGTGGCCCAGCCCACGTACCAGCCATAGGCCCGGCTGGCGTCGTAGCGGTTGTCGCTGCCCGGCGAGCCCGTGCCCGTCTTGCCATGCACGGTCCAGCCGCCCACGGCCACTGGATGCCGGGTGATGCGCGCGGTCATGTCGATGGCCTGACTGTTCACGGGCAGTTCCCGGCGCACGATCCTGCGCATGAAGGCCACCTGCTCGGCCGCCGAGATGCGCAGCGAAGACACCACCCACACGCCGTTGTGGCCCGGGTCGGCCACTGGCACGGCAGAGACATCCTCGTTGCCATAGCGGAAGGCCTTCACGTAGGCGTCAAAGCGCTGCTGGCCCAGACGCATCACCACCTGCTGCGAGTACCAGAACACCGAGTCCTTCATCCACGCCTGGGGCGTGATATCGCGCCGCCAGGCATCGCCGCCCCAGTCCGGATACTCCGGTTGGTACGGCCACGCGGGCCGGGACTCGTCCTGCAGGATGCCGGCGTCATAGCCCATCAGGCTGATGGCGATCTTGAAGGTGGAGGCCGGCGTGACCCGCTCGGCGCAGGCCGGGCCGCTGTGCACCAGGGACTGGCCCGTGTCGGCGTCGGCGACGAGGGTGCACAGTTCGTGCGCGACAACGGGGACGGGAACGGAAACCCAAAAAAAAGCTGCCACGGCCGTGGCAGCGGTCCCAGGAAATCTATGCATGTGCTGTGCGCTGCGGTGTTCGTATCTGGCGCGCGATCATAGATGCGCGCGCAGCCTTTGCAGAGCCCCTGCAGCAAACAGCCCCACGGCGCCCTGGGCAAGCGCGTGTGGGACTTGCCCATGGATGGGAACTGCCCGCGGGGCTACGCCTGCGCCTCCTGCAACTGCCGCCACATCACCTTGCCGCTGCCGCTCTTGGGCAGGGCCTTGACGAACTCCACCACCTTGGGCGCCTTGTAGACGGCCATGTTCTCGCGGCACCACTGGATGATGTCCTCGGCCGTGGTGTCTTCCTTGCCGGCACGCAGCACGACGACGGCCTTGACCGACTCGCCCCGGTAGGCGTCGCGCGTGGAGATCACGCAGGCTTCCTGGATGGCGGGGTGGCGGAACATCAGCGACTCGACCTCGGCCGGCCAGACCTTGAAGCCGCTGGCGTTGATCATGCGCTTGAGGCGGTCGGTGATGAAGTAGTAGCCGTCCTCATCCACGTGGCCCAGGTCGCCGGTGCGAAAGAACCGCTTGCCGTCGATCTCCATGAAGACCTGGGCCGTGGCGTCGGGGCGCTTCCAGTAGCCGTCGAAGACCTCGGGCCCGTGGACCACGATCTCGCCCTGCTCGCCCTGGGGCACTTCGGCACCGGTGTCAGGATCGATGACGCGCGCCTCCGTGCTCATGAAGGGAATGCCCAGGCACTGCTGCTTGGGGTGCTCGGACGGGTTGCTGTGCGTGGGCGCAGCGGTCTCGGTCAGGCCGTAGCCCTCGCAAAAGCGCAGGCCGTATTGCTCCAGCAGGCGCTGGGCCACAGCCTGGGGCATGGCCGCGCCGCCGCCGCCGATGTACTTGAGGCTGGTGAGGTCGAACTGCGCGAAGTTGGGGCTGCCCAGCAGGTCGATGACCATGGTGGGGATGTTGGTCCAGCTGGTGACCTGGTAGCGCGAGATCAGCCGCCCGGCCAGCTCGCGGTCCCAGCGCGGCATGACCACCACGGTGGCACCCATGAAGATGGCCGTGTGCAGTACCGACACCATGCCCGTGATGTGGAACATGGGCACCACCGCCAGCACGACCGCCTCGCTGGTGCCGCTGCCCCAGTAGCTGCCGGCCACGGCGTTGTGGTTGATGGAGCGGTGCGGGTGCATGCAGCCCTTGGGGTGGCCCGTGGTGCCGCTGGTGTAGGGCAGCACGGCCATGTCGTCGCGGCCCACCACATGGGGCGGCGCAGCGTCGGTGCAGGCCAGGGCCTGCTGCCAGGTGTGGACGCTGCCGCCATCCAGCACAGCCGGCTCGCGCCGGGTGAGCAGCCAGTCGTGCCACTGCGCAGGCGGCGCATCGTCGCCCTGCACACCGGCATCGAAGGCATCGGTGAACTGGGTGACGATCAGGTGATCGAGCCGCTGGCCCGGCGCCAGCGCGTTGCTGGCCTTGGCCAGCTCGGGGGCCAGGTCGGCCGTGGTGATGGCGACCTTGGCGTCGGCGTCGGTGATGTAGTGCTTGAGCTCCTCGGCCATGTTCATGGGATTGACCGGCACCACCACGGCATTGGCGCGGAAGATGGCGTAGTGCGCCAGGATGAGCTGAGGCGTGTTCTGCATCAGCAGGATCACGCGGTCGCCGCGCTGCACGCCCAGGCTGTGCAGGTAGGCCGCCATGCGCTCCGTGCCCTCGCACAGCTCGCGGTAGCTGATGGAGCTGCCGAAGTAGCGGATGGCCGGCTTGTCGGGATAGCGGCGCGCGTTGACGGCCAGGTTCTCCCATACGCTGGTGGCGGGCACGGTGATGGAATGGGGCAGACGGCTGGGCCAGAAGGCGTGGTGCGCGGGCAGGGTCGACATGGACGGATGGGCGTTGAATGGTCGGTGAGTGGATCGGACGGCGGCAATCCGCCTTGCCAGCGAGGCTAGGCGCACACCCGGTTCCCGGCATTGGGGAAGGCCCCAGGGACTCGTCGCCAAAGTGACGCTTGAGCGCCCATGGCATACCGGTGCCACCGCAACTCGCCTTGTGCTTTCGCAAGCCGGCCACGGGCACGCCACAAGTACGCCACGGGTACGATGGCGCCATGCCCTCCACGCCCGCCATGCCCCACCTGTCCCGCCTGCAGCTGTCGCTGCGCGATCTGCTGGCCCGCCGCCGCAGCGCGGCCCTGGCCACCCAGCCCGCCGACTCCCCTGCCCCCGGGGCTGGCGATGCACTGCCCGCTCCCCGTCTGTCCATGGTGCCCTGGGCCTGGAATGCGCAGTTTGGCTGCTTTGTGCTGCACGTCAGCGCACTGGCAGCGCACACGCGGGCCATGGAACTGCACCCGGCCGTCAGCCTGCTGGTGTGCGCGGCCGAAGTGGACGGCGAGGGCGTGCATGCACTGGAGCGCGTGGCCATTGAAGGCGTGGCCAGCACACCACCGCCCGGCAGCGTGCTGGCCGATGGCGCGCGCGACAGCTATGTGCTGCGCTTCCCCGAAGCCGCGTTCATGACCGATCTGGGCGACTTCCGCTTTGTCTGCATCACGCCATCCATCGCCCGGCACGTGGCGGGCTTTGGCGCGGCGCGCGATGTGTCGGCCCATGACCTGATCGAAGCACTGAGCATCCAGCCCAGCTGACTCACGTGCCCCGCACGTGGGCCGCGATCAGGGCGCCCGCCACATCGCCCTGCCCCGCCACGCAGGCGCGTACATGGTCCTCCCACATCTGGCCCTGCTGCTCCACCTGGGCATGGACAAAGCGCTGCAGCATGCGCCGGGGATCGTCGCAGCGCTCGTAGGCATAGGGATCACCGCGCGTGCACAGCGCCTTGAACTGCAGCCAGGCCGCCTGCCGCGTGACGGGCATGCCCTGCAGGCGCTGCCACTGGTGCAGCAGCTCATGGGCAAAGATGCCTGCGATCTGCGGATGCGACAGGCGCAGCGGCTGGCGCGGATCGGACTGCATGAAAAAGGCACGCGGCATGAAGATGCGCCCGCCATTCATGGACAGCGCCCTGCGCGTGTCGCCCAGGCGGCGCAGATAAAGGCGCATGCGCGGCAGCAGCGCATCCAGCGAGGCACCGAAGTGCGTGCGCACAAAGGCCTGTTCCTGCGCATCGAGCGGCCGGCTCCAGTACACCATGCTCAGTCCCCCGGCCCCTGCCGATAGCGCCGTGCCATGAAATCCACGAAGGCACGCACGGCCGGGCGCAGATGCCGCGTGCGCGGATACAGCGCGTGGTAGCTGTACTGCCCCAGATGAAAACAGGGCAGCACCCGCACCAGCTGGCCGCGCTCGATGGCCGAGCGCACGGTATGCCAGGTCAGCGCCGCAATGCCCCGGCCTGCGCGTGCGGCCTCGAAGATGGTGGCCACCGAATCGGTGCGCAGCGCCGTGTGCGGCTGCACCTCGGTGACGGCGCCCTGCCCGGACACCACGCTCCAGCGCAGCTGAGCCGGACCCGCAGCAAAGGCCAGGGCGCGGTGCGCGGCCAGTTGCTCTGGCGCCTGCACCACCCCGTGGCGCATCAGATAGGCGGGCGAAGCCACCAGCACCAGAGGCGAATGCGTGAGCAGCCGCGCCTGCAGTCCACTGTCCGGCAATTGCCGGCTGATGCGCACGGCTGCATCCACGCCCTCGGCCACCAGATCCACCAGCCGGTCGGTGCACAGCAGTTGCAGCTCCAGATCCGGGAATTGCTGCTCGAACTCGGGCAGCCAGTCGCCCAGCTCGATGGCGCCCACGGCCAGCGGCAGCGTGATGCGCAGCACACCCGCCACGCGTGCGCGGCGCACGGCCAGCGCGGCCTCGGCCTCATCGAGCTGCTCCAGCAACTGCACGCAGCTGAGGTAGTAGCTGCGCCCCGCCTCGGTCAGGCTCAGCCCGCGCGAATTGCGCTGCAGCAGCTGCGTGCCCAGTTCCGACTCCAGCCATTTGACATGGCGCGAGGCGGTCGAATGCGTCATGCCCAGCCTGTCCTGCGCCGCCGTGAAGCCCTGCGCATCCACTACGCCGCAAAACACCCGCATGGCCTGCCATCTGTCCATTGCCCGTGCACTCCTTTGGCGGGGATTGTGGGGCATGCGGGCGGCCGCATTCCGTTGCGCCACAGCCCCACGCCGGCCCCTTTTCCGCCCCATTCCTCCCTTTGGGCCGCAGAAACAGACTATTCCTAGAGACAAGCACGCCGCAGCTGCCTAGATTGACCGGCAACCCGGACACAGGCTTGCCTCCACCAGCTCCCCGCCAGACGCATGGCCGCCTCCTGCCCGAGATTCCTAAAAATCCCGAGGGAGAAACTCACATGCACCCACGGCACACGCTGCTGCGCAGCGCCTTGCTATGCATTGCCGCACTGCTGGCCCAGGCCACGCCCACCCTGGCGGCTGCCGCCCCCAGCCTGGGCGGCGGCTCCGGCAAATGCGACCCCACCGTGCAAAGCTGCGCCCCCGGCGCGGGCGGCGGCATCGACCTTGGCGGTGGCGGTGGCGGCTCGGGCGGCGGCACCTGCACCCCCACGCCCGGCGGCAGCCCCTGCGGCGGCGCCGGCCCCGCCACCCAGGGCAACTCCAGCAGCACCCACCAGGGCGCAGGCAACCCCATCCACCTCATCAACGGCAACAAATACCAGCGCGAAGTGGACATGCCCGCCTTGCCAGGCGTGCTCGGCCTGGAAGTCGTGCGCCACTACAACAGCAGCTACAGCCGGGCCTACGTGCCGCCAGGCCTGCTCGGCCGCGGCTGGCTGCTCAGCTACGAGGCCCGCCTGTACGACCACCCCACCAACCTGCAGATCGTGCAGGCCGATGGCACCCGCATCATCTTCAGCAAGCTGCGCAAGCATCCCAGCCTGTGCGCCAGCGAGCAGCCGGGCAACGGCATCGTGCGCATCGAAGGCCCGGATACAAAGGGCACCAAGGAAACCAAGCCCGGCCAGGAACGGCACTACACCTGGCAATGGATGGACGGGCGCGAGCTGCGCTTCAACCACCGGGGGCGCCTGACCCGCATCAGCCTGCCCTCGGGCGAACAGGTCCGCCTGGACTACAACGCCAAGGGCAACCGCCTGCTCAAGGTCACCGACCCGCAGGGGCGCAGCCTGCGCCTGCACTACGCCCAATCGTCGGGCGAGGACAGCTTCACCGGCGTGCAGGCCATCGACACCCCGCTGGGGCGCATCGGCTACCGCCACGGCAGCGCACCGTTGCCCGGCAGCACCCAGCCCCAGGCCAAGCTGAACGCCAGCCTCGTGCAAGTCAGCCTCCCGTCGGCCGATGGCCAAGCCCCGGTCCAGCGCCACTACCACTATGAGGACCCGCGCCACCCCACCTTGCTCACCGGCATCAGCGTCCAGGGCCAGGGCAGCGACGGCAAGCCCATGGACGAGCGCATCGCCAGCTACGCCTACGGCGACACCGGCCGCGCCATCTTGAGCGTGCGCGGCCCGCCGGACAGCCAGCAGGAAAAAGTCACCCTGGACCTCAGCCAGCCCTGGAAGAACACCCTCACCAACAGCCTTGGGCAAGCAACCACCTACCACTACGACACCATCGGCGGGCAATGGCGATTGCTTGAAGTGCGCGGCCCGGGCTGCGCCAGTTGCGGCCCCGGCGACATGCGCTACCGGTACGACGCGCAAGGGCGCCTGACCGAAGCCACGCGGCTCGATCCCGCAGGCCGCCCGCTGGAAGGCACGCGCACCGAGCTGGACCCCTTCGGCCGCCCGCTGGCCGTGTACCGCATCGCCTACACACAAGGCCAAGCCCGGGCCCCGCAGCTGCAGGTGCGCTACGGCTACGGCAAGGACCCCTGGAAGCAATACGCGCCTGAACTCATCGCCCGGCCCAGCGTCGTGCCCGGGCGCGAACACCAGATCCGCATCCGCTACAACAGCAGCCGCCAGCCGCTGCAGATCACCGAGACGGGCTTCAGCCCATTGGATGCCCAGGGCCAGCCCGCAGGCAATGCGGACGGCGCCACGCCCATCGAACGCAGCACGCACTACCGCTACACCGAGATCAACGGCCGCAGCGTGCTGGTGGACATCGACGGGCCGCTGCCCACCTCGCTGGCAGGCTATGACGACGGAAGCCCGGCGCAGAACGATCTCACGCGGCTGCGCTGGGACCGCAGCGGCAGCCACGTCACGCGCGTGCTGCAGCCCGATGGCACCGCCGTGGCGCTGGAGCATGACAAGGCCGGGCGCATCACGACCCGCACCGAAGACGACGGCGTGCGGCGCCTTCAGCGCCAGATGCGCTACAGCGCCTTGTCCGCCAACGCCCTGCAGGCGGAAGAAATCACCACCAGCGGCTGGCTGCTCGATGCCGACGGCCAGCCCCGCGCCAGCAGCCGGCTGAGCCTGAATCCATACCGCATCCGCCACGACGCCCTGGGCCGCCCCAGCCATGCCATCGACACGGCAGGCCGCAGCATCACCTGGGCCTACCAGGGCAGCACCCAGGCTAGGCTCGATGGCCTGGGCAACCGGGGCCAGATCGAACGCGACAGCGAAGGCCGCATCACGCGGCTGGGCCTGTACCGCGAAGGCCAGGACCTCCCCGAACGTGCGGCCTACTACGGCTGGAATGCGCAAGGGCGCCTGAGCCACCGCCTGCTGCCCGATGGGCGCCTGGACAGCTACACCTACGGCGACGCGGGCGAGTTGCTCCAGCACACCGATGGCGACGACACCCGCACGCGCTGGCTGGACAACGGCAGTCTCCATGCCAGCCTGTCGCAAACGCCCGATGGGGCGGTACGGCTGGCATTGCAAGGCCCGGCCAGCGCGGCGATGGAGCAGATCACCAGCAAATCCCGGAGCACCCAACCCGCCGAACGCCGCCAAGCCCTGCGCGACGACTTCGGCCGTACCGTCTGGCTTCAGCTTGCCGATCATGGCCGCCAAAGCGCACGCTACAACGAAGCCGATCAATTGCGGGTGCACACCCGCGCCGACGGCAGCAGCACCCACTACCAGTACGCTCCCAGCGGGCGTCTGCTGTCCAAGACCTACGAGCCGGCGCCCGGTGCAGATCGTCGCTCTTCCTCGCAAACCCGGCTGCACTACCAGGGCCGGCTGCTGCAGACCATCGACAGCAACTGGCAGCGCGAGTCCATCGAATACGACGCCCTGGGCCGCCCCGTGGCACGCACCATTGCGCTGGCCACGCCCGACGGCCAGGCCGAACATACCTACCGCACCGCCACGCGCTATGGCCCGGACGGCCGGGTCCACAGCCGCACCCTGGCCGATGGCCGCGTGCTCGTCACCCGGCGCGGCCCCGCCAGCGAAGGCGCCAGCGTGCAAGGGCTGCAACTGCAAAGCGCCTGGGTGGCCGGCCTGCTGCAGGCCAGTGACCACTGGCTGGGCGCCGGCGCCACAGGCTTGCTCGAACGCCTGCTGCCCGCGCAGACGGTGGTCGGCGACATCCAAACGGACGCCTTCAACGGCCTGCAGCACTACACGGCAGGCAATGGCCTGGCCACCTCGCGCCAATACGACATTGCCGGGCGCCTCACGCAGCAGACCACCGGGCAAGGCACATCACAAGGCACATCGCAAGGCAGCGCACCCATCCTCAGCCAGCGCTACCGCTACGGCGTGGGCCCGCGCATCCGCGCCATCGAGCAGGAGTGGCCACCAGCGGGCCTGCACAAGACCGACTACCGCTACCAGGGCTTCGGCAGGCTGGTGCAGGACAACGCACCGTCAGCACCAGCGCCCGTGCAGCGCGACAGCCAGGGCCGCACCGTCCAGGACGCATTGCACCGCTACACCTACACCGAAGCAGGACAGCTCCAGGGCATCAGCGACCACCAGGACCGGCCCATCGCCAGCTACCGCTACAACAGCCTGGGCCAGCGCGTGGGCAAGACCGTGCACCAGGGCGATGGGCAAACGCACAGCCACTACCTGTGGCAGGACAACCGGCTCGTCGCGGAAATGGATGGCGAAGGCCGCATCACCAGCCAGTACCTGTACCTGAACGAGGGGACTCGCACCCTGCCCATCGCCAAGCTGGAATCCGCGCACAACCGGGACAACGCCAGCGGCAAGGCGCGCATCCTGCACATCCACAACGACCACCGGGGCAGTCCGCAGGCCATGACGGACGCAGGCCAGCGCGTGGTCTGGCGTGCCCGCCAAACCCCCTGGGGAGCGCCGGCCATGCATCAGGCCGGCCACACAAGCCTGCCCCGGCAGCAGGCCGTGCTCAACCTGCGCCTGCCGGGCCAGTACTTCGACGAGGAAAGCGGACTGCACGACAACTGGCACCGCAGCTACGACCCGGCCAGCGGCCGCTACCTGCAGCCGGACCCGCTGGGCTACCCGGACGGACCCGATGCCTACCTGTATGCCGGCGGCGACCCGCTCAACCGCATCGATCCCACCGGGCTGTACCAGGAGGACATGCACTACTACATGGTCTTCTTCCTGGCCCTGGCCGCCGGCCTGGACTACGAACCTGCGCGCATCACGGCGCTGGCTTCGCAGTACGTGGATGACAACCCCATCACCAAGCCGCTGGACGATGCCAACACCCTCACCACGGTGGGCTCGATCTTCAAGAACCACCGGCAACTGCTGTGGTACCACTTCACGCTGTCCGACGACAAGGGCACCACGCTGCCCCAGTACGCCAACGACAACGTCAACAGCGTGGTGGGCAACCTGAGCCCGCAACTGAACAACCTGCTCAACGCCAGCCGGCTGGGCAACCCGGCCCAGCCCTGTGCCGAATACCAGTTCCTGGGCGAATTCCTGCACTCCTACCTGGACACCTTCAGCCACCGGGACAAGGACAACCGGCCGTTCGATGCCATCAGCGCGAAGCTGGGCATAGGGCATGGGTTTGCGGGGTCCGAGCCGGATTACACCTATGACGAGGACATGCCAATACTGGGGAATATGCCTGATCCAGAGGTGCCTTATTGGGGCCAGCGGGAGTATCGATCGCTGCAAGGGGAGAAGGCGGTTTATGAGTTTTTGACGCGGTATGGGGCTAAGCCGGCGGTCAGTTTTAAAGAGATAGAGAAAGTGCTGGAGAGATTTAATGCTACTCGAGAGACTGGAAGAAATTCACCAAATAAATTTAATTTACTAGAAGATACCATCAAAGCCTGGATAAATGATGGCAAGCTAAAACCGACAAAGACAGATCAAAAGGAAGGATTAGTTGAATTAATGGAAATTAACCTTAAAGATGCAGAGTCTGGAGCTTACAGTGAAAGACAAGCCAACTCTAATCGGGAAAAATTTCTTGGAGGGCTCGTTGGGCAAGAAGAAAAGTATCCAGGCGTCTGCTTACCCAGGAGTATCATATGCAAACCAGTATGAAAACTAAATCACTGATATTCATCTTGGCAATTTTATCTTCCGGACTCTCCCAAGGCATGACTTGGGAAGAATGGGCGGAAAGTCGCCATCCCCCCAGCGACAAAGGTCCATTGCCAGATGGCTGCAGTCCCGTCAAATATCGAGGTGGCTTTCATCCTATTGTTGAGTATGTCAGAGGGAGGGGGAATCACTGTGTAGTTCACGACTTTGTACAAAGAAAATTAAGAGATTTCATTAATGGCAGAGTACGCGGGTCACCAACAGACGAGGCTGGTCAGGGCAGTGTAATTAGTTTCTCGGAAGACAGCCATTCCAACATTGATCTAAGGAAACATCTTATATCTGGCAAGCCGTTTGAAAATACCCGCGGCATAGGCATGAATAGCAAATCACTGACTCACTTGGCAGTTCACAACGGAAAAATCGAAACGCCCGGTCCACTAGGTATTGGAATAGATATGGCACCTTATATAGAAGGTCGTCAGAGGCTACAGGAGTTGACAGAAGATCGTCCAGCAATCAAAGAAGTCGGCTACAGCCGTACATTCGCGGGTATTTGGGATTACACCCCACCCACCTTCTACACAGCAGAAAACCTCCAAATCAAATCCGGCGGCCGCGCCATCATCATGGCCGGCTCCGACAACGTGGTGCGCAACAACACCATCGAGGTCGATGGCCGCACCGCCGTCTATCTGTACGGCCCGCGCTCGCTGGTGGAGGGCAACACCTTCATCGTGCACATGGACCTGCGCGACAAGGCCCCGTTGCCCGCCATCCTCAAGCTGCGCGATGCCGATGGTTCCATCATCCGCAACAACCGCTTCATCGTGAAGCGCAGCGGGCTGTTCAGGAAGAAGGAAGAGGAACCCCAGGCCGGCATCAACCTGCTGGAGTCCAAGGACGTAGTGATCGAAGGCAATGTGTTTGAAGAGATCACATTGCCGGTGCGCAAGGATGCGGCCAGTACCACAACAGAGAGTGGAAACATTTCAAAAGGCAGCCCCTGATGGAATGGAGGTATTCGACGGCCATATGCGTTATGAGTTTTTGACGCGGTATGGGGCTAAGCCGGCGGCGAGCTTTAAAGAGATAGAGAAAGTGCTGGAGAGATTCAATGCCACGCGGAAGAGTGGGAGCAATTCTCCAGATAAATTTGATTTGCTACGAAACCATCTAAATAAATGGATTAATGAGGGAAAATTGAATTTAACGAAAGACAATAAAAGTCAGATCAAAATAACAAAAATAGATTTGAAAGATAAAAATTCAGAGGAATATGACTTTGAGAAAGCAGAAAACAATAGAGAGGTCTTTCTTGGTGGTCTAGTGGGTAGGGAGAAAGACTATCCAGGTGTGTGTTTGCCAAGGAGTTTGTTATGCAAACCCGTATAGTGTGCATTTTAATAATATTTGTGCTGCTAGCTTTTTGGCGGACTGGGCATGCAGAAAAACAGCAATGGGAAAAATGGACCGAGAGCCAACACCCTCCTGTTGACGCAAAACTTCCACCCATATGGTGCAAGGCTGTAAAATATAGAGGTCAGAGAGTTCCAATATCAGAGTCAATCAAAGGTTCTGGTAAGCACTGCGTTGTTCATGATTTCGTTCAGCGAAAATCTCGTGACCTCATATCTGGTAGACAAAGAGGGTCTCCAATAAATGATGCTGGAACCGGAAATATATTAACGTTCTTCGAAAGCAGCAATGTGGACCTGGACTTGCAAAATCATCTCGTATCGGGATCGCCTTTTGAAGATACTCGTGGCATTGGAACTAAGGGGATTGAATTATGCTTTCTAAAGGTTCATAATGGAAAGATTGAAACACCTGGAAGATTGGGAATAAGCATAGAAATGGCTTCTGGAGATTCAAATATTAGAAAAAGAATAGAAATGATGAAGGAAGATATTTCAATAATTATTAAAACAAATTGGAATGGCGAGAACCAGAGCTTCAACGAAATTCCCTGGGACTACTCTCCACCCACCTTCTACACAGCAGAAAACCTCCAAATCAAATCCGGCGGCCGCGCCATCATCATGGCCGGCTCCGACAACGTGGTGCGCAACAACACCATCGAGGTCGATGGCCGCACCGCCGTCTACCTGTACGGCCCGCGCTCGCTGGTGGAGGGCAACACCTTCATCGTGCACATGGACCCGCGAGACAAGGCGCCGTTGCCCGCCATCCTCAAGCTGCGCGATGCCGATGGTTCCATCATCCGCAACAACCGCTTCATCGTGAAGCGCAGCGGACTGTTCAGGAAGAAGGAAGAGGAACCCCAGGCCGGCATCAACCTGCTGGAGTCCAAAGGCGTTGTGATCGAAGGCAATGTGTTCGAGCAGATCGCCGTGCCGGTGCGCAAGGATGCGGCCAGCACCACGACGGAGTACGGCAACGCCGTGGATTCTCGCTAGGAGACGATGCGCGGGCCCTGCCTGCAGGCTCAGCGCAGGGGCAGCTGCACCACATGCGCGGTGGGCAGCACATCGCCGAACACATCCTCGATCTCGGCCAGCGCGGCACGGTGCAGGCTGTCGGCGTCCACGGATTCGCCATTGCTGCGCGTGATGGCACGTGTGGCTACGGCGTCGCTGGCCACGACGACCTCGAAGCCCAGCGGCGCGGCATCGCGTGCGGCGCCGGCCACGCAGGCGTGCGTCATGAGGCCGCAGATGACCACGGTGGTGATGCCACGCGCGCGCAGCTGGTCGGCCAGGTCGGTGCCGACGAAGGCGCTGACGCTGCGCTTTTGCACCACGGTGTCGCCCGCGCGCGGCTGCAGGCCGGGGTGGAACTGGACGGTGCTGCCATTGACGGCGAACACGGGCGCACCTTCCGGGGCAATGTGCTGGATGTGGAACACGGCAACCTGCCCGGCATCGGCCCATTGCAGCAGGCGCCGGGCCTGCTCCAGGACCTGCGGGCCGCGCGGGATGGGCAGGCGGCCGCTGAAGTACTCGTTCTGGAAGTCGATGACCAGCAGCGCCGTGGCACCCCGTGGCAACTGGCTGCGCCCCGGCGCGCCGGACAGGGCGCGGAGGGTGGGATGGCTGGTGGATTGGGTGGCATGGCTGGCCTGTTCTGCGAGGGACATGCAGTGCTCCTGAAAACGGGAAGTGGTTGATGCCTGCAGTCTAGAAACGCACAGGGCCCACCACAACGCCATGGAGCGGCCAGCATCTGTGCAGTTTCTGCACAGATCGCCCGTGCTTTGAAAAATGCCCCATCTCTGTGATGGCGCATACGGCCTTGGGCCTTGCATCGCTCCAACCGGCTGCGTGCCGGTGAAGGTGGCGATGCCGCGTTGAACCATGGCCTGCGGCCCTCCCGATCACGGAAGGGCCGCAGGCCGGCACGGCGCTAGTTCTGCAGCTGCTGCCAGACCTTGTCCAGCCGCTTGATGCTGACCGGGTACGGCGTGCGCAGCTCCTGGGCGAAGAAGCTCACGCGCAGCTCCTCCAGCATCCAGCGGTACTCCTGCATGCGCGCATCGATGTGGCCCTTGCGCTCGGCCACCAGGCGCCAGTAGCGCTGCTCCAGCGGGCGCAGCTCGGCCAGGCGGCTGGCGTCGCGCGCAGGGTCGGCGCGGTACTTGTCCAGCCGGCTGGTGATGGCCTTGAGGTAGCGCGCGTAGTGCTGCAGCTGGGTCCAGGGCGCGGCCGCGATGAAGTTCTTGGGCACCAGGCGCTGCAGTTGCTGGGCGGCGTCGGCCGTGGCGTCGGGCGCGTTCTTGGTGTCCTTGATCTTGCGCTGGGCCGCCGCGTACTCGACCAGGATGGTGGAGGCCATGCGCGCCACCTCGTTGGCGATCAGCGTCAGCCGGCCGCGTCCGTCCTGCACGCGCTGCTTGAACTGCGCGTCGTTGGTGGGCAGCGGCTCCTGCAGGAAGGCGCGGTCTATGGCCACGTCGATGATCTGCTCGCGCAGTTCCTCCTGCGTGCCCAGCGGCATGTAGGCGACGGCCATCTTCTGCAGGTCTGGAATGTTCTTTTCCAGGTACTTGAGCGCATCGCGGATCTGCAGCGCGAACAGGCGGCGCAGGCCCACGCGGTGGCGCGCGGCCGCGACCTCGGGTTCGTCGAAGACCTCGATGCCGACGGCATCGCCATGGTCGATCAGCGCCGGAAAGCCGATCAGCGTCTGCCCGCCCCGGCCGATCTCCATCAGCTCGGGCAGCTCGCCAAAGCTCCATTCCTTGTAGCGGCTGTCGGCGGGCTGGCTGGGCCTGGCGTTGCTGGCGGGCTTGGCCTGGTCCGCCTTTTCAGGCTTTGCTGTCTTGTCCGGCCTGGCGCCAGATGCCGCCTTCTTGCCGGCTTCGGACGCGGCGGCAGGTGGGGCCGCAGCCTCGGTGACCGAAGCCACCTTCAGCGCGGCCAGCGCCTGGAAGGCGCCGCGCGCCTTGGCGCCCAGTTCGGCCTTGAGCGCGCCCAGGTTGCGGCCCTGGCCCAGCTGGCGTCCATGCTCGTCCGTGATGCGGAAGTTCATGAACAGGTGCGGGCTGAGCATGTCCAGCTTGAAGTCGGCACGCTTGACGTCCAGCGAGGTCTCGTCGCGCACCTGCTTGAGCAGGGCATCGATGAGCGATCCCTGGCCCCAGCGCTCGGGCGTGGTGAAGAGTTCGGCCAGGCGCTGGGCGCTTTCGGGCAGGGGCACGAAGCGGCTGCGCGGGCGCTGCGGAAGGCTCTTGAGCAGGGCCTGGAGCTTGTCCTTGAGCATGCCGGGCACCAGCCATTCCACGCGCTCGTCGCTGACCTGGTTGAGCACGAACAGCGGCACGGTGACGGTGATGCCGTCGCGCGCGTCGCCCGGGCTGTGCAGGTAGCTGGCCGTGCAGTCCACGCCGCCGAGCTTGACCACCTTGGGAAAGGCCTGGGTGGTGATGCCGGCAGCCTCGTGGCGCATCAGTTCGTCGCGCGACAGGCGCAGCAGGTCGGCGTTTTCCTTGGCCGCCTCGCGGAACCAATGGTCGAAGGTGGCGCCGCTGAACACGTCCTTGGGGATCTGCTGGTCGTAGAAGGCGTAGATCAGCTCGTCATCGACCAGCACGTCCTGGCGGCGGCTCTTGTGCTCCAGCTCCTCGACCTTGCGCACCAGCTTGAGGTTGGCGGGCAGGAAGTGCCAGCGCGTGTCCCACTGACCCTCCACCAGGGCCTGGCGGATGAAGATCTCGCGCGCGGACTGCGGATCGATGCGGCCATAGCTCATGCGCCGGCCGTTGTAGACCACCAGGCCGTAGAGCGTGGCGCGCTCCAGCGCCACCACGTCGGCCTGGTTCTTGGACCAGTGCGGATCAAGCAGCTGCTTCTTGAGCAGGTGGGCGCCGACTTCCTCCAGCCACTGCGGATCGATGGCGGCGATGCCCCGGCCGTACAGGCGCGAGGTTTCCACCAGCTCGGCCGCAACGATCCAGCGCCCGGGTTTCTTGGACAGGTGGGCGCCCGGGTGCGGATGGAAGCGGATGCCGCGCGCGCCCAGGTAGGCGTCGCTTTCATCGCCCTTGTAGCCCAGGTTGCCCAGCAGGCCGGACAGCATGGACAGGTGCACGGCGTCGTAGCCCGCGGGCTCGGTGTTGACCTTCCACTTGTGCTCGTTGACCACGGTCAGCAGCTGCGAGTGGATGTCGCGCCATTCGCGCACGCGGCGGATGTTGATGAAGTTCTGGCGCAGCAGCTGCTCCCACTGGCGGTTGCTGAGCTTGTGCGAGGGCTCGTCATCCGTGCCGGGACCGGTGTCCTGCGGATGGAAGGCCGCCAACGCCTCGGCCGCCGGGGCGGCCACGCTCTGCCCGCCGCTGCGCTGGGCCACGGGCAGGAAGGCGGCATTGCGCGCCGATGGCTTGGCGGCCGGTGCCTGGGCCGTGGCCATTTCCTTGCGGCTCTTGGCCACCACCTTGCCGCCGCGCGCATCCTGCAGCCATTTCCACAGGCGCAGGTAGCCGCTGAATTCGCTTTTCTCGTCGTCGAACTTGGCGTGCTGCTGGTCGGCCTGCTGCTGGGCCTCCAGCGGCCGGTCGCGCACGTCCTGCACGGACAGGGCCGAGGCGATGACCAGCACCTCGGCCACGGCGCCGCGCGTGCGCGCCTCCAGGATCATGCGGCCCACGCGCGGGTCCAGCGGCAGGCGCGACAGCTCGCGGCCCATGGGCAGCAGCTCGCCGCGCTCGTCCACGGCGCCCAGCTCGCCCAGCAGCTGGTAGCCGTCGGCAATGGCGCGGCCCGAGGGCGCTTCGAGGAAGGGAAAGTTCACCACGTCGCCCAGGCCCAGCGACTTCATGCGCAGGATGACGCCGGCCAGCGAGGAGCGCAGGATTTCAGGGTCGGTGAAGCGCGCGCGCGTGCCGAAGTCGGCCTCGTCGTACAGGCGGATGCAGATGCCGTTGGCCACGCGGCCGCAACGGCCGGCGCGCTGGTTGGCCGCTGCCTGGCTGATGGGCTCGACCAGCAGCTGCTCGACCTTGCTGCGGAAGGAATAGCGCTTGACGCGCGCCGTGCCCGCATCGATCACATAGCGGATGCCGGGCACGGTCAGCGAGGTCTCGGCCACGTTGGTGGCCAGCACGATGCGCCGGCCCGTGTGGCTGTCGAAGATGCGGTCCTGCTCGGCCTGCGACAGGCGCGAGAACAGCGGCAGCACCTCGGCATGGCGCAGCACGGGCTGCTGTGCCAGGTGCTTGCGCAGGTGGTCCGCCGCCTCGCGGATCTCGCGCTCGCCGGGCAGGAAGACCAGGATGTCGCCACCCGCGCCGCCGGCCCACAGCTCGTCCACGCCTTCGGCGATGGCGTCGTTGAGGTCATGGTCGCGCTTTTCCTCGAACGGGCGCCAGCGCATCTCCACGGGGTAGGTGCGGCCCGAGACCATGATCACCGGCGCAGGCCCCTGGGGGCCTTCGAAGTGCCTGGAGAACCGCTCGGCATCGATGGTGGCCGATGTCACCACCACCTTGAGGTCGGGGCGCCGGGGCAGGATCTGCTTGATGTAGCCCAGCAGGAAGTCGATGTTGAGGCTGCGCTCGTGGGCCTCGTCGATGATCAGCGTGTCGTAGGCCTTGAGCAGCGGGTCGGTCTGCGTCTCGGCCAGCAGGATGCCGTCCGTCATCAGCTTGACCGAGGCGTCCTTGGACAGCCGGTCCTGGAAACGCACCTTGTAGCCCACCACATCGCCCAGCGGCGTGTTCAGCTCCTCGGCAATGCGCTTGGCCACCGAGCTGGCGGCAATGCGGCGCGGCTGCGTGTGGCCGATCAGGTGGCCGCGCACCTGGCCCTTGTCGTCGGGCGTGGCGTTGACCTTGCCCCGGCCCAGCGCCAGCGCGATCTTGGGCAGCTGCGTGGTCTTGCCCGAGCCCGTCTCGCCGCACACGATGATGACCTGGTGCCGGTCCATGGCCTCCATGATTTCCTCACGGCGGGCGGATACGGGCAGGGATTCAGGGAAGCTGATCTTCAAAGGCATAAGGGGCTGGATTATCCCCGCGCCATGCCGGCGGCGCCACGCGGCTGCAGATTTCCATACGCCGGCCCTGTGCCGCCCGCATGAAAACCCCCGCATGCCAGGGCCTTCGCCAAGTCAGGCCAGCGGCATGCAAGGCATTGCGCACAATCGGCGCTCGCCTTGCCGCCCGCTCCCGGCGCTGGCCGCCTCACCCGCCTTCCTCGATCTGCTCCCCATGGTTACTCTTGCCGCCCTCGTCATCCCGCTACTGGCCCTGTGGCTGTGGTGGCCCGTCCGCCTGATGCCGCGCCGCGCCCGCCTGATGGCGGCCGTCGCCACGGCGGCCCTGGGCTGCACGCCCGCCCTGCTGCTGGTGCTGCTGCGCGAGGGCACGGTCGAGTACCGCACGCTGGCCTATCTGCAGGTGCCGGGCGGCTGGGTGCTGGCCCTGCTGCTGATGCTGGCCGTCTTCATCGTGCTGCGCGACGGCCTCTGGGCGCTGGCCGCCGTGGCCCGGCGCGAGGACTGGAAGCAGCGCCTGCACGCACCGCTGCTCACGGCCGGCGCACTGGCCCTGGCGGGCCTGCTGTCGGCCTGGGGCGTGGCCAATGCGCTGCGCCCGCCCGAGGTGCACGAACGCACGCTGCGCCTGCCCGGCCTGCCCACCGGCCTGGAAGGCCTGCGCGTGGCCGTGCTGGCCGACATCCACGCCAGCCCCATCAACGACGCGCGCTATGTGCAGACCATCGTGGACCGCACGCTGGGCGCGCGCCCCGACCTCATCGTGCTGCCCGGCGACATGGTGGACGGCGACGTGGGCAGCGGCCGCGCCAACGTCGCGCCGCTGGCGCAGCTCAAGGCACGCCACGGCGTCTGGGCGGCGCCCGGCAACCATGAGTACTACAGCGGCTACGACGCCTGGATGGCCGAATTCCGCCGCCTGGGCCTGAACCTGCTGGAAAACCGCATGCAGCTGATCGATGTGCAGGGCGCGCGCCTGGCGCTGTCGGGCATCGGCGATCCGGCCTATGGCCGCCTGTCGCGCCAGAACACCGACCCGTCCGTGGCCGAAGGCGTGCCGCCCGACATCGACACCGTGGCCCGCCAAGCCAAAGAGGCTGGTGCGCAATACCACCTGCTGCTGGCCCACCAGCCCAAGACCGCCCGCGACAACGCGGCCCACGGCGTGGGCCTGCAGCTGTCGGGCCATACGCACGGCGGCCTGATCCTGGGAATGGACCAATGGCTGGTGGCGCCCGCCAATGACGGCTTTGTGCGCGGCGAGTACGAGGTCGGCGCCATGAAGCTCTTCGTCAGCGCCGGCGCAGGCCTGTGGGCCGGCTTTGCCGTGCGCCTGGGCGTGCCGGCCAGCATCGACCTGCTGGTGCTGCGCGGCGCCTGACCTTCAGGTCGCAGGCGCAACCGCTGCGCCCTGGATGCCGTGGCGCTGCAGTGCCTCGGCCACAAAGCCCGAGGCCTTGGCCTCTTCCACAAAGGCCGCCAGCACGCGCAGGGCCTCATCGCCCCGCCCCTTGGGCAGGCCCATGGCCTGCTGGATCACCATGAAGCGGCCTGGCAGCAGGCGCAGGCCGGGCAGGCGGGCGGCATCGGCCTCCAATTGCTGCTTGACGCCGGCGGCCACGTCGGCCGTCGATTCCACAAAGGTCTGCACCACGGCGGGCGAGGACACGGCGCGCTCTATCTGCGCATGCTTGAGCTCGCGGCTCAGGTACAGGTCATAGGCGCTGCCCTTGCCGACCACGACTGTGTGCCCGGCCCGGTCCACCTGGGCGTTGTCGGTCAGCGGCGAATCCTGGCGCACCAGGTAGCTGCCCTCGATCAGCACATAGGGTGCCGTGAAGCCGATGCCCGCGCCGCGCACGGGGTCCACGGCAAAGAAGCCGAAGTCGGCCTCCTCGCGCGTGACGGCATCCACCGACTTGGCGGCCGTGTCGAAGACCACCAGTTCCAGCTCCAACCCCAGCTGCTGCGCAAAGCGCCGGGCCAGGTCGATGGACACGCCCGCAGGCCGGCCGTCGGCATCCAGCCGCGCAAGAATGGGATTGCCGGTGTTGATGGAGGCGCGGATGCGGCCAAGCGGCGCGAGGGTGGACAGCAGCTGGGAGGAATGGTTCATGGATGGCTTTCGAAGTGGCAGACAGAAGGGGCGGCGGTCTTCAAACCTTCATTGTCTGCGCACACGGCCGGTGCAAGGTCCGGGTGTCATCTCACCAGCGAGCATGGCTTGCCGGTATCGGGTCTTGGATTGCCATTGAGTCCAGCACTGGAATTGGGGTTGGACTTCATCGCAATCCCTGCTGGTCAAGCGGCATGAAATCCGCACACAACCCATTGTTATAAAAGGAAAAAACAACACCTTAGAATCAGACCATGTAGAGATCGTCTGAGGCAGAGAATGAACCTGGACAGCAAACTTCAGATATCGCTGAGCAAGCGCTCCGGCAACATCGTGCTCCGGCGTGATCTGAGCAGATTGGCAAGCGCTTCCCACCTCAGCGAGGCCTTGCATGACTTGGTCTCGGACGGCCGCCTGATCCGCCTGGGCGCCGGCATCTATGCCAAGGCAAGGCCCGACGCCAGCGGCGATCCGCAGTTGCTCGCCCCCAGCGATGAGCTGGTCAGGGAGGTGCTGGACAGACTGGGAATCAGGTTTCGCAGCGTGGATCTGATCAACGAGGCGGGTCAGGCCACGCTGCTGATCGATGCAGGCAGCCAGCGCATCTCACGCAGGCTGAATCTGGGCGATGTCGCCGTGCGCTATGTCCGCAATCCCTCGGCACCTGATGAACCCGGCGAAACCTTGCCCGCAGACGTGAACGCCCTGCCCACCAAAGGTGTACGCCAGTTTGTCGAGCGGCTGGCCCGCACGCACCACATCCAGCACCAGCGTACCGGACTGGACGACTATGCACAGGCAGTCACACGCGCTGCAGGAGATGAAGTGGAGCTCGACAGCACGGGCAAGCTGCTCGTGGCCTTGAAGAAAAAACATGTCATCAATGGCCGGCAGCTTGCCAGGCTGATGACCAATCACATGAGGGAGGTGCAGGATGTTCGATCCGTTCGGGGACTTCGAAAGCGCGGGCTACCTGCGCAACATTGAAGGACTGAAAGACGCCCGTGAGGTCAAGATCCAGGAACACCTCTTTTTCGAGGCCAACCTGGAAGAAGCACTTGCCTTTCTGGCAAGCATCCGGGGCCGGATTGGCTACCGCGATTTTTTGCGCGTTCACGCCATCCTGTTTTCCGACTTCTACCCCTGGGCCGGCCAGGACAGGCGTGCGCTGGGCGTGGGCCGGCTCGTCGGCAGGGGTGCAGGCCTGCAATTCGAAGTGTCAGAGCTGTGCCAGCGCGCCGTCGAATGGGGCCTGGACATGGGCAACGATGCAGGCACCCTGCGCGACAAACCTGGTGCTGTCATGGGCGCGTTTGCCTGGGGTCATCCCTTTCTCGACGGAAATGGACGCAGCATGCTGCTGATCCATGCCGAGCTGTGCCACCGCGCGGGCTTTGCCATCGACTGGCTGGCCTCCAACAAGGAGGCTTATCTGAAGGCACTGACCCAGGAGATCCAGAACCCGCAAGGCAGACACCTCGATGCCTATCTGCGCCCCTTGATCACCTCTGCCAACACGCAGACCACCTTGCTTGATCATCTGCGGGCATTGCCAGGGCTGAAGGGTCCGGGCGATGACGTGCATCGCCCGGACATGAACGTGGCATACCGGGCCGACGACCAGGAAGCAGCCCAGTCCTATCTGGAGATGAAGCGGGCACGCGGCGAACACGCCGCTTGACAGCGGTACAGCACCCCTCCCCCTCCCCTACCCCTCATTGACCAGCAACGACAGCGCATGCGCCTCGGTAGGCAAAGGCACATCCCAGCGCTGCAGCAGGCCGAGCAGGGCCGCGTTGGTCAGCGTGGTGTCGCGCGCGCGGTTGCGGGCCAGCAGGGTTGGGCGGCTGGCTTCCAGGTGCACGAGTTCCACGCGGGCGCCGTAGGCCAGGCACAGGTCCACGGTCTTGCCGCGCATCTGGCGCGACAGGTGGGTGGCGTTCCAGACGAAGGGCTGGCCCGCGCGCAGCAGGGCCTTGGCCTTGTCCACGGCGTGGTGGGCGGCCGCGCCCTCGTTCTGGCCGTGGCGCAGGCCCAGCTCCGTACGCGCATCGTCGAAGGAGACCACGGGCAGGTCGCCATGGTGGGCGGCCACCCAGGTGTTCTTGCCGCTGGCCGGCAGGCCGCACATGACGATGGCGCGCGAGCCTTCCTGTGCGTGCAGCGCATAGTCGGGATGCAGCTGCGCGCCGCGGAAGTAGCGCACCGCCGTCTCGTCCGAGGCAAAGCGGCGCGGCGTGCGCAGGCAGCCCTCTTCCAGCGCGAACTCGCGCACCAGCTCGATGTTGACCAGCACGGACGCAATGTCCGGGCAGATGCGCCCGCGCATGTCGGCCCGCGCCAGCAGCGTGAGCAGGTGCAGGTCCACCTGCCAGGACAGCTCGCGCACGATGAACTCGGGCGAGAGGCCGCGCCGCGAATCGGCAAAGGCGAAGAACGGCACCTGGTGCACGGCGATCAGCCGGCAGATGGCCTCGCGCTGGTCCACGGGCGCGCCGGCTTCCCAGAGCATGAGCCGCGCATCCAGCGCACCCCGGCGCGAGTGGCCGGGCTGGCCGATGCGGCCGTCCTCGCCCACCACGGTGGTCGAGCACTTGGCCACGTCGTGCAGCAGCGCGGCCAGGAAGACCGTCTCGCGCTCGGTGGCGGTGAGTGCCGCATGGCCGGGGTCGGCCAGCAGCTCGCGTACCACCATCTGCGTGTGTGTCCAGACATCGCCTTCGGCGTGGTAGACCGGGTCCTGCGGCGTGGTTTTGGCCTGCTCCAGCAGGGGGAAGGCGGCCAGGCAGGCCGCGAAGTCGGGGTCGGCGCCGGGCTGCGGCACCAGGGACTGGATCTGTTTCCAGTTCGTCATGGCAATCTCCTTGCGATGGGTCTGCGCTGCAGGCCTCACCAGCTTTTTGAAATATCGGCCGCAAAGATGTCTGCGCCTTCGCGCAGCCCGTTGGGGACGATGGGCCGCTCGCTGTGGTGCGAGCCCGAGTCGAGGATGACCTGCACGAAGTCCGGCCGCACGAACTTGTAGCGCGCCACGGTCTGGCCGTCCTCCTCCACCTTGAGGTAGAGGCCTTCGGCCAGCTCGGAGCCGTCGGTCTGCCGCCAGCACAGCGGCAGGTCCAGCTTCTGGCGGGCCACCACCTGCTCGAAGGCCTGGCGCCAGCGCGCGCTGCGGCCCAGCGAGGGGGCCAGCAGCGCCAGCAGGTCCTGCATGCGCCGGGGCGCCGCCCCGCTGTAGAGCACGGGCACCGAGACCACGGGCACGCCGGCCAGCAGGGCATGGCGGCGCGGCGTGTCCAGGAAGCACTGCGCCGAGCGGTCCCAGATGTCGAACTCGCAGAACCAGTGCGGCAGCGCGTCGTAGAACAGCGAGTGCTTGGCATACATCCACTCGCCGAACACCTGGTAGCGGTCGTCCAGCAGGGACAGCAGCGCACCCTCGTGGGCCTGGGCCCATTGCTTGAAGAGGTTGAACTGGCGCTCGCGCCCGCCGGGCCGCTCGCTGTCCAGGTAGTGGCCGCGCGACTGCAGCAGCAGCTGGCCGTCGCCGGCAAAGCTCAGCGCGGCGTTGGCGCCGTCGAGCTTTTCCTCGACGACGATGTGCCGGCCGGCCAGCCGCTCATAGGGCACGGCGTCGTCCTGGTCGCCGGCCTGCAGGCGCGAGCCGCGCAGGTGCGGCGTACGGGGGTACTTGAGGATCTCGATGTTCGAAAGAAAACGAGGGCCTGGAGAAATGGATGGGGTCATGTCGTGCTTTCCAAAAGCGATGCAGCACCCCACGGCGACATGCCGTGGAGCGGGAAAAGCCGACGACGACGCCAGGCGCCGCAATGCAGGGGATACAGCGACAGCGCGGCCTGGCCCGTGGTGGCCGGGCCGGCAGGCTGTCGAAGGGGAAGATGGCAGGACTGTCGGGGCCGTCCGCAAAAAGGACGGTCAGCCGCAAGCCCTCAAAAGGCCACGCACCGCAGCGCACACGCAAAAGACATCCGGGGCAAGGCCAGGATCAGCGTGTGACGAAGTCGTTCAGCAGGAAGCTGTGCGGCGGGGCATGGTGCACCTCGAAAGGGTGAGGGTGGATGGGAGGGGTGCGAGTCTATCGCCCGTTGCCCCGCAGGCACAAGCGGCTGCGCGCCATGCCGGGCCGATTGTTGGCTGCTAGCCACGCACGGCGGACTTGAAGGCGGCGCCCAGCGCATCCAGCGCCGCGCGCGGCCGGCCTTCGCGCACGCGGGTGTGCAGCAGCACGGGCAGGCGCGGCAGCGTGGGCAGGCCCAGGCGCGGGCCCACGTCCACGGCGCCCAGGGCCAGCATGCGCGGCGCCAGCGCAGCCACGCCCAGCCCCGCCATGACGGCGGCCGAGACAGCGGCCACGCCGCCGCCCACGAACACCTCGGTCCACGGCATGCGCGCCGTATCCAGCAGTTGCCCGGCCATGGCGCGCACGCCGCAGGGTTCGGCCAGCGTGGCCAGCGGCAGGGGCTCGCCCGCGCGGTGCTGCCAGCCGGGCGCGGCAAACCAGCCGAAGGGCTCCTCGGCCAGCAGCTCGCCGTCGTCACGCCCGGCATGCGTGCGAACGATCACCGTGTCGTACTCGCGCCGGTCGAACCCCTGCAGCAGCGGGCCGGACGATGCGATGCGGATGTCGATCAGCAGTTGCGGGTCCTGCGCATTCATGCGGGCGATCAGGGCCGGCAGCTCCGGCCCGGCCACGTGGTCGCTGATGCCGATGGTCAGCCGCTGGCGCGTGCTGACGGCCAGCGCCAGTGCGCGCTCATGGGCCTGCAGCAGTTCGCGCGCATGGGGCAGGAAGTCGGCGCCCAGCGCCGACAGCTGCACATGGCGCGGCGTGCGCTCGACCAGCCGGCAGCCCAGCCGCTGCTCCAGCCGCTTGAGCTTGAGGCTGACTGCGGCCTGCGTGGTCTGCATGGCTTCGGCCGCGCGCGTGAAGCTGCCCAGGTCCGCGATGTGCACGAAGCCTTGCACGGCATCCAGGTCCAGAGGTCGTTGAATCATTTCAATCCATTATTACTGATATCAGCAATCATGGCTTTTCAAAATATCTGGCGCAGCCTACCTTCGAGGCTCCCACAACGCAAAGCAACGCAACTCAACTCAACGCAAAGGAGCCACACCATGCCCATGACCCGGATCAACATGCGCGCCGGCAAGTCCCCCGCCTACCGCCAGGCCATCTGCGACAGCCTCTACCGCGCCATGCGCGAGACCTTCAACGTGCCGGAGGACGACCAGTTCATGACCATCACCGAGCATGACGGCGACAACTTCCGCTACAGCGCCTCCTACCTGGGCGTGGCGCGCAGCGACGATCTGGTGCTGGTGCAGCTCACGGTCAGCAACACCCGCAGCCTGGAGCAGAAGATGGCGCTGTTCAGCCGCATCGCCGAGCTGCTGGTCGAAAGCCCCGGCCTGCGGCCCGAGGACGTGTTCGTCAACCTGGTCGAGGTGGACAAGGAGAACTGGTCCATGGGCCATGGGCTCGCGCAATACGCAACTTAAGACACGCGGATCGGCGCAACACCCACAGCGGCGCGCTCAGTCCGGCACACTCAGTCCGGCACAGCCAGCGCCGCCACGAATTGCTGGCCCACGGCGGTGATGATCTCGGCGCGCGCCGCCGTGCGCAGCTGCACCAGGGCGATCTGCCGGCTCTCGGCAGTCTGGGCAAGGGGCAGCACGCGCAGGCGCGGGTCGCCCTCCCAGCCATGCCGCGCCAGGTTGGGCAGCATGGCCACGCCCATGCCGTCGCGCACCAGCTCCACGATGGTCTCGATGGAGTTGAGCTCCAGGAACTCCTGGGGCTTGGCGCGCAGACGGCGCAGCGTGCGCTCCACCAGCTCGCCCGTGTGCTCGGTGCGGTCGAAGCGGATGAAGGGATAGCGCTCCACCATGTCGGCAGGCGCCGCGGGCCGGGCGGCGCGCGGCGCCAGCAGCACCATGGGCTCGGCGTACAGCGGCGTCCAGACCAGCGAGGGGCGCTTGATGGCCGGGTTGTAGACCACCACGGCCGCGTCCAGCTCATGGTTCTCCACCTGGGCGATCAGCCGGTTGGACTTGCCCGAGACCACATGCAGGTCCACCGCCGGATGGTGGCGCTTGAGCTCCAGCGTGGCGCGCACCAGCTGGCTCAGCGCCGAGACGATGGAGCCGAACTGCACGGTGCCGGCCAGCGGTGCGTCGGCCCGCGTGCCGTGCTTGGCCTGCTCGTACAGCGCCACCAGCTGGGTGGCAATGGGCACCAGCGCCCGGCCCTGCTCGTTGAGCGTGACCAGCTTGCCCTGGCGCGCGAACAGCTTGCGCTTGAGGTCGTTTTCCAGCGTGCGCATCTGCAGCCCCACGGCCACCTGGGTCAGCGCCACGCGCTGTCCGGCGGCGGTGAAGGAGCCCTCGGCCGCCACGGCGAGGAAAGTGCGAAGAATGCGCAGGCTTGGCATAAAAGTTTTGCTTTCAAGATTCGTAAGAAATTCCAGCTTTCACCAAACAGTTTCTATCATCAAAATCGCTGGCAACCGATAGCCGATCGTCCTGATCGCACCCTCCCACTTCCCGGATTTCTGGAGATCTCCATGCCTGCACCCGTGTCCCGCCGCCTGCTCGTCTGCTGCGCCGCCCTGTTGACCTGCGCCACGCCCGGCTGGGCCGCGCCCGCCGCCGATGCCTGGCCCTCGCAGCCGCTGAAGATCATGGTGGGCTTTGCCGCCGGCGGCGCCAACGACATCGTGGCCCGCATCCTGGCCAAGGAGCTGCAGCAGCGCCTGGGCCAGAGCGTGGTGGTGGAGAACCGCGGCGGCGCGGGCGGCCTGATCGCCAGCGAAGTGGTGGCCAAGGCGCCCAAGAACGGCTACACGCTGCTGCTGGGCTCCATCGGCAGCAACACCGTGGCGCCCGTGCTGGCCAAGAAGCTGTCGTTCGACCCGCGCAAGGACCTGGAGCCCATCACCCTGGTTGCCGAATCCGGCAACGCGCTGCTGGTGAACGCCGCCCTGCCCTACAAGACGGTGCAGGAAATGATCGAGGCCGCGCGCAAGGCGCCGGGCAGCATCAACTACGCATCGTCGGGCAACGGCTCCACGCTGCACCTGGCCGGCGCGCTGTTCGCGCAGCAGGCGGGCGTGAACCTGGTGCACGTGCCCTACCGCGGCAACGGCCCGGCCATCACCGATGTGTCGGGTGGCCAGGTGCAGGCCATCTTCTCGGGCATTCCGCCCGCCATCACCTCGGCCAAGACCGGCCAGACCCGCATCCTGGCCGTGACCACGAAGCAGCGCGTCAAGAACCTGCCCAACGTGCCCACCGTCGCCGAGGCCGGCCTGCCCGGCTATGCCTTCACGTCCTGGTACGGCCTGTTCACCACGGGCGGCACGGACCCGGCCATCGTCGAGCGGCTGGCCCAGGAAGTGCGCAAGATCATGGAGCGCCCCGAAGTGCAGGCCCAGTTCGAGGCCCAGGGCCTGGACCCCGAGACCAGCGACCCCAAGTCCTTCAAGCAGCAGATCGACCGCGAGCTGACGCGCTGGAGCCGTGACGTGAAGACCATGGGCATCACCGCCGACTGAGGCAGGTTCTTTCATGCACGCCTCTTCCTCACCCTTCACTCCCGGCAACCCCTACGACTCCAGGCGGGTGCCCGTGTTCGCGCGCAATGCCGTGTCCACTTCCCACCCGCTGGCGGCGCAGGCCGGCCTGCGCATGCTGTGGGCAGGCGGCAACGCGGTGGACGCGGCCATTGCGGCGGCGGCGGCCATGACCATCGTCGAGCCGGTGAGCAACGGCCTGGGCTCGGACGCCTTCTGCATCCTCTGGGATGGCAAGGAGCTGCACGGGCTCAACGCCAGCGGCCGCGCACCGCAGGGCTGGGCGCCCGAGTACTTCCACCAGCGCTATGGTCGCCAGGACAAGCCGCCGCGCCGGGGCGTGGACTCCATCACCGTGCCGGGCGCCGTCAGCGCCTGGGTGGCCCTGCACGAGCGCTTCGGCAAGCTGCCCTTTGACGCGCTGATGGAGCCGGCCGCCGAGATCGCCGAGCGCGGCTACCTGGTGCCGCCCGTGGTCCAGCAGAAATGGGCCGCAGGCGCGCCCGAGCTGCAATCGCAGCCGGGGTTCAGGGAAAGCTTCCTGCCCCGGGGCCGCGCGCCGGAAGTGGGCGAGCTGTTCCGCTTTCCCGCCGCAGCGCGCGCCCTGCGCGCCATTGGCGCCACGCGCGGCAAGGCCTTCTATGAAGGCGAGATTGCCCGGGCCGTGACCTCGTTCGTGCAGCAGCACGGCGGCTGCCTGGGCATGGCCGACATGGCCGCGCACGAGGTGCAATGGGTGCAGCCGCTGGCCAAGGACTACCGCGGCCACACGCTGCACGAGATCCCGCCGGGCGGGCAAGGCATTGCCGCGCAGATCGCGCTGGGCATTCTGTCCAACTTCGACCTGGCCAGCCTGCCCGTGGATGGCGTGGCCTCCCAGCATCTGCAGATCGAGGCCATGAAGCTGGCCTTTGCCGACATCTACCGCTACGTGGCCGATGCGGACATGGAGGTGACGCCCGCACAGATGCTCGACGACGCCTACCTGGCCTCGCGCGCCAGGCTGATCGATCCGCGCCGTGCGCAGGACTTCAAGGCCGGCAACCCCGTGCGCGGCGGCACCATCTACCTGACGGCAGCCGACGAGAACGGCATGATGGTCAGCTTCATCCAGAGCAACTTCTCGGGCTTTGGCTCGGGCGTGGTGGAGCCGACCTTCGGCATCAGCCTGCAAAACCGCGGCCACGGCTTCGGCACCGACCCCCAGCATCCCAACCGCGCCAACCTGGTGGGCCCGGGCAAGCGCCCCTTCCACACCATCATTCCGGCCTTCCTGACCCGCGACGGCCAGCCCGTGATGAGCTTCGGCGTCATGGGCGGCAACATGCAGCCCCAGGGCCACATGCAGACTGTGGTGCGCATGCTGGACTACCGCCAGTCGCCCCAGGCGGCCTGCGATGCGCCGCGCTGGCGCGTCAACGAAGGCCTGTCCATCAACGTGGAAGGCGGCATGGACCCGTCCACCATCGCCGGCCTGCAGGCGCTGGGCCACCAGGTGGAGGTCATCCACGACCCCTACCAGGACTTCGGCGCCGGCCAGTTCATCTGGCGCATGGGCGATCCCGCCGTGGAGGGCTACCAGATCGCCAGCGACCCGCGCCGCGACGGGCTGGCGGCCGGGTACTAGAGGAACGGAAAAATGCGCGCGGCGGCTACTCCGCGCGCAGACGCCCCTGGCGGGTCAGCCGCGCCGCCAGCGCGGCTTCTTCGCTGACCAGGCGCTGCAGCACGGCCGCGCTGGCCGGGAAGGGCTCGCTGCCCAGCTCGCGGATCAGGCGGCTGAACTCCGGGTCGGCCACAGACTGGGAGATCCAGCCATACAGGCTGTCCACGCTGGCCGTGGGCGCACCCTTGGGCGCGAACACGCCCACGAAGGTGGTGGCATCGAACACCGGCAGGCCCAGCTGGGCCAGGTCGGGCACATCGGCCAGCCCGCCCCCGGCGCGCGGCCCCAGCACGAACAGCGCGCGCAAGGCGCCGCTCTTGATATGCGGCGTGGAGCTGGTGATCTGGTCCACCACGGCATCGATCTGCCCGCCGATCAGATCGACCAGGGCCGGCCCCGATCCCTTGTAGGGCACGGGATTGACGCGCACCTTCACGGCATCTTCCAGCTGCAGCACGGCCAGGTGATTGGGCGAGCCCGGGCCGGCATGGCCCACGGTCACGCTGCCATCCCTGGCCTTCATCGCCTTGATGAAATCGGCAGCGGTCTTGAAGCGCGCGTCGTTGGCGCGCACCACCACGACCACGGGCGTGCGGCTGACCACGGCAATGGGCGCAAAGCTGTCGGCGCGGTAGGGCAGCTTGATCATCTCGGGCAAGGTGCCCAACTGGCCCGGCGTGGCCACCAGCAGCGTATGCCCGTCCGGCTCGGCGCGCGCCACCCAGCCCGAGCCCACGGCACCACCGCCGCCCGCACGGTTGTCCACGATCACGGACTGCCCCGCATGCCGGGCCAGCGGAATGCCCAGCGTGCGGGCCACGATGTCCACGTTGCCGCCCGGCGCAAAGGGCACGACCAGCGTGAGCGGCTTGGCGGGAAATGCGCGCGCCTGCACTGCCGATGCAGCCGATGCCGCAGCCAGCGCCGCGAAAGATACCGCCGTGCGGATAAAGCCTCTGCGGCCCGATGTGATTCGATTCATTTTCTCTGTCTCCTGCTATTTGAAAATCAATGACCCCAATACAGGCGCGCGGGGTTATCGACCAATACCGTGTGCCTGTATTCCTCTGGAACCCAATCCACCAATGCCCGCGCCAATTCGCCAGCGGAATTCGAACGGGCCTTTATTCCGGGATGCGGCCAGTCCGACCCCCATACGATCCGGTGCGGATTGGCCTGCACCAGGGCATGTGCAATGGGAACCACGGCCGGGTCCACGGCCGATGCCGTTGCCGATATCCGGTAGGCGCCCGAGAACTTCACCCAGGCCCGGCCTTCCTTCATCAGCGCCTGCAGATTGCGGCTGCCCGGCCCGCCGGCGCCCAGCTGGCGCGACGGGTGGCCGAAGTGATCCACCACCACGGCCACGCCCATGTCGGCCACGCGCTGCGCCAGGCCAGGGTCTTCATCCACGTTCACCAGCAATTGCACATGCCAGCCCAGGCCCCGGATGCGGTCGACCACGGCCTGCAGGCTGGAGACGGAGACCCCGCCCGAAAACAGCGCATTGCACCGTGCGCCCCGCACGCCCAGGGCGTGCAGCGCTTCGATCTCTGTATCCGGCGTGTCCTCGTAGATCACGGCCACGCCACGCATGCGGCCCGCCTCGGCATGGCGCAGCGTCTGCTTGAGAAGGCCGTGATCGCGGCCATACACGCTGGGCTGGACCAGAACGCAACGGTCCACGCCCAATGGGCGAAAGGCTTTCCAATAATCGTCCATGGACGCAACGGCCGGTGTATAGGCGCGCTCCGCAATCAACGGAAAATCTTCTGAACGACCAAATACATGGAAATGGGTATCGCAGGAATTTTCTGGAAACAGATATTGTTCCGCTGGATTTTCGACTGCGTCGCAATCACCGGCACAGCGGTTGAAACTGGGTGAATTCATGGGCATTCATTTCAAAGCTGGTGCATTGTCGTGACGCACGTAAAATTCAGTCAAGCTCATCTTTGTCATCATCAAAATGAACAGCATTCAACATGCAGACGGTGCGCCCCGGGCCCCGGTCAACCTGCGCAGCATCGACCTCAACCTGCTGGTGATCTTCGAGGCCCTGGTGGAGGAACGCAGCGTGGGCAAGGCCGCCGCGCGGCTGGGCATCACCTCCTCGGCCGTCAGCCATGCGCTGCGCCGGCTGCGCACCCAGTTCAACGACCCGCTGCTGCTGCGCACGGCCGAAGGCATGTCGCCCACGCCCGAGGCCGTGCGCCTGGCGCGCAGCTTCCGCAAGGCCTTCAGCGAGATCGAAAGCGCCATCGAGGTCAGCAAGGGCTTCGATCCGGCCACGGCGCGGCGCAATTTCCACCTGCGCCTGTCCGACTACGTGGGCGTGCTGCTGCTGCCGCAGCTGTGCATCCATCTGCGCGCCGTGGCGCCGGGCATCAGCCTGTCGGTGCAGTCCTTCGACGGCCGCCAACCCTCGGATCGCGTCGAGTACGAAGGCGTGGAGATACGGCTGTCCGTCTCGCGCGGGCGCTCGGTGCTGTCGGCGTCACGGCGCCTGCTGGACGACCAGTGGATGGTGCTGATGCGCAAGGACCATCCGGCCGCCGCCTCCCCGCTCACGCTGGAAAAATACCTGGAGCAAGGCCACCTGAAGGTCACGGGCGTGGGCAGCAGCATCGTGGATGAACTCCTGGCCGAGCGCGGGCTGGCGCGGCGCGTGATGTTCCAGGTGCCCACCTGGCTGGGCATGGTGCCCGTCATCGAATCCACCGACCTGGTGGCCGCCATGCCCGCGCACTGGATGCACAGCGTGCTGTCCGGCTCCAACTGCGTGGCGCGCCCCATGCCCCTGCCCGAGCTGGCCCTGTCCATCGACGCCGTCTGGCATCCGCGCAACGACCATGACGCGGGGCACAAATGGTTCAGGGAGCTGATCCACCAGATCTTCCAGGAGGCGTACAGCAAGTCACAGTGCGGATATATACTTTGATACATACCAGCAGGAGGAATCACCGTGACGCAGACTGCCAAGCTTTTCACCACCGGTCGCAGCCAGGCCGTGCGCCTTCCCTATGAATTCCGGTTCGAGGAAAAAGAGGTCTACATACGTCGCGACCCCGTCACGGGCGACGTGATCCTGTCGCGCCGTCCCGACTCATGGCAAGAGTTCTTTGCGCTCGACGCCACCACCGACGTGCCGGCCGATTTCATGGACACCGCTGACCGAGCGCAGCCAGAGTCAGGCCGCGATCCGTTTGCCGACGAAGGCAGTACGCGATGACACGCTACCTGCTGGACACCAACATCGCCAGCCACATCATCAAAGGCGATATCCCTGCCGTGCGCGAACAGCTGGTTCGCGTACCCATGCACCAGATCGCAGTGTCGGCGGTCACGCAGGCCGAACTGATGTACGGGGTCGCCAAGCGCGGCCACCCTGCCGGGCTGTCGCTGCGGGTGACAGGGTTCCTGGCCCGCGTCGAGGTGCTGCCCTGGACGGCCCAGGTGGCCGATGCCTACGGCCACCTGCGCGCCGCTTGCGAGGCGGCCGGCATCACGCTGGCCTCCATGGACATGATGATTGCCGCGCACGCCCTGCTCCTGCAGCAGCAGGCCGCGCAGGCCGGCGAGCGCTCGGTGCTGGTCACAAGAGACCGGGTGTTCAGCCGCATTCCCGAACCCGGACTGGCCATCGCGGACTGGACGACCGGCCCGGCTGGCTGAATCGGCGCTTAACCCAGCCCTCATGCTTTTCGGTGAAGATGCGGTCTTTCCGCCGCACAAGCCATGACACCAGAACAACACACTCCAGCGCTGCAGCGCCGCAACCTCGGCCTGCTCGTGGCCGCGCAATCGCTGGGGGGCGCGTCGCCACCCATCATCATTTCGCTGGGCGGCCTGGTGGGGCAGCAGCTGTCCACCAATCCCACGGCCACCACGCTGCCGGTCAGCATCTACCAGTTGGGCCTGGCGCTGTCCACGCTGCCTGCGGCTTGGCTGATGCAGCGCATGGGGCGGCGCACGGCCTATGTGCTGGGCGCCATCCTGGGCGTGGTCTCGGGCGTGATCGCCGCCCAGGGCATTGCGCACTCCGATTTCGTGGCCTTCTGCATCGGCACGGCGCTGGCGGGCTTTTACGCGGCCTGCGTGCAGAGCTACCGCTTCGCGGCCACCGACGCCATGACCGACCCCGCCGAGCAGGCTCGCGCCATCTCGCGCGTGATGATCGGCGGGCTGATCGCGGCCATCATCGGCCCGCAGGTGGTGATCTGGACGCGCGACGCCCTGCCCATGACGCCGTTCGCCGGCAGCTTCTACAGCCAGGCCGTTCTCGCCCTGCTGGCCCTGCCGCTGCTGCTGGGCCTGAAGCTGCCGCCGCCCCAGGCCCGCGCCGTGGCGGGCGAGGCCCGGCCGCTGGCCGAGATTGCGCGCACACCGCAGTTCATCGTGGCGGCTTCGGCCGGCGTGGTCAGCTACGGCCTCATGGCCTTTCTGATGACGGCCGCGCCCATGGCCATGGTGGGCTGCGGCCACACGGTGGGCGAGGCGGCGCTGGGCATCCAGTGGCATGTGCTGGCCATGTTCGCGCCCAGCTTCTTCACGGGCCGGCTGATCGCGCGCTTCGGCAAGCGCCGCATCACGGCGCTGGGGCTGGTGATGATCGCGGCCTCTGCCCTGATGGCGCTGATGGGGCTGGAGCTGCTGCACTTCTGGGGCTCCCTGGTGCTGCTGGGCGTGGGCTGGAACTTCGGCTTCATCGGCGCCACGGCCATGGTGACCGAGTGCTACCGCCCTGCCGAGCGCGCCAAGGTGCAGGCGCTCAATGACTTCCTGGTCTTCGGCACCGTGGCCGTGGCCTCGTTCGGCTCGGGCCAGTTGCTGCACACGGCCGGCTGGGACGGCATCAACACCTGGCTGCTGCCCATCGTGGGCGTGGTGCTGCTGATGCTGGCCATGCAGGGACGGGGTCGCGGCGCGGGCGCGCCGGCCTGAAGTGTGAAGCGCATGTCGGAACGGACGCCATGCCAGGCCATCGGAAATCGTGGTCCAGACCTCTTGTGGAGAGAATCCATGCGTGAAGCCATTGCACTGTTGTGCGGCCTGACATTCGCAGTTCCAGCCATGGCGCAGATCTATCAATGCAAGGATCCATCCGGAGAAATGAATTTCTCCGACCGTCCATGCAGCAGCGCGCAAGTCGGCGGCATGATCGAGCGCCGAAAGACGGATGCGGAGATTCTCCAGGAGCGCGCCGAGGCCGCGCAGGCCAACGAGCGCAAATACCGCCAGCAGGCCGTCGACGCACAGCGGCGCCAGATCGATAGCCAGCAGCGCATGATCGACCAGCAGGCGCAGCAGCCCACGCCTGCATCAGCCTCCCCGGGCTGCAGCCAGGCTCGCAAGGAGCTGGAATTCGTCTCCAGCATCCGCAGCCTCTCCGAAGGCGAAAAGCGCATGCGCATGAATGCGCAGATCTCCAACGTGAACGCATCCTGCGGCACGAATATGCCCTTGCTCCAGGAGCCACCCAAGATTGTCCTGACCCCTCCAGCCGGCACCCGCACCGTAAAGCTCGACCGGTGCAAGGCAGACAGCTGCTTCGACATCAAAGGCAACCTCTATCGCCGGTATCGCGACACCTTGACCGCCTACAACGGGCTGATCTGCGTGCTGGAAGGCGACACGATTCGCTGCGACTGAGCGGCGCCGTCCAACCCATGATGGGATCCGCCAAGGCGGACCTGTGCTGGACGCAGCATCGGTCTACTTGCGGCCATCCCCGGGCAGGTCTGCACGGCGGCTGCCCAGCCAGAGCACGGCCACCCAGCCCAGCAGCGCCAGGGCCAGCAGCACGGACAGATGCCATAGCGCCGCCTCCAGCGGGGCGCCGGCCTGGTTCAGTCGCAGCGAGGCCTGGATGGCGGCAGTGCTTGGCGACAGCCAGCGCAGCGCCTGCAGCAGTTGCGGCAGGGCCTCGGCCGGCCAGCTGAAGCCGCCGACGAAGGCCAGCGGGATGGAGGTGAACAGCACCACCTGCATGGCGCGCTCACGGTTGGCCAGCCACCAGCCCAGCAGCGCCGCCGCTCCCGCCACGGCCGGGACGAAGACGGCCAGCAGTGCCAGCGCGCCCCAGGGATTGCCGCCGCGTGGATAGTCGTGCCAGACGAAGATCCAGCCGAAGTAGTACAGGCCCGAGAGCCAGCCCAGCGTGCACAGCGCCAGCAGCCGCGCCAGCCAGGTGCGTGCCGGCGCCCGGTCCAATCCCTGCTCGCGCCAGGTTCCCACCAGCAGCGCGCCGCCCATGAGCAGCGTCTGCTGCAGGATGATGATGGCCACGGCGGCGACGACGAAGCTGCCGTAGCCTTCCGTCGGATTGAACAGGGCCTGCATCTGCAGGTTGACGGGCGAGCGGCTGGCCTGGGCCTGCAGTGCGCTCTGTCCGCCGGCCGTCAGCCGCCGCAGCTCCACGCCTGCCGAGACCGTGCCGAAGGCTTCGGCAAAGCCGTACTGCACCTGCTTGGCGGCCAGCGGGTAGGCACCGTTGGCATAGACGGGGACCACGGCCTCTTCGCTGCGCACCACGCGGCGCTTGAGGTCGCGCGGCAGCAGCGCGTAGCCCATGACGCGGCCATCCAGCAGGGCCTGCTGCGCCTGGGCCTCGTCGCCCGTGACCAGAGCGACTTCGATGCGCGGGCTGGCCTGGGCAAAGCGCATCATCTGGCGTGCCAGCCCGCTGCCGTCGTGCTGCACCACGGCCACGGGCACGCGCTGCACCACCTCCTGCCCATAGAACCAGGGATAGAAGAAGCCGTAGAGCACGGGCGCGCCCACCAGCAGCATGAGCACGCCCACGTCGCCGAACACGGCACGCAGGGCGTTGAGGAAGTCATGCGCAAAGCCCCTGGCCATCTCAGCGCCCTCCCCATTTGTCGGGGCGGGAAAGGCCGCGCGCCAGGCCTGCCGTGGCCAGCAGCAGCAACACCAGCGCGGCCAGCAATAGCCCGGCCACCACGGGCAGGCTCTGCACGATGGGCGCGCCCATCTGCAACTGCTCTATCTGCAGCCGCGCATAGTGGGTATAGGGCATGGACAGGGCCCAGGCACGCGCCGAATCCGGCATGGCCAGCAGCGGAAAGCCCACGCCGCTGAACGCAAAGGCCGGCGCCGACAGCAGGCCCGCCCCCGAAAGCGCCGTGCGCAGCGACAGCGTGAGCGCCGCCAGCAGCGCCCCCGCCGCCAGGCTCACGGCGATCAGCAGCAGCAGGGCCAGCGCCACCCAGGCCAGGCTGGCAGCGCCCTGCCCCGGATGCCAGCCCCGTCCGGCCGTGAGCCACAGCATGGCCAGCGTACCGCCCAGGCCCAGGCTGGCCCAGGACAGCGCCAGCTTGCCTGCCAAGGCGCCCGCAATGGCGCTCCAGCCGGGCTTTGCCGGGCCCGCAGCCTCGGCCATCCACTGGCCCAGCGTGCGGTCGCGCAGCTCGCGCCCCACGGACCAGGCGCCGGCCGTCATGCCCAGGATGTGCAGCAGCGCGGGAATCAGCGCCGCCGCCAGGAACTGTTCGTAATTGGTGGAGATGTTGAACAGCGACACCAGGTTGGTGCGTATGGGCTCCATGCGCACGCGCAGCGCCTGGGCCGGGTCGCCGCGCTTGGCACGGGCCTGCATTTCCACGCCGGCCGACAGCGTTCCCACCACCTGGCGCAGGTCGCGCTGGATCAGGCTGGAATGCGTGGCCAGCTGGGCGTTGTGCATGAGCACCACGTCGGCCCCCTGGCCCCGCTTGATGTCGCGCGCAAAGCCGGGCGGGATCTGCACCACGGCGTAGGCATTCATGGACTGCAGCGCCCATTGCGCCTCCGAGGCATTGAGCGCCTGCGACTGCACGGCCAGGCCCGGCGTGGCGTCCAGCATGCGCACCAGTTGGCGCGACAGGGCGCTGTGGTCCTGGTCCCAGACGGCGACGGGCAGGCGCTGGACCAGGCCTGCCGAGAAGATCCAGACCATGAGCAGCAGCGCCAGCAGCGGCACCCAGCTGACCATGGCCAGGTCCCAGGGCCGTCCGCGCAGCAGACGCCATTCGCGCCGCAGGCTGGCGGCAAAGGCCGTGGGCGGGTTCGCGCTCACTGCCGCCGGCCGCTCAACGGCCGCCTTCCACGACCACGCTCATGCCGGGCCGCGCGCCTGCAATGGGCTGCTGCGGCCGCGCGCGGACCTCGAAGGTGCGCGCATCGAAGCCTTGGCCGGCGCGCGTGGCGCGCCAGGTGGCGAAGTCGGGCAGCACACCCAGGTAGTAGACCTCGAAGCCGGCCTCGCGGTTGTCCAGGCCCGGCAGGCGGCCGGTGAAACGGCTGCCCTGGGCAAAGCGTGCAAGCTGGTCCTCGCGCACATTGAGCACCACCCACTGGTCGGCCAGGTCCACCACGGTGACCACGGCCACGCCCTGCGGGGACAGCTCGCCCTGGCGGGCCAGCACCTGGACCACCTCGCCGCCCACGGGGCTGCGCAGCTCGGTCTCGGCACGCGCGGCCTCCACCTCGGCGACCACGCCCTGCACCTGGCGTGCCTGGGCCTGGGCAGCGCTGCGATCCTCCTGGCGCGCGCCCGAAGCCGCCATTTCATACTGCGCGCGCGCGGCCAGCGCCTGGTCGCGCGAGGCGCGCCAGTTGGCATCGGCTTCATCGCGTTTCTGGGCCGCAACCAGTCCCTGGTCGAAGAGGCTTTGCACGCGGCGCAGCGAGGTCTGGGCCAGGTCGGCGGCCGTCTGGGCGCGCTGCCAGTTCAGGCGCGCCATCTGCACTTCCTGCGGGCGGGCGCCGGCCTGCGCCTTGTCGGCCTGGGCCTGGGCGGCATCGCGCGCGGCCTCGGCCTGGGCCAGCTTGGCGCGCACCTCGGGGCTGTCCATCTCCACCAGCAGATCGCCGGGCTGGATCTTCTGGCCTTCGGTGACCCGCACCTTGGCGATGCGCGCCGTGACCTTGGGCGCGATGTCGGTCTCGCGTGCCTCCATCTGGCCCTGGAAATACAGGGGGGCGGGCTGCGCCGCACGCCAAAAGCCCCAGGCCACAAGCAGCAGCACGGCCAGCACGATGGCCAGGGCCAGCCAGGGGCGCCTGCGCCCCGGCGGCACGGGCGCGGGGCCGGGTGTTTCGGGGGCGCTGCGGGGATGGTCGGGCGTGGCTGTGCTCATGGTGCGTCGGGTGGGATCTGTATGTCGGCCTGGGCCATGAATCGGTCGAATTCCTCGCTCTGGCCCGTGCTCTCCAGCAGTGCGGCCAGGGCCTGCACATACTGGTTGGCCAGTTCGGCACGCTGGGTCTGGACCTTGGCGAGATTGAGGCTGGCATCGATCAGGTCCAGCGTGGTGCTGGTGCCTTCCCGCAGGCCGGCCTCGCGCAGCCGCAGCAGCTCGCGCGCAAGATCCTCCTGGGCCTGCTGGGCCTGGTACTGGCGGCGTGCCTGCTCCACGCCCAGCCAGTTCTTCTCGACCAGCAGCGCGATGTCGCTGAGCGCCTGGGCTTGGGTCAGCTCGGCCTGCTCGATCTTGCGCTGCGAGGAGGCGGCCAGCGCATCGCGGTCGATGCTGTCCCACAGCGTCCAGCGCACGGCCACGCCTGCCACCCAGTTGGGCTTGCCGCTGGTGTTGACCTCGCGCGAACCGAAGGCCAGCAGCTGCGGCCGGCGCAGCGCCTCCTGGGCATCGTGCAGGGACTCGGCCTGGCGCTTCTTGGCCTGGACCTTGTCCAGACCCGGATGGTGCGACTGGGCCGCGGCGACAAAGCCGTCCAGCGGCGGCAAAGGCCGGCTGCTGACGAACAGCGGCGTACTGGGCAGCACCTGCCGCTGCGCCTTGACCGTGCGCGCCAGCGCCGCTGCGGCCAGGTCTGCGTCGTCGCGCGATTTGCGCGCCTGCTGCTCGGCGTCGGCCAGCGCGGCACGGGCCTGCAGGCGCTCCAGCCGGGAGATCACGCCCGCCTTGAGCATGCTTTGCGCGGCCGCGTCATGCACGCGCACGCCCTCAAGCGCACGCTCGCGCAGCCGTGCGGCCCGCTCGGCCAGCTGGGCGCCGAAGTAGCGCTGCACCAGCAGCGAATGCAGGGCGTGGCTGCTGCTGGCCGCATCGGCCAGGGCTTCGTCGGTGGCAGCGTCCAGGCCACTGCGCACCGCATCGGACAGGCCGCCCAGGTACAGCGGCCAGACCAGGGACAGGCTGGCCGAGGCATTCGTGCTCTTGCGCTGCAAGGCATAGGAGGTGGGCAGTTGCGGCAGCGAGGGAATGGCCGGCCCCACCGAGGGCGGCAGCTGGCCGAGGACGCCGTCCAGGGTGCGCCGCGCAGGATCGAGATCGATGTCGGCATTGGCCGAGTAGCGGTAGCCCAGGCCCGTGATGGCCACGGAAGGCCCGCCCAGCCCCTGCGTACCCTGGCGTCTGAGCCGCGCGCTTTCCACGGCCTTGGCCGAGGCGGCCAGTTGGTCGGAGCCTTGCAGCAGCGCCTGGCGGGCCTGCACGAAGCTCATCGCGGCGGCAGCCTGGGAGGCCGGAGCCTCCCCTGCCGCCTGGGCTGCCCCTGCGACCATGCCCAGCGCCGCCAGCCACGGCACAAGGCGCGCGGGCCGCGCAAGCAACGGAAAAAACATGGAAGCGCTCAATGGCATGAATGGGGGCGCCTTGCGTGGTTCACCGATGGTGGCGAAGCTTACACGGGCTTGCAGGCGGGCTACCGTCGGACAAGGTCCTGTGCCTTGTGCCCCCGGCACTGTGCAGCAGGGTCGATTTGCCTGGCGTTCCATCCCATTTCTGCGCGCAGGTGCCGCGCCATGCCGCTACACTTGCGCCTGCCTGCGCGAGCATGTCCTGGCGGACCTGTCCGCAGGCCTTTTTTTTCTGCCCGGCATCGGCCCGATGCCCCGACTGACCACCATGTCCACCGTCTTCAACTTCACCTTCGTCCCCTGGTTCCGGTCCGTGGCTCCCTATATCCACAAGTTCCGACACCAGACCTTTGTGGTGGGACTGACGGGCGAGGCCATCGCATCGGGCAAGCTCAGCTCCATCGTCCAGGACCTGGCCATGATCCAGGCCATGGGCGTGAAGATCGTGCTGGTCCATGGCTTCCGTCCCCAGGTCAACGAGCAGCTTGCCGCCAAGGGCCATGAGGCCCAGTACTCGCGCGGCGTGCGCATCACCGACTCCGTGGCGCTGGACTGCGCCCAGGAAGCCGCTGGCCAGCTGCGCTACGAGATCGAGGCCGCCTTCAGCCAGGGCCTGCCCAACACGCCCATGGCCGGTGCGCGGGTGCGGGTGATCTCGGGCAACTTCCTCACGGCGCGGCCCGTGGGCATCGTGGACGGCGTGGATTTCAAGCATTCGGGCCTGGTGCGCAAGGTCGATGTGAGCGGCATCCGCAGCGCCCTGGACATGGATGCCATGGTGCTGATGTCGCCCTTCGGCTTCTCGCCCACCGGCGAGGCCTTCAACCTGAGCATGGAAGAGGTGGCCACGCGCGTGGCCATCGAGCTGAAGGCCGACAAGCTGATCTTCATGACCGAGGTGCCGGGCATCCGCATGGACCCCACGGGCCCGGCCGACGAGACCAACCCCATCGACACCGAGCTGCCGCTGGCCACGGCCCGCCGCATGCTGGCCGAGCTGCCCACGCCCGAGCAGCCCACGGACACGGGCTTTTACCTGCAGCACTGCGTGCATGCCTGCGAGCACGGCGTGGAGCGCAGCCACATCCTGCCCTTTGCGATCGATGGCGCGCTGCTGCTGGAGATCTATGTGCACGACGGCATCGGCACCATGATCATCGACGAGAAGCTGGAAGAGCTGCGCGAGGCCACGCCCGACGACGTGGCCGGCATCATCCAGCTGATCGAGCCCTTCGAGAAGGACGGCACCCTGGTCAAGCGCAGCCGCACCGAGATCGAGCGCGACATCGCCCACTACACCATCATCGAACACGATGGCGTGATCTTCGGCTGCGCCGCGCTCTACCCCTATCCCAGCGCCAGGACGGCCGAGATGGCGGCCGTCACCGTCTCGCCCAAGAGCCAGGGCACGGGCGATGGCGAGAAGCTGCTCAAGCGCATAGAGCAGCGCGCCAAGGCCCAGGGCCTGGACAGCCTGTTCGTGCTGACCACGCGCACCATGCACTGGTTCATCAAGCGCGGCTTCCAGCCCGTGGACCCCGACTGGCTGCCCGAGGCGCGCAAGGCCAAGTACAACTGGGACCGCAAAAGTCAGGTCCTGGTCAAGAAGTTGTAACCCCCTGAGGCGCTGTGCGCCTTCCCCCTCACGAGGGGGGCATACGGGCGGCCGGCGACACCCTCGGTGCGGGGGCGGCGCGGCCGGCCCAGGCCCTTCCTCGGTGTCTCTCGTCTTCAGGCCGCGCCAATTTTCTGAAATCGCCCAAATCAAGCGACATGGTGGCGCAACTCAGCCTTGCACCGCTGCCTGCCAGCGTGCGGCCGCCTTGCCGGCCGCTGCCAGCGCCGCATCGCGCTGTGGCGCGTCGGCCGGGCATTCGGTGAGGTAGCCGGTCACCAGCAGCGGTGCGCTTTGCGGTGTGGGCCAGGCGATGACGGCATCGTTGGCCGTGCCGCGATCGCCGGTGCCCGTCTTTCCACCCACGCGCCAGCCGGCCGGCATACCCGCGCGCAGGCGCTTGTCGCCCGTGCGGCTGGCCACCAGCCACTGCTGCAGCAGGGCGCGGCCATGGCCGTCCAGCACCGATCCCAGCAGCAGGCGCTGCATGCTTTGCACCATGGCCAGGGGCGTGGTGGTGTCGCGCTCGTCGCCGGGCAGGCCTTCGTTGAGCTCGGGCTCCATGCGGTCCAGGCGCGTGGTCTCGTCGCCGCTGGCGCGCAGCCACTGCGTCAGCGCCTGCGGGCCGCCGCTGGCGTCCAGCAGCAGGTTGGCGGCCGTGTTGTCGCTGAGCACCACGGCGGCCTCGCACAGCTCGGAGATGGTCATGCCGCCGCCATCGCCGGCACGCGGGCCGCTGGCCGGCGAGTAGGGAACCAGCCGGGAGCTGGCGTAGTGCACGCGGCGCGACAGGCGCTCATCGCCCTGCTGCACGCGGTCCAGCACCTGGGCGGCCAGCAGCAGCTTGAAGGTGCTGCACATGACAAAGCGCTCATCGCCGCGGTGGTCCACGCTGGCGCCCGACTCCACCTCCAGCACGGCCACGCCGAGCCGGCCGCCCACACTTTTCTCGATGCGCGCCAGCTCCGTCCTGAAGGCCTGGTCGGCAGCCCCCTGTTTTTTTGATGGCAGGGCGCAGCCTGCCAGCCCGGCCGCCATCCAGGCGGCCGCGCCGCCTGTCATCAGAAAATCGCGTCTTTGCATTGTTTTTCCTTTTCAGTTGCAGATCGACAACCGCAACGATAGCGCCGCGCCCAATCTGCGACCAGCGTGAATAATTGGCAGCATCCCTTAGAAAAACTATTGGCTCCACCATGCAACTGCCCCTCAATGCCCTGCGCATGTTCGATGCGGCCGCGCGCCATCTCAACCTGACGCGGGCGGCCGACGAGCTGTGCGTGACCCAGGCCGCCGTCAGCCAGCACATCCGCAACCTGGAGGAGCGCCTGGGCAAGCCGCTGTTCCGGCGCCTGCCGCGCGGCCTGGCGCTGACCGACGAGGGCCATGCGCTGTGGCCTGCCGTGGCCGAGAGCTTTGCGCGCATAGAGCATTCGCTGCAGCAGGTGGCCGAACCGCGCCCGCGCGAGGTCCTCACCGTGGGCGTGGTCGGCACCTTCGCCATCGGTTGGCTGATTCCCAGGCTGGGCCAGTTCCAGCAGCAGCACCCCTACATCGACCTGCGACTGCTCACGCACAACAACCGCGTGGACCTGGCCGGCGAAGGGCTGGATGCGGCCGTGCGCTTCGGCGACGGCGCCTGGCAGGGCACGCGCGCCGAGCTGCTGCTGCGCGCGCCGCTGACGCCCATGTGCACCCCGGCCCTGGCCCAGCGCCTGCGCCAGCCGGCCGACCTGGCCGGGCAGACGCTGCTGCGCTCGTACCGCCTGCAGGAGTGGGAGAGCTGGTTTGCCACGCTGGACCAGAGCGCGCCGCTGGCGCGCGGGGCCATGTTCGACTCCTCGCTGACGCTGGCCGAGGCGGCCGCCCAGGGCGCAGGCGTGGCCCTGCTGCCGGCGCGCATGTTCCAGCACCTGCTGCAGCAGGGCCGGCTGGTGCGCCCCTTCGAGCAGGAGGTGGACACGGGCGCCTACTGGCTGACCCACCTGCGCTCGCGCGCACCCAGCGCGGCGCTCAAGACCTTCAGGCAATGGCTGCTGGCGCAGCTGCAATAGCCACGGACGCCCGCGGCAAGACCCGCAGGCCGCCCGACTTTGGCCCCGGCGCTATCATCTGCCGCTTTTGGCCCCTAGCCCCGTTCCATGACCCAGACCCTGCCGGTTCTCTACTCGTTTCGCCGCTGCCCCTACGCCATCCGCGCCCGCCTGGCGCTGGCCCATGCCGGCCTGGCCTGCGAGCTGCGCGAAATCAACCTGCGCAACAAGCCGCAGGCGCTGCTCGATGCATCGCCCAAGGGCACGGTGCCCGTGCTGGTGCTGGAGGACGGCCGCGTGATCGAGCAGAGCCTGGATGTCATGCTGCACGCGCTGCGCGCCAATGACCCGGATGGCTGGCTGGCACCGACCAGCGGCTCGCTGCCGGACATGCTGGCGCTGATCGAGCGCAACGACGGCTTTTTCAAGCACGCCCTGGACCGCTGCAAGTACCCCGAGCGCTATACGGCCGAAGAGGTCAACCACGCCCAGGCCGATGCCCTGACCTGGCTGGCCGAGCTGGACGACCAGCTGGAGGCCACCGGCTACCTGTTCGGCCAGAACCCCAGCCTGGCCGACATGGCGCTGCGCCCCTTCGTGCGCCAGTACGCGCGCATCGACGAGTCGCAATGGAACGAGCAGCCCTGGCCGCACCTGCAGGCCTGGCTGCAGCGCTGGATCGACTCGGCCCTGTTCGCCGAAGTGATGGAAACCTACCCGGGCTGGGTGCCCGGCACGCACGGCCCGGTCTTTGCCGCCGGCGGCGTGGGCAGCGACTGACGCCTGCCCGCCCCGTGTGCCCTGCCCCGGGTCGGCAGGGGCTGCGCACGGCAGGCAAAGCTGGCACAGTGGCAGGCTGTTGCCAACCGCATGAGCCTTCGCCGACATGACCCTCGCCACCCTGCTCGTCTTCTCCCTGGTCGCGCTGATCGCGATCATCACCCCCGGTCCCACCGTGCTGCTGGCCCTGGCCAATGGCTCGCGCCACGGCGTGCGCCGCGCCCTGCCGGGCATGCTGGGCGCCGTGCTGTCGGACTTCGTGCTGGTCGGCGCTGTCGCGCTGGGCCTGGGCGCGCTGCTGGCGGCCTCGGAGTTCTGGTTCTCGGTGGTCAAGTGGGCGGGAGCGGCCTACCTGGCCTGGCTGGGCCTGCGCATGCTGCGCAGCCAGGGCGGATCGCTGTCGGCACCCCAGGGTGACGGCAAGGCAGAGGCAGGCGCCGACGGCTACAGCGCCCGCACCGTGCTGTTCAAATCGTTCCTGGTCGCCGTGACCAATCCCAAGGGCTACCTGTTCTGCTCGGCCCTGCTGCCCCAGTTCATCGACCCGGCGGCCGCCCAGGCGCCGCAGTACATCGCCATTGCGCTGGTGTTCGCGCTCATCGATTTCCTGGTGATGCTGGCCTATGCCTTCGCCGGATCACGCGCCGCGCGGCTGCTGCGCGGGCGGGCCGTGATGTGGCTGGACCGCCTGTGCGGCGGCATGCTGCTGGCGCTGGCAGGCTCGCTGGCCTTCTACCGCCGCGCGTCGAACTAGGCGCGCCGCCCAAGAGCCGCGCCTCCCCCGCTGCGTCAGCGCGTCGTCCCCATGACATCGTCCAGCTGCAGCACGGCCGCCGCGTTGGCCGTGGTGGTGGCAAGGGTGTCGATGGCGCCGGTGCGCAGGGCGCCCAGGATGGCCGTGACCTTGCTGGATTCGGCCGCCACGGCGATGACGTTGGGTATGCGCAGCAGGTCCTCGCGGCTCAGGCCGATGACGCGGTCCTGCATGGGGGTTGCGGCCGGCTGGCCGTGGATGTCGATGAAGTCGTAGCCCATCATGTCGCCCACCGTGCCCGCGCGGCGGGCGTCCGAGATCTCCTGCGCGGAAAACCAGCCCATGCGGGCCATGTTGCTGTCCACGCTGACATCGCCCACGCCGATGAGGGCGATGTCGGCGCGGCGCGCCTTGTCCAGGGTGTGCCTGACGGTGTCGTTGTCCAGCAGCGCCTTGCGCAGTTGCGGATCGCCCACCAGGGCCGGCGCATAGAGCGATTCGGACTTGCCGCCAAAACGCGCGGCCAGGCGGCGCGCGATGTGGTCGGCGTTCATCGCCTCCCCGCCACGGTAGGAGCCGCCGATGGCGCTGACGAAGTGGCACTCCCGCCGTGTGGCGGACAGGGCGTGCTCGGAGACCGAGGACACGTTGCGCCCCATGCCCACGGCCACGATGGAGCCGTCGACCAGGATGCGCTCCAGCTCGCTGGCCACCAGGCCTGCCAGCAGTTCGCGCTGCCGGTCGGCATCCTTGTGGTCCACCGCGATCAGTGCGCGCTTGATGTGAAAGCGCTCGGTCAGCTGCCGCTCCAGGTCGGCGGACACCAGCGAATGCGGCCGCACGCGGATCTCGACGATGCCCTCTTCCTGCGCGCGGCGCAGCAGCCGCCCGACGGTGGCGCGCGAGATGCCGAACTCCTTGGACAGTTGGTCCTGCGTGCATCCATCGACGTAGTACAGGGTCGCCAGTCGCGTCAGGTCGCTTTCAGTCAAGGGTGCCTCCAAGGGTGCCGGGAAAGGCGCGCAGTGTAGCGCCGCTCACCGGGCCTCGCCAGCGTGGGGCAGCAGCAGGACCTTGACCGAGTCCATGGAATCGGCCACCCGGATGGCGCTCTCCCACTCCGACAGCGCATAGCGGTGGGTGACGATGCCCTCGGAGGTGACCAGGCCGCGCGCCAGCAGGTCGATGGCGATGGGGTAGCAATGGGCGCTGAGGTGGGCGCCGCGCAGGTCCAGCTCCTTTTCCTCGCCGATGATGGACCAGTCCACCGTGGTCTCGCGCCCGAAGACGCTGAACTCCACGAAGCGGCCGAGCTTGCGCACCAGGTCCAGCCCCTGCGTCACGCCCGAGGGCGCGCCCGTGGTCTCTATGTACACATCGCAGCCATAGCCGTCGGTCAGTGCGTGCACGATGGCGCGGGCATCCTCGCGCGCGGGGTTGATGGTCACGTCGGCGCCGCAGCGGCGTGCCAGCGCCAGGCGCTGGTCCGACAGGTCCATGACCACCAGCCGGCGCGGCGTCTTCAGGCGCGCCACCTGGGCCATGAGCAGGCCCAGCGTGCCCGCGCCGGCGATGACCACCACATCGTCGAGCTGGATGTCGCCGCGGTTGACGGCATGGATGGCGCAGGACAGCGGCTCGGTGATGGCCGCATCCTCGAAGGCCACGCTCTCGGGAATCCGGTGCACCACGGCGCGGGCGGACAGGCGCATGTACTCGGCCATGCCGCCATCGGCCACCTGGCCCTGGAAGCCGTAGACATCGTGCACCTCGCACATCCAGCGAAAGCCGGTCCTGCAATAGCGGCAGGCATGGCAGGGCACGATCTGCTCGGCGATCACCCGGTCACCCAGCTGCACGCCGTGGTGCTCCTGGGCACCCTCGCCCACCTGCACCACATGGCCCCAGAACTCGTGGCCCGCGATCACCGGCGGGCGCACATAGGCGGGGCGGCCTTTTTCCGGATCTCCCCAGAAGCGCGGCGCGCCGGCCCAGCATTTGCAGTCGCCCGCGCAAATGCCGCAGGAAGCCACGCGGATGACCAGCTCGCGCGGCCCGGCCTGCGGACGCGCGACGCGTTCGAGCCGGTAATCCCTGGGGCCGTGGCAGACCACGGCCAGCATGTTCGTATCGGCGGCATCAGGCAGGGTGTTTTGCATGGAACTCTCCCGGGTTGCAGATGGTGGACAGGACGTGGGCGCAGCGCTTCATGCCCTGCGGCGCGAACTGTCGAGCAGCACGGCGCCGACGATGATCACGCCCTTGATCAGCTGCTGGTAGTACGAGGACACGCCCAGCAGGTTCAGCCCGTTGTTGATCACGCCGATGAGCAGGGCGCCGACGACCGTGCCGCCCAGGCTGCCCGTGCCGCCCGACAGGCTGGCGCCGCCGATCACCACGGCCGCGATGGCGTCCAGCTCGTAGGACACGCCGGCCTGCGGCAGCGCCGCCGTGGTGCGCGACGCCAGCAAAATGCCGGCCAGCCCCGCGAGCAGGCCGCTGACCACATAGACCAGCAGCACGATGGCGCGGGTGTTGATGCCGCTGGTCTTGGCGCTGCGCAGGTTGCCGCCCACGGCGTAGATGTAGCGGCCATACACGGTGTAGCGCAGCACGAAGGCGAACACCGCGACGGCAACGGCAAAGATCACGATGGGCATGGGCACGGGGCCCAGCTGGCCGGCGCCGATGGCAAGAAAGCCGTCGGGCAGCTCGGACACCGGCATGCCGTCGTTGTAGATGTAGGTCAGGCCGCGCGCCGCACTGAGCATGCCCAGCGTGGCCACGAAGGGCGGCACCGCGAACCAGGCCACCAGCAGGCCGTTGACGCCGCCCAGCAGCATGCCCACGCCCAGCCCGGCGCCCACGCTCACCGCCAGCCCCTGGCCATCGGCCGCCAGCCAGGCGCCGACCATGCCGGCCAGCGCCAGGATGGCGCCCACCGACAGGTCGATGCCCGCCGTCAGCACCACGCACGTCATGCCGATGGCCAGGATCCCGTTGATGGAGGTCTGGCGCAGGATGTCGGCCCAGTTGCCCCAGGTCATGAAATGGGGGTTGGCCAGCGCCAGCGCGGCGCACAGTGCAACCAGCGCGAGGACCACGCCGTAGCGCTCGCGCAGTCTGCGCAGGTCCAGCGCGCGCCGCCCCAAGAGCGGCGGCGAAGATGCGGCTTGAAGATTCGTCATGGAGGACTCCCGCGTTGATGGAAGAAAGGCGTGGGGCCGGCAGGCCGCTCACTGGATGGAGTAGCCCCCGTCGATGACGATGTTCTCGCCCGTCAGCATGCCGGCCTGCGTACCGGCCAGGAACACGGCCAGCCGCGCCACCTCCTCGGGCTGCGCAAAGCGGCCCGTGGGAATGAGTGCGCGCATGGCCTCCCCCACCTGCCCGGCCCAGGCCTTGCGGCCCAGCGGCGTGTCCACCACGGTCGGCGAGATGGCGTTGACGGTGATGCCGTCCGTCGCCCACTCCAGCGCCAGCACGCGCGTCAGCCCCACCAGGCCCGCCTTGCTGGCGCAATAGGCGGCATGGCGCCGGAGCGCGACCACGCTGGCCTGCGAGGCCAGGTTGATGATGCGGCCGTGGCGCTGGCGGCGCATGGCCGGTGCCACCGCCTGGGCCATCAGCAGCGGCGCCGTGAGGTTGACGGCCAGCGTGCGCTCCCAGGCCGCCTCGCTGACTTCGCCGGCCGGCTCCAGCAGCGCCACGCCGGCGCTGTTGACCAGAATGTCGATGCGGCCCGTGGCCTCCAGCACCGTGGCCACGGCCTGCTCCACGCCCTCGGGCCTGGTCACATCCACCGCCAGCGCCAGGTGGTGCCGGGGCTCCGCCAGGCTGGCAGCGGCCACGTCCAGTGCCTGCCGCTCCAGGTCCACCAGGACGACACGCGCACCGCCTTGGGCGAGCTGCCGGGCAATCGCCAGGCCGATGCCGCCCGCGCCGCCGGTGACCAGGGCCGTGCGGCCGTCGAAGTCCCGCTCCAGGCCGGCGGCGCTCATTTGCGCACCTTCTGCAAGAAGGCGTCGGCATTGGCGGGCACGATGGCGGTCCAGGGCACCTCGTAGGATTTGGCCGTGCCATCGCCCCAGGGCATGGCCTGGGCATACTCGCTCCATACCACCGAGCGCGGCCGGTAGGACGGGCCGACAAGGTGGCGCAGCAGCACATCCAGCGCGCCCTGCGCCTGGGCCTGGGCGTCCTGGAAATGGGTGGTCATCTCGCCGCGCTTGACGGCCGTGATGGCGGCGGCCACGCCGTCCACGCCCACCACCGGGATGGTCTTGATATCGATGCCCTTGGTCTTGATGGCCTGCACCGCGCCCAGGGCCTCGTCGTCGTTCTGGGCGATCACGCCCTGGATCTGGCCCGGGAATGCGGTCAGCCAGTTCTCCATCAGTCCCATGGACTCGGCACGCGACCAGTTGGCGGTCTTGCGCGCCAGCACCTTCACGTCCTTGTGGCGGGCCAGCACCTCGTCATTGCCGCGCGCCCGCTCGATCTGTGCCGACTGGCCTATGGGCCCCTCGATGACGACGATATTGCCCTTGCCGCCGATGGCCTTCATCAATGCCTCGGCCTGCATGCGGCCGGCCACCACATCGTCATTGCCCACGTAGGAGGTCAGCACATCGCCCTGCACGCGCGTGTTGGAGCCCACCACGGGAATGCCGGCCTTCACCGCCTTGTGCACGGGCGCCGCGCCCGCCTTGAGGTCGATGGGCACGAAGAGGATGCCGTCGTACTTCTGCGTGATCATGGTGTCGAACTGGTTGCTCTGCGTCAGCGCGTCGTAGTTGCCGTCGAACACGGTGATCTGCACCGTGCCGTCCTTCACGGCCGGATGCGCCTTCAGCTCCTTGGTCCACATCTGCATGAACTCGCCCTTGAGCCCATAGACGGCCGCGCCTATGCGGTAGGGCTTGGCCGGTGCGGGCACTGGCGCTGGTGCCGACAGCGGGGCCGGAGCCTGGGCCCGGACCTGCGCTGCGGCCAAGAACAGCCCACCGGCAAGCGCGGCTGCAAGCACGGTGGTGAAGCGGAAAAACGGCATGGTCATGTCTCCTGTGTGTTGTGAAAGGCAAGGGGAAAAACGCTGCGCGGGCATCGCCCGGGCTCAGGACGCGAGGTGCATCAGCGCCTCCTGCGTGATGCCGTGGCCGGCCACCACGCGGTCAAGCCGGCCTTTGCGGAAGATGGCGATGCGGTCGCTCAGCTCCAGCAGTTCCGGCGCCTCGGACGACACCACCACCACGGCATGGCCTTGCGCGGCCAGCGAGGCCAGGAAGGCGTACACCTCGCGCTTGGCGCCTTCGTCGATGCCGCGCGTGGGCTCGTCGCACAGCAGGCAGACGGGATTGGTGGCCATGCAGCGGGCCAGCACCACCTTCTGCTGGTTGCCGCCGCTCAGGCCCGACACCGGCATGGCCGGGCTGGCCAGCTTCACGCGCAGGCGCTGCAGCAGGCCGCCCACCAGCACGCGCTCTGCCGCGCCATCCACCACCCCGGCGCGCTGCAGGCCCGGCAGTGCGGGCAAGCTGGTGTTGAAGCGCACCGAGGAACTGATCACCAGCCCCGTGGCCTTGCGGTCCTCGGTCACCAGGGCCAGGCCCGCCTTGATCGACGCCGCCGGATTGCCGCGCGGCAGGGGCCGTCCGCCCAGGCTCGCCCGCCCCTGGTCGGCGCGCGTGAGGCCGTACAGGCAGTTGAGGAATTCGCTGCGGCCCGATCCCATCAGTCCGTAGATGCCCAGCACCTCGCCGGGGGCGACGTCCAGGCTGATGTCCTCGAACTCGCCCCGGCGCGTGAGCCCCTGCACCGACAGCAGCGGCTCGCCCGGCGCCGCAGCCCTGCGCTCGCTGGCGGCAGCGCGGACCTCCCGGCCCACGATGAGCTTCACCAGCTGCCGCCGGTCGATATCGGCCAGCGCGCCGGTCTGCACGAAGCCGCCATCGCGGAACACCGTGTAGCTGTCGGCAATGGTGAAGATCTCCGTCAGGCGGTGCGACACGTAGAGGATGCCGGCGCCCTGCGCGGTCACGCGGCGTATCGCGTCGAAGAGGATGGCGGTCTCGCTTTCGCCAATGGCCGAGGTGGGCTCGTCCATGATGATCAGCTCGCTTTGCCGGCTCAGGGCCTTGGCAATCTCCACCAGCTGGGTCTGCGCCAGGCTCAGGCGGCCCATCTGCGCACGCGGATCGATATCGAAGCCCAGCTGCCTGAGCAGCGCATCCGCCTGCTCCAGCAGCGCGGCATGGCGGACCACCACGCCGGCGCGCCGGGGCTCGCGGCCCAGGAAGATGTTCTCGGCCACGCTCATGCCCGGGATGGGCGACAGCTCCTGCGTGATGATGGACAGGCGGTGCGCCAGCGCCTCGTGCGGCGTGGCGAAATCCACCGGCCGGCCCTTGAGCAATATTTCGCCGGCATCGCGCCGCAACAGGCCCATCACGATGTTCAGGAAGGTGGACTTGCCTGCGCCATTGCCGCCGCACAGCGCGTGCACGCTGCCGGCCTGCAGCTCAAGGCAGCCGTTGCGCAGCGCAGGGACGCCGCCAAAGCTCTTGGCCACGCCGCGCGCCTGCAGCAGTGCGGTGCCGGTGCTGGTGCCGGTGTCCATGGTCACGCGCCCTGCCCGCGCCCGGCCGCGGCGGCCTGCGAGCGTTCGAAGCCGGTGATGGCATCCACCTTCAGGGCCGAGCTGCCGCCATCGAAGCGCGATGCGAGGAAGCGGTCCACGATGGCCTTGGCCAGCTCCACCCCAATCACGCGCGAGCCCAGCGTGATGATCTGCGCGTCGTTGCTGCGGCTGGCGCGCTCGGCCGAATAGGTGTCATGCGCCTGCGCGGCGCGGATGCCTGCCACCTTGTTGGCCGCAATGGCCATGCCTATGCCCGTGCCGCACAGGAGAACGCCGCGCTCATGGCGGCCCTGGACGATGGCCTGCGCCACCGCGATGCCGATGTCGGGGTAGAGCACCGGCTCGCCGTCATGCGTGCCGAAGTCGGCCACTTCGTGGCCCTGGGCCAGCAGATGCTGCTTCACGGCGTTCTTGAGGTCGCAGGCGGCTTCGTCGCAGCCGATGGCCAGCTTCATGGCATCCCCTTCATTACAAAAGACCAACACATGATCATTTGATCAATGTTTTATGAGAGTCTTCTCAATCGAAGAGCAGTTGTCAAACAACGATAGCTATGTGAGTCGGCAAGATGAATACGTAACCTGTTGAATTTTCTACAAAATTCATCAAATCCTATCGTTTTCCCTTGGCTATTGAATAGCCAAAAGGCATTGACATGCCAATTTCAACAAATCAAAAATGACCACTCAATGATCATATGAACAGTCTTCGGCACACCCGCCGGGACTGCACCTGGAGGAGACAACGGCATGACGACCAACCGCGTGATCAACGACCCCGACCGGGTGGTGGAGGACATGCTCCAGGGATGGATCGCCGCCCATGGCGACACCCTGCGCATCGACGAAGGCAACCCCCGCGTCGTGCGCCTGCATGGCGCGCCACGCAGGGGCAAGGTGGGCATCGTGACGGGCGGCGGGTCGGGACACGAACCGGCCTTTCTGGGCTATGTGGGCGCAGGCCTGTGCGACGCCGCCGCCGTGGGCGAGGTCTTCTCGTCCCCCACGGCCAGAAGCTTCTACGACGCCATGCGCGCGGCCGATGGCGGCGCCGGCGTGGCCTGCCTGTATGGCAACTACGCAGGCGACAACATGAATGTGGCCATGGCCGTGCAGATGGCGACAGCCGAAGGCATGGCGGTCAGGACCGTGGTGGCCAACGACGACGTGCCTTCTGCCGCGCGGGGCGACGAGGCCAGCCGCCGCGGCGTGGCCGGCGAGATCCTGATGTGGAAGGTGGCGGGCGCCCGGGCGGCCATGGGCGCCAGCCTCGACGAAGTCATCGCCATCGCCCGGCACGCCATGGCCCGCACGCGCAGCATCGGCATCGGCCTGTCGGCATGCACCATTCCCGCCGTGGGCAAGGCCAATTTCCATATCGAGCGCGGCAGCATGGAGGTGGGCATAGGCCACCATGGCGAGCCCGGCATGTCCGTGCACCGCACGGCCACGGCGGCCGATATGGCCGAGCGCATGCTGGACACCCTGCTGCCCGACCTGCCCTTCTGCCCGGGCGACCGCGTGGCCGTGCTGCTGTCCGGCCTGGGCGCCACGCCGCTGATGGAGCAGTACATCCTCTATGGCGAGGTCGCCCGGCGCCTGCAAGAACGCGGCATGCAGGTGGCCTTCCGGCTGGTGGGCAATCTCTTCACCTCGCTGGAGATGATGGGCATCACGCTCACGCTGATGCAGCTGGACGACGAGCTGCTGGCCTGCCTCAACGCGCCCTGCCAGTCAGTCGCCCTCACCGTGGCCGGCGGGCTGCCGCCCCAGCCGCAGGAGGCCATTCCAACGCCGCCCTCTGTTCCGGCAAGGACGCCGGCACAGGCCCAGGAACAGGCACAAACCGCCCGTCCCCAAGCCGCAAGGCGCACCAGCGAAGGGCCGGCCATCGCGCTTGATGACGCGGGCAGCATCGTGCGCGAGCTGATCACGGCCATCGTCGGCCACCGGGAGTTCCTGAGCGAGATCGACGGCCTGATCGGCGATGGCGATCACGGCATCAACATGGCCAAGGGCTTTTCCGGCTGCGGCGCACGGCTCGATGCCATGGACGCCGGCCAGGCGGCGCAGCTGCCTGCGGCGCTGCAGCAGCTGTCCCAGGCCTTGATGGACGATATCGGCGGCTCCATGGGCCCGCTGTACGGCAGCTTCTTCCAAGGCTTCGCCGATGTTCTTGGGCCGGAGCAGGAGATGGATGCCGCCCTGTTCGGCCAGGCGCTGGCGCGGGCCGTCGCCGATGTGCAGGAGATGGGCAAGGCCCGGGTGGGCGACAAGACCCTCATCGATACGCTGGCCCCGGCCCTGCAGGCCTACCGGCAATCGCTGCAGGCCGGCGCCGGTTTCCGCGAGGCGCTGCAGGCCATGGAGGCCGCGGCCGAGGCAGGCAAGGAATCCACGCGCCACCTGCAGGCCCGCATCGGGCGCTCGGCCCGGCTGGGGCCGCGCTCCATCGGCGTGCTGGACGCGGGCGCCACGTCCTGCTGGCTGATTCTGAGCACCCTGGCGCAGTCGCTGCAGCGGCGACTGGCGCAAGCCTCAGCCTAGGCCTCAGCGCCTGCGGGCAGCGCCGCGCACCAGCAGCACCAAGACGGCCACGCTCATGATGGCGAAGCAGATGAAGGACCAGTTGGCGATGGAGCCGCCCAGGAAGCTCCAGTCCACGGCAACGCAGTCACCCGAGCCACGGAAGATCATGGGCACGGCACGGCTGATGGAGTAGTTCTCGATCATTCCGTAGAAGTCGCGCCCGCAGGTGGCGAACTCGGGCGGATACCACTGCAGCCAGCTCTGGCGCGCGGCGACGAAGGCGCCAAAGCCTGCGGCGACCAGCGCCGCGATGCCCCAACCCATCAGCCAGCCGCGCCCGCCGCGTACGCTGCCCAGGCCCGCGAAGATGGCCACGCCGATCAGCGCGTAGCGCTGCACGATGCACATCGGGCAGGGCTCCAGCCCGACCACATGCTGCAGATACATGCCGAAGGCCAGCATGGCCACGCAGGCCAGGCTGATGAGCGCCAGGATGCGGCGCGGAGCGTTGTCAAACCATTGAAGCATTCTTGTCTTTCGTCACCCGGTTGAATGAAATCAGGGCTGCGGCGCCGGCCCGGCGCTGCAGCCCTGTTCAGCGGGTGCAGGAAACCGTTGCCGCGCCGTCAGATGCCAGCCGCCTCGTCCAGGAACACCTTGGCGCGGCGCGGTGTCACCACCAGGGTTTCCCCCTCGCGCAGCGCCATGTCTCTGAACTGCTGCGCAGGAATCTGCGCCTCGATCAGGCCACCCTCTTCGGCATTGTCCGTGCTTTCGGTGCTCTCCGATGGAATAAGTTCCAGGCGCGCAATGGGCCCCACGACGATGGCACGGGCCAGCTGCACGACGATGCCCGTGGGCCGTCCCTGGACGTCCAGGTTCTGGCCGGGCGAGTAGCGCTCCACCTCCAGATCGTGCGGGCGCACATAGGCGAAGGCCTTGCTGTCGCTGGCGCCCTTGGCGTCGTGGCTGTCCAGCTGGGTGCCGTCGTCCAGGTAGACACGGCCATCGCTGGCGCGGCCCTTGAACAGGTTGACATCACCCAGGAAGCCGTAGACGAAGGGCGTGGCCGGGTTGTCCCAGACCTGCTGGGGCGTGCCCTCCTGCTCGATGCGGCCCTGGTTGATGACGACCACGCGGTCGGCCACTTCCAGTGCCTCTTCCTGGTCGTGGGTCACGAAGATGGAGGTCACATGCAGCTCGTCATGCAGGTGGCGCAACCAGCGGCGCAACTCCTTGCGCACCTTGGCATCCAGCGCGCCGAAGGGCTCGTCGAGCAGCAGCACCTTGGGCTCCACCGCCAGGGCGCGGGCCAGCGCGATGCGCTGGCGCTGGCCACCCGACAGCTGGGACGGAAAGCGGTCCGCGATCCAGTCCAGCTGCACCAGCTTGAGCAGGCTCATCACCTTGTCGCGGATCTGGGCTTCGCTGGGGCGCTGGCTGCGGGGCTTCACGCGCAGGCCGAAGGCCACGTTCTCGAACACCGTCATGTGGCGGAACAGCGCGTAGTGCTGGAACACGAATCCCACGTTGCGCTCGCGCACATGGACGTCGGTCGTGTCCTCGCCGCTGAAGTGGATGCTGCCCACGTCGGGCGTCTCCAGCCCCGCGATGATGCGCAGCAGCGTGGTCTTGCCGCAGCCCGAGGGGCCGAGCAGCGCGATGAGTTCGCCGGACTGGATGTCCAGGCTCACATCGCGCAGGGCCTGGAAATCGCCGAACTGCTTGCTGACGTTGCGTATTTCAATGCTCATGGTCTTGCTCTTGCTCTTTTCTGGTCGGGGCGGGCCTCAGGACACCTGCGGCACACGGGATGCCTGGGAAGCCGGCGTGGGGCGCTCGGGAGGCAGCTCGGCTGCGGCCTTGGCCTGGTGCTCGGCACGCCACTCGGCCACCGACTTGATGACCAGGGTCACCAGGGCCAGCAGAGCCAGCAGCGATGCGGCAGCGAAGGCGGCAACGGACTGGTACTCGTTGTAGAGGATCTCCACATGCAGCGGAATGGTGTTGGTCTGGCCACGGATGTGGCCCGAGACCACGGACACCGCGCCGAACTCGCCCATGGCGCGCGCATTGCACAAAATCACGCCGTACAGCAGGCCCCACTTGATGTTGGGCACGGTGACCTTCCAGAAGGTCTGCCAGCCCGTGGCGCCCAGCACGATGGCGGCCTGCTCCTCGTCGCTGCCCTGCGCCTGCATCAGCGGGATCAGCTCGCGCGCGATGAAGGGGAAGGTCACGAAGATGGTGGCCAGCACGATGCCGGGCACGGCGAAGATGATCTTGATGTCATGCTCGGCCAGCCAGGGGCCGAACCAGCCGTGGGCACCGAACACCAGCACGTACATCAGGCCCGCCACCACGGGCGAGATCGAGAACGGCAGGTCGATCAGCGTGATCAGAAAGGCCTTGCCACGGAACTGGAACTTGGCAATGCACCAGGCCGCCGCCACGCCGAACACCAGGTTCACCGGCACGGCGATCAGCGCCGTGATCAGGGTCAGCTTGATGGCCGACCAGGCATCGGGCTCCTGCAGGCCGGCGACATAGGCATCCCAGCCCTTGCGCAGCGCCTCGGTGAACACGGCCGCCAGTGGCAGCACCAGGAACAGGCCGATGAAGGTCAGCGCAATGCCCGTGAGAATCCAGCGCACAGCGCGCGGCTCGGTGGTGGAGAGCTTTTCACGCCGGCCCTTCGGGGGCGCCGTGAGCCTGTACAGCACCAGCACGGCGACCAGCACCGCGCCAATGATCTTGAGAAGCAATGCTTCCTGTGGAGACAACGCCATCTCAAGCCCCTCCCGAATGCTTGCGCTGCCATGCCTGCAGCGCGTTGATGACCAGCAGCATCACGAAGGAGAACAGCAGCATCACCACGGCCACGGCCGTGGCGCCTGCGTAGTCGTATTGCTCCAGCTTGCCGATGATGATCAGCGGTGTGATCTCGGAAATCATGGGCATGTTGCCCGCGATGAAGATGACCGATCCGTACTCGCCGATGGCGCGTGCAAACGCCATGGCAAAGCCCGTGAGCAGCGCGGGCGTGATGGCCGGCAGGATCACCTTGTAGAAGATCTGCCAGCGCGAGGCGCCCAGGCTGGTGGCGGCCTCTTCCAGCTCCTTCTCGGAGTCTTCCAGCACCGGCTGCACCGTGCGCACGACAAAGGGCAGGCCGATGAAGATCAGCGCAATCACCACGCCGTTCGGATTGAAGGCCAGCTGGATGCCGTAGGGCTCCAGGTACTGGCCCACCCAGCCATTGCCGGCCAGCAAGGCAGTCAGCGAAATGCCGGCCACGGCCGTGGGCAGGGCAAAGGGCAGATCGACGAGCGCATCGACGATCTTCTTGCCCGGGAACTTGTAGCGCACCAGCACCCAGGCGATCAGCAGGCCGAACACCAGGTTCACGCAGGCCGCCGCGAACGAGGCGCCAAACGTCAGCCGGTACGAGGCCAGCACGCGCGGCGAGGCCACGGCCTCCCAGAACTGGGGCCAGGTGAGCGAGAAGGTCTTGAACAGCAGTGCCGACAGCGGGATCAGCACGATCAGGCTCAGATAAAACAGCGTATAGCCCAAGGTCAGCCCGAAGCCGGGCAAAACGCGCTTGGCGCCGCGCCCTTTGCGCGCCGCACCGGACGGTGCGGGCACAGGAGCGTCGGCGCCAGGCCTTGGGCTGGTCGGAACGGCAGACACCATGTTGGATTCCAAATCAGCCAATGTGGGGAGGGGGCCTCAGGCGGACTGCGCCGCCTTCATGCCTGCTTGCGTGCTTACTTGCCGGGGACGTAGATCTTGTCGAACTGTCCGCCGTCGTTGAAGTGCACCTTCTGGGCTTCGGACAGCGAGCCGAAATACTTGGCCACGGTGAACTGCTTGATGGGCTTGAACACGTCGGCGTGCTTCTTGAGCACGGCCTCGGAGCGGGGGCGCAGCGCGTGCTGTGCGGCGATTTCCTGGGCCTCGTCGGAGTACAGCCAGGCCAGGTAGTCGTGCGCCAGCTGGCCCGTGCCCTTCTTGGCCACGGTGCGCTCGACCACGGCCACGGGGTTCTCGGCCACGATGGACACCGAGGGATGGACGGCATCGACCTTGCCCTTGCCGAATTCGCGATCCACGGAGACCACTTCGGATTCGAAGGTGATCAGCACGTCGCCGATGTTGCGCTGCAGGAAGATGCTGGTCGCGTCGCGACCGCCCTTGCCCAGCACGGGCACGTTCTTGTAGAGCTGCTGCACGAACTCGGCCGCCTGCGCATCGGTGCCGCCCTTCTCGCGCACCGAACCCCAGGCCGCCAGGTAGGCGTAGCGGCCATTGCCGCCGGTCTTGGGATTGACCACCACGACCTTCACGTCGGGACGGATCAGGTCGCTCCAGTCCTTGATGTTCTTGGGATTGCCGTTGCGCACCAGGAACAGCATGGTCGATGTGGTGGGCGAGGCGTCATTGGGGAATTTCTTGGCCCAGTCCTTGGCGACCACGCCGCTGTCGGCCAGGAACTGCACGTCGGTGGTGGTGTTGAAGGTCACCACGTCGGCGGCCAGGCCGTCGTTGACGGCACGCGCCTGGGCGCTGGAGCCACCGTGCGACTGGTCCACCTTGATGTCCACGCCCTTGGTCTTCTTGTAGTGGGCGACGAAGGCGGCGTTGTAGTCCTTGTAGAACTCGCGTGCCACGTCGTAGGAGACGTTGAGCAGCTGGTTCTGCGCCGATACGGTTCCTGCGGCGGCCAGCGCCAGGGTGGCCAACAAAGTCTTGAGCTTCAAAGAATGCATGGTTCGCTGCCTTTTATTAGTGGACATCTCTGCGGTGGATTCACAGACAGTCACATTGTGCGAACGCTGACTTAAAACTCAAAAGAATATATTTTTGTTTGTTAATGGCCTGTCACCATATAAAGAACCTGCCCTGCCCGCAGTCACCCGCCGGCCCATCACAGGCCGGCAGCCCATGGCGCGCCAGCGCCAGTGCCCGCAGAGACGGAGGCATGCGCAGCCGCCACACGTGGCGGACGCGGCGAGCGCGGCGAACGCACGGCAGGCCGGGGCTGGGCCGGCTGCCAGCTGTCGCCCTGCATAAGCGACTGCAGCAGCGCCAGGCCCAGGGGCCAGTCGCCAAAGCCTGATTCGACATTGATGTGCCCCGCGTTCTGCAGCCGCACGAACTCGCTTCCCCAGGCCCGCGCATAGGCGCCGGCCCGGCGGATCGGACAGTAGGGATCGTTGCTGCTGGCCACCAGCACGCTGCGGTACGGCAGCGGCGCATAGGGCACGGGCGCAAAGTCGGCCAGCTGGGCACGGCGCTCGGGATCGGCCGGCGCCACCAGCAGCGCACCGCGCACGCGCGCACTGGCCTCGGGACCCAGGTGCGCTGCCGTGATGCAGCCCAGGCTGTGGGCGGCCAGCACCACCGGCTCGGGCCGGGACAGCACCAGTTGCTCCAGCGCGGCCACCCAGGGATCGCGGTGGGGCACCAGCCAGTCGTCCTGCTCCACGCGCTCGGCATGCGGCAGCTGCTGCGCCCACAGGCTTTGCCAGTGGTCAGGACCGGAGTTGCGCCAGCCGGGCACGATGATGATGCGGTGGGGATTCATGGGTTCTCCTGGACTGTCCATTGCTGGACATGGGCCCCGATTGTGGAGAACGCCGCCGACGATCCCAACGAACGATTTGTTGTTTTCTTATGGCGTGGCGGGGTGCAGCCTCAGCGCGCCACCGGCTCGCGCGTGGCGTGGCTGTTTCGCCCCGGCACGGTCTCTCCCAGGAAGTCCAGGAAATGCCGCACGGCCGGCGCCAGGCCGCGCCGCGAGGGGAAGACCGCATGCACGATGCCCTGCGGCGGCTCCCAGCCCGGCAGCAGATGGACCAGCCGGCCTTCGGCCAGTTCCTCATGGCACATGTAGTCGGGCAGCCAGCACATGCCGCTGCCGGCCAGCGCCGCGAATTTCAGCGTCAGCAGGTCATCCACCACATAGCGCGGCTGCAGCTGCAGGCGTTGCTCGCGGCCTTCGGGGCCGACCAGCAGCAGGCTGGACTGGCCATCCACCGCCGACATGGACATGCTGTCCAGGTGCTGCAGGTCGGCCAGGGCGCGCGGCGTGCCCTGGCGCTCCAGCAGCTCCGGGCTGGCCACGAGGATCTGGCGCGCCACATCCAGCCGCTTGACGACCATGGAGCCGCTGTCCTCCAGACTGGGGCGCACGCGCAGCGCCACGTCGATGCCCTCCTCCACCAGGTTCACGGGCCGGTTGGTCACCTGCATCTCCACATGCACCAGCGGGCAGCGCTGCAGGAACTGGGGCATGAGCTCGCCCAGCACGGTCTGGGCCAGGGTGACGGGGCAGCTCACGCGGATGGTGCCGCGCGGCTCGGTCTGCACCTCGGCCACGGTGTCGGCGGCGGCCAGGGCCGCATCGCGCATGGCCTGGCAATGGCGCAGATAGGCCTCGCCCACCTGGGTCAGCGAGAGCTTGCGCGTGGTGCGCTGCAGCAGGCGCACTCCGAGCCGGGCCTCCAGTTCGGCCACGCGCCGCGACAGCCTGGACTTGGGTATGCCCAGCGCCCGCCCGGCAGAGGCGAAGCCGCCGCGCTCCACGACCTCGGCGAAGTACAGCATGTCGTTGAGATCCATCATGTCGCTCGTCCCTCCCTGTGCTCATTGGCTGCAAATTCAGGACAATCTATCGCAATTTCTGCGGCTTATCAAAGACTCTGTCCAAATTCACAATTGATCCCATCGTCGGCCCTACAAGCTTTCCCGAATGGCCGATCCCAACCGCGATCCCAACCGACATCCCAGGAGCTTTTTCATGCAAGTGCTGCACATCGACTCTTCCATCACCGGCGCCGCTTCGGTGTCCCGCCAGCTGACCGCCCAGACCGTGGCCGCCCTGGTGGCCGCCAATCCCGGCGCCAAGGTCGAGTACCTGGATCTGGCCGTGAACGCCCCCGACCACCTGAACGCAGTGTCCATGGGCTTTCGCACCGGCCAGGCCGCCACGACGGAAGCCGAGCGCGCACAGAACGCCATCTCCGAAGCCCTGGTGAGCCAGTTCCTGGCGGCCGATGTGGTCGTGGTCGGCGCCCCCTTCTACAACTTCACCATCTCCAGCCAGCTCAAGGCCTGGATCGACCGCATCGCCCAGGGCGGCCGCACCTTCCGCTACACCGCAGCCGGCCCCGAAGGCCTGGCCAAGGGCAAGAAGGTCATCGTGGCCTCCACGCGCGGCGGTGTGTACTCCACCAGCGAAATGGGCCAGGCCCTGGAGCACCAGGAAAGCTACCTGAAGACGGTGTTCGGCTTCCTGGGCATCACCGATGTGAGCATCGTGCGCGCAGAAGGCGTGGCCATGGGCGATGAGTCCAAGGCCAAGGCCCTGGAATCGGCCCGCAACGACATCGTGCGTGCAGCGGCTGCCGCCAATCAGGAAGCGGCCATCGCCGCCTGAGCTCGGTCTTGCGCATAAAAAAGCGCAGGCACCCTGACCGGGGCGCCTGCGCTTTTTGCTGGCCGCCGAGCCTGGCAGCCGTCGCAATCAGCGCACCAGCGGACTGGTGCGAACGACGGCGTACGCGCCGGCGATCAACAAACGGTCCTGGCGGTCGAAAGCAATGGCTTTGACGTGCAGCAGCTTGCCAGGCAGCGGCCCCAGCTCGTATGCCAGGGGTGCGCTGTCCACACGTCCTGCCACGATGCTGAGCTGCCCGCTATCCGAAAGCTTTTGGACCAGGGTGCTGCGGTTGCTGGTCACAACGTAGATGCCATTCCTGCTGTCCAGGGCCATGGAAGTCACGTTGTCATCCAGCCTAGCCAGCGTTTGGCCTGTCGTGTAGTTGAGGATTTCTCCACCACGGGCCACCAGCAGTTGCCCATTGCTGGCGACGGCGAGCGCGTTGAAACCTTCGCCTGGCAACGTGGTGACCTCACCATCGGCCGTGACCTGACGCAGCCTGTTCCCATCCAGCACGAACAGCCGGCCATCGGGCGTACGTCGCATGGCATGGGGGCCGGAAAAAATCGCTGCAGCGCCAACGCCATCCTTAGGGCCACTTGAATTGGGCCCACCACCGGCCAGCGCCCGCACTGCGCCCGATGCCTGCTGCACCCAGACGCCCATGCCATTGCGGGGCATGCCTCCACTGAAGACAGCGCACTCTGCACAGGTCAGGCCATCCGCAACAAAGACCTCGCCACTGCCACCTGCTGCAATAGCGCGCGGATACAGATAGTTGCGGGGCTCGCCCCAGTCGCGGTCACCCCCTGTGGAGAAGGTGGACACCACACCTTCCCCCGCAATCCGGCGAATGCGAGAGCGCTCGGGTGTGGGGCAAGGCGGCTGCGGTGACACAGGCGGATAAACATCTTCCGACACATAAATGTCGCCAAGCGGCGAAAGGGCGAGATCGGTGATTCTCGAAAACCGCGCCTGCGCGCCCACGCCGTTGACCTGACCACAGTGGTCCTGAGCCAGTGCGTCGGGCTTGCTTGCAAGCGAACCCGCCAGCAGCGACATCTGCACAGGCGCCGGCTGCGGCTCGACAACTGAGCCATTGCCATCGCCTCCCCCACCGCCGCACGCCGCCAATACGGTCACCAATGCCACGCTCAGCGCGGCGCCCCTGCACAGATTTTTCCAGCCCTTTTTTTGCATCTTGTCTCGCCCTTATGGATGAATGCCGTCATGAACGTCACGCCAGCAGTCTAGTGGGCGTTACCAAACAAAACAGGTATCCGCTTTTTCCGCTTCTTTGAAAAATCCAATGCCTGCCTGGCCTTGCACGACACACGAAGCTGTTAGGCTGACCCATCACCGCCATATTCGCGGCTTTGTCCGACACGAACCGTCTGTATTTCAGAAAGTCGGCGGACCTGCCGATATCCAGGCAGCCTCATTGCATTCACTGCCTTCCATCCATGCCAGCCACAAGTCCCCGCCCCCATGTCCGGCCCCGCGGCCCTGTCCATGCCCGCCCTCCGTCCGATGAAAACCTGGTGATCACGGTGATCGCCGTGTCCCTGCTGGCCATCACCGTGGTGGGCATTGGCGTCTACCAGTTCCTGCAGTACCAGCGCGAGCAGGATCAGGAGCAGCTCAATTCCCGCGTGTACCGCAGCTATGTGCGCAACACCGACGAGGCACCTGCGCCCGAGGAGCCCGAGCAGCCCGCCGCAGCGCCCACCCCCGCCAAGCCCAGCCAGCAGCAGCTGAACCAGGAAATGACGCGCAAGCTGCTGGCCCATCCCGGCGTGACGCCCGGTGCCGGCTTTTCGGCGCCCGGTGTCAAGTCGACCGGCGTGGTGATCATCGACGCCATCGACCAGGCCCAGGCGCGCGAGAAGGCATCGTCCGCCGCACGCCCTGCTGCGGCGATTGCCAACCCGTCTCCCGCTTCCTGACGCTGCCTGAGCTCTGCGCTCGCAGGCCCCCCAACGCAAAAGCCCGGCATTGCCGGGCTTTTTTGTGTCTTGAGCGGCCTTGCCGCACCGCTCACTGGTGCTTGCGCACCCAGGCCGCGAACTTCTGCACGAAGCCGTTCACGAAGTCGCGGCTGCCGGCGCCAATGGAGCCGTCTTCGGCAAACAGGCCGTCCTTGGCCTGGATGAAGATTTCGGGCTGGGCCAGCGTGGGCATGTCCAGGTAGGCCAGCACATTGCGCAGGTGCTGCTGCGCCAGCGCCGTGCCGATGGCACCCACGGAGACGCCGGCCACGGCAGCGGGCTTGCCGGCCCAGACGCTCTTGCCGTAGGGGCGCGAGCCCTGGTCCAGCGCGTTCTTGAGCACGCCGGGAATCGAGCGGTTGTACTCGGGCGTCAGGAACAGCACGGCCTGGGCCGACTGGATCTGGGCGCGGAACTGCTTGACCACGTCCACCTCATTGCCGTCATGGTCCTGGTTGTACAGCGGCAGGGCATCGATGGCGACCTGCTCGAAGACCAGGCCTTCGGGTGCCAGGCGCGCAATGGCGTCGGCGAATTTGCGGTTGAAGGAATCCTTGCGCAGGCTGCCCACGATGACAGCGACCTTGATCTGGCTCATGCATTGCTCCTGGAGGAAGTGGCGAAAAACGGGCGGGAGGCGTACCTCCCGCAGGCAGCCATTATGTGGCTGCCTGCACGGCGCTTACTGTAGGAAAGTGGGCTTGGCATAGCCCTGGAACTTGCTGTCCACCACGGCCTTGAACTCCGCCGAACGGTAGACCTCGGCCAGGTCCTTGGCCCATGCCGCGCCCTGGTCCTTCTTCTTGATGGCCACCACGTTCAGGTAGTGGTCGGGGGTCTTTTCCAGCGAGACGGCCTCGGTCAGCTTCAGGCCCGAGGAGATGGCGAAGTTGCCGTTGATGATGGCGTATTCGGTATCGCCCAGCGAGCGCGGCAGCTGCGCGGCTTCCAGCGGGATGAACTTGAGCTTGCGCGGGTTCTCGGCCAGGTCCTTTTCGGACACGCGCAGCGGGTCGATGCCGGGCTTGGCCTTGATCAGGCCGGCCTGCTCCAGCAGCACCAGCGCGCGGGCCAGGTTGCTCGGGTCGTTGGGCAGGGTCACGCGGTCGCCTTCCTTGGCCTCGGCCAGGGTCTTGCGGGTCTTGGAGTACACGCCCAGGGGGGCAATGGGGCCTTGCACCAGTTCCACCAGGTCCAGCTTCTGGTCGGCCGCGAACTTCTGCAGGTAGACACGGTGCTGGAAGAAGTTGGCATCCAGCGAGCCCTGGGCCAGCGCCAGGTTGGGCTGCACGTAGTCGTTGAACTCCACCAGCTTGACCTGGTAGCCCTTCTTTTGCAGCAGCGGCACGATGCCCTGCTTGAGCTGGTCGATGTTGGAGCCTGCCGTGCCGCCGATCACCAGCTGCTTCTTGTCGGCCTGGGCATGGGCGGGCAGCGCCAGCACGCTGGCAGCGGCAAGGGCGGCGGCCGAGGCCAGCAGGTGGCGGCGCACGAAGGAAAGGGATGCGGTCATGTCGGAATCCTTTTTTGGGAGGGAGCGGGAAGAAAGAAGAAAGCGGGTCTGGACAGCGCGCTCAGCCGCGCTTGTCCAGGCGGCGGGCCGCCGTGTTGCCCACGAACTGGATGACCTGGACCATGGCCACGAGGATGGTCACGGTGAGCACCATCACATCGGTCTGGAAGCGGTAGTAGCCATAGCGGATGGCCAGATCGCCAATGCCGCCGCCGCCCACCACGCCGGCAATGGCCGAGTACGACAGAAAGCTCACGGCCAGCACGGTCAGCGCCAGCACCAGGCCCGAGCGCGCCTCGACGATGAGCACGCGCCAGACGATCTGCAGCTCCGAGGCGCCCATGGCGTGCGCGGCCTCTATCACGCCGCGCGGCACGTCGCGCAGGCACTGGTCCACCAGGCGTGCCAGGTAGGGAATGGCCGCCACGGACAGCGGCACGGCCGCAGCCAGCGGGCCGATGGAGGTGCCGGCCAGCCAGCGCGTGAAGGGCACCAGGGCGACCAGCAAGATGATGAAGGGGAAGGACCGCACGGTATTGACCGTCCAGTTCAGCACGGCAAAGGCCGGGCGGTTGTCCAGCGACTGGCCGGGGCCCAGCAGGAACAGCAGCACGCCCAGCGGGCCGCCGATCAGCACGGCGGCCGACAGGCCGATGCCCAGCATCAAAAGGGTCTGGCCCATGGCCAGCCACAGCTCGGGCAGGATTTCGACGATGTTTTCAGACATGGGAATGCGGAAGCTAAAAGAAGAGGAAAACGGGACCGGGCGAAAGCCCGTCAGTGCTCGGAGCCGCCCACGGCGCGCAGCACCACGGGGCGGGTGGCGCCGCGCTCGCGCAGGGCCTTGTCGGCACGCTCCACGCGCAGGGCCTCGAGTTCGCTGCCCAGCAGCGTGGCGCGCTGCGGCGCCTCGTAGGCCCGGCCCTGCGGCAGGGCGGGCAGCGTGAAGCGTTCTGCCACCTGGCCCTGCTCGATGATGGCCACTTCGCTGCACAGCGCATCGACCACGGCCAGCTCGTGCGTGACGATGACGATGGTCACGCCCAGGCGGCTGTTGATGTCCGCCAGCGTGGCCAGGATGGAGCGCGTGGTCTCGCTGTCCAGCGCCGAGGTGGGCTCGTCGCACAGCAGCACCTGCGGGCGCGGCGCCAGGGCACGCGCAATCGCCACGCGCTGCTTCTGACCTCCGGACAACTGGGCCGGATAGCTGCCGGCCTTGTCGGCCAGGCCCACGATGTCCAGGCATTCGCGCACGCGCTGCTCGATCTGGGCGCGCGAGTGGCCGCCATGGATGCGCAGCGGAAAGGCCACGTTCTCGAACACGCTGGCGTTCTGCAGCAGGTTGAACTGCTGAAAAATCATGCCGATGTTCTGGCGCGCCTCGCGCAGCGCGCGGCGGCCCAGGTCGGTCAGGCGCTGGCCGGCCACCACCACCTCGCCGCTGTCGGGACGCTCGAGCAGGTTGATCAGGCGCAGCAGCGTGGACTTGCCCGCACCGCTCTTGCCGATCAGGCCGAAGACCGTGCCCTGGCCGATGTCCAGTGATACCGAACGCACGGCATCGAAGTGCTTGCCATCGGCTGTTACAAATTTCTTTTGCAGGTCGCGCAGGCGGATCAGCGCGTTTTCCGGGGCGAAATCGGCGGTCTGGACGGTCATGGAGTCTCGGTTCGGCAGTGAAAACGGTCCTGGGATCGACAACGGCAGCCTTTGCACCGCCATCTCCAGGCAATGGCGCGCAATTTCCGGGTCCTGTGCTACGCAGTTGGACGCAGTTGCAAGCCGATGGGCATGCGTTGTCTTGCGTCGTCGCCAAGCACAGGCGAATCCCCAGGATCTGCCGTCATTAGTGTTCTAACGAGTGTGTTGCAAAACGTTGTTCAAACAAAAGAATAAAAAATACGGTGCTTATATCGATTGCCGTCTTTCAAGCCTTGATGTACGGCCTGGACGGCATTGCTAGAATCCGCCCCCGACAGGCCTGTACAACGGCAAGATTCCTTGTGGTTGCGTGCACTACAGGTAAGTACCCGCTTTCATTCGCCATGCCTGAATCCTCCCGAACTGCCGACTGCCCCGCCTGCGCCGCCAGCCTGCGCGTGGAAGCCGTGCGCCTGCGGCGCGGCATCACGACCGTCTTTGACGGCCTGGACCTGCAGCTGGACGAGCCGCGCGTGGGACTCATCGGCGACAACGGCGCGGGCAAGACCAGTCTGTTCCGGCTGCTGTGCGGCCTGGATGCGCCGCAGGCCGGGCGCGTGCTACTGGACGGCACCGAACTGCACGAGGCCCGCGCCAGGCGGCCGGGCCAGGTCGGGCTGATGTTCCAGAACCCCGACGACCAGATCATCTTCCCCACCGTGGAGGAAGAGCTGGCCCTGGGATTGCGCCCTTCGGGCATCTCGCGGCGCGAGGCCACGGAGCGCGCCCGCGCCCTGCTGAGCAGCCGCGGCCTGGCCGACTGGGCTCCGCGCGCCGTGGCCGGGCTCAGCCAGGGCCAGCGCCAGCAGGTGTGCTGGCTGGCCCTGCTCATTGCCGCGCCGCGCGTGCTGCTGCTGGACGAGCCCTTCGCCAGCCTGGACCTGCCGGGCCAGGCGCGGCTGGCCAGGGACATCGCGGCCGCCGAGCAGCAGGTGCTGGTCTCCACCCATGTGCTGGACCACGTGCGCAGCTTTGGCCGCGTGCTCTGGCTGGAGCGTGGCCAAGTGCGCGCAGACGGCCCCGGCCACGCGGTCTGCGCGGCCTATGAAGCCGACGTGGCCCGCCGGCTGCAAGCGCAGTCCTGACGCAGGAGCCGGCCGCCATGGGAAGCCTCTACAGCGAATACACCAGCTGGCTCCATGCCTGGAGTGCGGGCCGCAAGCTGCTGCTCATGGCGCTGCTGGGAACGGGCCTGTTCCTCATCGATTCACCGTGGCTGCTGGCCATGGCCGGCGCCGCCTGCGGCCTGCTGTGGCTGTCGCTGGGCCGCGCCACCGAGGGCGCACGGCGGCTCATGCTGTCGGTCACCGTGGCCGCCCTGCTGGTGGCTGCCTTCCATGTGTGGATGCAGCACTACGCCCTGGCCGCCGCCAGCGCGCTGCGCCTGGTCTGCGCCTCCACGCTGGGCATGGCGCTGACCGTGAGCACGCGCCCCAGCGATCTGGTCGATGTGCTGGAGCGGCTGCTGGCGCCGCTGGAGCGCATCGGCATCTCCCCCGAACAGGTGGCCCTGCAGCTGGCATTGATGCTGCGTTTCACCGAGCATTTCTTCGTGCAGTGGAAGCGCATGGACGATGCCCACCGGCTGCGCACGGGCCGCGCCGGCGGCCTGCGCCTGATTGCGCCGCTGACCATCCACATGCTGCAGGCCACGCGCCGCGTGTCCGATGCGCTGTGGGCGCGCCTGGGCCGCTGAGGCCTGCCCTGCCGATTTGCCCTTCCGATTTGCCCTGCTGAACTGCCCTTCCTGACCGACAGCGAGAACTCTCCATGACCGCTCCCTCCACCGTCTCACGCGCCTCGGCGCGCTCCATGGCCCAGGTCTCGCTGTTCGCGGCACTGATGGCCGTCATGGGCCTGATTCCCAAGATCGACCTGCCGCTGGGCGTGCCCATCACCATCCAGTCGCTGGGCGTGATGCTGGCCGGCGTGATGCTCGGCCCCTGGCGCGGCATGCAGTCCATGCTGCTGTTCCTTGCGGCCGTGGCCGTGGGCCTGCCCCTGCTGTCGGGCGGGCGCGGCGGCATTGCCGTCTTCATGGCGCCCTCGGCCGGCTACCTGCTGGGCTACCCGCTGGCGGCCTGCATTGCCGGCCTGGTCATGCGTGCGCTGCCCCAGGGATCGCCCCGGCGCGCGGCGCTCAGCGCCTTTGCGGCCTCGGCGCTGGGCGGGCTGGTGGCCCTGCATGCCTTCGGCGTGCTGGGGCTGATGCTGATGGCCAAGCTCAGCCTGTCGCAGGCCTTCATGGCCACCTTGCTGTTCGTGCCCGGCGATCTGGTCAAGTGCGTGCTGTGCGCCCTGGTGGTGCACACGGTGGCGCGCGGCATGCCGGACTGGCCGTTCGGAGGCCGCCAGCATGGCTGAGCCATCCGCGCCCCACCCGCTGGCCGCGCCGCTGCAGCACCCGTGGACCCTGGTCCATGGCCCGCTGGAGCATTGGGCCCGGCAGCGCCCCGATGCGATGGCGCTGCAAAGCGAGGCCGGCCAATGGAGCTTTGCCGCGCTGCATGCCGCCGTGCTGCAGCGCTCGGCCGCGCTGGTGGCCGGCCAGGCGCCAGAGATGCTGCTGGTGGACACGGGCGGCAGCGCCAGCACCGTGGATGCCATCGTCGAATTCCTCGCCATCCTGCACAGCGGCCGCTGCGCCGCCGTGGCCGACCCTGATTGGCCCGAGGCCGTGCGCCAGCGCATCGAAGGCTGGCTTCCCACCGCGCCCAGCCCGCTGGCCGAAGCCACTGCCACCGGCGCTTTCTATACCGGCTTCACCTCGGGCAGCACCGGACTGCCCAAGGGCTTCATGCGCCACCACCGTTCGTGGACAGAGAGCTTTCGCGTCTGCCTCGAGGACTTCGGCCCCGTGGCCGCGCAGCGCACCATGGCGCCCGGGCGCATCTCGCATTCGCTGTTCCTGTTCGGCGTGATGCAGGGCCTGTGGTGCGGCGAAGGCGCCGTGGTGCAGGAGCGGTTCTCGGCAGCGCGCTGCCTGGCCTCGCTGGCGCGCGGCGAGGCGCCCTGCCTGGTCGCCGTGCCCAGCCAGTTGCTGCTGATGCTGCAGTGGGCCGCACACCGCGCGCTGGCGCCCATCCCCGAGGTGGAGCTGATCATGATCAGCGGCGCGCGCTGGATGCGCGCCCAGACCCCGGCCCTGCGCGCGCTGTTTCCGCGCGTACGCATCATCGAGTTCTACGGCGCCTCGGAGGCCAGCTTCATCGCCTGGATGGAGGCCGACGAACAGGCCCCGCCCCAGGCCGTGGGCCGGCCCTTCAGCAATGTGCAGTTGCAGATCCGCCCCGCCACCCAGCAGACCGGCGACCACACCCTGCAGCCGGGCGAAGACGGCCTGATCTACATGCGCAGCCCCATGCTGTTCATGGACTATGTGGGCGAGGCGCGCGATGGCACGGCCGCGCTGCGCGACGGTGAGTGGCTGTCCGTGCGCGACATGGGCCATATCGATGCCGGCGGCCAGCTGTGCCTGGCCGGGCGCCAGAGCCGCATGCTCGTCACCCAGGGCAAGAACCTGTTCCCCGAAGAAGTCGAAACCCTGCTGGCCGCGCACCCGGGCGTGGCCCAGGTCTCCATCCAAGGCCTGCCCGACGCGCTGCGCGGCATGCAGGTGCACGCCGTCGTGCAATGGCACGGCGCCGCGCCCGCAGGCTCCGCACAGGCGCTGGCGGCCTGGCTGCGCGACCGGCTGGAAAGCTACAAGCTGCCGCGCCAATGGTGGAGCTGCACCGACTGGCCGCAGACCGCCAGCGGCAAGACCGACCACGGCCGTCTGGCGCGTGCACTGGCCGCCACTGCCACTGGCACGGACGCTGGCCAGGCACTGCCCGGCGAACCCGCGCTGCTGCCCCTGCCATGAACCCGCACGACGCCCCCGTCATCCTGGCCTGGGCGCGCAGCCCCGTCGCCCCCGTGGGCGGTGCGCTGCGCGAGCTTGCGGCGCACGAGCTGGGCGCGCCCGTGCTCCAGGCCTTGCTGGCACGGGCCGGCCTGCCTGCCCAGGCCGTGGATGCCGTGGTCTTAGGCAACGCCCTGGGCGCAGGCGGCAACCCGGCCCGCATGCTGGCCCTGGCTGCGGGCCTGCCGGAGCGCTGCGCGGCCCACAGCGTGGACACCCAGTGCTGCTCGGGCCTGGACAGCGTGGCCCTGGCTGCGGGCCTGCTGATGTCGGGCCAGGCCGATATCGTGGTGGCCGGTGGTGCCGAGGCCTGGAGCCGTGCCCCCATCCGCCAGACGCGCCCGCGCCATGCAGGCGAGCTGCCCGTCACCTATGACCGCCCCGCCTTCGCCCCCGATCCCGCACGCGACCCGGACCTGCTGCAATCGGCCGCAGACCATGCCCTGGCCCACGGCATCACCCGCGCCGTTCAGGAGGCCCATGCCATCCACAGCCACGCGCAGGCGCTCGCGCACCGCGACCGGCTGGCCCAAGAGATCGTGCCCCTGGCCGGGCTCGACCACGACGCCTATCCGCGCGCCTTGAACCCGGCCCGCGTTGCCCGCATGCCCGTGGTGGCCGAAGCGGGTGGCGCCGTTGACGCCCATGCACGCCAGCGCCATGCGCTGAGCACGCCCACCATCTCGCCCAAGGCCGATGGTGCCGCCCTGGTGCTGCTGGCCACGCCGCAGGCCTGTGCACGCCTGGGCCTGCAGCCACGCGCCCGCTGGGTGGCCAGTGCCTCGCTGGGCCATGCGCCCGAAACACCGCTGGTCGCCGCCGCACTGGCGGCCCAGCAGGTGCTGGAGCGTGGAGCCGCAGCGCTGCAGCTTCCTCGCCTGACTGCGGCAGAGCTCCAGGCTGTGGAGCTGCACGATGCCTTCGCCGTGCAGGCCCTGGCCTTTGCCGAAACCCTGGGCCTGCCGCTGCAGCAGCTCAACACCGGCGGCGGTGGCCTGGCGCGCGGCCATCCCATTGGCGCATCGGGCGCGGTTGCGCTGGTGCGCATGCTCTCAGACCTGCACCGCACGCCAGCAGCCCACAGGCCGGCCCTGGGCCTGGCCGCCATTGCAGGGGCTGGCGGCATAGGCGCGGCCTGCCTGGTGCAGGCGCTTTGAATCCATGGACTCCGCATTTCCCATGTCCGCCAAACCACCGTTCGACACCCTTCCCTTTGGCGATGCGCATGAGGCCCTGGTGCACGCGCGCCGCTCCGTGCGCGCCTACCGGCCCGATCCCGTGCCGGATGCGCTGCTGCACCAGTTGCTGCAATCGGCCCGCCGGGCGCCCAGCGGCGGCAACCTGCAGCCCGGCCAGTTCATCCAGGTGCGCGGCAGCCTGCGCGACGCACTCACACAGGCGCTGCTGGCCGACTGGCAAGGCGGAGCACCTGAGCGCGAGGACTACGGCTACTTCCCCCGCCCCATGCCCATGGCGCTGCGCAAGCGCCAGGTGGCGTCGGCCCAGGCCCTGTACAGCGCCCTGGGCGTGGCCCGCGAGGACCGCGCAGGGCGCGACGCGCAGTTCGGCCGCAACTACCGCTTCTTCGATGCGCCCGTGGCCCTGGTCGTGAGCATCGACGCCCGCTTCGGCGCAGGCGGCTACATGGACCTGGGCATGACCCTGTACGGCCTGCAAATGGCCGCAGCTGCCCAGGGCCTGGGCAGCTGCGCCATCGGCGCCCTGGCCTCCTACCCCGACACCGTGCGCCGCGTGCTCGACCTGCCGCCCGGCGAGCACATCGTCTGCGGCCTGGCCCTGGGCTGGCCCGACGAGGCCGCCCCCGTCAACCGCACCCAGACCACCCGCGCACCGCTGACCGAATACTTCAGGGTACTGGGAGAATGAAAAAAAGCTGCCAATGGCAGCTTTTGCAATTCAGCCCTCGCTCGCACTGAACACGGCGACCGAAACCGGCGCAACCCAAAGCGAGGGACACCGAGCAAGGGCCGCCCCGCAGCGAGGGTGTCGTCCCCCTCCCGCGAAGCGAGAGAGGGGGAAGCGGCGTCAGCCGCTCAGGGGGTGCTTCCTATCAAAACGCAGGGATCACCGACCCCTTGAACTGCACATCGATGAACTGGCGCACTTCATCGGAGTGGTAGGCCTTGATCAGCTGCGCCACCCAGGGCTTGCCCTTGTCGGCATCGCGCGTGACCAGGATGTTCACATAGGGGTTCTTGGCGGCTTCCTGCGCAATGGCATCGGTCTTGGGGTTCAGGCCTGCCGAGATCGCGAAGTTGGTGTTGATGGCCGAGGCGTCCAGGTCATCCAGCGAGCGTGGCAGCTGGGCTGCGTCCAGCTCCACGAAGCGCAGCTTCTTGGGGTTGGAGACCACGTCCAGCGGCGTGGCCTTCAGGCCCGCGCTTTCCTTGAGCTTGATCAGGCCCTGGGCCTGCAGCAGCAGCAGCACGCGGCCACCGTTGGTGGGATCGTTGGGGATGCCGAACTTGGCGCCCTGGGGCAGGTCGGCCAGCTGCTTGATCTTCTTGGAATAGATGCCGATGGGGAAATTCACCGTGTCGGCCACCCAGCCGATCTTGTAGCCGCGGTCGCGCACCTGGGCGTCGAGGTAGGGGCGGTGCTGGTAGCTGTTGGCGTCCAGGTCACCGGCAGACAGCGCGGCATTGGGCTGCACGTAGTCGCCGAATTCAACGATCTGGATCTTCAGGCCGTTCTTCTCGGCGACCTTCTTGACCTGCTCCATGATCTGGGCGTGCGGGCCGGCCGTGACGCCGACCTTGATGGGCTTGTCCTGCGCCTGCGCGGGCATGGCCAGCAGGGTCATGGCGGCGGTGCTGGCAATCGCGGCGGCCGTGAGCGTGCGGCGGAGGAAATGGCGCTTGGTGGGCATGGATGCGGTTCCTTGTAACCTGTCAAAAACACAGGCGCACACTGTAGCGCCAACACAGCGCGCGGCGACCGTACCGGCACACTGCGGCTAGACAGTTTTTTCAGTAGCTCACAACCGGCGCCGCAGCGCGGGCGTCAGCGGTCCTGGAACTCGGGCGTTGCCATCACCTGGTGGGCCACGACATCCAGTACGGGATGGGGTTGCTCCTGGCGGTCTATCCAGACCTTGGGCGTGAAGCTGCCCCGCAGCGCCACGGCATCGCCTTCGATCAGATTGCGCAGCACCTCGCAGGCCTGGGCGTCGAATGCAACCACGTTGACCGGGATGGAAGTGCCATCGGATGCCTCGGAACGCACGCGGGCCACCATGAAGGGGCGCCGATTGCGGTCGCTGCGGTGTTCGGGCGTACCGGTGAGTCTGCCGGTAATCAGTCCATCCATCATGTGCGAGACCAGGAAGAAATCGTCAGTTACAAAAGACGCCATTGTAGGTGCAGGTCTTACGCATCCAGACCTGGCGGCGCATCTTCACGGTGCATGGAGTTTTCTGCGCTGGCTACCCTCGCCATCCGCGAGGGAGCCGCCTGGCGGAACTGCACCCGCCCTTCGCCGCAAGGCACAATCGCGCGCAAAATTGAACGTACAAAGCAAAAAGCTCCTGACGTTTCCGTCAGGAGCTTTGCGTTGTGGTCGGCGTGGCGGGATTCGAACTCGCGACCCCTTGCACCCCATGCAAGTGCGCTACCAGGCTGCGCTACACGCCGAAGCATTGAATTATAGGGACTAAAAACGGGCCTTCAGGGAAAACGCAGAGATTTTTCAAAAATGTCTGCAAATTCCTGAAATGGCGACGATCAGCCCCCGCATCTTCTCACCCCTGATGCGTGGCGCGCACATGGTCCAGCAAGGCCTCCAACGGATGGCGCAGCTGCCGTGCGGACAGGCGCTTGACCTGGCTGCGGCAGGAGTAGCCGGTGGCCAGCGGCTCGCCCAGCTCCTGCTTGCCTTCGATCTGCCGGGCCCATGACTGGGCATAGATGGTCTTGGAGGTTTCGAGGTTGCGCGCCTCATGCCCGTAGGTGCCCGACATGCCGCAGCAGCCCGTGGCCTCCACGCTCAGGCGCAGGCCCCGTCGCTCGAAGAGCTGTGCCCACTGCTTGCCGCTGTCGGGCGCGTTGGTCTTTTCGGTGCAATGGGGCAGCAGGCGGTACGCAGTGCCTGCACTGCCCTCGTTCGTGCGCGCCTCGGGCAGCGCCTGCTGCAGCCATTCCTGGGGCAGCGCCACCTTGGGCACCTCGCCCATACCCGGCACCTTGAGGTATTCCTGCCGATAGGCCAGCGTCATGGCCGGGTCCAGCCCCACCAGCGCCACACCGGGCTGAGCCAGTTGCGCCAGCTGTGCGGCATTGCGGATGGCCGCCTTGGCAAAGGCGCCCATGAATCCCTGCACATGCAGCGGCTTGCCATTGGGCAGCAGCGGCGCCAGCCAGACCTGGAACCCCAGGCGCGCCGCCAGCTCGATCAGCACCTGCAGCTGGCCGGTCTCGAAGTAGCGGGTGAAGCTGTCCTGCACGATGACCACGCTGCGCGCGCGCTGCTCGGGCGAAAGCGCGGCCAGCGCCTGCGCATCGGCCGCGCGCACTTTCCATTGCCGCAAGGTGGCTGCCAGGTCCAGCCGGCTCAGCAGCGGACCGTCGACCATGCCGATGCGCCGGCTGAGCACATCGCGCATCCATGGCGAGCCCATCACCCCGTTGTAGAGCGCGGGCATGCGCGCCAGCCACGGCATGGTGAATTCCAGCGAGCCGATCAGGTAGTCGCGCACGGGCCGCAGGTAGCGGCGGTGGTAGAGCTCCAGAAAGCGCGAGCGGAACTCGGGCACGTTGACCTTGACGGGACACTGCCAGGCGCAGGACTTGCAGGCCAGGCAGCCGGCCATGGCGTCATAGACCTCGTGCGAGAAATCGGCCTCGCCGCGGCGCGCCGCGCGGCTGTTGCGCCAGCGCGCGGCCAGGCTGGACAGGAAGGGCTGGGGCCGCTGCGCGACCTCCAGCACATTCACGCCGGCCTGCCCCTGCAGGCGCAGCCATTCGCGCATCAGCGAGGCCCGGCCCTTGGGCGAATGCACGCGCTGGCGCGTGGCCTTCCAGGACGGGCACATGGCGTCGTCCGGGTCGAAGTTGTAGCAGGCGCCATTGCCGTTGCAGTGCATGGCCGCGCCATAGCTTTGCCATACGCGCTCGTCGATCTGCCGGTCCAGCTCGCCGCGCGTGGTGACGCCATCCACCTTGAGCAGCAAGGTCTTGCTGGCCGGCGGCGTGGCGATCTTGCCGGGGTTGAGCTGGTTGTTCGGGTCGAAGGCGGCCTTGAGCTGCTGCAGCGAGGGATACAGCTCGCCGAAGAAGGCCGGCACATATTCGGAGCGCAGGCCCTTGCCGTGCTCGCCCCACAGCAGGCCGCCGTGGCGCTGCGTGAGTTCGGCCACCGCGTCGGAGATGGGGCGCACCAGGGCGGCGTCCACGGGGTTCTTCATGTCCAGGATGGGGCGCACATGCAGCACGCCGGCATCGACGTGGCCGAACATGCCGTATTGCAGGCCGTGGCTGTCCAGCAGCGCGCGGAACTCGGCAATGAACTCGGGCAGGTTCTCGGGCGGCACGGCCGTGTCTTCGACAAAGGGCTGGGGCCGCGCCTCGCCCGCCACGTTGCCCAGCAGGCCCACGGCGCGCTTGCGCATGGCATAGACGCGGTGGACCGCTGCATTGCCCGCCGCCAGCGTATGGCCCAGCCGCTCCACGGAGGTATCCGCGCCCAGGTGCGCGATGAAGGCCTGCACGCGGCCGTCGACCTCCTGCGGATCGTCGCCGCTGAATTCCACCAGGTTGATGCCCAGCGTAGGGCGCTGGCCGTCCTGCGGAAAGTACTCGGCCACGCTGCTCCAGACGAAGTCCTTCATGGCCAGCAGCAGCACCTTGGAATCCACCGTCTCGATGGACAGCGGCCGGTGTGCCATCAGCGCGCGCGCATCGCGCAGCGCGTCCATGAAGCCCGCGTAGCGCACGTTGACCAGGACCGAGTAGCGGGGAATGGGCAGCACGTTGAGCTTCGCCTCCACCACGAAGCCCAGCGAGCCTTCGGCGCCGCACAGCACGCTGTTGAGGTTGAAGCGCCCGTCGCCTTCGCGCAGATGGGCCAGGTCATAGCCGGTGAGGCAGCGGTTGAGCTTGGGGAATCTGGCCTCGATCAACTCCGCCTGGTCCTCGCTGATGCGCCGCGCCGTGCGGTGCACCTTGCCGATGCACCCCGAATCGGCGCACATGCGCTCCAGCGCCTGAGCATCCAGCGGCGCGCTGTGCAGGCGCTCGCCGCCCAGCAGCACGAAGTCCAGCGCCAGCACGTGGTCGCGCGTCTTGCCATAGGTGCAGCTGCCCTGCCCGCTGGCATCGGTGTTGATCATGCCGCCGATGGTGGCGCGGTTGGAGGTGGACAGCTCGGGCGCAAAGAACAGTCCGTATGGCTTGAGCGCGGCGTTGAGCTGGTCCTTGACCACGCCGGCCTGCACGCGCACCCAGCGCTGCTCGGCATTGATTTCGAGGATACCGTTCATGTGCCGCGACAAGTCCATGGTCACGCCATGCGTGAGCGACTGCCCGTTCGTGCCCGTGCCGCCGCCGCGCGGTGTCAGCACCACATCGCGGAACTCAGGCCGCGCCAGCACCTGCGCCGCCCTGGCCACATCCTCGGCGTGACGCGGGTAGATGGCCGCCTGCGGCATGCGCTGGTAGATGGAGTTGTCCGTGGCCAGCACGGTGCGGCTGGCATGGTCCGTGTCCACGTCGCCCTCGAAGCCGGCGGCCTTCAACGCTTCAAGAAACTCAAGGTATTGGGCAGGCACGGGGGCGCTGGCGTGGGGCAGTGGGGCAATCGACATGGAAGGCAAGGTGGGGAGATTTGTTGCTGGCGATCAGCCCAGGAAACCCATGCATGCAATACACGATTTCAGGCCGACCATGGCCGCAAGTATCTCTACACTCTTCCTCTGGAACAAACGAAAATTGCGGCCGCGAACACTGCATAAAACTCATGAATTACCGACGCCTGACGCCCTCCATGTCCCTGCTGCTGGTCTTCGAGGCGGCCGCGCGCCACGAAAGCTATGCGCGAGCGGCCGAGGAGCTGTCGCTCAGCCAGAGCGCCATCAGCCGGCAGGTGCAGACACTGGAGGCGCAGCTGGGCATCAGCCTGTTCCGCCGCGAGGGCCGCACGGTGCGCCTGACTGATGTGGGGCGCCGCTACTTCATCGACCTGGGTGCCGCGCTGGGCCGCATACGCAGCGCCACCCTGCAGGCCATGTCACGCCAGTCCGGCGGTGGCACGCTCAACCTGGCCACCCTGCCCACCTTCGGCTCCAAATGGCTGCTGCCGCACCTGCATGGCTTCTACCAGGCGCAGCCCGGGGTGACCATGCACATCCATTCCCGCATAGGCGACATCGACTTCGACAGCGGCGAGATAGACGCCGCCATCACCGTGGGCACGGGAGACTGGCCCGGGCTGACCGCGCATCGCCTGTACCACGAGTTTCTGGTGGCGGTGGCCAGCCCGCAGGCGCTGCAGCAGGCCGGGCAGGCAGCAGCCTCGCCGGACTGGGCGGGCCAGCAGGTGCTGCTCACGGTGGCCAGCAACCGGCAGGCCTGGAGCGAGTGGTTCACGCACTATCGGCTCGATCACCGGCAGATGCGGATAGGGCCGAGCTTCGAGCTGACCTCGCACCTGATACAGGCCGTGCTGGCAGGCATGGGCGTGGGCCTGGTGCCACGGGTACTGGTGGAAGAGGAGATAGCGCGCGGTGAGCTGCACGTGGTGGGAGACGCCATCCCCAGCCAGCGCAGCTACTACCTGGTCTATCCCGAGAGGAACGCGACACTGCCGGCGCTGGCAGCCTTCCGGCAATGGCTGCTTGAGACCTGCGCCCAGGGTTGATTCCCGCGCAACGGCCGCTCCCCTTCAGCGGTTGGTAGCGGTTGGCGATGGCACAAAGAAAAACGGACCACAGCCAGAAGCTGTGGTCCGTTTTCATTTATGGTCGGCGTGGCGGGATTCGAACTCGCGACCCCTTGCACCCCATGCAAGTGCGCTACCAGGCTGCGCTACACGCCGAAGAATTCAATTATATACAGCTTTTTGCTCTCAAATAGAAAGCAGCGCACGAATCTGCAAAAGCTCCTCGCGCACGGCCTCCGGCTCCAGCGGAACGCTGGCCGCGGCATCGCCACCGAGCAGCGGCGCGGCAGCCGGCGCCGACACCGCGACACCGGCCTGCAGCGCGGGAACCACGGCAGACCCCGAGGCCTCACGCAGGCGGTTGCGCGCGCCATTGATGGTGAAGCCCTGCTCGTAGAGCAGCTCGCGGATGCGCCGGATCATCAGCACTTCGTGGTGCTGGTAGTAGCGGCGGTTGCCGCGCCGCTTCATGGGGCGCAGCTGCGTGAACTCCTGCTCCCAGTAGCGCAGCACATGCGGCTTGACGTCGCACAGATCCGCGACCTCACCGATGGTGAAGTAGCGCTTGGCGGGAATCTGGGGCAGAAGTGAAGCCATGGCAAATGTGGATGAGGTCAGGGTGTGCAATGCCGCTGGCGCGCGGACGCCGATCCGGGAAGAAGGCCGAGCCTACTGCACAGCTCGCCTGCAGGCCAGCACCCTGTCGTAAAAACAGCCCATCCACCGCAAGGCAGACAGGCTGACGACAGCTGGGCCACGGCAAGCCGGGCCCCGGGGACGACCCTTCAGGACGCGGAGCCCGTCGTGCCTTCCTGGATCTGCTCCTTGAGCTTGCTGCTCGCATGGAAGGTCACGACGCGGCGCGCCTCGATCGGAATGGCCTCGCCCGTGCGCGGATTGCGCCCCGGACGCGGCGCCTTGGTGCGGATCTGGAAGTTGCCGAAGCCCGACAGCTTCACATCCTCGCCCGACACCAGGCTTTGCGAGACCAGCTCGAAGAACGCATCCACCATTTCCTTGGATTCGCGCTTGTTCAGGCCGATCTCGTCGAACAGCAGATCCGCCAGCTGCGCCTTGGTCAGCGCAGGCGAATCAAGACTTTCCACCGCCAGTTCCATCACAGGATCTCCTTTCACGGCATGCACCCTCCATCATGCGCGCAGGCGCGCACCCAGACGCTGCTGCAGCTGCTCGAGCACGGCCTGCACGGCCTGCTCGATCTGCACATCCGTCAGCGAGCTGTCGTCATGGCCCAGCGTCAGGCGCACGGCTAGGCTCTTTTCGTCCTGCGCCAGCGCGCCCGGTGCCGCTGTCTCGCCGGCCTTGAGCGCCTTGGGACGGAACACATCGAACAGCACGGCAGAGCGCAGCAAGCCGCCGGTCTGGGCAGCTTCCACCGCCTGCATCAGCTGGGCATGCGTGGTCTTTTCGTTCACGACCACGGCAATGTCGCGCTCCACGGCCTGGTGCTTGGCCACGGGCTTGAACACCGGCACCTCGCGCGCCAGCACGGCATCGAGCTCCAGCTCGAACAGCACGGGCGCCTGGGCCAGATCCCATTGCTGGCGCCACTGGGGATGCAGCTCGCCGATGAAGCCGATGGACTGGCCATCGAGCAGCACGCGTGCGCAGCGGCCCGGGTGCATGGCCGGATGCTCGGCCGGCTCGAACACGGGCTTGCGCGGCGCCAGCAGCGCCTCGACATCGCCCTTGACGTCGTAGAAGTCGACCTTGGTCTCGCCACGAGCCCATTGCAGCTGCTCGGCAGCTCCCCAGGCCAGGCCCGCCACGCGCATGGGCTGGTAGAAGCCCTTGACCGTGGTGTCGCTGTCAACAACGCTGTCATCCTTGAGGAAGACACGGCCCAGCTCGAACACGCGCACGCGCTCGGCCTTGCGGTCGGCATTGAACTTGAGCACCTGCATGAGCGAGCCGATGAGGCTGGAGCGCATCACGCTGAGCTGGCTTGCGATGGGGTTGAGCAGCTGGATGGGATTGGCGTTGCCGGCCAGATCCTTCTCCCACGCGGCTTCCACAAAGCTGAAGTTGATGGTTTCCTGGTAGCCCAGATCGGCCAGCGCGCGGCGAACGGCGAACTGGCTGCGGCGGTTCTCGGCGCGCAGCTTGGGCGCAATGGGCGCCAGCGGCTTGCTCGTGGGCAGGTTCTCGTAACCCACCATGCGCGCCACTTCCTCGATCAGGTCTTCCTCGATGTTGATATCGAAGCGGAAGCTGGGCGGCGTGACGGTGAGCACGCCATCGCCCTGCTCCACCGGCAGGCCCAAGCCGGCCAGCGCATCGTGGCACTGCTGCTGCGTGAGCGGCATGCCGATGACCTTGGCCGCACGCGCCACGCGCAGCGTGACGGGCTTGGGCTGGGGCATGTTGGACTTCTGGTCGTCGATGGGGCTGCAGACGGTCTCGGGCGTGCCGCAGATCTGCAGCACCAGTTCCGTGATGCGCTCGATGTGCTCGACGGTCAGCTCGGGATCGACGCCGCGCTCGAAGCGGTGGCCCGCATCGGTGGAGAAGTTGTAGCGGCGCGAACGGCCGGCAATCGACTTGGGCCACCAGAAGGCCGCCTCGATGTAGATGTGGCGCGTGTCGTCGGACACGGCCGTGGCGTCGCCGCCCATGATGCCGGCCAGCGATTCGACTTCGCGCTCATCGGCGATCACGCCCACCTGTCCATCGACGGTGACGGTGTTGCCGTTGAGCAGCTTGAGCTGCTCGCCTTCCTTGCCCCAGCGCACCTGCAGGCCGCCGTGGATCTTGTCCAGGTCAAAGATGTGGGAGGGGCGGCCCAACTCGAACATCACATAGTTGGAGATGTCCACCAGCGGCGCCACGCTGCGCTGGCCGCAGCGCGCCAGGCGATCGACCATCCACTGCGGCGTCTTCGCCTGGGTGTTGACGTTGCGCACCACGCGGCCCGAGAAGCGGCCGCACAGTTCGGGCGCCTCGATCTTCACGGCCAGCCTGTCCTGCACACCCACCGCAGCAGGCGTGAACGACTGGGGCTTGAGCGGCGCACCGGTCAGCGCAGCCACTTCGCGCGCCACGCCATAGACGCTCAGGCAATGCGCCAGGTTGGGCGTGAGCTTGAGCGTGAACAGGGTGTCATCCAGGTTCAGGTATTCGCGGATGTTCTGGCCCAGGGGCGCGTCCAGCGGCAGCTCCATCAGGCCGCCATGGTCCTCGGACAGCTTGAGTTCGCGCGCCGAGCACAGCATGCCGAAGCTCTCCACGCCGCGCAGCTTGCCGATCTTGATGAGGAAGGGCTTGCCGTCTTCACCGGGTGGCAGCTCGGCGCCCACCGTGGCGCAGGGCACGCGGATGCCCACGCGCGCGTTGGGCGCGCCGCAGACGATGGTCAGCAGCTCGGGCCCGCCCACATCGACCTGGCACACGCGCAGGCGATCGGCATTGGGATGCTGCTCGGCAGCCTTGATCTCGCCGACGACGATCTTGGTGAACGGCGGTGCCACGGGCTCCAGCTCCTCCACCTCCAGGCCGGCCATGGTCAGGGTGTCGGCCAGCTCTTGGGTGGTCAGCGGCGGATTGCAGAACTCGCGCAGCCAGGATTCGGGAAATTGCATATCAGACTCTTTGGCGTTGGTTCGGTCCGCGCGCCGCGGCGCTGGCGGACCCCATGAACGTATTGACGACTCTCATTCCACCCCCCGAACAGCCTGACCATGCGACTGGCGTGGTTCAGGCCGGAGACGCCGAGCAAGAGCCGCCTCGCGGCGAGGGCGTCGTCCCCCTCCCAGGGGGATGGCGCGCAACGCCTCAGGGGGCGATCCATTTCTAACGGAATTGCGACAGGAAGCGGATATCGCCGTCAAAAAACAGACGCAGATCGTTGACGCCATAGCGCAGCATGGTCAGGCGGTCAGGGCCCATGCCAAAGGCAAAGCCGATGTACTTCTCGGGGTCCAGCCCCATGTTGCGCACCACGTTGGGGTGCACCTGGCCGGAGCCGGCCACCTCCAGCCAGCGGCCGGCCAGCGGGCCGCTCTGGAACTGGATATCGATCTCGGCGCTGGGCTCGGTGAAGGGGAAGAAGCTGGGACGGAAGCGCAGCACCAGGTCATCGCTCTCGAAGAAGGTCTTGCAGAAGTCGGTGAAGACCACCTTCAGATCCTTGAAGCTGACGTTCTCGCCGATCCACAGGCCTTCGCACTGGTGGAACATGGGCGAGTGCGTGGCATCGCTGTCCACGCGGTAGGTGCGACCCGGCGCGATCACGCGGATCTCGGGCATGCCCTGGCCGGCGTCCAGCCGCTCACGGTATTTCTTGACGTGCTGCACGGCATGGCGCACCTGCATGGGGCTGGTGTGCGTGCGCAGCAGATTGGGGGCCTGCTCCGTGCCGCCTTCCACGTAGAAGGTATCGTGCATGGAACGGGCGGGATGGTCTTCGGGCGTGTTCAGCGCCGTGAAGTTGAACCAGTCGGACTCGATCTCGGGGCCCTCGGCCACATCGAAGCCCATGGAGCCGAAGATGCCCTCGATGCGCTCCAGCGTCAGCGACACGGGGTGCAGGCCGCCCTGGCCACGGCGGCGGCCCGGCAAGGTCACATCCAGCACCTCGGCCTTCAGGTGGGCCTGCAGTTCGGCATCGGCCAGGGCCTTGCGGCGCGCGGTCAGCGCGGCCTCGATGCCTTGCTTGGCCACGTTGATGGCGGCTCCGCGCGACTTCTTCTCTTCGACGGAAAGCTGCGCCATGCCCTTCATGAGCTCGGTCACCTTGCCCGACTTGCCCAGAAACTGCGCCTTGGCGTTTTCCAGATCAGCGGGGGTTTGTGCCTGCGCGAACAGCTGCTGCGCGCTCTCGACCAGAGAATCCAACTCGTTCATATCGACTCTTTATCGACTGTGAAAAGAAACAAGGGCTAGCAGCCTTTTCAAGCCCTAGCCCTTGCTGTTTGCGCTGCAGACCATCACGAGGATGGCCGCAGACCGTTATCTCAAGCAGCCAGCTTGGCCTTGACTTGATCAACGATGCTGCTAAACGCAGCCTTGTCGTGCACCGCGATATCGGCCAGCATCTTGCGGTCGATCTCGATGGCTGCCTTCTTCAGGCCGTTGGCGAACTGGCTGTAGGTCAGGCCCAGTTCACGTGCAGCGGCGTTGATACGGGCGATCCACAGACGGCGGAACACGCGCTTCTTGGCACGGCGGTCACGGTAGGCATATTGCCCAGCCTTCATCACCGCCTGCTTGGCGATGCGGAAGACATTGCCGCGGCGGCCGCGGAAACCCTTGGAAAGGGCCAGAACTTTTTTGTGACGGGCGCGGGCCGTTACACCACGTTTGACGCGAGGCATGTGTTTTCTCCTTGTTCGTCAGTGAATTACAGGCCAGCCATCGGCAGCATTTGTGCGATAGAGCCCATGTTGGTCTCATGCACAGACACTGCACCACGCAGGTGACGCTTGTTCTTGGTGGTCTTCTTGGTCAAGATGTGACGCTTGAAGGCTTGACCGCGCTTGACGGTGCCACCGGGACGAACGCGAAAACGCTTCTTCGCGCTGCTCTTGGTCTTCATTTTGGGCATTTGAATGCTCCTGTTGTTTGTGCTCGTGAGGCGGCTCGCAACACTGCGCGCACTTGCTGGCCCCGAGACACTTCTGTGCCAGCCCGGAGGCCGGCAAGAACAAGGGACATGGAAACCATGTCCCTTGCATCGCACGCCCCGCGCAATCGACTCGCGCACGGCCTGCAAATTCTGTCGCCCCTCAACGAAGGGCGAAACCGCGATTATGCCTTATCAGCCACCGCAGGTGCAGCAGAAACTTCTGCCAGCTTGCCGCCAGCTGTGGGCTTCTTGCGCGCAGGGGCGATCATCATCACCATCTGGCGGCCTTCCAGCTTGGGGAACTGCTCCACCTGGATGGAATCCGCCAGATCGTCACGCAGACGGTTCAGCAGGTCCAGACCGATCTGCTGGTGCGTGATTTCACGGCCGCGGAAACGCAGCGTGATCTTGCACTTGTCACCATCGGCCAGGAATCGGCGGATGTTGCGCAGCTTGATGTTGTAGTCGCCGTCGTCGGTACCTGGGCGGAATTTCACTTCCTTGATTTCGATGACGGTCTGCTTGGCCTTGGCTTCGGCAGCCTTCTTCTGTTCAAGGTACTTGAACTTGCCATAGTCCATCAACCGGCAGACAGGCGGAGTGGCCGTGGCGGCGATTTCCACCAGGTCCACGTCCAACTCGCCCGCCATGCGCAGCGCTTCCTGCAGAGGCACGATGCCCAGCGGCTCGTTCTCCGGGCCGGACAGACGCACTTCAGGCGCCATGATTTCACGGTTGAGACGATGCTTGCGCTCTTCACGGTGGCGCCGATCACGAAATTCAGTAGCTATGGTTCTCACCCTTGGATTTAAGTTGCTACAACAGCGTAGCCGCTTGTGTGCAGTACACGCCAAACGGCTAACGCCTTTGGAGATGCTCCGTCAGGCCTTCGCCGCGATGTCCTTGGCCACGAGTTCAATGAACGCGTCGACCGACATCACTCCGAGGTCCTTGTTGCCCCGTGCGCGCACTGCCACTGCACCAGCGGCCTTTTCCTTGTCGCCTGCAACAAGGATGTAAGGCAGCTTTTGCAACGAATGCTCCCGTATTTTATACGTAATCTTTTCGTTGCGCAGATCTGTCGCCACCCTAAGGCCTTGATTCGGAAATGCTTTTTGCAGCTTTTGCGCGACTTCCCGCACATAGTCCGCCTGCGCGTCAGTGATATTGAGCACGGCCGCCTGAACAGGAGCCAGCCATGTCGGCATGGCACCGGCATGCTGCTCGATGAGGATGCCGATGAAACGCTCAAGGCTGCCGACGATGGCGCGGTGCAGCATCACGGGGCGATGGCGATCGCCGTCTTCACCCACGTATTCCGCATCCAGGCGCTCGGGCATGGAGAAGTCGACCTGGATGGTGCCGCACTGCCACTGGCGACCGATGGCGTCCTTGAGCGTGTACTCGATCTTGGGACCGTAGAACGCGCCATCGCCGGGCGAGATCACGTACTCGCAGCCCGAAGCCTCCAGGCTGTTGATCAGCGCGGCCTCCGCCTTGTCCCAGCTTTCATCGGAGCCGATGCGCGCCTCGGGGCGCGTGGCGACCTTGTAGATGATGTCGCTGAAACCGAAGTCCGCGTAGACCTTTTGCAGCAGCGTGGTGAAGGCCAGCACCTCGGGCTGGATCTGGTCTTCGGTGCAGAAGACGTGGCCGTCATCCTGCGTGAAGCCGCGCACGCGCATGATGCCGTGCAGGCCGCCCGTGGGCTCGTTGCGGTGGCACTGGCCGAACTCGCCGTAGCGCAGCGGCAGGTCGCGGTAGCTCTTGATGCCCTGCTTGAAGATCAGGATGTGGCCGGGGCAGTTCATCGGCTTGAGCGCGTAGTCGCGCTTTTCCGACTCGGTCGTGAACATGTTCTCGCGGTACTTGTCCCAGTGGCCGGTCTTCTCCCACAGGGTCTTGTCCAGGATCTGCGGACCCTTGACCTCCTGGTAGCCGTTGTCCCGGTACACGCGGCGCATGTACTGCTCGACCTCTTGCCACAAAGCCCAACCCTTCGGATGCCAGAACACGGTGCCTGGCGAATGCTCGTCGATGTGGAACAGATCCAGTTCACGGCCCAGCTTGCGGTGGTCGCGCTTTTCGGCCTCCTCCAGCATGTGCAGGTACTGCTGCAGGTCGTCCTTGGTAGCCCAGGCCGTGCCGTACACGCGCTGCAGCATCTCGTTGCGATGGTCACCGCGCCAGTAGGCGCCAGCCACCTTCATCAGCTTGAAGAACTTGAGCTTGCCGGTGCTCGGCACGTGCGGGCCGCGGCACAGATCCTCGAAACCGCCTTCGCGGTACAGGCTCACATCCTCGTTCGAGGGGATGCTGGCGATGATCTCGGCCTTGTAGTTCTCGCCCATGCCCTTGAAGTAGGCCACGGCCTCGTCGCGCGGCAGCACGCGGCGCACCACGGGCTCGTCCTTGGCAGCCAGCTCGGCCATGCGTTTTTCGATGGCGACAAGATCCTCGGGCGTGAAAGGACGCTTGTACGAGAAGTCGTAGTAGAAGCCGTTCTCGATGACGGGGCCGATGGTGACCTGGGCGTCAGGAAACAGATCCTTGACGGCATAGGCCAGCAAGTGGGCCGTCGAATGACGGATCACGTCCAGGCCATCTGCATCCTTGGCCGTCACGATGGACAGGGGCATGTCCTTGTCGATCACAAAGCTGGTGTCCACCACCTTGGCGTCGTCGCCCGTGCCAACCTTGCCAGCCAGTGCAGCCTTGGCAAGGCCCGTGCCTATCGATGCAGCCACTTCGGCCACGGTGACCGGACCGGGATACTCGCGTTGCGAACCATCGGGAAGCGTAATGTGGATCATGGGATTCCTAAAAATATTTCTCAGGGGGTGCGCCATCCCCCAAAAGCAAAAAAGCGCGGAGCCGGGTCCGCGCTTTGTTGGGGTCGAGTGAATCTCGTGCAGGCGCGAACCGCCAGCCGCTAGCGGCCGGTGTACATCTCCGATGTAGTTCGCGGTGTCATAACCATGATGCCTTTCTCGCCCTTGTCAGTTGAAAACTCCTTGCATTTTAACCCCAGCAAAGAAAAAGCGCCCGAAGCACAAGGCCCCGGACGCTTTCTCACCCCTATCTACCTGAAGTTGCACTCACCGAAGCCGCGCTTCAGTGGAATTGCTCCTCTTCCGTGGAGCCGGTCAGCGCCTTCACGCTGGACGAGCCGCCCTGGATCACCGTGGTCACGTCGTCGAAGTAGCCTGCACCCACTTCCTGCTGGTGCGACACGAAGGTGTAGCCTTGCTCGCGGGCTGCGAATTCAGGCTCCTGCACCATGTTCACGTAGTGCTTCATGCCTTCGCCGTTGGCGTAGGCGTGGGCAAACTTGAAGGTGTTGAACCAGTTGATGTGGATGCCGGCCAGCGTGATGAACTGGAACTTGTAGCCCAACGCAGACAGCTCTTCCTGGAAGGAGGCAATCTGGCTGTCGTTGAGGTTCTTCTTCCAGTTGAACGAGGGCGAGCAGTTGTAGCTCAGCAGCTTGCCTGGGCAGGCACCATGCACGGCCTGGGCGAACTCGCGGGCAAAGCCGATGTCAGGCACGCCGGTTTCGCACCACACCAAGTCTGCATAGGGTGCGTAGGCCACGCCGCGGCTGATGGATTGCTCCATGCCGTTCCTGACCCGGTAGAAGCCTTCCTGCGTGCGCTCGCCGGTCAGGAACGGCTTGTCGTTGGCGTCATGGTCGGAGGTGATCAGGTTGGCGGCTTCAGCATCGGTACGGGCCAGCACGATGGTGGGCACGCCCATCACGTCGGCGGCAAAGCGTGCGGAGATGAGCTTCTCGACGGCTTCCTGGGTAGGCACCAGCACCTTGCCACCCATGTGGCCGCACTTCTTCACGGCGGCCAGTTGGTCCTCGAAGTGCACGCCTGCCGCGCCAGCGGCAATCATGTTCTTCATCAGCTCGAACGCGTTGAGCACGCCGCCGAAGCCGGCTTCGGCATCCGCCACGATAGGCAGGAAGTAGTCGATGAATTCCTTGTCGCCGGGGTTGATGCCACGGCTCCACTGGATTTCGTCGGCGCGCTTGAAGGTGTTGTTGATGCGGCGCACCATGGTGGGCACCGAGTCATAGGCGTACAGCGACTGGTCGGGGTACATGGTTTCGCTGGTGTTGCCGTCGGCAGCCACCTGCCAGCCCGACAGGTACACCGCTTCCAGGCCGGCCTTGGCCTGCTGCATGGCCTGGCCCGCAGAGATGGCGCCAAAGGCATTCACGTAGCCTTTCTTGGCACCGCCGTTGATCCTGTCCCAGAGCAGTTCCGCGCCGCGCTGGGCCAGCGTGTATTCAGGCTGCAGGCTGCCGCGAAGACGCACCACGTCAGCGGCGCTGTAGCCACGCTTGACACCCTTCCAACGGGGGTTCTGCGCCCAGTCTTTCTCAAGGGCGGAAATCTGTTGTTCGCGGCTCAGTTGCTGGGTCAGGGATTGGGGCATGTTGCTCTCCTGGGAGGTTGTTGAAACAAGCGGCTTTCTTGCGTCGGCCTTGGGATCAAATTTAAGTCTTATAGAAGACCCGATCAACATCTTGTGTCTTATACAAGACTAAATTTTTCTTCATAAAAATCAACAGCTTATTTTCATATTTTTCAATGTGAAATTGCATTTCTCGTATTGAGAAAAAATGGCGCAACGCAGCAATTCATTTTTTCACAATGCAAAAAGAAGATTCCATGCAGTGAAAATTTGCCACAGCATGGCAAGCATTCGCGACACAGGTATGTCACGGGTGCCTGCCGTGCTCGCAGGTACCATCGCGCGTTCAGGCAGCGCCACCGCCGCCCCAAACTCCACAAGCCGTGAACACCTCCCATCGCAGATCTGCCTATGCCTGCCTGGCGCTGAGCATGTCCCTGGTCGGCAGCTATGTCGCCCTATCCAAGCCCTTGGCCGCCATTTTTCCGGTGCTGTTGCTGGCCTGGCTGCGCTTTGGCATAGGAGCCATCGCCATGCTGCGATGGCTGCGCAAGCCGGCTGACGAGGCTCCCTTGCCGCGCCGCACACAAGGACTGCTGTTCCTGGAGTCGCTGTTCGGCAACTTCCTCTTCACCATCTGCATGGTTACCGGCGTCAGCCTGACCAGCGCCGTCACGGCAGGCGTGACCATGGCCGCCATTCCGGCCGCCGTGGCCTTGATGAGCTGGCTTTTCCTGCGCGAGCGCGTGGCCGCGCGCACCTGGCTGGCCATTGCACTGGCTGTGACCGGCATAGGCTTGTATGCACTGTCGCGCCCCGACGCGGGCACCGCGGCAGCCTCTTCGACCTCGTCGCAGGCATGGCTGGGGCAGATGCTGCTCGTCGGCGCCGTGCTTTGCGAGGCGTTTTACGCCGTGATCGGCAAGCGCCTGACCACATCCCTGGGGCCCAAACGCATCACATCGATCGTCAACCTCTGGGGATTTGCGCTGTCAACTCCCTTCGGGCTGTATCTGGCCTGGCACTTCGACTTCGGCAGCGTGCAATGGAGCATCTGGGGACTGCTGCTGTTCTACGCCCTGGCTGCCTGCGTGTGGACCGTATGGCTGTGGATGACGGGCCTGCGCAGCGTGCCAGCCTCGCAGGCGGGCACTTTCACGGTTTTGCTGCCGATCAGCGCCGCCTTGGTCGGCATGTGCGTGCTGGGCGAACGGGTCACATCCATGCAGGCGCTGGCCTTCGCGATCGCCCTGCTGGGCATTTTTGTGGCTACCTGGCCCGCCCGAAAACTCTCTTCGGAACCTTCGTCCACAAGCGAAGTCCGCCCCCTCTGAAAGCGCTGGCTCCGACGGCCCTCCAGCCATGGCGGCCCCCGAAAGGGAGCAGGAATGCAAAAACTCTTCAAAAAACAGCGCCACAGCAACAAATCGAGGCAAAAATTTGACGGGTGAGCTTGGAAGACCGTTTTTTTCCCATTAGCATCAGCCTGCCAGTGGATAGCGACGGTTTTTCGCTGGTAAAGAATCCACTCCATACTAGGAACAAGCAACATGGCAACTGCAAAGAAGGCAACGGCTGCTCCGGCAGCTCCCGCAAAGAAGCGCACTCCCAACGCCGCCTTCATGAAACCCCTCACCCCCAGCCCCGCTCTGGCTGCCGTGGTGGGTTCCACCCCCCTGCCCCGCACCGAGATCATCAGCAAGCTGTGGGTCTACATCAAGGCCAACAAGCTGCAAGACGCTGCCAACAAGCGCATGATCAACGCTGATGCCAAGCTCAAGGAAGTGTTCGGCAAGCCCCAAGTCTCGATGTTCGAGATGGCTGGCCTGATCGGCAAGCACGTCAAGTAATCCCCGGGCCTGCCCCACGGATGAAAGCCGGCCCATGGGCCGGCTTTTCTTTTTTCCGGATGTCTGCCACCGGCGATGCGCCATCGCCCCCCTCCAATGCCATGAGCCAAGTGCCCGCACTGCAAGCCGTTCCCGACGGCATCATCAATCTGGCCGACCACGAGATCCAGGCGCGGCAGCGGTTGGACGACAACGCCTGGGCCTACTTCTCGGGCGGCGCGGCCGATGAGCACAGCCTTGCCGCCAACCGCAGCGCCTGGGATGCGCTCACGTTGTGGCCACGCGTACTCAGGCCTCTTGCAGGGGGAAACACACGGCTGCAACTGCTGGGGCGAGAGCTGGCCTGCCCCCTGCTGGTCGCCCCCATGGCCTTCCAGCAAATGGCGCATGCCGACGCAGAGCTTGCAACAGCCTATGCGGCTGCGGCGCTGGGCGCGGGCATGGTGCTCAGCACCCAGGCCAGCCTGCCGCTGGAGACTGTGGCGAAGGCCGCACAGCTCACGCCGACCCGCGGGCCGCTATGGTTCCAGCTGTACCTGCAGCACGACCGGGGCTTTACCAGGCAATTGATCGAACGGGCCGAGGCGGTAGGCTACGAAGCGCTGGTGCTGACGGTGGACGCCCCCGCCAGCGGCGTACGGGACCGTGAACGCCGCGCGCGCTTTAGCCTTCCCGCCGGCATTTCTGCCGTCAATCTGCAGGGCCTGGCTCCATCTCCGGCCGTCCGGCTCACACCGGACCAGAGCGCACTGTTCGACGGCCTGCTGCAGCATGCGCCCACCTGGGATGACGTCGCCTGGCTGCAGCAGCAGACACGCCTGCCAGTGCTGCTCAAGGGGGTGCTGCATCCGGCTGACGCGCTGCAGGCGGCGAGATCGGGCGTGGCAGGCATCATTGTTTCCAACCACGGGGGACGCACGCTGGATACCGTTCCCGCAACGGCCACCGCACTGGCGCGCGTCACCAAGGCCTTGCGCAACTCGGGCCATGCGCTCCCTGTGCTCGCCGACGGCGGCATACGGCGAGGCACCGATGTGCTCAAGGCCATCGCTCTCGGTGCAACGGCTGTGCTGATAGGCCGCCCGATAATCTGGGGTCTGGCCAATGCAGGTGCCGCTGGCGTGGCCCACGTACTGAGGCTGCTGCGCGACGAACTGGAGGTCGCCATGGCCCTGACAGGCTGTGCAACCCTCGCGCAGGCCACTGTGGAACTGCTGGATACCGAGTAAAGCGCAAGGCCATACAGCCCTACAGACAACCAAGAATTGCAAATGCGATGAATTCTCATTTATAATTTTTCATCTCATCAATAGCCAGCCATTACTGCCTGTAGCCATGATCGTCTGTGTATGTCGCCGGGTTTCCGACCGTGAGATCGCACGCCACGCTCACGCTGGCATGAGCTTTGACGAAATCCAATTCGAATTGGGTATCGCCATGCAGTGCGGCCGGTGCGAGAGTTGTGCCCGGGATGTGGTGGCGCAATGCTGCGCAACCCAGCCCGTGGCGGCCATACACAACGAGATCGCGGCCCAGACCGTCCAGCTTGCCAACAATATCCTGGAGAGCAAAGCATGGTCCTCCTCTCAGCACTTGTCGGCAGCCTGATCCTCGTCGTTACATGCACCTGGTGGATCCTGCGCAGCTGATACTCCGTCTTCCGAGCGACAGCACCCGGCACCTATCCGCTGTCAGCTCCTTCTGTCTCTATGTCCCAGTCTGATCGTTTTGGCCCCCCCGGGGGCCCTGGCCGTAACGTGGCCATCGCGGGTTCGGTCGTGGTCTTGCATGCAGCAACCCTCTGGGCGATGCAGCATGGCCTGCTCCAGCGCGCCCCCGAAGAGGTCATCGTGCCAGCCCAGGTGATCGCGGAATTCATTTCGCCACCCGCGCCCGAGCCCGAGGCCCCCAAGCCACCTCCGCCGCCACCGCCCCCCCCCAAGCCACAGCCGGTCGTGAAGAAGGCGCCGCCTCTGCCCAAGGCCATTGCCGATCCCAAGCCGGCACCTGCGGCGCCGCGAGGCACGCTGGAAGACGAGCCCAAGCCCGTGGTGGAGGCACCGCCGGCCCCCCCGGCACCGCCCGCCCCACCTGCCCCGCCCGCGCCTCCTGCCCCTCCGGCACCGCCCAAGATCGAGCTGCCATCCAACAATGCCGCCTACCTGAACAACCCGGCACCCAACTACCCTGCCATCAGCCGGCGCATGGGCGAGCAGGGAACCGTGATGCTGCGCATCTTCGTGGATGCGCAAGGCCTGCCTCAGAAGATCGAGGTCAGCAAATCCAGCGGCTACGACCGTCTGGACCAGCAGGCCGTGGACGGCGTCAAGAACTGGAAGTTCGTCCCCGGCAAGAGCAACGGCACGCCAACCCCCATGTGGGTTACGGTCCCGGTCAAATTCACCCTCAATTGATTCTCAGGAGTATCCATGGATTCCCAATTCGGCATTGCCCACGTCTGGACGCAGGGAGACTTCGTCACCCGTGCCGTCGCCGTCATCCTGCTGGCCATGTCGGTGGCCTCTTGGCTGGTGATGATCATCAAGGCCCTGGACATCGTGAAGTTCAAGAAGTACGCCCGCAACGCCCAGGACTTCTGGCACAGCCCCGACCTGGCCAGCGGCCTGGAAAAGCTCGGCAATGACCGGTCCAACCCCTTCCGCTACCTGGTGCTCGAAGGCCGCGAAGCCACTGCCCACCACCGCAAGACCAGCGCCCACCTGCACGACACGCTTGACATCAGCGACTGGGTGACCCGCTGCATGCGCAACGGCATCAGCGAGTTCACGGCCCGCCTGCAATCGGGCCTGGCCATTCTGGCCTCCGTGGGCTCTACAGCTCCCTTCATCGGCCTGTTCGGCACCGTCTGGGGCATCTACCACGCACTGGTCGCCATCGGCCTGTCGGGCCAGTCCTCCATCGACAAGGTGGCAGGCCCCATCGGCGAGGCGCTGATCATGACGGCCCTGGGTCTGGCCGTGGCCATTCCGGCCGTGCTCGGCTACAACGCCGTGGTGCGTGGCAACAAGTCCATCCTCAACGCACTCAACAGCTTTGCCCACGACATGCACGCCTACTTCGTGACCGGCGCCCGTGTGTCCATCGACGGCAAGGAAGCCGGCAATGTGCTGCCGCTGAAGAAAGGCGCGTAAGCCATGGCATTCGGAACAATGGATGATGACGGCGAAGAGGTGATGAACGAGATCAACATGACGCCGCTGGTCGACGTCATGCTGGTGCTTCTGATCATCTTCATCATCACCGTGCCGGTGATGAAGCATTCGGTGAACGTGGACCTGCCCCGCGCCACCAACCAGCCCGAAGACGTCAAGCCCGCCACCGTGCGCCTGGCCGTGTCCGCTGATGGCCAGTACCACTGGAATGGCGTGGCCGTGAGCGATACGCAGTTCGAGGAAAACCTCAAGGCCGAGGCAGCCAAGGAGCCGCAACCCGACCTGCACATCCAGGGCGACAAGGAAGTGCGCTACGAGCGTGTTGCCCAGGCCATGGCCGCCGCCCAGCGTGCCGGCGTGCGCAAGATCGGCTTTGTGACGGACCCCGTCAAGTAGGCCGCGAGAGCGGCATTCGTTGCCTGGCGCTCAGCGACAACGGCCCTTCGGGGCCGTTTTCCATTGCGGCCCGGTCTTGGAACAAGCTCGCGAGGTGATCAGGCGTTCGGTCGTTCGGGGGGCAGAAACCACAATGAGAGTAAGTCTCACTTGATTTTCAATTGAGAATTGTTATCATTCACAAAACTTTCCAATTTTTGAGGAATTCCCTGCATGTCTGCCACTTCCGCCGCCACCTCGCATCTGTCCGGCAACTCCACAGCCCAGGCCTTTGCAGCGCTGCAGGCCGCAGCATCCGCAGCCCTCAGCGGGGCCGCCAGCGGACTCGACAGCACCTTGCTGCTCAATGGGCAGAAGGCTGTGACCATCGTGCACAACGGCACACCCTATCGTCTGCAGGCCACCAAGCTGGGCAAGCTCATCCTGACCAAATAACCAAGATTGCAGCCGTCGGCGGGTCATGTTCGGGTCCGCTGACCGCTTCTTTGTTTCATCGTGGGGCGACCTTGGGGCTTCCAGTCCCAAAGGTCGATTAGCCAGCCAACAGAATCTTCGGATTTTGCGTAGCCAAGCATTTTTTCCCTGAGCTGCAATGTGGATCGCTTCAAAGAAAAAGCCCCTGTACCTCAGTACAGGGGCTTTTTCTTTGCCTCATGAATCGGCCCGAAAGGCAGATTCATGCAGGGTGCATCAGGGGCTTTTACAGACCCAGAGCCGCAATGCCGGCGCTGGCCACCTGGGCATCCTCATTGGCTTTGACGCCGCTGACGCCCACGGCACCCAGGCACTGGCCGTCCTTCATGATGGCCACGCCGCCTTCGAGCAGGCCGTCCACCGTGGGGGCGCTCAGGAAGGCCGTACGGCCGTTGTTGATCATGTCTTCATAGCCCTTGGTATCGCGGCGGCCCAGGGCAGCCGAACGGGCCTTGGACGGAGCGATATGGGCCGAGACTGCGGCGGCGCCATCGAGGCGCTGCAGCCACAGCAGGTGACCGCCGTCATCGACGATGGCAATGGTCACGGCCCACTTGTTCTTCAGCGCCTCGGCCTCTGCGGCGGCGGCAATGGCCTTCACGTCGGCCAGTTCGAGTTCATGCTTGGTCTTCATAAGATTGCAGTTATCCATTCCATCACAAATGTCCTATAAGCATAGCAATCGTATGAGGACTGACAATGCATGCGCAGAACAAAACATTCGAAACCAAACCATGGCAGCGGCTCGGGGTATTGCAAGCGGCGCGCGAGCCGCCACCTAGAATGGGCAAGTCGCAACAACACTCCTTCGGAGGACTGGCCACATGAATGATCAAGTCACCACACTGGGCTCTGCGGGCTACGGTGTCTCGCAGCAAGAGCGCAATCGCGTATTGCGCAACACCTACTGGCTGCTGGCCCTGAGTCTTCTCCCCACCGTGCTGGGCGCTTGGCTGGGCGTGGCCACGGGCATCACGCGCTCGCTGAGCGGCGGTCTGGGGCTCATCGTCTTCCTGGGCGGCGCCTTCGGCTTCATGTTCGCCATCGAGAAGACAAAGCACTCGGCAGCCGGCATTCCCGTGCTGCTGGGCTTTACCTTCTTCATGGGCCTGATGCTGTCGCGCATGATCGGCATGATCCTGGGCTTCAAGAACGGCTCCGAGCTGATCATGACCGCCTTTGCAGGCACGGCCGGCGTGTTCCTGGTCATGGCCTCGCTGGCCACGGTGATCAAGCGCGACCTGTCGGGCATGGGCAAGTTCCTGTTCGTGGGCGTGCTGGTGCTGTTCGTGGGCTCCATCATCAACGTCTTCATCGGCTCCACGGCCGGCATGATGGCGATCTCGGTGGCGGCCATCGGCATCTTCAGCGCCTACATGCTCTATGACCTCAAGCAGATCATGGACGGCGGCGAGACCAACTACATCAGCGCCACGCTGGCCCTGTACCTGGACCTGTTCAACGTGTTCCAGAGCCTGCTGGCCCTGCTGGGCATCATGGGTGGCGAACGCGACTGATGCCGCACGCGCCAAGGCTGCGCCTTGCGTGCTGCAACACCAAAGGCCTCCTTCGGGAGGCCTTTTGCATGTCCGGGATCATCATTCGTGCAAGGCGGGCTCAACTTTTTCCGGGTCGTGCCGATAATCTCGTCAAGATGACCATGCCTAATCTTCCCCGCACCTTCGCCATCCTGCTGCTGCCCACGCTGCTTGCCGGCTGCAAGCTGGATGATATTCCGGGCCTGGGGCCGGACCCCCGCGCCGTCGCCAAGGAGGCCGAGGCCAAGGCCATTGGCGGGGCCTGCCGCCATGCCCTGCGCGGGCTGGAGGACTGCTACACGCTCAACCCCAAATCGCCCAAGGCCCTGGTGTTCGCAGGCTGGAAGGATATGGACGAATACATGCGCGCCAACAAGATCGAGGGCACGCCTTCGGTCCTGGGCCAGAGTGACCGCCGCCGCAGCGACAAGGAAGATGTGCCTGCCGAGCCTTCGGCAGGACGCAATCGCAGCTGATCCGGCAGGCATCCGGATCCGGCCGCAAAAAAGCCGTGGCGCCCTCAGGCGGCCACGGCTTTTTCATGCAGGGTCTGAGGGGCCGCCGTCAGTCCACGCGACGCTCGAACACCGCCATGCTCTCCACATGGGCCGTGTGCGGGAACATGTTGACCACGCCGGCCGAAACACAGCGATAGCCGGCCAGGTGCACCAGCAGACCGGCATCGCGCGCCAGCGTGGCGGGATTGCAGCTGACATAGACGATGCGCTCTGGAAAGCGCCAGTCCTCATGCCCTACCGGCAGGGGCTCGGCGCCTTCGGCGCCGATGCGCGCCTGGTGGATGTCGGCCAGGGCCTTGGACAGCGCAAACGCTCCTTCGCGCGGCGGATCGACCAGCCACTTGCCGGCGACGCCGTCGGCGAACAGCATCTCGGGCGTCATCTCGAACAGGTTGCGCGCCACAAAGCGCGTGGGCGCGAGCTTGTCACCCTCCGCCCGCTGCGCGTTGTTGGCCGCGTAGTTTTCATGGGAACGCTTGACCAGGGTGTCGCTGCCCTCGATGCCCAGCACCTCGCGCGCCTGCGTGGCCAAGGGCAGGGTGAAGTTGCCCAGACCGCAGAACCAGTCGATCACGCGCTCATCCTTCTTGACATCCAGCAAGCGCAGCGCGCGCGTGACCAGCACGCGGTTGATGTGCGGATTGACCTGGGTGAAGTCCGTGGGCTTGAACGGCATGGTGATGCCGAAATCGGGCAGGCCGTAGTCGAGTTGGGCGCCTCCCTGCTCCATGAGGTGCACGGTGTCCGGGCCCTTGGGTTGAAGCCACCACTGCACGTTGTGCTCGGCCGCGAAAGCGCGGAGCCGGGCCTGATCGTCCTCGGACAGCGGCTCCAGGTGGCGCAGCACCAGGGCCGTGACGGAGTCGCCGCAGGCGACCTCGATCTGCGGGCAGGTTTCGCGCGCATCCATGGAGGCGATCAGCGCGCGCATGGGCAGCAGCATGGCATCCACATGGGGCGGCAGGATCTTGCAGGTCTCCATGTCGGCGATGTAGCGGCTCTTGCGCTCGTGAAAGCCCACCAGCACCTTGCCCTTCTTGGCCACGTAGCGCACCGACAGGCGCGAGCGGAAGCGGTAGCCCCAGGACGGACCTTCGATGGGGCGCAGCAGCGTCTCGGGCCTGACCTTGGCCAGATGCCAGAGGTTGTCCTCCAGCACGCGCTGCTTGATGGCCACCTGGGCAGCGACGTGCAGATGCTGCATCTTGCAGCCGCCGCACGCGCCGGCATGCAAGCCGAAGTTGGGGCAGCCGGGGCGCACGCGCTGGGAGGATTCGCGGTGGATGGCCGTCAGGCTGGCGGCTTCCCAGTTGTTTTTCTTGCGATGGGTATTGGCGCTGACCAGCTCGGTCGGCAGTGCGCCGTCGATGAATACCACCTTGCCATCGCTCTTGCGGGCCACGCCCTGGGCGTCCATATCCATGGACAGCACCTGCAGCCAGCCTTCGGGCAGTGCAGGGGCGTCGGCGTCGGCTTCGGGCAGGTTGTCGGGGTTCTTGTTGTCGCGGGGTTCACTCATGGGGCCAGATTGTCTCAGGCTCTCCGATTGCCCTGGTGGCGGCCCCCCAAAAAAGCCCCGAACTCGCTTTTGCCCCTCAGGAGCGCGGCGTGCTGCTGCGGCCCAGGTCCCGCTGGCGCTCCTGGCGTGCACGCGCCAGCTGTTCGCGCTCGGCCAGCAGATTGACTTCAGTGAGGCAGTTGAACTCGTCCAGCGTGAACACCATGGTGGCGCCGCGCTCGATCTTGTCCACGGTCTGGTGCAGCGGCAAGGTCAGGTCCACCGGCGGGCGGTTGGAGCGGTAGATCAGTTCCTGCTCGGGCGTGTAGACGGAATAGCAGGCGGCAGACGCGGCCTGCGCCAGCGCGCAGGCGGCCAGCACGGTGATGGCACGCAGGTTTTGCACAGCAGTCATGGTGTTCCCCTCAAAACGGCGGCCCGCCTGTGTATGTACTGGGTGGCAGGCCAGGCTGCCCAGCATTATGGAGCAGCACATGCCGCGCCCCGCCAGGTGCCGCCTCCGCGCTGCAGCCGGTTTTGATTTTTCAGTTTTCTCAAATTTCTCTCTTGACAGAAATTTCAGGCATGCAGACACTGAGGCCATGCAACTGAGTCCCATCGCACACCGTTTCATCCACCATTGGGGCGACATGGGCAGCTCCTGGGGAGTGAACCGCACGGTCGCCCAGATCCACGCCCTGCTGTTTTTCCATGGCCGTCCGCTCAATGCGGAAGAGATTGCCGGCACGCTGGGCGCCGCTCGCTCCAACGTGAGCAACAGCCTCAAGGAACTGCAGGACTGGGAGCTGATCCGCACCAGCCGCAGGCCCGGCGACCGCCGCGACTACTTCGAGACCTCGTCCGATGTCTGGGAGCTGCTGCGCACCATCGTGCGAGAGCGCAAGCAGCGCGAGTTCGACCCGACCTCCGAGATGCTGCGCGAACTGATCGCCGAGCCCGGTTTCGATGCCGAATCCCCCGACACCCAGGACCGCGTGCACGAGACGCTGCGCCTCATGGAGTCGCTGGGCATCTGGACCGACGAGATGCTGCGGCTGTCGCCCTCCACGCTGGACAAGCTCCTGCGCCTGGGCGCCAGCGTGCAGCGCTTCGTGCGCTCCGAGGCCGCTGACACCCGTGTCAAGCGCGGACGCTGAGCCTGAAATTTCCGTCACAAGAGAAACTGGAGGTCACCATGCGCATTCTGGTCTGCGGCGGCAACGGCTTCATCGGCCGCCATATCGTCAACCTGCTGGCACTGTCCGGCCACGACCCCGTGGCGCGCAGCCGCCATTCACTGCCTGCGCTCGACTACGCCAAGGCCACCACGCCCGACGCCTGGCTGCCGCACCTGGCGGGCGTGGATGCCGTGGTCAATGCCGTGGGCGTGCTGCGCGACAGCGCCTCCCGGCCCATCGATGCCATGCATGCCAAGGCCCCCATCGCCCTGTTCGATGCCTGCGCGGCAGCCGGCGTGCGGCGCGTGGTGCAGATCTCTGCCCTGGGCATAGAAGGCAGTGCCACGCGCTACGCCACCACCAAGCGCGCCGCTGACGAGCATCTGCTGGCACTCACGGCAGCCGGACATCTGCAAGGCTGCGTGGTCCGCCCCAGCGTGGTGTTCGGCGCTGGCGGCGCCAGCAGCGAGATGTTCCTGTCCATGGCGCGCCTGCCGGCGCTGCTGCTGCCGCGCCCCGTGCTGCAGGCCCGCGTGCAGCCGGTAGCCGTGCGCGACCTGGCCGAGGCCGTGGCCGGCCTGGTGACGCGCCCCGAGCCCGTGGGCATGATCGAGATCGGTGGCCCCCTGCCCTTGCCGCTGGCCGCACTGATTGCCAGCCTGCGCGCGCAAATGGGCCGCGCCCCCGCCCGCGTGGGCACGCTGCCCGGCTGGCTCACCCGCGCCAGCGCACGCGCTGGCGACTGGGTCAGCGCCTCGCCCTGGTGCAGCGAGACACTGGCCATGCTGGCCAGCGACAACGTCACTGATCCGGCGGGATTGCAAACCCTGCTGGGCCGGCCCGGCATTGCACCCGCCCAGCTGCTGGCCACGCTGCGCCATGGGTGAGCACCGCCTGCGCCAGGTTCCCCCTTCACAGCGCACCATGCACTTGAGCCTGATCGCCGTCTGGCTGGGCACGGCCCTGGTCAGCGCCATCGAGCACCGCGGCCTGAGCGTGCAGGTGCTGGCCGATGCCGGCATCCACGATGCGCGCTGGCAGACATTCCTGATCTGGAGCGGCCTGCTCGCCGACCTGGCCGTGGGCCTGGCGCTGTGGCTGCTGCCCGGCCGCAAGAGCTATCTGGCGGCCCTGCTGCTGATGGCCGCCATGACCGTACTGGCCACGGCGCTGCAGCCCACGCTGTGGCTGCATCCGCTGGGGCCGCTGCTCAAGAACCTGCCGATCGCAGCCATGCTGCTGCACCTGATGTCGGCACCTGTCACCCCGAAGGAGTCCGCATGAATCTCTACCTGTTGCTCAAGACGCTGCATATCGCGTCCAGCGTGCTGCTGGTCGGCACCGGCCTGGGCTCGGCCTTCTACATGTTCTTCGCCAACCGCAGCAGCAGCGTCGCTGCCCAGGCCGTGGTCAGCCGCCTGGTGGTGCGTGCGGACTGGTGGTTCACCACGCCCTGCGTGGTCATACAGCCTGTGAGCGGCATTGCCCTGGCCCACATGGCGGGCTGGCCGTTGACCACGCCGTGGCTGGCACTGTCGCTGGGCCTGTACCTGCTGGCCGGCGCCTGCTGGCTGCCCGTGGTCTGGCTGCAGGTGCGCATGGCCGCCATGGCGCGCGGCGCGCACGCAGCGCAGGCCGCCCTGCCCGCGCTGTATGCCGTCTATGCCCGGCGCTGGGAGGCGCTGGGCTACCCGGCCTTCATCGCCATGGCCGTGACCTATTACCTGATGGTCAACAAGCCGATGCTCTGGGGCGGTTGAGCATCGGCAATGCCTTCAGTGCCTGGCCTCAGAGCTTGGCCTCAGAGCTTGGCAATGGACACTTCGGTGGACTTGACCAGGGCCACCACGTCGGAGCCCACGACCAGGCCCAGCTCGTCCACCGAGCGCGTGGTGATCACCGAGGTGACCACGCCCCAGGGCGTCTGCACGTCGACTTCGGAAACGACATCGCCACGGATGATTTCGCGCACCTGGCCCTTGAACTGGTTGCGCACGTTGATGGCTTGAATGGACATGTTTTTCTCCTGGGGATCAAAAGGAATCAAAGGAAGGTGGGGGAAAACGGAAAGTCAGACCGCCCAGCGCAGGCCATGGGCCGGCACGCCGGGCCAGGCCGTGGTGTCGGTCAGCGGGTTGGAGTCGGGCTCGGCGGCGGGCTTTTGCAGCACGCGGTCGAGAATGCGTTGCTCGATGGCCGCCAGCGCCACGCTGCCGTGCACGCGCGGCCGTGGCAGGGCGATGCGTTCATCCAGCGCGATGCGGCCGTCCTCGATCAGCACCACGCGGTCGGCCAGGGCCACGGCCTCCTGCACGTCATGCGTGACCAGCAGGGCCGTGAAGCCGTGGCGCTGCCACAGGCCTTCGATCAGGCGGTGCATCTCTATGCGGGTGAGCGCATCGAGCGCGCCCAGCGGCTCGTCCAGCAGCAGCAGTTGCGGGCGGTGCACCAGGGCGCGCGCCAGGGCCACGCGCTGGCGCTGGCCGCCAGACAGGCGCGCCGGCCATTCGCCCTCGCGGTCGGCCAGGCCGACCTGGGCCAGCACTTCGCGGCCACGTTCCTGGGCCGAGGCGGGCAGGCCCAGCGTCACATTGGCCAGCACGCGCCGCCAGGGCAGCAGGCGCGCATCCTGGAACATGATGCGCGTGCCGCCCTGCGCGCCCTGCACGGCGCGGGCGGGCTCGCCGTCCAGCAGCAGGGTGCCGGCCGTGGCCTGTTCCAGGCCTGCGACCAGGCGCAGCAAGGTGCTCTTGCCGCAGCCGCTGCGGCCCACGATGGCGACGAATTCGCCAGGCTCCACCTGCAGTTGCACTTCGTGCAGCACCTCGCGCTGGCCGTAGCGCTTGGTCAGCCCGCCGGCCTGCAGGCGCACGCCACGGCGCGGTGCGGATTGGGGGGATGCGGACTGCGGCGCATCGTCGTTCTGGGCCAGGCGGTCGCTGACGTCCAGGCCATCGGCGTCGAACGAGGCCTCCCAGGCCATCGCCGGCGCGGTGGTGTTCAGCTCCACGGCCTGTGCCAGCGTGGTCTTCATGCGGTTCCATCGGCTCATGTCGTGCTCCTTGTGTCACTTGGGCTGGTAGCCCGGATGCCAGCGCAGCCACCAGTGCTCCAGCGCACGCGCAAACCAGTCGGCCAGCTTGCCCAGCAGGGCGTACAGCAGGATGCCGACCAGCACCACGTCGGTCTGCAGGAACTCGCGGGCGTTCATGGTCAGGTAGCCGATGCCCGACTGCGCCGAGATGGTCTCGGCCACGATCAGGATCACCCACATCAGGCCCAGCGAAAAACGCAGGCCGACGAGGATGGAGGACAGCGCGCCCGGCAGGATGACCTCGCGGTACAGCTGCCAGCGCGTGAGGCCGTAGCTGCGCCCCATCTCGATCAGCGCCGGATCCACATTGCGTATGCCGTGGAAGGTGTTCAGGTAGATGGGAAAGAACACCGACACACTGATCAGGAACAGCTTGGCGCTCTCGTCGATGCCGAACCACAGGATGACCAGCGGAATCAGCGCCAGCGCGGGAATGTTGCGCACCATCTGGATGGTGGAGTCCAGCAGCGTCTCCGCCCAGCGCAGCGAGCCCGTGAGCAGGCCCAGCGCCAGCCCCAGCCCGCCGCCGATGGCCAGGCCACCCAGCGCGCGGCCCGCGCTCACCTGCACATGCTTGAGCAGCTCTCCCGACTCGGCCAGCGCCTGCGCGGCGCGCAGCACATCCAGCGGCGCGGGCAGCACCCGCGTGGACAGCCAGCCCCACGCCGAGGCGGCCTGCCAGACGGCGATCAGCGCCAGCGGCACCAGCCAGGGCACCAGGCGGCGGCCCACGCCGGCCGCAAAGCGCAGCAGCGGCGACCAGGCATCGCCGGCCGGGGGGGCCGAGGAGGCCGGCAGCGCAGTAACGGTACGTGCATCGGACATGCGTGACTCCCTCAGCTTTGCGACGCGCGCGGCGAGTACAGGTTGGCAACGGTCTCGCCCAGCGGCCCGCCCACGCCGCCAGCCAGCCTGTCGCGCACGGACAGCGGCAGCAGCGGGAAGACCAGCTCGGCAAAGCGGTAGGCCTCTTCCAGGTGCGGATAGCCGGACAGCACGAAGGTGTCTATACCCAGGTCCGCGTACTCCTTGATGCGGTCGGCCACGGTCTGCGCATCGCCCACCAGGGCCGTGCCCGCGCCGCCGCGCACCAGGCCCACGCCGGCCCAGAGGTTGGGGCTGATCTCCAGCTCGGCCCGCGTGCGGCGGCTGCCACCGGCATGCAGGGCGGCCATGCGGCGCTGGCCTTCCGAGTCCATGCGCGCGAAGGCGGCCTGGGCCTGGACCACGGTCTCGTCCTTGAGGCGGCTGATCAGGCGATCGGCATCGGCCCAGGCCTCGTCCTCGGTCTCGCGCACGATGACGTGCAGGCGGATGCCGAACTTCACGCTGCGGCCATGGCGCGCCGCCTTCTCGCGCACATCGGCAATCTTCTTGGCCACCTCGGCCGGGGGCTCGCCCCAGGTCAGGTAGGCATCGACCTGCTCGGCGGCCAGGTCGTGCGCGGCTTCGGACGAACCGCCGAAGTACACGGGCGGATACGGCTTTTGCAGCGGCGGGAACAGTAGCTTGGCGCCCTTGACCGAGAGGTGTTCACCTTCGTAGTCGAGCGTGCCGCCTTCATGGCTGCGCTCAAGGATCTCGCGCCAGATGCGGATGAACTCGGCCGATTGCTCGTAGCGCTGCGCATGGTCGAGGAAGACGCCGTCGCCCTCCAGCTCGGCGCGGTCGCCGCCCGTGACCAGGTTGATCAGCAGCCGCCCGCCCGACAGGCGGTCGAACGAGGCCGCCATGCGCGCCGCCAGGCTGGGCTGGTGCAGGCCGGGCCGCACGGCGACCAGGAACTTCAGGCGCCTGGTGACCGGAATCAGGCTGGAGGCGACGACCCAGGGGTCCTCGCAGGAGCGGCCCGTGGGAATCAGCACGCCCTCGTAGCCCAGGCTGTCGGCCGCGATGGCGACCTGCTTGACATAGTCGTGGCTGAGCGGGCGGGCGCCCTCGGCCGTGCCGAGGTAGCGGCTGTCGCCGTGGGTGGGAATGAACCAGAAAACCTGCATGCGCTGCTCCAGTCAGGGGACGGAATCGAGGAAGGAAATCAAAGGGCGGAAGAAGGCCGCGCCGCCACCGGCTCGGCCAGCCGCGCGTACTCGGCCGCCGAGGGCCGCCAGACGATGTCGGCCACCTGCACCTGGCGCGGAATCAGGCCCAGCCGAAAAAATGCATCGGCCACGCGCTGCTGGTCCACCACGGTCTGCGCAGCCAGCAGGCCCACGGGGGAGCTGGGCCGGCGCGCAATGAAGCGGCTGACCACCGCCGTATCCAGGCCGCTGAAGCCGGCCACCAGGGCCACGGCCTCCTGGCGTGCGCTCTGGGCCAGGCGATCGGCGCGCGTGAGCTCATCGAACAGCGCGCGCAGCACCTGCGGATGGCGCTCCACCAGTCCGCGCGCGGCCAGATAGAACGAGGCGTTGCCCGACAGGCCTTCGCCATTGGCCAGCACGCGCGGGCGAATCGCCAGTTCGGTGGCCGCGTAGAACGGGTCCCAGATGGCCCAGGCGTCCACGCTCTTGCGCTCGAAGGCGGCGCGCGCATCGGCCGGGGCCAGGTAGACGGGCTGGATCTCGTTCCAGGCCAGGCCCGCCTTGTCCAGCGCGCGCACCAGCAGGTAATGGGCGCTGGAGCCTTTTTGCAGCGCCACGCGCCGGCCCTTGAGGTCGGCCAGGGCGCGCAGCGGCGAGTCCGACGGCACGAGGATGGCCGAGCTCTCGGGCTTGGGCGGCTCGGCGCCCACGTACAGCAGGTCGCGGCCCGCGGCCTGGGCAAAGACCGGGGGTGAATCGCCGGTCAGGCCGAAATCCAGGCTGCCGGCGGCCAGGGCCTCCAGCAGCTGGGGGCCGGCCGGAAACTCCAGCCAGCTGACCTTGGTGCCCGCAAAGCGCTTTTCCAGCACGCCTTGCTGCTTGAGGATGACCAGGTTGACGGCCGACTTCTGGTAGCCGATGCGCAACTGCTCGGGCCCGGCCACGGCGGCCGGCGTCTCGGCGCGTGCGTACTGGCCGGCCAGGCTCCAGCTGAAGGCGGTGGTGCCCAGCAGTTGCAGGGCCTGGCGGCGCACGCGGTCCAGGCGGGGCTTCTTGGAATTGGCATTCATGGTGCGGACTCCTTGCAGTGGGCTCAGGGACGCGACGCGATCAGGTCCACCGGCGCGGCATGCAGCAGGTTGAGCTTGCGGGGGATGAGCTTGAGTTCGAAGAAGGTGTCGGCGATCTGCTGCTGCTCGGCCAGGATCTCGCGCGTCACGGACGAGGTGCCGAAGCGTGCGCGGCTCAGGTACAGCTCGGTGATGGACTTGTCCAGCCCCAGGATGCTGGACAGCTCGGCGGCCGCCGCCGTCTGGTTCTTCGAGGCCCAGCGGTCAATCCCATCGACCTCTTCGATGGCAATGCGCAGCACATCGGCATTGCGCGTGGCGAAATCGCGCGAGGTGAAGTAGTAGGCGCGGTTGTTGACCACGCCCGTGGCATCGGCCAGCAGGCGGGCGTCCAGCGTCTTTTGCGCGGCAGCCAGGAAGGGGTCCCAGATCAGCCAGGCATCGACGGAGCCGCGCTCGAAGGCGGCGCGCGCATCGGCCGGCGCCAGGAAGACGGACTGCACATCGCCGTACTTCAGGCCATGCTTTTCCAGCAGCTTGACCAGGAAGTACTGCACGTTCGAGCCCTTGTTGTAGGCCACGCGCTTTCCCTTGAGGTCCTGCACGCTGCGGATGGGCGAATCCTTGGGCACGATCACCGCCTCCAGCCCGGGGCGCGGCACGGTGGCGCCCGCATAGACCAGGGGTGCGCCTGCGGCCTGCGCAAAGATGGGCGGGGCCTCGCCCACATCGCCGAAGTCGATGGAGCCCACGTTCAGCGCCTCCAGCTGCACGGGGCCGGCGTTGAACTCGATCCAGCGCACCGACACGCCCAACGGCGCCAGCCGCTTTTCCAGCGTGCCCCGGCTCTTCAGGATGGACAGCCAGCCCTTTTGGTGGCCGACGCGCAGCACGCGGTCGCCCGCCTTGTCCTGGGCCAGGGCCGGGCCGCCCACCGTGGCGACTGCTGCGGCAAGGCCCGCGCCCAGCAGTTGGCGTCGGCGCCAGTTGGCTGTGTGTCGGGGGAAAGAATCAAACGAGACCATGACGGACATCCTTGGAAGAGTGGTGCGTGGTGCGTGGTGCGCGGCGCACAGGCAAAGCGCTGCCCATGCATGCGCGCGGCATGCAGCCAGAAAACAAAAAAAAGGGAAGGCGGAGCAAGGGGCGGCCGCCTGCAGGACCAGGCCTGCAGGCGCGCCGCACGGAGTCGTCAGGTGCTACATCGACGGCTGGCGAAGGCCATGGTCTCGAAGCGAGGAAAAGAGCTGGATGCCACCACGCCTGCCTGCGCCGTGCGGCGCGGGGCCTGCAAAGAGTGGCGGGAAGTCAGCAAGATGGACATGGCGGATCGTGGTAATTGGCAGAGATCTGGGAAAGCGGGTGAATTCAGTGGGTGGGCGCCGGCCGGGCCGGCGCACCGCACTCACTTCTTGGTGTAGATCTGGTCGAAGCTGCCGCCGTCGGCAAAGTGGTCCTTGTCGGCCTTGGCCCAGCCGCCAAAGGCCTGGTCGATGGTGACCAGCTCCAGCTTGGGGAACTTGTCCGCGAATTCGGCCTTGACCTTGGCATCGGTGGGACGGTAGTAGTTGCGGCCGGCGATGCGCTGGCCTTCCTCGGAGTACAGGTACTTCAGGTACTCCTCAGCCACGGCGCGCGTGCCCTTCTTGTCCACGACCTTGTCGACCACGGCCACCGAAGGTTCGGCCAGGATGGACAGCGAAGGCACGACGATCTGGAATTTGTCGGGACCGAACTCCTTGAGTGCCAGGAAGGCCTCGTTCTCCCAGGCCAGCAGCACATCGCCCACGCCGCGCTGCACGAAGGTGATGGTGGCGCCGCGCGCGCCCGTGTCCAGCACGGGCACGTTCTTGAACAGCTTGCCGATGAAGTCCTTGGCCTGTGCGTCGCCGCCGTACTTGCGCTTGGCGAATTCCCAGGCGGCCAGGTAGTTCCAGCGCGCACCGCCGCTGGTCTTGGGGTTGGGCGTGATCACCTGCACGCCGGGCTTGACCAGGTCGTCCCAGTCCTTGAGGTTCTTGGGATTGCCCTTCTTCACCAGGAAGACGATGGTGGAGCTGTAGGGCGCCGAGTTGTGCGGCAGGCGCTTTTGCCAGTCGGCCTTGAGCAGGTTGCCGTTCTTGACCAGGGCGTCGATGTCGCCGGCCAGCGCCAGCGTGGCCACGTCGGCGTCGATGCCGTCGATGATCGAACGCGCCTGCTTGCCCGAGCCGCCATGCGACTGCTTGACGCTCACGTCCTGGCCGCTCTTGGCCTTCCAGTGCTTGGCGAAGGCCTGGTTGTATTCCACGTACAGCTCGCGCGTCGGATCGTAGGAGACATTGAGCAGTTGCACCGACTGGGCCAACGCCGGCAGAGCCGACAGGGTCAAGCCCGCGATCAGGCCGGCGGCGACAGGAAACTTGATAAAGTGGCGGCGAATTTTCATTGGAGTGTCGGTAGAGAGTGGAGACGACGGTCTGGTGCCGTGGAAAGCATTCTCAAAGCCAACTCTTAAAACTCAAACCAATAAGATTTCAGTTTGTTATTCCCAAAACATCTGAATCTCTGCAAGACAAGGACTCAATTCCCCATGGCACGTACCGTTCACTGCATCAAGCTTGGCGTTGACGCTGAAGGCCTGGATTTCCCGCCCTACCCCGGCGAGCTGGGCAAGCGCATTTTTGAAGGCGTGAGCAAGCAGGCCTGGGCCGACTGGCTCAAGCACCAGACGATGCTGGTCAACGAAAACCGCCTGAACCTGGCCGACGCACGCGCCCGCCAGTACCTGGCCCGCCAGATGGAAAACCACTTCTTCGGCGGCGGCGCCGATGCGGCGGCCGGCTACGTGCCTCCTACGGCCTGAGCCGCTTCGTGCCCTTTCACCGCCCCCGTCGCACCGCGCCGGGGGCGGTTTCATTTGCGGTGCCGCAAACGGCCGCCGCCCAGAGACCGCCTACAATGCCCGCCTTCTTGCGCTGGACGGCGCAGTGGCCGCACACCCTGCGGCGCGGGCCGGTCTTCATCCGAGGTTTTCCGTGCTTCCATCCGTCTCCCTGCTGGAATCGTTCCAGGCATCGCAGTTCACCGTCATGCTGGTGATCTACCTCGTGGCCATCACGGCCGAAGCCATGTCGGGCGCGCTGGCGGCGGGCCGGCGCAACATGGACATCTTCGGCGTGGCCGTGATCGCCTTCGTCACCGCGCTGGGCGGCGGCACCATCCGCGACATGGTGCTGGGCCACTACCCCATCGGCTGGACGCAGCACCCTGAATATGTCTACCTGGTCATCTCGGCCGGGCTGCTGACCATCGTCGTGGCGCGCCACATGCACCATCTCAAGCAGGTCTTTCTGCTGCTGGACGCCATGGGGCTGATCGCCTTCTCGCTGATCGGCTGCAACGTGGCGCTGGAGCTGGGCTACCCGCCCGTGGTGGTGGTGATGTCGGGCATGCTGACCGGCATCAGCGGCGGCATTCTGCGCGACGTGCTGTGCAACCAGGTGCCGGTCGTCTTCCGGCGCGAGCTGTACGCCAGCGTGTCCCTGGCCGTGTGCCTGCTGTTCCTGGGGCTGCGCACGCTGGAAGTGGGCTCCAACCTCAGCACCGTCGTCTGCTTTGCCGGCGGACTCACGCTGCGCCTGGCTGCCATCCGCTTCAAGTGGCGGCTGCCCGTGTTCTCCTACCAGCAGCGCTGGGAGGAGTAGTTCTGCCCCTTGCCCATGTCCGAACCCATTGACTGGCTGCCCGATGGCACGCCCTACAGCCCGCGCTTCGGCGACCGCTACCACAGCGAACTCGGCGGCCTGGACCAGGCCCGTCATGTCTTTCTGGGCGGCTGCGGCCTGCCGGCGGCCTGGGCCGATGCGCCGCAATGGCGCATCCTGGAGACCGGTTTCGGGTTCGGGCTGAATTTCCTCGTGGCCTGGGAAGCCTGGAAAACCGATCCCCGGCGCCCGAGGCTGCTGCATTTCGTCTCCGCCGAGGCCTTTCCCGTCAGCGCCGACGCCATGCGCCAGGCCATGCCGCGCGAGCCAGGATTGCGCCTGCTGGCCGAGGAGCTGGCCACCCGGTTCCAGGGCCTGCTGCCCGGCGTGCACCGCCTCGCCTTCGAGCAGGGGCGCGTGCTGCTGACGCTGTACATCGGCGATGCCCAGGCCATGCTGCGGCGCCAGCAGCTCACGGCCGACAGCATCTACCTGGACGGCTTCACGCCGGAACTCAACCCCGACCTCTGGAGCGCCGATACCCTGCGCGCGCTGGCGCGCCATTGCCGGCGCGGCACGCAGCTGTCCACCTGGTGCGTGGCGCGCACGGTGCGCGATGGCCTGGCACAGCACGGCTTTCAGGTGCGCAAGGTAGATGGCGTCCCACCCAAGCGCCACAACCTGCATGCCGTCTTCGACCCGGCCTGGCAACCGCGCGGGCCGGGTGCACAGCCGCAGGAACCCATCACCCCACGGCGCTGCATGGTGCTGGGTGCAGGCATCGCCGGTGCGGCCGCCGCCGCCAGCCTGTCGCGCCGTGGCTGGCAGGTCACCGTGCTGGATGCTGCCGACGCGCCTGCAGCGGGCGCCTCGGCCCTGCCCGCGGGCCTGTTCTGTCCCCATGTCTCGCCCGATGACAGCCTGCTGTCCCGCCTGAGCCGCGACGGCGCACGCCTGACCCTGGCGCAGCTGCAAATGCTCTCCGGCCAGGGCCTGCTGCAACCGGCCACGGACTGGTGCGATACCGGCGTGCTGGAGCACGGCGTGGAGGCCGCCCCGCGGCTGCCGCGCGACTGGCAATCCCCCGGCCCGGGCGACCACTGGAGCCGGCCCGCAAGCGCCGATCAACTCTCGGCGGCCGGCCTGCCCGCCGACGCCCCGGCCTGCTGGCATGCGCAGGCCGGCTGGGTACGCCCCGCGCGGCTGGTGCAGGCGCAACTGGCGCTCCCGGGCGTGCGCTGGCAGGGCCGCGCCTGCGTGGCGCGTCTTGCACGCACCGACACAGCCGGTGGCGCGCCCGTCTGGCAGGCCCTGGATGCACAGGGCAATCTGTTGGCCGAGGCTGAACTGGTCGTTCTCGCCCTGGGCCCCGCAACCAATGCGCTGCTGGAGCACAGCCTGGGCGCCCAGGCCGCCTGGCCGCTGCAGCCCATACGCGGCCAGGTCAGCTGGGATGTGCACACCCCGGCCAGCGCGCAGGCCATGCCGCCCTTTCCCGTCAACGGCCATGGCAACCTGGTGCCTGCCATGCCGCTGCCCGGCGATGCAGCCGGGCCAGGCTGGGTCATGGGATCGACCTTCGAGCGCGACCAGACCGCGCTGCCGCCCAGCCCCGGAGACCAGGCCGCCGCCCATGCAGCCAATAGCGCCAAGCTGGCGCAGCTGCTGCCACGTGCCTACCAGGGCCTGCAAGGCTTCTTCGACGCGCCACCGCGCGCCACCTGGGGCGCCGTGCGCGTGGCCTCGCCAGACCGGCTGCCCGTGGTCGGACCGGTGTCCGACCAGGCTCCCGGCCTGTGGGCGCTGACGGCCATGGGCTCGCGCGGGCTCACGCTGTCGCTGCTGTGCGGCGAGCTGCTGGCAGCACGCCTGCACGACGAACCGCTGCCCCTGGATGCCAAGCTGGCGGCTGCCCTGGCCAGCGAGCGCCTGGGCCGCAGGCGCTGAGCCGTTGTACCGCCCGGCCGCTGAACGGCCGGGCATTCACACAACGGCCCGAGAGAAAACCCGAGTCTTCCCGCAGACGGTTTTTTGTCACTCGTTATGTTTGCTGGTGCATATTGCTAGAATCCGGAACCTGTTTTCAAAAGGAAACAACCAGCCGCTCCGCGTCCACTCACACAACCACCGAAAATCGTGCCCCTCCAGCCCCGCTACAGCGCCCAAGCCTCCTCCCCTGCCTTCCGCCTGCAGTCCACGCTGGCCCACGCCCTGCTGCTTGCGGGCCTGGCCGCCAGCACCCAGGCACAAGCCCAATCGGTCACGTCCGCAGCACAGGCTTCGCAGACCTTCCTGCTGGGCACGGTCGATGTGCGCGATGATCGTGAAGAGCGCGACGCCATATCTAACGATGAACAACGAACGGACGCCACCGAGATGCGCCGGCGCAATGCAGACACCGTGGCCGACGCCGTGCGCCTGCTGCCGGGCGCCACGCTGTCGCGCAACAATCGCAACGAGGAAATGATCTACCTGCGCGGCTTCGATCCGCGCCAGGTGCCGGTCTTCGTGGACGGCGTGCCCCTGTACGTGCCCTATGACGGCTATGTGGACTTCGGCCGCTTCACCACGTTCGACCTGTCCGAGATCCGCGTGGCCAAGGCCGGCGCCTCGCTGATGTATGGCCCCAATACGCTGGGCGGCGCCATCAACCTGGTCACGCGCAAGCCCGTCAAATCCTTCGAGGGCGATGCGCGCATCGGCGCAGGCGCAGGCGGCGAACGCAAGGCCGCCGTGAACCTGGGCGGCAACCTGGGCACCTGGTACTACCAGCTTGGCGCCTCCTACCTGGACGCGGACAGTTTTCCGCTGCCCAAGGGCTTCAAGGACTTCAAGAAGCAGCCCACCGACACGGGCAACTACCGCGACAACGCCTACCACACGGACAGGCGGCTGTCGTTCAAGCTGGGCCTCACGCCCAATGCCACGGACGAATACGCGCTGGGCTATGTGCGCCAGGAAGGCGAGAAGGGCAACCCCGTGTATACCGGCAGCGCCACGGGCAAGAACGTCATCCGCTACTGGCGCTGGCCCTACTGGGACAAGGACAGCGTGTACTTCCTGAGCACCACGCGCATCAATGCCGACAACCTGCTCAAGACGCGCATCTACCACGACACCTACCAAAACGGCCTGGACATGTACACGGACGCGAGCTACACGCGCCATGACCCCACCAGCAGCTACAAGGACGTGAGCCAGGGCGCCAGCATCGAGTGGGCCAACTACAGCTTCAAGGGCCATGCGCTGCGCCTGGGCGCGCACTACAAGATCGACGAGCACACCGATGCCGCCTCGGCCAAGGACCCCAGCAAGCACTACCGCGACGTGACGCGCTCCCTGGTGATCGAGGACACGATCTCCCTGGCCGAACGCTGGAGCCTGAACCTGGCGCTCAGCCACGACCAGCGCGATGCGCGCGAGGTCTACCAGTGGCCCACGGGCTCGGCCAGCGCCACCAATGGCGTGGCCAAGCTCGGCTATGCGCTGGGCGGTGGCAGCGAGGCGTATTTCATCGCCTCGCACAAGACGCGCTTTCCCACCATCAAGGACCGCTACTCGGCACGCATGGGCACGGCCCTGGCCAACCCCGACCTGCAGCCCGAGACGGCCAACCACCTGGAGCTGGGCGTCAGCGGCTCGCCCTGGCAGGGCGGCCAGGGCCAGGCCGCGCTGTTCTACAGCCGCGTGCGCAACCAGATCCAGACCGTGGTCGTGGCCTCGGCCGAATGCGGCGGCACCACCTGCAACCAGGCGCAGAACGTGGGGCGCACGCGCAACATCGGCATGGAGCTGTCCCTGGCCCAGCAACTGTCCGCGCAATGGGGCGTGAACGCCGGCTACACCTACCTGAACCGCCGCAACACCAGCGACTCCAGCATCACGCTGACCCACACGCCACGCCACCGCCTGCTGGCCGGCGTTCAGTGGCGTCCGCTGGCGCAGTGGGAATTCAATGCCGAGGTCGAGACCGAGAAGGGCCGCTACGTGCCGCTGTCGGGCAGCGGCCAGCTGCAGACGCTCAAGCTGCCCGGCTACGGCATTGCCAACCTGCGCGCACGCTACAAGCCGCGCAGCGACATCACCGTGGACTTTGGCGTGGCCAATATCGGCGACAAGTGGTACCAGTTCGATGACGGCCTGCCCATGCCGGGCCGCAGCTGGTATGTCAACCTGGGCTATCACTTCTGAGGAGCGGACCTGGCGCGAAGCGCCCGCCCACGCCTGCCTGCGCTCCGGGTCCAGCCAAGCTGCCCATGGTCAACGACACCGGGGTCGGGCAGGAGTACAACAGCCCCATTGATACGCATCAACCTGCATGCCATGAACCCGCCCTTCACCGCCCTGCCCCTGGCCGCCCTGGTCCATCCCGACGACGAGCATGCAATGGAGCTGCTGCTCGAACGCGTGGCGCGCCGCCTGCAAGGCGCGGGCTGGCGCGTGGGCGGCCTGGTGCATCGCCAGGACCGCTATGCCAACGGCAACAAGCGCATGCAGCTGTTCGACCTGCGCAGTGACCGCCAATTCGAGCTGTCCCAGGACCTGGGATGCGCCTCGCGCGCCTGCAGTCTCAACCCCCAGGCCCTGGCCCAGGCCAGCGCCGTGCTGCGCCAGGCGCTGGACGATGGCGTGGATCTGGTGGTGATCAACCGCTTCGGCATCGTCGAGGCCTCGGGGCAAGGCTTTGCCGCCGAATTCGCGGCCTTTGTCGAGGCAGGCACGCCTGTGCTCACGGCCGTCGCGGCCCGCCATCTTGAAGACTGGCGCAGGTACACCGGCAGCCTGCATGCCGAGCTGGCAGCCGATGAGGTGCAGATCGAGCAATGGTGCCAGGCACAGCTTGAGCACCGTGGCTGCGCCAGCCCCATCCCCTGACTTTCATGACCGATCTTCTGTTCACCCGCCGCCGCTGGCTGGGCCAGGCCATGGCGGCACTGGCCTCATCGGCGCTTGTTCCCGGCCATGCCCAGGCAACCACGATTGCCGCCCGCATGGGACAGTTGCCGGACCCTGCCAGGCTGCGCCGCGTATTCGCGGCCGGACCGCCCGCAGGCGTGCTGGTGGCCACGCTGGCACCGCACAAGCTGCTGGGCTGGCCCCAGCAGCTGGACGATGTCTCGCGCGCCTATCTGGGGCCCACGCTGCAGGCGCTTCCGCATCTGGGCCGCCTGTCCGGGCGCGGCAGCACCATGCCGCTGGAGTCGCTGCTGAAGCTGCAGCCCGACCTGGTGCTGGACGCCGGCACGGCCGATACCACCTATATCTCTGCCACCGAGCGGCTGGCGCGCCAGACCGGCCTGCCCTGCGTGCTGATCCAGGGCTCGCTGGCCGACCACGCACGCCAGTTGCGCGAGGTCGGCGCCCTGCTGGGCGAGGCCGCACGTGGCGAAACCCTGGCCTGCCATGCCGATGCCGTGGCGGCGCTGGCGCAGCGTTCCACCCAGGGCATGGCACCGGCCGAGCGCCCGCGCGTGTACTTCGCGCGCAGCGCCAACGGCCTGGAAACGGGGCTGGCGGGCTCCATCAATGTGGAAGCCGTCGAATATGCGGGCGGGTGCAATGTGGCCGCCGATGCAGGGCGTGGCGGGCTCACGCGCGTGTCCATGGAGCAGATCCTGGCCTGGGACCCGCAGGTCATCGTCACGCAGGAACCCGGCCTTGCCGAGCGCATGCGCCAGGACCCGCTGTGGCGCGGCGTAGCCGCCGTGCGCTCGGGCCGCGTGCACTGCGCGCCGGTCTGGCCCTTCGGCTGGCTGGATGGTCCGCCCGGCGTCAACCGGCTCATCGGCGTGCGCTGGCTGCTGGAAAAGCTCCACCCGCAGGCGCCGGCCCTGCAGGCACTGCCTCCGTTGGAGCGCGAGGTGCGCGACTTCTACCGCCTGTTCTACGGCGCCGACCTGTCGCCCGCAGCGCTGGGCAGGCTGATGGAGACTGCGCGTTGATGCCTGCCACAGGCCGCCGCATGGGTTGGGTGCTCGCGCTGGCCTTGCTGGCCGCCGTGCTGCTGTGGGCACTGGCAGCGGGTCAGTTCTCCATCGCGCCGCAGCAGCTGTGGCAGTCGCTGCTGGCGCGCGCCACGGGCACGGCGTCCCCCTTGTCCGCCAGCGCCGAGACCGTGCTCTGGAACATCCGCCTGCCGCGCATCGCCGCAGGCCTGGCCGTGGGCGCCACGCTGGCGGCGGCAGGCGCAGCCTACCAGGGCATGTTCCGCAACCCGCTGGTCTCGCCCGACATCCTGGGCGTCTCGGCCGGTGCCGGCCTGGGCGCGGTGCTGGGCATCTTCCTGGGCTGGTCCATGGCAGCCGTGCAGGCCCTGGCCTTTGGCGGCGGGCTGGCCGCCGTGGCCGTGGTGGTGACCATCAGCGCCAGCGTGCGCCGGCATGACCCCGTGCTGGTTCTGGTGCTGGCCGGCATTGCGCTGGGCGCGCTGCTGGGCGCGGGCATCGCCCTGGTCAAGACGCTGGCCGACCCCAATACGCAGCTGCCATCCATCACCTTCTGGCTCATGGGCGGCCTGAGCGCCGTGACCCTGCCCGAGCTGGGTGCCACGGCACCCGTGATGCTGTGCGCCCTGCTGCCCCTGCTGCTGCTGCGCTGGCGCATCAACCTGCTGGGCCTGCCCGACGAGGAGGCGCTGGCCCTGGGCGTGCCCGTGGCACGCCTGCGCCTGCTGCTGGTGGCCTGTGCCACGCTGGGCACGGCGGCCGCCGTATCGCTGGCCGGCATCGTCGGCTGGGTGGGGCTGGTGGTGCCGCATGTGGCGCGCCTGCTGGTCGGCCCCAATTTTGTGCGCCTGCTGCCGGCCTCGGCGCTGCTGGGCGCTGGCTTCGTGGTGGCGGCCGACACGCTGGCGCGCAGTGCGGCACGCATCGAGCTGCCGCTGGGCATTCTCACGGCCCTGGTCGGCGCGCCTTTCTTCCTCTACCTGCTGTCGCGCACGTGCCGCAATGACTGAAATGCCGACGGCGCCCGTGCTGCAGACGCTGGCCCTGGCCACGGGCCATGGGCGCCGGCGCGTCAGCCAGGGGCTGGACCTGGCCATCACCGCAGGCGAGGTGCTGTGCCTGCTGGGCCCCAACGGCTGCGGCAAGACCACGCTGTTCCGCACCGTGCTGGGCCTGCTGGCGCCGCTGGCCGGAGAGGTGCGCGTGCAGGGCCAGCCCGTGCACAGCTGGCCGCGTGCCGAGTTTGCGCGGCGCGTGGGCTATGTGCCCCAGGCTCAGGCCGGCGTCTTCGGCTTCGAAGCGCTGGACATGGTGCTCATGGGCCGTGCCGCGCGCCTGCCTGCGCTGGCACGGCCTTCAAGTGCCGACCGTGCCCTGGCGCTGGGCTGCCTGGAGCAGTTGGGCATCGCCCATCTGGCGCTGCGTCCCTACACCGAGCTGAGCGGCGGCGAGCGCCAGCTGGTGCTGATCGCACGCGCCCTGGCCCAGGAGCCCGCGCTGCTGGTCATGGACGAGCCCACGGCCAGCCTGGACTTCGGCAACCAGATCCGCGTACTGGACCAGATTGCCACGCTGCGTGCACGCGGCATGGCCGTGCTGCTGTCCACCCACCAGCCCGAGCATGCGCTGCAGGTGGCCGACCGCATCGCCCTGCTGGGCCGCGGTGGCCTGCAGGCCTGCGGTGCGGCGGCGCAGGTGGCGACACCGGCCGCGTTGGCTGCGCTCTATGGGGTGAGCGAGGCGGCGGTGGCGGCGCGGCTGCCCGCAGACCTGGACAGGCGCAGCGTTGGCATTTAGTGCTTGGGAACGGGCAGCCTCCAGCCAGGCGGGGGCTGCAGCGGGCGGCCTGCGTCCTTGAGCATGCGCTCCAGCAGTTGCTGTTCGCTGTGGATGGAGGAATCGGACAACAGCCGGACAAACGGATCGCCACCCGCCTGCACGCTCAGTGGGTTGGACTCGTGCATCAGCCAGTCCAGCTGATGCCGCCGGGATTGCACTGCAGCGCGCTCGGCCGGGGTTTTGGCAAGCCAGCGCCGTATCGCCAGCCCAAAGGCCTCATCCAGCACGGTGGATGAGCGTTCCGTCATCAGGTGCGCCACATGCAGGCAGTCGGCATCTCGCGCCGGGGCATCGCCCCGCTTTTCGGGTTTGCAGGCATCGATCAAGGTCCGGTAGCCCGGCAGTTCAAAGGCCGCCCAGATGCCCATGGCCGTGATGGCAGCGCCTTCCTCGGGGCGGTAGGGCTGCCCACCTCCAAACGCCTGCAACTCCTCGGCCGTGGGCGGGTGTTTGAGCAGCGCCGACTGCATCCAGCGCACGCCCTCATACATGTGCAGGTCCGCATAGCGGCTTTCGCGCGCGGCAGTCAGCAACTCCTGCGGCCCCAGCGCCTGCCACATCAGCGCAGTGAGATTGCTGGGTTCCAGCGCCAGCCAGCGGCGCGCAGCCTGCGACCGCAACTCGCCTTCACGTTCAGGCGCCCTGGCGGCCAGCAGTTGGTAGGCCAGCACGTCCTGCCCGGCCCGCTCCAAGGCGGCCTGGCGCCATTGCGGGGCTCGGCTGTCGGCATCCTCTTGTAGGAAGGGCGGGATCGACAGATTGATCAGGATGGCTGCGAGGGCCAGATCGCGCCCGCTGCCGGAACCGGCCAACTGCGCCGCCACGCGATGCAGATACGCATCCCAGGCTAATTCCTGTGCGGATTCGTCGGGTTCAGGCGTGTCAGCTGTGTGCGCTGCTGACAACGGGGACGGCGGCGGTGCCGGCTTCTGGGCCTGCGCCTGAGCAGCAGTTGCCAATGCCAAGGCCAGCCCGATGGCGGCACAACGGTTTCGCATTCTGAAATCCTCCCTCTGGCCGGAAAGCATATCTGCCGCCCATGCGTTTGACATGCCCAGCCCCACAAAGCCTGCTGCCATTCACTTATATCCATATCCACATACTTGCAGGACAAAACAATCGTTTGCTTCTATAAGGCCATTGCTTACATTTCCGTCCATGCAGGGTTCTGCGCGCGTTTCCCGCAAGTGCCTCGGTGCCACGCAATGAACCCCTGCACCGCCGCCACTGGCGGCAGTCGAAGACCCCACATCCGAAGCGCCATGTACCAATACACCGAATTCGACAAACAGTTCATCCGCCTGCGCGCCGAGCAGTTCCGTGACCAGCTCGAACGCTGGCAGGCCGGCAAGCTCTCGGAGGATGAGTTCAAGCCCCTGCGCCTGCAAAACGGCTGGTATGTGCAGCGCTACGCGCCCATGCTGCGCGTGGCCGTGCCCTACGGCGAGCTGTCCAGCGCCCAGCTGCGCGTGCTGGCCCGCGTGGCCCGCGAGTACGACCAGCCCGACGCCGCCCTGCTGGCCGAGGCCCGCGACACCCAGGCCAAGCTGGGCGACATTCCCCTGCACGACGGCCGCCGCATCGGCTCCGACCTGAAGTTCGGCTACGGCCACTTCACCACGCGCACCAACGTGCAGTACAACTGGATTCCGCTGTCCAAGGCCGCCGACGTGATGGACCTGCTGGCCAGCGTGAACCTGCACGGCATCCAGACCAGCGGCAACTGCATCCGCAACATCAACAGCGACGCGCTGGCCGGCATTGCCATCGACGAGATCGCCGACCCCCGCCCCTTCACCGAAATCCTGCGCCAGTGGAGCACGCTGCACCCCGAGTTCAGCTTCCTGCCGCGCAAGTTCAAGGTCTCCATCAGCGGCGCCGAGGAAGACCGCGCCGCGCTGGGCTGGTACGACGTGGGCCTGCAGCTGCTCAAGAACGAGGCTGGTGAGCTGGGCTTCAAGGTGCGCGTGGGCGGCGGCATGGGCCGCACGCCCACCATCAGCCCGGTGCTGCGCGAGTTCCTGCCCTGGAACCAGCTGATGAACTACCTGGAAGCCGTGATCCGCGTCTACAACCGCTACGGCCGCCGCGACAACGCCTGGAAGGCGCGCATCAAGATCCTCGTGAAGTCCGAGGGCCAGAACTACATCGACCAGGTTGATGAGGAGTTCCGCCAGATCGTCGAGGTCGAGGGTGGTCCCCACACCATCACGCAAGCCGAGTACGACCGCGTGGCCGCCAATTTCCGCGAGCCCGAGCTGGACCTGTCGCCCGCCAATGCCGAGGCCGAAACCCTGGCCCTGCTGCGCACGGCCGCCGAGGAAGACAAGGACTTCGGCCGCTGGCTGACCAGCAATGTGCGCCCGCACCGCCACCCGCAACTGCGCGCCGTGCTGCTGTCGTTCAAGCGCCTGGGCTACGCGCCGGGCGACGCCACGGCCGACCAGATGGATGCCGCCGCCGCGCTGGCCGACCAGTTCTCGGCCGGCGAGATGCGCGTCACCCACGAGCAGAACCTGCTGCTGCCCTGGGTGCGCCGCGACCAGTTGCCCCAGCTGTACAAGGCGGCCAAGGCCCTGGGCCTGGCCAAGCCCAACATCGGCCTGCTGACCGACATGATCGCCTGCCCCGGCGGCGACTTCTGCTCGCTGGCCAATGCACGCTCCCTGCCCATTGCCGAGGCCATCACCGAGCGCTACCAGGACCTGGACGAGCTGTGGGACCTGGGCGAGATCGACCTGCACATCAGCGGCTGCATCAACAGCTGCGGCCACCACCACAGCGGCCACATCGGCATCCTGGGCGTGGACAAGGACGGCAAGGAGTGGTACCAGATCACGCTGGGCGGCGCCGACGGCTCCCACCTGTCCGGCCCGGCCACGCCCGGCAAGATCATCGGCCCCTCGTTCAGCGCCGCCGAAGTGCCCGGCGTGATCGAGGCCCTGCTGGCCACCTACCGCGAACAGCGCCAAAGCGAAGGCGGCCGTTTCGAGACCTTCATCGCCACCGTGCGCCGCGTGGGCATCGAACCGTTCAAGGCCGCCGGCAATGCAGCCCGCCACCCCGCCAAGCACACCGAGGAAGCGGCCGCCTGACCCCAGGTGAGAGCCGCAGGAGATCCCCATGAAAATCATCGCCGCCCACGAGCACCAAAGCCCGGCCGAAGGCCAGCAGACTGTCATCGCCCCGGCCAATGACGCCGACCCCTTCACGCTGGACCTGACCGGCGTGCAGCGCATCGACCTCAACTTTCCCAAGTTCACCGACGGCCGCGCCTTCAGCCAGGCCCGCCTGCTGCGCAAGCGCCTGGGCTTCCAGGGAGAAATCCGCGCCACGGGCGACGTGCTGATCGACCAGTTGGTGCAGATGCAGCGCTGCGGCTTCGACGTGGCCGTGCTGCGCGAAGGCGTGGACATCTCCGATGCCCAGCGCCAGCTGGAACGCTTCCACGGCTTCTACCAGGGTGATGCCGTCCATCCCGAGCCCCACTTCGTCAAGGCAGCCTGACATGGGTGCGCAAAGCTTTCTGTCGCGACAGGCATCGGCCAAGGCCACCGAGGTCAACGGCCGTGCCAGCAGCGGCTTTGCCGACAAGCTGGCCGCCACCGAGGCCTTGCTGCGCGAGGCAGCGGCGCTGGGCGCCGAGGCCGTGACGCAGGCCTCCAGCCTGGGCGCCGAGGATGTGGTGATCACCGACATCATCCACCGCCTGGGCCTGGACATCCCCGTCTTCGTGCTGGACACCGGCGCGCTGCACACCGAGACCCTGGCCCTGCTGGAGCGCACCCAGTCGCTGCCCGGCCTGAGCGTCAAGGTCTACCGGCCGCAGCTCGAATCGGTGATCCACTTCATCCGCGACAACGGCCAGGACGCCATGTACCGCAGCATCGAGCTGCGCAAGGCCTGCTGCGGCGTGCGCAAGATGGAGCCGCTGGCGCGCGCGCTGGCCGGCAAGAGCGCCTGGATCACGGGCCTGCGCCGCGAGCAGTCCAATGCCCGCGCCGACGTGCCCGCCGTGGACCGCAGCGAGGTCGAGACCAAGGGCCTGACCAAGTTCAACCCGCTGACCGACTGGACCCAGGGCGATGTCTGGCACTACATCGCCAGCCATGGCGTGGACTACAACCCGCTGCACGACCAGTTCTATCCCAGCATCGGCTGCGCACCCTGCACGCGCGCCGTCAGCCTTGGCGAAGACTTCCGCGCCGGCCGCTGGTGGTGGGAGGACGAAGCGGCCAAGGAATGCGGGCTGCACGCCAAGAAGTGAAACAACAGCGTTTGACACCGATTTGATTGGAAACCAAGAAATGAACGCCCGTGTGGACACCTCCGTGCTGAGCCATCTCAGCAACCGCCACCTCGACGCCCTTGAAGAGGAAACCATCTTCGTGCTGCGCGAAGTGGCCGCCGCCTTCGAGCGCCCCGCCCTGCTGTTTTCGGGCGGCAAGGACTCGCTGGTCATGCTGCGCTGCGCCGAAAAGGCCTTCGGCAAGGGCCGCATCCCCTACCCGTTGCTGATGATCGACACCGGCCACAACTTCCCGGAAGTGACCGATTTCCGCGACCTGCGCGCCAAGGAGCTCGGCGCCGAACTCATCGTGCGCAGCGTCGAGGACTCCATGGCACGCGGCACCGTGCGCCTGGCCCATCCGGGCGAAAGCCGCAACGTCCACCAGTCGGTGACGCTGCTGGAGGCCATCGATGAATTCCGCTTCGACGCCCTGATCGGCGGCGCGCGCCGCGACGAGGAAAAGGCCCGCGCCAAGGAACGCATCTTCAGCCACCGCGACAGCTTCGGCCAATGGCAGCCCAAGGCACAGCGCCCCGAACTGTGGACGCTGTTCAACACGCGTCTGGCCCCCGGCGAGCACTTCCGCGTGTTCCCCATCAGCAACTGGACCGAACTCGACGTGTGGCAATACATCGAGCGCGAGCAGATCGCCCTGCCCAGCATCTACTACACGCACAAGCGCGAAGTGGTGGAACGCCGCGGCCTGCTGGTGCCCGTGACCGAACTCACACCGCCGCGCGACGGCGAGGAAGTCGTGGTGCGCGACGTGCGCTTTCGCACCGTGGGCGACATCACCTGCACCTGCCCCGTGGAAAGCGATGCCGCCACGGCGGCCGACATCGTGCTCGAAACCCTGGCCGCCGATGTCAGCGAGCGCGGCGCCACACGCATGGACGACAAGACCAGCGAAGCCTCCATGGAAAAGCGCAAGAAGGACGGATATTTCTGATGACCACCGCAAGCATTGCCGCCGGCGCAGCCGTTGCGGATTCCCCCGCCACCGAGGCCTCCAACGCCTCGGCCCTGCGCTTCATCACCTGCGGCTCCGTCGACGACGGCAAGAGCACGCTGATCGGCCGCCTGCTGGTGGACACGCGTGCCGTGCTCCAGGACCAGCTCGCCGGCGTCACCAAGAGCGGCGAGACCGACCTGGCGCTGCTGACCGACGGCCTGTCGGCCGAGCGCGAGCAGGGCATCACCATCGACGTGGCCTACCGCTACTTCGCCACCGAAAGCCGCAAGTTCATCATCGGCGACGCGCCGGGCCATGAGCAGTACACGCGCAACATGGTCACCGCCGCCAGCAGCGCCGACGCCGCCGTGGTGCTGGTCGATGCCACCAAGCTCGACTGGAAGAACCCGCAGCTCACCCTGCTGCCGCAGACGCGCCGCCACAGCCTGCTGGCCCACCTGCTGCGCGTGCATTCGCTGGTGTTTGCCGTCAACAAGCTCGACGCCGTCGAAGACCCGCAACTGGCCTTCGTCCACATCCGTGGCGCGCTGCAGCGCTTCACGGCCGAGGCCGGCATCGCCTCCGCGGCCACCGTGCCCGTCTCGGCCCTCAAGGGCTTCAATGTGGTCAACGCCGAGCCCGGCTGGGCCGGCTACGACGGTCCCAGCCTGCTGCAACTGCTGGAGCAGTTGCCCAACACGCCGACCGACACCGGCCTGGCGCTGGCCTTCCCCGTGCAGTGGGTGGAGAAATTCTCGTCCTCGGCCGATACCAGCCAGGGCCGCCGCGTGTTCTGGGGCCGCGTGGCCGCAGGCCGCGCACGCGTGGGCGACGCCGTGCAGATCCTGCCCAGCGGCCAGCAGGCCGTGATTGCCCAGGTGCTGGACCATGCCCGCGTTCCCGGCTCCATCGACGCGGGCCTGTCGGCCGGCATCACGCTGGACCGCGAGGTCGATGTCTCGCGCGGCGACTGGATCGTCGCCGCCCCGGTGGCTGCGGCAGCAGTGGCAGACGACGACTTCGATTCCCCCGGGACACAGCCGGCATGGCCCAGCCAGCGCGAGCTGACCGCCACCGTGGCCTGGATGGACGAGCAGCCGCTGGTCCCCGGCCGCACCTACCTGGCGCTGCACGGCCACCGCTGGATCAAGGCCAAGGCCCGCCGCGTGGTGCACCGCCTGAACATCCACACGCTGGCCCAGGAAGAGGCCACCCAGCTGGAGCCCAACGCCATCGGCCGCGTGGAGCTGCTGCTGCAGGAAAGCATTCCCGCGGCGCCCTTCGCCCAGGCCCGCCAGCTGGGTGCGCTGATCCTCGTGGACACGGCCAGCCACGCTACCGCAGGCGCTGCACTGCTGGATTGAGCAACTGGACAGTCCCGCTTCGCGAGCCGGCACATGCCGGCTCGTGGGCTTTCAGAAAACCGCAGCAGTCCGCGCCAGAATCTCTTGCATGTGCAGGACCGTGTTCCGAAAAATTCTAGAATCCCGGGTTGATACCGACATTCACACCGCAAATAAAAGACTCCCATGACTCACGTCGTCACCGAAAACTGCATCAAGTGCAAATACACAGATTGTGTGGATGTCTGCCCCGTGGACTGCTTCCGCGAAGGCCCCAACTTCCTCGTGATCGATCCTGACGAGTGCATCGATTGCGCCGTGTGCATTCCCGAATGCCCGGCCAATGCCATCTTTGCCGAGGAAGACGTCCCCGCCGACCAGCTCGCCTTCATCAAGCTCAATGCCGAGCTGTCGCTGGAAAAGGGCTGGAAGAGCATCACCAAGCGCAAGGCCTCGCTGCCCGACGCCGACGACTGGAACGGCAAGCCCGGCAAGCTGGACCAGCTCGAACGCTGAAGCCGCGCAGCCCATGCAAGACACCTCCGGCGCGCAACCGATCCAGACCGATGCCCTCGTCATAGGCGCAGGCCCGGCGGGCCTGTTCCAGGTGTTCCAGCTGGGGCTGCAAGGCATCCGCTGCCATGTCGTCGATGCCCTGCCCCATGTGGGCGGGCAGTGCGCGCAGCTGTACGGCGACAAGCCCATCTACGACATTCCCGGCATTCCGGTGTGCACGGGCCATGAACTGGTCCAGTTGCTGCAGCGGCAGGTCGCGCCCATGGACGCGCAACTGCACCTTTCCCAGCAGGTCGCCCAGCTGCAGCGCATGGACGATGGCCGCTGGCTGGCGCAGACCTCGCAAGGCCTTGAACTGCATGCGCGCAGCGTCTTCATTGCGGCTGGCGTGGGCGCCTTTGTGCCCAAGGCGCTGAAGGTGCCCGGCGTGGAGCGGCTGGCTGCCGGCCAGCTCCACTACCATCCCGCCGATCTGGAAATGGTGCGCGGCCGGACCGCCATCGTCCACGGTGGCGACGAAGAGGCCGTGGCCGCGGCCATTGCCTGCGCCGACAAGGCCCAGACCACCTGCCTGCTCTACCGCCGCGACGCCTTCCAGGCTTCGGCGCCGTTGCTGGAGCGCCTGCAGGAGCTGCGCGACAGCGGCGCCATCCGCGTGGTGATCGGCCAGATCACGCAACTGCATGCCGACTCAGGCCTGCTGCGTGCCGTGCAGTGGATGGATGGCGAAGGGCAGGAGCATGAACTGGCGGCGCAGCAACTGGTCGTCTGCCTGGGCATCTCCCCCCGCCTGGGCCCGGTCGCCGAATGGGGCCTGGCCATGGAGCGCAAGCAGCTGCTGGTGAACCCTGCAACCCAGGCCACCGATGCGCCAGGCATCTATGCGATCGGCGACATCGTCAGCTACCCGGGCAAGCACAAGCTGATCCTGTGCGGCTTCCACGAAGCCACCATGGCGGCCTTTGCCGCCGCCGAGTACCTGCAGGGCGAGAAACCGCTGCTGCAGTACACGACGACCAGCGCACGGCTGCACGCCATCCTCGGCGTTTCCCATCAGGACGCCTGAGCTTGGTGGTCGCCGCCCGGCGACCCTACAGTTCGGCGCGGCAGTGCCGATAAGGTGGGCAGCGTCCACTCATGCACATCAAGCCTATGGTTGCCACTCTAGAAGCCCCTCCCAGCACTGCCGTCGCGCCACCGGCCGATCCGCGCAGCTTCACCTTCCAGATGCCGCTGTTCCGCCCGGGCACGCAAGTCACACAGAACGGGAAGGCCGAGAAGGTCAGCCACGTCATACTGCGCCGCCGTGAACTGATGGTCTATCTGGTCGGCCATGAAGACCCCGTCAGGCCAGAGCGGCTGAGCATCGCACCCTCGATGTTCACCACACAGCGGCGCCCTGAAGCCCTGAGCTGGATTCTTTGACAGAAAACCGGGCCTGGGCCCGGTTTTTCATCGACGATCCTTCGAGACTCAGGCCTCGCCGCGCCCGGCCATCTTCTGGCCCAGGCGCACGGGCGCGGCATGTGTCCACTGCGCGTTGAAGCGCAGCCCTGCCGATGCGGGAAACAGCATGACGACGGTGGAGCCCAGCTGGAAGCGCCCCATTTCCTCGCCCTGGCCCAGGACGATGGACTGGTCGTCGTAGCGCCAGTCCTGGATGCGACCGGGCCGCGGCGGATTGACGATGCCGTGCCACACCGTTCCCATGCTGCCCACGATGGTGGCCCCCACCAGCACCAGCACCATGGGACCGTGGTCCGTATCGAAGACGCAGACCACGCGCTCGTTGCGCGCAAACAGGCCCGGCACGCCGCGCGCCGTGACCGGGTTGACCGAGAACAGTTCGCCGGGCACATAAATCATCCGACGCAACCGGCCGGCACAGGGCATGTGGATGCGGTGGTAGTCGCGCGGGCTCAGGTAAATGGTGGCGAAATGCCCGTTGTCGAACTGCCGCGCCAGCTGCGCATCGCCGCCGACCAGCGCCGTGGCGCTGTAGCTGTGCCCCTTGGCCTGGAAGATCTGCTCGCCCTCGATGGCGCCGATCTGGCTGATGGCGCCATCCACAGGACAGACCCAGTCAGCCGAAGCCAGCGGCCGCACACCGGGCTTGAGCGCCCGCGTGAAGAACTCGTTGAAGCTGGCATAGGCCGCAGGATCGGAATCGGCCGCCTCCGACATGTCCACGCCATAGCGTGCAATGAAGCGACGGATGACTGCCGTGGTCAGGTCACCCGCACGCGCCTGGGCCAGGCGCCCCATGACGGCAGTCAGCGCCTGCTTGGGCAAAAGATACTGGGAGAGAACGGCAAGTCGATCAGACATCGAGGTTTTGCTATAAAAGTAATAGAAGCTGTGGGCGGATTCTAGCCAACCCGCGACCATCGCCCCTCCTCGGCTACCGCGGCCTTCAACCCTGGCCGGACCGCCCCAAAGCCTCGCACACGTTTTTCGAGGCCATCTCATCACACGCGGATGACAAAAGCCTCGCCGTCCCAGCACGAATCCGACCTGTGTTTTGCGTACGATGGCCGCTTTGAACACCGCCCGCACGGCGACGAATACAACACTGTAGAATCAGGAAGTTTAGGTGTTGCCGGGCTTCGTCTTTGCGACACCGTTGTGACCTGGTCCTCTGTCCGGTCTGCGCCTTTTGCGCAGAACATCCACAGCCTTTTCAGCCTGACCACGTACCCCATGTTCTGTGGGCCAGGCAAGGTTTTCGTGGTTCCGACAAATGAGTGCCGCAACCGACCCAGACCTAAGAGATTGAACACATGGCCAAAGAAGAACTGATTGAAATGCAAGGCTCCGTCACGGAAGTCCTGCCTGACTCTCGCTTTCGTGTGACGCTGGAAAACGGACACCAGCTGATCGCCTACACCGGCGGCAAGATGCGCAAGCACCATATCCGCATCCTGGCTGGCGACAAGGTATCGCTGGAGATGTCGCCCTACGACCTCACCAAGGGCCGCATCACCTTCCGCCACCTGGCCAACCGTGGCCCCGGCCCTGGATCGCGTTGAACAGAAAATTCGCACATTGCGAAAATACCCATTTTTTTGACGCTACAATAGCGTTTTAGTCGGAGCGTAGCGCAGCCTGGTAGCGCATCTGCTTTGGGAGCAGAGGGTCGCGAGTTCGAATCCCGCCGCTCCGACCAAATGATTCAAGCCCCTGGTTCGAAAGAGCCAGGGGCTTTTGTCTAACAGAATCCAAAGCGTCCAACGCAGCGCCGCCAGCACGAGCCCTCGCTTCAGGCCAGCAAACCGACCACCGCGACGGTATGGCAGGCGCTGCCGGCAACCACGAACAGGTGCCAGATGCCATGCGAATGGCGCATGCTCGAAAGGCTTCGGTAGAACACCGTTCCTGCCGAATAGAGCAGTCCGCCCGCGAGCAGCCAGGCCAGGGTCTGCGCACCGTGGCGCAAGGCCATCGGCACCGCGCCCCCCAAGCTGAGCCAGCCAAGGCTGATGTACAGGGACAGGCGCGGCGGCGAATCGAAACCAAGTGCACGTATCGCGCCCTGCAATGCGAGCGCCCATACACCGGCAAGCAAGGACCAAGCCCACAAGCCAGAGGGCGCCATCAAGGCAAAGGGCGTGTGGCTGCCGGCAATCAGCAGGTAAATGCAGGCGTGGTCGACGCGCTGCCAAAAACGCTTGCGTGCCCCGGTGCAGCCATGAAAGAGGGCCGAGGCACCGAACAGCGCCGCCAGAGAGAGGCCAAACACCACAGAGCCCGCAATCTTGCGCGCATCGCCGCCGGCCACCGTTTCGCAGATGAGGCCCACACTGGCCACCACGCCCACGAGCAGGGCTGCCAGATGACTCCAGGTATTGAACCGCTCGCCGGGCTGGCACCAAACGCTTGTGCCGCTCGGCAAGCCTGCCTGCAAGTCTGGCATGAAGCCTCCTGTCGCATGACCAAGGAACGCCGGACGCCGTGCCCGGCTCCGCCACCTTACGGCTCAGACGTGACAGGGCAATGATTGCAACTCACACGCTGCAGCGCCGTCCGCCGGATACCCCACGACATGCCGCGTCAAATTGCAACGCCAGGCCTTGAAACCATCCCTAAACCATCCATATGGATGGCATAAGGATGTTCCATGGCCGCAAACACAACCACCTCCAACCCTCGCGTGAGCGAATCCGAGAAGCTCACCATCAATCTGGGCTATGTAGACCTGGGCCAGATCGACCTGCTGGTCGCCGAAGGCTTCTACGCCAACCGCAGCGATTTCATCCGCACAGCGATACGCAATCACCTGCGCAGCCATGCGGACGCGGTGCAACAGGTCGTCGCCCGCAAGATGCTGGTCCTTGGGATGCAGCATTTCTCCCAGGCCGATCTCATGCGGGTGCAGGCTGCCGGGGAAAAGCTGCAGATCCGCGTGTTGGGCCTGGCCAGCATCGCGCAGGACGTGCCTGCGCAGCTTGCCGCCGAAACCATCGAATCCATCACGGTGCTGGGAGCGCTCCAGGCCAGCCCCGCCGTTCGTGCCGCTCTGGCCGGCCGCATTACCTGAGAACCATTCCATGAAACAGCTTTTTCAAGACATGCTGGGCGAGGCGACACGCCTGACGCGCACCGGCCATCTGCTGGAAGCCACCGAGCTGATTCAGCGCACGCTGCGAGGCCAAAGTGCGCCCACACCCCACGACAAGCCAGCCGCAACCAGTCATCGGGATGCAGGCTGGATCGTCGATGCCGAAGCCCGCTTCATCGACGATGCGCCCGAACTCGCCGTGCCTGCGGGCACATCGCAGGCAGGCACCTCCAGCGACGAGCAATGGCTGCTCGGCAGCTACTCTCACGGAGGCCGGCAGCTGGCCTATCGGCTGTACGTGCCGCCAGGCAGTGCCCTCGAAGCGGGACCGCGCCCGCTCATCCTCATGCTGCACGGCTGCACCCAAGGGCCGCAAGACTTCGCCGCCGGCACGCGCATGAATGACCAGGCGCGCAGCGCTGGCGTACTGGTGCTCTATCCCGAACAAACACAGCATGCAAACTCGCAAAAGTGCTGGAACTGGTTCAAAGCCCAGCACCAGCAACGGGGCCGGGGCGAGCCCGCACTGCTGGCAGGCCTCACGCGCCAGGTGATGGCCGACCATGGCGCGGACGCATCGCGGGTCTATGTCGCCGGACTTTCGGCCGGAGGTGCAATGGCGGACATATTGGGACGCACCTATCCCGAGCTGTTCGCCGCCGTGGGCGTGCATTCGGGCCTGGCCGCCGGTGCCGCGTCCAATCTGCCCTCAGCCCTCGAGGCGATGCGAAGAGGCGCAGCATCTGGCTCGGCCAGCGGCCCCAGCGTGTGTCCAGTGATCGTGTTTCATGGTGACGCGGACACCACGGTACATCACGACAACGGTGCGGCCGTCGTGCATGCTGCACGCAGCGCGCAAAGCCCCACAGGCGCACCTCGCGTCAGCCAGGGCCATGCGCCGAACCGCCAACGGTTCACCCGCTCTGCCTATATCGCAGCCGATGGCAGTACCGCCATCGAGCACTGGCAACTGCATGGCGCAGGCCACGCCTGGTCCGGCGGCAGCGCAGCGGGCAGCTACACCGCGCCGGGAGGAATCGACGCCAGCGCCGAGATGCTGCGCTTTTTCCTTTCGCACCAGCGTGCGCGCAACTGCTGATTAGGCGCCGCTGCTCGCATTCGCCAACCACATGATTTCAAAGGCTCACAAGGGTTAGGAATGGTTGAGCATGGGCCTATTACTCCGGAAGAGCAGGCTCAGCAATAAATGGGCTGGCCAGGACAGCAAAAGGGCCCCCAGGGTCCTTTTTTGCCTGCATGGAGTCAAGCTGCCTCGAAAGGCATGGGAAATCACCGCGAGGCACAAGAGACAAGGCAGCCATATGAAATTCACGATGGGTTGAAAGCTCTGCCAGATGAGATAAGCACAGCCCTGACCATTTCGGAAGCTGGAATACAGGAGCCTTGTCCATGCTGGAGACCTTGATAAATCCGGGCTACGCCTGCGAAGGATATGCAGTGAAAGCCAGGCAGGACGTACAGGATCTTCTTGTAAGCCTGGCCTGCAGGCCTGCATGGCAGCAGATGCTGCGCAGTAATACGCGGTGGACGCACTGCCAGCGCCAGCGGCATGGTCCGCGAGAGATACCTTTACCGCGCTCTTCCACATGTCCAGCTCGGTCTGGGAGACCTTCGGGCAAGACAGCGCTCAGTCGCCCTTTCCCGGACAGCTGCCGGCCGATCAAAACCACACGGGGACCCACAAAAGAAAAGGCCCGCGACTGCGGGCCCTTGATCAGATTCAGATCTCGAAAGCGGTTCGGTCCGCTGCGTCCTTGATCCAGCCGGGAGGCTTGCCCCGGCCGGTCCATGTTGCGCCAGTAGACGGATCACGGTACTTGGCCACACCTGTGCCAGCAGGAGACTTGCGCTTACCGGTAGCAAACACGTCTTCCTGGGTCAACTGGAACTGCTGGACCAGTTCACGGACCTTGGCGATGGCACCGCCTTTTTCGGCTTTGAGGACCTCTGCAATGCGAGCCTCGATCTCGGCCTTTTGCTGAAGGAGAGTCTTGTAATCAGATGTCATGGCTTTTTCTTTGGATGCATGCTAGCAAAAACGCATTCTATTCAAAAAATGCTCCGCACCCCAAAGCACAAACTTTCCACCGCCGTGTGCTGGGACAGAGAAGCCCTTCCGCTTGGCACCCCACAGCCGTGGAGCGAGGCTCCGTGGCCGACGCGGCGGCTGCCCAGATCGATCGCTGCCGCACCTCTGCACACTTGCGCACACCTCTTCGCGCCAAGGAGTCAGCCCCTCGGGCTGCAATGACTTGCCCTCGGCAGCCGCGATGTGGGGAGAGTTGCCCAGACACGTCAAAAGAAACGGTCTCTCGCCTGCGGCGAGCGATGGCAAAAGCAAGAACGATTCACCACCCAAAGAGGAGCGGCGGATTGATGAGAAGTAAAGCAAATAGATCGGGACGCTTGACCCATCGCTCTTGGCATGGCGCAGGCTTCGAACGATGCAGCCCCCTCCGAAACCCTGTGGACTGTCTGGCAGCGTCCTTCATGCGCCGGCGCGACCTGATCTTTCACACGCCCGTCGCCCTGGCTGGCAACCCGACCGCAGATCGGCGTATGCGACTTTGGGGAAATGGCAGCAGCCTCTGTGGAACCCGTTCCTACAGCCCTCCAGAATGCGCCAAGCCAGACTGGGACCTTTCCAATCAAGAAGGAATTCCCATGAATCCCAACATCCTCCAGCGCCGAACCTCTCTCGCCATCGTGATGACCGCCGCACTTTTGGGCGCATGTGCCCAGTCCCAGCCCTCGCCCAACGCGCCGGTCACCGCCGTCATGGGCACGGTCGATCTGAGAGAGCCCATGCCGCTCCCGTCCGATGCAGTGCTGGTTGTGGAGCTGCAGGACACCTCTCGCGCCGATGCCGCCGCCCCCGTGATATCTCAGCAATCCGTGCGGCTTGAGGGCCTCAAGCCCCCGTTCAGCTACAAGCTGCCCGTGGAGCCCAATCGTCTCAATCCTGCGGCGCAATATACGGTGACCTCACGCATCACCCAAGGCAACCAGCTCATCTTCACCAATGACACCGTCCACCCGGTCCTGACCCGTGGAGCAGGCCCGAAGGCCGATATGGTGCTGGTGCGGGTTGCCTCCTGACCTTCCCTAAAAAGACAAAGCCCGCAGGACATTCCGGCGGGCTTTGTCGCGCAGAAAGCACCAGGCGGCCATCAAGGCATGCCGTTGGCACCATGCGTGCGAAAGCCTGGGCGCTCGCAAAGCCGCTCATAGTACGCACGGACTGCGGGCAAGTCAGGGCGCTCCATCGGGGCAGACAGCCAGCGGTGGGCAGACAGGCCCAGCACGATGTCGGCAAGGGTGAGTTGCGCGCCTGCAGCAAAGGCGCCTGTGCGCGACAGTTGCTCCTCCAGCATGCGCATGTGGCGATGCCAGTTCGCCATGCTGCTGGCCAGCAGCGCAGGATCCTGATGCTCCGGACTGTTTCTCACCAATCCCATGAAGGCATAGCGCCAGGAGTTGTTCAGTTCGGTCGCCTGCCAGTCCATCCATTGCTCGACGCGTGCGCGCTCTGCGGGTGCTGCAGGCAGCAGGTCATGCCGAGCCTGGCGCGCGGCAAGATAGCGGCAAATGGTGTTGGACTCCCACAGCACCAGCGCCCCATCAAGCAGCACGGGAACCATGGCATTCGGGTTGAGTGCAAGAAATCCCGGCTCCTGCGTTGACCGATGGCCCGAACCCCACTCTTCCTGTTCGAACGAGACTCCCAGCTCCACGCAAAGCCACAGCACCTTGCGCACATTGATGGACGATGACTTTCCCAGAATCCTGATCATTCGCAGCCTTCTTCGGTTTCGGTGATTTGCAATCCTGCATTGTCCCGTCCAATCCGATGAGGAATGCGGTCAGATTCCCACTGCTGCCGCATGATGCAGACATGCCTCTGGAACAGCTTTCATCCCGCCGAAACCACTCTGGCCCTTCTCCGACCGACACTGACCTGTGGACTGCATACATTGATGCAAGCGCACTGCCCAACCCGGGTCGCATGGCCTTGGGAGCCGTCATCACGGCGCCCGACGGAACACGGCAGCTTCTGTCCCAGGTCTGCCCCGACCAAGGCTGCAACAACGAAGCCGAGCTGCGGGCCTTGATGGCTGTGCTGCAGACCCTGCTAGGCCTGCAGGCTCGCCGGCTGGCCATCTTCACGGACAGCAGCGTCCTGGTAGAGCAGTTGGCGCCATCGCCCCGCCCCACCAGGCCCATCGTGCGGCTGGCCGACCTTTTCGATCAGGCCCGCGCCATGCTGGCCAAGTTCGAGCATGTGCAACTGCGCTGGATTCCTCGTCACCGCAACACCGAGGCCGACGCGCTGGCCAGAGCGGCCCTTTTGCAGCCGTGACCCCGCGCTTGCCGCACTCAGGCGGACTGCTGCCTGTCCAGCCGCTTGAGGAACACACCAATCTCCTTGACGACCTGGGCATCTCCCTTTTCCTGCGCACAGGCCAACCCCGTGCTCCACGCCTGCCGAGCCCCCGAAGCATCGTCCAGCGCCAGCAATGCCCGGCCCAGAAGCTTCCATGCCACCGAATAGCCGGGATCGAGTTCAGTGGCGCGCTGCAGGTGCGAGTGCGCCACAGCAGGCGCATCGCCATCAAGATACGCCTTGCCCAACGTGCAGCGCATCAAAGCCGAGTCCTTGCCGGACGCCAGGAGGCCCTCGAGCCTTTGCGTCATTTCGTTCATGGTTTCATCCTTTGGTGGCAATGCATGTTCTCGATCCAGCTGAAATTGCGGTCATGCTACAATCTCGCGGTTGTCTGCGCAGACAATGCTGTATCTCACGCCGGCGCGTCGTGCACTACGACGAAAAAAACAACGGTGACAGCCGCAGAGACGTTCTGCCGTAAAACGATGGTCGCGTAAGAGCCATCGTCCACATCACCCGCAAAAAGCCCGCTTTCAAGCGGGCTTTTTGCATTCCCACTGCATGGCTGGTCTCACGATGGCGTGTGAAAAACAGGATTTACGACTCAGTTGCATGCAACTTCACCCGAGTTAGCTCCGTCAAGCACCTTGTTTCAATTTACACTTGACAACCAGGAAGGACCGGAGGCGCCAGACGCCAGCGCTCTCATTTCAAACTCTTAGCATGTGTCCTTCCTGGATTGATCGCATGGAACGCTCCATTCAGCGCCCCGGCCGCCTCCGCAGCCGGGGCGTTTTTTCTTGACGACGATCGCTCAGGCGCCCTGGCAACAACCGAAACGGGCACAAAGGCAAGTTTTTTCTCAATTCCAGAGAAAAGCACAGGTTTATTTGAGAATGATTCTTGTTTGCGTATATGATTCAACCCATGCCGCAGCATTCATGGTGTTGCAGCAGTTCAGTTTCATCGTGGGGCGACTCGTCAGGCCAGTTCAGCCTGCAGTCGTTTTTGCCAGCCAGCGGTATGCCGGTTAGCCAGGCTCTTTTTTTAAAGCACGATCATTTCTGGATATTCAATGCATCAGTTGCATTGAGGCAGCGTCCACAGCAGGCGCTTTTTCTTCGCCTCAACACTGCCATCGCGCATCCATCGCGCACCGGCCTGCGACTGCACGCCAAATTTCTCTGAACTCCATCGCATCCAGGCAATGCCCTGACTGCAGATTTCCTTCGCGCAATGCAACAGGCCCGGCCCGCGCCAAGCGCAAGCCGGGCCTTTCCCGTTGCCGGATCAGGAACCGCGACGGCGCAAACGGATGGCCAGCCCGCCCATCATCAGACTCAGCAGAGCCACAGCCCATTCGCTCAGTAAAGGAATCGCCGCTGGCGTGCCGCCGCCGACCGCCGCAGCAGGCACAACCAGTGCAGAGGGATCTTCCACCCGGCCGTTGGCCACCAGATCGTCATCACCCAGGCCACCATCGCGCAGCACGAAGGAGACGACGCGCCCCTGCAGCGTTGCCGGTATCCGATACCAGTGCTGCGTGGCGTTGTCGCTTGTGCGCCCCCACTTCCAGTACTCGGCACCGCTGGGCAGATCACTGGGATAGGTCAGCTTGACAGTCACGAGCGCACCCGCATCACAGCCATCGGTATTCAGCTTCAGCAGTCCGTGGGGCACCACAGCCCCCGGACGCGGTGTGCCAGGCGCCGCCATCACCTGAGGCGGCTCGGCCAGGCGGCAGTTGATACCGCCGCCGGCGACTTCGCCCGATACCGCCATCTGGCCCGACCCGGTGATGTTGAAGCGGTTGGCCTGGTCCACAGGACCTGCAGCAGCCGCCAGCAACGGATAGCTGGCAGTCACAGGCGCATGGACCCCATCGCTCACGCTCAGTTGCAAGCTGGCCGAACCGGCCACCGATGCCAGATAGACGGCGGAGCGAAATTGCTCCGACACCTGAGCGGGGCTGCCGCGCAACTGTATGCCCGGCTGCGCGGCATCGGCGTCTTCGAGTCCAAGCACCTGCCCGTTGCTGGCAACAATGGACAGCGTCACGACAGGGCTGTCGGCATCTGCCACCTGCACATCGGCCAGATCGGCCGCCTGGCCAACCACCACGGATTGCGCATTGGCGGGCAAGCCACTGAGCGATGGCGCCTGCCCACCTAAATTCAGACCCAGCAAAATCGGATTGTGGTCGCTGGAACGATAGGCCGTCGGCGCATAGAAGCTGGCCTGCTGGTCCAGCGACTTGTACTCGAGGTTGTAGTCCAGGACTTCAGGCTCCTCGGCATTGATAGCCCACTTGACCGCGCGCCCCACGCTCGGCTGCAGGCTGGCACTTACCAGCACATGGTCCAGCGAGCCCCACATTCCATCGAACGCATAGGACAGGCCCTGAGACACCTTGGCGTAGCCGCCATCCTCCAGCGCCTTGATGGGGTCCTCCTTAGAGTACGCATTGAAATCCCCGACCAGCACCACATGCGGGCTGGTCGTGCCTGTGGGCCGGGTTGCCAGCCAGCTGCTCAGTTGCTCGGCCGTCTTCACACGCGCGGCGTTGTTGGCGCCCTGGCCGTCAAGCGCGTCTGCATTGCCCGGGCTGCTGAGCACACTGCCCTTGGATTTGAAGTGATTCACCACCAGCGTGAACTGCTCCGTGCTGCCGCCTACCGCAAAAGTCTGTGCAATCGGTACGCGAGCGCCGCCAACGCCTGGGTTGAAGGCGTCGTAGGTGGTGACGCTGGGTGCCGCTGCGCTGCCCACCGGCGTGACACGATCGCTGCGATAGAGGATGGCCACGGTGATCGCATCCGTGCCAGCACCCGCCACCGTACCTGAAGCCTCGCTGAAAGGCGCTTTGACCACCGCATACACGGCGCCGGCAGGCTTGTCCGCACTCGCGTTCAAGGCGTCGGCCAGATCCTGGATGGCGCTGCCCGGGCCAAAGCCGTTGTTCTGCACCTCCATCAGGCCGTACACATCGGCGCCCAGCCCCAGCAGATTGGCCACGATCTTGGCGCGCTGCCTGTCCAGCTCGGCAATGCTGTTGGCACCACGAATGCCCTGCTGATTGCCCAGGGGCGTGCTGAACATCACCTGGGAAGAGCCGCTGGTGGCGCCCGTCAGGTTGAAGAAATTGAGCACGTTGGCCGAGGCAATCTTGAGCGATGCCGCCCCCACAGCCTGCTGCAACTGAGCAGCCGAGGGACGCGCCGCCCCGGAGAACTGCGGCGTCTGCGTGGGCTGTACGCGGTAGCTGGTCAGATACGGCTCGCTGGCAGCTGCATCCGAGAACTGATCGAGCACGCCGATGACACGGTCCACGCCATCGCCGGCACGCAGCGTGTTGGAGGCCGACAGAGACTGTCCGCCGCGGCCCGGCACAGAGGCGGGATTCTGTGCGCCCGAGCGATCATCCAGAATGATCTGGCTGCGCTGCAATGTCTGCACATAGGCGGCATAGCCCGTCACGCTGGGCGCATTGAGTTCGGTGTACTGCGCCAACGGCGCGTCGGCAGACAGCGTGACATTGCCGTAGCGGCCCAGCGTGCGGTTGTCGCTCACCACCAGCTTGCCGCCCGCAGTGGCGGACGCGACCTCCACACGCATCCCCTCCAGACGCTCCCACTGCCCCATGTCGCTGACAGGCAGCGTGACGCGCACGGGCTCCGGCAAGGCGGCCGCGCCACGGACCACGAAGTCCGTGACGGCGCTGAGCTGGGTCTGGTTGCGAAACTCGCTCACCGAGGCGGAGACCTGCACCAGCTTGCCTACCGTGCCCTCATCCACCCCGGGATTCGCATTGCCGTAATAGACGAAGACGCCCTCCGAGGTGGCAGCATCGCCATCGGAATCCGCCTCCTCCTCCTGCACGAAGAAGCCGCTCAACCCTGGCATATAGGCCGTTACCACGGCGCTCACTGTCACCTTCTGCCCCACCAGGGGAGACTGGTCGCCGGAACCCTGGAGTGCAGAAATTCTGGTGATGGGCGGCTCGCCCCCCGTCGTGAAGCCCAGCGCCGTGCCGGTCCACACATTGCCCGAGGTATCCAACACCGGCTCGCCCACGGGAACCAGGCTGTAGGACGTATTGACCGCCAGCCGCACACCCGCGTTGAGCGTGATGGTCGAGCCACTGAATTTCACCTGCGCCGCATCGCCAGCCTGCAGCATTGCCACCACGGTGCTGCCCTGGCGCAGTTCGAAGCTGCCGCTACCGGGTTTCACCGCCTCATCAAAGCTCAGCTTGATTTCGGGATTCAGCGCCACCCCGGTTGCCGCCGCAGCAGGAATGGTGGCCTGCACTGTGGGTGGCGTGGTATCGGGCAGTGCCAGGGCGATGGAGACATCGTCAACGGCCAGGCCGTGATCGTTGCCCACATCATTGAGTTCGACCCAACGCAGCCACAACGTGGCGCCTGGCGCCCAGCCCAGACCGCGCAGATCGCCGCCCACATCATTCACCCGTCCGGCCACATTGCCATCCACCGGGGCGGCAGTACCGGTAGCGATCGGCGATTTCCAATTGAAATTCGCACCGGCAGGCAGCCATTCAGGCACATCGGCAAAGGTCGCGCCCATGCCGTACTCCAGCTCCATGGGCTGCTCGGAGGTGTTGCCGCCATTGCGCCATTGCTCGCCACTGAATCGCAGGCTGATGCCATCCACCGCGCCGCCCGTGTCATTGCGCATCGCCAGTGCAATCCAGCCGGCCACGGCACCCTGGGAGGGGCTGCCAAAGTAAGCTCCACCCGATGCCACGCCACCCAATGCACGGTCCGCATCCAGTCCCAGGCTGTAGAAGCTGCCGGCATTGGACGCGCCATTGCCTGCCGCATATGCAGTGATGCCCGCCAGGTTTCTGTTGAAGAGAAACCAGCCCGGCAGGGTGCTGTCATTGGCCCAGGCCAGCCCCGTCCCGGACGCGGCCAGGGTGTCGAAATTCTGCGCATAGGTGCCGGTGAAAGGAACCTGCGCCCATACGCCGGCGGAGGCCGAAAGAAGCAGGCCTGCACCATACAGACGCCAACGATGGCGCTGCAGCGGCGGACTCATCGGATTGGCCGGGTTGAATACAAACGGAATCAGCGTGCGGACAATGGACATGGATGTGCAATAAAAAATAATGCGCATCCCCCCGTGGTTGCGCAACTTTCGGTTTATCGCGCATGGACATGACCAGCCTGTGACTCGGCGGATGCTCCCGCGTCCTACGCGCAGACTGGCCGCTCACCCATCTGCCACTCCCCACACGGCATGCATCATTGCACCCAGTTTCTGAATCGTTTCATTGCCGGCCCTGGGGCATTTCCTCCTCCCTCCCTCTCATTCCCCCAGGAAGCCTTCAAAAAGGCACCGGCTCTTTCTTCCCAGGCCAGCGCAAGCCGCTGGCCTTTTTCTTGGGCGCGCCTCGTCGCCAAAACCATCCTCGTCACCCGTCTTGAACGCGCCACGTCGCTGGAGGCTTTTCGTGCGTCCGCACACTCCCACACTCTTTTTCTTACTCATAACTTACAAAAAATTCATTCCCGTGATATACACGCGCATCTCCCACTGAAAATCATCATCGCCATGACATCCGACTACAGAGCCCTGCTGCAACAAAAAGCCGATCTTGAGAAAAAGATCGACGCTCTGATCAAGCACGCAAGAACGGATGCGATCACTGAAGCAAAGGCCATGGTGCAGCAATATGGCCTGACGAAAGAGGATGTCTTCCCCTCCGCCAGGATCAAACCTCGCCAGACCGGACAGCGCAGCGTGGGCGAACCCAAATTCCGCAACCCCGAAACCGGCGCAACCTGGACAGGCCGCGGAAAGCCGCCCAAGTGGATAGAAGGCAAGGACCGCGCAAGCCTCGCCATCTGATCGCCAGCCATATTCAGGCGCGATGCCATACCATGTGCTTCCATCACCAGGAGGAAGCACACATGAGCAAACAGAACTCGGACACGCTGTTGGCTGCAGAACTGGCCGACCACTTCATAGAAGTCATTTTGTCGACCAAGCCCGAACTGCTGGTGTCAGGCATCGGCGGAGTGGCAGACCTGAACCATATACAGCATGGAGCCAAGGCCCTGGCACATTTCCGCCTGACGCTGATCCAGGAACTGTCCCAGCAGCCCATGCCCGACATGAACAGCCACTGAGGCAGGCGCGAGGCAACGAACAGGCAAGAAAAAACCGCCACACACTGAGGTCTTCAGTGTGTGGCGGTGTCTTGGATGGTGGAGCTGGCGGGAATTGAACCCGCGTCCGACCCAATATCCACGCGCCTTGTGGCTGGGCTGCGTGAATCCGGTGTGAATTTCCCAATTTCCAAAAACAAGCCGTGGCAACCTATGGCAATCTGCTCGGCGCTGCAGAAATCGCGGGCTTATTGCATCATTTTGTAAGCGCAATTCATCCCAGAATTCAGCATGCTCGCAGCTACCCTCATCTGTCTTGTCGTCGGCATCAGCGACGGCGACACCCTCACTGCCCGCTGCGGCCAGCCGGGCGAGTACCAACAGATCAAAGTTCGCCTGGGCGGGATCGATGCTCCTGAGAGTCGGCAGCCGTTCGGCGCCCGCGCCAAGCAAGCCTTGAGCGACCTCACATACCGCCAGGAAGCCGAGCTGCGCTGCAACAAGATCGACAGGTACAAGCGCCACGTCTGCAGCGTTTGGGTCGCGCCGGCATCGTCGCCCAATGGCCCACGCACGCTTGACGCTGGCCTGGCCATGGTCACGCAGGGCATGGCATGGTGGTATCGCTACTACTCCAGCGAGCAGACGCCGCAAGAGCGCGGACAGTACGAATTCGCGGAGGCAGAGGCCAAGGCCAAGCGCGTGGGGTTGTGGTCCGATCCTGAGCCAGTCGCGCCCTGGGACTGGCGCTCAAATCTTAGGCAACAGGGCCGGCGTTGAACACTTCGACCGGCGCCACACGCAGAAGCTGCGAGGCCTCGGCCACAGTGCCCGCCAGCCACTGGTCCACGTCCGCGAGCTCGATCGGGATCACGCTCCGCTTGTCTTGGCGGTCGGCCGGCAGCTTGGGGTCCGGCTTGTGCATCCTCGACATGAGCGGGTGCGCGTCGGCATTGATCGTCAGCATCGTGTAGCTCTCGTACACCTGGCCCGTCGCGTGGTCGGTCCAGGTGTTCCAGAGCCCGGCGAGGCCCCACGGGTCGCCGTCGGCGCGCGCGAACCGCCACCACACATTCTTCCCTGTCTCCCAGTTGGGTTCATCGAACGTCGTCGCCGGGATGATGCAGCGCTGCCCGCGCGCCCACGGGTGCTTGTAGCTGGCCTTGGCTGCCAGCTCCTCGCTGCGCGCGTTGTTGGTCGGAAATTTCAGGCGTGGCTCTTTCGCGAACCACGGGATGAGACCCCACTGCCCAGCGACGAGCTCGCGGCTGTAGCCCGTGTCGTCCTGTGCGCGGCGCACGAACGCTCCCGTGCCGCGCGGGAAGACCTCAGCGTCCCACCATCGGGTCGGATTCTGGCGGCCCACACGCCACATGCGCTCAATCTCATCTTCGCGCGGAGACTTATATCGATTGCACATAAGTGGATGCTAACTTTTTTGACGCCAGTCCTATAGCTGTATATTTGCACAGTGTTTTGCGAACTCATAGAACTCCGTCGCGCCGGCCTCCGCCTGGCGCCCAAGGACTGGCCCGAGCCCGTCCGGGGCGATCTGCGCGTCGAGTATGAAAACGGCAAGACAAACAACAGCCGCCGCAACATGCGTGTTGCCACTGTCTGGGTCAACTGGAGCTGCTCCCATGTAATCCCGGGGCCTCGCTTGGCAGAGCCGGTGCTGCTTGACGTCCTGGGGGACGCGATGCTGTGGCGCGGCCATGTCTGCGCGCGCACAGCCGACGGCATCTGCGAATACGAGCAGATGTGGCTCATCCGCCCCATTACCTCCCTCGACGCCGCGCCGCTGAAGAAATTCGATGCCGCCCGTTTCACTCCGAAGCTACCCGAGACACTGCCTCCTCGTTCCGAGACACCCAGCGTTGCAAGGCAGTGGCATGCAGAGCAAGGGCGCGAGATGCCGTTCACACGCTGATAGGAGACAGTCATGCACCCGCCGCTGATTTATCCGACGATTCTCCGCATGCACCCCTGGTTCGGCCAGCCAGAGGAAGAGTTGCTTCCGGGTCGACCAGAGGATTACCGCATCGAGCAGGAGGACAGGGACTGGTTCGTGGTGCGCGGCCCAGGCGGCCAGGTCGTGCACAGCGGCCTCGGCCCGGTCCAGATCCTGCCGGCGCGCAATGGCTGACGGCCTGATCTGGGGCGGCCAGCCGACCACGCCGGGCTGGTATGCCTGCGTCGTGGACTACGGCCGCCTACCCTTCCCTGCTGCGAGGCGATGGACCGGCACCCTCTGGGACGATGAGCGCGGCATCAGGGCATTCGACGGGCCGCACGAATCGGCCGAGGCGGCACTGGACTGGGCCACGGAGCGATGCCCGGAGGATTGAGCACGGCACAATGCCGCCCATGGCAATCGATCCGACACATCCCAAGCACACAGTCCACCAGCGCGTCGTGGAGGGTTTCCAGGGACACTGGAAGGCCCACGGCAGCGACAAGTATCCGCAGCGCTTCCGGCTGCCCCCGGAGGAGCTGTATCACCTGGACCATGTGATGCACAAAGGCGGGCACCCAGGTCTGATGTGGGGCGTGCCGCTCGAAGCCGACCCCGCGACGAAAGGCGAAATGGTCGCAATCGACGGCTCAGTTGTGTCGATAGCGCCGGCTGACCCGGCGCCTGCGGCTTAGGCGCCAGCCGCAAGCTTGTCGCGCAGCCGGAAGCCCAGCAGTTCCCAGACCTTCTCCACGGCCTGGGCTCGTGCCTCTTGGCGGCCTCGGGCGGCGTCGTGCTGCGCCGGGTCGATGGCGCCGTAGTTGATGCCGACCACCTTGGTGCCGTTCTTCAGGACCAGCACGCAGAAGGTCAAGGCACCCAGGTTGCTGCTCTTCCAGACATCGCCGAAGTCGTAGGGCTTTGCGTCTCCATCAGGATGCTTGGCGCCCTGCTCGGCGGTGAAGTAGTGCTCACGAGCGATCTCGGCCTCGATGTCAGCTGGAGTCACACGCGACGGGCTGCAGCTTGCATAGTCGGTGTCCATAGGAATCCAGCCTTGCGTCGCACCTGCTTCAGCGATGCATTCGCGCGAGTGGCGGCCGTCTGTCGCGCCGCAATAGGCCCCCTTGCAACTGACAGCCGATACGGCGGCCTGCACCTCCATGGCGTCCAGTGCCTCGCGGATGTTGCTGCCCACTCGTTTGCCCGCGTAGCTGGGATTGGCCACCAGAGGCCCCATCCCGTGCGCCATGGCCAGCTCCAGCTCCTGACGGTGGGAGCGCTCGCGGGGTTCAGGCGGCGCCGGCTGGCTGGGCACCTGGAACGCCAGGTTGATCTGCGTGGCACAGAACAGCAGGACCAGGAAAGCGCAGACGCCCACGAAGACGGGCAGTGCGGCACCACTGGGAGACGCTCCCACCTTGTAGGCGGCCAGTGCCAGCACGGCGCCCAGCACCGCGACGGCTGTGGCGATCATCTTGGGGGTGGTATTGAAGGCGAATTTCACGGGAATCTCCAATGCCCGGCAGCCGGCCGGTGCGGGCCGGCTGGCTCAGAAATTGGCGATGCGCTCGCCCAGGATCGTGGACAGCTCGTGCATCACGTCCAGCTGTCGGCGCAGGCGGGCCTGCTCGTCGGCGGGCAGAGCGGGAAATGCGGCGTTCTCGCGGATGAACGTGTCCAGGCGGGTGATTTCCTGATCGCGCTCCATCTTCTCGTCCAGCACGCGCTGCTGGTGGGGCGCCAGCTTGCTCGCGGGCGGCTCGGGCATGTCCAGGGCCACGCGGACAAAGCAGTCCTTGGCCTCCAGCAGCTTGCGCATGCCGGCGCTTTTCTCGGGGCCATCGGGCAGCTGCTTTTCCAGCAGCTCGGCTAGCAGGCCCACGGGCTTGCTCACGGCCTGCAGCTTGGCCGGCAGGTGAGCGTGGGCGAAATACTTGATGGTTGTGGATGCCATGTCAGTGGTTGGGGGTGGTGCCTGCGGCCGGCAGGCTCGGGGATGGGATCACGGGCCAGGCGGCGCCGAGGGTTTGGACATCAGCTGCGTGCCCTGCAGCCTTTGCTGCCATGTCCCCATACGCTGCGCGGCAGTCTTCAAATACGACTCCGAGGGCAGTGGCGTACTCAATGACGGCAGCAGGGGGAGCGCTGGCAAGTCGGCGGGCGGCATCTGCGGATTGCTCGCGCAGGCCGTCAGAGACAGTGCGCAGCTGGTCAAGATCACGGCGCAGCAGCGCCTCGCGGTCACGGGCGGCATTGAGGGCTCCTTGGTATTTGGTGTTCATGGCCTGCTCGGCCTGGCGCACGCGGGCGTCGGCCGCGCGCTGCGCGGTACTGGTGGCCAGCTGCTGGGTGGTGGTTTCCAGCCGGGCCTCGGCCAGCTCGGCGCCCAGGCGCGCGCCCTGGAACTGCCATGCCAGCACGGCGGCCACAGCGGCGGCGGCCACATGGGTGTAGAGAGCGGGGATCACCGCCCACCCCTCCACCAGTACCACCACATTGCCCAGAGGATCGGGTTCATGGCTGGGCCTCGCAGTCGTAGCCATTGCGACGCTGGGCCGCGCATGCGGATGCCTCGGCGCGCTCGCGGGCATCGGGCACGCCGCAGCGCTCCAGTACCTGCCCGGCGCTGACATACCAAGCCGGCGCCATCTCGGCTTCAGCGGCAGCAATTTCGATCACGCGGCAGGCCTGGTGCGCGGTGCCAGCCGGGACCACGGTGCAGCCGGCCAGTGCAAAGCCTGCGGCAATCAGGAGAGATTTCATTGGGCCTCCATGCACGCGGCGTGCCGCGCCTGTTGACGGGTCCAGACGCCGCGGCAGACGCGGTTGCCTGGGGTACTGCAGTCGTAACGCCAGCGCTTCGGGCGGCCTGCCGCGTCCCACTGGTATGGTTCCCAGCCCGGCCCCTCGCGCTTGGGGCTGGTCATGAAGCGATAGTCCAGCAGCGCCTGGCAGGCCGGCGCGAACTGCCCGGCCAGCAGCCGCGTGCGCATCCGACTGGTGCGCCAGGCGCCTATGCCGTACTGGTAGGTGAAGTCCAGGTAGAGGTCGTATTCCGCCTGGTACAGGGCCACGCCCGGCAGGCTGGCCCGGAACATGGCCTCGTCCTTGGATGTGTGGCTGCGCACCAGCTGCAGCGCTCGCTCGCGGGTGATCGGTGGATCCGACAACTGCACGGGCGTGCCGTCCTCGTAGACCGTGGAGCCGTGGCCGATGGTCGGGCGGTCGCCTTGTGTCGGGATGTGCGGGTCAGACCGGAAGCCCTCCACGCCCAGCGTGGCCAGCAGGCCGGCGGCCGAGATGGTGAGCGCCGCGACGGCGGTGCGCGGGGCCTTGCTCACAACACCCCCATGTCGGTTGGAGAGTGCTCAGGCTCGTCGTGCACTGGCCGGAGCGGAATGCCGGTCTTGCGCATCAGCTCCATGCGAAGCGCATGCTCGGCTGCTTCCTCTTGCCGGCTGGCCGTGGCACGCCGGCTGGCCTCCCGCCTGTAGTACCAGTTCACCAAGGTGCCCAGAAGCGCAATACAAATGCCCAGCAAGCCTATGGCCTGGGAAGAGGCGAGCCAGCCGAGAAAGCCGACGACAGCCCCGCCGCCGGTGGTGCGACTGCCTGCCGTTGCGAGCGTGTCGAGGGTTTCAGTTTTCATGGCCCCGATGATTCCGGGGCCGGGCCGCGCTGGCGAACCCTACACGGGGGCCGCAGGCCAGCCGGCCGCGACATCGATCTGCGACAGCGCCAGGGCGTCGTCGGCCGCCGCATCGATCTGGTCCTCGATGCGCTGGCGCGTGCCCGTCAGCAGGCCGTGCACCTGCCGGTATGCGTCATCCTTCTCGCGGATGCGCTCGGCCAGCACCAGGCGATCCAGACCGCGCGCGGCTGCCGCTGCGTCGATCCAGGGCGTTGCGGCTGCGGGGTCAGCCTCCAACTCCCTCGCCTCCTCCGTCTGCACGGGCCAACTCTCGCGCTCGCTCAGGGGGTAGCCTGCGGCGATCACCTGGATGTGCTTGCGGTACTCTGCGGCCAGGGCCAAACGCAGGCCCGCCGCGATCTCGGCTGCCGGCCGCAGTTCGGCAGGTAGCGGCACGCCGCCGGCCGCGAGCCAGGCGCGGTATTCGACTGCATCGGGATTCGGTGGCAGGCCCGGATCGTCCGCAAGCGGTATCGTCGCGCGTGCGCCGTCCTGCCAGCGATACACGAACCCCTCTCCGGTGAGCTGGTATGTCGTCATGCGTACCACCCTGGCGTAGTTGCGGAGCCAGCTGTGCTGCCGGGCAAATAGCTGGAACCTGCTCCGTTCACAAAAATGCCGGACCCTGTATCCGTGAAATAGCGCTGCCCCGTAGCACTTCCGGTGAATGTAGAGGCATGGAATTGAGCCAACGAATTACGAGCTGCGCGTGCATAGCCACCAGATCCAAAGGATGGCGATCCAGTCAGAGTGACATTGCAGAGCAGTCCCAGGAATGTTGCTTGATCAACGCATTCGACGTGCCAACCCGAATCAACCGCGCCAGATATCGTGTATGTAGCCGCCCGCGCATTGAGAATACTTCCACTCGCAATATACATATGCGTGCGACCTGCCGCCGCAAAATTTATCTGATCGATAGTTAAATAATTTTTTCCACCTTCCAAAAGAATTGGATATCCGGCAGTTCCTGTAGTTTGCAGCGTTAGATACGTCGCTTTGTATTTGCTATAGCGGGTTTCTACACCCCGGAAACACGAACCGTTGTTGACAGAAATAATTGTGCTGGTTTGGTCTGCATTTAGCCCTCGTACATGAATCGTTCCGCCACCAACATGCTCGCGGAGAACGACCCCCGCAGCGTAAGTTCCGGGCCCCACCAAGATGGTGATGTCGAAATTGTTGTTGTCGAAAGCAGCCGCGACATCGACCGCCTTCTGGATCGTGAGGAATGCACTGCCCGCACTATTGGCCAGTCCTGTGTTGCTGTCGCTGCCATCTGTGCGCACGTAGTATGTGCGCGCGGCGGTGAGCAGCTCGCGCACGCCGGGCAGCTTGTCGCCCGCGGGCAGCTCGCGGATGCTGCCGCTGACGTTGACCAAGGGACGCCGAGAAGCCATGGTGAATCAGGCCAGAACTACGGGCACGCCGCCCTCGAAGTTCACGGCGGTGGTGCTCACGGCCACGCCCAGGCGCTGCACCACGTTGCCCGATGCGCTGGGCGCCGTGGCGCCGCCCGTGCCCGCAGTGGTCTGCAGGAATACAGGCCCAGGGGTCTGGGCGGTGACCTGGGTGTTCGTGCCCTCGAAGTACACCGTAGCGTTGGCACCGCTGGTGACGGCGGCCAGCACGAAGCCGTGGGCCTCCTTGCCGGACGTGGTGGCGTCGGCCTTGCGGACCTTGGCGCCCGTGCTGTTCCACACGTTAACCCAATCGCCGGCCGCGAGTGCCTCGCTGGCGGCGATGACGGCAGTGTCCGCGCCGATGCCCACGGGCATCATGCTGTTGTCGATACGGCCCGAATCATCCAGGGCCACGATGTCGCCGGCATTGGCCGCGCCAGCCGATGTCTGGATGCCCAGCACCTCGGTGACCAAGTTGTTGACGAGACGTAGAAATTTCTTGCCAGCCATGGTGGACTCCTATTCAAGCAAGGGTGATTGGTGGGTTGATGTCGATGAGGACGCGGGTGGAAGACAGCGCCTGGCCGATGACCTGAGCGAATAGCGCGCCAGCGGGCGGGGCCTGGGCCAGTTGCCCCGAAAGCCCGACCAGCACCGGGCCGGGCGCCCAGGTCCAGCCGGCGTGCTCAAGGACGTAGCCGGTCTGCACCACGGCGTCGTCGCCAGGGCTGTATGCATCGGCCACCACGCCCAACACGGCGCCGCGGTGCGCAGGATTGGTAGCGTCGGCTGCGACCAGTTCGCCAGCGCTGTCGCAGGCCACCACGCTGTGGCCACTGATGGGCAGCAGGCCGACCTTGACAGTGGTGGCGCCGCCGGGCGGCCCAGGCACTCCACGCAGACCGCGCGGACCAGGAATTCCACGGGTCACAACAACGGCCCGGGGAGCCGGCTGCCGCACCACCACCGTCTCTCCGCCCCTGCGCATCACCACAATCGAGGTCTCACGCTCGACGATGGTTGGGCCTGGACGGCTGGAAACGATGGTGGTCACCTGGTGCCCTCCGGATACAACCCGAAGCGCAATTCGTACTGGCGCTCCACGTCGCCATTCGGTCGCGTGACTTCGACCTGGCCCACGCACGAGGTCCATCCTGGCGGCATGTCGCCGTAGACAAAGGCGCCCGTCTGCTCGGCCGTCATCAGCAGGCGCAACCAGGCGCCATCCAGCTCTATACCGCCGTTGGCCGTGCTCAGCTCCAGCAGGATCTCCGGGTCATCGACCTCGCGGCGCAGCTGGACGCGCGCCGTGCAGCCGGTGTAGTCCTCGCGGGTGATGTCGGCGTCGGGCACGGCAGCGCCTGTGCACGCATCCATCAGACGACCACATTCCTCGCGCACCACATAGGGCACGGTCACGCGCTCCAGCTCCTCGCGGAAGGTGGCGCCCTGATAGATCGAAAAGCTGAGGCATGCCGGTGTCGTCATGCTCCGCAGTGTCCCGGCCAGGGCGCCAAGAAGCGAACCCTAGCCGGGGGCGGCATCAGATCTGACCGCTGTAGTTCCAGCTGACACGGCCGTCGATGCCCGCCGTGGTGGACACCATCGACCAAGCGCTGGCCACGCGCTGCGCCGCAGTGGTGTATGCGACCTTGGCCGCGTCCAGCTGCGCGTCCTTGGCATGCATCGCTGCATCGTTGTTGGCCTTCGCAACCTGGAAGGTCAGGTTTGTGCCCGCCTCGTACTGCTTGAGATCTGCTTCCCAACGCCGCATGTACGCGCCGGCCTGGGCCTCCGCGGCCGATGCGCCCAGGCGGTAGCCGTCCACAACGATCGAGGACTGGCGCGCGGCGGCCTCCATGCGGCTGCTGGCCGCAGACAAGCGGGCTTTCCAGCCATCCCACTCCAGTGTCTTCGCGGCAATCTGCGCCTGATACCGAGCCAGCTCGACGCGCGCCTTTTCCGCCTGGGCACCGACCTTCGATGCATACGCTTGGGTAAGCGAGCGGAAGGCCTCCACCTTGGTGCCCTCAGCGCCGACCTGTGCCTTGTACATGTCGGCGCGGGCGGTCTCGGCGTTGACCGTGGCCACGAAGGCCCGGACCTGCTCGCCGCCGGCCTGGATACGGGCCTTCTCCAGTTCGACGAGGGTCTGGGCCGCGCCCACGCGGGCCTTGTAGATCTCAACCACCGCCATGCTCCCGTCGATCTCGGCGCGGTAGCGATCCACCAGGGACTTGTTGATGTCGGCCTTGGTCTGCTCGGCCGCCAGCATGGCCTTGTAGACCTCGACCTTGTTGAGCTCGGCCCGAATCACCGTGTCATAGGCGGCAGCATAGGCCTGGTAGCCGGCCAGCAACGCCTTGTAGTGCTCAACCGCCGCGTTGAAGGCGGCCAGGGCATTGTCGGCAGTGATCTTGGCGGTCTCGAAGGCCAGCATCTCCAGCTTGTAGGCGTCGTCCAGCAGCGTGGTCTCCAACTGCAGGGCCTGGGCGATGGCGTCCTTGACGTTCTGCTGCTCCATCTCGGCCTGCTTGATGGCCACATCCCGCGACAGGCCTGACAGCTTGTCGTGGAACTCGCGGCGCGCGTCCGCCAGCTGGCCCGCCAGCGCGCCACTGGGCAGCGGGAAGCCCAGAGCTTCGGCGCCGCGCAACACCTCCTGCTCGCGCGCCAGCGCCAGGGCCGTTTCGCGGTCGCGCGCACGATCCCAGATCTGCTGCTCGACCGCCGGAGCGATTCCGGAGCCGCCCTGGATGCGCGCATTCAGGGAGGCCTTCAGGTTGTCCAGCAGCTGCGAGGCGTATTTCGCCCCGGGCGTGTGCTGGAATGGCGCGGGCCGCAACACGGACAGCGTCGGGATGTCGTCCAGCTTCTCCAGCCAGTCCTCGTGCAGGTTCACGCCGCCGAAGGTGTGCGTCTGCAGTTGCAGGAACTGGGGGGCGTCCGGCAGCAAGACATCTGGGGCATCTGGCACAGCGACGTCGCGGACCTCGGGCAGCGCCGGGGCCTGCCCGATGTTCAGCGTCGGGGCCTGGCCGAAATTCAGCTCCGGCGGCGTGACCTCGAAGCTGTCGATCTGCACGTCGTCCATCTGGAGCATCAGGCTCCCCGGCATACCCTCCGGCTCATCAAAGGTGACGTTGGGCAGCTGTGGCAAGTCGGGGATGGGAGGAAGATTGGGCGCTGCCAGCGTCTGCCAGCGCACGTCGATCTGGCCGGGCTTGTAGAAGTTGTTCGCCAACGCCGTGGCGCATGCCGCAGCCTCTCGGTTCGCGGCCTCGGCCAGCGCGACGGATCGGGCGTATTTGTCCTCGACGATCTCGGCGGGTCCGTTCAGATCCAGTGCCATTTCATGCTCCTACGCGGCGGGTTTTGGACGAGACCGTCACGACTTCAATGCGGTCCAATGTGAAGGTTTGGCCGGCCGGCGTGCTCAGGCCGAAGCCCAGGTAGTTCTGGCGGATGCCGCGGCCTGGCTGGCACCGCGTCTGGCCGGAGGCCACGAGGGGGAAGCTGTAGGCCCAGCGCTCCGCGTTCGGCCCAAGCACCGCGAACTGCGCGCAGCCGCGCCCCCGCATGGACAGATAGACCATCTCCAGGTGCTTTTTCAGCGTGTTCTCGCGGATGGTTGCTGGCAGCCGCAGCTCGGCGACGATGGGCAGGCCGTCGTCGGTATCACCGCTGGCCAAGGCATATAGGCCCGTGGCGCTGCCGCCATGGGTCGGTGTCAACGCATGGAAATCGTGGCGCGTGTACTCGGACACGGCGCCGCTCAGGGTGTTGCAGACGAGGGTGTTCATACGGAAATCAGGCTTTCGTCGGTGCGCACGCGCGCCGTGTGGTCCATCGGCATCTTCATGATGGTGTGCAGTTCCCGAGCGCCGGTGTCGTCGGCAACAAAGATCCAGCTGCGAAGCACCGTCTGGCGGTCCTCTGCCGTGTACTGCATGAGATTGGCGCAGACAGCGCCGGTCCAGGGGTCTACCGCGGCCGACACTGCGAAATAGTGGGGATCAGCATCTGAAATATCGATGCTGGCGACGATCTGGCCCCGGCACTGCACGAGCACCTCCCCACGATTTGTGTAGACCGTGCCCTCCAGCCTGGATGGCACCGCGAGTGGATACCAATTGCCGTCAGATGTCTGAGCGGATTCATACACCGCCGAATAGTCGCCGCGTTGAATCTTCTGAGCCTGGATCACCAACTCTGTAGTGGGATCGAAAAACAGCACCTGCAGCATCTGCCACGACTCTGCCCAGTCTCGGATGAATCCGGAGGCTGCGTATGTGAGGGTCACGCCATCTGCGACGGTTCGCGTGACAAGCAATTCGCTACTGCTTTGCCCCGCCACGCTGGGGAATGTGATGTCGTGACCATTGATGCGGATGAGCCCCCCCGGATCCGAGTAGTCGCCCGTCAGGAACAGGCCCTCATTCTCAAGCGTGATCGCCCCCCGGATCGGGTCTACACCAATGACTTCGCCCGAAAATGACTCCCGGTATGTCCAGTGCTCCAGCCTCCCGCCCCCACCCAGCAGAACCTCGAAATCCCGCCCCTTGCCGTCATAGCCATAGGTGGCATTGCCAAAGGAGATAGGGCCCATGCGGGTGCCCGTGATGTTGGGCTCCAGCTCAGTGCCGGTGTTGGTGGATTCCTCCCATCCTTCGATGCGAGAGCCGCGCTCTGAAGTGGTGACAATTGAAAGACTGGCATCGCCAACGGCCAGATCAACGAGCAGGAAATTGCCCAATACCGTGGTGAACACAGCGCGCAATCGTTGGCCGTCTGCGCTGGAGGACAGCGAGTCCCATTTGACGGTGTGGCCTCCGGGAATGGGCAACGTGGCGACCAACTCCCCAACTGCGCCGCCTGGCGGGCGGTACTGCTGGCCCCACAACTCGATGCGCTGCGGCCCCCCTGCAAACTTGGCCACGGCCTGCATGATCCAAAGGGAGCCATTGGAGTGCTTGCGGAAAAATGGCAGTGGCTCGGCGTCGGATCGAAACTCAGCCACGGGGCGGCGCACGCTGTAGACACTGAATCCAGGCCCGTAGGTGCCATAGCGATAGGCGCGCATATTGGTGCCGCCCAAGGCATCGAAGCTCGGAGGGGGCGGCAACTGGAAGAAGGTGGATACCCCATCCACTCCTGTGAGGTAGAGGTCAGGCAGGCGTGTCTGGAACACGGCCTTGCCACCGTTGTATCCGTTGACCTTGCGAACACGCCAGCGCCCGGTACAGATGCGAGTGCCAGGAACTACTTCCGGCGTGAGGATGAAGGGCTGCGGGCTCGTCCCGTTGGAGTGCGTGAGCTCCGGCACAAGATCGCCTAGCAAGTCCACCATGGTGATGCCGATCCCGCTCTCGCGCTCGTTCGCCGCATCCTCCGGCCAGATCTCCATGGTGGTCGAGTTGCCGATGCGCACGATGCGATAGGCCGTGCCGTCGGGCAGCCGACCGGCCTCCACTGGATTGGGCACGACCGACAGCCGCGCCATCATGCAGAAGCGGTAAAAGGCCGCCTGAGCCATGCCAAGCTGGTTGGCCGAGGCCGGCGAGCCGTGCACGCGCAGCGCCGGCGGGGCCACCGCGCCGATGGCCTGGCCGTCGGGCCGGTAGGTGTAAGGGTCCCAGATCGTCATTGAGGCACCGCCAGGTACTGCGGGATCTCGTTCACCACGCGGAACGTGGCAGCGACTTCGACCACCGGCGTCTTGAAGCGGTTGGCCGTGAGGCTGGCTGTCTGGCCGCCCGCAAAGCCGGCCACGATCTCGCCGCCTGCGATGCATACCATGGCAGGGCCCGAGCCGGTGCCATCGCCCAGTTTCAGATGGCGGCCTGGCGCCGGCACGGCAGAGCCAGGTACCACAGGGCCAGTCTTGCGCTCCAGATAGGCCAGTTGGTCGAAGGTGGTCCCAGCCAGGAAGACCAGATCCTCGGCCGTGCCCACATAGATGCCATCGTCCACGGGGACGATGCCGGTGATCGGCGCAGGCATGGGCCGGAAGTCTCGCCAGTCGGCAAGGTGCGGCGCCATGGGCCGGCTGGCCCACAGCACATTGCCCTGGGCGACGAGCACGCGCCCACGCCACGCAGCAGTGATGGTGCCCACAGGGAACGGCTGAGCACCCAGCGTGCGGCAGGGCAGAACCAGGGTCGAATTGGGGCCGCTGACTTCAAAGCTGCTGCCCGTGGCAACGCCGGCCAGATAGGCACCCTCCCCGTCCTGGCCGGAGAGGTAGACGTTCAAGGCGTAGCCCTCGCGCACCGGCAAACCGTCCAGGCGCAGGCCACCGTCGGCGATCTCAATGGGTGCAGAGCTGATGGCCGGGCCTTCGAGCCGGTCAGCCAGGCGCACATGGCTGAGGTGGTAGCGGTACTGGCCCGGGTGCAACTGCCCGAAGGCCGCGTCTGGCGCGCCCAGGCCCGCCGGCGTGGGCACGCTGCGCTCCTGGTTGACCAAGCCATCGGTCACACCTTGGATCAGGCCATTTGTCCAAGTCGTGCGGCCGTCGGGAAGGTTGCAGTACCAGACCCGCTCAGGCCCAAGGGATGGGTGGATGACGTGGCGCGTGCCGTCGGGATGGATCGCTGTCAGTTGCGCGCCTACCGTGGCGAGCATGAAGCCGCGGCCCTGGTGCAGGTTCTTGTGGCAGAGGTCGGATACCTGGGTGATGCCGGCGCGGCGTGTGACCTCGCCCGTGAGCCCGATGTCCACGTTCTCGGCCGCCAGCAGCGCATCACCGCCCAGGCGGTGCTCAGGCAGCACGTTGTTGATGCCGCTGAATTTCTCGTAGGTCAGCATGTGTTCTCCCTGGCCACGGCCGGCATGCCCAGCTGCAGCGGGAAACTGGCGCGTGCGCGGACGGTTGTGGAAGGCAGGCCGGGCGTGCCCAACTCCAGGACATAGGCGCTGGCGGCCAGCAGCTGCGCGGTGGGCAGCGCGATGCTGGCCGTGCCCGCGCGCACCAGATCAATGCCCTCGACTTGCAGCGCCACAGCCACCGTCGGCACGCCAAGCTCCAGAGGCCGGGCGGCGCTGGCCTGCAGGCGAATGCCCGCGGCGGGCATGCCGAGTTCCAGCGCCTGCGCACCCTGGGCCTGCAGCCGGATACCTGCGCCCGACGCGCCCAGCACCAGGGGCTGCGCGCTGACGGCTTGCACCGTCACTGCGCCGGGCCGAGCCTCCGGCGTGCCCATCTCCAGCGGGCGGCCGCTGCGGGCCTGCACAACCTGGTCGGGTGCGACCTGCTCCAGCGTGATGACTGCGAAGTCCGTGCGAACGAGGTCCAGCCCTTCGATGCCCAGGGATGCATCCAAGCCATTGCGCACGCGCAGCGCGCCCAACTCAAGCGGCTGCGCGCCTTGCGCCTCAAGCACCATCTCCGCCATAGCTCGTCCCCCTGTGACGAGATCAATGCCCGGCGGCTGCAGGGCCGTGTTGTAGCGCGCCGTGGCCTGCCCGGAGCTCACCAGATCCAGGCCTGGCGGGCGCAGGGGTAGCACGATGCGCGGCGTGCCCAGCTCCATCGGCTGCGCGCCGGCTGCCAACAGCGCAGGCACGGCGACGGCTTGGCCAAAGGTCACCAAGTCAATGCCGACCGTGGCCTCGCCAGCCTCCTCGCCGTTGATGGCGGCGCCGTTGATGAGCGGATAGCTCATGAGATCTCAACGTAGAACCCGCGCCAGTAGAACCGGCCCGAGAACCGGCCACCAGCAGCAGGCGTGTCGACTCGGAAGGTCAGGGAATCCGACAACTGCCCGCCGACAGCGATGGGGATGCGGTGGGACTCGCCGCCGGCCGTGATCTGCGACAGCGAGACCGCATTGGCAAAGCGCGTTGGCCGCGCATCGGAGAACCCGAGGTCCGAGCCGATGGAGACCGTTGGCGGCGTGCTGGCCGTCACCACACTGGCGATGAACCCGACCTCCTCGACCACGATGCGCACGCCCTCCAGCCGCACCAGCAGGTCCACCGGCATCTGCACTGGCACCCAGTAGCCCAACGACGGATAGGTGGGGTCCAGCGGCACATGCGTGCCCATGCCCTGGAAGTCCGGCACCGCATCCGCATACACGGCGTTCGCTTGGTTGGTGCAGGCCCAGTACTGGCAGCCATCGGGTGTGCCCGGCACCACCACGTCCCCGTGGGCGAAGTTGCCCGCAGCCCAAGCCGGCGGCGTGCCCAGGTCCACGAACATTGAGCCGCCCACGATGGGCAGGCCGTTGCCCGCGCGGTGCCAGTCGGACGTGGGGTTCGCCAGCAATTGCGGCCACGCGCTCTTGAGAGCGGGATAGCCGAGCGCCGCGAACCGGTCAGCGCCGCTCAGGACCTGGCCGAAGAAGCCCGACTCTTGCATCTGCATGAAGGACTCCAGCATGCCCGCCGTGAGCCGCACGCTGACCTTGGCACCAGCAGGCCAAGCCATGGGGCCGCCGGCATCCCATGGCAACTCGATCCCGCGATCTACCACAAGATTCACGCCGTCGATCTGGCGGATCCGCACCACCTCCCACTGTCCGGGCATGGTGGCGTCCGTGATGGTCGCGCGCAGGGAGCGCGTCCCGCTGGGGTTGGCAAAGCCGTCCAGGCCCGCGCCCGTGGTCACGATCGTGCCGTACCCCGGATCACCGCTGTCGTTGGTCAGGGCCGAGACCGTGCTGGTCTCGGCGTTGTTGGAAAACAGGTCCATGGCCCTGCCTCCTTACGCCGGCACCAGCGAGAAGATGCGCGCGGTTCCACCAGACCACCCCAGCACCAGGCCGCCACCATTGGTTGCAAGCGGCAGGCCCAACACATCCGTCACGCGCGCGATCAGCGGCGACGTGGCCGGCGTGCCCGTGTCCTTGTAGAGCACCACGCTGCCGATGGTGGAGCCGGTGGGTAGCGCACCGAAGTTGACGGAGAAAGCGTCGAACACACCGCCCGCGACGGACTTGCCGGCAAGCGCCTGGGCCGCGCCGATCACGGCACCCACGTCCGGTAAGAACTCGTGGGCAGCGTCGTAGACGTAGGAGCTGGGCAACAGCGCCACCTTGATGTCGTCTGCAGAGAAGTTGATGGAGCCCGCCCACATCTTCTCCGCGCCCTTCGGGTAGATCGGCAGGTTGATGCGCGCGATCTTCTTGACGCCGTTGTCCCAGGGAATGGTCACGGCGCCGCCGTTGGTGGACATGGGCAGGCCTGTCACGGTGTCCAGGAAGAACAGCACCGGCGACGTGGAAGTGTTGCCCGTGTCCTTGAAGATCACGACCGAGCCGATGGTCGAACCTGGCGCCAGGGCACCGAAGTCCAGGTCGTCCGCGTCCAGCACGCCGCCGGTGATCGTCTTGTTGAGCAGGGGCTGGGCCGTGCCGATGATCGAGCCGAGCTGGCTCACGAACTCATGCGACACACTGAAGGCGTAGCCGCTGGGCAGCAGCGCGGCCTTCAAGGTGTCGGTGGAGGCATTGACGGAGCCGGAGAGAAGCTTCTCCATGCCCTTCGGATAGCTGGTGTTCGACATTGGAAGCTCCTGCGAAGTGAATTCCCGCAGTCTTCCAATGCCGCCCTTTCAAGGCCAACCCTGCAAGGGGCAAGTCCTACCGCGCCTCCGCTGCCATCTCCCGCATCTGCTGACGCAGCGCCTTGGGCGAGTTGTCCGCGATACGGTCAATGCGGTCCTTGCCCATCTCCCGCACCTTCTTCCAGATGTCCGGCATCTTCACGACGATGGGCTGCTCCGGATTGTTCTTGTTCCAATCGGCCAGCCGTTCGCGCACGCGCGCCAGAGCACCCTCATCCTTGCGGAACAGCGCATCCGCCCACTGCGCCTTGATCTCGCTGCTGGTCTGGCTGTAGAAGCTCTTGGACCGCTGCATGAAGCTGTTGGCCTCCTGGATCTCGGCCACGCTTTTGGGCTGGAACCCGATGGCCTTGGCCACCGCCTCGGCCAGCGTCGTGTCGATCACCTTGTAGCCCTTGGTGTCCTTGTACATGCCGCTGGCGGCCATGTCCGCGCCCTTGAACGCATTGCGCACCGCCGTGGGAGACACCTCCAGCGCTACTCGGCCCGCTGCGGACGGATCCAGATTCATCACCCCACCCACCAGTTCGCGTCCTGCCGCGAAGCCGCGGGACACCAGATCGCCCGCCGGCCCCACAACCTCCAGCAGATCCCGCTCGCGGCTCTGCTTGGTCAGCAGCAGGCCGGTGCCTGGCAGCAGGTTGCCCATGCCCAGGCGCCCCGAAACATCGATGGGCGCACCTGGCAGGCCAGAGACACCTTGCTCCAGGAACTCGGCCAGCTCCTTGCCCACGATGCCCGCCAGCGCCTCCTTGCGCCACTGCTTGGAACTGAGGTTGTAGCCCATCATCTGGCCCACGCCGTCGATCAGGTCCTCGGCGTCCTCCATGAAGGGCACACCGCCGGCGCCGCCCATCAGCAGCAGCATGGCCAGGGCCCAGCCCACCGCGCGCTTGCCCTCGGGCCCGCCCTGCTGCCACATGCGCTGCATCAGCTCCAGGTAGCTGACGGAATAGGTCTTGAAGACGAACAGCGTGCCGCCCACGGCGCCGCGTGCCCAAACAGGCTTCGCCGCCTTGGAGTAGACAAACTGGGTCTCCAGCACAGCCTTGCGCGCGAAGGCGCCTGGATCCGCCATGCCCTGGGCCTTGGCGATACGGAAGGCCGCGATGAAGGTGGAGCGCCGATTGAACTGCTCGGCCAGGGCGAAGGGCTGGCCCCAGGCCACCTTGGCCCGCTCCCAAGCATTGCCCGCCGCGGCGCGCGCATCGCCAGCCCGCGTACCGTCACCCGAGCGCAGGCCGCCCGCGCCGCGCGCCTGGGCCATGAGCTGGTGCACTTCCTGCGGCGAGACCACGCCATCGTCCTCGGCAGTCTGCAGGGCGTGCGCCAAGTCCGACTCATAGCTGAAGCCCTTGTCCATCCAGGAGCGACGCATATCGTTCAGTGCCCGCGCCATCTGGCCGCTGGCCGCACGCATACCTCCGAACTGGCTGAGCCAGGGCAGCGTCACCGCAAAGGGCTGGGTCATGTTGACCACGGCCGAGGCAAGCGAGCCGCCCAGGTACTGCGCGAACAGCATGCCGCGCACGGCTTGGCCCTCTTCCTGGGGATCGCGGATGTAGCTGCGCAGGCCCATGGCCAGGTCCTTCAGCTCGCCCTGCTCCTTCGGGATGTCGTTGATCGCGCGATCCATGGTGCCCGCGTTCAGGCCCGCCGCGCCCTGGCGCGCATTGCTGTAAATAAAGTTGGCCACAACGCGGCCCACGTCATGGCTGTAGCCCTCAATGCCCTTGCGCTGGATCAGACGCTTCAAGGCGCTGTGGTTGTTCTTGGTCAGCTTCAGGTATTCATCGAACACCTTGCGAGTGGCCGCGTCGGCCTCCTTGCCCACCACCATGTCCTTGAAGATCTCCAGCGTCTCGGGCGTGATGCCCGCGAACAGCTTGAAGGATTGCTGGCTCATGGTGCCCTGTGTGATCACCGCGCCGGGGAAGGCCTGGGCCATCTGGATCTTGGCCAGGTTGGAATCCTTCTTGGATTCGTACATCCCGAAATACTGCCGGTTGCCCTCCTGGTCCACCACGTCTAGCGTGTACCGGCCGAAGCGCGACAGCGGCGCATACCCACCGTCCTGCAGGTCCTTGGCCGTGGCCGCCCGATCCACCACCATGTTGTTCAGCTGCAGCAGCCGTTCGGCCATGTCCGGCTTGGCCTTGGCATCCTCCTGCAGCGTGGTGGTCAGCAGCTCCAGGGCATCGGACAGCTTGGGCGCGTCCAGCACCATGTCGCGCAGGCCGGCGTACTCGTCGCCCAGCGCTCGCATCATGTCCGCGCGGGCCGTCATGTCGATGGAGCGGTCAATGGCCGCGCGGGCTTCGCGGTACAGGGCAATCTGGTTGGGCGTGGCGCCGAACATCGTCTGCAGCTCGGCATCCGTCCAGACCGCGCCGGCCTTGAGCATCTTGCTCTCGAAGCGAGAATTCACCAGCGCTTCGTACTGGGCCAGCGGCAGCCCGCGCCAGGCGCGCAGCATGCGGTCGTCCAGCCGGCCGGCGCGCAGCAGCAGTTGGGCTTTGTCGTCGGCGGGGAGGTTGCCGTACTTCTTGGTCAGCTCGTCCACCAGCACGGCCTTGCCGTCCACGTCCCGACCCCACAGCAGCGTGCCCTCGAAGAGAGGCTTCGCCACAGCCTTGTTGTCGGCCGCCGAGACAGGGGTTTTACGATTCTTGCCCACCAGGTCGCCGATGGTGTCCACGCGCGGCAGCAGGCGCGGCGCCCGGTCGGCCGCATCGTTGGCAAGCATGGACACGTCATCGATGTTGCGCTGGGCGGTCTCGTAGACGGGCTTGAAGGCTGGCGCACGCTCGGCCAGGTGGCGCATGGTGCCGATGGTCTTGTCCCAGACAGACACCTTGCCCGGGTGGGACATCGTTTTCTGGAGCTGGTCCAGGGCACTGTCCTTGATCTCCGAAAGCCGCGAGCGGCTGAACATGAGGTCTTCTCCGGAATCCGGGCCCGCGGCCTCCCTCGTGTTGATCTGAAGCAGCCCCCGCAGTACACTGGCAACGTCTCCTGAAGTGACCTTGCCGGATCGCTCCTCGGGTGCTTCGGCACCGGCCCCGGAATCCCTGGCCTTCAGGAGATTTTCTTTTGTGATGACGCTGTGCAGGTACATCCGGCGGCTGTTCACGTCCTGGCGCACCAGCACTGTGACGATGTCATCTACCCCCTTGATCTGCACAGGCGCGCTGACGAAGTAGCTCTGCACATCATTGGCGCGGCCCTCTGCGACCACAACACCCTGCTCAAGAATCCGAGGCACTGCGGCAAATGCAGCAGCTTTGAACGGGTTCATGCCATGCGCCATGCTGTCGCGCACCGCACGCTCGTCCAGCACAACTGCGCCCAGCTCGGGATTGACGGCCTGGCCGCCCGCATCCTTGAAAACCTTGGTTGCCCAGGCCCGCAGCAGCGGATATCCCTGCGGCGCCTCATCGCCACGCAGCACGGCCACAGGCTCGCCCTGGAGAACACGGGCCTTGTCCACCAGCGACATCTCGGCCGCGCCACGGCTGAATGACGGCTCGATGCGGTCCGCGACTGCACGCTGCCCACGCTCCACGAACCCGCGGGCCGGCAAGATGTACGCCTGGATGATGTCGGCATCCGACAGCTTCAGGCGCCCGAACCCGGGCACGTTGGCCCGCAGCCAGTTGCGGATGGCCGCCACGGCGCGCTGCACGAAATGCAGCTGCGGCGTCTTCTCGGCCATCTCGGCCAGCACCTCCTCGGCCGCGTGGCGCCGGCTCAGATCCGTGACGCCGCGCAGGCCATATTCCTTGATCTTGGCCGCCACCTCGGCATGGCGCATGGTGGCCACCTGGTTGAGGATCTTGTTCAGCTCCGGCCCGAACATGCCGCGCAGGCCATGATGGCCCAGCACCTCGTGGTGCAGCACGCGGGCGGCGTCGGCCGGCGTGTTCAGCTTGCTGGCCAGCAGGTAGGCCTTGCCGCGCCAGTAGAAGCCCTCGGGCGCTCCGGAGGCCCCGCCACTGCGCTGGCGCAAATCCGCGCGCCGCGCCGCATCCGGCACGGCCGGGTCGTTCATGTCGAACGCCACCACCACCTCGGGGCCGTTGCTCCAGCCCTTGCGGATCGCATCCACCGTCTCGCGCACCTGGCCCACGGCCTGGGCGCGCGCAGCATCGGAAAACGCGGTCGGCTCGGGCCGCATGATGCGCAGCAGGTTGGCCATCTGGTCATCGGTCAGGCCCTGGCCCTCGGCCTCGGCGCGCCGGAATGGCAGTTCCTCAGTGCGCTCCACCGGCCCGGCCTTCAATTCGCGTGCGCTGGGAGGCGTGGCATGGGTGCGTTCGCGCACGCCCGGCACATCTTCCCAACCTGAGCCCTGCTTCTCCACCTGGCGCACCGTCACGCTCCACACGCCATCGGCATTGGCCGGCGTGTACGAGACCACGCGGACATGGCTATCCCCGTACCCCTTCACGATGTTGCCCGGGGTGAAGTAGTCGGCGCGCGCCGCTTCCTCAGCGGCAGCCTTCTTGGCCAGGACGCCGCGAGGCTTTGGCTTGGCTGCTGCAGCAGAGGCTGGAGCCGCACCCTGGGCCGCACCCTCGCTGGTCGTGGAGCTGGGGAACTCGCGCGCGGCGTCCAGCAGTTCGCGGATGGGCGCATCCAGCCGGATCACCTTCACGTCCTCGCCGGCTTCGCGCGCAGCCAGCCACTGGTGGTGGCCGTCGAGCACATGCCCATCGCGCGAGACGAGGATAGAGCGGTTTCCGCCCTCGAAGCCCCTGGCCCGCGCCACGCGCTCGCGGCTGAATTCCGCCTGCGTGGGCTTGAGACGGGAGGCCTGCACGCTCTCCTCCTGGTGAGCAATGCCGCGGGCATTCATGAAGTTGACCATGGCGCCGCGGTGCTCGGCTCGGATCTGCGGCATCTCCGCGCGCGGCACTCCTATGGAGCCCGAGTCGCGGGAGAACTCGGCCCAGCCGTCGCCCAGGTCGCGGCCTTCCACGGAACGTGCTGGCGTGCGGGCTGCAGGTGCTGCAGCAGCATCGGGCATGGCGGCGGCCAGCTTGTCGCGCACCTTGGGCGCCAGGTCCGCCCATGCCCGCGTGTGGGCGCCGGCCCGCGCCGGGGCGTTCAGGCCCTTCGCGGCCTTCGCCACAGCCTGGCGCTCAGCCGCCGGCATGCTGGTCCAGCGCTCGCTGGCGGCCAGCAGTTGGGCGCGCCGCGCGTCGTTCCCTTCCTTGGCGATGGCCACGGCCTGCTGCTCGCCCGCCGTGGGCGCTGGCGCAGCAGCAGGCGCTACAGCGGCAGTCTGTTCGCTGGCGCCACTTCGGCCAGGTAGAGCAGGTTGCACGCCGGCAGCAGGCTGTCCGGCACTTCCACCTCGCGGCCCAGCAGGCTGCGCATCTGGCGCGCGTCCTGCCTGCTGACTGCCCCCAGCCTCCGGAGCAGCCGCAGGGCCTGCTGGGAGTTCATCTGCCACCCGTACTGCAGGTGCGGTTGAATCATTGGTTGCTCCTTGCGGTTGCATGGCGTCAGCAAGACGGAGCTGCAGCTCCGCATTCAGGTTCTCCCAGCGCGCGCCGTGGAGACTGCCTTTGAGGGCAGCGTTTACACCGCCCACACGCTTGGCCAGGGCCTTGCGCTCTGCGGTGGGCATGCTGGCCCAGGCCGCGCGCCCGGCGTCGATTCGCTGGGCTGGGGTTTGGACTGGCGCTTGAGCCTGCGGGCCTGGCGCTGCAGCTGCTTGCGCGCCATCGTGCTGAGACGAGGTGGTGCCATTGGTCAGCTCCTGCGCAGGGCCAGGACCTGCAGCCGGCGCTCCCTGCGCTCCTGCTGCCGGCGAAGATTCCGCGCGCGGCGGCTGGGCTTGATCGGCTTGTGTGCCATCGATGCTTCCTTGCTGGGGGGTGGATGTGGTGGCGGGCGTGAGCGCGGCGCCGCGGCCCTGTTTCTCGCGCTCGGCACGGCGACGTTGCAGCTCCAGGGCCAACGGCGTGCGCACCTCTTTGGCCTGCGCAGAACGGAATGCGTTCGACAGGTCTTCATCGGTCCAGGTGGCCAGGGCCCCGCCCTGAATCTCGCCTGTGGCAGGGTCTGCAGTGACCTGGCGCTCGGAGGCCTTCTTCTTGGCTGGCGCGCGTGCGGCTTCCTCTGCGGCCTGGGCCAGAGCGGTGGCCTGCTGGGCCTGGGCGGACGCGCCGGAATCCACTGCCAGGGCAGCAGCTGCGGACAGCGAGCCAGCAGCAGGATCCAAGCCCATTTCCTCGGAAGGACGCTGCGCGCCAATGGCGGCATCAATGCGCGTGGTATCCAGTTGCGGGGCGGGCGTGATGTCCTGCTCGCGCAGCCGGGCCTCGTCGATGACCGGCTCTTGCTGAGCGGCCAGCTGCCGCACGAATTCATCGCGCACCGTCGACAGGCCAGACGGCACTTCTCCATCGGCATGGTTCTCGCTGACCTGCTGGAACAGATCTGGGCTGAAAGCCTGGTGCAGCGAGTCCGCCGCGGCTTTCCGGTCCTCGGGAGGCAGGGTCTCGTCCTGAGCTCGCGCCAGCGCTTCTCGGTACTGCTGCTGGTTTTCCGGCCGCACCATCTGGTCGATGGCCGGGCCGTAGGTTGCAACGTCTGGCAGACCCGCAGGCTCGGCGCCAGCGTCCGGGGGCTGGGCAGCAGCATCGCCCGGCTGGCCTGCAGGCACGCGCGGCTCGCGCGCCGCCCGATACCCCGCCGCGCCGCCGCCCATGGCCGCGCCAGACAGCGTGCCCAGCACCACAGCCGTATCCACGTCCTGGGACCAGTCCTTGCCCAAGGCCAGATTCTGGAAGATCTGCTCCGCCACAGACTGCGGCAACTCCTCGAGGAAACCTTCGGAAATCGCCCCCTGGATCACCTGAGTCGGAATGCTCTTGACCGCGCGCTGCTGCACCAGTGGGTTTGCGGCCGCCGTGGCCGCGTCATCGGCAAACTGCTTGGCAATTCCCTTGTTGCCCTGGGCCAGCATGGTCTCGGCATCACCAATGCCCAGCCGCTGCGCTACGCGCCCGCCGGCATACCCCAGCCCTGCCGTGGCCGCGCCCGTGGCAGCCGCTGCAGCTGTCTGGCCAGGAGAGAGCAGGCCGTCATCCGTCTCCTGCCGGATCTGCTCTGCCGCCGAGCCCGCGCCCACGATTCCCTCACCCAGCGCACCAGCTGCTGCAGCACCCTTTGCACCAGCCTGGCCCAGCCGCGTGGCCGCGCCCAGTGCGCGCGCCGCCACGCCGCCCGCGCCCATGGCCGGCAGCGATTCAACGACCGCGCCGACGATGTTGGACGGATTTTCAACGGCGGCCTTGAACTTGCCGCCCAGACCCTCGGCTTCCTGGAATTTGCGTTGGGCTTCCTTGGTGGCGTCAGAGTGCCATTCGTTGATGGCCTCGCGCGCCTGCTTGGGCCGGAAGCCCACAGCGCCACCCTCGTTCTCCAGGAGCTTGCCCGCGCGCCCGCCTGTGGCGATGTCGGCCAGGCCGACAACAGCTTCTGGCACCGCCACGGCGCCCTTGGCTGCCCAGGCTGCCGCGTCCCGGACGTAGTCGGTGGCGCTGCGACCTGGCGGCTCCTTGCCATAGTCAGGGTCCGCGAACGGATTCTTGGTTTGAGACTTGGCGCTCGGCGCATCGGCGCCGTAGTCGGGATCGGTGAACGGGTTCTGTGCCATCCCCCAACTCTCTCCGCGAGGAGGAGCGGGGTCGAACCCTAGCCGGGGGTCAACTCAGACGGATGTAAGGCTGCTCAGGAATGATCCACGGCAGCGGCCCCATACTGGTGCACCGGATCACCCAATGACCGTGCACTGGAGGAACGATGGAAAGCAGAGACGGGGAGCGGGACGAAGACGACGACAGCAGTCCGGCCTTGACCGTGGGCTTGGCCGCCCTGGCGCTCGTGCTGCTGGCTGTGGTGTTGGGCGTGCTGACGCTGCTGGTGCGCGGGTAACCTGGAGACTCAGCGCTTGGCCTCATCCTCCAGCGTGTGTGCGTAGAACATGAGGTGCTCCAGCGCTACAGCGTGCGGGTCACGACCTCCCAATTTTGATTCCCTGGAAGAGTCGTCCGGAAGGAAGACCAGAAGCACGTCGCCACAGGCCTCGTAGTCTGCGCTGAACTCGACGCCGTTGTGGGTGAAGATGCATTCATGCATGCGGGGCATTGTCTCAGGCGCGAGCTCAAGGCACCAGCGCCCAGAAACGACGACGCCAGCCAGAGGCCGGCTCCAGTTCAGACCTCGAAGGGCTTTCGATCTCGGCCCTCGATCCAGCGCGGAGGTCGGCCGCGACCCGTCCAAGTCTCGCCGGTCTTGGGATTCCGGTAACGCGCGTTTATTGGCGTGTTCAGTGCAAAGAGATCGCAGACCTTGAGATGGTGTTGCTTCACCAGATCCCGTGCTGCATCAATCGCATCGAGCCGCATGGCTCCATAGTGCTCTGCGATCTTGGCGTCCAATGCAGCTTTCTCCTGCATCAGGGACTTGTACTTGCGTGACATGTGTTCGGCGCTCCGGCCAGAAATATGCACCGTTCCGGTTCTGGGCTGCAGAGGGAAACTCCCTCCTCCCCGAGCCGGGCTCTTCCTGCGGAGGGGGCAAACGACGTGCCGAATTTGAAGCTGCCCAGAAACGGCGAAGCCCGCACGGGGCGGGCTTTGCAGGTCTACTTGACTGGCGCCTTGGCGTTTGCAGCCTCTTCTTTTGAGAAATCAAGACGGCCCTGTTGGGCGCCAGGGGGAAGCTCCAACTCTTCCATCTTCAAGCAATGCATGCCCACGCGCAGCGCTGCCGTCCTCACGTCCTTGTCTTGACTGATGACCAAGCCAGCTCCTTGCGCCTTGCCAATCGCAACTATCTGCCGGTCAACCTTGATCTTCTGCCATGCCGCATCGGAGCCATCCTTCTTATCTTTGCGGCCTAGTGATGCTCCATCAAGAATGGAGCACTCATAGGCGGCCGCGCGATCGAAGTTTGCCATTTGAACGAAGGTCTTCCTCTCAAAAGCATTGAGAGACTCCAGGCCCGCCGAATCTGCACCCACTAAATACTCAGCAAGAGCGGGCATTGGCACGACCAAAGAACACTGTTGCTTTTCTATGGTGGCAATGAAGTGCTTCAGTCTCAGTTGAACATCTTCAGACGACTTCCGTGAGACTAGGGCGACCAGGAAATTAGCATCAACCAAGATCCGCTTCGCGTACACAACGACGCTCTGCTTCATTCGTCACCTCTCAGTTGCAGGAGAAGCTGATCAGGATCTTCTACGGACTGCCATCCGTTGTCAGGGGTAGCAGCGAACTGTGCCAGCACTTCGCTGATCGGCGTGCTGTCGAGCACTTCGAAGCTCACGAGGGTGCACTTGCTGGCCTCAGGTAGCCACCCAAAGTCGGTCCTCTTCCAGGTGCCTGACGCCTGAACGCGGATTACTCCGCGACGGAAATGCTCTAGGAGATCACGCGCCAACGCCTCACTCTTGACCAAAATTCTGATGTCTCGGTTCAGGTAGTCACGCAGATGAAGATGCATCGTGTCATCGGCGCCAACGATGCCCGTGACCATACCGTCAACCGTGGCGGTCTGGTAGATGGCGGGGGTCTTTGCGTCTTGCACGGTCTTGCCTTGGAACAGATAGACAACATTGTTGTTCCGATCCAATACCTGTGCCTGTCGGATGTCATCCTGATCAATCATCTGCTGCAGACGCGACATGGCCCGCCCGGGGCGGCTGGAAGGCTCCGTCTTCGCCACCACCATCCGAGCATGCGCGTGGTGTTCTCGGGCATATGGGACCTTGGCCTTGAGGCCCGTGCTGGCCTTCTTGATACCAGCGAAGGTGGGCAGGTTCTCGGCGCCGAGCAGATCTGCGAACGCAGCGATGTATTCGCCAACACGCTCCATGGGTAGCTGGTCAGGATTCCTACCCATGATGCGCAACATGTAGGCATATCGCTCTTTTGCTGGCTCGTCTTTATTTGCCATCTCATTCCATCCTCTTTCGATTACTGTATCAGGATGTGACTCAAGGTAGCTGAATAGTAGAGAAGACACAACACCTGCAAATGGCTGCACATGCAGGCTCTGATAAAGTGCCCGCGACAGGAGGGTGTATGTTTTTAATGCACAAGGTCGCATGCTCGGCCGTACTTGCAATTGCGGCTCCCGCTTTCGCCGCGGACTACGCCACCTGCCTGTTGGACAAGCTCCCTGGGGTGAAGAACGCGCCGGCCCAGGCTGCTGCACTGAACCTGTGCGGCCAGCAGCACCCCGACAAGTTCTTCGAGATCCGCCGCGGCTCCGGCCGTGGGCTGCTGGGGCCGAAGTCTCCGGAGCAATGCACACTGGACAAGGCGCGCGACACAGCCTGGCAGCCGGGTTGCTGATGGCATCCTGATACATTTGCTTTCATGGAGGGTTCACTATGGAGGCCATCTCAAAGATATGGCGCGGCGAGGAAGGTCTCGCCAAGACATTTTGGCTATACAACGTACTCATTGGGACACTGTCTGGCGCAGCCCTGTTCATGGCATCACCCGGGAGCCTGCTCGCCAAAGCAGGTGCTGCCATTTTCGTGGCCTATACGGTTTTGGTTTGCGTGGGAATTTGGCGGGCCGCCAACCAATACTCAGGCCCACGAGCGTGGGCCTTGCTGGCCAAGTCCGCTGTTGCGGCCCTTCCGACATGCCTTGTGATCGGCACGCTTGCGGCCGTGCTCATTCCAGCGGCATCGCGGTTGACCAACCATCCATCAACCATGGACAGGCCTTTGTCATCTGCAACGCCCTACTCAGAGAGGGTGAAAAGGCTCCGTAGTGCTGCGGAAGCAGGAGCGCTGAAGGTCATCGATGTGCGTGCAGCAACACCTGACGACCTTCTGCTCGACCACTGGTCTTCCTCCGAGGTTTCCGGAATCGAGGCCGATCAAACGTGGTGGGTCTCTGACGGAACGGTGTGGATTCACGTTGATAACCGCCACAGCTCCGCAATAGACGTCATCCACTTTTCCTACGCCCCTGGCTACTGCGAGAGCATGCCCGCATCGGCGCGTGCGGGGTACAGCCTGCCACTGCTGCAAAAGATAGCTCCGCACGCACAGGCGCTTGTGCGATTTGCTGCAACGGATGTTGTCCGCAATGGGCCAGGGTGCTTAGTGATCACCGGCGTTCAAGGCCGGGCCACCCAACAATCATCAAAAAACCCTTTCGCTGATCCCAACTATGGGGCTCCAGCATTGGCACAGCAAGGCACAACCACATCAGCCCCCTCCAACTCGCGCACCCAAGCAGATACAGCTATGGAGGTTCACTTGAGCCGCATCTACGCGGCCCATCCAGACGCTGACGCCGTCGTTGACTCTCCCGCCTTTCAAGCGTGGCTTCAACGTAGCTATGAGCGTGTAGCAGCCCTCCGATCAGGCACGACTCAAGAGGTGATAGATCTGTTTCACGCTTACAAGTCTCACGATCGGACCGAGGAAAGATACCAAGCGGAGCGCGAACGACAGCTGAGGGACGCTGCTGCCGAAGCGCTTTCACGTAGCCAGTAACAACTTACCCAAGATATCGTTTCGACGCCCCTGCTCCGTAGAAGGCGTCAAACTGGGCCGCCAGCTTGGGGTCCTTTTTCAAGATGTTGACGTGATTCGATGGCGGCTGGATCGGTGCTCCATCAACCTGCTGCACCTCACCCGTCACGCCGTTGTGCCGGATGATGCTGCCCTGGGTTGTTGACCCGTCGGCATTCTTGATGGCAGGCGTGACCGTGACCTTCCAGGGCGACGGATCTGCATCCCCCCGGATCGCGCGCAGGCTCTGCTGAGCCTGCTGCTTCTGCTGGGGCGTGGCGTTGGGATCGAGCAGCGTATTGCGCAGCTGCTCTTCCTGGCGTTGGGCCCGGGTTTTGAAGCCGCGCGCTTCGGCCTCGCCCTGAAGGCGCTGCTGCTCGATGCCCAAGCGCATGCCCGTGCGCCCGGTTTCGCCGGCCTGCTGCATGGCCTCGCGCTGCACGCCACCGGATTGCTGCATGTCTTCGCGCATGAGGCCTGCGTTCTGGCGCATGGTCTCGGCATCCAGGCCTGGCTGGGCCTGGCGCAGCGCCGAGTCGGTCTGCAGGGCGGCCTGGTAGGCGGCCACGGCCGGTGGCGGGCCGGACTGAGCGCCACCGCCACGGAAGCGGGCCATGCCTGTGGCCGCCCACTCGGGCCGATTCGCGATGCTGCTCGCGCCGGTCTCCAGGTTCTGGAGGTCTTTGCGGGCCTGCCAGTCGTTCCCGGAGTGGGCGACGGTGGGCGCCTGGTAGCCGGGGAAGCCCAGGCGGGGCTGCTCGACCTCGGTACGCTGGCCTGGCGTGAAGCCGCGAGCCGTCGATTGCGCGGCCAGGTTCTGGGCTGCCAGGTCGTTTTGCCGGGACGGCAAGCCGCGCGGCTGGGCGCCGAGCGCCGCGCTCTGTGCGCTGTCGCCGAAGCTGTTGCCCTGACGAAAGATCCCGGGCTGAACTTCCTGTGGTGCGGCTGAGCTGGGCGGGCCCATGGGGCTTCCGGCGGGAGGCGTGGCCTGCGGCGAGGTGGACGTGGCTGCTGGAGCGGTGGAAGGCACGGGATTCACCCCTGTGGAGGCTGCAGCAGGCGTCGATGCCGCGGCACCACCAGCGATCCCTGCACCAGCGGCCAGCGCGCGCGGGGCATTGAGGCCAGAGTTAATCGCGCCGCTGATAGCCCCGCCAGTTCGCGCGATGGCCCGGGCGCTCCCACCCAGCGCACCAGGCACAGCATTTGCCAGATTCGACACATTGCGTCCGACCTCGGTGTTCATGGGATTGGACTGGGAGCCGTCAGGACCCGGAGCCTTGGGGTAGCCGTCCGTCGGGATCTGGTCTTCGGGCCGGCCGCCATTGGCGAAGAACACCTTGGGCTTGAAGCCGCGCGGCACGAATGCCTGCTCGGGCGCTGGTGTATGGGTCGCATCGACGGCGGCCTGCAGCGCCCCGGCCCCGCCCATGGCGTGCACGGTATCGGGCGGCAAGACGAACTCACCCGGTTTCACCATGGCGGGGATGGAGTCGGGCGCCTGGTTCTGGGCCTCAGCAACAGCCGCGGCCTTGCTGCGCGGGCGGAAACCCAGTCGCGGCTGCTCAGCCGCCTGCGCTTCTCGCCGACCTGGTTGAAAGCCGAACATGATGGCTCTCCTCAAAGAATGATGGATTCGGTGACGTGAGGCTGGTCCTCACGGGTTTGCCGGCGCAAGTCGGAGTCGGGCCGGCGCCCAAAGTACCGAGTGAACTCAGCCTCTGCTGCTGCCGCGCGCGTCGGGTCGAAACCATCCGCGTCTGGCTGCGAGAAAGCACGGTGCAGGGCCCAGAGCACCAGCTTTTCATGGCTGAAGGCATGGATCTCGGGCGACTCTCCTGAGCTGCACATGGGTCGCAGCGGAAGGCGGTAGCCCTCCAACACCAGACGCCCATTGCGCGGCGGGGCCGGCACGAGTCGGATGGATCGTTCGCCCTGCACAGCCCAGCGCATGCAATCAAGACGCTTGTGGCGCCACCCTGGCTGATGTCGGTCCAGCCATTCCGTGGAAACCAGCTTCAACTCTTGTGGTTCCCGCGCGCCGTCGATCTCGTAGGCGAGATAGGTGATCTCGTACAGGGCGGGGTGCAGAGGATAGGTGGCCTGCCCTTCCTTCACCGGCACATGGCAGAATTGAGGGCGCTCTACTTCCAACAGAAGCCGGCCGCGCACCGCCGCTTCAGCCACGGCCTCGTTCAGCCAGGCTGTCACCAGTTCCTCGCCCCAAAGGTAGGGCTTCACGCAGTCTTTGGAGTCGGCGCGGAAGCGGTTGATCAGATCCTGGAGCGTCATATCAGCGTGCTCCGAACTGCTCGATCAGGTTGGCCACCTCGGCGCGCATCTTGGCCTCACCCTTGCGCGCGTCGAGCTTGACCTCGTACTTCGCCGCGTATTCGGCCAGGGCGCCCTTGTCCATGCCCTCGATGGTCAGCAGCATGGCCTCGGTGGCCGCGCGCTCTTGCTGCTGCAGCTGCTCTGCCTGCTGCTGGGCGGCGTGCGCTTGCTGGAGCGCTGCATCATCAGCCTGCTGGTCCGATGTGTCGGGCTGCTGCGCCTGCTGACCCTGCTGGTCGGCAGGCTGCAGCTGCTCTGCCTGCTGCTGATCGACGGGCGCGCGGCGGAACTCCACGAAACGCAGCAGCTTGCGCGCGACGGCCTCGGGCACCAACTTGATATCGCCAGGCTCCCAATGGGTGGCAGCGTGACGGTCGTGATAGGGCTTCTTGCCCGTGTATTCCAGCTTGTCGAACTTCATGATTCGCTCCGTTCATGTGAAACAAGCCGGACAGGCCGGCTTGCTGCATCGTTCATCGCCGCGAGCGCGGCTTCGATCAGGCCACGCCTTCGGGGACGCCCAGCACCACCACGTCCAGCGCGCTGGCCTTGGCGTTGTCCGCGCCGCCCACGGTCAGGATCAGGTACGCATCCTTGGGCAGCGTGATGACCGGATTGGCGGTGGCGTTGCGCAGACGCGCCGTGGCGGCCAGGTTCACGCCAGCGCCGAAGTAGTCGTCGTCCTGCGGCACGGCCGGCACATCCACGCCGTCGGCATACTCGAAGCCGATCTTGGCAGTGACGGATGCCGTCATGCCAACGGCAACGACAACCAGGCTGTCGATCAGCTTGAAGCCAGCGGGCAGCAGGCCCAGGCGGATCTTGGTGCCCTGTATGGCGGGCGTCAGGATGTCGCCGCCCAGGGCCGCGCCGGCCGCATTGGTGGCCAGGGTGTAATGCAGGGCGCTCAGGTTGCCCCACGGAGTCGCACCCAGCTGGTTGCTGGAGGACTGCACTTTGGTGATGGTTGCCATGTTGGCCTCCGATGAAATGGTGAAGAACTCAGCGGAGGACAGGCGATCAGCAGACCGCCCGCCCTGGGGCGCGTCAGTTGCGCTCGCCGATGATGCGCACGGCTGTGTCGATGGCCGTGACGCCGTGGTCGGTGTAGTGCTTCTTGCCGTTGCCCTGCGACACCAACCAGCGGATCTTGAAAACGCCCATGATGGCGCCGATCAGCAGTTCCATCTTGTCGCCGTGGTCGAAGTCCTTCTCGCTCCAGAAGAAGGGCATACCGCCGTGCTTGGACTTGCCGAAGGCCTGAGCCAGCGACTGGCCGCCCAACAGGATCGCGCGGTCCACCGCATGGGTGGTGCCGAACGAGGCGGGGACGGTGCAGGTGCTTTCCGTCTCGGTCTCGTAGGAGGCGCAGTAGCGAACGGTGTCGCCAGCATAGAAGCGGATGGGCTTGGGCATCTTGCAGATCAAGATGCCGTTCCACAGGCCCACTTCGCCGAGGAACAGGGGGTGGTTGTTGGCTTTGGACGCGCGCGCCAGGGCGTTCGCCTGGAACTGGCGGAAGCCAGGGTCCTGGGCAAATGCGTGGTACTGCGCGGGCGAAACCAGCAGCACACGCAGCGGCGAATCCTCGGCCACCTTGTCCTCGGGGATCTTGATGGCGGGCGGCGGCAGTGCGATGGACTCCATCACCGTGCGAATGCTGTCCACCACGTCCATGCCGAGCACGTCAGTGGAGGCAATGTCCAGCTCACCCGCGTTCACCGACACAGTCTTGATGGAGTCGCCATCGGCGATGTAGTGCCGGTTGCGTGTGGGCGCCTTCACTTCGTTAATGGCGAACTCCGCGAAGTCCGGATGGGCGCTGGTCGGCAGACGCCATTCCATGCCGTCTTGAAAGCCGCGCGCGCCCGCCAGGTGGGTCAGCATCAGCTGGTCCTGGTAGCTGTTCATCAGCGACAGCGCAATGGGTCGGCCGATGCGACGGAATTCCACGGGGGAATTCATATCGGTCATCGTGTTGCCCAGGTCCACAGGGAAGCGGACTTGGTTCACGCGCACGCGGCCGTTGTCCAGCTCAATCCCCGTGCCCTTGCCCTCGGCCATGCGGTTGCCCATGATGGGATAGGCGTTGGTGGGCTGCACGAAGTGGAACTCCACCTCGGAGCCGTGGCCGCGCGTCAGGTCCACCGTGCGCACGATGGGCATGTCGGTGGCGGTCTGCTTGCTCAGCACGGCGCTGACGTGAGCCTCGCCCTGGGGGACCGTGCCCACCATGCGGTTCAGCGTCGAATTGCGCTGCATGGACTGAGCGAACAGCCCGGCAGCCTGGACGAATTGGGCATTCGGCGAACCGGTTGCCACATTGGTTTTTCCGGACATATGTCCTCCGTCTTGGGGAGAGGGCTGCCTCATCACGAGGTGGCCCGGGTTTCAAAAAATATTCAGCGGTTCACGCCAAGCTGTTCATCAAGGCATCGATCTTTGCCGACGACATACCGCTCATCACGTTGAGCAGCGCCGCGGGGTTGTTGGCCAGTGCCTGCGCGCGCTCCGCTTCACTGGCACCGGCAGCCGCGCCCGTCAGTTCGGACAGACTCACCGGCACGGCCTGCACTGCATCAGCTTTCGCCTTTGCCACGGCCGCGTCCACGGCATTGGCAGGAGCGGCGGGCTTGGCACCCTTGAAGGTGCTGAAGACTTCCACGATCTCGGCGGCGGATCCGTTCTGCAGGACATTGGCCACGGCTGCGCGCGCGAAAGCAGGCTGGGCATCCACCCACTGCTTGAACTCGGCAGAGTCGGCAATTTCGTCCGCGTCCGCGTGGGCCGCATAGATCGCGTTGTCGTGCGCCTGCCGGGCGCTGACCTGTTCACGCTGCTGCAGCGGCTGCATCGCCTGGGCCAGTCGTGCGTCCACCAGTGCTGCGGCACGCTGGTCCACCAACGCAGCCACGCCCTTGGCGATGCCCTCCTCCGAGAAGTCGCCGAAAAGGGCCATGTCCACGCCTTGTGAGGCGGCGGCCTGGGCAATGGCCAAGTTCTTGTCAGCCGAAGTTGGCGCCGCGCCCGCTTGCTCGCGAGCCGAGGCATCCGCCTGGGCCTGTGCGAGGTTGGTTTGCTGACTGCGGGTCAACTGGTCGATCTGAGCCTTCAAGGTGGCGTTCTCGCTCTCCAGCGAATCGCCGCGCGCCTTGAACTGGTCGCGCTCGGTGCGAGCTTGGGCCAGCTTCTCAAACGGGATCGTGTAGCTGCCCGACTTGCTGGCAATAGGCGCGCCGGCCGGCTCGTCATCCTGAGCGGGCGCCGCGCCTGCAGCAGGTGCAGGAGCCGGGGTTGCTGCAACAGCGGGTGCAGCGGCAGGAGCGGGAGAAGGCGCTGCAGCAGTTTGCTCAGCGCCAGGGGTGGCGGTTGCGGGAGTAGCAGTGCTCGCGGCGTTGCTGGCTTCGGCGGTCTTGGTCGCGTCCGCGTCCAGATCCAGTTGTCCTGCAAAGGCGGATTCGAGCAGTTGCTCAGGGGTCATCGGCATGTAGGTGCTCCACATCCCCGGCTATCCGGCCGGGCCTGTTTGAAGGGGCACGCAGATTCGAGGATCAGGCCGGGGCCGAAGCCCCGACCATCACGCTCTCCAGCTGCGGGAGGTGCCGGCCCATCACGGGCAGGCTTCTCGTCTCTGGCTTTCGCCTTCAACGTGAAACACAGTGTCAGGCCGCGCGCGCGCAGCATCCAACTCTGGACGGAGTGAGCCGCTATAGGTTGTCGGCAGGGGTGGCCGTCTCGATCCCCTGCATGCCGCGCGCCGGCTCCTGAGGGATTGGCGGGAATGCGGGGCTGGTGTTCTCGCGCACCTGGGCGATGTCGCCGGCCGCGCCCGGCCCGCCCGGCTGAGGCGCGGGGCCGCCGGCCGCCACGTCCGGCACCGGGAAGTCTGGATCGTCGCCTCCCGGATTGGGCTTCTGGTAGCCCGCGCCCTGCATGATGGCGTCGGCAATGGGTGCGATGGCAGGATTCATGGCGACCTGTGCCCCGCCCTGCATCGCCGAGAAGGCGGCCTGCACGCCCACCTGTACGGCGTCGGCCATCACCTTCTTGATCTGAGCATCCGTGAGGCGCTCCTTCATCTCCAACTCGCGCGCCTTGAGGTCGTGCCCGGCCTTGGACAGCGCGGCCTGCACCTCCTGCTGAATCCGCTTCTCGACCTGCTCCGGCGTCTGCTGGCCCGTTGCTGCGCGGATGGCCTCCACCACCTGCTTCTTGCGGGGCAGATCCATCAGGTCAATCAGGAATGGCAGCGCAACCACCTGGATATGCTCAGGCAGGGACTTCACCGCCTCGGACAGCGAGCTGAGCTGCTGGCCTCGGAAGCTGCTGGTGCTCGGCACGTCCTCCAGAGCGACCTTCATGCGCGTGCGCAGCACATCGTTGGACCGATAGGCCAAGCCTGTGTCGGGGTCCTCTTCGGCCTTGTTCAGCACCACGGTGCGCGGTGGGTTGAGCACGTCGCCCTCGATCACGATGGTCTGCTCCTCGTCGCCCATGTCCTCGATGATCAGCGACATCAGCAACTCGCCCACCATCGTGCGCCCGTCCTTGGTGTTGTCCATCAAGTCAGCCATGCCGATCTGGGACTGCTCCACCTGGGTGGTTTCCTGCAGGCCGCTGCGCGCGGTGCCGGCCTGGCCCTGCATGGCGGGCGTCACCGGGCTGACCCGGCCCAGCGCGCGCCGGCTGTCTTCCATCAACTGCAGGTGCTGGGCGTTGAGCTGGAAATCACGGTCCACCTCGAATATGCCCCCGTCCTTCATGTGCTCTGCGTTCAGCACAATGTCGGCGTCAGGGCGCGCCAGTTGCTGGCGGATCTGAGCACTGGTCATGTCCGTAGCCTCCTTCGTCCGCCGCACCCGCGTCGAGGCCATGCCCCAGCGAAGCTTCGCCATGGTGCTGTTCAGGTTGTCCTGCGGGAAGAGCATGTCGCGCACCAGGCCGAAGGGCATGCCCGTCTGGTCTTCCCGATAGCCCCAGAACGGCACATACGGAAAATGCTGGTGTGGGTATGGCGTGGGGCCGTCGTGCAGGCAGATGGGTCCAATCCAGTAGGACCGACGCAGCCGCGTGACGGTCTCGCGCGACAGCGTGCCCGCGCCCGAGGCCACGGCCAGGCGGTGCTGCTGGTTGGATTCATCGAACTCGACCACGCGGCCGCCGCGCAGCCTCAGCACCAGCGCCGACACCCAGCGCCGGTACCAGAGTTCGCACAGGCTGAGCTCGTCGGTCTCCGAGCGGTACCAGGCATGCTCGCGCGGCGTCCAGGCGCGGGATACATCCAGGCCCGGCACCAGGCCCGTGGAATAGCCGCCCTCGCCCAGATAGCCGCCGTAGCCGCCAGGGCCAGATGCCGAGTCCGCGCGCATGATCAGCTCGCGGTGCTTGGGGAATGCCGCCGCGACCCGGTCTTTGCGGATGAACCGCTCCCGGAGCAGCCAGTGGGCGTCGGACAGGTCTGCTTCCTGCGCCCGGATGTCCCACCAGATTTCATTGCGGTGCACATACCGACAGCGGTAGGGGTAGGCGAAGGGATCGCTGGCCCGTGCAACCTCCACCCAGCCAAGGCCCACGCTCACCTGCGGCTTGAAGGCATCGCTGATCGCGCGATCTGCCCGGCTGTGGCGCTCTGCCTGGTTCAAGCGGAAGTTGAGCGCATCGGCCACGTCCTGGCCGCCTGGGTCGCCGTCGGGTGTCACGCGCCAGTCCGTCCGCGTCTTGGCCTCGTAGCCGCACACGGCCGCAATCGCCGGGCCGATGATGTTCTCCTTGGCTGGCGGGATACCGAAGCGCTTCATGCGCGCGAGCAGTTCGCTACCGAGCTGGTTGCCATCGGCATAGTCGGCTTCCATGTCGGCCTGGCGGCGCCACGGCGGCTGCTCCAGGATGTCATCAATGATGCGGGCATATTCGTGCGGCGTCAGCGCCGCGCCCAGGTCTGCAGTGCTCGGGGGGGTTGCATAGTTCATGGCAGTGCCTCACGCGCGCCAGTCCGGCGCATCCTCTTCCTCTTCGGGCTCGGCGCGCGCGCCGTACCCATCGTCATTGGGGTTGAAGAGCCCGCTTTCCTTCGCCTGCGCCCACTGCCGCAGCGCGTCCGCGCCTTCGGTGCAGCCGTTGGACTTGTCGGGCTCATCGATGAATTTGTTCAGCGCCCGGCTGAATTTCTTGCTGTAGCCGCGCAGGCGCTCCAGGCCAAAGGCACAGGCTTCCCGGTCGAACCAGGCGCCGCGCAGGTGCTTGCGCACCAGGTTGACGCCCGTCTGCAGCTCGGTGATGCGAGGCACCACCGTGAATTTCTGGCCAGGCATCAGGGCCTGCAGCTGCTGTTTGGTGGATCGGTTGGTGTCGCCCAGGCGCTTGTGATTCGCGTCGTGCGGCAGGAAGTGCGCGCCGAACACGTAGCCGAGGCCCTGCAGGTGGCGCACGTAGTGCCGCAGGTCTTCCTCGTGCTCTTCGTAGTAGTTGATGAAGCGGTCCTCACCGCGCAGGGACTGCATGAACCAGATGGCCGTCCCGTCCGCGCGCCCGATATCCCAGAATGTGTAAACCGGCAGATCCAGCTCGGGCACCGAGGTGATGCCGCCGCGCTTCGTGAGCGCGACCATGGCCTTGGCGTAGTACCGGCCCGCGCTGGACTGCTGGAATGCCTCGGCCGGCGTGGAGGGGTACTCCTGCCACATGCGCTCAGGCGCACCGGGGAAGTCAGCCTCCTGGGTGGCCACATACCAGGCCCGCTGTTCCAGATCGATGGTGCACTGCATCTCGACCTCGACCTGGTCGAAATAGTCGTGCTGCTCGCGCGCGACATGGACCAGGCCCGCGTCCATGCGGTAGTTGGGCTCCTGCCACCACGCGTAGAAGTGGAAGCGATAGTCGCGCGGGCTCAGCTTCTTGTGCGTGTAGTGCAGGGCCTCGGCCCGCTGGGACAGGTGGTAGAACTCGCCGTTGGCGCCCTCGGCCGTGCTCTCGATTACCAGGATGCCGGTGGTGGGCACGGCCGGAATGGAGCCGGTCATCACCTCCTTGGCCTTATGCGGGAAGCGCGCCGAGATCTTGCCCAGTTCGGAGACGTGGAGCCGATGGATCGTGCCCGACCGCATGGACGTAGCCACGCGCACGCTGCTGTTGTTGTGGGCGAACAGCAGCTCCACGGCACTGTCGCGCGCCAGGGGGAAGCGGTCTCGAATCTCCTCGGGCAGGTTCTCGTAGGCGTACTTCACCTTGTCCCGGAAGATGGCCTCGGCCGCCTCGCGGTCGTGCGCGATGATGCCGCAACGCTGATCCGCATTGAACAGCGCGTGGTCCAGCCACAGGATTGCGATCAGGGTGGTGAAGCCCAGCTGCCGCGCCTTCAGGATGATGTTGCGATGCCAGAGCCTGCTGATGAACCGCCTTTGCGCGCGATTGGGCCGGAAAGGCATGGTGAAGGTGTCAGCCTCTTCCCCATCCTTGGAATCGCCCTTGACCATGATCTTGTACAGGCAGCCGGAGAACAGGCGCCATTCGGGATCACGCAAGCACCGCTCCAGCTCCTCGGGCGTGTCGGGGAGCCGGTTCAGGGGAGCACTGTGGACGCGCGCGGCCACAGCCTCAATCCTCCTCGTCCGTCGGGTCTTGCTTAACCTGCAGCGTGGAGCCCGCGCGGGGGCCTGTGCGCTCCGGGTCATCTGCAATGGGCGCGAAGCCGTTGCCGTTCTCCTTGGAGATGCGATGCAGCAGCGCGGCCAGCGGGTCTGACTTCTGCTGGTTGTCCCTCTCGTACATGCCCAGGTACTTCCAGATTTTTTCTGCGAAGGCCTCCTTGCTGTGCGTCAGGACCTGCAGGCCATCTTTCGTACGCTTCACGCCGGCATACAACTGGGCAGCGGCTGGGCTCAGGTAGCGGGTGTCCTTGATGACCTCGCGTGCATATCCATCCCCAACGCATGCAGTGCAGTCCGGGTGCGGCGGCCGGTGGGGGTTGAAACCGATGCCGCCTTCTTCATCGAAATCCTCGGGCGCCTTGCCTTCAGCACGCCATGACTCGCGTGCCTGGTTCATCTCGCTGACGGTGCGCTGGTAGCGGAAGTTCTCCCCCCAGCAATGGCGGCAGCATGCGACCTTGGTCTCGATCAGTTCGCGTGCATCGGCTGTGGCGATCAGCCAAGCCTGCTGCAGCATGGCGTCGGCAGTGATCTGCGTGCGCTCCTGCTGCTGCTTTCGGGCTTCCGCAATCGCGACTTGGATGTGAGGTTTTGACAGGTTCTCAGAGGCGATCTGCCGAGCCGTCTTGGCGCTGTAGCCGGCTCGTATCGCCGCTTGGGTTCCATTCAGGTCCACCAGGAATTCATCGATGAACTTCGACTCCCTCGCGGTCAGCGCCTGGGCATCCGTGCTCTTGGTGCGGGCGGCCTTTTTTGACGGGGCCTTCTTCAATGCGGGTTTCGCGGTCGCGCTCGGCGGCTTCTTGGCCGCTGGGCGCTTCGCAGGAACGGCAGTGTCTGCGACCTTCTTCACGGCTGCAGGCTTCTTGGGGACTGGTTTCTTAGGAGGCTCGGACTTGCCGGCAGGACGTTGGGCCATGGCCGGAAGTGTTCCGGCATGGCCTAGGGCCGTCGAACCCTAGCCGGGGCGCGCCGCGCGACGCGCCACTTTGCGCAACAGTTGCGCATAGAATTCCGGCATGACAGCCAAACCACCCACCGCCCACACAGCCGAAGAAATCACGGATTGGATGCGGCGCAATGGCCTCACGCAGACCGCTGCAGCCGAGGCCCTGGGTATCTCTCGCCGCATGCTGCTGTACTACCTGACCGGCGAGAAGCCCGTGCCCCGCACCGTCGCCCTGGCCTGCCTGGGCTGGGAAGTGGAGCAGGAAAACGCGGCCTGATTGGCTCCTGAAAAAAAGACGTTGACTGCGCAATCATTGCGCATTAATATTCTTCCCATGGCAGCAGCAAGCGGCCACTGGCCCGGCAGATCCGGGAAGTCTCGGCCGCCTAGGTCGAACGCATCAGGGGGAAGAAACCATGTCCTACATCATCAGCAACGGCCAGATCATCGCCAAGACCGCCGCCACCCTGGCCAGCGGCCAAAGCGTCACCTTCAGCGGCACCCGCGTGGCCGAAGAAATCCACGCCGCCCGCCAGTGGAACCTGGTCAACGCCCAGCGCGGCACGATCGGCAACGGCAAGGCCTGGGATGCCAAATGGGCCAGGCTGGAAGATGGCCGCATGGCCAGCGAAATCAACCCCGGCGAATTCTTCATTGCCTGACTGCTATAGTGGTGCCATCCAGATAGGTGCCGACTGCCGAATAGGCAGCTTAGGAAATACCGCAGTCATGGTGCTCCATCAGCGGGCTCCGCACTCTCCACTACCGAACAGGTAGCTTTTCTGCCGCATAGGCAGTACCACAGGAGATGGATGATGCAAACCGAAGACCAAGAATTTGATGCCGAGGTGCGCGCCTTCGTGGCCTCGTTCGGCCAAGTGCAGCGCACGCGCTATGGCCGCTGGTTGGCATGGCTGGACCCAACGCACGACTTTGTGCGCGAGGGCCTGCAGCCGCCTGGGCAGGTCAATGTCTACCTGCACGGCGAACCCACATGCACCGCCCAAAACAGCTACTGGGACGGCCAGCCGCCCATAGGCTTTGCGCGGGGCAAGCCCATCTTTGGCGGCCCGCTGGACTTGCGAAAATCCGCCGACCGGCTGCTGTGGCGCCAGGCCTGGGCCGCTCGCCCGTATTTCGAGAGCGCGGAATCGGCGCGCCGCAAGATCGAGGACTGGATCTGGGCCAACCGCCCAGACATCGTGCGAACGGCAAAGAATGAGGTGCGCGAGGCCATCGCCTACCGCCGCCGCATGACCTGGAAAGCCCGGGAGCAGGCCCATGGCTGAGTGGCGCATCTACCAGGGCAACACTCTGTATTGCCAAACCGATTGGGCGCCCATGGCTGTGGCTGCCTGGGACCGAGCCGCCCGCGACACAAACACCGAGGATGAGCGCACCGAGGTGGTGCTGGAGAGGGACGGCCAGTTGTTGGAGCGCGTACTGCCACGCCGTGCGGGTCACCCTTGGCCCGACACTCGCACCACTGTGCCAGCGCTGGGGGATCTGGCGGCGGCAATCCTGCAGCTGGCACGCGCCGCAGGAATCGACGCCACCGCGCTGGCCGATGAGATGACGCGCAACGGCCTGCCCACCGCGCGCAGCCGCCTGGACCGCATCCGCACAATCTCGCGCGACAACAGCGCGCACACATCCAGCGCCGAGCTGATGGCCATGTGCTATGCGGCCGTGGGAATTTTGCGCAGCAACGAAAAAGGGGATTGACTGCGCAATCATTGCGCAATAGTATTGAACCCATGGCAGCACACCGCCGCCAGCGGCGCCTCCCGTCAATGAGGGGCAAGTGAGAACCACAATGAGCGCAATTTCCTATATCTGGGCCGCAGAGCAAACCGAGCCGGGCATGAGCGGCGTGCAATACGCTGCAACCAATACACCTGCCGCACCCAGCGGGCTGCAGGCTGTGCCCGTTGGGGGTGCCGAGGGCCTGGTGCATCAGGAAAGCCTTTACGGCGACTGGAAGCTGATAGGCACCGCCAAGGGAACCAGCTACAGCAACGATTACGGCTACTTTGTTGAGCTGGACACTCCCATGATGCAGGGCGCCCCCGTGGAACTCGAAGAGGTGGTGCGCTGCGGCTGGTACAGCCAGGCATGACACAGCGCGCCAAGCTGGTGGTGCACCACGGTGGCCCCTGGCGCCACTATCAATGGACCGAGCTGCCGGGCTGGGAAATGCTGGGCACAGTGCAGCGCGGCCACGAAATCGGCGCGCTGGCGCGCAACCTGCGCACCGGCCAGTTGGTCATGCTCAGGGCCGGGGCGGCCAGCGCCCTGGACCAGCGCAAGGTGCTGGCCGCCTTGCAGACTGCGCGGGCCGTTTGACTCGAAAAAGCCCGCGCGCATCTGGCTTTTTCTTGACCCTATGCTGCAGCTTGGCCCGACAGCGCACTGAGCAGATCACCCTGACGTCCGTCAACACGCCGCTGAGCTTTTAGCGCTTTCACTTCGCGCTCCAGGTCTCTACGTCTGGCCACCTCCTCCAGCAGTTGGTCCTGCAGTTCAGTGACGCGCGCCAGGGCCGTGTGCTCGAGCGCCACGCCTGCCAGTCCCTGACCGAGGCGCGCGGCTTCGGGGCGGACCAGATGCAACACATGCTCCCCAATCTCCACCAAGGTCCGCCCATCGTTGAGGTGAACGATGACTACATCCCGCGCCGGCCCGTGCTGGTGCACAGGGCGATAGCACTGCTTCACCGCCGAAATCATCCCCTCGCCGCGCAACACCTTGATGCGGTCGTCCACTGTGGTGAGGTTCAGGCCCGTCATCTTGTGGATCCGGTCCCGCGTCGGCTCCTCGCCTGCTTCGTGCAACTGGCGGATCGCCTCATAGACCTGCGTCAGCGTGGGCACGGCCTCGACCGCGCCAGTGTCCGGGTTGCCGCCGGCTGTCTTGTGGATGGTGCTGTTGGTGGCTTGGTTCATGCGGTTTCGCTCCAGAGTGGCAGGCGTTGTGGCCATTGGCCGGATTCGAGGATGGTGTGGCGGGTGATGCGGCCCCACTCGAGGCCGTAGTCGCGGTGGGCTTCGCGGCCGCCGTCAACAAGGCGGTATTGGTCGTATGCGACGTGGCATCCCTCGATGTCGGGGCGCGTGCAGCACAGCGGGAAGCCAGTGCGGTCATCTGTCTTGAGCGCGAAGCCCTTGCCGAGGTTGAGGTGTGCATGCTGAGAGAAATCGCAGATGCCGCACCAGATGCAGGGCAGCGCGGCGACGGCGCGGCGGTAGGCTTCGCATTCCAGGATCTCGGCCTTTGGCACGACCAAGCCCGTGCTGGCCCCGCCCATCACAACAATGCTGGTGCACGCCATGCCGGCGGTGGCGCGTGCACTGTCCATGGCGCGGGCCGCGCGCTGCGCCAGGCGCTCCTCTCGGTCTTGCGCTGGTGCGGCGGCGGGCCGGCGGCCGAAGCCGCGGCTGGGCCAGATGCTCCGGTTCTGGATCATCGGATTTCGCCCTCCAGGCCCACATCCACGAGGAAGCCGTGGTCGCCCATCACGCACACACGCGTGGGGCCGTACTGCTCCAGACGGCAGCAGCGGTTTTCCGACCAGGCGGAGAAGCGGTAGCGGCCCAGGGCATCGGGGCCTTCGATGCGCTCACGCATCGCGGCGCCCCGCCACAGGGGCGGGTGTTGGGACGCGGCGCGCACGGGGCCGCGCTGGCCACGGCGCGGAAGATCGGGGCGGAAATCAAGCATGTGCGCCGCCCTCCCCTGCGCCGGCATCGAAGTCCTGCACCTCCAGACCCAGCACGCGCGCCACAAAGTTCTCCAACCGGGCGCCGCGCGACTGCTTCCAGCCCGGCAGCCGGTGGACGGCATCGCAGGTGCACAGCTGCGGCAGCGCCAGACGCATGTAGCCGGCCCAGCTCCCGCACGCTGGCGCGGGGTTCTCGGCCGGGTTCTCGACGTGGTGGCCCTGGGCGCGCAGCATGGCGGCGGCGCGGTTGAAGGCCGGGTAGTTGAACTCAGGCAGCCCCGACATCGGGCCGGCGATGTAGATGCGCTTCATGGCCGGGCCCTCCGGAAGGACCACGCGATCATTGCGGCGTCACGCTGGTGCTGATTGCTGCGGCCAGCCCAGCCGGTCAGGCGGCTGAAGGTGGCGGCATCGATCTTGGCGCCGTGGGCACTGCCGGCCTTGGCGCTTGGCGGCATGCCGTGGCATGGGATGCCCAGCGCCGCGCACAGGCCAACGATGAGCTTGCACCAGGCGTCGATCTCGCCGACGTTGCGGGCGATCTTCTTGCGGGCACCGTCGCTGCCCTTGGCTGTCCAGGTGCGGCGCGCGGCGCGGCTGTCTTCGAAGATGACCAGCGTGGGCCGGCGCTCCTGCAGCACCAGGGCAATTTCTGCGGGCTCGATTTCCTCCAGCCCCTGCAGCTGGCCGTCAACGATCCAGGCCAGGCCCGTGTGCTTGCCCGGGTCCATGCCCAGCACCGTGATCGGACCCTGGTGGCCAGCCGGCACCGTCACGCGCGGGGCGGCGGGCGCCAGGCGAGCGCCTGCAGCTGCTGCACCACCTGCTGCTCGATGTCCACGAACAGCCGGGACTCGTCCCTGTCCAGCTCCCTGGCCCTGGCCTTGACGTACTCCCACCACCCGGGTTGCTGAGCCAGCTTGACGAGGTGCGCCACGGCTTCCCCGCTGAGATTGATTTGATGTTGCTGCCATTGGTTATCAGACGACGATGAATTCATGGGTGTCGCTGCCGTGGCTGTTGACCAGCAGCTCGCGCAGGCGGCGTTCGGTGGCGCGGTGCGCGCGGATGAAGGTGCGGGCCGGGATCACCTCCAGCACCTGGCCGTAGGCCTCGCCGAACTCGACCAGGTGGCCCAGTTGCACTGCGTTCAGGCGCATCTCCTGGCCATGGCCGTGCTTGCGGCCCAGGTCAACCACGGCGGCCACCGCATCGGCAAACAGGCTCTGGGCCTCGGGCTCGGTGAAAACGCCCATGCCCAGCAGCGTTTCGGACAGGTTCGTGGCGTCGGCCAGGTCGCGCCAGTGCTGCACGGTCGGGGATGCGTAGCCCACGGCATGCACTGCGGCCAGGACTGCAGCAGCCAAGGGCTCGCGCTTGCGCTGGTGCAGCGGCTGCCGTTCGCTGGCCGATAGCTCCTGTGCCAGCGTGTAGGTGTAGGGCAGCCGCAGGTAGTCGCGGCTCACGGCGGAATGGATGGCGCTCATGGCTGGCTCCCCTGCTGGTGCTGCGCCACGGCGGCGGCAGCGCGGCGCTTGGCCTGACTCAGGCGCATGCGGCCGGCGCGGGCCTGGACCTGCACGGGCGTGAAACGCGCGGCCTTGAGTGCAAAGGCTTCGCGCAGGGTGGCCAGCTTGGACAGCACCTCACGCTTCGGGCCGCTGGGCATGGACTCAGGTGCCGGCAGCGCCAGGGCGGCGCGCGGGGCCGGCAGCTGCAGCTGCTCGCGCAGGTCGTCAGTCAGGCCCTCCAGCCCGCCCGGCAGCCTGCCTGCCGTGATGGCTTCCTGCACGGCGCGCGTGCGGGCTTCGGGGTCGTGCCCCAGGCTAACCTGAACCACAGGACGACGGCGCAGTGCACGGGCCTCGCCGGTTATCCTGCCGTAGGCCTCGATGAAGGCCTGCCGGGCGCCGAACTTGTCGCCGGCATCCAGCAGCGGCGCGGCCACGGCCCAGGCCTGGGCGATCTCATCGGTCCACACCACAGTGGCCTGCTGGTCTGCGCTGGTCAGCGCCAGGGCGTAGGCCTCGGCCGGCAGCATGCGGCCCATGGCGTGGTCCACGTACTGCAGCACGGTGCCGGTGAGGATCGGGCCGCGATGCTCGGCGCGGATGCGGGCAAGGGCCAGGCGCAGCACAGGCTTGTCGATGTGGGCCAGATCTTCCGCCAGCAGCAGCAGCGCTGCAGGCCGGACCTGCTGGCCGCTCAGCTCCATCGTGGCGCCCAGCTCCTCCAGCAGCCAGTCGGTGGCGTGGGGGTCAGACATCGATCACCTCCCCCTGGCCTTGTTCGGCACCCGCGCCTGCGGCCTGGGCAGCGCCTGCACGCTCGCGCATCAGCCGCTTGGCTTCTTCGATGGCGCCAGCGTTCGCGCTGGTCTGGTCGGCTTGGCGGGCCTGTGTGCTGGTCATCCCAACGCCGGTCTGGCACTGCGTTGCCCACTTCTCAGCGTTCTGCTGCAGCAGGCGGACGGGGTGCATCTCCCGGACGATGAAGTCTTCCTGCACGCGGCGCACGTAGTGCACGGCGATGCGGGGGGCGACCTCGGCGCCAACACGGTCGATGAAGTTGCAGATCTGGCCGCCCACCGTCTGGTTCCAGACGGGCCAGCTGCGATACCGGCCCTCGTAGGCAATGGCGTATGCGATCCAGGTCTTGTGGGACTTGGTGTCCGGACCGGGGTAGCGCAGCTCAGCAGGGATCTCGTGGATGGTCCCGTTGGGTGCCGTCACACGCATCGGCTCAGCAGCAGCGTGGGGGGCTTCAGCCCCCGGCGCAATACTCTCTGCTGTAGTCTCTGAAGTAGTCTCTGTTGTAGTCTTACTTAGTTTAGATTGCGGGTTTCCTGCAGACCTGTTTGCAGCTTTCCCGCGAACCTGTTTGCGGGTTTTCTGCGAACCTGTTTGCGGGGTTCCAGCATCCTTGATTGCAGGATTCCTGCAATCTTGTTTGCAGGGGGTGTCCAGGCCTTCCAACTGGCTCACCAGCGCATCGATGCTGACTCGGAAATACAGCTTGGCGGGGATACCCCGGCGAGCCTCTTCCATGAGCCCCAGCGACAGCAGCTTCTTGCGGGCGGTCTCCTGCTCAGTGCGGCTCAGGCCGGTTTCATCCTCCCACTCCACCTGCGTCTTGAAGAACCAGCCATCGTCGTCAGAACCACGGTTGGCCCAATACACAGCCTGGGAGAGCATCAGCGCGCCAGTGATGCCAGCGCCAAGGTGAACGAACGAGCGCTGGAAGGCAATTGGACGGTCCAGCATGGAAGCGAGGTTCATGCACGCTCCCCTTGCGCCAGGCGGGCTTGGTGCTGGCCCCACAGGCCGGCTACCCAGTTCACGCCCTTGGGGGTGAACTTCGTGGTGTTGAAGGCATGCTCGTTGGCCTGGGCCACACCCGTCTTCACGACAAAGCGGCCGGCATCGATGTGGCACTGGTGCGCAGTCCACTCGCCGCCCAGGCGGTACATGATCTTTTCGTCCTGCAGCCAGGCCCGGAATGCGTGCTCGTTCGCGCCCAGCAGCTTGGCCACCTGACGGAAGCCCTTCGCGCCGTTGGCGGCCACGTAGCGGTCCACATATTCAGCCTTGGGCGCGGCCAGTGCCAGGGCGGCCTGCTGCTGCTCGATCTGCTCGGCTTGTTCAGCGGCCAAGCGCAGCGCCTGAGACATCGTGCGCGGCACCGCTGGCGCGGCCTGAGCCTCCAGCTCCTGCCACCGCTTCACCACCTTCATGCGCGCCACGGCGTCGTAGCCCAGCAGCAGGGTCAGGCAGGTGTCGCGGTCCAGTTCGTACTGCGGGTAGCGCTGGCCGTTGGCACCGGCGTAAGTCGTTGTTTCGCAAACAGGCTTCAAATCTGAAGCCTGCAAGTCGTCCAGCAACGTGCGGATGTCGCGCATCACGTTGCCATGGTCGCGGCCTGTCAGCTCGGCGATCTCGCGGCTGCTCATCGTCAGCACGGCGGCGGAAATTGCAGTGATCGCGTTCATCGGGCGGACCCTCCTAATTCGGGGGCCCCAAAGGGTCCTATGAGCGATTGCAGTCGGCTGGCAGACTGCTCCTCATGCATCAACTTCTCCGCCACCATCTGCCGATAGCTGCGCTCCCAGGTCATCACATAGATGGCATCGCGCAGCACCGTGGAGGTGTCCGTTCCCTTCAGCACGCAGTTGCGGCGGAACTGCTCCGCCGTGGACTCGTCCACCTTGGTCTTGAGCTGGATGTCCAGCTTGCCCAACGGCCCGGCAATGCCGCGCGCGAACATCGGCGCGCCAGCGTCTTCGTCCAGTTGATCCTGGACACGGGCCAGGACGCGCTCGACCTGGTCGTAGTCCAGGTTGGCCAGGGCGGCGAGCACGGCCTTGGCCGCCGCGGCTTCCGCGCGGCTCAATGTTTCGTGGGTGTCACGCATGCGGGACTACTCCTTGGATGTGGAGACAGGTGGAGGGGAGTTGGGACGCCAGCAGTTGAGGCGCGACCAACCCAGCAGCCAGCTCAAAACAGGCCGGCGGGGACTTGGTGCTGCAGGCGGCACGGTGGAGCAGGTGAAGTCGCCGAAGGAATCGCCATGGATGCTCTTGAGGATTCGGTCGCGCTCTTCCTCGCTCCCGTGCATGAGGCGATGCCTGATCACGAACCGTTGGTGATCGCGCTTGGCCTGCAGGGCCGCCTCGCGTTTCCTGCGCAGTTCCCGCAGGCGCTGCACGGTGGGCGGGGCCTTGTCGCCCCAGCGGTACGGCTTATGCATGGCCCTGCTCCTGGGCGGCAGGCTGCGCAAGCTCGGGCCAGATGTCTTGCCAGTCGTTGGGGCGGAGGTCTCGGCGGGAGACGGCTCCCTGGGTCGCGCGCTCAATGCCCACGCAATGCGCGGGATCGGGCTTTGTTCCACGCGCGCGCCAGTTGCTTACAACGGGCTGAGCTACGCCAAGGGCGGTCGCAAGCTTGCTGACGCCGCCAAGAAGTGTGATGGCTTGATCAAGGGCATTCATGCCCAGCATCATCACTCAAGTGATCAGAAATATCAACACCATTGTTATTCACAGTGGTGATGCAATGTGAATATGGAAACCTCAGGACAACGCCTCGCGCGGCTTCGCAAAGAACGGGGGATGAGCCAAGCCGCTCTCGCTAAGCAAGCAGGCCTCAGCGGGCAAGGCGCCATCGGCAATATCGAAAACGACACCCGTGGCTACGGCGCTAGCATCATTGACATCGCGCGCGCTTTGCAAACCACGCCCGAATTTCTGCGCGGCGAGACCATGGACCCGGGAAGCGCCAGTACCACCTCAAACGGTGAGAACGTGATCCAGGTTATCGATGACACCCCGCCGCCCGGCTACGTCCGCCTACAGCACCTCTCGGTCCGGCCGTCGATGGGCCCGGGCACGCACATGGATGAGGCCGTGCAGATCGTCCGGCATCTCGATGTGTTGGAAAGCTGGGTGCGCAAGAAGATCGGGACCGTCAACCCCGAGCGCATCAAGATCATGACGGGCAATGGCCACAGCATGAAACCAACGATTCAAGATGAAGACTTGGTGTTTGTGGATATGGGCCAGCGGACCATTGACGCACAAGGCATTTACGTCATCGATGTTTACAACCGTCTTTTGTTGAAAAAAGCCCTAATACTTTCTGACGGCACCCTTGTTCTTCGCAGCGACAACATCGTGGACTATCCCGACGAAGAGCGAATTGATCTTCGCAAGGCATCTGAGTGCATCAACATTGCCGGCAAGGTGTTGGCTTGGTGGACTATGAAGCATTGAAGCTAGAGAATAATCTGAAAACACATGAACACCACATGCCCTCTTTGCGACTCATCTGCTACATTTTCAAGGAGCGGAAAATTTAAACTATACGCATGCCCAAAATGCACCACCTTCTACATTGACGAGTCTGCCGAGGATTGCCTCAGCGAACTTGTCGAGGTGTTCAAGACGGAATTCCGACGAAAGCTCTCTGATTTATCCAGGAGAAAGGTTGAAGGTACTCGTTTTGTCATTAGAGAAGCGCCCGCAGTTGACAAATCTCTCCCGCATATCGAAAACGTCACGCCTAGAATTAGTGCTTTGATTGAAGACAACTCAACCGGTCTTGCCTGATAGCTCGTAAAGAGTTATGCATTTACTGACTCCTTCCCCCTCAGTAACGGCCATATTCATCCCGGACGTATTCTGCTCGAATTGCTTGGTGCCAGATTTTGTTGCAGCGGCTATAGTCAATACACCATCGCCAAACCCTGTTGCGATCCCATTTGCGTAAACTCGGTACACACGTTGCGTTACAGCGTCTACCGCTACCCATATAGGTCGGCCATCAGCCCCATCTCCAACACTCAGAATCCGTGGATCGATGGGGTTGATAAGAATTTCTGACCCCTCAGGGGCAGACTGCTCACTCTTGGTCATAGTCTTCCTTTGCCCGCCTTGAGCGGGCTTTTTCATGGCCGCCTGCTGGTGTTTAGCGGACCATGTAACAAATTACTGTACACGCATACAGTCATCATGCATACTAGAACTGTGTTTTTAACCAGCACCAAGGATGCACATGACCACTTCCGCCCTCACCTCGTTCCGAGTCACCCTTCAAGACTGCATCGGCATCGAGCACGACATCAAGGCCAAGGCCGAAGCCCGCTTCGCCAAGGTGATTGAACGAAGCTTCCCTAACCAAGAGGCCATGACACGGGCCTACAAGCTCTTCAACGATGCGGCCGAGGGCGGCGTAATCGGGAAGGCCAACGAGCCAGTGGCGCTCTCTTGGCAGAAGGCCTATGAAGCGGCCCAGCAAGCCGGACTCCAGGGGATTGCTGTGGAGGAGGCCTACTTTGAAGTCCGTCTTCACTAAGGACGCCCAACCCACTACCCCCTACACGGCCCCCTTGCAATCACTATGGTGTGCAAATCTTACTCCAGCACATCACTTTAGTGTTGCTTTAGAAAATAACTTATGTGATCATTGGCGCAACGTAACCAGCCACCGCACATGCGGACAGGCAGGGAAGTTGGGCACCACGGCATCGACCGGCGCGCTCTGGCTCTTGCAGCAAGCACGGCTGGGTAAAGACAGGGCACCGCGGGCATGGCGCGGATGGAATGTTGAACCTGCCGGTGCGAAGGCTAGTAGCGCTCTGCCCCTGGATGGGATCAGGCAACGCGAACGAGATATGGCGCCGCATGTATGCCGGACTTGAGCCGGCAGCAGGCGAGCTACCACTGCACTGCGAACCGCCTCCTGGGTCAAGAAAACGGGAGTGAGGCATGAACTGGGATGCCAAGAAAAGAAAAGCCCAGAGCAACGCCCTCCCCGAGCGCATCGGGGCGAAACAAAAGCGGCTTCCCAGAGAGGCCGCTTTTGTTTCCGCCACCACCACAGGAGAGACCACCGTGAACCATTCCAATTCCCTCGCCCATCTCGGCGCCGCCCCTGCCCGCGGAGTCAGCGCCCTGCACGCCGCTGCCCAGGCGCAACCCGTCAGCCAGGTTGAAGCCGCGCTCAGCAACGTCGATGCAGGCATGGATGACTTGAAGAACACCATCAGGCGCATCTCGGGCCGGCTGGAACCCGTGATGTCGGCCGCCGGCATCTCAGCCGAAGGCAATGCGCACGAAGCCGAACCTGCATCCTCCACGCCGCTGGTGCGCCGGCTGAACGAGCTGGCCAACCAGCTGCGCCTGGACTGCGCTGCCCTGCAGGACCTGGAGCGGCGCCTGGCGCTGTGATGGGGGATGGCAGCCAACATCCCACAGGACGACTGGCACAAAACAGGATTGCGGCTGCCGAAAGCCCTTCATCAGCGAGTGCATGAAGAAGCGGCAACCAGCGGCCGGTCCTACAACGCCGAGATCGTCCACCGCCTGGCCCAGACCCTGAGCGAGGACTTAGCCGCAGAGCAGCCAGCTGCGCAGCCGGCGCTGGCCGAGATGCTGGCACAGATGCGCGAGCAGACCGGGTTGCTGCGAGATCTGGTCGGCCTGGCGCGCGAGGCTTCATCAACGCCAGAAGACTTCCGTGCGTGACAACTCCCCGGCGCAGAGCCGGGGCCATCATTGAAGCGGCGGCGTGGAGCCCTCGGGCGAAGCTGGAAACAGCGAGGACACGCGGTGGTGCCCTGCAACCCCCAGACCTGCAGGGCCTCGAAAGCTGCTGGGAGCCGGAATCAAGCCCGGCCCGCTTCAATGATGGTGACGAGAGATGACCACGGGTAGCGTCGTGGCCGTGCCTGGTGCACGGGAGGTACGTAGTCGGCGTGCACTGGGATCTATCTGACCACCCCGGGAAAGTAGCGGGGACCATCAACCTATACCCTGGCCACGGGGTCGCAGAGGCCTGACCAGCCGCAGCAGGTGGAAGCCCTGCACCTTTTACTCTCCGTTCACATTTGCCCGGCCGTGTGCAGGGTATCGTGGACGCAATCAGTTTCCACGCCGAGCCTGGGCATCCTCCTCCCTCCCTCTCAACTTCCCAGGCACGCCTTCACGGCATCGGCACTTTCCAGCCAGGCCCTGCAGCTTCACAAGTTGCAGGGCCTTTTTGTTTCGTGGGGCCGCTCTCGCGGCATTGGCCCGCCCTGCAGCAATGTGGGGCGGGCTCTTTTTTGGAATCCACCATGAGATCGAAATTCATTCGCCGCCGCGGCGGCAGAGCCCAGGCCCAGTACGAGCCTCGGACCTATGCCGACTGGCGTGAAGAACAGCGCCTCATCGCCGAGCAGGAGGCCCAGCGCCTGCAGCGGCAAGCAGCCACCAACCCGAATCCGCCTCCTGGCGGATTTGTTGTTTCCGGAGAGCCCAAATGCAACGAGTGATCCCCTCCGAGCCCTTCAATCCCGATCCCGATGCGCGCTTCCTTCGCGAGGCCTCGCGTCCTGGCCCTGTTTCCGAGCCGGGCCCAGCGCCCACGCATGGTGGCTGGCTGCTGCTGTGCCTTGTCCTGCTGGTGGCCCTGGCTCTCAGCGCATGTGCCGATGCTGGCGCGGCCCAGGACCCCGTGCCCAGCGCAGCGGACGTGCAGCGCGCACACAGTGCCGCCCAGGCCTGCCCGCCCGGTCATGCAGTCGTGTGGACCGGCCCGCAATCGATGGAATGCCTACGCGAGTTCCCATGACCAAACTCCTCGGCTTTTTCCTCTGGTCGGCCTTCTCGGCCGCCGGTTTTGCTGCTGCGGTCGCCATCTCCGGAGCACCCCTTTTCTGAACCTGGAGCACCAGCTCATGAGCCAATTCACAGACCCCATCGAAGGCGTGCGCGTCACCCACGAGATCACGTCCAACCACCACGCCCATGCCATGACGCATGTGGCTGAGCCGATCATCGAAATCCTGAGCGCCTATGGCCAGCGCAACGGCAACACGTTTGCCCTGTATGGCGGCCTGTACGCCATGGGCTGCGCCCTGGCCAGCGTCGGCGCGAACCTGGAGCCCGGCGTGGATCTGCGTCAGCAGCTCGAACCCATGCTCGCCGGCTACCAGGCAATGCGCGAGTCCCAGGTCAAGGCACAGGCCCACTGATCACCATGGCGAATCCCGAGAAGCTCAACCTCTCGCAGATCTGCGCGGCCTTCGCGCCCGTGTTGCAGCTCAATGCGGCAAACCTTGCAGCCCTGGGCGTGCCCTTTGAGAAGGACCGCAACGCTGTGCTGATGAACGCCCGCGACCTGCCGCGCCTGGCCGACGCCCTGATCGACCGGCTCTACCAGAAGCGTGAGGAATTCCTGGCCGGGCCCGCGCCGCGCGCGCCAGCGATCCCTGTGCCCGCCATCCAGCACCTGCCGGCCGACGACACCGAAGGCGGCGCGATATAGCCGACCCTCCCCTGCTCTCCCTCAACGCCCACCACCTGGTGGGCATTTTTTTGCCTCAACCAGATAGGAGCATCCCGTGAGCAAGCTCATCAATCCCACCCTCAAATCCAGGCGCCAGGCCTTCGCCGACTTCCTGGCAAACAGCGCGCCCTTCCTGGGCGAGGAAGCCACCGAGGCCCTGAACGACCTGGTGCACGCCACCACGGAAACGGGCAAAGCCGGCTCGCTCACCTTGACCATCAAGATGAAACCCATCGGTGGCAAGGCCGGCCAGATGGAGCTGGACACCGATGTGAAGACCAAGCTGCCCGCGCCCACGAAGGGCCGAACCATCCTCTTCACCACCCCCGACAACAACCTGCAGCGCAGCGATCCTCGCCAGCAAACGCTGGATGGCGTGCGCGACGTGTCGCAGGAATCCATTGCCCAGAAGGAGCTGCGCCAAACCGCCGCAGCCCCTGAGCAGCAGCCCGGCCTGCGCGTCGTCGGCTGACTCCCATTTCCTCAACCCAGTCCCTCAAGGAGAACCCCGTGGACCTGCAAGACACCAAGACCGAAACCGCCAGCCGTGAAATCCAGGCAGCCAGCCATCAAGCCGTGCGCTTTGTCGGCGCCGGCGCACCCATCGTGCTGCTCCCCGAAGGCTTCACCGCTGAAGACCTGAGCTACACGCTCGCGGCCCCGACCCGCAAGAAGGGCACGGTGCAGTTGAACGATGCCGAATCGTTCATCGCCGTGGTCAACGACCAGAAGGGTGAATCCACTCGTCTGTTCAGCACCATCGATCCGCCCACCTTCACTGCCGTGTTCAATCACATCGCGTTCGGCAGTGGCTGGGGCGATCACCAAGCTCGCTACAACGCTCCCCTCTCGCCGGAGTGGAAGGCGTGGACAGGCATGGATGGCAAGAAGGTGGGCCAGGTCGATCTCGCGCAGTTCATCGAGAGCAACCTGGTCGATGTCGTCTACATCGCTGCCGACCCGGCAGCGCGCGAACCAGGCAGCCCGGACGGCTCCACGTTGCTGGAGGTCTGCCGCACGCTGGAAGCCAAGAAGAAGGTGGACTTCAAGAGCAGCGTACGGCTGTCGGACGGCTCGACCCAGTTCACCTATGACGAAGACGTGCAGGGCAGCGCGCGCCAGGGCCAGCTGCAGGTGCCCGAGCAGTTCAGCCTGGGCATTCCCGTCTTCGAGAACGGCGACAAGTGGCGTGTGGATGTGCGCTTCCGCTACCGCATCGACGGCGGCAACCTCGTCATGTGGTTGGAGCTGGTCCGTCCGCACAAGGTGGTTGAGCAGGCCGTGAAGGACCTGCGCGAAAAGATCGCCGCCGCCACCGAGCTGCAGATCCTCAACGGCGCGCCGAACACCGCGCGCAACTGATTGCGGGGGCGCCTATCTTGGGCGCCCTTTGCGAACTCCCCCGCCATGGCCACACCACCTGAAAAGGTCTGCACCACCTGCGGCGAGCCCTGGCCCGCCGACGTGGGCTTCTTCCGCGCCCTGGTCAAAAGCCCCGACGGGCTGGCCGACCAGTGCAACGCCTGCGTATGTGACAAGTACCGCCGCTATCGCATCCGCAACCCCTCCCGCCCGCGCGCCACCGATGTGCTCGCCAGCATCTGGATGCGGCCGGCGGCCCCAGCCTCAACAGCATGAACCAAGACACCGAACACCAGCCCACGCGCTCCGAGCGCGATCTGCCAGCCGCGCGCCGCGCCGCCGAACGTGCCCGCGCCATCTGGTGGGACGAGCAGAAGCCCACGCACTGCTTCGGCTGTGGCGCCGAACTGCCCGAAGACCATCACCGCGGCGATGCCCTGCCCTGCGGCCACTGACCACCCCGTCCAAGAAAGGAACCCCTGACATGACCGACTACCAGAACCTGCTGGCCCGCAAGGCCGAACTCGACGCCCAGATCGCCCAGGCCCATGCCGAGCACAAAGCCGAGGGCATCGCCGCGGCCCGCGCGCTGATCCAGGAGCACAGCCTGACCGCTGCCGATGTGTTCCCCGCCGCGAAGCCCAAGGGCAAGCGTGGGCGCCCCGAAGTACCGCGACCCCGCCACCGGCGCCACCTGGACCGGCCGGGGCAAGCCGCCGAACTGGATCAACGGCAAGGACCGCACTCCCTTCCAGATCACACCCGACTGAACGATGCATGAGCGAAGGAGCCGCGCGGCCCCTTCCCTGATACATCTCGAGTTTAAGAAGAGCGAACGATTGGATTTTCGAACCAGCCCTCAAGCATCAGAAATCCTCTTCGGAAAGCGTCTTCTACAGAGTCGCCAAAGATGTCATCTGATGGGAACTTAAATTCCTCTCCATTGGGAGGCGTCAGATAGACATGCACAGGGAAGCGGTCGTTTATTACATCGTAGCCTGTGACCACCTTGAATTTGCTTCCGTTGTAGCGGCCAACTTGCACTTGCCTTGGTCCATTCTCAGTTTGCACAACAGAGAATTTATGTATGTAGTTCCCCATATCAACTCCAAAAGATTTTGATACCACACATATCGATCCCGAATAAATCATAAATCCGAAATCAGGCCCTAGCCGCACAAAGCAGCAGGGCCATTTTTTTTAGGAGCACTCATGTCCGAGAACAGCAAGATCGAATGGACCGACCACACGTTCAACCCCTGGGAAGGCTGCCAGAAGGTGGGCCCGGGCTGTGACCACTGCTATGCCGAGACCCGCAATGCGCGGTTTGCCGGCGGCCAGGCCGTGAACTGGGGCCCAGGCGCGCCGCGCCGTCGCACCAGCCCTGCCACCTGGGCCATGCCGCGCCGCTGGAACGCGCAGGCTGATGCATTCATGGCTCAGCATGGACGCCGCCAGCGCGTGTTCTGTGCATCGCTGGCGGACGTGTTCGACAACGCTGTGGACCCGCAATGGCGCGCCGACCTGTTCACCCTGATCCACCAGACGCCAAACCTTGACTGGCTGCTGCTCACCAAGCGCATCTGCAACGTCCAGCCCATGCTGGCCGAGCTGGCCCACGGCAACGACCACGATCTGTCGCTGCTGGAGATGATGCCGCTGCCCAATGTCTGGATCGGCGCGACGATCACCAGCCAGGCCGAGGCCGACCGCGACATCCCCAAGCTGCTCGCCGTGCCGGCCGCCAAGCGCTTTCTCTCGATGGAGCCCCTGCTGGGACCCGTGTCGTTTGAAGGCATGTTCGCCAACCCCAGCAACATCGCAGACGGCACGAATGCTCTGGAGGAACTGGACTGGGTGATCGTCGGCGGCGAGAGCGGCCCCGGTGCGCGTCCCATGCATCCCGACTGGGCGCTCAGCCTGCGCGACCAGTGCGAGGCCGTGGGCACGGCCTTCATGTTCAAGCAGTGGGGCGAGTGGCGACCAATCTCACAGATGAGCGAAGGCGAGGACCGCGCCCTGTGGCGGTCCCGCGTGATCGCAAAGCCCCACGAAGACCAATCCAACCTGGATGACATCTATGGCCGCGTGTGCACGACAGAGAGCACGGTGATTCACCTGGATGGCAGCGTGCACCATTTCCTCGAACCGAACGCATTCCCGCTCGGCGCCATGACCATGTACCGGGTCGGCAAGAAGGCCGCAGGCCGCCAGCTGGACGGCCGCACCTGGGACGAGACGCCCGCCACCTGATCCCCGAGGCATGAGCACAGCGCATGGGCGCTGTCCTGATACCTCCCCTCCCTCCCCCGAAGCCCTCCCGGTATGCCGCGAGGGCTTTCCTGTTTCCACCCCATGACCCCGACCCCACCCCAGACCTGCGAGCTGCTGCAGCGCGCAGGCCACGTCATCAACACCACCGCCAGCCACTGGCAAATCGACAGGAGCAACCCATGACCCACATCCTGATCCCGCGCGAACCCAGCACCGCCCTGCTGCGCCCCTTCATCGGCTGCAACACCCAGGAACTGCACGAGGCCTGGGCCGCGATGGTGCGCATTGCCGAGGTCCAGCATGCCCGCGCCGGCAGTCAATGCCTGCAGCAGATCGAGGAGGGTCCTCAGTCCGTGGACATCGCCATCAACCACGGCACGGAAGACCTGGCGATGCACCCGCTTTCGACAGCTCCAGCCGCTTTGGCCGGGCCGGCTTGGGACAAGACGCGCGACTCCCTGGCGGCGCTGCTGTTGGGGCTGGCGCGCCGTCCCTTTCTGGACTTCGACGTGGCATGCATCGCACTGGACGCTGCGACGGGGCCGGGCATGCCTCTGGCCTACATGCGCGCCGCCCAGGCAGCGCCCGCCCTGGAAGCGCCTGCAGCCCCGGCTGATGGTGCAACGCCTGGCCCCTGGTTCGTGCGCAAGCGTGAGGTGAATGGCGAGTTGCGCGACTGCTTCGTGGCCGCGCCAGACTGCCAGGGCCTGGCCTACGATGCATGCATCCTCTGCGATGACGAATACCACGACGGCGTGGGGCGCAAGCTGGCCGACTGCGAACTGATCGTCGCCGCCGTGAATCAGCACCGCGCCGCGCTGGCAGCAGCGCCCCAGGCACCTCGGCTGGGTGAAGATGCGCTGCATCTGCTCCGCAGGCTGCTCTCCAATCAGCACACGCTCACCGGGCCAGAGTTCCGGTCCGAGCTTGAAAAGATCGTCGCCGAAGAATCCGCGCGTCACGCGGCAGCGCCCCAGGCACCTGCTGCGCCATCGGCCATGGCAACGCAGGTCATCGAGAACCTGCTGCAGCTGGCCCGCATCGTGAACACGGCAGTGGAGGACTGGGGCGAGACGAAGGAAGACAACACCTTGCACGTCATCTTCCACAAGGAGCAAGCGGACAAGCTGGAAGAGATCCTGGATTTCCTTGACAGCCTGCCCGATGCCCCGCCAGAGGAAGGCGTGATTCTGAGCGGCCCATCCCGGGCGGCGCGTGTGCTGCGTGCACAGGCAACACCTGCTGCGCCCGTGGGTCTGCCGAGCGGCTGGGTGCCCTGCATCCTGACCCACGATGGCCAGCACCCCGAAGAGGTGGCATACGGCCCGCAGATCATGATGGACCGCCTCAAGAAGTGGCTGGGCCGCTATTTCGAGCTGCTGGCCCAGAAGGTTCTTGATGAGCCAGTGCATGCGGAAATGCTGGCGGCCCTGCAGGCCGTGGCGGTGGACGTGGTGCATGTGGGCGCCGGCGAGAACGCGATCAGCGATGCGGCGCGGGCCAAGGTCGAGGCCGTGCTGGAGAGGATCGGCGCGCCCTGGCCGAGCCCGGAGGCAGCACCTACTACGCCCGACGATGTGCTCTGCTACATCCGTGCCGCTGCAACACTTCCCGAGCGCCACGGCTTCGAGGTTTGCCGAGCAACTGATGCCGGCGCCATGGCCGTGACGGGCGATGGCCGTGCAGTAGTACGTGCTGAGCCCGCCTCCAAGCGCATCGGCCAGATTCTCAGCCCGGCATCGGATCAGTCCCAGGATACGGGATCCGTTGTGGTGGCTGAGATCATGTCGAATGGCTACAACGGTCAGGTTCTCTGGAAGGGCAAGGTTCCGCCCGTGGGCACGCTGCTGTACGCCGCGCCACAGGCAGCACCTGCTGCGCCTGCAGTGGATGCTTTCACGCATGCCGAGCTGCTGGAGATTCAGCGCGCGGTCGAAGAGTTCGCAGACTGCAACGAGACGGATGTGGACTATGCCCTGCTGCTGCGCGCGGCCCAGGCAGGCTACTTGGAGTGCACGCAATTCCATGTGCTGAACCAGTCCGCGCTGGACCTCGACACCGTGGCCGCAGCCCAGGCCAAGGAAGGCGGTGCGTGATGTTCGTCTGGACCATAAACGACGCCATCGGCGTGGCCCTGTTCTTCCTGTTCGTGATCGCGAGCGCTATCTACTTCTGCGCGCAGTCGCTGCTCCAGCGATGGTGCAAGCACACCCAGTTCTTCGAAACCCGCGCCTGCGATGCAATCTGCAGCAAGTGCGGAAAGAACCTGGGGTTCATCGGCGCGGTCCGCGCACAACGGACCGCAGCCCAGGCAGCAGCCAAGGGGGCCTGAGCATGCACCTGCGCGAAGCAATGAGCCATGCCAGCACACGCGCCGCTATCGAAGGGTGGCCGCGCTGCTACTACTGGCACGCCGTCTGGTGGCGCCTACATGCGCGCGAAAGCAAAGCCGCCAGCGAGCCACTGCAATACAGCAGGAGCCAACTGGCCCTCTATCGAGACATCAAGGAGCGCCCGGACCACTACAAAAGCCATCTCCGCCCTTTTGGGATGAGCGATTGGCAGTGGAGCGGGCTCAGCGAGCGCCCCGCAGCGCACAAGGAGAGCTGACACATGACCAAGCTGCACATTGAGCGGCAGGGAGCTGCAGTGATTTCGCATGCCGTCGTCGTCTACCAGAGCGACGCAGTGGTGCTGATTGACCTGAGCATGAACACGAAGCGCACGGCGGTCGGCTGCCTCATGGAAGTGGACGGCGTGCCCGGCCTGTCAATCACAACGCATGGGGGGTCGGTGCACCTGCACCCCATCGAAACGGGATGGACGGACATCATCTTGCCCGACTGGCATGGCTGGGAAATCTACTCGGCCATGGGCGGCAAATGGGTCGTTCGCATCGCTCTCTACCACCCAGAGCGCGCACAGGCGCAGCAGAAAGGACCTGCATGACACAGCAAAGCCTGGCTGACCTGGCCGTAGAAACGCTGGCAGCAGTGGCCGCCATCGGCGAAGGCGTGACCATCGACCATCCCGAGCGCCATATCGTCCGCGACCTCAAGCGCGAAGCGGAGGCCCTCATCAGCAACGCCCTGCGCAGCGCCCGCGCATTGACCTATGCGGCAGAGGGCCTGCGCGAACTGCACCGGAAGCAGGAAGCCGAGAAAGGACAGACCCCGTGACCGCAGCGCCTCACTTTCGTGGCACGGCGGGAGAGATCACGGCGCGCCTGCTGCAGCGGCCGCGCGATCCCGCCCCGGGCCCCAAGGCTCGCAAGAACCAGCGCCGCGCCATCGCCGCCGCCCAGCGCGAGGTACTGCAAGCCTGCATCGCAGACATCCGGCGCAAGGCCCGAGATACCCCCGCATGGGCCAAGGGCTACAACTCGGCAATCACCGCCATCGAGCAGCAGCTCGCACAGATCAAGGACTGAGACCGTGACCACATCACCAACACCCTCCCGGGCGGACGCGCTCATCCGCGAGCACCGCGCCTGCATGCACCCAGAGACCTTGCGCGCCTGGGCCTCGGATGCAGTCGATGAGCTGGGGCGCCTGCAGGCCGACAACGAGCACCTGCAAGGCAGCTTGGAGGCCCAGCGCCTCATTTCTGACCGTGCTATCGCTCTCGCAAAAGAGCTGGAGGCGCGCAAGCCGCTGCCGCTGAGCAATGACGAACGGTTGCGACTGCGCTCAGATGTCGCCCGCGCGATCTGGGATGTCATGCGCGAGCATGAGGACCGGTGCGGCCACGCGCTCGAAGACGTGGAGCCAAAGCACCAGGTCTGGGATTGCGCCGATGCAGCGATCAAGGCAGTGCACGGCATCACCGGAGGATCGGCATGAAGATCGCCAGGCCCAGCGAACGCGACATCGACGCGGCCGGGGAACTGCTCTCCCTGATGAACGACCTCTCCAGCGGGTACTGCCCATGGGATGGGGGCGAGGACGCCACCTACTTCGATCCTGATGACCGCAAGCACCTGCGCCGCCTCTACGACGTGCTTGACAGCCTCCTGGATCGCGCGCCTGGCTTCACCAACCGCGTGATCGGCGGCATGTGCTACGTGATCTGCTGGGACCGTAACGAAATCCTGGACCCTGCAGACGATTGCCTGGCGCTGCATCCAGACCTACTGGCCGGGCTGCGCCTGCTGCAAGCACAGCGCGCCGACTTTCTCCCACGCCTGGAGCGCGAGGCCCGCGCGGCTGTGGCCAGCACCATTGAGGCGGCCGCCACCCGGCACTTGGCCGAAATGCAACTGTCGGCCGACTTGGACGCTATTCGGCGATCAGCCCCAAGGCTCATCGGCATCGATATGGCTTCCGGGCCTGACAACACCGAGTGGGGGCTGCCGTGACGATGTTTCGCAAACCCGACGGGCGACTGATGATCCGCTGCGCTGTCTGCAGAAGGCGCGCAGACGACGTGTGTTGGCGCGAGAACGAACACGACATGTCTCTGCACATCCGCGTCCGATGTCATGGCGCCGAGCAAAAGATGACCGTCGATCTTTTGGACCACGATCTTGTGCGCCAGCTTCGCGGACAGGTCGGCGTTGCCTTCGAGCCCGAGCCCCCTGGGCCACCTCAACTCCCCATCAACCAGCCCCGCCTTTGAGCGGGGTTTCTCATTTCTGGGCTCGCAATGAACATCAACCAGTTCAGCACCTTCAACGGGGTGCCGGTATTCCAGACTCCATATGCAGTGACCGTGCATGTGGCCTGGGAGCTGCGCCGGCACCCAATCGCCAAGCGCCGCCGACGCTGGGCCGCTGTGCGCGTGGAGAGCCAGTTGCCTTCTTGCTTCCGGACCCCGCAAGGACTGTTCATGCATCCGGCTGTGTTCGCTCGGCTGCGCGAGCACTTCCGGGCGTACAAGCTGCCATGACAACACCACGCGACTCCTGGGAGGCCGCTGACAAAGCCTACCTGACCCATCACTTTGCGTGTCCCCAGTGTTGCGCAGCTGGCGTCTTGCCTGGTCGGCACGAACGTTGCCACGCTGGACAGACGATCTGGACTCAATACCTCAATGCCGGTACGCCGCCACATTTCACTTGGATAAATCAACCCAGGGTGCGCGGAAAGAACCCGTTTTGAGCCCCAAATTCGGTGGATTACATGAAACACACAGTTACAGAACCTTGCGCCCCAGGAAATACCGTGCCATCCCAGGGCGCGGATTGGGTGCTTGCCACGAAATACAAGGAAATGACTGGCATCACGCCGATGACCGTCCATAACCGCCGTCGCGCCGGCATTTGGCTGGATGGCACGCATTGCGGCGTCGTGGGCAGACACCTCTATGTAAACGTAAAGGAAGCAGATCAGTGGATAAAAAACCAGCTCCATCAACTCCGGCAGGCGTGACAGTCCGGGAAATGGCCACGGGCGCTCGAATTCAGATCGCGTTCTCGTGGCACGGGCAGCAATGCCGCGAACTGCTACCCCCTGGGCCGGTCAACAAGGGCAGCATCCAGTACGCAGCAAACCTGCGTGCTGAGATCCGGCGCAAAATCACAGATGGCACGTTTGTGTATGCCGAGTACTTCCCGGCCAGTGCGAAGGCCCGCGCGCCAGATCCGCTTTCCTGCCTGATGGAAGAGATGTTGGTGAAGCAATTGGAGCTGTACCGCAAGCAGGTCGAGAACGGGAAGATGTCGCCAGCCACATTCCGTGGCTACGAAAAAAGCATCAGCGGGGAGCGCATGCGGCGATGGCATGGTCTCAAGCTCCATGAAGTCACCCCTTCCGCCCTCCGGGAGTGGATCAGCGGGATGGACTGCACCAGCAAGGCTATCCGGAACATGCTGATTCCCTTGCGCAGCGTGTTTGAAGATGCGCTGAACGACGGACTAGTCGAGTTCAATCCCTTCGATCGGCTCGCGCTCACCAAGCTCATCCGCCAGACGAGCAAGGCAAGCGACTATGTGATCCAGCCCTTCACTCAGGCGGAGCGGGAGCAGATCCTGCTGGCGTGCAGAGACGATGAGCGGCCGATGGTTCAGTTCTGGTTCAACACTGGTCTGAGGCCGGGCGAACTGCAGGCCCTCGAATGGAGACACATAGACTGGGAGAAGGAAACGGCCCGGATCGAGCAAAACCAGGTCGTGGGTGTGCTCAAGGCACCAAAGACGGCCGCAGGCATCCGCAGCGTGGACCTGAACTTCGAGGCCATGGAGGCCCTGCGAACACAGAAGGCCTACAGCATGCTCCGCGGCGCACGGGTTTGGCTCAACCCTCGGACGCTCGAGCCGTGGACAACTGATGCCCAGGTGCGCAAGACCGCATGGATGCCCATCATGCAGCGTTCCGGCATCCCATACCGGAACCCCTATCAGGTGCGGCATACCTACGCTTCTTCGATCCTGACCGCCGGTGCCAACCCGTGGTATGTCGCCCAGCAACTGGGCCACGAAGATGTGGAGATGGTCTTTCGCACCTACGGGAAGTTCATCCGCGAGGACTACCAGAAGCCCCGGGCCACGCTCCAGGCGGTGAACTGAGCCCGTGTGAATCCGGTGTGATTCCGGTGTGAATTTCAGGGCAACACAAGGCAACGAGCGGGCAAGAAAAAACGCCACACATCGGGTTCTCCGTTGTGTGGCGTTGTCTTGGATGGTGGAGCTGGCGGGAATTGAACCCGCGTCCGCAAGCCTTCGCCGGGCAGATCTACATGTTTAGCGTTCTGTTTTGAGTCTCGCCTCCCGAGTCGCGCAGGCGCACGCTACCCGGGATGCCAGCTTCCTTGGATCTTGCCACGTACTAAGAAGCCCAGCACGCAGCCAGCTGATGTGAATTCCCTTGCAGCCGGGAGGTATTGCTACCCCCTTGCCCAGCCCATCAGCGTGCTGTTGCAAGGCTCACCGGATTTAAGCGGCGAGTGCGAAACGTTCGTCGTTTGCAGTTAGTTTTTTGAATGGAGATTTACGAGCGTCAATCAAGCTCGACATGCACCACACCGGTCCCGAACCCACGTCGAAACCAGGACAGCCCCAAGGCTCCTATCTTAGCCTCTTTCCAGCAGTTTCAAGAGCTCCAGCGGAGAATTGATTTGCGCATCCGCCTGCCAGTGCAGCGTATCGCCGGCTGCGCCAAGGTAGCCGTAGCAAGCCGCCACGGTCTTCATGCCTGCGGCCTTGCCTGCAACGATGTCGCGCTCGTCGTCACCGACATAGACAAAACTCTCGGGAGGAAGGCCGATACGCGCGGCAGCCTCCAGCAAGGGTGCAGGATGGGGCTTTGCGTGGGGCGTGGTGTCGCCGCTGACGACGGCTGACGCAGTTGCGAACAGCGGCATCTGTTGCGTCAGCGGATCGGTAAAGCGCATGGACTTGTTCGTGACCACGCCCCAGGGCATGGACACAGCCTGGAGTCGTGCAATCAGTTCCTCGACACCCTCGAACGCATAGGTGCGCTCTGTCATGCATTGCTCGTAGTTGCGGAAGAACTCCTCGCGCATCTGCGCAAACTCGGGCGAGTCGGGCGTGAGCCCGAACCCCACCCCCAGCATGCCCCGCGCCCCCGCGCCCGCCATGGGTCGATATCGCTCATAGGGAATTGAAGGCATACCCCGATCCGTACGCATCCTGTCTGCGGCTGCACCCAGGTCTGGTGCACTGTCGATCAAGGTGCCGTCCAGATCGAACAGCACGGCTCGGACTTCTTTCCACATGCGGCTTACCCTTCGGCCCGGCGCGTGGCCAGCATGTAGTTCACAGATGTGTCTGCACTGAGCCAGTAGCGCCCTGTGATGGGGTTGTGCTGCAGGCCCTTGCTGGCCTGCAGATCAAGGCCAGCCTGACGGGCGAACATGGCGAGTTCGCTGGGCTGGATCAGTTTCGCGTACTCATGCGTTCCCTTGGGAATCATCTTGAGCAGGTATTCTGCCGCGACGATGGCCAGACCGAAGGCCTTTGCACTGCGGTTGATCGTGGAGAAGAACACCCAGCCGCCAGGCTTGACCAGCTCAGCACAGGCCGACACCACGGAGGCGGGATCGGGCACATGCTCCAGCATCTCCATGCAGGTCACCACATCAAAGGAACCAGGCTGCTCCTGTGCCAGACGCTCCACACTGACTTCGTGGTAGTGGATGTTGGGCGTACCCGTCTCCAGTGCATGCAGCTGGGCCACGCGCAATGCCTTGGTGGCCAGATCGATGCCAACCACTTCGCGCGCACCCTTGCGCGCCATGGAGTCGGCAAGGATGCCGCCGCCACACCCGACATCCAGAATTCTGCGCCCCTTCAAGGGAACTTGCGCATCGATCCAGTCCAGCCGCAGCGGATTGATCTGATGCAGGGGTTTGAACTCACTTTCCGGGTCCCACCAGCGATGGGCCAGGCTGGAGAATTTCTCCAGCTCCGCCGGGTCGGCGTTGAGGTTGATTGCGTTGCTCATGGCGTCGATTGTCGGCGATTGCGGCGACCGTTCAGCCATAAAAAAAGCCCCGTTGCCGGGGCTTTTGCGAGAAGCAATCGAAAGATTACTGGGCGGCGCGGGTGCCGACCACTTCGATTTCCACGCGACGGTTCTTCGCGCGGCCTTCCTTGGTCTTGTTGTCGGCGATAGGCTGCTTTTCGCCCTTGCCTTCGGTGTAGACGCGGTTCTTTTCGATGCCCTTGGACACCAGGTAAGCCTTCACGGCTTCAGCGCGGCGGACCGACAGCTTCTGGTTGTAGGCGTCAGAGCCAACGGAGTCGGTGTGACCCACGGCAATGACCACTTCCAGGTTGATGCCCTTGACCTTAGAGGCCAGGTCGTCCAGCTTGGCCTTGCCTTCGGGCTTCAGAACCGACTTGTCGAAGTCGAAGAAAGCGTCGGCAGAGAAGGTCACCTTGGAGGCCACGGCCGGAGCGGGTGCCGGTGCGGGTGCGGGAGTTGCCGGAGCGGGCGTTGCGGCGGGAGCCACAGCGGCGGCCACAGGCTTCAGAGCGCCGTCGCAGTCAGCAGCTGCAGTGGCGGGCGTCCAGTTGGCATCGCGCCAGCACAGTTCGTTCGTGCCGTTCTTCCACACCAGTTCGCTGGTGCCGTTTTGCCAGTTGTCGATGGTCTTGCCACCGTCAGCAGCCTTCACTTGTGCGCCAGCGGCCGTTGCGAGGGCGGCAGAGGCAAACAACATCGCCACTTTGTTCAGTTTCTTCATGGTTCTCCTCTTGGGGAAAAAGCCGCAGCAGGGCTGCGAATCTGTGGACGTCATCAGTGACCATCACCAAAAACGTTGAATTGATTGTGCCATACGTCACATGCAGACGGACCGCCAAGCGGGGGCCAACAAGTAGGACAGCGGCGGAATTCCAGGGTTATGTTGCTCGGCTGCTACACGTCATTCGACCTAAAATGGGCCTTTTCCCGCCGTCAGAGTATCGCCACACATGACCCAGTTTGCTAAAGAAACCCTGCCCATCAGCCTCGAAGAGGAGATGCGTCGCAGCTATCTCGATTACGCAATGAGCGTGATCGTGGGCCGGGCGCTGCCCGATGCGCGAGATGGTCTCAAGCCTGTGCATCGGCGCGTGCTTTTTGCCATGCACGAGCTCAACAACGACTGGAACCGGCCGTACAAGAAGTCGGCGCGTATCGTCGGTGATGTGATCGGTAAATACCACCCGCACGGCGACAGTGCGGTGTACGACACCATCGTGCGCATGGCGCAGGATTTCTCGCTGCGCCACATGCTGGTGGACGGTCAGGGCAACTTCGGTTCGGTGGACGGGGACAGCGCGGCGGCGATGCGTTACACCGAAATCCGCCTGTCCAAGATTGCCCATGAAATGCTGGGCGATATCGACAAGGAAACGGTCGATTACGGCCCGAACTACGACGGCAGCGAGCGCGAGCCGCTGGTGCTGCCTGCGCGGCTGCCCAATCTGCTGGTCAACGGTTCCTCGGGCATTGCCGTGGGCATGGCCACCAATATTCCACCGCACAACCTCAACGAGGTGGTGGACGCCTGCCTGCACCTGCTGCAGACGCCCCAGGCCACCATCGACGAGCTGATGGAGATCATCCCCGCGCCCGACTTCCCGACGGCCGGCATCATCTATGGCATCAACGGTGTCAAGGAGGGCTATCGCACGGGTCGCGGACGCGTGGTGATGCGTGCCAAGTGCCACTTCGAGGACATCGACCGCGGCCAGCGCCAGGCCATCATCGTCGATGAGCTGCCCTATCAGGTCAACAAGAAGACGCTGCAGGAGCGCATGGCCGAGCTGGTGCACGAGAAGAAGATCGAGGGCATCAGCCACATCCAGGACGAGTCCGACAAGTCGGGCATGCGCCTGGTGATCGAGCTCAAGCGCGGCGAAGTGCCCGAGGTCGTGCTCAACAACCTGTACAAGCTGACCCAGCTGCAAGACACCTTCGGCATGAACATGGTGGCGCTGGTCGATGGCCAGCCCAAGCTGTGCAATCTGAAGGATCTGGTCGAGGTCTTCCTGCAGCACCGCCGCGAAGTGGTCACGCGCCGCACGGTCTATGAACTGCGCAAGGCGCGCGAGCGCGGCCATGTGCTGGAAGGCCTGGCGGTCGCGCTGGCCAACATCGACGACTTCATCGCCATCATCCGCAACGCGCCCACGCCACCTGTGGCCAAGGCCGAGCTGATGACGCGCAACTGGGACAGCAAGCTGGTGCGCGAGATGCTGACGCGCACCCGTACCGATGGCGGCGTGGTCAATGCCGACGACTACCGCCCCGATGGCCTGGAGCGCGAATTCGGCATGCAGGCCGATGGCCTGTACCGCCTGTCCGAGACCCAGGCCCAGGAAATCCTGCAGATGCGCCTGCAGCGCCTGACCGGCCTGGAGCAGGACAAGATCGTCGCCGAGTACAAGGACGTGATGTCCGTCATCGAGGACCTGCTGGACATCCTGTCCAAGCCCGAGCGCGTGTCGGCCATCATTGGCGACGAGCTCAAGCAGATCAAGGCCGAGTTCGGACAGAGCAAGGTCGGCGCCCGCCGCAGCACGGTCGAGTACAGCGCGCAGGACCTGTCCACCGAGGACCTGATCACGCCCACCGACATGGTGGTCACGCTCAGCCACACGGGCTACATCAAGAGCCAGCCGCTGTCCGAGTACCGCTCGCAAAAGCGCGGCGGGCGCGGCAAGCAGGCCACGGCCACCAAGGAAGACGACTGGATCGACCAGCTGTTCATCGCCAACACGCACGACTACCTGCTGTGCTTCTCCAACCGCGGCCGCCTGTACTGGCTCAAGGTCTGGGAAGTGCCGGCGGGCTCGCGCGGTTCGCGTGGCCGCCCCATCGTCAACATGTTCCCTCTGCAGGATGGCGAGAAGATCAACGTGGTGCTGCCGCTGACGGGCGAGTACCGCAGCTTCCCGGCCGACCACTATGTGTTCATGTCCACCAGCATGGGCACCGTGAAGAAGACGGCGCTGGACGAGTTCTCCAACCCGCGCAAGGCCGGCATCATCGCCGTGGGCCTGGACGAGGGCGATTTCCTGATCGGCGCAGCCCTCACCGACGGCAAGCATGACGTGATGCTGTTCAGCGACGGCGGCAAGGCCGTTCGATTCGACGAAAACGACGTGCGCCCCATGGGCCGCAATGCGCGTGGCGTCAAGGGCATGACCCTGGAAGAGGGCCAGAGCGTGATCGCAATGCTGGTGGCCGAGGACGAATCGCAAAGCGTGCTCACGGCCACGGAAAACGGCTACGGCAAGCGCACGTCCATCGTCGAGTACACGCGCCACGGCCGAGGCACCAAGGGCATGATTGCCATCCAGCAGTCCGAGCGCAACGGCAAGGTGGTCGCCGCCACCCTGGTCCACGCCGATGACGAAATCATGCTGATCACCGACACTGGCGTGCTGGTGCGTACCCGGGTGTCGGAAATCCGCGAACTGGGCCGAGCCACCCAGGGCGTGACGCTGATCTCGCTGGACGAAGGCGCCAAGCTGGGCGGCCTGCAGCGCATCGTCGAAAACGATGCCAACGAAGTCGAGGGCGAGGCCACGGGCGAGGAAGCCCCGGGCGGCGACGAAGCCGCTGCCGAAGGCACAGGCGAGCCCGCCTGATGACCCGGCCGCCGCTGGGGCTGCCTCCCACACCGGGAGTGCAGCCGTAGCGGCGGCCCAGATTTTTGACAGTTGCAGGCCCCGCCCGAACTGGCGCCTGCGCGTGACTTGACAGTGAACTCCATGAACCGCCCTTACAACTTCTCCGCCGGCCCTGCCGCCATTCCCGCCGAAGTGCTGCAGCAGGCAGCCGCCGAAATGCTCGACTGGCACGGGTCCGGCATGAGCGTGATGGAGATGAGCCACCGCGGCAAGGAGTTCATCTCCATCTACGAACAGGCCGAGGCCGATCTGCGCGAGCTGCTGGCCGTGCCGCCCGAATTCAAGATTCTGTTCATGCAGGGTGGCGGCCTGGCCGAGAACGCCATTGTTCCGCTGAACCTGTCGCGCGCCGGCACGGTGGACTTCGTGCTCAGCGGCAGCTGGAGCCAGAAGTCGGCCAAGGAAGCACGCAAGTACGTGGCCGATGCACACATCGCAGCCAGCGGCGAGGACAGCCAATTCACCACCCTGCCCGCCCCTGAAAGCTGGCAACTGAGCCGTGGCGCCAGCTACGTGCACATCTGCAGCAACGAAACCATCCATGGCGTGGAGTTCCAGGAACTGCCCAACCTGAAGGCGCTGGGCTGCGATGCTCCGCTGGTGGTTGACTTCTCCTCGCACGTGGCCTCGCGCCCCGTCGATTGGAGCCGCGTGGGCCTGGCGTTCGGCGGTGCGCAAAAGAACCTGGGCCCGGCCGGCCTGACCCTGGTCATCGTGCGTGAGGACCTGCTGGGCCACGCCCTGCCCGCCTGCCCTTCGGCTTTCGACTACAAGACCGTGGCCGACAACCAGTCGATGTACAACACGCCGCCCACCTGGGGCATCTACATCGCGGGCCTGACCTTCCAGTGGATCAAGCGCCAGACCGAAGGCGGCCTGACCGGCGTGGCGGCCCTGCAGGCGCGCAATATCGCCAAGGCCGACCTGTTCTACCAGTACGTGGACCAGTCCTCGTTCTACGTGAACAAGGTCGCTGCCAATTGCCGCTCGCGCATGAACATCCCTTTCTTCCTGCGCGACGAGTCGCGCAATGACGCCTTCCTGGCCGGAGCCCGGGAACGCGGCCTGCTGCAGCTCAAGGGCCACAAGTCCGTCGGCGGCATGCGTGCCAGCATCTACAACGCCATGCCCATCGCTGGCGTGCAGGCGCTGGTGGAGTACATGCGCGATTTCGAACAGCGCAACGCCTGACCGACCACACCCCTTACATGAGCACCCCACCCCAAGCCTCTCCCGATCTGGCGCATCTGCGCGTGCAGATCGACGATATCGACCAGCAACTGCTGGATCTGCTGAACCGACGCGCCCGCGTGGCCGAGCAGGTCGGCGAGGTCAAGAAGCGGGAAGGCACGCCCTTCTTCCGCCCTGACCGCGTGGCCCAGGTCATCCAGAAGATCGAGTCCGCCAACCCCGGCCCGCTCAAGAACGCCCATGTCTCGGCGATCTGGCGCGAGATCATGTCGGCCTGCCTGGCTCTGGAGTCACCCCAGCGCGTGGCCGTGCTGGGCCCGGCGGGCACGTTCTGCGAGGAAGCGGCCATCCAGTATTTCGGCGGCGCGGCCGACCTGATGTACTGCAACAGCTTCGACGAGGTGTTCCACGCCACGGCCGCGGGCAGCGCGCAGTACGGAGTGGTGGGCGTGGAGAACTCCAACGAAGGCGTGGTCACGCGCTCGCTGGACATGTTCCTGCATACGCCCTGCCACGTGGTGGGAGAGGTCAGCCTGCTGGTGCGCCACAACCTGCTGCGCAGCACCAACACGACCGAAGGCATCAAGGTGGTTGCGGCTCACCCCCAGGCCCTGGCCCAATGTCAGGGCTGGCTGTCCAAGCATCTGCCGCATGCCGAACGCCGCCCGGTGTCCAGCAACGCCGAAGGCGCCCGCCTGGCGGCGCTGCACCCCGACATCGCCGGCCTGGCCAGCGAACGCGCGGCCCAGCAATTCGGCCTGCACGTGGTGGCGCATGCCATTCAGGACGATGCCTACAACCGTACGCGCTTCGCCGTCATCTGCCTGCCGCACACGCTGGCGACGCCCGCGCCCAGCGGGCAGGATTGCACCAGCATCATCATCTCCGTGCCCAACCGTCCCGGCGCCGTGCATGACCTGCTGGTACCGCTCAAGCGGCACGGCGTCTCCATGACGCGCTTCGAATCGCGCCCCGCACGCACCGGCCAGTGGGAGTACTACTTCTACATCGACCTCGAAGGTCACCCGGCCCAGCCCAACGTGGCCAGCGCGCTGCAAGAGCTGCGCGAGCTGTGCGCCTTCTACAAGGTGCTGGGCACCTATCCGGTCTCCAAGTGATGCAGCCGTTCGAACAACTGGGGTTGATCGGCTGCGGCCTCATGGGCGGCTCGTTCGCGCTGGCGCTCAAGCAGGCCGGGCTGGTCAAGCGTGTCGTGGGCTACAGCAAATCCCCGTCCACCACCGAGCGCGCACGCCAGATGGGCGTCATCGATGTGGAGGCCCCCTCGGCCCTGCTGGCCGCCGCCGGCGCAGACCTGGTGCTGCTGGCGGTGCCCGTGGCGGCCACCGAGGCCACGCTCAAGTCCATCAAGCACCTGGTCACGCCCGGGATGATGATCATGGACGTGGGCTCCACCAAGGTCGATGTGGTGCATGCCGCCCGCTCGGCATTGCGCGACCAGCTCGGCTCCTTCGTGCCGGCCCACCCCATTGCGGGCAAGGAAGTCTCGGGCGTCGAGCATTCCGACCCCCAGCTGTACAAGGGCGCACAGGTCATCCTGACGCCCACGGAACGCACACTGACCGAGCACCTGCAAAAGGCCCAGTCCCTGTGGGAGCTGCTGGGCTGCCGCGTGCGCGCCATGTCGCCAGAAGCCCACGACAGCGCCTTTGCCACGGTCAGCCACCTGCCGCATCTGCTGGCCTTCGCCATGATGCAAAGCGTGATCACCCAGCCCGATTCCGATGAGGTGCTGTCCCTGGCCGGCCCCGGCTTCCGTGACTTCACACGCATTGCAGCAGGCGACCCCAAGATGTGGCGCGATGTGCTGCTGGCCAACAGCGAACAGGTGCTGGCGCAGTCGCGCCAGTTCCAGCAGGCGCTGCAGCAACTCGAATGCCTGATCCAGGCCGGCGACGGCCAAGGCCTGGAAGACCACCTGACCCTGGCCAGCGCGGCGCGTGCCCACTGGCGCATGGGCGTACCGCGCCGCTGACGCGCAACGCCGGCCGCGCTCCAAGCGCCCCCAAGCGCATCTGTGGATTGCGGCCAGCGCGGCCGCAATGCCTTCCGATAGCCTGTTTGCCTCCGAATTGCCATGTTCAGTACCGCCTTCCTCGATATCCCCCCTCTTTCCCGCGCTCAGGGCACGGTGAGCCTGCCAGGCTCCAAGAGCATCTCGAACCGCGTGCTGCTGCTGGCAGCGCTGAGCCAGGGCACGACCGTGGTCCACGACCTGCTTGACTCGGACGACACGCGCGTCATGCTCCGGGCCCTGCAGCAACTGGGCTGCACGGTGGAGCCCACCGCCATCACCCTCGGCCAGCCTGTGCGCATCACCGGCCTGGGCGGCGTCCTGCCCTCCGGCGCCAGTGCCGAGCTGTTCATGGGCAACGCCGGCACGGCCATGCGGCCGCTGACGGCAGCCCTGTCCGTGCTGGGCGGCGACTTCCAACTCAGCGGCGTGCCGCGCATGCATGAGCGCCCCATCGGCGATCTGGTCGATGCGCTGCGACAGCTCGGCTGCCGCATCGACTATCTGGGCAACGAGGGCTTTCCTCCGCTGCACATCCGCCAGCCCGATTTCTCGCAGCTGCCGCACAGCCCCATCCAGGTGCGTGGCGATGTCTCCAGCCAGTTCCTGACCTCGCTGCTGATGGCGCTGCCGCTGCTGGCCACCACGCGCGACATCACCATCGAAGTCGTGGGCGAGCTGATCTCCAAGCCCTACATCCATATCACGCTGGAGTTGCTGGCCCGCTTCGGCATCGCCGTGCACAACGAGAACTGGCAGCGCTTCACCATCCCGGCCGGCAGTCGCTACCGCTCGCCGGGCGAGATCCATGTCGAGGCAGACGCCTCGTCGGCCAGCTACTTCATCGCACTGGGCGCCATCGCCTCGGACAGCGCCGAAGGCATCCGCATCCTCGGCGTGGGACTGGACTCCATCCAGGGCGATATCCGCTTTGTCGAAGCCGCGCGCGCCATGGGCGCCGAGGTGGAGGGAGGCCCGAACTGGCTGCGCATACGCCGTGGCGCCTGGCCGCTCAAGGCCATCGACCTGGACTGCAACCACATCCCCGATGCCGCCATGACGCTGGCCGTCATGGCCCTGTATGCCGATGGCACGACCACGCTGCGCAACATCGCAAGCTGGCGCGTCAAGGAGACCGACCGCATCGCGGCCATGACCAAGGAGCTGCGCAAGCTGGGCGCCGAAGTCGAGGAAGGCGCGGACTTCATCCGCGTCACACCACCCGCATCCACCGCCGCATGGCGCGCGGCCAGCATCCACACCTACGACGATCACCGCGTGGCCATGTGCTTCTCGCTGGCGGCCTTCAACCCGGCCGCCCTGCCCGTGCGCATCGAAGACCCCAAGTGCGTCGCCAAGACCTTCCCCGACTACTTCGAGGCCCTGTTCTCGGTCTGCGAGACCGCCCGTGCCCGCATCCCCGTGATCTGCATCGATGGCCCCACCGCCTCCGGCAAAGGAACCATCGCCGCCGAGGTGGCCGAGGCCCTGGGCTACCACCTGCTGGACTCGGGCGCGCTGTACCGCCTCACAGGACTGGCCGCGTCGCGGGCCGGCATGGTGCTGGACGAATCCCACGCCCCGCAGATTGCCGCGCTGGCGCGCGCGCTGCCCGTGCGCTTTGATGCCGAGCAGCGCATCTGGCTGGGCGACGAGGATGTCACCCTGATCCTGCGCAGCGAGGAGTCGGGCATGAACGCCTCGCGCGTCTCGGCCCTGCCGGCCGTGCGCGATGCACTGGTGGACCTGCAGCTGTCCTTCCAGCAGCTGCCGGGGCTGGTCGCCGACGGCCGCGACATGGGCACGGTGATCTTTCCCCATGCTCCCCTCAAGGTCTATTTGTCGGCCTCCGCCGCCTGTCGCGCCGAGCGCCGGCATAAGCAGTTGATTTCCAAAGGAATTGCCGCTAACATAAGCGCCCTTCGGGCAGACCTTGAAGCACGCGATGCGCGGGACATGAACCGCAGCGTTGCACCGCTCAAGCCCGCCCAGGATTCCATGCTGCTTGACAGCTCCGAGCTTTCCATCGAAGAGGTGGCAGAGCAGGTGCTTTCATGGTGGCAGGAACGCCAGCCGTTCGGCCGCGACTGATTGCCAGTTGCGCCGCACGGTCGGCAACCCGCCCTCAGGGCCCAGACATGGCGGCACCGCCCCGTGTACGGCCCGAGGTTCATAGACTCCAACCCCGTGGTTGAACCCACAACACCTCCGCAAACAGTCCTAGAAACGCTTGGCAATGGTGCCAACGGAAACCTGTTTGCGGGCAAGGAAATACATGTCTGAATCTTTTGCCTCCCTGTTTGAAGAATCGCTGCAACGCACGGAAATGCGTCCTGGCGAGGTCATCACCGCTGAAGTCGTGCGCGTCGAGCACAACTTCGTCGTCGTGAACGCTGGCCTGAAGTCGGAAGCCTATGTGCCGATCGACGAATTCAAGAACGACCAGGGAGAAATCGAAGTCCAGGTGGGCGACTTTGTGTCGGTCGCCATCGGCTCGATCGAAAACGGCTACGGCGACACCATCCTGTCGCGCGACACCGCCAAGCGCCTGGCCTCGTGGCTGGCTCTGGAAAAGGCCCTGGAATCGGGCGAATTCGTGACCGGCACGACCTCCGGCAAGGTCAAGGGCGGCCTGACGGTGCTGGTCAACGGCATCCGCGCCTTCCTGCCCGGTTCGCTGATCGACACCCGTCCGATCAAGGACCTGACTCCGTACGAAAACAAGACGATGGAGTTCAAGGTCATCAAGCTGGACCGTAAGCGCAACAACGTGGTGCTGAGCCGCCGCGCCGTGGTCGAAGCCTCGATGGGCGAAGAGCGCGCCAAGCTGATGGAAACGCTGAAGGAAGGCGCCATCGTTCAAGGCGTGGTCAAGAACATCACCGAATACGGTGCGTTCGTGGACCTGGGCGGCATCGACGGCCTGCTGCACATCACCGACATGGCATGGCGCCGCGTGCGTCATCCTTCGGAAGTCGTGCAGGCTGGCCAGGAAATCACTGCCAAGATCCTCAAGTTCGACACCGAGAAGAACCGTGTCTCGCTGGGTCTGAAGCAAATGGGCGACGACCCGTGGATGGGCGTTTCGCGCCGCTATCCCTCGAGCACCCGCCTGTTCGGCAAGGTCACGAACATTGCCGACTACGGCGCGTTCGTCGAGCTGGAACCCGGCATCGAAGGCCTGGTGCACGTCTCCGAAATGGACTGGACCAACAAGAACATTGCTCCGACCAAGCTCGTGACCCTGGGTGACGAAGTCGAAGTCATGGTGCTGGAGATCGACGAAGACAAGCGTCGCATCTCGCTGGGCATGAAGCAGTGCAAGGCCAACCCCTGGCAAGAGTTCGCACAGAACACCAAGCGCGGCGACCGCGTCAAGGGCCCGATCAAGTCGATCACCGACTTCGGCGTGTTCGTGGGTCTGGCTGCCGGCATCGACGGCCTGGTGCACCTGTCCGACCTGTCCTGGAACGAGCCCGGCGAAGCTGCCGTGCGCAATTACAAGAAGGGCCAGGAAGTCGAAGCCATCGTGCTGGCCGTGGACGTCGAGCGCGAGCGCATCTCCCTGGGCATCAAGCAGCTGGACAGCGATCCCTTCACGACCTTCGTGACTGTGAACGACAAGGGCCAGATCGTGTCGGGCAAGGTCAAGACGGTGGACGCACGCGGTGCTGAAATCGACCTGGGCGAAGACATCGTCGGCTACCTGCGCGCTTCGGAAATCGCCGTGGACCGCGTGGAAGATGCCCGCTCGGTGCTGAAGGAAGGCGACGAGATCACCGCCGTGGTGGTCAATGTGGATCGCAAGACCCGCAACATCCAGCTGTCGATCAAGGCCAAGGACCAGGTTGACCAGCAAGAAGCCATGGCTTCCCTGTCCGCCCAGTCGGCCAAGGAAAACGCCGGCACGACCAGCCTGGGCGCCCTGCTGCGCGCCAAGCTGGACAACTCCGACAAGTAATCAGCAGCCAGTCTGCTGACCGCTGAAGGTCGGATGCGACGGGTGCCTCCGGGCGCCCGTCGCCATTTCAACCCCTGATTCCTATCCTTGATGACCCGATCCGATCTCGTCGAAGAACTCGCAGCACGCTTTGGCCAACTGAGCCAGCGCGACGCCGAGCAGGCCGTCAAGACGATTCTTGACGCCGTCAGCGATGCCCTGGTGCGCGGCCATCGCATCGAAATCCGCGGCTTTGGAAGTTTCTCGGTCAACCACCGCCCGCCCCGCATGGGCCGCAATCCCCGCAGCGGCGAGGCCGTCCACATTCCGTCCAAGCGCGTGCCGCACTTCAAGCCCGGCAAGGCCCTGCGCGAAGCCGTGGACCTGCGCCCCGGCGCGGCGCCCGACACGGTTGCCGCCAGCTCCGCAGGCACCGGCCCTGCCGCCTGAAAGCCGGCTTGCCGGCTGCGCGCACTGCAGCCGTCGTCACCGCCAGGCTCTAGAATCGTTCCCGTCACACAAGGGAACACATGAAGTACTTCCTGTGGCTGCTCAAGGCGGCCATTTTTTTTACGCTGTTCGCCTTCGCACTGAACAATCAGCAGGACGCGACGGTGCACTTCTTCTTCGGCACCTCCTGGACTGCGCCGCTGGTACTGGTGGTGCTGGCGGCCTTCGCCCTGGGCCTGATCGTGGGCGTGCTGGGCATGGTGCCGCGCTGGCTCAAGCACCGCAATGCCGCGCGCTCGACCCAGGTCCCCGCGCCTGCAGCCGAAGGAGCGGCGCCAGCCACGGCGCCCAAGGCGTCCCCCTCCCCCATCCTGCCGGGCGACGTGCATGGAATTTGATCTGAGCTGGATACTGCTGGGCCTGCCCGTGGCCTTCGTGCTGGGCTGGCTGGCCTCGCGCTGGGACCTGCGGCAGATTCGCGCCGAAAACCGCCAGGCACCCAAGGCCTACTTCAAGGGATTGAACTTCCTGCTCAACGAGCAGCAGGACAAGGCCATCGACGCCTTCATCGAAGCCGTGCAGAACGACCCCGACACCTCGGAGCTGCACTTCGCCCTGGGCAATCTCTTTCGCCGCCGCGGCGAATACAACCGCGCCGTGCGCGTGCATGAGCACCTGCTGTCGCGCGGCGACCTCAGCCGCGTGGACCGCGACCGCGCCCAGCACGCGCTGGCCCAGGACTTTCTGAAGGCAGGCCTGCTCGATCGCGCCGAGGACGCGCTGCGCCGCCTGGAAGGCACGGCCTTCGAGGCCGAGGCCCGCCTGGCCCTGCTGGCCATCTACGAGCGCTCGCGCGACTGGACACAGGCCGCCGCCATTGCTCGCCGCATGCAGGATGCCAACCAGGGGGACTTCAGTGGCCGGCTGGCGCACTACCTGTGCGAAGACGCCCAGTCCTTGCTCACGCAGGGCCAGCAGGCCGAGGCGCTGCAGCGGCTGCAGCAAGCCATCACCACAGCACCCCAGGCTGCGCGACCGCGCCTGGAGCATGCCCAGCTGCAGCATCGCATGGGGCAATCGGCCCAGGCCTTGCAAACGCTGGAGAGCCTGGCCGAGCAGTCCCCCGCCGCGCTGCCGCTGGCAGCCCAGTTGCTGGTGGACATCGCCGCCGCCACAGGCCAACGCCAGCATGTCCACCAGCTGCTCAGCCAGCAATACACCCAGGCACCTTCGCTGGACCTGCTGCAGGCGTTGGTTGCGCTGGACGCTCAAATTGAAGAACAGAGCACCGATGGTGAAACCAAGGCACCGGGACGCGCCCGCCTGGTCCAGCATCTGGACCGGGAACCTTCCCTGGTGGCTGCTGCGCAGTGGCTGGCTGGCGAGAAACTGTCCGAGGAGCAATACCACCCAGCCGTGCAACGCGCGCTGGACCACGCCGCCAAACCGCTGACCCGCTATCGCTGCGCGGCCTGCGGCTTCGAGGCGCGCCAGCATTTCTGGCACTGCCCCGGCTGCCAGAGCTGGGACAGCTACCCGGCCCGGCGCGTCGAGGAGCTGTGATGGGTTGGGATGGCGAAAGGCGGCCATATCCCCGGCACCGCGTCACCCCCATTGGCAAACACGGCATGGCCAGTGTATTTTCAGAGTATTCCTAGAAACCGCCCTGGAGGGCGCGTGGCCATTGGCTTTGGGCGCGTGCGGCCGAGCCTGCGCCGGCCTCCTGGAGCCCGCGACTGCCTGGCGGCACGCCAGAGGCCTGCATAAGATGCTTCTGGGTCGCAATGTTGCGGCCCTCAACATTGAGGGATCAGGAGGTTTGTATGTTCAGAAAATTGATGGCTGGCTTCATTGCGCTGCTGTGGTCCGTGATGGCTTTGGCCGCTGTGGAAGCCAATAAGGCGAATGAAGCCGAACTGACATCCATCAAGGGCATAGGCCCGGCCATGTCGGCACGCATTCTCGAGGAACGCAAATCCGCCCCCTTCAAGGACTGGCCCGACTTCATCGCACGGGTCAAGGGTGTGGCGGAACCGACAGCCACCAAGTTTTCGGGCGAAGGCCTGACTGTCAACGGCAGCAGCTACAAAGGCCACAGCGCCAAGCCTGATGCCAAGGACACTGCGGCCAAGGGGGGCAAGGACACGGCGGCCCAGGGCACCAAGCCGACCAAGGAGCAGGCGGCAAAGCCGGCCACTCCAGCCAAGGCCGGCTCGGCCTCCTGAAGACGCGAACTGTCTCTATCCAACCCGCTTCGGCGGGTTTTTCATGCGTACGACCCTCGGGGTATGCGCGGCCATAGCCTGAAACATGCTCAGGTTTTCATAGCGAAGCAAAAAACCTTGCCCGTAAAATGGACCGCCCATGCCCCTGATCACCCTCATACTCCTACCCTTCATCGGCAGCCTGATTGCCGCAATGCTGCCCGCCAATGCGCGCAATACGGAGTCGACTCTGGCCGGCGTGATCGCATTGGGCTGTGCCATACAGACCGCATTGCTGTTTCCACAGATCGCCGATGGGGAAGTGCTGCGCCAGGAGATCGAGTGGCTGCCGGCACTGGGACTGAACCTGGTGATCCGCATGGACGGCTTTGCCTGGATGTTCTGCATGCTGGTGCTGGGCATAGGCTCGCTGGTCGTGCTGTATGCGCGCTACTACATGTCGCCGGCCGATCCCGTGCCGCGCTTTTTCTCGTTCTTTCTGGCCTTCATGGGCGCGATGGCTGGCGTGGTGCTGTCGGGCAACATCATCCAGATTGCCTTCTTCTGGGAGCTGACCAGCCTCTTCTCCTTTCTTCTGATCGGATACTGGCACCATCGCAAGGATGCACGCCGCGGCGCGCGCATGGCGCTGACGGTGACGGGCACAGGCGGCCTGGCCATGCTGGCCGGCATGCTGGTGCTGGGCCACATCGTGGGCAGCTATGACCTGGACAACGTGCTCATCGCCGGCCAGCAGGTGCGTGACCACCAGCTGTACCTGGTCGCCCTGGTGCTGATCCTGCTGGGCGCGCTGACCAAGAGTGCGCAGTTCCCCTTCCACTTCTGGCTGCCGCACGCCATGGCCGCGCCCACGCCGGTGTCGGCCTATCTGCACTCCGCCACCATGGTCAAGGCCGGCGTGTTCCTGCTGGCGCGCATGTGGCCCGTGCTCGGTGACACCGATGCCTGGTTCTGGCTAGTGGGCGGAGCCGGCGCGGCAACCCTGCTCATCGGCGGCTATCTGGCCATGTTCCAGCACGATCTCAAGGGATTGCTGGCCTATTCGACGATTTCCCACCTGGGCCTGATCACGCTGCTGCTGGGCCTGAACAGCAAGCTGGCCGCCGTGGCTGCGGTGTTCCACATCATGAACCACGCGACCTTCAAGGCCTCGCTTTTCATGGCCGCGGGCATCGTCGACCATGAAAGCGGCACGCGTGACATCCGCCGGCTTTCGGGCCTGCGGCACATGATGCCCATCACGGCCACGCTGGCCTGCGTGGCCAGCGCGGCCATGGCGGGCGTACCGCTGCTCAACGGCTTCCTGTCCAAGGAGATGTTCTTCGCCGAGACCGTCTACCTGGATGCCGCTCCCTGGGTGCGCACGGCCTTGCCGGTGGCAGCCACGGTGGCGGGCATGTTCAGCGTGGCCTATTCGCTGCGCTTCACCATCGACGTCTTCTTCGGCCCCAAGGCCACCGACCTGCCGCATGACCCGCACGAGCCTCCGCACTGGATGCGCGTGCCCGTCGAGCTGCTGGTACTGGCCTGCCTGGTGGTGGGCATGCTGCCGGCGTGGGCGGTGGGCAGCTTTCTCGCAGCGGCCGCCACGCCCGTGGTCGGCGGCGACCTGCCCGAGTACAGCCTGGCCATCTGGCACGGCTGGAACATGCCCTTGATCATGAGCCTTGTGGCGTTGATTGGCGGCATCCTGCTGTACATGCTGCTGCGCTGGCAGCGCCAGGCCGGCCATATGGATACCGCGCCGCTGGTGGGCACGCTCAGCGGCCAGCGTGTTTTCGAGAACCTGCTGGCCCGCCTGTCCCTGCTGGGCCGCTGGTCGCGCCGGCGCCTGTCCACCATGCGCCTGCAGTGGCAGATGCTGTGGCTGGTCTGCACCGCCGTGCTGGCTGGCGTTCTGCCGCTGTGGCTGCAAGGCATCAAGCTGGGAGACCGGAGCATGCTGCCGCTGTCGCCCGCCTTCGTGATGCTGTGGGCCGTGGGCATTCTCTGCGCCCTGGGTACGGCCTGGAAGGCCAAGTACCACCGGCTGACGGCGCTGATCATGCTGGGCGGCGCCGGCCTGTGCACCTGCCTGACCTTCCTGTGGTTCTCGGCGCCTGACCTGGCGCTGACCCAGCTGGTCGTCGAGGTCGCCACCACGGTGCTGATGCTGCTGGGCCTGCGCTGGATGCCCAAGCGCGACAAAAGCCTGCACATTCCCGTGCTGTCCGCCGAGCTGCGCGCCCGCTCGCGCCGCATGCGTGACCTGCTGCTGTCGCTGGTTGCAGGTGGCGGCATGGCCTGGCTGGCCTTCGCCATGATGAGCCGCCCCTTCTATGACGGGGCCTCCACCTTCTTCCTGGAACATGCGCTCAGCGATGGCGGCGGCACCAATGTGGTCAACGTCATGCTGGTGGACTTCCGGGGCTTCGACACCTTCGGCGAGATCGTGGTGCTGGGCATCGTGGCCCTGGTCGTCTATGCTCTGCTCAGGCGCTTTCGCCCGGCCCGCGAGACGCTGGACCTGCCCGAGCAGCAGCGCTACATGCCTGGCGACCTGCAGACCGATCTGTTCAATCCGCGCAACGCAGGCGATACGGCCGTGGGCTACCTGATGGTGCCCGCCGTGCTGGTGCGGCTGCTGCTGCCGTTTGCCGCCCTGGTTTCCGTCTACATCTTCATGCGTGGCCACAACGAGCCCGGCGGCGGCTTCGTGGCCGGCCTGGTGTTCTCGGTCGCCTTGCTGATGCAGTACATCATCTCCGGCACGCAGTGGGTCGAGGCCCACCTGCCGATCTTCCCGCGCCGATGGATCGGTGTCGGCCTGCTGTTCGCACTGGGTACCGGCATGGGCTCCATCGTGGCCGGCTATCCCTTTCTCACCAGCCACACCTTCCATATGACCCTGCCAGTCGTCGGCGACGTGCATCTCGCCAGCGCCCTGTTCTTCGACATCGGTGTGTTCTCGCTGGTGGTCGGCGCGACCATGCTCATTCTGACGGCCATCGCCCACCAATCGGTGCGCAGCCACCGCTACCACGCCCGTCTGCTGGAGGAGCAGCAGCAACAGGCCGAAGAGGCCGAAGCCGCCGTGCAGCAGGCCACCGCTGCAGCGCTTGCACGAGGAGGTTTCTGATGGAAGTCGTGCTTGCCATTGCCATCGGCGTACTGACGGGCTCGGGCGTGTGGCTGCTGCTGCGCCCACGCACCTACCAGGTCATCATGGGCCTGGCCCTGCTGTCTTACGCAGTCAACCTGTTCATCTTCAGCATGGGCCGCCAGGGCCTGGCCATCGACAAGGAGCCCGTGCTGCGCGCCGGCGTGCCGCAGGATCTTGCGCACTATGCGGATCCCATGCCGCAGGCGCTGGTGCTCACGGCCATCGTGATCGGCTTTGCCATGACGGCACTGTTCCTGGTGGTGCTGCTGGCCTCGCGCGGCACCACGGGCACCGACCATGTGGACGGAGCCCATTCCCGCACCGAGCAGGAGATGCCATGAACGAGCTGACCGCCCGTCTCATGCCGCACCTGATGCTGGCGCCCATCGTGCTGCCCATGCTTTCGGCAGCGCTGATGCTGTTGCTGCGCGAAGAGCGCCAGCGCCTCAAATTCGCTCTTGGACTGGTATCCACCCTGATGGGGCTGGGCGTGGCCGTGATGCTGATGCTGTGGACCGACCAGGCCGGCGCGCCCGTCAACCTGGGCGTCTACATGCCGGGCAACTGGCCCATGCCCTTCGGCATCTCGCTGGCACTGGACCGCCTGACCGGCATGATGCTGGTGCTGACCTATACGGTGGCCCTGGCCTCGCTGGTCTTCTCCAGCGCCCGCTGGCACCGCGCGGGGATGCACTTTCACTCGCTGTTCCAGTTTCAGCTGATGGGCCTGAGCGGCGCCTTCCTCACGGCGGACCTGTTCAACCTGTTCGTGTTCTTCGAGATCATGCTCGCGGCCTCCTATGGACTGGTCCTGCATGGTTCCGGGCGGACGCGCATCCAGGCGGGCCTGCACTACATCGCCATCAATCTTGCAGCCTCGTCGCTGTTCCTGATCGGCGTGTCCATGCTCTACGGCCTGACCGGCACGCTGAACATGGCCGACCTGGCACGTGCCATCCCCCAGGTCAGCAGCGACGACCGCGGGCTGCTGCATTCGGCCGCTGCCATCCTGGGCATTGCCTTCCTGACCAAGGCAGCCATGTGGCCGCTGAACTTCTGGCTGGTGCCGGCCTACAGCGCAGCCACCGCTCCCGTGGGCGCCGTGTTCGCGCTCATGACCAAGGTGGGCGTCTACGTGGTGCTGCGGCTGTGGACGCTGCTGTTCAGCTCCGAGGCCGGCGCCTCCGCCCTGTTCGGCAGCACCTGGCTGATCGTCGGCGGCATGCTGACCATGGCCTTCGGCGGCCTGGGCATGCTGGGCTCGCAGCGGCTGACGCATATCGCGGGCTTTGCGGCCGTTCTCTCTTCGGGCACCTTGCTGGCCGCCACGGGGTTTGGCCAGAACGCCTTGACGGCCGGGCTGCTGTACTACCTGCCCAGCTCCACCCTGGCCGTGAGCGCCCTGTTTCTGATCGCCGACGTGGTGGACCGCTGGCGCGTGGATGACGATGCGGGCGAGCCCTATGAGGATGACGAGGCTCCCTTCCTCAACGCCGAACTGCTGCCCACAGAGGGCTTCAACCTCGACGAATCCGAAGAGGTGCTGATCGGCCGCGCCATTCCCGCAGCGGCCGCCTTCATCGGCCTGAGCTTCATGCTGGCCACCCTGGTGGTCACCGGCCTGCCCCCGCTTTCGGGCTTTGTGGGCAAGTTCGCCATGCTGTCTGCCCTGCTCAACCCGCTGGGCCTGGGCAACTCCAGCGGCTTCCAGGCCGGCTGGGCCGGCTGGGTGCTGGTGGCGCTGATGATCGCCACGGGACTGCTCGCCCTGCTGTCGCTGGTGCGCGCCGGCATACGCCATTTCTGGGCGACCGAGGAGCAGAACTCGCCCTCGTTGCGTGTGGCCGAAGGCCTGCCCATCGCCGTGCTGCTGGCCTGCTGCGTGGCGCTCACCGTGCAGGGTGGCCAGCTGATGGGCTACACGCAGCGTGCGGCCGATGCGCTGCTGGCGCCCGATGTCTATGTGCGCTCCGTCATGGGCACGCAGCCGGAGCCGAGCCCGGCAGAAAAGAAGGCGCGGCTGGAAGCCGGCCCCGAAGGCGCCGCGCGCGCCGCTGCCCAGGCCAGCGGCGCGCCCATGCCCGCAGGCATAGGCGATGCAGGCCCAACGGCCGGCAAGGAGGATTCCCGATGATGAAAACCCTGCTGCCCGCGCCGCTGCTGTCGGTGGCGCTGTTCCTGCTGTGGCTGCTGCTCAACCGCTCGTTCAGCAGCGGCCAGATCCTGCTGGGCGCCCTGCTGGGCCTGTTGCTGCCGCTGCTGCTGCGCGGCCTGCGCCCCTTGCCCGTGCGCGTGCGCCATCCGCTGACCATCGTGCGCCTGGGGCTGCGCGTGGTCTGGGACACCTCGGTGTCCAACTTCAACGTCGTGCGGTTCATGCTGTTTCCAGGCATGCGCAAGCACCCGGCCAACTTCGTGCGCATCCCGCTGGAACTGCGCGACCCCAACGGCCTGGCCGTGCTCGCCATGATCGTGTGCATCACGCCCGGCACGGCCTGGGCCGAGATCTCGCGCGACCGCTCCCAGCTCATGCTGCATGTGCTGGAGGTCGATGACCCCGAAGAGATCGTCCAGCACGTCAAGCGCTCCTACGAGCGCCCCCTGATGGAGATTTTCGAATGATGCCCTGGTTCCACTGGACTTTGATGTTCGCGCTGGGCCTGCTGGTCGCCGCCATGGGCTGCGCCGTGCTGCGCCTGCTCAAGGGCCCGCACGCCCAGGATCGCGTGCTGGCGCTGGACTGCATGTACCTCAACGGCATGCTGGCCATGCTGCTGATGGGCATCATCTATGACAGCACCAGCTATTTCGAGGCCGCCCTGCTGGTTGCGCTGTTCGGCTGCGTGGGCTCCACGGCCATGGCCAAGTTCCTGCTGCGCGGCGAGGTGATCGAATGATGCCGGAAACCACCACGCTGCCGCTGTGGTGCCAGATCCTGGTGGCTGTGCTGGCGCTGGGCGGCGCCATCATCGCCTTTCTGGGCTCCATGGGCCTGTGGCGCCTGGACAGCTATTTCGAGCGCGTGCATGCGCCTTCCATCATCGCCACCATGGGCTGCTGGCTGATCATGCATGCCACCTGGATCTACTTTTCCGTCAGCGGACAGAGCCTGGCCGTGCATGCGCTGCTGATTGCGGTGTTCATCTCGGTGACCGTTCCCATCACGACCATCTTCCTGATGCGTGCAGCCCTGTTCCGCGCACGCCGTGCGGGCCAGGACGTGCCGCCGCCGCTGAGCAGCGTCGTGCGCAACGAGCCGGCCGAACACCCGGACGTCTGAAGCGCAATCGGGCCTGAAAATACCCGCCGATGCGGCAGGCAGCGGCAGGCAAAAGCCCTACTGCCAACTGTCCAGCATACGAATTCGCCCACGGCTGCGTCAATGCGCCAAAGCACCCGGTGCGCGAGCCCCGCGGCTATGAGTTTGTGAGCGTATAGTGCAGTCATCATCTGCGCTGGCAACGTATTTGATGGAACGGCCACAGGCGTGGCCGCCCTGGTTTTTCCTGTGTACGAGGGTTCATGCAAATCTCTTCCCCCCTGACCGATACCGATCTGGCCAACGGCTGGTCGGCCCTTCACAACCAGGCACACAACGGCATGGCATTGCAGCAGAACTCCAATCGCCTGGCCTTCGCGGACCCGGAATTCATGTTCCGCCGCGAAACCCGCGGCATCCGCATGCAGCTGGAGCTGCTCAAGCCGGACCTGGCCCAGATCGAGCGCGGCATCGAGCACACCGTCGTGGTCTATGGCAGCGCCCGCTTCGTGGACCTGGAGCAGGCCGAGCAGCAATTGGCCGACGCACAGGCCAGCGGCGATCCCCAGCGCGTTGCCTTGGCCGAGCGCGCCGTGCGCAATGCGCACCGCTATGAACAGGCCCGCGCCTTCACGCGCATCGTGGCCGCCGACAGCCTGAACCAGCCGCCCGAGGAGCGCCTCTACATCTGCACCGGCGGCGGCCCCGGCATCATGGAGGCGGCCAACCGAGGCGCCCATGACGTGGGCGCGCCCAGCATCGGCCTGAACATCGAGCTGCCGCACGAGCAAAACGGCAACCGCTTCATCTCGCCGGACCTGAGCTTCAAGTTCCACTACTTCGCCCTGCGCAAGATGCATTTCATGATGCGCGCCAAGGCCCTGGTGGCCTTCCCCGGCGGCTTCGGCACGCTGGACGAGCTGTTCGAGGTGCTGACCCTGATGCAGACCGGCAAGACGCATTCGGTGCCCGTGATCCTTTTTGGCACCGAGTTCTGGAAGCGCCTGCTCAACATCGACCTGATGATCGAGGAAGGCACGATCTCGCCCAAGGACCTGCAGCTGTTCCGCTATACCGATGATCCGGTCGAGGCCTGGGCGCTGATCAAGCAGTTCCACGCTGGCGGCTGGTAAGCCGCAGCGGCCGGCAGGCCGCCACCGCATCGCAAGGCGATCTGCGCACCAAGGCGCAGGTCGCTTTTTTTCATTCCGGCTTGCGCGGCGTCAGCCCCATGAACCAGGCCGTGCGGATGCCCGAGGCCACGGCCACGCCCACCACCCAGAACAGCGCAGACACGCCGATCAATGCCCCCGCCGAGCCGAACAGCACGGGCATGGCCACGCTGGAGGCATTGATGGCCATGAGCCGCAGGCCCAGTGCCTCGCCATGGCGGTGCTCGGGCGTGATCTGGTGCAGCATGCTCATGACCATGGGCTGCACAGATCCCAGTGAAAAACCCAGCATCACCGAACACATGCCCATGGTCAGCGCCGAGTCCATGAAGGGGTACAGCGCAAAGACGAAGGCGGTGATGGCCATGGCACCGGAGATCACGGCGCCTTCGCGCAAGCGCTCGGCCACCAGCGGCATGGCCAGGCGGATGGCGGCGGCCGCCACGGCAAAAATGCCCAGCAGCGTGCCGATGACCGAGGCGCTCAGGCCCTTCTCATGGCCCAGCAGCGGCAGCACGAAGGTGTGCACGTCCCAGCATGCGGACTGCAGCCAGTTGACCAGCAGCAGGTTGCGGAAATTGCGGTCGCGCAACAGGTCCCAGGCATGCTGCTTGGGACCGCCGATGGGCGCGCGCACGGGCGGCAGCTCCTGCGTGTGGCGCACCCAGCTCCAGGCCAGCACGGGCACCAGGGCCAGCAGGCCGAAGGCGACGCGGTAGCCCATGGTGCTGCCCTCGCCGCCAAAATTCGCGTGATCGATCAGCAGCCCGGTGCTGAAGGGCCCGATGAAGTTGGAGATGGCCGGGCCTATGGCCAACCAGCTGAACACCTTCTTGAGCGCCACCGCATCGTGGGTGACACGGCCCGCATGGCGCTGCACGGCAATCACCACGGCGCCGCTGGCTCCGCCCGTCAACAACGCCGCAAGGCATAGCACCGGATACAGCGGCAATGCCAGCGCCAGCGCGCAGCCCCCGCTGGCCGCCAGCATGGACAGGAAAAACGGCTTTCGAAAACCATGCTTGTCCGCGAAGCGCCCGGCCGGCAGCGCCAGGAACACCTGGGTCAGCGCGAACAGCGCCAGCAAGATGCCCACGGCCGCCGCGCTATAGCCCTGCTGCAGGGCCAGCAAGGGCGCTGCCAGCCGCATGCCGGCCATGGTGGCATGCACGCTGACCTGCGCCATGATGACCTTGAACAGGGCCAGGTTCATCTCAATCCTGCTCCGATCCCGGCTCCATTCCGGCCGCAGCATCCTTGTCATCCGGCAGGCCGGGCCGCGCTGCACTAGAGGTCGGCGCGGGCAGCTCCTGCACGTCGCGCAGCTGGCGCTGGATGGCGCGCGTGCGCACGCCCACCTGCTCGAAGCGCTTGGCCGCCGCGTCTATGGACTTGCGCGTGGCATCCACCACTTCGCCGAACTTGGCGAACTCGGTCTTGACCTGGCCGAGCACCGCCCAGACCTCGGACGAGCGCTTTTCGATGGCCAGCGTCTTGAAGCCCATCTGCAGGCTGCTGAGCATGGCGGCCAGGTTGGCCGGGCCGGTGACCATCACGCGGCAGCCGTTCTGCACGGCCTCGACCAGGCCGGGGCGGCGCATGACCTCGGCAAACAGGCCTTCGGTAGGCAGGTAGAGCACGGCAAAGTCCGTGGTGTGCGGCGGGCTCACGTACTTGCCGTGGATCTTGCGCGCCTCGAACTTGATCGATGCCTCGAAGGCATTGCCTGCCGAGACAATGGCCGCCTTGTCCGCCGCATCCTGGGCGTCGAGCAGGCGCTGGTACTGCTCCACCGGGTACTTGGCGTCGATGGGCAGCCAGACCGGCGTCTCGTCGCTGCGTCCGGGCAGGCGGATGGCGAACTCCACCATGTCGTCGCTGCCGGGCACGGTCTTGACGTTGCGCGCGTACTGCTCGGGCGTGAGCACGTTCTCGATGATGGCGCCCAGCTGCAGTTCGCCCCAGGTGCCGCGCGTCTTCACATTGCTCATCACGCGCTTGAGATCGCCCACGCTGCCGGCCAACGTCTGCATCTCGCCCAGGCCCTTGTGCACCTGCTCCAGCCGGTCGCTGACCAGCTTGAACGATTCGCCCAGGCGCTGCTCCAGCGTGGCATGCAGCTTCTCGTCCACCGTGCGCCGCATCTCTTCCAGGCGCGCCGCATTGTCCGACTGGATGGTGGCCAGGCGCTCGTTGAGCGTGCCGCGCAGCTGCTCGGCATGGACCTGGCTGGATTGCGCCAGTCCGCCCAGCTGCTGCTGGATGTCGTTCTTGAGGGAGTCCAGCGTGCTGCGCGTGGTCTGCGCCAGCGCCTCGAAGCGCTCCTGCACATGGGCGTTGAAGCGCTGCGTGCTTTCGCCCTGGGCCTCGCGGGCCTGGGCGCTGTCGGCGGCCAGCCGCACGGTGAGCCGGCCCAGTTCCATGCGAAAGGCTGCCAGCGCCTCGCCCTGCTCGCGCCGCGCCGCCTGGGCATCGAGCTGGGCCTGGGCCAGATGGGCCTGCAGCTGCTGCGACACGCGGTCCAGCCCGCCATCGCTCTTGGCCACGGCCATCTGCGTGGCCTGGGCACCGCGCTCGAGCTGCTGCAGCCGCACGTCCAGCATCTGCAGCGCCTGCAGCACCTGCTGGGGCGCCACCCCGTCCTCGCGCTGCGCCGAGCGCCTCCACAGCAGCCAGATCACGGCCGCCTGCCCCAACAGCAGCACGGCCCAGGCCGCCCACCACACTCCGGATATCTGGGTCAAGATTTTGCTTGCGCTCCATGCAGCGGGAAGCGGCCACGGCCAGCCTTCCCGCGATTGTCACAACACCGTGTTCAGGCCTTGGCGCGCGCGCCGGCGGCCGCCGCTTCGGGCTGGTTCACGGGCGTGCGCGGGCCCTTGCCGGACAGGAAGTCGATCAGGTTGTCGGCCGCCAGCTCGGCCATGGCGCTGCGCGTGCCCATGGTGGCGCTGGCGATGTGCGGGGTCAGCACCACGTTGGGCACGGTCAGCAGGTCGGGATGGACCGAGGGCTCGCCCTCGAACACGTCCAGGCCTGCTGCAGCAATGGTCCTGTCGCGCAGTGCCCTGGCCAGCGCCGCGTCATCGACGATGCCGCCGCGCGCGATGTTGATCAGCGTGGCCGTGGGCTTCATCCGGGCGATCTCGGCCGCGCCTATGGTGTGGTGGTTTTCCTTTGTGTAGGGCAGCACCAGCACCACATGGTCGGCCATGGCCAGCAGTTCATCCTTGCCCACGTAGCCGGCCTTGCATTCGGCTTCCAGCTCGGGCGACAGGCGCGAGCGGTTGTGATAGACCACCTTCATGCCGAAGCCATGCGCCCCGCGTTTGGCGATGCCCTGGCCGATGCGGCCCATGCCGATGATGCCCAGCGTGCTGCCGTGCACTTCCGAGCCGGCAAACAGGTCGTAGCGCCAGGAGTTCCACTTTCCTGCGCGCAGGTAGTGCTCGCTTTCGGTCACGCGGCGGGCCGTGGCCATCAGCAGGGCAAAGCCGAAATCGGCCGTGGTCTCGGTCAGCACGTCGGGGGCATTCGTGCCCTGCACACCTGCAGCCGTCATCGCAGGCACGTCGAAGTTGTTGTAGCCCACGGCCATGTTGGCCACCACCTTCAGGCGCGGGCAGGCGGCCAGCAGCGCCGCATCGATGGTCTGCGAGCCCGTGGTCAGCACTCCATCCTTGTCCTGCAGATGCCTGGCCAGTTCCTGCGGGCTCCAGACCACGTCATCCTGGTTGGACTCGACCTCGAAGTGCTGCTCCAGCTTGCGCACCACTTCGGGCGGGATGGCACGGGCGATCAGGATGCGGGGTTTGCTTGCCATGTCTGTCTCTTTCCTTGTCTTGGCGTTAGGCGGTTCTTCAGCGGAACCAGATGAAGCTCATCAATACGAACAGCGGCACCAGAATGCACAGCGACCAGGCCATGTAGCCGAAGAAGCTGGGCATCTTCACGCCGCGCTCCTCGGCAATGGCCTTGACCATCAGGTTGGGCGCATTGCCGATATAGGTGTTGGCGCCCATGAACACCGCGCCCGCCGAGATGGCGGCCAGCGTCGAGGCCATGGCCGTCATCATCTGAGCGGCGTCTCCGCCCGCCGTATTGAAGAACACCAGGTAGGTCGGCGCGTTGTCCAGGAACGAGGACAGCAGGCCCGTGGCCCAGAAATACATCAGCGGATCGGGCGTGCCGTCGGCACGCGTCACGGCCCCCACGATGGCGCCGAAGGGTCCGGCCGTTCCCGCCTTGAGCATGGCGATCACGGGAATGATGGTCAGGAAGATGCCCGCGAACAGCTTGGCCACTTCCTGCATCGGCCCCCAGCCGAATTCATTGGCCTGGTGCACGCTGCGCGGCGTGAGCCTGAGGGACAGCACAGTCACGGCGACGAGGCCCGCATCGCGCACCAGACCGGGCAGGCCCACATGCGTGCCGGCCAGCACCAGGCCGGCATCGGTACGCCACAGGCCGCTCATCAGCACCAGTGCCACCACGGCCAGCAGCAGCACGAAGTTCACGCCGCCATCAAAGCCCAGGCGGCTGGCGCGGCCCAAGGCATCGACGCTGGGCGTGGGATCGGGCAGATCCGCTTCGCCGGCCTTGCGCAGCAGCCAGGCATCGATTGCGTAGAACAGCGCCAGCAGCGCGCCCACCAGGAACAGCGTCTCGGTGAAGATGTGGCGTACCGTCCAGAAGAAATCCACCCCCTTGAGAAAGCCCAGGAACAGCGGTGGATCGCCCAGCGGCGTCAGCGAGCCGCCGGCATTGGAGACGATGAAGATGAAGAACACCACCACATGCACTTGGTGCCTGCGGTTGTCGTTGGCGCGCAGCAGCGGCCGGATCAGCAGCATCGAGGCGCCCGTGGTCCCCATGAAGCTGGCCAGCACGGCGCCGATCGCCAGAATGGCCGTGTTCAGCCCCGGCGATCCCTTGAGATTGCCGCGCACATAGATGCCGCCCGACACCGTGTACAGCGCCGTCAGCAGGATCACGAACGGCAGGTATTCAGCCAGCAGGGCATGCACCAGGTTGGCCATGGCCGCGCCCACGCCGAACACCGCCGCGAAGGGCAGCAGAAAGACCAGCGCCCAGGCGGCCGTCACCTTGCCGAAATGCCGGTGCCAGAAATGGGGCGCCGCCAGCGGCACCAGGGCGATGGACAACAGCATGCCCGCAAACGGCACGCCCCAAAGTACCGAAAGCTGGCCGCCGTCGATATCGGCGGCCAGGGCCCAGGATGGCACGCAGGTGGCCAGCAGCGCCAGCAATCCGCGCAATGCCTTCATGGTCCCGTCTCCTCTTTGTTCTCTATTCACTGTCCCCTCCTGGCGGCAGATGGTGCCGCAATCAAGCCTGCGCCGCAGGCGGCGCAATCTCGAACACCTGACGCAGGTAGGCCAGGTACTTCTCGTCATCGCACATGCTTTTGCCCGGCGTGTCCGAGAGCTTGGCCACGGGCTGGCCGTTGCAGCGGGTCATCTTGATGACGATCTGCAGCGGCACATGGTCGGGCGCGTCGCCCAGGTCGTTGGTCAGGTTGGTGCCTATGCCGAAGGCCAGCTGGCAGCGGCCATGGAAGCGCTGGAACAGCTCGATGGTGCGCGGCACCGTCAGGCCGTCGCTGAAGATCAGCGTCTTGGTCAGCGGATCGATGCGGTTGGCACGGTAGTGGGCCAGCAGCCGCTCGCCCCATTCGAACGGGTCACCGCTGTCGTGGCGCGCACCGTCGAAGAGCTTGCAGAAGTACAGGTCGAAATCGCGCAGGAAGGCCGACATGCCGTAGACGTCCGACAGCGCAATGCCCAGGTCGCCCCGGTATTCGCGCGCCCAGGATTCGAAGCCGAAGATCTGGCTGTCGCGCAGGCGCGGGCCCAGGGACTGGCAGGCCTGCAGGTATTCATGCGCCAGCGTGCCCAGGGGCCGCACGCCCAGCTTCATGGCGTACAGCACATTGCTGGTGCCGGCGAACTGGCCTTCGGACTCCGCGGATGCGCCGGGCCGGCCCAGGCGTGCGCACAGCACGCGCAGCACCTCTTCATGCCAGGCCCGCGAAAAGCGACGGCGCGTGCCGTAGTCGGCAATCTTGAGCTGCTCCAGGCCGGGCTGCTGCAGCAGCGCAATCTTGGCGTCGAGACGGCGCCGGCCTTCCGGAAAATCGGGCACCGGCTGGGTGTTGCGGAAGTACACCTCGTTGACGATGGCCAGCACGGGAATCTCGAACAGGATGGTGTGCAGCCAGGGCCCGCGGATGGTGATGTCGATCTCGCCATTGGGCAGCGCCTGCACCGTGATGCATTTCTCGTTGAGGTGGAACAGGCCCAGGAAATCGACGAAGTCGCTCTTGATGAAGCGCAGCGAGCTCAGATAGGCCAGCTCCGCGTCCTGGAAACGCAGGCTGCACAGCGAGCGGATCTCGGAGCGGATCTCGTTCACATAGGGTGCGAGCTGCACGCCGGGGTTGCGGCACTTGAAGCGGTACTCGACCTGTGCTCCGGGAAACTGGTGCAGCACCACCTGCATCATCGTGAATTTGTACAGGTCGGTATCGAGCAGGCTGGTGATGATCATGGACAGAGCCGGGCGGTAAGCGCCCCAGCGGTCAGATGGCAGACAGCTTTCGAGTGTAGGCCATACACACGCTGCCGCGCTGCGAGCGGGCGCCTTGCATGCGCCCCGAACGCCATCAACCGCGCAGCAGCGGCTCCAGCACCTGTCGCAGCGCCTGCGGAATCTGGGCAGGCCGGCGCGTATGCCGGTCCACATAGACATGCACGAAATGCCCGGCCGCCGCCGTCAATGGCTCGCCCTGCGCGAACAGCCCCACCTCGTAGCGCACGCTGGAGCCACCGATGCGGGCCACCCGGATACCGGCCTCCACCTCCTGCGGGAAGGCCAGCGGCGCAAAGTAATTGCATTGCGTCTCTATGACCAGGCCTATCGTCTCGCCCGCGTGGATATCCAGCGCGCCCTGCTCGATCAGATGGGCATTCACCGCCGTATCGAACCAGCTGTAATAGACGACGTTGTTGACGTGCCCGTAGACATCGTTGTCCGACCAGCGCGTGCTGATGCGTCGGAATGCCGCATAGGCCGAACGGGGCTGCGGCGCGGGGCGGCTCGGGGGCGATTCATTCATGGCGGCCATTGTGCCGCCGGCCGAATGCGCCCTGTCCCCAGCCACTGTCGCCATCACGACGCGCACTGCTGCCAATCACTCGCCAAGCGAGTAAGCATGCAAACCGAAAAATGTCGTCAAACCGACATAAAACCAATTCAAAATCAAAGACTTACAAAAAACCCACAGCTTTGCCGATTTTTTTGCTGCACCGCAGCATCAGGTACTTGATTCCTTTTTTGCAATCCCTACAATAAGACCCATGCTGCACTGCAACATGACACTCAGTCAGGTCAGCGCAGGCAATTCCCCGTAACCCGAGACCCCTGTGGTCCGTTTTTCTGGAGACTGACATGAGCTTGACCCCTGACCAAATCCTGAGCGCACAAAAGGCCAACCTGGAAACCCTGTTCGGCCTGACGAGCAAGGCCTTCGAAGGCGTTGAAAAGCTGGTGGAACTGAATGTGACCGCCTCGCGCGCCGCACTGAACGAAGCCGCCCAGCACACCCAGGCCGTCCTGAGCGTGAAGGATGCGCAGGAGCTGCTGTCGCTGCAGGCCAACCTGTTCCAGCCCCTGGCTGAAAAGACCGCTGCCTACAGCCGCCACCTGTACGACATCGCCAGCGGCACCGGTGCCGAGCTGGCCAAGGCCTTCGAAAGCCAGGCATCCGATCTGCAGAAGAACTTCAGCGCCCTGGTGGACACCACCGCCAAGAACGCACCCGCAGGTTCCGAAACCGCCGTGGCCGTGATGAAGAGCGCCGTGTCGGCTGCCAACAATGCCTTCGAGTCGGTGCAAAAGGCCGTCAAGCAGGCTTCGGACCTGGCGGAAGCCAACTTCACGGCCGTGACCAACACCGCCAGCGAAGCCGTCCAGTCGGCCCAGACCCGCAAGCGTTGATCACGCCGTCTTACAACAGGGTTGCGTGCAAGAATTAGTGATTACCCTCATAATTGCATGCATCCCGGGTCGCAAGACCTGACCAGTTGTCTCCTTGGATCCTCTCGAAACCCCCGTTTCTGGATCCTTTCAAAACCCAGTCCTTGGACTGGGTTTTTTTTATTCCCGTCCTCGATACCCCGGGCTGCCATAGCCCTCCAGAACCACCCCCTTTATTAAGAACGATTCGCGTCTGGCCTATCATCGCGCTTTGCCAACAAAGAGAGGCCTGTCTTCATGTCGAAATCCCTGAAAGCCCTGTTTGCCGCTTGCGCCCTGGTGGCTGCCGGCACAGCCATTGCCGACTCCCAGGTCGTCAACCTCTACTCCGCGCGCCACTACTCCACGGACGAGGAGCTGTACAACGGCTTCACCAAGGCCACCGGTATCAAGATCAACCGCGTGGACGGCGACGACGCCGGCATCATTGCGCGCCTGAAGGCCGAGGGCCAGGCCTCGCCGGCCGACGTGATCCTGCTGGTCGATGCCGCGCGCCTGTACCGCGGCGAGGTGGATGGCCTGTTCCAGCCCATCCACTCCAAGCTGCTGGAAGACGCCATTCCCTCCAACCTGCGCGCCCAGCCCACGGCCGATGGCATCAGCTGGTTCGGCCTGTCCACACGCGCCCGCGTCATCGTCTACAACAAGGCCAAGGTCCAGCCCGCCGACGTGCAGAACTACGAATCGCTGGCCGACCCCAAGTTCAAGGGCCAGCTGTGCATCCGCTCGGGCTCGCATCCCTACAACCTGAGCCTGTTCGGCACCGTGGTCGAACACATGGGCGAGCAAAAGGCAGAGGGCTGGATCCAGGGCATGAAGGCCAACCTGGCCCGCCCGCCCAAGGGTGGCGACACCGACCAGATCAAGGCCGTGGCCTCGGGCGAATGCACCATCGGCGTGACCAACAGCTACTACCTGGCGCGCATGATGCGCTCGGGCAAGCCCGAGGACCAGGCCGTGGTCGGCAAGATCGGCGTGGTCTTCCCCAACCAGTCCAGCTGGGGCACGCACCTGAACATCGCGGGCGGCGCCGTGGCACGCCATGCCAAGAACAAGGACAACGCCGTCAAGTTCCTGGAGTACCTGGCCAGCCCTGCGGCCCAGAACTACTTTGCCAACGGCAACAACGAGTGGCCAGCAGCCAAGGGCGTGGAACTGGACAACCCCGCACTCAAGGAAATGACCGGCGGCAAGCCCTTCAAGAGCGAGACCATCCCGATCACGGCCGTGGGCAAGAACATGACCAAGGTCCAGCAAATGCTGGACCGTGCCGGGTTCCAGTAACCCCCATCGCGCCCATCACCAGCCCGGCACTGCCGGGCTTTTTCTTGGGCGCGACATGGCTGCGGCCGGGGCTGCATGCATAATTTGAGAGTTACGTTTACGTCAACGTCAGATAACCAAGGAGACATTCCATGCAGATCAAGGACCGGGTATTCATCGTCACGGGCGGCGCCTCCGGGCTGGGCGAAGGCACGGCGCGCATGCTGGCGGCCGAGGGCGGCAAGGTGGTGATCGCCGATATGCAGGCGGACAAGGGCGAGGCCGTGGCGCGCGAGATCGGCGGCGTCTTCGTCAAATGCGATGTGAGCCAGGAGGCCGATGGCCAGGCCGTGGTGGACAAGGCCGTGAGCCTGGGCAAGCTGGCAGGCCTGGTCAACTGCGCAGGCATTGCGCCCGCCGAGAAGACCGTGGGCAAGAACGGCGCGCACAACCTGGCGCTGTTTTCCAAGACCATCACGGTCAACCTGATCGGCAGCTTCAACATGATCCGCCTGGCCGCCGCCGCCATGTCGGCCAACGAGCCCGAGAGCACGGGCGAGCGCGGCGTGCTGATCTCCACGGCCAGCGTGGCGGCCTACGACGGCCAGATCGGCCAGGCGGCCTATGCGGCGTCCAAGGGCGGCGTGGTCGGCATGACGCTGCCCATTGCGCGCGACCTGGCGCGCAACGGCATCCGCAACATGACGATTGCCCCCGGCATCTTCGGCACGCCCATGCTGTTCGGCATGCCGCAGGAAGTGCAGGATGCGCTGGCCGCCGGCGTGCCCTTCCCCAGCCGCCTGGGCACGCCCCAGGACTATGCCAAGCTGGTGCGCCACATCCTGGACAACGACATGCTCAATGGCGAGGTGATCCGGCTGGACGGGGCCATTCGTCTGGCGCCGAAGTAAGCACCCCCTGAGCGGCTGCGCCGCTTCCCCCTCTCTTTCTCGCTTCGCGAGGGAGGGGGACGACACCCTCGCGGCGGGGCGGCGCGGCCGGCATAGGCCCTTGCTCGGTGTCCCTCGCTTTGGGCCGTGCCGGTTTTTGAGATACGCACGTTGTCACACCGTGGTGTCTGCAGGCGTGTCTGCAGGCGCTCTGGCCATCATCTCCAGCCCCTTGCGCAATGCAGGGAACAGGCTGTGCTGGAAGTTGTTCCAGCGCAGCTCAAGAATCGTGTCTTGGGGATCGATGTCGGTGCCCAGCACGTCGGCGATGACTTCGCCGGAGTCGATGCCGTTGTCCACGTAGTGAAAGGATGCGCCGGTCTTGAAAAGGGGCGGGACCGGGCGCTGTTCCATGGTCTTCCAGTCCACGACCTTGTAGCCTTGTGCGCCATGCAGCGCGTCCAGCGTGGCGCAGGCGCCCCGGCGTTCATAGGGTGACTCCAGGCGCGTGATGCCGGGGTGGATGTTGGCGATCCTGCGGTGGAACAGGGCACCGGGCCGCACGAGCCGGTCCAGGATGACGAGCAGGCCATCCAGCACCACCCGCTCGGCACCCAGCTGTACCAGCCTGTCCTGCAACTGCGCCTCGAACATCTGCTTGCCCACGGCGCGCTGCGGATCGTTCAGCGGCAGGCGCCGGTAGGAAGACGGCACGGCCATGAGCAGGTCATTGACCCTGCGCCCCTGGATGCGCAGGTCCGGCGGATAGAACCAGCGGCCGCCCGGCCGGTAGCTGAAGCCGTAGTCGCCGATCTTTTCGCGGTCGCGCGGCGAGGCCTCGTCGTCGTCGTGGATCACGGCCTCCAGGCTGTAGATATCGCCCAGCGGGCTGGTGTCCAGCAGCTCGCCCAGGTATTCGAGCGGCGACTTCATGTAGCGCGTTGCGCCCTTGTAGGCGATGTGCTGGCCGGCCTGGTCGGCGGCGGCGTTTCTCAGGGACCAGATGTAGACGAGTTTTGTCTTTGCCATGTTCGTGGATTCAGCAGGAATTCAGATGTCGGCCAGCACGCCTTGACTGGCCAGTCCGGCCGGGCTGGCCGCCACCGGCTGCGCCCCGTCTTGCGGCAGGACCATGCGGCCGGCCTCCATGCGTACGATGCGGTCGGCCAGGTGGAAGTAGCGATCGTCATGGGAGATGACCACCAGCAGGTGGCCCCTGGCGCGCAGCTCGGGCAGCAGCTCGGTGTAGAACAGGTGGCGGAAGCTCGGGTCCTGGTCGGCCGCCCATTCGTCGAAGACCAGCACGGGCCGGCCCTCCAGATAGGCGTGGACCAGGGCCAGGCGCTTGCGCTGGCCGGTGGACAGGTCGATGGTGCTGAAGCTGCCGTTGCGCACGCTGACCTTGTGGGCGATCTCCAGCCGCTGCAGGTAGGGCAGCGCGGCCTCGGGCAGCGCGGCGGCCTGGCCCTCTTCGCCACCGGCCACCAGGTCCTCGAACAGGTAGAAGTCCGAGAACACCGTGGTGAACAGCTGGCGGTAGTCATCGCGCGTCTGTGCCGTGACGGGCTGGCCGTCATGCAGGATCTCGCCCTGCTGGGGCGCATACAGGCCCAGCAGCAGCTTGATCAGCGTGGTCTTGCCCGAGCCGTTGTCACCCACCACAAAGACCAGTTCGCCCTTGCCCAGCTTCAGGTCGATGGGGCCGATCTCGAAGGCCTTGCCGCCTTCGGGCGCATCGAAGGCATAGCGCACGCCCCGCAGCTCCAGGCCGTGGTCCAGGCGGACCTCGCCGGGCAGGCTGTCCAGGTGCAGGTGCGGCTCGGGGCTGGCAAAGCGCGCCGACAGGTCGGCAATGCGCTGCAGCGCCACCTTGGCACGGCCCAGGTTGGGCAGCGCGCCCGCGATCTGGTCCATGGGGCCCTTGAGGAACAGCAGCACCAGCACGAAGCCGCTGAGCACCACGGGCTCGGTGGTGCGCAGCGCGGCCCAGCCCAGGATGAGGGCGATCAACAGAAAGAACAGCGCGGAACCGAAGGCCGTGGCCAGCACATAGGTGTTGATGGCGCGGCTGTTGATGCGGCGGATGGCATCCACCGTGCCGCCGATCTGCCCGTCGAAGATGCGGCCCCGGCGCGCGCGGTGCATGCGCAGTTCCTTGGCGCCTTCGCTGATGGCGCGGTAGGCCTTGTGCAGCACTTCCTCGTGATCGCGCGCCTTCCAGAACCCCGCCACGCCGCGCGACTGGGCCAGCGCCTGCAGGCTGACGCCCAGCACCAGCGCCACCACCAGCATGGCAAACAGCGGCGGCGACAGCAGGGCCAGATAGGCCAGGCAGCCCAGCGCAATGGCCAGGGCGATCACGTTGGAGGCCAGCACGAAGGCCACGTCGCTGATCATGTCCACGTCCTGCGTGAGCACGGGCATGAGGCGGTGCGTGCGGTAGCGCTCCAGCGCGTCGATGGGCGCGGCCAGGATCTTGCTGGCCAGTTCCTTGCGCAGCCGGGCCACCAGGCGCTGCCCCACGAAATTGCCCGACATGTCCGACGCGGCCCGGCACACCAGCACGGTGGCGCACAGGGCGATGAAGGTCAGCAGCAGCCCGCCCGCCAGCCCACCGGGACGATTGAGCACCTGGTTGATGGTCGCCAGCAGCGCCACCGTGGCCCCACCCGCGCAAATGCCCGTGACCACGGACAGGGCCATCCACGGCAGGAAGGGCCTGAGCAGGCGCAGTACCTCGGATGGCGGTCGGCTGGCGTTTTCCATAAGGGATTCCTCTCGCGCCCGTGGGCGCATGGCCTTGCAATACCGGCGCGGCCCGGCGTTTTCCTGGGGATGCGGCGCACGGCGCACGCTGCCCACTCCCTGCAAGACGTGCGAGCGCGGGAAATGTTCATCGTCCCGGCGATGAACAAATTCCGCCGCCCAGCGTCATCACGGGGAAGGGGCAGCGCGGGCGCCATGCCCTGCACCGGCCCGCCCTGCCTTGTCTGCCGCACACCCGAAGGACGCCATGGCTCTCCACCCCGACCTGCAAGCATTTCTTGAACTCGCCAACGCCCAGGCATCCAGCCGCCCGCGCATGAGCCAGATGACGGCAGCGCAGGCGCGCACCGCCTACGACAACGCCACGCTGGCGCTGGACCTGCCGGGCGACGATCTGCCCACCGAGGACCTGGAGCTGCCCACGCGCGACGGCGCGCGTATCCGTGCCCGGCTCTACCGCGCAGCCCCTGGACACACAGCCGCGCCCTGCCTGCTGTTCCTTCACGGCGGCGGCTATGTGCTGGGCGGCCTCGAATCCCATGACAGCCTGTGCTGCAGCCTGGCGCTGGGCACGCCCTGCAATGTGCTGGCCATCGACTACCGGCTGGCGCCAGAGCACCGCTTTCCCACCGCCTTCCTCGACGCTCAGGACGCCCTGGCCTGGCTGCTGGAGCACGGCGGCCGCCATGGCCTGGACGCGCGGCGCCTGGCCATTGGCGGCGACAGCGTCGGGGGCACGCTGGCCACGGCCCTGTGCATCGCCGCGCGCGACGCGGGCATGCCCCAGCCCTTGCTGCAGTTGCTGCTCTACCCCTGCACGGCAGCGCAGCAGGACAGTGACTCGCATGCGCGCCTGGCCACCGGCCATCTGCTGGAAGGTGACACCCTGGCCTGGATGTTCGGCCAATACCTGCGCAGCGATGCGGACCGGCAGGACTGGCGCTTTGCCCCGCTGCAAGCATCCGACCTGGGCCGGCTGGCCCCCACGCTGATGGTGCTGGCCGAGTACGACCCGCTGATCGACGAAGGAAAGCGCTATGCCGAGCGGCTGCAGGCCGCCGGCGTGGCCGTGGACCTGCAGATCTACGCCGGCATGGTCCATGACTTTGCGCGGCTGGGCGCCCTCACCGAAGAGACCGAGGTGCTGCGCGGCCGGATCTGCAAGGCACTGGCCCATGCCTTCCAGGCGGCCCGCAGCCCGGCCCTGGCATGAACGGGCCCTGGCATGAACATTTGCCGCGCCTGCGCGTCATCCCGGTCATGAGGCTGCCCTGCGTCCCTTGCGTCCCTTGTGCCCTTGCCCCCATCCGTGTCCCGCACGCGGGGCACTCCACCTGAAAGAGTCCACGTGCGTCCAGCCGAAGCCACCGCTACACCGTCACCGGACGCCTCCGGCGCCAGCTACCTCGCCCATGCAGGCGCCGAGACGATCAGCGTCTTCGGCGATGGACAGCGGCTGCGCCTGGAGCGTTCGGGGTCCGTGGATGCCGGCAGGCCCGGCAAGCACAGTCTCTGGAACCTGTCACCCGCGGCCGCGCCAGGCCTGCTGCGGCTGCAATGGCTGGGCCCCTGCTCGGGCATGCCCGAAGCCGATGAACTGCTGGCCGCGCTGCAGGCCGGTTTCGGCCTGCACCCGGATGCCCGGGAAATCGAGCTGTCCCTGCCCCGCCTGCCACCGGGCCTGCGCGACAGCATCGCCACAGTGCAGCCAGGCCAGGCTCCGCGCGTGGCAAGAAGCGTGCTCTGGCAGCAGCCCCTGTGGCTGCCCCGCCCGCGCCCACCCTATGCGCTGCACTACACGATCAGCGAAGGCCGGCGCCACCCCGTGCGCCTGCACAAGCCGCGCGGCGAGGTCTACCGCCGCTTCATCCCCTGGCTGGGCCGCACGCTGAGCTTTCGCACCGTGGAGCCCGAGGCCGACCTGCCCCTCATCCACCGCTGGATGAACGACCCGGTCGTCGCGCATTTCTGGGAGGAAAGCGGCGACCTTGCCCACCATCGCGCCTACCTGCAGCGCATGGCCGGCGACCCGCATGCGCTCGGCCTCATCGGCTGCTTCGACGGCGAGCCCTTCGGCTACTTCGAGGCCTACTGGGCCAAGGAAGACCGCATCGCCCCCTTCTATGACGCGGGCGACCATGACCGGGGCTGGCATGCGCTGGTGGGGGAGGCACCGTTTCGCGGCAGACCCTACCTGACGGCCTGGCTGCCCTCGCTGTCGCACTACCTCTTTCTGGACGACTGCCGCACGCAGCGCATCGTCGTGGAGCCGCGCGCCGACAACCGCAAGATGCGCAAAAGCCTGCCGCGCTGCGGCTATGCGCTGGTCAAGGAATTCGACTTCCCGCACAAGCGCGCCGTGCTGGGAGTGCTGCTCAGGGAACGCTTTTTCGCAGACGCCTTGTGGATACCGCAGACCGACGCAGCCGCGCCGGACGCACTGGACGCATCGACCCAATGAAAGGACCTTCCATGCAAACCCACCCGCTGATCGGCATCGGCTTCGGCCCCTCCAACATTGCCCTGGCCATCGCCCTCAAGGAGCGCGAAACCACCGCGCGGGCCATGCACCCCGTCTTCATCGAAAAGCAGCCGCGCTTCGCCTGGCACCGGGACATGCTGCTGGAGCAGGCCCACATGCAGGTGTCCTTCCTCAAGGACCTGGCCACGCTGCGCAATCCCACCAGCCGCTTCACCTTCATCAACTACCTGCACGAGAAGGGCCGGCTGCAGGACTTCATCAACCTCAAGACCTTCTTTCCCAGCCGCCACGAGTTCAACGACTACCTGGCCTGGGCCGCCTCCAAGTTCGAGGACCGCTGCGTCTACGGCCAGGAAGTCATCGAGGTGCTGCCTGAAAAACGCGACGGCAAGGTGGAGCTGCTGCGCGTGCGCTCGCGCGATGCGGCCGGCAACGTGCATGAGCGCCTGGGCCAGAACCTGGTCATGAGCATCGGCGGCACGCCCAGCATTCCCGAACAGTTCAAGCCCCTGCGCGGCGATGCGCGCGTCTTCCACTCCAGCGCCTACCTGCGCAGCATTGCAGAGCATGCCAGGCCGCTGCGCATCGCCGTCGTGGGCGCGGGCCAGAGCGCCGCCGAAATCTTCATGGACCTGCACGGCCGCTACGCCAAGGCCGAGATCGACCTGGTCATGCGCGCCCGCTCCATCCGCCCCTCGGACGACAGCCCCTTCGTCAACGAAATCTTCAACGCCGACTTCGTGGACCATGTCTACAGCCGCCCGCACGACGAGCGCGGCGCCCTGCTGCGCGAGTTCTGGCACACCAACTACGCCTGTCCCGACCTGGAGCTGATCGAGAGCATCTTCAAGGTGTTCTATGAACAGAAGGTCGTCGGCGATACGCGCCACCGCTTCCTGCGCCGCCACGAGGTGCAGGACGTGCGCGCCGCCAGCGACGGCATCCACCTGGGGCTGCGCGATCTCAACAACGGCATCGACCATGCATCGCGCTACGACGTGGTGGTGCTGGCCACCGGCTATGCGCGCGAGCACCACAAGACCCTGCTGGACCCGCTGGCCCCCTACCTGGGCGACTTCTCCGTGAGCCGCGACTACCAGGTGCACACCACGGCGGACTTTCGCCCCGCCATCTTCCTGCAGGGCGCCTGCGAGGGCTCCCACGGCCTCAGCGACACCCTGCTGTCCGTCACTTCGGTGCGCACCGGCGAAATCGGTGAAGCCCTGCTGGCAGCGCAAGCCCAAAGACCCGATGTTGCGCGCACAGAACAGCTGGCGCTGCAGGATTGAAAGATCGCACGGGGCATGATGGCGCAGGGATCTCCCATGCCATAATTTGAATGCAAACCATTTGCATTTGAATTCGAATCACCTGCGCCGCTGAATCCCATACCCGCTGCTGCACCGCCCCGGCCCTGGCCGGGGTTGCAGCATCCGGTAGGCCCTTCTCTGTACGGACCCAGGGGTTCCAACCCATCGCCCTTGCGGAAAGGCAGGTATCCGGATGCGTGACCTGATCCAGGAACTCGTGGCTCACTATGGCGATCTGCGCCGCCAGCTCACGCGCGATCTCAGGGATCCGCACTATGCGGCCGACATCGCGCAATCGAGCTTCGAGCGGGTCTATGTGCACGCCCTGGGCCTGCGCAGCGGCAAGAAGGCCGAAACCCTGCCCGACGCCGGCATCGAATCCCCACGCGCCCTGCTGTTTCGCGTGGCACGCAATCTGTGCATCGACGATGCGCGCAAGCGCAAGACCGCCCAGGAATGGACGCGCCAGCAAATGGTGGTGCAGCACAGCGCGCCCTCCAGCGAAACCCTGGCGGCCCAGCGCCAGATCCTGAACCGCGTCGTCCAGGCGCTGGAAGGCCTGCCGCCTCGCCGGCGCGAAGTCTTCATCCTCTTTCGCGCCCATGGCTACACGCGCGCGGAAATCGCCGACCAGCTCAACATCACCGAAATGGCCGTCGCCAAGCACATGGTGCGCGCCACACTGGACTGCTCGCGCGTGCTGGCCCAGCTGCGCTCCGAACTGATCGAGGACCATGCGCTGGGCAGCGCCATGGATTTCGACAACAGTACACTGACCGACGACGCATCCTGACTCCCCCTTTCCATGGCAAGTGCACCTAGCGAGCGCATGGTCGAGCATGCGCTGACGCTGATCGTTCAAAGCGAAATCGCTCCCGACCCGGTGGCCGACCAGGCCCGCCTGACCCTGGGCGAATGGCGCGGGAAATCAGCCCGGCACGATGCCGCCGCGCGCGAGGCGCACCTGCGCTGGAACCTGCTGGGCGGCATGTCCGGCGGCCTGCGCGAGCAGTTCCAGGAAACCGCCCTGCTGGCCGACCGGGCCTCGCGCTCCACCCAGGCCGTCCGGCGCCGCAAGCTGCTGCTGTCCTTCGCCGGGCTGCTGGGCACAGGCACGCTGGCGGGCCGGGGCGCCTACTGGTACTGGCAGCAGCCCATACACACCTCGGCCTACGCCACGCGCAACTCGCAGATCCTCAAGATCACTCTGGCCGACGGCAAGCTGCCGCTGCAGGCCAGCCTGGTGGAACTGGCGCCCCAGAGCGCCATTGCCGTGACGCTCTACCGCCAGCGCCGCAGCGTGTCCATGGCCCGGGGCGAAGTGCGATTCGACGTGGCCCCCGATCCCGACCGGCCCTTCGAGGTCATCACGCGCGAGGCGCGCATCGAGGTCGTGGGCACGGTCTTCACCGTGCGCGACCGCGGCGGCCCCGTCACCGTGGGCGTGGAGCATGGCCATGTCAGGGTCCGGGTGCTGGGCAGGGATGCGCAGGATGCGACGGGCCCGGCGGCGGCAACGCTGGACCTGCTGCCCGGCCAGATCGTGCACATCCGCAACGGCCAGGCCGAGGCCGTGCGCCAGGCCGATGCCGCCACGCTGTCCGCCTGGCGCGAGGGTTGGCTGGTCTTCGAGAACACCCCGCTGGCCGAGGCCCTGGCCACCGTCAACGCCTACCGCACCCAGCCCATAGAAGCCGCCGATGCGCGCGTGGCCGCGCTGCGCCTGACCGGGCGCTTTCGCGCCAATGACTCGGCTGGCCTGCTGGCCGTGCTGCCGTCCATCCTGCCGCTGAGGGTGCGCCCGCAGGCCGGGGGCGGCGTGCAGTTGCAGGCGCTCTGAACGGCGCCTTCGGTTCCCCGACAAAGAAAAGGCCACGGCCGGATCGCTCCAGCCGTGGCCCATGGTCCATGCCCGCTTACCAGCGATAGGTGGCCGTGCCGATCACCTTGCGGGGCTCGCCGTAGAAGCAGCCGTAGGAGCAGCTGGCGATATAGGTCTTGTCGGTCAGGTTGGTGAGGTTCAGGGCGAAGCGCCAGGGTCCGGTGGTGTAGCTGACCATGGCATCCACCAGGGTGAACGCCGGCAGCGAGACGGGAACGCCATAGGCCAGGCCGCGTGTCTGGCCCAGGTACCTGGCGCCCATGCCCACCTTGAGGCCGGCAAGCCCGAAGTCTCCAAAGCTGTAGTCGCCCCACAGCGATATCTGGTTGTAGGGCACGCCGATGGAGCGCTTGCCCAGTTCGTCCGGCTGCAGGGGGCTTGCCTGCGTGGTGCGCGCATCCGTGTAGGCATAGGCGGCAATGATGTTCACATTGCGGCCGATGGAGCTTCGCGCCTCCAGCTCGAAGCCGCGGGAACGGACTTCCCCGGCCTGTATGTTGAACGCCCTGCTGGCGTCCTGGGGGTCGGGCACGAGCAGGTTCTGGCGGGTGAGCTGGAAGACCGCTGCCGAAACCATGGCCCTGGAGCCGCTGGGCTGGTAGCGGACACCGGCCTCGTACTGCTGCCCCGTCGTCGGCTTGAACCGTGATCCAAGGCGGTCCTGGCCCTGGGTGGGCTCGAAGGATTCGCTGTAGCTGAAGAAAGGGGCAAGGCCATTGGCGGCGAGATAGACCACGCCCAGCCGGCCCGTGAAGGCCGAGCTTTTCTCATTGGCCGCGCTCACGTCCCCGGTGAAGAAGTTGGTCTCGTTGAAGCGGACCTTGTCATAGCGGCCGCCCAGCAGAACCACCCACTTGTCATCGATCTTGATCTGGTCCTGCGCATAGATGCCGAGGCGCTTGTAGTCGTTCTTCCAGGACGAGCGGTAGTAGGGGGAGACAGGGCCCACCGGCTTGCCGTAGACCGGGTTGAAGACATCGAGGTCGGCGGCCTGCTGTTCATAGCGCTCGGTCTCGTGCTTTGGCAGGGCGTAGTCGAAGCCCACCAGCATGGTGTGCTTGACGCGGCCCTGGTCCAGCTGGTACTGCAGCGAGGTATCGGTCACGAAGGCCGACGAGCGGTCCCAGCGCGGCTGGAAGTAGCGCTCCACCACCGAGCGCTGGTCGGCGGACAGGCCCCAGCCGTCCGTGCTGAAGTAGCTGCTCTTTGCGTTGTAGTAGCGCATGCTGTTCCTGAGCTTGAGCTTCTCGGAAAAGGCATGTTCGAAGAGATAGCCGATGGAGTAGCGGTCCAGATCGAATTTGTCCCGTCCCGCCTCTCCGATGAAGCGGTTGCGGGGGATCTGTCCATTGATGTTGGGCAGCAGGGTGCCGTAGGCGGGCAGTCCGTAGACGTAGGCGGTGCGGTCCTTCTGGACCTCGGCCAACAGTGTCAGCGAGGTATTCGCATCGGGCTGCCACTTGAGCGACGGGGCGATATAGGTTCTGTCATCGGGCACATGGTCGATGAAGCTGTCGCTGTCGCGCTTGAGCGCCACCAGCCGGTAGGACCATTTGCCCTCGTCGTCCAGGGCGCCCGCAAAATCACCCGAGACCTGCCTGCGCCCGAAGCTTCCGGCATCGATGTTCAATTCCCGGATTTTTTCCGTGGTGGGCCGCTTGCTCACGGTGTTGACCACGCCGCCCGGGGAGACCGAGCCAAAGATCACCGAAGAGGCGCCCTTGAGCAGCTCGATGCGCTCCAGGCCGTAGGGCTCCTGCCGTCCGTCGTAGATGTTGGCGGTGAACAGGCTGCCGTCCCGGTACATGCCCGTGGTGCGGAACCCGCGCAGGTACAGGCTGTCCGAGGTACGGTCCAGGCCCTCGGCGCGGGTGACGCCGGCCGCGTAGCCCAGCGCATCCTGCAGGCTTTGCGACTTCAGCGTCTCGATCTCCTGGGCACCGATGACCGTGATGGACTGCGGTGTCTCCAGGATGGGCGTATCGGTCTTCGTGCCCGTTGAGCTGCGCCGGGCGACATAGCCCTGCACGGGGCCGGCTGCGGTTTCGCTGTCCGTGACGTTGATGGTCGGCAAGGTCGCGCCGGAGACTGCGGGACGGCGGATGGCGAAGCCTCCGTTGTTCGTCCTGATGGCTTCCAGGGACGTGCCGGCCAGCAGCTCCCGCAAGGCCTGCTCCGATGTCAGGCGGCCGTTGACGGCGCGGGAACTGAGCCCGGCCACCAGGTCGCCTGCGGCAAACATCTGGGTTCCCGTCTGGCGGGACAGCTCGTTGATGGCCGAAGCCAGGGCCTGGGCCGGCACATGGATATCGAACACTTGGGCAGCCTCCTGCCCTGTGGCCTGGGCCACCGCCCCGGTGCTCCAGAACGAGACGGAACCAAAGGCCGTGGCAAGGGCCAGGCTCAGCAGATGTTGACGGGGCAAGGAACGCATGGCTGAAGAATTTCCAAAGGCATTGAATGAGACTGGTTACCAACCGGGCGCGGACCTCGGCGCTGGTTGTTGTGCATTCCAAAGACGTTCTGCGCAGAAAAATGGAGACAAGGTGTAACCCCGATTTCACGAAAAAAACCGGGATGGACGGGGGCGTCCTGCCCCCGTCCCCGGCGCCCGTCAGTCCAGCGCGTACTCCAGCGCCAATGCATCGAGGATTTCGGCCGTCAGCCCCTCGTTCCTCATGATGGCGTAGTGGTCGGCGCGGATCACCGTGCCCTCGGCCCTGTCGACCCCCTCGGCCCCCTCCTGGCGCAGCTGCTGCGCGAGCCGCAGCCGGTGCCCGGCCGCGGTTTCATCGCTCCACCAAAGGCTTGCCGCCGCTTGCACGGGCGCCAGGGCCTGCGCCTGCAGCGCCAGGTGCTTCAGGTGCAGGGTCGTCAGAAAGGCCTGGGCCAGGTCGGCGCCGTCCATGCAGGCATGGCCGCTAGGTCCCCCCGGTCCCTGCCTTGACGCTTCACGGCCCAGCGCGGCAGCCAGCAGATCGGCGCGGGGCGGCACCGATGCATCGATGTCCGCAAGGTCCTCGATGCGCGCCAAGGGCAGCATCTGCGAGACGAAGAGCCGGAAGTCATCCCACCACGACGCGGACCCGGCCGCATCGCCAGCAGGCACGAACGGGTCCACCAGCCCCAGGAAACCCACCGTCTGCCCTTGGCCTTCGAGCCGAGCCGCGATCAGGGCCGCCAGGCTGCCGCCCTGGGACCAGCCGAGCAGATGGTAGGGGCCGGCAGGCTGTACCTGCCTCACCATCGCGCAGTAGTCGTCGGCCATCTGCTCCAGCGAGCGGTCGCGGTAGCCGGGATCGCCCAGGCTGCGGCAGGGTATGGCGTGGACGGTGCGCCGGTCCTGCAAGGCCCGCGCCAGCGGCTGGTAGTCAAACACCGTGCCGAACCCGGCATGCACGCAGAACAGCGGTGGTGCAGCCTCGCACACGGCGTTGAGCGCCACGACTCCTCCAGCTCCCCCAGCTCCACCGGCGCCGGCTGAGCGAAGCTCCAGCAGGCCGGCAATGGTGGGCCGCTGCAGCAGGTCGCGCAGCTTGAAGTCCAGCTGCGGATCGCCCAGCTTGCGCACCTTGGCGTGCATCCTGAGGCTGAGCAGGGAGTCCCCGCCCAGCTCGAAGAAGTTGTCGGTCTCGCCCACGCGTTCCACGCCAAGCACCTCCTGCCAGATGCGGGCCAGCGCCATGGCCGACGCTGTGGACGGTGGCACGTGAACCCGCCCGGCATCTGCCTGCGGCAGCGGCAGCGCCCCACGGTCCAGCTTGCCGCTGACCAGTCTTGGCAAGGCGGGCAGGACCAGCGTATGGGCCGGCAGCATGTAGTCGGGCAGGTGCTCCGCTGTCTGCTGGCGGACGCGCTGGACCAGGGTCTGCGCGGCGGTGCCCTCCTCCCCCACCACATAGGCCACCAGCTGCTTGCCTGTACCGGCATCCTGGACCAGCACGGCGGCATCGACCACGCCGGGCACGGCCCGGACGGCCTTCTCGACCTCGCCCAGCTCGATGCGGAAGCCCCGGATCTTGACCTGGTGGTCGGCCCGGCCTATGTACTCGATGTTGCCGTCCGGCATCTCGCGCACCAGGTCCCCCGTGCGGTAGAGGCGGCCGCCACCGCCGTCGAAGGGGTCGGCGACGAAGCGCTCGGCCGTCAGGCCCTGGCGCGACAGATAGCCGCGCGCCAGGCCGTAGCCGCCGATGTACAGCTCGCCCACGACGCCGTGCGGCACCCGGTGCAGGTCGGCATCCAGGATGTGCACCGTGCGCTCGCCCACCGGCCGGCCGATGGGGGCGTAGGCGCAGTCGAAGGTCTCGCTGGCCTCGGCCTTCCAGATCAGCGGCGTCACCACCGTCTCGGTGGGGCCGTAGCCGTTGATGAGCAGGCGCGGGCGCAGGCTCTGGCGCACCTTGTCGTAGGCGGCCTTGGGCATGGCCTCGCCACCGAAGACATACAACTCCACCGGCGGCGGCTCCTGCGACTGCTCTGCGGCCCAGTCCGCGATCTGCGCCAGATAGGCCGGAGGGAACGCGGCATTGGAGATGCCATGGTGGCGCAGGGCCTCGCAGGCCTGCTCCGCCGTCCACATCTGCGGCTCGCGCAGCACCAGGCCGGCGCCGATGCTCAGCGCCGTCAGCCAGCGCTCGTGCGCGCCGTCAAAGGAGAAGGACATGAAATGCAGCTCGCGCGAGTTCGCCCGCATGCCGTAGATCCCGGCCGTGGCCGCGCAGTGCATGGACAGCGGCCCGTGCTCGACCACCACGCCCTTGGGCTGCCCGGTCGAGCCCGAGGTGTAGATCACATAGGCCAGGTCGCGCTCGTGCACGGCATGGGCCGGCGCCGCGTTGCAGGCCTGGGTGAAGTCCACCTCCTCGGCCACCACCAGATGGGCCACGGCCGGCGTGCCCAGCTTGTGCAGCGCCGACCTGTGGGCGATCAGGTGGGAGGCACCGCTGTCTGCCAGCATGAACCTCTGGCGTTCGGCGGGCGACGCCGGGTCCAGGGGCAGGTAGGCCGCGCCCGCCTTGAGCACGGACAGCAGGCAGATCACCATTTCCAGCGAACGCTCCATGGCGATGCCGACGATGGCGCCGCGCCCCACGCCGGCCTGCACCAGGCGGTTGGCGAAATGGTTGCTGCGCGCCTGCAGCTCGCCATGGCTGATGGTCTGCTCGCCCATGACCAGCGCCACCGCGCCCGGGTCCCGGTGCGCCTGCAGCGCCATGCCGGCATGCACGGGCAGGAATGGCGTGCGGCAGGCATCCGTGCCCGTGCCTGTGCCCGCCGGCCCATCGCGTCCGGGCTCGGGCAGCAAGGCGATGTCCCGCAGGCAGTGCATGCCCTCGCCCGCCATGGACGCCAGCACCTGCCCCAGTTGCCGCAGCAGGGCCTGCACGGTGTCATCGCCGAAGCTGCTCCGCTGGTAGATCATCTTGAGCGACAGCACATCGCCCAGCCGCACCTCCAGGTCCATGGGATAGGAGGTCACGTCGATGGCATGCGTCACCGCAAACCGCAGATGCGGGTCGTCGTGCGCGGACAGCACGGCATCCATGGGGTAGTTCTCGAACACCAGGATGCTGTCGAACAGGCCGCGCTGGCCCTTGCCCGCCCAGCGCTGGATGTCCGAAAGCGACGTCTGCTCATGCTCGCGCGAGGCCAGGTTCTGTGCCTGCAGCGTGCGCAGCCAGGGGCCCAGCTCCAGCGCGCCGTCGCAGGCCACGACCACCGGCAAGGTGTTGATGAACAGCCCCTGCATTCTTTCCACGCCGGCCAGCTCGGGCGGGCGGCCTGCCACCGTGGCCCCGAAGGCCACCGTGGCCTGGCCCGTGTACCGCGCCAGCACCAGCGACCATGCGGCCTGCACCAGGGTGTTGGCCGTCACGCGCTCGCGCTGGGCAAACTCCACCAGCTGCTGCGTGGCACCGGCATCCAGCGCGGCGCCGGCCTCGTGGTGCCCCTGACGGGCTGCAGGCAAGGCACCAGGCCGGACAGCAGGCCGGGCAAGCGCATCCACCAGCAAGGTGGGCTCGTGCAGCGGCTGCACCAGGCGCCTCCAGTAGGCCTCGCTGGCCCCGTGGTCCAGGCCTTGCAGCCATGCGATGTAGTCGCGGTAGCTGGTGTCCACGGGCTCCACGGCAATGCCCTTGTAGTCGCGCAGCACCTCGCCCAGCAGGCTCGATGAACTCCATCCGTCCGTGAGCAGGTGGTGGGCGGTCCAGATGCAGTGGTGGCTGCCATCGGACACGCGGACCAGGGCCAGCCGCATCAGCGGCGGCTTGCTGAGGTCGAAGGCCGCGAACTGCCCGGCGGCCAGGGCATCCAGGGCCCCCGCCACATCCTCGCTGTGCCGGCAGTCATGCTCGGTGATGTCCAGCAGGACCTGCCGGGCCACCCATTGCAGCGGCAGGGACGCATCGGCCAGGAAGCCGCTGCGCAGCACGGCATGGCGGTCCAGCACCGCCTGCCAGGCCTTTCGGAAGCGCGCGGCATCCAGGCCATGCGCGTCGATGCGCAGCTGGGTGACATAGGACAGCCCCGAGGGATCGGACAGGCTGTGGAACAGCATGCCCGACTGCATGGGAGACAGCGGATAGAGGTCCGCCAGATTGCCCGCAGGCAGGTCCAGGCCGTCCAGCTGCGCCTGCGTGACCCGGGCCAGCGGGAAGTCCGAGGGCGTCACCCCCTGCGCGCCGCTCAGGCAGTGGTCGATCAGGCCTTCCAGCTCCTGCCGGTAGCGCCCCATCCAGGCCTGCACATCGGCGGTGTCGTGGCGCGCCGTGCTGAAGGCGGCCGTCATCACCAGCTCGCCGTCGTACACGCGGCCATTGATGGTGAACTCGTGCGACAGCGGCGCCGAGGCGTCGGCCGGCATGCCGCTGCCCTCGGCAGCCGGCAGCCATTGGGCCGCGCTGTCAAAGCTTGCATCGAACTGCCCCAGGTAGTTGAAGACCAGGCTGGCCTGGGGCAAGGCCTGCATGGCCTGCCTTTGCTGCGCCGTGCCCAGGTACTTGAGCACGCCATGGCCCAGGCCGTGCAGCGGCACCTCGCGCAGGCTTTGCTTGACGCGCTTGATCGCGTCGCCAGGGCCTGTGCCCGCATCGAGCGCCACCGGGAAGACGCTGGTGAACCAGCCCACGGTGCGCGAGACGTCCACGCCGGCCGACAGCTCCTCGCGGCCATGGCCCTCCAGGTCCACGAGGATGCGCTGCTGCCCGCTCCACGCGCACAGGGCGCGCCCCAGGGCGGCCAGCAGGATGTCGTTGATCTGCGTCCTGTAGGCCGCCGGCACGCGGCTGATCAGGGCCTCGGTGCGCTCGCGGTCCAGCCGCAGCTCGACGCTGGACTGCCATGCCAGGGTGTTGGCCCCCTCGGGGCGGGCACAGGGCAGGCTGGCCGGCACCTGGGCCAGCGCCTGCCAGAAGGCCAGCTCGCCGCCGCATTGCGCGGCATGGGCCTGCAGCGCCTGCGACCAGCGCTGGTAGCTGGCGGTCTTGTGGACCCTGGCGGGCTCCAGGCCCTGCAGCCGGCTGGCATAGGCCGAACGCAGGTCCTCGAGCAGGATGCGCCAGGAGACCCCATCGACGACCAGATGGTGGGCCACCAGCAGCAGGCGCCAGCTGCCGTCGCCCACCTCGATGCACAGCCCGCGCAGCAGCGGCCCGTGGACGATGTCCAGGCTGCGCTGCGCCTGTTCGCACAAGGCCTCGATCGCGCCGGCATCCCGTGCCTGGCGCACCCACAGCAGTGCCTGCAGATCGGCCTCGGACGGGCTTGCGTAGGCCTGCTCCCAGGCGCCCTGCGCCGTGGGGCGAAAGCGCAGGCGCAGGCTGTCGTGCCGGGCCAGCAGATCGGCCAGGGCCTGGCGCAGCGGCGCAGGCTGCAGCGGCTGCGTGCTGCGCAGCAGCAGGGCCTGGTTCCAGTGGGATCGCTGCGGCACGTCCGTTTCGAAGAACTCCGCCTGAATGGGCAGCAGGGGAACGCTCCCCTGGACCGGGGTCTCATGCTCCACGGCCTCGTCCTGCACGGGCTCGGCCACACGCGCCAACTCGGCAATGCTTTGCCGTTCGAACAGCTGCCGTGGCGACAGCTTCCAGCCGAAGCGGCGCAGGCGCGAGACGATCTGCAGGCTGAGGATGGAATCACCGCCCAGCGCGAAGAAGTTGTCGCTGCGCCCCACCCGCTCCAGGCCCAGCACCTCGGCCCAGATACGGGCCAGCAGCGCCTCCAGTTCGCCCTCGGGCGCCTGGCTGGCGGCTGGCATGCCGAACGCGGGCAGGGCCTGCCGGTCCAGCTTGCCGTTGGCGTTCTGCGGCAACTGGTCCAGCACCATGATGGCGCCCGGCACCATGTAGTCGGGCAGTACCGTGGCCAGGCGCTCGCGCATCTCCTGCCCGTCCAGGGTCCGCCCGCTGCGGGCAGACACATAGGCCAGCAGCCGCGTGCCCGCCGGTCCCTCGCCGGCCACGACCACGGCCTCGCGCACATCGTCCAGCGCCAGCAGTTGCGCCTGCACCTCGCCCAGCTCGATGCGCAGGCCGCGGATCTTGACCTGGTGGTCCACCCGCCCCAGGTACTCCAGCTGGCCCTGCGCATTCCAGCGCACCAGGTCGCCCGTGCGATAGAGTCTTGCGCCATCACGGCCGAAGGGGTCGGCGACAAAGCGCTCCGCGCTGAGCCCCGCCCGGTTCAGGTAGCCGCGCGACAGCAGGGGCCCGCCTATGCACAGCTCGCCGGCCACGCCCAGGGGCACGGGGCGCATCCGGTCGTCCACCACCCACATGTGCCGGCCCGCCAGGGGCCGGCCTATGGGAAGGTCCTGGGGCGCCGCGCCGGCGCCTTCCACCAGGCCCGTGCAGTCGAAGAGGGAGGCCGTGACGGTGGCCTCGGTCGGGCCATAGGCATTGAGCAGCCTCACATGGCCCAGCCCGGCATCGCGCCAGGCCTGCAGGCCGGCGCCCGGCATGGCCTCGCCGCCCACATGCACCTGCCTGAGCCGCCCGTACCCGCGCAGGCCCTGGCGCGCAAAATCCTGGACCAGCAGCAGCCAGTAGGCGGTGGTCAGATCGGCCACGCTGATCTGCCTGGCCATGAGTTCCCTGTGGAAGGTGGCGCTGTCCCAGAGTTCGGGCCCGCGCAGCACCATGGCCGCGCCGGCCACCAGCGGCGCGAACAGCTGCTCGATGCAGCCATCGAAATTCAGCGTGGCGAACTGCAGCACGCGGTCCTGCGGCGACAGCGCGGCAAAGCCGACGGCCAGCTGCGCCTGCTCGGCCAGGCAGCGGTGGGAGATGCCCACGCCCTTGGGCCGGCCGGTGGAGCCCGAGGTGTAGATCACATAGGCCAGGCATTCGCCATGCACGGCGGCGCCAGGGTTGTGGTCGGGCCCCGGCATCGCGCCGATGGCATCCAGGTCCAGCGCCTTCACGCGACCGGCCACCTCCAGCCCCAGGCGGGACTGCGTGAGCAGGCAGGCCATGCCGCTGTCCTCGACCATGTGGGCCAGGCGCTCGGCCGGATAGCCGGGGTCCAGGGGCACATAGGCCGCGCCCGACTTGAGCACGGCCAGCACGGCCACCACCATCTCCACCGAGCGTTCCACCGCAATGCCCACGCGCACCTCCGCGCCCACTCCCTCGGCGATCAGGCGGTGCGCAAGGCGGTTGGCACGCCGGTTGAGTTGCGCATAGCTGATGCATTCGTCGCCAAAGACCAGGGCCGTGGCCTGGGGCTGCTCGTCCGCCTGCTGCTCGAACAGCCTGTGCACCAGGGGCTGGGCGTCGCGGCGCGGCGGGTTGCATCCAGACTGCACCGATTGCGCCCATTGCGTCAGCAGCGCCCATTCGTCCCGGTCCAGCAACTCGATATCGCAGGCCGGCAGCGCGGGCGTTTCGGCCAGGGCCGCAACAATGCCTTCCACGGCGGCCAGCATGTAGGCGCACAGGCGCTGCGCGCCCACGGTCTTGCTGGCCTGCCCGACCAGGCGGAAGCCCTGGCCCAGGTCATCGATGGACATGTCCACCGGGTAGTTGGTGCGCTCCTGCCCGCCCAGCGCCGTCATGCCTTCCCACGCGCCCGAGGCTGCGCCCGCTGCCTCCGTCTCCTGCGGCGCTGCGGTGTAGCGGTAGTTGAGCAGGGCCGAGAACAGCGGCGTCCCCCCCGCCAGAGCGCTGCAGCGCTGCGCCAGCGACAGCGTGGCGTGCTCGTGGTGCATCAGCCCCGTCAGCAGCTCATGCGTCTGGCGCAGGCATTCCTGCACGCTGCGCCCGCCCAGCTGTATGCGCAGCGGCAGCGTGTTGATGAACATGCCCAGCGCGCTGTGCGCGCCCTCTCCGCCCTGCATGCGGCCAAAGAGCACGGTGCCGAACACCACGTCGTCCTTGCCCGTGGTCCTGCCCAGCACCAGCGCCCAGGCCAGGTGGAACAGGCTGGCCGCACTCACCCCATGGCGCTGCGCCTGCCGGCGCAGCTCGCGCGACAGCGGTGCATCCAGCGCAAGCCTGGCCTCCTCCACCGCGCTGCCGTCGCCCTGCACATCCAGCAGGCCAAACGGCGCCGTGGGCTCATCCACATCGCCGAGCATGGCGCGGAAGAAGTCCTCATGCTCGCTGGTGCTCACGCCCAGCCGGGCCTGGGCCACGAAGCGCCTGAACGGCAGGGGCCTGGGCAACTCCGCCTCGCGGCCCTGGGCCATCAGCGCAATCTCCTCGACGATGCGCTCCAGCGTCGTGTGGTCCAGCACCAGGTGGTGGGTCAGCAGCTGCAGCAGCCAGCGTCCGTTGGGCGCATCCTGCGCCGCCACGGCGCGGATCATGGGCGCGCGGCGCACATCGATGCGCTGCACGCGCGGGTCCAGGCGCTGCTGCAGTGCGGCGGCCACATCGCCTTCGCCCTCGCTTTCACCAGGCTCCAGCCAGTCGAGCAGCACCTGTGCCTGCCGGCACACCACCTGCACAGGCTCGGCCAACCCCTCCCACAGCACGGCCGTGCGCAGGATGTCGTGGCGTGCGATGACCCGGTTGAGCCGTTGCACAAAACCCAGCAGCCGCTCGCGCGTGTCGAAGCCCAGCAGCGTCGGCGTGGCATAGGCATCGCCCTGCTGGTGCAGGGTGTGGTGGAACAGAATGCCTTCCTGCAGCGGCGCCAGCGGATAGATGTCCTGGATGTTGGCCGCGCCACCGGGCACGGCGGCCTCGACCCGTGCAATCTCCTGCACGTCCAGTGCCACCAGTGTCAGCATGTCGGGCATGATGGCCGTGCAGCCTTCGGGAATGCCATTGGGCGGCACCTGCACCTGGGCGGCGTCGTCCGCCTGCATCAGCTGCGCCGCAAAATCCGCCAGCTGCGGATGCTGGAACAGGCTGCGCACCGAGGCCGACAGGCCATGCGCGCGCATGCGTTCCAGCATGCCCATGGCCAGCAGCGAGTGCCCGCCCAGCTCGAAGAAGTTGTCGCGCCGCCCCACGCGGTCCTGCCCCAGAAGCTCAGCCCATATCGCCGACAGCTGCTGCTCGACCCCGTTGTGCGGCGGCTCGTATCCACGCTGCGCCCATTCGGGCTGGGGCAGCGCCTTGCGATCCACCTTGCCGTTGGCATTGAGCGCAAGCGCAGGCAGCACGACGATGGCCGAAGGCTGCATGTAGTCCGGCAGCCGCCGGGCCAGCGCCTGGCGCAAGGTTTCGGCCAGCCCCGCATCGGCGTCCGGGCCGGCCACATAGGCGACAAGGCGTGCGCCCGCCGCGCCCGACGTGGCTTGTGCCGCGACCACCACGGCCTCGCGCACGCCGGGCTGGGCCAGCAGATGGGCCTCGATCTCGCCCAGCTCGATGCGCAGGCCGCGGATCTTCACCTGGTGGTCCAGGCGCCCCAGGTACTCGATCTGGCCGTCGCCGTTCCAGCGCACCAGGTCGCCCGTGCGGTACAGCAGGCCGCCCTGCGTGTCCAGCGGGTCGGCCACAAAGCGCTCGGCCGTCAGTGCGGGGCGGTTCAGATAGCCGCGCGCCAGGCCCATGCCGCCCAGGTACAGCTCGCCGGCCACGCCCTGTGGCGCCGGCCGCATGGCGCAGTCCAGCACATAGGTGCGGATGCCGCTGATGGGCCGGCCGATGGGAACCTGGCGCCGCCCGTCGTCGCGGCAGCGCCAGTGGGTGACGTCGATGGCCGCCTCGGTCGGGCCATAGAGGTTGTAGAGACCGGCCCCGGGCAGGAGCCTGAAGACGGCGTTCTGCGCCTCGGCCGGCAGGGCCTCGCCGCTGCACAGGATGCGCCTGATGCCCGTGCATGCCGCCACGCCCGCATGCGCCACAAAGGCCTGCAGCATGGAAGGAACGAAGTGCACGGTGGTGACGCCATGGCCCGTGATCAGCGCCACCAGCCTTGCGGGGTCACGGTGATCGCCAGGCGCGGCCATCACCAGCCGGGCGCCGGCCATCAGGGGCCAGAAGAACTCCCAGACCGACACATCGAAGCTGAACGGTGTCTTTTGCAGCACGGCGTCCGAGGCATCGAGCGCATAGGCCTGCTGCATCCAGGCCAGCCGGTTGTGCAGGGCCGCATGCCGGTTGGCCGCGCCCTTGGGGCGGCCCGTGGAGCCCGAGGTGAAGATCACATAGGCCAGATGCTCCCCATGCACGGCAACCACCGGGTTGCGCTGCGATTCACCGGCCACATCGATGCGGTCAATGTCCAGCCACTGCAGATCCTCGCCTGCGGGCAGGCGCTCGCGCAGCGCGCTGTGGGTGAGCAGGCGCCGCACGGCGCCGTCTTCGATCATCTGCGCCAGCCGTTCGGGCGGGTGATCGGGGTCCAGGGGCACATAGGCGCCACCGGCCTTCATGATGGCCAGCAGGCCCACCACCATCTCGATGGACCGCTCCATGGCGATGCCCACCCGGGTCTCCGGCCTCACGCCCAATGCCATCAGCCGGTGTGCCAGCTGGTTGGCGCGGCGGTTGAGCTGGTCGTAGCTCAGAACCTGATCGCCAAAGACCAGCGCCACGGCATCCGGCCGTGCCTGGGCCTGGCGCTCGATCAGCTGGTGCACCAGCTGCATCCCGGGTTCGGTTCGGGCGCCCAGGCTCCAGGCCTGCAGCTGCGCCCATTCCTTGCCGTCCAGCATGTCCAGCGCCGCAGCCTCCAGGCCGGGCTCGCTTTCCAGCGCGTGGACCAGGGAGGCCACGGCCGCCGCCATGTATCCACACAGCCGTTCAGCCCCCAGAGCAGCATCGGCCTGTGCCACGATGCCAAAGCCTTCGCCCAGGTCATCGATGGACACGGTCACGGGGTAGTTGGTGCGCTCCTGTCCGCCCAGCGCCGTCATGCCTTCCCATGCGCCCGAGGCTGCGCCCCCCTCCTGCGGCGCCGCGCTGTAGCGGTAGTTGAGCAGGGCCGAGAACAGCGGCGTTCCCCCCGCCAGAGCGCTGCAGCGCTGCGCCAGCGACAGCGTGGCGTGCTCGTGGTGCATCAGCCCCGTCAGCAGCTCATGCGTCTGGCGCAGGCAGTCCTGCACGCTGCGCCCGCCCAGCCGACCGCCCAGCCGACCGCCCAACCGTATGCGCAGCGGCAGCGTGTTGATGAACATGCCCAGCGCACTGTGCGCGCCCTCCCCGCCCTGCATGCGGCCAAAGAGCACGGTGCCGAACACCACGTCGTCCTTGCCCGTGGTCCTGCCCAGCACCAGCGCCCAGGCCAGGTGGAACAGGCTGGCTGCACTCACCCCATGGCGCTGTGCCTGCCGCCGCACGCTGCGCGCCAGGGGCTCGTCCAAGGCCATCCTTGCCTCCTCCACCGCGCTGCCGTCGCCCTGCACATCCAGCAGGCCAAATGGCGCCGTGGGCTCATCCACATCGCCGAGCATGGCGCGGAAGAAGTCCTCATGCTCACTGGTGCTCACGCCCAGCCGGGCCTGGGCCACGAAGCGCCTGAACGGCAGGGGCCTGGGCAGCTCCGCCTCGCGGCCCTGGGCCATCAGCGCGATCTCCTCGACGATGCGCTCCAGCGTCGTGTGGTCCAGCACCAGGTGGTGGGTCAGCAGCTGCAGCAGCCAGCGCCCGTGGGGCGCATCCTGCGCCGCCACGGCGCGGATCATGGGTGCGCGGCGCACATCGATGCGCTGCACGCGCGGGTCCAGCACGGCCTGCAGCCGGCCTGCCACGTCCGCAACCTCCCCTTCGCTACCCTTTTCGCTCTCGTCCAGCCAGTCGAGCAGCACCTGCGCCTGCCGGCACACCACCTGCACAGGCTCGGCCAACCCCTCCCACAGCACGGCCGTGCGCAGGATGTCGTGGCGTGCGATGACCTGGTTGAGCCGTTGCACAAAGCCCAGCAAACGCTCCCGCGTGTCAAAGCCCAGCAGCGTGGGCGTGGCATAGGCGTCGCCCTGCTGGTGCAGGGTGTGGTGGAACAGAATGCCTTCCTGCAGCGGCGCCAGCGGATAGATGTCCTGGATGTTGGCCGCGCCACCGGGCACGGCGGCCTCGACCCGCGCGATCTGCTGCGCGTCCATCGCCACCAGCGTCAGCATGTCGGGCGTGATGGCCGTGCAGCCTTCGGGGATGCCGTTGGGCGGCACCTGCACCTCATGCCGGGGCAGGCCCTGCTCGCGGCGCAGCGCCAGTGCCAGATCCGCCAGCCGGGGGTGCTGGAACAGCGTGCGCACCTGCGTCACCCAGCCCTGGGCGCGCATGCGCTCCAGCAGCTTCAGGGCCAGCAGCGAGTGCCCGCCCAGCTCAAAGAAATGGTCGTGGCGCCCCACGCGCTCCACGCCCAGCACCTCGCTCCAGAGTGCGGCCAGACGCTGCTCGCCGTCGCCCACGGGCGCCTCGTAGTGCAGGCTGGCCAGCAGTTCAGGCTCGGGCAAGGCGGCCCTGTCCACCTTGCCATTGGCATTCAGGGGAAGGCGGTCCAGCACCATGATGGCGGCCGGCACCATGTAGTCCGGCAGTTCAAGGGCCAGGCGCTCGCGCAGTTCGGCCGCCGTGACCTGCTGCCCTTCATGCGCCGAGACATAGGCCGCCAGGTGCATGCCCGCCGGACCCTTGCGGGCCACGACCACGGACTCCCGCACCTGGGGCTGGGCCAGCAGCCGGGCCTCGATCTCGCCCAGCTCGATGCGAAAGCCCCGGATCTTCACCTGGTGGTCCAGGCGCCCCAGGTACTCCAGCTGGCCTTCGTCGTTCCAGCGCACCAGGTCGCCCGTGCGGTACAGGCGGCCGCCGCCCTGGTCGAACGGGTCGGCGACGAAGCGCTCGGCGCTCAGGCCGGGCCGGCCCAGGTAGCCCTGCGCCAGCGCCTGCCCGCCCAGATAGAGTTCGCCGGCCACGCCTGCGGGAACCAGTCCCAGATCCTGGCCCAGCACCAGGGCCTTGGTCGCGCTGACGGGGCGGCCGATGGGGACCGGGCTGCGGCCATCGTCGCGGCAGGTCCAGTGCGTCACGTGGATGGCGGCCTCGGTCGGGCCATAGAGGTTTTGCAGGCTGACGCCGTGCAGGCGGCGCAGGGCCTCGCGCTGTGTCTCGGCCGGCATGGCCTCGCCGCCGCAGATCACATAGCGCAGGCGAGTCTCCTCCTCGATGCCCTCATGGGCCAGAAACGCCTGCAGCATGGCCGGCACGAAGTTCAGCGTGGTGATCTGGTGGCGGCGGATCAGCGCGACGATGCGCTCGGGATCGCGGTGGTCGCCGGGCCGGGCCACCACCAGGCGCACGCCCGCCGTCAGCGGCCAGAAGATTTCCCAGGCCGAGACATCGAAGCCGAAGGCCGCCTTGTGCAGCACCGCGTCGGCCCGCGTGAGCCGGTAGTGGTCCTGCATCCAGGCCATGCAATTGGACAGCGCGGCATGCCGGTTGGCCGCCCCCTTGGGCCGGCCGGTGGAGCCCGAGGTGTAGATCACATAAGCCAGATGGTCGCCATGGACCGCCACGCCGGGATTGTGGTCAGGCCCTGCGTCCAGGTCCAGATCGTCGAGCTCGACCACGTTCAGCGCCTGCGCGAACGGCAGGCGCTCGCGTGCCTTGCGCTCGGTCAGCAGCAGGGCAATGCCGCTGTCCTGGGCAATGTAGGCCAGGCGGTCCACCGGGTACTCCATGTCCAGCGGCACGTAGGCGCCGCCGGCCTTGAGCACCGCCAGCAGCCCGGCCACCATGTCCATCGAGCGCTCCAGCGCAACGCCCACGCGCACGTCCGGCCCCACGCCCAGGGCCATCAGCCGGTGGGCCAGCCGGTTGGCCCGGGCGTTGAGCCGGGCCGAGGTCAGCGCCTCGTCGCCATGGACCAGGCAGACGGCATCGGGCTGCTCCCGCACGCGGGCCTCGAATTCCCGGTGCACGGGCAGGGCCTGGGGATGGGACTTGCCATTGAGGCTCCACTGCAGCAGCCTGTCCCGTTCATGCGCGGGCAGCACCGCAATCGCGGTCACGGGCTGGCCGGGGTCGCGCGCCAGGGCATCGGCCAGGCCGTCCAGCGCCTCGTGCATGTAGCCGCACATGCTGTGGGCATTCACCGCATCGATCACATGCGCGATCAGCGTGAAGCCCTCGCCCGTGTCGTTGACCGACAGGCCGAACGGGAAGTTGGTGCGCTCGTGGCTTTGCAGTATCTGCACGCCGCTCCAGGCATCGCCAGCGTCCGCGTCCTGCAGCGCCGTGTGCCGGTAGTTGAGCAGGGCCGTGAACAGCGGCGCCCCGCCGGCCAGGCCGCTGCAGGACTGGGCCATCGACAGGCTGGCATGCTCGTGCTGCAGCAGGTCCGTCAGCGCGGACTGGGTCTGGCGCAGGGCCTGGGCCACGCCACATCCGGCCAGGCGAACGCGCAGCGGCAGCGTATTGATGAACATGCCCAGCGCGCGGGCCGCGCCCTGCTGCGCCTGCATGCGGCCAAACAGCACGGTGCCGAACACCACGTCGTCCCTGCCGCTGGTCCTGGCCAGCACCAGGGCCCAGGCCAGGTGGAACAGCGCGGCGGCGCTGACGCCGTGGCGCCGGGACTGCTGCCGCAACCGGGCGGCAAGGCCGCCGTCAAGCACCTGCCGCACCTCGTTCGTGCGCGCTCCGTCGCCCTGGACATCCAGCAGCCCGAAGGGCGCCGTGGGCTCCTGCACATCGCCCAGCATGGTGCGGAAAAACGCCTCATGCCCGGCCATGCCCTCGCCCGAGCGCGCCTGGGCCACGAACTGGCGGAACGGCAGCGGCCGGGGCAGCGCGCTGGAGCGGCCCTGCTGGATCAGCGCGATCTCACCGATCACCTGCTTGAGCGTGGTGTTGTCGTCCACCATGTGGTGGGCCAGGATCTGCAGCAGCCAGCGCTGGCCCGGCGCGTCGTGCGCGGCCACCAGGTGGATCAGCGGCGCCTTGCGCAGGTCGATGCGGTAGCCGTGGGCGCAGGCGGCCAGCCGGGCCAGCGCGTCCTGCGATGGTGCCGCCGTGCCTCCCTCCTCCAGCCAGGACAGCGGCAGGCGGGCCTGCCGGCAGACGACCTGCACGGGCGTCGCCAGGCCCTCCCAGAACACGGCCGTGCGCAGGATGTCATGCCGCGCGACCACCTGGTCAAAGCTCTCGGCAAACCGCTGCAGCCGCTCGCGCGAGTCGAAGCTCAGCGTGTGCGAGGTGACATAGGCATCGCCCTCGGACTGCAGCAGGTGGTGGAACAGAATTCCCTCCTGCAGCGGCGCCAGCGGGTAGATGTCCTGGATATTGGCCGCGCCTCCCGGCACCGCCGCGGCAATGCGAGCAATCTCATCTTCATCCAGCGCCACCAGGGTCAGCATGTCCGGCGTGATCGCCGTGCAGCCTTCGGGGATGCCGTTGGGTGGCACGTCGATCTCGCCGGCCACCTCCTCCCCTTGCTCACCCTGCTGCTCCTGCTGTTCCTCCAGTACCGCCTGCGCAAACTCCGCCAGCCTCGGGTGCTGGAACAGCGTGCGCACCTGCACGCGCAGGCCCTGGGCGCGCACGCGCTCCAGCAGGCCCAGGGCGAGCAGCGAATGCCCGCCCAGCTCGAAGAAGCCGTCCTGTCGGCCCACGCGCTCCACGCCCAGCACCTCGGCCCAGATCTTCGCCAGCGTTTCTTCGAGTTCACCTTGCGGTGCCTCGTATTGCTGCGCACTCGCCATCTCCGGCTCGGGCAGCGCCTTGCGGTCCACCTTGCCGTTGGCCGTCAAAGGCAGGGCATCGAGCACGACGATGGCCGAGGGCACCATGTAGTCGGGCAGCGCCTGGCCCAGGCGCTGCTTGAGCTGGCTTTCCTCCACCGCGTCACGCAGGGAGACATAGGCGATCAGCCTTGCACCATCCTTGGCCAGCACCACCGCCTCGCGCACCTCGGGCTGGGCCAGCAGCTGCGACTGCACCTCGCCCAGCTCGATACGGAAGCCCCGGATCTTGACCTGCTGGTCGGCACGGCCCAGGTATTCGAGTTCGCCCTGAGCGTTCCAGCGCACCAGATCGCCCGTGCGGTACAGGCGCTCGCCCGTCTCGCTGAACGGGTTGGCAACGAAGCGCTCTGCCGTCAGTCCTTGCCTGTTGAGATAGCCGCGTGCCAAGCCCTCGCCCGCCACATACAACTCTCCCGCCACGCCCTGCGGCAGCAGGTTCAGGCTGCCGTCGAGCACGTACAGGCCCAGGTCCGGAATCGCCACGCCCACCGGGCTGCGTCCGCCCTCCAGATCCTTCCGCGTGATCTGCCGGTACGTCACATGCACCGTGGTCTCGGTGATGCCGTACATGTTGATGAGTTGGGGGCCCTGGTCACCGAAGCGGTGGAACCAGGGCCGCAGGCTCTCGGGCTCCAGCGCCTCGCCGCCAAAGACCACATGGCGCAGCGCCAGGCCAGCGCCACCTTCTTCATCCTGCTCCACGGCATGGACCAGCTGCCCGAAGGCCGAAGGTGTTTGATTGAGAACCGTTACGCGCTCCGCACGCAGCAAAGCCAGGAAGTCCTGGGGCGAGCGGCTGACCCAGTACGGCACCACCACCAGCCGGCCGCCCGTGCACAGCGCGCCAAAGATCTCCCAGACCGAGAAGTCGAAGGCATAGGAGTGGAACAGGGTCCAGACATCGTCCGGGCCGAAGCCGAACCAGGCATCGGTGGCGTCCAGCAGCCGTGCCACGTTGCGGTGGCTCAGTTGCGCGCCCTTGGGGCGGCCCGTGGAGCCCGAGGTGTAGATCACATAGGCCAGGCTGTCGGCCGAGACTTCAACCTGCGGATCGGTACCGGGTTCGCCCGACAGGTCCAGCGTGTCGATCTCCAGCACCTGCAGCGCAGCAGCGCCCGGGAGGCGCTCACGCACCGCAGCCTGCGTCAGCACCAGAGAGATCCCGCTGTCGGCTACCATGTGCGCCAGCCGGTCGGCAGGGTAGTCCGGGTCCAGCGGCACATAGGCGCCACCGGCCTTGAGGATGGCCAGCAGGCCGACCACCATCTCCACCGAGCGCTGCATGGCAATGCCCACGCGCGTCTCCGGCCGCACGCCCAGGGCGATCAGGCGGTGGGCCAGGCGGTTGGCCTGGGCGTCGAGTTCGGCGTAGGCCAGTCGTGCGGACTCGCAGGTCAACGCCACCGCATCCGGCCGCTGCTGCGCGCTTGTGGCAAAGCGCTGGTGCAGGCAGGCGGGCTGCGCAGGGTTGAGGGCCGGTCCATTGCGGGTACTGCGGCGCGCACTGCGGTCCAGAAGCTGCGCCTGCTCATCGCCGGGCAGCAGTTGCACCTGGTCCAGCGCGCACTGCGGCGCATGCGCCAGCGCCTGCAGCAGCAGCGACAGATGCGCGCCCATGCGCTGCACCGTGGCCGGCTCGAAGCGCTCGCGCGCATAGGCAAAGCCCAGTTGCAGGCTGCCGTCGGCGCGGCGGCTGGCGTGCAGGGTCAGCTCGAACTGGGCGGCCAGGCCGTCCAGCTCCAGCTTCTGGATCTCCAGGCCCGCCAGGCCGGCCGCCTCTTCGTGCTGGTAGTTCAGCATCACCTGGAACAGCGAGCTGCCGTCCAGGCTGCGGCGCGGCTGCAGCGCCTCGACCAGTTGCTCATAGGGCAGGTCCTGGTGGGCCAGGCCCAGGCGGACCCGCTCGGCCAGCTGGGCCAGCAGCTCCTGCAGGCGCATGCGGGGATCGAGCCGGCCACGCATCACCAGCGTGTTGACGAAGAAGCCGACCAGCGGCTGGGCCTCGGGCTGGTTGCGGTTGGCCACGGGCACGCCCACGCGGATATCGGTCTCGGCGGTATAGCGGTGCAGCAGGGCCTGGAAACCGGCCAGCAGCGCCACGAAGAGGGAGGTGCCCTGCTCGCGGGCGCGCTGCTCCAGTCCGGCCACCAGGCTGGCGGGCAGCTCCAGCCGGTGCCAGGCGGCATGCCAGCGGTTCTCGGCGCCCGGCGCGCGGGCATGGTCGGCGGGCAGCTCCAGATGCAGGTCCTGACCACCGGCCAGCTCGGGCAGCCAGTAGTCGAGCAGGCGCTGCCTTTCCCCGGCCTCCAGCCAGTCGCGCTGCCAGGCGGCGTAGTCGCTGTAGGCAATGGGCAGCGGCGGCAGGCGGGTCGGGCGCTGCTGCACCAGTGCCGCGTACAGGCCTGCGAATTCCTCCAGCAGGATCTGCATGGAGCGGCCGTCGGAGATGATGTGGTGCATCACCACCACCAGCAGGTGCTGGCGGCTGTCCAGGCGGACGGCGGCCACGCGCAGCAGCGGGCTGCGCGTCAGGTCAAAGGGCGTGAGGCACAGGCGCTCGGCTTCGGCCAGGGCCCGTTCGCGCCGCTGTGCGGCAGGCAGGGAGCTGAGGTCGATCAGCGGCAGCTCCAGGGCCAGCTGCGGCACGATGCGCTGCCGCGCCAGGCCGTCGGGGCTTTCCTCGAACACCGTGCGCAGTCCGCCGTGGCGATCCAGCAGCACGCCGAACGCCTGCCGCAGGGCCGCCAGATCCAGCTCGCCATGCATCCACGAGGCCTGGGCGATGTGGTAGGCCGAGCTTTGCGGGTCCAGCTTCCACAGGAACCACTGGCGCAGCTGCGCATGGGACAGGGCTTCGGTCTGGTCGGGCGATGGTGCGCGCACCGGGATGGGGAAATGCGAGAGATCCAGTCCCTCGGCCCGGATCTTTTGCAATGCCAGCGTGCGCTGGGCAGGGCTCAGGCTTGCAAAGCGCTCGGCGATTTGGCGCAGGCGGCCACGGTCCATCAGATATCTCCCAGAGTTTCGAGAAAGGAATCCAGCGCATCGAGCGCCTGCGCATCCGCGCCTGTCGTGCCTGTCGTGCCTGTTGCACCCGCAGCACCCGCAGCATCCGCGCCGCCATGGGCCGGCAGGCGCACCAGGCCCGCCATGTCCTGCAGCACCGGGGTGCGGAAAATGTCCTGGGCGGTCAGCCCCGCAGCGCCTGCCCCCTGCAGTCGCGCCAGCAGTTGCACCACCTTGAGCGAGTGCCCGCCGCGCTCGAAGAAGCTGTCGCGGCGGTCCACGCGGCCACCGCCCAGCAGCTCGGACCAGAGCCCGGCCAGCATTTCCTCGGCCTGCCCCGAAGGCGCCTCGTAGGACGGGCCGGACGGTGCCTGCGCCGCAGGCAGCGCGGCACGGTCCACCTTGCCGCTGTTGTTCAGCGGCAGCGTGTCCAGCACCACGATGGCGGACGGCAGCATGTAGTCGGGCAGGCCGCTGGCCAGTCTTGCGCGCAGTGCCGCAGCGTCCAGGGGAGGGCCTGCATGTAGCGATACATGCGCCACAAGGCGCGTATCGCTGCCGGACCCCGCTGCCGTGACCACGGCCTCGCGCACCTCGGGCTGGGCCAGCAGCGCGGCCTCCACCTCGCCCAGCTCGATGCGGTGGCCGCGGATCTTGACCTGGTGGTCCAGCCGGCCCAGGTATTCGAGCGCGCCATCGGCATTGCGGCGCACCAGGTCGCCCGTGCGGTACAGGCGTTCGCCAGCCGCGCCCGGTCTCGCGAATGGATCGGCCACAAAACGCTCTGCGCTCAGGCCCGGCCGCTGCCAGTAGCCGCGCGCCAGGCCCTGGCCGCCAATGAACAGCTCCCCGACCACGCCTTGCGGCACGCAGCGCAGTCCTTCGTCAAGCACCAGCAGCCGGGTGGCCGCGATGGCCTGGCCCAGCGTGGCGGCATCGCCCTGCACCTGCTGCAGGCTGGACCAGATCGTGGTCTCGGTCGGGCCGTAGAGGTTCCAGAGGTCCACGCCCGCCGCGCGCAGCAGGGCAATCAGGTCCGGTGCAAGCGCCTCGCCGCCGCACAGCGCCTTCAGCGGCCGTGCCGCCTTCCAGCCACCGGCCAGCAGCAGGCGCCAGCCCGAGGGCGTGGCCTGCATCACGCTGGCGCGGCTGCGCTCCAGCAGCGCCGCCAGCGCGGCCGCGTCGCGCACCTGCTCGCGCCCGGCCACCACCAGCTGCGCGCCCACGGCCAGGGGCAGGAAGATCTCCAGGCCCGCAATGTCGAAGGACACGGAGGTCGTGGCCAGCACCACGTCCTGCGCCTGCAGGCCCGGCTGTGCCGCCATGGACTGCAGGAAGTTGGAGAAGGCCGCATGCCGCACCACCACGCCCTTGGGCCGGCCGGTGGAGCCCGAGGTGTAGATCACATAGGCGGCCTGGTCGCCATGCACCTCGACGCGGGGCGCGCGTTCCGTGCCTGCCTGCGGCCCTGGCTCCCTTGCCTCCACTGCCTCCAGCACCTCCAGTACCTCCAGCGCCTCCAGTTGCAGCACCTTCGGCACGCTGGCGGCGAGCAAGGCCAGCCGGCCCGGCGCCAAGCCCGAGGCCAGCGCCAGGCAGGCTCCGCTGTCCTGCAGCATGTACCGCATGCGCTCATCGGGCAGGGCTGGATCGACGGGCACGTAGGCAGCGCCCGCCTTGAGGATGGCCAGCAGGCCGGCCACCATGGCGGCCCCGCGCTCGGCCACCAGGCCCACGCGCTGCCCAGGCCGCAGCCCCTGGGCGCTCAAGGCCTGCGCCAGGCGGCTGGCCCGCCGGTCCAGATCGCCGTAGCTGAACACCTGTCCGTCCGCAGCCAGGGCCGGGGCCTGGGGCCGCTGCCTTGCCTGCGTCTCGAACATGCGGTGCACCGGCAAGGCCTGCGGCCAGGACCGGGGGTTGCCGGCCTGCGCCAGCAGCGCCTGGCGCTCGGCCGGGGGCACCACGTCCAGCGTGCGCAGGTCGCGGCCGGGCTGCTGCTGCAGCGCCTGCACCAGCGCCTGCAGGGCCTGCTGCATGTAGGCGCAGACGCGCCCGGCCCCTACGCTGCGCACCACCTGGGCGACGAGCACAAAGCCCTGGCCGTCGTCATCCACGGCCATGCCCACGGGATAGTTGCTGCGCTCGGGGCGGCCCAGCACCTGCACGCCGGCCCGGGCCAGCTCTTGCGCAGCGCCCTCTGCCGCGCCATGGCGGTAGTTCAGCAATGCGCCGAACAGCGGCGTTCCCGCAGGCAGGCCGCTGCAGCGCTGGGCCAGCGACAGGCTGGCATGCTCGTGCTGCAGCAGCGCCGCAAGCGCCGCCGCCGTGCTGCGCAGGCCCTGGAGCACGCTGCCTTCGCCCAGCGGCAGCCGCAGCGGCAAGGTGTTGATGAACATGCCCAGCGCCTGCTGCGCACCGGCGCCGCCGTCCATGCGGCCCATCAGCACGGTGCCGAAGACCGGCTCCTGCCTGCCGCTGGTCCGGGCCAGCACCAGCGCCCAGGCCAGGTGGCAGAGCGCAGCGGGGCTGACCCCGTGCGCACGCGCCTGGCGGCGCATGCCCTGGGCCAGTGGGGCGTCCAACCGCAGGCGGGCCTCCTCCATGCCACGGCCATCGCCTTGCACGTCCAGCAGGCCGAAGGCGGCCGTGGGCTCCTGCACATCGGCCAGCATGCGGCGGAAGAACCGCTCGTGCGCCTCGGCCGCCACGCCCTGGCGCGCCTGCGCCACAAAGCGCCGGAAGGGCACGGGCACCGGCAGCTCGGCCGCACGGCCCTGCTGGAGCCGCAGCACTTCCTGCAGCAGCAGGTCCAGCGTGATGCGGTCCATCACCAGGTGGTGACTCAGCAGCTGCAGCAGCCAGCGGCCTTGCCCGGCATCGTGCGCGGCCCGCGCCCCTATCATCGGCGCCTGCCGCACGTCCAGGCGCAGGTCGTGGCTGCGCAGTTGCTCCAGCATCTGCGGCACCAGCACCTCATGTGCCTCATATGCCTCATGTGCCTCATGCACCTCATGCGACCCATGCGCCTCATCCGCATCAGGCCACTGCAGCTGCAGCGGTGCCTGGCGCAGCACCACCTGCACGGGCTCGGACAGCCCTTCCCAGAGCACGGCCGTGCGCAGGATGTCATGGCGCGCAATCACCTGGTTGAGGCTGTGCACGAAGGATTGCAGCTGCTCGCGCGCCCCGAAGCTCAGCAGGTTGGGCGAGACGAATACATCGCCCCCGGACTGCAGCAGGTGGTGGAACAGAATCCCCTCCTGCAGCGGCGCCAGCGGGTAGATGTCCTGGATATTGGCTGCGCCTCCCGGCACCGCAGCGGCAATGCGTGCAATCTCATCCTCATCCAGCGCCACCAGGGTCAGCATGTCCGGCGTGATCGCCGTGCAGCCTTCGGGGATGCCGTTGGGCGGCACATCGATCTCGCCGGCCACCTGCTCCCCTTGCTCACCCTGCTGCTCCTGCTGCACCGCCTGCACAAACTCCGCCAGCCTCGGGTGCTGGAACAGCGTGCGCACCTGCACGCGCAGGCCCTGGGCGCGCACGCGCTCCAGCAGGCCCAGGGCGAGCAGCGAATGCCCGCCCAGCTCGAAGAAGCCGTCCTGCCGGCCCACGCGCTCCACGCCCAGCACCTCGGCCCAGATCTGCGCCAGCGTTTCCTCCAACTCGCCCTGCGGTGCCTCGTATTCCTGCGCACTCGCCATCTCCGGCTCGGGCAGCGCCTTGCGGTCCACCTTGCCGTTGGCGGTCAAAGGCAGGGCATCGAGCACGACGATGGCCGAGGGCACCATGTAGTCGGGCAGTACCTCGCCCAGCCGGTCCTTGAGCAGACCCTCTGCGATTTCTGCATTCAGCGACACATAGGCGATCAGTCTGGCACCGCCCGCCCCCTCCTTGGCCAGCACCACCGCCTCGCGCACCTCGGGCTGGGCCAGCAGTTGCGACTGCACCTCGCCCAGCTCGATGCGGAAGCCCCGGATCTTGACCTGCTGGTCGGCACGGCCCAGGTATTCGAGTTCGCCCTGAGCGTTCCAGCGCACCAGATCGCCCGTGCGGTACAGGCGCTCGCCCGTCTCGCTGAACGGGTTGGCAATGAAGCGCTCTGCCGTCAGTCCTTGCCTGTTGAGATAGCCGCGTGCCAAGCCCTCGCCCGCCACATACAACTCTCCCGCCACGCCCTGCGGCAGCAGGTTCAGGCTGCCGTCGAGCACGTACAGGCCCAGGTCCGGAATCGCCACGCCCACGGGGCTGCGTCCGCCCTCCAGATCCTTCCGCGTGATCTCCCGGTACGTCACATGCACCGTGGTCTCGGTGATGCCGTACATGTTGATGAGTTGGGGGCCCTGGTCACCGAAGCGCTCGAACCAGGGCCGCAGGCTCTCGGGCTCCAGCGCCTCGCCGCCGAAGATCACCTGGCGCAGCGCCAGGCCAGCACTGCCTTCTTCATCCTGCTCCACCGCATGGATCAGCTGCCCGAAAGCCGAAGGTGTTTGATTGAGAACCGTTACGCGCTCCGCACGCAGCAAAGCCAGGAAGTCCTGGGGCGAGCGGCTGACCCAGTACGGCACCACCACCAGCCTGCCCCCAGTGCACAGCGCACCAAAGATCTCCCAGACCGAGAAGTCGAAGGCATAGGAATGGAACAGGGTCCAGACATCGTCAGGCCCGAAGCCGAACCAGGCATCGGTGGCGTCCAGCAGCCGTGCCACGTTGCGGTGGCTCAGTTGCGCGCCCTTGGGACGGCCCGTGGAGCCGGAGGTGTAGATCACATAGGCCAGGCTGTCCGGGCTCACATCGACCTGCGGATCGGTATCGGGTTCGCCCGACAGGTCCAGTAGGTCGATCTCCAGCACCTGCAGCGCAGCAGCGCCGGGAATGCGCTTGCGCACCACAGCCTGCGTCAGCACCAGAGAGATCCCGCTGTCGGCCACCATGTGCGCCAGCCGGTCGGCAGGGTAGTCCGGGTCCAGCGGCACATAGGCGCCACCAGCCTTGAGGATGGCCAGCAGGCCGACCACCATCTCCACCGAGCGCTGCATGGCAATGCCCACGCGCGTCTCCGGGCGCACGCCCAGGGCGATGAGGCGGTGGGCCAGACGGTTGGCCCGGGCGTCGAGTTCGGCGTAGCCGAGAACGTGGTGCTCGAAGGACAGCGCCTGCGCCCCGGCTCGCGCCAATGCCTGGCTGGCGAAGCGGCCGTGCAGCGTCTGCGCTGCGGCCGGCCGACCGGCAGGCAGGCCGGCGGCGCGGCCCCATGCCTGCTGCCTGTGCAGTTCGGCCGCGCCCAGCAAGGCGACCTCGCCCACCTTGCGGGCCGGATCATCGGCCAGCGTCTGCAGCATGGCCACATAGTGGCCGGCCAGTGCGCCGATGGTGGCGGCCTCGAACAATTCGCGGGCATAGGTCAGGCGCAGGTGCAGGCGGCCCTGCGCATCCTCGATGGTGTCCACGGTCAGCTCGAACTGGGCGCCCTGGCCCTGCAGCGCATATTCCTGCAGCTCCAGCCCAGGCAGTTGCTGCAGCGCGCTGCGGTCCTGGCGCTGGTGGTTGAACAGCACCTGGAACAGCGGCTGGGTGCCGGCGTTGCGTTCGGGCTGCAGCGCCTCGACCAGTTGCTCGAAGGGCAGGTCCTGGTGGGCCTGCGCGCCCTGGGCGGCCTGCCGGGCCTGGTCCAGCAGCTGCGCCAGGCCCATGCGCCCGTCCAGCGTGGCGCGCAGAACCTGGGTGTTCACGAAAAAGCCCACCGTGCCCTGCGTTTCCACCCGGTGGCGGTTGGCAATGGGCACGCCCACGCGAATGTCTTCCTGGCCCGTGTAGCGGTGCAGCACGGCCTGCAGGCCGGCCAGCAGCAGCACGAACAGCGTTGCGTCCTGCGCCTGGGCGCGGCGGCGCAGGCTGCCGACCAGATCGGCCGGCAGTTGCAGGCCATGGCTGGCGGCCACATGGTCCGCGCCGGGCCGGCGCGGGTGGTCGGTGGGCAGTTGCAGCACGGGGTGCGTGTCGCCCAGCTGGGTGCGCCAGTAGGCCAGTTGCCGCTGCCGCTCGCCGGCCTCCAGCCACTGGCGCTGCCAGGCCGCGTAGTCGGCGTACTGCAGCGGCAGGGGTGCGGCCTGCGGCACCTGTCCCTGGCACCGTGCGCGGTACTGCTGCACGAATTCATCCACGATGATCTGCATGGACCAGCCGTCGGAGACGATGTGGTGCATGGCCACGACCAGCAGATGCGCCTCGGCCGACTCCCGGATCAGGCCCACGCGCAGCAGCGGCCCGGCCTGCAGGTCGAAGGGCTGGCGGTGCACGGCGGCCGCCGCCTGTTCCAGTTGCTCCTGACGCTGCGCAGCGGGGAGTCCGGACAGATCCGTTTGCTCGACCCGCACACCGCCCTGTGCGGCGATCACCTGCACCACCTGCCCGTCCCCGCCCATGCGGAACACCGTGCGCAGCGACTCGTGGCGCGCCACCAGCGCGTCGAAGCTTTGCTGCAGCGCCAGCACATCGAGCGTGCCCAGCAGACGCAGCGCGCCGCTGATGTGATAGGCCGTACCGGCCGGCTCCAGCTGCCACAGGAACCATTGGCGCAATTGCGCAAAGGACAGCGGCAGCGGGCCACTGCGGTCGGCCCTGGGCAGGGGCGCCGTGCCTTCGGTCTGCTCGGCGCCGGCAACCGGCCCCTCCACCAGCCGTGCCACACCCGCTGGCGTCTTGCCCGTGAACAGCTGCTTGGGCGTGAGCTTGACGCCGCGCTTGCGGGCGCGCGCCACCAGCTTGAGCGCGAGGATGGAGTCCCCGCCCAGCGCGAAGAAGTCGTCATGCCGGCCCGCGCGCTCCAGGCCGAAGAGGTCGGCCCAGACGGCGGCCAGCGCCTGCTCGGCCTCGCCTTGGGGCGCCTCGAAAAGATCGGCGGCCTCCTGCTCCGGCACGGGCAGGGCCTTGCGGTCGATCTTGCCGTTGGCCGTCAGGGGCATGCCTTCCAGCACGGTGATGCTGGCGGGGACCATGTATTCGGGCAGCGCCTGCGCCAGCGCGGCGGCCCACCCCGGCCTGTCGGCGGGAACGCCCGCCTGGGGCACGGCATAGGCATGCAACTGCATGCGCCCGTCCCCGCCTCCCTCCCCGTCCAGCCGCGCCACGACTTCGGCCTGGGCCACGCCGGGCACGGCCTGCAGCGCCAGCGCCACCTCGCGCAGCTCCACGCGGTAGCCGCGCACCTTCACCTGGTCGTCCATGCGGCCCAGGAACTGCAGGCTGCCATCGGCCAGCATGGTCACGCGGTCGCCCGTGCGGTACAGGCGCTCGCCCGGCTGGAACGGGCTGGCCACGAAGCGCTCTGCCGTCTGCCCGGGCCGGGCCTGGTAGCCGCGCGCCAGACCCGGCCCGCCCAGGTACAGCTCGCCGCTGGCGCCCAGGGGCACGGGCTGCAGGTCGGCATCCAGCACCAGGGCGCGGCTATTGGCCAGCGGCCTGCCCACGGGCAGGCTTTCGCCGCCGCGCAGCGCCTCGTCCGCCTCCTGGGTGAGGATGCCCACCGTGGTTTCGGTGGGGCCGTAATGGTTGAGCACGCGGCAGCCGGGCCTGAGCGCGGCGATGCGGTCCACCAGCGGCCAGCGCGTGGCCTCGCCGCCCAGCACCAGGCGGCTGGCAGGCAGCACGTCAGCGGGCATGCCGGCATTCAGCAGCCCCTGCAGATGGCTGGGCACGATCTTGAGCACGTCCACGCGGTGCTCTGCCATGTAGCGCGCGAAGCCGTCGGGGTCGAAGGCCAGTTCGGGCGCCATCAGATGCAGCGCGCGCCCCGAGCACAGCGCGCCGAACAGCACGGTGTGTCCCAGGTCCGCCGCCACGGTCGAGACCATGGCCATGCTGCGCGCCGCCTCGGGCAGGTCCAGCCGCTGCAGCACGGCCTGCACATAGTGGGCCAGCGCCCCGTGGCTGACGACCACGCCCTTGGGCTGCCCGGTCGAGCCCGAGGTGTAGATCACATAGGCGCCCTGTGCGGAATGCGGCGGCGCGGCCGGCAGCGCCTGCCCCGCAATGCACGGCTCCTGGCAGGCATTCGGGTCCAGGCTCAACACGGGAACGCCCGCGTCCCAGGCGGGCGCCTGCTGGCAGAGCATCAGCACCGCGCCGCTGTCGCGCAGCTGCCAGGCCAGCCGCTGCGCCGGCAGGCCGGGGTCCAGGGGCACACAGGTGCCACCGGCCTTGAGCACGGCGAGCAGGCCCAGCACAAAGGCGCAGCTGCGCTCGGCATGCAGGGCCACGCGCACATCGGCCCCCACGCCGCGCGCCACCAGGGCCCGGGCCAACTGGTCGGACTGCCGGTCCAGCTGCGCGTAGTCCAGGGCCGAGCCTGCGTCCCTGACCGCCGTGCCATCGGGCTGGGCCTGCACGGCGCGCGACCACAGCTGCAGCACGCTGTCGGCGCCAAAGGCCTGCACCGGGCCTGCAGACTCCGACACGCGGCCTGGCAGCGACAGCTCGCACAGCCTGGGCTGCCTGTCGCTGATTGCGCCGGTGACCTGCAGCGCAAGGTCCTGGAATGCGGCTGCCATGTCACGCACCACGGCTTCGTCGAACAGTTCATCGGCATAGATCAGCACGCAGTCGATGCCGTCCTGCCGGTCGGTGAAGTCCAGGCTCAGGTCGAAATGCGCCTGGCCGCTGGAGACGGCCTGCATGGCGATCTCCAGGCCGGCGATGTGGCGCGCGGCCGATGCATCCTCCTGCTGGGTGCACTTGACCTGGAACAGCGGGTGAACGCCCGGCTGGCGGGCTGGCTGCAGCGCCTCGACCAGCAGGTGGAACGGCAGGTCCTGGTGGGCCTGCGCGCCCAGCACCGCCTCGCGCACCTGCGCCAGCAGCGCGCCGAAGTCCTGCGCGGGATCGATGTGCGTGCGCAGCACCAGCAGGTTCAGGAAGTAGCCGATCAGGCCATGCGTCTCGGCCTTCTGGCGGTTGGCCACGGGCGTACCCACGCGCAGCTCGCGCGTGCCGCTGAAGCGGTACAGCACCAGCTTGAGCAGGGCCAGCATCACCATGAACAGAGAGGCGCCATGGGCGCGGCCCAGGGCACGCACGCGGGTGGCCAGTGCGGCGGGGAGCGTGAACTCCAGGCGCTGCTCCTGTGCCTCCTGCGCGGCCGACCTGGCCTGCTTCATCGGCAGGGCCAGGGCCTCGTGCTCGGTGCCCAGCCGGGCGCGCCAGTAGTCCAACTGCCGCTCGCGCTCACCGGCATCGAACCAGCGGCGCTGCCAGACGGCGTAGTCGGCGAACTGCAGGGCCATGGCCGGCAGGCGCGATGGCTGCTGCGTGCGCAGGGCCTCGTACAGGTGGAACAGTTCCTCGACCACGATGCCGTTGGACCAGCCATCGCCCGCAATGTGGTGCAGCGACAGGCCCAGCACATGCTCCTGCGCGCCCAGCCGGCACAGGACGGCGCGCAATGGCGTTTCCGTGTCCAGCGCAAAGGGCTGGCGGGCCAGCAGCAGCACCTGGCGCTGCGCCTCGGCCTGCGGATCGCCGTCCGTCCATGCGCCCAGATCGACATGGCGCAGGGGCACGGGCGCGGCGGGCTGGATGGACTGCCGGGGCTCGCCGTCCTCGCCGGCCGGATAGCAGGTGCGCAGGATCTCGTGGCGCTCGGCCAGGGCCTGCAGCGCCTGCTCCAGCGCCCACGCATCCAGCGGCCCCTTGAGCGACAGCGATCCCACCATGTTGTAGGCGGGGCTGGCGGGCTCCAGCCGCCAGGTGAGCCAGAGGCTGCGCTGGGCGGGGGACAGGGCAATGGCCAGCGTGCGGTCGCAGCGGGTGATGGTGTGGGCCGTGTTGCGGGTGTCGCCGTCCGGCAGGCCACCTGCGCCACCTGCGCCAGATGCAGCGGGTGCACCGGATGCACCCCGGAGCCTCAGGGCCAGTGCGGCACGCTGCGCATCGGACAGGCGGGACTTGCGGGAATCGAGATCGTTCAGGGACATGGTGGTCTTCTCACGCAGATGCGAAGGCGGCAAGGGCATCGCCTTCATCGGTAACGGTGGCCTCGATCTCCTCGATCAGCCGGGTCTCCACCAGCACGGCCAGCTCGCCGACGGTGGGGGCCTTGAAGAAGGCCGCAGGGTGCAGCTCGACACCAAAGCGCTTTTTCACGCGGCCCAGGATCTGCAGGGCCAGCAGCGAGTCGCCGCCCAGCTCGAACAGGTTGTCGTCCACGCCCACCGGGGCAATGCCCAGCATGTCGGTCCACAGCGCGGCCAGGGCCTGCTGCAGTTCGCCTTCGGCCGCAACGTAGGCGGTCTGCAGCGCCGGGCGCGGATGGCCGCCACGGGCCTGCGATCCGTTGGCAGGTTCGGCGACGGCTTCGGTGGCAGGTTCTGCCAGCGCATCCACCAGCCCGGCATCGATCTCGCCCAGGCGCTGCTGCAGGTCGGTGGTGGAGATGACCACCTGGTGCGGCACATCGCCGTTGACGATGCGTTCGAACACCGCTGCCGCTTCTGCGCCGCTCCAGCCTATGCCCTCGGGAATGCGCATGCCGGCGGCCATGCCCAGGTCACGCCAGGCGTCCCAGTCCACGGAGATGACGGGCCAGGCGCGCTGGCGGCTGGCCAGTGCCGCCAATGCATCCATGCAGGCATTGGCGGCGGCGTAGTCGCTCTTGCCCAGGCCTGCGGTGAGGCTGGAGATGGACGAGCACAGCAGCACGAAGTCCGGCGCCTGCATGTCCTGCACGTCCTGCACGTCCTGCGTGCCCAGCGTGCCCAGCAGGTCCAGCAGCAGCCGGGTGCCGCGCAGCTTGGGGGCGAACGTGCGCTCCACGCTGTCCCGCGTGCGGGTGGACAGCATGCCGCTGTTGGCATGGCCTGCGGCATGGACCACGCCATGCAGCGTGCCAAAGCGCTGGTGCGCCTGCGCCAGCGCCGCCTGCATCTGCGCGGCGTCGGCCAAATCGGCCGCCAGGGTCAGCACCTGGGCGCCCTCGGCCTCCAGGGCCAGCAGCTGCAGCAGTTGCTGGCGCAGGGTGCTCGGCTGCCCGTCATCGGCGGCCAGCGCCTCCCATTGGCTGCGTGCTGGCAGCGCCGTGCGGCCCAGCAGCACCAGGCGGGCCTGCCAGTGCGCGGCCAGATGCCGGGCCAGCGCCAGGCCCACGCCGCCCAGGCCGCCCGTGATCAGGTACACGCCCTGCCTGCGCAGGCGCGGCGCCGCGGCGTCCTGCCATTGCAGGGGCTCGTAGGTCTTGCGCCAGCGGTGGGTACCGCGCAGGGCGATGGCCGTGTCGGCCGCGCGCAGCCCATGCGGCGCGCGGGCTTCGTCCAGCAGCTGGCGCGCCAGCCGGGCCTGCATTGCGGGCGAACCCGCCTGCACCACATCGACGAAACGGCAGTCGATGGACGGGCATTCCTGCCCTATCGCCTTGCACAGCGGAAAGACGGCGGCCATCTCGGGGTTCAGCGCTTCCGCTCCGGTCACATCTTCCGAACCGCCTGCGGCCACCAGCAGCAGCCGCCGTGTGCGCGGGCCTCCAGCGCCGTGCGCACGGGCCTCCAGCGCCTGCGCCAGGGCCAGCACGCTGTGAAAGCCGCGCTCCAGCGGCGCAGGGGCGGCCGCGTCCATGGCCCACAGGTGGTAGATGGCGCCCACGGGGCCGAACTGCGCCTGCACCGCATCGAGCAAGTCCTCGCAATCGCGGCGCTCGCCGGGGCGCACGGCATGCCGGCCCGGGGCCAGGCAGGCGGGGGCGGCGCCCGCTTCCACGCAGACCACATCGGCGCCCTGCGCGCGCAATGCGTGCACCAGGGCCTCGGCCGTGGCACTGCCGTCGCCAAACACCAGGGCCACCTGGGCTGCGGCGGCAGCGGTGCCTGCCGCCAACTGCAGAGGACTGCGCTGCCAGGCGGCTGCGTAGAACGGACCCGCAGTCGCCGAGGGACCTGCCGTGCCTGCCGCTTTCGGTGCATCGCCACCCTGCCCCGCCGCCTGCACCCAGAAGGAGCGGCGCTGGAAGGCATAGGTCGGCAACGGCACGCGCCGGCCTGGCCGCCCGCCCCGGCAGGCAGTCCAGTCGATGTCCACGCCCGCGCACCACAGTCCGGCAACGGCCTGCGCCAGCAGTTGCGCGCTGCGTGCGGTCTGCTGGGGATGGGCCTGGCTGGGCCAGATGCCGGCCGCCGTGGCGGCGCGCGCATGCTGGCGGGCCAGGGCGGCAAGGGCCTGGCCGGGGCCCACCTCCAGCAGCACGCGGCCCGGCACGCTCAGCAGCTCGTCCAGCCCGTCCGCAAAGCGCACGGTATGGCGCAGGTGGCGGGCCCAGTAGGCGGGGTTCATGGCCTGCTCGGCCGTGATGGGCTTGCCGGTCACGCTGGAGATGAAGGCCAGGCGCGGCGCATGCCGGGGCACGCTGGCCACCATCTGCTCCAGCTGCGCCAGCAGGGGCTCGGTCATGGCCGAGTGCGAGGCCACGGCAATGTGCAGCCGGCGGGCGGTGATGTCGCGCGCGCGCAGCGCCTCTTCGGCCGCCTCGATGGCGGCCAGCGGGCCGGACAGCACGCACAGGCGTTCGCCGTTGACGGCACCCAGGTCGCAGCCCGCATCCAGCAGCGATTGCAGCTCGGCCTCGGCCAGGGGCACCGAGGTCATGGCGCCCTGCGGCAGCGACTGCAGCAGGCGGCCGCGCGCCGCCACGATGCGCAGGGCATGCGGCAGTTCGAACACGCCGGCCAGGCAGGCCGCCACATACTCGCCCAGGCTGTGGCCCAGCATGGACACGGGCTGCACGCCGCGCGCCATCCACATCCGGGCCAGCGCATAGCCGATCACGAACAGTGCCGGCTGGGCCTTGTCCATGGCGGACAGCGCCGCGTCGGCCTCCACCTCTTCACCCGGGGCGGGGAACAGCCACTGGCGCAGGTCCCAGCCTGTTTCGGCCTGCAGCAGCTCGCAGCAGCGGTCCACCTCCTGCCGGAACACACCGCCGTCGCGGTACAGGTCCAGGCCCATGTTGGCGTGCTGCACGCCCCCGCCCGGGAAAAGAAAGGCCACGCCGGGCGGCTGTGCCGGCACCTCGGTGGCCTGGCCTGCCGACGCCGCCACCGCAGCAGCAGCAGAGAGGTGCAGGCCCTCCACCGCCATGCCCATGCCGTCGGCCACCACGGCACGGCGATGGCCGAAGGCGCGGCGGCCCTGCTGCAGGGTGTGGGCCACATCGTCCAGCGACAGGCCGCTGCCGGCCTGCTGCAGATGGGCAGCGAGGCGGCGCGCCGACTCATCCAGCGCACGGGGGCTGCGAGCGGACAGCGGCAGCACCTGCCAGCCCCGGGCTGCATCCGCCTGTGTAAGGGAAGGGGCGGCAGAGGTGGCAGGGGCGGCAGCAGCCTCCTGCAGCACCACATGGACATTGGTGCCGCCAATGCCGAAGGCGCTCACGCCCGCGCGGCGCGGTGTGGCCGCCTGGGGCCAGGGCCTGGCCACGGTGTTGACATGGAAGGGACTGCGCTCGAAGTCGATCTGCGGATGCGGCCGCTCGAAATGCAGGCTCGGCGGCAAGGTGGCATGCCGCAGCGAGAGCACCGCCTTGATCAGGCCCGTGACACCGGCGGCCGCATCGAGATGGCCGATATTGGTCTTCACCGAGCCGATGGCGCAGTAGCCCCTGCGCTGCGTGCTGGCGCGAAAGGCCTGGGTCAGCGCCGCGATCTCGATGGGGTCGCCCAGCGCCGTGCCCGTGCCATGGGCTTCCACATAGCCGATGGTGTCGGCCGGCACGTCCGCCAGGGCCTGCGCCGCGCGCACCACGGCGGCCTGGCCGTTGACGCCGGGCGCCGTGAAGCCCACCTTGTCTGCGCCATCGTTGTTGGCGGCGCTGGCCAGGATGACGGCGTGGATGGTGTCGCCGTCGCGCAGCGCATCGTCCAGGCGCTTGAGCACCACAATGCCCGCGCCGCTGCCCTGCAGCGTGCCTGCGGCCTGGGCATCGAAGGCGCGGCAATGCCCGTCCGGCGAGAAGATGGCGCCGGCCTGGTAGCGGTAGCCGCCGTTTTGCAGCAGGTTGAGCGAGACGCCCCCGGCCAGCGCCATGGCGCATTCATGGCCCAGCAGCGCCTGGCAGGCGGTGTGCACCGCCATCAGCGAGGTCGAGCAGGCCGTCTGCACGGTGACGGCCGGGCCGCGCAGGTCCAGCTTGTAGGCCACGCGCGTGGCCAGGGCATCGGCCATGTTGCCGCTCATCAGACCCAGCAGATCGGCGACCTGGGCGCCAGGGCCCGGCGCATGGCGGGGCAGCAGATGGCGCATCAGGTAGACGCTGGCGCCCGTGCCCGCATACACGCCGATGGCGCCGGGGTAGCGCCGTCCCTCGTAGCCCGCATGCTCCAGCGCCTGCCACGCGCATTCCAGGAAAAGGCGGTGCTGCGGGTCCAGCTGCTCGGCATCGCGCGGGGTGTAGCCGAAGAAGTCGGCATCGAAGAGGTCCATGCCGGCCAGCGGCACGCCGGCCTTCACGTAGCCGGCATCGTCCAGCAGGGCCTGGGGCACGCCCATGGCGCGCAGCTCATCGTCGCTGTAGCGCTTCACGGACTCGACGCCGTCACGGATGTTGGCCCAGAAGCGGTCGATGTCGTCGGCGCCCGGAAAGCGCCCGGCCATGCCGATGACGGCGATCTCCAGGCCGGTGGTTTCGGAGGAAGAAGACATCAGAGGGTCCTTTCGATGTGGCGCTTGCGCTGCAGCAGCGCCTCGCGGCGGCGCTGGGCCGCGTCCATGCCGTCCCGGGCGGCGGCCGCCTGCGCGGCGCCGTCGCCCTCGCCCTCGCTATCTGCGCCCTGCTCAATGCGTCGCGCCAGGGCCGATACCGTGGGGTGCTTGAAGAGATCGACCAGGGACAGCTCCCGGCCCAGCCGCGCCTCCAGCAGGCCATGCACGCGGATGAGCTGCAGCGAATGCCCGCCCAGGTCGAAGAAGTTGTCGCTGGCGCCTATGCGCTCCACGCCCAGCACCTGGGCCCAGAGGGCGGCAATGGTCTCGGCCACGCCGCCTTCGGGCGGCTCGTAGGCCTGGTGCTCCAGGGCCGGCAGGGTGGGCGCCTCGGGCAGCGCCTTGCGGTCCACCTTGCCGTTGGCGTTCAGCGGCAAGGCATCCAGCACGGTGATGGACGAGGGCAGCATGTAGTCGGGCAGGGCTGCGGCCAGCGCGCTGCGCAGCGCGGCCATGTCCAGGGTCTGCCCCTGCTGCACCGAGACAAAGGCGGCCAGCCGCGCGCCGTCGGCCGCCTGGCGGGCGACCACCACGGCCTCGCGCACGGCGGGGTGGGCCAGCAGTTGCGCCTCCACCTCGGCCAGCTCGATGCGAAAGCCGCGGATCTTCACCTGGTGGTCCACGCGGCCCAGGTAGTCGATCTGGCCGTCGCCGCGCCAGCGCACCAGGTCGCCCGTGCGGTACAGGCGCTCGCCCGTGCGGCTGGCGGGGTCGGCGACAAAGCGCTCGGCGCTCAGGCCCGGCCGCCGCCAGTAGCCGCGCGCCAGGCCCACACCGCCCAGATACAGCTCGCCGACCACGCCGCGCGGCACCTCGTTGAGCGCGGCATCCAGCACATGGGTACGCAGCCCGGCCACGGGGCGGCCTATGGGCACGGACAACGCGCCCTCGTCCCGGCAGTCCCACCAGGTGACCTCGATGGCCGCCTCTGTGGGACCGTAGAGATTGAGCAGGCGGGTGCCGGGGAAGGCCTGCAGCACGGCCGCCTGCAATTCGGCGGACAGGGCCTCGCCGCTGCAGATGATGCGCTGCAGCCCCTGGCAGGTGGCGGCCACCGGGTGCGCCATGAAGGCCTGCAGCATGGACGGCACGAAGTGGATGGTGTTGACCTGGTGGCGCGCTATCAGCTCGGCCAGGCGCCGGGGATCGCGGTGGTCGCCGGGGGCGGCCAGCGCCAGGCGTGCGCCGGTGGTCAGCGGCCAGAAGAATTCCCAGAAGGAGATGTCGAAGCCGAAGGGCGTTTTCTGCAGCACCGTGTCGCCCGGGCCCAGCGGCTGGTGCATCTGCCCCCACGCCAGGCGATTGCACAGCGAACGGTGGCGGTTGGCCGCGCCCTTGGGCCGGCCCGTGGAGCCCGAGGTGTAGATGACATAGACCAGGCTGTCGCCATGCAGGGCAACGGCCGGGTTGTGGGCCGGCATGTCCTGCAGCCGGGACGCCAGGCCCGGCACATCGACCCATTGGGCACTGCAGTTGGCCGGCAGGCGGTCACGCACCTGCGGCTGCACCAGCACCAGGGACACGCCGCTGTCCTCCAGCATGTAGGCGATGCGGTCGGCCGGGTGCTCGGGGTCGATGGGCACATAGGCCGCGCCGGCCTTCATGATGGCCAGCAGCCCCACGACCATCTCGATGGAGCGCTCCATGGCAATGCCCACCAGCACGCCGGGCCGCACGCCCGATGCAATCAGGTGATGCGCCAGCCGGTTGGCGCGCGCATTGAGTTCGGCGTAGCCCAGCGTGGCCTCGCCCAGGCACAGGGCCGGGGCATCGGGGCTGCGCGCCACCTGCTGCTCGAAGCGGCGGTGCACGATGTCGCCGCCGTGCAGGACCTGGTCATTGCAGCTCCAGGCCGCCAGTTGCTGGCGTTCTTCGGGACCCAGCAGCGGCACCTCGTCCACGGCACATTGGGGCTGGTGCGCCAGTGCCTCCAGCATGGCCGCATAGTGGGCGGCCAGGCGCTGCATGCTGCCCGGCTCGAACAGCTCGCGGGCATAGACCAGGCTGATGCCCAGGCTGCCATCGGAGCGCTCGCGCACTTCCACGGTCAGCTCGAACTGCGCATCTGCGGCCGCCAGCGGCCGGCCGGCCACCGTCCAGCCCGGCACCTGCTGCAGCGCGTGCCAGTCCTCCACCAGATGATTGAACAGCACCTGGAACAAGGGGCTGTGCGCCAGGCTGCGCTGCGGCTGCAGCGCCTCCACCAGTTGCTCGAACGGCAGCGCGTGGTGGGCCTGCGCGCCCTGCGCCGCCTCGCGGGCCTGCTGCAGCACGTCGGCCAGGCGCATGCGCCCGTCGATGCGGTTGCGCAGCACCAGGGTGTTGACGAAAAAGCCGACCACGCCCTGCAGGTCGGCATGCGCGCGGTTGGCCACGGGCACGCCGACGCGGATGTCCTCCTGGCCCGTGTAGCGGTACAGCAGTGCCTGCCATCCTGCCAGCAGCAGCGTGAAGAGCGTGTCTGCCTGCTGGCGGGCCTGCGCGCGCAGTGCCTGCAAGGTCGCGCCGGGCAGCTCGAAGCCGTGCCGTCCCGCCCGATAGCGTGCCAGCGCCTGGCGCGGATGGTCGGTGGGCAGGGCCAGCACAGGCTGGGCCTCGCCTGGGGGCACCTGCAACCGTTCCAGCCAGTAGGCCAGCGAGGCCTGCTGGCCTTGCTGGGCCTGTTGAGCCTGCTCCCGCTGCCAGACGGCGTAGTCCACGTACTGCAGCGCCGGGCCGCTGTCCGGGGCGCCGGCATACAGCGCCGCCAGATCGTCCAGCAGGATCTGCATGGAGGCGCCGTCGGAGACGATGTGGTGCATCACCAGCGCCAGGATGTGCTCATGGGCCTGCAGCCGCACCAGGGCAGCCCTGGCCAGCGGCCCCTGCTGCAGATCAAAGGGCTGGGCGCACAGCGCCTGCAGCCATTGGGCGGCGTGCTCCTCGCGCTGCGCGGGCTTGCCCTGCGCGGCCTGCGCGGCATCCAGCCACTGCAGCTCCAGCCTGCCCTGGGGGTCCAGGCGCTGCTCGACCTCCCCATCGGGCCGGGCGTTGAATACCGTGCGCAGCGAACCGTGCCGTTCGGCCAGGCCCTGCACGGCCGCACGCAGGGCGCCTGCATCCAGCGGCCCGGTGATGCGCAGGGCGCCCTGCACGTGGTAGGCCGTGCTGCGCGTATCCATCTTCCAGAGAAACCATTGGCGCTGCTGGGCCGGCGTCAGCGGCAGGGGCATGGCGCGGCGGGCCTCGGCCAGCGGGGCAATGCGCTGCAGCGCCATGCCCGGCTGGCGCTGTTGGCACAGCCGGTCGATGTCCTGCGCCTGGTCGCGCAGCCGCGGGTGCTCGAAGACCCGCCCGGCCGGATACTCCAGGGACCATTGCCGGCAGATGCGCGCAGCCAGCCGCACGGCGGCCAGGGAGTTGCCGCCTTGCGCGAAGAAGTTGGCCTCGCCGGCCGGCCCGGGCTGCGCATCGCCACCGAGCACCTCGCGCCACAGGCCGGCCAGCGTGCTTGTGGTGGGATCTGCCGCGCCCGCCTCCTGCGGTGCCTGGCTGCCGCCGCCCGCGAAGCGGCCCGACTCGAACACCGCCCAGGCATCCAGCGTGCGCGCGGACCAGCCTTGGCGGCAGGCTGCGCGCTGCAGCTTGCCGCTGGAGGTGCGGGGCAAGGCGCCGGGGTTGAGCAGCACGATCACCCGGGGTGCCTCGCCGCACTGCGCGCCCACGGCGGTGCTCAGTGCATCGACCAGGGCCTGGGCCGGCACCAGCTTTTGCATGCCGAACGAGACTTCGGCAGCGATACCTATGCCCTCCCGGCCATCGATGTCCACCGCAAACGCGGCCACGCGCCCCTTGCGCACGGCTTCGACCTCGGCCTCGACCACGCGCTCGATGTCCTGCGGGTAGAGGTTGTGCCCGCGCACGATGATCAGGTCCTTGATGCGGCCCGCCACATGGACCTGCCCAGCATGCACGAAGCCCAGGTCGCCCGTGCGCAGCCAGCGCCGGCCTGCATGCTCGACAAAGGCCTGCTGCGTTTGCTGCGGCTTGCCCCAGTAGCCCTGGCTGATGCTGGGGCCGTGCGCCCAGATCTCGCCCACGCGGCCGGGCTCCAGCACCTGCAGGCTGTGCGGATCGACGATGGCCACCGCATGGCCGGGAACGGCGGGGCCGCAGCCCACCAGCGCGGTGGTCTGCGAGGCGCCGGGGCTTTCCTCGGCCCGGCCCTGGCCCAGGGCCTCGGTATCGAAGGACGTGATCGTGGCGCCTGCGCCGCAACTGCCGCCGGTGATGAACAGGGTGGCTTCGGCCAGGCCGTAGCAGGCATAGGCCGCGTCGGGCCGCAGGCCGCAGGCGGCAAAGCGCTGCGCGAAGGCCGTGACGGTGTCGGCACGCACGGGTTCGGCGCCGGTGTAGGCCAGCCGCCAGCTCGACAGGTCCAGCTGCACCAGCTGCGACGGCTTGATGCGCTCCATGCACATGCGGTAGGCGAAGTCGGGGCCGCCGCTGATGGTGGCGCGGTGGCGCGAGATCAGCTCCAGCCAGCGCACAGGGCTTTCCAGGAAGAGGCGCGGCGAGGTCAGCACCAGCGGCAGGCCGCTGTACAGGGGCTGCAGCAGGCCGCCGATCAGGCCCATGTCGTGGTACAGCGGCGCCCAGGACATGAAGCGGTCGCCCGCGCCGATGTCCATGCGCTGCTGGATGGCGGCCTCGTTGGCGATGAGGTTGCCGTGGCTGACCATCACGCCCTTGGGCGCCGAGGTGGAGCCCGAGGTGTATTGCAGAAAGGCGATGTCGTCGGCAGCCGGCGCATGGGGCCGCCAGGCCTCGGCATCGGCCAGGTCCACCTGGTCGGCGGCCACGGCGGCAATGCCGGCAAAGCGCGCATCGGCGCCGGGCAGGGCCTGCATCACTTCGGCCGTGCTGATCACGCAGGCCGCATCCGCGTCGCCCACGATGCCCAGCAGCCGCTCCAGGTGCTGCACGCGCAGCGATTCCAGCGGCGGCACCGGCACGGCGACCACGCCCGCGTAGAAGCAGGCCAGCATGCTGGCGGCGTAGTGCTCGTCGTTGTCCATCATCACCAGGGCGCGCGCGCCCACGGGGCACAGCTGCTGCAGCCGGGCGGCCAGCGCGCGCACGCGGCGGTCGAACTCGCCATAGCTGTGGCTGCGCTCGACCACGCGGCCGTCCTGCACGGCGGCCACGGTGAGCCAGATGTCGTCGGGCCGCTGCTGCGCCAGTCCCCTCAGATGCTCGACCAGGCTGGCCGGCGCCTGGCCTGCTGCCGCGATTGCACTTTGTCCACTCAGCATGTCAGCTGCCTCCCGGGTTCTCAGAAACGGTCCAGATTGCTGCGCGGCTCGGCCATGGCGACGATGACCTTGCGCGGCCCCTTGAAGGGCGAGCGCGCATGGGCCACGAGCATGTTGTCCAGCATCAGCACGTCGCCCTGCTCCCAGGGGAAGCTGACGGTCTCGGCGTCCAGCGCGGCGCGCACCTCGGCGAAGATGTCGTCGCCGATGGTGGAGCCGTCGGCGAAGAAGGTGTTGCGCGGCAGGTTCTCGATGCCGTAGACCTCCTCCAGCACCTCGCGCTCCTCGGGCTCGCGCGCCGAGATGTGGAACAGGTGGGCCTGGTTGAACCAGACCATCTCGCCCGTGACGGGGTGGCTTTCCATGGCCTGGCAGAGCTGGCGCGTGCGCAGGCCGTCGTCCTCCTTCCACTCCCAGTCCATGCGCGCATGGCGGCAGAAGGCCTCGACCTCGGCGCGGCTTTCGGTGTTGAAGACCTTCTGCCAGGGCACGTCCATCTCACCGAAGTTGCGCACGTAGAGGATGCCGGGCTCGAACAGCTCGCGGATGCGCGCCGGAATGCGGCGGTAGACCGCACGGCTGTCGGCAATCGGCGTCTCGCCGCCCTCGGGCGATGCGGTGACGCAGTGGAACCAGATCTTCATGGGCCACTCGCGCGTGTAGGCCTGCTCGTTGTGCAGCGGAATGCTCTGGTGGGCCGGGTATTCGGTGGAGGTGTAGACGCCCGCGCCGCTGGAGGCCTCGACCGCGCTGCGCGGCGTGGAGGCGAATTCGTACTTGAGCAGCGGATGGCCGAAGGCCGAGGCGAAGCGCTGGAAGGTCTCCACATCGGGCACGCCAAAGCCGCGCAGCAGCACGCCGCCCGTGGTCAGCAGGGCTTCGTCGATGTCGCGGCGCAGCGGCGGCAGCGCGGCCAGCAGGTCCTGGCCCGGCTGGGCGGGCGTGATGAGCTGGGGAAGCAGCGAGCCCGCGGGGGCCTTGCGCTCGAAGCGCTGGAGGGTTTCGTTCATGTCGATTCCTTGGTGCGCCACGCAAGAGCTGCCGCGTAGCCCGGCGGCGCTGGAAGCGCCATCGCTTGAAAACGGTTCCATTCGGGAACGGCGCAGGCAATGCCCAGCCGGCCGTCCCCCGCAGGGCTGATGCCAATGGAGCGCAGGTGCTCGGCCACGCCAATGCCGATGGCCTTGAGCACGGCCTCCTTGCCCACCCAGCGCTGGTAGAAGGCCGCCAGCCGATCAGGCGCACGGCGCACGCTGGCGCGTTCCTGGTCGGTGCAGACGGCGTCGAGCATGACCTCGGCATCGAGGTCGGGCTTGTGCTGCTCTATGTCCACGCCCAGGTGCAGCACGCCACCGGGGTCGGCCAGCGCGATCAGCGCATGGCCGCCCGAATGCGAGACGTTGAACACAGGCGCCCTGTGCGGCTCGTCATCCACGAAGGGCTTGCCGTGCGTGCCGATGGCCAGCGGCACATCGGCCGGGCAGCAGCCCAGCCTGCGCCCCAGCAGCCGCCGCGTGGCAGCGCGCGTCTGTGCGAAGCGCAGCCGGTCGGCGGCCCGCACGAAGCGCGCGGCGCGACCGCGCTCCTCGGGGGTCAGGTGCGGCAGGCTGTCGCTCAGTTCGGCCGACAGGTCCAGGTCCAGCCTGAAGACCTCGATGCCCTGGCTCATGGCCTCACGCACGGACACGAGCTGCATGGATTTCCCCCTGGAGTGACTGGGACCCGGCCAGGCGCTGCGCCAGCACGGCCAGCACATCGCCTTCGCGCTGCCTGATGAAGAAATGCCCGCCCTCGAACCAGTCCAGCGTGAAGGCCCCGGCGGCCTCCTGCGACCAGGCCTGGACGCGGGGCGCCTCGATGTCGTCCTGCCGCCCCGCAAAGACGTGCACCGGCAGCGGCAGGCCCGCAGCGGGCACATGGCCGAAGCTCTCGCAGACTCGGTAGTCGGAGCCCAGCACATCCAGCGTGATGCGCATGAGCTCGGGGCTGGCAAACACCTCTTCGGGCGTGCCGCCCTGCCTGCGCAGATCGGCAATCAGCGCCGCATCGTCGCCCTTGCCCGCAAAGCGCTCGGGATCGCGGCAGGCCGGTGCCGGGCTGCCCGAGGCAACCAGGGCCAGCGGCAGCTCCCTGCCCTGCTCGCGCAACTGCCGCGCCATGCCGAAGGCCAGCAGCGCGCCCATGCTGTGGCCCAGCAGCGCAAAGCGGCCGCGCATGGCCTGGCGCTGCTCGGCGCACAGCAGCGAGACCAGCTGCCCGAAGTCCTCGACCGCAGGCTCGCCCAGCCGGCTGCCCCGCCCCGGCAGCTCCACGGGCGCAATGCGGATCCAGTGGGGCAGCAGCCTGCGCCAGCGCAGGTACATGGTGGCGCTGGCGCCTGCGCACGGCAGGCACAGCAGGGTCAGCGGCGCGTGCATGCGCGTCAGCCCGCTGCGGTTTCGGTATCGGTATCGGCCTTGTGCAGCGCGGCGCCGGCACCCGCCTGTTCCTGCTGCTGCATCCACACGCGCAGCGACTTGGGCCGCATGTCGGTCCAGGTGGCGTCCACGTAGTCGAGCACGGTTTTCTTGTCGCCCTTCACGCCCTCCACGGCGGTCCAGCCGCCGGGCACGGCCTTCCAGTGCGGCCAGATGGAATACTGTTCCTCGTGGTTGACCAGAACGATGAAGGTTTCGTCTTCGCGGTCGAAGCAGCTTGTAGACATGCAGGCGTCCTTAATGCGGTTGAACATCGGTGAGGCCAGTACGGGATCGCGGCGACCCGGTACTGCGCCTCTGTTGAACATGACGTTCCGAACCCGAAACTGTTCACGCCGCGTGCGCGCCGGTTCCGGGTCGTGCGCCGGGCTGCACCGTTCAATGGTGGTCCAGCAGCGAGCGGTGGACATGGATGGCCTTGCAGGCGTCGGCAATCCTGGCGTTCACCAGGCCCAGCGCGCACTCCATGTGCTCGGCGATCTGGCGCTGCGTGAGTCCCTTGATGCGGTACAGCTCGAAGGTCTCGCGGGTCTTGGGCGGCACCTCGTCCAGGGCCTGGTCGATCAGGCGTATGGCCTGGGACTCGAACAAAAGGCGCTCGGGCGAGCGGCTGTCCGGTATCTCCAGCGTCTCCACATCCACGCCGTGGGTGCGGTAGGTGTTCTCGCGCTCCTGGCGGCGCAGGTAGTCCAGCGCCATGTTGCAGACGGCGCGCGTCCAGTAGGCGGCGGGCCTGGCGATCTCGGCATCGCTGCGCATTTCGGCAACGCGCAGATAGGTGTCCTGCACGGCCTCGTCGGCCAGTTCGGGATTCCTGAGAATTCTTCGCGCGACCCTCACCAACTGTCCACGCGAAGCAATGAAGACCTCTTCCAGCGAAGAATGTGTGTGATTCAAGGACACGATGCAGTTCCTCTCGCAAGCTAGGCAAGAACATCAAGGGGAAATGTCGACCGCAGGTCGATGGACGGCCGGCGTGCCGCCCGTGCAATAGGGCGGAGCGGGCCTCGGCACAGGCGGCAAGCGGCGGCACAACCGCTGACCGCAGGGCATCAGTGCGCGCCGATGCGCATCGGCGTGACTTGGGAGGCAGGCCTAGATCGGGCCTAGATCGGCCTCATGACGGCCTCAGGGCGGCGGCCGCCCTCGCCGGATCCATGCGTCCTGCAACAGGATCGGCAAGGGCTGTGCAGCCTTGCAGACGTGCTGAAACTTGAACCGGGACCATGGCATTCAGTGGCGCTCCTTTGACGTTTTCCAACATTGAAATGAGAAGCATTACCAGTTCCGGCGACAGGACCGGGCCTGGAATGGCTGCTCACACCTGCCTGGAAGACGTCCCGCCAGTGCAAACGGAGACACGGCTATCGGCTGTGGAAAATCGGCAGGCATCGCCTATGGCGCATCGCATCACCATGGCTTTCCCTCGCCGTGGATGATGGGCCTGGATCATGACGGACTGGTGATGCCCGATACATCGGGATGGAAGCAGGAACTGCCTGCAGCGCAGGCCCCTGCCATCGCACTGGGCAGGCCCCATCGAGACGCGGCCCGCAGCGAAACTGCAGACGAAAAAAAGCCACCTTGCGGTGGCTTCTTGTCTGCGCAAACGCGGTGGTTTGCACAAGGAATCTGGCGGAGTGGACGGGACTCGAACCCGCGACCCCCGGCGTGACAGGCCGGTATTCTAACCAACTGAACTACCACTCCTGGCAGACAGCTTTTGCGCTCTTGCGAGCCAAGTGCTGCAAACTTGGCGACCCTACGGGGATTCGAACCCCGGTACTCACCGTGAAAGGGTGATGTCCTAGGCCTCTAGACGATAGGGTCAATCCTAGAACTTGCGTAAATACTCAAGTCTCAATTTTTGGTGGAGGTAAACGGGATCGAACCGATGACCTCTTGCATGCCATGCAAGCGCTCTCCCAGCTGAGCTATACCCCCTTGCTGCAACGTTGCACTGCTTCGTTGCTGCGATTCAAAAATTGTAGCACAGCGTTTTTGGGGCAATTCCGGAATGCATGACTTTTTTATGTCGCCCTGCATTCCGGCGCCCTGCTGCAGCCCGGGTCAGGCCAGGCTTTGCCCGTCGCGTATGCGGTGGATCTCGGCGATGTCCACCACCCAGACCAGGCCGTCGCCGACCTGGCCCGAGTGACAGGCCGAGGTGATGGCCGCGCGGATGGGCTCGACCATGGATGCCTCGGCCAGCACGCAGACCATGATCTTGTCGGAGAAGTCGGTCAACTCCTCCTTCACGCTGCGCTTGTCGATGGCGGCCGGGGCCGTGAAGCCCTCGGCACGGAACAGCGTCACGCCGGGGAAGTTGGGAATGGCGCGCAGCGCGTCGCGCAGGCGCTCCAGGCGGCTGGGGCGCACGATGGCCCGGATTTCCTTCATGGTCATTGCAGTGTCTCCTTCATCAGGCTTCCAGCGGTTTTTCGTCAAACCAGCGGTACAGGGTCGGCAACACCACCAGCGTGAGCAGGGTGGACGAGATCAGGCCACCGATCACCACGATGGCCAGCGGGCGTTGCACCTCCGAGCCGGGGCCGGTGGCGAACAGGAAGGGCACCAGGCCCAGCAGCGCGACGGTGGCCGTCATCATCACGGGGCGGAAGCGCTGCACGCAGCCTTCGCGCACGGCCTCGGCCACGTTCATGCCATCTTCGCGCAGCTTGCGGATGCAGGAGACCAGCACCACGCCGTTGAGCACCGCAATGCCCCACAGCGCGATGAAGCCCACCGACGCCGGCACGCTCACGTATTCGCCCGTGACGAACAGGCCTATCAGTCCCCCGATGGAGGCGAAGGGCAGCACCAGGATGATCAGCCCGGCCAGCTTGACCGAGTTGAACAGCAGGAACAGCAGGAAGAAGATGGCCACGATGGTCAGCGGCACGATGATCTGCAGCGTGCCCATGGCGCGCTCCATGTTCTCGAACTGGCCACCGTACTTGAAGTAGTAGCCATCGGGCAACTGCACTTCACTGTCGATGCGCTGCTGCACTTCGGTCACGAAGCCGCCCAGGTCGCGCCCTTCCACGTTGGCTCCCACCACCACGCGGCGCTTGCCGCCTTCGCGGCTGATCTGCGCGGGGCCGTCCACCAGCTCGATGCGGGCCACGCTGCTCAGCGGCACCTGGGCGCCCGTGGCCGTGGTCAGCAAGGTGGCGCCGATGGCGGCGGGCGAGCCGCGGAACGGCTCGGGGAAGCGAACCACCACGTTGTAGCGGCGCTCGCCCTCGTAGACCGTGGTCACTTCCTTGCCGCCGATGGCCGACTCGATCACGCCCTGCACGTCGGTGACGTTCAGGCCGTGGCGGGCGATCGCCTTGCGGTCGATATCCACGGTCAGCGCCTGCTGGCCTGACAGGCGCTCGACGCGGATGTCCGTGCTGCCCGGCACGCTCTTGAGGATGCGTGCGACCTGCTCGGACACGTCGCGCAGCTCGCTCAGCTCGTCGCCGAAGACCTTGATGGCCAGTTGCGAGCGCACGCCCGTGACCATTTCGTCCACGCGCTCGGAGATCGGCTGGGACAGCACGATCTGCACGCCCGGGATCGAGGACAGGCGCTGGCGGATGTCTTCGTCGATCTCATCCTGGGTGCGGTCGGACTCGGGGTCCAGCAGCACGATGGGGTCGGACTCGTTGGGGCCTGCGGGATCGGCCGGCGATTCGCCGCGTCCGAGCTTGGAGACCACGCTGAGCACGCCGGGCACTTCGGCCACGGACTTCATCGCCGCCATTTCCATGCGGATGGACTCGTCCAGCGAGATGCTGGGCACGCGGTTGATCTGCGGCGTCAGCGCCCCCTCCTTCATGGTGGGCATGAAGGACTTGCCCAGCAGCGGGAACAGTCCCAGCGAGCCCAGCAGCAGCGCCACGGCCACGGCCAGCGTGGCGCGGTTGCGCGCAGTGGCCAGGTCCAGCAGGCGCAGGTAGTGGCGCTTGAGGAAGGCGATCAGGCGCGTGTCATGGTCCGCGCCGCCCTTGAGGAAGTACGAGCACAGCACGGGCGACAGGAACAGCGACACGGCCAGCGAGACGGCCAGCGAGATCGCGATGGTCAGCGCCAGCGGGCCGAACATCTTGCCTTCGATGCCTTGCAGCGTCATCAGCGGCAGGAACACCAGGATGATGATGGCGATGCCGAAGATGGTGGGCGTGGCCACCTCGGTGGTGGCCGACAGCACGGTGCGCACGCGTGCGCCCATGCTGTCGCCGGCCTGGCCGAGCTTGTGGAACACGTTCTCCACCACCACCACGGTGGCATCGACCATGAGGCCGATGGCGATCGCCAGCCCCCCCAGCGACATGAGGTTGGCCGAGATGCCCCAGCGGTTCATCATGATGAAGGTGGTCAGCGGCGTGATGATCAGCGTGGCCACCACGATCAGGCTGGAGCGCACGTCACCCAGGAAGATGAAGAGCACCACGACCACGAGCAGGATGCCCTCGATCAGCACCTTGCCCACGGTCCACAGCGCCGAGTCGACCAGATCGGTACGGTCGTAGTAGGGAACGATCTGCAGGCCGCCGGGGAGCATGCCCTTGGAGTTGATCTCCTGCACGCGCTCCTTCACGCGGGTGACCACCTCCTTGGCATTGCCGCCGCGCATCATCAGCACGATGCCGGAGACGCCTTCGGTATAGCCGCCCTTGATGATGGCGCCCTGGCGCACTTCCTGGCCCAGCTGGACCTCAGCCACATCGCGCACGAAGACCGGCACGCCGCCTTCCTGCTTGAGAACGATGTTGCCGATGTCATCCAGCGACTGGACCAGGCCCACGGCGCGGATCAGGTACTGCTCGGTGACCTGGGGCAGGATGCCGCCGCTGGCATTGGCGTTGTTGTCGGCGATGGCCTGGACCACATGGCGCACGGACAGGCCGTAGTGGCGCAGCCGGCCGGGATCGACCTCCACCTGGTACTGCTTGACGTAGCCGCCCTGCGAGTTGATTTCGGCCACGCCGGGAATGGAGCGCAGCAGCGGGCGCGCCACCCAGTCCTGGATGGTGCGGCGCTCGGTCAGCTCCTCGGGCGTGAGGGCCCGCTTGCCGTCGTTGGGATGGTCCAGCGTGTACTGGTAGACCTCGCCCAGGCCCGTGGACACCGGCCCCAGCACGGGGATGATGCCTGCGGGCATGCGCGGCGTGACCTCCATCAGCCGCTCGGTGACGAGCTGGCGAGCAAAGTACACGTCGGTGGCATCGGTGAAGACCAGGGTGATGATGGACAGGCCGCTCTTGTTGAGCGAGCGCATCTCCACCAGGCCCGGCATGCCGGTCATGGCGATTTCCAGCGGCACGGTCACGAAGCGCTCGATTTCCTCGGGCGAACGGCCTGGCGCCTCGGTGGCCACCTGGACCTGGACGTTGGTCACGTCAGGAAAGGCATCCACCGACAGATTCATGGCGGCGCGCAGGCCGAAGCCGCACAGCACCAGCGAGAGCACGATCACGATGAGCCGCTGGCTCAGTGCGGCCCGGATCATGGAAGCGATCATGGGCTTACTCCAGCTCTGCGCGCTTGCGCTCGTTGTTCAGGTGGAAGGCTCCCGTGGTGACGATGACCGTGCCATCGGCCACGCCCTTGTTCACGGGGCGCATGCCGCCGCTGGCGGTGCCCAGCTCGACGGGCGTGAGGCGGTAGTGGTTCTCGCCCTTCTTGACGAAGACATGGTCGCGGTCGTTCTCGCGCACAACGGCCTCGGCCGGCACGGCCAGCAGCTGGCGCACCTCGCCCTGGATGCGCATGGTGGCCAGCATCTGGGGCTTGAGGTCGCGCTCGGGGTTGTCCACCTGGGTGCGGATGGTGACGGTGCGGGTCTCGGGCGTGACGGTGTCGCCCACATGCACGATCTGGCCCGACAGCACCCGCTCGCCCAGGGCGGGCACGGCGATCTCCACGGCCTGGCCGGCACGCACGCCGCTGGCCATCTGCTCGGGGATCGCGCCCACCACCCAGACGCTGCTCAGGTCGGCCACGGTGAACAGCGGATCGCCGGGCTGGGTCACCTGGCCGGAGCTGACCTTGCGCTCGATCACCACGCCGGCCCCTGTGGACAGCACGGCCGCATGCGACTGCAGCGTGCCCTTGTCGCGCAGCTGGGCGATGGCGCTGTCGGGAATGCCGATCAGGCGCAACTGGTCGCCGGCAGCGCGCTGCTCGGCGCGCGCAATCGACAGCTCGGACTCGCGGCGCTGCAGCTCGGCCGAGCCGATGACGTCGGCGGCTATCAGCTGGCGCGCGCGCTCCACGCCGCGCTCGGCCAGCGTGGCGGCGGAGTGTGCACGCAGATAGGCCAGCTGGGCGGTGGTCAGCTCGGGGCTGGCCACGCGGGCCAGCACCTGGCCCGCGCGCACGCGGTCGCCCACTTCGACCAGCACTTCGGTCACGCGTCCCGTGGCGGCCGCGCCAATGCGGGTGACCTGGCGCTCATTGGCCTCGATGCGGCCGGACACCTCCTGCAGCAGCGCGATCTGCGCCTGCGCCACGGGCTTGACGGCGAAGTTGGGCGCCATCTCGGCGGTGACGCGGACCTCCATCGGGTCCTGCTCCTGCGCAGCGGCCGCTGCGGGCGCCGCCTTGGCTTCGGCCTCTTCGTTCTTGCCGCAGGCGCTCAGCGCCAGCGTTGCGGCCAGCAGGCCGGCCAGGGCCAGGGAGTTCACCAAGGTGCTGCTGCCTGCGCGGGCGGCGATGGGTTGCGGATGCATATTCAAGGACATGTTCGTTTCTGATTTCGGGTGTGAGGCAGGGGCGCGCTTCACAGCGCGGACGGATCGTCGTAGCGGCCCGCCAGGTATTCGAGCTGTATGCGCGCCGCCTGCAGCTGGTAGCGCGCGTCGAGCAGGTCTGCACGGATGGAGCGCAGCACGCGCTGCGCATCGAGCACATCGAGAATGCCGCGCTCGCCGAAGCGGTAGGCGGCCTCGGCCACGCGCAGGGCCGACTCGGCCTCGCGCACCGAACCCTGGCTCAGTGCCTGGGTGCGCAGTCGCGCCATCTCCAGCTCCTTCCAGGCCTGCAGCGTCTGCTGGCGCAGCTCGATCTGCCGGCCCTCCAGCTGCAGACGCGCGCGCTCCAGCTCGGAGGCCGCCTCGTCGATGGGGCCGCGGTGCTGGTCGAGCAAGGGGATCTGGATGCTCACGCCCACCGTGTTCAGGCGCACATCGGGCTCGCGCGTCTGGCCGTAGCGCAGCTCCACGCCCGGCCAGCGCGAGGCCTTGGCACCGTCAAGCCGCGCCTGGGCACGCTCGACCTCCGCCTTGAGCTGGCGCAGTTCGGGATGCTCCATGGGATCGATCTCGCCCATGTCCTCGATACGCAGCGGATCCTCCAGCGACACATCCAGGCGGAAGCGCACGGGCAGCTGGCCTGCGGCCAGGCGGCCCAGCGCCAGCTGCGCCTGCTCGGCACGCAGCCGCGCGGTCTGCTCCTGCTGGCGCGCCTGGATGATTTCGGCATCGGCCTTGATGATTTCGTAGCGGGCCGCCTCGCCGCTGTCCACGCGGACGCGGACGCGCTCATGGGCCTGCTCCAGAAGGCGCACCGCCTCCTTGGCGGCCTCGACCTCCGCCTCGCGCAGCACCATCTCGTAGGCGCGCAGCCGCACCTGGGCCACCAGCGCATTGCGCGTGGTCGCCACGAAGTGCACCGAGCCCTGCTCGCCTGCCCTCGCGGCCTCCACGCGCGCACCGCGCACGGCGGGGTTCTCGATGGGCAAGGCCACGGCCCAGCCCTGCACCGTGCCGGCTGCTGCGCCCGGAACGCGGGCGCTGTTGCGGCCCTGGTTCCATTCGAGCTTGGGATTGGGCAGCGCCGAGGCGCTGACCACGCCTGCGCGCGCCGTGGTCCGGGACTGCTCGACAGCGCGCAGATCGGGGTTGTGGTCCAGCACGGCGCGAACGACCTCGTTCAGGCTCAGCTGGGGCAGGCGCTGTGCGGCGGCCGAAGCCACCGAAGGCGCCTCTGCGGCCGAACCGGCCTTCGGCACGATCGGCGTACGGGACGCCGCGGCCTCGGCGGCCTCGGCGGCGGCCGGAGCCGCCTGCGTCAGGGGCGCCTGGGACGCCTGGGGCTTGCCAGGGGGGTGGGCCTGCGCCGAAGCGCCAGCACCCCAGCCCACCAGCAGGCTGCAGATCGCGCCTTGCAGGACCTTGCGCGAACAGGATGGAAAACGGGCGGGGGCCATTCCCGCCAATACCGTTGGATTCACCATGGCATGCATCTGCCGCAAAGCGACAGTCGAGGGGTTGAGTAAGAGATGGGCCCTTCCCTGCGGACCACGCGGGAACGGGCATGGCCGCGCCGTGCGCAGTCAGCGCGCGGACGACGGCATGGCGTGCACGCCAGCAAGGCGCGCAAGAGCAGTGATCAGGCAGTGGGATGCGTCAGCCGACAAGGGGCGCAAGGGGCACAAGGCATGCCTGCGCCGCAATATGCGGTCAGCCGAGCAGGGAAGGTCTTGGAGGGCGCAGCAGCTGGCCCGGGGCGGGCGACAGGTGCGCCTGGGAATAGGTCGAAGGCGGGGCCCACAGCGACACCACCTGCACGGCGATGGGCTCGGGCGGCCAGTACATCTCGGCGGAGCGGTCCTCGCCGCAGGCCAGCAGGGCCAGCAGCTGGCGCTTGTTGCCGCTGTGTGCCGTCAGCTCGGCAAACTCGGTCTCGTCGTCTTCCTCCACTTCCGCGAGTTCCTCGAGGAATTCCTCATCGATGGTCACGACGGGATGGTGCGCCAGCAGGCCATCGCCTTCCAACCCATCGGAAGATGCCGAAGCTGCCACCTGCCCGCAGAAGATGGACAGCAGCATCAGCAACGAAAAGACAAACGATGGCGCAAGGCGCATGGAGCGGGGCAGACGAGTCGGTGAAAGATGGACGCCCTGCAAACAGGACACCGTCTATTGTTACGAATGTTGAGGGAAAGTTCCGGGTTTGCCCTTAAAAAATCTGGGCAATAGATCGTGTTTTGTGCACAAAGGCTTTCCATGTGAAGAAGTCACACCGAAAACTGCAACAACCAGAAACAAAAAAGCCACCTTGCGGTGGCTTCTTGTCTGCGCAAACACGAGGGTCTGCACAAGGAATCTGGCGGAGTGGACGGGACTCGAACCCGCGACCCCCGGCGTGACAGGCCGGTATTCTAACCAACTGAACTACCACTCCTGGCAGGCAACTTTTGCGCTCTTGCGAGCCAAGTGCTGCAAACTTGGCGACCCTACGGGGATTCGAACCCCGGTACTCACCGTGAAAGGGTGATGTCCTAGGCCTCTAGACGATAGGGTCAATCCTAGAACTTGCGTTACAAACTCAAGTCTCGATTTTTGGTGGAGGTAAACGGGATCGAACCGATGACCTCTTGCATGCCATGCAAGCGCTCTCCCAGCTGAGCTATACCCCCAAGAATCCGATACTGGCGGAGTGGACGGGACTCGAACCCGCGACCCCCGGCGTGACAGGCCGGTATTCTAACCAACTGAACTACCACTCCTGGCAGACAGCTTTTGCGCTCTTTCGAGCCAAGTGCTGCAAACTTGGCGACCCTACGGGGATTCGAACCCCGGTACTCACCGTGAAAGGGTGATGTCCTAGGCCTCTAGACGATAGGGTCACAGCCTGTGATCCGCCGATAAAAAAGCGCCTTCGTGTTTCAAAGGCGCTTACATACCAAGCGACAAATTTTGGCGGAGTGGACGGGACTCGAACCCGCGACCCCCGGCGTGACAGGCCGGTATTCTAACCAACTGAACTACCACTCCTGGCAGACAGCTTTTGCGCTCTTGCGAGCCAAGTGCTGCAAACTTGGCGACCCTACGGGGATTCGAACCCCGGTACTCACCGTGAAAGGGTGATGTCCTAGGCCTCTAGACGATAGGGTCAATCCTAGAACTTGCGTTACAAACTCAAGTCTCAATTTTGGTGGAGGTAAACGGGATCGAACCGATGACCTCTTGCATGCCATGCAAGCGCTCTCCCAGCTGAGCTATACCCCCTTCATGCTGCAATCGCTGCTTCTTGTTAGTTGCTGCGTTTGCATCAGAGACTCGAATTATAGACAGGTTTTCAGCGGTTTTTCAAACGCGCCAGAATTTTTTCACGACCCAGCAGCTCCAGCACCGCGTCCACCGAAGGCGTGTGCGCCGTGCCCAGCGTCAGCACGCGCACCGGCATGGCCAGTTGCGGCATCTTCAGGCCCTGGGCCTTGAGCACTTCCTTGATCAGGGCAGCAATGGCTTCCTTGCTCCACTCCACCGAGGCGATGCCTTCGGCGAAGGCGTCCAGGGTGGGCGCCACGGCGTCGGTCACGTGCTTTGCCAGGTCCTCGGCGTTGCGGTCGAAGGCGTCCACATAGAACAGGCGCACCCAGCCGGCCAGATCGACCAGGGTTTCGCAGCGGTCCTTGAACAGGGCGCAGATGCGCGGCAGGCGGTCGTCTGCGTCGAGCAGGGCCTGGTCCAGGCCGGTCTTGAGCACGAAGGGGCGCACCAGCTCTGCCAGGGCCGCGTCGTCCAGCGCCTTCAGGTGCTGGGCGTTGACCCAGCGCAGCTTGGCCTCGTCGAACTGGCCTGCGCTGCGGCCCAGGTGGTCGAGGTTGAACCACTCCAGGAACTGGGCGCGGCTGAAGATTTCGTCGTCGCCATGGCTCCAGCCCAGGCGGGCCAGGTAGTTGACCATGGCGTCGGGCAGGTAGCCTTCGTCGCGGTACTGGGTGACGGCCTTGGCGCCGTTGCGCTTGCTCATCTTCTCGCCCTGCTCGTTGAGCACGGTGGGCAGATGGGCGAACACGGGCACGCTGGCGCCCAGGGCCTCGAAGATGTGGATCTGGCGCGGCGTGTTGTTGACGTGGTCGTCGCCACGGATGACATGGGTGATGGCCATGTCCATGTCGTCCACGCAGACGCAGAAGTTGTAGGTGGGCGTGCCATCGGGGCGCGCGATCACCAGGTCGTCCAGCTCGCTGTTCTGGAACTCGATGCGGCCCTTGCACTTGTCTTCCCAGGCCACGACGCCGCCCTTCGGCGTCTTGAAGCGCAGCACGGGACGCACGCCTTCGGGCACGGGCGGCAGCACCTTGCCTTCCTCAGGGCGCCAGGTGCCGTCGTAGCGCGGCTTTTCCTTGTTGGCCATCTGGCGCTCGCGCAGGGCGTCGAGTTCTTCCACGCTCATGTAGCAGGGGTAGACATGGCCCGAAGCCTGCAGGCCGGCCAGCACCTCCTTGTAGCGGTCCATGCGCTGCATTTGATAGAACGGACCTTCGTCATGGTCCAGCTGCAGCCAGGCCATGCCCTCGATGATCACGTCCACCGAGGCCTGGGTGGAGCGCTCCACGTCGGTGTCCTCGATGCGCAGGATGAAATCGCCGCCAGTGGCGCGCGCAAAGGCCCAGGGATACAGGGCCGAGCGGATGTTGCCCAGGTGGATGAAGCCCGTGGGAGACGGGGCAAAACGGGTACGTACTTTTTGTGTCATTGCAGGGTATCCAGTCCGCGGGAGAGATCGTTCTTGAGGTCGCCCAGGTATTCCAGTCCGACGGAGATGCGCAGCAGGCCCTGGCCGATGCCGGCGGCACGGCGCTGCTCTTCGCTCAGGCGGCCATGCGAGGTGCTGGCCGGATGGGTGATGGTGGTCTTGACGTCGCCCAGGTTGGCCGTGATCGAGCACACCCGGGTGCTGTCGGCCACATGGAAGGCGTTGGCGCGCAGCTGTTCGGCGCCCTCGCCCACCACGTCGAAGGACAGCACGCCGCCGCCCATGCCGTTTTGCTGGCGCATGGCCAGCTCGTGCTGCGGGTGGCTGGCCAGGCCCGGGTAGTAGACGCGGGCGACCTTGGGATGGGCTTCCAGCCAGGTGGCCAGCTCCAGCGCGGAGGCGCTTTGCGCCTTCACGCGCAGGGACAGCGTCTCCAGCCCCTTGAGCACCACCCAGGCGTTGAACGGCGCCAGGTTCAGGCCGCCGCTGCGCAGGAAGGTGCCCATGACCTTGTCCACCAGTGCCGTCGTGCCGCAGACGGCGCCCGACATGACGCGGCCCTGGCCGTCCAGCAGCTTGGTGCCGGAGTGCACGACCAGGTCGGCACCGAACTTGGCAGGCTGCTGCAGCACGGGCGAGGCAAAGCTGTTGTCCACGGCCAGCAGCGCGCCATGGGCGTGCGCCAGCTCGGCCAGCGCGGCGATGTCGCACAGGTCGGTCAGCGGGTTGGTCGGCGTCTCGGCGAACAGAAGGCGCGTGTTGGGACGGATGGCCGCCTTCCAGGCCTGCACATCGGTCTGCGAGACAAAGCTGGTCTCCACGCCGAAGCGCGCCATCTCGCCGCCCAGCAGCTTGATGGTGGAGCCGAACATGGACTGCGAGCAGATCACATGGTCGCCGGCCTTGAGCGTGGTCAGCGCCACGAGCAAGATGGCCGACATACCCGTGGACGTGGCCACCGCGCATTCCGTGCCCTCCATGGCGGCCAGGCGCTGCTCGAAGCTGGTGACGGTGGGGTTGGAGGTGCGGCTGTAGGTGTAGCCGGGCTCTTCATTGGCGAAGCGGCGTGCAGCCGTTGCACAGTCGGGCTGCACGAAGCTGCTGGTCATGTACAGGGCTTCGCTGTGCTCACCCCACTGGCTTCGCTCCACGCCCACGCGCAGGGCCAGCGTATCGGGATGCAGGCCTTCGGGAAGTGTCTTGTTGGTCACGTTGATGGTCCTTGGGGATCGGGCGCAGCCCGCCAGCGGTGGCGGTGCCCGGAAAAAAGGAGCTAGAAGCACTTGTCACCTGGCGGCTTCCAGGGCCTTGCGGCCCTGGTCTCTCCAGCACCAGCGCTTTTAGCTCATTTGTCAAAAAAGGCGGGCCACAGGCCCGCCCGACATTGTCACTGAATGCCCTGGCGCTCAGGCTTCCTGGGCATTGGGCAGGGACAGGCGCGACGCATCGCTGGCCTCTTCCTCCCCGCCCCGGTTACGACCCTCGTTGAGCGCCGTGACCTCGTCCTCGGAGATGTCGCCCGTGATGTAGACGCCGTCGAAGCACGAGGCCTCGAAGCCCTGCACCTGCGGATTGATCTTGCCCACGGTCTGCTTCATGGCGGCCACGTCCTGGTAGATCAGCGCGTCGGCGCCGATGACCTGGCGGATTTCCTCGACCGTGCGGCCATGCGCCACCAGTTCGGCGCGCGTGGGCATGTCGATGCCGTAGACGTTGGGATGGCGCACCGGAGGAGCGGCCGAGGCCAGGTAGACCTTGACGGCGCCGGCGTCACGCGCCATCTGCACGATCTCCTTGGAGGTGGTGCCGCGCACGATGGAGTCGTCCACCAGCAGCACCTTGCGGCCCTTGAACTCGCTGCCGATGGCGTTGAGCTTCTGGCGCACGGATTTCTTGCGCGAGGCCTGGCCCGGCATGATGAAGGTGCGGCCCACGTAGCGGTTCTTGACGAAGCCTTCGCGGTAGGGAATGCCCAGCAGCTGGGCCAGCTGCATGGCGCTGGGCCGGCTGGATTCCGGAATCGGGATGATGGCGTCGATCTCGTTGGGCGGCACGGTGGAGACCACGCGCTTGGCCAGCGTCTCGCCCATGTTCAGGCGCGCCTGGTAGACGGAGATGCCGTCGAGCACCGAGTCCGGACGGGCCAGGTACACGTACTCGAACACGCAGGGGTGCAGCTCGCTCTTTTCGGCGCACTGGCGGGTTTCGACCTGGCCGTCGCTGTGCACGAACACGGCTTCACCCGGAGCGACATCGCGCTCGAGCTGGTGCAGCGTGCCTTCCAGGGCCACGGATTCGCTGGCCAGCATCACCGTGCCGTCGGCGCTGCGGCCCATGCACAGGGGACGGATGCCGAAGGGGTCGCGGAAGGCCAGCAGGCCGTAGCCCGCAATCAGCGCGATCACGGCGTACGAGCCCTTGATGCGCTTGTGCACGGCGCTGACGGCCTGGAAGACGTCTTCGCTCTTGAGCGGCGCGCCACTGCTGGCGCGGGCCAGCTCGTGGGCCAGCACGTTGAGCAGGACTTCGGAGTCGCTCTCGGTGTTGGTGTGGCGGTGGTCGGTGTCCGACAGCTCCTCGCGCAGCTGCTTGGCATTGGTGAGGTTGCCGTTGTGCACCATGACGATGCCGAAGGGCGCGTTCACGTAGAAGGGCTGGGCCTCTTCCTCGCTGGTCGCGTTGCCGGCCGTCGGGTAGCGCACCTGACCCAGGCCCACAGTGCCCGGCAGGGCACGCATGTTGCGGGTGCGGAACACGTCGCGCACCATGCCCTTGGCCTTGTGCATGAAGAACTTGCGCTCCTGCTGGGTCACGATGCCTGCGGCATCCTGGCCACGGTGCTGCAGCAGCAGCAGGGCGTCATAGATCAGTTGATTCACGGGCGCGGTGCTGACTACACCAACGATTCCACACATAGTTGCGTTCCATCCGTTTGCGAAGGTCGCCCTTCGCTGTCTGGGCCGTAGCAGCCACCCATTGGCCACGCCTGCGCCCGATTTCTCTATCCAAACTGTTTCTGCCAGCCGACTCCTGCGCTGCAGCGCCTTGTCATGCAGCCGGCAGATAGCGTCCCCATTCCTGCGGCAGCTGTGGCAAAACCACAGCCAGCGCCTGCATCAGCCATGGTGCCAGGGCTGAATCCTGCCACCACTGCCCCTGATGCAGCGGCGTGTAGCTGATCACCATCGTTGCCACCAGGGCCAGCAGCGCCCCGCGCAGCACGCCGAACAGCGCGCCCAGCGTGCGGTCCACGGGCCTCAGGCCCACCGCCTCGATCAGCCGGCGCGACAGCCAGGACACCAGGCCCCAGCCGAACAGCGCCAGCACGAACAACAGCACAAAGCCTGCGGCGTAGCGCAGCTGCATGTCCCAGTCCTGCATGGGCAGCCACAGCGCCACGTCGGCCGCCCAGATGCGGGCCACGACAAAGGCCACCAGCCAGCCCAGCAGAGACAGCACCTCGTACACCAGCCCGCGCCAGGCGCCAAGCAGCATCGAGGCCAGCACGCAGGCCAGCAAAACCCAGTCCACCGTGGACATACGCTATCTCTGTGCGCCTGTGCTGCTTTGCAAGATCAAGATGTACGTCACCGCCTCAGAGCTTGAGCACCGACGCCGGCAGGCCCTGGCCCTTGACGCGCGCCGCCGCCTTGTCGGCTTCGGCACGGCCGTTGAACGGGCCCACACGCACACGCGTGCGCTTGCCGTCCTTGGTGTCCACCACCTGCGTGAAAGTCTTCAGGCCCGCCAGCTCCAGCTTGGCGCGGATTTCCTGGGCCTTGCCGGCATCGGAGAAGGCGCCGACCTGCACGATGAAGCGCTCGTCCGTCGCCGCAGCAGCCGCCGGTGCCGCCGGTGCGCTGCGACCTTCCAGCAGGGCCCGGGCACGCGCGGCGTCGTCGCTCCTGGACGGCTCGGGCTTGGGTTCGGGCTTTGGCTTCGGCTCGGGTTTGGGTTCGGGCTTGGGCTCCGGCTTGTGTTCGGGTTTGGCCGGCTCGGGCTTGGGCCTGGGTTCCGGCTTGGGCTCGGGTTTGGTCTCAGGCTTGGCGGCGGGCTTGGGCTCAGGCTTTGCCTCGGGCCGGGTTTCGGGCTTTGCTTCCGGCTTGACCGGAGCCACCTGCGAGACGGCCGGCGCCACGGGCACGGAAGGCCTGCCCATGGGAACCTCTTCCTCGTCGGCGCCCAGCGAGGCCTGGGCCGGCACGCGGCCTGCCGGGGAAGCGGCGCCCTGGTGCGGATGGGCGTCCACGGCATTGGCGCCGGGCACGACCAGAGGAGCGACCTTGTCGCGGTCGGGAATCTCGATGGGGATGTCCACGGGAATCGGACGCGGCTGCGTGTCGAACAGCAGGGGGAATCCCACCACGCCCGCCAGGACCAGCACGGCCGCGCCGATGAGGCGGTGGCGCGCCCGGCGGCGCATGACATCGACGCTTTCCGCCTGTCCCAGCCGTGTGGGCCGCCTCGATGCGGACGACGAATCACCGTCGTCTTTTTTGCCGGGCCAACGAAAATTGAAAAATGCCATGGAGTGCGGACTCGTTCAGATCGGCCACCACAGGCAGCCACGATGGCCGTTTGCGGTGCGGATCACTGGATTCAGGTGCCCAGATGCTTGGCGTTCAGCCGGGGCGGGCCGTCCTGCAGCACGCCGCCCACCGTGAAGAACGAGCCAAAGACCACGATTCTATCAGTGGGACCTGCTGCAAGAACCGCGGCATCCAGCGCCAGCTGCGGGTTTGCGAAGGTGGCCAGCGAGATCTCGCGCGGCACGCCCGGCGCGGGCGGCAGGGCTTCGATCTTCTGGCGCAGCACCTCGGCGCTCTCGGCGCGCGGCGTGGGCAGGTCGGTCAGATACCAGCGGTCGATCAGCGGGGCAATCCTGGCCAGCATGGGGGCCAGGTCCTTGTCGTGCATGGCGCCGAACACCGCATGCGTGCAGGGGAAGTAACCCATGGCGTCGAGGTTGGCCGTCAGCGCCGCCACCGAATGCGGGTTGTGCGCCACGTCCAGCACCAGCGTTGGCTGGCCCGGAATGATCTGGAAACGCCCCGGCAGCTCGACCATGGCCAGCCCCGTGCGCACGGCCTGGGCCGTGACCGGAAGGCGGCTGCGGATGGCTTCGAGCGCGGCCAGCGCACCCGATGCATTGACCAGCTGGTTGGCGCCGCGCAGCGCCGGATAGGCCAGGCCCGCATAGCGCCGCCCGCGTCCGGCCCAGCCCCACTGCTGCTTGTCGCCCGAGAAATTGAAGTCCTGGCCCAGGCGCCAGAGATCGGCGCCAATGGCCTGTGCATGGTCCAGCACGCTTTGCGGCGGCATGGGATCGCTGACCACCACAGGCCGGCCGGCGCGCATGATGCCGGCCTTCTCGCGGCCGATGCTCTCGCGGTCCGGCCCCAGGAATTCCACATGGTCGATGTCGATGCTGGTGATGACGGCGCAATCGGCGTCGATCACATTGGTGGCATCCAGCCGCCCGCCCAGGCCCACCTCGAGAATCGCCACATCCAGCCTGGACTGGCTCATCAGCCGCAGGATGGCCAGCGTGGTGAACTCGAAATAGGTGAGCGCCACTTCCGTGCCCTGCACGCGCGCCTGCTCCACGGCCTCGAACTGCGGCAGCAGCTCGGCGGCCTTCACGATCTCGCCGCCCACGCGGCAGCGTTCCTCGAAATGCACCAGATGCGGCGATGTGTAGACGCCGGGGCGAAAGCCCGATTGAAGCGCCACGGCCTCCAGCATGGCGCAGGTCGAGCCCTTGCCGTTGGTGCCCGCCACCGTGATCACGGGGCAGTCGAAACGCAGGTCCAGGCGCTGGGCAACTTCGCGCACGCGATCCAGGCCCAGCGCAATATTCTTGGGGTGCAGGCGCTCGCAATAGGCGAGCCATGCATCCAATGTGGGAAATGAGGTGTGCATACTGCGCGCTATTGTTACCCAGGGACAGTGTCCTTATGGGGTCCTCGCCATCCATTGACTGCGGCAACTGCAACCAATCATGACCACTGCAAACACTGTGACGCTCTACGGCATTCCCAACTGCGACACCGTCAAGAAGGCCCGCGCCTGGCTCACCGACCAGGGCATCGCCTACGAATTCCACGACTTCAAGAAACAGGGTGTTCCCGCCGAGCAGTTGCCCGCCTGGATGCAGGCTGTCGGCTGGGAAAAGCTGCTCAACCGCCAAGGCACGACGTGGCGCAAGCTCGATGCCGACACCCAGGCCGCCGCCCAGGATGCGGCCGGTGCCGCAGCCCTCATGCAGCAGCAGCCCAGCGTCATCAAGCGCCCGGTCGTCCAATGGCCGCAGGGACGCATCACCGTGGGTTTTGCGCCCGACGCCTGGGCAGAGATGGCCCACGGGGGCAAGCGCTGACTCTGCCATCAGGCCTGGAACAGCTTATTACGTGGATTTACGCGACCGCAAACTGCTTTCCAGGCCCGAGGAATACACTTGCATGGAGCCTGGCAGGAAATACCGCCAGCGCAACAGGAGTGCAATCATGAAATCCCTGGTTCTTTTGACGCTGGCGGCCACGACCGCCACCGTGGCCCTGGCCCAGGAGCAAGGCCGGGTGCTGTCGGTGACCCCGGTGACCCAGCAGGTGGCCGTGCCACAGCAGGTCTGCCGCGATGAAAACGTCTATACCGGCCAGCGCACCTCGGGCGCGGGCGCCGTTCTGGGTGCCCTGGCGGGCGGCGTGGTCGGCAATGCCATCGGGCATGGCGGCGGACGGGCGGCCGCCACGGCGGCCGGCGTGATCGGCGGCGCCATGCTGGGCAACCAGGCCGAGGCCACGGGCCAGCCCCAGTACCAGACGGTGCGCAACTGCACTACCCAGACCTACTACCAGAACCGCGCCGTGGCCTATGACGTGGTCTACGAGTACGCAGGCCGCAACTACACGACGCGCACCACCACGCCGCCCGGGGACTGGATCGCGCTGAGCGTGCAGCCTGCCGCCAACAGCGCGGCCTATGGCAGCAACGGCTACTACGGCACCAACCAGCCGCCCCAGGCCGCGTACTCCACCGCACCCGTGCCGCCGCCCGTGGTCTACCAGAACAACTACTACGACGGCAGTGGCTACTACGCCCCCCAGCCTGTGCAGCCCGTGTATTCGGCCAGTGACTATGTGGCCCCCGTGGTGATTGGAGCAGCCCTTGCTGCCGGCGTGTACTACGCCTCGCGCCCCAGCTATCACGGCTGGCGCGGCGGCTACCGCCACGGCTGGCGCCGCTGAGACGGACCTGCGCATGCAAAGCCCCGACAAGGGGCTTTTTGCATGGCGGCGGCCAGCACGTACGGGCAGCGGCCGGGTGCTGGCCTAAAATGGGCGGTTTAGTCCACCCTCTGCCCAGCTTCCATGACCACCGAAACCATCTCTGGCATCACCCTGACCACCAAGGCCAATGTCTATTTCGACGGCAAATGCATCAGCCATGGCTTCACGCTGGCCGATGGCACGAAGAAGTCTGCGGGCGTGGTGCTGCCCAGCCAGCTGACTTTCGGCACGGCCGCCGCCGAGATCATGGAATGCGTGGCCGGCTCCTGCGAGTACAAGCTCGACGGCACGGACCAGTGGCTGACCTCCAAGGCCGGCGAGTCCTTCCAGGTGCCTGCGAACTCCAAGTTCGACATCCGCGTGACCGAGGCCTACCACTACATCTGCCACTACGCCTAAGAGCGCCTGAGCGCCTGGGCAGACCGACGCATTCGACCTGACGGCGCCCAGGCGCCTTCCGTGTTTTCCGGCAGCCGCGTCCCGCACGCCAGCCGCCATCGTTATTGAGAGAAGCATCGTATGGAAACCATCCTGCAAAACGTCCCCGTCGGCCAAAAGGTCGGCATCGCCTTCTCGGGCGGCCTGGACACCAGCGCCGCCCTGCGCTGGATGAAGAACAAGGGCGCCCTGCCCTACGCCTACACGGCCAACCTGGGCCAGCCCGACGAGGCCGACTACGACGAAATCCCCCGCAAGGCCATGGAGTACGGCGCCGAGCAGGCCCGCCTGATCGACTGCCGCGCGCAGCTGGCCGGCGAAGGCATTGCCGCCATCCAGGCCGGCGCCTTCCACATCTCCACGGGCGGCATCACCTACTTCAACACCACGCCCCTGGGCCGTGCCGTGACCGGCACCATGCTGGTGGCCGCCATGAAGGAAGACGACGTCAACATCTGGGGTGACGGCTCGACCTTCAAGGGCAACGACATCGAGCGCTTCTACCGCTACGGCCTGCTGACCAACCCCGCTCTGAAGATCTACAAGCCCTGGCTGGACCAGACCTTCATCGACGAGCTGGGCGGCCGCGCCGAGATGTCGGCCTTCATGACCAAGGAGGGCTTCGGCTACAAGATGAGCGCCGAGAAGGCCTACTCGACCGACAGCAACATGCTGGGCGCCACGCACGAGGCCAAGGACCTGGAGTTCCTGAACAGCGGCATCCGCATCGTCAACCCCATCATGGGCGTGGCGTTCTGGAAGCCCGAGGTCGAGGTCAAGGCCGAGGAAGTGTCGGTGACCTTCGAAGAAGGCCGCCCCGTGGCCCTCAATGGCAAGGAAATCGCCGATCCCGTGGAGCTGTTCCTGGAAGCCAACCGCATCGGTGGCCGCCACGGCCTGGGCATGAGCGACCAGATCGAGAACCGCATCATCGAAGCCAAGAGCCGCGGCATCTACGAAGCCCCCGGCATGGCCCTGCTGCACATCGCCTACGAGCGCCTGGTGACCGGCATCCACAACGAGGACACCATCGAGCAGTACCGCATCAACGGCCTGCGCCTGGGCCGCCTGCTGTACCAGGGCCGCTGGTTCGACCCGCAGGCCATCATGCTGCGCGAAACCGCCCAGCGCTGGGTGGCCCGCGCCGTGACCGGCACCGTGACGCTGGAGCTGCGCCGCGGCAATGACTACTCCATCCTGAACACCGAATCGCCCAACCTGACCTACGCGCCCGAGCGCCTGTCGATGGAAAAGGTCGAGGACGCGCCCTTCAGCCCCGCCGACCGCATCGGCCAGCTGACCATGCGCAACCTGGACCTGATGGACACCCGCGACAAGCTGGCCATCTACGCCAAGGCCGGCCTGCTGTCCCTGGGCACCAGCACCGCCCTGCCCCAATTGGGCGGCAAGGAATGACCTACACCCCCTGAGCGGCTGACGCCGCTTCCCCCTCTCTACTCGCTTCGCGAGGGAGGGGGACGACGCCCTCGCTGCGGGGCGGCCCTTGCTCGGCGTCCCTGGCATGGGACGCGCCCGCCAAGCACGCGACGCCATGGGCCAGAAAATCGCACACTTGCATCCCACAAGCCGCCGCAAGGCGGCTTTTTTACGCCCTTGCTACCAGCGCGCGCCCTCGAAGCGCTGCACGAGAAAATCCAGCAGCGCGCGCACGGCCACCGGCAGGTGACGGCGCGAGCTGTACAGCGCATGCACGGTCAGCGGCTGCGGGCGCCAGTCCGGCAGCACCAGCTCCAGCTGGCCGGCCTGCAGCATGGGCTGGACCAGGTAGGTTGGCTGCAAGGCGATGCCCGCACCCTCGACGGCAGCGGCGGCCAGCACGGTGGCTTCGTTGGCGTTGAACCAGGTGGTGACGGCGATCTGCTGCTCATCGCTTTCGTCGTCACGCCGCGCCAATTGCCAGACATTGCGGCCCACGCGCATATGGCCCAGGCAGCGGTGGGCCTGCAACTGGGCCGGTGTCTGCGGCCGCCCTGCCGCGTCCAGGTAGGCGGGCGAGGCCACCAGCACCGATTCGCACACGGCCAGCGGCCGGCCGATGAGTGCGGCGCCCGGATCGGCGCTGATGCGTATGGCCAGGTCGATGCGCTGCTGCACCAGGTCCAGCGCGCCGTCGTCCACCAGCAGGTCGATCTTGAGGTGCGGGTGCAGCCGCATGAACTGCGCAATGGCCGGCGCCATCTGCGCATGGCCGAAGGACATGCTGCAGGTCACGCGCAGCAGGCCGCGCAACTGGCTGTCGCCGGCGCGCATCTCGCCTTGCACCTCATCGGCCAGGGCCAGCATCTGCTGGCTGTAGCGCAGGCACTGCGCACCGGCATCGGTAAGCGAGACACGGCGCGTGGTGCGGTGCAGCAGGCGCGCGCCCAGCCACTGCTCCAGCGACTCCACATGGCGCGTGGCCATGGCGCGCGACAGGTCCAGCCGCTCGGCCGCCGCCGTGAAGCTGCCGCATTCGGCCACCGTGGCAAACACCTGCATCGCCAGCAATCGGTCCATGGATATGCTCGATTTCCGCAACAAACAAGCGCATATTTTGCCGTTTATCTGCTCGATTTCAAAAACTAAAGTACCACCCATGGCAGCACGGCGCTGCCACCCGCTTTCTGTCTTGTGCTTTTTTCAAAGGAAATCGACATGCTTCGCACCACCTTGCTTTCGCTCACCCTGGCCCTGTCGGCCGGCCTGTCCCATGCCCAGGCGCCCGCCCCGCTGCAGATGAAGGTCTACCAGGCCGACGAACACAGCTTTGCCGTGACCTCCACCCTGATCACCGGCGCCAAGGAGGCCGTGGTCGTGGACAGCGGCTTCACCCGCGCCGACGGCCTGCGCATTGCCGCCAATGTGCTGGACAGCGGCAAGCAGCTGACCACCATCCTCATCAGCAATGCCGACCCCGACTACTACTTCGGCGCCGAGGTGCTCAAGAGCCTGTTCCCGCAGGCCAAGGTGGTGGCCACGCCGGCCGTGCGCGAGAAGATCGAGTCCAAGCTGCAGGGCAAGCTGGCCTTCTGGGGCCCCAAGATGGGCGCCAACGCCCCCAGCCATCCCGTGCTGCCCGAGGCCCTGCAAGGCAATACGGTGATGGTGGACGGCCAGGCGCTGGAGCTGCGCGGCACCACCGGCCCGCTGGCCCACCGCCCCTATGTCTGGGTGCCTGCGCTGCAGGCCATCGTCGGCAACGTGGGCGTGTTCGGCAACCTGCATGTCTGGACAGCGGACACGCAAAAGAGCGCCGAGCGCAAGGCCTGGCTGGCGCAGCTGGACGAGATGCAGGCCCTCAAGCCCGCTGTCGTCGTGCCCGGCCACATGCAGGCCGGCACGGCCATGGACGCCAGCGCCATCGCCTATACACGCGACTATCTCCAGCGTTTCGAGGCCGCCGCCGCCAAGGCGGGCAACAGCGCCGAGCTGATCGGTGCCATGAAGCAGGCCTACCCGCAGGCCGGCATGGCGCTGTCGCTGGACATCGGCGCCAAGGTGAACAAGGGCGAGATGCCATGGTAAGCATGCACTTTCGCAAAAATCCTCATGGAACCTGCATGCTGCGCCCTTGATCCAACCAGCTGCCGCCCTCATTCGTCGTGGCGGCAGGAGGTGCAGCCATGAAATACATGAAGCATTGGCAGGACCCGCTCAACGTCCTGCTGGGAGTCTGGTTGGCAGTCTCGCCCTGGGTGCTGGGGTTCCAGGACCAGATGGCGCCCACGGCCAACGGCGTGGTCATCGGACTGGCGCTGATTGCCGCTGCGCTGGGAGCCATCTTCATGCCCCGCGCGTGGGAGGAATGGACCGAAGGCCTGCTGGGTCTGTGGATGGTGATCTCGCCCTGGGTGCTGGGCTTTGCCGGCCAGATGGACGCCATGCGCAATGCCGTGGTGTCGGGCATCGTGGTGCTGGTGCTCGCGCTGTGGGTGCTGATGACCGACAAGGACTATATGGACTGGCGCAGTCACTCCGCCCACTGAGGCGCTGATGCGCAGCGGCCCGCAGGCGGCAATGCCCTGCGGGCCGCTGTTTTTTTGCCGCCGTGCCCCTCAAGAACCGCCCAAGGACCGCCCAAGGCCGCTCAGACTACGACGGGCTCGGGCTCCAGGCGGATGCCGAATCGCTCGTAGACGCTGGTCTGTATCGCTCCGGCCAGCGTCATGACCTCGCCGCCCGTGACGCTGCTGTCCACGCTGTGCCGGTCGCCCCGGTTGACCAGCACCAGGGCCTGCTTGTCATACACCCCGGCGCGGCCCATGGACTTGCCCTTCCAGCCGCAGGCATCGATCAGCCAGCCGGCGGCCAGCTTGATGGAGCCGTCGTCCATGGGGTAGTGCACGATGCGGGGCTCGCGCGCAATGATGTCGGCGCACTGCTCGGGCGTCACCGTCGGGTTCTTGAAGAAGCTGCCCGCGTTGCCGATGTGCTCCGGATCGGGCAGCTTGGCGCGGCGGATCTCGCACACCCAGTCGAAGATCTGGCGGGCCGTGGGCTCGGCCACGCCCGCCTCGGCCTGGCGGCGCTGCAGGTCCAGGTAGCCCAGGCCGGGCTTCCAGTCCTTGGGCAGGGCCAGGCGCACGCGCGTGATCACGGCGCGGCCCTTGAGGCCCATGCCGCGCGGCGGCACGCCGCTCATGCGCGCACGCGCCACGGGCGTGGGCTCGGCCGGCGCATGCTTGAACACCGAGTCGCGGTAGCCGAAGGCGCATTGCGCGGCATCCAGCGTGAAGGACTCCCCCGTGGCCAGGTCGATGGCATCCAGCGACTCGAAGCGGTCCTGCAGCTCCAATCCGTAGGCGCCGATGTTCTGCACCGGCGACGCGCCCACGGTGCCGGGAATCAGCGCCATGTTCTCCAGGCCGCCGTAGCCCTGCGACAGGGTCCAGGCCACCAGGTCGTGCCAGCGCTCGCCGGCACCGGCCTCGACGATCCAGTGGCGATCGGTCTCGCGCAGCAGGCGCATGCCCGCTATCTCCATCTTGAGGACCACGGGATCGACGTCGCCCGTGATCACCACATTGCTGCCGCCGCCCAGCACGAACACGGGCTGGCGGCCCCACAGCGGATCGGCCAGGAAATGGCGCACGTCCTCGTCGCTGCGCACGCGCACCAGGGTGTGGGCACGGGCGGCGATGCCGAAGCTGTTGCAATGCTGCAGCGGAACATTTTTCTCGACTAACATCGACCGGATTGTCGCACCGCCTCCCTGCGCCGCCGGCCCCGCGCCCGCATCGCCCGGCCGCGCGCTGCGGTACTTTTTCAGAACATTTACAGGAAATATTTGCCATGCCTTCTTTTGACACCGTGTGCGAAGCCGACTTCGTCGAAGTGAAGAACGCCGTGGAGAACACCGCCAAGGAAATCGGCACACGCTTCGACTTCAAGGGCACCTCGGCCGCCATCGAGCTCAAGGACAAGGAAATCACGCTGTTCGGCGATGCCGACTTCCAGCTGCAGCAGGTCGAGGACATCCTGCGCAACAAGCTGACCAAGCGCAGCGTGGACGTGCGCTTCCTGGACATCCAGAAGGCCCAGAAGATCGGCGGCGACAAGCTCAAGCAGACCATCAAGGTCAAGAACGGCATCGAGGCCGAGCTGGGCAAGAAGCTGCAAAAGCTGATCAAGGACAGCAAGCTCAAGGTGCAGGCGGCCATCCAGGGCGACGCCGTGCGCGTCACCGGCGCCAAGCGCGACGACCTGCAGGCCGCCATGGCCCTGATCCGCAAGGACCTGGCCGACCATCCCCTGTCCTTCAACAACTTCCGCGACTGATCGCCTGGCACCCGCCTCTGCGCCACAAGCCACCCCATGCGCCACCTACGTGCCGTACTTCTGAGCCTGGCCGCAGCGGCCGCGCTGGCTCCACCGTCGGCGACGGCGCAGTCAGTGGCGCTCAGCGGCGTGCTGGGCAGCAAGGCCTTGCTGGTCATAGACGGCGGCACGCCGCGCGCGCTGGCGGCGGGCGACAGCCTGCAGGACGTGCGCGTGCTGCAGGTATCGGGTGACACGGCCGAGGTGGAAATCAAGGGCCGCCGCCAGACATTGCGCCTGGGCGAGGCGCCCATCAGCCTGGGCGGCCGGGGCGCGGCGGCGGGCGATCCTGCGCTCGGCCGGCGCGTGGTGCTCAAGGCCGACAACCGGGGGCACTTCATCGAACGCGGCCAGATCAATGGCAAGACCATGGTCTACATGGTGGATACGGGCGCCAGCTCGGTCGCCATCGGCCGGTCCGACGCCGAACGCATGGGCCTGCCCTTTCTCAAGGGCCAGCCGGTGATGATGCGCACCGCCAACGGCGATGCCCAGGGCTGGCGCCTGCGGCTGGATTCGGTGCGCGTGGGCGATGTCGAGGTCTTCGGTGTGGACGCCGTGGTCGCCCCTCTTCCCATGCCCTATGTGCTGCTGGGCAACAGCTTTCTTGCCCACGTCCAGATGACCCGCCAGGGCAGCGAGATGGTGCTGGAGCGGCGCTGATGCGGCCTGCATGCGCCCCGCTTCCCGCACCCCGCCAACGATGAGCCGACGCCCCGACGATTCCTACGAAGACCTGCTGGGCCTGTGGTCCGACCTGGAGGCCGCACTGTCCGTGCTGCTGTCCGCGCCGCTGCAGGTGCAGGGCTTCCTGGTCAAGCTGCAGCAGATCGACCTGTGGCTGCAGGAGCTGATCGCCCACGACAGCGATGCCGCGCTGTACCTGATGTTCCAGCGCGCCTGCTCGTCCACCGTGGGCTACAGCGCCTCCCATGCCCTGGTCTGCGCCTGCCTGTGCCATGTGCTGGCGCGCGAGCTGCGCCTGGACGAGTCCGAACACCGCACCCTGGTGTATGGCGCACTGACCATGAACATCGGCATGAACGCGCTGCAGGACGAACTGGCGCTGCAGCGCGAGCCGCTGACTCCCGCCCAGCAGCAGGCCGTACAGCGCCACCCGCTGCACAGCCAGGCCCTGCTGGCGCGGCTGTTCGTCAACGACGCGCTGTGGCTGGAACTGGTGGCCCGCCACCATGAAGCCGTGCCCCAGCAGCCCTTGGCCACACTGCCCCCGGTGCAGCGCCTGGTGCGCATCCTGGGCACGGTGGACCGCTACGCGGCCCTGATCAGCCCGCGCAAGTCACGCGAAGGCCGCAGCGCCGCCGAGTCGCTGCGCGCGCTCACCCAGCAGCAGCGCTACTCCGACGAGGTGGGCTTCGCGCTGGTGCGCGCCGTGGGCCTGTGCCCGCCGGGCACCTACGTGCGGCTGGACAACGGTGACATCGCCGTGGTGCTGCGCCGTGGCGAGCCGCCGCAGCCGCCGCTGGTGGCCAGCGTGATCGGCGCCGACGGCGCGAGCCTGTATCCGCCCGTCATCCATGAAGGCGAGGACGGCCCCCGCATCCGCTCGGCACTGGCGCGCGCCGCCATCACGCTGGAGCTGGACCCGCGCACGCTGGCCCAGCTGGGCGTGCTGGCCGCACGCGGCAGCCAGTCGCTGTACCGCATGGTGCAGATGCCCGGGCCTGTCTGACCGATCTGGCGCCTGAAGCGCGCGACACCGGCGCCGCGGCCCGTGTCAGGTCCGCGCGCCAGCCCACAGGCCCGCATGGTGGCCACGCGTGAAGGCCTCCTCCAGTACCGAGTAGCCGGCCCAGTCGGAATGTGCGAACCACAGGCGGCGCGTGCCCGGCGTGGGCAGCAGGGCCACGCGCTCGCCGGCGCACAGCGCGCTGCGCCCCCGGTGCAGCGACTGCAGCGCCACCTGGCTGAGCAGCTGCTGGTCACCGGGCCGGGGTATGGCCATGGCGTGGCCGTAGCGCGTGATCTCCATGCGCGTGGCCTTGTGCAGCAGGTCGGGATGGGGGACGAGCAGGCTGCCGACGATGCGGTCCCGCCAGAAGCCGAAGGGCTGGCCCAGCAGTTGGGCGCGCCCGTCAGGCCAGTCGCCCAGCGCCTGGTAGTAGCTGAGCACCGTGGGCCGGGGCGTGAGCCGGTCCAGGCCCTGGTGGCCCGCGTCCACGTAGCCCAGGCCGCCCGCATTCGGATCGGCAAACAGCACGTTGTCCCAGGCCGGATCGGCGCCGGGCCGGTCGGCCAGCGGCCGCTGCAGATGGATGTTGGCCACCAGCCAGGGCGCCCAGTCCAGCCGGCCCGCCACCGCGCGCAGGAAGTCCGGCGCATCGCGCGCCACGCGTGCCGCGATGAAGCTGGGCAGGGCCACGACGCAGCGCGCGGCCAGCCAGCGCTCGTGCTGCTGGCGACCGTGGTGGTAGACGTCGATCTCCACGCCATCGGCACTCTCGGCAATGGATAGCACGCTGCAATCGGTCTGCAGGTCGGTGGAGCCCAGCCCGGCCACCAGTTGCTGCGACAGCCAGCCATTGCCCTGGGGCCAGGTCAGCACGGCATCACCCGCGTCTTCGGGCGTGCGCTCATCCTGGCGGCGCGGGGCCGAGAAGCCGTGGCGGCTGGCGAAATAGTGAATGCCTGCCCAGGCCGACACCCGCGCCAGGCCCGCGCCGAAATCGTCGCGGCAGCAGTACTCCAGATACCAGATCAGCTGCGCATCATCGATGCCCTGGCTGGCCAGCCAGGCCTGCATGGTCTGGCCGTCCAGCGCGGCATGGGCGGCGGGCAGCCGGCCCTGGCGCTGCCAGACGCGGATGGACGGCATGGCAAAGGGCGCCCTGTCCATCTCCTGGGCCACGCTGCGCGCAAAGAGTTCGTACTGCTCCAGCGTGCGCGGCGCCACGCCATCGACGGGCAGCAGGCCCTCATGCCAGGCGCCCTGCCAGAACAGGCGCTCCTGCGGGCTGTGGCACAGATGGCGCTCGTCGTACTGCCAGCGGCCTGCGCGGCGCTGGCGCAGGCCCAGGGCCTCGAGCCAGTCCTGGACCTCGGATGCATCGTCGCCAGGCAAGGGCAGATAGTGGGCGCCCAAAGGACAGGCCAGCCCGGACATGCTGCCGCCCTGGCTGTTTCCGCCCATGGCCGGCTGCGTGTCCAGCAGTGCCACACCCTGCACCCCCGACAGCTCCAGCGCCCGCGCAGCCGCCAGGCCCGCCATGCCGCCACCGGCAATCACCACGTTGGCGCGGTGCACCACGGCCGGCGCCGGCAGCGCCAGGCCCTGGCCCAATCGCTGCCAGAACGCGCGCAAGGCATGGCCACGCTCCAGCGCCACGCCGCTGAAGCCACCAGGCAGGTCTTCCAGACGAGGCGGCGTTGGCGTGCAGCCGACCAGGCCTGCGGCCGCACCGCCGGCCAGGCCCTGCAGCCATTGGCGCCGGCTCCACAAAGACGGGCGGTCGGGGCTCAACGCTCCACCCTGCCCCATTCGCGTTCGTAGGTATTGACCAGCACCTGGTTGGACAGGCGGTTGACCTCGGCCGGCACACGCGCCATGTCCAGCGGAAAGTCGAACATCAGCGCCATGGTCTGCGCGCTCAGAAAGCGCAGGCCCGCAGGCAGGGCATCGGGCTCGCGCCAGGGCCGGTGGCTGGCGATGACGAAGCCCCACTCGCCAAAGCTGGGCACATGGGCGTGGTAGGGCGTGGCCTGCAGGCCGATGGATTCGATGGTCTGCACCACGGTCCAGTAGCTCTTGCGCGCGATCAGGGGCGACGTGGTCTGCACCACGGCGTAGCCGCTGGCGGCCAGGCGCTTGTCCAGCAAGGCATAGAAGCTGTTGGTGAACAGCTTGCCGATGGCGAAATTGGTCGGGTCGGGGAAATCGACGATGACCACGTCGAAGGTGTCTCCGCCCTGCTGCAGCCAGTGGAAGGCATCGGTGTTGACGATGCGCACGCGCGCATCGCTGAGCGCATCGCCGTTGAGCCGGCGCAGCATGGCGTTGTCCTTGAACAGGTCGGTCATGGCCGGGTCCAGTTCCACCAGCGTGACCGACTCCACCGAGGGGTACTTGAGCACCTCGCGCACGGCCATGCCGTCGCCGCCGCCCAGCACGGCCACGCGCTTGGGCGCGCCATGCGCGGCCATCACGGGATGGACCAGGGCTTCGTGGTAGCGGTACTCGTCGCCTTGCGCGAACTGCAGGTTGCCATTGAGGTACAGCCGCGCGCCCTGGCGTCCCTGCGTCACCACGATGCGCTGGTAGGGCGAGCTGCTGGAGAGCACGATGCGGTCCTGGTAGAAATGGTCGTCGGCCAGGCGCGTCAGATGGTCGGCGCCCCAGATGCCCGTGCCCAGCAGGGCCAGCACGGCCGCGCAGGCCAGGGCATGGGCACGCGGGCGCCGCAGCTCATGCCGAAACAGCAGCAGTGCCCAGACCGCCACCGCCGCATTCATGAAGCCGAACAGCAGCCCCGTGCGCACCAGGCCCAGCTTGGGCACCAGCAGCAGCGGAAATGCCAGCGACACGGCCAGCGCCCCCAGGTAGTCGAAGGTCAGCACCTGGGACACCAGGTCCTTGAGCGTCACATTGCGCTTGAGGATGCGCATCACCAGCGGAATCTCCAGCCCCACCAGCGTGCCCACCACCAGCACCATGCCGTACAGCAGGAACCGGAACGCGCCGGGCGCGTAGGCATTGGCAATGAACAGCGTGGCCGGCAACGCACCGCCGATCAGGGCCACCATCAGCTCGATGCGCAGAAAGTGCGCAGGCAGGTGGTCCTCGAAATAGCGCGACAGCCAGGAGCCTATGCCCATGGCGAACAGGTAGCTGCCGATGATGGTGGAGAACTGCAGGACGGAATCGCCCAGCAGATAGGAAGCCAGCGCGCCCGCAGCCAACTCATAGAGCAGGCCGCAGGCCGCGATCACGAAAACGCTGACCAGCAGGGCGATGTCGATGGGGCGCGCCGGCTGCGCGCCGGCAAGAGAGGCTGAGGTTTGCACGGCCGGTATTGTGCGCGATGCGCCCCCCGTGTGCGCGAGAGGCGCCGTGCAACGGGAGAAGGCGCCGCGCGCCTCCTGGGGGTTCCGTCAGAACTGGTAGTTGGCGCTGACCAGCACGCTGCGCGGTGCGCCCGGCATGGAGCCGGAGCGCCAGTACTGCTTGTCGAACAGGTTGGACAGGGCCACGGTCACAGTCCAGGCGTCCTGGCGCCAGCCCACCAGCGCATCCCAGCGCGAGTAGCCGGGCAGGATGGCCGTGTTGGCGGCGTTGGTGAAGCGGCTGCCCGTGTAGGTCACGCCGACTTCGCCGTACCAGGGTCCCTTGGGCGCATAGCGCAGGAACAGGTTGCCGTTGCGCTTGGCCGTGTCACGCAGGTACAGGCCCACGTTGGCAGGGTTTTGCGCGTCTTCAGCCACCTTGGCCTGCATGAAGGCCACGCCGCCGCGCACATACCAGGAACCGGCCACGCGGCCGGCCGCGCTGAACTCGATGCCGCGCGAACGGTCCTTGCCCCGGATGGCCCAGATGTAGGGATCATTCTCGGGATCGGGGCGGTAGCGGATGTTGTACTTCTCCAGCTGGTAGACGGAGACCTGGGTGGACAGCGCACCGCCCAGCCAGTCGCTCTTGACGCCGACCTCGGACTGGCGCGAGTACTGGGGCTCGTCGTCCGGCACCGCGCCCACGGCGGTTTCCACGGTCAGGATGCCGCGCCCGCCATAGGGCGAATAGCTCTTGTTCCAGGACGCATAGAAGCTGTGCTCGCGCACCGGCTGCCACACCACGCCCACGCGCGGGCTGAAGCCGTTGCCGTCGGTCTTGCGCGTGAGGTTGGCGATCTTGTTGGTGCTCTGGAAGTCATAGCTGTCGTAGCGCAGGCCCAGCAGCAGCTTCCACTGCTCGGTCAGGCTGACCAGGTCCTGCATGTACAGCGCCTGGCCTTTGCCCTTGTGATAGTTGTCCTGGGTCGGCTTGCCCTGCGCCGGACGGCTGGGCCAGACGATGGGCTGCAACGGGTCATAGGCGAAGGTGCTGCCGGGCTGGCCGACGCGCGGCGCGCGCTCTTCCTCGCTGGCCTCCAGACCCACCAGCAGATCGTGCCGGATGCTGCCCGTGCTGAACTTGCCCGTCAGGTCCAGCGTGTTGGACAGCGTGGTGTTGCGGGTCTGCTGCCAGGCGTAGTTGGGCGTGATCTTGCCGGTCGCGGCACGGTAGGTGCCGGCGAAGTAGTGGTCGAAATCCTGGCTGGCCTCGCGCTTGCTGGCCACCCAGCGCAGACTCCAGCGGTTGTTGAAGTCGTAGGACAGGTCGGAGCGCAGCACGCGCAGGCGGTCTTCCACATAGTCGCCCGGCGCCGCAAAGCCCTTGCGGATGGAGACACCGGCCGGCAGCTGGTCATAGACCGGACCGCGATCGGGCACGCGCCAGACGTTGTCATAGGTGTACTGGCCGGTCCAGCGCCAGCCCGTGCGCGAGTCCACCAGGATGCTGGGCGAGACCATCTCGTTGCGGTTGCGTATGCCTTCGCGGAAGCTGTGGGCCTGCTCGCGGTCGGCCGTCAGTCGCACGGCCACGTTCTCGTTGAGCACGCGGTTGATGTCGATGGTGCCGCCCACGTTGTCCCAGGAGCCGCCGCGCAGCGTGATGCTGCTCTTGGCATCGAAACGCGCCTGCTTGCTCACCATGTTGACCACGCCGCCGCCTGCGCTGCGGCCATAGAGCACCGAGGCCGGGCCCTTGAGGATCTCGATGCGCTCCACATTGGCGGTGCTGCGGCGCACCTGGCCGCTCTCGCGCACGCCGTCGCGGTAGATGTCGCTCTCGTCGGCCTTGAAGCCTCGGATGTACACGCCTTCGCCGCGCATGTCGTAGCTGGTGTTCACGCCGGGAACGCCGTCCAGCATGGTGGCCAGGTCGTTGATGCCGTAGCTCTTGTACTTGTTGACCTCCAGCGTGTCGATGGTCTGCGGGATGTCCTTGGGCGCCAGGTAGGTCTTGGTCGCCGTGGTCACGCCTTCGGGCCGCACGTCGTCAGGGTCGTACTGGGAGGCGTTGACCTGCAGCGTAGGCAGGGTGTGGGCCTGTTGAGGCTGCGTCTGCGTCTGTGCCTGGGCCGGATCGGCTGGAACGGCTGGGGCGGCCTCCTGGGCATGGACCGCGCCCGCCAGCGCGGTGGTGATGATGCCAGCGGTCACACCCACTGAAAGCCTTGCCCTGCGGGCAGCTTGATGGTCTGTCATGGAAACCCTCTCTTCGAATGAAGGGGGCGATTTTATTTAGAATGCAAACGAATATCATTTGCAAACTCACTATCAACAAGGAATTTGTTGCGACGCAGCAACGCCGCCATGCGCAGCGCAGCCGCACCTTTTCAGGCGGGCTGCGTGTCGGCAGGAGATGGGGAATGCGGGGGCCAGGCAGCCCCGTTCAGTGGATGGCGGCAGCGACGATGATGCTGATGCCCAGGCACATGGCGGCCACCACCATGGCCAGCGCCTTGTTGTGCTTCTCGACGATCTCGGCCCACATGTCCACGGGTGTGATCTTGTCGATGATGAAGAAGCACAGCCAGAACACCACCACGCCCACCAGCGCATAGAGGATCGAGCCGAAGAAGGCGGCGGGGTTGAGCCAGTCGAAGTTCATGATCAGTTTCTCCGTTGTTTACTTGTGGCTGCCGCCCGAGGTGTAGCCACCCCAGGAGCCGCCGCTGCTGCGGGTGTAGCTGTTGCAGTTGGCGTCGGTATTGGGGTCGCAGTTGGGGCGCGATGCGCAGCCGCGCAAGGTGACGAACACCAGCCAGAGGATGAGCAGCCCGATGATGATGGTCCACAGCCCGAAGCGGCTGCCCGACATCACACCGACCTGCGAGCGGTCACGCAACTGCTTGAGGCCGAAGGCCATTGCCAGCGTGGTGGCCGAGACGGCGCTGCCATGCGACCAGGTGGTCTCGCCGCTCTCGGTCTCGCTGGCCAGGAAGGCCTTGTTCTGCGCGCCTGCGCTCACATAGTCCACATTGCGCGTGGTCTGGCCGCGCTGCACGGGCCAGTAGAACTCGCCCAGGGCGTAGGTGGTCTCGGCCGTGTAGCGCGATTCAAGCTGGTACTGCCGGCCCATGTACTTGGCCGTGCTGCGGTTCTTGGAGAGCTTGGGCACGCCCGTGGTCACGCGGGCCATGCTCCAGCCATCGGAGGAATCGACCAGGAATGCGAAGCCGGCCTTCCGGTTGAACAGCAGGTACTCCTCCCAGCCAAAGCTCTCGTCGTCGCCAGGCTCCTGGCCCATGCGGTGCTGAAAGCCCACCACCTGCCATTGCTGGCCTTCCAGCACACCCTTGCTGCCCAGCGGGATGGCCGGGCGCACGGGCTCGTTCTGTTCCGCATAGGCCAATTCCTTGCCAATGCCCTGGCTCAGGTCCACCAGCGATCCGCAGCTGGGGCAGCTCAGGCTCTTGGTGGTGGAAAAGCGCACGGGCACCACGGCGCCGCACTTGGGGCAGTTGAAGTGCCGGCCCTGCTCACCCTTGAGCGAGGCGCCGTCGCGCAGCCCCTGCATCCTGAGGTCGTCCAGCACCACGCGCTCGCCCAGGCTCAGCGCGGGCGGCTGGACGGAGAAGTCCACGGACAGCACCTGGCCCTGCTCGCTGCGCAGCTCCACCAGCCGGTACGGTGTGCCGGGCTCGGGCAGCTGCGCCAGCTCGCCCTGGGCCGATACCAGCCGCGCGTTCTGCACGCTGCTGACCGTGAAGCTCTTGCCGCCCAGCACACGCTGCGAACCCAGCAGCCAGTCGGAGGCCTTGAACGACCCGTTGCGCAGGGCCTCGGCCTCCCAGGGCCAGGACCAGACGAACTGGCCGTTGTCCTCGCTCAGGAAGCCCAGCGCGCCATCGCTGAACGCGGCCACCCATTCGCTCCAGGCGCCCGCCTCGCTCTTGAGCTGCAGCCGCCCGACCAGGGTGAAGTGCTCGGGCTTGCCGTTGCGCAGCATCTGGCCCGTGGCGCCGATGCGCAGGGGGCTGTAGTCCTCGAAGACCTCGGCCATGGAGCCACGGCGCTGCAGCACATCGCCCTGGCGCACCACGGTGCTGCGGCAGAACTCGCAGACGGCATAGCTGGCCTGGGCGCTGGCAAATTCCACGGGCGCGCCGCAGCCGGGGCATGGTGCGCGGTACACGCGCTGCGATGGACTGGATGCCATGTGTGAAGGTCGTCAGTGAAGAGAGGGCCTGGAGCGTGACCGGCCGGCCACGCCCCGCACGCAAGCTGCGCCCGTGGTGCGCGGCGCGGCGACGACGGTCAATGCGGCTTGCCTTTGGCCGTGCCGGGCTTGGCCGCGGCGGCTGCCGGGTCGGCCTTCTTGCTGCCCAGCCTGGATTCCTTGCCGGCCATCAGGCGCTGGATGTTCTCGCGGTGGCGCCAGATCAGCAGGGCCGCCATGGCGACGATGGCGGCGGCAATCGGTGTCTCGGCATACCAGACCACGCCGCTGCACAGCAGGTAGTAGACGGGAGCGAACACGGAGGCCACCAGGGCCGCCAGCGAGGAATAGCGGAAGAACACGGCAATGATCAGCCAGGTCAGCGCCACCGCCAGGCCCAGCCAGACGCTGATGCCCAGCAACACGCCCAGGGCCGTGGCCACGCCCTTGCCGCCCTTGAAGCGGAAGAACACCGGGTACAGGTGGCCCAGGAAGGCAGCCAGCGCCACCATGGCCACCGTGCCATCTCCCATGCCGAAGCGGCTGCCGAACCATTGCACCAGGGCCACGGGCAGCCAGCCCTTGGCGGCGTCCAGCAGCAGGGTGACGGCCGCTGCCGCCTTGCTGCCGGAGCGCAGCACATTGGTGGCGCCGGGGTTGCCGCTGCCATAGGTACGCGGATCATTCAGGCCCATGGCCCGGCTGACGATGACGGCGAACGACAGCGAGCCGATCAGGTAGGCCGCCACGGTGGCGAGAAGGGGGTAGAGCGCGTTCAATTGAAATCCTTGGCCGGTCTGTGGAGCGCCGGCGCGCGATCCGGCCGGCCCTGATGGCCCGCCCTCCCTGATCGCCGACACATGTTTTTCATCAGGACCTGCGCGAACCCGGTGGAGGCGGCGGCCGCCTTCCCGTGGGCGCAAGTCGTGTTCATTTCTTCAGGGCATCTATTCTGCCAGCGCGCAGTGCACGGGCCGTGCATCCAGCAGCTGCACGCAGACCTGCGGGTCCAGCTGCACCAGAAAGCCCCGGCGCCCGCCGTTGATGGCGATGCGCGGCAGCGCCAGGATGCTCTCTTCGATATAGACCGGCATGTCGCGGCGCGTGCCGAAGGGCGAGGTGCCGCCGACCAGGTAGCCGCTGTGGCGGTTGGCGACTTCGGGCTTGCAGGGCTCCACGCTCTTGGCGCCGATCTGCCGCGCCAGGTTCTTGGTGGAGACCTTGCAGTCGCCATGCATGAGCACGATCAGCGGCCTGGCGTCCTGGTCCTGCATCACCAGGGTCTTGACCACCATGTGCTCGTCCAGCCCCAGGCTGGCCGCGCTGTGCTCGGTGCCGCCGTGTTCCAGGTACTCATAGGGGTGCTCGGTGAACTCCACCTTGTGCGCGCGCAGCAGTTGGGTGGCCGGTGTCTCGCTGACATGAGAGTTTTTCTTGGACATGAATTTTTTATCGTTTTACAATAATTTTTTATCGATTCATCAATACAAGGCTGTGCCATGAACTATACGCCCCACGCCGCAGGCAACGCCCTCAGGCGCCACTCCCAGGCGGCGCGCATCCTGATTGCCCTCGGTGCCGTCGCGCTGCTGGCCCTGCCGGTAGCCGCCCTGCTGTCGCCGCAAGATCTTTCGGGCCAGGCGCAAGGCCTGCTGGGCATGCCGCCCGGCCAGCCGCTGGACATGGCTGCGCGCTGGCGCACCGCACTGGTCAGCCTGCTGCCCGTGGGCTGCGGCCTGTATGCGCTGCGCCAGCTGTGGACACTGTTCGGCGAGTACCTGCAGGGCCGTGTCTTCGGCCAGCAGGCGCAGCACGCCCTGATGCGCTTTGCCTGGACGGTGCTGGCGGGCGCGCTGGCCCTGCCCTTCACGCGCGCGCTGATGTCGGTGGCCGCCAGCATGGGCAATCCGCCAGGGCAGCGCTTCGTCACGCTGGGCCTGTACTGGCACGATGGCCTGCTGGTCCTGCTCGGCGTGGTGCTGGTCTCCATCGCCCATGTGATGCTGCAGGCGCGGCGCATCGCCGACGAGAACGCGGGCTTCGTCTGAGCATGCCCATCATCGTCCACCTCGATGTGATGCTGGCGCGCCGCAAGATGCGTTCGCGCGAACTGGCCGAGATGGTCGGCATCACCGAACAGAATATTTCCCTGCTCAAGAGCGGCAAGGTGCGCGGCGTGCGCTTCGACACGCTGGAGCGCATCTGCGAGGCGCTCCAGTGCCAGCCCGGTGACCTGCTGGAATGGGTGGCAGGGCCCGAGGCTTGAGCAGCGGGCGGCTGCGGCTGATCGCGGGCCTGCTGCTGTCGCTGCTGCTGCATGGGGCGCTGCTGTGGCAGGGTCTGGCCCCGGACATTGCGCGGCCCGGCACCGGGCAGGCCGAGGCGCACCGCCTTCAGGTGGTCTGGGTCGAGGCGCCGACGCCGGCCCCCTCTCCTGCTCCAGCGGCTGCCCGGCCCGGACCGGCGCCCGCGCCCGCGTCCCCGCCTACGCGACGGCCGGACACTGCCGCCGTCGCACCGCCTTCAAGGCAAGGCGCAGGGGCTGCAAAGGCCACGGAGCAGGCCGCGACAGCCGCCGCGCAAGCGCCTGTGCTCGCCGACACCGAGGCCGCTCCGGACGCCGCGCGCAGCGCCAGGGCCATGGGCCGCCTGCTGGACTCGGCCGCAGGCCGCGAGGCCGTGCAGTCGGCGGCCCGGCAAGGCCTGGTCAGGCCCCAGATCCATGCGCAGCGCGAGGACCCGCTGGCCAGCGGCATGCGCGAGGCCGCCCAGGGCGACTGCATGAAGGGCGAGTTCAAGGGCGGCGGCATGGGCCTGCTGAGCCTGCCCATGCTGGCGGCCGCTGCGCTCAAGGGCGAGTGCAGCCGCTGAAGGCGCAGGGCCGAGGCCTATTGCGCAGGGTCGCGCACTTCCCAGCGGATGGCGTCGATGGCCGACAGCAGTTCGGGCGACAGTTGCGTGCCCCAGGCGTTCAGGTCCTCATCGAGCTGGGCCACCGAGGTCACGCCGATGATGGTGCTGGCCACCTGCCACTTGGTGTAGCAAAACGCCAGCGCCAGCTGCGTGGGCGTCATGCCGTGCTCGCGCGCCAGCGCGTTGTAGCGGCGCGCGGCGGCCAGGGCTTCGGGCCGGCCCCAGCGCTGCTTGCGCACGGACTCGTAGCGCGCAATGCGTGCGGCCTGCGGCGCAGCGGGATCGGTGGGAGCATGCACGTCGAACTTGCCCGTGAGCAGGCCGAAGGCCAGCGGCGAATAGGCCAGCAGCGAGACACCCAGGCGGTGGCAGCTTTCATCCATGCCGTTTTCCCAGCTGCGGTTGAGCAGGCAGTAGGCGTTCTGCACCGAGGCCACGCGCGGCAGGCCGTGCTGCTCGGCCAGGCGCACGAATTCGTGCACGCCCCAGGGGGTTTCGTTGGACAGGCCGATGTGGCGCACCTTGCCTTCCCGGACCAGGCGGCCCAGCGCCTCAAGCTGCTCATGGATGCCGGTCTGCGAGCTTTCCTTGGCCGGGTCGTAGTACAGCTGGCCGAAGGCCGGCACGTTGCGCTCGGGCCAGTGGATCTGGTAGAGGTCGATCACGTCCGTGCCCAGGCGGCGCAGGCTGCCTTCGCAGGAGGCGGCGATGTCGGCCGCCGTCATGCCCTTGCCCTCGCGCACCCAGGGCATGCCCCGCGAAGGACCGGCCACCTTGGTGGCCAGCACGACCCTGGCGCGCGCGCCAGGGCGCTGGGCGAACCAGCGGCCGATGATGGTTTCGGTGGCGCCGCAGGTTTCGGCGCGTGCGGGCACGGCATACATCTCGGCCGTGTCGAAGAAGTCCACGCCGCGCTCCAGCCCGCGGTCCATGATGGCAAAGGCCTCGGCCTCGCCGACCTGCTCGCCGAACGTCATGGTGCCCAGGCAGATGGGGCTGACTTGCAATGCGCTTTGACCGAGCGCCACCGGTTGCATCGAGGGGGAATTCATGGGCACCGAGTGTAGGGCCGCCCGTGTTTACCCTGACGACAGCGCGCCCACCCGGCCAGGGCCGGGCGGGCGCGTTGCGTCCGTCGGGATCAGGCGCCCTGCGGTGCCTCGGTCTGCAGCACGCCGCGGTTGATCTGGTCGCGCTCCATGGACTCGAACAGGGCCTTGAAATTGCCTTCGCCGAAGCCTTCGCGGTAGTTGCCCTTGCGCTCGATGAACTCGAAGAACACGGGGCCCAGCATGGGCTGGGAGAAGATCTGCAGCAGCAGGCGCGGCTGGCCGCCCTCGGTCGTGCCGTCCAGCAGGATGCCGCGCGCCTGCAGCTCGCCCACGGGCTGGCCGTGGCCGGGCAGGCGGCCTTCCAGGTTCTGGTAGTAGATGTCGTTGGGCGCGGTCAGCAGCGGAATGCCGGCCATCTGCAGCTGGTCGATGGAGTCCAGCAGGTTGTCCGTCAGCAGCGCGATGTGCTGGATGCCCTCGCCGTTGAACTGCATGAGGAATTCCTCGATCTGGCCGCCGCCCTGGCGCGATTCCTCGTTCAGCGGAATGCGGATCAGGCCGTCGGGCGCCGTCATGGCCTTGGAGGCCAGGCCGGTGTACTCGCCCGAGATGTCGAAGTAGCGGATCTCGCGGAAATTGAACAGCTTGCTGTAGAAGTCCGCCCAGTAGGTCATGCGGCCGCGGTAGACGTTGTGCGTCAGGTGGTCCACCACCTGGAAGCCGTGGCCCTTGGGGTTGCGGTCCACGCCGGGCAGGAACTCGAAGTCGATGTCGTAGATGGACTTGCCTTCGTCGAAGCGGTCGATCAGGTACAGCGGCGCGCCGCCGATGCCCTTGATGGCCGGCAGGCGCAATTCCATGGGGCCGGTGGGAATTTCCACGGGCTGCGCGCCCAGCTCCAGCGCGCGCTTGTAGGCCTGGTGCGCATCCTTGACGCGGAAGGCCAGGCCGCAGGCCGAGGCGCCGTGCTCGGCCGCGAAATAGGCGGCCTGTCCCGGCTCATTGTTGATGATGAAGTTGATGCCTCCCTGGCGGTACAGCAGCACGTTCTTGGAACGGTGCCTGGCCACCAGCGTGAAGCCCAGCTTCTCGAACAGCGGCTCCAGCACGCCGGGCGTGGGCGATGCGAATTCCACGAATTCGAAGCCCATCAGGCCCATCGGGTTGTCGAACAGGTCTGCCATGGTTGGTTCTCCTTGAAGGTTTCAACGGGGGATGTGCGCGGGTTCCAGTACGGATTCCAGCACAGGCGTGGGACGTTGGCGGAACACGAGGCGATAGGCCCCGTAGACCACCAGGACCCAGATCGGAATGGCCAGCGCGGAGGACCGCACCGACGGTGTCAGCAGCATCACGCCCACCACCAGGGCCATGGCGGCCAGGCAGATGGCATTGGTCAGCGGCGCGGCCGGTGCGGGAAAGCCCAGCACGGTCCCGCGTGCCGCATGGGCCCGGCGAAAGCGCCAGTGCGCCACGATGATGATGGTCCAGGTGATCACCAGGGCCGCCACGATCAGCGACATCAGCAGCTCCAGCACGCCGGCCGGCGCCACATAGTTCAGCACGATGGCCAGCGCCGTGAAGATGGCCGGATAGACGATGGCCCGCACCGGCACGCCGCGGCGGTTGACCTGCATCAGCGAGCGCGGTGCATTGCCTTCGCTGGCCATGCCGTACAGCAGGCGGCTGTTGCTGTAGACCATGCTGTTGTAGACCGACAGCGTGGCCGTGAGGATCACGAAGTTCAGCAGGTGGGCGGCCACGTTCTCGCCCAGGCCCGAGAACACCAGCACGAAGGGGCTGCTGCTGTAGGTGTCGCCGCCGGCCTTGAGCTGGCCCAGCAGGTCGGTCCACGGCATCAGCGACATCAGCACGGCCATGGAGCCGATGTAGAACACCAGCACGCGGTAGATCAGCTGGTTCACGGCCTTGGGGATGACGGTGCGCGGCTGGTCGGTCTCGGCCGCCGCGAAGCCTAGCATCTCCACGCCGCCGAAGGCGAACATGATGAAGGCGAAGGCCATCACCAGGCCTGAGAAGCCGTTGGGGAAGAAGCCGCCGTGCGTCCACAGGTTGCGCACGGTCTGCTCGGGCCGGTCGGCGCTGAACAGCAAATACAGGCCTGCGCCGATCATGGCCATCACGGCCACGATCTTGATCAGCGCGAACCAGAACTCGAACTCGCCATAGGCCTTGACGTTGATGAAGTTCACGCCGTTGATCAGCACGAAGAACACCGCCGCCGTCACCCAGGTGGGTATGCCGGGCCACCAGAACTGGATGAACTTGCCTGCGGCCGTCAGCTCCAGCATGCCCACGAGCACATACAGCGCCACACAGTTCCAGCCCGCCAGAAAGCCCGCGAAGCGGCCCAGGTAACGGTTGGCGAAATAGCTGAACGAGCCCGCGTTGGGCTCCTCGACCAGCATCTCGCCCAGGAAACGCATGATGAAAAAGATGATCAGCCCGCCAATGGCGTAGCCGAGCAGCACGGACGGGCCGGCCAGCTCGATGATGCCGGCCGAGCCCAGGAACAGGCCCGTGCCGATGGTGCCGCCCAGCGCGATGAGCTGGATATGGCGGTTCTTGAGCCTGCGCTCCAGATGGCCCTGCGAAGAAGAACTGTGCATCAAGGGGGTGCTCCGGCTCTCAGCAAGGCGCGCGGCGGCGCAGGGGTTGGAACACTTCGGTGGTCTTCACGGCAATGTCTCCTCGTGGGGTGCCTGTTGGAATACGGGGCCTTGTGCGCCCCTTGTTGATGGGTATCAACTATAAAAAACAATAAATTATTATTTCTTGTAATTTATCCCTATGGACAAGCCCAAGAAGAAGGAGTAGCGAAGGCCATCGACGCATTGCCGCCCGCCATGCCGCACTGCGGCAACGGTTGAACGCCCGCAACAAACAAAAACAATCTACTATTATTTTTTTGCCCTCTGGAGCCCAGAACATGACGACGTCCGCCACGCAGCGGCGCGCACGCACGCCGCAGACCGAGCGTGTGGAGACAACGCAACGCAAGATCATCGACTCCGCCCTGGCGCTGCTGCGCGAGGGCGGCTTCAAGAGCGCCACGCTGCAGGCCATCGCGCGCGGCGCCGATGTGTCGCTGGGCGCGCTGCAGCACCACTTCGAGAGCCGCGACGCGCTGATGGAGCGGCTGGTCATCGAGGTCATGGAGCCGCTGAGCGACCAGGGCACGGTCTGGCCCGACAAGGCCCTGCCCCTGCGCGAGCGTGCCGAGGCCTTCGTCACCCTGGCCTGGGACAACATCTTCGGCGCGGCCAACTACCAGGCGGCCTGGAGCATGTTCTTCGGCTGCAAGGCCTCCCCCTCGCTGTTCGACCGCGTGGACGCGCGCCGGGTACATGTGGACAGCGTGTTCTACACCCGCTTCCTGGACGTCTTCCCCGAGATCGCGGCCCACCATCCCCGCCCCCAGGGCTTTGCGGCCATGGCCTTCGCCATCCTGCGCGGCACCGGCGTGCTGGAGCTGTTCGAGGTGGGCGAGCAGGAACGCCAGGGCAGCCTCGATGCGCTGGTCGAGGCCATCGTCCAGGCAGGCACCCCTCAGGCCGGCGGCGGCGCCGCCGCCTGAACCTCGGTCAACCCCCAGACCCTGCGCAGCTGCGACAGCGTGGCCACCAGGGCCGGGTCGTGCTCGGCCTCGCGCGGGTGGATGAAGCCCAGCTGCGCCGACACGCGCGCATGCGGCCAGATGGCCACGCAGCCATGCTCGGCCGCGGCCAGGGCGCGGTCCTCGCGCAGCAGCGCCAGGCCCAGGCCGGCGCGCACCAGGCTCTCGGGCGCGGCGGCGGCATCGCTTTCCACGATCTGATTGGGGCTCAGCCCCTGGCGGGCGAACAGCGCCAGCAGCAGGGCCTGCTCATGGTGCTGCGCTGGCGCGCCGATCCAGGGCAGTTGCGCCAGGTCCTTCCAGCCCGATTGCAGGACGCGCTCGCGCAGCGCGGGCGGCGCCGCCACGCGGTAGTGCAGTGTCTGCAGCACCAGCGCGCCCAGGTCGCGCGGCATGTGGGCGCCGATGTAGAACGCGCCCTGCAGGCCGCCGGCCGCGACCTGCGCGCGCAGCTCCTCGGCCCAGCCCTGGCGTGTCTTGATGTCCAGCAGCGGCAGCGCCTCCACCAGGCCATGCAGCAGCGAGCCCAGGCGCAGCGCCTCGGGGTCGGCCACCGTGCCCAGCAGCAGCTGGCCGGTGACCTCGCCCTGCAGCTCGCGGGCCTGGCCCTGCAGCCGTCCTGCCGCATCCAGCACCTGCCGGGCGGGCTCCATCAGGGCCTCGCCGGCCCGCGTGAGGCTGATGCGGCCCGGGCGCCGGTCGAACAGCGCCACGCCCAGCTCTTCCTCCAGCGCCTTGATCTGGGCCGTGATGGCGGGCTGCGTCAGGTGCAGGGCCTCGGCCGTGCGCGTGACGCTGCCCAGCGTGGCCGCCGTGACGTAGGCGCGCAGCTGATACATCTCCATGGGCGGCCAGCCTAGCGCAGGCGCCAGGGCCTGCGGCCCGGGCAGGCCCGGGTGTCAGGGAACATCCCTAGCCGTCTCATCGTTCACTCATCGAGGTAGCGCAGCTGCGTGGGCTCGATGCCCAGGCGCACCGGCATGCCCATGGGGAACATGGTAATGCCCGCGTAGTGCGCCTGGTCGGCGACCACCGCCACCTCGCCCACGCGCACGCGGTAGCGCGAGAACTCGCCCAGGAATTCGGCGCTCTCGATCTGCCCTTCCACCCACACGCGCGAGGCATCGCCCGCATCGTCGCGCACCGCAATCTGCACCTGGTGCGGCCGGAAGGCCAGCGCTGCGCGCCCCGGCACGGGCGGCTGGGCCGGGCGCGGCAGGGTCAGCGTGCCCAGGCCCGGCACCTTGAAGACCAGCGACTCGCCTGTCGTCGGCAGCACCTCGCCCTCCAGCACATTGGCCGTGCCGACAAAGCCCGCCACGAAGCGGTTGGCCGGATAGTCGTACAGCCCGGCCGCCGAGCCCACCTGCTGCAGCACGCCCTTGTCGAGCACGGCCATGCGGTCGGCCGTGGTCATGGCCTCTTCCTGGTCGTGGGTGACGAAGATGGTGGTCAGGCCCAGCTTGCGCTGCAGGCTGCGCAGTTCCTCGCGCATCTGCACGCGCAGCTGCTTGTCGAGGTTGGACAGCGGCTCGTCCAGCAGCAGCAGCTTGGGCGCGATCACCACGGTGCGCGCCAGCGCCACGCGCTGCTGCTGCCCGCCCGACAGCTGGCCCGGGCGGCGCTGCGCGTACTGCGACAGGCCCACCAGCTCCAGCACCTCGCCCACCTTGCGGCGGATGGTGTCGCGGCTTTCGCGGCGCTCGACCAGGCCGAAGGCCACGTTGTCGTACACCGTCATGTGCGGCCACAGCGCGTAGTTCTGGAACACCATGCCGATGTTGCGCGCATGCGGCGGCACGCCCGTGATGTCCTGCCCGCCCACCAGCAGCTCGCCGCGCTGGTGCCGGTTGAAGCCCGCGATCAGCCGCAGCAGCGTGGACTTGCCCGAGCCCGAAGGCCCCAGCAGCGCGAAGAACTCGCCGGGCTCGATCTTGAGGTTGACGTCGCGCAGCACTTCGTTGCTGCCGTAGCTCAGGCTGATGTGCCTGCATTCGAGGGAGACAGGGTCCAGGTGCATGGCGTTTCACTCCGAAGTCGATTGCACGGTGGCGCGCGAGCGCTCCACGAAGCGGTGCGAGAAATACGTGCCCAGGCCGACCACGACCACGGCCAGCACGCCCAATGCCGCACCGGGCCCGCGCCCCGAGATGCTTTGCATGTACAGGTAGATGCCGTAGCTCATGGGCGCCTGGCTCTGGGCCGAGGCCAGCATGATGGTGGCCGACAGCTCCACCGCCGCCGTGATGAAGCTGGTGACGAAGCCGGCCAGGATGCCGCCGGCCATCAGCGGCACCATCACGCGCCGTATCACGCTGGTGCGGCCCGCGCCCAGGCTTTGCGCGGCCTCCTCCAGCGAGATGTGCACCTGCTGCAGCGCCGCCATGCACGAGCGCAGCGCATACGGCAGCCGCCGCACCGCATAGGCCAGCATGATCAGCACCCAGGTGGTGACGATGGGCGTATCGGTGAAGGGCAGGTTCACGCCCTTGAACAGCCGCAGGTAGCCGATGGCCAGCACCAGCCCCGGAATCGCCAGCGCCACCGAGGCCAGGTAGTCCAGCCACTGCCGGGCAGGCAGCCGGGTGCGCAGGATCAGGTAGGCGATGGCGGTGCCGATCACCACGTCGATGCCCGCCGCCATCAGGCAGTACAGCAGCGTGTTGCCGATCATGTAGCCCGAGTCGGTGAACACCGTGGCGTAGTGCTCCAGCGTATAGCTGTCGGGCAGCACCGAGAAGCTCCAGACCTTGGAGAACGACATCAGCAAGATGCCGATGTGCGGCGCCAGCACCACCAGCAGCACCAGGGCGATCCAGCCATAGGCCAGCAGCGCCTCCCAGGCCGACAGCCGGCGCTTTTGCAGCGCGCTTCCGCCCTTTTGCAGCGTGGCGTAGTCCTTGCCCTTCATCACCCGCGCAGCCAGCCACAGGGCGACGATGGAGAACGCGATCATGATCACGCTGATCACATAGCCCAGCGGATCATCGAGCCCCACCGAGGTGATGCGCAGATAGGCCTGGGGCGCCAGCATATTGGTCACGCCCATCACCAGCGGCGTGCCCAGGTCGTCGAACACTTTCACGAACACCAGGGCCGCGCCCGCCAGGTAGCCGGGCATGGCCAGCGGAAAGATCACGCGCCGGAACAGCCGGAATCCACGCGAGCCCAGGTTCAGCGCCGACTCCTCCATGGCCCCGTCGATATTGCGCATGGCCGCCACGAGGTTGAGCAAGATGAACGGGAAGTAGTGGATGCTCTCCACGAAGATCACGCCCGTCAGCCCCTCCATGATGGGCACGGTGAAGCCGAACCAGTCGTCCAGCAGCAGGTTGACCGAGCCGCTGCGCCCGAAGATCAGCTGCAGCGCCACCGCCCCCACGAAGGGCGGCATGATCAGCGGCAGCACGCCCAGCGTCTGTATCAGCAGCGCGCCCCGGAACTCGAAGCGCACCGTCAGGTAGGCCAGCGGCACGGCGATCAGGCTGGCGAAGAACACGCTGGCCAGGGACACGCCCAGGCTGTTGAAGAACGACTCGCGGAAGACGGTCTGGCCGAAGAAATTGCCGAAGTGCCCCAGCGTGAGCCCGCCGCCCTCATTGACGAAGGCCGTGTAGACCACCATGCCCACGGGCACGATGAGAAAGGCCAGCAAAAAGGCCAGGATCAGCGCGAAGGCCAGCCACGGCCCCCAGCCCGACGGAATGCGCCGTGCGCGCGCAGCAAGGGGGGCGGCGCCGGGCGCCGCCATGGAATCGATGCTCATGCGAATGCTCCGCAGCGAAAGAGACTGTCAAGGGGAGTGCATGCAGGCGCCCGGTGCCGGGCCCCTGCGCCACCTACCACGCCACCTACTGCGCCACCTACCGGGCCAGGCCGCGCGCCTCGGCCGCCAGCTTGGCCGCGCGCTCGTAGTTGGCACGCGCCTTGTCGGCCCACATCTGCTCCAGGCCCGTCAGCTCCTTGGACACGGCCACATCGCGCCGGCTCTTGCGGAACAGCTCCAGGAACTGCTCGTCCTTCACATTGGCTTCGCCCACCAGCGGCGAGTAGGCGATGTCGCGCGCCTGCGCCAGCAGCTCCTGCCCCTTGGCATTGGGCTTGGCCTGCAGGGCCTTGTGCGCCTCCTGGATGGCGCGCGTGGCCGCCTGCAGCTCCTTGAGGCGGAAGGTCACCATCTGGTCGAACAGGCTGATCACCACGGCATAGCGCGACTCGGACAGATTGGCATCGAACTGCACCTTGGCGCGCTGCGCCACCTCCTGCGGCACGGGGTAGCCGGCCGGCGCCTTCAGCTGGTTGTAGGGCAGGATGGGCAGGCGGCTGATCTTGGGGTCGAACAGCAGCTGCTGGCCGGGCACCGACATGGTGAAGGCCATGAACTTGCGCGCCTCGTCGGCATTCTTGGCGCCCGCGATCAGCGCGATGTTGGCCGGCACCACGGCCGTCATCGCCGGATAGGCGAAGTCCACCGGGAAGCCCGAGTACTTGCCCGCCAGCCCGAAGAAATCGATCACGATGCCTATGCCGTACTGGCCGTTGTTCACGCCATCGGGCACGGCAAAGCTGCGGTCGGTCACGGCGGCGGCGTTGCCCATCATGGACAGCAGCTGGCGCCAGCCCTTGTCCCAGCCCTCGCCCTGCAGGATGGTCTCCACCGTCAGCTGCGTGGTGCCCGAGCGCGAGGGCGAGGAGATGGCGATGTGGCCGAAGTACTCGGGCCGCGTCAGGTCGCTCCACTCCTTGGGCGCCGCCAGCTTGTGCGCCTTCAGGTAGCGCGTGTTCCACATGATTCCGTAGCCTGCCAGCGCCTGGCCGTAGTACAGGCCCTGCGGGTCGTTGAGCGGGTAGTTGCCGATCTTGGCGGGCGCGGCCGGATTGCGCGTCTCGGGCGCGGCGGTCAGCAGCTTGTTGCGCGCCAGCACCTCGAAGGCATCAGGGGCGCTGGCCCACATGATGTCGGGCCGCTGGCCCTCGGGCAGCTCGCGCACATAGGCCACGGCGGCCGTGGTGTTCTTGTTCAGGATCTCGATCTTGATCCCCGGATTGGCCGCCTCGAAGGCCTTCTGGTAGGCCGTGGTCAGCTCCTTGGGAAACGAGGTCAGCACCGTCACCGTGCCGGCCTGCGCCGCCATGGCGGCGCCCCACAATCCTGCGGCCATGGCGGCCGTCAGCCATCTGCGTTGCTGCATTGCTGTCTCCTTAGGGTTGTTGTGCGGTCAATCTGCAACCCACTGTAGGCAGCGCCGGCCCGGCCGGCCAATCATTGTTTCTGATGCCGTGCATCAGCGGCGGCGGCGCTCGGGTTACTACCTGCGGGTCTGCCGCCACAGGGAAATCCCGCGCCACCGCTGTCCCGCCCCTGACTGCTGCACAGCAGCAAACCGGAATAATCGGCGGGATGCTGCAAGCCCCCTCTTCCCTCCCCGCCACGGCCGCTGAAGAAGCGCCCATCTACGCTCCCACACGCCCCTGGCGCTCGCGCATGGTGCCGGTGCGCACCATGGAGTACCACGTGCGCGAGTGGGGACCCGTAGATGGCGATCCCGCGCTGGCGCCGCTGGTGCTGGTGCACGGCTGGATGGATGTGGCGGCCTCCTACCAGTTCGTGGTCGATGCCTTTGGCGAGGCCTTCATGGCGGGGCGCCGCATCATTGCGCCGGACTGGCGCGGCTTCGGCCTGAGCCGGCCGGCCTGGCCTGCCGACCGGCATGACTTTGCCGACTACCTGGGCGACCTGGACCATCTGCTGGACACCCTGGCGGGCGATACGCCCGTGGACCTGGTGGGCCACAGCATGGGCGGCAACGTGTCCATGATGTATGCGGGCGCGCGGCCTGCGCGCATACGCCGGCTGGTCAACCTCGAAGGCTTCGGCATGCCGGCCACCCGGCCAGACCAGGCGCCTGCGCGCTATGCGCAGTGGATGGACGAGCTGCGCCAGCTGCGCAGCGGCGGCATGGAACTCAAGAGCTATGACAGCGTGCAGGACGTGGCGCGCCGGCTGATGAAGACCAACCGCCGCCTGCCCGAGGACAAGGCGCTGTGGCTGGCCCACCACTGGGCGGCGCCCAATGCGCAGGGCCGCTGGGAAATCCTGGGCGACACGGCGCACAAGCTCATCAGCGCCCAGCTGTTCCGCGTGGAAGAAATCCTGGCCCTGTACCGGGCGATCACGGCGCCGGTACTGGCCGTCGAGGCCAGCGACGACAGCCTGGGCATGTGGTGGAAGGACCGCTACACGCTGGCCGAGTACCACGAGCGCATCGGGCAGATTGCCGACTGCCGCACGGCCGTGGTCCGGGACGCCGGCCACATGCTGCACCACGACCAGCCGGCGGCCGTGGCCGGGCTGATCGAGCAATTCCTCGGCACCTGAGGCCTGCGCGCGCCGCTGCTGCAGCCTGCTGCAACCTACTGGGGCCGCAGCATCATGGAATGGCGCCAGCGCGCGGGCGCCATCTGCAGCGGCCGGTAGCGGCCGTCGGCCCATTCGGCAGACATGTCCGCATAGCGGCTGGACAGGGCCACGCCGCTTTGGCCGGTCTGGTAGATGAACAGCGAGCGCTCGGGCTCGGCCAGGTCGTAGATGGCGCGCAGCGATGCCGCATGGCGGTTGGCGAACGGCGCCCTGGCATCGCCGGGCAGGTACTGGCCCACGTTGACGGTGTAGCTGTCGCCGCCCGAAGGCACGCTGACATTGAAGATGCCCGCCAGCAGCCCCACGCTGCCCAGCGGCCGGTGGCTGCTCAGGGCCGCATGCACCGCGCCCCAGCGCCAGCGGCCCAGGTCGCTGCCCTGCGTGGCCTGCAGGCGCGCCAGCGCCCGGTCCAGCGCCTGGCTGACCTGGGCGCTGCAGCCCGCCGCTGCGCACCACCAGCCATCGCGGCGCTCCAGCATGCCTTCGATGCCCGCGCGGTAATCGCGCTTGCCATAGGTGGCCGCAAAGGTCTGGGCGCCAATGCGCGGGATCACCAGGCCGCGCGTGAGTTCGTCCACCCAGGCGGCAAAGATCAGGGGCGCGGCCTGCGCGGCATCCATGCGGCCGTCGAACTGCGCCATCACCCGGCGCGCCTGCCCGGCCAGCGGATGTGTGGCCGGCGCTTCGTCCAGGGCCTTGAGCATTTGCGGCAGCAGGGCGCGGGCGGCCAGCGAGGTCTGGTCGTTCTGGATGGAGGCCATGCTGACCACGTCGTGCCTGTCCTTCGCATCGATGAGTTCGGTGATGCGCTGGTGCCGGTACGGCAGGCTCCAGTCCTGGGTGAGGAAGTGGGCATAGCCCTCGCGCGTGATGCGCTGGTTGGCGGTGGCCAGATAGCCCTGCGCCGTTCCATCGTCCTGCGGGGCCTGGTCGTAGGGCAGCCAGCCCTGCCAGTCGTAGCGTGCCTCCCAGCCCGGCGCGGGCGCCACGCCGCGCAGGTCGTTGTCGGCCGCGCGCAGCGGCACCCGGCCTGCGGCCTTGAAGCCGATGTCGCCATGGACATCGGCCGCGACGATGCTCTGCATGGGCGAGTGGTAGTCGGCAAAGGCCTCGAACAGCTGGGCCACGCTGCGCGCCTCGTTGGCGCGCAGGCCGGCCTGCACGGTGAGGTTGTCGGTGTCCAGCGCCGCCCAGCGCAGGGCCACGGCGTAGCGGCGCTTGTCGAGCACGGCCTCGTACTGGGGCTGCACATCGCTGATCACGGGACCGTGGCGCGTGCTGCGCAGCGTGAGCTGCACATCGGCCCGGCCCTTGACCCTGATGCGCTCGCTGCGCTCGGTGAAAGGCGCCCAGCCGTCCGGCGTGCGGTAGCGGCCCGGGTTGCCTGGATCGATCTGCTCCAGGTACAGATCCTGCACATCGGGATTGGTGTTGGTAAAGCCCCAGGCCACCTCGCGCGTGCGCCCCAGCACCACGAAGGGCAGGCCCGGCAGGGTGGCCCCCACCACATCGATGGGCGCCAGCGGCGTGCCGTCCTGCGCATGGCCGGCGGGCGACTGCAGGCGCGCGTAGTACCAGATGGCGGGCGCGCTCAGGCCCAGATGGGGATCGTTGGCCAACAGGGGCTTGCCGCTGACCGTGCGGCTACCCGACAGCACCCAGTTGTTGCTGCCCTTGCCGTCGTTGGTGCCCGCATCGCGCACCATGTCGCGGGACCAGCGGGCCCAGGCATCGCTCGCCTCGCCGGCAGCAGCCACCTTGGGCGCAGACGCCGCCTGTGCCTCCTGGCGGTACACGCCCAGCCCTCGGTAAAGCGCGGCCAGATCGGTGGCGGTGGCCGGCGCCTCGCCCGGATAGGGCGGCATCAGCTGCCACAGCTGCTGTGTGTCCAGTTGCGAGAGCGCGGCCAGCCGCGCGAACTCGTTGCCCCAGTTGCCGCCCAGGTCCAGCGCCATCATCAGCGCCCAGCCCACGCTGTCCTCGGGCGCCCAGGCCGAGCTGTCGCCTCCGCCCGGCGTGGTGCCCAGCAGCATGAATTCGGGCACCTGCGGATGCTGGCGCATGGGCAGGGCCGCATAGAAGGCCGCGATGCCCTCGCTGTAGGCCTGCAGCGCCTCCCGCGCGTTGGCGGGCAGGGATGCGTACTGGCGCCGCGCCGCGCCGCGTATGTCCAGCGCACGCATGAGCTTGTCGGTGTCCAGCGTGGCCGGCCCGAGGATCTCCGACAGCGTGCCGTGCATCAGGCGGCGGTTGAACTCCAGCTGCCAGCCGCGCTCCTGCGCATGCACATGGCCCAGCGCGCGCCACAGGTCCTGCGGCGTGAAGGCGCTGATGTGGGTGATGTCGGCCTCGTCGCGCCGCACACGCACGGGCTGCTCCAGGCCGGCCAGCGTGAGCTGTCCGTCGAGCACCGGCTGCACGCGCACGGCATAGATGGCCACCGCGCTGCCGGCCAGCAGGGCCGAGCCGACCAACGCCACGGCGCCCACGCTCCACCATCGCGAGTTCAGGATTCGCATGATTCCCATTCTTCTCCCTTCCCCCTGCTTTTTTTCATATCGTAGTGTTGCAGTTTGTAGCATATGAACTGGTCCATTGCTCACATTGCTCACGACGAATCGTCAGCAAGTCTGGCCCCGCCTTCAGGCGACAATCAGCGCCCGCCCTGCGCAAATGGATGCAGGGCGCCAGACAGAAACAGGAAGTACCAGGAATGTGGCCTTTCAGCCTCTTGAAGAAGCTCAGCCAGGACCCGCCCGTGGGCCAGCCCCGTGGTGACTACATAGGCTGCTACCTGCTGGGAACCGAGGCGCCGGGCCAGGCCGGTGTCAGCTACGTCTCGCTGGCCACCACGCGCGAGCAGCTGCAGGCCGATGCCCGCGCCTACCTTGAAGGCTTCGTGCGCGACCACCCCGAAGCGGCCGACACCGACCTGTCCGCCATCCGCTCCCTGCTGGAGAACCTGCCCCAGCGCCTGGACGCCCACCTGTCCGGCGACACGCGCGCGCCGCTGGCCGAGCAAGGCGGCACCGTGCTCTTCCTGCGCACCGGCATGCGCGCCCGCCGCAAGGAAAACGGCCGCTACCTCGAATAGCAGTCAGCCCCCCGCCACCGGACAGAGCATCAAAAACTGGCGCGGCCAAGAACAAGGGACAGCGAGCAAGGGCCTACGCCGGCCGCGCCGCCCCGCAGCGAGGCTGTAGTCCCCCCCGCGAAGCGAGAGGGGGAAGGCGCGCAGCGCCTCAGGGGGAGTTCTGCTTGTGCACGTCTTGCCAGCGCAGCATGTCGGTCACGCGCTCGGCCTTGTCGGCATCAAAGCCCAGGCGCTCCACCCGCTCGGCCGGATTGGCCCAGGTGCCGAACAGCAGATCCCAGACGGGCAGGCCGTAGTTCTGCGCATGGTGGCCGTACTGGTGGTGCACGGTGTGCATCTCGGGCCGCTGCACGATGTATCCCAGCCAGCGCGGCGTGCGGATGTCGGCATGCAGGAACAGGTCGAACGCCCCCGTGAGGCCGATGGCAAAGGCGGCAGCCAGCGGGCTGGCCCCCAGCACCCAGTAGCTGGACAGCGCGCTCAGCAGCACGGCGGCGGCCGTGTCCATGGGATGGGCGAAAAACGCCGTGAGCGCCTCCACGCGCGGCGCGCTGTGGTGAAGCTGGTGGAACAGGCGCCACAGCGTGTCCGACCGGTGCGTGGCGCGGTGCCACCAGTAAAAGACAAAGCTGGTGAGCACAAAGCTCAGTGCGCCCACGGCCCAGGCCGGCCATTGCCGGCCCACGTCCAGCAGCGCATGGCGGCGGATGCCGTCCGAGAACAGATGGCCTACCGCCAAGGTGGTGGCCAGCGTGCCCAGGCCCAGCAGCGTGGACAGGATCAGCCAGCGCCGGTCGCAATGGTTGCGCGAGGCCGGCGCGATCACCTCGCGCGTGAAGATGCCGACGAACATCAGCGCCAGCAGCGGGTAGGCCGCGAACTCCCACATCTGCAGCATGCCGTCTGCTCCTTGCCGCTCAGTGCACGTGGCCCCAGTAGATCAGCGCATCGCGCCCTTCGACCGACAGCGACACGGGCGCGCCCACGGGCAGCATCACCTTGGTCGGCACATGGCCGTAGGGCAGGCCCTGCAGCACGGGGCACTTGACCTGGCTGCGCAGCCAGTCGATCACGGTCTGCAGCTTGAAGCCCTTGTCATGCGAGCTGAGCTTGAACTCGCTGAACTGGCCGAACACGATGGCCTTTTGCTGGGCCAGCACGCCCGCATGCAGCAGCTGGGTCAGCATGCGCTCCACGCGGTAGGGATGCTCGCCCACGTCTTCCAGGAACAGGATGCCGCCCTTGATCTGCGGGAAGTACGGCGTGCCCAGCAGGGACACCAGCACGGCCAGGTTGCCGCCCCACAGCGTGGCGCCGCCGCTGATGTAGAAGTCCTTGACGGCAGGCTTGCCGTCTTCGCGCAGGCCGATCTTCGGCATCTGCCAGCCTGCGCCCTCGCCCTGGCCGCTGAGCAGGTCGTTGAAGCAGTCCAGCATGATGTCGTCCACGCCGCCCTCGTCGTCGGGGCGGCCGAAGTCGTGCACCAGCAGCGGGCCGGCCCAGGTGGTGGCGCCGGTCTTGGCCAGCAGGGCCAGCGACAGCGCCGTGAAGTCGCTCAGGCCCACGAAACGCGTGCCGCCTGCGATGGCCTTGGCCACGGCCTTGTACTTGATGCCCGGCAGGATGCGCGTGAGGCCGTAGCCGCCGCGCGTGGGCAGCGCCAGGTCGGCACCGCTGGCCGCCGCACGGTCGATGGCCGCCAGGCGCGTGGCGTCGTCGCCGGCAAAGCGCTGGTGGCTGCTCAGCGCATCGGCATCGATCTCCACCTGGTGGCCCATGGCCTCCAGGCGGCGCACGGCCCGCTTGAAACCGGCCTTGTCGCGCACGGCGCCGGCGGGCGAGTAGATATAGATGTGGCGCGGACCCTGGTCATGCGCGTGGCCGCAGCAGCTGCCGTCGGCGGCGTGCACATGCTCGTGGTCGTGGGCATCCCCATGGTCATCGACACGCCCGTGGCCATGCGCGCAGCACTGGCCGTCGGCTGAATGCACATGCTCGTGCGAGTGATCTGCGGGAGCAGAAACGGGGGCTGAAACGGTAGCGGTAGCGGCTGCCGTTTTGCGGGGGGTGCGGGAACTGCGCGAAGTGGCCAAGGTGGTTCCATGCCGGCCCTGGCCGGCATGCTCCATATTGCAAGGGGAGTGAAGACGGGGACCTTGCGCCGCGCAGCCCCGGCAAGGGGCCGGCGGCGCTGGCCTATGGGCGGAAGTATTCCACAGCGTCGGCCACCATGCCGGCTGCGCACAGGGGAACCCAATGGCCGCACGGGGATAGGCGCAGCTGCGCCGGCGGCAGCTGTGGCAGCGCCTGCAGCCAGGCCTGTCGCCATGCGGGCGCGGGCAGCAGCACATCGTGCTCGCCGCCTTGCACCCACAGGCGCTGCTGCTGGCTCCACTGCGCCAGCAACACCATCGGCAGCGCAGGCATTTCGGCCCGCACGCGGGGCCAGGCCTGCAGCGCGGCGCGGTGGCCGGGTTGGGAAAACGGCAGGTTCCAGGCCTGCGGCTGTGCGCCGGCCTCCTCGCCCACCTCGCGCATGGCGCGGCCCACGGGCCATGACGGCTTGCGCGCCGCCTGCGCAAACCATTGCATGCAGGCATGGGGCGCCGGGCCTGCGGGCCAGGCATTCATGAGCCAGGCGCCGCAAAAACGTGCGGGCTCGGCCTGCGCCACGGCCAGGCCCAGGTGCACGCCATCGTCATGGCCGACCAGCACGATGTTCCGCAGGTCCAGCGCCAGCACCAGCTCGCGCAGCACTTGCACATGCCAGGCCGCGCTGTGCGCCTTCTCCTTCTTGGGCTGGTCGCTGCGGCCAAAGCCCGGCAGGTCGGGAACGACCACGCGATGGCCGGCCTGGAGCCACCCGGGCAGCATGGGCTGGAACAGCTGGCCCCATGCCGGGCTGCCGTGCAGGCACAGCCAGGTCAGCGGTGCATCATGCGGTCCTTCATCGACCACGGCCAGGCGCAGGCCTGCCAGCGCCGGCAGGTCGCTGCGCCACTGCGGCTGGGCAAAGCCGCCAAAGGTGGAATCCGCATGGCGCAGCGCCGTGTCCTTGAGCGGATGCGGCTGGGCCGCGCGCTGCTCGGCGCGGCGCATGCGAAAGAAGTCCGACATCAGGGCCGCGCATTCGCCGGCCAGCACGCCGCGCGTCACCTGCGTGTGGTGGTTGATCTGCGGCAGCGCAAACACGTCCAGCACCGATCCGGCCGCGCCCGTGCGCGGCTCGGCCGCGCCATAGACCACGCGGCCCAGGCGCGCATGCAGCATGGCGCCGCTGCACATGGTGCACGGCTCCAGGGTCACGTAGAGCGTGCAATCGTCCAGCCGGTAGTTGCCCAGGTGCGCGGCCGCATCGCGCAGCGCCAGCACCTCGGCATGGGCCGTGGGATCGCCGTGGGCCACGGGCGCGTTGCGGCCCCGGCCGATGATGGCGCCGTCCTTGACGATGACGGCGCCCACGGGCACCTCGCCCGCCCCGGCAGCGGCGCGTGCCAGCTCCAGGGCGGCGCGCATCCAGGCCTCGTCGTCGGCCTGCGGCAAGAAAGGGTGTTCGGCAGCCACGTTGTCAGCGCGTCAGGGCAGCGCCTTGCGCACGCCCTGCGCGTAGTGGTACAGCGTGACCACCGGCGCCTGCAGCTCGCCCTGGGGCGTGAAGGCAATCGGCGCCGTCACGCCCTCATACCGGGTCTGGCGCAGATAGGGGATATAGGCATCGGGCCGGATGGAGTCGGCCCGCACCATGGCCTGGGCCAGCACCATGGTGGCATCGTAGGCGTAGGGGCTGAAGACCTGGTACTGGTCGGCAAAGCGCTGGTCATAGCGCTGCTTCCAGGCAGCGCCGCCCGGCATGCGCTCCAGCGGGCTGCCGCCGACGGCGCAGGTTACGTTGCGCAGCGGCGCCGCGTTGCCGGCCAGCTCGGGCAGGCGCAGCGTGCACTGGCCGTCGCCGCCCAGAAAGCGCACCTTGTCCATGGCCAGCTGGGCCATCTGCCTGAGCATGGGGCCGGCCTGGGCATCCAGGCCGCCGAAGAAGATGGCGTCGGGCTTCTTGCCCTTGATGGCCGTGAGGATGGGGACGAAGTCCGTGGACTTGTCGCCGGTGTACTGCTTGTCCACGATCTCGATGCCCTGCTCGCGCGCCTGGGCCTCGAACAGCGCCACGATGCCCTGGCCGTAGGCCGAGCGGTCATCGATGATGGCCACGCGCTTGACGCCCAGCTTGCCCACGGCGTGGGACACCAGCGCATCGACCATGGCGCGGTCGTCGGCGATCACGCGGTACGTGGTGTCATAGCCCGACTGGGTGATGGCCGGGTTGCTGGCCGCCGGCGTGACCATGACGATGCCGCAGTCCTGATAGATGGACGTGGCCGGCAGCGTGGTGCCCGACTGCAGGTGGCCGACCACGGCCGCCACCTTCTTGTCGCACAGGCGCCGGGCCAGGGCCACGGCCTGGCCGGGGTCGCCGCCGTCGTCGCCGGCCTCCAGCTTCCAGTGCAGCTTGCGCCCGCCGATCTCCAGGCCCTTGGCATTGAGATCGTCCAGGGCCATGCGCACGCCGTTTTCCTCATCCTTGCCCAGGCTGGCAATGGGGCCGGACACCGGCCCGGCATGGGCAATGCGCACCACCAGGGGCGCATCGGCTGCACCCGGTGCAGCGGCCGTACCGGGTGCAGCCGCCGCAGCGGAAGCCCCTGCCGCCTGCCCGTTGGCCGGGCCGCTTCCCGGCAGCGCCCAGGCCAGGCCACCGCTGCCCAGCATGGCGCACAGCAGGGCCGGGCCGGCCCACGGGAAATGGCGAATCGAGGCGTGCATGGCAACTCCTGGAAAAAACGGTCAATCAGTGAAACGGCGCCTTGGCCAGCGAAATCCGCTGCGGCGTGGCCAGTCTGGCGCTGCCCGGCCGGTCAAGGACTGGCGCAGCGAAAGCGCACCAGGCAGAGGGCGGAGCAGGCACGGGCCAGGGTGTCCGGCATGGCGGCCCGGCCCGTGCAGTGCGCATCCTAAAGGATAGGCAAAAACCGGCGCTGCGCGTCCGGGCATCGGGCGCATACCCCCTGGCGCACGTTTTTTCGGGGCTGCGGCGATAATGCTGCGCCTCACCGCAAACGGGCTGCGAGGTTTTCGTCGCCGGACCGCCCCAAGACAAAAAGCGGCCCCCTTGGGGGGCAGCGGACCTTGCGCAGCAAGGGTAGCGTGGGGGCCAGTTTCCCCCGCATTGCGCCCGACGCCCGGCCCCCCACGCCGGTGCGGGTACGAACACAGAACACCACAAAGCCCCATGTCCCTCCTGCCCCACCAGCTCGAACTCCTGTCTCCCGCGCGCGATGCCGACATCGGCATCGAGGCCGTGAACCATGGCGCCGACGCCGTCTACATCGGCGGCCCGGCCTTCGGCGCGCGCGCCACGGCGGGCAACGACATCCGCGACCTGCAGCGCCTGATCAACCACGCGCACCGCTTCGGCAGCCGCATCTTCATCACGCTCAACACCATCCTGCGCGACGATGAACTGGAGGCCGCGCGCAAGATGGCCTGGCAGATCTACGAGGCCGGTGCCGACGCGCTGATCATCCAGGACATGGGCCTGCTGGAGCTGGACCTGCCGCCCATCCAGCTGCACGCCAGCACCCAGACCGACATCCGCACCCCCGAGAAGGCCCGCTTCCTGCAGGACGCCGGCCTGTCGCAGATCGTCGTTGCGCGCGAGCTGGACCTGCAGCAGATCGCCGCCGTGCGTGCGGCCACCGACCCGGCGCGCACCACCATCGAATTCTTCGTGCACGGCGCGCTGTGCGTGGCCTACTCGGGCCAGTGCTACATCACCCACGCCCACACGGGCCGCAGCGCCAACCGCGGCGACTGCAACCAGGCCTGCCGCCTGCCCTACGAGGTGCTGGACGCCAGCGGCCGCATCATTGCCCACGAAAAGCACGTGCTGTCCATGAAGGACAACAACCAGAGCGACAACCTGCGCGCACTGATCGACGCCGGCGTGCGCAGCTTCAAGATCGAGGGCCGCTACAAGGACATGGGCTATGTGAAGAACATCACGGCCCACTACCGCAAGCTGCTGGACGAAATCATCGAGGAGCGCGAATTCTCCGACACGCCGCTGGCGCGCTCGTCTTCGGGCAGCACCACGTTCAGCTTCACGCCCGACCCCGACCAGAACTTCAACCGCGAGTTCACCGACTACTTCGTCAACGGCCGCAAGGACGACATCGGCGCCTTCGACACGCCCAAGACACCGGGCCGCGCCATCGGCTGGGTCACCAAGGTGGGCGAGAACTTCGTGGAGATCGAGACCTCGAGCCGCGACACCGAACTGCACAACGGCGACGGCCTGTGCTACTACGACCTGCAAAAGGAACTGGTGGGCCTGCAGATCAACCGCGCCGAGTCGGTGGATGCGAAGAAGTCGCTGTGGCGCCTGTTCCCCAAGGACCCCATCGCCGGCTTCAAGGATCTGCGCAAGGGCCTGGAAGTCAACCGCAACCGCGACATGGCCTGGGTGCGCACGCTGGACAAGAAGTCCAGCGACCGCCGCATCGGCCTGTGGGCCGAACTCAAGGAAACGCCCGACGGCTTTGCGCTCACGCTGACCGACGAGGACGGCTTCACCGCCACCGCCGCCATCGTGCAGGAACACCAGGCCGCCACCGACGCAGCCCGTGCCGAGGCCACGCTGCGCGAGCAGCTGGGCCGCTTCGGTGCCACCATCTTCTCCGTGCATGACATCGGCCTGCAGCTGAGCCAGCCCTGGTTCGTGCCGGCCTCGGCCCTGAACCAGCTGCGCCGCGACGCCGTCGCCGCGCTGGAGGCCGCGCGCCAGGCCGGCTTCGTGCGCCTGCCGCGCGCCCTGCCCGTGGAGCCGCCCGTGCCCTTCCCCGAGGACACGCTGACCTACCTGGCCAACGTCTACAACCAGAAGGCGCACGACTTCTACATCAAGCACGGCGTCAAGGTCATCGACGCGGCCTACGAGAGCAAGGAAGAAGAAGGCGAAGTCAGCCTGATGATCACCAAGCATTGCGTGCGCTTTTCCATGAGCCTGTGCCCCAAGCAGGCCAAGGGCGTCATCGGCGTCAAGGGCACGATCAAGGCCGAGCCGCTGCAGCTGATCAACGGCAAGGAAAAACTCACGCTGCGCTTCGACTGCAAGCCCTGCGAGATGCACGTGGTGGGCAAGATGAAGCGCGCGGTGATCAACCAGCACGCCAAGGAAATGCAGGAGTTTCCGATGCAGTTCTACCGCACGCGGCCCGTGCCCTCGGCCAGCGCCTGACAGGCCTCGGCCTCCACCCACAAGCGCCCGCGCTCCGTCAGGGCCGCCAGCCACCGCCCCTCTTCCTGCTCCAGCCTGACCCAGCCCGGCCCCGGTGTGCCGGCAATGGGTGCATCGCCCATCAGCGCCAGGCAGCGCATGAGCACGCTGGCGCCCTGCCCCAGTCGCTTGCCCAGCCTGGGCAGGGACATGGGTGCGGGCTCGGTGGCCAATTCGCGCAGGATGGCGGCGGCCAGTTCTTCCATGCCTTGCACTTCAGGCCGCCATTTCTTCCAGCGCAAGAGACGGCACGGCAGGCAGCCTGTGCGCCACCAGCTGCACGGGAATGGACTTGGAGCTGGGCGTGCCGGCCACGATGGCCGTGGCCGACAGCGGCACCAGCGGATTGGTCTCGGGATAGTAGGCAGCGATGCAGCCGCGCGGAATGTCGTAGGCCACGAGCCTGAAGCGCTCGGCGCTGCGCTGCTGGCCGTCATCCCACACCGTCTGCAGGTCCACCCAGTCGCCATCCTTCATGCCCAGGGCGCGGATGTCCTCGGCATGGATGAAGACCACGCGGCGCTGTCCGAAGACGCCGCGGTAGCGGTCGTCCATGCCGTAGATGGTGGTGTTGTACTGGTCGTGCGAGCGCGTGGTGAACAGCGTGAACACCGGCGATGCGCCGGGGCTGCGCGCGGCGCGTGCGCGGTGCACGGGCGTGTCGCGCGGCACGGCGTGCACGAAGAAGCCGGCCTTGCCCCGGGGCGTCTCCCAGATGCGCTCGCTTGCCGCATTGCGCAGCTTGAAGCCGCCCGGCACGGCCACGCGCGCGTTGAAGTCGTGGAAGTCGTCGAAGACCTGCTCGATCAGCTCGCGTATGCGTGCATAGTCGCCGGCCAGCTCCAGCCAGGGCACGGGCCGCTGCGCGCCCAGCGTGGCGGCCGCCAGGCGCGCGACGATGGCGATCTCGCTGAGCAGGTGCTCCGACGCAGGCGGGTTGATGCCGCTGGAGATATGGACCATGCCCATGGAGTCCTCCACCGTCACGCCCTGCGGGCCGCCGGCCTGCATGTCGATCTCGGTGCGGCCCAGGCAGGGCAGGATCAGCGCCTCGCGGCCGTGCACCAGGTGGCTGCGATTGAGCTTGGTGGTCACATGCACGGTCAGGTCGCAGCGGCGCAGCGCCTGCCAGGTGGCATGCGTGTCGGGCGTGGCCGCCGCGAAGTTGCCGCCCAGCGCGAAGAAGACCTTGCCCCTGCCCTCGAGCATGAGGCGGATGGACTCGACCACGTCCACGCCGTGGGCACGCGGCGGCTCGAAGCCGAAGACCTGCTGCAGCCGGTCCAGCAGCGCGGCCGGCGGCTTTTCCCAGATGCCCATGCTGCGGTCGCCCTGCACATTGCTGTGGCCGCGCACCGGGCAGGCGCCTGCGCCGGGGCGGCCGATGTTGCCGCGCAGCAGCAGCAGGTTGACCAGCATCTGCACGGCGGCCACCGAATGCATGTGCTGCGTGATGCCCATGCCCCAGCAGACGATGGTGCTGCGGGCGGCGATGTAGACCTCGGCCGCCGTCTGCATCTGCGCGCGGCTCAGGCCGGACTCGGCCTCCAGCAGGCCCCAGTCCTCGGCACGCAGGTCCTCGGCCAGGGCCTCGAAGCCGGTCGTGTGTTCGGCGATGAAGGCATGGTCCAGCACGCCGCCGCACCCGTGCCCCAGTGCATCGTCCTGCGCGATCACATGCTTCATGATGCCCTTGACGGCCGCGATGTCGCCGCCCACGCGCAGCTGGAAGTAGTGCGTGCTGATGGGCGTGGCGCCCAGGGTGGCCATCTCCAGCTTGCTTTGCGGATCCTGGAAGCGCTCCAGCCCGCGCTCGCGCAGCGGGTTGAAGCTCAGGATGCGCGCGCCGCGCTTGTGGGCTGCGCGCAGTTCGCCCAGCATGCGCGGGTGGTTGGTGCCGGGGTTCTGGCCGAAGATGAAGATGGCATCGGCCTGCTCGAAATCGGCCAGCTGCACCGTGCCCTTGCCCACGCCGATCTGCGGCTTCATGCCGCTGCCGCTGGGCTCGTGGCACATGTTGGAGCAGTCGGGGAAATTGTTGGTGCCGTAGGCGCGCACGAACAGCTGGTACAGGAAGGCCGCCTCGTTGCTGGCGCGGCCCGAGGTGTAGAAGATGGCCTGGTTCGGGTCGGGCAGCGCGTTCAGGTGGCGGGCAATCAGCGCAAAGGCATCGTCCCAGCCGATGGGCCGGTAGCGGTCGCTGGCCGCGTCGTACACCATGGGCTCGGTGAGCCGGCCCTGGTCTTCCAGCCAGAAATCGCTTTGCGCCATGAGCTCGGCCACCGTGTGCCGGGCAAAGAATTCGGGCGTCACGCGGCGCGCCGTGGCCTCGGCCGCCACGGCCTTGGCGCCGTTCTCGCAGAACTCGAAGGTGGAATGGTGGTTGCGGTCGGGCCAGGCGCAGCCCGGGCAGTCGAAGCCGTCGGGCTGGTTGGCCGACAGCAGCGTCTTGGCGCCCTTGACGGCGATATCCTGGCGCATCAGGGCCTGGCTCACGCTGCGCAGTGCGCCCCAGCCGCCAGCGGCGCCCTTGTAGAACTCGATCTTTTGTTCGGACATGGGCCAGGAGTGTTCCGCCTGTCCATGATCCAGGTCAAATCACATCTCCAAATGGAGAGATTCAGCAAAGATATGAGCACGGCATCCTTGCCCTGCGCCATGCTGGCAACCTCAGCCCCGGACCACCGATGAACTCCACAGCCATACACACCGCCATCCCCGAAGACGCCGAGCTGATCGCCCCGCTGTTCGATGCCTACCGCCAGTTCTACGAGCAACCTGCGGATGCCGACGCGGCGCTGGCCTTCATCACGGCGCGGCTGGAGCGCGGCGAATCCGTGATCCTGCTGGCCCGCCGACCGGACGGCAGCGCCCTGGGCTTTTGCCAGCTCTACCCCTCGTTCTGCTCGGTGCTGGCCGCGCCCATCTACGTGCTCTACGACCTCTTCGTGGTGCCCGATGCGCGCCGCCTGGGCGTGGGCCGCGCCCTGCTGCTGGCGGCCGAAGCCCATGCCCGCGCCACGGGCCATGCACGCATGGACCTGACCACGGCACGCAACAACCTGCGCGCCCAGGCGCTGTACGAGTCGCTGGGCTGGGTGCGTGACGAAGTGTTCCTGACCTATGCGCGCCATCTGCAGGCTTGAGCCGCCAGCGGCCTAGCGCAGAACCCGCAGCTCCCGCGCCAGCGCCACGGCCTGGGTGCGGCTGCGCGCGCCCAGCTTGAGGTTGATGCTGCGCAGGTGGGTGCGCACCGTGCTGTCGGAGACGAAGAGTTTCTCGGCCATGGCCGCATTGGAGTAGCCCGAGGCCAGCAGCTCCAGCACGCGCAGCTCCTTGCGGGTCAGGGGCTCGGCAAGCGCCGTGGCCGGCGCCGGGCCCTGGGGCGCATCCGCTGCCTGCAGCTCGGGGGGATCGGCGGGCTCGGCAGGCTCGCCCAGGGCAGACAGCAGCCGCTGCGCATGGGCGGCCGCCTCCGGCTCCGCCGCTTCCGCGCGGCGTGACAGTGAAAGAGACAGTGAGGGCGACAGCACACGCTGCAGCACGGGCGCGAGCAGCGGCCCCTCATCGAGCATCAGGCGCACAAAGCCTTCGCTGGCCCCGTGGCGCAGCGGCTGGGACAGCATGGCGGCTGCGGCGTCCAGGTCGCCGCAGCCCGCCTCGGCCAGCGCGAACAGCACCTGCAGCTTGAGGCTGCGGTGGCGGCGCCCGCGCAGTTGCGCATCGGCCAGCAAGGGGGCGATGGCATCGCGCACGTCACGGCAGTCGCCAAAGTGCAGCCCCCAGCGCAGCCGGGCGATGGCGATGTCCTCCACCTCGTGCGGCGGCAGGCGCAGGCGTTCCACGCGCGGCCATACGCCAGGGTCGTCGGCACGCTCCAGCGCCTCGGACGCGGCCGCCCGGTTGCCCTGCAGCACGAAGATGCGCGCATGTTCCAGCCGCGCGCTGGCCGTCACGCGCGGCAGCTGGCGCTCGTGCCCCAGGTATTCCAGTTCGGTGAGCAGGCCCACGGCGGCATCCACGTCGCCGCGCAGGAAGGCGATGCGCGCGCGCATGCGGTAGCTGGCGATCACGTGGTCGGGCAGGCCCACATCGCGTGCCAGCGGCAGGTAGACCTGCAGCAGGTGATCGGCGCCGTCGATGTCATTGCCCTCGTAGAGCACCCCCGCGTACAGGACGCCTGCCCAGGCATTGCCGTTGGTGGGGTTGTAGGCCGCGCTGCGCGGCGTGGCAGCCAGCGCCACCCTGAAACGCGCTGCCGCCTGGCGCAGCCGGCCGGCGGACAGGTCCAGCACGCCTTCCATGGCCTCGGTGTACATGCGGCTGAACAGGCTGCCGGCCTGGGTGCTGCGTGCCGCATCCAGCAGGCGGCGGGCCTCGTCGGTATCGCCCAGCACCGATGCCACGTAGGCCATGGCATTGGTCAGCGAGCTGTCCGCAAAGGGCCGGCAGCTGGGCAGGCGCGCCAGCGCCTCGCGGCCCAGTGGCGCAGCCTCTTCCACGCGGTCCATCATGGCCAGCAGCAGCGGCCGCAGGGCGATGACCAGGGCCTGCGCCGCAGGGTCGGCGGCCATGCCGGGCTCCAGCGCATCCAGCCACAGCTGTGCCTGCACGGGACCACGGGTGAAGCAGTCGGCATAGGCGGCCACGGCCTGCAGCAGCGGCTCGCGCGCCAGCAGCGGCGCCGGCAGGGCCGTGAACCAGCGCGACAGCAGGCGCATGCGGCCCTGCTCCATCAGCGCCTCGGCATGGCGCGCCAGCAGGGACAGGGCATGCGGCAGGTCGCCGCCTTCCAGCGCATGCTCGATGGCTGGCACGGGCCGGCCGCAGGATTCGTACCAGCCGCTGGCCGCCAGATGCAGGCGCTGCACGTCGCCGGGGCGCTCGCGCTGCAGCTGGGCGCGAAGAAAGTCGGCAAACATGCTGTGGTAGCGCCAGCTGCGCCTGCCCTGCCCTTCGTCGGCCAGCGGCAGCAAGAACAGATGGGCCTGCTCCAGCGCCTGCAGCATGGCGGCGCCATCGGCGCGCGGCACCAGGGCCTGGCAGACCTGGGCATCCAGCGTGCGCAGGATGCTGGTGCGCAGCAAAAAATCGCGCACGGGCGCGGCCTGCTGTGCCAGCACGTCCTCGGCCAGGTAGTCGGCCACGGCACGCTCCGAGCCCGAGAAGCGCTCGATGAAATCGCTGTGCGCCCCATGCCGCTCCAGCGCCAGCGAGGCCAGCCACAGCGCGCCTATCCAGCCTTCGGTCTTGTCCACCAGGCGCGCCACGGCCTCGCGCGGCAGCGCGCAGCCGCGCAGGCGAAAGAACTCCTCGGCCTCGGCCGCTGAAAAGCGCAGCAGCGCCGCATCGATCTCCAGCAGCTGGCCGCTGGTGCGCAGCCGCCCCAGTCCCAGGGCCGGCAGCGCGCGCGAGCCTATGACCAGCCGGCCGTGCACGGGCAACTGCTCCATCAGCTGGCGCACCAGGCCCAGCACGGCATCGTTGTGCAGCACCTCGAAATCGTCGATGAACAACGCAAACGACCGGCCCTCGCCGGCCAGCGACTGCAGCGCCCGGGACAGCTCGCCCGGCCCGTCCGCCTCGCGCTCGGCCATGCCACCCAGGCCGCGCACGGCCGCACCCAGGCATTGCAGAAAGCGCGAGACATCGTTGTCGGCGGCATCCAGCGTGAGCCAGGCCGTGGCCTGCCCTTCGGCCTGCAGGCGCTCGCGCATCTGGCGCATGGCCGTGGTCTTGCCGAAGCCGGCAGGCGCACGCACCAGCACCACGCGGGCGCGCAGCGCCTCGGGCCAGCGCGCGGCCACCGCCAGGCGCGCCACCTGGGCTGCGGCCGCGCGCGGCGGGCTCAGCTTGGCCTGGGGCACATAGCCGGAACCGGGAGCAGGAATGGGCACTGGGGACGGCATGCGGGCGAGGAGCACATGGCAGGAGTGAAGGAGCGGGCACTTTCGTCGGTTTCGACGATGGCGGCAATGCGGGGTGATTCCTAGACTGGCCTGCAGATCATAGGCAGCGCAGCGCGCCCTGTCGCGAGCCAAGGCGACAGAGCGCGCGGCAAAGACTCTCACAAAGGAGACCCACACATGAAGCTTGACGCAAGCATCAGCGCCGTCGTCACGGGCGGGGCATCGGGCCTGGGCGCGGCCACCGCGCGCCGCCTGGCCGCCAGGGGCGTGCGCGTTGCCCTGTTCGACCTCAACGAGACGGCCGGGCAGGCGCTGGCGCGCGAGACAGGCGGCCTGTTCTGCCGCGTGGACGTGACCGACGAGGCCAGCGTGGACGCGGGCTTTTCCCAGGCCCGCGCGGCCCACGGGCAGGAGCGCATCCTGATCAACTGCGCGGGCACGGGCAATGCCGTCAAGACGGCCAGCCGCGACAAGGCCACAGGCGAGATCCGGCACCTGCCCGTGGCCAATTTCGACCGCATCATCCAGATCAACCTGGTGGGCACCTTCCGCTGCATCGCCAAGTCGGCCGCGGGCATGCTCACGCTGGAGCCGCTGGCCGACGGCGAGCGCGGCGCCATCGTCAACACGGCCTCGGTGGCGGCGCAGGACGGGCAGATGGGCCAGGCCAGCTACTCGGCCAGCAAGGCCGGCATCACGGGCATGACCCTGCCCATTGCGCGCGACCTCATGGGCGAGGGCATCCGCGTGAACACCATCCTGCCCGGCATCTTCGACACCCCGCTGCTGCAGGGCGCGCCCGACAACGTGAAGGCGGCGCTGGCCGCCTCCGTGCCCTTCCCCAAGCGGCTGGGCCAGCCCGACGAATACGCCCACCTGGCCGAGACCATGATCACCAACGGCTACTTCAACGGCGAGTGCGTGCGCCTGGACGGCGCCATCCGCATGGCGCCGCGCTAGGCGTACCGCCCAGGCACCACGGCAGGCACCGTCCCCGCGTTTTCCCTGGCCGGAATCGTCGCTTGCGACGATGCCCGGCCCGCGCCGGCCGGGCCACCATCCCCCCCAGGAATACAGGAACAGGAGACATATCCATGGCACAGGCATACATCGTCGCCGCCACGCGCACGGCGGGCGGCAAGCGCGGCGGAAAGCTCTCGGGCTGGCATCCGGCCGATCTCGCGGCCCAGGTGCTGGACGAGCTGGTGCGCCGCAGCCAGGCCGACCCGGCCCAGGTCGAGGACGTGATCATGGGCTGCGTCAGCCAGGTCGGCCAGCAGGCGACGAACGTGGCGCGCAACGCGGTGCTGGCCTCGTCCCTGCCCGAGTCCGTGCCGGGCACCACGGTGGACCGGCAGTGCGGGTCGTCCCAGCAGGCCCTGCATTTCGCGGCCCAGGCCGTGATGTCGGGCAGCATGGACATGGTGATCGCCGCAGGCGTGGAGAGCATGTCGCGCGTGCCCATGGGCACGCCCAACGCCCTGCCCGCCAAGTCCGGCCTGGGCGTGTACATGAGCCCGGCCATGCAGCAGCGCTATCCAGGCGTGGAGTTCAGCCAGTTCATGGGCGCCGAGATGATGGCCGGCAAGTACGGCCTGGCCAAGGACCAGCTGGACGCCTATGCGCTGCAAAGCCATGAGCGCGCCGTGCAGGCCGCGCGCGAGGGCCGCTTCGACCGCGAGATCCTGGCCGTGCAGGCGCGCAGCGCCGAAGGCGGTGCCGAGGGGGAAGGCCAGCCGCACACGGTGGACGAAGGCATACGCTTCAACGCCACGCTGGAAGGCATTGCCGGCGTCAAGACCATCCGCGAGGGCGGCTGCGTGACCGCCGCCACGGCCAGCCAGATCTGCGATGGCGCCAGCGGCGTCATGGTGGTCAGCGAGCGCGGCCTCAAGGCCCTGGGCGTGCAGCCGCTGGCGCGCATCCACCACATGAGCCTGCTCGGGCACGACCCGGTGATCATGCTGGAGGCCCCCATCCCCGCCACCCAGGCCGCGCTGAAGAAGGCCGGCATGCGCATCTCCGACATCGACCTGTACGAGGTCAACGAGGCCTTTGCCCCCGTGCCCCTGGCCTGGCTGCAGGCCACGGGCGCCGATCCGGCGCGGCTCAACGTCAACGGCGGCGCCATTGCGCTGGGCCATCCGCTGGGCGCCTCGGGCACCAAGCTCATGGCCACGCTGATCCACGCCCTGCATGCGCGCGGCGGGCGCTACGGCCTGCAGACCATGTGCGAGGGCGGCGGCATGGCCAACGTCACCATCATCGAGCGCCTGTAGGCGCCGCCATGCCACCGTGCGACCGGCGCGGCCCGCGCCGGCCGCCCACCATAGGGGGGAGGGAAAGCCATGAGCCAGGACTCGCAGCCCCTGCTGCGCATTGAAGGCGTTTCGCTGCGCTTCGGCGGCATCGTCGCGCTGGACGGCGTGAGTTTCGATGTTGCGGCAGGCCAGATCTGCGGCCTCATCGGCCCCAACGGTGCGGGCAAGAGCAGCCTGTTCAACTGCCTGTCGCGGCTGTATGCCTGGCAGGCCGGCCACATCCGCTTTCGCGGCCAGCCGCTGGCCACGCTGGCGCGCCACCGCATGGCCGCGCTGGGCATGGGCCGCACCTTCCAGAACCTGGCCCTGTTTTCCAGCATGACGGTGGCCGACAACGTGCGCCTGGGCACGCACAGCCACCAGCACGCAGGCTTTGTGCGCGACGCCCTGCGCCTGCCCGGCGTGCGACGGCGCGAGGAAGAAGCCCGCGCCCAGGCGCAATCGCTGATGGCCCTGCTGGAGCTGACGGGCGTGGCAGAGCGCCGCGTGGCCGACCTGCCCTTCGGCACGCAAAAGCGCGTGGAGCTGGCGCGCGCCCTGGCCTGCCGCCCGCAGTTGCTGCTGCTGGACGAGCCGGCCTGCGGCCTCAACCATGAGGAGCTGGCCGGCCTGGGCGACCTGATCCTGTCGCTGCGCGACCGGCTGGGGCTGACCGTGCTGCTGGTGGAGCACCACATGGGCCTGGTCATGCGCGTGAGCGACAAGGTCGTGGCGCTGAACTTCGGCCGCAAGATCGCCGAAGGCACGCCGGGCGAGGTTCGCGCCCATGCCGAAGTCATCCGCGCCTACCTGGGTTCGGACATGCAGCCGCAGGATCAGGACAGGGAGGTGGCGCATGCCGGCACTGCTTGAAATCCGCGGACTGCATGCGGCCTACGGGTCGGTGCGCGTGCTGGACGGCATCGACATGGACCTGGCCGAAGGCCGCGTCACGGCCCTGCTGGGCGCCAATGGCGCGGGCAAGACCACCACGCTGCGCGCCATCTGCCGCCACCTCGTGGACACGCGCGGCGAGGTGCGCCTGGCCGGCGAACGCATAGACCGGCACAGCACCGAGCGCATCGCGCGCCAGGGCGTGGGCCATGTGCCCGACGGGCGCGGCACCTTCGCCCAGCTCAGCGCCGAGGAGAACCTGCGCCTGGGGGCGCAGGCCCGGCCCACGCGTGCGGCCCGTGCCGACGTGGCCGGCGATATGGAGCGCATGTTCGGCTACTTCCCCCGCCTGCGCGAGCGCCGCACCCAGCAGGCCGGCACGCTGTCGGGCGGCGAGCAGCAGATGCTGGCCATTGCCCGCGCCCTCATGGGCCGCCCGCGCCTGCTGCTGCTGGACGAGCCCTCCTTCGGGCTGGCGCCGCTGGTGGTGCGCGACATCTTCGGCATCCTGCGGCGCATCAACGCCGAGCAGGGCACGACCATCCTGCTGGTGGAGCAGAACGCGCGCCTGGCGCTGGAGCTGGCGCACAGCGCCTACCTGTTGGAGACCGGCCGCATCGTGCTGCACGGCCCCAGCGAAGCCATGCGCCGCAACGATGCGGTGCGCCAGGCCTATCTCGGGGAGTAGCGGCCATGGACGCCTTCATCCACCAATTGCTGGCCGGCCTGGCCACGGGCGGCATCTACGCCACCGTGGCGCTGGCCCTGGTCATGATCTACCAGGCCACGCACCACATCAATTTCGCGCAGGGCGAGATGGCCATGTTCTCCACCTTCATCGCCTGGGCGCTGCTGCAGGCGGGGCTGCCGTACTGGTGGGCCTTCCTGGCCACGGTGGCGCTGTCCTTCGTGCTGGGCGCGGCCGTGGAGTTCGCCATCATCCGCCCCATGCACAAGGCGGCGGACCTGGCCCAGGTGGTGGTCTTCATCGGCCTGCTGATCGTCTTCCACAGCCTGGCCGGCTGGATCTTCGGCTACACCATCAAGGAGTTCCCCAGCCCGTTCCCGGCCGACGCCTGGTATGGCAGCGCCCTGATGTCGGCCCATGAGGTGGGCACCATCTTCGTGGCGCTGTCCATCGTGGCCCTGCTGTTTGCCTTCTTCCGGCTCACGCCGCTGGGGCTGGCCATGCGCGCGGCCGCGCAGAACCCAGCCTCCTCGCGCCTGGTGGGCATCTCCGTGGGGCGCATGCTGATGCTGGGCTGGGGCCTGGCCGGCGCCATCGGCGCGGTGGCCGGGATGATGGTGGCGCCCGTGGTTTTCCTTGATCCGCACATGATGAGCGGCGTGCTGCTGTATGCCTTTGCGGGCGCGCTGCTGGGCGGCATCGACAGCCCCGCGGGCGCCGTGCTGGGCGGCTTCATCGTGGGCGTGCTTGAAAACCTCGTGGGCAGCTACGTCGTTGGCACCGAACTCAAGCTCTCGGTGGCCCTGGTACTGATCGTGGGCGTGCTCATCGTGCGGCCGGCCGGGCTGATGGGCCGCAAGGTCGTCAGGAGGGTTTGAACAATGCCCCCCCTGAGCGGCTACGCCGCTTCCCGTTGCACGGCGCCCCCTCTCTCGCTACGCGGGAGGGGGACGACACCCTCGCTTTTGGGCCACGCCAGTTTTGTGCCAAACGCCCTGGAGAACAATGATGTCCACACGATCCGCCTCCTCGTCTGACGCGCTGGTCGCCTCCACCAGCGCGCGCCGCCCCCTGCCCCTGGGCACGGTACTGATCGCGGCGCTGGCGCTGGCGGCCTGCTCGCTGGTCTTCGTGGCCAAGGGCTACCAGTTGTTCCAGGCCACCATGGTGCTGGCCTATGCCGTGGCCCTGGTGGGGCTGAACATTCTCACGGGCTACAGCGGCCAGATCTCGCTGGGCCATGGCGCCTTCTTCGCCATAGGCGCCTATGCGGCCGGCATCCTGATGGACCGCGCAGGCCTGGCCTACTGGCTGGCCGTGCCTGCAGCGGGCCTGGTGAGCCTGGCGGCGGGCTACCTGTTCGGGCGGCCCGCGCTCAGGCTGGAAGGGCTGTACCTGGCGCTGGCCACCTTTGCGCTGGGCGTGGCCATGCCCCAACTGCTCAAGTACCGCCACCTGGAGGCCTGGACCGGCGGCGTGGGCGGCATCGTGCTGACCAAGCCCGAGGCGCCCTGGGGCCTGCCGCTGGATGCCGACCAGTGGTTCTACCTCTATGCATTGGCCGTGGCGGCCCTGCTGTTCTGGATGGCGCGCAACCTCATAGACAGCGGCAGCGGCCTGGCGCTGCGCGCCATCCGCGACCATGCCATGGCGGCCGAGGCCATGGGCGTGGACAACGCGCACTGCAAGTCCATGGCCTTTGCGATTTCGGCCGGCTACACAGGCGTGGGCGGCGCGCTGTCGGCCATTGCCGTGCAGTTCGTGGCGCCCGACTCCTTCACCATGTTCCTGTCCATTTCGCTGCTGGTGGGCGTGGTGGTGGGCGGCGTGGGAACGCTGTGGGGCGCGCTGTTCGGCGCCCTGTTCATCATGTTCATCCCGGGGCTGGCCGAGCAGGTGTCCAAGGCCGCGCCCTGGGCCGTCTACGGCACCGTGCTCATCGTCTTCATGTTCGCCATGCCCGGCGGCGTGATGGGCCTGCTGCACCGACTGGGCCGACCGGGCCGGCCGGGCCGGCGCCTGCCCCGGCAGCGGCCGCGTGCCTGACTTTCCATCCCCACCCACAGGAGTCCCCCATGAATTCCAGTCCGGCCGTCCGCATGGAACGCCACGGCAACAACGGCGACAACGGCAACAACGGCGAGATCGCCCTCATCGTCCTCCAGGACAGCGCCCGCATGAATCCGCTGGGCAGGCCCTTGCAGTTGCGGCTGCGCGAACTGCTGGCCGAGGTGCGCGAGGACACATCCCTCCGCGCCCTGGTGCTCACCGCCGAGGGCCGGGGCTTTTGCGTGGGCGCGGACCTGTCGTCCATGGGCGGGGCACAGGGCGGGGCCCAGGCCGATGGCCGCACGCTGGGCGCGCAGACGGCCGACAACATGCACCAGCTGTCCAACCGCCTCATCCTGGACCTGCAGCAGTTGCCCGTGCCCGTGGTCTGCGCCATCAACGGCGCGGCAGCCGGGGCAGGCGTGGGCCTGGCCCTGGCCGGCGACGTGGCGCTGGCGGCGCGCTCGGCCTACTTCTACCTGCCTTTCCTGCCGCGCCTGGGCATCGTGCCGGACCTGGGCACCACCTGGTTCATCGAGCGCCGGCTGGGCCGTGCGCGCGCCCTGGGCCTGTCCCTGCTGGGCGACAGGCTGGGCGCGCAGCAGGCTGCCGACTGGGGCCTGGTCTGGGCCTGCGTGGACGACGAGGCCCTGCGCGAGCAGGCCCTGGCCACGGCCGCCCGCCTGGCGCGGCTGCCGGCCGGTGCCGTGCTGGAAGCCCGCCGCGCGCTGGACCACGCAGCCGCTTCCACGCTGGAGCAGCAGCTTCACTACGAGGCCGAACGCCAGCGCGACCTGGTGGGCGCGCCGGCCTTCATGGAAGGCGTGCAGGCCTTCATGCAAAAGCGCGAGCCCGTGTTCGCGCCCCGCCAGCCGGGCTGAGCGCCACACCTTCCCGACGCACCTTGCTGCGCCCGCACATGCATTCGTCGGAATCGACGATGGGCGCGCGCCGGGCCGGTTCCTACCATGGACCGGCCACCACAAGAAAAGCGGGCACGGCGCCCGCAAGCCAGGAGACCACCATGCGCAACCCCTTCGCCCGCGGCCCCCGGGCCCTGATCGCCTGCCTGGCGCTGGCCCTGCCGGCCATCACCCAGGCGCCAGCCCAGGCCCAGACCCAGACCCAGAAGAAGTACGACACCGGCGCCAGCGACACCGAGATCCGCATCGGCAACTTCGTGCCCTACTCAGGTCCCGTGTCGGCCTATGGAACCATAGGCAAGACCCATGCGGCCTACTTCGCCAAGATCAACGCCGAGGGCGGCATCAACGGCCGCAAGATCACCTACCTCTCGGCCGACGACGCCTACAACCCCGCCCAGAGCGTGGAGCAGACGCGCAAGCTGGTCGAGCGCGACGGCGTGCTGCTGATGTTCGGCGCGCTGGGCACCTCGCACAACCAGGCCGTGCATCGCTACATGAACCAGCGCAAGGTGCCCCAGCTGTTCGTCTCCACGGGCGCCACGCGCTGGGGCGATCCGAAGAACTTCCCCTGGACCATGGGCTGGCAGCCCACCTACCAGCTCGAAGGCCGCACCTTCGCCCAGCACATCCTGGCCACGCGGCCCCAGGCCAAGGTGGCCGTCCTGATGCAGAACGACGACTTCGGCAAGGACTACCTCAAGGGCGTGCTCGACGGCTTCGGCGAGCAGGCCAAGCAGCGCATCGTCGTGCAGCAGACCTACGAGGTCGGCGACCCCACGGTGGACAGCCAGATGGTGGCGCTCAAGGGCTCGGGGGCGGACACCTTCATCAACATCAGCACGCCCAAGTTCGCGGCCCAGTCCATACGCAAGGCCGCCGACATCGGCTGGAAGCCTGCGCACTACCTGGTCAGCGTCTCGCTGTCCATCAGCTCGGTGCTCAAGCCCGCGGGCCTGGACAACGCGCGCGGCGTGATGACGGCCGGCTACCTGCGCGAGCCCTCGGACCCCACCAACCAGGGCACGCCCGAGCTGGCCGGCTACCTGGCCTTCATGCAGAAGTACTACCCGGCCGGCGACCCCAACGATTCGCTCAACGTCATCGGCTACTCCCAGGCCCAGACCCTGGTGCAGGTGCTCAGGCAGGCAGGCGACGAGCTCACGCGCGCCAACATCATGAAGCAGGCCGCCAGCCTGAAGATGGACCTGCCCATGCTCTACCCGGGCATCAGCCTGCAGACCGGTGCGGACGATTTCTTCCCCATCAAGAAGATGCAGCTCGTGCGCTTCGACGGCAGCCGCTACGCGCCCGTGCAATGACCCCGGCCTTCAGGACAACGACAGGAGACACCCCCATGCCCGCCTTGCAAGGACTGATGCAGGACCGCCCGCTCATGATCTCGTCGCTGATCGAGCATGCGGCGCGCTTTCATCCGCACACCGAGATCGTCTCGCGCCTGCCTGAAACCCGGGACGGTGGCCTGCACCGCACCGACTGGGCCGGCATGCGCCGCGCCTCCTGCCAGGTGGCCAACGCCCTGCAGTCGCTGGGCGTGCAGCCTGGCGAACGCGTGGGCACGCTGGCCTGGAACAGCTGGCGCCACCTGGCGCTGTACTTCGGCGTCTCGGGCAGCGGCGCGGTGCTGCACACCATCAACCCGCGCCTGTTTCCCGAGCAGATCGAATACATCGCCAACCATGCCGAGGACCGGGTGCTGTTCTTCGACGTGACCTTCGCGCCGCTGGTGGAAAAGCTCGCACCGCATCTGAAGACCGTCACCACCTATGTCTGCATGAGTTCGCGCGAGCACATGCCCGCGCTGGACCTTCCCGGCCTGCACTGCTGGGACGAGCTGGTAGGCAACCAGAGCGAGGACTTCGAGTGGCCCGAGTTCGACGAGCGCACGGCCTCCTCGCTGTGCTACACCTCGGGCACCACGGGCCACCCCAAGGGCGTGCTGTACTCGCACCGCTCCACCGTGCTGCACACGCTGATGGAGCTGGCGCCCGACACCTTCGGCCTGAACGCGCGCGAGACCGTGATGCTCATCGTGCCCATGTTCCATGCCAATGCCTGGGGCACGCCCTATGCGGCGGCCATGGCCGGCGCACGGCTGGTGCTGCCCGGCCCGCACCTGGACGGCCAGAGCGTCTACGAGCTCATGCGCGACGAGAAGGTCACCTTCTCGCAGGGCGTGCCCACCGTGTGGCTGATGCTGTTCCAGTACCTGGATGCGCATCCTGACATCGACCCGCGCGCGCTGGGCGTCAAGAGCATAGGCATCGGCGGCGCGGCCGTGCCGCGCGCCATGCTGGAGCGCTTCGAGAACCAGTTCGGCGCCCAGGTCGTGCAGGGCTGGGGCATGACCGAGACCAGCCCCATCGGCGTGGTCAGCAAGCTGCTGCCCCGGCACGACGCGCTGTCGGGCGAGGAACTGGTCAAGGTCAAGCTCAAGCAGGGACGCGGCGTCTGGGGCGTGGACCTCAAGATCGTGGACGACGACGGCCGGCCCCAGCCCTGGGACGGCCAGGCCCGGGGACACCTGCGCGTGCGCGGCCCCTGGATCGCCAGCGGCTACTTCAAGGGCGAAGGCGGCTCGCCCGTCGATGAGGAAGGCTTCTTCACCACGGGTGACGTGGCCACCATCGATGCCGACGGCTTCCTGCAGTTGGTGGACCGCGCCAAGGACGTGATCAAGTCGGGCGGCGAGTGGATTTCCTCCATCGACGTGGAGAACGCCGCCATGGGCCATCCCGGCGTGGCCGAGGCCGCCATCATCGGCGTGGCCCATCCCAAGTGGCAGGAGCGGCCGCTGCTGCTGGTGGTGCCGCGCGCAGGCCACAGCGTCAGCCGCGAGTCCATGCTCGACTTCCTGTCCACGCGCATCGCCAAATGGTGGCTGCCCGACGATGTGCTGCAGGTGGCCGAGCTGCCGCACACGGCCACGGGAAAACTGCTAAAGACCAAGCTGCGCGAGCAGTACAAGAACCATCCACTGCCCACGGCCTGAAAGGAGACCTCCATGCCAGGACCGCTTGAAGGCGTGCGCGTTGTCGAGTTCGCGGGCCTGGGCCCGGGGCCGTTCTGCGCCATGCTGCTGGCCGACATGGGTGCCGAGGTGCTGCGCATCGCGCGGCCCGGCACGCCGGTCGATGCGCAGGACATCACCACGCGCAGCCGCAGCCAGGTCGAGATCGACCTGCGCGGCGAGGAAGGCCAGGCCTCGGCCCTGGCGCTGATCGCACGCGCCGATCTGCTGATCGAGGGCTTTCGGCCCGGCGTGATGGAGCGCCTGGGCCTGGGGCCCGAGCCCTGCCTGGCGCGCAACCCGCGCCTGGTCTACGGCCGCATGACCGGCTGGGGCCAGCACGGGCCGCTGGCGCATGCGGCGGGGCATGACATCAACTACATCGCCATCTCCGGCGCGCTGCACGCCATCGGCCGCGCGGGCGAGGCGCCCGTGCCGCCGCTCAACTACGTGGGCGACTTCGGCGGCGGCGGCATGCTGCTGGCCGTGGGCCTGCTGGCCGCACTGCACGAGGCCGGGCGCAGCGGCCGGGGCCAGGTCATCGACGCGGCCATGACCGATGGCACGGCCCTGCTGTCGGCCTTCATGTACGGCTTCAAGGCCAAGGGCCAGTGGAGCAACCAGCGCGGAGAGAACCTGCTGGACGGCGGCGCGCACTTCTATGACACCTATGCCTGCGCCGACGGCAAATACATCGCCATAGGCGCCATCGAGCCGCAGTTCTACGCCGAGCTGCGCCAGCGCTGCGGCATACAGGACCCGCTGTTCGACGCGCAACTGGACGCCGCACGCTGGCCCCTGCTCAAGCTGCGTCTGGCCGATGTGTTCCGCACGCGCACGCGCCAGCAATGGTGCGAGCTGCTGGAAGGCAGCGATGCCTGCTTCGCCCCCGTGCTCGACTGGGACGAGGCGCCCCAGCATGCCCACAACCGCGCGCGCGCCACGTTCACCGAGGCCGGCGGCGTACTCCAGCCCGCGCCGGCGCCGCGCTTTTCGCGCAGCGTGCCCGAGCAGCCCCGCCCCCCGCGCGCCGCCAGCCTGCAGGACACGCTGGCCGCCTGGAATGCCCGCTCCTGAGGAAACCCCATGCCCATGTATCTCACCCAGGCCATCCACAAGGGCCGCCGCGAAAGGGCCGGCGCCACGGCAGCCATCTGCGGCGCAGAGCAGGCCAGCTGGTCGCAGCTTGCGCAGCGCATCGAACGCTGCGCCGGCCTGCTGCGGGCGCTGGACGTGGCGCCCGGCGACCGCGTCGGCATGATGGGCCTGAACTCCATCCGCTACCTTGAATACTTCTATGGCTGCTGGTGGGCAGGCGCCGCGGTCAACCCCGTCAACATCCGCTGGAGCGCGCACGAGGTGGCCTACTCGCTGGACGATTGCGACACGCGCGTGCTCTTCGTGGACGATGCCTTCGCGCCCCTGGTGCCCCGGCTGCGCGAGCTGTCCTCCAGCCTGCGCACCGTGGTGTTCTGCGGCACGGGCGCCGCGCCCGAAGGCGCGCTGCACTACGAGCAATTGCTGGCCGCCGCCACGCCCTGCGCCGACGCGCTGCGCAGCGGCACCGACCTGGCCGCCGTGATGTATACGGGCGGCACCACGGGCCGGCCCAAGGGGGTGATGCTCAGCCACGACAACCTGTTCATCAACGCCCTGTCCAATGCCAGCAACGTGCCGCGCCAGCATGTGAAGGTGGGCATGGTGGTCACTCCCATGTTCCATGTGGCCGGCTGCGGCCTGGCCCTGCTCATGGCCCAGCGCCTGGTGCCCCAGGTCATCGTGCCGGCCTTCGACGAGCTGGCCATCCTGAACGGAGTGCAGCAGCACGGCGTGAACGAGCTGTTCCTGGTGCCCACCATGATCCGCCGGCTGATCGAGCATCCGCGCATGGCCGAATTCGACCTGTCCAGCCTGCGCCTCATGCTCTATGGCGCAGCCCCCATAGACGCCAGCCTGCTGGAGCGCGCCATGCAGGCGCTGCCCGGCGCCGACTTCGCCCAGGCCTACGGCATGACCGAGCTGTCGCCCACCATCGTGTCCATGGGCCCGGCCGAGCACCGCCCCGGCCCGCAGCGCGAGCGCCTGCTGCGCGCGGCCGGCCGGCCCGTGACCATTGCCGAGGTGCGCATCGTCGATGGCGAGGGCCGCGAGCTGCCTGCCGGCGAGGTGGGCGAGATCACGGCACGCGGCCCCATGGTCATGCAGGGCTACTGGAACAGGCCCGCCGAGACGGCCGCGGCGCTCAAGGACGGCTGGATGCACACGGGCGACATGGGCCGGCTGGATGCCGACGGCTACCTCTTCGTCGTGGACCGGCTCAAGGACATGATCGTCAGCGGCGGCGAGAACGTGTACTCGGCCGAGGTCGAGAACGCCATCGCCCAGCTGCCCCAGGTCGCCATGTGCGCCGTCATCGGCGTGCCCGACGAACGCTGGGGCGAGCGCGTGCACGCCGTGATCGTCGCGCGCGAGGGCCAGCCGCTGACCGAGGCCGAGGTCATCGCCCACTGCCGCGAACGCATCGCGGGCTACAAGTGCCCGCGCTCGGTGGAGTTCCGCAGCGAGCTGCCGCTGTCGGCCGCGGGCAAGCTGCAGAAATTCCAGCTGCGCGAGCCCTACTGGCAGGGCCGCGAACGCCGCATCAACTGAACCTCAATCCACCGATCCAAGCCATGCCACTGCAACTGACACGCTCCTGGAGCACCCCCGAACTGGAAAGCCTGCGCGCCACCGCCGTGCGCTTTCTGGAAACCGAAATGCAGCCGCAGGACGAGGCCGCACGCCAGCGCGGCAACGTGGGCCATGCCATCTGGCGCCGCGCCGGCGAGCTGGGCCTGCTGTGCACCGACATCCCCGAGGACTACGGCGGCGGCGGCGGCGACTTCCGCCACGAGGCCGTGATCCACGAGGAGATGGCGCGCCGCGCCCTCTCGGGCATGAGCAACTCCGTGCATTCCATCGTGGCCCACTACCTGCTCAACCACGGCACCGAGGCGCAAAAGCGCAAGTACCTGCCCGCCATGGCGCGCGGCGAACTGGTGGGCGCCATCGCCATGACCGAGCCCGGCGCGGGCTCGGACCTGCAGGGCGTGCGCACACGCGCAGAACTCAGGGACGGCCGCTACCGCATCAACGGCAGCAAGACCTTCATCACCAACGGACTGCTGGCCGGCCTGATCCTCGTGGTCTGCAAGACCGACCCGGCCCAGGGCGCGCGCGGCACCTCCATCCTCATCGTGGAGACCCGGGACTGCGCGGGCTTTCGCGTGGGCCGCGTGCTCGACAAGATGGGCATGAAGGCCCAGGACACCTCGGAGCTGTTCTTCGACGACGTGACCGTGCCGCAGGACGCGCTGCTGGGCGGGCGCGAAGGCCAGGGCTTCTACCAGCTCATGGGCGACCTGCCCTACGAGCGGCTGATCATCGGCCTGGCCGCCCTGGCCTGCATGGAAGGCGCCTATGAGGCCACGCTGGCCTACGTGCGCGAGCGCCGCGCCTTCGGCCAGGCCATTGCCGACATGCAGAACACCCGGTTCAAGCTCGCCGAGGTGGCCACCACGCTGACCGTGGGCCGCGCCTTCATCGACCGCTGCGTGGAGCAGCTGGTGGCCGGCACGCTGGACACGGCCACGGCCTCCATGGCCAAGCTGTGGGGCTCGGAAGCGCAGGGCCGCGTGCTCGACGAACTCGTGCAACTGCATGGTGGCTACGGCTACATGAACGAATACATGGTCACGCGCATGTACGCCGATGCGCGCGTGCAGCGCATCTACGGCGGCACCAGCGAAATCATGAAGGAAGTGATCGCTCGCGCGCTCTGACGCTCCGATCCCCTGGCGGTGCCAAGCGCTGCCGCAGTCCCCCTATCCCTTCCCCGGCAGCACAGGAGACAGCAGCCATGACCCTCGACGACCTCATCTACAAGCCCGGCCTGCTCCAGGGCGAACGCATCCTCGTCACCGGCGGCGGCACCGGCCTGGGCCGGGTCATGGCCGAGGCGTTTCTCATGCTGGGCGCCGACATCCACCTGTGCGGCCGGCGCGGCGCCGTGGTCGAGCAGACAGCGCAGGAGCTGATGCAGCAGCACGGCGGCCGGGCCACGGGCCATGCCTGCGACGTGCGCCAGCCCGAGGCCGTGGAGCAGATGATCGAGGCCATCTGGGCCGACGGCGGCGCGCTCACGGGCCTGGTCAACAACGCGGCCGGCAACTTCGTGAGCCGCACCGAGGACCTGTCCATGCGCGCCTTCGACGCCGTGGCCAACATCGTCATGCGCGGCAGCTTCAACCTCACGCTGGAGTGCGGCCGCCGCTGGCTGGCCGAGGGCCGCAAGGCCAGCGTGCTGTCCATCCTCACCACCTGGGTCTGGAACGGCTCGGCCTTCACCGTGCCCTCGGCCATGGCCAAGTCGGGCGTGCATGCCATGACGCAGTCGCTGGCCGTGGAATGGGGCAACCGGGGCATACGCTTCAACGCCATCGCGCCGGGCCTGTTTCCCACCGAAGGCATGAGCGCGCGGCTGAACCCGCAGGGCGGCGAGCATGTGCGCGCCGACAACCCCATGGGCCGCAACGGCCGCATGCCCGAGCTGGCCAACCTGGCCGTCTTCCTCATGAGCCGCCAGGCCGAGTACCTGACGGGACAGACCATCGCCATAGACGGCGGACAATACCAGGCGACGGGCGGCAACTTCGCCGGGCTGGCCAGCTGGAGCGACCAGGACTGGGCGAATGCGCGCAGCGCCATCGAATCGCGCAACGCAGCCGACCGCCAGCAAAGAACCGCATAGACACAAGGAGACAAGCCATGAGCCAAGAACGCGTGCGCATATCGGTGGACCACGGCGTGGCCGAGGTGACCCTGGCCCGGCCCGACAAGATGAATGCGCTGGACCCCGCCATGTTCGACGCCCTGATCGACGCATTGGCGCGGCTGCGGGACACGTCCGGGTTGCGCGCCGTGGTGCTGCATGGCGAGGGGCGCGCCTTCTGCGCGGGCCTGGACATGGGCAGCATGGCCGGCATTGCCGACGGCCAGCAGACGGCAGACATGACGGACCTGGCCGCGCGCACGCACGGCATTGCCAACCGCTTCCAACAGATCTGCTGGGGCTGGCGCGAACTGCCCGTGCCCGTGATCGCCGCCGTGCACGGCGTGGCCTACGGCGGCGGCCTGCAGCTGGCGCTGGGCGCGGACATCCGCCTGGTGGCCGAGGATGCGCGGCTGTCCATCATGGAAATCAAGTGGGGACTGTTGCCCGACATGGCCGGCTGCGCGCTGGCCGCGCCGCTGGTGCGCGGCGACGTGCTGCGCGAGCTGGTCTACACGGGCCGCATCGTGCCCGGCCCCGAGGCCGTGGCCCTGGGCCTGGCCACGCGCGTGAGTTCCGCGCCGCTGGAGGAAGCGCGCCACCTGGCCCGCCAGATCGCGGCCAGCAGCCCGCACGCCATGCGCGCGTCCAAGCGCCTGATGCAGCTCAGCGAAACGGCATCGCCCCAGGACATCCTGCTGGCCGAGGCGCGCGAGCAGCAGGCCCTGCTGGGCAGTGCCAACCAGGCCGAAGCCGTGCGCGCAGGCCTGGAAAAACGGGCCCCGGTGTTCAGCGACCAAGGCCTTTAGACACCTCTTGAAACAACCACCGGACCCTGCCCACGGGTCCGCCGCGGCCATCCGTAATTACCCTTAATCGACGCCCTTTCGCCACTGCGCTGATTTTTTAGGCATTCCGTGGAAAGCCTTGCGGGGCGCGGATTCGGCAAGTTACACCCGGAGTTTTCCACAACTCCGTCCACATGCATCGGGGATAAAAACCCGGGGCCGAAGGGACATGCAGGAGCAGGCATACTTGACGGCTCGCCTCGGCCTCCCCCCTTTCCCATGCCCCGCCTGCACGCCCCCAGCAAGGAAGACAGCCGCCTGCTGCCGCCTTTTTCCGCCCTGCCGGAACGCTGCATCCACGTGCCCGCCACCGACGCCGAATTCGCGGCCGCCCGCGCCGCGCTGATGGCCGCGCCCGTGCTCGGCTTCGATACCGAGAGCAAGCCTCTTTTCCACGCCAGCCAGACCGACACCGGCCCCCATGTGGTGCAGTTGGCCACCTGCGACCAGGCCTGGCTGCTGCAGTTGCACCATGCGCAGGCACGCGCGCTTGCGGCCGACGTGATGGCCAGCGAGGCCATCTGCAAGGCCGGCTTCGGGCTGGACCATGACCGCAGCGCGCTGCCCGCGCGCCTGGGCGTGGCGCTGAACAACGTGATCGACCTGGACCGCGTGTTCAAGCGCCATGGCTACGCCAGCTCGGTAGGCGTGCGCGCGGCCGTGGCCCTGGTGCTGGGGCAGAACTTCCAAAAGTCCAAGAAGATCTCCACCTCCAACTGGGCTGCACCGCAACTGAGCCTGGCCCAGCGCCACTACGCGGCCAACGACGCCCACGGCGCCGCCATGGTGCATGCCGCGCTGCCGGGCTGGGAGCTGCGCCAGCCGGCAGCGGCCCAGCGGCCTTCCAGGCCTGCGCTTGAACCGCGCGGGCCGCGCGAGTCCAGCGCCCCGCAGACACCGCGTCCGCCCCGCACCGCTCGCCTGCTGCAGGCTGCGGTCGCGCCGGCCAAGTCCTAGAGCGTTTCCTCTTCCTTCACCAGCCGCACCCGGTCCCGGCCTGCGCGCTTGGCCTCGTAGAGCATGGCGTCGGCACGCGCGAGCGCCTGCTCCAGCGTCTGGCCCGGCGCCATCCAGGCCACGCCGAAGCTGGCGGTGATGCGCACCTCGTCGGGCAGTCCGCTGAAGCCCATCAGGCGCAGCTGGGTCTGTATGCGCCGGGTGATCGACTGCACGGCCAGAGGGTCCGCACGCGGCAGCAAGGCCACGAACTCTTCCCCGCCAAAGCGGGCCACCAGGTCCTGCTGGCGCGTGCTGCGCAGCAGCAGTCGCGCAAAGCGCTGCAGCACTTCGTCCCCGGCCGCGTGGCCCCAGCCGTCGTTGACCCGCTTGAAATGGTCCAGATCACAGACCAGCACGGCGGCTGAAAGCTGAGGGTGCTCGGCCCGCCGGCGCTGCACCTCCTCCTTGAAGGCGCGCCGGTTCAGAAGCCCTGTCAGCGGATCGCGGTCGCGCTCCTCATGCAGCTCCTGCACGGTGTCGCGCACCGCCGCCGCCAGGAACACAATGGCGAACAGCAGGCCGAACACCAGCAGGCTCAGCTGCTTCGCCAGGCACGCGGAAGAAACGCCCAGCCATTCACTGGCCGCGTCGGCCGGTGGCGAGGCGCCAGGCGGTGTCAGCCACAGCGCACGAACGAAAAAGCTCAGCGCAAAGACCACGAACACCCCCAGCAGCAGCCGGTCCCAGTCCGTACCGGGATGCCTGCGCGGCAAACGCCACAGCGGCAGGGCCAGTTGCAGTCCCAGGCCGAAATTGAGCACATGCTGGCGCGCCTGCGCATCGGGAACGACCCAGGCGTAGTAGCCCAGCACCGCCAACACTGCACTGCCAAAGACAGCCGCCAGCGGCGCATCCGGTCGCACGCCCTGGCGCATGGCCATGGCCTCGGTGATGAACCAGGCCGCACACAGCTGCAGCGCGGCCGTGGCCAGCGCATTGACGGGCACGGCCGCAGGCCGCTCCAGGACCTGCAGCAGCAGCGCCAGGCTGAATCCGGTGAAGGCGAGGGACATGCTGCGCAATTCGCGCCGGGCACGCAGATGCCGCCAGCAGACATAGAAACAGCCGGCCAGCAGCGAGGTGCACAAGGGCACCGCCAGCGCCAGAAAATGTCTTGCTGTCAACGTCACCATCAACTCCCGAATGGAGTCTAGCGATCAGGTCACGTTACAACACGTTGTTAACAAAAATACACATTCACTCACGATCCTGGCAAAGCCAGGCCGGACATATCTGCGCACGGCAGAGGAGCAACCGGTCTGCGGCGTATATGTTCGTAACCAACGCATCGTTGGGCACCGGAGGCCGGCACGCCACAATGCCAACCGTCCTCCGCTTGTAAAACCTCAGGACTTACGCAAACAGGATGCGGGAACGCGCTGCTGCCCATGGCAAATGGCCCGCCCTGCCCTTCTTGCGTAAGCCGTCACCAGAAAGGCAATCTTCCATGCGCATCGAAACCCTGGCCGTCCACGCCGGCTACTCGCCCGACCCCACCACCAAGTCGGCCGCCGTGCCCATCTACCAGACCGTGGCCTATGCCTTCGACAGTGCCCAGCATGGCGCCGACCTGTTCGACCTCAAGGTGGCCGGCAACATCTACACGCGCATCATGAACCCCACCACCGACGTGCTGGAAAAGCGCGTCGCGGCGCTGGAAGGCGGCATTGCCGCCGTGGCCGTGGCCTCGGGCATGGCCGCCATCACCTATGCCATCCAGGCCATCGCGGAGGCTGGCGACAACATCGTCTCGGCCAGCACGCTCTACGGCGGCACCTACAACCTGTTCGCCCACACCTTCCCGCAGCAGGGCATCACGGTGCGCTTTGCCGATCCGCGCGACCCGGCCAGCTTCGCCCAGCACATCGACGAAAAGACCAAGGCCATCTTCATCGAGTCCATCGGCAACCCGCTGGGCAATGTCACCGACATCCGCGCCCTGGCCGACGTGGCCCACGCCCATGGCGTGCCGCTGATCGTGGACAACACCGTGCCCAGCCCCTACCTGCTGCGCCCCATCGAGCATGGCGCCGACATCGTCGTGCACTCGCTGACCAAGTACCTGGGCGGCCACGGCAACAGCGTGGGCGGCGCCGTCGTGGACAGCGGCAAGTTCCCCTGGGCCGAGCACAAGGCCCGCTTCAAGCGCCTGAACGAGCCCGATGTCAGCTACCACGGCGTGGTCTACACCGAGGCCCTGGGCGAGGCCGCCTACATCGGCCGCGTGCGCGTGGTGCCGCTGCGCAATACCGGCGCCGCACTGTCGCCGCACAACGCCTTCCTCATCCTGCAGGGCATAGAGACGCTGGCCCTGCGCATGGACCGCATCTGCGAGAACACCCAGAAGATCGCCGAGACGCTGCAAAGGCATCCCAAGATCGAATGGGTGCGCTACGCCGGCCTGCAGGACCATCCCGACCACGCCCTGGTGAAGAAGCAGCTGGGCGGCCGCGCCTCGGGCATCCTGTCGTTCAGCCTCAGGAACGGCAGCGGCGACAGCGACACCCGCGCCGCCGGTGCGCGCTTCCTGGATGCGCTGCAGCTGTTCACGCGCCTGGTCAACATCGGCGACGCCAAGTCCCTGGCCACGCACCCCGCATCGACCACGCACCGCCAGCTCGACGCCGAGGAACTGGCCAAGGCCGGCGTCACCGAAGGCATGGTGCGCCTGTCCGTGGGCATCGAGCACATCAGCGACCTGCTGGCCGACCTGGAGCAGGCGCTGGACAAGGTCTGAGACGCCCTCAGCGCCTGCGCGAGCGCTCGCGCAGTTCCTGCGAGGAATAGAAGATCAGCGGGTCCGGCGTGCGCTGCGGATTGGCGCAGGGCTCGATGGCATGGCCGCGCGGCGGGGCGCAGCGGGCCAGGTCACGCAGCTGGGCCTGGGTTCGTTCGGCATGGCGCGCGGCGGTCTCTCCTTCGGAGGGGCGGCTGCCGGGCACGATCAGGCGCAGCTCCATCTTGCGGATGGCCGGCTCCACGGCGTAGGTGCCCTGGAACTGCAGCACCACGCGGCGCTCGGGCAGGTCCACCGTGGCCAGCACGGCACGCATGGGCACGGGAATCATCGCTCCCGACTGGTAGCGCACCAGCACGAAGGGCGCAAAGGGCTTGGGCAGCTTCAGCGCCAGCGTCTGGCCCTTGCCGTTTCCATTGCCGTTACGCGCATCGGCACGCACGCGCAGCTGTCCGCCATCGGGCAGATAGCGGTCCAGCCGCCAGCCAGTGGCCACGCGCTGCGCGCCCACACAGGGCGCGTAGTAGTACTCGGTGGGGTCGGCATCCTTGCCTGTGTACAGCATCTGGGCGCCTTCATGCTCGGTCAGCGTCTTGATGGCCGCATCGGCGCCATCCGCCTGGGCGCCGACCAGCGTGCCGCCGCGCACGAACACGCCCGTATACGGGAACCAGGTGGTGCGCTGGTTGGCCACGGCGCCATAGGGCTTGCATTCGGTGGACATGCTCTGGTCCTGCATGTCGGCATGCGGGGCCACGGGCTCGCCGCCCTGGCCGCCGCCCTGGTCGACCAGGGTCAGGCGGCCATCGGCCTCGATGGTGAAGGTGGCCTTGGCCACCATGGAGTAGTAGCGGCCGGCTGCGTCTTCGCCGATCAGCAGCAGGCTGGGCAGGGGCGTGAGGTTGGCCACCTCGGGCTCGGCGCGCGGCGTGTCGGCCGGGGCCTGGGCAGGCACCTGGGGCCGGGGCTGCTCCTGTGGCTGGCTGGGCGCCGGAGCCTGGGGCGGCGCAGTGGCGCAGCCGGCAAGGACCAGGGACAGCGGCATGGCAAGAACAAGCGAACGCAACAACATGGAACTCCCTCGGATCATTGAGGCCGACGATGCTACTGCATGCACCGGCGGGCGGCGCAATGCATGGGGATGCGGCAGGGGCAGGCTCAAGCCGGATCCCGCGCCAGCCGCAGGCCGGTCATCTGCCAGCGCGCCTGCGTGGGAAAGAAATTGCGGTAGCTGGCGCGCGCATGGCCTGGCGGCGTGAGGCAGGAGCCGCCCCGCAGCACATACTGGTTGACCATGAACTTGCCGTTGTATTCACCCACGGCGCCCTCCGCGATCTGGAAGCCCGGGTAGGCGCCGTAGGCGGACTGGGTCCATTCCCAGACCTCGCCCAGCGCAAGGCTGCCGGGCTGCATGGCGCGCGGGTGCACGGGGCCGGGCGGCTCGTCGTGCTCGGGGCGCTGCGCCATGGGCGCGGCAAAGGCCGCCTCCCATTCCGCCTCGGTAGGCAAGCGCGCGCCGGCCCAGCGCGCATAGGCGTCGGCCTCGAAATACGAGATGTGGCAGACGGGGCGGCGCCCGTCCAGCGCCAGCGCGCCATGCAGGCTGAACTCCTGCCACGTGCCGTCCGATGCGCCATCCAACGCGCCGCCTGCATTGCGCCGCCAGTACCAGGGATGCTCCAGTTGCTGCGCGCAGCGCCAGTCCCAGCCTTCGGCCAGCCACCACTGCGGCTGGGCATAGCCGCCGTCCTCGACGAAGCGCAGGAACTCGGCATTGCTCACGGGCCGCTGCGCGATCTCGCAGCCTTGCACAAACACCTCGTGGCGCGGGCGCTCGTTGTCGAACGCAAAGCCCTCGCCGCCATGGCCCACGGCATGCATGCCACGCGGCACGGTCTGCCACTGCAGCGGGGCAGGCGTTCCATCTGCCGGCCCAGGCGCAGGCATGCCCTCTTCCTGCTCTCGATAGGCAGGCCACAGCGGGTGGCACGACAGCAGGTGCTTGATGTCGGTCAGCAGCAGTTCCTGGTGCTGCTGCTCATGCTGCAGGCCCAGCTCCAGCAGCGCGGCCAGACGCGCAGGCGGCTGCGTGCCCCAGTCCTCGAACATCTGCAGCATGCGCTGGTCCACCGCCTCGCGATAGGACAGTACCCGTGCCAGCGAGGGCCGGGTCAGCAGCCCGCGCTGGGCACGCGGATGCCGCGCACCCACCTGCTGGTAGTAGGAGTTGAACAGCACGCGGAAGTCGGGATCGAAGGGCGGCACGCCGGGCGCGTGCTCGGCCAGGACAAAGGTCTCGAAGAACCAGGTGGTATGCGCCAGATGCCATTTGGCAGGGCTGGCATCGGGCATGGACTGTACGCAGGCATCCTCGGCGGACAAGGGGGCGGCCAGCAGCACGGTGGTCTGGCGCACGGCCTCGTAGCGCTGCACCCAGCGGAAGACGGCGGGCATTTCACGCATGGGCATGGATCACGGCAAACCACTGGCGCTCATCGGTCCAGACCTGGCAGGCCCCGAAACCCGCACAGGCCAGCATGTCCAGGAAGTCGGGCAGCGGGTATTTGTAGCTGTTCTCGGTGTGTATGGTCTCGCCGGCCGCGAAGTGCCGCAGCCCCTGGGGCCAGCCCACGATCAGCGGGCGCCGCGCGCGCAGGTGCATTTCGATGCGCGAGTGCTCGGTGTTGAAGAAGGCCACATGTTCCCAGTCGCCCTCGTTGAAGTCGCTGCCCAGCAGGTGGTTCACATGGCTGAGCAGGTTGAGGTTGAAGCGCGCCGTCACGCCCTGGGCATCGTCATAGGCAGGCTCCAGCCACTGTATGGGTTTGGGCAGGTCTATGCCGATCAGCAGCCCACCGTCGTCGCTGAGCAGGGCCCGCATCTGGCCCAGCATGCGCTGGGCCTGTTCAGGGTCGAAGTTGCCTATGGACGAGCCCGGGTAGAACAGCAGCCGGCCGGCCTGCGGGATGTAGGGCGGCAGGGCCAGCGGCTCGGTGATGTCGGCCGTGACGGCATGGGCCTGCAGCTGCGGAAACTCCTCGGCCAGGCGCCGCACGGACTGGCGCAGGAAGGCGCCCGCAATGTCCACGCCCACGAAGTGCCGTGGACGCAGGCTGCGGCACAGGCCGCGCACCTTTTCGCAATTGCCGGCGCCCAGCTCGATCAGCACCTCGCTGCCGCGCAGGGCCTCGGCCATGGCCGGACCGGAGTCGGCCAGGATGGCAGCCTCGGTGCGCGTGGGGTAGTACTCGGGCAGCCGCGTGATCTGCTCGAACAGGTCGCAGCCGCGTGAGTCATAGAGAAACTTGGGCGAGACCCGGGCCTGCGGCTGCATCAGCCCGTGCTGCAATTCGGCCAGGGTTGCTCGCAGGGCGCTGTCTGCCAGTTCCGGCGCAGCCTCTCTCCTGCCACCTTCGGCCGGTGGGCGCGGAGCCGAAGGCAGGGGCAGGGGCACGCGCTGGGCGCGCGACGCCAATGGAGGGGAAGACACGGAATGATCGTGGGCATACAGCATGGTGGGGGCCTCGCGTTGTGCGCCGACCGCCTCAGCATGGTGAATGCCGCGCCCCCGCCTTGCAGCGGGGAGCGGTCGCCAAGGGGGCGGGCAGCCAGAATGAAGCCTGCAAACTGGCGTCCCGCCTCGCAAGGCGCGCGCCGACAGGCCGAGGCACCAGCCTAGGCGCCCGCCCCAGGCACGCGGGTAGGACAGTTTCCAGCGAGCGTGTCTTTTTCATGACCTGCAGATCTGGTGCGCTGCAGCATGCCGGACGAAAAAAATCCGGTATGCCGCGAACGGCATACCGGACCAAGTACCCATCCTTGCCTCACTACGCGCTGCCGGATGAAGCAGCGCGTGCCTCGCTCATGATCCGAAGATCAGAAGCGATAGCCCAGTCCCACGCCAACCAGCACGGGGTTCACCTTGAAGGTGCCCACCTTGGTGCCGCCAGCGCGCACGTCCGTCTCGATGAAGACCTTCTTCACGTCGAAATTCAGCGACCAGTTCTTGTCCAGCGCATAGTCGAAGCCGATCTGCAGCGCGCCGCCAAAACTGTTCTTCTTGATGGAGGGGTTCAGCGCGGCCTGCACGGCGGGATCGAAGTTCACGCTGGAAAAGCGCGTGAAGTTGACACCGGCGCCCACGTAGGGCTTGAACGCGCCGAAATTGGTGAAGTGGTATTGCGCCAGCAGCGTGGGCGGCAGGTGCTTGAGGCTGCCGATCTGACCCAGGCCGTTGGCACGCAGGTCATGCTTTTGCGGGTAGGTCAGCACCAGCTCGGCCGCGATGTTGGGCGTGAAGAAGTAGGACACGTCCAGCTCGGGCATCCACTTGTCATTGATCGACAGGCCCAGGCCCGTGCTGTCCTTGTTGACGCTGTCCAGGTGGACGGCGCGCACGCGCACCATCCAGGGGCCTTCGGCCTGCTGCGCAAAGGCGGCACCCGACGACAGGGCGCAAACGGCAGCAACGGCGAGCAGAGTTCTTTTCATGATGGAGAGTCTTGGAGTAGCCCGGGGCAAATCCCGTAGCTGTATTGCAGCAGGGGCAGGCAAGGCCGGTCTTGTCCTAGCTCAAATCCGAAGGTGGGCGCCGTCGCATGGCCGGATCGCGTTGGATGCATGCAACGCCATGCGCGGCAGGCCAGTTGCGGCCAGGCTGCAGCCATTGCTCAAATAGAATGCGAATCATTATCAAATCCGCTTTCCCAGGAACCCGCTCCATGGCCGCCGCGCCTTCGCACCCCGATATCGCCCTGCTCTACAGCGACCACCACGGCTGGCTGGTGGGCTGGCTCAGGCGCAGGCTGGGCAATCCCTGCGATGCGGCCGACCTGGCCCAGGACACCTTCATTCGCGTGCTGGGCAAGCCCCAGTCCCTGCATGGCGTGCGCGAGCCGCGCGCCTGGCTCACCACCATCGCCCACGGCCTGGTCGTGGACCACACACGCCGCGCCGCGCTGGAGCGCGCCTGCCTGGACGCCATCGCCAGCCTGCCCGAGCCGCTGGCGCCCTCGGCCGAGGAGCGCCATCTGCTGATCGAATCCCTGGTGCGCATGGACAACCTGCTGGCCGGCCTGCCGCCCAAGGCCCGCAGCGCCTTTCTGCTCTCCCGCCTGGAAGGCCTGAGCTACCCGGAAATCGCCCTGCAGCTGGGCGTGTGCCTGAGCTCCGTCGAGAAATACATGGCCACCGCCATACGCCACTGCCTTGCCCTGCGCAGGGAACTGACGGCGTGAGCACAGACCAGGCCCCCCAGGCGCTGGAACAGGCCATTGCCTGGGCCGTGCGGCTGGCCTCCGGCACGGCCACCGATGCCGACCGCGCCGCCTGCCAGGCATGGCGCAGCAGCCACGCCGCGCACGAACAGGCCTGGCAACAGGTCCAGGCTGTGGAGGCCCAGTTCGCCCTGCCCGCCGGCCAGGCGGGCCTGGCCCACGGCGTGCTGCGGTCCGCCGGCCCAGGGCCGGCGCGAGGCCGGCGCGCAAGCCTGCAGCGGCTGCTGTTCCTGGGCCCCGCGGCCCTGCTGCTGGGATCCATGGCTTGGCGCTGGGCTGCACCGCGCGAGCAGATCGCGCTGGAAACGGCCATCGGTGAGCGCCGCAGTACCCTGCTGGCCGACGGCAGCCGCCTGCACCTGGCACCGGACACGCTGGTGCAGGTGGATTTCACCTTGCTGCGCCGCGTGGTCCGCCTGGCACGCGGCGAGATCTTCATCGACACCGGCAGCGACCCGCGCTCCCTCGCAGGCCGACGCTCCTTCTGGGTGGAAACGCCGCTGGCCCGCTTCGAGGCCCTGGGCACCAGCTTCGGCGTGCGCCACGAAAAACACCCGGACACGGCCACGCGCCTGTACGTCACCGAGGGCCGCGTGGCCATCCATGTCAGAGCGCTGGGCGGCACTGCGCCAGGCCCCCTGGACGCCATCGTCGCCACCTCCGGCGAAACCCATGTGCTGCACGCCGGCCAGCACCGCCCTGTGCGCCTGCCCGACGAAGGCCTGGTGCCCGACGCATGGACCGACGGCGTACTGGTCGCCCGCCGCATGCGCCTGGACGCCTTCGTGACCGAGCTGTCACGCCAGACCGGCATGCCCATGGAATGCGCCGACGACGTGGCTGCCCTGCGTGTTTCAGGCGTATTCCAGCTGGACGGGCCGGATCCGGCGGGTCGTGCGCTGGCCGCCATTGCCCGCACGCTGCCTGTGCGTGTGGAGCGCGGACAAGGTGCAGCCAGCGGTGCCCGCAGCGCCATGCGCCTGGTCAAAGCCTGAGCCGGAATTTTTTCAGGCAGTCATTACGGGTTTCACACCGCCCGTTCGGCATAGGAGCAAAGACATCGCTTTTTCCTTTGCCGCTTCTCAAGGACTGCCTCCATGCCCAGCCTGCCCAGCACCCGCCGCGCCGCCCATCCACCCTCGTGCACACGCCCCACGGCGCTGGCTGCACAGGCCTTGATGCTGGGCCTGTTGATCACGCTGGGCCTGCCCATGACCGCCCTGGCCCAGAGCCCGAGCTCCGCCCCGGATGCCAGATCCATCCGGTTCGACCTGCCGGCCGGTGAACTGGAGACCAGCCTGCACAGCCTCGCGCGCCAGGCAGGCATCACCCTCTCGTTCGATCCAGCCCTGGTCCAGGGCCGACAGTCGGCGGCGCTGAGCGGTACGCGCGGCGTGCACGAAGGGCTTGCCGCCCTGCTCGCCCCGCACCAGCTGCAGGCCACGCGCACGGCCGAAGGCGGCTGGGCCGTGCACCGTGCGCGGCCCGGGGCCGCGGCCGAGCATGCGCTGCCCACCGTGAACGTGCTGGCCGATGCCGAGCATGAAAGCGCCTGGGGCGCCGTGCCCGGCTACGGGCCGCGCCGCAGCGCCTCGGCCATGAAGATGGATGTGCCGCTGCTGGAGACGCCGCAGCAGGTCAGCATCATCGGCGAGGCCCAGATCCGCGACCAGGCCATCTCCAGCGTGGCCGAAGCCGTGCGCTACAGCGCGGGCGTGCGTCCCATGGACTACGGCATCACCGATGACGACGTGGCCGTGCGCGGTTTCTATCTGACCGGCACGGGCCTGTACCGGGACGGCATGCGCATGGTCCACAACGGCTTCATGACCAACCTGGAGCCGTATGGACTGGAGCGGCTGGAAGTCGTGCACGGCCCGGCCTCGGTGCTGTACGGCCAGTCCGCGCCCGGCGGCCTGATCAATGCCGTCACCAAGCGCCCGCGCGCCGGCATGCAGCGCGAAGTGGGCGTGGAATTCGGCAGCCACGACCGGCGCCAGCTCACGGCCGACATCGGTGGCGCCATCAATGAACAGGGCACGGCGCTGGCACGGCTGACCGTGCTCAAGCGCGAATCGGGCACGCAGTGGAACGGCCTGCGCGCCGACCGCAGCTACATCGCCCCCTCCTTCACACTGCTGGGCGAGCGCACCAGCCTCACCGTGCTGGCGCAGTACCAGGAGGACGAAACCGGCTTCGTCATCCCCTACTACCGCCAGACGCCTGCGGGCTGGTCGGCCACGGACATCAACGTCAGCGGACCGGGATCTGGCCACCACAAGCGCAACGCCAGCGTGGGCTGGCTGCTGGAGCACCGGCTGAACGACCAGCTCACGCTGCGCAACAACCTGCGCTACCTGGACGGCCGCAACGACCGGCGCGAGATGCGCAACCGGGGCCTGACGGCCGACCAGCGCGGCATGGCACGCCTGGCCATGGTGCGGCCCGACGCCGAACAGACCTGGGTCATGGACACGCAGATCGAAGGCCGCCACCGGACGGGTGCCGTCTCGCACCAGTGGGCCGTGGGCTTCGACTACTACCGCTCCAGGCTCGACTGGCGCATCTACTCGCTCAACGGCGCCGTGGCGCCGCTGGACCTGGTCAACCCCATCCACATCGCGCCGAACTGGAATGACAACTACCTCAGCGACCGCGCGCTGGCCCGCACGCACCAGGCGGGCCTGTACGTGCAGGACCAGATCAAGTTCGGCGAGCGCTGGGTGCTCAGCGCCGGCCTGCGCCGCGACAGCGCACGCATAGACACCGACTACGACGCGCGCGCCGCAGCCAACGCGCCCTTCGCCATCACCACCGTGCGCCGCACCGACAGCGCCGTCACCGGACGACTGGGCCTGATCTACCTGGCGCCCAGCGGCCTGGCTCCCTATGTGTCCTTCAACAACTCCTTCCAGCCGCCGCTGACCACGGTCACGGCCACCGACGCCAACGGCAGGCCCTACGAGCCCGAGACCGCGCGCCAGTTCGAGGCCGGCCTGCGCTACGCGCCGCCGTCGGCCGGCTACACGCTCAGCGCCGCCGTGTTCGACCTGCGCAAGCGCAATGTGCGCACGCCATCCACACTCAACCCGCGCTTCGACGTGCAGACCGGCGAAGTGCGCAACCGGGGGCTGGAACTGCAGGCCCAGGGCGAGATCGGCGGCGGCTTCTCGGCCATTGCGGCCTATACCTACCTCGACTCCAGGGTCACGCGCAGCAACAACGCCATCGAGATCGGCGCGCGCCCCGGCGCCACGCCGCGCCATGCCGCATCGCTGTGGGGCAAGTACCAGCGCGGCGCCCTGGAGCTGGGCCTGGGCCTGCGCCACATCAGCGCCACGCCTGGCGAGCTGCCCATGGACGGCGTGAAGACCCCCATGAACGACGCCTACACGCTGTGGGACGCCATGGCCGCCTACACCACCGGCCCGTGGCGCTTCTCGGTCAACCTCAGCAACCTCACCGACAGGCAGTACCGCACGCAATGCAACACCTTCCGTGGCGGCGCGCAATTTTGCGCGCTGGGCTTCGGGCGCGAGGTGCGTGTGGCTGCGGCCTATCGGTTCTGAGTGCCTCCATTGCTGCCCGCCAGGGCGGGACCAATGCAGGCCCCGCTCTTGGAACAACGCCTGGCGGACAGCAACAGACAGCCCACTCGGCATGCATCTGCAGCACGCTCGGTGCAGCCTGCATCCAGCACAGCGCATCGCGGACCTGCTCGTCTGGATCGGATGGCGTTGCACCGCCGCAGCTGCATTGGTTCAGCCGCGCACCACGCCATCGACTTGACATTTCGCCCAGTCCACACCGCGCTCTGCTGGCGACAATCAGGTTTTTGAAAGGCGCGCATGCACTACGGCAAATCCCAGGCCATTGGAGACAAGAGCATCTTCATCATCGACACCGCCATGAGCGTGGTCGATGGCCGGCTCTACTACGAGTACTGCAACAAGGGGGACAGCACAACGTCCTTTCTGCGCGCCGTTGATGTGGCCACCGGCAACGTGCTCTGGGACCACCGCATGCGCGAGAGCGAGGGCATGTCGTGGTTCGTGGACGAGCGGCATCTGATGCTCTGCGACCAGGTGCTTGATGCCCGCACCGGCGAATGCCTGTTCGACTTCCATGCCGTGCCGGGCATGCAGGCCAGGCATTGGCCCGTTCCCGTGGAGCTGGACGCGCATCGCTGGCTCGTCGCGATGGAGGAGAGCAGTCCCGAGGGCCGCTATCTGCTGCTGGACCGTCGCACCTGGCAGGGCAGCACGCTGGCGCTGGGCCTGCAGGGTGCGTTTGTGCTGGAGGGGGCGGTCTACGGCTGGATCGTCCACCCTGAGCGCTCGGAGCTGCGGCGCTGGCATGAAACAGACGGGCACACCGAGCATGTGCTGTGGGTGGACAGTGCCCGCGACCTGTACTCGCCCGCCATTGCAGGCGCGTGGGCCGTGTTCGGCCCCGGCAGCAGAGACCACGTGGACATCGATGCACCCTGGCTTCGCATCCATCCTTGCAGCGGCGAAGTCCTGGCCATCACACCTCCTGTTCAACCTGACGATGAGCGCCGGCATGTGCATGCCCAGCGGGCAGCGCATCGTGACGGCGTGGTCTATTTCTGCTTTGCACGCCAGGGCATGTATGGCTATGACATTCGCAGCAACCGTTTCGGACCGTGCCTGTCGCCTACCCATGTCAGCGCGCCGCAATGCCATGCCGGCGTCCTCTATGGAATACAGGACAGGCACGAGGACGGCATGGAGCGGACCTATCTTGTCGCCGTGGACCCAGACACCGGCGCCCCGCTTTGGGAAACCCCGTGCAGCAGCCGCAACTACAGGCATCTGAGCGTGAGCGAATGCGGTGTCTTTCTGGGCATTGCGGGCGGCAAAATCCAGCACCTTCCGCCAGCGGGCCGCAGGCGCAGCACCCCAACGGCAGAGCCTGCCAAACGCGCCAAACGCGCCGAAAGCGCCAAAAGCGCCAAGGCCGCCACCCGGCCAGTACGCACCGTGCCGCCCGAGTCTCCCTATGCACACATGCTGGACGACATGCCCACGCTGCTCGATGCCCTGCAGGCGCGCGCCTGCGCGCAGAGCCCGGATAGCACCCTCACGGCCGTGGCCGTCTCCAAGCCCTGGGCCATGGTGGCCTGCATCGAATATGGCGAGGACCCCGACTTCCCCCATCTGCGCCTGCTGGATCTGCAGACCGATGCCTGGATCGCGCTCGACTGCAACGACCTGATCGACGCCCCCATGATTGAAGGCATCACGTTCGTGGATGGCCAGGACGGGAAGCTGGACCTGCTACTGCATGACGGCGGCCGCCACACCATCCACATTGACCTGCCCGCACGCACCGTGCGCTGGAATGCCGAGCAGGCATAGGACAAGACAACGATGCCGCTTGCACGACCGTGCAATCCGCACTAAGTTGGGGGGCCGGTCCGGCCATCGGCGCCGACGGCAGAATCTGCCCGTATCCCACCCCTACCCGTCTCTTTCATGACCACCCTCAAGCTCTACTACGCTCCCGGCACCTGCGCCCTGGCCGCCCGCATCGCCCTGATCGAGGCCAATGCGCCCCATGAAGTCGTCAAGCTCGATTTCTCCAAGGGCGAGCAGCGCAGCCCCGAATACCTGGCCATCAATCCCAAGGGCCGCGTGCCCGCCCTGGTGACCGAGCGCGGCGTGCTCACCGAAACGCCGGCCCTGCTCGCCTATATTGCCCGGCGCTTTCCCGAAGCACGGCTTGCCCCGCTGGACGATGCCTATGCCTTCGCCCACATGCAGGAGTTCCACGGCTACCTGTCCTCCACCGTGCACGTGGCCCACGCCCACGGCCGGCGCGCAGGCCGCTGGGCCGATGACGAGGCGGCCATTGCCTCCATGCAGCGCAAGGTGGCAGCCAACATGGCCGAATGCTTTGGCGTGATAGAGCGCCACTACCTGGGCGACGCGCCCTGGGTGCTGGGCTCCGACTATTCCGTGGCCGACGCCTATCTGTTCACCATTGCCGGCTGGCTGGAGGGCGACGGCGTGGACATCGCCGGCTTCCCCAAGGTGCAGGCGCACTTCAAGCGCATGGGCGAGCGCGCTGCCGTGCGCGGGGCGCTGGGGAGCTGAGGGGGGAGGCTGCCCGCGGCCTGCGATGGCCGCGCTCAGCCAAACAGATCGCTGTGGGTTCCAAGGCGCTTGAAGATGACGATCTCCATGTCCTTGGCTTCGGTATGCGGATCAATGCGATAGATCAGCAGGAAGTCCCCTCCCAGATGGATATCCCGATCGCCCGCGTCCCATTCATCGTCGGCGATCAAGGCGTGATCGCTCCACTGCGCCGCCAGCACCTGCTGCGCCGTGTGGGCAATGAGCAGGCCGCCGACCTGGTTCACCAGTGTCATGTCGTAACGGCCTGATGCCGCCATGCGCTGGTAGTCCTTCCTGAAGGTCTTGGTGTACGCGATGGTGCGCAGCCTGTAGCCCTTCTTGCCGGCCATCAGGCTTCATCCTTTTCCATGGCCTGCAGCATGGCTTCAACAGAGGCATGTCCAGGTTCACCGCCTCTGGCGATTTCTCTCGCCTCCAAAGTGGCCTGCCGGTTTGTCTCTCTACGCAGCCGCATCGCCTGCACCTGCTCCGCAGTCAGCCGCAGGTCAAAGGGAATCCCGTTGTGCAGCACAACGCCCTGCAGAAACATGCGCACGGCGGCGTTCACATCCATGCCCAGCGTAGAAAGTATGTCGGCAGCGCTGTCGTAGATCTTGTCATCTACGGTAGTACGGATGATGGTCATTTTTTGCTCCTTTGAGGTCACTTGCCGACATATTCTAGGCAATCTCAAATCAACTGTTGCTGCAACCTTCCACACGCATTCACTTGCAAAAACAAAAAACCAGACAGCCATTCGTAAATTTCCCTTGGCAGTCCACCAAGCCCCGGGCCTCTACCGCCGCCCCCAAGCCTTGCCTAAAGTCGCCAGGACAGGCAGGGGCGTTGCGCAAGGCGGCGCCTTTTCGCCATTCCAGAAACGACGGATTCAGACGACAGGGTGGAGCATGCAAAGACAAGCCAGGGTGATTGCCATCAACAACCAGACAGGGCTCATCGGTCTGCAGCCGGAGGGAGAGGACAGCTGCGTGCTGGCGCAGCAGCTCGATACCCGCCCCGTGAATACGGGCCAGATGCTGTCAGGGGAGATGGACAGCGTGGGCATGGAGACGTTTGTGAACGCGCAGACGCAGGACCGCATCGAGGTCTTTGTCGAGGCCTACGGGCTGTCTGCGGAGGCCGTGGAGCTGGCGATGCGCTGAGTGGGCCGGCCAGCGAAGGTGCGGGTGCCGGTCTCAAGGCCGCGCCCACTGCGCCAGCGTGTGCCGCGCCAGCGCCTCGACATCCAGCGGAGACCGGGGGTCCACCGCCAGCTCTCCCAGCATCACCATGGCCTCGGGAATCTGGTTGCGCTCGCGCAGCAGCAGGGCCTTGTTCAGCAGCAGAAAGCCGCGGGTCTGGGCATCGGGGCCGGCCTTCAGGCCGCTGTCCAGCAGGGCAAGGCATTGGTCGGGGTCGTCCTCCATCAGGGCGGCTGTCTTCCAGGCGGGGGCGAAGCCAGGGGTTTCGCGGGTCATGGCCAGGGCGGCCTGGCGCACCTTGCTCCTGTCGGTCTCCCACTCCAGGGCGAGGTAGCGCAGATAGGTGCCTTGCGGGAGCTTGCCATCGCGCTCCATGCGCAGGCTGTGCACGGCCGTCTTGGCCGTGAAGAAACCCCTGGGAGCCATTGCATCCACGCGCCGGTAGTGGCGATAGGCCGCATCGAAGTCCTTTTGCCGCAGGTAGGTGAATGCGGCGTCGTAGACGGGATAAGGCCAGTCCGGCGCCAGCTTCGAGGCGGTCTCGAAATGCGCCAGCGCAGCCCGGTTGTCACCGCGCTGCCCTGCGGCGCGGCCCAGGGCATGGGCATCGCGCGCCGCCTGGCTGACGGGTGTGGCGCGGGGCAGTTCCCAGCTGAAACGGCCATCGGCCTTGTCCAGGTCGCTGCGCTTGAGCACGCGGCCGGCACTGTCCTTGAAGACGATGTCGTCGGCTGCCATGGCGGGCGCTGGCGCCAGCAGCTGCAGTGCAAGGGCCATGGCGGCAAGCAAGGGGAGCTTCATGGTGTGCTGAGCTTGGTTCGGGAAAGCCGATATTAGGGCGCAGAAGCAGACGCAGACGCAGACGCAGGAGCGGAGCCGGCAGAAGGGGATTCACCTGCAGGCCTGCCAGTTGAGGGGGCCGTGGCGGCGGCACGCCTTCCCCTGCCCCTGGCGCGCGGGCGGGCAAGGTGATTCATTTGCCATTCCAGCGATTCGGTATCGAAGTCGAAGGCATCCAGCAGGGCAATGGCTTTCCTGGCCTCCCTGAAGTCCACTTCCGTGACGGGCGGACTGTGCCGCAGCGACAGATCGTGCTTGAGCAGCCATTGCTGCAGATCGGCCAGCGCGACGATGGAGATGCCCTGGTTGATGAGCTGTGACGCGGTGACTTGCGCCAGCATGGCCGGCGTCAGTTGCCTGCAGGAGCGCAGGCCCAGGACCTGCCTGAGTTTGGCCACCAGGGGAGTGCGCAGCTCGAACTGGGGCAGGCTCTCGAAATGGGCCAGGGATTCGAGGTACAGGTCCGGCTCCGCATGTATGGCGTCCAGGTCGTTGGGCAGATTCAGCAGTTCGCAGATGCGATTGAGGGCGGTGCGTGCGCGTTCGGTGCCGAGTTTCTCGGCCTTGCCCGCTTGCGCGACCGAGCAGCCGGCGATGACGGAGCGCAGCACATTGGCCTTGGTGAGATTGGAAATCATGGAATCCCCCTGATGAAAATCCAGGGACCCGCGCGGAATCAGCTTCAGCCGCCCGGTCCCGACAATGGCTCTGGCGCGGCGATGGGCCGTTCACGGAACCTCGGAGGCCGGCAGGCGCAAGTGCATTGCGCCGCCGCCAAGGGACAGGAGGACGCCAGGCCTTGCAGAGTTCCAGGGGAAATGCACGTGCTTGCGCCCACAGTCAAATGCAATGCGCTGAGGTGCAAATTCCATGCAAATTCCATGCAGATTCCATGCAGATTCCATCGAAAAGGGGGCCTGACGGCCCCCCTGGTGTGCTCTGCCGGCTGCAGCCCCGGCAGGCCTTGCTTGCGGCGACTCAGCGGCGGCGCAGGCGCTTGATGCCTTCGACAGCCGCCAGCACGATGGCGCCGGCCACGATGCCGGCCACCGCGTTGAGCACATTCACCGCCAGCACGCGCCACAGGCCGCCCAGCGCGCCCTGGGCCACGGCATCGCCCAGGCCCTCCACGGCGTGGTGCAGCGCAGGCACGCCGTGTACGAGGATGCCGCCACCCACCAGGAACATGGCGGCCGTGCCCGCAACGGACAGCCCCTTCATGAGCCAGGGCGCGGCGGCGACGATGCCCCGGCCCAGCGCGCGGGCCGCGGCGCTGGCACGCTGGCCCAGCCACAGTCCCAGGTCATCGAGCTTGACGATGCCGGCCACCAGGCCATAGACGCCCAAGGTCATGATGAGGGCAATGCCCGCCAGCACGGCGACCTGCTGCCCGAACGGCGCCGAGGCCACGGTGCCCAGGGTAATGGCGATGATCTCGGCCGAGAGGATGAAGTCGGTGCGCACGGCGCCCTTGATCTTGTCCTTTTCCATGGCGACGAGATCGACGCTCGCATCGGCATTGGCCTGGGTGAGGCGCTCGCGCTCCACGGCATCTTCCTCGGGCGAATGCAGGAATTTGTGGGCCAGCTTCTCGCAACCCTCAAAGCACAGAAAGGCGCCGCCGACCATGAGCAGCGGCGTGACAGCCCAGGGAATGAAGGCGCTGATGAGCAGCGCCGTCGGCACGAGGATGACCTTGTTGACCAGCGAGCCCTTGGCCACGGCCCAGACCACGGGAATCTCGCGCTCGGCGCGCACGCCCGTGACCTGCTGGGCGTTGAGGGCCAGGTCATCGCCCAGCACGCCGGCCGTCTTCTGCGCAGCCACCTTGGTCATGACGGACACATCGTCGGCCATGGCCACGCTCTTGCGGGCCGCGACCTTGGTCATGAGGGCCACGTCGTCAAGGATCGCTGCAATATCGTCAAGCAGCATCAGCAAACCAGCACCAGCCATCGCGTTTCTCCAGTGAATTGTTGGGGGGCCTTGCGGCCTGGGCGCCATCATGGGGCACGGGCATGTCCTGCCCGTGTAGGAGAGGCCCGGCGGCCGGCCGGGCCACCGGCCTGAGCGGCCATCCGCTACTTGCTTGTCTTGAAGCCCTGCCCTGCCGCCCAGGCCGCCACGTCGTCGCGGCGGATGGCGGCGGCCATGAGCTGCGGGAAGGCGTCCGGCGTGCAGGCAAACGAGGGCACGCCCAGCGCGGCCAGCTTGGCGGCCAATTGTGCATCGTAGGCAGGCGCGCCTTCGTCGCTGAGCGCCAGCAGCGTGATGAACTGCACGCCCGACTCCACCAGCTCGGAGGCACGTCGCAGCAGGCCGCTTTCCACGCCGCCTTCGTAGAGGTCGGAGATGAGCACGACGATGGCATTGCGCGGCTCGCTGATCAGGCCCTGGCAGTAGCCCACGGCGCGGTTGATGTCGGTGCCGCCGCCCAGTTGCACGCCGAACAGCACGTCCACGGGGTCGGAGAGCTTGTCGGTCAGGTCCACCACCGCCGTGTCGAAGACCACCAGACGGGTAGCGACGGCCGGCAGGCTGGCCATGACGGCACCGAAGATGCTGGAGTAGACGACGGAGTTGGCCATGGAGCCGCTCTGGTCTATGCACAGGATGACTTCGCGCTGCGGGCGGCGGACCTTGCGGCCGTAGCCGACCAGGGTCTCGGGCACGATGGTGCGGTAGTCGGGCTGCCAGTGGCGCAGGTTGGCGCGGATGGTGCGGTTCCAGTCGATCTCGGAATGGCGCGGGCGGCGGTTGCGCTGGCTGCGGTCCAGCGCGCCCGAGACGGCGCTGCGCATGGGCTCTTCCAGGCGGCGCATGAGGTCGTCCACCACCTTGCGCACGACGATGCGCGCGGTCTCCTTGGTGTTCTGCGGGATGACGGAGCCCAGGGAGATGAGGTCGGCCACCATGTGCACGTCGGGCTGCACATGCTCCAGCATTTCGGGCTGGAGCATGAGTTCGCGCAGGTTCAGGCGCTCCATGGCGTCGCGCTGCATGACCTGCACGACCTGGCTGGGAAAGTACTTGCGGATGTCGCCCAGCCAGCGGGCCACGCTGGGCGAGGAGTTGCCCCGGCCGCCCCGGCGCGAGAGGCTGCCGTCCTTGTTGTCTTCTTCGTAGAGCGCGGCCAGGGCCTTGTCCATCTCATCGAGGGAGCCGCCCTTGGCGCCCAGCCCGCCGCAGCTGCCCTCGGCCGGCTGGCCCAGCACCAGGCGCCAGCGCTGCAGCCGGTTGGTGGGCTGGACGGCGGGGTCCTGCGGATCGGCGTCGGCAAGGGATGCATCGTTCACGGTGGCAGCGGTGTTCATGGCTGGGCCTCCTGCGGGCTGGACAGCAGTTGCGCGGGCAGGTTCAGGCCCAGCAGTTGATCGAGTACGGGAAGGGCAAGCACGGCGCGCGCCTCGTTCCAGGCGCCGTCGTCACCGCCGCCTGCCGCGCCTGCGGCACCTGCGGATGCAGCCGCCACGACGGCCGCACTGCCCTGCCCTCGCCGGGCCTTTTCGCCCAGGCTCTGGCGGTCATGGTTGGAGAAGGCCGAGAAGCTGCGGCGCACCAGCGGCAGGATCTGGGTGAACTGGGTCTCGCCCAGCTGGGCCAGCCAGGCATCGACGGCACCCCAGATGGCGTCGTCGTGCAGCAGCACCAGGGCCTGGCGGTTGAGAAAGCCGTCCAGCCAGGCGGCAGCGTCCAGCGGCGGCACGCCCAGCGAGAGATTGCGGCCCAGTTGCGTGGCCACGGCCTCGCTGTCCAGGCGGTGGGCATCCAGCAGCAGGCGGCAGGACGTGCCGCGCAGCAGGGCCGCGCCGGCATCGCCCAGGGCAATGCTGCGCAGGGCGCCGAACCAGACCTCGCGCGGCTCCTCGGCATCGCGCAGGCGCAGGGCCTCGTGGGCCTGCAGCACCGTGGCCTGCATGTGCCTTGCGGCGTCTTCATCCAGCGCCATGCAGGCCAGGGGCAGGCCGATGGCGGCACGCAGCGCCATGCTGTCGATCACCGTGGCCAGCGCCTGGGTGTCGGTCTGGCGCACGCTGCCGTAGCGCAGCACATTGGCCAGCGGCGGCAGCGCCTGCATGAGCTGGGAAACGTCGCCGGTGCTGGCAGAGCGGTCGGCCAGGTCGTGCATGAGGGCATCGACCAGGTGCGGCAGGTCGGCCAGCAGGGCGTCGTCGATGGTCTTGGCCAGCTCGGGCAGCGGTGTCTCGGGCGTCAGCGCCTGGCGCACCTTGGCGGCTGCAGCCTGCACCAGGGTGCCGCCGTAGCGGCTGGCCTCGATGACGCGCACGGCCAGCTCGGGCTCCCACTGCAGCTGCCAGCTTTCGCGGAAGGTGCCCCGGTTGCGCTGCTGGTCGGTGGTGACGCTGCCCCACTCTATGCCCAGCAGGCGCAGCCGGTGCAGGAAGTGGCTGCGGTCGCGGTCCGTGTCCTTGCGCAGGTCCAGGGCCAGGACCTTGGCGGCCGCCTCGGGCTTGAGGCGCAGGCTTTTTTGCTGCTGCTCGATGTCGCGCTGCAGCGGCACCTGGGGCACGTCGGCGGGCACGCCGCCGATGCGGTCGCCCACGCTGAGTTCGCGCTCGATCAGGCGCAGCGGAGCGCGCTCGCCCATGCTGATGACGGTGACGATGGCCTCGTCCAGCTCGGGCAGGCCCGGGCTGGCGTGGCCGCGCAGGGCGGCCAGGCTTTCGGCCAGGCGCGTGGCCTCGATGATGTGGGCGCTGGAGCAGTCCAGGTCCTTGGAACGCAGCAGATGGGCCACGCGCGCCAGCCAGCCGACGGTGCGCCGGGTGCTGGCGCGTGCCGGGTCGGCAGCAGGTGCGGACTGGAGCAAGGACTCGGGCGCAGGCTCGGAGCAGCGCCACAGGTGTTCATACCAGCCCGGCGAATCCACGCCCGCTCCATAGCCGCTGGACGAGCACAGGTTGCGGTAGGTCCAGGGCGCCCAGGTGGCCTGGACCTTGGCCTTGGGCAGGCCCTTGAGCGTGGCGGCATCGGCCTTGGCGGTGACCTGGGCCTGCAGGGCCGGCACATGCCATGCGCCGCAGACCACGGCAATGCGCTGGTGGCCGGCCTTGACGGCCTCGCGCATGCACTGGCGCATCCAGGCTTCGCGCAGCGCCTCGCGCCGGGCGTGGCGTTCTCCGCGCACTTCGTTGGGCAGCTCGGCGCGCACCACGGCCATGGCTTCGGCAATGCCCTCGAACAGGGTGGCGCCGTCGCCGCGCTCCTCGACCATGCGGTTCCACCAGCTTTCGCCGTCGGGGTAGCCTGCGGCCTCGGCCAGCAGGTCCAGCGGATCGCGCCAGTCCCGCCTGCCGGGGTCCGAGGGATCGACGGCGAGGTCGGCAGCCGGCACGGACTGCGTGGTGTCGTCGCGGTCCAGGGCCTCGGCGGCATTGCTCTGGAGCTGGCCGCCGTCTGCCGCAGCGGCGCCGGAATCGGAGCCGGTGTCTGCATCCTGGCCTTCATCGCCCGCATCCTCGCCTGCATCACCTGCATCTGCTGCCGCCGCCTCGGCCCGGCGCCGCTCCTGCTCGGCCATGTCCAGCGCCATGCGGTGGGTCTGGGGCAGGTCGATGAAGCGCGTGGCCACGCCCTGGCGCGCCGCCCATTGCAGGGCCTGCCATTCGGGCGAGAACTCGGCGTAGGGATAGAAGGCGGCATGGGCCGGGCTGTCCTGCACATAGACCAGCATGGCCACGGGCGGCTGCAGGTCGGCATGCTGGAGCATGGGCAGCAGGGACTCGCCCTCGGGCGGGCCTTCGACCAGCAGGCAGTCGGGCTGCAGCTGCTCCAGGGCCTGCAGCAGGCTGCGCGCGCAGCCCGGGCCATGGTGGCGGATGCCGAAGAAATGAAGCGGATTGGCAGAGGTGGCCATACGGGAAGTGCGCAGGAGATGCGCAGAAGATGCGGTCGGTCAGCGGTGCGGGAGTGCGGGCTTCAGAGCTGCTCGCGGCAGGCGCGGTACAGGTCCTTCCAGTCGCTGCGCTCCTTGACCACGGTCTCCAGGTATTCCTTCCAGACCACGCTGTCCTGCACCGGGTCCTTGATCACGGCGCCCAGCAGGCCCGAGGCCACATCGCCCGCGCGCAGCACGCCGTCGCCGAAATGCCCGGCCAGCGCCATGCCGCTGTTGATGACCGAGATGGCCTCGGCCGTGGACAGCGTGCTGCTGGGCGACTTCACGCGCACGGTCTTGCCGTCCTCGGTCTGGCCGTTGCGCAGCTCGCGGAAGATCTGCACCACCCGGCGCACTTCCTGCAGGGCCGGCGGCTCGGCGGGCAGGGCCAGGGCGCGGCCCTGCTCGGCCACGCGCTTGGTGACGATCTGCACTTCCTCGTCCTGCGATGCCGGCACGGGCAGGACCACGGTGTTGAAGCGGCGCTTGAGCGCGCTGGACAGCTCGTTCACGCCCTTGTCGCGGTTGTTGGCCGTGGCGATGACCGAGAAGCCCTGCACGGCCTGCACCTCGGTGCCCAGCTCGGGCACGGGCAGTGTCTTTTCGGACAGCACGGTGATCAGCGTGTCCTGCACGTCGGCCGGGATGCGGGTCAGCTCTTCGATGCGGGCGATCTTGCCCAGCTTCATGGCGTTGACCAGGGGGCTGGGAATCAGCGCCTTCTCGGACGGGCCATGGGCCAGCAGCTGCGCGTAGTTCCAGCCGTAGCGCAGCTGCTCCTCGCTGGTGCCGGCCGTGCCCTGCACCAGCATGGTGGAGTCGCCGCTGACGGCGGCCGACAGGTGCTCGGACACCCAGGACTTGGCCGTGCCGGGCACGCCGTACAGCAGCAGGGCGCGGTCGGTGGCCAGGGTGGAGACGGCGATTTCCATCAGGCGCGGATTGCCGATGTACTTGGGGCTGACCTCGAAGCCGTTGCCGAGCTTGCCGCCCATGAGGTACTGGAGCACGGCCCAGGGCGACAGCTTCCAGTTGGGCGGACGCGGACGGTCGTCCACCTTGCGCAGGGCTTCGAGTTCTTCGGCGAATTGCTGTTCGGCATGCTGGCGCAGGACTTGGCTCATGGTGTGCTTCCGGAAAGGGATGGGAATGGGATTCGGTAGGGGGTGGGTGGCAAAGCGGGCCCGGCCTCAGGCCTGGCCGCGCAGTGCGATGAAGGCCTGGTGCAGGCCCAGGCGCAGCTCGACGATGCGCTCCAGGTGGCCGCGCATGCGCTCCTCGTCCCAGGGCCGCGCGCGGCTGCGTTCGAGGCGCGCCTGCTGCTGGGGCGTGAGGGCAATGGCCGGGGCGGCTGTTGCTGCAGATGCCGAAGCGGCTGCGGTCTCTGCAACAGGCTCGGCCGGGGGCTCCGGCTCGGGCTCGACCTGTGCATCCAGCACCGAGGGCTTGCGCCACAGCTCGGCAAAGCGCTCCAGCGCGGTCACGTCCAGCATGCGCGCGCAGGACAGCAGGGCCTGGTCGGCGCGGTAGCTGTGCCAGTTGCCCGTGATCTGCTTGCCGCCCACGGCCACATGCAGTGCCTCGGTCAGCCGCGCCGACAGCGCGGGCGAGAGCAGTTCGGCACCGCCCAGCGACTGGGACATGCCCTCGATGGCGTCGATGAGCTTGTGCCTGTCGCGCTCGAACTGTGCAATCCAGCGGGACTCGCGTTCTTCGGGGGACAGCCGGGCCATGAGGGCGGGCAGCAGCGCATCGTGGCGCATGTCGCGGCCCAGGGCCTGGGCGGCATCGATCCATTCCACGTCCAGCTGGTACTGCAGGGCCCGCACCCAGCCCTGGCGCAGCGAGGATTTCCAGTCGCTGCGCCGGCTCCACTCCATCACTTCCAGGGGCGTCAGGCCCAGGGCGCGGGTCCAGAAGGACACCGGGGTGAGCTGCACCATCTGCTCCAGCAGCCAGGCCTTCTTGCCGCCACGGAAGTAGGCATCGGGCTTGAGCGTGATGCCGTCGCGCTCCCATTCCTTGAGGCCTTCCTCGGGAGGCTCCACGTTCCACTGGCCCTTGTCGTCCTGCTGAAGCATGGACTGCATCCAGCCCATGACGCGCTGGCTGTGTGCGCTGTCCGGCAGGCACGAGAGCATTTGTGCGGCGTTCTCGCGGATTTCCTTGCTGCGGTCGGACAGCAGTTTTTCGAGCAGCGGCTCGTCGTCCATGCCCAGCCCCACGGTCAGTGCCTGGACCATGGGCAGGCGCTCCTTGGCGCCCAGTTCCTTCAGGCTGCCTTCCAGCCGCGCACGGGCCTGGGCGGCATCGGCCGCGCGCTCGCTGCGCAGCAGGGCCACGCGCTGCTCGACCGAGCCCTCCTGCCAGACCAGTTCGGGGTCGGCGGTTTCCTCCACGCCGCTGGCATAGCTCCATTGCGGATTGAGCGCGCCCAGCCAGCGCCCGCGCTCGCCCAGCACCGGGGCCAGCCACTGGCGCAGCTCCACGGACTGGCGGCCCTGCTCCAGCGCAGGCACCAGCAGGTCATGGGGCAGGCGCTGGCCCGCCTGGTCCAGGGTGCGCAGCATCGAGGCCTGCAGCTCGAACGGCCCGTCCTTGAGCACGTCGCCCATCAAGGTCTGCAAGCGAGCATCGGCAGGCGCGGGGCGCGATTCTGCAGGCGCCGCGGCCGGCACGGCCAGCGGCGCCGGCAGGCGCACCTGCGCGCCGGGCTGCCAGCCTGCGCGCTCGAACACGGCCGCCACGGCGCTGGCGCGCAGCAGTTGCTGGGCGGGCGAGTCGCCGGGCAGGTCCGCCCGGGGCAGCAGCGCGGCCTGCACGGCCTGCTGCGACCACGGGGCAGACGGATCAACGCCCGAAGCCAGCGCAGGCGGCACGGCCAGCCGGTCCGAGCCGACCATGGCCGATTGCTGCAGCGCAGTCCAAAGTTGTGTGTTGCTCATACCGGTTCACCCTGGTTCTGCCAGATACATTGCCGGGCGCTTTCGCCCTCGCGGGCCTGCCAGGCGCTCAGCAGGCGCCAGCGGCCCACGGCCGGGCCGGGCTCCCATTCGCCAAACAGCTGCATGGGCGCGCCGCCGCTGAGCGCCAGCAGGCGCCAGGCTTCGGCATCGTCAATGGCCACGGGAACGGGTTGCACAGGCGCGGCAGTGCCGTCAGCAGACACGCCGGGCGCAGCCGCCGATGCGCCCGGCGCATCGGGCCAGGCCGCAAACCATTGGCCCTGGGCAGGTACCAGGCGCAACCCGTCCTGGCACAACGGCTGCGTGGCCTGCAGCGGGTTGGCGGCAATGCGCCGGCCCATCTGCTGCAGGACGTCGCCCACGGCCGAGGTGTCCAGCGGGCTGGCGTCCTCGGCAGGCAGCGCAGGCCCGTTGCCGTTGGCGGCAATGGCGCGCAGCGGCGCATGGCCCGGGTAGAAATTCAGCGCGCAACCGTAGCGATGGCCAGGCACCCACGCCGATTCGAAGCCGCGCCCGCCCTGCGCATAGTCCAGCACCAGGGCCATGCGGCCCGTGCGCTGCCCGTGCAGCCAGACGCGACGCTCCATGAGCCGGCCTTCGCGCTCGATCATGCGCAGGCCGGCCACCAGCCATTCGTCCTCGACCAGTTGGCCGCGGGCCTGCACTTCGGCCTTGTCCATGGGCCAGCCCAGCGCGGCCATCACGTCGGCCTTGACCTCGGGGCTGAGCGATTCACGGCGGCGCACGGCGTCGATGATCAGCTGCCAGTGGCCCAACTGCACCAGCATGTCGCGTGGCCAGTCGCGGTGGCTGTCCACCAGATCCCGGCAGTCCTTGATGCGTGCCGCCATGCCCGTGGCCTGCGCATCTACCATGCGCGCGGCCATGGTGTTCCAGCGCTGGCGCATCTGGGAGTCGCCGGCCTGGTTGGCCAGGCCCGCGCGCACCATGTCCTGCATCCACAGCGACAGTTCCTGCAGGCCCGCCTCGACCTTGTCCCAGCGCTTGTCTTCGCGCCTGGCCTGCTGCCTGGCCGCAACCTCGGGATCGGGTGGCGGCTCGGCCGCCGCGGCGGCAGCCTTGGCCTCCTTCTTCTCGGCCTTTTCCTGGCGGCTGTCCAGCCAGGTCTGCACCCAGGCCGGTGGATCGCCGCCCTCGGTGACCTGGCCGCCCGCACGCATCAGCATCAGCGCCAGCCCATGCTTGCAGGGGAACTTGCGGCTGGGGCAAGAGCATTTGAAGGAGGGGCCCGACAGGTCCACCTGGGTCTGGTAGGGCTTGCTGCCGCTGCCCTGGCACTCGCCCCACACCGCCACATCGTTGGCACCCATGGTGGGCCATTTGGCGGGCGATTGCAGCCCCTTGGCGGCCTTGCTGGAGGAAGCGTCCGGCGATAGCGCCAGCACTTCGCTCTCTGTTCCTAATACACGCGACACCGAAGCTCCCTCTCCAAGTGTTTGTCATCGCCAGGCGCATTGAATGAAGAAACGACCGCGCCCGGCAAGCCCGAAAGCCTATCAGCAATAGTTATCGGCAATTTGAAACAAATCACAACAACGTCAAACCTCTCTCCCATGAACCGGGAACCCCATGGCGCGCAGCCAGCTGCGCTATATCAGCGCATGCATTGATGGCACCAAGCCGTACCAGCCTTCAGACATTGCAAAAAGACGCAGGAAACACGCATTCACCATTTCCTGCGATGCACATCGCCACCCATTGAAAGCAAGCACTCATTCCGCACTGAAAACGGTTTCATTCCATTGCACTGGCAACCATTGCAATCCGCCGGCCATTGCGATAGCCCGACAGTGCGTTCAAACCGGAACCAGGCAAGGCCGGACCAGACCCTGGCTGGGGGATGGGCTCTCGAAAAACCGGATGTGCCAGGCAAATATACTGTATATTCATACAGCCATGGAGCTGCAACGCAAACTTTTCATCCTCGCCGACGCCGCCAAGTACGACGCCAGCTGCGCCTCCAGCGGATCGCAGGGGCGCGACTCGCTGGACGGCAAGGGCATGGGCTCGGTCACCGGCATGGGCATCTGCCACAGCTATGCGCCCGACGGGCGCTGCATCTCGCTGCTCAAGATCCTGCTGACCAATGTCTGCATCTTCGACTGCCGCTACTGCATCAACCGCAAGAGCTCCAACGTGCAGCGCGCCCGCTTCACGGTGGCCGAGGTGGTGCAGCTGACGCTGGACTTCTACCGGCGCAACTGCATCGAGGGGCTGTTCCTGTCCAGCGGCATCATCCGCTCCAGCGACTACACCATGGAGCAGCTGGTGGAAGTGGCCCGCCGCCTGCGCGAGGAGCATGACTTTCGCGGCTACATCCACCTCAAGACCATCCCGGATGCCGCCCCCGAATTGCTGGCCCAGGCAGGCCGCCATGCCGACCGCCTGAGCATCAATGTGGAACTGCCCACGGCCAGCGGCCTGGCGCAGTTCGCGCCCGAAAAGGACGGCCGGCGCATACGCCAGGCCATGCAGGGCGTGGACCGGCATGTGCAGGCCTGGCGCGCGGCCACGCGCGAGCAGCGCCAGGCGCAGTCCCTGCCCGGCGCGCCCGCGCAGCGCGCCGCCGTGCCGCGCTTCGCGCCGGGCGGGCAGAGCACGCAGATGATCGTGGGCGCCGACCGCGCAACCGATGCCGACATCCTCGAGTCCAGCCATACGCTGTATGCGGGCTACGGCCTGCGCCGCGTGTACTACTCGGCCTTCAGCCCCATTCCCGATGCCTCGCGCGACCTGCCGCCGCAGGCGCCGCCCCTCATGCGCGAGCACCGGCTCTACCAGGCCGACTGGCTCATGCGCTTTTACGGCTACGGGGCGGGCGAGATCGCGGCGGCCAGCCGCCACGGCATGCTGGACCTGGAGATCGACCCCAAGCTGGCCTGGGCACTGGCCAACCGCCAGCAGTTCCCCGTGGACCTCAACCGTGCGCCTCGCAGCCTGCTGCTGCGCGTGCCGGGCCTGGGCACGCAGACGGTGGAGCGCCTCCTGGCGGCGCGCCGCGTGCGCCGGCTGCGGCTGGACGACCTGCTGCGGCTGCGCGCCCCCGTGCAAAAGGCCCTGCCCTTCGTGCTGATCGACGGCCACCGCCCCCTGCTGGGCGAGACCGACTCGGCCGCGCTGCGCACGCGGCTGATCGCGCAGTCGCAGGCCAGCCAGGCCCAGGCGCGGCACAGCGGCATGCGCGTGCAAAGCGCACTGCAGGCCAGCCTGTTCTAGAACCTGGAGCACGCCATGCACGGACAGGCCCTCACCATCGAACTCGACAGCCCCGACGACTGGCCCGGCTTTCGCGCAGCCTGCCGGGCGCTGCTGGCCCACGGCGCCGACCCCGCTGCGGTGCGCTGGCGGTGGCCCGACACGCGGGGTGCGCAGCCACTCGGCGCGGGGGTGGATCTGTTTTCCAGCGCGCCGCAGCAGGCCATGCCCGCCTCGGCACTCGCCGGGCTGGCCGGCCCCGGCGAGGCAGGGCTGTCCCTGTCGGACACCCAGATGTCCGCCCTGCGCCATGCCTGCATGCACCGCGCGGCGGGCCGCTTCGAGCTATGCCACCACTGGCTGGCGCGCATGCAGGCCCGGCCCGAACTGCGGCTGGATGCGCTGGATGCGGACTGGCGCGCCATCGAGGCCCTGGCCCGCCCCGTCTCGCGCGAGATCCACAAGATGCACGCCTTTGTGCGCTTTCGGACGACACAGCGGCAGAACCTGCCCGAGCTGCACATCGCCTGGTTCGAGCCCGAGCACCACATCGTGCGCGCGGCGGCGCCCTTCTTCTGCAAGCGCTTTGCCAACATGCACTGGGCCATCCTCACGCCGCAATGCAGCGCGCACTGGGACGGCCATGCGCTGCGCCTGGCGCCCGGCGCACGCCGCAGCGATGCCCCGCCAGCCGACGCGGGCGAGGCCCTGTGGCTGACCTACTACGCCAGCACCTTCAACCCCGCGCGCCTGAAGGAGCAGGCCATGCTGCGCGAGATGCCGCGCCGCTACTGGCACAACCTGCCCGAGACGGTGCTGATCTCCACCCTGGTCCAGCAGGCCCGCGCGCGCACGGGACAGATGCTGGAGCAGTAAGGACAGGCGCAAAAAAACAAAGGCCCCGAAGGGCCTTTGTCTGCTTTGCAGCGTCGCTCAGTGCATCAGCCCAGCCACTTGCGGGCGTTGCGCCACACGCGCATCCAGGGGCTGAATTCCGACTTGTCGCCGTTGGTCCAGCTCATCTGCACGTTGCGGAACACGCGCTCGGGGTGGGGCATCATGGCCGTGAAGCGGCCATCGGCCGTGGTCACTGCCGTCAGGCCGCCGGCCGATCCGTTGGGATTGAACGGGTACTGCTCGGTGGCCTTGCCGTGGTTGTCCACATAGCGCATGGAGGCGATGGCCTTGTCCGCATTGCCGCGGAAGCGGAAGTTGGCAAAGCCTTCGCCGTGGGCCACGGCGATGGGCAGGCGGCTGCCGGCCATGCCCTGCAGGAACAGGCTGGGCGACTCCAGCACTTCCACCATGGACAGGCGCGCCTCGAAGCGGTTGCTCTGGTTCTGCGTGAAACGCGGCCAGTCCTGGGCACCGGGAATGATGTCGGCCAACTCGGCAAACATCTGGCAGCCGTTGCACACGCCCAGGCCGAAAGTGTCGCTGCGGCCGAAGAACTGCTGGAACTGCGCGGACAGGCTGTCGTTGAAGGTGATGGAGCGCGCCCAGCCGATGCCGGCGCCCAGCGTGTCGCCGTAGCTGAAGCCGCCGCAGGCCACCACGCCGGCGAAGTCCTGCAGCTGCGCGCGGCCGCTTTGCAGGTCGGTCATGTGCACGTCCACGGCGTCGAAGCCGGCCTCGGTGAAGGCGTAGGCCATTTCCACATGGGAGTTCACGCCCTGCTCGCGCAGCACAGCCACGCGGGGCCGCGCGCCCAGGTTCAGGAAGGGTGCGGCCGGGTTCTCGGCCGGGTCGAACGTCAGGTGCAGGTGCATGCCCGGGTCGGCAGGCTCGCCGGCTGCGGCGTGCTCGCTGTCGGCGCAGGCCGGGTTGTCGCGCTGCTGGGCGATCTTCCAGCTGACGGCATCCCAGACCTGGTGCAGGTCGCTGAGCGAGGCGCCGAAGACGGACTTGGCATCGCGCCAGACCTGCAGCTCGCCCTTGCCCGCATCGACCTTGGAGGAGGCAGGACGCGTCTTGCCGATGATGTGGCTGCAGGTGGACAGGCCATGCTCGCGCAGGGTCTGCAGCACGGCGGCGCGGTCGGCCGTGCGGATCTGCAGCACGGCGCCCAGTTCTTCGTTGAACAGCGCGCGCAGCGTCATGTCGTCGCGGCGGCCGCTGATCTGGGAGGCCCAGTTCTTGCCTTCGCCCGAGTCCATGCGGCTGTCGCTGATGCCGTCGCCTTCGGTGACCAGCATGTCCACGTTGATGGCTACGCCCACATGGCCGGCAAAGGCCATCTCGGCCACGGTGGCCAGCAGGCCGCCGTCGCCCTTGTCGTGGTAGGCCAGGATCAGGCCCTTGGCGCGCAGGTCGTTGACGGCATCGACCAGGGCAATCAGGTCCTTGGCGTCATCGAGGTCGGGCGTCTCGTTGCCGGTCTGGCCCAGCACCTGGCCCAGGATGGAGCCGCCCATGCGCATCTTGCCGCGGCCCAGGTCCACCAGCACCAGGGTGCTGTCGTCTTCCGAGGCGTCCAGCTGGGGCGTGAGCGTGCCGCGCACATCGTCGATGGAGGCAAAGCCCGTGATGATCAGGCTGACCGGCGAGGTCACCTTCTTGACCTGGCCGCCCTCGTTCCACTGGGTGCGCATGGACAGGCTGTCCTTGCCCACGGGAATTGAGATGTCCAGCTGCGGGCACAGCTCCATGCCCACGGCCTTGACGGTGGCGTAGAGCGCCGCGTCTTCGCCGGGCTCCCCGCAGGCCGCCATCCAGTTGGCCGACATCTTGACCCTGGACAGTTCGATGGGCGCGGCCAGCATGTTGGTGATGGCCTCGGCCACGGCCATGCGGCCCGACGCCGGCGCGTTGATGGCCGCCAGCGGCGTGCGCTCGCCCATGGCCATGGCCTCGCCCTTGAAGCCCTGGAAATCGGCCAGCGTGACGGCCACGTCGGCCACGGGCACCTGCCAGGGGCCGACCATCTGGTCGCGGTGGGTCAGGCCGCCCACGGCGCGGTCGCCGATGGTGATCAGGAAGCGCTTGGAGGCCACGGTGGGGTGGGCCAGCACGTCGATCACGGCCTTTTCCAGGGGCACGCCGGTCAGGTCCATGGGGGGCAGCTCGCGCTGCACGGTGGCCACGTCGCGGTGCATCTTGGGCGGCTTGCCCAGCAGCACGTTCATGGGCATGTCCACGGGGAACTTCTGGTCGCCCGAGGCCACGGCCGTGTCCTCCAGCACCAGCTGGCGCTCCTCGGTGGCCGTGCCGATCACGGCAAACGGGCAGCGCTCGCGCTCGCAGAAGGCCGTGAATTCCGCCAGCGATTCGGGCGCGATGGCCAGTACATAGCGTTCCTGGCTTTCGTTGGACCAGATTTCCTTGGGCGCCAGGCCGGATTCCTCCAGGTTGACGGCGCGCAGGTCGAAGCGCGCGCCACGGCCCGCATCGTTGGTCAGCTCGGGGAAGGCATTGGACAGGCCGCCGGCACCCACGTCGTGGATGGCCAGGATGGGGTTCTTGTCACCCTGGGCCCAGCAGTGGTTGATGACTTCCTGGGCGCGGCGCTCGATCTCGGGGTTGCCGCGCTGCACGGAGTCGAAGTCCAGCTCGGCCGCGTTCGTGCCGCTGGCCATGGAGCTGGCAGCGCCGCCGCCCATGCCGATGCGCATGCCGGGGCCGCCCAGCTGGATCAGCAGGGTGCCGGCGGGGAATTCGATCTTGCGCGTCAGCTCGGAGTCGATCACGCCCAGGCCGCCCGCGATCATGATGGGCTTGTGGTAGCCGCGCATCACGGCATCGGCACCCACGCCGACCTGCTGCTCGTACTCGCGGAAATAGCCGGTCAGGTTGGGACGGCCGAACTCGTTGTTGAAGGCCGCGCCACCGAGCGGGCCCTCGATCATGATCTGCAGCGGGCTGGCGATGTGCTCGGGCTTGCCCACTTCGCTGCCCCACAGCTTGGAGACCGTGAAGCCCGACAGGCCGGCCTTGGGCTTGGAGCCGCGGCCCGTGGCGCCCTCGTCGCGGATCTCGCCGCCCGCGCCGGTCGATGCGCCGGGGAAGGGAGAGATGGCCGTGGGGTGGTTGTGCGTCTCCACCTTCATGAGGACATGGTTGACGGCCTTCTTCTTCTGGTAGCTGGGCGCCTTGATCTTGTCCAGGGCTGCCTCGAAGGTGGCGACGAAGCGCTCGACCTCATGGCCTTCCATGATGGAGGCGTTGTCCGAGTACGCGACCACCGTGTGCTGGGGCGAGACCTGGTGCGTGTGGCGGATCATGCCGAACAGGCTCTTGTCCTGGGCCACGCCGTCAATGGTGAACTGGGCGTTGAAGATCTTGTGGCGGCAGTGCTCGCTGTTGGCCTGCGCGAACATCATCAGTTCCACGTCCGTGGGATTGCGCTGCAGGCCCTTGAAGGCGTCGACCAGGTAGTCGATCTCGTCGTCGGCCAGTGCCAGGCCCCATTGGCGGTTGGCAGTCTCCAGCGCCGCGCGGCCGCCGCCCAGCACATCGACGAACTCCATGGGAGCGGCTTCCAGGGCGGAGAACAGCCGCTCGGCCTCGGCGCGCGTGGCGAAGACCGATTCGGTCATGCGGTCGTGCAGCAGGGCCGCGATCTGCGCGGTCTGCTCGGCCGACAGCTCGGGCTTGCCACCGAGCAGGCCGCTCTTGAGGACCACGCGGTACTCGGTGATGCGCTCGACGCGGAAGACTTCAAGGCCGCAGTTGCGCGCGATATCGGTGGCCTTGGAGGCCCAGGGCGAGATCGTGCCCAGGCGCGGGGTGACCACCAGGGCGGTGCCATCGGCCGGGCCTTGCGGGCCTTCGTAGGGATCTCCATAGGTCAAGAGCGCCTGGAGGCGCTCTTGCAATGCGGGCGTGGGTGCGGCGTCCGTGGCCACCAGGTGCACGAAGCGCGCGGCAATGCCGGTGATTTTGGGATGGATGGCGACCAGGTCGGTCAGAAGCTGCTGGGCGCGGAACGAGCTGAGAGCGTTTCCACCCTCGAACTGTGTCAGATGCAAGGTCACGTGGCGGCCTGTTGGGTGAGGAGGCTTGTGAAAAGCGCCCTGCGGCCCCGCCCGGCTGGGGGCAGGCCGCAAGGCGCTGAATCGGTGAGGCCGCCATTTTACCGGGCTGCGCCGTCCCGGTGGCGACAGCCGCCCCTTACCCCTGCACGTCCAAAGGCGCAATGGGATAATTGCGGGCATGAGCATCACCATCAAGAGCGCCGAAGACATCGCAGCCATGCGCGTGGCATGCCGCCTGGCTTCGGAAGTGCTGGACTACATCACCCCCCACATCAAGCCCGGCATCACCACGGCCGAGATCGACCGGCTGGGCGCCGAATGCATGGCGCAGCAGGGCACGGTCTCCGCCACCATCGGCTACCAGCCGCCTGGCTACCCGCCCTATCCCGGGCACCTGTGCACCTCGGTCAACCATGTGGTCTGCCACGGCATCCCCAATGACAAGCCGCTCAAGAAGGGCGACATCGTCAATGTGGATGTCACGGTCATCACCAAGGACGGCTGGTACGGCGACAACAGCCGCATGTTCCTGATCGGCGAGTGCTCCATCGCGGCCAAGCGCCTGTCGGCGCTGACCTTCGACGCCATGTGGCTGGGCATCCAGCAGGTCAGGCCCGGCGCCACGCTGGGCGACATCGGCAACGCCATCCAGACCTTTGCCGAAGGCCACGGCCTGTCGGTGGTGCGCGAGTTCTGCGGCCACGGCATCGGCCAGAAGTTCCACGAAGAGCCGCAGATCCTGCACTATGGCCGCCCCGGCACGGGCACCGTTCTCGAAGAGGGCATGGTCTTTACCGTCGAGCCCATGCTCAACCTGGGCAGGCGCGAGATCAAGGAACTGGGCAAGGACGGCTGGACCATCGTGACCAAGGACCACAGCCTCTCGGCCCAGTGGGAACACACCCTGGTGGTGACCAAGACGGGCTACGAAGTCATGACCCTGTCGGCCGGCTCGCCCGCGCTCCCGCCCTTCGTGACCGCCACGAGCTGCTGAGGCTCGGCATGTTTCTTGCGTGATGCGCAGGCAAAATGGCACTGCGCCCGGGGCACCCGCTCCAGGCGCCTCCCCTGCCCTGGCCGCGCATGAAACAGATCACTGACCACACTCCTTCCAACTCTGCGCCCGCAGCCCCGGATTCGCTGGAGCAGTTGCGCGCGCAGTACGCCCTCGATCGCGGACGCTGGATAGGCTCGCTGCTGGCGCCCACCATGGGCCGGCGCGGCGTGCGCCTGGTGCTGCAGCACCTGAGCGATCTGGCCGACACGCTGCTGCGCGCGCTGTGGCACCGCGCCGGCATGCCTGCCGAGGCCTGCCTGGCCGCCGTGGGAGGCTATGGCCGCGCCCAGTTGTTTCCCTACTCCGACATCGACGTGCTGGTGCTGCTGCCGGCCACCGGCACGGCAGACCCGGAGCTGACCTCGCGCATAGAAAAGTTCATCGGCAGCTGCTGGGACGCGGGCCTGGAGATCGGCTCCAGCGTGCGCACGCTGGCCGAATGCCTGCAAGAGTCCGGGCGCGACCTCACCGTGCAGACCGCCTTGCTGGAGTCGCGCCGCATCTGCGGAAACGAGCCGCTGTTCGGCGAGTTCCAGCAGCGCTACCAGGCACAGATGAATGCGCGCGCCTTTCTGTCCGGCAAGCTGCTGGAAATGCGCCAGCGCCACAACAAGTACGAGAGCACGCCCTACTCGCTGGAGCCCAACTGCAAGGAATCGCCCGGCGGCCTGCGCGATCTGCACACCATGATCTGGCTGGCCCGCGCCGCAGGCCTGGGCCACAGCTGGCAGGCCCTGGCGGAAAAGGGACTGATCACCGATTTCGAGCGCCAGCAGCTCGAAGACAACGAGGCCATGCTCAGCCTGATACGCGCGCGCTTGCACGCCGTGGCGGGCCGGCACGAGGACCGCCTGGTCTTCGACCAGCAGACCGCCGTGGCCGAGGCCTTTGGCTACCGCTCCACCTCGGCCGAGGGCCGCAAGCTGGCCATGCGCGCCAGCGAGACGCTGATGCGCCACTACTACTGGGCAGCCAAGGCCGTGACCCAGCTGTGCCAGATCCTGCGGCTGAACATCGAGGAGCGCCTGAACCCGCGCCCCACGCCGCGGATCCGGCTGAACTCGCGCTTCTACGAGAAGGCAGGCACCATCGAAGTGGCCAGCGACGATCTGTACGAGCGCGAGCCGCATGCCATCCTCGAAACCTTCCTGATGTACGAGACCCATGTGGGCCTCACCGACCTGTCGGCACGCACGCTGCGCGCGCTGTACGGCGCGCGTGACCTGATGGATGCGGCTTTCCGGCGCGACCCCGTCAACCGCGCCACGTTCATGAAGATCCTGCAGCAGCCCAGCGGCATCACGCATGCCATGCGGCTGATGAACCAGACCTCGGTGCTGGGGCGCTACCTGTGGCCCTTCCGGCGCATCGTGGGCCAGATGCAGCACGACCTGTTCCACGTCTACACGGTGGACCAGCACATTCTCATGGTGCTGCGCAATGTGCGGCGCTTTTTCATGGCCGAGCATGCGCATGAGTACCCGTTCTGCTCCCAGCTGGCCAGCGGCTGGGACAAGCCCTGGCTGCTGTACGTGGCCGCGCTGTTCCACGACATCGGCAAGGGCCGCGGCGGCGACCACTCCATCATCGGCGCCGTGGAGGCCAAGCGCTTTTGCCGCGCCCACGGCATTGCGCGCGCCGACGCCGAGCTGATCGAGTTCCTCGTGCGCGAGCACCTGACCATGAGCCAGGTTGCACAAAAGCAGGATCTGTCGGACCCCGAGGTGATCCAGGCCTTTGCCGAGCGCGTGGGCAACGAGCGCAACCTTACGGCGCTGTACCTGCTCACCGTGGCCGACATCCGTGGCACCAGCCCCAAGGTGTGGAGCGCCTGGAAGGGCAAGCTGCTGGAGGACACCTATCGCCTGACCCTGCGCGTGATGGGTGGCCGCGCGCCCGACGCGGCCGCCGAGATCGAGGCGCGCCGGCGCGAGGCGCTGGTGCAGCTGGCGCTGACGGCCCAGCCCTTCGAGTCCCACAAGAAGCTCTGGGACACGCTGGGCGTGGACTACTTCATGCGCCACGAGGCGGCCGACATCGCCTGGCACACACGCCACCTGTCGCGCCACGTGGGCACCACCCGCCCCGTGGTGCGTGCGCGCCGCTCACTGGCGGGCGAGGGCCTGCAGGTGCTGGTCTACGCACCCGACCAGCCCGATCTGTTCGCGCGCATCTGCGGCTACTTCGACCGCGCAGCGTTTTCCATCCTGGATGCGCGCGTGCACACGGCCCACAACAGCTATGCGCTGGACACCTTCCAGGTGGTGGCGCCCGCCATGCAGGAGCAGTACCGCGAACTCATGCACATGGTCGAGAACGACCTGGTCGCCGCGCTGATGGAGGGCGGGCCGCTGCGCGAGCCCTCGCCCCGGCGCCTGTCGCGCCGCGTCAAGAGCTTCCCCTTCGCGCCGCGCGTCACGCTGCGACCCGACGACAAGGCCCAGCACTGGCTGCTGTCCATCTCGGCCACGGACCGCGCCGGCCTGCTCTACACCGTGGCGCGCATCCTGGCCCAGCACCACCTGAGCGTGCAGTTGGCCAAGGTCAGCACGCTGGGCGAGCGCGTGGAGGACAGCTTCCTCATCGAGGGTGCGGAGCTGCAGAACAACCAGCGCCAGCTGCTCATAGAGACCGAGCTTTTGCAGGCCCTGGCAGTCTGAGCCGATTGCGCAAAAAAAGCCCGCCCTGTTGTGCAGGGCGGGCTCGTCGGGTTCATGCGCTGGCAGGCGGGGATGCAGCCATCAGTGCATGGCGGACGCAGGCGCCGACACCGTGGCCACTTGCTTGCCCTCGCGGTCATAGAGCTTGCCGTCGACCACCCGGTCGCCATCGGCCAGGGCAGACAGCACAGCCTCGCTGAGCACGCGCTCCGATCCGGCGCCGAACACCGATGGCTCTTCGGGGTTGCCCTGCTTGAAGTGGTTGAAGACCAGGTTCAGCAGCAGCACGGTCACCGCAGTGGAGCTGATGCCCGAATGGAACATGGTGGCGAACCAGTCCGGGAAGTGGTGATAGAAGTCCGGCTTGACCATGGGCAGCACGCCCATGCCGATGGACGCCGCCACGATGATCAGGTTCATGTTGTTGTGATAGTCCACCTTGGCCAGCGTGCGGATGCCGCTGGCTGCCACCGTGCCAAAGAGCACCAGGCCCGCGCCTCCCAGCACCGAGGGCGGCACGCAGGCCACGATGCGCCCCATGATGGGCAGCAGTCCGAAGGCGATCAGGATCAGCCCGCTGAAGGCCACCACATAGCGGCTCTTGATGCCCGTGACCGCGACCAGGCCCACGTTCTGGGCAAAGGCGCTCTGCGTGAACGAACCGAAGAACGGGGCCACCACGCTGGACAGCATGTCGGCACGCAGGCCGTCGGCCAGGCGGCGCGAATCCACGCGCGTGCCCACGATGTCGCCCACGGCCAGGATGTCGGCCGAGGTCTCCACCAAGGTCACCAGGATCACGATGGACATGGAAAGCGTCGCCGCCAGGCTGAAGGTCGGCCAGCCGAAGTGCAGCGGCATGGGCACGGCGAACCACGCACCGCTGCCCACCTCGGAAAAGTCGGACTTGCCGATCATGGCCGCCACCGCCGTGCCGATGACGATGGCCAGCAGGATGGACAGGCGCGAGATCATGGCGTTGCCCAGCTTGCTCAGCGCCAGCACGATGACCAGGGACAGCCCGGCCAGGCCGATGTTGCCCATGCTTCCGTAGTCGGCCGCCTGGGGATTGCCACCCATGGCCCAGTGGGCGGCCACCGGCATCAGCGACAGGCCGATGATGGTGATCACGCAGCCATTGACCAGCGGAGGAAAAAAGCGCGTGAGCTTGGAGAAGATGGGCGCAATGATCAGGCCGAACACCGAGGCAAAGAGCACGGCGCCCAGCACCCCCTGCATGCCGCCGCCCGTATGCAGGATGCTGACCATGGTGGCCACGCCCGAGAAGGACACGCCCTGCACCAGCGGCAGGCGCGAGCCGAAGAACGGAATGCCCAGCGTCTGCAGCAGCGTGGCCAGCCCGCCCATGAAAAGGCAGGCCGTGATCAGCAGGCCCGTGTCGGCCGCCGACATGCCCGCCGCATTGGCCATGACCAGGGGCACGGCCACGATGCCGCCGTACATGGTCAGCACATGCTGCAAACCATAGAGGGTGTTGGCCGTGAGGCCGAGTTGCTCGTCCTCCGGGCGGATGTCTGCGCCCAGGGCCGGCGCATTGCCAGAACTTTTTTCCATCGCTGTCTCCTTGTCCTCTTGTTCACAGAACGCCGGACAAGTACGCGGCAGCCGGATGGCGGCAGGCACACCCCCGCGCACCCTTTGCCGCCGACCCGATAGGCCGCGCTCTCCTGCATCCTGCATCGCGAAGCCCGGTGGCTGCTTGGCAGCTCTTGGCGGGCGCACGCACACAATCCCCGCCTTCGCGGGAAGTGCCACTGTACGGCGCCAGCATGGAAAAATTGTCTACCGATTTGTATACAAAGACCTGACCGCAGATCCTGGAATTACAGCGGCAAGCAAGTCCGCTCAGTCATCCTCGGCAGCGCTGATGCCGGGGAACAGCACATCGGTGAAGCCGAACTGGCGGAAGTCGCGCATGCGCATGGGATAGAGCTTTCCCCAGAGGTGATCGCACTCATGCTGGACCACCCGCGCATGAAAGCCATCCACCGTGCGATCGATCGCATCGCCAAAGACATCGAAGCCCGTGTAGCGGATACGGCTCCAGCGCGGCACCATGCCACGCATGCCGGGTACGGACAGGCAGCCTTCCCAATCCAGTTGCTCGTCCTCGCCCATGGGCGTGATGACCGGATTGATGAGCACGGTGCGCGGCACCACCGGTGCATCGGGGTAGCGCGGATTGGGCAGGCCGGAGCCGAACACCACCATCTGCAGGTCCACGCCAATCTGCGGCGCGGCCAGCCCCGCGCCATTGGCGGCATGCATGGTGTCCAGCAGGTCGCTGAGCAGCAGGTGCAGTTCGTCGGTGTCGAATTCGGTCACGGGCTGGGCGACGCGCAGCAGGCGCGGATCACCCATTTTCAATATGGTGCGTACAGTCATGGCAGTGCACGGTGATGCAGGAAATGCGGGTCGCCAAGCATAGCGGGCGCACCGCGCACCGCGCACCTTGACCACACCCACCTGCTTCGCCCCCCGATCACCCCCTCTCGGTCCCCTTGGCCGCCATGGCCACACCGCGCTGGCACAATCGCAGCATGCCCAGCACCGCCAGAGAGTCATCCGCCGCGTCCCCAGAGGACCGTGACACAGGCGCGCAGCAAACACCCGCGGCACAGGCCCGGCAGCCGGATACCACTGCGCAGGCAGGCATGGCGCAGGCGCAGGCCTTCAATGATGATGATCCCCCTCCCCTGCACCGCATGCCGGCCGCGCCGTTGCGCTGGGCGCTGCAGCTGTTTGCCTGCCTGAGCCTGGCGACGGGCATTGCCGGCATCTTCATTCCAGGATTGCCCACCACGGTGTTCGTGCTCATGGCCGGATGGGCAGCGGCGCGCAGCTCGCAGCGCATGCACACCTGGCTGTGGCGCCATCGCCTGTTCGGGCCCATGCTGCGCAACTGGGCGCGGGGTGGCTGCGTGAGCCGGCGCGCCAAATGGAGCGCCAGCGCCATGATGAGCCTGTGCGCCGTCATCCTGCTGTGGACACGCCCGCCCGCCTGGGTACAGGCCGTGGCGCTGACGTCCATGGGCTGCGTGCTGGTGTGGCTGTGGTTCAGGCCAGAGCCCTGAGAATGAAGGCCTGCGGCAGGCCTGCTGAAAAAAATTCCCCGAGTTTTCTGTGACGTGTTTTTTACGTCATATAATCTAGGTCTTGTTCCTCAATAGCTCAGTTGGTAGAGCGCCGGACTGTTAATCCGTAGGTCCCTGGTTCGAGCCCAGGTTGAGGAGCCAAAGAATTTCAAGACCCTGCAATCGCACAGGATCTTTGTCGATAGACACGTATTCCTCAATAGCTCAGTTGGTAGAGCGCCGGACTGTTAATCCGTAGGTCCCTGGTTCGAGCCCAGGTTGAGGAGCCAAATTTCAGCGGCCTTGCAATCGCACAGGGCCCAGCACCAACATATTCCTCAATAGCTCAGTTGGTAGAGCGCCGGACTGTTAATCCGTAGGTCCCTGGTTCGAGCCCAGGTTGAGGAGCCAGATGAAAAGCCCGCATGCCAGCGCATGCGGGCTTTTTTGTTTGCTCAGGCTGCGCGCACCATGCCGACAGTCGGCGTGCTCGGCGCTGCGGCAGGGGCGGCCGACTCCACGGTGACAGGCTTGCCGTGCTTGGCATGTGCGCGACGCGCACCGTGCGCAGCGCGCGCTTGCTCCACGCCCTCTTCCCATGCACGCAGCTCTTCTTCCAGCCGCGCAGCCCGCTCCGCATACATGTCCGCAGAGGACTTGTAGTATTCGGCAGCAATGGTGTGCTCCAGCATCGCCATGCGTGCCTCCTGCAGGTAGGCCCGGGTGCGACGGATATAGCGCGGCTCGGCAAGGCTTGCGCCAAAGATTTTGCTGAAAAACATCGCTCATCCTCCTTCGATGTCTTCGCAGCGAAAGCCATGCATCCGCAAGAAGACAAGCCCAGGATAGCCAACCCGGCCTGGCGGCGCTGTCCCCTGGCGGGACAAGGCCGCGTAGGAGGTTCACTTACCCCGGCCAGGCGATGCTCTCGCATCCACGCAACCCTCTTCACCATGGTTTGTGCAAGACTGCGGCTGCAGAGAAGCACGAATCCATTATTTTTCAGTCCGCACCCGATCATGTCCCACCCCCTCCCATGGCTCATTCCCCACCAGGCCTTCCCTCCTGTGGAAACGGCATGGGGCCCCAACGACCCGATTCCGGGCCTGCTGGCCGCAGGCGGCACGCTGGATGCGGCGCACCTGCGCATCGCCTACAGCCAGGGCATTTTTCCCTGGTTCAGCGAAGGCCAGCCCACGCTATGGTGGTCGCCCGATCCACGCATGGTGCTGCAGACATCGCAGTTCCGGCTGCACCGCAGCCTGCGCAAGACATTGCAGCGCTTTCGCTCCACCGCCGGCTGCGAGATCCGCATCGACAGCGCTTTCGAGGCCGTGATGCAGCACTGCGCCCAAACGGTGCGCCGTGATCAGGATGGCACCTGGATCGTGCAGGAAATTCTCGACGCCTATACCGAACTGCACCGCCAGGGTGCAGCCCACAGCGTGGAAACCTGGATCGACGGGCGCCTGGTGGGCGGCCTGTACTGCGTGGCGCTGGGCCGCGCCGTATTCGGCGAGTCCATGTTCGCGCATGCCACAGACGCATCCAAGATCGCACTGTCGGCACTGGTGGCGCTGTGCCGGCACCAAGGCGCCGCGCAAATCGATTGCCAGCAGGCCACGCAGCACCTGGCTTCGCTGGGCGCGCGCGAGATGCCCCGCTCCCAGTTCCTGCGCACCGTGGCAGAGCAAAGCCAGCTGCCGCCCATGCACTGGCAATTCGAAAACGTATACTGGAACGAGTTGCTGCCGCCGTCCGGTGACGCCGGCAGCACATCACCGGCTGCCGCCAGCACACCATGACGCACCCGAACGATCTTCCGCTGCAGGCCCTGCAGTTCTACGCCACAGCCGCCTATCCATGCAGCTACCTGGATGGCCGGCTGGCGCGTTCGCAAGTAGCCACGCCCAGCCACCTGATCCAGAACAGCGCCTATTCGGAGCTGGTCTCCCTGGGGTTTCGCCGCAGCGGAATGTTCACCTACCGGCCGTATTGCGATGGTTGCCGGGCCTGCGTGCCCATGCGCATCCTGGTCCATGATTTCCGCCCGGACCGCAGCCAGCGCCGTGCCGCCGTGCGCCACGCCGATCTCACGGCATCGATCCAGCGCCTGCATTACTCGAACGAGCATTACCAGCTGTACCTGCGCTACCAGCAAAGCCGTCACAGCGGCGGCGGCATGGACCACGACAGCGTGGACCAGTACACGCAGTTCCTGCTGCAAAGCCGCGTCAACTCACGGCTTGTGGAGTTCCGCGCACCGGCGGCCGACGGCGCAGTCGGCAGGCTGAAGATGGTCTCCATCCTCGATGTGCTGGAAGACGGGCTGTCCGCCGTCTACACCTTCTACGAGCCCGATGACCAGGCCAGCTACGGCACGTTCAACGTGCTGTGGCAGATCGATCAGGCACGCTCCATGAGCCTGCCCTATGTCTACCTGGGCTACTGGATCGCCGACAGCCAGAAGATGAATTACAAGGCGCGCTTTCTTCCCCATGAAGTGCGCGTGGACGAGCGCTGGCAGCGCGTGGATCAGCTCCCACGCTGATATGGCGCCACCGCGCCCTTTTCAGCGACATTTCTTATGCACATGGCCGCTGTTTGCAGGCGGCACATATGCCGCCAAGCCATGCCCGCCGCTAGAATGACCGAATCCCGAAATCCCCTTGCGCCTCATGAAAAAAGACGATAACGCGGCCTCGCCCAAGCCCAGCGTCCAGGTCCTGGAACGCATGTTCACGTTGATCGACGTGTTGGCCTCGCGTGAGGAAGCGGTATCGCTCAAGGAGATCAGCGAGCGCACCGGCCTGCACCCCTCCACCACGCACCGCATTCTCAACGACCTGGCCATCGGCCGCTTCGTCGACCGCCCCGAATCGGGCAGCTACCGGCTGGGCATGCGTTTCCTGGAGCTGGGCAACCTGGTCAAGGCCCGCCTGAGCGTGCGGGAAGCAGCCCTGATTCCCATGCGCCAGCTGCACAAGCAGATCCAGCAGCCGGTCAGCCTCAGCGTGCGCCAGGGCGATGAAATCGTCTATGTGGAACGCGCCTACAGCGAGCGCTCGGGCATGCAGGTGGTGCGCGCCATCGGCGGCCATGCGCCGCTGCACCTCACATCCAATGGCAAGCTGTTTCTGGCGGCCGATGATGCGCAGCAGGTGCGCGCCTACGCCACACGAACCGGCCTTCCCGGCAAGACGCACTTCAGCATCACGCGGCTTGCCGACATGGAAAACGAGCTGGACAAGGTACGCCACCATGGCGTCGCCCGCGACAACGAGGAGCTGGAGCTGGGTGTGCGCTGCATGGCCGCCGGCATCTATGACGACCAGGGCAAGCTGGTGGCCGGCCTGTCCATCTCCGCTCCCGCCGACCGGCTGGACGAAAGCTGGTTGTCCAAGCTCCAGGCCACCGCGCAGGAGATCTCGGGCGCCCTGGGCTTCAATGCGGTCCGCCCTGCAGCCCCGCCCCCCAATCCCTACGCGCGCAGCAGCCACTGATCTGCAAGCAGCCATCCGCAAGCAGCAAGACCGGTCATCAAAAACAACAAAGGCGCCCAGGGCGCCTTTGTTGTTGAGGGAGAGGAAACTCAGCCCTTGACCTTGTGGATCATGGAATCGCCGGCCACCTGCCCCATGGATTCCACCCAGTGGCGTACGCGCTCGGCATCGCCCAGGCGGCTGAACTTTCCGGCGGAGTCCAGGAAGACCATGATGATCTTGCGGCCAGCCACCTGCGCCTGCATGACCAGGCAACGACCCGCTTCGGAGATGTAGCCGGTCTTTTGCAGGCCGATATCCCAGGTCGGGCTCAGCACCAGGCGGTTGGTGTTGTTGTACTGCAGCGTGCGGCGGCCCACGGCCACTTCATAGCCGGGCGAAGTGGTGTACTCGCGCACCAGCGGATCACTGTGCGCCACATTCACGAGCACGGCCAGATCACGGGCGCTGGACTGGTTGCGGCTGGACAGCCCGGTGGGCTCCACGTAACGGGTATCGGTCATGCCCAGCAGGCGCGCCTTGGCATTCATCTGCTGGACGAAGGCATCCAGGCCACCTGGGAAGGTGCGACCCAGCGCATGGGCAGCACGGTTTTCGCTGGACATCAGGGCCAGGTGCAGCATTTCGGCACGGGTGAGCGTGGTGCCCACGGCCAGGCGCGAACTGCTGCCCTTTTCGGTATCCACATCATCCTGCGTGATGGTGATGGATTCATCCATGGGCAGATGGGCCTGGGAAATCAGCAGACCCGTCATCAGCTTGGTCAGCGAGGCGATGGGCAGCACGGCATGGTCGTTCTTGCTGAGCAGCACTTCGTGGGTGTCCTGGTCCATGACCAGGGCCACGCTGCTCTTGAGATCAAGAGGATCGGCCACTGCATGCAGCCCGGCCATCTGCCCGAACGACAGGCGTGGCTCGTAGGCAACGGCACGAATGGGGCTGGCAGCGCTGCGGGCGGCCACGCGGCTGGGCTGGCGCGCGCTCTTGGCAACGCGCTTGCCCTGAGGAGCCGCCGTGGCGCGCTCCTTCACGGCCTTCTTCTTGACAGGGGCCACGGCCACCTGTTTCTTGGCAACTTTCTTGGCCGGTGCGGCATGCGCGCCCGGGGCAGTGAGAGCACAACTCAGGGCCAGCAACGAGAGAACCTGAGCAAATCGACCGAGGCGGGCACGGCGTAGGGTGGGCATGAGAAATGCTCCAAGCAGCAAGAATTTGTGACTAGACCTTACATTAATCGAAAAAGTCGCACTGTGACAATAACTTGTGCGACTTTTCGATAATTTAAATGAAATTATAAGGCGAGTGCTTACCCCTGCGCAGCCACGACCTCTGCATTGCTGTGTAATTTGTTCAACGCGCTCAGATAGGCCTTGGCCGAGGCCACGACAATGTCCGGGTCCGCGCCCACGCCGTTGACCACGCGCCCGCTGCGCTGCAGGCGAACGGTCACTTCGCCCTGGCTCTCGGTGGAGCCGCTGATGGCGTTGACCGAGTACAGCAGCATCTCGGCACCGCTCTTCACCTCGGACTCGATGGCCTTGAACGAGGCATCGACCGGGCCATTGCCGTCGGACTGGGCCTTGATCTCACGGCCATCGCGGCTGAACACCACCGACGCGTGTGGGCGCTCACCCGTTTCGCTTTGCTGGGCCAGCGAGATGAACTGGAAGGGATCGGCCTGCTGATGCGCATCCTGCTCGGTCACCAGGGCCAGGATGTCCTCGTCGAAGATTTCACTCTTGCGGTCGGCCAGTTCCTTGAAGGCCGCAAAGGCAGTGTTGATCGCGGCTTCGCTGTCGAGTTCCACGCCCAGCTCCTGCAGGCGCTGCTTGAAGGCATTGCGGCCGCTGAGCTTGCCCAGCACGATCTTGTTGGCGCTCCAGCCCACATCCTCGGCACGCATGATTTCGTAGGTGTCGCGCGCCTTGAGCACGCCATCCTGATGGATGCCCGAGGCGTGGGCGAAGGCGTTGGCGCCCACGACGGCCTTGTTGGGCTGCACCACGAAGCCCGTGGTCTGGCTGACCATGCGGCTGGCGGCCACGATGTGCTGGGCGTCGATGTTGACGTCAAGGCCGAAGTAGTCCTTGCGCGTCTTGATGGCCATCACCACCTCCTCGAGCGAGCAGTTGCCCGCGCGTTCGCCCAGGCCGTTGATGGTGCACTCGATCTGGCGCGCCCCGCCAAGCTTGACGCCGGCCAGCGAGTTGGCCACGGCCATGCCCAGGTCGTTGTGGCAATGCACGCTCCAGACGGCCTTGTCGCTGTTGGGCACGCGCTCGCGCAGGTTCTTGATGAAGGCGCCGTACAGCTCCGGAATGGCGTAGCCCACGGTGTCGGGCACGTTGATGGTGGTCGCGCCTTCGGCAATCACCGTCTCGATGACGCGGCACAGAAAGTCCGGGTCGCTGCGGTAGCCGTCTTCGGGGCTGAACTCGATGTCGGCGATCAGGTTGCGCGCAAATCGCACCGACTGGCGCGCCTGCTCCAGCACCTGCTCGGGCGTCATGCGCAGCTTTTTCTCCATGTGCAGCGCACTGGTGGCGATGAAGGTGTGGATGCGCGCGCGGCTGGCGTCCTTCAGAGCCTCGGCCGCACGGGCGATGTCGCGGTCATTGGCACGGGCCAGCGAGCAGATGGTGGAGTCCTTGATGGCGCGCGCAATGGCCTGCACCGACTCGAAGTCGCCATTGGAACTCGCCGCAAAACCGGCCTCGATCACATCGACCTTCAGCCGCTCGAGCTGGCGCGCGATGCGCAGCTTTTCGTCGCGGGTCATGGAGGCACCGGGCGACTGCTCGCCGTCACGCAAGGTGGTGTCGAAAATGATCAATTGGTCGGTCATGGGAGTCTCGTCTTTCTTGTGGATGCGAATCTCCTGCCCACTGGCAGGTGATGAAAAAAGCCGGTGCGCTTGTGGCTGCACCGGCTAGGCAATGGAATTTAAGCGGCAACCGCCTCCTGCACCGTCACCTTCTCGGCAGAGGGCACGCGCTGCAAGCCCGACATGATGGCCCGGAACGAAGCGGAGACGATATTCGCATCAACCCCGACGCCGTAGCACACGTGCAACTCGTCCACGCGCAGTTCCACGTAGGCAATGGCCTTGGCATTGGCACCCTCGCCGATGGCATGCTCGTTGTAGTCCAGCACGCGCACGGCCCGGCCGCTGTGCTCGCTCAGCGCCTGCACGAAGGCATCGATGGGCCCCGTGCCTTGCGCCTCGACCGTGCGCTTGCCGCCGTCAACGGACAGATCGGCCGACAGGCTGACCACGCCGTCGTTCTCGCTGAGGCGGTAATGCGGTGCCTGCACGGATTGCAGGCCGTACTCGCGCTGGAACAGCGACCACAGGTCGGCCGCGGCCAGCTCCTTGCCGCTGGCATCCATCTCGCGCTGCACCACCTGGCTGAACTCGATCTGCAGGCGACGCGGCAATTGGAGGCCATACTCGCTTTCAAGCAGATAGGCGATGCCGCCCTTGCCGGACTGGCTGTTGACGCGGATCACGGCCTCGTAGCTGCGGCCCAGGTCCTTGGGGTCGATGGGCAGATAGGGCATGTCCCAGATGTCGCCGTCCTTGCGATCGGCGAAGGCCTTCTTGATGGCATCCTGGTGCGAGCCCGAGAACGAGGTGTAGACCAGATCGCCCACATAGGGATGGCGCGGATGCACGGGCAGCTGGTTGCAATGCTCGACCGTGCTGCGGATGCCGTCGATATCGGAGAAATCCAGGCCAGGCGACACGCCCTGGATGTACATGTTCAACGCCACGTTGACCACATCGAGGTTGCCCGTGCGCTCGCCATTGCCGAACAGGCAGCCTTCAAGGCGGTCCGCACCGGCCATCAACGCCAGCTCGGCCGTGGCCGTGCCCGTGCCGCGGTCATTGTGCGGATGCACGGACAGCACGATGGAGTCGCGGCGCTGGATGTGGCGATGCGTCCACTCCACCATGTCGGCGAAGATGTTGGGCGTGGAGTGCTCCACGGTGGTGGGCAGGTTGATGATGCACTTGCGCTCGGGCGTGGGCTGCCATACATCGGTGACGGCATCGATGACGCGCTTGGAAAACTCCAGCTCGGTGTCCGAATACATCTCGGGCGAGTACTGGAAGGTCCACTGCGTCTGGGGATAGCCGGCAGCGATCTCGTTGAACATGCGGGCATTGGTGGTGGCCAGCTCGACGATCTCGTCCTCGCTCATGTTCAATACCACGCGGCGCATCACGGGCGCGGTGGCGTTGTAGAGGTGGACGATGGCCCGGGGCACGCCTTCGAGCGCCTCGAAGGTACGGCGGATGAGGTGCTCGCGCGCCTGGGTCAGCACCTGGACGGTCACGTCATCGGGAATGCGGTTTTCCTCGATGAGCTTGCGCATGAAGTCGAACTCGACCTGGGACGCGGAAGGAAAGCCGACCTCGATTTCCTTGAAGCCGATCTTCACCAGCTGCTCGAACATGCGCATCTTGCGATCGATATCCATGGGCTCGATCAGCGCCTGGTTGCCATCGCGCAGGTCCACGCTGCACCAGACCGGGGCCTGGGTGATCACCGCATCGGGCCAGCGGCGGTCTTGCAGGCGGACCGGAGCGAACGGACGGTACTTGGTCGAAGGGTTTTGCAACATGGCTGAAGTGCTTTCTATCGTCTAGGTAAAAACAAGACCCACCTGCTCCAGCGACCCCACAAACGCAAAACGGCCCGTCGCTGGTGCAAACGGGCCGTGAAAGTAGGAATGTACGCGCGCGCTACTGTCTCTGCCCGTGGGACATCAGTAGTAGAGCTAGCGACAGGTATTGCATGCGGATCACTTTAGCACAGGTTCTCAGGCGCTGTGAAGATGCTGCGGCGCATCATTTGTGCAGGCCGCGCTCTTCAGGCTCATCGGTCGAGGTGCTGATGACGCTGGTGCGCTGGCCCTTGGCCTTGCGCCATGCATAGACGCCGTAGCCCGAGAAACCGTAGAGCAGGAACACGCCGAACAGCACGATGGGCGGATGGATATTGATGATGGCGATGCCCAGGGCGATCAGCACGATGGCCGCAAAGGGCACGCTCTTCTTGAAATGCACGTCCTTGAAGCTGTAGAAAGGCACGTTGGTGACCATGGTCAGGCCCGCGTACAGCGTCAGGAAGAACATGATCCAGGTGATCTGCGTCCAGCTCAGCCAGGCATCCTGGCCGCGCAGCAGGCCCGCCTCGTCCAGCAGCCAGATGAAGCCGGTGACCAGCGCTGCAGCGGCGGGCGAAGGCAGGCCCTGGAACCAGCGCTTGTCCACGGTGCCGGTGTTGACGTTGAAGCGCGCCAGCCGCAGCGCAGCGCAGGCGCAATAGACGAAGGCTGCAATCCAGCCCCAGCGGCCAATGCCCTTGAGCGCCCACTCATAGGCGATCAAGGCGGGAGCGGCGCCGAAGGACACCATGTCTGACAGCGAATCCATCTGCTCCCCGAAAGCGCTCTGCGTATTGGTCATGCGTGCCACACGGCCGTCAAGGCTGTCGAGCACCATGGCGCAGAACACGCCTGCAGCAGCCAGTTCGAAGCGGCCGTTCATGGCCATCACGATGGCGTAGAAGCCACCGAACAGCGCAGCCAGCGTGAACAGGTTGGGCAGGATGTAGATACCCTTGCGGCGCTTGCGCACCACCACGCCTTCGATTTCGTTGGACTCATTGTGGTTTTGCATCAATCCGGCCTCCAGCACAGCGCACGCAAGCGTGAGCAGCTATTAAAACGATAGTATTCTAAGGGAGCGGACAGTGCCGCCCCGAAAGGGTCAGTGTACCTGCGCGCTGCCCCCCTTCTGTGCACGAAAAAGGCCACCCGTCGGGGTGGCCTTGTCCTGCACCTTGCGTAGGCCGCATGCGCGACCCATGCAAGATGGAATGCAGCAATCTCAGTTGCGGCTCTGGTCAACCAGCTTGTTCTTGGAGATCCAGGGCATCATGGCGCGCAGCTGGCCGCCTACCTTTTCGATGGCGTGTTCGGCGTTCATGCGGCGGCGGGCCGTCATGCTCGGGTAGTTGGTGCGGCCTTCCTGGATGAACATCTTGGCGTATTCGCCGGTCTGGATGCGCTTGAGGGCAGCACGCATGGCTTCGCGCGACTTGTCGTTGATGACTTCTGTACCCGTCACGTACTCGCCGTATTCGGCGTTGTTCGAGATCGAGTAGTTCATGTTGGCGATGCCGCCTTCGTACATCAGGTCCACGATGAGCTTGAGCTCATGCAGGCACTCGAAGTAGGCCATTTCGGGAGCGTAGCCGGCTTCGGTCAGGGTCTCGAAGCCCATCTTCACCAGTTCCACCGCGCCGCCGCACAGAACGGCCTGCTCGCCGAACAGGTCGGTCTCGGTTTCTTCCTTGAAGTTGGTTTCGATGATGCCGCCCTTGCCGCCACCGTTGGCCATGGCATAGGACAGGGCCAGGTCACGGGCCTTGCCGGACTTGTCCTGGTATACGGCGATCAGCGAAGGCACGCCGCCGCCCTTGAGGTATTCGGAGCGCACGGTGTGGCCAGGGCCCTTGGGGGCGACCATGATCACGTCCAGATCGGCGCGCGGCACAACCTGGTTGTAGTGGATGTTGAAGCCGTGGGCAAAGGCCAGCGTGGCGCCTTGCTTGATGTTGGGGGCCACGTTGTTGTTGTAGACCTCGGGGATGTTCTCATCCGGCAGCAGGATCATGACCAGATCGGCGGCCTTCACGGCGTCGTCGACTTCAGCGACGGTCAGGCCAGCCTTGGCGACCTTGTCCCAGGAAGCGCCGCCCTTGCGCAGGCCGACCACGACCTTCACGCCGCTTTCGTTCAGGTTTTGAGCGTGTGCGTGGCCCTGGCTGCCGTAGCCGATGATGGCAACGGTCTTGCCCTTGATCAGGCTCAGGTCACAGTCCTTGTCGTAGAAAACTTTCATGTTGGCTCCAGGCTTCGTGTGTGTGTAGGGGTTGAAAGGGGAAGGGGACAGGTTTCAGGTGCGTTGCAGCGCATCAAACGCGCAGAATGCGTTCGCCGCGGCCGATGCCGCAGGAGCCGGTACGCACGGTTTCCAGAATGGCCGTGCGGTCCAGCGCCTGCAGGAAGGCGTCGTTCTTGGATTGGTCGCCGGTCAGCTCGACCGTGTAGCTCTTTTCGGTCACGTCGATGATGCGGCCGCGGAAGATGTCGGCCATGCGCTTCATCTCCTCGCGTTCCTTGCCCACGGCGCGGACCTTGACCATCATGAGCTCGCGCTCGGTATAGGAGCCTTCCGTCAGGTCCACGACCTTGACGACCTCGATCAGGCGGTTCAGGTGCTTGGTGATCTGCTCGATCACGTCTTCGGAGCCATTCGTCTGAATGGTCATGCGCGACAGCGATGCGTCTTCCGTGGGAGCCACGGTCAGCGATTCGATGTTGTAGCCGCGGGCCGAGAACAGGCCCACCACGCGCGACAAGGCTCCCGGCTCGTTTTCGAGCAGCACGGCAATGATGTGTTTCATGAAAGAAAGATTCCTCTTTTCGCTGCCCTCCCCCGGCGCCGGTAAACGTCGGGCTTGGCAGGCAATAGATTCGTCAAGGGGTTGCCGCCTTGAGGGCGGCTACTGAAGAAGATGCGGCAGGAACAGGCCCTGGCGACCCCGACCAAGGGTTCGCTCAGAGGTCGTCAGCTCCCAGCAGCATCTCGGTGATCCCACGGCCGGCCTGCACCATGGGGAACACATTCTCGGTGGGATCGGTGCGGAAGTCCATGAACACCGTCCGATCCTTGAGCTTGCGGGCCTCGCGCAGGGCGGGCTCCACGTCCTCGGGGCGCTCGATCAGCATGCCCACGTGGCCATAGGCCTCGGCCAGCTTCACGAAGTTGGGCAGCGAGTCCATGTAGCTGCTGCTGTAGCGGCCCGAGTACTCGATCTCCTGCCACTGGCGCACCATGCCCAGGTAGCGGTTGTTCAGCGACACCACCTTGACCGGCGTGTTGTACTGCAGGCAGGTGGCCAGCTCCTGGATGTTCATCTGGATGGAGCCTTCGCCCGTGATGCAGAACACCTCGGATTCAGGCTTGGCCAGCTTGATGCCCATGGCGTAGGGCAGGCCCACGCCCATGGTGCCCAGGCCGCCGGAGTTGATCCAGCGGCGCGGCTCGTCAAAGCGGTAGTACTGCGCAGCCCACATCTGGTGCTGGCCCACGTCGGACGTGATGTAGGCATCGGCGTCGCGGGTCATGTTCCACAGCGTCTCCACCACGTACTGGGGCTTGATGACCGAGCCGTCGCCACGGCTGTACTGCAGGCAGTCGCGGCTGCGCCAGCCTTCGATGGTCTCCCACCACTGGCCCAGGGCCGCAGCGTCGGGACGGGCGCTGGCCTCGCGGATCATGGAGATCAGCTCGGTCAGCACTTCCTTGACGTCGCCGACGATGGGCACGTCCACCTTCACGCGCTTGGAGATGGAGGAGGGATCGATGTCGATATGGATGATCTTGCGCTCCACCGACATGAAATGCTTGGGGTTGCCGATCACCCGGTCGTCGAAGCGCGCACCCACGGCCAGCAGCACATCGCAGTTCTGCATGGCGTTGTTGGCTTCGATGGTGCCGTGCATGCCCAGCATGCCCAGGAACTTGCGGTCGCTGGCCGGATAGGCACCCAGGCCCAGCAGCGTATGCGTGACCGGGTAGCCCAGCATGTCCACCAGGGTGCGCAGCTCGTTGCAGGCATTGCCCAGCAGCACGCCGCCACCCGTGTAGATATAGGGACGCTTGGCAGCCAGCAGCAACTGCAGCGCCTTGCGGATCTGGCCGGCATGGCCCTTGCGCACCGGGTTGTAGGAGCGCATCTCCACCTTTTCGGGGTAACCGGTGTAGAGAGCCTTCTTGAAGGACACATCCTTGGGGATGTCCACCACCACGGGGCCGGGGCGGCCGGTGCGCGCGATGTGGAAGGCCTTCTTCATGGTGTCCGCCAGCTCGCGCACATCCTTGACCAGGAAGTTGTGCTTGACGATGGGGCGGGTAATGCCGACGGTGTCGCACTCCTGGAATGCATCGGTGCCGATGTAGGCCGTCGAGGTCTGGCCGCTGATCACGACCAGGGGAATGGAATCGGTGTAGGCGGTGGCAATGCCGGTGACGGCGTTGGTCAGGCCGGGACCCGAGGTCACCAGGGCCACGCCGACTTCACCCGTGGCACGGGCAAAGCCGTCTGCCGCATGCACAGCCGCCTGCTCGTGGCGCACCAGCACATGCTGAATGGTGTCTTGCTTGTAGAGGGCGTCGTAGATGTACAGGACCGCACCGCCCGGATAGCCCCAAAGCTGCTTGACGCCTTCGGCCTGCAGGGACTTGACGAGGATCTCGGAGCCCATCAGCTCCTGGGATGCATGGGACTGCGACGCCGCTGCTGCCGCGCTGGAGTACTCGGCTTTGGAAATTTCCATGATCAACCTTTGTGAATTTCTCTAACGAAAAACCTTGGGTGCCCCTTGCCTGAAGCCCTTGTGAGGCCGGTGCGGGACTTAGGACCAACAGACATGGGCGAGTGAGTAAACGCCGGACCGTGACCCGTTTGCCTTTTTGAATTGCAGCAGACATTATCGCACTGCAACAAGCCTGTGCGCCATCGTGCGAAAAAAATTGACACTGCGGTGCGATAATCGGGTCCCGCGTCCGTTCAGCCCCCCCTCAACGAGCCCCTCATCCGGGCCTGCGTTCCTTTTGGCAACCGAGCAAGAACTATCCGACTTCCTCAAAAGCGTAGAAAAGCGTGCCTTCAAGCGCAGCTTTTTCCACGTCCGGGACGAGGAGGCGGCGCTGGACATCGTGCAGGACAGCATGCTCAAGCTGGCGCAGCACTATGGCGACAAGCCCATCACCGAGCTGCCCATGCTCTTCCAGCGCATCCTGTCCAACAGCACACTGGACTGGTTTCGCAGGCAAAAGACGCAGAACGCCCTCTTCACCCGCATGAGCGATCTGGAGGCCTCGGCCGGCGACGATGCGGACTTCGACTGGCTCGAGACCTACGCCGACTCCGCACAGAACGGCGAAACCGCCCGCAGCGCCGAGGATCTGACCGAGCGGGCGCAGATTTTGCAAAGCATTGAAAAAGAGATACAGGAGCTGCCGGCGCGTCAACGCGAAGCATTCCTGATGCGTTATTGGGAAGAGATGGACGTTGCGGAGACCGCTGCCGCGATGGGGTGTTCCGAAGGAAGTGTAAAAACACATTGTTTCCGCGCCATCCAGACATTGAGCAAGGCACTGAAGGCCAAAGGAATCGAGCTATGAAGACTGCGCCCACTCTCACTCTCCACAGCGAAATGGCGGCCGACCGCATCGCACGCCGGATCACCGCGCGCCTGGGTGACGGCGAGGCGTTGCTGCCATACGACATCACCGAGCGGCTGCGCGCTGGGCGCGAGCGCGCCCTGTCCGTTCGCCGGCGCGAACTGCGCGCTGCGCCCGTGCAGGCTGCCAGCGCAACCCAGGCTCAGGGTGGCGCCATGACGCTGGGCTCTGGCGACGAAGGCGGCACCTGGTGGCGCGCGCTGATCTCGGCCGTGCCGGTGCTGGCACTCATCATTGGCCTGGTGGTCGTCAACGTGCAGACCGATCAGATTGGCCTGACCGAGGTTGCCGAGGTCGATACAGCCCTGCTGACTGATGACCTGCCCCCTGCCGCCTATGCCGACCCCGGTTTCATCCAGTACCTGAAGACTTCGGCCACCAACACGGAACGCTGATACCCGCCTTGCCTGCCTGCATGCCCACTGATTCACGCGCCGCGTTCCACCGATCACCCGCCGCCATCCTGGCGGCGGTGCTGTTGATGGCGCTGGCCTGGACCGGCTGGCGCGTCGTGCAACAGGTGCGGCTGGCGCCCAGCACGGTGTCGCCGGCCACCATTGCGGCCTCCAAGACCCTGCATGGCGACGCAGCCACGCGCCAGCGCGCCACGGCCCTGGCCTCCGGCCCACGCTGGGCCGAGCTGACGCCTGCGCAAAGCAGGGTGCTCGAGCCCCTTTCCGAGCGCTGGTCCATGATGGACGCGCTGCAAAAGCGCCGCTGGATGGCATTGGCCGAAGGCTGGGACAAGCTCAGCGAAAAGGAGCAGGAAAAGCTGCGCGACCGCATGCAGACCTGGTCCAGCCTCAGCGCCCAGCAGCGCAGCCAGGCCCGCCTGAATTTCGCCCTGACCAACCGCCTTGCCACGGACAAGCGAGCCCAGTGGGAGGCCTACCAGGCGCTCAGCGACGAAGAAAAACGCCTTCTGGCTGCACGCGCCGCGCCCAAGGTCAAGGGCGCCGCCAATGCCATACAGCCCGTGGCGCCCAAGCGTCTGGCGCGGATTCCTGCGGCCTCGGTGGCACCGGCCACCATTCCGAATCCCCCCAAGATTCCACCAGCCACCATCTACAATCCGCCGCCTCCGGTTCCACCGGTCGCGCCGCCTTCGGCCGTGGAAACCCATCCCGTGCGCCCGCCTGCGCTGGTGGAGACAGCCCCGGTGGAAGTGCCTTCGGCCACACCCATGCCCTTGCCGCCCATGGAACTGCATGACGGCGCCGAGGCCACCCCACAGCCCTCGCACGGCGAAGCAGCCCCTTCGCATTGATGCAGCGCCCCGACACGCCCGCATGACGAACGCCACCTCCCCCGCCTCCACGGCAGCCGGCTCCGCCGCCGATCCACGGATGGCCCCGCGCCTGGCCCGGCGCATGGCCTGCTGGCTATATGAGGGCATGCTGCTGTTCGGCGTGGTCTTCATCGCCGGATATCTGTTTGGCACCTTGTCTCAGACGCGCAACGCCATGGACAACCGCCATGCGCTGCAGGCCTTCATGTTCGTGGTGCTGGGCATCTATTTCGTCTGGTTCTGGTCCAAGGGGCAGACATTGGCCATGAAGACCTGGCACATCCGCCTGGTGGATGCTGCAGGCCAGCCCGTCAGCCAGCTGCGCGCCCTGCGGCGCTATGTGCTGAGCTGGATCTGGCTGCTGCCACCGCTGGCGGCCTACTCCACCGGCGTGCCGGCCTTGACCACCTTGGTGCTGCTGGTGCTGTGGGTGGCACTCTGGGCCCTGCTCAGCCGCCTTCATCCGCGCCGCCAGTTCTGGCATGACGCCTGGGCCGGCACACAGCTGATCCACCAGGCCCCGCCGCCCAGGAAAAAACGCTGAGCGGCAAAGGCAGCATCGCATCTCCTACACTCCCCAGCATGCCCGCCGCTTCACCCAAGTCCAACGACAGCACGCCTGTCAATCCCCAGAAAAGCCGCACGGGCCTGAACCGTGTCTGGCACGCTGCGGGTTATTCGCTGTCCGGCCTTCGTGCCGGATGGAATGAGAAAGCCTTCCGCCAGGAAGCGCTGGCCGCCATCGTGCTGATCCCTGCCGCTTTCTGGCTGGGACGCAGCTGGATCGAGGTCTCGCTGCTGGCGGGCACGGTCTTGCTGGTGCTGATCGTGGAATTGCTCAACAGCGGCATCGAGGCCGTGGTCGATCGCATAGGCCTCGAATGGCACGCCCTGTCCAAGCAAGCCAAGGACATGGGCAGCGCCGCCGTGCTGCTGGCGCTGCTGCTGTGCACGGGCGTCTGGCTGGCGGCTCTCTATCAACGGTTCATTGCATGACAAATCCCACGTTTTCCATTTGTGTGTATTGCGGCTCGCGCCCCGGCGACCAGCCCGGTTTCATCGAGGCCGCCCGCGCCACCGGCCGCTGGATTGGCGAGCACGGCGGCCAGTTGGTCTACGGCGGCGGGCGCAGCGGCCTGATGGGCGAGGTGGCGGAGGCCACGCGGCAGGCCGGTGGCCGCGTCGTGGGAGTGATCCCGCAGGCGCTGGTGGACAAGGAGCTGGCCAACCATGCCTGCGACGAACTGCACATCGTCCAGACCATGCACGAGCGCAAGGCCATGATGGCCGAGCGCAGCGATGCCTTCGTCGCCCTGCCCGGCGGCATAGGCACCTTCGAGGAATTGTTCGAGGTCTGGACCTGGCGCCAGCTGCGCTACCACGACAAGCCCATCGGCCTGCTCAATGTGGACGGCTACTACGACAGCATGCTGCAGTTCCTGCAGACCTGCGTGGGCCATGGCTTCATGGGCGAGTGGCAGATGGGACTGATAGAAAGCGGCAGCGACATCCCCTCACTGCTGCAATCCCTGGTGCAGAACGCCGGCACGGGCCTGGAAACGGCCCCCTTGCGCGCCGTGATCTGAAACGGAAACGGCCACCCGTTCAGGGGTGGCCGCTGGAATCCGGATGTCGAGCCCAGGGCGCCGCGTGCGCCCTGCACTGCTGCCGGGTTCAGATGGCTCCGTCGTCGAGTTCGCCGGTACGGATGCGCACCACGCGCTCCACGGCGGTGACGAAGATCTTCCCGTCACCGATCTTGCCCGTGCGGGCCACGTTGACGATGGCATCCACGCAGCGGTCCACGTCTTCCGTGCGGACCACCACCTCGATCTTCACCTTGGGCAGGAAGTCCACCACGTACTCGGCGCCACGGTAGAGCTCGGTATGGCCCTTCTGGCGACCAAAGCCCTTGACCTCGGTGACGGTCAGGCCGTTGACGCCGCAGTCGGCCAGTGCCTCGCGGACCTCTTCCAGCTTGAACGGCTTGATGATGGCGGTGATCATTTTCATGGGGTGAACTCCTCAGTGCATGCAATACGGGGCAAGACGGCTGGCCAGGAAACCCCGCCGCCTCAGGTGCTTCAAGCGCGAAAGCGGTTGGTGATCGGGTAGCGCCAGTCCTTGCCGAAGCTGCGGCGCGTCAGCCGCGGCCCCACGGGCGCCTGGCGGCGTTTGTATTCGTTGATCTGGATGAGGCGCGTCACTCGCTCCACATCGGCGCCGGCATATCCGTCGGCCACGATGGAGGCGATGCTTTCGTTATTTTCCATGTATCGGCGCACGATGGCGTCGAGCACCTCATAAGCGGGCAGGCTGTCCTGGTCTTTCTGGTCCGGGCGCAGTTCGGCGCTGGGCGGGCGCGTGATGATGCGATCCGGAATGGGGTCCAGCCCCGTGCCGAACGGATCGTTGGCATTGCGCCAGCGCGCCAGCGCAAAAACCTCGGTCTTGAGCACGTCCTTGATCACGGCAAAGCCGCCGGCCATGTCGCCATAGAGCGTGCAGTAGCCGGTGGACATCTCGCTCTTGTTGCCGGTGGTCAGCACCACGGAGCCGAACTTGTTGGACAGGCCCATCAGCAAGGTGCCGCGGATGCGGGCCTGCAGGTTCTCTTCGGTCGTGTCCTCGGCGCGGCCCGCGAAGGCCGGGGCCAGGGCGGCCTTGAAGGCCTCGAACTGGGGCGCGATGGAGATTTCGTCATAGCGCACGCCCACACGCTCGGCCATGTCGCGCGCATCGATCCAGCTGATGTCCGCCGTATAGGGCGAAGGCATCATCACCGTGTGCACCTTGTCCGCGCCCAGCGCATCGACCGCAATCGCCAGCACCAGCGCAGAGTCGATCCCGCCCGACAGGCCCAGCAGCGCGCCGGGGAAACGGTTCTTGCCCACGTAGTCGCGCACGGCCAGCACCAGGGCGGACCACAGAGCCGGCAGGTGCTCCACCGGTGGCTGCACATCGGCGGCCAGCGTCAATTCCTGCGCGCCGGCACGCACTTCCACCAACGGCAGCGCCTCGGCAAAGGCCGCCGCGCGTGCGGCAATGCTGCCGTCGGCGTGCACGGCAAAAGAGCTGCCATCGAAGACAATTTCATCCTGGCCACCGACCAGATGTGCGTAGACCAGGGGCAGGCCGGTCTCACGCGCACGTGCAGCCAGCGTGGCTTCACGTTCGGCCTGCTTGCCCTCATGAAAGGGTGAAGCATTGATCACGGCCAGCAATTGCGCACCCGCCGCGGCAGCCGCGCTTGCCGGCCCGGGATGCCAGGCGTCCTCGCAGATCAGCAAGCCCACGCGAACTGCCTGGACCTCGACCACGCAAGGCGACTGGCCGGCCACAAAGTAGCGCTGCTCGTCGAACACGCCGTAGTTGGGCAGGCATTGCTTGGCGTAGCTGCATTCCACGCGCCCGTCGCGCAGCACACTGGCTGCATTGCGCAACGCGCCACCAGCGCCGGGGTCGCGCCAGGGATGGCCCAGCACCAGCGCCAGGCCCGGCCATTGCGCGGTCTCCAGCGCCAGCTGCTGCACGGCCTGATCGCAGGCGTCCAGAAAGGCGGGACGCAGATAGAGGTCTTCGGCCGCATAGCCGCACAGGGCAAGCTCGGGAGTCAGCAGCAAGCGCGCTCCCGTGGCATAAGCTTCACGGGCTGCGGCAATGATTTTCTGGACATTGCCGGGCAGATCGCCCACGACAAAGTTGAGCTGGGCAGTGCAGATGGAGAGCGTCATGGAATGCAATGGAGCCAACAGGGCCGACAAGGCCACCCCACAGCGCAAGGCGGCAGCGCGCGTCACACGGGCCTGCAAGGAATGGCATGGCTGAAACCGCAATTATCACCCGCGTGCTGGACAGCGTGCAGCAGCTCGATGCCCAGGCCTGGAATGCGCTGCTGGCATCGCAGGCTGCGCCCACCCCCTTCATGCGCCACGAGTACCTGAGCGCGCTGGAATCCAGCGGCAGCGCCGTGCCGCAAACCGGCTGGGCCGCCCGCGTGGTCACGCTCTGGCAGGGCGGCGAGCTGGTCGCCGCCTGCCCGGTCTACGCCAAGGCGCATTCCTATGGCGAGTACGTGTTCGACTTTGCCTGGGCGCGCGCCTACGCCCAGCATGGGCTGGATTACTACCCCAAGGGCGTGCTCGCCGTGCCTTTCACGCCTGTGCCGGGCAGCCGGCTGCTGGCACGCACGCCGCTGCTGCGTGCGGCCCTGGTGCGCGCCGTGCGCGAATGGGCCCAGGCGCAGCAGCTGTCTTCCCTGCATTTGCTGTTCAGCGATGCCGAGGATCTGGCCGCCTGCGACGCCGACGGCTGGATGCAGCGCAGCACCGTGCAGTTCCACTGGAGCAACCAGAACGCCGGGGGCGCGGGCCACCGGGACTTCGACCACTTTCTGTCCACGCTGAACCAGGAAAAGCGCAAGAAGATTCGCCAGGAACGGCGCAAGGTGCACGAGGCCGGCGTGCGCTTTCGAGCAGTGCACGGCCCCGACATGAGCTCCCAGGACTGGGCCTTCTTCTACCGCTGCCACGAACGCACCTATCTGGAACACGGCAACGCCCCGTACCTCCAGCCGGCCTTCTTCGAGGCCATGGCGCACCAGATGCCCGAGAACTGGCTGATGTTCGTCGCCGAGCGCGACGGCCAACCCATGGCCTGCAGCCTGATCGCACTCGATGCGGCAGCCGCACGGCTTTCGGCCGGCAGCTGCGACCGCGACACGCCGCAGATCCCGCAGGGCACGGCCTACGGCCGCTACTGGGGCGCGCTGGAGCGCGTGGACTGCCTGCATTTCGAGGCCTGCTACTACCAGCCTATCTCCTGGTGCATAGAACGCGGGATTGCGCACTTCGAGGGAGGCGCCCAGGGCGAGCACAAGATGGCGCGGGCGCTGCTGCCCGTGGTGACGCCCAGCGCCCACTGGATTGCCCACCCGTCCTTCGCCGACGCCATCTCGCGCTTTCTGGACCGCGAAGGCGAAGGCATGGCCGGCTACCTGCAGGAGCTGCAGGCGCACAGCCCGCTGCGCCAGGACTGAGGCTCAGAAGGTTTCCCAGTCGTCATCGCCCTGACCGGGCTGGCGCGGAGCCGGCTTGCCTGTTGCTGCGGGCCCAGGGCGTGGCTGGATGGGAGGCGTGGCATCGCGCTCAAGCCGGCGGGCCAGTGTCTCGCCACCCGCTGCAGCACCGCCGCCCCCCAAGGCCGCAGGCCGTGCGGGGCTGGCCGGCGGGTTCGGCCGGACAGGCTGCGCTGCGGCGCGTGGCGCGGCGCTGGCCTGCGCCACCATCCTGTTGGGCACATGCGCATGGCTGTCCATGGCACCGCGCGGCAGCTGGAACACGGCCACGGCCTCGACCAGGTCCTGCGCCTGCTTGCGCAGCGAGGCAGCGGCGGCCGCGCTTTCCTCGACCAGGGCAGCGTTTTGCTGCGTGGTCTGGTCCATTTGCGTGACGGCTTCGCTGACCTGGGCGACGCCGGAGCTCTGCTCGGTACTGGCCGCGCTGATCTCGCCCATGATGTCGGTGACCTGGCCGATGGCAGCCACCACTTCGGTCATGGTCGTGCCTGCGCGGTCCACCAGTTGCGAGCCCTGCTCCACACGCTCCACGCTGGCCGTGATCAGCGCCTTGATTTCCTTGGCCGCCTCGGCGCTGCGCTGCGCCAGCGAGCGCACCTCGCCCGCGACCACGGCAAAGCCCCGGCCCTGCTCACCGGCACGCGCAGCCTCCACCGCGGCATTGAGCGCGAGGATGTTGGTCTGAAAGGCAATGCCGTCGATCACGCCGATGATGTCGCCGATGCGCCGGCTGCTGTCATTGATGCCCTTCATGGTTTCCACGGCCTCGGCCACCACGTCGCCGCCGCGGCGCGCAACGCTCGATGCATTGAGCGCCAGCTGATTGGCCTGGCGTGCGTTGTCGGCGTTCTGGCGCACGGTGGAGCCCAGCTCTTCCATGGATGCCGCCGTCTGCTCCAGCGCGCTGGCCTGCTCCTCCGTGCGGCTGGACAGGTCGGCATTGCCGGAGGCAATCTGCGCACTGGCCGAGGCCACGCCTTCGGCGTTCTGGCGCACGCTGCGCACGGTCTGCACCAGGCTGGACTGCATGCGCTGCAGCGCGCCCAGCAGCAGGCCGGTTTCGTCATGGCGGTCGATGTGAATGGTCCCGCCCAGATCGCCATTGGCCACGCGGTCTGCGGCATCGACCGCATGGGCCAGCGGCGTGCGGATGGAGCGCGTCAGCCACAGCCCGGCCAGCACGGCCAGCAGCACGGCGGCCAGCGCCGCCACGCTGAGGACGACGACCGAGCGCCCATAGACAGCCTCGGCATTGCGGCTTTCCTGCACGGCCGCATCGCTGTTGAGCTTGACCAGCAGATCCAGCGTGTTCGACGAATCGTTGTAGAGCTTCAGCGACTCGCCGCCCAGCACGGCCTGGGCCTTTTCCTTTTCGCCCTGGCGTGACAGCGCCAGCACCTGCTGGCTCAGTTGCTGGTAGCGCTCGCGTTCCTGGAGCAGTTGGGCGTAGAGCCTTCGCTCTTCGTCGGAAGACAGCAGCGGCTCGTAGGCCTTCTTGCGCTCGGCCAGGCGGCGCTGCAGTTGCTCCAGCTGCTTTTCCGAATCGGTCTTGTAGGCGACATCATCATTGTTGACGTGGCGCACCTCCAGCAAGCGGGTACGCACGACATCGGTGCCTATCTGGTTGATCACTTCCACGCTGGGCATGGCATTGCCGGTGATGACTTCCATGCTGGTGCGCATGGAGCGCAGTTGCACCAGGGCCGCGGCCACCACGGCCAGCAGCAGCAGCACCAGCAGGCCGAAGGTGCCCAGCATGCGCGTTGAAATCTTGAGGTTTTTCACATTCATCTCTCTTGTAGAGGTCCCGTCATCTTGTTGCGTCTTGCTCTGTCTCGCGCCATGGGCAGGCTATCAGCCAGGCCCGGCGCGAACCTTGCAGAAACAGGCCAGCCGCACCGGCCGATGGCAGCTGGCAGGCAAGGCTTGGAGAGAGGGAGGACGGGACCCCGCGGGAGCGCGGTCTGCTGGATGGCCGATGGCCGCCAGGCCAGGCGGCCATGAGAACAAGGTAATCATGGGATATCCCTTCGTTCCGAGCGAACGAGGCCAGGAGCGGCCGTTCCTCAATCTGTAAGAATAGGACTACATCTATTTACATTCTGCCAGTATCCAAGCATTGTTCAGGACAAGTTCAGGTACTTGCAGTAGGCAGAAACCTTCACTGGAGGATTTGCGCCACAGCCTCCTGCCACCCGGCGTGCGCAAGCTCAACGCAGCACGCAAAAAGAAAGCGGCCCCATGCAGGGCATGGGGCCGCCAGAGGATGGGGCGCAGCTGCGGGCAAGGCCTCAGAACGCGGCCCACTCCTCGTCGTCGGCGGTCGCGGTCCTGCTGACCTGGGCTGGCGTGGCAGTTTTCGCTGGCCGGGCTGCGATGGGCGCCAGGACCGGCGGTGATGCCAAAGGGGCGGCCGCCGTTGCGCGCGGCACCGCCACGGCCGCCTTGGCGGTCTCAGCCACCTCGGGGACCGCTGTCGAGTCTCCCGGCGCCGTGCGAAACACCGATACCGATGCCACCATGGCCCGCGCCTGCTGCTGCAGCGACTGGGCAGCGGCCGCACTTTGCTCGACCAGGGCGGCGTTCTGCTGGGTGGCCTGGTCCATTTGCGTGATGGCATCGCCCACCTGGGCCACGCCCGCGCTCTGCTCGCTGCTGGCGGCGCTGATCTCGCCCATGATGTCGGTCACGCGCCGGATGGCGGCGACGATTTCGGACATGGTCTCGCCGGCCTTGTCCACCAGCTGCGTGCCCTGCTCCACACGCTGCTCGCTGGCCTGGATCAAGGCCTTGATCTCCTTGGCCGCCTCGGCACTGCGCTGGGCCAGCGTGCGCACCTCGCCGGCCACCACGGCAAAGCCCCGGCCCTGCTCGCCAGCGCGGGCCGCCTCCACGGCGGCGTTCAGCGCCAGGATATTGGTCTGGAAGGCAATGCCGTCGATCACGCCGATGATGTCGGCGATCTGGCGGCTGCTGTCGTTGATGCCCTTCATGGTGTCCACCACCTGGGCCACAACCTCGCCGCCACGCGCGGCAATGCCCGAGGCGGAGGCAGCCATCTGGTTGGCCTGGCGCGCGTTGTCCGCGTTCTGGCGCACGGTGGCGCCCAGCTGCTCCATGGAGGCCGCGGTTTCTTCCAGAGCACTGGCCTGGCTTTCGGTGCGCGCCGACAGGTCCGCATTGCCCTGGGCGATCTCGCCAGCGGCCAGCGCCACGCCGTGCGCATTGCCGCGCACATCGCCCACCAGCTCGGCGAGCTTGCGGCGCATGTCCTCCTGTGCGTTGATGAGCTGGCCCATTTCATCCCGGCGCCGGCTGGTGACCGGCTTTTCCAGATGGCCGGCCGCCACATTGCGCGCCACGGCCACGGCCTGGGCCACCGGGCCGGTGACAGCACGCGTGATGGCCCAGCCCACCAGGGCCGCAATCGCCACCACCGCGGCCAGCGTGCCCAGCACCCAGATGCGGGCCAGGTCAAAGCCTGCCTGCGCCTGCTGCCGCGCCTGCTCGCCCGCCTCGCGCTGCAGGGTCAGCAGGCGGCCGGCGCTTTCGGCCAGCTTGCCGAACTGCGCCTCGGACTCGCCGGCGAACATCAACCCCATCTCGTCGGCCATGAAGGCCTGCTCCTCGGTGGTGGAATAGTTGCCGGCGCGCGCACGCTCCAGCAATCGCGCATGCATGGCCAGGAACTGTTGCTTGAAGCCGAGGTAGTCGTCGAAGGCCGCGCGCAAGGCCTGCTGGTCGATCAGCGAACGCAGGGCCGTCTCATGCTCGCCAATGGTCTGCAGCCGGTCCTGCACCTGCTTGGCAAAGCCATCGACCTCGGCCAGGCTGCGCGCGGAGGCAATGCCGGCCTCGTGGCGGCGCAGGCGGTTGTATTCGGATCGCATGGCGCCCGCATGGAACATGCTGGGCAGGGCCACATCCGACAAATGCAATGCGTTGCGGTGCATCTGCGCCAGTTGCAACCAGGCTACCGCCCCCAGAACCGCCGAGAACAGGACCATGATGAGGAATCCCATGCCCAGCTTCGTGCCCATGCGCCAATCTGCCACCTTCATTTGCTCGCTCCCGGGCCGATGTCCCCATCAGCGCCTGATTGATCTGTCCAAACCCTGATCCATGACAAAACAAAAAACGCACCCGGCGCCTAGGCATCGGGTGCGTTTCAAATTGTATCAACTGCGAAGCGGGCATTTACCTCAGCGCAGTTGAGACTCCCTCGACGGGAGTGAAAGGGATCAGCCCTTGTAGTTGGCGATGCCGTCCACGACTTCCTTCTTGGCCTCGTCCACGCCCTTCCAGCCCAGAACCTTGACCCACTTGCCCTTTTCCAGGTCCTTGTAGTGCTCGAAGAAATGCTGGATCTGCTTGAGGGTGATCTCGTGGATGTCTTCCAGCGTGTTGATCTTGTCGTAGGCGGGCAGCAGCTTTTGCGTGGGCACGGCCAGGACCTTGCCATCCACGCCGGACTCGTCTTCCATGAGCAGGATGCCGATGGGGCGGCAGGCCACGACCACGCCCGGGGGCAGCGGGAAGGGCGTCATCACCAGCACGTCCACCGGATCGCCGTCGCCGGACAGCGTCTGGGGCACATAGCCGTAGTTGGCCGGGTAGTGCATGGCCGTGCCCATGAAGCGGTCCACGAAGACGGCGCCGCTTTCCTTGTCCACTTCGTACTTGATGGGATCGGAGTTGGCCGAGATCTCGATCACGACGTTGAAGGATTCAGGAGCGTTCTTGCCCGGTGTGACTTTGTCGAAAGACATGATGGATGAGGAGAGTTGAAACAAAAAAGCCCCCGCAGGGGGATAGCAGCGTGATTTTAGGCTCAGGCACACGCCCCCACGGATGGCTCCGCAGGAACGCCTGCCATGCTACGGCGGCAAGCCTGCGCCAAGCTTGCAGCGCCCGGGCCGTTTTCAGGCGTGTGCGCCGCCCGCGCGCCGCTGCACGGGACCGCTGCGCTGCTCCACCGCATGCTGCACTTCGCGGCGCAGGCCCAGGGCAAAGCCCAGCTCGGCCAGCACGAACAGCGGCCCGATGACCAGGCCCACGATGTCATCCAGGAAAGCCGGCTTGCGGCCCTCGTAGTAGTGGCCCACGAACTGGATCACCCAGCCCACGGCAAAGATGCCCAGCCCCCATCCCAGCCAAGCCCCCAACGGCAGCATGGCGATGGGCTGTGCCAAGGCCAGCATCAGGGCAAGCACCACAGCCATGGCATTGCCGTAGCGCAGGTCCAGCAAACAGTAGTAGATGCCTGCCGCCAGCGCCGCCAGCAAGGCCAGGCTCAGCGGCAGGGCAGGCAGGCCGTCGCCCAATGGCATCGCCCATTGCAGACGTGCCAGCAGGATCACCACGGCCCACATGATCAGCGGCACGCCAAAGAAGTGCGTGAGGATGTTGCGTGGATCACGGTGATAGTCCGCGTACTGGGACAGTTGGTCGATGAGGGTTTTCATAGGCTGCACCGGCAGTGGATGTTGCGCAACCATGGTGGTGTCATCAAGGATTGGCGTCTGTCATGGATCCGACACAAGCCTCATCGCACACCTCGGGCTTACCCGCACCGGTAGCTCCGGCAGCCACGGCAACTGTCGCCGCCACGCGCGGCGTACGGCGCCGCGCAGTGGCCGGTCCACCGGGCATGGCCGATCTCTGGGCCACCGTCGAGGCAGGCCGCTGGTTCCACGCCCTGCCGCCAGAGCTGGCCGCGCAGCTCAAGGCACTGGCCCAGCCCCGCACGCTGGCAGCAGGCGACTGGCTGTTTCGCCGGGGCGACCCGCCCTGCGGGCTGTACGCGGTGGCGCGTGGCGCCCTCAGCATCTCGGGCACGGCCGCCTGCGGCGAGCAGGCCCGCACGGCGCTGCTGGCCCTGGTGGAGCCGCCGATGTGGCTGGGAGAGATTGCCCTGTTCGATGGCGCACAACGCACGCACGACGCCCAGGCCGCCACGGCCTGCATCGTGCTTCACGTGCCCCAGGCACCGCTGATGGAGTGGCTGGCCGCCCACCCCGGACACTGGCAAGCGCTGGCGTTGCTGCTGACGGACAAGCTGCGCGTGTGCCTGGTGGCGCTGGAAGAGCACACGCTGCTGCCGGCCCCCCAGCGCCTGGCGCGGCGCCTGGTGCGCATGGCCGAAGGCTTTGACCAGTGGCAGCCCGACGGCCAGGGCCGCCAGCGCTGGCGGCGCGAGTTGGATGTGTCCCAGGAGCAGCTGGCGCGCATGCTGGGCCTGTCACGCCAGACCACCAACCAGATCCTGCAAGAGCTGCAACTGGCCGGCTGCCTGCAGTTGCGGCGCGGCAAGATGGAGGTGCTGGACCGCCAAGGCCTGCGCGACGCGGGCTGGCCTGCGCAGTAGGCAGGCGCGCTGCAACGCCCGGGACTGGACAAGCGTCCCGGGCGCCCCACAATCGGGCTCCATGCAATACCACCACATCGGCAATGCGTCCGTGCCTACGGAATCGGGACGCACGATCCCCGTGCTGGACCCGTCGGACGGGCAGGCTTTCGACGAGCTCCAACGCGGCTCGCCCCAGGACATCGACCTGGCCGTGCGCTCTGCGCGCGAATGCCAGGACAGCGTCTGGAGCAAGCTCTCGGCCGCCGAACGCGGGCGCCTGCTGATGCGCCTGTCGGGCAGCGTGCTGCAGCATGCCGATGAACTCACGGCCATCGAGCAGCGCGACTGCGGCAAGCCCACGCGCCAGGCCCGCGCCGATGCGCTGGCGCTGGCGCGCTACTTCGAGTTCTATGCAGGCGCCTGCGACAAGCTGCACGGCGAGACCCTGCCCTACCAGCAAGGCTACAGCGCCCTGACCTGGCGCGAGCCCCACGGAGTGACCGGCCATATCGTCCCCTGGAACTACCCCATGCAAATCCTCGGCCGCAGCGTGGGCGCAGCGCTGGCCGCGGGCAATACCTGCGTGGTCAAGCCCTCGGAAGACGCCTGCCTGTCCGTGCTGCGCGTGGCGCGGCTGGCCACCGAGGTCGGCTTTCCGGCAGGCGCCTTCAACGTGGTCACCGGCCTGGGACACGAGGTGGGCGAGGCCCTGGCGCGCCATCCAGGAGTGGACCACCTGAGCTTCACGGGCAGCCCCGGCGTGGGCACGCTGATCCAGCAGGCTGCAGCCGAACGGCACTGCCCCGTCACGCTGGAGCTGGGCGGCAAGAGTCCGCAGATCGTGTTCGCGGATGCGGACCTGGACGCCGCCGTGCCGGCCATCGTCAACGCCATCGTGCAGAACGCCGGCCAGACCTGCTCGGCAGGCTCGCGCGTGCTGATCGACTCGCTGATCTACGAGCCGCTGCTCGAACGCCTGGGCCAGGCCTTCGAGGCGCTGCGCGTGGGTCCGGCCGCCATGGACCTGGACCTGGGTCCGCTGATCCGCGCCAGCCAGCAGCAGCGTGTCTGGGATTTCCTGTCCGACGCCCAGGTGGCAGGCATTGCCGTGGTGGCGCAGGGCCAGATCGTGGAGCATGCGCCCGACAGCGGCTTCTACCAGGCGCCCACCCTGCTGCGCGACGTGCCACCCGAGCACCGGCTGGCGCAGGAAGAGATCTTCGGCCCCGTGCTCTGCGCCATGCCCTTCCATGACGAGGACCATGCCGTGCAACTGGCCAACGGCACGGCCTACGGCCTGGTGGCCGGCCTGTGGACCCGTGACGGCGCGCGCCAGCTGCGCCTGGCGCGGCGCCTGCGCTGCGGCCAGGTCTTCGTCAACAACTACGGGGCGGGTGGCGGCGTGGAGCTGCCCTTCGGCGGCGTCAAGTCCAGCGGCCATGGCCGCGAAAAGGGCTTCGAGGCGCTCTATGGCTTCACCACGCTGAAGACCGTCGCCATACGGCATGGCTGATCCTGGCGCATGACGGAAAATCGCAAGGTGCCCGGCGCCAGCCGGCCGCACGCGACAGAAAGAAGAATTCCCCATGCCCTTGTCTCCCGTTCCCGACCGCACGCCCCAGCATGAACGCGACGTGCGCTACCGCAGCTACGCCCGCGCCGATGGCCTCTGGGACATCGAAGGCGAGCTGCGCGACAGCAAGACCCATGACATCGAACTGAGCGGCGGCCGCCACATGCCGGCCGGCACGGCCATACACCACATGTGGATACGCACCACGGTCGATGCCCGCCTGGCGGTGCAGGCCATCGAGGTCGTCATGGACTCCCATCCGCTGGGCCACTGCCCCGAGGCCACGCGGGCCCTGCAGAAAATGGTCGGCTGCAGCATGGCGCGCGGATGGCGCAAGGCCATCAACGAGAACCTGGGCGGCGTGGCCAGCTGCACGCATCTGCGCGAGCTGCTGTTCAACATGGCCACGGCCGCCTTCCAGTCCGTGCCCGGCGTCTTTGGCGATGCCGACCCCAGCCAGCCGCCACGCCACCTGGGCCAGTGCCTGGGCTGGGACTTCAATGGCCCCGGCGTGGCGCGCTACTACCCGCAGTTCGTGGGCTGGCAGCCCGGCACAGGCGGCGTGGCCCCGACCCCGGCGACCACAGCAACCACCGAAACCCAGGGGGCCTGACCCCCGACCGAGGAGCAAAGCCCGATGCGTGTCCAGGACAAATCCATCATCGTCACAGGCGCCGGCAGCGGCATAGGAGCCGGCATCGCCATGCGGCTGGCCGCCGAAGGCGCACATATCGTCGTCAACGACATCGACCGCGAGGCCGGCACGCGCGTGGCACAGGCCATCAACGCCGTGGGCGGCCGCGCGCTCTATGTGCAGGCGGACATGACGCAGGGCGAACAGGTCAAGGCCCTGGTGGCCGCCACACTGCAGGCCCACGGCCGGCTCGATGTCTTCGTCAACAACGCAGGCTGGACGCACCGCAACCGTCCCATGCTCGAAGTCAGCGAGGCCGAGTTCGACCGGGTCTATGCCATCAACGTCAAGAGCATTTATCTCTCGGCCATCCACGGCGTGCCGGCCATGCGCGCCAATCCGCCGATGGCCGATGGCCGCCCCGGCGGCGGCAGCTTCATCAACATCGCCTCCACGGCAGGCCTGCGCCCGCGCCCGGGGCTGACCTGGTACAACGGCTCCAAGGGCGCCGTCATCGTGACCAGCAAGTCCATGGCCGCGGAACTGGGCCCGGAGAACATCCGCGTCAACTGCATCAACCCCGTCTTCAACCCCGACACCGGCCTGGCCGCCGAGTTTGCCGGCGGCCCCGTGGACGAGGAGCGCCGCGCGCGCTTTCGGGCGACGATTCCGCTGGGCCGCTTTTCCACGGCGCTGGACGTGGCCAATGCCGCGCTGTATCTGGCCAGCGACGAGGCGGCCTTCATCAGCGGCACCTGCATCGAGGTGGATGGAGCGCGCTGCGTCTAGACGCAGATCAAGATCTGCAGGCTTGCGCAGAGCCTGGACATAGGCATTCGGGCAAAATCGCGGGCATGGCAGAACGAGTGATCCCCCTGGTCGACGAGCGCGCCCCCACGCGCCCGGCCACCGTGCCAAGACTGCTGCAGGCGCCCACCGGCGATCTGCGTGACAGGCTTGGCCGGCCGCTGCGCGACCTGCGCATCAGCATCACCGACCGCTGCAACTTCCGCTGCAGCTACTGCATGCCCAAGGAAGTCTTCGACAAGAACTACCGCTACCTGCCGCACGGCTCGCTGCTGAGCTTCGAGGAGATCACGCGCACGGCCCGCCTGTTCGTGCAGCATGGCGTGCGCAAGATCCGCCTGACCGGCGGCGAGCCGCTGCTGCGCAAGAACGTGGAAACGCTGGTGGAGCAGCTGTCTGCCCTGCGCACGCCCGACGGCCATCCGCTGGACCTGACGCTGACCACCAACGGCTCGCTGCTGGCGCGCAAGGCCCGGGCGCTCAAGGCGGCCGGCCTGAACCGCGTCACCGTCAGCCTGGACGGGCTGGACGACGCGGTGTTCCGCAGCATGAACGACGTGGACTTCCCGGTCTCCGACGTGCTGGCCGGCATCGAGGCGGCCCAGGCGGCAGGCCTGGGCAACATCAAGGTCAACATGGTGGTCAAGCGCGGCACCAACGAGGACCAGATCCTGCCCATGGCGCGCCACTTCCAGGGCACGGGCGTGACCTTGCGCTTCATCGAATACATGGACGTGGGCGCGACCAACGGCTGGCGCATGAACGAGGTCCTGCCCTCCGACGAAGTCATCGCCCGGCTGCGCGCCGAGCTGCCCCTGGTGCCGCTGCAGGCCAGCAGCCTGGGCGAGACCGCCGTGCGCTGGGGATATGCCGATGCGCAGGGCCTGCACGATCCCTCGCTGGGCGAGGTCGGCGTGATCAGCAGCGTCACCCACGCCTTTTGCGGCGACTGCAACCGTGCGCGCCTGTCCACCGAGGGCCGGCTGTACCTGTGCCTGTTCGCCTCCGAAGGCTGGGACCTGCGCAGCCTGCTGCGCAGCGGCGCCAGCGACGAGGAAGTGGCAGCCGCGCTGGCCCCCATCTGGCAGCAGCGCACCGACCGCTATTCCGAACTGCGCGCCAGCCTGCCGTCCAGCACGGACACGCAGCGCAGGCGCATAGAGATGAGCTACATCGGCGGCTGAGCCCGCGCGTCGCGCGCGGCTCCCTTTCCCTTTCCCCTCGGTTTCTCCATCACAAGCCACACATGCCCGTTTCCTCTCTGCCCGACACCCTGCCCTTGAGCGACATCACGGGCTGCGTGCTGGCAGGCGGGCGCGGCATGCGCATGGGCGGCATCGACAAGGGCCTGCAGCCCTTTCTGGGCCAGCCGCTGGCGGGCCACGCGCTCAGCCGCCTTGCGCCCCAGGTCGGGCATCTGATGCTCAACGCCAATCGCCATACCGAGGCCTATGCGCAACTGGGCGCCCCCTATGGCGCCCCGGTCTGGCCCGATGCCGAACCCGACTACCCCGGCCCGCTGGCCGGCTTTCTGAGCGGCCTCACCCATTGCCAGACACCCTGGCTGGTCTGCGTGCCCTGCGACACGCCGCTGTTCCCCCAGGACCTTGTACAGCGGCTCGCGCAGGCTGCGCTGGCGCAGCAGCCTGCGGCCGACATCGTCGTCGCCCATGGCTGGGAACGCTCGCTTGATACAGATCAATCCAGGCTGCGTGCCCAGCCCGTGTTCTGCCTGATGCGGTCATCGCTGCGTGATAGCCTGCAGTCCTTCATACGTTCGGGCGGCCGCAAGATCGATGCCTGGACGGGCCAGCACCGCTGCGCCACCGCCCTCTTCGATCGCGCGGACGACAGCCCGCTGGCCTTTGCCAACGCCAACACGCAGCAGGAGCTGCAGGCCCTGGCGCAGGCCGCGGCCTGTGTGCCCGTGACGCCGCCGTGACCGGCCTTGCCCCACCGGATTCCGTTCTGATGACCGCCACCTTCCAGCCCGCCTCCGCCCCCATCGCCTCCGCCCAGGACCTGAGCGTTGATCAGGCACTGTCCCAGCTGGCCAGCCTGCTGCAGCCCCTGGGCCCGGTGGCGGATGTGGAAACACTGGCGCTGGCCGACGCGCTGGACCGCATGCTGGCCGAAGACATCGTCTCCCCCATCGACGTGCCCGCACATGACAACGCCGCCATGGATGGCTATGCCTTCGACGGCAGCCAGCTGCAGGCCGGCGCCCCGCTGGTGCTGCGCGTGGTCGGCCAGGCCCTGGCCGGCAAGCCCTGGCATGGCACGGTGCGGGCGGGCGAGTGCATCAAGATCATGACGGGCGCCGTGCTGCCGCCCGGTCTGGACACGGTGATCGCGCACGAACGCACCGAGCCCGCCGATGCGGCCTCGCCCGACCATGTACGCATCCCCGCCGGCAGCGTGCGCACCGGAGACAACCGCCGCAGGCGCGGCGAGGATCTGAGCCAGGGCTGCGTGGCGCTGGCGGCGGGCCAGCGCCTGCATCCGGCAGCCCTGGGCCTGATCGCCAGCCTGGGCCAGTCTCAGGTGCATGTTCGCAGGCGGCTGCGCGTGGCCTATTTCTCCACGGGCGATGAAATCCTGCACCCCGGCACGGCGCTGCGCGAAGGGGCGGTCTACGACAGCAACCGCTTCAGCCTCATCGGCCTGCTGCAGCGCATGGGCGTCAAGGTGCTGGACCTGGGCGTGGTGGCCGACCAGCCCGAAGCCTTGCAGGAGCGCCTGCGCGAAGCCGCCTCCCTGGCCGACGTGGTGCTGACCAGCGGCGGCATCAGCGCGGGCGAGGCCGACCATACGCGCGCCATGCTGCAACGCATGGGCAGCGTTCATTTCTGGCGCCTGGCCATGCGGCCGGGCCGGCCGCTGGCCGTGGGCCTGTTGCAGCCCGATGCGGGCACGCCATTTGCCGCCAGCCGGCCACCGGCACGCACCACGGTACTGATCGGCCTGCCCGGCAATCCCGTGGCTGCCATGGTGAGCTTTCTGGTCTTTGTACGGCCGGCGCTGCTGCAGCTCATGGGCGCCGCCGCCGTGGACGGTGAACCGGCCGCCCTGCCCCAGGCTGTGGCTGCGCAGGCCCTGTCCAAGCGGCCAGGCCGCACCGAGTACCAGCGCGGCATTCTGTCCAAGGGCGCCGATGGCCTCTGCATGGTGCGCACCACGGGGCCGCAGGGCTCGGGCGTACTCAGTTCCATGGCCGAGGCCGACTGCCTCATCGTGCTCGAACATGAGCGCGCTGCCGTGCAAGCCGGCGAAACCGTGTCCATCCTGCCGCTGCAGGCCTTTCCCTGACAGGAGATTGCCCCATGCCCTTCCAGTCCAAGCACCTGACCGACGCCCCCGATCGCAGCACCGTCGATACGCTGCCCGGCGCTACCTTGCTGGAGTTCGGCACCGCCTGGTGCGGCCACTGCCAGCGCGCGCAACCGCTGATTGCCCAGGCGCTGGATGCCGCCCCGCAGGTGGCCCACATCAAGGTGGAAGACGGCCCCGGCAGGGCCCTGGGACGCAGCTACCGCGTCAAGCTCTGGCCCACCCTGGTCTTTCTGCGTGACGGGCAGGAGGTGCAAAGGCTGGTGCGGCCCCAGCAGGCCCGCGAGATCGAGGACGCGCTGGCCCGCATCACCGCCCAGCCCTGACACTTGCGGCGCAGCCGCTGCCTGTGTATCGCCGACAATGGCCCGCATGCCGTCCCAAAAGAAGCCTGCCGATTCCGCGCCCAAGAAGCCCCGCCGCAACAGCGGCCGCCCGCTGGCCGACGATGCCGTCGGCCGGGACATCATCCTGCAGACCACGGTCAACCTGCTCAAGACCCGCACGCCGGAGCAACTGAGCATTCTGGAAATCGCGGCGGCGGCCGGCGTCACGCGGGCGCTGGTGCGCTACTACTTCAGCAGCCTCAAGGGACTGCTGCAGGAAGTGACGGAGTCCCTGATGCGCGAGTTGCAAAACCGCATGGAAGTGGCGCTCAGGACGCAGGGCACGGTGGAAGAGCGCGTCTACCAGCGCCTGCTGCTGCGGCTGGATTTCATGCGCGAGCACCCGCAGTTCGAGCGGCTGGCGCTGTCCGAGATCTACCACTATGAAAGCGAAGAAGAGCCTCCGCCCTCGGGCACGCCGCTGCAGCGCATCACGCGGCGCGGGCTGGAGCTGACCTCGACCATGCTGATGGACGGAGCGCAGGCCAGCCACCCGGCACAGGTGGACCCGCGCTTCATCCACCTGGCCATCCTCAGCATTTCGGCCTTCCTGCCCACAGCACGGCCGCTGCTGGCCGAACTGTTCGGGGAAGGGCCGCAGGCAGACCAGCAGGTCGAGCACTATCTGCGCTTCATGTCCCACCTGCTGGCCGAGCGCATCAGGCAGGATGCGCCGGCGCAAGACCACCCACCACACCCGGGCCACCACCCGGATTGACTTGCGCCGGCGCCCGCTGCTCCCTCCTTTCGTCCGGTGCGCTGCCCTCAGTCGGACTGTATGCCCAGCTCCTTGACCAGCCGCCCGAAGCGCTCGAAGTCGCTGGCATTGGTCTTGCCCAGGCGCTGCGGCGGGCCGCCCACAGGGACGGTTCCCAGCGTGGCCATGCGTGCCACCACGTCGGGCATCTTGAGGACCTCGTTCAGGTGCGTATTCAGCAGCCTGACCACGTCGGCAGGCATGTTCCTGGGGCCGAACAGGCCGTACCAGGCCGTCAGCTCCACGTCCTTGTAGCCCAGTTCGGCCAGCGTGGGCACGTCGGGCGCCAGCGGCGAGCGCTGGGCGTCGGCCACGGCCAGCGCCACCAGCTTGCCGCCGGGCAGGTAGGGCGCGATGGAGCCCAGCGTGCTGTAGGTGAAGGGCACATGGCCGCCCACCACGTCCGTGACCGCAGGCGCCACCCCCTTGTAGGGGATGGACTCGAAGCGGGCGCCCGTGGCGCGCCGGACCATCTCGCCCAGAAAGTGCATGGGCGAGCCATTGCCCGGGGTGGCGTAGCCCAGCGAACGGCCCTGGCTCGCGGATACGGCCTCCTTGAGCGTGCGCACGCCCGCGCCGGGTCCGGCGACAAGGAACAGCGATGTGGAGCCGACCTCGATCACGGGCGTGAATCCGTTGAGCACGTCATATCCGTGGCCTGCGCCCAGCTTGAGCACCAGCTGGGCCATGGCAAAGGTATTGGGCGCCAGCAGCAGCGTATAGCCATCGGCCGGCGCCTTGGCCACATAGCTGCTGCCGATGGTGCCGCTGGCGCCTGCGCGGTTGTCCACAAGCACCGACTGTCCGATGCGGGCCGACAGCTTCTCGCCCAGCAGGCGCGCCAGCGCATCGGTGTCACCGCCTGCGGGATAGGCCACGACGATGGTGACGGGCTTGTGGGGATAGGCCTGCGCCTGGGCAGGACCGGCCAGCAGGGCCATGGCCAGGGCCATGCCTAGGGCAAGCGTTTTGCGTTTCGCTTTCATGGGATGGGCTTTCATCGTGGGTTTTGTCATTTTCAGCAAAGGCCGGGGCCGGGCTCACGCCTGGCGTATCGCCACGCGGTGCATGCGCCGCGCTGCGGGGTGGTAGTCGTTGACCGCGTAATGCTGGGTGGCCAGGTTGTCCCAGATGGCCACCGAGCCCTTGCGCCAGCGAAAGCGCACCTGCCACTCAGGCACCTTGGCCAGGCCGCTGAGCATGGCGATCAGCGCCGCGCTCTCGTCGCTGGTCACGCCCTCGATGTGCGTGGTGTAGAGCGAGTTCACAAAGGCCACGGGCAGGCAGGTCACCGGGTGCACCAGGACCACGGGCTGCTCCAGCGGCGGATGCTTGAGGCGCGTGGCCCGATAGGCCTCGCCCGAGGGATCGCGGCGCATCAGGCTTTGCCTCAGGGCCGGCGCCTCCCAGTTGTGGGTGGCGCGCAGCGTGCGCAGATAGGCCTGCAGCTCGGGCGCCAGCGAGGCGAAGGCCGTGGTCATGCTGGCCCACATGGTGTCGCCGCCCGTGGGCGGCACGTCCACGGCGTAGAGGCAGGCACCGGCGGGCGGCTTGGTCTGCCAGGTCAGGTCGGCATGCCAGATGTCGGTGCCGGTGCGCGTGCCCTGGCTGATCAGCAGCTCGACATGGGGATCGTCCGGGTGCGAGGGAAAGGTGGAGGACACGGGCTCGACCTTGCCGAACACCTGGGCCACGCGCACCTGCTGCGCAGGGTCCAGCGTCTGGTCGCGGAAGAAGATGACCTGGCGCTCGGCCAGCAGCTTGCGCAGCGCGTCCGCATGGTCATGCACCTGCGCCGGGTCCGAGAGATCGATGCCGTATATCTCCGATCCTATGCACGGGGTGATGTGTTCGACTTGCATGAAATTCCTTTTCTCAAAAAAAGCGGGTTGGGGGGTGATCAGGTGGACGCGATGTCCTGCGGCAGCGGCATGGAGCGGAACCGGCGGCCCGTGGCATGGAACATGGCCGTGGCCACGGCAGGCGCCGTGGGACCCAGGGCCACTTCGCCGCAGCCCTGGGGCGGCCGGTCGCTTTCGACCAGGACCACCTCCACGCGGGGCATTTCGGACAGTTGCAGCAGCGGGTAGTCGTGGAAGTTGCTTTGCTGTACCGCGCCCTTGTCGAAGTCCAGCCGGCTCTTGAAGGTGTTGGTCAGCGCAAAGCCGATGCCGCCTTCCACATTGGCCTTGACCAGGCCCGGATTGACCACGCGGCCCGCATCAATGGCGCAGATGGCACGCTCCAGCCGCACGCGGCCTTGCACAACACGCAATTCCATGACCAGTGCGACAAAGGTCTGGAAGCTCTCGCCCCGCCCCGTGTAGACGTTGAAGGTCATGGCGCGGTGCAGGCCTGCCGGCGCGGGCTGCTCCCAGCGCGCGGCGCGCGCCGCCGCATCCAACACGCCCAGCGCCAGCGGCTGGCCGGCCAGCAGGCGGCGCCGGTACTGGTAGTCGTCCACGCCTGCGGTGTGGGCCAGCTCGCTGATGAAGCTTTCCAGGAAGAACACGCTGGACGTGGTGCCCACGCTGCGCAGGTAGCTCAGCGGTATGGGCTGCTGCACGTCCACGGCATCCACCAGCAGGTTGGGCACGCCGTAGATCAGGTCGTAGATGGACTCGACCATGGTCTCGTCCCAGCCGCCGGCATCGGCCATCTTCTTGGGGTTGATGGCCCCGTACAGCGACTGTCCCGAGATGCGCGCATGCAGCGCGGCCGGCAGGCCGTCGGCGCCGAGCACGGCGCTCAAGCGCCCCGATGCGCCGGGCCGGTAGTAGGAATGCCGTATATCGTCCTCGCGCGAGCGGATGACCTTGACGGGCCGGCCCACGGCCTTGGACGCCGCCGCCGCATGCAGGGCGAAGTCGGGCATGTACTTGCGCCCGAAGCTGCCGCCCAGGAACGTGGTGTGCACGATCACCTTGTCTGCAGGCACGCCGCAGGCCTTGCCGAGTTCGCCGCGCAGGAAGTCCTGGCCCTGGTAGGGTCCCCAGGTCTCGACCTCGCCGTCGCGCACATGCACGGTGGCGGCCAGCGGCTCCATGGTGGCGTGCGTGATGTAGGGCGAGTGGTAGTCGGCCGTGATGGTCTTGCCGGCCGCCAGCACTTCACGCGGCTTGCCCAGGCTGCGGGCCACGACGGCCTTGTCGTTCGACAAGCCTGCGACGAACTGCGCATGGATGCGCTCGCTGTCCACGCCAGCCGCCGCGCCGGCGTCGAATTCGATGTCCAGCGCATCGGCAGCCTGCTTGGCAATCCAGTACGAATCGGCCACCACGACCACGGTGCTGGGCTCGGGGTCGGGCCACTGCGTGGTGCGCACGACGGCATGCACGCCGGGGCGCGCGCGCACCTCTGCCTCGTTGCGGATGCGCACGATGCGCCCCGTCACGCTGGGCGCCATGCGCACGGCGCCGATCAGCATGCCGGGCACCTCGACATCGATGCCGAACACCGCGCTGCCGTCGACCTTGGAAGGCGTATCCACACGGCGCAGGTTGCGGCCGATCAGGCCCTGCTCGGAAGCCGACTTCATGCGCGGCCGCGCGGCCAGGGGCAGCCTGGAGGCATCGGCCACGATCTCGCCATAGCCCACGCTGCGGCCCGTCGCGGGGTGCAGCACGCGGCCGGCACGCGTCATGCACTGGGAGGCACGCACACCCAGGCGGCTTGCGCCGGCGCGCAGCAGCACATCGCGCGCCTGGGCGCCGGCCAGGCGCATGCGTTCATAGAAATAGTTCATGGACATGGAGGCACCCACGAACTGCTGGAACGGCATCTCGCCCGCATCGTTGCGGTAGGCGTCGCGCCCCGTGACGAAGCGCACGGTCACGCTGGCCCAGTCGGCATCCAGTTCATCGGCCAGCACCTGGGGCAGGCCTGTGTAGATGCCCTGGCCGACCTCGCACTGCGAAACGCCGATCACCACCTGGCCCGAAGGCTCGATCCAGACCCAGTCGCCGATGGCTGCTGCCGCCGCCGCACCGGCTGCCGGCGGCGCGGCCTGCGCCAGCGGAATCAGCAGGCTGCCTGCAGCAGGCGCCACCAGCAGCGCAGCGGCGCTCTGGAGCAGGTGCCTGCGCCGCAGCGAGATGGCCGAATCGGCCACGCGGCCCCGTTCATTGCTTGGACGCTGCGGCATGGATGGCCTCCCGGATGCGGTGGTAGGTGGCGCAGCGGCACAGATTGGTCATGGCCTCGTCGATCTGCGCATCGGTGGGCTGCGGATGGGCCTTGAGCAGTGCTGCAGCGGCCATGACCATGCCGGACTGGCAGTAGCCGCACTGCGGCACGTCCTTGTCCATCCAGGCCTTCTGGATGGGGTGGGAGCGGTTGCTGGACAGTCCTTCGATGGTCGTGACCGCCTTGCCGCCCACCGTCGAGACGGGCAGCACGCAGGAACGCACGGGCTCGCCATCGACATGGACCGTGCAGGCCCCGCACATGCTGATGCCGCAGCCGAACTTGGTGCCCGGCAGCTTGAAGTGGTCGCGCAGCACCCACAGCAAGGGGGTCTGCCCGTCGCCGTCAAAGGCCACGCTTCGGGAATTGAGGGTGAATTTCATCGTGGGGTCTCCAATGCGCCCGCATCGACCGGGCTGCATGTCTCATGCCTCTCAGAACGAGTGGTGTATGCCTGCTGCAATCACGGTCTGCGTGCGCCCGCTGGCAACGCCCACGGAATTCATCGCCGCCACGCCATCGGAGGCGCGCTGGTGCGTGACCGAGGCATGCAGCTGCGTGCGCTTGGAGAAGGCGTAGCGCGCGCCCAGGTGGACCTGGTTCCACTTCGTCTGCTCGAAACGGCTGAAGGAGTAGCCGGTGTTGATGGTCACCGCCTGGCTGGTCTGCCAGGCCAGGCCCAGGTCTAGCGCGCTCATGTGGCTGGAGGCTGCGCCGTACTTGAGCGTGGAGCGCGTGAGCAGCGCGTTGAGGCGGACCGGAAGCGCATCGAGCTGGTAGCCGCCGCCGATGCCCAGCACCTGGAAGGTATCGAGCACCAGCGGCCGGCCCGCCACCAGGTCCTGGCCCAGCGCGTTCGCCAGGCCCGTGCGCCCGGCGATATCGAAGGCACGGCCACGCGCATCGGTGTAGGCCACGGCCAGATTGAGCTTGGCACTGGAATAGCTGCCCATGACGCTGTAGGTGCGGTTGGCCTGCGAGCGGCCCGGCACCTCGCCAAATCCATACTGCGCGCCGAACTGCATACCGCCCATGCGCGGCGTCAGGTAGACCACGGAGTTGTCCACGGGGAACTGGCTGGACAGGCCGTCCAGGTTGCCCGGGTGGTACAGATAGAAGTTGTAGAGCTGGTAGCCATTGCCCCATTGGCTCAGCGTGCCGGCCGTGAAATCGACCTGGCGCCCCAGCCGCAGCGTGCCCAGCGAAGCACTGTCCAGGCCCACCCAGGAAGCCCGGTTGAAGTAGCTGGTGGGCGAGATCGGCGAGCCGATGTCCGTGAGGAATCCGTTTTCCAGCTGGAACGAGGCCTTCAGGCCGCCCCCCAGGTCCTCGGAGCCGCGCAGGCCCCAGAGGTCAGGCTGGGAGATGGCCGAATCCATGCGCGTGAGCCGGCTCCCGCGCACATCGCTGATCCAGGGCATGGTCAGGTCCATGCTGCCGTACAGCGTCACCGAACTCTGGGCCAGCGCCGCTCCCGCGCCGCCCAGCATCGCCAATGCGGCAATTGCTTTGTATTTCATCGCAAGGCTCTTTCATCGTGAGATGGTTTAAAAATTCCACAAGTGGCAATTTCAAACACCACACCACGGAAGATGCCTGGCAGGGCGTGCATTAATTTCCACTTATGGAAATATTAGCTGCACCCATCGAGTCCTGTGTCTGGGGTTTTCATCTACCGCGTTTGAGGTAGTCCTCGGGAAGAGGAGCAAGGGACAGGCATTGCACCTGTCCCGCACAAGGCGTTCAGCGTCCCAGCGCCTGATCCACGCCCATGTTGGCCAGCGCGTCGGCGCGCTCGTTGCCGGGATCGCCCGCATGGCCCTTGACCCAGCGCCAGTCGATGCGGTGCCCGCCACCCTGCACCAGGGCGTCCAGCCGCTGCCACAGCTCCACGTTCTTGACGGGCTCCTTGGAGGCCGTCTTCCAGCCCTTGGCCTTCCAGCCGTGGATCCACTCGGTGATGCCCTTGAGCACGTACTGGCTGTCGATGTAGAGCACCACGTCGCAGGGCCGTCTGAGCGCAGACAGCGCCTCGATCACGGCCATCATCTCCATGCGATTGTTGGTGGTGTTCAGCTCGCCGCCGAACAGCTCCTTCCTGGCGCTGCCAGCCTCCAGCACCACGCCCCAGCCGCCAGGACCCGGATTGCCCTTGCAGGCACCGTCCGTATAGATAACAACTTGATTCAAAAAAAATCCTTGATATGAATGGCCCGGCCGTCAGGCCGGTTGGAATGCAGATCACCGTCGGGCGCGGCCTGTGCCGGCATGCGACGGGCGACCGGCACCGTGGCGCCCGACACGACCGCGCGGCCGCGCCAGGCAGGCTCCAGCATGCGCGCACCCGGCACACGCTTGACGGCCACCACGCAGTACACACCGCCCAGCATGGGCCAGCCCAGCCGTCCCACGCGGTCCATGAACTGCCAACGGCGCAGCCAGCGATCCGTCTGCACGGCGGGACGATAACAGCCGAATTGCACGGCCTCGATCTCGAAGGCCAGCAATCGCAGCCAGTCGCGCAGCCGCCAGTAACCCACGCCCCAGCCCACATCGGGCAGGTACACGCCACGCTCGGCACGCCGCTGCACGCCCAGCAAACTGGCAGGATTGAGTCCGCACACCACGATGCGGCCTTCAGGCATCAGCACCCTGGCCGCCTCGCGCAGCACGGCATGCGGGTCCGGCGAGGTCTCCAGCGTATGGGGCATCACGACCAGGTCGAGGCTGGCCTCGGGAAATGGCAGCGCGGCGGGATCGGCCAGCAGCGCCACGGGAACCTCCAGCGGGGCAGCGCCGTCCGCTGGCGCTGCATCCTGCGTGGAATCCAGCGCCAGCCAGCGGTGCGGCATGCGGTTGGCACGCAGCCCCTGGAGCATGGGCATGCCCAGCTGCAGGCTGTGATAGCCGAAAATATCGGCCACCGCCTCGTCGCAGCGCTGCTGCTCCCATTCCAGCAGGTAGTGGCCGAGGGCAGATTGCGTCCAGTGATGCATCCCTATAATTTTGCTGCTCATGAACCTGTTGCCCATTCCTGCTTTTTCCGACAACTACATCTGGCTGCTGCATGACGCCGGGCAGGCCCTGGTCGTCGATCCCGGCGATGCAGCGCCCGTGCTCGCCACGTTGCACCGGCTGGGCCTGCAGCTGCAGGGCATTTTAGTCACCCACCACCATGCCGATCATGTCGGTGGCGTGGCCCAGCTGCACCAGGCCACGGGCGCCCAGGTCTGGGGTCCTGCCTACGAGCAGTTGCCCGAACCCGTTCAGCGCGTGCAGGGAGGCGATGCCGTGCAGGCACTGGGCGGCCCCTGGCAGGTCATCGATGTACCAGGCCATACCAGCGGCCACATTGCCTTCTACAGCACGGCGGCACAGGCACAGCCCGTGCTGTTTTGCGGCGACACGCTGTTTTCCGGGGGGTGCGGCCGCCTGTTCGAGGGCACTGCGCAGCAGATGCAGCAATCGCTGGACGATCTGGCCTCGCTGCCGGGCAATACACTGGTGTGCTGCGCACATGAGTACACAATGTCCAACCTGCGCTTTGCCCAGGCCGTGGAACCAAACAACGAAACCCTGGCTCACTACCAGCGGCATTGTCAGGCGTTGCGCGAGGCCGGTCGGCCCACGCTGCCATCCCTGATGGAGACCGAGCGCTCCATCAATCCCTTTCTGAGAACGCGCGAATCCGCGGTGGCCGCGGCCGCCGCAGGCTTCGACGCACAGGTGAGACAGCAGGACCCAGCCAGCGTGCTGGCCGGCCTGCGCCAATGGAAAAACGTCTTCTGATGAAACTGCTACACACCCTGCTGCTGGGCAGCCTGCTGGTTCTTGCCGGCTGCGCCACCACCAGCGGCCCGGACTTGGCCGGCACGACGGATACCTCCCCCAGCCCCGCACCCCACTCCCCCATGTATCCCAAAGGGCCGCTGAGCCCGCTGGGCACAGGCAGTGCCAGCAACGGCGACGTGGCCTCGCTGGAGACCACGGGCGATCTGTGGGTACGCATCCGCCAGGGCTTTGCCATGCCCGACCTGGACCAGGATCTGGTCAAGGACCGCGAGCAGTGGTACGCCAGCCGTCCCGACTACATACAGCGCATGACCGAGCGCTCCAGCAAATACCTGTTCCACATCGTCGAGGAACTGGAGCGGCGCAACATGCCCACCGAGCTGGCGCTGCTGCCCTATATCGAGAGCGCCTTCAACCCGCAGGCCGTCTCCACCGCCAAGGCGGCCGGCATGTGGCAGTTCATGCCGGCCACCGGCACCTATTTCGACCTCAAGCAGAACGCCTTCCGCGACGACCGCCGCGACGTGCTGGCCTCCACGCGCGCCGCGCTGGACTACCTGCAAAAGCTCTATGACATGTTCGGCGACTGGCACCTGGCCCTGGCCGCGTACAACTGGGGCGAAGGCAGCGTGGGCCGCGCCATCAAGCGCAACGAGAAGCTGGGGCTGCCCACGGGCTACACCGACCTGCAGATGCCGGCCGAGACCCGCATGTACGTGCCCAAGCTGCAGGCCGTCAAGAACATCGTGGCCAACCCCGATGCGTTCAACACCGAGCTGCCGGTGATCGAAAACCACCCCTACTTCCAGACCGTCACCATCACCCGCGACATCGACGTGGAACTGGTGGCCAAGCTGGCCGACGTATCGACCGAGGACTTCAAGGCGCTGAATCCCAGCTTTCGCAAGCCGGTGATCTTTGCGGCCGGCACGCCGGAGATCCTGCTGCCCTGGGACAACGCCAAGGTGTTTCGCCGCAACATGCAGGCCTTCGACGAAGGCCAGTACGCGAGCTGGACCGTCTGGACCGTGCCCTCCACCATCAGCGTGGCCGAGGCGGCCCAGCGCGTGGGCCTGGGCGAGTCCGACCTGCGCGCCCTCAACAACATTCCGCCGCGCATGCTGATCAAGGCCGGCTCCGCGCTCATGGTGCCGCGCGGCGCCAACGTGCGTGCCGACGTGGCCGGCCACGTGGCCGACAACGGCCAGATCAGCTTTGCCCCCGAGATCATCACGCGCCGCACCACCATCAAGGCACGCAAGCGCGACACGCTGATCAGCGTGGCCAACCGCTACGGCGTCAGCGTGTCCAACCTGGCGGACTGGAATGACCTGAAGTCCTCGGCCACGCTGCATGCAGGCCAGTCGCTGGTGGCCTATCTGCCGGTACGCGCCAGCAGCGGCGGCAACGCCCGCGCAGCCAAGTCCACGGGAACCGCACGCAAGGTGGCCGTTCAGCCGCAAAGCCGCAACGCCAAGACGGCCGTCACCACGGCACAGCGCGGAGGCAAGCCATCCAAGGTGAAAAAGCGCTGAGGAATCCCTCTGGCACCCGCTTCACGGAGCCCGCTTTCGCGGGCTTTTTTGCGTGCGGCCGCCGGGCTCAGGTGTGAAAGCGCTGGCGGGACTGGCGCACGAATTCGTTGGTGTACGAGCGCTCCAGGTCAATGCCGCCGCGCGCCAGCGCAGGGTCGAGCCGGACCAGCGCACGCAGGGCCGTGGCGGGCCCGTCATCGGGCATCATCCCATCGGGCGAAATCGTGGTGCGCATGTGCTCGAAGGCCGACAGATAGGCGCGCCGGGAGCCCAGCAGATAGGGCGCAGGCACGGCCCGCAGCACATCCATGGGCGCGGCAGTCTGCAGCCACTTGAGCGAGCGCACCATGGCGTTGCTGAGCGCCTGGGCCTTGGCCGGGTTCCTGCGCAAGAAGGCCTGTGTCGCATACAGCGTGCCCGAGGGCATGGAGCCGCCATACAACTGCGCGCTGCTGCGCAGATCACGCAGGTCCCGCACGATGCGCACGGCGCCCTTGTCCTCCAGCACGCTCATCAGCGGGTCCGCATGGCACAGCGCATGCACACGCCCGGTGCGCAGCGCCTCCATGGCATCGGGCCCAGAGCCCACGCCCACCAGTTGCACCGCAGCGGGATCCAGGCCATCGCCCAGCAGCATCAGCTGCATGGCCCGGGCCGTGGATGCGCCCAGCGAGGAAACACCCACGCGCCGCCCGCGCAGATCGGCCAGCGTCTGGTAGCGCGGCATCCAGCGCGCAGCCACGCCCAGCGCGATCTGGGGTGCACGCCCCTGCACGACGAAGGCCCGCAGCTGGCTGCCGCGCTGCTGGGCAAGAAGCGTGTGTTCATAGGCGCCCGCGCAGACATCGGCGGCGCCCGACTCCAGGGCCTGCAGCGACTGCGATCCGCCTGGATAGTCCTCAATGCGCACGGCCAGGCCTTCGGCCTCGAAATAACCCAGCTGCTGCGCAATCACCAGCGGCAGGTAGTACAGCAGGCCCTGGCCGCCCACGGCAATCGTCAGCAGCTCGGCCGAGCCGAGCACAGGGAGCGACCAAAGAGGAGCCAGCCCCAGAAGGCTCAACAAGGTTCGGCGATCAAGCACGTGGGAAGACATGATGGTTATTTTGCTGCAGTGCAACACGATCATGCCCAGAGCCCGCATACGCAGCATCGGTGCTTGCCCGTACGTGAAACACCGCAGGGCCTGTGGTGCAGGCCCTGCGCGGGACGAGGGCGCCGGATGCGGCCGCAGGCCTCAGCGGTAGCCTGCGAAAAACAGCAGCAGATTCACCACCAGGGCCAGGGCCCAGGCCAGACTGCGCAGCGTGGCGCGGTCCGTCACATAGAAGGCGATGTAGGCGATGCGCAACACCACGAAGGCCACGGCAAGGCCATCGACCCGCGCAGCTGGCGCGCCCAGTTGCCAGGCAACCAGCAAGGCACCAATGAAGAACGGCAGGCACTCGAAACTGTTGGCCTGCGCCGCATTCGCCCGCGCCTGGTAGCCGGTCTGCTGGGCGAGCCAGGCGCGGGGGTCGTGGTTGTCGAAGCCGCGCTGCCCCGGCCGGTGCTTCATTCCGGGCGCCTTGGCGATGTAGGCGCAGACCAGCGGCAGCAGGGCCGCCACCAGCAGGCACCAATGGGCAAGGGAAAAACCGCCGGGCGGCAGGACGACAGAGGTCGGCATACGGGCTCCTGATGAAAAGACAAGGAATGCTGGCCGCCTCCACCACTACCGGCGATCCACCAGCGCATGGGCGATCGTACCCAGGTCCACGTACTCGAGTTCGCTGCCGATGGGCACGCCGCGCGCCAGCCGCGTCACATGGATGCCGCGCGCTTTCAGCGCCTCGCTGATCGCATGGGCCGTGGCCTCGCCCTCGGCCGTGAAACTGGTGGCCAGGATCACCTCCTGCACCTTGCCGTCGCCGGCGCGCTCCAGCAGGGATGACAGATTCAGGTCGCGCGGACCTATGCCGTCGAGCGGAGACAGCCGCCCCATCAGCACGTAGTAGTAGCCGTTGTAGGCCCCCGTGCGTTCCATGGCCCCCATGTCGGCAGGCGCCTCCACCACGCACAGCCGGGCCGAGTCGCGCCCGTCGTCCTGGCAGATGGAGCAGATGCGGCCTTCGGTGAAGGTATGGCAGCGCTCGCAATGGCTTACCGACTCCACGGCCGTGGTCAGGGCACGGGCCAGCTGCCGCGCGCCGTCCTGGTCGCGCTGCAGCAGGTGAAAGGCCATGCGCTGCGCAGACTTGATGCCCACGCCCGGGAGCCTGCGCAGGGCTTCGATCAGACCATCGAGCGATTGCACATCCGACATGGCGGCTTCCTTTCAATGAAGAAGATTCTCAGAAAAAAAGCGACCTGCAAGGGCAGATCGCTCGATGGCCGCTCAACGCAATTGAGTGGCTGGGGAAACCGTCACGGCCTCTCCCGGCTGTTCGGCACAACCTCTCGGGGCCAGCCTCAGAAAGGGAACTTCATGCCGCCCGGCAGGCCGGGCATGCCGGCCGTGAGCTTGCCCATCTTTTCGTTGGAGGTTTCTTCTGCCTTGCGCACGGCAGCGTTGAAGGCGGCAGCCACCAGGTCTTCCAGCATGTCCTTGTCTTCGGCCAGCAGGCTGGGGTCGATGGTGATGCGCTTGACGTCGTGCTTGCAGGTCATGACCACCTTCACCAGGCCCGCGCCGGACTCGCCTTCCACCTCGATGTTGCCCAGTTCATCCTGGGCCTTCTTGAGGTTGTCCTGCATGGCCTGGGCTTGCTTCATCAGGCCGGCCAGTTGTCCTTTGTTGAACATGTGAGTTCCTTCTTCTGTAGGGTAAAAACGAAACGCTCTAGAGCGTGTCAGGGCTGAATGGATACGGGCTTGATACTGCCAGGCACGATTTTCGCGCCATGGCTGCGGATCAGGGTCTGCACCAAAGAATGATTCATCACGATGTCTTCGGCAATGCGCTGGCGCTCATGGCTGGCCACCGCATTGCGCCGCGCGGGGCTATCCACCACGGCGCCCTGCTCGACATGCAGTTGCCGGGCCAGGCCGGCAGCCTCCAGCGCCGCACGCAGGCGCTCGCGCGTGGCGGGCTGGGCCAGCGAGCTGCTTTCCACACGCAGCTTCCAAGTATCGCCCTCGCGCGCCACCAGCTGCGACTGCAGCGCCAGCTGGCGCGCCAGCGCAGTGACGGCCTCGGCCTGCACCAGTTGCTGGACGGCAGCGTGCCAGACATCGCCCTCGGCCGTGCGCTCCACGGTCGGTGCGGGAGGCGCATCCGGGGACTGGCGGCCACGTTCGGGAGCGAAATCCTGCACATCGATCTGAGTGTCGATCTGCGGTTCGGACTGCCGTGCCACGGCAGCGGCAGGCGGCTCCAGGGCCAGATCTCCGTCATCGCTCCAGCGGCCTTCGTCGGCCCAGCCTTCATCGGGCATCCCGGCCCAGGCACCCTCGTCCGGCGCATCGGCATCCTGCACCTGCGGCGCCTCATCGGCAGAAGAGTCTTCGTCTTCCTGCACATCGTCCACAGGCTCGTCCAGGGGCTCTTGGGCGACACCGGCGGCCGGCTTCAGCTCTGGAGCAGCGGAAGGCCTGGCCTCTTGGACAGGCGCAAGCACAGGTTCCGGCCTGGCAACTGCGGCCACGGCCACGGGCGCCTGAACAGGCGCTGGAGCCGCAACGGCTTGCACCACGGGAGCGACCACGGCGGGCGCAGCGGTCACGGGAGATGCGACAGGCGCGACAGGAGCAGGAGGCGCGACCGGGACGGGCATGGCCGCCTTGGCTGGGGCAGCGGGAGCCTCGGGCAAAGCGGGCTGTGCGGGCCGCGTCTGCGCAACGGGCGCGGGAGATTCAGGCTTCGCCGTGGAGGGGGTCAGCGCTGGAGTTTTTTTTTCAGCCGCGCCCGGGGCGGGCTCTGCAGATTGCGGCTTGAACGCCAGCAGCCGCAGCAGCGCCATGGTCAGCGCCGCGTACTCGTCGGGTGCCAGGCCCAGTTCGGCCCGACCATGCAGGCAGATGCTGTAGAGCAGCTGGGTTTCGTCGCGCGGCATCAGCAGCGCAAGACGGGCAATTTCAGCGGCCTCCGGATCGCTGGCGTCGGCGGCCATCTGTGGCACAGCCTGCGCCACAGCCATGCGTTGCAGCACGGCGCACATCTCCTCCAGCGTGGAGGCTGCAGACAGGCCGTTGCGGCGCAGCGCCTCGGAGGTTTCCACCACCACCTGGCCATCGGCCTGGGCGAGCGCCTCGATCAGGCGGAACACATGGCTGTGGTCCACGCTGCCCAGCATCTGGCGCACCATGGACTCCTGCAGCTGGCCGCTGCCAAAGGCAATGGCCTGGTCGGTCAGCGACAGCGCATCGCGCATGGAGCCGCGCGCGGCGCGAGACAGCAGGCGCAGGGCCTGGGGTTCGGAAGCCACGCCTTCTTGGCCGAGCACCTGGCCCAGATGCTCCAACACGGTCTCGGGCGCCATGGGCCGCAGGTTGAACTGCAGGCAGCGGCTGAGCACGGTCACGGGCACCTTCTGCGGATCGGTGGTGGCCAGCACGAACTTCAGGTATTCGGGTGGCTCCTCCAGCGTCTTGAGCATGGCGTTGAAGGCCGTGTTCGTGAGCATGTGCACTTCGTCGATCATGAAGACCTTGAAGCGTCCCTGCACCGGCTTGTAGACGGCCTGCTCCAGCAGGCTTTGCACCTCGTCCACCCCGCGGTTGGAGGCGGCGTCCAGCTCGGTGTAATCGGGAAAGCGGCCGCTGTCGATTTCGGTACAGGCCGCACAGACGCCGCAGGGCGTTGCCGTGATGCCGCCCTGGCCATCGGCGCCCTGGCAGTTGAGCGACTTGGCCAGAATGCGCGAGACCGTGGTCTTGCCCACGCCGCGCGTGCCGGTGAACAGATAGGCATGGTGCAGGCGCTGCTGCGTCAGGGCATTGGTGAGCGCCTGAACGACATGCTCCTGCCCCACCATTTCGGAGAAATTGCGGGGGCGGTATTTGCGGGCCAGCACAAGATAAGACATCCCGCGATTCTACGGGGCTGAGCACCCTCGCCCGGTGCGCCCCGGGTTTGGCCGGCCTTGTCGCCCGGGCAGCCCGGTGTTTGCCCCTATAATCGAGAGTGACGGGCCTCCTCGCATGGGGAAGCGGCCAACCGGGTCAGGTGGGGAACCAAGCAGCCCTAACCGTGAAACCAGTGCCGAGGGCAAGGCTCGTCACCTTCCATTGAACAGCAGGCCCTGCGGGCGCCTGCCCCGTCCACGCCCGCAGCGGCCCCTTCTCTCCTCAACGCGTCTCGCCATCCACCTTCAGATAGCGGGCAACGCCCTGTGCCGCGTGCACGCCGCTGGCCATGCATGCCGTCAGCAGGTAGCCACCCGTGGGAGCCTCCCAGTCCAGCATTTCGCCGGCACAGAAAACGCCGGGCGCAGCCACGCACATGCCATTGGCATCCAGCGCCTGCAGCCGCACGCCACCTGCGGTGCTGATGGCCTCGTCGATGGGCCGGGCCGCCACCAAGGTGATGGGCAGGGCCTTGATGGCCTGGGCCAGCCGCGCGGGATCGGCCACGCCGTCCTTGCCCAGCACCTCATGCAGCACGGCGGCCTTGATGCCGTCCAGGCCCAGGCGCCCCTTCAGATGGCTGGCCAGGCTGCGTGAGCCACGCGGATGGCGCACCTCCGCCAGCACGCGCTCGGGTGTCAACTGGGGCAGCAGGTCGAGATGGACGGTGGCATGCCCGTCGCGCGCAATGACTTCGCGCAGCGCGGCAGAGACGGCATAGACCAGGCTGCCCTCCACGCCCGTGGTCGTGGCCACGAATTCGCCCTTGCGCGAGAAAACGTTGCCCCGACCATCATCAAAGGACAGCGCCACCGACTTGAAAGGCTGGCCGGCAAAGCGCTCGGTGAAATAGGGGCTCCAGCCGCGCGCAGGCTGGGGGCTAGCCCCCAGCAGCTCGGCCATGAATTCCCTGCGATCGATCTGCCCGCCCGGCGCCGCACCGCCCAGGCCCACATCGAACCCGCAGTTGGAGGGCTTCAACGCAGCGACTTCCACGCCGCGCTGCTCCAGCCAGGGCATCCAGGCGCCATCCGAGCCCAGCCGCGCCCAGCTGCCGCCGCCCAGCGCCAGCACCACGGCCTTCGCGTGCACCTGCAGCCGCCCTTCGGGGGTATCAAAGCCCAGCGCATCGCCATCCAGCCAACCCAGCCAGCGGTGGCGCGTGTGCAGGACCACGCCCTGGGTCTGCAGACGCACCAGCCAGGCACGCAGCAAGGGCGCAGCCTTCATGTCCTTGGGGAATACGCGGCCCGAACTGCCCACAAAGGTTTCCACGCCCAGCTCGCCGGCCCAGGCACGCAGCTGATCCGGGGGCAGCAGCTCCAGCCAGCGCGAGACCTCGGCACTGCGCTCGCCATAGCGGGAGACAAAGGCGGGCAGGTTTTCGGAATGGGTCAGGTTGAGCCCGCCCTTGCCGGCCATGAGGAACTTGCGTCCTGCGGAGGACTTGGCCTCGAACACATGGACAGTCAGCCCCTTGCCGGCCAGCCCTTCGGCCGCCATCAGGCCCGCAGGCCCGGCGCCGATCACCGCCACATCGCAGTCCATCGTGCGCGCCGCCGCGCTGTGTTCAAAAGCATCCATCACATCAGTTCCCATTCCAAGCTCGCATTCAACTTTGCGCTGCCGGCAGACTCATATGCCTGCAGCGCGGGCGCGCAGAATACCCTGCCGCAGGCCGGCCTGCGCGCAGGCGCCACTAATTCCCGATGACCCCGCAACCCTGCTGCCGCCCCGTAAACAGCTATGACAGTCATAGCATCCAGCTACCGCCCATACGGTGCAGCAGGTGATAGGTTTCTGTCACAATCATTTCGCGGTGCGGATTTTCCTGCGCCTTCCTCATTGCGAAAAATCAAGGACATCACCCATGGCCAGCGAACTGATCAAACACATCTCCGACGCAAGCTTTGAAGCTGACGTCTTGCAACCCGGCTCCACGGTGCTGGTCGATTACTGGGCCGAATGGTGCGGTCCCTGCAAGATGATCGCCCCCATCCTCGACGAAGCAGCCCAGACCTACAAGGACAAGCTGTCCATCGCCAAGATGAATGTGGACGAGAACCGCGAGATCCCGGCCAAGTTCGGCATCCGCGGCATCCCCACGCTGATGCTGTTCAAGGACGGCCAGCTGGCCGCCACCAAGGTCGGCGCCCTCAACAAGGCACAGCTGTCTGCTTTCCTGGACCAGCACCTGGCCTGATTCTCCTGGCTGCCCCCTACACCGGGGCAGCCAAACATGCGGCCCGGCGCTGACCGCTGCACCGCATCACACTGGCGCACAAACCCTGCGCCAGCGCAAATTTCCCTATGACCTGCGGATTTTTTCCTGTCATAATGCCCTTCATCACCGGCCTTATGCATCGAAGGCCGCGCTGAGACCCTCAGGCAAGCCAGCCCACTTCCACAGTGTTTCGCTTGGCTCAACGCCTCCCCCTGGTTTCTTTCCACTCCGTTCTGGAGTCTCTCCATGCACCTTAATGAACTCAAGGCACTGCACGTGTCTGAAGTCCTGAAGCAGGCCGAAGCGCTTGAGATCGAAAACGTCGGTCGCATGCGCAAGCAAGAGTTGATGTTCGCCATCATCAAAAAGCGCGCCAAGGCCGGGGAACAAGTGTTCGCCGACGGCGTGCTGGAAATCCTGCCGGATGGTTTCGGCTTCCTGCGCAGCCCCGACACCAGCTACACGGCCAGCACCGACGACATCTACATCTCGCCCAGCCAGGTCCGCCGCTTCAACCTGCACACCGGCGACATGATCGAAGGCGAAGTGCGCACACCCAAGGATGGCGAGCGCTACTTTGCCCTGACCAAGCTCGACTCCGTCAATGGCGGCTCGCCCGAGCAGAACAAGCACAAGGTGCTGTTCGAGAATCTGACCCCCCTGTTCCCCACCCAGCAGCTGCGCCTGGAGCGCGAGATCAAGGGCGAGGAGAACATCACCGGCCGCATCATCGACATCATCGCCCCCATCGGCCGCGGCCAGCGCGCGCTGATCGTCGCGCCGCCCAAGAGCGGCAAGACCATGATGATGCAGAGCATCGCCCACGCCATCACGGCCAACCATCCCGACGTTCACCTGATGGTGCTGCTGGTCGATGAGCGCCCCGAGGAAGTGACCGAGATGCAGCGCTCGGTCAAGGGCGAGATCATCGCCTCCACCTTCGACGAGCCCGCCACGCGCCACGTGCACGTGGCCGAGATGGTGATCGAGCGCGCCAAGCGCCTGGTCGAACTCAAGAAGGACGTGGTCATCCTGCTGGACTCCATCACCCGCCTGGCCCGCGCCTACAACAACGTCGTGCCCTCGTCGGGCAAGGTGCTGTCGGGCGGCGTGGACTCCAACGCGCTGCAGCGCCCCAAGCGCTTTTTCGGCGCGGCGCGCAATGTGGAAGAAGGCGGCTCGCTGACCATCATCGCCACGGCCCTGGTCGATACCGGCAGCCGCATGGACGAAGTGATCTTCGAAGAGTTCAAGGGCACGGGCAACAGCGAACTGGCCCTGAACCGCCGCCTCTACGAAAAGCGCGTGTTCCCCGCCATCGAACTCAACAAGAGCGGCACGCGCCGCGAAGAACTGCTGCTGGCTCCCGAGATCCTGCAGAAGACGCGCATCCTGCGCCAGTTCATGTACAACATGGACGAGATCGAGGCCATGGAGCTGATGATCAAGAACATGCGGGCCACCAAGACCAACGTGGACTTCTTCGACATGATGCGCCGCGGCGGCTGATCTCAGAGATCCAGCCCACGGCACCTCTGCGAACGCCTCGCTCACGCGGGGCGTTTTGCATTCAGCTCACCATGCAGCGGCAGCCGTACCCAGGGCGCAAGCCGCACGCTCCCAGTGCATGGGGGCGCCCGCCACCTCCACCGGCGCCCGCAGGCGCCGCGCGGGCCCCCAGGAAGTGGCCTCGACGGCCGCGCCGAAATCCGCACAACGGTCCACCGGCGCCAGTGTGCAGGAGTCCGGATCACCGACGCCCTGGCCCGCCAGGAGATGGGCCGTGCGCGCCAGCGAGGCTTGCACCGTGCTGCCGCCCAGCCCCTGGCTGCGCCGCACCAGCGCCATCACCACGGCGGCCGCCATCAGATAACCCGTTGCATGATCCAACGCCTGCAGCGGCAACGGCGTGGGCCGGTCGCGACCCAGCTGACGCATGCCCGCATCGGCAATGCCGGCGCTCATCTGCACCAGACTGTCGAAACCGCGCCGCTGCTGCCAGGGCCCGCTCCAGCCATAGGCATTGAGCGACACGTCGATGAGCGAAGGATTCACCTGCCGACGCCACGCGGCACCGAATCCCAGGCCTTCCAGCGCGCCGTCCCGGTAGCCATGGACCAGCACATCGGCCCCGGCCAGCAGTTGCTCGAACACGGCACGATGCTGTGGCGCCCGCAGATCCAGCCGGGCACAGCGCTTGCCCAGCGTGACCTCGGGCACCGTGCCGGGCTCCTCCCAGCCCGGCGGATCGATGCGCAATACCTCGGCGCCGTGACCCGCCAGCCATCGCGTGGCAGCGGGGCCGGCCAGAATGCGCGTCAGGTCCAGCACGCGCAGCCCCTGCAGCGGCCGCCTGGCCGATGGCTGCCAAGCACCCGCATGCCGGCTCGATTGCGGATGCGGATGTGGATGCATCTGCCACGCCAGCAAGGGCTCCCGCTGCACTGCGCGACCCTGCGGGTGCGCGGCCCATTCAGACAGCCCGCGCATGGCTGCGGCACAGCCGCCTTGCGCCACAACGGCCGACTCCAGTTCTTGTGCTGCCCAGCGCTCGACCGCGGCAGCCACGGCCTCGCGTTCGGCGGGCGCATCCAGAACGGCCAGTGCCGCTGCACGGTGATGGGGCGCATTGGTATGCAGGCGAATCCAGCCGTCCGCCGTGCGGTAGTCGCCGGCCACGGAATCCCACAGCGCGGGCATCTCCCAGCCCTGCGGATGCAGGCTATGGCCAAACCACAAGGAGGCAAGCCTGCGATCCACCACCACACGCGGCGCTGCAGCGTCGAGCTGCGCGATCAACTCGGATAGGCAAAGGCCTGCCACACCCAGGCTGGCGGCCGCCAGATCGGAGACCGGGAACACGGAGGCCAAGGAGCCACGACCTCGCTGCTCCAGACGTTGGAGCGCCACCGGATCACCATCCAGCGCCTCCCAGATCTGGCCGGTGCAATGGTCGAAAGCGCAGGGAAAAGGGAGACGGGACATGGAGCACTCCTGGCAGCTGAAACAAGGCTTGGAACTCGCACCATAGGTTCCTGGCAAATATTGTCAATATTGATTCAATTAATCAACATATGATCGACCCATGCCCGACTACCTGAACTCCACCGAGGCCACCGCGCTGCTGGGCGTGAGCCGTGCCACGCTGTACGCCTATGTCAGCCGAGGCCTGCTGCAGGCCCACGCCGCAGACACGCCGCGCCAAAGCCGCTACCTGCGCGAAGAGGTCGAGCAGCTCGCACGCCAGCGCGGCCAGGGCCGCAAGCCGCGCGAAGTGGCGCAGGCCGCGCTCAGCTGGGGCCTGCCGGTACTGGAGTCCACGATCACATTGATAGAAAAGGGCCGCCTGTACTACCGGGGCGAGGACGCCGTGCACTGGGCGCGAACCCGCACGCTGGAGGAGACAGCCGCCCTCCTGTGGCAATGCCCGACCCAGGCAGCCTTCGCTGCAAACGCCGTGGAGGCCGCGCCTTTGCTGTCCGACCTGCAGCAGCGCATGGCAGGCCAACCGTGCGAAAACACATTGCTGCCCCTGTTCACCGTCGCCAGCGATGACACGGCCACCGCGGCCTGGCAACAATCACCCGAACGGCTGGCGGCAGGCTGCGGTGCGCTGTTGCGCCTGCTGGCTGCCTGCCTGCTGGGCACCGTGCCGGACAAGGCCGCCATCCATCTGCAGTGCGCACGGGCCTGGAAGCTGGATGCGCCAGGCGCGGACCTCGTGCGCATGGCCCTGGTGCTGTGCGCCGACCATGAACTCAACGCATCAGGCTTCACGGCGCGCTGCGTGGCCTCCACGGGCGCAAGCCTGCGCGCTGCCGTGGTGGGAGGCCTTGCCGCCTTGACAGGCGGGCGCCACGGCGGCACGACCGCGCGCGTGGAAGCGCTGTGGGACGAGGTGGGCGAGCAGCAGATCGCCACCCGCCTGCGCCAGCGTCTGGCGCGCAGCGAATCCCTGCCCGGCTTCGGCCACCACCTCTACCCTGATGGCGACGTGCGTGCCGCCCTGCTGCTTGACATGCTGCCGGCGCATGGCCCGGCAACGATGCTGGCCAAGGAGGTGATGGCGCTGACGGGGCAGGCGCCTTCGGTCGATTTCGCGCTGGTGGCCCTGCGACGGCATCTGCAGCTGCCGCCGGGCAGCGCCTTCGGCCTGTTCGCGCTGGGCCGCTGCGCCGGGTGGCTGGCGCAGGCGCTGGAGCAGCGTGCCACCCGGCAAATCATCCGTCCGCGCGCGGCGTACACGGGCCCCAGGCCTGCCGGTTTGGCACGGAACTGAGCACTATGCGATAATGCAGGGCTTTTTCTTGCGGAAAGTACGCTTGATTTGAACCGCTACAAAGGTTGCAGCGGGTCAGGCACGGCTACCGCACTTGCATCAGAAGGAAAGATCATGAAAGAAGGCATCCACCCCAACTACCGCGAAGTGCTGTTCGTGGACCTGTCCAACGGCTTCAAGTTCGTGACCCGCTCCTGCGTGAACACGAAGGAAACCGAAACCTTCGAAGGCAAGGACTACCCCCTGTTCAAGCTGGACACCTCGTCCGAGTCGCACCCCTTCTACACCGGCACGCAAAAGTCGGTGGACAACATGGGCGGCCGTGTGGAGCGCTTCCGCAACCGTTTCGGCAAGAAGTAAATCCTGCTTCTCCGGCCAGAAGGGCAGCACGGGCAACCGCGCTGCCCTTTTGTTTTTCGCAGTCCGGCCAATCCATGCCGGCCAGGCATGCCCCATTCTTTTCGAGGCCCTTGCTTCGCGTATTCTTGCGCCCTCCGTTGCAGAAAGTCCTGTGAGTGAACCAGCCCACCCCTGCCATCGTTGCCCAAAGCGCCGTGCGCCGCCTGCCGCGCTGGTCGCTGCTGCTGCTGTGCCTGGCCTATGTCGTGCCCGGATATGTGGGGCGCAGCCCCTGGCGCATGGCCGACATGGAGGCCTTCGGCTACATGCGGGAGCTGGCCCTGGGCCATACCTCCTGGCTGGCACCGCGCATGGCGGGGCTGCTGCCCGAATCCGAAGGCCTGCTCTCGTACTGGCTCGGTGCGCTGGCCATGCAGGGAGCACCTTCCTGGCTGCACCCGGAGATGGCGGCACGCCTGCCCTTCATCGCCATGCTGGTGATCACGCTGGCGGCCACCTGGTGGGGCGTGTACTACCTGGCGCGCACACCGGGCGCACGCCCCGTGGCCTTTGCCTTTGGCGGTGAGGCCCAGCCTACCGACTATGCGCGCGCCATGGCCGACGGAGGGTTGCTGGCCCTGGTGGCCTGCCTAGGACTGGCCCAGCTCTCCCACGAAACCACCAGCTACATGACCCAGCTGGGCTGCACGGCCCTGCTGTTCTTTGCCGCCGCCGCCATGCCCTACCACGGCCGCACGGCCACGCTGGCATTGCTGCTGGGCCTGCCCGGCCTGGCACTGAGCGGCGCGCCGACTGTGGCCACGCTGTTCGGCCTGGGCGGTACCGCCATGGCTTTCTTCTCGCGCACCTGGGGCGACGAAGCCACGCCCGCCCCACGCGCATCACGCCTGTGGACCGTGCTGTGGCTGGCGGTGACGATCTTGGCGGCCGCACTGTCCTGGTGGCTGGACCAGTGGGCCTGGCGCGTGGTGGACAGCGGCACTGCCAAGGAATGGCAAAGCCTGGTCAGGCTGCTGCTGTGGTTCAGCTGGCCCGCCTGGCCGCTGGCACTGTGGACGCTGTGGGTCTGGCGTCGCCAGATCGCCACGCCCCGGCGCTATCCCCATCTGGCGCTGCCGCTGTGGTTTGCCATCATTCCGGTGATCGCTTCGTTGAGCACGCTGCCAGCAGACCGCGCCCTGCTGCTGGGCCTGCCCGCCATCGCCACGCTGGCGGCCTTTGCCCTGCCCACGCTGCGCCGCAGCATCAGCGCCCTGATCGACTGGTTCACCCTGCTGTTCTTCAGCGCCGCGGCCATTGCCATCTGGGTGATCTGGCTTTCGCTGCAGACCGGCATTCCCGCCAAGCCCGCCGCCAATGTGGCAAGGCTGGCCCCGCAGTTCACGCCGGAATTCTCGGTGCTGTCCTTCGCCGTGGCGGTGGCTGCCACCCTGGCCTGGTGTGTGCTCGTGGCCTGGCGCACCTCGCGCAACCGTGCGGCCATCTGGAAGAGCCTGGTGCTGCCCGCCAGTGGCGCCACGCTGGCCTGGCTGCTGCTGATGACGCTGTGGCTGCCGCTGATGGACCATGCGCGCAGCTTCGAGCCACAGATGCGCCTGGTACTGGCCGAACTGCCCAGGGACGGCAGCTGCGTTCAAACCTATGGCCTGCCGCGCGCCCACATTGCCGCGCTGCGCTACTACGGTGACATCGATACCCAGCGCCTGAGCATGGCCGGTGCCGCGCGCTGCGACTGGATGGTGGCCGAGGAAGAAACCTGGCTGGATCCTCACAGCGCACGTCTGCAGGCCACCTGGGAGACCGTGGCCCGCGTGGTACGCCCCACCGACCGCAAGGACTTCCTTCTGGTCTTGAAACGCAGGCCTGAGGCGAGGCCCGTCCAGGTCAAGCCATGAACCTGCCAGCGCACGCCCCCCTGAGCGCAGAGCGACGCACCATTGCCCAGCATGCCCTGACCGTGCTGGCCGGGCAGTTGGCCGTGATGGCCTTCGGCGTGACCGACACCATCGTGGCGGGCCGCTATTCAGAGGAGGCGCTGGCGGCGCTGTCCGTGGGATCGGCCATCTTCGTGAGCGTCTACGTCTCGCTGATGGGCATCTTCCAGGCCCTGCTGCCGCTGTGGGCCGAGCACCGCGGCGCCGGACAGCCCCAGGCCATAGGCCGCACGCTGCGGCAGGCCATGTACATGCTGCTGGCGGCCTGCGCCGTGGGCATGGGCGTGCTGCTGTTTCCCGATGCACTGCTGCGCTGGGCCGATGTTCCGCTGCCGCTGCAGGTGCAGGTGCGGGCCTATCTCTCGGTGCTGGCCTGGAGCCTGCCGGCCGCCCTGCTGTTTCGCATCTACAGCACGCTCAACCAGGCGCTGGGCCACCCCTTGCTGGTGACCTGGCTGCAGCTGGTGTCGCTGCTGATCAAGATCCCTTTGTCCATCTGGCTGGCCTTTGGCGGAGCCGGCCTGCCGGCCTTGGGCGCCGAAGGCTGCGCCTGGGCCACGCTGATCGTGAACTACGCCATGGTCGCGCTGGCCTTGTCTTTGATGCGCAGCCAACGCCTGTACGCACCGCTGGCGCTGTGGCAGCGCATGGAGCCGCCGGACTGGCCCCAGCTGGCGCAGTTCGCGCGCCTGGGCATTCCTGCGGGACTGGCGATTTTGGTGGAGGTGACATCGTTCACGCTGATGGCCTTGTTCGTGGCGCGTCAGGGCACGCTGGCCTCGGCCAGCCACCAGATCGCCGCCAACCTTGCAGCGCTGTGCTACATGGTGCCTCTGTCACTGGCCATTGCCACCAGCGCACGGGTCAGCTACTGGCTCGGCGCCGGCGACGAGGTCACGGCGCGGCGCCTGGTCGCCATGGGCTGGCGACTGGCGGCAATGGGCGGGTTGGTGCTGGCCTGTGCACTGTTCCTTTCCCGCGAGGGCCTGGCCCGCATCTACAGCGGCAACCCCGAGGTGGTGGCCATCACCGCCAGCCTGCTGGCCTGGGTGGCTGCCTACCATGTGGCGGACGCCATCCAGACTTTCTGCATCTTCGTGCTGCGCTGCTACCGCATCACCGTGGCGCCACTGGTCATCTATTGCCTGCTGCTATGGGGTGGCGGTCTGGCCGGCGGATACTGGCTGGCCTATGGCACGGACAGCGTCCTGCCCGCCTGGCTGCACCCGGGCACGCCCGCCCCCTTCTGGGCCGGCAGCGCCTGTGCGCTGCTGGTGACCGCAGTGGTGTTCAGCGCGGTCGTACGCAAGGCCACAAACCGCTGAGCGGGTAGCGGCCATCCGTCAGAGCGCGCTATGCGGCGCGGCTGCCCCGGCTGTCGCTGCTGTCACGGGCCTCGGGCGCAGGAATGCGCACCCGGCTGGCCGGAAAGGTCACCGAAAACTCCGATCCCTGGCCCGGCGCGCTGGTGATGCCCAGCTTGGCACCATGGCGCTGCAGCACATGCTTGACGATGGCCAGGCCCAGGCCCGTGCCGCCGGTATCGCGCGAACGGCTGCGGTCCACGCGGTAAAAGCGTTCCGTCAGGCGCGCCAGGTGCTTGGGCTCGATCCCTGGCCCGGAGTCCTGCACGGCAAAGCGTGCCGATCCATCGGGCAAGGTCTCCCAGGTGACGTCGATGCGCCCGCCTGCCGGTGTGTAGCGCATGGCGTTGGCCAGCAGGTTGGAGAAGGCGCTTTGCAGTTCGGCGCTGGCGCCGGCCACCTCGCCGGCCTGCGCCAGCATCTCGGCCGACGGAAAGCTCAGCGCATGCGGCAGGGATTGCTTGCGCGTCAGCATGGACGACAGGCCGCGCGCCTCGTTTTCGCAGCGCTGCATGAGCTGGGCCACGGGCACCCATTCGTTGCTGCTGGGCAGCGGACTGCCCTCCAGGCGCGACAGCGCCAGCAGGTCTTCCACCAGATGCTGCATGCGCTCGGCCTGCTGGGCCATCAGGCCCAGGTAGCGGTTGCGTTCCTCGGGCTCCAGCGGCAGGTTCTGCAGCGTCTCGACAAAGCCCACGAGCACGGTCAGCGGCGTGCGGATTTCATGCGAGACGTTGGCCACGAAGTCACGGCGCATGGCCTCGGCCTGCTCCACCGCGGTCACATCGCGCGCCAGCAGCAGCTTGCGTCCTTCGCCATAGCCGTACAGTTGCACCGACAGCTTGACGGGGCGCGAGGCCGTGCTTTCGCGGCCCTGCATGACCAGATCGCGCGAGAAATCCTGGGTGGCGAAATAGGCGCTGAACTCGGGGTCGCGCACCAGGTTGCCAATGCTTTGCAGCAGGTCCCGTTCGGCATCGAAGCCGAACTGGCGCGCCGCGATCTGGTTGCACCATTCGATGCGGCCGTCGGCATCCAGCAGGACCACGCCGTTGGGACTGGCCTGCAGGGCAGAAAGAATGTCATTGAGCCGCTGGTCGCCCTGCTGCACCTGCTGCACGCTCTGGCGCAGCCAGCGGCGCATGCGCACGCTGGCTTCTCCCCAGATGCCGCTGAGTTCAGGCGCCTCCCGCAGCTCCGACTGGCGCAGCCAGGACAGCAGGCGCATGGCGTTCCAGCTGTCCACCAGCCACCAGATCCAGCCCGCGCACAACGCACCCGCCAGGGCCGCCACGGCCTGTGACGCCATGCCAGGGCTGGAGGCCGCCATGGCGCCCCACAGCCACCATCCCAGCAATGCGCCCGCGATCTGGGACGCCAACAAGCGAAAACCTCGCCAACCCATACTTGCGCCTTCTTTGCGTTGTATTCGCTGCCTGGGGCAGCGGCGCCCGGGCATGGCCTGCGGGGGCCATGCGTGGATTCATTGGAACGCAGGACCGCCTCAGGCCAGCGCCTGCGCGCTGAGCCGGTAGCCGGCGCCCCGCACCGTTTCGATCAATGCACCGGCCATGCCCAGCGCCTCGCGCAGCCGCTTGACGTGGACGTCCACCGTGCGCTCCTCGATGAAGACGTGATCGCCCCAGACTTTGTCCAGCAACTGGGCACGGCTGTGCACACGCTCGGGGTGCTTCATCAGATAGTGCAGCAGCTTGAACTCGGTGGGGCCCACCTTGATCATGTCGCCCTGCCAGCTCACGCGGTGCGCGGCGGCGTCGAGCACCAGCTCGCCGATGCTGACCTTGTCCTGGATCTGCTCGGGCGCGCGGCGCCGCAGCACGGCACGGATGCGCGCCAGCAGCTCCTGGGTCGAGAAAGGCTTGGTGATGTAGTCATCGGCACCCGCATCGAGCCCCGCCACCTTGTCCGGCTCATCGCCGCGCGCCGTGAGCATCAGGATGGGCACGGCCTTGGTGCGGCTGTCGGCGCGCCACTTGCGCGCCAGGGCAAGACCGCTGGCACCGGGCAGCATCCAGTCGAGCAGGATCACGTCGGGCAGCACGGCATCGAGCTCGCGCTGCGCGGTCACGCCGTCCTCGGCCCAGACCGGCTGGAAGCCGTTGTGCCGCAGGTTGACAGCGATCAGCTCCGCGATGGCGGGCTCGTCCTCGACGATAAGGACCATGGGCATCTTCTTCATCCGTTGTTCGCCTCCGGCACTTACAGCACTGCCGACTCGATGGCATCCATGGTCTGGTGGCGGACATCCTTGCCCTCCACCAGATAGATGATCAGCTCGGCCACATTCTTGGAGTGGTCACCGATGCGCTCAATGGCCTTGGCCAGGAACAGCAGGTCCAGGCTGGCCGAGATGGTGCGCGGGTCTTCCATCATGTAGGTGATGAGCTTTCGCACAAAGCCGTCAAACTCCTGGTCGATCAGGTCATCTTCCTTGAGGATGGCCACGGCCGCCTTGGTGTCCAGCCGCGCAAAGGCGTCCAGCGTCTTGCGCAGCAGGCCCGAGGCCATCTCGGCCGCAGTGCGCAGGTCGCCCGTGGGCAGGGAGCGTGCGGCGCCGCTTTCGATGATGGACTTGACCATGCGCGCCATCTTGTGCGCTTCGTCGCCCATGCGCTCCAGGTTGGCCGTGGCCTTGGAGAAGGCGATCAGCAGGCGCAGATCGCGCGCCGTGGGCTGGCGCCGGGCAATGATGGACGACAGTTCGTGGTCGATCTCCACTTCCATGGCATTGACGCGCTTTTCTGCGGCATCGACCTGCTCCACGGCCTCGATGCTGAAGCGCGACAGCGCATAGACGGCCTGGCGGATCTGGGACTCGACCAGGCCGCCGAGTTCCATGACGCGCGCCGAGACGCGGTTGAGTTCGCTGTCGAACTGGCTGGAAAGGTGTTTTTCGGTCATCGATGGCTCCTGCTCAGCCGAAGCGGCCGGTGATGTAGTCTTCCGTTTCCTTGCGCTGGGGCTTGAAGAACATCTGCTCGGTGTCTCCGAATTCCACCAGGTCGCCCAGGTACATGTAGGCCGTGTAGTCGCTGCAGCGGGCCGCCTGCTGCATGTTGTGCGTGACGATGACGACGGTGTAGTCGTTCTTCAGCTCGGCAATCAGCTCCTCGATCTTGGCCGTGGAGATCGGGTCCAGGGCCGAGCAGGGCTCGTCGAGCAGCAGCACTTCGGGCTTGATGGCAATGCCGCGTGCAATGCACAGGCGCTGCTGCTGGCCGCCGGACAGGCCCGAGCCGCTTTGCTGCAGCTTGTCCTTGACCTCGCCCCACAGGGCCGCCTTGCGCAGTGCCCATTCCACACGGTCGTCCATGTCGGAGGAGCTGAGGTTTTCAAACAGCTTCACGCCGAAGGCGATGTTGTCATAGATGGACATGGGAAACGGCGTGGGCTTCTGGAACACCATGCCGACCTTGGCGCGGATCAGCGCCACGTCCTGCTTGCTGGTCAGCAGGTTCTCGCCGTCCAGCAAGATCTGGCCTTCGGCGCGCTGCTCGGGATACAGCTCGAACATGCGGTTGAAGGTGCGCAGCAGCGTGGACTTGCCGCAGCCCGACGGGCCGATGAAAGCCGTGACCTTCTTTTCGGGAATGTCCAGGTTGATGCCCTTCAAGGCGTGGAACTTGCCGTAGTAGAAGTTCAGGTCGCGCACCGTCAGCTTGGAAGAGGTCAGCGCGCTGGAAGAGGTCGCAGTCATTGCGGAATCCTTGTCCTGGTTGATTGCTTGTTGCTGCATTACTTCTGGCGTGTCAGGAAACGCGCCAGGATATTGAGACCGAGCACCGCCACGGTGATCAGGAACACACCGGCCCAGGCCAGTTGCTGCCAATTCTCGTAAGGGCTCATCGCGAACTTGAAGATGGTCACCGGCAGGCTGGCCATGGGCTTGGACAGGTCGGCATTCCAGAACTGGTTGTTCAGCGCCGTGAACAGCAGCGGGGCGGTCTCGCCGGCAATGCGGGCCACGGCCAGCAGCACGCCGGTGATCACGCCGGCGCGCGCTGCACGCAGCGTCACCATGATGATGACCTTCCACTTGGGCGTGCCCAGCGCGTAGGCGGCTTCGCGCAGGCTGGCAGGCACCAGCACCAGCATGTTCTCGGTGGTGCGGATGACCACGGGAATCACGATCAGCGCCAGCGCCACCACGCCCGCATAGCCGGAAAAGCTCTTGAAGCGCGCCACGACCACGGTGTAGACGAACAGGCCGATCACGATGGACGGCGCCGACAGCAGGATGTCGTTGACGAAGCGTGTGGTATTGGCCAGCCAGCCACGCGCATCGTATTCAGCCAGGTAGACACCGGCCATCACGCCGATGGGCGTGCCCACGAACGTGGCCAGCGCCACCATGATCAGCGAGCCGAAGATGGCGTTGGCAATGCCACCGGCCTCATTGGGCGGAGGCGTCATCTCGCTGAACAGTGCCAGGCTCAGGCCGCCGATGCCCAGAGTGATGGTCTCCCACAGAATCCAGATCAGCCAGAACACGCCGAAGGCCATGGCAGCCAGGGACAGGGTCAGCGCCACCTGGTTCACACGCTTGCGCTGGGCATACTTGGCCTGGCGCACGCGCGACAGCTCGGCGGCATTGATCATCTTGGTGGAGGTGCTGCTCACGAGCGTGCTCCTTCATTCTTTTGCAGGCGGTTGAGCAGGACCTTGGAGCAAGCCAGCACCACGAAGGTGATGAAGAACAGCACCAGACCCAGATAGATCAGCGAAGCCTGGTGCAAGCCCTCGCCCGCTTCGGCGAACTCGTTGGCCAGGGCCGAGGTGATGCTGTTGGCAGCCTCGAAGACCGACAGCGAGTTGAGCTGGTTCATGTTGCCGATCACGAAGGTCACGGCCATGGTCTCGCCCAATGCACGGCCCAGGCCCAGCATCACGCCGCCGAGCACGCCGGTCTTGGTGTAGGGCAGAACCACCTTCCAGACCACTTCCCAGGTCGTGGAACCCAGGCCATAGGCGGACTCCTTGAGCAGGGCCGGAGTGACCTCGAACACATCGCGCATCACGGAGGCGATGAAGGGAATGATCATGATGGCCAGGATGATGCCGGCCGACAGGATGCCGATGCCCACCGGCGGGCCGGACACGAAGGCCTCCAGATAGGGAACGCCCTGGAACAGCTTTTGCAGGGGCTGCTGCACATAGGTGGACAGCACGGGGCCGAACACCATCAGGCCCCACATGCCGTAGACGATGGAGGGCACGGCGGCCAGCAGCTCCACGGCCGTGCCCAGCGGGCGCTTGAGCCAGGCCGGTGACAGCTCGGTGAGGAACAGCGCGATGCCGAAGCTCACGGGCACCGCAATCAGCAAAGCGATGGCCGAGGTGGCCAGCGTGCCGTAGATCATGACCAGGCCGCCGAATTCGTTGCGAACGGGGTCCCAGACACTGCGGCCGAGGAAACTCAGGCCGTATTCATAGATGGCGGGCCAGGCACCGACCAGCAGCGAGGCCAGGATGGCCAGCAGCAGGCCCAGCGTCAGCAGCGCGGCCAGACGCGCGAGAGCGCCAAACAAGCGATCCGCCACGCGCCCCGACAGCATCGGGGGGCGTAGCGGAGAAGGTGTGCGTCGCTGGGAAGCCTGTGCAGAGGCGGCCAGCGAGTTCGAGGGCGACGTTGTGGACACGTGAGGCGCCTTTATTCGCGGTTTGTGAAGGGATCAGGGGAGCCATGATGCACCTGCCGGCGGTGCGCCATGGTCCCCTTTTCAGGGTTTACTTCAGGGAAATGGCAGTGCCGGAGGTGTCCTTGATCTGGCCCCAGGATTGGAAGATCACGTTCTTGACGGCGTCAGGCATGGGCACGTAGTCCAGGTCGGTGGCGGTCTTGTCGCCGGACTTGTAGGCCCACTCGAAGAACTTCAGCGAGGCAGCGGCCTGTGCAGGCTTGTCCTGGGCCTTGTGCATGATGATGAAGGTGGCCGAGGTGATGGGCCATGCCTCCTTGCCAGGCTGGTTGGTCAGGATCTGGTAGAAGCTCTTGGCCCAGTCGGCACCAGCAGCAGCGGCCTTGAAGGTGGCGTCATCAGGGGACACGAAGGTGCCGCCTGCGGTCTGCAGCTGGGTGTAGGTCAGCTTGTTTTGCTTGACGTAGGCGTACTCGACGTAGCCGATGGAGTTGGGCAGGCGACCCACGAAGGCGGCCACGCCTTCGTTGCCCTTGCCGCCTGCGCCCGTGGGCCAGTTCACGGCCTTGCCTTCGCCAACCTTTTCCTTCCACTCGGCATTGACCTTGGACAAGTAGTTGGTGAAGCCGAAGGTGGTGCCCGAGCCGTCAGCGCGGCGCACGGGAGCGATGGTGGCGTCAGGCAGGTTCACGCCCGGGTTCAGGGCCTTGATGGCCTCGTCATTCCACTTGCTGATCTTGCCCAGGTAGATGTCGCCCAGCACCTGGCCGGTCAGCTTGAGCTGGCCGGGCTGGATGCCCTTGATGTTGACCACGGGCACGATGCCGCCGATCACGGTGGGAAATTGCACCAGACCCTTCTTGGCCAGTTCTTCATCCTTGAGCGGCTCGTCGGAGGCGCCGAAGTCCACGGTCTTGGCTTCGATCTGCTTGATGCCGGCGCTGGAGCCCACGGACTGGTAGTTGATCTTCACGCCGGTGGCCTTGTTGTAGTCCGCAGCCCACTTGGAGTACAGCGGAGCCGGGAAGCTGGCGCCTGCGCCGGTGGCTTCCTGCTGAGCCAGGGCCTGGCCCACGCCGCCCGCAGACAGAGCACCAGCCACCAGAATGTGAATCACAGACAACTTCATGTACAGACCTCTTAGGGGTTGAAAGATGCGATGGCTGGACTGTAAGAAGGCTTTGTGACATTGATGTGACATGGAAAAAAGGCGTCACAAACAGCAGGACTTCCCATGTAAGAACCCGGTCATCGCGATGTCACAATTCCGTCTTAGTCTTGTGTGTCGCACGAGCAGGCACCAGACAGGTGCAGCCCTGCCCCCCCTCGGACATCGCTGTGCAATCGTGCTCGACGAATCTTGATTGGCGTTTCTTTCATGGCACCAGAATCCCTGCTCGCTGCCGTTGACCTCGGGTCCAACAGCTTTCGCCTCGAAATAGGCCGCGTCGGCAGCCACCAGCGCATAGAGCGCGTGGAATACCTCAAGGAAACCGTGCGCCAGGGCAATGGGCTCAACGAGCGCCATGAACTGACTGACGAAGCCATGCAACGCGGCTGGGACTGCCTGGCACGCTTTGGTGAACGGCTGGCCGGCTTTGCGGCCGACCAGGTCCGCGCCGTGGCCACACAGACCCTGCGCGAGGCCCGCAACCGCGATGTCTTCATCGCGCGAGGCAGCACCCTGCTGGGCTTTCCCATCGAAGTCATCTCGGGCGAGGAAGAGGCCCGGCTGATCTATCGCGGCGTCTCCAGCCTGCTGCCGCCATCGTCTCAACGGCGTCTGGTGGTGGACATTGGCGGGCGCTCTACCGAAGTCATCATCGGCCAGCATGGCGAAGCGCGCCAGGTGGCCTCCTACCCCATAGGCAGCGTGGCCTGGAGCACGCAGTTCTTTGGCGAGGGCACGCTGTCGCGCGCGCACTTCTCGGCCGCCATCAAGGCGGCGCAGGCAGCCCTCACCCAGACCGTATCGGCCTATCCAGCCACCGCCTGGGACTGCGCCTATGCATCGTCAGGCACGGCCAACGCCGTGGGCGACATCCTGGCTGCCAACGGATATTCCGGCGGGCTGATCACGCCCGACAGCCTGCGCTGGCTGCATGAGCAGCTGATGGAGGCCGGCCATGTGGACCGCATCCGCCTGGCCGGACTCAAGGAAGACCGGCGAGCCGTCATCGCCGGCGGCCTGAGCATTCTGATGGCCGCCCTGGGCCTGCTGGGCATCGACGAACTGGAGGTTGCACAGGGCGCGCTGCGCCAGGGCGTGCTGCACGATCTGCTGGAACACGAGCCGCCTGCCGATCGCGAAGCCGCCGAGATCGCGGCGCTGCAACAGGACTTCGGCATTGACACATCCCACGCTCTGCGTGTTCGCAAGGTGGCACGCTGGGCCTGGCAATCGCTACAGGCGCAGCAGCCGCCCGATGCACTGGCCACGCACGCACTGGACACGGCTGCCAGCCTGCATGAGATCGGCATGCGCATCTCTCTGAGCGCCTACCACCGCCACGGCGCCTACATCACCGAACACTGCAGTGCTGCCACCTGGCCCGTGGAGCTGCGCGAACGCATCACACAGCTGGTGCTTGGCCACCAGGGCAAGCTGCGCAAGCTCGAGGCTGCCATCGAGGACCGGGCCGTGGCCTGGCCATTGCTGGCGCTGCGCCTGGCCGTGCAGCTGTGCCACGCCCGGCGCGATCCCGATCTGCAGGGCATGCGCCTGCACCGCTCGGACAGCGTCTTTCACCTGACCGTGCCGGAAGGCTGGACCAGAAGCTACCCCCAGTCCGCCCAGTTGCTGCGCACCGAAGCCGTGGCCTGGCAGAAGACGCCCTGGACGCTGCAGTTGCATCTGCACTGAACGCCGAACGTCTCCGGCTGCCGCAGCGACAAGCAAAAAACCCTGCCAGCGCAATGCGTTGGCGGGGCTTTTCGATTGCACAGGGCAGGCGCACGGCGCCCTGACAGGATATGCGGCTCAGGCCCGAGGGCCGTAACGCTCCATCAAGGCGTTCTGCGCCCCCAGGCCCGTGGTCGGATAGGGTGCGCGCTGGTAGGCGCCATTGGCTTCCAGCGTCCAGGCGTCGCGGTTGTCATGCAGGCTGGCGACAAGACATTCGTCTATCACCTGCTGGCGCAACGCCGGATCGCGCACAGGCCAGGCCAGCTCCACCCGGCGCATCATGTTGCGGTTCATCCAGTCCGCACTGGACAGCAGCAACTCCTGCTGATTGCCCCAGGCGAAGTAGAAGACGCGCGAATGCTCCAGGAAGCGGCCGATGATGGAGCGCACGCGGATGTTGTCCGTCCAGCCCTTGCGCTGCGGCGGCAGCATGCAGGCGCTGCGCACGATGAGATCGATGCGTGCGCCCTGCTGACCGGCACGCACCAGGGCCTGCATGAGCAGTTCGTCAGTCAGCGCATTCATCTTCAGCACAATCCGCGCCTCTTCGCCGCGCTGTGCGGCCTCGCCCACCTGGGCAATCAGCGCCAGCATGCGATCGTGCAGCTGGAACGGTGCAATCACAAGCTGGTGCAGCTTGGGCAAGCGGTTGTGGCTGGACAGGTGGCTGAATACGGCATCCATATCGGCCGTGATCTGTGCATCGCAGGTCAGTTGGCTGATGTCCGTGTACAGGCGCGCCGTGCGCACGTTGTAATTGCCGGTGGACAGGTGCCCATAGCGCTTGAGCTGACCGCTGCGCTTTTCGCGCCGGGTAATCAGCAGCATCTTGGCGTGCGTCTTCAGGCCCAGCACGCCGTAGACCACCTGGGCGCCCAAGGCCTCCAGCTTCTCGGCGGAGTTGATGTTGGCCTCTTCGTCAAAGCGGGCCTTGAGTTCCAGCACGGCCAGCACTTCCTTGCCGCGGCGAACCGCCTCGGCCAGCAGCTGCATGATCTCGGAGTCCGACCCCGTGCGGTAGATGGTCTGCTTGATGGCCAGCACCTCAGGGTCATTGACGGCTTCGCGCAGCAGCTCCAGCACGCCGTCGAAGCTCTCGAAGGGCTGGTGGATCAGCACATCACGCTTGCGGATCTGGGCCATCACCGAGCGGCCCGGCTGCAGCTGGCGCGGCCATGCCGGACGCCAAGGCGGAAACAGCAGCGCGGGGTCATCGACCAGATCCACCAGTTGCGACTGGCGCACCAGGTTCACGGGCCCCTTGACGCGGAACAGTGCCTCGGTCGGCAGGCCGAACTGGCCCAGCAGCAGGTCGGACAGCATGGGCGAGCAGGCAAAGGACACCTCCAGCCTCACCGCCTGGCCGTAGTGGCGATGGTGCAGACCCTGGCGCAGGGCCGTGCGCAGGTCGCTGACGTCTTCCTCATCCACTGCCAGGTCCGAATGGCGCGTGACACGGAATTGCGCAAACTCCGCCACCTCACGCCCCGGGAACAACTCGACGAGATGGGCGCGCACGATGCTGGAGATGCTCACGAACAGGCGCTGCTTGCCCGCGATCTTCTCGGGCAGGCGCACCAGGCGCGGCAAGACACGCGGCACCTTGACGATGGCCACCTCGTTGGCACGGCCAAAGGCATCGACACCTTTGAGGCGCACGATGAAGTTCAGCGCCTTGTTGGCCACCTGGGGGAATGGATGGGAGGGGTCCAGGCCCACGGGCATGAGCAGCGGCTGGACTTCGCGCAGGAAGTAATCGCGCACCCATTTGCGCTGGGCGCTGCTGCGCTCGCCATGGGATACCACGCGTATGCCCTGCCCCGCAAAGGCGGGAATCAGCGACTGGTTGTACAGCGTGTATTGGCGCAATACCAGCTCATGCGCCTTGTCCATCAGCGAGCGGAAGCTCTGCAGGGTGTACAGGCCCTTGGCGTCGCCGGCCTTGGCGGCCGTCACATGCGGGGCGCAACGCACCTCGAACCATTCGTCGAGATTCGAGGAGACGATGCACAGATAGCGCAAACGCTCCAGCAGCGGCACATCTTCACGCACGGCCCAGTCCAGCACGCGCTCATTGAAGGCCAGGATGCAATGGTCACGGTCAAGAAACTGTTGCTGCTGCTCTTGCACTTCACCGCTTTCGGCTGTGGCGTGCAGTCCAGTGTATCCGGGGGCGGGAAGCCTTGCAGAAGAAGCAGAGGCAGAAGCCGCAATGGCCTGGCCCTGCAGCTCCGACAAGGCGGTGGAGAGGCTTTTCGCCAGGGGCATCATCGGGACATTCAGGGGTGCAGAGACGGGTATGGGAGCTGTCTGGCGGGCCATGCCCAGCGAAGCCGGCCCTTCGGGCACGGCACGCGCTCCCTGTTCATGTTCTGGTTCGGCAGGTGCGGCAGAGGCGCCACCGGGAATCGGCGTGAATGTCTGGGGCATGGATGCAGGGGCCCGGCCTGGGCAGGACCCGGTAGTCACCCCGCTAGCCGGGGATTCGGGCAGTCTGCCCCGGATTTGTGACATGTTTATGACATGCATTCCTCTGTTCATGACATCTGTCATACAAGCCAAGCCAGGCGCAAGCAACGGCGCAGAAACCGTCACGCAAAGGTCATGACCCAGTCACACCGGCACGAGAGCGACGCGACATCGCCGGGGTGCTAAGCTAGCTGCCTTCCCCTGGATGCCGTTGGCTGCTGCAAACCTGCCGCAGCCGTGCCGTCGTCCGCCTTTCGCGCATGTCCTCTTCCAATCCCCCCGAAAGCCGCCTGGCCGCCATCGACATTGGCTCCAACAGCTGCCTGCTGGCCATGGCCCGCAGCGACGGCGCAAAGGTACAGCTGCTCAGCCATCGCAAGGAAGCCATACGCCTGGGCAGCGCCCTCGACGCCCAGGGCGCCTTGAGCCTGGAGGCCATGCAGCGCGGCTGGGCCTGCCTGGAGCGCTATGCGCAGGTGCTGGGTGATTTGCCCCGCCACCGCGTACGTGCAGTGGCCACGCAGACGCTGAGAGAGGCATCGAATCGCCAGATCTTCCTGGACGAAGGCCAGCGCATCCTAGGCTGCCCCATCGAGGTCATTGACGGCGAGGAGGAAGCACGCCTGATCTATCGCGGCGTCGCCCAGTTGCTGCCGCCCGGCGCCCAGCGTAGGCTGGTGGTGGATATCGGCGGCCGCTCGACCGAGCTGTGCCTGGGTCAGCAGCGGCAAGTACTGCAGGCACGCTCCTTCGCCTTCGGCAGCGTGACCTGGGCCTTGCGCCACTTCCCCGATGGCGAGTTGTCGGCCCAGGCCCTGTCCCAGGCCGAAGCAGCCGTGGCCGACATCATTGCGCCCGAAGCAGGACTTTTCGCTGCCGGGCAATGGAGCCATGCCTATGGCTCCTCGGGCACGGCCGGTGCCATTGTCAAGGTCCTGGCCCATGCGCCCGGGGGCACGGCCGGCTGGATCACGCGGCAAGGGCTGGACTGGCTGCATGCGCAGTTGCTGCGCGCAGGCCATGTCGACCGTGTGAACATGGACGGACTCAAGGAAGAGTTGCGCCCCATGATCGGCGGCGGCATGAGCGTGATGCGGGGCATCTTCTCCAGCCTGGGCATCGAGCGCATGCGCGTCACGCACGGCGCCCTGCGCCATGGCGTGCTCTATGAATTGGCCCACAAGCTCGATGCGCAGGCCAAGGGCCGGCAACGACAGTCCACCGGCACCTGAAAACCAAGGCCCTGCCCTCGCCAGGGAACGACAAAATGCTGTTTTGCGCGCAAGTGCTACACTTTGTAAGTTCCCCCTCATCCCTTTACCACCGCCCTACCGCTTCGCCATGTCCGCGCCGACGATTGCGTACGACCCTGTACTCGAACGTCCGTCTTCGATGATGGCGGCGTCGCTGCAGCGCAGCCTGCGCGAGCAGCAGGCACTGCTCGACAATGCCGGCGTGGGCATCGTCTTCATCCGCCAGCGCGTCATCGTCCGATGCAACCAGTGCTATGCCGACATCTTCGGCTACGCGGGCGAACATGCGCTGGTCGGCATCAACAGCGAGCACCTGCACCCCAGCCGCGACGAGCTGCGCAGCCTGGGGCGCGAGGCCTATCGCACGCTGAGCGCGGGCCTGTCCTTTCGCACGCAGCGCCGCCTGCGCCGCAAGGATGGCAGCCTGTTCTGGGGTGAACTGACGGGCCGGCTCATCAATCCGGGCGATGCACGCGAAGGCTCCATCTGGATCGTCAGCGACATCGACGACCGTCTGCGCGCCCAGCAGGCCCTGAGCCAGGCCCACGAACTGCTGGAGCAGCAGGTGCGCGACCGCACACGCGAACTCAGCGCCACGGTGGAGAACCTGCACCGCGAGATCGCCGACCGCAAGCTGGACCAGGAACGCATCTACTGGATGGCGCACTACGACGCGCTCACCGGCCTGCCCAACCGCACGCTGCTGGCCGAGCGCAGCGCCCGCGCCATCGAGCTGGCCAAGGTCAACGACACGCCACTGGCCGTGATGTTCCTGGACCTGGACCATTTCAAGCATGTCAATGATTCGCTGGGCCATCGCGTGGGCGATGCCCTGCTGGTGGAGATTGCCCGCCGCCTGCGTGCCGTGGTGCGTGACCGCGATACGGTGGCCCGCATCGGCGGCGACGAATTCGTGCTGCTGCTGCCCGGTGCCAATGCCCAGGGTGCGGCCCGCGTGGCAGGCAAGCTGCAGGAGGCGTCGCGCCAGGCCTACCAGATCGACCGCCACGAACTGACCATTGCGCCGTCCATGGGCATCGCGCTGTACCCGCGCGACGGCCACGACATCGACTCGCTGACACAGGCCGCCGACGCGGCCATGTACCACGCCAAGCAGGCCGGCCGCAACACCTACCGCTTCTTCACTCCGCAGATGCAGGCCCAGTCCCTGCGCGCCCTGCAGCTGGAGAACGCCTTGCGGCGGGCGCTGGAGCGCAATCAGCTGTATCTGCACTACCAGCCGCAGATCACCCTGAGCACCGGGCGCGTGCGCAGCGTGGAGGCACTGCTGCGATGGGAGCACCCCGAGCTGGGCTCGGTCTCGCCCGCGGAGTTCATCCCCGTCGCCGAGGACAGCGGCCAGATCCTGCAGATCGGCGAATGGGTGCTGCGCAGCGCCATGCAGCAACTGCAGGCCTGGCGCAATGCGGGGCTGCGGGACCTGAAGGTGGCCGTGAACCTGTCGGCCATCCAGTTCCACCAGCAGCAACTGCCCGAAATCATCAACCGCATCCTGCTCGACAGCGACCTGCCGGCAGATTCTCTGGAGCTGGAGCTGACCGAGGGCGTGGCCATCCATGATCCGCGCCAGGCCACGGCCACCATGGACCGGCTGCGCGAGCATGGCGTGCGCCTGGCCATGGATGACTTCGGCACCGGCTATTCATCCCTGAGCCAGCTCAAGCGCTTTCAGATCTACAAACTCAAGATCGACCAGTCCTTCATCCAGGACCTGGACCACGACAGCAATGACCGCGCCATAGTCAGCGCCATCATCCGCATGGCCCAGGCCCTGGGCATGCAGACCACGGCCGAAGGCGTGGAAACGGAGGCGCAGCTGCAGTTCCTGCGCGAGCAGGGCTGCGATGAAGCCCAGGGCTACCATTTCAGCCGCCCGCTGCCGCCCCAGGCGCTGGAGGCCTTTCTGCGCAGCCAGGGCTGAACGGCTCACCGCGCCACGGTCTGCAGACGAAAAAGCCGAAGACTGCAGCTTCGGCTTTCCATGGCAGAGAACGTGCCGCCCGCCGCTCAGGGCATGGGTGAATTCTTCGCCACGCTGGCCAGGCGCTCGGCGCAGCGGCTGGCCTGGTCGCCATCGCGTGCCTCCACCATCACGCGCAGCAAAGGCTCGGTGCCGCTGGCGCGGATAAGCACGCGCCCCGTATCGCCCAATTCGGCCTTGACGGCCTCGGTGGCTTCCTCCAGCTGGGTGTTGCGCTTCCAGTCCTGGCCCGGCTGCAGCCGCACGTTGAGCAATACCTGGGGAAACAGCTGGACCGAAGACAGCCACTGCGACAGGCTCTTGCCCGAACGCACGCAGGCCTGCAGCACCTGCAGCGCGCTGACCAGGCCATCGCCAGTGGTGTGCTTGTCCAGCGCCAGCAGATGGCCCGAGCCCTCGCCCCCCAGGGTCCAGCCCTGGCGGTGCAGCTCCTCCAGCACATAGCGGTCGCCGACCTTGGCGCGCACAAAGCCCACCCCCTGGGACTTCAGCGCCACCTCCACGGCCATATTGGTCATCAGTGTGCCCACGGCACCCGGCACGGCCTCGCCACGCGCCAGCCGGTCGGCCGCCATCAGGTACAGCAGTTCGTCGCCGTTGTAGAGCCGGCCAGCCGCATCGACCAGCAGCAGCCGGTCGGCATCACCATCCAGCGCCACACCGAAGTCGGCCTTGTTCGCTCGCACGGCCAGCACCAGGGCCTCGGGATGGGTGGCACCCACGCCTTCGTTGATGTTCAGTCCATCGGGCGCACAGCCAATGGCCACCACATCGGCCCCCAGTTCATGGAAGACCTTGGGGGCGATCTGGTAGGCCGCGCCATGGGCCGCATCGACCACGATCTTCACACCCTTGAGCGTGAGCGCATGGTCGAAGGTGCTCTTGCAGAACTCGATGTAGCGCCCTGCCGCGTCTTCAAGGCGCCGGGCCTTTCCCAGAGCGGCAGAGTCGACCCATACGGGATCTTCGGTCAAGGCCTGCTCGACCTCTTCCTCCCAGGCATCGGGCAGCTTGGTGCCCTGTGCGCTGAAGAACTTGATGCCGTTGTCGTAATAAGGGTTGTGGCTGGCGCTGATGACCACGCCCAGGCTGGCGCGCTGGGCGCGCGTCAGATAGGCCACGCCCGGCGTGGGCAGGGGGCCCAGCAGCATCACGTCCACGCCGGCAGAGTTGAACCCGGACTCCAGCGCGCTCTCCAGCATGTAGCCCGAGATCCGCGTGTCCTTGCCGATCAGCACCATGGGACGGGCTTCCTTGCGCCGCAGCACACGGCCCACGGCATGCGCCAGACGCAGCGCGAAGTCGGGGGTGATGGGCGAACGGCCCACCAGGCCGCGAATTCCATCGGTACCAAAATATGTGCGTGCCATAGTGCTCCTTTGTTGTTCAGTCGTTGTCGTGCATGGTCTGCCAGACCGTCAATGCCGCCACCGTATCGGCCACGTCGTGCACGCGCACCACGCGCGCGCCACGCTCCACCGCCAGCAGTGCCGCCGCCACGCTGGGCACCATGCGCTGGCCCTGTGGACGGCCACTGACCTGCCCGAGCGAGCCCTTGCGCGACCAGCCGGCCAGCAGCGGGAAGTCTAGGCCCAGCAATTCATGCTGGCGTGCAAGCACGGAAAAATTCTGTGCCACGCTTTTGCCGAAGCCGATGCCATAGTCCCAGACGATGCGCTCCCGCGCCACGCCCCGGGCCAGCAGGGCATCGCTGTGCAACTGCAGGAAATCGCGCACGGCGGGCACGGCATCGCCTTGCATGGGCGTGGTCTGCATGTCCTGCGGCGTGCCATGCATGTGCATGAGACAGATGCCGCAGCTCGGGTGCGCGGCCACCACCTGCTGCGCGCCCGGCTGGCGCAGCGCCCAGATGTCGTTGACGATGTCGGCCCCCAGATCCAGCACGGCCTGCATGACCTCGGGCTTGTAGGTATCGACGGAGACAGGCACGCCCAGTTGCACTGCGCCCTGTACAACAGGCAGCACGCGCCGCAACTCCTCATCCAGCGGAACAGCCGGTGAGCCGGGCCTGGTGGACTCGCCGCCAATATCGAGGATGTGCGCGCCCTCACTGACCAGTTGCTCTGCATGCCGCAAGGCCTGCTCCACCGTGTTGTGCCGCCCGCCGTCGGAAAACGAGTCGGGCGTCACATTGACGATGCCCATGACCAGTGGACGCTGAAGGTCTAGAACAAAGCGCGAAGTCTGCCATTGATGCGGCATGGGATTTCCTGAAGGTAGGCGCCTGCCGGACCGGGTTCATCGCTGGCCGTTGCGGGCAATTGAACACATCCTGCAAGCAAAGCAAAAGGGCCCCTCAGGGCCCTTTGCATGGGATTGACCGATTCTGCGGCAAGCAGCTCAGGCCGTGGTGGGCGCAGGGTCGGCATCCACTGCCGGCGTGCCGCCGGACGAGTTGCCACCGTCGGACGACGGCGGGTTGCGCGGCACCCAGTCCTTGGGAGGACGCGGCTCGCGGCCGGCCATGATGTCATCGAGTTGCTCGGCGTCGATGGTTTCCCAGTCGAGCATGGCCTTGGCCATGGCATGCATCTTGTCGGAGTTGTCCTCGATCAGCTTGCGCGCCAGTCCGTACTGCTCGTCGATGATGCGGCGAACCTCCTGGTCCACCTTCTGCATCGTCTGCTCGCTCATGCTGTTGGTCTTGCTCATCGAGCGGCCCAGGAAAGGCTCGCCTTCCTGCTCCGCATAGACCATGGGACCCAGCGCGTCGGTCATGCCGTAGCGGGTGACCATGTCGCGTGCGATCTGCGTGGCCCGCTCGAAGTCGTTGCTCGCGCCCGTGGTCATCTGGTTCATGAACACTTCTTCGGCAATGCGTCCACCGAACAGCATGGCGATCTGGTTGAGCATGAACTCCTTGTCGTAGGAGTAGCGGTCCTTCTCGGGCAGGCTCATGGTCACGCCCAGCGCACGGCCGCGCGGGATAATGGTGACCTTGTGCACGGGATCGCACTTGGGCAGCAGCTTGCCGATCAGTGCGTGGCCTGCCTCGTGGTAGGCCGTGTTGCGGCGCTCTTCCTCGGGCATGACCATGCTCTTGCGCTCGGGGCCCATGATGATCTTGTCCTTGGCCTTCTCGAAATCCTGCATCTCGACGGTACGCGCATTGCGGCGCGCGGCCATCAGGGCTGCTTCGTTGCAGAGGTTGGCCAGATCGGCACCCGACATGCCGGGCGTGCCGCGGGCGATCACGCCCGGATTCACGTCCTGGCCGACAGGGATCTTGCGCATGTGCACATTGAGGATCTGCTCGCGGCCGCGGATATCGGGCAGCGTCACATACACCTGGCGGTCGAAACGGCCGGGGCGCAGCAGCGCCGCATCCAGGATGTCGGGACGGTTGGTCGCAGCCACGACGATCACGCCGAGGTTGGTCTCGAAGCCGTCCATCTCGACCAGCATCTGGTTCAGGGTCTGTTCACGCTCATCGTTGCCACCGCCCAGGCCTGCGCCGCGCTGGCGGCCCACGGCGTCGATTTCATCGATGAAGATGATGCAGGGTGCATTCTTCTTGGCGTTCTCGAACATGTCGCGCACGCGGGCCGCGCCCACGCCGACGAACATTTCCACGAAGTCGGAGCCCGAGATGCTGAAGAACGGGACCTTGGCTTCACCAGCGATGGACTTGGCCAGCAGCGTCTTGCCGGTACCCGGAGGACCGACCAGCAGCAGACCACGCGGAATACGGCCGCCGAGCTTCTGGAACTTGTTGGGGTCCCTCAGGAAGTCCACGACTTCCTTGACCTCTTCCTTGGCTTCGTCGCAGCCTGCAACGTCGGCAAAGGTCACGGTGTTGTTGTTCTCGTCCAGCATGCGCGCCTTGCTCTTGCCGAAGCTGAAGGCACCGCCCTTGCCGCCGCCCTGCATCTGGCGCATGAAGTACACCCACACGCCGATCAACAGCAGCATGGGCCCCCAGCTGACGAGCAGGGTCATGAGGACCGAGCCTTCTTCGCGGGGCTTGACGTCGAACTTGACGTTGTTGTTGATCAGGTCACCCACGAGCCCGCGATCCAGGTAGGTGGCGGTGGTGCGCACCTTGCGGTCATCGTTGGTCGTGGCCACGATCTCGGTGCCGCCGGGGCTTTCCTGGATGGTGGCGCTCTTGATGCGATTGCTTCGCACCTCTTCCAGGAACTCGGAGTAACCGACATGGGACGCGCCAGCGCCGCCACGGGTGTCAAATTGCTTGAACACCGTAAACAGCACCATGGCGATGACCAGCCAGACGGCAATTTTTGAAAACCACTGATTGTTCAAGCGGGGCTCCAATGGGGGATACAGATAAAACGACTTCCAGCGTGCTCGAAGCGTATTTGCGGTCCATTTTAGGTGTTTCAAGCTGGCTGGTCGCCTATATCCCTCTATAGCAGCCATAGCTTGAATACGGTCTTGACCCGGGTCAGGGCAGCGCCGGGCGGCTGCACAGGGCTACTTGAGCCCCATGCCCACCAAAAACGTCTCCGAAGACTTGTCACGCGAGGACTTGGGCTTGATCGGCTTGACCACCTTGAAGGTCTGCCGGAACAGCGCAACCAGGTCATCGTAGGCCCCGCCGTGGAAGAGCTTCACCACCAAGGCGCCTTCAGGTTTCATATGGTGGATGGAAAAATCAACCGCCAGTTCGACCAGCAGCGCAATGCGCGCCGCATCCGTCGTGCCGTTGCCCGACAGGTTGGGAGCCATGTCGGAGACCACCACGTCGGCCTTGCCCCCGCCCAGGGCCTCCTGGAGCTGGGCCAGAACCGGCTCCTCGCGGAAATCGCCCTGGATGTACTGCACGCCCTCAATGGGCTCCATGGGCAGCAGATCCAGCGAGATGATGCGGCCGTTGAGAGCGCCGACGGCCGCCCCGTTGGGCGACAGGCAACGGCGCACATACTGGCTCCAAGCCCCGGGTGCGCAGCCCAGGTCCACCACCGTGGCACCCGGCCGGATGAGCTTGAGCTGCTCGTCGATCTCCTTGAGTTTGTAGGCCGCGCGCGCGCGGTAGCCGTCCTTCTGGGCGGCCTTGACGTAAGGATCGTTGACGTGGCTGTTGAGCCAAGCCTTGTTGACCTTCTTGCTTTTTGTTTGGACTTTCATGCTGGATTCTTTCAGCCTCGATAATACGGCCATGCCCCAAATTCAATTGACTCCCGCCGAGCGCCGGGAACACCGCGCCAACGCACACCACCTGGACCCCGTGGTCCTCATCGGGGGTGACGGCCTGACGGCTGCCGTGCAAAAGGAGGTCAACGCCGGCCTTAACGCACATGGCCTGATCAAGGTCCGTGTCTTCAACGACGACCGCGCCGCACGCGAGCAGATGTATCTGCAGCTGTGCGACGAGCTTGGCGCTGCACCCATTCAGCACATCGGCAAGCTGCTGGTGCTCTGGCGCCCCATGCCGGAAAAGGAAAAAGCCATCGACGAGAACCGCATGCCCGGCCCTCGCGATGTCAAGCTGCTCAAGTTCAGCAAGCGCTCGGGCCAGAAGCCCGAGGTCAAGCAGATCCGCGTGCTGGGCAACCAGCGCCTGACGGCAGGTGGCCAGGTCAAGCGCGCCAAGCCCAAGCAGAAGTCGGTCAAGAAGCGTCAGGCAGACTGAGTCCGCCGCATCCATGACCGTAGCATCCCATGCCGCCAGCGTGGCCCAGGCCGCGCAACCGCCCTCCGCCTCCCCCTCTGCGCAGCAGCGCTTCGTGATCTGCATGAAGTGGGGCAAGAAGTACGGTCCGGAGTATGTCAACAGGCTCTACGCCATGGTGCGTCGGCATCTGAAGGGCGATTTTCGCCTTGTCTGCCTGACCGATGACGGCGTGGGGATTCGCGACGAGGTCGAATGCCTGCCGATTCCTCCGCTGAACCTGCCCGCGGGCATTCCGGAACGCGGCTGGAACAAGCTCGCCACCTTCAGTGCCGACCTGCACGGCCTGCGCGGCACGGCGCTGTTTCTTGACGTGGACGTGGTCATCACCGGGCCGCTGGACGATTTTTTCACCGAGCCCGGCGAGTTCCTGATCATCCACGACTACAAGCGTCCGTGGCGCATCACGGGCAATTCCTCGGTGTACCGCTTCGAGCTGGGTGCCCACCCCGAGGTGCTGGACTACTTCCGCACGCATTTCGAAGAGATACGCCGCAACTTTCGCAATGAGCAGGCCTATCTGTCCGACATGCTGCACAAGCAAGGCAAGCTCAAGTACTGGCCGCAGGCCTGGTGCCCCAGCTTCAAGTACCACTGCATTCCCGCATGGCCGACGAACTACTGGAAGCCGCCCTTCGTGCCGGATGGTGCGCGCGTGGTGATCTTCCACGGCGAATGCAACCCGCCTGACGCGTTGGCCGGCCGGCGCAATCGGCGCTTTCGCTATATCCGGCCTGCCACCTGGGTGGCCGAGCACTGGCACGAGTGAGCAGCTCGACCCACAAAAAACGCCCGCGCTTGCGGGCGTTTTTGTTTGGTATGGTGCCGAACCGGCAGGACCGGGATCAGGCCGTGGCCCGGGTGTTCGCTTGAGACGAACGGCCTATGCGCCACAGCACGACGAGCGCACACAGCCACTGCAGCGCATACATCACCGTGCCCACGCTGTGCCACAGCTTGAGGTTGTCGCGTGCAACGATGCGCGGCGACACGCCGTACTGGACGACAAATGCCAGCAGCATGCCTGCGATCACAAAGCCCAGGCAGGCCTTGGCCCAGGGCTGCAGGACCGACTCCTTGCTGCGCCGGGACAGGACCAGCAGCACGGCCGCGCAGGCGATGGACACCCAGGTCTGCGCGGCAAACAGCTTGGCAGCCATGAAGCCCGCGACAGCCGGCGTGGGCAAGTGGGCGAACAGCATGGGTACGGCCATGAAGCCGATGGCCGACAGGCTGCCCCACCACAGGGCAGCGGCCAGCAGGGGGACGCGCTCGTACAGGTTGCTCATGGGCTTAAGCCTTCCTCAACGATCGAGGCACAGGCACCGACGCATCAGAGGTAGCGCACCGACACCACTTCATAGCGGCGCTCGCCGCCCGGTGCCTGCACGACAGCGGTATCGCCTTCTTCCTTGCCGATCAGCGCGCGTGCGATGGGGCTGGAGACGTTGATCAGGCCCAGCTTGAGATCGGCCTCGTCCTCGCCGACGATCTGGTACTTGACCGTGTCGCCGCTGTCCTCGTCTTCGAGTTCAACCGTTGCACCGAAGACCACGCGGCCGCCGGCATCCACGGCGGAAGGATCGATGATCTGGGCTGCGGACAGCTTGCTCTCTACCTCGGCAATGCGGCCCTCGATGAAGCCTTGGCGGTCCTTGGCGGCCTCGTACTCGGCGTTTTCGCTCAGATCGCCCTGGGCACGGGCCTCGGCGATGGCCTGGATGATGGAAGGACGCTCCACGGTCTTCAGACGGTGCAGCTCGTCCTTGAGTTTCTCGGCTCCGCGCTTGGTGATGGGAATGGTGGCCATTGAAAAGTCTCCATGTGCAGCAAACGCCGCGCGTTGCGCGGCTTCTTTGGCACAGGCGGGCCGGCAGTATGGCGGCAGGGCCTGCGCCCCAAAAGCAAACCGCCGCACGTTGCCGCGCGGCGGTTTCATCAAGTCATGTGGTCCATTATGCCGCGTTTGACCACCAGCTTCGGTGGGAAAACCCGGCGGCACTGTCGGACAGTGCCGCCGGCTGCACCTCGTCAGAAACGAGGGGCGGCAGTGCGGAAGGATCAGGCCGTCTGCAGCTGGGCGTGCAGTTCCTGGACGGAGTGCACATCCATGTTGCCCATGGACTTCATGCCTTCGACGGCGGCTTCGGCACCGAAGATGGTGGTGAAGGTGGTCACGCGCGCCAGCAGGGCGCTGGTGCGGATGGCGCGCGAGTCGGCGATGGCGTTGCGGCGCTCTTCCACCGTGTTGATGACCATGGCGATCTCGCCGTTCTTGATCATGTCCACGATGTGGGGGCGGCCCTCGGTCACCTTGTTGACGAGCTGCACTTCGATACCTGCCTCGGAGATGGCCGCTGCCGTGCCGCGCGTGGCGCACAGCACGAAGCCCATGGCAGCCAGTTCCTTGGCCACGGCCACGGCGCGCGGCTTGTCGGCGTTCTTCACGGTCAGGAAGACCTTGCCCTGGGTGGGCAGTGCCACGCCGGCGCCCAGCTGGCTCTTGACGAAGGCTTCGCCAAAGGTCTTGCCCACGCCCATGACTTCGCCGGTGGACTTCATCTCGGGGCCGAGGATGGTGTCCACGCCCGGGAACTTCACGAACGGGAAGACGGCTTCCTTGACGCTGAAGTACGGCGGCGTGACTTCCTTGGTGATGCCTTGCTGGGCCAGCGTGTCGCCGGCCATGCAGCGCGCAGCCACCTTGGCCAGCTGGATGCCCGTGGCCTTGGAGACGAAGGGCACGGTGCGCGAGGCACGCGGATTGACTTCCAGCACGTAGATCACGTCGCCATCGGCCGTTTCCTTGATGGCGAACTGCACGTTCATCAGGCCGACCACGCTCAGCGCGTTGGCCATGGCAGCCGTCTGGCGCTTGATCTCGGCCACGGTCTCGGGCTTGAGGTAGTAAGGCGGCAGCGAGCAGGCGGAATCGCCCGAATGCACGCCGGCCTGCTCGATGTGCTCCATCACGCCGCCGATGAAGACGGCGCCTTCGCGGTCACGCACGCAGTCCACATCGCACTCGATGGCGTTGGACAGGAAGTGGTCCAGCAGCACGGGCGAGTCATTGCTGACCTTGACGGCTTCGCGCATGTAGCGCTCCAGGTCACGCTGCTCATGCACGATTTCCATGGCACGGCCACCCAGCACATAGCTGGGACGCACGACCAGGGGGTAGCCCAGGCCGGCCGCCTTTTCCAGCGCTTCGGGCTCGGTACGGGCCGTGGCATTGGGCGGCTGGCGCAGGCCCAGCTCATGCAGCAGCTTCTGGAAGCGCTCGCGGTCTTCGGCCGCGTCGATCATGTCGGGCGTGGTGCCGATGATGGGCACGCCTTCCTTTTCCAGGCCCAGGGCGAGCTTCAGGGGCGTCTGGCCACCGTACTGCACGATGACGCCGACCGGCTTCTCGACAGCCACGACTTCGAGCACGTCTTCCAGCGTCAGCGGCTCGAAGTACAGACGGTCCGAGGTGTCGTAGTCGGTGGACACGGTTTCGGGGTTGCAGTTGACCATGATGGTTTCATAGCCGTCCTCGCGCATGGCGAGCGCGGCATGCACGCAGCAGTAGTCGAACTCGATGCCCTGGCCGATGCGGTTCGGGCCACCGCCCAGCACCATGATCTTTTTCTTGTCCGTCGGCTCGGCTTCGCACTCCTCGTCATAGGTGGAGTACATGTAGGCCGTGTCGGTGGCGAACTCGGCAGCGCAGGTGTCCACGCGCTTGAACACGGGGCGCACGCCCAGTGCCTTGCGCGCCTCGCGCACGGCCTTGTCGGTGCTGTGCAGCAGCTTGGCAAGGCGGCGGTCGGAGAAGCCCTTTTGCTTGAGCGTGCGCAGCGTGGTGGCGTCCAATGCAGCCAGCGCGGCATCGCCCTTTTCCTCGTAGACCTTGTCCAGTTCGAGTTCGATCTTGACGATCTCTTCGATCTGCACGAGGAACCACTTGTCGATCTTGGTGATGTTGTGCACTTCGTCCAGCGTCCAGCCGGCAGCAAAGGCGTCACCCACATACCAGATGCGGTCCGGACCTGGTTCGCCGAGTTCCTTTTCGAGGATCTCGCGGTCCTGGGTCTTTTCGTTCATGCCGTCCACGCCGACTTCCAGGCCGCGCAGCGCCTTCTGGAAGGATTCCTGGAAGGTGCGGCCAATGGCCATGACCTCGCCCACGGACTTCATCTGCGTGGTCAGGCGGTTATCGGCAGCCGGGAACTTCTCGAATGCGAAACGCGGGATCTTGGTGACCACGTAGTCGATCGAGGGCTCGAACGACGCAGGCGTCTTGCCGCCCGTGATGTCGTTCTTGAGTTCGTCCAGCGTGTAGCCCACGGCCAGCTTGGCAGCGACCTTGGCGATGGGGAAGCCCGTGGCCTTGGAGGCCAGCGCCGAGGAGCGCGACACGCGCGGGTTCATCTCGATGACGATCATGCGACCGTCCTTCGGATTCACCGAGAACTGCACGTTGGAGCCACCCGTGTCCACACCGATCTCGCGCAGCACCGCCAGCGAGGCGTTGCGCATGATCTGGTATTCCTTGTCGGTCAGCGTCTGCGCGGGCGCCACGGTGATCGAGTCGCCGGTGTGCACGCCCATGGGGTCCAGGTTCTCGATGGAGCAGATGATGATGCAGTTGTCCGCCTTGTCGCGGACGACTTCCATCTCGTACTCCTTCCAGCCGAGCAGCGATTCCTCGATCAGTAGCTCATTGGTCGGCGACGCTTCCAGGCCGCGCTTGCAGATGGTCTCGAACTCTTCGGGGTTGTAGGCAATGCCGCCGCCCGTGCCGCCCAGCGTGAAGCTGGGGCGGATGACGGTGGGAAAGCCCATTTCCTTTTGCACGGCCCAGGCTTCGTCCATCGAATGGGCGATGCCCGAGCGTGCCGAACCCAGGCCGATGCGCGTCATCGCATCCTTGAACTTGAGGCGGTCCTCGGCCTTGTCGATGGCCTCGGGCGTGGCGCCGATCAGCTCGACCTTGTACTTGTGCAGCACGCCGTTGCGCCACAGGTCCAGCGCGCAGTTCAGCGCGGTCTGGCCGCCCATGGTCGGCAGGATGGCGTCGGGACGCTCCTTGGCGATGATCTTCTCGACCGTCTGCCAGGTGATGGGCTCGATGTAGGTGACGTCGGCCGTGGCCGGGTCGGTCATGATCGTGGCAGGGTTGCTGTTGATCAGGATGACCTTGTAGCCCTCTTCGCGCAACGCCTTGCAGGCCTGCACGCCGGAGTAGTCAAACTCGCAGGCCTGGCCGATGACGATGGGACCGGCGCCAATGATCAGGATGCTTTTGAGGTCGGTGCGCTTAGGCATTTTTGTGTTTCTCCATCAGCGCCGTGAAGCGGTCAAACAGGTAGGCGATATCGTGCGGGCCGGGGGAGGCCTCGGGGTGGCCCTGGAAGCAGAACGCAGGCTTGTCCTTGTGCTCAAGGCCTTGCAGCGTGCCGTCGAACAGGCTGATGTGCGTGGCGCGCAGCGTGTCGGGCAGGGACTCCATCTCCACCGCAAACCCGTGGTTCTGGCTGGTGATGCTCACGCGGCCGTTGTCCAGGTCCTTGACGGGGTGGTTGGCGCCGTGGTGGCTGTTGGCCATCTTGAAGGTCTTGGCGCCAGCGGCCAGGGCCATGATCTGGTGACCCAGGCAGATGCCGAAGACGGGCTTGCCGGACTCCACCAGCTCCTTGGTGGCGGCAATGGCGTAGTCGCAGGGCTCCGGGTCGCCAGGGCCGTTGGACAGGAAAACGCCGTCGGGGTTGAGTGCCAGCACATCCTTGGCGGGCGTCTTGGCCGGCACCACGGTCAGCTTGCAGCCGCGCTCGGCCAGCATGCGCAGGATGTTGAACTTCACGCCGAAGTCATAGGCCACCACATGGAAACGCGGGGCCTGCTGCTGGCCGTAGCCTTCGCCCAGCTTCCACTCGGTTTCCGTCCATTCGTACTGTTGGGCAGCGCTCACTACCTGGGCCAGATCCAGGCCCTTCATGCTGGGGGCCGCCTTGGCCGCAGCCAGTGCCTCGTCGATGCGCGCCTGGGTCACTTCTTCGCCAGCGGCCAAACCGACGATGGCGCCGTTTTGTGCGCCCTTGTCGCGCAGCAGCCGTGTGAGCTTGCGCGTGTCGATGTTCGCAATCGCCACCGTGCCGCTGCGCGTTAGGTAGTCGGGCAGGGTCTCGGACTTGCGGAAGTTGCTGGCCAGCAGCGGAAGGTTCTTGATGATCAGGCCCGCCGCATGGACCTTGCCAGCCTCGACATCCTCTGCGTTGACGCCGTAGTTGCCGATGTGCGGATACGTGAGCGTCACGATCTGCTGGCAGTAGCTGGGGTCGGTGAGGATTTCCTGGTAGCCGGTGATTGCCGTGTTGAAAACGACTTCACCAACCGTGGTGCCTTGCGCACCGATCGAGTTGCCAACAAAGACCGTGCCGTCTGCGAGCGCCAGGATGGCGGATGGGAATGCTCCCTTGAGAGACAAAAGCACTGGGTTCTCCGGTTCTAATTACGGTTACGCCCAGCGTGCCGCACGGACGGGTCCGTGCGGTTTACAGCTTGTCTGCAGGGGGTGGCGAGGAAGCGTCGCTAGGCGTATTGTGGAATGCTTGAAAGCCGCCCATTATAGGCTGGTCGCGCTTCAGCCTCCTGACAGGAGGCGGGATTACCCTTGACGTGAGCCGGCACTCACGCTGCTTGCGTGCAGGCATATCGCCGCTGCCGCAGCCACGTTCAGAGACTCTTCACCACCCGGCTGGCCGATGCGCACATGCTGCGCCGCCTGCTGCATCAGCGCCTCGCCAACGCCCTGCCCTTCATGGCCCATGGCCCAGGCACACGGCCAGGGCAGAGCGGCGCTCTGGATCAGTTCACCTTGATGGGAACTGGTCACAATCAGGGGCAAGCCAAGCGCATTCAGATCCTCGGGTGACGCCGACTCCACCAGGTGCAGCCCGAAATGCGCGCCCATTCCGGCGCGCAGCACCTTCTGGCTCCACAGCGCAGCCGTGCCCTTCAAGGCCACGATCTGGCCGAAGCCGAAAGCGGCCGCACTGCGAAGAATGGAGCCCACGTTGCCTGCGTCCTGCACACGGTCGAGCACCACGGTGGCCACGCCGGCACGCACGGCCGCCGACGCCTGCCAGTCCATCAGAAAGCCGATGCGCGCCGGAGACTCCAGTCCGCTGACCTCGGCAAACACGGCATCGGACAGCACCACGCACTTGCCTGCGCCCTGCACCCACTCCAGCGGCACCTGAGGCCAGAAGGACTCGGCCACCACGGCCACGGCGGGCTGCATGCCGCGCGCCAGGGCAGCACGGCACAGATGGTCCCCCTCCAGCCAGACACGTCCTTGTTTGCGGTAGGCCCCGCTGTCCTGGGCAAGCCTTCGCAAATCCTTGACCAGGGCGTTGTCACGGGACTGGATCGATGTAGCGGCAGGTTGTAGGCTCATGGCAAGGCTTCCGGGCAAAGAGAACAGCGAAGAACAGCGCCACGGGCGCAGAAAGCGAAGGCGCTCAGGCCGACAGCAGCAAGGCCTGCGCGCCCTGCGCCGCAGCGGCCACGCGGGCGGCTGCCAGCGGCTCGGCCCTGCGGGCAATGCTCACGACATGGGCCACGGGCGCGAAGGTTCGTCGGTGCTCCTGGCAGGCGCCATGCAGGCGCAGCGCGGCAAGATGGGCCGCCGTGCCATAGCCCTTGTGGCCGTCGAAGCCGTATTCCGGGTATTGCTCATGCAGGCGCTGGCACCACCGATCCCGCGTGACCTTGGCAAGAATGGAGGCCGCCGAGATGGACTGCACCAGGGCGTCGCCCTTGACGATGGCCTCGGCCTGCACATCCAGCACGGGCAACTGGTTGCCATCCACCAGAACCAGTACCGGCTTCAATCGCAGGCCCAGCACCGCGCGGCGCATGGCCAGCAGCGTGGCCTGCAGGATGTTCAGGCGATCGATCTCTTCGACCGAGGCCTCGGCAATGCTGCAGCACAGCGCCTTGGCACGGATCTCGTCATAGAGTGCCTCGCGGCGCGCAGCCGTGAGCTTCTTGGAATCGTTCAGGCCCTCGATGGGATGGAGATCGTCAAGAATGACAGCGGCGGCCACCACGGGGCCGGCCAACGGGCCGCGGCCCGCTTCGTCCACGCCCGCAACCAACCCCGGCGGATGCCAGGGCAGGCACGCCTGTTCAGGCGGCAGTGGGGGCAATGATTTTCTCGATCGCATGGGCGGCCAGTTCGGCAGTATCGCGCCGCAATTCATGGTGCAGCGCTGTGAAGCGCTGTACCAGCGCTTCGACGGTTGAAGGGGAATGCTCGCAGGCCTGCAGCCATTGCAGCACGGCCGCGCTCAGCGCCTGGGGCGTTGCCGCATCCTGGATCAGCTCGGGCACGACGAAATCGCCGCACAGGATGTTGGGCAGGCCCACCCAGGGCTGCAGTTGCTTGCCACGCATCAGACGCCAGCTCCACGGGTGCATGTTGTAGCCGATCACCATGGGCCGCTTGTACAAGGCGGCTTCCAGCGTGGCCGTGCCACTGGCTATCAGCGTCACGTCACAGGCTGCCAATGCGTCATGGGACTGGCCGCACACGATGTGCAGCGACGAAGCCATGCCGGCTTGCGCGGCAATGCGCTGCAGCTCGTCGAATTGCGAAGGCACAGCAGGCACTACTATTTTAATAGCTGGCAGCGCCTTCCGAACCAAAGCTGCCGCCTGAAAGAAGCGGGCAGCCAGGTAACGTATTTCAGAGCGCCGACTGCCGGGCAGCACGGCCAGCACCAGACCATCTTCGGGCAGCCCTAACCGGCGGCGCGCAGCTGCGCGGTCGGGCTGCAGCGGAATCACGCTGGCCAGGGGATGGCCCACGTAGGTCGCGTCTATGCCATGGCGGGCCAGCAACTCGGGCTCAAAGGGGAAGATGCACAGGACATGATCGGCCGCGCGGCGGATCTTGTCGACGCGATCGGCACGCCAGGCCCAGATCGAAGGACAGACGAAATGCACGGTCTTGATGCCCGCAGCACGCAGATCGGTTTCCAGCCCCAGGTTGAAGTCCGGCGCGTCGATGCCGACAAAGACGGCCGGCCGCTGCTGGAGCAGTCGCTGACGCAGCTGGCGTCGGATATTCAGAATCTCGGCCAGCCGGCGAAACACTTCCCAGCTGTATCCATGCACGGCCAAGCGCTCGCTGGACCACCAGGCTTCAAAGCCGCGCTGCTGCATCTGCAGCCCGCCGATGCCAAAGGCCGAGGCCTCTGGCCAGCGGGACTGCAGCCCCCCCAGGAGCAAGGACGCCAGCAGGTCGCCAGAGGTTTCTCCGGCGACCATGGCAATCGATGGACTCAGGCGCGCCGATGGCGCCGCGTTCTCTGTCATGCCGTCCTTTCGCGCGCCAGATCAGCGCGCAATGCCCCGGGTCGAAGCCGCCAGGAAATCCAGCATCAGCGATACATCGGCCGCGGCCTCGGGCAGTTCACCCTCCAGCGAAGCAATGGCTTCTCGCGCAGCTTCAAGGGTCAGTCCCTGGCGGTACAGCAGACGGTGCATCTGCTTGACGGCCTGAATGCGCTGCGGCCCGAAGCCGCGACGGCGCAAGCCTTCGATATTGAAGCCGCGCACGGCCAGCGGATTGCCATCCACCATCATGAAGGGCGGCACATCCTGCGAGATATGGCTGGCAAAGCCGGCCATGGCATGGGCGCCCACCTTGGTGAACTGGTGCACACCCGTCAGGCCGCCCAGGATGACATGGTCGCCCACGTGCACGTGGCCGGCCAGAGTGGCGTTGTTGGCCAGGATGGTGTGGCTGCCGACAACGCAGTCATGGGCCACATGCACATAGGCCATGATCCAGTTGTCGTCGCCGATGGCCGTGACGCCCTGGTCCTGCACGGTACCGGTGTTGAAGGTACAGAACTCCCGCACCGTATTGCGATCGCCGATAACCAGCCGGGTAGGCTCGCCTGCGTACTTCTTGTCCTGGGGCTGCGCGCCCAGGGACGCGAACTGGAAAATCCGGTTGTCGCAGCCAATGCGGGTATGGCCTTCGACAACGCAATGCGCGCCGATGGTGGTGCCGGCGCCGATTTCCACATGCGGTCCGATGACGGCATAGGCGCCGACCGACACCGACGAATCCAGCTGCGCAGCGGAATCTATCAGTGCCGTGGGATGGATGCGTTCAATGCCAGCCATGCGCCCGTCAGCCCACGTTGCGCATGGTGCACATCAGCTCGGCTTCGCAGGCCACTTCGTCTTCGACGCGAGCCACGCCCTTGAACTTCCAGATGCCGCCGCGCACACGGTCGATGGTGATCTCCAGCACCAGCTGGTCGCCCGGCTCCACGGGACGCTTGAAGCGCGCTCCGTCGATGCCCACGAAGTAGTAGATGTTGTTCTCATCCGGAACCTGGCCCATCGCATCGAAGGCCAGAAGGCCGGCCGCCTGCGCCAGCGCCTCCAGGATGAGCACGCCAGGCATGACAGGGCGGCCCGGGAAATGGCCCATGAAATAGGGCTCGTTGAACGTGACGTTCTTGATCGCCTTGATGCGTGTATTGCGCTCAAGCTCCGTGACCTTGTCCACCAGCAGGAAGGGGTAGCGGTGGGGCAGTTGCTTGAGAATTGCGTGAATATCCATCATTGCGTTCCGTTATGGCCTTGATCCGCCGATTGCTGCAGTTGCCGCTCCAGGGCCTTGATGCGATCGCGCATGGAGTGCAGCTGCTTCAGCGTCGCAGCATTTTTTTCCCATTTGGCGTTTTCATCCACGGGAAACATGCCCGTGTAAACACCTGATTGTGTCAGCGAACGGGTCACTACCGTCGCTGCCGAAATATGCACCCGGTCAGCCAGCTGCAGATGGCCCAGCACGATGGCCCCGCCTCCCACGGTGCAATGCGCGCCAATGCGCGCGCTGCCGGCCACCCCCACGCAGCCGGCCATGGCCGTATGCTTGCCGACGTGCACGTTGTGACCGATCTGGATCAGGTTGTCGAGCTTGACCCCATCCTCTATCACCGTGTCGTCCAGCGCACCCCGGTCTATGCAGGTATTGGCGCCGATTTCCACATCGTCGCCGATCCGCACGCCGCCGAGCTGCTCGATCTTCACCCATGCGCCGTTCTCGGGCGCGAACCCAAAGCCGTCCGCCCCCAGCACCACGCCGGAATGCAGCAGACAGCGCGCGCCCACATGGCAGTTCTCGCCAATGGTGACGCGCGACTTGAGCACGGTGTGGGCACCGATCGTGGCACCCTCCTCGACCACGCACAGCGGGCCAATGGTGGCCGATGCATCAACGATGGCGCTCTCGTGCACCACGGCGCTCGGATGGATACCGGCCGGCGCCACGGACCTGCAGTTTCGCTTCCACCACTGCGTGGCCCTGGCGAAATACGCATACGGATCAGGGACCACGATGCAGGCACCCCGCTGCTGCGCCAGCTCGCGCATGGCGGGCGCCACAATAACGCAGGCCGCCTCGGAGGCGGCCAGTTGCTGGCGGTAGCGGGGGTTGCTCAGAAAACTGAGATCCCCGGCCCCGGCAGAGTCCAGCGGTGCGATGCGGGAGATGGACATCTCCCTTTCGCCACCGACCAACTCGCCACCGAGTGCATCGAGGATCTGGCCCAACAATACGCTCACGGCATGCAGCCCTGGACAGCTGGCTTACTTGCCGCCGCCGTTCAGCGCCTTGATCACCTTGTCAGTGATGTCGTACTTGGGGTTGATGTAGACGGCTTCCTGAAGGATGACGTCGTACTTCTCGGATTCAGCCACTTGCTTGACCACCTTGTTGGCGCGTTCCAGCACCTGGGCCAGTTCTTCGTTCTTGCGGGAGTTCAGGTCTTCCTGGAACTCACGGCGCTTGCGCTGGAACTCGCGGTCCTGATCCACCAGTTGGCGCTGGCGCGAGACGCGCTGGCTTTCGGCCATAGTGGGAGCTTCACGCTCGAACTTCTCCGAAGCGCTCTTGAGCGAGTTGCCCTGGTCAATCAGCTCCTTCTCACGCTTGGAGAATTCCTGCTCCAGCTTGGACTGCGCAGCCTTGGCAGTCGATGCTTCACGGAAGATGCGATCCGTATTCACAAAGCCGGCCTTGAACTCCTGGGCGTGCGCGGAAACGGCCATGGCGCCAAGCAGCACAGCCAGGGAAAAATGGCTAGATAGAGATTTCATTAGAAAGAGGTTCCGATTTGGAATTGCAGTCGCTGGATTTTATCCCCGGTCTGCTTGCGGATGGGTTGAGCAAAGGCCAGGCGCAGGGGACCCAGCGGGGAAATCCAGCTGATGCCCAGGCCCGTGGATGCCCGCAGCTCCCCGAGATCGAAGTTCTCGTTGGCTCCGTAGACATTGCCCACATCGAGGAATGTAAAAAGACGCAAAGTCCTGTCATTGCCGGCACCAGGGAACGGAACCATGAACTCGGCGTTCAATGTCACCTTCTTGGAGCCGCCAAGCGCCAGGTTTTCCTTGGTGTCGCGCGGACCCAGCGAGCCCTGCTCGAAGCCACGCACCGAACCCAGGCCGCCCGAGAAGAAATTCTTGAACAGCGGGAACGGACGGCCATTGAGGCCCTTTCCGTAGCCCAGTTCACCGTTCAGTGCCAGCGTGTACTTCTTGCTCAGAGGGATGTACTGCTGGATCTGGTAGTTGGCTCGCACATAGCGGGCCTCGCCACCCACCGACCACTCGGTGTTCAGGCGCTGGTAGAGACCGGAGTTGGGCGCCAGCGCGCTGTCACGGCTGTCGCGCGACCAGCCCAGGGTCAGCGGTATGCCCGTGTTGGAGTAGCCGTACTTGTCGGCATAGTCCTTGTACGCCTGGGGCAGGTAGGTGCCGGGCTTGATTTCGGAGCGTTCAACGCCGCCGCCGAAGTAAACGGTGTCGATCTCGCTGAAGGGAACGCCAAAGCGGACGCTGCCGCCCGAGGTGACGATCTTGTAGGCCGCATCGTCGTAGTAGGGACGGTCAGTGCGGTAGTACAGGTCGTAGGTGCGCGAGATGCCGGTGTCCGTGAAGTACGGGTCCGTGGTCGACAGCACCATGGTGCGGCGGTACTTGCTGGTGTTCACGTCCACGCCCAGGTAGTTGCCCGAGCCGAACACGTTTTCCTGCTTGATGCCGAAGGACAGCGAAACCTTTTCAGCGCTGGAAAAACCAGCGCCCAGCTGCAGCGAGCCGGTGGGCTTTTCAGCCACCGAGATGACCAGATCCACCTGATCAGGCGAACCCGGCACTTCCTGGGTTTCGACGTTGACTTCGGTGAAGAAGCCCAGACGGTCCACCCGGTCGCGCGACAGGCGAATCTTGTCGCCGTCGTACCAGGAAGCCTCGTACTGGCGGAATTCGCGGCGGATCACTTCGTCGCGCGTGCGGTTGTTGCCGCTGAGATTGATGCGTCGCACATAGGCGCGGCGAGAAGGCTCGGCGTGCAGCACCAGGGCCACCCGGTTGGTCGCACGGTCGATGTCCGGCACGGCCTCGACGCGCGCGAAGGCAAAGCCGAAGTTGCCGAAGTGCTCGGTAAAGGCCTTGGTCGTTGCCGTGACCTGATCGGCGTTGTAGGGCTCGCCGGGCTTGATCTTGACCAGGGACTTGAATTCGTCGTCGCGGTCCAGGTAGTTGCCTTCCAGCTTGACGCCGGAGACCACGAAACGCTCGCCTTCATGGATGTTCAGGGTCAGCGAGATGGTCTGCTTGTCGGGCGAGATCGCCACCTGGGTGGAGTCCACGCGGAATTCCAGGTAGCCACGCTGCAGGTAGTAGGAGCGCAGCGTTTCCAGGTCGGCGTTGAGCTTGTTGCGCGCATAGCGGTCCGACTTGGTGTACCAGCTCATCCAGTTGCCGGTGTCCTGGTCAAAAAGGTCCTTGAGCGTGGATTCGCTGAAGGCCTTGTTACCGACGATATGGATCTCGTTGATACGGGCGGGATCACCTTCGGTCACCGTGAAGGTCAGGTTGACGCGGTTGCGCTCGATGGGCGTGACCGTCGTGACGACTTCGGCGCCATACAGGCTGCGGTTGATGTACTGGCGCTTGAGCTCCTGCTCCGCGCGGTCGGCAAGTGCCTTGTCGAACGGACGCCCCTCGGCCAGGCCCACATCGCGCATGGCCTTTTGCAGGGTTTCCTTGTCGAATTCCTTGGTGCCGGCGAAGTTCACTTCGGCGATGGTCGGGCGTTCTTCAACGACGACGACGAGCACGTTGCCGTTGGCTTCCAGGCGGATGTCCTTGAACAGGCCCAGTGCGAACAGCGAGCGGATGGCGGCTGCACCCTTGTCGTCGTCATACTGGTCACCCACGCGCAGGGGGATGGAAGCGAAGACCGTGCCCGGCTCCACGCGCTGAAGACCTTCGATGCGGATGTCCTGTACGCGGAAGGGCTCCAGTGCCCAGGCTGCATTGGCAGCCAAAACCATGGCAGCCAGGGTCGATGCAGCGCGCACGCCCAGGCGATTGATACGTTTAGTCATGAATGGATTTGCCGCCGCTGCGGCTTGCCGAAAACGGCTGAAAAGTTAGCCCCAAAGCCGGTTGATATCGTTGAAAAAGGCGACGGACATCATCATCATCAAAACCGCCACGCCTGCACGCTGCAAGCGTCCGGCCCAGACTTCCGACACGCTTCGGCCAGTCACGCCCTCCCAAAGATAATACATCAGGTGCCCACCATCGAGCACCGGCAGGGGGAGCAAGTTGAGAACCCCCAGGCTGATGCTGATCAGCGCCAGGAACGAGAGATATTGGACCAGGCCCATGCTGGCCGAACGCCCCGCGTAGTCGGCAATGGTCAGGGGCCCGCTGATGTTCTTGAGCGAGGCCTCGCCGATCACCATGCGGCCCATCATGCGCAGTGTCAGCGACGACAGCTCCCAGGTGCGCTGCACGCCGGCCCACAGACCCTCCAGCGGACCGCGCTGCACCAGCGCCATTTCCGGGGCGCTGCCGATGTAGGCGCCGATGCGGGCGATGCTTTCCTTGCCGTCTTCCGATCGGCCCAGGTCGGGCAGCACCGGGATCTGCAACTGCCGCCCCTCGCGCTCCACCAGCCAGATCTGCTGCTGGACCTGGCCCGATGCGCCCATCTTGCGGATGAGATTGCGCAACTGCGTGCCATCGTCCACCGAGGTGCCACCCACGCGCAAAACCAGATCGCCCTGGCGCAGGCCCGCCTTCTCAGCGGCACCACCGGCAATCACCTTGTCCAGCACGGGCTGCGTCCAGGGGCCAAGCAAGCCCAGGCGCTCGAAGAAGGCGGCATCGGGCTCGCCCTGAACCTGACCAGCCAGCGCGAGCCGCAGTTCGGACGGGGCGGTGCGGCGGGCCTGGAGCACCTCCATGCGCACGGACTCGTCATCGAGCGCTGCACGGGTCAGCGTCCAGCGCAGATCATTGATGGAGCGGACCTCTTCCCATTCCTGGTCACCCAAAGCCATGCGCAAAACGCGATCGCCGCCTTGAACACCCGCCATTTGCAGCACCGTGCCTGCTGGCGGTGTTGCCAGCCGTGCAACGGGCTCCTGCATGCCGACCCAATTGACGATGGCCAGCAGCGCAATGGCCAGCACGAGATTGGCCACGGGGCCTGCGGCCACGATGGCTGCACGCGCACGCAGCGGCTGGGTGTTGAATGCCAGATGGCGTTGGTCGGCAGGCACCTCGCCCTCACGCTCATCGAGCATGCGCACATAGCCGCCAAGGGGCAGTGCACCGATGACAAATTCCGTGTCCGAACCCTTGCGCTTCCATCGCAGGATGGGGCGGCCGAATCCGACGGAAAAGCGAAGCACCTTCACGCCGCAAGCCACGGCGACGCGGTAGTGGCCCCACTCATGCACGGCAATCAGCAAGCCCAGTGCGACCACGAATGCGACAACGGTCAGCAACAATTGATACTCCTTTGAATCCAATGCGCCTCTGGATTCCGCCGCAGGCCCATCAAGAAAACCATCCTGACCTGCGAAGCCGGCATCACAGCTGCCACTGCCGCGCCACGGTCTGCGCGATTTCGCGCGCCTGCGCGTCCAGGGCCAGCAGGTCTTCCAGGCTGCCCAGTGTAGGCGGCAGCAAGGTCTCGAGCGTGCGCAAATTCACAGCGTGGATACGGTCAAATGCCAGGCGCCGCTCCAAGAAGGCGGCAACGGCGACTTCGTTGGAAGCGTTGAGAACCGCCGTGGTTCCCTCGCTGGCGTGCAGCGCCTGCCAGGAAAGGTGCAGGCCCGGAAAGCGCACGGCATCCGCCGCCTCGAAGGTCAGGGCCGACAGCTTGGCGAAATCCAGGGGCGCCGCACCGCTGGCGATGCGGCGGGGCCAGGCCAGGCCGCAGGCGATGGGCACGCGCATGTCGGGCGTACCCAGTTGCGCGAGCACCGAAGCATCCTTGAACTGCACCATGGAGTGCACGATCTGCTGCGGATGGATGACGACCTTGATCTTGTCAGGCGCCATGTCGAACAGCCAGCGGGCCTCGATCACCTCCAGCGCCTTGTTCATCATGGTGGCCGAGTCCACGGAGATCTTGCGCCCCATGGAGAAATTCGGGTGCGCGCAGGCCTGCTCCGGCGTGATCTCGGACAGGGTGGACGGATCGCGCAGGCGAAAAGGCCCGCCCGAGGCTGTGAGCAGCAGACTGTCCACGCGATCGGGCCAACTGGTGCGGTCTTCGGGCAGGCACTGGAAGATGGCCGAGTGCTCACTGTCAATGGGCAGCAGCGTTGCGCCGTGGCGCTTGACGGTGTCCATGAACAGTGCACCGCCAACCACCAGCGCCTCCTTGTTGGCCAGCAGCAGACGCTTGCCGGCGCGTGCGGCAGCCAGGCAAGGCGCCAGGCCCGCCGCACCGACGATGGCCGCCATGACGGCATCGGCTTCAGGATGCGAGGCGATCTGCTCCAGCGCGTCAGGCGACTGCAGCACTTCGGTGGCCAATCCATTGCTGCGCAGCTGCTCAGCCAGCAGCCTTGCATGCGGCGCGCTGGCCATGACGGCGTAGCGGGGCTTGAATTCGGCACACTGGCGCAGCATCAGGTCCACCTGCGTGGCCGCGCTGAGCGCAAAGACTTCGTAGTGATCGCGGTGGCGCGCCACCACATCCAGCGTATTGGTACCGATGGAGCCTGTGGAGCCCAGGACGGTGATTTTCTGCTTCATGAATGCGCGAAAGAGGAAAGCATCAGGGCCAGCGGCAGGGTCGGCAGCAGGGCATCGACGCGGTCGAGGACGCCGCCATGACCGGGCAGCAGGCCACTGCTGTCCTTGACGCCGACGCTGCGCTTGACCAGGGATTCGACCAGGTCGCCGACCACGCTCATCGCGGCCATGAAAACAACCGCCAGCAGCAGGAACCAGGCCCCGCGCGCCAGCAGCAATGAATAGAAACTGGGCACGGCCACCGCGTAGTGGCGGTCGGCCCAGACCCAGACCAAGGCCAGCACCAGAACGCCTGCCATGCCGCCCCATACGCCTTCCCAGCTCTTGCCGGGGCTGATCGTGGGAGCCAGCTTGGATTTGGTGAATTTCAGGCCCAGGGTCCGTCCTGCGAAATACGCGAACACATCGGCCACCCAGACCAGCACCAGCACCGACAGCAGGAAGTTGATGCCCATCATGCGCGCCTGCACCACGGCGACCCAGGCCAGCCACAAGGCCAGCACTCCGCCGACCAGGCGCACAGGCGCTGCAATGCGAGGCCAGCCAGCCACGCCGGCACGCAGCAGCGCCCCGCCACCCAGCACCCAGGCAGCACCGGCAACAATCCAGAGCGCTGACAGCGGACGCTCCAGCCAGCCGGCAGCCCAGGCGCCCAGGCACATCGCCGTGCAGATGGCGCCTATGCCGATGGCGCCCGCGGTGCCAAAGCCGTTGAGACGCCCCCATTCCCAGGCACCTGCCGCCATGAGCACGAGCACGACCACGGCGAACGGAATACCCGTGGGATAGAACAGCGCAGGCAACAGGATGGCCAGCAGGATCAGGGCGGTGATGACTCGCTGCTTGAGCATGGCTCCCCCTTGTTCAGGACGTCTGCGGATGGGACGACGTCGGTTGTGATTGTTGTACTTGCGCGGAAGTCTGGCCGAAGCGCCGCTCGCGTGAAGCGAAAGCCGCGATGGCCTCGTCCAGGCAGGCCTCATCGAAATCAGGCCACAAGCTGTCACTGAAGAAAAGCTCGGAATACGCAGCCTGCCACAGCAGGAAGTTGCTGATGCGCATTTCCCCGCCGGTACGGATCAGCAGATCCGGGTCGGGCACATGGGCCAGCGCGAGCGCGCGGTCCAGGCTCTGCGGGGTGATGGGCTCGCCCTTCTCTGCCAGCCGGGCAGCTGCCTGTGCAATGTCCCAGCGTCCGCCGTAGTTGAAGCAGACGTTGAGAACCAGGCGATTGTTGTGCGCAGTGACGGTCTCGGCCTGCGCAAGGCCCGCGCACACTTTATCGCCCAGGCCACTGCGGTCACCGATGAAATGCAGGCGCACGCCGTCGCGGCTCAGTTGCTGCACTTCCTTGGCAAGCGCATTGGCCAGCAGGCCCATGAGACCGGAGACCTCCTCTTCGGGACGGTTCCAGTTCTCGGAAGAGAAAGCGAAGACGGTCAGGACCTGCACGCCGCGCTGAACGCAGGCGCGGGCGCAGCGGCGCAGTGATTCCACGCCCTGCTTGTGGCCGGCCAGTCGCGGCAGAAAGCGGCGATTGGCCCAGCGTCCATTGCCATCCATGATGACGGCAATATGGCGCGGCACCGCGCCGGAGTCTTGTTTGGTCAAAGGTACGGACCCTGAGGCAAATGAGGCAGGACGCCTCAGACCGCCATGATGTCTTGTTCCTTGGCCGCCACCAGCGTATCGATCTCGGCGATGTGCTTGTCGGTCATCTTCTGGACATCGGCTTCGCAACGCTTTTGATCGTCTTCCGAGGCTTCCTTGTCCTTGACCAGCTTCTTGACGGCTTCGTTGGCATCGCGGCGCAGGTTGCGCACGGCGACCTTGGAAGCTTCGCCTTCATTGCGCGCCAGCTTGGTCATTTCCTTGCGGCGCTCCTCGCTCATGGGAGGCATGGGCACGCGGATCAGGTCGCCCAGCGAGGCGGGGTTCAGGCCCAGATCGCTTTCGCGGATGGCCTTCTCCACCTTGGCCGACATGCTCTTTTCCCAGGGCTGGACGCTGATGGTGCGCGCGTCAAGCAGGGTGACGTTGGCCACCTGGGACAGCGGCACCATGGAGCCGTAGTACTCCACATGGATGGAGTCCAGCAGCGATGGATTGGCACGACCGGTGCGCACGCGCGCAAGATTGTTCTTGAGCGCTTCGATGGACTGGCCCATCTTGGACTCGGTGGTCTTCTTGATGTCTGCAATCGTCATGTTCTTGTTCCTTGAAGAGCTGTGTAACGCGGTATCAAAACGCTCAAGCGTACACCAGCGTGCCCTCGTCCTCGCCCATGACCACGCGCTTGAGCGCGCCGGGCTTGACGATGGAGAACACCCGGATCGGCAGCTTCTGATCGCGGCACAGCGCAAAGGCGGTGGCGTCCATGATGCCCAGGTTGCGCGAGATGGCCTCGTCGAAAGCCAGCTTGTGGTAGCGGGTCGCGTCGGGGTTCTTCATCGGGTCGTCGGTGTAGACACCGTCGACCTTGGTGGCCTTGAGCACCACCTCGGCGCCGATTTCAGCGCCACGCAGCGCGGCGGCCGTGTCGGTCGTGAAGAACGGGTTGCCGGTGCCGGCAGCGAACACCACCACCTTGCCCTCCTCGAGGTACTGCAGGGCCTTGGGGCGCACATAGGGCTCCACGACCTGCTCGATGGCAATGGCCGACATCACGCGGGCTGTCAGCCCCTGCTTGTCCATGGCATCGGCCAGGGCCAGGGCATTCATGACCGTGGCCAGCATGCCCATGTAGTCGGCGGTGGCACGGTCCATGCCGACCGAGCCGCCAGCCACGCCGCGAAAGATGTTCCCCCCACCGATCACCACCGCCACCTGGACACCAACCTTGGTGACCTCGGCAATTTCGGAAACCATGCGCTCGATGGTCGCACGGTTGATGCCGAACGAGTCATCCCCCATGAGTGCCTCACCGGACAGCTTGAGCAGGATGCGCTTGTGGGCCGGTGTGGCGTGGGTCATGGTGTTTCTCCGAAGTGGTGGATGATGATGGATGGTGAAGGAAACGGTTCGGTCGCCCGGAAGGATCAGGCGCCGGCCTTGGCGGCAGCCACCTGGGCAGCCACTTCGGCAGCGAAGTCGTCGACCTTCTTTTCAATGCCTTCGCCGACCACGTACAGGGTGAAGCCCTTGACGTTGGTGTTGGCGGCCTTGAGCATCTGGGCCACGGTCTGCTTGCCGTCGGCAGCCTTCACGAAGACCTGGTCGGCCAGCGAGACTTCCTTCAGGTACTTCTGCACCGAGCCTTCGACCATCTTGGCGACGATGTCGGCAGGCTTGCCGGACTCGGCAGCCTTGGCGGCAGCAACGGTACGCTCCTTCTCGATCAGCTCGGCGGGCACGTCGGCGCTGGTCACGGACACGGGCTTCATGGCGGCCACGTGCATGGCGACATCCTTGGCAGCCGTGGCATCGCCGTCGAACTCGACGACCACGCCGATGCGCGAGCCGTGCAGGTAGGAAGCCAGGCTGGAGCCTTCGAAGCGCTTGAAGCGGCGGAAGGACATGTTTTCGCCGATCTTGCCGATCAGGCCCTTGCGCACGTCTTCCAGCGTGGGACCGAAGCCGTCCTGCTCATAGGCCAGTGCGCTCAGCGCGGCCACGTCGGCGGGGTTTTGCTCGGCGACCAGCTTGGCGGCGGCGTTGGCCATCGCGATGAAGCTGTCGTTCTTGGACACGAAGTCGGTTTCGCTGTTGACTTCGATCATGGCACCCTGGTTGCCATTGATGAAGGCAGCGATCACGCCTTCGGCGGTCACGCGCGAGGCAGCCTTGCCAGCCTTGGTGCCGAGCTTGACGCGCAGCAGCTCTTCCGCCTTGACCAGGTCGCCTTCGGCTTCGGTCAGGGCCTTCTTGCACTCCATCATGGGCGCGTCAGTCTTTGCGCGCAGTTCAGCCACCATGCTTGCGGTAATTGCAGCCATCGTATTTCTCCAATGTCAGTTCGATTCGTTACAGGATTTCGGCTTAAAAAAACGGGGCTACCCTGAGCCCCGCTTTTTATTCGGCGACGAGGTCGCTCAGCCGGACAAGCTCAATCAGGCAGCGGATTCTTCCACTTCCACGAACTCGTCACCGCTCTCGCCGGATGCGGCCTTGACCACGTCGGTCAGTGCAGCAGCGCGGCCTTCCAGGATCGCGTCGGCGATGCCTTGGGCGTACAGTTGCACGGCCTTGGCAGAGTCGTCGTTACCGGGGATGACATAGTCGATGCCTTCGGGATTGTGGTTGGAGTCAACCACGCCGACCAGGGGGATGCCCAGCTTCTTGGCTTCGGCCACGGCAATCTTGTGGAAGCCCACGTCGATCACGAAGATGGCGTCGGGCAGGCTGTTCATGTCCTGAATGCCGCCGATGTCCTTTTCCAGCTTTTCCAGTTCGCGAACGAACATCAGCTGTTCCTTCTTGCTCATGGCTTCCAGACCGGCTTCCTGCTGGGCCTTCATTTCCTTCAGACGCTTGATGGACGTCTTGACGGTCTTGAAGTTGGTCAGCATGCCGCCCAGCCAGCGCTGGTCAACGAAAGGAACGCCAGCGCGCTGGGCTTCGGCAGCCACCAGCTCGCGGGCCTGGCGCTTGGTGCCGACCATCAGGATGGTGCCGCCGTTGGAAGCCAGCTGCTTCACGAACTTCTGGGCGTCCTGGAACATCGGCAGCGACTTTTCCAGGTTGATGATGTGGATCTTGTTGCGGTGGCCGAAGATGAAGGGGGCCATCTTGGGGTTCCAGAAACGGGTCTGGTGACCGAAGTGAACGCCTGCTTCCAGCATATCGCGCATAGTGACGGACATATGAATACCTCAAAGGTTAGGTCTAAAATCCAGCCCGACAATTGCCCCCTGGATACAGGAAGCAACACCTTGAAGGGACTGGTTTGCGATTGACTTTGCAACGGGGGTTGCAAGCATGGGCAGGCATTCATGACGAACACCTCGCACCCCAAAGCCATCACCTGATCTCCGGCAATTCCGAAGAAAATCAGGGTGAACCCCTAGCAAAGCCGCAAGATTCTAGCATACGCCATCCCAAGACTGAGGCTTCGCACCCAACGAGCGCTCACACCCCGCATAGCCACGGCTGCCGCATCCGCCACACACTCCTGTAGTGATAGCTACATCCGCTTGATAATTCAGGCACTTCAGCAGATTCCACCCCAAAATGAACATCGCGATTGTGGGCGCCGGCAGCATTGGCGTTGCGACAGCCCACGCACTGGCCCAGGTCGGGCACGAGGTCACCGTCTACGAGCGCCATGGCACGGTGGCCGAGGAAGCCAGCTTCGGACATGCCGGCTGGCTGGGCCCCAGCCTGCTCCAACCGTGGAGCGTCCCCGGCCTCTCCACCACAGAACGCTCACCCACGCTTCCCGGCCGGCAGGCTTTGCCACGCCCCGGCTCCGGAAACCTCGCAGCCCAGCTGCGCTGGCTATGGCAATGGCGCCAGGCTGGGCGGCGCCTGCGCAAAGCCGGCGAACCCACAGCCACGATGGCGGCACTGGAGACACTCACCCAGCGCAGCCAGCAGTTCCAGCAATCGCTGTGGCGGCAGTGGGAGCTGGACCCGGAATATGTCTCCGGCAGCCTGGTGCTGCTGGGCAGCGAGGCCGACCATGAGCAACTGAAACCTGCACTGGCAGCGCTGGCCGAGGCCGGCACGCGCTGCGAGGCACTGGATGCCGCCCAGACCCGCCTGCGTGAGCCCGCGCTGGGCGAGGAGACCGCACTCGCAGGCTCCTTGTATTTCCCGCAGGCTGGCGCCGCCAACGGCCGCCTGGCCACGCTGATGCAAAGGCAGGCCGCACAGTCCGCAGGAGCACGATTCGAGACGCAACGCCTTGTGCAGCGACTGCAGCCCGGCGGCGCCGGGCGCACCGCTCGCCTGCAGCTGCAAGGCGAAGACACGCCCCGGTCGCACGATGCCATCGTCGTCTGCGCTGGCGCCGAGGCCGCAAACCTGCTCGCGCCGCTGAGCCTGCGCCTGCCCATGATCGCCCTGCGCGGCTATGGCATCAGTGCTCCGCTGCGCGAACAAGGCTACGCGCCCCGCCACGCCATCGTCGACTGGAGCGAGCAGATGACCCTGGTGCGCCTTGGCCAGCGCATGCGGGTCGTGGCCGGCGCTGAACTGGGCAGCCACGGCCCCATGCACGAGGCCACGCTGCAGCGCATGTACCACCGACTCAACATGGTCTTTCCCGGCAGCGCCGTGCTGACCTCGGGCGTTCAGATCTGGCATGGCACACGCATGTGCACAGCCGATGGACTGCCGTTGCTGGGCGCCAGCGGTTTGCCCGGCATCTGGCTCAACCTGGGCCATGGCAGCTGTGGTGCCGCCATTGCCCAAGGCTGCGCCAGCATGCTGAGCGACCTGATGGACAACCACACCAGTTTCCTGGACAGCGCATTGCTGGATCCGCGCCGCTTCGGCTGACCGCTGCGGACACCCCGCCCTGCGGCTGGCGGCTATGCTCAGGCCATGCTGCGCATTCCCACATCCACCGCATTGCCACTGTTCGATACGGTGGCCACACGCACCCTGGAACAGCAGGCCGCGGCCCGACTGCCCGAACACTGCCTCATGCAGCGCGCAGGCATGGGGCTGGCACGCCTGGCACGCGCCATCGCCCCTCACGCCAACCGCATCTGGATCGCCTGCGGCCCTGGGAACAACGGCGGAGACGGCTTGCAGGCAGCCGCCTGGCTTCAACAGCACCTGAACACGATGCCGGCACGATCCCGCAATTGCCGCATCCTGGTCAGCTGCGTGCGCGAACGCGACCGCATGCCCGCCGACGCGCGTGCCGCATGGGATGCAGCCCACAAGGCCGGCGTGCAATGGATCGCCCACATGCCCCCTGACATGGGGCCTCAGGATCTGTGCATTGATGCCTTGCTCGGCATCGGCCTGCGCCGACCCGACACGGCAAGCCCACCCACCCGAAAAGATGACCGATTGCTGCCGCTGCTGCGCAACCTGCAGTCCGGCATCAGCCCCGTCCTTTGCGTGGACATCGCATCCGGCCTGGATGCCGACACCGGGCAATACCTGCCTGGATTCGAGCCCATGAACCTCCCGGTCAGCGCACGGCATACGCTGGCTCTGCTGACACTGCATCCCGGCCTGTTCACAGGAAGCGGCCGCGACGCCTGCGGCCAGATATGGTGGGACGATCTGGACACAGGACTGGCAAGCAGCGCGCCACCCTTCGCCATCTCACCGTGCGCACAACTTTTCTCCCCGGAAGCCCGCGCCCCGCGTCCGCATGCCAGCCATAAGGGGAGCTTTGGCGACGTGGCCATTCTGGGCGGAGAGGGGCTGGAACACCGCGGCCTGTCCATGGCCGGCGCCGCCTGGCTGGCCGCACTGGCAGCCTTGCACGGCGGGGCGGGACGCGTGATGCTGGCACTGCTCGATGCCTCGCACGGGTCAGGCCAGGCTATCTCCCCCTGGCCCGAAATCATGTTGCGCAGCCCCGAAGCACAAGACTGGCGCGGCGCCACCGTCGTGTGCGGATGTGGCGGCGGCATGGCGGTGCGCGCCTGGCTGCCCCAAATTCTGGATCAGGCGCCCAGGCTGGTACTGGACGCAGACGCACTGAACGCGGTTGCCGAAGATGAGTCGCTGGCCCTGCTTCTGAAAGAACGCAGCCGACGCAGCCAGCACACGGTGCTGACACCGCACCCGCTGGAGGCCGCCCGACTGCTGAAAATGAGCACTGCCCAGGTCCAGGCCCAGCGACTTTCAGCAGCCAGGCAACTGGCGCTCCAATTCAACTGCACTGCGTTGCTGAAGGGCTCGGGCACCGTGATCGCCGGACCGCAGGGCGACGGCAATGCATCGCCGCCCTGCTGGATCAACCCCACAGGCAACGCCCGGCTGTCCACCGGAGGAACCGGAGATGTTCTCGCCGGGCTGATTGCCGCGCTATGGGCGCAAGGGCTGGACCCCGCGCAGGCCGCAACACTGGCGGCCTGGCTCCACGGCCATGCGGCAGACCAATGGCCTTCGCAAATGCCGTTCAGCGCCAGCGCGCTGGCCCAGCGGCTGGGCCAATAGACGCCCTCAGGGCTTGCGCCGGGGCTTGGATGTCTTGCCTGCCACCTTGGACTTGACGGCCCCCAAGGCCTTCTTACCCAAGGCGCGCAGCGCCTGCACCGGCGATGGCGGCGGCAACTGCGGCAGACCGTGGTCAGCATCGACGGCGACAGACTTGCGCGCTTCAGCCGCCCTGCCCCTGCGGGAGGCGCGTGCCGCAGGTGCGGAGGAACCCGGCACCACGGCCGGCTCACTCACGTCGCTTTGACGCACTGGCGCGGCCGGGCGGGACTGGGCACTCGCATATTCAGCCTCCAGCGCGGCCAGGTTCACGCCCTTGACCATGGCCTTCTTGGACGCCTTGCGCCCCTGCTTGCCGGAAGACACCGCGCCGTCGGATTCAGACCGGGCTCCGCCGGCACCGCCGGAGTTACGCTGCGCACGCTTTTCCTTGGCGTCGCGGCGCCCCCATTTTTCGCCCTGATGGGCTTCCGTGCGCGCCGGCGCCCTGCCGGAACGACCCGAAGCCGGCTGCTCTTCGCCGTCGCGCACCAGGCGGAAATCGATGCGCCGGCCATCCAGGTCCACACGGCTGACCTGAACGCGCAGCCGCGTACCTATGCCGTAGCGGATGCCCGAGCGCTCGCCCCGCAGTTCCTGGCGCGCCTCATCAAAGCGGAAGTAGTCCCCCCCCAGCTCGGTGATGTGGACCAGACCCTCCACATACATGGCATCGAGCGTGACGAAGATGCCGAAGGTGGTGACCGCAGAGACCACGCCTGCGAACTCCTCCCCCAGATGCTCACGCATGTACTTGCACTTGAGCCAGGCCTCGACATCTCGGCTGGCCTCATCGGCGCGGCGCTCGTTCGCGCTGCAGTGCAGGCCTGCAGCCTCCCAGGCCTGGACCTCGGCGGCAGGCGCGCGCTTGCGCGGCTTCTGGCCGGGTGCACTGACACGCGAGGCCAGACGCTTGGCCAACTTGGCTTCGGCCTCTCCAGGCGTGGGCAGCTCGGGCAGGCGATAGTGCGTGCCTTCAAGCTCGGCCTTGATCACGCGGTGCACGAGCAAGTCGGGATAGCGGCGAATCGGACTGGTGAAGTGCGTATAGGCATCGAAGGCCAGCCCGAAGTGGCCCGAATTTTCAGGCGTGTAGAAGGCCTGCATCATCGAGCGCAGCAGCATGGTGTGGATCTGCTGGGCATCAGGCCGGTCCTTGGTGGCATTGGCAATGGCCTGGAATTCGGACGTGGCCGGATTCTCGCCAAGCGCCATACCCACTCCCATGGCCTTGAGGTAGTTGCGCAGGATGTCCTGCTTCTCCAGCGAGGGCTTGTCGTGCACGCGGAACAGGCCAACGCGGCCGCTGTGCTCGATGAAGTCCGCGCTGCAGACGTTGGCGGCCAGCATGGCCTCCTCGATCAGCTTGTGCGCCTCGTTGCGCGTGCGCGGCACGATCTTCTCGATGCGGCCGTTCTCGTCACAGACGATCTGCGTCTCCGTGGTCTCGAAGTCCACGGCGCCGCGTGCTTCGCGCGACTTGAGCAGCGCCTGGTACACCCCATGCAGATTCAGCAAGTCGCCCACGCGATCGGAGCGCTTGGCAGCCTCCGGGCCACGCGTATTGGCCAGGATGGCAGCCACCTCGTTATAGGTGAAGCGCGCATGGCTGTGCATCACCGCGGGGTAGAACTGATAGGCATGGATATCGCCCTTTGCAGTGATCAGCATGTCGCAGACCATGCACAGGCGATCCACATCGGGATTGAGCGAGCACAGGCCATTGCTGAGCTTCTCGGGCAGCATGGGGATCACACGGCGCGGGAAATAGACGCTGGTGGCACGGTCATAGGCATCGATATCGATGGCACTGCCCGTGGTCACGTAGTGACTCACATCGGCAATCGCCACCAGCAGGCGCCAGCCCTTGCCGCGCCCAACCTTGGCAGGCTCGCAGTAGACGGCGTCGTCGAAGTCGCGCGCATCCTCGCCATCGATGGTGACCAGGGGCACATCGGTCAGATCGATGCGATTCTTGCGATCGGCAGGCCGCACCCTGTCCGGCAGGGCCTTGGCCTGTGCCAGGCAGGCATCGGAAAACACATGGGGCACGCCGTACTTGCGCACCGCAATCTCGATCTCCATGCCGGGATCGTCGACCTCACCGAGCACTTCAATGATGCGCCCCACGGGCTGGCCGAACAGTGCAGGCGCCTCGGTCAACTCCACCACGACCACCTGCCCGATCTTGGCCGAACCCGTCGCGTTGGCAGGGATCAGGATGTCCTGGCCATAGCGCTTGTCTTCGGGAGCGACCAGATACACGCCGCTTTCCTGCAAGAAGCGGCCAATGATGTTGTGCGCAGGCCGCTCGATGATCTCGACCACGCGGCCTTCAGGCCTGCCGCGGCGGTCCTGCCGCACGATGCGAACCTTGACACGGTCCTTGTGCAGCACCGCACGCATTTCATTGGGAGGAAGGAAGATGTCGCCTTCGCCGTCATCACGGATGACGAAGCCATGTCCGTCGCGGTGCCCCTGCACACTGCCCCCGATTTCGTCGTTCGCGTCGGCACTTTTTGCGTGAGGGTTCATTTTCTTGGTATACAATCTAAATCTTTCCTGAGATGCCCAGGTGGCGGAATTGGTAGACGCACTAGTTTCAGGTACTAGCGGGTAACTCCGTGGAGGTTCGAGTCCTCTCCTGGGCACCAAGTTTAACGACAACCTGCAGAGGTTGCGGTGAACTGAGGAACTATCTTCGCAAGAAGGTGGCTCCCTGGCTTCATGACTTGGCCGATCACAGTCTCAAGAAAAAAATCGAAGATCAGGACTTCGCTGCAAAAAAATGCAGTAGAATTTCAGCTTCAGCAAGCCCAGGTGGCGGAATTGGTAGACGCACTAGTTTCAGGTACTAGCGGGTAACTCCGTGGAGGTTCGAGTCCTCTCCTGGGCACCAAACATGAAAAGGCCGTTACACATGCAACGGCCTTTTTCTTTGCCGTTTCCGAAAAGCGAGGTCACGCGCCTCTCGCCAGAAAAATTTCACGAAAATCTTTGCAAACCTGCCCGGCACATCGCTTTCGCGCTATATAATTTGCGTACTCTGAAATGCCCAGGTGGCGGAATTGGTAGACGCACTAGTTTCAGGTACTAGCGGGTAACTCCGTGGAGGTTCGAGTCCTCTCCTGGGCACCAAACATGAAAAGGCCGTTGCACATGCAACGGCCTTTTTCTTTGCCGATCCCGATAGTCGACGGGCCCGCGCTTCACACCGCAAAAAGTTCACGAAAATCTTTGCAAGCCGGCCCGGCACGTCGCTTTCGCGCTATATAATTTGCTTACTCTGAAATGCCCAGGTGGCGGAATTGGTAGACGCACTAGTTTCAGGTACTAGCGGGTAACTCCGTGGAGGTTCGAGTCCTCTCCTGGGCACCAAACATGAAAAGGCCGTTGCACATGCAACGGCCTTTTTGCTTGGGTGCGTACACGGATGCCTCCATCCCAAGCACCATCAGGTATCGGCAGGGCCAAAAAAAAAGGGAGCCGACGGCTCCCTTTCTTGACGATGAGGGTCTCAACCCCACCCCGTCACTTGCGCAGCAGTTGCTTGAGCACGTTCTGCAGGCGGCGTGCGGTGGCGTCATCGCGTGCCGATGCCAGCACCCGCGCGGCATCGCTGCCCCAGGTTTCCTGCGGGGCCGGATCGTTGCGGCGCGTCAGCAGTTGCAGCTGCAGGGCACGGCGGGCGCTCAGATGCTCTGCAGGCGTGGGCACGTCGGCAGCCATTTCAAGGCGCAGCAGGGCTTCACCCGCATCACCCTTGGGCGCCTGGGCCAGTGCCTGCGACCAGGCGTTGCGCACTTGCGCAGACACGCGACCGCCGAGCTGCTGGGCCGCCGGAATCTGCGTAGCGTCACGCGATTCCCAGGCCGCCATCAGCTGGGTCAGCGCTTCGCCATGGGCCTGGGCCGCGAGCTTGCGCAGAGCGTCCTGCGCATGCTCCATGGCTTCACGCTGGGCACGGAAGGCCGGATCGGCCAGGCGCGGACCGCGCTCTTCACGCGGTTCGCGGCCAAAGCGGCCATTGTCACGGTTGTCGCGTCCGTCCCTTCCATCGCGGCCACGGCCACCGTCGCGGCGGTCGCCAGGACGGGCAGCGCGCGCACCACCCTCTTCCTTCTTCATGCCGGGACGATCATCCCCGCGCACGGCAACCACGGGGCGCACCGGCGCCGGCTTCGCTTGCGATTCTTCCGAGCCGGCCGCAGCCACTGGCGCCTGTTCCGGCTGGGCAGCGTTGACGGAGGCATCGGCACGGCCGCGCAGCGCCTGCTCCAGAGCCTCCACCGCAGCGCGGATTTGCTGCACGTCACCCGATGTGTTGGCAGCTTCCACGGCCTGCGAAGCCTCCAGTACGCGGCGGTCATGGTCGCTGAGCTGCACGGCTGCGGCCCGGGAACCACGCTCGCTGCCCTTGCGGTTGAAAGCCTCGTCCAGGGGCTTGCGGAAGGCGTCCCACAGCTTTTGCTCGTGCTTGCGATCCAGCGGCACGGCCTGTGCCTCGGCCTGCCAGCGCTGCTGCAGTGCCTTGACGGCATCGATGCGCAGGCTGGGTGCGGCGCCCAGCGCCGTGGCCTCGTCGATCATGGCGTGGCGGCGCTGCAGGCTGGCCTTTTGCGCAGCATGCAGCGGAGCCTCGGCCAGGGCCATGGCCTGCTTGAACTGGGGCTGCAGCTCGGCAAACAGTTTTTCACCGATATGACCGCTCTCGCGCCAGCGTTCAGCGAACTGGCGCAATGCGCGGGCCGCACCCTTGAGATCTTCGCTGGCGGCCTGCTGCGCTGCCCAGGCCTTGATCTCTTCGATCAGCGCCAGGCGCTGTGCCTTGGACTGGGTGGTTTCCGTGCGCAGCTTGTCGTGCCAGGACTCGACCACCTTGTGGGCCGCGTTGCAGGCTTCGTCAAACTTCTTCCAGAGAGCGTGGTTGGCCGCGCTGCCCTGGTCGGCCAGCTTCCACTGCTCACGCAGGCTGCGCAGGGATTCCTGGATCTTGCGACCGCCCAGCGCCTGGCCTTCAGGACGGTTCAGCAGAGCTTCCGCCTTGGCAACCAGCTCCTCACGCAGCTTGTCTGCGTTCTGGCGCGGCCAGCCTTCGGCTTCGCCTGCTGCCAAGAGGGCCTCGTGCACCTTGGTGACCAGTGCGTCGTCCACCAGACGACCATGGGCCTTGATGGCGGCACGCACGGCTTGCACGGCAGCGGAGCCAGCCTTGCTTTCGCCAGCAGCCGTCTCGGCCTGGAGCTGTTCCAGCGCCTGGGTCAGGGCAGCGCTGGCGGCAGCCACCTGCTCAGGCGACGTCTTGGCCTTGGGCTGCGCTGCGCTGCGGCCGGCAGGCGCTGGCTTGGACGGCTCGGCGGCCGCTGCCTCGGGAGGCAGGCCACGCGCCACACGCAGTTCATCGGCCCACACGGGCACGGTGGGCAGCGGGGCTGCTTCGTCCGCTGCGGCGGCCTCGGTCAGCGCAAGGGCAGACTGGAAGGCATCCCAGACAAGGATCAGCTGTGCGCTGGCGGCTTCCAGCTGGGGCGGGAAGCGTCCATCCACGCTGGCCCAGTTGGCATCGCCGGTGAGCTCGCCGGCCTGCTCCTGCCAGCGGGCCACGTCGGCGCGCAGGTTGTCGAGCACAGCCTGGGCGTCGCGCCATGGCTTGGTGGACAGGACTTCGATGCGCTGGGCCAGCAAGACAGCCACTTCGCGCTGGACCTGCACGCGATGCTGCAGTTCCTCGATGGCCTTGACGCGCTCGGCCAGTTGGGCCTTGTACTGCGACAGCGGCTCACGCGACAGCGGGGCGCCTGCCTTGGCGGCGTCGCGCTGCCAGGCGATGGCGTCGGCGGCATTGAAGGGCGATGCGACCAGCAGTGCCTGGGCCTTTTCAGCCCATTCCACTGCGATCTTTTCCTGGTCCTTGGTGCGGCGGATTTCATCCAGACGCTCACGCACGGCGCGGGCCGCGCTCTTGTCGCGCGCGCTCAGCTCCTTGAGGACGTCCTGCAATTGCTCGACCGAAGGCTGGGTTGCCAGCCAGTCGCGGATGCGCGAGGCGCGATCACCCGAGGTTTCGGCGGAGAAGGCACCGCCCGTGAGCACATCCAAGGGGTGTTGTTCAGGATTCTTGGCAGAAGCAGGGCTCACTTCAGGTGCATCGGACATGGTGCTGCGGGGGGAAAGAGAAGACATGAATCAATCGTTGAATGCCTGGCTGCCGCGGGCCGCCAGACGCGGCCGGCCGGGCTGCATGCGGGCATGCTAGCCGGGCCGGGAAAACCATATTCTCGCCGTTATTTGAAGCGGAGCCAAAACCGGGCTACTGTGCGGACAGGCTGAGCAGGGCGCGCGGGCTCCATTCCTGGTCGTCGGAATCCAGTTTCGGGGCCCCGAGAAACAGGCGCTCGAGCGGCAACTGCTGCTGCGCCAGATAGTCGCGAACGGCCACGCCGCGCGCCAGCGCCAGCTCGCGCATGGCATCGTCGGGCACGGTGATCTGCTCCAGCAGCAGGCTGCGCATCTGGTCGGTGGGCAAGTCCTTGGCCATGCCGATGACATTGCGCGGCTTGGCAAAGTCGGCACGGCTGTAAAGCGCCTTGGTCAAAGCCGGCACTTCGGCAGCAGGCAACTCGGTCACCGATTCTGCCGATTTGCCCTCGCGCAGCACCTGGCGGCGTTTCTGGGCCAGCAACAGGCGGTCGAGTTCGGCCTGCTTCCAGGCCTCCTTGTCCTGGGCCTCGCGCGCCTCGCCGATCACGGTGAGCCTGAGGGCCGGGCGCTCCTTGAGGGAGGCGACCACCTTGTCCAGGCTTTCGCGGGCCTTGGCATCGATCTGGGATCGGCCCGGCGCAAAGGCCACCACGCCCGACTCGCTGCTGCCACCAAATGCGCCCGACAGCAGCGAGAACGGCGAGGTGACGGCCTTCATGATCAGGTTGCCGATGATCTTGAAGATGACTGGCGCCAACCTGAATTGCGGGTCGTTGAGCGAGCCGCTGACCGGCAGGTCCAGGTCGATGACGCCGTTGCGGTCGGCCAGCAATGCCACGGCCAGGCGCACGGGCAGCGAGGCCGGCGCACCTTCGACGGCTTCGCCGAAGGTGAGCTGGTGCAGCACCAGCTTGTTGCGCGCCGTGAGCTGGCCATCGGGCTCGATCTTGTAGCTGACATCCATGCTGAGCTTGCCGCGCTCGATGCCATGGCCCGCGTACTTGATGGAGTACGGCGACAGCGGCGGCAGCTCCAGATCGCGCATCTGGGCGCGTATGTCCAGGGCCAGCGGCTTGGCCAGCGGATTGATCTGGCCGGTGATCTCCAGCGAAGCCGTGCCCTGGGCGCGGCCGCGCAGCTCCACATCCGCCAGTTGCGGCCCCTGCTCCCCGGCCGGCTGTTCGGACGAGAAGGCGCTCAGGCGGCCGGCCAGCTCGCTGAGGTCAGCCGAGTAGTTGGGCTGGATGAAGTAGTCGGAGAACTGCACCTTGCCGCCCGTCAGCACGATGGGGCCGATCTTGATGACCGGTGCAGGCCCGGAAGCGGCCTTCGGCGGGACGGGCTCGGCAGGAGCCGCCGCGCCATCCGCAGCCGGCGCGGTGTTTTGCTCCAGGGACTGCTGAGACTGGGCCGACTTGACGATGTCCTGCAGATTGATGCGGCCATTGCGCTGCACGATCACGCGTGCAAAGAAGTCGCTGAGCGCCGTCTCGCGCACGCTCAGGCGCAGTGGCTGGGCGGGCTGCATCTGCAGGTCCAGGCCACGCACGGCCAAGGTTTTCCAGGCGACGAGTTCATCGCGCAGGCCCAGGCCCAAGGCAGCCGATCGAGCCTTGGCCCGGTCGGCCGTGGATTCGCTGAGCACGGCTGCCACGGCGCCTGCGGCCGTGCTGGGTGCGCCCTGCCCCGCAGCCTCACCCCCGGCTTGCACGGGCGAGGCCAGCGCGGAACGCATGCGCAGATCCACCAGTTCGACATCGCCCTGCACCATCAGCTCGGGGCCGGCAGGCTGGCTGGCAAAGCGCAGCTGACCCAGGAAATTGCCATCGGCGCGCACCAGCTCCACATTGAGCATGTCGGCAAAGTAGGGCTCCAGCGCGTGCAGCGGCAGGCTGCGCGCCTGCAGCCTGCCCTGAAGCGACAGTGGCGCCAGTCCCAGATCGCCGCGCAGGCTCAGCGATCCTGCCTGGACACGCCGGCCCGAGCCGACCTGAGCGGACAGCTCCAGCGGCGTGGGCGCGGACTTGGCCGCCAGCGGCTCGATGGCGCCCAGGCGCAGGCGCAGTGAACTCAGATCCAGGGACACGGTGCGCGCCGAATCGGCGTTGCGCACGGGCGCTTCGTCACGCAGCGCAACGGCGCCACCGTCCACTTCCACGGCCTGCAGCCTCAGACCCCAGGGCCTGGGCTTGTCCTTGGCGGGGTCCGGCGTCGCAGGAGCCGAGGATGCGGGTGGCAGCCATTGCTCATACATCCACCGGCCCTGGGCGTCGCGCGACACGCCCAGCTGCGGCTTTTGCAGCGCCAGGCGCCCCACGGAAACCTGCTGGCTGGCCAGATTGACCTGTACCTGCTCCAGCTGCAGGCGCGCGATGTCGACCGGCGCGGCCTTGTCCTTGAGGCTCAACTGCTCCACGCCCAGTTCGGCCACCTGCACCACCATGGCGGAGCCGCTCCAGCCCAGGCCGGCGTCGGTGCTCAGCAGGCCGGTCAGCTCCGGCTTGAGATGGGCAGACAGATACGGCGCCGCCAGTTGCAGAGGCAACTGGCGCGCGGAGACGGCCAGTTGCCCCTGCCTGTCGGTCATGGCGCCGCTCAGCCTCAGTTCGGCGGGTTTTGCACCCTCTCCTGCCGCTGCAGACTGCACCTGCATGCCGGCATCAAATTGCAAAGGCTGCTCCAGCGGCCAGCGGACATCGCGCACTTCCAATGACAGCTGGCGCGCCTGCAGCGCCGCACCCGACTGGCCTGCGCCGGGCGACGCATCGCGCCAATGCACCGTGGCATCGGAAATGGCCAGCCTGTCCAGGCTCACCCTCCAGGGCTGGGGCGCATCGGAGGCAGGCTTTTCCACTGCCGGCCTGGAATCGGAGGCAGAGCGACTGCCCATCGCCATCCAGTTGATGCGGCCTTGCGCATCACGGGCCGCGAAAATCTCTGGAGCGCTCCACTGCACGGACTCCAGCTCCACCACCGACTGCAGGGGCTGCACGTTCTTGAGCACGGCCGCCAGGCGCTCGAAACGCAGCAGGGGCGCCTCATCGCGGTCAAGCAACTCGGCACCGGACAGGCTGACCTCGCCGGTGATCCGCACCACGGCCTGCTCGGCCTGCTCAAAGGAGATGTGCAGATTGGTATCCAGCACGCCGGAGCGCGGCTTGACGGGGGCATTGGCGGGCACATAACCCAGGTAAGGCGTCAGGTCCACGCCCTGCCAGCTCAGATCGACGGCCGTCTGGCGCTGGTCGGTGAAAGGCGTGCTCTGGGCACTGGATTCAAAGCGGCTGCCGTTGAGTGCGAAGGACAGGTGCGGCAGCACCTTGATCTCGCGCTTGGACTCCAGATTGCTGATGAACGGCAGCTTCAGCTGCAGCTGATCCAGCATGTGCTCACGCTGCTGGACATCGTCCTGCAATTGCACGCGGCCGTCGCGCAGCGCAATGTTGTACAGCGCAAAGCCCAAGGGCTTGGCCGGCGGCGTATCGCTGGGCTCGGCCAGCCGGGCCAGCACATCATCCACATCGAAGTGCCCCAGGCTCTGCTGCGTGAGGCGCAGCACCGGCGCATCGACCTCGATGGCATCCAGGACAGGCGCCAGCCTGAAGAGGGACTGGATACTGGCATTCACATAGATGCGGTCGACCTGCAGCTGTGGCGACGACGGCGCGGGTTCTGCCTGCCCTGCGCCCGCCGTCTGGCTTTTGGCAATGCGCAGATCACGCAGGGTCAGCTCCAGCGACCAGGGCCGGAACTCCACTGCCCCCACATGGACCTGGCGACCCAGCTTGGCCGATGCCTGCTTTTCCAGCTGGCTTTTGGCGACAACGGGCACCAGCGCCCACAGCAGCAGCCACAGCAAAAGAAACGCTGCAAAGGCGATGGCCAGCCTGCGCAGCCAGCGGTGCTTGAAGAGAAATTGCATGGGGCTCTAATAACTAGTACGGCGCCATCCTGGACAGAGGACGCAGCGGTGGCTGCATTGCATCAGAAATTGGGCTGGCAGCAAGACCTCAACCCGCATCACCGCACATTTCTTGACGTTGCAGTCACCCTGGAACGACAAAGCCCGGAAGCCTTGAACCGGCTTCCGGGCTTTACGGCAGGCACAAGTCCTGGCCGTTTTCCGCAGTCAAGGAGAGGATGGTCCTTGCTGCTCGGAAGCAAGAGATTGCTTCCAGGAAGGCCGCGGAAGAAGACTTGAACGACTGTGCCCGAACCATCGAACACCACTTTTACCCGTCTTCCACCTTGGCGAGACGACTGCAGGAGCAGTCGCCTCCAATATAGAAGGACGCAGGCCAGGCCTGCCAGTGCTTTTGCATTTCATTGCAATTTCATGAAGCCCTGTACAACCGCCGCAAGCGCCCCACATCGGTAGCACGCAACCTGCTCTCAAACACTCAGAAACTGTGTTTGCATCCATGGTTTATTATTATTCATCGATCTAACAAACACACTTCATAGTGTTGACCGTGTATTTGGTGAACTCCTAGAATCCGCCAGCGCTCGAATAGAGCGTTTTTTGTTTCTGCTGCCTCACGACTGAGCAGATCCCGCAGGCCTACAACGCAATGGTGCACCAAGCGCCAGCCTCCCGGATCCGCAGCACCCAATCCAGGGTGTCAGCCTCACCGGCCTTCGCTTCGGCGAAGGCCGTTTCGGGTTGGTGCCCCTAGAAAGGAAAAAGCTATGCCAGCGTCAGGAAAATTTTTCGCCGCCGCGCGAACGTTCGCCATCGATGTGGCCAACGGTTTTCTTGCCATCATCCACAACAGCTTCGCCCTTCTGGGCCTGGCTGTGGCCTTCCTGGCCATTACCTTGTTCGCCCGTCCCGACCTGCGCGATGCCGGAGAGAGCCAGCTGCGCTCCTGGCTGACCGCTCGCCAGATGGCCGAGCTGGGTGCGCCCGTCGAACTCGCGGCCAGCGACCGCGCGACGGCGACCAACCCGAAGAACCTGCCCAAGGATCAGGCGGCCGTGGCCTTCTGGCTCAGCAAGAAGTACCGCGTGGCGCCCGAGCCCATCGCGGCACTGGTCAGCGAGGCCTACGACCTGGGCAAGGTCAACCGCCTGGACCCGACGCTGATCCTGGCCATCATGGCCATCGAGTCCAGCTTCAATCCGTTCGCGCAAAGTGCTGTCGGCGCGCAGGGCCTGATGCAGGTGATGACCACTGTGCATACCGACAAGTACGAGAACTTCGGCGGCCAGAACGCCGCGTTCGACCCCGTCAGCAATCTGCGCGTGGGCGTGCGCGTGCTCAAGGAGTGCATTGAGCGCGCCGGCTCCATCGAAGGTGGCCTGCGCTACTACGTGGGCGCGGCCAACCTGCCCACCGACGGCGGCTATGCCGCCAAGGTGCTGGCCGAGCACCAGCGCCTGCGCATGGCCGCCGGCCTGCGTGCCGTGCCGCTGATGACCGCCAAGATCGAGCAGCCCAAGCAGGCCGTCCAGATCGCAGCCACCAAGCCGGCCACATCCACGGCCGAGGCAGCCGGACCTGCGGCCTCGGCAGCGTCCGCTGGCACCCCGGCAGTGCCGGTCAGCTCGAGCAGCATGTCCGCGCGCACCGAACAGGTGGCCCTGCAGACACAGGAGCCGGCGCTGTAACCGGAACCACCGACATGGCGCACGAAGCTGGCTAAGGCCAGCTTTTTTCATGCCTGCCTGCACCCGCTGATCTGCCAGGCAGGCGGCTTTGCCAACGCCCCTCGCCTGTCTTCGGCTCCATCAGCTCAGCTACACTAGCGGGGTACGCAACTGGCGATAGGCGCAGCCGCTTCACGCACCGCTGCCGCTGACGTGGAAACCAGCAGAAGGCCTGAAAAGAACCACCTTCTGTGAACCACCGGGGAGCGTACCGCCCAGCCTCCATGCGCACGCGGGATCTGGAGTGTTCCGCCGTTCGCCTGGGCAGCCCTTGGCCTCAAGGGAATTTCAAGTTCACAGGACTGCCATGTTTCAACGCACCAATACCGTCGAGAAGGTCGACGCCGAAGTCTTTGCCGCCATCCAGGCCGAGAACCTGCGTCAACAAGAACATATCGAGCTGATCGCCAGCGAGAACTACTGCTCGCCCGCCGTGATGGAAGCCCAGGGCTCCCAGCTCACCAACAAGTACGCAGAAGGCTATCCAGGCAAGCGCTACTACGGCGGCTGCGAAAACGTCGACGTGGTCGAGCAGCTTGCCATCGACCGTGTCAAGAAGCTGTTCGGCGCCGAGGCAGCCAACGTTCAGCCCAACTCCGGCTCCCAGGCCAACCAGGCCGTGCTGATGGCCTTTGCCAAGCCCGGCGACACCATCATGGGCATGAGCCTGGCCGAAGGCGGCCACCTGACGCACGGCATGCCGCTGAACATGTCGGGCAAGTGGTTCAACGTGGTCTCCTACGGCCTGAACGCCGAAGAAGCCATCGACTACGACAAGATGGAAGCGCTGGCGCGCGAGCACAAGCCCCGCATCATCGTGGCCGGCGCATCGGCCTACGCCCTGGCCATCGACTTCGAGCGCTTCGCCAAGATCGCAAAGGAAGTCGGCGCCATCTTCTGGGTGGACATGGCCCACTACGCCGGCCTGATCGCCGCGGGCGTGTACCCCAACCCCGTGCCCCACGCCGACGTGGTCACCACCACCACGCACAAGAGCCTGCGCGGCCCGCGCGGCGGCGTGATCCTGATGAAGGCCGAGCATGAGAAGGCCATCAACAGCGCCATCTTCCCCGGCCTGCAAGGCGGCCCGCTGATGCACGTCATCGCCGGCAAGGCCGTGGCTTTCAAGGAAGCACTGTCTCCCGAGTTCAAGGCCTACCAGGAGCAGGTCGTGAAGAATGCCAAGGTCGTCGCCGAAACGCTGACGGCCCGCGGCCTGCGCATCGTCTCCGGCCGCACGGAAAGCCACGTCATGCTGGTGGACCTGCGCGCCAAGGGCATCACCGGCAAGGCGGCCGAAGCCGCGCTGGGTGCCGCCCACATGACGATCAACAAGAACTCCATCCCCAACGACCCCGAAAAGCCGATGGTGACCAGCGGCATCCGCGTGGGCACGCCCGCCATGACCACGCGCGGCTTCAAGGAAGAGGAAGCCCGCCTGACGGCCAACCTGCTGGCCGACGTGCTGGAGAACCCCAGCGACGAAGCCAACCTGGCCCGCGTGCGCGCCCAGGTGGCCGAGCTGACGGCCCGCTTCCCGGTCTACGGCGCCTGATTTGAGCGCATAGAGGCCTGCCATGAAGTGCCCGTTCTGCAGCCACCCGGACACCCAGGTCGTGGAGACCCGTGAGGCCGAGGATGGGGGCTTCATCCGCCGCCGCCGCCAATGCGGCGGCTGCGACAAGCGCTTCACCACCTATGAGCGGCCCGAGGTCAGCTTCCCCGCCATCGTCAAGAAGGACGGGCGGCGCATCGAGTACGAGCGCGCCAAGCTGCTGGGTTCGTTCAAGATTGCGCTGCGCAAGCGTCCCGTGAGCACGGAGCAGATCGATGCCGCCATCGAGCGCATCGAGGAACGGCTGCGCAACCTGGGCGAGCGCGAAGTGCTCTCCAGCCGCCTGGGCGAGATGGTGATGCGCGAGCTCAAGCTGCTCGACAAGGTCGGCTACATCCGCTACGCCAGCGTCTACCGCAGCTTCGAGGACGTGGACGACTTCAAGAACGTCATGGATGAAGTCCGCAATCCCGGCTGATCAGGCCGGCAGGACACAAGAAAGCCGCCCTTGGGCGGCTTTCTTTTTGGCGTCCTGGCAGCGCTTTCAGGGCGCCGCGGCAGGAATCGGCGCCAGGCCTGAATCGACGTCGCCGCACTGGGCGCGGTGGCGCAGGGCGTGGTCCATCACCACCAGGGCCAGCAACGCTTCGGCGATGGGCGCGGCGCGGATGCCCACGCAGGGGTCATGGCGACCCTTGGTGATGACTTCGGTGCTCTGGCCCTGGGTGTCGATGGACTCGCGCGGCGTGATGATGGAGCTGGTGGGCTTGATGGCGATGCGCACCTCCAGATCCTGGCCCGTGCTGATGCCGCCCACGATACCACCGGCGTTGTTGCTGCGAAAGCCTTCGGGGCTCAGCGAGTCGCCGTGCGTGGTGCCGCGCTGGACCACGCTGTCGAAGCCCGCGCCGATCTCCACGGCCTTGACGGCGTTCAGGCCCATCATGGCGTAGGCGACGTCGGCATCGAGGCGGTCATACAGCGGCTGGCCCAGGCCCACCGGCATGCCACTGGCCTGCACGCGCAGCGCGGCGCCGCAGGAGTCGCCCGACTTGCGCAGCGCATCCATGTATTCCTCGTAGCGGGACACATCGGCCACCGGCGCAAAGAAGGGATTGTTGCGCACATGCTCCCAGCTCTCGAAGGGCAGCGACAGCTCGCCCACCTGGGTCATGCAGGCGCGGAACTCGGTGCCGAATTTTTCCTTGAGCCACTTCTTGGCCACGGCGCCGGCCGCCACCGTAGGCGCCGTCAGCCGTGCGGAGGAGCGGCCGCCGCCGCGCGGATCACGGATGCCGTACTTCTGGAAGTAGGCGTAGTCGGCATGGCCGGGACGAAAGCTTTGCGCAATGTTGGAGTAGTCCTTGCTGCGCTGGTCGGTATTGCGGATCAGCAAAGCGATCGGCGTGCCCGTGGTACGGCCTTCGTAGACACCCGAGAGGATTTCCACCGCGTCCGGCTCGTTGCGCTGCGTCACGAACTTGCTGGTGCCGGGGCGGCGGCGGTCCAGGTCGTGCTGGATGTCCGCCTCGCTCAGTGCCATGCCAGGCGGGCAACCGTCGATGACGCAGCCGATGGCCGGGCCATGCGATTCGCCGAAGTTGGTGACAGTGAATAGGGTTCCGAAGGTGTTGCCGCTCATAGGCCGATGATTATGCCCGGGTCGCCCCCAGGCGCCGCTCCCGCTGCAGCGGTGCATTGCGCAGGCTGCCATCTCCTGCAAAGAAACAATAAAACTATCAAATTACAAATATTGATAGCTAGAATTGCAGAACATTGTTCTTCAACCGCCTGCGGACCATCCCTCAGGCACCAGCCGCAACTTGCGGGAGATTCGTGAAATGCAGACCTCTTCCGGCTCAACGCAACGCCAGGATCGCAGCGATCCTGCGAGCAGCACTCCACCGCCCTCACCCATCCTTCAACAGGATGCCGGTGACCAGAATCTTCACCCCACCCTGATGACCATGCTGCTGGTCTCAGCCAGGCCCGATGATTTCAGAACCCGCAACCGGCTTGCCCAGGCCAAGCAGTACATGCGGGCCCGGCTGGATGACCCCGAGCTCAAGCCCCTGCAGGTGGCCCAGGGCCTGGGCATGTCGCTGCGCAGCCTGGCGCGCCTGTTCGCCACCGAGGGACTGACTCCCAGCCGCTGGCTCTGGAACGAGCGCCTGGCCCAGGCCCACCTGCTGCTGCAGGCCGACAATGCGCGGCGCGTGACCGATGTGGCGATGGCCTGCGGCTTCACCAGCTTCTCGCACTTCAGCCGCGTCTTCAGGCAGACCTATGCCGTGCCGCCCAGCGCCTTGCTCAAGCCCCGGCGCAGCAGCGTGCATTGAACGGGCTTGCGCCCGGCCGTAAAAAAACCAAGGCCTGCGCCGCGTTCTGCGGTCGCAGGCCTTGCTGCATGGGCAGGGGCGGTCTTGCCGCGACCGGATGATCAGTCCGCGCCCTGGCGCTCGCCTTCGGGCCAGTCGCGGATATAGGCCTTGAGCATGCGGTTCTCGAAGTTCTGGCTGTCCACCACGGCCTTGGCCACGTCGTACAGGCTGATCACGCCCATCAGCATGCGCTTGTCCATCACCGGCATGTAGCGCGCATGGCGGTCCAGCATCATGCGGCGCACCTCGTCCATGTCGGTTTCCATGGTGCAGGTCATGGGAGCGTCGTCCATGGCCGAGCGCACCAGCGTCTCGCCCACGCCGCCGTGTTTGACGAAGCCCTGGATCACTTCGCGGAAGGTCAGCATGCCGACCACGTCGCCGTGCTCCATGACCACGAGGGAGCCTATATCGCGCTCGGACATCACCTGCACCGCGCTGGCCAGGCTTTCGTCCGGCGACACCGTGTAGAGGGTGTTGCCCTTGACGCGCAGGATGTCACTTACTTTCATGCCGTATCTCCAAGATTGTCTGTGTCGCCGTGGTTGCGGCAAGCCCATGTCTGCCGGGAAATATAGCCCACAATGCCCGCTTGCCTTGACAACCATGGAGACAGGAATGCCCGGCTACTCGGATCCCGGCTTTGACACTCTGGCGCTGCACGCGGGCGCACAGCCCGACCCCGCCACCGGTGCGCGCGCGACGCCCATCCACCTCACGACCTCGTTCGTCTTCGAGTCCAGCGACCATGCGGCCTCTTTGTTCAATCTGGAGCGCCCCGGCCACGTCTACAGCCGCATCTCCAATCCCACGAACGCCGTACTGGAGCAGCGCGTCTCGGCCCTGGAAGGGGGCGTGGGCGCCATCGCCGTGGCCAGCGGCCAGGCGGCGCTGCACCTGTCGGTGGCCACGCTCATGGGCGCGGGCAGCCACATCGTGGCCAGCACGGCGCTGTACGGCGGCTCGCAGAACCTGCTGCACTACACGCTGGCGCGCTTCGGCATAGAGACCACCTTCGTCAAGCCCGGCGACATCGACGGCTGGCGCGCCGCCGTGCGGCCCAATACCAAGCTGTTCTTCGGCGAGACCGTGGGCAACCCGGGCCTGGACGTGCTCGACATTCCCACCATCAGCGCCATCGCGCATGAGGCCGGCGTGCCGCTGCTGGTGGACTCCACGCTGACCTCGCCCTGGCTGATGAAGCCTCTGGAGCATGGCGCGGACATCGTCTACCACTCGGCCACCAAGTTCCTGTCGGGCCACGGCACCGTGGTCGGGGGCATCGTGGTGGATGGCGGCAGCTTCGACTGGGAAAAGTCGGGACGCTTCCCGGAGCTGACCGAGCCCTACGACGGCTTCCACAACATGGTGTTCAGCGAGGAAAGCAGCACTGGCGCCTTCCTTCTGCGCGCACGCCGCGAAGGCCTGCGCGACTTCGGCGCCTGCATGAGCCCGCACACGGCCTGGCTGATCCTGCAGGGCATAGAGACGCTGCCGCTGCGCATGGAGCGCCATATCCGCAACACCGAGAAGGTGGTGCAATTCCTGGCCAGCCATCCGCTGGTGGGCCGCGTGGGCCACCCGCTGCTCGATACCCATCCCTCGCACCAGCTCGCCAAGAAGCTGCTGCCGCGCGGCGCAGGCTCGGTGTTCAGCTTCGACATCAAGGGCAACCGCAACCAGGGCCGCAAGTTCATCGAGACGCTCAAGGTCTTCAGCCACCTGGCCAACGTGGGCGACTGCCGCAGCCTGGTCATCCACCCTGCCAGCACCACGCACTTCCGCATGAGCGACGAGGCGCTGGCCCAGGCCGGCATCGGCCAGGGCACGATACGCCTGTCCATCGGGCTGGAAGACGCAGACGACCTGATCGACGACCTCAAGCGCGCCCTCAAGGCGGCCGAGAAGGCCGCGTGAATCGGCAAGGGAGACACCAACAATGAAGATCGATGTTCACGGCCACGCCATCTACGCCTATACCGGCGGCAAGGCCTTCAATCCCGCACAGCCGACGGCCATCCTCATCCACGGCGTGCTGTGCGACCACAGCGTCTGGGCACTGCAAAGCCGTTACCTGGCCAACCACGGCTGGAACGTGCTGGCCATAGACCTGCCGGGCCACTGCCGCAGCGCAGGCGATGCGCCGGCCAGCGTGGAGGCGGCGGCGGATTTCATCGGCCAGCTCATGGATGCGGCAGGCATCGAGAAGGCTGCGCTGGTAGGCCACAGCTGGGGCAGCCTGATCGCCATGGAAGCGGCCGCGCGGCTGGGCGCGCGCGTCAGCCACCTGGTGCTGGTGGGCACGGCCTACCCGATGAAGGTCTCGCCCGCCCTGCTGGACTCCGCACTGAGCGCGCCAGAGCAGGCCATCCGCATGGTCAATGTGTTCTCGCGCGCCACGCTGGCGCCACCCAGCGGCGCAGGCAGCTGGGTGTTCGGCGCCGGCATGGCGCTGGGCCGGCGCGTGCTGGCCAGCAATGACCGCACCAACCTGCTGCACGCCGGCTTCAAGGCCTGCGACAGCTATGCGGGCGGCGAGGCGGCCATGGCGGCGCTGCAATGTCCGGTCCTGTTCGCCCTGGGCGAGCAGGACCAGATGACGCCGCCCAAGGCCGCCAAGGGCCTGATCGAGGCGGCCCGGGCCGCGCAGCGCCAGGTCAGCATCGTGCACCTGCCCAGCGGCCACAACCAGATGACCGAGGCGCCCGACCAGACGCTGTTCGCCATCCGGGATTTCCTGGCGCGCTGAGACCGGCCGGGTCCTGCCCGCAGGGCAGGCAGGCACGCACTCACGCACTCACGCACTCACTCACGCGCCGCGCGCGGGGAAGATGCTCTTTTTCACGAGCGCGTGCACGCCCCAGTTGCCATCCACCACCTGGGTGATGCCGAAGTCCACGGCAATCGACATCAGCGAGATGGCCTCGTCCTCTCCCAGCCCCTGGGTGGTCATGAGGAAGTGGCGCATCTTGTGATAGGCGTCGCGCAGAGCCAGGTCCACGGAAGACTTCTTGAAGATCTGGTTTTGCGCATCCGGCCCCAGCTCCGCCAGGTAGTTGGCGTAGCTGAAGCCGTGCAGCAGCCATTCGTCCTGGGTTTCGAGCAGCGGATAGGCCAGCTCGGCCAGCGGCGTTCCAGGCAGGTCCGCCTTCTTGTGCAGGATCAACTGGAAGGTGCCGGTCAGCGAGCACTCGATGGCCGTGCCGCACAGCTCGGAGTCCCCCTGCGAGGCATGCGGATCGCCCACGGTGAAGTTGGCCCCTGGCACGGCCACGGGGAAATACATGGTCGCCCCCTTGCCGATGCGCCAGTTGTCGATGTTGCCGCCCGTGTGGTTGGGCGGAATGGAGCTGGCCATCTCCACCTCGGCCGGCGCCACGCCGATGGTGCCGAAATGCGGGCGCACGGGAACGCGGATATTGCGCAGCACGTTTTCGTTCTTGCTGATCGTGCGGTGGTCCACGGGCACGCCCGGATAGTCGATGGTCGGGTGGACCACGCCGAAGGGGTCGGTCTGCGGCGTCCAGCGGTAGTTGTAGACGGCGCGGGCCCAGTTGCGCTCGCCGGTCGCATCCACCTCGTAGATGGTGACCACCTCGCGCTTTCGGGGCTCGGTGAGCGTGTCGCCATAGTGAAAGCCCCAGTTCGCCGCCGCATTGCTGCCGAAGGTCCGGCCCTTGAACTGCGGGTTGCCCGAGGGGCGCGGCACCACATCAATGATGCGTACTTCCAGCACATCGCCGGGCTGGGCGCCCTTGATGCGTACCGGCCCCGTGCAGATGTGCACGCCCTGGCCTCCACCTGCGCCGTTCTTGGCATCCATGGGACCGGCGCCCCGGCGATCGACGTTCTTGCGCTGGCTGTCCCAGTGGAACACGCTCTCGGCGCCAGGGTCGCCCCGGACCATGCGTTCGGCATCGTCATTGGCATGGTGGGTCAGCGTCTCCATGGTCACGTAGTCGCCCGATTCGACTTCGACCACCGGCTTGGCCGATCTGCTGAAGTAACCCCAGAGCACGGTGCTGGCAGAGGCGGGAATGTAGTAGTGGCTGGCCATGCCCTGGCCGGCCCGGGCGCCAGGCGCACCCTGGGCAAAGGCCCGGGACGGTGCCATCGCACCGCTGATGGCGCCGGCCGAGACCGCGCCGCCACCGACCACCATGGCGTCGCGCAGGAAGGAACGGCGTGCAACCTGGAATTCCTCGCGGATCAGCGTCTCATCGGCTGGCGAAGCACCGTGCTGGCAGCCCGGGCCGCAGATATGTTCTTGGTGGGGGATGGTCATCGAAAATACTCCTGCTGTTGTGGATCGGTGCCGGCAGCGCCAGTGTCCAGGCGAGCATGTCCAGGCCGGTTGTTCCTGCGCGCACAAAAACTTGTCGCGGCTGCCATCCGGTGCGCCGGGCTTGGACAGGCAGTACGCGGCAGTTCATAGTTCGCCCCTGATGCACGACGATCCAAGACGCTTTTCCACCCACGCATTTCCCGATGCCTTGCGGCAGGCTGCGCTCAATGAGGCGCTGTCCAGGGCAGACATCCATGGCGAAGCGCCCACGCCACCGGCCACCCACCTGGCGCTGCGCAGCTCGCCACTGGGATCGGTATTCATTACGCTGGCCACCTCGCCACTGACGCTGCGGGCCGTGGCCAAGCGGCTGCGCGGCCCGGGCCTGCTGCTGTGCGCCTTGCTGCAAGGCAGCGCCGATGCGGTGGTCGAGGACGCCGCGTTCCCGCTCAAGGCCGGCTCCGCGCTGCTGCTGGAGTCAGACCGGGACTGGCAGCTGCAGTTGCCCGGCGACGGCCGCCTGCTGCTTGCGCGGCTGGAGTCCTCGAGCTTTCTGCTGCGCCTGCTGCGCTCGTGCCCGCCCGAGGCCAGGCACATCGGCGGGACAGGCGGTGTGGGGGCCATGTGCATGGCAATGGCGGCCTCACTGGCAGAGCAGATCGACACACTGGCACAGGACGATCTGCTGTCCGTGGAGGCCACGCTCACCGACATGCTGGTCACCTGCCTGACACCGCGCGCCGGCAATCCCGACCAGGAGCAGGCCGAGGCGACCGAGCCGCCCAGCGCCGTGCAGCTTGGCCATCTGCGCCGCATCTGCCGCGCCATCGAAACCCGGCTGGGCGATGCCGAGCTGTCCATCGATGCCATCGCCGAAGCCGAGGGGCTGTCCACGCGCTATCTGCAAAAGCTGTTCAAGGGAGCGGCCACCAGCTTCAGCACCTACCTGCGCGAACGCCGGCTGGAGCGCTGCCGCATGGATCTGAGCAACCGCTCGCTGCAGCATTGCTCCATCGCCGAGCTGTGCTTTCGCTGGGGCTTTGGCGATGCCGCCAACTTCAGCCGTGCCTTCACGGCCCGCTATGGCCTGTCCCCCAAGGCCTATCGCGCCAGTCCGGCGCGCGTGCAGGATGCGCCGCCCGGCCAGCGCGGACGCCCCTCGCCCGCCGAGAGCGCTGCGCAGGGTGCAGAACCGGCCGCAGCGCGCCTGGCGCACAGCCCGTTCCAGGCCCTGCTGCGCGACCATGCACGCTACGCCCAGGCGCTGGCCCTTGTGCCCAAGCGCTCGGCGCACGCAGACAATGGCGGTGCGTCGCCCCAGCACTACTACCTTCCGGTCTCCGACAAGACCGTGCACTGGGGCTATCTGAGCCGTTCACTCAAGCCCGTGCTTTCGGTGCGCTCGGGTGACGTGGTGACCATGGAGACGCTGACCCAGCATGCCTCGGACGACTGGGAACGCATGATCGAAGGCGATCCGGGCGCCGAAAGCGTGTTCCACTGGACCGCAGCCCAGAAGGCCGTGGACCGGCGCGGCGCGGGCCCGATGGACGCCTCGATCTACGGCCGCGGCGCGGGCGAGGGCTTCGGCGTGCACATCTGCACCGGCCCCGTCTATGTGCATGAGGCCGAACCTGGCGACCTGCTGGAGATACGCATCCTCGACGTGCAGCCACGCCCCAGCTGCAGCCCCGCCCACCACGGCCGTGTCTTCGGCAGCAACGCCGCCGCCTGGTGGGGCTTTCACTACCGCGACCAGATCACGGAGCCCCGCCAGCGCGAAGTGGTCACCATCTACGAAATCGACCACGCACTGCCCGAGGAGCCCACGGCCCGCGCCGTCTACAACTACCGCTGGACGCCGCAGACCGACCCCTTCGGCGTGGTCCATCCGACCATCGACTACCCGGGCGTGCCCGTGGACCCCGCCAGCATCACCCGGCGCTTTGGTGTGCTGGACAAGGCACGCGTGCCGCTGCGTCCGCATTTCGGCATGCTGGCCGTGGCACCGCGAGAGGCCGGCCTGATCGACTCCATACCGCCGAGCTACTTCGGCGGCAACCTGGACAATTGGCGCGCGGGCAAGGGAGCCACCCTCTTCCTGCCCGTATCGGTGCCCGGCGCGCTGTTTTCGGTGGGAGACCCGCATGCATCCCAAGGCGATTCGGAACTGTGCGGCACGGCCATCGAATGCTCGCTGACCGGCAGCTTCGAGCTGCGGGTGCACAAGCGCGCCGCGCTGGACAACCGCTTCCTTGCAGAGCTGGACCACCCTTTCCTGGAGACCGGCTCCGAATGGGTGATACAGGGCTTCAGCTTCACCGACCACCTGGCCGAACTGGGCAGCCAGGCGCAGTCCCAGGTCTATCGCAAATCATCGCTGGAAGGCGCCATGCGTGACGCTTTCCACAAGGCAAGGCGCTATCTGATGCTGGCCCACGGGCTGGACGAGGACGAGGCCGTATCACTGATCTCCGTGGCCGTGGACTTCGCCGTGACGCAGGTGGTGGACGGCAACTGGGGCGTGCACGCCGTGATCAAGAAGAAGCTGTTTCCGCCGGAGCTCTCGGCGTCCGCCCAGGCGGGCCACTGAAGCCCACCCGGGATCAGACCCGTGCCAGGAAGCGGGCGATGCGCTGAGCAATGCGCTCGGGCTGCTCGCGGTGGGGGACGTGGCCGCCACCGGCCACGATCTCCACCTCCACAGGGCCGCGCGCCCGGTCGCGGATGCGCTCGGGGTGGACCAGGGAGCCGAACTCGTCATGCTCGCCGTGGATGGCCAGCACCGGGCAGCGCACGCGCTCCAGCGCCTCGTCCAGCCGGTAGTCGGCAAATGGCTGCGACAGCCAGGTATCGACCCAGGCAGACAGCACCCAGGCGGCCTTGTCGCCGTGGTATTTCTCCAGGCGCGCCAGCTGGCCGGGCCGGGCGAAATCCTGTTGGGCCGCACGAATGCCCTGCAAGGTGCGATCTTCCACGAAGGCCTGGGCGGACTCCGTGACCACCGCCTTGCACTGCGTGCCGTATCGGGCCGCCACCATGGCGGCCATGCCGCCGCCCACGCTGTGGCCCAGCACGATGAAATCCCCAAGGCCCAGCCCCTGGTGCACTGCCGGAAACACGGTCTCTGCCTCCCGGGCCACAAAGCCCGGCCCCAGCGTGCCCGGATAGGGGTCGGACTGGCCAAAGCCCAGCCGGTCGTAGGCCAGCACATCGCGGCGCGTGGCCTCGGCCAGTTGCTGCGGGAAATCACGCCACAGCGCCACCGAGCCCAGCGAGTCGTGCAGCAGCACGATGGGCGCGCGGGCCAGGGACTCTTCGCCGGCCGCCGGCGCCTGCCAGCGCCTGACGTAGATGCTGCCCTGGGGCGTGGAAATGCGGGTTTCGCTCAGGGATGCGGGGATGTCGGTCATGCAGGAGGAAGGCATCGAAAAACTCCATGCCGGTCAGCGCCGGCCCGGCAGACATCATGCGCCCGCATGCCGCCAGAGGGCGACACCGTGGCGACGCGCAGGGCGGAATGCGGCAGCTTTTGTCTCTCTCGGGGCAGCTTTTGCGAACCTGGGCGCGCGGGTTCCTCCGATGGTGAGCGGCAAGGCAGCAGCGTATAAGTTGACCCTACCCCATGCTTGCGAAGGCCTGCCATGTCACACGCTTCCGCTCCCCTGCCCGGCGCCGCACAGGCTGCCGTGGACCCGCGCCAGTTCAAGAGCTTTGCCGAGTTCTATCCGTTCTACCTGCAGGAGCACAGCAACCGCACCTGCCGGCGCCTGCACTTCGTGGGCTCCACGCTGGCGCTGCTGTGCCTGTTCGCGCTGTTCCTGACCGGCAATTTCTGGTTCCTGCTGGGCGGCCTGCTGTTTGGCTACGGCTTTGCCTGGATAGGGCATTTCGGCTTCGAGAAGAACCGGCCCGCCAGCTTCAAGCGCCCGCTCTACAGCTTTCGCGGCGACTGGGTGATGTGGCGCGACATCCTGACGGGCCGCATCCCGCTCTAGACCGGAGCCTGCGGCCTTTGCTCCAGCAGATCGGCCAGCGTCATGCCTGCCAGCCCCGTGCGATCCCACAGCGGCTGCACGGCCGGCGACGGCGCCAGCAGCAGACGCTGCACCAGCGGCTGCAGCGGCGTGCGATGGGGCTCCACCAGCAGCATGTAGCGGGGCTCGGGGCCTTCGCTGGCCGCCACAGTGCCGGGGGCCTGCACCGTGCCCACCCAGTCCAGCACCGACAGCGCCTGCAGCACCGGATCGATCTGCTGCCAGTCCACACGCAGGCGCCGCGCCAGATCGCTGGCGTACAAGCCCTTGGCGGGCGACTCGCGCTCCTGTGCGAGGTACTGCAGGATCTCCACGGCCATCTCGAACTGCCAGCCCTGCTGGCCCGGCATGCGCTGCACGCCCGCCATCACGATGGGCAGGTAGGCCGTGACCACGGCGCCCAGCAGCACGATGACCCAGGCCATGTAGATCCAGATCAGCAGGATGGGCAGCGTGGCGAAGGTGCCGTAGATGACCGAATAGGTAGGCACCGAGGCCAGGTACAGGCCCAGCGCCTTCTTCGCCAGCTCCATGCAGGTGGCCACGAACAGGCCGCCCACCCAGGCATGGCGCCAGCGCACCGCCGTGTTGGGCACGTAGTGGTACAGGCCCGCCATGCCAGCGGCCAGCGCCAGGTACTCGATGGAATCGAAGATGAAGCGCAAGCCTTCGGGCAGCGCATTGACCAGCCCGCGCGAGGCCGACATCACATAGGACGACAGCACCAGGCTCAGGCCCAGCACCAGGGGGCCCAGCGTGATCGCCGCCCAGTAGATCAGCACGCGCTGGCCCAGGGGCCGCAACTGGCGCACGCGCCAGATGTTGTTGAGCGTGCGGTCAATGGTGAGGATCAGCGCCACCGCCGTGATCACCAGAATGGAAAACCCCGCCATGCCCAGCTGGCTGGCCTTGGAGGCGAACTGCGTCAGATAGCCCAGCACCTGGCGCGCGATGGTTTCGGGGATCAGGCTGTCGATCAGCCAGCGCTCCAGCACGATCTGCACGCGGGAGAAGATGGGAAAGGCCGTGAACAGCGCCAGCGCCACCGTGAAGAACGGCACCAGGGCCAGCACCGTGGTGAAGGTCAGGCTGCTGGCGGTCACGCCCAGCCGGTCCTCGCGAAAGCGTTCGCGCAGCGTGTGTGCGGTATTGCGCCATGGAAAGCAGCGCCAGCGTTCGCGCCACGATCTCGGCACCGCAGGCTCGGGCGGCTCGGCCAGGGACAGGCCGCGCTCCCGGGCAGGAACGGGAAGCGCCAGGGAGCCATCCTCCAGGCCATCGACGGGCTCCTTTTCGGGGCCGCCGCTCATCGCCACATCTCCGCCGCAAGGCGCATGTCTGCAGCGGGAGCGGCCATCCAAGCAATCACATGTTCAAAGGTCAAGACCATGGCCGATATGATGCCACCCCGATGACTGATTCCATTTCTAGCCCCGGCGCCGACGTCGCCGCCACCCGCTGGCTGGCGGTCTCCAGCCTCATGGGCCTGATCGTGCTGAGCCTGGCCTGGGAACTGTGGCTGGCGCCCATGCGGCCCGGAGGCTCCTGGCTGGTGCTCAAGGCCCTGCCGCTGGCGATTCCGCTGATCGGCCTGCTCAAGCACCGCATGTACACCTACCGCTGGGTCAGCCTGCTGGTGTGGATCTATTTCACCGAGGGCGTGGTGCGCGCCTGGAGCGACCCCGCGCCCGGGCGCTGGCTGGCGCTGCTCGAAGTTTTCCTGTGCCTGATGCTGTTCACCGCCTGCGCCCTGCATGTGCGCTGGCGCCAGCGCAGCGCGCGCCGCGCGGCCCAGGCGGCCGGCGGCTGAGCCCCCCGTTTTCATGCCTTCACGTCTTTGAAAGAAGTTGCAACATGACTGCACTGCTTGAACGCCTGCGCCAGATCGTCGGCGAAGCCCATGTCCTCACCGAGGGCGACCTTGTGGCCTACGAACAGGATTGGCGCCGCCGCGTGCGCGGCAAGTCCCTGGCCGTGGTGCGCCCGGCCAGCACGGCAGAGGTGGCCGCCGTGGTGCGCGAATGCGCGGCCGCAGGCACCAGCATCATCCCGCAGGGCGGAAACACCGGCCTGTCGGTGGGCTCCACGCCGGACGACAGCGGCACGCAGGTCGTGCTCAGCCTCACGCGCATGAATGCCGTGCGCAACATCGACCGCGACAACCTGAGCTTCACCGTCGAGGCCGGCTGCATCCTGCAAAGCCTGCAGGAGCTTGCCGAGAAAGAGGGCCTGCTGTTCCCGCTGTCGCTGGCCGCCGAAGGCAGCTGCACCATTGGCGGCAACCTGGGAACGAACGCGGGCGGCACCCAGGTGGTGCGCTACGGCAACACGCGCGAGCTGTGCCTGGGCCTGGAAGTGGTCACCCCGCAGGGCGAGATCTGGGACGGCCTCAAGGGCCTGCGCAAGGACAACACCGGCTACGACCTGCGCGACCTGTTCATCGGCAGCGAAGGCACGCTGGGCATCATCACCGCCGCCACCATGAAGCTGTTCCCCCAGCCTGCGGCCCAGCTCACGGCCTTCGCCGCCGTGCCCTCCATGGAAGCGGCCGTGCGCCTGCTGGGCATGGCGCACCAGTACCTGGGCGCGGGCCTGACGGGCTTCGAGGTCATGGGCCAGTTCGCGCTGTCGCTGGTGATCAAGCACATGCCCCAGCTGCGCGTGCCCTTTGCCGGGCTGATCGGCGCGCCGCCCTACTACGTGCTGGTCGAGAATTCGGACAGCGAGTCCGAGCAGCATGCGCGCGAGCGTTTCGAGGCGCTGCTGGAGCTGGCCTTCGAGGACGGCTGCGTGCTCGACGCTGTGGTGGCCGAAAGCCTGTCGCAGGCCCATGAGCTGTGGCACATCCGCGAAAGCATTCCGCTGGCCCAGGCCGAGGAAGGCCTGAACATCAAGCACGACATCTCCATCGCCGCATCGCGCATCCCCGCCTTCGTCGAGCACACCGATGCCGTGCTGCAACGCGAGATCCCTGGCGTGCGCCTGGTCAACTTCGGCCACCTGGGCGACGGCAACCTGCACTACAACGTGCAGGCGCCCGAGGGCGGTGACGCCAAGGCCTTCCTCAACGAGCGAGAGCACTTGGTCAACCACCTCGTCTATGAAGCCGTGGCCGAATTCGGCGGCTCGTTCTCGGCCGAGCACGGCGTGGGTGCGCTCAAGGTGGACAAGCTGCAGAAGTACCAGTCACCCGTGGCGCTGGGCATGATGCGCGCCATCAAGCAGGCGCTGGACCCGCAGGGACTGATGAACCCGGGCTGCATCCTGCCAAGGCAAGCCTCCTGAGCGCAACGCCGCCCCTTCTGGGGCAGCGCCGGGTTTGCACGCGCCGTCCTGAGCCAGGAGCGGCCCGTGCCTGCCTTGTCAGGAAACCGGTTTGGCCTCGATATTGGCCATCGTCTTGTTGACCTGTTCGGGCCAGGCGATGTCGGCGCCGGCCGCATCGGAGAAGTCGGACTGTTTGCCGCCGGTGAGCAGCCACACGCGCAGGGCATTGCGGGCGGGATCGATCACGATGGCGCCCATTTCCTCGCCGCCCTGGTGCGGGCGCAGGCCGACGATGCTCCAGACATCTCCTTCCTTGGTCAGCGGGCCCACGGTACGCATATTGCTCAGCAGGGTCGGGTAGCTGGTGCCCAGCAGCGCCTTGAGCCGGTCGGCCAGCACGCCCTGCTCCAGGTAGTTGGTGCCGTCGTAGGGATACTTGCCCACGTACTCGGCCAGGCTGTCCAGGCCGGGCTCCCCCGCCTTGGCGGTGGAGGGCATGCGCGTGCGCGCGGGAAACGCCAGCACCAATTCCGGGGCTGGTGCAGCCACATCGAGTGCGACGGACTGCGCGGCCTTGGGAGTCGGGACGGAGGGAGAACGCGGATCGCAGGCTGTCAGCGCCAGCATGGCGACACCCAATGCAACGGCGGCCTGCCAGGGGGAGAGCATGGAAGACATGCGCAAGCTCCTTGTCAAAGCGGATGCGAAAAAAGCGGTGACGCCGGTGCGAAAGCCTGGGCAATGCACCGGCACCAGTCTGCGGGCATTTTCGCACCCGGGGCGCCAGACCTTGTTTCAAGGGGCATGGATACCGTCGGACAAGGCGCCGTATTCATCAAGGGATAATCCGGAAGATGAACACGACTCCTGCGCCCCGCCCAGCCCGCTCCCAGTACGAAGATTTCATGCGCCATGTGTACGAGCACGGCGTGTCCAAGACCGACCGTACCGGCACGGGCACGCGCAGCGTGTTCGGCCACCAGATGCGCTTCGACCTGTCCGAAGGCTTTCCGCTGGTCACCACCAAGAAGGTGCACCTCAAGTCCATCATCCTGGAACTGCTGTGGTTCCTGCGCGGCGACAGCAATGTGCGCTGGCTGCAGGAGCGCGGCTGCACCATCTGGGACGAATGGGCCCGCGAGGACGGCGACCTGGGCCCGGTCTATGGCGTGCAATGGCGCAACTGGCCGACGCCGGACGGCGGCCACATCGACCAGATCGCCGAAGTGGTCAAGCAGCTCAAGAGCAACCCGGACAGCCGCCGCATCATCGTCAGCGCCTGGAACGTGGCCGACCTGCCGCAGATGGCGCTCATGCCCTGCCACGCCTTCTTCCAGTTCTACGTGGCCGACGGCAAGCTCAGCTGCCAGCTGTACCAGCGCAGCGCGGACATCTTCCTGGGCGTTCCCTTCAACATCGCCAGCTACGCGCTGCTGACCCACATGCTGGCCCAGCAATGCGACCTGGAGGTGGGCGACTTCATCTGGACCGGCGGCGACTGCCACATCTACAACAACCACTTCACCCAGGTCGAGACCCAGCTGGCGCGCCAGCCCTTCGCCTACCCGACGCTTCAGATCAAGCGCCGGCCCGACTCCATCTTCGGCTACGAGTACGAGGACTTCGAGGTCGTCGGCTACCAGCACCACGAGCCCATCAAGGCCCCCGTGGCCGTCTGAGGCAGCAGAAAGACCCGCCCGATGGCCATCCATCTCATCTACGCACGCGCCGCCAACGGCGTCATCGGCAAGGACAATGCCATGCCCTGGCACCTGCCCGAGGACCTGGTGCACTTCAAGCAATTGACCCAGGGCTCGGCCGTGGTCATGGGCCGCAAGACCTGGGACTCGCTGCCGGCCCGCTTCAGGCCGCTGCCCGGGCGCACCAACATCGTGGTCACGCGCCAGGCGGACTGGGCGCCCGAGCCAGCCGCCCCGGGCGTGCTGCATGCCACCAGCCTGGAGCAGGCCCTGGCGCTGGGCCGCCAGGCATCCGCCGACGTGTGGGTCATGGGCGGTGCCCAGATCTACGCCCAGGCCCTGCCGCTGGCCGACAGCATCGAGGTGACTGAAATCGAACGCGACTACGAAGGCGACGCCTTCGCGCCCACGCCGGGCCCCGAGTGGCAGGAAGTCTCGCGCAGCGGCCATGTGGCAGCCAATGGCCTGCCCTACAGCTTTGTGCGCCTGCAACGGCGCTGACACGGTCCTGTCGCAAACGGGGCTGGCGGGCACGGCGGGTCTGTGCAAATAATGTCGGTTTTCCAAGCCTGCGCCGTCTTTTGCATCTTTCCGCCATGAGCCTCGTCCAGCCCCTGCCCCCCGGTCCGCTCGACATCGTCGGCGACATCCATGGCGAAGCCGAAGCGCTGGAGCATCTGCTGGGGCACCTGGGCTACGACGTGCTGGGCCGCCACCCCCAGGGCAGGCGCCTGGTCTTCGTGGGCGACTTCTGCGACCGGGGTCCAGACAGCCCGGGCGTGCTGGCCCGCGTGGTGCCCATGCTGGAGTCGGGCCATGCGCTGGCCGTGCTCGGCAACCACGAAATCAACCTGCTGCGCGAGGATGCCAAGGACGGCTCCGGCTGGTTCTTCGACAGCCGCGTGGCCTCCGACACACCCAAGTACGCCCCGTTCGCACGCATGCCGCTGTGCGATATCCCCGACACCCTGGCCTTGCTGGAGCGGCTGCCCATCGCCATGGAGCGCGAGGACCTGCGCGTGGTCCACGCGGCCTGGCGCCCGCAGCAGATCGCCATGGCGCGCGAGCTGCCGCCGGGCAGCGCGCGCAGCGCCTATGACCACTTCGAGGCCGTGGCCGCCCAGCAGGCCCAGGTCAACAAGGTGGCCGAGCGCATGCGCGCCGAGCGCCGGCAATGGCCGCATGACCTGGAAGACCGCAACTGGCTGCCGCCCTTCCTGCCCGCGCACAGCGAGAGCGAACTGGCCAAGGCCATGGTCAATCCGCTGAAGGTGCTGACCTCGGGCGTGGAGCGCGAATGCCGCAATCCCTTCTACGCGGGCGGCAAGTGGCGCTTCGTCGAGCGCGTGGCCTGGTGGAACGAATATGAGGATGCCCAGGCCGTGGTCGTGGGCCACTACTGGCGGCGCCTGAATCGCGGCGGCCCGTCCTTCCACGGCGCCCAGGCCGAGAACCTGTTCGGCCAGACGGGCCCACTGTCCTGGCACGGCCGGCGCGGCAATGTGTTTTGCGTGGACTACTCGGTCGGTGGCCGCTGGAATGCCCGCCTGGCGGGCGAGGACCCGCAGCAGCGCTTCAAGCTTGCCGCCATGCGCTGGCCTGAGCGCCGCCTGGTGTTCGACGACGGTGCCCAGGCGGACAGCGAGGAGTTCGGCGTTGCGGCGGCCGCTGCCGCATAGCACGCGCCAGATACGCGGCGCTTAGCGTCAGCAGCAGCGAGCGCGGTGCGCCGTAGCAGTTGTTGCCCGACACCGTGTTGAACGAAGGCACGTAGCAGCGCCTGTCCAGCAGGTTGCTGGCGTTGGGCGCCACGCCCAGAGGGTGTCCGCCCCCCTCCGAAGAGAGGGGGAAGCGGCGCAGCCGCTCAGGGGTGCCTCAGAACGTTCCGCGCAGCGTCAGCATCACATTGCGAGGCTCGCCATACCAGTTGTTGCCGCCGCTGGTGCCCACTGTGCGGTAGTAGACCTTGTCGAACAGGTTGTTCAGGTTGAGCACGGCCTGCCAGTTGCGGTTGATGCGGTACTGCACGCTGGCATTCCACACGGCATAGCCGCCCTGGCTGAACTTGAAGGGCACGGCCGCGCCGTCGAACTTGCCCGTGTCAGGATTGAAGGCATTGGCCGAGCCGCTGACGAAATGCGCGCTCTGGATATTGGCGCCACCGCCAATCGTCCATTGCGACAGCTCGCCGGGCAGGCGGTAGGTGCTCCACAGCTTGAACAGATGCTTGGGCGTGACGGAGTGGTAGATGCCTTCGATGCCCGGCGTCTTGTTGTGGTTGCGGTTGAAGGTGTAGCCGGCAAACAGCTGCCAGCCGCGCGCCAGCTCGCCCGAGATCTCGCCTTCCACGCCCTGGCTGACCACCTTGCCCTTGCTCAGCCAGCAGCAGTTCAGGCCCGCGTCGCCGATGTCGGTGTTGGGGTAGGAGGGATCGGCCACGGCCTCGCCATTGCGCTCTATGCGGTACAGGGCCATGGAGGCCATCAGCCGGCCCTCGTTGAACTCGCCCTTGGCGCCCAGCTCGAAATTGCGGCCCTTGATGGGGTCCAGCGGCGTGCCGGGCAAGGGCCCGCCCAGATTGCTGGCCTGGGACTTGTGGATCTCGGCGACGCTGCCGTAGGCCGTCCAGCGGTCGTCGATGTCGTAGACCAGGCCACCGTAGGGCGTGAAGATGCCGCTCTCGCCATAGGACGACACGATGCGGCTGGTGAGATTGCCGGCCCGGTCGAAGCGCAGCCAGGGCGTCTGCGTGTCGTAGCTGGCGCGGCGCGCGCCGACGATGGCGGTCAGGCGGTCCGTCAGGCTCAGGTTGAGCCGGCCGTACAGGCCCTTCTGCGTGGCGCCATAGCCCGCGAAGCTGCGCGTCTTCCAGACGAAGCTGGGCAGGGGAATGGCGCCCGGGTCGAAGCCGAACACACTGATCCCCCCCGCCGGCGTATCCACCTCGGAGAGAAAGGTGTCCTGCCTGTCGCGGATCTTGACCCAGTCCGCGCCCAAAAGCAGCCGGTGCCTGCGCCCCAGCAAGGAGAACGTTCCGCTGACGTTGGCATCCAGCGCCTTCTTGGTGGAATAGAAATCGTTGGAGAACCCGCTGAGCGCCGCGCCCAGGCCGGTCGAGGGGTCCACCGCCCCGGACATGTCCGCCAAACGGCTGTCGCTGTCGACCTTGACGTAGTTGGCATGGGCACGGACGCGCCAGTCGCCTTGCAGCCGTTGCTCCAGCTGCGCAAACAGTTCCTTGTTGGTTCTGTCGTAGTGGCCCCAGCCGGCCATCAGCGCCGTGCTGCGCGGCAGGTGCAGATCGTCGCCATTGGCCGCGCGCGGCAGGCCGCTGCGCCAGGGCAGGCTGGCCGACTTGTCGTAGCTGCCGCCCAGGGTCAGCTTGGTCGCAGGCGTGAGATCGGCTTCCACGATGCCGTAGAGCAAGGTGTTGCGCGCATCGGCGTAGTCATAGAAGAACTCGCGGTCGCTGTGCGCCAGCACGGCGCGGCCGCGCACCCGGCCATCGGCGGCCAGCGGGCCCGCCACATCAAGTTCGGCACGGCGCTGGTTCCAGCTGCCCACCGAGGCCGAGGCCAGCACCTGCGGCTGTGCCGTGGGGCGCTTTCTCACCAGGTTGATGGAGCCGCCGGGCTCGCCATTGCCGCTGTACAGGCCGTCCGCGCCGCGGATCACCTGCACGCTGTCGTACATGGCCATGTTGGGGTCGAAGGTGCCCTGGCTGAAGGCGTCCACCGCCGCTCCGTCGATCTGGACATTGCTGATCTGGAAGCCCCGCGCATAAAAGCTGTTGGCCGTGCCGCCCAGGCCACCCGAGCCCGCGTAGTCCACCGTCACGCCCGTGGTCTGCTGCATCACGTCGCCCACGGAGACCAGGCCCTGGTCCTCGATGCGCTGGCGCGTGACCACGGAGATGGACTGCGGCGTCTCGCGCACGCTCTGCCCCTTGCCCAGCGACACGCGCGAGGCCGCATAGGAGCCCGAACCCTCCGTGGTATCGCCAGCGTGCGCCTGGGCCGTGACCAGCACCGTGCCCAGCGCAGCATCGGCTGCCGGCGACGGCTCCCTGGCCGGTGCCTTCAGCGTGTAGGCGCCCGGTACGGCGTCGATCACGGTCACGCCGGTGCCGGCCAGCAGCCGGTCCAGCGCCTGGCGCGGCGTGAAGCGGCCCTGCAAGGCCGGCGAAGTGCGGCCTGCAACGATCTGCGGATCGAACAGCACCTGGTGCTGGGCCTGCTGCGTGAACTGGCGCAGCGCGCCGGCCAGCGGCTGGGGCGCAATGCTGAAGGCCAGCTCCCCTGCCTGGCCCGCCTGCCCCGCCTGCACGGACGATGGCTGCTGCGCCTGCACCGCCGGCTGCGCCAGCGCAACCAGGGCTGCGGCCACCAGCGACGGCATCCTTGCCCGCCGCCATGGCCTGCCCCTGTGCTGAAACTCTCCTCCCCAAATGCCCGCGCCCATGGCGGCGCTGCCGTGTTCTTTTCCTGCTTGCATCCCTGCTCCTGCTGCACTGTGTCCATTGCCCGCTGTCGCGGTGTGCGCGGTGGGTGGCAGGCAGACAGTTGAGCGTCCACCCGCCACGCGCGTGCGCGGCCGTCGCGGTTGTTGGCTGAGCTGTGCACTGGGCAGCGGCCTGGCTGGCAACCATGGAGGCGCGAGAAAACCCGGCCTCCATGAAGGTAAAACCCGCCTTCGCGCCAAAGTGGGAATGTGGCGAGACCAGGAAAACGGGTAATTTACATTTATTTACAAAAGAAGAGAAAGAGCACTCAGTGCGCCGAGATCCGCCAGCCGCCTTGCGCATCGCCCTGCACACGCACCGGCAACAAGTGCGGCAGCGAGCGCAGAAACACCTCGGGCTTGCCGGTCAGCGCCACGCCGGACACGGACAGCGCGGCCAGCCGCGCATCGCCATCCACCCGTACGGGCCGGCCCAGGTAGCGGGCCAGATCGGCTGCCACCTGGGTCAGCGGCGCCTGCTGGAACACCAGCTGGCCGCTGCGCCAGTCACCCACGGTGTCCGCGCCCGCGGCCAGCGGCTGCCGTGTGCCGTCGCGGGCATCGACGGACATGCCGGCGCCCGCGCCCAGCAGCAGGCGCCTGCCGTCCGCCGCATGGCGATCGGGGCGCAGCTCCACCTTGCCCTCCAGCACCTTCACCACCAGCGCGGGCGGCCCGGCGCGCACATTGAAGGCCGTGCCCACCACGCGGACCTGGCTGGCGCCGCTGTCCACGGTGAAGGGCCGCGAGCGGTCGGCGGCGACCTGGAAGAAGGCCTCGCCCTGGTCCAGCACCGTCTCGCGGCGGCGCGGGTAGTAGCGCACCTGCAGCCTGGAGGAAAAATTCAGCGTGACCCGCGTGCCATCGGGCAGTTCGGCCTCGCGCACCTCGCCGGGGCCGGTGGCCATCTCGATCACATGGCTTGCGTGGTTGTCCCAGGCATACCAGCCGCCGCCCAGGGCCAGCGTCGTGACCAGAGCCACCGACAGCAACGCCGGCATCAGGCCGCGGCGTGTACGCTGACGTGCCGGCGCGGGCAAGTGGGCCTGTGTCTGCGCACGCGGCCCGCTCGCCCTGGCTTGCGGCGCAGCAGCCGCGTCGCAGGCCAGCACCGGCCTGGGCAACTGCTGCAGGTCCAGCACCGTGCGCCCCAGGCTCTCGAAGATGCTGCGGTGCTGCGGGTCGGCGGCCAGCCAGGCGTCGAGTTCGCGCTCGTCGGCGCCGGTCCAGTCGGCTTCACGGCGGCGGGCGAAGTAGTCGGCGGCGCGGGCGTGCAGTTGCAGGCGTTGCGGGGTCAGCGTCATTCCCGGCCCTCCCCGTCCGTCGCGGCCTGCGCCAGCAGGCCCTGCATCAGGCGCATGTCTTCGGCGCTGCCGTACTGCACGCGCAGCTCGCAATAGGCCATGGCCAGCGTCACATGGTTGTGCACCATGCGGCGCGAAATGCCCATGCGCTGCGCCACCTCGGTCTGCGTGAGCCCGTCGATGCTGTGCAGCACGAAGGCCTCGCGGCGACGCTCGGGCAGCTCGGCCATGGCCTGCTCCAGCCGGCACAGGCGCTCGCGGTGGTGCGCCGCCTGAAGGGGGTCCGACCCCTCGCCGGCCGGCAGTTGCTGCGCCAGTTCCATGTGTTCATCCAGCGAGACCGATTCGCGCCCCGGCGCGCCCGCCGAGCGGCGCCAGGCGTCGTGCGAGACATGGCGGGCGATCACGCGCAGATAGGGCTCCTGCTCCTCGGGCGGCAGGGCCTTGCCCGAGGCCGCATAGCGCACGAAGACCTCCTGCACCGCATCCTCGGCATCCTCGCGGTTGCGCATCTGCCGGCCCAGCAGGCGGCGCAGAGGCTGGTGCCAGCGTGCATACACGCGGGCCAGCAGGGAGGGGGCGGCATCATCGTCCGCGCCAGGCACGCGCGCGCTCACGGGCAGGCTCCCGGCACGGCGGTCAGGACGCAGGCAGGCACGCCAGCATGGGAAACGGACAGGACGAAGAAGAACGGCACGGGCGGCGATTGTACTGAGAATGGTTCTCATCAACACCCTTGCGGCCGGCACGCGCCATGCGATGCGGGTGCTGCGGATGCCTTACCGGCCCGCTGCCCCATGCAGCGCCACCAGCGTGGGCACCACCCAGTGCGGCGCAGGCTGCGCCCCGTCGAAGCACTGGTCCTCGGACGGCACGGCGATGACGGTCATGCCGGCCTGCCGCGCCGCATGTGTTCCCGAGACCGAGTCTTCGAACACCAGGCAGCGCCCGGCCGGCACGCCCAGGCGTTGCGCCGCGAAGTAATAGATGTCGGGCGCGGGCTTGCCGCGCACCACCTGCTCGGCCGAGACGATGGCGTCGAACGCCGGCCGCAGGCCCAGCGCATCCAGGGTGTGGTGGCACAAAGACAAAGGAGAGTTCGAGGCCAGCGCCACGCGCCAGCCCAGGGCGCGGCAGGCGCCCAGTGTTTCGCGCACGCCGGGCAGGGCCTGTCCATGCGCGCTGACCAGGGCCGCCACGCGCGCGACCACGCGGCTCTCCAGCTCGCGCTGGCTGGGCCCCTGCCAGGGCCGGTGGGAATACCAGTGCGCGGCAACCTGCGCCGTGGTCATGGGCGCCGTCACGCGGGACATCTCGGCCGTGATGTCGATGCCGACCTCGGCAAAGGACTCGCGTTCGGCACGCTTCCAGAAGGGCTCGGAGTCTATGAGCAGGCCGTCCATGTCGAAGATGGCGGCGCCGAATCCGGCCTGGCCAAGACCTGCGAACGAGGGAGCGGCTTCAGGGATTTGCATGGCGCGCATGCTAGCGCAGGCGGCAAGTGAAAGCAGTTGCTGTTAGCCTGTGCCGGCTGGCGATGGATGCAGGTGCATGCGATTGCCAGCCCTTCACAATCCTTAGCGAGCCCGCAATGACCAGCCCCCTGTACACCGCCTCCATTCCCGTCCTGCAGCAGATGCTGAAGGCCCTGTCCGACGTGCTCAAAAAGGCCGAGGAACACGCCGCGCAGAAGAACATCGATCCCGACGCCCTGCTGCAGGCCCGCCTGTTCCCCGACATGTTCCCGCTGGTGCGCCAGGTGCAGATTGCTGCGGACTTCGCCAAGGGCATCGCCTCGCGCCTGGCCGGCGCCGAGGTGCCTTTGTGGCCCGACACGCAGACCAGCTTTGCCGACCTGCAGGCGCTGATCGCCAAGGCGCTGGACCATGTGGGCTCGTTCGCGCCCGAGCAGTTCGCGCAAAGCGAGTCCCGCGAGATCGTGCTGCGCCCCGGCACGCCCAAGGAAAAGAAGCTGACCGCCAGCGCCTACTTGCTGCACTACGGCTTGCCGCAGTTCTTCTTCCATGTGACCACCGCCTATGCCCTGCTGCGCCACAACGGTGTCGAGGTCGGCAAGCGCGACTACATGGGCAGCTACTGAGCGTGCCGTGGCCGGTCTGCCCAGCGTTTCACTGCGCCGCCAGATCCCGGCCTCGCGTCTCCGGCAGGCACATGGCAAACAACACCACCATCACGTAGCCCGCCGTGGCGCAGATGCCGATGGCCGTGCCCAGCGACAGGCCCAGCCGGTCGCTGAACACGCCCACCAGCGCAGGGAAGGTGGCCCCGATGCCGCGGCCGAAGTTGTAGCAAAAGCCCTGGCCGGAGCCGCGCAGTTCGTTGGGGAACAGCTCGGCCAGGAAGGCTCCGGCGCCGCTGAAGATGCCCGACATGAAAAAGCCCAGCGGAAAGCCCAGCACCAGCATCCAGGCATCGGTGATGGGCATCAGCGTATAGGCATAGGCCAGGCTGCCGGCGCCGATGGCGAACAGCGTGAAGGCCAGGCGCCGGCCCAGCCGGTCGGAGGCGTAGGCACCGCACAGGTAGCCTGCAAAGGCGCCAAAGATGAACATGAACTGGTAGCCGCCCGAGCCCAGCACCGTCAGGTGGCGCTCGTTCTTCAGGAAGGTGGGCAGCCACACGGCAATGGCGTAGTAGCCGCCCTGCATGCCGGTGAACATCAGGCTGGCCAGCACCGTGGTCTTGAGCATGCCGCCCTTGAAGATGTCCAGGAAGTGCCCGCTGCGCTCGCCCCGGCCCACGGCGGCGCGGGTCTTCAGGTAGACCTCGGGGTCCTTGACGGAACGGCGGATGAACAGGATCAGCAGGGCCGGCAGCAGGCCCAGCAGGAACATGGCCCGCCATGACATCTCGGGCGGCAGAAACGAGAACAGCGCCATGGACACCAGCACGGCCGCCCCCCAGCCTATGGCCCAGCTGCTTTGCACCAGCCCCACCGCCTTGCCACGGAAAGCCGGCCGTATGGTCTCGGCGATCAGCACCGAGCCCACGGCCCATTCGCCGCCAAAGCCCAGCCCCTGCAGCGTGCGGGCCAGCAGCAACTGGCCCGGCGTCTGCGCCAGGCCGCAGGCGAAGGTGAAAAGGGCGAACACGAGGATGGTCCACTGCAGCACGCGCACACGCCCGTAGCGGTCCGCCAGGATGCCGGCCATCCAGCCGCCGATGGCCGAGGCCACCAGCGTCGAGGTGCCGATCAGGCCGACCTCGGTCTTGCTCATGCCCCACAGCGACAGCAGGATCGGGGTGACCAGGGGCAGCGTGTAGTAGTCGAAGGCGTCCACGGCATAGCCGCCGAACGAGGCCGTCAGCGCCCGCTTTTCCTTGGGCTCGAGCTGGCCCAGCCAGTGGCCCCGGGGCTGCTCTGCGGCCAGGGTCCTTGCGTTGTCAAGGCTTGTCATTTGTTGTCTCCTTGCACTTCGGCTGCGCGAAGCGTCTTGCATTCAATGGCACTCCATCGGTTGTGATCCGGGCCTGGCCGGGCGGCCCTCCCCCGCCCGCGCCATGCCCCCTGCTGGCGGCGTGTCAGGCCGCCGTTCCGTAGCCGCCGCCCCCCGGCGTGCAGACTTCGAAGATGTCGCCCGGCTGCATGTGCACGGCGCCGATGTGGTCCAGTTCCTCCACCTGACCATCGGCACGCAGCACACGGTTGATGCCCGGCTGCCCCGGCTGGCCACCTGCCATGCCGAAGGCCGGATTCAGGCGCCCGTTGGACAGGATGCTGGCCGTCATGGGCTCCAGGAAGCGCACGCGCCGCACGCCGCCGTTGCCGCCGTGCCAGCGCCCGCCGCCGCCCGAGCCGTCGCGGATCTCATAGCTGTCCAGCATCACGGGGAAGCGGAACTCCAGCACCTCCGGATCGGTCAGGCGCGAATTGGTCATGTGCGTCTGGACGACGCTGGTGCCGTTGAAGCCGCGCTCCACCCGGCCCTCGGCGTCCAGCACCGCGCCCGCGCCACTGCCGCCGGCAATGGTTTCGTAGTACTGGTGGTGCGCATTGCCGAAGGTGAAGTTGTTCATGGTGGGCTGGCTGCCCGCCATCACGCCCAGCGCGCCGAACAGCGCGTTGGTGATGCAGGTGGAGGTCTCCACATTGCCCGCGACCACCGAAGCGGGCGGGTTGGGGTTGAGCATGCAGCCCTGGGGGATGATGACTTTCAAAGGCTTGAGGCAGCCCGCGTTGAGCGGGATGTCGTCGTCCACCAGCGTGCGGAACACATAGAGCACGGCCGCCATGCACACGGCGCGCGGCGCATTGAAGTTGTTGGTCTGCTGGACGCTGGTGCCCGAGAAATCGATGACGGCACTGCGCTCGGCCGTATCGACGGTGACGGCCACGCGGATCTGCGCGCCGTTGTCCAGTTCCAGCGTGAACTGCCCGTCCCTGAGCCGCGTGATGACGCGGCGCACCGACTCCTCGGCGTTGTCCTGCACATGGCCCATGTAGGCCTGCACCACGGGCAGGCCGAACTGCGCCACCATCTTGTGCAGCTCCTGCACGCCTTTTTCATTGGCCGCGATCTGGGCCTTCAGGTCGGCCAGGTTCTGCTGCGGGTTGCGGCTCGGGTACTCGCCGCCTTGCAGCAGCTCGACCATCTCCTGGGCGCGCAGCACGCCGCGATCGACCAGCTTGAAGTTGTCGATCTGCACGCCCTCTTCCTCGATGCGCGTGGAAAACGGCGGCATGGAGCCCGGCGTGATGCCGCCCACATCGGCATGGTGGCCCCGGCTGCCGACGTAGAAGGTCGGAGATGCCTCGCCGGCGATATGGACCGGCGTGATGACGGTGATGTCCGGCAGATGGGTGCCGCCCTGGTAGGGGTCGTTGAGCACGTAGACATCGCCCTGGGCCATGCGCCCGGCGTTCCTGCGGATCACCGTCTGGATGCTTTCGCCCATGGAGCCCAGATGGACGGGCATGTGCGGCGCGTTGGCGATGAGATGGCCCCGGGCATCGAACAGCGCGCAGCTGAAATCCAGCCGCTCCTTGATGTTCACCGAATAGGCGGTGTTCTGCAGCTGCAGGCCCATCTGCTCGGCAATGTTCATGAACAGGTTGTTGAAGACCTCCAGCAGCACAGGGTCCACCGTCGTGCCGGCCGCGTACTCGACCTTGCGCGGCACCACCCGGTCCAGCACCAGGTGATCCAGCCCGGTGAGCCTGGCCGACCAGCCAGGCTCGATCACGGTGGTGGCGTTGCGCTCGGCGATGATGGCCGGGCCGGCAATGACGTCGCCGGGCCGCAGGTCCTCGCGCACCACCAGGGCCGCGCCATGCCAGGCGCCGCCGGTGTACATGCGCACGGTTTCGCGGCGCGGATGCTCGCGCGGCGGATGCTCCGGCTGCAGCGGCTCGCCGGGCGCATCGCCCGCAATCACGGCTTCGACCGACACGGCTTCCACCACCAGGCCCTTGCCCGCCATCAGAAAGGCGAAACGCTGGCGGTAGGCCGACTCGAAAGCCGACTGAATGCCCGGCAGGGAGCCAAAGGGCACGACCAAGGCGGAATCGGAGCCCTCGTAGCGCACATGCACGTTGTGCCGCACCTGCACAGGGCCTGCGCCGACCTGCCGGCGCTCCAGCTCCGCCTGCGCGCCCGTGCCCAGCGCATCCAGGCATTCGGCGATCAGCGGCAGGGCCTCGGCAGTCAGCGCCAGCTCCATGGCCTGCTCGCGGATCACGGTCTGGTCCGCCAGGCCCATGCCATAGGCGCTGAGCACGCCGGCCAGCGGATGCACGAACACGCGGGACATGCCCAGCGCATCGGCCACCAGGCAGGCATGCTGGCCGCCCGCGCCGCCGAAGCACTGCAGCGTATAGCGCGTGACGTCATAGCCGCGCGCCACGCTGATCTTCTTGATGGCGTTGGCCATCTGCTGCACGGCGATGCGGATGAAGCCCTCGGCCACGTCCTCGGGAGTGCGCCCCGTCTGCCGCGCCAGTTCCTCGAAGCGGACACGCACGGCCTCGCCGTCCAGTCGCTCGTTGGCGGCAGGCCCGAACACGCTGGGAAAGTAGCGCGGCTGGACCTTGCCGACCATCACGTTCGCATCGGTCACGGCCAGGGGGCCGCCGCGGCGATAGCTCGCCGGGCCGGGATGGGCACCCGCGCTCTCGGGTCCCACGCGGAACCGCGAACCGTCGTAGGCCAGCACCGAGCCGCCGCCGGCGGCCACGGTGTGGATGCTCATCATCGGCGCGCGCATGCGCACGCCGGCCACCTGGGTCTCGAACTCGCGCTCGAAGGCGCCTGCATAGTGGCTGACGTCGGTGGATGTGCCACCCATGTCGAAACCGATGACCCTGTCGTGCCCGGCCAGGCCCGCCGTGCGCGCCATGCCCACGATGCCTCCGGCCGGCCCGCTCAGGATGGCGTCCTTGCCCTGAAAACTGCCCGCGTCGGACAGCCCTCCGCAAGACTGCATGAAGAACAGCCGCACTCCCGGCATCTCTGCAGCCACCTGCTGCACATAGCGGCGCAGGATGGGAGACAGGTAGGCATCGACCACCGTGGTATCGCCCCGGCTCACGAACTTCATCAGCGGACTGGTCTCGTGCGAAGTGCTGACCTGCGTGAAACCCAACTGCCGCGCAATGCGCGCCGCCATCTGCTCATGCCGCGTATGGCGGTAGCCATGCATGAAGACGATGGCCACGCTGCGCAGGCCGCGCGCATGGGCTGCGGCCAACGCCGTGTGCAGGTGCAGCCCGTCCAGCTCGCGCAGCACCTTCCCATGGGCATCCACACGTTCCACGGCCTCGACCACCTCGCTGTAGAGCAGTTCGGGCAACTGGATATGGCGGTCGAACAGGCGCGGACGGTTCTGGTAGGCGATGCGCAGCGCATCGCGAAAGCCCCGCGTGGTCACCAGCAGCGTGGGCTCGCCCTTGCGCTCCAGCAGCGCATTGGTGGCCACCGTGGTGCCCATCTTCACGCACTCCACCTGATCGGCGGGGACCGGCTCGCCCGGCGCCAGCCCCAGCAGGTGGCGGATGCCGGCCACGGCCGCGTCCCGGTACTGCTCGGGGTTCTCCGACAGCAGCTTGTGCGTGACCAGGCTGCCATCGGGCCGCTTGCCCACCACATCGGTGAACGTACCGCCACGGTCTATCCAGAATTGCCAGCGCCTGTCATGGGGAATGGAGCGTTCTTGCATGGTGTCGGAACCCGTTTGTCTCGAAGTTGAAGTCAGGAAAACCGTGGCCTGGAGCACGGCCCTCCGCCGGTGCCCACCACTGGCGTCCAATCTAAAAGTGACCCTGGACCGCGTCCATCGAGAAGTTTTCGCCCCCTCTGTTCACGAAAACTGAACAGGAGCGGCCCCTTGCCGGCCAGCGACGCAAAGAAAAAGGCCCGCCGAAGCGGGCCCCAAGCCAGGCAGGCAGGCCGTCAGAACGCGGCCAGATGGCTGTTGCGCAACTCCGTCACCAGCATGTGGCCCGGCTCGTGCGTGATGGCGAATGGCAGGGCCGCCGAGCGTATGGCCTGCTGGGGCGTCACGCCGCAGGCCCAGAACACGGGAATCTCTCCCGGCCTGAGCGCCATGGGCTCGCCGAAGTCCGGCCTGTCGATGTCGGCAATGCCTATCTGCGCGGGATCGCCCAGGTGCACGGGCGCCCCATGCACGCTGGGAAAGCGCGAAGTGACCTGGATGGCGCGGATGGCGTGGGCCGCCGTCATGGGCCGCATGCTGACCACCATGCTGCCGCCGAAGCGGCCGGCCCGGCCGTTGGGAATACTGGAGATGAACATGGGCGCGCCCCGGCCTTCATCGATGTGGCGCACGGGCACGCCCGCCTCGCGCAGCGCATCCTCGAAGGAGTAGGAGCAGCCGATGACAAAGCCCACCAGGTCGTCGCGCCACAGCTCCGTGAGGTCATTCACCTGCTCGGCCCTGTGACCATCGCGAAACACCCAGTACGAGGGCAGGTCGGTCTTCAGATCGATATCGCCCAGTTCGGGCACGCGGCTGCTGCCGGGCTCGGTCACGCCGATCAGCGGGCAGGACTTGGGGTTGAGGCGAGCAAAGCGCAGGAACTCCTCGCTGCACTCGCGCGGCAATATCGCCAGGTTGCCCTGGGTGTAGCCGGGGCACTGCCCTGCCGTCTGCCCGCGAAAGCGGCCGGCGCGCACCTCCTGTCGGAACTCGGTCGGATGGGTCCAGTGCGTCATGGGTGAGCCTCTATTGAGTGGAGATGCCTCCCAATGTAAAAAGCAGCAGGCCACCGGTCCACTCAGGAATTGTGCGCAGCCTCTCCCAGAAAAACTGAACAGCCACCGCAGCCCGCGCAGACCCCCATGAACATCCGCTTTCTGGAAACCTTTGTGCTGCTGGCACGCATCGGCAGCGTGCGCCGCGTGGCCGAACTGGTGCATGCCAGCCCCGGCGCCGTCTCCATGCGCATACGCGGGCTGGAGTCGGACCTGGGCGTGACCCTGTTCCACTGGGACCGCAAGACGCTGCAGATCACCGACGCCGGCGCCCGCTTGCTGCGGCATGCGGAGGCCGTCATTGAAGCCGCACGCACCCTGGAGCGTGCCGCCAGGTCCGACGACGCCATCGGCTGCCGCCTGCGGGTCGGCGTGCTGGAGACGGCGGTACACACCTTCCTGCCCGAATTCGTCAAGGCGATGGGTGCCAGCCTGCCGCATATCGAGCTGGACCTGACCGTCGATCTGAGCACCCACCTGTCGGAGCAGATGATGCGGCGCGACCTGGACCTGATCGTGCGCACCGGCAGCGGCGTGGACCCCCAGTTCGCCGTGGTCGAGAACCTGCTGGAGGTGCCCGTGCACTGGATTGCCAGGCGGGGCCTGGTGCCCAGGAAGGATGGACTGCACAAGGCGCTGGGCAAGCAATTGCTGACACAGATGCGCGGCACCGGCCCCTACGAGCAGGCCGTGGCCATGGCACAGCAACTGGCCGTGCAAAGCGGCATGGTCTCCAGCGATCTGCGCATCTCGGGATCGCCCTCGCTGGCGGCCCTGGTCTCGCTGGTGCGCGAGGGCCTGGGCGTCGCCATCATGCACGGCATGCTGGTGGCGCCGCAGCTGGCAAGCGGGGAGCTGGTGGAACTGGATCTGCCCACGCCACCCTCCTTTCGCATCACCACCTGGTACCCCAAGAGCCCGCCGCCCGGCGTCACCGACACCGCCCAAGTGCTGCGCCGCGTCTGCAAGAGCTACTGCAAGCGGGTCAGCCCGCATCTGGTGCGGTACATCGGCTAGGGCGCGGATGCCGGCGGCGGCTCCTGCCCGTGCAACAGCGCCAGAAAGCTGGCGGCCGCCTGGCTCAGCGGCCGGTCGCGGCGCACCAGGCTGCCGTAGGACTGCAGGTTGCGGCGCATGCGGTAGGGCAGGATGCGGACCATGCCGTGCTCGGCATGGTCGCGGGCCACGGCCTGCGGTATCACGGCCACCAGATCGGAGTTGCGCACCAGGTTCATGGTGGTGAGGATGGAGCCCGTCTCGATCAGGCCGCGCGGCAGCGGCAGGCCGTGGGCCTGGAACTCCTGGTCGATCAGCGCGCGCATGGGACTGCCCGGCGGCTGCAGCACCCAGCCATAGGCCTGCAGCTGCGCAAAGCCCACGCTGCGGGCACGCGCCAGCGGATGGCTGCAGCCCGCGATGATGGACAGGGCCTCATCATCGAGCGAGCAAAACCGGTGATCCGCGTCGGACGGCCCGGCCGGACGGCCCACCACCACCTCCAGCACCCCGTCCTGCAACTGCGCCAGCAGCCGGTCGCTGGTGTCCACGGCCACCTCGATGGACAACAGCGGCCACTGGCGCTTGAGCGCCAGCAGCGCCTGCGTGAGGCGGCCCGGCGAGGCTGCCATGATGCTGCCCACGGCCAGCCGCCCCGCGCTGCCTTCGCGCAGTTCCTGCAGCTCGCGGTTCAGCGCCTCCATGCCGCCGCGCAGGTGGCGGAAGTAGCCCGTCACGCGCTCGCCGGCGGCGTTCAGTTGCAGGCCGCGGCCCACGCGCTCGAACAGCGGCAGGCCCAGCGCGCCTTCCAGCTCATGCAGCATCTTGGTGGCCGCCGGCTGGCTCAGGCCCAGCCGGGCTGCAGCGCCGCGCAGCGTGCCCTGCTCCTCTATGGCCAGCATCAGCGCCACCTGCCGCATGCGCAGGCGGTTGAGCAGTTGCGGCGTGCTGTCCCTGCGGTCGATGGAGCCCATGGAAGTACCTTTGAATTGATTGCCTGGAGTTATCCATTCATCAGCAATTTTCAGTTTACGGCAATCAATTGCCTGCCTAGCATGGACCCACAACAAAAGCACCGGAGACAAGACATGCAACGCCGCATCCTGCTGGCCGCAGCCGCCCTGCTGCCCTCGCTCGCCACCGCTCAAACCCCGCCAACCCCGCCCGACTGGCCCGCGCGGCCCGTGCGCATGCTGGTGGGCTCGGCCCCGGGCGGCGGCACGGATGCCATGGCACGCGCCGTGGCCGACCGGCTCGCGCCGCTGCTGCGCCAGCCCGTGATCGTGGAAAACCGCCCCGGCGTCTCCAACACCCTGGCCGTGGACATGACGGCCAAGTCCACGGACGGGCACACCATGGTGATGGGCGTGGTCACGGCCCATGCCATTGCCCCGCACCTGCTCAAGCTGGGCTACGACAGCAACCGCGACCTGGTGCCCGTGGCCTATGTGGGCGCAGTGCCCAATGTGCTGGTGGTGGGAAACAACCTGCCCGCGAACTCGGTGCAGGAACTGGTCGCCCTGGCCCGCAAGGAGCCCGGCAGGATCAACTTCGCCAGCAGCGGCACGGGCAGCACCCAGCACATCGCGGCCGAGATGTTCAAGGACGCGGCCGGCATTGAACTGACCCACGTGCCCTACAAGGGCAGCGCCGCCGCCCTGGTGGACCTGGTCAGCGGCCAGGTGCAGATGAGCTTCGACACCATGCCTTCGGTGATCGGCCAGATCAAGGCCGGCAAGCTGCGCCCGCTGGGCGTGACGTCGCCGCGCCGCAACGCCCAGCTGCCCCAGGTGCCGACGCTGGCCGAGGCCGGCCTGCCGGGCGTGGAGATAGGCGCCTGGTACGGCATCTACATGCCAGCGGCCACACCCCGCGCCGTGCAGGCACGGGTGCACGACGAGGTCAACAAGGTGCTGGCCATGCCCGAGACGCGCACGCGCCTGGAGGCCGTGGGCGCCGAGCTGCAGCCCATGGGCCAGGCGGAGTTCATTGCCTTGCACAACGCCGAGTACCAGCGCTTTGGCGAAATCATCCGCAAGAACCACATCAAGATCGACTGAGCCGCACATGCCCGCATCCGAACTTCCCGTTGTCGCCCTGACCCTGGGCGATCCCGCCGGCATAGGCGCCGAACTGATCGCACGCCTGCTGGCGCGGCCCGAGGCCATGCAAAAGGCCAACATCGTGCTGGCCGGCGACCCCTGGCTGTGGCAGCAGGGCCAGCGCATCGCGGGCCTGCAGGTGGCCACCACACCCATCGCCAGCATGGCCCATGCACGTGGCCGCACCGATACCGCCCTGCCCGCCTTCCTGGCCCTGGACACGGTGGCCCCCGATGCCGTGCACCAGGGCCGTGCCGAAGCCGCAGGCGGGCGCTCGGTGCTGCAGGTGCTGGACCGGTGCATGGACGCGGCCCAGGCCGGCCAGATCGACGCCATCTGCTTTGCGCCGCTCAACAAGCAGGCCATGAAGCTGGGCGGCCTGCGCCATGAGGACGAGCTGCACCACTTTGCCGAGTACCTGGGTGTGACTGGCTATTTCTGCGAATTCAACACGCTGGGCGATCTGTGGACCTCGCGCATTTCGTCCCATGTGCCGCTCAGGGACGTGGCCGGCTATCTGAGCCAGGAGCGCATCGCCCAGGCGGCCGAGCTGATCTACCGCGCGCTGCTGGCCAGCGGCATGGCGGCCCCCAAGGTGGCGATTGCGGGCTTCAACCCGCACAACGGCGACGGCGGCACCTGCGGGCGCGAGGAGATCGACATCATCGCGCCGGCCGTGCGCGCGCTGCAGGCCCGCGACTGGCCCACGCCCGACCCGTTCCACGGCCCCTTCCCGGCCGACACCATCTTCCTGAAGGCCCAGGCCGGCGAGTACCAGGCCATCGTGACCATGTACCACGACCAGGGCCAGATCGCCATCAAGCTGCTGGGCTTCTCGCGCGGCGTGACCGTGCAGGGCGGCCTGCCGATCCCCATCACCACGCCGGCCCACGGCACGGCCTATGACATCGCGGGCCAGGGCCGGGCCAGCGTGGAGGCCACCTGGCAGGCCTTCCTGATCGCCTGCCGCATGGGCGCCGCGCGCCTGTCCTGACTGACTTCACTCCCCCGCCCTCACCATCATGAAAATCAAATCCGTCCGCGCCCGCGTCTACGAATGGCAAGGCAAGACCGTGCCGCCCCAGGGCAACTTCTGCTCCAACGCCATGGACCTGCTCTATGCGCCGCAGGAGACCATGTCCACCTTCCGCTTCCATTCCTGGACGGTGGTGGAGATCGAGACCGATGACGGCATCGTCGGCCTGGGCAACGTGGCGCTGGCGCCGCGCATCGCCAAGGCCATCATCGACGAGTACCTGGCGCCCCTGGTCATCGGCCACGACCCGTGGGACTACGAATACCTGTGGCAGCGCATGTACCGCGCCACGCACGCCTGGGGCCGCAAGGGCGTGACCATGGCCGCCATCTCGGCCGTGGACCTGGCCATCTGGGACATCCTGGGCAAGAGCGTGAACAAGCCTGTGTTCAAGCTGCTGGGCGGGCGCACCAAGGAAAGGATTCCCTGCTACTACAGCAAGCTCTACCGCACCGACCTCAAGGCCATGCAGCAAGAGGCGCAAAAATTCCTGGACCAGGGCTTCAAGGCCTTCAAGATGCGCTTCGGCTACGGCCCGGCCCATCTGCAGGAAGGCGTGCGCGAGAACCTGCGCTCGGTCGAGGCCGTGCGCGAAGTCATAGGCTACGACTGCGACCTGATGCTGGAGTGCTACATGGGCTGGAACCTGGAGTACGCCAGGCGCATGCTGCCCAAGCTGGAGAAGTTCGAGCCGCGCTGGCTGGAGGAGCCCGTGATCGCCGACGACATCGACGGCTACGCCGAACTCAGCCGCCTCAGCAGCATTCCGATCTCGGGCGGCGAGCACGAGTTCAGCCTCTACGGCTTCAAGCAGCTGCTGGACAAGAAGGCCGTCAGCGTCGTGCAGTACGACACCAACCGCGTGGGCGGCATCACGGCCGCGCACAAGATCAATGCGCTGTGCGAGGCGTTCAGCGTGCCCGTCATCCCGCATGCGGGCCAGATGCACAACTACCACCTGACCATGAGCACGCTGGCCTCGCCCATGGCCGAGTACTTCCCCATCTTCGACGTGGAAGTGGGCAACGAGCTGTTCTGGTACATCTTCGACGGCGAGCCCGTGGCCGAGAACGGCTTCCTGCAGCTCAGGGACGATGTGCCGGGCCTGGGCCTCACGCTCAAGACCGAGTACCTGGACCAGTTCCGCATCGTCGAATGAGGGAGCACGCCATGCCCGGAATTTCTCGGCCGCGCTACAGCGGCATCTTCCCCGTGGTCCCCACCACCTTCCACGAGGACGGCACGCTGGACCTGGCCAGCCAGAAGCGCTGCCTGGATTTCATGATCGACTCGGGCGTGGACGGCCTGTGCATCCTGGCCAACTTCTCCGAGCAGTTCCTGCTGGCCGATGACGAGCGCGAGGTCCTCACGCGCACGGCGCTGGAACATGTGGCGGGCCGTGTGCCCGTGATCGTCACCACCACGCACACCTCATCGCGCGTGTGCGCCGAGCGAAGCCGCCGCGCGCAGGACATGGGTGCGGCCATGGTGATGGTCATGCCGCCCTACCACGGCGCCACCTTCCGCTTCGGCGAGCCCCAGATCCAGGGCTTCTTCCAGGCCGTGTCCGATGCCATCGCCATTCCCATCATGGTGCAGGACGCGCCCGCCGCAGGCACGCCGCTGTCCCCCGCCTTCCTCGCGCGCATGGCCCGCGAGATCGAGCAGGTCTGCTACTTCAAGATGGAAACCGCAGGCGCCGCCGGCAAGCTGCGCGAACTCATCGCCCTGGGTGGCGACGCCATCGAAGGCCCCTGGGATGGCGAGGAAGCCATCACCCTGCTGGCCGACCTGCAGGCCGGCGCCACGGGCTCCATGACGGGCGGCGGCTTTGCCGACGGCATACGCCCCATCATCGAAGCGCACAGAAACGGCGACCCCGACACCGCATTCGCCCTCTACCAGCGCTGGCTGCCCCTGATCAACCACGAAAACCGCCAGGCCGGCTTCCTGGCCGCCAAGGCGCTGATGAAGGCCGGCGGCGTGATCGCCTGCGACGCGCCGCGCGCGCCCTGGCCGCCCATGCACCCCGAGGTGCGCCGCCAGTTGCTGGACATTGCGCGGCGGCTCGATCCGCTGGTGCTGCGCTGGGGGGGTTGAGGCAGTTGAGGTCTCAGCAGAAGAAAACCGCCGCCTGTGCATGGGCTATGCTGCCGCTCTGTGCCTGCCAGCCCCACCGATCAGACTGCCGCCCATGTCCGCAACCTCTTTGTCCCCGTCCAACGTCGAACTGGACGACGCGCTGTATGCCAGAGTCCTGTCCTGGAGCGACGCCCAGGCCCTTGCCCAGCAGACCGTGAGCTTCTTCATGGCGGAGGGCGAGCACACCATCGGCATCGACATGCAAGTGCTCAGCGCAACGCAGACATCGGCCGACACGCCCGGCATGCTGCAGTTCTCCCTGGTGTTTCGCGGTCCGCGCCAGCCGCAGCTGCCGCAGCGCACTTACCGCGTGCGCCATGCGCAGCTCGGTGACTACGCCATCTTCATCACGCCCATTGCGCAGTCGGCAGGCCATGTCGATTACGAGGCCTGCTTTTCCCATGCCGTCTGATCCGTTCGTGCCCGAGTTGCCGCCGCTGTATCTGGAGGATGTGCGGCTGCGCCTGGCCGAAGAAGCCGACTACGCTTTTCTCCGCGCCCTGTACCGCCAGGTACGCGCTGCCGAACTGGCGCCCGTGCCCTGGAGCGAAGCAGAAAAGCATGCCTTCTGCGATTCGCAGTTCGCTTTGCAGGACCAGCACTACCGCAGGCACTACGCACACGGCGCGTTTTTCGTGATCGAGAGGGCAGGTCTGCCTATAGGCCGGCTCTACCTCAATCTCGCACCCGGGCCGTTGGGAGTGATGGACATCTCGCTCGACGCCGCTGTTCAAGGCCAGGGACTGGGCACGGCCCTCATGCAATGGCTGGCCGGCTGGGCAGATCAAGAAGGGCGCGACATGCAGCTGTTCGTGGAAGCCAACAATCCAGCCCGGCGCCTGTATAAGCGCCTGGGCTTTGTCGAGCAGGACCAGGAAGGCATCTACCTGCGCATGCGCAGGACCGCGGCGCTCAGCCGCGGTTGAACACGGCTTCCAGCAGACCGCCTCGCGCGTCGCTGGGGCTCAGGAAGACGGCGTGGCTTCCCAGAGCCGGATGAGAGATTTCCCAGGTGTCCTGCAGCAACGCGCCAGGGCGGGACAACTCGAACAGTGCGCTGAAAGAGCGGTCGCCATGCAGTGTGTGCGGCAGCGCCGCCAACGAAACCAAACGTAACTCGGAAACTTCTCCTGCTATCGAGAAGCTATGGCCCAGCAGCGGCTGAAAGTGGCTGCGGCGCAACTCCATGCCAGCCGCACAGGCGATCACTGGAATCCCGGAAACGGCCGCTGCAGCGGGAAAGGCCCCTGCAACCTGCATGAAAGCACGGCGTCCTGTCTTCATCGTGGCCCTTCCTGCCCAAGCAACAGAAGCAAAATATTTTTGCTGCGAAACAGCTTGCCATACTAAACTATTTTGCAATTATTAACGTTTACTAACCCCACCCTGTCATGGCTCAACCCTTTGTTGGGGAAATCCGCATGTTTGCCGGCAACTTCGCGCCGGCAGGCTGGATGTTCTGCGAAGGGCAGCAAATGCCCATCTCGGAATACGAAACCCTTTTCACTCTGATCGGCACGACATACGGCGGTGATGGCCAAAGCACCTTCGCCCTGCCAGACATGCGTGGCCGCATCCCCCTGCACGCAGGCAACGGATTCCCGCTGGCTCAGGCCGCTGGAGTCGAAGACGTCACGCTGACCGTCAATCAGATTCCAGCCCACACGCACGGCGTTCCCGCGTCCTCGGGCACAGGCTTTCTGGCCTCGCCCGCCGACGCAGTGTTTGCCAAGCACAGGGATCACAAGGCCTTTGTGAACGGCGTCCCCGCCACGCCCATGGCTGCATCGATGGTGAGTTCGGTAGGAGGGTCGCAGCCGCATACCAATATGCCGCCCTTCCTTTGCGTGAACTTCATCATCTCGCTGTTCGGCATCTATCCCTCCCCCACCTGATGTCTACCCCCTTTCTCGGAGAGGTTCGCGTCTTCTCCTTCAACTTCGCCCCCAAAGGCTGGGCTCTTTGCAATGGGCAGTTGCTGCCCATCAACCAGAACCAGGCACTGTTCTCGCTGCTGGGCACCACCTACGGTGGCGACGGGCAGACCAACTTTGCACTGCCCGACCTGCGCGGCCGCATGCCCATGCACATGGGAGCCGGCCATACGCTGGGAGAGAGAGCAGGCGAGCAAACCCACACCCTGACCCTGCCAGAGATACCGCAGCACAGCCACGCCATGGCCGCTTCCGGCACCACGGGCCAGGCGACATCGGGCAACGGCAACCTGCCCGCAGCGGCGCGCGGCCACTATGCGCAAAGCGGCAATACGACCATGCCCGCCCTGTTGGCCAATGTGGGCGGCAGCCAGCCACACCTCAATATGCCGCCCTATCTGGCACTGAGCTTTTGCATGGCCATGCAAGGCCTCTTTCCTTCTCCGACCTGAAGACCATGTCCGATCCCTTCGTCGCCGAAATCCGCCTTGGCGGGTTCAACTTCGCACCCAAGGGCTGGGCCTTTTGCAATGGTCAGCTCATACCGCTTTCTCAGAACACGGCGCTGTTTTCCCTGCTGGGAACGGCATATGGTGGAGATGGCAAGTCCAACTTCGCGCTTCCCGACTTGCAGGGCCGCATGCCCATGCACCCGGGCCAAGGACCTGGACTGTCACTGCGCGATCTGGGCGAATCCGGCGGTGTTGAAACCGTGACGCTGCAGGCATCGGAAATTCCCGTCCACAGCCATCTGGCCCGAGCGGGCACGCCTGCGGATCCCGCTGTAGCAAGCCCGGCAGGCGCCGTCCTGGGCACCGCACCGACGCGCCCCTACATCGCGCCAGCCTCCAACACCTCTGCGGTCACCATGGCTCCCCCTCAAGCTGCGGGCGACAGCCAGCCACACAACAATCTTCCGCCCTACCTGGTCATGAACTTCATCATCGCCTTGCAGGGCATCTTCCCCGCACGGAGCTGAGTACACCTATGCGCAGTTCCATTGCGGCCTTGACCCTGTTGACCTTGACCACGGGGGCTCAGGCCGATCCCCTGGTGCAACGCGAGTTCTCTGGCAGGGACAACCGCTTCATAGAAATGCCCGGGGCCGGCTTTCGCGCCATGGCCACAGGCAAGCGCATCAGTTTCGACGCGCAAGGCATGAGCATCGACCTGCCCGGCCGGGCCACCAGCGTGCAAGGCCGGTCGGTGGCCGCATCCGGCGTGGCCCGGAGCCTGAGCCTGCGCCCGGATTCGCGCCTGCGCTACAGCTTCGAGAACGCATCGATGTCGGCCCCGCAGGGCCTGCACCCTTCGCCCACGCTCTACCACTGGCTGGTCGGCGAAGCCGCGCAATGGCGCACGGGCCTGCGCAGCTTCGGTGCCTTGGGCTACCGCAGTGTCTGGCCCGGCATTGATGCCGTTTTCCAGGGCGAGCCCGGCGGTCTGAAGTACCAGTTTGAACTGGCTCCTGGTGCCGATGCCGCACAGGTCTGGCTGCGCGTGGAAGGTGCGACGGATGCACGCATCCTGCCCACGGGAGCGCTGCAGTGGAGCATAGGCAACGACCTTTTCACCGACGATGCACCGCTGGTCTACCAACCCCGGGGCAATGGCCGCGTGGACGTGCCCGCCCGCTATCGGCTGGAGCAGGTGGACGCCACCACCTGGCGCGTGGGCTTTGAGCTGGGCAGCCATGACAAAGGCCTGCCGCTGGTCATCGATCCGGCCTGGACCGGCTACTCGGGCCTGGTCGGAGGCAACTCGGCCGACCAGGTCAACGCCGTGGCGCGAGACAGCGACGGCAACACCTACGCTTGCGGCGTGACGCAATCGTCCGACCTGCCCAACGCGGGCAGCAGCAAAGGTGGCGAGGATGCCTTCGTCGTCAGATTCGATCCCAAGGGTGTCCCCTTGAGCGTCACTTATGTGGGCGGATCGGGAGACGACGCCTGCAACGGCCTGGCCGTGGACATACAAAACCGCATCCACCTGGCGGGCAGCACGGAATCCACCGGCTTCCCCCTGCTTGGCACAGATGCCAACCAACGCTTTCGGCGCAGCAAGAGCACGACGGATAGGGATGCCTTCGTCATGCGCCTGGCACCAGACGGTGCCGGCATTCTGTATTCGGGCCTGATTGGTGGAACGGGTGACGATCAGGCCAATGCCCTGGCTCTGGACACCCTTGGCCGGGTCTATGTGACCGGATTCACGGAAGGCAAAGGCTTTCCTGCCGTGAACGGGCCGCAGCTCAACCACGGCTTTGGCCCTGCGCAGTCAGAAATGCGGGATGCCTTCGTGGCCCGCATCGACGCTTCAGGCAGCGGGCTGGAGTACGCCGGATACATCGGCGGCGACGGCGGTGCCGACATCGGATATGCCATTGCCGTGGACGGCACCGGCGCGGCCTATGTGGCAGGCGCTACCGACTCTGTCTCGGGACTGCCGGGCGCCACGGGCCTCAGGACACAAATCAATTCGCGCGCCATCGATGGATCAGACGGCTTCGTCGCCAAGATCCGGGCCGACGGCAGCGCCTTCGACTACTTCACGCTGCTGACAGGCTCGGGGGCCGGTGCGGACCGTGCACTGGCACTGAACCTGATGTATGACGGCTCACTGCTCGTGGGCGGGGAGACCGGGTCAGACAACTTTCCTGCCGACAACGGCGGACTGCGCAAGGGCCTAGGGCCGCAGACCGCGCGCAGCACCGGCATGGACGGCTTTGTGCTGCGTCTGAATGCATCAGGAGACCAGGTGCTGGACGCCACCTACCTGGGTGGCAATGGCTACGACAGCGTGGAAGGGCTGGCCGGCGACGGCGTGCAGTGGTTCGCCACGGGCAGCACCAGCAATGGCGCAGGCTTTCCCGTCAAGGCACAAAGCGGCCTGTCCACCACGCCAGGAGGCAAGCAGGACGGCTTCCTGGTCAGCATCGCAACCAGCGATCCGAACAACTGGAACTATGCAGGGTTCCTGGGCACCTCGGAAAACGAGGCCATGCGCAGCCTGGCCGCAACCAATGTGCAGGGCAGGACCCTTCTTTCCGTGGGCGGCGCCACCACCACATCGGGCACCAACGGCCTGACCAACCCTGCGAACAGCGCTCTCAGCGCAAACGAGAGCCTTTCGAATGGTCTGGTATTTCGCATCGATCCTTTCGGCCCACCTGCGGCCATGGCGGTGCTCACTGGCTCTCAACAGTCCACCCGCATCCAGCAGCCTTTTGCCACGCCGTTGTCGGTCAAGGTCACCGACATCGACGACCAGCCGCTTGCCGGCATCATGGTGGACTTCAATGCGCCTGCCGCATCGGGGCCATCCACCACCTTTGCCACAAGAACCTCGGTCACGACCAACGACCAGGGCATCGCATCGCTGAGTGCCACGGCCAACCTGTTCGCCGGCAGCTATACCGTGACAGCGCAGGCAGGGGCGGCCAGCACCTCGTTCTCGCTGACCAATGACAAGAGCCCGCAGGCTGCACTGACGGCAAGTGCAGCACTGCAGACCCTGCCCTATGCCGGCACCACCACGCTGAGCGCCAACGGCGGCTCTGGCGCAGGCGCCATCAGCTACGCCGTAACTGCAGGCGCGGCCTATTGCACCCTGACAGGCAACACGGTCACAGCCACGGCTGTGGGCGATTGCACCGTGACGGCGACCAAGGCGGGAGACGCCAGCTACCTGGCCGCCACGACCACCGTGGACATCTCGGTGATCAAGGCCCAGCAGCCTGCGCTGACGGCGACGGCAACGCCCAGCACGCTGGCGGCCTTCAGCACGGCCGCGCTGTCAACCAGTGGCGGCGCAGGGTCCGGCGCCGTGGGCTTTTCCATCACGGATGGAGCCGCCTTTTGCTCCGTCAACGGCAACACGCTCACTGCGGAAGGCACGGGCTCCTGCACAGTGACCGCCACCAAGCTGGGCGATGCCAACTACCAGGACACGCTGGCCACCACCGTGGTGACCGTGACCCCTGCAGCCCAGGTCACCCTGAGCGTGCAGTCCACGCCTTCGACCCTGACCTTCGGCGCCACGGCAACCCTGGCGACCACTGGGGGTTCGGGCAGCGGCGCCGTCACCTACGCCGTGACGGGTGGTGCCCAGTTCTGCGCGGTGACGGGCAACCAGTTGAGTGCCATTGGCGCCGGCAGTTGCACCATCACGGCCACCAAGGCTGGCGACATCAACCACCAGGCCATCAGCGCCAGCACCACCGTCATCGTGGCCAAGGCTGGACAGACAGCACTGTCGGTGCAGGCCAGTCCTGCAGCCATCAGCTTTGGCGGCATTTCGCAACTGAGCACCACGGGCGGCTCGGGCACCGGCGCCATCGGCTTGAGCGTCGCGGGCCCCTGCAGCATCGCGGGCTCCACGCTCACCGGCCTGGGTGTCGGAACCTGTACGGTCACGGCCACCAAGGCAGCGGATGCCGACCATGAAGAGGCCACGGCCAGCACTTCGGTGACGGTGTCACAGGCAAGCCAGGTGGCCCTGTCCGTGGTGGCATCACCCGCCAGCATTCCCAAAGGCGACTCCAGCACGGTCACCGTCACTGGCGGCAGCGGCAGCGGTGTGCTCACGCTGGCGCTGACGGCAGGCGCTGGCAACTGCACGCTGTTCGGCAACACCGTCACCGGCACGGCCGTAGGCAGCTGCACGGTGACGGCGACCAAGGCGGCCGATGCCAACCATGCACAGGCCACCGGCTCGGTACAGATTGCAGTCGGCAAGGCAATCCAGAACATCACCTTCGATTTCTCGTCCCTGCGTTATCTGAGCCCCCAGGCCCTGTCGCTGGCAAACGCCGCCGCAACCAACTCCAACCTGCCGATCAGCTTCAGCAGCCTCACTCCTCAGACCTGTGTGGTCACGGGCACCTCGCTGCGGCTGATGCGCACGGGAGATTGCACGCTGCAGGCCAGCCAGGCCGGCGATGCCGAGTACGCCGCGGCAACGCCCGTGAACCAGACCTTCACGATCACCCTGCCCCCCCACTCTCTGAGCACCATCACCGGTACCGTGGGCGGAACGACGGTCTCAGCAGAGATTGCTGCGGGAAGCCCATGGGTCTTCACACCCATGGGAACAGGCCCGGCGCAGACTGCGGGCTTCATCCCGCTGCAGGGGCACATCAGGTCACCTGCCGACGCACCGCCTGCCAATCTTCAGTTCCCGCTGGGCCTGTTCGATTTCGCTGTCCACAACGGTGCGCCGGGATCCACGGTGAGCATCAAGCTCACGTTCCCGAACAATCTGCCCCGCAATGCACAGTACTGGAAGTACGGCCCCACGTCCGACAACGCAACGCCGCACTGGTATCACTTCACCGGCGCGCAGTTCAACGCCAGCGACAACAGCGTGACGCTGACGATTGAGGACGGCAGGAACGGCGATGACGACCTGGATGTGAACGCCTTCATCAGTGACCCGGGTGGCGTGGCCGTGCTGGCCGCCGCTGCCGGCGGCAGCCCCGCGGCCATTCCCACGCTTTCGCAATGGGGCCAGTGGACGCTGGCAGCGCTGATGCTGGGCGTCGCAGCCCTGGCCGGACGCCGCACGCGAATGCGCAAGCCGCGCTGAGTCGTATGCTGTAGCCGGGGGCTGCTTACGCGCCCCCGGCTACCCGAGTCAAGCCTGCACGATCCCCGACACATCCAGCGCATACATCTGCCGCTGGTGCTCGTGCACGGAGTCGATGCAGACCTGGCGCCCGTCACGGCTCCAGCGCGGGTGCAGGTCGCAGCGGTTTTCCTTGCTGAGATCGGGCGAGGCGTAGAAGCTGCCCAGGTCGTGGCGCTCGCCCGTGTGCATGTCGTACAGGAACAGGAAGCGCTCGTGCGTTCGGTCGTCGGGATAGGTGTCGCTGAGCAGCCAGCGCGTGTCCACGGGCGAGAAGCTCATGTGGCCGTTCTCCACCAGCACGCCTGCGCCCACCACCTGCACGTCACCGCCGTCCACATCGTCATAGAGGTGATAGTGGATCTCCCCGGCATGCGGGCCCCACACAATGATGTGGCTGTCGTCCTGCCATAGCGGATGCGAGATCTGGTATTCGGACTTTTCGTAGTCGAACGTGCCCACGGCCATCGGGTCGAAGTCGTCGGCCAGCTGGGGCAGCGGATGGTCCGAGCATTCGAGCAGGCGCATGTCGGAGCCGTCGGGCGCCATGGTGATGAGGCGGTGCAGAAAGCAGGTTTCGTCCTTGACGCGTTCGGTCCAGCGGTGCAGGAACAGGATGCGCGATGACGACGGGTTGACCTCGATATGGCTGACCCAGTGGATGGCCTTGTCCATTGATGTGCGGTGATGAAATGCCTTGAGGCGCGCATAGCTGGCCAGCAGCCTTGCCTCGCCCGTCGCGACCTCCATGCGCCAGATGCCGTCGTCCTCGGGCGCCAGGGGCAAGGCGAAGGGACCACCCTCTTCGCTGTAGCCGATGGTTTCGTGCGTGACGTACAGACGACGGTAGTCCACGCACAGCGCCCAGGCACTGCTGGGCGCCACCACATACACAGGCATGGGCAGGGTGCGCCGCGCGCCGCTGTCCACATCGATGACCACGGAGCCGAAGCCCGGATAGCGCCCCCCGGAATCTGCCGTCCTGTCGTTGTGGATCAGCTGGCGGCCCGCCAGCCCGTCAAGCCACTGCAGTTGGCTGCCCATCTGCCAGTTCCAGGCGCCGGTCTCGCCCACGGCGTGGAAGCGGTCACCGTTTTCGGTATCGAAGTAGCCGATGGACGCCCGCGCCTGGGGCGTGAGGTACTGGTCCATCCACGGCGTTTGCTGCGCCAGCACCAGGCGGTTGCTGCGGTCCCAGCTGGACTTGTTGTAGTAGCCGAAGAAGTGGTGCTGGCGGCCATCGCCCAGGCGGCGGCAGGGGACGAAGGATGCGGGGGTGTTCGAAGTCATGGAGCGTTTCATTGGGCGGAGATGTGGCCTTCGGCGATCACGCGGTCCCAGCGCTGCTTTTCGCGGGCAACGAAGGATTGCGCCTCAGGCAGGCTGTTGGCGACGGCGCTCATGCCCTGCTCTTGCAGGCCCTTGCGGAACTCGGGCGTGGCCACGACCTTTCGGATGTCGTCATTGAGCTTTTTGACGATGGCCTCGGGCACCTTGGAGGAGACGGCCACGGTGGTCCAGGAGGTGGCCACAAAGTCCTTGAGCCCGGACTCGGCCGCCGTGGGCACGTCCGGCAGGGCCGGCAGTCGCTGGCTGCCCGTGACGGCCAGCGCCTTGAGCTTGCCGCCGCGTATGTGCGACAGCACCGTGGGCGGGTTCTCGAACATGAGCTGGATCTGGCCGCCCAGCAGGTCGTTGATCGCGGCCGAGCTGCCGCGATAAGGCACGTGCACGATGGGCGCGCCCGCCTGCAGCTTGTACAGCTCACCCATCATGTGCACCGACGAGCCCACGCCGGCCGAGCCGAAGTTGACCGTGCCAGGCGCCTTTTTGGCCAGCGCCGTCAGCTCGGCCAGGTTGCTGGCGGCAAGGCTGGGCGTGGCCACCACCACATGCGGCATCTCGGCCAGCACGGTCACCACGCGCAGATCCTTTGCGGGGTCATAGGCCAGCTTGCTGTATACGCCATAGGCGGCATGCAGGCCGATGGAGCCCACCATCAGCGTGTAGCCGTCGGCCGGCTGATCGGCCACATATCGGCCTCCCAGATGACCGCCCGCGCCGGGCTTGTTTTCCACCACCACCGGCTGGCCCCAGAGCCGGCTCAGGCGGTCGGCCAGCATGCGTGCCTGCACGTCGGAGCTGCCGCCTGCAGTGAACGGCACGATGATGCGCAGCTGGCGCCCCGGCTGGGGAAAGCCATCCTGCGCGATGGCGGCGACTGGTGCCGTGCCAGCCAACGAGGCGGAGATGGCCGCAGCGAGCATGGCGGCTTTGCGGCCTGAGCTTGTCTTGATCATGGAATCCTTTCGATGGCGCTGCTGCGCCTGGGCAAACGATGCAATGAGGCCAGTGTAGAAAGCGGGGCATCTTTGGAAAAATGCATTTTTCCGTGGCCTCTATACAGAAAAGATATACATTGCCAGCCACCCCGAGCAGGACCGAATCGCCATGTCCAGACCCCTGAGCGCCCGAGAGATCGAGGCCTTCCGTGCCGTCATGCAGACCGGCACCACCACGGCCGCCGCGCGGCTGCTGCATACCACGCAGCCTTCGGTCAGCCGGCTGCTGGCCCAGATGCAGGCGGCCGCAGGGCTCAAGCTGTTCGACATGCACAAGGGCCGGCTGCGCCCCACGGCCGAGGCCGTGGAACTGTTCGCCACCGTGCAGCAGCATTTCCTGGGGCGCGAGCGCATAGAGCGCGACCTGGCCGCACTGCGCCAGTCCGGCGCCGGCACGCTGCGCATAGGCTGCACGCCGGCCCTGGGCCTGAGCGTGATCCCGGCCGTGGTGCGCAGCTTCGCGCAGCGCTACCCGGGCACCCACATCAGCCTGCAGACCCTGGGCTCCACGCCCTTGCGCGAGGGCCTGCTGCATGGCCACTTCGACCTGGTGGTCAGCACCATGGCGCTGAGCACGCCCGAGCTGGACGCCACCGTGCTGCACCGCAGCCGCGCCGTCTGCGTCATGCACCCGGACCATGCATTGGCCACGCGCACACGGCTGCATGTGCGCGATCTGCAGGGCCAGCTGCTGCTGACGCTCAACGCCGATGACGACATCTACCTGCAACTGCGCAGCACCATGCAGGAGCAGGGCATAGAGGCCGGCTCCACCATGGAGACCACCTACTCCTCCACCATCTGCACCCTGGCCGCCCAAGGGCTGGGGCTGGGCGTGGTCAACCCCTACGTGGCCTCGGTGTTCGCGCGCGACCTGCGTGTGCTGCCACTGCTGCCAGCCTGTGCGGTGGAGGTGGTGCTGGCCCTGCCGCCCCAATACGCCCCCACCGAAAGGGCTGACTGCTTCGTGCAGTTGCTGCGCGAGCAATTGCACGCCTATCCGCAGGCCCGCACGCCCTAAAATTGCGGCCGATTGGAGACAAGCGGTTTGCAAACGAGTACCCACGAGCCCATGCTCACCCCCGCCGAGCGCGAGGCCATCAATTCCGGCCAGTGGTTCTGCAGCCTTTCGCCCTCGCTGCGCCATGACATCCTGCGCCAGACCACGGTCCGGCGGCTCAAGGACGGGGCACTGATCTATGCACGCGGCGATGTGCCGCACAGGTGGTATGCCTGTGCGCAGGGCGCCGTGCGCATGAGCTCGACCAGCCTGTCGGGTCGGCAGACCACGCTGGCCTATGTGGAGCCGGGTGCCTGGTTCGGTGCCATGTCCACCTTTCTTGACGAGCCCCGCACGCGCGATGCCTATGCCCACGGCGACACCACGCTGCTGTGCGTGGACAAGGAGAGCTTTCACGCCATCCTGGCCACGCATGTGGAGTTCTACGACGCCCTGCTGCGCCTGCAGGCCCACCGCATACGCCAGACCTACGGGCTGGTGGAAGACCTCAACACCCTGCCCCTGCGCGCACGCCTGGCCAAGCAGCTGCTGCACCTGTCGCGCAGCTACGGCACACAGGTGCTGGACGACCCGCGCGAGCTGCGCATAGGCCTGCAACTGGTGCAGGAGGAGCTGGCCCAGTTGCTGGGCGCCTCGCGCCAGCGCGTGAACCAGGAGCTCAAGCGCATGGAGCGCGACGCCTGCATTCGCGTGGAAGCCCAGGGCCTGGTGGTCAGGGACCTGGTGGCCCTGCAGACCATCGTGCGCGAGGCCAGCCTGGCCGGCGCCTGAGGCCGGCGCCGGTTCAGCGCCGCCAGTCGATTCTTGCCGGGCGGCCCGGCAGATGCAGCGCAGCCGTTGCAGCAGGCGCCTCGGCCAGCAACCGGCCCTTGCGGAACACCTTCAGGCGCGTGGCGCGCAGCCGTATCGCCTCGGCCGCATCGCGCGCCTGCAGCAGCACGAAGCTGGCATCGCAGCCGGCCTCGATGCCATAGCAGTCAAGGTGCATCACACGCGCCGCGCGCGTGGTCACGGCGTCGAAGCAGTCGCGCATGCCGTCCTGGCCGGTCATCTGCGCCACATGCAGGCCCATGTGGGCGACCTCCAGCATGTCGCCCGAGCCCATGCCGTACCACGGGTCCATCACGCAGTCATGGCCGAAGGCCACGTTGACGCCTGCGGCCAGCAGCTCGGGCACGCGCGTCATGCCGCGGCGCTTGGGATAGCTGTCCTGGCGGCCCTGCAGCGTGATGTTGATCAGCGGATTGGCAATCACGGCCACGCCGCTTTCGGCGATCAGCGGCAGCAGCTTGCTCACGTAGTAGTTGTCCATGCTGTGCATGGAGGTGCAGTGCGAGCCCGTGACGCGGCCCTGCAGGCCCAGGCGCTGCGCCTCGAAGGCCAGGGTTTCGATGTGGCGCGACAGCGGGTCGTCGGACTCGTCGCAGTGCATGTCCACCAGCAGGCCGCGCTCGGCCGCCAGCTCGCACAGCAGCCTGACGCTGTCGGCACCCTCGGCCATGGTGCGCTCGAAGTGGGGAATGCCACCCACCACGTCCACGCCTTTGTCCAGCGCCCGCCGCAGGTTGGCGACGCCGCCGGGCGAGCGCAGCACGCCGTCCTGCGGAAACGCCACCAGCTGCAGGTCGATATAGGGAGCCACCTGGCGCTTGACCTCCAGCAACGCATCGACGGCCAGCAGGCGGGCATCGCTGGTATCCACATGGCTGCGGATGGCCTGCAGCCCCTTGGCCGCCGCCCAGTCGCAATACTCCAGCGCGCGCGAGATCAGCGCCTCGGCCGTGAGCAGCGGCTTGAGCTCGCCCCACAGCGCTATGCCCTCCAGCAGCGTGCCGCTGCGGTTGACGCGCGGCAGGCCGTGGCTCAGCGTGGCATCCATGTGGAAATGCGGATCGACGAAGGGAGGCGACACCAGCTGGTGCTGTGCATCGACCACCTGGTGGGCAGGCGCTGAAAGGCCCGCCGCGACCTCGACGATGCGCCCGCCCTGCACGGCGATGGACATGTCCTGGCGGCCGTCGGGCAGCGTGGCGTGAATGACGAGTAGATCAAGCATCTGCGTATTCTGCGGGCATGGCCGCGCACCCGCAGACTTGCCTGACCACGCTGAATGGCCTGGCAGCGGTCAGACCGAAAGCGCAAGGGATCAGGGGGAACTACTGGTAGCTGATGGTGAAGGTCGCCGCCGCATTGGCACTGCCTATGGTCACTTTCTCTTCGGTCTTGACATAGCGCGCCGTCAGCGGGATATCCAACCGCTCCTGCCCGTAGGCAACAGACCCTGCAAACCATTGATTCCTGTTGCCGGCGGCATTGGAGTCCGGGCCAAAGCCCAGTATCTGGTCATCCTTGCGGATCTGCACACCCACACCTTTTGCCACCGAGGTTTTCGACAGGGTCAGAGCATTCCCGATATTTCCAGGATTTGCCACATCCGTCAGGGTGACATAGGCGTTGGTCAACGAACCTGGAATGCCGCCCTTGCACAACAACGAGATGAGGAAGGAGCGGGGAGCACCGGTTGAGCCGATTGAGGTGAGTTTTTGAGCGACAGTCTGGGCCATGCGCACGGGCTCCGGCGCCTGTGGGGTACAAGTGGGCACCCTGGGCCGGAGGACGACGGGCGAGGAAAAGCTGTATTGAGCGAGAATCTGGCCAGATGCATCAGTCGCGCGTTCGTACAGGAAATCGCTGTCCAGCACGCCACCTGCAGTGATATCGCCATCTGCGGTCTTGATCAACTCAACTTTGACATCGGAAAATTGATATGCAAAAGATCCGGGGTGATCGTTGCGCGGCGGCCAGCCGGGCCTGGGCGATTCCGATTTCGGCATATGCACGGGGTGCAGGCAGTTGTTGCGCCAGGGCCTGGCGCACTTCAGCGGCATCACCCATGCCTATGGCAATCCAGAGCCAGGCGATCCAGCTGTCCTGGGAGGCGTAGTGGCCGGCCTTCTTCGGCGGGGTGCGCTCCACGCTTTGGCGGGCCAGTGCCACGGCAGCGCCAGTCTGGCCGTGCTCGGCCATGAACCGAGCATGCAGGGTTTCGGCCTGCATCAATGAGAAGATTTTCCATTCACGGCGCTGAGCCGAATCCGCAGTCACGGCATGTGCAGCTTGCGGCGCTGCCTGAAGCGCGGCCTGGAGCGCGATCACATTGGCCTGCAACTGGGCTTGCGCCGCTTCGGGGTGGCCGCTGGCATCCAGCAACCGGGCGAGCTTGATGCGCGCGTGCAGCAGCAGGAAATCGTCCGGCGCATCGGCGTCGGCGCGGCGGATGTCCACGGCTTGCACCATCCGATCAAGCCTTTGCGCCACGGTCTGATCAGGCGGTCCCCAGAACGCAAGAACTTCCTGCACGCTGGCCAGCACCCGGCGTGCAGGGCCTGGCACGTCCTGCAGGTCGGCCACCAGTCGCTGGCGCAAATTCGTTGCCTGCTCGGCGGTATCCGCCGTGTCGGCCATGCCTTTCAATGCAAGGGCACGCTGCAGATCACTCTGTGCCCGGGACTGCGTCATCGCCCAGGCCGATTGGTAAAGTGCTTTGGCGCGCGCCTCGGCCAGAGGATGGTCGTCCATGAGTTGCAGTTCCCCGGCGGCTTCCAGGTAGATCTCCACCCGTTGCTCTTGGGCAGACGGGGGCAGTTGGTCGGCCTGGGCCAGGCGGGCCTCGATCGCGGCCAGGTGCTGCTCCGGTACGTAATCACGGCGGGGAGACAGCTCCACATCCCACAGCGCAGCAAGAACCTGCCGCCCCTGCGGCGCAGCTTGATGAATGCCCATGACCATGGCCACCGGCAGCAGCAGGCAGGCCAGGTAGATTGCCAGGCCCGCTGCGCCTTCGGCCCAACCGGGCGCACGCGATTGCAAGGAGGGCAGCAGTGCGCCTGCAGCGGCCGCGCGCCGGACAAAGGGCCAGCGCGCAAAAGCGGGTTGCTGCAGCACGCCGAATGCGCGGTGTACGGCATCGGCCTCGCTGACCGGGGCCTGGCATGCCTCCTGTTGAGGAAGCGTGTGCAGGGTGCGATGCACGGCCCGCTCCAGTTGCATCACACGCCATTGCCATGGCAGCCCCATCAGCAGCACGCCGGTGAGGATGGAGATCAAGGGGTCCCGGCTGAACCAGGCCAGCCCACCCAGCGCGGCCATGCCCGCCAGTGCAAACACCAGCCGCATTGCGGGCAGGCGAGCGAACAGCAGGCTCTCCACCACGCGGCCGCCATCCAAAGGCGTGAGGGGCAACAGGTTGAATGCGTTGACGACCAGGGTCAGCAGCAGCAATTGCATGGTCCAGGCGGGTGGCTGCGGGAGCAGGCCCCAGCCTACGGCAGCCAGCGCTCCCACAGCCAGCAACAGCCCAGGCATGGGACCGGCCAGATAGACGCCCACTTTTTGCAGCGGCGTGGCATCCGCCTTTTCTCCGGTGGCCATGCCGCCCAGGCCAGGAATGAAGAAGACGGATTGACGCTGGTAGCCCGCCCAGCGCATGGCCAGCCAATGCCCTCCTTCATGCACGGCGATCACCACCAGAAGCATCCACGCCATGTCCCATGAAAACAGCACGGCGCCTGCTGCCAGGAACAGCGCCGCCGTGATCCAGAAACTGCGGTGGCGGTTGTGCGCCATGCCCAGCCCGCGCTGCACGGCTTTCTGGTAGCGAAAGCGCAGCGCCTCGGACACTTGCCGGACCTGCGGCCCATGAAGGCATGCGTCGGCAGATGGGCTGGCGGGCCCCGCCCTGTCTTCCTTGCGCACCTGGCGCAAGGCGCGCCAGGCCAGCCGCAGCGACTCGCGCCAGCTGAGCCGCCAGAACCCGGGCCCGGCAGGCAGCGCACGGCCCTGGGCCACCAGTGCAGGGACTTGGCTCCGGCCCCACTCATCCAGGCGCTGTACCGCCTGGTCAAGGCCCTGGACCACGGGAGCCCGGTCGCCGGACAGGCGCTCGGCGTAGGCGACCCAGGCCGATGCGGTATCGGGCTGGGCATCGTCCAGGTAGGTCCAGCCGGGCGGCGCAGGCAGGCTTGTCTGAGGTAGGCCATTGAAGCCCATCCAATTGCGCCCGTCGGCAAAGAATGTGAGCCAGGTCACGGAGCCCACGGTGCGGCCATGCCTGGCGCTTCCCGCCTGTTCGGCCTGGACCATCGCCCAGGCCCGCCCGTCGGCATGGACGAACAAGTCCACCTCCAGAGGAAGGTCGGGATCCATGGCCTGCGGATGCGTGCCCTGCAGGCTGGCACACCAGGTGAAGCCCAAGGCTTGCAACTCCGGCCGCATGGCATCCAGCACCGCCCGTGATTCGGGCTCCAGTGCCTGGCGCTCCACCACGGCCATGGGCGCAGCACGCAGGCGCAGGCGCATGCAGTTCAAAGTGGCCAGCAGCAGCGAGAGCGCATACAGCAAGGGAATCGCGCCCAGCAGCGCCAGCCAGGGCGCGGCTTGTGAGAGCCAGTTCATCATCTTGAATAGTCTTGTCGATGGAGTGTGACGGTTCTGATGTGCCCTCCCAAAAGCTCCTCCAGGCAGATCAGCATCGGGATCGTAGCCTTGCCACCCGTGATGCGACAATCAAATCAAAGGACCATTCTTCAAATGAAAATCGCCACCTGGAACGTCAATTCCCTGTCCGTGCGCCTGCCGCAGGTGCTGGCCTGGCTGCAGGCCAATCCTGTCGATGCGCTGGCGCTGCAGGAGCTCAAGCTCACCGACGACAAGTTTCCGCTGCAGGCGCTGCAGGAGGCCGGCTACCACGCGGTCAGCCATGGACAGAAGACCTACAACGGCGTGGCCTGGCTGACGCGCACGCCGGTGCACGACGTGGTGCGCAATATCCCGGGCCTGGATGACGAGCAGGCCCGCATCATTGCCGCCACCCTCGATGCCGAAGGCGGCCCGGTGCGCCTGATCAACGGCTACTTCGTCAATGGACAGGCGCCGGGCACCGACAAGTTCGCCTACAAGATGCGCTGGCTGCAGGCGCTGCAGGACTGGGTGAAAAGCGAGATGGCAGCCCATCCGCGCCTGGTGCTGGTGGGCGACTTCAACGTGGCCCCCGAGGACCGCGACTCCTACGATCCCATCGGCCTGAAGGACACGATCCACCACACGGTGGAAGAGCGCACGCATTTCCAGGCGCTGCTGCAGCTGGGCCTGACCGATGCCTTCCGCATGTTCGACCAGCCCGAGAAAAGCTATTCGTGGTGGGACTACCGGATGCTGGGTTTCCAGAAGAACCGGGGCCTGCGCATTGACCATATCCTGGTCAGCGAGGCCTTGCGTCCCAGCGTCACCGCCTGCATCGTGGACCGCGCGCCGCGCAAGAACCCTCAGCCCAGCGACCATGCGCCGGTCGTCGTGACATTGGGCTAGGTTTTCAGACTTGCGCTACAGCATGTACCGGCGCAGCCAGTGGATGGCCTCGATCTGCCCGCGCAGCATCAGGGACTGGCGATGCAGAACTTCGCTGAGTGGCGCCGGCAGACGGGACTGCTCAGCAGCCTCATAGGCGCTCAGCCATTGCTGCTGGCAGGACTCGGCCTGGTCCAGCACGTAGTCCGCGCCCTCTTCCCTGCCCAGCAGCCCGTCCCAGAAGGCGTTGCGACGCAGTGCGGCACGGCTGTCGCGCACGGGCAGCACCACGCCGCCGTTGGCGTCGATGGCGCGTTCCAGGTCATCGACCAGGACCTGGCTGGCATTGAAGTGGCGCGCCAGTACCTGGCCTATCAGTCCCTGGGGCATGGGATCCATGCATTCGCCCAACCGGACATGGGCCTGGCGACCCAGGGCCAGCACGGCATTGAGCAGCGCCGTGGTCTGCAGTTCCAGCGTGGAAGCCGCAGGCTGTGCGGGCGTGCGCCGGCGCGCCTGCAGCCAGGAGGCCTCCACGGCCTCACGCACCTGGTTCCAGTGCAGCAGGCTGCCGCCCCGTTCCTGCTCCCAGCGTTCTTCCAGCCGGGCTTCTGCGGACTCGAAATCCTGCTGCGCGTGTTCCGGCGACAGGGAAGCCTTCCAGCCCAGTGCATAGGCGGGCCGGTATTGGTCGTAGCCGCGCCCCGGCACGAAGTACGGCTCCAGGAAATAGCGGTCATGCCAGTACGCATCGACCGGCTCGCCGAGCTTGCGCGGTGTCGATGGGCACATCACGCCCGGGCGGGCGGGTTTGGCCTTTTGCCAGAGGTTGGAGAGGACTGTGGGCACGATAGGTCGGGACGTAGGCCGTTCCAGCGAAGAGGACTCCATTGTCCCCAGCCCGGGCGGCACGGCCCGTCAGCACCCCGGGCGCCGGCCTGTAGGAGTCGGACCCTTGCCAAGGCAAGGGCCCAGCCGCCCGCCGGCTTGCCTTACTCGAAGGCGTCCTCGTCCATGCCCAGCTCCTGCAACTTGCGGGTGATGGTGTTGCGGCCTATGCCCAGGCGCTGGGCGGCCTCGACCCGGCGGCCGTGGGTGACGGCCAGGGCCGAGCGGATCAGCTGCGCCTCGAAGCGGCGGGACAGCTGGTCCCAGACCTCGCCATGCCCCTGGGCATGGGTGTGCTCCAGCAGCTGGCGCGCCTGCTGCCCCAGCAGATGCACCCAGTCCAGGTCGGACGTGGCCAGTCCCCCGTCATGCGGCTGGGCCAGCGACGGGGCTGGCATGGCGATGCGGCCCACTCCCTCTTCCGCCACGGCCGGCGCATGCGACAGCACCACCGGTGCGGGCACGCCGGCACTGCCGCCGCCCACGGGTGGCGCGGCCTCGCCCAGCACCTCGGGAGGCAGGTCCTTGACCGAGATGACCTGGGCTGGCGCCATGACGGTCAGCCAGTGGCAGATGTTCTCCAGCTGGCGCACGTTGCCGGGAAAGGCGAACGACTGCAGCCGCTGCATGGCATCGACCCCCATGCGCTTGGGCTCCACGCCCAGCTGCCGCGCGCTTTGCTGCAGGAAGTGGCGTGCCAGCATGGGCACGTCTTCGTTGCGCTCGCGCAGCGCGGGCAGGCGCAGGCGGATGACGTTGAGGCGGTGGAACAGATCCTCGCGGAAGGCGCCGTTGCGCACGCGCTGCTCCAGGTCCTGGTGGGTGGCGGCGATGACGCGCACATGTGCCTTGACGGCCTGGTGGCCGCCCACGCGGTAGAAATGCCCGTCCGACAGCACACGCAGCAGGCGCGTCTGCAGGTCGAAAGGCATGTCGCCGATTTCATCGAGAAAGAGCGTGCCGCCCTCGGCCTGCTCGAAGCGGCCGCGCCGCTGGGTCTGTGCGCCCGTGAAGGCGCCGCGCTCGTGGCCGAACAGCTCGGACTCCAGCAGGTCCTTGGGGATGGCGGCGGTGTTGATGGCCACGAAGGGGCCGCCCGCCACGGGCGAGTGCTTGTGCAGCGCGCGCGCCACCAGTTCCTTGCCCGAGCCCGACTCGCCCGTGACCAGCACCGTGACCTGGCTCTGGCTGAGCCGGCCGATGGCGCGAAAGACGTCCTGCATGGCAGGCGCCTGGCCCAGCATCTCGGCCTGCAGCGGGGCCTGTGCCTCGGCCACGTCCTCGCGCAGGCTTTCCTCGACGGCGCGGCGGATGAGTTCCACCGCCTTGGGCAGGTCGAAGGGTTTGGGCAGGTACTCGAAGGCTCCGCGCTGGAAGGCCGAGACGGCACTGTCCAGGTCGGAGTACGCGGTCATGATGATGACGGGCAGGCCGGGCTGCTGGGCGCGGATCTGCTCGAGCAGTTCCAGGCCGGAGCCGCCGGGCATGCGGATATCGCTGACCAGCACCTGTGGTGGCTGGCGCGCCGGGTCGCTGGCATCGACATCGGACAGTGCCGTGAGCACGTCGCGCGCCTGAACGAAGCTGCGCGTTGCCCAGCCTTCCCGGCCCAGTGCCTTTTCCAGCACGAAGCGGATGGAAGGGTCATCATCCACGATCCAGATCGGTTTCATTGGTGGTGCTTCCTTCCCTTGTTGCAGTGTTGACTTCCGTGGGCCTCAAGGCAGGGGAATGAGGATGCGGAAATCCGTGCGGCCCGGCTGGCTTTCACATTCGATCAGCCCCTGGTGGCGCTGCACGAAGGTCTGCGCCAGCGTCAGCCCCAGTCCCGAACCGCCATCCCTTCCCGATACCAGCGGATAGAAGATCCGCTCCTTGATGGCATCGGGAACGCCTGGCCCGTTGTCGATCACATGCAATTCCAATGCCAACCGGTAGCGTTGGCGACCAAAAGTTACCTGGCGCGCCACACGGGTTCTCAAAATGATCTCGGCATCGCCGGCAGCGATGCGTTCGTGCAAGGCCTGCGCCGCGTTCTGGACGATGTTGAGCACGGCCTGGATCAGCTGTGCGCTGTCGCCCCGGAACTCGGGAATGGAGATGTCGTAGTCGCGCGTAATGGTCAGCCCTGCAGGATGCTCGACCAACACCAGCGAACGCACGCGCTCGCAGACTTCGTGGATGTTGACGTCACCGACCTCGTGCGGATGGCGGTGCGGCGCCAGCAGCCGGTCGACCAGCGCCTGCAGACGGTCGGCCTCGTGGATGATGACTTCGGTGTACTCGCGCAGCTCGGGCGCGTCCAGATCCATCTGCAGCAGCTGGGCCGCGCCACGGATGCCGCCCAGCGGGTTCTTGATCTCGTGGGCCAGGTTGCGGATCAGCTCCTTGTGCGCCTGGGCCTGCTCGCGCAAACGCTCCTCGCGGTCCTGGCGTGCCTGCTGCTCCAGCGGCCAGAACTCCACCAGCACATGGCCGGGCCGCTCGGCCAGGGAAACCGTGACGTGCACAGGAAGCGCATCGCCCCCCACGCGGTGCAGGCTGGCCTCGAAGCGCAGGGCGGCGAAGTCGTTGTCCTGGGCGCCGCGCAAGGCCTTGTCCAGCAAGGCCGGCTCGGTGAAGCAGGCAGCCAGCTCGCTGCCTTCGAGCATGCGGCGCGACAGGCCCAGTGCGTTCTCAAGGGCCGCGTTGGCGAAAAGCACGGCGCCTTGCTCGTCGAGCACGGTCATCAGCGTGCACAGCAGATCAAGCGCCTGATAGGAGGCCGGGGGCGCCGGCCGGTCGTCCTGGATCATGGCCGGGCTCGCATGGGCCGCTCGGGCCCGTCAGTTCTTGGGAAGTCGATCCAGTTCGCGGCGGATGCCGGCGACATCGCCTTCCTGCCGCGAGATGCTGCTCTTGAGCTGCTCGACACGTTCCAGATAGCCCTGGGGATTGCGCAACTCCAATGCGGTGCGCTGGGGATTGCCATCGTTGTACTCCTGACGCAGCTGTGTCAGCTTCTCCTGGGCGCGGGCCAGCTCGCTTTCGAGGATGGTCCGCGCATCGGAGTCGCGGGCCTTCTGGGCGCTGCTGTTGACCTTGGCCGGAGCGGGCGATCCTGCCGCAGGAGCGGCGGAGGTGCGCGGCGCTTGGCCGCCGCCCGAGGCCGCCGGCTTGCTGCCGCCATGGATCACCGTCACATGCCCGCCGTCCACCGGCTTGCAGTCCTTGGCCTTGGCCTGGCTGACGTTGTTGGTGTACTCGTTGCCGCAGCGGTAGATCACGTCCTGGGACCAGGCTCCTACCGACAGCAGCGGCAGCAGCAGCGACACAAACAGTTTCTTCATTCCATTCCCTCGGGTAGCCAGATCGGAAGGGCCCGGCTTGTCCGGGCAAGTATCGCTCCATCTTCCGGGCTGGACGTCATTTCTTGAGCGGGACAACCCCTTTTGGTTCCGCGCCCAGCATACCCAGGTCCTGGCCGAAAGCAAAAAAGGCGGCTTGCGCCGCCTTTTTGCCGACCCGCCTTACAGCGAGAAGTACATGTCGTACTCGACCGGGTGCACGGCCTGACGGTAACGGGTCACTTCGCCCATCTTCAGCTCGATGTAGGCATCGAGCATGCTGTCCGAGAACACGCCGCCCTTGGTCAGGAACGAACGGTCTGCGTCCAGTGCTTCCAGGGCCTGGTCCAGGCTGTGGCAGACCGTGGGCACCAGCTTGTCCTCTTCCGGGGGCAGGTGGTACAGATCCTTGGTCGCGGCTTCGCCGGGATGGATCTTGTTTTCCACGCCGTCCAGACCTGCCATCAGCAGGGCCGAGAAGCCCAGGTAGGGGTTCATCAGCGGATCGGGGAAGCGTGCCTCGACGCGGCGGCCCTTGGGGTTGGCCACGTAGGGGATGCGGATCGATGCCGAGCGGTTCTTGGCCGAGTAGGCCAGCTTGACCGGAGCCTCGAAGCCGGGCACCAGGCGCTTGTAGCTGTTGGTGCCGGGGTTGGTGATGGCGTTCAGGGCACGGGCGTGCTTGATGATGCCGCCGATGTAGTACAGCGCGAAGTCGGACAGGCCGGCATAGCCGTCACCTGCGAACAGGTTCTTGCCATCCTTCCAGACGGACTGGTGCACGTGCATGCCGGAGCCGTTGTCGCCCGGATAGGGCTTGGGCATGAAGGTGGCGGTCTTGCCGTAGGTGTTGGCCACGTTCCAGATCACGTACTTCATGACCTGTGTCCAGTCGGCGCGCTCCACCAGGGTCGAGAACTTGGTGCCGATCTCGTTCTGGCCGGCGCCAGCCACTTCGTGGTGGAACACTTCGACGGGAATGCCCAGCTGCTCGAGCAGCAGCACCATCTCGGCGCGCAGGTCCTGGGTGCTGTCCACGGGCGGCACGGGGAAGTAGCCGCCCTTGTTGCGCGGACGGTGGCCGCGGTTGCCGGACTCGAACTTGGCGCCGGAATTCCAGGGGGCTTCGTACTCTTCGATTTCGTAGAAGGTGCTGCCGGGTTCGGTGTTCCAGCGCACGCCGTCGAAGATGAAGAATTCAGGTTCGGGACCGAAGTAGGCGGTATCGCCCAGGCCCGAGGCCTTCAGATAGGCTTCGGCACGCTTGGCCACCGAGCGGGGATCGCGGTCGTAGGCCTTGCCATCGCCGGGTTCGATCACATCGCACTGCAGGAACAGCGTGGTCTCTTCAAAGAAGGGGTCGATGTTCGCGGTGGCGGGATCGGGCATCAGTTGCATGTCCGATGCTTCAATGCCCTTCCAGCCTGCCACCGACGAGCCGTCGAAGGCGTGGCCCGAGGTGAACTTGTCTTCGTCGAAGTGCGACACCGGCACCGTGACGTGCTGCTCCTTGCCACGGGTGTCCGTAAAACGAAGGTCCACGAATTTGACCTCGTTCTCCTTCACCATGTTCAACACGTCTGCAACGGTCTTTGCCATCAGATCTCTCCTGCCAATCTGGCTGATCAAAAAAGATAAATACTCTTAAGCAGTTTGCGTGCCAGGCTGCATCCATTGAGTGCATGCCCGCAGACTGGCACCTGCTTGGCGCGCCAGCCCCGTGATTCTGCCGCCTTGCGTGGGCGTTGTGGATGACATTGCAGCCTGGCCCGGCCCGAGTGCCCACTCACCAAATCGGTGCAGATTTGGATGAAGGGCCGTAAATCAGATATTGCGCACCAATTCAGGGCCAAGACTTGCACCAAATGAGTGCAGACCTTCCAGCAGCGTGGGCCAGGCCTTGGTGACGGCACCAGCTTCGCCCTTGACACCAAGTTCTATGTGCCGGCCGTGCTTGGAATCATCCACGCTGGGCAGGCTGAACACCTTGACGCCCGGGTGGTCGCGCTCTATGGCCACCATCAGCGGCGTCAGCGTGGCTTCCATGCCGCCGTAGACGATGACCGAATGCTCCCGCTGCACCGTGCTGTGGAAATGCTTGGCGTAGCGCTGCTCCAGCACCCACTCGACCATGGGCCAGGCCATGACCGGGAAGCCGGGCACGAAGTGCACCGTGCCGCTGGCGCCCGAACAGGAAAAGCCCGGGATCTTGTTGTAGACGTTGGGGATGATGCGCGCGCCTTCGGGGAAGTTGCCCATCTGCAGCCGGTGCAGGTTGTCGGCGCGCTGGGGCTCGTAGGGCTTGCCTTCCTCGGTGGCCACATCGCGCATGCGTTCGCGGATCAGGGCCACGGCTTCCGGGTGCAGGGCCAGCGGCACGCCCAGGGCCTCGGCTGCGCATTGGCGCGTGTGGTCGTCGGGCGTGGCGCCTATCCCGCCAAAGCTGAAGACCACGGCCTGCGATGCGAAGGCGCGGCGCAGGGCGTCGGTGATGCGTGCCCTATCGTCACCCACGTACTCGGCATGGGCCAGGGACAGGCCACGCGCGCCCAGCAGTTCGATCAGCTTGGGAAGGTGCTTGTCGGCACGCTTGCCCGACAGGATTTCGTCTCCGATGATGAGTGCGCCAACTTGAAGGGTCATGTGGTCTTTTCTTGCGGGGTGGGGGGAACAGGGGCTGTGCCGGAGCCTTGCGGCGCGTCGGGAGCGTAGGGAATGATGGGTGCTTCGGGCAGCGCCGGCTCCTCCTCGCGCATGCGCTGCAGCGCCGCCAGGCAGAAATGGGCAAACCACAGCGAGGAGAAGGCGAAGATCAGCGCATAGATCCAGATGGCCACCGGAATCAGTATCCAGAAGGCTGCAACGAAGACCACGCCCGAGGCCCAGACAATGGCCGGAGCCGCCCCCAGGTAGCCACAGACCACGCCCATGAGCATCAGCGCCAGGCGGTGGCGCAGGAACAGGCTGCGGCGTTCTGGCTTGCTGGCGTGGGCAGACAGCGCGTCGAAGGCCATGACGCGGTAGGTCAGCCAGCCCCAGATCAGCGGGGGGATCACCACCACCAGGGGAGGCACGAACCACAATGGAACCGATACCAGCAACGCGATCAGGGCGATCAGCGAGGAGCCGGCCGACCACAGCAGGCTGCCGATCAGGGTGGCACCCTGCCTGCGCTCGAGTGCCGGAAAGCGCCGTTGCGCCACCAGCTCGACCAGGGCAGGCGTCATGAACAGCGCCACCAGCAGCAGCGAGACCACGACCAGCACCGGCGTGACCGAGAGAACGACCAGCACCGGCGCCACCAGCTCGGGCAGCGATTGCACGCCCATCCAGGACCAGACCGTGTGCAGCCAGCCCACGCCCTGCAGGACTCCTTCCGTCCAGACCACGGCATCGGCCCAGAAGAAGTAACCCAGCAGCCAGGCCGTGATGGCCATGAAGAGCAGGGGAAACAGCGACCATGCAATCACCCGCTTATGCAGGCAATACGCCGTCGCACGCCAGAAGGAATCGAGTAGCAAGCCCATGCCGGCAAGCATACCCCGAGCCCAGCCTCAAGCGCGACCCATCAACCTTAGGAACCCACGCCATTGCTGGGCCCAAAAGCCCTGGCCGTAGTCGCGCAGCTGGCCCTGGGCATTGGGCTGGACCTGGTCGCGCACGCCGGTGGGATCGAAGCGCAGCTCGAAATTGGCGGTGCCGAACAGCATGTCCCACCAGGGCAGCAGCACGCCGAAGTTGTTGCCATGCGCCTTCTTGTTGCGCACGGGCGCCATGGGCTCGTGGCCAATGCCGATGGCGTGGTGGCGGCGGTGAAAGCGCGGGCTGATCCACAGCCGCTCGCCGATGGTGCCGAACCAGACGCGCAGGTTGGCATGCTGGAAGCTCTCGCTGAGCTGGGTGAAGGCCACGATGGCCACGAACTGGCCTGGAGCCACGCCGATGAACTGGGCCACGAGCACGATGATGGTGTCGCGGATCACATCGTCGAGCAGGTGATTGCGGTTGTCGCTCCAGACCGTCATCTGGCGCTGCGAGTGGTGCAGCGCATGCAGCTTCCACCACCAGCCGATGCTGTGCTGGCCCCGGTGTATCCAGTAGTCGAGGAAGTCGAAGGCCAGCAGGTAGATGATCAGGCTGACCCAGGCCAGATCGGTCACGCCGGGCCAGACACCGTCCAGGTGAAAGCTCGGCAGGCCCCAGACATGCAGGCGGCCCATGAGCTCGTCCCACAGCGGGTCCAGCGTGAAGAACAGCGCCAGCCTGAACAGGCCCAGCCGGTGCACCACGGTATAGATGATGTCCACATGGATGGCGCGCCGGTCGGTAACGGGCTCGACGGGCCGCCAGTACTGCAGCGGCGCGATCACGGCCACCATGATGAAGATCTGCAGCAGGCCCACCAGCAGCCAGCCTGTGGCGTCGTAGGCATCCTCCAGCAGGCTGGCCTGTCCCAGCCAAAAGAGCACAGGCTGGACAACGCCCTCGAACAGGCGCTGCTGCGCATTACCGAACCACTGAATCCACCAGTCCACACCACGCTCCCATCGCCCGCCGCGCTGCGCGCGCGGACGTCATGCGAATTTTGCTATCCAATCCCGATAGTCGGGATGCTCCCGCAGCGTGCGGAAACAGAACCCCTGCTTGAGCAGGCCCGTGATCAAAGGTTCCAGCACGGCCGGTGCCCAGGGGTCCTTGCGTGACCAGATGCCCAGATGGGCCAGCAGGATGTCGCCGCTGCGGATGTTCTTGAGCGCCTGGGCCAGCAGCTGCGCATTCGGGTAGCGGTCGCTGGGCAGCTCGTCGCCCAGAAAGCCTGCGCTGGACCAGCCCACATGCATGTAGCCGCCCTGCCGCGCGGCGTCCAGCAGCGCGGGCGAGGTCTTGCCGCCGGGCGCACGGAACAGCGGCAGGGGCTTGCGCCCGGTGATCTGCTGCAGCCGCTGTGCAGCCCTGCGGATCTCGTCGCAATAGCCTGCCGCATCGACCGTGAAGTTCTCGTTGGCGCGTGGCCCGGCCGAGGGGCGCACGCGAAAGCCCGTGACCGGACCGTTCTTCGAGGCACGCAGATCACCGCGCCAGTACATGTGGTCGTAGGTGTGCGAGGCGAACTCATGGCCTTCGGCGGCGCGTGCGCGCCACCAGGGCGCCCAGGTCTCGCCCAGGCTGCCGTCGCCTTGCTGCGTGCGCTCGTTGGCGGCAAAGAAGGTCACTGGCACGCCATGGCGCTTGAGCACCTCGGCCACCAGGTCGGCAATGCCCATGTGGCCCGTGTCGAACGTCAGGTACACGGTCTTGGCGCAGCCCGTGCCCTGCCCTGCGGCCATCGCGGGGCGCAGCAGGCTGAAGGCGGCGGCGCCAGCCAGCGATTGCGCAAAGAGTCTGCGGTCCATCAGCGCTGCGCGTGGGCCAGTGTCCAGACACCGTGGGGCGACTTGCCGACCTTGACCTGCTGGACCACCTTCTTTTCGACGGTGTCGATCACCGACAGCTTGCGCGCCCAGCGCGAGCTGACCAGCAGGTAGCGGCCGTCGGCGGAAACGTCCATGCAGTCCGGGCCTCCCGGGGCCGGGTAGCTGGCCACGACCTGGTTGGTCTGCATGTCGATCTTGCTGATGGTGTTGGCCACGCGGTTGCTCACATACAGGTGGCGGCCATCGCCGGCGGCACGCATGGCGTGGGCGCCAGCGGCTGTCTTGATGCGGGCCACGCTGCGCGGCTCGGGCCCGGTGATGTCGAACACTTCCACGCCATCGCTGCCGGTCAGGCCGATGAACAGCTTGGTGCCGTCCGGGCTGCCATAGAGATCGGCCGGCATGGGGCCGGTGGGCACGCGGGCCTTGATGGTCTGCGTGGCGATGTCGATGGCCACCAGGGCATCGCTGTCCTGCATGGTGGAATAGATGGTCGTGCTCCTGGCATCGATCCAGAGATGGCTGGGCGTCTTGCCCGTGGGCACGCGCTTGACCAACTGCGGGTTCTGGCCATCCCAGCGGTAGATGTCGATGTGGTTGAGGCGGTTGGCCGCCGTGACGAACCACTTCATGTCCGGGCTGAAGCGCAGGTGATAGGGGTCGATGATGTCGCGGATCACGCGCTGCACCTCGCCCGTGCGCGGATCGACCAGGGTCAGGGTATCGCCCAGCGCATTGGCCACGACCAGCGATTTCTCGTCAGGCGTGAGGTAGAGGTGGTGCGGCTCCTTGCCCGTGGGAATGCGGGCCGTCTCCTGCCAGGTGACCGGGTCCACGATGCTGATGTTGGCATCGAGCGAGTTGAGCACGAAAATGGGCGTGGGACCCTGGGTCTGCGGCGGCGGCGTGACACGCGCAACAGGCGCAACTGGCGCTACCGGGGCAGCAGAGGCCGCAGGCACGGAAGGCGCGGCGGGAACGGCAGCGGCCTGAGCCGATGCAGCCTGCGCCTGGACGGCTGCAGGCGTGGCTGAGGCCGCACGGGCCGATTTGGATCCGGGCAGGGACGCCACGGCCAGCCAGGCCAGCGCACCGCCGCCCACAACCAAAGCCACAGCCGCGCCCAAGCGCCCGACGGAAAGACGTTTCACAAAGCACCACCTTCTGAGAATCTGCGCAGTGTAGCCGCGCCATTCAGCCCTCGGACGCTCTAGGGCATCGGCTTTTGAAGCTGTGCAAAAAACCGACATTTACGCGACGTTGGCCCGAGATATCGCGACAAGCGCGCCAACCCATGACTTGCATCAAGGCATGACGACAACGCATGAAAACGCAGGCCACAACGACAAAGGGAGCCGGCTGGCTCCCTTTGCAGGCAAGGACCTTGAAAGCGCAACGGCTCTCAGATCTTCCACTTTTCCATGAGCTTTTCGGGACGCAGCGTGTCGTAGTGCTCGAAAGGCTGGTGGATCCAGGGGTTGGTCGGCAGGTAGTCCACCGAGTAGTCAGGCGTGAACGCGGACAGGCCCTTGGTCCAGATCACGGCGCTGCGCAGCTCGGTGATCGGCGGATAGTTGGTCTTGAGCATGGCGATCACGGCATTCAGCGTGTGGCCCGAATCGGCCAGGTCATCGACCAGCAGCACGCGGCCGGCAATCTCGCCCTTGGGCGTGGTGATGAAGCGCGCGATGTCCAGATGGCCCTGCACCGTGCCGGCCTCGGCGCGGTAGGAGCTGGTGGACATGATGGCCAGCGGCTTGTCGAAGATGCGGCTGAGCATGTCACCGGGGCGCAGGCCGCCACGGGCCAGGCAGAGAATGGTGTCGAATTCCCAGCCGGACTGGTGCACTTTGATCGCGAGCTTTTCGATCAGTCCGTGGTATTCGTCGTAGCTCACATACAGGTGTTGACCGTCTTCCGTCAGCATGGAATGGCTCCTGGTTCAATCTTGGGGTTCAAACGCCAGCAGTTCACTGGGCGGCGTAGGGGTTTTGCATCAGGATGGTGTGATCCCGGTCGGGGCTGGTCGAAACCATGGCGATGGGCACGCCCGTCACTTCCTCGATGCGCTCCAGATAGCGGCGGGCATTGGCCGGCAGCTTGTCGTAGTCGGTCACGCCCACGGTGGAATCGGTCCAGCCGGGGATGGATTCATAGATGGGCTTGCAGCGGGCGATCTCGTCGGCGCCCATGGGCAGCAGGTCGATCTTTTCGCCGTCCAGCTCATAGCCCACGCACAGCAGCAGTTCCTGCAGGCCGTCGAGCACGTCGAGCTTGGTGATGCACAGGCCCGACAGGCCGTTGACCTGGGCGCTGCGCTTGAGCAGCGCGGCGTCGAACCAGCCGCAGCGGCGCGAGCGGCCGGTGGTCACGCCCTTTTCGGCGCCCACGGTGCTCATGTGCCAGCCCGGCGTGCCTTCCTTTTCCCAATCCAGTTCGGTGGGGAAAGGACCGCCGCCCACGCGGGTGCAGTAGGCCTTGGTGATGCCCAGGATGTAGTGCAGCATGCCGGGGCCCACGCCGGAACCGGCAGCCGCATTGCCGGCGACGCAGTTGGACGAGGTGACATAGGGATAGGTGCCGTGGTCCACGTCCAGCAGCGTGCCCTGCGCGCCTTCGAACAGCAGGTTGGCGCCTTCGGCGTGCGCGGCGTTCAGCTCGCGGGAGACATCGGCCATCATGGGCTTGAGCAGCTCCGCATGGCGCATGGCCTCTTCGTACACCGCGTCGAATTGCACTTCGCCATCCTTGATGTACGGCTTGAGCGCGTCACCGAAGGTGAAGTTCTTCGAACCCAGCACGTTGACCAGGATGTGGTTATGCAGGGCCAGCAGTTCGCGCAGCTTGGTGGCGAAGCGCTCGGGGTACTTGAGGTCCTGCACGCGCAGTGCGCGGCGGGCAATCTTGTCTTCGTAGGCGGGGCCGATGCCACGGCCGGTGGTGCCGATCTTCTCGGTGCCGCCCTGCTCGCGCGCCGCTTCGCGCGCCACGTCCAGCGCCGAGTGGAAGGGCAGGATCAGCGGGCAGGCTTCGGACACGCGCAGGCGGTCGCGCACTTGCACGCCGGCCTTCTCCAGGCCTTCGATTTCCTCGAACAGCTTGGCGGCCGACAGCACCACGCCGTTGCCGATATAGCACTTCACGCCGGGGCGCATGATGCCGCTGGGAATCAGGTGCAGCGCGGTCTTCACACCATTGATGACCAGCGTGTGGCCCGCATTGTGGCCACCCTGGAAGCGGACCACGCCCTGGGCGCTTTCGGTCAGCCAGTCCACCAGCTTGCCCTTGCCTTCGTCACCCCACTGGGTGCCGACCACGACCACGTTGCGACCTTTGGTAGCTTTCATATTCAAATCCGATGAAATCCGAAGAAATTGACAAATGCGTCAGATGGCTTGCACGGCCCACTGCCCGGCAACCTGCACGAGCTCACGGTCGCAGTGGAACTCGTCCACTTCGCTTTCATGGCCTGGCAGCACGCAGACCACGGTCTCGCCCTGCCGGCGCAATGCCGCGATGGCGGCTGCCACCTGGGGATCGTCGCCCCAGGGCGCACGGATGGCAGCCTTGAGCGGGCGCTCGGGCACAACGGCCACGAGCTGCTTGATGTCCAGGCTGAAGCCGGCGGCGGGCCGGTTGCGGCCAAAGACCGCGCCCACCTCGTCATAACGGCCGCCGCGCACCAGCGCGTCGCTGGCACCCGGAACATAGATGGCGAAGCGCGTGCCGCTGTAGTAGGCATAGCCGCGCAGATCGGCCAGATCAAAGCTCACGTTCACGCCTTCCAGGCGCTGGGCAAGCCAGCGCAGCTGGTCCAGCAGAGGCTGCACGCCTGCCGTGCGCGCCAGCAGCTTCTCGGCGCGGTCCAGCACCTCGATGCCGCCGTACAGCTGCAGCAAGGCCATCAGGCCTTCGCGCGAGGCGATGGGGAAGTCCCGGGTGAGGCGCTCGAGTTCGCTCGCATCCTTGGCGGCCAGCGCGGCATGCACGCCGCGCAGCACCTGCATGTCCACCATCACGCCAGCCAGCAGGCTGCGCACGATGCGCACATCGGCCAGATCGACGTTGATGTCGGTGACGCCCGCGCTGCGCAGGCAGTCCAGCGCCAGGTGCAGTGCCTCCAGGTCGGCTTCCATGCCCTGGTGGCCGTAGATTTCGGCACCGAACTGCAGCGGCTCGCGCGTGGCGCGGGGGCGGTCAGGGCGGGCATGGACGACGGGGCCGCAGTAGCACAGGCGCGTGAGGCCCTTGCGGTTGAGCAGATGGGCGTCGATGCGAGCCACCTGCTGCGTGGTATCGGCACGCAGGCCCATGGTGCGGCCCGTCAGCTGGTCGATGAGCTTGCAGGTCTGCAGGTCCAGCGCCTCCCCTGTGCCGGTGAGCAGGGATTCGAGGTACTCCAGCATGGGCGGCATGACCAGTTCATAGCCATAGCCACGTGCGGTATCGAGCAGGCCTCGACGCAATTCTTCGATGTGCCGGGCCTCGGAAGGCAAGACATCGGCGATGTGATCCGGCAGGACCCAAGCAGACATGGAAAAAGGGGGAGGCTGTTAAAAACGTGATTCTACCGGCTGTTGCGGGCCAGCCCAAATTGGGGGTGTCCCAAGGCCCGCGAGGAGCGTTCGGTATTCCGAATCGATTCGGTGTGCGGGCGCCAGCGGCAGCGCAAGAAAAAACGGCGCCCCAACAGGGGCGCCGTGCATGGGCCGGGCGGCGTTGCCGCTCAGGCGTTCTTACTTTCCAGAGCTGCCGCCGTTGCGGTAGGCCTTGAAGAAGTCGGTCTGCGAAGGATCGAGCACAAGCACGTCGCTCTTCTTGGCAAAGCTGGACTTGTAGGCCTCCAGGCTGCGGTAGAACTGCGCGAACTGCGGGTCCTTGCCAAAGGCGTCGGCATAGGTGCGGGCGGCTTCCGCATCGCCCTCCCCCTTGAGCTTCTGGGCATCGCGGTAGGCGTTGGCGATGGTGATCTCGCGCTGGCGATCGGCCTCGGCGCGGATCTTCTCGCCTTCGGCGGCGCCGGTGGAGCGCAGCTCGTTGGCCACGCGCTTGCGTTCGGCCTCCATGCGGCGATAGACCGATTCCGTGATGGTCTCGGCATAGTCCACGCGCGTGATGCGCACATCGACCACGTCCACGCCCCAGGGCTTGGCGCCGCGCACGGTCTCCAGCACTTCGCGCTTGACGTCGTTCATCAGCGCGTCGCGCTTGCTGGACAGAAGCTCGCGCACGGTGCGGCGGTTGATTTCCTCCTGGAAGGCGTTGCGCACCACGCGGTTGAGCTGCATGGCACCGGCCGACTCATCCAGGCCCACGTTGCGGATGTACTCCGACGGATCGGAGATGCGCCAGCGCACGTACCAGTCGATGACCACGCGCTGCTTTTCGGCAGTGAGCATGGGCTCGGTGTCGGTGCTGTCCAGTGTGAGCAGGCGCTTGTCGATGTAGCGCACGTTCTGGAACGGCGGCGGCATCTTGATGTTCAGGCCCGGCTCGGTGATCACTTCCTTGATCTGACCCAGGGCATAGACCACGCCGAACTGGCGCTGATCGACGACGAACAGCATGGAGCTGAGCAGCGCCAGCGCCAGAAGAATGCTGGTGATGAAAAATCCAACTCGGTTCACTTGGGCTGCTCCTCAGCGTGCTTCGCGGTCACGGCTGCGACTGCTGTCGCGGCTGCGCGCATCGTTCGAAAGGCCGGGAATGGCGGCAGGCGCAGGCGCCTGGGTGCTGGGGGCAGCCGAGCCATCGGCTGCCGGCACATTGCCGCTCACGCCTTGCATGATCTTGTCCAGCGGCAGGTACAGCAGGTTGGAGCCCTGGCGCGATTCCACCAGCACCTTGGTCACGTTGCCGTAGATCTGCTGCATGGTTTCCAGATACATGCGGTCGCGCGTGACCTGGGGCGCCTTCTGGTACTCGGTGAACACCGAGCTGAAGCGCTGCGCATCACCCTGGGCCTGGGCCACGATGCGGGCCTTGTAGCCATTGGCCTCTTCCAGCAGACGTGCCGCCGAGCCGGCTGCGCGGGGCACCACGTCGTTGGCATAGGCCTGGGCCTCGTTCTTGGCGCGCTCGCGCTCCTGGCCGGCACGCAGCACGTCGTCGAAGGCGGCCTGCACCTGCTCGGGCGGACGCACGCCGCCTTGCTGCAGGTTGATGCCCACGACTTCCACGCCCACCTTGTAGCGGTCCAGGATGGTCTGCATCAGGTCGCGCACGCGCGGCGCGATCTGGTCTCGCTCCTCGGCCAGCGCCGTATCCATCTTCATCTTGCCGACGACTTCGCGCACGGCGGTCTCGGCGGCCTGGACCACGGCCTCGGACGGGTTCTTGCTCTCGAACAGCCAGGCACGCGCGTCGCTCAGACGGTACTGGACGGCGAACTTGATCTCGACGATGTTCTCGTCCTCGGTGAGCATGGCCGACTCGCGCAGGCCCGTGCTCTTGATGATGGTGTCGCGCCCCACGTCGGCCGAGCGGATCTGCGTCACGAACACCAGTTCATGGCGCTGGATCGGGTACGGCAGGCGCCAGTTGATGCCGGCACCCACCGTGCTCTTGTACTTGCCGAACTGGGTGATGACGGCCTGCTGGCCTTCCTGGACGATGAAGATGCCCGTGCCCATCCAGATGATGAAGGCAATGCCGGCAATCAGGCCCACGCCCATGCCGGCACTGCGCATGTCCGGCGGCTGGCTGCCACCGCCATTGCGCACGGGCGGCTGCCCGCGGCCACCGCCCGGCTTGCCCCCGAACAGGCCCGAAAGCTTGCGGTTGAGGTCACGCCACAGCTCGTCCAGATCCGGCGGCTGGCCACCCCCACCCGAGGAGGGACGGTTGTCACGGCTGTCGCGGTTGTCGCGTGCGGGTTCCGCAGGCGGCGGCGCAGCGGGACGGTCGGCATCGGGGCGCGAGGCATCGTCGTTCTTGTCGTCGCCACGTCCCCAGCGCGGATCATTCAGGTTGAACATCCCGCGAAGGCGCTGCGGCAGCATCGCCCAGCGATGGGCGCGTTGTGAAAGATTCATGCGAGAAGTCTCGGTTTCTTCGGTAAAGACAGGGACCCAATCGGCATTTTGCCCAATCAGGGCGCTAGCCCCTAGTATTCGGCGTCCTGCCCAGGGGGCATCGCGCCATCCACCTCCCCTTCGCCCCGCTCTTCACCACCATGCGCTTCGGCGTATTCCGCTTCTGCGCGCAGTGCGTGGTCGGCCAGCAGCTGCCGCAGCTGCGGCAGCCCCTCACCGGAGCGGGCGCTGACAAACACCCGTGAAACAGGTAGCCCGTCAAGCTCGTACTGGTCCTGCAACTGCGCTGGAAGCCGCTCTTCATCGACGGCATCGAGCTTGTTGAAAACCAGTACCAGAGGCACCTCCTGGGCACCGATTTCCTTCAGAACTTTCTGGACTTGTTGGATTTGTTCCGGGAAATTCGGATTGGAGGCGTCAACCACATGCAGCAGAAGATCGGCATCGATCGCCTCCTGCAACGTGGCCTGGAATGCATCGACCAGCCCGTGCGGCAGGTCGCGGATGAAGCCCACGGTGTCCGACAGGGACACCGATTGCCGGGCCTCGTTCAAATACAGCTGGCGCGTGGTCGTGTCCAGCGTGGCGAACAACTGGTCGGCCGCATAGGCCCGCGCCTTCACCAGCGCGTTGAACAGCGTGGATTTGCCGGCATTGGTGTAGCCGACCAGCGAGATGTTGAAGATGCCATGGCGCTCGCGCCGGCGGCGCTGCGTGGCGCGTTGCTTCTTGACCTTCAGCAGCCGTTCCTTGGTGCGCTTGATCGATTCGTCGATCATGCGGCGATCCAGCTCAATCTGCTTTTCGCCAGGGCCGCCGCGCCCGCCGATGCCGCCCATCTGGCGCTCCAGGTGGGTCCAGCGGCGCACGAGGCGCGTGGCCACGTATTGCAGGCGCGCCAGCTCCACCTGCAGCTTGCCTTCATGGCTGCGGGCGCGCTGGGCGAAGATCTCCAGGATCAACAGGGTGCGGTCGTTGACCGGCATCTGCAGATGGCGCTCCAGATTGCGCTGCTGGGCCGGGCTCAGGGCCTGGTCGAACAGCACTTCCTGGGCACCGTGCATCTGGGCGAGCATGCGGATTTCGTCGGCCTTGCCGCTGCCCACGAACAGCGCCGCATCGGGCACCTTGCGCTTGCAGGTCAGGCGTGCAACGGGACGCAGGCCGGCCGTGCCGGCCAGCAGGCCCAGCTCTTCCAACTCGCCATCGAAATGGGGAAAGCCGAAATCCACGCCCACCAGCAGCACTGGCGTTGGCGTGGACCGGTCAAAAGATTCAGAACTCAAGAAAAACCTCTCCCGAAGGGTGAGGAAGCTCCCCGGCTGTGCGGGGAGGCATCAGGGCGCAGCGAGCTCAAGCGCTGGCGTCGCTGCCGGCAGCTTCGGCCGTGGAGAAGTTCACGGCGCGGCCGGGAACAATGGTGGAGATGGCGTGCTTGTAAACCATCTGGGTGACGGTGTTGCGAAGCAGAACCACGTACTGGTCGAAGGATTCGATCTGGCCTTGCAGCTTGATGCCGTTGACGAGGTAGATGGACACCGGCACATGTTCGCGGCGCAGCGCGTTCAGGAACGGGTCTTGGAGGAGTTGGCCTTTGTTGCTCACGATATTCTCCGTGTTCGAAGAGTGTTGTTGTAAACCGACACCTTACCACAGTGTTTTGGGCCCCCTGTCTGCACAAGGGTTTTCCCCAAATTCCGTGGCTTGTTATTTGTCCTTGTCGGCGAAAGGATTATGAGAGGTTTTCAACTCGATCCGCAACGGCGTGCCGACCAAATTGAATTCCTTGCGGAACCGCCCTTCGAGGAAGCGCTTGTAGGCCTCCGTCACATGCTCGAGCGAATTGCCGTGTATGACGATGACCGGCGGGTTCATGCCGCCCTGGTGCGCGTAACGCATCTTGGGTCGGTAGATGCCTGTCTTCTTGGGCGTCTGGAACTGCACGGCTTCCATCAGCAGGCGCGTGAGCACCGGCGTGGGCATCTTGCAGGTGGCTGCCTTGTGCGCCTGGATGATGGAGTTCCACAGCGGACCCAGGCCCTGGCGCTTTTCAGCCGAGATGAAGTGCATGGGAGCGAACTTCAGGAAGGACAGGCGCGTCTCGATCGAGCGCTCCAGCATCTGGCGCTGGTAGTCGTCCACCGCATCCCATTTGTTCACCGCCAGCACCACGGCGCGGCCGCTTTCCAGCACATAGCCGGCAATGTGCGCATCCTGATCGGTCACGCCCTGCGTGGCATCGATGAGCAGCAGCACGACGTTGGCGCTCTCGATGGCCTGCAGCGTCTTGACGACGGAGAACTTCTCGATGGCCTCGAACACCCGCCCCTTGCGGCGCAGGCCTGCCGTGTCGATGAGTTCGAACTTCTGGCCGGCGCGCTCGAAGGGCACGGAGATGGCATCGCGCGTGGTGCCCGGCATGTCGAAGGCGACCAGTCGCTCCTCGCCCAGCCAGGTGTTGATCAGCGTGGACTTGCCGACGTTGGGGCGGCCGGCCACGGTGAGGCGGATGGGCTTCTGGGCCACGTCGTCGAAGGGGTCGTCTTCCTCGGGTTCGGGCAGGTTGAGCTGGCCCAGGGCCAGGTCGACCAGGCCGCGCACACCCTGTCCGTGCGCGGCGGAAACCGGCAGCACTTCGCCCAGGCCCAGTTCGTAGAACTCGGTCAGCTGCACGCCTTCCTTCATGCCCTCGGCCTTGTTGGCCACGAGCACGCAGGGCTTGCCCAGACGGCGCAGGTACTTGGCGATGTCATGGTCCTGGGCAGACATGCCCAGGCGCGCATCGACGACGAAGACCACGACGTCGGCCTCGGCCACGGCCTGCTGCGTCTGGCGCGCCATCTCCTTGAAGATGCCGCTGGATGCATCAGGCTCGAAGCCGCCGGTGTCGATCACGATGTATTCGTGCTTGCCCTGGCGGCCCTGTCCATAGTGGCGGTCACGCGTGAGGCCCGCGAAATCCGCGACGATTGCATCCCTCGACTTGGTCAGCCGATTGAACAGCGTCGATTTGCCCACATTGGGTCGCCCTACCAGGGCAATAACTGGCTTCATTCCCGAAAATACCTATCAATCCGGCCGGAAGCCGTACACAGTTCCGCTGCGGCTTACCACCACCAGCGTATTGGCAGCCGATACCGGGGGCGAGGCCACACCGGAGTCGTCCGTCTTCAATCGTGCCAGCGCCTGTCCGTCCGTCTTGGACAGCAGGTGCACCACACCATAGTCATCACCAAACACCACCGAACGGCCCAGCATCAACGGCGCCGTCAGGCGGCGGTGCTGCAACTGGTCGATGGACCACACGCGCGAGCCGTCGCCGCGGCGCCAGGCCTGGACGGTGCCATTGCTTTCGGCGCCGAACACGGTCTCGCCATCGCCGTCGATGCCGTCGGCACCCTTGGACGACTGGGTCCAGCGCACCGATGCATTTTGCGTATCCACACAGCCCACGGCAGCCTGGAAGGCGCGCGCGCAGACGCTGTCGCCGACACGGCTGACGCGGCCGACGAGGTCCACCAGGCGCTCCACGTCATTGGTGCCGCGCGGGCTGGCCAGCGGGGCCTCCCAGCGCACGGCACCTGTGTCGGGATCGATGCCCACCATGCGGCCCGACAGGCCGGCCACCAGGGTGTTGCCCACGGCGATCAGAACGCCGGGCTGGCGCAGCACCAGGGGCTCGCCCGGGCGCTGTGCGGTCCACAGCTTGCGGCCGTTGGCGGCATCGAATGCGGCCAGCGAGCGGTCGGCCGCCAGCACGAAGACGCGGCCGCCCGCCACCAGCGGCGGCGTGTAGGCGGCTGCGGGCAGCGGCTGATTCCACAGCTGCTTGCCTTGCGAGTAGACGATGACCTGGTTGCTGCGCGTGAGCACGGCCTGGCGCTGGGCGTCGCCACCCACGCCCGCAGTCAGCGGCTCGCCAACGGTGAAGCGCGACAGCTGGCTGCCATTGCGCGCATCGAGGGCCGTGACGCTGCCGTCCTTGGCCGCGATCAGCAGCGTGTCACCCTGCACATGGATGTCGGTGGCCAGCGGCACTTCGGCGCCCAGCTTGGCCGTCCAGGCCTGGTGCACTGCCAGCAGGCCGGGGTTGGCCCCCAGTTCCTTGGGCTTGGGCTTGGTGTCGCTGCTGAACCACGAGGAGACCGTGGAGCAGCCGCCCAGGGCACCGGCCAGCAGGCCCAGAGCCATCCAGCGCGCAACGCCACGCGGGCGCGAGATTGCCATCAGTTGATCTGCCGAAGTTTTCAAGGTTGCTTCTCCGAGGTCGAAGTCTTGGCCTGTGCCAGCACGGTGGGCGTGGCGCCCAGGGCGTTGAGCTTGAATTCGATCAGGCGTCCGTAGTCCACGCCCTTGTCCAGGAGCGCATGGGCGCGCTGGTAGGCGTCGATGGCCTCGGCCGTCTTGCCCTGGGCCGCAAGAATGTCACCGCGGCGGTCGGCCACGATGCCGGCGAAGGATTCGGGCATGCTGCCATCCAGCGCCTTCAGGGCTTCGTCGTACTGCTTTTGCTGCTCCAGCACGGCGCTCAGGCGCAGCTTGGCCAGGGCCTTGTAGCCTTCGTCGCCCTTGTCGGCCACCCAGGTCAGGGCTGCCTTGGCATCATCGAGCCTGCCTTCGTCCACTGCAGCCTTGGCCAGCAGCAGGCCGGCCTGGGCTGCCTGCGTGGTGCCGGCGTACTTGTCCTTGAGATCGGCAAAGGCCTGGCCGGCGCGCGCCGCATCCTTGCCTGACAGCGCCACATCGACGGCATGCGCCAGAGCGGCAGCCTGGGTGGCCTGGCGCTTTTCCCAGTACTGGTAGCCATTCCAGCCGGCAAAGCCGACAAAGATGACCACGAGCACACCCGTGATCAACGTGCCCCAGGTATTCCAGAAATGCTTGAGCTGCTCTATCTGCTCTTGTTCTTCGAGATCGAAATGGTTTGCCATGAATCGCCTGTGTCGCCTTGTGTATGGAGGACGCCGCTGGAGCGGTGGCCTGGAAAGCTGCGGATGACGGTCAAACCGCCGATTGTAGGGTGGCAGCCCATTGGGCCGCATCGGCCAGGGCTTGCTGCACCTGCTGGCCCGTGCCGTCGCGCAGCGACTTGACGGTGACCAGGCCCTGCTGCAGCTCGTCGGAGCCGAAGATCAATGCGAAATGCGCGCCACTGGCGTCGGCCTTCTTGAACTGCGACTTCATGCTGCCCAGGCCTTCGGCGCTGGCCGCATGCATCTGCACGCGCACGCCGGCCTCGCGCAGTTGCTGCAGGGTGCGCAGGGCCACGGGCATGGCCGACACGTCGGGAACGATGGCGTAGGCATGCAGCGTGGGCGCGGGGATGTCGGCGCCCAGCTCCTTGACGAGCTCCAGCACGCGCTCCACGCCCAGTGCCCAGCCCACGGCCGGCGCGCTCTTGCCGCCCACCTGTTCGATCAGGTAGTCGTAGCGGCCGCCGGCGCAGATGGTGCCCTGCGCGCCCAGCATGTCGGTGATGAACTCGAACACCGTGAGGTTGTAGTAGTCCAGGCCGCGCACCAGGCGCGGATTCACGGTCCAGGGCACGCCATTGGCGTCCAGGATGGCCTTGAGTCCATCGAAGTGGGCCAGCGAGCCCTCGCCCAGGAAGTCCAGCAGGCGCGGCGCCCCGTTGACCATGGCCTGCATGGCGGGATTCTTGGTGTCCAGCACGCGCAGCGGGTTGCTGTACATGCGGCGCCTGGCCTCTTCGTCCATCACGTCCTGGTGCTGCTCCAGGTAGGCGATCAGGGCCTGGCGGTGGGCCTGGCGCTCCTCGGGCTGGCCCAGGCTGTTGATTTCCAGGCGCCACTGCGTCAGGCCCAGCTGTTTCCACAGGGAGACGGCCAGCAAAATGAGCTCGGCATCGACATCGGGGCCGGCAAAGCCCAGGGCCTCGGCACCGATCTGGTGGAACTGGCGGTAGCGGCCGCGCTGCGGGCGCTCGTGGCGGAACATGGGGCCCATGTACCACATGCGCTTGCCGCCGTCGTACAGCAGGTTGTTTTCGATGGTGGCGCGCACCAGGCTCGCCGTGCCTTCTGGGCGCAGCGTCAGGCGCTCGCCATTGAGCTTGTCCTCGAAGGAGTACATCTCCTTTTCGACGATGTCCGTCACCTCGCCGATGCCGCGCACGAACAGTTGCGTGTGCTCGACGATGGGCGTGCGCACGTTGCGGTAGGCAAAGCGCGCCATCAGCTCGCGCACCTGCGCCTCCAGCCATTCCCAGCGAGCGGACTCGGCGGGAAGAATGTCGTTCATGCCTTTGACGGCGGAGAGTTTTTCGGGTTTGGCCACGTTGTTCTCGTTCGATGAATGCTCGGAAACAGGAGCAGACCCCGCCTTTTGCGCTCCATGCCCCCACGCGCATTCCGCGTGAGGCCCCATGAAACAAAGCGTGGTGTGCTATCTATTTTGCAATAACTGCAATGCCTGGCGCAGCCGCTCAGGCGGGTGCGGCAGCGGTGGCGCCATAGGTGCGCGCCACATAGTCTTCGACCAGGGTCTGGAATTCCTCGGCAATGCGCTCGCCGCGCAGCGTCAACGCCTTCTCGCCGTCAATGTAGACGGGGGCAGCGGGCGCCTCGCCCGTCCCGGGCAGGCTGATGCCGATGTTGGCGTGCTTGCTCTCGCCAGGGCCGTTGACGATGCAGCCCATCACGGCCACCTTCATGGCCTCGACGCCGGGGTACTTCATGCGCCACAGCGGCATCTGGCCGCGCAGGTAGTCGTCGATGCGCTTGGCCAGCTCCTGGAAGGTGGTGCTGGTGGTGCGGCCGCAGCCAGGGCAGGCCGTGACGCTGGGCACGAAAACGCGCAGGCCCAGGGCCTGCAGGATTTCGGAGGCAACCACCACTTCCTGCGTGCGCGCCTCACCGGGCTGGGGCGTGAGCGAGACGCGGATGGTGTCGCCAATGCCTTCCTGCAGCAGCACGGACAGCGCGGCAGCCGAGGCCACCGTGCCCTTGGTGCCCATGCCGGCCTCGGTCAGGCCCAGGTGCAGCGCATAGTCGCAGCGCTGCGCAAGGGCCCGGTAGACCGAGATCAGGTCCTGCACGCCGCTGACCTTGCACGACAGGATGATGTTGTCGCCGTTCAGCCCCATGGACTCGGCCAGGCGCGCGGAATCGACAGCCGAGGAGATCAGCGCCTCGAACATGACCTGGCGCGTATCCCAGGGCTGGGCGCGGCGCGAGTTCTCGTCCATCAGGCGCGCCATCAGCTCCTGGTCCAGCGAACCCCAGTTGACACCGATGCGCACGGCCTTGTCGTAGCGGGCTGCCGCCTCGATCATCTGGCCGAACTGCTTGTCCTTTTTCTCGCCCTTGCCGACGTTGCCGGGGTTGATGCGGTACTTGGACAGCGCCTCGGCGCAGGCCGGGTATTCGGTGAGCAGGCGGTGGCCGTTGTAGTGGAAGTCGCCCACCAGCGGCACGTACTCGCCCATGCGGTCGAGCTGCTCGCGGATGTAGGGCACGGCAGCGGCTGCCTCGGGCGTGTTGACGGTGATGCGCACCATCTCCGAGCCGGCCTGGGCCAGCTGGCGCACCTGTATGGCCGTCTCGACCGCGTCCACCGTATCGGTGTTGGTCATGGACTGCACGCGCACAGGCGCATCGCCGCCCACGGTGACGACATTGTTGCGCCAGACCACGCGGGCCTGGCGGGACTTGCGCGGCAGCGGCGAGGCAATCGCTATCGGCTGCTGCGTGGATAGGAAATCTTGCACGGTCACTTCACCTCAAAGCGGGCCACGTTGTCACGGGTGGTCTTGGCCACTTCCAGCAGTTCACCACGGACGCGCACTTCGGTGCCGCTGGCATTGCCGACGATGACAGACAGCGGCAGCGCACCTTCGGCGCCAACCGACTCACCTGCCGCCAGCGTCTTTTGCAGCACCACGCGGCCATTGGCATCCTTGACCTGCACCCACGATTGTGCGCTGGCCTTCATGACCAGCACGCCACCAGGCGTTTGCGCGGCCTGGGTTGCAGGAGTCGCCGCTGCGGCATCGGCGGGCACATCGCCAGGCACGCCGGCTGCGGGAGCCGCTGCTGCAGGCGCCTGGACGGCTGGCGTGGTTGCAGGCGCTGCAGGTGCAGGTGCTGCAGGCGCCGCCCCTTCGGAGGCTGGCGCCGTCACTGCGGGCGCCACAGGCTCCTGGGCAGCCACGGGCTCGGACACGGTTGCGGCCGGCGACACCAGGGCAGCGGCGTCGGAAGAGCCGGCCTGCGGCTCCTCGGCATCGCCTTCGTGCTTGGGCAGGAAGTACACGGCGGCGGCGGCCGCCAGCAGCAGCAGCACGATGATGGCGACCTTGCGCGAACCGTTTTCGCGGCCCAGCGGTGTTCCGGTGGCCTTGAAGGAGCGCTCCTTGAACGTGGCATTGATGCTGCCGCGATCATCGGCCAGGCTCTTGAGCTGGGTGCGCGGCAGCAGGGCCAGCACCGAGGCCGAGTCCACGCGCAGCGTGCGGCAGACGCTTTGTGCCAGGGCCCGCATGAAGACATGGTCCTGGAAGGCGGCATAGTCATCCGCCTCCAGGGCCTCCAGCTTGGGGGCCGGCACCTTGAGCGCCGCCGCCAGTCCGGCCAGCGACAGGCCTGCCGCCTCGCGCGCCTGGCGCAGCAGCGTGCCCGCCGTCATGGAAGTTTTGGCGTTCTCGCCTTGCGTACCTGCTTCGTCATGCACCGCCAACACCTCACTCATTGAATGCTCCACGCTCGTAGGCCAGCCATTGGCGGGACTCCGGGAAGCGCTGGTGCAGCTGGTCGGCCAGCTGCCGCATCGCTGCAGATTGCTGCAGCGCCCTCTCTATCTTGATGCCCAGCCACAGGCTTTCCGCGTTGGACTGGGGGCTGCTGTTGAGGCGGCGGATGTAGAACTGCGCCCTCTTGGCGTCGCCCCCCTGCAGCATCACATTGCTCAGGTGGTAGGCTATCACCGGGTTTGCGGCGTCGAGTTCATAGCCCTTGAGCAGCGCCTGCTGGGCCTCGACCAGCAGACCGGCCTGCTGCAGGCACAACCCCTTGGCCATCCATGTCTTGGGACGCTCCAGGTAGCCGGGCTGGGCCAGTGCCTTGTCCAGCCATTCCTGGGCCTGCACATACTGCTTGCGCTGGCACAGCAGCCACCCGTAGTTGTGCTGCAGGTCACCGTCCTGGGGGCGCAGCGACATGGCCTTGCGCAGGCTGGCATCGGCCTGGTCCCAGTCCTGGTTGCGCATGTAGATCAGGGCCAGCAGTCCATAGCCATCGGCGGAACCGGGGTCGGAGGCCAGCGCCTGGTTTACCTCTTCCAGGGCCACATCGATACGGCCGGCCTGGAAGTAGGAAGCCGCCAGCTCCAGGCGAATGGCCGCGCGGCGACGGGGATCGACCTCGGCGGCCGAGGCCATCGAGGCATTGGAGACGGACGAAGCATTGCCGGAGCCTGAATTCGCCGAAGGCACCAAAGGTTGCTTGCCGGCGCAACCGGCCAAGGCAAGGACCAGCACCGGCACTGCCCAGCGCATGCATCCACCGATACCCCCCGATCGCAGCCGCCGAGCCACTGACTTCATGAACTGTCCCTTTGTTCCGTAGGTCCTCTCAAGGCATCTGCTTGAGAACAATGGTGCGCTGCTTTGCCATGCGCTCGGCAGCGCGCGTGCGGTCCTTGACATCGCCAGCCAGCTGTCCGCAGGCTGCGTCGATGTCGTCGCCACGTGTCTTGCGCACCGTGGTCACAATGCCGGCATTGCTCAGCAGGCTGGCGAACTCCGTCACCCGCGCTGCAGGTGAACGCAGCAGGCCCGAGGCCGGGAAGGGGTTGAACGGAATCAGGTTGAACTTGCACCAGCTGCGGCCGTCGCCACGTGCGCGGACCAACTCTATCAGTTGGCGCGCATGCTCGGGCTGATCATTGACGCCATCGAGCATGCAATATTCGAACGTGATGAAATCGCGCGGCGCGAACTCCAGGTAACGCTCGCAGGCATCGAGCAGCTCGTGGATGGGGTACTTGCGGTTCAGCGGCACCAGCGGGTCGCGCAGCTCGTCGTTGGGCGCATGCAGCGACACGGCCATGGCCACGGCGCAGTCCTGCGACAGCCTGTCGATCATCGGGACCACGCCCGAGGTGGACACGGTCACGCGGCGGCGCGAGAGGCCGTAGCCATGGTCATCCAGCATCACGCGCAGCGCCGGCACCAGGGCCGTGTAGTTCTGCAGCGGCTCGCCCATGCCCATCATCACCACGTTGGAGATGACGCGCTCGCCACCCGTGCCCAGGCGCTTGCGCAGCGCATGCTCGGCATACCAGAGCTGGGCCAGGATCTCGCCCGTGCTGAGGTTGCGGCTGAAGCCCTGGTGACCCGTGGAGCAGAAGCGGCAGCCCACGGCACAGCCGGCCTGGGACGACACGCACAGCGTGCCCCGGTCATCTTCGGGAATGAAAACGGATTCGACGGCATTGCCGCCCCCCACGTCGAACAGCCACTTGACCGTTCCATCGGCAGACACATGCTCGGTCAGAACCGGCAGGGCCGTGATGTGGGCACGCGCCTTGAGCTTTTCGCGCAGGGACTTGGCCAGATCGCTCATCTGGTCGAAATCGCTGGCGCCTCGCTGGTGGATCCAGCGGAACAGCTGCGTTGCGCGGAAACGCTTCTCGCCGAGCTGTTCGCAATAAGCGGCCAGTCCGTCGAGATCAAAATCTAGCAAATTGGTATTCATGTCGGCAGGCCGGTGCCACGCCGCTCTCGGCTCTTCCGCGGCAGGCATGGCCTGCACCGGACAGACCATGACGGCCGCGGAAGACGCGGGGATCAGCGCGAGTAGACGTTCATGCCGGGGAAGAAGAATGCCACTTCCACGGCTGCAGTTTCAGCGGCGTCAGAGCCGTGCACGGCGTTGGCGTCGATGCTGTCGGCGAAGTCGGCGCGGATCGTGCCCTTCTCAGCCTTCTTGGGGTCGGTGGCGCCCATCAGTTCACGGTTCTTCAGGATGGCGTTCTCGCCTTCCAGGGCCTGGATCATCACGGGGCCGGAGATCATGAAGTCCACCAGGTCCTTGAAGAAGGGACGCTCCTTGTGGACGCCGTAGAACTGCTCGGCTTCGCCGCGCGACAGGTGCACCATCTTGGCGGCGATGACCTTCAGGCCGGCGGCCTCGAAGCGAGCGTAGATCTGGCCGATCACGTTCTTGGCAACGGCGTCGGGCTTGATGATGGAAAGAGTGCGTTCGATGGCCATTTGAATGGTTCCTAATCAGGGTTACTATGGATTTTTGTCAATTGGACAAAACCGTTGATTCTAGCTGTGCCATCAAAGTCCTTGATGACATGGTGCTGCCAAAGGGGAGGCTGACCGCCGTATTTCAGCGGCGCCCTCCCGGCTTGCGCTTGGCGTTCTGGCGTGCACGCGACAGGCTGTCGGAGCCGATGTAGCCCACCGATGTACGCATCGGATCGGGCTGCTGGCTGCCACCTGTCTTGCCCCGCCCGCCTGCACCGCCCTGCCCTCTGCCCTGGCCGCCGTCCGCCTTGCCACCCTTGGCAGCGGGCTTGGCACGCGGGCCGTCCAGCATGGCATTGGGTGCCGGGCGATTGCCGTCGAAATAGCGGCCGCCGCCTTCGCGGCGAACGGTGTTGCGGTCGGCCGGGCCACCACGGCGGCCTCCGGCCGCGGGCTTGGGTGCAGCAGGCGCACGCGCCTGCATGCCTGCCGCGGAGGCCAGGGACTGGATGTCGGCCTGGTCCAGCTCCACCCAGGCGCCGCGCTTGAGGCCGCGCGGAAGCACCATGGCGCCATAGCGGATGCGGATCAGCCGGCTCACGGCATGGCCCACCGCCTCGAACATGCGGCGCACTTCGCGGTTGCGGCCTTCGGAAATGGTCACGCGGTACCAGCAGTTGGCGCCTTCGCCGCCGCCATCCTCGATGGAGCCGAAGGCGGCCACGCCGTCTTCCAGCTGCACGCCATCGGTCAGGCGCTGCTTTTCTTCCTTGCTGAGCGCGCCCAGCACGCGGGCCGCGTACTCGCGCTCCAGACCGAAGCGCGGGTGCATCAGGGAGTTGGCCAGCTCGCCCGAGCTGGTGAACAGCAGCAGGCCTTCGGTGTTCAGGTCCAGGCGGCCAACGGACTGCCATTTGCCATGCTGCAGGCGCGGCAGCTTGCGGAACACCGTGGGGCGGTTCTGGGGATCGTCGTGCGTGACGACTTCGCCCACGGGCTTGTGATAGGCGATGACACGCGCCGGCGGCGGATCGATGCGAAAGCGGATGGGCTGGCCATTGACCTTGATCTGGTCGCCGAACTGGATGCGCTGGCCCACGTGGGCAGGCTCGTTGTTGACCGAGATGCGGCCTTCAAGAATGAGCTGCTCCATTTCAAGGCGCGATCCCAGCCCGGCCTGGGCCAGCACCTTGTGCAGCTTGGGCGAATCGACCTGGGGCAGCAGCACGCGCTTGGCAGGCGCGGCATCGTCGCGCTCTTCGGCGGCGTCGAGCTCGCCCGAGATGACGTCCGCAAAACCGTAGCCTTCGGCAGACCCTGAGTCGCTTGACTCTGATGCATCAGCCGTCACCAGCTCCTGCACGGTGTCTTCGGCAGGCACCGCCTCGGCGGCCGGGCGCGGCTTGCGCGCAGGCCTGGCGCCAGGCCGGGACTCGGCCTTGGGAGCGCGCGAGCGCGCGGGGCGGGCCTTGCGCTGTGCGCCAGCCTCGTCGGACGCCGGCTGGGCGTCCTGGTCCTTGGAGATATCACTACCCGTCATGGCTTTCCTTCTTCGGCCTGCAGTGCAGCGCCGTCCGTATCCGTTGTGTCTGTCGTATCCGCGGTGTCCGCTTTTTCCGCTGTGTCTGCGGTCTGCGCAGCTTCTGCGGCACTCGCGGCATCTGTCCCATCCGGTGTCTCAGCCTCGCCCGAGGGCGCCTCTGGCAAGAGAGCGGCAAGGGCGTCGTCCTCACCGTCCTCGACCAGATCCGGCAGCTCCGTCTCATCGGCCTGCAACGGCACCTGATCCAGCAATTCCTCGCCCACGTCCTGCTCGCCGATGACCGGTGGCACTTCGTCGGGACCCCAGCCTTCGGTCGGCGGGGCGTCACCGGCTGGCGCACTCTCTTGCACATCAGGCTCGCCCGACTCCTCCAGCGCCTTGAACAGGCTTTGCTGGGATTCGGGCTCCTCAAGCATGGGCAACTGGTCCAGCGACTGCAGGCCCAGGTCGTCCAGAAACTGGCGCGTGGTGGCAAACAAAGAGGGTCGGCCCACGGTTTCCCGGTGGCCAATCACCTCGATCCAGCCCCGGTCTTCCAGTTGCTTGATCAGCAGGCTGTTGACCGTCACACCACGTATGTCCTCGATATCACCGCGCGTCACCGGCTGACGGTAGGCGATGATGGCCAGCGTCTCCAGGGTCGCACGGGTGTAGCGTGGCGGCTTTTCAGGATGCAGCCGGTCCAGGTACACCCGCATCTCGGGCCGGCTCTGGAAGCGCCACCCGGACGCCACCTGTACCAGCTCCACGCCCTTCTGCGCCCAGTCCTTCTGCAGGTCCAGCAGCAGGTCCTTCAGCGTGTCGGAGCCCAGCACGTCATCGAACAGCGAGCGCAGCTCACGCAGCGTGACAGGCTGCGGCGCGCAGATCAATGCAGTTTCCAGGACCCGCTTGGCATCTACCGTATTCATGGCTCAGCGTCTCGGGAACAAAGGCGCGCGTGCCACCAGGGGTGGCAGCCAGGGTGCGCCGAATCAAAGAAGAGGAAGCAAGCGCTCCACAGATGCCATGCGAGAGATGGTCAGAGGCTTTCGGCGGGATTGTAGCTCAGCCCCCAATTTTCCAGCGCCTGCGCCATGTCGGCGGGCAGCGGCGCATGCAGCACCAGGGCCTGGCCCGTCATGGGATGGGTGAAGGCCAGCCGGAAGGCGTGCAGGGCCTGGCGCGTCATGCCGCCAGCGTCCTTGCCGCCGTAGACGGCATCGGCCACCAGCGGATGACCCAGAGAGGCCATGTGCACGCGGATCTGGTGGGTGCGGCCCGTATGCAGCGTGCAGCGCACCAGGCTGACTTCTTCGTTGCCGGCCAGCAGGTCGATGTCGGTGCGCGCGGTCTTGCCCGCATGCTGGGCCAGGTCGACCACGGCCATGCGCAGGCGGTTGCGCGGATCGCGGCCGATGGGCGCATCGACCTCGCGGTGCTTGCGCGGGCCCCAGGCCTTGTGGGCCAGCGCCAGGTACTGCCGGCTGACATCGCGTGCGGCGATCATGGCCACCAGCGCATCCATGGCGGCGCGGCTGCGCGCCACGACCATGAGGCCGCTGGTGTCCTTGTCCAGGCGGTGGACGATGCCGGCGCGCGGCACCTCGCGCGCCTTGGGGTCGCGCCCCAGCAGGCCGTTGAGCAGGGTTCCCGTCCAGTTGCCGGGCGCCGGGTGCACGACCAGGCCAGCCGGCTTGTTGACGACCAGCAGGTGCTCGTCCTCATGCACCACGTCCAGCGCCATGTCCTCGGGCTGGAAGGCCATGCTCTGCTGCGTGGGCCGCATCTCCAGCACCATGCGGTCGCCGGCCGCGACCTTGGCGGAAGGCTTGCCCAGCACACGCCCGTTGAGGGTGACCGCGCCCTGCGCAAGCAGCTGCTGCAGATAGCTGCGCGAGAACTCGGCCACGCATTCGGCCAGCACCTTGTCGGCGCGCAGGCCGTGCTGGGCGGGCGGCACGGTGATTTCGCGCAGCTCGGCGGCGGCGGCCTCGACCTCGCCACCTTCGGCGTCGGCCTCGTCCTGGTCCTCGACCGATTCCGGCCGCGGTTCGCCGGGCGCAGAAGAAACAAGCCCCTGCGGGGCAGGGGCTTGTCCGGTTTGCCTGGTGCTGCGGCTCATCAGCGCGAAGGCAGGTAGCGCGAAGGATCGACAGGCTTGCCCTGGCGACGCACCTCGAAGTGCAGCTTCACGCGGTCGGCGTCGGTGCTGCCCATCTCGGCAATCTTCTGGCCCTTGCGCACGGTCTGGTCCTCCTTGACCAACAGCGTCTGGTTGTGCGCGTAGGCCGTGAGGTAGGTGTTGTTGTGCTTGAGGATGATCAGGTTGCCATAGCCACGCAGGCCGGCGCCGGCATAGACCACGCGGCCATCGGCAGCGGCCATCACGGGGTCGCCGGCCTTGCCTGCGATGTCATAGCCCTTGTTGCGCGCCTCGTCGAAGCCGGCAATCAGGCTGCCCGAGGCAGGCCAGATGAAGTCCACATCGTCGGCGCCCTTGCCGGCTGCGGGTGCAGGAGCCGGCGCCGGGGTCGGCGCGGGTGCAGGCGTTGCGGTGGAGCTGCCAGACGATGCCGAGGATGCCACGGGCGGCAGCGGCGTTGCCACCACCGGCGAGCCGCTGGGCGTGGAAGAGGAGGACGACGACGAAGAACGTGTGCTGCCGCTGTCCGAACTTGCCATGGACGAGCTGGTCGGCGGCACGACGCGAACCACCTGACCGACTTCGATCAGGTTGGGGTTCTCCAGATTGTTCCAGCGCGCGATGTCCTTCCAGCTCTGGCCGGTCTCCAGGCCGATGCGGATCAGCGTGTCACCAGGCTTGATGGTGTAGTAGCCGGGCTTGCCGGCGTTCTCGACGCCGGGCAGCGGCTTGACGGCCGCCGATGGCGAGGAAGAGGTGGAAGTGGAGGTGGATGTTCCGCGGTCCTCCACGGGAGCCCTGTTCACTTGGGATGTGCAGCCTGCCAGAACCATGCCGGCCAGCACCACCGTTCCCCAAGCCCCAAGACTTCGCGATACCAACATAAGTTATTCCCTTCTAGGCGATGCCCGATTTTAGGGGGACAAAGTTCACGGCCTCCAAAATCGATTGCGTAAACCCGTGTGAACTCTTGTCAATCACCAGCAGTGCCTGCTTACCCCCCGTAACCACCATGGGCGCGACAAGCCGCCCGCCCACGGCCAGCTGGTCGCACCAGGCCGAGGGCATGCTCTCGCCGCCGGCGGCCGAGATGATGCCCGCGTACGGAGCGCCGCTGCCATAGCCTTCCATGCCGTCTCCAAAGATCAGATGGACATTGGTCAGGCGCCAGGGCCGCAGGTTGCTGCGCGCTTTCTCGTGCAGGCCGCGCAGGCGCTCGATCGAATAGACCTCGCGTGCCACGCGCGCCAGCACGGCCGCCTGGTAGCCGCAGCCGGTGCCGATCTCCAGCACGCGGCCCAGGCCCGACTTCGCGGCCTCCGAACCCAGCAGCAGCTCGGTCATGCGGGCAACCACGCTGGGCTTGGAGATCGTCTGGCCCAGACCGATGGGCAGGCTGGTGTCCTCATAGGCCTGGTTGACCAGGGCGCTGTCCACGAAGCGGTGGCGCTCCACCGCTCCCATGGCAGCGAGTACGGCCGGCGACTGGATGCCGGTGGCGGCCAGCCGTTGAACCATGCGCGCGCGCACGGCGGCCGAATCCATGCCGATGCCCGAGGGCTGTTGCGGGGCACGGGCGGCGGCGGTGGCCAGCGCGGAGCGCGCGGGCACCGCGCGCGAGGCCGGCGCAGGGTTCTGCACCGAGCGCGCCACCCACGAGGGAACTCCGGGACGGCGCTCGCTCACGGTTGCACCGCCCCGCCCTGGGCAGGCAGCACGGCCTGACTGGCCGATGCCAGCCTGGCCGCCGTCTGCGCCCAGTAGCCCAGGTTGTCATGGTCGGTCAGGTCCACCTTCAGCGGCGTGACAGACATGTGGCCGTGGGACGTGGCGTGGAAGTCCGTGCCCTCCGAGTCATCCATGGCCGCGCCTGCGCTGCCTATCCAATACATCATTTCGCCGCGCGGGCTCTCCTGGGTGATGACGCGCTCGGCCGCATGGCGGCGGCCCAGCCGGCACAGCTTGAGCGGCTTGAGCGCGGACAGCGGCATGTTGGGAATGTTCACGTTGAGCAGCCAGGGCGACAGGCCGATCAGTTCCTGCGACTGCATGTCCATGACCAGCTGGCGCGCGGCGGCGGCGGCAGCCTCGATCTCGGACCAGCCCTTGTCCACCTGGGAGAAGGCAATGGCGGGAATGCCGAAAAGAAAGCCCTCCATGGCCGCGCCGACGGTGCCCGAGTAGATGGTGTCGTCGCCCATGTTGGCGCCGTTGTTGATGCCGGAGACCACCAGGTCGGGCCGGTAGCCCAGCAGGCCGGTCAGGGCGATGTGCACGCAGTCTGCCGGCGTGCCGTTGACATAGCGGAAACCGTTGTGGGCCTGGTGCACGTACAGCGGTGCATTCAGCGTCAGGGCGTTGGACTTGGCACTGTTGTTGTGCTCCGGCGCCACCACCTCGACGTCTGCCACCGTGCGCAGCGCCTCGTACAAGGCCTGGATGCCGGGCGCCTGGTAGCCGTCGTCGTTACAAATGAGAATCTTCATGGATACAGCAGGGATTGCGGGCGATTGTAGGCGGGCGTCTCGTCGCCCGAGGGACAGGAGGCATTCCCGCCACACTCCTATCATCGGCCAGGCATTCAATCACAGGAGACAACCACCATGCACGCTTGGCTTTGCACAACGCCCACGGGCGTCGATCAACTGCAGTGGACGCAGCTGCCCACACCCGCGCCGGGCCCTGGACAGGTACTGCTCGAAGTGAAGGCGGCCAGCCTGAACTTCCCCGATCTGCTGATCGTGCAGAACAAGTACCAGATGAAGCCTGAGCTGCCGTTCGTGCCGGGTTCGGAATACGCGGGCGTGGTCCAGGCCGTGGGCGAAGGCGTGAGCCACCTGGCCGTGGGCCAGCGCGTGGCCTGCCTGTCGGGCACCGGGGGCTTTGGCACCCATACGCTGGCACCGGCCGCGCTGTGCATGCCGCTGCCCGATGGATTCAGCTTCGTCGATGCAGCGGCCTTCATCATGACCTATGCCACCTCGCACCATGCGCTGATCGACCGTGGCCAGCTGCGCGAGGGCGAGACCGTGCTGGTGCTGGGCGCGGCAGGCGGCGTGGGCACGGCCGCCATCCAGATCGCCAAGGCGGCAGGCGCACGCGTGATCGCGGCAGCCTCCACCGACGAAAAGTGCGCGCTGTGCAAGGCCCAGGGCGCCGATGCCACCATCAACTACAGCCAGGGCGACCTGCGCGCGGCCATCAAGGAGGCCACCGACGGCAAGGGCCCCGACGTGGTCTACGACCCCGTGGGCGGCGACTTCGCCGAGCCCGCCTTCCGCTCCATCGCCTGGCGCGGCCGCTATCTGATCGTGGGCTTTGCCGCAGGCCCCATCCCGGCCCTGCCGCTGAACCTGCCGCTGCTCAAGGGCGCATCGCTGGTGGGCGTCTTCTGGGGCGAGTTCTCCCGGCGCGAGCCCAAGGCCAACGCGGCCATGATGCAGGAGCTGGCCCAGTGGTACGGCCAGGGAAAGATCAAGCCCGTGATCGACCGCACCATGCCCATGGCTGAGCTGCACGCGGCCTATGCACGCATGGGATCGCGCCAGGTCCAGGGCAAGCTGGTCATGGTCAACGAGCAGTGAACCGGGCGCCGGCCATGCCACACTGGAGGGCATTGCATTCTGAAACAACTGCCCACCCATGGCCGAGCGCTCCGCTTCCGAACTGGCACGCGAAACCCTGCGGCAACTGGCGCTGAACCGCCTGCCGCCCACCCCGGAAAACTACACCCGCCTCTATGAGCAGGCAGCCGGCGAGCCCGGCCCCGCCAGCTTTCCCCAGGGGCCGCTGCGCCACGTCCATGCGCTTTTGCCTGCGCAGACGCCCGGACAGAAGCGCCTGCGCGACCAGTTGGGCGCCGCCATAGAACGCAGCGACTGGCAGGGCCTGCAGCAGGTCATCACCGCCTATGCCAACGCGGCCCTGCAGCCGCCAACCCATGAGGCCAGGCCCGTGGAATTGCCCGTGCCGCCGCCCCTGCAGGCTTTGCCCGAGGATCTGACGCAGCAGCTGGCGCGGCGCTTCGAGGCCTTCTTTGCGCTGCTGAACACCCAGGAAGCCAAGACCCGGCAACTGCATCAGCAGCTCATGGAACAGCTGCAGGCACCGCCCGTGGACGCCAAGGCCCTGGCGCGGCGCCTGCATGACCAGCACTACCAGCTGTCGTTCTCCATTGCCGACCAGCTCCAGGTCCTGCAGCTGGTGCAGGAGCTGCTGCAGACCCTGATCCAGCATCTGGCCCAGGACCCCACGCACGGCAGCTGGCTGGTGCCGCAGCTCACGGCCATCGAGCAGGCCATCACGCCGCCGCTGTCACCCGCGCCCCTGGTGGATGCGCGGCGCGAGCTGCAGACCGTGATCCACCGGCGCATGCAGCTGCAGGACGGCATGGCCGCCGCGCAGCAGGCGCTCAAGGACATGCTGGGCGGCTTCGTCCAGCATCTGGCAAAGATCACGAGCAGCAACGAAACACTGGGCTCCCGCATGGAGGAAGCCGCGCGCCAGCTGGACGGCATCCAGCGCCTGGAGGATGCCGCCCCGCTGCTGCAACAGGTGCTGGAGGCCACCCGCACCATGGCCGCCGGCAGCCGCGTGGCCCAGGAAGAGCTGCAATCGCTGCGCAGCCATGTCGATGCCTGCGAGGCGCGCATAGAGGCCCTGCAGCAGGAACTGGACGAGGCCGCGCGCCGTGCACGCCACGATCCGCTGACCGGCCAGCTCAACCGCCTGGGTGTGAGCGAGGCGCTGGACCGCGAGGTGGCGCGCGCCCAGCGCCATGGCCAGCCGCTGAGCGTTGCCCTGCTCGACATGGACGGCATGCAGGCCCTCAATGCCGAGCTGGGGCATGCCATGGGCGATGCCGCCCTCATCCATGTGGCCCAGCTGGCACGCCAGGGACTGCGTCCCGAGGACGTGGTGGGCCGATACGAGGGCCAGGCCTTCGTGCTGCTGCTGCCCCAAACACCGGAGACTGCGGGCGCCCAGGCGCTGCAGCGCCTGCTGCAGCTGCTGGAGCAGACGCCTTTGCCAGCCTCTTCGCAGACGCCAGGCCAGCCGGCCCCCCGGCCATTGAGCTTCAGTGCGGGCGTGGCCCAGCTGCAAAGCCACGAAAACGGCATGGACGTACTGCGCCGCGCGGATACCGCCATGCTGCAGGCCAAGGAGCGCGGCAAGCACAGCATTGCCACGGCATCAGGCGCACAATGGCAGCCAGTTGGAAATGCAGGCGCCGGCCTTTGATCCACCGAGGCCACGCTCCGTATCTCCCCGCTTTCTTGCGCCACCTGCCCCCGAACCGCCATGCCCCTGCCCTTCAGCGCCCCCGTCCCTGCACCGCGGCGCCAGTTTCTGGTCGCAGCGGGCCTGGCCACGGCGCTGGGCCAGCTGCCCGCATGGGCTCGCCTGGGCGAGCGGCCTGCGCACAACCCCTTCACGCTGGGCGTGGCCAGCGGCGACCCCGAACCCGACAACGTGCTGCTGTGGACGCGGCTGACGCCGCCGCTTGCACAGCTGGGCGAGACCGACACCACAGCCATGCCTGCGCTCAAGATCCGCTGGGAGCTGGCGCACGACCCGCTGTTCCGCCAGATCGTGCGCAGCGGCGAGGCCATGGCCCAGCCCGAATGGGGCCACGGCGTGCATGTGCAGGTGGGAGGGCTGGCGCCTGACCGCTGGTACCACTACCGCTTCATGCTGGGCCAGGCCGTGAGCAGCACGGGCCGCTGCCGCACGGCGCCCGCGCCCGGCAGCCTGCCCCAGCGGCTGCGCCTGGCCTATGCCTCCTGCCAGCGCTGGGAGCACGGCTACTACGCGGCCTGGCGCCAGGTGGTGCAGGACGCGCCGGACCTGGTGCTCTTCCTGGGCGACTACATCTACGAGTACGCCACGCCCGCCATGACGCTGGGCCTGGCCCGCACCCACAACCTGCGGGCCGCGCAAAGCCTGCAGGACTACCGGGACCGCTACGCCCTGCACAAGAGCGACCCGCTGCTGCAGGCAGCGCACGCCATGTGCAACTGGTCCGTGGGCTGGGACGACCATGAGGTGGAGAACAACTACGCCGGCGACCAGGGCCAGGGCGATGCCGGGCGCTTCCTGGCCCGGCGCATGGCTGCCTGGCAGGCCTTCTACGAGAACATGCCGCTGCGCGCCAGCGCACTGACCGGCGCGGGCGCCCAGCATGGCGGCGGCGGGCTGCAGCTGTACCGCAGCCTGCAGTGGGGCCGGCTGGCCCGGCTGCATTTTCTGGACGGCCGCCAGTACCGCAGCGCCCAGGCCTGCCGCGCCGAGGGAGCGGCAGACAAGGGCAGCGTGCGCCCTGCGCAATGCGCAGCCCTGTCGGATACGGCGCGCAGCTTCCTGGGCTGGACGCAGGAGCAGTGGCTGTACCGCCAGCTGGCCGAAGATGCCCGCCAGCATGCAAGCGAGGGGCCGCGCTGGAGCATCCTGGCCCAGCCCACCCTGGTGTCCACGCACCGGCCGCCCTCGGGATCGCAGGCCACGGACAGCTGGGACGGCTACCCTGCCGCGCGCCAGCGCCTGGTGCGCCACCTCACGCCGGGCGCCCAGCCCACGCCGCGCAACAGCGTGCTGCTGGGCGGCGACCTGCACCAGAACTATGTCTGCGCCGTGCACGCAGACCCCGAGGCCGCGCCCGAGCGGCGCAATCCCGTCGTGGCCAGCGAGTTCTGCAGCACCTCCATCACCTCGCGCAGCGGCACCACCCAGGCCAAGGTCGATGCCATCGTCGACCACAACCCTCAGGTGCTGTACGCACGCTGCGAGGAACGCGGCTACGGGCTGGCCGACATCACACCCGAGCGCTGGACCAGCGAGCTGCGCGCCGTGGCCAACCCGATGCGAGCCGACAGCCGCATCTACACGCTGGCCCGCTTCACCGTCGAGGACAGGCGGCCCGGCCCCGTAGCCAGCTGACAGGGCACTGACGCAGGGCACGACCAAAGGGCACTTTCAGCAGGCCTGGCAATCAGTGGCTATCCTGACATCGCCCCCCGGCATGCCGCCTATCGTATGGTGCGCTGCCTTGCCCCGCCCACCGGAAAACGGAAGCCATGCACCTGACTTTCAGCGCCTACTACACCCTGATCTTCGCCGCCCTCGTCCTTTTGCTGGGCAAATGGCTGGTACGGCATCTGCGCCTGCTGCGCGAATTCAACATCCCCGAGCCCGTGGCCGGCGGCCTGGTCGTGGCCGTCGCCCTGTTCGTGCTCAACCAGACCCTGGGCTGCACCTTCAGCTTCAGCAGCGAGCTGCAGATGGCCTTCATGCTGGTGTTTTTCTCGTCCATCGGGCTGAGCGCCAATTTCGCCAAGCTGCGCGAAGGCGGCCGTTCGCTGCTGCTGTTCCTGGCCGTGGTCGCCGTCTTCATCAGCCTGCAGGATCTGGTCGGCGTGAGCCTGGCCAAGATGCTCGGGCTCGATCCGCTGTTCGGGCTGATCGCAGGCTCCGTCACCCTGACGGGCGGCCATGGCACGGCAGGTGCCTGGGGCCAGGTTTTCGAGCGCGAATACGGCATCCAGGGCGCGGTCACCCTGGGCATTGCCTGTGCCACCTTCGGACTGGTGATCGGCGGCCTGATCGGCGGCCCGCTGGCCAAGGCCCTGATCACGCGCCGCAGGCTTGCCGTGCATGACCCCGCAGCCGCCCCCGAAAAACAGCCCCCGCTGGGCGAAAGCGCAAGCCACGGCGGCTTCGAGAACCCCGAGCAGACGCGCCTGATCACCACCAGCGCGGCCATAGAAACACTGGCCCTGTTCGCGGGCTGCCTGGGCTTTGCCGAGTTCATGACGCAGTTCACCGCCGGCACCCTGTTCTCCCTGCCCACCTTCGTCTGGGCGCTGGCCGGTGGCGTCCTGATCCGCAACACGCTGGACTATGTCTTTCACTTCCAGGTATTCGACCGGGCCATCGACGTCTTCGGCAATGCCTCGCTGTCCATCTACCTGGCCATGGCCCTGCTGTCGCTCAAGCTGTGGGAGCTGGCAGGGCTGGCGGCACCGCTGATGGTGATACTGGCGGCCCAGACGCTGGTCATGGGCCTGTATGCCGCGCTGGTGACCTTCCGCATCATGGGCAGCAACTACGATGCAGCCGTGCTGGCCGCCGGCCACTGCGGTTTCGGCATGGGTGCCACGCCCACGGCCGTGGCCAATATGCAGGCCATCACCAACCAGTACGGCCCATCGCACAAGGCCTTTCTCATCGTCCCTATGGTGGGCGCCTTCTTCGTCGACATCGTCAATGCCACCGTGATCCAGCTGTTCATACGCTGGCTGCACTGACCACCACGAACACCGAACGCACCATGCCCCTGCTGCGCCGTGCCCTTGCCGCCACCCAGGCGCTCGTCCTGACCCTGCTGCTGGCAGGCTGCAGCCTGCCGCCCCTGGCCGGCCGCAGCGAATCCGCGGCACTGCCGCCCGAGGCCGCCCAGGCCACGCTGCTGGGCCAGGCGCTGGCACCGCTGCTGGACCAGCATCCGGGGCTCACCGCAATCCACGCGCTGTCCGACGCAAGCAATGCCTACGCCGCGCGCGCCCTGCTGGCCCGCGTGGCACAGCGCACGCTGGATGTGCAGTACTACATCTGGCGCGGCGACACCACGGGCCATCTGCTGCTCGACGAACTGCGCCGCGCCGCCGACCGGGGCGTGCGCGTTCGCCTGCTGCTGGACGACGGCGGCACGGCAGGACTGGACACCCAGCTCGGCGCCCTGGACCAGCATCCGCAGATCGAGGTGCGGCTGTTCAACCCCTTTGCGCAGCGCACGCCCAAGGCGCTGGGCTATGTCACGGATTTCTCGCGCACGCAGCGGCGCATGCACAACAAGAGCTTCACGGCCGACAGCCAGGCCAGCATCGTGGGTGGACGCAACATCGGCGACGAGTACTTCGCGGCCACCGACGGCGTGCTGTTCGCCGACCTGGACGTGGTGGCCATGGGGCCGGTGGTGGCCGACATTTCACATGCTTTCGACCAGTACTGGGCCAGCGCGTCGGCCTATCCCGCGGCCAGCCTGCTGCCGCCGCTGCCCGACTATGCGGTGGCGCGCGCCTACGAGGCCCTGGCCACCGAAGTGCAGCGCCCCGAAGCCCAGGCCTATGTGCGCGCCGTGGCGCAAAGCCCGTTCACGCGCGAGCTGCTGGCCGGCCGCCTGCCACTGCAATGGGCCCGCGCCACCCTGGTCAGCGACGACCCGGCCAAGGTGCTGGGCCAGGTGCCCAAGGAGGGCCTGCTGATCACCCAGCTGACCCCGGCCATCGGCCAGCCACAGCGCCAGCTGGACCTGGTCTCACCCTACTTCGTGCCCACCGAGGCCGGCGTGCGCGCCCTGGCCGGCCTGCGCCGCCAGGGCATTGCCGTGCGCGTGCTCACCAACAGCCTGGAGGCGACCGACGTGGCCGTGGTCCATGCCGGCTATGCCCGCTACCGGCGCCCGCTGATCGAGGAAGGCGTGCAGCTGTACGAGCTGCGCCGGCAGATCGGCAGGCAGGACGACGAACCCAGCCCAGGCCCGCGTTCGCCCGCAGCGGCATCGGCAGGGAAAGCGGGGGTGGGTTCCGGCAGCCGCCCCGGCAGCTCGGGCTCAAGCCTGCATGCGAAGACTTTTGCGGTCGATGGCGAGCGCATCTTCGTGGGCTCGTTCAACTTCGACCCGCGCTCGGCCCACCTCAACACCGAGATGGGCCTGCTGATCGACAGCCCCGAGATGGCTTCGCAGATGAGCCGCATGCTTGACCAGAGCCTGCCGTCCGCCGCCTACCACGTGCAGATCGATGCACAGGGCCGCCTGAGCTGGACCACGGAAAGCGGCACGCCGCCTGCGCCACTCACCACCACCACCGAGCCCGGCAGCAGTGCATTCAAGCGCCTGATGCTGCGCGTGCTGGGCTGGCTGCCCATCGAGGGGCTGCTTTGATGCCGGGCCCGGCCGCTCAGTCCAGCCGGATCGACGGGCGCAGGCGCGAATTCATCAGATCAATCAGCCACAGCAGCCCGCCGCGCCAAAAGCCGTAGATGCGGGCCTGGTGCGAGCGGTACAGCATGATGTGGCTCAGCATGGCCATGCGCCCGCGGATCACGCCGCCGTTGAACAGGCCGAATTTGCCCAGCGATCCATAGGCGTCGTAATGGGCCAGCGACACCAGGGCGCCAAAGTCGCGGTAGGCAAAGCCTTCGGGACGGAAACCCGGCTCCTTCAGCAGGCGCGGCAGCGTCTCCACCAGATAGCGGGCCTGCTGGTGCGCCACCTGGGCGGTGGGCGGCAGCGGCACGCTGGCCCCGGGCAGGGTAAAGCTGGCGCAGTCCCCCACGGCGTAGACATGGGGGTCGCTGGTCTGCAACTGGCCGTTGACCTTGAGCTGGTTGCCTTGCGTGGTCTCCAGTCCCAGCTGCGCCAGGAAGGCCGGGGCCTTCACGCCCGCTGCCCAGACACGCAGGCCTGCGGGGACGAACTCGCCGCTGGCCAGCACGAACCCCTCTTCGCTGGCCGACTGCACGCGGCCGTTGACGATCACCGAAACGCCCAGGGCCTGCAGGCGCAGGCGCGTGGCTTCGGAAATCTCTTCAGGAAAACCGGGCAGCAGGCGCGGCCCGGCCTCGATCAGCACGATGCCGAAGCGCGCGGCCTCGCCCAGCGCGCCATAGGCGCGGGCGCTCTCGGCCAGCTGCACCAGCTCGGCCGCCAGCTCCACGCCCGTGGCGCCGCCGCCCACGATGGCCACGCGCAGCTGCTCGCCGCTGGTCATGCAGCGCACCATGCGCAGGCGGATCTCGCTGTTGAAGGCATCGGCCTTGCGGCGCGAGTCGATCATGAAGCAGTGCTCGTCCACGCCCGGCGTGCCGAAATCATTGGCGCCGCTGCCCACGGCGATCACCAGCCTGTCGTAGGCAATGCGCCGGCCCGGCACGATCTCGCGGCCATCAGGCGCCTCGATGGGGGCCAGCAGCACCTCGCGGGCCTCGCGGTCCAGGCCGCACATTTCGCCGGGCTGGTAGGCAAAGCTGGCGTCGCTGGCCTGGGCCAGGTAGGTGGTCTGCTGCTGGGCCAGGTCGCGCGTGCCGGCGGCAATGGTGTGCAGCATGGGCTTCCAGACATGGGCCGAATCGCTGTCCACCAGGGTCACGGAGCCGATGGCGTCCGTGCGCCCCTTGCCCAGCGCCGTCGCAATCTCCAGCCCCGCCACGCCACCGCCCACGACGACGATGCGCGCCCCGCCCGATCCCGTTGCCGAACCCGCTTCTTGTTCCTTGCCCATTGCTGCTCCCTGCCGGAAGGCCCGGCCGGCCGCACCATGCGCCGGCTTGCAGGACATTCGCTTCCAGACAGTCTTGATTCTTGTCAGTTTGGGTAGCAGGCGACTTGCTAGGGGTAAGCCCCAGATCTGCAACAGATATCTGATAGAAGACCGCCGATCGCGCAAGGCCCAGTCTTGTGCAGGACCGCGCTGCAGGAAAAACATCATCCTTGCCGGATGGCCAGCCGGACCTGATCATTACGCTATCAACACAAGAGCATTCACACCGTACTTCGCGCAGTCTTGCCGACGACATGGCGGCCTGCATCTGAAGACCTGCACGAATGTCCCGCCGCAGAGCCCGCGATTTGCGATTGTCAATATACGAAACGTATATTCCCCGTATGATCGCCACCCCATGGGAATCGTCAAAATATCCGACCAATTGCACGACCAGATCCGCCTGTCCAGCGCGGCCCTGGGTCGATCCATCAACGCCCAGGCCGAGCATTGGCTGCGTGTCGGCCAGCTGGCCGAACACCATCCCCATCTCGACTACGCAGGCATCTGCGCCCTGCTGCTGCAAGAGGCCGCGGCCACGCTGAAGCTGGGCGAGCCCGAAGCGGCGCCGGCTCCCGCCGATACGGCAGCACGCCGCCCGCGCCCCGTGCGCCTTTCGGGAGGCCTGCAATGAGGGGCGCCAAGCTGCGCAGCGTTCCGCTGCACGATGCCCTCGATATCGGGCAATCACGCAAGGCCGGTGGCCTGGCCGCCCGCGTCCTGCAGATGCTGGTGCCCCACGTGCAGCCGGGCGTCAGCACCGAGCACCTGGACAAGCTCTGCCATGACTTCATCGTCGATGAACTGCGCTGCGTGCCCACCAACGTGGGCTACCACGGCTTTCCGAAGACGGTCTGCACCTCGCCCAACCACGTGGTCTGCCACGGCATCCCCGACGCCCGTCAGATCCTGCGCGAGGGCGACATCCTCAATGTCGATGTGGCCGTGACCACGCCCGAGGGCTGGATCGGCGACACCAGCCGCATGTACTACGTGGGCCAGCCCTCCAACCAGGCGCGCCGCCTGGTGGAGACCACCTACGAGGCCCTGCTGGCCGGTATCCGCGCCGTGCGCCCCGGCGCCACGCTGGGCGACATCGGCCATGCCATCCAGACCGTGGCCCAGCGCGAGCGCTTCAGCGTGGTGCGCGAGTACTGCGGCCACGGCATCGGCAAGGTCTACCACGACGACCCTCAGGTGCTGCATTACGGCCAGCCCGGCCAGGGCATGGTGCTGGAGGCCGGCATGATCTTCACCATCGAGCCCATGCTCAACGCCGGCAAGGCGGCCACGCGCGAACTGGCCGACGGCTGGACGGTGATCACCAACGACAAGTCGCTGTCCGCCCAGTGGGAGCACATGGTGGTGGTGACCGACACGGGTTTCGACGTGCTCACGCGCTGGCCCGAGGGCACGGGCAGCTACGCGGCCATCTGAGCATGGCGTCCAACTACCTGTACCTGGGCCTGGCCATCGTCGCCGAGGTGGCGGCCACCTCCTGCCTCAAGCAGTCCGAAGGCTTCACGCGGCTGTGGCCCAGCGTGGTCACGGTCCTGGGCTACGCGCTGGCCTTCTACTTCCTGTCGCTGACGCTGCGCACCGTGCCCACGGGCGTGGCCTATGCGATCTGGTCGGGCGCGGGCATCGTGCTGATCTCCCTGGTCGGATGGCTCTGGCAGGGCCAGACGCTGGACCTGCCCGCGCTGGCGGGCATGGGCCTGATCGTGGCGGGCGTGCTGGTCATCCAGCTGTTTTCCAAGACGGCCGGACACTGAGCCGCTGCCCGCCCTGCGGCCTGGCCATCAGCCCGTGATGGCCTGGACCGATCCGGCCTGGCGGCGCAGCTCGAACTTCTGGATCTTGCCCGTGCTGGTCTTGGGCAGCTCGCCAAAGACCACGGCGCGCGGCACCTTGTAGCCGGCCAGGTGCTTCTTGCAGTGGGCCACGATGTCTTCGGCCGTGGTCTGCGCGCCGGCCTTCAGCTCGATGAAGGCGCAGGGCGTCTCGCCCCACTTGGGATCGGGCTTGGCCACCACGGCGGCGGCCATCACGGCCGGGTGGCGGTAGAGCACGTCCTCGACCTCGATGGACGAGATGTTCTCGCCACCCGAGATGATGATGTCCTTGCTGCGGTCCTTGATCTGTATATAGCCGTCCGGATGCTGCACGGCCAGGTCGCCCGTGTGGAACCAGCCGCCGCGGAAGGCCTCGTCCGTGGCCTGCGGGTTCTTCAGGTAGCCCTTCATGGCGATGTTGCCCTGGAACATGATCTCGCCCATGGTCTGGCCGTCATGGGGCACGGGCTCCATGGTCTCGGGATCGAGCACGCTGGCCGAGCGCTGCAGGTGGTAGCGCACGCCCTGGCGTGAATTGAGGCGCGCGCGTTCGCCGATGTCCAGCCCATCCCAGGCTGCGTGCTTGGCGCAGACCGTGGCCGGGCCGTAGACCTCGGTCAGGCCGTAGACATGGGTGATGTCGAAGCCCAGCTGCTCCATGCCCTCGATCATCGACGCCGGCGGCGCCGCGCCCGCCACCATGGCCTTGACTCCGGCGGGCACGCCCTCCTTCATGGCGGCCGGCGCGTTGACCAGCAGGCCGTGCACGATGGGCGCGCCGCAGTAATGCGTGACGCCGTGGTTGCGGATGGCGTCGAAGATGGCCTGGGCCTCCACCCGGCGCAGGCAGACATTGACCCCCGCCCGTGCCGCCACCGTCCACGGAAAGCACCAGCCGTTGCAATGGAACATGGGCAGGGTCCACAGGTAGACGGCGTGCTTGGGCATGTCCCACTCCAGCACATTGCTGATGGCATTGATGGCCGCCCCCCGGTGGTGGTAGACCACGCCCTTGGGGTTGCCCGTGGTGCCGCTGGTGTAGTTCAGCGCAATGGCGTCCCACTCGTCGGCGGGCAGCTGCCAGTCGAAACCGGCATCGCCGCCGGCCACGAAATCGTCGTAGTCCAGGCTGCCCACCTGCTCGGCGGCCGGGCCGTACAGCGCGTCCTCGACCTGGATCACCAGCAGCGGCGCGCTGCGCTGGCGCAGCTTCAGCGCCTTGGCCACCACGCCCGTGAACTCCGGGTCCACGATCAGCACCTTGGCCTCGCCATGGTCCAGCATGAAGGCGATGGTTTCCGCATCCAGCCGCGTGTTCAGCGCATTGAGCACGGCCCCCGCCATGGGCACGCCGAAATGCGCCTCCACCATGGGCGGCGTATTGGGCAGCATTACGGCCACGGTGTCGTTCTTGCCCACGCCCGCCTTGTGCAGGCTGCTGGCCAGTTGGCGGCAGCGCGCATAGGTCTCGCCCCAGTTGCGGCGCAGCGTGCCGTGGACCACGGCCAGCCGCTCGGGATAGACCTCGGCCGTGCGGGCGATGAAGCCCAAGGGGCTGAGCGGCGCATGGTTGGCGCTGTTGCGGTCCAGGTGCTGGTCGTAAATGTGGGTCATCGTGGTCTCCGGTTCGCTGGGGTTCTTGGTGTGATGCAGGTCTGCCATTGCAGACTGGCGAAACCTGAAGATATAGCAAGACAGGCTTACACAAGCTTGATGCGAGACCACCGGGCGCGCCACCGCACAGGCCCGGATAACCAAAGCGGCATGCATGGTCTTTGCAGGGCATCACAACTTTCAGAATTTCATGGAAATTGAAAATACTCATGCAAAACAATCACTTGACCAGCCTGCAGACGCACCTCCGACTGTCCCCCAGGCGACTACACAACCACAGTCCTCTATAAGACATCATTTATCAGATGACTCGGCCGCACGGCCCCGGCTTCACTCGTAGAATCGCCGCTTGGATTCGCCGGCCAGCGCCGCTGGAAGGCGAACAAGGAGTTCCTAGAGGAGTCGCCTGGCAACGCTCCAGGCATCGTTGGAGACGAGCCTGCACCCCACCGGTGCAGGCTTTTTTTTGCTTCAGCGCAGGCTCAGGGACTGGCGCTTCCAGGCCGGGTCCTGCCAGCGCTGGAACAGCGGCAGGGCGGACACATCGCCGGTCACGCGCTCGGTGGCCAGGCCGTCCAGCCGCACCACTTCGAAGCTCTTGCGGTAGCGGCCCTGGCCACGGGCCTCGCGCGCCACCAGCATCAGCTGGCCGCCAGGCACCCAGCCCGCCCATTCGGCCACGCCGGTCTCCGGCGCGGTGGCGGCGGGGGGAAGCACATCGGCCAGCCAGCCGCCTTCGGTCTTGCGCAGCACCCACAGTTCGCGCCAGCCTTCCAGCGGCTGCACGGCCAGGGCCACGGCCGTGCCCTCGCGGTTGGTGCTGGCCGATGCAGCCCACACCAGGCCATAGGTGCAGCGGCGCAGCAAAGGGGCCTTGGCGCCGTGCTGGGCGTCCACCAGCAGCACGCAGGTTTCGCCGGCAGCACCGGGCTCGGTCAGCAGCGTCGGGCGGGCTCCGGCAGCAGGAGCCGCAGCAGCAACAGGCGCCAGCGCCCAGCGCACGGCGCTCACCCGCATGGCCGCGTCGTTGTAGGCGCTCTGGTCTTCATCGGGCAGCTCGGACTTGCTGACGCCCGTGAACTCGGCCAGCGCCCGGGCGGCCGATGCAGCCACGGCAGGGTCGGCCATGCGTTTGCGCGCCTGCTGAAAGGCCAGCGCGCCCCACACGCTGGCGCGGCGCATCTGCACGCGGCCGCGCAGGTAGGGCGGCAGGCCGGTCACATCCACGCGCTCCAGCACATCGGCCTGCCAGGCGTACAGGCGGGCGCGCTCATGGGCCGGCAGATCGGGGTCCACGCATTCGGGCCGTGTCAGCGCCAGGGCGGCGCGGGCGCGCTGCGGCGCGTCGGCGGCCGGCATGGCGAGCACGCGGCGGAAGAATTCCCCTTCGTAGCAGACCTGCATGCGGCCTTCGACCTCATGGGTCGCAAAGCGCAGGCCGTAGCCGCTGGCCACATCCAGGTGGGCCGACAGCGTGGCGCCCGAGGTCTTGCCGGGCGCAGCGGCGGAGGCGCGCCGCGCCAGCCGGTCGGCAAAGCCGCCCAGTGCGTCGAAGGCCTGCGCGCCTTCGGCGCCAGCCAGGGTCCTGGCGGGCGCGGCCTGCAGGTAGGCGGCCGCCAGGCCGATGCCCAGCGCCTCGGCACCGGGCGTATCCTGCACGAAGCGCAGCACGGCCAGCAGCGCGGGGGCATCGGCCTCGGTCAGGGCCACACGGCGCACATCGCTGGCGCGGATGAAGCCGCCGCGCTCGCGCTTGTGGTCCCAGACCTGGAGGTAGTCCAGGCGTTCGCCCCTGATCTCCAGCACCTCGCCCTGCCACAGGCTGGCCTGCTGCTGGGCGCCATCGCGCGGCGCGGCGCGCAGGCTGGCCTGGTCCTGCACCACGATGGCGCTGCCCATGCCGGTGGCCAGCGCTGCGGCGGCCAAGGTCGATACGGTCAGCATGGCTTATTGCTCCTGAACGGCTGCGTTGGCATCTTCGGCCGCCACGGAGGCTGCGCCGGCCTGTGCATTGCGGCTGCCGCCCAGCAGGGCCGCGCCGATGAAGTCGCCATTGGTCGGCGGGGGCGCGATGATGACCTGGATCTTGTCCGAGAGCTTGTCGGCCAGCGTCTTCTGGATGAGCAGCGGGTAGCGCGTGACCAGGGTGCCTTCGCGCGCCATCTGCTCGGCGTTGACCTTGCCCAGGCGGTCCATGCGGAAGGCCTCGGCCTCGGCCAGCTTCTGGCGTGCATCGGCTTCGCCATTGGCCTCGATGCGGCGGGCCTGGGCGCTGCCCTCGGCAGCTTTCACGCGGGCCACGCGCTCGGCCTCGGCCTCCAGCTGGCGCTGCTCGATCTGGCGCTGCTTGAAGGGCAGCACATGCTTCATGGCCTCTTCCTGGGCACGCGCCGCAATCACCTGCTCGCGTGCGGCGGCTTCGGCGGCCACTTCGCGGCGCACCTTGTCGGCATTGGCATCCAGCTCGGTTTCCTTGACGCGCTTGTCCTTGAGCTCCAGCGTGTAGCGCATCTTCTCGGAGGCCAGCTCCTCGGCCAGCAGGCTGTCCATGCCGCGGCGGTACTCGGCGGGCAGGTCCACCTTGCCGATCTGGATGCTGCGCAGCGTCACGCCGTCGGCCGCCAGGCGCGTGCGCAGTTCGGTTTCCATGATCTGGGCGATCTCGGCGCGCTTGGTCGAGAAGATCTCGCGCACGGTGTAGCGTGCGAACACCTTGTAGACCAGGCCCTGCACGGCGGGCTCCACGATGTCGCCGCCTATGTCCAGAGGCAGGTTGCCGGCCTTGACGGCGGGCGATGCGGGATCAAGCGCATAGCGCACGTTCAGGTCCAGACCCAGGGACAGGCCCTCGACCGACTGCAGGGGTGCGCTGCCATTGGCCTGGCGCATGGCCTCCGGACGGTAGCTCTGGTCGCGCAGGGAGAACACGCGCACCGTGTGCAGGCCCGGAACCACCCACACGCTGCCATCGCGCCACAGGCTGACGGAGCCCGTGAACTGGTTCAGGCGCACGCCCAGCGTGCCCTGCTCCAGGTGCTGCACGGGCGGGTTGCGCACCACCACCAGGCCGGTCGCCACCACCACGGCGCCGATGGCCAGCCAGCGCACGGTACGTGCCGTGGGCAGCAGGACTGCCCAGTCCACGGGCTGGCGGCGGGGCGCGTTGCCCGGCAGCGTGCCGGCGTCGGCTGCAGGCTCGGAGGAATCGGCGGTGCCGGCTCCGTCCAGGCGGGCGGACTTGCGGCCCGTCAGGGCCTGCATGATGCGGTTCCAGGTGGCTTTCATGGTGTTCTCTCTCTCGGCTGTGATGGCTGTTGTTGGCTGTTGTTGGTTGTTTCTGAGGCACCGGAAACAGGGGTGGCTCATTGAGGACCGATTGTTCGGATCCACCCCGGAAGCAACAACGCAGCGCACGGACCAAAGCGCTCACACCGGCGGCGCAAACGCTCCGGCCCCGGAAGAAAAACTCACACCCGGGCCGGCGCAGGGCCGAGATAATCCCGCGAACACCGCCACGGCGGCCTCCCCCGACCCCACCCCTGCACAGCCCCATGACCCGTATCGCCGTGATCGAAGACGACCTGCCCACCAGCAACCAGTTGGCGGGATGGATACGCAGTGCGCGCAGCGGCATCGTGATCGACCAGTGGTTCACGCGCGACGAGGCCGAGGCCGCCCTGGCGCGCGAGCACTACGACGCCGTGGTGCTGGACATCGAGCTGGGCCGCGAGCGCCATGCCGGCGTGGCCCTGATCAACGCCATCAACAAGCTGGGCCAGGGCACGCCGGTGCTGGTGGTGTCGGCCATGCCGGCCGCCATCTACCGCAGCATCATGAAAGCGCTGGACGCCTGGGACTACCTGCAAAAGACCACCTTCGAGGAGGCGGACTTCATCGAGACTTTCCTCGACATCCTGCGCACCACGCAGCGCGCGGCGCCCGTGGCCGCGCAGGCCGCCGCAGCGCCCGCAGGCGATGCCCTGGTGCTGGACCCGCTGTGGCAGCGCACGCCCACCTGGCGCGGCGAGCGCATCAACCTGCCGCTGACGGCCCAGCGCATCCTGGCCACGCTGCACCAGCGCAGCGGCGAAGTGGTGTCCTACGACGAGCTGTTCGAGGTGGTCAAAAGCGGCCGCAACCGCGACAACGTGCGCAAGCACGTCAGCACCATCCGCGAGGCCCTGCGCGAGGTGGACCCGGGCTTCGAAGGCATAGAGAACGTGCCCATGCGCGGCTTTCGCTGGGTGGGCCAGGCCGGCGCCGCCGCCCGCGCATGAAGCGCCTGCTCAACCCCAAACTGGAGCTGCCCCGGCTGGAAGTTCCGCGCCTGGGCCTGGCCGCCTTCCGCCAGCGCATCCTGCTGCGCGGCGTGTTCGTGCTGCTGGCCGTGGCCACGGTGGCGCTGAGCGTGGTGGTGCTCAAGGACGAGAAGGAACGCGCCTGGCAGGCCTACCAGCACGGCTTTGTGCGCAGCCAGGCCGAGGTCATGGCGCGGCTGCGCCATCCTTCGGGACGCTTGGCCCTGCTCAATGCCGGACACCTGGGCCAGGGCGTGACGCCGCTGGCGCCGCTGCTGCTGCCCTACGCGGCCATCGACTTCGACGATCCGCAAAAGTCCCAGCAGGCCGTGGAGATGGCCGGCTGCTCGGTGCAGTATCCCGATGGCGCCTCGCTGTGCGCGGCCATCGGCAACAATCCCTACGCAGGCGGCTTCATCTATCTGGTGGGCAGCTTCTTCGCAGGCGAGCTGACACCGCGCGAGCGCGGCTCGCGCGAGCCCGCCCAGGCGCACCGCGCCCGCATCACGCTGGACATGCGCGGCAGCACCTACCGCTGGATCGCCCCCTATGAGGCCATGCCGCAGCAGGGCAGCAGGGCCGGCAACGGCGAGCACGGCCGGCTCACCGGCTTTGTGGACAACGGCACGCCCCAGCTTGACGCCCGCGCGCGGCCCGTGCGCGATTTCCGTGGCTGGCTCTGGCAGAACGGCCATTGCCGCGACCTGCCGCCTGGCGTGCAGGGCCATGCGGGCAATGACAAGACGCCCCCTGCAGCCGATTGCCTGCGCCGCACGCACTACTCCATCCGCCTGCCGGTCGAGCTGTTCCGCGAGGCCCTGTTTCGCAGGGACGTGCGCCCCGTCTGGCCGCCCGAAGACCTGGGCAGCATGCGTGTGCGCGTGGAAATGCTGGCCCCGGGCGAGGCGGCCGCGCCCCTGTTCGACAGCAATGCGCCGGGGGCGCAGCTGGCCGCCTCGCTCAACGACATCTCGCGCAGCCTGCTGCCCGGCGAGCGCGTGCAGATCCGCAAGGTGGGTGCCGACGAGGCCAGCGCCATCACCCTCAAGGGCGTGGATGTGCAGGCCGCGCCGTCGGCGCCCTGGCTGCTGCGCCTGATCAGCTGGCTGCCGCTGCATGCGGCCGGCGTCTCCGCCGCCACCATGACCCCGGCCGTGCCCACGGGCCAGGACATTCTGGACACGCCCACGGGCAACTACACCGTCAGCTTCACCGGCCACCCGCGCGATGTGGAGCAGGGCCTGGCCGCCGTGGCCACGCGCCTGTCCTGGTACCTGGGCGCCATGCTGGCCGCCATTGCGCTGGCCTGGCTGATCGTCGAGCTGGGGCTGATCCGCCGCGTGACCGCCCTCACCCGGCGCGCCGCCGCCGTGTCGTACAACGTGCAGGACGGCCATGTCGGCCCACGCCTGGGCGACCTCGAAGTGTCGGACCTGCGTGGTTCCGACGAGCTGGGCATTCTGGCCGGCGGCCTGGCCGACCTGCTGCAGCGCGTGAAGGACGACCTGCAGCGCGAGCAGCTGCGCGCCCAGCAGGAGCGGGACATGTGGCATGCCGTGGGCCACGAGATCATGTCGCCCCTGCAATCGCTGATGGTGCTGTACGGCCCCGACGACCCCGGCCACCGCTATGTGCAGCGCATGCAGCAGGCCGTGCATGTGCTCTACGGCACGGCATCGCCGGCCGAGGCGCTGCAGGCCGCCACCGTGCCGGAGGGCCGGCTGGACCTGGACGCCTTCCTCAGCCACGTGGCGGCCAACGCGCACTATGCGGGCATTGCCGATGTGGTCTACGAAGGCGGGAACAAGAGCGGGAGCGCGGGAGCCGCCGGCGCCGTGATCGTGCGCGCCGACGAATTTGCCCTGGAGGACGTGGTCACCCACATCCTGCGCAATGCCGACAGCTACCGTCCGGCCGGCACGGCCATCACGCTGTCGCTGTCGGCCTCCGAGTCCACCGCCAGCGCCACGCTGCACAACCAGGGCGCCACCATTGCGGAGGACCTGCTGGAGCGCATCTTCGAGCTGGGGGTGTCCGCGCCCCAGGAGCCTTCTGCCGCCAGCGGCGCCGAGCACCGGGGACAGGGCCTGTTCGTGGCCAGGACCTACATGGCCAAGATGGGCGGCACGATCAGGGCCCACAACACGCGCGATGGCGTGGCCTTCACGCTGACCTTCCAGCGCCTGGGCTGAGGGCCGGGCGCTGCCGGCCAGTGCCCCCGGGGCACGGCCGGATGGCCCCGCGAAGGCACAATACGCGGGTGTCCATTCCCCAATCGTTCATCCAGGAGTTGCTCGCGCGCGTCGACGTGGTCGACATCGTGGGCCGTTACGTACAGCTCAGGAAGGGCGGCGCCAACTTCATGGGCCTGTGCCCTTTCCACAGCGAGAAGTCGCCTTCCTTCACCGTCAGCCCCAGCAAGCAGTTCTATCACTGCTTCGGCTGCGGCAAGAACGGCAACGCCATCGGTTTTCTGATGGACCATGCCGGCATGGGCTTCGTCGAAGCGGTTCAGGATCTTGCCGGCCAGGTCGGCCTGCAGGTGCCGCAGGACGACATCAGCCCGGCCGAGCGCGAGCGCCAGGCCGCCCAGAAGCAGAAACAGGCCACTCTCACCGACGTGCTGGAAAAGGCCGGCGAATCTTTCCGCAAGCACCTGAAGGCCTCCCCCCAGGCCATCGAATACCTCAAGCGCCGCGGTGTCTCGGGCGAGACCGCCAGGCGCTTCGGCCTGGGCTACGCGCCCGCCGGCTGGCGCAACCTGGCCAGCGTCTTTGCGCATTACGACGATCCGCAGCTCGAAGAATCGGGCCTGGTCATCGTCGGCGAGGACGACGGCAAGCGCTACGACCGCTTCCGCGACCGGCTGATGTTTCCCATCCGCAACGTCAAGGGCGAGTGCATAGGCTTCGGCGGCCGCGTCTTCGGCGACGAGAAGCCCAAATACCTGAATTCGCCCGAAACCCCGGTGTTTCACAAGGGGCGCGAACTCTACGGCCTGTTCGAGGCCCGCACCGCCCTGCGCGACATGGGCTATGCGCTGGTCACCGAAGGCTATATGGACGTGGTGGCCCTGGCCCAGCTGGGCTTTGCCAACGCCGTCGCCACGCTGGGCACGGCCTGCACGCCCGATCACATTCACAAACTGTTTCGATTTACTGACGCCGTCGTTTTCAGCTTCGACGGCGACGGGGCGGGCCGGCGCGCCGCGCGCAAGGCGCTCGATGCGGCCCTGCCCTATGCCAGCGACACGCGCAGCGTCAAATTCCTCTTCCTGCCCGCCGAACACGACCCGGACAGCTTCATCCGCGAATACGGCAGCGAAGCCTTTGCCCGCTACGTGGGCGACGCGCTGCCGCTGAGCCGCTTTCTCATCGAGGCGGCCAGCGAAGGCTGCGACCTGGGCCAGGCCGAAGGCCGTGCCCACATGGCCAGCAATGCCCGCCCCCTGTGGACGGCCCTGCCTGACGGCGCGCTCAAGCGCCAGCTGCTGGGCGAGATCGCCGAACTCGTGCAGCTCGATGCGCGCGACCTCTCCGACCTGTGGTCGCAGGAAGCCGCTCGCAGCGGCCCGGCGCGGGGCTCCATGGCCGGCGGTGCTTCCCATCCGGGCCAGCAGGCCGGCCATGCACCGGCCGCGCCCGACTGGGGCCAGCCTGTCGAATACGGCGCGCCTTCGGGCTGGCACGAGCGTGGCGGCCATGGAAGCGGCGCGGGCGGCTGGCGCAGCGGCGAGCCCGGGCGCGGCGGCAAAAAGCCCTGGCCGCGCAAACCCTGGGACAAGAATGGCCGGGCCGACTTCAACCCGCCCCCCATGGGCCCGCGTGGCGCGCCAGCCACACGCACCGACCAGGCGGCACGCCTGCTCATGGCGCACATGGAATTCATGGAAGAACTCACCCACGAGGACTTCGAGGCACTGGCGCACTGCTCAGGCGAACATGGCGCCATGTTCCGCTGGATGGAGGCACAGTTCCAGGAATCCGGGGCCCGGCCCTTTGCCGTGCTGCGCGAACAACTGCGCGGCCTGCCTCACGAAACGCTGGCAGACAGGCTCATGAGCGGCCCCCACGCGCATCCCGAGGGCGAACTGCCCGAGCTGCGCCGTGAGTTGCGTGATGTCCTCAATCGCATGGTCATCGTCCACATCAAGGCCCAGATCGACGAAGCCTTGCGCGACATGGCACGGGACCCCAGCGCCGCCCAGCGCTATCGCGATCTCTTTGCCCGACAGCAGGCCCTGGAAAACCAGATGCGCACTTCCTCTTGAAATCGAGGTAAGCAGATATAATTGGGGGCTATCGGCAAGAGCGACAGCAGCACCTCCGGACCGGGCCCCGTGACGAACTCACGTGATTGCAGCAACTGCACGGCCCAATTTCCCGCAAGGACTGCACACCAAATGATCGCCCAGACATCTTGCCTGGAATATGTACGCTTCCCTGGCGGGCCTAGTCCGTCCGCGCGCGCTTAGGCGGCGCTTGTTTGAGTTTCCCTTTGTGTGTGTTCGCTCCCGACCGTGAGGTGCTCATGCCCGTTTCAAAGTCCGTGAAGTCCAAGCAGGCCCCCGAAGCTCCAGCGAAGCCCAAGACTTCGACAACCTCTTCAGCCCCGGCCGTCAAGGCCGGTGCCGGCAAAGCCGCTGCAGGACCGAAGAGCGCCGCATCTGCGGCCAAAGCAAAGAAAGATACCGACGTGGTAACCAAGTCCCAAGCCGAACTCAAAGCCATGGCCGACGAACTGCTCGCCGCCGCGACGCCCAAGCGTGGCCGCAAGAAGGCAGCCGAAGGCGACGACGCCCCCGCCCAGACAGAAAAGAAGCCTGCTGCCGCCAAGAAGGCGCCGGCCAAGGCCGCCACCTCCACCGCTGCAGCCAAGACTCCCGCCAAGCGCGGCCGCAAGCCCAAGGCCAAGGAAGCGGGCGACGACATGGACGACGCCGACCTGTCGGACATCGATGGCGACATCGATGGCGAAGTGGAAGGCGAAGTCGAGACCGAAGTGGAAGTCGAGGTCGAGGCCTCCTCGGCCCCGGCTGAAAAGGTCAAGCCCCTGCGCATGAAGATCAGCAAGGCCAAGGAACGTGCCTTGATGAAGGAATTCGGCCTGGACGAAACCGTCCTGACCGAAGAGGAAATGTCCACCCGCCGCCAGCGCCTGAAGGCGCTGATCAAGCTGGGCAAGACGCGCGGCTACCTGACGCACAGCGAAATCAACGACCACCTGCCCGACAAGCTGGTCGATGCCGAGACGCTGGAAGTCGTGATCTCCATGCTCAACGACATGGGCGTGGCCGTCTACGAGCAGACTCCCGACGCGGAAACCCTGCTGCTGAACAACACGGGCCAGTCCGCCACCACCGAAGAGGAAGCCGAGGAAGAGGCCGAAGCCGCCCTGTCCACGGTGGACTCCGAATTCGGCCGCACCACCGACCCCGTGCGCATGTACATGCGCGAAATGGGCACGGTGGAGCTGCTGACGCGCGAAGGCGAGATCGAAATCGCCAAGCGCATCGAAGGCGGCCTGATGGACATGATGGAGGCCATCTCGGCCTCGCCCGCCACCATCGCAGAAATCCTGGCCATGTCCGAGGAAATCCGCGAAGGCAAGGTCGTCATCTCCACCATCGTCGACGGTTTCGTCAACGCCAATGAGAACGACGACTACGTGGCCGAAGAAGACTTCGACGAATACGACGAAGAGGACGACGACGACGGCAAGGGCGGCTCCAAGGCACTGACCAAGAAGCTCGAAGAACTCAAGAACGAGGCGCTGCGCCGCTTCGACGCCATGCGCGAGAACTTCGACAAGATGCACAAGGTGTACGACAAGGAAGGCTACGGCACGCCCACGTACATCAAGGTGCAGAAGGCCCTGACCGAAGAGCTGATGACCATCCGCTTCACGGCCAAGACCATCGAGAAGCTGTGCGACCTCGTGCGTGCCCAGGTCGATGACGTGCGCAAGAAGGAACGCGAGCTGCGCAAGATCATCGTGGACAAGTGCGGCATGCCGCAGGAAACCTTCATCGCCCAGTTCCCGCCCAACCTGCTGAACCTGCAGTGGGTGGTGGAGCAGGTCGCGGCGGGCAAGCCCTGGAGCAGCGTGCTGGAGCGCAATGTCCCGCCCGTGCAGGAACTGCAGCAGAACCTGATCGACCTGCAATCGCGCGTGGTCGTGCCGCTGGACGAGCTCAAGCGCATCAACAAGCGCATGAACGACGGCGAGCGCGCCAGCCGTGACGCCAAGAAGGAGATGATCGAGGCCAACCTGCGCCTGGTGATCTCCATCGCCAAGAAGTACACGAACCGCGGCCTGCAGTTCCTGGACCTGATCCAGGAAGGCAACATCGGCCTGATGAAGGCCGTGGACAAGTTCGAATACCGTCGCGGCTACAAGTTCTCGACCTATGCCACGTGGTGGATCCGCCAGGCCATCACGCGCTCGATCGCCGACCAGGCGCGCACCATCCGCATCCCGGTGCACATGATCGAGACCATCAACAAGATGAACCGCATCTCGCGCCAGCATCTGCAGGAGTTCGGCTTCGAGCCCGATGCGTCCATCCTGGCGGCCAAGATGGAGATCCCGGAAGACAAGATCCGCAAGATCATGAAGATCGCCAAGGAGCCGATCTCCATGGAAACGCCGATCGGCGACGACGACGATTCGCACCTGGGCGACTTCATCGAGGACACCAACAACACCGCTCCCGTGGACGCCGCCATGCAGGCCGGCCTGCGCGACGTGGTCAAGGACATCCTCGACGGCCTCACCCCGCGCGAAGCCAAGGTGCTGCGCATGCGCTTCGGCATCGAAATGTCCACCGACCACACGCTGGAAGAAGTGGGCAAGCAGTTCGACGTCACGCGCGAACGCATCCGCCAGATCGAGGCCAAGGCCCTGCGCAAGCTCAAGCATCCGAGCCGCTCGGACAAGCTGCGCAGCTTCATCGACTCGCTGTAAGGCGCTGTGGATGCCGCCCCCCGGGCCGGCAACCGCCCCCCCCTGGAAAGCCCCGCACTCCCCTACGGGGCTTTTTGTTTGTGGCCGGCCATCTGCCGGGCAGGGCGATGGTGGCGCGATAGACTGCCGCCTTTGTCTGCAAGGGCATCAGCATGGCTCTCGAAATCGAACGCAAATACCTTGTGGCCGACCCCGGCGTCGTGACCGGCCTGACCGGCGTGCGCATGGCGCAGGGATACATCGCCGACAACGGCATGTGGGTGCGGGTGCGCATCGCCGGGGACGCCGGATTTCTCACGCTCAAGGGGCCGGCACGCGGCATGAGCCGCGCCGAATTCGAATACCGGATTCCGCTGGCCGACGCCGAGACGCTGCTGGCCCAGCACTGCGCGCATGGCGCACTCGAAAAGGTGCGCTACATCGTGACGGTGGACGGCTTCGACTTCGAGGTCGATGTATTCGAAGGCCCGCTGGCCGGGCTGGTCACGGCCGAGATCGAACTGGCCAGCGAGGATATCCAGCCGCCCTCGCCCGCCTGGCTGGGAGCGGAGGTCACCGCTGATCTTCGCTACAGCAACGCGCAACTGGCCAAGACCCGGCAGGTGCCTTCACCGGCCGTGCTGCCGGGCTGATGCAGGACGGCCTTGTGGACGCCCCGGGGCTACGGGGGGGGCTACACGGGGGCCACCAGGGGGCGACAGAGGCCGCAGGGACTGACTGCCGGAACTTCCTGCGCTGTGCAGCGGTTCAGCCGCCGGCCCGGTCCAGGGCCATCGTCTGCACGCGCAGTTCGCAGCCCTCGCGCAGCGGCTGCAGCCCGCCCACAGGCCGGAAGCCGTTCGCCAGGTACAGGCGCATGGCGGGAGAGTCGGCATCGGTCACACCCAGCCGCACACGCTGCATGCCCTTGTGCCAGGCCCAGGCGACGGCCTGGGCCAGCAGGGCTTGGCCCGCACCCCGGCCACGCACGGCGGGATCGACCCACATCTGGAAGAGATCGGCCACGCCGGGCTCGGGGGCACACAGCTTGCACCAGAGCAGGCCGCAGGCCTGGCCGCCGTTGACGGCGAAGAGCACCCTGTCCCAGCCGCCGGCAACGGCGGCCTGCAGCCGCACAGCCCAGTCCGCGTCAACCCTTGCGGCCTCCGACTCCCAGGTGCTGCCGAAGGCGTCGGGCGCATCGCGCAGGGCACGCAGGCGGATATCCCGGTACTGCGGCCATTCATGGGGTTCAACGGGGCGGATGGAGATCATGGTGCATCCTTAGGCAGACAAAAAAGGGTTGGCGTCGGGAGCCAAGGCGGCGCCCGGCCGGATGGTCCGGCCCGGGCCTCAGCGCCGGCCATGCCGGGCTCCGAGCACTGCCAGCATGCGGAAGAAGGCTGCGCCTATCTCTTCCTCGGAAACGCAGGCGTACCCCAGCAGCAGGCCACGCCGCCGGTGCGGACCCGCGTAGTAGCGCGACAGCGGCTTGACGAAGATGCCGGCCTGCCGGAGGTCCTCGGCGAGCACGACATCATCGTCCTGCCCGGGCAGCTGCATCACGAAATGCAGCCCCGCGCCGCTGTCCACCCAGGGCAGGTGGTCGGCGCCCAGATAGCGCTCGATCAAGGCCATCAGCATGCGGCGGCGCTTGCCGTAGAGCAGGCGCATCTTGCGGATGTGGGCGGCGTAGTGGCCTTCCACGATCAGTTCGGCGATGACCTGCTGCGGCAGCTGGTGACCCTCTCGGTACAGCTCTGAATGGATGCGGCGCAGCGGCTCGGCCAGGGTCGGGGGCAGCACCATGTAGCCCATGCGCAGTCCCGGGTAGAGGGTCTTGCTGAAGGTGCCTATGTAGATGACGGGCGCGTCCTCCTCCATGCCCTGCATGCTGGGCACGGGGCTGCCGGAGAACCGGAATTCGCTGTCGTAGTCGTCCTCGACGATCCAGGCACCCACCCGGCGCGCGTAGGCGATCAGCGCGCGGCGCCGCGCCATGCTCATGACGGCGCCCAGCGGGTACTGGTGCGAGGGAGTGACGAAGATCAGCCGCGGCACGGGCAGGCCGTCCGGCAGATGCATGCCCTCCTCGTCCACTGGCACGCTGTGCAGGCTCAGCCCGTGCTGCATGCGCAACACGTTGGCGATGCCCCAGTAGCCCGGCTCCTCCATCCAGACGCAGTCGCCAGGGTCGGCAAGGCTGCGCACCACCAGGTCGATGGCCTGGTGCACGCCTTCTGTGATCAGCACCTGGTCGGCTGCGCAGTTCACCGAGCGCGCCACGCGCAGGTGCTCGGCCAGCGCCTGCTTGAGCGCCTCCACGCCGCCGCGCGTGCCATAGGTGAGCAGCTGCGGCCCGGCGTGTCGCAGCAGGCGGTTGTGGATGCGCGCGTAGGCGGCGCGCGGGAACTGCGTCACGTCGGGCACGCCAGGCATGAAGGCGCCCCATTGCTGCTCCGAAGCCTGGGCGGTTTTCAGCAAGGCCTGTGCCTGCACGGACAGGCCGCCGCCAGGCGCAGGCGCTGCGGCGGCAGCGCGGCGGGCGGGTGCACGTCCGCCGCTCAGCAGCATGGCCGCAGGCAGGGTGTCGACCACCTGCGTGCCGCGCCCGACCTGGCTGCGCACATAGCCCTCCACCTGCAGCTGCTCATAGGCATGGTTGACGGTGTTGCGCGACACATCCAGCTCGCGGGCCAGGTCGCGCGAGGCCGGCAGGCGGCTGCCCGGCAACAGGGCCCCGCTGTCCACGGCCTGGCGCAGCGCCAGGTACAGGGCCCGGTTCAGGCGGACGCGGTCCCCGCCCAGCCCGCGCCAGTCCATCTGGAGGATGAGGTCCGCGCACACGGAGGGTTTTGCCATATCTGCGTTGCCTGCGTTGCCTGCGTTGCCTGCGTTGTGGAAGCGATGGTGGCGAACTCGATTGGCACCATCATCTTTTCAAAAGATGGCTCCATTCATGGAACCAATCGCCACTATAACCGTAAGCATTGCAGCCACCTCAACGGAGACCTTCCCATGTCCAGCGCCGCCACCAACGACACCACCAGAGCCTCGTCCGTCAACCAGCAACTCCAGAGCCGGCGCACCGCCGCCATGCCGCGCGGCGTGGGCGTGATGTGCGGCTTCCACGCCGTGCAGGCCGACAACGCCTTGCTGACCGATGCCGAGGGCCGCCAGTACATCGACTTCGCGGCCGGCATTGCCGTGCTCAACACGGGCCACCGCCATCCGCGCGTGGTGCAGGCCGTGCAGCGCCAGCTGGAGTGCTTCACGCACACGGCCTTCCAGATCGTTCCCTATGAAAGCGCGATTGCGCTGGCCGAGCGCATCAATGCACTGGCGCCCATCGACGGCCCGGCCAAGACCGCCTTCTTCACCACGGGCGCCGAGGCGGTGGAAAACGCCGTCAAGATCGCCCGCCATGCCACGGGCCGCTCGGCCGTGATCGCCTTCCAGGGCGCCTTCCACGGCCGCACCCAACTGGGCATGGCGCTGACGGGCAAGGTGGCGCCCTACAAGCAGGGCTTCGGCCCCATGCCGGGCGAAGTCTTCCACGCGCCCTTTCCCAGCGATGTGCAGGGCATCAGCGTGCAGCAGTCGCTGGACGCCATTGCCATGCTGCTCAAGACCTCGGTGGACCCGCAGCGCGTGGCAGCCATCATCGTGGAGCCCGTACAGGGCGAAGGCGGCTTCAACCCCGTGCCTGCCGCGCTGTTCACGGGCCTGCGCCAGCTGTGCGACCAGCACGGCATGCTGCTGATCGCCGACGAGGTGCAGACCGGCTTTGCACGCACGGGCAAGCTGTTTGCCATGGAGCACTACAGCGTGCGGCCCGACCTGATCACCATGGCCAAGAGCCTGGGCGGCGGTCTGCCGATCTCGGGCGTGGTCGGCCGCGCGGCCATCATGGACGCCCCCCATCCCGGCGGCCTGGGCGGCACCTATGCCGCCAACCCGCTGGCCGTGGCCGCGGCCCATGCCGTGCTCGACGTGATCGATGAAGAACGGCTGTGCGAGCGCGCCCTGGCACTGGGCAGCCAGCTGCGCTCGCGCCTGCAGGCATTGCAGACGCAGGATGCCGGCATCGCCGAAGTGCGCGGCCTGGGCTCGATGCTGGCCGTGGAATTCCACATTCCCGGCAGCGGTGCGCCGGACGCGCAGCGCGTGGCCGCCATCGTCCAGCGTGCGCAGCAGCAAGGCCTGCTGCTGCTGACCTGCGGCCTGTACGGCAACGCCATCCGCTTCCTCTATCCGCTGACGATTCCAGAGCCGCTGTTCGGCAAGGCGCTGGACATCATCGCCAACGCCATCACCCAGACCGCGCCCCAGCCGGTCGCGGCCTGAATCCATTCCACAGCCTGAGCCTTCCCGCACCATGAGTCTTTCACTGCAACGCCCCGATCTGTTCCGCCAGGCCTGCCTGCTTGCCCAGGGCTGGCACCCCGTGGGCTCCGGCCCCGCCATCGATGTCTTCAACCCCGCCACAGGCGAGCGCCTGGGCCAGGTACCCGCCCTGCAGGCCGGCGAGGCCGAGGCCGCCATTGCCGCCGCACAGCGCGCCCTGCCCGCCTGGGCCGCGCTGACGGGCAAGCAGCGCGCCGGCATCCTGCGCCGCTGGTTCGACCTGATGCTGGCGCACCAGGACGATCTGGCGCGGCTGATGACGCTGGAGCAGGGCAAGCCCCTGGCCGAGGCGCGCGGCGAGATCGCCTATGCGGCCTCCTTCATCGAATGGTTTGCCGAGGAAGGCAAGCGCGTGGACGGCGAGCTGCTGCAGTCGCCCAACGCAGGCCAGCAGCTGCTCACGCTGCGCGAGCCCATTGGCGTGTGCGCCGCCATCACGCCCTGGAATTTCCCGGCCGCCATGATCACGCGCAAGGCCGGCCCGGCGCTGGCCGCCGGCTGCACCATGCTGGTCAAGCCGGCCGAAAGCACGCCCTTCACGGCCCTGGCCCTGGCCGTGCTGGCCGAGGAGGCCGGCATTCCCGCCGGCGTCTTCCAGGTGCTGACCGGCCATCCGCAGGACATCGGCCAGGCGCTGACGCAAAGCCCCGTGGTGCGCAAGCTCAGCTTCACGGGCTCCACGGCCACCGGGCGGCTGCTGATGCGCCAGTGCAGCGACACGGTCAAGAAGCTGTCGCTGGAGCTGGGCGGCAATGCACCGTTGATCGTGTTTGACGATGCCGACATCGACCAGGCCGTGGCCGGCATCGTGGCCTCCAAGTTCCGCAACGCCGGCCAGACCTGCGTGTGCGCCAACCGCATCTATGTGCAGGATGGCATCCACGACGAACTGGCTCGCCGCCTGGCCCGTGCCATGGCGGGCTTCAAGGTCGGCAATGGGCTGGAGCCCGGCGTGACCCATGGCCCGCTGATCAACGAGGCGGCCGTGCAGAAGGTGGAAAGCCATGTGGCCGATGCGCTGTCCAAGGGCGCGCGCCTGCTGGCGGGCGGCAGGCGCCCGGTGCCGGGCCAGCTGTTCTTCGAGCCCACGCTGCTGGTCGATGTGAACGACAGCATGCAAGTCTGCGAGGAAGAGACCTTCGGCCCGCTGGCGCCGCTGTTCCGCTTCCATGACGAGGACGAGGTGGTGCGCCGCGCCAACGACACCATCTACGGCCTGGCCGCCTATCTGTTCACCAACGACAACCGCCGCATCTGGCGCGTGTCGCGCGCGCTGGAGTACGGCATGGTGGGCATCAACACCGGCCTGATCTCCAACGAGGTCGCGCCCTTCGGCGGCGTCAAGCAGTCCGGCCTGGGCCGCGAGGGCTCGCGCCACGGCATCGAGGAATACCTGGAGACCAAGTACCTGTGCCTGCAGACGGCATGAGGGCTGCCTGACGTCTGCAATGGCACCCGGCAGGGAAGACGGCATGGGCCTTCGACGGCAGCCTGGCTAGACTGGGCGCCATCAAAGGCCCATCCGATCTGCACCATGGACGCTTCTTCCGCCCGCCTCCCCTCTCCTTCCGAACCGCTGCGCATCGCCGTCATGGGCGCAGGCGCCGTGGGCTGCTATTTCGGCGCGCTGCTGGCGCGCGCCGGCCACCAGGTCACGCTGATCGGCCGTCCCGCCCATGTGCAGGCCGTGCAGCAGCATGGCCTGCGGCTGGAGACGGCGGCGCTGGACATCCAGGTGCCCATGCAGGCATCGACCGAGGCCAGCGCCGTGCGCGATGCCGATGTGGTGATGTTCTGCGTCAAGTCCACGGCCACCGAGGAGGCAGCCCGCGAGATGCAGCCGCACCTGGCGCCGGGCACCCTGGTGCTGACCATGCAAAACGGCGTGGACAACGACGAGCGCGTGCGCGCCGTGCTGGGCCCGTCCGTGGCCGTGGCCGCCGCCGTGGTCTACGTGGCCACGGCCATGGCCGGCCCCGGCCATGTGCGCCATTTCGGCCGCGGCGAGCTGGTCATTGCGCCGTCCGCACTCAGTGAACAGGTGGCCCTGCAGTTTGGCAAGGCAGGCATTGCCGTGCAGGTATCGCCCGACGTGCGCGGCGCGCTGTGGGCCAAGCTGGTGATCAACTGCGCCTACAACGCGCTGTCGGCGCTGTGCCAGCTGCCCTACGGCCCGCTGGTGCAGTCGCCCGGCGTGACGGACGTGGTGGACGACGTGGTGGCCGAATGCCTGGCCGTGGCCAGGGCCGACGGCGTGGCCCTGCCCGGCGACGTGCCCGCTGCCGTGCGCGGCCTGCCGGCCACCATGCCGGGCCAGTTTTCGTCCACCGCCCAGGACCTGGCGCTGGGCAAGCCCAGCGAAATCGATCACCTCAACGGCTACGTGGTGCGGCGCGGCGAGGCCCTGGGCGTGCCCGTGCCGCTGAACCGCACGCTGCAGGTGCTGGTCAGGCTGGCCCCTTCACGCATGCAGGCCAGCCAGGCGCCCCGGAACCCGCCTCAGAACTCGTAGTTGGCAGACACCCACAGGCGGCGGCCTTCCTGGTTGTTCGCGTAGCGGTTGCCAAAGATCACGGTGCCCTGGACCTGGCCCGGTACGTTGTAGGGCTGGTAGTCCACGAAATCCTTGTTGAACAGGTTGTAGATGGCCGCGTTGATGGTGAACTGCTTGCTCACGCGGTAGCTGCCGCCCAGGTGGAACTGGGTATAGGCCTTGTAGTTGCCCAGCGCGGCCTTGGCGGCCTGGGAGCTGGCGCTGGTGCCGGGGTCACGGTAGCGCTCGCTGCGGTACTCGGCGCGCAGCCACAGGTTCCACTGGGCACCCGGCTCCCAGTTCAGGCGGGCGTTGAGCGCGTGCCTGGGTGTGTCGCTCAGCGGGTTGCCACGGTTGGGGCCGCTCTTTTGCTCGCTCTTGGTGAAGGTGTAGTTGGCGCTGGCGTTCCAGCCGCGCGCCAGCGGCATGCGCGCACTCAGCTCCAGGCCGCGCGTGACGGCCTCGTCCACGTTGATGGACTGGCCGAAGGCATCCACCAGCGGCCAGTCGCCGAAGCTCACGCAGCCGGGGCGATTGGGCGCTGCCGCAAAGTCGCAGTTGATCAGGCCCGGGCCGCTGGTGATCTTGTCCTTGAACTCGTTGTTGAACACCGTGGCGCTGCCCGCAAAGCCCGTGGGGCTGTCGAAATAGACGCCCAGTTCGGTGGTGCGGCTGGTTTCGGGCTTGAGGTTGGGGCTGCCCACCAGCGGCAGGCGGCCCTGCTGGCCGAAGCCGTTGATGCCGGGCGCCAGCTGCTCCACGCGCGGCGTCTTGTAGCCGTTGCTGACGCCGCCCTTCACGGTCCACTGCGGCGCGGCATTCCACACGCCGTAGATGCGCGGGCTGAGCTTGCCGCCGAAGAGGCTGTGGCGGTCATAGCGCGCGCCCATGGTGAGCTTGAAGGCGTCGGTCAGGCTCCATTCGTCCTCGGCAAACAGGGCCTTCTGCGTGAAGGCGAACTTGTTCGGCGCCACGCCGTCCTTCATCTCGGCATCCCACCACTGGCCGCCCAGCGTGGTCAGGTGGGCACCCCAGGGCAGGACCAGCTTGCTGTCCAGCACCTTGCTTTCCACCTCCAGCGTGCGCGCGGCACCTGGCGTCGCGCCCGGGGTTCCCCGGGGAATGGTCCGGCCGATGGTCTCGGTCCGGTTGACCATGAAGCTGGTGTCCCAGGTTCCGAAGCCGTAGCGACCGGTATGGGCCAGCGTGAGCTGGTCACGGTTGTATTTCTGCTCGGGGCTGTAGCCTCCCGTGCCCAGCGTGCCCAACTGGCCCTGCGAGTTGTCATAGGTCTGGCGGCCCGAGTCCAGGTCCAGCGTGATGTCGTGGTACCTGTTGGGCGTGAGCGCCAGGCGCAGGCCCAGGTTGTTGATCTCGGACTTGACGGGGTTGCCGCCCATGATGGGAACGGCTGGCTGGCCGTTGGCGCCCGCATAGGTGATGTCCGAAGCGGCCCGGCGCTGGGTGCTGCCGCGGATCGACAGGCCCAGCAGGTCCTCCTTGATGGGGTCGCTCAGGTAGAACTTGCCGGACTTGATATCACCGAACTCCGACTCTTGCTGCAGCGTGTAGTCGGCGCTGACGCTGCCCGTCCAGGTCTTGCCGACCTTGCGCGTGATGATGTTGATCACGCCGCCCATGGCGTCGGAGCCGTAGAGCGTGGACATGGGGCCGCGGATGACCTCGATGCGCTCGATGGCACCGATGGGCGGCATGAAGCTGGTCTGCGTCTCGCCAAAGCCGTTGGGCGTGACATTGCCGGCCGAGTTCTGGCGGCGCCCGTCGATCAGCACCAGCGTGTAGTCGCTGGGCATGCCACGGATGCTGATGTTCAGGCCGCCGGTCTTGCCCGCGGGGGCGCCTACGTCGATGCCTTCCACGCTCTCCAGCGCGTCGGTCAGGCTGCCGAAGCGGCCCTTGGCCAGTTCCTCGCGCGGAATGACGGTGATGGAGGCCGGCGCCTCCTTGATGTCCTGCTCGAAGCCCGAGGCAGAGACCACGACTTCGCGCAACTCGGTGGCGGCAGCCGCATTGCTTTGCGATGGGGTCTGTGCCGATGCGGCACCCGAAGCACAGATGGCGGCCACCAGGAGGGCCAGAGGGGAAGGACGCGACGGAAGAACGCCGCGCAGATCGCGATACGACATGCAAACACTCCAGAAACGGAAAACGGGCTGTGAGGCCCGTGCAACTCGCTTTGAAATCTTTGGTTATGCGATGGGATGGGGATATGTAACGAAATTATATGAACATTGAGAATCATTTCCATTCTCATGATCACAATAGGATTTATCTGTCGCACGGATGCTACGTTCCTAGGAGCAGAAAGCGCTGACGGCACCAATGCTTGCGCTGGCGCAAGCTGCTCTCACCACCTCAATACACGTCACGCCGGTAGCGGCCGCTGCGCAGCAGCTGGTCCATTTGCGCCTCACCCAGCACGGCGTGCAACGCCTGGTCCACGCCCTGGGCCATGCCCTGCAGGCTGCCGCACACATAGATGGCGGCGCCCTGCGCCACCCATTGGCGCAGCACATCGCCGGACTGCGCCAGCAGGTCCTGCACATAGGCGCGCGGCGCGCCTTCGCTGCGATCGCGCGAGAAAGCCAGGTCCAGGCGCTGCAGCACGCCGCCCTCGCACCAGGCCTGAAGCTCGTCGCCATAGAGCCGGTCATGCGCGGCATTGCGCTCGCCGAACAGCAGCCAGTTGGGCCCCAGGCCTGCTGCGGCACGCGCACGCAGGTGGCTGCGCAGGCCGGCCAGACCCGTGCCGTTGCCGATCAGCACCAGCGGGCGCTGCAGGTTGTCTTCCAGCCGGAAATTGCGGTGCGCACGCAGCCGCAGGGTGATGGCTGCCCCCAGGGGCGCGCCCTGCGTGAGCCAGCCCGAGGCCAGGCCCGGCGAGCCGTCCTCGCGCCGCGCCTGGCGCACCAGCAGGTGCACGCAGCCGTCCTGGGCGATGGAGGCGATGGAGTACTCGCGCGGATGCCGCGGGTCCGCAGGAATGCAGACCTGCGCCAGGTCGCCGGACTCCCACAGCGCGGCCTCCGTTGCAGGGGGCTGCAGCTCGATGTGGAACACCGGCTCGCCTGCGCTGCCCGGGTTCATATGCCGGCGCGCGGCCAGCGTCCATTCGCTGAAGACCGGCGTCTCCCACGCAGGCATGTCGCCCAGGCTGCTGATCTGGGTCAGCTGGTGCTGCCAGGCGGTGAGCGCCTGGGGCGCGCCGTTGTCCATTTCGATGCGCTCGAACCAGGGGCTGGCGCCTGCGGCGCGCAGCCAGCCGTCCAGCGCGCGGCCAAAGCCGCAGAACTGCGCGTACTGCCGGTCGCCCAGCGCCAGCAGGCCGTATTGCAGATGGGACAGGCCCTGCGCCTGCGCCATGGAGTGCGCCAGGAACAGCGCTGCGTTGTCGGGCGGATCGCCCTCGCCATAGGTGCTGGCGATGAACAGCGCCCTTTGGGTCTGCGCCAGCAGCTTCACATCAACGGCATCGAGGGCGCACAGATGCACGCTCTCACCGGCCGTATGCAGCAGCCGCGCAGTCTCGCGTGCCAGCTCCTCTGCCTGGCCCGTCTGGCTGGCATAGGCCACAAGCAGGGGGAGCGCGCCCTCGCGCGCCGAGGCCAGCGCCGCGGCTTCGTGCTGCGCCCGCACGCGCTGGCGGCGCTCGCGCCACCAGATGGCGGCGCACATGGCCACATACAGCAGTACCAGGACAGCGGCTGCGAGTATGCGCAGCCCGGATTCGGACAGGGACATGGCGTGACCGGAAAATCTACACGGCGCAGAAAAGGATAGGGGCGCTCACGGCGCCAGCGCGGCAAACGCCGTGGTCATCGCCATGGCAGGGCCCTGCGCCGTGCGCTCGCACAGCAGTGCGGCCACTCCGTGCTGCTCGGCAAAGTCCAGGCCCGCACGCGGCCCCAGCACGGTGAGCACGGTGGCCAGGGCGTCGGCCTGCATGCATTCGGCATGCAGCACGGTGACGCTGGTCAGGCCGTGCGCCACGGGCTCGCCGCTGCGCGGATCGATGGTGTGGGAGTAGCGGCGCCCGCCCTGCTCGAAGGCATGCCAGTGGTCGCCCGAGGTGGCGATGGCCATGTCGCGCAACGGCAGCGCCAGCGGCGTGGACTGGTCCGCCATGCTGGCCACGGCCACGCGCCAGGGCTGGTTGCCAGGGCGCTGACCGCAGGCACGCAGCTCGCCGCCCACCTCGACGAGGAAATCGGTATGGCCCAGCGCCTGCAGGTGCTCGGTGACCAGGTCCACCGAATAGCCTTTGGCAATGCCGCTGAAGTCCACATGCACGGCGCCGGGCTGCAGCGCGCGCCGGCCCTCCAGGTCCAGCACGATGCGCTGGTAGCCCACGCGCTCGCGCACCCGCCGCAGTGCATCGGCATCGGGGATGCCGGCGCCCTGCGCCTTTTCCGCACGCGGGCCGAAGCCCCACAGCTCGACCAGCGGCCCCACGGTGGGGTCCCAGGCGCCGCCACTGGCCTGCGCCCAATCGAGTGCGCAGGTCAGCACGGTGAAGAATTCGGCAGGCAGCACATGCCAGCTGCCCGCCTCTGCGCGGTTGAAGCGCGAGATGTCGGAATCAGCCTCCCAGTTGCTCATCTGGCGCACGACCAGGGCCAGCGCAACCTCTATGGCCTGGCGCGCCTCATCGAGCGGGCGGAAACCCGGGTTATGCAGGCGCACGCTCCAGGTCGTGCCCATGGCCTCGCCGGTGAGTGTTTGCAGCGCGGCGGGGTCTGCCCGCCGCACGGCCTGCGGCGCGTAGCCGGAGACGGCAAAGGACGCCACGCCCGTGGACACAGGCGCGGCGAGGCCCCGGCCTGCGCTGCCCTGCAACAGGGCGGGCGCGAAGCTCACGCGCACGGGCGCAGGCGCGGGCGGGGCCCCGGGTGGGGACGCAAGGCTCAGGGCAGCACCTCGAACGTGCCCACATAGGACAGGCGGCGCTCCTTGGCCTGGGGCAGCGAGGTCTTGTTGTCCTGGGCGTCGGCATCCACCCAGTACATGCCGGCGGTGGGCCAGGTCACGCTGAACTCGCCCTTGGCGTCGGTCGTGGCCTTGATCTCGCCCTTGCTGTCGCGGTAGCGCGTGGCGCCGGGCACCAGCACGACTTCCAGGTTGGCGGCGGGCTTGCCGTCCACATGGAAGGCGAAGGTGGCCTTCTCGCCCTTGACCAGGTCGTTGGGATGGGTCACGGGCACCAGCTCCAGCCCCTTGCCCGAAGCCTTGACGGCGCTGGGCTTGCCCACGGTCACGAAGGTCTCGATGCGGCCCACGGACTGGGTCACCTTCAGGTCCTGCGCGTCGGCGGGCACATCGGCGGCGAACTTCTCGGGCGAGCCGCGCCAGCGGCGGTTCTGGCCCGTGGCCTTGTCCTTCCAGGAGGCGAACAGGCCGTCGTTGACGATGGTCAGGCGGTAGGTCCCGCTTTGCTGCAGGTCCAGGTCGAACACGCTGCGCAGCTTGCCGCGATGGGCATTCTGCGGCGCGACGGCCGAGCCGTCCGGTGCCGAGACAACGAGGTTGTCCAGGCCCAGCGGCACGTGGTTGAAGAAGAACAGGTCGTTGGAGACGGCGGCATCCACCGTGATCCATTCGGCCTTGGACAGCACCGTGGTCGAGGGCAGCAGCCACAGGTTGTGGGCCTGGGCGGACTGGAAGGCGCCGCAGGCAATGGCGAGGCTGGCCGCCAGACGGATGGCAAAGCGGGTCTTGGACTTCATGAAGATTCTCCTTGGTTCGTGGATGGGGCTGGCACATGGGTGCCCCGCAAGATGCGTGGCCCGCCCACATGCAGGGCCCAGTTCAGGGATGCCGGGCAAGGGCCTGGCCGGCCGCGCCGCCCCGCAGCAATGGCGTCACCCGCCTCGTGAGGGGGAAGACGCGCAAGGCCTCAGGGGGTTTCAATTTCAAGGCTTGAGCTCGACGCTGATCTCGCCCAGCTCGCTGCTGCCCTTGGCGCTCAGTTGCTCGGCCTTGGCGGCAGGCCACTTGAAGGGCACGGTGACCACTTCGCGGCCGCCGACTTCGCGCGCGGCCTCGACCACGAGCTTGTACTCGCCGGGCGGCAGCTTGGCGAGGGGGTTGGCGCCTTCGGTGAAGCTCAGCTGGTGCTTGCCCACGGGACGCGTGGGGCTGGTCACGCCATCGATGGGCAGCGTCAGGTCGCGGCCCGTGCGGCGCCACCACTGGCGCATGTCCTTGAGCCACTTCGTGCCTTCGGCATTGCGCATCTTCACGTCGTACCAGACCGACAGCGTGGCGGCCACCGAGGCGTCGGCGCGCTCGATCCACACGGCCACATAGGGGCGGTGGTACTCGGCGACATCCAGGCGCGGGACCTCCACGCCCACGTTCAGGCCGGCGGCAAAGGCCGGGGCCGCGCCCAGGCAGGCGCCAAGCGCCATGGTGTAGCGCAGAGAGAAGTGCGGATTCATAGGCAAGGCTCTTTCGGTTCTCAGTGGATCAACAGGAGGGCCAGCAGCATGGGAATCACCAGCCCCATGCCGACCATGGGCCAGGTGAAGGGACGGTTGCCCGCGTGCATCTTCAGGATGAACAGCCCGGTGACGGTGAACACCAGGCAGGCTGCGGCAAAGATATCGATGAACCAGCTCCAGGCAGCGCCCGTGTTGCGGCCCTTGTGCAGATCGTTCAGATAGGCGATCCAGCCCCGGTCGGTGCGCTCGTATTCGGCCTCGCCATCGGCCAGGGCCACGCGCACCCAGGCATCGCCGCCGGGGCGAGGCAGGGACACATACAGCTCGTCGGCCGTCCATTCGGCTTCGCGGCCCTCGGCCTCAAGCCCCCACTGGCCGCGCACCCAGTCCGCAAATGGCGCAGGCACGGGAGCACGGTCGCGCGACTGGCTGGCCTGCTGCCGGACCAGCTGCACGCGCAGCGCGTCCGGCAATGCCGCCTCGCCGCGCACGATGCGCGGCTTGGACTCGATCTGCCCCGCATGGTTGAGCGTGAACCCCGTGACGGCGAACAGCAGCATGCCGATCAGGCACAGCGCAGAGCTGACCCAATGCCACTCGTGAAGTGTCTTGAGCCAGTAGGAACGGCGCCGAGGGTCCGGTTTGGGGGATGTCATCGCAACAGAGGCAGGCGGCAGCACCACGCGGCCACAACCATCACGGCGGCGGCCACGGGGAGCACAGGAAAGAAAAAGGCCGGGGGATTCTACCGCCCACGAATAAGAATTGATCGCATTTACACAAGCTTTACCGGCTTAATCGACATCTGTGTCACGGCGCTCCATCTCCGCTCCTTGCCCCCGGGGCGCGCATGCCCCCATGCATCCCGGGACAGCGATGCACCGTCAGTGGGCCCTCGCCTGAAGCATCTGGCACCCATGCCGCCAGACAGCCTGCGTTATGTCAACTAGCTGACGCACATGCTTACATAATCTGCTTTTCTGATTCATTTGCGCCCACAATGGCGCGCGAACCCGATTGGAGACTGCATGCGCCTTCCGAGCTTTTCGCAAACCACTGCCAACGCCGCCCACTCCGGTGACGGCACGCGCCAGAACCGCCGCCAGCTGCTGGCACAGGGCGCAGCCCTGGCCATGCTGTGCTCCCCGCTGGCCCATGCCGCGCCGCCCGCTGCAACGCCTGCGGCCCATGCGCCGCGCGCTGCCGCCGGGGGCCAGCGCGTGGCCGCCAGCCTGCGCATCGTCATTCCGGCCAATGCCGGGGGCGGCTGGGACCAGACCGGCCGCGCACTGGGCGCGGCCCTGGTGGCCTGCGGCGCGGCAGATCGCGTGGAGTATGAAAACCTGGGCGGCAAGGGCGGCACCATCGGCCTGGCACAGTTTGTCGAACGCCATGGCCAGGACCCCGATGCGCTGCTGATCGGCGGCATGGTCATGGTCGGTGCCGTGGCGCTGCAAAAGCCGGCCGTGAACATGTCGCACGTGCAGCCGATTGCCCGCCTGACCAGCGACTATCTGGTAGTGGCCGTGCCTGCCGACTCCCCCATCCGCAATGCCAAGGACCTGGTCGCCGCGCTGCGCAGCGATCTGGCCCACCAGTCGTTTGCGGGCGGCTCGGCCGGCGGCGTGGACCACATGTTTGCCGGCCTGCTCACGCGCGCCGCCAAGGCGGCGCCCGAGCAACTGGTCTACAAGCCCTTTCCGGGCGGCGCCCAGGTGGTAGAGGCCTTGCTCAAGGGCGATGCGCGCATGGGCGTGTCCGGCTACAGCGAGTTCAGCGAAGCCCTGGCCAGCGGCAGGCTGCGCGCCATTGGCGTGTCTTCGCGCCGCAGCCTGTTCGGCCTGCCCTCGTTCCGCGAACAGGGACTGGATGCCGACATGGCCAACTGGCGCGCCGTCTTCACGGGCAAGCAGGTCAGCGCCGCACGCGCCCAGGCCCTGCTGGGCGCCGTGGAGCAGGCGACCCAGCACGAAAGCTGGCAGCGCGCCCTGCGGCAGAACCGCTGGGAGCCTTCGTGGCAGGCAGGCCGCGATTTCAGCGGCTTTCTGGAGCTGGAGCACACCACGGCCAGCGTCATGACCTATCTGCTCAAACTCAAGAGCTGAGAAACCGAAGTCCAGCGGGCAGGTTGCGTGGCGGGCCTGCAACACTGGTACGGAGATTCGCGTATTCCTCTAGCGAAGCGCATTGCCGCTGTGGGTTTTGAGCTACCAAACTTGTAGCAGAATGGATCCAGAGCTATAGTTCCCCGGGACTTGGCTCGGCGCGCGTCCCACCCGGATGCCCCCGCCGGCTCACACACACCATTGCGCAAGGAGAAGCGTCATGAGCTCCAAGGAAAACGCCGCCATCAACCAGCTGTTCGAGAAACTCGAATGCCGCTACGCGTTGCGCGTGCTGTGGGCTTTGCGTGACGGCCATCCTCAGACCTTTCGACTGCTGCAAGACAGCGTGGGCGGCATCACGCCCAACACGCTGAACACCCGCATCAAGGAACTGCGCGAATGCGGGCTGCTGGAGCATGGCTCCGACGGCTATACCGTGACGCTGGCCGGCCAGGACCTGCTCAAGCGCCTGTCCGATGTGCAGGCATTCGCCAACCGCTGGGTGGCCGCGCGCGCCAAGAAGTGATTCTTGCGGCCAGGCCCTTCGCCCTCTTGCCGCCGGACAGTCTTTTTCCCCCACCGTTTCTCTCTCAAGGAATACCACCATGGCTTTCACCACCACCGCATCCGGCCTGCAGTATGAAGACACCGTCGTGGGTGACGGCGCCGAGGCCCAGCGCGGCCGCAGCGTGACCGTGCACTACACGGGCTGGCTCTACAACAACGGCGTGCAAGGCGCGAAGTTCGACTCCAGCAAGGACCGCAACGATCCCTTCGTCTTCCCCCTGGGCGGCGGCATGGTGATCAAGGGCTGGGACGAAGGCGTGCAAGGCATGAAGGTGGGCGGCCAGCGCACCCTGATCATCCCGGCCGAACTGGGCTACGGCGCACGCGGCGCTGGCGGCGTGATCCCGCCCAACGCCACGCTGAAGTTCGACGTGGAGCTGCTGGCCGTCTGAGCCTGCACCCGCTGGCCCACGCAAGGGCAAGGCGCGAAGGCGCCTTGCCTTTTTTCATTTCCGGAGCGTCCAAAGAGCCCCCAGGAGCATCTGACCTTGCGCGGCAAGGACAGCGTGGGGGCGGCTTCTCGCTCAGGGGGCTTTGCCGAACAGCGCCTCGTGCAGCGGCACATAGCTGGCGGGGCTGGCAGCCTCGCGCAGGCGCGGGGCCAGCGCCACGAGCTGGTCGTAGCCCATGGCCGCCTCCACGGCCAGGTTGAGCCGGAATCCCTTGAGCCCCATATTGGCCGTGATGGCCACCGCCAGCGGATAGGCGTTGCGGTAGCGCACGGCCAGCGAAGGCTCGGATGGCGCAGACGCATCGCCGGCAGGCTGGGCCGGCGATGCGGCGGCAGCAGTGACGGCAGGCGCCGCAACGGCCACCACGCCCAGCCGGGGTTCGGCTGCATCGCGGGGCGCCAGCCATTCACGCTCCACCAGCGCCAGGATTTCGTCCTGGGTCACGCCCATGCCGGCAACGGCCTGCAGCACCTGCGCCACGCTGCGTTGGCCGTCAAACAGCAAAAAGGCCGAGCGCAGCCGGGGAGAGAGATCGGCATGGCGTTCCTTGAATGCCTGTTGGCCGGCGGACGTTTTCGCAAGATGCATGGCGGACGCAATTTTCTGCAGGGGATCGGATCGGACACGGCTCGCAGCGTGTCATGAGCCTCCGGCTCCCAAAAGCGGGTTTTCCAGCACGCGCGGGCTTCAGTTGGGCCGGGACTGATCCAGATCTGCCATCAAGACAAAAATTGGCAATTTCGTTGGCAATGTCGTCGGCCCATGGAGCCCATGCCGCGTCAGGCCACGCGCCCTGGCACGGAGCGCGCCGCAGCGCGCCGGCGCGGGTCCAGGCAGCTGACCAGCCAGGTCACCAGCAGGCCCGCCGGCACGCCGAAGACACCCGAGGAAATCGGCTGTATGCCCCACCACAGGCGGGCATGCAGCGCCTCGGGCAACACAGGCTGCAGCGCGGGCACGTGCGAGACCATGTAGTAGACGGTGATGCCCAGGCCGGCCAGCATGCCGGCCACCGCCCCGCGACGCGTGGTGCCGCGCCAGAAGATGCCCAGCACCATGGCCGGAACAAAGGCCGATGCCGCCAGCGAGAACGAGGCCGTGACCATGGGCAGGATGTCCGAGGAACGGCGCGAGGCCACGAAGGCGGCCGACAGCGCCACCACCAGCAGCGCGAACTTGGACAGGATCACGCGCTGCTCGGGCGAGGCGCGGCGCCGCCGCGCGCGAAAGTACAAGTCGCGCACCAGCGCATTGCTGATGGTCAGCAGCAGGCCATCGGCCGTGGACAGCGCGGCGGCCAGGCCGCCCGCCGCGACCAGGCCCGAGACCACGTAGGGCATGCCACCCAGCTCGGGCGTGGCCAGCATGATGAGGTCGGCGCCCATGCGGATCTCGCCGAACTGCAGGACACCGTCGCCATTGACGTCTTCCACGGCCAGCAACGAGGCATCGACCCGGGCCCACTGCGCCATCCAGGTGGGCAATTCGTCGAAGCGTATGCCCACCAGGTTGTTCATGACCTCGAACTTGACCAGCACGGCCAGGGCCGGCGCGCTCATGTACAGCACGCCGATGAAGAACAGCGTCCAGCCCACCGAGGCCCGCGCCCCCGACACCGAGGGCGCCGTGTAGTAGCGCGTGAGCAAATGCGGCAGGCCTGCCGTGCCGGCCATGAGACAGAACATCAGCGCCAGGAAGTTGCGCCGGCTGTCCTCGTAGACCTGACGCTCCTCGGCCGATCCATCGGGGTTGCCGGCAAAGGGCAGGCTGTGCAGCGGAATGCCGCCCAGCGGCTTCTCGCGCTCGCGCATCTCCTGCAGCTGGCGTGTCCACAGGGCGCGCGCAGTCGCTTCGTCGCGCGGCATGGCGGCCAGTTCGCGGCTGGCCGCCATGATGGCGCCAATGTCGCCGCTGCGCGTGCGCAGATCGCGTATGCGCTCGGACAGCTGCTGGCGCTCGGCGGCCAGCACGCGCGGCACGTCCTTGAGCTTGTCCTCCAGCACCTCGGCGCGCAGGCGGTAGGCGGCGACCACTTCCTGTTCGGCCGGCGAGTCCAGCAGGCGCTGCTCCATCTCCGCGATCTGGCCGAGCTGGGCCGTATAGGCCAGCGGCGCCACGGGATTGCCCATCTGCCGGTAGGCCAGCCAGGACACGGGGATCAGAAAGGCCAGCAGGATGACCACGTACTGCGCGACCTGGGTCCAGGTGATGGCACGCATGCCGCCCAGGAAGGAGCACAGCAGCACACCGCCCAGGCCCAGCATGATGCCGATCTCGAACTGCACGCCCGTCAGCCGCGAGGCAATGAGCCCCACGCCGTAGATCTGGGCCACCACGTAGGTGAACGAGCAGGTCACGGCAGCCAGCGCCGCGATCACGCGCGGCCAGCGCCCGCCGTAGCGCTGCTGGAAGAAGTCGGGAATGGTGTAGAGCTTCATCGCCCGCAGGTGCGGCGCGATCAGCATGGCGACCAGGCAAAAGCCGCCCGTCCAGCCCAGCAGGTAGGCCAGTCCGCCGGCCTGCCCCGGCACGCCGGCAAAGCCCTGCAGGTACAGCGCCCCCGACAGGCTGATGAAGGACGCCGCGCTGACCCAGTCCGCCGCTGCCGCCATGCCGTTGTAGAAGGGCGGGATGCGCCGGCCCGCGACGTAGTACTCCTCGGGATCGCTGGTGCGCAGGTACACGCCGATGGCCGCGTAGACCATGACGGTGAAGAACAGGAAGATGGGGCCTATCCAGTGGCGCGACAGGCCTTGCTGCTCGGCCCAGAACATGAGGGCCAGAAAGCCGAGCACGCCCAGCGTGTACAGGGCCACGATGCGGTGCAGCCGCCAGCGGGAGGCGGCCGTCAGCAGCGAGCGCTCAGCCATGGCCGGGAGGCGACGGCGGGGCGGCGGGTTCAGACGGGGCAGCGGCCCGGGCCTCGCGGCGCTCGAAATGGTCCATGGACAGACAATAGACGATGACGATGGCCAGGAACATCAGGACTGCCCCCTGGGCCGCGAACCAGTAGGCCAGCGGCCAGTCGGGGACCAGCGCCTGCAGGTCGCGTGCGTAGTAGCAGGCACCGAAGGAGACCGCGACCCAGACCGCGAGCAGCACGGCCTTGAGCCACAGATGGTGGATGTCGTGCAGGTCGGGGGCGAAGGTCTCGCCTTCGGACGGTCCCCCGACTGCGTCGTCATGCAAGTGCGCGTCCGGCGTATGCATGGCGACGCTGCCAGCCCTTACTGCACCAGGCGCTGCCAGGTGGCGACCACGCTGTCGGGATTCAGCGAGATGGAGGCAATGCCTTCGTCAGCCAGCCATTGGGCGAAGTCAGGGTGGTCGGATGGGCCCTGGCCGCAGATGCCCACGTACTTGCCCTGGTCCAGGCAGGCCTTGATGGCGCGCGACAGCATCTTGCGCACGGCGGGGTCGCGCTCGTCGAAGTCGGCGGCCAGCAGCTCCAGGCCGGAGTCGCGGTCCAGGCCCAGCGTGAGCTGGGTCAGGTCGTTGGAGCCGATGGAGAAGCCGTCGAAGAACTCGAGGAACTCGTCCGCCAGGATGGCGTTGGAGGGCACCTCGCACATCATGATGAGCTTGAGTTCGTTGTCGCCGCGCTTGAGGCCGTTGGCCGCCAGCAGCTGGGTGACGCGCTCGGCCTGCTTGAGCGTGCGCACGAAGGGAATCATGATCTGCACGTTGGTCAGGCCCATGTCCTCGCGCACGCGGCGCAGTGCCTCGCACTCCATGCGGAAGGCCTCGCCGAAGTCCTCGGAGATGTAGCGCGCCGCGCCACGGAAGCCCAGCATGGGGTTCTCTTCCTCGGGCTCGTAGCGGCTGCCGCCGATGAGCTTGCGGTACTCGTTGGACTTGAAGTCCGACATGCGCACGATCACGGGCTTGGGCCAGAAGGCGGCGGCAATCGTCGCCACGCCTTCGGCGACCTTGTCCACGTAGAAGGCGCGCGGCGAGGCATGGCCACGGGCCACGGACTCCACGGCCTTCTTGAGGTCGGCATCCACGGCGGGATAGTCCAGGATGGCCTTGGGGTGCACGCCGATGTTGTTGTTGATGATGAACTCCAGGCGGGCCAGGCCCACGCCCTCGTTGGGCAGTTGGGCGAAGTCGAAGGCCAGCTGGGGGTTGCCCACGTTCATCATGATCTTGGTCTTGATGGCGGGCATCTCGCCGCGCTGCACCTCGGTGACCTCGGTCTCGATCAGGCCGTCATAGATCTTGCCGGTATCGCCTTCGGCGCAGCTGACGGTGACCAGGGTGCCGTCCTTGAGCAGATCGGTGGCGTTGCCGCAGCCGACCACGGCCGGAATGCCCAGCTCGCGCGCAATGATGGCCGCGTGGCAGGTGCGGCCGCCACGGTTGGTGACGATGGCCGAGGCGCGCTTCATCACCGGCTCCCAGTTGGGATCGGTCATGTCGGTCACCAGCACGTCGCCGGGCTGGACCTGGTCCATGTTGGCGATGTCATTGACCAGGCGCACCGGGCCCGTGCCGATCTTCTGGCCGATGGCGCGGCCTTCGGCCAGCACATTGCCCGTGCCCTTGAGCGCGTAGCGCTGCTCGGCCTGGCCCTTGGCCTGGCTCTTCACGGTCTCGGGGCGGGCCTGCAGGATGTAGAGCTGGCCGTCCGTGCCGTCCTTGCCCCACTCGATGTCCATGGGGCGGCCATAATGCTGCTCGATGACCAGGGCATAGTGGGCCAGCTGCTGCACGTCCTCGTCGGACAGCGAGTAGCGGTTGCGCAGCTCATGGGCCACGTCGGTGGTCTTGACAAGCTTGCCGCTGGCGGCCTTTTCCTCGGGCGAGGCAAAGACCATCTGGATCAGCTTGGAGCCCAGGTTGCGGCGGATCAGGGCCTTCTTGCCGGCCTTGAGCATGGGCTTGTGCACATAGAACTCGTCAGGATTGACGGCGCCCTGCACCACGGTCTCGCCCAGGCCGTAGCTGGAGGTGATGAAGACCACGTCCTCGAAGCCCGATTCGGTGTCGATGGTGAACATCACGCCGGCCGCGCCCAGGTCGGAACGCACCATGCGCTGCACGCCGGCCGACAGGGCCACCACGTCGTGGGCAAAGCCCTTGTGCACGCGGTAGGAGATGGCGCGGTCGTTGTACAGGGAGGCGAACACCTCCTTCATCTTGTGCAGCACCGACTCGATGCCCACCACGTTCAGGAAGGTTTCCTGCTGGCCGGCGAACGAGGCGTCGGGCAGGTCTTCGGCCGTGGCCGAGGAACGCACGGCGAACGAGGCCGCCTCGTTGCCGCCCTGCAGGCGCACGAATTCCTCGCGGATGGCCTGCTCCAGATCGGCCGGGAAGGGCTGGTTCTCGACCAGGGCACGGATCTCGGCACCGACCTGGGCCAGGGCGCGGACATCCTCCACGTCGAGGGCGGCCAGCTTGGCACTGATCTTGTCGGCCAGGCCGTCGTGGGCCAGGAACTGGCGGAAGGCATGGGCCGTGGTGGCAAAGCCCGTGGGCACGCGCACGCCCTGCGGCAGCTGCGAGATCATTTCGCCGAGCGAGGCGTTCTTGCCGCCTACGGACTCGACATCGGTCATCCTCAGTTGTTCAAACGGAACGACGAGGGCGGTGGCCTCGAACAGTTGAGACATGGGAAAGCTCCAGAAGTTGAAAACCGTAGTGCGCCGCCCCGGCTGCCAAAGCCGGGCACGGCCGATCCACCCACGCAGGCGTGCGCGAGGCTTTGCTGTTCTGGTTGGAGGCCGGCAGCGAGCATGGATGGGAAATTGGGAATAATGGGCGCCATTGTAGGCGTTTGCCGTGAACCGACGGCAGCCCCCTGTCCAGAGCCCGACCACCATGCACACCCACACCATCTTCGTCATCTCCGATGGCACTGGCATTACAGCCGAGACCTTTGGCACGGCCATCATGGCCCAGTTCGACACCAAGTCGCGCCTGGTCCGCATCCCCTTCGTGGACACCATGGACAAGGTCCACCAGGCCGTGCGGCAGATCAACCATGTGGCCGAGTCGGAAAGCCACAAGCCCATCGTCTTCACCACCCTGGTCAACCAGGACATGCTCGACCTGATCGAGAGCCAATGCAAGGGCAAGGTATTCGACATGTTCGGCACCTTCGTGCGGCCGCTGGAGCTGGAGCTGGGCCAGAAGTCGCTGCACCGCGTGGGCCGCTTCGCCGACATCAGCGAAAGCAAGGAATACCTGGAGCGCATGGAGGCCATCAACTACACGCTGGCCCATGACGACGGCCAGACCCACCAGGACCTGACGGGCGCCGACGTGATCCTGGTGGGCGTCTCGCGCAGCGGCAAGACGCCCACCAGCCTGTACCTGGCCATGCAGTTCGGTCTCAAGGTGGCCAACTACCCGCTGATTCCCGAGGATTTCGAGCGCAAGCAGCTGCCGCCCGCCCTGGTGCCCTACCGCAAGAAGCTGTTCGGCCTGACCATCGACCCCCAGCGCCTGTCCAGCATCCGCAACGAGCGCCGGCCCGACTCCAAGTACGCCAGCCTTGCCAACTGCCGCTACGAGGTGGCCGAGGCCGAGTCCATGATGCGCCGCAGCGGCATCCAGTGGCTGTCCAGCACCACCAAGTCCATCGAGGAAATCGCCACCACGATCCTGCAGGAAGTCCTGCCCCAGCACCTGGGGCACTGAACCCGGTCTCAGGCCGAGGCGTTCCAGCGCAGCATGGGCTGCTGCGGCAGCGTCTCGACCAGGTAGTCCACCAGGGCACGCACCTTGGTAGGCACGTACTGGCGGTCGCGAAAGCATGCGAAGAAATCCAGCGTGGTGTCATCGAAGTGCAGCTGCCCCTTGCGCGCCGGGCCCAGGGCCAGCGGCTGCAGCAGCCCTTCGCGCATGTACCGGTGGGCGATGAAGCTGCCGATCCAGACGATGCCGCCACCGGCCACGGCCATTTCGGTGAGTGCATCGACATCGCTGGCGATGGCGGTCACGCGCAGCTGCGGGTCCACGCGCTTGCCGTCGCGCAAAAACGGCCAGCGCATGAAGCGGCCATCGGCCTCGCGCCGGTACAGCAGGCAGGCATGGTCGAGCAGGTCCTGCGCGGTCTGCGGCCTGCCGTGGGCCTGCAGGTAGGCCGGCGAGGCGCACAGCACGCGCGGCACGGCCGCCAGCTGGCGCACGGCCATGCCGGGCTCCAGCACATCGCGGTAGCGCACGCTGATGTCCACGTCTTCCTTGAGCACATCCACCTGCCGGTCCACCACCAGCAACTCCAGCTCCAGCCGGGGATGCCGCGCGGCAAAGGCCGGCAGCAGCGGCGCCAGCACATGGCGGCCAAAGGCGGCCATGCAGGCGATGCGCAGCCGGCCCTGCAGTTCGCCATGCAGCTGCGACAGGTCGGACTGCGCTTTTTCCAGCTCCTGCAGCACAGGGCCCACACGTGCCAGATAGCGCTCGCCGGCTTCGGTCAACGCCATGGAGCGCGTGGTGCGCGTGATCAGGCGCGTGCCCAGTTCGCGCTCCAGCCGGGCGATGTTCTGGCTGGCCGCTGCAGGAGAAATACCCAGCTGGCGCGCGGCCGACGCGATGGAGCCGCCTTCCAGGGCTTTGACGAAGGTCTCGATGGAGCGCAGATTAGGCACAAAAACCTATGGATGAAAAATCAATTCATCAATATAGCTTACGAGTGCACCAAGCTGCAGCCCTCTACACGGCGGCCCGGGCCTTGCCTACAGTTGCGCACTTGCCGCGCCGAATCGACAAGCGGCCTGACCGGATACGCCTTCATGCCCGATACCTCTGCCTCCATCGCTCCCGCAACCCCTGCGGCGCCGCGCAGCCGCAAGCTGCACCGCCGCTTCGCGCCCATCGTCTTTGCCTTCTACATGTCGGCCATCATGGCGTTTCTGATGTGCTGCGCCATCGTCGGCGCCAACAGCGGCCTGGGCGCCGACTACCTGCGGCGCGTGATGCAGACCTATGTGCTGGCCATGCCCGTGGCCTTTGTCTGCGTGATGGTGGTGCGTCCGCTGGTGGGCAGGCTGGTGGCCGCCACCGTGCATCTCTGAGGCGGCCCGGCCGGCTCTTTCCAGGGCCTGGGCCGCTCAGGCCAGTGTCTGCACTGCCAAGCGCGGCAAGCCCGCCACCAGCTCGCGCCATCCCGGCAGTTCGGCCAGGCCCGGTTTGCGCTCGCCAAAGAACATGGCCATCAGATCGCCCTGCGCGTCGAAGGCCTCGACCGAGGTGACCACGCCATCGGCCGTGGGCTTTTGCACGGCCCAGACGCTGGCGATCATGTCGCAGCGCAGATGCAGGTTGAAGCCCGGGTCCAGCACATTGATCCATTGCGCGCCGCCGGGCGTGCCCATGGGCTGGATATTGTGCACGGGGCCGGTATGGATCTGGATGCAGCCGCCGCTGTCCACGAAGACCATGATGGGCAGCCCGTCCACCGTCGCATCACCCAGCAACTGGGCCACGGACTCGGGTGCCAGCCGCGCGCAATGGCCGGGGACCAGACGGAAGGCTTGCTGGCGCTCCACGCCGAACCGGCGCAGCAGGTCGAAGAATTCATGCGTGTCCTGAAGGGCATCCCAGGCGGCGCTCAGGCCGTGCACGTCGATGACCTTGTCGGACTGCGGCAGCGCTCTGGGCCGGGCATGGCGAAACAGGTAGCCCGCGCTGGGCTCGGCAAAGCGCCGTACCAGCGCATCCCACGCTGCCATGTCGGTGGACTCGCGCGCATGGACCTTGTGCACGGCGCGGCCGTGGGCATTGAAGAACTGCAGGCTGTGCGTGGCCGGCCTTCCAGCCTGGGCGGGCTGCTCGGTCACGGCATAGCCGGCATGCCATTGGGCAAAGAACAGGCGCAGGTCGATCTCGCGGCCCAGCGCCAATCCCACGCCGCCGCTGGCCGAGAGCTTCTGGTACACGCCCGTCTTCTCATGCACCGTGGACTCATTGCGCGTGAGCGCCATCACGGTGCCGCAGTCCTGCAGCGCGCGCAGCACCTGCAGCCACTGCGCGCGCAGCGGCACGACCTGCAGGCCGCCGTCATGCAGGCCCGCGTGGGCGCCGATGGCGGCACCTTCGGGCAGGCCCATGGATTCGGCGGCCTCCTTGGCTCGCAGGCCGCTCTGGCGTGCCTGGGCAAAGCGCTGGCGCACGTCGGGCGCATTGACGGGAATCAGCAGGTCATCGCAGGCTGCGGCGGCGGTGGTGATCATTGCAGGGTCTCCAAAGGGGCATGCCAGAGCGCGTGGGCAACGGAGGGATGGCGGGTCTCGGCCGCCGCCTCGGCCCGGGGTGCGCGCTGCGCGGCGCTGGCCTCGGAGACCGCCTGCCAGCGCCGCTGCAGGCGTTGCAGCAAGGCCCGCATGTCCGGCGAAAAGCTGCTGTCGCCGGACAGGCCCTGCAGTTGATCGGCCACCTTGCCGGCAATGGCGGGCCGGTGGGCCTCGCAGCAACCGTGGCCGAAGCCGGTCATCAGCGCCAGCGTGGCGGCCAGCTGGGCCTCGCCTTCGGCCAGCAGGTATTCCTCGTCACGGGCAAGGCTTTCACTCTCGGTACGGTGCATGGGGCTCTCCTTGCGTTGCAAAACATCGTTGGGACACGGGTCGCGGCGCCTGGCCTTCAGGCGCCGGGCTTCAGAAATCCTTGATCAGCGAGACGCGCGCATGGCGCCCCGGCTGGCTGTAGGCGTCGGCAATCGCCGTGGTGGCCAGCAGGCCGCGCACATCGGACCAGCGCCAGTACTTCTTGTCGGTCAGGTTGTAGATGCCGGCGTTCAGGCGCAGGTCGGGACGGATGCGCCATTGCGCGCTCAGGTCCAGCACCGTGGCCGAGGGGCTGAGCCAGGCCGTGCTGCCGTTGGACACGTCGCCGGCCTTCTTGCCGCTCCAGTGCGAGACGTTGAACTGCACGCCCACGACAGAGCGCTCGTAGCGCACGCCCAGCACCAGTTGCTGGGGCGAGATGGTGTCCAGCGGCTTGTCGGACTGCGTGTCCTTGCCATCGGTGTAGCCGTAGGCCAGGCGCGTTTGCCAGTCGCCGCCGGCCCAGCGGCCCCAGTCGTAGTCGGCCTTGAGTTCGAAGCCGCTGATGCGGGCGCGGCCCACGTTGATGGACTGGTAGATGGCGGGGTTGGCCGCGTTGCCGGGCTGGCCCGCAACCAGTTGCTGGTCGACGATGAAGTCCTTGTAGCGTCCCGTGAACACGGCGGCGTCCAGGCGCAGCCTGTCCATGCGCCCGCGCAGGCCCAGCTCGAAGGTCTGGCTCTTTTCGGGCCGCAGGTCGGGATTCGGAATGTTGCGGTAGAACGCCACCGGGTTCTCGAAGAAGGCGTTGATCTGCCCGGCATTGGGCGCCCGGAAACCTGCCGCATAGTTGCCATAGACGGACCAGACCGGGCTGGCCTGCAGCATCACGCCCAGCTTGGGCGAGAGCGCGGAGTCCGAGTTGCTGACCACGGTGGGCACAAAGCCGTTCTGCCGGGGCTTGATGCTGTAGTGCTCGGCGCGCAGGCCCGGGGTCACGCTCCAGGGGCCGTTGTGCAGTTCGGCCTGGGCGAACAGGGCGGTGGCGCTTTCGGTGGTGTCGGGGAAGCGCTTGAGCGGGAAGCTCTCGCCCACGGGCGGCGTGATGCCGCTTTGCACGTTGACCACCTTGTTGCGGAGGTAGTCCAGCCCGTACGTGAACTTGCCGCTGGCCGAGGAACTCCAGCGCAGCAGGCGGCTGGCCTGGGCGTGCAGCTGGATCGCGTCCTCGTCATAGGTCACGTCGCGCTCGCGGTACGGCAGACCGATGCGCGTCTCGGTGACGAATTCGCGCGCGTCGGACTTCTGGTAGCTGGCCATCAGCTGCAGTTCGTCGGCCAGCGCCGTGCCCAGCTGCTGCCACTGGCCCTGCCAGCTGGCCCGCCAGCGCTTCATGTCGGTGCGCGAGTCGGAATTGGCCACGGTGGCCGAGCGCGCGGACAGCAGGGCGTAGTCGGCGCGCTTGTCCACGTTCTCGAAGGTGAAGACATGCTTGTGCACGGCGCTGGGCGTGAAGACCAGGCGGCCCATCAGCGATTCGCTGCGGTCTTTCTCGGGATTGGGCGTGGTGCGCGCCGCGCCCGTCACGTTGTTCGTGCCCATGTTCTCCAGCGCACGGGAGCGGCCCAGGCCCGCCGACAGCAGCCAGGCCCATTCGGGGCTGACTCGGCCCGCCACGGTGGCGCCCAGCTTGCGGCCGTTGTCCGAGCCGTCATAGCCGGCAGCCACGCGGCCGGCGATGCGCTTGTCCCTGCCCAGCAGATCGTCCGGCTGCACGGTCACGAAGTTGACCAGGCCGCCCATGCCGTCCGATCCATACAGCGCGGGCGTGGAGCCGCGCAGGATTTCCACGCGCTGCACCAGGCCCAGGTCCAGGTAGTCGCGGCCGAAGCTGTTGGCGCTGAAGCTGTAGCTGCGCGGCAGGCGCACGCCATCGACCAGCATGAGCACGCGGTTGCCATCCAGGCCACGGATGTTGAAGCCGCTGTTCTGGTCACGCCCGGCCGACGAGGCCGCCAGCGAGAAGCGCGCCGGGGCGCGCGGCACATCGATATTGGGCAGCAGGTTGACCATCTCGCGGATGTCGCTGGCCTGCTCGCGCTCCATGCGGCCGGCGTCGATCACGTCGATGCTCATGGGCAGGGTGTCAGGGTCCTGCACCTCGCGCGAGGCGCTGATCACCATCTCCTTGAGGGCCGGGGCACGGGTCCGTGCCCCGGACGCGGCCTGCGCCAGCAATTGCGTGTCGGCATCTCCGGCGTTTGCGGCATTTGCCGCGTCTGCGGCGGCCTGCCCCGGCCCCTGGGCCAGGGCAGCGGAGGCGCACAGCACCGCGCAGGCGGCGGCCAGGGGATGGCGCGCCCGCCGGGCGCATGATTGCATTGCGAAGTCGTAAGCCATTGCGAAGCCCTCTCTCTCTGATCAACATGGATGTGCGAGAGCTGGCTTCTGGTTGCAGCGGCTGGCGGTTGGCCCGCCAGCCGTTGGCGCGTCATGTGCTGGCTGGATGGAGAAAAATTATATGCGAATAGTTCTCATTCATTGATTTGATCTGGCGCATAGGCCCTGGAGCAATCCCTGCTGGCATACCGGGCTGCTGGACAGCCATCTGTGTGCCACCTGCGCCGGCAAGGCACGCGCCTGACAGCGCCGGAATGAAAAAAAGGCCCGGATGCCGAGGCATCCGGGCCCTTTCTCACGCCTGTTCAGCTCAGTGGCGGATCAGGTGGTCGAAGGCCGACAGCGCAGCCGTGGAGCCGGCACCGGCAGCGATGATGATCTGCTTGTACGGCACGTTGGTGCAGTCGCCTGCGGCGAACACGCCGGGCACGCTGGTGTGGCCCTTGGCATCGATCACGATCTCGCCGAAGCGGGTCAGCTCCACCGTGCCCTTGAGCCAGTCGGTGTTGGGCAGCAGGCCGATCTGCACGAAGATGCCTTCCAGCGCCACGGTCTTGACCTCTTCCGTCGTGCGGTCCTTGTAGGTCAGGCCGGTGACCTTCTTGCCGTCGCCGTTGACCTCGGTGGTCTGGGCGTTGAGGATGACGGTCACATTGGGCAGGCTCTTGAGCTTCTTTTGCAGCACGGCATCGGCCTTGAGCTCGCTGGCGAACTCCAGCAGCGTCACGCTGCGCACGATGCCGGCCAGGTCGATGGCCGCTTCCACGCCCGAGTTGCCGCCGCCGATGACGGCCACATTCTTGCCCTTGAACAGCGGTCCGTCGCAGTGCGGGCAGTAGGTCACGCCCTTGGTGCGGTACTTGTCCTCGCCGGGCACGTTCATGTTGCGCCAGCGCGCGCCGGTCGAGAGGATGACGGTCTTGGCCTTGAGGCTGGCGCCCGAGGCGGTCTGCACCTCGATCAGCCCGCCTTCCGTGGCAGCCGGAATCAGTTTGGACGCCGTCTGCAGGTTCATGATGTCCACCTCGTAGTCGCGCACATGGCGCTCCATGGCGGCGGCCAGCTGAGGGCCTTCGGTCTTGGAGACCGAGATGAAGTTCTCGATGTCCACGGTGTCCAGCACCTGGCCGCCGAAGCGCTCGGCGGCAATGCCGGTGCGGATGCCCTTGCGTGCCGCATAGATGGCAGCGGCCGCGCCGGCGGGGCCGCCACCGACGATCAGCACGTCGAAGGCGTCCTTGGCGGAAATCCTGGCCGCTTCACGCGAAGCGGCGCCGGTGTCGACCTTGGCGACGATCTCGGCCAGCTCCATGCGGCCCTGGCCGAAGCGCTCGCCATTGACGAAGACCGTGGGCACGCCCATGACTTCGCGCTGCTCGACTTCCTTCTGGAACAGCCCGCCGTCGATGGCGGTGTGGCTGATCTTGGGATTGAGCACGGACATCAGGTTCAGCGCCTGCACCACGTCGGGACAGTTGTGGCAGGACAGCGAGTAATAGGTCTCGAAGTGCAGCGGCACGTCGATATTGCGCACCTGCTCCAGCAACTCGGCCGATTCCTTGGACGGATGGCCGCCGACCTGCAGCAGGGCCAGCACCAGCGAGGTGAATTCATGGCCCAGGGGGACGCCTGCGAAACGCACGCCGCTGTCCACGCCGGGATTGGTGATCAGGAAGGAGGGCTTGCGCACCTGGGCATCGTTGTGCTCGACAACGGTGATCTTGTCGCTCAGCTCGCGGATCTCCAGCAGCAGCTCCTTCAGCTCGCGCGCACCCTGGCTGTCATCCAGCGAAGCCACCAGCTCCACCGGACGCTGCAGGCGCTCCAGGTAGGCCTGCAATTGGGCTTTCAGGTTGTTGTCAAGCATGTCGGACTCCTCTGGAAATACGAAATTCTGGGAAAAAAAAGCCCGGGCGCCAGGCACCCGGGCGTCTTCAACAGTTCAACTGTGAACAGGAAGCGGTGTACCGCTTAGATCTTGCCGACCAGGTCGAGCGAAGGAGCCAGGGTCTTGTCGCCTTCTTCCCACTTGGCGGGGCAGACTTCACCGGGGTGGTTGCGGACATACTGGGCAGCCTTGACCTTGCGCAGCAGGTCGACGGCGTTGCGGCCGATGCCTTCGGCGGTGATTTCCACGGCCTGGATCACGCCATCGGGGTCGACGATGAAGGTGCCGCGGTCAGCCAGGCCCTGGCCGGGACGCAGGACTTCGAAGTTGTTGCTGATTTCCCAGGTGGGATCGCCCAGCATCGTGTACTTGATCTTGCGGATGGTGTCCGACGCGTCGTGCCATGCCTTGTGCACGAAGTGGGTGTCGGTGGACACGGAGAACACTTCCACGCCCAGCTTTTGCAGTTCGTCGTAGTGGTCGGCCACGTCGCCCAGCTCGGTGGGGCACACGAAGGTGAAGTCAGCGGGGTAGAAGAAGAACACGGCCCACTTGCCCAGGACGTCCTTTTCGGTCACTTCGATGAACTTGCCATTCTTGAAGGCCTGCGTCTTGAAGGGCTTGATTTGGGTGTTGATCACGGACATTGCTGTTTCCTTTGTGGTTGGTGAGTGAACACAGGACGAAGTCTAGGCCCAGGCCATCGATTGATCCAATGAATTGATTGAATTCATCCGATTGCCAAAAACTATGTGAACATCCTTGTCTCCAGGCCTGCGGGCTTGACCAGCCCGCCACCGGCCTGAAGAGGCTATTTTGGGCCGAAATATGACAACGCAATGCAGCAACCCCGCAGCCGCGTCAGCATGCCGGCCCGCAAACGAGAACGCGCCTCATAAGCAGCCAATGCGTGATAACAGGGGTTTGCTTGATCTGACGCAGAAACCCTAGACAATCCACCCCTATAGCGGCCGCCGATCGGCGCGGTCCCCCACGTACAACAAAGGAGTTCCCCATGCAAGGCGACGCCCAAGTCATCACCTGGCTGCAAGCCCAGCTCAAGAACGAGCTGACGGCCATCAACCAGTACTTCCTGCACTACCGCATGTACAAGCACTGGGGCTTCGACAAGCTGGCCAAGAAGGAATACAAGGAGTCCATCGGCGAGATGAAGCACGCCGACTGGCTCATGGACCGCATCTTCGTGCTCGACGGCCTGCCCAACCTGCAGGATCTGGGCAAGCTGCAAGTCGGCGAGGACGTGCCCGAAGCCCTGGCTTGCGACCTGAGCAGCGAGAAAACCGCGCAGCAGACCATCAAGGACGGCATCGCCCACTGCGAAAGCGTGCGCGACTACGTCTCGCGCGACCTGCTGCAAAAGATCCTGGACGATACCGAGGAGCACATCGACTACCTCGAAACCCAGCTGGACCTGATCGACAAGGTCGGCATCCAGAACTATCTGCAGTCGCAGATGGACGAAGAGTCCTGAGCACCGGACTCAGGGGCGGCGGCACAGGCTGCGCCCCGCACGCGAAACGACGGGCCTGTGTGCCCGTTTTTTCATCTCCTGGCCCAGCTATCGGTCACTCGTCGGCGTATCGCAGCGGAAACAGAAGCAGAAAGGTCGTGCCGGTCTGCGCGGCCGACTGCACCTCGATCGTGGCGTCCAGCAATTCCGCCAGCCGCTTGACGATGGACAGGCCTATCCCCTCGCCTGCGCCGCTGCGGTAGCGGGCCGCCGCGACGCCGGGCCGTGGCTCGCCCCCGGCGCGGACCTCTGCGGAGGCCGCCGACGTCAGATGGCCCGAAGGGTCCAGGTCCGTGGCGTGCTTGAGGGCGGCAACCAGGGGCGCCGCCGGCTCCATGCCGGGGCCCGTATCCCCGATGGAGAGCATCCAGCGGCGCTGGTCCTCCCCATCACCAAGGGCCCACTTCACCGTGACGCCGCCCTCCTGGGTGTACTTGAGCGCGTTGAGCACCAGGTTCTGCGCGATGCGGCGCAGTTTCAAGGCATCCCCCTCCACCGGCATCGTCCCCGGCCCCTGCAGGTGCAGGTACAGGCCGCGCTCGTTGGCCAGGGCCTGCAGTCCCTCGCACAGATGGGTGATCACCTGGGCTGCGTCAAAGGAGGTCAGCTGGCGATGCTCGCGCCCGGCGTGCAGCTTGGCCAGCTCCGTCACGTCATCCAGCAGATGTCGCAGCGACTGGACGTTGCGGTCCAGCATGCGCAGGAGTTTCTCGCGCGACTGCGCCGGCGCATGCTGCATGCCCAGGCCATGCGTCACATTGGCCACCACGCCGACGTTGCTGCGCAGGTCATGCGCAACCTGCTCCCACAGTTGCGAGCGCTGCAGGTCCAGCGCGCTCAGGTCATGCAGCGCCGCTTCCAGGTCCCGGACATGGCCTTCGGCCTCCTGCTGCTGCAGGCGGAAATACTGGGTGCTGCTGTCCTGAACGTCGCGGGTATAGGTGGCGGCCCAGGCCTTGCGCGCAACGGGCATGGCGACGTGCGCATCAGGGCGCCCCTGGGCATAGTCCTCCAGCTGCGCCACCATGACTTCGTTGAGCAGCCCCAGCTCGCGCACGACTTCATGCAGGTCATAGCCCTGCTGCCAGCGGTGCAGGCCGTGGGCGGCGGCCTGCTCGCCATCGCCCGGCAGCTCGGCGGTGTCTGCCGGTGCACCACCCAGGGTCCGCAGTTGCTGCTCGAACGCGGCCAGCACGGCCGGGATGTGATCGTTCAGCTGGGTTCGGGGAAGCGCCTCACCAGCGGTCAGCGCCGGGTCCCGCCTGACGGCCTTGCGCCATGTCTGCAAGAGTCCTTCGCGCTGCGCCTCTAGGGCGTCTGCCAGTATGCAGAGTTCATTTCCTTGGCTTGTCATGGATCGGCATCCGGGCGGTCTGTGGATAGGGAAAAAATGCGCTGCGCCGATGATGGTAAGGCCAAAAACCCGGCCGATCAGGCACGGGCTGGCGTGCCTACAGGCCGGTGGGAAAGTGCACGCCCGCGCGCTGGGCCGCCTGCACGATGTGGGTGGCCATGGCCTGCTGGGCCAGCTCGGGATGGCCGCGGGACAGGGCATCGATGATGGCCGCATGCTCCTCGGTGGTCGCATGCCGTGCGCCCCGCTTGTAGAACGGCAGGCGCTGGCTTTCCTGCATGACCTCGCCGCTGCCGCGCAGCACGTCGGCGATGGCATGGTTGCCCGAGATAGTGGCGATCTGCAGGTGGAACTCGAAATCCAGTCGCGTGGCCTGCACGAAATCGGCCCGCTCTATGCTCTGCTGCATGGCCTGCAGATTGGCCTGCAGGGCCTGCACATCCTCAGGCAGCACCACCAGGGCCGCCAGGCGCGCCACAAAGCCCTCCAGCGCGTAGCGCAGCTGATAGACATCGGTGAGCGCATGCGAGTCGGCAAAGCGCCATGCGTCTGCGGCCGCAGCCTCGGGCGCCTCGGTCACGTACATGCCCTTGCCGGGCCGGGCCACGACCAGGCCCAGCCCCTGCAGCGTGGACAGCGCCTCGCGCAGCGAGGTGCGGCTGATGCCCAACTGCTCCGACAGGTCGCGCTGCGAAGGCAGGAGCGAGCCCACCGGATACACGCCGCCCTCGATCCACTCGCGGATCACGCGGGCGGCATTGCCGGCAACGGCGGTGCTGGCAGGGTTGCCGGCGGGTGTGCTGATGGCGGTGCTGGGTTCCATGCGTTGGCGGATCTCTGGCCCGGGGGCGGTGCGCCGATCTTAGCGACTGCGCGCCTCGCCCGCCGGTTCACGCGCCCTGTCCGGCGCTACTTGTTGACCAGTTTGGCGGGCACGGTATAGGTCAGGAAGGCCCCGAACAGCAGCACGCCGGCCAGCACGAACATGGCCGCATTGGTGCTCTGCGTCGCATCCTTGATGAGGCCGATCATGTAGGGGCTGATGAAGCCGGCCAGGTTGGCGAAGGAGTTGATCAGCGCAATGCCGGCCGCAGCGCCTGCGCTGGACAGGATGGCCGTGGGCAGGCTCCAGAACAGTGGCGAGGTTGCCAAGCTGCCGCCCGCGGCCAGCGCCAGGGCGGCCAGCGACAGGTAGACGTTGCCGCTGAAGATGGCCGACAGCATCAGGCCCGCCGCGCCCACGCAGAACGGAACGATCAGGTGCCAGCGGCGCTCGCGCATGCGGTCCGAGCTGCGGCTGACAAGGTTCATGGACACCACGGCCACCGAAAACGGCACGGCCGTCAGCAGGCCGATCTGGAAGGCACCCTCCACGCCCGACTGGCGGATCAGGCTGGGCAGCCAGAACGTGAGCCCGTACTGGCCCATGACGGTGCAAAAGCAGATCATGGCCATCTTGATGATGCGCGGGTCGGAAAACAGTGCGCGCAGCGTGACGTGGCTGTCGCTCTTGCTGGCGTTCTCGCGGGCGATGTTGCGCTCCAGCAGGGTCTTTTCCGCCTCGGTCAGCCAGCGCGCTGCGCGGATGCTGTTGTCCAGGTACCAGAGCACGGCCAGGCCCAGGATCAGCGAGGGAATGGCCTCGATCAGGAACAGCCATTGCCAGCCGCGCAGCCCCGCCACGCCCTGCATCAGGTCCATGATGCCGCCCGACAGCGGTCCGCCCAGGATGCCCGAGACCGGGATCGCGCACATGAACAGCGCCACCATGCGGGCGCGCCGGTACGAGGGAAACCAGTAGGTCATGTACAGGATCATGCCGGGGTAGAAACCGGCCTCGGCCGCGCCCAGCAGGAAGCGCAGCACGTAGAACTGCGTGGGCGTGGTCACGAACATCATGGCCGCCGAGATCAGGCTCCACATGATCATGATCCGCGAGATGGTGGCCTTGGCTCCTATGCGGTGCATCAGCATGTTGCTGGGCACCTCGAAGAAGAAATAGCCGATGAAGAACAGCCCCGCGCCCAGGCCGTACATGGCCTCGCTGAACTGCAGGTCGGCCAGCATGTGCAGCTTGGCAAAGCCCACGTTCACCCGGTCCAGATAGGCCGCCACGTAGCAGGCCATGATGAAGGGAAGCAGGCGCCAGGCCACCTTGCGGTAGACGGCTGCCTCGGCCGGCGTTTCGCTGGACAGCGCCGGGGCCGCGCCGGCGGCCTCGGCGGATGCGGGAAGTGATGACATCAGGAAGTCCTTGGTTGAAGGGTTGCGATCAACTGGTATGACCGGTCTGAAAATACGGAGCGAATGTTGCCCTTCCCGCCGGCCAATGCACACTCGCATTTACCCGAACCACCGCAAATGACGCGCAGGACATAGGCTGGCGTCACTCAGATTTGACAAAATCCCCAGGCAACAGCAAACTGGTAATACCAGTATGAAAACAAGAGGCAATACTTCGTGAGTACCTTGTCAGAGACCCGCCCCGCCCGCCTTCGCCTGCGCGTCCAACCGCTGACCGCCGAAGCCTTTGCCGAGTTTGGCGAGGTCATCGACAGTGCAGGCCACACGCCGCTGCTGATCAATGACGGCATGACCGAGCGCTACCATGCCCTGGCCCGCGTGGACACGGGCGGCAGCGAGGGCCACGCGCTGATCAACCTGTTCCACGCCCGCCCCTATGCGCTGCCCCTGCAGCTGACGAGCATGGAGCGCCATCCCCTGGGCAGCCAGGCCTTCATGCCGCTGGACGCCCAGCCCTTCATCGTGGTGGTTGCGCCCCTGGGCGAGCAGGTGGCGCCCGGCGACCTGCGCGCCTTCATCACCAACGGACGCCAGGGCGTGAACTACCGCCGCGGCGTCTGGCACCACTCGCTGATTGCCCTGAACGCGCCCGCGCGCTTCATCGTGGTGGACCGGGGAGGCCCTGGCGACAACTGCGACGTGGTGCCCATCGGCGATGCCGAAGGCGTTGTGCTGGAGCTGGACAGCGCGCAGGACTGAATGGCCCTGCCCCAATGAACAAAGCCGCCCGAGGGCGGCTTTGTTCATTGGGCGACGGCGGCTCAGGCAGGCACCAGGAAGTCGCGGCTGATGCCCTGACCCAGGTCGTGCACGCGATCCAGGAACTGCGTGAGATAGGCGTGCAGGCCCGTGGCCAGGATTTCGTCGATGCGCGCATAGCGCAGGTCAGCCAGCAGGCGGCCCGCCTTGCGCTGGGTCTCGCGCGACTGGTCGTTGGCCACGCTTTCCAGGTTGGCCACCACTTCCAGCATGCTGGCCAGCAGCGAGCGCGGCATGTCGCTGCGCAGCATCAGCAGCTCGGCCACGCGCTCGGGCGTGATCACGTCGCGGTAGACCTTGCGGTAGACCTCGAAGGCCGAGACGCTGCGCAGCAGCGCGCTCCAGTGGTAGAAGTCGAAGGGCGTGGCCCCTTTGCCCGACGCTCCGTTGCGCGCGCTGCCATGGTAGTCGCGCTCGATGGCGTGGAATTTCACGTCCAGCAGGCGCGCCGTGTTGTCGGCGCGCTCGATGAAGGTGCCCAGGCGCAGGAAGTGGAAGGCCTCGTCCTGCAGCATGGTGCCCAGTGTCACGCCGCGCGACAGGTGCGAGCGGTGCTTGACCCATTCGAAGAACTGGCCCGGATCGCGCTCCCAGTCCCCCTCGGCCAGCAGGCGCTTGAGTTCCAGCCAGGTCTGGTTCTGGGTCTCCCAGGCCTCGGTGGTCAGCGCCCCGCGCACGGCACGCGCATTCTCCCGCGCAGCGCGCAGGCAGGAGGCGATGGACGATGAGTTGCTCTCGTCGCGCACCATGAAGTGCAGCACGGCCTCTCGCTGCACCTCGCCGTGGCGGGAGGCATAGGCGGGGATCAGCTCGCTGATGGACAGCACGCCCTGCCAGGCCTTGCGCGCCGCCTGAGGCGCCTGGGGCAGCATGGAAGTGTCATAGGAGACGTTGAGCATGCGGGCAGTGTTCTCCGCACGCTCCGTGTAGCGGGACATCCAGTACAGATGATCGGCAGTACGGCTGAGCATTCAATGTCCTCCCTCGTTTGACTCACCGGCCCCGAGCACCCAGGTGTCCTTGGTGCCGCCGCCCTGTGATGAATTGACCACCAGCGAGCCTTCCTTGAGCGCCACGCGCGTGAGGCCGCCGGCCACCATGCGTACCTGATTGCCGCTGAGCACGAAGGGACGCAGGTCGATATGCCTTGGAGCGATGCCCTGCTCCACCAGGGTGGGGCAGGTGGACAGCGCCAGCGTGGGCTGCGCGATGTAGCCGCCGGGATTGGCGATGAGCGCGCGGCGGAAATCCTCTATCTCGCCGCGCGAGGCGGCAGGCCCGATCAGCATGCCGTAGCCACCGGCGCCATGGACTTCCTTGACCACCAGCTCATCCAGGTGGTCGAGCACGTAGCGCAGGTCGTCGGGCTTGCGGCACAGCCAGGTCGGCACGTTCTGCAGAATGGGTTCCTCGCCCAGGTAGAAGCGGATCATCTCCGGCACATAGGGATAGACCGATTTGTCGTCGGCCACCCCCGTGCCCGCCGCATTGCAGATGCTGACGTTGCCCGCGCGGTAGGCGCGCATGAGGCCGGGGCAGCCCAGCGTGGAGGTGGGACGGAAGACTTCGGGGTCCAGAAAATCATCGTCCACGCGCCGGTAGATCACGTCCACGCGCTGCAGGCCGCGCGTGGTGCGCATGTAGACCACGTCCTTGTCCACCACCAGGTCCTGGCCCTCGACCAGCTCCACGCCCATCTGCTGGGCCAGGAAGGCGTGCTCGAAGTAGGCGCTGTTGTACATGCCGGGCGTGAGCACCACCACCGTGGGCTCGGGCGTGCCGGCCGGAGCGCTGGCGCGCAGCGTCTCCAGCAGCATGTCGGGATAGTGGGCCACGGGCTCCACGGGATGACGGGAGAACAGGTCGGGGAACAGCCGCATCATCATGCGGCGGTTCTCCAGCATGTAAGACACGCCCGAAGGCACGCGCAGGTTGTCCTCCAGCACGTAGTACACGCCCTCGCCCTGGGCATTGGCGGCACGCACGATGTCGATGCCGGCGATGTGGGCGTAGATGCCGCCCTGCACGGCAAGGCCCCGCATCTCGGGGCGGTACTGGCTGTTGTTCAGCACCAGCTCGCGCGGCAGCAGGCCCGCGCGCAGGATTTCCTGGTCGTGGTAGACGTCGTGCAGAAAGCGGTTGAGCGCCGTCACGCGCTGCACCAGGCCTGCCTGCATGCGCTCCCATTCATGGGACGGGATGACGCGCGGAATCAGGTCGAAGGGAATGAGGCGCTCGGTGCCGGCGCCACTTTCATCCTTGTCGCCGTAGACGGCGAACGTGATGCCTACGCGCCGGAAGATGATCTCGGCCTCGGCGCTGCGCGCTCGCAGCGTCTGTTCGGACTGGCGCGCAAGCCATTGCGCATAGTCCTTGTAGTGCAGGCGCACATCGCTGCCGTCGAACGGCGTCATCGTGTACATCTCGTCAAATGGATGCATTCGTCACCTCCTGTCGCTGCATGTGTACGAGGTAAAGCAAGCTGCGGGCCAGCCCTCGTATCGCACCAGTGTAGCGATAGGTAACCTCAATCCGGACAAGCGGTATCCAGCATATGCCGGCTGCGCGGCCATCGGCACCCGTCCTATCCGCCCTGCCTCTGCGTGATGTGCCTGACGTGCGTGACATGCATGTCCCAGTAACGGCGCGCCCGCTCCCGCTCGCAGACCAGCTGTGCGGGATCGGCAGAGCGCCAATGCGCTGCGCCGCAGCGGGCCGACTGCACCACGCTGGAGCCGTTGGCCTCATAGCGCCGCACCACCTCGGGGACCGGGTGTCCATAACGGCTGCGGTATCCCGCCTGCACCATGGCCCAGCGCGGTGCCAGAGCCTGCACCAGAGCGGTGCTCGATGAGGTGCGGCTGCCGTGGTGCGGCACCAGCAGCCACTGCACGGGCGTGAAGGCGCCGGCCTGCGCCAGCGCCCTTTCCTGTGCAGCCTCGATATCGCCGGCCAGCAAGGCCTGCACCCCGGATGCCGAACGCAGCAGCAGCACGCAGCTGCCCGCATTGGCGTGGGCCAGGGCCTGCGCGGCCGGCAGCGGTTCGCCCGCGGGTGGATGCAGCACCTGCATCTGCACGCCATCCCACTCCCACTGCTGGCCGGCCTCGCAGCGGCGCACGGCGCCCAGGCCGGCCAGAGCGGGGTCCAGGATCACGGAGTCCGATCCCCAGACCTCGGCCTGCGGCTGCGCGGCATGCACGGCCAAGGCACCGCCCGTATGGTCGCCGTCGCGGTGGCTGAGCCACAGCGCATCCAGGCGCAGCCCCAGGGCCTGCAGCAGCGGCACCAGCACCCGTTCGCCGGCATTGCTATCCATGCCGTACTGCGGACCCGTGTCATACAGCAGGGCGTGCCGGGCCGTGCGCAGCAGCACGGCATTGCCCTGGCCTATGTCCACGGCCATCAAATCGAACTCGCCATGCGCCGGTGCGGCCGGCGGCCACCACAGGGCCGGCAGGCACATGGCCAGGCCCCAGCAACGCCATCCGGCCGGCACCGGAGCCACCAGCGCCAGGCCTGCACCCAGCGCAGCCAACCCCGCCCACAGCGGCGGCTGCGGCAGTTGCAACACGGCCCAGCCCCACCGGTCCAGCCACTGCAGCAGTTCCAGCAGCGGCGCCAGCGCCAGCGCCGCGCCCGTCCAGAACGGGGGCCACAAGGCCCCCAGCAAGGCCAGTGGCGTGACCACGAAAGTCACCCAGGGAATCGCGGCCAGATTGGCCAGCAGCCCCGACAGCGACAGCTGGCCAAACAGCATCAGCCCCAGCGGCGCCAGCGCCAGAGTGATGCGCCACTGCTCACCCCACAACGCCAGGGCACGGGCGGGCAGCGACGGCCGCACCGCGCCCTGCATGCGTGCATCGGTCGCCAGCAGCACGCCCACGGCGACAAAACTCAGCCAGAAGCCCGCCTGCCACAGGGCCCAGGGATCGAGCACGACAACCACGGCCAGCGCCAGGCACCACACGGCGGGCCAGGGCCAGCGCAGCCCTGTGACGCGCAACGCGGCCACCGTTGCCAGCATGCACACCGTGCGCTGCGCCGGCAGACCCCAGCTGAACAGGGCATAGCCGCCCGCCAGCAGCACGCCAGCCAGCAGGGCCGCCTGCGGCGCCGGGCACCACAGGCAGGCCCGGGCACTGCAACGCCACAGTCGCCCCACGACCAGCGCAGCCAGCCATGCGAACAGGGTGATATGCAGTCCGGAAATACTCATCAAATGGGCCACGCCGGTATGGCGGAACAGCGTCCAATCGTCACGCGCAATGGCCTGCTGATCGCCCATGGCCAGGGCGGCCACCACGCCCAGCATGCGCGGCGACTGCGCGGGGTCCATGCCTACGCGCTGCATGGCTTGCGCGAGTGCGGCTGCCCGGTTCACGATGGCCTCGCGCATCTGCTGGCGCCAGCGCTGCAGGGCGTAGGCGCCGGTGTCGGCCAGCAGGCTCGCCGCTGGCTGTTCGCGCACATAGCCCGTGGCCTGCACGCCCTGCTCCCACTGCCACAGCTCATAGTCGAAACCGTGGGGATTGCGCGCGCCATGCGGGCGCTTGAGCCGCACGGTCAGGTCCCAGCGCTGACCCGGGCGCAAGACGGGCAGCGACGCTGCGGCGCCCTTGGACGCCCGGCCCCGGGCTGCGTACCAGGACAGCTCGATCAACCCGGGAAACGGCGCCAGGGCCTCTTCGCTGCCCGCGATCTGCGCCTGCTCCACGGCCATGCGCCAGCGCACGCCCTGGGCCATGTTCTGGGGCAGCGATGCCACGACGCCGACGATGCGCAGGTCACGCCCTTCCAGCTGCGGCGACAGCGCGTGGCCCGCAAAGTCCTGGGCACGCCAGCCTGTCAGGCCGGCCGCCAGCGAGGCTGCGCAAGCGGCGACCCACAGGCCGCTGACCGCGCCGCGGCGGCCGCCGGCCCGGGCCCGCCGGACCTGTCCTGACAGACACAGCAAGGCCAGGCCCATCATCAGCAGATACATCCACAGCGGCCACAGCTGCGGCTGCGTGACCTGCCAGGCGGCACCGACCACGCAGCCGAGCAGCCACGGCGTCCACGAAGACGATGAAGGAGTGGGTGCAGGGGCCACAGCGCGCATCCAGGCATGCTAAAAGCAGGTGCCTCGAAGCCACCGTGCTCCGACTCAGATTCGGACAAGAATCAGACTGGCGCATGCCCAGCCCCTGACATGCCAAGGTGCACGGGGGCTGTGTCACACTGTCCGCCACCCCGGCACTGGCGCCGGATTTTTCTTGTCTCGAAGGAATCAACGATGAGCGTTTACGAACAACTGAAGGCCCTGAACATCGAACTGCCGTCGCCTGCCATCCCGGCGGCAGCCTACGTGCCCTATGTGCAGACGGGCAATCTGGTGTTCCTGAGCGGACATATCGCACGCAAGGACGGCAAGGTCTGGGCAGGCCAGCTGGGCCGTGATCTGCAGACTGCCGACGGCCAGCAGGCCGCGCGCGCCATCGCCATCGACCTGATGGGCACGCTCCAGCACGCCGCCGGCGGCGACCTGGGCCGCGTGCGCCGCATCGTCAAGCTGATGTGCCTGGTCAACTCCACGGGCGACTACACCGAGCAGCATTTGGTGGCCAACGGCTGCAGCGAGCTGCTGGGCCAGGTCTTCGGCGATGCCGGCACTCATGCGCGCAGCGCTTTCGGCGTGGCCCAGATCCCGCTGGGCTCCTGCGTGGAAATCGAGCTGATCGCCGAACTGGCCTGATCGGCATGCCGCCGCACGGCGCCGCCGTGCTCGCAGGCGGCTAGAAACTCTCCCATTGGCCATCCTCGGCTGCCGGTGCGGCGGGCCGGGGCGCCGAGGCCAACTTGGGCGCCGCCTCCCTTGCTGCGGCAGGCCGCGCGGCAACCGGCCCGACAGCCGCAGGCGCCACGGCTGCTGCCGGCCGCCTTGGCGCTGCGGCCGCGCTGTGCGCAGTGCGCACCGCCGGCGCAGCCTGCCTTGCGAGCGTCGTCGGCGAGGGCGCCAGGTGCGCCACCTTGAACACCGCCACCGTGCGCGACAGCTGCTCGGCCTGCTCACGCAGGCTTTGCGCCGCGGCCGCGCTTTGCTCGACCAGGGCCGCGTTCTGCTGCGTCATCTGGTCCAGCTGTCCCACGGCCTGATTGACCTGGGCCACGCCCGCGCTTTGCTCCGAAGAGGCCGCCGTGATCTCGCCGATGGTGTCGGCCACGCGCTGCACGGACTGCACGATGCCCTCCATGGTGGTGCCGGCATCGCCCACCAGGCGGGCGCCGTCCTCCACCCGTTCCACCGAAGCGCCGATGAGCTGGCGTATCTCCTTGGCAGCCGCCGCGCTGCGCTGGGCCAGCGTGCGCACCTCGCTGGCCACCACGGCAAAGCCCCGGCCCTGCTCGCCGGCGCGGGCCGCCTCCACGGCGGCGTTCAGCGCCAGGATATTGGTCTGGAAGGCAATGGAGTCGATGACGCCGACGATGTCGGCAATCTGCCGGCTGCTGTCGTTGATGCCTTTCATGGTCTCGACCACCCGGGCCACGACCTCACCGCCGCGCTGGGCCACCTGTGACGCGCCCGCCGCCAGGCTGCTGGCCTGCTGCGCACTGCTGGCGCTTTGCTGCAGCGTGCTGGTGAACTGCTCCATGGCGGCCGCGGTCTCCTGCAGGTTGCTGGAGGTCTGCTCGGTGCGCACGGACAGGTCGTGGTTGCCGGTGGCAATCTCGGCACTGGCGATGGCAATGCTGTCCGTGCTCTGGCGCACCTGCTGCACCATGCCCGACAGCGATTCGCTCATGGCCTGCAGCGAGCGCAGCAGGTCGCCGAATTCGTCAGCGCGCTGTGTCTGCCCCTGCGCGGCTGCGCTCAGGTCGCCTGCGGCAATGCGTTCGGCCAGTTCCCTGGCCTGGGCCAGGGGACGGCGGATGCTGGCAATCAGGAAATGGGCGCCGATGACGATGCACAGCAGCAGCACGCCCACGGCCGCAGCGGCAAAACCCACGGTGAGCCTGCGCGAGGCTGCCGTCTCTTCCTGGCTGCTGCGCACCACCTGCTCCTGCATCTGCACGAAGTCGCGCAGCGTCTGCAGATAGGCATCCACGGCAGGGTTGTAGGACTGCTTGACCAGGGCCAACGCCTGCTCCTGCCGGCCGTCGGCCTTGAGCTGGCGTGCCTGGGCACGCAGTTCGATCATGGTCTTGCGGGCTGCCGCAATCCTGGCCATCTGCGCCTTGTCTGCGTCGGACAGGGGCATGGCTTCCAGTGATTTCTGCACCTCGGTGATCCGCGCCGAGGTGGCGCTGATCACGTCCTTGAACTCGGCCTCGACGGCAGCATCACTGCTGACCACCAGGGCCTGGGTGCGGGCCGCATTGGTTTCGGTCAGCCCCATCCAGCGCACGGCGGCCTGGACCCGCGCCTGCATCTCCTGGGTGACAACCTCGGACCGGGCCTGGACCTGGGCCGAGCGATAACCCGACAAGCCGACCACGCCCACCAGCGCCACCACGATGGCGGCCACGGCAAGCCACAGCTTGTGTGCCATGCGAAGTCGCAGCATATCCAGTCTCCCTCATGTTGGAAGACTCCATGTTGAGGCCTGCAGCAGGGCCCGGAGGTCGGAAAAACCCAGAGAAAACCCCTGATCCACCCCTTTCGCGGAAGGCATTGCAGGGGCAGATGCGCTCTTTACTCCACGCGCGTCACGCTTTGCGGCTTGAAGCCCAGGTCGGCCGACTTGCCCTTGCGGCCGCGCGTGCCACGGGCATTGTTGAGACTGCGGATCTCCAGCGTCTCGCTGCGCTCCTTGCCGCCGCGGCCCAGGCCATCGATGCGGATGCTGCGCGTGTAGGCGGCAGCGCCCGCCAGGGTGTCCTTGTCCTCCAGGTCGAGCAGCATCAGCCCGCGGCCGCCCTTGGCCATGTGCTTGAGGCTGGCGATCTCGAAGGTGAGGATGCGGCCGCCCGTGGAGGCGCAGATCACATGCGTGGCCGGCAGCAGCAGGCCCGCGCCCTGCTCGCCTTCCTGCGGCTCGGCGCGTGCACCCATGGGCACGCCGTAGGCCGTGGACGGGGCGCACAGCGTCTCGCCGTCGGCCAGCGTCACGAAGGCCTTGCCCGCCTTCTGGCGCGAGACCATGTCGCCCACCATGGCCACGAAGCCGTAGCCGCCCGACCCCGACAGCAGCAGCGCCGTTCCTTCGGCTCCCGCGAAGTAGTACAGGATCTGGGTGCCGGCCTCCAGCTCGATGAGCGTGGTCACGGGCTGGCCATCGCCGCGCCCGCCGGGCAGCTGCGACACCGGCACCGAATAGACCCGGCCATTGCTGCCGAAGGCCAGCAGCTGGTCCACCGTGCGGCACTCGAAGGTGCCGTGCAGGCTGTCGCCGGCCTTGAAGCTGAGCGTGCCCGCATCGACGCCATGGCCCTGGCGCGTGCGCACCCAGCCCTTGTCCGAGATGATGACCGTCACGGGCTCATCGACCACCTTGACTTCGGCGACCACCTTCTTTTCTTCCTGGATCAGCGTGCGGCGCGCATCGGCGAACTGCTTGGCGTCGGCCTCGATCTCCTTGCAGATCAGGCGGCGCATGACGCTCTCGCTGCCCAGGATGTCTTCGAGCTTGCCCTGCTCGACGCGCAGTTCCTTGAGTTCCTGCTCGATCTTGATGGCCTCCAGCCGCGCCAGCTGGCGCAGGCGGATTTCCAGAATGTCGTCGGCCTGGCGCTCGGACAGCGCAAAGGCATCGATCAGCGCCTGCCTGGGCTCGTCGCTGGCCCGGATGATGGCGATGACCTTGTCGATGTTCAACAGCACGGCCTGGCGGCCTTCGAGGATGTGGATGCGGTCCAGCACCTTGGCCAGCCGGTGCTGGCTGCGCCGCGTGACCGTGGTCTGGCGGAAGGCGATCCATTCCTCGAGCATCAGGCGCAGGCTTTTCTGCACCGGCCGGCCATCGAGGCCGATCATGGTCAGGTTGATGGAGCTGGACGACTCCAGGCTGGTATGCGCCAGCAGCGCCGTGACCAGCTCCTGCTGCGGCACCTTGCCGGTCTTGGGCTCGAAGACCAGGCGCACGGGCGCATCCTTGCTGGACTCGTCGCGCACGCCATCGAGCACCGCCAGCATGCTGGCCTTGAGCTGGGTCTGTTCCTGGCTCAGCGCCTTCTTGCCGGTCTTGACCTTGGGGTTGGTGATGTCCTCGATCTCTTCGAGCACCTTCTGCGCAGAGACGCCGGGCGGCAGCTCGGTCACCACCATCTGCCACTGGCCGCGCGCCAGCTCCTCGATCTTCCAGCGCGCGCGCAGCTTGAGGCTGCCGCGCCCCGTGCGGTAGGCATCCTGGATGTCGGAGGCGCTGCTGATGATCTGCCCGCCGCCCGGATAGTCGGGGCCGGGGATGATCTGGAACAGTTCCTCGTCGCTGAGCTGCGGCCGCTTGATCAGGGCCACGCAGGCGTCGGCCACCTCGCGCAGGTTGTGGCTGGGGATTTCCGTGGCCAGGCCCACGGCAATGCCGCTGGCGCCGTTGAGCAGGGCGAACGGCAGGCGCGCGGGCAGCTGCTGCGGCTCCTGCGTGCTGCCGTCGTAGTTGGGCACGAAGTCCACCGTGCCCATGTCGATCTCGTCGAGCAGCAGGCCCGTGATCTTGGACAGGCGCGCCTCGGTGTAGCGCATGGCCGCTGCGCCGTCGCCGTCGCGGCTGCCGAAATTGCCCTGGCCATCGACCAGCGGATAGCGCTGGTTGAAGTCCTGGGCCATGCGCACCAGCGCGTCGTAGGCCGACTGGTCGCCGTGCGGGTGAAAGCGACCCAGCACATCGCCGACCACGCGCGCGCTTTTGACGGGCTTGGCCGCCGTGTTGTGGTTGGGGCCGCTGTAGCTCAGGCCCATGCGGTCCATGGCATACAGAATGCGCCGCTGCACGGGCTTGAGGCCGTCGGTGACATCGGGCAGTGCCCGGCCCTTGACGACCGACAGTGCGTATTCAAGGTAGGCGCGCTGTGCGTACTGGCCCAGGTCCAGGGCATCGCCGGCCGCCTGTTGGGCCAGATCCAGAGTGTTTTGATCGCTCATGAAGAAATTCGTGATCTCAATAAATGCAGTGAAGGCCGCTCATCGCGGCGATGGCAGCCCTGTGGACAAGGTCATCCGTATCCGGGGCGCTGTGCCAGGCTGTGCCGCCACCGCAGGCGCTGCCTGGCCCGCACGCTGGCGCCCGCCCTGCAGCTGCTCGTAGATACCGAGCACGGCCTTCACGTAATTGCGGGTTTCCTGATAGGGAGGAATGGCCTGCCCCGCACGCCGCACGGCACCCTCGCCCGCGTTGTAGGCGGCCAGCACCAGGTCCAGCCGCCCGGGGAACAGCCCCATCAGATGGTTGAGGTAGCGCGCGCCGGCCGGCACGTTGACGGCCGGGTCGGCCAGTTGCTGCTGCACGCTGCGCTGGCGGCTGGCCTCCACGCCGAAGCGCTGGGCCGTGGCCGGCATCAGCTGCATCAGGCCGACTGCGCCCTTGGGCGAGATGGCCTGCGCGTCAAAGCCCGACTCGACGGCAATCACGGCCTTGAGCAAGTCGTAGTCCACCCCCGTGTGGTCCGCCGCCTTGCGCAGATGGCCGCGCACGCTCTTGTAGCGCGGCGAGATGTCGAAGAAGCTTTGCATCCGCGTGCTCGCCTGCAGCCTGCGCCCGGCATCGCTGCCGCCGTCATCGTCGGCAGCGGCCTCGGCTTCCACCAGCGGGGGCTTGAGTCCCTGCTCGGTGCTGTCATACAGCGAGCCGCGGAAGTAGAGCTTGTAGCGCTCGTCCAGCGCCTGCGCGGCGAAGTGCGTGATGCCGCGCTCGTCCACGAAGGCCCAGAGATCGGCATGCGCGGGCTGCGCCCCCCCCCACAGCGCCAGGGCCGCGCCCAGCGCTGCAAGCGCACGCGCGGCAGCGGCGCGCGCAGGGTGCGGGCGGTGCGGAAGGTGCTGTGGGGCAGCCGGGCGCAGGGGCATGGGGATCAGATATCCACTTCGATGGCGTCGCCGTGCAACTCCATCAGCTCGCGGCGCGCCGCAGCCTCGCCCTTGCCCATCAGCTTGGTGACGACCTGCTCGGCCGCCGCAAAGTCCAGATTCATGAACTGCACGGGCAGCAGGCGGCGCGTGTCGGGGTTGAGCGTGGTTTCCCACAGCTGCTCGGCATTCATCTCGCCCAGGCCCTTGAAGCGGCTGATCTGGCATTTCTCGCGCGGCACGCCATCCTTCGCGGACTTGTCGAGGATGGCGGTCAGCTCGCCCTCGTCCAGCGCGTACATCTTGGCTGCTGGCTTCTTGCCGCGCGCAGGCACATCGACGCGGAACAGCGGCGGCAGCGCCACATGGATGTGGCCGGCCTCGATGAGCTTGGGGAAGTGGCGGAAGAACAGCGTGAGCAGCAGCACCTGGATGTGCGAGCCGTCCACGTCGGCATCCGAAAGAATGCAGATCTTGCCGTAGCGCAGGCCGGACAGGTCGGGCGTGTCATGGGGGCCATGCGGGTCCACGCCGATGGCCACCGAGATGTCGTGGATCTCGTTGTTGGCGAACAGGCGGTCACGGTCGACTTCCCAGGTGTTGAGCACCTTGCCGCGCAGGGGCAGCACGGCCTGGGTTTCCTTGTCGCGTCCCATCTTGGCGCTGCCGCCGGCCGAGTCGCCCTCGACCAGGAAGACCTCGTTCAGGCTCAGGTCGCGGCTTTCGCAATCGGTGAGCTTGCCGGGCAGCACGGCCACGCCCGAGCCCTTGCGCTTTTCGACCTTCTGGCCCGCCTTCTGGCGGGTCTGGGCGGCCTTGATGGCGATCTCGGCCAGCTTGCGGCCCCATTCCACATGCTCGTTGAGCCACAGCTCCAGCGCAGGGCGAACGTAGCCGCTGACCAGGCGCACGGCATCGCGCGAGTTCAGGCGCTCCTTGATCTGGCCCTGGAACTGCGGGTCCAGCACCTTGGCATTGAGCACGTAGCTGGCGCGCGCGAAGACGTCGTCAGGCATGAGCTTGACGCCCTTGGGCAGCAGCGAATGCATCTCGATGAAGGCCTTGACCGCCTGGAACAGGCCGTCGCGCAGGCCGCTGTCGTGCGTGCCGCCGGCCGTGGTGGGGATCAGGTTGACATAGCTTTCGCGCAGCGGCGCGCCATCCTCGGTGAAGGCCACGCACCAGGCGGCGCCCTCGCCTTCGGCAAAGCTGTCGTGGTTGCGGTCGGCAAAGCCCTCGCCTTCGAACAGGGGGATGACGGCCTCGCCATGCAGGCTTTGCTGCAGATAGTCGCGCAGGCCGCCCTTGAACTGCCAGGTCTGGGTGTCGCGCGTCTTCTCGTTGACCAGGGTCACCGACACGCCGGGCATGAGCACGGCCTTGCTGCGCAGCAGATGCATCAGCTCGCCCATGGGCAGCTGGGAGGATTCGAAGTAGCGGGCATCGGGCCACACGCGCACGGTCGTGCCCTGCTTGCGTTCGCCCGCGGCCAGCGGCCGCGATTGCAGGGGCTCGACCACGTCGCCGCCCGAGAAGGCGATGGTGGCCACCTTGCCCTCGCGGTGGATGCAGGCCTCAAGGCGCGTGGCCAGCGCATTCGTGACCGAGACGCCCACGCCATGCAGGCCGCCCGAGAAGCTGTAGGCGCCGCCCTTGCCCTTGTCGAACTTGCCGCCCGCATGCAGGCGGGTGAAGACCAGCTCCACCACGGGCGCCTTTTCCTCGGGGTGCATGCCGAAGGGGATGCCCCGGCCGTCGTCCTCGACGCTGTAGGAGCCGTCGGAATGCAGGGTGAAGCGGATTTTCTTGCCGAAGCCGGCCAGCGCCTCGTCGGCCGCGTTGTCGATCACCTCCTGCAGCACATGCAGGGGGTTGTCGGTGCGTGTGTACATGCCGGGACGCTGCTTGACGGGCTCCAGGCCCTTGAGCACGCGTATCGAGCCTTCGGAGTATTCGCTGGCGGAAGTGGGAGATGGTTTGACTGCCATGGGGGCGGATTGTAGTGCGCAGCCCGGCTCAGTGCTGGATACATTCACAGTCATTGACATTGACTATCCCGAAAAGGCCAGTGCCGCCAAGGGCTACGAAGTGCCGCGCTGGCGCATGGGCGACCCATGCGTCGCAGCGCAAAACCCGGAGTTTCGCTAAAGTTTGCCGCATGCACAAAAACAACCAACCCATGTCCATGGTGCAGATACTGCTGTGCGGGGGCGCAGTCGTGACGCTGTCCATGGGAATCCGGCACGGCTTCGGCCTGTGGCTGCAGCCTATCACCCAGGAGATGGGCTGGACGCGCGAGTCCTTCGCGCTGGCCATTGCCATCCAGAACCTGTCCTGGGGCGTGCTCGGCATCTTCGGCGGCATGCTGGCCGACCGCTTCGGCGCCTTCCGCGTGCTCCTGGTGGGCGCGCTGCTGTATGCGCTGGGCCTGGCCGGCATGGCCATGGCGCCCACGACAACCTGGTTCGCCCTGACGGCCGGCGTGGTGATAGGCGCAGCCCAGGCCGGCACCACCTATGCCGTGATCTACGGCGTGCTGGGCCGCCAGATTCCCGTGGCGCGGCGCAGCTGGGCCATGGGCGTGACGGCGGCGGCGGGCTCCTTCGGCCAGTTCTTCATGGTGCCCGTGGAAGGCAGCCTGATCTCGAACTTCGGCTGGTCCAACGCCCTGCTGCTGCTGTCGCTGTGTGCCCTGATGATCATTCCGCTGGCCTTCGGCCTGCGCGAGCCGGGCTTCACGGCCGGCAATACCCGGCCCGTGCGCGACCAGAGCGCAGCCCAGGCCGTGGCCGAGGCCCTGCGCACACCCAGCTTCGTGCTGCTGACGGCTGGCTACTTCGTCTGCGGCTTCCAGGTGATGTTCATCGGCGTGCACATGCCCAGCTACCTCAAGGACTACGGCCTGGCACCGCAGGTGGCCAGCATCTCGCTGGCGCTGGTGGGGCTGTTCAACATCGTCGGCACCTATGTGGCCGGCAACCTGGGCCAGCGCCTGCCCAAGCGCTACCTGCTGTCCACCATCTACTTCACGCGCTCGGTGGTGATCGTGCTCTTCCTGCTCGCGCCGCTGACGCCCTGGTCGGTCTACATCTTCTCGGCCGCCATGGGACTGCTGTGGCTGTCCACCGTGCCGCTGACCAATGCCACCGTGGCCCAGATCTTCGGCGTGCAGCATCTGTCCATGTTGAGCGGAATGGTGTTCTTCAGCCACCAGGTCGGCAGCTTCCTGGGTGTCTGGCTGGGCGGCTATCTGTATGACCACACCGGCAGCTACCAGGTGGTCTGGTACCTGGCCATCGGCCTGGGCGTGGCCGCCGGCCTGCTGAACCTGCCGATACGCGAAGCCCCGGTGGCAAGGCCGCGTGCGGCGCAGGCGGCGGCCTGACATGACGACAGCCACCACGCCCCGCCCACAGCTGCTGCGCAGGCTGGCGCTGTGGGCCGCCGTGCTGCTGGTGCTGGGCCTGGTCTTCATGCTCTATCTGCAGCCCGAGTTCATGCTGGGCATGGCCGACCAGCTCTGGGCCTGCTTCTGAAATTGAAGCGCGGCAAAGGCCTGGCGGCACAATGGCGGCCGCTTTCAATTCATTTCCGAGATTTCACATGCACGCAGCCACGCCGCCTTCGCCCTGGATCCAACGCTGGTCGCATCTTCTGGCACCCGAGGCCACCGTGCTCGACGTGGCCTGCGGCCCTGGCCGCCACATGCGCTGGTTCCATGCACGCGGCCATGCAGTGACGGGCGTGGACCGCGACGCCCAGGCCCTGGCCGGCCTGCAGGGCGTGGGCGAGCTGCTGTGCGCCGACATTGAAAACGGCCCCTGGCCCCTGCCCGGCAGGCAGTTCGGCGCCGTGGTCGTGACCCACTATCTGTGGCGCCCGCTGTGGCCGGCGCTGCTGGGCAGCGTGGCACCCGGCGGCGTGCTGCTGTACGAAACCTTTGCCCAGGGCAACGAGGCCTTCGGCAAGCCTTCCCGGCCCGATTTCCTGCTGGCGCCCGGCGAGCTGCTGCAGGCCTGCGCGGGCTGGCACATCGTGGCCTACGAGCACGGCCAGCTGGGCGAGCCCGATCGCATGGTCCAGCGCATCGCGGCACTGCGCCCCGATGCAACAGGCCGGGAACCCGTGGCCATGCTGGCGCATCAGAAGGCGTCAGGCTCTGCAATCGCCTGAATCCCTACAGGCGACCGCCTTGGGCCTGCCTCCGACACTCGTTAGAATGATCCTTTCCCGTTTTTTCTTGCGGACATGACATCCTCCTCCGTCGCTCTCACTGGCAGCATCGTTGCCCTCATCACGCCCATGCACGAGGACGGTAGTGTTGACTACCCGGCGCTGCGAAAACTCATCGACTGGCATGTGGCCGAGGGCACGGACTGCATCGGCGTGGTGGGAACGACAGGCGAATCCCCCACCGTCAACGTGGAGGAACACTGCGAAATCATCCGCGTGTCCGTCGAGCAGGCTGCGGGCCGCGTTCCCGTGATGGCAGGCTGCGGCGCCAACAGCACGCACGAGGCCATCGAGCTGGCCCGCTACGCCAAGAAGGTCGGTGCCGACAGCCAGCTGCAGGTCGTGCCCTACTACAACAAGCCCACGCAGGAAGGCCAGTACCAGCATTTCAAGGCCATTGCCGAAGCGGTGGGCGACCTGCCTGTGGTGCTCTACAACGTGCCCGGCCGCTCGGTGGCCGACATGCAGCACGACACCGTGCTGCGCCTGGCGCAGATTCCCGCCATCATCGGCATCAAGGAAGCCACGGGCAACATCGAACGCGCCCAGTGGCTGATCCGTGAAGTGCCCGAAGGCTTCGGCGTGTACTCCGGCGATGATCCGACCGCTGTGGCACTGATGCTGTGCGGCGGCCACGGCAACATCAGCGTCACGGCCAACGTGGCGCCGCGCCTGATGAGCGATCTGTGCAAGGCGGCCCTGGCCGGCGACGTGCGCACCGCCATGGACATCCAGATGCGCCTGATGCCTGTGCACAAGAACCTCTTCGTCGAGGCCAACCCCATTCCCGTCAAGTGGGCCGCAGCCCGCCTGGGCCTTTGCGGCCCGGCCATGCGCCTGCCAATGACACCCCTGAGCAAGAATCTGGAAGCCACCGTGGAAGCCGCCCTGAGCTCCGCTGGCCTGCTGTGAGGCGCCCCGCCCCACCGACCGAACGCACCAAGGATATTCGCGTGAAACAGCCCATTGCACGTCTGAGCCTGCTGAGCCTGGCCATCGGCCTGACAGCCTGCACGACCACGTTCCAAGAGAGCAAGATCGACTACAAGAGCGCCGGCAAGCAGCAGGCGCCCACCCTGGAAGTCCCGCCAGACCTGACACAGCTGTCCACGGACTCCCGCTACGCCGTGCCCGGCGGCGTGGTCTCCGCCGCCGCCATGGAAGCCAACTCCAAGGCGCAAAAGCCGGCAGAGGGCCGAACGGCCACCGCCGCCCTGGGCGATGTGCGCATCGAGCGCAATGGCGAGCAGCGCTGGCTGGTGATCAAGCGTCCGGCCGACCAGCTGTGGGAGCCCGTGCGCGACTTCTGGCTGGAAAACGGCTTCATCTTCACCACCGAAGACCGCCAGCTCGGCATCATCGAAACCGATTGGGCCGAGAACCGCGCCAAGATCCCGCAGGACGTGATCCGCAAGACGCTGGGCAAGGTCTTCGACGGCCTGTACTCCACCAGCGAGCGCGACAGGTTCCGCACCCGCCTGGAGCGCTCGGCCGACGGCTCCACCGAGGTCTACATCACGCACCGCGGCATGCAGGAGGTGTACACCAGCGCCCAGAAGGACCAGACCATCTGGCAGCCGCGCCCCTCCGATCCGGAACTGGAAACCGAATTCCTGCGCCGCCTGATGGTCAAGCTCGGCGTGAGCCAGGAGCAGGCCGACGCCGTGGCCAAGGCCAACACCACCACGGCAGCCGCCACCGGCAGCGTGCGCATGGAATCCGCCAACGGACAGCCCGTGCTGCAGATCGACGAAGGCTTTGACCGCGCATGGCGCCGTGTCGGCGTGGCCCTGGACCGCACGGGCTTCACCGTGGAAGACCGCGACCGCAGCCGCGGCATCTACTTCGTGCGCTATGTGGCGCCCGATGCCAAGGTCGAGCCCAAGGGATTCTTCAGCAAGCTGTTCAGCCGCTCGCCCGACGCGGCCGCGCCGGTCAAGTACCAGATCCAGGTGCGCAGCGAGGGCGACAAGTCCACGGTCACCGTGCTCAACACCCAGGGCCAGCCAGAGACCTCGGCCAATGCCCAGCGCATCGTGCGCGTCATCACCGACGACATGAAGTAGGCGATCCTCACGTCGGGATTGAGGCGGCAGCCGCCGCCCTCGCCTGCAGCCACCGCGCATTCACTTGCCGGTGGCTTTTTTGCATCCGGGCCGTCGTGCATAGACCATGGATATGCATGACCGGGCCCTGGTGGACGAAAAAAAACCGCAGCCCGAAGGATGCGGTTTTTTCGCAGCACAAGCCTAAGCCTGTGCCACCGGCGAAGGCCGGATTACTGCTTGGTGGCTTCCTTGGCGGCAGCGTCGGCAGCAGCCTTGGCGGCGTCTGCAGCAGCAGCGTCAGCAGCGGGAGCGGCAGGTGCAGCTGCGTCAGCGGCGGGCGCTGCGGGAGCAGCTGCGTCGGCGGCGGGAGCAGCAGGAGCGGCTTCTGCGGGAGCGGGAGCTGCCGGTGCAGGAGCTTCAACAGCAGGAGCGGGAGCGGGGGCCGGAGCCTCTTCCTTCTTGCCGCAAGCGGCCAGAGCTGCAGCAGCGATCACGGTAGCCAGGATCAGAGAGTTCTTCATCACAGTTTCCTAGAGAGTAGGTAAGAAGACAGTAAACAGGAGGCCCCGCCGTTGCGACACCGGATGCAGGCAACCGGAGCGCTACGGCCAAGCCGCGTCAAAACATTCATTCGACTCGCGTCAGATTATAGGGAGGTTTTCCCGAAGCTGACCGAAACTGACAGCCTCAGAACAATTCCGCACAAATCCTCTTGCAAAGTCCGGATGGGGCAGTGGATTGACTGCCTTGACATGCACTGTGTAACAAAAGCAGGTGGCTGTCAATTTACTGACGGACTCAAGACAATTCTTTACAAATCTAACGAAGTCCGCCCTTGTTCAGCAGCACGCTGTCAACAGTGAATGCCCGAACTTAGCATGCCTGTGGCGCAGCGTCTACCCGGTTCAGGACAGCTTGCCGCCACGCACCCAGCCTGCGTCAAACCACGAGGACAGCAGCTCCAGCGCATCGTCGCTGGCCTTGGCCAGATCGGTGCGCGACAGCGCGCGCGTGTCGGCCAGCTTGCGCATCAGCGTGGCATCGCGGCCACCGGCCAGATAGCTTTCTCCGTTGATGAAGATGTGCCTGGCGTCATACATCATGCGGGTGCGGCGGTCCAGGACCACGCTCTCGAACATGCCGTTTTCCTCGCCATGCTCGAACCACACATTGGCCTTGGGCTCGGTCATGTACTCGCCCAGAGCGCGCTCCAGCGCCAGCGGCTCGGCCAGCGCGCGTTCCAGCGACTTGCGGGCGAAATCGTGCAGGCTGGCGGGAATCTCGCCCGGGGCTTCGACGGCCGGCTGGTCGGGATCGCGGTAGACGACCGGCACTTCGGGCTCATCGGGCTCGTCGGACATGCGCAGCAGCAGCTCGCGGGCCAGCTCGTCGCGCGCGGGCGAGCGAAAGCCGATGGAGTACGTCATGCACTCGCCTTCGGCGATGCCGTCATGGGCCCACTTCGGGGGCAGGTAGAGCATGTCGCCGGGCTCGAGCACGAACTCCTCTTCCGGCTCGAAATGCGAGAGCACCTTCAGCGGCACATCGGGCTGCAGCGACAGGTCCTTCTGGCGGCCGATGCGCCAGCGCCGGCGGCCATGGGCCTGCAGCAGGAAGACGTCGTAGCTGTCGAAATGCGGGCCGACGCCGCCCTGGTCGGTGGCAAAGCTGATCATCAGGTCGTCCAGCCGCGCCTCGGGCACGAAGCGGAACTGCTGCATCAACTGGTGCACGCCGTCGTCGTGCAGGTCCACGCCCTGCACAAGCACGGTCCAGCCGGGCTTTTGCAGCGAAGGCAGGCTGCGGCGCGACAGCGGGCCGTGGCTGAGCTTCCAGCTGCCGCCGTCGTGCTGCTGGATCAGGCGCGATTCCACCCCGTCCTCGCCTGCCATGGCCAGCAGCCTGGCGCGCGGAATCAGGGGCTTGAAGCCCGGGATTGCCTGGCGCACCAGCAAGGGCTTCTTGTGCCAGTGGCGGCGCATGAATTGGGAAGCGGTAAGCCCGCCCAGCAGGGCAAGCGGGGTGTTGGTGTCCATGGAATGGTCCGAAATGAGCAGAAAGACAGGGCGGCATTGTCCTATGCGGCCATTGCCCTGTCCTGGCGCCAGCGCAAGCCGGCCCGAAATGGCCGGACGACGCTCAGCCCGCAGCCTTGCGCATGGCCCTGAAATCCGAGGGCGCCAGGCCCGTATAGGCCTTGAAGGCCCGGCTGAAATGCGCGCTGCTGCCAAAGCCGCAGTCCATGGCGACTTCGGTGATGGTGCGCTGCGCGTGCTCGGGCAGCAGCAGCTCGCGCATGCACAGCTCCAGCCGGCTGTGCTGTATGAAGGCGCCCAGGCTGGTCTGGCTGTCCGCAAAGGCGTTGTGCAAATGGCGCTTGCTGCAGTTGAGCGCGGCGGCCACGGACTCCACCGACAGGCCCGGATCGCGCAGATGGGCCACCACATGGGCGCGTATGCGGTCCTGCAGCGCCAGTTGCTGGGTGCCTGCCGTGCCCTGCCCGGCCAGCTCCTGCAGCGAAAGATGGACCATGTCCACCAGCAGCTCGCCCGCGCGGCGCGCCAGGTGCGGTGCCATGCCGGGCAGCTCCTGGTACGTGCTGCGCATGGTTTCCAGCGCGATGCGGGCAATGCCCGAGCTGCCGCCCACATTGCGCCCCATCAGCCCTTCCAGCCGGATGCCCCGTTCCACGATGGCCTGGCGCGGCAGCATCACGATGAGGTGTTCGGACCATTCGGGGTTGGTGACCTCGTACTCCTGCGCCGTGTCATAGATCACCCAGCTGCCCTTGCGCACGCTGGCCTCGCGGTTGTGCTGGCGCACGCTGGCCACGCCCTCCCAGGGCGCGACGATCTTCAGATAGGGGGACTCATGGGCGCGCAGGCCCTGCATGCTGCGCATGACGCGGTGGCGGCCCGCCTCCAGCCGGGTCAGCACCACATCGCCGGCATTGGCCACGCGCACATGGCCTTCGAACAGGCGATCGCCATAGACATCGGTATCCAGGCCAGCAAACAGGCGCGACATCCAGGCGTGCCAGGCCGACGCTGTCTCGCCGGGCGGCAGTCCGTCGGTGCTCAACACCATGGCATCGGTCATGTGCGGTCTCTCCTGCTCGCCGCACGGGTGAAGGATCTGTGTGCGGCCATGGACGTGATTATGGGAAAGTGCAGGCCCGTCGCGCCCCATGGCTTTCCCCGCGGACAGCCAGGACAAGGGTAAACCCCGGAGCCCGTGCACGATCCGTCATGCGCTTTGTGCGCCCAGCGGGCTGCCTGCGCCATCGCCTGCTTCTACGATGACCGGCACGCCCGGCTGCGCCAACGCCCAGGCCACAACCGCATACCAAGGAGACAGTCATGATCGAACAAACCATGCTCATCGCAGGCCAGGCCGCACAGGCCGGCAACGGCGCCACCTTCGAGCGCCGCAATCCGCTGGACGGATCGGTGGCCACGCGCGCCCCGGCCGCGACGCCGCAGGATGCCGTGCGCGCCGTCGAAGCCGCGCAACAGGCCTTCCCCGCCTGGGCCGCGCTGGGCCCGACCGAACGCCGCCAGATGCTGATGAAGGCATCGCAGGCGCTGGAGGCCAAGACCGAGGCCTTTGCCGCCGCCATGGCCGCCGAGACGGGCGCCTCTGGCATCTGGGCCGGCTTCAACGTGCACCTGGCCGCCAACATGTTCCTGGAGGCCGCATCGCTGACCACCCAGATCAACGGCCAGATCATTCCCTCTGACGTGCCCGGCAGCCTGGCCATGGCCGTGCGCCAGCCCGCTGGCGTGGTGCTGGGCATTGCGCCCTGGAATGCGCCCGTCATCCTGGCCGTGCGCGCCATCGCCACGCCGCTGGCCTGCGGCAACACCGTGGTGCTCAAGGGCTCGGAGCTGTGCCCTGCCACGCACGGCCTGATCATCGAGGCCCTGCAGGAAGGCGGCCTGCCGCCCGGCGTGGTCAACTTCGTGACCAATGCGCCCGAAGATGCCGGCGCCGTGGTCGAGGCCATGGTGGCCCACCCGGCCGTGCGCCGCGTGAACTTCACAGGCTCCACGCGCGTGGGCCGCATCATCGGCCAGACCTGCGCCAAGTACCTCAAGCCCGCCATTCTGGAGCTGGGCGGCAAGGCGCCCTTCGTGGTGCTGGACGATGCAGACATCGACGCCGCCGTGGCCGGCTGCACCTTCGGTGCCTTCGCCAACTCGGGCCAGATCTGCATGTCCACCGAACGCATCATCGTGGACGAGTCCGTGGCCGGGGATTTCCTGGACAAGCTCGTGGCCCGTGCCACCTCGCTGCCGCTGGGCGATCCGCGCAAGGGCCCCGTGGTGCTGGGCTCGGTGGTGGACATGGCCACCGTGGAGCGCGCCAACCGCCTGATCGACGACGCGCTGGCCAAGGGCGCAAAACTGCTGTGCGGCGGCAAGGCCACCAACACCCTGATGGCGGCCACGCTGATCGACGGCGTCACGCCCGAGATGGAGATCTTCCGCGAGGAAACCTTCGCCCCCGTCAAGGCCATCGTGCGCGTACGCGGCGAGGAGCAGGCCATCGCCATGGCCAACGACAACGAGTTCGGCCTGTCCTCGTCCGTCTACACCCGCGACACCGCACGCGGCTGGCGCGTGGCCGCGCGCATCGAGGCCGGCATCTGCCACGTCAACGGCCCCACCGTGCATGACGAGGCACAGATGCCCTTTGGCGGCGTGAAGAACTCGGGCTACGGCCACTTCGGCGGCCAGGCAGGCATCGACGCCTTCACCGAGACGCGCTGGATCACCATGCAGACCGCGCCCCGCCACTACCCGTTCTGATCGGCAGGACTCGCCGCCCGGCCTGCGCAGCAGCCGGGCCGCCGTGGGAAAATCGCGCCAACGCGGCCGCCGGCACGCCTTCGTCAAACAAGGGCGCGCGCGGCGGTCTTTCTTTTTCCCCACCGCGGCATGGGCCGCACAAGCTGCACACCATGGAAATCACAGAACAATGCGTGGTCGCTCTGACCTGGACCCTCAAGGACACCCTGGGCGAGGAACTGGACGTGCTCGATGAGCCCGTGGAGTTCCTGGTCGGCGGCGACGACCTGCTCAAGCGCATCGAGGAGGCTCTGCAGGGCCACGGCCAGGGCAAGGTCCTGAACCTGCACCTGGAGCCCGAGGAAGCCTTCGGCGACTACAACGAAAGCCTGATCTTCCTGGAGCCGCGCGCCCTGTTCCCGGCAGAGCTGGAAGAAGGCATGAGCTTCGAGGCCAGCGCCCTGCCCAAGGGCTGCAGCGCCGTGCCGCCCGACCTGCTCTACACGGTGACCGAAATCTATCCCGAGCATGTGGTGCTGGACGGCAACCATCCGCTGGCCGGCATCGCGCTGCGCCTGCACCTGAAGGTCGAAGGCGTGCGCGAAGCCACCGAGGAGGAAATCGGCCGCGGCTCGGCCGGCACCGGTTTCTTCCGCATCCAGCCCATGGCACCGGGCAACGACACGCTGCACTGAAATTGCCGCGCTGAAATGGCAAAGGGCTCCCTTCGGGGAGCCCTTTTGCATGGAGCGAGCCTGGTACTCAGCGCAGAAGCTGGTTGTTGTCCACGCGCACGCTCTCGCCTACGCGCAGCTGCGGATTGCTCTGGTAGTCGAACACGCGCGTGCTGCCGTCGTTCAACTGCACGGTGACACGGTAGACATCGCGCAGGTCGCCAGGGCCGGTGTTCTTCTCGATGGCATTGCCCGCCATGGCACCGCCCACCACGCCCGCAATGGTGGCGATGTCGCGCCCGCTGCCCTTGCCCACCTGACGGCCCAGCACGCCGCCGACCACGCCACCCACCACTGCCCCGGCACCTATGCCCGAGCCACCGATGCCGCTGGGCTGCTGGATCTGAACCAGTTGCACATTGGTCACGCGCCCCTGCTGCACATAGCCACCGCCGCCCGGATAGGCCGTGCCGGGCTGGCCGCTGCCGGGATAGCCCCCGCTGGGGTAGCCCCCGGCGGGATATCCGCCAGCGGGATAGCCACCTGCAGGGTAGCCGCCACCCGGATATCCGCCCTGCTGTGGATAGCCCGCGCAGGCGCTGAGCATCAGCGCTGCAATGCAGCTGGTGCCGATGGCGCCCAAGCGATGAATGGAAGGGGGCATGGAAATCTCCTGTGTACTGTCCGTGGATCGATCAAGGGCAGCCGCCGACCCGGCCTGCGGCTGCATACCACTGCAACGCCCCAGGCTGCATGTGCGCCGACCGGACTGAACACTTGCTGACAAAAATCAGCCCGCCGGCCCGGCCTCAATTGCGTGCGCGAATGCTGAGCACGTTGCCGTTGTTGCCATCGACATAGAGCTTCACGGGACGGCCATCGCTGGTCTGGCCCTTGACCTGGTAGAGGCCGTCTTCCCACTCGATCTCGCGCAGGTCGCGGTAGCCCAGGCCTTCCATGCGCTCGAAGACTTCGCGAATGCTCAGGCCCGGCCCCTGGAAGGCGCCGCGCACGGAGGCCACCGTGGTGGCCACGGCTTCGCCGGCCTGCACGGTCACCGAAGGACCGCCCGTGGCGGCGGCCTGGGCCTGCATCTGGGCGACCAGCCCGGCAGTGGCGATCAGAACAATGCCCAGGCCCGTCAGGCCATGGCGTGCAGCGCGGGAAATCAGTTGTCGGATGGAAGGCATGAGGTTCTCCTTGGCATGTGAAGGTCGGCGTCTGGGCCGGCGTCTGGGCCGGCGATTGGGTCGGCGATTGGGCTGGCGATGCATCTGAAAAGGCCGCATCTGCCGGCTGCTGCGCCTTCGTTTCCGGTGGATTGCGACGGCGTGCAGCCATTGTTCGATGCAGGCCATGAACGCAAGCTGAAGCAGCCGTTCATCCGAGGTTCATCCACGCTGGGCTATAAAGTTTTCCATGCCCACTCCATCCTTCTCCATTCCTCGCAGGTCCTGGATGCTGCTGGCCTCGCTGCTGCTGATGGCGGCGGCACTGGCCTCCTGGACCACGCCCTCGGATGCCGGCGACAGCGACCATGAACTCGCTCGCCAGGCCCTGCAGCAAGGCCGCGTGCTGCCGCTGCGCACCGTGCTCGACCAGGTCGAGCGCGACTACCAGGGCCAGGTCATCAAGGTCGAGTTCGAGCATGACGACGGCCGCTTCATCTACGAGATCCGGCTGCTGCAATCGGGCGGCCGCGTGGCCAAGCTCAAGATCGATGCACGCGATGGCAAGGTGCTGAGCTTCAAGCGCAAGGACTAGACGCAGATGCGAATCCTCGTGGTGGAAGACGAACCCACGCTGAGCAGCCAGCTCGTGCAGGCGCTGCAGCAGGCCGGGCATACGGTGGAGACGGCGGCCGACGGCGCAACGGCCCAGTACCTGGGCGAGGTCGAGGAGTTCGATGCCGCCGTGCTGGACCTGGGCCTGCCCGTGCGCGATGGCCTGACGGTGTTGCGCGCCTGGCGCGAACAAGGGCGGGTCATGCCGGTGATGATCCTCACGGCGCGCGGCGCCTGGCATGAGAAGGTGGCCGGCATGGATGCCGGCGCCGACGACTATCTGGCCAAGCCCTTCCACATGGAAGAGCTGATGGCCCGCCTGCGCGCCCTGCTGCGCCGGCTCAGCCCGCACGCCAGCGCCCAGTGGCAATGCGGCCCCATCGTGCTGGACTCGCGCCAGGCGCGTGTGAGCGTGGCGGGCCAGCCGCTCACGCTGACCAGCCATGAATTCAAGGTGCTGGCCCTGCTGATGCAGCGCGTGGGCCAGGTGATATCGCGCACCGAGCTGTCCGAACACATCTACCCGCAGGACAGCGACCGCGACTCCAACACCATCGAGGTCTTCGTCGGCCGCCTGCGCAAGAAACTGCCGGCCGGAAGCATAGAAACCGTGCGCGGAATGGGCTACCGGCTGGTGGAAGGCGCGCCCGCTGCATGAACGCACCACAGGAAAGACAGGTATCCCGGCTCGGTGATTCGCTGCGCCTGCGCCTGCTGGCCGGCACGCTGGCCTGGGTGCTGGCGGCCGTGCTGCTGGCCGGCTGGGGACTGCGCGGACTGTTCCGCGATCACATCGCGCAGCAGTTGCAGGCGCAGCTGGTGCTGCAGCTCGACCAGCTCAGCGCAGCCGTCAACAGCCTGCCCGGCGGGCGCATCGAAGTCGGACTGGCCGTGGGCGATCCGCGCCTGGCGCAACCGCTGTCGGGCCTGTACTGGCAGATCGACCAGGTGAGCGATGGGGCGGGCCCACCCGAGAAGGCCGGCCTGCTGCGCTCTCGTTCGCTGTGGGACCAGACACTGGACTGGCGCCAGTTCCGTGCCGATGCCGGTCGCCCGGATGAGCACCACGAGGACACGGCGTTGAGCACGGGCATGCTGCCCGATGGCCAGGGCCACCCGCTCGTGGCCGTGGCACGCCCCCTGCAATTGCCCGAAGCCGAGGCGCCGCCGTTGCGCCTGATCGTTGCGGCCGACAGCGCCCTGCTGGCCGAGCCCATGCAGCGCTTCACCACCATGCTGATCGCCGCACTGGGCACGCTGGCGGCCGGGCTGGCTCTGGCCGTGGTGCTGCAGCTGCGCCTGGCGCTGCGGCCGCTGCAGTTACTGCGCACAGGCCTGGCCGACGTGCGCAAGGGCGCCACGCCGCGCCTTGAAGGCCGGTTTCCGCAGGAACTGCGCCCCCTGGTGCAGGAGTTCAATCATGTGCTGGATGTGAACGCCGACATGGTCCAGCGCGCGCGCACGCAGGCCGGCAATCTGGCCCATGCCGTGAACACGCCCCTGTCGATTCTTGGCAACGCCGCCGCGCAGGAAAGCGGAGCGCTGGCCGAACTGGTGCGCGAGCAGGTGACCAGCGCCAGCCGCCAGGTGGACCACCATCTGGCCCGGGCCCGCGCCGCAGCGCGCCAGGCGACCGGCTTGCGCACGCCCTTGGAGCCGCCACTGGCCTCGCTGGTGCGGACCATGGAGCGCCTGCATGCCGGACGCGGCATCCGCTTCACGCTGAAGAGGGATGCGCAGCCTTGGGACTTTCTGGGCGACGGCCAGGACCTGATGGAAATCCTGGGCAACCTGCTGGACAACGCCGGCAAATGGGCAGCCCAGGCCGTGAGCCTGGAAGTCCAGGGCCTGGAGCACGATCAGGCCGGCGGCCCCTTGCTGCTGACGGTGGACGATGACGGCCCTGGCATCGAAGACGCCGACCTCGACCGCATCTTCGAGCGCGGCGAGCGCCTGGACGAGCGCAGGCCCGGCGCAGGCCTGGGCCTGGATATCGTGCGTGACCTGGTGCAGACCTATGGCGGCAGCATTGCAGCCAGCCGCTCGCCGCTGGGCGGCCTGCGCATGCAGCTGCACCTGCCCGGAGCGCGACGAGAGGCATGAGCGCGGGAGGCCGCAGGACAGCGGCTCACCCCCCTCTCAGCGCTCGCAGCACCTGCACCAGGGTGTCTGCCTGGGGAAACAGCCAGTCGGCCGCAGCACCCAGCGCCACGGCGCCCACCAGCGCGCCCAGCACCGGCTTCCAGCTCAGGCGCAGCGCGGCCAGCAGCCAGCCTTCGCGCTCCACCACGTAGAGCGTGCGCGCCATCAGCAGCGCAAAGGCCACCTCCACCGCCACAGCCAGGAACAGGTCGGCCCCAAAGACCAGCCACAGCAGCGACCCGGCGCCCGTGACCGCGACCAGCAGCGCCGCAAACACCAGCAGCACGGGCACCAGGACGACAGCACCTTCGTCCAGCCCATCGATGCCGGGCACGTCAAAGCCTTGCGACGCCGAGGAAGCGGCCTCGGACATGGCACCGCCGTCGTCCCAGCTGCCGCTGGAGCCACCGCCGCCATAAGAGCCGCCCTGCCCGCTCTCGAATCCGCCAGCCTCGGGCGTGCGGGCCGGTGAAGAACCGCTGCCGCCGGGCGCGGCATCGGGCACATCCGGCCCATCCCAGTCGCGGCGCAGCATGCACTCGGCCCACAGGCGTACCAGCAGCAGATACAGCAGATAGCCGCAGACCAGGGCCACGCCGTAGCGCAGCGCCATGCTGTGCACGCCCGCATGCAGCAAGGCCAGGCTCAGCAGCGACATGCCGGCCAGGCTGAGGCCGCCCGTCAACGCCGCATGCAGTCGCAGCCAGTGGCGCTGCTGCAGGCGGCGGCGCATGCGGTCTTCCTGCGTGAGCACCACGCGCGTCCACGACGCGGATGGGCGATGGCGCGTGCGCCGGGATGGCCTGGCCATGCGGACTCCTCCCTGAAGCGATGCCCTGGCAGCGCAGCTGCGGGCGATGTCTGGCGGAAAGCCTTATTGCTTGCCGGTGGAGCCGTAGCCGCCCGCACCGCGCTCGGAAGCCGACTCGAACTCCTCGACCACATTGAAGCTGGGCTGCACCACGGGCACGATGATCAGCTGGGCCAGGCGGTCCATGGGCTGCAGCGTGAAGGCCGTGGCCGAGCGGTTCCAGGCGCTGACCATGAGCTGGCCCTGGTAGTCGCTGTCGATCAGGCCGACCAGGTTGCCCAGCACGATGCCGTGCTTGTGGCCCATGCCCGAGCGCGGCAGGATCATGGCGGCGTAGCCGGGGTCCTTGAGGTACATGGCCATGCCCATGGGCACCAGTTGCCATTGGCCGGGCTCCAGCGTCAGCGGCGCATCGATGCAGGCGCGCAGGTCCAGGCCCGCGCTTCCCGGCGTGGCGTAGGCGGGCATGTTCTCGCGCAGGCGCGCGTCAAGGATCTTGATATCAACGTTCATGGAAACAATCTGGGGAGCGCCTCACGGCAGGCTCTCTTGAAAAGCAAAGCGCGCATTGTGCCCCGCGCCGTCACCCGGACGACTTGAGCCCGCTGCGAAAGCCTTTGACGATGGCATTGATGATGGTGAGCAGCAGGATGAAGGGGCCGATGCCCGGAATCACCACGGCCAGGATCAGGCCGATCACGATACCCAGCAACTGGCCCGGACCTATCTTGAAGACCGTCTTCTTGACGGCCTTGGCGGCGGAGGAGGCCTGGGCTTGCTGTGCCCGGGCCGCCTGCCGGCCGCGATCGGCCCTGCCACCATTTCTATCGCCGTTCCTGTCGCCATGCCTGTCGCCTGCAGACGGCTGGCGTCCCGGCAAGGCGGGCACCGAAGCCTGCTGCGCGGCGATGCGCGCCTTCTCGGCCGCAGCCTGCACCTGCTCGCGCACGCGCTCGACCACGGACTGGGACTGCGCGCCCGGCGTGGCCACCGCATCGGTGAAATCGCTGCGTCCCTGCGCCATCCAGCCGTGGGCCGCAGAGCGGTACAGGGGGCTGGCGCGCAGCAGCTCATCCACATAGCGCACATAGTCGCCGTGGCGGGGACCTTCGTAGGTGTTCTGTGACATGCGGGCCTTCGATGGTGTCAAGGGGCGGGTGGCAGGCGCCGGGCGATCTCGGCCACCAGCTGGCGCGCCAGCAGGGACTTGGAGGCGTGCGGCAGCTCCTGGGTGCCGGACTCGTCGATCAGCAGCAGGGCATTGTCATCCCGCCCAAAGGTTGCGGGACCGATATTGCCCACCAGCAGCGGCACCTGCTTGCGCAGGCGCTTGGCGCTGGCGTGCTGCAGCAGGTCATGGCTTTCGGCGGCGAAGCCCACGCAGTACAGCCGTCCGCTGCGTGCGGGCTCGGACTGCGCGGCGGCCGCCAGGATGTCGGGGTTCTCGACGAAGGTCAGCGTGGGGGTCTGGCCCGAGCCGTCCTTCTTGATCTTCTGGTCTGACGCCGTGGCCGGGCGCCAGTCGGCCACGGCCGCCGTGGCGATGAACACGCCAGCCTGGGGCAGTTGCTGCTGCACGGCATCGAACATCTGCTGCGCCGACTGCACGTCGATGCGCTGCACGCCACGCGGCGTGCGCAGGTGCACGGGCCCGGCCACCAGGGTCACCTGGGCGCCCGCCTCGCGTGCGGCGCGCGCAATGGCAAAGCCCATCTTTCCGCTGGAATGGTTGGTAATGCCGCGCACGGGGTCGATGGCCTCGAAGGTCGGGCCCGCCGTGACCAGCACCTGGCGGCCCTGCAGCAGCTTGGGCGTGAAGAAGGCGGCCAGCTCCTCCATGATTTCCTCGGGCTCGAGCATGCGGCCGTCGCCCACCTCGCCACAGGCCTGGTCGCCCGTTCCCACGCCCAGCACCAGTGCGCCGTCGGCGGCCACCTGCGCCAGGTTGCGCTGCGTGGCCGGGTGTGCCCACATCTCGCGGTTCATGGCCGGAGCCAACAGCAGGGGCACGCGGTCCATGGGGCGCGCCAGGCACATCAGGCTCAGCAACTCGTCGGAGCGGCCCTGCACCAGGCGCGCGATGAAGTCGGCGCTGCAGGGCGCGATCAGCATCGCGTCGGCCTCGCGGCTGAGGTTGATGTGGGGCATGTTGTTGGGCTCGCGCGCGTCCCACTGCGATCCGTAGACAGGGCGGCCCGACAGCGCCTGCATGGTCACCGGCGTGATGAACTGCTCGGCCGCCTCGGTCATCACCACCTGCACGGTGGCCCCGGCCTGTACCAGCAGGCGCACCAGCTGGGCAGATTTGTAACAAGCCACGCCTCCGGAGAGGCCGAGCACCAGATGTTTACCAGCGAACACTTCAGTCATGGCGCGCAATTTAGCAGAGCCGCAACGTCCGAGCAGCCCCGCGCGGCGCGGCGAATTCGGCGGCGCATCTATAATCCTGCTTTACCACCACCAATAAAAGACATGACCAAATTTGTCTTCGTCACAGGCGGTGTGGTGTCTTCCCTGGGCAAGGGAATCGCCTCAGCCTCCCTTGCTGCGATCCTCGAATCGCGCGGCCTCAAAGTCACTCTCATCAAGCTGGACCCGTACATCAACGTGGACCCGGGCACCATGTCGCCCTTCCAGCACGGTGAAGTGTTCGTGACCGACGATGGCGCAGAGACCGATCTGGACCTGGGCCACTACGAGCGTTTCATCGAAACGCGCATGAAGCAGTCCAACAACTTCACCACCGGCCGCATCTACCAGAGCGTTCTGGAGAAGGAGCGCCGCGGCGACTACCTGGGCAAGACCGTGCAGGTGATCCCTCACGTGACCAATGAAATCCAGGAGTACATCAAGCGCGGCGCCGGCATCGGCACGCCGGATGCCGTGGACGTGGCCATCTGCGAAGTCGGCGGCACGGTGGGCGATATCGAGTCCCTGCCCTTCCTCGAAGCCGTGCGCCAGCTGGCCCTCAAGCAGGGCCCCAACAACACGGCCTTCGTGCACCTGACCTACCTGCCCTGGATCGCCACGGCTGGCGAGCTCAAGACCAAGCCTACGCAGCACACCGTGCAGAAGCTGCGCGAGATCGGCATCCAGCCCGACGCCCTGCTGTGCCGCGCCCAGCACCGCGTGCCGGACGAGGAAAAGGAAAAGATCTCGCTGTTCACCAACGTTCCCGAATGGGGCGTGATCTCCATGTGGGACGTGGACACCATCTACAAGGTGCCCCGCATGCTGCACGAGCAGGGCCTGGACGGCCTGATCTGCGACAAGCTGCGCCTGAACACGCCGCCCACCAACCTCAAGCGCTGGGATGACCTGGTCCACGAGACCGAGCACCCGCAGGGCGAGGTCAAGATCGCCATGGTCGGCAAGTACGTCGAGCTGTCGGACGCCTACAAGTCCGTCAACGAGGCGCTCAAGCACGCCGGCATGCAAAGCCATGTGGCCGTGAAGATCACCCATGTGGACTCCGAGACCATCAGCGACGCCAATGCGCGCGACAAGCTCTCGCAGTACGACGCCATCCTCGTGCCCGGCGGCTTCGGCTCTCGCGGCGTGGAAGGCAAGATCTCCACGGCCCGCTACGCCCGCGAAAACAAGGTGCCCTACCTGGGCATCTGCCTGGGCATGCAGGTGGCCACCATCGAATACGCCCGCCATGTGGCCGGCCTCGAAGGCGCCAACTCCACCGAGTTCGACCCCAAGTCCGCCAACCCCGTGATCGCCCTGATCACCGAGTGGAAGGATGCCGACGGCACGGTCAAGACCCGCGACGAGAACTCCGACCTGGGCGGCACCATGCGCCTGGGCGCGCAGTCCTCCGACGTGCAGGCCGGCACGCTGGCCCACAGCATCTACGGTGACGTGGTCACCGAGCGCCACCGCCATCGCTATGAAGCCAACGTCCAGTATCTGGACCAGCTGCGCGAAGCGGGCCTGGTGATCTCGGCGCTGACCCAGCGTGAGCAGCTGACCGAGATCGTCGAACTTCCCAAGGAAGTTCACCCCTGGTACATCGGCGTGCAGTTCCACCCCGAGTTCAAGTCCACGCCGTGGAGCGGCCACCCGCTGTTCAATGCCTTCGTGAAGGCTGCGATCGAGCGCCAGAAGGCACCGCGCAAGTCCTGAGCCCCGCAACGCCGCCCACCATTTCCCAAGGAATCCCCACCATGAAACTCTGCGGCTTCGACGTCGGCCTCGACCGGCGCTTCTTTCTCATTGCAGGCCCCTGCGTCGTCGAGTCCGAACAGCTGCAGATGGACGTGGCGGGGCAGCTCAAGGAAATCACGGCGGCCCTGGGCATCCACTTCATCTTCAAGAGCAGCTACGACAAGGCCAACCGCAGCTCGGGCGCCAGCTTTCGCGGCCCGGGCATGGACAAGGGCCTGGAGATCCTCGCCAAGGTGAAGAAGGACCTGCAGGTCCCCATCCTGACCGACGTCCACACCGAGGCCGAGATACCGGCCGTGTCCCAGGTCGTGGACGTGCTGCAGACGCCGGCCTTCCTGTGCCGCCAGACCGACTTCATCCGTGCCGTGGCCCAGTCGGGCCGGCCGGTGAACATCAAGAAGGGCCAGTTCCTGGCCCCGCATGACATGAAGAATGTCATCGACAAGGCCCGCGCCGCCGCCAAGGAGGCCGGCCTGCCCGAGGACAGCTTCATGGCCTGCGAGCGCGGCGCCAGCTTCGGCTACAACAATCTGGTCTCGGACATGCGCAGCCTGTCCATCATGCGCGAGACCGGTGCGCCCGTTGTCTTCGATGCCACGCACAGCGTGCAGCTGCCCGGCGGCAACGGCACCAGCAGCGGCGGCATGCGCGAGATGGTGCCCGTGCTCTCACGTGCGGCCGTGGCCGTGGGCGTGGCGGGCCTGTTCATGGAAACCCATCCCAATCCTCCCTGCGCCCTCAGCGACGGCCCCAACGCCGTGCCGCTCAAGCACATGAAGGCCCTGCTCGAAACCCTGGTCGCGCTCGACGACGTGACCAAGAAGAACGGCTTCCTCGAAAACGACTTTGGAGTCTGACCCATGGCCAGCGGCTACATCATTGCGTCCGTCACCGTCACCAAGCCCGAGCAGTACGAGGAGTACCGCAAGTGGAGCACCGAGGCCATGCGCGCGCATGGCGCCGAAGTCTGCGTGCGCGGCGGCAAGGTCGAAGTGCTCGAAGGCGACTGGAATCCCGGCCGCACCGTGATCCTCAAGTTCACCAGCTTCGAAGCCGCCAAGGCTTTCTACGACACGCCCGAGTACCTGCGTGCCCGCGAAGCCCGCGAAGGCGCGGCCATCATGCGCATGGTCTGCGTCGAGGGCGTCTGACCGCGGCCAGCGATACCCGGCCCGTCAAGAGCGCAGCGCATACAAAGCCATCCACCCAATTTGTGCACAATGGCCGCCGCCCGATCGCAGATACTGCGCCGCGGAGCATGGCCGTGCACGGTGGCGCGGCAGCCTGCCACGCCACCGACCACCCATACCGCTTGCCCGGCAAGCACCAGGGCGCAACCTCACCGGAACCCGCCTGCACACCGATTTCAAAAACCGCAAAGGAAATGCCATGAGTGCAATCGTTGACATCGTAGGCCGCGAAGTGCTGGACAGCCGCGGCAACCCCACCGTCGAGTGCGACGTGCTGCTGGAATCGGGCGTGATGGGCCGCGCGGCCGTGCCTTCGGGCGCGTCCACCGGCTCGCGCGAAGCCATCGAGCTGCGTGACGGCGACAAGAGCCGCTACCTGGGCAAGGGCGTGCTCAAGGCCGTCGAGCACATCAACACCGAGATCTCCGAAGCCGTGCTGGGCCTGGACGCCTCCGAGCAGGCCTTCCTGGACAAGACCCTGATCGACCTGGACGGCACGGACAACAAGGGCCGCCTGGGCGCCAACGCCATGCTGGCCGTCTCCATGGCCGTGGCCCGCGCCGCCGCCGAAGAGGCCGGCCTGCCGCTGTACCGCTACCTGGGCGGCATGGGCGGCATGCAGCTGCCCGTGCCGATGATGAACGTCATCAACGGCGGCGCACACGCCAACAACAGCCTGGACCTGCAGGAATTCATGATCATCCCCGTGGGCGCGCCTTCGTTCCGCGAAGCCGTGCGCTGGGGCGCCGAAGTCTTCCACGCGCTCAAGAAGATCATCCACGACAAGGGCATGAGCACGGCCGTGGGCGACGAAGGCGGTTTTGCGCCTTCCGTGGAAAACCACGAAGCCGCCATCCAGCTGATCCTGCAGGCCATCGAGAACGCAGGCTACAAGGCCGGCGAACAGATCGCCCTGGGCCTGGACTGCGCCGCCAGCGAGTTCTACAAGGACGGCATGTACGTGCTGGCCGGTGAAGGCAACCTGACGCTGACCGCCACCCAGTGGACCGACATGCTGGCCGGCTGGTGCGACAAGTACCCCATCATCTCCATCGAGGACGGCATGGCCGAAGGCGACTGGGATGGCTGGAAGATCCTGACCGACCGCCTGGCCGCCAAGGTCCAGCTGGTGGGCGACGACCTGTTCGTCACCAACACCAAGATCCTGAAGGAAGGCATCGACAAGAAGATCGCCAACTCCATCCTGATCAAGATCAACCAGATCGGCACGCTGACCGAAACCTTCGCCGCCATCGAAATGGCCAAGCGCGCAGGCTACACGGCCGTGATCTCGCACCGCTCCGGTGAAACCGAGGATTCGACGATTGCCGACATCTCGGTGGGCACCAATGCCGGCCAGATCAAGACCGGCTCGCTGAGCCGTTCGGACCGCATCGCCAAGTACAACCAGCTGCTGCGCATCGAGGAAGACCTGGGTGACATCGCCCACTACCCCGGCCGCGAGGCTTTCTACAACCTGCGCTGAAAAGCGTTAGGCTTGCAAGCCATCGGGCCTGCAAGCCTTTTTCCTTTCCGCAACATCTGCTGCCATGGTCAACCGCGTCGTCCCCCTTGTCCTGCTCGCCCTGCTCGCCGCCGTGCACGCGCAGTTGTGGCTGGGCCACGGCAGCGTGGCCTACGTCAAGGAACTGCAGCAGCAGATCCACGACCAGAACGTGGCCAACGCGCTGGAAAAAGCCGAGAATGACCGCCTGGCCTCCGAGGTCAACGACCTCAAGGACGGCCTGGCCATGGTCGAGGAAAAGGCCCGCAGCGAACTGGGCATGGTCAAGCCCAACGAGATCTTCGTGCAGATCGTGCGGCGCTGAGGATTGGGATTTCCTGCACCAAGGCCGGCTTCATGCCGGCCTTGTGCTTTTGCAACAAGGCGCCTGCGCCCCTTGCCCGGGCCTGCGCGCAAGCCGAGACAGGTACTTGGACACAGACCGCTTGCCCCCGCCCCCGGTGATTCTTCTGGGATCGCCACCCGCGCTCGCGCTTTCCATGGCCCATGCACTGCGCCAGGCCTGGCGGCACCACGGAGCATCTCCTGCCGACTGGCAATGCCTGGCGGCCGAGCCGGGGCAGTCTCTGCCGGAACATGGGGCCGTCTACCTGCTGGGACTGGATTGGAGAGCCTCCGTCACCGAGCACGAAGGGGTGAGCGATGGCCCTGCCGCACAGCTCCAGCATTGGCGCGACCAATTGCAAAGCCAGTCACGCGACTACGTGGTGCTCTACGGCAATACCGCCCGGCAATGGCAACAGCTGGCCGAGTCGCTCAGGCTCAAGGCTCCGCAAATGGACTGGTCCTGGCTGCCCGCAAGCCCCGCGCAAGGCAGCGCGCGCCTTCGCCCCTACGGCTGCGAGCAATGCAGCGACCCGGACTGCGAGCGGCGATTGTTCGACGCGCTGCGCAGCGGGCGAGACTGAAGCCGGGCGTATTTACTGGACGTTCGTCGAGGTCGGCGGCTGCTTGCCGGCCTCGGTGAACAGCTGGGCTGCGTCGATGGGATCGAATTCGTACTGCTTGCCGCAGAAGTCACAGCCCACCTCGATGCTGCCGCGCTCCTCCAGGATGCTCTCCACCTCTTCGGAGCCCAGCGACACCAGCATGGACGCCACACGGTCACGGCTGCAGGTGCACGCAAAGCGCGGATGCTCCTCGTCCTGCTGGGGCACGAAGCGCATCAGCTTCTCTTCCCAGAACAGGCGGCGCAGTATGGTCTCCACATCCAGCGTGAGCAGCTCGTCGCGCGTGAGGCTGGAGGCCAGCGTGGCGATACGGTTGTAGTCCTCGTTCAGCCCGATGGCATCCTGACCCGACTGCTCGCTTTCGGTGGCAGCGGCCAGGTTGGCCTCACCCTTGACCGGCATGCGCTGGATCAGCAGGCCGGCGGCCACCTGGTCGTCGGCCGCCAGCACCAGCACGGTGTCCAGCTGTTCCGACTGCAGCATGTAGTGCTGCAGCGCGTCGGACACCTTGGTGAAGCGCCGGCCCTGCGCATCCTGCAGCGGCACCACGCCCTGGTAGGGCTGCTGGCCCGGCTGGCGCCCCTTGGGGTCCAGCGTGATGGCGCAGCGGCCGCCGCCGTGCACATTGAGCAGTTGTTCCAGCGTGGCGCCTTCGGGAGGGTCGCCGATCAGGGTGGCGGTGGCGCGCAGGCCGAAATCGGACTGCACCTCGGCCACAGCCAGCTTGACCGGGCCATCGCCCATGACCTGGAAGACCAGGGCGCCGTTGAACTTGATATTGGACTGCATGAGCACGCCCGCAGCCGCCATTTCTCCCAGCAGTTCGCTCACGGCAGCGGGGTAGGCGCCGGTCTCGCCGTTGCCCGCGCGGCGCTGCAGGATTTCCTGCCAGGCATCGGTGAGGCGAACGATGGAGCCGCGCACGGGCAGGCCTTCGAAGATGAATTTATGCAGTTCAGACACGCTGATGGATTCCGTAAAAAAGTGCCGGGCCTCGCTCAGCCCAGCTTGCGCAGCCCGGTCTTGAACCGGCGCGCATTGTCGACATAGTGTTGGGCGCTGCGGCGCAAGCCCTCGATCTGCTCGGGCGTCAATTGGCGCACGGCCTTGGCCGGGCTGCCGATGATCATCGAGCCATCGGGAAATTCCTTGCCTTCGGTGATGAGGGCGCCTGCGCCGACCAGGCAGTTGCGGCCGATCTTCGCGCCGTTGAGCACCACGGCACCGATGCCTATCAGCGACTCGTCGCCAATGGTGCAGCCATGCAGCATGACCTGGTGGCCCACGGTCACGTGGCGCCCCACGACCAGCGGCTGGCCCAGGTCGGCATGCAGCACGCTCGCGTCCTGGATGTTGCTGCCCTCACCGATGGTGATGCTCTCGCAGTCGCCGCGCAGCACGGCGCCGAACCAGATGCTGGCGTCTTCGGCCAGCTGCACATTGCCCATCACTTCGGCGCTGTCGGCCACCCAGGCCGACGCCGCCACTTCAGGGGCCACTCCATCCAGTTCATAGATCGCCATGGGTCTTTGTCTCCGTCAATTATTGGTGATGGCAGGAAACCTAGAATTGTAGGGATGGAGTTACGTCACCGCGCCCTTGAGGTCTTGTGCCTCACGGACCCCGAAGAAAAGGCCGCCGCCGCGTTGGACATGTATGCGCGGCAGGCGCTTTATTCAATAGCACCGCAGGCACCGGCCCTGCCGGATCCCGCGCCGGACCTGCCGGGCCGCCCGCTGCGGCCCGAGCTGCGCCACCACACCGCCGTTGCAAGGCGTTCGCCGGCGACGCCGGAAGGCCGGGCCGTGCTGATGCACGCCATAGCCCACATCGAGTTCAACGCCATCAATCTGGCGCTGGACGCCGTCTGGCGCTTTGACGGCATGCCGCAGCAGTACTACCTGGACTGGCTGCAGGTGGCCGCCGAGGAGGCCAGGCACTTTCGCCTGCTGCGCGAGCATCTGCGTGCGCACCTGGGCCACGACTACGGCGATTTCCCGGCCCACCAGGGCCTGTGGACCATGTGCGAGAAGACCGCCCATGACGTGGTGGCCCGCATGGCCCTGGTGCCGCGCACGCTGGAGGCGCGCGGCCTGGACGCCACGCCCCAGATCCAGAACAAGCTGCGCAACACGCGCGCGCCCGATGCGCTGGCGGCGGTGGACATCCTCGACATCATCCTGCGCGAGGAAGTGGGCCACGTGGCCATAGGCAATCATTGGTACCGCTGGCTGTGCGAGCGCGAAGGCCTGGAGCCCGAGGCCCACTACCAGGCGCTGACCCTGCGCTACGAGGCGCCGCGCCTGCGCCCGCCCTTCAACGAACGCGCACGCCGCGCCGCAGGCTTCACCGATACTGAACTGGCCTGGTTGCAGCAGGTCTGAAGAAAGCCTGCCTGCGCCGTGCGGACAGGCCCAGGCCGCTCGTGAAGCCACACAATGGTTTACAAACTAGGATGGGTCCGACTCCGCAATCGGACTTGTCCCAGCAGACACTGCCTGTCGGCATATTTATTCAGAACATTCCTACAATTAGATCTGCTGCTTCCCGTGTCCCTTCGACCGAACACTCCATGACCGAATTGCCTGTCCATCTCTTCAACGATGCCCCTGTGGCCAGCCCCGCGTCCACGGATCGGGGAATGATTGCGCGCCAGGCCATCGTCAACGGGGTGCAGCAGATCATCGGCTATGAGCTTTTCAACCGTTCGCGCGCCTACCCGGACCATACGGCGGCCTCGGATGTGTCCCTGGTGTTCACGGCCCTGTCGCATGCGGGCGAAGAAGATCTGGTTGGCACCAAGCTGATGTTCGTCAACTGCACGCATGAAAGCCTGGCCGGCGGGCATCTGGAGCTGCTCAACCCCGACAAGGTGGTGCTGGAGATACCGCCGCTGGGCCTGGCCGCCCAGCAGGAGGTACAGGCCCGCCTGCCCATCCTCAGCAATCTGCGCGCACGCGGTTTCAACCTGGCCTTCAATCACACGGTGCTGGAGTCCGCCTATGCAGCCTGGCTGCCCCTGGCCGACTACATCAAGTTCGACCTGTCCGTGCTGGCCCCTGACCAGTTGGCCGTGCTGGTCAATTTTGCCGGCCGCCACACGCGCGCCGAGCTGATCGCCGAGAAGGTGGAAAGCGCCCAGCAGCATGAGCAGGTGGGCCGCCTGGGCATACAGCTGTTCCAGGGCTTCTGGTTCGCGCGGCCCACGGTGGTGCGCACCAAGCTGCTGTCGCCCTCGCAGCAAAGCATTGTCCAGCTGCTGAATCTGGTGCGCCAGCAGGCCAGCACCGATGCCATCGAGGATGTGCTCAAGAAAGATGCGGGCCTGGCCTTCAACCTGATGCGCCTGATCAATTCCGTGGGCTTCGGCGTGCAGCGCGAGATCACCTCGTTCCGCCAGGCCGTGATGCTCATGGGCCTCAAGAAGCTGTTCCGCTGGGCGGCCATGCTGCTGACCGCATCGCGCAACGGCGGCCCGCCGCCGGCCATCGGCCAGACCGCCGTGATCCGAGGGCGGCTGATGGAGCTGCTGGCCCAGGAATCGCTGAGCGAGGAAGACTCCGACCAGGCCTTCGTCGTCGGCATCTTCTCGCTGCTGGGCAGCATGCTGGACCTGCCGCAGGACGTGGCCATGAGCCTGATCCCCGTGCCCGACGCCGTCTCCGCCGCCGTGCTGCGCCACGAAGGCGTGCTGGGCGAGCTGCTGATCCTGGCCCAGGCCTGCGAAGCCAGCGACGATGCAGCCTTCCACCGCAGCGCAGGCGCGCTGCGCCTGAGCAGCCAGCAGATCAACTGGGCCCATCTGCAGGCCCTGGCCTGGACCGACCAACTGGCAGACAGCTCGCTATAGCTATAAGCTATAGAACGCCATCGAAAGCCATCGCTCATCCATCTTTCTCAGCTTCCAAATGACTACCAACGACAACTCCTCCGCTCCGCCGCCCCCCCTGCCAGCCGGGGTGGAGGACGGGCAGGTGGCCGTCATTGCGCGCCAGGCCATCGTCAACGAGGCGCGCGATGTCTTCGGCTATGAGCTTTTCGACCGCTCCACGGCCCAGCATGCGCACACGGCGGCCTCCGATGCCGCCCTGCTCTTCAACGCGCTGTCGTATGCGGGCGCCGAAGCGCTGGTGGGCAAGAAGACAGTCTTCATCAACTGCACGCATGACAGCCTGGCCGGCGGCCACCTGGAACTGATCCACCCCGACAAGGTGGTGCTGGAGGTGCCCACGCTGGGCGAGAACGCCACGGCTGCCGATATCGAGGAACGCCTGCCCACCTTCCAGGCCCTGCGCCAGCGCGGCTTCCGCCTGGCCTTCAACCAGCACCTGCTGCGCCGCGCCTATGCCAGCTGGCTGCCTGCGGCCGCCTTCATCAAGCTGGACATGCAGACCTTCGCACTGGCCGATGCCGAGACCCTGGTGAAGTTCGCGCGCGCCCATACCAATGCCCAGATCGTGGCCGAAAAGGTCGAGACCTCCGAGCAGTTCGAGCGCATGCGCGACCTGGGCGTGCGGCTGTTCCAGGGCTTTTGGTTCGCCCAGCCGCAACTCGTGCAGGCGCGCACCATCCGCCCCACGCAGGCCACAATCATCCAGCTGATCAATCTGGTGCGCCAGCAGGCCAGCACGGACGAGATCGAAGCCCTGCTCAAGAAGGATCCCACGCTGTCCTTCAACCTGCTGCGCTTCATCAACTCCTCGGGCTTCGGCCTGTCGTGCGAGATCACCTCGTTCCGCCACGCGGTGATGATCCTGGGCCTCAAGAAGCTGTTCCGCTGGGCGGCCCTGCTTTTGACCACTTCGCGCGCGGGCGGCACGCCGCCGGCCGTGGGCCAGACCGCCGTGGTCCGCGGGCGCCTGATGGAGTTGCTGACGGCCGAGCTGCTCTCGCCCGAGGAGTGCGACAACGCCTTCGTGGTCGGCGTGTTCTCGCTGCTGGACGTGATGCTGGGCCAGCCCATGGAAAAGGCGCTGGAGTCCATCGCCCTGCCCCAGCCCGTGATCGATGCGCTGGTGCACAACAAGGGCGTGTTCGCGCCCTTCCTGGAGTTGACGCGTGCCTGCGAAAGCGGCGATGACGAAGGCTTCGCGCGCGCAGCCAATGCACTGCAGCTGTCCAACCACCAGGTCAACTGGGCGCATCTGCAGGCCCTGGCCTGGGCCGACAATCTCACGGCGGACGAGCCCATGGCATAGGCGGGCCCCGCACATCCGGCACCAAAGACAAAGGGCTTGCGGCCATGACGGCTGCAAGCCCTTTTTGCATGGGCGCCGGTGGCGCCCTGCGCTCCATCAATTGAGCTTGATGCCGGCTGCGCGAATGATGCGCGCGTTGGACTGGGACTCGGCCTCGATCTGGCGTGCAAAGTCCTCGGCCTTGCCGCCCATGGCCACGTTGTCGGTGGCCTCCAGCTTGGCGCGCATGTCCGGCTGGGCCAGCACCTGGTTGATCTCGGCATTGAGCTTTTGCAGCACGGGCGCAGGCGTTCCAGCGGGCGCGAAGATGCCGAACACCGAGGTCATGTTGGCGCTCTTGTAGCCCAGTTCGGCCAGCGTGGGAACGCCGGGCAGCGACTCCAGGCGCTGGGGTGCACCCACGGCCAGGGCCTTGAACTTGCCCGCCTTGATGTGCTGCAAAACGGCCGGGCCGGCATTGGTGGACAGCACTTCGAACTGCGCGCTCAGGCCGTCATTGAGCTGCTGCCCGCCGCCCTTGTAGGGAATGTGCGTGATCCGGACCTGCGAGGCATGCATGATCTGCTCGAGCATGATGTGGCCCAGCGAGGCCAGGCCGGCCGTGGCCCAGCGCACTTCGCCGGGCTGCGCCTTGGCCTGGGCCACCAGCGCATTGAAGTCGGCCGCCGTGGAGCGGGCCGTGCCCAGCAGCAGCACGGGCGAGTACATCACGCTGGTCACGGGCACCAGGTCGCGCTGCGGATCGAACAGGGGCTTGCCCAGGTGCGGGCTCAGCGTCAGCGGGCTGATGGAGGAAAAGCCCAGCGTGTAGCCATCGGGTGCGGCCTTGGCCACCAGGTCCAGGCCGATGGCGCCGCCGGCGCCGGCCTTGTTGTCCACCACCACAGGTTGGCCCAGGCGGGCGGCCAGCTTCTCGCCCAGGGCGCGGGCCACCACATCGCTGACGCCGCCGGCCGGGTAGGAAACCACCACGCGGATGGGCCGGCTGGGCCATGCCGCATCGGCAGCCGACGCAGACATCGGCAGGGCCGCGGCAGCCACCGTCGCCGCCAGCATGGAAGTCACCAGCACATGCCGGCGCAGGAAATCAGTCATCGAGAACTCCGCAGAAACACATCGAACACGGCGGTGATTGTTGTGCAAAGCACATATCCCCGAGGCGGGCTTTGCCACTTCGACGGTTTCAACGCCAGAAATAGGCAATCCGGCGAACCAACCACATCCAATCAACCACGCGGATGGTGCAAAGCGTGCAGGGCCTTGAGCCGCTCGCGCGCCACATGGGTGTAGATGGTGGTGGTGGAGATATCGGCATGGCCCAGCAGCATCTGCACCACGCGCAGGTCAGCGCCGTGGTTGAGCAAATGCGTGGCGAAGGCATGGCGCAGCGTGTGCGGCGACAGCGGTGCCGTAATGCCGGCTATCTGCGCACAGCGCTTGACGATGACCCAGAACATCACGCGGCTCATGGCAGCCCCGCGCTGGGTCACGAAGACCGCATCGCTGCGCTGCCCGCCCAGGATGGCGCCGCGCGCCGTGGCCAGGTAGCGTTCCAGCCACCAATGTGCCTCCTGGCCGAAAGGCACCAGTCTTTCCTTTTGCCCCTTGCCGGTCACGCGCAGCACGCCCGAGCGCAGATCGATGCCATGCATCGGCAGATCCACCAACTCGCTCACGCGCAGGCCGCTGGCGTACATCAGCTCCAGCATGGCGCGGTCACGCAGGCCCAGCGGCGTATCGACATCGGGCGCCTTGAGCAGCGCCTCCACCTGAGCCTGCGTCAGCGTATGCGGCACGCGCGGCGGCTGCCGTGCCGCCAGCATGCGCACCGTGGGATCGGCCGCAATGCGCTGCTCGCGCAGCGCCCAGTGGTAGTAGCGGCGCAGCACCGTCAACCGCCGGTTCGACGAGCTGGCCTTGGTCTGCTCCACGCGCACCGCGAAATAGCCCTGCAGCTCCAGCTCGCCCGCCGCATCCAGCGCCAGCGGCGGCCGCTGGTGCGCCAGCCACCGCCCCCAGGCCGTCAGATCCCGGCGATAGGCCGCCAGCGTATTGCGCGACAGCCCGTCTTCCAGCAGCAGCGCATCCATGAAAAGGTCCAGCGCATCCAGGCTGGCCGGCAGCGGCGCGGGCCAGGATGCAGGATCGGCAGCAGGTTCGGCTTCGGCAACCGAGGGGGACATGATGGAAGCGGCAGGCACTTGGGACATCCCATCAAGCCTACAACGAAAAAACCCGAGGTCCGCAAGGAACCTCGGGCTCTGATCCAACCGCTCAGGGCGGTGCTTACTCCAGCGTGAGTTTTTGCTGGGCAACCACCTTCTTGTAGGTCTCGTACTCTTCCTTGATCTGCTTGGCGAACTCTTCAGGCGAGTTGCCGATGACCAGGGAGCCCGTGTCCTCGATGCGCTTGCGCACGGCCGGGTCCTGCAGCACCTTGCGCACGGCGGCGTTGATCTTGTCCACCACGTCCTTGGGCATGTTCTTGGGGCCCAGGATGCCGTAGTAGGCCATGCGGTTCACCGGCTCCAGGCCCACTTCCTTGAAGGTGGGCACATTGGGCAGCACGGCCAGGCGCTGGGGCGCGGCCACCACGATGGGCACCAGGCGGTTGTCCTTGATGAAGGGCAGGGCCGAGGGCAGGTTGTCCAGCACCATGGGCACCTGGCCCGCCACCACGTCGTTGAGCGCGGGGCCCGCGCCGCGGTAGGGGATGTGGGTGACGAAGGTGTTGGTCAGGCTCTTGTACAGCTCCATCAGCATGTGCTGGATGCCGCCCGTGCCCGAGGACGCATAGGAGTACTTGCCCTGGGACTTCTTGAGTTCGGCCTCGAAGCTCTTGTAGTCCTTGGCAGGGAACTTGGGGTTCACCGCGATCACGTTGGGCGTGGCCGCCACATTGATGATGGGCGTGAAGTCCGTCAGCGTGTTGTACGAGATCTTGGGATTGATCGCGGGGTTGGTCGCCGTGGTCGAGACCGTGGCGATGCCCAGGCTGTAGCCATCGGGCTGCGAGCGCGCGGTTTCCATGGCGCCGATGACGCCACCGCCGCCGCCGCGGTTGTCCACCACCACGGGCTGGCCCAGTTCCTTGGTCAGGGGTTCGGCGATCACGCGGGCGATGATGTCGGTCGTGCCACCGGGGGCGAAGGGCACCACCAGCTTGATCGGCTTGGTGGGATAGGCCTGGGCCAGGGCTCCGGTGCTTGCGAGGACCAGGGTCAGTCCCATCCAGCTGCGACGATTCATACAGGATCTCCTTTTGGGGGTCGTGTTGACGAAGAGGTTTTCATGGACATCCGCAAGGCCGTGCCTGCGGATGGATGGTCTGCGAAACGAAGGCTCGCAAACGCTGCCACGGAACAGCCATGGTGGGGCCTGGAGCCCGCTGCGCGCTTGACGGTCGTCAGGACCTGCGCTTTCGGATCGGCTGTGTGGACCCCAGCGATGCTAAGGCCCGGGGCCCGGTTGTCACAGTTTGTCGCAGCACTGATTTCCCGGTGTTTACCCCTAGCCTCGCGCCATGGTTTCTCGGGAGACGCGGCGACTGCGGGGTTGCGCTTATGCTCTGCCCCCGTGAACTACGCCGTGCTGCTCTTCCCCGATTTTTCGCTCATCGTGCTTGGCTACGTGCTGTGCCGCTTCACACAGCTCAATCGCACGGTCTGGCAGGCGGTGGAGGCGCTGGTGTACTACCTGCTGTTCCCGGTGCTGCTGTTCCACTCCATCGTCAAGAGCCCGGTGGACTGGGGTGCCACCTCCCACTTGCTGGCCGCTGGCGTGTGTGCGGCCCTGGTCGGCATCGGCCTGGCCTACAGCCTGCCCTGGTGGCCGGGCCTGCGCGGCCGCATCGATGTGCGCGAGCATGCCGGCGCCGTGCAGGTGGCGTTTCGCTTCAACTCCTTCATCGGCCTGGCGCTGGCCAGCCGTCTGGCGGGGCCTGAGGGCCTGCTGTTCATCTCGGTGCTGATCGGCGTGAGCGTGCCGCTGTGCAATATCGCGGCCGTCTGGCCCATGGCGCGCGGCAGCAACCAGCACTTCCTGGGGCAACTGGTGCGCAATCCGCTGATCGTGGGCACGCTGTCGGGCCTGGTGTTCAGCGCGCTGGGGCTGAAGCTGCCCGCGCTGCTCGAGCCGTCGATCTCCCGCATAGGCGCAGCCTCCATCGCGCTGGGCCTGATGTCGGCCGGCGCCGGCATGCAGTTCGGCGCGCTGGCCGCCGGCAAGCTGCTGGCCGTGTGCCTGCTGGCCGTGCGGCATCTGGTGCAGCCGCTGATCGCCTATGCCATGGTGCGGGCATTTGGCCTCAGCGGTGCGCAGGCGCTGATCCTCATGGCCTTCTCGGCCCTGCCCACCGCATCGTCATGCTATGTGCTGGCCGCGCGCATGGGCTACAACGGCTCGTATGTGGCGGGGCTGGTCACGCTGTCCACGCTGCTGGGCGTGCTCAGCCTGCCCTTTGCGCTGAGCCTGCTGCAGTTCTGATGCCGCTGTGCCACGGCGCCCCTACAGCACGGCACGCATGTCGTCCGTGAAGGCGGCCGTGATGTCGTCCTGGCGTGCGCGCTTCCTGGCCACCATGGTGATGTCCACGTCATAGCTGAAGAGGGATTCGTCCAGCGCGTGCAGCAGGCCGGCAGCCACATAGGGCGCCGTGTAGTGCTCGGGCAGGTAGCCCAGGTGGGCGCCTGACAGGATGAGGATGGCGGCCGCCTCCATGTTGTCCGCCTCCGAGGTGACATGGCGCGGGCGCCCCGTCAGCGGCGCCTGCGGCAGTGGATAGGTGCGCCAGGTCCAGTCGGCTTCGCCAGCCTCCTGCGCGCCGATGCGGCCCGCGCGCGCGGCAAAGGGATGGCTGGCGCTGCAATAGGCCACCTGCCTTTCGCTGAACAGCCGCGTGTATTCCAGCGCCGGGGCGCGGTGCAGGAAATAGCCCACGGCGACCTGCAGCTCATCGCGCAGCAGCATTTCCTCCAGCTCGCGCGGCCCGCGCACCAGCACCGACAGGCGCACGGCCTCGTCGCGCTGGCGAAAGCGCTGTATGGCCCGCCCCATCAACGCGTTGTATTCCGTGGGTGCATTGCCGATCAGGCCGATGGCCAGGCTGCCGACCAGCTGCCGGTGCATGTTGCGCGCCTGCGCGCTGAATCCTTCCAGGCCCTGCAGCGCAGCGCGGGCCAGGTCGACGAAGCGCCGGCCCTTGGCCGTCAGGCGAAAGCCGCCGCGCCCGCGCTCGCACAGGCTGAACCCCAGGCGTGTCTCCAGCGTGGACAGCTGGCTGCTGAGCGTGGACTGCCCCACGCCAAGAATGGCCTGCGCAGCCGATACACCGCCCGCGTCGACGATGGCCAGAAACACGCGCAGCAGCCGCAGGTCGAGATCTGAAACGGTATGGAGCATGGGGTTTTCACTCAGCAAAGATCGATGTTCATCGATGTTTGTAGATGGAACTTGAAATGGATGCAAGCCCGGCTGCTGTCTAGCATTCACGGCTGTTGCGGCGCGCTTCGGTTCACCGGAGCACGCCGCCAGCGCAGAACAAGAGGGGCGGTCCGTGACATTCACTTGCGTGAATACCGCTGTTTCAGAAGGACCCTGCACACGGGGTCGGAACAAAAGGGGAGAGAGACCATGGTGCTTGATATCTCGGTGGTAGTGATCTACGCGGCAGCCATGCTGCTGCTGGGCTGGTACGGCATGCGCCGCGCGAAGACGCAGGAGGATTTTCTCGTGGCGGGCCGCAACCTCGGGCCGGGCCTGTACATGGGCACCATGGCTGCCACGGTGATCGGCGGGGCCAGCACGGTGGGCACGGTACGCCTGGGCTACGTGTACGGCATCTCGGGCTTGTGGCTGTGCGCGGCTCTGGGTGCGGGCCTGCTGGTGCTGAACCTGTTCCTGGCCAAGCCCCTGCTCAGGCTGCGCATCTGCACCGTGACCCAGGTGCTGGAGCGGCGCTACAGCGCCCGCACCCAGCAGGCCAGCGCACTGGTGATGCTGGCCTATGCGCTGATGCTGGCGGCCACGTCGGTGATCGCCATCGGCACCGTGATGCAGGTGCTGTTCGACCTGCCTCTGTGGATCTCCATCCTGGTGGGCGGGGGCGTCGTGGTCATCTACTCGGCCGTGGGCGGCATGTGGTCGCTGACGCTGACGGACATCGTGCAGTTCGTGATCAAGACCGCGGGCCTGATGCTGATCCTGCTGCCCATCTGCCTGTACCGCGTGGGCGGCTGGGACCAGCTGGTTGCACGGCTGCCTGCGTCCAGCTTCGATGTCACATACATCGGCTGGGACACCATCGCCACCTACTTCGTCATCTATTTCTTCGGAATCATGATCGGCCAGGACGTGTGGCAGCGCGTGTTCACGGCCCGCAGCGAACGCGTGGCCGCCGTGGCGGGCAGCCTCGCCGGCCTGTACTGCGTGGTCTACGGGCTGGTCGGCGCCCTGGTGGGCATGGCGGCGCGGGTGCTGCTCCCGGAACTGGACAATCCCAACAACGCCTTTGCCGCCATCGTGCAGGCCAGCCTGCCGGACGGCGTCCGCGGCCTGGTGATCGCTGCCGCGCTGGCCGCCATGATGTCCACCGCCAGCGCGGCCGTGCTGGCGGGCTCCACCGTGCTGGCCGAAGACCTCGTGCCCCTGCTGCGGCAAGGCAAGCCGCTGGCCGATGTGCGCTGGCACCGGCTGCTGACGCTGCTGGTGGGCCTTGCCGTGCTGGGCATCGCCCTGGTGGTGGACGACGTGCTCAACGCCCTGACCACCGCCTACAACCTGCTCGTGGGCGGCATGCTGGTGCCGCTGATCGGCGCCATCTACTGGCGCCGGGCCACCACGGCGGGCGCCATCGCCAGCATGCTGCTGGGCTGCGCCACGGCAGTGGTCTTCATGGTCCGCGACGGATTGGCCGCCAACACGCCGATCTACGCCAGCCTGGCCATGAGCACGGCCAGTTTCATCCTCATCAGCCTGGCGCAGCGCTCGCAGCAGCGCTCCCTGTCGGGCATCCAATCCTGAACCAAGGGACACCCATGACCCTCTTTACTGCAGACAGGCTGGCGGCGCTGCGTGCGCGCTTCGGCGGAGACAACGAGTCCGTCATCCACGATCCGCATTTCCGCACCGTGGCCGCCCACATCATCGACGCCAGCGGCACGCGCAGCGCACCCTACGCAGGCATTCCCACGCTGCTGGATACCCCCATGCACCCCATGGACTGGAGCCGCCCGGACTTCGGCGAACTGCAGGCCGCGCTGATCGGCGTGCCCATGGACCTGGGCATCAGCAACCGCAGCGGCTGCCGCTTCGGGCCCAGGGCGCTGCGCGCGATAGAGCGCGTGGGCCCCTACAACCATGTGCTCAGATCCGCGCCCACGCGCGAGCTGCGCGTGGCGGACATCGGCGACGTGCCGCTGTCCAGCCGCTACAGCCTGGAGCAGTCGCACCGCGACATAGAGTCAGCCTTCGCGAAGATCCATGCGGCCGGCGTGATTCCGCTGTCTGCGGGCGGAGACCACTCCATCACCCTGCCCATACTGCGCGCGCTGGGCCGCGACCGGCCACTGGCCCTGGTCCACTTCGATGCCCACTGCGATACTGGCGGCCCCTTCGACGGCAGCCGCTTCCACCACGGCGGCCCCTTTCGCCAGGCCGTGCTGGATGGCGTGCTCGACCCCACGCGGACCATACAGATCGGCATACGCGGTGCGGCCGAATATCTCTGGGAGTTCTCCTATGAGTCGGGCATGACGGTGATCCACGCAGAGGACCTTCCCGCGCTGGGCGTGGACGGCGTCATTGCCCGCGCACGCGAGGTGGTGGGCGATGCGCCCGTCTACGTCTCCTTCGACGTCGACTGCCTGGACCCGGCCTTTGCGCCCGGCACGGGCACGCCCGAGGTGGGAGGCCTGACGGTGCGCGAAGCCCAGGCCATGGTGCGCGGCCTGGCCGGCATCCACATCGTGGGCGGTGACGTGGTCGAGGTCTCGCCCGCCTACGACGCCACCACCAACACCGCCCATGCGGGCGCGCAGATGCTGTTCGAAATCCTCAGCCTGATCTGCGCACGCCACGCCGACCGAGGCGCCGCAAGCCCTGTCTAGGTGCCCGCCCCGTCCCCGTGCCAGATGGACGACCCCATGCCCTCCGCCCCCGGCTCACGCAGCAGCTCCAGCGGCGTGCTGCCGTAGCGTGCCCTGAAGCGCCGGGAAAAATGCGCGAGCGAGTTGAAGCCGCAGCGCTGCGAGATTTCCGTGACGCCCAGCGTTCCCGGCTTCGCTGCGCGCAGCAGCGCATGGGCGCGCTCCAGTCGATAGTCCATGAGTTCGGCGCTGAGGCTGGTGCCTTCGCGCGACAGCCGCGATTGCAGCGAGCGCACGGAAAGTCCCAGCCTCGATGCCACGCGCTCCGGCCCCAGCGCCGGGTCCGGATATTGGCGGGCGATCAATTGGCGCACCCGGCACAACAGCACGTGCATGGGCGCGTCAGGCCGGGCTGCAGCCCTTTCGGCCCCCGCCTGCAGCACGGTCTTCAATGTGTTGATGACCAGATCGGACAGCTGCGCGGACTCGCCCTCGGGCAGGGGAGCCTGCCATGCATGGATCAGTTGCATCTGCTGGACGAGCAGCTGCAACGACGCGCAGTCAGGCAGGCTGCGTGCCAGCAGTTGCGAAGCCATGCCTGCGCACGAATCGATCAGCGCCAGCGGCACGGCCAGCACGAGCAGGTCCACGGCTTCGTCCTGCCAGATGCGGTAGCCGCACCGCTCGTCCAGCAGGAACAGTTGGCCGGGCTGCGCATGCGACTCGCCGCCCGCAACCGCCGCGCCCGGCCCATCGAGCGCAGACACCCGGGCGCGGCCCTTGAGGTAGAGCAGGCACAGCAGGCTGGCCGGGCTCGCGCGCTGGCAACCCGCCTGCAGGCGCTGCATGCCGTGGCCCGCCGCCATCTGGATGCGGTTGAACACCACCGCGCCCACGCCACGCGATGTGAGCACGGCCTCGAAGCGCTCGGGCCGCGCCACCAGGGGCGTGTGCGGCATCTGCGCCTCACGGCTGGCATCGCTCCAGAATTGCGCTCGCCCCAGGGGAGCGACATGCATCGTGGACCACCGGTTGTATGTCATACATTCCTCGCCCGGCGCGCAGCGCGCGGACTGTTTTTGTGAGGGGCTGTGCGGGGAAGTCGATCGCGCCCCGGGGACTCGGGCAGACGGACCGACGACAGGGCCACGCGGCAGCATGAACCCTGGATTTTCGGGATTCCGGCGCCATCAGGCCATTGGACCATTCTGAAAATCGGCAGTCGACCGGGATGAATTCCTAGGCCGTTGCGCCGAAGCGGCCCGGATCACCGCGCGATGGCTGGCAGCCGCTCGCTCCACAGCGTGGACTGGTTGCGGCCATTGCGCTTGGAGTAGTACAGCGCCGCATCGGCCCGCTCCAGGCAGCCCTGGGCCGATGCATCGCTGCGCTGCAGCTCGTACACGCCCAGGCTGATGGTGATGTGCAGGTCTCCGGCCTTGCCCGCATCGATGGCCTGCCCGGCAATGGCTTCGCGCAGGCTTTCGGCGCGCCGCAGGCCCACCTCCGCATTGGTGTCGGACAGCAGCACGGCGAATTCCTCGCCGCCCAGCCGGCCCACCATGTCTTCCCTGCGCATCTCCTGCGCCACCGAGGCCAGCAGTTCCTTGAGCACGATGTCGCCCACCGCGTGGCCATAGCCGTCGTTCACCTGCTTGAAGTGGTCTATGTCCAGCATGATCAGCGTGGAATGCGCGACCAGGCCGCTGCGCAGATGGTCCAGCTCCATCGCCAGCCGCTCCAGGAAGGCGCGGCGGTTGGGAATGCCCGTCAGCGCGTCGGTCAGCGCCAGCGTTTCCAGCTGGGATTCGCGCTGCTGCCGCTCCGTCGCATCGTGGAAGACCCAGCAATGGCCGATGGAGCGGTCACCGTCGCGCAGCTGCATGCCCTCGATCTCCACATAATGGCCATCGGGCAGCGCATGCAGGGAGCGGCCGGCCACGGGCCCTGCGCTGAGCACGCCCGCCACCGACGCCGGCAGCAGCTGGATCAGCGCCGGCATGCCCAGCCCCACAAGGGCGGCAGGCGCCATGTCCAGTTGCAGGGCAGCGGCCAGCATGCGGTTGGCCGCCAGCACATGGCGGCCCTGCGCGTCGGTGACCAGGATGCCTGCGGGAAAGCGGTCGATGATGGCCTCCAGCCGGTGCTGGGTCTCGGCCAGCGCGGTCTCGGCGCGCCGGCGCGCATCGGTGTCGATCATGGTCCAGATGACGCGGCCATCGTCCTCGTCGGGGTCCAGCAGCGAGCCCTGCATGTCGAACCAGTGGTCCGAGCCCGACGGCATGCGCAGGATCCATTCCGTGCGCACCGTGCCGCGTGCGTTGAGCTGCCCGTACAGCTGGCCGAAGCGTTCGAAACTCTCGTCGCTGACATGCAGCGAGCGCAGGTTCACGCCACCGGGCAGCCGCTCCGTCTCGATCTGGAAGGTCTGCGCCGCGCGCTCGTTGGCATAGAGGATTTCGCGCTGGGGACCGGCCATCACGATGAGGGCGCTGCCCCGGTCCAGCAAGGCCTTGATCAGGCGGGACTGCTCCACGCGCTGCTGTATGTCGGTGTGCGTGCCCAGCATGCGCACGGGCTTGCCGTCGGCATCGCGCTGGGTGATCTCGCCGCGCGACTCCACCCACAGCCAGCTGTCGGCCGAGCCGCGCAGCCGCATCTCCACACGGAAGTCGGCACCGGCCTCGGCATGGCGCTGCAGCCGCGCCAGCACGCGCGCCCTGTCCGAGGGATGGACCATCGCGCAGAAGGCGTCGTAGTTCATGGGGAACTGGCCTGCCTCGAAGCCCAGCATCTGGTAGCAGCGCGCATCCCACTCCACATGGCCGCTGCGGCAGTCCCACTCCCACAGGCCGTCACGCACGGCGCCCACCGTCAGGCGCAGGCGCTCCTCGCTGTGGCGTATGGATTCCTGTATGGCCTGGTCCTGCGTGACGTCGTGCACATAGCCATGCCACAGCAGCGAGCCGTCTTCCTCCTGCTGCGGCCGGGCGTGGCCGTGCAGCCAGCGCAGCTCGCCTCCAGGCCCGTAGACGCGGTATTTGTGCTCCCAGACATCCTTGCGCCCCACGCTGTCCTGCACCGAGGTCGCCAGGGCGGGCAGATCCTCGGGGTGCACGCGCTTGAGCAGTTCATGGTCGGCGAACCGGACGACGTCGGCCCTTGCGCCATGCAGCTCGAAGAACCCCGGGCTGGTGAAGGGAAACTGGAACTGGCCATCCGCGCCGATGCGGAACTGGAACAGCCCCCCGGGCACCTCCTGCGCCAGCCGCGCGAAGCGCCGCTCGCCCTGCAGCCGCATGCGCTCGCTGAGCTGGCGCTGGCGCGCCAGCCACAGCGTCAGCAGTACGGCCAGCAGCAGCACCGCCGTGCCTATGCCATTGCGCAGCAGGCCGCGCTCCAGCGATTCCTCCAGCGATTCGAAGATGGCCTTCTTGTCCAGCCCTGCGCTGACGATCAGCGGATAGCCCTCCACCCTGCTCCAGGCATACATGCGCAGCACGCCATCGACCGAGGACTCGGCCTCGTAGGTGCCGCGCTCCATGGCCGGCGCGAACTGTGACACGCGCACATCGGAGACCGAACGCCCCATCACCTCGTCCTGTCCCTGAGAGCGCGCCAGATAGACACCGTCGGTGCGCAGCAGCAAGATCACGTCCTTGGCGCCATCGAAGATGGACTGGAAATACCCCGAGATGTAGTCGGGCGACAGCGACAGCACCAGCACGCCCGAGAAGCGCCCCTGGCGGTACAGCGCGCGGCTCAGCTGTATGGTCCATTTATGGGAGACGCGCCCCTGCACGGGCCGGCCGATGAACATCCCCATGGTCTCGCGGTTGGCATGGACCTGGAAATGCTCCCGGTCGCGGATCGAGACCTTGGCGGCCCGGGTCTGCGCATCCTGCTGCAGATTGGAGTAGACGATGTCCCCGCTCTCGTCGGCCACGGCGATCTGCAGGAAGGTGCCGGCCGGATAGGCATCGAAGGTGGTCTGCACGGCATGCTGAAAGACGTCGGCCTCGCCATCGGCAAAGTCGGACTCCAGGCCGCGCATGGTGTAGTCCAGGCCGGACAGCAGGGTCTGCACCTGCACCGAAACCGCATGCGACATCTGCCCCACGCGCAGCCAGGACTGGGCTTCGGTGAAGTTTCGCTGCGTGCGATGGCTGTCCACCAGCACCGTCCAGTACGCCACCGTGGCCAGCAGCACGCAGCACAGGCCTACCCAGACGGCCACGGCGGTCTGGGTGAGAGGTTCGGCGTTCAGCAGACGGAAAGGCTTTGCGCGCATATCGAACACCATGTTGAGTCACACAGACCCCGCGCCCTCAGGGGCGGTGGCCCGCAACAGGCCGCCGGGGAGCCCTCAGACTGAGCGCAACAATTCTTTCACACACCAGCGCCCCGGCTTATCAGCTCAATCCGATCTTTGCGACAGTGCCCAGGCCACATGCTCGCGCACCATGGCGTCGGGATGTTCGGCGCGGCTGGCCAGCGCCTGGCGCAGTGCCGTATCGCCGGTTTCACGCCAGGCGTTTCCCAGCGCCACGGCCACGTTGCGCAGCCAGCGCGCATGGCCTATGCGCCGGATGGGACTGCCTTCGGTCAGGCGCAGGAAGGTCGCCTCGTCCCAGGCGAAGAAGTGCACCAGCTGCCCGCCAGCCAGGATCTCGCGCGCATCGAAATCAGGCAGGCGGCTGGGCTGGGCAAACTTGTTCCAGGGGCAGGCCAGCTGGCAGTCGTCGCAGCCATAGATGCGATTGGCCATCAGCGGCCGCAACTCCTCGGGAATGGCGCCCGCATGCTCGATGGTCAGGTAGGAGATGCAGCGCCGCGCATCCACCCGGTGCGGCGCCACGATGGCGCCCGTGGGGCAGGCCGTGATGCAGGCTGCGCAGCTGCCGCAGTGCGCGGTCACCGGCGCCGTGGGCTCCAGCGCCAGATCCACATAGATCTCGCCCAGGAAGAACATGGAGCCCGCCTCGCGGTTGAGCACCAGCGTGTGCTTGCCACGCCAGCCCTGGCCGCTGCGCCGGGCCAGCTCGGCCTCCAGCACGGGAGCGGAATCGGTGAAGGCGCGGTGGCCGAAGGGGCCGACCTCCTGGGCGATGCGCTCTGCCAGCTTCTGCAGCCGGTTGCGCAGCACCTTGTGGTAGTCGCGGCCCCGGGCATAGACGGAGACGATGCCCTCGGCAGGCCGCTGCAGCCTCTCCCACTCCATGGCCTGCCAGGCGCCGGGCGCGTCGGCGGGCGTGTCGCGCGGCAGGTAGTCCATGCGGGCCGTGATCACGCTCACGGTGCCTGGCACCAGCTCGGCAGGCCGCGCGCGGCGCAGTCCGTGGGCCTGCATATAGTCCATCTCGCCATGGAACCCCTGGGCCAGCCACTGCATCAAACCCGGCTCCGCAGACGACAAATCCACGCCAGCCACGCCAATTTGGGAAAATCCCAGTTCGCGGGCCCAGCCTTGCATCAAAGGAACCAATTGACTGCTGCACAACATACTCCCTCGATTGTAGAAAGCGCCCGGCCGCAGGATGCGGAAACTGCGGGCCATCGCTGGATATGGGGCAGCGAGGAAGACACGCAGCGGTTTGCGCAGCAGCTCGCGGACCATCCGGCGCTGCGCAATGCCTACGTCACGCTGCACGGCGACCTGGGCGCCGGCAAGACCACGCTGGTGCGGCACTGGCTGCGCGCACTGGGCGTGCAGGGCCGCATCAAAAGCCCCACCTATGCCGTGGTGGAGCCGCACGAGGCGCCGGGCCTGTCCATCTGGCATTTCGACTTCTACCGCTTCGACGATCCGCGCGAGTGGGAGGATGCAGGATTTCGCGATATTTTCGCCAGCCCCGGTCTCAAGCTGGCAGAATGGCCCGAAAAGGCCGCAGCGCTTACGCCTGCGGCAGATATAGCTATTCATATCGAAGCAATCGACGAGACGCAGCGCCAGGTGAGCCTGATCGCCGGCACGCCCGTCGGACGCGCCGTGATCGAAGCACTCAAGGCATGAGCGACGCCCAATCCTTCTCCTATCCGTCCGGCCTGTCGCGCCGCAACCTGCTGCAGGCGGGCTCCATCGTGCTGCTGCTGGGCCGCCAGCACATTGCGCACGGCGCCACCATCGTGGCCGTGCGCGTCTGGCCTGCGCCAGAGTACACGCGCGTGACCATCGAGTCCGACCGGCCGCTGGCTGCCAAGCAGTTCTTCGTGGACCAGCCGCCTCGGCTGGCCGTGGACATCGAAGGCATCGACCTCAATCCCGCGCTGCGTGAGCTGGTCGCCAAGGTGCGCTCCGACGACCCCAACATCGCATCCATCCGCGTGGGCCAGAACTCGCCCAGCGTGGTGCGCCTGGTGATCGATCTCAAGCAGCCCGCCAAGCCCCAGGTCTTCACCCTGCAGCCGGTGGCGGCCTACAAGCACCGGCTGGTGTTCGACCTGTACCCGGCCAAGGCCGTGGACCCGCTGGAGGCGCTGATCAGCGAGCGCCTGCGCGATGCCTCCGGCGACGACACCGCCGTGGCGTCGGCACCTCCACCACCTCCTGCACCCGCAATGCCCCGCCCCCCAGGCGCCGCGGCGCCGGCCCCCGACCCCCTGGGCGACCTGATCGCCCAGCACAGCGGCGGCCCGGGCGGCAAGACGCCTGCGCCGCCGCCTGCCGTGATCGCGCAGGCGCCGGCTCCCGCGGCTGCGCCGCGTCCTCCTGCCCCAGCGCCTGCGCCCGTTCCGGCCCCTGCCCCCATTGCCGCGCCCAACATCGCCACCTCGCGCCAGACCGACCGCATCATCATCGTGGCGCTGGACCCGGGCCACGGCGGCGAGGACCCCGGCGCCACCGGCCCCAGCGGCACGCGCGAGAAGGATGTGGTGCTCAAGATCGCCCACCTGCTGCGCGACCGCATCAACAACACCCGCATCGGCGGCAGCCCCATGCGCGCCTTCATGACGCGCGACGCCGACTTCTTCGTGCCGCTGGCCACCCGCGTCGAAAAAGCCCGGCGCGTTCAGGCCGACCTTTTCATCAGCATCCATGCCGATGCCTTCACCACGCCAGCTGCGCGTGGCGCCAGCGTCTTTGCGCTCAGCGACAAGGGCGCCTCCAGCACGGCCGCGCGCTGGCTGGCCAACAAGGAAAACCAGTCCGACCTCGTGGGCGGGCTGAACATGGGCTCGCAGGACCAGCACGTGCAGCGCATGCTGCTGGACATGAGCACCACGGCCCAGATCAAGGACAGCCTCAAGCTCGGCGGCGCCCTGCTGGGCGAGATCGGCAACATGGCCAAGCTGCACAAGCCGCGCGTGGAGCAGGCCGGCTTTGCCGTGCTCAAGGCGCCCGACATCCCCAGCGTGCTGGTGGAGACCGCCTTCATCAGCAACCCCGAGGAAGAAGCCCGGCTGCGCAGCAGCGCCTACCAGGTGCAGCTGGCCGACGCGCTGATGCGCGGCATCCGCAACTACTTCGCGCACAACCCGCCGCTGGCCCGCAGCCGCTCCGTCTGAGCCGCGAGGGTCGCCACAGGCACGGCGGCATGCCGTCCGCCGCCGCTGTCGGACAGGCAGGACCGGACGCTTCCAAACCGCCCGGCCCCAGCTCGGGCAACTCTCCTACCACGGCCGCAGGCCGTGAATGAGAGCATGCCAACATGTTCCACACAATGCTTGCGCCACCATCCATCCGCCGAAGCAACGCAGGCCACGACAGGAGATGAACATGAAGACACGCCTTTATTCCATTGCCGCCGCTGCCGCCATTGCCTTGTTCTCTGCCGGCTGTTCCACCAACCCCAGCAACGCCCAGATCGGTACCGGCGTCGGCGCCGTGGCCGGTGGTGTGGTGGGTGACGCACTGTTCGGCAGCACGCTGGGCACCGTGGGCGGCGCAGCCGCCGGCGCACTCATCGGCAACGAGGTGGGCAAGCGCAACGACCGCCGCTGACCCCTGCCGCCGCCGTTCGGCCACTGAACGAAAAAGCCCCTTGCGCCATCACGGCGCAAGGGGCTTTTTGCTGGGCGCTGAAGGCTCAGGAAGCCGTCTTGGGCGCGCGGCCCGCGCGCCATGCGCCGAAGATGGCGATCAGGCCCGGCACCAGGATCAGGCCCCAGATGATCTTCTCCAGGTTCTCGCGCACCCAGGGCAGGTTGCCGAAGAAATAGCCGGCGGCGCTGATGCCGAACACCCAGACAATGGCTCCGCCCACGTTGAAGGCCGTGAACTTGCCCCGGTCCATGGCAGCCACACCGGCCACGAAGGGGGCAAAGGTGCGGATGAACGGCATGAAGCGCGCCAGCACGATGGTGATGCCGCCGTAGCGCTCGTAGAACGCATGGGCCTGGTCGAAGGCACGCCGGTTGAACCAGCGCGAATCCTCCCACTGGAACACCTTGGGCCCTATGTAGCGGCCTATGGTGTAGTTGCACTGGTCGCCCAGCACGGCCGCCACCAGCAGCACGGTGCAGGCGATCGAATAGTCCATCAGCCCCACGCCGCACAGCGCGCCGACGATGAACAGCAGCGAGTCGCCGGGCAGAAAGGGCATGACCACCACGCCCGTCTCCACGAAGACGATGAGAAACAGCAGCGCGTACACCCAGGGTCCATAGGCCACGACGAAGGCCTCCAGGTGCTTGTCTATGTGCAGGATGAAGTCGATCAGGAACTGAATGATTTCCAAAAGAAGGTCCTCCGCGGCGGGCGCCGCACCGGCCCGTACTGTACTTCGCCGGCATGCCCCCACAGCCGAGCCAGAGCCGATCGCACCGCCGCGCACACCGGCGCTTGCATGGAACTACAAATGCTTGGAATCGCGCCTGTTTTGTTACACAACTTGATAAAACTCTACGAAAAACTCACGAGTTCGTCAGCTTTTTGCAGGCAAAGTCCTTGCATGCCGTCGGCACCGCCGGCCCGGCCTCACCACCATCATCAGGACAAAAGGAAGCAAGCCATGAACAAGACCCTTCGCACCTTCGAGCGCATGACTGAACGCAAGTCGGGCACCACCATGGGCCGCAGCCTGGCCGTCGCCGCCCTTGTGGCCGGCGCGCTGGCCCTGGGCGGCTGCGCCCACCGTCCCAACAACGCGCAGCTGGGCACGGGCGTGGGTGCCGTGGCCGGTGGCGTGCTGGGCAGTGCCCTGTTCGGCACCACGCTGGGAACCGTGGGCGGCGCGGCCGCCGGTGCGCTGGTCGGCAACCAGATGGGCAGCAACAGCGACCGTGCCGGCCGCCGCCGCTGAGGCCGCGCGGCCCCGGCCGCTCTCATCAAAGAGTGCCCCCGGCTCTGGCCTTTGTGGCCGGGGACGCCTCTTGGAGTCGCCTGTGCGGCTCCTTTTTTTGCGCGTGCCCAAGGCACTCCGACCCCATTCCCACAGGCCTCAAGCGGTGGATGCGAGCCCCTAGAATTGCCCTGTGAACGCATCCACCCCCTCCCCAGACACCCTTCCCCGCCGCCCCATCCGCGACCTGCCCGACGAGCTGATCAGCCAGATCGCGGCCGGCGAAGTCGTCGAGCGTCCTGCCTCGGTGGTGCGCGAACTCGTGGACAACGCCCTGGATGCCGGTGCCCGCCAGATCAACGTGCGGCTGCTGGCCGGCGGCGTGCGGCTGATCTCGGTGGAGGACGACGGCGGCGGCATCCCGCGCGATGAGCTGCCCGTGGCATTGCGCCGCCATGCCACCAGCAAGATCACCGATCTGCACGACCTGGAGACCGTGGCCACCATGGGCTTTCGCGGCGAGGCGCTGGCGGCCATCTGCTCGGTGTCGGAGGCGTCCATTCTCTCGCGCCCTGCGGGCCAGGAATCGGCCTATCTGCTCGATGCGCGCAGCGGCGAGCTGCGCCCCGCCGCCCGCAACCAGGGCACGACGGTCGAGGTCAAGGAGCTGTTCTTCTCCACGCCGGCCCGCCGCAAATTCCTCAAGAGCGATGCCACGGAGCTGGCCCACTGCATAGAGTCCGTGCGCCGCCATGCCCTGGCCCGGCCCGACGTGGGCTTTGCCATCTGGCACGAAGGCAAGCTGGTCGAGCAGTGGCGTGCCGCCGGCAGCATGTCGGACGAAGCCCTTGCGCGCCGCCTGGGCGATGTGCTGGGCGACGCCTTCGTGCAGAACTCCGTGACCGTGGAGCACTGGTCGGGCGCCGTCCATGTCACGGGCCGCGCGGGCATTCCCGATGCGGCGCGCTCCCGGCCCGACCACCAGTTCTGCTACGTCAATGGCCGCTTCGTGCGCGACAAGGTGCTGACCCACGCCTCGCGCAGCGCCTACGAGGATGTGCTGCACGGCCACAAGCAGCCCGTCTATGCGCTGTATGTGGAGATCGACCCCGCGCGCGTGGACGTGAACGTGCACCCCACCAAGATCGAAGTACGCTTTCGCGACAGCCGCGAGGTGCACCAGGCCGTGCGCCACGCCATAGAGAACGCGCTGGCCGCACCGCGTGCCGCCGCAGCAGCCGCTGCGGCTGCCGAAGAGGCCGCGCGCACGCCCGAGCTTGCGCCCGCCGCTGCGGCAGCGCCGGCCACGGCGCCCAAGGCATCCATGCCCGCCTGGCCCCAGGCCCGCATGAGCTTTGGCGATGAGCAAGGCGGCCACAAGGTCAGCAATATGGCGGGGCTGTGGGCCCCCATGCGCGAGGCCGCAGCCGCAACGGTTGAAAGTCCGGCCCAGGCCTTGGCCGCCGAGCAGCCAGCCGTGCTCGCTGTACCCGCTGTGCCCACTGCTGCCCTGGCCCCCGTCAGCTACGCGCCCCCGGCTTACGCGCCGGCCGTCCAGTCCCCGACTGTTGCCGTTGCCGAGCCTGCTCCTGCGGATTTCTCTGCGCCCCGCACATCATCCGCAGCGGCCCCGGCAGCGTCCGACGAGCCCGTCTGGCCCATGGGCCGCGCCGTCGCCCAGATCCACGGCGTCTACATCCTGGCCGAGAATGCCCAGGGCATGGTCGTGGTGGACATGCATGCGGCGCACGAGCGCATCGTCTACGAGCAGCTCAAGAATGCCGTCAATGCGGCAGAACAGATCCCCAGCCAGCCGCTGCTGATTCCCGCCACCTTCGCCGCCACGCCCGAGGAAGTGGCCACGGCCGAGGCCCATGGCGACACGCTGCAGGCGCTGGGCATGGAAGTCTCGCCCTTCTCTCCCAAGACCCTGGCCGTGCGTGCCGTGCCCGCCACCCTGGCCCAGGGCGATGCCGTGGAGCTGGCGCGCAGCGTGCTGGCCGAGCTGGCCCAGCACGACGCCAGCACCGTGGTGCAGCGCGCGCGCAATGAGATCCTGGCCACCATGGCCTGCCACGGCGCCGTGCGCGCCAACCGCCGCCTGACGCTGGACGAGATGAACGCCCTGCTGCGCCAGATGGAAGTCACCGAGCGCTCCGACCAATGCAACCACGGCCGCCCCACCTGGCGGCAGATGAGCATGAAGGAGCTGGACGCGCTGTTCCTGCGCGGCCGGTAAACCGCCCCGGCAACACTCAGTCGCGCATTTTTGCGAAGGCCGCGAGCTGCTCGTACTTGCGGTCTTCCTCGGCGATCAGGCGCGCCAGGTCCTCGCGGCCCGTGGCCGGCACCATGCCGGCATCTTCCAGGCGCTTGCGCACGGCGGGCTCGGCCAGCGCCTCCTGCAGCGCAGCGGTGATGCGCTGGGCCGTGTCCGCAGGCAGGGCGCGCGGCGCCATCAGCGCAAACCAGCCCACCAATTCATAGCCGCGCAGCGGTGCCAGCTCGGCCATGGCCGGAACCTGGGGCAAGGCGGACAGACGCTGCGCGCTGGTGACCGCCAGCGGCACGATGCGCCCGCTCTGCAGGAACGGTTGCGCCGCCGTGGGCGAGAGCACGGCCAGGTCCAGGCTGCCGCCCGCCAGGTCGCTGGTCAGCGGCGCCACGCCCCGGTAGGGCACATGGGCGATGGAGATGCCCGCGCGCTGGTTGAGCAGCTCTCCCGCGAAATGCAGGGTCGATCCCACGCCCGAGCTGCCGTAGCTGAGCTTGCCGGGCTGGCGCTTCGCCAGCTCCAGCAGGTCGGCCAGGGTCTTCACGCCCAGGCCGGGGCGTGCGGCCAGGATCAGCGGGCTGGTGGCCACCAGGCCCAGCGGCGTGAAATCGCGGCGCCCGTCATAGCGCTGCGCGGGGTTGACGATGCGCGTGGCCACCAGCTCGTTGCTGGCCCCCACCAGCAGCGTGTAGCCATCGGCCGGTGCCGAGGCCACGCGCTGGGCCGCAATGGCGCCGGCCGCCCCGCCCACGTTGTCCACCACCACCGTGCCGCGCAGCCGCGCGGCCAGCGCATCGCCCACCACGCGCGCCGCCAGGTCCACCGATCCACCGGCCGGGTATCCGACGACCAGCTTCAAGGGCTTGGCAGGAAAGCTGCCCTGAGCAGCGGCCGGCAGGACCAGCCCCAGCGCGGCTGCGCCCAGGAGGCTGCGGCGGCTCAGGACCTGGCGGGCCTCGGAGGAGAGAGGAAATGCAGTGCGCATGGTGGCAATCGCAGTTGAAGTCGTGAAAGGAATCCGGTGCGGGCGCGGCGCCTCAGGCGGCGGACAGAAAGCGCCGGGCCAGCTTCACCCAGTAGGTGGCGGCCAACGGCAGGATGCGGTCGTTGAAGTCGTAGCCGGGGTTGTGGACCATGCAGCCGCCCGTGCCATGGGTGTCGCCCACGCCGTTGCCCACGATCAGGTAGCTGCCCGGGCATTGTTCGAGCATGAAGGAGAAGTCCTCGCTGCCCGTCAGCGGCTGCAGGTCGGGGATCAGCGCCTGCTCGCCCAGCCAGTCGCGCGCCACCTCGCGGGCGAAGGCCGTACTGGCCGCATCGTTGACCAGGGCCGGATAGCGCCAGCGGTAGTCCACCACGGCCTCGGCCCCCAGCGTGGCGGCCTGGGCATGGGCCAGCGCGGTGATGCGTTCGCGCAGCAGGGCACGCACCTCGGGCCGGTAGGCGCGCACGGACAGGCGCAGCTCCACCTCGCCGGGGATGACATTCGGTGCATCGCCGCCATGGATGGCGCCCACGCTGACCACGGCCATGTCGCGCGGATCGACATTGCGCGAGACCACGGTCTGCAGCGCCAGCACCAGGTGGGCCGCCGCCACCACCGGGTCGGCCGACAGGTGGGGCGCCGAGCCATGGCCGCCCTTGCCGCGCACGGTGATGATCACCGTGTCCGACGAGGCCATGAACGAGCCCTCGCGAAAGCCGAACTGCCCCTCGGCAAAGCCCGGCATGTTGTGCAGCGCAAAGATGGCATCGCAGGGGAAGCGCTCGAACAGGCCGTCCTCCACCATCTTGCGGCCGCCGCCCAGGCCCTCCTCGGCCGGCTGGAAGATCAAGTGCAGCGTGCCGTCGAAGCCGCGTGCCTGGGCCAGCTCCCGCGCGGCGGCCAGCAGGATGGCGGTATGGCCGTCGTGCCCGCAGGCATGCATGCGGCCCGCATGGCGGCTGGCGTAGGGCAGGCCGGTCTGCTCGTGGATGGGCAGCGCATCCATGTCGGCGCGCAGGCCCAGCCGACGCGTGCCCGAACCGCAGCGCAGCGTGCCGACCACGCCCGTGCCTCCCAGCCCTCGATGCACTTCATAGCCCCAGGAGGCCAGGCGCTCGGCCACCAAGTCGCTGGTGGCGAACTCCTCGAAGGCCAGTTCGGGATGGGCATGCAGGTGATGGCGCAGGGCCACCATCTCGGCCTGCGTGGCACGAATGCCGGCAAGCACCGGATCGGCGGCTTCGGCCGTGGTGGAAACGGGCGGGTCAATGTTCATGCCCGCAGTCTAGGAAGCGTGGGCAGCGGGCGGAAGACCGCCAGCGCCTGCCCTGCCAGGCATTGCCTGTCATCCCCCGGCATGCGCCGATCACAGCAATGGCAGGGATGGCGGCCATGGCACGAAACCTGCAAGATCGGCCCATGCATTCCCAGCCCCACCTCGATGCCGGTCCCGCCATGAAGCTGCACCAGATGCGCTACCTCGTCGCCGTGGCTGGCTGCGGCAGCGTGCGCGCCGCGTCACGCGCGCTGGGCATCACCCAGTCGGCCATCACCCAGGCCCTGCGCGAGCTGGAGGAAGGCCACCGCCTTGCGCTGTTCGAGCGCCAAAGCAGCGGCATCGTCCTCACGCCGGCCGGGCGCACGCTGCTGCGCCATGCCCAGCTGATCACCGGGCAGATGGCCCAGGCCGAGGATGAAATGGCCCGCCTGCGCGACACCTGCGCCGTGGCGCGCCTGTGCGTGGGCGTGACGCCCTGGGTGGGCCAGAGCCTGCTGCCCCATGTGCTGCGCGCCTTCCGCGCCGAACTGCCCCAGGTGCGGCTGGAGCTGTTCGAGGGCCTGTCGGCCGTGGCCCATCCGCGCCTGCGCGAAGGCACGCTGGACCTGCTGATCGGCCGCGTGCCCTCGGGCCCCTCGGGCGGCGACCTGCACGGCACGCCGCTGTTCCGCTATGACGCCACCGTCGTGGCCCGCACGGGCCATCCGCTGGCAGGCGCCCGCTCGCTGGCCGAGCTGATGGACTGCGACTGGCTGCTCAACTACACGCCGCCTGAAGAAGACGACCTGGTGCGGCGCCTGTTCCTGCGCCACGGCCTGCCCGTGCCAGTGGGCCACATCCACCTGGTGCATTCGGCATCGCTGCTGCTGCACCTGATCGCGCACAGCGACATGCTCTCGTTCTGCCCCTGGCCGCTGATCGAATCGGGCGTGCCCCAGGGCACCCTGGTGCCGCTGTCCCTGCGCGAGCAGTTCGAGCCCCACACGGTGGGCGTGGTCCAGCGCGGCCACGGCCCCCTGCCCTGGGTGGCCGAGCGCTTCGTGCACCACCTCATGGAGCAGGTCCACGCCTGCCGCCACAGCCCGGACCCGGTGCTGCAGCGCGTGTTCCGCTCCATTGACGTGCTGGCCTGAGGGTGCCTCAGCGCAACGTGGCCTGGGCCACCGGCACGTTCGCCGATTCACCGGCCGGCACGTCAGCCGGCACATCCCAGCCCCCGCCCAGCGCGCGGATCAGGCCCACGGCGGCCTGGTACTGCGCGGACTTCACCTGCAGCGCCTGGCGGCGGTTGCGCAGTTCGCTGCGGCGGGCATCCAGCAGGTCCAGCTGGCTGACGTAGCCATTGCGGTAGCGCGTGTCCGACAGGCTGGTGGCGCGCTGGGCGGCCACCACGGCCTGGCCCTGCACGGTGGACTGCTCCTGCAGGATGCGGATGGACGACAGCTGGTCCTCCACCTCCTGGAAGGCCACCAGCGCCTGCTGGCGGTAGGCGGCCAGCGCGGCATCGAGCTGTGCGCCTGCGGCCTGCACGCCGGCCTCGCGCAGGCCGCCATCGAACAGCGGCAGCGACAGCAGGGCACCCACGCCCCAGGAGCGCATGGACCACTTGAACAGGTCACCGACCTCGGGCGAGGCGTGGCCGGCCGCGCCGGTCAGCGAGATGCTGGGGAACCATGCCGTCTTCGCCACGCCCACGCGCGACTGCGCGGCGAACACGGCGCGCTGCGCGGCCGAGATGTCGGGCCGGCGCATCAGCACCGTGGCCGGCACGCCGGCTGGGATGGAGGGCAGAGCCGTGGTCCAGGCGCCTTCGCCCAGGCCGAAGCGCGAGGCCGAGTCGCCCACCAGCACGGCCAGCGCATGCTCGACCTGGGCGCGCTGGCGGTCCAGCGCCAGCGCGTCCGATTCGGTGGCCGACAGCTCGGCCTGGATGCGCGCCACGTCCAGCTCGGCAATGTCGCCGGCCTGCAGCCTTCGCTCCGACAGGCGCAGCGTGTCGCGGTAGGCCTCCACGGTCTCGCGCATCAGGGCGCGCTCGGCGTCCAGTGCGCGCAGTTGCAGATAGGTCTGCGCGACCTCGGCCTGCACGGCCAGCCGCGTGCTTTGCAGCAGGGCCTCGCGGCCCTCGGCATCCAGCCGCGATGCGTCGGCCGCCTGGGAAATGCGGCCGAACAGATCGACCTCGTACGACAGGTTCAGCCCCGCATTGACCAGGGTGGCAGGCCGTGTGCCCGAGGCCTTGTCCAGCCCCGCGCCGCGCGTGGCCCCTGCGCCCAGGCCCAGTTGCGGCATGCGCTCGGCATTGGCGCTGCGCGCCAGGGCGCGGGCCTCGGCCAGGCGTGCGGCCGCGGCCTGGATGCTCTGGTTGTTCAGCGTGGCCTTGTCCACCAGCGCGTCCAGCGCCGGGTCGGCAAAGGCCAGCCACCATTGGCCGCGTGCCTGGGCTTCGGCGGGCAGGGCCTGGGTCCAGCCCGCCTGCGGCGCGGCGCCCTGCTCCTTGAAGGCGGGGGCGGCCGGCAGCTCGGGCAGGCTCTGGGACACGCTGGCGCAGCCGGCCAGGGCCAGCGCCGCCACCAGGGGCAGCAGACGCCTGGACAGTTTCGAAAGCGATGGGATCTTCATGATCGGTTCCTGTTCTTGTGGTGTGGGCTCATTCATGCTCGCCACGCGCGGCAGAGGGCATGGGCAGCGCGCCGCCACCCGAGGCATGGCCGTGGGCGGGTGCCTGTGCAGGGGCCTCTTCCTCCATCTCTGGACCATGCTGCTTGAGCGGCCGGTTGCCTGCCAGGCGGCGCATCAGCACGTAGAACACGGGCGTCAGGAACAGGCCGAAGGCCGTCACCCCGATCATTCCCGAGAACACGGCCACGCCCATGGCGCGGCGCATTTCCGAGCCCGCGCCCGTGGACAGCACCAGGGGCAGCACGCCCATGACGAAGGCCAGCGAGGTCATCAGGATGGGGCGCAGGCGCAGCCGGCTCGCCTCGATGGCGGCCTGTATGGGCGTGCGGCCCTCGAACTCCAGCTCCCGCGCGAACTCCACGATCAGGATGGCGTTCTTCGCACTCAGCCCCACCAGCACGATGAGCCCGATCTGCGTGAAGACATTGCTGTCGCCGCCCGACAGCCAGACGCCGGTCATGGCCGCCAGCAGGCCCATGGGAACGATCAGGATGATGGCAATCGGCAGGGTCAGGCTTTCGTACTGCGCGGCCAGCACCAGGAAGACCAGCAGCAGGGCCAGCGGGAACACGATCACCGCCGAATTGCCGGCCAGGATTTCCTGGTAGGTCAGGTCGGTCCATTCGAAGTCGATGCCCTTGGGCAGGGTCTCGGCCGCGATGCGCTTGATGGCATCCTGCGCCTGGCCCGAAGAGAAGCCCGGTGCGGCACCGCCGTTGATGTCGGCCGTGAGGTAGCCGTTGTAGCGCATGGCGCGCTCGGGGCCGAAGCTGGAGTCCACCTTCATCAGCGCCGACAGCGGAATCATCTCGCCCGAGCTGGAGCGCACCTTGAGCATGCCCACGTCCTCGGCACGTGCGCGGTAGGGCGCGTCGGCCTGCACGCGGACGCTGTAGGTGCGGCCGAACTTGTTGAAGTCGTTCGCATACAGGCTGCCCAGGTAGATCTGCATGGTGTCGAAGATGTCCGTCACCGGCACGCCGAGCTGGCGCGCCTTGGTGCGGTCGATGTCGGCATACAGCTGGGGCACGTTGACCTGCCAGCTGGTGAACATGCCGGTCAGCTCGGGCGTCTGGTAGGCCTTGGCCATGAAAGCCTTCACGGCCGCGTCCATCTGGTCATAGCCCAGGGAGGCGCGGTCTTCCAGCTGCAGCTTGAAGCCGCCCGTCGTGCCCAGGCCCGCCACGGGTGGCGGCGGGAACATGACGATGAAGGCGTCCTGGATGCCTGCGAAGGCCTGGTTGAGCTGGCCGGCCACGGCGCCGCCGCTCTGGTCGGCGCGCTTGCGCTCGTCGAAGGGCTTGAGCGTGGCGAAGACGATGCCCGAGTTGGAGCTGTTGGTGAAGCCGTTGATGGACAGGCCCGGGAAGGCGATGGTGTCCTCCACGTTGGGGTTGTCCTTCATGATCTCGCCCATGCGGCGGATCACCTCGTCCGTGCGGTCCAGCGTGGCGCCGTCGGGCAACTGGGCAAAGCCGATCAGGTACTGCTTGTCCTGCGCGGGCACGAAGCCCGAAGGCACGGCCTTGAACAGGCCGAAGGTCACGGCGATCAGCGCCAGGTAGATGGCCAGCATCAGGGCCTTGCGGGAGATCACGCGGCCCACGCCGCCGCTGTAGGCCTCGGAGCCCCGGTGGAACATGCGGTTGAAGCCGCGGAACAGCCAGCCGAAGGCCCGGTCCATGCCGCGCGTCAGCGCGTCCTTGGGCGCATCGTGGCCGCGCAGCAGCAGGGCCGCCAGCGCGGGCGACAGCGTCAGCGAGTTGATGGCCGAGATCACCGTGGAGATGGCGATCGTCACCGCGAACTGCTTGTAGAACTGGCCCGTGAGGCCGCTGATGAAGGCCAGCGGCACGAACACCGCCACCAGCACCAGGGCGATGGCGATGATGGGCCCGGACACCTCGCGCATGGCACGGTAGGTGGCGTTGCGCGGCGTGAGACCCGCCTCGATGTTGCGCTCCACGTTCTCGACCACGACGATGGCGTCATCCACCACGATGCCGATGGCCAGCACCAGGCCGAACAGGCTCAGCGCGTTGATGGAAAAGCCCAGCAGATGCAGCACGGCGAAGGTGCCGATCACCGACACCGGCACGGCCAGCAGCGGGATGATGGAGGCGCGCCAGGTCTGCAGGAACAGGATCACCACCAGCACCACGAGCACGATGGCCTCCAGCAGCGTGTGCACCACCGATTCGATGGAGGCGCGCACGAACTGCGTGGGGTCGTAGGCAATGCGGTACTCCAGGCCCTCGGGCATGTTCTTGTTCAGGGCCTCCATGGTCTTGCGCACGTTGGCCGAGATCTCCAGCGCATTGGAGCCCGGCGCCTGGAACACGCCCATGCCCACGGCCGGGTCGTTGTTCAGCAGCGAGCGCAGCGAATAGTCGGCCGCGCCCATCTCCAGGCGGCCGATGTCGCGCAGGCGGGTCACGGCGCCGTCGGAGCCGCTCTTGACGATGATGTCGCCGAAGTCCTCCTCGCTTTGCAGGCGGCCCTGGGCGTTGATGGACAACTGCATGTCCACGCCCGGCAGTCCCGGCGAGGCGCCGACCACGCCGGCCGCAGCCTGCACGTTCTGGCCACGGATGGCGGCCACCACATCGCTGGCCGACAGGCCGCGCTGCGCCACCTTCTGCGGGTCCAGCCACACGCGCATGGCGTAGTCGCCGCCGCCGAAGATCTGGATCTGGCCCACGCCCTCGATGCGCGCCAGCGGATCCTTCACGTTCAGCACCGCGTAGTTGCGCAGGTAGTTGATGTCATAGCGCTGGTTGGGCGAGACCAGGTGCACCACCATGGTCAGGTCGGGTGCGCTCTTGACCGTGGTGATGCCCAGGCGGCGCACCTCTTCCGGCAGGCGCGGCTCGGCCTGCGAGACGCGGTTTTGCACCATCTGCTGCGCCTTGTCGGGGTCGGTGCCCAGGCGGAAGGTGACGGTCAGCGTCATCACGCCGTCGCTGGTGGCCTGGCTGCCCATGTAGAGCATGCCTTCGACGCCGTTGATCTGCTCTTCCAGCGGCGTGGCCACGGTCTCGGCGATCACCTTGGGATTGGCGCCCGGGTACTGGGCGCGCACCACCACGGATGGCGGCGCGACCTCGGGGTATTCCGAGATCGGCAGCCCGCCCATGGCGATCAGGCCGGCGATCAGCATCAGCAGCGAAAGCACGCCCGCGAAGATCGGCCGGTCAATGAAGAATTTGGATAGGTTCATGGTGTTTGGCTCCGCCACGGCAAAGCGCGGCCCATGCCGCCTGCGGTCAGGCGGCATTTCAGAGGCAGGAAAGGTGTGCGGCTAGATCAGGACTTGGTTGCGTCAGCCACTTGTTCGGCTGCCTGCCGGGTGCCCGGCTGGCGGGCATCGGCCCGCGCATCCATGGACACCTCCTTGGGCGCGACCAGGGCGCCGGGGCGGATGTGCTGCAGGCCGTTGACCACCACGCGCTCGCCAGGCTGCAGGCCCTGGGTCACGTTGCGCAGGCCGTTGACCGAGGCGCCCAGCACCACCTCGCGGTAGACGGCCTTGTTGTCGCCGCCCACCACCATCACGTACTTCTTGCTCTGGTCCGTGCCGATGGCGCGCTCGCTGACCAGCAGCATGCTGCTGTCGCGCGCCTGGCCCATGCGGATGCGGGCGAACTGGCCGGGCATGAGGGCGCCGTCCTTGTTGTCGAAGGCCGCGCGCACGCGCACCGTGCCGCTTCGGGCATCGACCTGGTTGTCGATCAGCTGCAGCCGGCCCTCGAAGGGCGTGCTGCCGGCCGTGGCCGTGCCCATCTGCACGGGAATGCTGTCGATCCTGGCGCGGTTGCCCGCGCCGCCGCCCAGCTCCTTGAGCGCGCGCGTGATGACCTGCTCATCGGCATCGAAGCTCGCATAGATGGGGCTGACCGAGACCAGCGTGGTCAGCACCGGCGCGCCCGGGCCTGCGGCCACCAGGTTGCCCACGGTGATCTCGCGCTTGCCGATGCGGCCCGACACGGGGGCGCGCACCTGGGTGTAGCCCAGGTTCAGCCGCGCCGATTGCAGGGACGCCTGGGCCGCGCGCAGATTGGCCTCGGCCTCGCTGCCTGCGTTGATGCGCTCGTCCAGCTCGCGCTGGGCAATCGCCCGCTCGTCCCACAGGCGGCGTGCGCGCTCCTGCTCGCTGCGTGCATAGGACTGGCGTGCCTGGGCCGAGGCCACCTGGGCTTCGGCACGCTCGACCTCGGCCGCATACGGTGCGGGGTCGATGGTGATCAGCAGATCGCCCTGCTTGACCAGCGCGCCCTCGCGAAAGTGCACGGCCTGCACGGCGCCAGCCACGCGGGAGCGGATGTCCACGCGCTCCACGGCTTCAAGGCGGCCCGAGAACTCGTCCCAGGCGGTGACCTCGCTTTCGGCGACCGTGGCCACCGACACAGGCGTGGCGGCGGGCTGGGCGCTGGCGGGCGCGTCATCGGCCTTGGCATCGAAGCCGTGCAGGCCGAACAGGCCGGCGCTGACGGCGAGGATGGCCGCAGCGGCGGCCGGCAGCTTCCAGCCCTTGCGCTGGGCCGAGGCGGAAGAAGAGGGTGAGGAGGATGAGGTGGATTGGGTGGACATGGTGTTTTTTTGCGTAATTCAGGGAACACGATGCCCGCCCGGCGCCTGAACGCGCCGGGAAGGCGGAATCGAAATGGAAAAACGGGGGCAGCAAGGTTCGCCGGCTGCGGCGGCGCGGGGCCTAGCCCGGTGCTGCGGGCTTGTTCATGGTGGCCTCGAAGAAGTCATGCACATGCTGGAACACGGCGGCGCTGCAGGCCGTACAGGCCTCGGCCTCGGACAGGGCCTGCGGCCAGTTCGACGCGCTGGGCAGCACATGGCTGCTGGCCGTCACGCCGGCCGCGCGCAGGCGGGCCGCATAGGCCTGGGCCTCGTCGCGCAGCGGGTCGTCACCGCCCACCAGCACCAGAGCCGGCGGCAGCTGGGCCAGGCGCAGCGAGCTGCCGGGTACGGCATAGGGATGCATGGCGTCCTTGGGGCAGCTCAGGTACTCGCGCCAGCCCGTGGCCCAGCGGCATTCGCCGGCCTCGGGCGTGGCCTCGCGCTGCGAGGCGGTGCCGGTGCAGGGATCGAGCATGGGCGACACCAGGATCTGGCCTGCCAGCGGAGGGTGGCCCCGGTCGCGCGAGATCACGGCCACGGCGGCGGCCAGGTTGCCGCCGGCTTCTTCACCCGCGAGGAACAGCGGCGCGCCCTTGCCCGCCATCTTCACGCGGTGCTTGTACAGCCACTGCAGCACGGCGTAGCCCACCTCGATGGGCTGGGGAAACGGATGCTCGGGCGCCAGCGGATAGGCCAGCGACACCACGACGGCGCCCGCCTCGGCCAGCAGCCGGCCGATGTAGCGCCCGTTGTCCAGCGTGCCGCAGACAAAGGTGCCGCCATGGAAATGCAGCACCAGAGGCGAGACCGTACCGGGCCTGCGCTGGCCATAGGCGCGCGCAGCCACGGTGCCGTGCTCGGGCAGCTCGATGGAGAATTCTGTTTCGGCAATCTGCGCCCCGACGGCGGGGCCGTTCGGAGGCGACGAGGAAGTGGACATGGCGCGAACCTGCGGCAATGGTCGATGGTTGGAATATAGGCGGCGCCGGCCATGTCTGAAATAGCAACGCAGCCATCGCTCTGTTTCCGTTTCACGAACAATCGCCCGACACGGCGCGTGTGAGAATTCCGCCGAGCCGGCATTCCCTTGCCGGGCGCTGCAGGAGCAACTTTCCATGGACCAGATCCAGGCCATGCGTGTCTTCGTTCGCGTGGTGGAAGCCGGCAACTTCACCCGCGCCGCCGATTCGCTGGACCTGCCCAAGGGCACGGTCACCAAACAGATCCAGGCGCTGGAGGCGCGCGTGCGCGTCAAGCTGCTCAACCGCACGACGCGGCGCGTCACCGTCACGCCCGATGGCGCCGCCTACTACGAACGCGCGGCACGCCTGCTCAACGACTTCGACGATCTCGAAGCCAGCATGGTCAACACCCAGACCGCGCCCAGCGGGCGGCTGCGGCTGGACGTGGGCAGTTCCATGGCCCGGCTGATCATCATTCCGGCGCTGACCGAATTCTGCGAACGCTATCCCGACATACAGATCGACCTGGGCGTGGGCGACCGCCTGGTGGACCTGATCAGCGACAACGTGGACTGCGTGATCCGCGGGGGCGAGCTCAGCGACCAGTCCCTGGTGGCGCGCCGCATCGGCTCGATGAACTGGGTCACCGTGGCCTCGCCCGCCTACCTGGCACGCCATGGCGTGCCCCAGCATCCGTCCGAACTGGATACGAAGCACCAGATCGTCGCCTTCTTCTCGGGCCATACGCGGCGCATGTACCCGCTGGAATTCCAGCGGGGCGATGAATCCATCGAGGTGGCGGGCAACTACCGCATCGCGGCCAACGACAGCAATGCCTACACGGCCGCCGTGCTGGCGGGCTTTGGCATCGCGCAGCTGGTCACGGCCTTTGCCCAGCCGCTGATCGACAGCGGCGAACTGGTCGAGGTCCTGCCGGAATGGACCCAGCCGCCGCTGCCCATTCACGTGGTCTATCCGCCCAACCGCCACCTCAGCGCCAAGGTGCGGGCCTTCGTGGACTGGGTGGCCGACCTGTTCGCACGCCATCCCCAGCTGCAGCGCAGCTGAAAGGCCGTCGATGGGATGGCCGGGCGGGCCCAAGCCCCGTCCGGCTGCAAGGCCTTCCTAGCCATTCTTCATGTCAGCGGGCATGGCGCCAGCCATTCCCATTCGCCATGACCATGCACGCCACCGGATACGGCCGATCCAGGGGCCTGCCTGCCCGCCTACTGCTGCACGCAGCTTTCTGCCATGCACCAAATACCGTCAACCTCCTCTGAAGATGCACCGAAACACGGCACGAAGGCACCAAGCTCGGGCGCAGTTCACCAAAACGATGCATGACGGCATAACTTTTAGGCATAATCTTGGTTTGCACTCACCCCTTCCCGCAGCCGTTTTTAGTCAGAGGTTTTTTCCATGAAGTACGAGTCCGTCGGACAGTTCCTTGATGAAGTCGCGCAACGCAATCCCGGCCAGCCCGAATTCCTGCAAGCCGTCACCGAAGTGATGGAAAGCCTGTGGCCCTTCATCGAGAAGAACCCCAAGTACGCCGAGCACGGACTGCTGGAGCGCCTGGTCGAGCCCGAGCGCGTGGTCATGTTCCGCGTGAGCTGGACCGACGACAAGGGCCAGGTGCAGGTCAACCGCGGCTTCCGCATCCAGCACAGCATGGCCATCGGCCCCTACAAGGGCGGCCTGCGTTTCCACCCCTCGGTCACGCTGTCCGTGCTCAAGTTCCTGGCGTTCGAGCAGACCTTCAAGAACGCGCTGACCACGCTGCCCATGGGCGGCGGCAAGGGCGGCTCGGACTTCGATCCCAAGGGCAAGAGCCCCGCTGAAGTCATGCGCTTTTGCCAGGCCTTCGTCACCGAGCTGTTCCGCCACGTGGGCCCGGACACCGACGTGCCGGCAGGCGACATCGGCGTGGGCGGCCGCGAAGTGGGCTTCATGGCCGGCATGTACAAGAAGCTGTCCAACAGCGCCGCCAGCGTGTTCACGGGCAAGGGCCTGTCCTTCGGCGGCTCGCTGATCCGCCCCGAAGCCACCGGCTACGGCACCGTCTACTTCGCCCAGGAAATGCTGGCCACGCGCGGCCAGTCCTTCGCAGGCAAGACCGTCTCCATCTCCGGCTCGGGCAATGTGGCCCAGTACGCCGTGGAGAAGGCCATGCAGCTGGGCGCCAAGGTGGTGTCGGTCTCCGACTCCTCGGGCACCGTGTATGACCAGGACGGCTTCACCACCGAGAAGCTGGCCATCCTGATGGACGTGAAGAACCACCGCTACGGCCGCGTGGACGAGTACGCCAAGCTGGTGGGCGCTGAGTTCCTGCGCGGCAAGACGCCGTGGCACCTGAAGGTGGACGTGGCCCTGCCCTGCGCCACGCAGAACGAACTGACCGAGGAAGATGCCAAGGTGCTGATCGCCAACGGCGTGGTCTGCGTGGCCGAAGGCGCCAACATGCCCTCGACCATCGAAGCCGCCAAGGCCTTCGAGAAGGCCGGCGTGCTGTACGCACCGGGCAAGGCCAGCAATGCCGGTGGCGTGGCCACCTCCGGCCTGGAGATGAGCCAGAACGCGGCCCGCCTGTCCTGGCCAGCCGAGGAAGTCGATGCCCGCCTGCTGCAGATCATGCAAGGCATCCACGCCGCCTGCCTGAAGTACGGCAAGCGCGAGGACGGCACGGTCAGCTACATCGACGGCGCCAACATCGCCGGCTTCGTCAAGGTGGCCGATGCCATGCTGGCCCAGGGCGTGATCTGAGCGTCAGCGCTCCCCACCCCTGACGAAAGCCCATGCAGCTTGCTGCATGGGCTTTTTTCATGGAAAGAGATGGATTCGCGCGCCTTACCTGTCGCGCACCGCATCGGCCAGCGCCGCCCAGGCCTTGAGCGTCAGCGCATGCGTGAGGGCCGCGCCCGCCACCGGGTGCGATGACAGCTTGACCACCACCATCTGCGCGGCCGGGTTCACGTGGATGAACTGGCCGTGAATGCCGGCGGCCTCGTAGGCGCCATCGGCGTTGTGCAGTACCCACCATTGGTTGCGGTAGCTGTAGCCAGGCCGCGCGGCCTGGATGCCGCGGAACTTGAACTGCTCGCGGTCGCCGCCGCGCGCAATGTCGTCCAGCACCGCCTTGTCGAAGATCTTGTGGCCGTTGAAGCTGCCGCCCAGGCGCAGCATCTCGCCCACGCGCGCCAGGTCACGCGCCGTGGCGTTCAGGCCCGCGCCCTGCAGCGGCGTGCCGGTGCTGTCCACCATCACATAGGCGTCTTCCTGCATGCCCAGCTTCTGCCAGATGTTCTCGCTCATGAGATCGCTCCAGCGCCGGCCCGTGACGCGCGAGACGATCCAGCCCAGCACCTCGGAATGCACGGTGCGGTAGACAAAGCCCTCGCCATGCGTGCCTTCCTTGGGCAGCGTCTTGAGGAAGTCGTACACATTGGTCGGCCCCGCGTAGCCGGGCGGGCGCGGCAGCATGCCCGAGGCCCATGAGTAGCCGAAGATCTCGGTCTTGGGGTCGGTGTAGTCCTCGCGAAAGCGCACGGCCCCGGTCATGTCCATGACCTGGCGCACCGTCATGTCGCCCCAGGCCGAGCCTTCCAGCTCGGGCACGTATTTCGTGACCAGGGCCTGGGGGTCGATGCGCCCCTCGTGGGCCAGTTGCGCGGCCATCAGGCCGGTGAACGATTTGGTGACCGAGAACAGCAGGTGGGGCGAGCTGGCCTGCATCTGGTTCTGGTAGCGCTCGAAGACCACCCGCCCCTTGTGCAGCACCACGATGGCATCGGTATAGGTGCGGTCCAGCCACTGGTCCACGGTGATGGGCTGGCCCTTGTCGTCGTCAAAGCGCAGGCCGCCCAGGGCCATGGGCGCTTCGGGCAGTGCCGAGGGCGCCGCCGCGCCGCGCCGGATGTTCTGCGTGGGCTGGATTTCGCGCAGGTGCTGCACCACCCAGCGCAGCTGTGGATAGCGGTAGCCGTTGGACACGTCCACGCGCTTGTCGGCGGCCGGCGGAAAGCCCTGCATCAGCCCCAGTTGCTCCAGGCGCACGCTGTCGGGCGGCGGCAGCGCGGGCGCTGCGGGGGCCTGTGCCTGGGCCGCCACCCAGCCGGGCAGTAGCACCAGCAGGGCCAGCAAGGCCATGGCATGCCGGGAACGCCGAAAGAGCGGACTGACCATCGTTGTCTCCTTGGTTTTGGAAACGGCCAGTCTTGCAGAAAGCCCTCGGCCGGTCACGGGTGTTCGCCCGCCCGCAGGCCGGCGGGCTGTCGTCTGCGTGACGAAGGTTTCAGCGGCGCATCAAGGCCGCATCGCACCAGCGCTGCGCCACGGCCGGAGAAGTGGTGCAGACCGTGTCGTGCGTCACCGTGGTCACGGCGCGCTCCAGCAGCTGGATGTCGGCCTCGTGCTGGCGCGCCACATGCGGGTCCTCGAAGAAGATCACGCGCTGGCAGCGGCGGTCCAGCACCAGGTCGGCGATCTGCGCATCGCCGCCCAGCGGGCCGCTGTTGTAGCGGTCCACCCAGGGCCGGTCCTCGGGCCAGCCACGGCTCCAGGCCATTTCGTTGAGCCTCTGTCCCGTGGTGCCCGTGCCCACGCGCCGGCCAAAGCGCGACAGCAGCTCGAAGTTGCGCGCCGCGAAATCCAGCATGGTGGGCTTGAGCGCATCGTGGGCGATCAGCGCCAGCGTCTGCTGTGCGTAGTCGTGAAAGCGCTGCGCACCGGCATCCTTGGGCAGACCTGCCTGGATGCGCTCCATCTCGACCCAGTCCCGCGCCGAGGCCACGGTGGACAGGAAGGGCTTGCCATGGATCACGCACTGGCGCTTGAGCGCCACGGCCTCGGGAAAGATGGAGGACGGATCCACCGGGTCGGTGAAATAGATGGCCCCGTCGATGGTGCGCTCGTCACCTTCCACGCCCACCACCTCGGCCACCAGTTTCATCAGCCCGCCTTCGCGGCCATAGGGATAGCGGCGCAGGCCCCGGTAGGACGCCAGCATGCCGGCCGCCTGGATGGCATCGAAGGTGCGGCCCACGGCATGCAGGCCCAGCTGCAGCTCGCGGATGCCGGACTCGCAGGCGCGCAGCCAGCCGAACAGTGCGGCATCCTCGGTTTGGTGGTGGATTCGGTTGGCGGCCAGGCCCAGGCGTATCGGCATACAGGTTCACTCATCAACAGTGGGGAGAGGCCCGTGCAGCCAGGACAGCCTGCGGACCAGCGGCAAGAATAGCGCCAATCCATGACAGCGCCTGCCGGCACGGCGGCGGCGCTGAACTTTTGGCCGGCCCGTGCATCCATTGTTGCGTCATGCCCTCACTGCTTTCCCACCTGTGGCCCCGACGGCGCCTGCACCGGCTCACGGCAGCGCTGGGCGTGGCCGCGCTGCTGGCGGCCAGCGGCTGCTCCGTGCTGGACACCAAGCAGCGCGAATGGATCTTCCAGCCCAGCGACCGCAGCTGGCCCGGCGCCAACACGGCCGGCATGGAAGATGTCTGGATCGACATGCCAACGCAGGACGGCGCCCGCCTGCATGCGCTGTGGCTGCCCCAGCCGGCCACGGCCGGCAACGCCCCCGTGCTGCTGTACCTGCATGGCGCGCGCTGGAACGTTGCCGGTTCCTCGCCGCGCATCCGGCGGCTGCACGAACTGGGCTTTTCGGTGCTGGCCATCGACTACCGGGGCTTCGGCAAGAGCAGCGCCGGCCTGCCGTCCGAGGAATCGGCCGCCGAGGATGCCCGCGCAGGCTGGGACTGGCTGGGCCGGCACGCTCCGAACCGGCCGCGCTTCATCTTCGGCCATTCGCTGGGCGGCGCCATCGCCATCGACCTGGCGCGCAGCGTCCAGGATGAGGCCGGCGTCATGGTCGAGGCCACCTTCACCAGCATTCCCGACGTGGTCCGCAGCTTCCGCTGGGGCTGGCTGCCCGTGGGGCCGCTGATCACCCAGCGCTTTGCCTCCGTCGACAAGGTGGCCGGCATAGGCTCGCCGCTGCTGGTCGTGCACGGCAGCGCCGACCCGCTGATCCCCGCCACGCTGGGCCGCCAGCTGTTCGACGCGGCCAGCGAGCCCAAGCGCTTCGTGCTCATCGAAGGCGGCAACCACCACAACACCCAGTCGCGCGCCATGGAGCAATACCGGCAGGCGCTGGACGAGCTGTTCGGGCTGCGCCTGCTCGCACAGGCGCCCACCGCGCCTCCAAGCCCGCGCTGAGCGGCGCAGCCTGCGCCGCCTTCCGCGCTACGGGCAGCTTGCCGCGTTCTGCGAGATCACGGCACGCAACTGCCGCGTGGTGGTGCTGTCATCCGGGCCCAGGGTGTTGCGCGTGTAACGGCAGCCATAGGTCGGCGCGGCCACCGTGGCGGCCGTCTGCACATCGTCACCGCCCGGCTTGGCGCCGCCCTGCTCCCACTGCACCATGGCATCGAAGGCCTCCACCTGCTCGGCCACGGTGAAGTCGCAGTGCGATGCGCCGCGGATGGCGCGCTGCACCAGCCAACGGTCCTTGCCCTTGTCGGCCACGCGTCGCTGGTAGATCTGCTGCATGCTGAACGGCACATACAGGTCGCCCAGCGTGTGCAGCGTCACCACGGGAATGCCGATGTCGCCTGGGCTCACGGGAATCCAGCGCAGGCCGTCGCGGCGCAGCCGGTTGGCATCGGGCGCGGCCGTGCGCTTTTGCGCGGCGGCATTGAGCGCGGCCGAGGCCGCTGCATCCCCATCGATGCGGTAGGTGAAGCGGTTGGTATCGGTCACGTTGCGGTTCAGGATGCCGTTGACCGAGCCGTCGCTGCCGAACACGCCCCAGACCGGAGCGAACGAGCCGCCCACGGCCACACCCAGGTCGAACAGCGGGCGCGGACCGCCCGTGAGATTCTGGATCACCGACAGATAGGCGCGGCCCGTCGCGGTAGGTGCAGACGGGAAGGTCGTGAACAGGGCCGATGTCACCTTGCCCTGGATGGCCGCCCAGTCGGTGACGGCATGCTGGGCCTCGCCCGCCAGGGCCTGGGCAGTGACCTGGGCTGCCGCGAAGTAGTCGAACAGTTGGGTATCGCCCATCACGCCGCACATGGGCACGGCGCCCTGGTAGCGCACCTTGTTGCGGGCCGTTGACTGGGCTTCGGCCTCGATGGCCGCCGCCGTGACATGGCCGCCCATGGAATGGCCGGTGATGTACAGGCGCTGCGGCTGCGCCAGCGGCCGGCCGTGGGATGCGGCCAGGCGGTTGAAGGCCAGCGCCAGCGCGTTCGTGTCCTCCACGCCGGCGCGCACGTCGTAGTAGTTCTTGCTGTAGCTGGACGCCGCCCAGGCATAGCCGTTCTGGATCAGGTAGCGGCGTATGGACGGATTGCTGACGTTGAGCGCACTGCCCTCGCCCGCATAGCCGTGGGCATACATCACCAGGCGGCCATTCCAGTTGGCGGGCACCTCGATGCGGTAGGCCGCGCCTTCCAGCACTCCGGCCCAGCGGCTGGTGCTGGCGTTGTCCACCGTGTCGCCAGCGGCAGCCGCCAGCGCATCGAACGTGGTGGCAGAAGGATTGGCCGGCGCAAAGCTGCGGCTATCCTGGGCCCGGGTTTCCTCGGGCGCATCACCGTCCCCCCCGCCGCAGGCCGCAAGGCCCGTGACCGCCAGCAGACCGAGATACTTCCAACGATTCCAACGCAGGGCTCGCATAAGACTGTCTCCTTGGGATGAAGGTTTGAAGGGGAACGCGCGCAAAAAATCCGTTTCAAGGGGGAGTGCCGACGCAGCCTATGCCAGACAACTGGCCCGCCATGCGGGTAGGAACCCGCAAGCAGGGGCTGCCGGCTGTCACCCAGATGACTGTCGCCTTGCGATAACATCCGCGCTTGCGGTGCAGGCCGCACCCGGACCTGCGGGAAGGGTTGAACCCACCTGTATGCGCCTCTCGGCGTTTTTCTCTTGCCACATGCCTTTGTGCGCCAAGCTGCAGGTCATTGGCCTTCGTGCACGGAGGTATCCCTGTGAAACGCATCCCCGCCCGGCCCGACATGGGCCATCTCAAGAAACAGGCCAAGCAACTGCTGGCCGCCTATCGCGCAGGCTCGGCCCAGGCCATGGAGCAATTGCGCGCCCACCTGCCCGCTGCCCGGGGCCGCACGGATGAGGCGCTGGCCGCCATGGACCTGCGGCTGCACGACGCCCAGTCCGCCGTGGCGCGCGAGCACGGTTTCGCCTCATGGAGCGAGCTGTCAGGCTACGTCGAGGCATGCCAGCGCCTGGCAGCGGACCCCGAGACATCCCGGCTGCACTGGCTGGCCCTGGTCTATGCCGGCGATGTGGCGGGCGGCACGCACCGCGCGCAGCCCGCGCTGGCCCGGCGCCTGCTGGACGAGCGGCCGGAGCTGCCGGGCAATGATCCCTGGATGGCCTGCGCCATCGGCAACCTGGCCGCGCTGCGCGAAGCCACGCACAGAGATCCCGGCTGGCTGCAGCGCGCAGGCGGGCCGCTGGGACTGCCGCCGCTGGTCGCCGTCACGCACTCGTGCCTGCTGCGCCTGCCCGAGTTCGCCGAGCCGCTGCGCGCCTGCGCGCGCTGGCTGCTGGACGCGGGAGCCGACCCGCTGCAGACCGTGGGCAATCGCTGGCCGCCGGCCTCGCTGCAGGCGCCCTCCGAGACCGAGCGGCTGTCAGCACTCTATGGCGCAGCAGGCCAGAACCATGATGCGCAACTGACGCAGATGCTGCTGCAGGCCGGGGCCGACCCCAACGACGGCGAATCGCTCTACCACTCTCTGGAAGGCACGCCGGCCAGCCGCGAATGCACGCGGCTGCTGCTGCAGGCGGGCGCGCGCGCGGAGGGCAGCAATGCCCTGTTCCGCGTGCTGGACCTGGACGATGTGCAGGCCCTGCGCCTGCTGCTGGACCACGGCGCCGATCCGAACGAGGACAACGGCCAGGGCGAATGGGGCCGCCCGCTGCTGTGGGCCATACGCCGGCTGCGCTCGCCCGCCCACGTGCAGGCCTTGCTGGATGCAGGAGCCGACCCGGCCACCCGCACACCGCAAGGCCTGGGCGCCGCCCGCCTGGCACGGCGCTTTGGCCTGGCCGACGTGGCCGTCCTGCTGGAACAGGCCACGGGCGCTGAACCCGCCACGCCCGAAGAACAGTTCGTTGCCGCCTGCGCCATGGGCGACCGGGCCCGGGCCGGAGGGCTTCTCGCGTCCCACCCGGGTCTGCTGCAAGGACTGTCTCACGAGCAGCTGCGCATGCTGCCCGAACTGGCAGCCCTGGGCCGCATGGAGGCCGTGCGCTGCATGGTGGAACTGGGCTGGCCCATCGCTGCGCGCGGCGGCGACTGGGATGCATCCGCACTGAACCAGGCCGTTTTCCGTGGCGATGCCGCCATGGCGCGCTTCCTGCTGGAGCACGGCGCACAGTGGACCGAACGCCACGCCTATGGCGACAACTGCGCAGGAACCCTGTGCTGGGCATCGCTGAACCGGCCCGAATCCACGGAACCCGGCGGCGGCGACTGGCTGGGCTGCGCCCAGGCCCTGCTGGACCACGGTATGCCCATGGCCCGGCCCGACCCCGAAGTACCCGGCTGCGTGCTCATCGACGGCAACCGGCAGCGGTATCCGGACGAGATCACGGATTTGCTGCTAGGGGTTGACGCGGACTAGGTCCGCCCGACCCGAAAACCCGTCCTGCCGGCTGGCCCGGCAGGATTCAGCTGCAGTGCCTGCATGGGTCAGAACAGATCAAACCGGCTCATGTAGGCATCGCATGCCAGCAGCCACGCATGTTCATCATTGGACCCCGAAGGCGGCGGGCCGATGAAGTTGTTGAGCCGGGATCTGGCGCGCAAAGGCTTGAGCAGGCGTGCCGCCTCGCCAAAGGCGGGCAGCGTCAGCCCCTGGTCCATATCCCCCAGTCCTGGGAAATCTCCTGCCCGTATCCCCAGACAGTTGCCTACATCCCCAGCCGAAAGATACTGGCTGGCCTGAACCTGCTTGCGCACCGCATCCCGACCACCCAGCTTTTCCAGCAAGGCATCACTCACAAAACTCAGCCAGTTGATGCTGTACATGGCGTTGTTGAAGTCATGGCTCATCAACGCAAGACTGCCCAGGGCATTCAAACCCGGGAAACGCTGCAGGTAGGGATACAGTATTTGCTGCCCTTTGCCGTCGGGTCCGATATTGCGTTCTTCCACTGCGGGCATGACGCCCCAACCTGCAATGGCCCAATAGGGCTGCATCAACTCCACAATCTGGGTGGTGAGGCGGCCCACATTGCGCTCTGGCGGTTGATCCATAATCCACCACGCGGGAAATGCCATGCGAATGAAAGACATGGCCGGGCCCTTTTTTATCGACCCATATCTCTCACGATACCAAATACCCTCATCATTCTCAATACGGCAATAAAGGCGAAAGTCTTGCGCATTATTCTCCCACACCTCAGGAGGATTTGGCTTACCCGAAGCCATATGAAATATCAGGGCATAACCTTTTGGGTTATCAAAGCTTTTCTGCTTCTTTGCAGCCAACTTTCTTTGTGCTATCGCGCTGGTCAGCATGGCAGGCATTCCGTCGTACCAATAAACCAGTTTCTCCTTCCCTACAGCCTCACAAAAAAGTTCCACCACTTCCCATGCACGCTCACGCACGGCCAATGAATCCCCGTCATGGAACACCATCTCGATCGTCCAGCCTGCTCTTGCACAAATACGTCCAAATTGATTCTGCAATACCAGCGCCTTGAGAATATCCATCGTCGCCACGGTGGCTTTTTGAAGTTCTCTGGTGCTCAAAGGTTTGTTGAAGTCTTTTGCCATATCCATCCTCCATATTTCACTCAATCCAATCCATCAACTTCAGAATGACAACCCGAGGAATCTCGCCAGTGCGCTCCCTACCGCACCAACACCTCGCAGTGCCCTCCCCAGTGCGGATGCACCGGCCGCAGCCCCGACGGCCGCCGCCGTATCCTTGTTCACCCGCTCTGCCAAAAAGATGGCCTTTTCCCTGTTGGCCTGCCATCGCGCTGCCTGGTTCAACACGCCTTCGTTCGCACTTTCTCCATCGCTGTCGCAAGCGCAGCTTCCGGCGTCCAAGGCATCCTTGAGAAACTTGTCTTCAAAAATATGTGAATAGGCCTGATGCTGTGTCCTGCCGTCTGTCCCTTCCGCATTGGAAAAGCCATCCCCCGGAAACTTCATCTCATAGACCCGCTGCACGTTGTCCAGCGCAGGCGGCAGGCGCGGGTTCTTCACCACGACCACATCCGGAATGCGCGAGCCCGCAGGCCGGCTGCGCGTGGGGCGCACGGGCTCGTTGCGCGACATGACAGGTGCTCTGTTCAGGTACGGCACTTCCTGCTTGTAGTAGCCCCGGTAGCCTTCAAACCCATCGGCCTGCATGACCACGCCGGCCACGCAGCGCTGGCCCAGGCCGCCGGTCATGCAGCAGCAAAACAGCTCGCACAGCGCCCTGCGGTCCAGTTCGTTGTCGAAGTCCCGGGTGCCGCATACCTTGTTGAAGCCCACAAGCACGACAGCCTTGCACAGGTCCCTGGACCGCTTCAGGCGATTGAGGGCAATGAAGGCGGGAACCAGTTGCCCGCAGCTCATGTATCCGAGCGGATGGCCGGTGGCCGCTCCACTGCCCCATTCAACTCGTGGAAACGCCCTGCGCGGCTCAATGGCGCATGGATGTCTATCCTGAATGTCATTGGCTCCTTCGCCTGTGAAAGGCGCTCCCTTCCTTCTGAAAGGAAAATAATAGGAGCAATGAATTGGGCACGTAAATCCTATTTTCCGGAGATTTCCAGGACTGAGCTGCCCGCAATTGGCAGCGGTCTCCTCTGAAAACTGGCAGAAAAAAGCCTAGGACAAGCAATGGCCAGAAAGCCTGTTTCAGGCGCCGCTCTCGCCTGTCACTCGGCAATCACCTCCTGCTGCAGGTCAAAGCCCCTGCGCTCCCGCACGCTCGTGCAGCCAGCGCCGCAACGCAAATCCCAGCCACAGCGCCGTGAACACGGCCGCGCCAAAGACCCAGCCCGACAGCGCGCCCGCCATGCTGCCCGACAGCAGCGTGCCGATGGTGCAGCCCAGCCCCGTCATGGCGCCCCAGCCCAGCAAGGCGCCACCGGCCAGGCCGCGAGCCGCATCGCGCCAGGTGGGGCGGCGTGGCGTCCACTGGCGGCTGGCCACGGCGGCGCCCCAGGCGCCGGCCACCAGGCCCAGCAGCAGCACGGCATGGGGCGTGAGCAGGCTGTTGAGCACGGCCGTGGCGCATCCGCCCAGGGTGTCCAGGCCGTGCAGGCGCTCGGGCACCCAGCCGCCCGCCTGGGCCCAGCCACGCACGGTGCTGCCCAGCGTGGTGGTCACTCCCAGCGGCCGCATGCGCACGATGGCGGCGGCCGCGATCAGGCCCACGGCCAGGCCGCCCAGCGCGGCGTTCCAGCGGCCTTGCCACAGTGACAGCCACAGCTGGCGCAGGCCCGGTGGCTGCGCCGGTTCTGCCGCAGGCCGGGGCCGTGCGCGGCCCGAGCGCCCATGAATGCGCCAGACCCAGGCTGCCAGCAGGCCCAGCACGGCCAGTTGCAGCGCCAGCGCGCCGCCATAGCCCAGATGGGCCGGCAGCCAGATGACGGGCGCATCGGCAATGGCCAGGCTGTACAGCGGGTTCCAGCTGCGAAACCCCAGCACGAAGCCCAGGCCGGTGCCGACCAGGGCAAACGGCGCCACGGGCGAGCCCTCGCCCAGCCGGTACCAGTGGGCGCTGATGCACGAGCCCGAGACCGACATGCCCGCTCCAAAGGCCAGGCCCGCAAGGACCAGCACCCAGCTCACGGGACCTATGTGCATGTCGGGCGGCAGCTGCCCGGGCTGGGGCACGGCCACCCAGCTGCCCAGCACCACGGTCATGCCCGCCGAGCCCACGGCCAGCGCCAGCAGGATGGAGAGCACGCCGCGCGGGTCGCCGAACTCGAACCAGTCGCGCGCATGGCAGTAAAAGCAAAAGCGCGAGCGCTGCAGCACCAGCCCCAGCAGCAGGCCCAGCGCCAGCGCAAAGACCAGGGTGCGCCCGCCGCCTTGCAGCTGCAGCTGCGCCGCCACAGGCCAGGCTGCGGCCAGCACGGCGGCCAAGGGCAGCCATCTGGTCCAGTCCCTTGCCCTGTGCCTGCCATTCACGTTCTGCGTGTGCTCACCGGTCACGCTTGTCATTGCTGCCCCCCTTTTGTTGCCATCCACGCATAAAAAAGGGGCCCGCAGCCTGCGGGCCCCAAAGGAGCCGAGCTTTTGCCAAAGCCACACGTCACGCACCTGATCCGTCGAACCAAGAGCACCGACACCCCTCGCCCGGCCCCCGCCTTCAAGACAGGTTGATCGACGGCGGGATCATTTCGCGGCCCAGACCGTACCGGCCGGGTTGTTGATGGGCACGCCCACGGAGTTGCCGTATTCGGTCCACGAACCGTCGTAGTTGCGCACCTGGTAGCCGAGGATCTTGGACAGCGCAAACCAGGTGTGGCTGGAGCGCTCGCCGATGCGGCAGTAAGTGATGACGGGCTTGCTGCCGTCGATGCCCACGCCCGCATAGAGCTTCTTGAGTTCTTCGGCGGACTTGAAGCTGCCGTCCTCGCGCACTGCCTGGCCCCAGGGCACGTTGACGGCACCGGGGATGTGGCCGGCGCGGATGGCCAGCTCCGGCACGCCGGCCGGGGCGAAGACCTTGCCCTGGTATTCGTCGGCCGAGCGGATGTCGACGAGCCTGGCGTCGCTGCGACCTTCGGCCGAGGCCAGCGCATCGGTCAGGCGCGCGCGCAGCGCGGTGTTGACCTTGCCCACGCGGTAGGTGGTGGCCGCATATTCCGGGGCGCGGTTGTTGAGGGGGCGGTTTTCGGCCTCCCACTTCTTGCGGCCGCCGTCCAGCAGCTTGACGTTCTGCACGCCATAGATGTCAAAGACCCAGGCCCCCCAGGCTGCAAACCAGTTGTTGGTATCGCCGTACAGCACGACCGTGGTGCCGTCCTTCACGCCGGCCTGCGACAGCAGTTTCTCGAACTGCTCCTTGCCCACGATGTCGCGGCGCACCTTGTCGTTGAGATCGTTGTGCCACGAGAAATTGACCGCGCCCGGCACATGGGAGCGCTCGTACAGGCCGGGGTTGACGCTGACTTCGACGATGCGCACGTCGGCGCGGTTGAGGTTGGCCGCCAGCCATTCGGTGCTGACCAGCGGACCTTCGGGAACGGGCGCATTGGCATGGGCCGTGCCGCCGATCAGGGCCGCGACGTACAGCACGGTGCAGGCACCCTGGCGCAGGGTGGCGGGGATGGTGGAGAAAGCGGTCGGCGTTGCCATCACGGTCCTTTGTTCGCAGTTGCGTTGATTGCTCGGTTGGGGTCGGGTTGCTCTGCAATGCAATGTAGGCAGGGGCGGGCAGGTTCCCAACTGCGCAATCCGCAGATGGATATGCGCCGCCAAGGCATGGACAGCGGCACCCCGGGTTCTCTGCTACCCTCGGGCGCCTATGTCAGCGCCCCTGTCTCCCGCCGTCGCGCAAGCGCAGCCGGCCATGTCCCCCGTCCTGGTCGTCATCCTGCTCGGCCTGCTGCTGGGGCTTCAGCCGCTGGCCACAGATCTGTACCTGCCCGCCCTGCCCTCGATACAGGCAGCCTTCTCCACCCAGGTGTCCCAGGTGCAGCTCACGCTGACGGCCTTCCTGCTGGCCTTCGGCTGCTCGCAGCTGGCCTGGGGGCCGCTGTCCGACCGCTTCGGGCGCAGGCCCATCCTGCTGGCCGGCATGTCCATCTATGTGCTGGCCGCGCTGGGCAGCGCCAGCGCCGAGACCATGGAATCGCTGATTGCCTGGCGCGCGCTGCAGGGGGCATCGCTGGGCGCCGGCGTGATGTGCGCGCGCGCCATGGTGCGCGACCTGTTCGCGCCGCACCTGGGTGCCCAGGTCATGTCCAAGGCGCTGACCGGGCTGGGCGTGATCGCCTTCCTGAGCCCCGTCAGCGGCAGCCTGCTGGTGGATTCGCTGGGTTGGCGCGCCACCATGCTGGCCCAGGCGGTGATGGGTGCGCTGGCCCTCCTGCTGGTGGCCCTGCGCTTCACGGAGACACTGGCCCGCACCAATCCCACGGCGCTGCAGCCGCTGGCCCTGGCGCGCAACTGGATCACCATCGTGCGCCACCCGGGATTCCAGTCCTACCAGTTGCTGACCTGCTGCACCTATGCGGCCCTGTTCACCAACCTGGCCGCATCTTCCTTCACCTATATCCATGTGCTGGGCGTGAGCCGCACGGGCTACGGCCTGCTGATGGGCAGCAATGCGCTGTGCTACATCGCGGGCACCTTCCTGTGCCGCTGGCTGCTGCAGCGCATGGATGTGCGGCGCGCCGTGCAGATTGCCGGGCTGGCCAGCCTGCTGTCGGCCACGGCCATCGGCATTGCGGCGCTGGCCGATGCGCGCAGCCTCTGGGCCTATGCCCTGCCCTTCTATATCTTCCAGATCGCCCATGGCGTGCACATGCCCTGCGGCCAGAGCAATGCCATCGCGCCCTTCCCGCAGTCGGCGGGCACGGCCTCGGCGCTCAACGGCTTCACCATGATGCTCATCGCCTTTGCCATGGGACACTGGCTGGGCCTGCACCTGGACGGCCAGTCCACCCGGCCCATGGCCTTCGGCATCTGGTTCTGGGGCGTGTGCACGGCCCTGGTCGCCTGGGGGCTGGTGCGCCGCCACGGCGGGGTCGATGGCCACCGCTGATTTTCATTTCCTGCGTTTGCGTTTTTTGAATGTCCACCGCTTCCCCGCTCCCCTGCCTGGCCATCGCCGGCCCCACCGCTTCCGGCAAGACCGCTGCCGCCCTGGCCCTGGCCAGGCTGCTGGCCGAACGCGGCCAGGCCGCAGAAATCATCAGCGTGGACTCGGCCCTGGTCTATCGCGGCATGGACATCGGCACGGCCAAGCCTACGCCCGAAGAACTGGCTGCCTGCCCCCATCACCTGATCGATATCCGCGACCCGCTGCAGGCCTACAGCGCGGCCGAATTCGTGCAGGACACGCAGCGCCTGGTGGCCGAGATCCACGCGCGCGGCGCCCTGCCGCTGCTGGTGGGCGGCACCATGCTGTATTTCAAGGCCCTGCAGGATGGCATTGACGACATGCCGGCCGCCGACCCCGCCGTGCGCGAGCGGCTGGACGCCCAGGCCACCGAGATCGGCTGGCCCGCCATGCATGCGCTGCTGGCCCAGGTCGATCCCGCCACGGCCGCACGCCTGGCGCCGGCCGACAGCCAGCGCATACAGCGCGCGCTGGAGGTCTGGCAGGTGTCGGGCAAGCCGCTGTCCAGCTTTCATACACGAGCGGGCAAGGGTGCGGCACAGGGCCTGATCAGCCCCGGCGGCTTCTTCTCGCTGGAGCCGCAGGACCGCGCCTGGCTGCATGCGCGCATCGCCCAGCGGTTCGACGCCATGCTGAGCGCCGGCTTCATCGACGAGGTGCAGCAACTGCGCGCGCGCGGCGACCTGCACCTGGACCTGCCCTCCATCCGCTGCGTGGGCTACCGCCAGGCCTGGGAATCGCTGGACGGCCTGTACTCCATGGACTCGCTGCGCGAACGCGGCATTGCCGCCACGCGCCAGCTGGCCAAGCGACAGATCACCTGGCTGCGCAGCATGCCCGCCCGCCATGCCATTGCCTGCGATATGCCCGATGCCCAGCAGCAACTGCTGCAGGCAGCGATGGCCGTGGTGGCCGCAGCAACCCAGGCTCGCAACGGCTGAACAGGAAACCGCCTTCATGACTGCCGTGCCCCAGGACAACACGCCGCTGACTCAGCCGCCGCTGCTTCAGGTCCAGGGCCTGGCGCGGCGCTACCGCAACGACGGCGGCACGGAAACCGCCGTCTTCGAGAACGTGGACTGCAGCGTGGCGCGCGGCGAGTTCGTGGCCATCGTGGGTGACTCGGGCGTGGGCAAGTCCACCTTTCTCAACTGCCTGGCCGGGCTCGATGAGTGGCAGCAGGGCCGCGTGCTGCACGAAGGCCAGGACCTGTCGGCCCTGGATGAAACCGGCCGTGCGCTGTGGCGGCGCAGCCATGTGGGCTTCGTGTTCCAGGCCTTCCATGTGCTGCCGCACCTGGATGTCTGGCACAACGTGGCCCTGCCGCTGATGCTGCTGCAGCGGCTGGATGCAGCGGGCCGCCAGCGCGTGCAGCAACTGCTGCAGGCCGTCGGGCTGCAGGGGCTGGAGCAGCGCCTGCCCTGGCAGCTCAGCGGCGGCCAGCTGCAGCGCGTGGCCATTGCACGCGCCCTGGTCCACGGCCCGGCCCTGCTGCTGGCCGACGAGCCCACCGGCAACCTGGACCCCGGCACGGCCGCACAGGTCATGGAGCTGCTGCTGCAGCAGACCCGCGAGCACCAGGCCGCCCTGGTGCTGGTCACGCACTCCATCGAGGCCGCTCGCCGTGCCGACCGCCTGCTGCGCCTGACCGCACAGGGCATGCAGCCCGCCTAGCGCCAGAGACCATCCGCCCATGCTCGCCCTGCTTCGCACCTTTTCCTGGCAGGAGCTGCGCCAGCATCCCTGGCGCACGGCCACCGCCCTGGTGGCCATCATGCTGGGCGTGGCCCTGGGCTTTGCCGTGCACGTGATCAACCAGTCCGCGCTCGATGAGTTCTCGCGCGCCGTGCGCACGGTCAGCGGCCAGCCGGACCTGGAGCTGCGTGCCATGCAGGGCGGCTTGCCCGAATCGCTGTATGGCCGTGTTGCGCAGCAGCCCCAGGTCAGCCTGGCCGCACCCTGGATCGAAGCCACGGCCCTGGCCGGCACCGCCACGCCGGTGCAGTTGCGCGTGCTGGGCGGCGATGCGCTGCGGCTGGCGCCCGTGGCGCCTGCGCTCATGCCCCGGCTGTTCGATGGCGGCGGGCGGCTGGACCTGTTCGCGCCCGATGCGGTCTTCCTCAATGCAACGGCACTCGAAGCCCTGGGCCTGACGCCGGAGCAGGCGCGGCACACGCCCCTGCCATGGCAACTGGGCGGGCGCGCGCAGACCCTGCGCATCGCGGGCACGGTGGCCGCATCCGGCCCGCCGCTGGCCGTGATGGACATCGGTGCGCTGCAGGACAGCCTGCAGCGCTGGGGCCAGGTGGACCGCATCGATGTGCTGCTGGCCGAAGGCGCCACGCGCGAGTCCCTGCTGGCCGAACTGCGCCGCCTGCCCGACTGGCCCGCCCAGGCCCTGGCCAGCCGCCCCGGCGACGACCAGCAGCGCATTGCCGAGATGTCGCGCGCCTACCGCGTCAACCTCACGGTGCTGGCCCTGGTGGCGCTGTTCACGGGGGCGTTCCTGGTGTTCTCGGTGCTGGCGCTCAGCGTGGCCCAGCGCGCGCCGCAGTTCGCCCTGCTGGCCGTGCTGGGACTGACACCGCGCCAGCGCCTGGGCCTGGTGCTGCTGGAATCGCTGCTGCTGGGACTGTTGGGCAGCGCGGCCGGCATTGCCCTGGGCGCGGGATTGGCCTGGCTGGCCCTGCACCTGCTGGGCGGTGACCTGGGCGGCGGCTACTTTGCCGGCGTGCAGCCCGCGCTGCAGTGGAGCGCCAGCGCCGCGCTGACCTTTGGCCTGCTGGGCGTGGCCGCCACCGTGGCTGGCGGCTGGTGGCCGGCGCGCCAGGCGATGGAGTTGCCGCCCGCCGCCACGCTCAAGGGCCAGGGCGCGGGCTCCGAACGCGCGGCGCGCGGCCTGCCGGCCCTGCTGCTGATGGCAGCCAGCGTGGCCCTGGCCTTTGTGCCGCCCGTGGCCGGCATTCCCCTGGCCGCCTATGCCGCCGTGGCCCTGCTGCTGCTGGGCGGCATGGCCGCCCTGCCCTGGCTGTTGGGCCAGCTGTTGCGCCTGGTGCCGCAATCGCTGCTGCGCCAGCCGCTGGCCCTGCTGCCCGTGGAGCGCGCACGGCGCATGCGCCGCAGCACCACGGTGGCCGTGGGCGGCGTGGTGGCCAGCCTGAGCCTGGCCGTGGCGCTGACCGTGATGGTGGCCAGCTTCAGGGACAGCATGATCGCCTGGCTGGATGCCGTGCTGCCCGCCCCGCTGTACCTGCGCACGGCCGGCAGCGCAGGCCGTGCCGATGCCGCGCCCCTGCCCGCCGATCTGGCCCCGCGCATTGCCGCCCTGCCTGGCGTGCAGCGCGCCCAGCCCATGCGCAGCACCAGCCTGTGGCTCAGCCCGGATCGCCCCGCCGTCAGCCTGCTGCTGCGTCCGCTGCATGGCCCCCAGGGCCAGCAATTGCCGTGGATACAAGGCCCCGTGCAAGTGCCCGCTGGCAGCACGCCCGTCTATGTCAGTGAAGCCGTGGCCCAACTCTATGGCGTGCGGCCGGGCCAGGAGTGGCCGCTGCTGGCCCAGGCCCTGCCGTCGGAAGATTCCCGCGTGTTTGTGGCCGGCATCTGGCGCGACTATGTGCGCCAGTTCGGCGCCATCGCCATGGACTGGGATGACTACCAACGGCTTGCCGACGGCAGCGCCACCACGGCAGGCCCCACCGAAATCGCCATCTGGCCGGACGGCGACGACACGGCCACGGCGCAGCAGTTGCAGGCGCGCATCCAGTCGCTGATGGCCGGGCCGGGCGCCGCGCAGGCACTGGAGTTCGCCAGCAGCGGCGCGCTGCGCGAGCGCTCCATGCGCATCTTCGACCGCAGCTTTGCCGTGACCTACTGGCTGCAGGCCGTGGCCATCGGCATCGGCCTGTTCGGCATCGCGGCCAGCTTCAGCGCCCAGGTGCTGGCACGGCGCAAGGAATTCGGCCTGCTCGCCCACCTGGGCCTGACGCGGCGCGACATCCTGGCCGTGGTGGCCGGCGAAGGCATGGCCTGGACCACGGCCGGCGCCATCGCCGGCAGCCTGCTGGGCCTGGGCGTTGCCGTGATCCTGGTGCATGTGGTGAATCCGCAAAGCTTTCACTGGACCATGGAGCTGTCCCTGCCCTGGCCCCGCCTTTTGGCGCTGGCTGCCAGCGTGATCGCGGCAGGCACGCTGACGGCCTGGCTGGCAGGGCGTGCAGCTGCAGGGCGCGAGGCAGTGCTGGCGGTCAAGGAGGATTGGTAAGAGGCGGCCTGCGACAATGGCCGCCATGCCGCACACCACCTCCCCCTGGCTGCATGAGGCCATCAACCGCATCGAGGCCGACTACCAGCGCAGTGCCGACACGCACCTGATACCGCTGCCCCTGCCCGGCTTTGCCGGCCTGGGGATCGATCTCTACCTCAAGGACGAATCCACCCATCCCACGGGCAGCCTCAAGCACCGGCTGGCGCGCTCGCTGTTTCTCTATGCGCTGTGCAATGGCTGGGTGCACGAGGGCTCGACCATCGTGGAGGCATCGAGCGGCTCCACGGCCGTGAGCGAGGCCTACTTCGCGCGCCTGCTGGGCCTGCCCTTCGTGGCCGTGATGCCGCGCAGCACCTCGGTGGAGAAGATTGCACTGATCGAGTTCTACGGCGGCCGCTGCCATCTGGTGGACAGCGCCGCCCAGGTCTATGACGAGGCACGCGCCGTGGCCGCGCAGGCCGGCGGCCACTACATGGACCAGTTCACCTATGCCGAGCGCGCCACCGACTGGCGTGGCAACAACAATATTGCGGAGAGCATGTTCACCCAGATGCGGCGCGAGCGCCATGCCGTGCCGCGCTGGATCGTGGTGGGCGCGGGCACGGGCGGCACCAGTGCCACCATCGGCCGCTACGTGCGTTTCCAGCGCCATGCCACGGGCATCTGCGTGGCCGACCCCGAGGGCTCGGTGTTCGCCGCCCACCACCGCACGGGCGATGCCACCCTCACCGCGCCGGGCTCGCGCATCGAGGGCATAGGCCGCCCGCGCGTGGAGCCCAGCTTCGTGCGCACGCTGGTGGACCGCATGGAGGAAGTGGCGGACTGCGATTCCCTGGCCGCCATGCGCAGCCTGTCCGCACTGCTGGGCCGGCGCGTGGGGCCGTCCACCGGCACCAACTACGTGGCCATGCTCAGGCTGGCCAGCGAGATGCGCCAGCGCGGCGAGCAGGGCTCCATTCTTTCGCTGCTGTGCGATGCGGGCGAGCGCTACCTGCCCACCTACCATGATGCGGACTGGGTGATGCAGCGCATCGGCGACTGCGGGCCGGCCCAGGCGCGCATCGCGCAGTTGCAAGGCTGATCCATGATGCCCCTGCCCCGCCGCCATCTGCTGGGCCTGGCTGCCGGCCTGGGCCTGGGGGCGGCAGGACTGCCCGCCCAGGCACTGCCGCCACGCACGCTGGTCTTCCCGCGCGACCACGGCAACCACCCCGGGCTGCGCACCGAGTGGTGGTACATCACCGGCCAGGCACGCGCAGCGGGCCGGGCCTGGGGTTTCCAGATCACCTTCTTCCGGTCGCGCGTGCAGGCCACGCAGGAGCTGCGCTCCGCCTTTGCGGCGCGCCAGTTGCTGTTTGCCCATGCGGCGCTGTGCGATGTGCAGGGCGCTCGCCTGCACCACGACCAGCGCATTGCGCGCGCAGGCTTTGGCATTGCCCAGGCCAGCGAGGCCGATGCCGACGTGCGGCTGCAGGACTGGTCGCTGGCCCGCACCGATGAAGGCGCTGCCGAGCGCTATACCACGCGCCTGCGCAGCAGCACATTCGCCCTGGACCTGCGCTTTGACACCCGCCTGCCCCCCTTGCTGCAGGGCCGCGCCGGCCTGTCGCGCAAGGGTCCCGAACCCGATCAGGCCAGCTACTACTACAGCCGCCCGCAGCTGCAGGTGAGCGGCACGCTGGAGCTGGCAGGCCAGCGCATGGCGATAGAAGCCGCACGCGAGCCCGGCGACAACCGCGCCTGGCTGGACCATGAATGGAGCCAGGCCCTGCTGCACCCCGAGGCCGTGGGCTGGGACTGGATAGGCATGAACCTGTTCGACGGCGGCGCGCTCACGGCCTTTCGCGTGCGACGGGCGGATGGCAGCGCGTTGTGGGCCGGCGGCTCGCTGCGCGGTGTGGATGGCACGCTGCAGGTCTTCGCCCACGATGCAGTGCAGTTCACGCCGCTGCGCCACTGGAGCAGCCCTGCCAGCGGAGCGCGCTACCCCGTGCAATGGCAGGTGGACACGCCCGCTGGCCGCTTCACCGTGAACGCCCTGGTCGATGACCAGGAGCTGGACAGCAGCGCCTCCACCGGTGCCATCTACTGGGAGGGCCTGTGCAGCCTGCAAAAGCCCACCGGCCCGGGCCAGGAGGCGCGAGCCGGTCAGGGATACCTGGAGATGACGGGCTACGCCCGGCCGCTGCAGTTGTAGCTATGGCAGTCAACAGCATGGGCACGTAGCCCACCCCCTTGAAACCGTCCCAACCCGGCTCTCAAGGGGTACGCTTTTTCTGCAGACGGACGATCAGCTCGCCCATGATGCCCTTGCGGAACAGCAGCACGCAGACCACGAAGATCAGGCCCGTGACGATGGTCACCGACTCTCCCAGCGTGGAGAACCACTCCACGCCCGTGAGGCGCTGCAGGAAGAGGCCGAACTCGCCGATCTTGTTCTCCAGCATGACCACCACGGCCGAGCCCAGGATGGGGCCGGACAACGTGCCCAGGCCGCCCATCAGCGTCATCAGGATCACGTGGCCGGAGGTGGTCCAGTGCACATCCGACAGCGTGGCAAAGCCCAGCACCACGGTCTTGAGCGAACCGGCCAGGCCCGTGAGCGCGGCCGAGATCACGAAGGCCAGCAGCTTGAAGCGCGCCACGTCGTAGCCCAGCGAGGTCGCGCGCGGCTCGTTCTCCTTGATGGCCTTGAGCACCTGGCCGAAGGGCGAGTGGATGGTGCGCACGATCAGCAGGAAGGCCAGGACCACGATGACCAGCGTGACGTAGTACATGGTCATGTCGCTGGCCAGGTCGATGAGGCCGAACAGCTTGCCGCGCGGCACGCCCTGCAGCCCGTCCTCGCCGCCCGTGAAGGGCGCCTGCAGGCACACGAAGAACAGCATCTGGGCCAGCGCCAGCGTGATCATGGAAAAGTAGATGCCCTGGCGGCGGATGGCCAGCCAGCCGAAGATCAGCCCCAGCAGCGCGCCGCCGGCCGTGCCGGCCAGCATGGCCAGCTCGGGCGTGAAGCCCCAGCCCTTGATGGCGTAGCCCGTCACATAGGCCGCGCCGCCCAGGAAGGCCGCGTGGCCGAAGGACAGCAGGCCCGTGTAGCCCAGCAGCAAGTTGAAGGCCGAGGCGAACAGTGCGAAGCACATGAGCTTCATCACGAACACCGGATACGCGCCCAGCAGGGGCGCCGCCAGCAGGCCCAGCAGCAGCAGGCCATAGCCCCAGGGGGCAATGCGTTGAACGAGAGTCTTGGATTTCATGTGGTCGGCCCCTTGTCCTCGTTCTTGTTATTTCTCTTTGCCGAACAGGCCGGCGGGGCGGATGAGCAAAACGATGACCATGATGAAGAACACCACGGTGGACGATGCCTCGGGCCAGAAGACCTTGGTCAGGCCCTCGATCACCCCCAGGCCCAGGCCGGTGAGGATGGAGCCCATGATGGAGCCCATGCCCCCGATCACCACCACGGCGAAGACCACGATGATGAGGTTCTGCCCCATCAGCGGCGTGACCTGGTAGACGGGCGCAGCCAGCACGCCGGCAAACGCCGCCAGCGCCGCGCCGAAGGCATAGGTCAGCGTGATCATCACGGGGACATTGACGCCGAAGGCCTCGACCAGGCGCGGGTTCTCGGTGCCGGCCCGCAGGTAGGCGCCGATGCGCGTCTTCTCGATCATGAACCAGGTAGCCACGCAGACCACGATGGAGGCGAGCACCACCCATGCGCGGTAGTTGGGCAGGATCATGAAGCCCAGGTTGGTCGCGCCCTCCAGCAGCTCGGGCGTGTCATAGCCCAGCCCCGAGACGCCGTAGACCGAGCGGAACAGGCCCTCGATCAGCAGCGACAGGCCCAGCGTCAGCAACAGGCCGTAGAGATGGTCGAGCTTGTAGATCCAGCGCAACAGGAAGCGCTCGATCAGCACCCCCAGCAGGCCCACCAGCAGCGGCGACAGCACCAGCATCACCCAGTAGTTGATGTTGAAGTAGCTCATGGCCATCCAGGTGACCATGGCGCCCAGCATGAACAACGCGCCGTGGGCGAAGTTGATCACGTTGAGCAGGCCGAAGATCACCGCCAGCCCCAGGCTGAGGATGGCGTAGAACGAGCCGTTGACCAGCCCCAGAAGGAGCTGGCTCATCAGGCCTGGCAGGGAAACACCAAAGATTTCCATGGGATGCAGCTGTCGTGGTTGGCCGGGTGGCGGTTGGGGGTCAGTGGCGGCGCGGCGTTACTTCCACAGCGCGCACTTGGTCTCGGCCTTGGTGGTCCAGACCTGGTCGGCGGGCAGCGTGGCCACGACCTTCAGGTAGTCCCAGGGCTTCTTGGACTCGGCGGGCTTCTTGACCTCGACCAGGTACATGTCGTGGGCAAAGGTGCCGTCGGGACGGATCGAGCCCTTGCCGTAGAAGTCGTCGATGGGCGTGCTCTTGAGATGGGCCATGACCTTGTCGGCATCCGTGGACTTCACGGCCTGCACGGCCTTGAGGTAGCTGGTCACGGCCGAGTAGTCGGCGGCCTGGATGGAGGTAGGCATGCGCTTGGTCTTGGCAAAGAAGCGCTCGGCGAACTTGCGCGCCGCGTCGTTCTGGTCCCAGTACCAGCTGGTGGTGAACTGCATGCCTTCGGTGTTCTTCAGGCCCAGGCTGTGGATGTCGGTCAGGAACACCAGCAGGCCCACGGTCTTCATGCTCTTGTTGATGCCGAATTCCTTGGCCGCCTTGATGGCGTTGATGGTGTCGCCACCGGCATTGGCCAGGCCCAGGATCTGGGCCTTGGAGGCCTGCGCCTGCAGCAGGAAGGACGAGAAGTCCGAGGCGTTGAGCGGATGCTTGACGCCGCCCACCACCTTGCCGCCCTTGGCCTTGATCACCGCCGTGGTGTCGTTCTCCAGCGCGTGGCCGAAGGCGTAGTCTGCCGTCAGGAAGAACCAGTCCTTGCCGCCGCGCTCCACCACGGCCGTGCCCGTGCCCTTGGCCAGGGCCACGGTGTCATAGGCGTAGTGCACGGTGTAGGGATTGCACTGCTCGTTGGTCAGCGCCGACGAGCCTGCGCCGCTGTTGAAGTGCACGCGCTTTTTCTCATTGGCCACCTGCGACACCGCCAGGGCCGTGCCGGAGTTGGTGCCGCTGAACACCAGCGAGATACCCTGCGTGTCCACCCACTCGCGCACCTTGGAGGCGGCGATGTCGGCCTTGTTCTGGTGGTCGGCGCTCAGCAGCTCGATGGGCTGGCCCAGCACCTTGCCGCCGAAGTCATCGATGGCCATCTGCATGGCGGTGACGGCGTTCTTGCCTTCCACGTCCGCATAGAGGCTGGACATGTCGGTCACGAAGCCGATCTTCACCTTCTCCTGTGCCATGGCAAGCGGGCTGGCCAGGCCGGCGGCGGCCAGCATGCACGACAGTGCGGTCAGTTTTGCTTTCATTGGTGTCTCCTTCGCGTTGATGTCTTGGGTTTTTTGTCACAGGGCCATGGCAGGAATGCAGCCGGCGAGCCCCAGGCGCCAGCCACGATGGATATCCGGGTCAGACTCCGAGCAGTTCGTTGAGCACGGGCATCTTGGCCTGCAGCTCGGCCGCGCCGAAACGCTCGACCACATGGCCGTGCTCGACCACGTAGAAGCGGTCGGCCAGCGGCGCCGCGAAGTGGAAGTTCTGCTCCACCATCACCACGGTGTAGCCCTTGGTGCGCAGCATGGTGATCATGCGGGCCAGCGCCTGCACGATGACGGGGGCCAGGCCTTCGGAGATCTCGTCGAGCAGCAACAGCCGCGCGCCGGTACGCAAAATGCGCGCCACCGCCAGCATCTGCTGCTCGCCGCCCGACAGGCGCGTGCCCTGGCTGTGGCGGCGCTCGGCCAGGTTGGGGAACATGGCGTAGATCTCGTCCACGCTCATGCCCTGCTGGCCGGTCTTGAGCGGTGGCGGCAGCATCAGGTTCTCCTCGCACGAGAGGCTGGAGAAGATGCCGCGCTCTTCCGGGCAGTAGCCCACGCCCAGGTGGGCAATGCGGTGCGTGGGCAGGTGGATGGCCTCCACGCCATTGATCCTGATCGAGCCCTTGCGTGCGCCCGTCAGCCCCATGATGGCGCGCAGCGTGGACGTGCGGCCCGCGCCGTTGCGCCCCAGCAGCGTGACTACCTCGCCGGGCTGGACCACCAGGTCCATGCCGTGCAGCACATGGGATTCGCCATACCAGGCCTGCAGGCCCTTGATTTCCAATGCCGGTGCAGTCATCTCAATGCGCTCCCTGCAACTGGCCGTCGGTGGTGCCCATATACGCTTCCATCACTTGCGGGTTGCGCGAAACTTCCTCGTATGGCCCCTCGGCCAGCACGGCGCCGCGCTGCAGCACCGTGATGCGGTCGGCGATGGTGGAGATCACCTTCATGTTGTGCTCCACCATGAGAATCGTGCGGCCTGCCGAGACCTTCTTGATCAGCTGGGTCACGCGGTCCACGTCTTCGTGGCCCATGCCCTGGGTGGGCTCGTCCAGCAGCATCAGCTCGGGCTCCATGGCCAGCGTGGTGGCGATCTCCAGCGCGCGCTTGCGGCCATAGGGCAGGTTGACGGTGACCTCGTCGGCCAGGTCCTGCAGGCCGACTTCGGACAGCAGCTGCATGGCGCGGTCATTGAGCATGGACAGGCTTTTTTCGCTGCGCCAGAAATGGAACTCGGTGCCCAGCTTGCGCTGCAGGCCGATGCGCACGTTCTCCAGCAGCGTGCAATGCGGGAAGACGGCCGAGATCTGGAAGGACCGGATCACGCCACGGCGCGCGATCTGCGCCGGCGCCTCCTGCGTGATGTCCTCGCCGTTGAAACGGATGGTGCCGGAGGTGGGCTCCAGGAACTTGGTCAGCAGATTGAAGCAGGTGGTCTTGCCTGCGCCATTGGGGCCGATCAAGGCATGGATGGAGCCGCGGCGCACCGAAAGGTCCACCTTGCTCACCGCCGTAAATCCCTTGAACTCTTTGGTCAGGTTCCGGGTTTCGAGAATAACGTCGCTCATGTGCGCTTCGCCTGCTCCGTTGATGCTGCCAGCCGCCAACGCGTCGCCAGAGGCTCTGGTGGGCGTTGTGCAGGGTCGGACGCATCGTAGGCTTGCCGACGTTGTGCACCGCAGCGGGAAAACGCCTACGTAGGTGCTCCTAAGCACAGGCCCTGCCCCGCACTGCAGCATGGCGCATCAAGACGAGTCGCCGCAAAAACAAGAAGCAACCACTCACACTTGAAATAATCAAGCAGTCACGGGGCTGCAAGGCGCCGCGGCTGCAGGCGGGCCCTAGGGTTCTCCATCACCTCGGCCCGGCGACGCCCACGCGGAAGGCCAGAGCGCTTCCAAAGAGATAGCAAACTACCCTTTTTGCGGCTTGGCAGACAGCGACCAATGTCTGCTGCCTTACGGGAAACACCCAGGTGGGCAATCTCCCTGTGGCCTACTCAGTCACTATGCGAAAAGCCGCGGATATGCTTGGGTTTGTCGCCCCATCAATTGAATGGCGACAAAGCGACTCAAAGCGCTATTCAATTAATAGCACCAGGTGATTGCCTGGCATGGGAATTGGCGATCGATCGCCATGAGCGCAATTGTCGCCGCCAAGACAGCATGTGCCCGGAGCAAGTTACTGCAGCGTTTCCTTGCTGCCTTGCGGCAAGGCCAATGGAACCACGGCAATGCCTTCGTCCAGCAATTGCATGGCCTGCTCGGGACTGGCCTTGCCGCGGATGGCGCGCTCTTCGGTCTCGCCATAGTGCATGCGGCGGGCTTCATCGGCAAAGCGTTCGCCCACGTCCTCGGTCTGCTGCGCGACCTTGCGCGACCACTGCAGCCAGGCGGCCTGCATGGCCTGCAATTGCTCACGCGCCTGGGGCGGCATGGCCGTTGAAGCAGCGGCTGCCGCGCTGGCGGCGGAGGCGGCTGCAGCAGGCTCTGCCGCCGCAGCCGGGGGCAAACTTGCAGGCTTGGCGCCAAGATTGATGCGGGGGGCGCTCAGGCGCTTGGTGATGTCGCTGTGGCCGCAGACGGGGCACAGCACCAGCTGGCGCTGCAGCTGGCTCTGGAAATCCTCTTCCGAGGCGAACCAGCCCTCGAAGAGGTGGCCCTGCGGGCAATGGAGGTCGAGCACTTTCATCGCGCACCCTCATCCATGAAGCAACCGGCACCGCGGCCTCAGCCGCGGCGGTGAATCAGGAAACGATAGACGAAACCCGGGAATGCCAGTGTCAGGAACAACGCCCCCGTGATGGCATAGAACTCCCAGCCCTGGGGTGCAATCTGCCCCACGCGGCGCTCCAGCAGCAGCGCCACGCCGCCGACGATGAAGTACAGCAGCACCATCTCCAGCAGGCACAGGGCCAGCGGCTTGCGCTGGGTGCGCAGCGGCCCCAGCTGCAGCCAGCGGGGGTTGAAGAAAGGCAAATTGGCTGCCACAAGGGCAGCCAATATCACGAGCCAGATCGAAGCGGTTTGCGACAAGCCGATGTCCTCACCGCAGGGCCTTGCGCGCAAGGCCCTGCACAGGGAAAGTGGATCAGGAAGCCAGGGCGCGCACGACGGCGTCGGCGCACAGGGCCATCAGGCCGCCGGGCAGGATGCCCAGACCCAGCACCAGGGCGCCATTGAGGGTCAGCACCACGCGCACGTCCAGCGAAGCGGAAACGCTGGTGGCGGTGATGGGCTCATCAAAGTACATGACCTTGACGACGCGCAGGTAGTAGAAGGCGCCGATCAGCGACATGACCACGGCGAACACGGCCAGGGCGATGTACAGGCTGTGGCCCGAAGCCACCAGCGCCTGCAGCACCGACAGCTTGGCGTAGAAGCCGACCAGGGGCGGAATGCCGGCCATGGAGAACAGGCAGATCGCCATCACGCCGGCATACAGCGGGCTGCGCTGGTTCAGGCCGGCAAAGTCGGCGACCTCTTCGCTCTCGAAGCCTTCGCGGGCCAGCAGCTGGATCACGCCGAAGGCGGCCAGCGTGGTCAGCACATAGGTCACCACGTAGAACATGGCCGAGCTGTAGGCGTTCTCGACGGTGGCCGGATCGACCTTGCCGTCGACCACACCCGACATCAGGCCCAGCAGCACGAAGCCCATCTGCGAGATGGTCGAGTAGGCCAGCATGCGCTTGAGGTTGGTCTGCTGCAGGCCGGCCAGGTTGCCGACCAGCAGAGAGGCAATGGCAAGCACGGCCAGCATCTGCTGCCAGTCGATGGCCAGCGGCAGCAGGCCGTCCACCAGCAGGCGGATGACGATGGCGAAGGCCGCCAGCTTGGGCGCGCCACCGATCATGGTGGTGATGGCCGTGGGAGCGCCCTGGTACACGTCGGGGACCCACATGTGGAAGGGAACCACGCCCAGCTTGAAGGCCAGGCCGGAGACCACGAAGACCAGGCCGAACACCAGCACCTGGTGCTTGATTTCGCCCGAGTTGATGGCCTTGAACACCTGGCCGATGTCCAGCGAACCGGTCGCGCCGTAGAGCATGGACATGCCGTACAGCAGGAAGCCGCTGGCCATGGCGCCAAGCACGAAGTACTTCATCGCGGCCTCGACCGAAGCCGTGTGGTCGCGGCGCAGCGCCACCAGGGCGTAGCTGGACAGCGTCAACAGCTCCAGGCCCAGGTAGATGACCAGGAAGTTGTTGCCCGAGATCATGATGAACATGCCCAGCAGCGCGAGCATGGCCAGCGTGAACAGCTCGCCGCCGCGCAGCATGTCGCGGTCAGCGGCATAGGGTCGGCCGTAGACCAGGGTGACCATCATGGCCACGGTGGCGAAACACTTGAGCCAGTTGCCCATGGCGTCGGAGACGACCATGTTGCCCCAGCCATAGAACGTGTTGCCACTGGAGGCATACATGCCTTGCAGCACGGCCACCACGCCCAGGGTCAGCAGTGTCAGAACATAGGTGCCCGTGCGGCGCGGGCTTTTGACGCCCAGGTCCACCAGGGCGATCACGCAGGCCATGACCAGGAGAAGGATCTCCGGATAGATGGCCAGCCAGCTGATGTTGTCAATCATCTCGATTCTCTCGTTTCAGTCTGGTCACTGCAGCTTGCTCATGGCCACATGCTTGAGCAGCTCGGCCACGGACACATCCATCACGTCAGTGAAGGGCTTGGGATACAGGCCCATGTACAGCACGGCGATGGCCAGCAGACCCAGCACCAGGAACTCGCGGTTGCCGATGTCGGTCAGGCCGCGCACATTGTCATTGGTGACAGGACCCAGGTAGACGCGCTTGTACATCCACAGCGTGTAGGCCGCGCCGAAGATCAGCGCCGTGGCAGCGCCCAGGCCGATCCAGAAGTTGTATTGCACGGCGCCCAGGATCACCATCCACTCGCCGACGAAGCCGGCCGTCGCGGGCAGGCCGCAGTTGGCCATGGCGAACAGCAGCGCGAAGGCCGCGAACTTGGGCATGGTGTTGACCACGCCGCCGTAGGAAGCGATTTCACGCGAGTGCACGCGGTCGTAGAGCACGCCGATGCACAGGAACATGGCGCCCGACACGAAGCCGTGGGCAATCATCTGCACGATGCCGCCAGCAATGCCCAGCGGATTGAAGATGAAGAAGCCCAGGGTCACGAAGCCCATGTGGGCCACGGACGAGTAGGCCACCAGCTTCTTCATGTCCTTTTGCACCAGGGCGACCACGCCCACGTAGATCACGGCGATCAGCGACAGGGCGATGACCAGCCAGGCCCACTTGTGCGAGGCATCGGGTGCGATGGGCATGGAAAAGCGCAGGAAACCGTAGGCGCCCAGCTTCAGCATGATGGCGGCCAGCACGGCGGAGCCGCCGGTGGGCGCTTCCACGTGCACGTCGGGCAGCCAGGTGTGGACCGGCCACATCGGCACCTTCACGGCAAAGGCCGCGAAGAAGGCGAAGAAGATCAGCGTCTGGGCCGTCATGGACAGCGGCAGCTTGTGCCAGTCGAGGATCTCGAAGCTGCCACCCGACTGGGTGTACAGGTAGATCACGGCGACCAGGGTCAGCAGCGAACCCATCAGCGTGTACAGGAAGAACTTGAAGGCCGCATAGATGCGGTTGGGACCGCCCCAGATGCCGATGATCAGGTACATCGGGATCAGCGTGGCCTCGAAGAACACGTAGAACAGCAGGCCGTCCAGCGCGCTGAACACGCCGACCATCAGGCCGGACAGGATCAGGAAGGCGCCCATGTACTGGTTCACGCGCTCGGTGATGTTCTCCCACGACGCGATCACGACGATCACGGTGATGAAGGCGGTCAGCGGCACGAACCAGAACGAGATGCCATCCACGCCCAGGTGGTAGTGGATGTTGAAGCGCTCGATCCACAGCGCCTTCTCCACGAACTGCATGGCAGCCGTGCTGTTGTCGAACTGCTGTATCAGCGGCAGCGTGACGGCCAGGCCTGCCAGCGCGCCGACCAGGGCCAGCCAGCGCACTGCCTTGACCTGATCCTCGCGGCCCAGGGCCAGCAGGAGGGCGCCGAAGGCGATCGGCACCCAGATTGAAAGACTCAACCAATGCATTTTTGTTCTTCCCCTACTACTTGTTGAGCCACACGAAATACGTCATGAGAGCGAACACGCCCAGCAGCATGACCAACGCGTAGTGATAGAGATAGCCCGACTGCAGCTTGCGCACCCACTGGCCGATGCGGCCGATGAGCTTCCACGAGCCGTTGACGATGCCGCCATCGATGATGGCCTGGTCGCCGACCTTCCAGAAGAAGCTGCCGAAGGCGCGTGCGCCGCGGGCGAAGATGTTCTCGTAGACCCAGTCCACGCCGTACTTGCCTTCCAGTGCCTGGTAGACACCGATCTTCTGCATGGACGACTTGATGGCGGCAGGCACTTCGGGCTTGACCATGTAGAACAGGTAGGAGACGACGACGCCTGCCAGTGCAAGCCAGAACGGCGCGGCCGTGAAGCCGTGCAGCGCCATGGGCACCCAGCCGTGGATCTTCTCGGCCAGCTCGGCCATGGCGCCGTGCTTGCTGCCATCGACGTGGATCACACCCTTGAAGAAATCACCGAACAGCATGGGCATCAGTGCCAGGGCACCGATCACCACCGAGGGGATGGCCAGCAGCATCAGCGGGCCGGTCACGACCAGTGGCGACTCATGCGGCTTGGCATCGTGGCCATGGCCGTGGTGGTCGTCATGGGCGTGGTGGTCATCGTGGCCATGGTGGTGCGCATCGGGATTCTGGTCGTAGCGCTCCTTGCCGTGGAAGACGATGAAGTACAGGCGGAAGGAGTAGAAGGCCGTGATGAACACGCCGGCCAGCACCGCGAAATTGGCGAAGCCAGCACCCGGCAGGTTGGTGGCATGCACGGCCTCGATGATGGCGTCCTTCGAGTAGAAGCCCGAGAAGAACGGCGTGCCGATCAGCGCCAGGTTGCCCAGCAGGAACGTGATCCAGGTGATGGGCATGTACTTGCGCACGCCGCCCATCCAGCGGATGTCCTGGTTGTGGTGCATGCCCATGATCACCGAGCCGGCGCCAAGGAACAGCAGGGCCTTGAAGAAGGCGTGGGTCATCAGGTGGAACACGGCCACCGAGTAGGCCGAGGCGCCCAGGGCCACGGTCATGTAGCCCAGCTGCGACAGCGTGGAGTACGCGATCACGCGCTTGATGTCGTTCTGGATGATGCCCAGCACGCCCATGAACAGCGCCGTGATGGAGCCGATCACCAGGATGAAGCTCAGCGCGGTGTCCGACAGCTCGTACAGCGGCGACATGCGCGAGACCATGAAGATGCCTGCCGTCACCATGGTGGCGGCGTGGATCAGTGCCGAGATGGGGGTCGGGCCTTCCATCGAATCGGGCAGCCAGGCATGCAGCGGGAACTGGGCCGACTTGCCCATGGCGCCGATGAACAGGCAGATGGCCGTCACCGTCACCAGCAGCCAGCCGGTGCCCGGCAGCAGGGTGTTCTGGATCTCGGGCAGCTTGGCGAAGATCTCGCCGTAGTTCATGGTGCCCGTGTAGGCAGCGATCAGGCCGATGCCCAGGATGAAGCCGAAGTCGCCCACGCGGTTGACCAGGAAGGCCTTCATGTTGGCGAAGATGGCCGAGGGCTTGTTGTAGTAGAAGCCGATCAGCAGGTACGACACCAGGCCCACGGCTTCCCAGCCGAAGAACAGCTGCAGCAGGTTGTTGCTCATGACGAGCATCAACATGGAGAAGGTGAACAGCGATATGTAGGAGAAGAAACGGTTGTAGCCGTCATCTTCCTGCATGTAGCCGATGGTGTAGATGTGCACCATCAGCGACACGAAGGTCACCACGCACATCATCATGGCCGTGATGCTGTCGATCAGGAAACCGACTTCCATCTTCAGCCCGCCGATTTCCATCCAGGTGTAGATGGACTGGTCGAAGCGCGCCCCGTCGAAGATCACGCTGTTGAAGGTGATGGCCGACAGGATGAAGGCGATCAGCACGCCCAAAATCGTAAGGGAATGGCTGCCGCCGCGACCGATCTTGTTGCCGCCGAAGGCCGTGCCCCAGATACCCGCGAGCGCGGAACCCGCCAGCGGTGCCAGCGGCACCGCCAGGAGCATGGATGCAGAGAGTGTTTGACTCATTCTTAAGAACCTTGCAAGTTACGGCGGACTCAACCCTTGAGGGAGTTGAGATCTTCCGCATTGATGCTGGTCTTGTTGCGGAACAGAAGCACCAGGATCGCCAGACCGATGGCCGACTCGGCCGCTGCCACTGTCAGGATGAAGAACACGAACACCTGTCCGTGCATGTCACCCAGATAGCTGGAGAAGGCCACGAAGTTCATATTGACGGCCAGGAGCATCAGCTCGATGGCCATCAGCAGCACGATCAGGTTCTTGCGGTTCAGAAAGATGCCAACGACGGAGAGCGCGAACAGCATGGCGCCCAGCGTCAAGTAATGGCCCAAAGTCAGCGTCATGCTTTTGTCTCCACGGCGGGGGTTGCCTCGGCGGCCGGTGCCTGCGGCGCCTGGGTGACCGGCACCTTGACCAGCTCGAGGCGATCCTTTGCGCGCACGCGGATCTGCTGGGCCGGGTTCACTGCCTTGCTGTCCTTGCGCTTGCGCAGGGTCAGGGCGATGGCGGCGATCATCGCCACCAGCAGGATCACGGCAGCGATCTCGACGGGGTACAGGTATTCGGTGTACAGCAGCTTGCCCAGGGCCTGGGTGTTGGAGTACTGCACGGTCTGGCCGGCAGCGTTGACCGTGGCCGCAATGGCCTTGGGCTCCTCGACACCGCTGAAGCCGCCCATCAGCACCATGCCCATTTCAAAGGCGATCAGTGCGCCGATCAGGGCAGCGAAGGGGAAATGCTTCCAGAAGCCCTGGCGCACGGCGTCGATGCGGATGTCCAGCATCATCACCACGAACAGGAACAGCACCATCACGGCGCCCAGGTAGACCAGCACCAGGGTCACGCCCAGGAACTCGGCCTTGAGCAAAAGCCAGATGCCGGCAGCCTGCGAGAAGGCCAGGATCAGGTTGAGCACGGCGTGCACGGGGTTGCGCGCCGTGACGACCCGGAAGGCTGCAAACAGCAGCACGACCGAGAACAGATAGAAGAAACCAGTTTTGGCGTCCATGGATCGAATCTTTTCAAGTGATCAAGGAGCCGCTTCAGCGGTACTTGGCGTCCGCAGCCTTGGCGGCGGCAATCTCGGGTTCGTAGCGATCGCCAACGGCCAGCAGCATGTCCTTGGTGAAGTACAGGTCGCCGCGCTTTTCTCCGTGGTATTCGAAGATATGCGTCTCGACGATGGAATCCACCGGGCAGCTTTCCTCGCAGAAGCCGCAGAAGATGCACTTGGTCAGGTCGATGTCGTAGCGCGTGGTGCGGCGCGAGCCGTCGTCACGCACATCGGACTCGATGGTGATGGCCATGGCCGGGCAGACCGCTTCGCACAGCTTGCAGGCGATGCAGCGCTCTTCGCCGTTGTCATAACGGCGCAGGGCGTGCAGTCCGCGAAAACGCGGCGACAGAGGTGTCTTTTCTTCGGGGAACTGCACCGTGACCTTGCGGCGGAAGGTGTAGCGGCCAGTCAGGGCCATGCCCTTGGCCAGTTCCCAGAGCATGAAGCTCTTGAAGAAATCTTTGATCGAAAATGGGGTAGCAGCAACCGCAGACATTCTTGCTCCGCTCAGTTCCAGATGTTCCAAGGCGAGTGCATCCAGCCACCCACGATGACCAGCCACACCAGGGTGACGGGAATGAAGATCTTCCAGCCCAGACGCATGATCTGGTCATAGCGAAAGCGCGGGAAGGTGGCACGGATCCAGATGAACATGGACACGACCAGGAAAGTCTTCGCCGCCAGCCAGATCCATCCGGGGATGAACGACAGGAAGTCGAACGGAGGCAGCCAGCCGCCCAGGAACATGATCACGGCCAGGATGGACACCAGCCACATGCTGGCGTACTCGGCCAGGAAGAAGATGGCAAAGCCCATGCCCGAGTACTCGACCATGTGGCCGGCCACGATTTCGGCTTCGCCTTCGACCACGTCGAAGGGGTGGCGGTTGGTCTCGGCCACGGCCGAGATCAGGTACACCACGAAGATCGGCAGCAGCGGCAGCCAGTTCCACGACAGGACGCTGGCACCCATGCTGGCGAACTGGCCCTGGCCCTGGCTCAGCACGATCTGCGTCAGATTCATGCTGCCCGTGACCATGATCACCACCAGGAAGCAGAAGCCCAGCGCGATCTCGTAGCTGACCATCTGCGCCGAGGCGCGCAGCGCGCCCAGGAAGGCGTACTTGGAGTTGGAGGCCCAGCCGGCAATGATCACGCCATAGACTTCAATGGACGTGATGGCCATGATCAGCAGCAGGCCGGCGTTGACGTTGGCCAGCGCCACTTCGGGGCCGAAGGGGATCGCCACCCATGCCGCCAGGGCGGGCATGATGGCCATCACGGGACCCACGTAGAACAGGCCCTTGGCGGCGGCCGTGGGCTGGATCAGTTCCTTGGTCAGCAGCTTCAGGCCATCGGCCAGGGGCTGCAGCAGGCCGAAGGGACCCACGCGGTTGGGACCCATGCGAACCTGCATGAAGCCCAGCAGCTTGCGCTCCCACAGCGTCAGGTAGGCCACTGCGCCCATCAGCGGGGCGACGATGGCGACGATGCCCAGCAGGATCCAGAGCACGGGCCAGGCCACGTCGGTCCACCAGGAGGCGGCGATCAGGCCGGCACCGGCCGTCTTGAGTGCGTCAATCATGCGGCGCCTCCCTCACGAGCCTGACGTGCATCTGCCGTCAGTTGCAGCGACGTCGCGCGGCGCACGATGCTGTCGAGCTGATAAATGCTGGCCACCACGGGCGCGGCATGGCCAGCGCCGTTGGCGATGGAATTCACGGCAAGCGCACCATTGCCCAGCAGGTTGGCCGGCACGCTGGTGGCGCCGGCGGTGGCGGCTGCGAGCACATCCTGCGACGTCTCGTAGTCCACGCCCTGCACGCCCAGCAGGTTGGCCAGAACGCGCAGCACCTTCCAGCCCGGACGGGCTTCGGCCAGCGGCTTGACCACGGCATGGAAGCTTTGCAGGCGGCCTTCGGCGTTGACGAAGCTGCCCGAGGTTTCCGTGAACGGGGCGATGGGCAGCAGCACGTCGCTGAATTCCATGTTGGCCTTGAACGGGCTCAGGGTCACGACCATCTCGGCCTTGCCCAGTGCCTCTGCGGCGCGGGCGCCGGCAGCGGAGTCGAACACGGGTTCGTTGTTCAGCAGCAGCACGGCCTTGAGGCCGCCGGCCAGCATCTGGCCTGCGTTCAGGCCCGAAGCGGCAGGCTGTGCGCCCACCCACTGCGCGCCCACCGTGTTGGCGGCTTCGGTCAGGTAGCCGACCGAGGCGCCGGTCTGCTCGGCAATCCAGTTGGCCAGCGACAGCAGGGTCGATGCCTGTGAGTGGTGCGCAGCGGCATTGCCCAGCAAGATGGCCTTGCGCTCGCCGCGCAGCAGCGCGGTGGCAATGGCCTGGGCCTCGGCATGCACGTCGGCGGCGGCCACGGGAGCGGCAACACCCTTTTCCTGCGCCACGGCGGCGGCCACATCGGCCAGCGCCTGGGCCCAGTCCGGGGCTGCCACGATGGACGCCGTCACCGGCATGGCCCAGTCGTAGACACGCTCATTGATGGCGAGCACGGTGCAGCCCTGCTTGGCCGCCTGGCGGATGCGCTGCGCGAACAGCGGATGGTCCTTGCGCAGGTTGGAGCCGAGCACCAGGACGCCTTGCAGCTTGGACAGCGAGGCGATGGGCGTGCCCAGCCACTGCACGCCCTGGGCGGCGGTGAACTCGGCATTGCGCAGGCGATGGTCGATGTTCTCGCTGCCCAGGCCGCGCACCAGCTTGCCTGCCAGGAACAGCTCTTCCAGCGTGCTGTGCGGGCTGACCAGCGCGCCGATGGCGGAGGCGCCATGGTCGTTCTTGATCTGGCGCAGGCCGTTGGCCACGTATTCGAGGGCCGTCTGCCAGTCGACTTCCTTCCACTCACCGCCCTGCTTGAGCATGGGGCGGGTCAGGCGTTCGTCACTGTTCAGGGCTTCATAGGAGAAGCGGTCGCGGTCGGCGATCCAGCACTCGTTGACCTCTTCGTTCTCGAAGGGCACGACGCGCAGGACCTTGTGGTTCTTGACCTGGACGATGAGGTTGGCACCCGTGGAATCATGGGGCGAGACCGACTTGCGGCGCGACAGCTCCCAGGTGCGGGCGCTGTAGCGGAAGGGCTTGCTGGTCAGCGCGCCCACGGGGCAGATGTCGATCATGTTGCCCGACAGCTCGGAGTCCACCGTATCGCCCACCACCGTGGTGATCTCGGAGTGCTCGCCGCGGTTGATCATGCCCAGCTCCATCACGCCGGACACTTCCTGTCCGAAGCGCACGCAGCGGGTGCAGTGGATGCAGCGGCTCATCTCCTGCATGGAGATCAGCGGGCCCACGTCCTTGTGGAAGACCACGCGCTTTTCTTCCTCGTAGCGCGAGGCGGAGCTGCCGTAGCCCACGGCCAGATCCTGCAGCTGACATTCGCCGCCCTGGTCGCAGATCGGGCAGTCCAGCGGGTGATTGATGAGCAGGAACTCCATCACCGATTGCTGTGCCTTGATCGCCTTCTCGCTCTTGGTGCGCACGATCATGCCCTGCGTCACGGGCGTGGCGCAGGCGGGCATGGGCTTGGGGGCCTTTTCCACGTCCACCAGGCACATGCGGCAGTTGGCGGCGATGGAAAGTTTCTTGTGGTAGCAGAAATGCGGGATGTAGGTGCCTGCCTTCTCGGCTGCATGCATGACCATGCAGCCCTCGGCGACCTCCACCTTCTTTCCGTCCAGTTCAATTTCAACCATATGCTTTTCTCGCGATCAGGCGGCGTGGACCGTCTGCTTGGAAGCGTTCTGGATCTTCGCTTCAAACTCGTGGCGGAAGTGCTTGATCATGGCGCGCACCGGCATCGCTGCCGCATCGCCCAGCGCACAGATCGTGCGCCCCATGATGTTCACGGACACCGAGTCCAACAGCTCGATGTCTTCAGGACGGCCTTCGCCGTGCTCGATTCGGTTGACCACGCGCCACAGCCAGCCCGTGCCTTCGCGGCAGGGAGTGCACTGGCCGCAGGACTCGTGCTGGTAGAAGTAGGACAGGCGCAGCAGGCTCTCGACCATGTCGCGCGAGTCGTCCATCACGATCACGGCGCCCGAGCCCAGCATGGAGCCGGCCTTGGCGATGGAGTCGTAGTCCATCGTGCATTCCATGATGATGTCGGCCGGCAACACGGGCGAGGACGATCCGCCGGGGATCACGGCCTTGAGCTTGCGGCCCGTGCGCACGCCGCCCGCCAGCTCCAGCAGCTTGCTGAAAGGCGTGCCCAGCGGCACTTCGTAGTTGCCGGGCAGGTTGACGTCGCCGCTGACCGAGAAGATCTTGGTGCCGCCATTGTTGGGCTTGCCGCACTCCAGGTACGCAGCACCGCCGTTGCGGATGATCCAGGGAACGGCCGCAAAGGTTTCGGTGTTGTTGATGGTGGTGGGCTTGCCGTACAGGCCGAAGCTGGCCGGGAACGGCGGCTTGAAGCGCGGCTGGCCCTTCTTGCCTTCCAGCGACTCCAGCAGCGCAGTCTCTTCGCCGCAGATGTAGGCGCCGAAGCCATGGTGCGCGTGCAGCTGGAAGCTGAAGCTGCTGCCCATGATGTTGTCACCCAGGTAGCCGGCAGCGCGGGCTTCCTCCAGCGCGGCCTCGAAGCGCTCATAGGCCTCGAAGATTTCGCCGTGGATGTAGTTGTAGCCCAGGGAGATGCCCATCGCGTAGGCCGCGATGATCATGCCCTCGATCACGATGTGGGGGTTGTGCACCAGGATGTCCCGGTCCTTGCAGGTGCCCGGCTCGCCTTCGTCCGAGTTGCACACCAGATGCTTCTGGCCCGGGAACTGGCGGGGCATGAAGCTCCACTTCAGGCCCGTGGGGAAACCTGCGCCGCCGCGGCCGCGCAGCCCCGACTCCTTGACGGTGGCGATCACCTGATCCTGCGTCAGGCCTTCGCTGCCGTCCTTGCCCAGGATCTTGCGCAGCGCCTGGTAGCCGCCGCGTGCCTCGTAGTCCTTGATGGACCAGTTGGCGCCGGTCAGATCGGCATAGATCTGGGGATTGATGTGGCGGTCGTGGAAGCAGGTCTCGCTGCCCGAGGCGGCAAACCTGGCCAGGACCGATTGTGCGGCGGCGTTCATGCCTTGCCCTCCGCGGCGCGCAGGCCGTCGATCAGTTCGTCGAGCTTTTCATTGCTCATGAAGCTGCACATGCAGCGGTCGTTCACCAGCATCACCGGCGAATCCGCGCAGGCACCCAGGCACTCGGACTGCTGCAGCGTGAACATGCCGTCGGGCGTGGTCTCGCCCATCTTGATGCCCAGGCGGGATTCCAGATGGTGCAGCGCCTTGTAGCCGTCGCGCAGCTGGCAGGGCAGGTTGGTGCAGACGTTCAGCTTGAACTTGCCCACCGGCCGCTGGTTGTACATGTTGTAGAACGTGGTGACTTCGTGCACCGCGATCTCGGCCATGCCCAGGAACTCGGCGATCACGGCCTCGCTCTCGGGACTGACCCAGCCCTGTTCCTGCTGCACGATGGACAGGCAGGCCATCACGGCCGACTGCTTCTGGTCGGCCGGGTACTTGGCCACCTCGCGCGCAAAGCGCTCCTTGGTCGCTTCGGTAATCATCGGTCAACGTCTCCAAACACGATGTCCAGGGTACTCAGCACCATCACGGCGTCGGCCAGCATGTGGCCTCGGCACAGTTCGTCCATGGCGGACAGATTGGCGAATCCCGGCGGACGGATCTTCAGGCGGTAGGGCTTGTTGGCCCCGTCGCTCACGATGTAGATGCCGAACTCCCCCTTGGGGTGTTCGATGGCCGCGTAAGCCTCGCCTTCGGGCACGCGGAAACCTTCGGTGAAGAGCTTGAAGTGGTGGATCAGCTCTTCCATGTTGGACTTCATGCCTTCGCGCGGCGGCGGGGCGATCTTGTGGTTGTCCACGATCACCGGGCCCGGGTTGGCACGCAGCCAGTCCACGCACTGCTTGATGATGCGGTTGGACTGGCGCATTTCGGCCACGCGCACCAGGTAGCGGTCGTAGCAGTCGCCGGTCTTGCCCACGGGCACGTCGAAGTCCATGCGGTCATAGACCTCGTAGGGCTGCGACTTGCGCATGTCCCAGGCCACGCCGGAGGCACGCAGCATGGGGCCGGTCAGGCCCAGGTTCATGGCACGCTCGGCCGTCACCACGCCGATGTCCACGTTGCGCTGCTTCCAGATGCGGTTGTCGGTCAGCAGGGTCTCGTACTCGTCGGCGCACTTGGGGAAGCGCTGCGTGAAGTCGTCGATGAAGTCCAGCAGCGAGCCCTGGCGGTTGCGGTTCATGACCTCGACCGAGCGCGCATTGCGCACCTTGCTGGCCTTGTACTGCGGCATGGTGTCGGGCAGGTCGCGGTAGACGCCGCCCGGACGGAAATAGGCCGCGTGCATGCGCGCGCCGGAGACCGCCTCGTACATGTCCATGAGGTCTTCGCGCTCACGGAAGGTATAGATCAGCGTCGTGGAGCTGCCTGCATCGTTGCCGCTGGAGCCCAGCCACATCAGGTGATTCATGATGCGGGTGATCTCCGAATACATCACGCGGATGTACTGGGCGCGAATGGGCACTTCGATGCCCAGCAGCTTCTCGATGGCCAGGCAGTAGGCGTGCTCGTTGCACATCATGGACACGTAGTCCAGCCGGTCCATATAGGGCAGCGACTGGATGTAGGTCTTGCTCTCTGCCAGTTTTTCCGTCGCGCGGTGCAGCAGACCGATGTGCGGGTCTGCACGCTGCACCACTTCACCGTCGAGCTCCAGCACCAGGCGCAGCACGCCGTGCGCTGCCGGGTGCTGCGGACCAAAGTTCAGGGAATAGTTCTTGATTTCAGCCATGGTCGTCCATCAAAAAGGCGCCTGCAGCGCCTTCAGTGCAGGCCCCCGTAGTTGTCTTCGCGGATGATCCGCGGCGTGATCTCGCGGGGCTCGATGGTGACCGGCTGGTACACCACGCGCTGCTGTTCGGGGTCATAGCGCATCTCCACATGGCCCGACAGCGGGAAGTCCTTGCGGAAGGGATGGCCGATGAAGCCGTAGTCGGTCAGGATGCGGCGCAGGTCGTCATGGCCATCGAAGACAATGCCGAACAGGTCGAACGCCTCGCGCTCGAACCAGTTGGCGCCGGCCCAGATGGGAGTGACCGAAGCCACCACCGGAAAATCGTCGTCGGTACAGAAGACGCGAACGCGCAGGCGCTGGTTCAGGCTGATCGACAGCAGGTGGGACACCACGGCAAAGCGCGGCCCTTCGCGGCCGACTTCCGCATAGGTGGAATAGTCCACGCCACACAGGTCCACCAGAACCTCGAACCGGCAATCCGGGGCGCTGTGCAGAACCTGCATGGCCTCCAGATAGTTGGCAGCGGACACTTCGACCGTCACCTCGCCCAGGGCCACGGTCACGCTGCGCGCCTTGTCGCCCAAGGCAGCAGCCACCACATCCCGAAGCACTTCGGGGTGAATCGCAATAGCAGTCATCATCTAGCCCTTAGACGCGAGCGATGGTATGGGTGCGGCGGATCTTCTGCTGCAGCTGGATGATGCCGTAGATCAGGGCTTCCGCCGTGGGGGGGCAGCCAGGCACATAGACATCGACCGGCACGATGCGGTCGCAGCCACGCACCACGGAATAGCTGTAGTGGTAGTAGCCGCCGCCATTGGCGCACGAGCCCATGGAGATGACCCAGCGCGGCTCGGACATCTGGTCATAGACCTTGCGCATGGCGGGCGCCATCTTGTTGCACAGGGTGCCGGCCACAATCATCAGGTCCGACTGGCGGGGGCTGGCACGGAAGACCTCCGAGCCAAAGCGGCCAATGTCGTAACGCGCCGCCGCAGCGTGCATCATCTCGACCGCGCAGCAGGCCAGACCAAATGTCATGGGCCACAGCGAGCCCGTCTTGGCCCAATTCACCACCGAGTCGTAACTCGTGGTGATGAAGCCTTCCTTCATCACGCCTTCGATCATCGTGTTTCCTTAGTGAACCCGCATCAGTCCCAGTCCAACGCACCCTTCTTCCATTCGTAGACAAAGCCCACGACGAGAACGGTCAGGAAAATCAGGACAGCGGCGAAACCAGCCCCACCCACGTCCCGAAGCGCAACGGCCCAGGGCAGCAGAAAGGCGATTTCCAAATCAAATAGGATGAACAGGATGGCGACGAGGTAGTAGCGCACATCGAATTTCATGCGCGCGTCTTCGAAGGCCTCGAAGCCACATTCGTAGGGAGAGTTCTTGGCGGCATCGGGCCGGTTCGGACCCAGCACATACCCCAGTACCAGGGGGACTACGCCGACACCCATGCCGACGAGAATGAACAAGAGAACGGGAAGATACTGGTCGATGTTCATCGTGTGCGGCTACCTTGAAAGGCATGCCCGCACCGATCAGCCTGATCAGCAGGGCAGGCTCTTAGTTATATCTTGGTGCCGTCGGCGAGACTCGAACTCGCACAGCTTTCGCCACTACCCCCTCAAGATAGCGTGTCTACCAATTTCACCACGACGGCTACGTCTCGATTTCGGCTGGCTCTTTATCTTCGTTGCAAAGATTCCGCCTACCGAACAATCTCTAGATTCTACTCTGAAAAACCCTCAGACCAGGAGGACCGAGGGCTTTGTTCGAAATTATTTCGTGGGGATCTGGGCCGCACCTTCAGCACCGGCAGCAGGCGCCTGACCTGCCGCAGGAGCAGGCACTTCGCCAGCAGCGCCAGGGACGGCGGGAGCCGGTGCCGTGATGGGGGCCGCGCCTTCCAGCACGCTGCCCGAGCTGACGGGGCGCGCATTGCTCAGATAGGCCAGCGCCAGCGTGGTCACGAAGAACACCGTGGCCAGGCCTGCCGTGGAGCGCGACAGAAAGTTCGCGCTGCCCGAGGCACCGAACAGGCTGCCGGAGCTGCCGCTGCCGAACGAGGCGCCCATGTCGGCGCCCTTTCCGTGCTGGATCAGGATCAGGCCGATCATGCCGAGTGCCGACAGCATCTGGACGGCGAGGATCACGCTTGCGAATGCATTCATTGGTTGTACCTGCTAGTAACGCGAGAGCTAAAAAAGCGAATGGAGAAACTGCTCCGGCTCACTGGGCCGCAGCGATGATGGTCAGGAAATCCGGCGCCTTGAGCGACGCCCCACCCACAAGACCACCGTCAATGTCGGCCTGGGCCAGAAGCTGGGCTGCATTGGAGGCATTCATGCTGCCGCCGTAGAGCAAGGGGATGCGGTCAGCCTGCCGGCTGGCAGCCGCCAGCTGGGCGCGCAGCACGGCATGCACCTGCTGCGCCTGCTCGGGTGTTGCGGTCCTGCCGGTGCCGATGGCCCAGACAGGCTCGTAGGCCACGACCAGCTCACTGATGCACTGCCCCACCTGATGGATCACGGCTGCCAGCTGGCGCTTGACGACTTCCTCGGTCTGCCCCGCCTCGCGCTCTGCCAGCGTTTCGCCCACACAGACGATGGGCGTGACGCCCTTGGCCAGCGCAGCCTGCGCCTTCAAGGCCACCACGGCATCGGTTTCACCATGGTATTGGCGACGCTCCGAGTGCCCCACCAAGGTGTAGCGCACGTCAAAATCCTGGAGCATGGCAGCCGAAAGCTCGCCCGTGTAGGCGCCCGAGTCATGCTGCGACACATCCTGCGCAGCCACGCCAATGGACGACCCTGCAAGCTCGGCCTGGGCCTGGGCCAGATAGGCGGCCGGCACAGCCACCGCCACACCCGCATTTCCACCTTCGGGCAGCCCCTGCTTGAGGGCCTTGAGCAACACGGCATTGGCAGCCAGGCTGCCATTCATCTTCCAGTTGCCGACGATGAGTTTCTTCTTCATGGTTACCACGTCAAAACGATTTTGCCGGTGTGCTGACTCGACTCCATCAGCGCGTGCGCCTTGTCGGCATCAGCGGCAGCAAAGGTGCTGTGAATCACAGGGCGGATACCGCCTGCCTCGATGAGCGGCCAGACCTCGCGCCGCAGCGCCTGGGCGATGGCCGCCTTGAAGGCGACAGGACGCGGACGCAGCGTGGAGCCCGTCACCAGCAGGCGACGGCGCAGGACCAGGCCCGCATCGAACTCCGCCTTGATGCCGCCCTGCACCGCAATGATGACCAGACGGCCATCCTCGGCCAGGCTCTGCACTTCGCGCGCCACATAGCTGCCCGCCACCATGTCCAGGATCACGTCCACGCCCTTGCCGTCGGTGATGCGCTGCACCTCCGCGGCAAAGTCCTGGGTACGGTAGTTGATGGCATGGTCGGCGCCCAGCTTCAGGCAGTCGGCGCATTTGGCATCGGAGCCAGCCGTCACGATGACCGTGGCGCCACGCGCCTTGGCCAACTGGATGGCCGTCACGCCAATGCCGCTGCTGCCGCCCTGCACCAGCAGGGTTTCGCCCGCCTGCAAGGCGCCGCGATCGAACACATTGCTCCAGACGGTGAAGAAGGTTTCGGGCAATGCCGAAGCCTCCACCTCGCTGAGCCCCGCCGGGATGGGCAGGCACTGGGCCACTGGCGCAACGCAGTACTCCGCATAGCCACCACCGGCCAGCAGCGCGCACACGCGGTCGCCCACACGCAGGCCTGCCAGCCGCATGGCGTCGTCGTCACCCGACACGATCACCCCGGCCACTTCCAGCCCGGGCAGATCCGAGGCACCGGGCGGCGGGGCGTAGTGCCCCTTGCGCTGCAACACATCAGGACGATTGACACCGCTGGCCGAGACCTGGATCAGCAACTCCTGCGCGCCGGCCACGGGCAGCGGACGCTCGCCCAGGCGCAAGACCTCGGGACCACCAAAGTCCGTGAGTTCCACGGCACGCATGATTTGCTTTTCCATTTTTCGACCTCGCAATCCCTGTCAAAAATGCCACAAGCGCTGAACAGGTCAGCGCTTTTTCCAGACACCGCATGCACCTGCAAGGCCACCCCCCCTTTTTGGGGAACGGCCTTGCCAGGCATTACTGCTGCTGTTGCTGTTGCTGCTCGCCCTCGGCAGCCGGACGACCGCCTTCACGGGGCTCGCGAGGTTCACGCGGCTCGCGGTACTCGCGTTGCTGGCGGGGCTCACGCGGCTGGCGGAACTCACGCTCGGCAGGAGCGGGGCGCTCGCTGCGCTCCATGCCGGCAGGACGCTCGGTCAACGCCTTCAGCGACAGCTTGACACGACCCTTTTCGTCGGTCTCCATGACCTTGACCTTGATGATCTGGCCTTCCTGCAGGTAGTCGGCGACGCGCTCCACGCGCTCGTGCGCAATCTGGCTGATGTGCAGCAGACCGTCCTTGCCTGGCAGCAGGTTCACGAGAGCACCGAAGTCCAGGATCTTGGTGACCGGGCCTTCGTAGATCTTGCCGATTTCGACTTCGGCAGTGATCTCTTCGATGCGACGCTTGGCTTCGTCGGCCTTGGCGGCATCGCTGGAAGCGATGGTGATGGTGCCGTCTTCGCCGATGTCGATCTGCGTGCCGGTCTCTTCGGTCAGTGCACGGATGGTGGAGCCGCCCTTGCCGATCACGTCACGGATCTTCTCGGGGTTGATCTTCATCGTGTACAGCTTGGGAGCGAAGGACGAGATCTCGGCCTTGGCTTCGCCCATGGCTTCCTGCATCTTGCCCAGGATGTGCATGCGCGCTTCCTTGGCCTGGGCCAGGGCAACCTGCATGATTTCCTTGGTGATGCCCTGGATCTTGATGTCCATCTGCAGCGCGGTGATGCCGCTGGTGGTGCCAGCCACCTTGAAGTCCATGTCGCCCAGATGATCTTCATCACCCAGGATGTCGGTCAGCACGGCGAAGCGGTTGTCTTCCTTGATCAGGCCCATGGCGATACCGGCCACGTGGGCCTTCATCGGAACGCCTGCATCCATCATCGACAGGCAGCCGCCGCAGACCGAGGCCATGGACGAGGAGCCGTTGGACTCGGTGATTTCCGACACCACGCGGATGGTGTAGGGGAATTCTTCCTTGCTGGGCAGGCAGGCCGCCAGGGCGCGCTTGGCCAGACGGCCGTGGCCGATTTCGCGGCGCTTGGTCGAGCCCATGCGGCCCACTTCGCCGGTGGCAAAGGGAGGCATGTTGTAGTGGAACAGGAAGCGGTCCTCGAACTCGCCAGCCAGCGCGTCGATGCGTTGTGCATCGCGCTCGGTGCCCAGCGTGGACACGACCAGGGCCTGCGTCTCGCCGCGCGTGAACAGGGCCGAGCCGTGCGTGCGGGGCAGCACGGAGTTGCGGATTTCGATGGGACGCACGGTGCGCGTGTCGCGGCCGTCGATGCGCGGCTCGCCGGCCAGGATCTGGCTGCGAACGATGCGTGCCTCGATGTCGAACAGCATGCCTTCGACCTTGACGCCGTCGAACTCCACGCCCTGGGCCGTCAGGCCGGCCTTCACGGCGGCGTAGGCTTCGCGGCAGGCCTGCGTGCGGCTTTGCTTGTTGCGGATCTGGTAGGCTGCGCGCAGGGCTTCGTCACCCAGTGCGGCCACCTTGGCGATCAGCTCTTCATCCTTGGCGGGAGCGACCCAGTCCCAGACGGGCTTGCCGGCTTCGCGCACCAGTTCATGGATGGCGTCAATGGCGATGCGACCTTGCTCGTGGCCGAAGACCACGGCGCCCAGCATCACGTCTTCAGGCAGTTGCTGCGCCTCGGACTCCACCATCAGCACGGCAGCTTCAGTACCGGCCACGACCAGATCCATCTGCGAATCCTTGCGCTGGGTCTGGCCGGGGTTGAGCACGTACTCGCCATTGATGTAGCCCACGCGGGCGGCACCGATGGGACCGTTGAACGGAATGCCCGACACGGACAGGGCGGCCGACGTGGCGATCAGGGCGGCGATGTCGGCATCGACTTCGGGGTTCAGCGACACGGTGTGGATGACCACATGCACGTCGTTGTAGAAGCCTTCGGGGAACAGCGGGCGGATCGGACGGTCGATCAGGCGGCTGGTCAGGGTTTCGAGTTCGCTGGGCTTGGCTTCGCGCTTGAAGAAGCTGCCGGGGATCTTGCCTGCGGCGTAGGTCTTCTCGATGTAATCGACGGTCAGCGGGAAGAAGTCCTGGCCGGACTTGGCCTGCTTGGACGCCACCACGGTGGCCAGCACCACGGTGTCATCGATGTTGACCAGCACGGCGCCGGAAGCCTGGCGGGCGATCTCGCCGGTTTCCATGGTGACCGTGTGCTGGCCCCACTGGAAGGTCTTGGTGACTTTGTTGAAGATGGACATTGTTGCTCCTAGGGAATGTTGGCCAGATGCACTCATCCGGCCATGATGGAGAGCAATTCAGAACACGATGCCATTCCATTGCTGGATTTCTTGCTATCAAATCCGCAGCAATGGAATGACACAGCTTCGCTCTGTCTTGCTTTCTCCGAAGTAAAAAACGCCTGAGCTAGACAGGCTAACTCAGGCGTTTCGATCTCCCACCGTGCTTACTTGCGCAGGCCCAGCTTGGCGATCAGTGCGGTGTAGCGATCAGCGTCCTTGGACTTGAGGTAGTCCAGCAGCTTGCGACGGCGGCTCACCATGCGCAGCAGGCCACGGCGACCGTGGTGGTCCTTGGCGTGTTGCTTGAAGTGAGGGGTCAGCTCGTTGATGCGTGCGGTCAGCAGGGCCACTTGCACTTCTGGGCTACCAGTGTCGTTGGCAGAGCGTGCGTTGGACTTGACGACTTCAGCCTTCACGGAAGATGCGATCATTTTTTTTCCTTGGAAATTGGCGCCTCAAAGACAAAAGCAAGGAGGCAGCCTTGGTTACTTGCGCCGGGACTGGAAAGGCCCCGACGTGCGTCTTGCACCATGCAAAACTCTGGGATTATAACAAGCACGCCCGGACCGGCATCCACACCTGATTTGCGCCCTTTGCCACTTCGGCCTGCTGGCCGCCCAGAATCCCGCAAAGCCCGCGCCAAAGGCATGCCGTCACGAAGCACGGATATGTGGTGCGCAGGCATTCCATACACCAAGGGAGGGCCACGCCATGGCAGTGCGTTTTTCATTCATTCCATCGACCCGACAAGCGCAGCTGCGGCAATGCACCCTGCTCTGCCTGGTCGCGGCCCTGGGCCTGGCCCTGCCTGCCCAGGCTGCGTCCCATCGCGCCGACGCATCGGCTGCGCAAGGCTCCAAGCGCAAAAAGGGCGGGCAGCGGGTCCGGGTGCCGACGCAGCGCAGCAGCTCAGACGAGTCGCCCGAGCAACGCGACAAGCGGCTTTACCGCGAATGCCAGGGCAGGCACAACGCCGGAGCATGCGCCGGATACACCGGGCAGCCGCCGGGCAGACGCCAGCGCTGACACGCTCCCAGAAACAGTCCTAGGCCGGCCTCGAATACCCAAAAATCCGGCAAAGCCTTGCCATCATTGGATTTTTTCGCACCTCTGCACGCCTGAATTCAGCCCCATTCACTGCACAACTCCTATTTTTTGACCAAAGAAACAGATTGGTCTGAAAGACATGCACGAACAACCCCAATAGATTGAGCGGCGCACGAAACAAGCAGCAACAACCAGCGTTGCGCAAGCCAATCGACGGGGAGGGATTCAAGACATGTCATCGACCAGGCCTCAGGCTCGCCCGGGCGCCGAAGGCTTCACTGCCATCGAGTTGATGGTGGTCGTCGCCATCCTCGCCGTGCTCACCACGCTGGCAGCTCCCAGCTTCAACCTCATCATCGAGCGCTGGCGTGTTCGCCAGACCGTCGAGGCCCTGCAATCGACGCTGCAGTACGCGCGCTCCGAAGCCGTGCGTCGGGGTGGGGGCGTTTTCATCCAGAAACTGCCCCAAGGCACCAAGGGCTGCACCCTGGCGGCGCAGCACGCCGACTGGGGCTGCGGCTGGGTGGTGTTCGCCGACCGCAATGGCAACAGGCACTGGGATCCCAAGGAGGAGCTGCAGCGCTTCGACACGCCCGCCCGCACCCTCGTCACCCGCTCCCGGTCTGCCTCCATCATCAGTGTGGACCGCTGGGGTCAGTTGGGCGGACTCACCGCCATGGGTTTCGCCATTGCGCCATCTCCGGCCGGAATCACTTCCGCCGCAACCCAAGGCATTTGCGTTTCGTCCGGCGGACGCATCCGGGTGGTCGGCCAGGAGGGTATTCCATGCGCCTGACTCGTACCCGCAATCGGCATCCCAATGGCTTTACCCTGATCGAAACCCTGGTCGCCACCGTCATCACGGCCCTGGGTGTTCTGGGAATCCTGGGACTGCAGATGCGCACCCTGGCCGACAACCAAAGCGGCGTGCGCCGCGCCCAGGCCATCCGGCTGATCGAGGACCTCAGCGAGCGCACGCACGCCAACCCCAACTCCCTCGGACAGATCGGCCGCTACGTTTCCGACTGGAATCACACCCCCGAATCCGTCGCCGACTGCAGTGCCGCCGCATGCGGCCCGGACGCAATGGCCAGCTACCACCTCGCACGATGGAAGGCATCCGTTCGCCAACTACTGCCAGGCGGGGCCGCCAAGGTCTTCCTCGCAGGAGACGAGGCAGCCGCCAGCGCCGGCAACGGGCGCCAGCTGGGGATCATGATCAGTTGGCGCGAGAACGAAAAGTCCGGCAAGGCCGACTACAAGGACCCCATCGGGCTTGATGGCGATGGCGATCGCATGCACAGCGATCAGGCCATGGCCTGTCCTGCAGGCAGAACCTGCCACCTGCAATACATCGCACTCAGCGCTCGCTGCGCTCCCTACCTTGCAAACAACGCAGTCCAGCTCTTCTGCGCAGGCCCATGAATCCCCATCGCATCGCCACCGCCATTGCGGCCAGACCGCGTCAACGCGGGCTGAGCCTCGTCGAACTGCTGGTCGGACTTTTCCTGGGACTGCTGATCATCGGCGTGGCCATGGGCGCACTCATGGCGTCACGCGCCGTGTCCGCCACCATCAGCGATGCCAGTCAGTTGCAACAGCAGGCTTCCCATCTCTTCCGTGTCATGGGCCGGCAGATCCGGCAGGCGGGGTCCCTGCGGCTGCTTCTTGCATCACACAAGAAGGCAACAGAAGCCATTGACGTGGCAGACCCCGTTGCATTCGAGGCGGGCGCACTGGACTTCAACCCCACGCACGACACCATCCAGGGCCTCGATGCACCCGGGCGCTCCCAATACAAGCTCGCCGTGGGCTACAGCAACTACACGCAGCCGCTGCACACATCGGCCATCGAGACCTCACTGCAGCGCAATTGCCTGGGGCAAACCAACAGCGACAGCCTCATCCTGAGCCGCTTTGTCCTGGACGCCAGTAAAAACACCCTGCGCTGCGCCGGAGCGCCCTCCGCGGGTGCCCAGCCCCTTGCCAGGAACGTCGCCAACTTCCAGGTGCGCTACCTGATCCAGGCGCCGGGGGGCTCCGCCCGCATCCAGTATGTCAACGCAGCCGCCGTAGGCCAGGACTGGCCTCGCGTCGTCGGCGCCGAGGTCTGCCTGGTGCTCTTCGGCAACGAGGCCATCGACATGCCCGCCAACAGCAGCTATACCGACTGCGCCGACAGCGACGGTACGGCCGAATCCATCCACATGGCCACGCTGCCTGCGCCCAGGACGCGGCGCCTGCACATGGTCTTTCGCAGCGTGTACCAGTTGCGCAGCCAGGGGTTGGCCGGATGACGCACAAGGCTGCAGGCATGCGACATGCCCACACCTGCGCAGCGCAGCGCCAAAAAGGCATCGCCCTGTTCATCGTGGTGGTCCTGGTCATGCTGTCCATGCTGCTCGCCCTGTGGGCGTCGCGCAGCGCACTGTTCAACGAAATGTTCGTGGGCAACGATGCCGACTACCAGCGTGCCCTGGAGGCTGCACAGGCCTTGCTGCAGGATGCCGAACTGGATATTCGGGGCGAACAGGCCAGCGGCGCCGCCTGCGCCGCCAGCAGCAGCCAGCCATCCGTCTGCCGCAGCGGTGCAGGCATCGCACAGTTCCCCCGGGAAACCGGGGAAGTCGGCCTGCTGCTGGCCAGCCTCGCTGAGGCCACACCCACTGGATGCCGCGATGGCCTGTGCACCAAGCGCACGGGACCTCAGGACTTCTGGAACAACGCGGACGAAGGCCAAGGGATCACGCTGGGCCAGATGACTGCCGCTGACGTCGGCGCACGCTACGGCCAGTTCACGGGCGCCATCGCTGGCGGAAAAAGCGACTCCATCCTGGCAAATCGTGAGGCAGGAAAGGGAGGCTGGTACTGGATAGAGATCCTGCCCTATGACGTCAACGCAGGGAACTCGGGCGTCATCGCCAACGGCTCACCCCGACTGGCCCTTTACATGCAGCCCCAGGTGATTTATCGCATCACGGCCATTGCCCATGGCCGCAAGAGCAACACCCAGGTGGTGATGCAGCAGACCTACGCCCGGCAGAAACGCCGCGACTGACTCAGGACACCTGACATGCCCCACCTCTGCCATCCCTGGCTCCGGCGCATCCTGCTGCCAGCGCCGACAGCCGCAGCCATGGCCGCTGCAGTCCTGGCCGCGCAAAACAGCCAGGCAATGGACATGATTCAGTCGTCGCTTGGGCCCCGAGTCAAGGTCACGATAAAGCCTGGCCTGCCGGCACCCATCCAGGTCCAGCAGGTCTCGGAGGCAGACACTCCAGTTGCCAGGGTTCAGGCAGATGGCACCGAATTCGCCGCGCCCATTGAAGACTGCCCGGTCGGACAACAGGCAGATGCCAAGGGCCGCAGCAGCTCCATGGCCTCCAGCGGCAGCGTGATTACGCGGGCCGGCGTGGACATATTCAGCGCCCGCTACAGCGCAAAAGCGGCCTGGAGCGGCTGGATCAGCGCAGAAACCGTCCAGGCCGATGGCAGCCTCACCGCAACAGCCGGCTGGCAAGGCAAAACCACGGCCGGCCACCTGGATGCACTCAGCGACGAACAGGCAATCAATGACCGTCTGATCCTGACCTGGAGCGACAGACTGCAAAGAGGCGTGTCCTTCAAGTGGAATGAACTCGACCACCGGCAGAAAGCCTCCCTGGGCATCGATGCCGAAGGAAGAGCAGACAACCTGGGCAAGCACAGGCTCAACTTCATACGCGGCGACCGCCGCATGGAAGCGCCGGGACAACCGCCGCGCGTTGGCCCCACCCGTCCTTTTCGCCAGCGCAGCTCGCGCCAGGGCGACATCGTCAACTCCCAGATCTGGCATACCGGTCATCCCGTGGACAACTGGCCCCTGCCGGGCTATGCCGCCTATACCCTCGCCCAGCAGAACCGCCAGCCCATGATCTATGCAGGCGGCAATGACGGCATGCTGCATGGCTTTTCGGCCACCGAAGGCAGGGAAAAGATCGCCTACATCCCACGAGGCGTGATCTCCGGACTGGCAAGACTTTCCGACCCCGACTATGACGCCCGGCATCGCTACTTTGTGGACGGCTCCGCCATGAGCGGCGACATCCCCTCGGGCAGCGTTGCGTCCTCGCAGTGGCGCACTGTGCTGGCTGGCATGGCGGGCGCCGGAGCCAAGGGCTACTTCGTGCTGGACATCACCCATCCGGAGGCTTTCAGCGAGTCCGGTGCCAGCTCGCTGGTCCTGCTTGACCGAACCCAGACACGCAACAGCGATCCCGGCGACTGCACCAGCCTGGATGACATGCGCCAGCGCGCCACTTGCCAGGAAAACAAGGACCTGGGCCATATTTTGGCGGCGCCCGTGCTGGACGATGCCAACCCGCAACGCAGCACTCAGATCACGCAGTTGAACAACAACCGCTGGGCACTGGTGACGGGCAACGGCTACCACAGCACCAACCAGCGGCCCGTGTTGCTGATCCAGTATCTCGATGGCAACCAGGAGCTGTTGCGCCTCGTTGCCACGGGCAATACCCCAACCGGCACCACCCCCGAGACTACCCGCAACGGACTCTCCGCCCCGCGCCTCGTGGACATCAATGGAGACGGCCGGCCCGATGTGGTCTACGCAGGTGACATCCAGGGCAATCTGTGGAAATTCCTCATCGCCAGCGGTGCCTCCTCCCGCTGGGGCGTAGCCTTCGACGGCCGGCCGCTGTACACAGCCTGGGGTGGCAGTTCTCCATCGGCCACTCGCAACCTGCGTCAAGCCATCACCGCCCCTCCTTCCGTACGCGCCAATGACCGGCGCAGGGCCAGCAAAAATGCCAAAGAAGGGCGCGAGCGCTTGACGGCAGGCGGCATGCTGGTGGCATTCGGTACCGGACGCCACATCACGCGGCAGGATTCTGGCAACACAGCGGTCCAGAGCATCTATTCCATCCTCGACAGCACCCGCTACAGGCTGCTCGCGGACGGCAGAGTGCAAGCTTGCCTCGATGGCAAGGATTCGGACTGCAGGCAGCCTGACGGACAGCGAGCGGCACCCGTTTCAGGCATCGGAGAACTGGCCAGGCGCTCGGTGAACCATCAGCCGGCAGGGGCGGCCGGCCAAGGCTTCTGGCGCGTTGACTCCACGACCGACCTCGACTGGACGCGGCACAAAGGCTGGTACATGGACCTGCCCCTGCCGGGCGAGCGCCTGCTCAAGCCAATGGGCTTCTACGACGGCAGCAACATCCTCGCGATCTACAGCCAGATACCTGCCGGATCCCCCAGGCGCCCCGGCGAAAGCGCAAGCCCGCCCGACGCCTGCAATGCGAGCGAGGAGCGCCAATTCCTGACATTCATGAACATCATGGATGGCAAGCGACCCGGCGTCCCGTTGATGGACAGCAACGGCGATGGGGTCTACGGCACGGCAGATGAGGAGGTCTCGCGCGCAAGCGTCGCCAGGGGATCCCAGGCCTTGCTCCACAAGGGCCATCACGCCATCGGCTACGACGCCGAAGGCCGCCGCAATGTACTCGCCCGCATGCCGGAGCAATCCCTGCGCCCCAGCTGGCGCCAAATGAAATGAGGCACCACATGCGCCGCCCTCGATCCCCAGGATTCACGCTCATCGAACTCATGATCGTCGTGGCCGTCATCGTCATCCTCGGCACGGTCGCCGTCCCCAGCTACAACGAGTACATCCGCGCAGTCCACCGCGCCGACGCCCGCGCCGGCCTGCTCCAGGCCCAGCAATGGCTGGAGCGCGCCGCCACCGCCAACGGCACCTACCCCACCGAGCTGCCTGCAGACCTGACCTGGGCCCACGACTCCAGCAAGCGCTACACCATCGACTTCCTGTCAACCAGCGGCCACGACGACGACACCTACACCCTGATCGCCACACGCCGCGGCTCCCAGTTCGGTGACCGATGTGGCGATTTCACGCTGACCCATACCGGAGAGCGCAGTGGTGCGAATGTGGCCTCCAGCACCACAGCCGCTGAATGCTGGGGCAGATAACCCTGCGCATACCAGCCCTGTTTCCCAGGCAATCACCCAGGGTCCATTGCGATCAACGGGCCCCATGCACCCTCGTGATGCGGGAACTACCCGCAGTTCCGCCAGCCACTCATCCCGAGGTTGCATCCATTCATCCGGCTCCTTCGCCTGCCTCTGGACACAATGCCTAGCATCCGGGTATGCATGCATTGTCTCCACGACGGCCACCACGAACCAGGTCTCCCAAACAGGGCTCCAGAGGGTTCACCACCCTGGAACTGATGGTGGTGGTAGCCATCCTGGCCATACTCACAGCGCTTGCTGTGCCCAGCTTCACCTTGATCATTGAACGCTGGCGCGCGCGCGGAGTGGTTGAGGACCTGCAAGCAACGATCTACCTTGCGCGTTCTGAGGCCATCAAGCGCGGCGGCAACGTCCTCATCGACAAACTAGCCAGCGGCAATGGTTGCACCAGCACCGTCGGCAACACCTCCTGGGACTGCGGCTGGCGCGTAGTAACCAGCGGCGGCACCGTGGTACAGCAAAGCTCTGCGCCCAACCGCGTAGAAGTCAATCTGACCAACCTCACGGGCAGCATTGCCGTGGACCGCTGGGGCATGCTGACTAGCGGTGGCGCAGACGCCACGGCCATGGCCATGGAGTTCGTCATCGTCCCCAAAGGCAAAGATGTCAGCGACAACAGCGCGATCCGCCTGTGTGCAGGCATGGGCGGACGAATCGTTCAGGCAAAGGGCAGCGAAGCATGTCCCTGAATTCAACCCGAGACCATCCCATGCACCAGCCGAAACACACCCGGCCAACCCCGCACCGCCGACAGAGTGGCATCACTTTGGTCGAGTCACTGGTGGCCATCGTGGTGGCTGCCCTGGGCATTCTTGGCATTCTAGGCACACAGATGCGTACGCTGACCGATACGCAAACCACCCTACGCCGCGCGCAGGCCATTCGTCTGATAGAAGACCTGAGCGAGCGGATGAGGGTCAACCCCAACGCATTGGCCAGTCTTGACGCCTACGTTTCCGACTTCTCCAGCAGCCCTTCGCCCGGTGACTGCCGCAACACTGCGTGTACTCAGGATCTGCTGTCCACCTACGACATAGGCTCATGGAAGCAGTCCGTCAGAGACACACTTCCGCTGGGCCGGGCCAATGTGTTCATTGCACCAGCAGATACTTCCGCCACGAATCGTCGGCAACTGGGCGTTATGGTCGGCTGGCGTGAAAACGAGCGGGACATTGCCAACGCAGCCGACAAGAAAACCTACAAGGACAACATAGACGCCACCCAGGTGCGGGCAGCCGACGGCACCCTCAGTTCCGGGGCAGGCACAGCTGCCACCTGCCCGGATGGATTCACCTGCCATCTGCAATACATCCCCATCGCAGCCCGCTGCGCGCCTTACCAACCTCTAGGCAATCCAGTCCAGTTCTACTGCCCGGGAGCCTAACCATGGCCACACGAATCCAATTCTTTAAAACCCCGCGGCCCGGCGCACTAAGTGCTAAGCCCGCGCTTGCAAGCCCTCGGCGCGCCATGGCGCAACGCGGCGTCACCCTGATTGAATTGATGGTGGGCATTGCTATAGGCCTGCTGGTCGTGGCTGTGTCCATGGCGGCACTGATGGTGTCGCGCGGTGTCTCCGGCACAGTGAGCGATGCCAGCGGCCTGCAGCAGCAGGCCGCCTACGCCTTACGCGTCATCGGCCTACAGCTGCGCCAGTCCGGCTCTCTGTATCTCAACCTCAACCCGACCAGCGCGATCGCGGCCAACAGTTCCGCCGCTCCGGTGGCATTCGAGACCAAGGCGGAGTCAGTGAACAAGGGAAATACCTTCGATCCGGTCACCAATGCCATTCTGGGCACAGCCAGCCCGACCACACTCGCGGTGGGCTATCGCCGCTACAAGGAGCCTGTCTACAGCAGTGCCGACGAGCAATCGCTGGCGCGCAATTGCCTGGGAGGCCCTGCCAATGCCAGCACCGATCAGCGCGTGGAAAGTGTGTTCCAGCTCAGTGGCAGCCAACTCCAATGTCAGGGTAATGGGTCACCCCCTCAGACCCTGGCGCAGAACGTCGCCAGCTTCCAGGTTCGCTACTCGTTGCAGGACAACACGACCTTGGGCAAACCCAAGATCCAGTATGTGACTGCCACGAACGTGGACAACTGGGGCAAGGTGCAAGCGGTAGAGGTATGCCTGGAGATCTATGGCAACGAGCCCGTGGACATGCCCGCCGGAAGCACCTATGTGAACTGCAACGGTGCGGCCGTCGACATGACGACGCTGGCCGCCCCTCGGACCCGACGCATGCACCTGACGTTCCGCAGTGTCTACCAGCTCCGCAGCCAAGGGCTGGTGGGGACCGTGCTGTGACCCTTTTTGCCAACTCCTCCATGCACCTGCGCATGCAACTCTATTCAAAGGACCGCCGGCAGCGTGGCGTGGCGCTGTTCGTCGTCCTCGTGTTCGTCATGCTCTCTATGCTCCTGGCATTGTGGGCCACCCGCACCTCGCTGTTCAATGAGATGGTGGTCGGCAACGATGCCGATTACCAGCGCGCCTATGAGGCCGCCCAGGCACTGCTGCAGGATGCCGAGTTGGATATACGCGGCGAACAGTCCAACGGCGCGGAATGCAGTGGCAGCGGCGATGTCTGCCGCAAGACGACCGCAGACAAGATCCCTCTGGAGGCACAGGACGTCACTCCTTTGCTGGGCCAACTGGAAGCACAGCCCACCCGATGCCGCAATGGCCTTTGCGCCAAGCGCACGGGCAAGCAGGATTTCTGGAACAACTCGGACGAATCTCAGGGGCCCACGTTGGCACAGATGACGGCCAGTACGGTTGGTGCGCGCTATGGCCAGTACACGGGCGCAGCGAAAGGCTCCAGTTCCCAGCCCGCCAACCCCATCCTGACGGACACAGGCAGCGCCAATCGGGGAGGCTGGTACTGGATGGAGGTTCTTCCCTACCAGGACAACAAGAATTCCAGCCTCATCATGGGCGGCCCGCACAACCTGCTGCCGCTGAACCTCAAGCCCTTCGTGGTGTATCGCGTCACGGCGCTGGCCTATGGGCGCAAGCCGAACACCATGGTGGTCCTGCAGCAGACCTACGCACAGCAAAAACGCAAAAACTAGGCCAACACGCCTTGCCATCCGCCAAGGCATGCAAACCCTTCCACATTCACCATATTGACACTAAGAGGAGCAAGCGCCATGAAATGCAAGCCCCCCGTTTCGCTGCACACCTTCCGCCGGACCTTGCTTTCGCTGGCCGCGGCAGCCGCGCTGCTGCCGCAAGGCGCCATGGCGCTGGATCTTTCGCAGTCGCCGCCCGGCACTAAGGAACCTTACGTTTCACCCAACGTCATCATCTCCATTGACGATTCGGGAAGTATGAATTTCCGGCTCGACAGCGAAAGCACCAGCGGCGCGAGCAACCAGACCACACCCAACTCGGATGGTACTTGGCCCATGAGCAGCCGCCGTGTCAACGTACTCAAGTACGCACTCATCGGAAACAATGGATCCGGCGGTATCTTCCGAGACACCACGCTGCTGCCCGACAAGAAAATCCGGCTGGCCTGGCAGGCCATGTGGAACAACGGTCGCTCTTCCGATGCCGGCAATGTGGACAGCGGCAGTGGCAGAAGCGCCGTCCAGATGAATACGAACTCCATGCGCCCGCTGCAAGGTTCGCATCGCACGAACTTTATCTCCTTCATCAACAACCTGAGCCCCAGCAACGGCACACCGTCGCACCTGATGTTCAGTCAGGCGGACAGTTACATGCGCCGCGCAGTCAGCAAGGACGGACCGTGGGCCAGCGATCCAGGCAATACCGGCGCGCCTTACCTTGCCTGCCGACGCAATTACCACATCATGATGACCGATGGCCGCTGGAATGGCACAGCTACCAATGTCCCCAATACGAATTGGAGAGACAATGCGACCAACCTGAAGTTCAGCGACAACATGGTGTACGGCGGCAGCACGGCGGACCAAAAGAAATCCGCCCTCTACCGTGACGAATCCAAAGGTACGACCTTGGCCGACTGGGCGTTCTACAGCTGGGCCAATCCGCTGCAGACTTCGGGGTTGACAGGGACCATGCAGCCTACCGCCGACTACCGCAAGGCCTCCTCCACCGAAACCTTCACCAATGCCAGCGGCACCTCTGCCACGCTGGATCGCTATTGGAATCCACGCTACAACCCGGCCACCTGGCCCCACATGGTGACCTACACCATCGGCTTCAGCAAGATGGCGTTCGAATGGAGCTATTCATCCATCACGCGTCCGACACAAATGGTACCGTTTGGCTACGACGGAAGTTTCCCAGGCTTGGCCAACGGCACCATCGGCTGGCCTGACCTGACCGCCAACACGGAGTCGCGCAATGCCCTGGATCTGTGGCATGCGGCACTCAATGGTCGCGGACGCTTTTATGCCGTGGAAAAAGGCGAGGATCTGGAAAAGGCCTTCCGTGAGATCTTTGGTCAGATCAACACGCAGACCGAACCCGACCTGACATCCACTGCCACCAGTGGCTCCAACGCCTCACGCAACGATGTCGGCAAATTCACCGGTGCCTATGAGCCGCAGAACGCCTGGAAGGGCTTCGTGACGGCAGAGACCGTGCAAAAGGATGGCACGACGATTTCCGCCCCCGGATGGGGCGGAAAAAATACGGCAGACAAGCTCGATGCGCTGACCAGCGTGGCCAGCCGTCTGATCCTGAGCTGGAGCGACAAATGGGACACCACCAAATACAAAGGAGGCACGTCCTTCAAATGGGCCAACGATGAGGCCAATCTGAGCACGGCGCAAAAGGCAATGCTGGGGCTCAACCCCAGCGACACCAGTGTCACCGTGGCAACGAACGGACAGAACCGGCTCAACTTCATCCGGGGTGACCGCAGCCTGGAAGGCTCCGACAACAATGGCTACACCACATCCCAACCATTCCGCGAACGCAAGAGCCGCCAGGGCGATATTATCAATTCCGTGGTGTGGTATCTCGGCAAACCTTCGAGCAGCTATGCCCTGACCGGCTATGCCGAATTCACACGCAACAATGCCGATCGCCCCCCCATGATCTATGTGGGCGGCAACGATGGCATGCTGCACGGTTTTTCGGCCGCCGACGGCAGCGAGAAAATTGCCTATGTCCCCCGCGGCGTGATTCCCAACCTCAAGCTGCTGACATCTCCCGATTACAACAGCACGCACAAATACTTCGTGGATGGCTCGCCAATGACTGGCGATGTGGACCTGGGCACTGGCATCCAGGCGACCGACGATCCTAACTATGCGATCAACTACGCGGCCAAATGGCGTACGCTGCTGGTAGGAGCCCTTGGCGCCGGAGGCAAGGGCTACTTCGTGCTGGATGTCACCAATCCAAACTCAGCCACCACCACGGATGGCGCTCTGGGCTTCACCGAAGCCAATGCCTCGCAACTGGTGAGACTCGACCGTACCCGCGGCGCTGGGGAGACGGTGCTTGACTGCGCAAGAACGGGTATAGGCGTGTCCGAGAAGGCCGCATGCCTGAAAGCCGTGGAAGAGGACAGGGATATCGGCCATATCACCGCCCGCCCCGTGCTCGACGAAAACGACCCCATGCGCACCACGCAGATCACACGCATGAACAACAACCGCTGGGCAGTGGTGATGGGCAATGGCTACAACAGTGCCAATCAACGCCCCGTGCTGCTGGTCCAGTATCTGGATGGCGCACAGGAATTGGTGCGTATCCCCGTCACCACGGAAACGGCTGGCACAGGCAAGGCGGCAGACAACGGCCTGTCGGCCCCGCGCCTGGTGGACATCGACGGCGATGGCCGACCCGACGTCATCTATGCCGGAGACAACCTGGGCAATCTCTGGAAGTTCGATGTAACCAGCATCAACGATTCCAACTGGAACGTGGCCTTCAGAGGTCAGCCCTTATTCACGGCAAAGGGGCCGACCGCACTGAACTCGTCCGCACGCACCAATGTACAGCCCATCACGGTCGCACCTACGGTGCGCACCAATGACCGCACCATGACGATAGGCACGGGAACAAATGCCAAGACGGTCCCCGTGACCGGCATGATGATCGCGTTCGGCACGGGCCGCAACGTCACCCAGGACGATCCCAACAGCGTACAGGTGCAAAGCCTTTACTCAGTTCTTGACAACACACGCTACCGCATCATCGACACCGCCAAAGGCAAGCGCCTGGAGGTGCACCCTGGCGACGGGGTCTGCGCGCCATCAGCAACCACCTGCGTGCCTTCACCGTTGGCCTTGGGCGAAGGCGTAGCCAATGCCAAGCTGGCCGAACAGAAAATCAGCGAACTCGGCAACGGCGAATACGGCACGGTGGATGCAAGGAATGCGGAAAACGAACTTAAGAAGGAAACCTGGGCCAACTACAACGGCTGGTTCATGGACATGCCCGCCATTGGGGAACGCCTGCTCAAGCCAATGGAGTTCTATGACGGAAGCAACATCCTGACGGTGTACTCGCAGGTGCCGGCCAAAGGTTCGAACGTGGATCTCAGCGTAGAAAGCTGCGAGTCCACTTCCGTGGATGAGGAGCGCCAGTACCGCACGCTGATCAACATCATGGACGGCAAGCGGCCGACCGTGCAGATCGTGGACAAGAACAAGGATGGCTTCTTCAATGTCAATGATGGCGGTGTCTCGCGCGCACAGGTCAGCAAGGGATCGCATACCGTGCTCTCCAGCAGCAAGATAAATATCGATATTGATTCGAAAAACGAGAAGGAGAAGCTCGCACCCATGCCTGAAGAATCCCTGCGCCCCAGTTGGCGCCACATCAAGTAGGCTTGCGGATGTTATCTTTCATCCCAGTTGAGCAGCCATATATGAAACGCAAGAACCAAGGCTTCACCTTAATCGAGATGATGATCGTGGTGGCGGTCGTCGGCATCCTCACGGCCATTGCCATACCAAGCTACTCCGAGTACATACGCCGCGGACACAGGGCCGATGCCCGTGCGGGGCTGCTGCAGGCCCAGCAGTGGCTGGAAAGGGCTTCTACCGCCACGGGCGTCTATCCCACTGCACTGCCGGCCGCCCTCACCTGGGCAGGCGACAACAGCAAGCGCTACACCATCGGATTCGCAGCAAACAATAGCAACGCAAGCTACACCTTGACGGCAGTGCCCCGTGGCCCGCAGACAGGCGACAAATGCGGAACCTATACGCTGAGCAACACCGGGCTGCGCGGCGCCGATGGAAAGGTCTCGTCGGACTCGGCATTCAACGCCGATTGCTGGGGCAAGTAAGACACACAGCCAAGCTGCCTTACCATGCTGGCCATGGCAGATTCCCCTCGACACATGCACCAAGCGCTTGGGCTCGCCGCCCAGGCGCTTTTTCTTTCCTCCCCCAATCCGCGCGTGGGCTGCGTACTGGTGGCACCCGATGGCCGGGTCGTTGGCCAGGGGTTCACCCAGCAGGCTGGTGGCCCACATGCCGAAGTGATGGCGCTGCGCGATGCCGCAGCACAGGGCGGGGATGTGCGCGGAGCCACCGCCTATGTGACGCTGGAGCCTTGCTCGCACCAGGGCCGTACAGGTCCCTGCTGCGATGCCCTGATCGCTGCAGGCGTTGCCAAGGTGGTAGGCGCACTCACCGATCCCAATCCCCAGGTAGCTGGCCAAGGTTTTGCGCGGCTGCGTGCTGCAGGTGTACAGGTGGAGGTGGGACCAGGTGCAGCCGAATCGCGCGAACTGAACATCGGCTTCTTCAGCCGCATGCTGCGCGGCATACCGTGGGTGCGCATGAAGGCCGCCAGTTCCCTTGACGGCGCAACCGCATTGCACAACGGTGTCAGCCAATGGATCACCTCGCCCGAGGCACGTGCCGACGGCCATGCCTGGCGCGCGAGGGCCTGCACCCTGCTGACGGGCATAGGCACGGTGCTGGAAGACGATCCGCGTCTGAACGTGCGTGAAGTGCCTACCCAGCGCCAACCGCGCATCGCGGTGGTGGATAGCCGGCTGGACACGCCGCTCACCGCCCAGGTGCTGAAAACGCCCGGCGGCTGCCTTATCTACACCAGCAGTCAGGATACTTTGCGGTCCGAAGATTTGCAGGCGGCTGGCGCGACGATCATCCACATGCCCAACGCGCACGGCAAGGTGGACTTGGCCGCCATGCTGCGTGACCTGGCCGCGCGCGGTACGAACGAGCTGCATGTGGAAGCAGGCTTCAAGCTCAATGGCTCGCTGATACGCGAAGGGCTGGTCGATGAACTGCTGCTGTACCTGGCCCCCAAGCTGCTGGGCACGGGTGGCATGGGCATTGCCAGTTTCGGGCCGCTGGACGCGCTGTCCGAGGCCCTTGCGCTGGAGTTGCACGATGTGCAGCGTATAGGGCCGGATCTGCGCGTTGTCGCTCGTGTTGAAGGGCGCGCCAGCTTCTGACGCGGACAGCAGCTTCCTGGACCAGCGGCTGGCGCAGCCGTCCGACACCCGATTGACCGATCCTTGGGCCAAATCTTCGAATCATGTCCGGCGCTCGCAACCTACAGCCTCTTCCATCCGTCAGCCTCTTCCGAGGCCTGCGGACCACGCTTGTCCTGCTGGTGTCCGCCGTGGTCTGCGGCTGCGCCAGCAGCTTGCCCTCTCAGGTCGATCGCCCCGTCACTGCCGCCTTGGAAGCCCCGCAAAGCACGCCATTGGGCTCTTTGGTGCAGCAATTGCGGCCAGCCAGCGTCAGGCCTCAAACCTCCGCCTTCACCCTCCTGTCCGGCGCCCAGGCCGCCTACGGCGCACGGCTGGCCCTGGTCGAGGGAGCGCAGCAGACGCTGGACCTGCAGTACTACGCCATCCATGCCGACGAGAGCACGCAGCGCCTGCTGCGCGGCGTGGTGGAGGCGGCGCGGCGTGGCGTGCGGGTGCGGGTGTTGCTGGACGACTTCCACAGCACGGGTGCGAATGCGCAGGTCATGCGGCTGGCCTTTGTGCCGGGCATAGAGATGCGCATGTTCAACCCGCTGGCGGGCGCACGCAGTTCCGTGCTGGGGCGGGCCTATACGCTGTTGACGGATTTCCAGCGGGCGCAGCAGCGCATGCACAACAAGCTCTTCATTGCCGACAACGCCATGGGCGTGATCGGGGGGCGCAATCTGGGCGATGCGTATTTCGACGCGGACAGCGCCAGCAATTTCGTGGACCTCGACGTGCTGGCTGCGGGGCCGGTGGTCGGCGATCTGTCACGCAGCTTCGACAGCTATTGGAACAACCCGCGCGCCTATCCGGTTCAGTCGCTCATCAGTCTCAAGGAGCTCAAGCAGCTGCGCGAGCGCTTTGCCGATGATGGCGATCAGGCGCAGGATGAGGACCCTACGCCTGCCGTTGCCGCCAAAGAGGCAAAGACGGCTGAGCAGGCCGCCGAACACAGCCGCATCATCTGGGACCAGCAGCCCATGGATTTGCGCAAGGCGCCATGGACCTGGGCCTCGGCCGCCGTGCTGGTGGACCAGCCGGCCAAGATCCCGCTGGACAGGGATGACAGCCCGAGCACCAGTGCGGACGCGTCTGCGCCAGCCACACCCGCCCCGAACAGCCCGCAGGCCAAGCCTGCTGGCACGCTGCCCATGGGCCAGCCAACTCCGGCCTTGCGCCAGGCGGCGCGCCCAGTGCTGGAGGCCGATTCGGTAGTGGACGGCCTGCTGGCCCTGGTCCGCAAGACGCGGCGCGATCTGCTGGTGGTCTCGCCCTATTTCGTGCCCGGTCCGGACATGATGGAGGCGTTTCGCGGCGCGCGGCAACGCGGGGTGCGCGTGCGCATCCTGACCAATTCACTGGCCTCCAATGACGCGCCCCTGGCCCATGCCGGCTATGCACGCCACCGCAAGGCGCTGCTGGAGATGGGCGTTGAACTCTATGAGATGCGCAGCACGGCGGCCAGTGTCCGCTCTGCGTTTGGCTCGGGCAGCAGTGGCGGTGGCGGTCCTTCAGGCGCCACGGGTGCCTCGCGCGCCATGCTGCATTCCAAGCTGCTGGTGGTGGATGGTCACCTGGTGGCAGTCGGCTCGATGAATCTGGACCTGCGCTCGCAACTGCAGAACACCGAGATCGCCCTGCTCATCGCCAGCCGCGAGTTCGGCAGGCTGGCCACGCAAAGTATTGACGAGGGCCTGCAGGACGGCAGCTGGCGCGTGGAGATCGACAAGGATGGAGGACTGGTCTGGCGGGCCTCGGAAGACAGCGACCGCGCCGACGAGCACAGCGAGCCCGATGCCAGCTGGGGCCTGCGCCTGATGCTCAAGCTCCTGGGCCCGCTGGCTCCGGACCACCTGCTGTAGGCGGGCGACAGCGCTACAACCCCGCCCACTCCTGGCGCCGAGCCAGCGCCTGGACCCAGAGGGTGATCTCGCGCTGATCGGTCTGGGTGCGCACCTCCTGATAGGCCTGCTCGGCCTCGGGAAAGCGGCGGCGCAGCAGGTTCAGCCATTGCTTGAGACGGCCTGCGCGCTGGCGCGGCTCCAAGTCCTCGCAGACCATGTCCCAGAAGCGCTGAACCTGGGGCACGAGGTCGCTCCAGCACACCTCGGCGGCCGGGGTCTGCTCACCTTCAACGGCGGCGCGAATGGCCAGCGCCAGGCCCGGGTCGGCAACGATTCCCCGCCCCAGCATCAGGTCGCTGCAACCCGATTGCTCGCGGCAGCGCAGCGCCTCCTGCACCGTCCATATCTCGCCGTTGGCCACCACGGGCACGGTCACGGATTCGCGGATGCGCGGGATCATCTCCCAGTAGGCGGGCGGGCGGTAGCCATCGAGCTTGGTGCGGGCATGAACGACGATTTCGCAGGCACCGCCGGCCTGCATGGCCTGGGCGCATTCGGTCATCAGGGCGGTGTCGTTGAAGCCCAGCCGCATCTTGGCCGACACGGGCATGGCCGCTGGCACGGCGGCACGCACGGCGCCCACCACGCGCGCAATCTGTTCCGGGTCCTGCAGCAGCGCAGCGCCGCCGCCGTGGCGGTTGACCACCTTGGCCGGGCAGCCGAAGTTCAGGTCGATGCCCTCCGGCCCCAGGCGCGCCAGATTGGCCGCGTTGGCCGCCATGCTGTCCGGGTCCGATCCCAGCAACTGGGCCCGCACGGGCACCCCCGCCAGCGTCCGGCTGCCATTGTTCAATTCCGGCATGGTGCGCAGGAATACCTTGTCGGGCAGCAGCGTCCCCGTGACGCGGATGAACTCAGAGACGCAGCGGTCCGCACCGCCCACGCGCGTGAGCACATCGCGCAGCACGAAATCAAGCAAGCCCTCCATGGGCGCCAGCAACAGTCTCATCAGCTGTGTTCCGGGGCCTGCAGCCCCGTCTTCCTGTTACAGATCAAACAATATTCCTGCGGCCCGTACTGGCCGCCTGCCCCTTCGAATCGCCCCTCATCAAGGCGGCGGCAGGCGATTGTGCCCTTGCCGCAGCAAGTTGCACCGGACCAGTTGTCATGGCTTTTTCACGCCACGGTCATTCATGTAACGTGCAATCGGGGCTTGTCGGACTCCCCTGCCCCAACCATGCTGCTGCAAAAAACCGCCAAGGCCCTTGAAGAGCTGCAGCCCGGCCGGCGCAGCCTGCCGCTGCGCGAGCGCTCGGTGCTGCTGATGGCCGATGGCCGCACCGAGGAGCAGCTGCAGCAGGTGCTGGGTGCCCAGGCCAGGGAGCTGGTACAGCAGCTGATAGACAGCGGCCATCTTCAGCGCCTGGCCGGCAATGCCATCGAAACATCGCCCCAGCCGCAGCCCCCCGCGATGGCGCCAGCCGCTGCCAGGCAACCCGCTTCACCAGGCCCTGCCGCCACGCTGAATCTGGCCGGCACACGCATGTATCTGTTCGACCTGTGCGAGCGCATGTTCGCCAACCGCCATGAGGACAAGGCCCAGGTGCTGCGCCATCTGCTGCGCGAAGCGCGCGACCTGGCGGCCCTGCAGGCCGCCGCCTTGCAGCTGCTGCAGACCGTGCAGGAGCATGCCGGCAACGAGCGCGCGGATGCGCTGCGCGAGCGGCTGCAGCATCTGCTGCCCCAGGAGGCAAGCGAGTCAATGGCAGCGCAAGGCGCCTGACCGGGATGAAAGCGTGGGTGCCGGCGATCAGCGAGGCGCCAGGCGCCACAGCGAGGTGACTTCGGCAGCGCGTGCGGCGTGCAGAGGATCGGCAGCGTCCGCTGCCTTCCCATGGCGTGGGCGGATGTCCTCTCGGCCCAGGACCTGCAGGCCAGCGGCCTCGATCCACTCCAGCAATTGCTCGCGCGAGCGCAGTTGCAGATGCTCGGCCAGATCCGACAGGATCAGCCAGCCTTCGCCGCCCGGCAGCAGATGCGCTGCAAGGCCTTGCACAAAGCCGCGCAGCATGCGGCTGCCTTCGTCGTAGACGGCCTGCTCCAGCAGGGAGCTGGCCTTGCCCGGCAACCACGGTGGATTGCAGACCACCAGGGCGGCCCGGCCTTCGGGGAACAGGTCTGCCTTGCGCAGGCTCACGCGCTGCGCCAATCCCAGTCGCTGCAGGTTGTCCTGCGCACAGGCCAGGGCCCGGTCGCTCAGGTCGGTGGCCACCACCTGCCGCACGCCACGGTGCAGCAAGAGAGCGGAAAGCACACCCGTGCCCGTGCCGATATCCCAGACCGCGGCATCGGCCTGCTGGGCTGCGGCCGGCAGGGGCGCCTGCGCCACCAGATCCAGGTACTCGCCGCGCACCGGGGAGAACACGCCGTAGTGCGGATGAATGCTGAACTCCGGCATGCCCGGCACAGCCAGGGCCACGCCCTTCTTGCGCCACTCATGCGCGCCCAGCGCGCCCAGCAGTTCACGCAAGGGAACGATGACGCTGCGCGCACCCTGATCGGCGGGAATGTCGCCCCAGGCCTCGCGGCAGGCCTCGCTCCAGTCCGGGGCGCGGCGCAGGGCGCAATGCCAGCTGGCATCGAGCTCGATCATCACGCTGGACAGAATGCGTGCCCGCTGCGCCAGCGCCTGGCGGTGCAGGTGGAAGGCATGGGGAAAGACAGGCTTGGCGTCTTCCTTGCCGGCCCGCCGATGGCGAGCCTTGGCGGACGTCTCACGTGCAGGCTTGTCCAGGCGGCGGCCCAGCGCCGACAGCAATTGCCTGGCATTCTGGAAATCGCCGCGCCACAGCATCGCCTGGCCTTCGCAGGCCAAGCGGTAGGCGCTGTCGGCAGACAGGCTGTCGTCGGCGATGACGATGCGGCGCGGTGCGGTCATGGTGCTGTCCGCGCGCCACAGCGCTGCCTGCGTGGCCTCGTTCTCCTGCCATTGCAGCAGGGACCAGTTCTGGGAAGAGGACAAGGCCTGCTGCTCCGTGAGTGATTTAGGGGGAAAGCGGGTCGGAGACCCGATCAGTTCAGTGCGCGCTTGAGCCGCACTTCCTCGATCTTGAGACCGCCCACCTGGGCCGTCTTGGCGGTGGACATTTCGCGCTTGAAGCCGGCGAGCTCGTGAAAGCGCAGCGCGCGTTCATTGCGCAGCGGCACCCACGACGTGACATTGGTGCAGCCTTCTTCAAGCAGGCCGTCGCGTGCGGCGTCCCACAGGGCCACGCCCACACCCTGATTCCAGTGGGTAGGTGCAGCATAGATGGCCCAGATTTCACCGGTGGTCTGGCGCGACTTCTCATCGCGCGAGCGGTCGAAGCCGACAAAGCCGACGATCTTGTCGCCATCGATGGCGACCTGAACCTGGGGCTCGCAAAATTCAATGGCTTCGCGCCAATAGGCCTGGCGTTTTTCTACCGACGACATGCTCTTGAGCTGGTCATCGGGAACCAGACCTCGGTAAGCCTCCATGGCGGAAGCAGTATGGATCTGGGCAATCGCTTTTGCATCGCGGAGAGTGGCTGGACGAACCTGGATACTAGACATGGAAAAACCGAAACGAAAACAGGTGAAAATAGAAGGGCGTGATTTTCACCGGAATCGCGCTTTTTGCGTGCATCGAGCCCCTTAGCCATGCACGCAAGTACGGCTGTGCTCGTTTTCTTGCCCTCGGCTATCGGATGTGCTATGTGCTCTTCAAAAAAGAGCAGCTAGTGCATGCAACACAAGGCTCGCCAAGGAATCAGTTGACAATTCCTCACGATGCAGGCATGCCCGGCAACACGCCCGATCGAGCCCTTGCTCACAGCCAGCGGCGCATCAGTTCCATGATGCGATCGAACTTCGCACCATAGGGCGGATACAGCATGGCGGCCCCTGACCAGCGCGACTGCACGAACACCGCCTTCTGATGGCTCAGCCGCGCAAAGCCCTGCTCCGAATGATAGGCACCCCAACCGCTGTCGCCCACGCCACCGAAGGGCAGGTTCTCGTGCGCGAAGTGCAGCAGGGTGTCATTGACCGTCACCCCGCCGCTGATGGTGCGTGACAGCACCGCATCACGCACCTTCTCGTCGCGGCCGAACCAGTACAGCGCCAGCGGCCTGGGCCCGGCATTGATGGCCGAGACCACGTCGTCCAGCCTGTCGTAGCTGATCACGGGCAGGATGGGGCCGAAGATCTCCTCCTGCATGAGCTGCATCTGGCTGGTGGCATTGAAGACCAGGGCCGGTGCCATCTGGCGCTCCACGGCATCACCCCAGGCCATGTCCGCCCCCTCCTGGCTGGCGCCGCCGTCCTCCATCCATTCGACATGGGCGCCCATGCCCTGGGCCTGGCGCAGCATCTGCCGCAGGCGGGCCAGGTGGCGCTTGGTGAGGATGGCGGCATAGTCCGGGTTGCCGGCAAAGCGCGGGAACAGCCGCTGCGCGGCGGCGCGAAAGGCCTCGGCGAATTCGGCCTCCTGTCCACGCGGCAGCAGCACGTAGTCGGGGGCAATGCAGGTCTGGCCTGCGTTGACGAGCTTGCCATGTGCGATCTTGAGCGCCGCCTCCTTCAGGTCGCAGTCGGTGGAGACGATGCAGGGCGACTTGCCGCCCAGCTCCAGCGTGGTCGGCGTCAGGTGCGCTGCGGCCGCCTGGGCCACGCGCCGGCCCACGGCCGTCGATCCGGTGAACAGCAGATGGTCGAAGTGCAGGCCCGAAAACTGCGTGGCCACGCTCACATCGCCCTCGATCACGGCGAACTCCTCGGGCGCAAAGAACTGCCCCACCAGCGCGGCCAGTTGCGCCGACGTGTGCGGCGTGAGTTCGCTGGGCTTGAGCATGACGCGGTTGCCCGCGGCCAGGGCCGTGATGGCAGGCCCCAGCGCCAGCTGCACCGGATAGTTCCACGGAGAGATCACCCCCACCACGCCCAGCGGCTGGCGCTCTATCCACCCACGGCCCGGCATGAGCATCAGCGGCGTGCGCACCCGCTGGCGCCCCGACCAGCGCGCCAGATGGCGCAGCGTGTGCTTGAGCAGGTTGCGCAGCACGAACAGCTCCACCATCTCGGTCAACCGTGGCGAGCGCATGCCGAAGTCGGCCTGCACTGCGGCAGCCAGCACGGGGCCGTGCTCGTCCAGCAGCTTTTGCATGCGCAGCAGCCTCTCGCGGCGCACCAGCAGCGGCACGTCCACCTGCGCCCGGCTGGCCTGGTACTGAAGTTCGAAGACGCGATGAAGATCCATCTGGGTCATAGGGCTCAATGGTAAGAAGACGCGGCAGACGCTCTCATGCTGCACAGGCCGCCTGCGGGTTGGCTGGATACGGCGGCAAGCAGCCAGAACGGCTCGGAGAAAAAAAAGGGAGCCTTGCACGGGCTCCCGAGGGTTACAGACTATACGGGCCGATATGCGCGGCCTGGGCGCGAAGATGCGCAGGCCGCGTAAAGGCTGCAGCAAGACGCTTCAGGGCTCGCGCACTTCACGGGGCTGAACGTCGGTCACCTCGCCCGCTCCCGGCAGCACGCCTGCGCCTGCACCTGCGCGACGGCCACCGCCTTCAGCCGCGCCGTAGGCGCGCTGCGGGCGCTGGGCCATCCACTCGGAGCCGGAGCGGTAGACGGTCTGCCAGCCAGCCCGCGGGCTCATGCGCATGGCCCAGGGCATGACCGGCTGGCCGGTGAGCCTGGCCCACAGCGCCCGCACGGCCCAGACCAGGGCCAGCAGCGCCGCTGCGGTGAGCAGGCTGACAAAGAAGACCAGGCCCACAAGCATCAGCAGGATGCGAACGGCCCAGCGGGTCAGGGTGGCGACGAAATCGTTCAAAGCAAAGCCTTTCTTGGCTGGCCCGGTGCGTCAGGCGGAGTCTGCCGCATCGAACCGGAATACGCCCGGTTCCTGTACCGGGTCCACATGCACCGCAATCGTGCTCTTGGGCGGGAAGCGCCCTTCGAGCAGCAGTTTCGACAACGGATTCTCGATCCGCTGCTGTATCGCGCGCTTGAGCGGCCGGGCCCCGAAAACGGGATCGAAGCCCACCTTGGCCAGTTCGGCCAGTGCCTGGTCGGACACCTGCAGCGCAAGGTCCATTTTCTCCAAACGCCGCTCCAGCAGCTTGAGCTGAATCCTTGCGATCGATTCGATATTCTTCGCGTCGAGCGCGTGGAACACCACGGTCTCGTCGATGCGGTTGAGGAATTCGGGTCGGAAATGGTTCTTGAGTTCCCCCCAGACCGCGTCTTTCACATCATCGTAATCCTCGCCGACCATGGCCTGGATCAGCAAAGAGCCTATGTTGCTCGTCATCACGATGACCGTATTCTTGAAGTCCACGGTGCGGCCCTGGCCGTCGGTCAGCCGGCCGTCGTCCAGTACCTGCAGCAGCACGTTGAAGACGTCGGGATGGGCCTTCTCCACCTCGTCGAGCAGCAGCACGCTGTAGGGCTTGCGGCGAACGGCCTCGGTCAGGTAGCCGCCTTCCTCGTAGCCCACGTAGCCGGGCGGCGCGCCGATCAGGCGGGCCACGGAATGCTTTTCCATGAACTCGCTCATGTCGATGCGCACCAGATGGTCTTCGCTGTCGAACAGGAAGCCGGCCAGCGCCTTGCACAGTTCCGTCTTGCCCACGCCCGTGGGGCCCAGGAACAGGAAGGAACCGGTGGGCCGGTTGGGATCGGACAGGCCCGAGCGCGAACGGCGTATGGCGTTGGCCACGGCCGAGATGGCCTCGTCCTGGCCGACGACGCGGTCATGCAGCCGGTCTTCCATGCGCAGCAGCTTGTCCTTCTCGCCCTGCATCATCTTGGCCACGGGAATGCCCGTGGCACGGCTGACCACCTCGGCAATCTCCTCGGCGCCCACATGGGTGCGCAGCAATCTGTGGGCGGGCGCACCGCCCTGCCCTTGCTCGCTGGCCTGGGCTTCATTGAGCTGCTTTTCCAGCGAGGGCAGCTTGCCGTACTGCAGCTCGGCCACCTTGTTGAAGTCGCCCTTGCGCTTGAGCTCCTCGATCTGGATACGGATCTGGTCGATCTCCTTGCGGATCTGCTCGGAGCCCTGGGCGCTGGCCTTCTCGCTCTTCCACACGTCTTCGAGGTCGGCGTACTCGCGCTCCAGGCTGCCGAGTTCCTCCTCGATCAGTTGCAGGCGCTTTTGCGAGGCCTCGTCCTTTTCCTTCTTCATGGCCTCGCGCTCGATCTTGAGCTGGATCATGCGGCGCTCGAGCTTGTCCATGACCTCGGGCTTGGAGTCGATCTCGATCTTGATCTTGGCCGCAGCCTCGTCGATCAGGTCGATGGCCTTGTCGGGCAGGAAGCGGTCGGTGATGTAGCGGTGGCTCAGCTCGGCCGCGGCCACAATGGCCGGGTCGGTGATGTCCACGCCGTGGTGGGCCTCGTAGCGCACCTGCAGGCCGCGCAGGATGGCGATGGTGTCCTCGACCGAGGGCTCCTCGACCAGCACCTTCTGGAAGCGCCGCTCCAGCGCCGCATCCTTTTCGATGTACTTGCGGTATTCATCGAGCGTGGTCGCGCCGATGCAGTGCAGCTCGCCGCGCGCCAGCGCGGGCTTGAGCATGTTGCCCGCATCCATGGCGCCATCGGCCTTGCCGGCGCCGACCATGGTGTGGATCTCGTCGATGAACAGGATGATGCGCCCCTCTTCCTGGGCCACTTCCTTGAGCACGGACTTCAGGCGTTCCTCGAAGTCGCCGCGGTACTTGGCGCCGGCCAGCAGGCCCGCCATGTCCAGCGACAGCACGCGCTTGTTCTTGAGGCTTTCGGGCACCTCGCCGGCCACGATGCGCTGGGCCAGGCCCTCGACAATGGCGGTCTTGCCCACGCCAGGCTCGCCGATGAGCACGGGGTTGTTCTTGCTGCGGCGCTGCAGCACCTGGATGGAGCGGCGGATTTCGTCGTCGCGGCCGATCACCGGATCGAGCTTGCCGATGCGCGCGCGCTCGGTCAGGTCCAGGGTGTATTTCTTGAGGGCCTCGCGCTGGCCTTCGCCTTCGGCGCTGTCCATGGTCTGGCCGCCGCGCACGGCGTTGATAGCGGACTCCAGCGTGGAGCGCGTCACGCCGCTTTCCTTGAGCAATTGGCCCGCACGCGTGGAGGCGCCGCTGCTATCGGTCAGCGCCAGCAGGAACAGCTCGCTGGCAATGAACTGGTCGCCCCGCTTGAGGGCTTCCTTCTCGGTCACCTGCAGCAGGCGGCCCAGCTCGGAGCCGACCTGCACCTGGTCCTGATGCTGCACGCGCGGCAGATCGGCCAGGGCCTTCTCGGCCGCGGCCTGCAACTGCCCCACGTTGGCGCCGGCACGCTGCAAGAGCGAGCGCGGACCGTCGTCCTGGCGCAGCAGTGCCACGAGCAGGTGCAGGGGTTCGATGTTGGATTGGTCACCGCCCAGGGCCAGCGTTTGCGCGTCGGCCAGGGCTTCCTGGAACTTGGTTGTCAGTTTGTCGATTCGCATGGTGTTTCTTTTCGCTCCTGAAACAGGGTCATTGCGATTTATCTGATACCGGCAGGGCAAATTTCAAGCCATGCCCGGCCCGCAAGGACAGACGCTTGCGCCAGATCAAGGCCGGCGAGGCCGGCCATCCTTCTCAAGCATTGCGCTGAAAGATCGAGAACTGCGTAGGCGTAACGCCCAAATGCGCCCGGAAGCTGCGCACCAGGTGGCTGGCGCTGGAAAAGCCGCAATCCAGCGCCAGCTCGGCCAGCGGCGGCACGTTGCGCGCAGACAGGGCACGCCGTGCCCGGGCCAGGCGCTGCTGCAGCACCCATTCGTGCACCGTGCAGCCCATGCTCTGGCGGAACATGCGTGCGAAATGGAATTCCGAAAGGCAGGCCTGTCTCGCCAGTGCCGGCAGCGACACGGCCTTGGAGTCATGCAGATGCGCCTCGATATGGGCAAGCACCCTGCGCCGCACGGCCGCAGAGAGCCCGCCCAGCGGCCGCTGCAGCGCCTGCACCTGGCGCGGCGTGGCGGACTGCAGCACCAGCCGGTCCACCAGCTGCTGGCCAATGGCATCGGCCGCCAGTTGCTGCTGCGGGTCCTGCCAGTCCAGCTGCATCAGCGCACGGGCACCGGCGTGGAAGGCCTGATCGTCCCCGTAGATCTGCGCACGCAAGGTGCGCGAGCGGGGCTCGGCATCCAGCATGCGGACCACGCGCCCCGCCCAGGCCAGGTCGGACACATACAGGTGCAGGAACTGCACGGGCGATCGCACCAGCCAGTGCGATTCGTCCTCTGGCGTGAAGATGCAGATGCGCCCCGGCGCCCCCATGGCCTCGGGCCGCGCCTTGAGCTGCGAGCCCTCGCCGCCGGCCAGGTAGACCGACAGCGTGTGGTGACCGGGCTGGCAGTAGCGCACCTCGTCGTCCACATTGGCCCAGACGGCCAGCTCCACCCCCTCGCTCAGGCGCACGCGCCGCTGCAGCCGGGCCTTGGAGCGTGACAGCACCTGGCACAGGTGGCTGGAGGGCAGCTCGGGCAGCGGCGTGGGCGTCATGGCAGCGATTGTGGTCCCGCAGCCATACCGACGCATGGCGCCAGGCCATCAAACCGCAGGAATCTGCCATGCCCGCCCAGCCTGCGGCGCCATCATCACCGGCCATGACTGCCACCCTCTATGCCCTGGTCGTGCTGATCTGGGGTTCGACCTGGATCGCCCTGAAGCTGCAGCTGGGCACCGTGCCCGTGGAGCTGTCCATTGCCTACCGCTTTGCGCTGGCCGCCGTGCTGATGTTCGCCTGGCTGGCCTGGTCGCGCCAGCTGCGCGTGCCCCGCGGCCCGGCGCTGCCGCGCGTGCTGGCCCAGGGCCTGTGCCTGTTCAGCTTCAACTTCGTGTGCTTCATGCATGCCAGCGAGACGCTGGCCAGCGGCCTGGCCGCCGTGGTGTTCTCCAGCGCCAATCTCTGGAACGCGCTGCTGGCGCGCATCATCCACGGCCGCAGGCTGGCGCCCCATGTGCTGGCCGGCAGCCTCTTCGGCCTTGCAGGCCTGGTGGCGCTGTTCTGGCCCGAGCTGCGCGCAGGCCGGCATGCCAGCCTGCCCGGCCTGGCCTGGGCGGTGCTGGGCACGCTGTGCTTTTCCTGCGGGAACATGCTGTCGGCCTCGCTGCAGTCCATGGGCTGGCGGCCCGCACAGACCAATGCCTGGGGCATGCTGGCCGGCACGCTGCTGCTGACCGGCTATGCGCTGGTGGCAGGCCTGCCCTGGCGCTTCGATGCCAGCTGGACCTATGTGGGCTCCTGGCTGTACCTGGCCATTCCGGGCTCGGTGATCGCGTTCACGGCCTACCTGACCCTGGTCGGACGCCTGGGCCCCGAGAAGGCGGCGTATGCGACGGTGCTGTTCCCCATCGTTGCGCTCAGTATCTCGGCCCTTTTCGAAGGCTATGTGTGGACGCCGCTGGCCGTGGGTGGCCTGCTGCTGGTGATGTTCGGCAACCTGCTGGTGTTCCGGCCGCCGCAATGGTTGCGGGGTGCCGCACTGCGCAGGGCCTGAAGCGTCAGCTCACTGGCGCCAGCGCGCCAGCGCCTCTTCGTCGCTGACGCGCGCATCCACCCAGCGCGCGCCCTCGGGCGTCTGTTCCTTTTTCCAGAAAGGCGCCAGCGACTTGAGGTAGTCCATGATGTATTCGCAGGCCTGGAAAGCCATGCCCCGGTGCGATGCGGTGACGGCCACGAGCACGATCTGGTCCATGGGCTGCAGCGGGCCGATGCGGTGGATGACGCGCGCGCCATGGATGCCGAAGCGCTGCACGGCCTCGTCGATGATGGCCTCGATGGATTTCTCGGTCATGCCCGGGTAGTGCTCCAGCTCCATGCTGGCCACGGCGGCGCCCTCGTTGCGGTCACGCACCGTGCCTATGAAGCTGCATACCGCCCCCACGCGGGCGTCGCCGGAGCGCAGGGCGGCGAGTTCGGCCGATACGTCGAAATCCTCGGTCTGGATGGATACACGGGCTGCTTGCATGCCCGCATTGTCGCAGGGCGGCGGCGCGCCAGAAGGCGATGAACGCGGTAGCATTGCCCTCCCCCGCCCCCAGCGCTTTTTTGCTGCGGCGGGCCACGCATGGCCACACTCACGATCACCACCCCCGAATACACGCTCTATCCCTCGCCGCGCAACGAGCAGCGCGTGGTCTACGAGCACCAGCTGTTCGTGCCCCATCCCTACACCATCATCCACCTGCCCGACTACGGCTTTCGCGGCAAGGCCACTCTGTTTGCAGCCCACCGGCTGGGCGACGGCAAGATGGGCCAGCTGGTGAGCTGCGAGCTGGCCGAAGACATCGCACGCTTCGAACGCCTGTTCGAACCCGATTGAGGCGCGCCATGGACGAGACCAGCCAGATACAGCCGCCGCCGAGCTTTGCCGCCCTGTATGCCGACCGGCACGGCCGGCTCAAGGCATCGATTGCAGATGTGGTCGGGCGCTATGAACTGTGCGAGGACCTGGCCAGCCACCTGGTCGAGCAGGCACAGACGCTTTACCACTCGGGCAATTCTTCGGAGCAAGGCGTGCTGCTGGGCATGCACGCCGGCCTGGCTGCCGAAGGCTCCATCGTCAGCCCCGGCGAGGCACGCTGGATCGTGCAGCGCCTGGCCGAGCTGCTGGAGTGGCAGGCACCGCTGCTGCCCGATGCATCAACCCCTCCCGGCGCCGAAGGCGCAGCCTGAAGGTCACCACCGAGGCGCTCAGGCGCGCTACACTGCGCGCCATGCCTGCAATCTTTGCCTTCCCCACATGCCACGGCGATGCCGTGTGCCTGTGCCTGGGCAAAGCCTGCAAACCCCAGCTCGTCTGACCGGAGCTGAGGTTCCGTCCAGATGAGCGACGGAACCGGCCCGGCAGCCTCCATCTCCCCTTCCCGCATCCCTTCAGGCGCCTGCCTTTCCGCCCTCGGTCTGGCCGGTGGCTGCGTCCGGTCGTTCATTGTTTGAATCACCCGAAGGGATCTTCCATGTCTTTGCCTTCCACCACCTCGCCGCAAGCCCGATTCCAGGGGCTGTGGCTTCCGCTGGTCACGCCCTTTCTTCCTGGAGATGAGGCGGCGGTGGACCACGGGGCGCTGCGCGCCCTGGTGCAGCACTACAACGCCAGCGGCATCGCCGGCTACGTGGCCTGCGGCTCGACCGCCGAGGCCGCCGCGCTGAGCGAAGCGGAGCACGATGCCGCCCTGTCCACCATCCTCTCAGCGGCCCAGGGCATGCCCGTGGTCATGGGCGTTTCGGACTGCCACCTGGGGCATGCGCTGGCCCGCGTTCAGGCACTGAACGCCCTGCCGCTGGCAGGCATTCTGGTGCCCGCGCCGCATTACATACGCCCGTCGCAGGCAGGCCTGCTGCAGTGGTTCACGGCGATTGCCGAGCGCAGCGCCCATCCGGTCATCGTCTACGACATTCCCTACCGCACCGGCGTGGTGCTGGAGCTGGCCACGCTGCGTGCGCTGGCCGCCCATGAGCGCATCGTGGCCATCAAGGATTGCGGGGGCGATGCCGCCAAGACCCAGGCACTGATCGCCGATGGGCAACTGCAGGTGCTGGCCGGCGAAGACGCGCAGATCTTTTCCACGCTGGCCCTGGGCGGCGCGGGAGCGATTGCTGCCAGCGCGCACGCGCATACAGGGCACTTCGTCGAGCTGATGCAATGCCTGGAGCGCGGCGACCTGCCCGCTGCCCGTGCGCTGTGGCAGCCGCTGCAGCCACACATCGCCGCCTGCTTTGCCGAGCCCAACCCCGCCCCCATCAAGGCCTTGCTGGCGCAGCAGGGCCGAATGCGGGCAACGCTGCGGGCGCCCATGCAGCCGGCATCGGCCGCGCTGGCGCAGCGGCTGGCCGGGATTCAGCTGCCGCTGCTGCCGTCCGCAGACAGTGTTGCCGAACGCAGGTCGGCATAGCGGTTCAGGATGCGCTGCACCTGACCGTGCGTCCACTCGCCGCCCCGGGCCGCGGCAATGCCGCGCGCATTGAGTTCGGCGGCCATGGCGCGGTGCGTCAGGCCGCGCGCCTGCAGTTCGGCGAACAGCGCCTCATGCTGCTGGGCAAAGGCATCGGCCGTGGATTTGCGCTTTTCCACGGTGGCGCGCAGGTTGTCTGCGCCTGCGCGGCCCAGTTGCACGCCGCGCGCCTTGGCTTCGGACAAGGCCTTGCGCGTGCGCGCGCTGATGGCCTGGTCCACGGGCTTGTCGGTGGTCATTTGGGTCAACCTCCGGTCACGGGAGGGAAGAAAGCCACCTCGTCCCCCTGGCGAATGGCGGCACCGGCATCGCACAGGACCTGGTTCAGCGCCATGCGCACGGCCTTGCCAGGGGCCAGCGCTTCGGCGGCTGCACCGCCACGCGCAATCAGTTCCTCACGCAGCGCGCCCACGGTGGCGGCCTCGGTGGACAGGGTTTCGCTGCCCGTGCCCAGGGCTTCGCGGATGGAGGCGAAATAGCGCACGGTGATGGTGATGGCGATGGGGACGGCCTGGCTCATGACAGCAGCTCCGAAAAGGCGATGAAGCGCACCCGGTCGCCCGGCGCAATGGCCTGGCCCGGCGGGTTGTCCACCACGCCATCGCCCCAGGCCGCCGAGGTCAGCACGCCCGAACTCTGGTTGCGGAACAGCTCCAGCCCGCCGCTGTCGTTGTAGCGCACGCGCAGGAATTCGCGGCGCTTGTCCCCGCGCGGCCAATGGAAGTCGGCGCGCACCTCGACCGAGCGTGGCAGCGCCTGCTGCACGCCCTGCAGGCGCAGCACGAAGGGGCGCACCAGCAGGAGAAAGGTAACGAAGCTGGAGACCGGGTTGCCGGGCAGGCCGATGAAGTGGGCAAAGCCTTCGCCCTCGCAGTTCACGCGGCCATAGGCGAAGGGCTTGCCGGGCTTGACGGCGATCTGCCAGAGGTCGAGCTGGCCCAGCGCCTGCACGGCGGGCTTGACATGGTCCTCTTCGCCGACAGACACCCCGCCGCTGGTCAGGATCAGGTCATGCGCGCGGGCCGCCTCGCGCAAAGCATCCACAGTGGCCTCGCGCCGGTCGGGGACGATGCCGAAGTCGGTGACCTCGCAGCCCATGCGCTGCAGCAGGGCGCGAAGGAAGAATCGGTTGCTGTTGTAGATGCTGCCGGGCGGCATCTGCTCGGGCGCGACCGTGCCCGGCATGACCAGCTCGTCGCCCGTGGAGAACAGGGCCACGCGCGGCTTGCGTGCCACGCGCAAAGAGGCCAGGCCGATGCTGGCGGCCAGGCCCAGCTCGGCCGGCGACAGGCGCGTGCCGGCCGCGATGACGGTGGCGCCGCGCCGGATGTCCTCGCCCGAGCGGCGTATCCATTGCCCGGCCTCGGGCCGCGCCTTGATGCGCACGCGGCCGTCTTCCAGGACTTCGCAGTCTTCCTGCATGACGATGGCATCGGCACCTTCGGGCACCGGAGCCCCCGTGAAGATGCGCGCCACCGTGCCCACGGCCAGCGGCTGGCCCACGGCGCCTGCGGGGATGCGCTGCGAGACGGGCAGCTCGGCATTGCCCTGCGTGCATTCGGCGCTGCGCACGGCGTAGCCGTCCATGGCGCTGTTGTCCTGGGGCGGCACCTGCAGCGGCGAGACGGCGTCGACCCGCAGCACGCGGCCATCGGCGTCAAAGCAGTCCACGGTGTCATCGCCAGCCAGCGGCAGTGCCTGGGCCAGCAGTTCGGCCAGCGCTTCATCGAGGGGCTTGAGCGGGGCTCGCATGGTTTTTCTCCTAGTCTTGGCCGCTGTCAGGTGCACGGTAGCGCAGGCGCTCCCCCTGATCCAGCAGCCATTGCAGTATCTGCGCTGGCGCGTTGAGGTCCAGCACGGGCTGGCGCGGCGGCTCGGGCAGGCGGGCCGGCGCATCGGTCGCCACGGCCAGCACATGGGGATCGTGCGGGAACAAAGGCGCCTGGGTCTTGCCGGCGCTGGTGCGCTCGGGCTGCTCGCGCCAGATTTCTATCTTGGGCAGGTCGGCGTGCTTGAAACCCTCTACCAGCACCCAGTCCACGAGGGGGTCCAGCTCGGCCAGCATGTCGTGCACCGACAGCTCCGTGGGCCGGGGGAATTCGCGCATCAGCGCCAGACGGCGATCGGAAGCCAGCACCACCTCATAGGCACCCGCCTTGCGGTGGCGCCAGCTGTCCTTGCCCTCGTGATCGACATCGAAATGGTGGTGGGCATGCTTGACCACCGAAACGCTGAGCCCCTGCGCACGCATCAGCGTGATCAGGGGCTCCACCAGGCTGGTCTTGCCCGAGCCGGAGTAGCCGGCAAAGCCGATGACCTTCATCGCCATGCACTCCAGCTGCGGACCTGCGGACAGCCCGGCCGTGGCATCAGTCGCAATGCCGGGCGATGTAGGCCTTGACCTGCTCGGCGTCGGCCGGCAAGTCGGTCACGCGCTTGGGCAGGTCCTCGATGCCTTCGAACTTGGCCGGGCGATCGGGCAGGCGGCCCAGGGCCTCCTCGATGGTGGCGGCGAACTTGATGGGCAGTGCCGTCTCCAGCACGATCATGGGCACGCCGGCCTGCAGCTGCTCGCGCGCCACCTTGACGCCGTCGGCCGTGTGCGTGTCGATCATGGTGCCGAAGCGCTCGAAGGTATCGCGGATGGTGGCCAGGCGGTCGGCATGCGTGCTCTTGCCGCTGACGAAGCCGTAGCGGGCAGCAGCTTCCTGGAACAGCGGGTTGCCGCCCAGGTCGAAGCGGCCCTGGCGTGCCACGCCCTCGGCGAACAATTCGCGCGTGGCCTGTCCATCGCGACCCAGCAGGTCGAACACGAAGCGCTCGAAGTTGCTGGCCTTGGAGATGTCCATCGAGGGGCTCGATGTCTCGTAGGTGTGCTCGCTGCCGCGCACCACGTAGGCGCCCGTGCGGAAGAACTCGTCGAGCACGTCGTTCTCGTTGGTCGCCACCACCAAGCGTTCGATCGGCAGGCCCATCTGGCGCGCCACATGGCCGGCGCAGATATTGCCGAAGTTGCCGCTGGGCACCGTGAAGCTGACCTTCTGGTCATTGCTCTGCGTGGCCTGCAGGTAGCCGGCGAAGTAGTAGACGACCTGGGCCAGCAGGCGGGCCCAGTTGATCGAGTTGACCGTGCCGATCTTGTACTTCGCCTTGAAGGCGTGGTCGTTGGAGACGGCCTTGACGATGTCCTGGCAGTCGTCGAACACGCCTTCGATGGCGATGTTGTGGATGTTGGCGTCCTGCAGGCTGAACATCTGGGCCTGCTGGAAGGGGCTCATGCGGCCGCGCGGGCTGGTCATGAACAGGCGCACGCCCTTTTTGCCGCGCATGGCGTACTCGGCGGCGCTGCCGGTGTCGCCGCTGGTGGCGCCCAGGATGTTCAGCTCCTCGCCACGGCGGCCCAGTTCGTACTCGAACAGGTTGCCCAGCAGCTGCATGGCCATGTCCTTGAAGGCCAGCGTGGGGCCGTTGGACAGGGCTTCGAGCCACAGGCCGTCTTCCAGCGGGCGCAGCGGCGTGATCTCGGCCGTGCCGAACACCTGCTGCGTATAGGTCTTGGCGCACAGGGCGCGCAGATCCTCGGCCGGGATGTCGTCGATGTACAGGCTCAGGATCTCGAAGGCCAGGGCCGCGTAGCCCTGCTCCTTGTAGATGCTGCGCAGCTCGCCCAGGCGGGCGGCATCGATCTGCGGATAGCGCTCGGGCAGGTACAGCCCGCCATCGGGCGCCAGGCCCTCGAGCAGGATGTCGCAAAAGCGCTTGCGGTCCGCGTGGCCGCGCGTGGAAAGATAAAGCATGTCGCTTCCTCGTCAGTATTCTGTGAGACGGGGCGCGGCCGATGCCAGGGATGCCGAGCAAGGGCCGCCCCGCAGCGAGGGCGTCGTCCCCCTCCCGCGTGCGAGAGAGGGGGAAGCGGCGCAGCCGCTCAGGGGGTGTCTTAGTTCAACTCTTCCTTGCGGATGCGGTTGATAGGGGCCAGCACCGTGGGCAACTGCTGGATCTGCGCCAGGGCAGCATCCATGTCGCCTTCGCGCGTGGCGTGGGTCAGGATGATCAGGTCGGTCTGCGGCACGCCCTGGCTGCCTTCGCTGTCGCCGCTCACCTCGCCAGCCTCGCGCTGCAGCAGGGCATCGATGCTGATGCCGGCACCGGCGAGGATGCTGGTGATCTTGGCCAGCACGCCGGCTTCGTCGGCCACGCGGATGCGCAGGTAGTAGCTGGTGACCACCTCGCTCATGGGCAGCACGGGCAGCTCGCCACCTGCGGCGACCAGCGTGTTCGACTGGAAGGCCAGCGGGGGCACGCGGTGCTCGGGGTCGGCCGTGTGCAGGCGGGCAATGTCCACCAGGTCGGCAATCACGGCGCTGGCCGTGGGCTCGGAGCCCGCGCCCTTGCCGTAGTACAGCGTCGTGCCCACGGCGTCGCCATGGACGACGACGGCGTTCATCGCGCCTTCCACGTTGGCGATCAGGCGCTTGGTCGGCACCAGGCTGGGGTGCACGCGCAGCTCGATGCCCTTGTCCGTGCGCTTGGTGATGCCCAGCAGCTTGATGCGGTAGCCCAGTTGCTCGGCGTACTTGATGTCGGCCGCAGACAGCTTGGTGATGCCTTCCACATGCGCCTTGTCGAACTGCACGGGAATGCCGAAGGCGATGGCGCTCATCAGCGTGACCTTGTGGGCGGCGTCCACGCCTTCGATGTCGAAGGTCGGATCGGCTTCGGCATAGCCCAGGCGCTGGGCCTCCTTGAGCACCACGTCGAAGTCCAGGCCCTTGTCGCGCATCTCGGACAGGATGAAGTTGGTCGTGCCGTTGATGATGCCGGCCACCCACTGGATCTGGTTGGCCGTCAGGCCTTCGCGCAGCGCCTTGATGATGGGGATGCCACCGGCCACCGCCGCTTCGTAGGCCACCATCACGCCCTTCTCGGCGGCGGCCTTGAAGATTTCGCTGCCATGCACGGCCAGCAGGGCCTTGTTGGCCGTGACCACATGCTTGCCGGCGGCAATGGCCTCCAGCACCAGGGCCTTGGCAATGCCGTAGCCGCCGATCAGCTCGATCACCACGTCGATCTCGGGGTTGGCGATGATCTCGCGCGCATCGCCGACCACCTTGGCCGTGTCGCCCACGACGGAGCGTGCGCGTTCCGTATCCAGGTCGGCCACCATGGCAATCTCAATACCGCGGCCCGCGCGGCGGCGGATCTCTTCCTGGTTGCGCTGCAGCACGTTGAAGGTGCCACTGCCCACGGTGCCAATGCCCAGAAGGCCTACTTGGATCGGTTTCATAAACTACTTGCCAGTCAAAAAATGCTGCGGCGCCCAGAGGGTGCGCGCCGGCAGCCGGTAAAAAGCGATGGTCGGCGCAAGGCCCTCTCCCCCGCCGGCCCCCGCACAGCTCAGCCGCGGTCCGTGCCGTGGCGCTTGCGGTATTTCTCGAGGAACACGGCCAGGCGGCGGATGGCCTCGCGCAGGTCGGTGTCGTGCGGCAGGAAGACGATGCGGAAATGGTCGGGGTGCGGCCAGTTGAAGCCTGTTCCCTGCACCAGCATGACCTTGGTCTCCTGCAGCACTTCCAGGAAGAACGCCTGGTCATCCTTGATCGGGTAGATCTCGGGGTCCAGGCGCGGGAACATGTACAGCGCGGCCTGCGGCTTGACGCAGCTCACGCCGGGGATTTCGGTGATCAGTTGGTAGGCCAGGTCGCGCTGCACGCGCAGCCGGCCGCCTTCCTGCACCAGCTCGTCGATGCTCTGATGCCCGCCCAGCGCCGTCTGCACGGCCCATTGGCCGGGCACATTGGCGCACAGGCGCATGTTGGAGAGCATGTTCAGGCCCTCGATATAGTCCTTGGCCGCCTTCTTGTCGCCCGAGACCACCATCCAGCCGGCGCGGTAGCCGCAGCTGCGATAGGCCTTGGACAGCGAGTTGAAGGTCAGCGTCAGCACATCGGTGGACAGGCTGGCCAGCGGCGTATGCACGACGTCGTCGTAGAGCACCTTGTCATAGACCTCGTCGGCGAAGATCACCAGGCCATGCTCGCGGGCCAGCGCCACGATGCTTTGCAGCAGCTGCTTGCTGTACAGGGCACCTGTCGGATTGTTGGGGTTGATGACGACGATGCCCTTGGTGCGCGGCGTGATCTTGGCGCGGATGTCGTCCAGGTCGGGCATCCAGCCGTTGGACTCGTCGCACATATAGTGCACGGGCGTGCCGCCGGACAGGCTGGTCACGGCGGTCCACAGCGGATAGTCGGGCGCCGGCAGCAGCATCTCGTCGCCGTCGTCCAGCAGCGCGTTCGTGGCCAGGCTGATCAGCTCGGATGCGCCATTGCCCAGGTAGATATCGTCCAGCGTCACGCCCAGGATGCCCTGGCGCTGGGTTTCGTGCATCACGGCCTTGCGCGCCGCGAAGATGCCCTTGCTGTCCGAGTAGCCTGCCGAATTGGGCAGGTTGCGGATCATGTCCTGCTGCACTTCCTCAGGAGCGTCGAAGCCGAACACGGCCAGATTGCCGATATTGAGCTTGATGATCTTCTGGCCGTCCTCTTCCATCTTCTTGGCCGCGTCCATGATGGGCCCGCGGATGTCATAACAGACGTTGGCTAGTTTTGCGGATTTGAGAACGGTTTTCATGCTGAGAATATGAAAGTGGCCGGCGCGGGCTTGCGGCCTTCATGCACGCCAAAGTGCCCCATGCACCCTGGTGAAACCTATAATTTGACCACAGTTCCGCAATGCAGCATCGCCCTGGCCCCGACCCATGTGGCGGCCACCCCCATCGCGCAGACCGCGCCACCCTCATCCATGAAATTCCACGCCGACAAATCCGAAGCACAGAGCATCACAGGCTATGGCCCCGGCTGGGTCGCCGTGGACCGGGAAAAGTTCGAACACAGCCTGCTTGTCGGCGCCAAAGGCCTGCGCCAGGCCTGGGACTGCGCCCGCTTCGAAGACCTGACGCCTGAGCATTTCGAGGCCCTGTCCCAGCTGGATGCAGAGGTCATCATCCTGGGCAGCGGCCAGCGCAACCGCTTCCCGCCAGCGGCCTGGCTGCGCCCGCTCATGGCCCGACGCATCGGCCTGGAAAGCATGGATACGCAGGCCGCGTGTCGCACCTACAACATCCTTGCCAGCGAAGGCCGTAACGTCGTCGCGGCCCTACTCTTGGAGTAGACTCCTGCCCCCCTGATTGGGAGAAATTCCGTTTTCAGGGTAAAATTGCAGGTTGCGGTTGGGGGCATTTCCGATAAAAGCAAAAACACAAACACGGCCCTCGGCATTTCAACGACTACACCCGAGAGATATAAGCGCATGGCGATCGTTGTCAACAAACCCCTTCCCGAATTTGAAGCCAACGCTACCGGCGGGATCAAGGTGACCAACACCTCCCACACGGGCCAGATTCTGATCCTGTATTTCTACCCCAAGGACAATACGCCTGGCTGCACCACCGAAGCCATGCAGTTCCGCGACAAGTACAAGGACTTCGTGAAAGCTGGCGCCACCGTGTTTGGCGTCTCGCGCGACAACATGAAGTCGCACGACGACTTCAAGGAAAAGCTGGAACTGCCGTTCGAGCTGATCGCCGATACGGAAGAGAAGATGTGCCACATGTTCGGCGTGGTCAAGAACAAGATCATGTACGGCAAGAAGGTGAAGGGCATCGAGCGCTCCACCTTCCTGGTCGGAGCCGATGGCCTGCTGGTGCAGGAATGGCGCGGCCTGAAGGTTCCCGGCCACGTTGACGAGGTCCTCAAGGCTGTCAAGACCCTGAAGGCATTGAAGCAGGCTGCCTGATAGCAACAATCCGACAGGTGACAGAGTGCCGGCCGACATATTCAGGCCGTCCGCCTATGCATAATGGGGCAATGCTTCTTAGCAAAGACGCTTTTCCCTGTCACCCCTCCAAAGCCGCCTCGGTTTCCAGGCGGCTTTGTGCTTTTTGATCCTTGTTGAGGAACGGTTCGTCCACCATGCCCCTGCCCCCCGCACCCGGCCGCCGTGCCGCCAAGCTCTCCCCCGAAGCCTTTCTTCCCGTGCGCGGTGCCCAGCACGCAGACCCCCTGCCCGCTGACGATCTTCCCGATGCAGTCGAGGCCGTAGCTGCCGCCGCGCCACGCAAGCGCAAGCCGGCCCCGGCCTCCGCCACAACCACCACCACCACCACAGCTGCAAAGCCCGCACCGGCGCGCGGCCGCAACACCAAGGCCGCATCACCGGCTCCTGCGCCCGCGACTGCAGCCCCTGCCAATCGGCAGCGCCGCGCAACCGACAAATCCAACGCAACGGCAGCGCCGTCCAGCGCCCGGTCGACCAACAGGTCGGCCACGGAAGCCAAGCCGGCAGCACTGCTGGCAGCGCCGGTTCGCCCACGCCGCACGCGCACAGGCCCGAAGACGCTGTTCGTGCTCGACACCAACGTGCTGCTGCACGACCCGACCAGCCTGTTCCGCTTCGAGGAGCACGACATCTTCCTGCCCATGGTGGTGCTGGAAGAGCTCGACGGCCACAAGAAGGGAATGACCGAAGTGGCGCGCAACGGCCGCCAGGTCAGCCGCACGCTGGATTCACTGGTCGCCTCCCAGCCCTCCGAGACGCTGGACAAGGGCCTGCCGCTGAATGCCACGGGCCAGCGCAGCGCCACCGGCATGCTGTATTTCCAGACCGAACCACTGGAGACAGCGCTGCCCGACAGCCTGCCCCAGGGCAAGGCGGACAACCAGATCCTGGGTGTTGTCGCCGCGCTGCGCAAGAAGTTCAGCGAGCGTGAAGTCGTGCTGGTGTCCAAGGACATCAACATGCGCGTCAAGGCACGCGCCCTGGGCCTTGCGGCCGAGGACTACCAGAACGACAAGGTACTGGACGACGGCGACCTGCTGTACGCAGGCGCCCTGGCCCTGCCCCAGGACTTCTGGGCCAAGGCCGGCAAGAACGTCGAAAGCTGGCAGGAAGGCGCCATCACCTACTACCGCATCAGCGGCGCCATCGTCGACCAGCTGATGATCAACCAGTTCGTCTACCACGAGGCACCGGGCGAGCCCAGCCTGTTCATGCGCGTGACCGAGATCCGCGACAAGACGGCCGTGCTCAAGACGCTCAAGGACTTCGGCAATCCCAAGTACGCCGTCTGGGGCGTCACGGCGCGCAACCGCGAACAGAACTTCGCGATGAACCTGTTGATGAACCCGGACATCGACCTGGTCACGCTGACCGGCACGGCCGGCACGGGCAAGACCCTGCTGGCCCTGGCCGCCGGCCTGTCCCAGGTGCTGGACGACCGCCGCTACACCGAGATCATCATGACGCGCGCCACAGTCAGCGTGGGTGAGGACATCGGCTTCCTGCCCGGCACCGAGGAAGAGAAGATGGGCCCCTGGATGGGCGCCCTCGACGACAACCTCGAATTCCTGGCCAAGGGCGATGGCGGCAATGCCGGCGAATGGGGCCGCGCCGCCACCAACGAGCTGATCCGCAGCCGCATCAAGATCAAGAGCATGAACTTCATGCGCGGCCGCACCTTCCTGAACAAGTACGTCATCATCGACGAGGCCCAGAACCTGACGCCCAAGCAGATGAAGACCCTGATCACGCGCGCCGGCCCCGGCACCAAGATCATCTGCATGGGCAATCTGGCGCAGATCGACACGCCCTACCTGACCGAGGGATCGTCGGGACTGACCTACGCCGTGGACCGCTTCAAGGGCTGGCCCCACAGCGGCCACATCACGCTGGCGCGCGGCGAACGCTCGCGCCTGGCCGACTTCGCCAGCGAGGTGCTGTAAGCCATGGCGATCAGCTGGATCACGGCGCTGAAGCTGGTGCCCTGGGGCGATGTCATCGAGGCCACCCCCCAGGTCGTCAAGGCAGCCAAGAGCCTGCTGCGCAAAAAGGATGCGGAGCAGGCGGTCGGCGCGCAGCCGGCTGCAGCCGGCGAGCCGCTGGCAGCTCCGCGCTCGGCTGGCGAACAGGCTCTGCTGCTGATCCAGGCCCAGGAAGCCCGCATCACGCAGCTGGAGCAGTCACAGCGCCAGTCGCTGGAACTGATCGAGAAGCTGGCCGAGCAGAATGCCCAGATCGTGGCCACCGTGGGTGCGCTGCGCACGGGCGCCCAGCGGCTGGCCTGGGCCTGCGCCATCCTCGGCGCCTGCGTGGCAGGTCTGCTGATCCATGCCTGGCGTACATAGACCGCCCACTGCAAAAAACCAAACGGCCCCTCGGGGCCGTTTTTCATGGAAAGCCTGAAAGCCAAGCGCTGCAATCAGTACTCGTCGCCACCACCGTAGCCCACGGCCAGGTTCTCGAAGCGCGTCTGGTTTTTCTGGAAGAACAGCTTGACCGTGCCGGTCGGGCCGTTACGCTGCTTGCCGATGATGACTTCGGCGATGTTGGGCTCCTTGCTGTCCTTGTTGTAGTAGTCATCGCGGTAGATGAACATGATGATGTCGGCATCCTGCTCGATGGCGCCCGATTCGCGCAGGTCGGACATCATGGGGCGCTTGTCGGTGCGCTGCTCCACCGAACGGTTGAGCTGGGACAGGGCAATCACCGGGCACTGCAACTCCTTGGCCAGCATCTTCAAGCCCCGCGAAATCTCGCCCAGCTCGGTCGCACGGTTGTCGGAACTGGCGGCCGAACCCGAGCCGCTCATCAGCTGCAGATAGTCGACCACGATCAGGCCCAGCTTGCCGCAGGTACGCGCCAGGCGCCGCGCATTGGCGCGCAGCTCCGTAGGCGACAGGCCGGGCGTCTCGTCGATGTGCAGGGACACCGTGCGCAGCCGCTCGATGGCTTCCGTCAGGCGCGGCCACTCGTCATCGTTGAGCTTGCCCGTGCGCAGATTGCCCTGGTTGACGCGGCCGATAGAGCCGACGATACGCACCGCCAGCTGGGCCGCGCCCATTTCCATGGAGAAAATGGCGACCGGCAGGCCTTCGTTGAGCGCCACGTGCTCGGCGATATTCACCGCAAACGAGGTCTTGCCCATCGAGGGGCGTGCGGCCAGCACCACCAGGTCGCCAGCCTGCAGGCCACTGGTCATGCGGTCAAGATCGACAAAGCCCGTTGGCACGCCGGTCACGTCCATGGGGTTGTCGGCCATCTCCTGGACACGGTCCAGCAGGTCCACCACCAGCGTGTCGAGCGACTGGAAGCCCTGCTTGTTGCGCGCCCCCTCCTCGCCGATGGCCAGGATCTTCTGCTCGGCCTCGTCAAGGATGCGGTCCACCGTCTTGCCCTGCGGATTGAAGGCATTGGTGGCGATGTCATCACTGGCCGTCACCAGCTTGCGCAGGATGGAGCGCTCGCGCACGATCTCCGCGTAGCGCCGGATGTTGGTGGCACTGGGCACGTACTGCGCCAGCTGGTTCAGGTACAGCAGGCCGCCAATTTCCTCGGCCTTGCCCATGCCCTGCAAATGCTCGTACACCGTGATCACGTCGGCCGGCTTGCTGGCATTGATCAGCTTGCCGATGGCCTCGTAAATCAGCTTGTGCTCATGGCGGTAGAAATCACCATCCACCAGCAGATCGCCCACGCGGTCCCAGGCACTGTTGTCCAGAAGCAGGCCACCCAGCACGCTGGACTCGGACTCCATCGAATGCGGCGGCACGCGCAACTGCGCGACCTGCTGGTCGCCAGCGGGCAGCAGCGGTGCGAACGCATCATCGAGATCGAGCGGGGGCATTACGGACGACATGGAATTCCTGGAGATGAGCCCGCCATCGTAGCGGCTGGCAAAAGGCCGCGCCACCCGGCGTCATCACCCGGGCGCGGCAAAGCAAAAAGCCGCCCGAAGGCGGCTTTTTGGTGATACGGAACAAGCCCCGGATCAGGAGTGGTCGCCGTAGACCGACACCGACACTTCGACGCTGACGTCGGTGTGCAGTGCCACGACCACGGTGGCGTCGCCCACGGTCTTGATGGGACCGTTGACCAGGCGAACTTGCGACTTGGCAACGGCGAAACCGGCCTTGGTCAGTTCTTCGGCGATGTCGGCATTGGTCACCGAACCGAACAGGCGGCCGTCAACGCCAGCCTTCTGGGTCAGCTTGACGTTCACGCCGTTGAGCTTTTCGCCCAGTTGCTGGGCAGCAGCCAGCTTTTCAGCCGCTTGCTTTTCCAGTTCGGCGCGCTTGGCTTCGAACTCGGCCTTGGCGGAAGCCGTGGCGCGACGGGCAGCGCCCGTGGGGATCAGGAAGTTGCGGGCGTAGCCGTCCTTGACCTTGACGATATCGCCGAGGCCACCGAGGTTCACAACCTTGTCGAGCAGAATGACTTGCATGGGTTGTATTCCTTAGATCTTGTGCTGGTCAGAGTAAGGAACCAGAGCCAGGAAGCGGGCGCGCTTGATGGCAGTGTTCAACTGACGCTGGTAGATGGCGCGCGTGCCGGTCAGGCGAGCGGGGACGATCTTGCCGTTTTCACCGATGAAGTCACGCAGGGTGTCCACATCCTTGTAGTCGATTTCTTCGACGCCGGCGACGGTGAAGCGGCAGAAGCGCTTGCGCTTGAACAGCAGCGACTGCGTGTTGCGCTTGGGGCGCTTGTCCTTGTTGAATTTCTTGAACGTGGCCATTTCTGGACCTCTTGAAAATTAGTTTTGTTGAATGTCCTGGATGTGAAGAACCAGCAATTTGCCGTTGCGGGGCGTTGCCAGGAAGCCTTGGAACTTCCACTGGCTGCCGAGCGCCTGGCGGGCCAGCTTTTCAGCCAGCGCGCCAAAGGCCACCGCCTTGACAGATGCCGTCACGCTGCGCTCGCTTCCCGCCTCTTTCTGCCGCGACGCATGCTCGAGTCGCAGTTCAAGGGCTGGCAGCCCTGCCGGCGTGTAGCGCAGTGCTTGAAGCTCTGCGATGGCGGCCGTCAGTACAACGTGGTTCTCCACTCCTTCAGGTTCTGACAGGGCTGGGCTCAGGCCTGTTCGGTCTGGCTGGCCTTGCGGGCCTCTTCACGCTCGACGGTCTTCATCATCGAGGAAGGAGCCGTATCGGCCTTCTTCTTCTGAACCGTCAGGTGACGCAGCACGGCATCGTTGAACTTGAAGGCATGCTCCAGCTCAGCCATCACAGCCTGGTCGGCTTCGATGTTCAGGCACAGGTAGTGGGCCTTGGCGAGCTTGTTGATCATGTAAGCCAGTTGGCGACGGCCCCAGTCTTCTTCGCGATGGACCTTGCCACCGCCAGCGGTGATCATGCCCTTGTAGCGTTCCAGCATGGCGGGAACCTGCTCGCTCTGATCCGGGTGGATCAACAAAACGATTTCGTAATGACGCATATCGACTCCTTTTGGGAAAACGCCGCCCACTGCGTCTTGTAGCGGTGCGGCAAGGCAAAGCATTGGATTCTAGCGCAGCCCTCTTCCATCTGTACACTTCGCACTGCCCGAGACCCCGGATCTGTGTGGGGCTTTTGCCCCGTCGCCCGGCTTTTGCCCTCACCGTGTACCTCTGCCGCGCGGATGCACATGCACAAAGCCCTTGAAAATACACCGATCCGCTCGCATCTCGATTCAAGATCGTGCAATCGCCTGGCCTCCAGTCTGGCGACCGCTTTGTTTTGTAGCTGAAGTCTCTATCCATGTCTGAACAAAACTCCAACCCCTTGCAAGACGCAGCCCCGGAAGAAATCGAAGCCGCCATGGCGGCCAATGCAGCCGACGAGCTGCAGCGCCTGCAGGCCGAGCTGGCCGAACTCAAGGCCAAGAGCGCCGAGCTGGCAGACCAGTTCCTGCGCGCCAAGGCCGAGGCCGAGAATGTGCGCCGCCGCGCAGAAGACGAAGTCTCCAAGGCGCGCAAATTCGGCATCGAGAGCTTTGCCGAAAGCCTTCTGCCTGTCTGCGACAGCCTGGATGCCGCCCTGGCCATTCAACAGGCCACGCCGGAACAGCTGCGCGAAGGCGCCGACGCCACGCTGCGCCAGCTGACCTCGGCCCTTGAGCGCAACAAGGTCGTGACCATCAATCCGGCTGCCGGCGAGAAATTCGACCCCAACCTGCACCAGGCGATCAGCATGGTGCCTGCACAGCAGGAAGCCAACACCGTGGTATCGGTGCTGCAAAAGGGCTACCTGATCGCCGACCGCATCCTGCGCCCGGCCCTCGTGACCGTGGCCCAGCCCCAGTAAGCGGGCACTCACGGCAGCACTGACAAAAAAGGGGACAAGCCCCTTGAAGCTGCGCGAGCCGGCCACAAGTTAGCAGTCATTCAAACATTTCACAGAACGCGGAGAGAACTCAAAATGGGAAAAATCATCGGTATTGACCTGGGCACCACCAATAGCTGCGTGGCCATCATGGACGGCAACACCACGCGCGTGATCGAGAACAGCGAAGGTGCGCGCACCACGCCGTCGATCATTGCGTACCAGGAAGACGGCGAGATCCTCGTCGGCGCCTCGGCCAAGCGCCAGGCGGTCACCAACCCCCGCAACACCATCTATGCCGCCAAGCGCCTGATCGGCCGCAAGTTCGACGAGAAGGAAGTGCAAAAGGACATCGACCTGATGCCCTACACCATCTCGCGCGCCGACAACGGCGACGCCTGGGTGGAAGTGCGCGGCCAGAAGCTGGCCCCGCCGCAGATTTCCGCCGAAGTGCTGCGCAAGATGAAGAAGACCGCCGAGGACTACCTGGGCGAGCCCGTGACCGAGGCCGTGATCACCGTGCCCGCTTACTTCAACGACGCCCAGCGCCAGGCCACCAAGGACGCCGGCCGCATCGCCGGCCTGGAAGTCAAGCGCATCATCAACGAACCCACGGCGGCGGCCCTGGCCTTCGGCCTGGACAAGACCGACAAGGGCGACCGCAAGATCGCCGTGTATGACCTGGGCGGCGGCACCTTCGACGTGTCCATCATCGAAATCGCCGATGTGGACGGCGAAAAGCAGTTCGAAGTGCTGTCGACCAACGGCGACACCTTCCTGGGCGGCGAAGACTTCGACCAGCGCATCATCGACTACATCATCACCGAGTTCAAGAAGGAACAGGGCGTCGATCTGTCCAAGGACGTGCTGGCGCTGCAGCGCCTGAAGGAAGCCGCCGAGAAGGCCAAGATCGAGCTGTCGAACTCGGCCCAGACCGACATCAACCTGCCCTACATCACGGCCGATGCCTCGGGTCCCAAGCACCTGAACATCAAGCTGACCCGCGCCAAGCTGGAAAGCCTGGTCGAGGACCTGATCGAGCGCACCATTGCGCCCTGCCGCACGGCCATCAAGGACGCAGGCGTGTCCGTGTCCGACATCGATGACGTCATCCTGGTCGGCGGCATGACCCGCATGCCCAAGGTGCAGGAAAAGGTCAAGGAATTCTTCGGCAAGGATCCCCGCAAGGACGTGAACCCCGACGAAGCCGTGGCCGTGGGCGCCGCCGTGCAGGGCCAGGTTCTGTCGGGTGACCGCAAGGACGTGCTGCTGCTGGACGTGACACCGCTGTCGCTGGGCATCGAGACGCTGGGTGGCGTGATGACCAAGATGATCACCAAGAACACCACCATCCCGACGAAGTTCGCACAGACCTTCTCGACGGCCGACGACAACCAGCCTGCCGTGACGATCAAGGTGTTCCAGGGCGAGCGCGAAATGGCTTCGGGCAACAAGATGCTGGGCGAGTTCAACCTCGAAGGCATCCCGCCGGCCGCGCGTGGCGTGCCCCAGATCGAAGTGGCCTTTGACATCGACGCCAACGGCATCCTGAACGTGTCCGCCAAGGACAAGGCATCGGGCAAGGAAAACAAGATCACCATCAAGGCGAACTCCGGCCTGTCCGAGGAAGAGATCCAGAAAATGGTCAAGGACGCCGAGCTGAACGCCGCCGACGACAAGAAGAAGCTGGAACTGGTCCAGGCCCGCAACCAGGGCGAAGCTGCCGTGCACAGCGTCAAGAAGAGCCTGGGCGAGCATGGCGACAAGCTCGACGCTGGCGAGAAGACCGCCATCGAGAGCGCCGTCAAGGACCTGGAAGAAGCGCTCAAGGGCGAGGACAAGGACGCCATCGACGCCAAGACCACGGCGCTGATGACAGTCAGCCAGAAGCTCGGCGAGAAGATGTACGCCGATGCACAGGCAGCGGGCGCCCCCGAGGCAGCCGCCGCCGCAGCAGCCGCCGGTGCTGCAGGCGCCTCGGCCGGTGCTGCAGCCGCTGACGACAACGTCGTCGACGCCGAAGTCAAGGAAGTCAAGAAGGACTGAACCCAGCGCGTGGTCCCTTGACGACCGCTTGCCGCCGCGCTCGGCCCTGCCAAGGGGCTGACGCGGCGTTCCTGTTCTCACTGACTGGCTAGCAAACACCATGTCCAAACGCGATTTTTACGAGGTCCTCGGCGTTGCCAAGAACGCCTCGGACGACGACATCAAGAAGGCTTATCGCAAGCTGGCGATGAAGTACCACCCTGACCGCAACCAGGGGGATGCCGCACGCGAGGCGGAAGAGAAATTCAAGGAGGCCAAGGAGGCCTACGAGATGCTCTCCGACAGCAACAAACGCGCGGCCTACGATCAGTACGGCCACGCAGGCGTGGACCCCAACCGCGGTATGGGCGGCGGCGCAGAAGGCTTTGGCGGCTTTGCCGAAGCCTTTGGCGACATCTTCGGCGACATGTTCACCCAGGGCGGGCGGCGCGGCGGCGCAGGTGGCGGCCGCCAGGTCTACCGTGGCAACGACCTCAGCTATGCCATGGAGATCACGCTGGAGGAAGCCGCCCACGGCAAGGATGCGCAGATACGCATCCCCAGCTGGGACAGCTGCGACACCTGCCACGGCAGCGGCGCCAAGCCCGGCACCAGCGCCAAGACCTGCACCACCTGCAACGGCATGGGCAGCGTGCAGATGCGCCAGGGCTTCTTCAGCGTGCAGCAGACCTGCCCGCACTGCCGAGGCACCGGCAAGATCATTCCCGAACCCTGCACCAGCTGCGGCGGCCAGGGCAAGGTCAAGCGCCAGAAGACGCTGGAAGTGAAGATTCCCGCAGGCATCGACGACGGCATGCGCATCCGCTCCTCGGGCAATGGCGAACCCGGCACCAATGGCGGGCCTGCAGGCGATCTCTACATCGAGATCCGCATCAAGGACCACGACATCTTCGAGCGCGATGGCGACGATCTGCACTGCAACGTGCCCGTGAGCTTCATCACGGCGGCGCTGGGTGGCGAGATCGAGGTACCCACCCTCTCGGGCAAGGCGGCCATCGACATCCCCGAAGGCACCCAGGCCGGCAAGCAGTTCCGCCTGCGCGGCAAGGGCATCAAGGGCGTGCGCTCCAGCTACCCCGGTGACCTGTACTGCCACATCGTGGTCGAGACGCCCGTCAAGCTGACCGAGTACCAGCGCAAGCTGCTGCGCGAGCTGGAGGAATCGCTCAAGAAGGGCGGCGCCAAGCATTCGCCCAGCGGCGAGAGCTGGACCGACAGGCTCAAGAGCTTCTTCAGCTGATGCAGCACTGAGCCCCCAACAAAAACGCCTCTTCCGAGGCGTTTTTCATTGGTGCATCCTCAACAGGACTCAGGGAGCGGGTTTGGCCTTCCAGGCCGCCGCCTGCCGCTCGGCACGTGCGCGCTCTGCCGCGCTCAGCGGCTGGGCCATGCTGTCGCGCTTGGCCGCCAGAGAGCTGTCCTTGCCCGCTGCCAGCAGCATCCAGAAATAGGCCTGCGACGGGCTGCGCTCCACGCCCTTGCCCGAGGAATAGAGGCTGGCCAGATTGGACTGCGCCAGCGCGTCGCCCTGCTGGGCGGCACGCTCCAGCCAGCGCGCGGCCTGCTTGTCGCTGGCAGGCACGCCCTGGCCATTGGCATACAGAACGCCCAGGTTGGACTGGGCTGCGGCACTGCCCTGCTCGGCCGCCTTCTCCAGCCAGTGTGCGGCCTGCGCCATGTCGCGATCGACCACGCCACCCTCGGCATAGAGCATGCCGGCGTTGAATTGCGCATCGACATGGCCCTGGCCTGCCGCCGCCACAAACCAGCGCAGCGCCTGCGCCACATCCTCGGCCACGCCCCGGCCCGTGGCATACATCACGCCCAGGCTGTACTGGCCGGCCGCCTCCCCCTGTTCGGCAGAGCGCTGGAACCATTGCACGGCCTGGACGGGATCCTTGGCGGCTCCGCGCCCCTCGGCCAGCATCAGGCCCAGGTTGTTCTGTGCCACGGCGTCACCCTGCTCGGCAGCCTTGCGATACCACTGCACAGCCTGCGCATCGTCGCGCACCACGCCACGGCCATTGGCGTACATCAAACCCAGGTCGGACTGAGCCGGCGCATAGCCTTGCTGGGCCGATTTCTCATACCACCGGGCGGCAGTCTCCGCATCCAGGGCAACGCCCTGGCCGCGCTTGTACAGCGAGCCCAGCGCGTACTGGGCGCTGGCCTCCCCCTGCTCGGCATGCTGCTGCAGCGCTGCAAGCTCGGCAGCGCTCAGGCCGGACTCACCCTTGGACACGCCGCCACCTGCGGCTGCAGCTGCAGCCCCCGCTGCGGCAGCGCCGCCCACCACGCCTGCAGCGGCGGCCGCCTTGGCAGGTGCGCTGCGGGTGGTGGCAGGTGCCGGCTTGCCCTTGGATTTGACGGCGATCTTGCCTGTCGGCCTCGCAGCTGCCTTGGCCGCAGGCTTGGCGGGGGCCTTCGCGCCGCTCTTGGCCGTGTTCTTCGCTGGTGGCTGCGGCTTGGCAGACGCCGGGACGGCCATGCAGGACAGGGCTGCGGCCAGCAGCAATGACAGGCCTGCAGGCAGGGCTCGCAGGCCCGTCGGGTATCGATCGTTCATATGCTCTTATTTTTGCAGCAATCCATGCAGGCGACTGGCGCAAAGATTGACAAATTCTTTCAGTATGCAACCGGCGTTCCGGCGGGCATGGCTGCCCGCAGCCATCGCCACGAGGCATGACCCCCATCTCCATGAAATCGCACGACATCACCAAAGACATCGCGCTTGAAGATGACAGATCGATGACTTGTGCGAGAAAATCCATTCAACTTCTCCTAATGAGAAGCCTGAACCCCACCACATGAAGAATTCAGAGCGCAGTTTTGCACGGCGCATAGACCTTACCTCCTTGCAGCTGTTCGTGGCTGTCTGCGAACTTGGCAGCATCGGACGAGCGGCAGAGCGTGAGTTCATCGCCGCTTCGGCGGTGAGCAAGCGCCTGTCCGACCTCGAGGCCACCGTGGACACGGCCCTGCTGTATCGCCACAGCCGTGGCGTGACACTCACTCCTGCCGGCGAAAGCCTGCTGCACCACGCGCGCAACGTGCTGTATGGCCTGGAGCGCATGCAGGGCGAGCTGTCCGAGTACGCCGATGGCGTGCGCGGCCATGTACGCATCCACGCCAATATGTCGGCCATCGTGCAGTTCCTGCCGGAAGACCTGGGCGTCTTCGCGCGCAAGCATGGCCAGGTCAAGATCGACCTGCAGGAGCAGCTCAGCCCCGCCGTGCTGGCGGCGGTGCAGGAAGGCACGGCCGACATCGGCATCTGCTCCATGGCATACATGCCGCTGGGCAATGGCCAGGCCACTCCCGCGCTGCAGCACCGCCCCTACCGCGAGGACCGGCTGGTCGTCGTGGTGCCCGAGCAGCACGCGCTGGCGCACAGCGACAGCGTGGCCTTTGCCGATGTGCTCGAATGGGACATCGTCAGCCTGCAGGCCGGCTCCTCCATCAGCCTGGCCATGCGTGCGGCTGCGGCCCAGGCCGGGCATGCGCTGCACCAGCGCATCCAGGTCACCAGCCTGGATGCCATGTGCCGCATGATCGACAACGGCCTGGGCGTGGGACTGATCCCCGACCGCGCCTTCGAGCTCATGCACGGCGTGGGCCATCTGCGCGCCCTGGAGCTCAGCGACGACTGGGCACGGCGCGAGCTGAGCATCGTGGCGCGCGACTTCGACGCGCTACCCGTTACGGCCCGCCTGCTGGTGGAGCACCTGAGCCCGCCGGCCAGCGCATCCTGAAGGCCCCTTGCCCGCCGGATGCACATCCAAGAATTTCCCCACGACACCAACCATTCGAGAACGCCATGGGACGCACCCTCTACGACAAGATCTTCGACGAGCATGTCATCCACACCGAGGATGACGGCACCGCCGTCCTCTACATCGACCGCCACCTGGTGCACGAAGTCACCAGCCCCCAGGCCTTCGAAGGCCTGCGCATGGCCGGCCGCAAGCTGTGGCGCATCAGCTCGGTGGTGGCCACGGCCGACCACAACACACCCACCGACGGCTGGGAGCGCGGCTATGACGGCATTGCCGACCCCATCAGCAAGGAACAGATCACCACGCTGAACACCAACATCGGCGAGTTCGGCTCTGCGGCCTTCTTTCCCTTCATGGACAAGGGCCAGGGCATCGTCCACGTCATGGGTCCCGAGCAAGGCGCCACCCTGCCCGGCATGACCGTGGTCTGCGGCGACAGCCACACGTCCACGCATGGGGCCTTCGGCGCACTGGCCCACGGCATCGGCACCTCCGAAGTCGAGCACGTGATGGCCACCCAGACCCTGCTGGCCAAGAAGGCCAAGAACATGCTGATCAACGTCAGCGGCAAGGCGGCGCCCGGCATCACGGCCAAGGACATCGTGCTGGCCATCATCGGCAAGATCGGCACGGCCGGCGGCACGGGCTACACCATCGAGTTCGCAGGCGAGGCCATCCGCGACCTGAGCATGGAAGGTCGCATGACGGTCTGCAACATGGCCATCGAAGGCGGCGCACGCGCCGGTCTGGTGGCCGTGGACGACAAGACCATCGCCTACGTCAAGGGCCGCCCGCTGGCGCCCACGGGCGCCGAGTGGGACGCCGCCGTCGCCTACTGGAAGACGCTGCACTCGGACCCCGACGCAAAGTTCGACCGCGTGGTCGAGCTGCAGGCCAGCGACATCGTGCCGCAGGTCACCTGGGGCACCTCGCCCGAAATGGTGCTGGGCGTGGATGCCCGCGTGCCGGACCCCGACAAGGAAAAGGATGCCAGCAAGCGCGGCGCCATCGAGCGCGCGCTGACCTACATGGCGCTGGAACCCGGCAAGGCCATCGACGACATCTTCGTGGACAAGGTCTTCATCGGCTCGTGCACCAACAGCCGCATCGAAGACATGCGCGAAGCCGCCGCCGTGGTCAAGAAGCTGGGCCAGAAGGTGGCACGCAACATCAAGCTGGCCATGGTGGTGCCCGGATCGGGCCTGGTCAAGGAGCAGGCCGAGCGCGAAGGCCTGGACCAGATCTTCAAGGCGGCAGGCTTTGAATGGCGCGAACCCGGCTGCTCCATGTGCTTGGCCATGAACGCCGACCGCCTGGAGCCCGGCGAGCGCTGCGCCTCCACCAGCAACCGCAACTTCGAAGGCCGCCAGGGCGCGGGCGGACGCACCCACCTGGTGAGCCCCGCCATGGCTGCAGCCGCCGCCATCCACGGCCACTTCGTGGACATCCGCAGATTCTCCTGAACCCGCAACTGCCCCGCCAGCACACCATGAAGCCTTCCTTCTCGATCCTCCTGATCGGCCTGGCCTTCACCCTGGCCGCCTGCAATACCGTCAAGGGCATTGGCCAGGACGTGCAAAGCGCGGGCAGCGCCATCGAACGCGCCGCCCGCTGAACCCTGAATTCGATACTGCCATGCAACAATTCACCGTGCACAAGGGCCTTGTCGCCCCCATGGACCGCGAGAACGTCGACACCGACGCCATCATTCCCAAGCAGTTCCTCAAGTCGATCAAGAAGACCGGCTTCGGTGTGAACCTGTTCGACGAGTGGCGCTACCTGGACCATGGCGAACCCGGCCAGGACCCGGCCTCGCGCAAGCCCAACCCCGACTTCGTGCTCAATCAGCCGCGCTATGCGGGCGCCTCCATCCTGGTCGCACGCAAGAACTTCGGCTGCGGCTCCAGCCGCGAGCACGCGCCCTGGGCCCTGGACCAGTACGGCTTTCGCGCCATCCTGGCACCCAGCTTCGCCGACATCTTCTTCAACAACTGCTTCAAGAACGGCCTGCTGCCCATCGTGCTGCCCGAAGCCACGATCGACATGCTGTTCAACGAGATCGCGGCCTTCCCCGGCTACGAGCTGACCATCGACCTGGACCGCCAGGTGATCGTGCGCCCGCAGGGCGAGGAGATCCCCTTCGACGTCATTGCCTTCCGCAAGTACTGCCTGCTCAACGGTTTTGACGACATCGGCCTGACCCTGCGCCATGCCGACAAGATCCGCGCCTACGAGGCCGAGCGCCTGGCCACCAAGCCCTGGCTGGCCCACACGCTGGTGCAGCGCTGATCGATCTCCACTTGCGCGCATCAATGGGCCGCAGGCGTTGCTGAACCAGCCGCCGGCGGCCTTCCACCATCCGAACAGTCTCTCAAAAGGAACACCATGAAAATCGCAGTCTTGCCCGGTGATGGCATCGGCCCCGAAATCGTTGCGGAAGCCGTGAAGGTGCTGGGCGCCCTGGGCCTGGACTTCGACATGCAGACGGCCCCCGTGGGCGGCGCTGCCTACGAAGCTGCCGGCCACCCGTTGCCCGAATCCACGCTGAAGCTGGCCATGGAGTCCGACGCCGTGCTGTTCGGCGCCGTGGGCGACTGGAAGTACGACACGCTGGACCGCCCGCTGCGCCCCGAGCAGGCCATCCTGGGCCTGCGCAAGCACATGGGCCTGTTTGCCAACTTCCGCCCGGCCATCTGCTATGCGGAGCTGACCCATGCCTCCAGCCTCAAGCCCGAACTGGTCGCAGGCCTGGACATCCTCATCATCCGCGAGCTGACCGGCGACATCTACTTCGGCCAGCCGCGCGGCCGCCGCGTGGCCACCGACGGCCACTTCCCCGGCGCCGAGGAAGCCTTCGACACCATGCGCTACTCCAAGCCCGAGATCGAGCGCATCGCCCACGTGGCCTTCCAGGCCGCGCAAAAGCGCAGCAAGCGCGTGACCAGCGTGGACAAGGCCAACGTGCTGGAAACCTTCCAGTTCTGGAAGGACGTGGTCACCGAGGTGGGCCAGCAGTACCCCGACGTGCAACTGGACCACATGTACGTGGACAACGCCGCCATGCAACTGGTCAAGGAGCCCAAGCGCTTCGACGTGGTGGTCACGGGCAATATGTTTGGCGACATCCTGTCCGATGAAGCCTCCATGCTCACCGGCTCCATCGGCATGCTGCCCTCCGCCTCGCTCAACGCCAAGGGCCAGGGTCTGTACGAGCCCAGCCATGGCTCGGCCCCCGACATTGCGGGCAAGGGCATTGCCAATCCGCTGGCCACCATCCTGTCGGCTGCGATGATGCTGCGCTTCTCGCTGAACCAGGAGGCTGCTGCACAGCGTATCGAAGCCGCCGTGCAAAAGGTCCTGGCCCAGGGCCTGCGCACGGCCGACATCCACAGCGAAGGCACGACCAAGGTCTCCACCCGCGAGATGGGCGATGCCGTGGTGGCCGCGCTGGCCTGACGTCCACGACAGCCGCGAGCCTCCGGGCTTGCGGCTGCCCTGCCTGACCAGGATTTTCCAGAACTTGGCAAAGCGTCAAAACAGACGTCTGCTTTTCGCCATTTCGACGAAGATATTCATCAAACAGACATTCTCTTTCCTGGCGTATTCGCTAGAATGACTGCTCTTATGTTTGCCGCCCGCCCGTTCCTCCTGCTGAACATTGCACCCGCCGCCCAGGCTGGTGTGGCCGTGCGCGCAATCACATCCACAACCATTACGACAATCAAAGGCTGACCCAGCCCGGTTCGTCGTGCGCCCTCACCTGGCCCAGACGAGCCGGGCGACAACAGTCTTGATCCAGCACTGTTTTCACACTGAAAGGGCGTTTCAAAAATGAGCAAGCAATTGGTAGGCCTGGTGGGCTGGCGCGGCATGGTCGGCTCCGTGCTGATGGACCGCATGCAGGCAGAGGGCGATTTCGACCTGATCGAGCCCGTTTTCTTCTCCACCTCCAACGCCGGCGGCAAGGCCCCGGCCATGGCGAAGACCCACACCGAGCTGCGCAATGCCAACGACATTGCCGAGCTGTCCAAGTGCGACATCATCATCACCTGCCAGGGCGGTGACTACACCAAGGAAGTCTTCCCCCAGCTGCGCGCCTCGGGCTGGAACGGCCACTGGATCGATGCCGCATCGTCGCTGCGCATGGAAGGCGATGCCGTCATCGTGCTCGACCCCGTCAATGAAGGCCTGATCCAGTCCAAGCTCGCCGCGGGCGGCAAGAACTGGATTGGCGGCAACTGCACCAACTCCATCCTGCTGATGGGGCTGGGCGGCCTGTTCAAGGCCGGTCTCGTGGAATGGGTCAGCTCCATGACCTACCAGGCAGCCTCCGGTGGCGGCGCCAACCACATGCGCGAACTGCTCAAGGGCATGGGCGTGGTGCATGCGGCCGTGTCCGACGAGCTGGCCACGCCCGCCTCCGCCATCCTGGATATCGACCGCAAGGTGGCCCAGACCATCCGCACCGATGTGCCCACCGAATTCTTCGGCGCGCCTCTGGCCGGCGGCCTGATCCCCTGGATCGACGCACAGCTGGACAACGGCCAGTCCAAGGAAGAGTGGAAGGGCCAGGCCGAGGTCAACAAGATCCTGGGCACGGAGCAGACCATTCCCGTCGACGGCCTGTGCGTGCGCATCGGCGCCATGCGCTGCCACAGCCTGGCGCTGACCCTCAAGCTCAAGAAGGACCTGCCCCTGCAGGAGCTGGAAGCCATCATCAAGTCCGGCAACCCCTGGGTGAAGTGGGTGCCCAATGAACGCGCCATTACCGTCAAGGAACTGACGCCCGCCGCCATCACCGGCGGCCTGGAAGTCGGCGTGGGCCGCGTGCGCAAGCTGAACATGGGCCCCGAATACCTGTCGGCCTTCGTGATCGGCGACCAACTGCTGTGGGGCGCCGCCGAGCCGCTGCGCCGCATGCTGCGCATCCTGCTGGCCGCCTGAGCACCGCCGGCTTGAGCCAACACAAAAAGCGCCATGTCCTGGCCCGGGACATGGCGCTTTTTTCGGCTTTAAACCCTGTGCGATTGGGCACAATGCCCAAGTCTCTTGTCCCCTGACTGTAAGCGGTTGCCTACAATCACCGAAGATACATTGTGTTTCTTCTCGTTGCCGTTCGACAACAACTGGCAGCGTTCACCGGCAACCAGACGCTTGCGATCCTATAGCGTGGCCGACAATGCGACCCAAGCACCTTGGTATATGGCGTGCCATCTATCCCCGGGTAAATTTCAATTACATGTGCAAACGCGGGCATCCTCACAATAACAATAGTGCCCGCCCAATTGCATCCACACAGGTTTGACGCTTTATGCATCGTTGGAAACTCTCTGTGCTGGCCGCTGCGGCCGTCGTCTCGGTCGCACTGCCCGCCTCCGAGGCCTGGGCACTGGCTCTGGGCCGGGTGAACGTGCAATCGGCCCTGGGCGAGCCCCTGCGTGCCGAAGTCGAAATCCCCCAGATCACGGCGGCTGAAGCCGAAGGCCTGCGCGTGGGCGTGGCCTCTCCCGGCGTCTTCCGCACCCAGGGCATGGAGTACAACGCCACGGCCAGCCAGGTGCGCGTCAGCGTGCAGCGTCGCGCGGACGGATCGGCCGTGCTGCGACTCACAAGCACCCAGCCCGTCAACGAGCCCTTTGTCGATCTGGTGATCGACGCCAGCTGGGCCTCGGGCAACCTGCAGCGCAACTACACCCTGCTGCTGGATCCGCCCACCCTGCAAAAGCTGCCGCCTGCCGTGACGGCTGCGGCCCAGGCCTCCGCCCCCGAACCGGGCGCCGCACCGCGCCGCGCCGCGCCGGCCCCCTCGCCAGCTGCCGCAGGCAACACCGAGGAAAGCCGTCCAGCCCCTGCTCCGGCAGCCCCGCGCCGGAGCACCGCATCAGCCCGCGAGCGCGCTGCTGCAGCGCCGGCACCGTCCGAAGCATCCGAGGTCCGCATCAAGACCGGAGACACGGCCGGCCGCATTGCCGCCGCCCACCTGCCCGCAGGCGTTTCGCTGGACCAGATGCTGGTGGCCATGCTGCGCTCCAACCCCAAGGCCTTCATCAACGGCAATGTGAACCGCATGCGCTCCGGCGCCGTGCTCACCGTGCCTGACGAGGCCACGGCACAGGCCACCTCGCCGCGCGAGGCGCGCCAGATCGTTGCAGCCCAGTCCCGGGATTTCAACCAGTTCCGCCGCCAGCTGGCCAGCGCCGCACCGGCCGCGCCCGTGGCATCGGCCAATCGTGAAGCATCGGGCAGCGTCCAGGCCCAGGTCGAAGACCGCAAGCCCTCCACCGCCGCACCCGACAAGCTCACCCTGTCCAAAGGTGCTGTCAAGGGCGCGGAGGCAGACGAGCGCCTGGCCAAGCAAAAGCAGTCCGACGACCAGGCATCGCGCACGGCCGAACTGCAGCGCAACATGTCCGAGCTGAGCCAGATCGCCGCCGCCACCAAGCCCGCCGAAGGTGCTGCTGCAGCACCTGCCTCGGCAGCCGGCGGCACGGCAAACGGCGTGGCTGTGCCGGGCGCGCCGACCGTGCCTGCAGCGCCTGAAGCTGCAGCGCCCCAGACAACGCCCCCGGCCCCGGCGGCGCCTGCCGATGCAGCCGCTGCGGCCGCTGCCGCCACCGCTGCTGCTCCAGACGCCGCAGCCAATGCTGCCGGCCCGGCAGCGCCCGCGGCAGAAGCCGTGCCCGCCACGCCCGCTCCTGCCGAGCCGCCGAAGCCCAAGCCGGCACCCGCCCCCGTCGCACCGATCGCCGAGCCCAGCTTCATCGATACGCTGATGGAAGATCCCACCATCCCGCTGGCCGGCGCCGCCTTGCTGGCCCTGCTGCTGGGCTATGGTGGCTACCGCGTCATGCAGCGCCGCCGCGCTGCCGCAGCCTCCAGCGAAAGCGCCTTTGGCGACAGCCAGCTCGCCGCCGATTCCTTCTTTGGAGCCAGTGGCGGCCAACGCGTGGATACCGGCACATCGAGCCAGCTGTCGGGCACCTCCATGCACTACTCGCCCAGTCAGCTCGATGCCGGCGATGTGGACCCCGTGGCCGAGGCCGATGTCTACCTGGCCTATGGCCGCGACCTGCAGGCAGAGGAAATCCTCAAGGAAGCCCTGCGCACCGATCCCAGCCGCACCGCACTGCACCAGAAGCTGGCCGACATCTACGCCAAGCGCCATGACCGCAAGGCCTTCGAGGCCGTCGCGCAGACCCTGCACGGCCTGACCCAGGGCAAGGGCGTGGACTGGCAGCGCCTGGCCGACCAGGGCCGCATCCTGGACCCGGAAAACGCCCTCTACCAGCCTGCCGGCGCCGCGCCCCTGTCTGCTGCCGCCGTTGCCGGCGGCGCCGCAGCGGCAGCTGCCGGACTGGCGGCCGCCTCGCTGGCCAGCCGCCCCCTGGACATGGAGGCGCACCGCGAAGGCCCTGCCACCCTGCCCATGGACCTGGACATGGACCTCAACATGGACCTGCCCGGCGGCCTGGCCGACGCCAGCCTGCCCGCGCAGCACGCCAGCCCGCTGCCCGCACCGGCCCCCATGCCCAGCGAACAGGACTTCGCTGCGCTGGAGCCCACGCTGCGCGCACCACTGGAGCCCATGCAGCCAGCAGCAAGCGAGGCGCCTCGCATGGATCCCCGCGTGGAGCCGCCTGCTGCATCGCTGGACATGCCCGGCTTCCAGCCCACGGCCCACGCCTCGCTGACGGATGCCCTGAACCACAGCAGCGCCATGAGCGACATGCAGCCGACCGAGATGCTGCCGCTGGACATGCCCGTCACACGGCAGGTCACGGACAGCTTCCCGGCCACGGAACCTTCGCCCCTGACCGGCTCCACCACGGACGACAGCCACGCCAGTACCGATCTGCTGTCGCTGGACGCCATGGAGTTCAACCTGGAAGACCTGGGCACCGAGGCGCCAGCCCAAGCGCCGGCAGCAGCGCATTCGGGCGGCGTGCTGGAAACGGCGGCCAAGGCCAAGCCAGAACCGGCCGAATCGCTGGAATTCGACCTGGGCAGCCTGTCCCTGGACCTGGGCAATGACACTCCCACGGCCGCAACGCCGCCTTCGGCGCCCGAGGACCCGCTGGCCACCAAGCTCGCCCTGGCCCAGGAATTCAATGCCATCGGCGACAGCGACGGAGCCCGTACACTCATCGAGGAAGTGATCTCCGAGGCCCACGGCGATCTCAAGGCCAAAGCCCAGCGCCTCCTTGCCGAGATAGACTGAAGCCCGACGGCGCCTGCCCAGGCGCCGCGTGCCGGTTTCGCGTGACAGGGTGGTACATGCCACCATGGAAAACTGACAACTTGATGCACACCCAACCCATGCCGGAGGCCTCGCCATGCGCGTAGCCCTCGGCGTCGCCTACAACGGCCAGCGCTACAGCGGCTGGCAAAGCCAGCTGTCTGGCAACACCATTCAAGACCATCTCGAAGCGGCCCTGGGCCGCTTTGCCGCTCAGGAGGTCCACACCCTCTGTGCGGGCCGCACCGATGCCGGAGTGCACGGCCTCATGCAGGTCGTCCACTTCGACACGCCGCTGGACAGGGCCCCGTTCTCCTGGGTCCGTGGCACCAACACCTTCCTGCCGCCGGACATCGCCGTGCAATGGGCCCAGCCCGTACCCGACTCCTTCCATTCACGGGCCTGCGCCACAGCCAGGCGCTATGCCTATGTGCTGCTGCAGTCGCCCGTGCGGCCCAGCGTGGAGGCCGGGCGTGTGGGCTGGGTGTTCCATGCACTCAACGGTGACGCCATGCAGGCCGCCGCCCAGCACCTGCTGGGAGAGCACGATTTCAGCTCATTCCGCGCATCGGGTTGCCAGGCCAAATCCCCCGTCAAGACACTGCACCGCCTGTCCATCACCCGCCGCATGGCAGGCGACGGCGCCCAGATGGCCGCGGCCAGCTCCATGCGTCCCGGGGATGCAGCCATGGAATGCTGCTACTGGCGATTCGAGTTCGAGGGCAGCGCCTTCCTCCACCACATGGTGCGCAACATCATGGGCTGCCTGCTCGCCGTAGGCCAGGGCACACACGCGCCGCAGTGGATGCAACAGGTGCTGGAGGCGCGCTCCCGCGATGCCGCCGCGCCCACCTTCTCGCCGGACGGCCTGTACTTTCTGGGTCCCGTATACGATCCTTCATGGGGCCTTCCTTCGCGCAGCCCGGCCTATGATTGGCTCCCGTGAACGAGCAGGCCTTCCCCCATTCTTCAGCCCCCATGCAGCGCACCCGAATCAAGATCTGCGGACTCACCCGCGAACAGGATGTGGACGCAGCCGTGGCCGCCGGCGCCGACGCCGTGGGCTTTGTCCTCTACGCCCCCAGCCCGCGCGCCGTGACGGTGCAGCGTGCCGCCGAGCTGGCGCGGCGCCTGCCGCCCTTCGTGACACCGGTGCTGCTGTTCGTCAATGAAAGCGCCGCCAACGTGATGGCCGCCTGCGCCGCCATCCCGGGCGCCTGCGTGCAGTTCCACGGCGACGAGTCGCCCGAGGACTGCCTTGCCGCCACATCGGGCGGCACCCGCGCCTTCCTGCGCGCCGCACGCATTCCCCTTGGTCCCGACGCCGCGCGCTTCGACCTCGTAGAATATGCCCAGCGTTACTCGAAAGCCCAGGCCATACTGCTCGACGCCCATGTCGACGGCTATGGTGGTGGCGGAAAAGCATTCAATTGGTCACTCCTTCCACCAAACGTCGCCTCTCACCTCGTTTTGTCTGGTGGACTCACGCCTGCAAACGTGACCGATGGCATCTTGCAAGTGCGCCCGCGAGGACTCTCGCTGGCCGTTGATGTCAGTTCCGGCGTCGAGGCCGATGGTCCCGACGGCAAGCCCCTCAGGGGCATCAAGGACGCCGGCAAGATACACCGATTCATCGCCGCCGTGCGCGCGGCCGATGACCAACTTTTGCAGACAAGCCATGTTCGAATACCAGTACCCTGACGCATCTGGCCACTTTGGCCGCTTCGGCGGCAGCTTTGCCAGCGAAACCCTGACACACGCTCTGACCGAGCTGCGCGACGCCTACGCCAAGTACCAGAACGACCCGGAATTCGTTGCCGAATTCCAGTCCGAGCTGGCCCACTTCGTCGGCCGCCCCTCGCCCGTCTACCACGCGGCACGCATGTCGCGCGAGATGGGCGGCGCGCAGATCTACCTCAAGCGCGAAGACCTCAACCACACGGGCGCGCACAAGATCAACAACGTGATCGGCCAGGCCATGCTCGCCCGGCGCATGGGCAAGCCCCGCATCATTGCCGAGACGGGCGCCGGCCAGCACGGCGTGGCCACGGCCACCATCTGCGCGCGCTACGGCCTCGAGTGCATCGTCTACATGGGCTCCGAGGACGTGAAGCGCCAAAGCCCCAACGTCTACCGCATGCGCCTGCTGGGCGCCACCGTGGTGCCGGTGGAATCGGGCAGCCGCACGCTCAAGGATGCGCTCAACGAGGCCATGCGCGACTGGGTGGCCAACGTGGACAACACCTTCTACATCATCGGCACCGTGGCCGGCCCCCACCCCTATCCCGCGATGGTGCGCGACTTCCAGAAGGTCATCGGCGAGGAATGCCTCACGCAGATGCCCGAGTTCCTGGGCGCCGACCGCCAGCCCGACGCCGTGGTCGCCTGCGTAGGCGGCGGCAGCAATGCCATGGGCATCTTCCACCCCTATATCCCGTTCGAGAACACGCGCCTGATCGGCGTCGAGGCTGCGGGCGAGGGCCTGGACAGCGGCAAGCACTCGGCCTCGCTGCAGCGCGGCAGCAGCGGCGTGCTGCACGGCAACCGCACCTTCATCCTGCAGGACGAGAACGGCCAGATCACCGAGACGCACAGCATCAGCGCCGGCCTTGACTATCCCGGCGTCGGCCCCGAGCACGCCTGGCTGCAGGAACTGGGCCGCGCCCAATACGTGGGCATCACGGACCAGGAGGCCTTGGACGCCTTCCACTACCTGTGCCGCACCGAAGGCATCATTCCCGCCCTGGAGTCCAGCCATGCCGTGGCCTATGCCATGCAACTGGCCAAGACCATGCGCGCCGACCAGTCCATCCTCGTGAACCTGTCCGGTCGCGGCGACAAGGACATCGGCACCGTGGCCGATCTCTCGGGCGCCGACTATTACGACCGTCCCTCCATGCGCGGGCTCACGGTCAAGGGAGGAGCAGCTCAATGAGCCGCATCACCACGACTTTCACCAAACTTCAGGAAGATGGCCGCAAGGCCCTGATCCCCTACATCACCGCGGGCTTCCCGTTCGCGGCCATCACGCCGTCGCTGATGCACGGCATGGTGGAGGCTGGCGCCGATGTGATCGAGCTGGGCGTGCCCTTCTCGGACCCCATGGCCGACGGCCCCACCATCCAGAAGGCTGGCGACCGTGCCATCGCCAACGGCGTGGGCCTGGTGCAGGTGCTGGCCTATGTGCGCGAGTTCCGCCAGAAGAACCAGACCACGCCCGTGGTGCTGATGGGCTATGCCAACCCGGTGGAGCGCTACGACCAGATCCACGGCAAGGACCGCTTCGTGGACGATGCGGCCGAAGCCGGCGTCGACGGCCTGCTCATCGTGGACTACCCGCCCGAGGAGTGCGAGGCATTCGCCGCGCAACTGCGTGCGCGCGACATGGACCTCATCTTCCTGCTGGCACCCACGTCCACCACCGAGCGCATGCAGCAGGTGGCGCGCGTGGCCAGCGGCTATGTCTACTACGTCTCGCTCAAGGGCGTGACCGGCTCGGGCGCGCTCGACACGGCAGCCGTGGAAGCCATGCTGCCGCGCATCCGCGAGCATGTGAGCATTCCCGTGGGCGTGGGCTTCGGCATCCGCGACGCGGCCACGGCACAGGCCATCGGCCGCGTGGCCGATGCGGTGGTGATCGGCAGCCGCATCATCGAGATGCTGGACGGCCAGCCCCACGAAAAGATCGTCCCCCTGACCATCGACTTCCTGCGCGGCGTGCGCAAGGCACTCGACGCGTAGGTCGCATAATGCAGCCCTTGCATGCGGCCCGGTGCCGCATGCCCTGCGCCTGAAAAGGAAACACCATGTCCTGGCTTGAAAAACTCCTGCCTGCCAAAATCCAGCAAACCAACCCTACGGATCGCCTCCAGCAGATCCCCGAAGGTCTGTGGATCAAGTGCCCGAGCTGCGAGACCGTGCTCTACAAGGCCGATCTGGAGAAAAACCAGAACGTCTGCCCCAGCTGCAGCCACCATCACCGCATCGGCGCGCGCGCCCGCCTGAACCATTTCCTGGATGCCGAAGGCCGCTATGAGATCGGCCAGGAAGTCATTCCTGTCGACGCCCTGAAGTTCAAGGACAGCCGCAAGTACCCCGAGCGCCTCAAGGAAGCGCTGGAGAACACCGGCGAGACCGATGCCCTGGTCGTCATGGGCGGCGCCATCAAGAGCGTCAACGTGGTCGCAGCCTGCTTCGAGTTCGAATTCATGGGCGGCTCCATGGGCTCCGTGGTCGGCGAGCGCTTCGTGCGTGGCGTCGAGACCGCCATCGAGCAGAAGGTCCCCTTCATCTGCTTCACCGCCACCGGCGGCGCGCGCATGCAGGAAGGCCTGCTGAGCCTGATGCAGATGGCCAAGGCCAACGCCGCGCTCACACGCCTGGCCAAGAAGGGCCTGCCCTACGTCTCGGTGCTGACCGACCCCACCTTCGGCGGCGTCTCCGCCAGCTTCGCCTTCGTGGGAGACATCGTCATTGCCGAGCCCAAGACCCTGGTCGGCTTCGCCGGCCCGCGCGTGATCGAAACCACGGTGCGCGTGAAGCTGCCCGAAGGCTTCCAGCGCGCCGAGTTCCTGCAGGACAAGGGCGCCGTGGACATGATCGTGGATCGCCGCGAGCTGCGCGACCGCATCGCCGCATCGCTTGCCATGCTGCAGCGCCTGCCGGCCGACGCTGTTCAGTAAAGCCTCGCGCAAACACAAAAAAGCCGCCGCAGGTGGGTGCCTGCGGCGGCTTTTTCACGTCCGGGAAACTGGGGAAATCAGGCCAGCAGCATCAGGCCCGAGCCCTGGATATAGCCCAGCACCATCAGCGCAATCTGCAGCAGCACCAGGGCCACCAGTGCCGACAGATCGATACCGCCGATCAGGGGCACGATGCGGCGAATGGGCCGCAGCATGGGCTCGGACAGGCGCTGCAGCACGCCGTACATCGGCGACTGCGGCTGCACCCACGACAAGATGACATAGATCAGCAGCACGCCCACCATGCCCGACAGCGCCACGCGCGCCAGGCCGCACAGGGCCAGCCACGGCAGGGCGACCACATTGGACTGCCCGCCCATCAGCAGCCACAGCAGCACGAACTGCAGCATCTGCAGCAGGAAGGCCGCGATCAGGCTGGACATGTCCCAGCGCCCGGCCGGCTTGATGACGCGGCGCAGCGGCATCACGATCCAGTCGGACAGCGCAAACACCAGCTGGCCGACCGGGTTGCCGAAGGGAATGCGCTGGGCCTGCATGTACATGCGCAACAGGCAGACGCCGGTCAGCAGGCCAACGACCACGTCGAGCAAAAAGGAAACGATCTGAAAAAGCATGGCGTTGTAGGACTGCGAGAGGAAGATCGGACCACGGCCAGCCGGCCTTGGCACAGCATGGGATGATAGCTGCCGCATCCCGCCCATCACATGACCGCCCATACCGCACTGCACTCCCTGCCGCTTTTCCCCCTGGGCAGCGTCCTTTTTCCCCAAGGCCTGCTGAGCCTTCGCGTCTTCGAGGTCCGCTACCTCGACATGATCCGCAAGTGCGAGCGCACGGGAGCCCCCTTCGGCGTGGTGGCATTGCAGGCCGGCAGCGAAGTGCGCAAGGCCGGTGCGGCCGCCGAGCAGCTGCATGCCGTGGGCACGCTGGCACGCATCGTCCAGCTGCAGCAGCCCCAGCCCGGCCTGCTGCACCTGCAGTGCGAGGGCACGCAGCGCTTTCGCATGCAGGATCACCGGCAGCTGCCCCACGGCCTGTGGGTGGCCGATGTGCAGTTGCTGCCTGCCGACACCGCCGTCCCCGTCCCCGATCACCTGCTCGCCACGGCCCAGGCCCTGGCCCAGGTGCTGATGCAGCTGCACGCACGATCCACCGACGCCGACCATGCCCGGCTGCCCAGCGCCGAACAGATGGGCGACTGCGGCTGGGTGGCCAACCGCTGGACCGAGCTGCTGCCCCTGCCCGTGTCCATCAAGCAGCAACTGATGGCCTTGGACAGCCCGCTGGTGCGGCTGGAGCTGGTGGCGGATGTGCTGGAACGCAGCGGCATAGGCAATTCGCAGGGGACGGCGCCCGGCCCCCCGCCCGCCGCGCACTGACGAATTGGCGGTCCTGCGGCGTCATACCGCAGCAAGGTCCGGCACATTGACGGCACCACGCACCGAAAGCGCGGCAAAAAACTTAAAATCGCGGATTCAGCCCGCCAGCTGCGGGGCCTGCCGGTGGCATTTGCTGCTGCCGCTGCATTTTCCAGCCCTTCCCGCCTGGCTTTTTTTCGGCTTTCCCCGATTTCCCCCTCCGGCTTTTTTCCGGCCCCTCGGCGTTTTGCGCTGGCGCTCATTGTCATGACCGAACACAACACACCATCTGCAGCGGACCAGACCGCTCCCCAGGACGAAAACCAACTCATCGCCGAGCGCCGCGAAAAACTCAAGGCCCTGCGCGAACAGGTGCGTGAACAGGGCGGCGTGGCCTTCCCCAACGACTTCAAGCCGGCCGACCGCGCCGAGGCCCTGCAGCAGGCCCATGCCGACAAGAGCGCCGAGCAGCTCGACGCCGAATCCGTGCAGGTCAGCCTGGGCGGCCGCATGATGCTCAAGCGCGTCATGGGCAAGGCCAGCTTCGCCACCATCCAGGACGGATCGCTGGGCCCCACGCACGGCCGCATCCAGCTGTACATCACGCGCGACACCGTGGGCGAGGAGGTCTATGCGGCCTTCAAGCGCTGGGACCTGGGCGACATCCTGGGCGCCGAAGGCACGCTGATGAAGACCAAGACCGGCGAGCTGTCGGTCAAGGTGCAGACGCTGCGCCTGCTCACCAAGAGCCTGCGCCCCATGCCCGACAAGTTCCACGGCATGGCCGATCTGGAGCAGAAGGTGCGCCAGCGCTACGTGGACCTGATGATGGACGAGCAGGCCCGCCGCCGCTTCATCGCGCGCAGCAAGGCCGTCTCGGGCATCCGCGAATTCATGGTGGAGCATGGCTTCCTGGAAGTGGAGACGCCCATGCTGCATCCCATTCCCGGCGGCGCCAACGCCAAGCCCTTCGTCACCCACCACAACGCGCTGGACCAGGAGATGTACCTGCGCATCGCGCCCGAGCTGTACCTCAAGCGCCTGGTGGTCGGCGGCTTCGAGCGCGTGTTCGAAATCAACCGCAACTTCCGCAACGAAGGCATCTCGGTGCGCCATAACCCCGAGTTCACCATGATGGAGTTCTACGCGGCCTACTGGAACTACCGCGACCTGATGGACTACACCGAGGCACTGGTGCGCGACGCCGCGCAAAAGGCCGCGGGCACGCTGCAGCTGACCTACGGCGGCAAGCCCGTGGACCTGTCCCAGCCCTTCCAGCGCCTGACCATTCCCGAGGCCATCGTCAAGTTCACCGAAGCCGGTGACAAGGTGGCCGACCGCGAATGGCTGACCAATGCCCTGCGCAAGCTGGGCATGACGGAAGAAAAGGACCGCCTGTCCACCCGTACCCTGGCCAGCCTGCAGGTGCTGTACTTCGAGGAAGTGGTCGAGGAAAAGCTCTGGCAGCCCACCTTCATCATGGAGCACCCCACCGAGATCTCGCCGCTGGCACGCGCCAATGACGAGCGCCCCGAAGTCACCGAGCGCTTCGAGCTGTACATCACGGGCCGTGAATTCGGCAACGGCTTCTCCGAACTCAACGACGCCGAGGACCAGGCCGCGCGCTTCAACGCCCAGGTCCAGGCCAAGGACGGCGGCGACGACGAAGCCATGTACTTCGACCACGACTTCGTGCGTGCCCTCGAGTACGGCATGCCCCCCACGGGCGGCTGCGGCATCGGCATCGACCGCCTGATGATGCTGCTGACCGACAGCGCCAGCATCCGCGACGTGATCCTGTTCCCCGCCCTGCGCCGCGAACAGTAAACCCCCGGCATCCAGCGCCTGCGCGCATGGCCAACTGAAGCCGCCTGCGTTCCCTTGGGAGCCAGGCGGCTTTTCCCTATACTGGCTCGCCATGCACATCCCCACCTACTGGGCGCAGGCGCGCCTGCGGCATGAAAGCCGCCCCACCCACGGCATCACCGTCCAGCGCTGGGGATGGTCCGACACCAGCCAGGAGGCTGCCCAGGCCCACGCCCAGGAGCGTGCCGCCAAGGCCCTGCAAGACGCCCGCAATGCGGCGCTACCCCCAGGCGAGCCGCGCATGGAATGGAAGAACGAGTACGCGCTCGACGGCGTCACCACCCCCATACGCGAAGAAGTCCTGCAGCGCCGCGACGGCACGGTGATGACGCGCAACAGCTACGGCGCCCACTGCCTGAACACCGAGCGCGTGGCCATCGCCGATATCGACCTGCCCGAGCCGCCCAGCGCTGTGCGCTTTCCCGTCGTGACCCTGCTTTTGCTGGCTTCGGCCGCCACCTGGCTGGCCCGGCTGGCACCGCACAAGAACAATTCGAGGATGGTGGCCACGGCGCTGGTCGTGCTGCTGCTGTTCCTGGCCATGCGGCGCGTGCAGCGCTGGTGGGAGGCGCGGCAGGCGCGCCGGCGCGCGGCCACGGACTCGCCGTCCGCACGCGCCATGGAGCGCGTACAGGCCTTCCACCAAAGCCATGCCGACTGGGGGCTGCGCGTCTATGAAACGCCCAAGGGCCTGCGTGTCATCGTCACGCATACCGATTTCGCACCCGACGACCCTGCCGTCGCGCAGTTGTTCGACGCCTTGCAGGTGGACCCGCTCTATGCCCTGCTGTGCGAGCGCCAGCAGTGCTTTCGCGCCCGCGTATCGGGCAAGCCCTGGCGCATGGGCCTGACCGGACTGTCCACCTCGCTGCGCCGCTGGCCCCAGCCCGAGCAGACGCGGCAAGAGCGCCGCCAGTGGGCGCTTGCCTATGACGAAAAAGCCCAGGGCTTTGCAGCTTGCAGGCTGCTGCAGCAACTGGGCAACCCACGCCTGTGTGCGGCCGCCGACGCCTTCGTGCAATGGCACGACGAAGCCAGCCGGGCCCGCACGGACCTGCCCCTGGCCTGAAGAAAGCCGGGCATCCACAATCGCACACGAATACAACGACCGACTTACACTGGCGCCACCCCCATGCCGCGTACTGCGCAGCCCCCTGACCCATTTCTGGTCTCACAACCCTGAAGGCCATGCCCGCTGCCCCACCACCTTCGCCCACCGACAGCACCGACTCTCCCGCCATCGAGCCCACCGGAGCGCGCTTCGCCAAGCCGACGGACGAGGCATCGCCGTTTTGCGTGCTGGTCGTGGAAGACCAGGCCTCGGTACGCACCAGTCTGGTCAGCGAGCTGCTGCATGCGGGCGTGACCCGCGTGCTGGAGGCTGCCGATGGCCCCAGCGCCCTGGCACTGTTCCGCGAGCAGCGCCCCGACCTCGTGCTGCTCGACATCCGTTTGCCGGGCGAGGACGGCTACTGGGTGGCCCGCCAGCTGCGCGAGGCCGAGCCGGGCGAGTGGACGCCCGTCATCTTCCTGTCCGGACTGGACAATGACCTGGACGTGTGGCGCGGCATCGAGGCCGGAGGCGACGACTACCTGGTCAAGCCCGTCAAGCCCATCGTGCTCGTGGCCAAGCTGCGCGCCATGCGCCGCCTGCTGGACATGCGCCGGCGCCTGGTATCGCTGTCGGCCGAGCTGCATGAGGCCAACCAGAAGCTCAACGAAATGGTCGAGCTCGACCAGCTCACGGGCCTGGTCAACCGCCGAGGCTTCGACCGCATCCTGCATGCCGAGATCGCCTCGGCCCGCCGCGAGGGCCAGCCGCTGACGCTGATGCTCTGCGACCTGGACCATTTCAAGCGCTACAACGACACCTATGGCCATGTGCATGGCGATGAATGCCTGAAACAGATAGGACGCCTGCTGCGCGAGGTCTGCGTGCGCCCGCGTGACGTGGCGGCGCGCTATGGCGGCGAGGAATTCGCGCTCATCCTGCCGCGCACGCCACGCTCGGGGGCCATGACGTTCGCGCGTGCCGTGGGCCAGATGCTGCGCGTGCTGCGCATACGCCACCCCGACTCACCCCATGAATCGGGCCTCACGCTGTCGGGCGGCATCACCACCTGCGTCCCCGACGAATACACCAGCGCCGAAGCCATGCTCATGCGCGCCGACCAGGCCCTGTACGCGGCCAAGGCGCAGGGGCGCGACCGCTTCTTCAGCTTCGAGATGCAGATGGACACGGTGGAGCAGCGCCGCACCTGACTGCCGGGCCTTGCGCCTGCGCTTACGATCGCAGCTCAATGCCGGGCGCGCGCAAGCCGCGCATCCGGGTCCCGAAAGCGGATTCCTGTTTCCTGAATGTTTGAAGTTATGCGTCGTTTTCAAGCGCACCTGCCCACCTGGATGCAGGATTGGCTGGAGTTCATCATCCCCGGTGCCCAGATCCTGCTGATCATCGGCGCGGCCTGGCTGCTCAATCGCCTGGTTCGCCGGCTGATCGCACGCGCGGGCCGGCACTACGGCCTGCCGCCGGAGCTGCTGGTGCCGCTGCGCGGCGTGTTCCGCTGGATTCTGATTGCCGCCACCGTGCCGCTGGTACTGGAGCGCCTGGGCGTCTCGGCCACCGTGCTGTGGACGGCCTTCACCGGCTTTGCCACCGTGGGCGCCGTGGCCTTCTTTGCGGCCTGGAGCGTGCTGTCCAACCTGTTCTGCGCCCTGCTCATCGTCATCGTCGGGCCCTTTCGCCTGGGCGACTACATCGAGGTGCTGGACACGGCCGAAAAGCCCGGTGCCAAGGGCCGCGTGATCGACATCAACATGCTCTACACCACCTTGCAGGATGCCCATGCGCCCGATGGCTCGCCCAATCTGCTGCAGATCCCCAACTCGCTGATCTTCCAGCGCGTGGTCCGGCGCTGGAAGGGGGGCCTGGGCGCGGATGGCGAGCATGCCAGCCATGGCGAGGAGGAGCGCGCCATCCGGCTGACCACGCCGCATGATGCCCAGCCCTCGCAGCCTCCCATGCACACGACCAACTAAGGCCGGCACCCCATGAAAAAAGCCGCCGCCCGGCAAAGGGACGGCGGCTTTGTCATTGGGCAGCGCCTCAGGGCTTGCGCGGCCGGACCTTGCTGGCGGCCAGCTTGGCGTTGGTGCGCGCCTGCTCCACATCCTGGGCGCGCGCCAGGGCCACGCCCATGCGGCGCTTGACGAAGCTCTCTGGCTTGCCAAACAGGCGCAGGTCCGTGCCCGGCACGGCCAGGGCCTCGTCCACGCCGTCGAACACCAGGCCTTCGGCATCCTGCCCGCCATAGATCACGGCGCTGGCGCCGGGGTTGCGCAGCGAGGCATCCACGGGCAGGCCCAGAATGGCGCGCGCATGCAGCTCGAACTCGCTTTGCCACTGCGTGGCCAGCGTGACCAGCCCCGTGTCGTGCGGGCGTGGCGAGACTTCGCTGAACCAGACCTGCTCGCCCTTGACGAACAGCTCCACGCCAAACAGGCCCAGGCCGCCCAGGTCATCGGTCACCGCCTTGGCGATGTCGCGCGACTTCTGCAGCGCCGCCGGGTGCATGGGATGGGGCTGCCAGCTTTCCACATAGTCGCCGGACTGCTGGATGTGGCCGATGGGATCGCAGAAATGCGTCTGCACCTGGCCGTCCGCACCCTTGGCGCGCACCGTGAGCTGGGTGATTTCGTAGTCGAAGTCGATGAAGCCTTCGACGATCACACGGCCATGGCTCACGCGGCCGCCGGCCATGGCGTAGTCCCAGGCCTTGGCCACGTCGTCCGGGCCGTCCAGCTTGCTCTGGCCCTTGCCCGAGCTGCTCATCACGGGCTTGACCACGCAGGGAAAGCCGATGGCGGGCTGGCCATCCGTGCCGTCGATGGCAGCCTGCAGTTCCTGCTGCGAATCACAGAAGCGGTAAGGGCTGGTGGCCAGGCCCAGCGTCTCGGCGGCCAGGCGGCGAATGCCTTCGCGGTCCATGGTCAGGCGCGCGGCGCGGGCCGTGGGGATCACGGTGACCACGCCTGCCGCTTCCAGCTCTTCGAGCATGGGCGTGGCAATGGCCTCGATCTCGGGCACGACCAGGCCGGGTTTCTCGGCCTCGATCAAGGCCTTGAGCTGGGCCGGATCGCTCATGGTGATGGTGCGTGCGTGGTGGGCCACCTGCTGACCGGGCGCGTTCTCGTAACGGTCCACGGCAATGGTTTCCACGCCCAGGCGCTGCAGCGCGATCAGCACTTCCTTGCCGAGTTCGCCGCTGCCCAGCAGCATGACTTTGGTGGCATGGGGGGAGTAAGGGGTTCCAAGGGTGGTCATCTGCGCGTCCGGTGAGCCAGGCAGAGCCTGGGCAAGATAAGAAAGAGAGGGAGGCAGGCCTGCACGGCCCGCAGCAGCCCCCGATCATAGGATGCCGACACAGGCGCCGCCTACAAACCCAGCGCCTGCGCGAGGTTGCACCGCGCCCGCGCCTCCAGCCGTTGCCGGAACCAGTCAGTGCAGTAGATGGCCTCGCGCTGCATGAAGCCCTGCAGCACCTCGCGGCGCTTGGCGCGGTACAGCGGCAAGGGCACCCATTCGTACTCGGCCCGCACCTGCAGCTCGTATTCGGAAAACCGCAGAGGGTCGGCCGCCAGAATGCCCAGGTCGGTATCCACCAGCAGTTGGGCGTCGATTCCGGACGGCTGTGCCGCGTGGCAGGTCGCCATGATCAGGCCGTGCACGCGCCCGGCCACCTCCGCCGGCAGGCCCTGCCCGCGCACCACGGCCACGGCCCAGTCGGCGCTGCGCGCCTCGTTGTCCTTGGCCTGGGTTTCGTAGACGGCATCATGGAACCAAAGCGCCAGCGCCACCTCGCCGGGGTGCGCGGCCAGGCCCAGCGCCGGCTGCAGCAGGCCCAGGGCCTCGCCCAGATGCTGCAGCGTGTGGTAGTGGCGCTGGGGCTCGCTGTAGCTTTGCAGCAACTCGGCCAGCACAGGCGGCGGAGCGCTGGCACCCAGTGCGGACCAGGCGCTATCCCAGGACGCCTGCCAGGTCTGCAGCGATGCATCGTTTGCGCTGGGCATTTCGGCCCCTGGTCCAACCTGGGTCATCGCCTGCTCCTTGGGTCTTCAGAAGATGCCGGGTGCCAGAGCCCGCAACGGCGCACCCGCCGGTGACAGCAGCCAGGCCAGCAGGCCGCAGTTGATCCCCACGGTGATCCAGAACACCAACTGGAACGAGGCCTTGCTGGACTTGTGCCGCAGCAGCCCTTGCGCGAGCAGCGCGCCAGGCCAGCCGCCCAGCAGCGCCAGCAGGTGCAGACGGCCTTCGCTGGTACGCCAGCGGTCGTGCACGGCGGCGGACTTGTCGAATCCGTAGACCATGAAGGTCACCAGGCTTGCCGCCGCATACAGGCCGAACAGTGCCCAGGGCATGCGGCCAATCCAGGCAACGGCCATCAGCACGCAGAAGAAGGCAGCGGCCAGCCCCACTGCCACCTGGCCTCGCACAGTTGACTGAGGCCGCGAGGACATGCCGGCACGGCGTCGCCGCGCAGGCTGCGGATGGCCGCTCCTGGACTCGCCAATGAAGGCGACATCCTGGGCGCGCCATTTCCCCTGGGCGTTGCGGCCGGGCACGTAGCTGACGCGCTCGCCGCCCTCGGGCCTGCGGCGGCGATCGGTGAAGGACTTGATGTGGACAAAGACCGGCGCCCCGCCGCCATCGGGCTCGATGAAGCCGAAGCCCTGCTCGTCCTTCCAGCCGGTGATGCGCCCCTGTTGCCGCATGGCGGGCTCAGTGGCGGCCAGCGGCGGCCGGCGACGCAGCAGGCTTGCGGGGCTCGCCCAGGCAAATGCCTATGTCGCGCGCCATGGTGAGCAGGCCGTGGTCCAGCGGCACGGTGCGCTGGGTGTTGGCCACGCGTGAGATTTCCACGCTGCCGATCTGCCCGCCCTGCAGCGTGACCATGCGCCCAAAGCCGCCGGACAGCACCAGCTGCGCCGCATGGTGGCCGTACTGCGTGGCCAGCACGCGGTCAAAGGGAGTGGGGTCGCCCCCGCGTTGCACATGGCCCAGCACCGTGGTGCGCACCTCGCTCCTGAGATGGGGCTGCAGGCGCTCGCGCAGCACATGGCCGACGCCACCCAGGCGTACGGGGTCCGGGCTTTGCTCTATGCGCTCACGCACCGTGAGGCTGGCACCGCTTTCCTTGGCGCCCTCGCCGATGCAGATGATGGTGTAGCGCTGGCGCTGCTCGCGCATGCGGCAGAAATCCACGATGGCCTGCAGGTCGTAGTCGATCTCGGGCAGCAGGATGACGTCGGCCGCACCGGCAATGCCGGCCTCCAGCGCCAGCCATCCGGCATGGCGCCCCATGGTCTCGACGATCATCACGCGGTGGTGGCTGTTGGCTGTGCTCTCGATGCGGCGCAGCGCCTCGGTGGCCGTGGCCACGGCGGTGTCGAAACCAAAGCTGCGCTCGCAGTTGGCAATGTCGTTGTCGATGGTCTTGGGCACGCCCACGCAGGTCAGGCCCACCTGTTCGGCCAGGCCATGCGCCAGGCTCATGGTGCCGTCGCCGCCGATGGCCACCACCACGTCCAGTCCCAGCGCCCGGACGTTGCGACCCACATGCTCCAGCGTGGTCTCATCGCGCAGAGGATTGGCGCTGTTGCTGGTGCCCAGGATGGTGCCGCCCACATGCAGGATGCCCGAGACCTCGTCCCAGCCCAGGGGCTTGACGCCGGGCGGGTCGAGCATCAGGCCCTCGAAGCCGTCGGCAATGCCCAGCACCTCGCACTGGCCGTGGTTGATCAGGGACTTGGTGACCGCACGGATCACCGCATTCAGGCCGGGGCAGTCGCCACCTCCGGTCAGCACGCCAACGCGCATGGGAAAACTCTCCTGTGAAAACACTTGGCGTGCGCGTCCTCCATGGCCCGCACAGCCTTTGCAAAGCCCGCCAGGCCTCAGCCGGCCAGCCGCTGCGCTCGTCAATCCATCAAGGCAGCAGGTCCAGCGCCTGGAGGTAGGCCGGCTGGCGCATGAGGTCGTCCCAGGGCTGGGGCACGGTCTCCGGCAGCAGGGCCAGGCGGCGCGATTCGCTGTCGGCATCGGGCTGCCAGCGGCCACTGCGCTGCGCGGCCTCCATGCCGGCCAGCAGCTCGTCCACATGCTCGCCCAGGCCCAGGCTCTGGTTGCACAGCAGCACCATGTCGCAGCCGGCCTCCAGCGCGGCCAGGGCTGCGTCGGTGTAGCCGATGAGTTGCCCGTCGATGCGGCGCGCGCCCTCCATGCTCAGGTCATCGCTGAAGATGGCGCCGTCGTAGCGCAGGCGGCTGCGCAGGATGTCCTTGAGCCACTTGGCGGAAAAACCGGCCGGGCGCCTGTCGACCTTGGGGTAGATCACATGGGCCGGCATCACGGCCGTGAGCACGCTGGACAGCCAGGGATAGGGCGCGGCGTCCTCGCCCAGGATGGCGGCGAGGCTGCGGCCATCGACCGGAATGTCCACATGCGAGTCGGCCTTGACGAAGCCGTGGCCGGGAAAGTGTTTGCCGCAGTTGCCCATGCCGGCCTGCAGCAGGCCGTGCATGAGGCTGCGGGCCAGCGCCGCCACCACGCGCGGGTCGCGGTGGAAGCTGCGGTCGCCGATGACGCTGCTGGCACCGTAGTCAAGGTCCAGCACCGGGGTGAAGCTGAAATCCACGCCGCAGGCACGCAGCTCGGTGCCCAGCACGTAGCCGGCCGCCGTGGCGGCGTTCATGGCAGCCAGGGCGCCGCTGCCTTCGCGCTGCTTGCTGCCCTTGCCGTCGTCCATCCACATCTGGCCGAAGGCGCGCATGGGCGGCAGATGCGTGAATCCGTCGGCACGAAAACGCTGCACGCGCCCGCCCTCGTGGTCCACGCAGATCAGCAGGTCGGCTTTGACGCCCTTGATATCGGCGCACAGCTGCACCAGTTGCTCGCGGCTTTCCCAGTTGCGGGCGAAGAGGATGATGCCGCCGACCAGCGGATGCGCAAGACGCCGGCGGTCCGCGTCGGTGAGCGCCTTGCCGGCGATGTCGATGATCAGGGGTGCGTGCTCGGTCATGCTATGAATCCTGTGGAGTCAAAAAAGCCAGCGCTGCGCCGGCCGGGTGTCAGGCGCGGCGCTCGACCACGCAGAAGCTGGCCGCGTAGTCGCTCTCGTCGGTCACGGACAGGTGAACCTGCAGGTTCCGTGCCTCGAACCATTCCTTGAGCGCGCCGTGCAGCACGATGGCTGGCTGGCCACTGGGCAGCTTGACGACCTCGCAGCTGCGCCAGGTCATGGGCATGACCATGCCCATGCCTATGGCCTTGGAAAAGGCCTCCTTGGCGGAAAAGCGCGTGGCGACGAAGCGGATGCCGCGCTCGGGCCAGCGCGCGCGGCGGGCTCGCCAGGTGGACAGTTCGCCTTCGGCCAGCACCTTCTCGGCGAAACGGTCGCCATGGCGCTCCAGGCTGGCGCGGATGCGGCGCACGTCGCAGATGTCGGTACCGATGCCGTAGATCATGGATTCGCTCCGCGAAAGCTTCAGGCGCGCGCCGCCATGCCCTGGTCTATGCACTGCTGGTAGGCGCGCACGGTTTGGGCGTAGCCCAGCTCCAGCGCGTCGGCGATCAGCGCATGGCCGATGGAGACTTCGAGCAGGCCCGGCACGCGCGCCACGAAGGCGGCCAGGTTGTCGCGGCTGAGGTCATGGCCGGCATTGATGCCCAGCCCGGCGTCCAGCGCAGCCTGGGCCGCCGCCGCGTAGGCCTGCAGTTGAACTTCCTGGTCTGCCGTGCCCCAGGCGGCCGCATAGGGCTCGGTGTACAGCTCGACCCGGTCGGCGCCTGCGGCGCGCGCAGCGGCCATCTGTGCGGGAACCGGGTCCATGAACAGGCTGACGCGCACGCCGAGTTGGCGGCATTCGGCGATCAGCGGCTTCAGGCGCTCGGCATCCTGCGGGAAGTTCCAGCCATGGTCGCTGGTGAACTGGTCCTCGCTGTCGGGCACGAAGGTGGCCTGGTGCGGGCGCGTGGCCCGGATGAAGTCCATCAGGTTCTGCGTCGGGTTGCCCTCGATGTTGAACTCCGCCTGCGGCCAATGCTTCATCAGCGCATGCAGTTCATAGACATCTTCGCTGCGGATATGGCGCTGGTCGGGACGCGGATGGATGGTGATGCCCTGGGCACCGGCCTCCAGGCAGATGCGCGCGGCGCGCGTCACGCTGGGAATGCCCAGATGGCGCGTGTTGCGCAGCAGCGCAACCTTGTTGACATTGACCGACAGCGCCGTGCGCTGCGAAGCGTGGGAAAGATTCATAGCGATTGCAGATCCATCATCAGCTGGCGGGTGCGCAGCATGGGACTGCCGCAATGGTATTGCAGCAAGGCCCTCAGTTGGGGCTTGAGGGCCAGCGCCGCCTCGGGCTGGGCCACCACATGCAGTGTGGCGTTGAAGGCCTGCCGTGCCTGCAGCGCGCTTTCAATGGCCTGCCACTGCGCAGCGCCCAGCACGGCGCGCTCGCCCTGCAGCGCCGGGCGCAGGCCGCCTTCGGCCACCAGCGCATAGCGACGCCCCTCGGCCAGCGGCGCCAGCGTGGCGCTTTCCTCATTCAAGGCAGGCAGATGGCCCAATTCGCGCAGCAGCAGCAGCTCGAAGGTGCGCAGCACGGGCTCGATGGCATCGCCATGCTGGCCTGCCAGCACGCGCACCACGCCGGCATAGATGTCGAACAGCGCCGCGTAGGGATCGTCGCGCGCCAGCAGGCGCATCAGCAGCTCGTTGAGGTACAGGCCCGACAGCAGGGCGTCACCCTGGGGCATGACATGCCCGCCCACCCACTCTGCGCCCTTGAGGGTATGGATCTCGCCATTGCCCTCGCCGCCCAGGCTGTAGCTCAGGCTCAGCGGCTGCAGCGGCAGCAGCACGGGGCGAAAGTTCGAGGTCGGCCGCTTGACGCCCTTGGCCGCCAGCGCCACGCGGCCCCGGTGACGCGTGAAGACCTCAAGGATCAGGCTGGACTCGCTCCAGTCGTAGCTGTGCAGGACGAAGGCCGGCTCGTCCGAGACACGCTTGGCGCTAGCCATGGACCCAGGGCCTTGCGGTAAGGGTGCTCACTCGTAGCCGAACGAACGCACGCGGGCTTCGTCGTCGGCCCAGCCGGAGCGGACCTTGACCCAGACTTCGAGGAAGACCTTGGCATCCATGAGCTTTTCCAGCTCCTGGCGCGCCTCGGTGCTGATGCGCTTGAGGCGCTCGCCCTTCTCTCCGATGATCATGGCCTTGTGGCCGTCGCGCTCGACCACGATGGTGGCCGCCACGCGGATGAAACGCTTGTGCTGCTTGCTGGCCTCTTCCTCGAACTTGTCGATGACCACCGTGGAGGTGTAGGGCAGCTCGTCGCCCGTGAATCGGAACAGCTTCTCGCGCACGGTCTCCGAGGCGAGGAACTTCTCGCTGCGGTCGGTCAGCTCGTCGGCGGCGTACATCCAGTCCTGCTCGGGCAGGTACTTCTCGCAGATGCCGAACAGGCGCTCGATGTCTCCCCTGTTCTTGGCCGACATGGGCACGAACTCGGCGAACGGATGGCGCTCCTGCATGCCCTTGAGCCAGGGGGCGATCTCGGCACGGCGGCCCACGGTGTCCAGCTTGTTGGCAATCAGCAGCGTGGGGATGCCAGGCTTGAACAGCGACAGCACCTTGGCATCGGCCAGCGTGAACTGGCCGGCTTCCACGACGAACAGGATCAGGTCCACGTCGCCGATGGCGCCCATCACGGTCTTGTTGAGCGACTTGTTCAGTGCCGTGCTGTGCTTGGTCTGGAAACCCGGCGTATCGACAAAGATGAACTGCGTCGCGGCGCGCGTGCGAATGCCCGTGATGCGGTGGCGCGTGGTCTGCGCCTTGCGCGAGGTGATGCTGATCTTCTGGCCCACCAGCGCATTCATCAGCGTGGACTTGCCCACATTGGGCTTGCCGACGATGGCGATCAGGCCGCAGCGCTGCGGGCCGGTCGGCACCTCGGGTGTCGGGGTGTCATCAGCAGCGGATGCCGTGCGAGCTGCGCCAGCGCCGGGCTTGGCCGCAGCCAGCAGGGCGTCGAGTTCGGCGGCGGTCTGTGCCGGCGCCGGGGGTTTGTCTTGGTTCATGCGTGTCTTGCTTTCAATAGTTCCAGCATGGCTGTGGCAGCCGTCTGCTCGGCGGCCCTGCGCGAGGCACCCGTTCCCCTGGCCTGCAGTTGCAACTCGGCAATCGCGCAGGCCACCTCGAAGGTCTGACGATGGGCGGCGCCCGTGGTGGCAACCACTTCGTACTGCGGCAGCTTCATGCGCCGCCCCTGCAGCCATTCCTGCAGGGCCGTCTTCGCATCCTTTTCGGCTGCGCGCATGTGGGGGTTGATGTCCACGCCCTCGAAGAGATGGTGTACCACCTTCTCGCCCGCAGCGTAGCCGGCGTCCAGATACACTGCGCCGATCAGGGCCTCGACCGCATCGGCCAGGATGGAGGGGCGTTGCTTGCCGCCCGACTTGGATTCGCCTTCGCCCAGGCGCAGCAGATCGGGCAACTGCAGCCTCAGCGCGATCTGGTGCAGCGTGCCTTCCTTGACCAGGTTGGCGCGCACGCGGGACAGATCGCCCTCGGGCATGGAACTGAGCCGCTGGTAGAGCAGGCTGGAAATGGCAAGATTCAGCACCGAGTCACCGAGGAATTCCAGGCGCTCGTTGTTGTCTGCCGAGAAACTGCGGTGCGTGACGGCACGCTGCAGCAATGCAGGCTCGGCAAATTGATGCTGCAGCCTCAGCTGCAGCGCATTCAGTAAGGGAGGCACCTATTGGGTCTGCTTCTTAAAACGGTAAGTCAGGTAGGCGGGGCCCACGAGATGGATCTCGCGCGAATATTCGAACCCCACCACCACACGGTCATTGATTTTGGTCACTTCGAGGTCCTCCCCCGTAATCGATTTGATGTCGTCGATCTGGGCTGAGCGATTGAAGCCGGCTTTAACGTCAGCCACGGAATTGCCTTCGCGGGCCGCCTTGTTGGCGGCCTTGACGATGGCCTGATACTCCAGGAAGACCGGCACGGATTGTGCGCCCACGGCCACCACACCCACGCCCAGGGCAATCACAAACACCAGTCCCAGAAAGGACAGACCGCGCTGGCGCGAACGCCGGTTGTTCGATGTCAACATGCTTTTTCCTCCTCCGATGTGAATCCCTCGCGCATGCCTGGGGGCACCCGGCCCTCAGGCATGCATGTGATCAATGGAAGCCGCCGATGCGCTTGAAATCCCCGAAGTTCATCCAGACGAAGAAGGCCCGGCCCACGATGTTCTTGTCGGGCACAAAGCCCCAGTAGCGGGAATCCAGCGAATTGTCGCGGTTGTCTCCCATCATGAAGTACTGGCCCTCGGGCACCTTGCAGGTGATGCCTTCGACGCTGTAGCGGCAGTTCTCGCGGAACTCGAAGCCGCTGGCGCCCTGGATGAAGGCGGGCACGTCCTGGTTCACGATCATGCGGTGCGGCTTGTCGCCCAGCGACTCCTCGTACTGCTTGAAGTAGCGCATCGCGTCCTTGTCGAAGAAGTCCGGCAGTTCGCTGACCGGGACTTCCTTGCCATTGACCGTCAGCCGCTTGTTCAGATAGGAGATCTCGTCACCCGGCAGGCCCACCACGCGCTTGATGTAGTCCAGGCTGGGTTGCGGAGGATAGCGGAACACCACCACATCGCCGCGCTGCAGCGGCTGGCCCTGGGTGATCTTGGTGTTGATCACCGGCAGGCGCACTCCGTAGGTGAACTTGTTCACCAGGATCAGGTCGCCCACGAGCAGCGTGGGGATCATGGAGCCCGAGGGAATCTTGAACGGCTCGAACAGGAACGAGCGCAGGACAAAGACGATGGCGATCACGGGGAACAGGCCCGCGGTCCAGTCCAGCCACCAGGGCTGCATGAGGATGCGGCCCCTGGCCTCTTCCGACACCTCGATGTCGGTCTTGGCGATGCCCATGCGGTCGAGTTCTGCGCGGCGCGCCACGGCAGCCTCCTCGATGGCCACGGCGGCGCGGCGGCGGCGGGGCAGGAAATACAGCCGTTCGGCCACCCAGTACAGGCCAGTGACCACGGTGGCCAGGAACAGCAGCAACGCGAAGTTGCCCTCGATGACGCCCGTGTACCAGGCGCCGATATAGCCCACGAAAGCCGCCAGCACGACGGCCGTAATCCATTGCATGGCTTGCATCAATCCTCCACTTGCAAGATGGCCAGGAAGGCCTCCTGAGGCACTTCCACCGAACCGATCTGCTTCATGCGCTTCTTGCCAGCCTTTTGCTTCTCCAGCAGCTTGCGCTTGCGGGTGATGTCGCCGCCATAGCACTTGGCCAGCACGTTCTTGCGCATGGCCTTGACGGTTTCCCGAGCAATGATGTTGGCGCCGACGGCGGCCTGGATGGCCACGTCGAACATCTGGCGGCTGATGATCTCGCGCATCTTCGCCACCACGGCCCGGCCGCGGTACGTGGCCTGGGAGCGGTGCACGATGATGGACAGCGCATCGACCTTCTCGCCGTTGAGCAGGATGTCCACCTTGACCACGTCGGAGGCGCGGTACTCCTTGAACTCGTAGTCCATGGAGGCATAGCCGCGCGAGACCGACTTGAGCTTGTCGAAGAAGTCCAGCACGATCTCGCCCAGCGGCATCTCATAGGTGAGCATCACCTGGCGACCGTGGTACTGCATGTTGATCTGCACGCCGCGCTTCTGGTTGGCCAGCGTCATCACCGGGCCCACATAGTCCTGCGGCATGTACAGGTGCACGGTCACGATGGGCTCGCGCACCTCCTCGATACGGCCGGCATCGGGCATCTTGGACGGGTTCTCGACCTGGATGACCTCGCCATCGCCCTTGACCACTTCGTAGACCACGCTGGGCGCGGTGGTGATCAGGTCCTGGTCGAATTCGCGCTCCAGGCGCTCCTGCACGATTTCCATGTGCAGCAGGCCCAGGAAGCCGCAGCGAAAGCCGAAGCCCAGCGCCTGCGAGACTTCAGGCTCGAACTGCAGGGACGAATCGTTGAGCTGCAGCTTTTCCAGCGCATCGCGCAGCTGGTCATATTCGCTGGCTTCGGTGGGGTACAGACCCGCGAACACCTGGGGCTTGATTTCCTTGAAGCCGGGCAGGGCCTCGGTGGCAGGGCCCAGATTGTTGGGAAGCTTCTTTTCCAGCGTGATGGTGTCGCCCACCTTGGCTGCCTTGAGTTCCTTGATGCCGGCGATGATGTAACCCACCTCGCCGGCGCGCAGCGCGTCGCGCGGCACGTCGGCCGGAGTGAACACGCCCAGGTTGTTGGCTTCGTAGGCAGCGCCCGAAGCCATCATCTTGAAGCGCTCGCCACGCTTGAGTTCACCATCGACCACGCGCACCAGCATCACGACGCCCACGTAAGTGTCGAACCAGCTGTCGATGATCATGGCGCGCAGTTGGCCATTGGGATTGCCCTTGGGCGGCGGCACCTTGGCAACCACGGCCTCCAGGATCTCGTCGATGCCCATGCCGGTCTTGGCCGAGCAGGGAATGGCATCGCTGGCATCGATGCCGATGACGTCCTCGATCTCGGCCTTGGCGTTGTCGGGGTCGGCCTGCGGCAGATCCATCTTGTTGAGAACGGCCGTCACCTCCACGCCGAGATCCAGCGCGGTATAGCAGTTGGCCACGGTCTGTGCCTCTACGCCCTGAGAGGCGTCCACCACCAGCAGCGCTCCCTCGCAGGCCGACAGGGAACGCGAGACTTCGTACGAGAAGTCCACGTGGCCGGGCGTGTCGATGAGGTTGAGGTTGTAGACCTGACCATCCTTGGCCTTGTACTGCAGGGCAGCCGTCTGCGCCTTGATGGTGATGCCGCGCTCTTTCTCGATATCCATCGAGTCCAGCACCTGGGCTTCCATGTCACGGTCAGCCAGGCCTCCGCAACGCTGGATCAGGCGGTCGGCCAGCGTCGACTTGCCATGGTCGATGTGCGCAATGATGGAAAAATTTCTGATGTGGTTCATCAACGAGAAGGACTGCTAGTGAAAGTGGAAAACGACAGGGTCGGCGCGCAAGAAAAAAGGGCGCGTCCATGAACGACGCGCCCCGAACCAACAATCTCTGGCAACTGCGATAGTTGGGACTTTATTGTAGGCAAAAAGGGCTGGAAACCAAGCCCTGACAAGGCCTGCAAAGCTCCGGGCTTGATCTGTCACAATTATTTATCAACAGTTTATCAACAGACCCGACAAGCCATTTCTAGCCCGTCGATCACCGGATAGTGCGGTGCTTTTGCACCGCAACAATCCTCTTTGAAAACAGGTTTCTGACGCCTTGAGCCGTCACGCTTTGGTGGGGCATTTTACCCAATGCCCCAAGGGGCATGGGCAGGCCTTGGTCCGGATTCCGAGGGTATTCCCCAGGACCCCGAAAAACCGACCTGCCCCAGCCCCTCAGCGGGCAGGACGGATGAGCACGTACTGAGCCCATTCGCCGCGGCGCACCAGAAGGTTCACCGGCTTGCTCTTGTCCACCTTGGCCAGCGTGGCCTCGAAGCTCTTGAGCCCCGTGATCTCGACATTGGCCAGTTGCAGGATCACATCACCTTCGCGCAGGCCTGCGCGTGCTGCCGCCTCGACAGCGGCCGTCACGCGGACACCGCCCTTGATGCCCAATTCCCTTTTCTGGGCATCCGTGAGTTCGGCCAGCGTCAGGCCCAGCGACTGGGAGACCAGGGTGCTGCCCTTGCCTGCAGCCTTTGCCTGGGGAGCGCCATCGGGCTCGACTTCGGCGATCACCATGGTCAGATCCTTGGCGGCTCCGCGGCGGAATACCGTGATGGTGCTGCGCGTTCCGGGCTTGGTATTGCCCACCAGACGCGGCAGGTCGGCGACCTTCTCAATGGCCTTCCCATCGAACTTGATGATCACGTCACCCGCCTCGACGCCGGCCTTGGCGGCTGGGGAATCGGGTTCCACGGCAGAGACCAGCGCACCCTGAGCCTTGCCCAGGCCGATGGATTCGGCAATGTCCTTGGTGACCTGCCCGATTTGCACGCCGATGCGCCCTCGCGTGACCTTGCCGGTGGCGCGCAGTTGGTCGCTGACGCGCACGGCCTCGTCGATCGGAATCGCGAAGCTGATCCCCATGAAACCGCCGGAACGCGAATAGATCTGGCTATTGATGCCCACGACCTCGCCGCGCATGTTCAGCAACGGGCCGCCCGAGTTGCCGGGATTGATGGCCACATCGGTCTGGATGAAGGGCAGATAGTCTCCCGTGTCGCGCTGCTTGGCGCTGACGATGCCTGCGGTGACCGAGTTGTCGAGGCCGAAGGGCGATCCGATGGCCATCACCCACTCACCGACCTTGAGACGGTTCACGTCGCCGATCTTCACGGCGGGCAGTCCGGTGGCATCGATCTTGACCACAGCCACGTCGGTGCGCTTGTCGCTGCCCACGATCTTGGCCTTGAACTCACGCTTGTCGGTCAGCGTGACGATGACCTCGTCAGCACCTTCGACCACGTGGGCATTGGTCATCACAAAGCCGTCCGCCGTCAGGATGAAGCCCGACCCCACGCCACGCGGCTGTTCCTCGTCAGGCTGTGAACGCGGCTGGGGGCGTTGGCGCGGCACATTGGGCACGGGCAGGCCGAAGCGGCGGAAGAACTCGAGCATGTCCTCATCCATGCCCAGCGCCTCGGCAGAGTTGGCCGACGCCTTCTCCAACGTGCGGATGTTGACCACGGAAGGCCCTACCTGCTCGACCAGGTCGGTGAAGTCCGGCAGACCCCGCACCACGGCACCGCTTTGCGCATGAGCGGCACTCACCGGCACCAGCATTGAGGCGCTGCCAGCAGCCAGCGCCAGAACGCCTGCCAGTGTGCAGGACTGCAGCGTCTTCCATCGAACTGTGGTCATGGTGATCCTTTCCTTCTCAATCATTGTGTTGCCCCCGTGCCCATTGCGCCCGGGCGGCCTGTTCAGATACGCGGTGCCGACTTGCATCTCGGACGAACGCCACATTCTGGCGCAGTCCCGGCATCCACCGGCCAGACGATGGCTCAGAAGCCTGAAAGACGCTGTTAGTTCCCGAATCGGCAGCATGCATGCGGCGCGAACCGCCGTGCATGGGCCACAAATGACTGCACCCGCGTCCATTTCAATGCCGAACGGCTGGACGCGGGTGCAAAAGAAGGCAGGAGAGTCATGCTCTCCTGCGGGATTCAGCGCTGGTTCGCGCGCGGTGCCGAGGCGAAGTTGGCATTGCGCAGGAAGCTGGCCGGCATCTGCAACGTGGCCGGACCACTGTATTGCGGATGGGAGGCCAGCAGCGCATCCAGGCGCGGATCACGCAGCATGACGCTTTGGCCGTAAGGGCCTGCCACAGCCACCACCGAAGAGGATTGGGCCGTATCTCCGAGAGGGAAGTCCTGGGCATTTCCAGCGACAGCAGCCGCTGCAGGCGCCCCCGTTTCAAGGGCGGCCAATGCCCGGCCCGGCGCCGCGCCGGGGCCTGCAGGCGCGCCGAGCATCACGCTCCAGCCAATGGCAGCCACGGCCGCCACGGAAGCAAAACCCGCAGCCATCTTCCAGCGGAATACCGACGCATTGGCTGCATCGTGCAGCGGCGCGCCATTGACGACGGCCCTGCCGTGCGCCGGGCGCGCGACCTGCTCCAGCTCGTCTGCGGCGACGGGAACCAGGGGGCGGCGCGGCTCGTTGGCCAACTGGGAGCGGATTCCGGAAAGCAGATCGTGCCGGCTGTGGTGCGCCAGCTCAGGGGAGCGCAGCACATCGCCCACCAGGTGGTACATGCGCCATTCCTGCTGGCCTGCATCGCTTTGCGCATAGGCCAGCGCGGCCTGCAGCTCCGCGGCAGAGAGTTCGCCATCAGCCAATGCCGACAATTGTTCGCGCTTCGTCAGATCGTCATTCATGATCAATCACCTGCCTGTCTGCTCTGAGACCCTGTACCCAAAAAATGCGCCACCCGATGGCCATCACCCGTTGCTACCACCGCTTGCCAGACTGGCGCTCCAGCAAAGGCTTGACTCTCGCTGAAATCGCTTCGCGTGCACGGAAGATGCGTGAACGCACGGTGCCTATGGGACAACCCATGGCGTTCGAGATTTCCTCGTAGCTCAGGCCTTCGATTTCCCGCAACGTGACGGCTTGACGGAGATCTTCGGGCAAGGCCTCCATGGCGGCGTTGACTGCCTGGGCAATTTCCTGGGCCGCCAGGATCGTTTCGGGTGTTTCTTCGGTGGTTAGTTCCTGGCTGAGCCGGGAAGTTTCATCATCGTCATCCCCGTTGTGTAACGCGCTTTCGGTGATCAGCGGCGAGCGCTTCATGTCCAGCAGCGCCTTCTTGGCGGTATTCACGGCGATGCGATACAGCCAGGTGTAGAACTGGGCATCACCCCGGAACTGGTGCAGCGCCCGATAGGCCCGGATGAAGGTTTCCTGCGCAATGTCAGGCACCAGGTCCACGTCGCGCACCATGCGGCCAATGAGGCGCTCGATGCGGCGCTGGTACTTGATGACCAGCAGCTCGAAGGCCCGCATGTCTCCTGCGTTGGTGCGCTCGACCAGAGCCAGGTCGCTGTCGGCAGAAGAAGGCGGGAATTCGGGAGGCGTCATGAAATCGGTGAAGACGGGCCGTGGCGGCCCTGGCGCAGTCACTGCGCGCGTTCTGTAGGTCTGGGCGGGAAATATACAGCACGCCGCAAATCACCCCAGGTTTCAGGACTCTGCCTGTAAGACAGCAGCAGCCAGCGGGAGCTTCGCCAGCGCAAAGACCCCGTCGTAACGGGTCTGGCCTGCGCCCATAGCCATTGACCACCGTCAGCGCGCACCTGCAGCAGCACCGGCTGCGCATCGTGGGCAGCGGCTGCCTCACCAAGCCACCACTGCGCGCCATCCCATGCAACAAAGCCTCTGCCCAGGGCGCGCCATCCATGCCACATGCCTGAAGCTGCAACCAGAGAACCCGTGACAGCCACGACGGCAGGCCCCCATCCGGACTGTAGATCAAGCGCCCACGCCAGCAAAAGCATGGCCGCCAGCAGCCAAAGCGCGCACAGGCATGCGACCGACCCCCGTGGTGGATTCAGCGGATGGCGGACTGCGGGCGGGGCATGGCGTGACGTCATGCCTGCAGTGTCGCAAAACCGCAGCATGTCTGACATGCATCCCACCCCTGCCGGACGCGCCCTGACCCATGGGAGAAATAAAAAAGCCCGCTCCCTTGCGGGGCGGGCTTTTCATGGTGAGGCGTGCAGGCCTCAGATTCGCTTGAACACCAGCGTTCCGTTGGTGCCGCCGAACCCGAAGTTGTTTTTCACTGCCACTTCGATCTTCGCATCCCGTGCCGTGTTGGCGCAGTAGTCGAGATCGCACTCGGGATCCTGGTTGTCCAGATTGATGGTCGGGGGAATCTTCTGCTCGTGCAATGCCAGCACGGTGAAGACGCTCTCGATGCCGCCAGCGCCACCCAGCAGGTGACCGGTCATGGACTTGGTCGAGCTGACAACGATTTTCTTGGCGTGATCGCCCAGAGCCGCCTTGATGGCATTGGTCTCGTTGAGGTCGCCCAGCGGCGTGGATGTGCCGTGCGCATTCAGATAATCGATCTGGTCGGCGTTGATGCCGGCGTTGCGCAGAGCTGACAGCATGGCGCGGCGCGGGCCGTCCATGTTGGGCGCCGTCATGTGGCCGGCATCGGCACTCATGCCGTAGCCGCACAGTTCAGCATAGATCTTGGCACCGCGGGCCTTGGCATGCTCGTACTCTTCCAGCACCAGCACGCCTGCACCTTCACCCAGCACAAAGCCGTCGCGGTCCTTGTCCCAGGGACGCGAGGCGGCCTTGGGATCATCATTGCGCGTGGACAGTGCGCGCATGGCGGCAAAGCCGCCGACGCCCAGCGGGGAGACCGTGGCTTCCGTGCCACCAGCCACCACCACATCGGCATCGCCGTATTCGATCATGCGTCCTGCTTCGCCTATGCAGTGCAGCCCGGTCGTGCAGGCAGTCACCACGGCGAGATTCGGCCCCTTGAAGCCAAACCGCATGGACACATGGCCAGCCACCATGTTGATGATGGAGGCAGGCACGAAGAACGGCGTGATGCGGCGCGGTCCGCGCGCAGCCAGTTCTGCGTGGGTGTTCTCGATCAGCGGCAAGCCGCCGATGCCCGAACCGATCACACAGCCGATGCGCGTAGCCAGATCATCCGACAAGGCCTCGCCCGTGGGCAGACCTGAGTCCTGCACGGCTTGCGCCGCAGCAGCGATGCCGTAATGGATGAAGGTGTCCATGGAGCGCGCATCCTTGGCGCTCATGTACGACTCCACATCGAATCCCTTGACCTCGCCCGCAATCTTGCAGGCAAAGTTCGAGGCATCGAACTTGGTGATGAGGTCAATGCCGGACTGGCCGGCCAAAAGATTGGCCCAGGCGTCGCCCACCGTGTTACCCACGGGGGAGATGCAACCCAGGCCGGTCACGACAACGCGACGACGGCTCATGCGTAAAACCTTCTGCTGATCGCTCGGGTCAGGGCCCTGTCAGGCCTTCTGGTGGGTGTTGGCGTAGTCGATGGCGTTTTGCACCGTCGTGATCTTTTCCGCGTCTTCGTCGGGGATCTCGATGCCGAATTCATCTTCCAGGGCCATCACCAGCTCCACCGTGTCCAGGGAGTCAGCACCCAGATCAGCCACGAAGGCCTTTTCGTTGGTGACTTGAGACTCTTCAACGCCGAGTTGTTCGGCAATGATTTTTTTGACACGTGCTTCGATATCGCTCATGGTTTCCCTCTGGGGGTTGTGAATGAACCCGCGATTCTAGCCGTTTCGGACCTTACGCCCTCTTCAGCCGGCCGTCGCGAGGAAACGGCCTCTTCGGTTGCAAGCAACGGCGGCTTCTGGCAGGGATCTGCCCGCAGCCGCCGCAGCGCTTACATGTACATGCCGCCGTTGACGTGCAATTCCTGGCCGGTGACGTAGCCTGCGCCCGCCGATGCGAGATAGGCCACGGCATGGGCGATGTCGCTGGGCTGGCCCAGATCACCCATGGCGATCTGCGATTTCAGGGCATTTTTCTGCTCTTCAGGCAGCTCCGCCGTCATGTCGGTGGCGATGAAGCCCGGAGCCACGCAATTGACCGTGATGCCGCGGCTGCCCAGTTCACGGGCCAGCGCACGCGTCATGCCGGCAACGCCGGCCTTGGCAGCTGCATAGTTGGCTTGACCGGGGTTTCCGGAGGCACCAACGACGCTGGTGATGTTGATGATGCGTCCGAAGCGCTGCTTCATCATGGGCCGAATGGCCGTACGGCTGACTCGGAAAACCGCCTTGAGATTGGTGTCGATCACCGCATCCCAGTCATCGTCCTTCATGCGCATGGCCAGGGTGTCGCGCGTGATGCCGGCATTGTTGACCAGCACATGCAGGCCACCGTCATTCTTGACGATGCTGTCGATCAGGGCATCGACGGCGGTCACGTCCGTGACATTGAGGTTCACGCCACGGCAGCCTTCATGGGCCGACAGGGCCTGGCTGATCTTCTCGGCACCACCATCGGTGGTGGCCGTGCCGATCACGCGGTAGCCGCGTGCTGCCAGCTCCTGGGCAATGGCGGCACCGATGCCGCGCGAGGCACCCGTCACCAGGGCAACCTGGGGCTTGTTCTGGTTGTCAGTCATGCGAGGGATTCTTTCACGTCGGCCAGCGTGGCCGGGTCATAGAGGGCAGCGGCCGTCAGGTCCGCGTCAATCCGCTTGGTCAGGCCCATCAGCACCTTGCCGGGACCGCACTCGACGAGGTGGACGACGCCGCGGGCCTTCATGGCCTGAACGCATTCCACCCAGCGCACCGGGCCGAAGGCCTGGCGATACAGCGCATCGCGAATGGCGTCGGCATCCTGCTGCACAGTCACGTCGATGTTGTTGAGCACTGGGATGCGCGGCGCAGCCAGCACGGTGGCAGCCAGCGCCGCCTTGAGCTTTTCGGCCGCAGGCTTCATCAGGCTGGAATGGAAAGGCGCCGACACCGGCAGCGGCAGCGCACGTTTGGCGCCTGCGGCCTTGAGGGCCTCGCAGGCCTTCTCGACAGCCGCCTTGCTGCCGGCAATCACGGTCTGCGAGGGGTCGTTGAAATTCACGGCCTCGACGACTTCCGCACCACCCAATGCCGCCGTGACTTCTGCGCAGCCTGCGCGCACCTTGTCGGCATCCAGCCCCAGGATGGCAGCCATGGCACCGGTTCCCACGGGAACGGCCTCCTGCATGGCAGCCGCGCGCAGCCGCACCAGCGGCGCAGCCTGGGCCAGGGTCAGCACACCTGACGCGACCAGGGCCGAGTACTCACCCAGCGAGTGGCCCGCCACAACGTCGGGCAGCGCGCCGCCTTCGGCCTGCCAGACGCGCCAGGCAGCCACACCGGCCACCAGCATCACGGGCTGGGTATTGGTGGTGAGCGCCAGAGCTTCCTTCGGCCCCTGCTGGATCAGCTGGCCGATGTTTTCGCCGAGGGCATCGGAGGCTTCGACCAAGGTCTGGGCCACGACGGGATGGTCACCCCATCCGTCGAGCATGCCTACCGATTGCGAACCCTGACCAGGAAAGACGAATGCAAACTTCTTCATGATTTTCAAAAATAAAGGCCGCGCCATGGGCACCTGCCCTCAGGCAGGCATCCCGCATCACATCTTGAGAAGTACCGCGCCCCAGGTGAAGCCGCCGCCAACACCTTCCAGCAGCACGGTCTGACCGGGCTTGACCTGGCCACTGCGCACGCCGTGGTCCAGCGCCAGGGGGATCGAGGCAGCCGACGTGTTGCCATGCTGGTCCACCGTCACCACCACCTTGTCCATGGACAGCTTGAGCTTGCGCGCCGTGCTTTGCATGATGCGGATATTGGCCTGATGGGGGATCAGCCAGTCGATGTCGGCATCGGTGAGCCCTGCCTTGTCCAGCGTGGCGCGAGCAGCCTTCTCCAGCACGCCGACCGCCAGCTTGAACACGGCCTGCCCATCCATCTTCAGCAGCGGATCACCGAGGATCTGGCCACCGGAGACATTGCCTGGCACGCACAGGATGCCGACATGCTTGCCGTCGGCATGCAGGTCGGAAGCCAGGATGCCTGGCTGCTCGGACGCCTCCAGCACCACGGCTCCGGCACCGTCACCGAACAGCACGCAGGTCGTCCGGTCGTTGAAGTCCAGGATGCGGCTGAATACTTCGGAGCCCACCACCAGCGCGCGGCTCGCAGCGCCGGACTGGATCATGGCGTCGGCCACGGTGAGGGCGTAGACAAAGCCGCTGCATACGGCTTGCACATCAAAGGCCGCACAGCCATTGGCGCCGAGCTTGTTTTGCAGGATGCATGCCGTGGACGGGAAGACCATGTCCGGCGTCGATGTGGCGACGATGATCAAATCGATATCCTGCGGCTGGCAGCCGGCGGCTTCCAGCGCCTTCTTCGATGCCTCCAAGGCCAGATCGCTGCTGGCCACTTCTGGCGCGGCAAAGTGTCGGGCATGGATGCCGGTGCGCTCGACGATCCACTCGTCCGAGGTCTCGATTCCGCGCTGGGCCAGTTCGGCTGCCAGATCGTGATTGGTGAGTCGGCGGGGTGGCAGGTAACTGCCCGTGCCGGTGATGCGTGCGTAGCGTCTCATCTGTATTAGGGCGCCGACGGTCCCGATTCCGACTGCGCAGCCAGCAACAGAGGCAGGGCTGCGGAGATACGGGTACGGACACGGTCGAGCAGGTTGTTGCGGGCCGCATCATACGCGCGCTTCAGCGCGTGCTCGAAAGCCAAGGCATCGGCCGATCCATGGCTTTTGAAGACCAGCCCGCGAAGGCCCAGCAGCGCCGCGCCGTTGTAGCGGCGATGATCCACGCGCCTCATCAAAGCAGTTAGCACCGGATAGGCAACGATGGCCGCCATTTTGGTGAAGATGTTGCGCTTGAACTCCTGCTTGAGGGCATTGGAGATCATGGACGCCACGCCCTCGGAAGACTTGAGAGCCACGTTGCCCACAAAGCCATCACAGACCACGACCTGGGTCGTGCCCTTGAAGATGTCGTTGCCTTCGACGTTGCCGTAGAAATTCAGATGACCGGCCTTGCCGGCCGCGCGCAGCAGTTCGCCAGCGCGCTTGATGACCTCGCTGCCCTTGATCTGCTCCTCGCCAATGTTGAGCAGACCCACCGAGGGTGCCTCTTCGTTGTTCAGGGCAGACACCAGGGCCGAGCCCATGACGGCGAACTGCAGCAGATGCTCGGCCGAGCAGTCCACATTGGCACCCAGGTCCAGCACCGTGGTGGCCTCGCCCTTGGCATTGGGCAACTGGGGCGCGATGGCAGGGCGATCAATGCCATCGAGTGTCTTGAGCAGGTAGCGCGAGATGGCCATCAGCGCACCCGTGTTTCCAGCCGACACAGCAGCGGCAGCCGCGCCATCCTTGACTTGCTGGATGGCGATGCGCATGGAGGAATCCTTCTTCCTGCGCAGCGCCATCTCGATCGGATCATCCATGCCGACCACTTCCGAGGCCGGCACCACACTGGCGCGCTCATGCGCAAAGCCAGCCAGCGCATCGGGCTGGCCAACCAGCAGCAGCCGGGCATCGGGGTGGGAATCGAGGAACTGGCGGCACGCCGCAAGCGTGACGCGGGGGCCGTGATCACCCCCCATGCAGTCAACGGCCAAAGTGATCATGTGCGACTGGCAAGCCTGTTGCAAGGCCTGGAAAGATAGGAGCAACCATCAGAAAAAACAAAAGCCCGCGCTACGAAAACTGTAGCCGCGGGCCCTGCGGGAACGGTCGAAGATCAGGCTTCGGACTTGTTCTTCAGCACTTGACGGCCGCGGTACACGCCGTTGGGGCTGATGTGGTGACGCAGATGGGTTTCACCGGTGGTGGGTTCCACGGCAATGCCAGGCACATTCAGTGCGTTGTGCGAACGGTGCATACCGCGCTTGGAGGGGGACTTCTTGTTCTGCTGAACAGCCATGATGGCTCCTGTGTATCTGAAAAGGGTTGGTAAAAAACGCGATCAGCCCATTAAAGACACGAGGGGGTTTCGCGCGAAGCCCTTGATTATAGCGCAATCGCTTTTCCCGGCCTCGGCCTTTTTTCCGGACATCGCAATCAGTCGGCTGACTTGCCCACATCCAGCCCGCGCAGCACGGCAAATGGATTGGGCTTGTCCTCGATGGCCTGCTCGAAGTCTGCGTCGCTGGACTGCATGCTCACCGGCTCGGGGCAGCTGTCGTGGCGTGGCACCACGGGCAACTCCATGAGCAGCTCATCCTCTATGAGTTCAAGCAGGTTGAATTCGCGGCTGAGCACCAGCAGGTCCTCGTCGCTCTCGTCATCCTCGGACTCGGCCGTGGTCTCGTCCGCAACAAAGCGGAAAGACCTATCGACCTGGAGGGAGATGGGTGCCACAGTGAGGCAGCGTTGGCACACCATCGGAACGACAGCATCGGCCTGCAGATGCAGCCAGACCTGGCCCGAACCGCCGGTTTGCTCGACCAGTTCGCCGTCAGCCTGCCAGTGCACCTCGCCGTGCCCATCAGCGGCATCCGGCTGCGCATCCTCGGCCAGACGAGGAAAGGCCGAAAGCGCCGACTGACCCTGGAGATGGCCCGCCGATTGCGCAAAAGCGCGAACATCGAGGCGGGCCGCAGAAAATTCCTTGCTCATGCGGGCAGTGTAAGAGAATCCGGGCATGCAAGCTTCCCACCTCGCCTTAGCCCAGGCTCCCGGCCTGGCACGCCCCCTGATCCTTGGTTCCACCTCACGCTACCGCCGCGAACTTCTGGAGCGGCTGCAACTACCATTCCAGACCGTGCCCCCGGAAGTCGATGAGACACCGCTGACCGGCGAAACACCGCATGCACTTTCGTTGCGACTGGCCCTGGCCAAGGCACAGGCCGTGGCGGCGCTGCACCCGGGCGCCGTCGTCATCGGCTCCGACCAGGTACCCGAGCTGGATGGCATGCCACTGTCCAAGCCCGGCACCCACGAGCGCGCCACCGAACAACTGCGCCAGATGAGCGGGCGCCAGATGAATTTCCACACCGCCGTGAGCGTGGTCTGCCGGGAAAGCGGCTTTGCCGAGACCGATGTGGTCACCGTCCAGGTCCGGTTTCGTGATCTCAACGACGCGGAGATCGAACGCTACCTGCGCGCCGAACAGCCCTATGACTGCGCAGGCAGCGCCAAGAGCGAAGGACTGGGCATCGCCCTGCTGGATGCCATCGTCAGCGACGACCCCACGGCGCTGATCGGCCTGCCGCTGATCCGCACCTGCCAGTTGCTGCGCGCCGCAGGAGCCGTGCTGCCATGAACGATGCTGCAACCCAACCCACCAGAGGAACGCTCTATCTGGTGCCCGCGCCGCTGGACTTCGGCTGCGACGAGCAAACGCCGCTGACGCAGGTCCTGCCCGATGGAACACTGCGCACCGCTGCACGCCTGACCCACTGGATCTGCGAAAACGCCAAAAGCACGCGCGCCTACCTGAAGCGCATTGACGCACTGCACGCCCTGGCCCAACCCTTGCAAGCCCAGCAGATCACAGAACTGCCGCGCGAGGCCCACAAGAAGGGCGACCACGGCGACAAGGGCGCAGCGGTCTTCGATGCCAAGCCACTGCTCGCCCCCTTGCTGCTGGGCCACGACATGGGACTGGTCAGCGAGGCCGGAATGCCCGCCGTGGCCGACCCCGGCAGCTCCATCGTGCGCGCCGCGCATGATCTGGGCATACGGGTCGTGCCCCTGATCGGTCCGGTGTCGTTGCTGCTGGCCCTGGCCGCCAGCGGACTCAACGGACAGAACTATGCCTTTGTGGGGTACCTGCCGCAGGACGCTGGCGGGCGGGTTCAGCGCATCAAGGAGCTTGAAACCCTGGCATTGCGCCAAGGCCAGACCCAGCAGTTCATAGAGACGCCCTACCGCAACGCCGCGCTGTGGCAGGCCCTGCTGCAGACGCTGCAACCCCATACCCGTTTGGCGCTGGCCTGCGGCCTGACACTGGAGAGCGCCCGCATCGAAAGCCGTCTGGTGCGCGAATGGCGCCAGCACAAGGAAGTGCCGGACAACCGCACGCCGGTGGTGTTTTCCATCGGTCGCTGAGACTGTCTTACTCGATGAGCAAAAAAAGCCCGCCTTCCACAAGAAGGCGGGCTTTTTGCATCTTGGCAGACGCCAGGGAAATCAGCGCAGAGACGGAAGGCTGGAGCGCAGCGCCTGAACGGCACCTCCACCGAAGGCCGCGCCAAAACGCTTGGCCAGGCGCTCGGCCACGTTGTCGCGGCGCGTGTAATCCACCACCTCTTCCGCCTTGACCACCTCACGGGCCACGTAGTCAAGACTGCCCAGCTTGTCGGCCAGGCCCATCTCCACGGCCTGCTGACCCGTCCAGAACAGGCCGCTGAACGTCTCGGGCGTCTCGTGCAGGCGATCGCCACGGCCGGCCTTGACCACATTGATGAACTGCGAGTGGATCTGACCCAGCATCTGATGGGCATGGGCGCGCTGTGCTTCGGACATGGGACTGAACGGGTCCAGGAAGCCCTTGTTCTCGCCAGCCGTCAGCAGGCGGCGCTCCACGCCCAGCTTTTCCATGGCGCCCGTGAAGCCGAAGCCATCCATGAGCACGCCGATGCTGCCCACGATACTGGCCTTGTCGACAAAGATCTCGTCGGCCGCGGCAGCAATGTAATAAGCAGCCGAAGCGCAGGTTTCCTCCACCACGGCATACAGGGGCTTGTCGTACTTGCCCTTGAGCCGCACGATTTCGTCATTGATGATGCCGGCCTGCACCGGGCTGCCGCCTGGCGAGTTGATCAGCAGCACGACGGCACGCGAGCCCGAGTCCTCGAAGGCGCTGCGCATGGCGGCCACCACGAATTCCGCGCTGGCGTCGGCGCCTGCAGCGATCTCGCCCTTGACCTCGACCACTGCGGTATGCGGAGAGGAGCTGGTCGTGGTCGCCGTGTCCTTGGCAAACAGCACCCACAGGACCACCAGGATGAGTGCCGTCCACAGCAGGCGGCCGAAGAGGCGCCAGCGGCGCGAGGCGCGCTGCTCGTTGATGGTGGCGAAGACCAGCTTTTCCAGAACGTCCCGCTCCCAGCCGCTCGATGCCGCCGTTCGCGCATCGGCAGCCGCCGCGGCGGGCGTGGCCCGGGCCCACAGGTCCGCACCCGGGGAAGGGTGCGATGCGGAGCCAGGATTTTCCGGGGGTATGGGGGAAGTCATGTCAGAACTCGACGGGTTTCAGGTTATCGGCAGTATGCCAGTGCACCACCCCCGCGCTTTCGCTCAGGGAGATTTTCACCAGGCCGCCACGGCAGGGGCCGCCAGCGCAGGCGCCGCTGTCCGGCGCATAGACCGCACCATGGGTTGCGCACAGCAACCAACGCCCGGAATCATCGAAAAAGCGGTCTGGCTGGTAGTCCATCTCCATGGCCACGTGCGTGCAGCGGTTCAGATAGGCATGCGCCTGTCCCTCGAAGCGGATGGCGAATGCGCGGCAGGCATGCCCCGCGTAGACCACGTCGAAAGGCACGGCATTCGCACCTTCCTGCAAGGCCTCGCTGGCACACAAAACGATGCGATCAACGGTCACCAGCGCACCTCACAAGCATGGATTCCCGCGCTGACGCGGGCATGACGACTCAACCATGGGCCAGCAGCCACTGATGCAAATCCGCAACACTCTGCGCCACATGCAACGGCTGCAGCACGCCAAAGCCGTCGGTGGGATGCGCGCCATAGCCCACGCCCACACTGGCACAGCCAGCATTGCGGGCCAGTTCCAGGTCGTGCGTGGTGTCGCCGATCATCAGCACGCGGCCAGGCTCCACGCCGAATTCGGCCATCAGCTCCTGCAGCATCAGCGGGTTGGGCTTGCCGGCGGTTTCGTCCGCCGTGCGCGAGCTGTCGAACATGCCGCGCAGTTGCGGGTCCTGCAGCGCATCGTTCAGACCGCGCCGGCTTTTGCCCGTGGCCACGGCCAGCAGGTGGCCGCGCTCGCGCAGCGCCGCCAGCATGGGCAGCACGCCGGCGAACAGGCTGATGTCGTCCTGGTGCTTGATGAAATGGTGGCGATAGCGGTTGCCCAGCTCCGGGTATTTCTCGGGCGACACATCGGGCGCCGCACGCGCCAATGCCGGCATCAGCGCCATGCCGATCACATAGGAGGCCGCCTCATTGCTGGGGGGCGTGCCTCCCACATCGGCCACGGCCGCCTGAATGCACTTGACGATCACCGCGGTGGAATCCGACAGCGTCCCATCCCAGTCGAAGGCAATGAGGTCGAAGCGGCGCGCACGGTATATCTCGGAAGAACCAGGAGTTGTCATGTCTGCAAGGAGTCAAATCCGGCGTCAGCCGGCGAAACGGGCCAGCTCCTCGGGAAGCTCGGCGCGCAATTCCACCCGCTCACCACTGGACGGGTGTGTGAACTGTAGCCGCCATGCGTGCAGGAACATGCGTTTGAGCCCCTGTTTCTGCAACCGGCGGTTCAGGTCGAAGTCCCCGTACTTGTCATCCCCCGCAATCGGGTGCCCCTGGCTGGACAGGTGCACGCGGATCTGGTGCGTGCGCCCGGTCTTGATGGTCACCTCCAGCAGGCTCATGGCCGGCAGACCCAGCAGGGGCTGGGGCGCCAGCGTGCTGCGAACGCGCACCAGCGTGACGGAGCGCATGCCGTCAGGATCATCGGCCGTGGTCACCCGCACGCGGCGCTCGCCGTCGGCCTGCAGGTATTTGTGCAGCGGCAGATCAATCACCTTGCGATTGGCAGGCCAGGTGCCCTGGACCAGCGCCAGATAGGTCTTGCCGGTTTCGCGCTCGCGGAACTGGTCCTGCAGATGCGTCAGCGCCGAGCGCTTCTTGGCCACCAGCAAGATGCCGGATGTCTCGCGGTCGAGCCGATGCACCAACTCCAGAAAGCGGCTTTGCGGCCGCGCCTGGCGCAATTGCTCGATGACGCCAAAACTCACGCCCGAGCCCCCGTGCACGGCCACACCGGCAGGCTTGTCGATGGCTATCAGATGCTCGTCTTCCAGCAGACTGGGGAAATCCCTGGCGGGTGCAGGCCGCTCGGCCTTTTCGGCGGCTTTTTCGGAAATGCGCACGGGCGGCACGCGAACGACATCGCCGGTCGAGACGCGGGTTTCCGCACTGACGCGCCCCTTGTTGATGCGCACTTCTCCACTGCGGATGATGCGATAGACATGGGTTTTGGGAACGCCCTTGAGATGGCGTATGAGAAAGTTGTCCAACCGCTGTCCGGCCGAATCGTCATCGACTTCGATCAGCCGCACTGCGGCAGTGGCTGCGTTCAGGGAACGGTCGTCTGCCGGTTTGCCCTCTATAATGTGTTTCACCTGTGCCGAACTATTTATAAGTGGTTGATTCTCATGGAGTTTAGTCCAAACAACCATTTCCCCGCACAGGCAGGTCGATGCCATCCGGTGTCATGCACGCGAAACAGCAGGAAAAGATGGCCTGCGAAGTTCGTCGTTGCATCGGTTGTGGCTGACGAATTGAAACACTGATACGGAATCTCAAGCTGGCAGAAGGGGTCGGACCCGGCGTCCGCCGCTGCCAGCGGATCAAAAGCGAGCATGTGGATCTTTTGGGCATGGATGGTCACGCTGTGGAGCAGGAAAACGCCTGCGCCCAGGATCATTGCCGCCCCCAAGCCTCCCGCCTGCCCTGCACGTGCAGCAGCTTCGCTTGAAGCTGGACGGCGTGCCTCTCTCATCGCTCTCGTCCCCCTGCCCTTGCCCCCATTGCTGACTTGAGCCAGGTCTCAAGAAGCAAGGCATTCGGCGATTCCTTTCGTTTCAATGCGTCAGTCCGGCATCTCGGCTCCCTCGCGAGCCTGTCTTTGATTACAAGTCAAAGGCGTGACGGTCTGGCAGCAGAGGCTGCACCCCGGCGCGCCCCAGAGAAAACGAATAAAGGAAACGCATCATGAAACGGATGCTCATCAACGCCACGCAGTCGGAAGAGCGGCGCCTTGCCATCGTCGATGGACAAAAGCTCCTCGACTACGAGATCGAGATCGAAGGACGCGAGCAGCGCAAGGGCAACATCTACAAGGCCGTGGTCACGCGCGTGGAGCCCAGCCTTGAGGCCTGCTTCGTCGACTACGGCGAAGACCGCCACGGCTTTCTGCCCTTCAAGGAAATCTCCAAGCAGTATTTCGCCGAAGGCGTCTCGCCCAGCCAGGCCCGCATCAACGAAGTCATCCGTGAAGGCCAGGAACTGATCGTCCAGGTCGAGAAGGAAGAGCGCGGCAACAAGGGCGCGGCCCTGACCACCTTCATCTCGCTGGCCGGCCGCTATGTGGTGCTGATGCCCAACAACCCGCGCGGCGGTGGCGTCTCGCGCCGCATCGAGGGCGAGGACCGTGCCGAACTCAAGGAGGCGATGGACCAGCTCGAGTACCCCAAGGGCATGTCCATCATTGCGCGCACCGCCGGCATCGGCCGCACCGCGCCCGAGCTGCAGTGGGACCTGAACTACCTGCTCAAGCTGTGGAACGCCATCGATGGCGCAGCCAAGTCGGCCAAGGGCGCCTTCCTGATCTACCAGGAATCGAGCCTGGTGATCCGCGCCATCCGCGACTACTTCAACGGCGACATCGGCGACATCCTCATCGACACCGACGACATCTACGAGCAGGCGCAGCAGTTCATGCAGCACGTCATGCCCGAGCATGCCGCCCGCGTCAAACGCTACCGTGACGATGCCCCCCTGTTCAGCCGTTTCCAAATCGAGCACCAGATCGAATCGGCCTACGCGCGCACCGTGACCCTGCCCTCGGGCGGCGCCATCGTCATCGATCACACCGAAGCCCTGGTCTCCATCGACGTGAACTCGGCCCGCGCCATCAAGGGCGGCGACATCGAGGAAACCGCCACCCGCACCAATCTGGAAGCCGCCGACGAAGTCGCGCGCCAGATGCGCCTGCGCGACCTGGGCGGCCTGATCGTCATCGACTTCATCGACATGGAGGAGAGCAAGAACCGCCGCGAAGTCGAGAATCGCCTGCGCGACGCGCTGCGCCAGGACCGTGCGCGCGTGCAGTTCGGCACCATCAGCAAGTTCGGTCTCATGGAAATGAGCCGCCAGCGCCTCAAGCCCGCCCTGTCCGAAGGCGCGCACATCAACTGCCCGCGCTGCGGCGGCTCCGGTCATATCCGCGATACGGAAAGCTCTGCGCTGCAGATCCTGCGCATCATCCAGGAAGAGTCCATGAAGGACAACACGGCCGCCGTGCACTGCCAGGTGCCCGTGGAAGTGGCCAGCTTCCTGCTCAACGAAAAGCGCGGCGAGATCACCAAGATCGAACTCAAGCAGCGCGTCAACGTGATCATGGTCCCCAACAAGTCCATGGACACGCCGCACTACAAGCTCGAGCGCCTCAAGCACGACGATGCGCGCCTGGAAAGCATGGAAGCCAGCTACAAGCTGGCCGAAGAGCTGGACACCGAAACCACGGTGACACGCCGCTCGCAGGAGCCCACCAACAAGCAGACACCCATGATCAAGGGTGTGCTGCCGGACATGCCGGCTCCCATTGCCGAGCCTCGCCCCGAAGGCAGCCGCAACCGCCCGGCCAACGGCCAGCAGCGCGACGCCAAGCCTGCAGCCACGGCGGCAGCGCCCGCACCGGCCGCCGCCCCCGTCGTGGTCCGCGAACAAGGCTTCTTTGCTTGGCTCAAGAGCCTGTTCGGCTTTGGCGCGGCACCTGCGCCGGTCGCAGCGCCCGTGCCGGCTGCCGAAGCCCCCGCACGCGAAGGTCGCCGTGACGGCCGCAACGACAGCCGTGGCCGCCGCAACGAACGCAATGGCGAGCGTGGTGGTGAGCGCACCGAGCGCAGCGGTGAGCGCGCAGGCGCCCCCAACGCCGAGCGCCAGGCTGGCGGTGGCGATCGCAACCGCCGCAATGCCGAGCGTGGCGAGCGCACGGAACGCGGTGAACGTGGTGAGCGCCCGGATCGTGGCGAGCGCGGTGAACGCACCGACCGCGGCGAACGCCGCGGCCGTGGCGAGCGCAGCCGCGACGGCGAAAACCGCCAGCCGCTGGAGGCCGTGAACGCCTCCGCAGCCCTGGCGGCAGATGGCAGCACCCTCGAGCAGCGTCCCGAGCGCGCGCCGCGTGGCGACCGCCAGGAGCGCGGCGAAGGCCGCCGCGAGCGCGGTGAACGAGGCGAGCGTGGAGATCGCGCCGAACGCGGTGAACGCAGCGAGCGCCAGCCCCGTCAGTTCGAAGTCGCGCCCGAGTCCGAAGAAAAGCTGGACAACCAGGCCCAGCAGCAGGACCAGTCCCTGGACAACGCTGCTCCCGCCTCCGGCGAAGAGCAGCCGCGCCAGCGTCGTTCGCGCGACCGCTACGGCCGTGACCGCCGCGAGCGTGGCGATCGCGGTGACCGTGCAGAGCGCGCGCCGCGTGAAGCCGAAGGCGAAGCCGTGCAGTCCTTCGAGGCCTCCGTGCCCGAGCAGGACCAGCAGCCAGCCCGTCGCAGCTACTTCAACGCCGCCAACTCTGCTGCCGAAGTCCAGGCCCCCGAAGCCGTGGCCGAAGCCACAGTGGCCGCACAGCCTGCGGCAGTTGTGGAAGTGCAGCAACCCGTCGCGGTGCCCGAGCAGCAGAGCGCGGCCTTCGCGCCGGTCGCACCGGCCCCTGTGGCGGCCCCTGCCGTGACGGCAGACGTGCCAGCACCTGCTGCACCTGCCGCTTCTGCTGCTTCTGCCGCAGCCGAGCCCGCTGCAGCCAAGGCCTCTGAGGCAACCGCAGAACGCGGCCTGCCCAAGGTCCAGGCCTACCAGTTGCCCGTGTCCGAGCTGCAGGCGCTGGCCGCCGCCTCGGGCCTGCAATGGGTGGGCTCCGATGCCGACAAGGTGGCCGCTGCGCAGGCAGCCATCGCGGCCGAACCGCAGCCCGAGCGCGTCGTGCGCGAGCGCCCGCCCATGGTCGTGCTGGATGATGGTCCTCTGATCCTCGTGGAAACACGCAAGGACCTGAGCGACCTGCAGCTGCCATTCGAGCAGCAACCGCAGGGCGTGGCCCATGTCTGACCACAGACAGTGACGACACAGGGGCCCTCGCGGCCCCTGTTTGTTTCTGCCGCCACCCCCGTCCATCTGTCTTTCCTCCCTCTCTATCCTGGAGCTTGCGTCCCGCCATGCTGTTGCTGCTCTCCCCCGCCAAATCGCTGGACTACGACACACCGCTGCCGCCGAAGCTGCCACACACGCTTCCCGTCTTCTCCGAACAGCCGCTGGAGCTGATCGAAGTGCTGCGCCGCCAATCGCCGCAGCAACTGTCGGAACTCATGGGCATCAGCGACAAGCTGGCTGCGCTCAACGTGGCGCGCTACGAGGCCTTCAGCCCTCGCTTCACGGCCACCAATGCCCGCCAGGCGCTGCTGGCCTTCAACGGTGATGTCTATGAAGGCCTGCAGGCGCGCAGCCTGGACGCCGAAGACCTGGACTGGGCGCAGCAGCACATCGCCATCCTCAGCGGCCTGTACGGCGTGCTGCGTCCGCTGGACCGCATGCAGCCCTACCGCCTGGAAATGGGCACCCGGCTGGAGACCGCGCATGGCAGCAACCTCTACCAGTTCTGGGGCAGCCGCATTGCCGAGTACCTGAACCAGCGCGCGGCCCGGCAGCCGGCGGGCGAGCGCGTCGTCGTCAACCTGGCTTCGCAGGAATACTTCAAATCGGTAGACTTGAAGCACCTCAAGCCCCCGGTGGTGGAATGCGCGTTCGAGGATTACAAGAACGGCGCCTACAAGATCATCAGCTTCCATGCCAAACGCGCGCGCGGGCTGATGGCACGATTTGCCATACAGCAACGCGCTCGCAGCGCGGCTGAACTCGAAGCCTTCGATCTGGAAGGCTACGCACTGGCGCCAGCTTCCTCGACGCCTGCGCGCCTGGTGTTCCGCCGCAAGACCGCTGACTGAGCCTCGCCGGCCACCGGCCGGCCCCGGCCTCGATGCCTTTGGAGTCCATTCACTGCGGCAAGGGCCGCACTGCACGCCATGAGCCTCAAATCCTCACCAGATTCCCCGAGCACCGCGCAGGACCTGCCGGCGGGTCTCACGCCTGAACTCATGCAATGGGTACGCGACCAGCGCGCATCCGGCATAGGGCCTGCGGCCCTGCTGCGCTCCATGCGCGACGTGGGCTGGAGCGAAGAACTGGCCCGGCGGGCGTTGGACCTGCCCCACCAAGGCGAAGCGGCGCCACCGGCCGTCGTCGTCTCGGCCTCCTCGCTGCCCGAGCCGGACCTCTCCCAGGACCCCACCAGCATCGATGTCGGCGACCGCAAGGTCCAGGTACTGGTCAGCATGCGCAACCCGCGCATCGTGGTCTTCGGCAACCTGCTCTCGCATGAGGAGTGCGACGCCATCATCGCCGCCGCGCGTCCGCGCATGGCGCGCTCGCTCACCGTGGCCACGCAAAGCGGCGGTGAAGAGATCAATGACGACCGCACCAGCAACGGCATGTTCTTCCAGCGCGGGGAAACCGGCATCGTCCGCCAGCTGGAAGAACGCATCGCCCGCCTGCTGCGCTGGCCGCTGGACCACGGCGAAGGCCTGCAGGTGCTGCACTACGGCCCGGGCGCCGAGTACAAGCCCCACCACGACTACTTCGCGCCCGGCGAACCCGGCACGCCCACCATCCTCAAGCGCGGCGGCCAGCGCGTGGGCACGCTGGTCATCTACCTGAACGAGCCCGAGCGCGGCGGCGCCACCATCTTCCCCGAAGTGCCGCTTCAAGTGGTTCCGCGCCGGGGCAACGCCGTCTTCTTCAGCTATGAGCGCCCCGACCCCTCCACGCGCACCCTGCACGGCGGCGCGCCCGTGCTGGCCGGCGAAAAATGGATCGCCACCAAATGGCTGCGCGAGCGCGAATTCCACTGAAGAGCCAGCGAACCCGGGCGTACCCACCCTTATTGACCTTATATGGCCGCCCATGCCTGCGGGCATGGAAATTCAGTTAGCTTCAAAGCCTGGGTCCACGCGCTCCGCGCGGACCGTCCAGGCCTGACCAGCGCCGGCACGGCCGGCCCTTTTTCCATGAACACTCCCGAACAATCCCAGCTGGGCAAAAGCTCTGCCTACATCGACCAGTACGCCCCCTCGCTGCTGTTCCCCCTGCCCCGCGCGCCCAAGCGCGAGGAAATCGGCATTCAGGGCAGCCAGATGCCCTTCTTCGGCGCCGACCTGTGGACAGCGTTCGAACTGTCCTGGCTCAACCTGCGCGGCAAGCCGCAGGTGGCGCTCGTGCATTTCACGATTCCCTGCGAGACTCCCAATCTCATCGAAAGCAAGTCGTTCAAGCTCTACCTCAACAGCTTCAACAACACCCGCCTGGCCGACGCGGCCGAAGTCCAGGCACGCCTTCGCACCGACCTGGCCGAAGCACTATGGCGAGGCAGCGAGCAAAAGGGCAGCATCGGCGTGAAGATCATCGGCCTGGACCGCTTCGACCAGGAAATGGTGCAGGAACTGGACGGCCTGCTGCTGGACCGCCTGGACGTGGAATGCACGCAGTACCAGCCCGCCCCAGAGCTGCTGCACGCCAACCACGAGGAAGCGCCCGTCACCGAGACCCTCGTCAGCCACCTGCTCAAGAGCAACTGCCTGGTCACGGGCCAACCCGACTGGGGCAGCGTGCAGATCCGCTACAGCGGCGCGCAGATCGACCAGGAAGGCCTGCTGCAATACCTGGTGAGCTTCCGCAACCACAACGAATTCCATGAGCAATGCGTGGAACGCATCTTCATGGACATCTGGACCCGCTGCCGCCCCATCAAGCTCTCGGTGTACGCACGCTACACGCGCCGTGGCGGCCTGGACATCAACCCGTTCCGCACCAGCCATCCTGGCGCGCTGCCGGCCAACGTGCGCTCTGCACGGCAGTAAAAGAGGCGGCCGGCCATCCTCAAGCCGGCCGTCATTTCAAGCTTTTCACCGGCATGCAGACGCCGCAGCGGCATGCACGCACTCCTGCCCATCGAGCCCCGCGCCCAGGCTCCTGTCGGCGGCCCGCACCTGAATTCTGAAAAACAGGAATCGTCCTGCATCGATTCAGATTGACTTTTCAGATCACCCTATTTGAGCCTATTTCGCCTCGATTTATCTGCCACGGATGGATCGTCGAAAACACGGAATTCACTAAATAGCTTGCTATTGAAATGGCAGCAAAAATCTCCGTCGATGCATTCAGAAACATCGTCAGGAGTTGTCTTAGAGACAAGCGAGAAAAAAATTCATAGGCTTGGCGGCACAAGAAATGACTTCAGGCAGCAATGAATCGCCGCCTGAAAGTCAGGCATAGGCAGGTGCCTTTTTCCTGCCAATGCCCCACGCAGAACTGTCCTGGCGCACAGCGCCAAAGCGGCAGTCCACCGCCAACCTTGAGGGAGAGACCATCCATGCATCGCTTTCATTCAGCGCCTTGACGCAGTGCGCTGACGCCAAGGCCCTGTGCCTGGGCAAGGCTGATTCCCTGCACATGCGCAATTCGGAAGAACCGCCAGCCACCGCCCTGGTGCCCGCTTATTCATGAATTGCGTTTTCCCTTTTTCCCGTTTTCTGCGATGCACGGCTGCGGCCCTGCGTCTGCCTGCTCACGTCCCTACAGATTTCTTCCACCAGCACAGGAGCTTTTGCATGACCACCTTCAATACATCACTGCAATCTCGCAAGCAACGCGGCCAAGGCATGACCGAGTACATCATCATCGTGGCCCTGATTGGTGTGGCCGCCATTGCCGTCTACCAATACTTTGGCCAAACCATCCGCGCCCAGACATCGGGCATCGCCAACGAAGTCGCGGGCAAGTCCGCCAAGGAGGCCATCAAGGACGCAAAAGCCGCCGCCGGCAATGCCGATATAGAGCGCAAGGAAAAAGGCCTCGACGCCTACGAGAACAAGTAAGCGGGCCTGCCCATGTGCACCATCACCACCCTGCGCGGCGGTCGGATACGGAGGCGGGACGGGCAACGCGGGCAGGCACTGATCTACGGCATCTTTGTCCTGATCGGTGCACTGGCCTCGCTGTTCTTTCTGTTCAACACCGGCCAGCTCTCCCAGGAAAAAACCAAGCTCGTCAGCACGGCCGATGCCGTGGCCTACAGCGCCGGCGTGATGCACGCGCGGGCGATGAATTTCAAGGCCTACGGCAATCGCGCCCTGATCGCCAACGAGGTGCTGGTGGCGCAGATGGTGAGCCTGTCCTCGTGGGCGCAATACGCACAGACCCACGCGGAGAACCTGCCCACGCAGTTCCCCGAATGTGCTGACTACACCGGTTGGGGCGCATTGATCGGTGCTGCATTCCACTACAACGAGATGTACGCGATCATGTGCTACGCCACCGTGCAGTACGCGGGCCAGTACATCCAGCAGATGGCCAAGATGGTGCCGTCGCTGGCATTCGATACGGTCACAGCCGTGGAGGCCAACAAACAGGCAATACAGAAGGCGCACAACCTGCTGCACGCCCGCTCCTACCTGCAGAGCATTCGCCGCAGCGTTATGCAGGACGTGGCCCAGGCCAACTACGCGGGCGACGGCAGCGTGAAGGTGCTGCCCCTGGGCCCTGGCATCGCCGTGGCGCTGACTGACGACCTGGATGGATTTACCCAAAGCTATACCGGCAAGGACCGGGGCCGCATGGCAGAGCTGGCCGTGTATGCGGCCCACAGCGACAGATTCACCAAGGAACGCGTCTGGACGGCCGAGGCAGAAGTGCCCGGCCCAGACGAGATCTGCATTGCGAGAGAGCGCAAAAGCGAGGTGCGCCGACGCGGCGGCACCGAACTGGTCAACTACGACGAGTGGATCGCCGAAGACACTGAGTCCTTCTGGCGCGCCCAGCGAAGGGGTGGACTCATCCCACGCTGCCGGCTCAGGGAGGAGCCCATTGCCTGGGGCGAACAGCAGGCCCATCCCGAGGATCAGGATGATTCAGGCGCCTGGTTGGGAGGTGCGCGCACCAACGCAAAGGCGTCCAGCCAGGCCTCATCCAACAAGTGGCGCCAATACACCGGCCTGCCCAGCTACTACGACCTGAGCCAGCCGCAACTGGACAAGAACGACCCCACGCTGCGGTTCAGCGTGCGCCTGTCGCGGGCGCACAGCCAATTGCGCACCTCCGATAGCGCCAGCCAGATAACCAGCACTTCAGACAGCCGCATCAACGCCTATCAGAGCCAGGTCGCCCAAGGCGAAATGGTCGCCGTTGCCACGTCCGAAGTGTTCTTCGAACGCCCTTTGGCACAGCGTCATAACCGCTATGGCGCAAGCCAGGGGCTCCCGCTGGAGCTGCCCAGCCTGTTCAACCCCTACTGGCAGGTACGCCTTATCCACTCCCAAACCGATGTACTTGGCCAGCAGATACGCCAGGGAGGGCAGATCCCATGAACCTCCTGAACCGCGCCCGCTACCCAAGGCGGCAGGCAGGCCAGGCCCTGGTCGAATTCCTGGCCATGGCAGCGCCCCTGCTGGGCCTGTTCCTGCTGATGCCCATGATCGGCAAGTACCAGGACATTGCCCATGCCACCCAGATGGCCAGCCGCTATGCGGCCTTCGATGCCACGGTGCACAACGACGCGGCAGGCAGCTCCAAGCAGCCTGACCAACTGGCAGCCGAAGTGCGCAGGCGCTACTTCAGCCGCCCCGATGCCCCCATCAAGACGGGCGACACGGCAGGTGATTTCGACGCGCACCGCAATCCGCTGTGGACGGACCCTGCAGGCAATCCGCTGATCCCGCGTTTTTCAACCATCTCGGTCAGCTTTGGCGAAAGCCAGTCCACAGCGCACAGCAATGCCTTCAAGGCCAGCAGGGACGGCGTGCCATTTCGCATAGTCCCCCTGGCCAGCCACACACAGCTTGACCTGCGCGCCCAGGGCATATACCGCGCCAACATCTCCGTGCCCCTGGCCAACCTGCCCGCAGGCATCCAAAGCTACCCCCCCTTCGACCAACTGAACCTGCGCGTCACACGCCACACCAGCGTGCTTATCGAGCCCTGGGCCTCGCGCTCCGTGGAGCAGACCATGGATCGGTTCGGCCGGCTGGCGCCGCTCAACAGCCTGTTCTCCCCGGTGGAGACACTGCTGGATGTGGCCATACCGGTCTTCGAGTTGATGGAAGTGCCGGCCCCCAAGTTCGGACGCCTGGACCGGTGGCAGGACATCGTTCCGGCAGACAGGCTGAGGGCCGAATGATGACAACGGCCCGCATGCTCCGCTCCATCTGCCTGGGCCTGCTGACGCCAGGGCTCACCCATGCCTTGGCCCAGGCCAACTGGCCCGAGATCCCGCTGCCCGAACACGCCAGGAGCTACCACATCGGCCAGCAGATGGACCTGGACGGCCTGCCCATGCGGCTGACCGGCTTCGCCACCCGCAGCACACCCCGGCAGACCGGCGACTGGTTTGTTCGCACCCTGGGCCAGCCCCTGATGGACGACCAGCGCGATGGCCAGCGCATTCTGGGCCGCGCCCAGGGCGAGCACTACCTCACCATCCGACTGGAACCCACCCCCGACGGCGGCACGCGCGGCCTTGTCGCTGTCACCCACCTGCGCGCAGCCTTGCGCAGTAAGGCCCGCAGCCAGGAGGAAAGAGCCCGATGGCGGCGCCTGCTGCCAGCGGGAACCGAGATCGCCAGCCTGCTGAACACCCAGGACGGTGGCCAGCTGTCCACCCATCTCGTTGCCACGAACAGGCACGGCGAAGCGCTCAATGCGCAACGCCTCACTGCGGCGCTGCAGGAGCAGGGCTATGCGCTGGAACGCCGCTTCGACGCCGCCACAGACACCAAGGCCCACGCGTTCGGCTCTGAGACCGGCGCCATCACGGTGCTGATGCGCGGCCCGGGCAAAGAGGCGACGGCCGTCATTTCCCGCAATGCGCTGGGCCTCACCAGCATCGTTCTCGTCACCAGCGTGGCGGTGGAGACCACGCCATGAAGCTTGCCCATCGCCTGCGCGGCCAGTCCTCGGTGGAGTACGCCGTGGTCTGCGCGGCCCTGGCCTTCGCGCTGGGCGTCGGCATGGTGGACAGCAACAGCGTGCTGCACCAGTTGCTGCACGCCCTGCAGGCTGCCTACCAGAAGTTCAGCTTCGCCCTCTCCCTGCCCATTTGACCCGTCAGCCATGAACTCCGCACTCGCCCGAATCACCGCCCTGCGTCCCAACAAAACCTGGGTCGCTCTTGCCATGGCCCTGGCCATCGGCCTGGGCGCAGCCGTCATTGCACGCAGTTACCTGCATCGCCAGATGGAGACCATAGAAGCGCGCGGAAAAAGCAAAACCCGGCAGCTGATCGTTGCCAAGCGCAATCTCAGCAAAGGCGAGCCCATCTCCAAGGAGACCATTGCCGTGCGCGACGTTCCCCACGACTACGCGCACTCGCTGGCCATCGGCCCCGAGGATTTTTCCCGCATTGCAGGCCGCGCGCTGGAGCATGGCATGCAGCACGGCGACATCCTGCTGTGGAACCTGCTCGAAGGCGACAAGGTGCCGACCTTCTCGGCCCGTATCGAGGTAGGGCGGCGCGCCATCACCGTGCATGTGGACGAGATCAACTCCATCTCGGGCCTGCTGGAGCCGGGGGATGCCATCGACCTGATGCTCACCCTGGATCAGAAAGGCCGCAAGACCACCTTTCCACTGCTGCAGAACGTCCAGGTCATGGCCACCGGCCAGCGGTCCGTGGATGACCCCAGAAGCGGTGAGCGGCGCCAGTATTCCACCGTCACGCTGGACACCACCCAGGCGCAGGCCCGCAGCGTGATCATCGCGCGCGAGGCGGGAAAGATCACCGCCTTGCTGCGCAACCCCAAGGACTCGGAGGTTGTCGAAGGAGACAGCGCGGCCATGGCCGCCCTGCTGGGCCTGGCAGGCGACGTGCAGTCCCTGATTCAGACAGCGGGCGCAGCGCAATCGCCGGGCCGAACCGTTCCCGTGCTCTATGGCGGGCGCCGCCTGGACTTCAAGCCCGAAGACCTGCTGCTGCGCCAGGACAAGGCCCCCGATGCCGGCGAAGGCCCGCCCGAGGCAGCCGCAGCCCCCACGCCTGTGCAGCCAGCCCCGCAAGCCGCATTGCAACCAGGCCAGGCTCCCCTTTTTCCCGCGTCCTTCCCGATCCAGCCAGGCGCGTTGCCTCGCTGACGGCGCCTCACCTGCTCCTGCCTTTTTCTTCGCTCCATGCGCCTGATCCCAATGTCCATCCGTTCAGCCCCCACTGCATCCCTGTCCGCCCGCTCCAGTCCAACGCCCTTTCTGCATGCCTTGCGCTGCGGCTTCGTGCTGGCACTGGGCTGGAGCCTGGCCGGCCCGGCAACAGCCCAGATACCAGAGGATGCAACAGGCTCTGCGCAATCCCTCGGCATGCCGGGTGGATTCGCGCCCACGCTGCAGGGCGTGCCCAGCCGCGAGGCTGCGGCGGGCCAGCCGTACCGCCCCATACAGAAACCGGACGACCAGGCTCAGGTGCCGGAAATCGAGATGTTCGTGGGCGAATCGCGCGTCTTCCCCAGCCCCGGCGTGGCGCGCATTGCCGTGGGCAATGGCCGGGTGCTGACGGCCGCCGCGCTGGACGAGCGCGAGGTCATCATCTTCGCCAACGAGGTTGGCACCTCCTCGCTGTTCGTGTGGAACGCCGACGGCCGATATCAGCGCGTCAAGATCCATGTGGTGCGCGGCGACACAAGCCGCCATGCGCGCGAGATCGCAGCCTTTCTCAGCACCATCCCCAACGCACGGGCCTCCATCATCGGTGACAAGGTCGTGGTCGAAGGGGACCATCTCAGCGATGTCGATCTCAAGAAGATCGAAGACCTCAGAAAGCACTACCCGCAGATCATCAACTTCACCAACCAGATCGGCTGGGAGCAGATGGTGCTCATGGACGTGAAGGTGGTCGAATTCCCGGTCAATGAGCTGCGCGAATTCGGCTTGCGCTGGACCTCCCAGGGCGGGGCCAGCGTGGGAGGCATCTGGGCGCCGGCGCGGCGCGGCCATCAGCCCGGTCTGGTCATCGGCGTCCAGAACCCGCCAATCACCCCGGACAGCGGTGACAAAGGCCCGCTGCCCCGAGGCCTGAACATCCTCACCGCCGTCAACATGGGCCTGACCGCAAAGCTGGACCTGCTGGCCCGCGACGGAAAGGCCAGCATTCTTGCCCAGCCCCAGCTGTCGGCGCGCAATGGCTCCAAGGCCGAGTTCCTGGCCGGTGGCGAATATCCGTACTCCGTGGCCACGATCTACGGCCCCGTGGTCATGTTCAAGCCCTACGGCGTCAAGCTGCGCATCACGCCGCGCGTGGACCGCAACGGCGTCATCAGGGCCGAGATCGACAGCGAGGTCAGCAACATCGACCCATCGTTCTCCACGCCCTCGGGGCCCGGGTTGAGCACTCGGCGCACCTTCACCGAATTCAACGTCCAGGACGGCGAGACCATGGTGCTGGCCGGCTTGCTGTCGCGCAAGGGTGGCGACAACGTCGACAAGGTTCCCTTCCTGGGAGACCTGCCCGTGCTGGGTGCCCTGTTCCGGTCCCAGCGATTCCAGAACGAAGAGACCGAATTGGTGGTCTTCGTCACGCCCACGGTGATCAACAGCCGCTCGCCGGGCCTGCTGCAGCGCGTGGAAGACGCCGGTGCGCGCCTGGGCCAGCGCTACGGTCCCCAGCCCTACCTGACCGAACCCGGCCCTGCGCCCGAGCATCCTCCCCGGCTGGCGCCCCTGCCTGTGGCCAGCGCAAGCGCCAGCATCGCGGCGCCTGTGCAGGAACTCCCCGCGCCAGTGCGGCCCCTGCCCGCACCGGCCACCGCGACCCTGCCCGAACACTGGCCCGCCCTGCCGCACACCGGCAACCCGCTGGCCTCCGCGGCAGCAGCGGACCAGCCGCTGGTCAACCACTGGCGCGTGGTGCATGACGGGCTGGCCTTGCATGCCGAACCTCGGGCGCAAAGCGACACCCTGCTGCAACTGGGCCAAGGCAGTTTCGTGCGTGCCGCACCCGGTTCATCTGCCGCCCACAACCCGCACTCCGGCTGGCGCGCGGTGGCGGTCGCAGCCCTGACGGGCTGGGTGCGCGATGAAAGCCTGCAGCCCGTCGCGCACGTCCCCGGCATGAAGCCCGCACCCGACGGACCCCATGCGCGCCAGGCGCGGCAAGGCCGGGCTCTCACGCCCCATGAATCCGGCGCCACCACGGGCCACTCCGCACCAGGCACCTACCGCGTGGGCCTTGATCGGCTTGCCCTTCGCGTGTCCCCCGACATCAACGCCCCCGTCCTCCAGAACCTGCCCGTGGGCAGCCTTGTGCAGGTGCTGCCCCAGGCCCCGCAGGCCCAGTTCTCGGCCGTGCGCATCAATGACCGGCTGGGCTGGGCCGAGACCCAGTGGCTTTCTCCCCTGACCTCCGCAACCGGCAGCCCCCCATGATCGACCTTGAAATCATCCACCCCGACGGCCGGCGCCAGCCGTTGAGCGTGCCCGATATGTGCTCCATCGGCAAAGGCTCCCAGTGCGAAGTCCGCCTGGACAACTGGCGCCTTGCCAAGGAGCATGCACGCCTTTTCACCAGCCCCTCGGGCGTGCTGATCGACGACGCAGGCAGCTTCGGCGGCGTGCTGGTCAACGGTCAGCGCATCACCGCCCAATACGGCCCGCTGCAAAACGGCGACCTCATCGGCATTGGCCCGTTCCAGTTGCGCATCCTGAACAGCGGTGAAGAGCCGCAAGCCGCGCCTTTTCCTGTACCGGCCGCAGCGCATGCCGCCACCACAGCGCCCATGCAGAGCACACAGGACACGGCGCTGGCAGCGCCTGCCGACGCGCCCGAGCCTGCGGCAGCCGAGCCCGGGGAAGCCCACTTTCAGGCGCTGCAATTCGAATGGCGCAAGCGCCTGCACACCAAGCTCATCGACACCATGGACCTGCGCCGCCATGACGTCTCCAGCATGTCCGACGAACACCTGCGCGCCGAGGCGGACCGGCTCATCGCCAGAACGCTGCAGGACATGGACGACGAGATACCGGCCCAGCTGGACCGCAACGCGCTGCGCAGGCAGGTTCTGGACGAGGCCGTGGGGCTGGGGCCGCTGGAGGAATTGCTGGCCGACGAAACGGTCAGCGAAATCATGGTCAACCGCTTCGACGAAATCTATGTCGAGCGCGCGGGGCGCCTGCAAAAGCATGCCCTGAGCTTCACCAGCGATCGCGCCGTCATGGGCGTGATCGAGCGCATCGTGGCACCGCTGGGCCGGCGCATCGACGAATCCTCGCCCATGGTCGATGCACGGCTCAAGGACGGCTCGCGCGTCAACGCCATCATCGCGCCGCTGGCGCTCAAGGGCTCCACGCTGACCATCCGCAAGTTCGCCAGGCGCAAGCTCAATGCCGCCGACCTTGTGCAGTTCGGCGCGCTCAGCCCGGCCATGGCCGACTTCCTGCGCATCTGCGTGGAGGCCCGCAAGAACATCATCGTCTCGGGCGGCACGGGGTCTGGCAAGACCACGCTGCTCAACATCCTGTCCAACTTCATCCCGTCCGGCGAACGCGTGATCACCGTCGAGGACGCCGCCGAACTCAAGCTGGCCCACGAGCACCTGATCAGCCTGGAGTCGCGCCCCGCGAATGTCGAAGGCAAGGGCGGCGTGCCCATCCGAGAACTGGTGCGCAACACCCTGCGCATGCGCCCGGACCGCATCGTGGTCGGCGAATGCCGCGGCGCCGAGGCGCTGGACATGCTCCAGGCCATGAACACGGGCCATGAGGGATCTCTGACCACGCTGCACGCCAACACCCCGCGCGACGGGCTCGCCCGGCTGGAGACCATGGTGCTGATGGCCGGCATGGAACTGCCCTTGGCAGCCATACGCGAGCAGATCGCCAGCGCCGTGGACATCATCGTGCAGCAGACCCGCTTTGCCTGCGGCACACGCCTGGTCACCCACATCTGCGAAGTCAGCGGCATGGAAAGCGGAAAGATCCAGCTGCAGGAGCTGTTCCGCTTTGCCAACAAAGGCTACGCCGCCCAGGCCAACGGCCTGGCCAAGGTGCAGGGCCTGTTCACCGGCTGCGACGTCGTTCCCCACTTCTACGACGAACTGCGCGCCAGCGGCCATGCGCTGGACCTGGACATCTTCCGTCCGGGCGCCGAGAGCGCGGACCTGCATGCCGGAGAGCGGCCATGAGCGGGCTCTCGCCAGACACCGTCCTGGCCCTGATCACGGCCGTGGTCGCCCTCTGCGTCGGTCTGCTGACATGGCTGACCTTGGACCTGGGAGGCTCCACGCTCAGGCGCTACCGGGCCGGCTTCACGGAGCGCGCCGGCTTTCAGGCCGCGGAATTCTTCCTCTTCATCGACCCGCGCAAACTCTTCCTGGCCAACCTGGCAGTCATGTCGCTGGGCGGCGTGCTGGTGTGGCTGGTCAGCGGCAGCCATCTGCTGGCTGTGCCCGCCTTCTTCGCGCTGGGGCTGCTGCCCCGGCTGCTGTACCGGCACATGCGCAAGCGCCGGCTGCGCAAGTTTGAAGAGCAGTTGCCCGATGCGCTGATGATGCTCAGCGGCGGCCTGCGCGCCGGCATTGGCCTGAGCAGCGCCATCGCCCAGCTTGTAGCCGAATCCCGCCCGCCGCTGAGCCAGGAGTTCTCGCTGATGCTGCGCGAGCAGCGCCTGGGCGTATCCCTGGAACAGGCACTCAATCACCTGAGCCTGCGCGTGCCCACCCAGAGCACCGTGCTCATCACCTCGGCCATGCGCATCGCCAGCGAAACCGGAGGCGGCCTGGCCGAGACCATGGAACGCACGGCCTCCACCGTGCGCAGCCGGCTGCAAATGGAAGCCAAGATCGGCTCCCTCACCGCCCAGGGAAAACTGCAGGCCTGGGTCGTCGGCGCCCTGCCCCTCGTCCTCATGCTCATCCTCGACCGGATGGAGCCTGAAGCCATGTCCATGCTCTGGCACTCCCGCGTGGGCTGGGGGGCGCTGGCCGTGATCGCCTGCTTCGAGGCCATGGGCATCTATGTCATCCGAAAGATCGTCGCCATCGACGTCTGAAGGCCGCACCATGGACTCCAACACCGTGATACTCGCCCTGATCGCTGTGGCAGCCGGACTCAGTGCTGCCCTGGTGGCCTGGCTCCTGGGCCACTCGATGAGCAGCGTTCCCGCCGAGGACCGCAGCTACAAGGATCCGCCGCCACTGGCCCTGCGCATGGTCTGGTGGCCCATCCAGTGGATCAGCCACCACCTGTCGCCCCGGCTCGGAACGGGCAGAACCGCGCAAGCCGTGCAACTGCGGCTGCGACAGGCGGGACTGGACTACGCGCTCAGCCCTGCGCAATTCATCGCCAGCCGCATCGTCGGCGCCGGGGTGGCCGCGCTGGCGGCCTGGTGGCTGGTCTCCAGCTTCGACGGCCTGCCCCGGGGCGCCGATGGCGGTGCACGCCACATCGCCCTGCCCATCTATCTGCAGGCCATGGCCGCAGGCGCACTGCTGGGCTGGGCCTACCCCGCCATCTGGCTCAGGGATCGCATCGCCGTGCGCCGGCGCGAACTGCTGCGCATGCTGCCCTTCTTCCTGGACATCATCACGCTGTGCGTGGAAGCCGGCCTGAACATGCAGGGCGCCATGACCCAGGCCGTGGCCAAAGGCCCCCAGGGACTGGTGCGCGACGAATTCCAGCGCGTGCTGCGCGACATACGCGCCGGCAAGGCGCGTGCCGAAGCACTGCGCGGCATGGCCGAGCGCCTGAACGAGCCGAGCGTCGCCAACTTCACCTCCGCCGTGATCCAGGCAGAGAGCATGGGCATGAACCTCGGCCCCGTGCTGCGGGCACAGGCTGATCAGCGCCGCTCCGAACGCTTCATGCGCGCGGAAAAACTCGCGATGGAAGCGCCCGTGAAGATGCTGTTTCCGCTGATCGCCTTCATCTTTCCCTGCACCTTCATCGTCTTGCTGTTCCCCATAGCGATGAAGCTGCTGAACTCGGGACTGTGATGCAGATGCCGCCCTCCCCCTTCCTGGTGCGCCAGGCCTGCGGCTTCTGGCAGCGCCTTGCCGGCCTCATGGGCCAGGCCCAACCCGCCGCCCGCTGCGCATTGCTCATCGCGCGCTGCACCAGCGTGCACACATGCTTCATGCGGCAGGCCATCGACATCGTCTACCTCGACCGGCAGGGCCGCATCACCGGCCTGCGCCCTGGCGTTGACCCCTGGCGCTTCAGCCGGGGCGGACGCGGCAGCGCCCATGTGCTGGAGATGCGTGCAGGTGCCATCGCCTGCCAGGGCCTGGTGCCGGGCATGCAGTTGCAGCCCTGGCCCATCGAAGGTGCCGGGGCTGCGCTGAACGTCTGCGCCTTCACCCCTGACGGGTCCAACTCCTAATGCAACGCCGAGGAGGTGCCCACACAACGCATTGCCCAGAACACACCAAAGTGAATTGCCAGCCGGCCCTGCCGGCCTTCCTCCACTACGCATTGAAAAACCGACGGACATGCACCATCCATCCATCACCTCTCCCACAGACCACGGTGCCACGCACATGCGGCTGACACACCCTTCATCCTGGCTACTGGCCTGCGCCGCTGGCCTGGCCCTGACCGCCTGCGGTGGCGGCTCCGGCAACGAAGGCGGCGCGGGAGACCCAGGCCCCGGAGGCACCGCCAGTTCCGGCGTCTTCATCGCCCCCTCAGGCCCGCTGTGCACCAAACTCAGCAGCACGGGCAACTGTCTGCAACCCACCTCATCGGCCATTGAGGAGTCTGACCTGATCAAACTCATCACCGATCCCGATGCACAAACGTCGTTAATCGATTTCAGCGGCATGGGTGTGATCCACAACACCACACTCACCTACAGCCAGCAGCCGGGCCAGGCCATCGAAAGCAGTTTCATCTACAGCTCCTACGGCATGGCAAGGCGCGACTTCCAGGTAGGGCGCAACACCTTCATCGTGCAGGGCAGGCAGTACCCGCAGGTCACGCACTACCCGGAGGCAGGCCAGAGCCACTACAAGAACATCAGCGGCGATGCAGGCGTCATCTTCCTCGTAGGACCACCGGAACAGCACGAGGAAGGCATCTGGGGCACCACCTTCTCGGAAGGCCAGAACCTCAGCATGGTCGGCCGCATGCCCAACATGCGCAGCGAAAACACCAACTGGATTTCCGCCATCAGACTGCTCACCGACCAGAGCCAGGCGCCGAGCGAGCCGACCGTGACCTATATCGGCAGTGTCAGCACGCTGGCCGGCACGGCACAACGGCTGGACCCGTACACCACCGACATACTGGACACCGGCGTCAACTACGAGGCGGAATTCAATACGGCCACGGGCAAGCTCACTGGCGTAAAGATCGACTACACAGACCCCAAAAGCCAGAGGCGCACAGTGATGGAAGTGCCAGAGCTGACGTTTGTGAACTCGCAGTTGATCCCTGACTCGCGCAGCCAACGCATCAACGTCGTGCTGGAAGGCCCTGCGAGCGACGTCCGCGCAGATGCTCCACGGCCCGACACACCCCTCACCCGGCAGGACTACACCCTCGATGGCCTCGAAGGCGAAATCACCGGCAAGCAGGCCGAGATCATCCACATCCTCGGCGCCGGCCCCCAGGGCACCATGCAATTGATGCTGATGCGCAAGGACAAGGCCGGACCGGACGTGCCCATCCACATCCCCCTGCCACACCCAAACAGGCCCTGAAGCATGGCCAGCGGGTGGATACAAGCCCGTCCGCCGGCCGCAAACCTGCAGGCATCCTCATGCGCCAGAGCACCTCATTCCGCAGGCCGCGCCAGCGCGGCAGCGCCATGGTCGAGTTCACCGTGGTCGGCCCCATCATCACCCTGCTGGGGCTGGCCCTGCTGCAGTACGGCCTGGTTTTCTTCAACAAGAACCAGATCAATCACGCCAGCTTCATGGCCGCCCGCGCGGGCACCATGGCCCATGCGCGCATGGACGATATCCGCGAGGCCTATCTGCGCGCCATAGTTCCGCTGTATGGCGGTGGCAGCAACAGCACCGAACTGGCGGATGCCAAGGCCAAGGCCAAGGCCGACCTTAAAGACCACCTGCGCATCGACCTCATCAACCCCACGCGCGAGAGCTTCGAGGACTGGAGCGAGCCCCACCTGAAAGAGAAATATGGCGTGCCCGCCATCCCCAACGCCGGCCTGGCGCACCGGGACAAAAAAGACATTGGCAGCAAGTCGGGCCAGAGCGTGCAGGACGCCAACCTGCTCAAGATCCGCGTCACCCACGGCTACGAACTCAAGATCCCGCTGGTGCGCGGCATCTACCAGCACTACCTGCGCTGGCTGGACGACGGCAGCGACCCCTTCCACACCGAACTCATCCAGCACGGTCGACTGCCCATCGTCGCGCAGGCCACCTTGCACATGCAAAGCGACGCCATGCAAAGCGATGCCACGGTATCCATCCCCGACACAGGCAACAAGGGCAATCCGCAGGACCCAGGCCAGCCCGATACATCGGAACCCGGTGAACCGCCCGATTGCGAAACCGTGGGCTGCACCACGGTCGGGCCGCCGGGGCCGGGCGATGAGGGCGATGAAGACGACGGCGGCGATGGCACCGGAGATGGAGGAGATGGAAATGGAGATGGAGGCAATGGAGATGGAAACGACAACGACTGTAAAGGGGCTGACTGCCCCAACTGCACGGGAGACGCATGATGTTGAATAGACCCCATCTCACCCCCCTGCTGGGCAGCGCCCTGCTGTGCATCGCCTCACTGCTGGCCCAGGCCTCCCCCGCAGCCGCCACCCCCAACCTGGGCGGCGGCTCCAGCAAATGCGACCCCACCGTGCAAAGCTGCGCCCCCGGCACGGGCGGCGGCATCGACCTCGGCGGTGGCGGTGGCGGCTCGGGCGGCGGCACCTGCACCCCCACGCCCGGCGGCAGCCCCTGCGGCGGCGCCGGCCCCGCCACCCAGGGCAACTCCAGCAGCACCCACCAGGGCGCAGGCAACCCCATCCACCTCATCAACGGCAACAAATACCAGCGCGAAGTGGACATGCCCGCCTTGCCCGGCCTGCTCGGCCTGGAAGTCGTGCGCCACTACAACAGCAGCTACAGCCGGGCCTACGTGCCGCCAGGCCTGCTCGGCCGCGGCTGGCTGCTCAGCTACGAGGCCCGCCTGTACGACCACCCCACCAACCTGCAGATCGTGCAGGCCGACGGCACCCGCATCATCTTCAGCAAGCTGCGCGAGCACCCCAGCCTGTGCGCCAGCGAGCAGCCGGGCAACGGCATCGTGCGCATCGAAGGCCCGGATACAAAGGGCACCAAGGAAACCAAGCCCGGCCAGGAACGGCACTACACCTGGCAATGGATGGACGGGCGCGAGCTGCGCTTCAACCACCGGGGGCGCCTGACCCGCATCAGCCTGCCCTCGGGCGAACAGGTCCGCCTGGACTACAACGCCAAGGGCAACCGCCTGCTCAAGGTCACCGACCCGCAGGGCCGCAGCCTGCGCCTGCACTACGCCCAAGCTTCGGGCGAGGGCAGCTTCACCGGCGTGCAGGCCATCGACACCCCGCTGGGCCGCATCGACTACCGCCACGGCAGCGCACCGTTGCCCGGCAGCACCCAGCCCCAGGCCAAGCTGAACGCCAGCCTCGTGCAGGTCAGCCTCCCATCGGCCGATGGCCAAGCCCCGGTCCAGCGCCACTACCACTATGAGGACCCGCGCCACCCCACCTTGCTCACGGGCATCAGCGTCCAGGGCCAGGGCAGCGACGGCAAGCCCATGGACGAGCGCATCGCCAGCTACGCCTACGGCGACACCGGCCGCGCCATCTTGAGCGTGCGCGGCCCGCCGGACAGCCAGCAGGAAAAAGTCACCCTGGACCTCAGCCAGCCCTGGAAGAACACCCTCACCAACAGCCTTGGGCAAACAACCACCTACCACTACGACACCATTGGCGGGCAATGGCGATTGCTTGAAGTGCGCGGCCCGGGCTGCGCCAGCTGCGGCCCCGGCGACATGCGCTACCGGTACGACGCGCAAGGGCGCCTGACCGACGCCACGCGGCTCGATCCCGCAGGCCGCCCGCTGGAAGGCACGCGCACCGAGCTGGACCCCTTCGGCCGCCCGCTGGCCGTGTACCGCATCGCCTACACACAAGGCCAAGCCCGGGCCCCGCAGCTGCAGGTGCGCTACGGCTACGGCAAGGACCCCTGGAAGCAATACGCGCCCGAACTCATCGCCCGGCCCAGCGTCGTGCCCGGGCGCGAACACCAGATCCGCATCCGCTACAACAGCAGCCGCCAGCCGCTGCAGATCACCGAGACGGGCTTCAGCCCATTGGATGCCCAGGGCCAGCCCGCAGGCAATGCGGACGGCGCCACGCCCATCGAACGCAGCACGCGCTACCGCTACACCGAGATCAACGGCCGCAGCGTGCTGGTGGACATCGACGGGCCGCTGCCCACCTCGCTGGCAGGCTATGACGACGGAAGCCCGGCGCAGAACGACCTCACGCGGCTGCGCTGGGACCGCAGCGGCAGCCACGTCACGCGCGTGCTGCAGCCCGATGGCACCGCCGTGGCGCTGGAGCATGACAAGGCCGGGCGCATCATCCAGATGCACAGCCGGGATCCCTCGGCCAAGGAGGACGAAACGGGCTGGCGCACCGAACTGCGCCACGACGCCCAGGCCCGACTGGTGGCCATGCGCAGCCTGGCCCCCGACGCCAGCGTGCTGCAAGAGCAAAGCTGGCGCTACGACGCGCTGGGCCACCTCACGGAAACCGGCACCGGCGGCTGGCCCGGCAACGGGGACAAGACGGGCAATGCCGCCTATGCGGCCCAGACCCGCCAGCACCATGACGCCCTGGGCCGCCTGCTGTGGAGCGCCGATGTCCGAGGCAGCTTCACACAGCACCGCTACGACACGGAAAGCCGCCTGCTGCAGTCCGGTCGCTACGGTGGCCGCGCCGATGACGGCAGCCGCCTCATGGCCCAGGTGCAGACCTACCAGCCCGGCGCGCCAGAGCAGCCGCCATCCGCCGCAGACAAGGCCGGCACTGAAACTGCACCGCAGGCACGCCAGTTCTACGACGACTTCGGCCGCAGCGTCGCCACCCTCAGCCCCGACAGCGGCCTGAGCATTCGCGGCTACGACGCCACCGACCGGTTGGTCTCGGGCCGCGACGCCCTGGGCCAGCAGGCGCGCTACGAATACGACCTGCGCGGCCGCATCCTGCGCCAAACCATCACGCAACTGCCGCAAGATGGCACGCGGCCACGCACCACCACCACCCGCTGGCGCTACCAGGGCCCCAGGCTGGTGGCGCTGGAGCATCCCGAGCAAAGCGAGGCCTACGAATACAACGACAGGGGCCTGCGCGTGCGCAAGCGCATCACCCGCCATGAAGAAAGCGGTGCAAACGGTGAAAGCGGGGAGAGCAGCCAGCACCACACCCTCCACTACGAATACGACAGCCACGGCAGACTCTCCGCCGCCAGCCTTCCCGACGGCAGCTGGCTGCACTACCTGCGCGACGGCCATGGCCAGATCACCGGCCTGCAGCGGCAGCGCGTGCGCACTCCCTGGCTGCGCTGGCTCAGCCCGGCGCAAACCATTGCCACCGGATTCGAGCGCGACCTGGTGGGACTGCGCAGCTGGCAGGCAGGCAACGGCATCGAGGCCCGCTATCAGCGCAGCCGCGAAGGCCTGCTGGCGCGCATCGTCTACCGCCAGACCGGCAAGAACAACACACGCACTGCCTCTGGCACATCCCATGACTGGATGCTGGGTGCCCGGCCCACCGACATTGCAGAGCAACTGCTAGGCCTGACCCCGGCCCATGCGGCCGAGCCCATGCAAGCCAAGGCACAGGCCACTGCAGCAACTGCCGCGCAAACGACAGCCGAACCGGCGCCCGACCAGCCGGGAGCCCTGGGCCAGCCCACCGACCCCCAAGCCCTGCTGGACAAGCGCTACCTGTGGGACAGCCAAGGCAACCTGCTGCTGCGCCAGGACCACTACAGCCAAGCCCCGCAGACTTTGCACCAGGACAGCCATGCCTACGACATGCACGACCGCCTGATCGTCCAGGTCCAGCGCACTGGCCAGGAACTGCGCTCCAGCCGCTACCACTATGACGAGGCCGGCAGGCGCACCCTGGACCAGCAGAACGTGGCCTCCGGCGATCTGCAGGCGGGCACGCGGGCCATCGCCTACCTGCCAGGCAGCCACCGCTGGAGTGCCGAGCGTGCAGCGGACCAGAAAGACACAACCACGCAACGCACCCAGTACAACGCCAACGGCCAGCCCCTGCAGGCAGGCCCGCGCAGCTACCGCTGGGACGCATTGGGGCGGCTGGAACAGGTCAGCGAACAGGGCGCCTCGCTGGCCCGCTACCGCTACAACCACCGGGGCGAGCGCATTACCAAGCACACCGGCAAGGCCCAAGGAGGCAGCCGGGCGTACCTCTACGAATCCGGCCAACTCAGCGCCGAACTCGATGCCCAGGGCCACATCACGCGCCAGTACATCCACCTAGGCCAGTGGCCCCTGGCCGTCATCGACACGCCCCAAGGCCGCAAGCCTGCGGATGGCCCCGGCACGCTGGGGCGCATCGTGCAGGACCTGGGCACCATCGCGGGCCGCTGGGTGGGCGGCGGCGAACGCCTGGCCTGGCTGCACACCAACCACCTGGGTGCCGTGGAAGCGGCCACCGACACGCAAGGCCAGTTGATCTGGCGTGCACGCTACACGGCGTTTGGCCGGCAGCAGGTGCTGTCCAAGGCATCGGAGCCCGGCTTTGAAATGCCGCTGCGCCTGCCGGGCCAGTACCACGATGCCGAAACCGGGCTGCACTACAACCTGCACCGCTACTACGACCCGGACCGGGGCCAATACCTCACACCCGACCCGCTGGGCACGCCGGATGGGCCCAATCCCTACAGCTATGTGCGGGGCAATCCGCTGCGGTATGTGGATCCGGAGGGGTTGATTCTGTTTGCGTTTGATGGGACCAATAATTCCAATCCACCGCCCGAGGGCGATACTTTGTCCAACGTCTACAAGTTTTATTTGGCGTATGACGAAAAATCAAACGGGGAGAAATGGTACATGAACGGAGTGGGCCGCGATGACAAGGAGGGAAAAATCATCGCACCAAAAAATGACTACAAAGTGGCAACTACCGCACGTGCGCGTGTGGACCATATGCTGAAAAATCTGGATGAATTCCTGGAGGAGCATACGTTTGCAGATGGCAAAAAGGTCAGCATCGATATCGTGGGTTTCAGCCGTGGTGCAGCCATGGGCCGGGACTTTGCGAACCGGGTTGCCACCCGCATCAAAGAACAGCATTGGAAAGAGAAATCCGAGTGCATGGAGCTAAATTTTTTGGGATTGTGGGACACAGTGGCGCAATTTGGCGCAAATGGACTGCACAATGATCAATGGCAACTGGCCATTCCTTCTGAAGTGCGGCATGTTTTCCACGCAGTAGCACTCAATGAGCATCGCTACCTGTTCCCAGGAGAGGGCATAAACCGAGGAACTCAACTCGGATTCATAGGCAGCCATGCGGATATTGGCGGCAGCTTTGGGACTGGAGACTTATCTAATGTGGCGTTGAACTGGATCGCTGAGAAGGCAAAGGAAAGCGGTTTGAAAATGAAAAAATGGGATGAAATTGGCAATGAGGCTTGGGGAAAGGTAACAGAGCCAGTTCTCCACGATAAAAGCTACATCTACTCAGATCCACCAGATGACAGCGCCTTTTGCACAAGAGATAACAATGGAAGATCAAAAGACTGTATCCCCAGGAAAAAGCTTAGCCCTGGCGGCATGAGTCATGAAGAAAGTCAACGATTCATCATTTACAGAACCAGACCGGGAATGGATTCAGATGGAGTTTCCCGAATCACCGGAGACATCAACATGAAGGAGTACACCCAATGGCTCAAAGAAAACTATGGTCTTACCGTCGCACTGCAATAGTCTATTTCTGCTCGACAATCGCATCCTCTCTGATTGGTTGTGCGCATCGGAAGCCAGGCTTCGGCTTATCGCTGAAATTTTACAATAAAGGCTCTCGCCCGCTGGTAACCAGAAGATTTGATTTTGACGAAAAACGAGGACCAATACCTGGCTATCTTGGCCCTGGTGGAGGTGGCGCAAATATGAGCTTCATGCCAGGAGACATTAAAGGCGGAGTGCCGAAATCTGTAGAGGCAGAATGGGTTCTTCATAGTGAGGAGTTTCTAGCTTGGTCAAAAAATACTCCAGACAATGAAAGATATTCAAAGGAAAATCGTGAAATCTATAGAAAACTCTGGGCCACCAATCCCCATTACGTACAGCGCGTAGACCTGACTCCCATTCTGACCCCAGAGCTCATCGCAAAAGTCCAAGCAGACCGGGAGAACACTCAGTTAAAAATGATTGTCATATTTCGAGATGACAAGGTGGAAATCACCGTTGAACCTTATAAGTGGCGCTAAACAGAAGCAATTACTCAGAACATTCAACAAGGGACATATGCAGGAAAATAAACTCCAGCCCATCCATGACGATATGGATGCAAACCCCGTAAGACAGGCCTGCAACAGCCATGTCAGAGCCAGCTCGGACAACGGTATGCTCGAGACTGCAGCAGAGCCACCCACCATGCATCGTCGCCCCATCGCCGCCCGGGAGCATGGCTGGGCGCGGGCATTGAGCTCTGCGCTGGCGCGGTGTGCGATCACGCCCAACCAGATCTCTGTGTTCAGTGTTCTGTTTGCAGGAGCAGGCGCTGCCATGCTGGTGTGGATGCCGACGCCCATGGGGTGGCTTGGCTGCGCAGCCTGTGTGCAATTGCGTCTGCTGTGCAATCTGCTGGATGGCATGGTGGCCGTGGAAGGGGGCAAGCAAACCCCAACCGGCACGCTCTACAACGAGTTTCCCGATCGGATAGCAGATTCGCTGCTGCTGCTGGGCCTGGGCACTGCAGCTGGGCAGTCCTGGCTGGGATGGTTGGGCGCCCTGCTAGCTGCATTGACCGCCTATGTGCGGTTAACGGGCGCCAGCCTGGGTCTGGAACAGGATTTTCGCGGCCCGATGGCCAAGCAGCATCGCATGGCGGTGCTGACAGCGGCCTGCCTTTTGGCCGCAGGCCTGGGCCTGCTGGGCCACGAAGTTGCTAGCCTCATTCTGGGCACTGCAGCCTGGGGCATAGCACTCGGAGCGCTCTTGACCTGTGTGGCCCGCACCCAGGCGATCGCCAGGCTGTTGAAAGGGGACTGAGATGCTGCCGCACCTGCTTGCCGCATCGGCACGGATTTTCATTGGCGCCTATCCGCGCTGGCAGGGCTCAAGCCCACAGTCGCGCCAACGCGTCTACTTTGCCAATCACGCCAGCCATCTGGACACGGTAGCACTATGGGCAGCACTGCCACGCCATTTGCGCGCCCGTACCCGGCCGGTAGCCGCCCGGGACTACTGGGGACGTGGATTGCACAGCCTGCTGGCCTTGCGCGGCTTCAATGCCGTGCTGATAGACCGCCACCGCGCCCAACCCGAGCAAGATCCGTTGCAGCCGCTGTATGAGGCACTGGAGCGTGGTGATTCACTGATCCTCTTTCCCGAAGGCACGCGCCATCAGGAGACCATGCCCCAGCCATTCAAGTCCGGCCTCTACCACCTGGCCCGACGTTTTCCTCAAGTGGAGTTCATTGCCGTCTATCTGGACAATGCGCGCCGCTGCCTGCCCAAAGGCAGTGTGGTGCCTCTGCCGCTGATCTGCACCGCATGGTTCGGGCCACCCGTTGAACTGCAGCCTGGCGAGAGCCGGCTGGATTTTCTGGAACGCGCCCGCGCCGCAGTGGAGAGCATGGCATGAGCACTCCATTCCAGGACTACCTTCCCGCCTCTTTGGTGGTCGCCACCAACGCACGTGTGCCCGACAGCTTCTGGTGGATCTTCGTTTCCCTGCTGGGGCTGCTTTCCGTGGCCAGCGCCACAGGCGCGGCCTTGTCGCTTTACCGCCCCGGGCCAGTGGTCCAGAACCTCAACGCACGCATACGGTCTTGGTGGCTGATGGTCGCGATTCTGGTCATCAGCTTCTTGCTGGGCAAACCCGTCACGCTGGCGCTATACGGAATGCTCTCGTTTTTTGCGCTGCGCGAATTCATCTCGCTGACGCCGACGCGGCACGGAGACCATCTTGCCTTGTGTCTTTGCTTTTATGTAGCGATCCCGTTGCAGTACTGGCTGATCGGCACGGACTGGTATGGCCTGTTCTCCATCTGCATTCCTGTCTATGCCTTTTTGCTGCTGCCTGCGGTGTCTGCACTGTCAGGCGATACCACGGATTTTCTGGCGCGCAGTGCCAAGGTCCAATGGGGCCTGATGCTCACGGTGTATTGCCTGAGCCATGCTCCGGCGCTGATGCTCTTGCAGATCCCTGGTTACGAAGGCAAGAGCCTGATGCTGCTGCTTTATCTGCTGCTGGTCGTGCAGTTGAGCGATGTCCTGCAATATGTGTTTGGCAAGCTGTTTGGCAAGCACCTGCTCGCCCCCCAGGTCAGCCCGTCGAAAACCGTGGAAGGCCTGATAGGAGGTGGCCTGAGTGCGGCATTGGTGGGAATGGGATTGTGGTGGATCACGCCTTTCACACCGGTTGAATCAGGACTGCTCTCCCTATTGATCGTGCTGTGCGGTTTTCTGGGAGGTCTGGCCCTGTCAGCCGTCAAGCGCAGCCTGAAAGCGAAAGATTGGGGCGAGATGATTCAAGGCCATGGGGGCATGCTGGATCGCCTGGATTCAGTGGTGTTCTCTGCCCCCGTCTTCTTTCATGTTGTGCGCTATGCCTATGCATGAATTCGACAGACCATCGATCTATATATCATCATCTTAATTGTTTATACTCATTTCAAAAAACACATATCAATTATGAGAAATATTATTGCCCAAAAATTAATTTCCTATGCTATAGCGATATTTTCTTCTGCGCTGGTTTCCGGCTGTGGAATCTGGAGACCTTATGATGGATTCAAGGACCCACCCTACGCAAAGGGACAGCTTGTAGAAGCGCAGCATAAAATCAACCAATGTCATTGGTGCAAGTCTGGAGGCTATGGTGACTCAGCATATTTTTCAAAGGAAAACTGTTCCAACGGAATGTCATCTTCAAGCCAGATGTATGACATTGAAAAAATATTTAAAGATGCAGATAAACTGCTGGCTCAAGCCATACCAAAAGAAAAATGGATTTTCACCAGAAAGACATTTGTTGGCACTGATAGATATTTTTATCCAGCAAGAGTGTTCATACCCAGCATAGACCCCTTGACACTTATCATTATCCCTTGGGATAAATATGACTTAAAGCGAATACTCGATCATTCGTCACACATATTAGACATTACACAGAAATACTATGAATTTGAATATATCGATAAAAGTAAATCAAATTTACAAAAAAGAATCGTCATTGGATGGCCATCCGAACTATTCATTCCACTTGAAGTAAGAGGTAGCTTACCGGTGATTCCAGAGCAACTAAGAGTTATTGCCAAGGGCTTCGATAAGACAATAACCATCCCGGCAGTCCACAAAAATCAAGAATTTACCTTGGACGTTGCAGATCAGAAAATTAAATTCACTCCATCAGGTGAAAAATTAAATATCGCGTTCACAAGTAAAGGCATAAATTGCCGATAGACTCAAAAAAGCATCATTCAATGCGGGGGCCCTCGCTTTCGAACCACCAAAATATTGCAGGGCCTACATGCAACGGCCACAGCGTTGACCGTGGGCTGCCCAAGCAGGCCCCCTCCTACCGGCCCCTCCCCCTCACCTCAACGTAAACACCTCCAGCGACCGCTCCAGCGACTGGGCGCTGGCGCGCAGCGAGCCCGCCGCGCCGGCCGATTGCTCGACCAGGGCGGCGTTTTGCTGGGTGACGGAGTCGAGCTGGGCCACGGCGTCGTTGACCTGGGCGATGCCTACGGATTGTTCGCGCGTGGCGATGCTGATCTGGTGGACCAGGTCGCTGACGCGGCCCACGGCGTCGACCATGCCGTCGATGGTGCGGCCTGCGGCGTCCATGCGGGCGTTGCCATCGTTGATGCCGTCCACGGTGCGGTTGATGAGGCCGCTGATTTCCTTGGCGGCCGAGGCGCTGCGCTGGGCGAGGGCCCGCACTTCGCCGGCCACGACGGCAAAGCCGCGGCCCTGCTCGCCTGCGCGTGCCGCTTCGACGGCGGCATTCAGGGCCAGCAGGTTGGTCTGGAAGGCAATGCTCTCGATCACGCCGATGATCTCGCCCATGCGGCGCGAGGAGCCGCGGATGTGCTCCATGGCAGCGCCCACTTCCTGGATGGCGGCGCCGCTCTTGCCGGCGACCTGGCGGCTCTGGTCGCTTTCATGGGCCATGAGCTGGGCCGTGTCGGCGGTCTGTGCGACGGTGCCCGATATCTCTTCCATCGAGGCCGCCGTCTGCTGCAGGCTGGTGGCCTGGGATTCTGTGCGCTGCGCGAGGTCGAAGCTGCCCTGGGCGATCTCGTGGGCCGTCGTGGCAAAGCCGCGCATTTCGGTGCGCACGTCGCCGACCACGGCGCGCAGGTTGATCTGGATCTGCTGCAGCCGCTGCATCAGGGCGCCCATGGGGCCGCTGTAGTCGTGCTGCATGTCAGTGCCCAGCTGGCAGCTGGCAATGTCGGCGGCAAAGCCGCTGGCCTGCTCCAGGCCCGCCACGCAGCGCTGCTGGAAGCGCCACAGCACAAAGCTGCCACCCGCCAGCAAGGCGGCCAGGCGCGTGCCCCAGGCTGCGGCGCCCTGCCAGCCCAGCAGGTCGGGCAGCATGGCCGCCAGGCCCACGCCGCCCAGCATCAGTGCCATGCGGGCTGTCAGGCCCAGGTCGCTGCGGCGGTCCCACAGCCCGGCCAGGCCCAGGCGGCGCAGTTCGCCGCCGCGCAGTCGCAGGGTTTCCTGGCCGGCATCGGCTTCGGCGCGCATGCGGGCATAGAGGGCTTCGGCGGCCTCGATCTCGTCCGGCCGGGGCTTGGTTCGCACCGACAGGTAGCCGCGCGGCCGGCCGCCTTCCATGATGGGCGTGACGTTGGCGCGCACCCAGTAGTGGTCGCCGTTCTTGCGCCGGTTCTTGACCAGGGCAGTCCACGGGTAGCCGTGGGCGATGGTGCGCCACATGTCCTTGAAGGCGGCGGCCGGCATGTCCGGGTGGCGGATGAGGTTGTGCGGCTGGTCGATCAGTTCCTCGTAGGTATAGCCGCTGACCCGCACGAAGGCAGGGTTGCAATGGGTGATCTCGCCCTTGGTGTTGGTGACGGATACCAGCAGCTCATCGCCCGGAAAGTCGTAGTTGAGCTGGCTGACGGGCAAATTCACGCGCATGGGTACCACTCCTTTGGGATGTCTCTTGTTCTTGTGAAATGGCAAGGCGAAGCGCTCTGAAGCCACCGGAATCCATCAAACGGAAACACAAATTCACATTTCCAAATCATCTCACAGCACGGCAACCTCAGTCCCATGCTCGGAACTGGTGCATGGTTTTACAGCGTGTGCGCCAGATTTGTGGTGATGATTCAGAACAGTTGAGGTGTAAAGGGATCGCTGTCCGGCGCGGGCTGGGCCGGTCCCCTGAGCAGTTGCTCGCGCGCCAGCGGGTCGTGGGCGGTGGCGTTCCAGTCGGCCGTGCGAACGAGGTTGCCCACGCGCACGCCCAGCAGGCGCAGCCGCTTGGCCAGGGGCACGCGCTTGAGGCATTGGCCTGCGGCGCGGCGCAGGGTGGCGGCATCGGCCATGGGCAGCTCCAGCGTGTGGTCGCGCGTGGCGGTCTTGAAGTCGTCGTAGCGCAGCTTGATGCCCACGGTGCGGCCCATGTAGCCCTTGCGCTGCAGGTCCTGGGCCAGGCGTTCGCACAGGTCGGTGAAGATGGCGCTCAGTTCGGCCCGGTCGCGCACGGCGTGCAGGTCGCGCTCGAAGGTGGTCTCGCGGCTCATGGAGACGGGCTCGCTGTGCGTGACCACGGGCCGGTCGTCACGGCCCCAGGAGGCACCATGCAGCCAGTTGCCGTAGGCGCGGCCAAACCATTGCACGAGCTGGGGCAGGCTTTGCGCGGCCAGCTCGCCGATGGTCCGTATGCCCAGCGCCTGCAGCTTGGCGTCGGCCTTGGGGCCTATGCCATTGATCTTGCGGCAGGCCAGCGGCCAGATGACGGTCTGCAGGTCCTCGGGCTGGACGATGGAGATGCCGTTGGGCTTGTTGAATTCGCTGGCCATCTTGGCCAGCAGCTTGTTGGGGGCCACGCCGATGGAGCAGGTCAGGCCCGTGGCGTCGGTGATGGTTTTCTGGATCAGCCGAGCCAGCACGCGCCCGCCTTCGCGCTGGCCGCCAGGCACGTCGGTGAAGTCGATGTAGACCTCGTCCACGCCGCGGTCCTCCATCAGCGGGGCGATGGAGACGATGATCTCCTTGAACATGCGCGAGAAGCGCCGCACCTCGGCAAAGTCCACGGGCAGCATGATGGCCTGGGGGCACAGGCGCGCGGCCTTCATCATGCCCATGGCCGACCCCACGCCGAACTGGCGCGCCGGGTAGGTGGCCGTGGTGATCACGCCCCGGCCGACGTAGTCCTTGAGGCGCGAGAACTCGTCCACCGGAATCTCGTGCAGCCGCCCGGCGTAGCGCGCATCCAGCGCCTCGTCATGCGCGCGGCGCCCGCCGCCGATGACCACGGGCAGTCCCTTGAGCTGCGGATAGCGCAGCAGCTCCACCGAGGCATAGAAGGCGTCCATGTCCAGGTGGGCGATGCGGCGCGCAGGCGCAGCATCGGCAGGGCTTGCGGGTGTCGTGGGTGTCGTTTCAGGCACGCCGCCATTATTGCGGCAACTGTGCATTCATACAGCCTGCAGGGCTTGTTCCCACAGGCCCTGGACCATTCATCCCTGCAGGCAGATGAGGACCAGTCCCAGCACCATCAGAGCCATGCCGATCTTCTCCTGGCGGCTCAGGCTTTCGCTGAGCACGCGGCGCGAGACGATGTAGCTGAACACCACCTCGACCATGCCCAGCGTGCGCACGGGCGCGGCGCCTTGCAGGGCGTAGGCGGTGAACCAGGCCAGCGAGGCGGCCGCGCCCATGCCGCCGGCCAGCAGCGACACGCGCCAGGCGCGGAAGATGGGGCGCAGGCCCTGCGCGTGGGTGCGCGCAATCCAAGCGCCCAGGCCCAGGGTCTGCATGAGCTGGGCAATCAGCACGCCCCAGGCGCCCGACAGCCAGGGAGATATCTCGCCCAGGCGCGCCAGTTCCACGGCGCCGCCCCGGTAGCCCACGGTGGCGATGGCAAAGCAGGCACCGCAGGCCAGGCCGTAGAGCGCCGAGCGGCTGGCCCAGGCCGACAGCGACAGCATCTGGCCGCGCGGCGGCAGCGACAGGATGAGCACGCCCAAGGTGGCCAGCGCCATGGCCAGCAGGGCCACGGCCGTGGGCAGCTCGTGCAGGAAGAGGCCTGCGAACAGGGCGACCTGCAGCACCTCGGTCTTGGACAGGGTGACGGCCACGGCGAAGTTGCGCTCCTTCATGGCCAGCAGCAAGGCCGCCGTGGCCGCTACCTGGAAGAAGGCGCCCAGCGCGATCCAGCCCAGGTAGGCCCAGGAGAACCGGGGCAGCGCCCAGGCCCCGTCCCCTCCCAGGTACAGCGCCAGCAGGTAGATGCCGGCAAACGGCAGGCCGTAGAGAAAGCGCACCAGGGTGGCCGGCAGGGTGCCGAGTTCGGAGGTCAGCGAGCGCTGGGCCGTATTGCGCACAGTCTGGGCGGCTGCGGCGAACAGCACCACGGGCACCCACAGCCAGGTCAGGTCTTGGAGGGAAGAAAGCATGTCGGCAAAAAAGGGAAGGCACCGCCGGCATGGCGCGGGCGACTGAGTGCCGGCCAGCATAGCCGCCGGTCGGGCACCAGGCGCACGCACTTGGAGAAGGCTGCCGCGCCCGGCAGCGAAACAGAGGCCGGCCAGCCAACGCTGCACGCGCGCCCTGCTCTGGCCAGGGCAAGCAGGCTGCGTTGTGCAGCAGCACGGCCGTCGCCAATGGCGAGCGGGCCTGCGCGGCGCGCTACAGGTCGCGCCGGATCAGCGCGCCCTTGAACAGCACCGGTCCCGTGGGCCCGGTCTGGCTGGGCACGCCGCCCTTGGGCTCCAGGCTGATGGCCAAGGCAGGCACGCCCTGGACTTCGGCGGCCGCTGCCGTCAGCTTCACGAGCTTGTCGCGTCCCAGCACGCCCAGCGATTGCGGGCCGCCCTGGGGCGGCAGGGCCCACAGCTGCAGCGATTTGTCTGCGGCCTCGTGGAAGTCGCCCACGCGCTGCAGCACCAGGCTGTTCTTGCCGGGGTCGAAGGTCACGAGCATGGAGGCATCGGCCTTGTCGTCGGCCAGCACGGCCACGTACTGGATCTGGGGCGTTGCCTGCAGCGCGACCTGGGCGGCCTGCAGCTGGTTGCGCAGCACGGCCAGCTGGCGCTCACCGCTTTGGCGCAGGTCCTGGTGCGACCACAGCCCCACGGCCACGGCCGCCACGGTGGCGCAGGCGCCCACCAGGGCCGCGCCGCGCCACCAGGCCAGGGCACGGCCCACGCCGGATTTCGCGCGTTCGTCCAGGCCTTGCCCATCAACGGCGCGCCGCCGGTGCGGCTGGGCGGCGCGGGCTTTTTCGGCCTGCAGCAGGTTGTCGATGCGGACCCAGACCGCATCGTCGGGGCGCACGGGAGCCTGCATTTCGGACAGGGCCGACCAGCGGCCCTGCCACAGCAGGGCGGCGGCGCGCACCGGGGCCTGGTCACGGGCCAGTTGCTCGAAGCGGCGGCGTGCCGCACCGCGCAGCGTGCCCAGGGCGTATGCGGCGGCCAGCCGGTCCAGCAGTTCGGGGTGTCGGGAAATATTCATGGCAAATCCTTGGGCCGCTCAGAGCATGTCATCTGCATCACGCATGGCGCGAGAGGCAGCGGCGCAACTGCTCCAGGCCGCGCCGGATCCAGGTTTTGACCGTGCCCAGCGGCAACTGCAGCTGGCCGGCCAGTTCGCCGTGGCTGAGGTCACGCAGGTAGGCCAGGCTGACCACCTCGCGCTGGCGGCCTTCCAGCCGCTCCAGGCACTGGTACAGCGCCACCGCCTGCTCGCTGGCCTCGGCCAGTTGCAGCGGGCCCTGGCTTTCATCGCTACCGCCGCCATGGGCCGCCAGTTGCGCCTCATCGAACTCCTCGTTCAGGTGCAGGCGTTCGGCGCGGCGCCGGCGCAGGAAGTCCAGCGCCCTGCTGCGCACCACCAGGCCCATCCAGGCCAGCGGCGGGCTCAGCGAGCCCCGGTAGCCTGAGGCGCTGCGCCAGATGTGCAGGTAGCTGTCCTGCAGCACGTCTTCGGCCCAGTCCTTGTGCCGCAGGATGCGCAGCGCAAGCCCGTACAGCCGGGACGAGGTGGCCTCGTACAGGCTGCGGAGCGCGGGCTCGTCCTGCGCTGCGATGCGGTCCAGAAGGTCCATCAGCTCTTGGTCGGTTGGTGTAGTGCCCATGCACGCATTGTGGGCGAGCGGGCGGCCCCGTGGCCCGCACTGTTGCGTCGCCGCCCCGGGGGGCTTGTCGTGTCCTTCAATCGGCTGCAGGGGTCATATCGGTGGCCTGCAGGGGGTCTGGTACCGGTCTGCCGGCCTGCGCCGGCTCTCACTGGGCAATACGCAGCACATTGCGAACCGGATGCGGATAAATTTTTTTTGCACCCAGGTGAATCCAACCTCACCCATGCTGCGTATTCCGTGTGTCGCGCCCCGGACAGCGGTCCAAGGCGACATCCCTCAACCCCTCGACCTGGAGAACCTCATGAGCTACATCCTCCCCCTCGGCCTGGCCACCATGGCTGCACTGACGCTTGGCGCCTGCTCCTCCATGGACATGAGCAAGAGCTATTCCCAGTCCGGCCTGCCGGCCGCCGTGCAGGTGCCCGCAGGCCACAAGGTCGCCATGGAAACCGTCGGCATCGGTCAGATCACCTACGAGTGCCGCGCCAAGAAGGACCAGGCGATGGAGCAGGAGTGGGCCTTCGTCGGCCCCGATGCCCGCCTGACGGACCGCCAGGGCCGCGTCATCGGCCGCTACTTCGGCCCGCCCGCCACCTGGGCGCACCAGGACGGCTCCAAGGTCACGGCCACCCAGGTCGCGGTGGCGCCGTCCAGCGCAGGCAACATCCCCCTGCAACTGGTCAAGGCCGAACCTGCCACCGGCATGGGCGCCATGCAGGGCGTGACCTATATCCAGCGCGTGGCCACGCGCGGCGGCGTGGCGCCGGCCATGGCCTGCAACAGCTCCACGCTGGGCCAAAAGCAGGTGGTGCAGTACCAGGCCGACTACATCATCTGGAAGGCTTCCTGATCCGCCGCCACCGGTGCCGCTACGGCTGCCCGCCCCCTGCCCCGAAGGCCGAGGGCGGCATGCCGAACTGGCGCCTGAAGGCCAGCGAATAGGCGCTGTGGCTTTCATAGCCGGCCTCCAGCGCCACCTGCACGATGGGCCGGCCGGCCAGCAGGGCCTGCATGGACGACAGCAGCCGCGCGCGCTGCCGCCAGCGGCCGAAACTCAGGCCGGTGGCCTGCAGGAAATGGCGGTGGAAAGTCTTCTCGCCCATGGCCAGCCGTGCGGCCCAGTCGGCGGCCGTGGCGGCCAGGTTTTCAGCCCGTTCACCGCCCTGGCCCACGGCCTGGCCGCCTTCGGCCAGCGCGCGGCAGACAGCCGCCATGCGCGCATCCTGCGGCCAGGGCAGGTGAAATGGCACGACAGGCGGCTGGCGCAATTCCTGCAGCAGCAGTTCGACGACCAGCCGGTTCCTCGTTTCATCCTGTCCACGCTGCGGCGCCGCCGGCCAGCGCGCGACCTCGCTGATCAGCTCGCGCAATAGCGGCGAGACCTCGATCACGCAGTCCGCCACCGGCAGCCCCTGCGCCGCCTGGGCATCCACGAACAGGCTGCGCACCTGCACGGCACCACGCATGCGCAGGCTGTGCGGCACGCCCGAGCACAGCCAGACGCCGCGCGTGGGCGGCACCACCCAGCGCCCGCTGCGCGCGCGCACCTCCAGCACGCCCTGCACGGCATAGAGCAGTTGGCAGCATTCGTGGGAGTGCTCCTGCACTTCCATCCCGGCCGGATAGTCACCGGCCACGCCCGTGACGGGCAAGGGCGCGGCAGCCTGCAGCTCAGGCAGGCCGGCATGGCCACAGGGCACGGCGGGAAGTTCAGCGGCAGTGCGCATGTTTGTCCAGATCCATGGAGAAAATGAGAAATTCTATAAAGACAGACAAATGCCCTGCCCGCAAACTGGCACCCGTTCCCTGTGATTCACCGCCATCGCACCATGCACCGCCTGCCCTCGCCCTCCCTACCATCCCTGGCCCATGGCCGGGGTCCGGGCGCCTGCGCAGGCGCCGCATTTCGCACCGACTCTCCCTGATCCCGGCCTGGCGCAGCTTCCCCACACCGGGAAGCCAGGAGAGCGGGGCTGCCGGCCGATCCGGTGGCTGCATACCCAGCGTTTCCTGCGAGGCCCGCATGCTGAAGAATCCCGCGTCCAGATACCTTCCCTTCCCCGCCGTCGACCTGCCCGACCGCCAATGGCCTTCGCGCCAGCTGAGCCAGGCGCCCGTGTGGCTGTCCACCGACCTGCGCGACGGCAACCAAGCCCTGTTCGAGCCCATGAACCGCGAGCGCAAGCTGCGCCTGTTCCACGAGCTGGTGCGCATAGGCTTCAAGGAGATCGAGGTGGGCTTTCCCTCTGCCTCGCAGACCGACTACGCCATCGTGCGCCACCTGATCGACGAAGGGCTGATCCCCGCCGACGTGACGCCCATGGTCATCACCCAGCTGCGCGAGGACCTGATCCGCGCCACGGTGGACAGCGTGGCCGGCGCGCGGCGCGCCATCGTGCACTTCTACAACGCCGTGGCACCGGCCTGGCGCGAGATCGTCTTCGGCATGCAGGTGCCCGAGATCATCGCCATGGTGGAGCACCACATCGCCCTGCTGCGCGAACTGACCGATGCCCACCCCGAGACCGAGTGGGTGCTGCAGTACTCGCCCGAGACGTTCTGCATGGCCGAGCTGGAGGTATCGCTGGCCGTGTGCAACGCGGCCATCCGCGCCTGGGATGCAGGCCCCGCGCGGCCCATGATCATCAACCTGCCGACCACGGTGGAGGTGAGCACGGCCAATGTCTTCGCCGACCAGATCGAGTGGATGCACCGCCGCCTGGAGCGGCGCGAGCACATCGTGCTGTCCGTGCACCCGCACAACGACCGGGGCACGGGCGTGGCCTGCGCCGAGCAGGCGCTGCTGGCCGGCGCCCAGCGCGTGGAAGGCTGCCTGTTCGGCAATGGCGAGCGCAGCGGCAACCTCGATGTGGTGACGCTGGCGCTCAACCTGTACACGCAAGGCATCGCGCCGGGACTGGACTTCTCGGACATCGCCGCCGTGGCGCGCATTGCGGAGGAATGCACGGCCCTGCCCATCCACCCGCGCCACCCCTATGTGGGCGACCTGGTGTTCACGGCGTTTTCGGGCTCGCACCAGGACGCCATCGCCAAGGGCTTTGCGGCGCAACGGCCCGATGCGCCCTGGCGCGTCCCCTACCTGCCCATCGACCCGCAGGACCTGGGCCGCACCTACGACAGCATCGTGCGCGTCAACAGCCAGTCAGGCAAGGGCGGCATCGCCTTCCTGCTGCAGCGCGACCATGGCGTGACCATGCCCCGGCGCATGCAGGTGGAATTCAGCGCCGTGGTGCAGCGCCAGGCCGACGCCAGCGAGGCCGAGCTGGCCAGTGAAGACCTGTGGGAGCTGTTCGAGTCCACCTACCTCGCACCCCGGCAGCTTCCCTGGCGCTACCACAGCCACCATCTGTTCGACAGCGCCAAGGGCCAGGGCATTGCGCTGGAAGTGGTGCGGACGGACGGGCTTCGAATGCAGCTGCATGGCGATGGCAGCGGTCCCATCGACGCCGTGGCCGCTGCCATCGGCCAGCACCTGGGCGTGGCGCTGCGCATAGACCACTACGAGGAGCGCAGCCTGGGCCAGGGCGCCGGCGCCACGGCGCTGGCCATCGTCGAGGCCGCCCTGCCCGGCGTGGCGGGCACGCGCTTCGGTGCGGGGCGCCATGCCAACATCGTGACCGCCTCCATCCTGGCGGTGCTGCATGCGGCGGGCCGGCTGGTGGTGGCGCAGCCGGAAAACCGGCGCGTACCTGCCCAAGCCTGAGGCGCAGCCTGAAAGGAAAAAAGGACCGCCGAGGCGGTCCTTTTCTCGTGCAGCTTTTGCCGGTTCAGCGCATGGCGCCCGGATAGGTTCCGGGCAGCAGGATGCTGCGGTCCACGGTATCGATCTGCGTGTGGCCGCAGAAGGCCATGGTGGTCTCCAGCTCCTTCTGGATGATCTGCAGGGCGCGCGTCACGCCATGCTCGCCGTAGGCACCCAGGCCGTAGAGGAAGCTGCGGCCGATCATGGTGCCCTGGGCGCCCAGGGCACGCGCCTTGAGCACGTCCTGCCCGCTGCGGATGCCGCCGTCCATCCAGACCTCGATGTCCTTGCCCGCCGCCTCGGCAATGCCCGGCAGCGCCTCGATGGACGAGGGTGCGCCGTCGAGCTGGCGCCCGCCGTGGTTGCTGACGACGAGCGCGTCGGCGCCGCTGTCGGCCGCCAGGCGCGCGTCCTCGGCGTCCATGATGCCCTTGAGGATGAGCTTGCCGCCCCAGAGCTTCTTGATGCGCTCCACGTCGCCCCAGTTCAGGCTGGGATCGAACTGGCTGGCGGTCCACGACGACAGCGAACTCATGTCGGCCACGCCATCCACATGTCCGACGATGTTGCCGAAGGTGCGGCGCTTGGTGCCCAGCATGCCCAGGCACCAGTGCGGCTTGGTCGCCAGGTTGGCCAGGTTGCGCAGCGTGGGCTTCGGTGGCGTGGACAGGCCGTTCTTGATGTCCTTGTGGCGCTGGCCCAGGATCTGCAGGTCCAGCGTCAGCACCAGGGCCGAGCAGTTGGCCGCGCGGGCACGCTCGATCAGGCGCTCCATGAACCGGCGGTCGCGCATCACATAGAGCTGGAACCAGAACGGATGGCGGCCCGTGTGCTCGGCAATGTCCTCGATGGAGCAGATGCTCATGGTGGACAGCGTGAACGGAATGCCGAAGGCCTTGGCCGCGCGCGCGCCCAGGATCTCGCCGTCGGCATGCTGCATGCCGGTCAGGCCCGTGGGCGCGATGGCCACGGGCATGGCGACCTGCTCGCCGATCATGGTGGTGCGCGTGCTGCGCCCCTCCATGTTCACGGCCACGCGCTGGCGCAGCTTGATCCGGTGGAAGTCGTCCTCGTTGGCGCGGTAGGTGCCCTGGGTGTAGGAACCCGAATCGGCGTAGTCATAGAACATGCGCGGCACGCGGCGCTGGGCCACGACGCGCAGGTCTTCGATGCAGGTGATTTTGGAAAGGTCGGTGGACACGTTTTCTGGCTTTCTGGAACCCGCATGCCGCGGGACTGCCGAGCATGGTAGTGCCGTGCGCGGGCTCCGGCCACCCGTTCGGGTTTGAAGTGATTTGTGCGCCGATTGAAATTTTCTCTCTCGCAGCCCAACCCAGGGCTAACGCTAGTGCGCCAAACCGCCATGGGAGTAACGATCCGCCCCGCACAACATCCTAAAAACTCTTCAGGAGAAGCTCCTATGGTTTGGCAACAGGTCTACGACCCTCTTTCCAACATGTGGCTGTCCACACTGCTTGCGGCCATTCCGGTCGTGGTCATGCTGGTGGGACTGGGCTTTTTGCACATGAAGGCCCATCTGGCGGCCGGCGCCGGGCTGGTTGCCGCGCTGGTGATCGCGGTCTTCGTCTACAACATGCCGGCCGGCATGGCCGGGCGCGCGGCGCTGTTCGGCGGCTTCACGGGGCTGCTGCCCATCGGCTGGATCGTTCTGAACATCATCTTCCTGCACCAGCTGACCGAGAAGAACGGCAGCTTCAAGATCCTGCAGGACTCCATTGCCGGCATCACCGAGGACAGGCGCATCCAGCTGCTGCTGATCGCCTTCGCCTTCGGCGCCTTCTTCGAGGGCGCGGCCGGCTTCGGCACGCCCGTGGCCGTGACGGCGGCCATCCTCATCGGCCTGGGCTTTTCGCCGCTGGCCGCCTCGGGCCTGTCGCTGATCGCCAATACCGCGCCCGTGGCCTTCGGCGCGCTGGGCACGCCGGTGATCACGCTGGCCAAGGTCCATGGCTACGACCTGATGGAGGTCACGGCCATGGTCGGCCGCCAGCTGCCGTTCTTCTCGGTGCTGGTGCCGTTCTGGCTGATCTGGGCCTTTGCCGGGCGCAAGGCCATGATGGAGATCTGGCCCATCATTTTGGTGACCGGCGTGTCCTTCGCCATTCCGCAGTACCTGGTGTCCAACTTCATCGGACCCGAGCTGGTGGACATCATCGCGGCCATCGTCTCCATGGTCTGCACGGTCGGCTTCCTGCGCATATGGCAGCCCAGGACCATCTGGCGCTCGACCTCGCTCAAGGGCCATGAGAGCAGCGGCGGCGAGGCCCAGGCGCCCCGCGCCGTGACCCAGCACCCGCGCGCCGACGTGATCCGCGCCTGGACGCCCTGGGCCATCCTCACGGTCTTCGTCTTCATCTGGGGCCTGCCCTCGGTCAAGGCAGCGCTCAATGGCCTGTTCGCACCGGCCTTTCCCATGGAAGGCCTGCACAACATGGTCGAGAAGGTGCCGCCCGTCGTGCGCCAGCCCACCAAGGAAGGCGCCATCTACACGCTGAACCTGCTGTCGGCCACGGGCACGGGCATCCTGCTGTCGGCCATCGTGGGCGGCCTGGTCATGAAGTACAACCCCGTGCAACTGGTCAGCCAGTTCGTGCGCACCCTCTGGCTGGTGCGTTATTCGCTCATCACCATCGTGCTGATGCTGGCGCTGGGCACGCTGACGCGCTACTCGGGCACCGACACCACGCTGGGCCTGGCCTTCGCCAACACGGGCGTGTTCTACCCCTTCTTCGGCACGCTGATGGGCTGGCTGGGCGTGGCGCTCACGGGTTCGGACACGGCATCGAACGTGCTGTTCGGCGGCATGCAGAAGGTGGCGGCCGAGCAGCTCGGCCTGTCGCCCAACCTCATGGGCGCGGCCAACAGCTCGGGCGGCGTGATGGGCAAGATGATCGATGCGCAGTCCATCGTCGTCGCCTCCACGGCCACGCGCTGGTTCAACCACGAGGGCGACATCCTGCGCTACGTGTTCTTCCACTCCGTCGCCCTGGCCTGCCTGATGGGCATCTTCGTGACGCTGCAGGCCTATGTCTGGCCGTTCCGCCTGATGGTCAATTGAGCCTTGCGCATCTGCGCCAGGCCTCAGCCGCCCGCATGCGCCGGGCGGCTTTTTTGCGCCTGGGGTATGCATCGCTGCATCAACAGATGCGCAGCGGCATTTATGGTTGTACCATGCAACCATATTCAAACCCTGCACGGCCCCAAGGAGCACCCATGCCGCAGCACGATCTTTCCCTGGTGGACGACATCCGCGCCGCCTCGCGCCAGATGGTGCGCGAGCTGGGCTTCATGCAGGCCACGCTGGCGGCCACGGACTATCCGCCCTCGGCCGTGCACGCCATCCTGGAGATCGGCGCGCAGGGGTCCATGGCGGCCTCGCAGCTGGCCCAGGCGCTGGGGCTGGAGAAATCCAGCGTCAGCCGCATGGTGCGCAAGCTGGTGGAGGCCGGCGAGCTGAAGGAAACCGCCGATGGCGAGGACGGCCGCGTCAAGCGGCTGGCCCTCACCGCCAAGGGCCGGCGCACGCTGGCCGCCATCGAGGCCTTCGGGCGCCAGCAGGTGACGGCCGCGCTGGACCGCATGCAGCCGCCGCAACAACAGGCGGTCTCGCGCGGGCTGGCCCTCTACGCCCAGGCACTGCAGGCGCATCGGCAGGAGGAGCCCCTGCCCGCACCCGCGCAGATACAGGTCCTGCCCGGATACCGGCCCGGCTGCATCGGCCGCATCGTGGAAATGCATGCGCGCTTCTATGCACGCCACGCAGGTTTCGGCGTCTTCTTCGAAAGCCGCGTGGCCAGCGGCCTGGCCGAGTTCGCTAGCCGGCTGGACAAGCCCTGCAACCAGCTGTGGACGGCGCTGGACGGCGACCGCGTCGTGGGCTCCGTGGCCATCGATGGCGAGGACCTGGCCAAGCACCCCGAGGACCGCCAGGCGCACCTGCGCTGGTTCATCCTGGACGACGGCCTGCGCGGCGCCGGCACGGGGCGCCAGCTGCTGCAGCAGGCCCTGGCGTTCTGCGACCAGCAGGCCTTCGAGGCCACCCAGCTGTGGACGTTCAGCGGCCTGGATGCGGCACGCCGGCTCTACGAATCGTCAGGCTTCACCCTGGCCGAGGAATGGCCGGGCCAGCAATGGGGCGAGACCGTGACCGAGCAGCGCTTCGTGCGGGCTCGGCCCTGATGCTGCCCTGAGGCTGCCCTGGGGCCGCACTGCGGCGTTCAGCGCCCGCCCGCGCGCGAAGCCACCACGCCGGCGCCGCGCACCTCCACCTGCACGCTGTCCAGCACCTGCCCCTTGGCATCGACCAGTTCCAGCCGGTGGCGGCCGGGCCAGGGCATCCAGGCGGCGGCAGCACCCCGGCCGATCTCCTTGGGCGGCGGCTCGGCCGCGCCGGGCGCGGCAGTACTGACCATGCGCCAGCGCAGGCTGGCGTCCTGCCATTCCTGCGTGGCGGCCGTGCCTGCCGGGCGGGCCGACAGCTGCACGCGCTGGCGGTCTGGCGGAATGTCGGGGTCCAGCGCGAGGATGGTGCCGTTGGCCGGGCGCGCAATGCGCACGGGCGAGGCGGCCGAAGTCCCGCGTGTTGATGCGGATGCGGCAGGCAGGCCGCTGCCCGCCATGGCGAACAGGCTCTGCTGCGTGCCCGCCACGAACCACTCGCTGCGCGCGCTCTCCAGCGGCAGGCCCGACGCATCGGGACCGAAGCGCACGGCCTGCTGCAGCACGCCCGCCGGCGCCTTGGGCGCGCGGCTGGGCGTGCGGGCATGCAGGAAGCCCATCACGGCGGCCCAGACAGGTGCCGCGCCGCTGGTGCCGCTGACCGAGTGCATGGCCTCGCCGCGCGCATTGCCCACCCACACGCCCACGGTGTAGCGCTGCGACCAGCCCACGGCCCAGTTGTCGCGCATGTCCTTGCTGGTGCCGGTCTTGACGGCCGTCCAGAAGCGCGTGGCCAGCACGCTGTCGGTGCCGAAGGTGGGCGCGCGCGCCATGGGATCGGACAGGATGTCGCCCACGATGAAGGCCGCGCGTGCATCGATGGCCTGCACGGGCGCAGCCGGCTTTTGCGCTGCGGACCCCGCGCCCGTGGGCTGCGCCGCCCAGCGCACGGGCGTCAGCTGCCCGCCGTTGGCCAGGGCGCGGTAGGCGTTGGTGAGCTGCAGCAGCGGCACCTCGGCACTGCCCAGCGCCAGGCTGAAGCCGTGGTAGCCGCCGCTTTCGCGCAGCGGCAGGCCCAGGCGCTGCAGTTGCGAGAAGAAGGCATCGGGCGTGACCATGACCAGGGTGCGCACGGCCGGCACGTTGAGCGACGACGCCAGCGCCGTGCGCGCCGAGACCCAGCCCTTGAAGCGCCGGTCGTAGTTCTGCGGGATGTAGAGCCCGTTCTGCGTGGGAATGTGGGCCGATGAATCCTCGATCAGCGAGGCCGCCGTCAGCCGCCGCTCGGCAATGGCCTGGGCATAGAGAAAGGGCTTGAGGGTGGAGCCGGGCTGGCGCATGGCCGTGACACCATCCACCTCGGCCGCCTGGCTCAATTCGCCCGACGAGCCCACCCAGGCCAGCACCTCGCCCGTGGCGTTGTCCAGCACGACGATGGCGCCGTCCTCCACGTTGCGGCCCTGCAGCTCGCGCAGTTGCTGCTGCAGGCTTTGCACGGCAAAACGCTGCACGGGCGCGCTCAGCGTGGAGCGCACGCGGGCCTGGCCTTTGGACTGCGGCTCGGCCAGCAGGCGGCGCGCCAGGTGGGGGGCCTGGCCTTCGCTGGCCGCCCATTGCCGGCGCAGCAGCACGCTGGCGGTGAGCAGTTCCATGGCCGTGCAGTCGCGCGCCGCCGCATCCTCGGGCGCCAGCGACTGCAGCACGCCGCAGGCGCGCCGGCCCACGCGCTCGGGCGAGGCGTTGGGCGCGCGCACCAGGGCGGCGGCAATGGCGGCCTCGCGCGCGTCCAGCCCGTGCGCGGCCTTGCCGAACAGGGTGCGCGACAGCGCATCGATGCCCACGATCTCGCCCCGGAAGGGCACCAGGTTCAGGTAGGCCTCCAGGATCTGGTCCTTGCGCCAGCGCCGGTCCAGCACCTGGGCCGACACGGTCTGGCCCAGTTTCTGCACCACGCTGCGCCCGCCCGGGCCCTGGCGCCAGTCGCCGTCCAGCAGGCCCGCCAACTGCATGGTGATGGTGCTGGCGCCGCGCGTGCGCTGGTTCCAGAGGTTGCCCCAGGCGGCGGCGGACACGGCCGCCCAGTCCACGCCGCTGTGCTCGTAGAAGCGCTTGTCCTCGCTGAGCACCAGGGCCGTGCGCAGCGCGGGAGAGATGTCGGCCAGGGCCACCCAGTCGCCACGGCGCACGCTGGCGTCGGTGCGCTGGCGCTGCAGCACCTCGCCCTCGCGCGAGAGCAGTTCGGTCTCGGAGGAGCGGTGGCCTTCGCGGACTTCGGAAAAGCTGGGCAGCGCCTGGGCGGCACCGGCCGCCGCGAACAGCAGCGCGGCCGCCAGGGCCGCGCGGGGAAGACGCATGAAGGGGGAAGGTCGCCGGGATTCGATCATGGAGCCGGCATTGTCCGCCTTTGGGCCAGCGGCTCAGGAAGAATGGCGTATGCCCTTCTTGAGCTTGAAGGACAGCAGCACCATGAGCACGCCGAAGACCACCGCATACGTGGCCAGCACCCAGAGCATGGCCATCATGCCCGCGCCCAGCTGGGCCAGCACAAAGGCGCCGAACAGCACGGACAGCACGCCGCCCAGGATCAGCAGCCACTCGCCCGTGATCTCCTTGCGCAGCCGCACGGCCGCCACGATCTGCAGCAGGCCCGTGACCAGGGCCCAGGCGCCGATGTACAGCGTCATCACCAGGGCCGTGACGCCGGGCGCGACCACGGTGAGCACGCCCACCACCACGCCGGCCAGGCCCCACAGCAGCAGCACCCACCAATGGCGCATCTGGTCGCGCCCCTGGATGGCCGAATACACGCCCAGCAGGCCATCGACGAAGGTGAAGGCACCGAAGGTCAGCACCAGCGCCGCCAGCGATACCGCCGGCTGCGCCCAGGTCAGCACGCCGAAGGCGATGGCGACCAGGCCGCGCAGCAGCAGCACCCACCAGGTGCGGTGAAGAATCGTGGACAGCGGATTGGGGCTCATGGATGCTCCTTCAAAACAGTCCCCATGACCTTGGAGCAGGCCTGCGGCACTGTCTGTAGGCCAAGGCCGGCTTGGCGGCGGTCCGTGACCTGGATCAATCCAGCTGCAGCAGCACGGGCTGGTGGTCGGAGAGCCTTGTGTCGCTGTCCACGGCCCAGCCGCGCACATGGCCGCGCAGGCTGTCGCTGACCCAGGCGAAGTCGCAGGCGCCGGGCTCGGGGCCCCACTGGCGGTCGAACAACCGGAAGGTGGGCGGCTGGGGCTGGTCCGGGTGCAGCACGCTCCAGCTGTTGTGCCATTGGCCTGCGCTCAGGGCGCCCTGCTCGCCGGCCGCCCAGGGGGCGGACAGGCCGGCGTATTCATCCTCGTGCGGCTCGAAGTTGAAGTCGCCGCAGAGCACGGCATGCGGCGTGTGCGGCTTGGTCTGCTGGGGCGAGCCGTCGCTGGCGGGCTGGGGCGGCGCCTCGGCCTGGCCCAGGGCCTCGATCTGCAGGGAACGCAGCGCCAGCGCCTGGGCCATGCGCTGGCGGCGCGAGAAATATTCGAGGTGGGTGCTCATCACCCGCACGGGGCCCAGCGCGGCATCCATCACCGTGGCCGCCGTGCAGCAGCGCGGCATGCTGCGCACGCCGCCGTCGTGCGGATACGGCAGGCGGTGGTGGGCCAGTTGCAGCACCGGCAGGCGCGTGGCCACCAGGTTGCCGAAGCGCTGCCGGCCCACGGCCGTGAACTCGTCCACGGCGGCGCCGAAGAAGACCTTCCAGCCTTCGGGCAGGGCCTGGCGGATCTGCGCCACCTGGTCGCCGGGCGCACCCTGCAGGCCGGGATAGTGGATGGCGATTTCCTGCAGGCACAGCACGTCGATATCGGCCATGGACAGTGCATGCGCCACGATGCGCTCCGGGTCCATGCGGCCGTCCAGGCCCAGGCACCATTGGGTGTTCCAGGTGAGGATCTGCATCATGCGGACAGCGGCTCGCGCAGCTGGAACAGGTTGCCTTCGGGGTCCATGGCGTTGCAGACGCGAAAGCCCGGGCCCAGCCAGGACTGCTCCCACAGCTGGCCGCCATGCGCGATGACCAGGGGGCGCACGGCCGCAAAGCTTTTCACGGTGGCAAAGAACTTGATGGCCACGTTCTCGCGCGGCTGGGGTGGCTCGGTGATGGTGATGTGCCGCGCAATCGCCTCGGGAATGGCGTGCAGCACCAGTTGCAGGTCCGGCGACTGCAGCACCATGAGCTCGCTCGTGTGGTGCAGCATGCGCATGGCCAGCACCTCCATGTAGAACAGCGCCAGCCGGTCAGGCTGCTTGGCGTAGATGAACAGACCTGCGGATGCGGGACCGGACATGGTGGACCTCGGGGTGAAAGGCTGGGACAAGGAACTTTAGCACCGCCCTCACTTGATCCCCGCACGCATGAAGCTCTGCACGAACTGGCGCTGGAACAGCACGAAGGCTACCAGCAGCGGGCCCGAGCTCAGCAGCGTGGCGGCCGTGATGGTGGCCCATTCCACGCCAGACTCCACGCTGGAGAACACCTGCAGGCCCACAGTGAGCGGACGCGCCTGCACGCTGTTGGTGATGATCAGCGGCCACAGGAAGTTGTTCCAGTGAAAGCTCACCGACACCAGCGCAAACGCCAGGTACACGGGCCGCGCCAGCGGCACGTAGACGCGCCACAGGATCTGCAGGGTGCTGGCACCCTCCACCCGCGCGGCCTCGTCCAGTTCCCGGGGAATGCCCAGGAAGGTCTGGCGCAGCAAAAAGATCGCAAAGGCCGATGCGAAGTACGGCAGGCCTATGCCCAGCAGCGTATCGACGGCGCCCAGTCGCGACACGGTCTGGTAGTTCGCCACCAGCAGGATGTCCGGCATGATCATCAGCTGCACCAGCACCAGCGCAAAGGCCAGGCCCTGGCCGCGAAAGCGGTAGCGTGCAAAGGCATAGGCCGCCAGCGTGCCCAGCACCAGCTGGGCCGCCAGGATCATGGCCACCAGCACGGCCGTGTTCAGGAAATAGCGCGCAAAGGGCGCGGCCTGCCAGGCACGGCGAAAGTTCTCCAGCGTCCAGGGCGCTGCCAGGTCGAAGCGTGCCGAGTATTCGGGCGGATGGAAGGCCGTCCAGAACGCATAGGCCAGCGGCAGTATCCACAGCAGGGCCAGCAGCCAGGCGGCCAGCGTGTCCAGCCAGGGGGCGCCGTACAGCGCGGGCGGCGCATGGCGCGGGGCAACGGGTGCGGCGCTCATTGGTAGTGCACCTTCTTGTCGAGCACGAAGAACTGCAGCAGCGCCACGGCCGCCAGCACCACGACCAGCACCACGGTGATGGCCGCCGCATAGCCCGTGTCCCAGAACTTGAAGCCCACTTCGTACAGGTGATAGAGCAGCAGCGTGGAGGCGTTGTCCGGCCCGCCGCGCGTGAGGATGAAGAGATGGTCCACCAGGCGGAAGGCATTGATCACCGCATTGACCAGCACGAACAGCGTGGTCGGCATCAGCAGCGGCCACTGCACGCGGCGCAGGAAGTACCAGCGCGAGGCGCCTTCGATGGCCGCAGCTTCCCTGAGGCTGGGATTGAGCGTCTGCAGCGCGGCCAGGTAGAAGATCATGAAAAAGCCCGCCTCCTTCCACACCGCCACCACGGTCACGCAGGCCAGCGCCGTGGAGGGATCGCCCAGCCAGTTGTGCGCGGGAAGGCCCAGTGCGCCGCGCAGCTGCTCCAGCAGCCCGTACTGCGGTGTGTAGAAGAACAGCCAGATGTTGGCCACGGCAATCATGGGCAACACCGTGGGCGTGAAGTACGCCATGCGCACGAAGGCGCGGCCGGCCAGCCTCTCGTTGACCCACAGCGCCATGGCCAGCGCCAGCGCCATGGACAGCGGAATCGTGGCCGCCGCAAACCACAGGTTGTTGCGCACGGCCTGCCAGAACACCGGGTCGTCCAACATGACGGCGTAGTTCTCCAGCCCCACCCATGGCCCCGGCTGGCCGCCGCGCGGCGTGGCATGCAGGCTGTCGATCAGCGTGGCCACGGCCGGCCAGTGCGTGAAGGCCACCAGCAGCACCAGCGCCGGCAGCAGCATCAGCCAGGCATGGACGGCCTGGCGGCCGCGGACAAGGGAGGCGGGGGCGGAGCTCATGCGGTCAGCGGCACTGCGCCATCACTTGTAGCGGCGCAGGATGCGGTCTGCTTCCTTTTGCGCATCCTGCAGGGCCTGGGCCGAGGTCTTGCTGCCGTTGAGGGCGGCCTGCACGGCGTCGTTGAGCACCTTGGTCACGCGCTGGTTCTCATGCGTGGAGAACTCGGCCACCGATACCGGCAGCTGGTCGCGCGCCACCAGGGCCTGCGGGAAGTCCTGGCCGTACTTCTTGAGCGCGGGCGTGTCATAGGCGGCGGGCGAAACGGCCACGTAGCCGCTGTCCATGCTCCACTGCGCGGCCAGCGGGGGCTGGGTGACCCACTTCATGAACTGGAAGGCCGCCTCCTGCTGCTCCCGGGGGGCCTTCTTGAACAGGTAGAAGTTGCCGCCGCCCGTGGGCGAGCCCTTGCGCACATTGCCTGCGATCTGGCCCACGCCGAAGTCGAATTTAGCATTGGCACGGATATTGGTCAGGTTGCCCGTGGTGGTGACGATGATGGCGGCCTTCTTTTCCATGAAGTCCTTGGGCGTCGTGCCCCACTCCACCACGCCGGCCGGGTGCACGCCTTCCTTGACCAGGCCCACCCAGTAGTCCAGCGCCTCCACTACCTTGGGGCTGTCCAGCGTGACCTGGGTGCCGGCCTCGTTGGCCAGCAGCACGTCATTGGGCGTGGTCAGCGTCTGCAGCATCCAGTAGGCAAAGCCGGTGGACGGGATCTGGATGCCGTACTGCACGACCTTGCCGCTGGCGTCCTTCTTCGTCAGCCTGTGGGCGGCTTCCTTGAGTTCCTTCCAGTTCTGCGGCGCCTTGTTCGGGTCCAGGCCGGCTTCCTTGAAGGCTTCCTTGTTGTAGTACATGACCACGGTGGAACGCTGGAAGGGCACGCCCCAGGTCTTGCCGCCCGCCTGGCTGTTGGCCATGAAGGCCGGGTAGAAGCCCTTGAGCCAGGCCCGGTCGGCATCGGTCTTCACGAAGTCGTCGATGGGGGCGATGGCGTCCTCGTCGATCAGCGTGAACATGTCGGTGGACAGCAGCACCGAGGTGGCCGGCGGCTTGCCCGACTTGTGGGCCGTCAGCGCCTTGACGATGGTCTCCTGGTAGGTGCCCGCATAGACGGGCGTGATCCGGTACTGCGGATGGGCCTTGTTGAACTCGGCCGCATAGCCGTCGATCACCTTGGTGATGGGGCCGCCCACGGCCACGGGGTAGTAGAACGGCACCTCCAGCGGCGTCTGCGCGCTGGCGGTGTGCAGCAGGCCCGTGGCGGCCAGGGCGGCAGCGGCTGCGAGGGTTTTGAGGAAGGCATGGCGTTGCATGGCGGACTCTCCTGGAAGGTGCTTCGGGTGCGAAAGCCGGAACGGCTGAAACGGTGGAACTGCGGAGGAAGATAGGAGCGGTGCCACGGCCTCAGGCCGCGCAGCGCCGCCCCTGTTCGTCAAAGAAATGCGTGGCCTCGCGCGCCCAGCGCAGGCCCACGAGCTGGCCCGGCTGCAGGCCGCCGAGCTGGCTGCCAGCGGTGCGCACCATCAGTTGTTCGCTGCCCACGCGGCAGCGCAGCACCAGGTCGGCGCCCAGGTATTCGAGGCTCTCGATGTCGGCAGCGACCACGGGGCCGCTGCCGACATCGCCATGGAGCGACAGGCGCATGTCCTCGGGCCTGACGCCCAGCCAGCGCGCCTGGCCCGGCTGCTGCAGGCCGGCGGGCGCGGCGCTGGCATGGCTGCCCGCGATGTGCAGGCCGTCGAGGCGTGCGATGTTCATGGCCGGCGTGCCGATGAAGCGCGCGGCAAAGGTGGTGGCGGGCCGGCGGTAGATCTCCTGGGGCGCGGCGCACTGCTCCACGCGCCCCTGGCTGAGCAGCACCACCTGGTCGGCCATGCCCATGGCCTCGGCCTGGTCGTGCGTGACATAGACCACGGTCAGGCCCAGGCGCCGCTGCAGCTCGCGCAGCTCGGTGCGCATTTCCTGGCGCAGCTGGGCGTCGAGGTTGGACAGCGGCTCATCCATCAGGCAGACCCGGGCGCGGGCCACCAGGGCGCGGCCCAGCGCCACGCGCTGCTGCTGGCCGCCCGACAGCTGGCCGGGCCGGCGCGCCAGCAGCGCGTCCAGGCCCAGCAGCGCGGCGGCCTCGTCGATGCGCCGGCGCGCCTCGGCCGCCGGGACCTTGCGCACGGACAGGCCGAAGCCGATGTTCTGCGCCACCGTCAGGTGCGGGAACAGCGCGTAGTTCTGGAACACCATGGCAATGCCGCGCCGTGCGGGCGGCAGTTGGGTGACGTCCTGCCCATCGATGCGCACACGGCCCGAGGTGGCGCTTTCCAGGCCCGCGATGATGCGCAGCGTGGTGGACTTGCCGCAGCCCGAGGGACCGAGCAGCACGCAAAAGGATCCGGGTTCAATGCGCAGATCCAGCGCCTGCAGTGCCGTGGTGCCGCCCCAGGACTTGGCAACACCTTCCATCTCGATCAAGGACATCACGCCAGTCTAGGAAGGCTGTGTGACAGGCCCGTGTCGCGCCACCGGACTGGCAGCTCAGGCAGCTCAGGCAGCAGGGTGCCGTCTGTGCCAGTCCGTGGCCTGCTGGAACGCCCAGCCCGCGCGCACCAGCAGGTCTTCGCGGAAGTCGGGGGCCACGAACTGGAAGGCCACGGGCGCGCCCTCAGAAGTGCGTCCGCCGGGCAGCGTGATCGTGGGGCTGCCCGTGAGGTCGAAGGGGCAGGTGTAGCGCAGCATGCCCGAGAACAGCTCGGCATCGGAGCCGAAATGCGCCATGCGCTGCAGCGTGGGGGCCGCAAAGGCCGTGGCGGGGACCAGCAGCAGGTCCACCTGCACGAAGAGTGCGCGCACCCGGCCCGTGAAGTCCGCGCGGCGCAGCAGCAGCCGCTGGTAGTCGGTGGCGGACAGGCCCAGCCCCAGGTCGATCAGCCCGGCGAGCCCGGGGCCATAGGCCTCGCGCCGTGCAGGGAACGTGGCGCCGTGCGCCACGGCGGTCTCCACCGCGCACAGCGCCGGCCAGTCCTCCACCGCCTGGGTGGCATCGGGAAAGCGGACCTCCTGCACGCTGGCCCCCAGGCGTTGCGCCACCGCCAGGGCCTGCTCCACCGCCTGGCGGGAGGGGGCATCCACGCCGTCCAGTGCCCATTGCCGGTCCATGCCCAGGCGCAGGCCGGAGAATCCGCGCGTCATCATGGCCAGATAGTCGGGCACGCTGCACTGGCTGGCCGTAGGGTCCAGCGGGTCCGCCCCGGCGATGGCCGCGAGCATGGCTGCGGCATCGGCGGCACTGCGCGCCATCGGGCCTATGTGGTCCAGGGACGCGGCCAATTCGAAGGCGCCGTGGCGGCTCACCCTGCCCCAGGTGGGCTTGAGCCCCGTGATGCCGTTGGCGGCCGATGGAAAGCGGATGGAGCCCCCGGTGTCCGTGCCCAGCGATCCGAAGCACAGCCCCGCCGCCGTGGCCACGCCCGAGCCGCTGGACGAGGCCCCGGGCCATAGCTGGGCGCCCCAGGGGTTGACGGGGGCAGTGATCTCGGGATGGTGGTCGGCGAAGGCGCCTTCGGTCTGCTGCAGCTTGCCCAGGATGACGGCGCCGGCCTCGCGCAGCCTGCGCACCACGGTGGCATCTTCCGTGGGGCGATGGTCGCGGTGCAGCGTCATTCCATGCGTGGTGGGGACGCCCCGGGTCCACAGCAGGTCCTTGAGCGCCAGCGGCACGCCGTGCAGCGCACCGCGGCGGCGGCCCTGCGCGATCTCGGCGTCGGCGCGGCGGGCGTCCTCCAGCGCCTGCTGCGCCATCACCGTCACGTAGCTGTGCAGCCGCGCGTCCACGGCCTCGATACGCGCCAGCATGTGGCGGGTCACCTCTTCCGAGGAAATGCGGCGGGACTGGATCTCGCGCCCCACCTCCAGCAGTTCGAGATGGTGCAGTTCGCTGTCGTTCATGGCATGTCTCCCGGCGCCCGGCTCCGGGGCGCCACCGTTGTTGCACTGGAAAAGCCGCACGGGACGCGCGGCAGCCCCATGCTAGGGAGCCGGCGGCACCGACGCTTGTTCGGGAGGGTCAGCGACCTTGCTCAGGCGGCCAGCAGGCTGCGGGGCGTGCAGCCGAACGCCTTGCGAAAGGCTCGGCTGAAGTGCGCCGCATCGGAGAACCCATGCGCGAAGGCCGCCTCGGTCACGCTGGAGCAGCGCCCCTGCATCAGGGCCTGGCGGCTGGCCTGCAACCGCAGCTGCCATACCAGGCCCATGGGCGTCTGGTTGTGCCGCGCAAAGGCCCGCGTCACGGTACGGGGCGAGACGTTGTGCTGCTGCGCCAGCCATTGCAGCGACAGCTCGGGCGAGCCCAGGTTGTCCTGGATGAACGCCTGGATGCGGCCATGCAGGTCCCTTTCCGCGCGGGGCTGCACGGCCATTTCCTGCATCTCCAGCGCCAGGGCCAGCACGTCGAGCAGCGCCATGCCAAAGCGCTGCGCCAAGGCATCACCGTGCGGCGCAGGCGGCATGGCCATGGCCTCGCCGAGCATGGCCCGCAGCGGCGCCACGGCCGGGGCATGGCCATGCAGCGCCCGGCCCGCGTGCAAGGGTGCACGGGCAAAGCGATTCAACAATTCGCTGCGCGGAATGCGCATCAGCAGGATATCGCGGGGCGCCACCGAGAATTCGAAAGGCTGCGCAGCGTCATAAAGCACCAGATTGCCCGCACTCAGCCGGGCCACTTGCCCGCCCTGGCGCACCTCGGCCTGGCCCTGGAGCAGATAGCCCAGCCACAGCTCATCGCGGGCATGCAGGCGCAGGTGGGCTGCGTTGCGCACCCAGCGGTGGTTGGGCGCCGACATGGCACTGATCTCCAGCAGTCCCAGGGACCGCACGGACAGCGTGGCCCCGAAGCCGCCGGGACCTGCACCATCCCCCTGCGCGCGGTGGCTGTCGGCCGGGATGCAGTGGCGGCAGACCACCTCGTGCCAGTAGTCGAAACGATGGCGTGGCTCCTGCGAATGGGTAGAGTATTCGAGCTGCATGGCAGCGCCCAGTATCCGCAGGCGGCCGCCGGCTGGCACCCCGGTGTTTACCCAAAGGCCCGGGGTGCCGCGACGGCGGCGCTGCCAGGCACGGCTCAGCTGTGGCCCGGCGCCCGGTTCAGCAGATGCGTGCGCTGGTCGGCGCTCAGCGACAGGTAGCGCTCGTAGTGGCGCAGGATGTCGGCGATGACTTCCTCGCTGCGCAGGTACTGGATGTCGTGGCCCAGGCGTCCGTCCTCGAAGAACGTGATGGGCTCGTAGACATGGCGGCGCTCCTGCTCGTTGGCCGCCTCGCTCACCAGGAAGGTGGGCACCGTGCGGCGCGTGGCGCGCACGCCGTAGACGAAGTCGCGCAGCGAGGGATCGGGCACGGTCAGGCGCACGGCGCCTTCGCCGTCCAGGTCCTCGGTGACCACCGCCTCGACGCCGCGCTTGTGCATTTCGGCTGCCACCTCGTTCATGGCGGGCAGCACCACGCCGGCCAGGAACCTGCGCACATCGGCGCGCGAGGGCTGGTGCACGATCTGCTCCAGGCGCTTGCGCCAGTGCTGGCCGCTCCAGAAGCTGGTGGCCGGAGCCAGGTCGGGCGAGAAGTGCGCGCGGTCGGCCAGCAGGCCGCGCCACAGCCCGTAGCACAGCGCCAGCATGATGACGGCCACCGGCAGGGCCGCCACCAGGGTCATGGCCTGCAGCGCCTTGAGGCCGCCGGCCAGCATCAGCACCATGGCCGTCGCACCCAGCACGGCAGCCCAGAACAGCCGCTGCCAGACCGGCGAACGCGCATGGCCGCGCGAGGCGATGTTGTCCACCACGAAGGCCCCGGAGTCCGCCGAGGTGACGAAGAACACCGCGATGAGCACGATGGTGAGCCAGGCCACGGGCTTGAACCAGGGCAGGTACTCGAAGAAGCGGAACAGCAGCGCATCCACGTTCGAGGCCGTCTGCCCCAACGCGCCCATGGCCACGTGGGTGTCTATCCAGATGGCGCTGTTGCCGAAGGCCGTCATCCACAGCAGGTTGAAGGCCGTGGGCACCAGCAGCACGCCGGTCACGAACTGGCGGATGGTGCGCCCGCGCGAGATGCGCGCGATGAACATGCCCACGAAGGGCGACCAGGAGATCCACCAGGCCCAGTAGAGGATGGTCCAGCCGCCGAACCAGCCTTCCTGGCTGGGCGGCTCGTAGGCAAAGGTGCGGAACGACAGCTGCACCAGGCCAGACACGTAGTTGCCGATGTTCTCGCTCAGCGCCTCGAACAGGAAGACCGTGGGCCCGGCGACGATGACGAAGGCCAGCAGGATGAAGGCCAGCATGAGGTTGAACTCGCTCAGGCGCCGCACCCCTTTGTCCAGGCCCGAGACGGCCGACAGCCCGGCCAGGCAGACCACGATGACGATGACCGCGATGCGGAAAGCCGCCGCAGAGGTGTCCCAGCCCGTGAGGGTGTGCAGGCCGGCGGCCAGCTGCAGCGCGCCGTAGCCCAGCGTGGTGGCGATACCCGCGATGGTGCCCACCAGCGCGAAGGCATCCACGCTGTGGCCGATGGGGCCGTTGATGCGCTTGCCCAGCAGCGGGTACAGGCCCGAGCGCATGGTCAGCGGCAGGTTGTAGCGAAAGCCGAAGTAGGCCAGCACCAGGCCCATGGTCCCGTAAACGGCCCAGGCATGGAAGCCCCAGTGGAAGAAGGTGGACTGCAGGGCCTCGCGTGCGGCGGCCGGCGTGGAAGGCACGGCCGTGGGCGGCTTGAGGAAGTGCTGCAGCGGCTCGCCCACGCCGAAGTACATCAGGCCGATGCCCATGCCGGCGGCGAACAGCATGGCGGTCCAGGAGATGAAGCTGAACTCGGGCTCCGCATCATCGGGACCCAGGCGGATGTCGCCGAAGCGGCTGGACGCGACGAAGATCAGAAAGACCAGGAACAGCGTGACCGAGACGGCATAGAACCAGTCCATGTGCCCCACCACCCAGGCCTGGGCGCTGGAGAACAGCCGGTCGGCGCTGTCGGGCATGAAGCCGCAGTACAGCAGCAGCAGGCCCAGCACCAGCAGGGAAGGAATGACGACGGGGCCCGAGAACGTGATGCGCGGTGCAGGCTCTGCAGGCGATGGCGTGGCCGCCTGCGGCGCATCCGGTGGCGGAGCTGCCGGTGGCGCCGTGCGGGGATCGGTGTTCATGTCTGGCATAGACCCTCTCTCTCTTGTGATCAATGGTGTGCCCGGGAACCGATTCGCAATGGTGGCGGCCTTGCCCTTGTGGGGCGGGCCGCGTTCCCTGCTCGGGGTATGTCCGCCGGGCAAAGGCCGCAAGTATCGTGACTCTTCGCGTCTGCCCGCGTCGGACGCAGGCCCTGAAGGCTTCCGTTTTGCTGACGTGATGCCTTCAGGCCAGGTCAGCCGGCCAGCTTGGCCACCACGGCCGGGGCGATGACGCGGTGCGCCGGCGCCACGCCCAGCATGTAGATACGGCCCAGGGCATTGTGCACATGGACCACGGTGGACATGGCGGCGGTGAAGGTGGCGGACGGCGTGCCCTCGGGGCCGGGCAGCCGCATGAGGGAGACCTGCACGTCCAGGTGCCTGTCGCTGTCGCCCAGCACCACTTCGCTGTCGCTCAGGGCATGGACACGGAAGATGCCGGCGCGGTCGCCCACGCGGTAGCTCGATGGATGGCGCTGCGCATCGACGCCGCTGAGCGTGCCCAGGTCCTTGATGCCGAAGGGCGCCACCACGCGGTTGCGCAGGCGCATCAGAAAGTCGATCCAGCCCGGCGTGCGGCCCACGCAGCGCAGGTACAGCGCCATGGGGCTGCTGCCGTCGTCCGGCAATTGCAGCTGGTAGCTGTCGTGGAAATAGGCGGTCTTGAGGCGGTCCTGCAGGGCGCTGCCCGCGGGAACCGGGGAGAGGATGACTTGTGCCATGGAGCGGAGGGTGATGAAAAAAGGGGGCGGTCCTGCAGCCATCATAGGCCGCAGGGCCGCCCCCTTGTCAGGGCGCCATCAACGCTGCATCAGCGCTTGTCGCCCACCTTGATGCGGGCGTTGGGAACCTCGCCGAACATCTCGGGCGCATACAGCGCCTCCACCCGCGTGGGCGGCAGCGCGAAGTCGCCGGCATTGTTCAGCCGCACGGTGTACTCCACGCGCGTATTGCCCTTGGGCAGGTACTGGTAGTAGGCGCGGTAGGCCTCGAAGCTGCGCTCCTCATAGGCCAGCCAGCCCGCGCCTTCTGCGCGCTCGCCGCCCGAGGCGATCTCCGAGTCGCGCCCCAGACCGCCGCCCAGGATGGTGGCGCCCGTGGGCACGGGGTCGGTGATGGCCACCCAGGTCATGTCGGTGCGGGCCTGCACCTCCAGCGTGACGCGCAGCACGTCGCCGCGCGAGTACTGGCCTGCGGGCAGGCTCTTGTCGGCCTGCTCCACGGGCTTGACCGTGCGCGTGACGGTGTAGCCGGCACTGAACGGCGCCTTCAGCTGCACGGCCGCCACAGACTGCAGCGTGAGCCAGGGCTTGCCGGTGCCCTGCTGGGTCACCGTCAGCTGGCCCTTGCGGGCCTCGCCCACCGCGCTCCAGGGCAGGAACATGGTGTTGTTGCGCAGGCCGCCGACCACCGTGGTCGCGCCGAAGCTGGACGCCTGGTGCGCCGCGCCCTCGCTGTCGCTGGCGCGCATGCGCGTGACCTGGCTCCACTCCACGCGGGCCTGGGACGCGCCCAAAGCCGCCTGGGTGGCGCCCGTCACGGGCGTGGCCTCGAACTGCTGCGAGAAGCGCTGCAGTGCCAGCGCCCCCCACAGGTTGGCCGTGGTCGTGCCCCAGGCGCCATTGCTCTGGCGCGAGATGAAGCCGTTGGCCAGGCGCGGCAGCTCTTCCTTCCACGTCGGGTCGTCCATGTTGACCAGCATCAGGCGGGCCAGGTTGACCTCGGGGCCCTGCATCAGCCACCACCACTGGTCGTCCTGCTCGTTGCTGAAGGCCACGCGCGTGCCCTGGTAGCTCAGGCGGGCGCGCAGGATCTGCTGGGCCTGGGCCAGCTGCTGTTCGCGCTGGGGCAGCTCGCGCATGTGCTTGAGCAGGGCCACCCAGTCGATGACGGCATGCGTGGGCCAGTCGTTGGGCGCGATGGTGATGCTGTCGAGCATGCGCGGATTGGCGCGGCCCGTCAGCGCCAGCGCCTGGATGGCGGCCAGCTTGCGCATGTCCAGGTCCTTGCGCGGGCTCCAGAAGCTGCGCTGGATGCGGCCTTCGACGAAGGCGATCAGGCCGTTTTCCATGCGCTCGCGCTCGGCCGCCGGCAGCACGAAGCGCTTGTCCACGCCCTGCGCCAGTGCCGAGAGGTTGAGCAGGTGGGCCGTCAGCGTATCGCTGCCGCGGGCCGCACGGCCCGAGCCGTCGCCGGCCAGCGGGAAGTAGCTGGCCAGGCCGTCGCTGTCCAGGTAGCTGGGCAGCTGGCCCATGGTGGACTGCCACAGCGTGGCGTCACTCATGCCCACGGCCTTGCTGGTGACCTGCTCCAGGCAGCTGTAGGGATACCGCGCCCACCAGTCGCGCACGCCCGGCAGGCCTTCGGCCAGCTTGGGCGCCAGCGACATGCGCAGGCCGCCGCGGCCGGCCAGCGCGTCGGCCGGCAGCTGCACGGGCAGGTTGATGTTGCCATCGACCTGCATCAGCGTGCCCTGCTGCACCGTCAGCGGCACGGCCGGGATGATGCGCTGGCTGACTTTCAGCCTGTCGCTGGCGGGCTTGTCGCCACCCGCAGTGTCGCGGGCCTCGATCTCCCAGATCAGCGACTCGGCGCGGGTCTGGCCCAGCTGGGCCGGGGCGGTGACGTTCCAGCCCACCTCGCGCGCCTCGCCCGCGGGAATCTCCACGGTCTGCGCTGCCAGCTCCAGCAGCGTGGCGCGCGGCGTGACCTGCACCTTCATGGCCTTGGCCGAGGTGTTGCGCAGCGTGACCATGGCACGGAACTGGTCCTCCTCGCGCACCAGCGGCGGCAGGCCGCTGATGATCTGCAGGTCCTGGGCCGTGCGGATGGGCGCCTGGCCCGTGCCGAACATCGACACGCCATGGTCGGCCACCGCCACCACCTGGAAGGTGGTCAGCGAGTCGTTGAGCGGCACGCTGACCTGGGCCTTGCCCTGGGCATCGAGCACCACGCTCGGATTCCACAGCAGCAGCGTCTCGAACAGCTCGCGCGTCTGGCTGCGGCCACCGCCGCCGCCAGCGGCCACGGCCTTGCGGCCGTAGTGGCGCCTGCCGATCACCTCCATCTGCGCGGTCGAGGTCTGCACGCCCCACTCGCGGCGGCGCAGCATGGCGTCGGCCAGCTGCCAGCTGGTGTTGGGCATGAGCTCCAGCAGGGCCTGGTCCACGACCGCCAGCGCCACCTCGGCGCCAGCGGCGGGCTTGCCGTCGGGCAGCGTGGCGCTGATGGTGACCTTGGCGGTGCCGCGCACCTGGTAGCTGGCCTGGTCGGCCGTGACCTTGACGTCGATGCGGTGGGCCTTGGTGCCCACGCGGATCTCGGCCATGCCCAGGCGGTAGGCGGGCTTGGACAGATCGACCAGGGCCGTGGGCGCGATGTATTCCTTGCCCTCGTGCCAGAAGGCATTCCACCACTCGCGCGGCGCCTTGAAGCCCCAGGTGAAGAAGCTGTACCAGGGCACCTCGCGCAGCCGCCCGCGCAGGGCCAGCACGCTCACGTAGACGTTGGGCCCCCAGTCGGGCTGGACCTTCAGCTCCACGGTGGGGTTCTGGCCATTGAGCTGCATGACCTGGGTGCTGACGATGCCTTCGCGCTCCACGGCGACCAGGGCCGTCGCATAGCGGAAGGGCATGCGCACCTGAAAGCGCGCGGTCTCGCCGGGCTCGTAGCTGCGCTTTTCGGGCAGCACGTCCATGCGGTCATGGTCCTCGCCGCCGAACCACAGCTCGCCCTGGCGCGTGACCCAGACGCTGGAGGCGGCCTGGGCGGGCCGGCCGTCCTTGTCGGAGGCGGTGACGATCAGCTCGACCTCGCCGGGCTGCGACAGCTGGGCCTCGCACTGCACCATGCCCTGGGCATCGCTGTTGCCCGTGCACACCGTGCCCATGGATTGGAGCGCGGTCTGGTTGTCGTAGCTGTAAAAGCCCCCCACCAGGCGCTTGCGGCTGCTGGTGGTGACGCGGGAGATGGCCTCCACCTTGACCGGCACGCCGGCCTGGGGCTTGCCGTCCACGCCCAGCGCCAGCGCCTGGAACTGCAGCTTGCGGCCCGTGGTGATCCAGCTTTCGGCGCGCACGCCGGCCACGATGGCCGCGGGCCACAGCATCTGCGTGCTGCGCAGGGTCTGCACCTCGCCATTGGGGTCGGCATAGGTGGCCTCGATCAGCAGCTCGCGCGGCTCGCGCAGCTTGGGCAGGTTCTCGATCTTGAGCTTGCCCAGTCCTTCACGGTCCAGCGTCACGGGCAGCTTGTCGGCCACCACCTTGCTGTCCTGGGAGGCCGTGGCCTCCTCGTCATCGCTCTGGCCCGTGTCCTGGGCGCTGCGCGGTGCCGAGAAGCTGAAGCCCTGCCAGTCGCTGCGGTCCATCCAGGTGGAACGCACCAGGGCGGACACGCGCACCGGCAGGTTGGCGGCCGGGCCGCCGGAGACGTAGTTCACCTGCACCTGCACCGGCAGGCTGGAGACGCCGACCAGGGCCTGCTTGCCTTCGGGTCCCACACGGCCTTCGAGCACGGGCAGGCGGAATTCCTCGACACGGAAGCTGCCCGTGCCGAAGCGGTTGTTGCGCCCGCGCGAGCCGTTGCCCTCGCCGCGCAGCTCCACGGAGTACGAACCCAGCTTGGCGCCCTTGGGCACGGAGAAGCTGTTTTCCGCACTCAGGCCGCCCGTGCCCGTGGAACGCCACTGCAGCGGCTGCGTGTACTGCTGGCCGCTGCCTTCATGGGTGATGACCAGTTGCGTGGGCCGCTGCTCGGGCAGCGCAAAGCCGCCCTGCCCCTGGCCGATGCCGGTCTGGGTGCGCATCAGGTGCTTCATGGACACGGTCTCGCCGGCGCGCAGCAGCGTGCGGTCGAAGATGGTGTGGGCCACTTCGTCGCGCTGGGCGCTGCGGCTGGTGGGCACGTTGAAGCGCCAGGACTCGATGCCGCGCTGCCAGTCGCTCCAGGTGAAGGCCAGCTCCTGCTGGCCGTCCTTGCCCTGGGCGCGCGCGCTGACGAAGTAGGCCGGCGAGCGGTAGCCGACACCGCCCGTGCACTGGGGCGGCTCGGGCGACAGGCCGTCCAGGCGGGCCACGCCGCTGGCATCGGTGGTGGCCGAGGTCAGCACCTTGCCATTGCAGTCGGAGACCTGGACCCTGGCATTGGCCACGGCCTGGCCCTTGTCCAGCGTGGTGACCCAGGCGGCCGCGTTCTCGCGGCCAAGCTTGAAGTGCACGGACAGGTTGGTCACCAGGGCCGAGGTGCGCACATACATGCTGCGCGCCGAGCCGTAGCGCTCATCGAGCAGCGACTGCCCCAGCAGCGGCGAGGCGATCTCGACCACATGAAAGCCCGGCGTGAGCGGAATGCCCACCACCTCGAAGGGGCGCGGATCGCCCTTGACGGGCTTGGGCAGCTCCAGCGTCTTGACGTCGCCCTGGCCGGCCAGCAGCGACAGCATGCGCGTCTGCACATAGTCGCGGTTTTCGTTGTCGATCACGGGCGGCAGCGGGCCCTTGATGTCGCGCGAGGCGCGCTTGCGGTCCATGTCGGAGGACTCGTAGTCGGCCACGCGGCGCATCCAGGCGATGATCTCGGCATCGCTGCCGGGCTGCTTGGTGCTCACGCGGCTGGCATCCAGGGACCTGGTGGCCAGCTCGGACTCCACATTGCGCAGCGTCACGGGCAGCAGGGCCGGGCCGTCCGGGCCTTCGGCGTAGCGCTCGACGATGCCGAAGGGCGAGGCCGCGAACTTGGCCAGTGGCGGCAGCGCGCCCGTGGCCACCTGCAGCGGGAACATGTCGGCATTGCTCAGGCTGCGGCCTGCCGCGTCCTTGAACTGCGGAGGCAGCTCCACCGTGTAGCGCGCCTGGGCCTGCATGGTGGCCGGGAAGCTCAGGTTCTGCACCAGCGAATCCTCGCTGAGCTTTTCGCCGTATTCGCTGTCGATCACGGGCGCCACCTTGGAGGCGCCGCTGCTCAGGCGGATGCCCTCGGCCAGCTTGCGCGGCACGGGGGCATTGAAGCGCAGGCGCATGGGACGGATCGGCAGGCAGGCGGCCTGGGCGTTCTCGCGCTCGCAGCTGAACTCGGCGGCGAAGGGCTCGCGCACGCGGTACTCGAAGCGCTTGTCCTGGCGGCTGGCCACGCCGTTGGGCGTGGCAATGCCGGCGCCGAAGACCAGCTTCATGGTCGTGCCCGCCGTCAGGCGGCGGTTGCAGGCCAGCGTGGCGTACTGCAGCGGGTTCTTGGCAGCGGCCTTGTCCCAGCCGCGGTGCTTGAGCAGCTCGTCGCGCTCCTTGCCTTCGATCAGGCGCACGGGAATGCGCTCGCCCACGCCTTCGGCCGTGCACCACATGTGCTGCTGCAGGCTTTGCACGGTGGCCGGGCCCGACAGGCGCAGAGCGAAGTACTGCTCCTCGTCGATCTGTTCATAGGTGTCGGGTGCCATGTCCAGCACGGCCGGGCCGCCGGTCTGGAACTGGTAGCTGGCAGCGCCCGTCACGGCCGTGCCCGCAGGCGACTTGTAGCCGGCCACGAGCTGGGCCGTGCAGCGCACGCCGGGCGGCAGGGCCTGCTTGAAGTCGAACACCCATTCGCGGTCGCTGTTCCAGCGGCCCGTGCCCTGGGTGGCCGCCGCATCGCTGCAGCTGAGCGTGACCGGCGCGGCCGCCTTGGGGTCGCCAAAGCGCACGGCCGTGCCATCGAACTGCACCACCACCTGCTCGACCTTGGCCACCTCTCCCTGCGGGCTGAACTGGCGCACGCCCACGGCCTGCGCCGCCAGCGCCGCCGATCCCAGCAGCAGGCCCAAACCCCACCTGCCCCAGGGCCGGCCGTGCGCCGGCGGACTCTGGAACCCCTTGATCGCTGTCGTGCGAAGCACCCCCATGGCAATCCCTTCTGTCGGGCTCAGATGGCCCGGTGTTTTCTTGGAATGAGCAGGCTTTCAGCGCTGCGGCGCGCGCCGTGCACGGTGCACAGGCTGCAAATGAAAAGCCCTGCGCTGCGGCAGGGCTCGGCGGCAAGGGCTGCAACGAGGCAGATGCCCGCCGCCCGCATGCGCCGAATGCAGGGCCGCATCCGCTGCGGCTGAAAACCACTGCGCGGGATGATACCGGGCCGCATCCGCTGCAGGCCCTGCTGCGGGTGCCCGGAACCGGGTCTGCGGTGTATCCATCTGTAAGACATCGGCGCACAAGGGCGTCATATATGTCCGATCACAAGGATTCGCGCCACCCACTGCACCGTCAGCTCCGGCGATGGCCGTACCAAAACACAGCGCCTGCCGGCCGCGGAGGCTGTCGCCCCGCAGTCCGCCTGTCTTACTGCGGCTGGAAGCCGCTGGTCTGGATGATGCGTTTCCAGACCTGGGTATAGGCCTGCTCGCGCTCGGCCAGCTGGGCGGGCGGCATGTGGCCCACGGTCAGGCCCAGGGCGGTGAGCTGCTCGTGCACATCGGGCTGCTTGAGCACGGTGGCCACGGCGGCGGAGAAGCGGTCGATGAAGGCCTGGGGCGTGCCGCGCGGCGCGTAGATGCCGTAGTAGGGCGTGTCCTCGAAGCCCTTGACGCCCTGCTCGGCCAGCGTGGGCACTTCGGGCATGGTGGCCTGGCGGCGCGTGCCCAGCACGCCGATCACGCGCAGCTTGCCGGCCTTGTGGTTTTCCATGAAGTCCTGCACCGAGGCGATGCCGGCCGGGATCTGGTTGCCAAGCATGTCGGCCAGCATGGGCGCGCTGCCCCGGTAGGGCGCGGCCACCAGGTCCAGCCTGTAGTGCTCGCCCAGCAGCCTGACCAGGAATTCCGGCGTGGACGCGGGCGCGGGTATGCCGAGGCTGCCGCGCTTTGCGCCCTGGCGCACCCACTCCACATACTCGGCGAGGTTGCGCGCCGGCGTGCTGGCGGAGACCGCCAGCGCGTTCACGAAGGTGGCAAAGCCGGCCACGGGAACGAAGTCATGGGCCGGGTCGAAGCCCGGCTTCTTCACCACCTGGGGCAGGATGGAGATGGTGTGGTCATGCGTGAGGAACAGCGTGTGGCCATCGGCCGCAGCCGCCTTGAGCTGCTGCGCCGCGATCTGGCCGCCCGCGCCGGGGCGGTTGTCCACCAGCACCGTGGTGCCCAGCACGTCCTTGAGCCGGTCGGCCAGCAGGCGTGCGATGGCATCGGTGCCGCCGCCCGGCGGAAAGCCCACGAGGACGCGAATGGCCTGCCCCGGCTGGGCCCAGGCCAGCGGGGCCAGGGCGGACGAGGCGGCAACGGCGGTCACTGCGCCGGCGGCGCGCAGCGCCCCCGTCAGCAGTTGGCGGCGGGAGGATGTCATGGCGTGGCTCCGGCGAACGGGGGGATCAGCCCAGGCGCGCGTTCAGGCGTGCATTCAAGCGCGCCTGGTGGCCTGCCAGCTGCTTGCGCACCTGGGCCGGCGCCGTGCCGCCCAGGGTGTTGCGCGCATTGAGCGAGCCTTCCAGGCTGAGCGCCTCGAAGACATCGGCCTCGATGCCGGGATTGAAGGCCTGCAGTTCGGCCAGCGGCAGCTCGGTCAGGTCCACGCCCTTTTGCGAGGCCAGCTTGACGGCATGGGCCACGGTCTCGTGCGCGTCGCGGAAGGGCAGGCCCTTCTTGACCAGGTAGTCGGCCAGGTCGGTGGCCGTGGCGTAGCCCTTGAGCGCGGCGGCGCGCATGGCTTCGGCGTTGACGGTGATGCCGCCCTTCTTGCCGCCCGTGGCCGGGTCGGCCTGGCCGCCGATCATCTCGGCGAAGATGCGCAGCGTGTCCTTCAGGGTGTCCACCGTGTCGAACAGCGGCTCCTTGTCTTCCTGGTTGTCCTTGTTGTAGGCCAGGGGCTGGCCCTTCATCAGGGTGATCAGGCCCATCAGGTGGCCGACCACGCGGCCGGTCTTGCCGCGCGCCAGTTCGGGCACGTCGGGGTTCTTCTTCTGCGGCATGATCGACGAGCCGGTGGTGAAGCGGTCGGCGATGCGGATGAAGCCGAAGTTCTGGCTCATCCAGATGATCAGCTCTTCGGACAGGCGGCTCACGTGCACCATGCACAGGCTGGCGGCCGAGGTGAATTCGATGGCGAAGTCGCGGTCGCTGACGCCGTCCAGCGAGTTCTGGCAGACGCCTTCCATGCCCAGCGTGCGGGCCACGCGCTCGCGGTCCAGCGGGTAGGTGGTGCCGGCCAGGGCGGCGCTGCCCAGCGGCAGCACGTTGACGCGGCGGCGCAGGTCCAGCATGCGCTCGGCATCGCGCTTGAACATTTCCACATAGGCCAGCAGGTGGTGGGCAAAGCTCACGGGCTGGGCCACCTGCAGGTGGGTGAAGCCGGGCAGGATCACGTCCACGTTCTTCTCGGCCACTTCGACCAGGGACAGCTGCAGCTCGCCCAGCAGGCCTTCGATGAGGTCGATCTCGCCGCGCAGCCACAGGCGCACGTCGGTGGCCACCTGGTCGTTGCGGCTGCGGCCCGTGTGCAGGCGCTTGCCGGCGTCGCCCACCAGCTGGGTCAGGCGGGCCTCGATGTTCAGGTGCACGTCTTCTAGGTCGAGCTTCCACTCGAACTGGCCGGACTCGATTTCCTGCGTGATCTGCGCCATGCCCTTGCGGATGGCTTCATGGTCGGCGGCGGCGATGATGCCCTGGGCCGCCAGCATCTCGGCATGCGCCAGGCTGCCCGTGATGTCGGCCTGCCACAGGCGCTTGTCGAAGAACACGCTGGAGGTATAGCGCTTGACCAGATCGCTCATCGGCTCTTCGAAGAGAGCGGACCAGGCCTGGGCCTTGGTATCGAGCTGGTTGTGCGAGGCGGACGTTGGTTGATTGGCAGACATGTGAGGACGCGATCTTCGATGGGGCTGTGCAGGCAGCGCAGGCGGCGGGCGGCATCGCCCCCCGGCGCAGGCAGGAAGCGAAGATTCTATCGACCTGGGCGGCGCCACGCCCGTGCAGGGGCCTACACGGGCCTGCATGGGCGTGCATGGGTGTGCATGGGCGGTGTGACCGCTGTGCAGGCCCGCCCGGCATGACCATAATCCGGGCATGCGGCGCGAACCCCACCCGCCGAAACACTACCTGCCGCCCCTTGCCGACCCAGCCAACCCCCACCACTGCCCCCCCGCCCCTGCCTGCGGCGCTGGTCTTTGACGCCTGCAACGTAGGCGTGGTGCTGCGCGCCGTGCTGTTTGTGCAGGCCGTGGTGGCAACGGCCTCGATGTTCGGCGCCGACTCGCCCCTGCAGTGGCTGCAGGGCATGGCCCTGCTGACCGGCGCCTGCCTGCCCGGCACGCTGGTCTGGCTGGTGGCCGCCTGCCTGCTCAAGCACCCGCTGCAGCGGCTGCCCGCCTCCGGCCAGTACGCGGCCGGCGTGCTGCTGGGCATGGCGGCCGGGCTGTATGCCTGCGCCATGCTGCACCTGGCCGGCGGCACCAGCGCCCCCTGGCTGGCCAGCGCCGTGTCCGGCGGACTGCTGGCAGCCCTGCTGGTCGCAGCCCTGGTGCTGCGCGCACGCGGCCACGCACCCGCCGACACGCAGGCGCGGCTGGCCGAGCTGCAGTCGCGCATACGCCCGCATTTCCTGTTCAACACGCTCAACAGCGCCATCGCCCTGGTGCGCGCCGAGCCCGCCAAGGCCGAGGCCCTGCTGGAGGACCTCAGCGACCTGTTCCGCTATGCGCTGGCCGAGCCGCACAGCACGACCACGCTGGCCGAGGAGATCGAGCTGGCCCAGCGCTACCTGGCCATCGAGCAGGTGCGCTTTGGCGAACGGCTGCAGGTGCGCTGGCAACTGGACCCTGCCGCCCACGGCGCCCTGCTGCCGCCGCTGCTGCTGCAGCCGCTGGTGGAAAACGCCATACGCCATGGCGTGGAGCCCAGCGCACGCGGCGGCAAGCTGCAGGTGCGCACCGAGCGCCGTGGCGATCTGGTGGAGGTGCGCATCACCAACACCCTGCCCTCCGAGATCGATTCCGCCAGCGCAGCCGGCACGCGCGGCAACGGCATTGCGCTGGCCAATGTGCGCGCCCGGCTGTCGCTGCTGCACGACCTGCAGGCCCACCTCACGGCGCGCACGCTCAACGGGCATTTCGTGGTGCGCATCAGCCTGCCGCTGGCACCGCCTGCCAGCCAACCCACGAAGGCTTTATCGAAGAAGAAGCACCATGCACATCCTGATCGTTGACGACGAAGCCCTGGCCCGCGCGCGGCTGCGCACCCTGCTGGCCGACGTGCAGGCATGCACGGGCAGCGGCCCGCACCAGGTCAGCGAGGCGGCGGACGCCCGCCAGGCCATGGCCGTGCTGCAGGCGCCGGGCCCGCGCCCCGTGGAGCTGGCACTGCTGGACATCCACATGCCCGGCCAGGACGGCCTGGCCCTGGCCCATATGCTGCGCCGCCTGCCGCTGCCGCCTGCCGTGGTCTTCGTCACCGCCCATGCCGGCCACGCGGTCGAGGCCTTCGACCTGGATGCTGCCGACTACCTGACCAAGCCCGTGCGCCGCGAACGCCTGCAGCAGGCCCTGGCCAAGGCCGCGCGCACGGCCGCGCACCAGACGGCCGAACGCGACAGCGGCCCCGTGCTGCTGATACAGGACCGGGGCGCCACCGTGCGCCTGCCCCTGTCGGAGGTGCTCTATCTCAAGGCCGAACAGAAATACGTGACCGTGCGCACCGTGGGCCGCAGCTACATCCTCGACGGCGCCCTGGCCGAACTGGAGGCCCGCCACGCCGACCACCTGCTGCGCGTGCACCGCAACGCGCTGGTGGCCCGCAGCGCCCTGCGCGCCCTGGAACGCCACGACGACCCCACCGAAGGCGAAGGCTGGGCCCTGCGCCTGCACGGCATCCCCGAACTGCTCATGGTCTCGCGCCGCCAGCTCCCCCAGGTCCGCGCCGCCATCCGCGACGAAGGACAGCCCGGCTGAGGCGCAGGGCTCAAGGAGCCCGGCCCAAGACAGCCCCCGCGTCAGAAAGCACGCCCGCAACACAAGCATGGCCCAACGCGAGGGACACCGAGCAAGGGCCTATGCCGGCCGCGCCGCCCCGCAGCGAGGGTGTCGTCCCCCTCGGGGGGAAGGCGCGCAGCGCCTCAGGGGGCTACATTTTTCTAGACAGATCCCACATCGCATCCACCAGCAGATCGATGTCCCGCGCGTCATGCCACAGGTGCGTGGACACGCGCACGCCGTAGTGGTCTGCCGCCGCGCCGATCACGGGGAAGTTGGAGTTGCGGATCACGAAGCCCTGCGGATAGTCGCTGAGCATGCGCGCCACGAAGGTCGAGGACTTGGTCCCGTTCATCACGTCGTCCTTGTTCTGGAACGGGTTGAAGCAGGTCAGCGCCGACAACAGCTTGGGATCGTCCTTGGGCGAGTACAGCGAGTCCACGCCCCAGCGCTCGACGATCTTTTCCTTGAGGTAGGACGACAGCGTCAGGTCATAGGTCTCGATCTTCTTGCGGCCGATGCTGTCCCACTGCGCGCAGGCCTGGGCCAGCGCCATGAACATGGGCGTGTGCACGCTGCCGCAGGAGGTGACCGAGGCGGCGATGTCGTAGGTCTCCTTGGCCGTGGTCGTGCGCTCCAGCGCCGGGTAGGCGCTGGTGTGCACCGGGTACCACTTGGGCAGGGGCAGCGGGTTGGAGGCGCGGATCTTGTTGCGGATGATGAGGATGCCCGTGGAGCCCGGGCCGCACTGCCACTTGTGGCCCGCGCCCGACATGAAGTCCATGCCCAGCTCCGCATAGTTGTAGGCCATCATGCCCGGCAGGTGGGCGCCGTCCACGATGCTGATCAGGCCGTGCGCCTTGACCACGCCCATCAGGTCGGCAATGGGCAGCATGGTGCCGGTCTTGTAGGTGGGAGAGGACCACATCATGGCGCGCACGCGCTTGCCCTGGGCCTTGAGCGCGCGGATGCGCTCGTCGAACAGGTTCACGTAGGTGGCGGCCGTCTGGTTGTTGCCCACGGGCAGCGCAATGCGCGAGACCTCGATGCCGTAGCGGTCCTGGGCGATCTTCAGCGGCGTGTCGCCGCCGCCGTGCTCGTGGTTGGTGGTCACCACCACGTCGCCACGCTGCCAGTCGATGCCCAGGATGGCGTGGCACATGCCCGAGGAGGTGTTGGCCGAGAAGGCCAGCTCGTCGGCATCCACGCCAAAGCCCGGCGCCACCTGCTTGCGCAGGTCCAGCAGGTTGCTGTAGCCGTTGCCCGAGTCGGCGGCCTTCTTGCGGTTTTCGGTATCGAACACATCGAGCACCAGCTTGGGCATGGAGCCCGCCGTGCCGATGTTCATGTAGGTCTTCTCGGGCTTGAGGATGAACATGCTCTGCACGTCGGTCCAGAAGGCCTCGTCACGCATGAGCTGCTCGCGCAGCGCAGCGGCCGAGGTCTGGGCATTGCCGCTGCCGCAGGCAGCCAGCAGCGGGCCCAGCGTGGCTGCGCCGGTGCCGTAGCCCAGCATGCGCAGGAAGTCGCGGCGCTTGGAAGTCCAGCGCGCGGGATAGCCGGATTCGCCGGCGGCCGCAGTGGCGGTCAGGGATGTGGCCTGCTCGGCCGCGATCTGGGGGTGTCGTGCGTTCATGCGGTCCTCCTGTCGTTGCGCAAGCGGTCAGCGGCGGCCGACGATGGCCGAGATTTCGATCTTCACATCGCGCGGCAGGCGCGCCACCTCCACCGTGGCCCGAGCGGGGGCGCCGGTCTTGAAGTACTCGCCATAGACCTTGTTCATGGCGGCGAACTCGTTGAGGTCCTTCATGAAGACCGAGGTGGACAGCACATCCTCATAGCCCAGTCCCTGGGACTTGAGCTTGGCGCCGATGTGGTCCAGCACGGCGCGCGTCTGCTCCTCGATGGTCGTGCCCTGGATGGCCGTGCCCTGCGCGTTCAGCGGCAGCACGCCCGAGAAGTAGATCGTGTTGCCATGCGCCACCATCTGCGAATACGGGCCGATGGCCGGATAGATCTGCGTGGTGGACAGCACCTCGCGCTTGTGGGGCGCGGCGCAGCCCGCCAGCGTCGCTACCGCCGCCGCCACACCGCATGCCAGCGCCACGCGCCGCAGGTTCGATCGAATATCCATGGTATTGCCTTTCTGAAACAAGAATACAAACTGCCACTGCCGTGCCGCGCATTACTGCAACGGCGCCCCGGAAACACTTCGTCACCATTTAATTGGGTCATCGAAGGCGACATGAATCATTGACACAAAATGATTCGAATCAGTGATTTCACGGAGAAATTCTAGGCAGGGATCTGGAGCATTCGATAATGAATTTTCCCCTACGCACCACTACGCAGGACCGCTTGCGCAGTGCTACGCAGCAGGATAACTCTCTTCTGAAACAACGGCTTGGCACGGAACCTGCTCAACCGTAGCCAGGCATGTCAGACAGATGAGGGACGGCGCACCACAATACGGCAAAACCATTATTCAAGACCCCAAAAAGGGGACAACGCACCAAGAAAATGCATATCGGATTCCCTATGTCAATGGGATATTCTTTCGTGCGCGAAATATATTATCCATGGCATTTTCCTTGGGATATTCAAATTCTTTTTCCTGCGCGCGTGGATATGCAGCGCGCACAGGCCATTGGCAGATACGACGCCCGCCATTCAAGGTCCGATGCCGGGCCCCGGCGCCATGCGCGCAAGCCCTGTTGACAAGGTCCGTGCACTGGGCGGAAAAGATCGTCGGTGCACCCCACACAGGCTCCCATGCAACTTCCGCTGAAACTTGCGCTTCTGTCGATTGCCGCCATCGCGCTGGCCCTGGGCCTGGTCGCGGTGACCGTGCAACACCAGACACTGGAGCTGGCCCGCCAGGAACGAGAGCTGGTCGAGACCGCCTACCTGCACAGCAAGGAGACCGAGCTGCGGCACTACGTGCAGCTGGCGACCACGGCGCTGGCGCGCATCCAGTCCAGCGGCGAGGAGCCATCCGTGCAGCGGCGCCAGGCGCTGGATACGCTGGCGCGCATGCAGTTCGGCGAGGACGGTTACTTCTTTGTCTACGACGAACACGGCAACGTGCTGCTGGATGCACGGCAGATGGGCCTGTCGGGCGTGGACCTGTGCGATCCCAACAGCCCGGGCGGCGCAGGGCCCGCCAGGATCATCCTGGATGCCGCGCGCAGCGGCGGCGGCCTGGTGCGCTACCAGTGGCAAAAGCCGTCCTCGCTGCGTACCGAGGCCAAGCTCGCCTACGTGGCCACGGTCCCCGAATGGGGCTGGTCGCTGGGCACGGGCCTGTACCTGGACGATGTGGAGCAGGCGCTGCGCCAGATCGACGAAAGCGCCCAGGCCAATATCGCGGCCACGCGCTGGCGCATCTTCGGCATTGCGGCGCTGTGCATCGTGCTCATCGGCGTGGCGGGGCTGGCGTTCAATCTCAGCGACCACCGCGTGTCCAGCACCAAGCTGCAGCGCCTGGCCCAGCGCGTGGTGCATTCGCAGGAGGAAGAACGCACGCGCGTGGCGCGCGACCTGCATGACGGGGTGGTCCAGGTGCTGGTCTCGTCCAAGTTCCTGCTGGAGACGGCCCAGGCCCAGCTCAGGCGCCTGGCCGCACAGGACCCGGCCACGGCCCAGCGCATGGTGGACCAGGGACTGGAGCAGCTCAACCACGCGCTGGTGGAGATACGGCGCGTCTCCCACGGCCTGCGCCCCGCCCTGCTGGACGACCTGGGCCTGGCCCCGGCCCTGGCACTGATGAGCCAGCAGATGCAGGCCGAGGACGGCCTGCGCATGCAGTTCGGCTGCCGGGGCGAGACCCGCTTTCTGCCGCCCAGCCACGCCACGGCCCTGTTCCGCGTGGCCCAGGAGGCCGTGACGAATGCGCAAAACCATGCGCAGGCCACGCGCATCGACGTCAGCCTGCACTTTCAGCGCCGCCGCGTGGTGCTGCAGGTCAGCGACGACGGCCAGGGCTTCGACATGCGCCGCGTGCAGCGCGACCGCCAGGGCGGCATCGGCCTGCGCAACATGCGCGAGCGCATCGAGGGCCTGGGCGGCCATCTGAGCATCAGCTCGGGCGCCCGGGGCACCCGGCTGGTCGCCGTGCTCTACCGCAGCGGCGGCATGCCGCTGTCTCCCTCACCGGAATTCGAACTCCCACAGGCCGCTGCATGAACCCCATGATCCGCATCCTCCTGGTGGACGACCACCCTCTTGTGCGCGACGGCGTGTCCATGCGCCTGCAGGCCACCGACCATATCCGTGTCGTGGGCGAGGCCGCCAGCGTGGACCAGGCCGTGCCGCTGGCGCGCGAGCTGTCGCCCGACCTGGTGGTGACCGACATCCGCATGCCGGGCGCCAGCGGCATCGACCTGGCCGCGCTGTTCCGCGATCAGTTCCCCCTGGTGCGCGTGCTGGTGCTGTCCATGCACGAGGACCCCGAATACGTGCGCCGCGCCGTGGCACTGGGCGCACGCGGCTATGTGCTCAAGGATGCGCCGGCGCAGCAGCTCATCGAGGCCATAGACCGGGTCTACGCGGGCGGCCTGTATTTCAGCCCTGGCCTGCAGCCCGTGGTCGAGGACGACGGCGCCGGTGCCGGCCCCCGGCGCGCCCTCACGCCGCGCGAGGCCAGCGTGCTGCAGTGGATCTCGGAGGGCCGCTCCAACAAGGAGATTGCGGCACTGATGGGCACCTCGGTGCGCACCGTGGAAACCCACCGGCTGCACCTGCGCCGCAAGCTGCGCATCGACGGCCATGCGGCCTTCATCAAGTACGCCGTGGACTATGCCGACCTGCTGGGCAGCACGCCCGTGCAAGCAGGTGCGGGATAGCCTGAAACGCCGCCCGCTCAGTGCGCGTGCGCCGCGCGGCTGACCACGGTGACCAGCACGATGCCCAGCATCAGCCAGCCCACCTGGGCCACGGTCTCGCGCGCGCTCAGGCGCTTTTGCAGCTGGGGAATCAGGTCGGCCAGCGCCACGTAGATGAAGCTGCTGGAGGCCACGGCCAGGAAGTACGGCAGCAGCTCCTGCAGCTGGCCGACCAGGAAATAGCCGCCAATGCCGCCCAGCGTGGTCACGGCCCCGGCCATGGACACCTTGATCAGGGCCACGCGCCGGTTGGAGCTGGACTGGCGCAGCACCACGATGTCGCCCATGTGGTGCGGCACCTCGTGGGCCAGCACCGACACCGCCGCGATCAGCCCCAGGCGCATGTCGGCCATGAAGGCGGAGGCGATCAGCACGCCATCGCCGAAGCAGTGCACGCTGTCGCCGGTCAGCACCGCCCAGCCGCCGTGGCGGTGGCCATGATGGTGGCCATGGGAATGGTCATGGGCGTGGCCCTGGTGATCGTGATGCTCGTGGTGATCGTGCTCATGGGCCGGCGGCGCGCCGTGCTCATGCCCGTGGTGCCACAGCTCGGCCTTGGACAGCAGGAAAAAGAACACCAGGCCCACCAGCAGCGTGACGAACAGGTCGTGCGCGCCGGCCTCGCTCTCGAAGGCTTCGGGCAAGAGGTGCATGAAGGCCGTGGCCAGCAGCGCGCCCGCCGCCAGGCTCAACAGCCGCTGCGGCATCATGCCCGGCGAGCGGTTGCCTCCCAGCCCCATCAACAACGCGGCCACCCAGACGCTGCCAATACCGGCGGCCAGGGTGGCCAGAATGATTGCTACCAATGTCATAGCGATTTGTGCTTCAACCGTATGCCCTTGCAGGCGAAACCCGCGAATTCTCGCAGAAAGACCGGCCCCATCGCAGCCGTGGCCTGCGATCCCATGAAGGAAGCAGGCCACGGTGTCGGGTACCCTCGGTTTCAGCCTACAGAAGCTGTCAAGCCCCCCTGCGCGAATAAAGTTGAAAGCTAGTCAGCAATACCTTAAAAACTGGCGCGTCCTCATACCAGGGACACCGAGGAAGGGCCGCCCCGCACCGAGGGTGTCGTCCCCCTCCCGCGAAGCGAGAGAGGGGGAAGCGGCGCAGCCGCTCAGGGGGTCACCCCATGCTTGTTGAACCAGGCCAGCATTTTCTGCCAACCGTCGCGCGCAGCCTGCTCGCGGTAGCTGGGCCGGTAGTCGGCATGGAAGGCGTGTGGCGCCTCCGGGTAGATCACGAACTCCGAGGCCTTGGCCGCTGCCGAGCCCTGCTTGAGTGCCTCGCGCATGCGCTCCACGGATTCCAGCGGAATGCCCGTGTCCTGCCCGCCATACAGGCCCAGCACCGGCGCCTTGAGGCTGGAGACCAGCTCCAGCGGATGGCGTGGCTGCAGCGCGGTCTTGGCGCCTTCCAGCCGGCCGTACCAGGCCACGCCGGCCTTGACCGGGCCATGGGTCGCATACAGCCAGGTGATGCGCCCGCCCCAGCAAAAGCCCGTGATGGCCACGCGCGCCGTATCGCCGCCCTGGGTGCCCGCCCATTGCACGGCGCCGTCCAGGTCGGCCATGACCTGTTCGTCGGGCACCTTGGAGACCAGCTCGCTCATGAGCTTGGCGATCTCGGTATAGGTCTTGGGATCGCCCTGGCGCGCATACAGATCGGGGGCGATGGCCAGGTAGCCGGCACGCGCCAGGCGGCGGCAGGTGTCGGCAATGTATTCGTGCACGCCGAAGATCTCGGAGATCACCAGCACCACGGGCACATTCTTCTTGCCGGCGGGCGCGGCGCGGTAGGCCGGCACCTTGAAGCCGTTCACGGTGAAATGCACCTCGCCGGCCGTCAGGCCGTCGGCCGGCGTGGAGATGGCGGTCTGCGCCATCAGCGGCGTGGCCGCTGCGGCATAGCCCAGGCCCAGGGCCGTCTGCAATGCCAGGCGCCGCGTGGGCCCCTCTTCGCTGCTGCGCCCCGGAACCAGGGCCTTCAGGTCTTGCTGCTGATCGTCACGCATGCATCTCTCCTTGGTGGTGGTTGAGAACCGGCCAAGTCTACGATGCGCGCGTGAAGCTCAATGTGCCTTGTCCCAGTTGGGGCCGACGCCCACTTCGGCGAGCAAGGGAACCTTCAGCTCCGCCACGCCGGCCATCAGGCGCGGGATCTCGGTGCGCACCCAGTCCGACTCGCCTTCGGGCAGCTCGAACACCAGTTCGTCGTGCACCTGCATGATGACGCGGACCTCGGACTGCCTGGCATCGAGCTCGGCCTGCACCGCCACCATGGCCTTCTTGATCAGGTCGGCCGCCGTGCCCTGCATGGGCGCGTTGATGGCCTGCCGTTCGGCCGCCTTCTTGCGCGGGCCGCTGCCGCCGTTGATGTCCACCAGGTACAGGCGGCGGCCGAAGACGGTTTCCACGTAGCCGTGGTCGCGCGCGAATTCCACCGTCTCGTCCATGTAGCGCTTGACGCCTGGATAGCGCTGGAAATAGCGGTCGATGTAGGCGGCCGCGGCCTTGGTCTCTATGCCCAGGTTCTTGGCCAGGCCAAAGCTGCTCATGCCGTAGATCAGCCCGAAGTTGATGACCTTGGCATAGCGGCGCTGCTCGCTGCTGACCTGCTCCAGCTCCACGTTGAAGACTTCCGATGCCGTGGCCCGGTGCACGTCGCGGCCTTCGTGGAAGGCGCGCAGCAGCGACTCGTCGCCCGACAGGTGGGCCATGATGCGCAGCTCGATCTGCGAGTAGTCGGCGCTGGCGATCACATGGCCGGGCGCGGCAATGAAGGCCTCGCGCACGCGCCGGCCTTCGGGCGTGCGGATGGGGATGTTCTGCAGGTTGGGGTCGTTGCTGGACAGGCGCCCCGTCACGGCCACGGCCTGGGCGTAGTGCGTGTGCACCCGGCCCGTGCGCGGCAGCGCCAGCTGGGCCAGCTTGTCGGTATAGGTGCCCTTGAGCTTGGACAGGCTGCGGTGCTCCAGCAGCTTGGCGGGCAGCGGATAGTCCTCGGCCAGCTTCTCCAGCACCTCTTCGTCGGTGCTGCGTGCGCCGGTGGCCGTCTTCTTGACCACGGGCATGCCCAGCTTGTCGAAGAAGATTTCGCCGAGCTGCTTGGGGCTGGCCAGGTTGAAGGGCTGGCCCGCGATGTCGTAGGCCTCCTGCTCCAGCTGCACGATGCGCTGGCCCAGGTCGTTGCTCTGCCTGGCCAGCGTGGCGGCATCGATGAGCACGCCGTTGCGCTCTATGCGGAACAGGGCCTCGCTGGTGGCGATCTCCAGCTCGTAGACGCCGCGCAGGCCGTCGTTGGCCTGCAGCTGCGGCCACAGCACGCGGTGCACGTCCAGGGTCTGGTCGGCATCCTCGCAGGCATAGGCGGCAGCCTTGTCCACGGGCACCTGGGCGAACGGGATCTGGTGGGCGCCCTTGCCGCACAGGTCTTCATAGCTGATGCCCGTGCGGTTGGTGTGGCGCAGCGCCAGGCTGGCCAGGCCGTGCGGGCGGTGCACCTCCAGCACATAGCTTTGCAGCATGGTGTCGTGCACATAACCGTGCACCTCGATGCCGGCATTGGCGAAGACATGGCGGTCGTACTTGACGTGCTGGCCCAGCTTGGGCCGGGCCGCATCCTCCAGCCAGGGCTTGAGGCGCTGCAGCACCTCGTCGGCCGGCAGTTGCTCGGGCGCATCGGGGCCGGCATGGCGCAGGGGGATGTAGGCAGCGGCGCCGGGCTCCACGCTCAGCGAGATGCCGACGATCTCGGCACGCATCTCGTCCAGCGAGGTGGTTTCGGTATCCAGGGCCGTGAGTTCGGCGGCGTTGATCTTGGCCAGCCACTGGTCGAACGCTTCCCAGGTCAGCACCACGTCATAGTCCAGCGCACGCTGCTGGACGGCCTCGGCCTCGGTGGTGGCGTCGTCGGATTCGGCCTGCTCCTGGGCAAACATGTCGCCCGTGGACTGGTCGGCACGCGGCTTGGCCGCTGGCTTGCGGCCGGCCTTGACGGCTTGCAGCGCATCGGGCTCGGGCGCGGCACCGCCGAGCATGCGTGCCAGCCCCTTGAAGCCGTAGCGCTCATAGAACTCGCGCAGCGGCGCGGTATCGGGCTCGCGCGGAGCCAGCGCGTCGAGCACGGGCAGGGTGGGCACTTCGGCGCTCAGGTCGCAGTCGGTCTTCATGGTGACCAGCTGGCGGCTCAGCGCCAGCTGGCCCGAGGCGATGGCATCGCGCAGGTTCTGGCCAGCCACGCCCTTGATGCCGTCGGCCGCAGCGATCAGGCCGTCGAGCGAGCCGTGCTCGGCCAGCCACTTGACGGCCGTCTTGGGGCCGACCTTGGCAACGCCGGGCACGTTGTCCACGGCATCGCCGACCAGCGCCTGGTAGTCGATCATCTGCGCAGGCGGCACGCCGAACTCGGCCGTCACGCCGGCCACGTCGCGGCGCTTGCCGCTCATGGTGTCCATCACCATGATGTGGGGATCCACCAGCTGGGACAGGTCCTTGTCTCCACTGGAGATGACCACGTTCACGCCCTGGGCGGCGGCCGTCTTGGCCAGGGTGCCGATCACGTCGTCGGCCTCCACGCCCTGGATGGCCAGCACGGGCCAGCCCATCAGGCGGACCACTTCGTGGATGGGCTCGATCTGCGAGCGCAGATCATCGGGCATGGGCGAGCGGTGCGCCTTGTATTCGGGATAGAGCGCATCGCGGAAGGTGGGGCCGCTGGCGTCGAACACGCAGACCGCGTAGTCGGCCGCCACTTCCTTGCGGATCGCCTGGAGCATGTTGATCATGCCGCGGATGGCGCCCGTGGCGGGGCTTTCCGGGTTGCCGGGCTCGGCGCGCAGATCCGGCATGGCGTGGTAGGCGCGGTAGAGGTAGCTGGAGCCGTCGATCAGCACCAGGGTCTTGGAATTGCTCATGCGCCGATTGTGCACGCGCCGGCAGGGGGACAGGGCGGGACAGGGCCCGCCGCAAGACCTACAATGGAGCCCATGCGCGCCGCTCCACTTCTCATCCTCCTGAGCCTGGCCGCCAGCCCCGTGCTGGCCCAGAACCCCACGCCTGCCCCGGCTGCCTCCACCGCCCCCGCGGCGGCGACCGCCGGGCAGACCGCGCCGGACACGGCCAGGCCCGAGGCCCGCGACCGAAGCAACCAGCGCGTGGAACGCATCCATGTGGAAGACGAAGGCAGCCGCGTTGACGAACTGCGCGTGGGCGGCCAGACCCGAAGCATCACCGTGCAGCCCAAGGTCGGCGACATGCCCTCCTATGAGGTGCAGTCCAACGACGGCGCCCGCTCCTCGCGCAACCGCGGCGATGGCGACGGCACCAACGGCACTCGCGTCTGGAACCTCAAGAAGTTCTGATCCTCACCGGACTGTCCGGGCCCCGGGCCCGGCGGCATCCCAGGGGGCAGCACCTGACGGCGCTGCCCTCTTTCCATATCTGACGACAACGATTTCCGCCGAGCCGCGCTGGCCGGCAATGCAAACATGGCCGTTTTCACCGAAGTCTCCGACAAAGATGCGCGCGAGCTGCTGCGCCGCATGTCCCTGGGTTCCTTCAAGGAGCTGCGCGGCATCCAGGGCGGCATAGAGAACACCAACTACTTTCTCACCACCGAGCAGGGCGAGTGGGTGCTGACGCTGTTCGAGCGCCTGACGGCCGAGCAACTGCCCTTCTACCTGTACCTGATGAAGCATCTGGCGCAGGCCGGCATTCCCGTGCCCGACCCTCAGGCCGAGACGCGCAGCGGCGACATCCTGCTGCGCGTGTGCGGCAAGCCCGCCTCCATCGTCAACCGCCTGCCCGGCAGGAGCGAGCTGACCCCCCAGCCCGCACACTGCGCCGCCGTGGGCGAGATGCTGGCGCGCATGCACCTGGCCGGCCGAGACTACGATCGCCAGCAGCCCAATCTGCGCGGCCTGCCCTGGTGGAACGAGACCGTGCCCACGGTGATCCCGCACATCGACGCACCCACCGCCGACCTGCTGCGCTCCGAACTGGCCTTCCAGAACCATGTGGCCGCCTCGCCCGCCTATGCGGCCCTGCCGCGCGGCCCCGTGCATGCCGACCTGTTCCGCGACAACGTGATGTTCGAGGGCGAGCGCCTGACCGGCTTCTTCGATTTCTACTTCGCAGGCGTGGACAGCTGGCTGTTCGACCTGGCAGTGTGCCTCAACGACTGGTGCATCGAACACGCCACAGGCGCCCATGACGCGGCCAAGGCCAAGGCCATGATCGATGCCTACCAGTCCGTGCGCCCCCTGACCGCCGCCGAGCGAGAACTGTTCAACCCCATGCTGCGCGCGGGCGCGCTGCGCTTTTGGATCTCCCGCCTGTGGGATTTCCACCTGCCGCGCGAGGCCTCCATGCTCGTTCCCCACGATCCCACGCATTTCGAGCGCGTGCTGCGCCAGCGCCTGGCCCGCCCCGTGGCGCTGGACTGACGTCCCAGGCCGGCCACGACGCGGCTGCCGGAGGGCTTTGCGGTCCACGGGCCGCGCTTCCTCGGGTACAGTCCCCGTTCGGGCGCCAGCGGCGCGGCCCATGCCAGAGGCCATGCCCCATCCAGGCGCCCCGACTTCCTCACCCCATGAAACTTCTCATCGTTCCCGCCCGTACCGGCCTGCAATGGGTGCAGCAGGGCATCCGCACCTTCCGCCAGCAGCCGCTGGCGCTGGCGGCACTGTTCTTTCTGTCGATGGCGGCCATGTCGCTGGTCACGGTGCTGCCGCTGATCGGCCCCGTGATCGCGCTGGGCCTGCTGCCGGCCACATCGCTGGCCATGATGGTGGCGGCGGCCGAAGCCTCGCACGGGCGCGCGCCCACGCCGGCCCTGCTGCTGGTGGCCTTTCGCACCGGGCGCCAGCGCCTGAATTCCATGCTCACGCTGGGCGCCATGTATGCGGCAGGCTTCTTGCTGATCATGGGCCTGTCCATGCTGGTGGACGATGGCCAGTTCGCCAATGTCTACCTGGGCGGCGAGCCGCTGACGCGCGAGATCGCCGAATCGCCCGACTTCCAGGCCGCCATGTGGCTGAGCATGGGCCTGTACCTGCCGCTTTCGCTGCTGTTCTGGCATGCGCCGGGCCTGGTGCACTGGCACAACGTGCCGCCGGTCAAGGCCGTGTTCTTCAGCCTGGTGGCGTGCGTGCGCAACATCGGCGCACTGGTGGTCTTCGGCCTGAGCTGGATGGGCGTGTTCATCGTGGCCGGCATCGTGATGGCACTGATCTCGGCCGTGCTGGCCCAGGTGCTGGGCGGCATTGCCAACGGCCTGATGATTGCCACGGCCATGCTGCTGGCCGCCATGTTCTTCACCTCCATCGTCTTCACCTTCCGTGACTGCTTTGCGGCGCCCGATGAAAGCGATGGCAGCGACGCCATCGGCACCGAACCGCCGCAGCCGCCCGGACTGTCCGGCTGACGCCTGCACGGCACCAGATCACCAGGCCCCTTTCGAGGGGCTTTTTCTTTGCCGTTTCTCTGTCGTGCCAGCGGCCACCCGGGCGTCCACATGACGCAGTCACTGTTGTGTCATGCGGATGCCATCGCTTTGTCACAGTGCCTGCCTAGCATGCCGTGCGGATGCATAGCCAGCGAGTGCGCAGCGGCATCCCGGCCCATCCCGCCCCCGATGGGCTGATGCAGACAACCCCACAACGGAAGCCCCATGTCCCAATCCACGATGCTCTCCCGCCGCAAGGCGCTGCAATTCCTGACCGGCGCCCCCCTGCTGCCGCTCGGCTCCGCCGTGTCCGCCGCCGGCCTGCTGACCGCCTGCGGCGGTGGCGATGACGGTCCCGCGAAGAACTATGTGGCGGCCAGCTTCACCTCCATGGCCGCGCCCACGCTGGCCACCCCCCAGGCCATGGCCCGGATGACCGTGGCCTCGCAGCTCAAGGTGCAGTACAGCGACAACAGCGAGCAGAGCTTCGACCTGGGCTACCAGCCCTTCTTCGTGACCGGCGACGAAGTGCCGGACGGCAAGGGCGGCAAGATCCTGGCCGGCGGCTACTACGACATCAACAACAACAAGATCATCGACCGCACCGTGGCCGGCAGCGAGCGCCACTTCTTCTCCGATGCGCCCGACGGCACCTCGCTGCTGACCGTGCCCAATGCCAAGGTGGATGGCGTCAAGGGCAAGCCCGTGTTCGCCGTGGTGCAGTTCGAATACACGACCTGGGCGCAGGATGGCAAGACCGACATGTACGGCAAGCTGCCCTCGCCCATCGCCGTGCTGACGCTGGACCAGGACCAGACCACGGGCAAGCTCAGCCTGGTCAAGTACCACAACGTGGACACCTCCAAGGTGCATGGCCTGTGGATCACCTGCGGCGCCAGCCTGTCGCCCTGGGGCACCCATCTGTCCAGCGAAGAGTACGAGCCCGACGCCTTCGCCACCGGCAATGCGCAGTTGCAGGCCTTCAGTCAGAACCTGTATGGCGACCAGACCAAGGCCAACCCCTACCACTACGGCCACATGCCCGAAGTGACGGTCAACGTGGACGGCACGGCCAGCATCAAGAAGCATTTCTGCATGGGCCGCATCTCGCACGAGCTGGTCCAGGTCATGCCCGACCAGCGCACGGCGCTGATGGGCGACGACGCCACCAACAGCGGCTACTTCGTCTTCGTGGCCGACAAGGAAAAGGACCTGTCCTCGGGTTCGCTGTACGTGGCCAAGGTGGGTGCAGGCTTCTCCATCGACCCCGCATCGGGCAGCGCCGCCGCGCTGACCTGGATCAAGCTGGGCTCGGCCACCAGCGCCGAGATCGAGCAGTTGGCCAACACGCTCAAGCCCACGGACATCATGACCGTGGCCAAGACCGATCCGGGCGACGCCAGCTACACCAAGATCACCGCCAACGGCAAGGTGGAGTGGATCAAGATCAACCCCGGCATGGAAAAGGCCGCCGCCTTCCTGGAAACCCACCGCTACGCCGCCTTCAAGGGCGCGAGCATGGGCTTCACCAAGATGGAAGGCACGACCGTCAACGCCAAGGACAAGGTGGCCTACTCGGCCCTGCAGAACTGCGAAAAGTCCATGGTGGCCGGCGATGCGCTGAACGTGGCAGGCAATGGCGTGTCCATCCCCAAGCAGCTCAAGGCCGGCGCCGTGATGGCACTGAACCTGCGCGGTGGCCAGAAGGACACGGCCGGCGCCGCCATCAACAGCGAGTGGATGCCCGTGGACACCAAGGCCCTGCTGGCCGGCGAGGACATCAGCGCCGACGCGCTGGGCAACACCGGCAACCCGAACAAGATCTGCAACCCCGACAACCTCAAGTTCTCGGAGAAGATGCGCACCCTGTTCATCGGCGAGGACAGCGGCCAGCACGTCAACAACTTCCTGTGGGCCTACAACATCGACACCAAGCAGCTGTCGCGCCTGATGTCGATTCCCGCAGGCGGCGAATCCACGGGCCTGCACGCCGTGGACGAGATCAACGGCTGGACCTACATCATGAGCAACTTCCAGCACGCCGGTGACTGGGGCAGCATCCACAACGTGGTCAAGTCCACGCTGGACCCGCTGATCAGCACCAACTATCGCGGCAAGTTCGGCGCCGCCGTCGGCTACCTGACCGGCACCGCTTCCCAGCCCAAGCTGTCGGCCTGACCGCCGCCACAACGCCCCGCCGCCCTGCGGCGCGTGGCGCCACAACAAGAAGGCCATGGATTTCCATGGCCTTTTTGCATGCCTGCGCCGCAACTGCATGGATGTCATGAACCCGACTCCTGGCGTGCAAAACAAGAGTCATTCTCACCTGGTCGCTATAATTTCTGATGCATTGCGGCGTCGCTAGCCCGCCATCGCACCATCTTCAGCCCCGCCGGATCACGCCCCTCAAGGCCCGGCAGGCGCACGCAGAGCCACACCACAGGAGAGACTCCATGACCCCAGCTTCCCGCATCCTTCGCAGCACGGCCTCCGCATGGCTGGCGGCCGCTGCCACCCTGGCGGTGCCGGCCGCGCATGCCGACTATCTCTGGCTGCAGCAGGACGCAGGACAGGCCCGGGCCTATGCCGGAGAACTGCGCAAGCCGCTGCAACAGCTGCCGGCCCTGGAGGACGCCAAGCAGGTCCTGCCCGACGGCAAGAGCCTTCCCCTGAAGGCCGAGGCCAATCATTTCACCGCGGACGCAGGCCAGGGCGATGTGCGCATCGCCGCCACGCGCCCCGGCGCCAATGGCGTGCTGACCTATTACCAGGCCCGTTTCGGCCGCAATGACACCAAGGCCGTGAACGACCTGGAGCTGGTGCCCACCACGGCGGGCGGCGATACGTTCCAGCTGGTGTTCAAGGGCCGCAAGGTCGCGGCCAGCCAGGTCAATGTGCAGACCAGCGAGGGCTGGTACCGCACGCTCACGCCATCGCAGGACGGCACGGTGAGCTTCAAGCCCTACTTCCCGGGCCTGTACGTGCTGGAGGTGACGGCGCGCGTGGACAACGGCTCGGTCACGCTGGACGGCAAGAAATACACCGACGTGCGCCACACCACCACGCTGAGCTTCGAAGTCAAGCCCTGACCGCCGGACACGACGGCCCGGCCCTCACTCCACGACCGTGAGCTTGGCAATGGACAGCGCCAGCCACTTCGTGCCGTGGCGCCCAAAGCTGACCTGGGCACGCGCGTCGTCGCCCGTGCCTTCCAGGGCCAGCACCTTGCCTTCGCCGAACTTGTTGTGGAACACGTTCAGGCCCACGCGCAGGCCGTGGCCCGGGTCGGCCTTTTGCGGCGGCACGGGCGGGCTGGCGAAGACCTCGCTGCGCCAGCCTTCGGCCTTGCTGCCGAAGCCGCCGCGATCGCGTGAGCCATAGCCGCTACCACCGCCGCCACCGGGGCGGGGCGCGTAGCTGCCAAAGCCGCCCTGCTTCGGCGTGATCCACTTGAGCGCCTCTTCAGGCAGCTCGTCGAAGAAGCGGCTCTTGACGTTGTAGCGCGTCTGCCCGTGCAGCATGCGCGTCTGCGAATGGCTCAGGTACAGGCGCTTGCGCGCGCGGGTGATGGCCACATAGGCCAGGCGGCGTTCTTCCTCCAGGCCGCCTCGGTCCATCATGGCGTTCTCGTGCGGGAACAGGCCCTCCTCCACGCCGCCGATGAAGACGGCGTCGAACTCCAGGCCCTTGGAGGCATGCACGGTCATCAGCTGCACGGCGTCCTGGCCTGCCTGGGCCTGGTTGTCGCCAGCCTCCAGCGCCGCGTGCGTCAGGAAGGCGGCCAGCGGCGACAGGGTCTCGCCGGTATCGGCATCGACCATGCCGGCCACGGTGCCGGCCGGCGGCGTGAGCGGCGTGTCCAGCAGCGGCAGCGCAGGGTCCAGGCCCTGGCTGGCGGGGCTTTGCGTCAGCGCCCTGGCGCCGTCGTGCTCGTCCAGCGGCAGGGCCACGGCATCGCGGCCAAAGCCTTCCTGGGTGACAAAGCTCTCGGCCGCGTTCACGAGTTCCTGCAGGTTCTCGATGCGGTCGGCGCCTTCCTTTTCGTTGCGGTAGTGCTCGAGCAGGCCGCTTTCTTCCTCGATGGCCTCGATGATCTCGCGCAGCGTGCGGCCCTGGGTCTGCTCGCGCAGCACGTCGATCTTGGCGACAAAGCCTGCGAGCTTGGCGCCCGGCGCGCCCGGCACCGCCGAGACGGCATCGTGCAGCGAGCAGCCCGCGCTGCGCGCCGCGTCCTGCAGCGTCTCCACGCTGCGCGCGCCGATGCCGCGCGGTGGGAAGTTCACCACGCGCAAAAAGCTGGTGTCGTCGTGCGGGTTCTCCAGCAGGCGCAGGTAGGCCAGCGCATGCTTGATTTCGGCGCGCTCGAAAAAGCGCAGCCCGCCGTACACGCGGTAGGGAATGGCGGCATTGAACAGCTGCGATTCGATCACCCGGCTTTGCGCATTGCTGCGGTAGAGCACGGCGATTTCCTGGCGCTGCCAGCCGTCCTTTTTCACGAGCTGCTGGATTTCCTCGACCATCCACTGCGCCTCGGCCATGTCGGTGGGCGCCTCGTAGATGCGCACGGGCTCGCCCGGGCCCTGGGTGGTGCGCAGGTTCTTGCCCAGGCGCTGGCTGTTGTGGCTGATGAGCGCGTTGGCGCAGTCCAGGATGTTGCTGTAGGAGCGGTAGTTCTGCTCCAGCTTGATCTGCTGGCGCACATCGAACTCGCGCACGAAGTCCTGCATGTTGCCCACGCGCGCACCGCGAAAGGCGTAGATGCTCTGGTCGTCGTCGCCCACGGCGATCACGCTGCCCAGGGCCTGCAGGCGGCCATCCACCACGTCGCCCGCCAATTGCTTGAGCCACTGGTACTGCAGCTTGTTCGTGTCCTGGAACTCGTCGACCATGATGTGGCGAAAGCGCCGCTGATAGTGGGCGCGCAGCGCGGCGTCGTCGCGCAGCAGCTCGAAGGAGCGCAGCATCAGCTCGCCGAAATCGACCACGCCTTCGCGCTGGCACTGCTCCTCGTAGAGCTGGTAGATCTCGACCTTCTTGCGCGTGTCCGGGTCATTGGCCACCACGTCGCCGGGGCGCATGCCCTCTTCCTTGCAGCCGGCAATGAAGTACTGCAGCTGCTTGGGCGGGAAGCGCTCGTCGTCCACGTTGAACTGCTTGCACAGGCGCTTGACGGCCGACAGCTGGTCCTGCGTGTCCAGGATCTGGAAGGTGGACGACAGCCCTGCCGCCTGGTGGTGGGCACGCAGCAGCCGGTTGCACAGGCCGTGGAAGGTGCCAATCCACATGCCGCGCACGTTGTAGGGCAGCATGGTCGACAGGCGCGCCAGCATTTCCTTGGCCGCCTTGTTGGTGAAGGTCACGGCCAGGATGGAGCCCGGCGTGGCCTGGCCCGTCTGCAGCAGCCAGGCGATGCGCGTGGTCAGCACCCGCGTCTTGCCCGAGCCGGCGCCGGCCAGGATCAGCGCATGGCCGGCCGGCAGCGTGACGGCAGCGAGCTGCTCCTCGTTGAGGTTGGCCAGCAAAGGGGAGTTGGAGGCGGGTGCGGCACCGGAGGCGCCGTCGAGCAGATCGATCGGGAACATCCCGGCATTGTAGGAAGCGCCCTGGCCTGCGGGGAAAGCCATGCTGCATTTCCCGCATTCGACACATGCAGCGCATCTTCCCGGTCCATAACGCCATTGCTATAACCGCTATATCGACAGGGCGCCCAGGCCCGCCGCCGGCAACGTATAGAATCAATCACCGGGCCCAAGTTTCTTGCGGTCCGGTTTTTTGTGCCCGGGCCACAGCCGCCCTGGCGACGCGGCCCGCCCGCGCCGCCCGCAAGACCGGCCTCCAAGCCAAGCGCCCCATCGCGGAGGGATGTTCCTGCCGCGACCTTTCATGGAGCTTGGAATCAAATGGAAATCTTCGACTACGACAACATCCTGCTGCTGCCGCGCAAGTGCCGCGTGGAAAGCCGCTCGGAGTGTGATGCCAGCGTGGAGCTGGGCGGTCGGTCCTTCCGCATCCCGGCCGTGCCGGCCAACATGAAGACGGTGGTGGATGAAAGCATCTGCACCTGGCTGGCCCGCAACGGCTACTTCTACGTGATGCACCGCTTTGACCTGGACAACGTGCAGTTCGTGCGCGAGATGCAGGGCAAGGGCTGCTTCGCCTCCATCTCGCTGGGCGTCAAGAAGCCCGACTACGACACCGTGGACCGCTTCGTCGCCGAAGGCCTGTGCCCTGAATACATCACCATCGACATCGCCCACGGCCATGCCGACAGCGTGAAGAACATGATCGGCTACCTCAAGGAAAAGCTGCCCAAGTCCTTCGTGATCGCCGGCAACGTGGGCACGCCCGAAGCCGTGATCGACCTCGAGAACTGGGGCGCCGACGCGACCAAGGTCGGCATCGGCCCCGGCAAGGTCTGCATCACCAAGCTCAAGACGGGCTTCGGCACGGGCGGCTGGCAGCTGTCGGCGCTCAAGTGGTGCGCGCGCGTGGCCACCAAGCCCATCATTGCCGACGGCGGCATCCGCAGCCACGGCGACATCGCCAAGAGCGTGCGCTTTGGCGCCACCATGGTGATGATCGGCTCGCTGTTCGCGGGCCATGAGGAATCGCCGGGCCAGACGGTCGAGGAAAACGGCCAGCGCTTCAAGGAGTACTACGGCTCGGCCTCGGACTTCAACAAGGGCGAATACAAGCACGTCGAAGGCAAGCGCATCCTCGAGCCCGTCAAGGGACTTCTGGCCGACACCCTGATCGAGATGGAGCAGGATGTGCAAAGCTCCATCAGCTACTCGGGCGGCAAGAAGCTGATGGACATCCGCAAGGTCAACTACGTGATCCTGGGCGGTGACAACGCAGGCGAACATCTGCTGATGTAAGCGCAGACACCAAGGCAAGGCGGCTTCGGCCGCCTTTTTTTGTGCCTGCGTTCCCGACGTCACGCAGGCCGCGCATGCCGAGATCGCGCCATGAACCAAAAAATTGGCGTGTCTTCCTGCAAGCATGCCAAAAATGCCGCATAATTGCGGTCTCGTTTGCAGCGCAGACTTGTTTTTGGGGCTCTTAGCTCAGCTGGTAGAGCAGCGGACTCTTAATCCGTTGGTCGAGTGTTCGAATCACTCAGGGCCCACCAAAAATTCCTTTTCAGCCTGGATTCATCCAGGCTGATTCCTTCGGAATACCCGAGGGGGCTCTTAGCTCAGCTGGTAGAGCAGCGGACTCTTAATCCGTTGGTCGAGTGTTCGAATCACTCAGGGCCCACCAAGAATTCCTTTGCCTGATCTCTTCAGGCAGCCACGCAGAAATACGTGGGGCTCTTAGCTCAGCTGGTAGAGCAGCGGACTCTTAATCCGTTGGTCGAGTGTTCGAATCACTCAGGGCCCACCACCAACACCCCGAAAAAGGCACTCAGCGCACCGGCGCTCAGTGCCTTTTCTTGTTGTACTCCATCAGCACCGACATATTGCTGCTGCCGGCCTTGGCCACCCACTCGCGACCAAAGCGCTCGCCCACCAAATCCAGCATGTGGCGCAGATCCGCCGAAGGCGCGGCCACGGACACCTTGTTGTCGGCAAGGATCTTCTTGCCCAGCTCATCGGCCTGCTGGGCCAGCGCCCAGCCCTCTTTTTCAGCCGACTCGGTAGCGCGGCCGATGGCCTGGCGCTCGGGCTCGGTGAAGCCCCTCCAGGCAAGTTCGCTGACGCAAAGCATGTTCTTGGGAATCCAGGCCTTGATATCCAGAAACACCTTCATGGCCTTCCAGGCCTGGATGTCGGCGCCCGTGGCGCTGGAGGTAATCATGGCATCGATACCACCTTGCTCCACGACGGCACCCAGATCGCCTGCGGCAATCACCACCGGCTGCGCCCCCCAGAGCTCGGCCAACCGCTTGGTCGCATCGCTTTGCACACGCAGCCTGAGGCCCTTGAGATCCGCGATGCTGTGGACCGGGCGCCGACTCAGGAGACCCTGCGCCGGCCAGGGCACGGCAAACAGCAGGCGCGCGCCCTGCTGGGCCAGCAAGAACTCCTGCAGCACGGGGCGGGTCAACTGCCACAGGCGCGCGGCCTCGTCAAAGCCACGCACCATGAAAGGCAGCGAGTCCATGGCCAGCAGCGGGTGGATATCCGCACAGGACGTCATGAGCACTTCGCCGAACTGGAGGTCATTGCGCTTGAGCGCAGGCAGCACCTGCGCCATGGGCTTGAGCGCCGAGCCGGACACCACCTCGATCTCCAGCGACTGCCGGGTGTCGGCACCCACGCGTGCCGCGAAATTGCGCAGGTTCTGCGTGTGGAAGATGCCATCGCCATAGGCCGCCGACAGCTGCAGCCGGTGGCCCTTGGACCAGGCAGCGCCGGCGGTCAGTTGCAACGCGGCCGGAGCCAGGCCTGATATCAACGTGCGGCGAGAAACAGTCATGAAAGATCCTTGGCGAAAGCGCCCAGAACCATGCCATCCACCCGACGGCGGACCTGTGCATGCGGGCGGAAAAGATAAATTCTATCGATATTTATATCATTTAGATACAAACTATCGATCCATTCCATCGCACAGGTCATTCGCCAAGCCATCCGTCACACCGGATTCCAGCCAAGCCGCTACAGTGTCACCCTGCCGCAGACGCATGAGTGTGCGGCCCTCTTCTGCGCCTGTGGCCCGCCTGCAGCGCACAACCGCCTCGCCTGCATGCCACAAAATGTTTCCCCGCTCTGGCAGGGCCCGCGCTGGGCCCTGGCCGTCCTGCTTGCCATCCTGGGCATGCTGGGGCCGTTCTCGATCGATACCTACATCCCGGCCTTCTCGGGCATCGCCCAGGCCTTGAACGCCACGCCGCTGCAGATGCAGCAGACGCTGTCGGCCTATCTGTTCGGCTTTGCCTTCATGAACCTTTTCCATGGCGCCATGGCCGACAGCTTTGGCCGCCGCCCCGTGGTGCTATGGGGACTGGCCGTGTTCACGCTGGCCTCGGCAGGCTGCGCGCTGTCGCAGAACATCACGCAGCTGGTGCTGTTCCGGGCGCTGCAGGGACTGTCCACGGGCGCCGGCATCGTGGTGTCGCGCGCCGTGGTGCGCGACCTGTTTCCGCCTGCCCAGGCCCAGCGCGTGATGGCCCAGATCACCATCTTCTTCGGCATTGCCCCGGCGCTGGCGCCGGTGCTGGGCGGCTGGCTGTTCGTGCACCTGGGCTGGGCGGCCGTATTCTGGTTCCTGACGCTGGTGGGCGTGCTGCTGTGGAGCATCAACTGGCGCTTTCTGCCCGAGTCTCTGCCGCAGGCGCAGCGCCAGCCCTTCCGGTTCAAGCCACTGATGCAGGGCTACAAGGCGCTGTGCAGCGATCCGCGCTTTGTGCTGCTGGCCTTTGCCAGCGGCGTGCCCTTCAACGGCATGTTTTTGTACGTGCTGTCGGCCCCCGCCTTCCTGGGCGACCTGCTGCACCTGCAGCCGCAGCAGTTCTTCTGGTTCTTCGTGATTTCGATCTCGGGCATCATGGGCGGCGCCTGGGTGAGCGGCCGGCTGGCCGGGCGCATTCCACCCAAGCACCAGATCCGCCACGGCTTCGTGATCATGTTCGTGGTGTCCATCGTCAACCTGGTTGCCAACCTGATCTGGCCTGCCCATGTGAGCTGGGCGTTGATTCCCGTGGGTGTGTTCGCCTTCGGCTGGGCCATGATGGTGCCCGTCGTGACCTTGCTGGTGCTGGACATCCATCCCGAGCGGCGCGGCCTGGCCTCATCGCTGCAGGCCGTGGTGGGCTCCACGGCCAATGGCATCGTGGCCGGCGTGCTGGCGCCGCTGGTGATGCATTCGACGGTGCTGCTGGCCCTGGGCTCGATCAGCATGATGCTGATCGGGCTGGCGTCGTGGATCTACCTGCATCACCGCTGGCCCGAAATCGGGCGGCATGCCTCGGAGGCCTGAAGCCCACTGCTCCCGGGATCCCGGGCGTCTATGCCCGGCCCGCGCGGCGGTCCAGCATTTTTTCCTTGTAGTAGCGCGCCTTTTCGGCATACATGGCCTGGTCCGCGCGTGACACGGTGGCCTCCAGCTGGCTGCCCTCGTTGCAACAGGCCACGCCCATGGACAGGCTGACCAGCTGACCCGGATAGAACTGGTTGTTGAGCTCCAGCAGGGACAGGATGCGCTCCTTGACGGCTTCGGCGCCGCGCTCGTCCGAGGCTGGCAGCAGCACCATGAATTCGTCGCCGCCCACGCGTGCCGCACAAGCGGGCGCATCCACGGCCTTGGTCAGCACTTCGCCCACGCGGCGAAGCATGTCGTCGCCTGCGGCATGGCCATGCTCGTCATTGGCCTCCTTGAGACCATTCATGTCGATGGCGATCACGGCCAGCGGCCACGGCCCCTTGCGCGCCAGGCGGTTCAATTCCTCGATATAGAAGGCGCGGTTGCGCAGTTGGGTGAGCACGTCGTGCTTGCCCAGGTATTCCAGATAGGCCTCGGCCTTCTTGCGAGCCGTGATATCCACCAGGGACAGCAGCACCAGCCCCCAGTCGTCCGCATGGCCGTCCAGCACGGCCAGCTGCATGTGGATGTGCAGCGTGTCGCCCGACAGCGCGTAGTTCACCACTTCGCGGTGCTGCACGAGCTTGCCGTTCCACAGGTCCTGCAGTTGATCGGCAAAGGAGTCGATCATTTCATCGCGGAAGATGCGGCCCAGCCGGCTCAGCAGCTGCAGCTTGTCGGTGGCACCGAACATGCGCAGCGTCTGGCGGTTCACGTCGATGACGCGAATCTCCTGCATGCAGCGCGAGATGAATTCCGGATGCACCTTGAGGAAGGTGGCGAAATCGCTGATGCCCTGGGCGCGCACATCGTCGAGCAGGCGCTTGATGGAGCTGAAGTCCTCGACCCACAGCGACACGGGCGAGTACTCGAACAGGTCGCGCGAGTACTGCTCGCTGCGGTGCAGCTGCCGCGTGCTGCGCATCTCGGCCGTCACGTCTTCCAGCGACACCAGCACGCAGTCCCAAAGCTCCTCATGGCCGGGCAGGATGCGGCCACGGATCTGCACGTCCAGCCGGCGCCCGTCCAGCGTGTAGTTGGCGGTGCGGTTGGCAAAAGTCGGCGAGCCCTTCCAAAGCTCCTGCAGCTCGCAGGCCAGGCCGGCATGCATGTCGTCACGGAACACCTGGCCCAGGCTGTCGAGAAAGGTCTGCTGGTCCGCGGCGCCGAACAGGTCCAGCGTGCGCTGGTTGACGCGAACCACCCTGAGCGCGGCACTGCACTGCTGCAGTGCCTGCGGATGGGCAGAAAAATGCGCCTGCAGATCGGTCACGCCCTGTGCTCGCCACTGGTCGAGCAGGCGCTTGAGCGCGCTGTAGTCCTCCAGCCATAGCGAGACGGGGGCCAGTTCGAACATGTGCTCAAAATCCACACTGGACGCGATCAAAGACTCCACAGGGCACCTCCGCGCCGCGATTATGGCAGTCGCAGAGCCCGCCAGACAGCAGGTTCTGCGCCACGAACACAGGCAGCGCCAGGCAGGCAGGCGGATTGCCCAAAAAAAACCGGCCCCGAAGGGCCGGTCTGCATGCAAAGCCGGAATCGATCAGCGCACGGCGCGCTTGCGATCGCCGCCCTGGGGCGAGTAAGGCTTGGGAGCGCTCTTGCCAAAGGCCGGACGGCGCTCACCACCGCCGAAGCCGCCGCGGGATTCACCGCCGAAGCCACGCGATTCACCGGATGCACCACGGAAGCCGCCATCGCGGTGGCCGCCATCGCGGGGAGCACCCTCACGACGGTCGCCGCCGCGCGCAGCGCCACGGTCGCCGCCGAAGCCACGGCCTTCGCCGCCACGGCCAAAGCCGCCTTCACGCGGAGCCTGGCTGTAGCCACCTTCGCGCTGGCCCTGGCCAAAGCCGCCTTCGCGCTGACCCTGGCCGAAGCCGCCTTCACGCTGGCCGCCACCGAAGCTGCCGAAGCCAGCCTTGCGGCCATAGCCTTCCGAATCACGGCGGGGGCCGAAGCCACGGTCGCCACCGCGATCACCAAAGCTGCGCTCGCGGTCACCACCGCCGAAGCCGCGGTCGCCACCGAAACCACCACGACCACCGCCGGCGGAGCCTCGGCGATCACCACCACGGCCTTCAAAGCCGCCGCCACGACGGCCGCCACGGCCTTCGTTGCCGCTGGGTGCGCGCTGTGCAGGCTCGAGACCAGGAATCACCTCGGCCTTGAATTGCTGACGGCTGTAGCCTTCGATATCGAAAATGCGGCGGCGGTCACGGAATTCCGCGAACGTCACGGCCACGCCTTCGCGACCGGCACGACCCGTGCGGCCGATGCGGTGGGTGTAGTCCTCGGCCTTCATGGGCAGGCCGTAGTTGAAGACGTGGGTGATGGAGGGCACGTCAATGCCGCGTGCCGCCACATCGGTCGCCACCAGCACCTGCACCTGGCCGCTGCGCAGCGCCATCAGGCGGCGGTTGCGCAGGCCCTGGCTCAGGGCGCCGTGCAGCGCCACGGCCGAGAAGCCGTCCTGCTGCAGGTCGTTGGCCAGGCCGTCGCACTCGACCTGGGTCGATGCGAAGACGATGGCCTGGTTGATGGTGGTGTCGCGCAGCCAGTGGTCCAGCAGCTTGCGCTTGTGCTGGGAGTTGTCGGCCCAGAACAGCACTTGCTTGATGTTGGCGTGCTTTTCCTGGGGCGTGTCGATGGTGACCTTCTTCACGCCCGATCCGCCGTCATGCATCACGCGCATGGCCAGCTGCTGGATGCGGGGCGCGAAGGTGGCGCTGAACATCATGGTCTGCTTGCGCTGGGCCGTCAGGTCGTTGACTTCGGCCAGATCGTCCGAGAAGCCCAGGTCCAGCATGCGGTCGGCCTCGTCGACCACCAGGAACTGCACCTGGTCGAGCTTGATCTGCATCGAGCGCTGCAGGTCCAGCAGACGGCCAGGCGTGGCCACCACGAGGTTGGCGTTCTGCAGCTTGGCAATCTGCAGCTGGTAGGGCATGCCGCCCACCACGTTGGCAATGCGGATGCCACGGCAGTGCTTGACCAGTTCGATGGCGTCATGCGCCACCTGCTGAGCCAGCTCGCGCGTGGGGCACAGGATCAGGGCGCCGGGAACGGCCGCCTTGAAGTTGCGGGGATTGGTGGGGTCCTTGCGCTTGTTGCGCTTGGGCGTGGGCTGGCCGCTGGCAGTGGCCTCGGCGCACTGGCGGTCATATTCGGCACGGATGGCGGCTTCCTCGTCAGCCTTTTGCTGGATCAGCGTGTGCAGCACGGGCAACAGGAAGGCGGCGGTCTTGCCCGAGCCGGTCTGGCTGGAAACCATCAGGTCGATGAAGGCCTGATCACCACTGCCCATGGCCAGGGGAATGGCTTGCGCCTGCACGGCCGTGGGCTGGGTGTAGCCCAGATCGGCAACGGCGCGGACCAGCTCTTCAGCCAGGCCCAGCTCGACGAAGGCGTTGGGGAGTTCGGGAGCTGCCTGGGCGGCTTCGGCGCCCTCGACGGTTTCAGCAGCGGCCTGCGACTCGGCGGCCTGCTCGGCACCGGCAACGGCGGCGTCCAGCACGGAAGAGGCTTGGGCAGCGCAAGCAAAAGAGGAATCGGCAGCGGCAATGATGCCCTGCTCTTGAGAGATGTCGTTCATGAATGGCTCTAACGAAAAGCACGCGCAGTCAGCGATCTGCCACGCTTTTCTCGACGGTTGGGTCAACATCCACCGTCAGACTTGACCGGCCCTTCGCAAAAGGGCGGATGGGCGTTTTCGGCTGGTCCGAAACCGATGGTCCCGCCATCCATGAAAGCCTTCATGGAGGTCTGTGGACATCGACCTCAGACACACAGCGCAGGAGCCCTTGTGTGATGGAGATGTGCAAATTGCCCCTTGTTGATGGAGGCAAGCTGTAGATTGTCGCACTCCTGGGGTTTTCCCGCAAGCCCCCTGCACAAAAATGGCCGGAGGGCCCGGCTCCGGGCGCTAGACGCTCAGCAGGCGTGCGCGATAGTGCGCCAGCTCATCGATGGATTCATGCACATCGGCCAGCGCCGTGTGGCGCTGGGCCTTCTTGAAGGATGCGTAGGCATCGGGCTTCCAGCGCCTGGCCAGTTCCTTGAGGGTGCTGACATCAACGTTGCGGTAGTGAAAGAAGTCGTTGAGCTTGGGCATGTAGCGCTCCATGAAGCGCCGGTCCTGGCCAATGCTGTTGCCGCACAGCGGCGCCTTGCCCTTGGGAACGTACTGCGCCAGGAACTTGATCAGCGCGGCTTCCGCATCGGCCTCGGTGGTGGTCGATGCCTTGACGCGCTCGATCAGGCCGCTCCTGCCGTGCGTGCCCTTGTTCCAGGCGTCCATGCCGTCGAGCAGGGCATCGCTTTGATGGATGGCGAACACAGGACCCTCGATGCGCGTGGCAAGGTCCGGGCTGGTGACGACCACGGCGATCTCGATGATGCGATCGGTGTCGGGCTGCAGCCCGGTCATCTCGCAGTCGAGCCAGACGAGATTGAGATCGGATTTGCTCAGGGTGACGGGCGTGCCGGCTTCGGCGGGGACGGGAATGCAGGCGCTGGAGGCTTCGGACATGGCCCAAATTGTCGCCTACACTGCGGCCACATGGTCTTCAACCCCGATTTTTCCTCGACGCTTTCCCTGCTGTTTGCCGCAGCCGTGCTGGCCCAGTGGCTGCTGCGCGCCTGGCTGGCCTCGCGCCAGGTTCGCCATGTGGCAGGCCACAGAGCGCAGGTGCCCGAGGCCTTTGCGCAGCGCATCAGCCTGGCCGCCCACCAGAAGGCCGCCGACTACACACTGGCGAAGGCACGCGTTGCCCTGATCGACATGACGCTGGGCGCCGTGGTGCTGCTCGCATGGACGCTGCTGGGCGGGCTGGATGCACTCAACCAGCAGTTGCTGGAATGGATGGGCGCCGGCCTGTGGCAGCAATTGGCGCTGCTGGCCAGCTTTGCACTGATCTCCGGCCTGGTGGAGCTGCCGCTGTCGCTCTACCAGACCTTTGTGCTGGAGCAGCGCTTCGGCTTCAACCAGATGACGCTGCGGCTGTGGCTGGCCGATGCCGCCAAGTCCACGGCCATGGGCGCAGCCATCGGCCTTCCGATTGCGGCGCTGATCCTGTGGCTCATGGGTTCGGCCGGCGACCTGTGGTGGCTCTGGGCATGGGCCGTCTGGACGGGCTTCAACCTGCTGCTGATGTGGATCTTCCCGACCTTCATCGCACCGCTGTTCAACAAGTTCGATCCGCTGGAGGACGGCCCGCTCAAGGAGCGCGTGAGCGCACTGATGCAGCGCTGCGGCTTCACGGCCAAGGGCCTGTTCGTGATGGACGGCAGCCGCCGCTCGGCACATGCCAATGCCTATTTCACGGGCTTCGGCCACTCCAAGCGCGTGGTGTTCTTCGACACCTTGCTCAAGCAGCTGGACGCCGACGAGGTGGAGGCCGTGCTCGCGCATGAGCTGGGCCATTTCAAGCACCGCCACATCCTCAAGCGCATGCTGCTGATGTTTGCCGCCAGCCTGGCGGGCTTTGCGCTGCTGGGCTGGCTGTCGCAGCAGCTGTGGTTCTACCTGGGCCTGGGCGTGCGTCCGGGTCTGGACCTTGCGCTGGGACACAGCGGCATCGGCGCCGGCAACGAGGCCGTGGCGCTGCTGCTGTTCCTGCTGGCCGTGCCGGTGTTCAGCTTCTTTGTCACCCCGCTGTTCTCGGCCCTGTCGCGCCGCGACGAGTTCGAAGCCGATGCCTACGCCATGCAACAGGCCAGCGGCGCCCACCTGGCCTCGGCACTGCTCAAGCTGTACGAGGACAATGCTTCAACGCTCACGCCCGATCCCTGGTACGTGGGCTTCTACTACTCGCATCCGCCCGCCCTCGCCCGGCTGGCGCGCATGCCCTCTCCGACCTGAACCATACGCACTCACCATGAGCACACAACGCTTGCAACAACAGGACTGGTCCAACCAGCAGCGCCGCGCGCTGACTTCCGACGAACTGCACACCGCACTGGCCGCCCTGCCGGGCTGGCAGCTCGATGGCGATGCCATCGCCAAGAGCTACGCCTTCGCCAACTACTACGAGACCATGGCCTTCGTGAATGCGCTGGCCCTGATCGCCCACCAGCAGGACCACCATCCCGACCTGACCGTCAGCTACGGCCGCTGCGGTGTACGCCTGAACACGCATGACGTGAACGGCATCTCGTCCACCGACATCGAGTGCGCACGCCGCATCGATGCGTTGCTGGCGCGCCCATGAATCGCACCCCGCTGACCCATGGCTGAGCGCTCCGCACTGCACGAAGGCCTGGTCGTCTCCAGCCATGGCCGCCATTGCGTGGTCGAGACCGAAGACGGCTCGCGCCACATCTGCCACCCGCGCGGCAAGAAGAGCCAGACCGTGGTGGGCGACCGCGTGCGCTGGCAACTTCCGCCCCCAGGCCAGGGGGAGGAAGGCACCATAGAAAAGGTGCTGGAGCGGCGCAACCTGTTCTACCGGCAGGACGAGATACGCACCAAGTCCTTTGCAGCCAACATCGACCAGGTGCTGATCCTGATCGCCGCCGAGCCGGTCTTCTCCGAAAGCCAGCTGGCCCGCGCCCTGATCACTGCCGAAGCCACCCACATCAAGCCCCTGATTGCCCTCAACAAGCGTGACCTGGCCGAGCCCTTTGCCGACGCCTGGGAGCGCCTGGAGCCTTATCGCGAGATGTACCTGGGCCAGGAAAAGCCGCACTACGAGGTGCTATCGCTGTCGCTGGCCAATGAGGGCGAGGCCGATCGGCAGCTGCTGATGAAGCACCTCAAGGGCAAGGCCACGCTGGTGCTGGGCCCTTCCGGCTCGGGAAAGAGCACCCTGATCAACCTGCTGGTCCCCGGCGCGCGCGCGGCCACCAACGAGATCTCGCAGGCACTGAACTCCGGCAAGCACACGACCACCACGACCAGCTGGTACTGGATGGACGAGGAGCGCACGACAGCCCTGATCGACTCGCCGGGCTTCCAGGAGTTCGGCCTGCGCCACATCGAACCCACCGACCTGCCCCGCTGCATGCCCGACATCGGCGCCCATGCGCAGGAATGCAAGTTCTACAACTGCACCCACCTGCACGAGCCCGGATGCGCGGTCATGCCGCGCGTGGAGGATGAGGAACACGGCATGGACGCCGACCATGACATCAGTGCCAACCGGTACTGCATCTATGCCGAGCTGTTTGATGAGTTGAGTCAGGCCACGAAGTATTGAGCCTCCCCCAAACGCCACGGGGCCGCTCCGGGAGGAAGGAAACGACGCCTCCAAAGGGGCGTCATCCAGGGCTCGCCCGCAGGCTGCGCACTCAGCCCAACAGGCGCGCCAGCGACAGCAGCGCCAGCAGCAGCAGCCAGACCACGACCGAGCGCCAGACCAGGCCGACCACGCTGCGCAGGTGGCCGATCTCGGGCTCACGGCCCGGCGTGGCTTCGCTGTCCACGTCGAGGTCGATCTCCTCGCCGTCGTCACGGGTCACCGAGATGCCCTCGCGGCGCTTGAGTGCCTCGCCGCCCAGGCGCACGTTGATGGCGCCCGAGGTGGCGGCCAGGATCACGCCGTCGTTGTCGTTGGGAAAGCGCTGGGCATGGAAGCGCCAGCCCTCGATGGCCTCCTCGAAACTGCCGACCACGGCAAAGGAAAGAGCCGTCAGCCGTGCGGGCAGCCAGTCGATCACGGTCCAGGCCAACCGTGAGGCGTGCTGCAACTGGACACTGACCTGGCTGCCACCCAGCAGGCCCTTGCGCGACCAGGAGCGCGACAGGTGCTCGGTCATGCGGTAGAACACGGCACCCAGCGGACCCAGGCCCAGCGCCGCCAGTGCAGAGAACCAGAACAGCACGCCAAACACATGGCGATGCGCGGCCAGCACCGAGTACTCGATCACATGGCGCACCACCTCGCTGCGGGGCACTTCGCTGGCGTCCACCTGCTGCCAGTGGGCGAGGGCTTCGCGCGCCGCGTACTCGTCACCTGCATCCAGCGCATCGCGGATGCGCGTGAAGTGGTGGCTGAACTGGCGAAAGCCCAGCGTGACGTAGAGCACGGCCACATTCCAGACCATGGCCAGCGGCCAGCCCACGCCCCACAGCAGCAGCAGATAGATGCCTGTCACCAGCACGCAGGGCAGCGCCACCGCCACGGTCCAGGCCAGCCAGCCGTGGTGCGCCTGGCCGGCATCGAAGTTGCGGCGCACCGAAACCGTCCAGGCCCTGTAGCCTGTGTGCACCAGGTTGGCCGGCGTCAGGGGGCGCGCCTGCTCGATCAGCAAGGCGATCAGAATGGCAAAGAAACTCATCCGGCCATCATACTGGCGCATGCGGGCAGGCCCGTGACCCCGGGGTGGCACGGCACCCCATCCGGGCATCAGGCCGACAGGAATCGGTAAAGATTGCGCAGCATGCCGGCCGTGGCGCCCCAGATGTAGCGCTGGCGGTCTCCATCCTGGTAGGGCATGGCAAACCATTCGCGCGGCACGCCGTTCCAGACCATGGCGTGGCGCTCATGGTTGGCAGGATCGAGCAAAAAGGACAGCGGCACCTCGAACACGTCCGCCACCTCGTAGGGATTGGGATGCAGGCGCGCCCGGGGATCGACCAGGGCCACCACCGGCGTGATCAGAAAGGCCGTGCCCGTGGTGTAGATGGGCAGGGTGCCCAACACTTCCACATCGCCGGCAGCAAGCCCGACTTCCTCCTGCGCCTCGCGCAGGGCCGTGGCCTGGGCAGACACATCCTCAGGATCGCGCTTGCCACCCGGAAAGGCCACCTGGCCCGAATGGGTGGACAGATGGGCCGTGCGTTCGGTCAGCAGCACCGTGGGTTCGGGGCGCATCACGATGGGCACGAGCACAGCGGCATCGGTGGGCTGGCGATCGCTGAAGCGCTTCTCGCGCACCACCTCGGGAGCCCACTGGGGCGGCAGCGCAAAGCGCTGGCGCAGGGCCTCGGGCGTGCGGGCTTCGGGGGGCACGGCAGGCAGGTGGCTGTCCTTGCCAATCAGTTGCGCCATGCGCGGGTCGGCGATCGACGGCACGGCTGCGGGCACTGGCCCGCCGGTCGGCACGGGAATGGCGGTATCGGGCAGAGAGGACACGAATGAAGGCTTGTGATGGGCAACGGCCGGACAACAAAAAAGCCGCTACAGGCGACTGTAGCGGCTTTCCAGCTGTGACGCAGGTGCTTAGGCTTCGGCAGAAACCTTGACACGCGACGGCAGCTTTTCCTTGATGCGGGCCGACTTGCCGCTGCGCTCGCGCAGGTAGTACAGCTTGGCACGACGCACATCACCGCGACGCTTGACTTCGATGCCGGCGATCAGGGGCGAGTAGGTCTGGAACGTACGCTCCACGCCTTCACCGCTGGAGATCTTGCGCACGGTGAAGCCGCTGTTCAGGCCACGGTTGCGCTTGGCGATCACCACGCCTTCGTAAGCCTGCACGCGCTTGCGGCTGCCTTCGACCACATTCACGCTCACGATGACGGTGTCACCGGGGGCGAACTGGGGGATGGTCTTGTTCAGACGGGCGATTTCCTCTTGCTCGAGGATCTGGATCAGATTCATGGTCAACATCCAATCGATCTTGTCCGCGCCAGGATTGGCAAGCGCCGGGATTGGCGCCATGGCTGCTTTGTTCGTAGCAGCGGCCGGATAGAGGATCGAAGAATCGTGGATTATAGCCCGGAGACGTTTTTTGCCAAAAACCCCTCGTCCTTGGCGTTGAGCAGGCCCTGGGCGCGCGCCTGCTCTATCAGCTCGGGCCGGTGCCTGGCCGTGATGGACAGGCGCTGGTCGCGGCGCCAGCGCTCGATCTGCGCGTGGTGGCCGGACAACAGTGGCGCCGGCACTTCCCGCCCTTCCCAGACTTCGGGGCGGGTGTAGTGCGGGCAATCGAGCAGGCCGTCTAGCGCCGGATTGAAGCTGTCCTGCTGGAAACTGCCTTCGTCATTGAGCACGCCGGGCTGCAGCCGCGCGACGGCATCCAGCAGGGCCATGGCAGCGATCTCGCCGCCAGAAAGCACGAAGTCGCCCAGGCTCAACTGGTGGGTGACATGGGTATCGATGAAGCGCTGGTCCAGGCCCTCGTAGCGGCCGCACAGCAAGATTGCGCCCTGCCCCTGCGCCCAGTCGGCCACCACGGCATGGCGCAGCGTGGTGCCGATCGGCGAGAACAGCACCACGGGAGCCGGCTCGGGCTCGCCGGCCTCGCGGCGCGCCTGCCGGGCCGCCTCCAGGCAGCGCTGCAGCGGCTCGGCCATCATCACCATGCCCGGACCGCCGCCAAAGGGGCGATCGTCCACGCGCCGGTAGTTGCCCTGGGCATGGTCGCGCGGATTCCACAGGTGCACGCCAACCTGGCCCGAGGCATAGGCACGGCGCGTGACGCCGCTTTCAAGAAACGGCGTGAACAGCTCGGGGAACAGCGTGATGATGTCGAAGCGCATGGAGGTCGGCGATCAATAGTCGGGCTGCCAGTCGGCAACGATGGTCTTGCCCGGCAGATCCACCTTGTCCACATAGGCATCGACAAAGGGAATCATGCGCTCGCGCTCCTTGCCATCCTCTTCATAGGCCAGCACCAGCACGGTCTGCGGACCGGTGGACAGCAGGTCGCGGACGACGCCCAGGGCCACGCCCTCGCGGTTGACCACGGACAGGCCCAGCAGATCGACCCAGTAATACTCGCCATCCTCGGGCTGCGGGAAATCGCTGCGCGCCACGAAGATGCGCGCGCCACGCAGGGCCTCGGCGGTATTGCGGTCGTTCACGACAGGCGAGGTGGCGACGACGGAATCGGAGTGGACGCGCGCCTGCTTGACCGGCAGCAGCACCGTACCGGTGAACTGCCGCGCACCCTTCTCGGGGGGCTGCAGATACCACTGCTTTGCGGTGAACAGGGCCTCGGGGTCGGCACTGAAGGCGGCCACCTTGAACCAGCCCTTGATGCCCCAGGCATCGGCGATACGCCCGACCTCCACGGCATCGGCGGGCAGGACGCTGGCTTCGAGTTCAGGCATGTGGCTCATGGCAGTCGGTAGGCAGTAGATGGACAGTCAATGCAGATCGTTGCAGATCCGTGCAAGGCGATCCGGAGGGGAAAACAAAAACGGGCTCCGTCAGACAAGCCAACGGAACCCGATTTCAGAAGGGATGCTGAATTAGGCAGCAGTCTTCTGGGTGGCCTGCTTGATCAGGCGCTCTGCGGTCTCGGAAGCCTGCGCGCCAACGCCCTTCCAGTAGTTCACGCGGTCCAGAGCAACGCGCAGACCCTCTTCGCCGCCACGGGCGTTGGGGTTGTAGAAGCCCAGGCGTTCGATGAACGAACCATCGCGGCGCACGCGCTTGTCGGCGGCAACGATGTTGTAGAAAGGACGGGCTTTGGAACCGCCGCGAGAGAGTCGAATGACGACCATGATTTTCCTTCGGGTGGGCGCAGCCACCACACAATTAACTAGACAATGAATGGCTGCACATGTTTTGCGGCGTTTGAGACACGCGACATGGCCACCCGGCCAGCGACACGCCGTAAAACCAGCGATTATATCCAACTTCTCTTTCCATGCCTACCATTCGCTCAAGCCTGGACGGCGATCTCGCCGCCATCACCGCCATTTACCGCCACCACGTGCTGCACGGCACGGGCACGTTCGAGACCGATCCCCCTGCCGAATCGGACATGGCAACGCGCCGCGCGGACGTGCTGGCCAAGGGCCTGCCCTATCTGGTCGCCGTGGACGAACAGGGCCAGGTGCTGGGCTTCGCCTATGCCAACTGGTTCAAGCCGCGCCCGGCCTATCGCTTCTCCGCCGAGGATTCCATCTACGTGCATGACGCGGCGCGCGGCCAGGGCGTGGGCCGACTGCTGCTCGATGCGCTGTCGCGCGAATGCGAGGCGGCCGGCGTGCGCAAGCTGCTGGCGGTGATCGGTGACTCGGCCAATGCCGGCTCCATCGGCGTGCACCGCGCCGCGGGCTTCACTCCGGCGGGCACGCTGAGCTCCATGGGATGGAAGTTCGGCCGCTGGCTGGACATCGTTCTCATGGAGAAGACCCTGGGAGACGGCAACCGCAGTTCGCCCGAATAATGGGTGCATGAACCGACCCAGCACGCCTTTGCCTCAGCCCGCTCAAGCACAGCAGGGGGCTCCGCGCCCCAAAAGCAAGACCCTGACGACCTGGCTGGCCTTCGTCGGCGGGCCGCTGGGGCTGCACCGCTTCTATCTGCATGGCTTCGGCGACTGGCTGGGCTGGCTGCTGCCCGTGCCCACGGCGCTGGGCGTGTACGGCATCGAACGCGTGCAGCAACTGGGACAGGACGACCAGCTCAGCTGGCTGCTGATTCCGCTGCTGGGCTTCACCATCGCCGGCTGTGCGCTGCGCGCCATCCTCTACGGGCTGACCGACACCGAAGCCTGGAACCGGCGCCACAACCCCGGCATTGACGTGCAGGCGCAGGCCGGACGCACGGGCTGGTCAACCATCTTTGCCATTGCGCTGTCGCTGATGCTGGGTGCCGCCGTGCTCATGGCCAGCATTGCCTACAGCTTCCAGCACTACTTCGAGCACCAGGTGGAGGAGGCGCGCAAGATTTCGCAGTGAGGCGCAGCCAACGCTTCCCCCGAAAAAAGAAAGACCGCCATGGGCGGTCTTTCTTTTTGGCGGCAGCAGCCCCGGCTCAATACAGCTGCAGGCTGATCCAGTAGGCAATCGATGCCACGAAGGCGCTGGCAGGGATCGTCAGCACCCAGGCCCAGACGATGTTGCCTGCCACGCCCCAGCGCACGGCGCTGGCGCGCTGGGTGGAGCCCACGCCGACGATGGCACCGGTGATGGTGTGCGTGGTCGAGACCGGCACGCCCAGGAAGGTTGCAAAGAACAGCGTCAGTGCACCACCGCTTTCGGCGCAGAAGCCGCCCACGGGCTTGAGCTTGGTGATCTTCTGGCCCATGGTCTTGACGATGCGCCAGCCGCCGAACATGGTTCCCAGGCCGATGGCCAGGTAGCAGCTGACGATGGTCCACAGCGGCGGCTCGGCGTCGCCGGCATTGGCATAGCCGGTGGCGATCAGCAGCAGCCAGATGATGCCGATGGTCTTTTGCGCATCATTGCCGCCGTGGCCCAGGCTATAGGCACCGGCGGAGACCAGCTGCAGCCTGCGGAACCAGCGGTCCACCCTGTTGGGCGCGGCGCGCCGGCAGACCCAGGCCACCAGCACCATCATCAGCGAGCCCAGCAGGTAGCCCAGCAGCGGCGAGACGAAGATGAAAGCCACGGTCTTCCCGATGCCGCTGGCAATCAGCGCGCCTGCGCCGGCCTTGGCCATCACCGCACCCACGATGCCGCCGATCAGCGCATGCGAGGAACTGCTGGGGATGCCGTAGTGCCAGGTGATCACGTTCCAGGCAATGGCACCGACCAGGGCACCGAAGACCACATGCGTGTCGACGATGCCGGGCTGCACGATCCCCTTGCCCACGGTGGCTGCCACGCTCAGGTGAAAGACAAAGACCGCCACCACGTTGAAGAAGGCCGCGAAGGCCACGGCCTGCGTGGGCTTGAGCACGCCCGTGGAGACCACGGTGGCGATCGAGTTGGCAGCATCGTGGAAGCCGTTCATGAAGTCGAACAGCAGGGCCAGCACCACCAGCAGGATCACGACCCACAGGGCCGCTTGTACGGATTCCATAGAGAAACGACTCCGCGAGGGCTCAGGAATTCTCGAGGACGATGCCCTCGATCAGGTTGGCCACGTCCTCGCAGCGGTCGGTCACCGTCTCCAGCAGCTCGTAGATGGCCTTGAGCTTGATGACTTCGCGCACATCGGGCTCTTCGCGGAACAGCTTGCTCATGGCCGAGCGCATCACGCGGTCGGCGTCCGATTCGAGGCGGTCGATTTCCTCGCAGGTCTTCATCGCCGCGTCCACCACCGAGGGATCGGAGATGCGCGACAGCAGCTTGACCGCATCGCGCAGCCGCTCGCAGCAGCGCACGCACAGGTCCGTCAGGCGCGTGATCTCTTCCGTCATGTGGCGCACGTCGTACAGCGCCATGGTCTCGGCCGAGTCCTGGATCAGGTCGGCCACGTCGTCCATGGTGTTGATCAGCGAGTGGATGTGCTCGCGGTCCAGCGGCGTGATGAAGGTCTTGTGCAGCGCCTTGGTGACGTCGTGCGTCACGCGGTCTGCGGCACGCTCGGCGTTGTTCACGTCCTCGTTGTACTTCTCGCGAAGATGAGGATCGTTGTAGTTGGCGACAAGCTGCGAGAAGGCATGCGCGGCTTCGACGATGCGATCGGCATGCTGGTTGAACATCTCGAAAAAATTGCCTTCGCGCGGCAATAACTTGCCAAAAAGCATGAATGCTCCTTACCGGGAAACAGGGGGAACCAGGCGACTCACTGCGTCACATTGCGGATGCTTGGCATGGCTTCCCGGCTTGAACGGGGCGAAGTGTACTCTTGAGTCCCAGGCGCGTTTTTGCGCGCCGGCGCGCCGCCCTGTCAGCCGCTGCGAAAAATAAAGTACACCGCGCCCACCATGCACAGCCCGGCCCAGAGGAAGTCCCATTTGAGCGGCTGGTTCAGGTAAAGCACGGCAAAGGGCGCGAACACCGCCAGCGTGATCACCTCCTGGATGATCTTGAGCTGCGCCACGCTGAACTGCGTGTGGCCTATGCGGTTGGCGGGCACCTGCAGCAGGTACTCGAACAGCGCGATGCCCCAGCTGACAAGGGCTGCCACGTACCAGGGCGACGAGGCGTGGTTCTTCAGGTGGCCATACCAGGCGAAGGTCATGAAGACATTGCTCATGGCCAGCAGGACCACGGTCTGCAGCCCGATGGGGATGTGTTGGAGCCAGTTCATGTGATGTGCAGCCCGACGCGGGGAAACCCAAATTATCGCGTCCGGCACTGGGCAGGGCGGATTTTCGATTTCTTTCCAAAAATTGCCTTTTTGCGCGAATTTCCTCGAATAACCCATTCCATCGCACAAATACGCAAAGTCTCGCATCGATCGACGCTTGATGAATCTTCATCAAATCGTCATATTTTTGCCATATCCCGTCAGTGGCACGGGGCATTCCATCCATCCCCGCGCTCACGGCAGCCGTGGCGCTCACTCGCCCAGATAGGCAGCCCGCACGCGCGGGTCGCTGAGCAGGGTCTGGCCGGGCCCCGTCATGGTGATCAGGCCGGACTCCATCACATAGCCGCGATCGGCCAGCGCCAGCGCACGGCTGGCATTTTGCTCGACCAGCACAAGGGTCACGCCCAGGCCGTGCACGTCGCTCACCACCTCGAAGATCTTGTCCACCATGATGGGCGACAGGCCCATGGAGGGCTCGTCCAGCAGCAGCACCTTGGGCTGGCTCATCAGCGCGCGCGCCATGGCCAGCATCTGCTGCTCGCCACCCGACATGGTGCCGGCCAGCTGGTCGCGGCGCTCCTTCAGCCGCGGGAAGATGCCGAACATGCGCTCGATGTCGGCGGCAATGCCGGCCTTGTCGTTGCGCGTGTAGGCGCCCATGAGCAGGTTCTCGGTGATGGTCATGCGCGCAAACACGCCGCGCCCTTCGGGCACCATGACCAGGCCCTGGGCCACCAGATCCCAGGCGCCCACGCCCCGGATGCTGCGGCCCAGGTAGTGCACATCGCCGTCCGCCATCTGCAGGCTGCGCGTGACGGCCTTCATGGTGGTGGTCTTGCCGGCACCGTTGGAGCCGATCAGCGAGACCAGCTCGCCCTGGCGCACCTCGAAGTCCACGCCCTTGACGGCCTGAATGCCGCCATAGGCCACCTTCAGGCCCTCGACCTTCAGCAGCACCGGAGGGGACGCGCCCTTGTCTTGCTCTTGCTCGCCCATGGTTCAGTGTCCTCCCGTGCCCAGATAGGCTTCGATCACCTTGTCGTTCTTCTGCACCTCGGCCGGCGTGCCTTCGGCAATGGGCTTGCCATAGTCGAGCACGGTGACGCGGTCGCACAGGCCCATGACCAGCTTCACGTCGTGCTCGATCAGCAAGATGGTGCGCTGGTCGCGGCGGATGCGGTCGATCAGCTCGCGCAGCTGCACTTTCTCGGTGGCATTCATGCCGGCGGCAGGCTCGTCCAGCGCGATCAGCTGCGGGTCGGTGGCCAGCGCCCGCGCGATTTCCAGGCGCCGCTGGTCGCCGTAGCTCAGCGTGCGGGCCTTGAAGTCCGCGTACTTGGAGATGCCCACGTAGTCCAGCAATTCACGGGCGCGCGCGCGGATGGCGGCCTCCTCGGCCTTGAAGCCGCGCGTGCGCAGCACCGCGCCGATCAGGCCCGAGTGCGTGCGCACATGGCGCCCGACCATCACGTTCTCCAGCGCCGTCATCTCGGCAAACAGCCGGATGTTCTGGAAGGTGCGCGCAATGCCGGCCTTGGCCACCTTGTGCACTGCCGTGGGCTCGTAGGCCTTGCCGGCCAGCTCGAAACTGCCGCTGTCGGGCGTGTACAGGCCCGTGATCACGTTGAAGAAGGTGGTCTTGCCCGCGCCATTGGGTCCGATCAGTCCGTAGACCTGGCCCCGGCCAATGGTCATGCCCACATCGGACAGCGCCTGCAGCCCGCCGAAGCGTTTGGAAATGCCCGAAACCCTGAGCACCGGAGCGCTGGAGCTGTTGTCTGCCGTATTCGCCATCTGCGGTTTCTCCATGCTCAGGACTGGTGCGGCAGGTTCTTGCCATGCTCGGGCGACGGCCACAGGCCGCGCGGACGCATCAGCATGATGACGATCATGGCCAGCGCGATCAGCAGCTGGCGCAGGATGGAGGCATCGAGCCGCCCATCGGTCATCTGCTGCAGGGGACCGGCCACATAGCGCAGCACCTCGGGCAACGCCGACAGCAGCACCGCACCCAGGATCACGCCGGGCAGATGGCCCAGGCCGCCGAGCACCACCATGGCCACGATCATGATGGACTCCATGAGGCTGAACGACTCGGGCGAGACGAAGCCCTGGAAGGCCGCGAACATGGCGCCCGAGACACCGCCAAAAGAGGCGCCCATGCCGAAAGCCAGCAGCTTCATGTTGCGCGTGTTGATGCCCATGGCCTTGGCGGCGATCTCATCCTCGCGGATGGCCATCCAGGCGCGGCCTATGCGCGAGTCCTGCAGGCGCCAGCAGATCACGATGCTGACCAGCACCAGGAAGAGGAACAGGTAGTAGTACAGCGTGACCGAGCTGATGTCGTAGCCGAAGATCTCCTGGCGCTTGGCCAGGTCCAGTCCCAGGATCTTGACCGAGTCGATCTGGCCTATGCCTTTGGGGCCATTGGTGATGTTGACCGGCTGGTCCAGGTTGTTCATGAAGATGCGGATGATCTCGCCGAAGCCCAGCGTGACGATGGCCAGGTAGTCCCCGCGCAGCTTGAGCACCGGAATGCCCAGCAAAATCCCCGTGATGGCCGCCAGCAGCGCCGCCAGCGGTATCACCAGCCAGATGGAGGCATGCAGCCCGTCCGGGAACATGGCGGCAAAGCCCTCGAAGGTCTCCGCCAGATGCGGCGAGGCCATCAGCGCGAACATGTAGGCGCCCACGGCGTAGAACGCCACATAGCCCAGGTCCAGCAGGCCCGCGTAGCCCACCACCACATTCAGGCCCAATGCCAGCAGCACATAGAGCAGCGCCAGGTCGGCGATGCGCACCCAGGCATTGCCGAAATACTGCAGCACCAGCGGCAGCACCAGCAGCGCCAGGCCACCCAGGATCCATTGCACGGTCTTCTTGCTGTTCATGCGTCTCTCCTCAGGCGCGGTCGGCCACACGCTCACCCAGCAGGCCCGAGGGGCGCAGCGTCAGGATGATGATGAGCACGATGAAGGCGAAGATGTCGGTGTAGTGGCTGCCCAGCACGCCGCCCGTGAGATCACCGATGTAGCCCGAGCCAATAGACTCGATCAGCCCCAGCAGCATGGCGCCGACCACGGCGCCTGCCAGGTTGCCGATGCCGCCGAACACGGCCGCCGTGAAGGCCTTGAGCCCCGGCAGAAAGCCCATGGTGTGGTGGGCCGTGCCGTAGTTGGAGGCGTACATGATGCCCGCGATGGCCGCCAGCACGGCGCCGATGATGAAGGTGGCAGAGATCACCATGTCAGGCTTGACGCCCATCAAGGCCGCCACGCGCGGATTCTCGGCCGTGGCCCGCATGGCGCGCCCGAGCTTGGTGTAGTTGACCAGGTAGGTCAGCGCAGCCAGCGCAATCGCCGTGACCACCAGCACCAGGATCTGGGTGGGCGTGATCACCGCCGTGCCGATCTCGAAGGGCGTGCTCGGCAGCAGCGTGGGATAGGCCTTGTAGTTGGGCTTCCAGATGATCATGGCCAGCGTCTGCAGCAGCAGCGAGACGCCGATGGCCGTGATCAGGGGCGCCAGGCGCGGGCTGCTGCGCAGGCGCCGGTAGGCCACTTTCTCGATCACGAAATTCAGTGCGGCGGCCACCACGCAGGCGATCACCGTCGCCAGCAGCAGGATCAGCCAGCCCGGTGCGCCCGGCATGGCCTCCTGCATCAGGCCTATGCAGCTCCAGCTGGTCAGCGCCCCGACCATGAGCACCTCGCCATGGGCGAAGTTGATGAGCTGGATGATGCCGTACACCATGGTGTAGCCCAGGGCGATCAGGGCATACATGCTGCCCAGGACCAATCCGTTGATGACCTGCTGAAGCAGTATGTCCATATGCGCTCTCCCCTTTTGCTCAGGATGGAGACATTCAGCGTGCCTCGCATCCAAACGAACGGAGCCAGCAATGCCATGGTGGTGGAAGCTCTCCTGCCGCATCCCGGCTTGTGATCAGGAAGCCGCAGGGGATGGGCGATTCTAGGCACCCCCCGGTGGCCTGCAACGCCTTGTTGCAGCGGGGTTTCCCGAGGCTTTACAAGCCACGCGCTCTTATGTAGCACTGCAGCAATTTGCCGCAGCCAGCATGAACTCCTACCATCAACGGCAGTGCCGCCGGCAAGCGGTGGCCACGGAGAACCCCGATGAAATACCACGGCAGCTGCCACTGCGGCGGCATCGCTTTCGATGTGGAAGGCGAACTCACCCAGGTCATGGCCTGCAACTGCTCCATCTGCGCGCGCAAGGGCGCCCTCATGTGGTTCGTGCCTCGCGAACAGCTGCAGCTGAGCACGCCCGAGGAGCAGATGCGCTCCTACACCTTCCACCGGCATCTGATCCAGCACCGCTTCTGCCCGACCTGCGGCATCCACCCTTTCGGCGAAGCCACCGATCCCAAGGGCCGGCACATGGCGGCCGTCAACGTGCGCTGCCTGGAAGGCGTGGATGCCGAAGCCTTGCGCATCACGCGCTACGACGGACGGTCGGCCTGAGGCTGGCTTCAGGCCCGCAGCGCTTCTTCCTCCACATCGCGCAGGCGGTCCTTGCCGAAATAGATCTCGTCGCCAACAAAAAAGGTGGGCGATCCGAAAGCGCCACGGTGGAAGGCCTGCTCGGTATTTGCCAGCAGCCGGGCCTTGACTTCTGGCGTCTGGCTTGCGGCGATCAGGGCTGGGGCGTCCAGACCCGCCCCAGACAGCTCGGTGCCGATCACCTGGGCATCGTCCATCTTGCAGCCCTTCTCCCACATGCTGGAGAACACCGCATCGACATAGCGCTCGAAGCAGCCCATGTCCTGGGCGGCCACGGCCCCACGCATGATCTGCAGGGTGTTCACGGGAAAGTGAGGATTCATCCGGAAACGCGTGAGGCTGTGCCTGTGCACGAAGCGCTGCAGCTCCAGCGCCTCATAGGCGCGCTTGTTGGGAATGTCGGCATTGGCCTCGGCCGGGGAGCGGTTGTTGGCCAGCTTGAACAGGCCTCCCAGCAGGACAGGCACATATTCGAAGCGGATGCCGCTGCGCGCCTCGATCCGGGGAATGACCTGGTGGCAGAGATAGGCGTTGGGGCTGCCGAAGTCGAAGAGAAATTGCACCTTGGTGTTCATGGCGTGGCCTGCGGGAGTGGGAGGAAGTGACGATGCGATAAGGCAAGGCGGCTCACCACGGCTCCATCCAGGGACGGATCTCGGTCTCGTGCGTCCAGGCGTCGCGCGGCTGCTGGTGCAGTTGCCAGTAGAGGTCGGCAATGTGCTCGGGATTGAGGATGCCGCCCTGCTCCTTGAGGGCATAGCGCTCGGGGAAATTGCTGCGGATGAATTCGGTGTCTATGGCGCCGTCGATCACGGGATGGGCCACATGGATGCCCTTGGGCCAGAGTTCGCGCGCCATGCTCTGCGCCAGGGCGCGCAGGCCGTGCTTGGCACCGGCAAACGCGGCAAAGCCCTCGCGCCCGCGCAAGCTGGCCGTGGCGCCCGTGAAGATGATGGTGCCCCGGCCGCGCGGCAGCATCACCCTGGCCGCCTCCCGCCCCATCAGAAAGCCGGCGAAGCAGGCCATCTCCCAGACCTTGAAGTAGACGCGCGCCGTGGTTTCGGTGATGCCGAAGCGCACATTGGCGCCGATGTTGAAGACGGCGACCTCGATGGGTGCGATCTCGGCCTCGATCTTCTGCACCAGGGCCACCATTTCCTCTTCCTTGCGCGCGTCGCTGCCAAAGCCATGGGCTTCACCCCCTGCGGCGCGGATCTGCTCGACCAGCGGCTGGAGTTTGTCGGCATCGCGGCGGGTGACGCAGGCGATATAGCCTTCGCGCGCAAAGCGCCGGGCAATCGCCCCGCCCGTGGCGTCACCGGCACCGATGACGAGGATGGCTTTCTTGTCGGTCATGGAATCTCCGTGGATGAAGAAGTAAGTTCATTTTTTGAACTTTATGCACGGTAGGTTTAAAATCTGAACCCGTCAAGCGGGGAACTGCCCAATGAAATGGAACGAACTGGAAGAGGAGCGCTGCTCCATCGCACGCACGGTCTCGGTCATCGGTGACCGCTGGACGCTGCTGGTGCTGCGCGACTGCTTTCTGGGAGTGCGCCGCTTCGATGAATTCCTGGGGCGCCTGGGCATTTCACGCCCCATGCTGTCGGACAGGCTGGCCAGGCTGGTCGAGGCCGGCGTGCTCAAGAAGGTGGCCTACCAGGAGGCGCCGGTGCGGCACGAGTACCGCCTCACGTCCAAGGGACTGGACCTGCATCCCGTGGTCATGGCCATCGTGCACTGGGGCGATGTGCACATGTCCGGCGAGGAAGGCCGGCCCCTGCTGCACCGGCATTCGGTGTGCGGCCACACGTTCGATCCCCTGATCGTCTGCTCGCACTGCCACGCTCCCTTGCACGCGCGGGATGTGACGGTGGAGCCCGGCCCGGGCGCCTAGCCCTGGCTCCAGCCCCGGCCTGCTCTCACGGGATTCGGCTATGCGCCGCCGCCAGCCTCTTCATCCCACTTGCGCAGCACGGCCAGCTTCTCGCCGATCTTGATCTCCAGGCCCCGTGGCACGGGCTGGTACCAGCCCGGCTCCGCAATGCCCTCGGGCAGATAGGTCTCGCCGGCCGCGTAGGCGTTGGGCTCGTCGTGCGCGTAGCGGTATTCATGGCCGTAGCCCAGCTCCTTCATGAGCTTGGTGGGCGCGTTGCGCAGGTGCACGGGCACCTCGCGGCTCCTGTCCTGCTTCACGAAGGCCCGGGCCTTGTTGTAGGCGTTGTAGCCGGCGTTGCTCTTGGGGGCCATGGCCAGGTAGATGACGGCCTGGCCCAGGGCCAGCTCGCCTTCGGGGCTGCCCAGGCGCTCGTAGGTCAGGGCCGCATCGTTGGCGATCTGCATGGCGCGCGGATCGGCCAGGCCTATGTCTTCCCAGGCCATGCGCACGATGCGCCGCGACAGGTAGCGCGCATCGGCGCCGCCGTCGAGCATGCGGGTGAGCCAGTAGAGCGCCGCATCGGGATGGGAGCCGCGCACGGACTTGTGCAGGGCCGAGATCTGGTCGTAGAAGTTGTCGCCCCCCTTGTCGAAACGCCTGGCGTTCAAGGTCAGCGCGTTCTGCACGAATTCGGCATCGATCCGGGTGACGCCTGCAGCGCCCGCCGCCGTCTGGCATTGCTCCAGCAGGTTCAGGAACCGCCGGGCGTCGCCATCGGCATAGCCGATGATGGTGTCCCGCGCCAAGTCGTCGAACTGCAGGCCGCCAAGGGCCTTTTCCTGCGCGCGCTGCAGCAGCTGCCTGAGCTCTTCGTCGGTCAGGGACTGCAGCACATAGACCTGTGCGCGCGACAGCAGGGCCGAGTTCACCTCGAAGGACGGGTTTTCCGTGGTGGCGCCGATGAAGGTCACCAGGCCGCTTTCCGCATAGGGCAGCAGCGCATCCTGCTGGGATTTGTTGAAGCGGTGGATCTCGTCCACGAACAGGATGGTGTGCCTGCCCATGGCCAGGTTCTGCTGGGCCTGCTCCATGGCCGCGCGGATGTCCTTGACCCCGGAGAACACCGCCGACAGCGCAATGAACTCGCACTTGAAGGCAGTGGCCGTGAGCCGGGCCAGCGTGGTCTTGCCCACGCCGGGTGGCCCCCAGAAGATCATGGAATGCGGCTTGCCCGACTGGAAGGCCAGGCGCAGCGGCTTGCCTTCGCCCAGCAGGTGGGACTGGCCCACGACCTCGTCCAGGGTCTTGGGCCGCAGGGCTTCGGCCAGTGGTGCGGAGGGCTCCTGGGTGAACAGATCAGCCATGGGACAGCTCTCTCGAAGGCCGCTCCCCGCACGCGAGGTGCGGCAGCCCGTGTTGCGGATTCTTCGCCAAGGGGAACAGATGCAGTTGCAGAACCATGGCGCCATTGTCCACGCCATGGCTGGCGCAGGTGCGCCAGGCCTTGATGCCTGATGTCGGCCGTGGACTGAAACTCCTGATCTTCAGACGGGAATATGGCCATCGCCTCCAGGCATGTCACTGAAACGACATGGATTGTTTGCATGCACCCCATCAAGAGCAATCACTGACATTTCACACCTGCTTCGGGCCGCAGCCCTAAAATGCTGCCCTTTGCGGAGCCGGCCGCGCGATCCACGCGCGACCTTCGGGCCTGCGTCATCGCAGCCTTCCAACCCGCGCCTACCTCCGTTTACGGAACCGCCTGCCATGCGGCAATGCGGTGCCTTTTCATTTCTGCATCCATGCAAACACTCAAGACCAGGGACCTGATCGCCCTAGGCTTCATGACCTTTGCGCTGTTCCTCGGCGCGGGCAACATCATCTTTCCGCCCATGGTCGGCCAGGGCGCCGGCGAACACGCGGCCGCCGCGGCCACCGGCTTCCTGCTGACGGGCGTGGGCCTGCCCCTGCTCACGGTGGTCGCACTGGCGCGCGTGGGCGGCGGCATGGACGCACTGACCTCGCCCGTGGGCCGCAAGGCCGGAATGGTGCTGGGCCTGCTGATCTATCTCATCCTGGGGCCGCTGTTCGCCACGCCGCGCACGGCGACGGTGTCGTTCGAGATGGGCTTTGCGCCTTTCATGGGCCACAGCAGCACAGCCCTGTTCATCTACTCTGCCGTGTACTTCGCCCTGGTCATGGGCCTGTCCCTGTTCCCGGGCAAGCTGATCGACAACATCGGCAAGCTGATCACGCCCGTGTTGATACTGGCGCTGGTGGTGCTGGGCGCCGCCGCCGTGCTGCTGCCGGCCGGGGAGGCCACCAGGGCCAGTGGCGACTACCTGGTGTCGCCGCTGACCGAAGGTTTCCTGGAGGGCTACCAGACCATGGACGCGCTGGGGGCGCTGGCCTTCGGCATCGTCATCGTCAACGCCATCCGTGACCGCGGCATCTCCGATACCGGCCTGCAGACGCGCTACGCCATCGTCGCGGGCGTGATCGCCGCCGTCGGACTGGGCATGGTGTATCTGTCGCTGATCCATCTGGGCGCCACCAGCCAGTCCATCGCCCCGCAGGCACAGACCGGCGTGCTCATCCTCACCCGCTATGTGGATCACACCTTCGGCCCCATCGGCAGCCTGCTGCTGGCCGTGGTGATCTCCCTGGCCTGCCTGACCACGGCCGTGGGCCTGGTCAGTGCCTGCGGCGCCTACTTCAGCCAAATGCTGCGCCTGCCCTACCGTGCAGTGGTGGTGGCCATCGGCCTGGCCTGCATTCTGGTGTCCAACCAGGGCCTGGCCCAGTTGATCGCCGTATCCGGACCCGTGCTCGTGGGCATCTACCCGCTGGCCATCGCCCTGGTGGTGCTGAGCCTGCTGTCGGGCCTGTGGCGCAATGCGCAGCGGGTGTTCGCACCGGTGCTGGCCGTGGCCCTGTTGTTTGGTCTCATCGATGCAGCCAGGGCTGCCGGCTGGCAGGACTGGCTGCCCGCATTCCTGAACAGCCTGCCGGGCAACGGCATGGGCTGGGCCCTGCCCGTGGCCGCGACCCTGGTGCTGGCCGCCCTCCACGACCGGCTGCGCCCTGCGCCCGCCACCGCGTTCAAGCCGTCCTGAACCTCGACATGAGTTCGACCAGCTGATGGGCCTGCTTGCGCAGGCTCTCGGCGGCCGAACTGGTCTGCTCCACCAGCGCGGCGTTCTGCTGGGTGCCTTCCTCGATGCGGACGATGGCGCTGTTGACATGGCTCACGCCCGCGCTCTGTTCGCCGCTGGAATGGCTGATGGCGCCGATCATGCGCGAGACCTTGGCAATCGCCTCCTGCACCGAGGCCATGGTCGCGCCCGCACTGTCCACCTCCTGGGCGCCCAGGGCCACGCGCTGGGCGTTGGCCTGGATCAGGTCGCGGATCTCCCGCGCCGCACCCGAGCTGCGCTGGGCCAGCGTGCGCACCTCGGCGGCCACCACCGCAAAGCCCCGGCCCTGCTCGCCGGCCCGTGCGGCCTCCACGGCCGCGTTGAGCGCAAGAATGTTGGTCTGGAAGGCAATGCCGTCGATCACCTCGATGATGCTGACCACGCGTTCGGACGCATCCTGGATGCTGCGCATGGTGCCCACGACGGCCGAGATGGCATCGCCGCCGCGCGTGGCAATGTCGCTGGCGGACGAAGCCAGCAGGTTGGCCTTCTCTGCGTGATCGGCATTGCCGCGCACGGTGGAGTCGAGCTGGTCCATGGAGGATGCCGTCATCTGCAGGGCCGACGCCTGCTGCTCGGTGCGCTGGGCCAGGTCGCTGTTGCCCGCTGCGATCTGCGAGCTGGCGGATGCCACCTGCTCCGCATTGCCGCGCACTTCCACGACGATGCTGCGCAGCTGTTCCTGCATGGCGCCCAGCGCCCGCAGCAGCTGGCCCAGCTCGTCGCGGCCGCCGCTCGCTATGGCATTGGTCAGATGGCCACGGGCCACGTTCTCGGCCAGCCGGACCGCGCTGCGCAGCGGTGCCACCACGGCGCGGGTGATGAGCCAGCCAATGGCCACGCCGGCCACGGCCGCCACCAGCATCAGCGCCAGGCTCAATTCCGTGGCGCGCCTGCCGCTGCTGTAGGCATCGTCGGCCACGGACTTGCTCTGGGCAGCGATGCCGGCCTTGAGCCGGGACAGCAGCTCGGCCGGCTCGCGGTCCACGCCGCGCACGGCCATGTCGCCCACGGAGGGGTCGAAGCCCGTGGCCTCGAACTTGTCCAGGCCCACGCGATAGCCCTCGGCCATCTTGCGGTGCTGTGCCACAAAGCGCTGGGCCATCTCGCGCAGGGCGGCGTCTTCCACCAGGGCCAGCAAGGCGGTGGTCTTGTCCTGCACGGCGCGCTCATCGGACAGAAAGCCCTTCCAGTGCCGCTCGCGCAGCGCGTTGTCCGAGCCGCGCAGCAGCACGTTCTTCCATTCCTGGACCTGGGTCTTGAAGTGGCCTTCCACTTCTGCGGCAAGGCGCTCTGCGGCCATGTGGCGCTGTACGTCGCCGTGAAAGACGCCAAGGGATTGATGGGCCGACCAGAGGCCGAAGAATCCGGCGGCCAGGGTGAATAGCAGCGCCATGGCAATGGCGAGCGGCAACTTGCGACTGAGGTTCATAAAGACATGCGAGAGCCGGCCAGCATGTCCTCGAAGGGACGTCGAAACAGTCGCTGGCCGCAGGCCGCTATTGTCCTGGCGATATTAGGCAAAACCATTACAAAACCTCACAAACTGCGCACCGCAGCGTGTGAGGTTCTTGAAGGGCCGCCCTGTGCAGCGGTGGATTACTGCTTGAGCACGTCGGCGCCCGCAGGCACCTTGAACTCGAAGGTCGAGGCCGGCAGGGATGCCTGGGTCTGCAGCTTGCTGAAGCGGATCAGCGAACGCTGGCCAAAGCTGTCGAGGATGTCCAGCGCCGAAAGCTGCCCATCGGCTGCAAAGCCCACGCGCACGCTCTTGAGCTGGCCGTTCCTGTCCTTGGGGCTGGCCTGGACCCATTGCAGGCCATCCTGCTCGGGCGCGGGCTGCAGATCGAAGTCGGCGCTCAACGCCTTGAGATCGCTGGCCGACGCCAGGATGGCGGCAGGCGTGCTGCCCAGGGCCTGGGCCTGCGCGCGCTGCGTGACCTGGTTGAGGTCGGCGTCATAGAGCCACAGCGTCTTGCCGTCGGCCACGATGGTCTGCTCGAACGGCTTGGTGTAGACGAACCTGAACTTGCCGGGACGCTGGAATTCGAATTGGCCGCTGGAGTTCTTGGTGCGCGGCGGCTGGCCATCCTTGGACGGGGCCGTGACGGCCTGGGTGAATTCGGCGCGGCCGGCCTGGGAATTCTTCATGAAGGCTTCCAGGCTCTTGAGGCCATCGGCCCACGAGGCCGTCGCGCTTGCCGCGATCACAACTGCAGTCAACAGACGTTTCATTCTTTCTCCATGATTGCGAAATGCGGGCTCATTCCCCGGCGCGCGCCGGCACCAGCACTTCGCGCTGCCCGCTGGCCGTGAGACCGCTGACCAGGCCCGCCTTTTCCATATCTTCCAGCAGGCGGGCCGAGCGGTTGTAACCAATCCTGAGCTTGCGCTGCACATACGAGATGCTGGCCTTGCGGTCCTTGAGCACCACTTCCACGGCCTGGTCGTACATGGGATCCTTCTCGCCGTTGCCACCGTCGCCGGACTCCGCGCCGAACTCGCTGTCGCCCTCGGCCGTGCCGCCTTCGAGCACACCCTCGATATAGTCGGCCTCGCCCTGCTCCTTGAGGTAGCCCACGACGCGGTGCACTTCCTCGTCGGACACAAAGGCGCCGTGCACGCGCACGGGCAGGCCCGTGCCGCTGGCCATGTAGAGCATGTCGCCCATGCCCAGCAGGGACTCGGCACCCATCTGGTCGAGCACGGTGCGGCTGTCGATCTTGCTGCTGACCTGGAAGGCGATGCGCGTGGGAATGTTGGCCTTGATCAGGCCGGTGATCACGTCCACGCTGGGGCGCTGGGTGGCCAGGATCAGGTGGATGCCGGCCGCGCGGGCCTTCTGGGCCAGGCGCGCGATCAGCTCCTCGATCTTCTTGCCGACCACCATCATCAGGTCGGCCAGCTCGTCGATGACGATGACGATGTGCGGCAGGCGCTGCAGCGGCTCGGGCTCCTCGGGCGTGAGGCTGAAGGGGTTGGGAATCGATTCCTCGCGCGCCTTGGCCTCGTCGATCTTGGTGTTGTAGCCCGCCAGATTGCGCACGCCCAGCTTGCTCATGAGCTTGTAGCGGCGCTCCATCTCGGCCACGCACCAGTTCAGGCCATTGGCGGCCTGCTTCATGTCGGTGACCACGGGGCACAGCAGGTGAGGAATGCCTTCGTAGACCGACATTTCCAGCATCTTGGGGTCGATCATCAGCAGGCGCACATCGCGGGCCTCGGCCTTGTACAGCAGCGACAGGATCATGGCGTTGATCCCCACCGACTTGCCCGAACCCGTGGTGCCGGCGACCAGCACGTGCGGCATCTTGGCCAGATCGGCCACCACCGGGTTGCCCACGATGTCCTTGCCCAGGCCCATGGTCAGCATGCTCTTGGCATCGTGGTAGACCTGCGAGCCCAGCACCTCGGACAGGCGGATGGACTGGCGCTTGGCATTGGGCAGCTCCAGCGCCATGAAGTTCTTGCCGGGGATCGTCTCGATCACGCGGATGGACACCAGGGACAGCGAGCGCGCCAGATCCTTGGCCAGGTTCACGATCTGCGAACCCTTGACACCCGTGGCCGGTTCGATCTCGTAGCGCGTGATCACGGGGCCGGGCATGGCGGCCACCACATGCACTTCCACGCCAAAGTCCTTGAGGCGCTTTTCGATCAGCCGGCTGGTCATCTCCAGCGTCTCGGGCGAGACGCTTTCCTGGCGCTGCTGCGCCGCATCGAGCAGGTCCACCTGGGGCAGCTTGCTGTCGGGCAATTCGGAGAACAGCGGCTTCTGGCGCTCCTTGACCACGCGCACGCTGGGGGCTGCCGCCTCCTGCAGCACGGGCTCGATGATCTGCACGGGCTGCGGGTGCTGCACGGCGCTTTCCGTGCGCTCTTCCTGCAACACCTCTTCGCGCTCGCGCGCGGCACGGCGGCCTGCGGCCTCGTCCCGGGCCTTCTCGCGGCGCGCGAAGAGGAAATGCACCCATCCATCCAGGCGTGCGCCCATGGATTCGGCCAGATGCCCCCAGGAAAAGCGGAACACCATGGCCAGGCCGATCACGGCCACGCAGATGCCGATCAGGCCCGAACCCATGAAGCCCAGCCATTGCAGGCTGTGGTAGCCCAGCATGTAGCCAAAGACGCCGCCGGCAGGGCCTGGCAGCACGCTCTCGAAGCGGTACAGCCGCGTCCATTCCAGCGCGCAGCTTGCGCCCAGCAGCAGCAGCAGGCCACCCCAGAAACGCAGGCGCCGGCGCCACAGCGGCGGCAGTTGCACGCCATCGCGGGGCACGCCGCCCCGCAGCCAGCGGGCGAAGGAAGACATCCAGGTCTGCACCGAGGCCAGCACCAGCCACCAGACCGACATGCCGAAGCCGAAATAGCAGGCGTCGGCCAGCCAGGCTCCGACGCGGCCCATCCAGTTGGCGACCAGGCGCGCGTGTCCCGCCCCGGAGGTGGACCACGCTGGATCCTGGGGCGAGTAGCTGAGCATGGAGGCAAGCCAGAACACCAGGGCCAGCAGCCCCGCCAACAGCAGCATTTCATGGCCGAAGCGCGCCACCATGCCGGGGCGCGCCGCAGACTTGGATTTGCCCTTGGCGGATGTGGAAGCGTTCAGAGCGTTCAATGAGTAGGTCATACGCAGGCGGGAGCTTACCCCAGCCCCCTCGGGCTGGCCGCAAAAACAGCCAGGACGGCCTGCTAGCGTAATGCAAGCACTTGCAACAGAACATGACGCCGCAGCATGACGGCGCCATGTCGATCATTTTTGACAATCCGGGCCATTGATCCGCATGGCAACGGGAACCCGGCTGCGGAGCGATACTCCATGGCTGTGCCCGATGTATCTTTTTTCTGCACGCCGACTGCCGGCGTGCGCCTTTTTCAAGAACTGCATCCATGTCTTCTACGCAACACGCCAAAGTCCTGATCCTCGGCTCCGGCCCTGCCGGCTACACGGCCGCCATCTACGCCGCGCGCGCCAACCTCAACCCGCTGCTGGTGACCGGCATGGCCCAGGGTGGCCAGCTGATGACGACGACGGAAGTGGACAACTGGCCTGCGGACGTGAACGGCGTACAGGGCCCCGAACTGATGCAGCGCTTCCTGGAGCACGCAGAGCGCTTCAAGACCCAGGTGGTGTTCGACCACATCCACAGCGTCGATTTCTCCAAGCGCCCCTTCACGCTGACCGGCGACTCCGGCACCTATACCTGCGACAGCCTGATCATCGCCACGGGCGCCTCGGCCAAGTACCTGGGCCTGCCCTCCGAAGAGGCCTTCATGGGCCGCGGCGTCTCGGGCTGCGCAACCTGCGATGGTTTCTTCTACCGCGAGCAGCCCGTGTGCGTGGTCGGCGGCGGCAACACCGCCGTCGAGGAAGCCCTGTACCTGTCCAACATCGCCAGCAAGGTCACCCTGGTGCACCGCCGCGACAAGTTCAAGGCCGAGCCCATCCTCGTGGACAAGCTCATGGACAAGGTCCGTGCCGGCAAGATCGAACTCAAGACCCACTTCGTGCTCGACGAGGTGCTGGGCGACCAGTCCGGCGTGACCGGCATCCGCATCAAGAGCACCCAGGATGGCCATGCCGAGGACATCCAGCTGCAGGGCTGCTTCATCGCCATCGGCCACGCGCCCAACACCGAGATCTTCAAGGGCCACCTGGAGATGGACGAGACCGGCTACATCATCACCCAGGGTGGCCTCAAGGGCTTCGCCACCCAGACCAGCGTGCCCGGCGTGTTCGCGGCCGGCGACGTGCAGGACCATGTCTACCGCCAGGCCATCACCAGCGCCGGCACGGGCTGCATGGCCGCGCTGGACGCCCAGCGCTTCCTCGAGCAGGAATAAGCGGGATGCCATCCCGCCCGCCCTGCCCTCGTGCAGCGCGGCAAAAGCCCCTGGCTGCCGCCGTGATTGGCTGGCCCAGGGGCTTTTCTCATGAAGACGCTATAATCCGTGGCTTTGCTGAATTTGAAGCGCGCCTTGCTTGCATGGCCAGGACACTTTCAGCGATGGGGTTACCGCCACCCTTTATGGCGAGGTGAGGTTGCCGGCAGGCCCTGCAGCAAATGCAGGGCATCAGCGTCGGCGGCTGTACAACTATCGGAGTGTCCTCATGGCACGCGTATGTGAAGTAACGGGCAAGAAGCCCATGGTGGGAAACAACGTTTCCCACGCCAACAACAAGACCAAGCGTCGTTTCCTGCCCAACCTGCAATACCGCCGTTTCTGGGTTGAGAGCGAAAACCGTTGGGTGCGCCTGCGCGTTTCCAGCGCTGCTCTGCGCCTGATCGACAAGAACGGTATCGACTCCGTGCTCGCAGACCTGCGTGCCCGTGGCCAAGCCTAAATCCCTCAAGGAGAAACACCATGGCTGCTAAAGGCGGACGCGAAAAGATCAAGCTGGAATCCACTGCAGGAACCGGCCACTTCTACACCACGACCAAGAACAAGAAGACAATGCCCGAGAAGATGGCGATCATGAAGTTTGATCCCAAGGCTCGCAAGCACGTCACGTACAAGGAAATCAAGCTGAAGTAATTCAGCCTGTCCCTGGTACCGACAAAGAAACCGCCCGGCGCAAGCCCGGCGGTTTTTTTGCGTCCCTCACCCGTGGCGCGCGGGCTGGCCCAGCTGCGCGCAGGCCATGGCGCCGAGATCGCGGCAGGCCTGCTCGACCACGCCATCCACGGGCAGGGTGCAGCCCAGGCGCATGCAGTGCTCGTAGCGGCCCGAGTTGGAGAACATGCTGCCCGGCGCCGTGCGTATGCCGCGCGCCAGCGCCTGCGTGAACAGCGCGGACGTGGACACGCCAGCCGGAAGCTCCAGCCACAGGCTGAGCCCGCCGGGCGGCAGGCTGAGCCGCGTTCCCAACGGGAAAAAGCGCGCCACCAGCTGCGCCATGCCCTCGCGCTGGCGCCGCAGCTGCTGCTTCAGGCGCTGCAGATTGCGCAGATGCGCGGGCGAGCCCACGCAGGCGGCCGCCAGCAACTGGGCCAGGGTCTGGGTCCCCCGGCTGCGCGCGAACTTGAGCATCTGCACACGGCCATGCCACTGGCCGGCGTTCATCCAGCCCTGGCGCAGGCCTGGCGCCATGCTCTTGTTGAAGGCCTCGCAATAGATCACATGTCCCGGCAGGCGGTCCCAGGCCTTGATGGGGCGCACGGGCTGGCTGCTTTCCACGAACAGGCCGTAGGAGTCGTCCTCGATCAGCGCCACGCCGTGGGCGGCGCACAGCTCGACCAGTCTGGCCTTGTGTTCATCGGGAATGCGCGTGCCCAGCGGCATCTGCAGCTCGGGCACGACCACCACGGCCTTCAGCCGGGGCTGGGTCTGCAGGGCCAGCTCCAGTGCCTCGAGGGACAGGCCGGTGCGCGGGCTGCAGGGAATCTCCAGCGCCTGCATCTGCAGCGACTCCACCACCTGCAGCAGGCCGTAGTAGGTCGGCGACTCCACGGCCACTACATCGCCGGGCGAGGCCACGGCGGCCAGCGCCAGGCTCACGGCCTCGGAATTGCCCGTGGTCGCCAGCACATCGGCCGGTGCGACATGGATGCCCGCCGCCAGCGCGCGCCGCGCCATGGCCCGCTGGAAATCAGGGTGGCTGCCCATCATGGAACGCCCCAGCACCAGCAGGTCGGGCTGCTCGCGCAGCAGCCGGGCAGCCGCCTGGTTCAGGTAGCCGCGATCGAACAGTTCCGGCGGCGGCGTGGCACCGCCCAGGTCCACCTGCACATCGGCCTGGCGGCCGCGCTCCAGCATGAGCGAGATGTGCTCATTGATGCCCGCAAAGTGCTGTTGTGGCAACGGCTGCACGGGCTGGCTCAGATCCGGTTCGCTGGCAGGCGCCAGCCCTGCAGGCCGGGCATCGCGCACGAAGTAGCCCACGCGCGGGCGGGCCTCGAGCTGGCCCAGATCCTCCAGATGCCGCAGCGTCTGCAGCGCCGTGGACAGGCTGACCTCGTGGCGGCGCATCAGCTCGCGCACGGAAGGCATGCGCTCGCCCGCCTTGAGCGTGCCCATCTCCATGGCCAGGCTGTAGTCGGCCGCCAGGCGGCGGTACAGGGTGGGGGCGGCGCTTGCGGCGGTCATGGGCAGGATGGAAAACGGCTGGGGATGGAAGTGCTTGACCGAGATCTTGCCTCAAGGCCCTGTTACGCAACAGATACAGATCATCAAGCCATGCAGCAGAACAGAACATGGACTGCCTGCACTGCTGCGGCGCAACAAACCACAGCCTGTGCCTGTGCCAAAGAGGGCCGAATGCCTACGCTTGGGGCCTGGAACTACAGGACACCACCCCATGCACAACGCCCACACCCGCTCTTTCGAACTGCGCCATCTCGCCCCCGGAAACGACCTGTATCTGTCCATGCAGGAGGGCTGCGAGCTGTTCTGCCGCCAGGGCAGCCTGGAAATCAGCGTCCCGCAGCAGGCCTGGGCCGATGCAGCGCCGGGGCTGACTCTCAGGCTGCAGCCGGGCCAGGGCTGGCGCGCAGGCGCGGACCTGCGGATAAGAGTCCGCTCCGTGTCCCAGGCCACGGCAGGTCTGGAACTGCAGCCGAACCCCGCAGCAAAAAGCCGCATCGCCTCCGAAGAGAAGATGCGGCCCCGGGAATGGACGCTTGCCGGCTGGCTTCGCAGCTTCAGGCGTGGGCAGCGCGCAGCTTGACCGAGAACTCCTTGAGCGCGGCAATGCCGCTGGCCTCGGCGCGATGGCACCAGGCCTGCAGATGGGCCGTCAGCTGCTCGCGCGACAGCGAGGTGTTGAGCCACAGCTGGCGCAGCTCCTCGCGCATGACCAGCATCTGGTCCAGCACGGGATGGGCGGCGCGCGCCTGGGCCAGCTGGTTCTGCGCCTGGGCGGGCACCTTGTCGGCATCGCGGTGCAGCCAGCGGCGCGCCGTCCTGAGCAAGGACAGGTCGGCCTGCTGCGCCTTGCGCTGCTTGAGCGCATCGAGTTCGAACTGCACGGCGGCACGCACGCCGCGCGCATAGCGGGCCATGACCTCGTAGCGGTTGGCGATCACGGCCTCCAGCGTCTTTTCGTCGGCCACAGGCTTGATGGCACCCATGACCAGCCTGGGTGGCGTTTTCTTGACCTTGGCCCAGCCGACCGCCTGCATCGCCCGGATGTAGGCCCAGCCCACATCGAACTCATAGCGCTTGACCGAGAACTTGGCCGAGGTCGGATAGGTGTGGTGGTTGTTATGCAGTTCCTCACCGCCGATGACCAGGCCCCAGGGCACGAGGTTGGTGCTGGCGTCCTGGGCCTCGAAGTTGCGGTAGCCCCAGAAATGGCCCAGGCCGTTGACCACGCCGGCAGCCCAGAACGGAATCCAGGCCATCTGCACGGCCCAGATGGTCAGTCCGATGGCGCCGAACAGCAGCACGTTGATGACCAGCATCAGAGAAGGACCCCAGATCGAATGCCGGCTGTAGAGATGGCGCTCGATCCAGTCGTCGGGCGTGCCGTGGCCGAACTTCCTGAGCGTCTCGGCGTTCTTGGCCTCTTCGCGGTACAGCTCCGCGCCCTGGCGCATCACGGTATCCAGCCCGCGCGTTTGCGGGCTGTGGGGATCGTCCTCGGTTTCGCACTTGGCGTGGTGCTTGCGGTGGATGGCCACCCACTCCTTGGTGACCATGCCCGTGCCCAACCACAACCAGAACCGGAAGAAATGCGAGGGCACCGGCCCCAGGTCCAGCGAACGATGGGCCTGGCAGCGGTGCAGGAAGATGGTGACGCCCGCAATCGTGACGTGGGTGGTGACCAGGGCATACAGCAGCAGCTGCCACCACGACAGCTGCCACAGGCCATGGGCCATCCAGTCCAGGGCAATATTCCAAACCGACGCGAAATCCACAGACATGACCCAAGCCTTTGCCAAAGCCGGCGCCCAGTGGCACCGATGCCTCAATTTTAGGCGAGCCCCCCGTGAAGACGTTCGGCAATCTCCCGCGATTTACAGCTTATTGCGTCTGCAAGTTACGGCTTCCGGGTCCAAACGGCGGCGAAAAACCCGTCCGTCTCATGGCGCTGGGGCCACAGGCGCAGGTACTGCGTGCCGGTCTCGCCGCCGCTGCACAGCACATCGCCCCGCTCCACCTTGAGCTGGGCCAGAAGTTCTCCGGCATCCATGGCCACGAAGTCAGAGTGCTCCGCTGCAAAGGCCTCGGCGATGGCTTCGTTTTCCTGGGGCAGGACCGAACAGGTGGCATAGACCAGGCGCCCGCCCGGCTTGACCAGCCGCGCAGCACTGGCCAGGATGGCCGCCTGCTTCTGCGTGAGCTCCTCGATGGCCTTGGCAGACTGGCGCCACTTGAGGTCGGGGTTGCGGCGCAGCGTGCCCAGGCCCGAGCAGGGGGCATCAACCAGCACGCGGTCGATCTTTCCGGCCAGGCGCTTGACGCGGTCGTCGCGCTCATGGGCGATGGCCGCGGGGTGCACGTTCGACAGGCCCGAGCGCGCCAGGCGCGGCTTCAGGGCCTCGAGCCGGTGGCCCGAGACATCGAAGGCGTACAGACGCCCCGTGCTGCGCATCGAAGCACCAATGGCAAGGGTCTTGCCGCCTGCGCCTGCACAGAAATCGACCACCATTTCGCCGCGCTTGGCATCGAGCATCAGCGCCAGCAGTTGCGAGCCTTCGTCCTGCACCTCGATGGCACCGCGCGTGAAAGCGTCCATCCGGGCCAGCGCCGGCTTGCCCTGCACACGCAGGCCCCAGGGCGAGTAAGGCGTGGCTTCGGCGGCGATGCCGGCATCGGCCAGTTCCTTTTGCACATCGGCACGCTTGGCGTTCAGCGCATTGACGCGCAGATCCAGCGGCGCGGCCTGCTCCATGCTCTGGGCAAAGGCCCAGAAGTCATCGCCCAGTTGCTGCTGTAGCGGCGCGACCAGCCATTCGGGAAGGTTGTGGCGGTGCGGCTCCATCAGTTCGTCGGGACGCACGGCCTCGCAGGCGTCCAGCCATTGCAGCTCCTGCGGCGACAGCGCGGCGCGCACGAAGCTGCGTGCGTCCTTGACACCTTGCTCGGTCTTGCCAGCCACGCGGGCCAGTGCCTCCTGGCTGTGGGCAAAGCCCAAAATGGCCAGCCTGCGCTCACGCGAGCCGCTGCCAGAACGCGCCAGGCTCTCAAAAAGCAGCTTCTTGCGCAGCACGGTGTAGGCGGTCTCGGCCAGCGCAGCGCGCTCGCGCGGGCCCAGGTTGCGGTTTTCACGGAAAAAGCGTGACACCACGGCGTCGGCCGGATGTTCGAAAGTCAGGGTGCGCTTGACCAGTTCGGCGCAGGCGTCGAGAAGCTGTTTGGGATGCATGGCCGCGATTGTCCCACTGCCTTGCAAATCCGAGAGGGGCGCAGGTCGGAACCCGGAGCAACGCCGGGCTGGCACGGCTACCATGGCGCCCCATGACCGATGACGACCTGCCCCCTCTGATTGCCACGCCCCCGGGCCTGTACCGCCACTACAAGGGTGCTCCCTACGAGGTGCTTGCCACCGTGCGCCACAGCGAAACGCGCGAGTCCATGACCCTGTACCGCGCGCTCTACGGCGAGCGCGGCCTGTGGGTGCGGCCGGCCGCCATGTTCAACGAAACCGTGGTCATCAACGGCGTGGAGCAGCCCCGCTTTGCACGCTGCCCCGAAGTGGAGCAGCAGGCCTTTCAGAGCGAAGGCCTGTGAGCAGACCCTAGCCCCGCATCAACTGCGCCACGGCGCGCGGGTAGATGATGTGCTCCTGCACCAGCACGCGCGCGGCCAGTGCCTGGGCCGTGTCGCCGGGCAGCACGGGCACCACGGCCTGCTCCAGGATGGGGCCCACATCCAGCTCGGCCGTCACGCGGTGCACGGTGCAGCCGGCGAAGCGGCAGCCTGCATCGATGGCCCGCTGGTGCGTGTGCAGGCCCGTGAAGGCGGGCAGCAGCGAGGGGTGGATGTTGATCATGCGACCTTCGTAATGCGCAACGAAGCCCGGCGTGAGGATGCGCATGAAGCCGGCAAGCACGACCAGCGCGGGCGCGTGCCGGTCGATCACCTGGGCCAGCTCGGCGTCGAAGGCCTCGCGGCTGGGGAACGGGCGGTGGTCCAGCACCTCGGTGGAAATGCCCTGCTCGCGCGCGAAAACCAGGCCCGAAGCCTCGGCCTTGTTGCTGACCACGGCGGCCACGCGGGCGCCATAACGCCGCGCCCAGTCCTGTTGCTGCGAAGCACGCACAATGGCAGCCATGTTCGAGCCGCCGCCCGAGATCAGGATCACGATATTTTTCATGGGCGGCGATTGTCGCACCGCGGGCCGCGCGGCCTGCGCCAGCCCCGGCAAGGCCCATGGCCCTGCCGGGCCTTGTCACCTCTTGCCCTCAGACCCATGCCATTCGATCCCCGCTCCACCCCCTTGACCGCCGTCGAAGCCCGCGTGCTGGCCACCCTGATGGAGAAGGCGCGTACCGTGCCCGACAGCTACCCGCTCACGCTCAACGCACTGGTGACGGGCTGCAACCAGAAAAGCAGCCGCGATCCGGTGATGGAAGTCAGCGAGGGCGAAGCCCAGGAAGCGCTGGACAGCCTGCGCCTGCGCACCATGTCCGTGCAGATCAGCAGCGCACGCGCCACGCGCTGGGAACACAACTTCCCGCGCGGCGTGGGTGTGCCCGACCAGAGCGCCGTGCTGCTGTCCCTGCTGATGCTGCGCGGCCCGCAGACGGCTGGCGAGCTGCGCATCAACTCCGAGCGCTGGCACCGCTTTGCCGACATCTCCTCGGTCGAAGCCTTCCTGGAAGAGCTGCGCGAGCGCAGCGAGGAAAAAGGCGGCCCGCTGGTCGTCCTGCTGCCCCGCGCGCCCGGCGCGCGCGAACAACGCTGGGCCCACCTGCTGTGCGGCCCCGTGGACGTGAACGCGATCGCCTCGGCCCCTGCGGCAGCAGGCGCACGCGGCGATGCCCTGGCCCAGCGCGTGGTCGATCTGGAAGCCCAGGTACGCCAGCTGCAGGCACGTCTGGCACATGTCTACGCCCAGCTGGGTCTGGAAGAACCCGATCAGCCTGCCTGATATCCGGCGGCCGTGAAGCCATCAGGGATTGCCATAGGTTGTCACGCCCTGGACAGTTCAAAAAAGAACGCGCGTGCTACAAAAGCCGGGATTGAAGGAGACACAGTCCATGGACCTGGCATTTACCCCTGAAGAACAGTCCTTTCGCGAGGAAGTCCGCGCCTGGGTGCGGGCCAACCTGCCCCAGGACATCGCGCACAAGGTGCGCCATTCGCTGCGCCTGACGCGCGACGACCTGCAGAACTGGGCCAAGATTCTTGGCAAGAAAGGCTGGCTGGGCTACGGCTGGCCCAAGCAGTTCGGCGGACCCGGCTGGAACGCCGTGCAAAAGCACCTGTTCGAGGAGGAATGTGCCCTGGCCTGCGCGCCGCGCATCATTCCCTTCGGCCCCGTGATGGTGGCGCCCGTGATCATGGCCTACGGCACGCCCGAGCAGCAGCAGCGCTTTCTGCCCGGCATTGCCAGCGGCGAAGTGTGGTGGAGCCAGGGCTACTCGGAGCCGGGCTCGGGCTCGGACTTGGCCAGCGTCAAGACCCGCGCCGAGCGCGTGGGCGACAAGTACATCGTCAACGGCCAGAAGACCTGGACCACGCTGGGCCAGTACGGCGAATGGATCTTCTGCCTGGTGCGCACCAGCAACGAGGGCAAGCCCCAGACCGGCATCAGCTTCCTGCTGGTGGACATGAAGAGCCCTGGCGTGACCGTGCGCCCGATCAAGCTGCTGGACGGCGAGTGCGAGGTCAACGAGGTCTTCTTCGACAATGTGGAAGTGCCGGCCGAGAACCTGATCGGCGAGGAGAACAAGGGCTGGACCTACGCCAAGCACCTGCTCAGCCACGAGCGTACCAACATCGCCGACGTGAACCGCGCCAAGCGCGAGCTGGAACGCCTCAAGCGCATCGCCAAGGCCGAAGGCGTCTATGAGGACCAGCGTTTCCGCGACGAGATCGCCAAGCTCGAAGTCGACGTGGTCGCGCTGGAGATGCTGGTGCTGCGCGTGCTGTCGGCCGAGAAATCGGGCAAGAACCCGCTGGACATCGCCGGCCTGCTCAAGATCAAGGGCAGTGAAATCCAGCAGCGCTACTCCGAGCTGATGATGCTGGCCGCAGGCCCCTTCAGCCTGCCCTTCATCGAAGAAGCCATGGAAGCCGGCTGGCAGGGCGACTTCCCCGGCGGCGTGGCGGACAACGCGCCGCTGGCATCGACCTATTTCAACATGCGCAAGACGACGATCTACGGCGGCTCCAACGAGGTCCAGAGAAACATCGTCGCTCAGACGGTGCTGGGCTGATTTTGGCTGGAGTTTCGCTGACCCCAGAAGTGCGCCGGACGCGCTTCGATCAGCTTCGGGAGACAGAAAATGGACTTTGATTTTTCGGATGACCAGCAGCAACTGCGCGACGCGGTGCGCCGCTGGGTGGACAAGGGCTACACCTTCGAGCGCCGCCGCTCCATCGTCGAGGCGGGCGGCTTCTCGCGCGAGGCCTGGGGCGAGCTGGCCGAACTGGGCCTGACGGCACTGACCGTGCCCGAGGAGCACGGCGGCCTGGGCCAGGGCGCCACCGACGTGATGGTGGTGATGGAAGAGCTGGGCCGCGGCCTGGTGATGGAGCCGCTGGCACAGGCCTTCGTGGCATCCAGCGTGCTCGGCCAGCATGCCGACGCCTCCGTGGCCGGCCAGTGGCTGCCGCGCGTGGCCAGCGGCGAGGCCCTGGTCGTGCTGGCACACCAGGAGCGCCAGGCCCGTTACCGGCTCGACGTCTGCGCGGCCACGGCCGGCAAGAGCGGCAGCGGCTACACGGTGGATGCCACCAAGAGCGTGGTGCCCGCAGGCGACGCGGCCGATGCCTTCCTGGTGCCGGCCCAGCTGGACGGCAAGATCGCCCTCTTCCTGGTGGAGCGCGGCGCCAGCGGCGTCAGCACCCAGGGCTACCGGACCCAGGATGGCAGCCGCGCCGCCGAGCTGCGCTGCCAGGCGGCCCCCGCCACGCTGGTGACGACCGATGGCCTGGCCGCCCTGACGCTGGCCCAGGACGTGGCCAACGCCGCCCTGTGCGCCGAAGGCGTGGGCGCCATGGAGCAGACACTGAAGCTCACCACCGAGTACATGAACCAGCGCAAGCAGTTCAACACGGTGATCGCCAGCTTCCAGGCCCTGCGCCACCGCGTGGCGGACATGAAGATGCAGCTGGAGCTGGCCCGCTCCATGAGCTACTACGCCAGCCTCAAGATGAACACGCCCGAGGCGGAGCGCCACGTGGCCATCGCGCGCGCCAAGGTCCAGCTGGGCCAGTCGCTGCGCTATGTGGGCCAGCAGTCGGTGCAGCTGCACGGCGGCATCGGCGTGACCGACGAGTACGCAGGCAGCCACTACTTCAAGCGCCTGACGCAGATGGAGATGACGGGTGGGGACACGCTGCACCATCTGGGCATCGTGTCCGGGAAGATGCAGGACACGGCCGGCGTGTTTGCCTGAGCCTCGGGTCCCGCTTCAGACCACCATGCCCCGCAGGAAACTGCGGGGCTTTTCATGGGCCTTTGCTTTTTCCCATGCTTGCCCGCCGCCTCAGGTCAGCCTGTAGCCCTCGGGCCTGAGCGGCGCGGGCAGATCCGTCTCGCCCAGCGTGCGGCCCAGGCTGATCTCGATGGAGCGGCAGATGGTGTCCAGCGGCAGGTCGTTGCTCTCCAGGCCAAAGGGCTCTTCGAGTTCATCGCCAAGGGCGTCGAGCCCATAGAAGGTGTAGGCCACGATGGCCACGACGAAAGGCGTCATGAACCCGGTCGTGTCCACCAGGCCGAACGGCAGCAGAAAGCAGTACATGTAGGCCGTGCGGTGCAGCAGCAGCGCATACGAGAACGGCATGGGCGTGTTGCGTATGCGCTCGCACGAGGCGGCAGCGGCCGTCATGCGTGTGAAGGTCTTGTCCATGGACGCGGCCAGGCAGGGCTCCATCTCGCCACGGCGCACACACTGCGCCAGGTCATGCCCCATGGATATCATCAGTGCGTCGCAGCGCTGCTCCAGCGGCAGGGCCTGGATTTGGCGCCATTCCCTGTCCACGAGCCAGCGGCCGGCTTCGGCATCGTCGTGCAGGCCCCGCAGCTGGGACCGCAGCGAATGCGCGAAGGCAACAGCCCGGTGCACCATGCGCACGCGCACGTCGCTGTCGCGGCGCCGGGGATCGGGCACCGTGTCCAGCGCAATCAGACTCTGGCACTGGCGCGCCAGCGTGCGCGCGCAGATCACCATCTCTCCCCAGAGCTTGCGCCCTTCCCAGTAGCGGTCGTAGGCGGTGTTGTTGCGAAACCCCAGGAAGATGGCCAGCGGCAGGCCGATCAGCGTGAAGGGGATGGGCGTCACCGTGATCTTCACGTCGAAGAGATTGCCGTGCACCAGGGTGATGATGGCGGCAAACACGATGTTCACGAGCAGCGTGACCTGGATGCGCTGGAGCACCGAGCCCCGCAAAATCAGAAACAGCCTGAGGCCGGCGGGGCGATCACGGACGATCATGGGGCGAATGATAGGTATAAACCCTTATTCGATCACATATTGAGCATGTCAATGGGCTGCGGCCATGCTCCGAACCAAAAAAAAAAAGGCGCCCCGAAGGGCGCCCTGCGTCACGACCGGTTGCCGGTCACAGCGCGTTGAAGCGGCGGCGGCGCACCATGCCCCAGCCCATGATGCCCATCAAGCCGGACATCAGGATCAGGCCCCATTCGGAGAGGGTGGGGATGGAGGCGGGCGATACGGCCACGGCCACCGCGCGGGAAGCCGTGTTGTTGGCCGGGTTGGCATCTCCGGTCGCACCGGTGCTGCCCGTCAGTGCCACCGCCCCCACGGAGCTGGGCGTTCCGCTGACCGTGCAGGTCACGCTGGCGCCCGCAGGCACGGCATCCCCTGCGGACCAGGCTGCATTGGAGGGGCTGATGCGGCAAGCGCCCTGGCTGACGCCAGGCGGCAGTCCCGTGACTGCGCACGAGGTCCCTGCCGATGCATCGGCCGAGCCCTGGTTATTGCAGACAAAACTGCCGCTGTAGGGCGTGCCGGCAGTGAACGCGGTCGGCAGACCGCTCAGATCGACGCCCATGTCGGGCACTGCAACGGTGGACACATTCATGGTCGCGGTGTTGTTTGCCGCATTCGAATCATCCGTTGCGCCCGTGGTGCCCGTGACCATGGACGAACCTGCGGCCGTGGGCGTACCGCTCACCTGGCAGGTGACCGTGGCTCCCACCGGCACCGCATTGCCCGCCACCCACGCGGCATTGCCGGGGCTGATGGAGCATGCGCCTTGCGTCACGCCAGCCGGCAGGCCGGTGACGGCGCAGGAGGTGCCGCTCACGGCGTTGGCCAGGCCCTGGTTGCTGCAGGTGAAGCTGCCGCTATAGGGAATGTTCAGCGGCGAGGTGGAGGGCAGTCCGCTCAGATTGACCTGCATGTCCGGCGTTGTGGTGACCGCGATGTTCGACGTGGCCGTGTTGTTGCCCGGGGTCAGGTCGTTGTCGCCGCCCGTGGTCACCGTGACCGTCGAGCTGCCGCCTGGACCCGTCGGTGTGCCGGAGACCAGGCAGACCACCGTCTTGCCCGCAGGCACCACGGCGGGCTGCATCCAGGCCGCGCCGTCTATCGTGCATTGGCCTGCCGTCACGCCAGGGGGCAGACCGGAGGCATCGCAGATAGCCTGGCCTGCGCTGGCTGCACCATCGTTCTTGCAGGAGAAGCTGCCGGTGTAGGGGACGCCGACCACGGCGGTGGGCGGGAGTCCGGAGACATCAGGCACCATGTCGCTGCTCGCCGCGGGAGCCAGCAATTGGGTCTGCACCATGGCACCGAGCAGGGTCGAGGTCAGGTCGCCTCCGATGGTGTAGTTGCCGTTGTTGATCTGGTCTGACGGCGTGCCCGCAGGAACCTTCACGGTCATCGTGAACGTGCCCGACTGCCCGGGTGCCAGGGTCCCAAAGTTGCACTGGGCAGGGTCTGAACTGCCCACGGCCGGGGCCGTGCAAGCGCCGCCGTCGCCGGCCAGCGACACGAACGTGGTCGGACTGACGCCCGCATCCGTGCCCACGGGCATCGCGGGCGTGACCTTCACGTTGTTCACCGGGGTGCTGCCGTTGTTCGTATAGGTATAGGTGTAGGTGATCTCCGTGCCGTCCGCCTTGGGCGCGCTGACAGGCCCGGACGCGCTGATCCACAAGGTCTTGGGCAGGGTCGTGCCGAAGTTGTCAACGTACAGATGGCCTGCGTGGCCACCGGCACTGCAGGCCGAGGCCACGGCCTGCAGCCTGACCTTGTCGCCTACCCGCAGGTAGGCATTGCCAGGAGCGACATCGTAGGCCTGGGGGTCGGTGTAGTTCTGGATGGCACCGCCCTTGTCGGTAAAGGTCTTCCAGGGTGCTCCCGGCTCGCCGCCGTAGTGGTACTTGAAGAACAACTCCTGGGGTGAGCCCGTCAGATCCGTGGCGGTCTGGGCGTCATAGGTCTTGACCAGCGAGATGGCAAAGTAGGGGCGATCCTCGCCTCCGTGATTGCTGGCGTACTCAAGCACGGGCGCCGCGACAAATCGGATGTGGATCTTGCCGTCCTGGTCGATGTCATCCGCAGTCAGCGTCACTTCCTGGGTGATGGAACTTGCCGTATTGACCTGCTGGGTCCAGCCGGCGAGTCCCCCCGTGACATTGTTGGACCGCGGTATCACGTTGCTGGCTGGGATGGTGCTGTTCGCCTTGAGGTTGATGCGGGCAGAGTGGGAGCCTGCCAAAGTCAGTTTGAGGGCGGACTGGCCGGCGTCACCCCGGAACAGGACTTCGTCTGCAGCGCCTTCCGAGCCGCTGTCGATTTCGACCAGATGAACCTTGCTGCCGGGCGGCTGCAAAAGCAACTCGCTCAGGCTCTTCGGATTGGTCTGGGTCCCATTGTTGGTCCAGGCCTGAGCCGTCCAGCCAGTCAAGTCTCCCGTCTCGAAATCACCATTCAGAAACGCCGCCTGTGCCCCCGCACCGATCACCGCCAGGGTGCCAGCCGCGATCAGGCGTCTCGCCTGCCTCCAAGCGTTCATGCGCGGCCCTGTGGGCCGGATATGCAAACTCTGTCTCGCCATACCATTCCTCTCTTCATGTGTGTTTGATCACGGATGAAAACCCCGACGGCCCACGCCGCCGGCTTGCGCACACCGCCAGCACCAAGCCGCCCAATCACGCGCACGCGCTTTTGCAGCAAAAAAATGGGCGAACGAATCCCTTCCGCATGCCCGGACGGCAGCGGTTCAAAAAGCTGAAATGGAGAAGAAAAAGGCGCCTAAGGCACGAACACCAGCCCTCGACCGAACACGGCCCTCACCGGCAGGGCCAGCCCGGAGATATCCAGGGTCTTGCGGCGAAGCCGCGTCAACTGCGATTCAATGCGATGAAAACCGTCATCCACATCGGCATAGCCCATGGCCTCGATCAGGGTCTGCTTGGACACCATGGTCCCGGGGGTTGCCATCAGGCAGCCGAGCAATTCCAGCTCGCGGCTGGTCAGGGCAATGATCTGGTGGTTGGGTGCGACCATGCAGGCCGACAGGGGGTCAAGGCGCCAGGTCAGGAATGGGGCGGACGCCCTGCCCGGCTGACCGGTGTTGCGGCGAAGCTGGGAGCGGATGCCGGCCACCAGCTCGTTCATGTCGGTGGGCTTGACGAAGTACTGCAACGCGCCGGCATTGAGGCCGGCAATGCGGCTGTCCAGATCGCCGCGTGCCGTGAGCACCACCACGGGGATCTCCTGCTCGGCCAGGCGCTTGACCAGGCTCAGCCCGTCCTCGCCGGGCAGACCCAGGTCGACGACGACCAGATCTGCCTTTTCGCGCAGTAGCTTTATGTAGAAGTCTTCTGCAGAATCCGTGCCCCAGGCATGCAGGCCAGACTTTGTTAAAAATCGACACACATTGATACGAATATCCTCGTCGTCCTCTACGACGGCGACGGTGAACTCGATCGATGGCTCTAGTGTCTGCTGCATGATGTTTGCCTATTGGTGCGCGGATTTTCATTGGGGTGAACGTCCGCCGCCATGCACGAACACTCTCGAATGCTCACAGTTCAGAGAAACACACAAAAATTTACTTTTATTGCATGGATCACGGTATCGCTCGGGCTGCTCGCATTTTTCGTGCTGAGCCCGGCAACCATGTCTCCCCCTGACAAGGGACTGCGTCTGGGCAAGGACCTGCCGATGCAGGTGCTTGCCGATGCGGGCCGCAGCATGACCATTGAACAGGTCGCGGCCCTGCCCGATGATGCCTTCGAAACCCGGCGCACGCCTCTGAACGAGGGCTATACCCGCCAGGCTTACTGGGTGAGGGTTGCCATGCCTGCCCTCGCACCCGCCAGTGCGCTGGCCGGCAATGATCCGCTGTGGCTGGAGATCACGCCCACCTATCTGGACAGGGTCACGCTCTACCAGCAGGCGCACGGCCTGTGGCAGGCACGCGAAAGCGGCGACACGGTGCCCATGGCCCAGCGCATCCATGTGCGCCAGCTGGTGTTTCCACTGCGCGCCGGCCAGCCCTTTGTGCTGCGCATCGAGACCAGCAGCGCCATGCAGCTGTACGCCACGGTCTGGCGCAGCACGGGGCTGATGGCCTGGCTGTCCAGCGTGGAGTGGGCCTCGGGGGTGCACCAGGGCGTGAACCTGGTGCTGACCTTGCTGATCGCCGGCGCAGCCCTGGCCCTTCGCATGCGCAGCCTGATGGCCATGACGCTGCTGGCGTTCGTGGTTCTGACCCACAACGCCAATGTGCGCGGCTATGCCCAGCTGTGGCTGCCCGAGCCCTGGGCGCCGCATGCGGATATCTGGGTGAGCGTGGGCGTCTTCCTGCTGCCTGCCGCCTTTGCCTGGCAGGCACGCGAGACCTTGACGCGCGGAACGATCTGGCGCCGCATCGACCGCATGCTGGTGCTGCTGACCTTGGCGCCGCTGCTGGCCTTGCTCAGCATTCCCATGGGGCATTACACGCAATGGGCCTGGCTCGGAGTCAGCGTCCCCTGGATGGCCAGCATGCTGAGCGCTTTGGTGGCCTGGAAGAACCTGCTCCGGCTGGGCCCCAGCATCGTCAACCTGCTGGTGCTGATTCCCTACACGCTGCATGCGGTCATGGGCATCCACGTGGCTGCAGCGTTCACGGGGCTGGTGTCCTCCGACATCGAAGCCGGCATGTACTGGCAACTGGAATCGCTGCTGCTGTACATCCTCATCATCATTGCCGTGGGCGCCAGCCTGGTCGAGAAATTCCAGAACTCCATGGACAGGCAGGCGCAACTGGTGGAGTCGCTGGCCCGCTCCGAGCACGCGCTCGAAGGCCGGGTACGCACACGCACGGCCGAACTGTTGCATGCACAGAACGCGCTGCAGGCCGCGCTGCACGGCGAACGCACCCTGCGGCTGGAGCAGCGCCAGTTCTTCAACATGGTCAACCATGAATTCCGCACGCCGCTGGCCGTGGTGGACAGCGCGGCCACGGAGCAGTTGACCTTTCCGTCCACCGACATCGACTCCCAACTGGAGCGGGCCGCCCAGATCCGGCGTGCCTGCAGGCGCCTCACGGCCCTGGTGGACAACTGCCTGGTCAGCGACCGCCTGGACGCGCCTGCGTTCCGGCTGCAGCTCGACCGGGTTCCGGTGACGGACCTGATCGACGATGCCGTACAGCTCGTGCACTGGTCGCGCCGCCATCATCTGAGGCTGGAGACTGCCGGCATCCCCGCCTCCTGGCAGTGCGATCCCACGCTGGTGCGCATCGCCCTGTCCAACCTCGTGGACAACGCCGTGAAATACGCCCAGGCCGGCGAAATCGCCGTGTGTGCCCGCCTGGACGGGCAGGGCCGGCTGGAGCTCACCGTCAGCGACGAGGGCCCTGGCCTGGCGCCCGAGCTGGCGCAGCGCATCTTCGAACTGCACGAGCGCGGAGAGCGCTCGGACCAGACCCGAGGCTTCGGCCTGGGCCTGTGGGTGGCCCGGCGCGTGGCCCAGATGCACGGCGGCGATGTGCAGGTCACGCCAGCTGCGGGCGGCGGCACCTGCTTCACGCTGACGCTGCCCTGCAGCATTCCCGAAGACAGCGGCCTTGCCGCAGCTGCAACACAGCCCGCCTCGCCATGCGCATCCTGAACCTGCTGCGTGTCCTGAACCGTCTGGCGCTGCCGGGCTGGCTGGTGTTTTCGCTGGTGCTGGTGGTCTGCTTCATCCTCAGTCCGGCCTGGCAGTCCCTTCCAGCCAAGCGCCTGCAGCTGGGCACGGACCTGCCCATGCTGGCGCTTGTCGATGCGCAGGGCAGCCTCACCATCGACCAGGTGGCAGCCCTGCCCGATACGGACTTCACCGCGCTGGACACACCGCTGAACAAGGGCTACACGCGCGATGTGTATTGGCTCAAGGTGCAGGCTCCCTATATCGCGGCCGGGAAGATCGACCCCGAGCAGGACCCTCTGTGGCTGGAGATCCTGCCCAGCTACCTGGACCAGGTCGCGCTGTACCAGTACATGGACGGCGCCTGGCGCATGCGCAGCAGCGGCGATACGGCAACCGGCGAACCACGGGTCCATGTGCGCCAGCTCGTGTTTCCGCTGTACACGGACCAGCCCTTCATCCTGCGCGTGCAGACCTCAAGCCCCATGCAGCTGGACGCCACGATCTGGCGCAGCAGCGGTCTGATGACGCAGTTCTCGGCCGTGGAATGGGCATCGGGCATCCACCAGGGCATCAACCTCATGCTGGCCCTGCTGATCATCGGGGCAGCCCTGGCCTTGCGGTTGCGCAAACTGGCCGCCATGGCCGTGGCAGCCATCGCCGTACTGATCCATGGCGCCAGCGACCGGGGCTACCTGCAGATCTGGCTGCCCGACCATCTGGCGCACTGGGGCCATCTGTGCGTCAGCCTTGGCACCCTGATGCTTCCCGCCGCCCTGGCCTGGCAGATGCGCGAGCTGCTGACCCGCGACACACGCTGGCGGCGCATGGACCGGGCCCTGCTCGCCCTGGGAATCATCCCGTTGCTGTGCCTGCCAAGCATCCCGCTCGGCCGCTACCAGGACTGGGCCTGGATAGGGGTCGGCGCGCCCTGGGCCATCAGCGCGTTGTTTGCGGTGGTCGCATGGAGCAATCTGCTGCGCGATCGTGCCAGCCTGGTGCATGTGCTGATGGTCGTTCCCAGCACCATGTACGGGCTCATGGGGCTGTATGTGACGGCAGCCTATGTGGGCCTTGCCAGCCTGCCTACCATAGAGACCAGCGTTTTCTGGCAGCTCAACACCTTGCTGGTCAACATCGTGATCACCGTGGCCGTCGGCGCCAGCCTGATCCAGAAATTCCGGGACTCCATGGCGCGCCAGGCACAACTGCTCGAATCCCTGGCCAAATCCGAGCATGCGCTGGAAGAGCGCGTGCGGCTGCGCACGGCCGAGCTGCTGCGGGCGCAGAACGCGCTGCAGGCGGCGCTGCACAGCGAACGCACGCTGCGACTGGAGCAGCGGCAGTTCTTCAACATGGTCAACCATGAGTTCCGCACGCCGCTGGCCGTGGTGGACAGTGCCGCCACCGAGCAACTTTCCTTTCCCTCCCCCGACATCGACTCCCAGCTCGAACGCGCCGCCCAGATCCGGCGCGCCTGCAGACGCCTCACGGCCCTGGTGGACAACTGCCTGATCAGCGACCGCCTGGACGCTCCCGCCTTCAGGCTGCAGTTGCACCGCGCTCCCGTCATGGAGCTGGTCGATGATGCCGCGCAGCTCGTGCACTGGTCCCGCCGCCACCGTCTGCGCCTGGACAGCGCGCAGGCGCCCGCCATCTGGGAGTGCGACTCCACGCTCATCCGCATCGCACTGTCCAACCTCGTGGACAACGCCGTGAAGTACGCCAAGGCCGGAGAAATCACCGTGCGCGCGCGCACCGACGACCGTGGTCAGCTGGAACTCACCGTCAGCGACCAGGGCCCAGGCCTGGCGCCCGAGCTGGCGCTGCGCATCTTCGAGCGCTTCGAGCGCGGCCACCGCTCCGACCAGGCCCGCGGCTTCGGCCTGGGCCTGTGGGTCGCCCGACGCATTGCACGACTGCATGGCGGCGACATACAGGCGGCACCTTCACCGGAGGGCGGCACGAGCTTCACGCTCACGCTGCCGCCGCATCCCGCTCCCGCTGCGCAGTCCAAAACCTTGCAGACAGCGGCTTGAAACATGATGCGGCGAAGAATCCACGATAATGAAAAGTTCGCCACTGGCGTGGCCTGTCGGCATTTGCCGCCATCAAAGCCCGCCTCATTCTGGCCATAAACACACACCTGTCCATGAGCGCTACTTCCATCCCCGCCGATATCAACCGCAAGCACCTGGAAATGGCTCGCCAGCAGATCTCCAACGGCGATCTGCGCAAGGCCGCACAGACTCTGAACAAGGCCCAGCGCCAGATGCCGAACGACGCACGCGTCTTCATGTTGGCGGCGCTGATGGCGGAGAAAGCCGGCAATCACGCCAAAGCCGAAGAGACATTCGAACGCTGCCTCGAACTGGCGCCCATGTGGGGACCAGGCCTGCTGGAAACCGCGCTCTATCGGGCTCGTCGCAGCCAATTCGATTCTGCTCTGGAACTGGCTGAGAAAGTGGCGCGCATCGAGCCTGGAAATCCGCAGGTACTGGCAGGCGTGGTGGACATCGCCCACCGCGCCGGTCATACCGCAATGGCCGTGGAGCACCTGCGCAGAGGCTTGGAGCTATTTCCCGGCGACACCATGCTGCGCCAGTATCTGGCCAACGATCTGAGCAGCCTGCAGCAACACGCCGAGGCAGGGCAGATCTGGGACGCCCTGGTACAGGAGCAGCCCGAGCAGCCGTCACTGCGCATTGGCCGAATCAAGGCCTGCATCGCACGCGGCGAGCCTGCTGCGGCACTGCCTGACATCCGCATGCTGCAGGAACGATCCCCCGAGGATGCCACGCTGATCTACTACGCAGCCCTGGCCCGGGGCGAAACCCCGGCCCACCAGCCTGTTGAGATGCACAGGCCCTTGTTCGACGGAATGGCCGAGCAATACGATATGCACATGGTGCGTGGCCTCGGCTACCAGCTGCCCAAACGCGTCGCAGAACAGTTGGTCGCGCGCAATCCAGAAAAGGACTTTAACCTGCTGGACCTGGGCTGTGGCACAGGCCTGCTGGGTGTCTGTCTGGGCTCCATGCAGGGCTTCCTGATCGGCGTGGACAGTTCCGTGAAAATGATCGAACAGGCGGCACGGCACGGCATCTATGACCGTTTCCACAACGTGAGCCTGCTGGATGCCCTGCGCGACACTCCGGACAGCGAGTATGACGTGATCACCTGCCTCGATGTACTGATCTACGTTGGCGATGCAGCTACGGTCATCCCCAATGCGGCGCGCATTCTGAAGACGGGTGGCGAATTCATCTTCTCCTGCGAAACTGCGCCAGAAGACGGCCCCGACCTGGTGCTGCAAAACAGCCAACGCTACGCCCACAAGCGCAGCCATATCGAAGCACTGTGCAAGCAAGCGGGCTTCAGCGTATCGACCGAGGAACTGGTGCTGCGGCAGGAAGGCGGGCAACCGGTTCAGGGCTTCGTCGTGACCGCAACCAAGACCGCTGCCTGACAGTTCTCATCAAGCCCACGCCACCTCGTGCGTGGGCGCCCCACCGTCCCCGACGAGGCTATCGCGCGCCCAGCGCGAGCTTCTGGGCACATGCAGAAGCAGAAACTCCATCTGGTCCGCCAGAATCCGCCGGTTGCGCAGGATGAAGTCTTCCCAGAGGCTGGGTACATAGGGCGTGTAGAGCAGGGGCATGCGCGCCTGTTCAGGCGTGCGGGCGCCCTTGCGGTGGTTGCAGGAACGGCAGGCAGTCACCAGATTCATCCAGTGATGGCCGCCGCCTGCGGAGATGGGCACGATGTGTTCGCGCGTGAGGTCGTTTTCGTGGAAGACCCGGCCGCAGTAGGCACAGATGCAGCGGTCGCGTGCGAACAGCTTGCCGTTGGTCAGGCCCGGCTGCAGGCTGTGCGGGTTGATGGAGGGCGCACCGCGCGTGCCGATGATGCTGTTGATGTGAATGACCGACTGGCAGCCCGTGACGGCATTGTGGCCACCGCGGAAACAGGCGACTTCCCCGCCGGACTCCCAGCGCACATCGTCCGCCGCGTAATGCAGCGCCGCCTGCTCCAGCGTAATCCAGGATTGGGGCAGCCCTTGGGCCGACAGCTTCAAGACCTTCACGACACGCCTCCTCTGACACCAAGGTGAACGGGAATGCAGCCAGTGCACAGGGCCTGCAAGGCAGGCCTTATCGAGGCAATATACTCTGTTTCCGTGTCGGATTGACAGCCTGCGCTGGCTGCGCGCGTGCCAGCCGCTATTGAAAACAAAGCGTCCCATGAAGATTTTTCGAGGCTTCAACCATCCAGGGCGAGAACCGGCCTGCGCCGTCACCATCGGCAATTTCGATGGTGTTCACCGGGGTCACCAGGCCATGCTGGCCCTGCTGTCGGCTGAAGCTGCCCAGCGTGGCGTGCCCACCTGCGTGCTGACCTTCGAGCCCCATCCGCGCGACTACTTCGCCCAGGCCCTGGGCCGGCCCGAGATCGCGCCGGCGCGCATAGGCACGCTGCGCGACAAGCTGTCGGAGCTGCAGCGCTGCGGCGTGGACCAGACCGTGGTGCTGCCCTTCAACCGGGCGCTGGCCAGCCAGGCGCCCCAGGCCTTCATCGATGAGGTGCTGGTGGCCGGCCTGGGCGCGAAATACGTGCTGGTCGGCGACGATTTCCGCTTCGGCGCCCAGCGCGCGGGCGACTACGCCATGCTGGACGCGGCAGGCCAGCGCCAGGGCTTTGACGTGGCCCGCATGAACAGCTACGAAGTGCATGGCCTGCGCGTGTCCAGCACCCATGTGCGCTGCGCCCTGGCCGAGGGGCGCATGCAGGATGCGGCGCGGCTGCTGGGTCATCCCTACACCATCTCCGGCCATGTGGTCCACGGGCGCAAGCTGGGCCGCAGCCTGGCCGAAAGCCGCCAGGGCGCGGGCGACGGCTTTCGAACGCTGAACCTGCGCTTCAACCATTGGAAGCCCGCGGCCAGCGGCATCTTCGCGGTGCTGGTCCACGGACTGCATGAGCGTCCTCTGCGCGGCGTGGCCAACCTCGGTGTGCGCCCTTCCCTGGACCCGACGGATGTCAACGGCGGGCGCGTCCTGCTGGAAACCCACTGCCTCGATTGGCCCGGCGCGCCGGGTGGCGAAGAGGCCTACGGTAAAATCATCCGCGTGGAACTTCTGCACAAACTGCACGACGAGCTGAAGTACGACAGTCTCGACGCCCTCACCGCCGGCATCGCCAAGGACTGCGATGACGCGCGCGCGTTCTTCGCCACCATCCACACACCCATCTACACCGAGACCCGTCGCCAGACCACGCGCGACCGAATTTGACGATCTCCGTCACCTGCCCGGGCGCGGGTGCGCACCAGGCTTCCTCCCCTTTTTCCCGTGCCTGGACCAGACGGTCCGGGCTCTGGCCTGCTTTCAAGGTTCTCCATGTCTGATTCGAAAGTCTCTCCCAACGCCAATGCGGGCTATCGCGCCACGCTGAACATGCCCGACACGCCCTTCCCCATGCGCGGCGATCTGCCCAAGCGCGAGCCGGGCTGGGTCCAGGAATGGGAGGACAAGGGCATCTACAAGAAGCTGCGCGATGCGCGCCACGGTGCGCCCAAGTTCATCCTGCACGACGGCCCGCCCTACGCCAACGGCAAGATCCACATCGGCCATGCGGTGAACAAGGCGCTCAAGGACATGATCGTCAAGAGCCGCCAGCTCGAGGGCTTCGACGCCATGTACGTGCCGGGCTGGGACTGCCACGGCCTGCCCATCGAGAACGCCATCGAAAAGCTGCATGGCCGCAATCTGCCGCGCGACGAGATGCAGGCCAAGAGCCGTGCATTCGCCACCGAGCAGATCGCCCAGCAGATGGTGGACTTCAAGCGCCTGGGCGTGCTCGGCGACTGGGACCATCCCTACAAGACCATGAACTACGCCAACGAGGCCGCCGAGCTGCGCGCCTTGAAGCGCGTCATGGAGCGCGGCTTCGTCTACCGCGGCCTCAAGCCGGTGTACTGGTGCTTTGACTGCGGCTCCTCGCTGGCCGAGTTCGAGATCGAGTACGCCGACAAGCAAAGCCAGACGCTGGACGTGATGTTCCCCACGGCCGAGCCCGACAGGCTGGCGGCCGCCTTCGGGCTGACCTCGCTGGCCAAGCCCGCCTTCATCGTCATCTGGACGACGACGGCCTGGACCATCCCCGCCAACCAGGCGCTCAACGTCAACCCCGAGCTGGAATACAGCCTGGTGGATACCGAGCGCGGCCTGCTGATCGTGGCCTCCGCCCTGGTCGACAAATGCCTGGCACGCTGGAAGCTCGAAGGCCAGGTCCTTGCCACCGCCGTGGGAAGGAAGCTGGACCACCTGCAGTTCAAGCACCCGCTGGCCCACGTGGACAAGGGCTTTGACCGCGTCTCGCCCGTGTTCCTGGCCGACTACGCCACGGCCGATGACGGCACCGGCATCGTGCACTCGGCCCCCGCCTACGGCGTGGACGACTTCAACAGCTGCATGAACAACGGCATGACGCGCGATGACATCCTGAGCCCCGTGCAGGGCAACGGCGTCTACGCACCCGAGCTGCCGCTGTTCGGCGGCCAGCACATCTGGAAGGCCGTCCCCGTCATCATCGATGCGCTCAAGCTGGGCGACCGCCTGCTGGATACCACGACCATCACCCACAGCTACCCGCACTGCTGGCGCCACAAGACGCCGGTGATCTACCGCGCCGCCGCCCAGTGGTTCATCCGCATGGATGAGGGCGAGGGCGTGTTCACCAAGCCCGGTGACAAGCCCGCGCAGACGCTGCGCCAGATCGCGCTGGAAGCCATCGAGCACACCCAGTTCTACCCGGAGAACGGCAAGACCCGCCTGCGCGACATGATCGCCGGCCGGCCCGACTGGTGCATCTCGCGCCAGCGCAGCTGGGGCGTGCCCCTGCCCTTCTTCCTGCACAAGGACAGCGGCGAACTGCATCCGCGCACCATGGAGATCATCGACCAGGCCGCCGCCATGGTTGAGCAAGGCGGCATCGAGGCCTGGAGCCGCGTGACGGCCGAGGACATCCTGGGCGCCGAGGAAGCCGTGCACTACACCAAGAGCACCGACATCCTCGAAGTCTGGTTCGACTCCGGCTCCACCTTCTGGCATGTGATGCGCGGCACGCACGCCGACATGCACCACGACCAGGGCCCCGAGGCCGACCTTTACCTGGAAGGCCATGACCAGCACCGCGGCTGGTTCCATTCGTCGCTGCTGCTGGCCTCGGCCATCTTCGGGCGCGCGCCCTACCGCGGCCTGCTGACCCACGGCTTCACCGTGGACGGCCAGGGCAAGAAGATGTCCAAGTCGCTGGGCAACACCGTCGCCCCGCAGGACGTGAGCAACAAGATGGGCGCCGAGATCATCCGCCTGTGGGTGGCCTCGACCGACTACTCGGGCGACCTGGGCATCGACGACAAGATCCTGGCCCGCGTGGTGGACGCCTACCGCCGCATCCGCAACACGCTGCGCTTCCTGCTGGCCAACGTCAGCGACTTCGACGCGGCGAAAGACTCGGTTGCCACCGAAGAGCTGCTGGAGATCGACCGCTGGGCCCTGGCCCGCGCGGCCCAGTTCCAGGCCGAGGTGCTGGCCCACTACAAGGTCTATGAATTCCACCCCGTGGTGGCCAAGCTGCAGCTGTTCTGCTCGGAAGACCTGGGCGGCTTCTACCTGGACGTGCTCAAGGACCGCCTGTATACCAGCGCGCCCAAGAGCCTGGCCCGCCGCAGCGCCCAGACCGCCCTGCACCAGATCACGCACGCCATGCTGCGCTGGATGGCGCCCTTCCTGTCCTTCACGGCCGAAGAGGCCTGGAAGGTCTTCGGCAACAGCGAGTCCATCTTCCTGGAGACCTACACCGACCTGCCGGCCGGCGACGAGGCCCTGCTGGCCAAGTGGGCCCGCCTGCGCGAGATCCGCGACGTGGTGAACAAGGACATCGAGGCCGTGCGCGCCGAAGGCCGGGTCGGCTCCTCGCTGCAGGCCGAAGTCCGTGTCTCGGCGCAGCCCGAAGACCTGGCCCTGCTGCAAAGCCTGGGCGACGACCTGAAGTTCGTCTTCATCACCTCGGCCGCCGAGGCCCTGGCGGGCGAGACGCTGCAGGCCGCCGTCACACCCAGCAGCCATGCCAAGTGCGACCGCTGCTGGCATTACCGTGCCGACGTGGGCATCAACCCCGAGCACCCCAGCCTGTGCGGCCGTTGCGACAGCAACCTGCACGGTGCCGGCGAAGAGCGCCGCAAGGCGTAATCCCACCGAGGCGCTGCCATGACCCCTAGCTTTGCCGCAGTCCCCGAATCCCGCAGCCGCCGCATCTGGCCCTGGCTGGCCTGGTCGCTGGCGATCATCGCCATCGACCAGCTCACCAAGCAGTGGATCCTTGATGCCTACCAGCTGGGCGACTGGACGCCGATCACGGGCTTTTTCAATATCGTGCGGGCCCACAACACGGGGGCGGCCTTCTCGTTCCTGGCTGGAGCCGGTGGCTGGCAGCGCTGGCTGTTCGTGGGCATCGGCGCGGCGGCCACGCTGCTCATCGTCTGGCAGTTGCGCAAGCATCCGGGGCAGAAGCTGTTTTGCTTCTCGCTGGCCAGCATCCTGGGCGGTGCCATCGGCAACGTGGTGGACCGCCTGCAGCACGGCTACGTGGTGGACTTCCTGGACTTCTACTGGGGCCGTTCGCACTTTCCGGCCTTCAATGCGGCCGACATCGCCATCAGCGTGGGCGCGGCCCTGCTGATCCTGGACGAGGTGCTGCGCGCACGGCGGGCCAAGGGCGCCTGATCCCTGCCGCAGCCGGAGCCGCCGCCGCCAGCCCCTCTTGCGAGGGGCTTTTTCATTGAGGGGGCCACCGGCTGCATGCCGGCGGGTTTTCCTCGGGTTTTCCTGAGTGCGTTTTGGGTCAACCGAAATTCTTTTCGATTCGTTTTATTTCTACAATTTTCCTTATTTCGCACCAAACTGTGCGCTCATGCGGCCGACTCTCCTGCGCGCAAGCCGGGACCGGGGTTATATTGGTCCGCTTCTCCGCTCACAGCACATGAAGCACTTACTCAATCTACTGGCCGCCATCGCCCTGCTGGTCTGGGGCACGCACATGGTCCGCACCGGCGTGCTGCGGGTGTTCGGCGCCAACCTGCGCAACCTGCTCGCCCACAGCATGAGCAACCGCTTCTCGGCCGCGCTGTCCGGCCTGGGCGTGACTGCGCTGGTGCAGTCGAGCACGGCGACCTCGCTGATGACCTCGGCCTTCGTGGGCCAGGGCCTGATCTCGCTGCCGGCCGCGCTGGCCGTGATGCGCGGCGCCGACGTGGGCACGGCGCTGATGGCCGTGCTGTTCTCCACCGACCTGTCCTGGCTGTCGCCGCTGTTCATCTTTGTCGGCGTGGTGCTGTTCATCACGCGCCAGGACACCACGGCCGGGCGCATAGGCCGCGTGCTCATCGGCCTGGGCGTGATGCTGCTGGCCCTGCGCCTGGTGGTCGATGCCACCGAGCCGCTGCTGGAAGCCCCCGCCGTGCGCACCCTGCTGGCCTCTGTCACCAGCGACATCTTCATGGAGCTGCTGCTGGGTGCACTGCTGGCCGTGATGGCCTATTCCAGCCTGGCCATCGTGCTGCTGATCGCGGCCATGGCCAGCTCGGGCGCGATTCCCATGGAAGTGGCGCTGGGCCTGACGCTGGGTGCCAACATCGGCAGCGGCCTGGTGGCCGTGCTGACCACGGCCAAGTCCAGCGTGGAGGTGCGCCAGGTCACCATCGGCAACATGCTGTTCAAGATCATGGGCGTGGCCATCGTGGCGCCCTTCCTGGGGCTGTGGGCCACCTATGTGATGCCGCTGATCGACGGCAAGGGCCAGAACATCGTGCTGTTCCACCTGGCCTTCAACATCTTCAACAGCCTGTGCTTCATCGGCCTGACGCAGACCGTGGCGCGCTGGGTGACGGCCCTGCTGCCCAAGCCCGAGGCCAGTTCCACCAGCCTGCTGCGCCCGCGCCACCTGGACCCGTCGGCGCTGAGCACGCCGTCGCTGGCCATTTCCTGCGCCGCGCGCGAGGCCCTGCACCAGGCCGACATGGTCGAGTCCATGCTGATCGGCATGCAGCGCGTGCTGGAGACCGACGACCTCAAGCTGTCCCAGGAGCTGCGCGAACTCGAAGGCACGGTGGACGACCTGTACTCGGCCATCAAGTACTACATGACCAAGATCTCGCGCGCCGAACTCGACGAACGCGAGGGCCAGCGCTGGACCGAAATCATCAGCTTCACCATCAACATGGAGCAGATCGGGGACATCATCGAGCGCGTGCTGCTGGACATCGAGGACAAGAAGATCAAGAAGGGCCGCCAGTTTTCCGAGGCCGGCACGCAGGAGATCCGCGAGCTGCTGCACCACCTGCTGGACAATCTGCGCCTGGCCATGAGCGTCTTTCTCAACGGCAATGTGCGCGAGGCCCAGAAGCTGCTGGAGGAAAAGGCGCGCTTTCGCGATCTGGAACTGGCCTACTCGGCCACCCACCTGGCCCGCCTGTCCGACAACACCGTCTCCAGCATAGAGACCAGCTCGCTGCACATCGACCTCATCAGCGACCTCAAGCGCATCAACTCGCTGCTTTGCTCTGTGGCCTATCCCATCCTGGAATCGGCCGGCGCCCTGGCGCCCAGCCGGCTCAAGGAATCGGCGCTGGACAAGGCGGCGCGCTGAGGCGCCGCAAGCCTTGCCCGTTCACCAGCCCAGCCAGGCCGCCAGCACCTGGGCGGCCTCGGGCGTGAAGCGGTCCTGCAGCAGCCATTGCACGAGCTGGTCGCGCTCTATCAGTGCAAAGGCCTGCACCTCGCCATCCTGGTTGCTGGGCTCCAGCGCAGCCGGCACGGTGGCGCTGAACCAGTCGATGCGTTCGCGCATGAAGCCACGGCCCTCGGCCTCGTCGCTGGGGCGCTCGAACAGTACGTGGCCGCCATGGCGCAGGCCCTGCAGCTCGCCCACGCGCAGGCCGGCCTCTTCCCAGGTTTCACGCTGCACGGCTTGTTCCAGGGTATCGTGCGCGGCCACCATGCCGCCCATCAGCGTGTCCCACATGCCGGGGTTGGTGGGCTTGCTGTCGGCGCGCTGCTGCACCCAGATGCGGCCGTCGGCCGTCTCGCCCACCAGGTGCACGGCCAGGGTGGCAATGCCCAGCGGACGCACGGCGCCACGCTCCACGGTGCCAATGCGCTGACCCTGCACGTTGCACACTGCCAGTTGCTCATCGCGCCAGGGGCCGCTGTGGCCGCAGGCTCGCAGCACGCGTGCCAGGGCGTTGAGCAGGGCCGTGGCATCACCTTCGCCCTGCAGGTGCCAGTGGCCGGCCTGCTGCCGCAGCGCCACGCCATGGGCCTGCATCACCCCGTCCGGCAACTGCGCAGCCAGCCCATCTTCCAGCGAACCGATTTCCTCTGCCGCCACCTGAAGCGGCCGGCGCGGCTGCAGCGCAGGCTGGCGGGTTGCGGCGCGCACCCGGTTCAGCCATGCCTGCACGCCTGGGTCGGCTGGGCTCTTTTCCCCGTTCATGGCAGCAAGATGGTGGAGCCCGTGGTCCTGCGTGCCTCCAGGTCCAGATGGGCCTGGCGCACCTCGGCCAGCGGATAGCGCTGGTCGATGTGGATCTTCACGGCACCGCTTTCCACCACGGCGAACAAATCGTCGGCCATGGCCTGGGTGGCCTCGCGGCTGGTGATGTGGGAGAACAGGGTCTGGCGCGTCACATACAGCGACTTGGCCGCCAGCACGGCAGGAGCGAAAGGCGCCACGGGACCGGATGCGTTGCCGAAGCTGACCATCAGCCCAAAGCGCCGCAGGCAGGCCAGCGAGCCTTCCCAGGTGTCCTTGCCCACGCTGTCGTAGACCACCTTCACGCCCTGGCCGCCCGTGATTTCCTGCACGCGTTCGGCGAAGTTCTCGCTGCGGTAGTTGATGGCATGGGCCGCGCCGTTGGCCAGGGCCAGCGCGCACTTCTCGTCCGAGCCTGCCGTGGCGATGAGCTGCAGGCCCATGGCCCTGGCCCATTGGCAGGCAATCAGGCCCACGCCACCGGCCGCCGCATGGAACAGCACGGCATCACCCGGTGCCAGGCCCTCCACCGGAATGCATTTCTTGAGCAGGTACTGGGCCGTCAGGCCCTTGAGCATCATGGCGGCAGCCGTCTCGAACGCGATGGCGTCGGGCAGGCGGCACACGCACATGGCGGGCATGACACGCACTTCGCTGTAGCTGCCCGGCGGATTGCTGGCATAGGCCACGCGGTCGCCCACGCCCAGGTGCTGCACGCCCTCTCCCACGGCCTCGACCACGCCTGCGCCCTCCATGCCCAGGCTCAAGGGCATGGGCAGCGAGTACAGGCCCGAACGCTGGTAGACATCGATGAAGTTCAGGCCCACCGCATGGTGGCGTATGCGCACCTGGCCCGGCCCGGGCTCGCCCACGGCGACCTGCACCAGCTCCAGGACTTCGGGGCCGCCGTTGTGGCGGATCTGCACTGCAATACCCATGGGATGCACTCCTGCAAAAAACCAACAAGAGCGGCATCGTGCCATGTTTCGGGAGGCCACGCGCAAGACGCTGCACCGGGCCCGCACAGGACTGGCGCAAGGCCGGCAAAGAGCGTTCGCAGCACCTATAGTGGCGGGCCTATGAGCCACACGAGCCCGCCGCTGAAGCTGTCCACCGCCGCCATCCTGACGCTGCCGCCCCTGCTGTGGGCCGGCAACGCCATCGTGGGCCGCCTGGTCCATGACCTGATCTCGCCGTTTGCGCTGAACTTCCTGCGCTGGGCCATTGCCTTTGTCCTGCTTGTGCCGCTGGCAGGATGGGCACTGGGCCGCAGCAGCGGCACCTGGAGCCACTGGCGGCAGTTCGCCGTGCTGGGCCTGCTGGGCATCGGCTGCTACAACGCGCTGCTGTATCTGGCGCTCAAGACCTCGACGCCGCTGAACGTCACCCTGGTCAGCTCCAGCATGCCGGTGTGGATGCTGGCCCTGGGCCGCATCGTCTGGGGCATTCCCGTCAGCCGGCGCCAACTGCTGGGCGCACTGCTGTCGATGCTGGGCGTGGCCGTGGTGCTGTCGCGCGGAGATCCCGAGCTGCTGCTGCATCTGCAGCTCGTGCCCGGCGATCTGTTCATGGTGCTGGCCACCATGGTCTGGGCCCTCTACACCTGGCTGCTGTCCAAGGCGCAGGTCCCGCAGCGGCTGCGCTCGGACTGGGCAGGCTTTTTGCTGGCCCAGATGGTCTTCGGCCTGGGCTGGTCCGGCCTGTTCACAGGCGGCGAGATGGCCATGGGCCAGTTCCACATTCAGTGGGGCTGGCCGCTGGGCGGGGCACTGCTGTTCATCGCCCTGGGCCCGGCCATCCTGGCCTACCGTTTCTGGGGGCTGGGCGTGCAGCGCAGCAGCCCGGCCGTGGCGGGCTTTTTCGGCAATCTGATCCCGCTGTTCACCGCCCTGCTGTCGATCGCGCTGCTGGGCGAAGCGCCGCGCCTGTACCACGGCCTGGCGTTCGTACTCATCGTGGGCGGCATCATGGTGTCTTCGCGCCGGGGATAGCTTTGGGCAGGCCGTGTGCCGTGGTGCGCACGGGCACCTTGGCCAGCAGCTGTTCGAACGCGCGGATGGGAACGGGCGGGCTGAACAGATAGCCCTGGCAGTACTCGCAGCCGTAGTGCGCCAGCAGGGCGCGCTGCTCCAGCGTTTCCACACCTTCGGCGATCACATCCAGGTTGAGGTTGCGAGCCATGCCGATGATGGTCTGCACGATCACATCGTCGGTATGGCGCATACCCAGGTGGCGCACGAAGGACTGGTCGATCTTGAGCTGGTTCAGCGGCAGCTGGGTGAGGTAGGTCAGCGAGGAATGGCCGGTGCCGAAGTCGTCCATGGAAAAGCACACGCCATGGCTGCGCAGCTGCTTCATCTTGGCGATGGACTCCTGCACGTTCTCGATCACCAGCGACTCGGTCAGCTCCAGCTTGAGCAGATGGGGGGCGATGCCTGCGCTGCGCACCTGCTCGATGACCTGGGAGGCAAAGTCCTGGTGGCGGAACTGGCGGGCACTGACATTCACGGCCACCTGCAGATGGCGCAGCCGCGCATCCTTTTGCCAGGCAGCCAGCTGCTCGCAGGCCGTGCGCACCACCCACATGCCCAGCGGCACGATGATCTCGCTTTCCTCAGCCACGGCGATGAACATGCCGGGCGGCACCAGGCCGCGCTCGGGGTGGCGCCAGCGCAGCAGGGCTTCGGCACCGATGACCTCGCCTGCCAGCGTGAACTGGGGCTGATAGTGCAGCTCGAACTGGGACTGCGCCAGGGCCTGGCGCAGGTCGCCCTCCATGCGCACGCGCTGGTGGATCTCCACCTGCATCTGCGGATCGAAGAAGCACAGGCCGCTGCCGTTGCGCGCCTTGATCTGGTACATGGCGATGTCCGCCTGCTTGAGCAGCTCGGCCGCCGACTGCGGCTGGCGGCCGAACAGCGTGGCGCCAATGCTGCAGGCGCTGCGGTGCAGGTGGGCACCCAGCACATAGGACTGGTTGAGCCGCGCCAGGATCTTCTCGCCAATGCGCTGGGCCAGCGTGGCCGCCTCGGCAGGCTCGTGCGACAGCTCGCAGAGCATGACCACGAATTCATCGCCCCCCAGGCGCGCCACCGTGTCCGAAGAGCGCACGGCGCTGCGCAGCCGGTGCGCCACCTGCTGCAGCAGCTGGTCGCCCACTTCATGGCCCAGCGTGTCGTTGAGCATCTTGAACTGGTCCAGGTCCAGGAACAGCAGCGCCCCGGTCCAGCCTTCGCGCGCAGCCAGCACCGTGGCCTGGGCCAGGCGGTCCAGCAGCAGGCGGCGATTGGGCAGGCTGGTCAGCGGATCGTAGAAGGCCAGGCTTTCGATCTCGGCCGTGGCCAGCCGGATATCGGTGACATCGTTGTAGGTGATGACCACGCCGCCCTCGGCAGCCGGGCGCGCCGTCATCTGCACGAAACGGCCGCTGGCCAGTTGCTGCTCCATGGGGACGCCAGGACGCAGCACCAGTTGCCGGTGCAGGTCCTTCGCCTCATCGATCTGCTCCGGCGCCGCCACCAGACCCACGGCGCTGGGGCTGGCATCCAGCAGGGATTGCAGGGGCCGGCCGGGCTCCAGCTGATCCGCATGCCATGGAAACATCTCCTCGTAGCAGCGATTCCAGCGCAGCACGCGCTGCTGTGAATCCAGCAGCAAAAAGCCGCTGACCATGCTGTCCAGCGCCTGGTCCAGCCATTGCTCGGAGCGCTGTGCCTGACGGCGCGCGGCATGCAGGCGATCCATGTAGCGGTGGACCGTCCAGCCCAGTATGGCCAGCAGCACGCCGAAGATCATCACGGCCAGCACCATCAGCCAGGCCGCCACACGCCAGCCCGCCAGCACGGAGGACATGGGCAGGCTGGCCGTGACCCACAGATTGCCCTTGGGCAGCGGATGCGCGGCCACCAGGGCGGGCACGCGGCTCAGGCGTGCGGCCATGGGCATGACGCCGCTGGACGCCAACTGCGATGTCGCCGGCAGCAACCGCGCAGCCGAGGCCTCGCCGTAGGGGGGCATGGACAGCAGCAGCTCGCCGCTGCCCTGCTCCAGCGTGACTTCCAGTCCGTCCAGCACGCCGCCCTGGGCCAGCACCGCGCCCAGCGCCGCCACCGGCACCTGCATCAGCACATAGCCACCCTGCTGCGCACGGCTCAGCGGGCGCACCAGATAGAGCATGCGCTCGCCGCCCGGCGGCTGCGGCGCCACGGAAGGCGGGCTGGCCAGCAATTCTGAGCGGCTTTGGGCCGCAAGGCGCTCCCAGGCCTGGGCCGGCAGATCAATGGCCGGGCCATCGCCCGAAGCCGCCAGCTCGCGGCCCTTGGAGTCGTGCACGGAGGCGCGGCGCGCCAGCGTGTTCTGCCGCTCCATGGCGTGCAGCATCTCCTGCAGTTGCGGCTGCGAGGCCGATGCGGGATCGCGCGAACCCAGCCATTCATCCACCCCCATGGCCAGTGCGTCCAGGGATTCAAGGCTGCGGCTGATGGCCGCCTCGGTACCGAGCACAAAGCGCACCAGGCGCAGCGATGCCTCTTCCTGCGCGGTGGTGCGCATGCCGCTGAGCAGCCAGACGACGGCGGCCGCCAGGGCCACCGTCAGCAGCACGAGCATCAGGCCCAGGGTATGGCGCACGCCTGGGGGACTGAGCGCAGCCGCCGGGCGCGCGGAGGGGCCTGCAATCGCCTGCGACCAGTCCGTCTGGTGGGACAGTTCGCTCATCTCCCGGCTCCCTGCATGGCATGCGACATGGGCAGGCTGCGGCGAGGCCGCTGGCCGCGATGCAGGGCCGGGGTTTTCAAGACCGCCCCTGTCCGCCGCCCGTTTGCAACTGCGCGGCCATGCCTGGCACTGTCCGGGGCTTGCGGGCTCCGGAGGCGGTCATGGTCGCAGTGCCCTGGCGCATCAGAAGGTTCCTGCGTACAGGCCGCCGTCGGGCAGGATGTTCTGGCCCGTCATGTAGCCTGCGTGGGCGCTGCACAGGAAGGCGCAGATGGCGCCGAATTCATCGGGCGTGCCGAAGCGGCGCGCCGGCACCTGGGATTGCTGCACCAGGCGCACATCGTCCAGGCTCTTGCCGCTCTTGTTGGCGGCGGCCGTGAAGGTGGTGCGCAGGCGGTCGGTGTCGAACTTGCCGGGCAGCAGGTTGTTGATGGTCACGCCCTTGGCCGCGATGCCGCTGCGCGCCAGGCCCGCCACAAAGCCCGTGAGGCCGCTGCGCGCGCCGTTGGACAGGCCCAGGATGTCGATGGGCGCCTTCACGGCGCTGGACGTGATGTTGACGATGCGGCCGAAGCCGCGTGCCGCCATGCCGTCCACCGTGGCCTTGATCAGCTCGATGGGCGTGAGCATGTTGGCGTCCACGGCCTTGAGCCAGGCCGCGCGGTCCCAGTCACGGAAATCGCCGGGAGGCGGGCCGCCCGCATTGGTGATGACGATATCGAAATCCACGCCCGGGCCGCCGGCGGCCGACAGCACGGCGGCACGGCCTTCCTCGGTGGTGATGTCGGCGGCAACGGCCAGCACCTTCACCTGCGGCGCGAGGGCCGCAAGGCTGGCCGCGGCCTCCTGCAGGGCCTCGGGATTGCGCGCATTGATCACCAGGTTCACACCCTCTTGCGCCAGCGCCTTGGCACAGCCAAAGCCCAGGCCCTTGCTGGCGCCACATACCAGGGCCCACTTGCCCGCGATTCCCAGATCCATGTCTCACTCCTGAACAAACAAAACCTTGCTCGATCCTTGCAGAACGGCAGCGCACATTGTGCGCGAGGCTTCGACGCTTTCACGCCAAACGTGAGAAAACGTGAACTCGCCGGCGCACCGGCGAGCCCCTGGCGCTGCCTTCAATGCGCGCCGCCGCCGTGCTGGCCACGGAACAGCCTGTGGTGCAGCCTGCGCAAGGACCACCACACACCCAGCGCCACCACGGGAATGGCGACGGCGGCCGTGCTCTCCGGCGACCAGGGCCAGCCCAGGGCCTTGGCGCCCTTGGCCAGATAGCTGATCAGGCCCGTGAAGTAGTAGGTGATGGCGGCCACGGACAGGCCTTCCACCGTGGACTGCAGCTTGAGCTGCATGTCCTGGCGCTGGTTCATGGCGCCCAGCAGTTGCTGGCTGCTTTGCTGCTGCTCGATCTCCACGCGCGTGCGCAGCAGGCTGCTGACGCGCGAGACGCGCTCGGACAGCGCGTTCTGCCGCCGCGCCGCCCATTCGCAGGTGCTGCGCGCCGGCGTCAGGCGCCGGTCCATGAACTCGCGGATGGTCTGTATGCCGTCGATGCGTGATTCCTGGATGTCCTGAATGCGCTTGTCCACCAGTTCGAAATAGGCCGCACTGGCGGAAAAGCGCGAGTGCGTGGTGGCGTACTCGCTCTCCACCTGCCCGGCCAGGCGCGTGAGCCGGTCCAGCAGCGCCGGCTCGGCATCGCGGTCCGCCAGGCGGATGGAATGGGCCAGGGCCGCCAGGTCCCGCTCGGCCGTGGCCAGAACGGCAGCGGCCTGGCGGGCGGCAGGCAGGCCCAGCAAGGCCGCCATGCGGTAGGTCTCGATCTCCAGCAGGCGCTGCACCAGCCGCCCCAGGCGGCGCGGCGACAGCGATTCGCCGGCCAGCAGCAGCATGCGCGAGAAGCCATCGGCATGGATGGCGAAGTCCGTGTAGACCTTGCCCGCATCGCCGGCCACGCGTGCGCCCACCAGCGTGTCTTCCTGCAGCAGGTGGCGCACCAGGTGCGGCTCGTTGATCGCCTGTTCCTGCAAGGCCCACAGGTGCAGGCCGCTCAGGCACTGGCCAGGCAATGCAGCCAGCCAGTCGCGCGGCACGTAGTCGATGGCGGCCTCGGGCTCGCGCACATCGTCCATGCCGGCCTGCGACATGGGCTTGCTGAAGGTCCAGCAGACGAATTCCGTGTGCAGCTCCCAGCGCAGGTGAAAGGCGCCCAGATCGATGAGCACATGCGTGGTCGCCGCATCGGGCGGGGGCAGGTGGTGGTTGCGCAGCAGGGTGGCCACATGGGCGCGGCTGGCCTCGCGCTGGGCCGCGTCGGTGAGCATCACCACGTGGGTGATGGCCAGCGGCGCCTGCATTTCCTCGGCGGGACGCGCATGGATCTCGTTGTGCAGCAGCACGCGCAGCGGGTGCTGGGATGACAGAAGTGGGGACATCGTGACCTCGAAAGACTGCGCGCTATTGTGCAGGCACGGGCGCTGCGTCCTCCTGCCATCCGGGATCAACAGCTTTCACGTGCATTTCTCGTCGACGCAAAAAAAAGCGGCCCCGAAGGGCCGTCAAGCAACATGGTTGCAGCGCTGAGGCGATCAATCCTCGACGAATGCTTCTTCGCGCTTGTTCTTCACTGCGGGCATCAGCACCACCACCAGCAGCACCACGGCGGCGAGCAGCAGGCCGGCCGAGATCGGACGGGTCACGAACACGCTCCAGTCGCCACGCGACAGCAGCAGCGCACGGCGCAGGTTTTCTTCCATCATCGGGCCCAGGATGAAGCCCAGCAGCAAGGGAGCCGGTTCGGTGCCCAGCTTGTGGAACACATAGCCCACGAAGCCGAAGATACCCACCATCCACACGTCCCAGGTGTTGTTGTTGGTACCGTACACGCCGATCGCGCAGAACAGCACGATGGACGGGAACAGCCAGCGGTAGGGCACGGTCAGCAGCTTGATCCAGACGCCGATCAGCGGCAGGTTCAGGACGATCAGCATCAGGTTGCCGATCCACATCGAGGCGATCAGGCCCCAGAACAGCTCGGGGTTGCTGGTCATCACCTGCGGGCCCGGCTGGATGTTGTGGATGGTCATCGCGCCCACCATCAGTGCCATCACGGCGTTGGGCGGAATGCCCAGCGTCAGCAGCGGGATGAAGGAGGTCTGCGAACCTGCGTTGTTGGCCGACTCGGGCGCGCACACGCCACGGATGTTGCCTTGGCCGAAGGGGACTTCGCCCGGCTTGAGCTTGGTCTTCTTCTCGATGGTGTAGGCAGCAAAGGCCGACAGCATGGCACCGCCACCGGGCAGGATACCCAGGGCAGAACCCAGGGCCGTGCCGCGCAGCATGGCAGGCAGCATGCGCTTGAAGTCCTCGGCGGTGGGCATCAGGCCCGTCACCTTGGCTGCGAACACTTCGCGCTCGTCCTCGGGCTTGGACAGGTTGGCAATGATTTCGCCGTAGCCGAACACGCCCATGGCGATCACGACGAAGTCGATACCGTCGGTCAGTTCGGGAATGTCGAAGCTGTACCGGGCCACACCGGAGTTCACGTCGGTACCGACCATGCCCAGCAGCAGGCCCAGCACGATCATCGCAATGGCCTTGAGCAGCGAGCCCGAAGCCAGCACCACGGCGCCGATCAGGCCCAGGGTCATCAGCGAGAAGTACTCGGCAGGGCCGAACTTGAAGGCCACTTCCGTCAGCGGAGGCGCGAAGGCGGCCAGGATCACGGTGCCCACGCAGCCTGCGAAGAACGAGCCGAGTCCTGCGGCAGCGAGAGCGGGTCCCGCTCGCCCCTTTCTGGCCATCTGGTAGCCGTCGATCACGGTCACCACGGACGAGGATTCACCCGGCAGGTTCACCAAAATGGCGGTGGTCGAGCCACCGTACTGCGCACCGTAGTAGATACCGGCCAGCATGATCAGCGCCGCCACCGGAGGCAGGGCGTAGGTCGCTGGCAGCAGCATGGCGATCGTTGCCACGGGGCCGATGCCTGGGAGCACGCCGATGAGCGTACCGAGCAGACAGCCGACGAAGCAGTAGATCAGGTTCTGGAAAGTGAAGGCGACGCCGAAGCCGGTCGCCAGGTTCTGAAAAAGTTCCACGGACGATGCTCCTGCTTAGCCGGTGATGAAGCTGGGCCAGACGGGGAACTGCAGATTCAGTGCCCACACGAAGGCCACATAGCTGCCTACGGCAAGAACGGTGGCCAGAATTGCCACTTCCTTGAAGTTGAAGCTATGGCCGCCCAGGCTGGCGATGAACACCAGCGCATAGATGGCGACGATCAGACCGAACTGGGGAATGCCCAGATTGGGAACGCCGACCAGCAGGATGCCGAAGGCAAAGTTCGCGGCCAGGATGAAGAACACCTGCTTCCACGCCCACTTGCCGATCTTGTCACCGCCGGAGGGTCCCTTGGTCAGGCCGGAGAAGCAGATGGCCGTGCCCAGAATGGACATCAGCACACCCAGGATCAGCGGGAAGTAGCCCGGGCCCATGCGGGCACCGGTGCCGACGGTGTAGTTGGTTGCGCCGATCGCAAAAGCGAGGCCGACAACCAAAAACATCACGCCGGAAAAAAAGTCTTTCTGACTCTTGATTTTCACGAGAATGTCTCCTTACGGAATCACGACCCGGCGATTTTGCGTTCAGAAAAACTGTGTCCGAATGTGGATTCCACCTACAAAGGGCATACCCTCATGTCCTACCCGCATGAGGAAAAAAGGGTGCCCATGCCAGGCACCCCATCCATCATTGGCAACGGCCTGCGCAAGAGCAGGCACTTACGTTTTTATCCGCCAGTCAGCCCAGCAGGGGCGTGCTGGCCATGACCTCTTGCAGCGTGGTCACGCCTTCGGCCACGCGCAGGGCTCCGGCCAGGCGCAGCGGACGCATGCCGTCCTGCACGGCCTGGCGGCGCAGCGCATCCATGGACGGCGAGGTGTGGATCTGCTGCTTGAGCGCCTCGCTCACGGTCAGCAGCTCGTACAGGCCCATGCGCCCGCGAAAGCCCGTCATGCGGCAATCCACGCAGCCCACGGGCTTGTAGGGCTGGTAGCTGCCTGACAGTTTCCAGGGCCGCACGGCCTCGGCCAGCGTGGCGGCCGAAGTCTCCTCGTCGCGCTGCTTGCATTGCGGGCACAGCGTGCGCACCAGGCGCTGGGCCAGCACGCCCAGCAGCGTGGCGTTGATCAGGTAGGGCGGCACGCCCAGCTCCATCAGCCGGCTCACGGCGCTGGGCGCATCGTTGGTGTGCAGCGTGGAGAACACCAGGTGGCCGGTCAGCGCGGCCTGCACGGCCATCTCGGCCGTGGCCAGGTCACGGATTTCGCCCACCATGATGATGTCCGGGTCCTGGCGCATCAGCGAACGCAGTCCCTCGGTGAAGCCGAAGTCCAGCTGCGTCTGCACCTGGGTCTGGTTGAAGGTGGGCTCGATCATTTCGATCGGGTCCTCCACGGTGCTGACGTTGACCTCCTCCGTGGCCACGCGCTTGAGCGTGGAGTACAGCGTGGTGGTCTTGCCCGAGCCCGTGGGACCGGTCACGAGGATGATGCCGTGCGGGCGGCGCACCAGCTCGTTCCAGCGCTGGGCGTCATGGCTGGTGAAGCCCAGGGCGTCCAGGTCCTTGACCGTGTTGTCGGGGTCGAAGATCCGCATCACCAGCTTTTCGCCAAAGGCCGTGGGCAGCGTGGACAGGCGCATTTCCACCTCGTCGCCGCGCGGGTTGCGGGTCTTGATGCGCCCATCCTGGGGACGGCGCTTTTCCACCACGTCCATGCGCCCGAGCAGCTTCACGCGCGAGACCATGGCGTTGAGCACGCCCATGGGCACCTGGTAGACCGGATGCAGCACGCCGTCGATGCGAAAGCGGATCACGCCCTGGTCGCGCCGGGGCTCCATGTGGATGTCGCTGGCGCGCTGGTCGAAGGCGTATTGCCACAGCCAGTCCACCACGCGCACCACGCCCTGGTCGTTGGCATCGAGCTGCTTGCTGCTGTTGCCCAGCTCCACCAGCTGCTCGAAGCTGGCCGCGCTGGCCGCACCGCCGGCCTTCTCGGCAGCGCGCACCGACTTGGCCAAGGCGAAGAACTCGCCCGTGTAGCGCTTGAGGTCCACCGGACTGGCCAGCACGCGGCGCACCTTGCGGCGCGCCTGGCGCTCGACCTCGGCTACCCAGTCGTCGATGAACGGCTCGGCCGTGGCCACCACCACTTCCTGCGGCGACACCTGCACGGGCAGCACCTTGTGGCGCTCGGCATAGCTGGCGCTCATGATTTCGCCCACGCGGCCCGCATCCACGCGCAGCGGGTCGATGCGCAGGTAGGCCAGGCCGCTGCGGCTCGCCAGGTACTGGGTCAGCTCCTCGATGTCCAGCGCGCGCCCGTCACCGGCCCGGGCCACGCCCACGTTGGCCAGCCGGACCAGCGGGTGCTGGGTGCTCTCGGCCTGCGAGCAGCGCGCCACGGTGCGCTGGGCCTCTTCGGCCGTGATCACGCCGTCGGCCTGCAGCCACTGCACCAGCCTGCGCCAGTCCAGGGGCCCCGAAGGATTGCGCGGAGCGACGGCGGTTGTGGGCTGTGCGGTGGAGGTCGGGTCGGACATGGCGTTGGGCCGGAAGCTGAACTGCGCCCTATGGTAAGCCTGCCGGCCTCCCTGCCCGGCCAGCCCGCTCTACCAGGGCCGCACGAAGATCTTGGGCCAGCGCGTGGTGGGCAGGTCCCAGCGGGCCTGCACCTGGGCGCTGGCGGCCTGCAGCGCTGCGGGGTCGAGCGCGCGCGGGGTGCGCTGGGCCAGCACCACGGTGTTGCCTTCGCGCGTGGGGCGGAAGGCCCACATGGCCTCTTCGCCAAAGGCTTCGGCCATGCGTGCCAGGCTGCGCTCGTAGCTGGAGGTGCGGCCGAACAGGTTGACGGTCATGATGCCGTCCTCGGTCAGCAGATTGCGGCAATCGGCATAGAACTCGGCGCTGTCCAGCACGGGCGCGGCCGCATCGTGGTCATAGAGATCAACGGCCAGCGCATCGACCGTGCCCAGCCACTGGCTCTTGCGGATTTCCTGGGCCGCATCGGCCAGCACCACGCGCAGCGTGTCGCTGTCGGGCGGCAGCTTGAACCAGCTGCGGCACACGGCCAGCACCTGCGGGTTCAGCTCGATGGCCGTGGTGCGCATGCGCAGCTTCTTGTGGCAGAACTTGGTGATGGCCGCGGCGCCCAAGCCCAGCTGCATGGCATGGCGCCCGGCCACGCTGGCGGGTTCCATGAACAGCAGCCAGCCCATCATGCGCTGCACGTACTCCAGCTCGATCTCGAAGGGCTCGCGTATGCGCATGGAGCCCTGGATCCAGGGCGTGCCCAGATGCAGGTGGCGCACATCGCCATCGTCGGAGACGCTGACTTCGGGCAGCTCGGCATCTGCGGCGTTGGCGGGAGAGGAAGGGGCGGCCTTGGCGGCGCCACGGGTCTTGCGTATCACGTCGGGAAAAATGGAAAGATTCAGAGCAGTTGATGGAGAGCCAGCGCCTCGCGCCAGGCCTGGACCTTGCGTTCGAAACGCCAGCTCGCGTTGGCCGGGCTGGTCGATGGCAGCTTCACGGCAGCCAGGCCCAGGGCCTGCGTCCGGCCGGCGTGCTTGTAGCTCTCGCCACCGTTGTGCAAGGCCAGCGTCAACTGCGGGCAGTGCGTGCGCAGCCCAGCGAAGTCGTTCACCTGGGCAGCGCGGATGGCGCTGTCCAGGCTGCCTTCGCGCTCGCAGCTGGCGTACACATCCCACAGCCCCAGGCCCCGGGCCAGCAGCCATTCGCAGCGGCCCGCATAGTCATCTCGGCCGGGCTGCGGATACTCGGGCCACAAGGCCTGGAGCAGGGGCCAGAACTGGTTTTGCGGATGGGCGTAGTACTGCTGCTGCTGCAGCGAGCGCAGGCCGGGAAAGCTGCCCAGCACCAAGGCCCGGGTCCGCGCATCGGCCACCGGCGCCAGGCCCTGCCAGCGCGGGGCATCCGCGGGCGGCAGATCGGAAACGGTCAAGGACATGGCCGGCATTGTCGCCCAGCACTCGCCGGGCTGCTTGCTGCGGGCGGCAAGACCGCTCATGGGCATGAGCGGCCCAGGCTCAGGCCATGGCGGGCAGGCCGCGCAGCGCGGCCCGCGCGTTGCGGCGCGTGGCATCGGCCAGGGCCTGGGGCGTGATGCCGCGCAGTTGCGCAATCACATCCGCAATGCGTGCCAGCTCGGCCGGCGTGTTGCGGCCCTGGGCCTGGCCCTGGGCACGCTGCCCGGCCGTGGTGTAGAGCCAGTGCGGCGGAATGTCGGGAGCGTCGGTTTCCAGCACCAGCGCGTCCAGCGGCAAGCTGGCTGCCAGCTCGCGCAGCCTGAGCGCGCGGTCATAGGTCACGGCGCCACCGAAGCCCAGCTTGAAACCCAGGTCGATGAAGGCCTGGGCCTGCTGCACGCTGCCGTTGAAGGCATGGGCAATGCCACCCGCCACGGGCCGCGCGCGCAGGGTCTTGAGCAGCCGGTCGCTGGACTTGCGCACATGCAGGATGACCGGGAGATCGAACTCGCGCGCCAGCGCGATCTGCTGCTCGTAGAACCAGACCTGCCGCTGTGCGTCCAGCCCTGGCACGAAGAAGTCCAGCCCGATCTCGCCCACGGCCACCAGTTGGGGATCGCCACGCAGCCGGTCCAGCGTCTCGCGCAATGCGGCAATGTCCTGCTCGCGGGCATTGGGCGTGTACAGCGGATGGATGCCCAGCGCATAGCTGTCGCCATGGCGCCGCGCCAGCGCCACCACCGTGTCCCAGTGCTCGCGCGCCACGGCCGGAATCACCAGATGCGCAACGCCTGTCTCGGCCGCCTGCGCGCGCACGGCATCGCGGTCGGCATCGAATTCAGGGGCATCGAGGTGGCAGTGGGTGTCTATCCAGGCGGGCATGGCCGCATCATGCCACCGGCCCGGGCGGCGCCCGTCCAAGGGGCAGACGAGGCCCGGAGCAAGGGCAAACCCTTGGCTTATTGCGAGTCAGCTCCGTTTGACAAAATCAATACACGAATGGCTTGCGCCTCCATAAAAATACATAAAGTAACACTTACACCCCGCATCGGGCTCCCGCATCACCGGCCGGCATGCTTTGGAGAGAGGAATTCCCATGAAGCGCTCAGCATGGAGTCGAATCCTGGACCTCGGTGGCGCACGCCGCAAGGCGGAGCTTGACGGGCAATTGGCCGCCATACACAAGTCCCAGGCGGTGATCGAGTTCGACCTGCAAGGCCATGTGCTGGCTGCCAACCAGAACTTCCTGGACACCATGGGCTACGAGGAGCACGAGGTCATCGGCCAGCACCACCGCATGTTCGTGGACAGCCAGGTCAGCGAATCCCCCGAATACGCCCGGTTCTGGCAGCGCCTGGGCAGCGGCATCCACGATGCGGGGCGCTACCGGCGCATCGCCAGGGATGGGCGCGATGTCTGGCTGCAGGCCAGCTACAACCCCATCTTCGACCGGCATGGCCGGCCCTTCAAGGTGGTGAAGTACGCCACCGACATCACCGAGCAGCAGCGCCGCAACGCCGATGCCGAAGGCCAGCTGGCGGCCATCTCCAAGGTGCAGGCCATCATCGAGTTCGACCTGGACGGCAACATCCTCCATGCCAACCGCCTGTTCCTGCAGGCCATGGGCTACACGCTGGACGAGGTCGTCGGGCGGCACCACAGCATGTTCGTCCAGCCCCATGAGCGCCAAAGCGCCGAATACGCGCAGTTCTGGCGCAAGCTGGGCAGCGGCCAGCACGATGCAGGCCAGTACCTGCGCATCGGCAAGCACGGCCGCCAGGTCTGGATCGAGGCCAGCTACAACCCCATCCTCGATGCCGACGGCCGGCCCTTCAAGGTAGTCAAGTACGCCCGCGATATCACGCGCCGCTTCACGGCCGCGCAGACCCTGGGCGAGGCCATGCAGGGCCTGAGCGAAAGCGCCGAGCACGCAGGCCAGGCCAATGAACTGGCCCGCCAGGCCTGCCGGGTGGCCGAGCAGGGCGGGCGCACGGTGCACGAGGTCATGGGCACCATGGAGTCCATCAGCGCCAGCTCGCGCAAGATCAACGACATCATCGGCGTGATGGACGGCATCGCCTTCCAGACCAATATCCTGGCGCTCAACGCCGCCGTGGAAGCGGCCCGCGCCGGCGAGCAGGGCCGGGGCTTTGCCGTGGTGGCCGGCGAGGTGCGGGCACTGGCGCAGAACAGCGCCGCCGCCGCCAAGGAGATCAAGCAGCTCATCCACACCTCGGTGGAGCAGGTGGCTCTGGGCGCCGAGCAGGTGCGACAGGCCGGCGGGACCATGCAGGAAATCGTGGATTCCTCCCACCAGGTCACGGCCATCATGGGCGACGTGGTGCAGGCCTCCATGGCGCAGTCTGCGCGGCTGCGCGAGGTCACGGCCGACCTGACGGCCCAGAGCGTAAACATCGGCGACACGCCCCGCGCGCAACCCGTGCGCAAGTCGCTGCCGGCGGCCATGGTTCCCGAGGCCCCGCAGATCAAGGCGGCGCCAGCGCCCACCGTGGTGCCTGTGCGCACGCCGCACATGGGCGGCAAGCTGCTGCGCATGGCCTGACGCCGGAGCGCGCAGGACGGCGCATGCAGGACCCAGTACAGGGTCAGGCCAGCTGTCCCTGCACCAGGCGCACCATGCGGTCGCAGCGCGCCGCGAGCTGCTCGTCGTGCGTGACCATCACAAAGGCCGTGCCATGGCTGCGCGCCAGCTCCAGCATCAGACGGAACACGGTGTCGGCCGTGCTGCGGTCCAGGTTGCCGGTGGGCTCGTCGGCCAGCACGCAGGCCGGCTGGGTGACCAGGGCACGGGCAATGGCCACGCGCTGGCGCTCGCCCCCCGACAGTTCGGCCGGACGGTGCAGCATGCGTTCGCCCAGGCCCACGGCCGCCAGCATGCGTGCGGCGCGCTCCATGCACTCGGCCCTTTCGTCGCGGCGTATGCGCAGCGGCATGGCCACGTTGTCCTGGGCGCTGAATTCGGGCAGCAGATGGTGGAACTGGTAGATGAAGCCCAGGTGCCGGTTGCGCAGCGCGCCCTGCTTCTGGGCGCTGAGTTCATGCAGGGGCTCGCCCTTGAGGGTGACGCTGCCGCTGGTGGGAGCATCCAGCCCGCCCAGCAGGTGCAGCAGCGTGCTCTTGCCCGAGCCCGAGGCGCCGACAATGGCCAGCGTCTCGCCCGCACGCACCTGCAGATCGACACCTGCCAGCACCTGCACGTTGAGCCGTCCTTCGGCAAAGCGCTTGGTCAGGCCGCGCGCATCGAGGACCACGGCGCCCTGCTGGGACACTTCGAAACCGGGCATCACATTCACTTCATTCATAGCGCAGCGCCTCGGCGGGGTTCACGCGGCTGGCGCGCCAGCTCGGGTAGATGGTGGCGACAAAGGCCAGGACCAGGGAGATCACGGCGATGGGCATGATGTCGCTGTACTGCGGATCGCTGGGCATCTTGCTGATCAGGTAGATGTCCTTGGGCAGGAAGTTGGCATGCAGCAGGCGCTCGATGGCCGGCACGATGACATCGATGTTGAAGGCAATGCCCAGGCCCAGCAGCAGGCCCGCGAAGGTGCCGATGACGCCCACCATGGCGCCCTGCACCATGAAGATTCCCATGATGCTGGACGGCGAGGCGCCCAGCGTGCGCAGGATGGCGATGTCGGCGCGCTTGTCGGTCACCGTCATCACCAGCGTGGACACGAGGTTGAACGCAGCCACGGCCACGATGAGCGTGAGGATGATGAACATCATGCGTTTTTCCAGCTGCACGGCCGCGAACCAGGTGCGGTTCTGCTGGGTCCAGTCGCGGATCAGCAGGCGGTCGGTGATGGTGTGGGCCAGCTCCATGGCCACGCGCGGCGCCTCGTGCAGGTCCTTGAGCTTCAGGCGGATGCCAGTCGGCCCTTCCAGGCGGAACAGGCGCTGCGCGTCCTCGTAATGCATCATCACCAGGGCCGAGTCGTATTCGTAGTGGCCGGAGTCGAAGGTGCCGGCCACATGCATCTGCTTGAGGCGGGGCACCACGCCGGCCGGCGTGACCTGGCCGCCCGGGGCGATCAGCGTGACCATGTCGCCCTGGCGCACGCCCAGCGAGCGCGCCAGCTCCACGCCCAGCACCACGTTGAACTCGCCAGGCACCAGGCGCTGGAGCACCTCGGCATTGGTGGCGGCCACGTCGGCGACCTCCCCCTCGCGCGCCGGATCGATGCCGCGCACCAGGGTGCCCTTCATGTCCTCGCCGCGTGCCAGCAGCGCCTGGGCCGCGACGAACGGGGCGGCGCCCAGCACGTCGGGGTTGGCGCGCGCCTCGCGCATGGTGCGCTCCAGATCGGGCAGCGCCGCACCCTGGGGCGCGAAGATCTCGATGTGCGAGACCACGCTGAGCATGCGGTCGCGCACTTCCTTCTGGAAGCCGTTCATCACGCTGAGCACGATGATCAGCGCCGCGACACCGAGGGCGATGCCCAGCATGGAGACGCCGGAGATGAACGAGATGAAGCCGTTGCGGCGCGTGGCGCGCCCGGCCCGGGTGTAGCGCCAGCCGACGGCCAGTTCGTAGGGAAATTGCATGGGCATGCATTGTGTCATCGCCCGCAGGCCCTGCATGGCGGCAGGCTTTGCCGTCGGCGTGTCAGCGCCGGTGCCGTCCGCGGTCCACGCGCGGCAGGGCGTCGTAGCGGCCCTCTGCCTCCAGCGTCAGCGCATGGCGCTGCAGCCTGGCCAGCAAGGTATCGAATTGTGCGAGTTCCTCGTCGCTGAGCACGGACACCAGGTCCAGGTGGATCTGGGCCATGCGCGGCAGGATCAGGCCGTACATGCGCCGCCCCTCGGCCGTCAGCGACACGGCCACGCGGCGGCGGTCGCCGGGCAGGGGGCTGCGCTGCACCCAGCCCTTTTCCTCCAGCCCGCTGAGGGCGCGCGAGGTGCGTGCGCGGTCCAGCTGCGCGCGTTCGGCCAGCTCCGACGACAGCAGGCCCTCGTTGGCAGCCACCGTGGCCATCACGCCCCACTCGCGGCGCGTGATGCCGAAATGCGCCTCGCACATGCGCATGGCCACGCCGCCGGCCGCACCAAAGTAGCGGTTGATGCGAAACAGCAGCATCTGCTGGATGGACGTGGGGGCTGGACGGGTATTCACGGGGAACAGTTGATTAGATCAATTGCTGCGGGGACTTCTACAGTGGCCCCGTCCGGAAAGGAGACAACGGGAGCCACCGTCCGGAGCCGGCTTGGGGATTCTCGCAAAGCCCGGCGCACCCGCAGCGCAGAAAGTTCGCCGACCATGTTTTCCCTGTTCCAAGCCACCCATGCCACCCATGCCTTGCGCAGCCCGCTGCTGCGGGCCGGCCTGGCCCTTCTGCTGGGCCTGGGCTCCGGCGCTGGCGCCCGGGCCGATGCGGCCGCCGATGCTGCCGCCTGGCCCGCCAAACCCGTGCGCATCGTCGTCGCCTTCGCGCCCGCTGGCGCCGCCGACATCCTGGCGCGCAGCCTGGGCGAGGTACTGCAGCGTGAGCTCAAACAGCCCTTCGTCGTGGACAACCGGCCCGGCGCGGGCGGCAACATCGGCACCGACAACGCGGCCAAGGCACCCGGCGACGGCTACACGCTGCTGGTCGGCATCGACACGACCTTCACCGTCAATCCCTTCATCTACAAGAGCATGCCGTTCAAGGGCACGGACCTGCGTCCCGTGATGATGATCGCCTCGCAGGGAATGATGGTGGCCGTGAATCCCCGCACCGGCCTCAGGACGCTGGACCAGTTCATCGCCCAGGGCAAGAAAAGCGGCCTGACGCTGGGCTCGGCCGGCTACGGCACGCCGGGCCACCTGGCCTCGGCCATCCTCACCCATGCCACGGGCGCCAAGGTCAGCCACGTGCCCTACAAGGGCAACGCCCCGGCCAGCACGGCCGTGCTGGCCGGCGAGGTGGAGGGCGGCATCATCAGCTCCTCGGCCATGCTGGGCCAGGTGGCGGCCGGCAAGGTCGTGCCGCTGGCCGTGACCACGCGCCAGCGCAACCCGCTGGTGCCCGGCGTGCCCACCGTGGGCGAGCTGGGCCACAAGGACCTGGAGCAGGAAGTGCTGTTCGCCCTGTGGGTGCCGGCCGCCACGCCCGAGCCCCTGGTCGCCAGGATCCAGTCCGCGCTGGAAAAGGCCATGAAGGATGCGGCGCTGCGCGAGCGCATGCGCGCCAACGACCTGTTCTATGAAGGCCTGACCGGTCAGGCCGCCGCCGAACGCATACAGGCGCTGGCCGACCGCTACCGGACCGTGATCCAGTCCACCGGAATGAAGATGGAATGAGCGCCGCCGCTTCCCGTCCACAACCCTGCACAGAACGCATTTCCATGTCCCGTCCCAATATCCTCTTCATCGTGGCCGATGACCTCGGCTATGCCGACCTCGGCTGCTACGGCGGCCGCGCGGCCGACTTCGGCCCGGTATCGCCCGTGCTCGACCGCCTGGCCGCCGGCGGCCTCAGGCTCACCCAGGGCTATGCCAACTCGCCCGTGTGCTCTCCCACGCGCTTTGCCCTGGCCACGGCGCGCTACCAGTACCGCCTGCGCGGTGCGGCCGAGGAACCCATCAACAGCAGGACACGCGGCACGCCGCTGGGCGAGAAGCTGGGCCTGCCGCCCAACATGCCCACGGTCGCATCGATGCTCAGGGATGCCGGCTACCGCACGGCGCTGATCGGCAAATGGCACCTGGGCTACCCGCCGCACTTCGGCCCGCTGCGCTCGGGCTACGAGGAATACTTCGGCCCCATGTCAGGCGGCGTGGACTACTTCACCCATCTGAGCAGCTCGGGCCAGCACGACCTGTGGGTGGGCGAGGAGGAGCACCACGACGAGGGCTACCTGACCGACCTGCTGTCGCAGCGCAGCGTGGACTTCGTCCACCGCATGGCCCAGGGCGATGCGCCCTTCTTCCTGAGCCTGCACTACACGGCGCCGCACTGGCCCTGGGAAACGCGCGATGACCGCAGCACGGCCGAGGCCCTGGGCGCAGGCATTGCCCACCTGGACGGCGGCAACATCCACCAGTACCGCCGCATGATCCACCACATGGACGAAGGCATAGGCTGGATCGTCGAGGCGCTGCGTGCCAGCGGACAGCTGGACAACACCCTCATCGTCTTCACCAGCGACAACGGCGGCGAACGCTTCTCCGACAACTGGCCCCTGGTCGGCGGCAAGATGGACCTGACCGAAGGCGGCATACGCGTGCCCTGGATTGCGCACTGGCCGGCCGTGATCGCGCCGGGCCGCAGCAGCACCCAGCACTGCATGAGCATGGACTGGTCGGCCACGGTGCTGGATGCCGCCGGCGTGCAGGCGCCGGCCGGCCATGCGCTGGACGGCGTCTCCCTGCTGCCCGTGCTGCGCGCCGAAGATGCCGAATTCCCGCGCGCCCTGCACTGGCGCATGAAGCACCGCGGCCAGCGCGCGCTGCGCGACGGCGACTGGAAGTACCTGCGCGTGGACGGCATCGACTACCTGTTCGACCTGGCCAGCGACGAGCGCGAGCGCGCCAACCAGGCAGTGCGCGCGCCCGAGCGTCTGGCCGCCATGCGCAGCGCCTGGGAAGACTGGAACCAGGGCATGCCGCCCATCCCCGAGGACGCCACGGTCAGCCTGGTCTCGTCGGCCCGGGACATGCCCCAGCGCTGAACCGCGCTCCAAGGGGAAAAACGAAGGCGCCGGCACTGCGGCACCCCATGCCCGACAATAGCGGCCATGCTTTTGACCGCGCCCCTGGTGTCCTCCACCCAAGCCCCGCTGGAGGAAACGACCGAATGGATCATCCCCTATGCCGGCGGTCCGTCCTCGGATGCAGCGGATGACGCTGCCGTCACGGCCGTCTGGGGCGGACTGGAGCTGCCCCATCTCCAATCCCTGCTGGCGCTGATGCAGCCCGCTCCCGCACAGACCGGCACGGAGATGGATTTTTCTCCCCCCCACGAACGCGCCCTGGCGCGCTCGCTGGGCCTGCCCGATGCGCCGGGCCTGATTGCCTGGGCCGCCTGGCAGGCCGGTGAGACAGCGCAGGCCTGCGCCTATGTCACGCCCTGCCACTGGCACATAGGCGCAGACCAGGTCCACCAGAGCGATCCCGCCACCACACCCCTCAGCGATGAGGAATCCCGCCAGCTGCTGGCCCTGCTGGCGCCCTGGTTCGCCGACGACGGCATCGTGCTGGAGTACCAACAGCCGCAGCGCTGGCTGGCGCGCGGTGCGCTGTTCGATGACCTGGCCACGGCCTCCATGGACCGCGTCATCGGCCGCGACGTGCGGCCCTGGCTGCCCGACGCGCAGCAGGCACGCGCCCTGCACCGCCTGCAAAGCGAGGTGCAGATGCTGCTCTACACCCATGTCTTCAACGACGCCCGCGCCGCCCGCGGCCAGGTGCCCATCAACGCCTTCTGGGTCCACGGCGCCGGGCGCCTGGAGCCCGGCACGGCCACCGGCGCCAAGGCCGCCGTGCAATGCCTGGACGACCTTCACGCCGCAGCCCTGCAGGGCAACCCCTCTGCGTGGCGCGAGGCCTGGAAGGCGCTGGACGCCGGGCTCATCGCCCGCCTGCTGGAGCGCGTGCGCGCAGGCCACCCGCTCACGCTGACGCTGTGCGGCGAACGCCATGCCATCGCATGGAGCAGCCGCCCGCCGCGCTGGCTGGACAGGCTGGCGGGCCTTTTCGGCCCCCGCGCCCTGCCCGATCTGGGCCGCATGCTCTGACACACTGCCCATGAAAATCATTCCCCGCGAGATCCCTGCGCAGCAGGCCTGGGCACTGCGCCAGGCCGGTGTCCACCCGCTGCTGGCCCAGCTCTACGCCGCACGCGGCGTGTGCTCCGCCGACGAACTGGACGACACACCCGCGCGCCTGCTGGCCCCCTCGGGCCTGATGGGCATGGACGCCGCCGTGCGGCTGCTGGCCGATGCCATAGAACGCGGCCTGCGCCTGTGCATCGTGGCCGACTACGACTGCGACGGCGCCACCGCCTGCGCCGTGGGCTGGCGCGGCCTGCGCATGCTGGGCGCGACCGAGGTCGGCTACCTGGTGCCCGACCGCGTGGTGGACGGCTACGGCCTGACGCCCCCCATCGCGCGCCGTGTCAAGGAAACCGGCGCCGACGTGATGGTCACCGTGGACAACGGCATTGCCAGCGTCGAAGGCGTGGCCGAGGCCAAGTCCCTGGGCCTGCAGGTGGTCGTCACCGACCACCACCTGCCCGGCAACCACCTGCCGCTGGCCGACGCCATCGTCAACCCCAACCAGCCCGGCTGCAGCTTCGAGAGCAAGTCCATGGCCGGTGTCGGCGTGATGTTCTACGTGCTGCTGGCCCTGCGAGCCGAACTGCGCGCGCGCGGCCGCTTCGACAAGACCAGCCAGCCCCGTCTGGAGGCCTTGCTGCCCCTGGTCGCCCTGGGCACCGTGGCCGACGTGGTGAAGCTGGACGCCAACAACCGCCGCCTGGTCGCCCTGGGCCTCAAGCAGATACGCCGAGGCCAGATGCAGCCGGGCCTGCAGGCCTTGTTCGACGCGGCCGGCCGCAAGGCCTTTGCGGCCACCACCTTCGACTTCGGCTTCGCACTGGGTCCGCGCATCAATGCGGCCGGCCGGCTGTCCGACATGACCATCGGCATCGAGTGTCTGACCACGGACGACGCAGGCCGCGCAGCCAACCTGGCCCAGATGCTGGACGCCATCAACCGCGAGCGCCGCGAGCTGGAAGGCGGCATGCGCGAGCAGGCCCTGCTCATGGCCGAGGGCCTGTGCACGGACGGCATGACGCCGCCGGCGGCCATCAGCGTGTTCGACCCCGATTTCCACGAAGGCGTGGTCGGCATCGTGGCCTCGCGCATCAAGGACCGCATGCACCGGCCCAGCTTCGTCTTCGCAGCCAGCGGCGCGCCGGGGCACGAGCATGAACTCAAGGGCTCGGGCCGCTCCATTCCCGGCTTTCACCTGCGCGACGCGCTGGACCTGGTATCCAAGCGCCACCCTGGCCTGCTGCTGCGCTTCGGCGGCCACGCCATGGCGGCCGGCTGCACCATTGCCGAAGCCGGATTCGCCGTGTTCGAGAAGGCCCTGGCCCAGGTGGCCCAGGAATGGCTGGACGCGGCCACGCTGACGCGGCGCATAGAAACCGACGGGCCTCTGGACCCTGATTTCCGCAAGCCGGAAATGGTCGAGCAGCTCAATCTCGCGGTCTGGGGCCAGGGCTTTGCCCCGCCCACCTTCAGCGAACAGCTGGAAGTGCTGTCACAGCGCCTGGTCGGGGAAAAGCACCTGAAACTGCAATTGCGCCATCAGGGCGAAACCGTGGACGGCATCTGGTTCGGCCATACCGACCCGCTGCCGTCATCGGCCTGCATTGCATTTCGCATGGACATCAATGAATGGCGCGGAGAGCGCAAGGTGCAATTCCTGATCGAGGGCGTTCATTCGGACATTTCCTAGAGATCCCACCGGCCCTTCACGGCGCCGCTCGGTTAATATCCCCGGTTTTTTGCAACAATTTATTGCAAATTCATTCCAAGAAAACCGGGGAAAAACTCATGACTTCTCGCCTGTGGCCTTGCACGGCCATTGCCATCACCCTGGCCGCCGGCCTTTCCGGCTGCGCCACCACCGAGCAATCGCGCACGCTTGAAACGGCCAAACCCGCTTCTGCATACAGCGCCTATCAAGGCCCGCGCAGCCCCATTTCCGTGGGCAAGTTCGACAACCGCTCCAGCTTCCAGCGCGGCATTTTCTCGGACGGAGTCGACCGCCTCGGTGGCCAGGCCAGAACCATCTTGGTAACCCACCTGCAGCAAAGCGGCCGATTCAGCGTGCTGGACCGCGACAACATGTCCGAGACCCGCCAGGAAGCGGGCTTCAACCGGCAGGAGCAGGCGATCAAGGGCGCCACCTACGTCGTGACCGGCGACGTGAGCGAGTTCGGCCGCAAGGTGGTCGGGGACCGCCAGTTCTTCGGCGTGCTCGGCCGTGGCAAGGAGCAGGTGGCCTATGCCAAGGTCAGCCTGAACATCGTCCGGGTGCAGACCTCCGAAGTCGTCTATTCGGTGCAGGGCGCAGGCGAATACAGCCTGTCGAACCGGGAAATCGTGGGATTCGGCAGCACGGCCGGCTATGACTCCACACTCAATGGCAAGGTGCTGGATCTGGCCATCCGCGAAGCCGTGGACAAGCTGGCGGCCGGCATGGACAGCGGTGCATGGAAGCCCGCGCAATGAAGCAGATTCCCCATTCGGCCGCAACCCTGGCTGCACTGGCCGTTTGCGCCTCGTTGGCCGGCTGCGCCGCACCGCGCCAGCCTCTGTATGCCTGGAACGATTACCAGCCCCAGGTCTATCAATACCTCAAGGATGACGGAAGCACAGGCGCCGAGGACCAATTGCTCAAGCTGGAAGAAACCCGCCTGAAGGTGCAGGCCGAGGGAAAGGCTTTGCCCCCCGGCTATCGCGCCCATATGGCCATGCTGTATTCCCGGACCGGCAACAACGAAAAGACGGTGCAGCAATTGGCAGAGGAAAAGCAGCATTTCCCCGAATCCGCCAAGTTCATGGACACGCTGCTGCAAACCTTCACGGCCCGCAAGGATTGAGATGCGCCTGAGCACACACATCAAGACCCTGGCCCTGGCCATGACCGTCGCAATGACCGGGTGCGCCACCACTGCGCCCTATGACTATTCGGCACTGCGGGCATCCAAGCCTGCATCCATCCTGGTCATGCCCGCGCTGAACCAGTCGCCGGAAGTGAATGCGCCGGCCGGCGTGCTGTCGCAGATCACGCTGCCGCTGGCCGAGGCTGGCTACTACGTCCTGCCCGTGGCGGTCACCGAGGAAATGTTCCGCCAGAACGGCATCGTCAGCGCCGACGATGCGCAGGAACTGCCCGTGGCCAAGCTCCGTGAAATCTTTGGCGCCGATGCGGCCCTGTACCTGAACATCCGCAACTACGGCACCAGCTATGCGGTGATCAGCAGCGCCTCGGTGGTCACGCTGGACGCCAAACTGGTGGACCTGCGTACCGGCACACAGCTGTGGGACGGCAGCGCCACGGCCTCCAGTGCCGAAGGCCAAAGCTCGGGCGGCGGACTGGTCGGCATTCTGGTGACGGCACTGCTCAACCAGATCCTGGACACCATGAACGACCGCAGCGTGCAGATCGCCTCCATCGCCAACCAGCGCCTGCTGTCGCCCATGGCGCAGCGCGGACTGCTGCCGGGCCCGCGCTCGCCCGACTACGGCAAACCGCGCAACTGACGAAGGCCTGCAGGCCGGCGCACATGGACGCGCCGGCCTGCATCCCCGCTCCTCCCGCTAGAAGGTCTCCCAGTCGTCGTCCGCGCCGGCCTTGGCAGGTGCCCGGGCGGGCGCCTTGGCCACAGGAGGCTGGATCTGGGGCGCCGGTGCATTGCGCACGGCGGCAGCCGGGCGTGCCGCGGGCGCGGGACGTGCCGCCGCTGCAGGGGCTGCTGCCGGTCGGCGCGCCACGGCGGCTGAACTGGCGGGCGCCTGCGCCCGGGCCGGTGCCAGCGCACTGCCTTCCTGCCCCAGCTTGAACACCGCCACCACCTCGGACAGGCGCCGCGCCTGGTCCTGCATGGCCAGCGCAGCCGCGCTGGATTCCTCGACCAGGGCCGCATTCTGCTGCGTCATCTGGTCGAGCTGGCTCACGGCCTGGTTGACCTGGCCAATGCCGTCGCGCTGCTCGGTGGACGAGGCGGTGATCTCGCCGATGAGGTCGCTGACGCGGCGCACGCTGGAGACGATTTCCTCCATGGAGCGCCCCGCCTGCTCCACCTGCTGCGAGCCCGACTGCACGTTGTCCACGCTGGTGGTGATCAGCAGCTTGATCTCCTTGGCGGCCTCGGCACTGCGCTGCGCCAGCGAACGCACCTCGCCGGCCACCACGGCAAAGCCCCGGCCCTGCTCGCCTGCGCGGGCCGCTTCCACGGCGGCGTTGAGCGCCAGGATGTTGGTCTGGAAGGCAATGCCGTCGATCACGCCGATGATGTCGGCGATCTTGCGGCTGCTTTCCGTGATCTGCTGCATGCTGGTGACCACCTGGGCCACCACGGCGCCACCCTGCTCGGCCGCCTGCGCGGCCGTGGCGGCCAGCTGGTTGGCCTGGCGCGCCGTATCGGCCGACTGGGTGACGGTGGCCGTCAGCTCCTCCATGCTGGCCGCCGTCTCCTCCAGATTCGCCGCCGTCTGCTCGGTACGCGAGGACAGGTCCTGGTTGCCGCTGGCGATCTGGTTGGAAGCCGTGGACACGGACTCCACGCCCGAACGCACCTCGCCCACCACGCCGCGCAGCCGCTGGGCCATGCCGTTGAGCGCCTGCAGCAGATGGCCCAGCTCATCGCCCCGGTTGCTTTGCACCGACCCCGTGAGATCGCCTGCGGCAATGCCGTCGGCCAGCGCCACGGCCTGGTCCAGCGGCCGTGTGATGGAACGCATGATGGCCATGCCCATGAACAGGCCCAGGGCCACGATGAGCGCGCTGGCCAGGGCGCCGATCCAGTAGGCCCGGGTGCGGTGGGCGACACCCTCCTCGCGCGCCAGCTCGCTTTGGCGCTCCTGCTGCTGCACAAAGGCTTCCTGCGCCGTGTTGTAGCGCTCGGCCGCCGGGCGCAGCTGCTTTTCCACGATGTCGAAGGTGGAGGCGAAGTCGCTGGCCTTGCGCGCATCCTGGGCCGCCGAGTTGGCCTTGAGCGTTTCCCGGCGCTCGGCCGCCACGGCCTCCAGCGCCTGCTTGCCCTTGGCATCGAGCTGCAGCTCGCCCACCTGCTTTTGCAGCACGTTGATGCGTTCTATGCCCTTGCTCATCAGCGCGCGCTGCTGCGCGGCCAGCGTCTCGTCGGGTGACATGGCCGCGACGATGGAGCGCTCCACGCTCATCTGGGTCAGATGCCGCCACTCGCGCGCCAGCGTGGCGCCGCGCTGCGCGGTCATCACGTCGGTGTTGATCTTCTCGTTGACTCCGTGCAGATAGAACAGGATGCCGCCGTTGACCGCCAGCATGCTCACCAGCAGTCCCAGCACCAAGGCCCAGAGTTTCTGGGCGACGGTGATTTGATTCAGATTCATGGAAAAACCGATCTTTTTTCTAACAATGCCGGAGCCTGGCCATGGCGCCCCGCCGACCTTCGCTCCGGGCAATCATTCTTGTCCACCCTTGACGGCGCCTGGCTGATCATCGTCATGCCGCTGTCACTATTGAGGGCGGTAAACCCGCACTCAGGGAAGTCCCCAGCCGCAGCGCCAGGCTCGGAAAAGGACCGACACCTACAATGGGCCGGTGCCCAAGTCCTATCTGAATGCCGATCTGCACAGCCACTCCGTGGTCTCGGATGGAACGCTGACGCCTGAACAACTGGCCGAACGTGCCGCAGCCCGCGGCGTGCAGCTGTGGGCGCTGACCGACCACGACGAGGTCGGCGGCCAGCACCGCGCAGCCGCCGCAGCGCGCGCCTGCGGCCTGGACTACCTGACGGGCGCAGAGATCTCGGTGAGCTTTGCAGGCACCACGGTGCACATCGTGGGCCTGGGCTTTGACGCAGACGACCCGGCCCTGGTCGAAGGCCTGCATGCCACGCGCGACGGACGCGGTCCCCGCGCCCGCGAGATGGCCCACCAGCTGGAGCTGGCCGGCATTGAAGGCAGCTACGAAGGCGCGCTGCGCTTTGCCGGCAATCCCGCGCTGATCTCGCGCACGCATTTCGCGCGCTTTCTCGTGGAATCCGGCCGCTGCCGCGACACCGGCGAGGTGTTCCGCCACTACCTGACCGAAGGCCATCCCGGCTACGTGCCCCATACCTGGGCGCGCCTGGCCGACGCCGTGCGCTGGATCACGCAGGCCGGCGGCGTGGCGGTGATCGCCCACCCGGCCCGCTATGCGCTGACGGCCAACGAGGAGTACGCGCTGTTTTCCGAATTCAAGGCCCATGGGGGCCAGGGCGTGGAGGTCGTCACCGGCAGCCACCGCCCCAGCGAGTACGCTGTCTATGCCGACATGGCCCGCGAGTTCGGCCTGGCCGCCTCGCGCGGCAGCGACTTCCACAGCCCCGAGGAGTCGCATACCGACCTGGGCGACCTGCCCTACCTGCCGGGCCAGCTGACGCCGGTATGGGAACTGCTGGGCGAGCGCATTCAGCCGGCCTGAGCCCTTCCCGCAAACAACGCACACCATGGTCCTACGCTTCGAAGCCCACCCCGACAATCCCCAGCCCCGTCTCATCAAGCAGGCCGCCGACATGCTGCGCCAGGGCGCCATCCTGGCCATTCCCACGGACTCCAGCTATGCACTGGTCTGCCATCTGGACGACCGCCCTGCGGTGGAGCGGCTTCGCCGCATCCGCCAGATCAACGACAAGCACCACCTCACGCTGCTGTGCCGCGACCTGTCGGAGCTGTCCAGCCATGCGCGCGTGGACAACCGCCAGTACCGGCTGTTGAAGCTGGCCACGCCGGGCCCCTACACCTTCATCCTGGAAGCCTCCAAGGAAGTGCCCAAGCGCCTGAGCCACCCCTCGCGCAAGACCATCGGCCTGCGCGTGCCGGACCGCAAGGGCACGCAGCTGCTGCTGGAGCAGCTGGGCGAGCCGCTGATCGCCACCACGCTGATCCCGCCCGGAGAGACCGAGGCCCTGCATGACGCGGATGCCATCCTGGAGCGCTTTCCCCACGAGCTCGATGCCATCGTCGATGCAGGTGCCTGCCCCTCGGAGCCGACCACGGTGATCGACCTGGTGCCCATGGCCCTGGGCAATCCGCCCACCGTGGTGCGGCAAGGCCGGGGCAGCCTGGAGGCCCTGGGCCTGGAAATGACCTGAATCACCCCACCCCCCGCACAAACATCAACGCCGGGCATGCCCGGCGTCTGTTTTTGCAGCTTGATCCTGAAAGGCGTTCAGTGCTGCGCCCACTCCAGGGGCCGGGGTGCAGCAGCCGGCGCGCTCTGCAACGGCCTCGTCACAGCGGCGGACAAGACTGCGGCGGGAGCCATCGACGGCTTCTGCGGCTGCACCCGCACGCCAGCGCCAGCATCCTGCGGCTCGTCATCGAGCTTGAAGGCGCCCACGGCCTGCTCCAGCTCCTGGGCGCGCTCGCTCAACGCTGAGGCCGCACGCGAGGCCTGATGCACCAGGGCCGCGTTCTCCTGGGTGGCGCTGTCCATGTGGCCCACGGCGGCGTTGACCTGGGCAATGCCTTCGCTTTGCTCGCGCAGGGCCTGCGACATTTCGCCGAGCAGGCCCGAGACCTGGCCCACGGCGCCGACAATCTCCTGCATGGTGGCCCCCGCCTGGTTGACCAGGCCCGCGCCGCTTTCCACCTGGCGCACGCTGGTGGTGATCAGTTCCTTGATCTGCTTGGCAGCCTCGGCCGAACGGCCGGCCAGGCTGCGCACCTCGCTGGCCACCACGGCGAAGCCCCGGCCCTGTTCGCCCGCGCGTGCCGCCTCCACGGCCGCGTTCAGCGCAAGGATATTGGTCTGGAAGGCAATGCCTTCGATGACCTGGATGATGTCCACGATCTTGCGCGAGCTGCCGCTGATGGCCTCCATGGTCTGCACCACCTCGCCCACCACGGCCCCCCCGCGCCTGGCCGTGGACGATGCATCGACGGCCAGGCCGCTGGCCGAATGCGCGCGCTCCGCGTTCTGGCGCACGGTGGCCGTGAGCTGCTCCATGCTGGCCGCCGTCTGGGCCAGCGCCGAGACCTGGGCCTCGGTGCGGCGCGACAGGTCGGTGTTGCCGGCGTCGATCTCACCGGCCGACAGGCCGATGGAATCCGTGGACTGCTTGATGCGGCCGACCAGCTCGGTCAGCGTGTCTTCCATGGTGCCCAGCGCGCCCAGCAGGCGGCCGAAGTCGCCCTGCAGCTCGGTCGAAAACTCCTGGCTCAGGTCGCCGGCGGCCACCGTTTCGGCAATCAGGATGGCCTGGCCCAGCGGCTGCACGATGCCGCGCCGCAGGCTGAACCAGGCCACCAGGGCCAGTGTGCAGACGGCCGCCCCCAGGCCCAGCACCCACCAGCGCGTGTGCACCAGCGCCTGCTCGGCCACCGTGGTCGCCCCGCCGGCCGCCAGCGCCTGCTCGGCCTGCCCCAGCGAGAGCACCGTGACCGCCATCATCGTGAACACCAGCAGATTGATACCGCCGAACGCAATCACCAGCCGCCAGCCTATCGGCAGCCTGCCCAAGCCCAGTACGCCCACGTGCCACCTCTTGTCCATATGGCCCGAGGGCCTTGGTGAAAAACCTGTTGATTCGCCCATCGCATTGCTGTTTCATTTTGCAACACAGAGGCGGCTGTTGCCAATCCGCGGGAAACCACCATATCCGGTCGGCCGCAGCGCTGCGCACGGGCTCTGGCGGTGCCCAGCGGCAAGGGTGGCCGCCGTCTGAGACAATGCCCGCCGTGGACATCTCCAACCTCATCCAGACCGTACTCATCTATGCCCTGCCCGTGCTCTTCGCGATCACGGTGCACGAGGCTGCCCACGGCTATGCCGCACGCCACTTCGGCGACAACACGGCCGCCATGATGGGACGCATCACGCTCAACCCCATCAAGCACATCGACCCCATCGGCACCATCCTGATGCCGCTGCTGCTGTATTTCGCCACCTCGGGCGCCTTCCTGTTCGGCTACGCCAAGCCCGTGCCCGTGCGCTTCGACCAGTTGCGCAACCCCAAGCGCGACATGATCTGGGTGGCCCTGGCGGGCCCGGCCTCCAATTTCGTGCAGGCGCTGATGTGGGGCGTGCTGCTCGTGGTTCTGGTCGGATCGGGAGTGGGCGAGCGCTTCTTCATTGAAATGTGCCGCGCCGGCATCCTGGTCAATCTGGTGATGTGGGCCTTCAACCTCTTCCCGCTGCCGCCGCTGGACGGCGGGCGCATCCTCGTCGGCCTGCTGCCCTGGCGCCAGGCGCAATGGGTGGCGCGGATCGAACCCTGGGGATTCTTCATCGTCATGGGACTGGTCATCGCCGGCGTGGTCGGCAGCCTGTGGCTGCGGCCGCTGATGGATCTCGGCTATGCCGTGATCGATCTCGCGTTGACGCCGCTGATCGCGCTGCTGCGCTGAACGCGCGGCAGACCCGCCCAGCCTGCCCGTCAGATTCCCTTCTTTTCTCTCTATTGCCTGTCGCAGTCTCCCGTCATGAGCACCATCCGTTTCCTCACCGGCATCACTCCCAGCGGAACCCCGCACCTCGGCAACTATGCCGGCATGCTGCGCCCGGCCATCGCGGCCAGCCGCTCGCGCGAGGTGGAGAACTTCTACTTCCTGGCCGACTACCACGCACTGATCAAGTGCCAGGACCCGGCGCGCGTGCAGCGCTCCACCATCGAGATCGCGGCCAGCTGGCTGGCGGCGGGGCTGGACCCCGAGCATGTGACCTTCTACCGCCAGTCCGACATCCCCGAGATCCCCGAGCTGTGCTGGCTGCTGACCTGCGTGACCGGCAAGGGCCTGCTCAATCGCGCCCACGCCTACAAGGCGGCCGTGGACAAGAACCACGCGGACGGCGCCGAGACCGATGACGGCGTGACTGCCGGCCTGTTCATGTACCCCGTGCTGATGGCTGCCGACATCCTGGCCTTCAACGCCCACAAGGTGCCCGTGGGCCGCGACCAGGTCCAGCACATCGAGATGGCGCGCGACATGGCCTCCAGCTTCAACCACATCTATGGCGGCGAGTTCTTCACGCTGCCCGAGGCACAGGTCGAGGACAACGTGGCCACGCTGCCCGGCCTGGACGGCCGCAAGATGAGCAAGAGCTACAACAACACCATCCCGCTGTTCTCCACGCGCGAGCAGCTGCGCAAGCTCATCGGCAGCATCACCACCGATTCGCGCACGCCCGGCGAGCCCAAGGAAGTCGAGGGCTCGGCCCTGTTCCAGATCTACCAGGGCTTTGCCAGCGAGGAAGAAACCGAGGCGCTGCGCCGCCAGTACGCCGAAGGCATTGCCTGGGGCGACGCCAAGCAGCAGCTGTTCGAGCGCATCGACCGCGAGCTGGCCCCCATGCGCGAACGCTACGAGCACCTGGTGGCCCATCCGGGCGAACTGGAGGACATCCTGCAGGCCGGCGCCACCAAGGCCCGCCGCGAGACCCTGCCCCTGATCCGAGAACTGCGCTCGGCCGTCGGCCTGCGCAGCCTGGCCCAGGCCCCCGTGGCCGCCAAGGCCAAGGCCGCGAAGCAGGCCCTGCCCCAGTTCAAGCAATACCGCGAAGCCGACGGCAAGTTCTACTTCAAGCTCGTGGCTGCCGACGGCCAGCTGCTGCTGCAAAGCCTGGGCTTCGACGCCCCCAAGGAAGCCGGCCAGGCCATCGGCCAACTTCAAAGGGAAGGCGAGGCGGCCCTGTCCGCACTGCAGTCCCGGCTGCAGCCCGCCGACGCGCAGTTGGTGCTGGCCGCCCTGCAGCAACTGCGCGATGCTTCGGAGTAAGGGTAAGCTTCGCTTGAGAAACCGCATATTTGCGGGCAGTCTTGCCCGCAAGCCCTGCGCCCGGGATTCTGGCGCTTGCGTGAAAGGACATTGGGATGCGTATCGCTGCTCTGGACGATGATCCGCTGCAACTGGAGATGCTGCGTCAGGTTGCGCTGGAGACGGGCCACAGCTGCCACACCTACCAGACGGGCTCGGCCCTGCAGTTGGAACTGCGCCGCGAGAGCTTCGACCTTCTGATCGTGGACTGGCACCTTCCGGACATGGAAGGAACGGACCTGGTGCGGTGGACGCGCGGACATGTGAGCCGCGAGCTGCCCATCCTCATCATCACCCACCGCAGCGAAGAGGCCGACATCGTCGAAGGCCTGTCCTGCGGCGCAGACGATTTCATGGTCAAGCCCGTGCGCCACGGCGAGCTGCGCGCGCGCATGGCCGCCCTGCTGCGCCGCGCCTATCCGGTGAATACGCAAAGCGTGCTGGAGTTCGGCCCCTTCCGGTTCCTCACCACCACCAACAGCCTGGAAATGAATGGCCAGCCCATCGAGGTGACGCACCGCGAGTACACGCTGGCCCTGACGCTGTTCCAGAACCAGGGCCGCCTGCTGTCGCGCGAACACCTGCGCGAAGCCGTGTGGGGCCACAACGCCGAAGTGCAGTCGCGCTCGCTGGACACACATATCTCGCGCCTGCGCGCGCTGCTGAACCTGCGCGCCGGTCAGCCCTACGCCATCAGCGCCGTGTACGGCTACGGCTACCGCCTGGACGTGCCTGACGAGGCATTGCAGGCGGCACCTCAAACACCATGAACAGACTCTTGCTCGCCGCCAGCCTGCGCGGGCCCGTCGCGCGGGCCTGCCTGCTGGCAAGCCTGGCCCTGCTGGGCGCTGCCGCCACACAGGCCCAGATCAAACCCGCCGCCAGCGGCGGCGACATGCTCGCCCACCGCGTGGCCACAGGCGACACCCTGGAACAGCTGGCCAGCCGCTACCTGGGCGATGCACGCCAGTGGACCCAGCTGCAGCAGCACAACGGCGTGACCAACCCGTATCGCCTGCGGCCCGGCTCCGTGCTGGAGATTCCCGTGCGCCTGCTGCGCGCCGCCGTGGCCTCCGTGGAATTCGTGCAGGGCGATGCGCGCAGCACACGCGCGCTCGACCATCTGGCCGACACGCAAAGCGGCTCGGCCGAAGACGCAGGCCAGGTCCTGCGCAGGGGACAGACGCTGCAGGAAGGCGATCGACTGCAGCTTGCGCCGGACGCCTTTGTGGCCGTGCGCCTGGCCGATGGCTCTTTGGTGCGCGTGCAGTCGCAGTCCGATGTCCTGCTGCGCCAGATGCGCCGCAAGGGCCGGGCCGGCAGCCTGCAGTCCGTGATCGACCTGCGAGAAGGCAGCGTGGAGGCCTCGGTCCCCCCCGAGCAGGGCAATGCCCAGCGCCGCTTCGAAGTGCGCACGCCTGCGGCATCGACCAGCGTGCGCGGCACGCGTTTCCTGGTGCAGACCGATGCGGCAGGCAGGACAGCGGCCGCCGTCGACGAAGGCACGGTCGCCGTGGGCTCGGACGCCTCTGGCGCACCTTCCGGCGATGCGCTGCTGCACCCCGGCCAGGGCGTGGCCGTGGCGGCAGACGGCCGCGTCGGCCAACCCCGCCCCATGCTGGGCGCGCCTGACATCACCGCCTGGCCCGCCTTGGCGGAAGACGCCAACTGGATCAGCCTGCCCCTGCCGGCCTTGCCCGGCGCCGTGCGTTACCAGCTGCAGCTGTCGCGCGACGCGGACATGACCCAGGTGCTGCGCAGCGCCAGCTTCCAGGCCACGGCCTCACCGCTGCGCCTGGCAGGCGTGGACGATGGCGACTATGTACTGTCCCTGCGCGGCATCGACGCCCAGGGCATTCCGGGTGCGGCCAGCCGGCGCGCCCTGCGCGTCAAGGCCCATCCCGTGCCGCCGCTGTACGAATCACCGCAGGCCGACGCCACCGTGGGCCTGGGCCGCGCCGGCCTGCAGTGCACCAAGGTGGTGGGCGCCGTGCGCTACCGCATCCAGGTCGTTTCTGCCGATGCCCAGGCCGGCTTTGCCGAACCCGCCATCGACGCGCGCGACCTGAACGACTGCACATTGCCCGCAGCCGCGCTGGCCCGGCTGCCGGCCGGCCGCTATCTTTGGCGCGCCGCCAGCATCCGCACGCTGGCCGACGGCAAGCCCGACCAGGGCCCGTTCGCCGCAGCCCAGGCCATGCAGCTGGCGGCCGTGCCGCCCCAGCCCTCGGCCAGCGCGCTGCAGATGGGCGACGGCCCCGCCGAGGGCAGCCGCCAGATCCGCTGGAGTGGCGAGCCCGGCCAGCGCTACCACGTGATGGTGGCGCGCGACCAGGAGTTCACCGCGCCGCTGGTTGACCTCTGGACCGACCAGCCGCAATGGAGCACCGAGGACCTGCCCGCAGGCAGCTACTACCTGCGGCTGCAGATCGAGGACGCCAACGGCCTGGGCAGCGATTTCTCGGCCGCACGCCAGTTCCGCACCGGCAGCTGGATCGTCGATGCCAGCGGCGAGATGATGCAATCGGGCAGCGGAGAGCGCCTGCAGCGCCAGTAACCGCACCCGTTCAATCCTTGACCACGCTTGTCCACCCTGCCGCCTTCGCCTGACAGTCCCGCCACGCCGGCGCAGCAGGTGCAGCCGGCGCCCGCGCGTGGCCGGGGGCTGCGGCGGGACTGGCTGCTGCTGGCGGCGGGACTGCTGTCCCTGGTGTTCTGGCTCAGCGGTGACGGGCAGCTGGAGCGCATCAACGGACTGGTGCAGGACACGGCCAGCTGGCTGCACCGCCCCAAGGCATCTCAGGACATCGTCATCGTGGCCATCGACGATGCCAGCATCGACGCCATAGGCCGCTGGCCCTGGAGGCGTGCCTTGCACGCGGGCCTGCTGGAGCGCATCAGCCAGGCCCCGCCGCGCGCCATCGGCCTGGACGTGATGCTCAGCGAAGAAGATCTGGACTATCCAGGCGATGATCTGCTGCTGGCGCGCGTCCTGCAGCGCAGCGGCCGCACCGCCTTGCCCGTGGCGCCGGGTACGGATCCGCTGCCGGCCTTTGCACAGGCTGCGGCAGCGCTGGGCCACACCCAGCTGCCCGTGGATTCCGACGGCGCCGTGCGCAGCTTCCATGCCATTGAAGGCAGCGCGCAGCAGCCCTGGTGGCACATGGCGCTGGCCCTGCACTGCGTGGGCCAGCACGGCCGCCCATGCGCCCGCCCCGAACCCGTGCCGCCGCTGGACCCCGGCACACCCGCATGGCAGCGCCGCCAGCGGGAGATCATTGCCTTCGCACAGGCCAGGCCCGAGCACGGCGCGCTTGACCGCTCGCCCTTCACCACCTATTCGTACATCGACGTGCTGCGCGGCCGCATTCCTGCTGCGGCATTTCGCGGCAAATACGTGCTCATAGGAACGACGGCCGCCGGACTGGGAGCGCAGTTCACCGCACCGCTGGGTGCCAGCGCGCGCCCCATCTCCAGCGTGGAAATGCTGGCCCATGTGCTCAACGGCAGCCTGCAGGGCTCGCACGTACACCGCGCTTCGGCGGGGCTGGACCGTGCGCTCAACACCGCAGCCGTGCTGCTGGCCCTGCTGGCCCTGGCCTGGCTGGGCCCTTCGGGCGGCATGCTGGCCTGCGCGCTGCTGGCCCTGGCCTGCCTGTCGCTGGCCGGGCTGGCACCACGCATCTGGCAGGTGCAGACGGCCCCTGCCGCAGCCCTGCTGGGCCTGGCCCTGGCCTATCCGCTGTGGAGCTGGCTGCGCCTGCGCGCCGCCGCCCGCTTTCTGGCGCTGGAACTGCGAGACCTGCAGGGCCAGGGCCTGCCCACCGCGCTGCGCCTGGGCGGCGACCTGCTGGACCAGCGCATTGCCGCCGTCGAGCAGGCTTCGCGGCAACTGCGCGCCCTGCACCATTTCGTCAGCGAAAGCCTGCGCCAGCTGCCCTCGCCCACCTTTGTCTGCGACCGCCAGGGCCATGTGCTGCTGGCCAATGCCGCGGCCCATGCCTATGCGCGCAGCCTGGATCACGACCTGCGCGCTGGCGACTCCCTTCCCAGGCTGCTCGATGGCCTGCAGGCGCTGGACACGGCGCCCGGCCCGCAAGCCGGCAGCCCGCTGCTCACGGCCAGGGCGCTTGCCGCCGGCGGCCTGCCGCTCAGCAGCGAGGGGCGCGACGGTCGCGGCCGCAGCCTGATGCTGCTGGTCCAGGCCTTCGAGGCTCCGCCCACCACGGGCTGGCTGATCACCCTGGTCGATATCAGCGATCTGCGCAGCGCCCAGGCCCAGCGCGACCAGGCCATGCAGTTCATCTCGCACGACATCCGGGCGCCCGTGGCATCCATCATCACCTTGCTGGAGATGCAGCGTGGTTCCGTACAAGCGCCCGACCTGGGCATGCTGCTCCCGCGCATCGAAGGCTATGCCCAGGCCTCCCTGCAGCTGGCCGACGATTTCGTGCACCTGGCTCGTGCCCAGCAGCAGGCGCTGCGCCAGCAGCAGCTGGACCTGGGCCTGGTGCTGGACCAGGCCGTGGAAAGCTGCTGGGCCCAGGCCAGCGCCGCCCATGTGCAGCTGGAATTCAGCCTGCCCGAGCAGGAATGCCCCGTGCTGGGCGACCCGGGCATGCTCCACCGCGCAGCCGTCAACCTGATCGGCAACGCCATCAAGTACGGAGCGCACGGGCAACCGGCAAGCGGCGCCACGGTGCAATGCCTGCTGCTGCAGGACGCCGGCCATTGCCGCATCGCCATCCGGGACCACGGACCCGGCATGGATGCGCAGGCCGTCGCCCGCCTGAGCCAGCCCTTCGAGCGCCTGGACCACCATCAGCACCTGGACGGCGCAGGCCTTGGGCTGGCCTTTGTCCGCACCGTGGCTGCCCGCCATGGCGGGCAGCTGCAGATAGAAAGCGCGCCAGGCCAGGGAAGCACCTTCAGCATCGTGCTGCCGAAGGCGCAGCAAGCCTGACCGGGGGTGTCATCCCAGCGGATCCCAGCGGATGGCCCGTGAAAACGAAAAAGCCCTGAAGTCTTTCAACTTCAGGGCTTTGCGTTTTTTGGTGCGGCTGGCAGGAATCGAACCCACGACCCCTTGGTTCGTAGCCAAGTACTCTATCCAGCTGAGCTACAGCCGCAACGCTTCGCATTGTAGCAGCGGGTTTTGGAGCTTCCAGGCAAAAGCGCCATATTTCTGCAAAAAACCTGGAAGTCGCATTCAATGGCAGCCAGGCGCAGCCATGCCAGCCGGCAGCGTCGCTCCCAGCAAAAAAGCCTGCCGCCCGGAAAGGCGGCAGGCTTTTTCATACCAATGGATGGTAGGGCCTCCCAGAGTCGAACTGGGCACCAACGGATTATGAGTCCGCTGCTCTAACCAAGCATGAGCTAAGGCCCCTGATTCACCAAGGCAGCACGGATGCAGTCCATGGCAAACAACTATTGTAGAGCCTAACCCGCAGGACTCAGCGCTTGTGACTCAGCGCATTGCTGACGAGCTTGGAGGTGATGTCCACGATCTGGATCATGCGGTCGTAGTGCATGCGGGTGGGCCCGATCACGCCCAGCGTGCCCACCACCTTGCCATCGAGCTCGTAGGGCGCGCTGACCACGGACAGCTCCTCGAAGGGCACGACCTGGCTTTCGCCCCCGATGTAGATGCGCACGCCTTCGGCCTGGCTGGAGAAATCCAGCAGCCTGAGGATCTGGGTCTTTTGCTCGAACAGGTCGAAGGCGCGGCGCAGATTGCCCATGTCGCTGGAGAAATCGCTGACCGACAGCAGGTTGCGCTCGCCCGCGATGACCACGTCCTCCTGGGCACTGGTCATGGCCTCCGTGCCCACGTTGACGGCTGCCTGCATGAGGGTGGCCACCTCGCCGCGCAAAAGCTCGACCTCGCCCTTGAGGCGCTCGCGCACCTCTTCCATGGCCAAGCCTGCGTAGTGGCTGTTGAGAAAGTTCGATGCCTCGATCAGCTGAGAGGCCGAGTAATCCACGTCGGTGAAGATGACGCGGTTTTGCACGTCACCGTCGGGCGAGACGATGATGACCAGAAAGCGCCGCTCCGACAGTCGCACGAATTCGATGTGCTTGAACACCGAGGTGCGGCGAGGCACCAGCACCACGCCCACGAACTGGGAAAGGCTGGACAGCAGATTGGCGGCGTTGGCGATGACTTTCTGCGGCTGCTCGGGCACGAGCTCGGGCGTCACGATATCTGCACGGTCCGCCGTAAGCATGGTGTCCACGAACAGCCGGTAGCCCCGGGCGGTCGGAATGCGGCCGGCCGAGGTGTGCGGACTGATGATCAACCCCAGGTCTTCGAGGTCAGCCATCACATTGCGTATCGTGGCAGGCGACAATTCAAGCCCCGACGCACGCGACAGGGTCCGCGAGCCCACAGGCTGGCCGTCAGCGATGTAACGCTCGATCAGCGCTTTGAGCAACAACTTGGCACGTTCGTCGAGCATGTGATGATTTTAATGATGTAATTTCCAGAAATGACGTCCACGTTTCGCCACGTTGCCTTGATCGGGAAGTACCACGCTCCCAGCGCAAGCGCCCCGTCCGAGAATGCCAGCAACGCGCTCGAGCGCATTGCGGACTTCCTCAGGCGCCAGGGCTGCGAAGTCGTGCTCGATACCCAATCGGCCCTGCACGCAGGGCTCACAGACTACCCCACCCTCGATGTCGATGGCCTGGGCAGGCATTGCGACCTGGGCCTGGTCGTCGGCGGCGACGGCACCATGCTCGGCGTGAGCCGGCACCTGGCGCAATACGGAACGCCCCTGATCGGGGTGAACCAGGGCCGCCTGGGCTTTGTCACCGACATCGCGCTGGAGGACTTCGAGGCCACGCTCACGCCCATGCTGCAGGGCGAGTACGAAGAGGACCTGCGTCCCCTGATGTGCGCCCGCGTGATCCGCGAGGGCGAATGCGTGTTCGAGGCCCTGGCCATGAACGACGTGGTGGTCAACCGCGGCGGCACCTCCGGCATGGTGGAGTTGCGCATCGAGGTCGGCGGCCGCTTTGTCTCCAACCAGCGCGCCGACGGCCTGATCGTGGCCACGCCCACGGGCTCCACGGCCTATGCGCTGTCCGCCGGCGGGCCGATGATGCATCCGTCCATCCCCGCCTGGGTGATGGCACCCATTGCGCCGCACAACCTGTCCAATCGCCCCATCGTGCTGTCCGATGCCAACGAGGTCACGATCGAAGTCGTGGCCGGGCGCGATGTCAGCGCCAATTTCGACATGCAGTCGCTGGCCTCGCTGCAGCACGGCGACCGCATCCTCGTGAGCCGCGCCCACCACAGCGTGCGCTTTCTGCACCCCAAGGGCTGGAACTACTTCGCCACGCTGCGCAAGAAACTGGGCTGGAACGAGGGAGGCGCCTGACCATGGCGCTCAAGCGCATCGTGCTGCGCGACTTCGTGATCGTGCAGGCCCTGGATCTGGACTGGCATGCGGGCTTCACCGTGCTGACCGGCGAGACCGGCGCCGGCAAATCCATCCTGATCGATGCATTGCAGCTGGCCCTGGGCGCCCGCGCCGACGCCGACGTGGTGCGCGAAGGCTGCCCCCAAGCCGATATCTGCGTGGAGTTCGACGGCTGCGCGCGGCTGCGCCCCTGGCTGGAGGCGGCAGGCCTGGCCTGCGAGGACAACAGCCTGCTGCTGCGGCGCACGGTGGACACCCAGGGCCGCAGCCGCGCCTGGATCAACGGCACGCCGGCCACGGCCACGCAGCTGCGCGCCCTGGGCGAGCAGCTGATCGACATCCACGGCCAGCATGCCTGGCAAAGCCTCACGCGACCCGACGCAGCACGCGCGCTGCTGGACGCCTATGCGGGCATAGACAGCCGCGAGGTCCAGGCCTGCTGGAGCCGCTGGAGCCAGGCACGACAAGCCCTGCAGCATGCGCAATCCGCCCAGGACAGCCTGCAGCGCGAACGCGAACGGCTGCAGTGGCAGATCACCGAACTCGACAAGCTGGCCCCGCAGGCCGACGAGTGGGACGAGCTCAATGCCCAGCACACGCGCCTGTCGCATGCCCAGACCCTGATAGACACCGCCCAGACCACGCTGCAGATGCTGGAGGACGACGAGGCCGGCGTGATCACTCCGCTGGGCCGTGCCAGCCATCTGATACAGAACCAGGAACACCTGGAGCCCGAGTTCCAGAACATCGCCGATGTGCTGGCCTCGTGCACGGCCCAGGTGCAGGATGCGCGCCATTCGCTGCAGGCCTATCTGCGCCGCGCCGACCTGGACCCCGAACGCCTGGCCGAGCTGGATGCGCGCCTGTCGCTGTGGATGCAGCTGGCGCGCCGCTACCGCCGCACGCCCGATGAGCTGCCGGCACTGCTGGCCGGCTGGCGCCAGGAGCTGCAGCAGCTGGACGCCGCCGTGGACATCGAGGCCCTGCACGCTGCAGAGCAATCCGCGCAGCAGCACTACCAGGCCAGCGCCCGGGTGCTGTCGCAGCAACGCGCCCTGGCTGCGCCGCGCCTGTCGCGCGCCATCACCCAGGCCATGCAGGGCCTGGGCATGGAAGGCGGCCTGTTCGAGGCCGCCCTGTCCACGGCCGACTCCCCTGGTGCCTTTGGCGTGGACAGCGTGGCCTTCCTGGTCGCCGGCCATCCTGGAGCCAGCCCCAAGCCGATTGCCAAGGTGGCGTCGGGCGGCGAGCTGTCGCGCATTTCGCTGGCCATTGCCGTGACCACCAGCGAGCTGGGCGAGGCCGGCACGCTGATCTTCGACGAGGTGGACTCGGGCGTGGGCGGCGCCGTCGCCGAGACCGTGGGCCGCCTCATGCATGCGCTGGGCCGATCGCGCCAGGTGCTGTCCGTCACCCATCTGCCGCAGGTCGCGGCCTGTGCCGACCACCACTATCTGGTGGCCAAGCAACGCGCACGGCAAGGCACGCTCAGCACCGTGCAGCCGCTGGACAGCACCGCGCGCGAGGCAGAGCTGGCCCGCATGCTGGGCGGCGAGCGCCAGTCCGAAACCACGATGGCCCATGCCCGCGAAATGCTGGCCATGGCGCGCCAGGCACCCCCGCCCCGCCCGGCGCCGCGCAGGCCCGGCCGGCAGCGGCCGCAGGCCGACGCGCAGCGTACCCGGCCCAAGCCGGGCCGTGCGGCCAACGGCGCGCGCAACACCAATGGAGGCTGATGCCATGTCGCTTGAGATCGTGCTGATCACCGGGATGTCCGGATCGGGCAAATCCGTCGCCCTGCATGCGCTGGAGGATGCCGGCTACTACTGCGTGGACAACCTGCCTCCCGAGCTGCTGTCCGCCTTCGTCGAACTGGAGCACGGCCGCCACAGCAACAAGGTGGCCATCGCCATGGATGCGCGCAGCGCCGGGGGATTGCCCCACCTGCCCGGGCAGCTGGAGCGGCTGCAGCGCCAGGGTGTCGTGCCCCACCTGGTCTTTCTGGACGCCACCACGGGCACCCTGGTGCGGCGCTTCTCCGAAACGCGGCGCCGCCATCCTCTGTCGCAAGGGCCTGTCGCCGAGGGCCGCCGCGCCCTGGTGCAGGACATAGAAACCGAGCGCGAACTGCTGGGCGAATTGCGCGAGAAATCGCATGTCATCGACACCAGCCACCTGCGCTCGTCCCAGCTGCAAAGCTATATCAAGGAGCTGATTGCGGCCCCGGTGGGCCAGATGACCCTGGTCTTCCAGTCCTTCGGCTTCAAGCACGGCCTGCCCTCGGATTCCGACTATGTGTTCGATGTGCGCATGCTGCCCAACCCGCACTACGAACCCCAGCTGCGCCCGCTGACCGGCATGGACGCGCCCGTGGCCGAGTTCCTGCGCCAGCAGCCCGGCGTGGACCAGATGCGCCGAGACATCCAGCAGTTCCTGGAGTCCTGGCTGGACATGATGGCCAGCAACCACCGCAGCTATGTCACCGTGGCCATCGGCTGCACGGGGGGCCAGCACCGCTCGGTCTTCCTGGTCGAGGAACTGGCGCGGCACTTCGCCCCGCGCTGGCCCACGCTGTGCCGGCACCGCTCGCTGGACAGCCGGCCCACCCCCAAGCCTGCCGACCTGCTTGCGCACGACATCTGAAGCGCCAGGGTCCGCTCCCGGAGTACTGCGATGCAAGGCATGCCGATGACGAACGCCCCGCGCGTGTTGCTGGTGGAGGACGATCCCGCCATCGCGCGCACCGTCTGCTATGCGCTGGAGCGCGACGGCATCGCCGTGCGCCACTGCCTGCAGCTGGCAGACGCACGCGCGCAATGGCAGGCGCAGCCGCCCGATGCCCTGCTGCTGGACGTGGGCCTGCCCGATGGCAACGGCCTGGACTGGTGCCGCGAGCTGCGCCAGGCCAGCGCCGCCGTGCCGCTGCTGGTGCTCAGCGCACGCGGCGAGGAAATGGACCGCGTGCTGGGCCTGGAGCTGGGCGCCGACGACTACCTGACCAAGCCCTTCAGCCCGCGCGAGCTGGTGGCCCGCACCCGCGCCCTGCTGCGCCGTGCGCAGCGCCTGCAGCCCGCGCCCACAGCCAGCACAGCGCCGCCGGCAGATCCCCTGTTCAGCATCGATACGCAAGGCCAGCGCGTGCGCATGCAGGGCGTGCCCCTGGAGCTGACGCGGCGCGAGTACCAGCTGCTGCGCTGCCTGCTGGAGCGCCCCGGGCGCATCCTGAGCCGCGAGTTCCTGCTCGACAGCATCTGGGGCCAGGACAGCGACAGCACGGACCGCACCGTGGACACCCACGTCAAGACCCTGCGCGCCAAGCTGCGTGCCCAGGTGCCGCAGCAGGACTTCATCACCACCCACCGCGGCATGGGCTACAGCCTGACGCTGCCGGGCTGACGCGCCGCCGCACGCCATGCGCCTCGGACTGCGGCTGTTCTTCGCCTTTTTCGTCATCAATGGCCTGGCCGCATTCTTCGTGCTGCGCGTCTTCATGGTCGAGGTCAAGCCCAGCGTGCGCAAGGTGACCGAGGACACGCTGGTCGAAACCGCCTACGCCCTGGCCGCGCTGGCCAGCGACGACATGGCCAGCGGCGTGCTGCAGCAAAGCCCCGCGGACAGCCGCTTCGCGCACCACATGCAGGCCTATGCCAACCAGACCGTCAAGGTCTGGATCTGGGACACGCGCAAGACCAGCCTGGACATGCGCGTCACCATCACCGACCAGCAAGGCCTGGTGCTGTTCGACTCGGCCGGCCTGGACCAGGGCGCCGACTACTCGCGCTGGCGCGACGTGCACCGCACGCTGCGCGGCGAATACGGCGCACGCACCACGCGCGAGGTGCAGAACGACGAGGCCAGCAGCGTCATGTATGTGTCGGCACCCATCATGGTGGAAGGCCGCATTGCGGGCGTGCTCACGGCCTCCAAGCCCGCGCACTCGGTGCAGAAGATCGTTGACAGCGCGGAAAGCAAGATGCTGCGCGGCGGCCTGCTGTTCCTGCTGCTGTCGGCCGGCGTGGGCTTTGCCGTGACCTGGTGGCTGGTCATCCATGTGCGGCGCCTGCGCAGCTATGCCCAGCAGGTACAGGCGCCCACGCTCAACGAGGCCGCCTCCCCCACCACCGCCCCGCCCATGCCCGAGGCGCCACGCATGCCCGGCGAGCTGGGCGAACTGGCCCGCGCCATGGAGAACATGCGCAGCCGCCTGGAGGGGCGCGACTACATCGAGGGCTATGTGCGCGCCCTCACGCACGAACTCAAGAGCCCCGTGGCCGCCATCCGTGGCGCAGGCGAGCTGCTGCAGGAAGACCTGCCCGCCGCCGACCGCGAGCTGTTCGCGCGCCAGGTGGTGGACCAGTGCCAGCGCCTGCAGAACCTCGTGGACCAGTTGCTGCGCCTGAGCCAGCTGGAGCAGCGCCGCGCCCTGCACGCGCACACGGCCTGCAGCCTGCAGGCCTGTGCCGAACAGGCCATGGCGCAAGTGCACAGCGCAGCGCACCAGCGCCGCATCCAGCTGGTGCTGCACGGCCAGGACAGCAGCGGCCCCTGGGAGCAGGACCTGGTGGTGCTGGCCCTCAGCAACCTGCTGAGCAACGCCATCGACTTCGCCCCCGAAGGCAGCAGCATCCACGTGGACCTGGAGCCCGGCCGCGTCAGCGTGCGCGACCACGGCCCCGGTGTGCCCGAGGCGCTACTCGGCCGGCTGGGCGAACGCTTTTTCACCACCCCCCGCCCCAACGGGGAGCGCAGCGGCACGGGACTGGGCCTGTCCATCGTGCTGCGCATCATGCTGCTGCACGGCGGCAGCATGCAGGCCACCAACGCCCAGCCCGGGCTGCGTGTCACGCTGAACTGGCCACTGCGGGCACCCTGACCGCCAGGGCCTGCTCACTCGGATTTGGAGGCGCGAATCCGACTTCACCTTCACTTCACAGACTTCATTCCGGCCACACAGCCCCCGCCCAGACTGCGTCCACGATCAACGAACGGGATGTGGAATGAAGAACCGACTTCTTGCCAAAGGCGTGGCCCTGCTGGTCATGCTGGGCCTTTTGATGCTGGGCCTGGGCCTGGTACATGACGTGGTGCGCGACCGCATACGCAACCGCAACAACGCCGTGCAGGGCGTGGTCGCCAGCCTGGCCGGACGCCAGACGCTGATGGGACCGGTGTTGGTGCAAAACTGCACCGAGACTACCGGCATAGAAAAGGGCAGCAAGACGGAATGGACCACGCGCCAGTTCCAGCGCATGCTGCTGCCCGACCAACTGCGCCATGAGGCAACGGCACGCATGGAAGAGCGCTCGCGCGGCCTGCACCAGGTCAGCACCTACGCCATGCAGGACAGCATCAGCGCCAGCTTCACCCATGCCGCGCAGTACCTGGAAAAGCCGTCCATCGAAGCGACAGCCAACCAGGCCGTGCGCTGCGGCGCACTGCGCGTGGCGCTGTCGCTGACCGATCCGCGCGGCATACGCTCGGCCACCATCGAGGCCGGCGGCAAGAGCCTGGACGTGGGACCCGGTACCTCGCTGGAACGCTACTCGCAAGGCCTGCAGGCGGAGCTGGCGCCTGCCCTGCTCAAGAAGGACGAACCCCTTGAGCTGAAGATTGCCCTGGAACTGGTGGGCACCGAAAAGCTGGCCTTCGTGCCGCTGGGCAGCCACAGCCAGGTCCAGCTGTCGGCCGATTGGCCCCACCCCTCGTTCGGCGGCAGCTTCCTGCCCAACCGGCGTGAAGTCAGCGACAAGGGATTCAACGCCAGCTGGAATCTCTCGGCACTGGCCTCTTCGGCGCGCCAGGCCTTCACCGACCAGCAGCCGCTGTGCCAGCCAGGCCGCCGCGACGTGGAGGAATACGCCGCCACGGCGCACGCGCCCAGCAGCGGCCCCTGCCTGGAGTCGCTGGACACCGACTTCGTGGACCCCATCAACGCCTACTCGCTGAGCGACCGGGCCACCAAGTACGGCCTGCTCTTCGTGGTGCTGACCTTTGTGGCCGTCGGCCTGTTCGAGGTGCTCAAGCAATTGCGCGTGCACCCCATCCAGTACCTGCTGGTGGGATCGGCGCTGTGCAGCTTCTTCCTGCTGCTGATCAGCCTGTCGGAGCACATGGGATTTGCCAGCGCATACGGCATTGCTGCCTCGGCCTGCGTGCTGCTGCTGGCCTACTACGCCAGCCACATCCTGGGCAGCCTGCAGCGCGGCCTGCCGTTTGCTGCGGGAATCGCCTCGCTCTACGGCCTGCTGTATGTGCTGCTGCAGCTGGAGCAAAGCGCGCTCATCGTGGGCTCCATCGCGCTGTTCGCCGTGCTGGCCCTGATCATGGTCTGCACACGGCATGTGGACTGGTATGCCTTTGGCCGGCAGGATGGCGACCGCGGCGATGCAGACGCAGGCACCCGCCCAACCGTGGGAGCGCTGCAGCCATGAACGTCCTCACCGACACCCCTGGCACGGCCGATGTGCCCGGCGTGCGCAGCCCGCTCGATCAGGCGCTGGAACGCCAGCGCTGCGAGCAGGCCTGGCACCAGGCGGTGCAAAGGGGCGACCGCCAGGCCCTGTTCAGCCTGCGTCTGCACATTGCCGAGGCCGCCGCACGCGCACGGCGCAAGCCGGGCGCACGTGAACAATGGCTGGCGTGGATGCTGCTGCGCTGCGCCCTGCTCCTGCCGCGCCGCACGTTCTAGGAAGACGCGGCGGCCTTGGGCTTCAGCCCGCAAACTGCGCATCCAGCAGCTTGCGCACCGGGGCCGGCAGGCCCATGTCGGCCCAGGCCCTGGCATCGGCCCAGCAGCCCTGGCCGTCTGCCATGGCAGCATCCGGGCCGCTGCCATGGACAGGCACGCGCACCGGATGCAGATGCAAATCACGGTGGGTGAGCACATGCAGGAAAGCCGGCAGCTCGGTCCAGTCGGCGGATCGTGCGGCGGGCCAGTGCCGTGCGGCGGCCTGCTCCAGCGCCTCGCGTTCATTGAACACGGGAGGCGCATAAAGGCCCGCCCAGATGCCCTGCTGCGGGCGGCGCTCCAGCCAGACGCGGCCTTGCCCGTCCACGGCGATCAGCAGCCACCAGGCCTCGGAACTGCGCTTGAGCTTGCGCGTTCGCACGGGGTAGTTTTCGGGATTGCCGAAGCGGGCCGCCCGGCACTGCGGCTGCAGCGGACAGACCAGGCAGCTGGGCTTGCGCGGCGTGCAGATGGTGGCACCCAGGTCCATCAGGCCCTGGGTATAGCGGGGCATGGCCTGCTGCAGGTCCTCGGTGGGGCACAGCTGCTGGGCCAGGTCCCACAGTTCGCGCTCGTTCCTGGCCACGGCCAGATCGGCATCGAAGGCCAGCACGCGCGTGAGCACGCGCCGCACATTGGCATCGAGGATGGGCACGCGCTCGGAAAAGCAAAAGGACGCGATGGCGCCGGCCGTGGACCGGCCTATGCCGGGCAGCGTGGCCAGATCCTCGGCCCTGCGTGGAAAGGCACCACCCCACTCCTGGACCACGGCCTGGGCGCAGCGGTGCAGGTTGCGCGCGCGGCTGTAGTAGCCCAGGCCGCTCCACAGCGCCAGCACGGCATCCTGCGGCGCGGCCGCGAGGCTGGCGACATCGGGAAAGGCATCAAGGAAGCGCTGGTAGTAGCCCAGCACGGTGCTCACCTGGGTCTGCTGCAGCATGATTTCAGAGAGCCAGACGCGGTAGGGATCGCGCGTCTGCTGCCAGGGCAGGTGATTGCGTCCATGCGACGCCTGCCACTGCACGACGGGCGTGGCAATCGAGGGAAAGGTCAAGATATCAAGCAGTCAGTGAAGTTTCCTGTGCAGCCTTTGCCAGGCCGGGGAAGGCGGGCGTGGGCGACAGGGGTTGCAGCAGTTCCATGGTGGCCTGTCCCAGCTGCAGCTGCAAGGCCGTGAGCTGTTCGTCGGCGGCCTCGATTTCGGCAATGCGCTCGACCAGGCCCGAAGCCGCATTCTGGATGCGGTCCACCGCTTCGATGCGGCGGGCAAAGCTGCGCTTGCGCTCTTTCAATTGGGCATCCAGCTGGGCCGTGGCGGACTTGCTCCACATGTCCACGTCGTTGGCCGCAGACTCGAAGACCGTGCGCAGACGCATGGCAAGGGCCTTGATCAGCCGCTGGGCAAACGCGGGATTGCTGCGTCTGAGCGCGTGGCCCAGGCCCAGGTACTGGGTGTAGCTGGCCTCGATGCGCTGCAGGTCGCCGCCGAACTCGGTCAGCTCCAGCTGCGCAGGAGCCTGCAGCGAGAAGCCGAACTCGGCATTAAGTTCCTTGAAGGTCGCGCCCAGCATGGACTGGATCTCGCCGGCCTGCGCCTGGGCCCGGGTCGCCACGGTGCGCAGGCGTTCGAAGGTTTCCGCGTAGACCTTGCGCGCGCCCAGCTTCAGGCCGCGCTGCTCCAGCGCCTCCTTGAGATCGACCAGTTCCTGCTTGAGCGCGCTGGAACCGAGCTGGCGGAAGATGTCGCGCAGCATGCGCATGTGCACCAGGCGCACGGCCTGGATCCTGGCGGCGCTGGCATCGAAATCGCGCTGCTCGCTCTCGATGCGGTTGCGCATGGAGGCAATCACGCTGGCGTTCTTGCCGCGCAGGCTGCGCAGCTCGGCCATCTGGTCGTCCAGGTCGCGGCGGCGGATATTGAGCACGCGCTCCACCTCGGCCTGCAACTGCTGCACATTGGCCCTGACAGCCGTCTGCAGCACCTTCTGGCGCTGGCCCATGATGCCCTCGGCCAGCATGTTCTCGAACATGGGCAGCCCGCTGGCCTGCAGCAGCGCCTCGTTGCCGGAGACCTTGGCCACCAGGCCCTTTTGTGCCGACACGGGCAACACCCGCTCCACAGGCAGGCCCAGCATCTGGGCCGATTCCTGGCGCTGGCGCTGCAGCTGGGCCTGCACCTGCGTCGCGGAGCTGAGGCTATCCCACAGCGTATCTATCTTGTTGAGCACCACCAGACGCGAATCGGCCAGTGCCTGCTGGCCCGACGCCGCATCGGGCGGCAGCACATGGTCGCGCCAGATGGCCAGGTCGGACTTGGTCACGCCGGTATCGGCCGCCAGCACGAAGACCACGGCATGGGCCTGGGGGATGAGGTTGACGGTCAGCTCGGGCTCGGCACCCACGGCATTCAGGCCGGGCGTATCCAGAATGACCAGCCCCTGCTTGAGCAGGGGATGGGGCATGTTGATCAGCGCGTGGCGCCACATGGGCACCTCCACCAGGCCCTGCTCATCCACGAAGGGATTGCCGCCCTGGTCATCGTCATGCCAGAAGCCCCAGGTTCGCGCCAGATCCACCGACACCTTGCGCACCTCGGCCACCTTGGCCAGCGTGTCGGCAATCTGCTGGGCATTGTTCACATCCAGCGGCAGCTGCAGCCAGGCCTCCGGCCGGGCGCGCCACTGGCCCAGGCTTTCCAGCGATTCGCGCGTATCGATGGGCAGCAGGCGCAGGCTGGGCTGCAGTTCGGCTTCCCAGCCCAGCTCGGCCGGGCACATGGTGGTGCGACCTGCGCTGGCCGGCATGAGGCGGCGGCCGTAGTGGGCGAAGAAGACTGCGTTGATCAGCTCGGACTTGCCGCGGGAGAACTCGGCCACGAAGGCCACCATGACCTTGTCGCCGCGCACCTGGGCTTCCAGCCGCTGCAGCCGCTCCTGCACAGCGACATCCAGCAGCTCCTGGGACTGCAACCATTCGCGCAGCGCATGCAATTGCTGCGCAAAGCCACGGCGCCATGCGCCGTGCTGGTCGAATTGCTCGTTGAATGATGGTCCCACGTGTTTCCCCCGCCATTGCATCGCCAATGCCTGCCGATGCTTAGTGATCGCCTCGACATTGCGCCGCAAGCGTGATGCCTTTTCTCATCAAAATATAGCACCGTCGCCCCGTTTTGCCCGCAGCAGCGCCCCAAGGCCGGCCCCTGGAACGGGGGGATTCAGGGCAAAACATCGTTTATTTACAAATGAAACAATATTTCACCATCAATCCAGCGCGGCTGAGGGGTGATTTTTCAGAAATGTGAGCCTCCCGCACAGACCCGATATGAATCTCGCGCAGATTGGCCTCCACAAGCGTTACGAGACGTTGAGAATCCGCTCCTCTTTTTGAGGCCATCTCACGCTTTCTGACACCGCGCGCAAAAGTAGGTGCTGCGCTGGCCCTGGCGCAGCAGCTGTATGGGCGAGCCGCAATGCGTGCAGGGCTGGCCCTCGCGGCCATACACCTTGGCCTGCAGCTGGAAGTGGCCTGCCATGCCGTCGGGCGCCGAGAAATCACGCAGCGTCGTGCCCCCTTGCTCCACCGCCAGTTCCAGCACGCGGCGAATCTCCTCGAACAGCCGGCGCACCTTGCGCGGCCCCACCTCGCAGGCCGGCTGCGTGGGCGCAATGCGTGCCATGAACAGCACTTCGGACGCATAGATATTGCCCACGCCCACCACCACGCTGCCGCTCAGCAGCAATTGCTTGATGGGCGTACGGCTGGCCTTCAGACCGGCCTTGAAGGTCTCGAACAGGAAGCTGTCATCCAGCGGCTCCATTCCCAGATGGTCCAGCAGCCTGCGCGCCCAGGGATCGTTCTCGGCCGGCACATACATCACCGCACCGAACCGGCGCGGATCGTGCAGGCGCAGCTGGCCCTTGCTGGTGTGCAGATCGAAATGGTCATGCGCGCCCGCCGGACCCAGCGGCAGCTCGTGCGGCGCCACGAAACGCAGGCTGCCCGACATGCCCAGATGCAGCATGAGCAGGCCTTCGCTCAGCTGCATCAGCAGGTACTTGCCGCGCCGGCGCACGCTGTGCACCTCGCGCCCGGTCAGAAGCTCGGGGGCAATGCCCAGAGGCCAGCGCAATGGCTTGCCCAGCGCCACGGATTCAATGCGCGCTCCGGCGATCTGCGAGGCGAACGCACGCCGCGTGACTTCTACTTCTGGCAATTCGGGCATGCGATCCGGGTTGTACTGAGGTTGTGCGAAATGCGGGCCGAGGCTTCGATTATTATGATTCGATGGATCATCGCCTTCGCCTTCAGGGACTCGCCGTGGCAGCAGCCCTGGCCATGGGTTCCGCCACTGCCTGGGCTCTGCCTGGCAAGACCGCAGCCACCATCGAGACGGAATCCCCGGAACCTCCATCGTCCGCCGCCGCGTCTGCCGAAGAGGAGCGCGCAGCGCTCAACGCCGAACTGTTCTACGAGATCCTGGTCGGCGAAATCGCTGCCAGCGAAGGCGCGCTGGGCGATGCCCAGGCCATGATGATGGAGGCTGCGCGCACCAGCGGCAGCGAGCAGCTGTACCGCCGTGGCACGGAACTGGCGCTGCAGTCGCGCTCCGGTGAGCGCGCACTGGCCAATGCCCGCGCCTGGCTGGACGCCTTTCCCCAGTCACGCGATGCCAACCGCTTCGTGCTCCAGATCCTCGTTGCGCTGAACCGCATCGCCGATACCGGCAGCTATCTCAAGCGCGAGATCGAGGCCACGCCCGCTCCGTCCAAGCCTGCCACCTATCTGGGCATCACCCAGCTCTACAACAACGCCAGCGACAAGGCCCTTGCTGCCGATGTGGTCGAGCAGGCTATGGCCGGCGAAACCGACAATCCGGCCAGCGGCCCGCTGGCCTGGGCCACCATCGGCCACATGCGCCTGGGCGCCGGGCAAAAGGCCGCAGCCATGCAGGCCGTGCAAAAGGCCCAGGCGCTGACGCCCGACACAGGCCCCGTGGCCCTGCTGTCCATGGAGCTGCTGGAAGCCGGCATGCCGGAGGCGGAACCCATCGTCAAGCGCTACCTGGCCAAGAACCCGTCAGCCCAGATGCGCATGGCCTATGCCCGCGTGCTGCTGGGTCAGCAGCGCCTGGACGAGGCCCGGCAGCAACTGGTCTCCATCACCATGGATTCGCCCGACTACGCCGAAGCCTGGGCCACGCTGGCCGCCCTGCAGCTGCAAACGAACGATGTGGGTGCGGCTCAGGCATCCACCGAGCGCTTCGGCAAGCTCGTGCCGCAGATTCCTGCCGGCGTGGCGCGCAGCGCTGGCCAGTCCCAGTACTACCTGCTGCAATCACAGATCGCTGAAAAGCAAGGCAGGTTCGACGAGGCCGATGCCCTGCTGCGCCGCATCGACGATGCCCCCAACCTGCTGAGCGTGCAGGCGCGCCGAGCGAGCCTGCTTGCACGCCAGGGCAAGCTCAAGGAAGCGCGCGCCCTGATCGAAGCCGTGCCTGCCAGCGGCCCCAGTCAGCAACGGCTCAAGCGTCTGGCCGAAGTGCAGCTGTTGCGCGACGCCAATCAGAATGCCCAGGCCTATGCGCTGCAGGCCGAGCTGCAAAAACAGGACCCCGAAGACGCCGAACTGGCCTACGACACGGCCCTGCTCGCGGAGCGCATCGGCAAGCATGACGAAATGGAGCGGCTGCTGCGCGGTATCATCGCGCGTCGGCCCGACTTCCAGCATGCCTACAACGCGCTGGGCTACTCCTTCGCCGAGCGCGGCATCCATCTGGACGAAGCAGAAAAGCTCGTGGGCAAGGCGCTGGAGATGTCGCCAGGCGACCCCTTCATCACCGACAGCCTGGCCTGGGTGAAATTCCGCCAAGGCAACCTGGACGAAGCGCTCAAGCTGCTTGAAAGCGCCTACGCCTCCCGCCCCGACGTGGAGATCGCGGCGCACCTGGGCGAGGTGCTCTGGGTCAAGGGCGATCGCGAACGCGCGCAGAAGATCTGGCGCCAGGGCCTGGCCTCCAGCCCCGACAACACCACGCTGCGCGACACCCTGCGCCGCCTGGGCGTCTCGCTTTGAGCCGCCGCGCCGTGCCCCATCGTTTGCGCCCCATGCTCATCCGCCGGCAGCTGTGCGCCACGGCTGCTGCCACGGCGCTGCTGACTCTGGCCGGCTGCGCCCTGCCACCCCGCCAGCTCCAGGCCGATGCAGCAGCACCGGCCGCCGCCGGGCACTGGTCGGGCCGACTGGCGCTGCAGGTGGAAGATGCGCAGAACCAATCCTTCAGCGCAGGCTTCGAGCTGCTGGGCACACCCCAGCGCGGCGAGTTGCTGCTGTTCACCCCCCTGGGATCGACGCTGGCACGCCTGCTCTGGGCTCCAGGACAGGCCAGCCTGCAGCAAGGCGAGGACCGCAAGACCTCGGACTCGCTGCCCACGCTGGTGCAAGAGCTGACGGGCAGCGACCTGCCCATCGCCGCCCTGTTCGACTGGCTGCAGGGCCGGGCCACCGCAGCCGCAGGCTGGCAGGTCGACCTCTCCCGCATGGAGCAGGGCCGCCTGTCCGCCCGGCGCCATGACCCGCAGCCGCCGGCAGCGCTGCGCATCGTGCTCGACACACCCTGATTTGCGCCGGGCGCGCCCTCTGCACCCCCATCCCGCCGCACCCGCCTCCATCCCTCTCATCCTCTCCAGCCCATGCGCTCGCTCCACGACGTGCCGGCTCCGGCCAAGCTCAACCTGTTCCTCCATATCACCGGCCGCCGAGACGATGGCTACCACCTGCTGCAATCGGTCTTCATGCTGCTGGACTGGCACGACACGCTGCACTTCGACAAGCGCGGCGACGGCAACGTCAGCCGCGAGGACCTCTCGGGCATGGCCCTTCCTGCCGACGACCTCATCATGCGGGCCGCACGCGCGCTGCAACAGGCCACCGGCTGCAGCCAGGGCGTGCACATAGGCGTGGAAAAGCGCCTGCCGGCACAGGCCGGGATGGGCGGAGGATCGTCGGATGCGGCATCCACCCTCATGGCGCTGAACCGCCTGTGGCAACTGAACCTGACCCGGCGCGAACTGCAGCGCATTGGACTGGGCCTGGGCGCAGATGTGCCCTTCTTTCTGTGCGGCAGCTCCGCCTGGGTGGAGGGCATAGGCGAGCACATCACGCCGCTGGAGCACAGCCATGCCCTGCCGCCCCAGCGGTTCGTGGTGGTCAAGCCCGAGGCGGGACTGGAAACCCTGTCCATCTTCCGCGCCCCCGACCTCAAGCGCGATCATGCCCATGCTACAATCGCAGACTTTGCTGCAGATCACTATGGCTTTGGCCAGAACGACTTGCAGCCCGTCGCCGAAAGGCTGCAGCCTGAAGTGAAAAAAGCCATTGATTGGCTCAAGTCCTTCAAACTGCGTGCTAGAATGACGGGCTCGGGAAGTGCAGTATTTGCACCACTGACGCAAACAATCGACTTCGAGAATGCCCCAGGCATCTGGAATGTCAGAGTTTGCAGGAATCTGCAGGCCCATCCCCTCAAGGATTGGCTCAAAGATGAGAGTTTATAGGCTGTCTGCCTGCGGCAGAGGGCCTGTGTAGGGGAGTCGCCAAGTTGGTAAAGGCACCGGATTTTGATTCCGGCATGCGAGGGTTCGAGTCCTTCCTCCCCTGCCAAACGTCTTTCGCGTCAAGGCAAACCCATCGTACTGGGGCGCTCAATGCATTCACATCATCCTGACATCATGGTCTTCACCGGCAATGCCAATCCTGGCATGGCCGCTGAAATCGTTCAGCACCTCGGCACCACGCTGGGTGCAGCCGACGTGGGTCGCTTCTCCGATGGAGAAGTCGCCGTCGAGATCAAGCAGAACGTGCGTACGCGCGACGTCTTCGTCGTGCAATCGACCTGCGCACCGACCAACGACAACCTGATGGAACTGCTGGTCATGGTGGACGCCCTCAAGCGTGCATCGGCCGAGCGCATCTGCGCGGTGATTCCCTACTTCGGCTACGCCCGCCAGGACCGCCGCCCGCGCTCCACCCGCGTGCCGATCACGGCCAAGGTCGTGGCCAACATGCTGCAGGCCGTGGGTGTCGAGCGCGTGCTGACCATGGACTTGCACGCAGACCAGATCCAGGGCTTCTTCGACATCCCCGTGGACAACATCTATGCCACGCCGGTGCTGCTGGGCGATCTGCGCCAGAAGAACTACGAAGACCTGATCGTTGTCTCGCCCGACGTGGGTGGCGTGGTCCGTGCCCGTGCGCTGGCCAAGCAGCTGGGCTGCGACCTGGCCATCATCGACAAGCGCCGCCCCAAGGCCAACGTCTCCGAAGTCATGCACGTGATCGGCGACATCGACGGCCGCAACTGCGTGATCATGGATGACATGATCGACACCGCCGGCACCCTGGTGAAGGCAGCCGAAGTGCTCAAGCAGCGTGGTGCCAAGAGCGTCTACGCCTATTGCACGCACCCGATCTTCTCGGGTCCGGCCATCGAGCGCATCGGCAACGGCAGTGCACTGGACGAGGTCGTGGTGACCAACACCATTCCTCTGAGCGCCGAAGCCCAGGCTTGCGGCAAGATCCGCCAACTGTCCGTGGCCCCCCTGATTGCCCAGACAATCCAGCGGATTTCCACCGGCGATTCGGTGCTGAGCCTGTTCTCCGAATAAAATATCGGCCCCTGTGGTCTGAACCAGCAAACCTCCTTCGGGAGGTTTGCGCGTTCCGGGATGGTTTCAGGACCATCCCGGGACACCGCAAGAGCAGCCTGTTCCGCACGGGGCAGGCGTTCTTTTATCAACGGATGAGGCTGGTCGCGGTCCATCCATCTAGGAGTTAGTTATGCAATTCGTCGCTTTTGAGCGCGCCAAGCAAGGTACGGGTGCGAGCCGCCGTCTGCGCAATTCGGGCAAGGCCCCTGGCATCGTCTACGGCGGTGCTGCCGAAGCCCAACTGATCGAGATCGATCACAACGCCCTGTGGCACGCCCTGAAGAAGGAAGTGTTCCATTCCAGCGTTCTGGACATGGAAGTCAACGGCCAGACCTCCAAGGTCGTGCTGCGCGACGTGCAATTCCACCCCTACAAGCAGCTGATCCTGCACGTGGACTTCCAGCGCGTTGACGACAAGACCAAGGTTCACCTGAAGGTGCCGCTGCACTTCGAGGGCATGGAACAGTCCCAGGCCGTCAAGGTCGAGAACTGCACCATCACTCCCCTGATCCATGAACTGGACGTGGTGTGCATGCCCGCCCAACTGCCCGAGTTCATCAAGGTGGACCTGAGCGGCCTGACCTCCAAGTCGACCCTGGGCCTGCAGAACGTCAAGCTGCCCAACGGCGTGAAGGCTGTGGTGCGCGGCTCCAACAAGAACCCGGCCCTGATCTCCATCAAGCTGCCCGAAGTGGCTCCTGATGCATCCGCAGCTCCCGCAGCGGCTCCGGCCGCTCCGGCAAAGAAGGGCAAGAAGTAATTCTTGGCTTTCCCTTGCGGCGGCTGCGGCTGCCGCAACCTGCAAAAGGCCCACCTCGCGTGGGCCTTTTGCATGGTGAACACCATCGCCTGCCTGCTGCGGCCGCCATGGAGATAATCGCCCGATGATCAAATTGTTTGTCGGCCTGGGCAATCCCGGGCCGGAGTATGAGGACACCCGCCACAACGCGGGTTTTTGGTGGATAGATGCGCTGGCGCGCGAACTCAAGGTCCACCTGGTGCCCGAGCGCAGCTACTTCGGCCTCATGGCCCGCGCCAGCGTGCGTGGCGAGAGTGTCTGGCTGCTCGAGCCGCAGACCTTCATGAACCTGTCCGGCAAATCGGTGGGCGCGCTGGCGCGCTTTTTCAAGATCCAGCCCGAGGAGGTCCTCGTGGTCCATGACGAACTGGACTTCGCCCCAGGCCAGGTCAAGCTCAAGCGCGGCGGCAGCCACGGCGGCCACAACGGCCTGCGCGATATCCATGCCCAGCTGGGCTCGGCCGACTACTGGCGGCTGCGCATCGGCATAGGCCACCCGGGGCACAAGGCCGAAGTCGCCAACTGGGTGCTCAAGAAGCCCGCGCCCGACCAGCGCCAGCTGATCGAGGACAGCATTGCCCATTCGCTCAAGGCCTGGCCCGAGCTGCAGGCGGGCGACATGGACAAGGCGACCTTGCTGATCCACACCACCAAGCCTCCACGCCCCAAGCCCGTGCGCCCGGCCACAGCCGAGAGCGACAAGGGCTGAGCGATCAGGAAGCGGCGGGAGCCTGGGATTGCAGACGCAGGTATTTCTGCATCAGCGTCTCGCGGTCTTCCACGTGGGCGGGATTCACGGGAATGCAGGCCACGGGGCAGATCTGCACGCACTGGGGTTCATCGAAATGCCCCACGCATTCCGTGCACTTGCTGTGCTCGATCTCGTAGTACTCCTCGCCCATGGAGATTGCATCGTTGGGGCACTCAGGTTCGCAGACATCGCAGTTGATGCATTCGTCGGTGATCATCAAAGCCATGGCAGGTCCCTCGCAAGCGCACGCCACGCTCCGGGCCGGGCAGGCCCTTGCATCCCGAACGGGCCTTGCAGCAAGGTGGCATCAGTCATTGCGCCATTATCCTGCCCCCTTCATACGCATGAAGGCTGCACGGGCAAGCATACGCGCCGGATCGGCACGGAGCGATGCACCTTCAAAGGCCGCTATGCTGCGCGCATGGGCCGTGCGCAGTACCATTCGGGCCCGCCAAGAACCACCCACACACATTCCGCCGACGTGACAGCCCAACACCGTGCCAAGGCCGACTGCCCATGAGCGTCTTCCTGCTCAAGCGCCTGCTGATGCTGGCAGCCACGCTGCTGGGCGCCTCGGCCGTGGTGTTCGGCGTGCTGGAAGTGCTGCCCGGCAATGCGGCCCAGACGCTGATGGGGCCCGATGCCGCCCCCGAGGCCGTGCAGGCGCTGGCCGAGCAGCTGGGACTGGACCAGCCAGCCTGGCAGCGCTACCTGCAGTGGCTGCAGGGGCTGCTGCATGGCGACATGGGACTGAGCTACGCCTACAGCACACCGGTCAGCGATCTGGTGCTGGAGCGCCTGGCAGTGACCGCCCCGCTGGCCGTGATGGCCATGCTCATCACCACCGTGCTGGCCCTGGCAGCGGGCATCTATGCTGCCTCGCGCCACAACCGATGGGGCGACCTGGGCGTCATGGGCCTGGCGCAGATCGGCATTGCCATCCCGAATTTCTGGTTCGCCATCCTGCTGATCCTGGTGTTCTCGGTGAAGCTGCAATGGTTTTCCGCAGGCGGCTTTCCAGGCTGGAGCGAGGCCGATGGCGGCGGCGTCCTGCCCGCACTGCAGGCCCTGCTGCTGCCGGCGATCTCGCTGGCCGTGGTGCAGGCGGCCATCCTGGCGCGCATCACGCGCTCGGCCGTGCTGGAAGTGCTGCGCGAGGACTTCGTTCGCACGGCCCGCGCCAAGGGCCTGCCGCGCCGCGCCGTGCTCTGGGGCCACGTGCTGCGCAATGCCATGATTCCCGTGCTCACGGTCATGGGGCTGCAGTTTGCCCAGTTGCTGGCCGGCACCATCGTGGTGGAGAACGTGTTCTACCTGCCGGGCCTGGGCCGGCTGATCTTCCAGTCCATCGCCAACCGCGACCTCATCGTCGTGCGCAACTGCGTGCTGCTGCTGGCGGCCATGGTGGTGGTCATCAACTTCATCGTGGATGTGCTGTACGCAGCCATTGATCCACGCATCGAGGCCAGCGACATATGAGCCAGCCAGGCAACCCTGTTTCGCCGACCGCTGCGCCACCGGGCCATCGGCCCACGCGGGCGGTCACCCTCAGCAGGCCGGCCAGCCTGGGCCGGCGCATGCTGGGCCACCGCAGCTTCATGCTGGGTGCCATGCTGACCGCGCTGCTGCTGCTCACCGCGCTGCTGTCCTTGTGGTGGACGCCGGGCTCGGCCTACGACATGGACCTGGATGCCAAGCTGGCCGCACCCGGCAGCCTGCACTGGCTGGGCACCGATGCCTACGGGCGCGATGTGGCCTCCCTGCTGTTCCTGGGCGCGCGCAGTTCCATCCTGGTCGGCGTGATCGCCGTGGGCATCGGGCTGTCGATGGGCGTGGTGCTGGGACTGGTCGCCGCGGCCTGCCGGGGCTGGGTGGAAGAGGCCATCATGCGGCTGGCCGATTTCAGTTTCGCCTTTCCTGCGCTGCTGTCGGCCATCATGCTCACGGCCGTGTTCGGCGCGGGCATTGTCAACGCCATCATTGCCATCGGCATCTTCAACATTCCCACCTTTGCGCGCATCACGCGGGCATCGGCCAAGGCGGTCTGGGCACGTGAATACGTGCTGGCTGCACGCGCCTGCGGCCATGGCCGCGCCAGCATCACCTGGCGCCATGTGCTGCCCAACATCCTGCCCGTGCTGGTGGTCCAGGCCACCATACAGTTCGCGCTGGCCATTCTGGCGGAAGCCGCCCTGTCCTATCTGGGCCTGGGCACGCAGCCGCCCCAGGCTTCCTGGGGCCGCATGCTCAGCGAGGCCCAGACCCTCATGTTCCAGGCGCCGCTGCTGGCCGTGTGGCCGGGCCTGGCCATTGCACTGTCCGTGCTCGGGCTCAACCTGCTGGGCGACGGGCTGCGTGACCTGCTCGACCCGCGCCTGTCGCGCCAGCGCTGAGGAAGGCACGCGCCCATGCCCCTGCTCGAAGTCTCCGGCCTCACCATCACCTTGCAGACCCCGCGCGGCCGCGCGCGTGCCGTGCAGAACCTGGAATTCATCCTGGAGCGCGGCGCCACGCTGGGCCTGATCGGCGAGTCGGGCTGCGGCAAGTCGCTGACCGCCCTGGCGCTGATGGGCCTGCTGCCGGAGCATGCGCAGGTGGACGGCAGCATCCGGCTCAACGGCCAGGAGCTGCTGGACATGGACGAGCGCGCGCTGTGCCGCCTGCGCGGCAACCGCATGGCCATGGTGTTTCAGGAGCCCATGACGGCCCTCAACCCCGTGCACGGCATCGGCCGCCAGGTGGCCGAGCCGCTGCGCCACCACCAGCGCCTGGGCCGCCAGGCCGCGCGCGAGCGCGCAGTGGCCCTGTTGGAGCGCGTGGGCATTGCCCGCGCAGCCCAGCGCTTTGATGACTATCCGCACCAGTTCTCGGGCGGCCAGCGCCAGCGCATCACCATCGCCATGGCCCTGGCCTGCGGGCCCGACCTGCTGATCGCCGACGAACCTACCACGGCGCTGGACGTGACCGTGCAGCAGCAAATCCTGGATCTGCTGCAGGAACTGGTGGCAGAGCACTCCATGGCCTTGCTGCTGATCTCGCACGATCTGGGAGTGATCGCGCAAAACGTGGAGCAGTTGCAGGTGATGTACGGCGGCACCGTGGTCGAAAGCGGCATGACCGAGGCCATCTTCGCGCGCCGCGCCCATCCCTACACGCGCGGCCTGTTCGCCGCCAGGCCGCAGCTGGAGCCTTCGGGACCAGGCCACCAGCCGCCGGCGCGGTTGCCCACCATTGCCGGCACCGTGCCCGAGCTGGTGGACCTGCCAGCCGGCTGCGCCTTCGCGGGCCGCTGCAGCTATACCGAGCCCACCTGCCACAGCGAGCGCCCGCGCGCCCTGGTGCTGGAGCGCCCGCAGCGGCCCATGCCCACTGCCCTGCAGGCCTGGGCACAGCCGCATGTGGTGCGCTGCCTGCGCTCCGAGGCCATTGCGCCGGGCATGCATACGCAGGGCCGTAGCACATGACGGAGCACGACCGCCAGGCACCGGCCGCTGCCGAGCCGCCCCTGCTGCAGGTGACGGACCTGGCCCGCAGCTACCGGCTGCCACGCCGCTCGTTGTGGCGTGCGCCGGAGCAGGTGCATGCGCTGCGCGGCGTGGATTTCACGCTGACGGCGGGGCGCAGCCTGGGCGTGGTGGGCGAGTCGGGTTCCGGCAAGTCCACGCTGGCACGCCTGGTCATGGCGCTGGACACTCCCAGCGCCGGCAGCGTGCAGCTGCTGGGCCAGGATCTGCACCGGCTCGGCAACCAGGCACTGCGCATGGCGCGCCGCGATTTCCAGATGGTGTTCCAGGATCCTTACGGTTCGCTGGACCCGCGCATGACGGTGGAACACATCGTCTGCGAGCCCCTGACCGCCCAGCCTGCACCGCCCGAGCGCGCAGCCCGGCGCGACCTGGCCCGCGCCACGCTGGAGCAGGTTGGGCTGCGCGTGCAGGACCTGGACAAGTACCCGCATGAATTCTCGGGCGGCCAGCGCCAGCGCATCGCCATTGCACGCGCCCTGGTCACGCGACCCCGCCTCATCGTGGCCGATGAGCCCGTGAGCGCCCTCGACGTCTCGGTGCAGGCCCAGGTACTGAACCTGCTGCGCGATCTGCAGCAGCAGCTGGGCCTGTCCTACCTGTTCATCAGCCACGACCTGGCCGTGGTCCAGCACCTGTGCGACGACGCCATCGTGCTGAGCGAAGGCCGCATCGTCGAGCGCGGGGCTCCGCAGCAACTGTTCCACGCCCCGCAGCATCCCTACACCCAGGCCCTGGTACGGGCCGTGCCACGCATCGCCCTGCAGCACCGAGCCTGAAAGCCGAAAGCTGACAACCACCGGAGCGGACCGGGCCCTCATGGCCACGCGCACGCGCGCGCTGGTGTAAAAACACTGCTGCAGGCCGCAGCCAGCGGCCCATGACCCATCTGCAAGAATTTCCGGAGACCTGTTCATGTTCAATCGCCGTTCCCTGCTGGCCAGCTCCGCTGCTGCCGGCCTGCCCCTGCTGATGCCCTGGCCTGCGCTGGCCCAGGGCCGCAAGGACAGTGTCACGCTGGCGATGACGCTGGAGCCGCCGGGGCTGGACCCCACGGCCGGCGCCGCATCGTCCATTGGCGAGATCGTGCTCTACAACCTGTTCGAGACGCTGACCAAGATCAATCCGGACGGCAGCGTCTCCCCGCTGCTGGCCGAAAGCTGGGAGGTCTCGCCCGACCTCAAGACCTACACCTTCCGCCTGCGCAAGGGTGTGAGTTTCCAGAACGGCGAGCCCTGCAACGCCCACAGCGTGAAGTACTCCTTCGACCGCGCGGGCGACGACAAGAGCACCAACAAGGACAAGCGCACCTTCGCCGCCCTGTCCACGCGCGTGGTGGATGACCACACGGTAGTCGTCACCAACAAGGACATCGACCCCGACTTCCTCTTCGTGCTGGGGCAGGCGACCTCCATCATCGTGGAGCCCAAGAGCGCTGCCACCAACGCCACGCGCCCCGTGGGCACGGGCCCCTACCAGCTGGGCAACTGGAACAAGGGCGCCTCGGTCACGCTCACGGCCTGGCCCCGGTACCGCACGGCCCCCGGCCTGCGCATTCGCCGTGCCACCTTCCGCTTCATCTCCGACCCTGCAGCCCAGGTGGCCGCACTGCTGGCCGGCGATGTCGACGCCTTCCCGCGCGTCACGCCGCGCAGCGTGGCCCAGTTCAAGGCCAACGGGCGCTTCCAGGTCGTGGTCAGCGGCTCGCGGGCCAAGACCATCCTGGCCATGAACAACGCGCGCAAGCCCTTGAACGATGCGCGGGTGCGCCGCGCCATCGCCGCCGCCATCGACCGCAAGGCCGTCATCGACGGCGCGGGCGACGGCTACGGCCTGCCCATTGGCAGCTACTACGTGCCCACGGCCTTCGGCTACGTGGACACCACGGGCATCAACCCCTTCGACGTGGAAAAGGCCAAGGCGCTGTTGGCCGAGGCCGGCGTCAAGACGCCGCTGGAGCTGACCATGACCCTGCCGCCCACGCCCTACGCGCGCCAGGGCGGCGAGGTGATTGCCGCGCAGCTGGCCAAGATCGGCATCCGCGCCAAGCTGCAGAACGTCGAATGGGCGCAGTGGCTGTCGGGCACCTACACCCTCAAGAACTACGACCTGACGCTGATCTCCCATGTCGAGCCCTTCGACCTGGGCAACTTCGCCAAGCCCGACTACTACTGGGGCTACCAGTCGTCCCAGTTCAACGAGCTGTACGACAAGATCAAGAACGCCTCGCGCCCCGCCGACCGCTCGCGCCTGCTGGGCGATGCGCAGCGCCTGCTGGCGCAGGATTGCGTGCATGCCTTCCTCTACACGCCGCAATGGGTCACCGTGGCCAACAAGAACCTGCGCGGACTGTGGAAGGACATGCCCGTCTTCGTCAACGATCTCTCCGCACTGTCCTGGGCCACCTGAACCGCGCACAGGCTGAGCCACAGGCGACAGGCGCGCCGGTGGCACCGGGCCACACTGCGCCAGATCTGCCGCAAGAACCGCCATCTTCGAGGAAGCCGCGATGACTGGAACGACACAGGCCCTGCACGACCTGCCCGCCCATGCGCTGCTGCGCGCCTACCGGGACCGCAGCCTCTCGCCCGTCGAGGTCATGCACGACCTGCTGGCCCATGTGCAGCGCTGGGAGCCAGCCCTGCACGCCACCTACCTGCTGCGCCCCGAGGCCGCCCTGGCCCGGGCCCGCGAGAGCGAGGCCCGCTGGCTGCGCGGCGAGCCGGCCGGCCTGCTCGACGGCGTTCCCGCCACGGTCAAGGACAACATCGCCACGCGCGGCGATCCCACGCCCGTGGGCACGGCCGCCATGCCGCAGGTCGCGGCCCCGCTGGATGCCCCACCCGCAGCGCGCCTGCGCGAGGCGGGCGCCATCCTTTTCGCCAAGACCACCATGCCCGACTACGGCATGCTGTCTTCCGGCCTGTCCTCGCTGCACGGCAACACCTTCAATCCCTGGGATCCGGACAAGACGCCGGGCGGCTCCAGCGCCGGTGCGGGCGCCGCTGCGGCGGCCGGCTACGGGCCGCTGCACGTGGGCACGGACATCGGCGGCTCCATCCGCCTGCCGGCGGGCTGGTGCGGCATCTTCGGCCTCAAGCCCAGCCTGGGCCGCGTGCCCATCGACCCGCCCTACACCGGCCGCTGCGCAGGTCCCATGACCCGCAGCGTGGCCGACGCCGCGCTGATGATGCAGGTGCTGTCCCTGCCCGATGCACGCGACAGCATGGGCCTGCCGCACCAGGAGATTGCATGGGACAGCTTCGACATGGACCCTGCCCAGGTGCGCGGCCTTCGCATAGGCCTGCTGCTGGATGCCGGCTGCGGCCTGCCCCTGCAGCCCCGCGTGCGCGCCGTGGTGGAGCAGGCTGCGGCCTGGCTGGAATCGGCCGGCGCGCACATCGAGCGCATCGAGCCCTGGCTCACCCGCGACATGCTCGACGGCCTCGACCATTTCTGGCGCATGCGATCACATGTGGAAATGCAGTCGCTGACGGATGCGCAGCGCCGCGTGATCCTGCCCTTCATCCGCGAATGGGCCGACAGTGCCGCGCCACTGACAGCCACGCAGCTGTTCGTGGCCAGCCAGCAGTCGCACCTTCTGCGCACGGCCACGGTGCGGGCCACGGCGGCCTACGACTATGTGCTGTCGCCCGTGGCGCCCATCACGGCTTTCCCGGCCCACCTGCCCAGCCCCACCAACGACCCGCTGCGGCCGCTGGAGCACATTGCCTTTACCGTGCCCTACAACATGTCCGAACAGCCCGCCGCATCCGTGCCCTGCGGGCATGACGGGCAGCTGCCCATAGGCGTGCAGATTGCAGGCCGCCGGTTCGACGACCTGGGCGTGCTCCGGCTCAGCCGGGTGCTGGAGCAGTTGCGCCCACCCCAGCCCGCCTGGCCACAGCCCGTTCAGTCGGGCCAGGACCGGGCGCAGACTGCATCGGCTACTCCAGCCTGATTCCCGCCTCCTTCACGATGCGCGCCCAGCGCGGCATGTCGCGCGCCATGACGGAGGCCAATTCCTCGGGCGTGCTGCCCACCGGGCGCAGGCCCATGGAGGCCAGGCGGCCGCTGAGTTCGGGCGTGGCCACGATGCGCCGCACCTCCGCCGAGAGCCGGTCCACGATGGGCCGCGGCGTTCCCGCCGCCACGAAGGTGGCGAACCAGCCATTGGCCTCGAAGCCGGCCAGGCCCAGCTCGGCAAACGTGGGCACCTCGGGCAGCGCCGGGTGGCGCTGCATGCCGGTGATGGCCAGGATGCGGATCTTGTCCGACTTCAGGTGCGCATTGGCCGAGGACACATCGATGAAGCCCGACGACAGCTGCCCGCCCAGCACGTCGTTGACCAGCGGCGCCGCGCCCTTGTAGGGAATCAGCGCCAGGTCCAGCCCGGCCCTGGCGCGCAGCAGCTCGCCATGCATGTGCGAGGAGGTGCCGTTGCCGTAGTTGCCGTTGCTGTACTTGCCCGGATGGGCCTTGACCAGGGCGATGAACTCCTGCAGCGTCGTGGCCGGCACGTCGCGCGGCACCACGAACAGGTCCGAGGACAGGGCCACCTGCGATACGGGGGCAAAGTCCTTGAGCACGTCATAGGGCATCCTGGCGTACAGCGCAGGCGACTGGATCATGGCCGTGATCCCCAGCAGCAGCGTGTAGCCGTCTGGCGGCGACTTGGCCACCACGTCGCCGCCGATGATGCCGCTGGAGCCCGGCCGGTTCTCCACCACCACGGGCTGGCCCCAGGCCTGGCTCAGTTGCTGGGCAATGATGCGCCCGATGATGTCGGTGCCGCCGCCTGCCGGGTAGGGAATTACCATGCGCAGCGGCTTGGACGGGTAGGCACCGCCTGCCGGCTGTGCAAAGGCGATCGGCGATGCCGTTCCCAGGGCGGCACCCAGTGAGGCGCTGGCAGCGCATGCCAGCGCCGCCCGCAGGCAGCCGCGTCGGCTCGATTCCATGGCTTGTCTCCTTGTCCTTCGGTGCTCCGCCCTCGTTGGCGGGGCGGTGTGCCCTGCCGCAGTGGCAGGGTCCATGGACAGTGTGGCCACCAGGCCTTCAGCCACCAATCGCCGATCGTCTCAAAATGATTGGCAAAAAAGATCAGCGGCCGCGATGCTGGGCCTGCCGGTAGGCGCCCGGCGGCAGGCCGGTCCAGCCCTTGAAGGCGCGGTGGAAGGTGCTGGCCTCGGCAAACCCCACGCGCGCGGCGATATCGGCCAGCGTCAGCTCCGGCCGGTTCAGCAGCTCGATGGCCGCGTCGCGGCGCAGGTCGTCCTTGAGAGATTGGAAACCCAGGCCTTCGTCGCGCAGGCGGCGGCGCAGCGTCTGCGGCGTCATGGACAGCGCGGCGCCGACCTGCTCCAGCGAAGGCAGCTCGCCCGCCAGATCGCGGCGCAGCAGGCGGCGGATGCGCTCGCCCAGGCGCGTGCGGTCGCGGTAGCGGATGACCAGGCCCGTGGCCGCCTGGTCCAGGAATTCGGCCAGGCTCTCAGGGGTCTGCACCACGGGCAGCTCCAGCCAACGCGCATCGAACTCCAGCCCCGTGAAGTCGCGGTCGCGCTGCAGCGGCGCCAGGAACAGGCGCTGCGCCTCCGTGCCATACGGCATGCTGGCGCCGGCCGGCGCGCACACGCCCGTCAGCTCTATCCTGCGCGACACCAGCCACGACATGACGCCATAGCCCAGAAAGCAGAAGGACCGCTCGGCATAGGCCAGCGGCGCATCGCGCTCGCGCAGCGACACCATGGCGATGCGGGCCACGCCGTCCACGACCTGCAGCCGGGGCGCGAAGTCGCGCAGCACCAGGCGGTAGAAACGCAGCCCGGCCTGCAATGCCTCGCCCAGCGTGCGGCAGGGCAGCATGGTGCGGCAGGCCTGGGCAAAACTGCCCACGGGCAGCGGATGGCGGCACAGGCCCCACAGCTCGTCGCGGCAGACGCGGCGCAGCACGCGGATCAGCGCCGCGTACTGCGCCTGGGTCACGCGCGACAGCGGCGCATCCAGCAGAGCAGGCGCAATGCCGGCGCGGCGCAGGATGGCTGGCACATCCATGCCATTGCGCTGCACGCCCTGCACGATCTGCAGGACCTGGGCAATGGCAATGGTGTGGGCCGTGGTCTGTGGCATGGGTTGGATGAGGACGCCGCTGCTCATGGCACCAAGGGGCGTGAGCGAAAAAGCATGGAGGGACTGTGCCACGGCCCCGCATTAGTGTGAACAGGCCCTAGCGCTGCACCAGCGCCAGCCGCACCGCCATGCCCAGGAACACCAGCCCGGCCACGCGGTTGAGCCAGTTCTGCGCACGCACGGATCGCTGCAGCAGCACGCCGAACCAGCCCGAGCAGCATGCGATGGCACCGAACACCAGCAGCGCCGCCAGCATGAACACGCAGCCCAGCACCATCACCTGCGTGGCCACGCCGCCGCGCGCGGGGTCCGCGAACTGCGGCAGAAAGGCCAGGAAGAAGATCAGCACCTTGGGGTTGGTGAGGTTCATCACCACGCCACGCCCCACCCAGCGCAGCGCTCGTGCGGGGGTCAGCGGGTCGGCTGCGCCGGCCTGCGGCATCTCGCCCGGCCGGGCCACGGCGCGCAGCGCACCCCAGGCCAGCCAGGCCAGGTAGGCGGCGCCGCACAGCTTGATGGCGGTGAACAGCAGGGGCGACGCAGCCACCAGTGCCGCCAAACCCAGCGCAACCGCCGCCGTATGCACCACCAGCCCCAGGCACAGGCCCAGTACCACGCACAGGCCCACGCGCCAGCCGCGCTGGGCCGATTGCATGAGCACGAACAGGTTGTCAGGCCCCGGGCTCAGGCCCAGCAGCACGGCCACGCCGAAAAAGGCCAGCAAGGTTTCAAAGGTGGGCATCGCTTGTCTCTTCCCGATTCGAGTATTTCAGTGCGGCGCAGATCAGGCCTGGGCCGTGACGATCCAGCCTTCCAGCGGGTCCAGGTCGTGCGGCAACCCGTAGAGCGCATCGCCCTGCGCATGGCGGGCCGCGGCCCAGGCGGCCTGCAGCATGCAGATTGCGGCGTCCAGCCGGTCTCCGCTGCCGTCCGCCAGCAACTGGTTGCGGGTTTCTTCGGCGTCGATACGCAGGCGCAACGCCAGCGGGTTGTCGCCGCGCTCCAGCGCCGCCAGCAATTGCACGCGCGCCTGATGGCGTTCGGGCGTTTGCCGTGCGGGTTCGTCGCTTTTGTAGCTGAGGCGGCCGATCACGGCGCGCGCCAGCATGCCCGGGTAGGCTTCCAGCGCCACGCGGCGCGCATCGCCTTTGCCGGGAGGCTGCAGGCCCGGCAGGTGCACGCCGGCCGCGCGCAGCAAGGGCAGCCCGGCATGCAGCATGTAGGCCACGGGCGGGTTCACCCATTTCATGGAAGGGCTGGCACCGGCAGGCCCGTCCGTGGCCCGGTGCGCGAACTTTCCGCCTGCGGGCCGCGCCGCGCAAAAGGCCTTGAACTGCTCGCGTATGGCCTGGCGCGTGAGGCCGGCATAGTGGTCCATGCAGGCCGCCCATTCCGTGGGCCAGCCCAGCTGCTCCACCAGTTCGCGCGGCAGGGCAAAAGGCAGGTCGAAACCGCCCACCCAGGCCGACTGCGCCGAATCGGCAGGCCGGGCCAGCCAGGCGGCCCATGCGTCCAGCGAGGCGAACTCCAGCAAATCCTGCAGGACCACCGTGTCGCCAGCCAGCAGGCGGCCCAGGGCCATGGTGATGGGCTTGCGCGCCGTAGGTCGGCTGCTGAAATCGCAGCCCAGTACCCGCATTGCCGCCATGGTGCTCAGCCCAGGCCCAGCGCCGTCACACCGACGGCAATGCACACGGCGCCCGCAATGCGTGCCAGGCGATCGCCTTCACGCAGCATGTGCCCGCCGATCAGCGCCGCGAACAGCATGGAGACTTCGCGCGCAGGCGCCACGTGCGACATGGGCGCATCCTGCATGGCGTAGAGCACGAGCACGTAGGCGATGGGGCTGATCAGCGCCACCAGGGCCGCGAAGCGCCACTGCGCGCGCCACAGATGCCGGGCCGTGGGCAGGTCGCGCAGCACCACGGGCGCCAGCAGGAACACGCGCACGAAGTTGCCCATGTAGTCGATGAGGATGGGCGACATCAGCAGCAGCTTCACGCCATAGCCGTCCACCACGGTGTAGCTGGCGATGAAGGCGCCCGTCAGCAGGCCGTACCACAGGCCCATCCTGAGCCGTTCGCGGGCTTCGGGATCATGGCGCGCGCGCAGCAGGCCGGGGCCTCCCGCGATCAGGAAGACGCCGACCACCACGCCGGCAATGCCCAGCACGCCCAACGAGGAAATCCGCTCACCCAGAAAGAGGATGGCCACCATGGACGACAGCAGCGGCCCCGAGCCGCGCGCCAGCGGATAGACCACGGTGAGATCGGCGCTGCGGTAGCCGCGCAGCAAGGTCACGTAGTAGGCCACGTGCAGCAGGCCGCTGGCCAGCACCACCAGCCATTCGTTGCGGCCCCATGTGGGCACCACATCGCGCCCCACCCACCAGCCCAGCGGCGCCCAGATCACCATCATGATGACCGAGGTGAAGAAGGCAAAGCGCGAGTCACCGCCCGCCTTCTTGGCCACGATGTTCCAGCCGGCATGGATGAGGCCGGCAATGATGATCAGGGCAAAGGCTTGCAGCGACATGGGCAGGTCCGGGGAAAGCGGGGCGGGGCGCGGGAAAGAAAAAAGGCCGCGCACTGCGCAGCCTGGGGTGTTGTGTGAGGCGTCCGGGGACGCCACCCCGGGGATTTACTTGCGGCTGGACACCAGCGAGAGGAACTCGCGGCGCAGTTCCGGGTTGGTGAGGAAGGCGCCGCGCATGACGGAGTTCAGCATCTTGCTGTCCATCTCGCGCACACCGCGCCAGGACATGCAAAAGTGCGAAGCCTCCATGACCACGGCCAGGCCGTCGGGGCGGGTCTTGTCGAGGATCAGGTCGGCCAGCTGGATGATGGCCTCTTCCTGGATCTGGGGACGGCCCATGATCCAGTCCACCAGCCGCGCGTACTTCGACAGGCCGATGACATTGGTGTTCTTGTTGGGCAGCACGCCGATCCAGATCTTGCCGATCACCGGGCACAGATGGTGGCTGCAGGCGCTGCGCACCGTGATCGGGCCGACGATCATCAGCTCGTTGAGGTGCTCGGCATTGGGGAATTCGGTGATGGCGGGCTGCGCCACGTAGCGGCCCCGGAACACCTCGTTGACATACATCTTGGCCACGCGGCGCGCCGTGGCGCGCGTGTTGTGGTCGTGCGTGGTGTCGATGACCATGCTGTCGAGCACGCCCTGCATCTTTTCCTGGACTTCGTCGAGCAGCTGCTCGAGTTCACCGGGCTCGATGAATTCGGAGATGTTGTCGTTCGCATGAAAGCGCTTTTGCGCCTGCTTCAGTCGTTCGCGGATCTTGACCGAGACGGGGGTGCCCTCGGCCTGGCTGTCTTGTTTCATGTCGACGAGTTCTCTGAACATGGCTGGCATGGTAACAGCGAAACCCGCAGCATGGCACGCAAGGGATTTTCCACCCAAACGCAGGTTCTGCCCGCCCCGAAAGCTATCAATTCAATAGCAAAAGAGTGGCGTGTGTCAGAGCGGCCAGGGCTAGAGGCGGAATTCCGCAATCAGCGGCAGATGGTCCGACATGCGCCACCAGATGCGCCCCTTGGGCACATGCAGGCCCAGCGGCGTGAGGCCGCGCACATAGACGTGGTCCAGCTGGGCCAGCGGCAGGCGCGAGGGATAGGTGGGCACGCTGGGCAATTCGTCGTATTCGTACAGGCCGAAACCGCCCAGCATGCGCTTGATCTGGCCACCCCAGTCGTTGAAGTCGCCAGCCACCACCACGGGCGCGCCGGGCGGCACCTCTCGCTCGATGAAGCGCTTGAGCTGGGAGACCTGGCGCACGCGGCTGCCGGGGATCAGCCCCAGGTGCACCACGATGGTGTGCACGCGCCGGTTCTGCACTTCCACCTCCACATGCAGCAGGCCACGCTGCTCGAAGCGGTGGTCGGAGATGTCCTCGTGCTGGTGGCCCACCACGGGCCAGCGGGTCAGCAGCGCGTTGCCGTGCTCGCCGTGGCGGGTGTAGGCGTTGGTGCGGTAGACGGCCTCATAGCCCAGGGGAGCCAGATACTCCGCCTGCGAGACCTGGGGCCAGCGCTCGAAGTACGCGGCCTCCTTGTGGTTCATCTTGCGCACTTCCTGCAGGCAGACGATGTCGGCATCGAGCTGCTCCACGGCGTGGCCCAGGTTGTGGATTTCAAGGCGGCGCGCGGGACCCATGCCCTGCACGCCCTTGTGGATGTTGTAGGTCGCGACGCGCAGTATCGACGGGCCGGGGTCCACCTGATGGGAATTCGCGTTTTCAGTCATGGCGGTTCGGGAACGCAGGTGAAGGGTTCAGTCCGGCTTCGTTGGGGAAAAACGTGGAAGCAGCAAGATGGCCTCCGCATTGGACGGTGAATAGCAGCGCTGGGCAGCCTCACGCCAATGATGCCAAGCAGATGCGGTATGTTCCCTCGGATTCAAGAACACAGGGGTGTAGGACGGAATCCGCAGCCCGAAAACCCTCTCGCGGTTGTGCCATACACCGGGCGCATAGCGGTGCTGCCAGGCAGGGTAGATGGTGTAGATGTTCTCCAGCGCCCAGTCCTGCAGCAGGCAGCCGGGCGCCTCGGCATCGATGCCGGTTTCTTCCCGCACTTCGCGCACCGCGGTCTCACGCCAGGACTCGCCCTCATGGTCCTTGCTGCCCGTCACCGACTGCCAGAACTCCCCGCCCTCAGGCGCCGCAGCGGTGCGGCGCATCAGCAGCACCTGGCCGTCATCACGGTGGATGACGACCAGCACCGACTCGGGGATCTTGTGGCCGGCCATGGCTGGCCTCAGCTCCTGCCCTGCCCAGCCTTGGTGGCCACCGGCGGTAGCAGCTCCTTGGCCTGCAGCGCGCGCACCTGGAAGACCAGCTGGTTGTGCGCATCCAGAAAGGCAGCGGCGATGACCTTGCCCTCGTTGGTATTGCTCCAGCCCGCGCCCGCAGCGCCCAGGCGGCCCAGCACCATGCCGCCCACGCCCAGATCGGTGGTGCGGGCTGCGCCCGTGGCAGCGGCCACCTGCTCGGTGGTTTCGTTGTCCGACAGCAGCAGCGCGGTCTGCGCCTCCTTGAATTTGACCTGCTCGACCAGGCCGGCCAGCCCTGCAATGTCTCGCAGCACCGGGATCATGGCGACCACGCCGGCCAGCCCGCGGCCCGCGTCCTGTTCGCTGAAGGTCAGGCTGGGCGTCAGCGTGTACTGGGCCTCGTAGCCCCGGCCCTTGCGTACCGTGGAGTTCTCGCGCAGCACGCCGGCATTCTTCAGGTCCTGCTCCTGCACCGTGCCGCGCAGGCCGGCTCCCCGGTCCACCACGCGAAAGCACCCGCTTTGCTGGGCCAGCAGCTTGACCAGCGGAACGGGCGAGGCCGGCAGCTGATAGCCCGAGCCCATGACGTAGCCGTTGGGATTCTCGGCCAGGGCCAGCGTGGCCACGGGCGCATCGCAGCGCACGAGTTCGCGCGACCCGTTGTTCGCCCCCAGCGGCCCGGCAGAGCCCGTGATCTCCGAACCGCCCTGTCCCAGCTCGGTCTTCTTCTCGCCGCAACCGGACAGGCCCAGCCCTGCCGACACCGCCAACGCCAGCGCCACCGATGCAATGCCTTGAAAACGCATGAAAGCTCTCCGCAAAAAGAAAAACGGCAGAAGCTGCGCCAGCTCCTGCCGTTCCTGTCAAGCCGTGAAGCCTGCTCCTCAGCCCTGCGTGGCCGCCAGCGGATTGCGCAGGCGGATGTGGAGCTCGCGCAGCTGCTTTTCGTCCACGGGCGAAGGTGCCTGCGTCAGCAGGTCCTGGGCGCGCTGCGTCTTGGGGAAGGCGATCACGTCGCGGATGGAGTCGGCGCCCGTCATCAGCGTGATCAGGCGGTCCAGGCCGAAGGCCAGGCCGCCGTGCGGGGGGGCGCCGTACTGCAGCGCGTCCAGCAGGTAGCCGAACTTGGCGCGAGCGTCTTCGGGCGAGATCTTGAGCGCGTCAAACACCTTGCTCTGCACGTCGGCGCGGTGGATACGCACCGAGCCGCCGCCCAGCTCCCAGCCGTTCAGGACCATGTCGTAGGCCTTGGCCAGGCAGTTGCCCGGATCGGTGACCATGAGTTCCTCGTGGCCATCCTTGGGCGAGGTGAACGGGTGGTGCACGGCCGCCCAGCGGTCGTTTTCCTCGTCGTGCTCGAACATGGGGAAGTCCACCACCCACAGCGGCGCCCAGCGGTCCTCGAACAGGCCGTTGGCCTTGCCGAAATCGCTGTGGCCCACCTTCAGGCGCAGCGCGCCGATGGAGTCGTTGACGATCTTTTCCTTGTCGGCGCCGAAGAAGATGAGGTCGCCGTCCTGTGCACCCGTGCGCTTGAGGATTTCGGCAAGGGCCGCGTCATGCAGGTTCTTGACGATGGGCGACTGCAGGCCATCGCGGCCCTTGGCCACTTCGTTGACCTTGATCCAGGCCAGGCCCTTGGCGCCGTAGATCTTGACGAATTCGGTGTACTGGTCGATCTCGCCGCGCGAGATCTGCGAGCCGCCGGGCACGCGCAGTGCCACCACGCGGCCGCCCTTGGTCGTGGCGGGCGTGGAGAACACCTTGAAGTCCACGTCCTTCATGACCTCGGTCAGTTCGGTGAACTCGAGCTTGACGCGCAGGTCAGGCTTGTCCGAGCCGAAGCGGAAGGCCGCTTCCTGGTACGTCATCATCGGGAACTCGCCCAGATCCACGTTCAGCTGGGTCTTGAAGACCTCGGTGATCATGCGCTGGAAGATGGCGCGGATTTCCTCTTCGCCCAGGAACGAGGTCTCGCAGTCGATCTGAGTGAACTCGGGCTGGCGGTCGGCGCGCAGGTCTTCGTCGCGGAAGCACTTGGTGATCTGGTAGTAGCGGTCGTAGCCGGCCACCATCAGCATCTGCTTGTACAGCTGGGGCGACTGCGGAAGGGCGAAGAACTCGCCGTCGTGCACGCGGCTGGGCACCAGGTAGTCGCGCGCGCCTTCGGGCGTGCTCTTGCCCAGCATGGGCGTTTCGATATCGATGAAGCCTTCCTTGTCCAGGAAGTTGCGCACCTGGATGGCCGTGCGGTAGCGCAGCATCATGTTGCGCTGCATGTAGGGGCGGCGCAGGTCCAGCACGCGGTTGGTCAGGCGCACGGTCTCGGACAGGTTCTCGTCGTCCAGCTGGAACGGCGGGGTGACCGAGGCGTTGAGCACGTTCAGCTCATGGCACAGCACTTCGATCTGGCCGCTCTTGAGCTTGTCGTTGGTCGTGCCTTCGGGACGTGCGCGCACCAGGCCCTTGACCTGCACGCAGAACTCGTTGCGCAGGCCTTCGGCGGTCTTGAACATCTCGGCGCGATCGGGATCGCAGACCACCTGCACATAGCCTTCGCGGTCGCGCAGGTCGATGAAGATCACACCGCCATGGTCGCGGCGACGGTTCACCCAGCCGCACAGGGTAACGGTTTCGCCCATCAGGGCTTCGGTCACGAGACCGCAGTAGTGGGAGCGCATGGCCATGATGAAAAGCTTCCTGCGCCCGGCAAGGGCGCGACAGTTTGTTATTTGGGTTCCGCGGGCACTGCGAGATCCGGTGGAGTCACCACGCCCATGGAAACAATGTACTTGAGCGCGGCATCCACGCTCATTTCCAGTTCGATGCAATCGCTCTTGCGAACGATGACGAAATAGCCGCCCGTCGGGTTGGGCGTGGTCGGCACGAAGACGCTCAGGTATTCGTCGCGCAGGTAGGCGGCAACCTCCCCGCTGGGCGAGCCAGTGACGAAGGCCACGGTCCAGACGCCTTCACGAGGCCACTGCACCAGCACGGCGGTGCGAAACGCATTGCCGCTGTCCGAGAACACGGTATCGGACACCTGCTTGACGCTGGAATAGATGGAGCGCACCACAGGAATGCGGCTGACCACCGCATCGCCCCAGGACACGAGCTTGCGGCCGATGAAGTTGCTGGCCGCCGCACCGACCACGAGCAGGATCAGCAGCGTCAGCACGACACCGAAGCCGGGGATATGGAAGCCCAGCAACCGATCCGGATGCCAGGCCTCGGGCAGGATGGTCAGCGTCTGGTCGAGCGTGCCGATGATCCAGTTGAGCACGCCCAGCGTGATCACCAGCGGAACGATCACCAGCAGGCCGGCGAACAGCCATTTGCGCAGAGCGGACATGAAATGCAAGCCTTGATCAATGGGCCGTTGCGGGCGCGGAGGCAGATGCAGGGGCCGCAGCGGGCGCGGACGCAGTTGCCGCTGGTGCGGCAGAAGTATCCGAGGCAGGAGCATCGGCTGCGGGAGCCGGTGCGGCGGCGCTCTTGCCACCGCTGTTCTTGAAGTCGGTCGCATACCAGCCCGAGCCCTTGAGCTGGAAGCCGGCAGCTGTCAGCTGCTTGGAGAAGGTCTCGGCCCCGCAGGCCGGACAGGTCGTCAGCGGGGCATCCGAGATTTTCCGCAGCACGTCCTTGGCATGACCGCAGGAGCCACACTTGTATGCATAAATAGGCATGGCGCTAATGCTAATACGAGGGAAGATGCAAAACTTTCGATTATAGGCATCCGTCCGATACTGCGGCTGTCTCAAGCCCAATGGCCCAGGCGGGGCAGGCCACAAGGCGCGCGTACAGGGCCGGCAACTGGTGGCCTCCAATGAGAAATGCCAGTCGCGGAGACTGGCATTCCATCAGGCCCGACCGCCCCCGCTGCCGGGGGCTTGCCGCATCCGTGCTCAGCGCCGTACCCGGCCTCGCTGCGTTCCCAGGCCCGCCAGCATGACGGCCAGGCCCATCAGCACCAGGGCAGGCACCCCGGTGGCGGGGACCGGCTCCGGCGCCAACGCGGCAGCAACCACCAACTCCTGGTCACGCGAATTGTTGGCCGGCTCCGGGTCCGTGGTTCCACTGACCGCCGTCACGGTGGCTGTGAGGCTGCCCTGCGTGGTGGGCGTGAAGCTCACCGTGCAGGCAATGCTTGCGCCAGAGGCCAGCGGCGTGCCTGTCGGCACCGCAGGCGTGCATGAGGTGCTGGCATCTGCCGGCAGCCCTGCGATGGAACAATTGGCAAAGGCCGCCGCATTGGGGCCGGCATTCGTGCAGACGAAAGAACCCTTCACGGGAACACCCACGTTGGCGGTGGCCGGCAGCGTGACGCTGGTGGCCTGCATGTCGGCCCGCTCCACGGGATTGAAGGGGTGTGCCTTGGTGTTGTTGGCCGGCACCGGATCCACGGTGCTGCTGCTCGCCGTCACCAAGGCCGCGATGGTGCCCGTTGTGGTGGGCGTGAACTGCACCGTGCAGGCAATGCTGCCGCCCGATGCCAATGGCGAGGCCGTGGGAACGCTGGGTGTGCAGGACGTGGTCGCCCCGGCGGGCAGGCCGGAGATCACGCACGAGGCCGCCGTGGCCTCACTGGGGCCGGCATTGGTGCAGCTGAAGCTGCCGGATACTGGTGCGCCCACCGTCATGGTCGTGGGAAGCGTGATGGTGCTGGCCTGCATGTCGGCCGTTGGCTCAACCGCCAGCACAACCAGTGTGGCCGGCTGGTTCAGGCCGATCAGGGAGAGGTTGGAAGGACCGTTGGTGAAGCTGCCTGTCGCGGTCGGACGCACGTCGAGGCTCACCTCGCAAAAGGCGGCACCCTGGGCCAGGTCTCCGTTGGACACGGTCACGGTACTGCCACCTGCTGCTGCCTGCACGTTCGTGCCGGGGCAGGTGGTGCTGGCATTGCCCTCGACAACCAGTCCTGCAGGCAGGTTGTCGGTAAACGACCAGCCTTGCTTGCGCAGCAGATCGGTCGTATTGGTGATGGTCATGGTCAACCGGGAGACCTGCCCGAGTTGGATGCTGGCAGGCGAGAAGGCCTTGTCCAGCTGCGGCGTCACGTTGATGATCTGCGCGTTGTCGATCGACGAATCGTTGCCCATGAAACTGGTCTGGTCGTTGTGCAGGACAAACCCGACAGAAGCTCCGCTGAAGAGCAGGGCTCCGGGAGAGGTCACTGTCTGGGCCACAGCGGTCTGGGGGCCGGAAACACCGATAGAGGTTGTATTGAATGACTGTCCACCCACGCATGGATTGATCGCGGTCGTGGAGATGGGCAGTTCCGTACCAGCGTCATTGATCAGAGAAAAACGCAGCAGCGGGGCTGTAAATCCCGACGAGCAGAAGGTCGCCACCACATCGGTACGGGCCGTGAGAAATCTGCTGCTGGCACTTTGTGCAATATTGGTGGCGGTGCGAAAGGCAATTGCGCCAGCAGGAAAGGTCCCATTCGCTGTAAGCATTGCCATGACGTGATTGTTGCGTGCAGCCGCCGCACTCTGGCCCTGATAGCGCCCGACGACCTCGGCCATCTGCTGCAGGCTGTTCCAATTGCCCTGGACAGCGCACGCCGCAATCATGGCCGCCGAATTCGGATCCTGGCTGAAGGACGTGACTATGCCATTGCACTGGTTGGCGCTCATCCGGTACAGGGGGTCGGCGGTGTACGTCTGCCCCGCAGGGTCCGCGCCCTTGTAGGCCAGCAGATCCCGCCCCTCCATGGCGATGGGGGGTGTCTGCGGGTTTTCGAAATCCTCGCTCCAGACGATGACCGGCGCGACCGGGATCCTCGGTGCAGCCATTGCCACCTGGCCGCACAGGGCTGGCACAAGCAAGGCGCCTCCAAGCCCTCCCCATCGCAATCGGACGCCGGCAGCAGTCCGCAGCCTCAGCCGGCAAGTCTTCGCAATCAGTTCCAGTGTTCTCATGACAGTGCTTCCTCCCAAGCGTTTGATTTCGGAGGTCCGCCGTACTGTCAGGATCTGTGCTTCATACCGCACATGTCAGCATCTTGGGACCTCCATGATCCCAAGCGCCAACTTTATAGAAAATAACTATCGATAATTGTGATCAATTGTTTTCCAGGTCACATTCAGGCATGCGTTTACCTTTCGGGCCTGAACTCAAGAATGTCTGCGCTGCGATTGGCCAGCCACTGGGGTGCCAGTGACCCGGCCAACATCCCCGTCACAGCCGCCAGCAGTCCGGCCAATTGCTGCGGAAATGCCTCGTGCAAAGCCGGCGTGGCCATGAAGACCACCCACACGCCAATGCCCAGTGCCACGGCGCAAATGGCGCCCTGCGTGGTGGCGCGCTTCCAGTACAGCCCGAAGACCAGGGGTACGAAGGCACCGACCAGCGGCACCTGGTAGGCGCTGGAGACCAACTCATAGATGGGCGTTCCTTCCATCTTGATCGAGTAGGCCAGCACGCAGATGCTGAAGACGAGCACGCTGATGCGCATGGCCAGCAGCATTTCCCGGTCACTGGCCTGGGTGCGGAACTGGCGCCAGATGTTCTCGGTGAAAGTCACGCTGGGTGCCAGCAACGTGGCCGAGGCACAGGACTTGATGGCCGACAGCAGCGCGCCAAAGAACAGCACCTGCATGACGAAGGGCATCTTGTCCATGACCAGGGTGGGCAACACCTTCTGCGGGTCCTGCCCGAGCAGTTCCGCCGCCTCCCGCGGCATGATGATCAGCGCGCTGGTCACCAGGAACATGGGCACGAAGGCAAAGAAGATATAGGCCGTGCCGCCGATGACGGTACCGCGCGTGGCGGCCTTTTCGCTGTTGGCCGACATCACGCGCTGGAACACGTCCTGCTGGGGAATGGAGCCCAGCATCATGGTGATGGCCGCGCCAAAGAAGAAGAGGATTTCATGCCAGCTGGGCTCGGGCCAGAACTGGAACAGATCACGGCTCACGGCCAGGTCGATGACCTTGCCGGCACCGCCAGCCATGTCGCTGGCAAACCAGGCCAGCACCACCAGGCCGACGACCAGGATGATCATCTGCAGGAAGTCCGTCACCGCCACCGACCACATGCCGCCGAACAGCGTATAGGCCAGGATGGACACCACGCCGATGGCCATGCCCACGGGAATGCTGACCGTGCCGCCCGACAGCAGGTTGAACACCAAGCCCAGGGCCGTGACCTGGGCCGAGACCCAGCCCAGGTAGCTGAGCATGATGATCAGCGAGCAGACGATCTCGATGGACCGGCCATAGCGGTGGCGGTAGTAGTCGCTGATGGTCAGCAACGTCATGCGGTACAGCTTGCCCGCGAAGAACAGGCCCACCAGGATCAGGCACATGCCCGCGCCGAACGGGTCCTCGACCACGCCGCGCAGGCCGCCCTCGATGAACTTGGCGGGCACGCCCAGCACGATCTCCGAGCCGAACCACGTGGCAAACGTGGTGGTGATGATCATGTACATGGGCAGATGGCGCCCGGCAATTGCAAAGTCGGCCGTGTTCTTGACCCGCCTGGCCGCCCACAGGCCAATGGCTATGGTCACGAACAGGTAGGCGATCACCATTGAGAGCAGCACGCTGGCACTCCTGATTCAAAGTGGGAAAAGTCAGAGGGCTTGAAACCCGTCGGTGTTCTCAGTACCAGCGCAGGCGCACCACCAGTTGCAGCAGGATCAGCGCGATCACAAAGCCTATGCCCGCGCTGACGATGGCCTGAAGCAGGCGGTTGGTGAGCTTTTGCTGCTGCAGCAGTTCCTTGAGCAGTTCGTCGTGCTCGCCGGAGTTGCGCGTGAGCCGGCGATGGATCAGGCGCGGCAGCTCGGGAATGAGCTTGGCGTAGCGCGGCGCCTCGGCCTGCAGCTCGCGCCACAGCCGCTGCGGGCCCATCTGGTCCAGCATCCATTTTTCGAGGAAGGGCTTGGCGGTGCTCCACAGGTCCAGATTGGGGTCCAGCTGGCGGCCCAGGCCTTCGATGTTGAGCAGCGTCTTTTGCAGCAGCACCAGCTGCGGCTGGATCTCGACATGGAAGCGGCGCGAGGTCTGGAACAGGCGCATCAGCACCATGCCCAGTGAGATCTCTGCCAACGGACGGTCGAAATACGGCTCGCACACCGCGCGGATGGCGGCTTCCAGCTCGTCCACGCGCGTGCTCGGCGGCACCCAGCCGCTTTCGATGTGCAGCTCGGCAACGCGCTTGTAGTCCCGACGGAAGAACGCCGTGAAGTTCTGCGCCAGGTATTCCTTGTCGTACTCGGTCAGCGTGCCGACGATGCCGAAGTCCAGCGAGATATAGCGCCCGAAGGTCTCGGGCTCCAGGCTGACCATGATGTTGCCCGGGTGCATGTCGGCGTGAAAGAAACCGTCGCGGAACACCTGGGTGAAGAAGATGGTCACGCCGTCGCGTGCGAGCTTGGGGATGTCGACCCCGGCCTCGCGCAGGCGCTCGACCTGGCTGATGGGCACGCCCTTCATGCGCTGCATGACCATCACGTCGTTGCGGCAGAAATCCCAGTACACCTCGGGGATCAGTACCAGGTCCAGGCCTTCCATGTTGCGGCGCAGCTGCGCGGCGTTGGAGGCTTCGCGGATCAGGTCCAGCTCGTCGTGCAGGTAGTTGTCGAATTCGGCCACGACCTGGCGGGGCTTGAGGCGCTTGCCGTCGGCCGACAGGCGCTCGACCCAGCGCGCCATCATGTGCATGAGCGCCAGGTCCTTGTCGATCACGGCCTTCATGCCCGGGCGCAGCACCTTGACGGCCACATCGCGCTGCACGCCGTTGCGGTCGCTGATCACGGCAAAGTGCACCTGCGCGATGGAGGCACTGGCCACCGGCTCGCGCTCGAAGCTCACGAAGATCTGGTCCAGCTTCTTGCGGAAGGCACGCTCTATGGTGTCCACCGCAATCTGCGAATCGAAGGGCGGCACGCGGTCCTGCAACCGGGCCAACTCCTCGGCCACGTCGGGCGGCATCAGGTCGCTGCGCGTGGACAGCACCTGACCGAACTTCACGAAGATGGGGCCCAGTTCCTCCAGCGCCTCGCGCAGGCGCTGGCCGCGCGGCTTGTCCAGCCGGCGGCCCAGGGTGAGCACCGCGCGTGCGCGGCGCATCCAGGGATGCTCGAAGCTCGACAGCACCAGCTCGTCGAGTCCGTAGCGGAACACCACCCAGAGGATGGTCAGCCCGCGAAGAAACCGGCTCATGGCTTGTCGTTCTCGAAACCGGGCAGGGACACCACGGGTGAACCAACGGGCGCGCTGGCGGGCGCTGCCGAACGTGCGGCTTCAGGGGCGGGGGCATCGGCATCGGGCTTGCCGGCCATGCGGGCGCCCACGAACTGGCGCAGTGCCTGGGCAGCGCTGCGGGCCACCTTGGCCACGGTGTGCGCGGGCGCATCGCCGATGATGCGGGCGAGGTCTTCCTCCACATCCCATTCGACGTGGTCCACCAGCCAGTTGATGTCGGCGGCCAGTTGCACGTCGCCTTCGATGCGGATGGAGGGCTTGTCGCCGCGCAGGGCCACCTGGGCCAGGGCCAGTGCGGAGGTCTCGGTCACTTCGAGCAGCAGATCGGGTTGCGCGTCTTCAGGCGCCACGTTGAACAGGCCGGCCGGCGTGATCTGCAGGGCCATGGAGTAGCCGCGCCACTGAACGCGCGCCACGCGGCCCTTTTGCCGCACCAGGCGCTCGGTGGCCTCCTTTTCCTGCATCAGCACATGGTTGAGGAACAGCACGATGCGCTGATGCACCTCGCTGACCAGCCATTGCGGCGGTTGCGGGCCGGCCATCACGCGTTCCATGAGGCCGTTCAGGAAAGAAAAAGGGGACTGTGTTGCCATAGTCCCCGATTATTCCCGAAGTGAGAGGAATTACTGCAATGCCTGGACTCCGGCGACCAGCCATCCGCTGCTGCCGCTCTTGGGCTTGGTCATGTTCCAGACTTCGCGGAAGGGTGTGGGACCTGCCGAGGCGTCCTCGCGGATCATGCCCGAGAATTCCACGCTGGCCATGTAGTCATTGCCCAGGTCCTCGATGCCCAGCAGTTGGGCGTCGATCATGACCACGTCGGTCTGGTTGGGCTGGCCGGGACGCTGGGCCTCGCGTTCGCTGAGCTGGCCACGGATCTCGGTCAGCATCTCGTCGGTCATCATGGCGCGCAGCGACGCGATGTCGGAGCGGTCCCAGGCCGATTGCAGCGTGACGAAGTTGCGCTTGGCAGCGGTGAGGAAGCCCTCGGTATCGAAGCCTTCAGGCACACCCCAGTTCTGCGAGCCTGCCAGGGCCGAGCCGATCTGCACGCCGGAGCCCGAGCCTGCAGCCAGGGCGGCCGGCTGATGGTTCTGCTCCCAGGGACGGGCCGATGCGTCGTTGCCGACCTTCTCGGGGTTGTACTGGCGTGCCAGCGGTGCGCTGTCCACGTTGCCACCGATATTGCCGGCACCGGCAGGCGCTGCGTTCTGGAAGGCAAAGGGGCTGGACGATGCCTGCTGCGCGCCAGCCGCTGCACGGCGCGAACGCATGACCATACCCACCACCACCATGATGACCAGGGCCAGCAGGCCGATCAGCAGGAACTGGCCGAAGGCGGCGCCCAGGCCCAACGAGCTCGCCAGCCAGGCCAGGCCCAGGCCAGCGGCCAGGCCGCCAAGCATGGCGCCCCAGGGCTTCTTGGCGGGAGCAGCTGCCGGTGCAGTGGCCGGCTTGCCTGCAGCGTTCTGTGTGGCGGCGTTCTGCGGCGGCGTGTTCTGTGTCGGCGCGCGCGCGGCTTCACGCTGCGTCACGTTGCTCGACTGCTTGCCCACCGATCCGCCACCGCCCATGCGCTTGGCGTCGGCCGTGCCGTGGACCACCACCAGCATCGCAACCAAGACCATAGACCATAGCTTTTTCATGTCATCTCCTCGAATAATCGTGTTGCCGTCACCTCACCGAGCACCTCACGCGCTCAGCACTTGATTCCCACATGCAGCGCGGCAATGCCGCCCGTCATGTTGTGATAGTCCACATGGCCGAAGCCGCATTCCTGCATCAGGCGCTTGAGATCTTCCTGGCCGGGGTGCATGCGGATGGACTCGGCCAGATAGCGGTAGCTGGCGTCATCGCCCGCCACGAGCTTGCCCATGGCCGGAAGAATCTTGAAGGAGTACCAGTCGTAGGCTTTCTCCAGGGGCTTGGCCACCTTGGAGAATTCCAGCACCAGCAGCTTGCCGCCGGGGCGCAGGACGCGGTTCATTTCCTTGAGCGCCGCATCCTTGTGCGTCATGTTGCGCAGGCCGAAGGCCACGCTGACCAGATCGAAATGGTTGTCCGGAAACGGCAGGGCCTCGGCATCGCAGACCATGGTGGGCAGGATCACGCCCTTGTTGATCAGCCGGTCCCGGCCTACGCGCAGCATGGCTTCGTTGATGTCGGTGTGCACCACCTGGCCGGTGGAGCCGACCTTCTTGGAGAAGGCCAGGGCCAGATCGCCCGTGCCGCCCGCGATGTCCAGCGCCTTGTCGCCTTCCTTGAGATTGGCCACCATCACCGTATAGGCCTTCCAGGCACGGTGCAGACCACCCGACATCAGGTCGTTCATGACGTCGTAGCGCGAAGCGACCGAGTCGAACACGCCGCGCACGCGGCTGGCCTTCTCGCGCTCGTCCACCGACTGGAATCCGAAATGTGTGGTGCTCATAACAACGATGCTAAGCAAGCAGTAGTAATGCGTACAGCGACAACCCCGTGTGGCCACGGGCTTTGCCGGGCAAGGGTTATCAAGAACAAACAGCTTGAAACGCCTTCAAACAAAGACTTTCAAGCTATTTTTAATATAGCACCACCCCCAATAACCCTGTGCTGTGCAAAGGTCCTGAATGTGGCGCTGTGGGAACGGCGCGGCAGACGCCGCGCCCCTGCCCCTGCGTGCGTACTGCGTCAGTGGCTGCCGCAGCCGTGCCCGCCGCCGCCGGCCTTGCCGGGCATGGGCGTGTCGCGGTCCATGCCGGACTCCTGTAGCCGGTCCAGGTACTGCGCCCAGAACTCGTCCTGGCGGCGGCCCAGTTCGTAGAGGTATTCCCAGGTGTACAGGCCGCTTTCATGCCCGTCGCTGAAGAAGGGCTTGATGGCGTAGTTGCCCACGGGCTCGATGGCCGTGATGGCCACGTCGCGCTTGCCGGTCTGCAGCACTTCCTGGCCCGGGCCATGGCCTTGCACCTCGGCCGAGGGGGAGTACACGCGCAGCAGCTCGAAGGGAATGCGAAAGCTTGCGCCATCGGAATAGGCCACTTCCAGCACGCGCGATGCGCCGTGCACGGTCAGGGCTTCGGGAGTTGGGGTGTCAGGGGTCAGGCCGGCCATGCGGTGCTCCTCATTCAGTGGCGGGGTGCTGCTGCCAGGCATCGAGTGCCTGCGACAGCGCCGTGTCTATGGCTGGCAAGCGCGCTGCCACCTCGGCCTCGCGCTCGCCATTGCGCGGGCGCTGGGCAGCAGCCCAGACCGAGCCCGGGAAATGGCTGTCCCATTCGAAACGCGCAACCACATGCCAGTGCAGGTGCGGCACCATGTTGCCCAGCGCCGCCAGGTTGATCTTGGCCGGCGCAAGGCGCTCACGCAAGACGCGCTCGACCAGGACCACGGCATCCATGCAGTGCTGGCGGTCGGCGGCATCCAGGTCGGAGAACTCGGCCACATGCGCATTCCAGACCACGCGGTAGAAGGCCGGGAAGCCCTCTTCCTGGGCGCGAATCACTCGCAGGCGCCGGCCGCGCCAGACGGGCAGGCCGCCTTCTGTGGCGCACAGGGGGCAGGAAGCGGAAGCAGCCATCAGACCAGAACCCGTTCGATGCCGCCGGCGTTGGCGCGCTGAACATATTCGGCCATCCAGTTCTCGCCCAGGATCTGGCGCGCCATCTCGACCACGATGTAGTCGGCCTCCAGCAGGCCGTTGTTCATGTCGCCGCCGTAGCGCGACAGGCCCTGCAGGCAGCTGGGGCAGCTGGTGAGGATCTTCACGTTGTCCTTCTCGGCCAGGGCGCCGCTGGCGCGCAGCGCGGCCTCGCCCTTTTTGAGTTCCTCTTCCTTGCGGAAGCGGATCTGCGTGGAGATGTCGGGGCGCGTGACGCCCAGCGTGCCCGATTCGCCGCAGCAGCGCTCGCTCTTGATCACGCCGTCGCCGACCAGGGCCTTGACGGTCTTCATGGGGTCCTGCAGCTTCATGGGCGAGTGGCAGGGGTCGTGGTAGAGGTAGCCCTCCTTGCCCTGCAGCGTCACGCCCTTTTCCAGCAGGTACTCGTGGATGTCGATGATGCGGCTGCCCGGGAAAATCTTGCCGAACTCGTAGCCCTGCAATTGGTCGTAGCAGGTGCCGCAGCTGACCACCACGGTCTTGATGTCCAGGTAGTTGAGCGTGGTGGCGACGCGGTGGAAGAGCACGCGGTTGTCCGTGATCATCTTCTCGGCCTTGTCGAACTGGCCGCTGCCGCGCTGGGGATAGCCGCAGCACAGGTAGCCCGGTGGCAGCACGGTCTGCACGCCGGCATGCCAGAGCATGGCCTGGGTGGCCAGGCCCACCTGGCTGAACAGGCGCTCGGAGCCGCAGCCGGGGAAGTAGAACACCGCCTCTGTGTCCGCGTTCGTGGTCTGCGGGCTGCGGATGATGGGCACGTAGTCCTTGTCCTCGATGTCCAGCAGGGCACGCGCCGTCTTGTTGGGCAGGCCGCCCGGCAGCTTCTTGTTGACGAAGTGGATCACCTGCTCCTTGAGCGGCGCACGCCCCACCGAGGCCGGCGGATGCTGGGTCTGCTTCCTGGCCAGGCTGTGGAGCACGTCGGAGGCCAGGCGCTGGGCCTTGAAGCCCACGCCGACCATGGCCGAGCGCATGAACTTGATGGTGTCCGGGTTGGTGGCGTTGAGCATGGCCATGGCCAGCTTGTTGCCGGGCCGGAAGCTCTTCTTGTCCATCTTGCGCAGCAGATTGCGCATGTTCATGGTCACGTCGCCGAAGTCGATCTTCACCGGGCAGGGGTTGAAGCACTTGTGGCAGACCGTGCAGTGGTCCGACACGTCCTCGAACTCCTGCCAGTGGCGCAGCGACACGCCGCGGCGCGTCTGCTCCTCGTACAGAAAGGCTTCGACCAGCAGCGAGGTCGCCAGGATCTTGTTGCGCGGGCTGTACAGCAGGTTTGCGCGCGGCACATGGGTGGCGCACACGGGCTTGCACTTGCCGCAGCGCAAGCAGTCCTTGACCGAGTCGGCAATGGCGCCGATGTCGCTTTGCTGCATGATCAGCGACTCGTGCCCCATCAGGCCGAAGCTGGGCGTGTAGGCGTTGGTCAGGTCGGCGAACATCAGCGATTCGCGCGGCGAGCGGCCGTCATGGCTCTGGCCCACCACGGCCTGCAGCTTCTCGTTGCGGATCAGCTTGCCCTTGTTGAAGCGGCCTTCGGGGTCCACGCGCTGCTTGTAGGCGGCAAAGGGCGCCAGTTCGTCGTCGCTGAGGAATTCCAGCTTGGTGATGCCGATGCCGTGCTCGCCCGAGATCACGCCGTCCAGATGGCGGGCCAGCACCATGATGCGCGCCACGGCCTCATGGGCGGTCTGCAGCATCTCGTAGTCGTCGCTGTTGACCGGAATGTTGGTGTGCACGTTGCCGTCGCCGGCGTGCATGTGCAGCGCCACCCAGACACGGCCCTTGAGCACGCGCTGGTGAATGGCATTGACTTCGGCCAGCAGCGGCTGGAAGGCCGCGCCCGCGAAGATCTGGGCCATGGGCGCCTTCAGCTGGGTCTTCCAGCTCGCGCGCAGCGTGTGATCCTGCAGTTGCTGGAAGAGGTTTTCCACGTTGTCCAGCCAGCCCTGCCACAGCGTGCGCACGTCGGCCACCAGGGCCAGGGCCTGCTGCACGCGGTCCTCCAGCAGTTCGGCCGAAGGGATGTCGCCCGCATCGTCCTGCTTGCCCAGGGGCAGGTCGCCGTGCTGGAAGAAGTCCGTCAGCGCGTCACACAGCTTGAGCTTGTTGCGCAGCGACAGTTCGATGTTGATGCGCTCGATGCCGTCCGTGTACTCCCACATGCGGGGCAGTGGGATCACCACGTCTTCGTTGATCTTGAAGGCGTTGGTGTGGCGCGAGATGGCGGCCGTGCGCTTGCGGTCCAGCCAGAATTTCTTGCGCGCCTCGGCGCTGACGGCGGTGAAGCCTTCACCGTTGCGCGAGTTGGCGATGCGCACCACCTCGGCGGCCACGCGGGCCACATCGTCGGCGTTGTCGCCGGCAATGTCGCCCAGCAGCACCATCTTGGGCAGATGGCCGTTGCCCTTCTTGCTCTTGGTGGCGTAGCCCACGGCCTTCAGGTAGCGGTCGTCCAGGTGCTCCAGGCCGGCCAGCAGCACGCCCGAGCGCTTTTGCTCGGCGAACATGAAGTCCTTGATCTCGACGATGCTGGGCACGGCGTCCTTGGCGTTGCCGAAGAACTCCATGCAGACCGTGCGCGTGTGCTCGGGCATGCGGTGCACCACCCAGCGCGCGCTGGTGATCAGGCCGTCGCAGCCTTCCTTCTGGATGCCGGGCAGGCCCGACAGGAACTTGTCGGTCACGTCCTTGCCCAGGCCTTCCTTGCGGAATTTCTGGCCGGGAATGTCCAGGCGCTCACTGCGGATGGGGGTCTTGCCGTCGGCCTCGAAGTACTGCAGCTCGAAGCTGGCCATCTCGGCGTCATGGATCTTGCCGAGGTTGTGGCCCACGCGCGTGACTTCCAGCCACTGCGCATCGGGCGTGACCATGCGCCAGGACACCAGGTTGTCCAGCGCCGTGCCCCAGAGCACGGCCTTCTTGCCGCCCGCATTCATGGCGACGTTGCCGCCGATGCACGAGGCCTCGGCCGATGTGGGGTCCACGGCGAAGACGAAGCCCGCGCGCTCGGCCGCATCGGCCACGCGCTGCGTGACCACTCCGGCCTCGGTGAAGATGGTGGGCACCTCGTGGTCCACGCCGGGGATGCGGCGCATCTCCACCTCCGTCATGGCCTCGAGCTTTTCGGTGTTGATCACCACGCTGCGCCAGGTCAGCGGGATCGCGCCGCCCGTGTAGCCCGTGCCGCCGCCGCGCGGAATGATGGTCAGGCGCAGCTCGATGCAGGCACGCACCAGGGCGGCCATCTCGGCTTCGGTATCGGGGGTGAGCACGACGAAGGGGTACTCGACGCGCCAGTCGGTGGCGTCCGTCACATGGGCCACGCGCGACAGGCCGTCGAACTTGATGTTGTCCTTGGCCGTGTGGCGGCCCAGGCTCTTTTGCACCCGGCGGCGCAGTTGCTCGGCCTCGACGAAGGTGGCGTTGAACTCATGCACGGCGCGGCGCGCCGCATCCACCAGCTGGCCCACCAGCGCATCGCGCACGGGGTCCTGCTGCGGAGCGCGGCGCTTGTCGATCTCGCCCAGGCGGTGCTCCAGTGCCTCCACCAGCGCCTTGCGGCGGTCGGGGCTGTGCAGCAGGTCGTCCTGCAGGTAGGGATTGCGCTGGACGACCCAGATGTCCCCCAGCACCTCGTAGAGCATGCGGGCTGAGCGGCCCGTGCGCCGCTCCTGGCGCAGCTGGTTGAGCACATCCCACATGGAAGTACCCAGCAGGCGGATCACGATCTCGCGATCGGAAAACGAGGTGTAGTTGTAGGGAATCTCTCGCAGACGTGCAGGTTCGGCTGCCTGTGCCTGCAGGGCCGCCAACGCAATCGGTACATTCATGGGGGTAGACCGTGTCTGGCGCTCTAGGGGCGCCGCTAAGCCAAGTGGGAGCGCAATTTTAAGCGAGCCCCTCGAAGGCCCGCTTCCTACGGGGCTCTGGGCGGCTCGCCGTCTTGCCCTGAGACGCCAGCCCTCGCCAACACCACGGGGCAGACACGCCCCGGCGAACCGGCCTTATACAGAAAGAGCACAAACGAGCCAATACGAACAACCCGTGCTTTTGAAACGAAATGGTATTGACCTAAAATAGCGCCGCTTCGCGTGTCATTTTTTGTCACACGACTGACATACGGGACCAGCGGCTCACCGGGTTTGGCCTGTAGTGCGGTAAGAAGCATCCGAAAACAATGACACAGACATGTCATGCCCCTGCCTTACCGTGGCAGCGGTCTGAAACCGTCACCGAACTAGAGGAGTCCTCATGCAACTGAAGCAACTGGCCATGGCGGCCGCGATCGCGGCCACCACCATCTCGGCACAAGCCCAAACCGAAATCCAGTGGTGGCACTCGATGAGCGCGGCCCTGGGCGACTGGGTGAACGACCTGGCCAAGGAGTACAACGCCAGCCAGACCCAGTACAAGATCGTGCCGACCTACAAGGGCCAGTATGACGAGTCCATGACAGCTGCCATCGCCGCGTTCCGCGCCGGCAATGCACCTGACATCCTGCAGGTCTTCGAAGTGGGCACGGCCACCATGATGGCCTCCAAGGGTGCCGTGGTTCCGGTCACCAAGGTCATGAACGACGGCGGCTTCAAGTTCGACCAGGGCGAGTACATCTCCGCCGTGGCCGGCTACTACACCGCCCCCAACGGCCAGATGATGAGCTACCCGCTCAACAGCTCGACCACCATCTTCTACTACAACAAGGACGCCTTCAAGAAGGCGGGCCTGGACGAGAACAAGCCGCCCAAGACCTGGCCCGAAGTGTTCGCCGCCGCTGAAAAGCTCAAGGCCTCGGGCCACCGCTGCGCACTGACCACGAGCTGGATGAGCTGGACCCAGCTGGAGAGCTTCTCGCTGTGGCACAACACCCTGTACGCGACCAAGAACAACGGCTTTGACGGCACCGATGCCAAGCTGGTGTTCAACTCGCCGCTGCACGTCAAGCACTTCGAGAACCTGGCCAAGGCCGCCAAGGACGGCAGCTTCGTCTACAAGGGCCGCGGCAACGTGCCCGACGCCGCCTTCGCTTCCGGCGAGTGCGCGATGATCACGGGCTCCTCCGGCCTGTACGCCCGCGTGGTCAAGGAAGGCAAGTTCGCCTTCGGCCAGTCGCAGCTGCCCTACTACGCCGATGTGAAGGGCGCCCCCCAGAACACGGCCATCGGCGGTGCTTCCCTGTGGGTGATGGCTGGCAAGAGCGCCGAACGCTACAAGGGCGTGGCTGACTTCTTCAACTTCCTGAACAACACCAAGATCCAGGCCGCCAGCCACCAGCGCACCGGCTACCTGCCCGTGACCACCGCTGCGTACAAGCTGACCGAGGCTTCGGGCTTCTACGAAAAGCATCCCGGCACCGACACCGCCGTGACGCAGATGATCCGCAAGACCACCGACAAGTCGCGCGGCATCCGCCTGGGCAACTTCGTTCAGATCCGCACCATCATCGATGAGGAAACCGAACAGATCTGGACCGGCAAGAAGACTCCCCAGCAGGCACTGGACACCGCTGTCACCCGTGGCAACGAGCAACTGGGCCGCTTCGCCCGGGCCAACAAGTAATCCTCCCATGTGATCTGCGGTGTGGCCGCTGCGCAGGCAGCCCGCACCGTGCATCACAGGCCCGCAACCGGCGGCCCCACGGCCATCCGGTTTGCGGGCTGTTTTGTTCTACCGAGTTCCGTCATGGAAAAACGCGTTCTTTTTCGATCCGCCTGGCTGCCGTGGCTGCTGATAGCACCACAGATGGTCATCGTGCTGGTCTTCTTTTTCTGGCCCGCAGGCCAGGCCATCGTGCAGTCTTTCCAGGCGCAGGATACGTTTGGCTTTTCCACCGAATGGGTGGGCTTCGCCAACTTCCAGCATCTGCTGGATGACCCTGCCTACCTGGCCTCGTTCAAGACCACGGCCATCTTTTCCCTGCTGGTGGCGGTGTTCGGCATCGCGCTGTCGCTGATGCTGGCCATTTTTGCGGACCGCGTGATCAAGGGTGCGCTCGCCTACAAGACCGCCTTGCTGCTGCCCTATGCGGTGGCGCCCGCCGTGGCAGGCGTGCTGTGGGTGTTCATGTTCTCGCCGTCCATCGGCGTCGTGGCCTATGCGCTGCGCATGATCGGCTATGACTGGAACCACCTGCTGAACTCCGGCAACGCCATGACGCTGATCGTCATCGCCGCGATCTGGAAGCAGATCTCCTACAACTTCCTGTTCTTCCTTGCGGGCCTGCAGTCCATCCCCAAGTCGCTGATCGAGGCCGCCGCCATCGACGGCGCGGGCCCCATGCGCCGCTTCTGGGACATCCAGTTCCCGCTGCTGTCGCCCACCACGTTCTTCCTGCTGGTGATGAACGTGGTCTATGCCTTCTTCGACACCTTCGGCATCGTGGACGCCACGACCCAGGGCGGTCCGGGCCAGGACACCTCCATCCTGGTCTACAAGGTCTATCACGATGGCTTCAAGGCCATGGACATGAGCGGCTCGGCTGCCCAATCCGTCGTGCTGATGGTGATCGTGGTTGCACTCACCGTGATCCAGTTCCGCTATGTTGAGAAGAAAGTGCAGTACTGATCATGGTTGAACGCAGTCCTCTTCTGACCTTTTTCTCGCACCTGATCATGGTGCTGGGCGTGTTGATCGTCGGCTTTCCGCTGTACCTGGCCTTCGTGGCCTCCACGCACACGCCGCAGGACATCATCCAGGTGCCCATGCCCCTGGTGCCCGGCAGCAACTTCTGGGAAACCTACAAGGCCGCGCTGTTCGGCGGCTCGGGCCCTGGCTCCAGCGCGCCCGTGGCACGCATGATGTGGATCAGCTTCGTCTCGGCCATGGTGATCACCGTGGGCAAGATCGCGATCTCGCTGCTGTCGGCCTTCGCACTGGTGTACTTCCGCTTCCCGTTCAAGAAGATCTGCTTCTGGCTGATCTTCGTGACCCTGATGCTGCCCGTGGAAGTGCGCATCGGCCCCACCTACGAAGTCGTCTCCACGCTGGGCATGCTCAACAGCTACGCCGGCCTGACGATTCCGCTGATCGCCTCGGCCACGGCCACCTTCCTGTTCCGCCAGTTCTTCCTGACGGTGCCGGACGAGCTGGTGGAGGCCGCCCGCATCGATGGCGCCGGCCCCATGCGCTTCTTCAAGGATGTGCTGGTGCCGCTGTCCAAGACCTCGATCGCGGCGCTGTTCGTGATCCAGTTCATCTACGGCTGGAACCAGTACCTGTGGCCGCTGCTCGTGACCACCTCGGAAGACATGTACCCCGTGGTCATCGGCATCAAGCGCATGGTGGCCAGCGGCGATACCGGCAACGACTGGAACGTGGTGATGGCGACGGCCCTGCTGGCCATGCTGCCGCCCGCTGCCGTGGTGATCCTGATGCAGCGCTGGTTCGTCAAGGGCCTGGTGGACACCGAAAAGTAAGCCGTCCACCGCCCCCACCCACCGTATAGAACCCCGCAGAGCAAGCGCCAGCGCCCTTCGCTCTGCGACTCAACCAGAATCTTCGTATGGCATCCATTTCCTTTCGCAACCTGATCAAGCGCTACGGCCACGGCCCGTCGGCCAACCAGGTACTGCACGGCGTCAACGCCGAAATCCAGGACGGCGAGTTCGTCGTCATCGTCGGCCCTTCGGGCTGCGGCAAGTCCACCCTGCTGCGCATGGTGGCGGGCCTGGAAGAGATCTCCGACGGCCAGCTGCTGATCGGCGACAAGGTCGTCAACGACGTGGAACCGGCCAAGCGCGACATCGCCATGGTGTTCCAGAACTATGCGCTGTACCCGCATATGTCGAACTACGAGAACATGGCCTACGGCCTGAAGATCGCCAAGGTGCCGCCCGAGGAGATCAAGCGCCGCGTGGACAAGGCCGCCAAGATCCTGGAGCTGTCGCACCTGCTGGACCGCAAGCCGCGCCAGCTGTCGGGCGGCCAGCGCCAGCGCGTGGCCATGGGCCGTGCCATCGTGCGCCAGCCCAAGGTCTTCCTGTTCGACGAGCCGCTGTCCAACCTGGACGCCAAGCTGCGCGGCCAGACCCGCATCGAGATCCAGAAGCTGCACGCCGAGCTGGGCATCACCAGCCTGTTCGTGACCCACGACCAGGTCGAGGCCATGACCCTGGCCCAGCGCATGATCGTCATGAACGGCGGCGTGATGGAGCAGTTCGGCACGCCCGAAGAGGTCTACCACACGCCCGCCTCCACCTTCGTGGCCAGCTTCATCGGCTCGCCCCCGATGAACCTGCTCAAGAACGCGCCCGGCGGCACGACCGGCCGCATCCTGGGCATCCGCCCCGAGCACCTGGTCGTCGTCAACGAAGGCGGCTGGGAAATCAAGGTGGACACCGTGGAAATGCTGGGCGCCGAGCGCCTGGTCTATGGTTCGCTCAATGGCGAGACGATGACGGTACGCATCGACGAAGGCGCGCCCTTCCCCAAGTCCGGCGAGACCATGCGCGTGCGTCCTTCCGAAGAGCGTCGCCTGCACTGGTTCGACGCAGAAAGCGGCAAGCGGATCTGATCCCCTGAAGGCCGGCTCTCCGACCTTTTCCAAGAGAGCCCCAGAGGCTCTCTTTTTCCATCCAAGCTCCCTTCTTTTGACGGACTCGCCATGACCGAGAACCTGAAATCCTGGCCCTACCCCCTGTGGGTGGCCCACCGTGGCGCCGGCAAGCTGGCGCCCGAAAACACCATGGCCGCTTTCCGCCTGGGCGCCGCGCACGGCTATCGCATGTTCGAGTGCGATGCCAAGCTGTCTGCCGACGGCGTGCTGTTCCTGATGCACGACGCCACGCTGGAGCGCACCACCAACGGCCACGGCACGGGTGGCGACCTGTCCATGGGCGAGATCGCCCAGCTCGACGCCGGCAGCTGGCACTCGCGCGCCTACGCGGGCGAGGCCCTGCCCACGCTGGAAGCCCTGGCGCGCTGGTGCCTGGCCAACCACTTTTTCCTGAACGTGGAGATCAAGCCCACGCCGGGCCAGGAAGAGGCCACGGGCCGCGCCACGGGCGAGCTGATGAACCGCATCTGGTCCCAGGACCGGGTCCCGCCGCTGTTCACCTCGTTCAAGACCGATGCCCTCAAGGGCGCACGCGACACGGCGCCCCACATTCCGCGCGGCCTGCTGGTGGACAGGCTGGCAGACGCCACGGGCGACGCCGACCTGCGCACCGCGCTGGAATTGGGCTGCGCAGCCATGGTGCTCAACCACGCGCTGTGGGATGCAGCCCTGGTCGCCAAGGTGCATGGCGCGGGCCTGCGCTGCAGCAGCTACACGGTCAACGACGAATGGGCCGCACAGCGCCTGATCGACCTGGGCACGGACGGCGTCATCACCGACCGTGTCGATATGTTCAGTCCCGCATCGCGCTGAGACGGCTGCCGGCTGGCGGGGCCGGACCTTTGGAAACAACCGCTGCAGCGGCCCGCCGCACAATGTGCGTCCATGACACCGCCCTGCAGCCCTCTTCCGCAGCGCCCCACGTGGGCACAGGCCCTTCGCCCATGCCTGGCCATCTGGCTGATGGCTCTGGCGATGCTGCTCCTGTCTGCACCCGGCCCGGCCCAGGCCCAGGACGGCGCCACAGCCGCGGGCGCGACCGCAGAAGACGGCCGGCCCGCCCTTCCCAGCGTAGACGATCTGCGCAAGCAGCTGGACGCCATTCCCCGCAAGCTGGCCGAGGACGATGACGGCCGCAAGCTGCTGGACGAGGCTGCAGCCATTGGCACGGCAGCCGACCAGGTGGCGGCCCGCCGCACCGAGGAACTGGCCGATATCGATTCGCGCCTGGCCGGCCTGGGACCGGCGCCCGAAAAAGGCGCCCCCGCCGATGCGCCCGATGTGGCCGAGCAGCGCGCCAGCCTGGCCAAGCAACGCAGTGCCGTGGATTCCGAACTCAAACTCGCGCGGCTGGTGTCGGTCGATGCCGACCAGCGCGGCAACGAGCTGATACGCCAGCGCCGCGAACAATTCCAGGCCGCGCTGACGGCCCGCACCGATTCACCGCTGGGCCGCCCCTTCTGGCGCAATCTGAGCACCGCCGCGCCCCTGGACGCGGCGCGCCTGCAGGGGCTGGGGCGCGAGCTGCGCCAATCGGTGAGCTCCACCTTGGCCTCCGATCGCCGGGGCGGCTTTATCGCCAGCCTGGCCGCTGCCTTGCTGATCGCCCTGCTCGGCCCCTGGCTGGCCGAGCGCCTGCTGGTGCGCGCCGCGCCCGCACGCCTGCCCAGCGGCCGCCTGCGCCGCTCGCTGCGCGCGGCAGCCACGGTGGTGATCAACACGCTGCTGATCGGCCTGGCGGCGCAGCTGGCCTGGAGCGTGCTCAAGGCCGGCGATGGCTTCAGCGAATCGCTGGACGCGCTGGCCAAGGCCAGCGTGCAGGTCACGCTGTTCGGCGCCTTCGTGGTGTCGCTGGGCCAGACCCTGCTGTCGCGCAAGCGCAGCTCATGGCGCCTGCCCGGCGTGTCGGACGAGCTGGCCGAGCGGCTCAGCCCCTACCCCTGGTGGATTGCGGCAGGTGCCGCGATCAACGGCCTGGTGACCGAGGTCAACGCCATCATCGGCGCCAGCCTGGCCGCCGAGGTCACGGTGCACGCCCTGTCGGCCCTGCTGATTTCGGCCGTGGTCATGCTGGCCCTGCGGCATCTGCGCGCGCCGGCGCCAGTGGCGCAGGAAGACGGCGCCCAGGCGGAGCCCGCGCCGCCCCGGCCCTTGTGGGTGGGACTGCTCGTGGCCTGCGCGGCGGTGGCCAGCATTGCCACCATTGCACTGGCCGTGACCGGCTATGTGGCGCTTGCCGGCACGCTGGCACGCCAGATGGTGTGGACCGGCGTGGTCTTTGCCACCACCTACCTGCTGTTCCAGCTCGGCGACGATCTGTGCGAGGCCCTTCTGTCGTCCAAGGGCAGCTTCGGCACCCGGCTGAACCAGGGCCTGGGCATCGAGGGCCGGCTGCTGGACCAGGCCTCGGTCCTGGTCTCGGGACTGTTGCGCGTGGCCCTGCTGTTCTACATGGTGATCGCCTTGCTGGCCCCGCTGGGCACGGGGCCGGACGAGGTGTTTCGCCGCGGCAGCACGGTGAACCACAGCCTCAAGGTGGGCGACTTCACCATGGCGCCGCAGGCCCTGTTCACCGCATTCGCCGTGATCGTCACGGGCCTGATCGTGATCCGCGTGATCAAGCGCTGGCTGACGGACCGCTACTTCCCCAACACCTCGCTGGAGCCTGGCATGCGCAGCTCCATCACCACGCTGCTGGGCTATGTGGGCGGCATCTTCGTGGTGGCCGTGGCGCTGGCGGGGCTGGGCATCAGCGTGGAGCGCATCGCCTGGGTGGCCAGCGCGCTGTCGGTGGGCATTGGCTTCGGCCTGCAGGCCATCGTGCAGAACTTCATCTCGGGCCTGATCCTGCTGGCCGAGCGGCCCGTCAAGGTGGGCGACTGGGTGGTGCTGGGCGATACCGAGGGCGACGTGCGCCGCGTCAACGTGCGCGCGACCGAGATCCAGCTGGGCGACCGCTCCACCGTCATCGTGCCCAACTCGGAATTCATCACCAAGACCGTGCGCAACATGACGCTGGCCGGCGCGCCCGGGCGGGTGCTGCTGCGCCTTCCCGCACCGCTGGACACCGATGCCGAGCGCATGCGCACCCTGATCCTGGAAGCCTTTCGCGCGCATGAAGGCATCCTGGACACGCCCGAGCCTTTGGTGCAGCTCGAAGGCATTGCCAACGGCACGCTGACCTTTCTGGCCATCGGCTACGTCGGCAATCCGCGCAATGCGGGTGGCGTGCGCAGTGATGTGCTGTTCAGCATCCTGGCCTCGCTCAAGGGCGCAGGCCTGTACCTGTCGCCACCGGCCACCACCTCGGTGGCGGCACCCGTGGTGACAGGTACGCCGGGCACGCCGACCATGCCCGGTGATCCGGCAAGCCCGGCCTAGCCGCGCCTTGCCATTTCCGATCGCACATGCGCCGCGACCACGGCCATCAGCTCACGCAGATGGCCGCGCAGCGGCTCGAATCCCGCATTGGGCTCGCGCGTGTCCTCGTCCATGTAGACCGGGCGGCGGATCTCGATCTGCAGGCTGTGCCGGCCCAGGTGCGGCTGGCCTATGCGCCCGATCAGCTCCACGCCCTTGTAGGGCTCGTTGTAGGCCACGCTGTAGCCAAAGCCCGCCAGCGTCTCGCCCACCAGCTGGATGAACTCGGGCGCGCAGGTCGTGCCGTCGCGGTCGCCCAGCACGAAGTCGGCCAGCGGCGGCGCGTCGGTACGGCCCAGGCGCTTGTAGACATCGTTGGGCATGGAGTGCAGGTTCAGGTGCCAGACGCCGCCAAAGCGCTGCACGCTGCCATCGATGGCCTGCGCCAGCGCCGCATGGTAGGGGTGCCAGTAGCGCGCGATGCGGTGCTCCACCTCGGCCACCGTGCGCGGACGGTCATACAGCGGCGTTGCCACGCCGTCGCGGCTGATGCGCTGCCAGATCAGGCCCAGGCCCTGGCGCGTCTTGACGCTGGGCGCCAGGGGCACGGGCCACTGGCCGTCGATCTGGGCCGGGTCCAGGTCGGCCTCGCTGCGGTTGGGGTCGATGTAGGTGCGCGGAAAGGTGGCCTCGATCAGCGTCGCGCCATGCGCGGGCCACCGGTCCCAGAGCGCGGCCACATGCGTGTCCTCGCCACGGCGCAGCAGGGACATGGGCACGGCATGGCCGAAATCCTCGGGATAGGAGGTGCCGCTGTGCGGCGAGTCGCAGACGATGGGCAGCACCTCGCCCATTGCGGGATGCACCACGACCGGGGTGTCCGGCCGGGGGCGCAGGAAATCCGACTGTGCCATGCGGTCCATCAGTCGAGCTTGATGTTGGCGCGCTTGGCCACGGCCGTGTAGCGCTCGATGGCGGCCTTGATCTGCTTGGCGAATTCCTCGGGCGTGTTGCCCATGGACTCGCCCGAGATGGATTTTTGCTTTTCCAGGTAGTCAGGCATGGCCATGGCCTTGTGCGCGGCGGCATTGAGCTTGTCGATGATGGGGCGCGGCGTGCCGGCCGGCGCAACCAGGCCGAACCAGCCGCCATCGCCCATCTGCGCAAAGCCCAGCTCGGTGTACGTGGGCACGTCGGGCAGCACGTCGGCGCGCTTGAAGGCCAGCACGGCCAGCGGGCGCAGCTTGCCGTCCTTGATGTGGGGCAGCGTGGAGGGCAGGTTGTCCGTCATGGCGTTGACCTGGCCGCCCAGCGCGTCGGTGATGGCCTGGCCCGCGCCCTTGTAGGGGATGTGCAGCAGGTCGATGCCCGCCAGGTTCATGAAGTTCTCGATATTGGCGTGGCCCAGCGAACCCGTGCCCGGCGAGGCAAAGCTGTACTTGCCCGGGTTGGCCTTGGCCAGGGCGATGAACTCCTTCATGGTCTTGGCGGGCACGCTGGCGTTGACCACGAATACGCTGGGCACCGACATCACATTGGTGATGGGCGCGAAGTCCTTGATCGGGTCATAGGGCAGCTTGCGGAAGATCGCCGGGTTGGAGCCGTGCGTGCTCACCGTGGCCATGCCGATGGTGTAGCCGTCCGGCGCGGCACGCGCGATTTCGGAAGCGCCGATGGAGCCGCCGGCCCCGCCGCGGTTGTCCACCACCACCGACTTGCCGAGGATCACGCTCATCTTCTCGGCCAGCAGGCGCGCCACCATGTCGGTGGAGCCACCGGCTCCGAACGGCACGACCAGGCGGATCGGACGGCTGGGATAGTCGGCCGCCGGGCCCTGGGCCCAAGCGGCGGGAGCCAGAAGAGCGGTGGCGGCGCAGGCGGCCAGGCTGGACAACAGGGTGCGGCGCATTGCCATGGGATGTTTCCTATCTTGGTTGGGGGTGGCGGCAAAGCACGGGCTCTGCAGGACAGGCGCTGATTCTGGACAGCCGCCGCACGCGCGAAAAGAGACAAGACGGCAAGCAACCATGACCAACCGTCATAATTGCGCCCGTCATGCGCATGCACTCCCCCTCGCTTTCCGAGCTGCACGCCTTCGCGGCGGCGGCGCGCCTGGGCAGCTACTCGCTGGCGGCCCGGGAGCTGTATGTCACCCAGGGCGGCATCAGCCGCGCCATCGCCCGGCTGGAAGAGCACTTGGGCTTTGCGCTGTTCGAGCGCCAGGGCCGGCGCAGCGTGCTGACCGAAGCCGGCCGCGAATACCTGCAGGCCGTGGAGCCCGCCGTACACGCCATCGAATCGGCATCCGCGGCCGCACGCAGGCGCCACTTCGGCCCGCAACTGCGCCTGTCGGTGGTGCCCACGCTGTTCAGCCATTGGCTGATTCCGCGCCTGCCGCACTTCAACGCCCTGCATCCGGGCATCGCCCTGTCGTTCGCGCCCTATCGGCGCGACGATCCGCTGTCGGCCGCCGAGATAGACGGCTGGCTGCGCGTGGGCAGCGAGCCCTGGCCCGCCCATGTGGTGGCCGACTATGTGGTGGGCCGCGATCTGGTGCCCATCTGCCATCCGAGAGAACTGCAGGGCCCGCGGCCCATCCGCAGCCCCCGGGACGTGCTAGCACGCCCGCTGCTGTTCCACACCAACTATCCGGGCAACTGGGCCCGCTGGATGTCCCACCTGAACCTGCCCGGACCCTGCCCCGCACCGGCAGCCGACTTCGAGCTGGTGGCCCTGCTGGTACAGGCCGTGGCCGCCGGCATGGGCGTGGCCCTGGTGCAGCGCTGCCTGGTCGAGGAAGACCTGGCCGCCGGCCGCGTGGCCCTTGCCTTGCCTGCGCCCGTCCACATCGAACGCGGCTACTTTCTGTGCCGTCCCGCCACGCGGGCACCTTCCGAAGCCTTTGCGCAGTTCCGCGAATGGCTGCTGGAGCAGGCCGCGCCGGGCGCCGTGCCTCCAGCCGCAGTCTCAGGCCCCTGATCGCCAGGAGAAACGCCCTCTTCCGTTGATCTGCATCAATCTTTGCTGTCAGCCATCAGCGCCAGCCGCGTGAAAACACCCACTGGCAAAGCGCCATCACCACGACCAGCGCAGCATAGGTGGCCATCTTTGCATCGCGCCCGAACCACCACAGCCCCGCCAGCAGCACCAGTGCACCAACAATTAAATTGATAGCAACCTGTGACCACCAGGCCATGGATTGCTGCGATTTCCCATAGATCAAAAGCGCGCACAACATCAGGGCCGGCGACAGGAAAAGTGCAGGCGCCAGGAAGTTCAGCCAATGATTCGTACTCGCAATCCATCCCATCTGCGGGCTCCGATTCCAGGGTGTTGTGATCAGGGATGCCTGAAACTGCGCGAAATTTTATAATCCCGGGTTATGGCAGTCTGGGCACTCGGCATCAACCACCACACGGCTCCGCTCGATATGCGGGGACGTTTCGCGTTCGCGCTCGACCAGATCGTGCCCACGCTGCAGGGCCTGCGCGAATCGCTGACCGGCCCCGGCCGCCAGCACAGTGCGGTAGAGACCGCCATTCTCTCCACCTGCAACCGTACCGAGATCTACTGCGCGGCCGAAATGCCGGCCATGGACCACACGCTGCACTGGCTGGCCAACAGCGGCGGCATCTCGTCCGAACTGCTGCGCTCGCACTCCTATCTGCTGGAAGACGGCCATGTGGCGCGCCATGCCTTCCGCGTGGCCAGCGGGCTCGATTCCATGGTGCTGGGCGAGGCCCAGATCCTGGGCCAGATGAAGAATGCCGTGCGCGCCGCAGAGAACGCAGGCGCCCTGGGCAGCACGCTGAACCAGCTGTTCCAGCGCAGCTTCGCGGTGGCCAAGGAAGTGCGCAGCTCCACCGAAATCGGTGCCCACAGCATCAGCATGGCCGCTGCCGCCGTGCGGCTGGCCGGCCAGCTGTTCGAAGACCTCTCCCAGATCCGCGTGCTGTTCGTGGGCGCGGGCGAGATGATCGAGCTGGTCTCCACCCATTTCGCGGCCCGCCACCCCAAGCAGATCATGATCGCCAACCGCACGCTGGAGCGCGGCGAAAAGCTGGCCGCCCAGTTTGGCGCCGGCACCATGCGGCTGGCCGACCTGCCCGAGCATCTGCATGAATACGACGCCGTGATCAGTTGCACGGCCTCCAGCCTGCCCATCATCGGCCTGGGCGCCGTCGAAAGCGCGCTCAAGAAGCGTAAGCACCGCCCCATGTTCATGGTCGATCTGGCCGTGCCGCGCGATATCGAATCCGAGGTCAAGGACCTGCGCGACGTCTACCTCTACACCGTGGACGATCTGGCCACCGTGGTGCGCACGGGCCAGGCCCAGCGCCAGGCAGCGGTCGAGCAGGCCGAAGTCATCATCGACCATGGCGTGCAGAGCTTCATGCACTGGCTGGACCAGCGCCGCCCGCAGGCCGGCGTCGTCCCGCTGATCCGCCAGCTCAACACCCAGACCGACGAATGGCGTGCGCTGGAGATTGCACGGGCCAAGAAGCTGCTGGCCAAGGGCGAGGACATAGACACCGTGCTGGAGGCCCTGTCGCGCGGCCTCACGCAGAAAATGCTGCACGGCACCCTGGCCGAGCTGCACAAGGGTGACGCCGACCAGCGCACCCAGACCATGGACACGGTCTCGCGCCTGTTCCTGCGCTCCGCGCCAGGCGGTCCGCGCGGCACGACTCCCGACAAGGCGCTCTAGCGGCGCTCGCCCCCTTCAGAGAGCCGCGCGCCCGCGGGTCTCTGGCGCCTCGGCCCACTTCCGGCCACCTCGTTCCCCCGCCGCAGCGCTGCCCCGCGCAGCCCTTCGCACCATCGCCTCACACCATGCAAGACTTTCTGCGCCAACAACTGGAGCGCTACGCCCAGCGCCTTGAAGAACTCGACTTCCTGCTCTCGCGCGAAGACATCATGGGCGACATGAAGCAGTACCGTGCCATCTCGCGCGAGCATGCCGATGTGACGGCCATTGCCGGCCGCTATGCACGCTACCGCCAGCGCGAGGCCGATCTGGCCTCTGCCAGGGACATGCTGGATGATCCCGACATGGAGGAAATGGCGCGCGAGGAAATCTCCGGCGCAGAGATCGAGCTGGTGCAGCTGGAAGATGAACTGCAGCGCCTGCTCCTGCCCAAGGACCCCGACGACGCGCGCAACGCTTACCTGGAAATCCGCGCAGGCACGGGCGGCGATGAATCTGCCCTGTTCGCAGGCGATCTGGCACGCATGTACACGCGCCACTGCGACGCCGTGGGCTGGAAGGTCGAGATCATGAGCGCCAACGAAAGCGAGCTGGGCGGCTACAAGGAAGTGGTGCTGCGCGTGGAAGGCACCGACGTCTATGGCCGCCTGCGCTTCGAATCCGGCGGCCACCGCGTGCAGCGCGTGCCTGCCACCGAGACCCAGGGCCGCATCCACACCAGTGCCTGCACCGTGGCCGTCATGCCCGAGCCCGACGAAACCCAGGCCATCACGCTCAACCCGGCCGACCTGCGCATCGACACCTTCCGTGCCAGCGGCGCCGGAGGCCAGCACATCAACAAGACCGACTCGGCCGTGCGCGTGGTCCACCTGCCCACGGGCATCGTCGCCGAGTGCCAGGACGGCCGCAGCCAGCACAGCAACAAGGCCAAGGCCCTGCAGGTGCTGCAGGCGCGCCTGCAGGAAAAGGAGCGCAGCGAGCGCGAGGCCAAGGAGGCCGCGCTGCGCAAGGGCCTGATCGGCAGCGGCGACCGCAGCGACCGCATCCGCACCTACAACTTCCCCCAGGGCCGGCTCACCGACCACCGCATCAACCTCACCATCTACAAGCTGCTGGCCGTGATGGAAGGCGACCTGGGCGACGTGCTCGACGCGCTGCAGGCCGCACGCGAGGCCGAACTGCTGGCCGAGCTGCAGGTCAACAGCTGAGGCGCGGGCCATGGCCAACCTACCCACTATCAAAGAGGCTCTGCAGCACTCCCAGGCCCAGGGGCTTGCGCGCATCGACGCGCAAATGCTGCTGCTGCATGTGCTCGGACGCCAGGCCGGCGGCCGCGCCTGGCTGCTCACCCACGACGGGGACGCGCTGACCGCGCCCCAGGCCGGCGTCTATGCCGCGCTGTGCACACGCCGACTGAGCGGGGAGCCCGTCGCCTACCTGGTGGGCCACAAGGAGTTCTACGGGCTGGATCTGGCCGTGGACGCACGCGTGCTCGACCCTCGCCCCGATACCGAAACCCTGGTGGACTGGGCGCTGGAGCTGATACCCGCCCAGGCCCCGAGCGGCCCCGCATGCCGTGTGGCGGATCTGGGCACCGGCAGCGGAGCGATTGCCCTGGCCCTGCAGAGCCAGCGCCCCGGCGCCACCGTGTGGGCCGTGGATGCCAGTGCCGACGCGCTGGCCGTGGCCAGCGCCAATGCCACGCGCCTGCAGCTGGGCGTGCGGTTTGCGCATGGCAGCTGGCTGGAGCCGCTGGCAGGCCAGGCGCCGTTCAACCTCATCGTCAGCAATCCGCCCTATATCCGCGACGACGATCCGCACTTGCTGGCGTTGGAGCATGAGCCGCTGTCGGCTCTGGCCAGCGGCGCCGATGGCCTGTCCGACATCCGCGCCATCGTCGCGCAGGCGCCTGCGCTGCTGGCCAGCGGCGGCTGGCTGCTGCTCGAGCATGGCTGGGACCAGGCCGATGCCGTGGCCACCCTGCTGCGCAGCGCCGGCTTTGAGAGCGTGCAACACCGCCACGACCTGGGCGGCATCGCCCGCTGCACGGGCGGGCAATGGACAGCGCAAGCCTGAGCTCGGGTCCGGGCGCAGCATTCCCGCATGCTTTCAAAGTCCGCGCCGAGAGTGAAATAATCCCAACCATGCCGCCGCGCCTGCGGCGCCCACCACGACCCCGGAGCACCACACAGATGAGCGACACCCAGCAACGCATCGACCAACTGGTCAAAAGCAACAACATCCTGCTGTTCATGAAGGGCAGCGCCAGCTTTCCCATGTGCGGTTTCTCGGGCCGCGCCATCCAGATTCTCAAGGCCTGCGGCGTGGAGACCAAGGACATCTCCACCGTCAACGTGCTGGAGGACCAGGAAATCCGCCAGGGCATCAAGGACTACAGCAACTGGCCCACGATCCCCCAGCTCTACGTGCAGGGCGAGTTCATCGGCGGCTCGGACATCATGATGGAGATGTACGAATCCGGCGAGTTGCAGCAGCTGCTGGCACCCAAGGCCTGAGTTCGCAGGCTTGCGACTCGCGCGCAGCAACCCGCCTGCGCCCGCTGCTGCGCAGAATCAAGCCACCCTTGGGTGGCTTTTTTTCGCCCGTGCCGGACTGCCAGCGCACTGCCCGGGCATGCCACAAGGCCAGGGGCATGTGATGTGTGGTCGAATGGACACATCTTTCACATCCGGAAAACCGCGCCTGCGCCCGCTTCTCCGCCTTGCCTATGAGTCTGTCCCAAAGTCTGCTGTTGATCGTCGCACTGATACTGACCAGTGCCTTCTTCTCCGTGGCCGAGATCTCGCTGGCCGCCTCGCGGCGCCTGCGGCTTCGGCAGATGGCGGAGGACGGGGAGCCACGCGCCGAACAGGTCATGAAGATGCAGGCCCAGCCGGGCGAGTACTTCACAGTCACGCAGATTGGGCTGAATGCCGTCGCCATCCTGGGCGGCGTGGTGGGCGAAGGGGCATTGACGCCCTATCTGGCCGAATTGCTCATGCTCTGGCTGCCCGAGAGCCGGGCACAGACCGTGGGCTTTCTGCTCTCGTTCGCCACCGTCACCTCGCTGTTCATCCTCTTTGCCGACCTGCTGCCCAAGCGCCTGAGCATGGCCGAGCCCGAAGCCCTGGCCATCCGCGTGCTGCGCCCCATGCTCTGGTGCATGGCCGTGCTCAAGCCCCTGGTCTGGTGCTTCAACCACCTGGCGGACGCCGTTGCCAAGCTCTTAGGCCTGCCCACGGTGCGCGACGACCGCATCACGCACGAAGACATCCTGGCCATGACCGAAGCTGGCGCGCGCGCCGGCGTGCTGGCCGCGAAGGAGCAGCAGGTGATCGCCAACCTGTTCGAGCTGGACTCGCGCACCATCGGCTCGGCCATGACGCAGCGCGACCGCATCGCCTACTTCCACCGTGACGACCCCGACGAACTGATCCGGGTCCGCATTGCCGAAGAACCTTTTTCCACCTACCCCGTCTGCGATGGCGACATCGACCACATCGTCGGCTATGTCGATGCCAAGGACCTGTTCCAGCGCGCGCTGAACAACCAGCCCCTGTCGCTTATGGACGACTCCCTGGTCCACAAGGTGCTGGTCGTGCCGGACCGCCTGACGCTGGCCGAGGTGCTGGAGCAGTTTCGCCAGGTGCATGAGGACTTTGCCGTCATCGTCAACGAATACAGCCTGGTGGTCGGCGTGGTCACGCTCAATGACGTGATGAGCACGGTGATGGGCGGCCTGGTCAGCCCGGGCGACGAGGAGCAGATCCTGCGCCGCGACGAGAACTCCTGGCTGATCGACGGCGTCACGCCGGTCGAGGATGTGATGCAGGCCCTGGAACTCGACGAGCTGCCCCACGCCGAGGACTACGAGACCCTGGGCGGCTTCCTCATGGTGATGCTGCGCCGCATTCCCAGGCGCACCGACACCGTGCAATGGGGCGGCTACCGTTTCGAGGTCATGGACGTGGACAGCTACCGCATCGACCAGGTGCTGGTCACGCGCATGTCCGCCAGCAGCCCGGCCGCGCCGCCCAACGCCGGCGACACGGCAGCGGCCGTGGCCAAGGTATCCAGCATGTCGTCGGAGACGTCGTCCTGACGGACAACGCAGAACAGCAGCCGCGAAGCCGCTCGGCGGCGCTGCGCGGCCCTCAAGCCGAGCGCGAGGGCTCTATCTCCCAGCGCCGCTGCGCAGCGAACACCGCATTCGGGTACTGGGGCTGTCCCCGGCTGCCGTTGTAGCGGCCCAGCGCCATGTAGGCATCGCCTTTTTCGCGGTCCAGATAGTGGCGCAGGATCACGCAGCCAAAGCGCAGATTGGTCTGCATGTGAAACAGCTTGCCGATGTCTCCATCACCGATCAGCCGCATCCAGAACGGCATGATCTGCATGTAGCCGCGTGCACCCACGCTGGAGATGGCGAACTTGCGGAACGCGCTCTCCACCTGCACCAGCCCCATCACCAGAGAGACTTCCAGGCCGGCACGCTTGGACTCGTACCAGACGGTTTGCAGGAACTCCAGCCTCGTCGCCAGCTCCGGCTTGCGCGAACGCAGGCGCTCGCTGCTGGCCGTGAGCCAGCGAAGGTAGTCCAGCCGGGCCTCGGTGGAGGCAAAGCGCAGCTCGGGCGGCGCCGATCCAGTGACGGCGGAACTCAGCGCAGTGCGCACCGAATCGGCCAGCGGCTCCTCCAGCTGGCCACCGGCCCAGGCGGGCGCGGCCAGCCCGCCGAGCAGCGGTGCCGAGCCCAGCGAAGCCGCCAGGCGCAGGCAATCGCGTCGCGTCACCACGGGCGCCTGGCTCACAGGCCCAGCCTTTGCTTGAGATGGCCCAGCACATCGGCGGCGGCCAGCTTGGTCGCTTCCGTGTCGCGGCGATGCTGGTACTCGAGCTGTCCTTCCTTGAGGCCCCGGTCGGACAGCACCACGCGGTGCGGCACGCCAATCAGCTCCCAGTCGGCAAACATGGCGCCCGGACGTTCGCCACGATCGTCCAGGATCACGTCCACACCCAGTGCCAGCAGCTCGGCATGCAGCTTCTCGGCAGCTTCCTTCACGGGTTCGCTGCGGTCCATGCCGATGGGGCAGACCACCACGGTAAAGGGCGCAATCGCGTCGGGCCAGATGATGCCGCGCTCGTCATGGTTCTGCTCGATGGCTGCAGCGGGCAGGCGCGTCACGCCAATGCCGTAGCAGCCCATTTCAAACAGCGAGGGCTTGCCATTCTCGGCCAGGAAGGTGGCGTTCATGGCCTGGGAGTACTTGGTACCCAGGTAGAACACATGGCCCACTTCGATGCCACGCTCGATGGCCAGCTCGCCCGCACCATCAGGAGACTTGTCGCCGGCCACCACGTTGCGCAGGTCGGCCACCACATCAGGCTCGGGCAGGTCGCGGCCGAAGTTCACGCCGGTGATGTGGAAGTCGGCCTCGTTCGCGCCGCAAACCCAGTCGGCCATCACGGCCACCTCGCGGTCAACGACCAGCTTCACGGGCTTCTTCAGGCCGATGGGCCCCAGATAGCCGGGCTGGCAGCCGAAGTGCTCCTCGATTTCGGCCACAGTGGCAAAGCGGAAGCCCACGTCCAGGCCCGGCACCTTGGCCACCTTGATCTCGTTCATCTCATGATCACCGCGCAGCAGCAGCAGCCAGATCTGGCTGCCTGCCACCTCGCCCTTGTCGTCGAGCTTGTCGGTGGCCAGCACCAGGGACTTCACCGTCTGCGACAGCGGCAGGCCCAGCTGGGCTGCGACAGATTCACAGGTGCTGTTGCCGGGCGTCGCCACCTTGGTCATCGCCTGGGCCGCAGCGGGACGGGGGCCCGCAGGCGCCAGGGCCTCGGCCTTTTCGATATTGGCGGCATAGTCGCTGCTTGGGCAGTAGACGATGGCGTCCTCGCCCGTGGAAGCGATGACCTGGAATTCCTCGCTCAGATCGCCGCCGATGGCACCGCTGTCTGCACGCACGGCACGGTACTGCAGGCCGAAGCGGTCGAAGATGCGCTTGTAGGCCGCGCGCATGGTCTGGTAGCTGACCTGGGCCGCATCACGGTCCTTGTCGAAGGAATAGGCGTCCTTCATGATGAACTCGCGGCCACGCATCAGGCCAAAGCGCGGGCGGCGCTCATCGCGGAACTTGGTCTGGATCTGGTAGAAATTCTTGGGCAGCTGCTTGTAGCTCTTGAGCTCCTGGCGCGCGATGTCCGTCACCACCTCTTCGCTGGTGGGCTGGATCACGAAGTCGCGGCCATGGCGGTCCTTGATGCGCAGCAGCTCGGGGCCCATCTTCTCGAAGCGGCCGGTCTCCTCCCACATCTCTGCAGGCTGGACCACGGGCATGGTCACCTCCACGGCACCGGCACGGTTCATTTCCTCGCGCACGATGGCCTCGACCTTGCGGATCACCCGCAGCCCCATGGGCATGTAGTTGTAGATGCCTGCACCCAGCTTCTTGATCAGGCCGGCCCGCGTCATGAGCTTGTGGCTGACCACTTCGGCGTCGGCCGGAGCTTCCTTGAGGGTGGAGATGAAAAATTGGGAGGCTTTCATGGATCAGGGGCTTCGCGGGAATCGGGGCAGCGTGCTTGCCGCTGGCAAGGCACCGTGCATAATGGACACAATTCAGAAAATTGGGGTTCGATTATGCTTGACCGGGACGGATTTCGCCCGAACGTCGGCATCATCCTGCTCAACCAAAAGAACCAGGTGTTCTGGGGCAAACGCATCCGCACCCACAGCTGGCAGTTTCCACAGGGCGGCATTGACCGGGGGGAGACACCCGAACAGGCCATGTTCCGGGAACTGCATGAGGAAGTGGGGTTGATGCCCAACCACGTTCGCGTGGTCGCCCGCACCCGGGACTGGTTGCGCTACGAGGTGCCAGACCGGTACATCCGCCGCGATGCGCGCGGACACTACAAAGGCCAGAAGCAGATCTGGTATTTGCTGCAGCTCATGGGTCACGACTGGGATTTGAACCTGCGTGCCACCGACCACCCCGAATTCGACGCCTGGCGCTGGAATGACTACTGGGTGCCATTGGACGTGGTGGTGGAGTTCAAGCGCGGCGTCTATGAGATGGCCCTGACCGAACTGGCCCGGTTCCTGCCGCGCGGCGAACAGCAACGCAACCGTTATCTGCGCAGCGGCATGCGCCCCAGGGAAGCCCATGAACAGGGTCCTGAGACATACACTGCGCCGGGTTTGCATCCAGCACGCTCAGGCAGCTTTCGCGTCAATCCCGGCATGGAGTTGCCGCCTGGCGCCTGTTTCGATCCTGATCCACAGTCGGGGCAGCAAGCCCTGCAACCCGATCCAGGCAAGGCCTGAAACCGGGCCAGAGCCATACGCAAAAGCGCACCCGAGGGTGCGCTTTTTCTTGGCCTTGAGGGTCTGGCGCCTCAGTGCCCCGCAATCACCATGTTGTCGCGGTGCACCATCTCCGGGCCTGCGGAATAGCCCAGCAGGCGCTCGATCTCCACCGAGCTTTTGCGACACAGCAGCCGCGCCTCGGCACTTGCATAGTTGGCCAGCCCGCGCGCCACCTCGATACCCAGGGCATCGCGCACCGCGATCACATCGCCACGGGCGAACTCGCCATCCACATTCACCATGCCGATGGGCAGCAGGCTCTTGCCTTCGTCGCGCAGCTTGGCCACGGCGCCGGCATCCACGGACACGGAGCCGCGCAGTTGCAGATGGTCTGCAATCCACTGCTTGCGCGCCTGGTTCTTGTGCGTCTGCGCCAGGAGCAGCGTGCCGATGGACTCGCCTGCCGCCAGACGCACCAGCACGTCCTGCTCACGCCCCCAGGCGATGACGGTTGAAGCACCCGAGCCCGCCGCGCGCTTGGCCGCGAGGATCTTGGTGATCATCCCACCCTTGCCAATGGACGAGCCCGCGCCTCCGGCCATCTCCTCCAGCGCCGGGTCGCCGGCATTGGCCACATCGATGAAACGCGCATCGGGATTGCTGCGCGGGTCGGCGCTGTAAAGGCCTCGCTGATCGGTCAGGATGACCAGGGCATCGGCCTCGATCAGATTGGCAACCAAAGCGCCCAAGGTATCGTTGTCACCGAACTTGATCTCGTCGTTGACCACGGTGTCGTTCTCGTTGATCACCGGCACGATGCCCAGCTCCAGCAGCGTCAGCAAGGTGTTGCGCGCGTTGAGATAGCGCTCGCGGTCCGCGAGGTCGGCATGCGTGAGCAGCACCTGCGCACTGCCCATGCCCTGTTCGCGCAACTTGGACTCGTACATCTGTATCAGGCCCATCTGCCCCACGGCCGCAGCGGCCTGCAGTTCATGAATCTCCTTGGGCCGTGCAATCCAGCCCAGACGCTTCATGCCTTCGGCCACCGCGCCGCTGGAGACCATGATCACCTCGCGCCGCCGGCCTCCATGGCTTTCATCCCCGCGCACCAGGGCCGCCAGCTGGCGGCTCCATTCCTGGATCGCGGCCTCATCAAGACCGCGACCTTCATTGGTCACCAGGCTGGAGCCGACCTTGACCACGATGCGATGGGCATCACGCAACAAGTTGGAAGACATGGATGGGTAGTGATTCTTGCAGCGCAGGCCGAGGCAGACCCCGCCGCTGTTGTGATCAAGGCAATGGGTGGGACAGGCCGCTCTTACTCGGAATCGCGGGGAGCAAAACGCGGGTCGGTGAGATCCACGCCATCACCCTCGACTTCGACGAAGCGTGGGTCGATTTCCTTGGGACCGGCCTCGATCTGCTGCTGTTCATGCACATGCTTGTAGATGGTGCGGATCAGCACTTCGCAGCCTTCGCGCGTCAGGGCGGAAATCTCGAACACCGGACCCTTCCACTTGAAGCGCTTGACGAAGTCCTTGACGCGTGCGGCGCGCTCCTCGGCCGGCACCATGTCCAGCTTGTTGAGCACCAGCCAGCGCGGCTTGTTGTACAGCTCGGCATCGTACTTCTGCAGTTCGCCCACGATGGCCTTGGCCTGGGCCACAGGATCCACGCTGTCATCGAACGGCGCCAGGTCCACAACATGCAGCAGCAATCGGGTGCGCTGCAGGTGACGCAGGAACTGGTGGCCCAGGCCGGCACCTTCCGACGCGCCTTCGATCAGCCCGGGGATATCGGCCACCACAAAGCTTTGCTCGGCGGCAACACGAACCACGCCCAGATTGGGATGCAGCGTGGTGAACGGATAGTCGGCAATCTTGGGACGCGCATTGGAGACTGCGGCGATGAAAGTGGATTTGCCCGCATTGGGCATGCCCAGCAGACCCACGTCGGCCAGAACCTTGAGTTCCAGCTTGAGGTTCTTGCGCTCACCGGGCCAGCCAGGCGTCTTTTGCCGTGGCGCGCGGTTGATGGCGCTCTTGAAGCGCAGGTTGCCGTAGCCGCCATCGCCGCCCTTGGCAATGGTCACCACCTCGCCGGGCGTCAACAGTTCGTAGAGCACCTCCCCGGTTTCGGCATCGCTGATGATGGTGCCAACCGGCATGCGCAGCGTGATGTCGTTGCCTGCGGCACCGAACATGTCCGAGCCCTTGCCGTGCTCGCCGCGCGTGGCATCGTGGCGACGCGAGAAGCGGTAGTCCACCAGGGTGTTGAGATTGACGTCGGCCACCGCGTAGACATGGCCTCCACGGCCGCCATCTCCTCCATCGGGACCACCGAATTCCTTGTATTTTTCGTGCCGGAATGACACGCAGCCATTGCCGCCATCACCGGCAGCAATGTCGATATAAGCTTCGTCGACGAACTTCATGAGGCATCCAGTTTACAAAAAGCAGTGTGCACCAGACAGCCCCAGGCCACACCTCAGAGACGGAAAAGGGGACGAGCGCACGATGCACCGCCCTCCTGAAACGACAAAGCCCCGACAGGTCGGGGCTTCGAGCGTCGAAGTGACAGAGCTTAGGCAGCCGTCACGTTGACCGTGTGCTTGGACAGTGCACCCTTGACAGCAAACGACACGTGGCCGTCCACCAGAGCGTACAGGGTGTGGTCCTTGCCCACGCCGACGTTGTCGCCGGGGTGGAACTTGGTGCCACGTTGGCGCACGATGATCGAGCCGGCGGTGATCAACTCACCACCAAAAGCCTTCACGCCGAGCATTTTGGGCTTGGAATCGCGCCCGTTTCGCGTAGAGCCGCCGCCTTTTTTCTGTGCCATGACTCAGCTCCTGGATTAAGCAGCGATCGCCACGATCTGCAGCTCGGTGAACTGCTGGCGATGGCCTTGGCGCTTCTGATAATGCTTACGACGGCGCATCTTGAAGATGTGCACTTTGTCGTGCTTGCCGTGAGCAACCACGGTTGCCTTGACAGACGCACCGGACACCAGAGGTGTGCCGACCTTGATTTCAGCGCCGTTGCCGACTGCCAGAACCTGATCGATCACAACTTCTTGGCCTACGTCCGCAGCAATCTGTTCTACCTTGATCTTTTCGCCAGCTGCAACGCGATACTGCTTGCCGCCGGTTTTTATGACTGCGTACATTTAAACCTCTTGAATTTGAGAGTTCCGCGAACGAATTTCCACGGAAGCCGGAGATTCTAGCACGCACTCACATTCCTTGCATGAAGCGCTCCCCTCCTTCGCCCAAACAACCGCCAGAGCGGGTCGCAGGCAGGGTCGCTCTTCCTATAATTGACGATCCACTTGGCGCCCGCAGTACCTTGACCACAGCTCTCTCCACCCCCAATCCGCTTGCCCTGATCACTGACGACATGCGCGAGGTGGATCATGTGATTGCCCAGCGCCTGACGACCACCGTCCCGCTGATTGCCCAGATCTCCCAGTACATCATCGCTGCAGGCGGCAAGCGCCTGCGGCCCGCCCTGCTGCTCATGGTCTGCAATGCATTGGGATACGAAGGCAAGGACAGGCATGTCCTGGCTGCCGTGGTCGAACTGATTCATACGGCCACCCTGCTGCACGACGACGTCGTGGATGAATCCACGCTGCGTCGCGGCCGCCCGACGGCCAACGAGACCTTCGGCAATCCGGCCAGCGTGCTGGTCGGCGACTTCCTGCACTCGCGCTCCTTCCAGATGATGGTGGAAGTCGGCAGCATGCGTGTGCTCAAGATCCTCTCGGACGCCACCAACGTGATCGCCGAGGGCGAGGTCCAGCAACTCATCAACACGCATGATGCCTCGCTGGATGAAGCCGGCTACCTGCACGTCATCCGCTCCAAGACCGCCCAGTTGTTCGAAGCCAGCGCCCAGCTGGGCGCCGTGCTGGCCGACGCGCCCCACGAAATCGAGCAGGCCTGCGCCAGCTATGGCCAGGCGCTGGGCACGGCCTTCCAGATCATTGACGATGTACTCGACTATGCAGGCGATGCCCAGGAAATGGGCAAGAACCTGGGCGATGACCTGCGCGAAGGCAAATGCACCCTCCCCCTGATTGCCGCCATGCAACGCGGCACGCCTGAGCAGGCCGCCATCGTGCGCGCCGCCATCGAACAGGGCTCCACCGAGCAACTGACCGCTGTAGTGGATATCGTGCGCAGCACAGGTGCGCTGGACGTGGCACGCGAGGCCGCACATGCCGAGGCACGCCGCGCCATCGACGCAATAAATGTGCTCCCAAGCAATTTGCATACGGCAAGTTTGCTACAATTGGCGTCTCAGCTTTTGGAGCGACGCACCTGATTCAGGCTGCTTGCTTTTTCTACAAAAGCAACGGGGTGTAGCTTAGCCTGGTAGAGCGCTACGTTCGGGACGTAGAGGCCGGAGGTTCGAATCCTCTCACCCCGACCATCTGGTCATTCCATCTCCATCACACCCTTGCGCCAGGTTCAAGACCCAGGCGTGTAACAGTGTGTCTGGCATTCCAAGTGCTCAGTGATGATAGGATAAATGTCCTTTCCTCTCACACGTCTTGCTACATGGCTGTTGCTGACTCCTCGCTCAAGAATGCATCCGCTGTCGCATCGCTTCCCGGCATCGGGCGGGCCCTGATTTCAGCAGGCAAGGTATCGCAACAGGCAGCGGAAGCGGCTGCCGGCAAGGCCGCCACCAATCGCACCTCGTTCATTGCAGAACTGAGCGTCGCCGGCACCCTCTCTGCCCTGGAAGTGGCGGAGACGGTTTCCACCATGTTCAGCGCGCCGCTGCTCGATCTTGATGCGGTCGACGCCATGCGCCTGCCGCAGGATCTGCTGGACTCCAAGATCATCAGCACATATCGCGTCCTGCCTCTGAGCAAGCGCGGCAACCGCCTCACGGTGGCCACCGCCGACCCGACGCAGCAGGAAGCCGCCGAGCAGATCAAGTTCACCACCCAGTTGGGCGTGGACTGGATCATCGTCGAAGCCGACAAGCTGGAGCGACTGATCGCGCAGCAGAACAAAAGCGCCAGCGAGGCCATGGACAGCTATGGCGGCAGCGGCGACTTCGAGTTCGGCGACCTCAAGCCTGATGAGGTTGCAGAGGAAAAGGACAACTCGGCCGCAGCAGACGTCGAAGATGCGCCCATCGTCAAGTTCCTGCACAAAATGCTGCTCGACGCCTTCAACATGCGCGCGTCGGACTTGCATTTCGAACCCTACGAGCACCAGTACCGCGTGCGCTTTCGCATTGACGGCGAGCTGCGTGAAATTGCATCGCCGCCCATTGCCATCAAGGAGAAGCTGGCCTCGCGCATCAAGGTGATCTCGCGCATGGACATCTCGGAAAAGCGTGTCCCGCAGGACGGGCGCATGAAGCTCAAGGTCGGCCCGGACCGCGTCATCGACTTTCGCGTCAGCACGCTGCCCACGCTTTTCGGCGAGAAGATCGTGATCCGTATCCTGGACCCGAGCTCGGCCAGGATGGGCATCGACGCCCTGGGCTATGAACCCGAGGAGAAGGCACGCCTGCTTGAAGCCATCAGCCGCCCTTACGGAATGATTCTGGTCACAGGCCCCACCGGCTCGGGCAAGACAGTGTCGCTGTACACCTGCCTGAACCTGCTGAACAAGGCCGGCGTGAACATCGCCACGGCGGAAGATCCTTCGGAAATCAACCTGCCCGGCGTCAACCAGGTCAATGTGAACGAAAAGGCCGGCCTCACCTTTGCCACTGCGCTCAAGGCTTTTCTGCGCCAGGATCCCGACATCATCATGGTCGGTGAAATCCGCGATCTGGAAACGGCCGACATCTCGATCAAGGCAGCGCAAACCGGCCACTTGGTGCTGTCCACCCTGCACACCAATGACGCACCGACCACGTTGACGCGCATGCGCAACATGGGCATTGCGCCCTTCAACATCGCATCGAGCGTGATCCTGATCACCGCCCAGCGCCTGGCCAGGCGCCTGTGCCCTCAATGCAAGGAGCCGGCTGACATTCCGCGGGAGGCCCTGATCGATGCAGGCTACGACGATGCGGACATTGACGGCAGCTGGGTCACCTACAGGCCCGTCGGCTGTCCGGCATGCAACAACGGCTACAAGGGCCGCGTAGGCATCTATCAGGTGATGCCTATCAGCGAGGAAATCCAGCGCATCATCCTGCAGGACGGCAGTGCACTGGAGATCGCCGCACAGGCCAAGCGCGAAGGCGTGCGGTCGCTGCGTGGATCGGGTTTGCACAAGGCCAGACAGGGACTGACCTCGCTCGAAGAAGTGCTGGCAGTCACCAATGAGTAAATAGCGCGGACAGCGCAGACAACAAACGAGGGAGCACGATGGCCACAGCCGCGTCCAAGGGAATCAAGGAATTTGTCTTCGAATGGGAAGGCAAGGATCGCAACGGCAAGATCATCCGAGGCGAGACCCGGGCCGGGGGCATCAACCAGGTCCAGGCCATGCTGCGCCGCCAGGGCGTGCTGCCCAGCAAGATCAAGAAGCGCCGCACACGCGGCGGCAAGAGGATCAAGCCCAAGGACATTGCGCTGTTCACCCGCCAGATGGCAACGATGATGAAGGCGGGCGTCCCGCTGCTTCAGGCCTTCGACATTGTCGGACGGGGCAACACCAACCCCAGCGTGACGCGCCTTCTGGCCGATATTCGCGCCGACGTGGAGACCGGCACCTCGCTGAACGCGGCCTATCGCAAGCACCCCATGTACTTCGATAGCCTCTACTGCAATCTGGTGGAGGCGGGCGAAGCGGCCGGTATCCTGGAAGCCCTGCTGGACCGCCTGGCCACGTACATGGAGAAGACCGAGGCCATCAAGTCCAAGATCAAATCGGCGCTGATGTACCCGATCTCGGTCATCGTCGTGGCCTTCATCGTCGTGACCATCATCATGATCTTCGTGATCCCGGCCTTCAAGGAAGTGTTCACCTCGTTCGGCGCCGACCTGCCGGCACCGACGCTGTTCGTGATGGGCATCAGCGATGTCTTTGTCCAATGGTGGTGGTTGATCTTCGGCGTGATTGGCGGCGGTCTCTACTTCTTCATGCAGGCCTGGAAGCGCAACGAGCGCATGCAGCAATTCATGGACCGTACGCTGCTGAAGGTGCCGGTCTTTGGCGTGCTGATCGAGAAATCCTGCGTCGCACGCTGGACGCGCACGCTGTCGACCATGTTTGCCGCGGGCGTCCCATTGGTCGAGGCACTGGATTCTGTCGGCGGCGCATCCGGCAATGCCGTGTATGCCAATGCCACGGAAAAGATCCAGCAGGAAGTCTCCACCGGCACCAGTCTCACCGTGGCCATGACCAATGCCAATGTCTTTCCGTCCATGGTGCTGCAGATGTGCGCCATCGGCGAGGAATCCGGCTCCATCGACCATATGCTGGGCAAGGCGGCCGATTTCTATGAAGAAGAGGTCGATGACATGGTGGCTGGCCTGTCCAGCCTGATGGAGCCCATCATCATTGTTTTCCTGGGCACCCTCATCGGCGGCATCGTGGTTTCGATGTATCTGCCCATCTTCAAGCTGGGCCAGGTGGTCTGATGGTTTTGGAACTCTGGATGCAGGCTGCATTGGGCGGCCTGCTGGGCCTGTTGGTTGGCAGCTTTCTCAACGTGGTGGTGCATAGGCTGCCCCGCATGATGGAACAGCAATGGAATGCGGAATGCGCCCAATGGGCGCAAGAGCAATCTTCATCCTCCGCCACGCCATCGCCCGCCACAGCGCCGCCGCCTGCCGAGGCGCCCCTGAGCCTGAGCCGCCCCCGCTCGCGCTGCCCGCATTGCGGCCATGCCATCCACTGGTACGAGAATATTCCCGTGCTCAGTTATCTGGCGCTGCGAGGCCGGTGCTCCGAATGCAAGGCGTCGATCAGCATCCGCTATCCGCTGGTGGAATTGGCCTGCGCCGCGCTGTTTGCCTACTGTGCGGCGCAATGGGGCATCACGCCCACAGGCGCTGCCTGGTGCCTTTTCAGTGCGGCCTTGCTGAGCCTGGCATTGATCGACTGGGACACCACACTGCTTCCCGACGACATCACCCTGCCCTTGCTGTGGGCCGGACTGCTGTCGTCGGCGCTGCACTGGACCGCCGTGCCTCTGGCCGACGCGGTATGGGGCGCTGCAGCGGGCTATCTCTCGCTGTGGCTGGTTTACTGGGCCTTCAAGCTGGCCACCGGCAAGGAAGGCATGGGCTACGGCGACTTCAAGCTGTTTGCCGCGCTGGGCGCCTGGTTCGGCTGGCAGGCACTCGTGCCCATCATCCTGATCTCGTCGGTGATTGGCGCCATCGTGGGCATCGCGTTGAAGATCAACAGCCGCCTGCGTGAGGGCGGCTATGTTCCCTTCGGCCCCTTTCTGGCGGGCGCCGGCTTTGCAGCCATGGTGTTCGGACCGCAGCAGATGCTGCAATCCCTATTGGCGGCCTTGGGCCTTTGATTCAACACTGCGGCATGGCCCCCAGCATCGCCCCGCCCTTGCTTGCACGCCCGTTTCGGCTGGGCCTGACGGGCGGCATTGGCAGCGGCAAGAGCACCGTCGCAGCGCAACTGGGCTTGCGCGGAGCGGCCGTGATCGATGCCGACCAGATCTCTCGCAGCCTCACCGCCCCCGAAGGTGCTGCTCTGCCCGAGATAGCGCGCGTCTTCGGGCCCGAACTGATTGATGCCAGCGGCGCCCTGGACCGCACGCGCATGCGCGAACTGGTCTTTCAGCAGCCCTCGGCACGACAGCAGCTGGAGGCCATCGTCCATCCCCTCGTGGCGCAGCAGACGGCCCGGCAAGTGGAGCAGGCCACAGTGGCTGGGTGCCGACTCATCGTGCATGACATTCCCTTGCTCGTGGAGTCCAGCCGCTGGCCTGCCATGCTTGATGCGGTGCTGGTCGTTGACTGCCGCACCGAAACGCAGATCGCTCGCGTGATCGCGCGCAACGGATTGCCACGCGAGGCGGTGCAGGCCATCATCTCGGCCCAGGCCACACGTGCGGCACGGCTGGCAGCCGCCGACTGGGTGCTCTACAACGACGAGGCCATGACGATAGAGGCTTTGCGCGCATGCACCGATCGAATCTCTGCATGGTTCGGGCTATGATGCACGCCATGGCTTGGCCTGTGCGTGTAATTCAGCATGTGCACGACGTAGACAGCTGATTCCTGTGCACCCCGAGGAGCCCAGCAAGCGTGATCCTGTACGAATATCCTTTCAATGAGCGCCTGAGGACCTACCTCCGGTTGGAACAGCTATATCGCCGCCTGAGCGAGTTGCTGTCGCGCGCTCATTCCATCGATCACCATTTTGCGCTGGTCACCATCTTCGAGATCATGGACGTGGCGGCACGTACCGACCTGAAGACGGACGTGCTCAAGGACCTTGAGCGCCACAAAAGCCTGCTCGACAGCCTGCGCGGCAATCCCGACATTGCCGAGCACATGCTTGACCAGGTCTCACGCCATGTGGAGCAGTGCTTTGCCCAGCTCAATGCCCAGAACGGCAAGGCCGGCCAGACCCTGACTGAAAACGAGTGGCTGATGGCCGTGCGCAGCCGCATCGGCATCCCCGGCGGCACCTGCGGCTTCGACCTTCCGGCCTATCACGCCTGGCAGTTCCATGATCCCCAGATACGCCTGCGCGATCTGGAGGACTGGGCCAGCACCCTGACCCCGCTGGGTCAGTCGCTGCAATTGCTGCTCAAGCTGCTGCGCGAAACCGGCGTGCCGCAATGGGTGGCTGCCGAAAAAGGCGTGTTCCAGCAGGCCATGCCGCCCGGCCGCAGCTTTCAGCTGCTGCGCCTGCGCATAGACCCGTCGTTGAATCTGGTTCCGGAGATCAGCGGCAACCGCCTACTGGTTTCGGTGCGCCTGCTCCGCCCCGAGAACGGCGCCAAGCCTCAACCCTGCAGCGAAGATGCCTCGTTCGAGGTCACGCTTTGCAGCTGATGGACAAGACGGCCGACATGCCCTCGAGCGCCCCCGCCCCCCAGCCCGCCAGCCTCTCTTCTGCCGGCCCCACGGTGCGCTGCCCGACCTGTGCAGGCCCCAGCCTGTTCGCACCAGCCAACCGTTTCCGCCCCTTCTGCAGCGAACGCTGCCGCCAGATCGACCTGGGCGCATGGGCCAATGAGGAATTCCGCGTGCCTGCACCGATGCCGCCCGAGGATGCGCCCTTCGGCGATCCTCGCACCGAGCCTTGATCAGGCCCGATCAGGCTTTCGGCTGGCCTGCCTCGTAGAACCCGGCATCGAAAGGCAGCCCGCGTTCCTCGCTCAGCCACTGCAGCACCGGATAGGCACCTGGCAGCACCGGATGCACCTGCAGCGGAAGTTGCTGCCAGGCCATCTGCTGGCCTTCACGCATCTCGAACTCCCCGCTCCAGCGCGTGACCTTGCACCAGTGCAGGCGCACCAGGGCATGCGGATAGTCATGCTCGGTCACCTTCCAGACTTCAGCGGCCGCGATCTCTACGCCCAGTTCCTCTTGCATCTCGCGGCGCAAGGCCTGCTCCACGGTCTCACCGGCTTCGATCTTGCCGCCCGGAAACTCCCAGTAGCCTGCATACGGCTTGCCCGGCGGACGGCTGGTGATCAGCAACGCGCCATCGGACTCGCGAAGCAGCACGCCAACGGCGACTTCGGTGTGCTTGCGCCGCACTGGCGCCTGCGACTCGGCCGCCTCAGCGCGGGCCTTGGGGGAGATTTCTTTTTCAGTCACTTGATCTTTCGCAAAAAAGTCTGCCCAGCCCAGGGCCAGGCAGCAGGTGCTCAGAGTTCAGCCTCTTCAGCCAACCCCTGGACATCGGCGATGCCGGTCTGGCGCTGACTCGGGCGCTCGGCACGGCCCGCATAGTCGCGCGCAAACTGGTGGGCCACGCGACCGCTGCGTGAACCGCGCTCCAGCGCCCAGACCAGGGCCTCCGGGCGTGCCGCCTCGATCGTGGCCTGATCCAGGCCCAGGGCCTCCAGCCACTGTGCCACCACGCGCAGGTACTCGTCCTGGCTGAACGGGTAGAAGCTCACCCACAGGCCGAAACGCTCGGACAGCGAGATCTTTTCCTCAATCACCTCGCCGGGATGCAGCTCCCCATCCTCGCCGCGCTGGTAGGTCAGATTCTCGGACTGGTACTCCGGCAGCAGGTGGCGGCGATTGCTGGTCGCATAGACCAGCACGTTCGGGCTGGCGGCGCTGACCGATCCATCCAGAATGGACTTCATGGCCTTGTAGCCAGGCTCGCCTTCCTCAAAGCTCAGATCGTCGCAATAGATGATGAACTTCTCGGGCCGGCCGGCCACCACATCGACGATGTCGGGCAGGTCGGTCAGATCGGCCTTGTCCACCTCGATCAGGCGCAGGCCCTGCGAAGCAAAAGCATGCAGGCAGGCACGGATCAGCGAGGATTTGCCCGTGCCGCGCGCGCCGGTGAGCAGCACGTTGTTGGCCGTGCGGCCGGTCACGAACTGCTCGGTGTTGCGCGCGATCTTGTCCTTTTGCACATCGATGTTCTGCAGGTCGGACAGCTGCATGGCGCCGACATGGCGCACGGGCTCCAGCAAACCGCAGCCGTTGGCGCGCTTGCGATAGCGCCAGGCGATGGAGGCACTCCAGTCGGCGGGGGATTGCAGCGGCTGGGGCAGGATGGCCTCGATGCGCTGCATCAGCTGCTCGGCGCGCTGCACGAGTTGCAGCAAGGGGGCGGCGACGGCTTCTGTGGGCAATGTCATGGATGTCTCTCGAATACGGATCTCACGGCCACCGACGCTGGATATGCCCGGGAATCGAGATGGATCTCATGCCAACGCCAGAGCTTTTGCGCGCCGGCCGCCATTGAAAGCTGGCAGCAGCCAGGCACAAGGCCTGCGGCTGCCGGCGGCACGGTGGGTGGAGAGTCAGGAGCGGTAGTCGGCGTTGATGCTCACGTAGTCGTGGCTCAGATCGCAGGTCCACACGGTCTGCTCGGCCTGCCCTCGGCCCAGTAGCACGCGCACGATGATCTCCTGCTGCTTCATCACGCGCTGGCCGTCTTCCTCCTGATAGGCAGGGTTGCGGCCGCCATTGACTGCGACATGCACATCGTTCAGGTACAGGTCGATCTTGGTCTGGTCCAGATCGTCGATGCTAGCATAGCCCACCGCCGCAAGGATGCGGCCCAGGTTCGGATCGCTGGCAAAGAACGCCGTCTTGACCAGGGGTGAATGCGCGATGGAATAGGCCACGAGGCGGCACTCAGCCTCGGTCTTGCCGCCCTCCACCTTGACGGTGATGAACTTGGTGGCGCCTTCGCCGTCGCGCACGATGGCCTGGGCCAGCAGGCGCGACACATCCAGCAATGCAGCCTTCAGGGCCAGGCCTTCGGCGCTGGTCAGCGAAGTGATCTGCGCATTGCCGGCCTTGTGCGTGGCGACCAGCACGAAGGAGTCGTTGGTCGACGTGTCGCCGTCGATGGTCACGCGGTTGAAAGATCCGTCGGCCAGCTCCTTGACCAGAGGCTGCAGCAGCTCAGGTGCGATGGCGGCGTCGGTGGCCAGAAAGCCCAGCATGGTCGCCATGTTGGGGCGAATCATGCCTGCACCCTTGCTGATGCCGGTAATGCTCACGCGCTTGCCGCCAATGTCCACGGCGCGGCTGAAGGCCTTGGGCAGGGTGTCGGTGGTCATGATGCCTTCGGCGGCCGTGCCCCAGTTGTCGGCCTTGGCTGCTGTGATGGCAGCTGGCAGGCCGGCGGCGATGCGATCCACGGGCAGCTCTTCCATGATCACGCCAGTGGAGAACGGCAGGATCTGCTCGGGCTTGAGCTGCAGCAGCGCAGCCAGATCCGCACAGGTGCGGCGCGCGCGCGCCAGTCCGTCAGCGCCGGTGCCGGCATTGGCATTGCCTGTGTTGATGACCATGGCACGGATGGCGCCGGACGTCTGGGCCAAGTGCTCGCGGCTGACCTGCACGGGCGCTGCGCAGAAACGGTTCTGCGTGAACACACCCGCCACCGAAGCGCCCTCGTCGAGCAGGAACACGGACAGGTCCTTGCGGTTGGCCTTGCGCACACCGGCTTCGGTGACGCCGATGCGAACGCCGTTGATCGCCAACAGGTCGGCGTGCACGGGAGCGGAGAGATTCACAGGCATTGAGGGGCTTCCTACAGTGAAAGAAAAACGCGCTCCATTATCGGAACAAACCGGGGCGGCACGTATTTCATCGACCTTAAAAAAGAAAACGGCACGGAGTGCATCCGTGCCGTTTTCCGTGTCTTGCGGCGTCTTACGACGCCGGCCGCATCACGACAGCTTGCCGTGGCACTGCTTGTACTTCTTGCCGCTGCCGCAGGGGCAGGGATCATTGCGGCCTACGCGAGCGCCTTCGGGCAACTCCAGCGGCTCGTCTTCGACGGAGCCACCGATGTCGCCATCCGAGGGAGCGCCATAGGTCATGTGCTCCAGGCTGTGGGCGCTGCGCTGCTCCATGGCCTCGGTGGCCTGCTCCACCTGTTCGCGCGACTGCACCTGCACGGTCATCAGCACGCGCGTGACTTCGGTCTTGACCTGGTCGATGAGCTGGCGGAACAGCTCGAAAGCCTCGCGCTTGTATTCCTGCTTGGGCTGCTTCTGGGCATAGCCACGCAGGTGGATGCCCTGGCGCAGATAGTCCAGCGCGGACAGGTGGTCACGCCAGTTGGTATCAAAGCTTTGCAGCAGCACGGCGCGCTGGAATTGAGTGAAGTTCTCGCGTCCGATCAGCTCGACCTTGGCCTCGAACACTTCACGGGCAGCCTGCAGCACCTTCTCGAGGATCTCCTCGTCAGTGATGGCATGCGCGGACTGCACTTGCGATTGCAGCGGCAGCTGGATGCGCCATTCGCTTTCCAGCGCCTTTTCCAGGCCGGCCAGATCCCATTGCTCTTCCATGGACTCGGCGGGCACGTACTGGCGCACCAGGTCGGACACCACGTCATCGCGCATCACCGTGATCATCTCGTGCAGGTCCGAGGCGTCGAGGATCTCGTTGCGCTGCTGGTAGATCACCTTGCGCTGGTCGTTGGACACGTCGTCGTATTCGAGCAGCTGCTTGCGGATGTCGAAGTTGCGGGCCTCGACCTTGCGCTGAGCGCCTTCGATGGAGCGGGTCACGATGCCGGCTTCGATGGCTTCGCCATCGGGCATCTTCAGGCGGTCCATGATGGCGCGCACACGGTCGCCCGCGAAGATGCGCATCAGCGCATCGTCCAGGCTCAGGTAAAAGCGCGAGGAGCCGGGGTCGCCCTGGCGGCCCGAACGGCCACGCAGCTGGTTGTCGATACGGCGAGATTCATGGCGCTCGGTGGCGATGATGCGCAGGCCACCCAGGGCCGAGACCTTGTCGTGCTCGATCTTCCAGTCAGCGCGCATCTGTTCGATGCGCTGCTGGCGTTCGGCTTCGGACAGGGATTCATCGGCCTCGACAGCCGCAACCTGCTTTTCGATGTTGCCGCCCAGCACGATGTCGGTACCACGACCGGCCATGTTGGTGGCGATGGTGATCATGCCGGGACGGCCGGCCTGGGCCACGATGTCGGCCTCGCGCTCGTGCTGCTTGGCGTTGAGCACCTGGTGGGGCAGGTTTTCCTTGTTGAGCAGCTCGTCGATGATTTCCGAGTTCTCGATCGAGGTCGTACCCACCAGCACGGGCTGGCCGCGCTCATGGCATTCGCGGATGTCGCGGATCGCCGCCTCGTACTTCTCGCGCGTGGTCTTGTAGACGCGGTCGAGCTGGTCGTCGCGCTTGCTGGGACGGTTGGGCGGAATCACCACGGTTTCGAGGCCGTAGATTTCCTGGAATTCGTAGGCTTCGGTATCGGCCGTACCCGTCATGCCCGCCAGCTTGCCGTAGAGACGGAAGTAGTTCTGGAAGGTGATCGAGGCCATGGTCTGGTTCTCGGCCTGGATGGTCACGCCTTCCTTGGCCTCGACAGCCTGGTGCAGGCCATCGCTCCAGCGCCGGCCCGCCATCAGGCGGCCCGTGAACTCGTCGACGATGACGATCTCGCCGTTCTGCACCACGTAGTGCTGGTCACGGTGGTAGAGATTGTTGGCGCGCAGCGCCGCATACAGATGGTGGACCAGGGTAATGTTGGCCGGGTCGTAGAGCGAGGCGCCCTCGGCAATCATGCCGGCATGGCCCAGCAGGCGCTCGGCGGCTTCGTAGCCCTGGTCGGTCAGGAATACCTGGTGGCTCTTTTCGTCCACCGTGAAGTCGCCGGGCTTGGTCACGCCTTCGCCCGTGCGGGGATCGGCCTCGCCTTCCTGGCGCACCAGGTTGGGCACGATCTTGTTCATGGCCACGTACATGGCCGTGTGGTCCTCGGCCTGACCGCTGATGATCAGCGGTGTGCGGGCCTCATCGATCAGGATGGAGTCCACCTCGTCGACGATGGCGTAGTTGAGCACGCGCTGCACGCGGTCGCCCGACTCGTAGACCATGTTGTCGCGCAGGTAGTCGAAGCCGTATTCGTTGTTTGTGCCGTAGGTGATGTCGCTGTTGTAGGCGGCCTGCTTTTCCTCGCGCGGCATGTTGGGCAGGTTGATGCCCACCGACAGGCCGAGGAAGTTGTACAGCTTGGCCATCCAGGTGGCATCGCGGTTGGCCAGATAGTCGTTCACCGTCACCACGTGAACGCCATTGCCCGACAGTGCGTTCAGGTAGACCGGCAGCGTGGCGGTCAGCGTCTTGCCTTCGCCGGTGCGCATTTCCGCGATCTTGCCGTAGTGCAGTGCCATGCCGCCCAGCAACTGGACGTCGAAGTGGCGCATCTTCATGACACGCTTGGACCCTTCGCGCACCACGGCGAAGGCTTCGGGCAGCAGGTCGTCCAGCGACTCTCCCTTGGCCACACGCTCCTTGAATTCCTGCGTCTTTGCGCGCAGATCCTCGTCGCTGAGCTTCTCGTAGTCGGGCTCCATCGCATTGATGCGAACGACCGTCTTGCGGTATTGCTTGAGAAGCCGATCGTTTCGGCTGCCGAATAGTTTGGTGAGGAAGTTGGTGGCCATGCGAAAAAGACACACCGCCACCCGCTGAAGCGGACTGCGGTGTGCCTGGAATCCCTAGATTGTTGGATTTCAGATGGGGCCGCTCCACCTGCCTGCAAGTACCCTGCTGGAGAACACATGCGGCCGGGCTGAAGCGAGAACCGAACAATTGATTCTAACTGTCTCTGTCCAACCCTCTTCCAGGCAGGCCGACGCATGCGACCGCAGAGCCCTGAACCCGAATTCCCGGACCCGCGCCGCCCTGCAGATGCTGCTATAACGAGGGTCCCGGCTGGCGCATGCCTACGCTGCCTGACCAGCCTTCAAGCCCATGACCTTCACACGCCGCAACCACGCCGTCACCGCCCTGCACGCTGTCGAGAACTCGCCGACACTGGCCCGGCTCGCCCAGCTCACACGCGACTCCAGCAATCGCCTGACGGCCATCCTGCCCCTGGTGCCGCCGCTGCTGCGCGACAGCCTGCAGGCAGGCCCCATCGAGGGAAGCACCTGGTGCCTGCTGGTGCGCAACAACGCGGCAGCGGCCAAGATACGCCAGCTGCTGCCGGCCATGGCCGCCCACTTGCGCACCAAGGGCTGGGATGTGGCCGAGATCCGCCTCAAGGTCCAGGCCTGACCGGCCACTGAAGAGCGGCTGCTGAAATCGGGGCACGGAAATGAAAAAAGGCCTCCTGAGGAGACCTTTTGGTGCCGGTTGTCGGATTCGAACTGACGACCTACCGCTTACAAGGCGGGTGCTCTACCAACTGAGCTAAACCGGCGAAGCACGCATTCTAGCGCAGAAAAATGCTGCCTCAGACTTTCCCGATGGGGCCAAGCACGCTTGCGGGAGCAACGGCATGCGCGCCGATGCGAAAAACCTACTTGACCAGCTTCAGCGAAGGCCGCGTGCCCGAAGGCGGCGGCGTGCGCGGTGGCTCTTCGTCATCACCTTCGCTGTGGATGCTCACCAGCTGCACCACGCGCTCGTCGGATGCAGGCTCGGCCGGCACCTCAGCGGCGGCGTCCTGTGGCACAGGCTCATCGGACGCCTGCCCGGGCGAAACATCGTTGTCGGCTTCGGCCTCGGGCTCCGGCGCCGGGAAAGCCATGCCTTGCCCGGTCTCGCGTGCGTAGATGGCCATCACCTGCTCCACGGGCACCATGATTTCGCGGGGCTTGCCGCCAAAGCGGGCCGTGAAGCTGATGAAATCATTGCCCATCTGCAGGCCGCTGGTGGCGTCGTAGCTGACGTTGAGCACGATCTCGCCGTCGCGCACGAACTCGCGCGGCACCTGCACATTGCGGTCCACACGCACGGCGATGTGGGGCGTGAAGCCGTTGTCGGTGCACCACTCGTACAGTGCCCGGATCAGGTAGGGGCGGGTGGAAGTTGCTTCGGGGGCAGTCATGACGATCCCAGGAAATGAGTGGTCTGAGTAGTCGGAACACGAAAACGGGCAGGATGGCGACCGGTTGACCGCCTTCCCTGCCCGCGCAATCAGTCGTCAACCGATGCGAATTACTTGCGCATCACCTTCTCGGAAGGCGTCAGCGCTTCGATGTAGGCAGGGCGCGAGAAGATGCGCTCGGCGTACTTGAGCAGCGGGGCGGCGTTCTTGGACACCTCGATGCCGTAGTAGTCCAGGCGCCACAGCAGCGGGGCGATGGCCACGTCCAGCATGGAGAAGTTCTCGCCCAGCATGTACTTGTTCTTGAGGAACACGGGAGCCAGCTGCGTCAGGCGGTCGCGGATGTGGGCGCGGGCCTTCTCGATGGCCTTTTCGTTGCCCTTGACGTTGCGCTCCTCGAGCGTGCTCACGTGGACGAACAGTTCCTTTTCGAAATTCAGCAGGAACAGGCGCACGCGGGCGCGGTCCACCGGGTCGCCGGGCATCAGCTGGGGATGCGGGAAGCGCTCGTCGATGTACTCGTTGATGATGTTCGATTCGTACAGGATCAGGTCGCGCTCGACCAGGATGGGCACCTGGCCGTACGGATTCATCACGCTGATGTCTTCAGGCTTGCTGAACAGGTCCACATCGCGGATCTCGAAGTCCATGCCTTTTTCGAACAGGACGAAGCGGCAACGGTGTGAAAAGGGGCAGGTCGTTCCCGAATAAAGCACCATCATGGTGGAGGCTCCTAAAAATCAAAAAGAGTGGGTCGCTCGCGGCGCCCACTCTGCACACAGTTCAGCCGCAGCAATTGCTTGCACGGCCTTCTGCAGTCACGGTTTTATTTGACGTCTTTCCAGAACGCGGCGTTGAGGCGCCATGCGATGAAGATGAAGACCGCCAGGAAAAGCAGCACACCCACGCCAATGCGGGTGCGGCTGTTCTGTGCCGGCTCACCCATCCATTGCAGGTAGTTCACCAGATCGCCAACTGCCTGATCGTACTGCACTGCGCTCATGCTGCCAGGAGAGACCTGCTCCCACCCCTTGAAAACCTGGGTCTTCACACCGTGCTCCTCGGCTTCTTCGAAGATAGCGCGGCGCTCGCCCTGCAGTTGCCACAGCGCATGGGGCATGCCCACGCTGGGGAAGGCCAGATTGTTCCAGCCCGTGGCCTTGGTGTCGTCGCGGTAGAAGGTGCGCAGGAAGGTGTAGAGGTAGTCGGCGCCCGTGCCGTTGTGGCCGGCACGCGAACGTGCGATCACCGTCAGGTCCGGAGGATTGGCGCCGAACCACTCCTTGGCTTCCTTGGGGTTGATGGCCGCCTTCATGGTCTCGCCGACCTTATCGGTGGTGAAAAGCAGGTTGTCCTTGATTTCCTGCTCGGTCAGCCCGATGTCCTGCAGCCGGTTGAAGCGCATGAATGCGGCCGAGTGGCAGCTCAGGCAGTAGTTGACGAACAGCTTGGCGCCGTTTTGCAGCGATGCCGTGTCATTCGTCTTGCCCGGGGCCTTGTCCCAGGCGATGCCGCCTTCGGCAGCCTGTGCACCGGTCACGATGCCCAGGGCCGCGATCAACGTGAGAATCAGTTTCTTCATTGTTGTTCTCTCCAGCTTCAGTGCGGCTTGAACGTCACACGATCGGGAACGGGTTTTGTCTTGCCCAGACGGCTCCACCAGGGCATCAGCAGGAAGAAGCCGAAGTAGAACAGCGTTCCGACCTGGGACACGCGCTCGCCGATGGGCGAAGGCGGCTGCACGCCGAGATAGGCCAGGATCACGAAGTTGATCACGAAGATGCCGTAGAGATACTTGTGCCAGCTCGGGCGGTAGCGGATGGACTTGACCGGGCTGCAATCGAGCCAGGGCAGCGCGAACAGGATGATCACGGCACCGCCCATCACCACCACACCCCAGAACTTGGCATCGATGGACAGCATCATGGCGATGACGCCCAGGGCCACGATGGCGACCACGCCCTTGACGGCGGCCGGCAGGCGCGACTTGAGCACGCCAAAGCCCGCACCCAGCACCACGCAGGCGATGAGCACGTACATCATCTCGCTGGTGATGGCACGCAGCATCGAGTAGAACGGCGTGAAGTACCAGACCGGCGCAATGTGCGAAGGCGTCTTCAGCGGATCGGCCGGGATGAAGTTGTTGTACTCCAGGAAGTAGCCGCCGAACTCGGGCGCGAAGAACACCACGGCCGAGAACAGGAACAGGAACACCGTCACGCCGAAGATGTCGTGCACCGTGTAGTAGGGATGGAAGGGAATGCCGTCCAGCGGATGGCCCTTGGCGTCCTTGGGCGCGTTGGGGCCCTTGATCTCGATGCCATCCGGGTTGTTGGAGCCCACATCGTGCAGCGCCAGCAAGTGGGCCACGACCAAGCCCAGCAGCACCAGGGGCACGGCGATCACGTGGAAGCTGAAGAAGCGGTTGAGCGTGGCATCGCCCACCACGTAGTCGCCACGGATCAGCAGCGCCAGGTCAGGGCCGATGAAGGGAATCGCCGAGAACAGGTTCACGATCACCTGGGCGCCCCAGTACGACATCTGGCCCCAGGGCAGCAGGTAGCCCATGAAGGCCTCGGCCATCAGCACCAGGAAGATGGCGCAGCCGAAGATCCAGACCAGTTCGCGCGGCTTGCGGTACGAACCGTACAGAAGACCGCGGAACATGTGCAGATAGACCACGACGAAGAAGGCCGACGCACCCGTGGAGTGCATGTAGCGGATCAGCCAGCCCCAGGGCACATCGCGCATGATGTACTCCACCGAGGCGAACGCCTTTTCGGCGTCGGGCTTGTAGTGCATCACCAGGAAGATGCCGGTGACGATCTGGATCACCAGCACCAGCAGCGCCAGCGAGCCGAAGATGTACCAGAAGTTGAAATTCTTCGGAGCGTAGTACTCCGACATGTGCACGCGATAGGCGTCGAAAGCCGTGGGAAAACGGTTCTCGAACCAGTTCGTGAGCTTGGCGCCGGCGGGCGCATTCGGATCGATGTCCTTGAATTCGTGGGCCATTGTTCTTGTCTCCCTCAAGCCTTGTCTTCACCAATGAGGAGCTTGGTCTCCGACAGGTACATGTGCGGCGGCACCTGCAGGTTGTCGGGAGCCGGCTTGTTCTTGAAGACACGGCCAGCCATGTCGAAGGTCGAGCCATGGCAGGGGCACAGGAAGCCGCCCTTCCAGTCGCTGGGCAGCGAGGGCTGGGCGCCCGGCTGGAACTTGTCGGAAGGCGAGCAGCCCAGATGCGTGCAGATGCCGACGACGACCAGCACTTCGGGCTTGATCGAGCGGGCCTCGTTCATCGCATAGGGCGGCGTGAACTCTTCAGGGTGGCGCTTGGATTGGGGATCGGCCAACTGGCTGTCCAGTTCGGGCAGCTCCTTGATCTGGTCAGGCGTGCGCTTGATGATCCAGACGGGCTTGCCGCGCCACTCGACCGTGAGCTTCTCGCCGTCCTTGAGGGCGGAGATATCGACCTCCACTGCAGCCCCGGCGGCTTTGGCCTTCTCGGATGGCTGGAAGGTGCTCACGAACGGGACGGCTGTCGCCACGCCGCCCACCGCACCAGCGCACGCCGACGTGATGATCCACGTCCGCTTGCTGGAGTCGATTGGAGTGTCACTCATGGGGTTCCTCGAACTACGTCGCTTGAGTTGGGGTCAACAATAAATTGTAGCGGGGCGAGTATGGTTATTCCATGCTGCTTGTGCCGTTGACAGGCTCCAAAGCCGCGCAATACTGCGCTATCTCAAACTCTTTCCAGATGGAGCCAGCCATGGGCATGATGCAGGAATTTCGTGAGTTCGCAGTTAAGGGAAACGTGGTAGATCTCGCCGTGGGCGTCATCATTGGTGGAGCGTTTGGCAAAATCGTTGATTCCGTGGTAAACGACCTGATCATGCCGGTCGTGGGCCTGGTTTTCGGCAAGCTGGACTTCTCCAATCTGTTCGTCGTGCTGGGCAGCGTACCCCCCGGAACGGCGATGACGCTCGATGCGCTCAAGAAGGCCGGCGTCCCCGTATTTGCCTATGGAAACTTCATCACGGTGGCAGTGAACTTCATCATCCTGGCCTTCATCATTTTCATGATGGTCAAGCAGATCAACCGCCTGCGCCGCGAGGCACCAGCAGCCCCCGCTCCCGCGCCCGTCACCCCCGAAGACATCGTGCTGCTGCGCGAGATTCGCGACAGCCTCAAGCGCTGAAATCCGTGTTTTGACGCAAATCAAAACGCCGGTGGCATGGTTGCCACGGGCGTTTTCCATTACTGCAGATTCCCGATGCTTGGGCTAGCCATTCAAGCCGCCAATTTGCGCGCCATTCGCACGGCCTCAATCAGGCTTCCGGCCTCTGCAACACCCTGCCCCGCAATATCGAAAGCCGTGCCGTGGTCCGGACTGGTGCGTACCAGCGGCAGCCCCAATGTGACATTCACGCCTTTTTCCACGCCCAGGTACTTCACGGGAATCAGTCCCTGGTCGTGGTACATGGCCAGCACCGCGTCGAACTCGCCGGGATGGCCGGGAGCATTGCGGGCGCGCATGAACACCGTATCGGGCGCAAAAGGTCCGTGGGCGTCCAGGCCCTCGGCGCGCGCCTGGGCGATGGCCGGGGCAATGATCTCCACCTCCTCGCTGCCGAACAGGCCGCCCTCGCCCGCATGCGGGTTCAGCCCTGCCACACCGATCCGCGGCGGGCGGCCCAGGCTGCGAGACAGGGCCTCATGCGTGATGCGCAAGGTCTGCAGCAGGTTGTCCTTCGTTACCGCATCGATCGCCTTGCGCAGCGAGGTATGGATGCTGACCAGCACCGTGCGCAGCTCATCGTTGGCCAGCATCATGCGCACCGGCATGCGGTCCAGGCCCACACCCGCATGCTGCGCAGCCTCGAACTGCAGCAGCTCGGTATGACCAGGAAAGTCCACGCCTGCAGCATGCAGCGCCTCCTTGTGCAGAGGCGCCGTCACAAGAGCCGCGATTTCGCCTCGCAAGGCAGCCCGTGCGGCCCAGACCACGCAGCGCGCAGCCGCGTCACCGGCGCTGGCACTCACCTGGCCCCAGGGCGCAGGACCGGGCAGCCCGGGCAGCTCCAGCAAAGGGATGCAATGGGGCGGCACCTGCCACAGTTGCTCAGCCGACTCGATGACGGCCACGGGCATGGGAATGGCGTTGTCGCCATCGCGCGCACGCGCCGCCACGGCGGCTGCCCGGCGCAGCGTCTGCAACTCGCCGACGACGAAGCAGCCGCGCATCTGCTCGGGCGCGTCCATGAACGCCTTGGCAATGGTCTCGGGTCCCACCCCGGCAGAGTCGCCCTGGGTGATGGCCATCAAGGCCGTGGACTGTGTGGAATCAGGCATTTTCAGTATCCGGATCAGGCAAGCCGGGCATTCGCGCCGCGCTTGCAGCAAAAGGCCTCGCCCCCTGGGCGGGCCAATAGTGGGCCACTAACAGGCCAGCATCAGGCCGGATTGTCGATCTCGATGAAACAGTGCTCCAGCCCCAGCTCCAATGCCACCTGGCCCGCCAGGGCCGGCGCGCCGTAGCGCTCCGTGGCATGGTGGCCTGCCGCCAGGAAGGCCACGCCCGTCTCGCGCGCCAGGTGCGCCTGCGGCTCGGAAATCTCGCCCGTGATGAAGGCATCGGCCCCAGCGGCAATCGCGGCCTCGAAGAAACCTTGCGCGCCGCCCGTGCACCAGGCAATGCGGCGAATGGGGTGATTGGGGCGCAGGCGCTCTCCCCCCACGCAGACAGGCGTGCGCCCCAGCGCCTGCTCCACATGCCTGCCCAACGCAGCCGCATCGGCAAAATCCGCTGCCGCCATCCAGCCCAGGTTCTGCTCGCCAAACGTAGCCTGGCCCTCAAGCCCCAGCTGCACGCCCAACTGCGCGTTGTTGCCCCATTGCGGATGGGCATCCAGCGGCAGATGGTAGGCAAAGAGATTGATGTCGTGGGCCAGCAGCAGGCGGATGCGCTCCTTGAGCCAGCCCGTGATGCGGCCATCCATGCCGCGCCAGAACAGGCCGTGGTGCACGAAGATGGCATCGGCCTGCGCCTCGATGGCCGCCTCGATCAGCGCGCGGCTGGCCGTCACCCCGCTGACGATGCGGCGGATCTCGCCGCGCCCCTCCACCTGCAGGCCGTTGGGACCATAGTCTTTGAAGCGCTCGGGCTGCAGCAAACCGTCGAAGTGGGCCAGGAGTTCTTGTCGCGTGGTGCTCATGAAAGGATTGTCAGCGATCCATGCGGCGCCCAGGAAAAAGGGCAGCCATGCTGCCCTTCATTCCACTGCCAAGCTCAGCCGCGCCTGGGTTGCCAACCACGGCAGGCAAGGGGCCAGAAGCCGATGGCCGCGCCCAGGATGCCCATGGCCGCCACATAGTGGGCCGGCGCCATCACATCCACCTGTTGCCACACGGACACCAGCATGGGCGTCATGCCGCCGAACACCGCATAGGCCATGTTGTAGGCAAAGGACAGGCCCGTGAAACGCACCTCGGCCGGGAAGGCGCGCACGCCCACCACCGGCAGCAGCGCAATGCTGCCCACGAAAAAGCCCACCAGCGCATAGCTCCACACCAGCGAGGACGCCGTGCCCGGCAGGTTCAGATAGAACGCATATGCCGTCACCGTCATGCCCAGCCAGCCCGTGACCATGGCCACACGCGTGCCCATCCGGTCGGACAGCCAGCCCCAGAACACGCAGCCCAGCGTCAGCGTCACCGTGGCCACGGCATTGGCCTTCATGGCCAGGGCCGCGTCGATGTGGAAGACCTTTTGCAGATAGGCCGGAGTGAACAGCACCACCACCACGATGGCCGTGGACAGCACCCAGGTCATCAGCGCCACCAGCACGCAGGCCTGGCGGTGGTCGCGCACGATGGTCTTGAGCGGCAGTTCGCGGTCGGCCTGCTTGCGCGCCATCAGCTCCTGGAAAATGGGTGTCTCGTGCAGGAACTTGCGCAGATAGACCGACACCAGGCCGAACACGCCGCCCAGGATGAAGGGCATGCGCCAGGCCCAGTCGTGGATCTCCTCGGCGCTGTAGGTGCTGTTGAGCCAGACACCGATGATGGAGCCCAGGAAAATGCCGCCCGTGATGCCCGAAGTCAGCGAGCCGATGGCAAAGCCATAGTGGCGCGCCGGCGCATGCTCGGCCACGAAGACCCAGGCGCCCGGCATCTCGCCACCAATGGCCGCGCCCTGCAGCACGCGCATGGCCAGCAGCAAAATCGGCGCGGCAATGCCGATGGAGGCATAGGTGGGCAGCAGGCCGATCACCAGCGTGGGCACGGCCATCAGGAAGATGGACAGCGTGAACATCTTCTTGCGGCCCAGGATGTCGCCAAAGTGCGCAATCAGAATGCCGCCGATGGGCCGGGCCAGGTAGCCCGCCGCAAAAATGCCCAGCGTCTGCAGCTGGCGCAGCCAGTCCGGCATCTCGGCCGGGAAGAACAGCTTGCCGATGACATTGGCGAAGAAAACGAAAACGACGAAGTCGTAGAACTCCAGGGTGCCGCCCAGGGCCGACAGGCCCAGGGTCTTGTAGTCCTGTCGGTTGAGAGGACGTGCGGTCGCAACAGCGGGGGCCATGCCCGGCTGCGCTTGGTCAAGCGTAGTCATGGTTTTTTTCCAGGGATCGAACAGCAGGACGGCGCGGTGGATGCCACGGCAACGGATGGGCGTGCGGCGGCAGATCGTTCTGCAAGACTTCGGGATCGGAGGACTTGGCTCTCTCTTGGGGCCGGCTTGTGAGCCGGCGCAACAGCGAACGCGGCGTGGCGCAGTCGTCGGGGGATTCTAGGGTTTGTACTGTAGCTGTGTGGGGAGCGCGGCTTTGGTGCTCGCCCGCCGGCCCACCGCCCCGCTCACGACATGCCTCACAATGGGGCCTTGTCCTCCCGCACAGAACACCACACTTCATGAAACGCACCTGGCTGCTGTTTTCGCAGGCGGTCACCATCCTGGTGGCTGCCTACTTCGTCGTTGCCACCCTGCAGCCGGACTGGCTGCGCCGCGGCGCCGTGCGCAGCAACGCGGGCATTGCGTTGCTGGAGGCGCCGGCCACGCCCGTCGGAGAAGTCAGCCCGGGCAGCTTTGCACCTGCGGCCAAGAAGGCAGCGCCGGCCGTGGTGAGCATCAACACCAGCAAGGCGGTACGGCATCCGCGCAGCAACGATCCGTGGTTCCAGTTCTTCTTCGGCGACCAGGGCACGCAGGAGCAGGCAGGCCTGGGCAGCGGCGTGATCATCAGCACCGACGGCTACATCCTGACCAACAACCATGTGGTCGAGGGCGCCGATGACATCGAGGTCACGCTGACGGATAGCCGCCAGGCCAAGGCCCAGGTGATCGGTACCGATCCCGAGACCGACCTGGCCGTGCTCAAGATCGCCCTGGACAAGCTGCCCGTCATCGTTCTGGGCAATTCCGACCAGATCGACGTGGGCGACCGCGTGCTGGCCATCGGCAACCCCTTCGGCGTGGGCCAGACGGTGACCAGCGGCATCGTCAGTGCCCTGGGCCGCAGCCAGCTGGGCATCAATACCTTCGAGAACTTCATCCAGACCGATGCGGCCATCAACCCCGGCAATTCGGGCGGCGCGCTGGTGGATGCCAGCGGCAATCTGCTGGGCATCAATACCGCCATCTATTCGCGCTCGGGCGGCAGCATGGGCATCGGCTTTGCGATTCCCGTGTCCACGGCCAAGCTGGTGCTGGACGGCATCGTCAAGGACGGCCGCGTGGTGCGCGGCTGGATCGGCGTGGAGCCCAATGAGCTGTCGCCGGAGCTGGCAGAGACCTTTGGCGTGAAGGCCGACTCCGGCGTGATCATCACCGGCGTGCTGCAGGCAGGCCCCGCTGCCCAGGCCGGCATGCGCCCGGGCGATGTGATCGTGCAGGTGGGCGACAAGCCCATCCGCAATGTGTCCGAGCTGCTGACCGCCGTGGCCGCGCTCAAGCCCGGCGAGGCCGCGAAATTCGATGTGCGCCGGGGCGAAGGCCCCGTGGAGCTGCAGATCACCCCGGGCCTGCGCCCTTCGCAGTCGGCACAGCGCATGCAGCGCCGCTGACCCGGCCCCCCGCCCCAACGAAAAAAGCGCCTGTTCACAGGCGCTTTTTCCATTGCAGGGCCGGTGCTGAGCTACAGCTTGTGCAGGCGCTGGGCCGCGCGCCATTGCGCGCCGGGCGCCACATGCACGGGCGCATCGATGGCGGCGGCCTCCACGCACAGCATCTGCCGCCACCCCTGCGGCGGCATGTCGGGCAGACGTTCACACAGCGCGGGGCCGGGGTTCCAGACCACGGTCTCGGTCCAGGCGGCATCCTGCGAGATCCGCAAGCCGCCGCCAGGTGCGGCCAGCTCCATGGCGTTCCCGGGCCGGGGGTAGACGCGATCGAGCTCTTCGCCAAAGCGCACGTCACCGTGCTGCGTGGGATGGGTGTCGGCCACGGCATCCCAGTAAGGCAGGCCGTCAAGGCCTTGCAGCCGGCATTGCTCCACGTCCGCCACGCGCAGGTAGCTGTGCAAGGCGGCAGTGAAAGCCAAAGGCGTGTCGCCCCGGTTGTGCACTACCAGCTCCACGTCAAGCCGGCCGGGCAACAGCGTCACCTCCAGCCAGGTCTCGAAGGAATACGGCCAGACGGCGCGCGTCTGCGGCGTGTCGGCCAGCCTGAGCCGCAGGAACAAGCCATCGCCGGCAAGAACCTCGGCCTGTGCTGCATCAGCCTGCCACGGCAGGGTGCGCGCAAAGCCGTGCTTGACCAGCGGGCCGCGTTGGTTGAATTGGGGAAAGCAGACCGGAATACCGCCGCGTATGGGTGTGTGGCCGTCATGGGCCGCCAGGGGACTCAGGAACAGTTGCTCCTCGCCACCTGCCTGCCAGGAAAGCAGTTGCGCCCCCTGCAAGGCCACCAGGGCAGCATCGCCGCAGGCCAGGCGCAGGCGGATGGCGGGCAGGCCCTGCCATGCATCAGCGCAGGCGCCGGGAGCTTGCGCGGCCGCAGGTAAAGCTGTTACTGCGGGAAAGGAAGATGTAACTTTCATGCTTGAATATAGCCTTTCCCCCGCCCAGCCTTCCTCTGTCATGCAACGCTCCCACGCTCCCTCTCCTCTTGTCCTGCGACTCGGCATGCTCGCCCTGGCCGTCTCCTTGGCTTCCTGCGGCGGAGGCGGTGGTGGTGACAGCAGCGCTGGCGGCGGCACCGGGGGCGATGGCGGCGGCACCGGCCAGCCCGGAGTGACCTCGGTCACCGTGCAATGGACGGCCCCGGCCGCCAGGGATGTGGTGACTGCAGGCTCGGCACTGACCCTGCGCGCAGGTGTTCTCGCAGATGGCGTGAATGCCGCCGATGGAACCGTGGTGAGCTTCAGCGCAGCCACAGGCGTCAGCACCTCGGCGCTGACCAGCTCCGGCGTGGCAACTGCCTCCCTGACCGGCGCCACGCCGGGCCGCCAGCAGGTGCAGGCCAGCGCCACCGTGGCAGGCCGCACGGGCAGCGCTTCGCAGACCTTCTATCTGCGCCCGGCTCCTGCGCCGCTGCGGGTGCTGGTGCCTGCGTATTTCTATCCCACGGGCGCGGGGGCCACGGCCTGGAATGCGCTGGCAGCCAGCGCCCAGGCAAATCCGAACGTGCAGATGACGGCCATCCTGAACCCGGCCAACGGCATTTTCAGTGGCCCGGATGCGAACATCACGCGCGCCGCAACCGCTTTTGCCAACGCGGGCGGGCAGTTGGTGGGCTATGTGAGCTCCAGCTATGGCACGGGCACGCGATCGCTGGCCAGCATCCAGGCCAATATCGACAACTATTTCACGCACTACGGCGCGGGCCTGGTCAAGGGTTTCTTCATTGACGAGATGGCGGCCACCACCAACCGGCTGGACTTCTACCGCAGCATCTACCAGTACATCAAGGCCAAGAATCCCAACCTGATCGTGATCGGCAACCCGGGCCTCGTGCCCGTGGCCGGTTATGCCGATGTGGCCGATGTGCTGACCACGTTCGAGGGCAAGGGCTCCACCTACGCCACCTACGATCCGCGCACGACGAGTTTTGACTGGCTGTACGGGCTGCCCAACAGCCACCAGGCCTCGCTGGTGCACAACGTGTCGGGCTGCGCGGCCATGCAGACGGCCGTGCAGTCGGCCGCCTCGGCCCGCTACCAGGCGGGATGGATCTATGTGACCCAGCTGGAGTTCGAGCCCAGTACCGGCGTGGGCAACCCCTGGGCCGGGCTGCCGAATTACTGGGATGCCTTTGTGCAGACCGTGCGCGCCACCAATGCCGGGCAGGCCATGCCCGCCTGCTCGTAAAGAAAGCCTGAATCCCTGGCGCTGAATGCAGCGCGGGCGCCTGTGAAGCACAGGCGCCCGCAAATACAGGGAAGGCGCATGCCGTTCAGGCCCTGAGCTCGTCGGCGCGGGCCTGCGCCGCGGCGAAGTCAAGGTCGCCCGAGTAGATGGCGCGACCGCAGATCACGCCCTCGATGCCTTCGTCCTCGACCTTGCACAGCGCCTCGATGTCGGCCATGCCTGCCAGGCCGCCCGAGGCGATGACGGGGATCTTCAGCGATTGGGCAAGATTGACGGTGGCATCGATGTTGATGCCCGTGAGCATGCCGTCGCGGCCGATGTCGGTGTAGATGATGGACTCCACACCCCAGTCCTCGAAGCGCTTGGCCACCGAATGCACGTCCTGGCCCGTGAGCTTGCTCCAGCCGTCGATGGCGACCTTGCCGTCCTTGGCGTCGAGTCCGACGATCACATGGCCGCCGAAGGCGCTGCAGGCATCCTGCAGAAAGCCGGGATTCTTCACGGCAGCGGTGCCGATGATCACGTAGCTGATGCCGGCATCTATGTATTTCTCGATGGTGTCCAGATCGCGGATGCCTCCGCCGAGCTGCACCGGAATCCGGCCGTCCACCTCTTTGAGGATGGCCTTGATGGCCGCAAGGTTCTTGGGCTGGCCCGCAAACGCGCCATTGAGGTCCACCAGGTGCAGGCGGCGCGCGCCGGCGTCGAGCCAGCGGCGGGCGATGATGGCCGGGTCTTCGCCGAACGTGGTCGACTGGTCCATATCACCCTGGATGAGGCGTACGCAGTGGCCGTCCTTGAGGTCGATGGCAGGAATGAGCAGCATGATGGTTTGCGAGCAATGAAGGCCTGGGATTCAGCGGCCGGTGCGGGGAAGAAAAGGGGATTCAGGGCTTCCAGCCCAGAAAGTTGCGGAACAGGGCCAGGCCCTGGTCAGCGCTTTTTTCGGGGTGAAACTGCGTGGCGAAAATATTATCGCGCGCGATGGCGCAGGCAAAGCGCCCGCCGTAGTCGGCCTGCGCAGCGCAATGCTGCGGCTGCTGCACCACGGCATAGAAACTGTGCACGAAGTAGTAGAAGCTGTCTTCGGGAATTCCACGCCACAGCGGGTGGGCATGGCCGGCGTTGTGCGTCTGGTGCACGCGGTTCCAGCCCATCTGCGGAACCTTGAAGCGGCTGCCATCGGCCTGGGTGCGGCCCGCCAGATCGAACTTGCGCACGTTGCCGGGGATGAGGCCCAGGCCGGGCACGTCACCTTCGTCGCTGTGGTCCAGCAGCATCTGCATGCCCACGCAGACGCCGAACAGGGGCTTGTTGGCAGCGGCATGCAGCACGGCTTCCTGCAGGCCGGATTCGCGCAGCTCGCGCATGCAGTCGGGCATGGCGCCCTGGCCCGGCAGCACGACGCGGTCGGCGGCCAGGACCACCTCGGGATCGGAGGTCACAACGACCTGCCAGCCGGAATCGGCGGCGGCCGTGCGCACGGCCTGTGAAACCGAGCGCAGATTGCCCATGCCGTAATCGACGACGGCGACGGTGTTGTCAGTCAAACTCATAGCGTGTGGCGCGTGTTCTGTCGGATTTTCGGCGGGATTGCCCGGTCAGATCAAGTTCTGGCCGATGCCAATCGCTTCTCTTTACAGAGCGCCCTTGGTCGAGGGGATGACGCCGGCCATGCGCTCGTCATGCTCCAGCGCAAAGCGCAGGGCGCGTGCGAAGGCCTTGAAGATGGTCTCGCACTGGTGGTGGGCATTGAAGCCCTTGAGGTTGTCGATGTGCAGGGTCACGCCCGCATGGTTGACGAAGCCCTGGAAGAATTCGTAGACCAGCTGGGTGTCGAGCTGACCGATGCTGCCGGCCGTGAATTTCACGTCCATGTGCAGCCCGGGACGGCCCGAGAAATCGATGACCACGCGGCTCAGGGCCTCGTCCAGCGGCACATAGGCGTGGCCGTAGCGGCGGATGCCCTTCTTGTCGCCCACGGCCTTGGCAAAGGCCTGGCCCAGGGTGATGCCGATGTCCTCCACCGTGTGGTGGCCGTCGATGTGCAGGTCGCCCTCGCACTCGATGTCCAGGTCGATCAGGCCGTGGCGCGCGATCTGGTCGAGCATGTGGTCCAGAAAGCCGATGCCCGAGTGCAGGCTGGCCTTGCCCGTGCCGTCCAGGTTGATGGCGACCTTGATCCGGGTCTCGGCGGTGTTGCGCTGCACTTCGGCGGTGCGTGCGGGGACTGCATTGCTCATAGGGATTCCTTCAGGGCCGCCAGCATCTGGGCGTTTTCTTCGTGGGTGCCCACGGTCAGGCGCAGGCAATTGGCCAGCAGCGGGTGCATGGCACTGACGTTCTTCACCAGCACGCCCCGGGCCTTCATCTCGGCCTGGGCACGCGCGGCATCGCGCACGCGCAGCAAAACCATGTTGGCCTCGGATGGCCAGATCTTTTCCACACCCGGCAGCGCGGTCAGCGCGTCGATCAGCGGCTGGCGCTCGGCGCGGATGGCCACGGCCTGCTGCGCATACAGCGCCTCGTGCTCCAGCGCGAAGATGGCCGTCTCGCAGTTGAGCACGCTGATGTTGTAGGGCGGGCGCACCTTGTCGATCTCGCCGACGATGGCGGCCGGGCCGATCAGATAGCCCAGGCGCGCGCCGGCCAGGCCGAACTTGCTGAGCGTGCGCATCAGCAGCACATGGGCGTTGCGGGCCGGGTCGGCGCGCATGTTCTCTGCCCAGCTGCGGCGGGCGAAGGGCTGGTAGGCCTCGTCCATGACGACCAGGCCGCCGATGGCGCCGACCGCGTCGATCACGGCCTGCACATCGGCCTCGGCCCAGAGCGTGGCCGTGGGATTGTTGGGGTAGGCGATATAGGTGATGGCGGGGCGGTGCTCGGCAATGGCGGCGCGCATGGCGGGCACGTCCAGCTCGAAGTCGGCCGTCAGGTCGACCCCCACAAAGTCCAGGCCCTGCAGCCTGGCGCTCATGGGATACATGACGAAGCCCGGCATGGGCGCCAGCATGGTGGCGCGGCCCTCGGCGTGGGGCTGGGCACAGGCCAGGGCCAGCAGCGTGATGATCTCGTCCGAGCCATTGCCCAGCAGTACGGCGCTGCCGGCCGGCGCCTGCGCGTAGCGGGCCAGCATGTCCTTAAGCACTTCCTGGCGCTCGCCAGGGTAGCGGTTGATCTCCAGCCGGCCCAGGCGCTCGCCCAGCGCGGCCTGCAGCTCGGGTGGCAGTCGGAAGGGGTTCTCCATCGTGTCCATCTTGAGCAGGCCTTGCGAGGGCTGCACATGGTAGGCATGCATGGAGCGGACATCGGCGCGGATGCGCTCCAGGGCCAGGGCCTGAACCTGCGGAATGGAAGCTGTCATGGCATGCACACTTTCACGAGTCAGTGGGGGAAGAAATCCATCAGCGAAGCCGCTCAGGCCTGCTGCTGCGGCGGCACCTGGTGCAGCGGGTGCACCATGGCGACGCCGCCAAACTGGGCGCCGTGCGGCAGGTGCAGGGTCAGCATCTGCTCGCAGCCGCTGTGCTGGGCGCAGGCCACGGCCAGGCAGTCGCCAAAGGCCAACTGGTGGCGCGATTGCACGGCCCAGGCGGTCTCCAGCGTGGCGGCATCGGTCTTCCAGGGCGTCCAGGTCTGGTAGCGGCGGATGGCGGCGCGCGCATCGCCCTGCGGCAAAGGCTGGGTGGCCGTGGTGACCTGTTCATAGAACTCGCACAGCGACTGGCTGCCGGTGCGCCCGCTGCGCGTGCGCCACAGCAGGTCCAGCCACTGCAGCACGGCGGCATGCAAGGCGCCCTGCCCCGTGTCTTCGGCAGCGACCAGAACGGAGGTATCGACGAAGACGGTGTTCATGCCTGGCCCTCGCGGCGCAGCGCGACACTGCGCTGGGCGGGCTGCGTGGATGACGGCTGGCCGCCGTCCCAGCCGCGTTCGTCGGTGCGCCAGGCCAGGTAGGCGCGCTCGTAGGCGTCCTCGCGGCGCTGCATCTCGGCCATGAAGTCGCCCACCATGCGCGAGACGCTGGTGCCGCGGCGCGCGGCCTCGATGCGGGCCCATTCGAGCACGCTGTCTTCGACGGTGATGGTGAGGTTCTTCACAGAGTGCAAGTCTACACGAAATTCGTGCTCCACTGATTTCGTGTCAATTCTTGACGCACTTGCTCTAGCGCTCAGGCAGCAAAAAGCGCCGCCCCTTTCGGTGACGACGCCTTCATCCAGCAGGAAGCGAGTGTCTACTTCAGGCGCATTTCGGCCGCACGCGCATGGCCTTGCAGGCCTTCGCCATGCGCCAGCACCGAGGCGATGCGGCCCAGGGTCTGGGCGCCCTGCTCGCTGACCTCGATGAGGCTGGATCGCTTCTGGAAGTCATAGACCCCCAGCGGCGAGGAAAAGCGCGCCGTGCCGCTGGTGGGCAGCACATGGTTGGGGCCGGCGCAGTAGTCGCCCAGGCTCTCGCTGGTGTAGGCCCCCAGGAAGATGGCGCCTGCATGGCGCAGCAGCGGCTCCCACTGGTGGGGATCGTTGCTGGAGACTTCCAGGTGCTCGGGCGCGATGCGGTTGCTGATGGCGCAGGCCTCCTGCATGTCGCGCGTGAGGATGAGGGCACCCCGGTCGCTCAGGCTCTTGGCGATGATGGCGCGCCGCGGCATCTCGGGCAGCAGGCGGTCGATCTCGCGCTGGACGGCGGCGATGTAGTCGGCATCGGGGCACAGCAGGATGCTCTGCGCCAGCTCGTCATGCTCGGCCTGGCTGAACAGGTCCATGGCCACCCAGTCGGGCGGCGTGCTGCCGTCGGCCAGCACCAGGATTTCACTGGGGCCGGCAATCATGTCGATGCCCACGGTGCCGAACACCCGCTTCTTGGCGCTGGCCACATAGGCATTGCCGGGGCCGGTGATCTTGTCCACCTTGGGGATGGTGGCCGTGCCGTAGGCCAGGGCCGCCACGGCCTGGGCACCGCCGATGGTGAAGCCGCGCGTGACGCCGGCCACATAGGCGGCGGCCAGCACCAGGGCGTTCTTCTCGCCGCGCGGCGTGGGCACGACCATGATGATTTCCTGCACACCAGCCACATGGGCGGGAATGGCATTCATCAGCACGCTGGACGGATAGGCGGCCTTGCCGCCGGGCACATAGATGCCCACGCGGTCCAGCGGCGTGACCTTCTGGCCCAGCAACGTGCCATCGGCGTCGCGGTAGCTCCAGCTTTCGCCGCTGGCGCGCTTTTGTGCCTCGTGGTAGGTGCGCACGCGCTGGGCAGCGGCCGTCAGCGCATCGCGCTGCTCGTCGCCCAGGCTGTCGAAGGCGGCCTTGAGCTCGGCCTGCGTCAGCTCCAGCGCTGCCATGCCGTCCACCTGCAATCCGTCGAAGCGCGCCGTGTACTCCAGCACGGCCGCATCGCCACGCTTTTGCACATCGGCCAGGATGTCGGCCACGCGCTGCTCGATGGCCGCGTCCGTGTCTGCCGACCAATGCAGGCGCTGCGCAAAATCGTGTTCGAAGTTGGCGTCAAGCGTGGACAGGCGGGCGGGAGCGGCTTGGTATTCCATGGTGCAGAGGGCTTCAGTCTTGGGGAATGGCCGATGCGAAGGCATCGATGATCTTGCGCAGAGGGGCCTGCTTGAGCTTGAGCGAGGCCTGGTTGACCACCAGGCGCGAGCTGATCTCCATGATGGGCTCGACCTCGACCAGGTCATTGGCCCTGAGCGTGTTGCCGGTGGACACCAGGTCGACGATGGCGTCGGCCATGCCGGTCAGCGGGGCCAGTTCCATGGAGCCGTAGAGCTTGACCATGTCCACGTGCACGCCCTTGGTGGCGAAGAAGTTGCGCGCGATCTCGGGATACTTGGTGGCGATGCGCAGACGGGCGCCCTGCTTGACGGCCAGCGCGTAGTCGAAGCCGTTGCGCACGGCGACGCTGACGCGGCAGCGCGCGATCTTCAGGTCCAGGGGCTGGTACAGGCCCTGGGCGCCATGCTCGATCAGCGAGTCCAGGCCGGCCACGCCGAGGTCGGCGCCGCCGTACTGCACGTAGACCGGCACGTCGGAGGCGCGCACCAGCACCACGCGCACGTGGCTCTGGTTGGTCTCGAAGATCAGCTTGCGCGACTTTTCAATGTCTTCGGTGACCGAGATGCCAGCAGCGGCCAGCAGCGGCACGGTTTCGTCGTAGATGCGGCCCTTGGACAGGGCAATCGTGATGGTCATTGGGAAACTCTTTCGATGTCGGCACCCAGGCCGCGCAGCTTGTCTTCCATGCGATCGTAGCCGCGGTCCAGATGATAGATGCGATCGACCAGGGTCTCGCCCTTGGCCACGAGGCCGGCGATGACCAGGCTGGCCGAAGCGCGCAGGTCGGTGGCCATGACGGCCGCGCCCGACAGCGACTGGCTGCCGGTGATGGTGGCCACGCGTCCGTCGGTGGTGATCTGCGCGCCCAGGCGCAGCATCTCGTCGACGTGCATGAAGCGGTTCTCGAAGATGGTCTCGGTGACCATGCTGCAGCCTTCGGCCACCAGGTTCAGCGCCATGAACTGCGCCTGCATGTCGGTGGGAAAGCCCGGGTACTCGGTGGTGCGGAAACTCTGGGCCTTGAGCTTGCCGGCAGCGCGCACGCGGATGCCGCCCTCCTCGGCGGACACTTCGGCCCCAGCGTCCTTGAGCTTGTCGATGACCGCGCCCAGGTGGTCGGCACGGCCATTGCGCAGCAGCGCCTCGCCGCCCGTGGCCGCCACGGCGCACAAGAAGGTGCCGGCCTCGATGCGGTCGGCCACCACCTGGTGCTCGCAGCCGCTCAGCCGCTCCACGCCCTGGATGACGATGCGGCTGGTGCCGTGCCCTTCGATCCTTGCGCCCATCTTGATGAGCATTTCGGCCAGGTCGCCGATCTCGGGCTCCATGGCGGCGTTTTCCAGCACCGTCTCGCCTTCGGCCAGCACGGCGGCCATCAGGAAGTTCTCGGTGCCCGTGACCGTCACCATGTCGGTGGTGATGCGGGCGCCCTGCAGGCGCTTGAGATGCCCGGGCAGGCACGCGTGCATGTAGCCGTTCTCGACAACGATCTCGGCACCCATGGCCTGCAGGCCCTTGATGTGCTGGTCCACGGGGCGCGAGCCGATGGCGCAGCCGCCGGGCAGCGACACGCGGGCCTGGCCGAATCGGGCCAGCAGCGGGCCCAGGGCCAGGACCGAGGCGCGCATGGTCTTGACCAGTTCGTAGGGTGCCTCGGGGTTGGACAGCGAGCCGGCGTGGATGCGCACGGTGCCGCTGTCATCGTGCTCGGCGCCGACACCCATGTTGCGGATGAGCTTGAGCATGGTGGCCACGTCCTGCAGGCGCGGCACATTGCGCAGGGTGACGGGCTCGGACGACAGCAGCGCGGCGCACAGCTCGGGCAGGGCGGCATTCTTGGCGCCGGAGACCGTCACCTCGCCATGCAGCGCTCGGCCACCGCGAATCAGGAGTTTGTCCATGGCTGACAGACTTGAATCTGGAAATCGGGAAAAAGGAGATGCCGCACGGGCCGTATCGACCAGTTGCGGCAGAAAGTCTGAGGCGTCGTGACCGGGCTGTGCGCTCAGGCCTGGCCGGCCTGGGCAGCCCACTCGGCGGGCGTGTAGGTCTTCATGGACAGCGCATGGACCTCGTCGGTATGCATGCGCTGGCCCAGCGTGGCGTAGACCAGGCGCTGGCGCTGCAGCAGGCGCTGGCCCTCGAATTGGGCCGAGACGATGGTGGCAAACCAGTGCCGTCCGTCGCCTTCCAGCGCAATGTGTTCGCAAGGCAGGCCGGTGGCGATCAGTTCCTTGAGTTGGTCTGCAGTCATGGGGAAGCTTTCCTGCCATGCATCGCGGCATGGCCTTGGTTGGCGGCGGCGCCGGGCGCCGGCCGCCTGTTCATGGGTGGGTTCGAAAATGCCGGCACAGCGCCCGCCGCAGCCTGAGGAAAAACCTCAGCCGCGGATCTTGTAGCCGATGCGCAGCAGATGCACGGCCAGGGCACTCACCGCCAGCCAGGCAGAGCCGACGATGGCCAGGCTGACCCAGGGCGATACGTCGCTCTGGCCGAAGAAGCCGTAGCGGAAACCGTCGATCATGTAGAAGAACGGGTTCAGATGGCTGACTTTTTGCCAAAAAGGCGGCAGGGACTGGATCGAATAGAACACGCCCGACAGGAACGTCATGGGCATGATCAGGAAGTTCTGGAAGGCCGCCATCTGGTCGAACTTGTCAGCCCACAGGCCGGCGATCACACCCAGCGTGCCCAGCAGCGCCGCGCCCAGCAGGCCGAAGACCAGAATCCACAGCGGCGCCGTGAATTCGGGAATGGCGAAGTACAGCGTGACGACGAACACGCCCGCGCCCACCAGCAGCCCGCGCAGCACCGACGCTCCCACATAGGCCCCGAACCAGGCCCAGTGCGACAGCGGCGTGAGCAGCACGAAGACCATGGAGCCCATGATCTTGCTCTGCACCAGGCTGGAGGAGCTGTTGGCGAAGGCGTTCTGCAGCACGCTCATCATCACCAGGCCAGGGATCAGGAAGGCCGTGTAGCTGATGCGGTCATACACCAGCACCCGGCCTTCGAGCACATGGCCGAAGATCAGCAGATAGAGCACGGCCGTGAGCACGGGTGCGGCCACGGTCTGGAAGCTGACCTTCCAAAAACGCAGCACTTCCTTCTTGAGCAGAGTCTGCCAGCCGTTCATGCCGAAGCTCCCTGCGAAGTCTGTCCCTGCTCATTCATCACATGGATGAAGACGTCCTCCAGATCGGCGCGGCGGATTTCCACGTCCTCGGGCACGACGGAGCCCTCGCGCAGCGCGGCGAGCAGGCGCTCCACATCGCTGGCGTCGTTGGCGGGTATCTGCACGATGCGGCCGGTCACCCGCGCCCGTGCGGCCAGGGCCGGCGGCAACGCGGTATCGGTCTTGAACTGCAGCACGTTGGAGGAGGCGGACTTGAGCAGATCCGACATGGTCGAGAGCTTGACGATGTTGCCCTGCTTGAGCATGGCCACGCGGCTGCACAGCGCCTCGGCCTCTTCCAGGTAGTGGGTGGTGAGCAGCACGGTATGGCCTTCGCGGTTCAGGCGTGCGATGAAGTGCCACAGCGTCTGGCGCAGCTCCACGTCCACGCCGGCCGTGGGCTCGTCGAGCACGATGATGGGCGGCTTGTGCACCAGCGCCTGGGCCACCAGCACGCGGCGCTTCATGCCGCCGGACAGCTGGCGCATGTTGGAGTTGGCCTTGTCGGTCAGCCCCAGGCTGTGCAGCAGCTCGTCGATCCAGTCGTCATTGTTCTTGACGCCGAAATAGCCGGACTGAAAGCGCAGCGCCTCGCGCACATTGAAGAAGGGATCGAAGACCAGCTCCTGCGGCACGATGCCCAGCTTGCGCCGGGCAGCCGAGTAGTCGGCATGCACGTCGCTGCCCTGGACCAGCACGCGGCCGCTGGTGGCGCGTGACAGGCCGGCCAGGATGCTGATCATCGTGGTCTTGCCAGCGCCATTGGGACCGAGCAGGCCGAAGAACTCGCCCTCCTCGATGTCCAGACTCACGTGGTTGAGCGCCTGAAAGGCCCCCTTGGGGGTCTGGTAGGTCTTGGAGATGGATTGGAATGAGACGGCAGACATGCGAGGCGCGATTCTAGGCCCTTGCAGCCAAACCTGCCTTGCAGGGCTCTTTGCAGCGGCGCGCTGCGCCGGCTCAGGAGGGGGAGGATGCGGCCGTGTCGGCCAGCAGCCCGTCGACGCCATACAGCGCCGCCATGGACTGCAGGCCCTGCGGCAGGCCCACGACCACCAATTGCTTGTCTGCCGCCTTCGCGGTGCGGCGGCAGGCCAGCAGCACGGCCAGTGCGGACGAGTCGAAGACCTCGACACCGCTGGCATCGACACGCACCTGGGCGCCATCGAAGGCCTGCACCTGGGGCCGCAGCTGCACGAGACAGCTGCGCGCCTGGCGGTAGGTCAGTTCACGGGGGAGCTGCAGCATGGCGCGTGCGTCCGCGGCTGTCAGCCCTTGGAGGGCGGCGTGGCCGGCATCTTGCTGCGCGTGGCCAGGGTCTCGATCAGGCCGTCGATGCCGCGGGCATTGATTTCCTGGCTGAACTGGTTGCGGTAGGTTTCCACCAGCCACACGCCCAGCACGTTCAGGTTGTAGATCTTCCAGCCGTCGCCGGACTTCTCGAGCCGGTAGTCCAGCTGCACGGGCTCGCCGCGGCCCAGCACTTCGGTGCGCACCAGCACATCGGTGTCGCCGGCTGCCGCGCGCAGGGGCTTGACGTTGATGGTCTGGTTGCTGACCTGCGTCAGCGCGCCCGAATAGGTGCGGATCAGCAGGGCCTTGAACTCGGTCTCCAGCTTCTCGCGCTGCGCAGGCGTGGCCTGGCGCCAGGCCGGCCCCACCGAGGCGGAGGTCATGCGGCGGAAATTCACATACGGCATGACCTTGTCATTGACCAGCGCATTGACCTTGGAGACATCGCCCTCGCGCAGCGAGGGGTCCTTCTTGATGGTTTCCAGCACGTCGGTGGAGACACGCTTGATCAGCGCATCGGGGGTCTCGCCGGCTGCGCGGGCCGGCAGTGCCGCGCCAAGGGTTCCCATGGCCAGCATGGCTGCAGCGGCAGCGCTCCAGGCACGTCGATTGATCATCACTCTTCCTTTCCCAGCAGGGCCTCATGCCCCGGACCGGGTTGATATTGCACATTTTTCCGGCCGCGCCATGTCAGGCAGCGGCCGTTTTTCATCTCGGGATGTTACGAACTGCTTACTTCGCGCCGTCTTCGGGCGGCAGCTTGCCGGCATCGTCGTCGTAATCCTCGATGCGACCGTCATCACCCGACTTGCCACGCCGCAGGTTCAGGTAGACATCGCGCGTCAGGCTGTAGCGGTCGAGCGCGACGGAGTCCAGCGTGTCGGAGGCATTGAGCAGGCGGGCACGTGTATCCACCAGTCGCAGCACATACAGGCTGTTGCGAACCGGGATGTCGTTGATCGCCGACATGGGGTTGCCCCAGGCATCCACCGGAAGAGCCGCAGTGTCACGCACCGTGGACGGGCCCAGCAGCGGCAGCACCAGGTACGGCCCGGTGGGCACGCCCCAGCGACCCAGGGTCTGGCCGAAGTCCTGCTTTTGGCGCTCGATGCCGGCCTCGCTGGCGATGTCGAGCAAGCCGCCCAGGCCGAAGACCGTATTCACCGAGAACCGCACGACGGAGTTGTAGGCGCCTTCGGCCTGGCCCTGCAGCGCGTTGTTCACGAAGGACCAGACATCGCTGAGGTTGGAGAAGAAATTGCTCACGCCATCGCGGGCCAGACGCGGAGTGACGTCGCGGTAGGCCGTGGCCACCGGCTTCAGGACGGCACGGTCCAGGCCGTCGTTGAACGAGTAGACGCTGCGGTTGAACGGCTCGAACGGGTCCTGGGGATTGCGGGCCTCGCCCGGCGCGGTGGCGCAGCCGGCGAGCAGCGAAGCGGCGGCCAATGTGCCCAGCATGGCTGTGCGCTGCCAGGATGCTGCCTGGACTGCAGGGCGACCCGCGGTCGCCTGTTCATGGTTGGTTGTCATTCTTTGCCTCCTGCACCGGAGCTGCCACCCTGCTCGGCCTTGCCGTAGAGGAACTGTCCGATCAGATTTTCCAGCACAACGGCCGACTGGGTTGCGACGACGCGGTCGCCATCCTTGAGGTTGTGGTCATCTGCGCCGGCTTCGATGCCGATGTACTGGTCGCCGAGCAGGCCGCTGGTCAGGATCTTCAGGGAACTGTCCTTGGGAAACGCGTAGCGGTTTTCCATGGCCATGGTCACGCTGGCCTGAAAGACCTGATCGTCGAAGGTGATGGATTCCACGCGGCCCACGACGACGCCCGCGCTGCGCACGGCCGCCTTGGGCTTGAGTCCGCCGATGTTGTCGAAGCGCGCGGTCAGCGTGTAGGTTTTCTGGAAGCTCAGGCTCAGCAGGTTGGCCGACTGCAGCGCCAGGAACACCAGCGCCGCAGCGCCGATCAGCACGAACAGTCCGACCCAGACATCACTCTTGGATTGCTGCATGGTTTGTTTTTCCTTGTTTTGCGGGGGTGGCTTCGGTGCCGGGTCAAAGGCTGAACATCGTGGCCGTGAGCAGGAAGTCCAGCCCCAGCACGGCCAGCGAGGCCATCACCACCGTGCGCGTGGTCGCGCGGGACACGCCTTCGGGCGTGGGCTTGGCTGCATAGCCCTGCAGCAGCGCGATGAAGGTCACCGCCACGCCGAACACCAGGCTCTTGAGAACGCCGTTGCCCAGGTCATACCACCAGTCCACGCCGTTTTGCATCTGGCCCCAGAAGGCACCGCCATCGACGCCGATCATGACCACGCCCACCAGCCAGCCGCCGATCACGCCGACGGCGCTGAAGACAGCGGCCAGCAGCGGCATGGCGATCAGGCCGGCCACGAAGCGCGGCGCCAGGATGCGGCGCACGGGGTCCACGGCCATCATTTCCATGGCCGACAACTGCTCGCCGGCCTTCATGAGGCCGATCTCGGCCGTCAGCGCCGTGCCGGCACGGCCGGCAAACAGCAGCGCCGTGACGACGGGGCCGAGCTCGCGCACCAGGGAGAGCGCCACCAGCAGGCCCAGCGCCTCGGCCGAGCCGTAGCGCTGCAGGGTGTAGTAGCCCTGCAGGCCCAGCACGAAACCGACAAACAGGCCGGACACGCCGATGATGGCCAGCGAATAGTTGCCCAGGAAATGGATCTGGTCGCCAATCAGCCGCGGCCTGCCCAGCGCCGGCCCCATCAGCGCGAGCAGGCGGCCGAACAGGCGGGTGCCCATGCCCAGCTGGGTCAATTGGTGGCGCACTGCCGCGCCGATGCGAGCGGGATGCAGCCGGTTCATGCGCGCCTCCGGCCGTTGGCCTTGACCGGGCTTTCAGGCGTGCCGAAATCCTCTTCGGCACTCACGCCGGGGTAATGGAAGGGTACGGGGCCGGTGGCGCGTGCGTGTATGAACTGCTGCACCAGCGGATCGGGATTGGCCTTGACTTCCTCGGGCGAGCCCTGGGCGGCGACACCGCCGTTGCCCAGGATGACCACATGGTCGGCCACATGGAAGGTTTCCTCCACGTCATGGGACACCAGGATGGAGGTCAGGCCCATGGCGTCGTTGAGTTCTCGGATCAGTTGGGCAGCGGTGCCCAGGGAAATGGGGTCCAGCCCGGCGAAGGGCTCGTCGTACATGACCAGTTCGGGGTCCAGTGCAATGGCCCGCGCCAGCGCCACGCGGCGGGCCATGCCGCCCGATATCTCGCTGGGCATGAGGTCGCGCGCACCGCGCAGACCCACGGCATGCAGCTTCATGAGCACGATGTCGCGGACCAGTTCGTCGGGAAGGTCGGTGTGCTCGCGCAGCGGGAAGGCCACGTTGTCGAACACGCTCATGTCGGTGAACAGGGCGCCGAACTGGAACAGCATGCCCATGCGCCGGCGCGCAGCGTACAGGCCCGCGGCGTCCATGGTGGTGACGTCCTTGCCATCGAACAGCACCTGCCCCTGCTGGGCATGCTGCTGGCCGCCGATCAGGCGCAGCACGGTGGTCTTGCCCCCGCCCGATGCGCCCATCAGGGCCGTGACTTTGCCGCGCGGCACCTGCAGCGACAGGTCGCGCAGGATCACACGCTCGCCATAGCCGAAGGTGACGTTGCGCAACTCCACGAAAGAGGCGGTTGGGATCATGCTGTGGTGCGGTCGATAAATGTTCGCAGGCAAGCCCGCTATTGTGCAGACAGGTGCCGCTGCTTGCTCACCACCGCCCGAGATAAACATACATCCGTGTATGTTTCTCAAAAAGTCATGGCAGAAACCGCCATAAAAAAAAGAGCATGCTTTGCTTGCTACACAAGCGTTGCACGCTCTCTGGACCTGGGGAAAATCCGGATTGGACAGATGTTTTTTTACAACATGTTCTGCAGGAATGCCTGGGTCCGCGTGTGCTGCGGCGCCGCAAAGAATGCTTCCGCAGGGCCTTGCTCGACGATCTCCCCCTTGTCCATGAAGATCACGCGATTGGCCACTTCACGGGCAAAGCCCATCTCGTGGGTCACGACCAGCATGGTCATGTGCTCCTGCGCCAGCTCGCGCATGGTGCGCAGCACCTCGCCGGTCAGCTCGGGGTCCAGCGCGGAGGTGGGCTCGTCGAACAGCAGGATGTCGGGCTCCATGGCCAGGGCCCGGGCAATGGCCACGCGCTGCTTTTGCCCGCCCGACAGACGGTTGGGATAGGCATCGCACTTTTCCAGCAGGCCCACCTTGTGCAGCAGCGCCTCGGCCTTGGGCACGATCTGCTCGCGCCTGAGGCCCTTGACGATGATGGGCGCCTCGATGACGTTCTCCAGCACCGTGAGGTGCGGGAACAGGTTGAAGGACTGGAACACCATGCCCATCTTGCGGCCGATCTGGCGGATCTGCGCCTCGGGCACGTAGTGGGCACGGCCGTCCGCGCCGCTGTCCACCAGCACCTCGCCCTCGACGGCGACACGGCCGCTGTCAATGGTTTCCAGGTGGTTGAGGCAGCGCAAAAAGGTGCTCTTGCCCGATCCCGAGGGACCTATGATGGCCACCACCTCGCCACGCGCCAGCTCCAGCGAAACGCCGCGCAGCACCGGCACGCCGCCAAAGCCCTTGCAGATGTTCTGCGCCGAGATCATGGTCTCGGGCGCGCTATCACGCGTCGTATTTGGCATGGCGTTTTTCTAGGTATTGGAAGATCCAGGTCAACACGAGAGTCATGACCAGATAGAAGCCTGCGGCCACCACGAAGGGCGTGATGGTGAAATCGCGCTGCACGATGCCGCGCGCCGCGCGCAGCAGGTCATTCAGGGCCAGCACGTAGATGAGCGAGGTGTCCTTGACCAGGGTGATGGTCTCGTTGCTCACGGGCGGGATGATGCGCGCCCACATCTGCGGCAGGATGATGCGGCGCATGGTCTGGCCGTAGCTCATGCCCAGCACCTTGGCGCCCTCGTACTGGCCGCGGTCCACGGACTGGATGCCCGCGCGGAAGATTTCGGCGAAGTAGGCGGCGTAGTTCAGCGCGAAGGCGACGACGGCGGCCGGGAAATCGGGCAGGCGCACACCGATCACGGGCACGAAGGGCAGCGCGAAGTAGATGAACAGCATCTGCAGCATCAGCGGCGTGCCGCGCATCAGCCAGATGTATCCGCCGACCAGCCGGCTCAGGGCGGGAAAGCGGGAGATGCGCATCAGCGCCAGCGACAGTCCCAGGGGAATGGACAGCGCCAGGGTGATGACGAAGAGCTTGAGGGTGACCAGGGCGCCGGCGGACAGCGGCCCCATGAGCGAGATTACATATTCCATCGAATGGCCTCAGTGCGGTGCGCGGCCCCGCCGGCATCGGCAGGATCCGGGCAGCCACGGGCGCGTGCGTCCCAGAACGCAAAAGACCGGCAATGCCAGGCTGGCCTTGCCGGTCGCATGGTGTGCCGGATTTACTTGATGATGTCCTTGCCGAACCACTTGGAGGCGATTTCGGCGGCCTTGCCGTCCTTCTTCATCTCGGCCAGCGCGGCTTCGAGCTTGCCCAGAACTTCGGTGTCTTCCTTGCGCAGGCCCACGCCGTAGTCCTCGGTGCCGAAGTTGTCCTCGAGCACCAGGTACTCGCCAGCCTTCTTGGCCACGTGGAAGCGCCCCACGACCTCGTCGACCACGACGGCGTCCAGGCGGCCGGCCGACAGGTCCATCAGCGCGGTGATGTTGTCGCCGAAGGTCTTCAGGTCCTTGAAGCTGGCGGCCACGGCGGCGTCCTTCTTGATGGCGTCCACGGCCGAGCTGCCATCCTGCGCGCCCACGACCTTGCCGGCCAGGCCGGCCTTGTCCTTGATGTCGGAGTCGGCGCGCACGATGATGATCTGGTGGTTCTCCATGTAGGGCGCGGTGAAGGCGATGTTCTTCTTGCGCTCTTCGGTGATGGTCAGGCCGTTCCACAGCGCGTCGACGCGCTTGCCGACCAGCTCGGCCTCCTTGGCGCTCCAGTCGATGGGCTTGAAGTCCACCTCCACGTTCATGCGCTTGGCGGCTTCACGCGCCATGTCGATGTCGAAGCCGACGATCTCGTTCTTGTCGTCACGAAAGCCCATGGGCGGGAAGTTGTCGTCCAGGCCGATCACCAACTTGGTCATGGCTGCCGGCACGGGGGCGGCAACCGGCGCGGCGGCGGTCGATGCGGACTCGTTCTTGCCGCAGGCTGCCAGCAGTGCAGACAGGGCCACCATGGCCAAGAGGGTGCGTTTTTTCATGGCTTAAAGCTTTGGAGTGGAAAAAGCGAAAGGCGGCGGCCGCTGCACGCAAGGTGCGCAATCGTTGTAATGAATGGTTCCTTGGCGGAACCTTTGTCTCGGTTGGGTGCCGGCGCCGAATCCCGTATTGTCGCGCAGACCGGCGCCCCCCGCCAACACGCTGGATCAAGACCGTGCAAATCGGCAAAGGGCGAGAGATGCCTGCCGGTCACTGCAGCATGAAGGTCTTGTACTCGAGCCGGTTGAGTTCGCGCGAGAGCATGAACAGGCCCACGCACAGCGTCACCAGCATGGCCAGGCAAAAGCCGTAGCCATAGAACGCGGCGCCCAGCGCCAGCGAAATGCCCGTGAAGGCGATGTTCAGCACCACCAGCAGCAGGCACAGCATGAAGACGATGCGCCGCTCGTCCAGATAGAAGAACACGTTGAGCACGGCCATCACGCCCACCTGCAGCCCGGCGCCGACCACCTGCACATGCAGCAGCGGCAGGTACAGCTGGGAGATGCCCAGCAACTGCAGGATGGCCGGTCCGGCCACCAGGGTGACGAGAACGGCCAGCGTCTGCACCTTGGCGATCTCGCCCAGGCCCGCCTGGATGGCGTAGACCATTTCGTTGCGCATGGACTCGATGTACTCGAGCGATCCGCCGCCGCGCACGGCATCGAAGAACTTGTCGTAGTACTCGACGAAGTCGGTCTCGATGCGCACCAGAAAGACCGCCATGCCCGGAATGATGGACAGGTAGGACAGGAACACCGGCAGGTCGTAGATCAGCGAGGCCCTGAGCCCGCCGATGATCTGCTGCGAGGTCGGCGGGTAGTACCAGAACATGAACTTGTCGATCCAGATGCCCAGGTTGTAGAGCACGCCGATGGCGATCAGCGCCGGAAAGATCAGCGAGCGCTGCGTGAAGTCGAAGGCGATCCAGCGCTTTTGCAGCGGAAAGCTGCGCAGCACGATCATCCACATGCCGGCCAGCAGCAGCACGTGGCCGATCACGAAGCTGGCCAGCAGCCCTTCCAGCCCCCAGTAGCGCAGCGGCAGCGCCAGCAGCACGATGAGCAGGTAGGTGGCGCCGAACAGCCCGGCAATGGCCCGGTAGTGCTTGAGGCCCGACAGCAGCACGGTCATGACCCAGACCACGCACATCAGCGTGAAGCCCGCCAGCATCAGCACGCGGTACAGCAGGCCCTGGCCCGGCAGCACCACGAAAAGCGCCAGCGTGCCCAGCGCGCTGGCAGTGGCCACCACGACCAGCAGCAGGCCATGCAGGTTGGGCAGGATGCTCTCGTCCTTCTTGAGGAACAGCTGGTCCGAGACAAAGCGCGTGAATGCCAGCTGCGCCGCCCCGGTCAGGATCAGGCTGCTGGCCACCAGGTAGGTGACCGAGGTCTGGAACTGCGTGACCAGCAGCGGCGGCGCCACCACGCTGACGCTGAACACCCCCACCAGCAGGATGCCGATGATGGAGAACACCCACGGCCCCGAGCCGATGACGCCCGCATAGGCGTAGGCCTGGAGCACGCTGGTCAGCGTGTTCTTGCGCAGCAGGTGGCGCAGTTCGAATCCAATGCCGGCCATCAGTGTTTTTCCTCGGACTGTTGCAGCGCCCTGTCATAGACCTGCCTGTAGCGCTCGAACAGCAGCCGGTCGGAGTAGTAGCGCTCCACGCGCGCAATCCCGGCCGCGCTGGCGGCCTGCCATTGCCCGGGCGATGCCAGCAGCTCCAGGCAGGCATCGGCCAGTGCCTCGGGGTTGGCAATGCCGACCACGCGCCCGCACGAGCCCAGGGCCTGGTCCTCGGGCCCCAGCCCGTCGATGAGCTGGCGGCACGAGCCCACGTCGGTGCTGACGACGGGCACGCCGGCGGCCTGTGCTTCGAGAATCACCAGGGGCAGCGCCTCGCTGATGGACGACAGCACGACCACGCCCACCTTGGGCAGCAACTCCTCCACCTTCTGCATGCCCAGAAAGCGTACGTTGGCCTGCAGGCCCAGGCTGTCCACGAGGTTCTGGCATTCATCGGCATAGGCCGGGTCTTCGGCCGTGGGGCCGGCCACCCAGGCCTGGGCCTGGGGCATCCGGTTGACCACGCGGCGCATGGCGCGGATGAAGGTCTTGATGTCCTTGATGGGCACCACGCGGCCGATCAGGCACAGCACGGGCGGCGTCCCAGCCGGCCGCTGGGCGCGCAGCGGCGCAAAGCGCTCTATGCGGATGCCGTTGGGAATGCTGACCGTGCGCTCTGCCGCCGCGCCATCGGCCACTTGGCGCAGGCGGTTGTTCTCGTACAGCGCAATGATGGGGTCGGCCGCGCCATAGCAAAAGCGCCCCATCCAGTCGAAAAACCGTATCCACATCTGCCGGAAGAACGACACCTCCATGGGGTCGCGCTGGAAGATGTTGCGGTTGTCGCGTATCCAGGTGCTCTGCAACAGGTCGATCTGCCGCTCCTTGGTATAGATGCCATGCTCGGACAGCACCAGCGGCAGGCCGCGCGAATGGTGCAGCAGCCCCCCCAGAAACCCCGCATAGCCCGTGGAGACCGTATGCAGCACGCGCACCGGGATCAGCCCGTGGGCGATGCGCGCCATCAGCCACAGCGGCTGCAGCATGATGCGCACGGTCCAGAAGAAGTCCACGAACGATGGATCGGTGCAGTGGCGCCGGTAGCTGTCGCGGATCAGGTCCCAGGCGAATTCGCTGTGCAGGAAATCCTCCAGCGGCAGGCTGCCGCCGGGCTGCAGTTCCAGCGCAATCGAGCGCATGGCCGCCAGCACCTTGGCCCGGCTTTCGGCAGTGCCGTCATGCGCCTCCAGCGCTTGCAGGAACTCCCGGGCCTTGGCCAGGGCTTCGGGATGGCCGCGCGAGGGCGCGGGCTGGATGTTGGAGTGCAGGGCGTCAAAGAGGAAATGCTGCTCGAAGTGCACCACGTTGGGCGGCAGCGCGTAGCGGAAATCGCCATAGTCCTCGCGCCGGCTTCCCAGGAAGACGATGGCGAAGCGGTGCTCGGGATAGGCCTGCAGGATCTGGTTGACCCAGCTGGACACGCCGCCGCTGACATAGGGAAACGTGCCCTCCAGCAGCAGCGCGATGTCCGCACTGGCCGCCGTGGGGAACTGGCTCGCACGGCTCATGAGGCACTCCAGTAGCGGATGCTGGGCTTCAGGCGCGGCAGGGCATGCTCGATGTCCAGCGATCGCATCAGCGCCTGCGCCTTGGCGAACTCGCGCCGCTCGAACAGCAGCTCGGCCTGGTAGGGCACGACGCGCGCGGGCTCCATGCCCAGCGCCAGCGAGCGCTCGTAGCAGGCCAGCGACTCCACCTGCCTGCCCTGCAGATGCAACAGCCGGCCACGGCGCAACAGCAGCAGCGCGTTGTCGGGCCGCTGGGCCAGCACCAGGTCGCAGTAGTGCAGGGATTGCTGGATGGCGTGGTCACGCACATCGCCCTGCGCCACGCCCTGGTAGACCAGCTCCGCATACAGGTCGGTGAGCGCCCGAGCCGCCTGCAGGCCGCGCGGCCCGCAGGGCGCATCGCCCTCGGACTGGCGGGCGTGCTCGAACAGCTGAAGCTCCTGGTGGATGGTCTTGCTGATCTCGCGCTCCTTGGCGTCCAGCATGCTGTAGGCCAGCAGGCGCAGGTCCTCGCTGGAATCGCCCAGCGCCGTGCGCAGCATGGGCGAGGCAATGCGCCCCGGCACGCTGCCCAGCGCCACCATGGCCCGCATGCGCGAGGCGACGGGCACATTGGGATTGGCCAGGAAGGACTGCAGGCCCGCCTGGCGGCGGCTGGTTCCGGACTGCTGGTGCGGGTCGAAATCGGGCAGGGGCATCACCGGAAAGCGCTGGCCACCGCGCGGGCCGCGCTGCGTGTGCAGCGCAATGGTGGCCACGACGGCGCCCAGGATGCCGGCCACCGGCACGGCATAGGCAAACAGCCCCATCAGCGCCACCAGGGCCAGGCGCTGGCGCACCGACCTGGCCGAGGTGGCCAGGAACGGCGCCAGGCACAGCGCCAGCAGGCCGCTGGCCAATCCATGGGCCATGAGATAGCCCAGCAGGGCGGCGTCCGACTGGCTGCGCAGCAGCCACAGGCTGCTCCAGGAGGCGATTTCCGCGGCCAGCGCGCCCAGGGCCAGCTTGAGGTTAAGCATGGCCCTGCCCCATCTGGTGCAGCCGCTCCAGCACGCTGATGGCCGAGCAGCGGTCCAGCAAGATGGTGCGCGGGAAGATGCCCGCATCGGCCAGCGAGGCCACGCCGCGCTGGGCCAGCCAGGCCTCGATGCGGTTCAGGTAGCCCTCGGCCGTGGCGTTGGTGCCCAGCGGCATGAAGATGGCCAGCAGTTGCCGGCCATCGCGCTCCTGCAGCCAGGAGCGGTCCAGCATGCGCTCCAGCCGCATGATCTGCTGGGCCATCTGCGCCTGGACGGCCGATGGCGACAGCTCCAGCGCCACCACCACGCTGCTCAGGCGCGCGCTGCGGTTCACATGCTCCATGCGCTGCACCTCGAAGGCGAAGTGCGGCGGGCAGTCGGGATAGGCCTGCAGCAGCGGTGCGGCCAGGCTGTTGGCGGCCACGCTGTCGGTGTAGTAGCCCAGCAGCAGGTTGATGGTCTGCAGCGCTTCTTCCTGCAGTGCGAAGAAAGGCATTTCCTCGACCAGCAGCAGGCCGTAGATCTCGCCCTCCAGGTCCAGCATGGGCGCCACGACGATGTACTGCGTCTGCTGGCCTTGCGCCATGCTTTGCGAGATATGGCACAGCACATGGCTGTCCAGCGCCTGGCGCACCAGCGGGTCATGGACATGGATGGGTCGCTCGCCGCCCAGCTGGGCAATGGGCGTGGGGTCCAGCACATCGTTGCGCACGGGCACCAGGCTGGCCACGCTGATCTGGCTGAAGCGCGCCAGCAGGTTGAGCAGGCTTTGCGCATCGCCCTCGGCGCCGCTGAGGCCGCTGAGCACGTTGATGGCGTCGCGCATGGACACGGGACGGCCTATGAGCTCCTGCTCGAGGCGGTCATGCGACAGGCGCAGAAGGTAATGCTGGCGGATCAGTTGCTCGGTGCGCTGGTCCATGTAGTTCTGCGCCGTGCGCGCACGGCGTATGCGCGCGCGCCACAGGCTGGAGATCTCGCCCACGACCATGACCAGGATCAGGCCGCCCAGGAAATACTGTTCGGGAAACAGCGACAGATCCCGCTGGTTGACGCCCAGCCATGCCAGCAGCAGCACACCGGACGCCGACAGGCCGGCAACGGGCCCGTAGCGCAGGGCCACGACCACGGGCGCCAGCCAGGCCCAGGGAAACTCCGCCTCCACCCACAGGGGGTTGGCGGGGTTGGCCCACATGCCGACCAACAGGGCCAGCAACGGCAAAAGCAGCGTCTCTCCCACCACCACCCAGGGCTTGGCGCTTGTCTGCACAAGCAGGCCCAGGGGCGAACCCCTGAATTCCGCGGCAATGCCGGCTCGGCGCGGTGCATCGGGATGCGGTGCCGCCTTGGGCGTGGTGGCTTGGTCTGGCATGGAAAATCGTTCCTCGATGCGCTTATCGGGCGTTGGCCAGGCCCGTGCCCAGCAGATTGCGGATCAGCTTCTGGCCCACGGCGGCCAGGGCCTCGCGGCTCCAGCCGCTTTGCGCGCCCGCGCCGCTCCACACGGTGGCGCCGGTGCCCACGTCCACGATCTCCAGCGTCACGCCCACGGCCGGTTCGCCATCCACTCCGACCTTGTAGCGCCATTCGTCCACCGCGCCCGTCAGCGCATAGCGCACGCCTTCGCCGCGCGCCCAGGCCAGGGCGTCCTCGCGGCGCTTGGCGTCGCGGCCGTCGAACAGCGTCTCCTGCAGCGCATCGCCCGTGTAGCGCTTGACCTGGCCCACGCCGCGCGCATTGATCAGCGCCGTGGCGATGGCGGCGGCGCGGTTGCCGGCCATGGGTGTCTCGGTGTGGTTCTCGAAGGGCAGCACGGCCCAGCTGGCGTTCGTCTCCAGCGCGGGCGCCGTGCCCCGGTCGATGGTCGAGCAGGCAGACAGCAGGCCGACAAGGGCCATACCCGTGAGCACGCGAAGGCGGGAGGCAAAAGAAGTGCGGTGTGTCATGGAAAGGCTCCTTGAAGTCTTCGGATCAGTAGTGGAGGCGGTAGGTGAGCAACAGCTCGCGGGTATTGCCCACGGTGTTGATGCCCGACTTGGACAGGTTCAGGCCCAGCGCGAGGTGGTCCGCGCCGAACAGGCTGGTGGCCAGGCCCATGCCCAGCTCGTAGCCCGCGCCGTTGATGCTGTGGTGCGTCAGGGCCAGGCTGGCATAGGGCCGCAGCGCGCGCGTGTATTGCTGCTCGTAGCCCGTGTTGAACATCATCTGCAGGCCCGAGAAGCGGAAGCTGCGCGGCAACAGATAGTCGATGGTGGGATCGTTGAACGCAGGCAGGTAGCCCAGGATGGCCGCATTCCTGCCCTGCAGCAGCGCCGGGTCGGTGCGGCTGTAGCGGTGCCAGGAGGTGAAGGCGCCGAACTGCAGGGTGGGTGCCTCGCTGCGATAGGTGTGCAGGTATTGCAGCATCGCATGGTTGCCGGAGCCCACGCGGACGCCGCTTTGCACGCGGTAGCGCTCCGATGCCAGCTCCAGCGTGATCTGGTCCAGGCGCGAGAGCTGGTAGCTGCTGCCCAGCGACACGCGGTCCTTCATGCCGCCCATGCGCATGGCCAGCGTTTCCTGCGTGGCCAGGTGCCGGCCCAGCGATGCCTGCAGGCTCCAGCGGCTGTCCACGTTGTAGGTCTGCGTGAACTGCATCGGCGTGTAGCTCTCCAGGCTTTCGCGCCGGCCCAGCATGAACTCGCTGGAGGCCGACTGCGTCTTGCGCGTCAGGCGCAGGCCGATGCCCCGCTCCTGGGAGGGTCCGCGCACCAGGGTGCTTTTGTTGACCGTGCGGCGCACGTCCTCAGCATCCAGGTCCAGCGCCCAGCGGGGGTTGAGACCCACATGCCAGCGCAGCCGCGAGACCTGCTCGTCGATGGCGTCCATGCGGCGATTGCGCAACTGCAGGCCGCCGTAGTCGCTGAAGGCCAGCAACTGCTCGGTCAGCCCCAGGTGAAGGGGATCGTCGTCGGGCTGGTAGGCCATGCTCTCGAAGCCCGCGGTCTGCGCCAGCCGCACATCGCCCACCATGGCCGCCGCGTTGATGCGGTCGTAGCGCGGCAGTGCCTCGTCATGGCGCTGCAGCAGCTGCCCGGCCTGGGCCACATCCTTTTCCGCCAGGGCCACCGTGATCTCGGCCCACAGCGGTGCGCTGGCACTCTTGCTGCGGCTGCGCGCGTACTGCTGCCAAAGGTAGCCGCGCTCGGCCTGGTATTCGCCGCGCTCCTGCAGCCAGGCGATGGCCAGCTCGGCCGCAGCAGCGGAATGCTCGCGGCGCCCGCCTTCCAGGTCCATGCGCAGCAGCTCGCGCATCAGGGCGAATTCGGCATCGCCCTGGGTATGAAAGAGCATGAGCCGGCTGCGTGCCTGGCGCTGGACCTCGTCCAGGCCCTCGGCGGTCAGCCAGCGGCGGGCCGCATCGGCCGAAGGGCCCTGCTGCGCACGCGTGCGCGCCTTCTCGCGCTGCCACAGCTGCTGCCTCAGGTTCCAGGCCTGGTCCGCCTGCTGGTTCTGCTCCAGCGCGTCCGCGTACTGCATCATCCACAGGAAGTCGTCGGCATGCTCCGTGCGGTGCGGCTTCAGATACCGCTCCAGCGCAACGGCCGGGCGCGACAGCGTCATGTAGGCCGCCGCCAGGGCGCCGTGCATGTCGGCATCACGTGCCCACACGGGCTCGGCCGCCGCCAGCAGCAGCTTGAGGGCCGCCGCGTTCTGCGTGTCGATCAGCAGCCACATCAGGCCCTGGCGCAGCGGCGTGGAGCCGGGGTCCAGCGCCAGGCCCTTCTCGAAGGCTTCCATGGCCTTTTTCGGCTGCGCAGTGCGCTGGTAGTAGGCGCCCAGGATCTGGAAGAAGGTGGGCTGGCCCATCAGGCGCTTGAGCAAGGCCGGGTCGGCCATGATGCGCTCGACCTGGCGGCCGATCTGCGTCCAGTCCTCCTGGTCCTCCAGCAGGTAGAAGGCCTGTGTCAGATGGCGCACGTCCTGGAACTGCTCCCAGGCATGCAGGGACATCTGGGCCGCCTCGCGGCGGTCGGTGCGCTGCAGCAGGCGGATCACTTCGTCGTAGTCGCTGATGCCGGCGTGCGGCGTCTGCAGCAGGCGGCGGTAGGCCTTGAGCGTCAGCGCCTCCTGGCGCTGGTCCTGGGCCAGGTCGCCCAGCAGGCGCCAGTACTCGCCTTCGTCCTGCATGCCGGCCGGAACGCGCGTCTGTGCGTCTTCCAGCCAGCGCAGGCCCAGCGCCGGCTCGCCCTGCAGCAGCGCGAGCACGGCGGCGGGCATGACATGGGCCGGCGTGCGCTGCTCGGGATCGCTGAGCACGCGCTTCCATGCCTGCAGCGCCAGCGGCGGACGGCCTGCGCGCTCAGCCAGCTGGGCCAGCAGAATCTGCGACTGCGGCGTACTGCCGTGCTTTTGCAGATAGTCGATGGCCGCGCCCGGCTCGGCCTGGCGCTCATAGGCCTGGACCAGCGCCTGCAGCAGCGCGGCATCCTGGGGACGGCGGCTCAACTGGTGGCGCAGGCCGGCAATCAGGGCGCGGTCGTCGAACAGGCCCGGCGCCAGGCGCATCACCGTCTTCCAGGCATCTTCACGGCCCGTGTTCTGCGCAATGACCAGCCAGTTGTCCAGGGCCTGCTGCTGCTGCCCCATCCATTCGGACACCTGGGCCAGGCGCTCGCGCCAGGCCATGTCCTGCGGCGCCTGGCGCACCGCGGCCGTGGCCACGCGCCAGGCGTCCTCCAGATTGCGGTTCTCGAGGAACACCTCGTAGCCCAGCTGGTAGGTCTTGTCGTCAAAGGGCAGGCCCGGCGGCGGCTTGCGCGCGGGGTCGGCCGTGCGCAGCATGCGCCAGCCCGGGGCGGTCCAGGCCACGGGCTGCAGTGCCCAGGCGCCGTCGTCGGCCACTGCGGACGCTACGGCCGGGCCTGCTCCCGAAGCGCCTGCCACCTGCACCTGCCATTGCTGCAGCAGGGACAGCTGCAGCAGCCGCTTGGCATAGCGCTCGGCCTCGGCCCGGTTGCCGGCCGCGCGCGCCAGGCCGATGAGCCTTCGCAGCGTTTCCGGGTCGCTGCCCAACAGTTCTTCCTGCTGGCGCGCCAGCGCCAGCGCTTCGCTGGCACGGTTGCCGGACTGCAGCACCTGCAGGGCCTGCCAGAGGTAGGCGCGCGACTGCTGGACGTCCTCGGTCGTGGCGCTGGCCTGGCGCAGCAGCCGCGCCGATTCCTCGTACAGCGACATGCCCAGCGCCTGCCGCGCAGCGGACTCATAGACCTGCGCCTTGCGCGCGGGATCGGCCTGGCGCTCTGCCACGTCGTCGTAGATGCCCAGGGCCAGCGGTGCGTCCTTGAGTACCAGCGCCGAAGAGGCCAGGTACAGCGCCTGCTCCTGGGTCAGACCCGCCAGCGGGACCTCCTTGAGCGCCTGCATCACCTGGAGCGCCAGGGCATCGGCCTGCCCTCCGGCGCGATGGTCCTGCTTTTGCGCCTCCAGATAGTTCTGGTAGGCGGCCTGCCAGCGCTCCCAGGCCTGGACGGCGGCGCTGGGCAGCGCCTGCTTGGCTGCCTCTTCGCGCGCCAGCTTGATGGCTTTCAGGCGCTCCTCCTTGGCCTTGAGCAGGGCGCGCAGGTTTTCATTGCCCGGGTCGCTCTTGAGCAGGTTGCTCAGGTAGTTGTAGGACAGCTCGGAATCATCTCCGGTGACGGAGAGCCGGCGCTCCAGATCCTGCTTGGGAAACAGCATCCACAGGGCGCCACCGATCAGTACCGCCAGCAGCACGATCAGCCAGAAGGGAACCGTGACGGGGCGCTCAGAGCCCCCGGCATTGCGCTTGGAGTTCAACACTGTGATGGGTACTTCTGAAGGAACGGAGGTTGGAGCTGCCCGTATCGGCACCCGCCACGGCAATGAGGGGATTGGCGGCGTTCAGGGAACTCAGCGCACAGCCGGACGGCAGGTGCATGCGCAGCTCCAGCGGCACATGGCCCTGCAGGGTCAAGCGCACGCCGCCATCGGCCTGGGGCAGCCATTGCGTGAGCCGGGCATTGGCATCCACCAGATAGGGGCGCGCCGCGGAGGCGGCCGCGCCTGCGGCATCCTGCTGCACCAGGTATCCGGCGCCGCCGGCCAGGTGAAGGTAGTTTCCGTCCGTGCCCTTGGCATAGCCGGCGATGCCGCGGCTGGCAGCCATGGACGGCAGGGCCATGCCGGGCGGCATGCGCAGCGTGCGCAACTGGCCCGGGCCCCGCAGGCGCCAGCCCTGCGCGTCGCGGCCGATGGCGAATTCGTAGAAATCCTGCACCTTGCGGATGTACTCGGAGCTGTAGACCGGGTTCAGCCGCTGCGCCAGCGCCCACTGGTAGACCTTGTGCAGGGCCTTGATGCTGGCCTGCTTGCTGGCGGAGTAGGAGTGGTAGTAGATGTCCACGGCCTTCATGCGCCGGGGCGCGTCGGTCATCTCGAAGGTTTCGATGACGCGCTCGAAGCCGTAGAACGGCCCGTGCCAGAGGTTGGTGTAGATGTTCTCGTTGGTGACGGGCGCATAGATCTGCAGATGGCCGCCCTTGCGCAGGCCCCAGCTGCGCACCTCCGTCAGAGAGGGATTGCTGCGCGTGATGGCCGTGTCGCCGCCATTCATGTTGAGCAGTCCCGCCGCGTCGGAGATGGCCAGGGCCTCGGCGCTGGGCGCCGTGTTGCCGGTCCACAGGAACACGTCCACCGGCTTGCCGGGCGGCGCCAGGCGCTTGCGGATGTAGTCGACCGAGCCATTGATCTCCCGGTTCATGTCCATCTGGTAGCCGGGGATGTGGAGGTTGAGGTTCACCTCCTTGCTGTCATCCCCGTCGGGCGCTGCCCCGGGCTCCCAGAAGAAGGGATGGGAATAGGAATGGCTGGCGATCTCGACATGGGGCATGGCGAAGATGCGCTTGGCAATGCCCTCCAGCTGGTCAGCCCATTGCGGATACAGGCCCTGCGGCGAGACTTCGGCCTCGATGACCGAGATGGTGTGCGGAATCCTGTAGCGCTCCAGGATCTCGCGGCGCAGCACTTCGCCCGCGAAGGGCGTGCCCGGCAGCTCGGCCTTGGAAGGAAAGCCGTCCCCGTCCACATGAGCCAGCAGCAGGCGGCGGCCGTTCTCGGTGGTGACGTCGGGCACCGGAAAGTCCTGCAGGCGCAGCGCCTCGCGCAACAGCGCGAAGGGGTCGATCACCCAGCGCGACTGGTCGGTGCCCGGCATGCCCACCACCACATAGGGCATGAGTGCAAAGCCGCCCCAGGGCGTGATGGCGGCCGACACGAAGCGGCGCCCCCGCTTGTCGTCGAAGGACAGCAACTCGCGGCTGCCCCTGGCCATCTGCGGCGTGAACTCCCAGCCTTCGTAATCGTGCGCTGGCTCGGCCGGCTGTATCTCGAAACCCATGACCGGCGCCTTTTCGGCGCGCCGCAGCGGGAACACGGGTGCCGCTTCCGTGCTGCGCGTGCCCAGGGCGGCCGACATGGTGCGGTCCTGTGACAGGCCCAGCGTATTGAGCACCAGCAGCGGCATGCCCTGCTGCACCTGGTTGGCCAGCCACTGCCGCACGCTTTTGGCCCGCATCTCGGGCACCGCGCCGCCGAACCAGCTCACCACGCCGGCATAGCGGTCACGCGCCACGCCTTCAGGCAGGGGCTCGCGCACATCGGCGTAGTCGGCGACGTAGCCCATGTAGTTCAGGGGCATTTCCAGGAAGCGGTGCGCCGATGCGCCGTTGATGGACGGATAGTCGGCACCGTTGTAGAGAATCAACACCCTGCGCGCCACCGCCTCCACCTGGCCTATGCCCAGGGTCTGCAGCCCGGCATCGGAAACCCAGGGGATGATGCCCAGCTGCGCAATGCGGCGGGCGGTCTCACGCGTGGCGTCGCGGTCATGCGGGGCCACGTAGTCGATGGACAGCACCGGCAGGCGGTCGCGCTCGCGGATGGTCTGCAGTTGCTGCAGCAGCCATTCGCGGTCTTTCTCGGGCACGTTCACATAGCGCTTGAGGCTGGCATCCCAGCCCCGCAACAGCGACTCGGCCGCCACCATCTGTACCTTGTCCCTCACGCGCGGCACGATCTCGAAGCCCCGGTTCAGGATCAGGCGGATGCCGGGATAGCGCTGGTGCAGCGTCTCGATGACGCGCACCAGGCCGTCCTGCTGGGCCTTTTCGTCGAAATTCGTGGCCAGGCGGTAGGAGTCCAGCGTGTCCAGGAAGAAGCCGCGAAAGCCCTGCTTCCACAGCGGCGCGATCACCTCGTCGGCAAAGAAGGCGGGCCACTGCGCGGGTGTCTGGTCCAGGACGATGGACTGCCAGGCGCCGTTGCGCGCCATCTTCCAGGCCTCGGGAATCTTGCCGAAGTAGGCGCGCTCGGGCAGCACCTCGGCCACGGAAGCGTAGGCATACAGCTCGCTGCCCGGGGCCTGCTTGCGAAACCGGACCGGGTCATAGCCATGGCCCGGCTCCACGACGGCAATGTCGTAGAGGCTCAATTCACTGAGCGATGCCTTGTTCCCGTAATAGACAGCCACCGCGGGTTCGGCAGCCTGCACCACCCAGCCGCACAGCAACCCCCAGCAGACCAGGCAGCTTCGCAGGAAACCGTTCATGGCCTTCTCCTCAGGGCGTGGTGATGCCCCATCAATTCATAGTTTTTATGCATCAAATTTCTTAACAATTTGATGAAAGCTATCGTCAATCCGACGAAAAGCGGGCCGAGCATAACGTTGTTTGTCTACAAATGTGTTTTCTCCCTACTTTTGTGCTCAGCCCACTTGAACCCGAGGAAAAGCTGGGTTATTGCGATACTAGGCACGCCAAAAAATCACCAATGAGAGGTATTCATGATCCTGGTCACAGGCGGCGCCGGCTTCATCGGCTCCCACACCTGCGTGGAGCTGGCCGCCGCAGGCGAGCCCTACCTGATCTACGACAACTTCAGCAACAGCAGCGCCGACGTGCTCGACCGCATGGAACGCATCACGGGCCGGCGCCCGCTGTGCGTGGAAGGCGATGTGCGCGACCGCGCCGCGCTGGACCGGCTGTTTGCCGAGCACTCCATCCGCGAGGTGATCCACTTCGCCGCACTCAAGGCCGTGGGCGAATCCGTGGCCCAGCCACTGCGCTACTACGAACACAACGTGGGCGGCACGGTCGCCCTGCTGCAGGCCATGCAGGCGGCGGGCGTGCACAGCCTGGTGTTCTCCTCCTCGGCCACGGTCTACGGCGACCCGGCCAGCCTGCCGATCCGCGAGGATTTCCCGCTGTCTGCCACCAACCCCTACGGCCGCAGCAAGCTGTGGATCGAGGAAATGCTGGCCGACCTGGACCGCGCCGAGCCCGGCCAGTGGCGCCTGGCACGGCTGCGCTACTTCAATCCCGTGGGCGCCCATGAAAGCGGCCTGATCGGCGAGGACCCACGCGACATCCCCAACAACCTCATGCCCTATGTGTCGCAGGTCGCCATCGGCCAGCGCCAGCAGCTCAGTGTCTATGGGGATGACTACGCCACGCCGGACGGCACGGGCGTGCGTGACTACATCCACGTCACCGACCTGGCGCGCGGCCACCTGGCGGCGCTGCGCCATCTGCGTAAACAGCAAGGCCTGCTGACGGTGAACCTGGGCACGGGGCGCCCGGTCTCGGTGCTGGAGATGGTCAAGGCCTTCGAGCGCGCCAGCGGCCGCCCCGTGCCCTACCAGATCGTGGCGCGCCGCCCCGGCGACGTGGCCCAGTGCTGGGCCGACCCCGCCGAGGCCGAGCGCCTGCTGGGCTGGAAGGCCATGCTGGACCTGGACCGCATGTGCGAGGACGCATGGCGCTGGCAAAGCCAGGCCGCAGGTCTCAAGCGCTGAACCCCGCAGCGCCTGCGGACGCCGAGGGCGTGGTATCTTTTCGCCCTTGTTTCACGCCCTAGCCACGAGTCTGCCCATGCTTGCCAAACGCATCATCCCCTGTCTTGACGTCACGGGAGGGCGCGTCGTCAAAGGCGTGAACTTCGTGGAGCTGCGCGATGCGGGCGACCCGGTGGAGATCGCCGCGCGCTACAACGCCCAGGGCGCGGACGAGCTGACCTTCCTGGACATCACGGCCACCAGCGATGGCCGAGACCTGATCCTGCCCATCATCGAATCGGTGGCCAGCCAGGTCTTCATTCCGCTGACCGTGGGCGGTGGCGTGCGCACCGTCGAGGACGTGCGCCGCCTGCTCAACGCGGGCGCCGACAAGACCAGCTTCAACTCGGCCGCCATCGCCAATCCCGATGTGATCAATGCCGCCTCCGACAAGTACGGCGCGCAGTGCATCGTCGTGGCCATCGACGCCAAGCGCCGCACCGCCGAAGACGAGCAGCGCATCGGCGCCGACGGCCGCGCCGCCGGCCCCGGCTGGGATGTCTACAGCCACGGCGGACGCAAGAACACCGGCCTGGACGCCGTGCAGTGGGCCGCAGAAATGGCGCGCCGCGGCGCGGGCGAGATCCTGCTGACAAGCATGGACCGCGACGGCACCAAGTCCGGGTTCGACCTGAAGCTCACGCGCGCCGTCAGCGACGCCGTGCCCGTGCCCGTGATCGCCTCCGGCGGCGTGGGCTCGCTGGACGACCTGGCCGATGGCGTGACCCTGGGCGGCGCCGACGCCGTGCTGGCCGCCAGCATCTTCCACTATGGCGAATTCACCGTGGGCCAGGCCAAGCAGCGCATGGCCGAGCGCGGCGTGCCCGTGCGCCTCTGATACGGCGCGTCGGCGGACTCCTTCATTTCAGTTTTCCATGGCGCTCGCGCCGCCCACAACCCATGAAACCGGCGCGGCCCAAGGGACCAGGGACAGCGAGCAAGGGCCGCCCCGCAGCAAGGCTGTCGTCTCCCTCCCGCGCAGCGAGAGAGGGGGAAGGCGCGAAGCGACTCAGGGGGTGTATTTTCAATCCAGGCAATTCCTGACAATGCTGTCACAGGGATTCCAACCCAGGATATTCACAATGCAGGCAATGAACTGGCTAGATCAAGTCAAATGGGATGCGCAGGGCCTGGTGCCCGTGATCGCGCAGGAAAAGGACACGGGCGACGTGCTGATGTTCGCCTGGATGAACCGCGAGGCCCTGGCCAAGACGGCCGAGCTGGGCCGCGCCGTCTATTTCAGCCGCTCGCGCAACAAGCTGTGGTTCAAGGGCGAGGAATCGGGCCACGTGCAGACCGTGCACGAGGTGCGCATCGACTGCGACAACGACGTGGTCCTGCTCAAGATCACCCAGACCGGCCACGAGCCCGGCATTGCCTGCCATACGGGGCGCCACAGCTGCTTCTACAGCGTGCTGCGCGATGGCCAGTGGCAGGCCGTCGATCCGGTCTTGAAAGACCCCGAATCGATCTACAAATGAATTCCACGAACATGAACGACACCGCAAGCACTTCCTCGCAGGACGCCCTGGCGCGCCTGGCCGCCGTCATCGAAAGCCGCAAGCCCGCCAACGGCGGCGACCCCGACAAAAGCTACGTCGCCCGCCTGCTGCACAAGGGCCCGGATGCCTTTTTGAAGAAGATCGGCGAAGAGGCCACCGAAGTCGTCATGGCCGCCAAGGACGCAGACCATGGCGGGGACGCCGGCAAAATCCTCTACGAAGTGGCCGATCTGTGGTTCCATAGCATGATCGCCCTGGCCCACTATGGCCTGACGCCCGCCCAGGTCGTCGCCGAGCTGGAGCGCCGCGAAGGCACCAGCGGCATCGAGGAAAAGGCGCTGCGCAAGGCCCAGGAACGTGATGTGAACGAGAAAGGACCGCTGCCATGAATGACGATTACATCGAAGTCCGTGCCCTGGACCAGTCCCGCATCGAAGGCCTCAAGGCCTGGGGCTGGGTCAGCTACCTGCTGCACCTGGTGGTGGCCGTGGCCGCCGTCGTGCCCGGCGCCCAGCCCAGCATCGCGCTGCTGGTGATCGCCCTGATCATCGACCTGGTCAAGCGCGGCGACGCCGAAGGCAGCTGGATGGCCAACCATTTCTCGTGGCGCATCCGCAGCGTGATCTGGGCCGGCATCCTGTACCTGGTCACGGCACCTCTGTGGCTGCTGTTCTTCGTGCCCGGCTGGATCGCCTGGACGGTGATCTCCATCTGGTTCCTGTACCGCATCGTGCGCGGCATGGTCGCCATGAACCGCAACCAGGCCGTGGACCGCTGAAGCCGCCGGCCCGCCCGCCATGTCCTCCACCCCGACCTGCAAGATCAACCTCGCCCTGCAGGGCGGGGGCTCGCACGGCGCCCTGACCTGGGGCGTGCTGGACGCACTGCTGGAAGACGGCAGCCTTGTCTTCGACGGCATCAGCGGCACCAGCGCCGGCGCCATGAATGCCGTGGCCCTGGCACAGGGCTTTGCCCAGGCCGCGCGCCAGGAAAGCGATCCTGTGGCCGCCCAGGCGCTGGGCGCCCAATTGGCCCGCGCCTCGCTGACCGAACTGTGGGAAGGCGTGGGCACCATGGGCAGCCTGATGTGGGGCGCGCCATTGCCGGGCAGCCCCTTCATGGGCGTGCTCAACCAGTTCTTCTCGCCCTACCAGACCAACCCGCTGGACATCAACCCGCTGCGCAAGCTGCTCGAACGGGTCGTGGATTTCGAGGCGCTGACGCGTCCGCCCGTGGAGGGCGTGGTGCCCAAGGTCTTTGTCTGCGCCACCAATGTGCGCACAGGCCGGGGAAGCATCTTTTCGGGCAGAAGGCTCAGTGCCGACGCGGTCATGGCCTCGGCCTGCCTGCCCCAGCTGTTCAAGGCCGTGGAAATCGATGGCGAGCCTTACTGGGACGGCGGTTTCTCGGGCAATCCCGCCCTGTATCCCCTGATCTACGGCACGGCGTCCAGCGACATCCTGCTGGTGCAGATCAATCCCATCGAGCACACCGACCTGCCCAACACGGCGGCCGACATCATGGACCGCATGAACGAGGTCACCTTCAACGCCGGCCTGCTGTCCGAGCTGCGCGCCATCGAATTCGTCAAGCGCCTGCTGGAGCAGGGCAAGCTGGACCCGGCACGCTACAAAAAGGTGCTGCTGCACCGCGTGGACGGCGGCGCGGTGCTCAAGGGCTACGGCGCCTCGACCAAGACGCGCTCGGACATGCGTTTCGTGCGCGAGCTGTTCGAGCTGGGGCGCGAGCAGGGGCAGCACTGGCTCCAGCAGCACCGCAGCGACATCGGCGTGCGCCAGACACTGCACATCAACGACAATTCACCCTGATTTTTCGATCCACCGCCAGCTTCCCAGGACTCCCGTAGCGCCATGCACGACCACGACCCGAACTGCCTGTTTTGCCGCATCATCAAAGGCGAGATCCCTTCCCGCAAGGTCTATGAAGACGATGAAGTCTTCGCCTTCCACGACATCCATCCCGGCGCGCCCATCCACTTTCTGATGGTGCCCAAGAAGCACATCCCCTCCATGGCCCAGGTCCAGGCCGACGACGCTGCGCTGCTGGGCCGCATGATGGTGCTGGCGCCCCGCCTGGCCGCCGAGCAAGGCTGCAATCCGTATCCCGACGGCGGTTTCCGTCTGGTGGTCAACACGGGCACCGAGGGCGGACAGGAAGTCCACCACCTGCACATCCATGTCATGGGCGGCCCCCGCCCCTGGCTGAAGGGCTGAAGCCTTTGCTGGACGCAGGCTAGCGCGCAAGATGGCCCGCCTCTTGCTTGCGACTTCTGCGTACATGCGCCGGCCGAACGGCTTTTGTGGGGCCTTGCGAACTGCCGCCATGGCCCGGCGTCTAAAATGATCTGCAATTCTTAGGAGAGATTCTCATGGGCTCGTTTTCCATCTGGCATTGGCTGATCGTCCTGGCCATCGTGGTTCTGGTGTTCGGAACCAAGAAGCTGAAGAACATCGGTTCCGACCTTGGCGGTGCAGTCAAGGGCTTCAAGGACGGTGTGAAGGACGGCTCGACCTCCACCGACACCCCCGCAGCTGCCCCTGGCCAGGTTGCAGGCCAGACAGCCACCGACAAGGCCACCATCGACGTCGAAGCCAAGCAAAAGAGCTGATGCTCCGCACGCCAAGCCTCCATGTTTGATATCGGTCTGTCCAAGATGGCGCTGATCGGCGCCGTGGCTCTCGTGGTCATCGGCCCCGAGAAGCTGCCGCGCGTGGCGCGCACCGTCGGTACCCTGCTGGGCAAGGCCCAGCGCTACGTCTCCGATGTGAAGGCCGAGGTCAACCGTTCGATGGAACTCGACGAGTTGCGCAAGATGAAGGACACGGTGGAAGGCGCGGCGCGTGACGTCGAGCAGTCCATCCACACTTCGGCCGCCAATTTCGAGAAGGACTGGAACGAGTCCACGGCATCGCTCAACGGCACGTCTTCCTCGTACGACTCCTCTTCCTACGGCTCGGACAGCGATACGTACAGCGCCGTGGCGCCGGCCTACCGCCACCCGGGCAAGAACTGGCGCCTCAAGCGTGCTGCCGTGCCCCAGTGGTACAAGGCCCGGGCCGGCGTGCGCACCAAGGCGCAGTCGGGCGCGGCGCGCGTGGCGCGCTTTCGTCCCCAGAAGTCCCGCTGAAGATGCTGGCGCGCAGCGGGCCACGAGGCAACCGGCCCAGCCTCTGCCACCCGGGCACCCGCCATCGCCCCACCCTGCCCGATCCGTCGGGCTTTCTGCTTTTCATACCAGGTCCGTGGACGCCCTTGCGGCCCGCCGCGGTTTCGCACCATGTCCGACATTCCACCTAAAGACGACGAGCTGGCAGGCACCGAGCAGCCTTTCGTCCAGCACCTGATGGAGCTGCGCGACCGCCTGCTCTACTGCATCTACGGCATCGGTCTGGCGATCGCCGTGCTGGCCGTATGGCCCGGCCCCAACGGGCTGATCGACTTCATCGCCCACCCGATCAAGGCCCACATGCCGCCCGATGCCAAGCTCATCGCAGTCGGCGTGTTCACCCCCTTCTTCGTGCCGCTCAAGGTACTGATGATGGTGGGCATCTTGGCCGTGCTGCCCTGGATCATGTACCAAATGTGGGCCTTCGTGGCGCCCGGCCTGTACAGCCATGAAAAGCGCTTTGCGCTGCCGCTGATCATCTTCGGCAGCCTGCTGGCCTATATCGGCATCGCCTTCGTGCAGTTCTTCGTGCTCGACAAGATGTTCGCCTTCATCCAGGGCTTCACCCCGGACAGCGTGGCGGCCACGCCGGACATTGCATCGTATGTGGAGGCCATCCTGTCGCTGTACCTGGCCTTTGGCCTGGCCTTCCAGGTGCCCATCGTGGTCATGCTGCTGGTGCGCTTCGGCCTGGTGGACATCGCCAAGCTCAAGTCCTTCCGCGGCTATTTCATCGTGGTGGCCTTCATCATCGCCGCCGTGGTCACGCCGCCCGACGTGATCTCCCAGCTGGCCCTGGCCGTGCCCATGTGCATTCTTTACGAGATCGGCATCCTGGGTGCCGGCTGGTTCAGCCGCGTCTCCAAGGCGCCGGAAGAAGAAGCCGAACCCGGCACCGCAGTGGACAAGCCCGCAGAGGATAAACCCTCCCCCTGAGTCGCTTCGCGCCTTCCCCCAGAGGGGGACGACACCCTCGGTGCGGGGCGGCGCGGCCGGCCCAGGCCCTTCCTCGGTGTCTCTCGCTTTAGGGCGCGCCAGTTTCAAGGGCCTACGCTGAAACACGAGGAATTTGTAATAAAAAGCCCTTGGTTCATCACCAAGGGCTTTTTCTTTGTCTATGGCCAAGCCCCTTCCGGGGTTGGCATCTCACCGAGGCAGGTCGGACGTGCCCATGAGGAACTCGTCAATGGAGCGAGCGGCCTGGCGGCCTTCGCGGATGGCCCAGACCACCAGGGACTGGCCGCGGCGCACGTCGCCGGCGGCGAAGAGCTTGGGCACGCTGGTGGCGTAGCCGCCCGTGAAGTCGGTGGTGGCCTTGACGTTGCCGCGTGCGTCCTTGTCCACGCCAAAGGCATCGAGCACGGCCTGCACGGGGCTGACGAAGCCCATGGCCAGCAGCACCAGGTCGGCCTTGAGCACCTGCTCGCTGCCGGGCACCTCGACCATCTTGCCGTCCTTCATTTCGATGCGCACGGTCTTGACGGCCGTGACCTGGCCCTTCTCGCCGATGAACTCCTTGGTGGCGATGGCGAACTCGCGCTCGCAGCCTTCCTCGTGGCTGGAGCTGGTGCGCAGCTTGATCGGCCAGTAGGGCCAGACCAGGGGCTTGTTCTCCTGCTCGGGCGGCATGGGCATCAGCTCGAACTGGGTCACGCTGACGGCGCCATGGCGGTTGCTGGTGCCCACGCAGTCGGAGCCGGTGTCGCCGCCGCCGATGACGATGACATGCTTGCCATCGGCACGCAGCTGGCCCTTGAGCTTGTCGCCGGCATTGACCTTGTTTTGCTGCGGCAGGAACTCCATGGCGAAATGGATGCCCTTGAGTTCGCGGCCGGGCACGGGCAGGTCGCGCGACTGCTCGGCACCGCCGGTCAGCAGCACGGCGTCGAACTCGGCCATGAGCTGCTCGGGGCTGACGGTTTCCTTGGCCCAGTTGGTGACCTTGGAGTCTTCGCCCAGGCCGTCCTTGCCCGCCACCAGCACGCCGGTGCGGATCTTGACGCCTTCGGCCACGAGCTGCTCGACGCGGCGGTCGATGTGCGACTTCTCCATCTTGAAGTCGGGAATGCCGTAGCGCAGCAGGCCGCCGACGCGGTCGTTCTTCTCGAACAGCGTCACATCGTGGCCGGCGCGGGCCAGCTGCTGCGAGGCCGCCAGGCCTGCGGGGCCGGCGCCGACCACGGCCACCTTCTTGCCGGTCTTGCGGCTGCTGGGCAGCGGCTTGACCCAGCCTTCGGCCCAGGCACGGTCGATGATGGCGTGCTCGATGGACTTGATGCCCACGGCATCGTCGTTGATGTTCAGGGTGCAGGCGGCCTCACAGGGCGCGGGGCAGATGCGGCCCGTGAACTCGGGGAAGTTGTTGGTGCTGTGCAGCACGGCGCTGGCGCTCTTCCAGCCGCCGTGGAAGACCAGGTCGTTGAAGTCCGGAATGATGTTGTTGACCGGGCAGCCGTTGTTGCAGAACGGCGTGCCGCAGTCCATGCAGCGCGCGCCCTGGATCTTGGCCTGGCTGTCATCGAGGCCGATGACGAATTCCTTGTAGTGCTTCACGCGCTCGGCGACGGGCGCATAGCCCTCCTCGAGGCGCTCATATTCCATGAAGCCGGTGGTCTTTCCCATGATTCGTTGTCCTGATGTGTGGGGTGCAGGGATGGGTGCGGGCCGCTGCCCGCATCCTTCGCTTCCTTGTTATTTGGCGGCCACGGCTTCCTTGGCGTGTTCCTCGACCTCGGGCGTGGCGGGCTCTTCCATCACCTGGCGCTCGTACATCTCGGACAGGGCACGCTTGTACTCGCTGGGGAAGACCTTGACGAACTTGGAGCGGGCCGCCGCCCAGTTGTCCAGCAGGTCGCGGGCGCGCTTGGAGCCGGTCCAGCGGCTGTGCGCCTCGATCAGCGCGCGCAGCTGGCGCTCGTCGGTTTCGCGGCGGTGCCAGACGGCGGGCGAGACCTGGGCCAGGTGCTCGTCGTGGGGCAACACCTGGTCCAGCGAGACGGACGCCTTGTTGCAGCGCTCGGCGAAGCGGCCATCCTCGTCGTAGACATAGGCCACGCCGCCGCTCATGCCGGCGGCGAAGTTGCGGCCGGTCTTGCCCAGCACCACCACGGTGCCGCCGGTCATGTATTCGCAGCCGTGGTCGCCCACGCCTTCGACCACGGCGGTGGCGCCAGACAGGCGGACCGCGAAACGCTCGCCGGCCACGCCGCCGAAGAAGGCCTCGCCGCTGGTGGCGCCGAACATCACGGTGTTGCCCACGATGGTGTTGCTGGTGGTATCGCCACGGAACTCATGGCTGGCGTGCACCACCACGCGGCCGCCGGACAGGCCCTTGCCCGTGTAGTCGTTGGCGTCGCCGCGCAGGTTCAGCGTGATGCCGTTGCACAGGAAGGCGCCGAAGGACTGGCCGCCGGTTCCCTCGAAGTGGATGCGGATGGTGTCATCGGGCAGGCCTTCGGGATGCACGCGCGTCACGGCACCGGAGAGCATGGCGCCCACGGAGCGGTTGACGTTGCGCGCCACTTCCATGATGCGCACGCGCTCGCCGTTCTCGATGGCGGGCTTGCAGCGCTCGATGAGCTTCACGTCCAGCGCCTTGTCCAGCAGGTGGTCCTGCTTTTCGACATGGAAGCGCGCCACGTCGGCGGGCACTTCGGGCTGGGCGAACAGGCGCGAGAAGTCCAGGCCCTGGGCCTTCCAGTGCTGCAGGCCCTTGCGGGTGTCCAGCAGGTCGGAGCGGCCGATCAGGTCGTCGAACTTCGCCACGCCGAGCTGGGCCATGATCTGGCGCACTTCCTCGGCGATGAAGAAGAAGTAGTTCACCACATGCTCGGGCTTGCCCGAGAACTTGGCGCGCAGCACCGGGTCCTGCGTGGCCACGCCCACGGGGCAGGTGTTCAGGTGGCACTTGCGCATCATGATGCAGCCCTCGACGACCAGGGGCGCCGTGGCGAAGCCGAACTCGTCGGCGCCCAGCAGCGCGCCGATGACGACGTCGCGGCCGGTCTTCATCTGGCCGTCGGCCTGCACGCGGATGCGGCCGCGCAGGCGGTTGAGCACCAGGGTCTGCTGGGTCTCGGCCAGGCCGATCTCCCAGGGCGAGCCCGCATGCTTGATGGACGACCAGGGCGATGCGCCCGTGCCGCCGTCATGGCCTGCGATGACCACGTGGTCGCTCTTGCACTTGGCCACGCCGGCCGCGATGGTGCCCACGCCCACTTCGGACACGAGCTTGACCGAGATGTCGGCGTGCGGCGCCACGTTCTTCAGGTCATGGATCAGCTGGGCCAGATCCTCGATGGAGTAGATGTCGTGGTGGGGCGGGGGCGAGATCAGTCCGACGCCGGGCACGGAGTGGCGCAGCTTGCCGATGTAGTCGGACACCTTGCCGCCGGGAAGCTGGCCGCCCTCGCCGGGCTTGGCGCCCTGGGCCATCTTGATCTGCACCTGGTCCGAGGACGACAGGTACTCGGCCGTGACGCCGAAGCGGCCCGATGCCACCTGCTTGATCCTGGAGCGCAGCGAGTCGCCGTCCTGCAGCTCGATGTCGGCCTCGACCTTGTCGGCGCCGATGATGGAGCCCAGGGTCTCGCCCTTCCTGATCGGGATGCCCTTGAGCTCGTTGCGGTAGCGCTGGGGATCTTCCCCGCCTTCGCCGGTGTTGCTCTTGCCGCCGATGCGGTTCATGGCCACTGCCAGCGTGGCATGGGCCTCGGTGCTGATGGAGCCCAGCGACATGGCGCCCGTGGCAAAGCGCTTGACGATCTCCTTGGCCGACTCGACCTGGTCCAGCGGGATGGCCTTGGCCGGGTCGAACTTGAACTCGAACAGGCCGCGCAGCGTCATGTGGCGCTTGCTCTGGTCGTTGATCAGCTGGGCGTATTCCTTGTACGTGCTCCAGTTGTTGGAGCGCGTGGAATGCTGCAGCTTGGCGATGGCGTCGGGCGACCACATGTGCTCTTCGCCACGGGCGCGCCAGGCGTATTCGCCACCGGCGTCCAGCATGGTCTCCAGCACGGGATCGTCACCGAAGGCCGCGCGGTGGTTGCGGATGGTTTCCTCGGCGATCTCGAAGACGCCGATGCCCTCGACGCGGCTGGCCGTGCCGGTGAAGTACTTGTCCACGGTGTCGCTGTTCAGGCCGATCACCTCGAACAGCTGGGCGCCGCAATAGGACATGTAGGTGGACACGCCCATCTTGGACATGATCTTGGACAGGCCCTTGCCGATGGCCTTGACGTAGTTGTAGATGGCCTTGTCGGCCGACAGGTCGCCGCCCAGCTCCTTGTGCATGTCGGCCAGGGTTTCCATGGCCAGGTAGGGATGCACGGCCTCGGCGCCGTAGCCCGCCAGCACGGCGAAGTGGTGCACTTCGCGCGCCGTGCCCGTTTCCACGACCAGGCCGGCCGTGGTGCGCAGGCCCTCGCGCACCAGGTGCTGGTGGATGGCCGACAGCGCCAGCAGCGCGGGGATGGCCACCTGGGTGGCGCTCACATGGCGGTCGCTGATGATCAGGATGTTGGCGCCGCCCTTGATGGCGTCCACGGCCTGCGCGCACAGCGATGCCAGCTTGGCTTCCACGCCCTGCTTGCCCCAGGACAGCGGGTAGGTGATGTCGATCGTTGCGCTCTTGAACTTGCCCTGCGTGTGTCGTTCGATGTCGCGCAGCTTGGCCATGTCGGCGAAGTCCAGCACGGGCTGGTGCACTTCCAGGCGCATGGGCGGGTTGACCTGGTTGATGTCCAGCAGGTTGGGCTTGGGTCCGATGAAGGACACCAGCGACATCACGATGGCTTCGCGGATGGGGTCGATCGGCGGGTTGGTCACCTGCGCGAACATCTGGCGGAAGTAGTTGTACAGCGGCTTGTTCTTGTCCGACAGCACGGCCAGCGGGCTGTCGTTGCCCATGGAGCCGATGCCTTCCTCGCCGTTCTTGGCCATGGGGGCCAGCAGGAACTTGATGTCTTCCTGCGTGAAGCCGAAGGCCTGCTGGCGCTCGAGCAGCGGCAGGCTGGCGGCCTCGGGGCCGGCATGGGTGTCACCGCCCACGCTGCCCAGCTTGATGCGCAGGTTCTCGATCCACTGCTTGTAGGGCTTGGTGTTGACGATGTTGGCCTTGAGCTCGTCGTCCTCGATCAGGCGGCCCTGCTCCAGGTCGATCAGCAGCATCTTGCCGGGCTGCAGGCGCCACTTCCGCACGATGGCGCTGTCGGGCACGGGCAGCACGCCGGCTTCGGACGCCAGGATGACCAGGTCGTCATCGGTGATCACGTAGCGCGAGGGGCGCAGGCCGTTGCGGTCCAGCGTGGCGCCGATCTGGCGGCCGTCGGTGAACACGATGGAGGCCGGGCCGTCCCAGGGCTCCATCATGGCGGCGTGGTATTCATAGAAGGCGCGGCGGCGCTCGTCCATGGACTCGTGCTGTTCCCAGGGCTCGGGAATCATCATCATCACGGCCTGGCTGATGGGGTAGCCGGCCATGGTCAGCAGTTCCAGGCAGTTGTCGAACGTTGCCGTGTCGGACTGGCCGGCGAAGCTGATGGGATAGAGCTTCTTGAGGTCCTCGGCCAGCACGGGCGAGGCCATCACGCCCTCGCGCGCCAGCATCCAGTTGTAGTTGCCGCGCACGGTGTTGATTTCACCGTTGTGGGCCACGTAGCGGTAGGGGTGGGCCAGCGGCCACTCGGGGAAGGTGTTGGTGGAAAAGCGCTGGTGCACCAGGCCGATGGCCGAGACGCAGCGCTCGTCGGACAGGTCGTTGTAGTACACGCCCACCTGGTCGGCCAGCAGCAGGCCCTTGTAGACCACGGTGCGGCTGCTCATGCTGGGAACGTAGTATTCCTTGCTGTGCTTGAGCTTGAGGTTCTGGATGGCGGCGCTGGCCGTCTTGCGGATCACGTACAGCTTGCGCTCCAGCGCGTCCTGCACGATCACGTCGGCGCCGCGGCCGATGAAGACCTGGCGCAGGATGGGTTCCTTTTCCTGGACCGTGGGCGACATGGGCATGTCGCGGTTCACGGGCACATCGCGCCAGCCCAGCAGGACCTGGCCTTCGGCCTTGATGGCGCGTTCCATCTCCTGCTCGCAGGCCAGGCGCGAGGCGTGTTCCTTGGGCAGGAAGATCATGCCCACGCCGTACTCGCCCGCGGGCGGCAGGGCCACGCCCTGCTTTGCCATCTCTTCGCGGTAGAGCTGGTCGGGAATCTGGATCAGAATGCCCGCGCCATCGCCCATGAGCTTGTCGGCACCCACGGCACCGCGATGGTCGATGTTTTCGAGGATCTTGAGCGCGCCGGTGACGATGTCATGGCGCTTGACGCCCTTGATATGCGCAACAAAGCCGAGGCCGCAGGCGTCGTGCTCGTTGCTCTTGGAGTACAGACCGTGGTCTTGGAGATGCTTGATCTCGGCAGCCGTCGTCATGGCGGAATCCTCAAATTTTTCGCAGGGAACGCAAGATTAAGGCAAGGCATCACCTCATGCAATAAATTTATATAAGGGTCAGATCCCAATTAATTCCAGAACAAAAAAATCGGAAATTAATAAGGGACATATTTATTTCACAGAGGCCTGCGATGAGGAATCAAGCACTTGCAGACCATCAGTGGGTACTAACGCACTGTTGTGGTGCGCTCATTGGTCCGTCCTGGCGGACGGCCGGCGCGCTGGCGGGTCACGCGGCGCTCGGTGCGCTGTTGTAAATCGGCAATGAATTGCTCATCGCCCAGCGCCCAGCCCCGCAGCGCCGACTGGCTGATGCGTTCGCCGTCATCGCTGCTGACGCCCTCTTCCACGGCCGACACATACGCCGCGTCGCGCGCAAACGGGGTGTTGCCCAGCTCCCAGAACACGGCATGGGGCTGGATCAGCGCGTCGCTGCGCAGGCCGGCGTTGTGCGCGTAGCTGGACCAGGGCCAGTCGGCCGGCCGCTGGACCAGGCCGGCGCGCACGGGGCTGTCGTCCATGAAGACCATGGTGGGCAGCAGCCAGCTGGGCTGCAGCACCGTGCCGCGATAGCGACCTTCCCACAGCGTGCCGCTGCGGCCGTGGCGGTCGTTGAAGTAGCGCACATAGCGCCGGCCCACGGCCTGCATGAACCTGGGCAGGCCATCGTCGGTGCGCGGCGTGGCCAGCAGGTGGAACTGGCTGGGCAGGAGCACGTAGGCATGCACGGCCAGCTCGCAGCTGCGCGCCATCTCGCGCAGCAGCCCCAGCATGGTCTCCCGGTCCTGGGCATCGATGAAGATGTCCGCGCCGTTGTTGCCGAGCTGGATGATGTGGTGCGGCAGATCCGCAATGGTGAGTCTGGGCAGGCGGGCCATGGTGCTGGGTGCAGGCAAGCGGGTGCAGGGCGTGGAGCGGCAATTATGGAGCGCCCCGCCCCGCCCCGCGCTGCCGCACTGCGCCACACTCCGTTTTACAGGGAAAGACGCGACGAGGCCCTCAACAGCTGGCTCACCAGCTGCGTGGCGGCCAGCAGCCGGGGCAGCAGTTGCACGCGCATCATCTCGGCGCTGTTGCGGTTGGCCTGGCCGCTGATGTTGAGCGCGGCCACGGTGCGCCCTGCCGCGTTCTTCACGGGCGCCGCGATGGAGATCAGGCCTTCGGCCAATTCCTGGTCCACCAGGGCCCAGCCCTGGGCGCGCACCTCCAGAATGCGCTGGCGCAGGCGCTCGTCGTCCTGCTCGGTCAACGCCGTGAACTGGCGGCGCTCGCGCGCATCCAGCAGGGCCTGCAGGGATTCATCGCTCTCGCCGGCCAGCAGCACGCGCCCCATCGAAGTCCAGCAGGCCGGCAGGCGCGAGCCCACGCTGAGGTTGGTGCTCATGATCTTGTGGGTGTGCACGCGCAGCACATAGACGATGTCGCCCCCATCGAGCACGGCGGCCGAGCAGGACTCCTTGACCTCGTCGACCAGGTTTTCCATCACGGGCTCGGCCAGGTTCCAGACCGGGGTGGAGCTGAGGTAGGCAAAGCCCAGTTCCATGATGCGCGGCGTGAGCTGGAACAGCTTGCCGTCGCTCTTCACATAGCCCAGCGTCTGTAGCGTCAGCAGGATGCGCCGGGCCCCGGCGCGCGTGAGCCCCGTGCGCGCCGCCACCTCGCTGAGCGTCTGCGCAGGCGCCTCGGCGCTGAACGAGCGGATCACGCCCAGGCCGCGCGCGAAGGACTGCACATAGCTGTCGCCGGGGCGCGGCGTACCGCCCTCTTCTTCAACCCCACCTGTGGAAATTACGGAAGCGGCTTTTTTTTCCATGGCCCTATAATTCTTTCTGCGAACTTTTGTTCTACATACGAACATTTTAGCGCAGCGCCAGCGGCCTGCATACCGGAGACAAGCAAGTGATCAACAAAATCACCGACACCATCGCCGAGGCGTTGTCGGGCGTCCAGGACGGCTCCACCGTGCTGATCGGGGGCTTTGGCACCTCGGGCAATCCCACCGAACTCATCGACGGCCTGATCGCCCAGGGCGCACGCGAACTGACCGTGGTCAACAACAACGCGGGCAACGGCGACCAGGGCCTGGCCGCGCTGCTCAAGAGCGGCCAGGTGCGCAAGATCATCTGCAGCTTCCCCCGCCAGGTGGACAGCTGGGTGTTCGACGACCTGTACCGCAGCGGCAAGATCGAGCTGGAACTCGTGCCCCAGGGCAACCTGGCCGAGCGCCTGCGCGCCGCCGGCGCCGGCATCGGCGGCTTCTTCTGCCCCACGGCCTATGGCACGGAGCTGGCCAACGGCAAGGAAACGCGCGAGATCAACGGCAAGCACTATGTGCTGGAGCATCCCATCCACGGCGACGTGGCACTGGTCAAGGCCGAGAAGGGCGACCGCTGGGGCAATCTCACCTACCGCATGTCGGCCCGCAACTTCGGGCCCGTGATGGCCACGGCGGCCAAGCACACGATCGCCACCGTGCACGAGATCGTGGAGCTGGGCGCGCTGGACCCCGAGGCCGTGGTCACGCCCGGCATCTACGTGAGCCAGATCGTGAAGATCGACCGCGTGGCCACCCAGGCCGGCGGCTTCAAGAAAACCGCATGAGCGCCCCAACCGCCGAAAGCAAGAGCATGAGCAGCTACCAGAAACGCAGCAAGCAAGAGCTGGCCCGGCGCGTGGCCGAAGACATCTTCGACGGCGCCTACGTCAACCTGGGCATCGGCATGCCCACCCAGGTGGCCAACCATATCCCGGCCGGCCGCGAGGTCATCCTGCAAAGCGAGAACGGCATCCTGGGCATGGGCCCGGCGCCCGCCGAAGGCCAGGAGGACTATGACCTGACCAATGCCGGCAAGCAGCCCGTCACCCTGCTGCCGGGCGGCTGCTACTTCCACCATGCCGACAGCTTCGCCATGATGCGCGGCGGCCACCTGGACATCTGCGTGCTGGGCGCCTTCCAAGTCTCGGCCACGGGCGACCTGGCCAACTGGAGCACGGGCGAGGCCGGTGCCATTCCCGCCGTGGGCGGCGCCATGGACCTGGCCGTGGGTGCACGCCAGACCTGGGTGATGATGGACCTGCTGACCAAGACCGGCGAATGCAAGGTCGTCGAGGCCTGCAGCTATCCGCTCACGGGCCTGTCCTGCGTCAAGCGCATCTACACCGACCTGTGCACGCTGGAATGCACGCCCGAGGGCCTGCGCCTGATCGACACCGTGCCCGGCCTCTCGCACGCCGAGCTGCAGTCCATCGTGGGCCTGCCCATCAAGGACGCGACGGCCACGGCCTGATCCCTCCGCTCCCCCAGTGGGTGCGCTGCGGCGCACCCCGGCACCTCTTCATTCTTTTCCCAGGAGACACCATGAGCCAGTCCAACCAGGCCTTCATCTGCGACGCCATCCGCACCCCCTTCGGCCGCTACGGCGGCGCCCTGTCCCCGGTGCGTGCCGATGACCTCGGCGCCGTGCCGATCAAGGCGCTGATGGAGCGCAACCCCGGCGTGGACTGGACGGCCGTGGCCGACGTGCTCTACGGCTGCGCCAACCAGGCCGGCGAAGACAACCGCAACGTGGCGCGCATGTCCGCCCTGCTGGCCGGCCTGCCCATCGATGTGCCGGGCGCCACCATCAACCGCCTGTGCGGTTCGGGCCTGGACGCCGTGGGCACGGCCGCGCGCGCCATCAAGGCGGGCGAGGCCCGCCTGATGATCGCGGGCGGCGTGGAAAGCATGAGCCGCGCCCCCTTCGTCATGCCCAAGGCAGAAAGCGCCTTCAGCCGCAGCAACGCCGTCTATGACACCACCATCGGCTGGCGCTTCGTCAACAAGCTGATGAAGCAGCAGTACGGCGTGGACTCCATGCCCGAGACGGCAGAGAACGTGGCCGGCGACTTCAGGATCGAGCGCGAAGCCCAGGACCGCATGGCCCTGGCCAGCCAGCAAAAGGCGGCCGCCGCCATTGCAGCCGGCTACCTGGCCAAGGAAATCGTGTCCGTGTCCATTGCCCAGAAGAAGGGCGACGCCATCGTGGTGAGCCAGGACGAACATCCGCGCGCCACCACCATCGAGGCGCTGGCCAAGCTCAAGGGCGTGGTGCGCCCGGATGGCACGGTGACGGCCGGCAATGCCAGCGGCGTGAACGATGGCGCCTGCGCCCTGCTGCTGGCCAACGAGGAAGCCGCCCAGCAATACAACCTGGTGCCCCGCGCCCGCGTGGTCGGCATGGCCGTGGCCGGCGTGGCACCGCGCATCATGGGCTTCGGCCCCGCGCCTGCCGTGCGCAAGGTGCTGGCCCTGACCGGCCTGACGCTGGAGCAGATGGACGTGATCGAGCTGAACGAAGCCTTCGCCGCGCAGGGCCTGGCCGTGCTGCGCGATCTGGGCATTGCCGACGACGACCGCCGCGTCAACCAATGGGGCGGCGCCATTGCGCTGGGCCATCCGCTGGGCGCCTCCGGTGCCCGCCTGGCTACCACGGCCGTGAACCAGCTGCACACGCTGGGCGGCCGCTACGCGCTGTGCACCATGTGCATCGGCGTGGGCCAGGGCATTGCCGTGATCCTGGAAAAGGTCTGAGACAGCGATGAGCACCGTGGACAACAAGACACCCGTCACCGTGGTCAGCGGCGCCAGCAACGGCATCGGCCGCGCCATCGCCGAGGCCCTGCTGGCCCAGGGCCGCGCCGTGGTCAATCTCGACTACGTGCTGCCCGAATGGAGCCATCCGCTGCTGGTGAGCTACCAGGCCGACCTGACCAGCGAGCAGGCCACGGCCGAGGCGGCGGCCCGCATTGCCGCCGCGCACAACGTGGTGGCCCTGGTCAACAACGCGGGCGCCACGCGCCCCGGCACCATCGACAACGCCAGCACCCAGCATCTGGACGATGTGGTGGGACTGCACCTGCGCGCGCCCATGCTGCTGGTGCAGGCCTTCCTGCCCACGCTGCGTGCCTGCGGCGAGGGCCGCATCGTGAACATGTCCTCGCGCGCCGCGCTGGGCAAGCCCGACCGCATCGTCTACTCGGCGACCAAGGCGGGCCTGATCGGCCTGACGCGCACCCTGGCGATGGAGCTGGGCCGCGACCGCATCACGGTCAATGCCCTGGGCCCCGGCCCCATCGCCACCGAGCTGTTCACCAAGAGCAACCCCGAAGGCGCGCCGCAGACCCAGCGCATCCTCAACAGCATTGCCGTGGGCCGCATGGGCACACCGGAAGACGTGGCGCGCGCCGCGCTGTTCTTCCTGTCGCCCGACAACGGCTTCGTCACCGGCCAGGTGCTCTACATCTGCGGCGGCACCACGCTGGGCGTGGCGCCCATCTGACCGAACGTCGGACCGACCGTCTGACCGACCCGTCTGACCGAACGCCTTCCCAGGCACAACCCCCTTCAAGAAGAACCACTGGAAGCGCCCGCCTGCACAGGCGTGCGCCACACAGGGCATTGCCCTGGCCCAGCCCGGCGTTGCCGGGCCCGGCCATCCACCTTATTGCCGAATCAGGAGACCTCTCGATGTTTGATCAAACCACCCGTTTCACCCGCCGCCGTGGCCTGCAGGCGCTGGCCGCCGCATCCCTGACCGCGCTCGGCGCCCTGTCCGGCACCGCCGCCCTGGCCCAGGACGGCTTCCCCAGCAAGCCCATCACCATCCTCGTGCCCTTCGCCGCTGGCGGCACCACCGACATCCTGGCGCGCATCGTCGCCCAGGCGCTGCAGCAGGAGCTGGGCCAGACCGTGATCGTGGACAACAAGCCCGGCGCGGGCGGCAACATCGGCGCCGTGGCCGCCGCACGTGCGCCGGCCGACGGCTACACGCTGTTCATGGGCACCGTGGGCACGCATGCCATCAATGCCGCGCTCTACGCAAAGCCCGGCTTCGACCCCATCAAGGACTTCTCGCCCCTGACGCGCGTGGCCAACGTGCCCAACCTGCTGGTAGCCCACCCCAGCCAGCCGTTCAAGACCGTCAAGGAAATGATCGCCTATGCGCGTGCCAACCCCGGCAAGCTGAACTACGGCTCCTCGGGCAGCGGCAGCTCCATCCACCTGTCGGGCGAGCTGTTCCGCTCCATGACAGGCCTGGACATGGTGCACGTGCCCTACAAGGGCAGCGCCCCGGCCATCACCGACCTGCTGGGCAACCAGATCGCCGTCATGTTCGACAACATGCCCTCGGCCATCCAGCATGTGCGCTCGGGCAAGCTGCGTCCCATCGCCGTGACCACGGCCAAGCGCTCGCCGGAACTGCCCGATGTGCCCACCGTGGCCGAAGCCGGCGTGCCAGGCTACGAGGCCACCTCCTGGTTCGGCCTGTGGACCCAGGCCAAGACGCCCGCCGCCGTGCAGCAGCGCCTGTACACGGCCATTGCCAAGGTGCTCAAGGACCCGGCCGTGGTCAAGAAGATCAACGACCAGGGAGGTGATGTCGTGATCGACACGCCGGCCGAATTCCTCGCCTACATCAAGGCCGAATCGACGAAGTGGAGCAAGGTCGTCAAGGACTCCGGGGCGCAAGTCTGACCTTCGTTTCCGTATAAAAGAGCTGCTGCGTGCAGCTCTTTTTCATTGGAGCACCGACCTATTGCTAAGCACCGCCCACATCGCACGAACGAGCGCGGCCCAACTCAGGGACACCGAGGAAGGGCCTGAGCCGGCCGCGCCGCCCCGCACCGGGGGTGTCGTCCCCCTTCAGGGGCGCCGTGCAACGGGGAAGGCGCGAAGCGACTCAGGGGGTAATCATTTCAATCCAGCAGATCGGAGTAGTCACCCTTGTCGTAGCCTTCGATGGCCTTCCAGGGCTGGGCCAGCGGTGCGGGCAGCTTGGTGGCGGTGACGACGATGCGCTCGGTGCCGTGGGAGTCGCTGCGCTCCACGCGGCGGGCGAACTGGTTGGCCACGTCCCAGTCGATGACAGTGGTCTGCTCGCCTGCCTTGCCGCGGTAGCGCTGCACGCCGTTGTGCGGCTTGCCCACGCGCTCCATGCCCTGCAGCGCGGTGGGAGGCACGATCCAGTACACGTTGTCGAAGGAGCCGCCGTAGCCCACGTTGCCGTGGTGGGCCAGGTCCACGCTGATGACGCGGCGCAGCTTGGCCAGGATGACTTCCACGCCCACCTTGCCGTCATCGGCGCGGCGGATGGACAGGGGTGCGGCGCGGGCTTCGTCATGGGCGTGGCCGGCGTGCGGGCCGTGGGCCTGGTCATGGCCGTGCTCCTGGCTCTGGCGCAGGGCGGCGGGCATTTCCCGCTCTATCCACAGCTGGGCCTTGCGGCGGTAGACGCGGTTGGTATAGACGCTGCTGCGCTGCACGCCGTCGCTGCCCACGCTCATGGCTTCATAGGTGATGCGCAGGTCGGCCTCGGGCGTGGCCTGCACGGCGGCCGTGGTGCGCGCCCCGGAATCCGCAGGGACTGCGGCCGTGGGTGCGGGTGCCGGCTTGGGCGGCTCGGCGGCCCATGCTGCGGAGACGGAGCAGGCCAGCAGCGCGGCCGCGTAGATGTGGCGCGCCGCGCGCGGCGCCGGAAGGGAGAGCGTCATGGAATCCAGCCAATGCGAAAAAACCGGGGCCGGGCACACGCATGCGCCACGGCTCCGGCCAGGGGTTGGCAAGCAGCCAACGAAGGAAGAAACAATTACAGGCCAGCGGCTTCGCGGACCTTGGAGAACACCTTGGTGTTGTCCATCGTGCCCTTGAAGATCCTGGCGCCCGCGCCGCCGGCGAACAGCATCACGTCGCCGCCGCCATGGGTCTCGGAGCCCGGCGTGCCCAGGTTCAGGCCCACTTCCTGCAGGTAGTTGTCGTCCGTGGTGTCCACGCCGCTGAGGTCCTGGCGCTCCGCGCCGCGAGTGGGCGCGATCCAGGGCTTGTTGCCATCTTCGGCATTGACCTGGCTGGAGGCCGTGGCGTTGGGACGTCCGCCATTGCCGAAGGCCAGCGTGGTGTAGGGCTTGCCGTCCTGGGCCTTGGCCATCTGGCCGCTCTGGTAGTCCTGCACCTTGCCCAGGATGGGGTTGCCGATCCTGGAGTAGCCGTTGAACACCATGTTGTGGTCGTGATCGGCGGTGACGACGATCAGCGTGTTCTTCAGGCCCGGATCCTTCTTTTCCATGTAGGCCATGGCGGTCTCGATGGCGCGGTCGAAGGCCAGCGTGTCTTCCAGCGCGCGCTTGGCATTGGTGCCGTGCAGTGCGTGGTCGATGCGGCCGCCTTCCACCATCAGGAAGAAGCCCTTGTCATTGCGGCTGAGCACATCCAGCGCCTTGCCGGTCATGTCGGACAGGCTGGGCTCGTCCAGCCTTTGCTTGACGCGATCCAGCTCGTAGGCCATTTCGCTTTGCGTGAACAGGCCCAGCAGCTTGGGCGCCTTGGTCGCGTCCAGGGCCGCCAGCTCGCTGCCCTTGGCGACATAGGCGTAGCCCTTGGCCTTCATCATGTCCACGAGGTTGGCCGTGTCCGTGCGCTTGCTGCTGGGGTTGACCGACTTGGGCAGGTAGTTGCGCTGGCCGCCACCCATGAGCACGTCGATGCCGTCGCCCAGCCTGGCGTTGTAGTTGGCATGCCCGGGCACGGACTGCTCGGCAATGCTGTTGTAGCCATTGCGGTTGCAGATATGGGCATAGGTGGCCGCAGGCGTGGCATGGCCCACGCGCGTGGTGGAGATGGCGCCCACGGCGCGGCCCTTGGCCTTGGACAGTTCCAGCAGGGTCTGCGCGGGTTGGCCGTTGCCGGCCGGGCAGGTGGTGTCCTCGCCGTTGATGTACTGCTGGCCGTTGGCCGCGTAGGCCATGGTCTCGGCCGACATGGAGATGACTTCGTTGTTCATCTTCACGCCGGTCATGTAGGCGGCCATCGAGGGCGCGCTGTCCGTGGTCTGGCCATCGCGCGAGAAGGTCTTGATGCGGCTGGCGTAGGGCAGGGACTGCATGGTCAGCGTGGCGCGTTCGCTGCTGGCCAGGGAGCCGGCCTTTTCGGCCAGCTGCTTTTCACCCTTGTAGATGCGCGCGGCGGTCACGGTGACCGGGCCCATGCCGTCGCCGAGGAAGAAGATGACGTTCTTGGCCTCGCCAGCCGCATGGGCTGCAGGCGCCAGCAGCGCCAGCGCGCCGGCCGCCGCCAGGGCGAGGGAGGTCTTTTGAAGGATCGGATGCATGTGGAATTCCTTGAGTGCCTTGAATGCAGCGTGCGGCATCACAAGCCGATGCTCTTCTTGATCAGGTTGAACACGGCCGTGTTGTCGATCACGCCCGAGAACGTATCGGCACCCATGCCTTGAGCCCCCAGGAACACGTCGCCGCCGCCGTGGGTTTCGGAGGCCAGGGGCACCACGGCCTCCTGCAGGTAGTCGGGGCTCTCCAGCGAAGCCGCGTCGATAGGGCCGCGCGTGGCCAGGCGCTTGGGACCGTTGCCGAAGCCCAGGATGGTGTAGGGATTGCCATCCACATCGGTGGAGGCCTTGCCGTCCACGTAGTTCTTGACCAGGCCCAGCACGCCGGGCTTGCCGGCCTCGGTCTTGCCGGTGCGCGCGGCATAGCCGTTCAGGTGCAGCGTGTGGTCATGGTCGGCTGTGACGACGATCAGCGTGTTCTTCAGGCCCGGATCGAGCTTGGCCATCTTGTCCAGCGCGGTCTGGATGGCGTTGTCGAAGGCCACGGTATCCTGCAGCGCGCGGCGCGCGTTGGTGGCGTGCAGCGCATGGTCGATGCGGCCGCCTTCCACCATCAAGAAGAAGCCCTTCTTCTTGGCCGACAGCGCGTCGATGGCCTTGCCCGTCATCTCGGCCAGGCTCGGTTCCTTGGTCGCGTCGCGGTCCAGGTCATAGGCCATGTGGTCCTTGGTGAACAGGCCGGCGATCTTGCTGCCGTCCACGGGCAACTTGTCGAACTCGCTCTTGTTGGCGGCGTAGCTGTACTTTTGCGTCTTGAACTCGGCGATCAGGTTGCGGCTGTCGTTGCGGCGGCCGCCGTCGGCCTTGGGCGTGAAGTAGTACGAGCCACCGCCCAGGATCACGTCCACGCCGTCACCGAGCTTGCTGTTGTAGCCGGAGCCGCCGGGCACCAGGGCCGCGGCGATGGTGTTCTCCGCATCGCGGTGGCAGACGTGCGAGTAGGTGGTTGCCGGCGTCGCATGCGTGATGCGCGCGGTGGAGACCACGCCCGTGCCGTAGCCGGCGGACTTCATCTGCTCGAGCAGCGTGGGAACGGCCTGGCCGTTGCCGCTGGGGCAGGTGCTGTCGTAGTTGGTGTGATAGGCCTTGCCGCTGGCATCCGTGGCCTTGGTGTCGGGCGTCATGGAGATGACTTCGTTGTTCATCTTCACGCCGGTCATGTAGGCGGCCATCGAGGGCGCGCTGTCCGTCACCTGGGCGTCGTTCGAGAAGGTGTGGACGAAGGCCGTCTCGGGCAGCTTGTCCATGGTCAGCTCACCGTCTTCGCCCACGCTGTAGATGCGCGCGGCGGTCATGGTGGTGATGCCCATGCCGTCACCCAGGAAGAACAGCACGTTCTTGGTCGGGGTGGCAGCGGACGATCCATCGCTGCCGCCACAGGCGCTCAACAGCAGCGACGCACCGGCCAGCGCGCTGCACAACATCTTCAGTTTCATGCGGATATCCCTTTGTAGGCAGGGGACCCCGCGGCAAGGCCGCGCCCTCCCCCTGTTGATTGATTTGTGCACTGTAGGAACAGCCCGTGACGAGCCAGTGACAGTCAGCCCAGGCCGGCAGGCGTATCGTTGCAGGCAAGGCGCTGAGGGCCGGATAGCATTGCGGCCAACCCAGCGACGGAACAAGGAACCCCATGAACCAGAAAGCCCAAGACCCGATCGCCTCGCAGGCCCCGGAAGCGCCGCCCAGGCCGGTGCTCGACTACCCGTTCGAGGCGCCGCCGCAGCGCGGGCAGACGCTGGAGGTGGCGCCCGGCGTGCTCTGGCTGCGCATGCCCCTGCCCTATGCGCTGGACCACATCAATCTCTGGGCCATCGATGACGGCCAGGGCTGGGCCATCGTCGATACGGGTGCGCGCACCGACGAAGGCGTGGCCACCTGGCGCGCGCTGTTCTCCCAATCCACCGATGGCCGCTCGCTGACGCGCGTCTTCGTCACCCACATGCACCCCGACCATGTGGGCCTGGCCGGATGGCTGACGCGCAAGTTCCATGTGCCCCTGTACATGACGCGCCTGGAGTACCTCAACTGTCGCGTCGTGGTCTCGGACTGCAGCCGCGAGGCCCCGCCCGACGCCATCGCCTTCTACCGCCGCGCAGGCTGGAGCGACAGCGCACTGGAGTCCTACCGCGCCCGCTTCGGCAACTTCGGCAAGCACATCCATGCCCTGCCCGACAGCTACCGCCGCCTGCACGATGGAGAGGAACTGCGCATAGGAAAACACCTGTGGCGCGTGGTGGTCGGCAGCGGCCACTCGCCCGAGCACGCCAGCCTGTACTGCCCCGATCTCAAGCTGCTGATCTCGGGCGACCAGGTGCTGCCGCGCATCTCGTCCAACGTCTCGGTCCACCCCATGGAACCCGACGCCAACCCCATGGCCGACTGGATGGAGTCTCTGGAAAAGGTCAGGCGCGAAGTGCCCGACGATGTGCTCGTCCTGCCCGCGCACGGCGATTGCTTTCGCGGCCTGCATGCGCGCATCGATTCGCTGGTGGCAGGCCAGGAGCGTGCCAGCGACCGGCTGCTGGCAGCCCTGGCCGAGCCGCGTCGCGCCGTCGATGTCTTCGGCGCCCTCTTCTCACGCCCCATCAGCGAATCCAGCCCAGCCCTGCTGGGCATGGCCACGGGCGAAAGCCTGGCCTGCCTGAATCATTTGATGCATGCAGGGCAGGTGGAGCGCAGCATTGATGCCGATGGCATCGCCTGGTACCACGCCGTGGCGGGGGTCTGAGACTGCTGCAGGCAGCCGGCTCAGGCCGCCTGCAGCAGCGGATAGCGCTGTGCCATCGCATCCTGCAGGCCGAACTCCGCCAGGATGGCGCGCATGCGCTCAACCGCACTGCGCTTTTTCTGCCCCGTGTAACGCGCAATGATCAGCTCGTTCTTCATGCTGTGCTCCCAGCCGACCAGCTCGGTCACGGTGACCTGGTAACCGCAGGCTTCCAGGTACAGGCAGCGCAGCACGTTGGTGAGCTGGCTGCCCATTTCGCGCGTGTGTATGGGATGGCGCCACAGTTCGGCCAGCGGCGTGCGCGTCAGGCTCAGCGCCTTGGTCTGGCGCAGGCAGGCAGCGACCTCGGCCTGGCAGCAGGGCACCAGCACCATGGCCTTGGCCTTTTTCTCCAGGCCGAAGGCGATGGCATCGTCGGTGGCGGTGTCGCAGGCATGCAGGGCCGTGACCACGTCGAATTGCGCAGGCATGAAGTCGGCATGCGTGGATTCGGCCACCGACATGTTGAGGAAGCCCATGCGGTCGAAGCCCAGCTCGGCGGCCAGCTTCTGCGAAGCCTCCACCAGCGGCGCGCGCGTTTCTATGCCGTAGATATGGCCGCGCCCCAGCGGCTTGAAATACAGGTCGTAGAGGATGAATCCCAGGTAGGACTTGCCGGCGCCGTGGTCGGCCAGGGTGACCGCATGGCCGTCGGCCGACAGTTCTTCGAGGATGGGCGCGATGAACTGGTAGAGGTGGTAGACCTGCTTGAGCTTGCGGCGCGAATCCTGGTTGATCTTGCCTTCGCGCGTGAGGATGTGCAGTGCCTTGAGCAGTTCAATGGACTGGCCGGGCTTGAGGCCCAGCTGCGCGGTCACATCCTGCTCGGGCTTTGCGGCAGGCTTGCCCTGGCGCGCCTTCATTCGGCAGCGTCCGGCTTGGCTGCGTGCGCCATAGGGCAGCGCGCGCCCACACCCAGGTCCAGCCAGCCTTCGATGCCGATCTTCTCCAGCGTCTCCATGTTGCGCTCGTAGATGGATTCGGCTTCGGGGAACACCTCGACCGCCTTGTCTATGCTGTCCTCGCGCAGCAGGTGCAGCGTGGGATAGGGAGAGCGGTTGGTGCAGTTGGTGACGTCGTCGGCTTCGGTGCCCTCGAACTGGAACTGCGGGTGGAACGAGGCCACCTGCAGGATGCCGCCCAGGTCCAGCTCCTCGACCATGGCGTCGGCCACTTCGAGAAAGTCGTTGAAGTCCAGGAAGTCCTGCAATGCGTGCGGCAGGATCAGCAGCGTGGTGTCGCGCTTGTCCGGGGAGGCCTCGGCCAGGGCTTCCAGCTCGCGGTGCAGGTCTGCCGCCACGCCTTCGGCGTCGGTGGCCTGGCTGACCGTGTAGTGGATCTGGCCCTTGATGTGCACGCCCTTGGCGAAGGGGCACAGGTTCAGGCCGATCACGGCCTTTTCGAGCCAGTGCACCGTATCCTCGATCACGGTGACAGGCGGAAACTCGGCCGCGCGAATCTCGTGGTTGGTATCGGTCATGGCTGTGCCCTTCAAAAATGCGAACGGGGGCACTGCGCCCCCAGACATTGCGAAACCGTCCAGGAACCCTTCCCTGCCCTGTCACGCAGGGTCCGCATTCTAGCCGCGCCGCCCCGGCGACGCCGTTGCTCGGATTTCTCAGCCCAGCAGGCGCAGGCCTGTCAGCAGCTCATGCTCGCGGGCCGCGTAGCGGTCCGTCATCCCGGCGATGAAGTCGGCCACCACCCGCGCACGCGCCGATACGTCCTCGGCCAGCATGGCCCGCTGCACGAAGCGCGGCTTCATGCGGTCGGGCTCGACCATGTAGGCCGCAAACAGCTCGGCCACCACCTGCTGCGCGCCTTCCATGGTCTTCACCACCTGCTCATGGCGGTAGAGATTGCGGAACAGGAACTGCTTGAGCTGCTGCGACTGCTGCCTCATGGTATCGCTGAAGCCCACCAGAGGGCCAGGCTGGGCGCGCACCTCGTCCACCGAACAGGGCCGTGCCTGAGCAATGCGTTGCTGCGTGGCGGCGATCACGTCATAGACCTGGTCGCTGAGCATGCGGCGGATGCTTTCGTACAGCAGGCGCCGCTCGGCCAGGGGCATGCCCAGTTGAGGATGCTCGGCCAGTGTTGCGTCGTGATAGCGCGCGAACAGGGGAACAGCCTCGCACAGCTGGGGCATGGTGATCAGGCCGGAGCGCACGCCATCGTCCACGTCATGGGCGTTGTAGGCAATGGCATCGGCCAGGTTGCACAGTTGGGCCTCCAGCGAAGGCTGCCGGCCCAGCAGAAAACGCTGCGCCACCCCGCCGGGCTCGCGCGCCTCCAGGTGCTCGGCATTGGTGCGCGAGCAGTGCTTGAGAACGCCCTCGCGCGTCTCGAAGCTCAGGTTCAGGCCGTCAAAGGCTGGATAGCGCTCTTCCAGCCGGTCCACCACGCGCAGGCTTTGCAGGTTGTGCTCGAAGCCGCCATGCGGCTGCATGCAGGCATTGAGCGCATCCTGGCCCGCATGGCCGAAGGGGGTGTGGCCCAGGTCGTGGGCCAGACAGATGGCCTCGACCAGATCTTCGTCAAGTTGCAGCGATCGGGCCACCGAGCGGCCCAGCTGGGCCACTTCCAGCGAGTGCGTCAGGCGGGTGCGGAACAGGTCGCCCTCATGGTTGACGAAGACCTGGGTCTTGTAGACCAGGCGCCGGAAGGCCGAGGAATGGACGATGCGGTCCCGGTCGCGCTGGAAGTCGCTGCGCGTGGGCGCAGGCGCCTCCGGGAAACGCCGCCCCCGGCTGAACGCCGGGTTGCAGGCATAGGGGGCCAGGGCCTGTTTCTGCATTCGATCGCCTCATCATGCTGACAAGGGCACTCTAGCAGTTCCGGCTTGCCCCCAGCGCCGCGCGTCAGGCGCAGCAGGCGTCTATGACTTCGCGCACCAAGGCATCGGGCGCCGAGCGCATGACGGCCTTTCCCGGCCCGTCAATGAGAACGAAGCGGATCTCGCCCGCCTCGGACTTCTTGTCCACGCGCATCAGCTCCAGATAGCGGCCAGCGTTGTCACGCGCATCCAGCACGGCGCCGCGCACCGGCAGGCCCGCACGTTCGATCAGCACGCGCAGCCTTTGCACAAAGGCGGCATCCACCAGGCCAAGGCGCTGCGACAGCTCGGCCGCCATGACCATGCCTGCGCCCACGCCTTCGCCGTGCAGCCAGTTGCCGTAGCCCATGCCGGCTTCGATCGCATGCCCGAAGGTGTGGCCGAAATTGAGAATGGCGCGCAATCCGGCCTCTTTCTCGTCCTGCCCCACCACCCAGGCCTTGATCTCCACGCTGCGCTTGATCGCGTGCGCCAGTGCAGTGCGGTCGCGGGCAAGCAAGGCATCCATGTTCTCCTCCAGCCAGGCCAGGAAGTCCATGTCGGCGATGGGCCCGTACTTGATGACCTCGGCCAGGCCGGCGCTCAGCTCGCGCACGGGCAGCGTGTCCAGCGAGGCCAGATCGCAAACCACCAGCTGCGGCTGGTAGAAGGCGCCGATCATGTTCTTGCCCAGCGGATGGTTGATGGCGGTCTTGCCGCCCACCGACGAGTCCACCTGCGACAACAGCGTGGTGGGCACTTGCACGAAGGGCACGCCGCGCATGTAGCTGGCGGCAGCAAAGCCCGTCATGTCGCCGATGACGCCGCCGCCCAGCGCGAACAGCACGGTCTTGCGGTCGCAACCACCGGACAGCAGGTCATCGAAGATCAGATTCAGCGTCTGCCAGTCCTTGTGGGCCTCGCCATCGGGCAGCACCACGGTCCGCACGCTGCGGTAGCGCTGCTCCAGCACGCGGCGCAGTGCGGGCTCATAGAGCGGTGCGACCACATCGTTGCTGACGATGACGGCCTGTGCCGCAGAAGGCAGCGCGGCATAGGTGGCTGCCTGGTCCAGCAGGCCGGTGCCGATGGCAATCGGATAGGAGCGCTCACCCAGGTCAATGGTCACGACCTGGGCAGCAGGCGAGGAGGAGGCGTGGGGCAAGATGATGTCGCTCCAGGGGAGAAAGAATGAAAAGGTTTCCGCGACACGGCAGCGCGCCCGGCAACTGCCGATCTTAAAGAAAAAGGCCCCGGCAAGTGCCGAGGCCTTTGGTGTTCCAGCGGGCAGCGTTCAGGCCAGCTCCGCCTGCATGCGTATGCGCTGGGCGGCCTGCGCCACAGACAGGCCGGATGTCTGGATCACGAAGTGCGCCGTCTCCAGATACAGGGGCTCGCGCTGCAGCAGCAACTCGCGCAGGCGCAACGCCGGATCCTCCACCTGCAGCAAGGGCCGCGTCACATCGTTGCGCAGCCGCGCGGCGATGTCCTCTGGCGTGCAATCCAGGTAGAAGACCTGGGTGCGCTCATGCAGATGGCGGCGATTTTGCTCGCGCAGCACCACGCCGCCGCCCGTGGACAACAGCAGGCTGGATGTGGAGGCCGACAGCTCATCAATGACCTGCGACTCCATGTCGCGAAAAGCCTGCTCGCCCTCACGCTCGAAAAACTCCCGGATGCTGCAGCCCAGGCGCTGCTCGATCACATGGTCCGAATCCACAAAACGCATCGACCACAGGCGCGCCAGCTGGCGCCCTATGGTCGATTTGCCGGAGCCGGGCAGGCCGATCAGGGCCACCCGGGTTACCAAGCCTGAAACATCCATTTGCTGTTACCGCACGGGCCATGGGAAATCAAAATTATCTCCCATGGCCGTGAACGGCATCGCCTTTACGGCGTCGTGGTTGCCGGCTTGGCCACCGTGATGGTCATGTTCCTCGTGATCACCGTGTTGTCGGCATCCGTGACGCGCACGATCATGTTGAAGGTGCCATCCGCCGTCGGAGTACCCGACAAGATGCCGTCGCTGGACAACGCCAGCCCTTCGGGAGTGCCACCCAGACTCACCCACGTGTAGGGAGCGGTACCGCCGGTTGCCGACAGTGCGTACGCCAGGGCCACACCACGGACGCCAGAGATGGTCGGTGCAGTGAAGGCCAGAGGTGCCTTGGCCGCAATGGTCACGGTCACGGTCTTGTCGACCACGGTGCCCTGTGCGTCCTGCACACGTACCAGCATGTTGAAGGTTCCGACCACCGTCGGCGTACCGGAAAGCACGCCGTCGCTGCTCAGGCGCATACCGTCTGGAACACCGCCCAGTGTCGACCAGCGGTAAGGAGGAATGCCGCCTGTTGCTGCAAAGCCGTACACCAGAGGCTGGTCCTTGACACCCGTGATGCTCAAGCCATCAGGCAGGGCCAGAGGCGTCTTGGCGATCTCATGGTAGACACCCACAACGGTATAGGCCCTGATGGGATCCTGAATGCCATTGCTGACATCATTGTCCCGGCGGTCCACGGTCGTTTCCAGCACGATGGCGCCGCTATCGGGGCCACTGGAAAGCGACAGCTGTGCGATGCCGTTGAGCGAATTGACTTGCAACGAAGAGCCAGCCTTGGATCCAGAGATCAGGCGCGCACCTTCATAAGCCGAGCTGGGCAAAATCCGAACCTGCACATTGGGGCTGGTACCAGTGACCGGTTGATTGCGGTCGTCGACCACCTTCACTTCCAGTGCTACGTTATTTCGCAGATTGGAGAGGTTGTCGCGGGATCCCAGATAGCCAGGCGTCTGGGTCACGGCCAGCGTGCTGGCAGGAATGCCCTGCGCAGCGCCACCGACATTAACACTGGTCACAGCACTCACCTGGCGCTTATCGCGGGGATCGGTCACCGTGCAAGTCACGCTTGCTACACCAGCCTTGTCGATTGCGTGCAAGTGGAAAGTGGCACTACCAGAGTTGGAGCCCAGCACAATGGAACGACTGGCTGAGATATTTCCTTTATCGTCTTTTTTATCCGTTCCATCCAGATAATACAGAACTGCCGAATCAAGACCTGCAGTCACGGCGCATTGAAAAATGCCATCCCCACCAGGAATAGGCATATTTCCTTGACGAGCCTCGACATACATTGTTGTCGTATATGCCGCATCAGCACCAATACCAGGACCGGCATTTCCAATATTCACCGGCAGCTGCGTCTTATCTGCGCGCAGCGAAATGGTATACGGCTGATTTGTCTCACCAGCACTCCCTCCACCACCACCACACCCGGCCAGACCGAGTGCCAGCATGGCACCGAACATGATTTTTTGCATGATTATCTATCTCCTACTACATTCAACGAGCACTTCTGATGTCAGCCAACATCTTCGGTGTAATAAATACCAGCATTTCCCGCTTCTGGGACTCTCTCACGCGACTTTTGAAAAGATGCCCCAGAACAGGGACATCGCCCAATAGCGGAATCTTGTTTTCCGTATTGGTCTCCTCCATCTCGAAGATACCGCCGATCACTACAGTTCCACCATTCTGGACAAGAACCTGGGTACGCACATGCTTGGTATCGATGGCAACGCCTTGCAACGTGCTCTCACCACGTGAATCCTTGTTGACATCGAGGTCCAGAATGATATCGCCTTCGGGAGTGATTTGAGGCGTCACCTCCAGTTTCAGAACAGCCTTTTTGAAAGCAATGGTCGTCGCACCGTTAGGCGCAGTCACAGAGTAGGGGTACTCAGTACCCTGCTCAATCAATGCCTTGGTTTGATCAGCCGTTACCAACCTCGGGCTGGAAATGATCTTTCCCTGGCCATCGGACTCCATGGCAGAAAGCTCAAGAGTCAGGAATCGATTTGCAGCCGCATTGAAAATAGACATGGCAAACGTCCCGGAGTTCGCCACGTTTGACAGCTTCCCAGGCAGATTGACAAAATTTCCCGAGGTATTCACAGCCTGCCCGCTTGCCCCAGCTGAAGCATTGGCATTGTCAAAACCCGTACCGATGGCCACGCGGTTATCCCCACCAATGCTGTATCCCCCATCCCCACCGCGTTGAGCCCGCAAATCCCCGCCGCCTAGACGGACGCCCAGTGCACGGCCAAATGTGTCACGGGCTTCAACGATACGAGCTTCGATCAGCACTTGGCGAACAGGCACGTCCAGTGTCGCCAGCAGCACCTTCACTTCTTCCAGTTTCGTGGCTGTGTCGGTCACGAACAGCTGGTTGGTTCGGGGCTCCGAAATCGCAGATCCGCGCTCAGACAGAAATCTGGTGGAGGTTCCGCCAGTCCCGCCGCCACCACCGCTGCTTGCGCTGATCTGTTGAAGAATATCGGCTGCCTTCGCATAGTTCAGCTGAAAGCTCTGGGTCCGAAGCGGCTCCAGTTTCTGGATTTCCATGGCGGCTTCATAGTCACGCTTGGTGCGCGCATCGATCTCATCCTTGGGCGCAATCCAGAGCACCGAGCCCGACTTGCGCATGCCCAGGCCCTTGGCATCCATGATGATCTGCAGCGCCTGGTCCCAGGGAACATCCTTCAGACGCAGGGTCAGCGCCCCGGAAACCGTGTCCGAGGTCACGATGTTGAAGTTCGTGAAGTCGGCAATCACCTGCAGCAGGGACCGCACTTCGATGTTCTGGAAATTCAGGGAGAGCTTTTCACCGCTGTAGCCGGGGCCCTGCGTGAGCTTGCTCACATCCACCTTTTTCTGGCGGACCTCGATCACAAACTGGCTGTCGCTTTGGTAGGCACTGTGCTCCCAGTCACCGACGGGAGCGATACGCATGCGCACGGATTCCCCCTGCTGCACCGATGAGATTGTCTGCACCGGTGTTCCGAAATCCGCAACATCCAGCTTGCGGCGCAAGCCTTCAGGCAGGGAGGAACGCAGAAAATCGACGACCAGTTCCTTGCCTTCGCGGCGCAGGTCCACGCCGACCTGGCTATTGCTCAATCCCACGACGATGCGGCCCGAGCCATCGCTGCCACGACGGAAATCAACATCCCGAATGGGTTGGACATCGCTACCGACGGCTGTCTTGGCTTCGAACACACCCTGCTGTGCAGAAGGCTTCACCGCAGCAGACGCAGCTACAGGATCCAGCAGGATCAGCAACGCCTTGCCTTGGCGCTCAGTGCGGTAGGAAGTCGCCGTTTTCAAATTCAGCACCAGCCGGGAACGGCCCGAGGCCTCCACGATATTGATGGAACGCAGGTTGCCCTGGTTGAGCTCGACCATCGATTTGCCCGTCGCATTGGTTGCGCCAGGAAAATCCAGCGCGATCCGTGCAGGCGACTGGATCGCAAATCCGGTCGGGTCCGCAGCCAGCGCTTCGGAAAGCTCGATGCGCACCACCTCGGTGCTCCCCTGGAGGGAACCGGAGACCGACTCTATAGCGGACTGCGCCCATGCAAAGGAGCCCAGCAACCAACCGCCCAAGGCGATTCCCCAGCGAGCTTTATGAGACATGCTGCGATGTGTACCCATCATTTCCTTCCCTCCTGCAACTCCAGTGTGCTATTTCTTTCTATCCAGTCGCCGCTGCCATCCTGGACGATTTCCCGCAACTGGATGGAAGTCTCCGTGATCCGGGTGATCTTTCCGTAGTTCTGTCCCAGGTAATTTCCTGCACGAACCTGATACAGCAAGGCTCCTACCTTGATCAGCGCCGTAGGCACACCCTTCTTGTCCAGACTGCCCACCATGGTCATTGCATCCAGGGGCTCTGCTTCCAGCGGCTCCTTGCGGCGGTTGAGTTCTGCGGCAATCAGGCTGGTATTCGCATTGGTCTGGGCCGATTCCTTGCGCAGCACCTGCATCAGTTTCAAGGGATTGAAGGGGTCCATGCCATCAGCCCCCAGGTAGGCTTGGGGCGTAAACGCTTTGGGCTCTTCCAAAGGCTTGACCCGAGGCTTTGCATTGGCTTTCTCCTGAGCCATCCAGGTTTGCAACTCCTCTTGATCAGAAGAAGTGCAGCCCGAGACGGCCAAACAGCCAGACAACATAAGCAAGACGCTGCAGCGCATGTGTCTCATTTCTTCTTGCCCTTCCCGGCAGCCGCGCGCTGCGCCTGCACTTCATCGGCATCCAGATAGCGGAAGGTTCGCGCCGTCGCCTCCATGCTCAGGACCTCGCTTCCGTCCTTGCCCACAGGGACAATCGACAAGTTGTTCAAGGTCACGATGCGAGACAGGTAGGCCACGTCGGAAGCGAATGAACCGATGTCATGAAAGCGTCCTGTGACCTTCAAAGCAATGGGCAGCTCGGCGTAGTACTCCTTGACCACCATCGCCCCGGGGCGGAACGTTTCAAACTGAAGGCTGCGCCCCAGTCCGGCCTGGTTGATGTCCGAGAGCAGCGCAGCCATTTCCGCCTTGCTGGGCAACTGCTTTTCCAGCTGTGTCACATATTGCTGGACCTGTTCACGCTGCTTCTTCAGGCCATCCAGGCTGACCGCCTTGGACAGCTTCTGGCTGAAGTCCTGGCGCAGCGTGACTTCGGTGTTGCGCTCTTGCTCCAGCATGTCCTCATAGTCCTTGATCAGTACGTACCAGAGCAAGGCGGCAACGCCCAACGCAATGGCAACGCACAACAGAAAACGCGGCAGCAAGGGCCACCGCGAAGGATCATTGGGATCAAGACCACGGAATTGGCGCTGGATGTTCTCCTGCAGTGCGGAGAAGTCGATGTCGTTCTTTTTCTTCTTGGCCATCACTGGGACTTTCCTGGGTTGGCCGCCGTCGGAAGGCCTTTCTCCGCAACGCTGGCGCGCGTGAGCTGGAAGCGCAGATTGAACGCTGCAGCACGGCGCTGGTCCTTGGGCGTGACGTTGACCGTCTTGGCCACGATCTCCACCAGTTCCGGCTTGGAGATCCAGGGCGTTCCCTCGGACAGATTGCGCAGCATCTCGGACACCCGCTCATTGGACTGCGCCGTGCCCTGCATGGTCACGGCCAGACCTTCCTGCTTGATGCTGGTGATGTAGACGCCATCGGGCAGTTGGGACACCAGCTCGTTGAGCATGTGCACCGGCAGATTGCGATCGGACTGCAGGTCTTCCACGGCCTTCTGACGTGCACGCAGGGCAGTGATCTCATCCTCCAGCCCGGCGATTTCCTTGATCTGGGACTCCAGCACCGTGATCTCGGCGCGCAGCATGCTGTTCTTTGCCTGCTGGGCTTCGATCATCATCTGGTACCACCAGTAGACAGCACCAATGATCAAAACCCCTATCAGGGCCGAAAGGACCATGGTGGCCTGGAATGCTTCCTTGCGTCGCTTGCGTGTGGCTTCTCTGTGAGGAAGCAGATTGATCAGGATCACGACACAAACCTCCGCATGGCCAGACCGCAGGCGGTCAGGTAGGCGGGGGCCTCGCGCGACATGCGCTTGAGGCGCACGCCGCTGCCGACTTCCATGCCATCGAAGGGGTTGGCAAGGCTGCAGGCGAATCCGGTCTGCTGCGTGATGGCCTCGGACAGGCCGGAAAGCGGTGCCGAGCCGCCAGCCAGCAGGATGTGGTCTATGCGGTTGTGGGGCGTGCTGGTGAAAAAGAACTGCAGTGCGCGCGACACTTCCTGCGTCATGCTCTGCACGAAGGGCTTGAGCACGGCGGAGGCGTAGTCCTCCGGCAGTTCGCCGTTGCGCTTCTTGGACTCGGCCTCTTCAAGGGAGAAGCCATATTGGCGCGCGATCAGCTGCGTCAGCTGGGCGCCGCCAAAGGCCTGGTCACGGTCGTACAGCACCTCGTCGTCACGCAGGATCTGCATGCTGGTCGTCATGGCGCCTACCTCGAACAGCGCCACCAAAGCGTTGTTGCCCTGATTGGGCAGGCGCTCGATCAACCGTCCGGCGGCCATGCGGGAGGCATGGGGCTCGATGTCGATGACCATCGGTTTGAGGCCGGCCGCCTCGGCCAGGCCCTGGCGGTCCTGCACCTTCTCGCGGCGGGAGGCGGCAATGAGCACATCCACGTCGCCAGGCGAATTCGATGACGGGCCTATAACACAGAAGTCCAGACTCACTTCGTCGAGCGAAAAAGGAATGTACTGATTGGCCTCGGATTCGACCTGGACCTCCAGTTCCTGCTCGCTCATGCCGTCGGGCAGCGAAATCTTCTTGGTGATCACGGCCGAAGCCGGCAATGCCATGGCCACGTTCTTGGTCCGCGTGCCGCTTTTTTTGACCAGCCGCCGTACAGCCTCTGCCACTTCGTCGAACTTTTCGATGTTGCCATCCGTGATCCATCCCCGCTCCAGCGGCTCGATGGCACAGCGCTCCAGCAACAGTTCGCCCGACCTGGCACGAGACAGCTCAACGAGCTTGGCGCTCGAAGAACTGATGTCGATGCCTAGCAAAGGTGCGGGCTGGCGACTGAATAAGGATCCCATAGCAATCAACTTGCCCTCCCTCTTCTTGTGTATGTAAAGAACGCAACAAACCTTCACATATAGGTTGAATGCTATCAGCAAGACTGCGCGCAACTCACCATGCCTGCCGGAGCATGGTTGACGGTAGTGGCCAAAAACAGACATTGTTGCGGGCCATCAAATGCGACAGGAATGCACCCCTGCTTGCATGTCGGCCTGTACGCCTGGCTTAGGATGCGAGGCTTGCGGCCATGCTGGCAACCGTGTGCAGCCGCCTCCTACCGACCCCCTGGGGAACGCATTTTTATAATGCGGCACTCCTCAGCACTCCCTGCGACATGCCGCCCTCAGACTCCCGAGAACCCCAGGCTGGAAAGCCTCGCTCCGCTCCGTCCAAGCCCATGCATTGGTTTCCCAAGGCCTTGCTATGGCTGGCGGGCATCGCCGTCGCCGGCGCGCTGGCCCTGATGCTGACCGTGGCCGTGGCCCTGGCCATGGCCTACCCCAACCTGCCCGACGTGTCCGAGCTGGCCGACTACCGGCCCAAGCTGCCGCTGCGCGTGTACTCCAGCGAAGGCGCCCTGCTGGGCGAGTTCGGCGAGGAGCGGCGCACGCTGACACCCATCCAGGACATCCCCAAAGTGATGACCGACGCGGTGCTGGCCATTGAAGACACCCGCTTTTTCGAGCACGGTGGCGTCGACTACAAAGGTATGGCGCGCGCCGCGCTGGCCAATCTGGGCCGCGTGAAAAGCCAGGGCGCATCGACCATCACCATGCAGGTGGCACGCAATGTCTATCTGTCTTCCGAAAAAACTTTTACACGCAAAATTTACGAAGTCTTACTGACTTTCAAGCTAGAGCATCTGCTGAGCAAAAACCAGATTCTCGAGATCTACATGAACCAGATTTATCTGGGAAATCGGGCCTATGGCTTTGCCGCCGCCTGTGAAGCCTATTTCGGCAAACCGCTCAAGGACATCACCGTCGCCGAAGCCGCCATGCTGGCCGGCCTGCCCAAGGCGCCCTCGGCCTACAACCCGATCAGCAACCCCAAGCGCGCCCGCTCGCGCCAGCTCTACATCATCGAGCGCATGGAGGAAAACGGCTTCATCACGGCGGCCCAGGCCACTGAAGCCAAGGCCGAGCCGCTGAAGATCCGCACAGGCTCCTTCAACACCCGGGTGCATGCCGAGTACGTGGCCGAAATGGCGCGCCAGCTGATCTTTGCCCAGTACGGCAACGAGGCCTACACGCGCGGACTGAACGTCTATACCACCATCAATGCCGGCGAACAGGAAGCCGCCTACGCCGCGCTGCGCCGCGGCATCATGGACTACGAGCGCCGCCAGAAGTACCGCGGCCCCGAGAAGTTCGTGGCCCTGCCCGCCGACGCCGAGGACCGTGAAGACGCCATCGACGACACCCTGGCCAACCACCCCGACAACGGAGACGTGCTCGCCGCCGTGGTGCTGGATGCCAACCCGCGCAAGATCCTGGCGGCCCGTGCCGACGGCGAGCAGATCGAGATCACGGGCGAAGGCCTCAAGCCTGCCGAATCGGGCCTGAACCCCAAGGCACCGCCCAACATCAAGATCCGTCCCGGCGCCGTGATCCGCGTGGTCAAGACGCCCAAGAACACCTGGGAAATCACGCAGCTGCCCGAGGTGGAAGGCGCCTTCGTGGCCCTGGTTCCCCAGACGGGCGCCTTGCGCGCCCTGATCGGCGGCTTCGACTTCCAGAAGAACAAGTTCAATCATGTGACCCAGGCCTGGCGCCAGCCCGGCTCGGCCTTCAAGCCCTTCATCTACTCCGCGGCGCTGGAAAAGGGCTTCTCGCCCTCCACCATGATCAATGACGCACCGCTGTTCTTCAGTGCGGGCGTGACGGGGGGGCAGCCCTGGGAGCCCAAGAACTACGACAGCCGCTACGACGGGCCGATGACCATGCGCACAGGCCTGAACAAGTCCAAGAACATGATCTCCATCCGGCTGCTGCAGGCCGTGGGGCCAAAGCAGGGCCAGGAGTGGGTCACGCGCTTCGGCTTTGACGCCGCCAAGCACCCGGCCTACCTGACCATGGCTTTGGGCGCAGGTGCCGTCACGCCGCTGCAGCTGGCGGCAGGCTACTCCGTGTTCGCCAACGGCGGCCACCGCGTCAATCCCTGGCTGATTTCCCGCGTCACCGATCACAAAGGCCGCATCCTGTCCGAATTCACACCGCCCCCGGTGCAGGAACTGCCCCAAGCCATTGACGCGCGCAACGCCTTCATCATGGACAGCCTGCTGCAGGACGTGGCGCGCGTTGGCACGGCAGCGCGCGCGCAGTCCACGCTCAAGCGCCCCGACCTGTATGGCAAGACCGGCACGACCAACGATTCGGTGGATGCTTGGTTTGCGGGCTTCCAGCCCACACTGGCCGCCGTATCCTGGATCGGCTACGACACGCCGCGCAACCTGGGCAGCCGCGAGACCGGCGGCGGCCTGAGCCTGCCGATCTGGATCAGCTTCATGCAGCACGCGCTCAAGGGCGTTCCCGTGGCCGAGATGCCCGTGCCGCCCGGCGTCGTGAACATGGGCGGCGAGTGGTACTACGAGGAAAACGCGCGCAACGGCGGCGTCAGCAGCCTGGGCATGGACAGTGCATCCACGGGCAGCGCCGCAGGCGCCACGCCCCCGCCCGCCACCGAGGAACGCAACCGCATCCTCGACCTGTTCCGCAACTGAGGCGGTCGACCACGCAAGAAAGCCCGGCCATGCCGGGCTTTTCTTTTGGAGCCAGCCGAAAGCCGGGGTCTCAGCGTGCCGAGAACTGCAGCACCAGGCCCGATTGCTCGGTGGCGTAGCGGCTCAGGTTGGCGAAGAACTCGCCCGCGCCCTTGGTATCGAGCCAGGCGCCCTGCGACGCGTCGTAGCGGTAGTGGAAGCCGCCGGCCTTGGCGGCCAGCCAGATCTCGTGCAGCGGCTTTTGCTGGTTGATCACGATCTGGCTGCGGTTGGCAAAGACCAGGGTCACCATGCCTCCCACGCGCTGGGCATCGAGGTCGGCATCGGTTTCATCGTTGATGCGATCGCAGTCTTGCTCCACCGCCAGCAGCAGTCGTTCGGCAAGGTCCAGAAATTCTTGGTCGGTCATTACAATTCGCTTATGTTGAAAGCCTCGCAAATTCTAGTCAGGTGCATTGCCCTTGGGGCCTGTGCGGCGTCCCTTGCGGCCTGTGGGCAGAAGGGGCCTCTGTTCCTGCCCAGCTCGCCAGCCGCCAGCCACCGCGCCACGCTGCCGCAGACCCTGGGCATCTCCAGCCCGGCCGAGCGGGCAACGCCCGCACCGGCGCCCACCACCTTGCCGACCGGCCCCTCCAATGCAGCCGTCGAGGAAAGCTCCACGCCCACGGGCGCCTCGGACTCCCGCAGGCCACAGGCCGACTGACGCGGCAGCCGCACTGCGGCTTGATGCACGTCAACCCCGCTGCATGGCATGGCGCTTAGAGTGACCGCATCTTGTCCCTCGACAACCCGCCATGCCCGTAGAGCTTTACCGAGACAAAAACCACGCCTGCCTGATGTTCACCGACCTCATCGAGGAAGATGGACAGGCCATCCAGGCCAACCAGTTCCTCATCGTCGATGACGACACGGGCGCCATCATCGATCCGGGCGGCAATCTCGCGTTCAACGAGCTGTTCATGGGCATGTCTCGGCATTTCGCGCCGCACAAGCTTTCCTATCTGATTGCCTCCCACGCCGATCCCGACATCATTGCCTCGCTGGATCGCTGGATGACCAGCACCAAGGCCCAGTTGGTGATCTCGCGCATCTGGGAGCGCTTTGCGCCCCACTTCACCAAGGTCGGCAAGACCGAGAACCGCGTGATCGGCGTGCCGGACGCCGGCGGCCGGCTGCCGCTGGGCCGCCATGAGCTGCACCTGCTGCCCGCCCACTTCCTGCATGCCGAGGGCAACTTCCACTTCTACGATCCCGTCAGCCGCATCCTGTTTACGGGCGACCTGGGCGTGTCCCTGATGAACGGCATCGAGGCACAGGTGCCGGTGACCGATCTGGTGCCGCACATCGCGCGCATGGAAGGCTTTCACCGCCGCTACATGGTCTCCAACAAGATCCTGCGGCTGTGGGTGCAGATGGCGCGCCAGCTGCCCATCGACATGATCGTGCCCCAGCACGGCGCGCCCATCATGGGCGCCAAGGCGATTGCCGACCTGTTCAACTGGCTGGAAGGCCTGCAGTGCGGCATTGATCTGTTCGACCAGCGCAACTACCAGTTGCCCATGGCGGACATCGACCCCGTCACCCGCCAGCTGCGCCCTGCCCTGCGCGCCGTCGCGGGCTAGCTTCTGGCGCGCCGGCGGCGCAGTGCATGGGCCACACGCCAGCCCAGCAGCAGCGCAAGAATGGCGGCGTATACGCCGACCTCTGCGAAGTTGTTCTTGCCCGCGCGCATCCAGAAGAAATGCAGCAGGGCCAGCGGCGCCACCGCATAAATGCAGCGGTGCAGCCATTGCCAGCGCTTTGCGCCCATGGCCCGGAGCACACGGTGCGGCGATGTGGCGGCAAGCGCGGTCAGCAAGAGCAGGGCCGCAAAGCCCACGAGGATGAACGGGCGTTTGGGGATGTCGAGCACGATCTCGCCCCAGTCCAGCCCCATGTCGAACCACGCATAGCACAGCAGGTGCAGCACGGCGTAGAAGAACACATACAGGCCCAGCATGCGCCGAAAGCGCGCCAGCGCCGTCAGCCCCAGCGCCTGGCGCAGCGGTGTCACGGCCAGCACCACGCAAAGAAAGCGCAGCGTCCAGTCGCCCGTGGAGCGCAGCAGGGCCTCGGCCGGATTGGCGCCAAGAGTGTTCAGGATGGCTCCGGCCAGCAGCCACGCAAACGGCAACAGGCACACAAGAAACACCAGCGGCTTGGCCGCCCGGTGCAGCAAAAGGCGCTGTAACACCGTCATTGCATGGGCCGCATCAATAGAACTTCTTCAGATCCATGCCCGTGTAGAGCTGGCCGACCTGGGCTTCGTAGCCGTTGAACAGCAGCGTCTTGCGCTTCTTGGCGAACAGGCCATCCTCGCCAATGCGCCGCTCCGTGGCCTGGCTCCAGCGCGGGTGCGGCACGTCCGGATTCACATTGGAATAAAAGCCGTACTCGTTGCGCGCCGCCTTGTTCCAGGCCGTGCCCGGCTCCTTGTCGGTCAGGCGGATGGCAACGATGCTCTTGGCGCTCTTGAAGCCGTATTTCCACGGCACGACCAGCCGCACGGGCGCGCCATTCTGGTTGGGCAGCACTTCGCCATACATGCCGAAGGCCAGCAGCGTCAGCGGGTGCATGGCTTCATCAAGGCGCAGCCCCTCGGTGTAAGGCCAGTCCAGCACGCCGCTGCGCAGGCCCGGCATCTGCGCCTTGTCGGCCAGGGTCACGAATTCCACGTACTTGGCACTGCCCAGCGGCTGCACCTTGCGCAGCAGCTCGGCCAGGGAATAGCCGACCCAGGGAATCACCATGGACCAGCCTTCCACGCAGCGCAGCCGGTAGATGCGCTCTTCCAGCGGTGCGAGCTTGAGCAGCGCATCCAGGTCCAGTGTCTGCGGCTGCTGGACCAGGCCTTCGATCTTCACTGTCCACGGCCGCGTCTTGAGCGTGTGGGCGTTCTTGGCAGGATCGTCCTTGTCCAGGCCGAATTCGTAGAAGTTGTTGTACTGCGACGCATCGGCATAGGCGGTGACGCGCTCCATGGAGTTCGCACCCGGCACCTGCGAAGGCACGGAAGCCAGCGCCGCCAGCTTGCCGGGGCGCTGCACGCCTGCCGCCCAGCCCGGCAAGGCGGCACCGGCCGAACCTGCGGCCAGGTACTGCAGCCAGGCCCGGCGCTGCAGGTAGCTCGCCCGGGGCGTGATTTCGCTGCCTTGCGGATGTTGGAAGCCGTTGTCGTGGGAGCGGATCAGCATGGGAATCTCCGAAAGTGCCTGCTGCGGCAGGGGTACCGGGCGGCATGACGATTGGGAGCCTTGCAGGCCCGCGCAAGTTCCATGCTACGCCCCAGCCTCAACTGCCATGAAAAAGAGCCGGATACAAAAAGGGCTGCATGCGCGCCGGCGCATGCAGCCCTTTGTTCGGCGGCGGTCCGAATCAGCAGCGGATCACAGCTCGCCGTAGCTGTGCAGTCCCGACAGGAACATGTTCACGCCCAGGAAGGCGAAGGTGGTGATGGCCAGCCCGCCCAGCGCCCACCAGGCGGACACGGTGCCGCGCAGCCCCTTGACCAGGCGCATGTGCAGCCAGGCCGCGTAGTTGAGCCAGACGATCAGCGCCCAGGTCTCCTTGGGGTCCCAGCTCCAGTAGCCGCCCCAGGCCTCGGCCGCCCACAGCGCGCCCAGCACGGTGGCGATGGTGAAGAAGGCAAAGCCCACGGCGATGGACTTGTACATCACATCGTCCAGCAGCTCGAAGCTGGGCAGCCGCTCGGCGATGCGCTTGCGCGCCAGCAGGATGCCGGCCACGATCAGCGCCGAGACGCCGAAGTACACCATCCAGTAGCTGCCGCCGTTGTCGGTCGCACCCTTGCGGAAAACGATGGGCTCGAAGCACAGCACCACGCCCAGCATCCACAGCGGGGCGAGCTTGTACCAGCGCGTCTCCGTGGCCTGCTGCTTGATGAGGTAGGCGAAGGAGACCATGGCAGCCAGCGCGAAGGTGCCGTAGCCGATGAAGTTGGCCGGCACATGCAGCTTCATCCACCAGCTCTTGAGCGCCGGCACCAGGGGCTGGATCTCGTGCGCCTCGCGCACCAGCGTGTACCACAGCAAAAAGCCCACGGCCGCGCTGACCACCAGCATCACGAAGCCACCCAGGGCGCGCGTGTCGTAGTGCTGTTCGTAGTACAGATAGAACAGCGCCGTCATCCAGCAGAACATGACGAACACTTCATAGAGGTTGCTGACCGGGATGTGCCCCACGTCAGGGCCGATCAGATAGCTCTCGTACCAGCGCACCATGGTGCCCACCAGCGCCAGCGTCACGGCCAGCCAGGCCAGGCGCGAGCCCAGCAGCGACAGCGCCGTGCCCTCGCCCCGCGCAAACATGCCGATCCAGTAGAAGACGGTGCTGATGAAGAACACCATGCTCATCCAGAGGATGGCCGACTGGCTGGACAGGAAGTACTTGAGGCCGAACACCGTGTCCGAGCGCGCCAGCTGCGCCCCCTCCGGCCCCTGGTACAGCGCAATGGCCAGCAGCGACAGCCCGGCCACCACCAGCATCAGCGCCCGCAGCGAGCGCCAGAACCAGCCCAGCCAGATGGCCGCGGGAATGGTGCCGACCAGGATGCACTTCTCGTAGACATCCATGTACTCGCCATAGCGCTGCAGCGCATAGAGCAGCCCCGCCGCCACGAGGGCCGCAAACACCCAGTCGAACCAGTTGCGGCGGGCGAAGAAGCCCTCGTTGAGCGTCAAAGTCGTCGTGGTGGCGGTGTTCATGCGGAACCTCCGGGGGGTTTCTTGTGGATGGGCTCGGCGCCTATCAGCTTGCCGGCCAGCATGGCGAATTCTCTATCACCATCGAGCGTTTTGCGATTGGTGGACAAGGCCATTTCGGCATGGCTTTGGCCATCGCGGGGCGTGAGCCAGATCCAGATGCGGCGGTCGCGCACGTACAGCATGCAGAACACGCCGATGATGAGAAACAGGCAGCCCAGATACACCACGTTCTTGCCCGGCGCACGCGCCACCTGGAACACGCTGGCCTGCACCTGCTTGAAGTCCTGCAGCATGAAGACCATGGGCACGGGGTAGAACTGCGCGTCGCTGAGCGAGAACACGGCCTGTGTCATGAAGGACTGCGTCTGCTCGCTGGGCTCCAGCGGTGCCTGGCCGGCCTGGGCCCGCACGATCTGGGCCATCTCGAACAGCACGCCATTGAGAATGCGCACCAGCACCTCGCCCGCGCGTTCACGCTCGGCCGCGGGCACATTGCTTTCCATGAAATCGGAGATGGCCTGCAGCCCGCCCAGCGGCTTGCCATCGGGCCCCTTCTTGTCGGTCTGTCCCGCGAACAGCTCCAGCGCCTTGGTGGCCGACTGCGCCAGCGCACCGCTCAGCTCGGCGCGCGAGGAATCGATGGCCTTGGCCACATAGGCCCGGGCCGCCTGCTCGCGCAGTTTGGGATCCTGCAGCGCGCTGCGTAGGCGCAGGAAGGTGTCCATTTCGCTTTCGGGGTCGGCGGGAATGCGCAGATAGCGCATGGCGTCGGCCTGGTTGTCGCGCACGCCCAGCAGGAACACGCGCTGGCCGTCGCCCGTGTCCACGGGCAGCATGTAGTTCTGGAACTCGCGCGCCTGGCCCGCGGCATCGCGCAGCTTGTAGCGGATGCTGGGGCCGATGTTGCGCAGCTCCTTCTTGGTCACGGTCTTGTGGGCCGCGCCCAGGCGCTCGTCGATGGCCTGCTTCAGGTCCACCTTGCGCACATCGGTGGCGCTGCCACTGGCGCCGCCCGCACCGCCGAAGTTCTCGACGTTGATGGTGCGCAGCTCGGCAAACTCCAGCGTCAGCGCCTCGTCCTTGCCGTCGGCGAGCTTGCGCGTGAACTGGCTGGAGCCGCCAATCACGCCCTCGACATCGAAGGGCTTGGTCCCGGCCTCCAGCGGCACGGCATGCAGCTTCACCGACGAGCCGCCGTCATCAAAGCTGGACTGGTAGATCTCGATGCCGCGGTAGCTGGCCGGGTGGTTGACCTCGATGCGCTTTTCCAGCTTCTCGCCCGTGGCCTTGTCGTGGATGACGACCTCGCTGGCAAACAGCTTGGGCATGCCCGTGGAGTAGTACTCGACGATGAACTTCTTGAGCTCCACCGCAAAGGGCAGCTCCTGCAGCAGCACGCCATCGGACTGCGACAGGATGGCCGTGCCCGCCGTGCCGCCCTCGGTCACCAGCAGGTTGCCGCGGAAGGTGGGGTTGCGTTCGCTCAGCCGGTGCTGCTCGGACACCTCGGAGATCAGGCCACCGCCGGTATAAGGTGTTTTGCCTCCCAGCCACATCTGCGCACGCACGATAAGGTCACCGTCGAACAGCCCCCCCAGGCAGATCAGCACGATGGCGCCATGGGCGGCGATGTAGCCCAGCTTGTGGGCCGCGCCCGCCTTGGCCGCCAGCATCCAGCCCGTGCCGGGACCGGCCGCCGTATCGCGCTGCTGCAGCCGCACCTTCCAGCCGCCCGACACCAGCTGCTGGCCCAGGCGCCTGGCGGCTTCCTCGGTGCTGCCGGGCACCACATTCTGCGCACGGTGGCTGAAGGCCTTGAGGCTTTGCTCGCGAACGTTTTCCTTGAAATTGCGCAGATCGGCCAGGTATTTGGGCGCATGGCGTGCCACGCACAGCGAGGTGCTGATCACCAGAAAGGCCAGGATCAGCAGGAACCACCAGGCGCTGTAGACCGCATTGAGCTTGAGCGCAAGAAACAGCTGGGCCCAGAACGGTCCGAACTGGTTGACGTAGTTGCCCACCGGCTCATGCTGCTTGAGCACGGTGCCGATCACCGAGGCAATGCAGATGACCGTCAGCAGCGAGATCGCAAAGCGCATCGATGCCAGCAGCTCCAGCATCGCGCGCGCGGCCTGCGGGCGGGGGGAGGCAAGAGCGGCACCGGAAGAGTTGTCTGACATGAAGAGCGAAAAACCAAAACCCGAATGAAAAAAGCGGGACCATCTGCATTCATGCGATGGACCCGCCTGGCTTGGGGCGTCTATAGGGCAATAGGTTCCCGGTGATTACCCTGGGAACCGCATCGGTTCCGGGAGCACATCAACGCAGGCCAGCGATGTAGTCTGCCACGGCCTTGATTTCGCGATCGTTAAGCTTGGCAGCAACCTGCGTCATCTGAATGCTATTGCCGCGCTTGCCGTCACGGAAGGCCGTGAGCTGGGTGGTGGTGTAGTCGGCGTGCTGGCCGGCCAGACGCGGGTACTGGGCCGGGATGCCGGCGCCGTTGGGGCTGTGGCAGCCTGCGCAGGCGGCGATGTTGCGCTCCTGGATGCCACCACGGTAGATGCGCTCGCCCATGGCCACCAGGTCCTTGTCCTTAGCAAAGCCGTCCTTGGGCTTTTGCGCATGCAGCCAGGCGGCGATGTTCTTCATGTCAGGCTCGCTGAGCATGCTGGCAAAGCCCTTCATCACCGGGTCCTTGCGCTTGTCGTCCTTGAACTCCAGCAACTGCTTGACCAGGTACTCGGGATGCTGGCCGGCCAGCTTGGGCTGGATGGGCACCGTCGAATTGCCGTCAGCCGCATGGCATGCCGCGCAGACGGCGGTGTAGCTGGCCTCGCCCTTCGCCAGATCGGCCTTGGCCGCCTTCGGCTGAGCCGGGGCAGCAGGTGCCTCGCCAGCGGAGAAAGCGGGAAAGGCGGGGGCTGCAGCAAGAATGGCAGCCGTCAGCAAAGAGGCAAGCAACTTCATATCGAGGGCGTGGTTCTGTTGTTGAAAGCGCAAAATTCGGCGGATTCTACAATGGGGCCCCCTGTGATTGATATCGTCAGGAACCCTGCTTTCGCCCCTGCGCGCAGAGGAAGACACATTCCTTGATCGTGGTCACAAACTGGCCACGGATCCGGTGCGGAACATGTGTTTTTCGCAACCCAGCATATCGATCTGTGCCAGCGCGGCAATAAGGGCTCTACCCATGTGGCGCGCAATACCACACCCCTTCTTTCCCGGATTCCAGGTCCCTCGCCCGCCTCAGCCCGCGCCGAAGCGGCTTTCGGCCTGCCTGCGGAATTCCGAGGGCGTCATCCCCTTGATTTCAAGGAAGCGCCGGTTGAAGTTGGCCAGATTGCTGAAGCCGACCTGAAAACAGATATCGGCGATGAAGCAATCGGTCTGCATGAGCAGATGGCAGGCACTGTTGATGCGCACGCGGCTGACAAAGTCGGTGAAGCTGTTGCCTGTGGCACGGCGAAAGAAACGGCTGAAGCGGCTTTCGCTCATGCCCAGTTCGGCCGCCACGTCCGCCAGGCTCAGCGGCTCGTTCACGCGCGCCATGATGCGGTTGACCACCTCGTTGATCTGGTCCACCTGGGCCTCGGCCTGCACGCCCTGCATCTGCACGGCCGACAGCAGCCGGTAGTCCGTGCATTCGGAAAGATCGGACAGCAGATCACAAAAGGCCGCGAAGCGGCGCATGCCGCGCGCACCCCGGACCGCCTCCCAGTGCACGCGCGCTGCCTCGGCCATGCCGAAGAACTCGATGCCGTGCCGCGCGCGATCCAGCAGCTGCAGCACCTCGCGCATCTCGGGGATCTGCTCGGCCGCACGGGCAATGGGATCGTGGTTGAACAGGATGACGAGATCGCGTTCGGGCGCGCCGGCCTCGGGCACGTCGAACGATATCCAGTTGTGCGGCAGGCGCGGCCCGCACAGCACGAGGTGGCCCGGCTCGAACGGCCCTATCCAGTCACCCACGAAGGCACGGCCCGAGGTGTGGGTGATGAGATGCAGTTCGTACTCGTCATGGAAATGCCAGCGCACCAGCGGACTCGGGAAACCATGCGCCAGGCAGCGCACCAGGCCACTGCCCTCCACGTCTTCATAGCCCAGGGCGGGCGTGCGGACAAAGTCGCGCTCCAGTTCGGGATGGCGCTGGCGCGGCGGGCGGCGGCGTGTGCTGGGCATGGCAGTCGGTCAATCAGGGACGATGGAGACGGGCACAGGGCGCACGGTAACACCGGCGGCCGCTACGCCCTGTGGTGCTGCTGCGCCTGCGCAGCATCCAGGCCCGCAAGCGCGGCATCCAGCTCCGCACGCCAGGGCGGCTGGGCGCCGGCGCGCGTGCAGTTGAGCGCGGCAGCCGTGGCCGCAAAGCGCAGCACCTCGCGCCACGCGGCATCTGGCAGGGACTGCAACTGCTGCGCCTGCTCCACGCCGCGCTCAAGCAACGCCACGGACAGTGCCGCGCCAAAGGTGTCGCCCGCGCCGATGGTGTCCGCCAGCGGCACTGCAGGCGGGCGCACCGACAGCGGAGCGCGACCTGCGCGCAGCAAGGTGGCGCCCTCGGCCCCCTGCGTGAGCACCACGGCCCTGGGCCCGCGCGACAGCCAGCTCCCGGCAGCCTCCAGCACCGGCTGACCGGGCGCGATGAAGGCCGCATCCTCGTCGCTGAGCTTGACCAGGTCGGCCAGGGCCAGCCAGGCCAGGCAGTCGCGCCGGAAGGCCTGCGCATCGCGGATCAGCGTGGGACGCACATTGGGGTCGAAGACGATGAGGCGCCGACCGCGCTGCGCGGCCACCAGATCCAGGATGCGCGGCCCCGCCGGCGCATGCAGCAGCGCGATGGAGCCGAACTGCAGGATGCGGCATTCGTCCGGCAACTTCGGCAGCTCGGCAGGCGCCCACAGCGTGTCGGCCGTGCCCTGCATGTAGAAGGCATAGCGGTTGGTGTGTTCGCCGCGCTCCACAAAGGCCAGCGTGCTGGGCGCGCTGCAGCGCTGCACCAGGCGCATGTCCACGCCGTTGCGCTGCAGGTGCGCGAACAGGCGCTCGCCAAATAGGTCCTCCGAGAGCTGCGAGACAAGGCCCGTGGCCTGCCCCAGCCGTGCCGCCGCGATGGCGCCATTGGCGGGCGCCCCGCCCTCATGGCCCTGGAAGGCCAGGCCACCCGTGGCGGTGAAATCGATCAGGGCCTCGCCCACGATGGCTATGCGCATGTCAGCTCCGCCTTGTGCATGTTTCGGTTCTGTCCACAAATGCCCGTACCCGCTCCGAGGCCCGGCGCACCGACTCCACCAGCTGCGGATGGCCTGCCACCTCGCCCCACAGCAGCGGCTCGGCGCACAGCGAGGCCACGGGATCGGGCGCCGCGCAGATGGCATGCGCCACCGCCGGGTCCATGGCCTGGTCCTGGTACGCATAGGGCAGTGTGCCCCGGTGCCAGCGCTGCAGGAAGGCCAGGAACAGCGCAGGCAGCATGGCCGCGGCATCGATGGCGGCGTTGTCCGCCAGCCGCTCGCGCAGCGTGGGCGCGATGAAGCCGGGGATCTTGGCAAACCCATCGGCCGCCACACGCTGGTTGGTGTCGCGCAGGGCCGCATTGCCAAAGCGCTCCAGCACCGTGTCACGGTAGGCCGGCAGGTCCAGCGGGCTGGGCCGGCCCGGTGCGCAAAGGCAGGCGATCACATCCCGGGTCACGTAGTCCCAGGCCATTTGGCGTATCGCGGGCACGGCGCAGCCTTCGTGGATATGCTCCAGGCCCGCCAGCGTCCCGGCCCAGGCGATGCAGCTGTGGCTGGCGTTGAGGATGCGGATCTTGGCCTCTTCGTAAGGCGCCACCGAGGGTACCAGCTCCACGCCCACGGTCTGCCAGGCGGGGCGCCCGGCAATGAAGCGGTCCTCGATCACCCATTGCGTGAAGCGCTCGGCCATCACCGCGGCCTCGTCGTCGCGGCCGGTGGCGGCCAGCACGCGCGCGCGCAGCTCAGGTGGCGGGCGGGGAGTGATGCGATCGACCATGGCGTTGGGGCAGCTGGTATGCCGCTGTGCCCAGTCGGCCAGCCCATGCAGCTGTGCCTGGCGCATGAAGGCCAGCAGGCCGGAGCGCAGGCGGTCGCCGTTGTGGCGCAGGTTGTCGCAGCTCAGCAGCGTGACGGGGCCGGCATCGGTGGCGCGGCGCGCCTGCAGGATGGCGCAGAGCACGCCATAGAGGGTGGTCCCCGCCTCTCCCCGGCGTGCGCGCTCCAGGTCCTGCGCCAGATCGGGATGCGCGGCGTCGAGCGCTCCCTGACCATCCAGGCAGTAACCGGCCTCGGTGACCGTGAAGGAGATGATGCGGGTGGCCGGCCAGGCGCCCCGCTGCACGACGGCGGCCAGCCCGGGCGCGTACGGAATCACCTCGCTCAAGGCATCCATCCACTGGTAGTGCACCGTGCCGTTGGGCGCAATCGTCTCCAGCGTGTAGGCACCGCCTTGTCGCACCAGGGCGTCCAGCGTCTGCGCCATGTCAGGGCGCAGGTTGGCGCCCGCCAGCGCCCACTGCGTGTCGCCCGCATCCATCAATCGCTGCTGGTAGGCAGCCTGGTGCGCGCGATGGAAAGAGCCCAGCCCCAGGTGCAGCACCGTGGGGCGGGAAAGGGAGGGGGCAGTCGCGTTCATGGTGTCCCGGACAAAGGGATAGGAAGAGACGGAAAGAAGAAGGCAGGGCTCGGCCGCCAGGCTCAGCAGGCCGCCAGCGCACGGCCATCGCGGTCGAACAGATGGAGCATGCAGCCCGGGTCGAGGGACACCCTCACCCCATCGCCCACGGCCAGCGGCATGCGCTCGGTCTGGCGCGCCACCAGCGGCACGCCGGCCACGTCCACATGGACCAGCGTGTCGGCACCCAAGGCTTCGATCAGGTCCACGCGCCCCTGGACGCCAGCCCCATCACTGGGACCTGCATCTGCCTGGGACAGGCGCAGCGCCTCGGGGCGTATGCCCAGCGTGCCGTCCCGCGGCAAGCGCCCCTGCGTGCTGGCCGACAGGCCCGGCACGGCATGGGCCGCCAGCAGGTTCATCGGCGGCATGCCGATGAACTGCGCGACAAAGCGGTTGGCCGGGCGGTCATAGAGCTCCAGAGGAGAGCCCACCTGCTCGATGGCGCCGTCGCGCATCACCACCACGCGGTCGGCCAGGGTCATGGCCTCCACCTGGTCGTGCGTCACATAGATGGTGGTGGCGCCCAATGCACGGTGCAGCTTGAGGATTTCCACGCGCGTGTTGCCGCGCAGCGCCGCATCCAGATTGGACAGCGGCTCGTCGAACAGGAAGACCTTGGGCTCGCGCACGATGGCGCGTCCGATGGCCACGCGCTGGCGCTGCCCGCCCGACAGCTCGCCCGGGCGGCGCTCCAGGCAGGCCGTGAGATTGAGCGTTGCTGCCGCCCGGCCGACCTTGCGCAATATCTCCTTGCGCGGCACGCCCGCCAGGCGCAGCGCAAAGGACATGTTGTCGTACACGCTCATGTGCGGGTACAGCGCATAGCTCTGGAACACCATGGCCAGATCGCGCCGGCCCGAGGGCGCGTGCGTGATGTCGCGCCCATCGAGCAGCAGATGGCCCGCGCTGACGGACTCCAACCCCGCGATCAGGCGCAGCAGCGTGGATTTTCCGCAGCCCGAGGGGCCGACGAAGACGATGAACTCGCCGCGCTCGATGGCGAGGTCCACGCCACGGATGATGTGCGCCTCGCCAAAGCTCTTGCGCATGTCTTGCAGTTGCAGATAGGCCATGGTTTTCTTGGTTGGAAGAGCGGCTACTTGACGGCGCCGAAGGTCATGCCCTGCACCAGTTGCTTCTGGCTGAACCAGCCGAACACCACGATGGGCGCGATGGCCAAAAGCGAGGCGGCCGAAAGACGGGCCCAGAACAGCCCCTCGGGGCTGGAGTAGGAGGCGATCAGCGTGGCCAGCGTGCCGGCGCGCGCGCTGCTGAGGTTGAGCGACCAGAAGGCCTCGTTCCAGCTCAGCACCAGACACAGCAGGCCCGTGGAGGCAATGCCGCCCAGCGCCAGCGGCAGCACCACATGGCGGAACTCGGCCCACAGGCCGGCGCCATCCATGCGCGCGGCTTCGAGGATCTCGTGCGGGATGTCCTTGAACGCGCTGTAGAGCATCCACACCATGATGGGCAGGTTGGACAGCGTGAAGACCACGGTCAGCACCGTGAGCGTGTCCAGCAGGCCGGCGCCCTGGGCCAGCACGTAGATGGGCAGCAATGCGCCCACGGCGGGCATCATCTTGGTGGACAGCATCCACATCAGCACATCGCGTGTGCGCCGCGTGCGAAAGAAGGCCATCGAATAGGCGGCGGGCACGGCGATGGCCAGGCCCGCCAGGGTGGACCCCAGGCTGGTGACCAAGGAGTTGCGCGCGTGCAGCAGGTAGTTGCTGCGCTGCTGCACCTCGCCGAAGTTGGCCAGCGTGGGCTCGAACACGAACAGCGGCGGCACGGCAATGGCCTGCAGCTCGGTCTTGAACGCGGTCAGGAACAGCCAGCCCAGCGGAAAGAACAGCAGCAGCGCCAGCGCCCAGGCCGCGGCGGCACGCAAGGCGGTGGAAAGTGAAGGGGCCGTCATGCGCTCAGTCCAGGCTCTTGCCGACGATGCGGATCAGGAAGACGGCAACGATGTTGGCCAGCACCACGGCGAACAATGCCCCCGCAGAGGCCACGCCCACGTCGAAATGCATCAGCGACTGCTTGTAGATGAGATAGGTGAGGTTGGTGCTCTCGTTGCCCGGGCCTCCCGCCGTGGTGATGGCGATCTCCGCAAACACGCCCAGCAGGAAGATCATCTCGATCATCACCACCACCGCCATCGGTCGGGCCAGATGGGGCAGCGTGAGGTGGTGGAAACGTTGCAGGGCATTGGCGCCGTCCATGCGCGCCGCCTCCATCTGCTCGCGGTCCAGCGACTGCAGCGAGGTGATGAAGATCAGGCAGGCAAAAGGCAGCCACTGCCAGGACACCATGATGACCACGGACAGCAGCGGCACCTCGGTCAGCCAGTCCACAGGCTCCAGGCCCAGCGCCCTGCACAGGCTGGCCAGCACGCCGTAGATGGGATTCATCATCATGTGCTTCCACAGCAGCGCGTTGACGGCGGGCATCACGAAGAAGGGCGAGATCAGCAGCACGCGCACCATGCCGCGGCCCGGAAATGGCTCGTTGACCAGCAGCGCCAGCAGCACGCCCAGCACCACGGTGATCGACACCACGCTGGCCAGGAACACCAGGGTCTGGCGCACGGCGGGCATGAAGTCCGGGTCGGTGACGAAGAACTCGTAGTTGCGCCGGCCCACGAAGGGGTGGCCGCCCGGCTGCATGAGGTTGTAGTCGACGAACGAGAAATACACCGTCATCAGCAGCGGCACCAGCATCCAGCACAGCAGCACGGCCACGGCGGGAGCCATGAGCGCGCGGGGCAGCAGGCGCGTCATGGGCGCGGGGCTTGGTCGAAGCATCGAGGCAGCCATCACTTGTAGTAGCCGCTTTTCCTCATCTCGCGGTCCGCCAGGGTCTGCGAGGTCTTGAGCGCCTGCTCCACCGTGGCTTTGCCCGACAGCGCCGCACTGACTTGCTGCCCCACGGCAATGCCTATGGCCTGGAACTCGGGGATGGCCACGTACTGCACGCCGATGTAGGGTGAGCGCGGCTCGGTCGCATCGCTCAGGCTCACGCTGTCGATGGCGCTTTTCTCGGCGCCGGCAAAGTCCGCGACTTTCTGGAACTCGGCGCTCGCATAGGTGGACTGCCGCGTGCCCGTGGGAACGGCGCGCCAGCCATGCTCGCGCGCCACCAGCTGCACATACTCCTTGGAAGTGGCCCATTTGATGAAGGCCTGGGCCGCATCCACCTTCCTGGAGCTGGCGGGAATGGCCAGGTTCCAGGTCCACAGCCACGTCGCCCCCTTGGGCGTGGAGGCCACGGGAGCGGCCGCATACGCCACCTTGCCGGCCACCTTGGACTGCCGTGGATCGCCCACGAACGAGGCCGCAATGCTGGCATCGACCCAGGCCGCGCACTTGCCCTCGTTGAACAGCGCCAGGTTCTCGTTGAAGCTGTTGGCCGATGCGCCGGGCGGCCCGTAGGCCTTCAGCAGCTCCACATAGAAACCCACCGCCTTCTTCCAGGCCGGTGTGTCCAGCTGCGGCTTCCATTGCATGTCGAACCACTGGCCACCGTGGGTGTTGACCATGGTGGTGACCAGGGCCATGTTGTCACCCCAGCCCGGCTTGCCGCGCAGGCAGATGCCGTAGACGCCAGCCTTGGGATCATGGGCCTTGGCGGCAAATTCCCGCACCTGCTCCCAGCTCGGCTGCGCGGGCATGGTGAAACCCGCCTTTTCGGCCAGATCACGGCGGTACATGAGCATCGATGCCTCGCCATAGAACGGCAGGGCGTGGAGCCTGCCTTCGTGCGACAGGCCCTTGCGGATGGAAGGCAGCAAGTCGTCTGCGTCATAGGCGGCATCGGTGGCAATCGGCAGCAGCCAGCCATTCCTCGACCAGATCGGCACCTCGTACAGGCCCACCGTCATCACGTCGAACTGGCCGCCCTTGGTGGCGATGTCGGTGGTCACTCGCTGGCGCAGCATGCCCTCTTCCAGCGTGACCCATTTGAGCGTGATGCCGGGATGGGCCTGCTCGAAGCGGGCAGAGAGTTTCTGCATCTCGATCATGTGGCCGTTGTTCACGGTCGCAATCACGAGTTCGGTGTCGGCCTGTGCGCCGGCGGCCGATGCGGCCACGGCCAGCGCCGCGCCCGCCCTGAGCAAGCTGTGCATGTCTGTCTCCTTCGCAATGAATGCTGTGGTCTTCGCGGTCCATCCCTGCCGCTGGTGACCGATTGTGGGGACAGGCCTGCGGGTGCATTGGTACGGGCAGCCCGGCCGCTGATACTTCTATGCACATACCTGGCTAGAGATATCCCTGATCTGCGCAACACACTATCTGCGAGCAGCGGTCTGGCGAGAGCCGCTCCTAGAATGCTGGCCATGACTTCCAGCGAGCAGACCATGGCCATGCAGATCGCCCCGGTTCCTCCCAGCGCCCTGGGCGAATCGCCCTTCTGGCACCCCGCTGATCGCCGGCTCTACTGGTGCGATATCCAGGGCCTGCGCATCCATGCCTGGGACCCGGCCAGCGGCCAGCAGCAAAGCTGGGCCACGCCCAGCGAGCCCGGCTGCTGCGCGCCCACGGACAAGGGCCGCATCGTCATCGGCCTGCGAGACGGCTTCGGCCTGCTGGATCCGGCCACCGGCCACATCACCATGCTGGCCGGCCTGGACCACGATCCACGCCAGTTCCGCCTCAACGACGGCCGCTGCGACCGAGCCGGCCGCTTCTGGGCCGGCTCCCTGTTCGCACCAAAGACCGCGCCCGAGGCGGCACTGTGGTGCCTGCGCGCGGTGGACAACGGCGGCTACGCGGTCCAGCGCATGGCAGGCGACTGCACCACGGCCAACGGGCTGGCCTTCAGCCCCGACGACGCATGGCTGTACTGGGCCGACACGCCCGCACACCGCATAGACCGCTTTGCCTTCGACCTGGATACCGGCACGCTGGGGGCCCGCGCACTGTGGAAGGCCTTCGCGCCCCGCACGCAAGGGCGCCTGTACGGCGGCCGGCCCGATGGTGCCTGCGTCGACACCCGGGGCCACTACTGGGTGGCCATGTACGAAGGCGGCTGCGTGCTGCGGCTGGACCCGCAGGGCGAAGTCGTGCAGCGCATCGAGACGCCCGTGCGCTGCCCCACCATGGTCTGCCTGGGCGGAGAAGACCTGCGCACGCTCTACATCACCTCCGCCTCGCACGGCCGCCCCGAGGAAGAACGCCGGGCCGCCGTGCCTGCCGGGGCGCTGATGCATTGCCGCGTCGAGGTGCCAGGGCTGCCGGTCAACTGTTTCCGGGAGGCGTAGAGCGGGGCCAGGCCCTCAGGCCATCAGGCCCGCAGCCGCTGCAGCAGGCCGGCGGTGGAGGCGTCCAGCCCCGCCATGTCGCCATTGCCCAGGCGCAGCTGAAGGTCACGCGCCAGCAGCTTGCCCAGCTCCACCCCCCATTGGTCGAAGCTGTTGATGCCCCACAGCGCGCCGGCCACGAACACGCGGTGCTCCTGCAGCGCAACCAGCGCGCCCAGCGCCGCAGGCGTGAGCGCGTCCAGCAGCAGGAAGCTGCTGGGACGGTTGCCGGGGAAATGGCGGTGCCCGTCCTCGCTGGCGCGCCCCTGCATCAGGGCCTGGGCCTGGGCCAGCGCGTTGGCCAGCAACTGTTCCTGGTGGCATGGCAAGGTGTGCGAAGCCTGCTTCACCGCAATGATCTCCAGCGGCACGATGTCGCTGCCCTGGTGCAGCATCTGGAAGAAGGCATGCTGCCCATCCGTGCCGGGCTCACCCCAGAGCACGGGTGCCGAGCCCAGCGCCAGCGGCCGGCCCTGCCGGTCCACGCGCTTGCCGTTGCTCTCCATCTCCAGTTGCTGCAGATAGGCCGGCAGGCGCCGCAGGCCTGCGTGGTAGGGCGCGATGCAGCGGCTGCCAAAGCCCAGCAGATTGCGGTACCAGACGTCGAGCAGGCCCAGGCGCACGGGCAGATTGGCCTGCAGCGGCGACGTGCGGAAATGCATGTCCATGGCGTGCGCACCGGCCAGCATGGCGCGAAACGCGGCAGCGCCTACGGCAACGGCCACCGGCAGTCCGATGGACGACCACAGCGAATAGCGCCCGCCCACCCAGTCCCAGAAGCCGAAGGTGGTGGTGATGCCCATCTGCGCCGCCGCAGCGGCATGGGTGGTCAGCGCGACGAAATGGCGGGACACCTCGCTGCCGCCGTTTGCGTGGAACCAGTCGAGTGCGCTGCGCGCATTGGTCAGCGTCTCCTGCGTGTTGAACACCTTGGAGGCCACGATGAACAGCGTGCTGCGCGGCTGCAGGCCCACGAGCACGGCCTGCAGCGCATGGCCATCCACATTCGAGACGAAGTGCATGCGCCGGCGCGCATCGCCCAGGCCTTGCAGCGCCTGGACCGCCATCTGCGGCCCCAGACCCGATCCGCCTATGCCCATGCACACCACATCGGTGATATCCGCATCCGCACGCACGCGCTCGGCATAGGCCAGCATGGCATCCAGCGTCTCGTGCACCTGGGCCAGCGCCCAGGCCAGGCCCGGCGGCGCATTGCCGGGCGGATGGCGCAGCAGCGTGTGCAGCGCCGCACGCCCCTCGGTGGAGTTGACGGCCTCGCCCGCGAACATGGCGTCGCGCTGGCGCTCCACCTCGCAATCGCGGGCCAGCTGCAGCAGCAGGTCTTCGGCCTGCGCGTCCCACAGATTCTTGGACAGGTCCGCAAAGCAGTGCGGAGCCTCCTGGCTGAAGCGCGCGAACCGGGCGGGGTCAGAGGCGAAGGCACCGCGCAGGTCGAACTCGGGCATCACGGCCCGGGCGTGGTTTTGCAAAAGAGGCCAGGCGAGGGCGTGATCGCAACGGATAAGCATGGGGTTCACCGACAGGGCTTCTTGCAGAGAAGTAATCAAATTACAACAATCATCATCTGAAGCTTCAATCAAATGACGTGGTACCTCTATAATTTATTCGATTTCCTCAAAAATTGGTAACTCAGTTACCAAAATATTCACCTCGGGAGGCAACATGGGTTTCGATCTGGTCTTGTTTGGCGGCACGGGCGATCTGGCATGGCGCAAGCTCATGCCGGCGCTGTTCCAGGCGTTTCGCCATGGCACCCTGCCCGAGGGCGGCCGCATCCTGTGCGTGGCCCGCGATGACCTGAGCGACGACCAGTACCGCGCCCTCATCCAGTCGCGCTTTGACGGCGTCGAGCTGTCCAAGCGCCCCAACCCCGAGGAATTCGCCCGCTTCGCAGACCTGCTGCACTACCTGCGCATGGACCTGTCGCAGCCCGCCGACTACGGGAAGCTGGCACAGGCGCTGGCCGCGCGCGACGCAGAAACGGTGGTGATGTACGTGGCCACCGCCCCCAGCCTGTTCACCACGGTCTGCGAGCAGATCGCCGCCGTGGGCCTGAACGGCCCGCGTACCCGCGTGGTGCTGGAAAAGCCGCTGGGCCACGACCTGGCCTCCAACCAGGCCATCAATGCCACGCTGCGCAAGGTGCTGCGCGAAGAGCAGGTGTTCCGCATAGACCACTACCTGGGCAAGCCCTCTGTGCAGAACCTTCTGGCGCTGCGCTTTGGCAATGCGCTGTTCGAGCCGCTGTGGCGGCGCGAGACCATTGCCAACATCCAGATCACCATCGCCGAGGAACTGGGCGTGGAAAGCCGGGGCGCGTTTTACGACCAGACCGGCGCGCTGCGCGACATGGTGCAAAACCATGCGCTGCAGCTGCTGTGCGCCATCGGCATGGAGCCGCCGATCAACGCATCGGCCCATGCCATCCGCGACGAAAAGCTCAAGGTGCTGCAGTCGCTCAGGCCCTGGACGCCGGAAACCCTGAGCCAGCACGTGGTGCGCGGCCAGTACCTGGCCGGCGCCAGCCAGGGCCAGCCCGTGCCGGCCTACCAGCAGGAAAAAGGCGTGGCGGCGGGCAGCCAGACCGAGACCTTTGTCGCCCTGCGCACCGAGATCTGCAACTGGCGCTGGGCCGGCGTGCCCTTCTACATCCGCACCGGCAAGCGGCTGGCAGGAAGGGACGCGCGCATCGTCGTGAACTTCCGGCCCGTGCCCCACCCGATCTTCCGCTCGCCCCTGTCCGAAGCCAATCGCCTAGTGATCAATCTGCAGCCCAAGGACGGGCTGGAGCTGCACCTGCTGGCACAGGGCGCCACCCAGCAGCAGGCCGAGCCTTCGCTGGCCCCCGTGCACCTGAACCTGGACTTCGACCAGCGCTTCGGTGCCAAGCGCGTGGGCGCCTACGAGCGCCTGCTGCTGGACGTGATCGCCGGCAGGCTGAACCTCTTTGTGCGCAGCGACGAGCAGGAACAGGCCTGGCGCTGGGTGGAACCCATCCTTCAGCACTGGCGCAGCGACACCTCGGGGCCGCGCGGCTATGCGGCGGGCAGCTGGGGGCCCAGCGCAGCCAGCGCCATGATTGCGAGGGATGGCTTTTGCTGGAGCGAAGAGGTTTAGGCTCCCCCTGAGGCGCTGCGCGCCTTCCCCCTCTCTGCCCGCTTCGCGGGGGAGGGGACGACAGCTTCGCGGCGGGGCGGCCCTTGCTCGCTGTCTCCGACTTTGGAGTGCGCCAGTTTCATGCGCCACGCTTTGTCAGCACCGTTGCCTATAGCCCGCTGGGCGCGCCGGTTCCATGGGGGAACCTACAATGAGGCCCCGAGAGACTGACCACACCATGAATCCTGCTGCGCCGGCTGGCGATGCCGCCCCCACTTCCTCCCTGATCGATCCCAAGCTGGCCATGGGCTGGATGCACACGGCGCGCTTTTTGACGACGGCTGCGCAGTTGCACCATCTTCCCAAGGTCGATGTGCCCGAGATCGCGTTCGTGGGCCGCTCCAACGCCGGCAAGTCCACCTGCATCAACACGCTGACGCAACAAAAGCAGCTGGCCTTCGCCTCCAAGAAGCCTGGCCGCACGCAGCACATCAACCTGTTTTCCCTGGGCAAGCAGGGCGTGACCGACGCCGTGCTGGCCGACCTGCCCGGCTACGGCTATGCCGCCGTCTCGCGCACGGACAAGCAGCGCTGGCAGCGCGTGATGCTGAACTATCTGGTCAGCCGCGAGAGCCTGTCGGCCATCGTGCTGCTGTGCGATCCGCGCCTGGGCCTGACGGAGCTGGACGAAGCCCTGCTCGACGCCATGCGCCCGCGCGTGCAGGAAGGCCTGAAATTCCTCGTGCTGCTGACCAAGGCCGACAAGCTCACGCGTGCCGAGCAGGCCAAGGTGCTGTCCATCACGCGGCTCAACGCCGGTGGTGGCGAAGTGCGCATGTTCTCCGCGCTCAAGAAGCAGGGCGTGGACGAGGTGGCCCAGCTGCTGTGGCACTGGAGTCATCCCGAAGGCCTGAATCCGCCGGCGGCCACGGACGGGCCCGCCGACGTCGCGAACGTCGCAACTGCGACGCCCGCCGCGACCGACAGCCCCCAAGATTAGCGCCTGGAGGCGCTCGTGTAGCCAGCGCCCCGCAAGGAGCGCAACATGGTGACCACCTGCATTCGCGAGCTGCCTCACGGCATCTATCTGCACTGCCGCGTCAGTGGCGAACCCGGCCAGCCACTGCTGCTGTTCCTGCACGGCTTTCCTGAAGGCAGCTTCATCTGGGAAGGCATGCTGGAGCAGTTCGGCACGCAATGGCGTTGCGTCGCCCCCGATCTGCGGGGCTTTGGCCGTTCCAGCCAGCCGGCCGGCGTGGAGCAGTACAAGGCCAAGCACCTGCTGCAGGATCTGGCGGCGCTGATCGCCATCGAAAGCCCTGGCGCACCCGCAGCCTGCGTGATCGCCCACGACTGGGGCGGTGCCCTGGCCTGGGGCCTGGCCAACCGCCATCCCGGGCTGATGCAGCGGCTGATGATCCTCAACGCCCCGCATCCGGGCGCCTTTCTGCGCGAACTGCTGCACAACCCCGTGCAACAGGCCGCAAGCCAGTACATGCATTTTCTGCGCCGACCTGATGCGCCCGCCCTGCTGGCCGCGAACGACTGGCAGCGCATGCTGGGCTTTTTCCGCACGCCGCAGGGCGAGTTGCCCGGATGGCTCACGCCGCAGTTGCAGCAGCGCTACCGCGAGCACTGGGACCTGGGCGTGCAAGGCTCCTGCCACTACTACGGCGCCAGTCCCCTGGTGCCGCCCCGGCCCGAAGATCCGGCCTCAGCCGACGCACTGCGCAACCTGAGGCTGCCGCCCGAGATGCTGGACATCGGCGTGCCCACGCATGTGCTCTGGGGCGACAGCGACCCCGCGCTGCAGCCTGCCCTGGTCGAAGGTCTGGAGCCGTGGGTGCCGCGCCTGACGGTGCAGCACCTGGCCGGCACCTCGCACTGGGTCGTGCACGAGCAGCCCGATGCGGTGCGGCAAGCGCTGGAGCAGTTCCTGTCCCGCCCCCTTCAGTAGACCGAAGGCTCGCCTTCGGGCCGGGTCTTGAAGCGCCTGTGCACCCAGTAGTACTGGTCGGGCATGGTGCGGATGGCCGCCTCCAGCTCACGGTTCATGCGGGCCGTATCGGCCTCGACATCGTCGGTGGGGAAATCCGTCCAGGCCGGGGTGATCTCGGCCACATAGCCCGTGGGCGTCATGCGCGTGTACATGCCCAGCACCTTGGCCCGGCCCAGGCGCGCGAAGCGCGACAGCGAGGGAATGGTGGCCGCGTTCACGCCGAAGAAAGGCACGAAGACCGAGTCGTTGCGACCGAAGTCCATGTCGGGCAAAAGGTACAGCAAACCGCCCTTGCGCAGGCTGGAGATGATGGGCTTGACCCCGTCGGCGCGGTTGAGCATGCGCACGTCGCCAAAGCGCTGGCGCCCCGACATGAACCACTCATCGACCGCCGGGTCCGGATGGGTGGAGAAGATCGAGGTGAAGGGCCGCGTGGTGTGCAGCGGCAAGGCCAGCCCGCCCGCGTCCATGCTGTAGAAATGCGGCGCGAACAGGATGGTCGGGGTGTCGCCATCGAGCTCATGCACGGCACCCTGCAGCTTCACGCGCTCGGCCACCACCTCGCGCGGCGCCGCCCACAGCCAGCTGCGGTCCAGCCAGGTCTGGCAAAAGACGATGAAGTTGCGGCGCGCCAGATCCACGCGCTGCGCCTCGGTCAGCTCGGGAAAGCACATCGCCAGATTGCGCAGCGCCACCTTGCGGCGCGGCGCGGCCAGCACGAACAGCAGCCGCCCCAGAAACGCACCCAGCCCCCGCAACCACGGCAGCGGCATCCACGCCAGCGACCGCATCAGCCACACGCCGATGCGCCCGCTCATGCACCCACCTCGTCGGCAGCTGATTCACGGCGCGGCTGCTTGTAGCGCGCATAGCCCCACAGGTACTGCTGCGGGCATTGGCGGATGGTGTGTTCCATCGCCTCGTTGATCTGCTGCACCGCAGCTTCCAGATTCTCGGACAAGGGCACGGGCAACTCCTCAAGATACAGCGCATAGCCCCGCCCCCAGGACAAGCGCTCACAACGGGCCACGATCACCGCGGCCCCCGTCTGCAACGCCAGGCGCGCCGCCAGCGTCATCGTATAGGCATCACGGCCGAAGAACGGCGACCAGACGCCCTGCCCCTCGGGCGGAACCTGGTCGGGCAGCAGCCCCACGGCCATGCCCTTGCGCAACGCCTTGATCATCTGGCGCACGCCAGCCAGCGTGGTCGGCACGGCCTGCACGCCGGGGCGGTTGCGCGCCGTCTCCATGACGCGGGCCAGCCAGGGCTGGCGCGCGGGGCGGTAGAGAATGGTGATCTCGCCATGCTCGGCCGACCATTGCCGTGCCGCATGCTGCACCGACAGCTCGAAGCAGCCCAGGTGGGGCGTCAGAAAGATGATTCCGCGCCCGGCAGCGTAGGCCCGGCGCACGCATTCCTCGTTGTGCATCTGGCAGCTCGGCTGCCTGCCCATCCACATGCGCGGCAGCTCCGCCACCATGCGCCCCGCGTGCCCCACGGCCGGCGCCACGGCGCCGAAGCCGTAGCCGGCCTGGCGGGCATTGGCCAGAAAGCGGCGCCGGTACGTGCCGGAGGCCACGAAAGCCACCCAGCCGATGAGCGCGCCAAGGGGGTGCAATAGCCACAAAGGCAGTGCAGCAAACAGTCGGAACAAGGAAGGCATTAAAATGTGCGGGTCGCTGAGTTAACTGAGCAACTTGCAGAGCGACGTAAAACAAGTCTGCTAAAGCGTTCGCCAGGGCTCCTGCAGCTTGGGCAACGCCCATCAAAAAAAGCTGCAACCAAGGAGTTTATTCACATGGCGAACGATTTTCTTTTCACCTCGGAATCCGTCTCTGAAGGCCATCCGGACAAGGTGGCCGACCAGATCTCTGACGCGATCCTGGACGCCATTTTCGCCCAAGACCCGTACAGCCGCGTGGCGGCCGAGACACTGACCAACACGGGCCTGGTGGTTTTGGCAGGTGAGATCACCACGGGCGCCAACGTCGACTACATCCAGGTCGCACGCGACACCATCAAGCGCATCGGCTACGACAACACCGACTACGGCATCGATTACAAGGGCTGCGCCGTGCTCGTGGCCTACGACAAGCAGAGCCAGGACATCGCCCAGGGCGTGGACAAGGCCAGCGATGACGAGCTCAACACCGGCGCCGGCGACCAGGGCCTGATGTTCGGCTACGCCTGCGACGAGACACCCGAGCTGATGCCCGCGCCCATCTACTACGCGCACCGCCTCGTCGAGCGCCAGGCCCAGCTGCGCAAGGACGGCCGCCTGCCCTTCCTGCGTCCTGACGCCAAGAGCCAGGTGACCATGCGCTACGTGGACGGCAAGCCCCACAGCATCGACACCGTGGTGCTGTCCACCCAGCACAGCCCCGACCAGTCGGAATCGGCCACCAGGATGAAGTCCAGCTTCACCGAAGCCATCATCGAGGAAATCATCAAGCCCGTGCTGCCCTCCGAGTGGCTGCAGGACACCAAGTACCTGATCAACCCCACGGGCCGCTTCGTCGTGGGCGGCCCCCAGGGTGACTGCGGCCTGACCGGCCGCAAGATCATCGTCGACACCTACGGCGGTGCCTGCCCCCATGGCGGCGGCGCCTTCAGCGGCAAAGACCCAACCAAGGTGGACCGCAGCGCCGCCTACGCCGCGCGCTACGTGGCCAAGAACATCGTGGCCGCCGGCCTGGCGCGCCAGTGCCAGATCCAGGTGGCCTACGCCATCGGCGTGGCACGCCCGATGAACATCACGGTCTACACCGAAGGCACGGGCGTCATCCCCGACGCCGAGATCGCCAAGCTGGTGGCCGCCCACTTCGACCTGCGTCCCAAGGGCATCATCCAGATGCTGGACCTGCTGCGCCCGATCTACAGCAAGACCGCTGCCTATGGCCACTTCGGCCGTGAAGAGCCCGAGTTCACCTGGGAGCGGACGGACAAGGCAGCGGCGCTGCGTGCTGCGGCTGGCCTGTAAGCAAAATGCCAGGGGCGTTCACGCCCATCTGATGGCCTCCCGGCCCCATGCCGCGCCTGACGCAGCATGGGGCTTTTTTCATCTCGGTCCTTCTCACAACACTCACGTCAAACCGGCGCAGCAGGCTGCGGTAGCGGGTTGCTCGGCTGGTAAACTGCCTGCGCTCTTCCCGAGAGCGGCCATTTCCCGGCCCACCATTTCAAGTTCCGCCACATCCGAGACAAGTCAAGAAGCAATGGCTGCCCCCTCCAAAGCGATTTACTGGTTCAGTGCCCTTCTTTTGCTGGCCATATTGGGGGTGTATCTGCCCGGCCTGAACAACGGGCTGCTGTTCGACGATATGCGTCTGACGGATGGAACGATTTTCGGCAACTATGGCAGCCTGTTGGACTTCAAGCAGCGCACGCTGTCGTATGGCAGCTTCGTCTGGATCGAACAGATTTTCGGAGACGGCTGGTGGAAGCAGCGCGTCTTCAATATCGCCTTGCATCTCGCGACCGTGGCGGCTCTCTATGCATTGTTCAAGGCACTGCTGACACAGACGCGCTTTCCGCACGACATCGAGGAGCAACCCCACTTCCACGCGTCGCGCGATGCAGCCCTGCAACTGGGCTTGGTCCTTTTCGCGCTCAACCCTGTCGCGGTCTACGCCGTTGGATACCTGGTGCAGCGATCCATCGTCATGGCAACCCTCTTTGCCGTTATGGCATGCTGGGCCTTTGTGCGCGGGCTTCAGGGCGGGCGAGTCCTCTGGCATATCGCGGCATTGATCTGCTATGTGCTCGCCATCCTGTCCAAGGAGCATGCCTTTCTGACGGTCGCCATGGTGGTGCCGCTCTATATCTTTGTGCAGCGCCCCGGCCTGAAGGCTGCCATGGTCATTGTGGGAATGGCCTTGCTGCTGCTGGCCGTTGCCTCGGCGGCAGTCTTTCATTTCTTCGGCAGTCTGGTGGGCCAGATTTTCGACGAGCAATCCCAAGGCTATGCAAGGCAATTGGAAGCCCTTCGGCCCGGGATCACCTCACAGATCTATCCCCTGAGCATCCTCAATGAAGCGGCCCTGTTTTTTGCCTATGGCTTTCTGTGGATCGTTCCCTATGTGGGCTGGATGTCCATCGACCTGAGACCGGCATTTCCTCTCGGCTTCGGCTCGATCTGGCACCTAGCCGGCGCGCTCGGTTACCTGGCCCTGCTGGCCTGCTCAATCTGGGCCGTGCTTAGGCGTCCCGGTGTCATTGGCTTGGTCGCGCTCTGCCTCCTGTTTCCCCTGCTCTGGTATGCGACCGAATTCGCCACGGTCTGGCTGCAGGACCCCTTCGTTCTGTATCGCAGCTATCTGTGGGCCGTGGCCATCCCGGGATTGGCGGCCATTGCGCTGACGGGGGTCAAACCACGCGCCATCTACATCGTCGGCATCGTCATCGGCATGGTGTTCGGGGCATTGGCCTTCGAGCGTGTGCTCTCTCTTCAGGACGCGGGCACCTCCTGGGCCGATGCCGCCGAAAAAATCGATAAAAAGGCCCCGGCCAATGCCGTGGGACGCGGTCGTGCCTTCCTCAACGTCGGAACGGCACACGCCGACAAGGGCATGCTCGACCAGGCGCTGCAGGACTTCGCCACAGCCAACGCCCTTGGCGACCTGGGAGGCAACGCGCTGTTCAACATGGGTGCCGTGCTTTCTCAGCAGAAGAAATTCTCAGAAGCCCTGAATGCCTTTGCCGCAGCCCAGGCCAAGGGATTCAAGGGCCAGGCCTTGCACTACCAAAAGGCCGAAGCGTTGATGGCTACAGGCCAGTTGCGCGCTGCCTTCGAAGAGTACTCACGCGCCTTGGGCGAGCCCACTGAAGACAGTGCCAACGCCAAGCAAATGGAGCAGACCCTGCGCCTGAAACGCGCAGAGGCGGCCATAGGTGTGCAGCAATACAAAGTTGCAGCTGACGACTTCCGAACTCTGCTGCAGACCTCGCCAAACGCCCCTCGCCTGATCGTCGGATTGGGGCTGGCCCTTGTCGGCCAGGGTGATAGTGCGCAAGCCAAAGACCTGCTGGAACCACTGGTTGCTCGCAGCCCCAGCGCGCCCGCTTTCTACGGGCGTGCAATGGCCTATCACGGCCTGGGCAACCTGCCGGAAGCACTGAAGAGTCTGGACCAGGCAATACGCCTGGAGCCGCAGAATCCGCAGTACCGCCAGGTCCGCAATCAACTGAGCCCGGCTACCGCAAAGCCTCAGACGGCAAAGTAGGCGCTGTCCGCCATGGCCCTGCGCATACTCCACGTCGGCAAATTCTTCCCTCCCTACCGGGGCGGCATGGAAGTCTTTCTGGCCGACCTGATACACGAGCAACGACGCCAGGGTGTCGATGCCCATGCCCTGGTCCATGGTGATCCGGAGCCGGATGATCCCGCCTGGCTGGAACGCGTGCCCGTTCAATTCAATCTGGTCTATGCCCCCATGGCCATGGGATTCCGGCGCGCACTGGGCCGCGCCATCGAACGCATTCAGCCCGACGTACTGCACCTGCATCTGCCCAACAACTCGGCACTTTGGGCACTGACCCTGCCCATCGCGCGGCGCGTGCCCTGGGTCATCCACTGGCACTCCGATGTGGTGGTGTCCAACATCAAGTGGTCCGTGGCATTGGCCTACATGCTGTACCGGCCGTTCGAGCAGGCCTTGCTGGAACGCGCCCAACAGGTATTCGCAACGTCGCCGCCCTATCTTGAGGCCAGCAATGCCCTGCGTACCTGGCGCAGCAAATGCGAGATCGTTCCGCTGGGCCTGAACCTCGAAACCATTCCTGTACCAGCACCGCTGCAGCACGGCCAAGGCTGGCGCCCCGACACCCGGCTGCGCCTGTTGTCCATCGGTCGGTTGACCTACTACAAAGGCTTCGAAACCTTGATCCGAGCTGTCTCGGCCATGCCTGGCGTGGAGTTGCTGATTGCGGGAGAAGGCGAGCTGCGTGCATCCCTTGAAGAGTTGATACGCCAATGCACTCCTGAGGGCAGACAGGCCAGTGTGCGACTGGTGGGCGCGGTGTCGGACGAGGAAAAACATGCCTTGTTTGCAGGGTGCGACATCTTCTGTCTAGCTTCGCGTGAGCGCACTGAGGCCTTTGGCATTGTGCTGCTGGAGGCCATGCTGCACCAACGTCCCTGCATCGTGACCGATCTTCCCGGTTCAGGTATGCCCTGGGTAGTTGCGCAGGCCCGCTGTGGGCTGCACGTGCCTTTTGAAGACATTGACGCTTGGCGCAGCGCCATCGCCCGACTGCAGCATGACGGTGCGCTGCGCGAACGACTGAGCCGCAGTGGCCCCAAGGCCTTGCAACGCTATTTCGGCATTGGGGCCTGCGAACGCGCCATGGCCCGGCACTACCGCTCGATGGCGCCCGGTCTAGTGCCGGAGCGCACAGTCGAGGAAACAGGACGCCATCTCATGGTGGTGATTTCCACGCGCAACCACGAAGCGAGCATCACCGAGCTTGTGCACCGAGTGCACTCGCTGGTGGATGCCACTGTTGTCGTGGTCGACAACCGCAGCACTGATGCCACCTGTCACCTTGCCGAACAAAGTGGTGCGCAGGTCATACGCCCCCTGCTAGCCATGACCACCTGGGGCAGCCTGCAAACCGGCATACGCCATGCATTGGCCCAAGGCTATGAGACGGTGATCACCATCGATGCCGATGGACGCTACGAAGCCGAGGAAATACCGACACTACTCTCTGCCAAAGGGACTGCCGATGTGGTGGTGGGCTACTTCGAAGCCCGCCACAGCCGGGTGCGGCGCATGGCTTGGCAATGGTTCCGTTGGGTCACCGGCTTTGCGTTGCGCGACTTTGTTTCAGGCTTTCGCGTCTACAACCGCAGCGCCATGCGCGTCGCAGCTTCGGCCGATGCAACGCTGCTCGACTACCAGGATATCGGTACACTCTTGCTTATGCGCCGCGCACAGTTGCGAATAGCCGAGGTAGCTCTGCCCCTTCACACCGCCAAACAAGACCGCTCTAAAATGTTCCAGTCCTGGACCAATGCATTGCGTTATGTGGCGGTGTCCAGCTTGCTGGGGCTGGCGCATCTTGGCTCAGGCAAAGCCTCTCGGTGAGAACTTTCATCATTGAGCCTCCATCCCCAGTTCCGCGCGCATGCGCTGTACAAAGCGCGATTCCGTGAACCTCTGGGCCGATGCAATACAGGCGGCAGACATCCGCGCACCCCTCGCCTGCTCCACCTCAGCAACAGCGGCCACAACGGCATCGGACGTAGGCGGGTCTGCTATGAGAAATCCGGTCTCACCGGCTGTCACGGTCTCAAGCAATCCTCCTTGTGCGACGCCTATAACTGGCTTGCCTGCAGCCATGGCCTCCACGGGTGACATGCCGAAATCCTCATCCACAGGCAAATAGAGCACAGCCCGGGCTTCGCCAACCCAGCGGCGCAGTGCCTCATCTGTCTGCCAGCCGGTGAACACAATATTCTCCGCCCCCTGAGCCAAGGCCTTCAGTCGCTCCAGATCCGGGCCGCCCGATAGCACAACCAGCTTGTGCTGGGGCATGCGAGTGAAAGCACTGACGATGACATCTACACGTTTGTTGGGCACAAGGCGTGCGGTTGAAAGATAGTAGCCCTTGTCGCCGAGAGGTCTGAAGTGCTGCGTGGCTACGGGCGGATATACCACCTCGGATTCCAGTCCCGTGTGGTGCTTCAGCCTCTGACGAATGTTTTCAGAGTTCACAAGGATGCGATCCATCTGTCCGATGGCTGCTTCATACCGGCAGCGGAACCATCGCACGAACAGCGCAAACAAGGGACGTACCACCACGGGGTACTGGGCTAACGTGCTTTCATAAAGATCGTAGGCATAGCGAGGAACGGTGTGGCAGTAATAAATGCGCTGCCCACTGCGCTGTTGCCAGACAGCCAGTGGGGAATAAAACCCGCTGTACACCACTTGTTGTGCATCCCGCAGGCATCGAGCCCGGAATCGAAAGCACCACATGCTTTCAAGAACGCGCGGCAACACAGACGACCACCCCCCACGCAACTCCCTCACAGGTACGGGCGAGGCATCCAGCAAGGGTTGAGCCTGCGCATAGCAGCGGCTCACCAAGGTTTCAAAGCCAGGTAGCGCCTGGGCAAGGGTCAGGGTGACACGCTCCGCGCCTCCGGCGACCTGCATGAAGTCGTACAGCAAAAAGTGCTTGTTGTCGGTCTCGGTCATGCCAGCAATGTATCCAGACGCTCCAACATCGCCTGCGCACGCGAGTGCCAAGCGTTCTCCTGAACAAACTTCACGGTGTCATCCGGGGAGAGCGTGGACGCCTGGAGCCGGGCTTCCCGTATTGCCTGGGCGAAGTCTTTTGGTCCGTTGCCAAAGCATGCCCATCCTGCCATTCCCCCCCTCAATGCGCCCAAATCCGTGCAGGCCACGCCCAGTCCCGCCGCAATGTACTCATAGAATTTCAAAGGCCGCTCCACATAGCGCATGCGCCCCTGGGGATCGCAAAAAGGTATCAGCCCGACTTCGTAGGATGGCAGGACTTGCGCCAGACGCTCCCGCGAGAGGCCTCCTCGCCAATGCAGATTTGGAGGATCACCGGGCCGAGATGCACCACCCGGCCCATAGATATCGAAACTCCAGTCCGGCATCAGTGCCGCGACCTCGCACAGCAGTGCCCTGTCAAACCAGGCCGTCATTGCACCTACATAGACAGCACTGCATTCGCGGCGCGGAGATCTTCGGCTTTCAGCAGGCATCAACAACCCCGCATCCACGCCATTGGGCAGGCATAGGACAGGCAACCGTGGGTTGAGTTGGTGCGAGTAATCCTGCAACGGGCCGGAAACGGCCCACACCTCGCTGAATACCGGCCCCCGCAAGGTCGAAACCATCGCCTCGATGGCAACCGGATGCAAGTCCCCTGCAAACCCCTGGGGCCAGTCATTGAGGCGGCAGACATGCACGCGTGCCGCGATCTGAGGCGCAAGCAGCATATTGGGAGCCACATCCGTCAGGCATACATCAAAGCGCGTGCGGCGCAGGCTTGCCGGCAGCAGGAGTCCGTAGCAGCGTGCCTGCCATGCCATCCGCAGGAAAAGGCGATGCGCAGGGAAGAGTGCCTTCGCACTCCACTCAGTCAGCCCCGGCGCTATCTCTGAAGCGCCCTTGCCCACCCATGCCCGCAACAGGCGCGCATGCCGTTTGCGCCCCACCAGGTCAAAGGGCGAGGAGAGCGTCGGGAGATAGTCTACCTGCCAACCTGCAGCGGCCAGCGCCTGGGCCAGATACTGCGTCCCCACCTTGGGGCCACCGTCAATGAAAGACTGAGTCCCCAGAACAAGTGCCCTCATATCAGTAAACTCCCTGTCCCGCACCGAAGGGATCGCAGCCGGCAGCTTCTCCTGCCAGCAATGCGCGCACTTCGCCACACAGCCAGTCCCTTGTTGCGACAGCATTGAAGCGCAAGCCCGCCTTGCCGGACTGCTGCTTCATGCGATGGATCTGCGCACTGGTCAGCGCATTCAGCACGGACGCAAGAGCTCGCGGCTCGAAGCTAGGGGCAACCACACCACAACCCAAGGCCTGAACGAGGGCTTTCATCTCAGGAGAAGGGCCAATCGCAATCGCCAGACGGGCCTGCATGAATTCGAAGAATTTATTGGGCAGTGCGTGGCGGTAATTGAAATTTGATGGTGGCAAGAGGAATAGGCCGATGTCATATCCGTTGCTGCGCAGAGCGATCTCAGGCATGGCAACAGGAGGAACAAAGCGAATTCGGTCCTGCCCCTCGGCCTGGCGCCGCAACCACGCCATGTAAGCAGGGTCATGCTCCATCAGCATCAGATCAAGGTGGAAACGCCCATCCAGATGCTTCACCAAGTCGATCATGCCTTCGATTTTGCGCGACGCAATGGCCGCACCATGATGGATCATGTGGATTCGGTCTTCGCGCACGGGCTGCACGGGCAGGTCGACAGGCTCGGGGCAATTGGGCATAACCGAAACCGGCACGCCATACGTCTTGCTGTATTCCTGCGCTATCCCCGAGCATACCGTGCTCATGCGTGCCAGCCTTGGCAGGTCACGTCGGCATATCGCATCGAAAAAAGGACCCAGCAAGAGGCGCCAGGCGATCCGATCCTCGAACTCGCGTGGTGCATATTCGTGCGCATCCAGCCAGACAGGTGCGCCAGCTGCCAGGCGCAGCGCCGCAGGCAAGCTCATGGCATCGTTGGCCAGCACAAGGTCGAAATGGGTTTCGTGCAGATGGCGCGCAGCCTTCATTAACGCGCGAATCTGTGCATGGCGCCAGTAGTAGCGGTCATGCAAGCGCGCTGCAAGCAAGAATGCATTGGACAACGTGGAGACCGCCCCACCATGTTCCTGTGCAATGGGCGTAAACGCATGCACGCCTACCGGCTTCATTCCAAAGCCCAGCGCATGCAACTCGTGGTCCTGCCCCAGGGCCCGGATCTGGCGCATGACGCGCGGATCCGATTCGAGACTGGACAGGGACAGCAACAGTACTCGCGCCACTGCTCATCCTCCGAACTGGTGGGCATGCCAGCGCGCGAAATTGATCCATCTCCAGACTTGCCAGCTGAAAGGCCTGCTGCCTGCCACTACCTGATCGAAAGCCTTGAGTACCTCGTCCTGCCGAAAGAATGGCAAATCCAGGGGAGCCCGCAACCAGTCACGCACCTGGGGAGCCATCTGCATCAGCCAGTCTCTCTCGGGTGTGGCAAAGCCGATCTTGTCCCTGCGATTGAGCACCTCGTCCGGGACAAGCCCCCGCATGGCACGCCTTAGGAGGTGCTTGGTCTCTCCAGTGGCAGATACCAGATACTCCTCGGGCAAGGTCAACAGAAAATCCGAAAGAGATGTCGTTAGAAATGGAACCCGGCTTTCCACGGAAAACCGCATGGAATTGCGGTCGCCATGACGTAGCAGCGCAGGAAGGCCCACTCCGTGCAACGAGCGCGCCAACTCGGCACACATGCGCCTGCCCGGGGCCGTCACGGCTGACATGGGCCGTGGAAACTGCAGCGACACACCGGCTTCGTGAAGGACATTTCCATCAAGCCAGGCTGGCACAGGCCCGGCGCCGTTGAGCCGCCTCAGCAACTGGTAGGCCCCGTCTCCCACTAGCTCGGCCACCGCAGCCTTCAGCCCGTCCATGGGGTTGCGTCCCGGCCATTTGCCCCAGGCCCTGAGGAAGTCCAGGGCCTGCGCCCATTGCCCCTCGTCGATGAGGCTGCGCAGGCGTGGACCTGGATAACCCACATAGCCGCCGCACAACTCGTCTGCGCCCTGGCCATCCAGGGTGACAATCGTGCCATGCTCTCGCGCCAGACGGAACACGCGATACTGCGCATAAATACTGGTGCTGCCAACAGGCTCTCCTTGCGCGGCAATCATGTCATCCAGGTCGGTCAGCAACTCCTCAGGAGCAATCGACACTTTGTGGGCCACGGCACCTACTTGGGCATTCACCATATCAACCCAGCGCTCCTCGCATACCGCGCTGCCCTTCGCGATGAAACTGAAGGTATGGATGGGAACATCAGGCTCGAGATGGCGCATGCAGCCGACAATCGCCGAAGAGTCCAGACCTCCGGACAGGGCCGCCCCTCCTGGTACATCGCTGCGCAGATGCAGACGCACGCTGTCCAGTAAAAGGCGCCTGAACTCCTGCGCTGCATCATCCAAGGACAAACGCTGAACCGGCGCAATAGTCGGGCTCCACCATGCACGCTGCGAGAACTGCCCACCGGCGACGTCATAGAGGAAACAGCACCCCGCAGGCAGCCCATGGACATCACGCAAGAAAGTTCGGCTACCTGTGTCATAGCTGCCATGGGCCAAGTAATCGTAAGCAGTCTGCCAGTCCAGATCCGGTTTGCGTGCGCTGAGTGCCTGAAGCGCAGGCACCTCGGATGCGAAACAGAAATCCCGACCGCTCATGCAGTAGTAAAGCGGCTTGATCCCAAACGCATCACGGGCGCCATGCAATTGCCCTGTCAGCCGATCGAAGACAATGAAAGCAAACATGCCGGTCAGCCGCGGCAATGCCGCCTCTCCCCACTCGCACCAAGCCTGTAGCAGAACCTCTGTATCAGAGTGGGATCTGAACATCCGCCCGAGAGCTTCCAGCTCCCTTCTCAGTTCCCGATAGTTGTAAATTTCACCATTGAACACCAATGCAAACCGACCGTCAGTAGTCCACATGGGCTGATGGCCTGCAGCGCTCAAGTCAATGACGGAAAGCCGCCGCTGCGCCAACGCAACCACCCGATTCCTGAAGAGCAGGATATCGCGCCCTTCATCATCAGGACCTCGCTGGACGAGAAGCGCCAGACTGGAATGCAGCTGCCGGCTCGCGGCAACGACATCGGAGCCCTCCCACACACCACCGGCAATACCACACATATATCAGGATTCCCCTGAGTCAGGACAGGCCAGTAGCTGGCAAGGTCGGTTCGTTATGAAGCGCAAGACACTCCGCAAGAGGACCGGTATGGACAATGCGTCCCTCTGACATCACAACGCCCGTCGAACAGAAAGCACGCAGGATCTCCTCGTTGTGAGATGCCAGAACAAGAATCTCTACCTGGCTCATCAGCTTATTCAGTCGAAGATTCGCGCGCTCAATGAATTGGGAATCACCGACACCGATCATTTCATCCATCAGCAGGATATCCGGGACAATGGCCGTGGATATCGCGAACGCCAAACGCAAAAGCATGCCTGTGGAGTAGGAGCGTACTGGAAGATGCAGGTAGTCACCTAGCTGAGTGAAAGCCTCCACATCGGCAAACAGCCCTTTGGCCTGCGCCTTCGTCAAGCCCATCACGATTCCTCGGGTTATCACGAAATCATAGCCACTGGCTTCCGGGTCGACTCCCAGCATCAGGTCTGTAAGCGCCGATATATTTCCGCTGGATCGAATCTCCCCTTGTTCGGGCTCATAGACCCCGGACATTGCTCGCAGCATCGTGGTCTTGCCAGCACCATTGCGACCGATCAGCGCGACCCTGTCACCCGTTTTGAGGTGCAGTGAGATGTCACGCAAAGCGTGGACAGTCACCCCTCCACCACCCTTGGCCTCAATGCGCTGCTGTACAGAGCGTTCAAAACGGAACAAGGAATTGATCAGGCCGCGCGACTGTGAGGAAAAAACCGGGAAATCCACACAAACGCCGGACATTTCGAGATAAGCCATGGTGCATCAAATCCAATAGACAATCCTGCGTCGCCCAATCACATAGAGCAGCACGCAAAGGCCAGAGAGCACCACCAGGGTCGCCAGCACCAGAAGCCAGGCAGCGGTCGATGGCACCGCTCCAAGCATCGGCGCCCTTATTACCTCCAGCAACGCAGCCAAGGGGTTCAACAATGCTGCAAGTTGGGCGCGCTCTGTCAGCTGCTCAGGACGCCACATTACTGGAGTGACAAAAAAGGCGATCTGCATGCCACTTGTCACAATCATGGGAACATCACGAAACCGTGCCGCGATAAGCCCCAATATCGCGACAAGCAGCACAGAGCAGCACAACACCAGCACTAGGCCCAATAGCAACCACCCAAACTTTATACGACCCAACCCCGAAGTGAATCCAATCACCAGCAGCACAATGGGTACGTTATGCGCAAGCATGATCACATTGCGCCAGACCACCCTAAGAACGAAAGTAAATTTTGGAAATGGTGCCTGCTTCAAATAAGGGCTGGCCTGCATATAAACTTGACAACCTTCATTGATCATCAACGACATGCAGGTAAAAACAACATGCCCTACGCATAGATATGGAAGATACTCATCCACTCCAGATTTGAAGAGCTGAGCGCCTATCAAACCAAATATCAGAATAAATATTCCTGTATTCAGCGTTATCCAGACTGGGCCAAGAATGGAGCGACGATACTGCCGAGCAATATCCTCCCATCCCAAATGGACCCAGAATCGCCAAAGATGCAAAGATGCCCAAACATCGGCGGAAAAGTTTCGCAATTGCTTCATTGAAGAATACTCAAAAAATCCACCAACCCACCTTTATTCTCATAAATAGCCATTTATGCAATGCAAATACGATATTATTTTACTGCATCCAGCGCCAATTGATTCAAAGCCCAGACAGCGGATTGAATCTCCCAAGGCGCGCTGGAACGAGCATAACGGCGAGCCACATCAGGGGAAATCAGGGCGATAGGGCCTGATTTAGAGAACACCTCGTTCATTGATGGCAGCAGCCAGCCTGTACTCGTCAATTCATGAAAATGTTTAACTAGGCGCCTATCCACGCTACCTGGCCTCGCCCGTGCCAACTCGAGGATGGCACGTGCATCCATGGTCCTGTAGCTCACATGGGCCAAAGCCTTACCATTTCCGGCCCAAGATGGAGCATTTACTGAAATGGCATCCTCCCGCTTCCAGCCCTCATCGCAGATTCCGCCACAATAACGCCATGTCCGAGGATACTGAGGGCCATCCAATCGCTCCAGCTGGCGGACAACCTCCAGCATCTTGCCTAATTGCTTCTTGGTGCCTTCATCGGCCCCCAAGGCTAGAACACCTTCGGCGTAAGCAGAAACATAGTTATATGGAACATTCATTCCATCTGCCCAAAACGGAATACCTTTGCGCAAACGCAGGTAAGGAAGTTTTTGCCTACCCAACTCGATTTTCATGGGATCCTCCAACGTACCGTCGAAAGCCGCCAATCTCCTTTTCAAGCTGCTCATGCAGGACTGCTTGAGCTGAAACCCTGAGGTCTCTTTCGCCCTGACGAGAATCGATGCAATTCTGGACAAATGGAGAACGCTTTCAAGCGGCTCTCGGTCCAGTGAATAACGCTTGACAAGGTAACCAGGGTAGGAGTTTTCACAGAGATCCGCAATCAACTGCACTTCCTGCAAAACCCGCTCACGCAGCCCCGCAGGAGGCGCATCAAACAGCGCCTTGGCCGCCCCCCCAACCACGGACATCATCCCATTGAGGTAATAGACCTGTGCCCAAGCGATACGTCCCTCCAGATTATTGCTACCAAAACTCATGCCACCAGAAAAAGGCATGCGTGCCAGATCATAAAGAAACAGTTTGCGATACTGCTCCTTTGCGGTCGCCATATGATAGGTCGCTTGTCCATCTTTCCAATACAATCCCCAAGGAATGCCCTCATCCGGAATCGATGAAATATCTGCACCATCGATTTTTAATTTCGATAGTTTATAACTTGAATAATTTGCATCCAATGGCCCCGACTGCCTGTCATCATGCCGTTGACGCAACAATGCCGCCGCTTGCTCCCCACTGAATATCAGTTCGACAAACTCATAATTGGCCAGACCTTCGAGTTTCCATTTTTTCAGATCATGTGCAGAGGTCCACGAATAGCACTGATTCTCCCCGCATAACTTGGCAGGAAGGCCCTTGAAATCCGCATAAAGCAGGGAGTCAACGCCGCCTATCTGCAGATTGGCGTGCATCCGCTCGGGCTCCGGCATTCCCGATGGCCGACGGTCCAATCGCCAGACATCGATTCCATTCGTCACGACCCCTTGACTACGACCAGAGGGTAAATTATCTACAACGTCATAACTGGCTATAAGCAACTCGCCAGATCGCCCCTCACCGATCTGCATGGGATGGATGCGCCTCCGCCAATCCAGTTTCAAATCAACTGGAATCCAGCCTATGCCTTGAGCACCTTTCTGGAACACATCGATATATCCGCCAGGAAACTCGCGCACCACGCGCCAGGAATTTCCCCGAAAAAGCACCACGCCACGGATTTCTGCATCAGTGATGATCGAAGGAATGCCCACTGCCTCCACTGGCACAGGTGCTGACTGCTGAGAATAGGCCCCGGAAATCCAGCCTAAGCTCATTGCAGCCCCTGCTAGAGGCACAATGACTCTTCGGGCCAACGTCATCAAGATTAAAAAATTCTTACTCATGGATTTCAGCATCTTCTCATTGGTTCAGCGGGCCTAATCTGCCAGCTGCTGCAACCGGGCATCCTTCAGCTCCAACCGAGATATTCCATAACGCTCTATACCGATACGTATACGGTGCATGTCTTTTGGAATCTTCATGCGCCGCTTGAATCTCAGTTCCTCGACGCGGGGTGAGAGCACAAAATCCCCAGCCAAGCTCGGCCCTGACCATTCATCCGAATCCTTGCCGCGCAACCAGACCCATATTCGGAAGAATCCCTCGCCTTCTGTATCGAAATCGAGCAGATACTCCTTCTCAGGATAAACCTCGATAGGCACAGCCTTTGTACCGGCAATTGCCGCGTAACGCCCTACCTGGCCCACTTCCAGCATGTGGCTGTAACTCTTGGCCAACAGCCGATTTTCGGAGAATGCATAATCAGGAAGCTGGGCAACCCTGTAGAATCGGCTACCCAATGAAAATGCCGGCCCACCAACACCTATGCGTGGATATTCCACCCACGACCATGCCTTCAGATCCAGCGGCTCACCCCTGGCATGAGGCGTATCTTTGGATGGAAGCTTCAACGCATACAATTGGTTAAACTGAGAATCCTTCACCAATGTAGTCAGATCCGGGTCCGCCAGCAAGCCCATCAATCCAGAGTTTGTCAAAGGAGGAATCAAATAATTTTGGACATGCACCAGATTCACCCCCATAGCCAGAAGCTGAGCCCTCAGTTCATGCGACTCCTTTTGTCCATAAATTGGAACCATCGAGGGATCCAGATAGCTGAGCATTCTTTGTTTTGAGTAAAACATGTCTGCCGGCCTCATCGCCAGAACGCGTTTTTCCGGCGAGGAATACTCATGCAGACTCTGTGCTATCTGGATACTGTGCCAATTATCCAAAGGATTTTCTCGAAATGACACTTCCAGGGGCTTCAGTGGATCCGGTCTGGTTATCTCCAGCAACTGCAGCCATTGAGCCAAATTACCGTAAAGCAAAAAGGCAGCGGCGTGACCAAGGAATAGCGTGGTCATGACTGCAACCGGACCCCATTTTACCGTCCTGCTTTGGAGCGCATATCCCTCTTTTCCATCACCGAGAAGCCTCGCCACTCCGCACGCTGCCAGCAATGCCATGGGTGGTGCAACAACCAGCAAATACCTGTCGTTCTTGATCATGAGATCCATACTCAAGAATATGGATGACAGGACCCCTGCATAATAAATTACCAAGATCGCCAGAGATACAAGAATGGAGCCATCTGCTCCATTCAATGAATGCAATCTCCCCGCATCCCCCCACCAACGCCGCAAGCGGCCTGCGAACAGCAGATAGAGCAACGCCACCGCTCCCATCCAGAAAATAAAGCCATAGTTGTGAACTGCGACTAATCCCTTGAACACACCATACTGCAGCCTGCTGCTCCAGTCATATATAGAGCGCGTGTATTTGAAAAATCCGTCCCAATCCAGGCTTGGCAGGGAAAATACCAGAGGATTATCTGAAATCGGAGTGCCATAGATGGCAAAATTTCGCCAATAAGGATAGCCAGCCAACAAAAGTGCCACCAGCAAGGAGAAGAATGCAAGGCGCAGGGAGGATCGCCAATTCAGCATACCACCTGTCAGCACCAAGGCAGCCATTAGTATGGGAAGATACAGAATAGCCTGTGAGTGAGTCCACAGGGCAAGGCCGACAAACACCCCCATATAGATTCCGGCGAAACGGTGCGCCCTGTCCAAACCCACAAGCCCGATCATGAGCAGGGCCATACCTGCAACGGGAAGTGAATCAATGGCTGCAGTTTCCGCCCCCGTGGCCAGCAAAGGCATACTCACCAAGAGAACTCCAGCCATCAACCCTGCGCGAAGACTCTGAAGGCGTCCCATGCCAATGACGGCCACCACGGCAGCCAGCAAGAACCAGGGCGCCACAAGCTTCATCCAGCCAGACACAGCGGCACTTTCTTGCAGTGCATAGGCTGCATAAATCAGCGAGGGATACAGCGGAGGATGCGTCCAGGGAGCAAAAAAACCTGACGAAGATGCACTTTGATCCAGCAGAGGGTAAACGGCAAGGCTGCGAGCTTCATAGATCGCCCTGCCAACCAAGCCATACTCCAGAGCATCATTTTCCGTCAAGGGCAACCGCCAAACCAGATACAGCAAGTCCGTCACGCATGCTGCGAGCACCAACACCAGCAGCCAGAACCACACACCTCTAGGTGCTGGAGCCATTTTGACCGCTGGCAGTAGAGACCTTTTCACGAAGATCAAGCCAAAGGCGAGGACCAACAAACCAGCCGCAGCAGCCTTCACATGATTTTGAGGCTCCGCTCCGGGAAAAATCACCAGAGCAATCATTACTGACAGTCCGAGCAGAAATGGCGCCAACAAGATGGCAAGCGGCAGTGCAAGGCAGCGCAAATGCCAATCGCTGCGCCAAGGCACCAGACGCGCAGCTGCATAGCCGGCGGCTGTTGAAAGTAGCATCAAGCAGGCAAATATCGTCAAAGACATGATCCGGTTTTTCTAAATGTCAATGGCTTTTATGGACATGCAAAGGATAGTCGCCAACCTATCTTGATCAGCATTGCTGCACAACGCGCGGTTCAGTACAACTTGCGGACATTGTCAATCGTACGCATGGCGATATCAAAATCCACTCCAATCAGACTGCAATACTCCCTTATGGATTCTATTCTCGGCTGATTCTCCACCTCCACCAACCTCAGCGCCTCCTCACGAGAGATGACACCTTCACGAATCTGATTGCTTCTGAAGGTTTCATATTCGCTAAATCCCGCAATAGTTTGATAAATATAATTATAGAATGGTGCCGTGCCATCCCCGATGCGCCATGTGGTCGGCGTATCCTTGGCAAGCTCCCATTCATATTCCTCGATCAATACCTTGTTGATTTCCTCTTCATCCCATGAAACATGATCGAATAGATATAAAAAATCCTGCTTCACAAAATAGTAGGAAAGAAATGCAGTAAATGTATCGCCCAGGGAGCCATTGATATAACCAGGATTCAACAGATAATTCTTCAGATAGTAAGCCACCATCTTCGCTTTGGATAACGAAGAAATGCTGTGCAGCTTTATTCCCGAGGATGCCGGGGCCACGCCACAAAATCCCGTCTTGAAATCCGTTCGCTCGTAATGGTTCGTCGAAAATACCATCAATCGCAGATCCGTTTCCTTCATCAGCCGATTGGCATGCCACATGAATTGCTTGTCACCGGCCATGAAGAGCGGCACCATTCCCAAATCGGGACGCCGAAACCATGCCTCCACATTGCGCTGGACATTCTTGCGCTTGGCTTTGATGTCTGCGGAAACCCAGATGTGCTCAACGCCCAGCTTGCCGCATAGCCTTGCCTGATTTCGTCGAGCCAGGTCGGTCACCATTCCCCAGTCATAGGTGTATGCAACCGGGCTCATTCCATAACGTGTCTTCAACAGATGCAGGCCATAGCTGCTGTCACGTCCTCCGCTGAAGCCGACCAGGCAATCGGGCTCGCCGTTCTTGCTGCGGTACTGGTCCAGCAGCCGCAGCAGGGAATCTTCACCAACCAGTGACTGGCGCTGATAGTTGCGGCAGTAGTTACATACGCCATCGGCATCGAACTTGATGAACGGCATGGTCTCGGGCAGGATGCAGCATGTACAGCGCCGCATACTGCGCCAGCGCTGCTGCACCAGATCCGTACTGGTGATGATGGTGCGGCGGCCGGAGTCTGTCGGCACGGCATCCTGCATAGCGACGGCGGGGGCTGCATCGCTTCCCACTGCAAAATGGGTCCCCGGCTGCGCCGTGGTCAGGTCAATCAGCAAGGCGGTATTGGCCTTGAGTTGCATCACTGTGCAGGCCTTCCAACTACCCCCCATCTGTTCTATGACTTTGCGAGCAATAGCCGCTTCGGAACAATAGAAAGCCACTTTACGCGATACGTCTGCAACAAGGAACAGCGATCCCGTGTTGGTGGCCAGCAACATGCTCTGCCGGGCAGAAAACAGTACGGCAAGCGAAGCTTCGCCATAGATGCGGCCGAATACCGAAGAGGCGGCACTTGCCACGGAGATGCCCGAAGCAATGGCTTGGTCCAGCATGGCGGCCACGACTTCCGTGTCCACGTCCGACTCCTTCACCAAGGCCGGCTGCTCTGCCCAAAGCTGCGGCTCGTTGACGATGATGCCGTTGTGAACGCAAACGACTCCGCCCTTGACGACGGGTTGGTTATTGGCATCGATGCCTTGCAGCCCGTTCGTCACAAGCCTGGCATGTCCGATCACCGCAAGAGCGCCAGCTACCGGCGAGGCCAATTGCGCAAGTGCGTCGTCCCGGAAGCGCTTGTACTCCTCATGGGCCAGTAACTCCGATGCCGGCAATGCCTTGCGGATAACCTGAATGTTGGAGCCGGAGCAAAAGGCGGCGCCCGCAGCCTCCTTGCCCCGTGATTCCGATGTCAGGAACAAACGGGTCAGCAATCGGTCGAACTCTTCGCGGCCGATGTCGCTACCTGCACCAGCCACCACTCCAAAAATGCCACACATGTCTAAGCCCTAAAAGTATTGGCCAGCAGATTCCAGCCTTGGATCCGCTTGGCGAGATAGATCAGCATCGCCGTTCCGGCCACATAGCTCGCGGCCGTCCCTGCGGCGGCACCTGCCATCCCGAGTGAAGGCAGCAGCGCCGCTGCCACCAGCACATTGGCAGTCACGGTTGTCATCTGCTGGCCTGTCTGGTAGCCAGGATGACCCGACACCATCATGAGATTGTCGAAGGGCACCAGGAAAGATACCCCGACAAGTGCACACAGCAACACCACAAGCGCCGAAAAACCCTCCATGAGTCCCTTGGACGGCATGACGAAGGTCGCAAACAGGTAGTAGCCGAGCAGCAGCCCGGCAGCCAGCACCAGCGCCGTCGGCAGCACGTAGGTTGCAGATTGTCGTCTCAGCTTGACCATTGCGCCGTGGTCTCCGTCACGCAGGGCTGCAACCAGCATGGGATTGAAGTTGATACGGACCATGGCAAGCACCTGGTAGAGGCCATCCACCAGCATCACCGCAAAGCTATAGATCCCGGTTTCCCGTTCAGAGAGGAAAAAGCCGATCATGAGCACGTCCACACGAGAGTTGATCTCCGTGAACATGCCTGCCACCAAGCCCTTGGAACCGAACCGGTAGTGCGTGTGCGCCCAGGTACGAGTGAATCCCAAGGTTCCCGCGAGTCTGTACCGGGCAATGAAGGCCATCGCGGCAAGCGCCGTCCCTGCTTCCGCCACCACAAAGCACAGGGTCAGCGTCTCGGCAGGCATAGACGTGGACGCAATGCCGGCGACCAGCAGCATGACCAGGAAGTAGCGCAAGGCCTGCAGCACGGAGAACGCCCTCATGGCCCGCAGCCCATTGAGGTAGGCCAACAGTACCTTGTTGAGAGGGAAAACCGACAGTCCCAGCGCCGCATTGCCGATGGCCCGGGCAGTCACTTCACTTTGGAAGATCCGCAAGAACAACGGCTCAGCAAACATGACCCCGACGGCGGCCAACAGCCCCATGCCCACGGCGCAAACACCTGCCGTACACAGCATCCGACCGCGTTCGGACGCATCGTTCTGGTGGTAGGCCGTGTGCCTTAGCACCGAGTAGTGCAGGCCCCACACCGCAAACTGCGAGGCGAGAATGTACACGGCATAGGCAATGTTGAAGACGCCCAATGTGGTCACATCGCGCTGTGCAGTCACAACGATGTTGATAACGATGCCACTGATGGCCAGCACCACGAAACTGCCCAAGCTATAGGCAATGTCCTGCGACAGTTTCTGGTGACGCAGGCTGTGCAGCAACTGCGCGCTCAGGGCACGGATCATGCCAGCGTGGAGCGCTTGTTGGCGGTGTCGCGGTGTTTCAGCGGAGGATTCAAGTGCTTGTTTTCGTCATAGTCGAACCACATGGCGAAGAACAGTGAGTTGAAGCCCAGGGAGAAGGAGAACAACCAGCTAAGGAACGTGATTTCTGGCACATGGCCCAGATCCACCCACAGCCACACCAAGCGCAAAAACAGCAGCGCACTGAGCCCCACTCCAAAGAAGCCGAAGGCATAGAAGAACACCAGCGGATGGAAGTTGCGGATGATGTACTTTTCCTTGAGCCGCCAGAAGAACAGGCGCACGAGCAAAGAACCGATGGTGAAGACCACCTTGCGCACCTGGATGCCCGATTTCTCGCCAACGTTGTATACCGGCTCTATCGGCACGTCCACCACGCGCATGCCTGCTACGTTCAGCTTGACCAGCAAGTCATTTGGCTGCCCGTAGCGCTTGTACATTCGATCCCAGTTAATGGCTCGCAACGCCGTCAGATTGATGGCGGTGTAGCCCGTCTGCGAGTCCGCCACATGCCAGTAGCCCGATGCGATCTTGGTGAACAGCGACAGGGCGGAATTGCCGAAAAAGCGGATTTTCGGGATCTTGCGGAACGCCTCTCCCGTGACCAGCCGATTGCCCTTGGTGTAGTCGGCCTCGTCATCCACCACGGGATCGAGGATGGCGGGCAGATCGTCTGGATCCATCTGTCCATCACCGGCCATGACGACAGCTATGTCGTAACTCTGGTCGCGCGCCCATTTGTAGCCCGTGGCAATGGCTCCACCAACACCCTGATTCACTTCATGCTCCAGCAAGGTGACCTTGCCGGCGGCATATCCAGGATGGGCTCTGATGACTTCAGACGTGCGGTCCTTGCTGCAATCATTCGTAATGACAATCATGTCCACAAAGTCGGGCATGGTCTCTATCACGCGGGCAATCTGCGTTTCTTCGTTGTATGCAGGCACAACGACGGTGATTTTTTTATCTCTGTACATTTTTTCTCGGACTAGAGTCAGATGGACGCCATGGCTGCGACGACGCGGCCCAGATCCTGGTCGCTGAGGTCTGCGCTCATGGGAAGGCTCATGACCCGGTCTGCGGCCCAGTGGCTGTGAGGCGTATCCATCGCCGACTGATCATCGCGGTATGCCGGCTGCCTGTTCAGCGCCAATGGATAGTGGACTGCCGTCGGTATCCCCATTTCTTGGAGTTTTTGCTGAACCACGGCTCTGTCCTCCACGAGCACGGTGAACTGGGCCCAGACGCAATCCCGGCCCTCGCGCACGGAAATCAGTCCGGCGGCACATCCTGCGTCCCTCAGCTTTTGGCGATAGGCCCTTCCCAGCTCCAGGCGGCGCTGGATCTCCCACTCGAAGCGCTGCAGTTTGCCCAGGATGACTGCGCATTGGATCGTATCCATGCGCCCTCCCACGCCGATGCGCGTATGGTGATAGCGCCGCTCCTGTCCATGCACCCTTATTTCACGCAACGCCTTTGCCAATCCATCATCGTTGGTGAACAGGGCACCACCATCGCCATAGCAACCCAAAGGCTTGCTGGGGAAGAAGCTGGTGCACCCGATGGTGGAAAGATTGCAGCTTTTGCGCTCCTTGTAGCTGGCGCCGAAGCTTTGGGCCGCATCCTCTATGACGCTCAAGCCATGCATCTGCGCGATGGCGTTGATCGCATCCATATCGGCAACCTGCCCATACAGCGATACCGGCATGATGGCCTTTGTGCGCGGAGTAATCTTGGCCTTGATCTGAGCGGCATCCATCAGGCAGGTGTCCGGCTCGATATCCACATAGACAGGCTTGGCTCCGGCGAGCACGATCATCTCCGCAGTCGCCGCGAACGTGAACGGCGTGGTGATCACTTCATCGCCGGGCCCGATGTCCAGCGCCAGCAGCGCCATCAGAAGAGCTTCGGTCCCGGAAGCACAGCTGATGCAGTGCCGGGCCCCGGTGTAGGCAGCAAGTTGCGCCTCCATCTCGCCCACTTCCGGCCCCAGGATGTATTGGCCATGCTCCAGCACTCGCTGGATGCGGGCATCGATATCTTTCCGAAGTATCCGGTACTGGGCCTTGAGATCAATGAATTCCATGCGCTCGACGGCGGATTGCGGAAGATTGGCAGTCACGTTTCAGTTCCTTGTTTCTCCAGAGTGCACACGCCGCCGGACAGCGTGTACTTGTCGCCAGTGTGCGGGCAAACAGCTTCCCCCTCGCCAGCCATCGGCAGGTCCAGTCGCTCCCCGAAACGGCTCATCCATCCGATCTGACGAGCAGGCACGCCGACGGCTAGCGCGAAATCGGGCATGTCCCGCTGGACCACGGCGCCAGCGCCTATGAAGGCATAGCGCCCCACGGTCACGCCGCAGACGACAGTGCAGTTAGCGCCAAGGGTCGCACCACGCCTTATCAAGGTGCGCCGGTACTGGTCTTTGCGCGCCACCGCCGAGCGGGGGTTGTAGACGTTGGTGAAAACCATGCTGGGGCCGCAGAACACGTCATCCTCCAGCGTCACTGCGTCATACACACTGACATTGTTCTGTATCTTGACGTTGTCCCCCACCTGAACATCGTTGCCCACATAGACACCCTGCCCCAGAGAGCAGCCGGCACCGATTCTTGCCCCGGAACTGACATGCACCCAATGCCAGATGCGCGTGTCCGTCCCTATGCTGGCGCCCTCATCCACAATGGCGCTGGGGTGTACCGTATAGCTCATGACCGAATGGATGCAACAAAGGGATGGGCTCGGTCGGGGTCGCCTCGTACCGCCGCTGCACCGCGAATGACATCCACGGTTTCAATGCAGTGCCGCGCATCCGCAAGTCCATAGCCTCGGCCCTCAAGGATCTCACGGTAGCTCGTGGTATGCAGGTCGGTGAAGCCTTCCGAGAATTCGAGTTGCTCACCGCTGATGTCGATATTCCGGTATGTAGGCTTCTTGCCCTTGACCTCTTCTGGCAGATCGTTGGCATCGATGGAAAGAAACCAGCGGACTCGCGCGCGCTCATATTCCAGATACCCGGCTGCCTTAGTTTCTTCGTTGAGATGGACGCGGTTGTCCTGCAGCTTGCCGAAGATGAAATGCAGCATGTCAAAGAAATGCACACCGATGTTAGTGGCCACGCCGAAGGATTTGCGTGGATCGCCCTTCCAACTCTCCAGATACCATTTTCCGCGCGAGGTGATGTAGGTCAGCTCGACATCGAACTTGGTGTCCTTGGGTGCTGCGGCCACCTTATCGCGCAGCCGCAGGATGGCATCGTGATGGCGCAGTTGGAGGATGTTGTAGACACGCTGGCCCGTTTCACCCTCGATGCGGGCCAGCTCGTCCAGCACAGCGGGTGTGGGAACCAGTGGCTTTTCGCAGATGACGTCGCATCCCAGGCGCAGGCCTGCGGCAATGTGAGCGTGATGAAGGTGGTTGGGAGAGCACACCGAAACATAGTGCAGCGCCGAAGCCGGATCGCGCTTGAGGCGCTGGGCGTGCTCCATGAAGCGCTCGAACTCGGTGAAGAAATCACTCTGCGGCGAAATGCTGTCGATGATGCCGACCGAATCGTTGATGTCATAGGCCACCGACAGGTTGTGACCCGTTTCCTTGATGGCACGCATGTGCCGGGGTGCGATGTATCCGGCAGCCCCGATGAGAGCAAAGTTTTTCATGAGCAAGAGTCAGCGTTGAAAGCCCGGCTTACAGGCGGAATACGGTGAAGCCGGCATCGGCAGCCTGCTGCCGGCAAAAAAGACTTTTCACATCGGCGAGCACAGGCCTATCGCCACGGCAGAACTTGCGCAATTGCTGCGGCAAGGCTTGGCGGAACTCATTGTGGCCGACGGCCACCACCAAGGTATCGACAGGATTGTCTGCATCGATGCGGCCCAGAGGCAGGCCGTATTCATGCATAACCTCCTCGGCACTGGCCCATGGGTCGGCAATGACCACGTTGGCGCCCCAAGCCTCGAACTCGCGGATCATGTCCACGACCTTGCTGTTGCGGATGTCGGGGCAGTTTTCCTTGAAGGTGATGCCCAGCACGCCGATGCGGCACCGCGGAACATCCATACCGTTCTTGAGCATCAGGCGGATGGTGTTGCGCGCCACATAGCGCCCCATGTTGTCGTTGATGCGGCGTCCGGCCAGGATGACCTGGGGGTGGTATCCCACTTCCTCCGCCTTGTGGGTAAGGTAGTAAGGATCCACTCCTATGCAATGGCCTCCGACCAGCCCCGGTCGGAAAGGCAGGAAATTCCACTTGCTGCCAGCGGCCTCCAGGACGTCCAACGTATCGATTCCGATGCGCTCGAAGATCACCGACAGTTCGTTGACCAGTGCGATGTTGAGATCACGCTGCGTGTTCTCTATGACCTTGGCCGCCTCTGCTACTTTCAGGCTGCTGGCCTTGTGGGTGCCTGCAACGATGATGGAGGCATACAGGGCATCCACCGCATCGGCGGCTTCGGAAGTGCTGCCGCTAGTGATCTTCTTGATCTTGGTCAGCGTGTTGACCTTGTCGCCTGGGTTGATGCGTTCAGGACTGTATCCGCAGAAGAAGTCACGATTGAATACCCTGCCACTGAAGCGCTCGAGGACCGGCACGCAGATTTCCTCGGTAGCCCCCGGGTAGACAGTGGATTCGTAGATCACAAGGGCACCCGGCGGCATGGCACGCCCCACGGTCTCACTGGCCTTGACCAGTGGCGTCATGTCAGGCCGGTTGGCTTTGTCCACGGGCGTTGGTACGGTCACGATGAAAACTTGGCAATCCGCCAGGTCTCGCGGGTCTGAGCTGAACTTCAGCCGCCGGGCAGCCTTCAGTTCGTCAGGACTGACCTCCAGGGTGGCGTCCTGGCCGCCTCGCAGCTCAGCGACACGCGCCACATTGATGTCAAAACCAAGGACATCGCGGCACCTGCCGAACTCGACGGCCAGCGGCAAACCCACATAGCCTAGCCCCACAACAGCAATCTTTGCTTTGTCTATTTGCATGTTTCAAGCGAAGAAAAAATCGGTTTATCCGTTATCAATATCGGCGCCATTGGCCGTGGCCCGCCGGCCGTAGTTGTCCTCAAGGCGCACGATGTCGTCTTCACCAAGATAGTCTCCAGACTGGATTTCAATGATCTCCAGCGGGCACTCGCCCCGATTGGCAAGCCTGTGAACTCTTCCAACCGGGATATAGGTCGACTGATTCGGACCCAGCAAGTAGATGTCCTCGCCATTGGTAACCTCGGCTGTCCCCTGCACCACGACCCAATGCTCGGCACGGCACCTGTGGAGCTGCAGGCTCAAGCTCGCGCCTGGCTTCACCACGATGCGCTTGACCTGAAAGCGTTCGCCGGCATCGAGGCAGTCATACCAGCCCCAGGGTCTGTAGACCTTTCTGTGCGTCTGCACCAGCTCATGACCCGAATCCCGGAGTTTCGCCACGATCTGCTTCACATCCTGCGCACGCCGCTTGTCTGCGACCAGGACGGCGTCGGGCGTCTCAACAACAACGATCTGCTCCAACCCCACCCCGGCCACCAGCCTACTGCTGGAGACAAACAAGGAATCAGCACAATCATGGGCCAGTACATCCCCCATCAGGGCATTACCCTGAGCATCGCGCTCCTGTAGATCCCACAGTGCGTCCCAGGCGCCAAGATCCGACCAGCCCGCACTCAGCGGCATGACACAGCCGTCCACGCCCAGCGCAGGACAACCCGGAAGATGCTCCATCACGGCGTAGTCGATGGAATCACTTGGACAGGCCTCGAAACTGTCTACGCCCGGACGAATGAAGTCCAGATCGTGCCGAGCCTCCTTCATGGAGGCCTGGCAGGCGGCAAGAATGTCTGCGCGACATTGTCCGAGGACATGCAACCACACGCTGGCGCGCATCATGAACAGCCCGCTGTTCCAGAAATAGTCGTCGCCAGCGAGGTATTGAAGAGCCTGTGGCCTGTCAGGCTTTTCCACAAAACTGGCAATGCGAAATGCGCCTGCCTCGCCCCGCCAGGGCTCACCCCTTCGGATGTAGCCGTACCCGGTCTCAGGGCGATCAGGCGCAACCCCGAACGTCACCATGGCCCCCTGCTCGGCAATCTGGAAGGCCTGCTCAACGGCGAAGGCAAACGCCTGCACATCAGCCATCACATGGTCGGCAGGCATGGCAAGCAGCACGGGATCTTCGCCGGAAGAAACGGCCTGCAAAGCCGCCAGCGTCAGGGCGGGCGCCGTATTGCGCCCCGAAGGCTCCAGCAGGATGCAGGCATCCTTTATGCCGACTTCCAGCAGTTGGCTGGCCGCAAGAAAGCGATGCTCCTCATTGCAGACCAGCATTGGCGACCTGACTTCCGGAAGCATGCGCCGGCTTGGCGACATCTGCAAGCGTAGAACGGTTTCCTGCAGCATCGAGCGCTTGCCGGGCAAAGCCAGGAACTGTTTTGGGTAGGTCTCGCGAGACAGAGGCCACAGCCGTGTACCAGAGCCACCACAAAGGATCACTGGCAAAATCGCCGCAGGTTCCTTACCTTGATGCATCGTGTCCTGCCCAAGCTTCATCAGACGCGGTGCCAGCACTTCGCTGATGCTCGGCATCGGTTTCCAGCATTGCCAGTCGTTGGGTCAGCCGGCGCACGTCCCGTTCAATGCGGGTGTTGACCATGTCGGCATGCAAGGCCTTGATGAGCAGGACGATGCTGGCCAGCAGCAGCAGCATGGCCGGCGGATAGCTGATGCCCAGCAGCCGAGCAGCCCTGTCGATCAAACCCGGCCAGACCCCCAAAACCACTGCAGCCACGGCAACGACCACCCAGAACAGGCCGTGCATGAGGTAGAGATGGTCGCGCCGGATCAGGTACAGGATCAGCGCGGCCAACCCCACCCCCATAAACGCCGTTGTAGCTTGCAGAGATGCCATTGTTTCCAATAAAAACTATTGCACCGAACTGCTCACTACACGCTCGGCCTCATGAGTGGTTGCGGTGTGGGTAAAAATTCAAGCGAATAATTGCGTACACATAAAAACTCATGATTGTAGTTTGGCAACGGGTAACCATATGAAAGCTCGCTGAAACAGCTTTCCGCCCGAACCGCCACCGATGAGGCAGGTACTCCAGGACAACACTACACTCGGCTTTTAACGTCTTGCGCTCCGTGGCGTTTGCCCATGCCCTCCACCACCCAGCTCCTGGTCATAGACCCCCAGAACGATTTCTGCGACCTGCCTGACGACTGGTACCCCGATCGGCAACGCCCCAGCCTTCCCGTGGCGGGCGCCCATGCCGACATGCAGCGGCTTGCCGGTTGGATACGGCGCGAGGGGGCGAGAATTGACGCCATCACGGTGACGCTGGACTCGCACCAGCGCTATGACATTGCCCACCCCGCCTTCTGGCAGCAGGGCGATGGCAGCGAGGTAGTGCCGTTCACCCCTATCACGGCGGCGCAGGTGCGGGCGGGGGTGTTCCGGCCACGCAACGCCGAGGCGCTGCAGCGCAGCCTGGAATATCTGGATGCACTCGAAGCCAGCAGCCGCTACATGCTGATGGTCTGGCCCGTGCACTGCGAGGTGGGCAGTTGGGGCCACGGTATCCATGCCGATGTGCTGGCGGCCTGCGGCGACTGGCAGCAGCAGCGCCAGCGCGCCGTGTACAACGTTTTCAAGGGGCTCAATCCCTGGACCGAGCACTACAGCGCGCTGCTGGCCGAGGTGCCGGACCCTGCCGATCCGGCGACCTTGCTGAATACGGCCTTGCTGGAGCGGCTGGCCCAGGCAGACATGCTGGTGGTCGCGGGCGAGGCGAGCAGTCACTGCGTGCGCTCCACGGTCGAGCATCTGGTCGAGCACCTTCCCCATCCTGAGCGCATCGTGCTGATGCACGACGCCATGAGCCCGGTGCCGGGCTTCGAGTCCGCGCACCATGATTTTCTAGCAGCCATGCAGGCCCGCGGATTGCGGCTGGCCTCCAGCCAAGAACTCCACCTGTAGGGGCGGACCGCCTTCACGCGCGCAGCCCCCTTTCCTGTTTCCCCAGCATCGCACCATGGCTCCCATCATCACCAGCCTGCTCGACACCGATCTCTACAAATTCACGATGTGGCAGGCCATGCTGCACCGCAATCCCCAGACCGAGGCCGAGTACGAATTCGTCTGCCGCACGAAGACCGCTTTCCCGCTGGCCGAGCTGCTGCCCGAGGTGGAGCGCGAGCTGGACGCCCTGTGCGCGCTGCGCTTCACGCCCGAAGACCTGGCCTACCTGGGCGGGCTGCGCTTCATGAAGAGCGACTTCATCGACTTTCTGCGCATCTTCCAGTTCCAGCGCGCCTTCATCCGTGCCTGGGCCGATGGCGACACCCTGCACATCGAGGCCAAGGGCCCCCAGGTCCATGTGATGGGCTTCGAGATCTATGTGCTGGCCATCGTCAACGAGCTGTATTTCCGGCGCTTCGACGCCGAGGCGGCGCTGGCCGAAGGCCGCAGGCGCCTGGCCGGCAAGATAGAGCGTCTGCGCCACCTGGCCTGCGAGGCCAGGCTGCGCAATCCCTTCGAGCTGTTCGACTTCGGCGTGCGCCGGCGCTTCTCGGGCGCCTGGCAGCGCGAGGTGGTCCAGGCCTTTGCCACGCAGACGGCGCAGTGGTTCAAGGGCACGTCCAACGTGCTGCTGGCGCGCGACTTCGGCATCGTGCCCATCGGCACCATGGCCCATGAGTACCTGCAGAGCTACCAGGCCCAGGGCGTGCGCCTGCGCGACTTCCAGATCGCCGCGCTGGAGGACTGGGTGCAGGAGTACCGGGGCGACCTGGGCGTGGCCCTGACCGACACCGTGGGCATGGATGCCTTCCTGGCCGATTTCGACATGTACTTCGCCAAGCTCTTTGACGGGCTGCGGCACGACTCGGGCGACCCATATGCCTGGGGCGAGAAGGCCATCGCCCACTACCAGAAGCTGCGCATAGACCCGCAGGCCAAGCGCCTGGTGTTCTCCGACGGGCTGGACCTGGACACGGCCCTGGCCCTGTACCAGCGCTTTGCCGACCGCATACAGCTGGGCTTCGGCATCGGCACGCGGCTGACCAACGACATGGGGCTGGAGACCATCAACATCGTGATGAAGCTCACCCACGCCAACGGCCAGCCCGTGGCCAAGATCTCGGACTCGCCGGGCAAGACGCTGTGCAACGACGAAACCTATCTGGCCTATCTGCGCCAGGTCTTCGGCCTGGCCCAGCCTGTCGCCGTCTGACACCGCCCGACACCGCCAAAGCTCCATTCATGCTGCGCATCACCATTGCCCAACTCAACCCCACCGTCGGCGACATCGCCGGCAACGTGGCCCGCATGGCCGAGGCCGCTGCCCGCGCCGCGCACGCGCAGGCCGACCTGCTGGTCTTTCCCGAGCTGTCGCTGTGCGGCTACTACCCAGGCGACCTGCTGGACGAGCCCGCCTTTCGCGAGCGCCTGGAGCAAGGCTTGCAGCAACTGCTGCAGGCCACGCGCCAGTGGCCTCAATTGCACTGGGTCATCGGCGCGCCCACGCGCGCCAGCGGGCCGGGCAAGCCGCTGCACAACAGCCTGCTGGTGCTCAAGGACGGCGCCGTTCGCCTGCGCTACGACAAGCAGCTGCTGCCCACCTACAACATCTTCGACGAGCGCCGCCACTTCGAGCCCGGCCCCGACGCGGCCAAGGTGCTGCGCATAGGACAGGCCCAGGTGGGCTTTCTGGTGTGCGAGGACGGCTGGAACGACGCCGGAGCCGACTACGCCACCAACCCCTTCGCGCGCATGGCCGACGCCGCGCCCGACCTGGTGGTCAGCATCAACGCCAGCCCCAGCCACCTGGGCAAGCGCGAGCAGCGCCACGAGATCTTCGGCCAGGCGGCCACGCGCCACGGCCTGCCCATCCTCTACGTGAACCAGATCGGCGGCCAGGACCAGATCGTGTTCGACGGCGCCTCCTTCGCGGTGGAGCCCGGGCGCGGCGTGGTCTTCGAAGCCGAGCGCTTCGTGGAGGACCTGCGCACGCTGCAGTTCGGCGACGGACGCTTCCTCGACGCGGCCGGCCAGCCCTGCATGAGCGTGACGGCCGCAGGCCTGCCCACCATGGAGTTCTACCGCCGCCAGATCGTGCTGGGCCTGCGCGACTATGCGCGCCGCTGCGGCTTCACGCGCGCCGTCGTCGGCAGCTCGGGCGGCATAGACAGCGCGCTGACCCTGGCCCTGGCCGCTGAGGCCCTGGGCGCGGACAACGTGGTGGCCGTCACCATGCCCTCGCGCTTTTCGTCGAGCGGCTCGGTCGATGACTCGGTGATCCTGTGCCGCAACCTGGGCATCACGCTGCACGAGCACCCGATACGCGAACTGGTCGACGGCTATGCGCGCCAGTTCGAGGCCAGCTTCGGCCAGCCGCTGCGAGGCCTGCCGCTGGAGAACCTGCAGGCACGCATCCGCGGCACCACGCTGATGGAGTACTCCAACGCCTTCGGCCACCTGCTGCTGACCACGGGCAACAAGTCCGAGATCTCGGTGGGCTACTGCACGCTGTATGGCGACACCAACGGCGGCCTGGGCCTGCTGGGCGATCTGTACAAGACCGAGGTCTTCGAGCTGTCTCGCCACATCAACCACAGTGCGGGCCGCGAGCTGATTCCCCAGGCCATCATCGACAAGCCGCCCTCGGCCGAGCTGGCACCCGACCAGAAGGACGAGGACAGCCTGCCGCCCTATGCGGTGCTGGACGAAATCCTCAAATACGCCATCGAGGGCCGGCACCTGTCCACCGCCGAGTACGGCACGGCTGAGCGTTTTGTGACCCAGCTGCTGGGCCAACCCGGCGGGGCCGAGCTGGTTGACCGCGTCAAGCGCATGATCTTCCGCAGCGAGTACAAGCGCCGCCAGGCCCCGCCCATACTGCGCGTGCGCCCGCGCGCCTTCGGCACCGGCCGCCAGATGCCCATTGCCGCCCACTACGAATGAAGCCAGAGTGAAGCCACCGAGCCTGTTTATGCAAGAGACTGCCGCCATGGACGCCCCCCCCGAAACCCCGGCCACCAGCGAGCGCGTGCACACCGCCGTGCTGATCGGGCGCTTCCAGCCGCTGCACAACGGCCACATGGCCCTGCTGCGCGCGGCGCTGGAGCGTGCCGAGCAGATCGTCGTCGTGCTGGGCAGCGCCTGGCAGGCGCCCAATCCCAAGAACCCCTTCAGCTGGCAGGAGCGCGCGCAGATGCTGCGCGAGGCGCTGCCGCCGGCCGACGCGGCCCGCCTGCACTGCGTGCCCGTGCGCGACTACTACAACGAGCCGCTGTGGGTACAGGCCGTGCAGCAGGCCGTGCAGTCCTGCGTGCCCGAAGGCGCCAGCGTGGCCCTGGTCGGCCATTTCAAGGACGCGACCAGCGGCTACCTGGCGCGCTTTCCGCGCTGGCAGCTGATCAGCCTGCCGCGCCTGGGCCAGTTCGACGCCACGCCGCTGCGCGACATCTACTTCGGCGAATCCGGCGTGGACTTCGAGGCCCTGGCCGCCCAGGTGCCGCCCGCCACCCTGCAGTTCCTGCGCCAATGGGCCACCACGCCCGTCCATGCGCAGATGTGCGAGGAATGGCGCATGCTGGCCCGGTACCGCCAGGCCTGGGCTGCGGCGCCCTACCCGCCCGTCTTCGTGACCGTGGACGCACTGCTGCGCTGCCGCGTGCCGCACGAAGGCGCGCAACAGGACCACATCCTGCTGATACGCCGCGCCCATGCCCCGGGCCTGGGCCTGTGGGCGCTGCCGGGCGGCTTCCTGGAGCCGCGCGACACGCTGTGGCAGTCCTGCCTGCGCGAGCTGCGCGAGGAGACCTGCTCCACGCTCAGCGAGGCCGACCTGCAGGCGGCCCTGCAGTCCGTGCAGGTCTTCGACCATCCCGACCGCAGCCTGCGCGGACGCACCATCACCCATGTGCACTATCTGGACCTGGGCGTGCTGCCCTCGCTGCCGCCCGTGCAGGGCGGCGACGATGCGGCACTGGCGCGCTGGGTGGCCGTCTGCGACCTGCCCGCCATGGAAAGCGCGTTCTTCGAGGACCATTTCCAGATCCTGCGCCAGTTCCTGCCCCTTCCGGTGCAACAGCCCCTGGCGGACACGGCCGTGAAAATCGGCTAAAACCGGAGATTGCGGCGCCATCTTGCGTCGCAATACCGTTTTTCCGGGCTCCCCGTGTCCCCCCGCGTTTGAATGACTACCACCCTACAGATCCGACCCGCCACCCCCGATGACGCCGAGCTCATCGTCCGCTTCGTGCGCGAACTCGCCGTCTATGAAAAAGCCGAGCATGAAGTCCTGGCCACGCCAGAGCATGTGAAGCGCACCCTGTTTGCCGACAACCCCGCCGTCTTTGGCCTGATCTGCCTGCATGGCGACCAGCCCGTGGGCTTTGCGGTCTACTTCTTCAACTACTCGACCTGGCAGGGCCGCCACGGCCTGTACCTCGAAGACCTCTACGTCACGCCCGAGGCGCGCGGCCTGGGCGCGGGCACGGCGCTGCTGCGCCGCCTGGCGCAGATCGCCGTCGAGAAGGACTGCGGCCGCTTCGAGTGGAGCGTGCTCGACTGGAACCTGCCCTCCATCGAGTTCTACGACCGCCTGGGCGCCCTGCCCCAGACCGAGTGGATCCGCTACCGCGTGACGGGCGACACCCTGCTGGAGATGGCGCGCGAGCCGGCTTGAGGCCGGCCCCCTTCGTCTGCCTACTCGGGCTCCACGCCCTGGCGCACGGCCTGCTCGACCACCTCGCGCGTCAGCGTGGGCACGAAGGTCTCGATGAAGGCATAGGCATAGCCGCGCAGCCAGGCGCCCTTGCGCAGGCCCAGCCGCGTGGTGTTGACCTCGAACAGGTGGCCGGCGTCCAGCGTGCGCAGGCCCTGGTCGCGCTCGGCATCCAGCGCCACCGAGGCGACGATGCCCACGCCCATGTCCAGCTCCACATAGGTCTTGATCACGTCGGCGTCCATGGCCGTGAGCACCACGTCGGGCTCCAGGCCCTCGCGCGCAAAGGCCTCGTCGATGTGGGCGCGGCCCGTATAGCCCTGCTCGTAGGTGATGATGGGAAAGCGCGACAGCGCCTCCAGCGTCAGCGCCTGCTGCGACTGCAGCAGCGGGTGGCCGGGCGGCACGACCACGCCGTGCGTCCAGCGGTAGCAGGGCAGCGCCACCAGGCCTTCATAGCCGGCCAGCGCCTCGGTGGCCACGCCGATGTCGGCCTCGCCGCTGCGCAGCATCTGCGCCACCTGCTCGGGCGAGCCCTGGTGCAGGTGCAGGCGCACCTGCGGATAGCGCTGGCGGAAGTCGCGCACCACATGGGGCAGCGCATAACGGGCCTGCGAGTGGGTGGCGGCAATCGACAGCCGCCCCTGCTCGCTGGCGCTGAAGTCGGCGCCCACGCGGCGCAGGTTGTCGGCCTCCAGCATCAGGCGCTCGACGATGGGCAGCAGCGCCTCGCCGGGCGGCGTCAGCCCGGTCAGCCGCTTGCCTGCGCGGATGAAGATCTCCACGCCCAGCTCTTCCTCCAGCTCGCGGATCTGACGGCTCACGCCAGGCTGGGAGGTGTGCAGCGTGTGGGCCACCTCGGTCAGGCTGTAGCCGCGGCGCACGGTTTCGCGCACATAGCGCAGTTGCTGGAAGTTCATGGGCAAGGCTCCGCCCGGGGCCGGTGCGGCCCGGGCCTGTGGAAGGCAAAAGCAGAAAGGGAAGAGAGAGGGGGACGGCGAGAGGCTTTCAGGCCGAACAGGCCACGGCCGGCTCATCCGGAGCATCGGCCGCTGCCTCGCGGGGCAGCTCCAGCAGCTCGATCAGATTGCCTGCGGGGTCGCGCGCATAGCAGCGCCGGCCCTCGCTCACGGGCGCCACCTCCAGCGCCAGGCAGCCGTGTACCAGCAACTGCTGGCGCAGCGCATCCACGTCGCTGACCGTCAGCGCCAGGTGCACCAGGTTGCCCGCCGCGCGCTCGGTGCCGCCGGACTGCCCCTTGTAGGGCACCAGATCAATGCGCTGCCCGCCGGCCAGAAAGCTCAGGCCCGGACGCCCGGCAACGGTCAGGGCAGACAGGCCCAGCACTTCGCCATAAAAGCGCTCCATGGCCGCCTGGGCGCGCGCCGGAAAGGACAGCTGGACATGGTGGACGCCACAGACGATGGCCACGCCAGGCTTCATGGCAGTGCGGCCGGCAAGAGGGGAAGGCCAGGCGGGGCGTGTGGTGTGGGTCATCGAAGCATCTCGGAAAAGAATCAGCAGCCCGAATGCTGCTGCAGGCCATTGTCGAGACAAGTCGAAAAAACCAAAAATAATAAAAATTCAGTCTGTTATTTCCAAATCATCTCAAGAGATCGAACGCCGGTGGTCGGCACGGCGCGCCAGCCATTCGCCGCCGAACTGCAGCACCGACACCAGGGCCACCAGGATGACGATGACCTCGAACATCACACGCGTCTCATAGCGCTCGTAGCCGTAGCGGATGGCCAGATCGCCCAGGCCGCCCGCCCCCACGGCGCCCGCCATGGCCGAGGCATTGACCATGGCGATCACGCTCACGGTCATGCCGCCGATCAGGCCCGGCAGCGCCTCGGGCAGCAGCACCTGGCGCACGATCTGCGGGCGGCGCAGGCCCATGGCGCGCGCCGCCTCCACCAGGCCGCCGTCCACTTCGCCCAGGCTCACCTGGGCGATGCGCGCAAAGAACGGAATCAGGTTGGCCGACAGCGGCACCACCGCCGCCCAGGTGCCCAGCGTGGTGCCCACGATGGCGCGCGTCACCGGCAGCAGGGCCACCAGCAGGATGATGAAGGGAATGGCCCGGCCGATGTTCACCGCCGCCGACAGCCCCCGGTACAGCCGCGGCCTGGCATAGAGCCCGCCCGGCGCCGTGGTGTGCAGCACGATGGCCAGCGCCAGCCCGGCAACGATGGCGATCAGCGAGGACGCGCCCGCCATCAGCAGGGTTTCCAGAAAGGCCTGCAGGTATTTATCGAGCGGGGGCAGGGACATGGCCAAGCAGTTGCAGTGAATCGGCGCCCAGCGCCTGTTGAAGGGAAGACAGCGCGTCCGGCGAGAGCGGGGAGAGCGACGAGGGCAGATCCTGCACCGGCACGCCCACCAGCAGGCGGCCCTGCGAACGCCCGCGCATGCAGTCCAGGCCACCCTGCAACAAACGGGCACGCGGGCCCAGCACCTGGAGCTGCGCCAGCGGCAGGCCCTGCTGGCTGCCGCCGTCGGCCCATCCGATGGCCAGCACGGCGACGGCCTCCGGGCCATCGGCCGCCGCCACCAGTTCCAGGTCCGCCGCCAAGGCCTGCCGCAGCGGCCGCAGCAGCGCACGCGCAGCCTCCGAGCGCGGTGCCGCAAACAGCTTCCAGACCTCGCCGATCTCCTGCAGCCGGCCCTGGTCCAGCACCAGCACGCGGTCGCAGACCTCGCGGATCACGGCCATGTCGTGCGTGATGAGCACGATGGTCAGCCGCAGCTTGCGGTTGATCTCGCGCAGCAGCTCCAGGATGGACTGCGTGGTCTCGGGGTCCAGGGCCGAGGTGGCCTCGTCGCACAGCAGGATTTCGGGCTCGTGCACCAGCGCGCGCGCAATGCCCACGCGCTGCTTTTGCCCGCCCGAGAGCTGGGCCGGGTAGGCGCCGCTCTTGTCCGCCAGCCCCACCAGGGCCAGCAGCTCGTCCACCCGCGCGCGCACGAGCGCGGGCCGCCAGCCTGCGGCCTGCAGCGGCAGGGCCACGTTCTCGTACACCGTGCGCGAGGACAGGAGGTTGAAGTGCTGAAAGATCATGCCGATGCGCCGGCGCAGCGCCACCAGCGCGTCCTCGTCCAGCGTGGCGACATCGGTGCCGTCCACCAGCACGCGGCCACTGCTGGGCCGCTCCAGCGCATTGATGGTGCGCAGCAGCGTGGATTTGCCGGCGCCGCTGCGGCCGATGATGCCGAACACCTCGGCACGCGACACCTCGAAGCTCAGCGCCTGCAGTGCGTGCACGGGCTCGCCCGCGCTCCTTCCCGCGCCCCTGCCCGTTCCCGGGTAGTGCTTGCGCACGCCCTCGAAGACGATGTGCGGCCGCTGCAGCGCATCGATTGCATGGGGCTCGCCGGCCGCCGCCTGTTCCATCTTCATTGCCTTACACGCCTCAGAAGGCCGGCAGCACCGATCCCTGGTACCTGCTCACGATGAACTGGCGCACGGGCTCGGACTGGTAGGCGCGCAGCAGGGCCGCGACCCAGGGTGCAGCGCGGTCGCGCTCGTGCACGGCAATGATGTTCACGTAGGGATTGCGCTCGCGCCTTTCGACGGCAATGCCATCGCGCGTGGCGATCAGCCCGGCCTGGTAGGCAAAGCTGTTGACGATGGCCGAGGCATCGAGATCGTCCAGCGAGCGCGCCAGCACCACCGAGGCCGCCTCCACCAGCTGCACCTTCTTCTGGTAGCTGGCAATGTCAGCCAGGCCCGCCGTGCCCTTGAAGGGGTCGAAGCCCTCGCGCAGCTTCAGGATGCCCTGGTCCTGCAGCACCACCAGCGCGCGCGTCTGGTTGCTGGGATCGTTGGGAATGCCCAGGCGCGCGCCTGCGGGCAGGTCGGCCAGGCGTTTGTGCTTTTTCGAATAGAAGGCGATGGGCGAGATGTAGGTGTCGCCGGCCGCCACCAGCCGGTAGCCGCGCTGCTGGTTCTGGTCGCGCAGGAACGGCACGTGCTGGAAGGAGTTGGCCTCGATGTCGCCGTTGTTCAGCGCCTCGTTGGGGCTGGCCGCGCCGCTGATGACCACGGGCTTGACCTGCAGCCCCTGCTCGCGTGCCACGCGGGTCACCACCTCCCAGATTTCCTCGTCCACGCCGCCGCGCACGCCCACGCGCAGCGGGCCGGCCTGCGCGGCCCGGATGGCGCCTGACATCGCCGCCACCGAGGCCCCCGCCGCCAGTCCCCGCAGAAATACTCGCTTGTCCATCGCACAGTCCTTTCAAGAATCAATAGGCACCAGGGTGCAGCTCACGGCCGGCCGCGCGGGCCTGGGCCTGCAGGCGGGCGAAATGCTCGGGATAGAAGCGCTGGGCCACATCCAGGTGGGAGCGCACGCGGCCCTTGAGCGCGTTCTCGCCCACATGGCTGAACAGCGGGTTGTCCGGGTCGCTCTGCGGCCCCGTGGCCAGCACGGCCAGCTCGGGCGGCAGGGTCAGCAGCGGGACTTGGCCCAGGTCCAGGCGCGGCGCCAGGAAGTAGGCGATGGAGTAGCGCTGCACGCCCGCGCGCGGCACCAGCACGCGATGCACGTTGGCGCGCAGATAGCCGTTGGTGGCCAGCTCCAGCATCTCGCCGATGTTGATGACGAAGGCCCCGTCGCGCGGCGGCACATCGACCCAGCCGGCCGGCGTCTCCACCTGCAGCCCGCCCACCTCGTCCTGCAGCAGCAGGGTCAGCAGGCCGCCGTCCTTGTGCGCGCCCACGCCCTGGCCTGCTGCGCCCAGCTCGCTGCCCGGGTAGTGGATGATCTTGATGCGGTGCGCAGGCAGGCCGCTGACCAGGGCGTCCAGCGCGCCCTCGGGCAGCTGCAGCGCGGCCACGAAGTGGCGCAGCAGCTCCAGCGCCACGCCATGCGCTGCCGCCTGCCAGGCCAGCACCTCCTCGCGGAACCCGGGCAGGGCCTGCGGCCACTGGTTGGGGCCTTGCAGCCCCTTCCAGTCCGGCACGCCGGGGCCTGCGGGAATCTCGGGCGACTCCTCGCCCAGGTCGATCTGCTCGCGCTGGTCGGGCCGCTGGCGCGTGATCTCCATGCCCACGGCCGTATAGCCCCGGAAGTGCCGCGTGTTGGCAATGGCCAGCGCCTGCTTGTCCGCCAGCGGCAGCGCAAAGAATTCGCGCGCGCGCCGCTGTATGCCCTGCCATGCGTCCCGGCCTATGCCGTGCCCTTCCAGGTAGAAGAAGCCGGTGTCGCGCGCCGTGCGCGCCAGCTGGCGCAGCGCCTGGGCCTGCGTGGCCGGGTCGCGCAGGGCCTGCAGATCGATGACGGGCAGGGCCGAGGTTGCCGCTGTGGCGGCGGGCGCTTCGAGGGTGGAGGCTGTCAAGGTGCTCATGCTGTGCTGCCAGGGAAGTGGGAAGGAAGGGGCGCTCAGGCCGCCAGGCGCTGATCGCGGTCTTGCTCGTGGTCTTGTTCGCGGTCTTGTCCGCGTTCGGCAGCCAACACCGCATGGCCCTGCGCCTGCTCCAGCGCCTGTTCCAGATCGGCCAGCAGGTCCTGCGGGTGCTCTATGCCGATGGACAGGCGCACCAGCCCGGGCGCAATGCCCACGCGCGCCAGTTCCTCGTCGCTGAGCAGGCTGTGCGTGGTCTCGGCAGGAATGGCGGCCAGCGACTTGCTGTCGCCGATGTTGACCAGGCGCAGGAACAGGCGCAGCGCGTCATAGAAGGCGCGCGCCGCCGGGCGGCCGCCGCGCAGCTCGAAGCCCAGCAGCGCCGGCACATGCCCGCCGCGCAGCTGGCGCAGGGCCAGCGCGTGGTCGGCGTGGCCGCTCTGGCTGGCGTGGTGTATGCGCTCCACCAGCGGATGGCGCTGCAGGAAATCGATCACGGCCAGCGTGTTGCGGCTGGCGCGCTCCTGGCGCAGGCCCAGTGTCTCCAGGCCCTGCAGCAGCAGGAAGGCGCTGTGCGGCGCCAGCGCCGCGCCGCAGTTGCGCAGCAGCACGGCACGGGCCCGCGCGATGAAGGCGCGGTCGGGAAATTTCTCGGTGAAGACAAAGCCCTGGTAGGCCGGCTCGGGCGCGCTGAACTGCGGGTAGCGCCCCGCGTGCGCCACCCAGTCGAAGCGGCCGCTGTCCACAATCAGCCCGCCCAGCACATTGCCGTGTCCGCCGATGGCCTTGGTGGCCGAATGCACGACGATGTCGGCGCCCCAGTCGAAGGGCCGCAGCAGCAGCGGCGAAGCCACGGTGTTGTCCACCACCAGCGCCACGCCCGCCGCATGGCTGATATCGGCCAGCTGGCGCAGGTCGGCCATGCCGCCCGATGGATTGCCCACGGACTCCACGAACACGGCCTTGGTGCGCGGCCCTATCGCCCGGCGCAACGCCTGGAAATCATCCTTGGCCACGGCCGTGCTCTGCACGCCGCGCGAGGCCAGCACATGGGCGATGAAGTTGTGCGTGCCGCCATACAGCTGCGAGGCCACGACCACATGGTCGCCCGCACTGGCCAGCGTGGCCAGCGCCACATCGATGGCGGCCATGCCCGAGGCCAGGGCCAGCGCGGCCACGCCGCCTTCGAGTGCCGCAATGCGCTGCTCCAGCACCGCCAGCGTGGGGTTGGCCGTGCGCGAGTACACATCGCCCTCCTCCACCAGGCCGAACAGGTTGGCGCCGTGCTGGGCGCTGTCGAACACGAAGGAGGTGCTCTGGTAGATGGGCACGGCCGCGCTACGCTGCTGCTCGCGCCCCCGGTAGCCGGCGTGCAGGGCCTGGGTGTCCTGCTGCCACAGCGCATCGCTGGCTGCGTCGTGCGGGGCGGACTCGGTGCCGGTCGCTGAGGTCATGCATGGACTCCGTATGAGTGGTCGATGCAGCCCATTATTCGAAGCCCGCGCCCTGCGCACTACGAAGAAAAACGCGTTCGCTTATTCGGTTTGCGCATGTCGCCGGGCCGCGCCCTTCCTAGTTGCCACGCACATATGGATGCGCGTTTTGCGTCGTTGGAAACACGGCACCCAGCGGACAGCATCGGCAGTCCCGAAACTGCTTTGGAGGGAGTTCCATGACCCGCAAGACCCAGACCGAGATCAACAGGACCCAGGACAGCCGCTGCGCCCATGGCGCCGATTGCGGTGCTTTCGGGGCGCTCGATGCTCCCGAGGCGACCGAGCCCTCGCTCTCGCGCCGCACCCTGATCCGCGCCGGCGCCGCAGCCGGCGCGCTGGGATCGGCCGCCTGGTTCAGCGGCCGCGCCGGGGCGCAGCCGCGCCAGAAGATCACCTTTGCCTGGAGCCAGGCCAGCTTCTGCCATTCGCCCATTCCCGTGGCGCTGGAGCGCGGCTTTTTCGAGCGCAACGGCCTGGATGTGGAACTGCTGAACTGGGGCGGCTCGGCCGACCAGTTGCTGGAGGCGCTGGCCACGGGCAAGGCCGATGCGGGCGCGGGCCTGATCCACCGCTGGATCAAGCCGCTGGAGGCGGGGCTGGACGTCAAGCTCATCGGCAGCGTGCACGGCGGCTGCCTGCGCCTGGTGGGCCTGAAGTCGGCCGGCGTCACGCTGGACCCCAGCACGCTCAAGGGCAAGACCATCGGCGTGGCCGACCTCAACAGCCCGGCCAAGCAGTTCTATTCCATCCACCTGGCCAAGCGCGGCCTGGATGTGGACAAGGACATCGAATGGCGCGTCTACCCGGCCGACCTGCTGGATGTGGCCGCCAAGAAGGGCGAGATCCAGGCCATTGCCGACGGCGACCCCAATCTCTACCTGATCGAAAAGCGCAACCCCGGCACCTTCCTCGAACTGGGCAACAGCGCCAAGAACGAGTACGCCGAAAGCATTTGCTGCGTGATCGGCGCAGGCGCAAAGTTCGCCCGGGCCAACAAGCCCGCAGCGGCCAGCGTGGTGCGCGCGCTGACCCAGGCCTCGGACTACATCGCCGAGAACCCCAATGAAACGGCGAAGATCTTTGCCAAGTACTCGCCCAAGGTGCCTGTCGAGGACCTGCAGCGCCTGCTGGCCGAGCTGACCTTCAAGCACCATCCGCACGGCAAGCCGCTGCGCGACGAGGTCCAGGCCTTTGCGGCCGACTTCCGCACGGCCGGCGTGCTCAAGAAGCAGACCGACCCTGGCCGCTTTGCCAGCCACATCACGCTGGACGTCCTCGCATGAGCACCGCAAGACCACGCTGGCGCCTGGGCGCCACGGATGCCGCACCCGGCCTGGAACGGGAACAGGCGCAGGGCACGCGCAAGCCCGGCCCCTGGCGCACCGGCCTGCTGGCCGCCGCCGCCTGGGCCGGCCTGGGCATGCTGACCCTGCTGTGGCCCAACAAGGAGATCGGCTTCAGCGAATGGGCATTCACGCAGGAATTCGGCATTGCCGCCCTGGCCGTGGCCCTTTTGCTACTGGCATCGGCCGTGCTGCCTGTGCGACCCGTACGGGCAGCACGGCGCATCGACCGCTGGCTGCGCCCGGCCGGTGCCTGGCTGGTGGCCGCGCCGCTGCTGCTGGCGCTGTGGGAGACGCTGACGGCCAAGCTCGGCGCGCTGCCGCCGCCGTTCTTCGCGCCACCGCAAAGCCTGATCGACGTGGTCCATGAGGACTGGCAGCGTCTGGGCCTGTCCACGCTGTATTCGCTGCGGCTGCTGCTCAACGGCATCGTGTTCGGCGCGGTGATCGGCTTTCTCACGGGCGTGTGGATAGGCTGGTCGCGCATCGCAGGCTACTGGGTGCATCCGCTGCTGCGCTTCCTGGGGCCGGTGCCGGCCTCGGCCCTGCTGCCGCTGGCCTTTTTCTTCGCGCCGTCGAGCTACTCGGCAGCCGTGTTCCTGGTGGCGCTGGCCACGTTCTTTCCGGTGGCCGTGCTGACCTGGTCGGGCGTGGCATCGGTCAGCAAGAGCTACTACGACGTGGCGCGCACGCTGGGCGCATCGCCCTGGTTCCTGGTGCTGCGCGTGGCCATCCCGGCCGCCCTGCCCCAGGTCTTCGTGGGCCTGTTCATGGGGCTGGGCGCCTCGTTCTCGGTGCTGATCACGGCCGAGATGATGGGCGTCAAGGCCGGCCTGGGCTGGTATCTGCAGTGGGCCCAGGGCTGGGCAGCCTACGCCAACATGTACACGGCGCTGCTGGTCATGGCCGTGCTGTGCTCGGGCCTGATCACGCTGCTGTTCACCGTGCGCGACCGCACGCTGTCGTGGCAGAAGGGAACCGTCAAATGGTGATTGCCGCAGAACACGCCGCCAACGCCGCAGCCACGCCCGCCATCGCCGGGGCGGCCCTAGCCGGGGCGGCCCTAGCCGGCGCGGCCATCGATGTGCAGGCCGTCAGCCACTGGTTCGGCCAGGGGCAGGGCGCGCTGCAGGTGCTCGACGAGGTCAGCCTGCAGGTGCGGCCCGGCGAGTTCGTCGCCCTGCTGGGCCCCAGCGGCTGCGGCAAGTCCACGCTGCTGCGCCTGGTGGCCGGGCTGGACGCGCCCACGGCCGGCGCCGTGGCGCAGGACGGCACGGCCATCACCGAGCCCGATCCCTCACGCATCGTCGTCTTCCAGGACCCCACGCTGTTTCCCTGGCGCACGGTGCGCGGCAACGTGGCCCTGGGCCTGCAGGCACGCGGCCTGCTGGACAGCCAGTCCCACCGCATCGACGAGGCCCTGCGCCTGGTGGGACTGGAGGATTTCGCGGACAGCCATCCCCACCAGCTGTCGGGCGGCATGGCCCAGCGCGCGGCCCTGGCGCGCGCCCTGGTCAACGACCCGCGCCTGCTGATCCTGGACGAGCCGCTGGGCAAGCTCGACTCGCTGACACGGCTGGCCATGCAAAGCGAGATCCTCAAGATCTGGCAGCGCGCAGGCTTTTCCGTGCTGCTGGTCACCCACGATGTGGAAGAGGCCCTCTTCCTGGCCCACCGCGTGCTGGTCTTCAGCCAGCGGCCCGCCCGCATCGTGGCCGAGATCGATGTGGACCTGCCCTACCCGCGCCAGCGCGGCCACGCCCGCCTGTCCGAGCTGCGCCACGAGGCCCTGCGCCACCTGGGCCTGGACCAGACCTGGTAGCGCCCGCCTCCGATGCAACGCAGCGACTCCCCCGACTGGCTCAACCCCTTGATCGGCGCCATGCAGCAGGCCCAGGTCGGCCTGCTGCAGCTGCTGCACGGCCTGGGCCTGGCCGGCACGGTGGATGGGCAGCCCGCCTGGCCCTGGGCCCTGCGCCTGTCCGGCGAAAACCTGGTGATCGACCTGGGCCAGGCCCGGGGCCTGCTGTGGTCGCTGGCGGCCGTGGTCACCGCCATCGTTTTGCTGGTGCTGGCCCTGGCGCTGGTCCTGGTGCTGCGCCGCATCCGCCTGCCGGCCCTGGTGCTGACCGCGCTGGCCGCGCTCGCCCTGCTGCTGGCCCCCTGGCCGCGTGCCGACCTGATCCTGGTGCCCGCGCATGCCACCAGCTTCCATGCCTCGCCCACGGGCTTCAGCGTGGAGAGCATTGCGCGCGGCAGCGCGGTCTATGCCCAGCACTGCACGGCCTGCCACGGTGCCGATGGCCGGGGCCACGGCCCGCTGGCCGCCAGCCAGCCGGTCTGGCCCCCCAACTTCACCAGCCCGCTGCTGTGGCGCCGCGCAGATGGGGAATTGCTCTGGGCCATCCTTCATGACCGCCGCCCCGTGGAGTCTGGCGACGGCGCACGGGCACACGGCCAGGCCGACCGGCTGTCCAGCGACGACGCCTGGGCCCTGATCGACTTCATGAAGGCTCGCGCCGCAGGCCAGATGCTGCAGATCGCCGGCAGCTGGCCCTATCCCGTGGGACTTCCCGACATGGCCGTGCAGTGCGCAGGCCAGCCCGCACGCCGCCTGAGCACCTGGCAAAGCCGCCAGCAGCGGCTGAGGGTGGTGGCAGGCAGCGGCCCGGTGCAGGAAGACCCGCGCCTGGTCAGCCTGCAGCTGTCACCCGATGGCGGCAACCGCGCCGCCAGCGCCCTGGACTGCACCGTCAACGACCCGCGCGCCTGGCAGGCCATGGCCCTGCTCAGCGGCTCGGAGCAGCTGCAGGGCATGCAATGGCTGGGCGACCGCAGCGGCTGGCTGCGCGCGCTATCGCGTCCGGGCGCCCAGGGCTGGTCGGAGGACGACCTGGTCTGCCGCACGGACACGGTGGCCGAGGCCACCTCCGGCGCTGGCGCAGTGGCCGATGGCCTGAGCGCGCTGATTGCACGCATGGACGCCGAGCCCGTGCGGTTCATCAAGGGTGGGTTTGTGCATTGAGTTGTGCATTGATCAGGGCCATCCCGGCCTGGCATGCAGTTATCGTCACCGCGCTGGCGGCCACTGGCGCGCGGTGTGCACCAGAGCCAGCACCCAGACCGTCGTGCCATTGATCTCATAGACAAGGCGGTAGCTTCCATGGGGAATCAGCTCGCGCGTGCCGGCAATCCTGCCCGTTTTGCCCATCTTGGGATACGCGGCCAACCGGGCCGCTGCGTCGCTGAAAAGCAGGTCCATGCGCAAGGCTGCGCGAGGATTGTCAGCTGCGATGTAGTCCCAGATATCGGCGCGATCCTGCTGCGCCTGCGGCGTCCAGATGACTTTCACGCACGGTCTGCCGCAACCTGACGGCGCCGGGCAGCGAACTCGGCCTCGACTTCCTCATTCGAGCGGCCAAGTCCAGCGCGCATGGAGGCACGTCCCTCCTCGACCTTGCGCTGAAGATAGCCGTCATATTCGCGGGCCTTGCGGCGCTGCTCAATGTAGCCGCGCATCAACTCCCGCATGACCTGAGATGCGGGCCGGTCCTCGCCTGCGGCTTCGGCCATGAAGTCTTCGCGCAGCTCGGCTTCCAGTTTCATGGTGAAAACGGCTTCCTTGGGCATGATCCACTCCTGTGAAGATACCAACAAAGTATATACAACGTCAGTACCAAACACTCCAGAAACTCAACCGCTCCGCCCCATTCGCAACTTGCACTTGCCAATGCATCAATCAAATCAGGACTAGTTGCAAGCAAGGCCTCTTTCTATATTCGCGCCTCGACGGCGCCCGGCTTCCATGGGCCGCAGTTGCGCACGACACTACTGCGGGGACCCCACCCCTGCCTGACTGACCCACAACAAGGAGAGACTGCGATGACCGATCTCACCATCAACGGCAAGACCGTTTCCATGGACCTGGACCCCGAGACGCCCATTCTGTGGGCCCTGCGCGACACGCTGGAGATGACCGGCACCAAGTTCGGCTGCGGCGCGGCGCTGTGCGGCGCCTGCACGGTGCACATGAATGGCCAGGCCATACGTTCCTGCGTGACGCCGATCTCGGCGGCCGCGGGCCAGAAGATCACCACCATCGAGGCCATGACCTCGGGCTCCGACCGCGTGGGCACCGCCGTGCGCGATGCCTGGGTGCGCCACGACGTGGCCCAGTGCGGCTACTGCCAGAGCGGGCAGATCATGAGCGCCACGGCCTTCCTCAAGTCGCTGCCCAAGGGCAAGAAGCCCAGCGGCGAGGAGATAGACGCGGCCATGGCCGGCAACATCTGCCGCTGTGGAACCTATGCACGCATCCGCGCGGCCGTGGCCGATGCCGCGCGCACCCTGGGCTGAACGGAGAACGCCGCATGCTGACCACCTTCAAACCCGCCGAACTGCCGCGCGCCCTGCAGCACATCCTGGACCGTGACGAGGCCGCTGCTGCCATCGCCGACGCGCCAGCCCTTGCACAGATCCCCCGCCGCAGCTTCCTCAAGATCGCCGGTGCCGGTTCGCTGGCCCTGGGCGTGTTTCCCGCCATGGCGCAGGCGCCGGGCAAGGGCGAGGCCGCCGGCCTCAAGCCCACCGAGCAGCCCGCCTCCTTCGTGGAGATCTCGCCCAATGGCGAAGTCACCGTGGCCATCAACCGCCTGGAGTTCGGCCAGGGCGTGCACACCGCCCTGCCCCTGGTGCTGGCCGAGGAGCTGGACGCCGACTGGAGCAAGGTCCGCGCCCGCCTGGGCGGCAACGATGCGGCCTATGCCGATCCGCGCTACGGCATCCAGATGACGGGCGGCTCCACCGCCCTCAAGCACAGCTACACCCAGTACCGCGAGCTGGGCGCCCGTGCGCGCGCCATGCTGGTGGCCGCCGCCGCCGCGCAGTGGAAGGTGGACGCCGCCACGCTGCGCACGCGCGAGGGCTTCGTGCTCGGTCCCAATGGCAAGAAGCTGTCGTATGGCGAGCTGGCCCAGGCCGCCATGGCCCAGCCCGTGCCGGCCACCGTCGTGCTGAAGAATCCCAAGGACTTCCGCCTGATCGGCAAGCCCACGGGCCGCATCGACGCCCGGGCCAAGAGCAGCGGCCAGCAGAGCTTCGGCATCGACATGCACCTGCCGGGCCAGCTGACGGCGGTGATTGCACATCCGCCCGTGTTCAAGGCACAGCTGGCCTCGCTGGACGACGCTGCGGCGCGTGCCGTGCCCGGCGTCAAGGCCGTGCTGCGCGTGCCCGTGGACGGCGGCGGCGAAGGCGTGGCCGTGATCGCCACCGGCTACTGGCCTGCGCGCAAGGGCCGCGAAGCGCTGAAGGCGCAATGGAACACCGACGCCGTGGAGAAGGTGGACAGCGAACGCCAGCTGGCCCAGTACCGCGAACTGGCCGCGCAGCCCGGCGCGCGCCACTTCGACGCCGATATCTCGGCGCTGGACAAGGCGCCGCGCCATATCGAGGCCGAGTTCAGCTTCCCCTACCTGGCCCATGCGCCCATGGAGCCGCTCAACTGCACGGTGCAGATGGGCGAGACCGGCGAGGCGGGTGCCGACCTCTACCTGGGCACGCAGTTCGCGGGCGTGGACGGCATGGCCGCCGCGCGCGTGCTGGGCCTCAAGCCCGAGCAGGTGCGCGTGCACGTGCAGATGGCCGGCGGCGGCTTTGGCCGCCGGGGCGTGGGCACCAGCGACTATGTGGTCGAGGCCTGCCAGGTGGCGCTGGCCGCGCGCCGCGCCGGCCTGAGCGCCCCCGTGCGCATGGTCTGGAGCCGCGAGGACGACATCAAGGGCGGCTACTACCGCCCCATGCACCTGCACCGCGCCAGGATCGGCTTCGACGAACGCGGCAAGGTGCTGGCCTGGGACCATGCCATCGTGGGCCAGTCCATCACGGCGGGCACCATGTTCGAGGGCGGCATGATCAAGAACGGCATCGACGCCACGGCCGTGGAGGGCATGCGCGAGCCCTATCCGCTGCCCATGCGCCTGACCGTGCACCACCCCAAGGTCAACGTGCCCGTGCTGTGGTGGCGCAGCGTGGGATCGACCCACACGGCCTTCGTCATGGAAACGCTGATCGACGAGATCGCGCGCAGCAGCCGCCAGGACCCCGTCGCATACCGCATGCAGATGTTCGGCGACAAGCACCCGCGCCATCGCCTGGCCCTGCAGCTGGCCGTGGACAAGAGCGGCTACGGCAAGCGCCAGCTGCGCGCGGGCCGTGCCTGGGGCGTGGCCGTGCACGAGTCCTTCGACACGGTGGTGGCCTATGTGGTGGAGGCCTCGGTCAAGGACGGCCGCCCGGTGCTGCACAAGGCCACGGCCGGCGTGCACTGCAACCTGGCCGTGAACCCGCGCACCATCGAGGCGCAGGTGCAGGGCGCAGCGCTGATGGGCCTGTCCATGTGCCTGCCCGGCGCGGCGATCACGCTCAAGGACGGTGTGGTGGAGCAGAGCAACTTCGGCGACTTCGCCGTGCCGCGCATCACCGACATGCCCGAGATCGCCGTCCACGTCGTGCCCAGCGCCGAGCCGCCGACGGGCATGGGCGAGCCCGGCCTGCCGCCGCTGGCCCCGGCCTTCGCCAACGCCGTGGCGCAGCTCACGGGCAAGCCCGTGCGCAAGCTGCCGTTCGACCTGGCGTGATCGATCTGGCGTGATCGATCTGGCCTGAACGGCCGGACCTGATCCCGGTCAGCCGCCGGAAAGGGCGGCGGCACCTGCGGCCGCCGCCCTTTCCAGTTCTTCCATGGTCAGCAGATAGTCCGGGCAGTCCTGCAGCCGCTGCACGGCCAGGTCGATGAAGGCACGCACGCGCCGGGGCAGCGCGTCGCGGCTGCCGTAGTAGACATGCAGGCCGATGTGCTCGCTGACATGCTCCAGCAGCACGGGCACCAGGCGCCCCGCGCGGATGTGCGCGGCCGCGCAGATGTTGGACAGCTGGCCCAGCACCTGGCCGGCCAGCACGGCATGCAGCTCCAGCTCGGCATCGTTGGTGGACAGGGCCGGCTGCAGGTAGCGGTGCGTGAGTTCGCCATCGACCGGCAGGTACCAGGGCATCACCGTGTCCGTGGCCGCATGGCGGAACATGCTGCAGCGGTGCGCGGCCAGCTCGTCCAGCGACCGGGGCACGCCATGGCGCTGCAGGTACTGCGGCGCCGCGCAGACGATGAGCTGCACGGGAAACAGCCGCCGCCCGATCACGCTTTCATCGGGCGAGGCGCCGATGCGAAACCCCGCATCGACCCGGTCCAGCACCCAGTTGCCTATGCCGTCGTCCAGCCGCACATCGGGGACGATGCCCGGGTGCAGGCGGCAGAACTCATCGAGCAGCGGCATCAGCACGGGCGCAAAGCAGGACTTGGGGCCCACGATGCGCAACGGCCCCGCAATGCCCTCGCGGCTGTCGCGTGCCAGGTTCAGTGCGCGGTCCAGCGCGGCCAGCGCCGGCTGGGTGTCCTGCAGGAAACGCTGGCCCTCCTCGGTCAGCGCCAGGCTGCGCGTGGTCCGGTGCAGCAGGCGCACGCCCAGGTGCTGCTCCAGATGGGCCACCGCCTGGCTGGCGGCCTGGGGGCTCACGCCCTGGGACAGCGCCGCCTGGCGCAGGCTGCCCAGCTCGACCGCCTTGGCAAAGGTGGCGATGGCGCGCAGTTCATTGATGGGCATGGTGCGGAAATCCGGTATTCGTGGGCTGACAGTGCCGCAGTATCCCGCCTTTGCGCATGCCCTGCCCGCGGCTTGCGGGGCAAGCTAGCGCCCCTGGCGCGCCAGCCACACGCCGGCTGCCGTCAAGGCCATGCCCGCCAGCGCCAGGCCGCCCAGCGTCTCGCCGAACATGGCCCAGGCGATCAGGGCCGTGGCCGGCGGCGTCAGGTAGAACAGGCTGGCCACGTGCACGGCGCCGCCGCGGCGTATCAGCAGGTTGAGCAGGCTGACCGCGCCCACGGACAGCACCAGCACCAGCCAGCCCAGCGCGAACAGGAATTCGCCGCTCCAGCGCACCTGCATGGTTTCGGTGGCCAGGGCCAGCGCCCCCGTCGCCACCAGGCAGGGCAGGTACTGGATGACCGAGCCCGTGCGCAGATCAAACGATGGACAGAACCGCTTCTGGTACAGCGTGCCGGCCGTGATGCCGGCCAGCGCCACCACGGCCGGCACCAGCATGGCCAGCAGGGCATGGACCGGCACCGAGGCGATCTTGCCCGCCACCACCAGGGCCACGCCCGTGAAGCCCAGCGCCAGCCCGGCCCACTGCCGGGGCCGCACGGACTCGCCCAGCAAGGTGCCGGCCACCAGCGCCGTGATCAGCGGCTGCAGCCCCACCACCAGGGCCGTCACGCCCGAAGGCAGGCCGTGGGCGATGGCCGTGAACACGCCGGCCAGGTACACGCCATGCACGAACAGCCCTGACACGCCAATGTGCAGCCACTGGCGTGCCGACCGTGGCCAGGGCGCGCGCAGCACCAGGGCCACCGCCGCCATCAGCACCAGGACGATGGCATAGCGCAGCGTCAGAAAGGTCAGCGGCTCCACATAGGGCAGGCCGAACTTGGCGCCGATGAAGCCCGTGCTCCACAGCAGCACGAACAGCCAGGGAAGCAAGGCGGCCGCCAAGGCGGGCGGCGAGGGTCTTTGGGTCATGGAGCGGATGCGCAAGACGATAGGGGCGGCGCCAGTGTGTCATGCCCCGTGCGCCAGGGGCTGCGCGTGGCAAACCACCGCACCAGGCAGTCGCGCAGCGCCGTCATGGCCGCGCTGCTGAACGCCGCCGAGGGCCGCACGAAGTAGATGCCCGAGGCGCCATCCAGGCGCCATTGCGGCAGCACCCGCACCAGCCGGCCTGCGGCCATGTGCTCGCTCATCAGCCAGTCGCCGCCGGCCAGAATGCCCACCCCCATGACGGCCGCCGTGAGCAGGGCCTCGCTGTCATTGCTGACCATGGGGCCGCGCACCAGCACTGTGTGCCGGGCCTGGCCTTGCGGTACATCGCCCGATGCGCCACCGTGCACCAGCTCCCATTGCGGAAACGATTGCAGCCCCGTGAAGCCCAGGCAGCGGTGCGCCGCCAGGTCCTCGGGGTGCACCGGCGTGCCGTGGGCCTGCAGATAGGCGGGCGCGGCGCCCAGGATGCGCTGGTGCCCGCCCAGCCGCAGCGCCACCAGCCGGCTGTCCGCCAGCCGGCCTAAGCGCACCGCCGCGTCGAAGCGCTCGCCCACGATGTCCACGAAGCGGTCCGCATACTCCACCTCCAGCACGATCTGCGGATGGGCCAGCGCAAACTCGGCCAGCAGCGGGCTGAGCCAGCGCCGTCCCATGGCGGCCGGCAGCGACAGCCGCAGCCTGCCCCGGGCCTGCGAGGCGCCCTGGGCGGCCTCCTTCTGGGCATCGGCGATCAGGCCGGCCGCCTGGCGCACCTTGTCCACCAGGCGCAGGCCCTCGTCGGTCAGGTGCAGATGGCGTGTGCTGCGCTCCACCAGCCGCACGCCCAGCCGGGTCTCCAGCGCGTTCAGGCGTTTGGACAGCACGGACGGATGGCGCAGCAAGGCCCGCCCCGCCGCAGCGAAGGAGCCTTGTTCATGCAGCGCCACCAGGGCCGCCAGTTCATCGGCGTGCTGGCTGTCCAGAAGGTTCATGGGGTCAGGATGATCGCACCTTGGGAGCGTCCCTGCTCCAGATCGCCATGCGCCTGCGCCACCTCCGCCAGCGCATACCGGCGCCAGACGCCGGGCACGATGATGCCGGCCGCCACGGCGGCCAGCACGTCCCGTGCGCGCTCCTGGTACTCGGCCGCCGTGGCAGTGTGCGCGGCCAGCGAGGGGCGCGTGAGGAACAGCGAGCCCTTGGCATTGAGCGTGGCCACCGAGATGGGATCGGGCAGGCCGGAGGTCGCGCCGAAGGACACCAGCAGGCCGCGCGGGCGCAGGCAGTCCAGCGAGGCGCCCAGCGTCGTGCGGCCGATGGGGTCGTAGACCACGTCGGCCTTCAGGCCCCCGGTGGCCTGCAGCACCTGAGCCGGCAGCGTGGCCGCATCGAACACGAAGACCTCGTCGCAGCCGGCCGCCCGCGCGCGCTCCACGCTGGCTGCCTTGGACACCACGCCGATCACCAGGGCGCCCAGGTGCCTGGCCCAGGCGCACATCAACTGGCCCAGCGCACCGGCGGCGCCATAGATCACGATGCGGCTGCCGGGGCCCACGGCATGGGTGGTCTTGAGCAGGTACTGCGCCGTGATGCCCTTGAACAGCACGGCCGCCGCCGCGTCGTCAGGCAGCGCATCGGGCAGCTTCACCAGGCGCTCGGCCGGATACAGGCGGGCGCTGGCATAGGCGCCCAGCGGCCCCGTGGCGTAGCCCACGCGCTCGCCCACGGCCACATTCGTCACGCCCTCGCCCACGGCGGCCACCCGCCCCGCGCCCTCCAGCCCCAGGCCCGAGGGAAAGGCGATGGCGACAGCGCCCTTGCGCTGGCTCACGTCCAGCGGGTTCACGCCGATGGCCGTCTGCTCCAGCCAGACCTGGCCGGGGCCGGGCGCCTGCACCTCGACCGGCTCCAGGCGCATGGCGTCGGGGGTGCCTGCGGCGTCCATGCGGACCTTGATCAATGGATTCATCTCGCTGCTCCGTGAAATGGGTGCAGCGTAGAAGAAGCGATTGAGGGCAGCAATAGGCCGGCGTGCAGTTCACTGCTGCATGGGGTGCAGCAATGACCACGAACCAGCGCGCACGCCGCCCACGCCGCCCGTCAGAAGTCGTGCCGGAGGCCCAGCTCGAAGGCCGTGGAAGCGCGCCCGCCAAAGTAATTGGCCGCGGCCGGATTGCCGCTGACTGCCGCACCCCCGGCAATGGCGAAGGCCGCCCCATTGCGGTTGGACATGCGGGCCGCATGCGCGTACAGCGCCGTGCGCCGCGACAGCGAGTGCACATAGCCCAGCGCCCACAGGTCGGCATCGCTGGCGCTTTGCGCCGCCGTCGCGCCCTTCTGGTCGGCCTTGACGTAGCTGAGCTTGACCACGCCGCTGCCCACGGGAACGCTCATGCCCACCAGGGTGTTGACCGTGCGGTCCACGCCAGGGACCCAGCGGCGCTGGGCCAGGCTGGCCTTGAGCCAGCCGAAGTCGTAGGAGACACCGTAGCTCTGGTCCTTGAAATGGATGCCGCTCAGGGTGTTGCGCGTGGTGAACTGCGCGCCCGCCACGTTCCAGCCCGCGCCCGCCCAGCCCAACCGAAAGCCGTTGCCGCGCGTCTGGCCTGCCGCCGTGGCGCCCTTCTCGCCCAGGGTGGCGATCAGGCTGCCGGACACGCCCTGCAGCCCGCCCAGGCCGGCCGGCAGGAAATACTCCACCGCATTGCTCACGCGCAGCGTGGGATTGGCAGCCTGCGACTCCGGCGCCGTGCCGAAGGCCTGGCCCAGCGCGCGGGAAGCCGTGAACGAGCGAAAGCCATTGGCGCTGCCGATGCCCAGCGTGGCAAACGGATCGAAGCCGCTCCACACCAGGTGCGTGGGCACCCAGTCACGCCCCAGCCGCAGCTCACCCCATTGGCGCGAGGCCAGGCTGACCGTGGAGCGCCGGTCCCAGAACGGGCCGCTGGCACCCATGGCGCCGGTGTCGGCCAGCAGGCTGCCGTCCAGGTAGAAGCCCGCGCTCAGGCCGTCGCCCAGGTCCTCCTGCCCCCGCAATACCAGCTTGCTGGTGGAGTTGGCGCCGCTGGCCTGCGAGGTGACCGTTCCCAGGCCCTGGTTGCGCACCTGCCTGACGCTCACATCGACGGTGCCCGAGATCGATACCGAGGACTGCGCGCCCGCATGCGCGGCGGCCAGCCCCAGCGAGGCGGCCAGGGCCTGGCGTATGAATACCTGCATGTTGTCTCCTTGTGGTTTTTTGCTTTGCTTTGCTTTGCTTTGCTTTGCTTTGCTTTGCTTTTGCTCTTTCTCGGGCGTGTGCCGGTGTCTGCCCGGCTACTCGGGCTTGAAGCCCGCGCCCTTGAGCAGCGCGGCGCTCTGCGCCACATCGGCGGCGATGAAGCGCTTGAACTGCTCGGTGCTCTCCGAAACCGTGTCGATGCCCAGGCTCGCGAAGGCGCCGGACCTGGCCAACTCGGCCACCGCCGCGTTGGAGGCCTGGTTCAGCCGCTGCACCCGGTCGGCCGGCGTGTCCTTGGGCGCCCACAGTCCGTACCAGGAGGTGTAGGCAAACCGCGGCAGGCCGCCTTCCTGCATGGTGGGCACCTCGGGCGCCAGCGGGCTGCGCTTGCCGGAGGTGATGGCAATCGGCCGCACCTTGCCGGCCTTGGCCAGCGGCAGCACGGAGACCATGGAGTCGAGCAGCAGGTCCACATGGCCGCCGCCCACATCCACCAGCGCGGGCTGCGTGCCCTTGTAGGGCACGTACTCAAGGCGCATGCGGCCCTGCTGGGCCAGCAGCAGCGTGGCCAGGTGGCTGGGTGCGCCCACGGCGGGAATGGCCGCCGTCCACGTGCTCTTGGCGCCTGCGGCCAGCACCTCGCCCAGCTTGCTGTGGGGCAGCTGCGGCGAGATCACCAGCATCAGCGGCGCCTCGCCCACGCGCGCCACGGGGACAAAGTCGGTCTGCGGGTCATAGGGCGGATGGGCCAATACCTGCTTGGCCAGCACATGCGTGGCGGCCGAGAACAGCAGGGTGTAGCCATCGGGGGCAGCCGCCAGCACCGCACGGCCGCCCACCACGCCGCTGCCGCCCACGCGGTTCTCGACGATGACCGTCGTGCCCAGCTGCTTGCGCAACTGCTCGGCAAACAGGCGCGCCGCGCTGTCCACGCCGCCGCCCGCCACGAACGGGACGATGACCTTGACCATCTTGCCCGGCTCGGGAAAGGCGGCGGGCGCACTGGACGAGGCCATGCTGGCGATGGGCAAGGCAGCCAGCGCACCCAGTAAGGCGCCCAGCACCGGCCCCTTCAGCCGTGTCAGAGTTTTCATGCTTTGTCTCCTGTTTCTTTTGAAAATGGGCCGGCCGTTGCGTGGCTCAGCCCGGGTCCTGATTCGGCGCGCGCCGCCTGTGCCTGCGCACCAGCACGCTCAGCGTGTCGTCCAGGGCCTGGGCATCCAGCCCCCGCGTGATGAAGACGATGCGCGTGCGCCGGTCGGCACCCGGCCAGCGGGGCAGCGTCTGCGGCGGGGCGAACAGGTGCTGCACGCCATGGATGACCAGGGGCTGGTCCGGGTGCTCCTGCAGGTGCACGATGCCTTTGACGCGCAGCAGGTCATCGCCGCGCATGGCCGTGACCCAGTCCATCCATTCGCCGAACGCCTGCGCGGGCAGGGGCTCGTCGCGCTGCAGCACAAAGGACGAGATGCCGTCGCGGTGCGTGCCTGCCGGCGCTGTCACCGGAGCTGTCACCGGAGCCATGGCCCGGTAGCCGGGTGCCTGGAGCATGCCTACAGCGGCGTCCTCCTGCCCCGTCGCGCCTTCCGACATCAGCCGCTGCAGCAGCGCCACATGGTGGGCGGGGTCCATGCCTGGCGGCGCCTCGCCGTTGATGGCCTGCACCTGGGCCAGCAGTTGCGCAGCGGGCTGTGCGCCGCCCAGCAAATCTGTCTTGGTCAGCAGCACCAGGTCAGCCACGGCCAGTTGCCGCACGGCTTCGGGATAGCCTGCCAGCGTGGCGCTGCCCAGCACGGCATCGACCGTGCAGGCCACGCCGGCCAGCGCATAGCGCGCCCGCACGGCGGGCTCGCCCAGGAAGGAGCGCAGTATCGGCCCCGGGTCCGCCAGGCCGCTGGTTTCGATCAGCACGCGGCGCGGCGCGCCCTGTTCGCGCAGGGCCAGGCGCTCCAGCGCCTCCACCAGATCGCCGCGCACGCTGCAGCACAGGCAGCCATTGGCCAGCAGCACCGTGTCCTCGCAGGCCAGGCTGGTCAGGTCCTGGTCGATGCCGACCGCACCGAACTCGTTGACGATGACGGCCGTCCCGTGCAGGTCCGGCAGCGCCAGCAGCCGGTTGAGCAGCGTGGTCTTGCCGCTGCCCAGGAAGCCCGTGAGCACGGTGACCGGAATGCGCTGCCCCGCCGCTTCGGGCAGGGCCAGCAGGCTGGAGAAATGCCCGCTCATGACGCCACCCCGCCATGCACCTCTGCGAACGAGCGCAGCGTGCGCTCCAGCCGCGCCAGCGCCCACTGCGCCACGGCCTGCGGCACCTCGTCCGAGCCCAGCGCATCGAGCAGGCCGCGCAGCGGCTGCGCGCCCTGCCCGGGTGCGGGCCGGGCACGGAACCAGGCCGCCACCTCGGGCTGCTCGCAGCGCTCGCCCCCGTCCTGCAGGTAGTCCACGATGTCCAGCTCGAAGTCCTCCAGCCGCAGGCTGATGCCGCCCGCCCCGCAGGCGCAGGCACCGCCCAGGGCGACATGGCGCAGCGCCAGGGCGCACCACAGGTCCCAGAGCCGGCCGGCCTGCAGGGCGTGGTCGGAGGCCATGGCCGTGCTCACTGCCCGTCCCAGGCCACGGCGGCAGCCGCTGCACCGGATGCACCGGGCACTCTGGGCGCACTGCGCAGCGCCTGCGTGCCCTCGTGGTCCACCTGTCCCTGGCCATCCAGCGCCACGCGGTAGACCTCGCGGGCCACCTGGGCGCTCACATAGCCTTCGCGCACGTCCTCGGCCACCTTGTCCAGTTCGCGCGCCAGCGGGTCGCCAAAGCCCCCACCGCCGCCCGACAGCATGCGGTAGGCATCGCCGCGTTCCAGGCGCACGTTGAAGATCTTGGCGTTGGCATGGTCGGTCTTCCACTCGCCCTTGTGGCGCACGGCCAGGCCGTTGCCCATGGCGTCGCCGCCGCCCTCCAGGCCCCAGGGCTTGCAGTGCACGCGGTCGATGCGCGTGGTGACGGTGAAGGGCGACAGCGCCTGCACCACCATCTCCGCGCCCAGGCCGCCCCGGTACTGGCCCGCGCCGGCCGAGTCCTGGCGGATCTCGTACTTCTCCACCAGCACCGGGTACTTGGCCTCGAGCTGCTCGGTGGGGCTGTTGTGGGTGTCGCCGTCATTGATGCAGACGGTGACGGACACGCCGTCCTCACGGCTCTTGGCGCCCCAGCCGCCGCCCAGCGGGCCGATGCCGACGATGAACAGCCGCCCGTCCTCGGGCGAGATGCCATGGATGTTGGGAAACACCAGGTCCGCATGGTGGCCCGCGATGGAGCGGTCGGGAATCGCCGGCGCCAGCGCCTTGAAGATGGTGTCGATCACCGTCATGGGGAAGGTCATCCACACGCGCATGGGATACGGCCTCTCGGCGCTGATCACCGTGCCCATGGGCATGATCACCTTGAGCGGCCGAAAGCTCCCGTCGTTGACCGGGTAGTCGGTCGGCGTGGTGAGGCATTTGTAGGCCACCTGCGCGCAGGCGATGCCCGTGGTGAAGCCGGAGTTGTAGAAGCCGCGCACCTGCTTGGAGACATCCGACAGGTCCACCGTCATCTCGTCGCCCTGCACCGTGACCTTGACGCGGATGGGAATGCGCTTGCCGATGTCCAGCCCGTCGTCGTCCATGAAGGACTCGGCCTCGTACACGCCATCGGGAATCGACAGCGTGTTCTTGCGCGCCACGGCCTCGCTGGAATCCATGATCTGCGCGATGGCGCCGTTGACCGCATCCACGCCATAGCGCTGCAGCAGTTCCACATAGCGGCGCTCGCCCGTGGTGATGGCCGTGATCTGCGCGCGCAGATCGCCCAGGGCCCGCTCGGCCAGGCGCACGTTCATCGCGATGATGTCGATCAGGTCCTGGTTGACCTCGCCCTGGCGCTGGTACTTCATGATGGGGATCTGTATCCCCTCGCTGAAGATGTCCGTGGTGACGTTGCCCAGCGTGCCGCCCACGTCCAGCCAGTGGGCCATGCAGCAGGTGAAGCCTTCGAGCCGGCCCTCATGGAACACCGGCATGGTGAACGTGAAGTGGTTCAGGTGGCTGCCGGTGGTGTAGGCATCGTTGGTGACCAGGATGTCGCCCGGCAGGATGTTCTCGTAGCCGAACTGGCGGATCTTGGCCTTGACCGTCTCCGACATGCCGCGGATGAACATGGGCAGGCCCAGGCCGATGGACACCGTATCGCCCTCGCGCGTGAACAGGCCGACCGTGAAGTCCAGCGCCTCGTAGATGATGAGGTTGTAGGCCGTGCGCGTCAGGTTGGTCTTCATCTCCTCCGTGACGGCGTACAGGCCGTTGCGGATGATCTCGACGGTGACCGGATCGACGGGCCTGGAGTCAGTGGGGTGGTTCATGTGCGGTCGCTCCCGATGTCGATTTGCAGATTGCCCAGTTCGTCCACGCGCAGCCGGTCGCCGGGCTGCACGACGGTGGTGGATGCGTGTTCCTCGATCAGCGCGGGCCCCGCGATCTCGTTGCCCGCCAGCAGGCGCTCGCGCAGATGCACCGGCGTGTCCACCCAGCCGCTGGAGCGGAAATAGACGGGCTTGACCGTTCGCACGGAGGCACGGCTGGGCTCGGCACTGCCGCGCTCCACGCTGTGCCGGGGCGGTTTCTTCATCGTGCCCAGCACGGTGACGCGCAGGCTCACGAGGTCGGCCGGCTCCTGCGGGGCCGAGGTACCGTAGCGCACCTTGTGCAGCTCGTCGAACTGGCGCTTGATGGCCGAGCGGTCCCTGCCCTCGAAGAAGGCCATGGGCAGGTCCACGGTCACCGCATGCTCCTGGCCCACGTAGCGCATGTCGGCGGCGCGCTCGATCACGATGCCGTCCGGCGCGATGCCGGACTGCGCCAGCGCGGCGCGGCCCTCGTCCTCCATGCTCTGGTAGGCGGCCTCGATCTCCTCGAAGGAGACCTCGCCCAGCTTGCGGAACACCGAGCGCACGTAGTCGTAGCGCAGGTCGGAGAACAGCATTCCGTAGGCCGAGAAATAGCCGGGCGCATAGGGGATCAGCACCTTGCGGATGCCGATCTCGCGCGCAATGGCCGAGGCGTGCAGCGGCCCCGCGCCGCCGTAGACGACCATGGTGAAGCTGCCCGCATCCAGGCCGCGCTCGGTGGTCACGGCCTTGACGGCATGCGACATCTGCGTCACGGCGATGCGCAGGATGCCGTCGGCCGCCTCGGTGGGCTCCAGGCCCAGCGGGGTCGCCACGCGCTCGGCCATCTGGCGCTGGCAGGCGTCCATGTCCAGCTGCAGCTCGCCGCCCAGGAAATGCTCCGCGTCCAGCCGGCCCAGCACCAGGTTGGCGTCGGTCACCGTGGGCTCCAGCCCGCCACGGCCATAGGCCACGGGGCCGGGGATGGAGCCGGCGCTCTGCGGGCCCACGCGCAGCGCGTTGCCCGTCTCCACGCGGGCGATGGAGCCGCCGCCCGTGCCCACTTCGTGGATGTCCATCATCGGGATCTGTATCGGCAGGGCCTGCTCGTAGCCGCCGATCAGCGCCGAGCCCGTGGTGAGCGGCCGGCCCTCGCTGATCACGCCGGCCTTGGCCGTGGTGCCGCCCATGTCGAAGGCGATGGCGTCGCCCATGCCCAATTGCGCACAGATGGCCTGGGCGCCGATCACGCCGGCCGCCGGACCCGATTCGAGCATGCGCACGCAGCCCACCTTGGCATGCTCGACCGGGAACAGGCCGCCCGTGGACTGCACGATGTAGAAATCGCCCTCGAAGCCCTTGCCGCCCAGGTGGTTCTCCAGCTGGCCCAGGTACTGCGACACGCGCGGCCCCACATAGGCATTGGCCACGGCGGTGGACACGCGCTCGAACTCGCGGTACTCCTGCGACAGCTCGTGCGAGGCGCAGACAAAGGCGCCCGGCATCTCTTCCTGCAGGATCTGCTTGACGCGCTGCTCGTGCGCCGGATTGCGGTAGGAATGCAACAGCAGCACGGCCACGGCCTCCACGCCCTGCCCTGCCAGCTCGCGGGCCAGCTCGCGCACGGCCGCCTCGTCCAGCGGCTTGTGCAGGCTGCCATCGGCGCGCAGGCGCTCGGACACCTCATGGCGCAGCGAGCGCCGCACCAGCGGCTGGTGCTTGTTGAAGAACAGGTTGTAGGCATCGGGCCGGTTCACGCGGCCGATCTCGTAGATGTCGCGAAAGCCCTCGGTGATCAGCAGCGCGGTGTGGGCGCCGTTGCGCTCCAGCAGCGTGTTGATGGCAATGGTGGAGCCATGCAGGAACAGATGGCCGTCGCGCCAGTCGATGCCCGCGCTGTCTATCGTGGCCTGGATGCCGTTGACCAGCTCGCCATGCGTGGACAGGGCCTTGCCGAACAGCAGCTGGCCGCTGGCCTCGTCGAACGCCGCCATGTCGGTGAAGGTGCCGCCGATATCGACGGCAATGCGCAGCCGGGGCCGCTGCGAAATCGCTTGTTGGTTATCCATGAAATTCTCCGGAGTCAGACGGCAGCGGTATCCGTGCCGATGCGGTTGCGCAGCACGCCTAGCCCAGTGATCTCGACCTCGACCACATCGCCATGCTTCATGTACAGAGGCGGCTCGCGGCGGTCGCCCACGCCGCCCGGCGTGCCCGTGGCGATCACGTCGCCTGGCGACAGCGGCGTGAAGCGCGACACATAGGCCACGATGGTGGGGATGTCGAAGATCAGGTCGCCCAGGCTGGCCTGCTGCATCACGCTGCCGTTCAGGCGCGTCTGCAGCGCCAGGCTGCGCACGTCGGCCACCTCGTCGCGCGTGACCAGCCAGGGGCCGAAGGGCGCCGTGCCGGGAAAGTTCTTGCCGGGCGTGAACTGGTGCGTATGGCGCTGCCAGTCGCGCACGCTCACATCGTTGAAGCAGGCATAGCCGGCGATGTGGTCGAAGGCATCTTCCTTTGCAATGTGGCGCCCGCCCCGGCCGATGACGAAGGCCAGCTCGCCCTCCCAGTCGAAACGCTCCGAGAAGGCCGGGCGCAGCAGCTCGTCGCCATCGGCGGCCAGACTGTCGTTGAAGCGCAGGAACAGCGACGGGTGCTCGCTGTCGGCGCGCCGCGTCTCGGCCACATGGGTCTTGTAGTTCAGGCCCACGCAGATGAGCTTGCCGGGGTTGGGGATGACGGGCAGCGCCTGGGTCTGCGCCGCATCGACGGGCACGGCGCCGGCCTGCAGGGCCTGCTCCAGCTCGCCCAGCGCCTGTGCGCGCAGCACGGACAGCAGGTCGGGATGGCGGGCGAGAAAGTCGGCGGGCGGCAGCAGGAAGCGCTCGGCCAGAACCTGCCCGTAGCGGGGCTGTCCGGCATGGATGAAGCTGGCGAGTTTCAACGGATTTTCCTTAGGTTCGGTGTCTGGAAAACCTGCCACGGCAAGGCCGCTGGCAAGGCATGACTGCACTGTAGAAATCCGTTTGATATCTGGATAGATAGAATTTCAGGCTTTCAGAATTGCCTCATCAGGCATACCTCAACCGGGTAACCACCATGCACCTGCCCAGCGTCAAGCTCTTCCTCGAGGTCTCCGAAGCCGGCAGCATCAGCAAGGTCGCGGCACGGCGGCACACCGTGCAGTCGCACATCAGCCGGCAGATCAGCGAATTCGAAGCGTCTCTGGGCGGCCCCTTGCTGCGGCGCACGGGCAGGGGCGTCACGCTGACGCCGCTGGGGGCGCGGGCCGCGCTGCGGCTGCGCAGCTGGCTGCAGGAAACCGAGCAATTGCAGGAAACGCTGCGTGCGGACGCAGGCCAGCTATGGGGCGAGGTGCGGCTGGGCATCGTGCCCTCGGCCGCGCACCCGCTGATGACGCATGTGTTCGACTGGCTGCAGCGCGAGCACCCCGGCATACGCCTGAACATCACCGAGGCCCAGGGCACGGAGCTCGACGCGCTGCTGGACAGCGGCGCAGTGGACCTGGCCATCCTCTTTCGCTTCGCGCGCCCGGCCGGCGGCGACGAGCGGCTGCTGAGCACCGCGCACAGCTATCTGGTGTCGCGCCCTGGCGACCCCTTGACCCTGGCGCCCACCACGGAGTTCGCCGCGCTCGACGGCCTGCAGCTGGTGCTGCCGCGCCGCCCCAGCCATTGGCGCGACGCGCTCGATGAGGCCGCGCACAGCCACGGCTTTCGGCTCGCGGCGGCGGCCGAGGCCGACTCGCTGACCGTGCAAAAGGAACTCGTGGCCCACGCGCCCGGCCTCTACTCGGTGATCGGCCCGTATTCCATCGATGCCGAGCTGCGCCAGGGCCGGCTGCAGGCCAGCCGCCTGGTCAACCCCGGCCTGGTGCGCCATGTGACGCTGGCCCTGCCCCGGCACGGCAAGCTCACCCAGGCCTGCCGCGTGGTGGGCGATGCCATCGAGGCATTGACGCAGGCCTGGGGGCAGCAGCTGTCGCCGGGGCCGCTGAGCACCTCGGGACTGCTCGGGGAGCCTGCACGGCCGAAGGGCAGGCCCCGCTCTCAATAGCCCCGTGCCGCGTCCACCGCCTGCGGCAGCTCGCCGCTGGCGCGCCAGCGGCGGATATTGCCCGCCACGATGGCCGATGCCGTCGCGCGGTCCGTGGGCGCCGAGATGTGGGGCAGCACGGTCACGGCGGGGTGCGCCCACTGCCAGGACGATTCTGGCAGGGGCTCCTGCTCGAACACGTCCAGCACGGCATGGGCCAGGCGGCCGCCGTCCAGGGCGGCGCGCAGCGCGGCATCGTCCACGATGGGGCCGCGCGCAAAGTTGATCAGCGAGGCATGGGCGGGCAGCGCGGCCAGCGCCTGCGCGCCGACGATGCCGCGCGTCTGCGGCGTGAGCGGCAGCAGGCATACGAGGATGTCGGTCTGCGCCAGCACGGCGGGCAGCTCGGCATCACCCGCATGGCATTGCACGCCTTCCATCTGCCTGGGCGTGCGGCTCCAGCCGCGCACCTGGAAGCCTGCCGCCAGCAGCCGCCGCGCGCTGGCTTCGCCCAGTGCGCCCAGGCCCAGCAGCGATACCGTCCTGTCCTGCGCGCGCACGCCGTCATGCGCCAGCCATTGGCGCGCGGCCTGCTGGCGGGCATAGAGCGGCATGTCGCGGTGCAGGTACAGGGTCCAGGCCAGCACGGCCTCGGCCATGGTGTCGGCCAGTTGCGGGTCCACCAGGCGGACGATGCGCAGGTCGGTATCGCCCAGGTCGGCCACCAGGCGCTCCACGCCGGCCCAGACGCTGTGCACCCATTGCAGGCGCGGCAGCGTGCGCAGGTCGGCAGGCTGGGGGTTGGCGACGATGGCGACCTCGCAGGCCGCGCGCTGGTCGGCATCCAGCGCATCGAGCGCCACCACGCGCTCCTCTGGCAGGGCGGCCTGCAGGGCCTGCAGCCAGGCCTGGGCTGCCGGGTAGCCGGGTGCGCAGACGAAAGGAAGCGGGGGAAGCGAGGCGCTCATTTGGCGAAGACCTTGTCCAGATCGGCGAAGCCCTTGACCTCGATGGGATTGCCGCTGGGGTCGCGGAAGAACATGGTGGCCTGCTCGCCGGGCTCGCCCTCGAAGCGGATGCCGGGTTGCAGCACGAAATCCACCACGCCGCCCGACAGCCGCGCGGCCAGGGCCTTCCAGTCGTCCATGGCCATCACCAGGCCCAGGTGGGGCATGGGCACCATGTGGTCGCCCACGCGGCCGGTGTTCGTGACCGGGAAGGGCTCTCCCAGGTGCAGCGAGATCTGGTGACCGAAGAAGTCGAAGTCCACCCAGGTCTCGGTGCTGCGGCCTTCCTGGCAGCCGAGCAGCGTGCCGTAGAAGGCGCGCGCTTCGTCCAGATCGCGGACATGGTAGGCAAGGTGGAAGCTGGTGCGCATGGCTGATCCTTTGGTTGTGCTTGTGGTGCAGGCAGGTTCGCAGGCCGTGGCCTGCCGTGGGTGGCGCGAGCCTAGCAGAGGCTTTTCAAAAGTGATAGCGTTGATTTCTTTGCAATCCCCAAGGAAATCTTTTGGAGACCCGCTATCTCAAGAGCCTGATCGCCGTGGTGGACAGCGGCTCCATCGCCGATGCGGCGCGCGCCGAGCACCTGACCGCCGCCGCCGTGGGCCAGCGCGTGCAGGCGCTGGAGCGCGAGCTGGGCTTTGCCCTGCTCTCGCGCAGCGGCCATGCGGCCCGCCCCACCCAGGCCTGCGTGGCCCTGCTGCCGCGCGCGCGGCGCCTGGTGCGCGAGGCCGCGCTGCTGGGCAGCGATGCCAGCGCCGATGGCCTGGCCGGCACGCTGCGCATCGGCGCCATCTCGACCGCGCTCACGGGCATGCTGCCGGCCGCGCTGCGCAAGCTCACGCAGGCGGCGCCACAGTGCCGGCCCGTCATCGTGCCGGGCACCTCGCGCGCGCTGTTCCAGATGCTGCAGGCCGGCGAGCTCGATGCCGCCGTCATCGTGGCGCCCCCTTTTGAACTGCCCAAGGCGCTGCGCAGCGTGCAGCTGCGCCGCGAGCCGCTGGTGCTGCTGGCACCGCCCCAGGCACGCGGCCGGCCTGCCGCGCTGCTGCGCAGCCTGCCCTACATACGCTACGACCCCGATGCCTGGGGTGGCCGCCATGCTGCAGACTGGCTGGCCGACCAGGGGCTGGAGCCTGCGGTGCTGTGCGACCTGGACGCCCTGGAGGCCATTGCCATGCTGGCCGCCGACGGCATGGGCGTGGGCCTGGTGCCGCACTGGACGGGCCTGGAGCGCTTCATGGGCGACTGCCGCATGCTGCCCATTGCGGGCGCCGCCTATGAGCGCGCCATCTGGCTGGTGACCAGCGCCGATCCCGACCTGCCGCGCATGGCCGAGCTGCTGGAGGGTGCACTCGCTTAGGTTGCGGCCTTCGTTCTCAATCCGCCTGCACGTATCCCGTGACGCGGATCATCTCGCGGTACTTGGCGATCTCGCGCGCATAGGCGGCCGCCGCATCGTCCAGGCCCATGGGCTTGGCAACGTCACGGCCGTCGGCCTCCAGTTTGGCGATGACCTGCGGGTCCAGCAGGGCCTGGCCGATGGCCTGGTTCAGGCGCTGCTTGACGTCCTGCGGCGTGCCGCGCTTGACGAAGTAGCCCGCCAGGCTGGCGTACTCGAAATCGCGCAGCGCCGGCACTTCGGTGATGCTGGGCACGGCCGACAGCACGGCAGGCCGGTTGCGCGACAGCACGGCCAGCGCCCGGAAGCGGCCGGTGCGGATCATCTCCAGCATGGACGCCTGGAACGGCATGATGCTGAAGTCGATCTGGCCGCCGGCCAGGTCCTGGATCACGGGCGCCGTGCCCGCATAGGGCGCGTGGGTGAACGGCACCTTCACCACCTTGCCCATGTACTCGGTGATCAGGTGGTAGAGCGAGCCCACGCCCACGGAGCCGTAGGTCAGCGAATTGCTTTCGTTGCGCGAGCGCGCCAGCGCCAGGAACTCTTGCATGTTCCGGGCCGGCAGGCCCGAGCGCACCAGCAGAACCAGGTGGGTGACGGTGATGTACTGCAGGTTCTCGAACGCATCGGGCTGGTAGCGCACGGCCTTGTTGGTGAGCGGCGGCAGGATGAGTTCGTTCTGCGTGCCCTGGAAGAACATGCTGCCGTCGGCCCTGGCGCCCAGCACTTTGGATGCGGCAATCGTGCCCGTGGCTCCGCCCAGGTTTTCCACGATCACCTTGGCCGCCAGTCCCTCGCCTATGGGCTTGCTCAGGATGCGGGCGCTGACGTCGCTGGGCCCGCCTGCCGGGTAGGGCACCATCAGGCTGACCGGGCCGGGCGCCGAGGCCGCGGCGGGCTGCAGCAGCAGGGGCGCCAGCGGCAGGCCGGCGGCGATTTTCAGGAGCGAGCGGCGTGTGGGCAAGGCAAGTGGATTCATGAAAGTGCACCAGGCAGTGGCTTGAGGGGGAAGGCGGGAATCAGGCGCGCCCTACCACCGGGCGTGGGGCAGGCGCGCAATGGTGTGGAGCACCGCCAGGCCGCGCGGGACGATGGTGTCCACCTCGCAGTACTCGTCGGTGGTGTGGAACTTGCCGCCCACGGGGCCGGTGCCGCACAGCGTGATGGCGCCCAGGCTGGAGGTCACGCCCGAGTCCGCGCAGCCGCCGCTGAACTCGCCCTCGGCCTTGTGGCCCAGCGCGCCCAGCTCGGCCTGGTACAGCTCGAACAATTGCTGCGACTGCGGCGTGGGAACGAAGGGGCGGAACTCGCCGGTGATGTTCAGCGTGGAGCGCGTGCCCTGGATGAAGGACTTGTCGCAGATGCAGCGGATGCGGCCCACCAGGGACTCGCGCTGGTCCAGGTCGAAGATGCGCAGGTCGATGGCCGCCTTGGCCGACGGCGCCGACGTGTTCACCGACAGCCCGCCCGACACCAGGCCCACGTTGACCGTGACGCCCTTGTCCAGGTCGGTGAGCGCGTCCAGCGCCACCACCTTGTGCGCCAGCTCCGAGATGGCGCTGATGCCCTCGGCGAAGTTGGCGCCCGAGTGCGCCGCCTTGCCCTCGATCTCCACGCCGAAGAACACGCCGCCCTTGCGGCCCGTGACCACGTTGCCCGAAGGCCGGCCCGGCTCCGCATTGAAGACAAAGCCCGCCTTGCGCGCAAAGGGCTCGATGACGGACTTGCTCAGGGGCGAGCCGATTTCCTCGTCGCAGGTGAACAGGCCCGTGACCTCGGGCGCAGGCTCCGCGCTGTGGGCCAGCGCAGCCAGCAGGAAGGCGTTCATGACGATGCCCGACTTCATGTCGGCCACGCCCGGGCCGTAGGCCCTGCCGCCTTCGATGCGGAACGGCCTGCGCGCGGCCTCGCCTTCAGGGAAGACCGTGTCGCAGTGCCCCATCAGCAGCACGGGCCTGCCCACGGTGCTGCCCGCGTTCACGGTGACCGAGATCGCGGCCTCCACGCCATCGACGAAATGCGGGCTGACCTGCAGCCCCTGGCCCAGGAAGAAGGCCTCCAGGCGCCGGAACACGCGCGCCACGCCGGGCTTGTCGAAGCTGCCCGAGTCGATGTTGACGATGTCCGCCAGCAGCGAAAGCATGTTCTCCCGCTGGCCCTTGATCCACTCCGACGCGCCGACCGCCCGGTCCGCACTGACAATGGCTTGCTGTGGCATCCGCTGCCTCCGTATTTTTCAATACTTGGTATTGTTATTTAATACTTCAGATTCACAATCAGGTAAAACGATGATCGAAAACGCGTTGTATGTGGGTTCCGTGGGCAAGGCATTCCGCGTGCTGGACTGCTTCAAGGGCGCGGCGGGCGACCTGAGCCTCACGGAAATCATGGAGCGCAGCGGCCTGGACAAGAGCGCCGCCCAGCGCTACGCCTACACCCTCAGCGCCGAGGGCTACCTGCAGCAAAACAGCCAGACCCGCCGCTACCGGCTGGGCCCGGGCGTGCTGGACCTGACCTTCCACTTCCTGCGCACGCATGCGCTGGCCGAGGCGCTCAACCCCCTGCTGCTGCAGCTGTCCAAGGACACGGAGCAGAAGATCAGCCTGTCGCTGCGCGACGGCGACTGGCTGGTGCATGTGCTGCGCCATCAGACCAGTACCGAGCACTACCACGCCTCGCTCGTGGGCCGGCGCGTGCCCCTGCAATGCACGGCAGGCGGGCGCGCCGTGATGGCACGGCTGGACGAGGCGCAGGTGGAGCAGCTGCTGGCCCCCGGCCGCCTGGTGGCCAGCACGCCCCGGACGCTGACCACCGCCAAGGCCGTCCAGGCGGAACTGAAGAAGGTGCGCGAGCGCGGCTACGCCATGGTGGTCGATGAATTCATCATGGGCGAGGTCGCGCTGGCCGCCGCCGTGGTCGATGCCGACGGCGTGCCGCTGGGCGCCCTGCACCTGAGCGGATCGTCAAGCCAGTGGAGCGGAGCCGACTACGCGAAGAAGTTCTCGCCCCTGCTGCTCAACGCCATCGCCCAGTACGAGCGGCGCAACGCGTAGCGCCTGCCGTCCAGCGCGGATCCCGCTATACTGCGCCCCTTCTTTCTTGAACGAGCTGCTGCAGGAAAGACGTTTTCCGGGCCTTTGCCGCCCGGGTGTCTTTCATCGTCCGTACACCCAACGGATGCGGCGAGCGCCAACCAGGCCTCGCGGATCTGCAGCCATGAGCACTCCTCAACGACTCCAGCGTGCCTTTGCACGCACGGGCATCTCTCTCGACTATCGCGACGGCATCTACCACGTGCGCGATGGCCAGGCCGAGGCCCACATTCTTCTTCCCGACAGCCTTCCCCTGGAGGACAAGGCCGTGCGCCAGTTGCTGGCCTTTTCGGCCGTGCGCCGGCATGACGGCCAGGGCAGCCACGGCGCCGTCTGCCGCGCCTGCGCCACGCCCGACTTCCATCCGGGCACGGTGGCGCCCGTGGGCAGCGTGGTGGCCACGCCATCGGACTTCGTCATTCCGGCCGCCATCGGCACGGACATCAACTGCAGCGTGCGCCTGCTGACCATGGGCGCCCGGCTGGACCAGCTGGCGCCGCACAAGGGCCGGCTGGTGGAACTGCTGACCGCCAGCCTACTGGGCAGCGGGCGCGACGTGCCAGTGACCACGGCCGCCTTCCGCGCGCTGTTCGACCACGGGCCGGCCGCCTTTGTGGACCGGCTGAACGGCCAGGGCCTGTGGGACCATGTCGACAGGGATCGCCTGCACCGCGAGCTGGCCGCCTGCATCGGCCTGGACAGCTTCGCTGGCAGCGCCCGCCACTCGCCCCATGCCTATCTGCAGGAGCGCCATGCCGTGTTCCGCGACCCGTGCCTGGGCACGGTGGGATCGGGCAACCATTTCGTGGAACTGCAAGTGGTCGACGAGGTGCTGGACCGCCACGCGGCCTACCGCGCCGGCCTGCGCGCGGGCGACGTGGTGGTGATGATCCACAGCGGCTCGCGCGACCTGGGCTTTTACGTGGGCCAGGCCTGGATGGACCGCGCCCGGGCCGAGTGGCCGCAAGGCGTGAAACACCCGGCCAGCGGCCTGTACGGCCTGTCGGGTCCGCTGGCCGGCGAGTACCTGCAGGCCATGGGCGTGGCGGCGCGCTATGCCTGGGCCAACCGCGTGGTGCTGGCCGAGCTGGTGCGCAAGGACCTGGAGCAGATCGTGGGCGCAGCGGATTCGCGCCTGGTGGTCGATGTGCCGCACAACGTGGTCCTGCAGCAAGGCGGCATGAACATCCACCGCAAGGGCGCCACGCCGGCCAACGAGGGCGACTTCGCGCTCATCCCGGGGTCCATGGGCGATGCATCCTACCTGGTCACGGGCCTGGGCGCGGCCGACTGGCTCTGGTCCTGCAGCCATGGCGCGGGGCGGCGCATGCGCCGCCAGGCCGTGCGCGCACTGCGGCCCGAAGCCCGTGCAGGCCATGCGGGCGAACAGGGCTGGCAATGCGTGACGCTGCGCGAGGAGCGCCGCATCGAGGAAGCGCCCGAAGCCTACAAGCCCATCGGCCCGGTCATCGAGTCGCAGGAGGCCGCCGGCCTGATCCACGCCGCCGTGAAGCTCAGGCCCTGGATCACCTTCAAGGCCTGAGCACCGGCAGGCGCCTCACTGCAGCCGCAAGCCGTCCGCCGCACGGTCCTGGGCCAGCTTGCGGTACAGCGTCTGGCGGCTGATGCCCAGCATGCGCGCGGCCTGGGTGACATTGCCCCGGCAGTTCTCCAGCGCCTGCCGCACGGCCGAGCGCGAGAGTTCATCCAGGCTCTGCGGCGCAGCGTCGAGCCGGGGGCCGCTGCGGGCGGTCTGCACCAGCTCGGCCTGGAAGTCGTCGGGCAGGTGCTGCCACTGCAGGCAGTCCTCATGGGGATCGAGCATGGCGCAGGCCGTTCTCAGCACGCTGGCGCACTGGCGCAGATTGCCGGGCCAGCCATGGCCGGCCAGCTGCGCCAGCAGGGCCGGCGCCATGCGCAGCGGGCGCGCGGGTTCGATGTCGGCCAGCATGCGCGCGGCCAGCGCCTCGAAGTCGCCGCGCTCGCGCAGCGGAGGCAGCTCCACGGCCAGGCCGTTGATGCGGTAGTACAGGTCGGCACGAAAGCGCCCCTGGTCCGCATCCTCGCGCAGCCTGCGGTTGGAGGCGCTGACCAGCGCGAAATCGACCGCAACGGGCGTGCCACCGCCCAGCGGCACCACCTGCCGCTCCTGCAGCACGCGCAGCAGCCGGGTCTGCAGCGACAGCGGCATGTCGCCGATCTCGTCCAGGAACAGCGTGCCGCCGTGCGCCTGGCGCAGCAGGCCCGCCTGTCCTTCGCGCCGCCCGCCCGTGAAGGCGCCCTGGCGGTAGCCGAACAGCTCGGCCTCGATCAGCGACTCGGGCATGGCCGCGCAGTTGATGGCCACGAAGGGGCCGTCGCGGCGCGGCCCGCTGTCGTGGGCCGCGCGCGCAAACCATTCCTTGCCCACGCCGGACTCGCCCTGGATGAGCAGCGCAATCGGCTTGCCCAGCACGCGCCGGGCCTTGTCGGCCGCCGCACGCCAGCGCGCATCGCCCGTGTCCAGCCGCGCCAGCGCATCGCGGGGGGCCTGCCGTGTTTCCCCCGCTTGCCGCGCTCCCAGCGCCTCCTGCACTGTCTGCGCCGCCGCCCCCGCCATGATGGTGCGCCGGTCCGGCACCAGCTGGCCGAACAGCGCCGTGCCGTCATGGCGCCGCAGCGGCTGGGCCGCATCGGGCTGGCGGTGCTGGCGTGACAGCAGCTCCTGCAGGCTGGCGTCCAGCACCTGGTCCAGCGCCACGCTGCCCAGCTGCGCGTGCGACAGGCGCAGCAAGGCCAGAGCGGCGCGGTTGGCACCCACCACCCAGCCGTCGCCCGAGATCAGCGCAATGCCTTCGCCCACCGTGCCAATGCCTTCGGGCCGCGCGTGCAGGTGCAGGCGGATGTGGCGCTGGCCGTCGCAGGCCATGAGGCGGTTTTCGATCATGCGGGCCGCCGTGCCGACCAGGCCCAGCGTGTGCGGGCTGCCCCGGCCATATTCGCTGGAGATGTCCAGGATGCCCAGCAGCTGGCCCGTGCCCGACAGGATGGGCGCGGCCGCGCAGGTGAGAAAGCCGTTGCGCTCCAGGAAATGCTCGCCGCCCTGGATTTCGATGGAGTCCATCTCGGCCAGTGCCGTGCCGATGGCATTGGTGCCGCGCTGCGCCTCATGCCAGGACGCGCCGCTGGCCAGGGCCACGCGCTCGGCCTTGCCCAGAAAGAAAGGGTCGCCGCAGGTATCCACCAGGGTGCCGCAGGGGCCGGCCAGCACCACCACGCTCTGGCTGCCGCGCACCTGCTCGGACAGGTATTCCATGACGGGCCGTGAATGCGCCAGCAGCGCATGGTGGCGGCTGCGCAGCACGCCCAGCGCGTGCTGCTCCAGGTTGTCGGCGGCGCCCAGGCGCCCGGTGGGACGCAGTCCCTGCTCGATGCAGCGCTGCCACGAGCGCGCCAGGCGCTCGTCCACCAGGCCGCTGGGGCAGCGGCCCGACTCCATCAGGCTGTGACGGGCCTGGCGCAAGGCCACAAGGGAGGCTCTCGATTGCATGCTGTCTCCTGCTCGGGCGTCATTGCGCCGCGTTGCGGGCCAGTATGCGGGGCCGGCGGGCACCGGGCAAGCCAAGTGGCGGGTCAGGCGCCCGACTGTTCCATTTCTGGACAGTTGTCCTGTTGCGCAACGTCACGGCACAGGGCGAACGCGCACGGGAATACCCGCAGCAGCCACGTCCCGCGTGCCTTTGCGGGCACCTGCCCTGCGGCCTGCTGGCTGGCACGGCTTTTGAATCATGTCTGCCGTCCGGCCATGGCCGGATATCCCGATCCACACCCGATCACAACAGACCCATAAGCATCCTCAGGAGACAAGCAGCATGACCGTCTACGCAGCACCCGGCGCCACTGGCGCCAAGATCGCCTACAAGGCCCGCTACGACAACTTCATCGGCGGCAGGTTCGTACCTCCGGTCAAGGAGCAGTACTTCGACGTGGTCACCCCCATCAGCGGCAAGGTCTACACCCGCGCCGCGCGCTCCACGGCCGAGGACATCGAACTGGCGCTGGACGCCGCCCATGCCGCCAGCGACGCCTGGGGCCGCACCAGCGCGGCCGAGCGTGCGAACGTCCTGCTGAAGATCGCCGACCGCATCGAGGCCAACCTGGAGCTGCTCGCCTATGCCGAGACCGTGGACAACGGCAAGGCCATCCGCGAGACGCTGAATGCCGACATCCCGCTCACCGTGGACCATTTCCGCTATTTCGCGGGCTGCGTGCGCGCCCAGGAAGGCGCGCTCAGCCATATCGACGAGACCACGGTGGCCTATCACATCCAGGAGCCGCTGGGCGTGGTGGGCCAGATCATTCCCTGGAACTTCCCCATCCTCATGGCGGCCTGGAAGCTGGCGCCCGCGCTGGGCGCAGGCAACTGCGTGGTGCTCAAGCCGGCCGAGTCCACGCCCATCAGCATCCTGATCCTGGCCGAGCTCATTGCCGACCTGCTGCCGCCCGGCGTGCTCAACATCGTCAATGGCTTCGGCCGAGAGGCCGGCATGCCGCTGGCCACCAGCAAGCGCATCGCCAAGATCGCCTTCACGGGCTCCACCTCCACGGGCCGCGTGATCGCCCAGGCCGCCGCCAACAACCTGATCCCGGCCACGCTGGAGCTGGGCGGCAAGTCGCCCAACATCTTCTTCGCCGATGTGATGGACAAGGACGATGCCTTCCTCGACAAGGCCGTCGAAGGGCTGGTGCTGTTCGCCTTCAACCAGGGCGAGGTCTGCACCTGCCCCAGCCGCGCGCTGATCCACGAAAGCATCTACGACCGCTTCATGGAGCGCGTGCTCCAGCGCGTGGCCGCCATCCGGCATGCCAACCCGCTGGACACCGACAGCATGATGGGCGCGCAGGCGTCCAAGGAGCAGCTCACCAAGATCCTGTCGTACCTGGACCTGGGCAAGCAGGAGGGCGCCGAGGTGCTGGCCGGCGGCGGCCAGGCCCATCTGGGCGGCGACCTGGAAGGCGGCTACTACGTGCAGCCCACGCTGTTCAAGGGCCACAACAAGATGCGCATCTTCCAGGAGGAAATCTTCGGCCCCGTGCTGGCCGTGACCACCTTCAAGGACGAGGCCGAGGCCCTGGCCATTGCCAACGACACGCTCTACGGCCTGGGCGCGGGCGTGTGGAGCCGCAACGGCAACGTGGCCTACCGCATGGGCCGCGCCATCAAGGCCGGGCGCGTGTGGACCAATTGCTACCACGCCTACCCGGCGCACGCGGCCTTTGGCGGCTACAAGGAATCGGGCATCGGCCGCGAAACCCACAAGATGATGCTGGACCACTACCAGCAGACCAAGAACCTGCTGGTCAGCTACAGCGAGAACAAGCTGGGCTTCTTCTGAAGTTCTTCCCAGGTGAATGCGGCCGGCGGCGCACAGCGCGGCCGGCCGCCCAGGAAAGGACCAACCCATGGTTGACAAAGTGATTGCCACCGACGCCGCGCTGGCGCTGATCGCCGACCTGCAGGCCCAGCACGGGCCGGTGTTCTTCCACCAGTCCGGCGGCTGCTGCGACAACAGCGCCGCCAACTGCTACCTGCCCGGCGAGCTGACGATAGGCGCCCAGGACGTGCTGCTGGGCCAGGTGGGCGGCGCGCCCTTCTACATCGGCAAGTCGCAGTACGAATACTGGAAGCACACCCAGCTCATCCTCGACGTGATCGACGGCCAGGGCGGCACCTTCTCGCTGGAGGGCAGCACGGGCAAGGCCTTCCACACACGCTCCAGGCTGTTCACGGACGAGGAATACGCCGAGATCCTGGCCAGCGAGGGCAACGGCCCCTGACAGGGGCCGCGCGGCGGACTACTTTCCGGTCAGCCGCTTGACCGCGGCCTCGGTCTGGCGCACATGCTCGTCCGGGTCCGAGCCCATGTGCACGAAGCGGACCTTGCCGTCCTGGCCGATCACGTAGGAGATGCGGTCGGCGCGCTGGGGGTTGGCGGCGGCCGAGGCGTCGTAGGCGCGGATGGTCTGCGCCTGCGGGTCCGATGCCACGGCGAACTGGTCGCGGCAGGCCTCGGTGGAAAAGCGCTTGAGCGTATCGATGTCGTCATGCGACATGCCCACCACCGTGGCGCCCATGGCCGCGAAACGCGGCGTGGCCTCGGCAAAGGCGTGGGCTTCCATGGTGCAGCCCTGCGTGAAGGCCTTGGGGAAGAAATACAGCACCACCGGCCCCTTCCTGAGCGTGGCGGCCATGTCGAAATCGAAGGCCTTGCCCGCCACCGCGGCCGGCGTCGTGAAGCGCGGCGCGCTGTCGCCCACCTTGAGCGCTGCCTGGGCCAGCGGCGACAGCAGCAGCGCCGCCAGCACGGGTGCGGCGGCGCGCGCGCAGCGGCGGCCCCAAGAGGTGCGATGGTGGGTGGAATCGCCGCAGCGGATATCGGACATGCATGGCCTCCTGAGCCTGGAACGGGATGCGCCATTGTGGCCAATCGGCCCGGGCCGCTGGCGCATTTGCCGTGGATCAGCGCGGGGATTCGCCGGGCCTGATCCTGAACCAGATCGAGTACATGGCGGGCAGGAAGACCAGCGTCAGCACCGTGCCGGCCAGCGTGCCGCCGATCAGCGTATAGGCCAACGTTCCCCAGAACACCGATTGGGTCAGCGGGATGAAGGCCAGGATCGCCGCCAGCGCGGTCAGGATCACGGGCCGGGCGCGCTGGACGGTGGCCTCCACCACCGCCTGGAACGGCGCAAGTCCCTCCTGCTCGTTGTGCTGGATCTGCCCGATCAGGATCAGCGTGTTGCGCATCAGGATGCCCGACAGCGCGATCAGCCCCACCAGTGCATTGATGCCGAAGGGCTGCTGAAAGACGATCAGCGTCGGCACCACGCCGATCAATCCCAGGGGGCTGGTCAGGAACACCATGACCATGGCCGATATCGACCGCACCTGCAAGATGATGATGATCAGCGTGATGGCGATCATGACCGGGAACAGGGGCAGCATGGCCGTCATGGCCTTGCCGGATTCCTCGATGGAGCCGGCCTCGTCGATGCGGTAGCCCGCAGGCAACGCCTTCCTGATGGGCTCCAGCTGCCGGGTGATGGCCGCAGAGACATCGGGCGGCTGCAGGCTGTCATCGATATCACCGCGGACCGTGATGGTGGGCATGCGGTCGCGGCGGCGCATGACGGGCTCCTCCATCTGCACGGTGACCTCGCCCAGCTGCGACAGCGGTATGCGCTGGCCAGTGGCGTTGGTGAGCGTGAAGTCGCCGACCCTGGCCACATCGTGGCGGGTGCCGCCCGCAGAACGCGCCATCACCTGCACGGTGCGGATGTCCTCGCGCACGGTGGTCACGGGCACGCCGCTGAGCAGGAACTGCAGCTGCTGCGCGACCGCCGCGGAGGTCAGGCCCATGGCCTGCAGCCGGTCCTGGTCCAGGGTGAAGCGCATGACAGGGGTGCGCACGCCCCAGTCGGAGTTCACGGTCCGCATCATCGGGCTGTCGTGCAGCACCTGGTGCACCTGGCCGGCAATGTCGCGCAGCCGCTGCGGGTCGGGGCCGGAGACGCGATACGCCACGGGGAACGGGGAGTACGGCCCGAACACGATCTGCGATGCGCGCACCTGCGCCTGCGGGGCCAGTCCCTGGGCGATGGCCTCGCGCAACCTGAGCTTGAGTGCGTCGCGCTGCGCCTGGTTGGCGGTGCGCACGACGATCTTGGCGAACGACGGGTCGGGCAGCTCAGGGGAGATGGCCAGAAAAAAGCGCGGTGCGCCCTGGCCGATATAGGCGGTCACGATCTCCGATTCGGGCTGCTGCAGCAGCCAGGCTTCCACCGTGCGGGTGGTCTCGCTCGTCTGGCCGATGGAGGTGCCGTAGGGCATCTGCACCTCGACCATCACCTCGGGCCGGTCGGAGATGGGAAAGAACTGCTTCTTCACGATGGACATGCCCAGCACGGAAGCCACCATGAGCCCGCCCACGACTGCGGCCACCATGCCCTTGCGGGCGATCACCTTGCCCAGCACGCGCCGTAGGCGCTCGTAGCGGGGCGTGCCATACATCGCCGCATGTCCGCCTTCGACCTTTTTGAGAGGGGGCAGCATCTTCACGCCCAGATAGGGCGTGAACACCACGGCCACCACCCAGGACACGATGAGCGCGATGCCGACGATCCAGAACATGTTGCTGGTGTACTCGCCCGCCGTGGAGCGTGCGAATCCGTTGGGCATGAAGCCCACCGCCGTCACCAGCGTTCCGGACAGCATGGGCGCCGCGGTATGGCTCCAGGCGTAGGCGGACGCGGCCACGCGGTCGTAGCCCTCCTCCATCTTCACCACCATCATCTCGATGGCGATGATGGCGTCGTCCACCAGCAGGCCCAGCGCAAGGATCAGCGAGCCGAGCGTGATGCGGTCGAAATTCTTTCCCGTGGCGGCCATGATGATGAACACGGCCGCCAGCGTCAGCGGCACGGCCGCAGCCACCACCACGCCAACGCGCCAGCCCATGCTGGCGAAGCACACCACCAGCACGACCAGCAGCGCGGCCAGGAACTTGAGCATGAACTCATCGACGGAGGCGCTGATGTTCACGGCCTGGTCCGTCACCTTGGTCAGGCCCATGCCCAGCGGCATGTCTGCGTTGATGGCGCCCACCTCCCGGTCCAGCGCCTTGCCCAGGTCCAGCCCGTTCCAGCCGTCGCGCATGACGACGCCCAGCAGCAAGGCAGGCTCCGCACCGTTGCGGATGATGAAGGTCGAGGGGTCTTCGTAGCCGCGCTGGACGGTGGCGATGTCGGACAGCTTGACCGTGCGGCCCTGGGCCACGATGGGCGTGTCGCGGATCTTCTGCAGCGCGTCGAACGCACCGTCGAGGCGGATGAACACCTGGGGTCCCTGGGTCTCCACCGACCCGGCAGGCGTGAGTGCGTTCTGGTTGTTCAATGCCGCGAAGACGTCCTGCGGGCTGATGCCCAGCGTGGCCAGGCGCTCGTGCGAGAACTCCACGTAGATCCGCTCGGATTGCTCGCCGACGATGTTGACCTTCTTGACGCCCGGCACATGCAAAAGACGCTGGCGCAAGGCTTCGGCATCGCGCACCAGCGCCCGGGGCTCCTCGCCGCGCGCCTTGAGGGCGTAGATCGCAAAGGTCACGTCGGCGTACTCGTCGTTCACCATCGGGCCGATCACGCCCGCCGGCAGGTTGCGGGCCTCGTCACCGAGCTTCTTGCGGGCCTGGTAGAACTCCTCCTGCACCTCGCCGGGGGGCGTGGAGTCGAGCAGGGTCAGCGTGGTGAAGGCCAGCCCCGGCCTGACGAAGGTTTCGGTGCGGTCATACCAGCGCAGCTCCTGCAGGCGCTTTTCCAGCTTCTCTGCCACCTGGTCCTGCATTTCCTGCGGGGTGGCGCCAGGCCAGGCCGTGATGATGGTCATGACCTTGACGGTGAAGGCCGGATCTTCCGCCCGGCCCAGCTTCAGGAAGGCAAAGACACCCGTCAGCGAAATCAGCAGGATCAGGAACAGCGTGATGGAACGCTCACGGACGGCAAGCGCCGACAGGTTGAAACGGCCTTCACTCACGGGACACTCCCGTGGACACGGAGGACGCCGTGGACGTTGTTGCCGTTGTTGCCGTTGAAGGCGCCGGCGCCTCGCTGTCCAGCCGCACCTGCGCCCCCTCGCTCAGCAAATGCGCGCCGAGCGCGACGATCCGCTCCCCCAGGCCCAGCGCACCCACCACCTGGGCATTGCCGTCCTGTACCTGAACCACGGTGACGGGCTGGCGCCTGACCTGATCGCCCTGCACCACCCAGACAGCGGCGCCCTTGCCCTCATCGAGGATGGCGCCGATGGGGACCTGCAGGGTTGACTTGCCGGCCGTCGATGTCGATGTCGATGTCGATGTCGATGTCGATGTCCCGCCAATCCTGAGCGTGACCGTGCTGCCCAGCGGGGCGCTGGCCGCCGCGCCGGCGTCCAGCACATAGCGGGCCTCAAAGGTGCGAGTGGCCCGGTCGGCCACATCGGACAGCTGGCGCAGTTTGGCGGGGATGACCACCTCCTCCCTGCCGAACAGGCGGGCCTGGGCCGCCGAGCCCAGCGCGGGCCGCAGTGTTTCGGGCAACTGGACGACCGCTTCGCGCCTGCCGGCATGGGCGAGGCGCACGACCACCTGGCCGGCACTGACGACCTGGCCAGGCTCGGCAAGTGTTTCCATCACGATGCCATCGGCATCGGCCAGCAGTTCGGCGTAGCGGCTGGCGTTCAGCGCTGCGGCGGCCTGCGCTTCGGCCGCCCTGAGCTGGGCGCGGGCGGCATCCGCGGCCGCCTTGATCTGTTCATGGGCCAAGGCCGAAACGGCACCCGTTCCCTGCAGGTCACGGTAGCGCTGCTCCTCGTCGCTGGTCTGCTGCGCACGTGCCCTGGCGGCTGCGACGACCTCCTGCTGGGCTTGGGTGGCCAGCTTCAGGTCCACCGGGTCGAGGCGCAGCAATGCCTGGCCGCGCCTGACCGTCTGGCCTGTATCCACCAGGCGCTCCAGCACCTTGCCGGCCACGCGAAATCCAAGATCGCCCTGCACCCTGGCCGCGATGGTGCCGGTGAAGACACGCTCGGAAGCATTGCCTGGCGCTACCAGGGTGGTGCGAACGAGGGGTGGCTGGGTGCGCGGATCCGGCGGCGGGCTTTTGCCGCAGGCTGCGAGTGCAAGTGACAGTGCGCCGACAGCGGCGATGGACAGATGGCGGTGCCGAAGCATGAGGGGGTCCCGATCAATGAGCAGGACCCGATTCTGTGATTAGTGACCATTTATGTCAATGGTCACAACTGCAGGATTTAGGGCGACAGGCTTCTCAGCACCAATCCGGCCAGTTGTGCGGGCGCCTCGTCCGCATGGTCGAGGCTGTGCTGCAGCATCACCGGGTTCAGATAGGGGAGCATGACCAGAAAGATGGCGCGCCCGGTTTCATCCAGCGGCGTCTTGCGCTCGAAATCGCCCCGCTGGCGCCCGGCGTCGAGCACCTGCAGCAGCAGCTGATGCATGCGTTCCTCATAGGCCTGCGCTGCCTGCCAGCGCTCGGCCGACGCCGAAATGGCGATCTCGTACAGCTTGCGGTCCTCGGAGAAAAGCCGCAGCGTGGCAGCGACGATCGCCTTGAACAGGCGCCGCAGCTGCTCGGGAGGCGCATCCGTGCTGGCGACGGCCTGGCGGATCTCCGCCTCCATCTCCATCAGGCAGTTGGAACAGATCATCTCGCCGATGACCTGCTTGGACTCGAAGAACTTGTAGATGTAGGCCTTGGAAAAGCCGATGGCCTTGGCAAGGTCGGACACCGTGGTTTTCTCGTAGCCGTAGCGGCTGAAATGCTCTTTTGCCGCAGTCACGATCTGTTGCCGGACATCGTGTTCGACCGGGCCGCGCGCAGAGGTCGGATAGACGTTGGTGGTGCTCATGCGGCCTAGCTTACTCCATCAAAAAAATACTATGCAAGTGACCATTTTGGAATATAGTCACAACGTCGCCCCGCTTCTGACTGTTGAACATGCCGCGTCTTGCCGCCCCCGTTTTTCTGATGCTCGCCAGCCTTTGTGCAGGGTGTGCGGTAGGCCCTGACTACCAGCCGCCCGCCACGGCCCTGCCCCAGGCCTACATGGGGGGCCGCGTTCTGGGTGAGGGCAAGCCTCCCTCGCCGGACTCCTCCACGGACCTTACAGCCTGGTGGGCAGCCTTTGGCGATGCGCAAATGGCGCGCCTCGTCACGGCGGCACTGCAGCAGAACCTGGATGTTGCCCAGGCCGCTGGCCGCGTGCTTCAGGCACGCGCCGGGCTGGACGCGGCGGCAGCTGCGTTGCGGCCGTCGGCCCAGGTCTCGGCGCAAACGGCCAGGAGCTATCAGTCGGTCGAGACTCCGCTGGGCCGGGTGCTCGACTCCATGCCGGGGTTCGATCGCTACGGCAGCGCCCAGGAGGCCAACCTCGGGGCCAGCTGGGAGCTTGATCTCTTCGGTGGCCTGCGCAAGGCCAGGCAGGCTTCCCTGGCCGAGTACCAGGCATCGGAAGCCGGCGCCACTGCCGTGCGGCTCGCGGTGGCCGCCCAGACTGCGGACATCTATATCCAGATTCGCGGCCTGCAGGCGCGGCTGGCAGTGGCACGCTCGCAGGTGCGGACCCAGCAGCAACTGCGCTCCATCGTCGAACTGCGGTGGAACAAGGGCCTGGCACCCGAGCTTCAACTGCGCCAGGTCGAGGGGGCACTTGCGCGGGCGCAAGCCACCGTCCCGCCGCTGGAAAATGCGCTCGAAGCCGCCCTCAACGCCATGGACGTGATGCTGGCCACGGCACCCGGCACGCACCGGGCCGAACTGGCCGATCCCCGCCCGGTCCCCGTGCTGCCAACCCTTTCCCTGGCGGAGGCGCCCGGCGATCTGCTGCGGCGACGCCCGGACCTCATCGCGGCGGAGCGGCGCCTGGCAGCGTCGAACGCACGCATCGGCGTGGCGATCGCCGAGTACTACCCGAAGCTGTCGATCAGCGGCCTGATCGGCAGCGCCACCTCCATCTCCGCGGGCAATCTCTTCAGCGCCGGCGCATCGCAGGCCAGCGTTGTGGGCGGCCTGCGCTGGCGGCTGTTCGACTTCGGTCGCATCAACGCCCAGATCCACCAGGCGCAGGCACAGGAGGCGGAAAGCCTTGCCGCCTACCGGCAGTCGGTACTGCGCGCCACGGAAGAAGTGGAGAACGCCCTGGTCTCGCTGGACAGGCGGCAGGAGCTGATGGCCGTGCTCGCCAGGGGCGCGGATGCGCTCACGCGCGCCCGGCAGGCCGCAGGCGCCGCCTACGACAAGGGCGTGGTCAGCCTGATCGAGGTGCTGCAGGCGGATGAAAGCCTGCTGGGCGTGCTGGATGCACAGGCGCAGGCCCGGATGGAGTCGGCGCGCTCGACGGTCGCGATCTTCAAGGCGCTGGGCGGCGGCTGGACGCCGGAGCCCCTGCCTTCCAGGGCGTTGGCGGCCGCCAGCCACGGTCTTCCCGCCAGCGTCGCCCCCTGAACCTGCCACTTCCCGAAAGGAGCCCCCTTTCCACGCACAGCAAAGCAACCGAACACCCCTGCGGGACATGCGGCCCAGGCGACCTGCCCAAGCAGGCGGCCCAAGCCATGGCCCGGCTCCACCCACCCCCATCCGTCAAACCATGTCAAACACAACCCCCTCCCCCACCGTTGCTGCAGCCGCACGCATCCTGAAGCCGGCGCTTGCGGCCATCGCCTTCTCGACCTGCTTCGCAGCCCATTCGCAGCCGCAAGACGCCTCGGCAGCCACATCGGACGCAGCGCTTTCCCGCGCCGAAGTCATCGCCGATCTCGCACTCTGGCGCCGCGCCGGATTGGACCGCCATGCGGAGATATCGATCTCCTACGGAGTCGAAACGCAGGAATATCGGGCCGCATACCAGGAGTACCTGCGCCTTCGCAACAGCGAGGCGTTTCAGGCGGAGGTCCGCAAGACGTTGAGTCGGTAAGGCGGAGCCTGCCCCGCGCCAGGCGCCATCGCGGCAGCGGCTGGCGGCCCCGCTACCTCGTGGCGTGAACCGGGGATTCGCCTACAGGCCCAGGTCGGACAGACCGGGGTGGTCATCGGGGCGACGGCCCAGCGGCCAGTGGAACTTGCGCTCCGACTCCTGGATGGGCATGTCGTTGATGCATGCGAAGCGCCGGCGCATGAGACCGTCTGCCTCAAATTCCCAGTTCTCGTTGCCGTACGACCGGAACCAGTTCCCGGCATCGTCGTGCCACTCATAGGCGTAGCGGACTGCGATCCGGTTTTCCGCGTACAGCCAAAGCTCCTTGATCAGCCGGTAGTCCAGCTCCTTCTTCCACTTCCTCTCAAGAAGGGCCTGGGCCTCGGCGCGGCTGTTGGCGAACTCCGCCCGGTTGCGCCATTTCGTGTCGAGGGTATAGGCCATCGCGACCTTGGCCGCATCGCGTGTGTTCCATCCATCCTCGGCCAGACGGACCTTTTGGACGGCGCTTGCGAGAGAGAACGGGGGCAGGGGTGGGCGAGTTTCCATGATGTGACCTTTGAAAAGATGTAGAACGATCTGTCTACATGCACCACTCTAACGGAGGTGGAACGATCTGTCTACAATGTCTTCATGAAAACTTCCCAGCCATCTCTCGAGTCACTACCACCCCGCGAGCGCATCCTGGTGGCAGCCCATGGCCTTTTCTACGCAGAGGGCATCCGGGCCACGGGCGTGGACAGGATCATCGAGCGGTCGTCGGTCAGCAAAGTCACCTTCTACCGCCAGTACGCCAGCAAGGACGACCTGATCCGTGCGTACCTCGACTACCGCCATGAACGGTGGATTTCCTGGTTCCAGGCCAGCCTGGCGCAGCAGGCCGCCGGGGGCTCGTCAGCGTTGGATGCCCTGTCCACCACCCTCAGGAGCTGGTTCGGCCAGCCCGACTTTCGGGGCTGCGCCTTTCTCAATGCCGCTGCCGAACTGGGCTCGTCCGACCCTGAGATCCTGGCGACGGTCCGGCGGCACAAGCAGGAAATGTCGTCCGTGCTGGATCGCCTGTTCGATGGCCATCCCGTGTCCGTGGGCGCTGCGCTCACCCTGGTGGCGGACGGCGCCATCGTCCATGCGCAGATGGGTCAGCCGATCGATGAAGTCATGGCGAACTTCAAGGCAGCGGCCGAAGGGATCGTGAGCCGCCCCGGGTTGTGAGCAGGCTCAGGAGCGGGGCGCCGCTGAGGCTTCGGCGCGCCACAGCGGCAGGTCGTTGCTGCCTCGCCACCTTTGGCCACGCAGGGGCCGGATCTGGCAAGTCAGTGCTTTGCCACACGCTGTCCTGCCGCGTCGATGACGGCTTCGCCGTCCTCCTTGGAGAATGCCCCTTGCTGGGGACGCGGCAGTATGTCCAGCACCACCTCGGATGGCCGGCACAGGCGCGTGCCCAGTGGCGTCACCACAATGGGGCGATTGATGAGGATAGGGTGCCGGAGCATGGCGTCGATCAGCTGGGCATCGGTCCATTCCGGGTCGCCCAGGCCCATCTCGTCATACGGCGTACCTTTTTGCCGCAGAACCTCCCGCACAGGCAGGGCCAGGTCCGCCAGCAGCCGCTCCAGCGTGGCCCGGTCGGGCGGTGTCTTGAGGTATTCGATGACGGCGGGCTCCTCGCCGCTGTTGCGGATCAGGGCCAGCACGTTGCGCGATGTGCCGCAGGCGGGGTTGTGATAGATCGTGATGGTGCTCATGGCAGGTGGGTTCTGTGAGGGAATTCAGGCAGCCACGCTCAGGCGCAGCGCAAGGGCGGCAAGCGTGATGAGCAGCACGGGGGCCGTCAAAACCGTACCGACCCTGAAGTAGTAGCCCCATCCGATGGTCATGCCTTTGCTGGCCAGCACATGCAGCCACAGCAGCGTGGCCAGGCTACCGATGGGCGTAATCTTCGGGCCCAGGTCGCAGCCGATCACGTTGGCGTAGACCATGGCATCCCTGACCACGCCGGTGGCACTGGAGGCATCGATCGACAGCGCACCCACCAGCACGGTGGGCATGTTGTTCATCACAGACGACAGCAGGGCCGAGAGCACTCCCGTGCCGATGGCTGCGCCCCAGACGCCGCCTTGGGCAAAGCGGTCCAGAACGGATGCGATAGAGGTGATCAGCCCGGCATTGCGCAATCCGTAGACCACCAGATACATGCCCAGCGAGAACACGACGATCTGCCACGGCGCGCCATGCAGTACCTTGCGGGTGCTGATGACGCAGCCGCGTGCCGCCACGGCCAGCAGCAGGGCGGCACCTGCGGCCGCGACCGCGCTGACTGGCACGCCCAGCGGCTCCAGCCCGAAGAAGCCGACCAACAGCAGGACCAGGACCACCCAGCCCGCGCGAAAGGTCGCCGGATCGCGGATCGCATCGGCCGGGCGCCTGAGCTGGGCCAGGTCATAGGTTGCGGGAATGCCGCGCCGAAAGAACAGCATCAGCATGGCGAGGCTGGCCAGCACCGAGGCGAGATTGACCGGCACCATTACCGAGGCGTATTCGTTGAAGCCGATGTTGAAAAAGTCGGCCGAGACGATGTTGACCAGGTTGGAGACGATCAGCGGCAGGCTGGCCGTGTCGGCGATGAAGCCTGCCGCCATGACGAATGCCAGCGTGGCGGAGGGCGAAAAGCCCAGCGCCACGAGCATGGCCATCACGATGGGCGTGAGAATCAGGGCGGCGCCGTCATTGGCGAACAAGGCGGACACAGCCGCACCCAGCAGCACGATGAACGCGAACAGCTTGCTGCCCCGGCCGCCGCCCCAGCGTGCGAAGTGCAGCGCGGCCCATTCGAAGAAGCCGGCCTCGTCAAGCAGCAGGCTGATGATGATGACGGCCACAAAGGTGGCGGTCGCATTCCACACGATGCCCCAGACCACTGGAATGTCGGAAAGATGCACCACGCCGGCCAGCAGGGCAACGACCGCGCCCAGCGAGGCGCTCCAGCCAATGCCCAGGCCGCGCGGCTGCCAGATAACCAGCACAAGGGTGGAGATGAAGATCAGGACTGCCATGAGCATGGTGCTGGGAGATTCGGGTTTCAGAAGGCGCGCATTCGTGGACGAAGGGGGCGTCAGTGGGAGGCCAGTTCGCGGGCGGTGCCCTGTAGCCTTGCCTTTTCCAGCTTGTCGTCGGGCAGATTGACCAGCAGCTCCAGACGACGGCGCATCATGTGCAGAGTCTGTCGGAATGCTTCCAGCTTGACCTCTTCAGATGCGTCTCCCTGCGAGGGATCGGCGTATCCCCAGTGGGCGGTGGCGGGGTGGCCGGGCCAGATCGGGCAGACCTCGCCAGCTGCGTTGTCGCAGACGGTGATGATCAGGTCCATCTGCGGCGCCTGCGGGGCCGCGAACTCATCCCAGCTCTTGCTGCGCAGCCCCTGCACAGATACGCCGGCACGTTGCAGCACCTGCAAGCTCAAGGGATTGGGCTGCTGATTCGCGCGGGGGCTGCTGCCGGCCGAATACGCTTTGAAGCGCCCATTGCCCATGTCGTTGAGCAAAGCTTCGGCCAGGATGCTGCGCGCCGAGTTGTGAGTGCACAGGAACAGGACATTCAGGGGGGTGATGGAATCAGACATGGTGGCTTAGCAGCAGGACTTGGAGGAAGAGGAAGCTGCGGTGCCTGGGGCGCAGCAGGCAGATGCGGCCGCCTGGCGCGGGGCCGTCGGCGCGCAGCACGCGCCGCTGGCTCCGACAACTGCATCAGGGGCCTCGTGAAACACGGGAATGTTCTCCAGCGAATGAAAGTGCTCCCAGGCAATCCCCTGGGGATCGGTGATCCAGTGCTTGTCGCTGCGTGCATAGCAGCAGGTGGTGGCGCCTTCGTCGAGCATCGCCAGGTCGGCGGCCCTGGCGCGTGCCTTGAGCGCATCCAGCTCCTCGGCCTCATCCACTTGGAAGCCCAGGTGGTCCAGGCCGGCTTTCTCGCCTCGCGTCGAAATGGCGAAGTTCACCCGGGGCTCATCCAGCATCCACTTCGCGTAGTCGCTTTCCACGCGGGCGGGCTCGGCACCAAACAGCTGGGAATAGAACGCGATGTTCTTGGCCAGATCGTCGACGTGCATATGGACATGGAAGCGTTTCATCGTGGACTCCGTTCAGCAGTTGCAGGGCAAGGCATCCACCGTGGCGCATGCGGCGCCCTGGCAGCAGTTTTCGGTGAGGTAGGCGAGCAGGTCGTTCATCGCCGCAAAGGACGCCCGGTACAGCACATTGCGGCCCAGGCGCTCCTGGCTGACCAGCTCGGCATGGGACAGCTCCTTGAGGTGGAACGACAGCGCGTTGGGTGCGATACCCAACTGTTCGGCCAAGGCGCTGGGCGTAAGCCCCGCAGGGCCGGCGACTACCAGGGCGCGGAAAACGCGCAGGCGCGCTTCATGGGCCAGGGCCGAAAGCGATCGGATGACTTGGGTTTCTTGCATGCATCAATAATACAACTATTGTTGAATTGTTGTTGAAAAAAGTGAAGGCGGCCGTGCGGCGCCATTGCGCAAGCTCCGCGCCGAATGCGGGACGCCACTGAACACGCCGCGCGTCACGCAGATAACTCGTTGATTTCTCGCGTCCTCGCAAGCCATGCACCATCGATCCTTAGAGAGATGCGCCACTGAACTTTCGTCTGTACGGAAAACGCGCCACTGCACTTTAGTTTTTTGGCCAGCAAGGCTGAGGAGCGAGCTATCGGCCGAGGCGCAAGGGCTCAGGGCCGATGTGCGGCGGCGTCGCGGGTTGCCATGGGCTCTTGTGTGGCAGCTACCCGTTGCCGTCGTTTGTCGCAGGCCTGTCGGTGTCGGCTTTGCCTCGGCAGCTGCCGCCCCCCGCCGCCGGGCGAACTCACGCTGCATGGCGCCAAGCAGTCCTTAGCCCCTGCGACAAGCGCTGGCCCAAATGGTGGGGCTACTCGAAGGCTAGGGCATTCTCCGGGCGCTCGCCCCGTGCCAGTGATCGTCTCACCCCCACTCAAACTTGCAGTCCCGAAACACGGATGGACGGCCAGGCTCGCCATGACACCCTGACAGCTCTACCCTCGCAAACATCGCCATCAACGGCGGACAGCACATCCACTGATGCTGACGACGTTCACACGGGGCGCAGCTGAAAACATTTCAGAACTTCATAGACACCGCCACGCGCATATTCCGCGCCTCCCCGTAGTACGACGAGGTCGAAACCCCTTGGTACTTGCGGTCGAAGACGTTGTAGAGGTTGGCCGAGACCGTGAGCTTCGGATTGATGGCGTATTGCACCATCAGGTCGGCCACAGCATAGCTTTTCTGCTCGACACGGCTGACGTTGGGCAGGCCCAGGAAGGAGAGGTCGCTCCAGGTGCCGCTTTGCCAGCGCACGCCGCCGCCCACGGTCAGGCCGTGGCCTATGTGAGGCAGGCGGTAGGTGGTGAACAGCTTGAGGGTGTTGCGCGGGATTTCGGGGTTCAGGCGGTTGCGCTCGGCGTCGCGCGCGATGTTGCGGGCAAAGCCGACGGAGGCGTTCCAGTGGCGGCGGATTTCGCCGGTCATCTCCACCTCGAAGCCACGCGTTTCGGCGCCCTTGACGGCACGGTAGGCCTGCTCGCCATTGGGCGCGTAGCTGCCCGTGATGGCCTGGGCCACGTTGTCCTGCAGCAGGCGGTAGACGGCGGCGCCCACCTGCAGGCGCTTGTCCAGCAGCTCGCCCTTGAGGCCCAGCTCGTAGCTGCGGCCCAGGAGGGGATCGAGCTTTTTGCCGTGGATGTCCAGGCTGCTCTGCGCCTGGAAAATATCGGTATAGCTGGCATAGGCCGACCAATCGCGGCCCACGTCCAGCACCAGGCCGGCGAAGGGCGTGAGCTTGCCGTTTTCGGCCATGGCGCTGCCGCTGGTCTCGCCGCTGGCGAAATCGGTGTAGCTGTCGCGACGCTTCCAGTTCGTGATGCGTGCGCCCGCGATGACGGACAGCCGGTCCGTGGGGCGCAGCTGCAGCGATCCGTAAGCACTGCTGCTGCGTTCCACGGCCGCGCTGCGGCCTAGTACCGGGTTGTCGGGCTGCACCGGCGTGCGGCCATCCCAGGTGAAGAGGTTGTCTATGGTGTTGTCCCAGCCAGGGAAGGCCCAGCGGCCATGCGAGCCGCTGTCGTTGCGCGTGCGCGCCACACTGGCGCCGAAGGCGGCCTGGTGCTGGCGTCCCAGCAGCTGGAAGGGACCGGAAGCCGTGAGGTCCAGCGTGTCCTGCCGAGGCCGCCCCGTCCACCAGGCGGCCCACAGGCCGGCACCTGCGCCGGTGGTGCGGTCCACAGGCTGTTCATTGGTCCAGCCCGGAATCTCGTCATAGCTGCTGCGGTCGAGCGTGTAGATGGCCTTCAGGCGCCAGTCGCTGGCCATGCGGTGCTCGAGCGAGGCGAAGACGCTGCGGTAGTCCCGCCGTGCCGAGGCCCAGCGCGCGCCCGAGGACGCGGAGCGGCTCCAATCGATGCGCGTGCCATCCGTGTAGAAGAAAGGCCGGCCCCCACGGCCTACGCCAGAAGCGTCGTAGTCCTGCGCGGAAAAGCCCACGGTGGCCAGCGTGGACGGCGACAGGTCAGCCTCCACCACGCCGTACAGCGAGCGGCTGCGGTCCTGCTCGTAGTCGACCTTGGAATGGCGGTTCTGCGATACGGCCACGATGCGCCCGCGCACCGATCCGGAGGCGTTGAGCGGCGATGACAGATCCACCTCGGCACGTGCGAAATCCCAGGAGCCTGCCGTGAGCCTGGCGCTGCCCTGGAACTCGGCCGTGGGCAGCTTGCGCACCAGGTTGATGGTGGCGCCGGGCGTGCCCGCGCCGCTCATCAGCCCCGAGGCGCCGCGCACGACTTCGACGCGGTCGAACATGGCCATGTCGCTGGTCTGGAAGATGGCCGGGTAGTCGCTGAACAGGCGGTTGACGCCATCGACCTGGAAGTTCTTGATCTGAAAGCCCCGCGCGAAGAACTGGTTGGTGTCGCCGCCCGTGGGACCATACTGCGCATAGCTCAGGCCCGTGGTCTGGCGGGCGATGTCTTCCTGCAGCACGATGCCCTGGTCGTCCATGCGCTGGCGCGTGATCACGCTGACCGACTGCGGCGTCTCGCGCAGCGACAGGGACAGGCCCGTGGCGGCCCGCGATTCGCTGGCGGCGTAGGACTGCGTGCCCTCGGTGACGGCGCTGCGCTCGGCCTGGGCGGTGACGCGCACCTCGGCCAGCGTGGCCGCGCCGGTGGGCGTTCCCACGGCCAGGGACGGTCGCACCACAAAGCCGCCGCCCTCGCGCGGCAGGGCCTGCAGGCCCGTGCCGGCCAGCAGCGCGGACAGGGCCTGGTCCACGGTTCGATCACCCTGCACGCCGGGGCTGGTCCTGTCTGCGGTCTGGGCGGTGGAGAAGGACAGCAGGATGCCCGCCTGGGCACCAAAGCGATTGAGCGTGGCGGTCAGCGGCCCGGCAGGAATGTCGTAGCGCTGCACTGCCTGGGCGTGGGGCTGTGCCTGTGCGTGGGCCTGCGCCGGGGCAAGCACCGCCACCAGCGGCAGTGCCAGAACGGCGGGGCGCAAGGCCTGCCGCAGTTGAAATGCCAGTCGTGTGGCGCGAAAAGTCGGGTGATGGCCCATGGTGTGCGTGTCCCTCGGTCCTGGATGGTTGGCAATGGAATGCGGGCGCAGAAAAAAGCGCTTCATCTCCATTGCCCCGCGAGACGCGAAAAGCGATCAGCCAGGATCGACAAGAGCCAGGAAATCAGGCCGGCTCGACCACCACCCAGTAGCGCGTGGCCGTGCGCAGGCGCACCGGCAGGGTGGCCAGCAGCATGGCCAGCACCTGGTCGGTGTCGGCCAGCGGATAGGTACCGCTGACGGGCAGCTGCGCCACGGCGCCATCGCAGCCCAGGTGGCCGGGCCGGTAGCGCGACAGCTGGTCCAGGAACTCGGCCAGCGGCATGTCCTGGGCCACCAGCATGCCGCGCGTCCAGGCTGCCAGGGCCGGATCGGCGGGCCCGGCCGGCGTGGCGGCCTGGGTGTCGAACTGCGCCTGCAGGCCTGTTTGCAGCAGATGGAGGTGGCCGGGCCGTTCGCGGGGCGCGATCTCCGTGGCGCCTTCAAAGACCGCAACCCGGCTGGGCCCCTGGCCGCGCTGGCGCACGACGAAGCGCGTGCCCAGGGCACGTATGCGGCCATGGCGGGTTTCGACGAGCAAGGGCGGCGCACTATCCTTCAGGCCCTGAGCCGTGGCCACCTCGATGTCGCCGCCGCGCAGGCGCACCAGGCGCTGCTGCGGGCTGAAATCCAGGTCGACCGCGCTGTCGGCATTCATCTGCAGCTGGGTGCCGTCCGGCAGGCGCAGGCTGCACCGCTGGGCCGTGCCCGTGCGCAGGTCCGCCCCCAGGCCGGCCAGCCAGTCGCCCGAGGATGCCGGACCTCTCCATGCCACGGCACCCGCACCCGCGCCCGTGAACAGCAGCACGGCCAGGCTGCGCACCGCCAAGCGCCGCCCGCGCCCGCGTGCCGTGCGCGCGGCCTGGGCCAGGGCCACGCTGGCCGGCGTACCGGACAGCGGCTGCAGGCGTGCGCCCATGGCCTCTATGCGCAGCCAGGCGCGCTCATGGTCGGGATGGGATTCGCGCCAGTGCTGCAGGCGCTGCAGCAGCATCTCGCGCGTGCCGGCGCTGTGATCATCGGACTGCAGCTCCACCAGCCATTCGGCGGCCTGCTCGCGCACCGCAAGAGGAATGGGCAGGCTCATGCGCCGTCGTCGTCCAGAAAGCAGACTTGCACCACGGCCCGCGCGATATGGCGGCGCACGGTGGGCACGGAAAGGCCCAGTTCAGCCGCGATGTCGGCCTGCCTCATGCCGTCGATCTGCGACAGCAAAAAGGCCTGGCGCACGGGCAGTGGGAGCAGGGCCAGCAGGCGGTCCACCTCGACCAGGGTCTGCAGCACGATGGCGCGGTGCTCGGGGGACTGGGCCACGGCCTCGGGCATGAGGGCCAGGGCGTCCAGATAGGCCTGCTCCACGCAGCGCTTGCGGTAGAGGTTGGCGGCCAGACCCTGTGCAATGGTCATCAGCAGGGCACGCGGTTCGCGAATGGCCTGGATCTCGGCGCCGCTGCGGCCCAGCAGGCGCACATAGGTGTCCTGGGTCAGATCGGCCGCATCAAAGGCATTGCCCAGGCGCTTGCGCAGCCAGCCCAGCAGCCAGCCGTGGTGGTCGGAGTAGAGAGTGGCGACATCGGGAGCAAGGGCGCGGTCGGCGGCGGGCATGGGAAAGCGGCACGAGTGAAGCAGGAGGAAAGGCACCGGGGCAATATGCACTGGCAAACAAGAATGCTTCTTATTTTCATTGTATCCAAATCCTACATCGTCATTGCACCAACCTGCGCACCAACGCCTGAGTGCGGACGCTCGGCGCGAGCACCATCGTGGGCTGATGCCACCTTCGTTGAAACCAGTCGGAGCGACGGCATGGAGTCGACAGGAATCAGCGGTGCAGCGCGAAATGGGGCCTTCGAGGCGAAGCACGGCGCACCGAAGAATCGACTGGCCACTTCCAAACGGTGAAGCGGTCGTCCAACAATGGAAGCCTTCAACGGCCGGTGTTGGTCGTCCCTGTCACTCTCGCTTTGCACAGTGAAGGGCGTAGATCAGCCTGAGGCCATCGTTAGAAAGTCTGCAGTTGCCATCTGCTCCGCAGCGATTGCTGCTGCTCACGGCCACCTCGTGACCTATCAGTTGCAGCCACATGGTGGTCATCCAAGCTTCAGGGCTGGCGGCATCGCCAGATGCTTCGCTCCTCATCCGCACCCGACCTGGTGAAGCTCCCCTTTAGGACTGGCCCGTCATCGTGCCACGAAGGCGGAGCTTTTCTCCCTCTGACCACAGAGGTCACCAGACGAGGCCTCGGTCTCGTTCGCGCCTGATCAAGGGCAGTCAGTCTGCACGGCTGGCTGATCTTGGGTGCGCTCAGCACCACGGCCAGGGCGCCTTCGATGCGCCGTCAGGTCACAGCCCGCAAGGCTGCATGGTGATTCAGCGACAGCCTTTCGCCGGAAGTTCTGTGTGCTCCTGCAGGCCGCGCTTCGCCGCTGGCCAGCGCGGGCGCGCCCCGAAAAAACTAAAGATCAGTAGCGTTCCGCACTCCGCGCCGGATGTGCCGTCTTGCGGCACATCCGGCCCTACCCCTTGAAACCTGGCCGAATTGCCTTATTATTAGCACTCGTTGGGTATGAGTGCTAACAATCCTCTGTCCCACATTGCTTCGAATGCCGGCCCGCCGGGCCGGCAAGTCTTTGTTTCAACTTTGTTGATGATTTAGGAGTTGGTATGAACCTGCGTCCCCTGCACGATCGCGTGATCGTCAAGCGCCTCGAAAACGAAACCAAGACGGCTTCGGGCATCGTGATCCCCGACAACGCCGCCGAGAAGCCCGACCAGGGCGAAGTGCTGGCAGTGGGTCCCGGCAAGAAGAACGACAAGGGTGAAGTGATCGCCCTGAACGTGAAGGTCGGCGACCGCGTTCTGTTCGGCAAGTACAGCGGCCAGACCGTCAAGGTCCATGGCGACGAACTGCTGGTGATGAAGGAAGACGACCTGTTCGCGGTCGTCGAAAAGTAATCCACGCGCTTCGAAACCGCACTTTCCAACTGAATCCGGAGAATTGAAATGGCAGCAAAAGACGTAGTTTTCGGCGGCGAAGCACGCGCCCGCATGGTTGAAGGCGTGAACATCCTGGCCAACGCGGTCAAGGTCACGCTGGGCCCCAAGGGCCGCAACGTGGTGCTGGAGCGCTCCTTCGGCGCCCCCACCGTGACCAAGGACGGCGTGTCGGTCGCCAAGGAAGTGGAACTCAAGGACAAGCTGCAGAACATGGGCGCCCAGCTCGTGAAGGAAGTGGCCTCCAAGACCAACGACATCGCCGGTGACGGCACGACCACCGCCACCGTGCTGGCACAGGCCATCGTCCGCGAAGGCATCAAGTACGTGGCCGCCGGCCTGAACCCCATGGACCTCAAGCGCGGCATCGACAAGGCTGTCGCCGCCCTGGTGGAAGAGCTGAAGAAGCAATCCAAGGCCACCACCACCTCCAAGGAAATCGCCCAGGTCGGCTCGATCTCCGCCAACTCCGACGAATCCGTGGGCAGCATCATTGCCGAAGCCATGGACAAGGTCGGCAAGGAAGGCGTGATCACCGTTGAAGAAGGCAAGTCGCTGGCCAACGAACTCGACGTCGTCGAGGGCATGCAGTTCGACCGCGGCTACCTGTCGCCCTACTTCATCAACAACCCCGAAAAGCAGGTTGCCCTGCTGGACAACCCCTTCGTGCTGCTGTTCGACAAGAAGATCAGCAACATCCGCGACCTGCTGCCCACGCTGGAAGCCGTGGCAAAGGCCGGCCGTCCCCTGCTGATCATTGCAGAAGACGTCGAAGGCGAAGCCCTGGCAACGCTGGTGGTCAACACCATCCGCGGCATCCTGAAGGTTGTGGCTGTCAAGGCTCCTGGCTTCGGCGACCGCCGCAAGGCCATGCTGGAAGACATCGCCATCCTGACGGGCGGCAAGGTCATCGCTGAAGAAGTGGGCCTGGCGCTGGACAAGGTGACCCTGGAAGACCTGGGCCAGGCAGTGCGCATCGAAATCGGCAAGGAAAACACCACCATCATCGACGGTGCTGGCCAAGCTGCTGAAATCGAAGCCCGCGTCAAGCAGATCCGCATCCAGATCGAAGAAGCCACCAGCGACTACGACCGCGAAAAGCTGCAAGAGCGCGTGGCCAAGCTGGCCGGCGGCGTGGCCGTGATCAAGGTCGGCGCTGCCACCGAAGTCGAGATGAAGGAAAAGAAGGCCCGCGTTGAAGACGCCCTGCACGCTACCCGCGCTGCTGTGGAAGAAGGCATCGTGGCCGGCGGCGGCGTGGCTCTGCTGCGTGCCAAGCAAGCCGTGGGCGAACTGAAGACCGGCGACGCCGAGCAGGACGCCGGCATCAAGCTGATCATGAAGGCCATCGAAGCGCCCCTGCGCGAAATCGTGGCCAACGCCGGTGGCGAGCCCTCGGTGGTGGTCAACGCCGTGCTGAACGGCTCGGGCAACTACGGCTTCAACGCCGCCAACGACACCTACGGCGACATGCTGGAAATGGGTATCCTGGACCCGACCAAGGTGACGCGTACGGCCCTGCAGAACGCCGCTTCCGTGGCATCGCTGCTGCTGACGACCGAAGCCATGATCGCCGAGTCCCCCAAGGCTGAAGGCGCCCCCGCCATGCCCGACATGGGCGGCATGGGTGGCATGGGCGGCATGGGCATGTAATTGCCCGCCGCAACCGGGCAGGCCTTGCGCCATGCCCGGTTTGCCCCGCAAGAAAAAGGCCGCCCTCGGGCGGCCTTTTTCATTGCATGAACGCTGTTGCCGATGTCCTCAGGACACGGCCTGGCCCCAGGCCCGGCCCAGGCGCGCCACGGCCTCGGTGATCTGGGGCACGGTGGGCGCCGCATACGACAGGCGCATGCACAGGCCGGCCTGCTGCGCCGCCTCGGCCGGGAAGAAGGCCTTGCCTGGCACATAGAGCACGCCCTGCTCCACAGCGGCCGTGAACAGCGCCCGGGCCAGGGCCTCGGGCTCGCCCGCATGCCGTTGTGGCGGCAGCAGCTGCGCCCAGACGAACATGCCGCCCGCAGGCCGCACGAAGCGGATCTGCTCGCCCAGGGCCGACTGCATGCCCGAGCACAGCGCATCCATGCGCGCCGCGTACTCGGCGCAGGCCTGGGCCAGCTGGGGTGCATAGCGGCCCGAGCGCAGATAGTGCGCGGCGATCATCTGCGCCAGCGGCGAGGTGCACAGGTCGGCCGTCTGCTTGGCGATGGTGCAGCGGCGCAGCAATTGGGCGTCGGCCAGCATCCAGCCGATGCGCAGCGCCGGTGCCACGGTCTTGGACAGGCTGGACAGGTAGACCACGGGGTTGGACTGGGCGCCGCACTGCGCCAGGCCTGTTTCGTAGATCGACGGCTCGCGCTGGCCGGTAAAGCGCAGCTCGCCATAGGGATCGTCCTCGACGATGGCAAAGCCGTGCTGGCGCGCCAGCGCCACCAGGGCCTCGCGCCGCGCCGCGGGCAGCAGCGTGCCGCCCGGGTTGGAGAAGTTGGGCACGGTGTAGAGCAGCTTGGGGCGGCGCGCATGGGGCCACTGCGCCAGCAGGCTGGCCAGGGCACCGGTGTCCAGGCCGTGTTCATCCGTGGGCACGGCCACGACCTGTGCCTGGGCCAGCTTGAGCGTCTGCAGCGTGGCCGGGTAGGCGGGCACCTCGACCAGCACCGGATCGCCAGGCTCCACCAGCACCTTGACCAGCAGGTCGAAGGCCTGTTGCGAGCCCGTGGTCACGATCATGTCGGCCGGCGTGCAGGCAATGCCGCGCGTGGCGCACAGTGCGGCCAGGGCTTCGCGCAGCGGCAGCTGGCCTTCGCTGGCGCCGTACTGCAGGCTGGCGGCAGCGTCCTGCTGCAAAGCGGCCATCGCGGCCTGTTGCAGGCCTTCGGCATCGAACAGGCTGGGCGAGGGATAGCCGCCCGCCAGCGAGAGCATGCCGGGGCGGCTCAGATAGGGAAACAGCTCGCGTATGGGCGAGCCTTCGGGATGTGCGAACAGCGGGTTGAACAGATGGGCGGTGGGCGACTGAATGCCCAGGTCTGCAGTGCTCATGAAGGCCTCTTGCGGCTTTGCAAAAAACAAAGGGGCGCGTGCACAGGCCTGGCGCCTGCGCATGCGCCCCGGGAAAGGGGATACAGGGTGGATGCCGGCCAAAGCCGGCCTCCAGGCAGCCGGTCAGGCCACAGCCTGGGCGGCCTGGGTGCGCAGCGCGCTGCGCAGCTGGTCGATGGAGCGCTGCTGCGCCTGCTCGTACAGCGCGATCTCGTCATGCACGCGGGCACCCAGGTCGGCCTCGAAGGCCTGCTGGGCCGCATGGGCCGCGTACTGCTTTTGCTCTTCGCCGCCCAGGTTGGACTGGAAGATGCCGGCCGCGCTCACGGGCAGGAAGTCCTCGTAGACGATGGGCTCGGCCTGGGCCAGGCCGCGGGCGATCAGGGCGTCCAGGTCCGAGGCGGCGGCCGCGGCGGCCTCGCCTGCGGCCAGGGCGGCGCCCTCATCGCTCAGCGTGAAGCGGTAGAAGGCCAGGTCCTGGCGGCGCAGTTGCTCATGGGTGTCGGGGAAAGCCTCGAAGACCTGGGCCAGGCGGCTGCCGTAGTCGGGTGCGGCACTGCCCGCGCTGCCCATGTCGCGCACCTGGGCCAGCAGCTGGTCGTAGAGCGCGCGGCCCTTGCGCGTGAGCGCAACGCCGCGCTGCTCGATCTCGCCGAAGCGCGCCGTGTGCGAGCCTGCGCCCGTGGCATCGCCGGCGAAACGCACGGTCTCCTTGAGCGCCTTGAAGCTGGTCTGGCGCAGCAGGATGGGGCAGGCGCGGCGCGGCGGGCCTTCGACCACGTCCTTGGCATCCATGCCGCGTGCGGGCATGGCGGCCTGGGCCGCGTCGATGTCCAGGGTGCGCGGCGTCAGGTGGTTGATGTGCGGGCCCTTGAAGCAGACCACGTCGGCGATCAGGCGGTGGGCCTTGTGCAGCGCGTCGTAGGTGGCGCCGTCCACGGTGGATTCGCTGTGCCAGCGGAAGGTCTCCAGCGCCTCGCCGACGAATTCATCGGCCTCGGCATCGGTGAGGCCGCCGTTGGCCTCGGACTGGGCGATCAGCGCCAGCGCGCGCTCGGTGAAGATGTTGCGGCGCGCCAGGATGGCGGCAGCCTGGGCGCGCAGCGCCTCGTCGGCGATCAGGTCCAGGCGCAGCAGCGAGGTGAAGACGCGGAAAGGGTTGGCCAGCAGCGCGGCATCGCTGACGGGACGGAAGGCCGTGGAGTGCACAGGCACGCCGGCCACCGACAGGTCGTAGTAGCCCACGGGCTCCATGCCCATGATGGCGAACAGGCGGCGCAGCATGGACAGCTCGGCGGCCGTGCCCACGCGGATGGCGCCGTGGCGCTCCACGCCCAGGCGGGCCAGCTCGCCACTGCGCTGCATCCGGGCCAGCAGCTCAGGCTCGGCCTGCAGCGTGCGCTGGTTGATGTCGGCCACGAGTTCGATCAGCGTGCCGTACTGGGGCACTTCATCGCGGTACATCTCGGACATGGCGCTGGAAAAGCGCGCGCGGATCTCGTCGGAAGGCACGAAGGCGTTGGCGGACGTAGAGGACATGGTGCTCGTGGGGACTGATGGTGGGGCCGCAGATCAGCCTGCGGCATGGTGAATTCCTGGCACGCATGCTAGGTCTGCGCCTTGAGCCTGGTCAAACGATAATCGGGCCCATAGGTCATTCCCAAACAGAATGCCCCTCCCACGATTGCCCCACCGCTCCCTGCCATGCTGCTGTCCCGCCGTTTCCTGCCCCCCATGTCCCTGCTGTGCGCCTTCGAGGCAGCGGCCCGGCACCAGAGCTTCACGGCAGCTGCGGCCGAGCTGCACCTGACGCAAAGCGCCGTCAGCCGCCAGATCCGAGCGCTGGAGGAGCGGCTGGAGGCAGAACTCTTTGTGCGCGAGCGCCAGACCGTGCGGCTCAGTCCGGCCGGCCAGGCCTATGCCCAGGAGATACGCGGCGCGCTGATGCGCATCTCCACCGCCACACTGGGCTTTCGGGCCAACCCGCGCGGCGGCAGCCTGAACCTGGCCATCCTGCCCACCTTCGGCACGCGCTGGCTGGCGCCGCGCCTGCCGCAGTTCTTCAGCGCCCACCCGGGCATCACCATCAACCTGACGACGCGGCTGTCCCAATTCGACTTCCAGCTCGAAGCCGTGGACGCCGCCATCCATTTCGGCCTGCCGCACTGGCCGGGCGCCGAGCTGGCCTTTCTGATGAGCGAGACCGTGGTGCCTGCCTGCAGCCCCGCCCTGCTGGCCCAGCATGGCTTTGCCCAGCCCCAGGACCTGCTGCAGGCGCCGCTGCTGCACCTGGCCTCGCGCCCCGATGCCTGGCAGCGCTGGCTGTCCGTGCACCATGCGCCCATGGCCGAGGGCCAGGGCATGCTGTTCGACCAGTTCGCCACCGCCGCCCAGGCCGCCATCGCCGGCGTGGGCGTGGCCTTGCTGCCACGCTTTCTGATCGAGCGCGAACTCGCACAGGGCGATCTGGTGCGTGCCCTGCCCCATCTGCCCGAGATGGAAAGCGCCGAGCGCTACTACCTGGCCTGGCCCACGAGCCGCGGCAACTACCCGCCGCTGCAAAGCCTGCGCGAGTGGCTGCAGCAGGCGGCCCAGGATTTCATGCGGGACGGCCCGCAGCCCTGACGCCCGCAGCGCCTGCCACCAGCGCCTGCAGCGCGGCCACCGGAAGCTGCCCGGCCAGGCCGATGGCCACGATGGCGGGCACCTGCTGCTGTTGCGCGGGCGCTGATGCGGCGCGCAGCCGCCCGCTGCGCCCGGCAAATTGAAGCTCGCTCCACTGGCCCGCCCCGGTCTGCACCACGCCCTTGAGCCGCAGCACGCCAGCCGGCATGGCCTGCAGCCACGCCTGCAGGGCCGTCTCGCACAGCCCTCCGGGCGGCTGGCAGGACCAGGTCTCGAACTGCCGGCCATGCATGGGGCGCGCAGTGCCAGTACCCCATGAGACCTCCCGCGCACCACGCAGGAGGGCTGCGCCGCTGAGCAACTCCACGGGCACCCGGGCTTCGCGCACATCGCAGCGTTGCGCGGCTGGCGCGTGGCTGGCTATCCAGCCGTGCACGCGCTCCAGGGTCCGGGTATCGGCCAGATCGGTCTTGTTGACGATGACCAGGTCGGCCCGGGCCACCTGGCGCTGCAGCGTGTCGGCCAGCAGCGGATCGGCGGCCTGCGAGAGCAAGGTGCCGGCATCCAGCACCACGATGACTCCATCGAGCGCCAGACCCGGATCGGCCAGGCCCAATTGGGCGATGCGCCAGGGGTCGGAGACGCCGCTGGCCTCGACCACCACGGCGTCGAAGCGCTCGCGCTGCTGCAGCACGCCGATCAGGGCCATGGACAGGTCATCGCCGATCTGGCAGCACACGCAGCCATTGGTCAGCGCGATGGTGTCGCCGCTGTGGTCCTTGATCAGGCCTGCATCGATGTTGAGCGCGCCGAAGTCGTTGACCAGCACGGCCAGCCGCTGGCCATCCGCATGGCGCAGCCAGTGGTTGAGCAGCGTGGTCTTGCCGGCGCCCAGGAAGCCGCCGATGACCGTGAACGGCAACCGCTGTCCCATGTCATGCCGCCTTGAAGACGCGCCCCGACAGCACCGTGCCCCAGACCCTGAGGTCCTTGAGCACCATGGGGTCCAGGGACAGCGGATCGTCCTCCAGCACGCAGAAGTCGGCGCGCTTGCCGCATTCGATGCTGCCGATCTCGTGGTCCAGCTTCAGTGTCCAGGCCGCGCCCAGCGTGACGGCATGCAGGGCCTGGGCCACGGTCAGGCGCTCGGCCGCGCCCAGCACGCGGCCCTTGGGCGTGATCCGGTGGACCGCGCACCAGGCGGTGAACAGCGGCCCCAGCGGCGTGACGGGCGCATCCGAATGGATGGCCAGCGGCACGCCGGCGGCCAGCGCGCTGGCGCAGGCATCGAGCCGCATGGCGCGGTCCGGCCCCATGGTCATCTCGTAGTGCTGGTCGCCCCAGTACCAGAGGTGGTTGGCGAACAGGTTGGCGCACAGGCCCAGCGCCGCCATGCGGCGAAACAGCGGCGCATCGATCATCTGGCCATGCTGCAGCGTGTGACGGTGGTCGGGCCGGGGCGCGCGGGCCAGCACGCGGCCTATGGCGTCGATGGCGGCCTCGCTGGCCTCGTCGCCATTGGTGTGCGTATGGATGAGCAGGCCTGCGCGGTGGTAGGTCTCGAAATCGGCCTCGTACTGCGCGGGCGCGGTGACCCAGATGCCGTTGGGCGCGCCGTTGTAGTGACCGGGCCAGCGCAGGCGTGCCGAAAAGCCCTGGATGGAGCCGTCCAGCATCATCTTGACCAGGCCGTAGCGCAGCCTGTCGGTGTTGCGCGCCATGAGCGTGCGCACATGCCCGGCACCGGCCTCGGCGCCATGGGTGCCGTGAAACGCCTGGAAGGCGGGCAGGATGCGGATGGGCACCTGGTCGTCGCCCAGCGCGGCCTCCAGCACGCGGCAGTCCTGCTCACCCAGTTTGTTGACCAGGTCGGTGGCCGTGGTCACGCCCTGGCGGCAGGCCAGGCGGGCGAAGGAGCGCACGCCGGCCTCGGTCATGGGCGCCAGCAGCCCGGCGTTGCCGATCTTGCGCAGCACCAGGAACATGGCGGCCGGCTCCTGCAGCTCGCCCGTGGGCTCGCCGGCCAGGGAGTGGCCGGGCGCAAAGCGCACCACGCCCTCGACCTCGTTGTCGCGCGTGATCTCGGCCAGGCGCAGCATGGCGCTGTTGACGTTCATCAAATGGCCGTTGGCGTGCGAGATCACGACGGGACGGCCTCCTGCGGCGGCCCGGTCCAGGTGCTCCACCGTCATGCGCTCGCCGCCGAAGTAGATGGGATCGAACCCCCAGGCGATCAGCGGCTGGCCGGGCGGCAGGCCCTGCGCATCCATGCGCGCCGCCACCTCGGCCAGGCGGTCCACCACGGCATCCATGGAGCGCAGGCCGGGCCAGGTCTTGCCATCGGGGTCTCGCCGGTCGAACCAGCCCGTGTATGTCCAGTCCCACATGCTGCCCTCCTTGAGGTGACAGTGGCCCTCCACCAGCCCGGGCAGCAGCACCTGGTCGGCAAAGCGCTCGTCGATGCGGCACTCGCCCCAGGCCGTGCAGCGCGCCAGGTCCCCGACCGCGAGGATGCGCCCGTCGCGCACGGCCACGTGCGTGGCCTCGGGCTGCATGGGGTTCATGGTGATGATCTTGCGGGCGGCGTAGACGGTGATGCTCATGGTGGCGGGTGCTCCGGGTTCAAAGGGCCAGCGGCGCGCGCGGCACGCCATAGATGTGGTCCACGCGGATGCATCGCACCCAATGGCCGGGGGCGGCTTCGCGCAGCGGTGGCGTCTCGGCCGAGCACGCAGGCACGGCCACGGGGCATCGCCCGGCGAAGCGGCAGCCCGCGGGCGGGTTGATGGGACTGGGCGGATCGCCGGCCAGCCGTATGCGCCGCGCCGCGCGCTCGCGCCCGCCGCGCACCGTGGGCACGGCCGACATCAGGGCCACGCTGTAGGGATGCAGCGGCCGCGCAAAGAAGGCCTGGCGCGGTGCGCGCTCCACGATCTGGCCCAGGTACATGACGGCGATGTCGTCGCAGATGTGCTCGACCACGGCCATGTCGTGCGAGATGAACAGGTAGCTCAGGCCCAGCTCGCGCTGCAGCCGCGCCAGCAGGTTGAGGATCTGGGCGCGGATGGCGATGTCCAGCGCCGACACGGGTTCGTCGCAGACCACGAGTTCGGGCCGCGTGGCCAGGGCGCGCGCGATGTTGATGCGCTGGCGCTGGCCGCCCGAGAACTGGTGCGGGAACAGCTGGCGCTGTTCGGGCCGCAGGCCGACCTGGGTGAACAGCTCGGCCACGCGCGCCTCGCGCTCGGCCGGCGTGCCCACGTCCATCAGGTCCAGCGGAGCGCGCACCGCATCGCCCGCGCGCTGTCGCGGATTCAGCGAGGAAAACGGGTCCTGGAACACGATCTGCATGCGCCGCCTCGCCTGGCGCAGGGCCTCGCCCGACAGGCCACCCAGGTCGGTATCGCCCAGCTGCATGCGGCCTGCCGTCACGGGCGCCAGGCGCATCACGGCCAGCGCCGTGGTGGTCTTGCCCGAGCCCGACTCGCCCACCACGGCCAGCGTGCTGCCGCGCCGCAGGCTGAAGGACACGCCGTCCACGGCCTTGACCACCTCGGGCCTGCCGAACAGGCCCTTGCCCGGGCGCGGAAAGTGGACCTGGAGATCGTCCACCTGCAAGAGGGTATCGTCCATGCGTGCGTTCATGCCAGGGCCTCCGTGTGGGCGCGGATGCGGGAAGCGGGAGCGTGCAGCCAGCAGGCCACGCCGTGGGATGGATCATCCAGCGCGACCAGCGGCGGCGCCTCGCTGGCGCAGCGCGGCTGGGCCTCGCGGCAGCGCGCACGAAAGGCGCAGCCGCTGCCCGACTCCCAGATCGAGGGCACGACGCCGGGGATCTCGGGCAGCTCGGTGCGCCAGCCTGCCTGGCTGCTGCCCAGCTCGGGCAGGCAGGCGATCAGGCCGCGCGTGTACGGATGGGCGGGCGCCGACAGCACCTGCTCGCAGCGGCCCTGCTCGATCACGCGGCCCGCATACATGACCATGACGCGGTCGGCCATCTCGGCCACGGCCCCCATGTCATGCGTGATCAGCACGATGGCCGTGCCCTTGTCGCGCTGCAGCTCGCGCAGCAGGTCGAAGATCTGGGCCTGCACAGTCACGTCCAGCGCCGTGGTGGGCTCGTCGGCGATCAGGATGTCGGGCCGGCAGGCCAGGGCCATGGCGATCATCACGCGCTGGCGCATGCCGCCCGACAACTGGTGCGGGTACTCGTGCACGCGCCGCTCGGGTGCGGGGATGCCGACCTGCCGGAGCATTTCCACGGCGCGTTGGCGCGCGGCGCCCGCGTCCAGGCCGGCGTGCAGGCGCAGCGGCTCGGCGATCTGCTCGCCCACGGTGAGCACCGGGTTCAGCGAAGTCATCGGCTCCTGGAAGATCATGGAGATGCGGTTGCCGCGCACCTGGCGCATATGGGCCTCGCCGGCGGCCACCAGGTCCTCGCCCTGGAAGCGCACCTGCCCGCCCGTGATGCGGCCCGGAGGCGAGGGAATGAGGCGCAGCAGCGCCAGCGCCGTCATGCTCTTGCCGCAGCCGGATTCGCCGACCACGCACAGGGTCTCGCCCGCGCGCAGATCGAAATCCACGCCGTTGAGCACCGTGGCCTGGCCGCGCCGGCCCTGGAAGGCCACGCGCAGGCCGCTGACTTGCAACAGGGGGGTATCGGTGTCCATCAGCGCTCCCTCAGCTTGGGGTTGAGTGCATCGTTGAGGCCGTCGCCGATCAGGCTGACGGCCAGCACGGTGACGAAGATGGCAGCACCAGGAAAGGCCACGGCCCACCAGCACGACAGCAGGTATTGGCGGGCCGACCCGATCATCAGGCCCCAGCTCATCTGGTTGGGGTCCCCCAGGCCCAGGAAGGACAGGCCTGCCTCGAACAGGATGGCGGCGCCCACGGCCAGCGTGGCCGACACCACCAGCGGCGGCAGCGCGTTGGGCAGGATCACCTTCCAGATGATGCGGCCGTGGCGCGCGCCGATGGCGCTCTCCGCGCGCACGAATTCGAGCTGGCGGATGCGCATGAACTCGGCCCGCGTCAACCGCGCCGTGGCCGGCCAGCTCACGCTGCCGATGGCCAGCGTGACCGTCACCAGCGAGGGCGAGAACAGCGTGACCACCACCATGGCGAACAGCAGCGCAGGCAGCACCTGGAAGAACTCGGTCACGCGCATCAGCAGCGCATCGACGCGGCCGCCGTAGTAGCCGGCCATCGCCCCCAGCGTCACGCCGATGCACACCGACAGCAAAGCCGCGAAGGCGCCCACCATCAGCGTGGCGCGGCCGCCGTGGATGATGCCCGTGAGCACGTCGCGCCCCAGCTGGTCGCTGCCCAGCCAGGCCTCCTCGCTGAACGGCGGGCTCAGCGGCATGGTGCGGATCTCGAACGGGTCCGCAGGCCAGATCCAGGGGCCGGCGATGGCCACCAGCAGCACGATGAGCAGCATGGCCATGCCGGCAATGGCCGAGGGGTTGCGCAGGAACATGCGCAGCGCCTCACGGGCCGGGTGCTCGGCATGGGCTGCGGCCTGCGGCGCGGCGACGGTCGGCACGGACACGGAAGGTGGTGTGATGGCATTCATGGTCTCAGGCCGCCTTGATGCGGGGATCGATCAGCCGGTAGCACAGGTCGGTGACGAGGTTCATCACGACCACGACGATGGAGGAGAACAGCAGCACACCCAGGATGGTCGGGTAGTCGCGCCGCAGCACCGAGTCGAAGGCCAGCCGGCCCAGGCCCGGCCAGTTGAAGACCGTCTCCACGATGATGGCGCCGGCCATGACGTTGCCGAACTGCAGGCCCAGCATGGTCACCACGGGCAGCAGCGCGTTGCGCAGCGCATGGCGGTAGAGCACCACATGCTCGGCCAGCCCCTTGGCGCGCGCCGTGCGGATGTAGTCGGCGCCCAGCACGTCCAGCATGGACGAGCGCGACAGCCGGCTGTACTGCGCCAGGTAGACCAGGGCCAGTGTCAGCGCGGGCAGCACCAGGTGCCGTGCCACATCCAGCAGGTCGGCAAGGCCTGCGCCGCCTGCGGCATCGGCAGAGCGCATGCCCGACACCGGCAGCACGGGCCACCAGGAGGCAAACGCTAGCACCAGCAGCATGCCGGTCCAGAACACGGGCGCCGCAAAGCCCACCAGGGACAGCACGGTGATGCACTGCGACAGCAGGCCGTTGGGCCGGCGCGAGGACAGCACGCCCAGCAGCGTGCCCACCACGAAGGCCGTGAGCACGGCGGCCAGCACCAGCAGCAAGGTGGCGGGCACGCGCTCGGCAATCATCTGCGCCACCGGCAGGTTGAAGAAGTAGGAGTAGCCCAGATCACCACTGGCCACGCGCGCCAGGTAGATGCCCAGCTGCACGGGCAGCGGCCGGTCCAGCCCGTAGCGTGTGCGCAGCTCGGCCATGAGCTCGGGCTCCATGCCGCCGCTGGCGCCGGCAATGGTCTCCACGGGATCGCCGGGCGCCGCATGCACCAGCATGAAGTTCAGCACCACCACGGCCAGCACCAGCGCCAGGCCCTGCAGCAGCCGCTTGAGGAGTGTGCGGAGAAATGCCATGGCCGGGTCCTCCTGGATTACTTCAAGAAAATCTCGTCATAGGGCGAGGCCGGCCCCCAGACCGTGGTCGGCAGGTTGCCCACGTTCTTGCGCGCAGCCGTGTGGTAGGGCGAGTTGTTGATGAAGATCACGGGCAGCTCGTCGGTCACGGTCTTCTGGAAGGCCGCATAGAGCTTCTTGCGCTCGGCCGTGTCCAGCGTGCCGCTGGCCGTGTTCAGCAGCTCGTCCACCTTGGGATTGCGGTAGGACTGGGTGTTGGTCCAGACCACGGGCTTGATGTTGGTGGACAGGTAGCTGCGGTGCACGCCGATGACCGGGTCGCCCCAGTTGAAGACGATGTCCATGGACAGGTCGAAGTCATGCGTGGCCAGCCGCCGGGACCAGGCCGGGAAATCGGCCGAGGCCCGTACATCGACGGCGATGCCCACCTTCTTGAGCTGGGCGCGCACGTACTCGGCCACGTTCTTTTGCTGCTCGTCCGTGCCCGGCAGGTAGTCGATGGTGATCTTGAAGCGCTCGCCATTGGCCCCGGGCTTGAGGCCGGCCTCGTCCAGCAGGGCCGCCGACTTCTTGAGGTCCAGCGGATAGCGCACCAGGTCGGCCGAGGCAAAGGGGCTGGCTGCCACGATGGGGCCGTCGGCCACGCTGGCGAAGCCGCCCATCAGCGCCTTGGTGATGAAGTTCTTGTCGATGGCATGCGCAATGGCCTTGCGCACGCGCACGTCGTCCAGCGGCTTCCTGTCGGTGTTGATGGCCAGCCAGTTGATCGAGCCTATGCCCTCGAAGCCCTTGCCGGTCAGCGTGATCTGGGGATTGGTGGACAGGCGCTTCAGGTCGATGGAGGCCTGCAGGTAGGGCACCATCTGCACGTCGCCGCGCTCCAGGCTCAGCAGCAGGCTGGAGGAGTCGGGCACGATGTTGAAGACCAGCTTGTCCAGGTAGGGCCGGCCGGGCAGGAAGAACTTGTCGAAGCGCTCCATCACGATGCGCTGGCCCGCGCGGAACTCGGTCAGCTTGAACGGCCCCGAGCCCACCACGTCGGCGCTGTTGCGCGCATGGGTCTTGAGGTCGGCACCGTCGCCATAGATGTGCCTGGGCAGTATGGGCGCCAGCGCCGGGCTCATGGCCAGCAGGATGGCCGGATGCGGCGCGTTCATGCGGATGATGGCCGTGTAGGGGTCGGGCGTGTCGACCTTCTCCACGGGCCCCAGCATGGTCTGGAACGGGTGGTTGGCCTTGATGGCCATGATGGAGAAGGCCACGTCGGCCGAGGTGATGGGCTTGCCGTCGTGGAACACGGCATTCCTGCGCAGGTTCAGGGTCAGCGACTTGCCGTCCTCGGCCAGCTTCCAGGACTCGGCCAGGTAGGGCTGGGGCTTCCACTGGTCATCGAAGCGCAGCGGGCTGGCGAACAGCTGGGTGGAAGGCATGGCCGTGGCAATGCCCGATTGCACGGCGCCGTTCAGGTGCCGTGGCACCTGGGTGCTGCCCACGATCAGGGTGCCGCCGCGCTGCGGCTCCTGGGCCTGGGCCTGCAGCGGCGTGGCCGCCAGGCCCGCCAGCGCGCCGGCCAGGGCCAGGGCCGCCAGGGCGCGGCGTCGGAAAGTGATGGTGTGCATGGACTGTCTCCCTCGTTGGATCGCCAGGCCGCGCGGCTCGCTGCCTTCAATCCAGAATACGCAACAAGGGCGCGGGCCGCGGGGGCCACAGCCGTCCAAACGTAGGAGCCAGAGGCCCGGTGTTTACCCGCGTCGGCCGGCCCAAACCTTTACTTGCCCGCACCCGCACCGCAACATGGCGCCGACCGCGCGCCCTCTGCCCGGCCGCGCCAAGAACGCCCCCCGATTGCCTCCGTTGCGCCATGAGCACCCCTTCCGCCACAGACCCACGCCACCAGTGGGCCCGCCTGTTCGCGCTGCCCGAGCAGCCCGGCCTTCCCCTGAAGGACCGCCTGCGCCTGGCCCTGGTCCAGCCCATCCTCGAAGGCCGCCTGCCGCCCGGCGCGGCCATGCCGCCCTCGCGCGAGCTGTCGCGCCTGCTGGAGGTGTCGCGCAATACCGTGACCACGGTCTACGAGCAGCTCGTGGATGAAGGCTTTCTGGAAGCCCGCCCGCGCAGCGGCGTGTTCGTGGCCCGGGATTCGCGCCTGGCTGGTGTGGACGGCGCCGTGGCCCTGCCTGCGGCAAGTCCCGGGGAGCCCGCACCGGACTGGTCTGCACGCGTGCTGCGCTCGCTGACGGACAGGCACACGCTATCCAAGCCGCTGCAGTGGCGCGAGTACCCCTACCCCTTCGTCTACGGCATGCACGATCCCGCGCTGTTTCCCACCGAAGGCTTCCGGGAATGCTGCACGCGCAGCCTGGCGCGCGCCCAGCTGCCGCAGTGGACGCCGGACTTCGAGACCGACGATGTGCCCGACCTGATCGAGCAGATCCGCCTGCGCCTGCTGCCCCGGCGCGGCGTGTTCGCGCTCAAGGAAGAGATCCTGGTCACCGTGGGCGCGCAGCAGGCCTTCTACCTGCTGGCCGACGCGCTGCTGGACCCCTCGCAACGCCTGGGCTTCGAGGAGCCCGGCCACCCGCATGCGCGCAACACCTTTTCGCTGCGCCGCCCGCATTGGGTGCCCGTGGCCGTGGATGGGGAAGGTGTGGTGGTCGATGGCCTGCCGCCGCTGGACTATCTGTTCGTCACGCCCTCGCACCAGAGTCCCACCACCGTGACGCTGAGCCTGCAGCGGCGCGAGCAGCTGCTGCGCCGCGCCGAGCAGGGCGATTTCGTGATCATCGAGGACGACTACGAGGCCGAGAACCTCTACCAGGGCACGCCCATGCCCGCGCTCAAGAGCCTGGACAAGAGCGGGCGCGTGATCTATGTGGGTTCGCTGTCCAAGAGCCTGTCGCCCGCGCTGCGGCTGGGCTACATCGTTGCGCCGCGCGCGCTGATCGACGAGTTGCGCGTGCTGCGCCATGCCATGGTGCGCCACCCCAGCGCCTTTCTGCAGCACGCCTATGCGCTGTTCCTGTCGCTGGGCCACCATGAGGCCCATGCGCGCCGCGTGAACCAGGCCATGCTGGAACGCGTGGCTCAGGTGGACCGCTCGCTGCGCGCGCACCTGCCGGATTTCATCTTCCGCCAGCCCCAGGGCGGCGCGTCGCTGTGGGTGCAGGCACCGGCCTGGCTGGACGCCGATGCGCTGGCCGCCGTGGCGCGCCGCCACGGCGTGCTGATCGAGGCAGGCAGCGCGTTCTTTGCGACGCCGCGCCAGCCCTGCCCCTTTTTCCGGCTGCGCCTGTCCTCCATTGCCACCGATCAGATCGATGCAGGCATTGCGGCACTGGCACAGGCGGTGGCCGAACTGGCCCGGTCGCGATGACCGGGTCCGGGCCCGTGGTCACTGCTGCGCGTAGGACTCCAGCGGCTTGTCGTTGGGCTTTTGCAGCAGCTGCTTGAGCATGTCGCTCATGGGCAGGTTCAACGGGGCATTCTTGGGCGGAATGGGCTGCACGAACCACTTGTCGTAGATCTTCGCCACTTCGCCCGAGGCCATCATGCCCACCAGCACGTCGTCCACGGCCTTCTTGAAGGCGGGATCGTCGCGGCGAAACAGGATGGCGATGGGTTCGGAGCCCAGCACCTCGCCCACGATCTTGAAGCCTGCAGGGTTCTTGGAGTTGGCGATGACGCCGGCCAGCAGGTTGTCGTCCAGCACGAAGGCATCGGCACGGCCCGATTCGAGCATCAGAAAGCTCTCGAAATGGTCCTTGCCCAGCGAGGTGGGCAGGTTCACGCCATTGTCGCGCCCGTACTTGCGCAGCAGCTGCACGGCAGTCGTGCCGGCCGAGGCCGCCACGGGCTTGCCGTCGAGCTGCTTGAAGGAGGTGATGCCCGAGTCGGCGCGCACGGCCATGCGCACCTGGCTCACGTAGGTGGTCACGGCAAAGGCCACCTGCTTTTGGCGCGCGAGGTTGTTGGTGGTCGGGCCGCAGCCGATGTCCACGGTGCCGTTCTGCACCAGGGGCATGGTGTTCTGCGAGGTCAGGGCCATGTACTCGATCTTGGCCTTGGGCACGATCTGGGCCAGCACCTTCTCGCACAGCTCGACGTGGTAGCCCACGTACTTCTGCGTGGTCCCGAAGGCATAGGCCATGGGCGCCGAGCTTTCGCGCACGCCCATCACCACCTTGCCTGTGCTCTGGATCTTGTCCAGCGTGCCGGCCGCTTCCTGTGCATGGGCAGCGCCAGTTGCCGCCACCACACATGCCATCGCCACATGGGCCAGTACGAATCGCATCGAGGGTCTCCTTGGATAGTTGTTGCAGGTCCGAAGGCGCGCTGCGCCTCCACCCTGCCGAGCCGCCGTCACTGGCTGCATGCAAGCAGGGCCGCCGTCAAGGCGATTGCATCAACTATCGAGCAATCAGGCGCCTGTGCATAACGATGAAATGGAAGAAGGTCATGCTCCACCCACATGACCCGGCACCCTGCTGGTGCGCTGCGGGGGCCACAGGCCCGCAGCGCCCGGTCAGCCGGCCGACCCTGCCGCAAGCCGGTGCATGAGGCCCTGCGTCGAGGCATCGACGCCCTGCCAGTCGCCGCTGTCCTGGCGCGCATGCAGCTGGCGCGCCAGGTGCTTGCCCAGCTCCACGCCCCATTGGTCGAAGCTGTTGATGCCCCAGACCGCACCGGCCGAGAAGACACGGTGCTCGTACAGTGCGATCAGGGCACCCAGCGATGCCGGATCGAGCTGCTGCAGCAGCAGGAAGCTGCTGGGCCGGTTGCCCGCGCAATGGCGCTCCGCACCCTCGCCGTGGCGCCCCTCCATCAGGGCCTGGGCCTGGGCAATGGCGTTGACGACCAGGCTCTGGTGGTGGGCGCCCAGGTATTTGCCGCCGTCGCGCAGTGCGATGAATTCCACGGGAATCACGTCCTGGCCCTGGTGCAGCATCTGGAAGAAGGCATGCTGGCCATTGGTGCCGGGCTCGCCCCAGATCACGGGCGCCGTGCGCACGGGCAGTGTCTGCCCGTCGCGCGTCACGCCCTTGCCGTTGCTCTCCATCTCCAGCTGCTGCAGATAGGCGGTCAGCCGCCGCAGGCCATGGCTGTAGGGGGCAATGCAGCGGCTGGAGAAGCCGCAGAAATCGCGATACCAGACGTCCAGCAGGCCCAGGCGCAGCGGCAGGTTGCCCTCCACGCCGGAGGAAAAGAAATGCGCGTCCATGGCATGGGCGCCGTCCAGCAGCGCACGGAACTGCGCCGCCCCGATGGCGATGGCCACCGGCAGGCCGATGGCCGACCACAGCGAAAAACGCCCGCCCACCCAGTCCCAGAATCCCAGCGTGCGGCGGATGCCGAAGTCGGCTGCGGCCTGCACATTGGTGGTGAGCGCCACGAAGTGCCGGTCGATGGAGCACGCGGCCTGCGCATCCTCGCTGCCGCCCTGCTCCAGAAACCACCGGCGCGCCGAGTGCGCGTTGAGCATGGTCTCGGCCGTGGTGAAGGATTTGGAGGCGATCAGGAACAGCGTGCTGTGCGGGCGCACGCGGCGCAGCACATGGCCGAGCTCATGGCCATCGACGTTGGAGACGAAATGGAAATTCTTGCCCGCATCGACCCAGTCCTCCAGCGCATTGACCACCACTTCGGGGCCCAGGTGCGAGCCGCCGATGCCGATGTTCACGATGTCGGTGATGCCCTCGTCGCCACGCACCTGCTCGGCCAGGGCCAGCATGGCGTCCAGCGTCTCGTGCACCTGGGCCAGCGCCTCGTGCATGGCCGGCTGCCACTGCTGCACGGTGGCGCAGTGGCGCAGCTGGCCGCCGTCGCGCGGCATGCGCAGCAGCCAGTGCATGACGGCGCGGCCCTCGGTGCAGTTGACGGGCTCGCCGGCCAGCATGGCGTTGCGCTGGGCCAGCACGCCGGCCTGCTGCGCCAGCTCGCGCAGCAGCGTCTCGGTGGCTTCGGTCCAGAGGTTCTTGGACAGGTCGGCGAAGACATGCGGGGCCTGCTGGCTCAGCGCGTCCAGCCGGCCCGCGTCCGCGGCAAAGGCCTGGCGCAGATCCAGGGACTGGATGTCTTCGTTGAAATGGCGTTCAAGTGCCGACCAGGCCGGCAAGGTGTTGCACAAAACGGGCAAGATCTTCATCCAATCAGTCTGCGGCCTGCTGCATCAATGCTTCGAGCTTGCGGGTGTCGGCAGCGAAGGCGCGTATGCCTTCGGCCAGCTTCTCGGTGGCCATGGCGTCCTCGTTGAGGGCCAGGCGGAAACCGGCTTCGTCGTAGTGCACGGGATCGAGGGCCAGGGTCCGCGCGGCCTCGGGGTCCAGGGCGCGCGCCAGGGGCGCATCGCTGGCGCCCAGCTGGGCCAGCAGTTCGGGGGCGATGGTCAGCAGGTCGCAGCCCGCCAGCGCCACGATCTGGCCCGTGTTGCGAAAGCTCGCGCCCATGACCTCGGTGGCGATGCCGAAGTGCTTGTAGTGCTCGTAGATGGCGCGCACGGAGCGCACGCCGGGATCGTTGGCGCCGGCCATGGCGGCCTCGTCCCACTGGGCGCCGGCCTGCTTCTTGTACCAGTCGTAGATGCGGCCCACGAAGGGCGAGATCAGCTGCACCTTGGCCTGGCCGCAGGCCACGGCCTGGGAGAACGAGAACAGCAGGGTGAGGTTGGTGTGGATGCCGCGCAGCTCCAGCTGGCGCGCCGCCTCGATGCCTTCCCAGGTGGAGGCGATCTTGATGAGCACGCGGTCGATGTGCACGCCTTCGGCCTGGTACAGCTCGATCAGGCGCTCGGCACGTGCCACGGTGGCCGAGGTATTGAAGGACAGGCGCGCATCGACTTCGGTGGAGACGCGGCCCGGAATGGTGTTCAGGATCTCGCAGCCGAAGCGCACCAGCATGCGGTCCATGACCTCGTCGAGGCGGCGGCCCTTGTACTGGGCCACGGTGGCGCGCATCAGCGGCGCGTACTCGGGCTTTTGCACCGCCTTGAGGATGAGCGAGGGATTGGTGGTCGCATCCCGCGGCTGGAACTGGGCCAGTTGGTGGAAGTCGCCGGTATCGGCCACCACGGTCGTGTACTGTCGAAGCGCATCAAGCTGGTTCATGGAACATCCTTTGGGCGGGAGCCTGGCGAGGGGCGGCATCGCACCAGGGCGGTGCGGTTGTACCGGCAAATCCTCCGAGTGTATGCGCGCGCATGGATTGCATCGGCGTCAGGAAAGTAAGCGAAGGCTGCCGCTCATGCAAAATGCGCGCTGGACCTGCCTTGCGGCAACCGCTTCCCTTTACCCATAGAACAACGCCCACCGCCTAATGCTGGACCGCATCACCGCCTCGCTGCCCTCGCTTGCTCCCGCCGAACAACGCGTGGCCCGCCTGGTGCTGGCCGATCCACGGGCCTTCGCACGGCAGCCGGTGCGCGAACTGGCCGAGCGTGCCCATGTCAGCAAGCCGACGGTGGTGCGCTTTTGCCGCAGCATGGGCTACGACGGCCTGGCCGATTTCAAGCTCAAGCTGGCCGGCAGCGTCAGCGAGGGCGTGCCCTTCATCCACCGCAGCGTGGACACCGACGACAAGACCAGCGACGTGATGGTCAAGGTGGTGGACAACGCCGTGGCCGCCTTCCTGCAATACCGCAATGCCGCCAGCACCACGGCCATAGAGCAGGCGGCGCAGGCCATCGCCTCGACCTGGCAGACAGGCCGGCGCATCGAGTTCTACGGCGCGGGCAACTCGGGCATCGTGGCGCAGGACGCGCAGCACAAGTTCTTTCGCCTGGGCGTGACCAGCCTGGCCACCAGCGACGGCCACATGCAGGTGATGAGCGCCACCCTGCTGGGACCCGGCGACTGCGCGGTGATCATTTCCAACTCGGGCCGCACGCGCGACCTGATGGACGCCGCCGACATCGCGCGCAAGAACGGCGCCACCACGATTGCCATCACCGCCAGCGGCTCGCCCCTGGCCTCGGCCTGCCACATCCATCTGGCCGCCGACCATCCCGAGGGCTACGACCGCTACAGCCCCATGGTGTCGCGCCTGCTGCACCTGCTGGTCATCGACGTGCTGGCCACCTGCGTGGCGCTGCGCATCGGCCCGGCCCTGCAGCCTGCGCTGGAGCAGATGAAGAACAACCTGCGGGCCAAGCGCTACACGTAGCACCGGCCCCCAGGCCCACCCGCCTCGTTCAGCCCTGCCAGCGCCTGAGCACCAGCGAGGCGTTGACGCCACCAAAGCCGAAACCGTTGACCAGGGCATGCTCCATGGCCCAGGGCCTTGCCGCGCCGGCGATCAGGTCCAGCCCCTGGGCCAGGGGATCGGGCTCCACGAGATTGCGCGTGGCCGGCGCCATCTGGTCGCGCAGCGCCAGCACCGTGAAGATGGCAGCCACCGCGCCCGCCGCGCCCAGCAGATGGCCCGTGGCCGACTTGGTGGAGCTGATCGCCACGCCGCTGCCCTCGCCAAACAGGGAGCGCATGGCTGCCAGCTCGCCCCGGTCGCCCACGGGCGTGGAGGTGGCGTGGGCATTGAGGTACTGCAGCTGATCCGGCGACAGCCCGGCCATGGCCAGCGCCTGCGCCATGCTGCGGCGCGCGCCGTCGCCATCTTCCGGGCCCGAGGTGATGTGATAGGCATCGGCACTGGTGCCGTAGCCCACCACTTCGGCCAGCGGCACGGCGCCGCGCGCCAGGGCGTGGTCCAGCCCCTCCAGCACCAGGGCGCCCGCGCCCTCGCCCATGACAAAGCCGTCGCGGCCCGCGTCGAAGGGGCGCGAGGCCTCTTCGGGGCGGTCGTTGTATCCCGTGGAAAGGGCCTTGGCCGCCGCGAACGCACCCAGGCTCACGCGGTCGATGGCTGCCTCGGCGCCGCCGCACAGCGCCACGTCGGCCTCGCCCGAACGGATCATGCGCAGGCCGTCGCCCAGGGCCTGCACGCTGGCTGCGCAGGCGGTGACGGGGGCTCCCAGCGGTCCCTTGAGCCCATGGCGTATCGACACATGCCCGGCCGCGAGATTGACCAGGAAAGACGGTACGGTGAAGGGCGACAGGCGCGACACCCCCCGGCTGTCCGTGGTGCGCACGGCCTGGGCAATGGCGCCAAAGCCGCCGATGCCCGAGCCAATGATGCAGGCCGTGCGCGTGCGCTCGTCCTCGCTGGCAGGTTGCCAGCCGGCCTGGGCCAGCGCCTGGTCCGAAGCGTCCAGCGCCAGCGGGATGAAGCGGTCCATCTTGCGCTGGTCCTTGGGCGAGACCACGGCATCGATGTCCCAGCCGCCTTCCGGGTCGCGGGCCAGGTCGGGCACCTGGCCTGCCACCTGGCCCGGCACATCGGGCGCCAGATCATCGGGCAGCCGGCTCAGGCCCGATGCGCCGGACAGCAGCCGGCGCCAGGCCAATTCAGTGCCCCGACCCAGCGGCGAGACCATGCCCATGCCCGTGATGACCACGCGGCGTGCGAGAGGACCCGTGCTCATGAACGCTCCCTGATGGACCATGCAGAGACTGCAGCGCGCACGGGGCACAGGCTGCTCGGGATTGAAGAGGCGTTCATCGGTTCTTCCCTGTAGAGTGCACAGCCCCTGCCGCAGATGGTGAGCATTGCCTGCAGGCACGGACTTATGATGATGGCCGTCATCATAAACGCATTTTGATGACAACCATAATCATTGGACAGTGCACATGAAAGTCACGAAAGCCCAGGCCGCGCAGAACCGGCAGGACATCCTCGAAGCCGCTGCGCGGCTGTACCGCGAGCACGGGCTGGACGGCGTCGGCGTGGCCGAGGTGACTCGCGGCGCGGGACTCACCCACGGCGGGCTCTATCGCCACTTCGAATCCAAGGACGCGCTGGTGCGCGAAGCCTGCGCACGCGCCTTCGACTGGTCCATCGCGCCGCTGGACGGCCTGCAGGGTGAACAGGCCGGCAGCCTTGCCGCGCGCGTGCAGTCCTATCTGTCGCCGCAGCACCGCGACAGCCCCGGCGAGGGCTGCCCCGCTGCGGCGCTGGCCGTGGACGTGGCTCGGGCAGGCGGTGATCTTTCAGCGGTGTTCGCCGAAGGGGTGGAACGCAACATCGGCAGGTTTGCGCGCGTGATCGGCACACTTGGCGACGATCAGGCACCCGATGCCGCACAGCGCGCCCAGGCCATGGCCATGCTCAGCAGCATGGTGGGCGCCCTGGTCCTGGCACGTGCCACGGTCGCCGCCAATCCAGCCTTGTCCGACGAGATCCTGGAAACGGTAAAGGCCCACCTTCTTGCGATCGAGGGACAGCCCCGCTGACCGGCTCCGCCTGCGCTATACGTCCTGCGAAGGCAGCGGCATGGCCTGCTCGATCAGGCTGGCGTGCAGGGCAGCGCCCAGCGGCAGCACCTCGTCGTTGAAGTCATACCGGCTGCTGTGCAGCGGCACCCCGGGCTGGGCGCCCGTGGATTGCCCCAGGCGCAGGTAGGCGCCGGGTTTGTGCTGCAGCATGAAGGAAAAATCCTCCGCACCCATGCTGGGCTCCAGCTGCCGGTCCAGGTTCTCCACGCCCACCAGCGCCTGGGCCACGTCGGCCGCAAAGGCGGCCTCCGTGGGGGAGTTGATGGTGGCGGGATAGATGCGCTCGTAGTTGACCTTGGCCGTCGCACCCAGCCCCAGCGCCACCGCGCTGCACAACTCCTGCAGGCGCTGCTCGACACGGTCCTGCACGGCGGGATCGAAGGTCCGCACGGTTCCCACCAGCGTTGCCGTGCCCGGCATCACGCTGAAGGCGCCCAGGTCCCCGGCCTGTACGGCGCACAGGCTGATGACGGCACTGTCGATGGCGCGCACATTGCGCGAGACGATGCTCTGCACCGCCGTGGTGATGTGCGCGGCCGCCAGCACCACGTCCACCGTCTGGTAGGGATGGGCGCCGTGGCCGCCGCGCCCCGTGATCTCGATGGTGATGCGGTCGGCCGCCGCCATCATCGCGCCCATGTTGATACCGACGGTGCCGGCGCGCATGGCGGGCCAGTTGTGCATGGCGTACACGGACTGCATGGGAAAGCGGTCGAAAAGCCCGTCATTGATCATGGCCCGCGCGCCGCCCCGTCCTTCCTCGGCAGGCTGAAAGACCAGCACGGCCGAGCCGTCGAAACGCCGTGTCGCGGCCAGGTAGCGGGCGGCGCCCACCAGCATGGTCGTATGGCCGTCATGCCCGCAGCCGTGCATCAGCCCCTGCTTGCCGGACTTCCAGGGAAATTCGTTGTGCTCGACCATGGGCAGTGCGTCCATGTCGGCACGCAGGCCCACCATGGCGCCCGAACTGTGGCCCTGCCCGCGGATCACGGCCACCAGGCCCGTGGTGCCCAGGCCCTCATGGATCTCGTCCACACCGCACTGGCGCAAGGCCTCCTTGACGCGCGCCGCCGTGAAGCGCTCCTCGAATCCCAGCTCCGGATGCGCATGCAGCTCGCGGCGCAGCGCCGTCAGCTCCGGGTGGTACTGGGCGATCTGGGCAAAGGCCCGACCGCCTGCCTTGTATCGAGTGGCTTCCATAGCCTTGGTTCTTTCGCTTCGTTGGCCTGCGCATTACCTTAACGCAGGAAATCGCGCCCGCCCACCGTCAGCCCATCGACAGGAAACAAAAAGGCCTCCCGAAGGAGGCCATTCGTTGCGCAGACGCCGCGTGTTCAGAAGCGATGGCGCAGGCCGACGGTGAAGCCCGTGCGCTTGGTGGCGCCATTGGCGTCCAGCATCACGCCCGAGCCGCCACTGGTCTTGGTGTGGTCCAGGGCCACATAGGCATCCGTACGCTTGGAGAAGGCGTAGTCGAGCACCGCCACCAGGAAGTCTGCCTTGCCATTGAAATTGCCCGTGCCCGAGCCCGACTGCTTGGCATGGTAGTAATGCGCGCCCACATTGATCTGGGGCGTGATCTGGTAGCCGAAGCCCATCTTGTACATCTGGCGCTTGTTGGCGTCGCCGGCCACGAAGCCGCCGTTGGACGAACCCGTCCAGAAGGAGTTGAGGATGGCCTGGTCGAATCCACCGCCTGCGGTTGCCGCCGGGAATGCGTCCTTGCGCTTGTTCAGGCCGTAGCCCAGGTTGACGTACCAGGGACCCACGCGGTAGGAGCCGCCCAGGGTATAGGCATCGACCTTGGTGCCGGCCGGCAGCGTCGTGCCCAGGTAGCCGGCGCCTGCGGAAATGCCGCTTTGCGAGTAGCGCAGATAGCCGCCGGCCGTCTTGATGGCGCCACCGGGCACCACGCCAGTGCCGACCTTGTCGAAGGTGTTGTTCTCGTCGAACGAATACTGCAATGCGCCGCGCACGGGGCCGAACTCGGCCAGGTACTTGACCATGTTGCTGGCGCGCGCGCCCATGGACATGCCGATTTCAGGCTTGTAGGCCTCCATGTACGGCGAATACGGGAAGGAGGCATAGGTGGACGTCACCAGATCGAACAGCATGTTGTACTGGCGACCCAGGGTGATCTGGCCGAAGCTCTTGCTGCGCAGGCCCACCCAGGATTGCTGGAAGTAGCTGGCCGCAGCCTGCTCGCCGGTGTCGGTGAGGAAACGGGCTTCCAGGTTGGCAATGGCTGCCAGACCGCCGCCCAGGTCCTCGGTGATGTTGATGCCCCAGCGGCTTTGCGACATGCCGCCGCCGATCATCTGGGTCTTGCCGCTCTTGGTCGGGCCTTCATTGGTGGTGTGGCGCACGCCGGCATCGACGATGCCGTACAGCTGTACGCTGCTTTGCTGGGCGAATGCTGCCAAGGGTGCCGTTGCTGCCAACACCGCCAGTGCCACGCTCTTTTTCACGAATGAAGAATTCATTGTGTTGTCTCTCTCTTGTTAACGATTGGTTGGTGGAAATTTCATTCTAGAAACGCTTTTCCCGCCTCGTCACCGTTGGCACAAGCACAACACAGGTCTTTCCCTAGCACAAAACAAAAGAGCCAGTCCGAAGACTGGCTCTTTTTTGCTTCAAATGGCAACTGGCTTACGCCAGCCGTTCATTAGAAAGCGTGGCGGATACCGACTTGCACGCCAGTCTGGCTTTCGCCAGCTTGCACGCCACCAGCGTACACGCCCTTGGCTTGCAGGCCCAGGGTCGAAGCATCCTTGTTCTTCAGGAATGCCAGGTTGCCGTACAGAGAGGTGCGCTTGGACAGGTTGTGCACGTAGCCCAGAGTGATCTGGTGAGCCTTGGAGTCGATGGCCTTCTGGTCGTACAGAGCGTACTGCAGCTTGACTTCGCCCACGCCGCCCACGGGAGCCGAAGCGCCCAGCATGTAGGAGTTGGTCTTGATGTCGCCGCCGATGTCGCGCTTGAACTTGGTCTGTTGCAGCAGGCCGCTCAGCTTGGCAACGCCGAAGTTGTACGAAGCACCCAGGGTGATTTCGTCACGGTCGGTAGCCAGGCCGCCAACGGCAGTCTTTTGCTGGGCAACGCCCAGGCTGGCGCTCAGGGGGCCGTTGTCGTATGCAACGTAACCGCCGATGTAACGGCCGACGCTGTCAGCAGTACCGATGGTTTGCTTTTCGTCGAAAGCGTAGCCAAAGCCGGCGTTGAAACCGCCGAAGTTGGGGGTGTAGTACGAGATCAGGTTGTTAGCGCGGATGCCGTTGTCGTCGGCGCCTTGGCCAGCAGCCCAGTTACGGAAGCCCATGAACTGGCCGATACCGGTGGCGCTGAACAGGTCGTAGGAGGTCAGCTTTTGGAAGGTCGGAACTTGGTCACGGCCCAGGCGCACTTCACCGAAGTTGCCCGACAGGCTCACGGTGGAACGACGCTTGAAGTTGAAGCCGCTGGCGTTGCCATCGTCACCGAAGATTTCGCCTTCCAGCCAGAAGCCAGCCTTCAGACCACCACCCAGGTCTTCCGTGCCGCGCAGGCCCAGACGGCTCGTGGAAGCGCCGCTGGTGCCCAGACCATAACGGCTGTCGCCAGCTGCGTCCTTGTTCACGTAGGCAACGTTGGTGTCCACGATACCGAACAGGGTCACGGAGGATTGAGCCATTGCGGCGCCGGAAGCAGCCAGCACTGCCAGGGCAATCAGAGATTTTTTCATTACGAGTTACTCCAAGGTTTAGAAGGGCGCCGGTCGTGAGGAAGAGAGGCTTGGCCTGAGGCTCCACCGGTTTCCCGCGCCAACCTCCTGGTGGGGAAGTTAGGGCCTATTGCACCAGACCGCCGCTGCCCATGCAAAGAAATTCACCCACAAACGGGCTTGAACCCCCGTTTTTCGTTGCACTGCCGCAACAAACCTGCAGACCAACACAATCAGGCCCAACCCGAACATCGCGCCGGCCTTGTTGCGCTTGCACAAAGAGAGGGCATGTCGTCCTGGTGTACCGTTCAGACCCTGAATTTGCCAAGATTTTCCGCTCTAGGGACCGCCCATGGACAAGATACTGACTGCCGCCGATGCGGCGCTTCGCACCCTGTTTGCACAGCCTTCCGCGGCCGAGCGCTCGCCCGCCACCGGCATCGCGGAAGGTGAGCTGACCGAGGCACAGCGCCGCCTGTCGGGCGCCTTGATGCGCGTCAATCATGTCGGAGAGGTCTGCGCCCAGGCGCTGTACAACGCCCAGGCCATGGTGACGCGCGACATGGTGCTGCGCAAGCATCTGCTGGAGGCGGCCCGCGAGGAAACCGATCACCTGGCATGGACCCGCGACCGGCTCAACGCCCTGGGCGACCGACCCAGCCTGCTGAACCCGCTGTGGTTCGCCGGGGCATTCGCCATCGGCGTGGTGGCCGCCAAGATCAGTGACGCCGCCAGCCTGGGCTTCGTGGTGGAGACCGAGGAGCAGGTTTCCGCCCACCTGGAATCCCATCTGGGCCGTCTGCCCGAGGAGGACCGCCCTTCGCTGGCCGTGGTGGCCCGCATGAAGGACGATGAGGAGCGCCATGCCGCCGCTGCGCGCGAAGCCGGCGCGCTGGAGCTGCCGCCGCCCGCCCGCGCCCTGATGCGCCTGGCCGCCAAGGTCATGACGACGACCGCTCACCGCATCTGAGATCCGAAGCTTCTGAAACGACGGGAGCTGCATCCAGCCAAAAAAGAAGCGGGCCCGGCCCGCTTTCTTCATTCTTGGCGAGTCCCTGCCGAGGCACGGACCCAAGCCCCCAGACGCATCAGGCCTCGACGATGTCGAACCCCGTGGTGATCTCGGCCGTCTTGCCCAGCATGATGGTGGCCGAGCAGTATTTGTCGTGGCTCATGGCAATGGCCCGCTCCACCGCGCCCGCTGGCAGGCCGGTGCCGCTGACGGTGAACTGCATGTGGATCTTGGTGAACACCTTGGGGTCGGTGTCCGCGCGCTCCGAAGTGAGCTTGACGCTGCAGCCTTTGACCGCGTGCCTGCCGCGCTTGAGGATCAGCACCACGTCGTAGGCCGTGCAGCCGCCTGCGCCTGCCAGCAGCATTTCCATGGGGCGGGGTGCCTGGTTCTGGCCTCCATTGGCAGGATTGGCCGCATCCGGCGCCCCGTCCATATTGACCACATGGCCGCTGCCCGTTTCCGCCACGAAGCCCATGCCCGAGCGCATGCCGGTCGTGCCGCCTGTCCAACTCACTGTGCATTCCATTGTTGCGTCCTCAAAAAACTGTTGCTATTTTGCATCAACTACACAAAAACCCTGATTTTGTTGCAACGCAGCACCTGCCGTGCATACAATGCACCCAAGCGTTATCTGAAGGGTTAACCCGGACACCCCTCCAGATGGACTGCAGATTGTGAACCAACTTCACCCTGCATCGCACCAGTTGTCTCCTCCACCTCCTCTATTGGTGGATTCAGCCCCCGGCTTTACAGCCTGGGGCTTTTTTTTGCCTTTGTCGTCCCTGGCCCAGCCTGGACGCTGCACTGCAGCATGAGTCACAAGCGCCTATGATGGCCGCCTGACACCGACGGGCCGCCTCCCGGCCTGCTGCTCTCCAGCCTTTCGCCGACGATGAACCACCCCCTGACCCCTGCCGACTACCTGACCAAGATCCTTACCGCGCGCGTGTACGACGTGGCCGTGGAGTCGGACCTGGAGCCCGCCAAGGCGCTGAGCCGCCGCCTGCACAACAAGGTGCTGCTCAAGCGCGAGGACCAGCAGCCGGTGTTCAGTTTCAAGCTGCGAGGCGCCTACAACAAGATGGCACACCTGTCCGCCGAGCAGCTGGAAAAGGGCGTGATCTGCGCCTCGGCCGGCAACCATGCGCAAGGCGTGGCGCTGGGCGCACGCAAGCTCGGTTGCCGCGCCGTGATCGTGATGCCCACCACCACGCCGCAGGTCAAGATCGATGCGGTACAGGCGCTGGGCGGCGAGGTGGAACTGGCCGGGGAAAGCTATTCCGACGCCTACAAGCACGCCGTCAGGCTGCAAAAGGAAAAGGGCCTGACCTTTGTGCACCCCTTCGACGATCCCTATGTGATCGCCGGCCAGGGCACGATTGCCATGGAAATGCTGAGCCAGCTGCAAAAGCTGGGCAGCCCGCGCCTGGATGCCGTATTTGTCGCCATCGGCGGCGGCGGCCTGATCTCGGGCGTGGCCAACTACATCAAGGCCGTGCGCCCCGACGTGAAGGTGATCGGCGTGCACACCAAGGATTCGGACGCCATGCTGCAGTCCGTGCGCGCCGGCCACCGCGTGGAGCTGGCCGACGTGGGCCTGTTCGCCGACGGCACGGCCGTCAAGCTGGTGGGCGAGGAGACCTTCCGCATCGCCCAGGGCCTGGTGGACGACTACGTGGTGGTCGATACCGATGCCGTCTGCGCCGCGATCAAGGACATCTTCGTGGACACGCGCTCCATCGTCGAGCCCTCCGGCGCCCTGGCCGTGGCGGCGATCAAGCAGTACGTCGCGAAGAACAAGACCAGGGGCGAGACCTATGCCGCCATCCTGTGCGGCGCCAACATGAACTTCGACCGGCTGCGCTTCGTGGCCGAGCGTGCCGAGGTGGGCGAGGAGCGCGAGGCGCTTTTTGCCGTGACCATCCCCGAGGAACGCGGCAGCTTCAAGCGCTTTTGCGAAGTCGTGGGCAAGCTGCCTGGCGGCCCGCGCAACGTGACCGAGTTCAACTACCGCATCAGCCACGAGAACAAGGCCCATGTCTTCGTGGGCCTGACCACGGCAGCGCGCGGCGAGTCCGAGAAGATCGCCAGGAACTTCGAGAAGCAGGGCTTCGAGGCGCTGGACCTGACCTTCGACGACATGGCCAAGGAGCATCTGCGCCACATGGTCGGCGGTCATTCGCCGCTGGCCCAGGAGGAGCGCCTGCTGCGCTTCGTCTTCCCCGAGCGCCCCGGCGCACTGTTCAAGTTCCTCAGCCTGATGGCGCCGACCTGGAACATCTCGCTGTTCCATTACCGCAACCAGGGCGCGGACTACGGCCGCATCCTGGTCGGCATGCAGGTGCCCGCCAAGGATGGCCGTAAATTCGACGCCTTCCTGAGCAATCTGGGCTACCCCTGGGTCGAGGAAACCGGTAACCCTGCCTACCAGCTCTTCCTGAAGTAGGCCCCGCCTCGGCTGTCCAGACATGCAGCCCATACGCCATTTCCTGCTGGCCCTGCAGTTCTTCAGCCGCATTCCGGTCACCGGGCGGCTTGCGGCCTGGGCCGGCTGGAGTCCGGCAATGCAGCACGCCAGCGTGGCCCATCTGCCGGGCGTGGGCTGGCTGGTCGGCGCCTGGGGCGCGGCGTGGCTGCTGGCAGCAGGCTGGCTGCTGGCACCCAGCCCCTGGATGCCGCTGGTTGCCGCCGTTCTCTCCACCGTGGCCACGCTGTGGCTGACCGGGGGACTGCATGAAGACGGATTGGCCGATGTGGCCGACGGCCTGGGCGGCTTTGTCCCGCCCGAGCGCGCGCTGGAAATCATGAAGGATTCGCGCCTGGGAGCCTACGGCGCCATGGCGCTGGTGATGGCGCTGCTGGCCAGGGTCTCCCTGGTCGCGCTGCTGGTCGACATCCACGTGCAATGGGCGGCCTTGCTGCTGTGCAGCATCCATGTGCTGTCGCGCATGGCGCCGCTGGCCCTCATGCAATGCCTTCCCTATGTGGGCCAGGCCCCCCACTCCAAGGCCTTGCACGCCGCGGGTCGGCCATTGGCTGCCAGGGGCCTGGTCGCGGCAATCCTCTGGTGCCTGCCCGCCCTGGCGCTGACAGGCTGGCTGGCGGGCCTGCCGCTCGTCATCGGCCTGGTCCTGCCCGGCGCCCTGGTCACGGCCGCCATGGTGCGCTGGCTGCGCCGTCGCCTGGGCGGCATGACGGGCGATTGCCTGGGCGCCGCCCAGCAGGTCTGTGAACTGGTCATGCTGCTGGGCGCCGCCGCTGTGCTGATGCGCATGCAATGAACGCTCTCCCAACGCCGCGCCTTTGGCTGGTACGCCATGCCCGCCCCCTGGTGGAGCCCGGCATCTGCTATGGCCGGCTCGACATGGAGGCCGACGCCCAGGCCACGGCCGATGCGGCGCAGGCCCTGCATATCGCGCTGCCTGCGGATTGCCGGATGCTGCATTCGCCGCTGCGCCGATGCAGCCAATTGGCCCGGGCTCTGCAGGCCCTACGGCCCGGCCTGGCATCGCAGGCGGATGGCCGGCTGCTGGAGATGGATTTCGGCCACTGGGAAGGCCAGCCCTGGGAGGCGCTGGACCGCAGCGCCATCGATGCCTGGGCGGCAGACCTGGCACGGCACGCGCCGGGCCGGGGAGAGTCCCTGGCCGCCATGCTGCGCAGGGTGGACGAGGCCTTGCAGCAGGTAAGGATGTACTCGAAGGACGACGATGCCGGGCGCGACATCGTCTGGATCACCCATGCCGGCGTGGCGCGCTGCGTGCAATGGCTGATGCGTGAAGGCAACGCCCTGCCTCAGGCGGCCCAGTGGACGCTGCCGGCGCCTGACTTTGGCGGCTGGCTGGTATTGGAACTGCAGCCGCCGCACTGACCGGACTCAGCGCTTGTCGGGCAGGGACAGCTGCAGCGTGATGGAGGCGGGGCCATCGACGCTGGGGCCCAGGCGCGCCTCGCGGCCCGAAACCGACTGCAGCACCACGCCCTCTTCCACGGCACGCCCCACGCGAAACGGCTTGGCCGGCTGGTTGCCCACGGCGATGACCGCCGCGCCGCCGCCGCTGTCGCGACCGGCCAGCACACCCACCAGCGCATAGCGCGAGACCACAGGCGCCGCAACGGGCACAGCAACACCCTGAGCAGCGGCCACGCCCCCCAGGGCCTGCGCCAGCGCGGGCGCATCGACCTGCAGTGCCTCGGGGGGAGCCGGTGGCACGGGCGCCCCCGCGCCGCCATTGCCCAGGCGCATGGCCCAGAAAGCCACGATGCCAGCCGCCAGCAGCCAGAGCACGAATGTGGCCGCCTTGACGTGCCAGGTCCGGGCCTGGCCCCGGTTCAATGAAAGTGTCACCATCGCGCGATTATGATGGAGCGATATGTCCAATTTGCTGCACCGTTCCATGACCAGCCTTCCCCGCCGTCCGCTGCCTGCCCTGCGCACCGCCGTCCAGCGCGGCTTCACGCTGATCGAGCTGATGGTGGTCCTGGTCATCATCGGCGTGCTGGCGGCCCTGATCGTGCCCAACGTGCTGGACCGCGCCGACGATGCCCGCGTCACGGCTGCACGCACCGACATCACCAACATCTCCCAGGCGCTCAAGCTCTACCGCCTCGACAACCAGCGCTATCCCACGGCCGAGCAGGGCCTGCAGGCGCTGATCATCCGTCCCACGAGCGGACCGCTGCCCAACAACTGGAAGCCCTATCTGGAAAAGCTGCCCAACGATCCCTGGGGCCGTCCGTACCAGTACCTGAATCCGGGCATCAAGGGCCCCATCGACATCATGTCCTTCGGTGCCGACGGCCAGGCCGGCGGAGAGGGCAAGGATGCCGACATCGGCAGCTGGCAGTAAGTCGATGGCCCGGGCGATGGCCCGCAAGCGCCGCGCTGCACCGCACCACAGGCCCGCACTCCCGGCGGGCCTGCCTGCTCTCATGCCCCGCCAGACGGTTGCGCCCACCCTGACCATTCCTTCGCGCGGCTTCACCCTGCTGGAACTGCTGGTGGTCATCAGCATCATGGCGATTGCCGCTGCCGGCGCAAGCCTGTCTCTGCGCGACAGTGGGCAGGCCCAGCTGGAACGCGAAGCCGAGCGCCTGGCCGCACTGCTGGAATCGGCCCGCGCACAGGCACGAGCCAACGGCGTGCCCGTGCGCTGGCGGCCCATGCCGCAAGGCTTTCGCTTCGAGGGCCTGCCGGCCAGCGCGCAATTGCCTTCGCAATGGCTGCAGCCCGGGGTGCAGGCACAGCCGGCGACGCCGCTGATCCTCGGCCCCGAGCCACTGATTCCTCCCCAGTCCGTCACGCTGACGCTGCGCGACTCCAACAGCCCGCCGCTGCGCGTGGCCACGGATGGACTGCGGCCCTTTGCCGTGCAATCCCTGCCATGACAGGCATCCACGGACCACGCCGCAGGCACGGCGCGCCAAGGCGCCTGCCGCACGGCTTCACGCTGATCGAGGTGCTGGTGGCCCTGGGCATCGTGGGCATTGCCCTGATGGCAGGCCTGCAGGCCACATCGGCCCTGACTCGCAATGCCGAGCGCCAGTCCGAGGTGCTGCTGGCCCAGCTGTGCGCGCAAAACGAACTGGTGCGCCTGCGCCTGTCGCGCCAGATGCCGCCCGTGGGCGACAACAGCTTCACTTGCGAGCAGGGCAGCCGGCAGCTGCAGGTCCAGCTCAGCGTGCGCCCCACGCCCAACCCCAGCTTCCGCCGCGTGGATGCCCTGGTCGTCACGGCCGAGCATCCGGTGCTGCGGGTATCGACCATCGTGGGCCGCTTCTAGATGCGTTTGCGCCCTTTCTCCCGCGCGCAAGGCTTCACCCTGGTGGAGCTGATGGTGGCCATCGCCGTCATGGCCCTGCTGGCCCTGGTGAGCTGGCGCGGACTGGACAGCATGGTGCGCTCGCAGGAGACCATTCGCGCGCGCAACGAGCAGCAGATCGTGCTGCAGACCGTGATCGCCCAGTGGAATGCCGACCTCGAAGCACTGATGCCGCTGGAGCACGCCCAGGTCATCGACTGGGATGGCCAGGTGCTGCGCATGACCCGCAAGAGCAGTGCCGCCGTGGACGATGGCGCCGTGGTCGTGGCCTGGGCCCGCCGCCAGACAGCCGGACGCGACCAGTGGCTGCGCTGGCAGTCGCCACCGCTGCGCACGCGCGCCCAGTGGCGCGAGGCCTGGAACCAGGGGGCGCAATGGGGACGCAATCCTTCGGACGACCAGCGCCGCCGCGAAACCGTGCTGCTGCCCCTGGACCAGTGGCGCCTGTACTACTACCGTGACAACGCCTGGAGCAACCCGCAGTCCAGCGGCTCGGACAACGGCACGGGCACGCCCAATCCACCATCCGGCGGCACCAACAGCAGCGCACAGCTGCCCACGATTCCTGACGGCATACGCGTCGAACTGACCCTGCCGCCCGACAGCGCCGTCCCCGGCCGCGTCACCATGGACTGGGTCAACCCCCTGCGATCCAACAGCCGATCATGATGCGCGCACCCCGCACCCTGCCCGTCCGCCGCCGCCCTCGCGGCGTGGCCCTGCTGGCCGCCATGCTCACGGTCACGCTGGTCGCCACCTTTGCCGCCACCGCGCTGTGGCAGCAGTGGCGCAGCGTGGAGGTCGAGACCGCCGAGCGCAACCGCATGCAGGCCGCCTGGATTTTGCTGGGTGCGCTGGACTGGTCGCGCGTGGTGCTGGCCGAGGATGCGCGCACCAGCCTGCAGGTGGACCACCTGGCCGAACCCTGGGCCGTGCCGCTGCAGGAGGCGCGCCTGTCCACCTTCCTGGCGGCGCAGAACAACGTCAGCCAGGTCGATGACGGCATGGCCGACATGCAGGACGCCTTTCTCTCGGGCCAGATCATCGACCTGCAGTCGCGCCTGAACCTGCGCAACCTGCTGGGCGCACCCGACAAGCCCGAAACCCTGCGCCCGCTGGCCCGCCTGCTGGAACGCCTGAACCTGCCCCCTGCCTATGCCGCCCAGATCGTCCAGGCCCTGCGCGCAGCGGCCACCGCCGGCGAGGGCGCGCAGTTCCTGATGCCGCGCACGCTGAGCCAGCTCGGCTGGCTGGGATTGCCGCCCGAGGTCGTCTCGCGCCTGGAGCCCTACATCACCCTGCTGCCCGAGAACACGCCCGTCAACCTCAACACCGCCAGCGCCGAAGTCATCTGGGCCAGCGTGGAGGACCTGACCTGGTCCCAGGCCAGCCAGCTGGTGCAGCTGCGCGCATCGCGCCCGCTGCGCAGCCTGGCCGATGCCTCCAACGCGCTGGGCCTGCCGCAGAAATTCGAGGGACAGAACCTGTCGGTCGCCACCAGCTTCTTCGAGGCGCGTGGCCGCATGCGCCTGGGCGAGATCGTGGCCAGCGAACGCTCCATGTTGCGGCGCAACAACATGACAGTCACTACCATCTGGCGCGAGAGGGGGGACTGGGGATTGCCCGAAGCTCCCGCGCCGTGACAGATGCCTGTCACACTCGGCCCCTACAATGCCCGCTTCCGTCCATGAGCACCTTGATTCTTCATCTGCCTGCGGGCCCCGCTGGCGAATACGCCTACGCACTCAGCAGCGACGGCCTGCGCGCCGACCGGCATGGCCACGCCGCAGCAGGCCTGCTGCCCGATCCTGGCCGCACCGGCCAGACGGTTGCCGTGGTGCCGCACCAGGCCTTGTCCTGGCATCTGGTCAGCCTCCCCCATGGCGTGCCTACGGGGAGCCGGCGTGGACATGTGCGCCTGCGTGCCGTGCTCGACGGGCTGCTGGAAGAGCGCCTGCTCGACGACCCCTCCCAACTGCATCTGGCGCTGCAGCCTCAGGCACGCGCGGGCGAGCCCTGCTGGGTTGCCGCCTGCGACAAGGCCTGGCTCCATGCCCATCTGCAGGTCCTGGAGTCCGCAGGCCGGCCCGTGGGCCGCATCGTGCCCGAATGCCCGCCCCAGTCCACGCCCCAGCTGTGGGCCGTGGGCACGCCTGAATCGGCCTGGCTGCTGGCCACCGGCCTGAGCACGGCCCCGCAAGGCATGGACTCGCTGGCCTGCCTGCCGCTGCGCACCGACAGTGCCGACCCCGCCATGCTGGCCGCCCTGCTGCAGGCCCTGCCCCCCGACACCCCGATCCAGGCGGACCCGGCGCTGGCCCGCGCCGCCGAGGCCCTGCAGCGCCCCGTCAGCCTGCTGACGGACGCCCAGCGCGGCCTGGCGGCCCGCGCACAAAACTGGGACCTGGCGCAGTTCGACCTCGACCTGGGCGGCGGCAGCCGCACCCGCCGACGCATGCTCGACGGCTGGCAGAGCTTTCTGCGCGCGCCGCAATGGAAGGCCGCGCGCTGGGGTGCCGCGCTCGCACTGCTGGCCCAGGTGGTGGGCCTCAATGCCTGGGCCTGGACCGAAAACCGCGCCATCGCGGCCAAGCAGGTCCAGGTGCGCTCCACGCTGGCCACCAGCTTTCCGCGCGTACCCGTCATCGTCGATGCGCCCGTTCAAATGCAGCGCGAAGTCGCCACGCTGCGCCAGAGCGCCGGCGCGCTGACGCAGGGCGACCTGGAACCCCTGCTGGCCGCCGCATCCAGGGCCCTGCCTGCCGGCCAGTTGCCGCAGGCCATGGACTACCAGGACCGTCAGCTGCGCCTCAAGGGCGTCTCGCTGGAGGCCGAGGCACTGGAGCAGGCACAACAACATCTGGCCGCAAGCGGCCTGCGACTGCAGCGCGACGGCGCCGACCTGCTGCTTGCCCAGGAGGCCCGGCCATGAACATGCGCGCATCCCGCCAAAGCCTGGCCCCACTGCGCGCGCGCTGGAATGCCCTGGCGCCGCGTGAACAGAACATGACGCTGCTGGCCGGTGGTGTGGTGGCACTGGCCCTGCTGTGGTGGCTGGCCCTGGCCCCCGCCCTGCACAGCCTGCGCACCGCGCCCGAACGCCATGCCCAGGCAGACCGCCAGTTGCGCCAGATGCAGCTGCTGCAGGCCGAGGCCGAGCAGCTGCGCGGCAACGCACGCCCCGTGGTCGGCGATGCCAAGGCGCTGCTGCAAAGCTCGCTGTCCGCCGAACTGGGCGCCTCCGCCCAATTGAACTGGATGGGCGACCGCGCACAGATCACGCTCAAGGCCGCGCCCGCCGCCGCGCTGGCGCGCTGGCTGGCCCAGGTCCGCAGCAACACGCACGCCGTTCCCGCCGAGATGAAGCTGGCCCGCAGTGCATCTGCAAGCGCCGCAGGCGCTGCCGATGCCGTGCGCTGGGATGGCAGCCTGGTGCTGGACCTGCCTGTCGATCCGTCGCGGGCACCTTGAGCATGCACCGCCAGCCCCGCTCCCAGCCTGTCCTGCGCTCACCGCGCGGGTGGGCGCTGGCAGGCGCCCTGTGCGGCCTGGTGGCCACCACCGTCGTCTGGGCACCCGCCGCCTGGCTGGCACGCGGCGTGGATTCCGCCACACAGGGCCAGGTACTGCTGCTGCAACCGCGCGGCACGCTGTGGAACGGCTCGGCCTCCCTGGCCTTCACCGGAGGCGCCGGCAGCCGCGACCGCACGGCCCTGCCCACGCGGCTGGAATGGACGCTGCGCCCGCGCCTGGACGGCGCCCGCATTCAGCTGCGCAGCGAATGCTGCACACCCACGCCCGTGGTGCTGGACCTGCTGCCGCGCTGGCAGGGCCTGAGCGCCGTGGTGCACGACAGCGACACGCGCTGGCCTGCCTCGCTGCTGTCCGGCCTGGGCACGCCCTGGAACACGGTGGACCTGCAAGGCCAGCTGCGGCTGGCCACGCAGGCCCTGCAACTGCAATTGCTGTGGCAATCGGGGCGCTGGCGCAGCGACGGCAGCACGCGGCTGGAGGCGCTGGCCGTATCCTCGCGGCTGTCCCCTCTGCGCCCGCTGGGCAGCTACCGGCTCGACATCCTCGGGGGCGACAGTCCGCAGCTGCAGCTCAGTACCCTGACCGGCGACCTGCGCCTGAGCGGCCAGGGCCAATGGGTAGGCCAGCGGCTGCACTTCCAGGGCGAGGCCTCGGCCAGCCCCGAGCGCGAAACCGCGCTGTCCAACTTGCTCAACATTCTGGGACGGCGCCAGGGGCCCCGGTCCATCATTTCCTTTGGTTGATCCATGACTCAGCAGCACACGACCCCGTTCTGGCGCAACACCCTGCACACGCTGGCCGTCAGCGCCATGCTGGCCTGCACCGCTGGCACTGCCCAGGCCCAGCAGACCAATGCACCGGCAGGCGCCACGCCCAGCCTGCGTCCGGGCGAGCCTGTGACGCTGAATTTCTCGGGTGCAGACATCGAGGCCGTCTCGCGTGCCATCGGCGCCATCACCAACCGCAACGTGGTGGTCGACCCCCGCGTCAAGGGCCAGATCACGCTGCTGACCGACAAGCCCGTGCCGCCCGCCACCGCCTACCAGCAGTTCCTGGCCGCGTTGCGCCTGCAGGGCTTCACCATCGTCGAATCGGCCGGCCTGTACAAGGTCATCCCCGAGGCCGACGCCAAGCTGCAGGCCAGCGAAGTGGCCGTGGGCGCGAGCCGCAGCAGCGCGGGCAGCCAGATCGTCACCCAGATCTTCAAGCTCAACTACGAGAACGCGGCCAACCTGGTGCCCGTGCTGCGCCCCCTGATCAGCCCCAACAACACCATCAACGTCAACCCGGGCAACAACTCGCTGGTCATCACCGACTACGCAGACAACCTGCAGCGCATCTCGCGCATCGTGGCGACCATGGACGTATCCAACGCCACCGATGTCGAAATCATCCCGCTGCGCCATGCCGTGGCCACCGACATGGTGGCCCTGGTCTCGCGCCTGATCGAAGGCGGCACGGCCAGCCCCGGCGGCCTCACGGTGACCGCAGGCGGCGCCAATATTCCGGGCCAGAGCGACAACGCCTTCAAGACCTCGCTGATGGCCGAGCCGCGCAGCAACTCCATCGTGCTGCGCGCGGCCAACCCGGCACGCCTGGCCCAGGTGCGCTCGCTGATCGCGCGGCTGGACCAGCCCGCCATGAACGGCGGCGGCGACCAGGGCAACATCCACGTGGTCTATCTCAAGAACGCCGACGCCGTGGCGCTGGCCGCCACCTTGCGCGCCGCCATCGGCGCCCAGGCCACGGCCGCCGGCACGGCCAGCGGCCAGCCCGGTGCGGGCGGCACCCTGCCGCAGGGCGGCGGCATGTCCTCCATCCCCACCTCGCAGCCCGTGGTCTCGCGCGACTCCAGCGGCACGGCATCCATGGGCATGGGCTCGTCCTCGGGCCTGGGCAGCGGCGGCGGGGGCGGGGGCGGCGCGCTGGGCGTGGCCCAGCAGCCCTCCACAGGCGGCATGATCCAGGCCGATCCTTCGACCAACTCGCTGATCATCACGGCACCGCCGCCCGTCTACCGCCAACTGCGCGCCGTGATCGACAAGCTCGACGGCCGCCGCGCCCAGGTGCTGATCGAAAGCCTGATCGTCGAAATCAAGGACAACCGGCTGGCCCAGTTCGGCATCCAGTGGCAGGCCATGCTCAGCAACAACGGCCGCGTGATCGGCACCCTGGGCACGAACTCCAATGTGGCGGGCGCCAACATCCTGAACCTGCTCGGCCTGGTCAAGGATGGAGGCCTCGACGGCAGCGCCATCACGGGAGACACGTTGTCCAGCCTGAGAGGCACCAACCTCGGCTTCACGCAGCGCGTCAACGGCAAGGACACGCTGGGCTTTCTGGCCAACTTCCTGCAAAACAGCGGTGACGCCAACATCCTGTCCACGCCCAACCTGATGACGCTGGACAACGAGGAGGCGCGCATCATCGTGGGCCAGAACGTGCCCATGGTCACGGGCTCGTACGCCAGCAACTCCACGGGCGGCACGGTCAACCCCTTCACCACCGTGGAGCGCAAGGACGTGGGCCTGATGCTGCGCGTGCGCCCGCAGATCAACGAGAACGGCACGGTGAAGCTGGCCGTGTTCCAGGAAGTCTCCTCGGTGGACGAGTCCACGCGCAAGGACACCAACGGCCTGACCACCAACAAGCGCTCCATCGAGTCCAACGTGCTGGTCGAGGACGGCAACATCGTCGTGCTCGGCGGCCTGATCGACGACAACTACTCCCAGGCCGAGGACCGGGTGCCTCTGCTGGGCGACATTCCCGTCGTGGGCAACCTGTTCCGCAACACCAACCGCAAGCGCAACAAGACCAACCTGATGGTCTTCCTGCGCCCCGTGGTGATGCGCGATGCGACTGCCACCAACCAGGTCTCTTCCGAGCGCTACGAAGCCATCCGCGCGCAGCAACAGAGCCTGCAGCCCGAGCCCAGCGCCCTGCTGCGCTCGGTCAATGCCGCGCCCGTGCTGCCCACGCTGACGCCGCAGCCGGACCCCGGCTCGTTCACCAACCCGGCCGCCATCGTCAACGTGCCGGGCGCCAGGCCCGAGCTGATCGACTTCACCCAGCCGCAGCCCGCCGCTCCCGCCGTGCCGGCAGCCCCCGGCGCGCTCTGAGGCAGGAAGGCCCCATGCGCTATCCCCTGCCCTATGCGTTTGCGCGCACCAGCCAGCTGCTGATCGAGGACGACGGCCACGAGCCCCTGCTCTGGCACGGCCCCTCGCCCGACTGGCAGGCCCTGTCCGAAGTCCAGCGCAGGCATGCGGTGCAGCGCTGGCAGATGCTGGACGCGGGCACGCTGGCCCACCGCATCAGCGCCGCCTACTCGCAGGGCGAGTCCAGCGCGGCCCTGGTGGTCAGCGAGGTCGAGTCCGACGCCGACCTCTCGCGCATGATGCAGGAGCTGCCTGCGGTCGAGGACCTGCTGGAGACGGCCGACGACGCGCCCATCATCCGCATGCTCAACGCCCTGCTCACGCAGGCCGCGCGCGACGGCGCCAGCGACATCCACATCGAGCCCTACGAGCGCCATTCCAGCGTGCGCTTTCGCGTGGACGGCGACCTGCGCGAAGTCGTGCAGCCCAACCGCGCACTGCATGCAGCGCTGATCTCGCGACTGAAGATCATGGCCGACCTGGACATCGCCGAAAAGCGCCTGCCCCAGGACGGCCGCATCAGCCTGCGCCTGGGCACGCGCGCCATCGACGTGCGCGTCTCCACCCTGCCCAGCGCCCACGGCGAGCGCGCCGTGCTGCGCCTGCTGGACAAGAGCGAGAGCAAGCTCAGCCTGGAGGCCGTGGGCATGCAGGGCGAGACGCTGAGGCGATTCACCCACCTGACGGCCCAGCCGCACGGCATCGTGCTGGTCACCGGCCCCACGGGCTCGGGCAAGACCACCACGCTGTATGCGGCACTGTCGCGCATGGACGCCAGCCACAGCAACATCATGACGGTGGAGGACCCCATCGAGTACGAGCTGGCCGGCGTGGGGCAGACCCAGGTCAACGCCAAGATCGACCTGACCTTCGCCAAGGCCCTGCGCGCCATCCTGCGCCAGGACCCGGATGTGATCATGATCGGCGAAATCCGCGACTTCGAGACCGCGCAGATCGCCATCCAGGCCTCGCTGACCGGCCACCTGGTGCTGGCCACGCTGCACACCAACGATGCCTCCAGCGCCGTCACGCGCCTGATCGACATGGGGGTGGAACCCTTCCTGCTGTCGTCCTCCCTGCTGGGTGTGCTGGCCCAGCGCCTGGTGCGCAAGATCGACACCACCGAGCCCAGCGGCTACCGGGGGCGCACCGGCATCTTCGAGATGCTGGTGGTGGACGACACCATCCGCGCGCAGATCCACCGCCAGGCCAGCGAGGCCGAGATCCGCGACACCGCGCTGGCCGCGGGCATGCGCCTGATGCGCGACGACGGCGAGCGCCTGGTGCGCGAGGGCATCACCACGCCCGAGGAAGTGCTGCGCGTCACGCGCGACTAGGCGCAGGCGGCCACGCCCGACCCTGCGCAGCACGGGGCATCCCTGTTTGCCACAATGGTCGGCATGTTGGAATCCCTACGCGCCTGGAGCGCTCCCTATGGCGGCGACCTGTTCCTGTGGGTCGCCACGCTGAGCCTGATCAGCTACATCGCCCTGTGGTGGTTCAAGTCACGGCTGTCCACCAGCCAGCTGCGCCGCGTCATCCGCCTGTCGGCGCTGGTGGCGCTGCCGCTGTCCTGGCTGGCCATCCAGCAGGGCGAGAACCATCTGGCGGCAGCCATCCTCCCCCTGGTCTGGTGCGTGGTGCTGGGCATCACCTGCGCGCGGGAAATGTCCAGAAGAAACTGAGTGCGCGAACGCGCACCAGGAATGCCCTGGCGCGGCAAGGCCCGCGCCGCCCCCACCCACCGTGAACTGGAAGTTGGAACCTGCCATGACATCATTCAATGAAGTCCGTCTGTCCATGCTCGACCTCGTGGCCGTGCGCGAAGGCGGCACCGTCGCCGAGGCCCTGGACATCGCGCTGGCCACGGCCCGCAAGGCCGAGGCACTGGGATTCGAGCGCTACTGGCTGGCCGAGCACCACAACATGCCCGGCATCGCCAGCTCGGCCACGGCCGTGCTGATCGGCCACATTGCAGGCGGCACCTCGAAGATCCGCGTGGGCTCGGGCGGCATCATGCTGCCCAACCATGCCCCGCTGGTGGTGGCCGAAGCCTTCGGCACGCTGGCCGAGCTGTACCCGGGCCGCATCGACCTGGGCCTGGGCCGTGCGCCCGGCACCGATGGCGCCACCATGCGCGCCCTGCGCCGTGACCGCGTCGAGACCGAGGAAGACTTCCCGCGCGACGTGATGGAGCTGCAACGCCTGCTGGCCCCGGCCACGCCGGATCAAAAGCTGGTGGCCACGCCGGGCGCGGGCACCAACGTGCCGATCTGGCTGCTGGGCTCCAGCCTGTTCTCGGCCCAGCTGGCCGCCCACCTGGGCCTGCCCTACGCCTTTGCCTCGCACTTCGCGCCGCGCATGCTCTACCAGGCCGTGCAGCTGTACCGCAGCCTGTTCAAGCCGTCGGCCCAACTGGCCAAGCCCTACGTGATCGTCGGCGCCCCCGTGATCGCCGCGCCCACCGATGACGAGGCCGAGTACCTGGCCAGCAGCACCTACCAGCGCGTGCTGGGCATCATCACGGGCCGGCGCGGACTGCTGCCGCGCCCCATCGAGAACTACGCGGCCCAGCTCGGCGAGCAGGAGCGCCGCGCCATCGGCGACTTCCTGGCCGTGGCCTCCATCGGCGGCCCGGACAAGGTGCGCACGCGCCTGCAGAAGCTGCAGGCCGACACCGAGGCCGACGAGCTGATCCTGGTCAGCGACGTGTATGACCGCGACCTGCGCCTGCGCTCGCTGGAGATCACGGCCGGCGTCATGGGCCGCTGAAGGCATGAGCCGCTCCGCCCGGCTGCTGCAGCTGATCGACCTGCTGCGCCGCGCGCGCCTGCCCCAGGCCGGTCCGGTGCTGGCCCGGCAGCTGGACGTGAGCCTGCGCACCCTGTACCGCGACATCGCCACCCTGCGCGAACAGGGTGCCGCGATTGCGGGCGACCCGGGCGTGGGCTACGAGATGCGGCCCGGCTTTCTGCTGCCGCCGCTGATGTTCACGCCCGATGAGCTGGAAGCCCTGCTGCTGGGCGCGCGCTGGGCCAGCCGCCAGGCCGACCCCGAGCTCGCCCAGGCCGCCACCGCCGCGCTGGACCGCATACGCAGCGCGCTGCCGCTGGAGCTGCGCATCGAGGTGGACACCAGCGGCCTGCTGGTGCCGCCCATCTGCCACGAATCCGTGACCGAGCCCTGGCAGACCGCGCTGCGCCTGGCGATACGGCGCCAGCACCGGGTGCTGCTGCACTACACGGATGAGAAGGGCCAGCCGACCGAGCGCCGGATCTGGCCTTTTGCCATGGCTTTCTTCGATCAGCGGCGCATTCTTGCGGCCTGGTGCGAACTGCGCCAGGACTTCCGCCATTTCCGCGCCGACCGCGTGCGCTCCGTCACCGATCTGCAGGAACGGTATCCCGACCACCGCAGCGGCCTGATCGAACGCTGGTCGCGGCAACTGGGCTACACGGTCCGCTGACACCACTGCTGACAAAAACTGTCAGCATGGCCTCCTACAGTCGCTCCCATGGCCTTCTCGCCATGCATTCAAACCACTGGGAGCCTTCATGAACGACTCGATCAAGCCTCTGCGCTTTTACTTCCACCCCCGCTCGCGCGCCGTCATCGCGCGCTGGATGCTGGAGGAATGCGGCGCCCGCTATGAGCCCGTGCGGCTGGAATTCGGCAGCACCATGAAGGCTGCCGACTACCTGGCCATCAACCCCATGGGCAAGGTCCCCGCCCTGGTGCACGGCGAGACCGTGATCACCGAACAGGCCGCCATCCTTGCCTATCTGGCCGACATCTTTCCCGAACGAAGGCTCGCGCCGGCCGTGGACAGCCCGCTGCGCGGCGTCTACCACCGCTGGATGTTCTTCCTGGCCGGCCCCGTCGACGCCTTGATGACGGCCAAGAGCCAGGGCCACCTGGAGCAGCAGACGGCCGACCAGGCCATGTCCGCCGGCTATGGCCGCTATGACGACGTGGTGCAGACGCTGCGCCAAGCCGTGGCCGGCAGGCGCTACCTGTGCGGCGACCAGTTCACCGCCGCCGACGTGCTCATGGCCAGCTACCTGCGCTGGGGGACGATGATGAAGCTGCTGCCCGCGCTGCCCGAATTCAGCGACTACGGCCAGCCGCTGATGGAACGCCCGGCCTCGCTGCGCTCCATCCAGCTCAACGAAGCGGACCTCGCGGCCCAGCCGGCATAAGGACCGGGCAGGAGCTGCCGCCGACCGCGGCGGCGGCCTCGCCATCCAGCCGTCACCGGCAGCGGCTACCATCGGGGGTTGGATCGCCGCCTGGCGTTTCCTGAACGCCATCCTTCCCCAGCCCCTCCTGACTCCCGCCGCGCATGCCTGCCTTTTCCTTCGAAGCCCTGGATGCCCAAGGTCAGACCCGCAAGGGCACGATCGAAGCCGACAACGCGCGCGCTGCGCGCAGCCAGCTGCGCGCCCAGGCCCTGGTGCCCATGGCCGTGGAGATCGTGGCCTCGGGTTCCGCGTCCGGCCCGCAGGGTGGCGCCTCGCGCTGGCTGACCCGCCCCGTCCTTGGCTCCACAGGGCTCACCGTGTGGACGCGCCAGATGGCGGGTCTGGTCGGATCAGGCCTGCCCATAGAGCGCGCCCTGGCCGCGCTGTCCGAAGAAGCCGACGACCCGCGCCAGCACCACCTCGTGGCCGCGCTGCGCGCCGAGGTCAACGCAGGCTCCACCTTTGCCCGGGCACTGGCCCAGCATCCGCGCGAGTTCTCCGACATCTACTGCGCCGTGATCGGCGCCGGCGAGGCCAGCGGCAGCCTGGGCCCGGTGCTGGAGCGGCTGGCCGACGACCTGGAATCGCACCAGGCACTGCAGTCCAAGCTCATTGGCGCAGCCCTGTATCCGGCCATCGTGACCCTGGTGGCCATCGTCATCGTGCTGTTCCTGGTCAGCTACGTGGTGCCGCAGGTGGCCAGCGTGTTCGCGGGCACCAAGCGCGCCCTGCCCTGGCTCACCGTGGCCATGCTGGCGCTCAGCGACTTTGTGCGCAGCTATGGCTGGGCCGCGCTGGTCGCCCTGGTGCTGGGCGCCGTGGGATTCCGGCTGTCCATGAAGAACCCCGTGCTGCGCGAGCGCTTCGACGCCTGGTGGCTGCGCCTGCCGCTGATCGGCCGGCTGGCGCGCAACTACAACGCGGCACGCTTTGCCGGCACGCTGGCCATGCTGGCGGGCGCGGGCGTGCCCATTCTCAAGGCCTTGCAGGCCGCCGCCGAAACGCTGGGCAACCGCGCACTGCGCGCCGATGCCATGGACGCGCTGGCCCTGGTGCGCGAGGGCGCGCCGCTGGCCTCGGCCCTGGCGCAGAAAAAGCGCTTCCCGGGCCTGATCTCCATGTTTGCCCGCCTGGGCGAGCAGACCGGCCAGCTGCCCGTGATGCTGCAGCGCGCGGCCAACCAGCTGTCCACCGAGGTGCAGCGCCGCGCCATGCACCTGGCCACCATCCTGGAGCCGCTGCTGATCGTGGCCATGGGCATGGTCGTGGCCCTGATCGTGCTGGCCGTGCTCATGCCCATCATCCAGCTCAACCAGTTCGTCAAATAGCGACAAGCGCCAAGCCATGCCCGTGACCCTGCAAGACAAGCTGGTCGTTGCCATCTCATCGCGCGCACTGTTCGACTTCGAGGAAGAGAACCGGCTGTTCGATGCGGGCGACGAGCAGGCCTACATGCGCCGCCAGCTGGACCTGGTGCACCAGCCGGCACGCCCGGGCATCGCCTTCCCGCTGGTGCGCAAGCTGCTGGCCTTCAATACGCCCGAAGTGCAGCGCGTGGAGGTGATGATGCTCTCGCGCAACGACCCGGCCAGCGGCATGCGCGTGTTCGCCTCGGCCAAGGCGGCCGACATGCACATAGAGCGCGGCGTGTTCACGCGCGGGCGCGATCCGTTTTCCTACCTGCGGCCGCTGGGCGCCCACCTGTTCCTCTCGGCCAACGAGGTCGATGTGCGCAAGGCCCTGTCCATCGGCTTTCCCGCGGCGCGCGTGATGGTCGACTCCACGCCCGCAGGCGACCGCTACCCGCAGGAAGTGCGCATTGCCTTCGACGGCGATGCCGTGCTGTTCTCCGACGAGGCCGAGCGCATCTACCAGCAAGGCGGGCTGCCGGCCTTTCTGCGCCATGAGGTCTCCCATGCCGCCACGCCCCTGGGAGAAGGGCCGTTCAAACCCCTGCTGCAAGCCCTTCACCGGCTTCAGCAGCAGGCGGACTCGTCCCAGACCATGCGCATTCGCACGGCCCTGGTGACGGCGCGCAGTGCGCCGGCGCACGAGCGCGCCATCCGCACATTGCTCGATTGGGGAATCACCGTGGACGAGGCCATGTTCCTCGGCGGCCTGGAAAAAGGCCCCTTCCTGCGCGAGTTCGAGCCGGATTTCTTCTTCGACGACCAATCGGGCCATGTCAGCTCGGCGGCCCGCCATGTGCCCGCAGGCCATGTGAACAGCGGCATCTCCAATCCGGACGCCGATCCGCTGAAGTAAACAATTGCAAAGGGCGGGCCGGCCGTGCTTGCAAATGCCGGTTCCGTGCCCAAATAAAGCCAATGCATTTTCCCCTCATGAACCGCTCCGCCCTGCTGCGCCGGCCGCCTGTGCTGCAGGCCGCCGCTGCCGTCCTGCTGACCAGCGCCTTCATGCTGCCCGCCGCGCGCGCGCAGGCGGCCGAGACGGCCGACAAGGCGTCCACCGGACAGGCCTCGGCCAGCCCGGCGCCATTGACCAAGGGGGAAATCAAGGCCCAGCGCGAATTCAAGATGCTGGACTTCAACAAGGACGGCAAGCTCAGCCGCACCGAAGTGGCGCTGTTCCCGCGCCTGGCGGCGGCCTTCGACGAGGCCGACACCGACAAGGACGGCTACGTCTCCTATGCGGAGGTGCAGGCCTTTGCCGTCAAGTACCGCGCCGAGCGCGACAAGGCAAAGGCCAAGGCGCAGGCCGAAGAGGCAAAGGCCGCAGAGCATGCCGCAGCCGTGTCCGCTGCCAGGGACACGAAGGAAGGCGAAGGCTCAAAGGACTGAGCCTGCGCATTCAGCCACTGACACTCAAAGTCCGCCGGTACGCTTGACCTTGGGTTCCGAATAGGTCAACGGCTCCTCGCGCACCTGCAGCTTGTTGCGGGCCACGTCATCGGCCTTGCTGACCTCCTGGGCCTGCTCCACGGCCATGGCGCTGGCGCGCCACATGGACTGGATGAACTCGATGAGCTGCTTGGAAATCGGCTCCTTGGGCGGCTCCTCGACCTCTTCCTTCTGCTTGATCTCCTCGGCCAGCGTCCAGTCGCGGTTTTCCTGGTCCACCACGGACGGTTTTTCAGGATCGCGAATCACACGGCCTTCGCCGATGCGGTCCGTGGATTCGACAGGATTGGCAGCGTTCACGGGACGCACGGGCACCGCGCCCGACGCGCCGGTGGAGTACAGATCGGCGCTTTGCGGGCGCCACGGTATGGGCGATCGGTCAACAGGTGGAATTGGCATGGCTCGACCCTCTTGCTGGATGTGTGCTGTGGGCGGGAATTTCCCGCCGTCGCCTCATCATCGACAGAACCTGAAAGAACTGAAGCGCTTTTTTTGAAAGACGCCCAGGCCTGCCTCAAACCAAGGGTAAACCCCGAAACCACCCTGACCAGGCGCTAGAGGAAACGCTCCAGCATCTTGCGCGAGGCACGGTCCAGCGCCGTGCTGTCCGGCACGCTGAACTGCACGCCGTCCTGGCTGGTGATCATCAGGTGCGTACGGCCCGACAGGCGGCGGATATCCTCCTCGGCCTTGAGCACGAGCTGCGCGGGACCGCGGTCGGTCTCCAGATCCCAGGTGCTGGGCGTGGAATAGCTGGACACCTTGCGGATGCGCTGGATGACGGGCACGAACTCGCGCACGGCCAGATCCTGCTCGATCAGCGTGCGGGCCTGCGCGGGCACGTGGTCCATGTGGTCCACCCACAGCGCCTCCTTGCCATCGGCACAGACCAGGGACAGGCCTTGCAGCGGCGCGGCAATGGGAAAGGCGCGTACGGGCACCACGGATTCGTGGCGCGTGCCGTCGGCCAGGATCAGCACCAGGCGGCCATGGGCGTTGCGCTCCACGCGTACGCGGCTCAGATCGGCGCCGGCGGCGCAATGTTGGGCAGTGGACATGGCTTATTCCTCGATGGTGGTTGCGACCAGGGTCAGGCCTGCGGCCTGGGCATCCTCTTCGGCGCGCCGCGCCTGGGCCTGGTACAGGCGCCAGTAGGCGCCCTGCTTTTCCATCAGTTCGTCGTGCGGCCCCACTTCCACGATTTCGCCCCGGTCCATGACCACGAGGCGGTCTGCCTTGCGCAGCGTGGACAGACGGTGGGCGATGGCAATCGTCGTGCGGCCCTGCACCAGATTGTCCAGCGCCTTCTGGATTTCCTTCTCGGTCTCGGTGTCCACGGCAGAAGTGGCCTCGTCCAGGATCAGGATGCGCGGGTCGATCAGCAGCGCGCGCGCGATGGAGATGCGCTGGCGCTCGCCGCCGGACAGGCCCTGGCCGCGCTCGCCCACCAGGGAGTCATAGCCATGCGGCAGGCGCAGGATGAATTCATGGGCATGGGCCGCACGCGCGGCCGCCACGATTTCCTCGCGCGTGGCGTCGGGCTTGCCGTAGGCGATGTTCTCGGCAATGGTGCCGAAGAACAGGAAGGGCTCCTGCAGCACCAGGCCGATGTTGCTGCGGAAGTCCGACACCTTGAGCCGGCGGATATCCACGCCGTCGAGCTGGATGGAGCCTTCGCTCACGTCGTAGAAGCGGCTGATCAGGTTGACCAGGGTGCTCTTGCCCGAGCCGCTGTGGCCGACCAGGCCAATCATTTCACCCGGGCGAATCTGCAGATCCAGGTTCTTGATGACGGCGCGGCTGCCGTAGCGGAAGGTCAGGTTGTCCAGCGTGATGGCACCCTGCACGCGCGGCAGCTTGACCGGGTTGACCGGGTCGGGCACGTTGCTCACGTGGTCCAGGATGTCGAAGATGCGCTTGGCGCCGGCTGCCGCCTTCTGTGTGACCGAGACGATGCGGCTCATCGAATCCAGGCGGCTGTAGAAGCGGCCGATGTAGGCGATGAAGGCCGTCAGAATACCGACCGTGATCTGGCCGCCCGCCACCAGCCAGATGCCGAAGCCCCAGACCACCAGCAGGCCGATCTCGGTCAGCAGCGTCACCGTGGGCGTGAACAGCGACCAGGTCTTGTTGACCTTGTCGTTGGCCTGCAGGTTGACCAGATTGGCCTGGGCGAAGCGGTCGGCCTCGCGCTTTTCCTGGGCGAAGGCCTTGACCACACGGATGCCGGGAATGGTGTCGGCCAGCACATTGGTCACCTCGGACCAGACGCGGTCGATCTTCTCGAAGCCCGTGCGCAGGCGGTCACGCACCAGGTGGATCATCCAGGCGATGAAGGGCAGCGGCACCAGGGTGACCAGGGCCAGCCATGGATTGATGGAGAACAGGATGACCGAGGTCATCACGATCATCAGCACATCGGTCGCAAAATCCAGCGCGTTCAAGGATAGAAACAAATTGATGCGATCTGTTTCCGCCCCGATGCGCGCCATCAGGTCGCCCGTGCGTTTGCTGCCGTAGTAGTCCAGCGACAGCGTCAGCAGGTGGTTGTAGGTGGTCGTGCGCAGGTCCGAGCCAATGCGCTCGGAGACCTTGGCCAGCACGAAGGTGCGCGCCCAGCCCAGGCCCCAGGCCACCAGCGCCGCCGCAAGCAGGCCGCTCAGGTAGAAGACCACCAGGCTGCTGTCGATCTGCTGCCCGTTCTGGAACGGGATCAGGATCTTGTCCACGATGGGAATCGTCAGGTAGGGCGCCACCAGGGTGGCGCCCGTGGAGGCCAGGGTCAGCAAAAAGCCCAGCAGCAGCTGGTGCCGGTAGGGATGGGCAAAGCGCCACAGGCGCAGCAGCACCCAGGTGGAGGTCTGCGGACCCTGCTGGCGTGCGCAGGCCGGGCATTCGTCGGCCTCGGGCGGCAGCTCGGTCTGGCAGGCCGGGCAGCGGGGCACATCGTCCTCGGGCCCGTCGAAGTCCTCGCCACGCGCCATGCGCTCACGCTGGTGATCGAACTGTTGCAGCAGGCGCAATACGCCCGCCTGGTGGCGCAAGGTGAAGCGCCACAGCGCCAGCCGAGCCGCAGGACCATGCAATTCGAGATTGCCCACGCCGCCGTGGTCCAGCGTGCGCAAATTCTGATCGACTGAGAGTATCCACTCACTCCATCGCTGATCCTCAGGATCACAGGCGATGAGGCGCTGGTTGGTCAGGACAACCCAGCCTTCGCCGAAGCGCATATCCAGGGTCAGGTCAACCGTGGCGAGGGCCAGCACGTTTTCATTGGAAGCGAGCCTGGCTCGCAGCTCAGCCCCGCGGGGGCTGGCAAGGAAGGCCGAAACGTCCACAGAATGGTGTTCTTGCATGTTGAGTTGTTTTTCCCGCCCCTGGCGGCTCCTGGTGTCATGCGGGCAACCGCAGCTCCCCGGTGGATATCCCGCGCGTTGCACGGCATACCCTGCTCAACGCGCCAACCCTGGTTTAGGCTGACAACACTGCGCATGGGTTTTCTGGGCGCACAATCCTCTCCCATTCTCCGGCGATCCGAATCCGGGTCGTCGTTCACGCTTACCCGTTGACCGACATGGCGAAATTCAAAGACATCCAACTCTTGCGCACCACCTACCTGCGTGGACCCAGCGTCTGGACCTACCGTCCCGTGCTGGAGGTCTGGCTGGATCTGGGCGAGCTGGAGGACTATCCCTCGAACAAGCTTCCCGGTTTCAACGAGCGCCTGACGGCCTGGCTGCCCGACCTGGTCGAGCACCACTGCGGCGTGGGCGAGCGCGGCGGCTTCATCCAGCGCCTGGAAGGCGGCACCTGGTGCGGCCACGTGCTGGAGCACATCATCATCGAGCTGCTGAACCTGGCGGGCATGCCTGCCGAGTTCGGCCAGACCCGCGAGATCTCGCAGCGCGGCGTCTACCGCATGGTCTTCCGCTGCCCCGAGGAAACCGTGGCGCGCACGGCCCTGGCCCATGGTCACAGGCTGATCATGGCCGCCATCAATGACGAGCCCTTCGACCTGAAGGCCGCCATCAAGGCCATCAAGACCGAGATCAACGACCGCTACCTGGGCCCGAGCACGGGCTGCATCGTCGATGCGGCCGGCGAGCGCCGCATCCCCCACATCCGCCTCAATGACGGCAACCTCGTGCAACTGGGCTATGGCGCCGCGCAGCGCCGCATCTGGACCGCCGAGAGCGACCAGACCAGCGCCATCGCCGAGGGCATTGCCCAGGACAAGGACTTCACCAAGCGCCTGCTGGCCGCCTGCGGCGTGCCCGTGCCCGAAGGCCAGATCGTCCACAGCCCCGAGGAAGCCTGGGAAGTGGCGCAGGACATCGGCTTTCCCGTCACCGTCAAGCCCTCGGACGGCAACCACGCACGCGGCGTGACGCTGGACCTGCGCGACGAGGCCGACATCAAGGCCGCCTTCGCGCTGGCCCAGCCCGAAGGCTCGGACGTCATCGTCGAACGCTTCATCGACGGCACCGAGCACCGCATCCTGGTGGTGGGCGGCAAGGTGGTTGCCGCCTGCCGTGGCGAGACCGTGAGCGTGGCCGGCAATGGCAAGTCCACGGTTCGCGAACTGGTCGCCGTGGTCAACCAGGACCCGCGCCGCGGCCCCGAGCAGGAATATCCGCTGGACTGGATCAACCTCGAAGCCCCGGCCGTGAAGCTGGAACTCAAGCGCCAGAACGTCACGCCCGACACCATTCCTGCCCAGGGCACCAGCGTGCTGCTGCAGCGCAACGGCAACATGGCCATCGACTGCACCGACGAAGTCCATCCCGAAGTGGCCTACATGGCCACGCTGGCCGCCAAGATCGTGGGCCTGGACATCGCGGGCATGGACATGATCCTGCAGGACGTCTCGCGCCCCATGAAGGAGCAGGGCGGCGCCATCCTCGAAGTCAACGCCGGCCCCGGCCTGCTGATGCATCTGAAGCCCACCAGCGGCGCGCCGCGCCCCGTGGGCATGGCCATCGCCGACCACCTGTTCCCGCGCACCGAAGAGGGCACGGGCGCCGGCCGCATCCCCCTGGTCGGCATTGCCGGCACGCGCAACAACGGTTTCACGGCCCGCCTGGTGGGCTGGCTGCTGCAGCTGTCGGGCAAGCTCACGGGCGTGGCCAGCAGCGAGGGCATGTTCCTGTCCAACCGCCAGACCCAGAAGACCAACACCGCCAACTGGGCCGGCGCCCACCGCCTGCTGACCAACCGCCTGGCCCAGGCCGCCGTCATCCAGACCACGGCCCGCTCCATCCTGGAGGAAGGCCTGGCCTACGACCGCTGCCTAGTCGGCGTGGTCACCGACATGGACGGCTTCGAGCAGTTGCCCGACCATGACGTGCACGAGCAGTCACAGATGACGCGCGTGATGCGCACCCAGATCGACGTGGTGCTGGACGAAGGCGCGGGCGTCCTCAATGCCGACATCGAGCAGGTGGCCGACCTGGCCCGCCTGTGCGACGGCGAGGTGCTGTTCTATTCGATGCAGGCCGACAGCCCCGTGGTCGCGGCCCACCGTTGCGAGAGCGAAGGCCGTGCCGTCTTCGTGCGCGGCAACCAGGTGATCCTGGCCACGGGCGCCGCCGAGCGCGTGCTGGGCACGCTGGACGCGCTGAGCCTGCCCGGCGGCCTGCGCCCGGACACGCCGGCCCTGCTCGCTGCCATTGCCGCGGCGTGGTCCATGGACATTGCCCCCGACCTCATCGTCGCCGGCATCAAGACCTTCGACTACACGCCGGCCGCCGCTGCGGTTTCCACCGCCGCCGCCTGAGCCCGACCACACGATGACATGCAGGCAGGCCCGGCGACGCGGGCCTGCCCTCCGAAAGAAGACACTATGCAGATCACCCGCATCCGAGCCCTGCGCGGCCCCAATCTCTGGACCCGCAGCACCGCCATCGAAGCCATCGTGCAATGCGAGCCCGGCGACTGTGACTACTCGGCCCTGGCAGGGTTCGAGGACCGGCTGCGCGCACGCTTTCCCAAGATCGGCACGCTGCAGCCGCACGGTGCCGACCAGCGCCTGTCGCTGGCCCATGTGCTGGAAGTGGCGGCCCTGTCGCTGCAGGCCCAGGCCGGCTGCCCCGTGACCTTCAGCCGCACGCACGAGACCGTGGAAGCCGGCACCTACCAGGTGGTGGTGGAGTACACCGAGGAATCCGTGGGCCGCCTGGCCATGGAACAGGCCGGTGCGCTGCTGCAGTCGGCACTGGCCGACACGCCCTTCGACGCCGACAAGGTGGTGGCCGAGCTGCGTGAACTCGACGAGGACGAGCGCATCGGCCCCTCCACAGGCTCCATCGTCGATGCGGCCGTGGCGCGCGGCATTCCCATCCGCCGCCTGACCTCGGGCTCGCTGGTGCAACTGGGCTGGGGCTCCAAGGCGCGCCGCATCCAGGCCGCCGAGCTGGACCAGACCAGCGCCGTGGCCGAGTCCATCGCCCAGGACAAGGACCTGACCAAGCGCCTGCTGCACGCCGCCGGCGTGCCCGTGCCTCTGGGCCGCCCCGTCAAGGACGTGGAAGAAGCCTGGCTCGTGGCCCAGGAAGTGGGACTGCCCGTGGTGGTCAAGCCCCAGGACGGCAACCAGGGCAAGGGCGTGGTGGTCAACATCACCACGCACGAGCAGCTCAAGGCCGCCTTTGCCACCGCCTCGGAATTCGGCGACGACATCATGGTCGAACGCTTCCTGCCGGGCCACGACTTCCGCCTGCTGGTGGTCGGCGGCCAGTTGGTGGCCGCTGCGCGCCGCGAGCCGCCCCAGGTGCTGGGCGACGGCCAGCACACCATCCGCGAACTGGTCGAGCTGGTCAACCAGGACCCGCGCCGCGGCTCGGGCCACGGCACGGCGCTGACCAAGATCCGCCTGGACGACATCGCCATCGCGCGCATCGCCACAGAAGGGCTCACGCCCGAATCCGTGCCGGCCCAGGGCCAGCGCGTGGTGCTGCGCAACAACGCCAACCTGTCCACGGGCGGCAGCGCCACCGATGTGACGGACGACGTGCACCCCGACATCGCCGCGCGCGCCGTCGAGGCCGCCCAGACCATCGGCCTGCACATCTGCGGCGTGGACGTGGTCTGCGAGACCATGCTGCGCCCGCTGGAGGAGCAAAACGGCGGCATCGTCGAAGTCAACGCCGCACCGGGCCTGCGCATGCACCTAGCGCCGTCCTTCGGCAAGCCCCGCAACGTGGGCGTGCCCATGGTCGATGAGCTGTTCGCACCCGGCCAGGATGGCCGCATCCCGCTGGTGGCCGTCACCGGCACCAATGGCAAGACCACGACCACGCGCCTGATCGCCCACCTGTTCACCTCGCATGGCTGGCGCACGGCCATGACCAATACCGACGGCGTCTACGTCAACGGCCGCCAGATCGACAGCGGCGACTGCTCGGGCCCGCGCAGCGCGCGCAACGCCCTGGCCCACCCCGAGACCGATGCGGCCGTGCTCGAATGCGCGCGCGGCGGCATCCTGCGCGAAGGCCTGGGCTTCGACCGCTGCCAGGTGGCCGTGGTCACCAACGTGGGCGCGGGCGACCACCTGGGCCTGAACTACATCACCACGGTGGAAGACGTGGCCGTGCTCAAGCGCGTCATCGTGCAGAACGTGGCCGCCGACGGCTATGCCGTGCTCAACGCCGCCGACCCGCTGGTGGCGGCCATGGCCTCCACCTCGCCGGGCAAGGTCATCTATTTCGCGGCCGACCGCCACCACCCCGTGATGGCCACGCACCGTGCCCAGGGCAACCGCGTGGTCTACGTGGACGGCGACAGCATCGTTGCGGCCGAAAGTTCGTGGCGCGAGACCATCGCCCTGCGCGAGATCCCCATCACGCGCAACGGCACCATCACCTTCCAGGTGGAGAACGTCATGGCCGCCATCGCCGCCGCCTGGGGCGTGGGCCTGCCGTGGCAGACCATCCGCCGCGGGCTGGCCGGCTTCGTCAACGACAGCGACAACGCCCCCGGACGCTTCAACGTCATGGACTACCGTGGCGCCACGCTGATCGCCGACTACGGCCACAACCCCGACGCCATCCGCGCCCTGGTGCAGGCCGTGGATGCCATGCCGGCCCAGCGCCGCAGCGTGGTCATCAGCGGCGCGGGCGACCGCCGCGACCAGGACATCACCGAGCAGACACAGATCCTGGGCAAGGCCTTCGACGACGTCATCCTCTACCAGGATGCCTGCCAGCGCGGCCGCGCCGACGGTGAAGTCCTGGCCCTGCTGCAGCAAGGCCTGCAAGGCGCACCGCGCACCGACTACGTGACCCAGATCCAGGGTGAGTTCAACGCCATCGACCACGCGCTGGCGCGGCTGACGCCCGGCGACCTGTGCCTGGTGCTGGTGGACCAGGTCGAGGAAGCCCTCGAACACCTGCGCCGCCATGTGGCGGGTGAGGCCTGACATGAACGGCCGCGCCTTGCTCACGGCCGCTCTGGCCACGCTGCTGCTGGGCGCCTGCGGTGCGCGCGCCGAGCAGGTGGGCGCGGTGGACACGGTGTTCAAGTTCATAGGCCCGGACCACAAGATCGTGGTGGATGCCTATGACGATCCCAAGGTGGCGGGCGTGACCTGCTATGTCTCGCGCGCCAAGACCGGCGGCATCAAGGGCGGGCTGGGCCTGGCCGAGGACCGCGCCGAGGCCTCGATCAGCTGCGTGCAGACCGGACCCATCCAGATCCCTGCGCCGCTCAAGCAGCAGGACGAGGTGTTCACCGAACGCATCTCGCTGCTGTTCAAGCGCCTGCGCGTGGTGCGCATGGTCGATGCGCAGCGCAACACCCTGGTCTACATGACCTACTCGGACCGCGTGATCGAAGGCTCGCCGCAGAACAGCGTCACCGCCGTGCCCGTGCCGCGCAACACGCCGATACCGCTGCAAAAGTAGCCTGGGCTCATTCCTGCGCCTGGGACCTGCAGGCCTGCACGAAGGCCGCCAGCGCAGGCGAGCGGCGCTTGCCTGCCCGCTGCACCAGCGAGAAATCGCGCCACATGCGCGGCAGCGTGGTCGGCAGCACGGCCAGTTCTCCTGACACGACCAGGGCCTGCACCAGCACGCGGGACAGGCAGCTGATGCCCAGCCCTTGCGCCACGCAGCGCGCTATGGCCTCGGAGCTGCCCAGCGTGGCGGCGGCCGGCAGCTGGTGCAGATGCGGCAGCAAGGCATGCTCCACCATCTCGCGCGTGCCCGAGCCCGGCTCGCGCAGCAGCCAGCGCGCACCGCGCAGCGCCGCCACGCCCAGCGGGCGCTGGCCGGCAGCCTGCACCAGCGGGTCCTGTGCTGCGGCCACGATGACGAGTTCGTCGCGCATCCAGGGCTCGACCTCCAGCCCGGGCCAGTGGCTGGTGCCCTCGATCAGGCCCAGGTCCACGTCCAGCGATTCCACGGCCTGGCCCACCTCGCGCGTGTTGGCGATCTGCAGGTCCACGCTCAGGTGCGGATGGCTGCGCGCCAGGTGCGCGAGCACGGCTGGCAGCGCATAGGTGCCTATGGTGGTGCTGGCTGCCACGCGCAGACGCACGGGCAGGCTGGCGGCCCGCACCGAAAACGCCTGCTCTATGCCCCTGGCCTGCTCCAGCAGCGCCAGCGCCTCGGGCAGCAGGGCGCGCCCCGCGTCGTTGAGCGCCAGCCGCCGGCCCACGCGCTCGAACAGCTGGGCGCCCATGGCCTGCTCCAGCTGCTGCAGCGCGGCGCTGGTGGCCGACTGCGACAGGGCCACGGCATCGGCCGCCGCCACGGTGGAGCCGGCCTGGGCAACGGCGCAGAAGATTTCGAGCTGTCGCAGGGTGAGGTGCAGCATGGCGTGCAGTCTGGACGAGGCATCAACCTGTTTCCCCGGTTGATGCTACAAAAACTATTCGTTATACGAATATAGCCAAGAAATCTAAAGTGCCTCCCATGCACCGCGCTCCTGACGCGGCGCGCAGGCACCATGAACACCACTGCCCTCCCACGCTCCTCCCTCCCTGGCTGGCTTCGCCATTTGACCGAGCTTGCGCCCGGCCTGCTGCTGGCAGGCGCCATTGCCGCAGCCGCCACCTGGGGCGCACGCCAGCCCCTGCTGGCCGGCTCGGGCCTGAGTGCACTGACGCTGGCCATCTGCATCGGCCTGGTCATCGGCAACACCGTCTATCCGCGCCTGGCGCCCAGCTGCCATGCCGGCGTGGGCCTGGCCAAGCAGCGCCTGCTGCGCGCGGGCATCGTGCTCTACGGCCTGCGGCTGACCTTCCAGGACATAGGCCATGTGGGCATGGCCGGCGTGGTGGTCGATGCCCTGGTGCTGGGCAGCACCTTCTTGCTGGCGCAGTGGCTGGGCCGCCGCGTCTTCGGGCTGGATGCGCGCACCACGGTGCTGATCGGCGCGGGCAGCTCCATCTGCGGCGCCGCTGCCGTGCTGGCCACCGAACCCGTGATCAAGGGACGTGCCGAAGACGTGGCCGTGGCCGTGGCCACCGTGGTGGTCTTCGGCACCGTGGGCACCTTTCTCTACCCCGCGCTGTTCCACTGGAACGCCGCCCACGGCTGGCTGGACATGTCGCCCGCGCAGTACGGGCTGTACGTGGGCTCCACCGTGCACGAGGTGGCCCAGGTCGTGGCCGCCGGCGAAGCCATTGCGCCCGAAGCCGCCGACGTGGCCGTGATCTCCAAGATGGTGCGCGTGATGATGCTCGCCCCCTTCCTGCTGCTGCTGTCCATGGCGGTGGCGCGCGGCAACCGCAGCAGCCAGGTGAGCGACGGCCAGCCGCGCCGCATCACCATTCCCTGGTTCGCGCTGGGCTTCGTCGCCATGGCCGGCGTGAACTCGCTGGGCGTGCTGCCCGCTGCCGTGGTACAGGTGGGCGTGCAGCTGGACAACGCGCTGCTGGCCGTGGCCATGGCGGCCCTGGGCCTGACCACCCATGTCCGCGCCGTGCGTGCCGCAGGCACGAAGCCCCTGCTGCTGGCCGCCTTGCTGTTCGCATGGCTTCTGGTGGCGGGCCTGCTCTTCAACCGCTGGGTGCCCGGCCTGCTCTGAAGCTGCCAGCATCCATCGACCGGCCCTGCGAGGCATCGTCTCGCAGGGCCTTTTTCATGGACGGCCTGCCTTCCAGAACAAGGGAATACCCTTAAATCAAATGCAGGTTCAATTAATTTGCAATGCAAATTAATTGAACTACAAAGATAATCGAGGTATGTCCTTTGCCTCTGCCCCTCCCCGCGCCCGTCTCGGCTTTCTCATGGTCACCCTGGTACGCCAGTGGCGCCGCCAGGTCGAGGAACAACTGCTGGCCGACGGCCTGACCGACGCCACCTGGGCGCCGCTGATCCACCTGCGCGCCTGGGGCGATGGCGTCACGCAAAAGGAACTGGCCGAGCGCGTGGGGCTGGATGGCTCCAGCCTGGTGCGCCTGCTCGATATTCTGGAAGGCCATGGATGGGTGGAGCGCCGCGCCGACCCCGGTGACCGGCGCAGCAAGCGCATCTTCCTGACCGATGAAGGCAACGGCGCCGTGGACCGCGTGCGCGCCACCATGCTGCAGGCCGAGCTGGCCATGCTGCAGGACCTGGACGATGCCGAGGTCGAGGCCATGCTGGCCGGCATGGCCAAGATCCAGGCGCGCATGGGCGCGCTGCGCACGGAAGGCGCGCCATGAGCGCCCTCCACGATGCCTATGGCCGCCTGCTGCAGGCCTCGGCCCGCTGGGGTTTCGACCCCGTGCGCCTGCGCCAGCACCTGCGCACGGCCTTCGCCGCCTGCCTGGCCTTGCTGGCCGCCTGGCAGCTGGGGCTGGAGCATCCGCAGTGGGCCGCCATGGCCACCTGGGCCGCATCCCAGCCGCTGCGCGGGCAACTACTCGAAAAAAGCTTTTTCCGGGTCGCAGGCACCGTGGCCGGCACGGCCGTGGGCGTGGGCCTGGTGCTGCTGGCCCAGGGCAATCTGCTGTGGCTGGTGCTGGGCCTGGCCGTCTGGCTGGGCCTGTGTGCGGGCGTGGGCAATCTGCAGCGCAGCTTCGTGGCCTACGGCACCATGCTGGCCGGCTATTCGGCAGCCATGGTGGCGCTGCTGGACTTCGCCCATCCCGAGCAGGTCTTCGCCCTGGGCTGGGACCGGCTGTTCACCGCGCTGACCGGCGTGTTCGCAGCCTTGCTCGTGGGCTGGCTGTTCACGCCCAAGGGCAGCGGCATTCCCGGCAATGCCGAGGTACGCCAGCTGTTTGCCCGGCTGTTGCGCGATCTGGCCGACAGCCTGCAGGCGCGCGGCCGTTCGTCCCTGGGCTCGCAGGAGATCGCCGCCCGCCTGCTGGCCATGGCGGTGATCGAGGAAGGGCTGGACCCGCACGCCGCCGGTTCGCAGCGCTCGCGCGAGGCCGTGCACGCGCTGCGCCGGCTCATGAATGCCCAGATCTCGGCCCTGCTGTGGCTGCGCGATGCACCATCACAGGAGCCGCCTGCGGCCTTTGGCGAGGCGCAGGCCCTGGCCGCCGCGCAGGCACTGCGTGAAGCCGCCCTGGCGCTGGAGACGCGCGTGCAGTTGCACGAGGCCGCGGCGGCCCTGGTGCGCGCACGCGAGGCCGCCGTGGCCTGGCCCGGCGCAGCCGACATGCTGGCCCCGATGGGCTTTGCACTGCAGGCCCACCTGGCCGCCACCCATGACGTGGCCCTGCCGCCCGGCCACCGCGCCCGCCAATGGCCGGTGGTGCTGCACAGCGACTGGCTGGGCGCGCGCCGCGCCATGCTGCGTGCCAGCGCGGCCATCGCCATCGTGGGCCTGCTGTGGGTGGTGACGGGCTGGAGCGGCGGTGCCTACATGCTGCTGGGCATGTCCATCATGCTGACCGTGTTCTCGGGCTTCGAGAACCCGTCGGCCACCATGCGCCATGTGACCCTGGGCCAGGCCATGGGCGTGCTGGTGGCCCTGGCCTGCCAGTGTCTGGTCTGGCCGTTCGCCGGCAGCCAGGCGGGCCTGGTGTGGCTGATGCTGCCCTTTGTCTACGTGGGCGCGCTGCTGTTCTCGCACCAGCGCACCGCGCTCTCGGGCTATGACTGCAACATGGTGCTGCTGCTCCTGCTGCAGCCCCACTACCCGCAGACGGCCAGCTTCGGCCATGCGCTGGCCCTGGGGCTGGCCGTGGTGTCCGGGCCGCTGGCCGGCTGGGCGGCCTACCGCTTCATCCTGCCGGTCACGCTGCAGGGCCGGCTGCAAAGCCTGCGCTCCATGATGGTCCACGAGCTGCAGGACATGGCCGCCACGCCGGGCCATGCGCGCGATGGCCGCATCTGGCGCGCCCGCCTGTACCACCGGCTGCTACGCCTGGTGCGCATGTCGGAGCAGGCCGGAGGGCAGCTGGGTGCGCAGGCAGCGGAGTGCGGCCTGGCCGCCCTGCATGTGGGCCGCGCCATCCAGGCGCTGCATCAGCTGTCCGGGGAAGCGGCCCTGGGCGACGGCACCGCCCGCGCCGTGCGCGCCGCGCTGCTGCGCCTGCAGCGGCTGCAACAGGCGCCCGGCCAGTGCCCGCCGCTTTTGCGCGCGCTGGCGCAGCGCGTGGCCGAACGCCACCCCGACCAGGCCCGCCAGCTGCGCCATGCCGCGCACGAGATCGCGCAGCACGAAGCCTTCTTCCGCAACGCCGGCTGAAGCACGGACCCATGCCAGAATGAACGGCTAAGGCCAGCCCAGGCCGGCAGCGCCCCACGCTCCCTGTCCCCCTGTTGCGAGGAAAGCATCCATGACGTGGAGCGACACCACCATCACCTCACAGCGCCTGGCGCTGCGCCCCTTCACTGCCGCCGATGCCGATGAGGCCTTTGCCTGCATCACGCCCACGTTGACGCGCTACCTGTCGTTCGAGCCGCCATCGGCGCCTGCCGATTTCGAGGCGGTCTGGCGCGGATGGCTGCGGGAGATCGCAGCCGGCACGGACTTCAACTTCACGCTGCGCGAGCGCGCGTCAGGCCGATTCACCGGCCTGCTGGGCCTGCACCGCGCGCGCGATGCCGAGCCCGAACTCGGCATCTGGATACGCGAGGACGCGCATGGCCAGGGCCATGGCCGCGAGGCCGTTGCCGCCCTGGCCGCCTGGGCCGCGGAAACCTTCGCCCCGAAGTCCTTCAGCTACCCGGTGGCCGAGGCCAACACGGCCAGCCGGCGCATCGCCGAAGGATTGGGCGGGGTCGTCGTGGAGCAGCAGCAGCGGCCCAAGTACGCGGCCGTCATCTACCGCATTCCCGCGCGCAAGCCGCACCCATGAAAAACGGCCCCCTCAGGGGCCGTTCATCTTTCAGCCGGCCATGATCACACGGCGGCAATGGACACGGCCTTGGAGACCAGGTAGGCCTCCAGCGCCTCGGGGCCGCCTTCGGAGCCGTAGCCCGAGTCCTTGATGCCGCCGAACGGCATCTCGGCCGAGGCCACGGCCGGCTGGTTGATCCACAGCATGCCGGCCTCGACCTGCTGCGCCAGCTGGTGAGCGGTCTTGATGGAGCGCGTGAACGCATAGGCGGCCAGGCCATAGGACAGGCGGTTGGCCTCGGCGATGGCATCGCCCAGATCGTCGAAGCCGCGGATGGCAGCCACGGGGCCGAAAGGCTCCTGGTTGAAGATCTCGGCGCTCAGCGGCACATCGCCCAGCACCGTGGGTGCAAAGTAGTTGCCCTTGTCGCCCAGGGAGCCGCCGCCCGTGAGCAGCTTGGCGCCCTGCTTTTGCGCGTCCTCGATGAAATGGGCCAGTGCGGTGACGCGGCGCGGATTGGCCAGCGGGCCCATCTGCGTGCCCTGCACCAGGCCATCGCCGACCTTGAGGCCTTCGGCATGCGCTACCATGGCGCGTGTGAATTCCTCGCGCACGCTGTTGTGCACCAGAAAGCGCGTGGGCGAGATGCAGACCTGGCCTGCATTGCGGAACTTGGCCGCCCCCGCCGCCTTGACGGCCAGCGCCACGTCGGCATCCTCGGCCACGATGACCGGCGCGTGGCCGCCCAGCTCCATGGTCGAGCGCTTCATGTGCTGGCCGGCCAGCGCCGCCAGCTGCTTGCCCACGGGCGTGGAACCCGTGAACGTGACCTTGCGGATCACGGGATGGGCGATCAGGTAGGAGGAAATCTGGGCCGGATCGCCGAACACCAGGCCCACCACCCCGGCCGGCACGCCGGCATCGACAAAGCACTTGAACAGGGCGGCAGGCGCAGCCGGCGTTTCCTCGGGCGCCTTGCACAGGAAGGAGCAGCCCGTGGCCAGCGCCGCGCCGATCTTGCGCACGATCTGGTTGACGGGGAAGTTCCAGGGCGTGAAGGCGGCCACGGGGCCCACGGGCTCCTTGATCACCAGCTGCTGCACCTCGGGGCGGCGCGAGGGCACGATGCGGCCGTACACGCGCAGCGCCTCGTCGGCGAACCATTCGATGATGCCCACGCCGGCCAGGATTTCGCCCTTGGCCTCGGCCACGGGCTTGCCCTGCTCCTGCGTCAGGAGCGCGGCGATCTCGTCGGCGCGCTCCTTGAGCAGGGCGGCGGCACGGCGCATGGCGGCTCCGCGCTCATGGGCGGAGACCTTGCGCCAGGTCTCGAAGCCGCGCTGAGCGGCGGCCAGCGCACGGTCCAGGTCGGCCACGTCGGCATGGGCCACATGGCCGATGACCTCGCCGCTGGCCGGGTTGCGCACGGGAATCTTCCTGCCGCCGGCGGCGTCCTGCCATTGGCCGTCGATCAGGAGTTGGGTGTCGGAGTAGGAGTGGCTCATGCTGGATCAGATCCTTGGTAGATGACAGGGGGCAGATGTGTGGGGCAGGCACGGCGCTCGCAGTGTCCGCTCCCGGCTGCCGCTGCAGCGCAGCGACCATTCTAGGAAGCGCCGGACGGCCCTGCCGTCACCGGGCTGTCACGCACACAACACCTAAAATGCCCGGGTTTCGCAATATCCACCAATCCGTTGAGAGGGAGCTCATGACCGATCTTTTCGACACCACTGCGCGCAGGGGCTTGCGCAGCGTCGCGCTGGCGCTCGCCCTGGCCGGCAGCCTGGGGCTGGCCTGGGGGCAGGAATCTGCCTACCCCGCCATGAGCGTGGACCACCATGTCCAGCCTCTGAACTCCCCTCGGGAATTTCTGGCATCTCGCAGCTTGGCCGCCCCTTCCGAGGTCACACCACTGCGCGTGGAACTGGGCGCATGGAAGGAGTACCACGCCGCATCGGCCCCGCAGGACGGCGCCATGCAGGTGGGCGCGCAGCGACTGAGCACACAGACGGCCACGACCGACGCGCTGGCCTCGCAGTTGCAATGGCACTCCACGGCCTCGGGCGGCCTGGTGGCCGCTGTCAGCCTGCGTTCGGAAGGCGCCTACGGCATCCGCATGGGCGTCGAGATGCAGCAACTGCCAGGCAGTGCGCTGCTGCGCGTCTATGCGCGTGACCATCGTGCGGGCGCCTACGAGATCGCCGGCCAGCGCGTGCTGCAGGGTCTGCAGGCCAATCTGGAGGCGGGAGACAAAACCACCGATGGTCGCACCTGGTGGACGCCGGACACCGGCGGTGACGAGGTGACGCTGGAGATCGAACTGCCACCCGGCATTCCCGCCGACGCGCTGCGCATCGCCATCCCGCGCGTGATGCATATCCACGAGAACCTTTCGCTTCCGCTGGAAAGCGAAATGCAGTTCTCGGCCCAGCTCAACGAGTCCCTGTCCTGCAATCTGGACTCCACCTGCTACGACAACTACAGCACACAACGCAATGCCGTAGCACGCATGCTCTATGTGAAGAACGGTGCGGGCTATTTGTGCACGGGTACGCTGCTCAATGACAAGGCCGCTTCCGGCACGCCTTACTTCATTACGGCCAACCATTGCATCAGCAGCCAGACAGTGGCTTCCACCCTGGAAACCTCCTGGTTCTATCGCACGCCCTCCTGCAACAGTCGCACGTTGTCATCCGCAAACAGGGTGCTGCGAAACGGTGCCACCTTGCTCTATGCGACGGCGGACTACGATTCCACACTGCTGCGCCTCAACGATGCGCCCCCAGCCGGTGCGGTGTTTGCAGGCTGGACCAGCCAGACAGTGGCTGGTGGCACCAGCATGGTGGGCATCCACCATCCCCGAGGCGATCTGCAGAAAATCAGTTTCGGCACAGTCTCCAGATCAGTCTCATGCGAGCCTTCCAGCGAAGGGATGATGAAATGCGCCAATGTCAGCGGTGGCTTCAACCTGGTGAACTGGGATCAAGGGCTGACGCAAGGAGGCAGCAGCGGCTCGGGCATGTTCGTGGAAGGACGTTTGGCCGGGGTCCTCTATGGCGGCGACGACCAGACTTGCCCTGCCTCTGGCGGCATGTCCATCTATGGACGCTTCGATCTGCTGTTTCCCAATGTTCAGAAATGGCTTGCAGCAGACCCGATTACCGGCACCTCCCAGACACGTACCCCCGTCTATCGCTTCTTCAATCGGGTCACCGGTGCGCATTTCTATACAGCCAATGCACAAGAGCGCGATCAGGTGATTGCAACCTATCCGGCCTTCCAGTATGAAAACGTGGCCTTCTATGCATCCACCCAAATGCAACAAGGGCTGGATCCCGTATTCCGCTTCTTCAATAGAAATACAAGCGCGCATTTCTTCACCATCGACGCCTTCGAGCGCAACCAGGTGAAGATCTACTATCCCGGCTTCATCGATGAAGGCATCGCCTGGTATGCCGCCACAACTGCAGTCAATGGAACAGTTCCCATATTCCGCTTCTTCAACGAGCAGACTGGTGCGCACTTCTACACCATCAACATTGCAGAGCGGGATCAGGTGATCACCAAGTATCCCTTCTTCAAATATGAGGGTGTGGGCTACTACGTCTGGAAAACCCAGTAAGCACGCGCACTGCACCTGCTGCAGTGCCTCCCCAAGAAGAAGGCCCCGCACTGCGGGGCCTTCTTCTTGGAGCAACAGCCCTCACCCCACCAGCACCAGCCCCGGGGGCAGGCTATCCCCAAAGCTGCGCTTCGCATCCTGGGCGTCCATCTGCTGGACCTGTTCCACCAGGTCGATCCAGCGCTGCGGTGCACCGGCGCCGCGCAACCGCTCCAGCACCAGGGCGCGCTGGGCATCGGACAGGTCCAGCGCACGGTCGCCCGTCATGCGGGCCATCTGCACGGCAGCGAACATGGCGGTCTCATTGCGGCGCCAGTCCTGGGCCAGGGTGGCGTCCAGGAACTCCTGCGCAGCCTCGGGCGGCATGACGCGGTGGGCGTTGGCCGCCAGCGGCATGCGCGCGGCCAGCCGGCCTATGGCCCACCAGGTCTGCACGGATTCACCAGGGTGCTTCAGCCGCTGCAGCATCCACTGGCCCATTTCCTGGCGGTACTGCCAGGGCACGGCCTCCATGGCGGCGAACAGGCGCAGCATGTCGTCGTAGCTGCCATGGGCGGACTTGCCCTGGCTGCGCTGCGTGGACTGCTGCACGGCCTTTTGCATGTGGCCGGCAACCTCTTCCAGCAGCTCCATCTGCCGGGCCTCGTCCAGGCCCGCGGCCACGCGGCGCCAGAAGACCCACCATTCGGTGCGGTTGGCCGCCTCGCCGCCATGGCCCAGGCCCTGGCCATGCAGTTGCCAGACCTGCTGCATGCGCCAGCCGTCCAGCTCGGCGCCCACGCCGGGGCGCAGGCACCAGCCTGCCAGGTTCAGCCAGACGCGCTCGTGCTCGGCCGTGCGGCGGCGGCGCCTGGCGCGGGCCAGCAAGGCGTCGAACAGTGCGCGCAGCAGCGGCAGGTCCCAGTCCTCGCGCGGGCCCAGCCGTCGCTCCAGCGACTGGCGCAGCTGGCGGACCTCCTTGGCCGTCACCTCCTGGGCCTGGCTGCCGAAGATGCGCTCGATCAGGGCCACGGCGTCCGCCAGCCGGCCCTGCCGGGCAGAACGATCGCCGGTGTCCTGCGCATCTGCGGCCAGCGCACCACGCACGCTGAACGGCAGCAGCCACTGGCGCTGCGCATCGTCGGCGGCCACGCAGCGCACCTCCAGCGTGCCGACCTCGGTCATGCAGGCCTGCAGTTGCACTTCGACCTGGGCCTTGTCCCGGCCTTCGGGCGCGGGCAGCACGGTGGACAGTGCGGGCAGCTCGACCCAGCCCTCGCCGTCGAGCGCCGCGATACGGCCGGCCTGCGCAGGCGCCGCCGCCAGGCTGTTGGCCACCAGCGAAAAGCGCACGGCCTGGCCCAGGCGCAACGCAAAGCGCCGGCCGGAGAGCACGATGCGCACGCCCTCCTCCGTGCCGCGCGGCAGCAGGCAGATGCCCTGTGGTGCGGCACCCGCCTTCTCGGGCAGGACCAGCCAGTAGCTGCGCGGCGAGCCACCGCCGATGCGCGGTACCGGGGCGGGCACAGTCCGGGCATCTTCCGATTCCGGCAGATCCTCAGACGGACGGCTCTGGACATGCATGGCCAGGCCATGCGCCGCTGCGCCGCGTGCAACGGCCCAGTCGGGATGCGGGTTGTGCAGCAGGCGCAGCGGCTGGCCGCGCCAGGCCTGCAGCTGCGCCACCAGCCGCTGGGCCAGCGCATGGGCGTGGAAGACGCCGCCATTGAGCAGGACCGCATCGGGCAACTCCCCAGCCGCGTGCTGCGCGAGAAACTGCGCCAGGTGCCGTGTGATCGCCGCATCGGCAGGATAGGGCAGCCCCAGGCCGCGCAAAGCGCCCTGGCGCCGGGTGGGCAGATCCTGCAGGCCGGCCAGCGGCATGAAGCCTTCGACCACGGCCTCGCGCGCCTCGTCGCGGCGCAGCGTGGCCGTGCGCGTCTGCGCCAGCAGCTTCGATCCGCCGCCCAGCAGGGTCACGGCCACGGACTCGGGCGCATCGTCGGCCAGCAACTGTTCCTTGGCCATGCGGCAGCGCTGCACCAGTTGGGCGAAGCGTGCGGCGGGCAGACGCTCGCCGGGCGGGGCGAACTGCGGCTCCAGCCGATGGGCCAGCGCCAGGTCCATGTTGTCGCCGCCCAGCATCAGGTGCTCGCCCACGGCCGTGCGTGTCAGCACGGGCAGGCCTCCAGCTTCAGCGGGCTGCACGCGGATCAGGGTCAGGTCGGTGGTGCCGCCGCCCACATCCACCACCAGCACCAGGCGGCAGTGCGCCAGCTCGGCCGCCAGGCGTTCGCCCTGCAGCACCAGCCAGTCGTGGAAGGCGGCCTTGGGTTCTTCCAGCAATTGCACCGCAGGCAGACCGGCCAGCCGCGCGGCCTCCAGCGTCAGTGCGCGCGCGCCTTCGTCGAATGAGGCCGGCACGGTCAGCACGACCAGCTGGTCCCTCAGCGGCGCGCCGGGGTGCGTGCGGTCCCAGGCCTGCCGGACATGGTCCAGGTAACTGGCCGAGGCCTGCAGCGGCGACAGCCGGGCCACCTCTTCGGGCGCGCCCCAGGGCAGGATGGCCGCCGTGCGGTCCACGCCCGCGTGCGACAGCCAGCTCTTGGCACTGGCCACCAGGCGCGACGGCACGGCCGCGCCCAGATCACGCGCCCAGCGGCCGTTGACGGCGGGCGCTTGCGCATCGGCGCCCAGTGCCGCCCAGGGCTGCTGCCAGGCATCGCCCAGTTCGCCGGGCGCCGCCTGGTAGCGCGCAGAAGGCAGCAGCACCTGGGCAGCGACCTCGCCAGCCGAGACACGCTGCGCCACGGGCAGCAAGGCGATGTCGGCCGCCGTGCCGCCCACGGGCACATGCGCCACCACGGTGTGGCTGGTGCCCAGGTCGATGCCCACGATGTGGGCGGCGTCGGGAGCGAAGGGGGTGGCGGAGGCGGGGGCGGCAGTATCAGGCATATCGGCAGTCATACAGGGCACGGTGCGCGGCCCGGACCGGGCCTGCCGCCGGGGCGGGCTACGCTACATCGGCCCGCACGTCGAACTCCACCTTCCAGCGTTCGTCACCACCCACGGGCACGGCGTTGAGTTCCAGCGTGCCGATGTCGGTCACGCGCGCATGCAGGGTGACGGGCACGATCTCGCCGGGCGCACGGCCTTCGGCGGGCAGATGGGCCTCGATTTCCTGCAGCTCGACCAGTTCCTCGGGTCCCCAGAAGTCCAGCACGGTGCCGACCTGGTCGGCGCGGCGCACGGAGGAACCGAAGAAGCGCAGGCGCACGGGCTCGCCCACGACCAGGCCGAATTCCTGGGTGTCCAGCGCCACCTCGGTGCCCTCTTCCATGCCGAAGGGCGCCAGGCACAGGGCCGAGATGGGCGGCTCCATGCCGGGGATGGCGGGCATGTTGCTTTCCACGCCCACGTAATAGCTCTGCGCCGTGCCGCCACGGATGCGCACGCCACGGCCCGCAGCCGCCACATGGCCGAAGTAGGCGGCGCCGCGCGCCACGGCCAGGTCGAGGTTGGCGCCGTCCAGCAGGCGCGCGGGTTGCGCGCCTTCGCCGGCCAGCCAGCCGTTGACGACTTCCAGGATGCGCTGCTCGATCTGCGGCGCCTTGAGCACGCCGCCGTTGAACAGGATGGCCGAGGGATGCAGGAAGGACGCGCCCTCGGGCTGCGTGCCCTGGAGGCCTTCGATCTGCTCGGTGGCGCCGGCCTGGCGTGAGAGGAAGGCCGCCAGGTGGCGCGTGACGGCCGCGTCCTGCGCATACGGCAGGCCCAGCTGGGTCAGCGCGGCGCGCGCGCGGGTCTGGGGCTTGTCGGAGACGGCTGCTCGCGGGAAGAAGCCTTCCACCAGCATCTGCAGCACCTCGTCACGCGTGACCTCGGTGCGGATGCTGCCGCCGATGAGCTTGCTGCCCCGGCTGGGCACGACCACGGGCACGGACTGCAGCGAGGCGTCGGCCAGCAGTTGCTCCTTGGCCTGGCGGCAGCCATGGGCCAGGGCGCGGGTCTGCCAGGCGTCGAGCTGCTTGCCCTCCTGGGCCAGCTTGCGGGCCACGCCGTAGGCCAGGGCCAGGTCCATGTTGTCGCCGCCCAGCAGGATGTGCTCGCCCACGGCCACGCGCTGCAGCTCCAGGCCGCCGTCCTTTTCCAGCACGGCGATCAGCGACAGGTCGGTGGTGCCGCCGCCCACGTCCACGACGAGGATGATCTCGCCGCTTTGTACCTGCTTGCGCCACTGGCCGCCGCTGGCCTGGATCCAGCTGTACAGCGCAGCCTGGGGTTCCTCCAGCAGCGTGAGCCTCTGGAAGCCCGCGGCGCGGCAGGCCTCGGCCGTCAGCTCGCGCGCGGCCGGGTCGAACGATGCGGGAATGGTCACCGTCACATCCTGGGCATCGAACGGCGCCTCGGGATGGGCCTGTTCCCAGGCCCAGCGCAGGTGCGACAGGTAGCGGATGGAGGCGGTCAGCGGCGAGACGCGGTGCACCTCTTCGGGCGCATCGGCCGGCAGCAGGGGCGAGCGGCGGTCCACGCCCGGATGGCACAGCCAGCTCTTGGCGCTGGAGACCAGCCGTATCGGCGTGGCCGCGCCGCGCGATCGCGCGAACTCGCCCACCACGAAGTCCTGGCTGGCGCCCCAGGGCAGGGCCATGTCGGCCGCAGTCAGCTCGCTTTCATGCGGCAGGTAGAGGAAGGATGGCAGCAGCGGGCGTGCCTCCACGCTGGAGGGGCCGGTGAGCTGGGGAATGTCCAGCACGCCCTGCTCCACCTTCTCGCCATCGCTGGCCTGGCGGTCCACATAGGAGAGCGCGCAATGCGTGGTGCCCAGGTCGATGCCGATGCTGTAGCGCGCCTGGGAGGATTGAAGGGACTGGTCCATGCTCACAGCTCCACCTCGGCCTGGGCCACGATGGCGGCAGCCTTGTGATCGGTGAGCTGGGGCAGGCGGACATCGTCCACGCGCCAGCCACGGTGGCCCAGCGTGCCCGTGAAGGGTGCCTGGCCGACCACGTTGCCCGTCAGGCGCACGGCGGCGGCATCAAAGCCTGCGGCCAGCGTGACGCGGCTGCCTTCGGCCTCCGTCCGCACGGGGGCGATGCTGAAATGCTCGCGCAGCACCTTGCGGCAGCCTTCGTGCACCACGCGGGCGGCGGCGCCGATCTCGGCGTCGGCGTAGCCGGCCACGTCTTCCTGCACGAAGTCCACGAAGCGCGCCTCGCGCTGCAGCAGGCCCAGCAGCTGCAGGGCGGCGGTGCCAGCGGGTGCGGCCGGCTCCGCGACGGTCTTTTCGACGATCTTCTCGACCGGCACCTCGACACGCTTTTCAACCACTTTCTCGATCACCTTCTCGACAGGCACCTCGACGCGGACCTCGACGATCCGGTCCACGGGCACCTCCACGCGCACCTCCTTGGGTGCGGGCGGCGGCACGTCGGCGGCCAGCGGCTCCCCGTCGCGCAGGCGGGACACATCGGCGGCCAGGGGGCCGTTGCCGAGGATGGCGAAGAAACTGCCGATCGCGATGGCGATGCGGCTCAGGAACGAGGGGGGAGTCTTGGAATTCATGGGCTTCTCTTGGCGAGAGGACCCTGCCGGGCCGATCGCCGCGCAGCAGGGCAACCGGGCGCCGATGGTCCTCCACCGGGCGCCCGCAGGGTCCGTGATGTTACCCAAAGCAACGAAGCCCCGTCCTGTACACGGCCCCATGCCCCCGTGCGCAAATGGCCTGGCGGCATAATCGCGGCTGCTCATCCCCCTGTCCATGGCCCATACACGCCTTTTCCGCCACGCCCCGACCCGCTGCACCGCCTTGCGCGCGCAGCGGCCGCAGCGCGTGCACGGCGTGCCCACGGCCTTCATCAGCCTGTGCGGCTTCACGGCCCTGCTTTCCGCCGCCGTGCGGAAAGCCTGAGGTCCACCCCCCAGCTTCCCGCACGGCCCCCGCAGCGAATCCGCATGCAAACGCATGCCAGGAGCTGCCGGCCCACGCCCGCATCGCCCTGGCCTGCACGCCTTTCAGGCTGCGCCGCCGCATGGCACAGCCGCTGTGACCCAGGAGCTGACGATGGACATGGAACTCTCCCAAAACTTTCTGCGCGCCAAAAGCCCTTGCGCGGCGGGCTTTCGCTGGTTCGTGCGCAACCGCCATGACGGCAACGACTACCAGCGCGTGCTCGACGCCCTGGTGGGCGATGGCCGCGTCGAGGACGCGCGCTGGCTCATGAACCAGTTCGGCCCCACCGATGCCGTGCTGGAGGTCGATCACCTGGAGGCCGATGCCTTGGTGTTCTCGGGCAGCGTCGTCGTGCATGGCGAGCTGCGCGTGCCCGGCCTGCTGGCCGTGGGCCGCACGCTGCAGGCCGGCGCCGGCATCCACGCCGGACGCATCGAGGCCGGCCAGGACCTGCACAGCGGCGGCGCCATCTTCTGCAGCGGCCCGCTGCAGGCCGGCGGCCTGGTCAAGGCCGCCTGGAGCGTGGACGTGCACGAGGAACTGCGCGCCGAGGACGTGCGCGCCGGCTGGGAGCTGCGCTGCGGCGCCGACCTGCGCCTGGGCGGAGGGGCACAGGCCGGCCAGGACATCGAGGTGCAGGGCGCCATCCGCTGCGGCAAGGGCCTGCGCGCGGGCGGCAGCATCCGCGCCAGCGGCCTGATCGAGCTGGGCCACGGCCTGTACGCTGGCGCCGACGTGGAAGGCGGCAGCCACATCGAGGTGGACTGGGGCATGCGTGCGCTGGGCGACATCCGCGCGGCCTGCAGCATCCGCGCGGGCGAGACCCTGCATGCCGAAGGCGAGATCGCGGCCGGCCCGGGCTACGGCATCTATGCGGGCATGAACGTGCAGCAGGATGCCTGGCCGTCCTGTGCCTGGGTGCATGCGGCGCAGCGGCCGCCCGCCCTCCTCAGCGGCTGGTGGGAAGAGGCCGCGGCACCGGCCTGATGCCCGCAGGGACACGCCGGCCTGCGCCCCCGCAGCGCAGCGCCGCGATGCAAAATACCCGCTTCGCCGCCGACCGGGCGGCTCCAAGGAATCCCACATCGTGTTCACCGGCATCATCCAGGCCGTGGCAAGCATTGCCGCGCTGCGCGACCAGAACGGCCTGCGCACCTTCACCCTCGACTTTCCCGAAGGCTTCTGCCAGGACCTGGCCATCGGCGCCAGCGTCTCCACCGACGGCGTGTGCCTGACGGTGACGGAGATCCTCTCGCCCACGCGCGCCACGTTCGATGTGATGCTGCAAAGCCTGAACATCACCACGCTGGGCGGCTATGCCGAGGGCGGGCGCGTCAATGTGGAACGCGCGGCAAAGGATGGCGCCGAGATCGGCGGTCATCCGCTGTCGGGCCACGTGGACTTCACCTCGCCCGTGCTGGAAGTAGCCTCCAGCGACACCAACCACCGCATCCGCTTCGGCATTCCCGAGGGCTTTCGCCACTACGTGTTCGCCAAGGGCTACATCGCCATCAACGGCGCCAGCCTCACGGTGTCCGAGGTGGACCGCCAGGCCGGCTGGTTCGAGGTCTGGCTGATCCCCGATACGCGCCGCATGACCGTGTTCGAGTCCAAGGGCGTGGGCGACCTGCTCAATGTGGAGATCGACCGCAGCACCCAGGTCGTGGTGGACACGGTGCGCGAGACCGTGCAGCAAAGCCTGGGCCGCCTGCAGCCCGTGCTAGAAGCCCTGCTCAAGGAAAAAGGCCTGAGCCTGGACGACTTCATAGACGTCCCCAAGCTGCCCGGCTGACTGCCTTCGTCGTTCAACGCCCCGCCGCCAGCGGCGGATTGAAGCGCCGCAGGCGCAGCGCGTTGCTGAGCACGAAGACGCTGGACAGCGCCATGGCACCGGCCGCGAACACGGGCGACAGCAGCGTGCCGTTGACGGGGTACAGCAGGCCAGCGGCCACGGGGATCAGGGCCACGTTGTAGGCAAAGGCCCAGAACAGGTTCTGGCGGATGTTGGCCATGGTGGCCTTGGACAGCGCAATCGCATTGGGCACGCCGCCCAGGTCGCCCGACATCAGCACCACGTCGGCCGCCTCGATGGCGATGTCCGTGCCCGTGCCGATGGCCAGGCCCACATCGGCCTCGGCCAGGGCCGGCGCGTCGTTGATGCCGTCGCCCACATAGGCCAGCGTGCCATGCTCGGCCTTCAGGCGCTTGACGGCATCGACCTTGCCGCCGGGCAGCACCTCGGCCACCACCTCGTCGATGCCCAGCTGCCGCGCAATGGCCTCGGCCGTGCGGCGGTTGTCGCCTGTGATCATGGCCACCTTCAGGCCCAAGGCGTGCAGGGCGGCAATGGCGGCCGGCGTGCTGTCCTTGATGGGATCGGCCACGGCGATCATGGCGGCCAGGCGACCGTCCACCGCGGCATACAGCGGCGTCTTGCCTTCGTCGCCCAGGCGCGCGGCCTCGTCTGCCAGCGTGTCCACCTGCAGGCCCAGCTCGCGCATGAAGCGGTCGGCACCGATCTCCACGCGCACGCCGTCCACCTGGGCGCGCACGCCAAAGCCTGTCACCGATTCAAAGCGATCAACAGCACCCAGCGGCAGATCCTCGGCCTTGGCAGCATCCACGATGGCGCGCGCAATCGGGTGCTCGGAGCGGTCTTCCACGGCCGCCACCAGCGCCAGCACGCGGCTGCGCTCGCCCTCGAAGCCGGGGGCCAGCACCAGGTCGGTCAGCTCCGGGCGGCCGCGCGTCAGCGTGCCCGTCTTGTCCACGGCCACCACGCGGGCGTCCTTGAGGGTCTGCAGCGCCTCGCCCTTGCGCAGCAGCACGCCCATCTGCGCAGCCCGGCCCGTGCCCACCATGATGGAGGTCGGCGTGGCCAGGCCCATGGCGCAGGGGCAGGCGATGATGAGCACGGCCACGGCATTGACCAGCGCAAAGCTCAGTGCGGGCGACGGCCCCCAGGCCAGCCAGGCGCCGAAGGTCAGCAGGGCCACGGCCATCACGGCCGGCACGAACCACATGGTGACCTGGTCCACCAGCGCCTGTATGGGCAGCTTGGAGCCCTGGGCCTGCTCGACCATGCGGATGATCTGCGCCAGCAGCGTATCCGCGCCCACCTTGGTGGCGCGAAAGGCCAGCGCGCCGTTCTGGTTCACCGTGCCGCCGACCAGTTCGGCACCCGGGGTTTTCTCGACCGGCACGGGCTCGCCGCTGATCATGGATTCATCGACGAAGCTGCTGCCCTCGATGACCTCGCCATCGACGGGAATGCGCTCTCCGGGCCGCACCTCGATGGTGTCGCCCGCACGCACGGCGGCGATGTCCACCTCCTGCACGGCGCCGTCCTTGCGCACGCGCGCCGTCTTGGCCTGCAGTCGCACCAGGCGGCGGATGGCCTCCGAGGTATTGCCCTTGGCGCGCGCCTCCATGAAGCGGCCCAGCAGGATCAGCGCCACGATCACGGCCGCCGCCTCGTAATACACATTCACCGTGCCGGCCGGCAGCCACTGCGGCACGAAGGTGGCCACCAGCGAATAGGCAAAGGCCGCCGAGGTGCCCACGGCCACCAGCGAATTCATGTCGGGCGCGCCGCGCAGCAGCGCGGGAATGCCTTTCTGGAAAAAGCGCAGGCCCGGCCCGAACAGCACGATGGCCGACAGCAGGCACTGCAGATACCAGCTGTTCTGCGTGCCGATGGCCTGCCCCACCCAATGGTGGAAGGCCGGCACCATGTGGCCGCCCATCTCCAGCACGAACACCGGCAGCGCGAACACTGCGGCCACGATCAGCGAGCGCTTGAGCGAGGCCCGCTCGCGCGCCTGGCGCTGCTCCGTGCCGTCTTCGGCCGGCGACTGCGCTGCCCCGCCTTCACTGGCCGGGTTCGCGCTGGCGCCCAGCGGACGCGCTTCGTACCCGGCCTTGTGCACAGCTGCCACAAGGGCCGCCACATCTGCACTGCCAGCCAGCGTCACCACTGCACGCTCGGTGGCCAGGTTCACGCTGGCCGATTGCACGCCCTCCACCTTTTTCAGCGCCCGCTCCACGCGGCCCACGCAGGAGGCGCAGGTCATGCCCTCCACTTCCAGTTCCACGCTGGACTGGGGCACTTCGTAGCCGGCCTTCTCGATGGCTGCAATGGCGGCGGGCAGATCGGCCGCGCCCTCGAAGCGGATGCTGGCCTTTTCGGTGGCCAGGTTGACCACGGCTTCCTGCACGCCCGGCAGCTTCTTGAGCGCGCGCTCCACACGCCCCACGCAGGAGGCGCAGGTCATGCCCTGAACGGGCAGGTCTATGGCCATGCCGGCCTTGGTCGATGCATTCATTGCCTGACTCCTTTGTTCTCGCATGCAGGCACTTTAGAGATTGCCACCATGTCAAGGTCAAGCCCCCTGCAGGGCGCTTTCATCGCCATGTCATCTGCCTTGCCCAGCATCGGCGGCCGTGACAAACCGATACAGAGAGAACCCGTTCATGTCCTTGACCTCCCATCGCCCCGCCCTGCGCCCGCTGGCCGTGGCCCTGGCTGCCTCCGCCCTGATCGCCGGTTGCGGCGGCTCCGGCAACGACACGCCCGCAGGCCAGCCGCTGGAGCTGCGCATTCTGCACATCAACGACCACCACTCCACGCTGGAGTCCAAGAGCAAGACCCTGCAGCTGGACGCCGGCACGGGCAAGGCCGAAGCCGTGGCCGTGGACGCCGCAGGCTTTGCGCGCGTGACCCAGGCCATCGAGGAGCTGGCCACGCAGTCGCCCAACGTGCTCAAGCTGCATGCCGGCGACGCGCTCACCGGCACGCTGTACTTCAACCGCGCAGGCGCCGACGGCGAGGCCGATGCCGCCCTCATGAACACCGTCTGCTTTGACGCCTTCACGCTGGGCAACCACGAGTTCGACAAGGGCGACAGCGGCCTCAAGTCCTTCCTGGACCGCCTGCGCGCCGGCACCTGCAAGACGCCCGTGCTCAGCGCCAACGTGCGCTTTGGCGCCAACTCGGCCCTGAACGCGGCCAAGGCGCCCGGCTATGTGAACCCCTCCACCGTGGTGGAGCGCGGCGGCCAGAAGATCGGCATCGTCGGCCTGACCATTGCGGGCAAAACCAAGGCATCGTCCAGCCCCGATACCGACACCACCTTCGAGGACGAGGCCACCGCAGCCCAGCGCGAAATCGACGCGCTGCGCGCCAAGGGCATCAACAAGATCATCGTCATGAGCCACGTGGGCTATGAGTACGACCGCCAGATCGTGCCCAAGCTCAGCGGCGTGGACGTGGTCGTGGGCGGCGACTCGCACACCCTGCTCGGCCCCGACGTGCTCAACACCACCGGCGTGGGCACACCGGGCGGCGCCTACCCCACACGCCTGACCGACAGGGACGGCAGCCCCGTCTGCGTGGTCCAGGCCTGGGAGTACGCCCAGGTCGTCGGCGACCTCAAGGTCCAGTTCGACGCCGACGGCCGCGTCACCCAGTGCACGGGCACGCCCCATGTGCTGATCGGCGACAGCTTCACCATCGCCGGCAAGGCCGCCACCGATGCGCAAAAGACCGCCCTCAAGGCCAGCGCCGCCGCCACCGGCGTGCTGCGCGTGACCACGCCCTCGGCTAAGGCCACGGCCGCGCTGCAGCCCTTCAAGGACAAGGTCGCCCAGTTCAACCTCAAGCAGGTCGCCACCGTGCCCCGGGAACTGTGCTCGCGCCGCGTGCCCGGCGGCGTCGGCACCATGAACTACAGCCAGTCCAGCGCCGCCTGCAATGCCGAAGGCAGCGTGAGCGTGCGCGGCGGCGACATCCAGCAGCTCGTGGCCCAGGCCTACCTGGAAGAAGCCAACCGCCACTACGGCGGCGCCGACATCACCCTGCAAAGCGGCGGCGGCGTGCGCATCCCGCTGCTGGGCCAGGTCACGGCCGCCCAGGTCATCCAGGTCCTGCCCTTCGGCAACAAGCTGTTCCGCCTGGACATCACCGGCACGGAAGTCAAGGGCATGCTCGAGGACGGCCTGCAGGCCGTGTACGGCCCCAGCGGCACGACCGGCCCCTACCCCTACACGGGCGGCCTGCGCTTTGACGTGAATGCGGCAGCGGCGGCCGGCCAGCGCGTGTCGGGCATCGAGGTGTATGACAACGCGAGCAAGACGTGGAAGCCGCTGGATACGGCGCGCACGTACAAGCTGTTCGTGCTGAGCTTCAATGCCACGGGTGGCGATGGCTACAAGACGCTGGCGGCCGTGCCTGATGCGCGCCGTCTGGACATTGGCGTGCTCGATTCCGATGTGTTCTTCAACTACATCGAGAGGCAGCCTGTGGATGCGGTGTCTGGTCTGCCGCTGCTGTCGCGGCTGGCGACGGATCTGTACAGTACGCGTAGTTTTCAGGGTGGGCGCTGAGTCTTCCTGATGGGTCCAGGGATCTGTTTTGTTCCCTGCCGGGGGGTTGTTTTTCGAGGCCGGGTCTCGGCCCGGCGGCCGACCTACCTTCTTTTGCTTCGCCAAAAGAAGGTAGGCCAAGAAAAGTCGACGGTACGACTCACACTCATAGGTGACACATCAGTACAAGGACATGGGTAACAGATCCAAGCTTGGCAGCTGGAGCCAACAGCAGCCAAGGAGCGATCACCATGCCCTGGAAGGAGTGCGCACCCATGGACGAGAAACTGCTCTTCATAGCCGACCATCTGCGCAGTGGCGTGCCGCTGAGCGAGCTGTGCAGGCGCTACGGCATCAGCCGCAAGACGGCCTACAAGTGGGTTGAGCGATACCGCCAACTGGGCATGGATGGATTGCAAGAGCGCAGTCGCAGGCCCCACGGGAACAATCAGGCGATCAGCTATGCACAGCGCCGGGCCATCATTGAGCTGCGCACGCAGCAAAGGTCACAGATGGGGCCCAAGAAGCTGCACGCTTTGCTCCTGCAGCGTTGGGGCCCACAGGAGACACCCAGCAAAACCACCATCTACAACGTGCTGAAGGCTGAGGGGCTTGTTTGCAGCAGGCGTGTACGCAGACGCTCGGTGCCTACGGCCCAGCCCTTGCGAACGAGCAAGCAGCCCAATGGGGTGTGGAGTGCAGACTACAAAGGCCAGTTCAAGACAGCCGATGGTCACTGGTGCTATCCATTGACCATCATGGACCACGCCAGCCGCTATTTGCTGGCCGTGCATGTCTACGACAGCCCCAACTACGAGGATGCCAAACGCAGCTTTGAACAGGTGTTTCGGCAATACGGACTGCCCGAGCGCATACGCAGTGACAACGGTCCGCCGTTCGCGACTACTGGCGTGGCGGGCCTGTCACGCCTGGCGATATGGTGGATAAGGCTGGGCATCAGCCCGGAGCGCATCGAGAGGGGCAAGCCACAGCAAAACGGTCGCCACGAGCGGATGCACCGCACGCTCAAGCATGCCCTGGGCAAAGAGCCTGCGGCGGACAAAGCGGCATTGCAGATGCAGCTCGATGCCTTTGTGGAGCACTACAACCAGCAGCGCCCGCATGAGGCCTTGCAGCAAAGCATGCCGGCCCAGCATTACAGCGACTCGACCAGGCCATACCCCTCAAAGCTACCGGAGCTGGAGTATCCGAAGCATTGGGAAAGGGTTCGGGTCAGCCACAACGGCTTGATTTACTGGCGAGCGCTGCGGATCTACATAGGCTACCTGCTGGCGGGGCAGTGGATCGGGATGCAGGAGGTGGCCGCTGGGCAGTGGGATGTGTATCTGGGGCCGGTGCGACTGGGCTGCTTCAACGAAGAGGATGTGCGAGGACCCCAGAACGACTATGTGAGCTTGAAGTGTTACCCATGTCTGTGAGCTGAGTTGTTACCCATGTCCTTGACACGTACAACCCGAATGTCCGCGACCCTTCGCTTCGCTGCGGGGCAACCTGCGTCGTGGCGGTTGCGGGGTTCGCTGCGGAACTCGCTGCGTTCACTGCGTGAACTCCGCTCAGACAACCGCAGCGAGTCAGATCACGAAGCAGTCCTGTCCTTCGGCAGGACTGCAACCCCGCAACCACCACGCCGCAGGCGCGGACATACGGGGAGTTTGCCCGGGCCGTCGCTTCGCTCGGCCTCTATGAGAAAACAGCCGAGCGCAGCGGTGGCGCGTCGGCTGTTTGCATTTCTGGCCTTTGGCATTTTGCTGTTGGCTGTTCCCCAGCCTCCCCCCTTCTGCCCACGCCTGCGTTGGGCGGGATGCGGGGTGGCAGCCCTGCCGAAGGACAGGGCTGCTTCGTTGTCTAGCTCGCCGTGATGTTTGAGTGAAGCGCGCAGCGCGCAACGAGTTTCACGGCGCACCCCGCATCCCGCCCAACGCAGGTCGCCCCGTAGCGAAGCGAAGGGGTCGTGGGCAGTTTGGGGCGCGCTTCTTTGCCTACTTTCTTATCGCGCGATAAGAAAGTAGGTCGGCCGCCGGGCCGAAACCCGGCTCCTGCCGCCAGAGGCACAACACAATCAAAAACAGGTCAACCAGAAATCAGCCAATCCGAGCAATCACAGCCCCCAGCACCTGCGCCTTCCCCGCCTCAGCCACCAAAGCCACCACCCCACTGCGATGCGCAGTCACCTGCATCTCCATCTTCATGGCCTCCATGACGGCAATCACATCGCCTTCCTGGACGGTGTCGCCATCGGCCACCTTCCACGCATGCAGATTCCCTGCAATGGGTGAGGTGACGGCAGCGGGGTCCACGGCAGATTCGGCAGCCGGCGCGGCAGCCACACCGCCGCCAGCCGATGCCAGCCCCTGCAGCAGCACCGCAGGCAGGCCCAGCGACACCCGTCGCCCGTCGATCTCGACCGCGCAGCGCACCAGGCTGGCGTCGGGCAGCGGCTCGGCGCGCACGGCGGCGGCCAGGGGTTCGGCGAAGTCGGATTCGATCCAGCGCGTGTGGACCTTGAAGCCGTCGTTGCCCACGAAGTCGGCATGGCCGATGACGGCGCGGTGGAAGGGCAGGACGGAGGACAGGCCTTCGATGCGGAACTCGGCCAGCGCGCGGCGGGCACGGGCCAGGGCCTGTTCGCGCGTGGCGCCGCTGACGATGAGCTTGGCCATCAGCGAGTCGAAGCTGCCGGGCACGACCGAGCCGGTCTGCACGCCCGTGTCCAGGCGCACGCCGGGGCCCGAGGGCGGGTCGAACCGCACCACGGGGCCGGGCGTGGGCAGGAAGCCCCGGCCCACGTCTTCGGCGTTGATGCGGAATTCGATGGAGTGGCCCAGCGGCGCCGGGGTTTCGGTGATGGACAGGGGCAGGCCGTCGGCCACGCGCAGCTGCTCGATCACCAGGTCCACGCCCGTGGTCTGCTCGGTCACGGGGTGCTCGACCTGCAGGCGCGTGTTGACTTCGAGGAAGGAGATGGCGCCGCTCTGGCTCAGCAGGAATTCCACCGTGCCCGCGCTGACGTAGCCGGCCGCCGCGCAGATGTCGCGTGCGGAGCTGTGGATGCGGGCGCGCTGATCGTCGCTGAGGAAGGGCGCCGGGGCCTCTTCCACCAGCTTCTGGTTGCGCCGCTGCAGCGAGCAGTCGCGCGTGCCCAGCACGACCACGTTGCCGTGGGTGTCGGCCAGCACCTGGGCCTCGATATGGCGTGGGCGGTCCAGGAATTGCTCGACGAAGCATTCGCCGCGGCCGAAGGCGGTGACGGCCTCGCGCACGGCCGAGTGAAAGAGTTCCTCCACCTCGTCCATGCGCCACGCGATCTTCATGCCGCGCCCGCCGCCGCCGAAGGCGGCCTTGATGATGATGGGCAGGCCGTGCTGCTGGGCAAAGGCCAGCACTTCGCCGGCATCCTTGACGGGGTCGGGCGTGCCGGCCACCAGGGGAGCGCCGACCTGCAGGGCGATCTTGCGCGCCTCGACCTTGTCGCCGAGCTTGGCGATGGTCTCGGGCGTGGGGCCGATCCAGCGCAGGCCCGCATCCAGCACGGCGCGCGCAAAGGCTTCGCTTTCGGACAGGAAGCCGTAGCCGGGGTGCACGGCGTCGGCGCCGCTCTTGTGCGCGATGGCGATGAGCTTGGCGATGTTCAGGTAGGTGTCGGCCGGGCGCTCGCCGTCCAGGCCATAGGCCTCGTCGGCCATGCGCACGTGCAGGGCGTCGATGTCGGCATCGGCGTAGACGGCCACGGATTTCACGCCGTAGTCGGCGCAGGCGCGGGCGATGCGGACGGCGATCTCGCCACGGTTGGCAATCAGGACTTTTTTCATCGCAATACCTTCAATTGTTCTGCAGGCGCTGGGCGCCTTGCACGCCGGGGGAATATTCCTCGAAGGCGCGAATGGGGTTGAAGCGGATCCAGGCGCCCACGGGAATCTGGCCGGCCAGATCGAGGTGGTGCGGCGCCACGCAGCCGATGACGGGGTAGCCGCCCGTCAGCGGATGGTCGGCCAGGAACAGCACGGGCTGGCCGCTGGGGGGCACCTGGATGGCGCCCAGCGGCGTGCCTTCGCTGGGCAGTTCACCGGCCACGGCGCGTGCCAGGGGCTGCTCGCCCGCCACGCGCAGGCCCACGCGGTTGGACTGCGGCGTGACCTGCCAGCGCTGCGCGGCCAGCAGGGCCACGGCCTCGGGCGTGAACCAGTCGGTGCGCGGGCCCAGCTCCACGTCCAGCACCACGTCCTGCCCGGTGGTGGGCAGGGATTCGGGCGGCAGCTCGGGTGCGGCCACGGCCTTGCGGTCCGCAGGCCGAACGGGCAGGACCTGGCCCACGGCCAGGGCGGCAGGGCCGACATTCGCCAGGGTGTCGGTGCAGGCGCTGCCCAGCACGGGCGTGACGGCAAAGCCGCCGCGCACGGCCACATAGCAGCGCGCGCCGGCCACGGGCTGGCCCACGGTCAACTGGTCGCCATCGGCCAGGGCCACGGCCTGGTAGCGCGGCACGCTCCAGCGCTGGCCGGACCCCGTGGTCACGGTCAGGGGCGCATCGGCGCCCGTGATGGCGACCACGGTCTCGCCCTGGCTTTGCAGCGACAGGCCACCGCCCACGGTCTCCAGCACGGCCAGGTCGCTGGCATTGCCGACCAAGCGGTTGGCGGCCTTGAAGGCTGCCTGGTCCATGGCGCCCGAGGCCGAGACGCCCTGCCCGGCCTGGCCCAGGCGGCCCCGGTCCTGGAACAGCGTCATCAAGCCCGTCGCCTTCACGCGCAGCGCGTTGCCTTCATGCGGCGCGGCCTGCGCCACGGCGGGCGCAGGCGCCTCATCCACCTGGGCCATGCCGGCCGCATCGACAAAGCGCACGCGGTAGCCGGGCTGCAGCAGCGCGGGCAGCTCGCGCGCGAGGTCCCACATGCGGGCCGAGGTGCGGCCTATCAGTTGCCAGCCGCCCGGGCTGGCCTGGGGATAGACGGCACTGAACGTGCCGCCCAGCGCCACCGAGCCGGCCGGCACGCGCGTGCGCGGCGTGGTGCGGCGCGGCACGTTGAAGATCGGATCGCCCCCGCTGAGGTAGGCAAAGCCGGGCGCAAAGCCCGTGAAGGCCACGGCGTATTCACTGCCCGTGTGGCGGCGCACGACTTCCTCGGGCGTGATGCCCAGCAGCTGCGCCACATCGGCCAGGTCCTCGCCGTCGTAGTGCACGGGGATTTCGACCAGCACATCGCTGCGCTCGGCGCGCTGGCTCAGGTCACGCGCGGCGATGCGGTTCACCAGCTCGGCCACGCCCACCTGGGCGGGGGTGAACTGCACAAGCACGGTGCGCGCGGCCGGCACCAGCTCCTGCACGCCGGCGATGGGCTCGCGCTGCAGCGAGCCCAGCAGGGCCAGGGTTTCATCCAGGTCGGCCAGCTCCACCAGCAGGGCCTGGCGGTTGACAGGTAGAAAGCGCATGGCCACTCCTCAACCCGCGAAGGAGGAAATGCGCACGCCCTCCTGCTCGAAACGCTCGCGCAGATGGCGTGCAATGGCCACGGCTCCCGGGCTGTCGCCATGCACGCAGATGGAGTCGGCGGCAATGCGCACGGGGCTGCCGTCCACGGCTTCGACCACCCCTTCGCGCACCAGCATGAGCATGCGCGCGGCGATCTGGTCCACGTCGTGCAGCACGGCGCCCGGATCGCGGCGCGAGACCAGGGTGCCCTCGGGCGTGTAGCCCCGGTCGGCAAAGGCCTCGGCCACCACGGTCAGGCCTGCGTCGCGCGCCCAGTCGATCAGGGGCGAGCCGGCCAGCGCCACCAACACCAGGCTGGGGTCGATGGCGCGCATGGCCGTGATCACGTCGGTGGCCTGGCGCCTGTCGTGGGCGATGGTGTTGTAGAGCGCGCCGTGCGGCTTGACGTAGCGCACCTCGGTGCCGGCCACGCGGGCCAGGCCCTGCAGCGCGCCGATCTGGTAGATGACGCCGGCCACCAGGTCGGCGCTGGCCACGTCCATGTTGCGCCGGCCGAAGCCGACCAGGTCGGGATAGGACACATGGGCGCCGACGATGGCGCCGCGCGCGCGGGCGGCCTTGAGCGTCTCCAGGATGCCTGCCGGGTCGCCGGCATGGAATCCGCAGGCCACGTTGGCGCTGCTGACGATATCGAGCATGGCGGCATCGTCGCCCATGCGCCATCCGCCCAGGCTCTCGCCAAGATCACTGTTCAGGTCAATTTTCATCGTTCTCTCCTCACCGGACTCGGTGCACGGGGTTCAGTGCAGCTGGCCGGCGTTTTCCTTCAGATCCTGGGACACGGTCAGGGCCGTGCGGATGGTCTCGCGCACGGCAGCCACCTGGTCGGCCAGCGACATGCTGGGCATGCCCGGCTTGCGCGCTGCCTGCTCAGGCAGGGCCGGCACATGGATGAAGCCGCCCCGCGCACCCGGCGCAGCCTTGCCCTGGGCCAGCCAGTGCATGAGCGCGAAAAACACGTGGTTGCAGACAAAGGTGCCCGCCGTGTTGGACACGGAAGACGGAATACCCCGCGCACGCAGGTTGTGCACCACGGCCTTGATGGGCAGCGTGGAAAAGTACGCGGCGGGCGCGCCCGGGATCACCACCTGGTCCACGGGCTGGCGCGCCGCATGGTCGGGAATGCGGGCGTCGTCGATATTGATGGCCACGCGCTCGGGCGTGAACTCGCTGCGGCCGCCGGCCAGGCCCAGGCTGATGACCAGCACCGGCTGCAGCTGCGCAAGCGCCTCCTGCAGCTGGCGCAGCGATTCGCCGAACACGCAGCGCAGCTGCAGGCCGTGGACGGTGGCGCCCTCCACGATCTCGCCATGCAGGGCACGCGCCACTTCCCACGAGGGATTGACAGGGTCCTGCTCGAACGGCTCGAAGCCGGTCACCAGGATGCGCGGGGAAGTGGAATCGGTCATGGCAACAGTCCGTCCTTTAACGGAACATCAGGAAATACATGAGGAAGACGTTGGCCGTCAGCAGGGCCAGGGCCGTGGGCACCTGGGCGCGGATCACGGCATTCTTGTCGATCTCCAGCAGCGCGGCGGGCACCAGGTTGAAGTTGGCCGCCATGGGCGTCAGCAGGGTGCCGCAGTAGCCCGAGAGCATGCCGATGGCCGCCATCACGGCCGGGTCGCCATGGTAGACGCCCACCAGAATGGGCACGCCCACGCCGCCCGTCATCACCGGGAAGGCCGCGAAGCCATTGCCCATCACCACCGTGAACAGCGCCATGCCGAGCACGTAGACGGCCACGGCCACGAAGCGGATGTCCATGTTGATATAGGTGGTGGTCACATAGGCCACGGCCTTGCCCACGCCGGCGTCCGAGAACACCAGGCCCAGCATGCCCAGCATCTGGGGCAGCACCAGGGCCCAGCCCAGCGCATCGGTCAGGCGGCGCGATTCGCGCATGCCCTGGGCCGGCGTCTCGCGGGTCAGCCAGCAGGCCAGGCCCAGCGCCAGCACGCAGCCCACGCCCAGGCTCACCAGCGTGGTGGCCTTGGGGTCCAGCAGGGGCGTTCCGCCGAAGACCAGGTGAGAGGCGCTCAGCGTGCCCACCATGGTGATCAGCGGAATCGCCAGGGCCGGCACGAACAGCTTGTTGCCCAGGCGCTTGGCGCTGGCCAGGTATTCGGCATCGCTGCGCGGCGCGTGGCGGCCGCTGCCCACGCCACCGAAGCCGGCGATCAGCGCCATGGCCACGGCGATCACGCCCACCACCATGGGGGGCAGCTCATGGCCCACCAGGAACACGGCCGCATACAGCGCCCAGAACAGGCCGCTGGACCAGCGCTTGGGATTGCTGGCATCGCGCAGCGTCATCACGGCCGTGACGGCCAGGACGAAGCCGACCAGGTAGTACAGGTGTTGGATGGTCAGCGTCATTTCAGGCTCCCTTGGCTTGGGTGGCGTTGGCATTGGCCGCGTCGGCTGCGACGCCCGCCTTGTACTGGGCCAGCTCGCGCTCGAGCATGCGGTCCAGGCGACCCAGGCGCCAGGCGTGGATCACGAAGGCGCAGATGGCCGTGGGAATGCCCCACAGCGCGACGTGGATGGGCTCGACCTCGATGCCGGCTTCCTTCAAGAAGGTGGTCATCAGCACGATGGCGCCGAAGGCCACGAAGATGTCCTCGCCGAAGAACAGGCCCACGTTGTCCGTGGCGGCCGAGTAGGCGCGCAGCTTGTCACGCACCTTGGCGGGCAGGATGCCGAAGCGCGACTGGGTCGCGCCTTCGGCCATGGGCGCCAGCAGCGGGCGCACCATCTGCGGATGCCCGCCCAGGCTGGTCAGGCCCACGGCGGCCGTCAGCTGGCGCGCCGCCAGGTAGACGATGAGCAGGCGGCCAGCGGTGGCCGACTTGATGGAGCTGATCCAGTTCTGCGCATGCTGGCGCAGGCCATGGCGCTCCAGCAGGCCGATCACGGCCAGCGGCAGCAGGATGATCAGCGGCAGGTTGCGCGTCTTGATGAAGCCCGTGCCGATGGTGGCCAGCACCTTGTCGACGGGAAAGCCCGCCGCCAGTGCCGTGCCGATGGCCGTGACGATCACGACCAGCATGGGATTGAAGCGCAGCACGAAGCCCGCAACGATGATGGCCACCCCGATAAGCGGCCAGAGATTGACGTCAGTCAGCATGTTGATTCCCCCTTCACACCCCCGGTGCGCGACGGCCGTCGAGCCACCCCGCATGCCCAACCCGGTGGCAAGGAGTGCGCTGCCGACCTGGTTTTGTTCAACAAAACTAGTAATTTGTCTTACATAAACGAATTGTGATTAAGACAATCAACGCATACTGATAGTACAAACCCGCATACACCTGCCTACGCAATGTGCACTGACAGGGTTCTTGCCAAAGTCAAGCAAACTATCGATGATTGAATACCGATAGAAGACATGAATGCAACAATGCCCCTGCGCCGGTATCGCCTGCGGCAAGGCCGCCTCCTACAATGGGCCGCGCTCCCAGCGCGGGGCGCATGCGCGGCAGGCGTCGTGAATGGCCCTTCCTGCTCCCAACCCACCTTGCCCGAGCCCTGAATCCATGCGACGCCGTCAGATTGTTTCCCTGGTTCCCCGCGCTGCGGCCATCGCAGCGGTCCCGGCCCTGGCACCGGCCTTCGTGCGCAATGCCTTTGCCGACGAGGCCGGCCTGTCCGCCAAGGCCATCACCATCGGCTCCACGGTGTCCCTGAGCGGCCCGCTGGCCGCATACGGCACCGACATCAAGCTGGGCACGGAAGCGGCCATGGCGCAGATCAATGCCCGCGGCGGAATTCACGGCCGCACGCTGCAGCTGCAGATCGTGGACGATGGCTATGTGCCCCAGCGCTCGGCCGACAACGTGCGGCAGATGCTGTCCAAGGGCACGGCCTTCGCCCTGCTGTCGTGCAACGGCACGCCCAACAATGCGGCCATCATTCCGCTGATCGAAGAGGCTGGCGTTCCCTACGTGGCGCCGATCACGGGCGCCTCGTCGCTGCGCAAGGGCGCGCGCAACGTCTTCCATGTCCGGGCCAGCTACACCAATGAGGTCCACCGACTGATACAGCGGCTTGCAGGCATGGGCCTCAAGGGCATCGGCATCGTCTACCTGGACAACGCCTACGGCCGGGAAATACTGGAAGACGCCACACGCGCACTGGAAGCCGGGAAGATGGCCCCCTCCGTACAGGCGGCCATTGCCACCGATGGCAAGAACCTGGCCGAAGTGTTGAACAAAGTGCATGCGGCCCGTCCGTCCGCCGTGTTGCTGGCCACGGCCGGCACGGTGTCGGTCGCGCTGGTGCGCGGCCTGCGCAAAAGCGTGCCCGGCGTGCTGCTCACGGGCCTGAGCGTGACCTTGCCCAACGACAGCCTCAAGCCGCTGGGCGACGATGCCCGGGGCCTTGCCATGACCATGGTCGTCCCCGCGCCCCATCAGGCCCGGCTGCAACTGGTGCGCGACTACCAATCGGCCCTGCGCGCCCACGGCCAGCAGGAGTTCTCCATGGGCTCGCTGGAAGCCTATGTGAATGCACGCGTGCTGGCCGAGGGCCTGGAACGCGCCGGCCGCGACCCCACCCAGGCCAGGCTGCGCTCAGCGCTGGCCGGCATGCGCAACTGGGACATGGGCGGCTTTGTGATCGACTACAGCGGCCAGCCGCCGCATGTGGGCTCCAGCTTCATCGACCTGGGCGTACTGGGCAACGCGGGGCGCTTCATCGGTTGATGCCGGTGGCGGCTTGCGGGCCGGGCCGCGATGGTCTCTTTCTCTCGCCGCACCAAGGAGTTCTCGCCATGCCTGCCGAACGCCACCGCCTTGTGCCCTGCGCTTCCCACCGCGGTGTGCCACGCCGCCTGCTCATCCTGGCCGCCGCTGCCCTGCCCGGCCTTGCGCCAGCGCAGAAATGGCCGGCGCAGCCCGTGCGCATCATCGTTCCCTACACGGCCGGTGGCGGCTCGGACAACATCGCCCGCGCGCTGGGCACGGAACTGTCGCGTGAACTGGGCCAGCCCGTGGTCGTGGACAACAGGCCCGGGGCCTCGGCCATGCTGGGCGCAGAAATGGTGGCGCGGGCCGCGCCTGACGGCTACACGCTGCTGATGGCCGACATGCCGCACACCATCACGCCCAGCCTGTACAAGACGCCCTACGACGCGCTCAAGGACTTCACGCCCGTGGCCCTGATCGGATCATCGCCGCTGGTGCTGGCCGTCAACCCGAATTTCAAGGCGCAGAGCGTGAAGCAATTCGTGGCCCTGGCCAAAGCGCAGCCGGGCCGGCTCAACCTTGCATCGGGCGGCACGGGCACGGCCACGCATCTGGCGGGTGAGCTGTTCAAGCAGCAGACCGGCACCTTCATCACCCACATCCCCTACAAGGGCTCGGGGCAGGCCATTGCCGATGTGGTTGCCGGGCATACCGAGAGCATGTTCGCCTCGGCACCCACCGTGATCCCGCATATCCGAAGCGGTGCGCTGCGCGCCCTGGCCACCACCAGCGCCCAACGCTCGCCGGCCCTCCCCCAGGTTCCCACGCTGGGCGAAAGCGGCGTGCGCGGCCTGACCGTGCTGCACTGGTTCGGCCTGCTGGGGCCTGCCGGTTTGCCCTCCGGCATCCAGACCACGCTGCACGATGCCGTGGCCCGCGCCATGGCCACGCCCACGCTGCAGGCCAAGCTGCAGTCCCTGGGGCTGGAGCTGACGCCCCGCACTGCGGCAGAGTTCGGCGCCCAGATGGAGACCGACGCGGCGCGTTGGGCGCGCGTCGTCAAGGAACGCAACATCAAGGCCGACTGATGTCCAGCCTGCACCCTCTTCCCGACGCCATCGACCTGCGCAGCGATACCGTCACGCGCCCCACGCCGCAGATGCTCGAAGCCATGGCCCGCGCCCCGCTGGGCGATGACGGCCTGGACGGCGACCCGACCGTGCGCGCGCTCGAGGAGACCGCAGCCCAGCGCTTCGGCAAGGCTGCGGGCCTGTTCGTGGTCAGCGGCACCATGGGCAATCTGGTGGCCGTGCTCGCCCATGGCCGCATGCCCGGCGAGGTGCTGGCCGAGGCCGGCAGCCATCTGCTGAACGCCGAGCGCGCCGCCGCGGGCCTGACCGGCATGCACTACCACAGCCTGGCCGGCGACGGCGGCCTGATCGCCCTGCCCGCGCTGGAGGCGGCGCTGGACACCGCCATCTCCGCACGCTGCCCCAGCGCAGTGGTGGCCGTGGAGAACACGCACAATGCGCGGGGCGGCACCGTCGCCGGGCCCCAGGCGCTGGCCGCCGTGCATGCGCTGGCCTGCCGCCATGGCGTGCCCGTGCACACCGATGGCGCGCGCCTGTTCAATGCCGCCGTGGCCCTGGGCCTGTCCTGCCGCGAGATGGCTGCGCACACGGACTCGGTCACCGTCTGCCTGTCCAAGGGGCTGTCCGCGCCCGTGGGCTCGGTGCTCATGGGGCCGGCCGACTTCATCGCGCGGGCGCGCACCATACGGCGCATGCTCGGCGGCACCCTGCGCCAGGCCGGCGTGATTGCGGCGGCAGGGCTGGTGGCGCTGGAGCACATGGTCGAGCGCCTGGCCGACGACCATGCGCGCGCCTGCCGCCTGCACCAGGGCCTGCGCGCCATCGACCCGGCTTGGTGCGCGGCCGAACTGCCGCAGACCAACATCGTCCAGGTTCGCGTTGACACCAGCGCGGCCGAAGCGCGCCTGTGGCAAGCACGCCTGGCCCAGGCCGGCGTGCTGGTGCGCACGGGCAGCGCCGGCCTGCTGCGCCTGGTCACGCACCGCCATATCGACGATGCCGCCGTGGACAGCACGCTGCAGGCCTTCGCCCGGCTGCAACACCCCACCTGAGCACTGCACGAAACCGGCGACCGGCCCGGCGCTGGCTACACTGCGCTCTGGCCCTTGCATCCCGACCACCATGACCCGCAGCACCGACATCCTCAACCTGACCGACCGCGTGACCGAGCAGCTGCGCAGCAAGCTCATCGATGGTGCCTGGGAGCCCGGGCAGAAGCTGTCGGAAGCCTCACTCAGCGAAAGCCTGCAGATCTCGCGCAACACGCTGCGCGAGGCCTTCCGGCTGCTGACCAAGGAGGGGCTGCTGGTGCACGAGCCCAACAAGGGCGTGTCGGTGGCGGCGCCCAGCATCGCCTCCATCATCGACATCTACCGCGTGCGCCGCATGGTGGAGTGCCAGGCCCTGGCCCAGGCCTATCCCATGCACCCGGCGCGCAGCCTGATGCGCGAAGCCGTGGAAGCGGCCCAGCGCCACCGCGAGGCCCAGGACTGGTCCGGCGTGGGCACGGCCAACATGAGTTTCCACAAGGCCGTGGTGCAGCTGGCCGACAGCGAGCGCCTGGACACCATGTTCGAGCACCTGCTGGCCGAGCTGCGGCTGGCCTTCGGCCTGCTGCGCGACCCGCACTTCCTGCATGCGCCCTATGTGGACATGAATGCGCGCATCCTGCAGCAGTTCGAGGACGGCAAGCCGGCCGAGGCCGCTGCCGCGCTCAATGACTACCTGGTGCATTCGGAGCGGCTGATCCTGGCCGCCTATGCCCGCCGCCTGGCTGAAAAAGGCATCAAGGTGTGAGACAAAGACACCCCCTGAGCGGCTGACGCCGCTTCCCCCTCTCTACTCGCTTCGCGAGGGAGGGGGACGACACCCTCGGGGCGGGGCGGCCCTTCCTCGGTGTCCCTGGCTTTTCGGGCGCGCCGGTTTCATGGGCTATGGGTAACGCACAGCGCCAGGAATCACTGGCTCGTGCTCAACGCGAGGCCTTGCGCCGCGCGTCCAGGCTCCAGCGCGCCACGGGCGCCAGCATCAGTTGCACGAATCCCCCGGCGATCGCCAGGTTCTTCAGGAACTGCACCAGCTGGCCCTTGTCGCCGAACTGGTTGTGGAACATCAGCGCCGACATGACGCTGAACACGGCCATCACGGCCGCGGCCTCGCGGGTGCGCCAGCCCAGCAGCAGGGCCGTGGCCACGCCCAGCTCCACCACCAGCGCCATGGCATACGACAGCATGGGCAGCGGCAGGCCCGCCTTGGCGATATAGGCCATGGTGCCCTCCGGCCCCATCAGCTTGCCGATGCCGCTGTAGATGAACAGCAGGCTCAGCAGCACCCGGGCCAGCAGCGGTGCGAAGTCGGCCCAGGGCGATGCTGCGGCGTGGGCAGCGCGATGCGTGGCGGCGCGCGTCATCGCATCAGCCCGGGACACGGCCGGAACCCTGGCCTTCGGCCGCCTTCACCGAGCCACCCAGGCGCTGCACTTCGGCCAGGTACTCGGGGCCGCTGCGCATGCGCTGGTACTGGGCCAGGCGCTGCTGGTAGTCGGCATCCCAGTGGTTCACATCGGACTCTCGGTAGACGTTGAGGCCGGCGCGGTTCCACAGGGCCAGGTCGGCCTGAACCTCGGCGCGCGACAGCGCAGGGCCGGAGCTGGCGGGCTCGGCGCCGAACCAGGTTTCTGCAGATACCGTGGCAGCCGGTGCGGCCGAGGCCATGCCCGGCCACAACGCGGAGGAAAGTGCGGCAGAAAGGGCGGTGATGGCGAAGAGGGTCTTTGCGTGCTTCATGGCGAATCCTTTGTCAAATCCTGCAGCGCGTGATTGCGTTCTGCATGGCTGCAGTCTCGTCTTCGCCCGCCTGCACGTCAGTGCCTAAACGCACAGCTTTGCGCAAACTCTCCGGCTCCCGCGCTCACTGTCCACGCTCATCGTCCACGCCCACCATCCACCTTCAGGGCCACTGCAGGCCGGGCCGCGCCACATGCAGGGCCGGCAGGGGCTCGGAGCGCCCGCGCACCTGCACCTGCCGGACTTCGCCCAGGCCATCGGCCACGCCCGCGCGGCGCGCCACCTCCAGCGACAGCACCAGCCGGGCCTGGGCGCTCTTGGTGTACTCCTGCAGGCGGCTGGCCGTGTTGACCACCTCGCCCACGGCCGTGAAGGTGGTGGTGTGCTCGAAGCCCACGCGCCCCACGGCAGCGCGCCCCGCGTGCAGCCCCATGCCGAAATCCACCGGCTGGCCGAACTGCGCCTCGAAGCTCGCGCTCCACTCCTGCATGCGCCGGTCTATCAGGGCACTGGCCTGCACGGCCTGGCGGCAGGCCGTATCCAGGTCGGTGTCCAGGCCGAAGATGGCCATCACGCTGTCGCCGATGAACTGGTTGGCCATGCCGCCGCTGTCGTGCACGGCCTGGCCCACGCGCTCGAAATACTGGTCCAGCACCCAGGACAGGTCCACGGGCCATTGCCGCTCGGCCAGGCCCGACCAGCGGCGCAGGTCCACGAACAGGATGGCCACCTCGCGCACTTCGCGGACCTCGCGCTGCTCATCGCCCCGCCCGGCCTGGGCGGCTGCCGGCGAGCGAAACAGCGGCGCCACCTGCACATCGCCCGTGGGCCGCAGCTGGCAGGCCAGCCGCACGTCCTGCGGCGCACCCACGCGCTCCAGCGTGAGGCGCTCATCGCGCCCCGGCGCAGGCAGGTGGGCCGCCGGGCCGGACACGCGCACGCGGCAGGTGGAGCAGCGCGCCCTGCCGCCGCACAGCGACAAATGGGCAATGCCATGCTCGCGGCTGGCTTCGAGCACGCTCATGCCCTGGGGCACCTGCACCGTGCGGCCCGGATAGTGCAGCAGCACCTGGCGGGCGCCGCGCAGGCGCATGCGCCGCCACAGCCAGGGGCCGGCCAGCAAGGCAGCCAGGCCGGCCAGCCAGCCCTGGCGCAGCCCCGATGTCAGATCGCGCAGCAGCTGCGCCGCCTGCGGCGAAGGCCCGGCCGGCGCGGGCACACCGGCCGCCGCGATCTCGCGCGCCATGGAGACGATGCCCAGCGCCGCCAGCACGGGCAGCAGCACGGCGGCCGTGAGCAGCAGCGGCTGCCAGCGCCGCCACCAGCCGCGCGCCCGCAGGGCCATGTGCAGGCCCATGCAGCCATGGGTCCAGGCGGCCGCCATCAGCAGCAGCTGGATGGCCATGCTGGACGGATTCCAGGAAGAACGCACGATGCGCGCATACGAGGGGTCCACGCCCCAGGCCTCCTGCGCCAGCCGCGTGGCCGGCACATGCAGGGCCAGCAGCAGCGGCAGGCCCAGGCCCAGCAGCAGCCGCACGGCCTCCAGCGCCGGCATGCGCAGGCTGCGCCGCCGCGCGAGCGCCTGCAGCGCCAGCCCCATGTGCACAGCCAGCGCGCCGTAGAGCAGCAGGCTGCCGGGCAGGGATCGCCACACGCCGTGGATCAGCTCGCGCACGGCCTCGGCCGTGGCCAGCGAGACCAGGCCCAGGGCATGGTTGGACAGGTGCAGCGCCGCATAGGTCCACAGCACCAGGCCGGTGGACCAGTGGAGACTGCGCAGGGACGGCAGGGACGGAGGAAGGACACGGGCCATGGAAACGGATGATGCGCCCGACGGCAGGACAAGACAGGAACAATGGCGGCTTGAAGGAACTTGGGACAGCGCAGCCCGATCCAGAATCTTTGTACATTCCGCCCGCTATTGGTTCCATGGCCCACCCTACCCAGCCTTCCAGCTTCGCCCTGCGCGGCATCACCCTGTTCGAGGGCCTGGGCACCGCCAGCCTGGACCGCATCGCCGCCGACTGCGAATGGCGCCCGCTGCAGGCCCGCCAGCCCGTGTTCAGCCGCTGCTCCACGGGCAGCGACGTGTTCTTCCTGGTCAGCGGGCGCGTGCGCATCATCACCTATTCGCCGGGCGGGCGCGAGGTCAGCTTCCGCGACTACGGGCCCGGCGAGCACTTCGGCGACCTGGCGGCCATTGACGGCCAGGCCCGCTCCACCGATGTGGTCACCCTGGAATCCTCGCTGCTGGCCAGCCTCTCGCGCCAGGACTTCCTGGCCCTGCTGGCGCGCGAGCCCGCTGTTGCCCTGCGCATGATGGAAGGCCTGGCCGGCCTGGTGCGGCGGCTGACCGACCGCGTCATGGAGCTGAGCACCCTGGGCGTGCCCACGCGCCTGCACAGGGAGCTGCTGCGCCTGGCCCGGGAGGCGGGCGTCTCGCCCGAGCACACGGCCCTCATCAGCCCCGTGCCTTCGCACTCGGTGCTGGCCAGCAAGATCAGCACCAACCGCGAGCAGGTCACGCGCGAGCTGGGAGCCCTCACCCGGCGCGGCCTGCTGCGCAAGGAGGGGCGCCAGGCGCTGCTGGTGACCGACGTGAACGCACTGCAGGCGCTGATAGCGCAGGAAAGCTAGGCGGGCTCCATTCGCCAGCCCTGCGGCGACCACACCAGGCGGTCGGTCAGCCCGATGGCCTGCAGAAAATCCTCGTCATGCGAGACCACAACCAGCGTGCCGGCGTAGCCGCGCAGCATGGCCTCCAGCGCCTGCAGGGAAGGCAGGTCCAGGTGGTTGCAGGGCTCGTCCAGCAGGAGCAGGGGCGCGGGCGGCTCGGCATGCAGCGCACAGGCCAGGGCGGCCTTGAGCTGCTCGCCGCCGCTGAGCCGGCCCGCGGGCTGCTCCACCTGCCGGGCCGCCAGTCCGAGCCAGGCCAGGCGCGTGCGCAGCACATCCACGGGGGTGCCGGGGCAGGCGTCCTGCAACTGCTCCATCACCGTGCGCCCGGGCTGCAACAGGGACAGGCGCTGGTCCAGGTAGGCACAGGCCTGCATGCGGCGCACCTCGCCTGCCTGGGGCGCAAGGCGGCCTGACAGCACATCGAGCAGGCGCGTCTTGCCGCAGCCGTTGGGACCGGTCACGGCCAGACGCTGGCCGCCGTACAGAGACAGGTTCAGGCGCGGCCCCGTGGACAACGAAAACGGCAGCAGCACATCGTCCAGCAGCGCCACCACGTCGCAGGGAGCACCGGCCGGTGGCTGCGTCTGCATGCGGATGGCCGCCTGATGGTCGATCTGGCGCGCCGCCTCGCGCACGCGCTGGTCCAGCGCCTCGCGCGTGTCTGCATGCTGGCGGCGCAGGCGGCCGGCCGACGCCTGGCTGCGCTCCTTTTGCCGGTCCAGCAGAATGCGCGCCTGGTTGGCCTCCTGGCCCTGGCGGCGGCCGCGCGCCTCGCGGCGCTGCTGGCGCTCCTGCTGCTCGCGCAGCTGCTGCGTTTCGCGGCGGCGCTCCAGCTTGCGCTGCTCCAGCAGTTGCACCGCAGAGGCCATCTCGCGCGCCTTGGCTTCGGCATAGAAGGCGTAGCCGCCGCCGTAGCTGCGAAGCCCCTGCGGCGACAGCTCCACGATGCGTTCCATGCCCTGCAGCAGACTGCGGTCATGGCTGACCACGACCAGGCCACCGGGCCAGCGCTGCAGTTGCGCGGCCAGGGCCTGGCGGCTTTCATGGTCCAGGTGGTTGCTGGGCTCGTCCAGCACCAGGTGGTCGGCGCCCGACAGCAGCGCGCCCGCCAGGGCCACGCGCATGGCCTCGCCGCCGCTGAGGGCGTGGCCCGGCGTATCGGCACGCAGATGGCCCAGGCCCGCCAGCTCCAGCTGGGCCTGCAGGCGCTGGCGCAGGTCCCAGCGGTCGGCCAGCAGCTCGAAGTCGCGGGGCTCGCAACTGCCGGCCTCGATGCGCGCCAGCGCCTCCAGCGCGGGCTGCAGCCCGGCCAGCGCCGCCACCGAAGGCTGGCCGTGCCAGTCCGTGCGCTGGGCCAGGTACAGCACCTGCCCCGAGCGCAGGCAGCGGCCCTGCGAGGGCGCATCCAGCCCGGCCAGGATGCGCGCCAGCCGCGACTTGCCCACGCCGTTGCGCCCCACCAGGCCGGTGCGGCGGTGGTCCAGGGTTTCGGAAAGATCGGAGAAAAGGGGGCTGCCATCGGGCAGCACGCAGGAAACGCCGTCGAGCGTGATCGTGGTATTCGTCATATCGCGGTTCATGGATGCCAACGCAGTTCCTTGCCGCTTTGCATGCATTGCGCGTGCGGTGGGCAGGGTCGGGAAAAGCGGGCCGCTGGGACAGCGGCAGCATCAATGGCGCATGGGACGAATACCTCCTGCACTGGTGAACGAAGCCGCCATTATAGAAATCATGGGACGGACGTGCTGGCCGTGCCGGAGGGGGCGCCATCGGCGCCGTCGGCGCCAAGGGGGCCGGCATGCGCACCGGCGTTTGCACGCGGCGGCTCGGGTCCGGTGGGCCCGGCCTGCCGCGCGGGGGCTGCAGGCGCCGATGGCGCGCAAGGGTTCGAAGACTGTGCCGGCGGGCGGCCCTGAAAGCACAGGGCGTTGAGCGCGATCCAGAGGGGCATGTGTTTATGTTCCGGGGTCCGCAGCGGGCGGCGGCCGGCGCGCGCTGCCGCGCGGCCCGGCGATGCGCCGCTGCCATTCAAGGACGAAGACGAAGAAGACGGGCACGAAGAACACGGCCAGCACCGTGCCGCTGACCATGCCGCCGAACACGCCCGTGCCGATGGCGTGCTGGGTCTCGGCGCTGGCGCCCGATGCCAGCATCAGCGGCACCACGCCCAGCGCAAAGGCCAGCGAGGTCATGAGGATGGGCCGCAGCCGAAGGCGCGCGGCCTTGATGGCGGCCTCGCGCAGGTCCTGGCCTTCCTCGCGCAGCTGCTTGGCGAATTCCACGATCAGGATGGCGTTCTTGGCCGACAGGCCGATGATGGTGATCAGGCCCACCTTGAAGAACACGTCGTTGGGCATGCCGCGCAGCAGCACGGCGGCCACCGCGCCCAGCAGGCCCAGGGGCACGACCAGCATCACCGACAGCGGGATGGACCAGCTCTCGTACAGCGCGGCCAGCACCAGGAAGACCACCAGCATGGACAGGGCCATGAGCAGGGGCGCCTGCGCGGCCGACTGGCGCTCCTGCAGCGACTGGCCGGTCCAGGCCACGGCAAAGCCGGGCGGCAGTTGGGCCACCAGCCGCTCCATCTCGGCCATGGCCGCGCCGCTGGATGTGCCGGGCGCAGGCGTGCCCGAGATGCGCGACGCCAGGAAGCCCTGGTAGCGCACCAGCTGCAGCGGCGTCTCGGACCACACGGGCGTGGCGAACTCGGCCAGCGGCACCATGCCGCCCGCAGCGTTGCGCACGTTCAGCCGGAGCACATCATCGATCTGCATGCGCGCGGGCGCGTCGGCCTGCACGATGACCTGCTGCATGCGTCCCGCGTTGGGGAAGTCGTTGACGTACAGCGAGCCCATGGCCGTGGACAGCGTCTCGCTGATGGCGGCAAAGCCCACGCCCAGGGCCTGGGCCTTCTGGCGGTCGATCTCCAGCCGCACGCTGGTGCCCGAAGGCAGGCTGTCCTGGTAGGCCGAGCCCAGCACGCTGCTGCTGCCGGCCAGCGCCAGCAACTGGTCGGTGGCCGACTTGAGCGCGGCATGGCCCTGGCCCGTGCGGTCCTGCAGGTACATGGTGAAGCCCGAGGAAGTGCCCAGCTCGTCGATGGCCGGGGGCTGCAGCACCATGATGGCGCCCTCGGGCGCGTGTTCCATGGCCTTTTGCGCGAGCGAGACTTCCTCGCCGGCCGTGGCGCCGTTGCGCTGGTCCCAGTCCTTGAGCGTGGTGAAGGCCATGGCCGCGTTCGGGCCCGAGCCCGCGAAGCTGAAGCCCAGCACCGAGATGCTGGAGGCGATGCCGGGGCGCTGCGCCACATGCTCCTCATAGCGCTTGACCACGTCCAGCGTGCGCTCGGCCGTGGCATCGGCCGGCAGCTGGATGGAGGTCATGAAGTAGCCCTGGTCTTCCTCGGGCAGGAAGGCCGAGGGCAGCTGGCGCAGCGCAAACACCAGGATGGCCACGATGGCCGCGAACAGCAGCATCATGCGGCCCGTGCGCCGGACCAGGCCCGTGACATGGGCCTCGTAGCGGTTCGTCAGCCGCTCGAAGCCGCGGTTGAACCAGCCGAAGAAGCCTTTCTTCTCATGGTGGCCTGCCGCCACCGGCTTGAGCAAGGTGGCGCACAGCGCCGGTGTCAGGCTCAGGGCCAGGAAGGCCGAGAACAGGATGGACACGGCCATGGACAGCGTGAACTGCTGGTAGATCACGCCCACCGAGCCGCTGGCGAACGCCATGGGAATGAACACCGCCGTCAGCACCAGGGTGATGCCGATGATGGCGCCCGTGATCTCCTTCATGGCCTTGAGCGTGGCATCGCGCGGCGACAGGCCTTCCTCGGCCATGAGGCGCTCCACGTTCTCCACCACGACGATGGCGTCGTCCACGATGATGCCGATGGCCAGCACCATGCCGAACATGGTCAGCACGTTGATGGAAAAGCCCGCCACCAGCATCACGGCGAAGGTGCCCAGCAGCGCCACGGGCGCCACGATGGCCGGGATCAGCGTGTAGCGCAGGTTCTGCAGGAACAGGTACATCACCAGGAAGACCAGCACCATGGCCTCGACCAGGGTCTGCACCACCTTCTCGATGGAGATCTTGACGAAGGGCGCGGTGTTGAACGAGATGGTGTGCTGCATGCCCTGCGGCAGGATGGAGGCCAGCTCGGCCATGCGCTTTTGCACGGCAGCGGCCGTGCGCACGGCATTGGCACCGGGCGACAGCTGCACGGCGGCACTGGTGGCGGGCTTGCCGTCCTCGCGGTTGGAGAAGGCATAGGACTGCGCGCCCAGCTCCACGCGCGCCACGTCGCCCAGCACCAGGCGGGAGCCGTCGGCATGGGCGCGCAGCACGATGGCCGCGAACTGCGCGGGCGAGGTCAGCTGGCCCTGCACCGTCAGCGGCGTGGTCACGCGCTGGCCCGGCGCGGTCGGCGCATCGCCCACGCGGCCCGGGGCGATCTGCATGTTCTGCTGCTGTATGGCCTGGGTGAGGTCGCCCATGGACAGCCCGTAGGAAATCAGCTTGGCCGGATCGACCCAGACGCGCATGGCCTGCTCGGTACCGAACAGCTGCACGCGGCCCACGCCCTCGATGCGGCGCAGCTCCTCCACGATGTTGCGCGCCATGTAGTCATTGAGTGCCAGCTCGTCGAACTCGCCGCCCGGCGAGATCAGGCCCACCAGCAGCAGAAAGCTCGACGTGGCCGACTCCACCTGCAGCCCGTTCTGGCGCACGGCCTGCGGCAGGCGCGGCTCCACGGCCTTGATGCGGTTTTGCACATCCACCTGGGCCAGCTCCGGGTTGGTGCCGGGCTTGAAGGTGGCCTTGATCTCGGCCGAGCCCGAGGTGTCCACCGAGGACTCGAAGTACAGCAGGTGGCGGACGCTGGACAGCTCGCGCTCGATCAGCGAGACCACGGAATCATTGAGCGTCTTGGGCGTGGCGCCCGGATAGGTGGCATACAGGCTCACCGTGGGCGGCGCCACCGTGGGATAGCGCGATATCGGCAATTGCGGGATGGCGAGCACGCCCAGCAGCACGATGAACAGCGCGATGACCCAGGCAAAGACGGGCCGGTGAATGAAGAACTGTGGCATGGACGCGAGGTCTGGTTTTCAATGCGCGCCAGGGCGCGCTGCGGAAAAAATACGGCGCCTGGCGCCGAATCATCTGAGGGGCCATCCGGATGCAAATCCAGATTGCCAGGAGGCATGGGGATGAAGGAAACTCCTGCCGGTGCGGCTTCGGCCTGCGGCGTGTTGCCGCAAGGGCCATTCACTCAGGGAGCCGCTGCAAAAGCTGACCGCTCCACCCGCTCATACGGCACTGCCGCTGTGACTTCATATTCATCGCTTTGTTTCGCATGCCGGCCAATGGCGGCGGCACAGGGAAACAGCTTGCGTTCTTTCGATGGCATTTCGGCCCGGGAAATGTGGAAGAACGATGGAGATGAACACAGCCGCCGCCGCGACCCAAAATGGCTTCTATCATTGCCCAGCCCTTGCCTTTCCAGCCATCGACATCGCTCATCCTCGTTGCCGAGGACGAGCCCGAGATCGCAGACATCCTGTGCGCCTACCTGGCCCGCAGCGACCTGCGCACCGTCCATGCCGCCGATGGCCAGCAGGCCCTTGAACTGCACCACCACTTGAAACCCGATCTCGTTCTTCTCGACGTGCAGATGCCACGCCTCGACGGCTGGCAGGTGCTGTCCGAAATCCGCCGGCGCGGCGACACGCCCGTCATCATGCTCACCGCCCTCAACCAGGACGTGGACAAGCTCATCGGCCTGCGGATTGGCGCGGACGACTACGTGGGCAAGCCCTTCAATGCGGCCGAGGTCGTGGCGCGCGTGCAGGCCGTGCTGCGCCGCTGCGGCCAGGGCCGGCTCCGCGATACCAAGCTGCTGCAGGCCGGCCCCTTTCGCGTGGACCTGGACAGCCGCGAGGTCAGCGTGCAGGTGCAGGGCGCCACGCATGTGCCCGAACTCACCGTGACCGAATTCAACCTGCTGGCCAGCCTGGTGCGTTCGCCCCGGCGCGTGTTCAGCCGCGCCGAGCTGCTGCTCAGTTGCCTGCCCGAAGGCCACACGCTGGAACGCACCGTGGACAGCCACATCAGCAAGCTGCGCAAGAAGCTCGAAGGCCTGGGCCTGCAGGGCATGCCCGACAGCGTGCGCAGCGTGGGCTACCGGCTGGGGATGGACCCATGAGCGCAGTGCCGGGCCTGCGCCGGCAGGTGGTGCTGACCATGTCGGCCGTCACGCTGGCCGTGGTCGTGCTGTGCGTGCTGGGTTCGTACGCCTTCTATGCACTGCTGCTGACCTTTCACCCGGCCAGCGTCTCCGACGGCTGGATGCCCTCCAGCGTGGAGCTGGCCTGGGTGCTGCTGACCCTGGTCATCGCCCTGCTGATCGCCATCTTCGTGGCCACGCGGCTGTCGCGGCGCATCCTGCCCTCGCTGGACTCGGTGGCCATCAGCCTGCGCCAGCTGGCCCAGGGCGACCTCTCGGCGCGCGCGCACACCGACGACAGCGCGCTGCACGAGGCCGCCCAGCTGGTGCACGACTTCAACAGCCTGGCCCAGCGCCTGGAAGGCATGGCGCAGGAGCGCGCCTTCTGGAGCGCGGCCATCGCCCATGAGCTGCGCACGCCCGTGACCATCCTCAGCGGACGGCTGCAAGGCCTGTCCGATGGCGTCTTCCTGCCCAGCAAGGACATGCTGGCCAGCCTGATGACCCAGGTCGAGGGGCTGACCCGCCTGATCGACGACCTGCGCCTGCTGGGCCTGCAGGACAACGGCCACCTGCATCTGGAGCTGCGCCAGACCTGCCTGGCCGGCGAGGTGCGATCGGTGACCCTGGCCGTGGGGCCGGCGCTGGAGCAGGCGGGCCTGCAACTGGCGCTGGAGCTGGACGAGCAGCCCGTGGTCTGCGACCCCGTGCGCATACGCCAGGCCCTGCTGGCCCTGCTGGAGAACGCCATGCTGTATGCGCAGCCCGGCCCCCTGCTGGTGGCGGCCCGGGTGCGCCAGGGCCTGTGCACCGTGCGCGTGGAAGACAGCGGCCCCGGCGTGGCGGCCGACCTTGCGCCGCGCATCTTCGACGCCTTCCAGCGCGGCGAAGGCGCCCGCAGCCGCAAAAACGCCGGCGTGGGGGCCAGCAAGGGCAGCGGACTGGGCCTGGCCGTGGTCCAGGCCATTGCCCAGGCCCATGGCGGGCGGGCGCAATGCCTGCCGGGCGAGCGCGGCGGCGCGCTGTTCGAGCTGAGCTGGCCGGCCTGACCTCGTCAGAGCCGCAGATCAGCCTGCGAAATCATCGGCCCGCACATGGCGTGCGTCCCAGGCGGCGGCCAGCGCAGCCGCCCGGCCCAGGCGCACGCGGCCCGATTCGAAGTCCACGATGCCTGCCTCCTGCGCCGCCGCAGGCCGCGCGGGCCGCTCGCGCGTGCGGCCGTCGGTGAGCAGCCACAGCCAGCCCTGGCAGGAGGCCTCTGCGCCGCAATGGCGCTGCAGCAACTGGCCCGCCTGCTCCACGGCCGCCTGCAGCGGCGTGCCGCCGCCCCCGCCGATGGGCGCGATCCAGTCGTCATTCCAGGCCGCAGCCTTGCGCGGCGGCAGGCGCAATTCCACGCGCGTGCCCGCAAAGCAGATCAGCGCCACCTGCTCGCGGCGGCGGTAGGCCTCTTCCATCAGCGACAGCAGCACGCCCTTGGCCCGCGCCAGCGCGCCGCTGGCGGCCATGGAGGCCGAGCAATCGAGCACAAAGCAATGCAGCCGCGTGGCCTGGGGCGGCTCGCGGCGGCGCTGCAGATGTTCGGGCGCCAGCGCCTGGGCGCCGCGCGCGGCCAGCGTGCGCGGCCAGTCCCAGCTGCCGGTGGGCGGCCCGCCTTGCGCCTGGGCCAGCCGGGGCTGGCTGGCCGCCTGCTGGCCCGCCCTCGCATCCCTTGCCTGTGGCGCGGGGCCGCGAGGGCTCAGGCTTTTTTTGTGGCGGGCGCTCCCGCCTTTGCGGCCTCGCGGGCCAGCAATGAGGGCACTGCGACACGCAGCAGGCCCACGGGCTCGGGCGGCATGGCGCCCCAGTCGGCCTCGGAGGGCGGGCTGTCGCCTGCGCCGTTGGCCGTGGATTCCGCAGGCGGCCGGCTTTGTGCCGGCGACTGCGAAGGCGGATTCGATGGCGCTTGCTGTGGGGATGGCTGCTGTGGCTGCTGCTGCGGCGCCCCCGGCTTGCGGCGGTGCACCAGTACCAGCTCGGCCACGGCCTGCACATGGTCGGGCGTGACCTCGGCATCGCCCAGCCAGGCGGCCCAGGCGCGTGCGGCACGCAGCAGCACCAGGTCGGCCCGCAGGCCATCCACCTGGGCGGCAATGCACAGCGCGCCTGCGGCCTGCAGCACCGCGTCGGACCAGGGCAGCGCGCCGGCCGGCTGCAGGCGCTCGCGTGCCGTGCGCAGCTGCGCGGCCAGCGCGGCCTGGGCGTCTGCATGGCGGGCGCGGAAGGCTGCGGGGTCGGCATCGAACACCAGGCGTGCACGCACGATGGCCTGGCGCTGGGCCGCATCCTGCACATTGGCCAGGCGCACGCACAGGCCCAGGCGGTCCAGCAGCTGCGGGCGCAGCTGGCCTTCCTCGGGGTTCATGGTGCCCACCAGCACGAAGCGCGCCGCATGGCGGTGGGAGATGCCGTCGCGCTCGACCACGTTGACGCCGCTGGCGGCCGCATCCAGCAGCACATCGACCAGGGCATCGGGCAGCAGGTTGATCTCGTCCACATAGAGCACACCGCCATGGGCGCGTGCCAGCAGGCCGGGCGCGAATTTGAGCGCATGGCCGGCCATGGCCTGGCCCAGGTCCAGCGAGCCGGCCAGATGCTCCAGCGAGGAGCCCAGCGGCAGCGTGACGAAGGGCGCGGCATCGATGAGCTCGGCCAGCGCGCGCGCGGCCGTGGACTTGGCCGTGCCGCGCGGCCCCTCGATCAGCACGCCGCCCAGTTGCGGGTCGATGGCGGCCAGCAGCAGCGCCTGGCACAGCAGGGGCTGGCCGGCAATGGCGGCAAAGGGAAACAGCGGCGGCAGCGCGGGCGGGGCGCCGCTGCCCAGGTCAGGAGATGCGGTCATGCGCGCAATCCTTCGAGATGGTTTTCATGTTCCAGCAGCAGGTCTTCCAGCTGCTGGCGATAGTCGCCGGGCTGCTCCCACAGGCCGCGCTGCATGGCTTCGAGCAGGCGCTCCAGCATGTCGCGCAGGGCCTGCGGATTGTGCTGCACGAGAAAGTCGCGCGTGGCCGCGTCCAGCACATAGGCGTCGGCCACCAGGGCGTACTGGTGGTCGCCCACCTGCTGCGTGGTGGCGTCGAAGCCGAAGAGATAGTCCACCGTGGCCGCCATCTCGAAGGCGCCCTTGTAGCCATGGCGCTTGGCGCCGTCCATCCACTTGGGATTGGTGACGCGCGAGCGCACCACGCGCGCAATCTCCTCCTTGAGCGAGCGCACGCGCGGCTGGGCCGGGTTGGCATGGTCGCCGTGGTAGAGCGCGGGCTGGCGGCCCGAGAGGTGGCGCACGGCAGAGGCCATGCCGCCCTGGAACTGGAAGTAGTCGCCCGAGTCGAGGATGTCGTGCTCGCGGCTGTCCTGGTTGTGGGCCACCACGTCGAGCTCGCCCAGGCGGCGGCGCAGCGCGTCGCCTGCGGGCACGCCCTCGGCGTCCTGGCCGTAGGCATGCTGGCTCCAGCCCAGGTAGGCCTGGGCCAGGTCGGCATCGCCCTGCCAATCACCGCTCTGGAACAGCCCGCCCAGTCCCGAGCCGTAGTGGCCGGGCGGCGCGCCGAACACGCGCCAGCCGGCCTGCAGGCGGGCCTGCACGGCGTCCATGCCCTGCGCCTGCAGCTGCTCGGCCTCGGCCAGGATGCGCGCGCGTATGGGGTTGTCCTCGGCGTCTTCGTCCAGCGCGGCCACGGCCTGCACGGCCGCGTCGAACATCTGCACGGCGCCCGGGAAGGCATCGCGGAAAAAGCCCGAGATGCGCAGCGTCACATCCACGCGCGGCCGGCCCATGCCCACGCGCGGCACCACCTCGAAGTCCACCACGCGCTGGCTGCCGGGCGCCCATTTGGGGCGCACGCCGATCAGCGCAAAGGCCTGGGCGATGTCGTCGCCGCCCGTGCGCATGGTGGCCGTGCCCCAGACCGACAGGCCCAGGGTGCGCGGGTACTCGCCATGCTCCTGCAGATAGCGCTCCAGCAGCCTGAGCGTGGCCTGCTGGCCCAACTCCCAGGCCGCCTGCGTGGGAATGGCGCGCGTGTCCAGCGTGTAGAAATTGCGCCCCGTGGGCAGCACGTCGGGCCGCCCGCGCGAGGGCGATCCGCTGGGCCCGGGCGGCACGAAGCGGCCCTGCAGGCCGCGCAGCAGCTGGCGCAGTTCCTCGCCGCCGCAGGCATCCAGCGCGGGCGCCAGCACGGCATGCACCTGTTGCAGCGCGGCGCGCGTCTGCGGCCAGTCACCGGCCGGGGCCTCACCTTCCAGCAACTGCTGGGCCAGCAGCTCCAGGCGCTCGCGCGTGTCGCCTTCATGGCGCCAGGGCTCGTCGCTCACGGCCTGCAGGGCGGCGGGGCGCGCGCCGGTCCAGGGGCGTGCAGGCTCCATGCGCAGCGGGTCGAACCCGGGGCTGTCCAGCAGGTCGGCGGCCAGCGCCTGGATCAGGCCCTGGCCTTCGTCCGACGGGAAGCGCGCCAGCGCCAGCAGCGTGTCGCGGCGCTGGCGCCCTTGCGGCGATGCGCCGAAGACATGCAGGCCGTCGCGGATCTGGGTTTCCTTGAGCTCGCACAGGTAGGCGTCTATGCGTTCGAGCACGGCATCGTCGTCCTGCGCGGCACCGGGCGCCAGGTCCAGCTCCTGGTCCAGGTGCTGGCGGCGCACGATGTCCAGGATCTGGCGGCGCAGCAGCGCGCCGCGCCGCGCATCGACCAGCAGCGCGTCGTAGTACTCGTCCACCAGGCGCTCCAGGTCCTGCAGCGGGCCGTGGTTCTCGGCGCGCGTCAGCGGCGGCATCAGGTGGTCGATGATCACGGCCTGGCTGCGGCGCTTGGCCTGGGCGCCTTCGCCGGGATCGTTGACGATGAAGGGGTACAGGTGCGGCAGCGGGCCCAGGACGGCATCGGGCCAGCACGCGCCCGACAGCGCCAGGCTCTTGCCCGGCAGCCATTCGAGGTTGCCATGCTTGCCCACGTGGACCATGGCGTCCACGGCAAAGCGGTCGCGCAGCCAGAAGTAGAAGGCCAGGTAGCTGTGGGGCGGCACCAGCTCGGCATCGTGGTAGCTCGCATAGTCCTGCGCGCCCATGCCTTTACCGACCAATGCACGCGCCGGCTGTATGCCGACAAAGACATGGCCCAGGCGCAGGCCCGCGATCATGAAGCGGCCCTGGCGCAGCAGCGGGTCGGCCTCGGGCGCGCCCCAGCGCGCCGTGATGGCGTCGGCCATGCCGTCCGGCAGCGCGGCCAGGCGCGCCAGGTACTCGTCCAGCGCATAGCTTTGCCAGGCCGGTCGCAGCGGCCACTGGGCCGGGTCGTTGGCAATGCCCTGCTGCAGGGTGTGCATCAGCGCCTCGCCATCGGCGGGCAGCTGCACGGGGTCGCCCAGCTCGTGCCCTTCGGCCGCCAGGTGCTGCAGGATGGCGATCACCGAGGCCGGCGTATCCAGCCCCACGCCGCTGCCGATGCGGCCTTCGCTGCCCGGATAGTTGGCCAGCACCAGGGCCAGGCGCTTGTCGCGCGCGGGCAGGCTGCGCAGGCGGCACCAGCGCCAGGCCAGGTCGGCCACGAAGTCCACGCGGTCGGGCTCGGGCTGGTAGGCCACCACGTCGGCCTGGGTGAAGGCGCAGCGGTGGGACAGGCCCTTGAAGCTGATGGCGCGCGTGATGATGCGGCCATCCATCTCCGGCAGCACCACCTGCATGGCGATGTCGCGCGGGCGCAGGCCCTGGCTGTCGGCCCACCAGTCCTCGCGGTTGCCGCCGCTGGCAATGACTTGCAGCACGGGCGCATCGCCGGCCAGGGCCGTGCCCGATTCCAGCGCCGAGAACGCCGTGGTGTTGAGCACCAGCTGCACGGCATGGTCTTCGCAGAGCTGGCGCAGCGTGGCCAGGCACAGCGGGTCCTTGAGCGAGTCCAGCGCCACGGGCAGCGGGTTCATGCCGCGCTGCTGCAGCGACAGGGCCATGACGTCGAAGGCCGCCGTATTGCCCGCCAGCAGGTGGGAGCGGTAGAACACCAGGGCCACGGTGGGCGCGCCCGGCGTCCAGGCGCGCTGCAGGTCGTCGATGCCGGCCACGTCATGGGCATGGACCTGGGCATGGCTCCTGGCAGCGAACAGCGCCGGGGGAACGTGGACAGCCGCCTGCGGCAGGGTGCGCGGCGGCAGCGGCGCATCGCCCCGGTCCAGCCCGTGGTAGACGGTGGCCTTGAGGAATTCGCGCGCATTGGCCGCGCCGCCCGAGCGCAGGTACTGCCACAGCTGGCGGCAGGCGGCGGCCGGCAGCGTGCTGCGCGCCAGCAGGTGCGGGTCTTCCTGCAGGTCACCCGAGAACATGGCCAGGCGCTGCCCCTTGCGGCGCGCCAGCGAGCCGATCTGCTCGATGCCGTAGGGCCAGGCCGATTCCGAGCCCAGGTGGTCCACGATGACCACGCGCGCATGGCGCAGCACCTCGTCCACATACAGGTCCAGCGAGGCCGGCTGGCGCAGGTACAGCAGATTGGCCAGCCGCACCGAGGGAAAGTCCGCCGACGCCCCGGCCAGCGCGGCCACGGCCGAGGACAGCAGGGCCAGCGTGGTGTCGGCCGAGCTCAGGATGACGATGTCGGCCGGCGTCTGGTCGAGGCGGGTGACGATGCTCTCATCCTCGACGAAGCCGCCGGGGCGCGTGGACAGCAGGTGCATGGAACAGGTTTCAGTACGGAATCGGAAGGTCAGGCGGCCACATTCTCCAGGCCCTTGCGCAGCGCTGCTTCGTCAAGGTCTTGCCCGATGAACACCAGGCGCGTGCCGCGTGCCTCGCCCTCGCGCCAGGCGCGGTCGAAATGGTGGTCGAAGCGGCGGCCCACGCCCTGCAGCAGCCAGCGCATGGGCTTGCCCGGGATCTCGGCAAAGCCCTTGACGCGCAGGATGCTGTGCTGCTCCACCAGCGTCTCCAGCGCGGCCAGCAGGCGGTCGCGGTCCACGGCGGGCAGGTCGATCACGTAGGAGTCGAAGTCGTCATGGTCATGGTCTTCGTCGTGGTCGTGGTGGCTCACGCGCTGGTCGATGGTGGTCTCGGCCGCCTTGGCCAGGCCCAGCACCACGTCCAGCGGCAGGCGGCCCTGGGACGATTGCACGATCTTGACCTCGGGCGGCAGCTCCTCGCGCACCAGGGCGGTCACGCGGGCCAGGGCATCGGCATCGGCCAGGTCGGTCTTGTTGAGCACCACCAGGTCGGCCGCGCCCAGCTGGTCCTCGAAGAGTTCGTGCAGCGGCGATTCGTGGTCCAGGTTGGGGTCGGCGCGGCGCAGCTCGTCCACGGCCTGGGGATTGGCGGCGAACTGGCCGCTGGCGGCCGCTGGCGTGTCCACCACGGTGACCACCGCGTCCACGGTGAACACGTTGGCGATCTCGGGCCACTGGAAGGCCTGGACCAGGGGCTTGGGCAGGGCCAGGCCCGAGGTCTCGATGATCACGGCGTCGATCTGGTCGCGGCGCTCGGCCAGCGCGCGCATCACGGGGAAGAACTCTTCCTGCACCGTGCAGCACATGCAGCCGTTGGCCAGCTCGTACAGCGCGCCTTCGCGCTCGTTGCCCTCGTCGTCGCAGCCGATGCCGCAGCCCTTGAGGATCTCGCCGTCGATGCCCAGCTCGCCGAACTCGTTGACGATGACGGCAATGCGCCGGCCGCCCGCGTTGTCCAGGATGTGGCGCAGCAGCGTGGTCTTGCCGCTGCCCAGAAAGCCGGTGACGATGGTGGCGGGAATCTTGGCGGTTTGCATGGAAGGTTCTCCAGAAAAAAGAGGAAGTCAGACGGTGGCGAAAGGCACGGCGCTGCGCAATGAAGGAAGAACCTCCTGCGCAAACAGTTCCATGCCGGCGAGGGCCTGGGCATCGCTCCACAGGCCGTTGGCGTTGAAGACGCAGCGCAGCTGGCCCATGCCCGTGCGCTCGCGCAAGGCGGCGATCTGCGCATGGCACTGCTCGGGCGTGCCATGGATGAATTGCTCGGCCAGCACGCGCGTCACATCGATGGGCAGCACCTGGTCGGCCGGCACGCCGCGCTTGCCCGCAAAGTACACGCGCCGCTGGTACAGCTGCGGCCACAGCGTGGCCAGCTGGGCCTGCACGGCGGCCTCGTCGGCACCGATGCAGACATAGCGCGCCAGCGATGAACGCGCACGCAGCGCGGCGGCATCGCGCCCGCGCTCCCGGGCAGCGGCCTCCAGGCGCTCCAGCTGCATGCCTTCGGGCGGCTCCAGGCTCAGCAGCAGGGGCAGATTCTGATCGACGGCAAAGCCCAGGGTCTCAGCCGTGGAGCCGGCCACATACAAGGGAGGATGCGGACGCTGCACGGTCGAAGGCAGGGCGGGCCGATCCTCGAAGCGCCACGGCCCCTGCCCCGCTGCGACGGGCTTGCCGGACAGCGCCTCCACCAGGATGCGGCAGGACTGCTCGAAGCGTTCGCGCGTGCTGTCCGCATCGATCTGCAGGGCGCGCAGCGCGGCCGGCTCCGTGCCCCGGCCCACACCCACGTCGATGCGGCCGGCGCTTTGCAGGTCCAGCTGGGCAATCTCCTCGGCCAGCATCAGCGGATGGTGCAGCGGCAGCACCAGCACCGAGGTGCCCACGCGCAGCCGCTCGGTGCGCGCCAGCACGGCGGCGGCCAGCAGCAGGGGCGAGGGATAGGGCCAGGCGGTATCGGGCACGCGGAATTCGCTGAACCACACGCCCTGGAAACCCAGGCGCTCGGCGCGCTCGAACAGCGCCAGGAATTCCCGGTGGTCGCCGCGCGTGGCGTCGCGCGTCCAGCCGGCCAGATCGATGCGCATGGGGTCAGTTCTCCTGTTTCAGCCGCGCGCGCAGCAAGGTTTGCGGGGGTGCGTCGATGCGCTCGAAATCCACGCCGAACACGGCATCCAGCCCCGGCGCATGCAGCAGCTCGGCAGGGGCCCCATCGAGCGCAATGCGCCCCTGGTCCAGCACGATGACGCGCCCGAAGTGCGCCAGCGCCAGGTCCAGGTCATGCATGACCACCAGCACCAGCCGCTCGCGCCCGCGCTGCGCCAGCGCCTGCACCAGGGCCAGGCGGTGGCGCACGTCCAGCGCGGCGCCGGGCTCGTCGGCCAGCAGCACGGGCGGGTCGGTGGCCAGCACGGTGGCCAGCAGGGCACGCGCCTGCTCGCCGCCCGACAGCGTGGACCAGCGCCTGCACGCGAAATCCTGCAGCCCGGCGCCGGCAACGGCCGCCTCGACACCACCCCGGCCCGCCAGCCGCATGTGCATGAGCTCGGCCAGCGTCAGGTCCCAGTGCGGCGCAAAGCGCTGCGGCATGTAGCCCACGCGGCGTGCGCGCTCGGCCACGGGCAGGGTTGCGATGTCTTGCCCGTCCAGCAGCACGCTGCCGGATGCAGGCGCCTGCAGCCCCGCCAGCAGGGACAGCAGGCTGGACTTGCCCGCGCCATTGGGCCCCACCAGGGCCACGGCGCCGCGCGGGGGCAGCTGCACAGAGACCGCATCGAGCACGCTGCGGCCACGATGGCGCAGCGTGAGGGACCGGGCCTGCAGGCGTGGCACGGCGTCGTCCATGGCTTGATCGTTCATGCGGACCTCAGCCTGCGCGCGAGCAGCACGATGAAGAAGGGCCCGCCGGCCACGGCCGTGACCAGGCCCAGCGGGATTTCGGCCGGCGGCAGCACGCTGCGCGCAATCGCATCGGCCAGCGTGACGATGATGGCGCCCGTGAGCGCCGACGCCGGCAGGGCCGCGCGGTGCAGCGGTCCCGCCATCCAGCGCGCGATGTGCGGCGCAGCCAGGCCCACGAAGGCCACCAGCCCGCCATAGGCCACGGCCACGGCCACCACCAGCGAGCCGGCCAGCACGGCCAGCGGCGTGAAGCGCGCCACATCCAGGCCGAAGCCCTGGGCCGCATCCTGCCCCAGGCCCAGCAGGTCCAGCCCGCGCGCCAGCGCCATGGCCCCGGCCAGGCAGGCCAGGGAGGCGCCGGCCAGCAGGCCCAGCCCGCTCCAGGACGGCGTCTGTATGCCGCCCAGCACCCAGCTGAGCACCACCTGCAGGCTCACCGTCTCATCGGACAGCGCCAGCATCAGGAACGAGCGCAGCGCGCCCAGCACGGCCGCCAGCGCCACGCCGGCCAGCAGCATGCCGGCCGCATCGGTGGCACCGGCCACGCGCGAGACGGCCAGCACCAGCACGGTCGAACCCCAGGCGCCCGCAAAGGCCAGCACGGGCAGCGTCCAGGCCTGGGGCAGGCCGAACAATAGATGCATGGGAACCAGCAGGGCGACAGTCGCCCCCAGTGCCGCGCCGCCCGAGGCGCCCAGCAGATAGGGCTCGGCCAGCGGATTGCGGAACACGCCCTGGAAGATGGCGCCCGACAGCCCCAGCAGCGCGCCCACCAGGGCGGCTGCCAGCACGCGCGGCACGCGCCACTGCAGCAGCAGCCGGCTGCGCAGGCTGTCTTCGCCGCCCAGCGCGGCCAGCAGGTCGGCCGGGCTGGCCCACTGGTGGCCCGCGCAGGCGGCGATCAGCAGGCTGGCCAGCAGCAGCAGGACCGCACTGGCCCAGGGGCGCCACGCAGGTGGATGTGAAAGGGAATTCATGCGGCCTCCCCGGCCCAGGCCGCAGGGTGCAGCCAGCGCGAGAGTTTTTCCACGCCGCCGAAGGTGCGCGGCCCGGGAATCAGGAACTCGGCACGCGCCACCGTGGTGGCCCGGCCGCCGCGTACGGCACGCAGGTCGCGCCAGCCGCGCTGGCCGATCAGGTCCTGCATGGCCTCCTGCGTGCCCGCGAACAGCAGCACATCGGGGTCGGCGGCCAGCACGGCCTCGGGCGAGACCTGGGGCACCGTGCCCAGGCCGTCCAGCGCGAACGAAGCGCCCGCGCGCACCATGGCCTCGCCGGTATAGGTGCCCGGCCGGGCCGCCAGCAGCATGCCGTTGCCCAGCCGGCCCGTGACCATGAGGGCACGCGGCCGGGGCTGGCCGGCCACCTGCCGGTCCACGCGCAGCAGCCGCGCCTCCTGCGCCAGGGCCAGCGCCTGGCCGCGCGCCTGCACGCCCGTGGCGCGGGCCACCAGGCGCAGGTTGTCCATCACCTCGGCCAGCGAGCGGCTGAGCAGCACCATCACCGGCACGCCGATGCGCTCCATGGGATCGACCAGCTGGTGCGCCGCCTGGCGCGCGGGCGTGACGATGACCAGGTCCGGCTGGCGCGCCACCACGGCGTCCACCGAGAACCCCAGCCGCCCGCCCACCTTGGGAATGCGCTCCACGCCCGGTGGAAAGCGCGTGAAATCCTCCACGCCCACCACGCGGTCCAGCAGGCCCAGCGCGGCCACCAGTTCGGTGTTGGAGGCAAAGATGGAGACGATGCGCTGCGGCGGCGCGGCAATCTCCACGCGCCGGCCCAGCGCATCCTGCAGCAACACCGGACCGCCTGAAGCGACGGTGTCGGCCCAGGCCGCGGGCAGGCCGCAGCCCAGGGCCGCCGCCGCGCCCTGGCGCAACAACTGGCGGCGCGTGGTGCTGGATTGCCTCATGCCGTGGTCCTCAAAACTCTGCCTGCAGGCCGACCATGAGTTCGCGCCCGGCCATCGACGTTCCGCAGCCGCCGTTCTGGTACGCCGGGTTGGCGATGCAGGGCGCGCGGTCCAGCGCGATGAAGATGGGATGGCGGTTCAGGTCGAACAGGTTGTTCACGGCCGCGAACAGCTTGACGCCCGGCGACACGCGGTAGTCGGCACGCAGGTTCCAGATGGTGAAGGCGCCCTTGCGGTGGATGAAGGTGCTGCGGGGCTCGCCCTGCGGGATGAGCAGCGCCTCTTCCGTGTCGTACCACATGGGACCGCGCAGCAGCGTGGACAGCTGCAGGCTCCAGTCGCCCTGCAGGCGCCCGCTGCCGCGCCCGTAGCGCACGCCGGCCGAGGCCTCGTAGCGGTACATGCGCTGCACCTTGTCGGTATTGGCCGAGGCTGGCGATCCCTTGTCCCGCATGCTGAAGTGGTAGTAGCCGCCAGCCCAGGCCTTGAGCTGGTGGCCCGTCAGGTTCAGCGCCCGCGCCAGGTCCATGTCGGCCTGCATTTCCAGGCCGCGCGCCACGATGTCGGCCGCGTTGTTGGCGTAGTCCGAGGTATTGGTCGCGGCCCCGCGCGAGACGGTGATGATGCGGTCGCTGATGGTGTTCTGGAACAGGGCCGCATCCACGCGCCAGCCGGGCTGCTGCAGCGCGGCGCCGACCTCGATCTGGCGGCTGGTCTCGGGCTTGAGGTTGGGGTTGCCGAAGGTGCGGCCACCGCCGACGGCCGTGAAGTCCGAGGCCAGCTCCGTGGCCGTGGGCGCGCGAAAGCCCGTGGAGGCCGCAGCGCGCAGCGTGAGCCGGTCCGTGGCCTTCCAGGTGGCGCCGGCCGACCAGGTGTGGTTGTCGTAGTCGCGCGTGCTGGCCTGGGCCAGGGCCAGGTTGGGCGTATCGTCGAAGCGCGTCGTGCCCCAGGTCTTGCGCAGGCCGGCACGCAGGGTCAAGCGGTCGTCGAACAGGGTCTGCGCGTCCTCGAAGTACAGCGCGTGCACCTGCTCGGTCTGGTTGTTGTCGTAGGGCGCGACCTGGCCCGCCGGGCCGCCCGGCATGGCCACGCGCAGGCGGTCGGAGCGCAGCTTGCTGCGCTCCCAGTCGAAGCCCATCAGCAGGTCATTGGTCTGGCTCACACGCAGGCGCGGCTGAAAGCGCAGGCCCGTGGCGTCCAGCTGGCGGTGGTTGTAGTCGCGCGCCGTGCCGGGCACGGCGCTGTTGCCCGAGCGGATCACGGGCGATGCCCAGTTGAATTCATCGGTATCGACCAGGCTGTAGAGGTGGGTCGTCCAGCTCAGGCGCTGGCCGGGCAGTGCGCCTTCGTAGGTCAGGTCCAGCGAGCGGTTGCTGCGGTTGTCGCGGCTGTAGATGTTGGCGCCCGATCCGCGAAAGCCCGCGTTGTAGATGCCGTCCGTGCGCAGCTGCAGCTCCACGCGGTGCAGCTCGTGCAGCTGCCAGCCCAGGGCGCCACTGGCGCCGCGCCGCTTCCAGCCCGTGTTCTCCATGCGCGTGCCGCCATCGCCCGACTCGTAGTCGCCGCGCCCGCCTGCGCTCACGCCGAAGTACCAGTCGAAGCGGTCATTGGCGCCGGCCGTCTGCGCATCGGTGCGCCACAGGTCCCACGAGCCGGCCTGGACCTGGGCGCGCGTGCCGGGCGCCGTCGCTCCCGTCTTCATGATGATGTTGACCACCCCGCCCATGGCCTGGCTGCCGTAGATCACCGAGGACGGGCCGCGCACGATCTCGATGCGCTCCACATCCGAGGGGCTGAGCTTGGACAGGTTGGCCGTGCCCGCGCGCCGGCCGTTGACCAGCACCAGCACTTGGCTGCGGAAGTCGCGCCCCTGGCCGTCGGTGGAGGCGCCGCGCAGGTTCATCGAGGTCTGGGCCGCCGTCCATTCGCTGAGAAAGCCCACGGCGTTCTCGGCCAGCAGGTCGGTGACCGAGCGCGCGCTGGAGCGCTCTATGGCCTCGCGGTCGATGGTCTGCGTGGTGCCCGCGATGCGGCTGCGCGCCTCGGGCCGCGCCGTGGCGGTCACGAAGACGGCGTCCAGCGCATCGTCGGCGGATGCACCGGCTTTGCCGGCCGCCGGTTCCTGTGCGGCGCCGGCCGCCGCGGCGCAGCAGGCCAGCACGGCCGCAGCGGTGGCCGGGCGCAGGAAGGGAGGAAGGGGAAAGGGGCCGGAACAATCGGCGGCCAAAGAAGCGAAGCGCATGCGTTGAATCCAACTGCCCCAGTCACCCGTGGGGCCTATCGTCTGAACCACGCCGCACGGCGCGCACGCCGGAGCCGGCCACGCCAGCGCAGGCTGGGGCCGGACCGGACAGGCGCACTCCCGCGGCGTCCGAAAGCAATGCAGAAGGCCGGTATCCGGGCTTGCGGAACGCTGCGGCGCGCAGGGTGGGCGCGCTGCAGCAGGCATCCCCGCCTTCCCATGTCCGTCCAGACACAGTGGCTTGCGGCGCGCAACCGGTGGGTGGCGCGCCAGCGTGGGGAGTTGTATTCCGCTGACCGTTGCGGGGGCAGCGCAGGCATTGCGAGCGGCCACCTCGATGGCATCGCGCACCTGCTTCCCGTTGAACCCCTGGCCGGCAAGCGGCATGGGGCACCTTCAGCAACAGCGCACCGCCACGGCCCAGGGGCTGCGGCGGTGCGCCAGCGGCGGATTATCGCTGATGCTGTCTAGAGCCAGAAGCCCGGCACCCGGGCCAGCGCCCGCAGCGCGCGGCGGCTGCTGCGCGCGCTGGTGGCCAGGCGGGCCTGCAGGTAGCCGGCGGCAAACCAGGCGCGCGGATCCGTGCCGGCCTCGTCACGAAAAAGCGCGGCCGCCACGGCCATGTCGTTGTGCAGGCCCAGCGCGTCCTGGGCGGGCACCAGCGCCTCGGCAAAGCGCCGGCCCTTTTTGCCGGGCCACATTCCGGGCGCGAATTCCCGCGCGAAGTCCGCCAGGTAGCGCAGGCGCTTGAGCCGCTTGCGCACGCGGTGCTGCTGCGCCAGCGGCAGGCGGTCGAAGTGCCGGCCGTCGCGCAGCACCTGGCGGTGCAGGCGCGCCAGCCGCCGTGCCAGGTACTTGCGCGTGCCTGCGGCGGACAGGCTGACCAGGCCGGGCTGCCGCTTGCCTGCAGGCGCCTGCGCCAGCGCATGGATCTCGGCCAGCGTTTGCAGGAACTGCGGCTCGCGCACCGCAGCGGCCGCGTCCGCGTCGGCCTGCCCGGCATCCGGCACGGTCCATTCGCACAAGGGCGCATCGGCGTCCTGCAGCAGCGGCCGCACCACGTCGGCCAGGGTGCCGGCATCGCGCAGCGTGCCCAGGCGCGCAAAGGCCAGGGCCAGCGGGGCATCCCATTCGGCGCGCATGCCGGGCGCCAGCCCTGCGCATTCGCGCAGCAGGGTGCGCAGGCGCCGCAGGGCCACGCGCAGCTGGTGGATGCGTTCGGCCTCGCCGCTGCCGGCGTCCACGGCATCCACGGCATCCACGGCATCCACGGCATCCATATGCGACTGCACCTGGGCCAGTGCGGCAGCCAGCGTCGCACGCACAAAGCCGGCCGCATCGGGCCGGTCGGGGAACTGCCTGGCAGGGGTGGTCATGGTCAGGAGAGGATGTGCGGGCGTTGCTGCGATTGTGGGCACCGCCCGGCCCCCGGGTCAATCGGCGCCATCCCCGCTCAGGCTGTGCAGCGCGGGCCGGGCAATGCGCACATAGTCGGCCGAGTCCAGCACGATGGAGCGGTCCAGCCGGCCCGCATTGAAGGCGATCTCGGCAAAGCGCTCCACCAGTGCCGGGTCCACCACCAGGCGCACCTGCGGGTTGAAGGAGAACGGCGGCACCGATCCCATCACGCAGCCGGTGGCGGCCTGGGCCTCCTCGGGCGAGGCCAGCGTGGCCTTGCGCACGCCCACGGCCTGGGCCAGGCGCTTGAAGTCCAGCTTGCGGTCGCCGGGCAGCACGGCCAGGAACAGCTGGGGATCGCCCGCACCGGCCGCATCGCGGCTCTTGCAGAGCATGGCCTTGGCGCCCTGGCCGGGTGCCGTGCCCCGGATTTCGGCGACGAGGTCGGAGCGGCCCTCGGCAGGGTGCTCGATCACGCGAAAGCGCGCGTCCTGGGATTGCAGCAGGTGAACAAGGGTGTCGAACATGGCAGGGAGCACAAGAAACGGACAAGAAGGCAGGTCGCCTGGGTTTTGACATTTTGTCCAATTCAAAACAAAATGTCCAATATGACACAACGCACTCCCGAGCAGCGCCAACTGCTGGAACAGGTGGCCAAGATCGCCGAAGGCCTGGGCCAGACCCTTGCCCCGTTCTGCGAGGTGGTGGTGCATGACCTGCTCGACCCGTCCCATGCGGTGCTGGCCATCCACAACAATCTCTCGGGCCGCGAGGTCGGCCAGGGCGCGACCGAGCTGGGCCTGGCCCGCATCCAGGACCCCGGCTACGAGCAGGTCATCGCCAACTACCCCAACCAGTTCGCCGATGGCCGCCAGGCCAAGAGCACGTCCATCGGCATCCGCGACTCCGAGGGCCGCTACATCGCCGCCCTGTGCATGAATGTGGACCTGACGATGTTCCAGGGCTTCCAGAGCATGCTCAACCGCTTTGCCGCCGTCAGCGGCGACACGCCGGCCCGCGAAATGCTGGCGCCCATGGGCGCCGGGGCCGGTGCCGACACGGTGCGCGCCCGCATCGACCAGTTCGCGGCGCGCCTGGCGACCACGCCGCGCGCCCTCAAGCCCGAGGAGCGGCGCGCCCTGGTCCGTGAACTCAAGGGCGACGGCCTGCTGGACCTTCGCCGCTCCATGGAGACCATTGCCGCCCACCTGGGCGTGTCGCGCGCCACGGTCTACAGCTACGCCAAGTAGGTCCCGGCACCCCGCCGGTCTGCAACCCCTTCTCTCCCGTACCGATGACAAGCCTTCCCACCTACGACGACGTGGCCGCAGCGGCCCAACGCATCCAGGGCCATGCCCACCGCACGCCCGTGCTCACCTCGCGCACGCTGGACGAGGCGCTGGGCGCCCGTGTCTTCCTCAAGTGCGAGAACCTGCAGCGCATGGGCGCCTTCAAGTTCCGGGGCGCCTTCAACGCCCTGTCTCGCTTCAGCGCCGCGCAGCGCAAGGCCGGCGTGGTGGCGTTTTCCTCGGGCAACCACGCCCAGGCCATTGCACTGGCTGCCAGGCTGCTGGAGATTCCCGCCACCATCGTCATGCCGCATGACGCGCCCGCCGCCAAGGTGGCGGCCACCAAGGGCTATGGCGGCCAGGTGGTGGTCTACGACCGCTATACCGAAGACCGCGAGCAGATCGGCCGCGACCTGGCCGAGCGCCACGGCCTGACCCTGATCCCGCCCTACGACCATGCCGACGTGCTGGCCGGCCAGGGCACGGCCGCCAAGGAACTGTTGGAGGAAACCGGCCCGCTGGACGCCCTCTTCGTGCCGCTGGGCGGCGGCGGCCTGCTGTCGGGCACCGCCCTGTCCACGCGTGCGCTCAGCCCCGGCTGCGCCCTCTACGGCGTGGAGCCCGAGGCCGGCAACGACGGCCAGCAGTCGCTGCGCGCAGGCCGCATCGTCCACATAGACACCCCAAAGACCATTGCCGACGGCGCCCAGACCCAGCACCTGGGCGGCATCACCTTCCCCATCATCCAGCGCGACGTGACCGACATCCTCACCGCCAGCGATGCCGAGCTGGTCGATGCCATGGGCTTCCTGGCCACGCGCATGAAGCTCGTGGTCGAGCCCACCGGGTGCCTGGGCCTGGCCGCCGCGCGCCAGAAAGGCGAGGAGCTGCGCGGCCGGCGCGTGGGCATCATCCTGAGCGGCGGCAACGTGGACATGCAGCGCTTTTGCAGCCTGCTGGGCGCCTGATCCTGATCCTGGCCCTGATCGAAGGCCGCCCTCACCCGCGCGGGCTGAAAGTGCGCGGAAACACCACGGGCGCGCTGCGGTCGGCCAGGCGGTAGCCCATGGCGGGGCGGCGTGACGTGCCCTCCACCTGGCCGGCCTCCACCAGAAAGCCGGCCGCCATCATGCGCGTGCGAAAACCGCTCTTGTCCACAGGGCGGCCCAGCACCACTTCGTAGGCCTGCTGCAGCTGCGGCAGCGTGAAGGGCTCGGGCAGCAGAAAGGCCGGCAGCGAGGTGTATTCCACCTTGCCCCGCAACCGCTCCACCGCTGCGCGCAGGATCTCGCCGTGGTCGAAGGCCAGCGCAGGCGCGCGCAGCAGTTCATCGACGGCAAACCACGACACATCGGCCGCATTCGCTCCCTTGGCCAGGATCAGGTCATGGCCCGGGATCAGCGCGAAATACACATGCGTGGCCGACCAGCCACGCGGGTCGCGCGCCGCGCCGCCCCAGCTTCCCAGCTGCTCCAGGTAGGGGCTGTCCACACCCGTCTTGTCCAGCAGCTTGCGCCGCGCGCAGGCCAGCAGGTCCGCGTCCTGGCGCACATCCACAAAGCCGCCGGGCAGCGCCCACAGCCCCGGGAACGGCTCGCTGCCCGCCGTGGGGCGCTGCACCAGCAGCACTTGCAGGGCATCGTCTGCCACCGTGAAGATGACCACGTCCACCGTGGTGAAAGGGCGCGGGAAGTCCAGCACGCCCTGCGGGGATGGGGAATTTTTTTCAGCCATGGGATGGATTGTGCTTGACGTGCCGGATTTTAAGTTGCACTATGCAACCCATACAAGTTGTACAAAGCAACTTAAAGGAGAAGCACCATGTTCGGCATCCGTTTCATCAAGTCCCAACCCACGGTCCACCTCATGCAGTTCCGCGCCGGCAAGGTGGTGCGCGAGGGTGCGGGCCAGTCCTTCTTCTACTACGCGCCCACCACCACCCTGGTCGCCGTGCCCGTGGGCAGCCAGGACTGCCACTTCATGCTGGAGCTGGTGACGGCCGACTTCCAGAGCGTCACCGTGCAGGGCCAGGTCACCTACCGCATCAGCACACCGCGCCAGACCGCCACGCTGATGGACTTCTCCCTGGCGCGCGACGGCCAGAAATACATGTCCGAAGACCCGCAGCGCCTGGGCGACCGCGTGACCATGCAGGCCGAGGTCATCATCCAGCAGGCCGTGCAGGCGCTGGAGCTCAAGCAGGCGCTGCGCTCCTCGGCACTCATTGCGCGCACGGCCCAGCAGGAGCTGGCCGCCCAGCCCGAGATCGAGGCGCTGGGGCTGGAGATCCTGGGCGTCTCGGTCATGGCCGTCAAACCCACGCCCGACATCGCCCGCGCCCTGGAGGCCGAGGCGCGCGAGTCCAACCTCAAGGCTGCGGACGACGCCGTCTATGCCCGCCGCATGGCTGCCGTGGAAAACGAGCGCGCCATCCGCCAGAACGAGCTCGATACCGACGTGGCCGTGGAAAAGAAAAAGCGCCAGATCCGCGAGGCCCAGCTGGAAGCCAAGGCCGCCCAGATGCGCAAGGAAAACGAGCTGCGCGCCGAACAGATGTCTGCCGACGTGGCGCTGGAGACCAGCCGCCGCGACTTCGTCGAAGGCCAGGCCGCCAACAGCCGCACCCTGGCCGAGGCCGAGGCCTACCGCGTGGGCGCCGTCATGCAGGCCCTGGAAAAGGCCGATCCGCGCATCGTGCAATCGCTGGCCGCCGTGGGCATGCAGCCGGGCCAGCTCATCGCCCAGGCCTTTGGCGGCATTGCCGAGAAGGCCGAGCGCATCGGCCAGCTCAACGTCTCGCCCGAGCTGCTGCAGTCGCTCATGGGCGCCGGTGCAGGCCATGCAGCTGCCGTGGCCGATCCCGAACCCGCAAGGAGCCGCCGTGAACGCCAATGAACGCAAGACCGTGCTGGTGGTGCGGCGCACGCGGCTCGATGAGCTGGTGGCCAGGTACCACACGCTGTCCCAGGCGCGCTTCTACATCGAGCACCTGGGTGCCGACTTCGGCGACTACCTGCGCGAAAGCGCCGCCTACGCCGCCGCCCTGCAGGCCGTGGTGCAGGCCCTGGAGGCACGCGGCCGCTACCAGATCGTGGACCGCGCCCTGGTGCCCAACTTCGTCTTCGGCGCCGACGACATCGTCGTGGCACTGGGCCAGGACGGCATGGTGGCCAACACCATGAAATACCTGGACGGCCAGCCGCTCATCGGCGTCAACCCCGAGCCCGCACGCTGGGACGGCCTGCTGCTGCCCTTCGCCCCCGCCGACCTGGCCGCCCTGCTGGGCGACGTGGCTGCCAACCGCCGCCCCACGCGCGCCGTCACCCTGGCCGAAGCGCGCCTGAGCGACGGCCAGGTGCTGCGCGCCGCCAACGACCTGTTCATCGGCCCGCGCAGCCATACCTCAGCCCTGTACGACATCGCGCTGGGCGACCGGCGCGAATCCCAGTCGTCCTCCGGCCTCATCGTCGCCACGGGGCTGGGCTCCTCGGCCTGGATCAAGAGCATCGTCACGGGATCGATGGGCATTGCCCGCGCCGTGCGCGGCGCGTCCACCGACTTCGACTACCAGCCCTTCGCCTGGGATGCGCCACGCCTGGACTTCGCCGTGCGCGAGCCCTTTCCCAGCCGCTCCTCCACGGCCGAGCTGGTCTACGGCCAGGTCACCGCCGGCCAGCCGCTGACCCTGCGCTCGCGCATGCCCGACCATGGCGTCATCTTCTCGGACGGCATGGAGGCCGACTACCTGCAGTTCACGGCGGGCATGCAGGCCACCATCGGCCTGTCGGACCGGCAGGGCTGTCTGGTGGTGTGAAGGACCGGCCCTGCAGCGTGGCGCAGCGCCCTCAGAACACCTACAACAACAACAACAACAACGACAGCGACAACGACAACGACAACGAACAGACCATGAATCTCGCAACAGCACCCTACCTGCAGCAATCTGCCACCTGGCCTTCCGAGGGAGAGCACATCCTCGCCCACTACGACGACTCCACCGTGGTGGTCTACCAGGCCTATCGCCCGGCCATCGGCCTTCACGCGCTGGAGCATGGCCGGTTCGGCGGCCCGGACTTCAGCTTCGCGCGCATGAGCTGGATCAAGCCCAATTTCCTCTGGATGATGTATCGCTGCGGCTGGGCGACCAAGGCCGGCCAGGAAGTCATCCTCGGCCTGCGCATACGCCGGACTTTCTTCGAGAGCCTGCTGGATGCCGCCGTACCTTCCACCTTCAACCCCCGGCTCTACGCTGGCCTGCCCGAGTGGCAGCAAGCGGTGGCCACCTCCGAGGTGCGCCAGCAATGGGATCCGGACCATGCCCCCAGCGGCGCCAAGCTGCCGTTGCGTGCCATCCAGCTGGGCTTGCGTGGCAAGCTGCTACGCAGTTTCGCCACGGAGGAACTGCTGGAGGTCATTGACATGACATCCTTCGTCACCGAGCAGCGGGCCCATGCCCAGGATGGAAATCCGATGCTCATGACTCCCGTGGAGCGCGTCTACGTGCGGCTCGACAGGAAGAATTGCGCACCTGAGAACTCCGTATGACCACCACAGACCACATCGCCTCCCTGCAAGACCTCCAGCACGCCATGGCCCAGGGTCTCACCCCGCGCTTCCTGCCGTTCTGGGGCCACCAGCCTGCGGCCGATGGCTCCATCGGCAAGACCTGCATGAGCCAGTGGTTCGAGGCGGGCTTCGAGGTCGATGGCCAGCACTACCCCACGGCCGAGCATTTCATGATGGCGGGCAAGGCGCGGCTGTTTGGCGACGAGGCGGCGCACGCGGCCATCGTGCGCTGCCGCACGCCGGGCGAGGCCAAGAAGCTGGGGCGTGGCATCCAGGGCTTTGATGAAGCGGCCTGGGTGGCCGCGCGCATGGGCATCGTGGTGCGCGCCAACCAGGCCAAGTTCTCCCAGAACCCGGCCCTGGCCGGCTATCTGCTGAGCACGGGCGACCGCGTGCTGGTGGAAGCCAGCCCCGTGGACGCCATCTGGGGCATCGGCCTGGCTGCCGACGATGTGCGCGTCACCGACCCCGCGCGCTGGCAGGGCCTGAACCTGCTGGGCTTTGCCCTCATGCAGGTGCGGGCGCGGCTGCGCAGCACCGCTCCCTGACCGACCATGATCAAGAGCACAGGCATGGCCATGGACACGCTGGACCGATACCGTGGCGCCCTGCTGGGCCTGGCCTGCGGCGACGCCGTGGGAACGACGCTGGAATTCCAGCCGCGCGGCAGCTTTGCGCCGCTGACCGACATGGTGGGCGGCGGCCCCTTCTCGCTGCCCGCAGGCAAGTGGACCGACGACACCTCCATGGCCCTGTGCCTGGCCGAAAGCCTGCTCCAGCGCGGCGGCTGCGACCCGCAGGACCAGATGGCGCGCTATGCCAACTGGTACGAATGGGGCTACTGGAGTTCCACCGGCAACTGCTTTGACATCGGCATGGCCACCAGGGCGGCCATCCAGCGCTTCCTGGCCTCCGGCGATCCGCTGGCCGGGTCGCCCGACCCGGACCAGGCCGGCAACGGCTCCCTGATGCGGCTGGCGCCCGTGCCCATGTTCTTCGGCCCCGACGAGGACCTGGTGCAGCGCATGGCTGAACTCAGCTCACGCACTACCCACGCGGCACCTGAATGCCTGCAGGCCTGCCGCCTGTTCGCCGTGGCGCTGTGCCGGGCACTGCAGGGACTGCCCCGGCAGCAGGTTCTGGACCTGGGCGGCGTTCTGCAAGACGGCGCCAACCCGCGCCTGCGGGAGATTGCCCGTGGCGACTATCGCGACAAGCCGGCCGCACAGATTCGCGGCAGCGGCTACGTGGTGGACAGCCTGGAGGCGGCCCTGTGGTGCTTTGCGAGGCATGACAGCTTTGAAGGCGCAGTGCTGCAGGCCGCCAACCTGGGCGATGACGCCGACACCACGGCAGCCATCACGGGCCAGTTGGCCGGAGCCTTCCACGGCGCCAGCGGCATTGCGGGCCGCTGGCTGGAACGCCTGCACCTGGCCCCTGAGATCACAGCCCTGGCCGATGCGCTCTGGCAAGCCGCCAGAGGTGCCAGGGACGCTTCTCCGACCGCACCTCTCAGCACCTGAGCGGCCTGGCGCGCTCACGACAGTCGCCGGGGCCGCGAGCGGACTGAACCAGGCTTGTCTGCGCGACCTCCCACGCGCCCGAGCTCCGTGACACTCGGGCCTTGCTCTTTACGAATGGCGTGCATGGGTGGCTTTTGACTGAGCCACGCTCCATTTTCAGAACAATCTGATTGCATCAACTCATATCTTCGGCGTAGAGTGTGAAATACCTAAGAGGCCACACATCGAATGATTCGATGCTTTCATTTCCACCCCTCCTTAGTCACTCAAAAGTTCGATAAAACTATTGCGTGATATTTTCGAGAATCATACTTCAGCAATGGAGCGAATCAGTATCATGCATTTTTCTTTCATTCCCTCATTTCCTTCGCAAGTACGCCGCCTTGCATTGATCGCCCTTCCATTTCTCATCGCCTTTTCAGCGGCAACGATGAACACCAATGCCTTTGCCGGTGGCGTATTCTCCCCCACCAGCTCCAGCATTTCACTGCCCGAGGAAATAACAGTACCCGGAAATTACGCCAACGGATCGACGCTATGGAAGTCTACGGTAACCGTATTTAATCTGCGAGCAGTGCTGAACACGGCATTCGAGTACGATGTTGAAAAAGCCGTTGTAGCTGCCAATGTCCAATCCGGAAGCAAGACGCCCGGATACAATAATGTCTACAGCACCAATATTCCCGGCATTGGAATCCGCTGGTGGGCCACATGGCGCGGCCCCGGCGCTCCCAGTGGCAGAACCATGCCCATTACCACCGAATCAGAAAATAATTCGGGCGCGCTGGGTTATTTCTGGAATACTTCATCCCGCCAGGATGTCTGGATCGAGCTGGTGAAAACCGGCAACGTTTCCGCTGGCACGCTAACGGGCTCCGGGATGAACGTCGAGATGCGATTCCAGTGCCCCGGCTGCACCGCAGGATACGTCAACCTGTCCGGCCGCACCAGGGTGGTGGTCGGTCCCTCCTGCTCGGTGGCCGCCTCGGCCATCTCCGTACCCATGGGCGCTGTGCCCATCCTGCGATTCACGGGCCTCCAATCCACCTCCATCCCCCAGCACTTCGACATCACGCTGGAATGCAAGGGCGGCGCGCCCGCAAGCGTTCTGCACCCCCACGTCACGCTCACCGATGCCAACGACACCAGCAATCGGAGCACCGTCCTGACCTTGAGCCAGGCCACGTCAGGCGGCAAACCGGTTGCCACCGGAATAGGCATACAGATACTGAAGGATGGCACCGCACTCGCATACGGCCCCGACTCCAACGTGCCTGGCAACACCAACCAATGGAGTGCGGGAACCATCGTTCAGGGCGTTGCCCAGTTCAAGATCCCGCTGACTGCCAAATACGTGCAGACCGCTGCGGCAGTCACGACGGGGCAGGCCAACGGCAGGGCCACCTTCACGCTGAACTACCAGTGAGCAGCGTCGCCGCCCTCAGGGCTTCTTGTCCAGCTGCATTTCCCAGGACTTGAGCTGCTTGGCGCGGGCGCGGGCGAAGTCGCTCCAGCAGTTGGTGCGCGCATCGTCCTTGGCAAAGCTGGCCGAGTTGAATTCAGAGAGGAACTCGCAGGCACTGCGCGCGTACTGCACCCAGTTCCTCTGCGCCACTTCCAGCTCTTCCGACGCCTGGGGCATGCGCGCCTTGAGCTTGAGCGACAGCGAGACGTAGGCGGCATTGACCAGGGCCACGTTCTGCTCCTGCAGGCAGGCGCGCACCTCGGACATGTTGGTGGAGCTTTCCTCGCAATTGCCAGAACTCGTGGGGTTGGCGGCCCGGGCCACGGGGCTGGCACACAACAGGGCAGCGCAGGCGAGAGGGGCGAGTAGGGACGCTAGGGCTTGGTGCATGGAAGAGGGCTCGCTGGGAGGTGCCGGTGGGCGCAGCACCCCGGCCGTCGCGATTACACCATCGACCCGCCCTGCCTCGGGCCCACATTTCCCTGGTGATCACCCTGATGCAGCGACGCAAAGTGCATAAACATGCTCCCAAAGCTTTGTTGCCGTGGGTCAAGGGCGGCCAGAAGATGCAGGCGTACGCATCTTTCGTTGGCCCTGTTATTCCCCGCTCCCCCGCTCCCGCCATGCACACAAGCCCCACCCTGCGCCGCCAGCCCCGCGCCACCCTTTCCGCATCCCTGACCTTCATCGCCGCCGCGCTGGCCCTGGCCTGCACCCAGGCCCGGGCCGATGCCACGCTGGACAAGATCAAGCAGCGCGGCAAGGTCACCATTGGCGTGCTGGTCAATGGCGGGCCCTTCGGCTCCATCGACCCGTCCACCCAGCAGCTGGTGGGCTGGAACCCCGAGCTGGCACGCGCCCTGGCCAAGGGCCTGGGCGTGGAGGCCGAGCTGGTCCAGGTGCAGACCGCCACGCGCGTGCAGTTTCTGCAGGCCGGCAAGGTGGATCTGCTGATCGCCTCCATGGAGCTGAACCCCGACCGTGCCGAGACCCTGGGCTACGCGCCCACGCCCTTCTACCGCGTGGGCGGCACTGCCGCCGTGCGCAAGGGCAGCGGCATCGCCAAGTGGGAAGACCTGCGCGGCAAGCCCGTGTGCGTGTCCCAGGGCAGCAGCTTTGCCAAGCCGCTGGCCAGCGAGTACGGCGCCCAGGTGCATGGCTACAAGAGCTCGTCGGACTCGCTGCTGGCGCTCAAGGGCGGCAACTGCGTGGCCGCCGTGCATGACAGCACGCTGATCTACCCGCTGCTGCGCAGCAACCCCGAATGGGCGCAGTACTCGGCCCCCATCGCCAGCGAGGTGCTGCCCGCGCCTTCCGTGGTCTGGACCCGCAAGGGCGAGGCCGACACCATCGCCGCCGTGGACAAGGTGGTGCAGGACTGGCACCGCACGGGCTGGCTGATCGCCGCCGAAAAGCGCGTGGGCATCGAGCCGGCCAACCCGCTGCTGCCCGAGCTGCAGGCCAAGTTCAAGTCCGCCAGCTGACTGCCGGCCGCCACGGCGGTCCACCCCTGCTTTTTTTCCGACCACCCAGGCCCAGGCCCCGCAAGACGGGGCCGGGCCTTCCGTTCCCTGATGGATTCACGCATGCCCCGCCTTCTTCCTCCCCTTGCCGCCGCCCTGGCCCTGCTGCTGGGCGCCGGTGCCGCCCACGCCGATGCCACGCTGGACAAGATCAAGCAACGCGGCAAGCTGTCCGTGGGCATCGACGGCGCCAGCCCGCCGTTCGGCGTGCTGGATCCCGCCACCGGCAAGACCGGCGGCTACCAGACCGAGCTGGCCGCCGACATCGCGCGCCGCCTGGGCGTGCCGCTGGAGACGGTTCCCGTGACGGCCTCCACGCGCGTGCAGTTCCTGCAAAGCGGCAAGGTGGACCTGTTGATCGCCAACATCCAGTGGACGCAGGAGCGCAGCGAGATCCTCTCGTTCGCGCCCACGCCCTATGACCTGATCGGCGGCGGCGCCCTGGTGGCCAAGGCCAGCGGCATCAAGCGCTGGGAAGACCTGCGCGGCAAGGTGGCCTGCGTGTCGCAGGGCAGCAACTTCGCCAAGCCCCTGGCCGAGAGCTATGGCGCCGTGGTCAAGGGCCTGCGCGGCATTCCCGAGTCGCTGCTGGCGCTCAAGGGCGGCACCTGCGCGGCTTCGGTCCATATCCAGCCCGCCCTTTATGAAAAGCTCACCGGCCCGAATGCAGCCGAGTGGAAGGACTTCGAGCTGGGCACGCAGGACCAGTTGATTCCCTCGCCCACCGTGGTGTGGACGCGCCGCGGCGAGGCCGACACCCAGGCCTTCGTGGACAAGGCCATACAGGACTGGCACCGCACGGGCTTTCTGCTCAAGGTGGCCCGCGCCAGCGGCGTGCCCGACACCTGGATCGCCGAGCGCCACGAGCGCGCGCTGAAGGGCCAGTTCGACCGCGCGCCCTACGACTTCGCGGTGTATGCGGCAGCGCAGGCACAAGTGCAGGCGACGCAGGCAACCCAGGCCGCCGCCAAGGGAGCCAAGCCATGAAGCCGAGTCGCACCACACTGGCGGCCCTGCTCGCCCTCACGGCCCTGGCAGCCCATGCCGACGCCACGCTGGACCGCATCAAGCAGCGCGGCAAGATCGTGGTGGGGGTGATGCTTTCGGGGCCGCCGTTCGGCACCATAGACCCCGTCACGCAAAGGCACGTGGGCTACAACGTGCAGCTGTCCGAAGGCGTGGCCAAGGGCCTGGGCGTGGGGGTGGAGACCGTGCAGGTCCAGCCGTCCAACCGCGTGCAGTTCCTGCAGCAGGGCAAGGTGGACATCCTGATCGCCAACATGCAGTGGACGCAGGAGCGCAGCGAGATCCTGTCCTTCGTGCCCACGCCGTTCGAGGAAGTCGGCGGCGCCGCCATCGCCAAGAAGGGCAGCGGCGTGCGCCAGTGGGACGATCTGCGCGGCAAGCCCGTGTGCGTGTCGCAGGGCAGCAATTTCACCAAGCCGCTGGCCGATCAATACGGCGCCCAGATCAAGGCCTTCCGGGGCCAGCCCGAGTCGCTGCTGGCCCTCAAGGGCGGCAACTGCGCGGCCGCCGTGCATGTCAGCCCCACGCTGCGCGAACTCGTGGCCAGCAATGCGGACTGGAAGGACTACGAGATCGTCTCGCCCGCCGACATCATTCCCTCGCCCTCGGTGATCTGGCTGCGCAAGGGCGAGTCCGACACGCAGGCGGCCATCGACCGCATCGTGCAGGACTGGCACCGCACGGGCTGGCTGATCGAGGTGGAGCAGCGCAACGGCATGACGCCCACGCCGCTGCTGCACCAGCTGCACGACAAGTTCAGGAAGGCGCCCGCATGAGCACCCACACCAGCACCAACACCGGCCCCGCCGACCTCATCACCGCGCTGCGCCACGCCCTGGGCGATGCCCATGTGCTCACGGGTGCCGATGCGGCCGGCTACCTGACCGACCAGCATGGCCGCCTCACGGGCCAGGCCCTGGCCGTGGCACGGCCTGCCGACACGGCCCAGGTGGCGCAGCTGGTGCGCCTGTGCCGCGCCCACCGAACGCCCATCGTGGCCCAGGGCGGCAACACCGGGCTGATGGGCGGCGCCACGCCCGACGCCTCGGGCCACGCCGTGCTGCTGTCGCTGGCGCGCCTGAACCGCGTGCGCGCCATCGACACCGACAACGACACCCTGACCGTGGAAGCCGGCGCCGTGCTGGCCCATGTGCAGCAGGCAGCGCGCGATGCGGGCCGGCTGTTTCCCCTCAGCCTGGGCTCCGAGGGCAGCTGCACCATTGGCGGCAACCTGTCCACCAACGCGGGCGGCACCCAGGTGCTGCGCTACGGCAACGCGCGCGAGCTGGTGCTGGGCCTGGAAGTGGTGACGGCCGAGGGCGACATCTGGGACGGCCTGCGCGGGCTGCGCAAGGACAACACCGGCTATGCGCTGCGCGACCTGTACGTGGGCAGCGAAGGCACGCTGGGCATCATCACGGCGGCCACGCTGCGCCTGCATCCACTGCCCCGCGCCCAGCACACGGCCCTGCTGGCCTTTGGCTGCATACGCGATGCGGTGGCCTTCCTCAGCCAGGCGCGGGCGGGCTTCGGCGCCAGCCTGACGGCGTTCGAGCTGATGTCGGACACGGCCCTGGGCCTGATAGACCGCCATGTGCCCGAGCAGCCGATACCGCTGGCGCTCAAGGCACCCTGGTTTGCTCTGATCGAGCTGTCCGACAGCGAGGGCGAGGACCATGCCCGCCAGCGCTTCGAGTGCGTGGTGGGCCAGGCCTTCGAGGACGGCCTGGTCACCGATGCCGCCATTGCCGAGAGCCTGCAGCAAAGCCAGGCCCTGTGGCGGCTGCGCGACCAGGCCCTGGGCGAGGCCCAGCGGCGCGACGGCCGCAACATCAAGCACGACGTGTCGGTGCCCATCTCGCGCATCCCCGACTTTCTTGCGGCCACGGCCGCGCTGCTGCAGGCGCGCTTTGGCGCCGTGCGGCCCGTGGCCTTCGGGCACCTGGGCGACGGCAACCTGCACTACAACGTCTCGCACGCGCCGGACAGCACGCCCGCGCATCTGTTTGCCCAGGAAGACGCCATCCACGAGGTGGTGCACGACAGCGTGCACGCCCACGGCGGCTCCATCAGCGCCGAGCACGGCGTGGGCCAGTCCAAGCGCGACCTGCTGCCCCGCTACAAGAGCGCCGTGGAGCTGCAGCTCATGCGGCGTCTCAAGCAGGCCTTCGACCCGCTGGGCCTGCTCAATCCCGGCAAGGTGCTGCAAGCCCTGCCGGACGATTTGCCGCACGACTTGCCGCAGGTCTCTCCATTGCCAGCCGCCGCATTCCAGGAAGGCACCACGCCATGACCACGCCCTTTCCCCTTTCGCAGCGCGTGCAGCGCGTCAGGCTCTCGCCCAATGCCGCGGCCAGCGCGCGGGCCACGGCCCTGGCCCGCCAGGGCCGCGACATCATTGCGCTGACCACGGGCGAGCCCGATTTCGACACGCCCGAGCCCATCAAGCAGGCCGCCATCGCGGCCCTGGCCCGTGGCGAAACCAAGTACACGCCCACGCCCGGCACGGCCGCGCTGCGCCAGGCCATCAGCGCCAAGTACCGGCGCGAGAACGGTCTGGACTTCGACGCCGGGCAGATCATCGTCAGCAACGGCGGCAAGCAGGTGATCTACAACGCGCTGGCGGCCACGCTGGACGCGGGCGACGAGGTCATCGTGCACGCGCCGTACTGGCCTTCGTTTCCCGACATCGTGCGCGTGAACGACGGCACGCCGGTCATCGTGGACTGCGGCATTGAGCAGGGCTTCAAGCTCACGCCGGCCGCGCTGCAGGCCGCCATCACGCAGCGCACGCGCTGGCTGGTGCTGAACACGCCGGGCAACCCCTCGGGCGCCGTCTACAGCCGCGAGGAACTGGCCGCCCTGGCCCAGGTGCTGCGCCTTCATCCGCAGGTGCTGGTGCTGCTCGACGAGCTGTACGAGCACATCTGGTTCACGCCCCAGGCCCCCGCGCACTGGCTGGCCGTGGCCCCAGACCTGCGCGAGCGCACGCTGCTGGTCAACGGCGTCTCCAAGACCTATGCCATGACCGGCTGGCGCATTGGCTGGGGCGCAGGCCCGGCCGCGCTGGTGCAGGCCATGGTGGTGATCCAGTCGCAGGCCTCGTCAGGCCCCAATTCCGTGGCCCAGGCCGCAGCCGCGGCGGCGCTGCAGTCGCCCGACCAGAGCTTTGTGCAGCAGGCCCGCAACGCCTATGCGCGGCGCGCGCAACGGGTCACCCAGGCGCTGGCCCAGGTGCCGGGCCTGGCCCTGCTGCCGCCGGGCGGATCGTTCTTTGCCTTTGTGCACTGCGGCGCGCTGATAGGCCACCTGCGCCCGGACGGCCAGCCCATCGCCAGCGACACCGACCTGACCGAATGGCTGCTGGAGTCCGAAGGCGTGGCTGCCGTGGATGGCGGGGCCTACGGCCTGTCGCCCTACTTCCGCATCTCCACGGCCGCCAGCGACGAGGTGCTGGCCGAGGCCACGGCCCGCATCGCACGCGCCGTGGCCGCGCTGAAAGACCCCGCTGCGCAAGCGCAAGCGCATGCACAGCCGGCCGCACTGGAGGCCGTGCCATGAACGACAGCCTGCTTGCCCAGGGCGTGCAAGCGCTCAAGGGCCTGGGCCTGAACTACGCCTTCGTGCTGGACGTGGCCGAGCGCCAGGCCTTTGTGCGCGGCATGTTCGTGACCGTGCAGCTGGCCCTGCTGACCATTGCCGGCAGCCTGGCGGCCGGCGTGTCGCTGGCGGCGGCCCTGACCTCGGGCCGCGCCTGGCTGGCACGGCCTGCGCGCGCCTTTGTGGAGGTCACGCGCAACACGCCCACGCTGGTGCAGCTGTACTGCGCCTTCCTGGTGCTCAACATGCTGATCACCCAGCAGCTGCGCGACTGGGGCGCGGGCAACAACCCGCTCACGCCCTTTGTCTGGGTGGTGATCGTGGTCTCGCTGCACAAGGGCGTGTTCCATGCCGAGGCGCTGCGCGCCGGCATCGAGGCCGTGCCCGCCACCACGCTGGAGGCGGCGCGCTCGCTGGGCTTTTCGCAGCGCCAGCTGCTGGTGCGCGTGCAGCTGCCGCTGGCCGTGCGCTTTGCCCTGCCCTCGCTGACCAACAACCTGGTGGACCTGGTGAAGATGACGGCCGTGGCCTCGGCCATTGCCGTGGGCGACGTGACCTACGAGTCCATCATGATCTGGTCGCAGCGCGACAACGTGCTGGAGCTGCTGCTGCTCATCCTGCTGTGGTTCGGCCTGCTGACCTGGCTGGTCAGCCTGGCGGGCCGCTGGCTGGAACAACACCTGAGGATGCCCGGCTATGGCCAATGAAGCCACCCTGAACACCGGCGCCGCGCCCCGCCTGCTGCCCGCCGCCCTGCTGCGCGCGGCGCGCAGCCCCTGGCTGATCGCGGGCGCCGCACTGCTGGTTCTGTGCGCCTGCTGGGCCGCCACGGACAGCGCCCCGCCTGCCTTCGTGCACCTGTGGAAATGGCTGCCTGCGCTGCTGCGCGGCCTCCTGGTCAACATCGAGATCAGCGTGCTGGCCGTGGCCATCGGCACCGTGGCCGGCCTGGTGCTGGGCGCCCTGTCGCTGTCGCCCACGCCAGCCGTGCGCACGGGCGTGCGCTGGTATGTGCAGCTGTTTCGCAATGCGCCCATCCTGGTGCTCATCTACTTCACCACCTATGTGTTCCCGTTCGAGCTGAAGCTGGTGGGCTGGACCTTTCCGTTCCCCGACTGGGTCAAGGTGGTGCTGGGCCTGGCCCTGCCCACCAGCGCCAACGTGGCCGAGATCTTCCGGGGCGCCATCCAGTCCATCCCCAGCGCGCAGTGGGAGGCGGCCCAGTCGCTGGCCTTTCGCCGCAGCGAGATCTTCCGCCTCATCGTGCTGCCGCAGTGCGTGCGCCGCATGCTGCCGCCGTGGATGAACCTCTACGCCAGCATCACCATGAGCACCTCGCTGGCCTCGCTGGTGGGCGTGCACGACGTGGTGGACACCGCCCAGATCGCCAGCAACACCGTGGCACGCACGGACTTCACCATCCTTGTGTACTTCACGCTGCTCGCGCTTTTCTTTGCCTATTGCTATCCCATCGCCCGGGCAACCCGGGCATTGGAGCGACGCCATGAACGCCACTGACTCCTTTCTCTCCCAACTCGCCACGGCCGATGCCCCCGCAGGCACGGCGCCCGCACTGGTCCACCTGCAGGATGTGCACCTGTCCTTTGGCGACAACCAGGTGCTCCAAGGCATCGACGTGCAGGTGCGGCGCGGCGAGGCGGTGACCATCATCGGGCCCTCGGGCTCGGGCAAGTCCACCATCCTGCGCTGCATCACCGGCCTGCTGAGGCCCCAGCGCGGCGCCATCTCGGTGGCGGGCACGCGCGTGGACCAGCTGCGCACCGAGGCCGAGCTGATCGCCCTGCGCAAGCGCGTGGGCTTCGTCTTCCAGCAGTACAACCTGTTCCCCCATCTGTCGGTGCTGGAGAACCTGGTCATCGCCCCCACGCGCGTGGTCGGCCGCGACCGCGCCACGGCCGAGCGCGAGGCCCGCGCCCTGCTGCAGAAGGTGCGCCTGGACCACAAGGAATCCGCCTACCCCGGCGAGCTGTCCGGCGGCCAGCAGCAGCGCGTGGCCATTGCGCGCGCCCTGGCCATGCGGCCCGAGCTGATCCTGTTCGACGAAGTGACCTCGGCCCTGGACCCCGAGACCGTGGGCGAGGTGCTGACCGTGATCCGCGACCTGGTCAGGGACGGCATGACCTGCGTGCTGGTCACGCACGAAATGCGCTTTGCCGAAGAGGTCAGCGACCAGGTCTATTTCACCGAGGCCGGCCGCATCGTCGAGCACGGCCCGGCCGCCCAGATCTTCGGCAGCCCGCGCAGCGAGCGCACGCGCGAATTCCTGCAGCGCGCCCTGGGCGATGGTGCACGGTCCAGGCCTGCGCCAGCCGCCCCGGCCACAACGCCGCTGCCCTTCAACAGCCTGCGCTTTGCCCTTTGACCCCCCACCTCCAGGAGCACATCCCCATGACCGCAGAAACAACGACTGAAACCCCGGCCGGCACAGGCGCAGATACAGGCACCCATACAGAAGCCGCCGCCCTGCGCCGCCAGGCCGTGGACGCCGCCCTGGCCGACGTGCGCCAGCTGCTGCAGGCCGGCGCGCCCGACCGCAGCACCCTGTCGGCCATCACCGCACGCCTGGAGCAGCTGGCCGCGCACAAGGCCTTGTTCAGCCGCGCGGACTTCCCCCCGCCCGCTCAGACCGAGGGCGTGGGCGCCTCCACGCGCTACCGCCTCAACCCGGCCGATGGCGATGCGGGCCTGGCCCTGTACCTGAACTCCATCAACCCCGGCAAGACCACGGCCCCGCACAACCACACGACCTGGGCCGTGATCGTTGCCGTCGAAGGCCAGGAGCTCAACCGCCTCTACGAGCGCACGGACGACCGCAGCGACCCCGCACGCGCCAGCATCCACCTGGAGCGCGAATTCACCGTGCAGCCCGGCGCCTCCATCGCCTTCCTGCCCGATGACATCCACAGCATTGCCGTCGTGGGCGAGCAGCCCACGCTGCACTTCCATCTCTACGGCCAACCGCTGGAAACCCTGAGCGGCCGCGTGGCCATCGACCCCGACACCGGCGAAGTCAAGAACTACAACGCCGCCTACTTCCGTCCCAGCGAGGCCGTGGCATGAGCATCCCCCAAGACAAGCAACGGCCCCTGGGCCCGTCGACCCGCCTGCTGCACGCAGGCACGCCGCCGCTGCAGGGCGGCTCCGGCCCCGTCAACGTGCCCGTGGTGCGCACCAGCACCGTGCGCTTTGCCGACAGCGCCGCCTACGCCGACCTGCACCACCGCCGCGAGGCCGGCGAGCGCGTGGCCTCCTACGGCCGCCACGGCCTGGACACGCACCGCGCGCTGGAAGACGCCGTGGTCGCGCTGGAGGGCGGGCACCGCGCCTTTCTCACGCCCTCGGGCCTGTCCGCCATCACCCTGGTGCTCATCGCCCTGCTATCGCCCGGCGACCATGCCCTGGTGGCCGACAGCGTCTACTCGCCCGTGCGCCGCGTGGACGCCACCTTGCTGCAGCGCCTGGGCATCACGCTGGAGTACTTCTCGCCCTCGCGCGACGATCTGGCCGGCAAGATCCGCCCCAACACCCGCCTGGTCTACCTGGAATCGCCCAGCTCCCTGCTCTACGAGGTGCTGGACCTGCCCGCCCTGGCCGCCGTGGCGCGCCAGCACGGCATTGCCGTGGCCACCGACAACACCTGGAGCGGCGGCTGGTTCTACCAGCCCCTGGAGCACGGCGCCAACCTCTCCATCCAGGCCGCGACCAAGTACATCGCCGGCCACTCCGACGTGATGCAGGGCATCGTCATCACCGACGGCCCCGCGCTGTCCAAAAAGATATCCACCGCCTACGAGGCCCTGGGCCTGACCATAGGCGCCGACGACGCCTACCTGGCACTGCGCGGCCTGCGCACCCTGCCCGTGCGCCTGGCCCAGCACCAGCGCCACGCCACCGAAATCGCCCAGTGGCTGGAGCAGCAGCCCCAGGTCGGCCGCGTCTTCTACCCGGCCCTGCCCTCCGATCCCGGCCATGCGCTGTGGAAGCGGGACTTCAGCGGGGCCAGCGGGCTGGTGTCATTCGCGTTTGCCGAAGGGGTGGACGCCGGTGCCGGCGCCGTGTTCGTTGACTCGTTGCGGCAGTTTGCGCAGGGGGCTTCCTGGGGCGGGTATGAGAGCCTGGCGCTGGTGGCGCAGCCTGAGAGGCTGCGGGAGCACAGTGTGTGGGCGGGGACTGCGCCTGTGGTGCGGCTGCATGTGGGGCTGGAGGATCCTTTGGATCTGATTGCGGATCTGGAGAGGGGGTTTGGGGGAGTGGTTGAGCGGTTCAGGCTGGCTGCCTGAGCTTCCTTTTTGACTCTGTCGCGCCTCTGGCGACAGAGGCCGGGTCTCGGCCCGGCAGCCGACTGCCCTTTCTTGATTCGCCAAGAAAGGTCAGATCAAAGAAGGCGACCCGGATGTCCGCGACCCCTTCGCTTCGCTGCGGGGCAACCTGCGTCGTGGCGGTTGCGGGGTTCGCCGTGAAACTCTCTTCGCGCTGCGCGCTACGTTCAAACATCACGGCGAGTCAGATGACGAAGCAGTCCTGTCCTTCGGCAGGACTGCAACCCCGCAACCACCACGCCGCAGGCGCTGACATACGGGGAGTTTGCCCGGGCCTTCGCTTCGCTCGGCCCCTGGTTTGAAGCCGAACGCAGTGATGGCGCCGGCTGTTGGCTGTTGGCTGTTGGCTGTTGGCTGTTGGCTGTTCCACAGCCTCCCCCCCTTCTGCCCACGCCTGCGTTGGGCGGGATGCGGGGTGGCAAGCCTGCCGAAGGACAGGCTTGCTTCGTTGTCTAGCTCGCCGTGATGTTTGAGTGAAGCGCGCAGCGCGCAACGAGTTTCACGGCGCACCCCGCATCCCGCCCAACGCAGGTCGCCCGCAGCGAAGCGAAGGGTCGTGGGCAGTTTGGGGCGCGCTTCTTTGCCCCGCTTTCTTGTCGCGCGACAAGAAAGCGGGTCGGCCGCCGGGCCGAAACCCGGCCTCGAAAAACAACCACCCGGCAGGGGCAAAAAGCAGACCAACAGCCAGACTCAAACAGCAGCCAGCAGCCGAATCCCAGCAGAACCATCCCGCTCCAACTGCTCAACCAACCCCAACTCCCAATCTAGATAAGCCCGAAACCCCGCATCCCTCAACCCCAGATCCCGATGCGCATAAGGGCTGTACCACTGGTCATCATCCCCCGTCAGCACATCCGCATCCCCCTGCCCCAGCGGCAGCCCGGCAGCAGCCCAGGCAGAAGTGCCGCCAACGACGGAACGCACATCGCGCCCGGTGCGCGCCGCCAGTTCGGCCGCCACGCTGCGCGCCAGCACGCCGTCCGGCGAGGTGAGCACCACGACCTGGGCCGGCGGCAGGGCCTGCACGAAGGAGGGCAGACGATCAGGCACGGCAAAGCGCGCACCGGCGATGTGCTGCTTCTCGAAGGCGGGCCGGCTGTCCACGTCGAAGACGATGGCACGGCCTTCGCCCAGCAGCTCCTGCGCCTGCTGCACGGACAGCTGGGGCGCAGGCGCGTGGGAGGCGAGCACGCGCACGGGTTCGGCGCCGACCTCCAGGGTGGCCAGCGTGGGCGGAACGTAGGTGAAGACTTCCCAGCCCAGCTGGGCCAGCCAGGCGCCGGTGGTGAGGGCGCGCACGCCGTCCCAGTCGGCCAGCACGATGCGTGCGCCGCGCGTGGCCGCGTATTCGTCGGTGGCCTGCACGAGTTGGCCGCCCGGCGCCCAGCGCCAGCCGGGCAGGTGGCCGGCCTGGTATTCCTCGCGGGTGCGCACGTCGAAGCGGTAGAGCGTGCGTTCGGTGGCTTCGGACTCGAAGCGGGCCAGTTCGGCCGCATCAATGGATTGCACGCCCGCGCGCTGTGCCACGCTGGCTGCGCGTTCGCGTGCCGTGGCCAGGGCGACGGCGCCGGGCTCGGGCAGCGGGGTGCGGCGGCCATGGGCCAGCCTGCGGCCGGTGAGCAGCCAGTCCATGGTGCCGTTGCGCAGCGAGACGACCGGGTTGGGGATGCCGGCGTCGATCAGGGTCTGCGCGCCCACGATGGAGCGCGTGCGGCCCGCGCAGTTGACGACGACCAGGGTTTGCGGGTCCGGGGCGATTTCGCCGATGCGGTAGACCAGTTCGGCCCCCGGCACGCTCAGGGCAAAGGGCAGGCTGAAGGCCGCGAATTCCTCGGGGGTGCGGCTGTCGACGACGACGATGTTGTCGCCGCGCTGCACGCGCGCGCCCAGCTCGTCCGAGGTGATCCAGGGCGTGTGCTTTTCATGCTCGATGACTTCGCCGAAGGCCTTGCTGGGCACGTTGGTGCCGCTGAAGATTTCCAGCCCCTCGGCCGCCCAGCCTTCGGTGCCGCCTTCCAGCACGGAGACATTGGGCCAGCCCAGGCGCACGAGCTTGGCGGCGGCTTCATGGGCCAGCGTGCCGTCGCCATCCACCAGCACGATGCGCGTGCCGCGGCGCGGCACCAGGCGGTCGATGAGCTGCTCCAGCCGCCAGGCCGGGGCCGGCGCCGCGAACAGGATGTGGCGGTGCGCGAAGACACCGGCCTCGCGCACGTCGAGCACGGCGATTTCCTCGCCGTCGGCCAGGGCCTGCCGGAGCGCGGCGGGCGTGACCAGCGCATGGCGAATGGACTTGGGCGGGCCGAAGGTGCGGAAGCTGCCGCCCTCCAGGCTCTCGAAGACCACGCGCTCGGGCATGCGCTCCAGGCCGCGCCCGTAGAAGTGCAGGTGCAGGCCGGGCTCCTCGCCGATCAGCTCGATGGTGTGCACGTCGGTGGGCGTGAGCACCACCGAGGTTCCGCTGCCCACATCGACGCTGCGCCCCACCGCCAGGGTGTCGCGCAGCGGGTCGTCGGTCTTGCCGCGTGTGAAGAACACGTTGCGCTCCACGCCTTCGACGCCCGCGATGATGGCCCAGGTGGTGTGGTCATGCGGCGGCTGAGACTTGCCCGGCAGGCCGGTGGACAGGTACAGCGCATAGCGCCCGCCCAGGTCTTCGCTGAGGCGGTAGACCTGGGCCGGGTTGCTGGCCGAGACGGGGAAGTGCGCATGCGGGAACAGTTCGCGCTGCAGGCCCAGCGCCTCCAGCTCGCGGGCCACGGCCTGCAGTTGCTCGGGCGTGGCCCGCTCGGGATCGGGGAGCAGGCGCCGGGCCGTGGCGATGAAGCCGGTGATGGCGGCTGCGCGGCGGCTGGCCACGTCGCTGCCGCTGAAGTCGATGGAGAGATGGGTCTGTGTCATGGGAGTGCCTGGGAGGACGTTCGCGGGAGGACACGAAGTTAGGCCTCTCCCGCCCCGGCGCCAACGACGCATTGCAGATATGGATATGAGCTTTGGGCACTGCGCGCGCATGCGTGGGGCATGCGTGGCGCAAGCGTGACGCACGTTGTGCGGCAGCCGCATATGCATAGCAGCAATGCTTAGTTCACGCCGCGCCAGGAGCCTCCCAGACTGCGGGCATCGACTCTCTGCACTCCGGCACTCCCATGATCCGCACCCCGTCTGCGCTGCGCGCACTGCTGCTTCCCCTGTTCTCCGCCCTGGCCCTGTACGCGCCTGCGGCCCTGGCCTCGGCCGACAGCTTTCCGAACAAGCCGGTGCGCATCATCGTGCCCGTGGCGCCCGGGGGCAGCGCCGACAAGCTCACGCGCACGCTGGCCGACAAGCTGGCCGCGCTGTGGGGCCAGTCGGTGGTGGTGGAGAACGTGGCCGGGGCCAGCGGCACCATCGGCGCGGCCAAGGTGGCCAAGGCCGCGCCCGACGGCTACACCCTGCTGCAGCAGGGCGAGGGCCTCACGCTCAACGGCCTGCTGTTTGCCCAGTTGCCCTACGACACGCAAAAGGCCTTCACGCCCATCATCAAGGCCGTGGTCAATCCGCAGGTGCTGGTGGTCAACCCCGGCACGGGCCTGAACACGCTGGGCGACTACCTGGCCCGCGCCAAGGCCAAGCCGCAGAGCATCAGCCTGGGCCTGCCCGGCAATGGCGGCATTGCCCATGTGGCGCATGAAATCCTCACGCAGGAGACGGGCGCCAAGGTCAACTACATCCCCTACCCGGGCGGTGGCCCGGCCGCGCTGGACGTGCTGGGCGGCCACACCGACGCCACGCTGATCACGCTGGCCGCCGTGACCGAGTACGTGCGCGCCGGCAAGCTGCGCGCCCTGGCCGTGACCACGCCCTACCGCTCCGACGCCCTGCCCCAGGTACCCACCATGGCCGAGGCCGGCGTGCCCGGCTTCTCGGTGGAGAGCTGGCAGGGCTACTTCGCGCCGGCCGGCACGCCTGCGCCCATCGTCGCCAAGATCAACCGCGACCTGCAGACCGTGCTGCAGGCCCCCGATGTGCGCGCCCAGCTGGAGCACATGGGCTTCAAGGTGGCGGGCGGCTCCCCTGCCGACCTGGGCCAGAGCCTGCAAAGCGAGCGCCCGCGCTACGCCCGCGCGATCCAGTCGGCGGGGCTGTCGCTGCGCTGAGATGCAGGCAGGTCCTCAGAGGGGAGAGGGCCGATTGTCCAGGCGCCACTTCTCCCCCTCGGGCGTGCCCGGCACGGGCGGGCGCAGGCCCTGGATGCTCCAGAGGCTGAAGGGCGTCTCGTCCACATGCATCTCCCAGCGCAGGCCCCGGTCGGCAATGAAGGGGGACAGCTGCCGCCGCACGCCTTCGAGGAACCGTGTCTTGGTCTCCTCGTCGCGGATCTGCCGCGCGATATGGTCCACGGAGATGCGCACGAAATCATCCGCAGGCTCGCCGCCGATGAAGAACGAAGTGCGCGCCACGGCCTCGAACACCACGCCCACGTAAAAGCGCGGCAGGTCGCCGTAGACGGCCGTGATGCGCTGGGCGATGGCCTGTTTGTCTTCATCGCTGAAGGCGTTTTCGGGGTGGTAGATCTTCCACAGGGGCATGGCTTTCTCCGGGGCAAAAAGAGGAGTACGGGAATCCGGGGTGGCGACGCAGCGCGGCCGTCAGGCCGGCTGGCCTGCATCCGCAGCCTGGTAGCGCGCCGCCGGCACGCCGCTGAGCGTCAACGCCTTGACGAGATCGGCGCGCGATTGGTCAAAGTCCAGCCAGGCGGTCGTGCTGCCCAGCGTGGGAAAGCAGATGGCCTCGCCCTGGTCCAGCGCCGCCAGGGCCGTGTCCACCAGGGTCTCGGGCGACATGAACAGGTGCTCGGGAAAAGGAGAAGGCTTGCCCCCGAAGAACTCCGAGCGCACCAGGCTTGGCATCACGGCCTGCACCATGACGCCGCTGGAAGCGAGCTCGGCCTGCAGCGAGCGCGTGAAGTTCAGCACATAGGCCTTGGAGGCGCTGTAGCTGGAGGCGCCCGGCAAGGGCATCAGGGCCAGGATGGAGCCGATGTTGATCAGCGTGCCCCGGCCGCGCGTGGCGAACAGCCGCGCTGCCGCCAGCGACAGCCGCGTCAGCGCATGGATGTTGACCATGACCATGCGATCGACCTCGCCCGCATCCACCTGGGCGGCCGGGCCCAGGGCTCCCAGGCCGGCGCAGTTCACCAGCATGCGGATGTCACGCTCACCCGACAGCAGCGCCGCCACGCGCCGCAGGCCGGCGGCGTCGGCCAGGTCGGCGGCCACCACCTCGACCTCGCGGCCATGCGCGCTGCGCAGGCGCTGCGCCAGCGCCTGCAGCCGGTCCTCGCGGCGTGCGACCAGGATCAGGTCATGGCCGCGTGCGGCCAGGCGATCGGCATAGACGGCGCCGATGCCGGAGGAGGCGCCAGTGACGACGGCGGTGCCTTGATGCGTGCTCATGGGAGAAGTCCTTGCTTGGATCAAGCGGTGGTTGAAAGTGGCTTCAACTATAAACTTCAATCATTAGAGCTACAAGCACGCAATCCACCTTTGCGGGCCGGGCTTGCGTTTTGCTGAGACACTCCAGGCCTGCGACAACGCGAACAGACAACGAGGAATTCCATGCGATCCAAGAGCTTCGAGGGCATGGCCTGCTCGATCGCCACCACGCTGGAGGCCGTAGGCGACCGCTGGGCCATGCTGGTGCTGCGCGACCTGATGCTGGGCCTGAGCCGCTATGACGACCTGAGAAAGTCCACGGACATCACCAACGCCACGCTGACCGACCGCCTGCGCCAGCTGGAGCAGTCCGGCCTGGTCGAGCGCCGCCTCTACCAAAGCGGCCCGGACCGCTACGAGTACCTGCTCACGCCCAAGGGCCGCGACCTGTCCCTGGTGATCCAGGCGCTGGCCCAGGTCGGCGACCGGTGGCGCCTGCAGCAAGAAGCGCAGCCGCCCATGCGCTTTGTGCGTGCGCAGTCGGGCACGCCCCTGCGGCTGGCGCTGGTGGAGGAGGAGTCGGGCCAGAGCGTGCCCTTTTCCGAGCTGCGCGTGGAGGCCGGCCCCGGCGCGGACGACCTGACGCGCTGGCGGCTGTCCAAGCTGGCCGCGCAGGCCGGGACGCCGGCAGCGGCTTGCGGCGTTGCGCCCGCAAGGCGCATGGCGAAGGCGCAAGGCTCCGGCCACTGACCACGGCGGTCAGTGGCCGGCCCGCTCGCTGCCTGTGCCGCTCACTTGGGCAGCAGCACCTTGTCGATCACGTGGATCACGCCGTTGGACTGGTAGACGTCGGGGATGGTCACCGTGGCCATGCCGCCCTTTTCATCGGTCAGCATGATCTTGGAGCCGCTGGACTTGGCCACCAGCGTGCCGCCGCTGACGGTCTTGATGCTGGCCATGCCCTTGCCGTCCTTGATCATCTTGGACAGCGCCGCCGCATCCCACTTGCCGGCCACCACGTGGTAGGTCAGCACGGTGGTCAGCGTGCCCTTGTTCTCGGGCTTGAGCAGGGTGTCCACCGTGCCTGCGGGCAGGGCCTCGAAGGCGGCATTGGTGGGCGCGAACACGGTGAACGGACCCGGGCCCTTGAGCGTATCGACCAGGCCCGCCGCCTTGACGGCTGCGACCAGGGTGGTGTGGTCTTTGGAGTTGACGGCGTTGTCGATGATGTCCTTGGACGGCAGCATGGGTGCGCCGCCCACCATCACATCGGCCATGGCAGCCACGGAGGCAGCCGACATCACGATGGCCAGGCCGAACGAGGCCAGCTTGCGGGTGTTTTGAATCGAGACCATGGAATGCTCCTAGCGGGTTGATGACAAGCCGAACGATTCCGGCTGATCTGGATACGCAGCGCAGCGGGGTCTGGATTCAAAAAAAACGGCGATCGACGTCAAACACAAAAAATTACAACCACTTTCAATTGCGGCACATCCAGACCTGCGCGGCCTGCGTACTGCCGGATAGCGGGGACGCATCCCATTCCCCTGGAGCAGGTGGCCACCTCTTCAGTGGAACGCGCTTTCGCCACACCCGTGTGCTTTCGGCCGGAGGCGCATTCTTCACGTTGACCGTTCGCGCCTGCCGCGAACCGAGAGGAACCATCATGTCCGACGAATCAGTGTTGATCGGGGTTTTGCAAAAACGTGCCAAGAAGCTGGAGGACAGGCGCCAGTTCTTCCGCAAGACCAGCGGCGTGGCCGTGGGCATGGCGGGCGGGGTGATCCTGTCCGCCTGCGGCGGCGGCGGGGGCGATGCGAATGCGCAGGCCAACGGGCCCACGGATGCGGAGATCCTGAACTTCGCCCTCAACCTGGAGTATCTGGAGTCGCAGTTCTATCACTACGCGGTGTTCGGCACCGGCCTGCCCGCCAACCTGCAGTCGGGCGTGGGCACGCAGGGCGCCATCACGGGCGGCCGTGCCGTGGCCTTCAAGGATCCCGTGGTGGCGCAGTACGCCAAGGAGATCGCCCAGGACGAGATCGCCCACGTGGCCTTCCTGCGAGCGGCGCTGGGCTCGGCAGCGGTGGCGCAGCCGCAGATCGACATCGGCGGAACCGACCCGAACGGCGCCTTCTCGGTGGCCGCGCGAGCGGCCGGGCTGGTGGGCGCGGGCACGGCCTTCGATCCCTATGCGAGTGACGAGAACTTCCTGCTGGGGGCCTTCATCTTCGAGGACGTGGGCGTCACCGCCTACAAGGGCGCATCGCCGCTGATCACCAACAAGACCTATCTGGAGGCAGCCGCCGGCATCCTGGCCGCCGAGGCCTACCACGCAGGCCTGGTGCGCACGGTGCTGTACGCCAAGGGACTGGCCACGCCCGCGCTGCGCACGGCGGCCGGCGCCATCTCGGATGCGCGCGACAGCCTGGACGGCTCCACCGACGTGGACCAGGGCATCACGGGGGATGCCACCACGTCCAACATCGTGCCGCTGGATGCCAACGGCATCGCCTACAGCCGCTCGCCGGGCGACGTGCTGAACATCGTGTACCTGACCAAGGACACGGCGACCAAGGGCGGGTTCTTCCCGTCCGGCGTGAACGGCTCGCTGGTGATGAGCAGCGCCTACGCCTGACGCGGACCGCCCGCCTGCCCCGCACCGGCCGGGGCAGGCGGGCTTCCCCGGGGCTGGCCCGAGACAAGCGTTCCCCTGCCAAGGAGTTGCCATGATGTCCCTTCTGCCTTCCTCATCCGCCCCCCGCACGCCGGCCAGCACGCCGGGCCGCACGCCACGGCGCCTGAAACCTTCCACCGTGGCGCGCCGCTGCGTGGGCAGCCTGATTGTGCTGGCCGGCGCGGTCGTCGTGACCGGAGATCTCGTGGCGCTGTGGCGCGGCGCAGGCACCGATGCCGCACCCGCCGCCGCAGCCATTGCGCCCGCCAGCGGCCTGGTGCCGACCGCTCGATAGGCATCCCCCCTGCAACCGCGTGCCCCCGCCGGCGGAAAGGCCCCCATGAACGACACCGTGCTTGCGGCTGAACAGGGCCGCTTCGGCGCCATCGAACCGGACCACGGCCACGCGGGCACGCCCAGCCTGCCGCAGGTGCATCGCAGCATTGCCGTGCCGCGCGGCGACAGCCGCTCAGACAACGCGCGCCGCGTGCTGGCGTTTGCCGGGCCCGGCTACATGGTGGCCGTGGGCTACATGGACCCGGGCAACTGGGCCACCTCCATCGCGGGCGGCTCGCAGTTCGGCTACTCGCTGCTGGCGGTGATCTTTGCCTCCAACCTGATGGCCATGCTGTTCCAGGCGGCGGCCGTGCGCCTGGGCCTGGCCAGCGGGCGGGACCTGGCCCAGGCCTGCCGCGCGCAGTTTTCACCGCGCATCAACCTGGTGCTGTGGTTCTTCTGCGAGATCGCCATCGTGGCCTGCAACCTGGCCGAGGTGCTGGGCATGGCCATCGGCCTGAACCTGCTGTTCGGCCTGCCGCTGCTGGCCGGCGTGTGCATCACGGTGGTGGATGTGATGCTGATCCTGGCGCTGCAAAGCCGGGGCTTTCGCTGCCTGGAGTCGGTGGTGATCGCCCTGGTGGCATTGATCGGCCTGTGCTTTGCCGCCCAGCTGGTGTGGCTGCAGCCGCCCGTGGCGGCCGTGCTGCGCGGGCTGCTGCCGGGCATGGAGATCGTGGCCAATCCGCAGATGCTGTACCTGGCCGTGGGCATCGTGGGGGCCACGGTGATGCCGCACAACCTCTACCTGCATTCGTCCATCGTGCAGACACGCCGGCATGACACCACGCTCCAGGGCACGCGCCAGGCCATCCGCCTGGCCACGCTGGACTCCACGGTGGCGCTGGGGCTGGCGCTGTTCGTGAACGCCGCCATCCTGGTGGTGGCGGCCGGCGCGTTCAACCGGCCCGGCCAGGCGCCGGTGACCGAGCTGTCGGACACCTACCACCTGCTGTCGCCGCTGCTGGGCGTGGGCATCGCCAGCGCGGTGTTCGGCGTGGCGCTGCTGGCCTCGGGGCTGAGTTCTTCGGTCACGGGCACGCTGGCCGGGCAGATCGTGATGGAAGGCTTCTTGCAGATCCGCCTGTCGCCCGCGCTGCGCGCCCTGCTGACGCGCTGCATCGCCATCGTGCCCGCCGTGGTGGCCACCGCCTGGTTCGGCAGCACCGGCGCCAGCGCCCTGCTGGTATTCAGCCAGGTGGTGCTGAGCCTGCAATTGCCGTTTGCCATCGTGCCGCTGCTGCTGTTCACCACGCGGCGCAAGACGCTGGGCGAGCTGGCCTTTGGCCCAAGGATGTCGGCAGTGCTGTGGGGCTGCGCGGCCCTGGTGGTGTCGCTGAACCTGTGGATGCTGCAGCGGGTGCTGACGGCCTGATCGCCCGAAGCGGGCATGGCGCCGCGCGGCGCCTTCATAGACGTTTTGCTTCTATCAAACGCCGCTCTTGTTCGTTGGTGGCTTGCCGCGAAGTTCTTAGATTGGTGCCCATAGCCACCAACCCGCGAACTCTCCGCAAGGACGACGACATGACAGCCCTCACTTTGGAAACCGCCTTGCCCCGGGCGCTGCAGGAGGCACAGGACCACGCCCGCGCACAGGGGCTGGGCCACGCAGGCGGCGTGCGCCCGCCCGTGGCCTGGGCGCTGGTGCAGGCCGGCCAGGCCGTGCTGGTCGATGTGCGCACGGCCGAGGAACGCAAGTTCGTCGGCCAGGTGCCCGGCACCCTGCACGTGCCCTGGGCCACGGGCACGGCCCTGACGCGCAACCCGCGCTTTGCCCGCGAGCTGGAAGCGCGCCTGGCCCCGCACGGCGGCAAGGAGGCCGTGGCCCTGCTGCTGTGCCGCAGCGGCAAGCGCTCGGTGCTGGCGGCCCAGGCGGCCGCCCAGGCCGGATTCGCCCATGTGTTCAACGTGCTCGAAGGCTTCGAGGGCGAGATCGACGCGCGCCAGCAGCGCGGCAAAAACGACGGCTGGCGCTTCCACGGCCTGCCCTGGATTCAAGACTGAAGGAGCACGCAGATGGCCAGTTTCGACATTGCCGGACTCACCCAGAACCTGCATGCGGCGCGCCGCGAATGGCGCGAGGCGCACGGCCGCACCCAGGAGCCCGGGGCACGCGAGTTTCCCTCGCGCGACGCGCTTTCCACCCTCATCGACCAGCTCAAGGCAGCCCTGTTTCCCATGCGCCTGGGCCCGCACGACCTGCGCCAGGAAAGCGAGGACATCTTCGTGGCCCACCAGCTGGACTCGGCCCTGCATGCGCTGCTGGGCCAGATACGGCTGGAGCTGCGGCTGTCCGCGCCCCACACGGCAGCGGGCGCCGATGCCATGGCGCTGGACATCGCCCGCGCCTTTGCCGAGTCCCTGCCCCAGATCCGCCGCCTGCTCGACAGCGACGTGCTGGCCGCCTTCCAGGGCGATCCCGCCGCGCGCAGCGTGGACGAGGTGCTGCTGTGCTATCCGGGCGTGCTGGCCATGATCCACCACCGCCTGGCCCACCAGCTGTACCTGCTGGAGCAGCCGCTGCTGGCGCGCATCGTGGCCGAGCTGTCGCATGCGCAGACGGGCATCGACATCCACCCGGGCGCGAAGATCGGGCGGGGCTTTTTCATGGACCACGGCACGGGCGTGGTGATCGGCGAGACCGCCGTGATCGGCGAGCGCGTGCGGCTGTACCAGGCCGTCACCCTGGGCGCCAAGCGCTTTCCCACCGATGAGCACGGCCACCTGCGCAAGGGCCTGGCGCGCCATCCGGTGGTGGAGGACGACGTGGTCATCTACGCGGGCGCCACCATCCTGGGCCGCGTCACGCTGGGGCGCGGCGCCGTCATCGGCGGCAATGTCTGGGTGACCGAGGACGTGCCGCCCGGCGCCCACGTCACCCAGGCCCATGCGCGCGAGCACGCGCAGCAGCCCCGGGAGGTGGCCCTATGAGCACCCGTCTTGTCACCAGCTTCGGCATTGCCGTGCGCCAGGCGCGCGAGGCCCATGGCTGGTCGCAGGAGCGGCTGGCCGAGCACTCGGACCTGAACCGCTCCTACGTGGGAGAGATAGAGCGCGGCCGCGTCATCGCCTCGCTGCTGACCGTGGAGAAGCTGGCCGTCTCGCTGGGCGTGCAGCCCTCGGCCCTGGTCATGCGCGGCGAGACCGTGGCCCACGACCAGCTGGTGCGCGGCCTGCGCTTGGCGGCTATAGCATGTTGAAGACATGTGCGCGGGCCGGGACACTGGCCCTGTTTCCCCTCCTTCCCCTTCCCTTTTTCCTGAACTGATCACGGAGTCTGCACATGTCGGCAACAGTGGGCGGCACGACCGCGCTAGGCGACAACGCCGCGCGGCAACTGGCCAACGCAACCAAAACCGTTCCCCAGCTTTCGACCATCAGCCCGCGCTGGCTGACGCACCTGCTGCAATGGTCGCCGGTGGAGGCGGGCATCTACCGCCTCAACCGCGTCAAGAACCCGGAGGCCATCAAGGTCACCTGCACGGCCAAGCAGGAAGACAACCAGCTGCCGCGCACCTATGTGGACTACGAGGAGCAGCCGCGCGAGTACTTTCTCAACGCCGTCTCCACCATCCTGGATGTGCACACGCGCATCTCCGACCTCTACAGCAGCCCGCATGACCAGATCAAGGAACAGCTGCGCCTGACCATCGAGACCATCAAGGAGAACCAGGAAAGCGAGCTGATCAACAACCCCGACTACGGCCTGCTGGCCCAGGTCACGGACGAGCAGCGCATCTTCCCGCTGACCGGCGCGCCCACGCCCGACGACCTGGACGAGCTGCTGACCAAGGTCTGGAAGGAGCCCGCCTTCTTCCTGACCCATCCGCTGGCCATTGCCGCCTTCGGCCGCGAGGCCACGCGCCGCGGCACGCCGCCGCCCACGGTCAGCCTGTTCGGCTCGCAGTTCATCACCTGGCGCGGCATTCCGCTGATCCCCTCGGACAAGGTGCCCGTGGCCGATGGCAAGAGCAAGATCCTGCTGCTGCGCGTGGGCGACAAGCGCCAGGGCGTGGTCGGCCTGTACCAGCCCGGCCTGCCGGGCGAGCAAAGCCCGGGCCTGTCGGTGCGCTTCATGGGCATCAACAACCATGCCATCGCGTCCTACCTGATCTCGCTGTACTGCTCGCTGGCCGTGCTCACGCCCGACGCGCTGGCCGTGCTCGACGATGTCGAGATCGGCAAGTACCACGACTATCCCGACACCTACAAGTAAAGAGGCCGGGCGTTGACCGTGTCTGCAATCACCTCCGTGGCGCCCCAGGCGCCCTTCGACCCCGAGGCGCTGGCGCGCATGGCCAACGCCCTGTTCTCCGCCGCACCGGGATCGGCTCCTGCCCTGCCGGGTCTTCCGGGTCTTCCCGGCCTGCCTGCTGGCGTGCAGGCCCCCGTGAACGTGGCGCCGCCCGGCTCGCCGCTGGCCAGCCCCGCAGGCCTGGGCCCCGGCGTGCCGGGCACGCCCATCCCGCAGGGCCTGGCGCCGGGCAGCAACCTGCTGCCGGCCTCGCCCGCGCCGCTGGCCTCGCTGGCCCACCGCGCGCCCGCGCTGCTGCCCCATGCCCAGGCCGGCAACGGCGTGCCCGACCATGTCGTGAGCGCCCTGCCCGCCTACGAGCCGCGCCTGGGATCGCAGGTGCTGGGCGTGCCCCAGCGCCAGGGCGATCCGCTGGATGCGCTGGCCGCGCTCCCGTTCACGGCACCTGCTGCACCTGCGACACCTGCTGCATCTGCTGCATCTGCTGCACCTGCGGCACCCGCCGTGCCGCGCATCGGCGTGCCCACAGAAGGGCCCGGCATTGCGTCCGCCGTGCCTTCGGCCGAGCCGCGCTTTTACTTTGTCGATCCCGTGGTGCTGCCCTCCGGCTACACCACGCCGGCCCATCCGCTGCAGCGCCAGCAGGCTTCGCACGGGGCAAGGCATGGAGCGGCCGGCGTGCAGGCGCCCTTCGACGTGCATGCCGTGCGCCGGGACTTTCCCATCCTGTCCGAGCGCGTCAACGGCCGGCCCCTGGCCTGGCTGGACAACGCGGCCACCACGCACAAGCCGCGCGCGGTGATAGAGCGCATTCGCCACTTCTACGAACACGAGAACTCCAACATCCACCGCGCAGCCCATGAACTGGCCGCGCGCGCCACCGACGCCTACGAGGGCGCGCGCGAGCGCGTGCGCCGCTTCATCAACGCGCCCGACGTGAACGAGGTCATCTTCGTGCGCGGCACCACCGAGGCCATCAACCTCGTGGCCAAGAGCTGGGGCTGGCAGCATGTGGGCGAGGGCGACGAGATCATCGTCTCCCACCTGGAGCACCACGCCAACATCGTGCCCTGGCAGCAGCTGGCGGCCGCCAAGGGCGCGAAGATCCGCGTGATCCCGGTGGACGACTCGGGCCAGGTGCTCATCGATGAATACCGCAGGCTGCTGAACCCGCGCACCAAGATCGTCTCCGTCACCCAGGTCTCCAACGCGCTGGGCACGGTCGTGCCCGTGCAGCAGATCGTGGAGCTGGCCCACCAGGCGGGCGCCCGGGCCCTGGTCGATGGCGCGCAGTCGGTCTCGCACATGGCCGTGGACGTGCAGGCCATCGGTGCGGACTTCTTCGTGTTCTCGGGCCACAAGGTCTTCGGGCCCACGGGCATCGGCGTGGTCTGGGGACGGCGCGAGGTGCTGGAGGACATGCCGCCCTGGCAGGGCGGCGGCAACATGATCGCCGACGTGACCTTCGAGAAAACCGTCTACCAGCCCCTGCCCAACACCTTCGAGGCCGGCACCGGCAACATTGCCGACGCCGTGGGCCTGGGCGCCGCCATCGACTACGTGCAGGCCCTGGGCATGGAGCGCATCGCGCGCTACGAGCACGATCTGCTGCAGTACGGCACGCAGGCGCTGGCGCCCATCCCCGGCCTGCGCCTGATCGGCACGGCAGCCGACAAGGCCAGCGTGCTGTCCTTCGTGCTCAAGGGCTGGACCACGGCCGAGGTGGGCGAGGCGCTCAACGCCGAAGGCATCGCCGTGCGCACCGGCCACCACTGCGCCCAGCCCATCCTCAGGCGCTTCGGCGTGGAGACCACGGTGCGGCCCTCGCTGGCCTTCTACAACACCACCGAGGAAATCGACCGGCTGGCGGCCGTGGTGCAGGGGCTGGCGGCGCGCAGGCGGGGTTGAGCCCCGGGCTTAGCCCAGGCGTCTTGCAAAGGCGTCGCCCGTAGTGGCCGTGCCCAGGCGGCCGCCCACGTCGTTGGCGCCGCTTGCGCCCGGTGTGCCGCAGGCCGGACCCGGTGGCCATGCCGCGCCACGGCAGCGGACGGAACACGGCATTGGAGTCATGAAAAAGCATTGCCAATATCAGAATGATCCTATGGATTTCCATCAATCATAGGAATAGACTTTGGAGCGCGCCCATCAAACTCTCCTGCATCGTTTCCGGTTTCATTCATATGAAAAAAATCAGATATTTTCTCATTACGGCAACGCTTTGCTTTTCTGTAAGCTCCATTTATGGAGGCATATTTACCCCGGCGTCGTCCACCATCCAATTACCGGAAATCATCAACGTTCCCGCAGGAAATATCATGAATGGATCAGTGCTATGGGAATCGCCCATGGTCAAATCCACCCTCGACACAATTTCCTACAGTGTGCTTTCGGGGCCATCTTCAGAAATATGGCCCCAAATCATGAACGCCACTACGCTGGACGGCGATATCTACTCCACATCTTTGCGCGGAATAGGAATCCGTTGGCGTGCCATATGGAAAGCCAGGAATTTCCCCAATGGCAAAACCATGTCCATCACCACTACGTCCAACAATGCAGGAGCCACGGGATGGCTAAGGAATGATGTACATGAGCAAACCATATGGATGCAACTCATCAAGACAGGCGCCGTTCAATCGGGCACTTTCAGCGTCAGCAGCTATTCATCCGCCCGGTTTGACTGCAATAGCCTTTGCAATAACTGGATCGTGAAGGCGACCGGCAGCACCGTGGTGCGCACAGGCGCCAGTTGCCGGGTGAAGACGAGCAACATCGCCGTGAACCTGCAGCGAATCAACAGGTCACTGTTCAACGGGATAGGCGCTACCTCCGCGCCCCAGCCATTCGATCTGGAACTGATATGCACCGGGGGCGAAGCCAATTCCACCCTGCGCCCGTTCGTCACGCTCACGGATGCCAACGATGCCGCCAACCGCTCCGATGTGCTGACGGTGACCGGAGGGGCTGCCGGCATCGGCATCCAGATCCGCAGCAGCGACAAGGTCATCAGCTACGGCGAGGACTCCGCCAACTTCGGCAATCCCAACCAGTGGCAGGCGGGCACCATCACCCCAAACACCAGCAACCACGTGATTCCATTGACGGCGCGCTATGTCCAGACCCAGCCCTCCGTCACCACGGGCCTGGCCAACGGACGGGCCACCTTCACGCTCAACTACCAGTGACCTGCCAGTGACCTGCAAGTGACACGCTGGCTGCATTGCGGCTGCGCAGGCACCCGTGCCGATCCTGCGTGGCCGCCCGCCCCCGGCTGCGCTCACTCGGCTCTGGCCCCCGACACCCGCACCTGCTCGGCCGCCACGGGCATCTGCTCGCGCACGAAGCGCCAGAACGCGTCCACGCCCATGGGCTTGACGGGCAGCGAGCCTTGGTCGATGAACTGCTTTTGCACCTCGGGATTGCGCAGCGCCGTGGCCAGTGCGCCGTTCAGGCGCTCCAGCGCCGCGCGCGGCGTGCCGGCCGGGGCAACCAGGCCGTACCAGGAGTCGGTGTAGAAGCCCTTGACGCCTGCTTCCTCGAACGTTGGTACATCGGGCAGGGCCGGCAGGCGCTGGCGCGAGGCGACGGCCAGGGCGCGCAGCTTGCCTGAACGGATGAAGGGGATGGCACCGGTGGTGAGCACGAAGTCCACGCGGCCCGCCATCAGGTCGGTCATGGCCGGGGCCGTGCCCTTGTAGGGGATGTGGGTGACATCCACGCCCGTGAGCTGCTTGAAGCTGGCGCCGGCCAGATGCTGGCTGGAGCCCACGCCGCCCGAGCCGTAGTTGAGCTGGCCCGGCCTGGCGCGCGCCGCCTCCAGCAGATCGTTGACCGAGCGCAGCGGCGAGGCCACGGGCACCAGCAGCACGCTGGGCGAGGTGGTGATCATGCCGATGGGCGCGAAGTCCTTGAGCGGGTCGTGGTTGAGCTTGGCGTAGAGCGCGGAGTTCAGGCCGTGCGAGGCCACGGTGGCCAGCATGATGGTGTTGCCATCGGGCCTTGCGCGGGCTGCCGCGTCGCTGCCCAGGTTGCCGCCCGCGCCGGCCCGGTTGTCGATGGTGATGGGCTGGCCCAGGGCCTCGCTCATGCGCGTGGCCGCCAGCCGCGCCACGTTGTCGGAAGGGCCGCCCGCAGGCCAGCCCACGATGAGGGTGATGGGGCCTTGCGCCAGGGCCGGCAGGGCCAGGGCGCACAGGGCCAGCGCAGCCAGGCTGCGGCGCGGCAGACAGTGCATGACGGTCGTCCTTGTGAATTCGAAGGTTGGCATGGGCATGGCCTTCAGGGCTTGCCGTCCTGCCAGGGCATTTCGGTCCAGAGCTTGCGAAAGCCGGCCTCGGTGCGCTCCAGTTCGGCCGCGTAGGCCGGTGGCGCCAGATAGCGCAGCGGCGCGTACATGGCCTCGGCCTGCTGCCTGAACTGCGGGTCGGCCGCGATGGTGGCCACGGCATCGACCAGCTTTTTGCGCACGCCTTCGGGCAAGCCCTTGGGCGCGGCCAGGCCGCGCAGGGAGGCCAGTTCGATATCGATGCCCTGCTCCTTGAACGTAGGCACCTGCGGCGCCAGCGAGCTGCGCGCGGCCGACATCTGGCCCAGCAGGCGGATGGGAGTGCCGCCCTTCTGGTAGGCCAGCACCTCGCCCACGTTGATGGCGCCGATGGTGATCTGCTGGCCCGTGGCGGCGGCGCGCACCTCGCCCGCGCCCTTGTAGGGCACATGGGTGAGCTGCGTGCCCGTGGCCTTGGCGAACAGCAGCATGGCCAGGTGGTCGTCCGAGCCCGTGCCCGTGGTGCCCACGGTCACGGCGCCGGGGTTGGCCCGGGCGTAGGCGGCCAGGCCGGCCAGCGTGGTGATGGCGTTGCTGTTGTGGATGGCAAAGCCGCCCGGGTCGTCCACCAGGTTGCCCAGCAGGTCGTACTGGCTCCAGTGGAAGCTGCTCTTGCGCTCGATGGGGATGGTCAGCACGTTGGGCGTGTTGATGAAGCCGATGGTGTAGCCGTCCGGCTTGGCCCGCGCCAGTTCGCCAAAGCCGATGCCGCCGCCCGCGCCGGGGCGGTTGAGCACGACCACGCTGCCGCCCAGCTTCTTTTCCAGATGGCGGGCCAGCAGCCGCGCCACCAGGTCGGTGCCGCCGCCGGGCCCGTAGGCCACGATCATCTCGATGTTGCGCGAGGGATAGGCAGCCTCGCTCTGCGCCTGGGCCTGGGCCAGGGCCGGCAGCGCCATGCAGGCGGCGGCCAGGCCTGCGCACAATGCGCGCCTTGCTTGCTGTGTCATCTTTGTCTCCTGGGTCGCCTCTTGCAGTGGTCTGAGAGGCTTTGTAGTCATGGTGAAGGAAGCGGCTCAACGGGACGGGGAAAAGGGCGGGTAACGGGACGGGGAAGGGGACAGGCCCAAGGCCCGGGCGATGCGCTCGCGCGCATGCGGCCAGACCTCGGGATTGACCAGGCGCGCGGGCCGCTGGCCATTGGCCAGCAGTTGCACGATCTGGGTGGCGGCCAGCTCGGCGTTGTTGCGCCGGGCCTCGTGCGTGACACCGGCGGTGTGGAAGGTGGCCACCACCTGGGGCAGGGCCAGCAGCGGATGGGAGGCGGGCGGCGGCTCCTGGTCCCAGACATCGAGCCCGGCGCCGGCCAGGTGGCCGCTGGCCAGGGCGGCGTGCAGGGCGGCCTCGTCATGGATACCGCCGCGCGCCGTGCTCACGAAGACGGCGCCCGGCTTCATGGCCGCAAAGGCAGCGGCGTCCATGAGCCCCAGCGTGGAGGCATCGCGCGGGCAGTGCAGGGAGACGATGTCAGCGCGCTGCAGCAGTTCGTCGAAGCCGACGGCCTCGGCCCCGCGCGCCGCCAGGCCGGCCGCGTCGTAGGCCGGGTCGCAGCCGATCACCTGCATGCCGAAGGCCCGGCCCAGGGCCGCGACGCGGCTGCCGGCCTCGCCCACGCCCACCAGGCCCAGGGTGCGGCCGCGCAGCTCGTGGCCCATCACGTCCTCGCGGCTGAAGCCCCGGGCAGGGGCGCGCAGCAGGCGGTCGGATTCGTTGATGCGGCGCAGCACGGACAGCATCAGCCCGATGACCATCTCGGCCACCGAATCCGCGTTGCCGCCCGACTGGTTCATCACGGCCACGCCGGCGCGCGTGCAGGCCTCGATGTCGATGGTGTCGCAGCCCGAGCCGCTGGAGGACACGGCCAGCAGATCGGGGCAGCGCGCCAGCAGGTCCGCCGTGGCGAACCAGTGGCGCGGCAGCTCGTCCTTGGCGGCCGTGATCTGGTAGACCCGGGCGCCGGCCAGGGCCTGCCAGGCGGCGGCATCGTCGCCCTCGCGCCGGCAGGTGATCAGTTGCACGCCAGGCGCGGCCGAGACGATGCGGTCGAAGGCCGCATCCAGCCAGTAGTCGAAACGGACAACGCGGCGATCCATCACAGCACCCCCTTGGCGGCCAGCGTGCGCACCACCCAGGAACGGTCGGCGCGGCCTGCGGCAATGGCGGCAAGCACATCGGCCTCGTCGCGCTGTATGGCCTCCACGCGGTCGGCAATGGCGGCGGCCTCGGCGGCGGGCACGGCCAGCAGGCCGTCGCCGTCGCCCAGCACCAGGTCGCCCGGGTGGACGACCATGCCGTCGATGCTGACGGGCACATGCAGCTCGCCGGGGCCGTCCTTGTAGGGGCCGCGGTGCGAGACGCCGCGCGCATACACAGGCAGGCCGTGCTGGCCGATGGTGTCGCTGTCGCGGATCAGCCCGTCAATGACGATGCCGGCCGCGCCGCGCGCCATCATCAGCGCCAGCATGATCTCGCCAATGATGGCGTTGGGCCCGGCGCCGCCCGCGTCCACCACGATCACGTCGCCGGGGTCGCAGATGTCGATGGCCTGGTGCACCATGAGGTTGTCGCCGGGCCGCGTGCGCACGGTCAGCGCACGGCCCACCAGCGGCCCCTGGCGGCGATGGAAGGGCCGCAGCGCCGAGGTGCCCGTGGTGCGGCTCATGGCGTCGCTGACATTGGCGACCGGAAAGCCGCGGTAGCGCTGCAGCAGCGCATCGCCAAGGGCGGCCTCGGGCCGGGTGTGGATATGGAATCCGGGAATCTTGCTCACTGCTGTGTCTCCGTCTGTGTCTGTGTCTGTGTCTGTTGTCTGTGTCGATACCGTTGTCTTGCCGCTCAGAACGCATCCCAGGCCTGCGCGTGACGCACGCAGGCCGGCGTGATCTGGTCCAGGCGCGTGGCACCCAGCATGGCCATGTCGCGCAGCACCTCCTCGCGCAGCAGGGCCATGGCGTGGGCCACGCCCGCCGGCCCGGCCACCGAGGCCGCGTAGTTGAAGGGCCGGCCCACGAACACGCAGCGCGCGCCCAGGGCCAGGGCCTTGAGCACATCGGTGCCCCGGCGCACGCCGCTGTCCAGCATCACCGGCAGGCCGGGCACGGCGCGCACGATGCCGGGCAGCACGCGCAGCGGTGCCACGGCGCCGTCGAGCTGGCGCCCGCCGTGGTTGGAGACGATGAGGCCGTCGGCGCCGTGATCGCGCGCCAGCACGGCGTCTGCGGCCGAAAGAATGCCCTTGACCACGAGCTGCCCCTGCCAGCGCTGGCGGATGGCGGCCAGATGCGGCCAGGCCAGGTGGGAGCGGTCCGAGAAGTCGCGCATCACGCTGGCCGACAGGATGGGCGCGCCCCGGTGCGCATAGTTGTTCTCGAAATGCGGCATGCCGTGGCGCCACAGGGTCTTGAGAAAGCTGCCGAACAGCCAGCGCGGATGGCTGATGCCCTGCCAGGCCAGGCCCGGCCCGGGCCGCAGCGGCGTGGAGAAACCGGCGCGCACATTGTTCTCGCGGTTGGCGGCCACGGGCGTGTCCACCGTGATCACCAGGGTCTGCACGCCGGCGGCGGCCACGCGGTCCAGCAGCGCATCGATCTGGCCCTGGTCACCCGGCAGGTAGGCCTGGAACCAAGTGTGGGGCGCGGCCGCCATCACCTCCTCCAGCCGGATCAGCGAGGAGCCGCTCATGATGGCCGGCACGCCCGCCTGCTGTGCGGCCTGGGCCAGCACCAGGTCGCCCCGGTAGGCCGACAGCGCGGCAATGCCCATGGGCGCCACGCCGAAGGGCGCTTCGTAGCGGCGCCCGAACAGCTCGAAGGAGGGGTCGCGCTGCGCCACGCCCACCAGCGCGCGCGGCACGAAGGCCAGCTCGGCAAAGACGCGGCGGTTGTCCGCCAGCGAGGCGTTGTCCTCCACCGCCCCGCTGATGTAGGCATGGATGGGGCGCGGCAGATGGCGCCGCGCCAGCCGCTCGAAATCGTCAAGCGACAGCACGCCGCGCAGGCGGCGCGGCGGCCGGGCAGGGGCTGGTGCAGCAGCTGCGGAAGCGGTGGCGGTGGTGGAGGGGACGTTGTTGGCAGGCATTGCCGGCCAATGTAGAAGGGCCAACCTGCAAAGAAAAGCGAAATAAATAGGAATCGATATTTCGATTTTGGAAGAATGTCGCCATGACCCTCAAACAGCTCGAAGCCTTCTACTGGGCCGCCACCTGCCTGAACTTCAGCGTGGCGGCCGACCGCGTGCACCTGTCGGTCTCATCGCTGTCCAAGCGCATTGCGGAGCTGGAGGCTTCGCTGGGCGTGCAGCTGTTCGACCGCAGCGGCCGCGCCGCCGAACTCACGCCCCAGGGCGAGCAGCTGCTGCCGCGCATCCGCGAGCTGCTGCACGGCGCCGCCCAGCTGCGCGAGGCGGCGGGCCGCAGCGTGGGCCTGCAGGGCCGCTGCCGCATCGGCTTTGGCGAACTCAGCGGCCTGACCTGGCTGCCCCGGCTGGTGCAGAAGGTGGCCGAGCTGCACCCCGACCTGCAGCTGGAGCCCCACACCGACATCGGCCAGGTGCTGGAGCAGCGCATCGTCGATGGCGAGCTGGACTGCGTGGTCATCGCCGGGCCATCGTCGCGCAGCAGCCTGGCCTTCGAGCAGGTCGCCCAGGTGCGCTTCGTCTGGGCCGCCAGCGACGACTTCATCGCCCGCGCCGGCACCGGCCTGCCCCGGCGCCTGGTGCGCGAGCAACTGCTGATCGCCCTGCCCACCGGCTCGGGCGCCACGCGCACGCTGGACGACTGGCTGGGCCGCCACGGCCTGGCCGTGGAGCGGCGTCTTTCCTGCAACAGCTGGGGCGCCGTGGTGGGCATGGTGGTGGACGGCCTGGGCTTCACCTACATGCCCGAGCAATGGGCCCTGGCCCTGCAGCAACGCGGCCGCCTGCGCGTGCTGGACGGCGGCGCCGAGGCCGCAAAGCACAGCGCGCTGGCCCCGCTGACCTACACCGTGCAATGGCGCCGCGACGATGCACGGCCGCTGATCACGGAAATGCGCGAGATCATCCGCAGCGTGATCGATTTCCCGGCGCCGCGCTGTTTGAGTTGATCAGACGGAAAGCGTGCCGTCAGCCCACGGTATCCGGCTCCCGCGGCAGATCCTCCATCACCCACGGAGCCTCTTCAATGCGCGCCAGCAGTGCCAGCGTGGCCTGTCGCAGCGCATGCAGCCTGTCCGGCTCCAGCGCCCCCTCGACGATGGCCTCCACATGGAGGTTGCCTTCCTTGAAGCGCAGCGTCACTCCGTCCATCACCACGGCGTACATTTCCCCGACCGCTTCCTGGACCGGCGGGGCAACCGTCTCATCGATCCGGTAGAGCAGGTCCAGCGCCTCGAAGTCAGGCGCGTCACCCAGGCCCTCGATCGTTGGCAGATTCAGGTGCTTGTATTTGCGCAGTGAATGCGCAAGCCGCATGCTCATGAGCCGGTTGCCTTTGCCATCGGCACGCCGCATGGCCCAACGCTGCCAGGGCCTGCGGGTCAATCGCCGCCACTCGCCGGTCACTGTGTCCAGCGACCAGTCGTCGATGTTCTCGGGCGTCAGGCATTGCTCGCCAAACCAACGCTCGCCACCGCTCACCACGATGGTTCTCCCATCGCCTGCCAGACAGGCCTCATGCTGATAGATCCAGCCGGGCGCCTCGCCATGCGTGGGAACCGCCTCGATGCGCATGCTGTCCAGCAGCAACTTGTACACCCGCGTCATCCCCGGCATGCGCTGGTGCCGGTAGCCCAGGCCGCCAATGATGAAGATGGCGTCACCCACCAGCGTGGCGCTGTGGAAATCGGTGGGAGGGAAGGCATCGTCCGGGTAGCCGTGGATGGCGATGCCGCCATTCGCGTCGATGACGATGACATCGTTGTAGATGAAGAAGTCGGGATCGCAGCTGTCTTCGTGCTCGCCGCCGATGTGCACGACCCGGCCATCGGCCAGCACCGTCTCGCTCTTGCCATACCGGGCAAAGCACCACATGGGCCCTTGCGCAAAGGGCGACGGTCCACGCAGAAGTTCGTTCGCGCCATAGGCGCTCCAGCGCGTGCGCACCATCCAGTGCCACAGCGGATTGTCCTGCCGCGTCGGGTTCAGCGCTCCGACCCGGGGCGAGCGCCAGAGGGCAAGATCCCGCACGGCTTCCTCGGGCGGCGGCTCGGCCTTTCTGCGTTCGGCGGCGTCCTCCTCAGCGAGAAATTGCGCAATCTCATCCTGTTTGCTCTGATCGCCAGCCTGCATGGCCTGCCTCCTCAAAAACCGTACAAAACAACGCCACAAGCAGCGCGAGACAATCGAGCCCATGACCACCGCGCCGATTCCAGATTCCGCCGACCCCATGCCCCAACCGCCCGAGCAGCCCGACCTGGACGCCTGCTGCGGCAATGGCTGCGACCCCTGCATCTTCGACAGCTATGACCTGGCCATGGACGAGTACCGCCAGGCGCTGCGGGCCTGGAAGGCGCGCAACGAAACGCCGGCGGGCCAGGGATAGGAATAGGGATAGGGGTAGCGCGATCAGTCCACGCGGGCGATCAGGTCCAGCTCCACGGCCGCACCCTTGGGCAGCTGCAGCACGCCCACCGAAGTGCGCGTGTGGGCACCCACGGGGCCCAGCACCCGGGCGATGAGGTCGGAGGCGCCATCGGCCACCTCGCTTTGCTGGGTGAAATCGGGCGCCGAGCGCACATAGACGGTGATGCGTGCAACGGCGCGCACGGCATCGAGCGAGCCGGCCGCGCGCTGCACGAAGGCCAGGGCCCGCATGGCACAGATGGCGGCGGCCGTTCTGGCCGATGCCAGGTCGATCCCGGCGCCGACCGTCCCCACGTAGAGCACTTCATCGCCCACGCGGGGAATCTGCCCGCTGACGAACAGCTGCTGGCCGTCGCGCACGACGGGGCTGTAGTTGCCGCCTATCTTGATCTCGCCATCGAAGCGGTGGCCGAGCTCAAGGGCGGCCTGGGCGAAGCGTTCATCTGCTGTCATGGTCTGGTGTCCGGAGTAAGGCAAGCGCGCAGTCTAGAGCCTGTGGTGCACCGGCGCCTGCGGCGGCTTCAACTGCCCGTGGACGCGTAATGCTTCACCCCCATGCGCCAGGCGCCCGAGGCCAGCCAGAGGAAGGCAAAGCCGGCCAGCGGCGAGACCCAGCCCAGCCAGGCTGGTGCGCCCAGCGGGTCGGGCTTGCCCAGCACAGCCAGCGCCGGGTAGTAGGCCACGCAGGCCAGCGGCACGGCGAAGGTCAACAGGCGGCGAAACCACTGCGCGTACAGGGCCAGCGGGTACTGGGCGGCCTCGACGCTGCCGTAGCTCAGCACATTGGCGGCTTCCAGGCTTTCCACGGTCCAGAACGAGAGCGCACCCTGCAGCACCAGGATGCCCAGGAACAGCGCCACGCCGCCCGCCACGGCGAACAGCGCCACGGCGACGGCCTGGGGCGTCCACACCACGGCGCCCTGGGCCGTGGCAAAGCCCAGCACCAGCAGGCCCTGCAGCAGGCGGCCCAGGCGGCTGATGCGCACGTCATGGCCCATGAGCTGCAGCCACACGGGGCGCGGGCGCAGCAGCAGGCGGTCGAAGGCGCCCGTGCGCAGGAACTGCGTGCCCAGCACGTCGAAGCCCCGGCCCAGCGCATCGGCCAGGGCGAACATGCAGTTCACCAGGCCATAGAACACGGCCACTTCGCCGATGCGCCAGCCCTGCACCTCGCCAAACCGGTGGAACAGCGCCCAGACGGCGATGACCTCGATGCCCGTGACCAGGAACTGGCCCAGGGTCAGCATCAGCGCCGAGGCCGGGTAGCGCGCCTGCCCGCCCAGCGAGGCCAGCGCCAGGCGCAGGAACATGGACAGCGATCCTTTGTGCTTGGCCATGGTCTTCACCCTCCCTGCACTTCGAGCCGGCGCATGGTGCGCGCCATGGCCGCGCGGCCCAGGGCCACGATCACGGCAATCCACAACACCTGCAGCGCCAGGCAGGCCAGCATCTGCGCGCCGGCCATCTGGCCGAAATAGATGCGCGCAGGGATGTCCATCACGCCCGCCAGCGGCTGCAGCAGCAGCGCGGCCTGCCAGGCGTCGGGCATCAGCGCCAGCGGCAGCAGGTTGCCCGACAGCACGATGACCACGGGCGCGGCCAGCGTGTTGATGCCTTTTTCATTGAGCGCGGCGGCAGCGGCAACGTTCAGCAGCATGACCAGTGCCGTGGACAGCAGCAACGCCAGCAGCATGGAGGCGGCAAAGCCCAGGCCTGCGGCCCAGCCGGCCGGCGGCTGCCAGCCCCAGGCGCCCAGCCCCGTCAGCGGCAGGGCCAGCCCTGCAAACGCCACCATCAGCGCCACGCGCGGCAGCACGCGCGCGGCGATCCAGCCAGCCGAGCGCACGAACCACAGCGCATAGGCATCCACGGGCCGCAGCCGGTCATAGGCGATGGCGCCCGTGCGCACGGCCAATGCCACGTCGGGGTCGCCGCTCCAGGGCAGCAGCGCGAACAGGCCCTGCGCCAGCCAGGTGTAGGTGATGGCGTGCTCCAGCGAGATGGGCGCGCCGGCCGATGCCGAGGCACTGCCGTAGAACGCCGCCAGCACCATGGTCTTGATGGCGCCCCACCAGCACTGCGTGGCAAAGCCCGCGTAGGCGGCCGTGCGGTACTGCAGCATCACCAGGAACCGCGATGCAAAGGCCGCCACATAGGGGCGCAGGAGTTCACGCAGCGTCATGCCGGCTCAGCCTTCGGCCGCTCCGTGCATGGCGTAGAAGCGGGCGATCACGGCCTCGATGGCCATGTCTTCTCCATTGCCTTCGCCATCACCACCTCCACGCCCCTCGCCCTGCGCTGCCACCACCTGGGCGCGCAGCGCATCGACCGCGCAGTCGGCCAGCACGCGGCCATGGCCGATGACGATCACGCGCCGCGCCAGCGCCTCGATGTCGTGCATGTCATGCGTGGTCAGCAGCACCGTGGTGCCGCGCTCGCGGTTGGCGCGCAGCACGAACTCGCGCACGGCCAGCTTGGAGGGTGCGTCCAGGCCGATGGTGGGCTCGTCCAGGAACAGGATCTCGGGCTCGTGCAGCAGGGCCGCGGCGATCTCGGCGCGCATGCGCTGGCCCAGGGACAGCTGGCGCACGGGCTGGTCCAGCACGCGCTCCAAGTTCAGCAGCGCCACCAGCTCGTCGCGCGTGCGCCCGTAGCGTGCGGGATCGACGCGGTACAGGTCGCGCAGCAGGTTGAAGCCATCGCCCACGGGCAGGTCCCACCACAGCTGCGAGCGCTGCCCGAAGACCACGCCGATGCGGCCCACATGGCGCTGGCGGTCGGCGAAGGGGTCGCGCCCGTCCACCTCCACGCGCCCGCCATCGGGCCGCAGGATGCCCGACAGGATCTTGATGGTGGTGGACTTGCCCGCGCCGTTGGGGCCGATGAAGCCCAGCAGCTCACCACGCTCCAGCGCAAACGACACGCCATCCAGCGCCTGCACCGTGCGATGGCGCGGATGCACCAGCGCGCGCAGCGCGCCCATCACGCCGGGGCCGCGCTCATGGATGCGGTAGGTCTTGCGGAGGTCGTGGACGAGGATCTGGGGCATGGCGCTGGGCGGTGAGGTAAGCGCAGAGAGGGGCACAGAGGGTGGCACAGAGGGGGCGCGATTCTACACAGGCCCGGGCTTTGCTATCCTGCGCGCAAATTCGCGGATGGAAATCCGCCTTGCCGCACGCACGCACGCACGCACAAAGGAAACACAACATGGCCGCTGAAGGCAATGCAAGCCAGCTCGTAGGAATCGTCACGCTGCTGGGGGCCGCCGTGGTGGCCGTGCCGCTGTTCAAGCGGCTGGGCCTGGGCGCCGTGCTCGGCTACCTGGCCGCCGGGCTGGCCATAGGCCCCTACGGGCTGGGCCTGGTGACGGACGCGCAGACCATCCTGCACGTGGCCGAGCTGGGCGTGGTGATGTTTCTCTTCGTCATCGGGCTGGAGATGAAGCCTTCGCACCTGTGGGACCTGCGCGGCCAGATCTTCGGGCTGGGCAGCCTGCAGGTGGTGGTGTGCGCGCTGCTGCTCACGGGCGTGGGCATGGCCTTCGGCTTTCCGTGGCAGGTGGCCTTCGTGAGCGGGGCGGGCTTCGTGCTGACCTCCACGGCCATCGTCATGCAGGTGCTGGCCGAGCGTGGCGACATCCTGGCGCCGCGCGGCCAGCGCATCGTCTCCATCCTGCTGTTCGAGGACCTGCTCATCGTGCCGCTGCTGGCCGCCGTGGCCTTTCTGGCGCCGGCCGATGCGGCGCCCGTGGCCACCTCGCCCCTGTGGCAACGCGCGGGCGTGGCCCTGCTGTCGCTGGGCGCGCTGGTGGGCGCGGGCCTGTGGCTGCTGAACCCGCTGTTCCGCATCCTGGCCAAGGCCAAGGCGCGCGAGGTGATGACGGCCGCCGCGCTGCTGGTGGTGCTGGGCGCCGCCCTGCTGATGGAGATGGGCGGCCTGTCCATGGCCATGGGCGCCTTCGTGGCGGGCGTGCTGCTGTCCGAATCCTCGTTCCGCCACCAGCTGGAGGCCGATGTGGAGCCCTTCCGCGGCCTGCTGCTGGGCCTGTTCTTCCTGGGCGTGGGCATGGCGCTGAACCTGGAGGTGGTGGCGCTGAACTGGCGCATCGTGGGCATGGGCGTGGTGGCGCTGATGCTGGGCAAGGCGCTGTGCATCTACGCCGTGGCCCGCGTGGCGCGCAGCAGCCATGCCGATGCGCTGGACCGCGCCATCCTCATGGCCCAGGGCGGGGAGTTCGCCTTCGTGCTGTTTGCCGAGGCGCTCAAGCTCAAGGTGCTCAGCCCCGAGGTGCATGCCAACATGACGGCCATCGTCGTGATGTCCATGGCCATCACGCCGCTGGTGGTGCTGCTGCACAAGCGCCTGGCCGGCGCCCAGGCCGTGTCGCTGGACGGCGTGGAGGCGCCGCAGGACCTGCGCGGCAACGTGCTGGTCATCGGCTTCGGCCGCGTGGGCCAGATCGCCAGCCAGGGGCCGCTGGCGCATGGGGCCAGGCTGTCCATCATCGACAACGACCCCGACGTGATCCGCAACGCCGAGCCCTACGGCTTCAAGGTCTACTTCGGCGACGGCGCGCGCGCCGACATCCTGCATGCGGCCGGCGCCAGCCATGCCAGCGCCATCCTGGTCTGCGTGGACAGCAAGGCCGCCGCCACGCGCATCGTGGAGAACGTGCGCCACGAATGCCCGCACGCCCGCCTCATCGTGCGCGCCTATGACCGCGAGCACGCGCTGGAGCTCATCCAGAAGGACGCCGACCATGTCGTGCGCGAGAGCTTCGAGTCCGCCCTGCTCATGGGCCGCCACGCCGTGCTGGCCCTGGGCGCCACCGAGGACGAGGCCCGGACGCTGGAGTCCGAAGTGCGCGGCCGCGACACCGAGCGCTTTGCGCTGGAGACCGCCGGCGGCACCTTTGCGGGGCGCGCCCTGCTGCTGGGCAACATCGAGCGCATCGATCCGCCCCGGCACGACAAGCCCACCGCCAGGGACTGAATCAGCCCCGGGCACAGCGCGCTCAGTGCCGCTGGTTGATCTGTATGAGATTGCCGCAGGTGTCGTCGAACACCGCAATCGTGACCGGCCCCAGATGCGTCGGCGGCCTGGTGAAGCGCACGCCGGCCGCGCTCAGGCGCTCGTACTCGGCCTGCACGTCGTCCACGCCGAAGAAGGTGGCCGGCACGCCGTCGGCATGCAGGGCGGTCTTGAACGGCCTGGCGGCCGGGTGCATGTCGGGTTCGAGCAGCAGCTCCACGCCATCGGCATCGCCGGGTGATGTCAGGGTGAGCCAGCGCGCGTCGCCGCCCATGGGAATGTCGTGCTTGAGAACGAAGCCGAGCACGTCGCGGTAGAAGGCCAGGGCCTTGTCCTGGTCGTCGACGAGCACGCTGGTGATGACGATCTTCATGGAATGCTCCTTGTGTCGCTGCGCAGGGCACGCACCGGGTACACACCTGCCACCACCGGCATGCCGCTATTTCAGCAGGAAGGTGACGGGCACGCGCGTCCACATGCTGTCCGGCACGCCGTCGCGCGTGCCGGGGACAAAGCGCCACGTCCGCACGGCGTCCAGCGCCTCCTGGTCGAGCAGAGGATAGCCGCTGCTGTCTGCCACATCCACGGCCAGTGCCTTTCCGCTGGCGCCCACCAGAACCCGCAGCACCACCTTGCCTTCCTGCTCCAGCCGCCTGGCTTCCTTGGGATAGGCCGGCGCCTTGTTCTCGCTGGCCTGCCTGTCGGGCACAGGCTGCATCACGCCTGCCCAAGCCGGGCCGCCGGCCAGCAGGCCCAGGGTCAATGCAAGGATGGCGCAGCGCATGCGGGACATTCGGAAGGCTCCTGGATGGGGACGGGATGGGGGACTGGATGGGTATGGGATGGCAGTCGCGGACTGGTGCGGCCCCGGATCATCGCATGCCCTCCACCCGCCACCAGCGCGGCAGCAGCGCCTGCACCTCGCCGCGCCGATAGCGGTCGTCGATGAGAAAGACCACGCCGCGGTCGCGCTCGCTGCGGATGACGCGGCCTGCGGCCTGGACCACCTTGCGCAGGCCCGGGTAGAGATAGCTGTAGTCATAGCCCTTGTCCGCGCCGAACTGGCGGTCCATGGCGCGCTTCATCTCTTCGTTCACGGGATTGACCTGGGGCAGGCCCAGCGTGGCCACGAAGGCGCCGATGAGCCGCTCGCCGGGCAGGTCCACGCCCTCGGAGAACGCCCCGCCCAGCACGGCAAAGCCCACGCCCTGCCCGGCTTCGGTGAAGCGGGCCAGGAAGGCCGCGCGGCCCTCTCCGTCCATGGACGGGGTCTGCAGCCAGACCGGCAGATCGGGATGGGCGCGCTGCAGGCATTCGGCCACGCGCTGCAGGTAGTCGAAGCTGCTGAAAAAGCACAGGTAGTTGCCGGGCCGGCGCGCGTACTGCGCGGCCACCAGGTCGGCGATGGGCCGCAGCGAACGGTCGCGGTCGCGGTAGCGCGTGGAGATGTGGCCGGCCACCTGCACATCGAGCTGGTCGGCCTGGAAGGGCGAGTCGGCCTCCAGCCAGTGCGTGCCTTCGGGCAGGCCCAGGATGTCGCGGTAGAAGTGCGGCGGGCTCAGCGTGCCCGAGAACAGCACCGAGGCATGGGCCGCCGCATGGCGTGCCGCCAGGTGGGGCGCGGGCACCACGCAGCGTATGCACAGCGTGGAGGCCGGTGTGCGACGGGGGCCTGAGCGCCCGGGCAGCAGGTGGACATCGAACAGCGCATGGCCGCCGAACTGCTCGGCCAGCGCCATGAACTGCAGCGCCTCCCAGTAGAAGTCCAGCACGGGGTCGCCGGGCAGCATGGGGCTGTCGGCATTGGCGTCGGCGATGGCGGCCACGGCGCGCTGCACGGCGCCCAGCAGGCCTGCGGGCACTTCCTCATGGGCCTGGTAGCTGGCGGTCTGCTCCCTGTTCAGCGCGCTCCAGCTGCGGCTGAGCCGGTCCAGCGCCTTGCGCACGGCACCGGTGGCCGACTTGCGGGCGGCCGCCAGGGCGAACTGCGACAGCTCGGCCGTGTACATGCGGCGCGCGCGTTCGAGCAGGTTGTGGGCCTCGTCCACCAGCACGCCCACCTTCCATTGCTGGGCCTGGGTGAGCGCGTACAGCATGGCGGCGCTGTCGTAGAAGTAGTGGTAGTCGGCCACGACCACGTCGCTCCAGCGCACCAGTTCCTGGGCCAGGTAGTAGGGGCAGATGTCATGCGCCAGGGCGACGGCACGCACGGCAGGCGGGTCCCAGGGCGCCTGCTGCAGCGCGGCGGCGCGCGCGGCGGGCAGGCGGTCGAAGAAGCCGCGCGCCAGCGGGCAGGAGTCGCCGTGGCAGGCCTTGTCGGGATGCTCGCAGGCCTTGTCGCGCGCCAGGATGGCGAGCACGCGCAGCCTTGCGGGTGGCGAGGGTGGCGAGGGCGGAGGTTGTGGCGCAGCCGGTTCCTGCGGCGGTGGCTGGTGCTGCTCGGCAATCTGCCGGTTCACGCTGGCCAGCGCCTGCAGCGCCAGGCCATGGCCCGTGCCCTTGGCCGTGAGGAAGAACAGCCTGTCCAGGCCCTGGTCCGGCATGGCCTTGAGCATGGGGAAGATGGTACCCAGCGTCTTGCCGATGCCCGTGGGCGCCTGCGCCATCAGGCACTGGCCGCCCTGCTGCGCGCGCGCCACGCGGTAGACGGCCACGGCCAGCTCGCGCTGGCCCGCGCGAAAGTCCTGCATGGGAAAGCGCAGCGCGGCCAGCGCCGCCTCGCGCGCCGTGCGGTGGGCGGCCTCGCTGCGCGCCCAGTCCAGGAACAGCGCGCATTGCTGCTCGAAGAAGGCGCGCAGCGTGGCCGCGTCTTCCTCCTGCACCAGCACGGTTTCCTCCGAGTTGCCCACGTTGAAATACACCAGGGCCACGCGCAGCCGCTGCAGGCCGCGCGCCTGGCACAGCAGATGGGCGTAGATGCGCGCCTGGGCCCAGTGCAGGGCGCGGTGATGGGCGCGCACGCCCTCGATCTGGCCCCGGTAGGTCTTGATTTCCTCCAGCTGGCCGGCCTGGAGGTCGAAGCCGTCGGCGCGGCCGCGCACGCGCAGGTCGCCGTATTCACCGGCCAGACTGATCTCGGTCTCGTAGTCCTTGCCCCTGCGCGACTGCACCAGGCTGTGGCCGGCCATGCCCTCCAGCGCGCTGGGCGCGGGTGTGAAGCGCAGGTCCAGGTCGCCCGCGCGTGCCGTGAACTCGCACAGCGCGCGCACGGCCACGGTGTAGCTCACGCGGCCTCTCCCAGCGGCTGGCCGCGCCACTGCACATGGCACACGCGCACGGGAATGCCGTGCTCGGCACAGTACTGCAGCCAGCGGATCTGGTTGTCCTGCAGCTTGTCGCCGGGGGCCTTGGCCTCGACCAGTTCGTAGCGGCGCTCGGCCGGCCAGAAACGCACCAGATCGGGAAAGCCCGTGCGGTTGGCCTGCACGTCGCGCAGCAGCCGCGCAAAGAACAGCTTGAGGTGGGCGGCTGGAATGCAGTCCAGCGCCAGCGCCAGCAGCGGCGCGCTCAGCGTGCCCCAGAACACGAAGGGTGACTGCAGGCCCTGCTTGTCGGCATGGCGCTGCACGATGACCTCGCGCCAGCTGCCATCGTCCAGATGCGCCAGGCATTCCTCGAACAAGGCTGCGCGGCGCTGCACGAAGTCGGGCGCGGACAGGTCGGCCGGGCCGCTCTGGAACGGGTGGAAGAAAGCGCCCGGCAGCGGCGCGAAGATGGCCGGCCAGCACAGCAGGCCGAACAGCGAGTTGATGAGCGCGTTCTCCACGTAGAACACCGGCGCGGCGTCGCTGTGCCAGTGGTCGCGCAGCACGTATTCGACCGATGCGGGCCGCGCCGGCAGCTCCAGCTCCAAGTCCATGCGCATCTGCGCCACCACGGGCGCCAGCGCCGCCGCACGCCCGCGCGCGCCCTGCCCCAGGCTGCGGCGCAGGCGCGGCAGCATGCGCGCCACGCGCTGCAGCTCCTCGTCGCTCTCGGGCTGGGCCTGGGCGGCCTGGGCCAGCGCCATGGCATCGGCAAAGCGCTCCATGCGCTCGTACACGCGCATGCGCCGGTGGCGGGCGCCGGGGTAGCGGCTTTGCGCATAGGCCTGCTCGGCACGCTCCCAGTCCTGCATGCGCTCGCAGGCCTGGCCTATGCGCAGCAGCACCTTGGCGCGGCGCTGCTCCAGCCAGGCATTGCCGCTGGCGCAGCCGGCCACCTGCTGCAGCAGCGCATCGATCTCCACGCCCTCATCCAGCGCCGCGCGGCAGGCCTGCAGGGCCAGGTAGCCATCGACATCGGCACGCGACTGGAAGGCCCGCGACGCCGCATCGAAGGCCACAGCCTCGTAGCGGAACACGCCCAGGTCGGCCAGCACGAATTCCGACCAGTCCTGGTAGAGGTTGCCGAAGAACATCAGCCGAAAGCGCTCGCACAGCGCGCCCACCATCACGCGCCAGGCGGCTTCGCCGGCTGCGACACCCTGGGGCTGCCATTGCGCATAGGGCCTGGGCGCCTCGTGCAGGGGCTGCAGGGCCTGCAAAAGCTCGGCCTTGCGCAGGCCTGAGTGAACGGGTGCGCCTGCGAACAGCTGCAGCAGCTCGGGCTTGGTGTGCAGCGCAAACAGCTCCTCCAGCGCCATGGGGTGGCCCGCGTCCAGCCAGCCCAGCTCGAGCAGGGGCGCGGCCGCGTCGGCAATGGCGGGAATCTCTTCGTACACCAGCTTGCCGGTCCGAAACCAGGGCCCGCGCCGCATCAGCAAACGCACCATCAGCGCCTGCGAGGGCTGGGGCAGCTGCGTGAAACGGGTGAGGAATGCCTGCTCGGGCGCGTCCAGCAGATCGCCGTAACGCTGGCCAATCCAGTCCAGCGCGCGCTGGAAGTTGTGCAGGTAGTAGAAGCGGTGGGGAGGGAGCATGGGCCTGGCAGATCGGGCAGCCAGGCCGCTCGAAGCTGTATCTTTATACAGTCATCATATCAAACCCCGTAGTGCTCACTTCGCGCAACGGACTTGCCCCGGGCAGGCTCATCCGGCCAGGAAGCCGCCATCGGTCGCCAGGCAGTGCCCGACCACAAAGGCCGCCTCGTCCGACATCAGCCAGACCACGGCCGTGGCCACCTCCTGCGGATGGCCCATGCGCCGCAGCGGCAGGCCCGCCGCCACGGCATGCATGTCGGCAATGCCCGAGCCCAGCATCATGTCCGTGACCACGCGGCCAGGGGCAACGGCGTTGATGCGGATGCCGTGCGGCGCGTACTCCATGGCGGCGGCGCGGGTCAGCGACAGGGCCGCAGCCTTGGAGGCGCCGTACAGCGACAGGCCCGGGTTGGGATTGCGTATGCCGCTGACGCTGGTGTTGTTCACGATGGTGCCACCGCCCGCGGCCAGCATGGCCGCCAGTTCATGGCGCATGGCGTGGAAGACCGCACGCACATTCGTGTCGAAGACCTGGGAGAAGACCGCGTCATCCTGCTCGGCCAGCGCGGCGCGCCGTTCCTGGAAGCCCGCATTGTTGAAGGCCGCGTCCAGCCGCCCGAAGCGCGCCACGGCCTGCTCCACCACCGCCGCCATGTCCTCCTGTCGCGTTGCATCGCAGGCCAGGAAAAGGCCGTCTGCCCCCCGCTGCCGGATTTCCTGCTCCAGCTCCAGGCCCAGCTCACGGCGGCGCCCCGTGACCACCACGGCGGCGGCGCCCTCCTCGGCCATGCGCAGGGCGGTGGCCCGGCCTATCCCGCTGGTGGCGCCCACCACCAGGCAGACACGCCCCCGGAGCCGCCCCGATGGTGCAAGGGCCGGCAGGGGGCCGGCCAGTTCCAACTGACGCTGCTGCATGTCCATGGCGATGTTCCTTCGCAATTTAGTTGCATGATACAACCAATAGACTAAAAACACCATGCAGGCAAAGCCGGTGCCATCCCGCGCGGCTCACTTGCAGGGATGCGCCATTGGATGCAAACTTGCTTCAACATTGATGCAATGAGGTCCACCATGAGAACCACGGTCACCATCGACGACGCCTTGTACGAGGAAGCGCTGGAGCTGGCGGAGCCAGAAATGGACAAGGCCGACCTGTTTCGCGAAGCCGTCAAGACTTTCGTGAGAGTGCAGGCGGCCAAGCGTCTGGCCGCGCTGGGAGGCTCCGCACCGGACATGCGGGAGATTCCCCGTCGCCCACAGGGCATCGAGCCATGAATCCCGTTCTGGTCGATACCTCGGTCTGGATCGATCACTTCAGGCAGGGCAATCCTCACCTGGCGCAGTTGCTGCAGCAAGACATGGCGCTCATGCATCCCCTGGTGCTGGGTGAACTGGCTTGCGGCACGCCACCGGCACGCGCACGCACGCTCGCGGACCTTCAGCGGCTCAAGCCTGCCCGGCAGGCCAGCATGCGCGAAGTGCTGGCCTTGATAGAGCGCGAGCAACTCTTTGGTCTGGGCTGCGGTCTGGTGGACATCACGCTCCTGGCCTCGGCACTCATATCTTCAGGTGCCAGCCTGTGGTCGCGAGACAGGCGCCTGCACGCGCTGGCCCAGCGGTTTGGCATTGCCTACCGGAGCGTCTTGCCGTAGGGCCGGTTTCCCTGCTTCTCGAAGGGCTGGGCCCGGCGCACGGCGCACGCGCGGGTTCGCACAAGCGCGCGACACGCGCTAGAAATCCGGCCTGCGCATCCTCGACAAGGCATCCTGCCGATTGGCGGCTCCCAGTTTGCGGTAGATGTTTTCCAGGTGCCGCTTCACCGTGCCTGCACGCAACTCCAGCATGGTGGCGATTTCTGCGTTGGTGTTGCCGTTGGCGACCCATTGCAGCACTTCACGTTCGCGCGGGCTCAGCACGTCGGCAGCCGGCGAGCCCGGTGAGAGCGCCTGCCATGCCGCCTGGCTGATTCGCTGCTGCTGGCTCAGGCGCCGCCACTGCGCCTGCGCATGCGGCCCCAGCAAGGTCAGCGCCATGCGCTCCGCCGCGGTGTAGCCGCGCGAGGCGCGTGTGACATTGAGGGTCAGCATCGCTCCGTGGCCCAGGTCCACGTCCAGCGCGAGTCCGTCCTGCTGGCCCACCTGGGAGTAGGCCTGGGCATAGAGCGCCGTCCGTTGCCATTGCCCGCGAGTCAGCAGGTCTGAAATGCTGGCGGCCTGCGTCTGGCGCTGCCGATACAAGGGGTTGTCGGCCAGATGCCGGTGCACCGCAGCGTTGACTTCGGAGGAAATGGCCCGCACCGGATCGTAGGCCGTGTAGCCACGGACTTCCGCAATGCCGGAGAAATCCACCACCCGAATGTCACCCGGCACCACCAGGCGCAGCGCGTGCAGCAAATGCGTGGCCAGCGCGTGCAGATCGGGCGCGCCGTGCACCGCGAGGATGGCCTGATTGAGTTGCCCCAGTTGCTGCGTTGACAGGGTCATGTCGCGAAATCCAATGGCGTGCTCGAGGTGCTGGCGATAGGTGGGCCGGCTGAGGCCGCATTTCAGGCCTGCGATGTGCCGACGGCACATTTTCACGATCTTCGCAGAAAGCTAAGGTCACGCGGTCCGCAACAACAGCGCGCGGGTCTGCCCGGGACACGCAGCGCAACGGGAGGAACCGTGTACGCTTTTCTTCACAGACCCCTTCGACGCCTCCGGCTTCTGGCAGTGCCTGGCGCGCTGTGCAGCCTGCTGGCACTCAATGGCCAGGCCGCGACCATCGTGGTCAATACCACGGACAACACGCCCGGTGCAGCGGACTGCAGCCTGAATGAGGCATTGACCAGTGCCCAGATGGATGACGGCAGTTGGGGCAACGGCGCATGCATATCGGGCAATGGCGCGGACACCATCGTGTTCGACCCGACCGTCTTTCCGGCAGGCAGCCTCACCGCCATTGCATTGGCAGGCCATTCCATCGACCTCAACTTCACCACCTCGGACATCACGATCGACGGGGACCAGCGGGTGGCGCTCGATGGGGGCAATGCCTCCCGCCTGGTGTCGGCCCAGGGCAGCGGTGTCCAGCTCACGCTGCGCGGCCTGACACTGCGCGGCGGACAGACCGCCGCCGGTGAAGACGGCGGCGCCATCTACCTGGACAACGGCGTCACCCTGCGCCTGGAGCGCAGCGTGGTGCAGGACAGCACGGCCGGCATCAACGGCGGGGGACTGTACAGCCGCGACAGCACGGTGACCATCGTGGACAGTGTGTTCAGCGGCAACCAGGCAGGGGGACAGGGCGGTGCCATCTACAGCACGGGCAGCGGCTCGCTGACGGTGGAGCGCAGCCGCCTGTCCGGCAACACGGCCCGCACGCTGGGCGGGGGCCTGCGCAGCGGGGTGCCGACCACCATGACCGACAGCACCGTCACCGGCAACGTGCTGGTGTCTCCGGGCTCGGGTGCCGGCGTCTCGTTCACGCTCACCCGCCCCCGCACACTCCACGGCAACCAGATCACGAACAACGCGCCCGGCAACAACTGTGGCGGCGAAACGTTCACGGGGACGGGCAACCGCTACTGGCCGGCCAGCGATACCAGTTGCCCGGCGGCGGCAGGTGCCATCGCCAAAGCGCCGCAGGCCATCACCTTCACCACGGCACCACCGGCCGGCGCACGGGTGGGGGATACCTATGACGTGGCCGCCGTCGGAGGCGCCTCGGGAAACCCCGTCATGTTCGCCGTGGATGCATTGACCGCGGCGATCTGCAGCGCCTCCGGCAGCACCATCCGCTTCCAGGCCGCAGGGACATGCACGATCAACGCCAGCCAGCTCGGCGATGCGGACCATGACGCGGCTACGCAGGCGGTGCAGATGGCGGCGGTGGGACAGGGCCCCTCCCGTGTCACGCTGACCTCCAGCGCCAATCCCTCGCGTTCCGGGCAGTCGCTGTCCTTCTCCGTGGTGGTCGCACCCGATGTCTCCCTGGGCACCGCCGCCGTCCCCACGGGAACGGTCGAAATCCTGGCTGGCGGCCTATCGCTGGGCACGGCGGGTTTGTCCAATGCCAGGGCCATCATCGCCACCACCCAACTGACGGTGGCCGGCCCGCATGCCATCGTGGCCCGGTACGGCGGCGATGCGAACTATCTCGCCGCGGACAGCGGCGCATGGACCCAGACCGTGGAGCCCGCAGCCCCGGCCCCGGCCACAGCCACCCCCGTGCCCGCGCTGGGCCCCTGGGGAGTGCTGCTGTGCGCCGTGCTGACGGGATGGGCAGGACTGCGGCTGCGCGGCGTGCACGGCACCTGATGCAGCACCTGATGCCGCCGCCTGCCCGCAGGCCTCAGGCCGAATGCATCCAGCGCTGGTGCAGCCACCGAGCCGCATGGTCCAGCGCATAGCCCAGGGCGCCGATCAGCACCACGGCAGCCATCAGCTCCGAATACGCCAGGCGGTCGCGCGTGTCGAGGATGAAGTAGCCCAGGCCGGCCGATACGCCCAGCATTTCCGCGGGCACCAGCACGATCCAGATGATGCCGATGGCCAGGCGCACGCCCGTGAGGATCTGGGCCGTGATGCCGGGCAGCACCACGCGCAGCACGGTCTCGGTGCGCGTGGCCGACAGGCTGCGCGCCAGCAGCAGCCAGTTGCGGTCCAGCTGGGCCACGCCGGCCGCCGTGCTCAGCAGGATGGGCCAGACGGCGGCGAAGGCCAGCAGGAAGTACACGGGCGCGTCGCCCACGCCCAGCACCATCACGGCAATGGGCATCCACGACAGCGGCGAGATCATGCGCAGGAACTGGAACACGGGCGAGAACGCCTGCGAGAACCCGCGCGACAGGCCCACCAGCACGCCCAGCGGCACGCCGACCACGAAGGCCAGCAGCAGGCCCACGGCCACGCGCTGCAGGCTCAGCAGGGTGTGCATCCAGATGTCGGCGCCCGTCAGCAGCTGGCCCAGCGCCTGCAGCGAAGGCCAGGGCGCGAAGGCCGCAGCCACGGGCGTGCTGCGCGCCAGCAGCGCGCCGCCCACCCACCACAGGGCCAGGACCAGGGCCGCGCCCAGCAGCGGCAATCCAATACGTCGCAACACCTGGATCACACCACGATGGTTTCGCGGCGCGAGAAATCGGCCGGAATGCCGAAGACCTGCGGGCCGCCCACGGCCTGGATGGCCTTGCGCACGAAGCGGTCGTCCACCAGGTCGGTGGCCGCGAACCTGGGCTCCAGCTTGTCGAGGAAGCGCGTGTCGCCCTCGACCTTGGTGGCCTTGATGGCGCGCACCAGCTGCTCGGTGTACGACGGATAGGGATAGGGCTGGAAGTCGATGCGCCGCTGGTGCCAGCCCTTGTTGACGACCACGCCGCTGGCCTCGTAGCTGGCGTAGTCGGTGGCGGCCAGCACCTTGGACAGCGTCTGCTGCGGATGCGGCGTGTAGCGGCGCTCGCCCGTGCTCGACAGCAGGCGCGCGGCGGCCAGGCGGTTGTCGCGCGTCCACAGCTGGGCCTTGACCACGGCATTGGTCACGCGCTGGGCCCATTCGGGCTTGTCGGCGATATCGCGCTCGGCCAGGAAGGTGACGCAGCAGGCGTGATCCTTCCAGACATCGCCCGAGAAGCGCAGCATCTTGCCCACGCCCGCGATCTCGGCGGCGGCATTGAAGGGCTCGGCCACGATGAAGCCCGCAATCGACTTGCCGGCCAGGGCCGAGACCATTTCGGCCGGTGCCAGCACGACGAGGTTGACCTCGTTGGCCGCAATGGCGCCGCCGCGCGCCCGCGTCACGGCCGTGAGGCCGGCCTTGCGCAGCACGTCCTGCAGCAGGATGTTGTGGATGGAGTACCAGAACGGGATCGCCACGGTCTTGCCGCCCAGGTCCTGCACCTTCTGGATCTCGGGCAGCACGGTCAGGCCCGAGCCGTTGACGTGGTTCCAGGCCACGATCTTGGCGGGGAACTTGGCGCCGTAGCGCACCCACAGCGTGGAGGGCGTGAGCAGGTGGATGACGTTGACCTGGCCCGAGACGAAGGCCTCGACGATCTGGGCCCAGGAGCGGAACAGGCGCGGCGCCTCGGCCTTGAGGCCTTCGGCCTCGAACAGGCCGTTGCCGTGGGCCACCAGCAGCGGCGTGGCGTCGGTGATGGGCAGGTAGCCGATCTTCACGGGCTGGTCATCGCCCTTGAAGGCCTGGGCGCGCGCATCGCCTGCGGCCAGCAGCGGCGCGGCCACCGAGGCCGTGGCCAGCGCGCCCAGGCGCAGCATGTCGCGCCGCGTAAGGCCGCAGCCGCAGTCCGACGAGGCGCAGATGTGGGTGTAGGAAGGGTGGTCCTGGAAGCTCATGCGAAAGACCTTTCAGAAGAGCATGGTTGAAGTCGAAGAAATGGCGGATCTGCAGGCGGATCGGCAGGCAGGCAGACAGGCGAGGGAGATCAGGCCTGGGCCGCATGGCGCACGCCGTGCAGGGCCGAGAGGATGTCCAGCCGCAGCGCGGTCACGGCGGCGGCCTGGTCCTCGCGCGGGCGCGCAATGTCCACGCGCCATTCGCGCACGATGTGGCCGGGCCGCCCGCCCATCAGCAGGATGCGGTCGCCCACGAGGATGGCCTCGTCGATGTCATGCGTGACCAGCAGCGCCGCCGTGTGCCAGCGGTGGACCACGTCCACCATCAGCTCCTGCATCTCGGCGCGCGTGATGGCGTCCAGGGCCGAGAACGGCTCGTCGGCCAGCAGCAGCTGCGGCTCGCGCGCCAGGGCGCGCGCCAGGGCCACGCGCTGGGCCATGCCGCCCGACAGCTGCGAGGGGTAGAGCGCGCCGCTGCCGCCCAGGCCCACGGCCTGCAGCGCCTGCTCCACGCGCTGGCGGCGGGCCTCGGCCTCCAGCTTCGGCTGGCGCTCGAAGTCCAGGCCGAAGCCCACGTTGCGCCGCGCGTCCAGCCAGGGCAGCAGGCTGGGCTGCTGGAACACGAAGCCCGCGCGCGGGTGCGGCGCGGTCAGCGGCTGGCCGAGGAACTGGAGCTCGCCCCGGCTCCAGGCGCCGCCGTCCGGCGACTCAAGGCCACCGAGCACGCGCAGCAGCGAGGACTTGCCGCAGCCGCTGCCGCCGAGCAGGCAGACGATTTCGCGCGGGGCAATGCTCAGGGAGATGTCCTCGAACACGGCCTTGCCGGGCGCATAGCCAAAGCCCGCGCCGCGTGCCTGCAGCACGGGCGCGGGAGCGTCAGGGGAGAAAGCTTCCGTCTGGGTCATGAACTGGTGGTTGCCAGGGCTGCGCCAGCCAGCGCGCCCTGTAGCTGCGTGACGCTGGGCGTCACGATGGGGATGAAGGCCGCCTCGCGCCAACGGCGCGCAAATCCCAGCGGCTGGTCGCGATGATAAGCGCGCCCGCCGCTGGCGTGCAGCTCCAGCTGCAGGGACTGCTGCACGATGTCGTTCAATTCCAGGCGCAGGCGGAACAGGGCTTGAGGTCGGTCAAGAAAACGCCCATCGGACAGGCCCGCATGCAGCGTGGCCGTGGCCAGTTCCAGCGCGTGGCGCTGCTGCTGCCGCGGGCCGCCCAGCACATCGCGCCCGGCGCCGGCACGGGCCGAGGCCGCCGCCAGCGAGGCGCGCGCCAGGCCGATGCACAGCCCCAGCTGCAGGCCCATGAAGGCGGGCCGTACGCGCGGCAGGAAATGGTTGGCGTCGGCATGGATCACATCGGCCGGACCGATCTGCAGCCCCTCGATGGACAGCGCCGCCGTATGGCTGCCGCGCAGCGCGATCAGGTCCAGGTCGGCGCTGCGCTGCAGGCCCGCCGCATCGCCGGGCAGCGCGGCCACGAAGGGCTTTGCACCGTCGCTGCGCGAGACGGCAACGGCCACCACGAAGCGACCCGGCGGCACCAGGTTGGTGGCCCAGGGCACGCGCCCGCGCAGTGCAAGGCCGTCGGCGTTGCCGGAGCCGACGGGCGTGGCCTCGACCTGCAGGGCCTCGATGCCGCCCAGGTACTTCATGGCGTTGGACAGGCCCGTGGCGCCCGCCTGCGTGCCCTGCAGCAGGCCCGGCAGCCAGCGCTGGCGCAGCGCCGCGTTGGGCGACTGCAGCAGGTATTCGACAAAGGCGCGCTGCGCCCAGAACACGAAGCCCGCCGTCAGCGAATGCCCGGCCACGCCGGCAATGGCCTCCAGCGCATCGCCCAGGCTGCCGCCCTGCCCGCCCTCGGCCACGGGCACGCCCAGGCCGAACAGGCCGTACTGCGCCAGCCGGGGCAGCACTTCGTGCGCATGCGCGGGGCCTTCGTCCAGGGAGTCGGCATGGGCGTCCAGCCACTGCCGCAGCGAATCAGCCAGCATGTGCGTTCTCCTGCGGTTGTCGGAACTGTTCGGGCAGATAGGGCTGCAGCTGCGGGTTGACGGGGCTTTGCGCCAGGCTGTTGGCAAAGTTGCACAGCGTGGCCAGGCTGATGCCCAGCACCACCTCCAGCGCCTGCTGCTCGCTCAGGCCTGCTGCATGGAAGGCGGCCAGGGCCTCGTCGGCGACGGCGCCGCGCGTGGCGATCACGGCTTCGGCAAAGCGGCGCACGGCGTCCAGGCGGGGCTGGCCCGTGTCCCGGCCGTCCTGCAGCGCCACCACCTCGGCCTGGGTCAGGCCGGCCTGCTTGAAGGCCAGCTTGGTGTGGCCGGCCACGCAGAAGTCGCAGCCATGGATGCGCGCCGCCGTGATCTGCACCACCTCGCGCTCGGCCAGCGTGAGCTGGGCACGCGCGTTGATCTGGCCCACGGTCACATAGGTCTCCAGTGCCTGGGGCGAGTTGGCCAGGATGGCGATCAGGTTGGGCAGGAATCCGTTGCCGGCCAGGGCGCGCTCCACGAAGGGGCGGCTGGCTTCAGGGGCGGTTTGCGGGGTGTGCAGGGTCAGGCGTGCCATGGTGCTTTGCAGGAATGAAGGAATGCCTTCATGATCGGCCGCGCCCCCCTTGCCATCAATGCCGCCGCGTCGCGGATTTATGCCCGAACGTGTCAACCCGCAGGCAGATGCGGCGGGCCCGGATGGCGGCTCAGCAGCAGCGTGCCTGCGCACGCTGCCAGGCGCCGGGCTGCTCGCCCATCACGCGCTTGAAGGCGCGCGAGAATGCCGCATAGGACTCGTAGCCCACGGCCTCGGCCACTTGGCCTATCGCCTCGCCCTGGGCCAGGCGGCGCGCGGCCAGCTGCATGCGCAGCAGCAGCAGGAATTGCTGGGGCGGCTGGCCGCAGGCCTCGGCGAACTGCCGAAAGAACGTGGCGCGCGACAGGCACACGCGCGCGGCCATGTCGGCCACGCTCCAGTTGCGGGCCGGCTCGCGCAGCAGCTCGGCCACCAGCGGCGCAAAGCCCGGCCGGCGCAGCAGGCTCCAGATGCCGCGCGCCCGCGCATCGCCATGCGCGAGCTGGCGCAGGCCGTAGAAGAACAGCAGGCCCACCAGCCGGTCCATCACGGCCGAGGGCTCAGTGCCCGTGCGCAGCGCCTCGGCGCGCATCAGGTCGAACAGCATGGAGGCGCCGCTCATCGCATGGTCGTCGCCGCGCAGCACCAGGTGGTCGGGGAAGGCATCGACCAGCAGGCCGCGCATGGGGCCCTCAAAGGTGAAGAAGCCGCAGGCCAGCGCCGTCTCTCCGATGCCGGCATCGCCGGTGGCGGGGCGCATGGCCTGCGGAGCGCAGGCCATGTCCGGGTCGGCATAGGGCGAGATGAAATGCGGCACATCGCGCGAGAGGAACACGCCGTCGCGCGGCTGCAGCTCCACCGAGGGCTGGCCCGGCAGGTGCAGCCAGCAGCGCCCGTCCAGGATCAGGTGAAAGCTGGCCCGCGCGCGCCCCGCCGTGGAGGCCCGCCAGCGCCCGCAGTACTGCCCCACATGGAAAACGCTGGCGCGCCATTGCAGGCCGTTGAGCAGGCCGTCGATGACGCGATCGACCTGCGCTTCGGCCGCGCTGTCGGGGACTGGGTCGGGTAGCACGGTGGTACAGGCAAGGCAGTGGAGGGAATGCGGCCGGCCAGTATCGCCACGATGCAGGCGCGGGGGAACGAATCTTTGGGCATATGCTTGTGCCCTTCCCGATATCAGCGCGGCCCCACCCGGCCCCGCCCCGCACCCGGCCTCAGTCCGGCTTGATATCCGACTCCTTGATCACGGCCGACCAGCGGCCCACCTCCTTGGCGATCTGCATGCGCGCCTCGGTAGGCGTGGTGAAGGTGGGCATGGCGCCCTGGGCGACCAGGGCGTCCTTCACTTCCTGCTGCCCCATCACCTCCTTGAGCGCGCCGCTGAGCCGGGCGACGATGGGCGCGGGCGTGCCCGCAGGCGCCAGCAGGCCGAACATCGACGTCACCTCGAAGCCTGACAGCCCGGCCTCGGCCGTGGTGGGAATGTCGGCAATGGAGGGCACGCGCTGCGCCGTGGTCACGGCCAGGCCGCGCAGCCGCCCGCCCTTGATGAAGCCCTGCGTGGCGGGCAGGGTGTCGAACACCACATCCACCTGGCCGCCCATGAGGTCGTTGAGCGCTGGCGTGCTGCCCTTGTAGGGCACATGCGTCAGCGGCACGCCGGCCTGCCGCTTGAACAGCTCGGCCGCCAGGTGCTGGGGTGAGCCATTGCCCGAGGAGCCGTAGTTCAGCCCGCCCGGCTTCGCTTTGGCCAGCGCGATGAACTCCGCCAGATTGGCCGACGTCACCGACGGCCCCACGGTGATCACCAGCGGCACGCGGCCCACCACGGCTATGGGCGCGAAGCTCTTGTCCATGGTGAAGCCCGCCGTGGCAGGCATGAGCACGCTGTTGATGGAATGGCTGGTCAGCGCGCCCAGCAGCAGCATATAGCCATCGGGCCTTTCCTTGGCCACGGCCGCGGCGCCCAGGTTGCCGGCCGCGCCGGCCCGGTTCTCCACCACCACGGGCTGGCCCAGCGCCAGCGAGAGCCTTTGCCCCACCACGCGGCCGATCACGTCGGTGGCGCCCCCGGGCGTGTACGGAACGACCAGCTTGATGGGCCGGGCCGGATAGGCGCCGTCGGCCAGCGCGGGCGTGGCCAGGCCTGGGCCCAGCACCAGCGAGGCCAGCAGCGCCGCAGCCAGGGCGGCGCGCCGGTTGGGCGCATGAATGCGACGGATGCGGGATGCAGCAACAACCATGGGTGTCTCCTCCTTTTGTCTTGTGTCGGAAAAACATGCCCGGCACGCACGCCGGGCACGGCTGCATGGTTGGCCAGATAGATTATTAATAATATAGGTGATAACGATGATAATAATCCGCGACATCCGCCGCTATCCTGCCCCACGACAAGGCAGCGCCTGTCTTCCGACCCCGCCAAGACCCTCTGCAAAGCACCCCACCCATGACCGACCCCAAGACTCCCGATGGCGCTCCAGGCCATGACATCGCCCCCGCCGATGCGGCCACGGGCATCTCCAAGGGCCTGACCAACTACGGCGACCGCGGCTTTTCGCTGTTTCTGCGCAAGGCCTTCATCAAGGGCGCGGGCTACACGGACTCGGCGCTGCAGCGGCCCGTCATAGGCATCACCAACACGGGCAGCAGCTACAACCCCTGCCACGGCAATGCGCCCCAGCTGATCGAGGCCGTCAAGCGCGGCGTGATGCTGGCGGGCGGCCTGCCCATGGACTTCCCCACCATCTCGGTGCACGAAAGCTTCTCGGCGCCGACCAGCATGTACCTGCGCAACCTCATGTCCATGGACACCGAGGAGATGATCCGCGCCCAGCCCATGGATGCCATCGTGCTCATCGGCGGCTGCGACAAGACGGTGCCGGCCCAGTTGATGGGCGCGGCCTCGGCCGGCATCCCGGCCATCCAGCTGATCACCGGGTCGATGCTCACCGGCTCGCACCGCAGCGAGCGCGTGGGCGCCTGCACGGACTGCCGCCGCTACTGGGGCAAGTTCCGCGCCGAAGAGATCGACGCCGAAGAGATCGCCGACGTGAACAACCAGCTGGTGGCCAGCGTGGGTACCTGCTCGGTCATGGGCACGGCCAGCACCATGGCCTGCATTGCCGAGGCGCTGGGCATGACCGTGCCCGGCGGCGCCTCGCCCCCCGCCGTCACGGCCGACCGCATCCGCATTGCCGAGCAGACCGGCACCGAGGCCGTGCGCATGGCGCGCGAGGGCCTGACCATCGACAAAATCCTCACGCCCGCCGCCTTCGAAAACGCCATGCGCGTGCTGCTGGCCATCGGCGGCTCCACCAACGGGCTGGTGCACCTGGCCGCCATTGCGGGGCGCATGGGCTATGACATCGACCTGCAGGCCCTGGACCGCATGGGCCGCGACACGCCCGTGCTGCTGGACCTCAAGCCCTCGGGCGATCACTACATGGAGGACTTCCACCACGCGGGCGGCATGGCCACGCTGCTGCGCGAGCTCAAGCCCCTGCTGAACCTGGATGCCCTCACCGTCACCGGCCGCACGCTGGGCGAAGAGATCGATCGCGCCGGCCCCGGCTTTGCGCAGGACGTGGTGCGCCCGCGCTCCAACCCCATCTACCCGCAGGGCGGCATCGCCGTGCTGCGCGGCAACCTCGCGCCGGGCGGCGCCATCATCAAGCAGTCGGCCGCCCATCCCCGGCTCATGGAGCACGAAGGCCGCGCCGTGGTCTTCGAGAACGCGGCCGACCTGGCCCACCGCATCGACAGCGACGACCTGGACGTGACGGCCGACGACATCCTCGTGCTCAAGAACATCGGCCCCAAGGGCGCGCCCGGCATGCCCGAGGCCGGCTACATCCCCATCCCGCGCAAGCTGGCGCGGGCCGGCGTCAAGGACATCGTGCGCATCTCCGACGGGCGCATGAGCGGCACGGCCTTCGGCACCATCGTGCTGCACGTCACGCCCGAATCGGCCGTGGGAGGGCCGCTGGCCCATGTGAGGAATGGCGACCGCATCACGCTGTCGGTGGCGCGCCGCGAGCTGACGCTGCAGGTCGGCGACGAGGAACTGGCCCGCCGCGCCCGCGAGCAGCCGGTGGCCGTGCCCACGGCCGAGCGCGGCTACCGCAAGCTCTTTCTCACCACCGTGAACCAGGCCGACCAGGGCGTGGACTTCGACTTCCTGCGCTGCGCCACCGAGCGCGGCACCATTCCCGGCCGGCGCGAATAGTCGGCGCAGGCGGTCAATTCGGACAAAATGGCGTCTTTGTCCCAACCGCTTGTCTTGATGGTCGTTGCCGCCCCATTGCCGATTTCCCTGGATGCAGAACCCGCGCCGGCACCGGACGCCCTGGGCGCCATGGTGGCCGCGCTGGAAGAGGACGTGGTCTTCGGCCGGCTGCACCCGCGCGAGCGCCTGGTGGAGGACGACCTCATGGCCCGCTTCGACGTCAAGCGCCATGTGGCCCGCGAGGCCCTGGCCGCGCTGGACCGCATGGGCCTCATCGAGCGCCGCAAGAACGTGGGCGCCCTGGTGCGCTCCTTCTCCACCCAGGAAGTGCAGGAGCTGTACGAGCTGCGCGGCATGCTCGAAGTCGAGGCCGCGCGCAAGATCCCCCTGCCCGTTCCCCCCGAAAGCCTGGACCGCCTGACCGCCATCCAGCAGCAGCACGACGCCGCCGTGGCCGAAGGCAACGCGCGCCTGGTGTTCCGCATCAACCTGGCCTTTCACCAGGAACTGTTTGCGCTGGCGGGCAACGACACGCTGCACAAGGCCATCACCGAATACGCGCGCCAGACCCACCCCATCCGCTTCGCCTCCCTGGTCTCGGCCGACTACCGCGAGCGCGCACGCCAGGAACACTGGCAAATGATCGAAGCCCTGCGCGCCCGGGACCGCGACGCCCTGGTCCGCCTGTGCGCCGAGCACCTGCTGCCCTCGCGCGATGCGTATCTGAATGCGCAGTTGCAGCGGTTGTAGGCGGCTCTGGCATCTGAACAGCGCGGCTGATCAGGCGATCCCGCCACCCTCCCGCAGCAGTGCTTCGTGGTCACGCCCGCCATAGAAGATGCCGATGATGGAAACCAGGTCTGCATCGACGGCGAAGGCGATGACAGTTCGCTTTCTGTAGTTGGTGATGCGCAAGCCAGTTCTCACGTCGTCGCGCGGCGTGCCGCGAAGTGGAAAGGTGCGCAGGCTCTCGCAATAGCTCACGATGGCATCGGTGTATTGAGCTGCCACATCGTGCGAGGCAGCCTCGGCGATGTAGCGGTAAAGCTCGACAAGCTGCTCCTGGGCCTGCGAACTGAATACAACGCGGTAGTTCATCTCGCCTTGGCATGTTCAGCGGCAAGGCGCGCCCGCAATTGATCGGCGGTGACGGCACTCGATGGATCGGCCTTCAACGCATCGTAGGCGGGGCCGACCTGATCTTGCAGCCAGCTTTCCACCGCACGATCCCGTGCCATCAGCGCCCGCAAGCCATCACGGATCACTTCGCTCTCGCTGGCGTACTCGCCAGCACGCACCTTCGCCCGTACTGCGTCTGCCATGTCGTTGGGCAGGGTGATGCTCATTTGCTGGGTGGTTCGCATGTGCGGCTCCTTGAATGCAGTGGGATTGAATCCTACTGCCGAGCCAAAGCCCTGTCCAGAATCCGTCCCCTCACCCTTTCATGGGCGCTTCAGACACTCGCCCCCAACCTCCCCCGGTACGCCGCAGGCGTCTCCCCGAACGTGCGCCGGAACAAGCCGATGAAGGCGCTGGCCGTGGCGTAGCCCAGGTCCAGCGCGATGTTCGTTACCGGCGCACCGGCGGCCAGCATCTCCAGCGAGCGCATCAGCCGCGCGCGCTGGCGCCAGGCAGTGAAGCTGAAGCCGGTTTCCGAGACAAAGCGCCGACTCAGCGTGCGCGAGCTGACCGCGGCCCAGCGCGCCCAGGCCTCCAGGTCGCGGGCATCGGCCGGGTCGGCGATCAGTGCGCGGGCGATGCGCTGCAGGCGCGGGTCTGCGGGCAGGGGCAGGCCCAAGGGCTCCACGGGCAGGGTGCGGATCTCGTCCAGGATCACCGCCATCACATGGGCGCGGGCCTGGTCCGCCGAAGGGCCTGGTTGCACGGGCTGCGTTGTGGGCACGCCTTGCTGCCATCCCCAGCCGGCGGCGCGCAGCACGGCCTCGCGCAGCAGGCCCGAGGTGCGGATGGCGCAGGGCCGCTGCGGCAGGTCGGCGCAGGCCGGCTCCGCCACGTAGACGCTCCAGCCGTGGAAGGGACCATGGGAGCGGCCCGAATGCAGCTGGTGCGGCGGCAGCCACACGGCATGGATGGCGGGCACCACCCAGACCGCGTCTTCCACGCCCACCGACAGCAGCCCGCGCAGCGAGCCGAACAGCTGGCCGCGCGCGTGCCGGTGCGGCTCGGAGGCCAGCTCCTCGTCCTGGTTGCCCACGGCTGCTATCAGCACGGGGCCATCGGCACGGTTCACATGGCTGACCAGTTCAAGAATGGCATCGGGCATGGCGTCTTTGAGCTATTTGTTGGCTGATCCAGTCTACAGCCGCCAACGCCTTTGTTCTTACGCTTGTGCCATGCACATAGACAACACCGCCCTTGCAGACCCGCCAGGCCCGGCCATCGACCTGGACTTGCTCTACGCCGCCCCGGCAGAAAGAATCCAGAAGGCCGTGCGCGACCGCCTGTCCGACTTCCACGAGGCCTATCTGCGCCAGGCCAGCTTCTTTTGCCTGGCCACGGCCGGCGAACGCGGCCTGGATGCCTCGCCGCGCGGCGGGCCACCCGGCTTTGTGCAGGTGCTGGACGAGCGCACCGTGGCCTTTGCCGACTGGCCCGGCAACAACCGCATCGAATCCCTGCGCAACCTGCAGGCCGATGACCGCCTGGCCATGCTCTTCCTGTTCCCGGGGCTGGACATCTTCCTGCGCATCAACGGGCGCGGCCGCATCTCCACCGACCCCCATCTGCTGCAGGAGCTGAACGAAGGCCGGGGCACGCCCAAAACCGCCACCGTGGTCCTGGTCGACGAGGTGCTGCTGCACTGCGGCAAGGCCATCCACCGCTCCGGCCTCTGGAACCCGTCAAGCCAGCTGGACCGCACCGCCCTGCCCACCGTGGGCCAGATGATGGCCGCCCTCACGCAGCTGGCCGACGCCACGGCGCCCGCCATGGATGCCGCGCAACAGGAGCAGGCCAACGCCCACTACGCCCATGCGGTCAGGCACGACCTGTACTGATGCCCTGCTTTTTCCCAGGAACCATGACATGCTGATCGATACCTCCCGCTTTCCCCTGGTCTACCTGCGCGAGCATGCGGCGCAGGAGGCCCGCACCAACGAAAACGCATCGGCCGAAGGCCAGCTGGAATCCCTGCTCGACCAGGGCCGGCAATTCGTGCTGCTCACCGATCACCTGCCCGGCGACCACCCCGAGGAAAGCCACGAAGAACGCAAGCAGCGCGCCCTGTTCTTCAAGCGCAACCGCGAACGCATGCGCCAGCTGTGCCGGGGCATGGTCGTCATCACGGGCGACCGCGCCGTGCCCGCCGCCCTGCGCCTGGCCGTGCAAGGCATGGGCAAGGCGCTGGGCATGCGGGTTGCGTTCGTGCAGGGGGAGGATGAGGCGCAGGTCTGCTCGCGGGAGCTGCTTGGACAGGCGTGAAGGCGGGCCAGGCGGAGTGTGGGCACAAACAGACATATCTCCCTACAAGCTCCATACGGGGGAGTCGCATCGATAAAATTATTGGGAATCATTCTCATCCCGCATTCTCATCCCGTTTTCTCCATGCACTCCCCCCTCCACACGCTGACCCCGATCGCCGGGGCCCTGGCCCTTCTTTTGACTGCTGGCGCCGCATGGGCCCAGCCTGCCCCTTCCACGGCAACGGCCGCGCCCGAGCTGGGCACCGTCACCGTGGAAGCCAGCGCCGATGCGTCGGCTGAAGGCCTGTCCAAGCCCTACGCGGGCGGCCAGGTGGCGCGCGGCGGGCGGGCCGGGATTCTGGGCACGCGCGACAACATGGAGACGCCGTTCTCCATCACCAGCTACACCAACGAGCTGATCCAAGACCGCCAGGCCAAGAGCGTGGGCGATGTGCTGCAGAACGATCCTTCCGTGCGCGTGGCGCGCGGCTTCGGCAATTTCCAGGAGTCCTACTTCGTGCGCGGCTTCGTGCTGGGCTCGGACGACGTGGCCTACAACGGCCTGTATGCCCTGCTGCCGCGCCAGTACATCGCCACCGAGCTGTTCGAGCGCGTGGAGCTGCTGCGCGGCGCATCGGCCTTTCTGATGGGCGCCAGCCCCAATGGCGGCGGCCTGGGCGGCAACATCAACCTGCTGCCCAAGCGCGCGGGCAGCGATCCGCTGTCGCGCGTGACGGCAGGCATTGCCAGCGGCGGCCAGGCCTTCGTGGCGGCCGACGTGAGCCGGCGCTTCGGCCCCGACCAGGCCACGGGCATCCGCCTGAACGCCGCGCACCGGGGCGGCGATACCGCCATCGACCAGGAAAGCTCCAAGCTCGATCTGTTGTCCGTGGGCATGGACTGGCGCAGCCGCAATGTGCGCCTGTCGGGCGACATCGGCTGGCAGGACAACCGCCTCAAGCGCACGCGTACCAATGTCACGCCGGGCGCAGGGCTGGCCGCCATTCCTGCTGCGCCCGATGCTTCCTCCAACTGGGCCCAGCCCTGGACCTATTCCGACGAGCGCGACCTGTTCGGCACGCTGCGCGGCGAATGGGACATCAACAGCAACGTGACGGCCTGGGCCGCCTACGGCCTGCGCCGCAGCTCCGAGAACAACTCGCTGGCCAACATCACGCTGGCGGCGGCCGGCAATGGCGCGGCCACCACCAGCCGCTTCGACAACGCGCGCAAGGACCGCGTGAGCACGGGCGAGCTGGGCGTGCGCGCACGCCTGAACACGGGCAGCGTGGGCCATGAGATCGTGGCCAGCTACTCGGCCTTCGACCTCAAGGTCTACAACGCCTACGGCATGAGCACCGGCGGGGGCAGCAACACGCTGGCCACCAATCTCTACGACCAGCGCTACTACGCGATCACGCCGCTCAACTACCTGGGCAACGACCTGTCCAACCCCGCCTACAACCGGGGCACGCGCCTGAACAGCTTTGCCTTGGGCGACACGCTGTCGCTGATGGACGGCCGCATGCTGGTGACGGCCGGCGTGCGTCGCCAGACGATAGAGACCGACTCGGTGAGCTACCGCATCGTCAGCAACGGCGCAGTCACCAGCCAGGGCGGCGTGCGCACGGCCTACGACCAGAGCCGCACCAGCCCGGTGCTGGGCGCGGTGTTCAAGCTCACGCCGCAGGTATCGCTGTACGGCAACTACATCGAGGGACTGGCCCAGGGCGACACGGCACCGGCCAAGTCGGGCGACACCATCATCGCCAACGCGGGCCAGCAGATGTCGCCCTACGTGACCAAGCAAAAGGAAGTGGGCGTCAAGTACGACGGCGGCAAGCTGGGCGGCGGCCTGGCCTTCTTCTCCACCGACAAGCCGCGCTCGCTGATCGACGGCAACCTGTTCACCTCGGCCGGCAAGGACCGTCACCAGGGCGTGGAATTCAACGTCTTCGGCGAACCCATGCGCGGCCTGCGCCTGCTGGGCGGCGCCACCTGGCTGGACGCCAGGCAGCAAAGCACGGGCCGCGCCACCACCGACGGCAAGCGCGTCATCGGCGTGCCGCGCTTCCAGGCCACGGCGGGCGTGGAATGGGATGTGCCGGGCATCAACGGCCTGGCGCTGGACGGCCGCCTGGTGCACACCGGCGCCAGCTACGCCAACGATGTCAACACCCTGCGCGTGGCCGGATGGAACCGCCTGGACCTGGGCGTGCGCTACATGACCGAAGTGCAGGGCAAGCTGCTCACGCTGCGCCTGCGCGTGGACAACGCGACGGACCGCAACTACTGGGCCTCCGTGGGCGGCTACCCGGGTTCGGGCTACCTGACGGTGGGCGGTCCGCGCACGTTCTCGCTGAGTGCGAGTGTGGATTTCTGAGGCGGGATGCGCGTGCTTTTTGGGGAAGGAACCTTTCGCCCGGGCATGGTAATGCACCTGCATTACCATGCATGGCAGCCTATCAGGAGATGCCATCATGTTTTCGACACTTGAAGCCGAATCCACGCTCACTGACCGCTACCAGACCACCATTCCCGAAGCCGTTCGCCGCGCATTGCACCTGAGCAAGCGCGACAGGATCCACTACACCATCCTGCCCGGCGGTGAGGTCGTTCTCAGTCGCGCCGACTCCGCCGAGGATGCCGATCCCGTGCTGGGCCAGTTTCTCGGCTTTCTGGCACAGGACATGGCAGCCCACCCCGAGCGCCTGCAGACCATGGATGCCCGTCTGGCGCAGCAGATCCAGGCGCTGACCGAAGGCATCGAGGTCGATCTGGATGCACCGCTTTCGGCAGACGACGAATGAGCGCCGTACCGCCCGCCCCCTTGCGCATCCACGGCTGGACGGTATTCATGCACCCGCTTTTCCTGGCCCAGCTGCAGGCGTTGAGCCAGGAAGTGGAGGGTCTGAAAACCAAGGACCCTGGCGGGTACACACGCAAGAACGCGACCAAGCGATTGGCGGCGATCCGCAAGCTGGCATTCGATGTCATCCCGCAGGATCCGACGCGGCCAGACTACCGCCAGGGCCATACCCTGGGCGAGGAGCACAAGCACTGGTTTCGGGCCAGGTTCTTCCAGCAGTACCGCCTGTTCTTTCGCTTTCACGCCCCCAGCAAAATCATCGTGTTCGCCTGGGTCAACGATGAGGACACCAAGCGAGCCTATGAGGGCAGCGACGATGCCTACAGGGTGTTCCGAAAAATGCTCGCCAACGGGCACCCTCCTGGCGATTGGGACAGTTTGCTGGCACAGGCGAAGTCCCCGCCACCCGACTCACAGCCGCACGCCTGAGCCGCAGCCCGCCCTCAGGTCTCGCGCGGCTTGGTGTCCGGCTCCGCGTCATCGTGCGGGGGCGGCGCACTGACCACGTGCGGCAGCATCACGAGGATGACGATGGCCAGCAGCGTGGCCAGCAGCGCGATGGCTTCGCGCCCCAGGCCGCAGGCCACGCCGATGGCGGCCGTCATCCAGATGCCGGCGGCCGTGGTCAGGCCCTGCACCTGTTCCTCGGAGTGGCGCTTGATGATGGCGCCCGCGCCCAGGAAGCCCACGCCGGCCACCACGCCCTGGATCACGCGGCTCATGTCGGCAATGTCCATGCCGCCGCGCTCGGGCACCAGCACGAACAGCGCCGCGCCCATGGCCACCAGCATGTGGGTGCGCAGGCCTGCGGCCTTGCCCTTGTGCTCGCGCTCGTAGCCGACGATGCCGCCCAGCAGCGCCGCCAGCAGCAGGCGCACCATGACGCGCGTGACCTCGGCCGCATCGGGCAGGCTGGAAAACTCCTCGACCAGGGTGTTGGCCACTTCCTCCCACATGGCGCGTTCCTTTCCTTGGGTTTGCGTCCGGACTCAGGAAGGGAGCATGGCGTGGCGTGCAGCACACCCAGGCCATCACCATTCGCCATTGGCTGTCAGCCAAGCGCGCCCGCTTCAGGCGCCTGCGGGCTTGTCCTGGTCCTTCGGGGGAGAGGCCTGCTCGGGCACCGGTGCGGGTGCCGACGCAGGAGCAGGAGCAGGAGCAGGAGCAGGTGCGACCACCATGCTCAGCATGTGCTGGGCCAGCGTCTCGTACAGCGGCCGGGCCAGCATGCGCGAGACCAGGCTGGCCAGCATGGCCGCCGCCATGAGGCTGAGCACCATGGAGTGGCCGTCCACCATCTCCATGACGATGATGAAGGCCGTCAGCGGCGCCTGCGTCACGGCGGCCAGGAAGGCGGCCATGCCCATGGCGATGAGGGCGGGCGCGATGTCTGCGCCCATGAGGCCGGCCACGTTGTGGCCCACGCCCGCGCCAATGGACAGCGACGGCGCGAAGATGCCGCCCGGCACGCCCACCCAGGCCGACAGCCAGGTGGCGATGAACTTCAGGGTGACGTAGAACGAAGGCACGTCGGCCTGGCCCGCCAGCATGTGCTTGACGGCTTCCGAGCCCGCGCCGAAGGTGGCGCCGCCCGTGACCATGCCGATGACGGCGATCACCAGCGCGACCGCCGCCGCGAAGCGGATGGGAAAGCGCGCGCGCAGCTGGTTGAGCCGCTCGGGCGCGCGGGTCAGCGAGGCGGCCAGCAGCTTGGCGAACAGGCCGCCCAGCACGCCGCAGGCCAGGGTCACGCACAGGCCGGGCAGCAGCGCGTCCCAGGTCAGGTGGGGCACCTGGATGCGCCCGAAATAACTGAGATTGCCGAAGGCCGACACGCCCATCAGGCCGGCCAGCACGATGGCCGCGATGATCAGGCCGCTGGAGCGCGACTCCAGCTTGCGCGACAGCTCCTCGATGGCGAAGACTACGCCGGCCAGCGGCGCGTTGAAGGCCGCCGCAATGCCGGCCGCGCCGCCGGCCACCAGCAGCGCATGGTGGCTGATGCCCGAATGCGGGCCGAACCAGCGCCGCGCATGGTGCATGACACCGGCGGCCACCTGCACCGACGGCCCCTCGCGTCCGATGGACAGCCCCGCCGCAAAGCCTGCGCTGGCCAGCGCCATCTTGGCGAAGGACAGCCACAGCGACACGAAGCGCCCGCGCTGCGTGGAGTCCAGCGCCGGGTCCAGCGTGGCGATCACCTGCGGAATGCCCGATCCCGCCGCACCCGGCGCCCAGCGCCGCGTGAGCCACACGGCGCCCGCCGTGACGGCAGGCATCCACAGCAGCACGGCCCAGCCGCCCTGCCAGTGGTAGATGCTCTCGAAGAATTCGAAGCCCGCGTCCGCCATCAGCGTGAAGGCCACCACGCACAGCCCGGCGGCGGCGGCATAGGCCAGCACGATGGTGCGGTCCAGCCAGCGCCTGCCGTCCCGGAATTCCTGGTTCAGGTTGTGGAGGAAGTCGGGTTCTTGCTGCATCGCGTGAAGAGGCTGGGCGAAAGCTCTTCATTGTGCACAAGCCCGGCCACAGGGGCTGTCGCCATCGGCAATGCCTACTTCGCCGCTGAGTTGATGGCCGATGACTGTGTACCTGGAGAGCCGTCCGTCAGGCATTCCACCCCCCGGGCATGGGCACCCTGGCAACCCGTGCCGTACGCCACTCAATGACGGCACGTTTGCGCAGCTCTCGCCCGCGCCGGCGCGAACCTGTCGCAGACCTGCAACGCGCTGCCGTGCCGATCGTGCCTGCAGGTTCAGTCCACCACGAAGAGCCTGGCGCCCTTGGGCGAGCGCGAGCGGTGCGGCTCGGCGTTGTCCGCCACCTGGTAGCTCATGCCGGGTGTCAGAGTGAAGCGGCGGCCGTCCGCCAGTTCGGTCTCCAGCTCCCCTTCCAGGCACAGCAGCACATGGCCCTTGGTGCACCAGTGGTCGGAGACATAGCCGGGCGTGTACTCCACCGTGCGCACGCGGATGTTGCCGAAGTTCTGCGTGCGCCAGAACGCCTGGCCGGCCTCGGCCGAATGCTCGGTGGGCGCCACGGCGGCCCAGTCGGTGGTGTTGAAGGGGATGTTGTCCATCTGCATGGCGGGATTCCTTGATGAAGGGGGTGTACAGCTAGAGGGCCGGCGTCGGCAGCAGCCTCGGCCTCAGCCGCCGCGCCGCAGCAGGTAGATATCCATGATCCAGCCATGCCGCTCGCGCGCTGCGGCGCGGGCCTGCACGATGCGGGGGGCGGCCTCGGCCAGCGGGCCGCTGTCCAGCATCTGGCGGTCCATGCCCAGGTAGGCACCCCACCAGATGTGCAGGCCGTGGGAGGGCAGCTCGGTGAAGCTGCACTGCCCGTCCAGCATCACCACGGCCGTGTCCACGCCGGGCGGCCAGCCCTGCTCGCGCAGCTGGCGGCCCGTGGTCACCACGAAGGGCTGGCCTATGCCGTTGAGCGCAATCGCATGCGCGGCGCACAGCACCTGCATGGAGCTGATGCCCGCCACCACGCGCACGCTGTGCGGCGCCGGCTGCATGCGCGCGGCAATGCGCAGGGTGCTGTCGTACAGCGCCGGGTCCCCCCAGACCAGCAGGGCGACCTGCAAGGGCTGGCCGGGGCTGCGCGGCTGCAGCCCCCCGTCCTGGGAACGGGTGATGGCCGCCTGCCAGCAGCGCGTGATGGCCGCATGCCATTCATCGACCTGGGCCAGGTAGTCGTCGCCCACGCTGCGGCGCACGGGCATGTCGAAGCCTTCGATGCGCGGGCCGGGCGCAGTGAGCACGGCATCGCACAGGTCGCGGCGCAGGGCGGCGAGTTCGGCCTTGTCCTCGCCCTTGTGCGGCAGCAGGATCAGGTCGGCGGCCTGCATGGCGGCCTGGGCTTCGCGCGTGAGGTGGTCGGGGTTGCCCGTGCCGATGCCGATCAGGCTCAGCGCCACGGGCGGCAGGGCCGCGCTCATGGGGCGGGGTTCCCGAGGGGCACGTCGATCACGGTGTCGCTCCCGGTGTCCCTCAAGGTATCCCTCGCGGTATCCAGCGCGGCGCCGCCGCGCACATCGGTGGCGGGAAAGCGCGGCTCGGCGCCCAGCGGGCGGTAGCGGCGGTCGTAGTCGGCCGCGTAGAGGCGGCTTTCGCCGAAGTCCTCGGCCTGCAGGCTGCGGCCCACCAGGATCAGGGCCGTGCGCTCCATGTGGGTGGCCACGGCCTCGGCCAGGCTGCCCACCGTGGTGCGCACCACGGTTTCGTCAGGCCAGCTGGCACGCCAGACGATGACCACGGGGCAGTCGGCGCCGTAGTGCGGCAGCAGCTCGGACTGCACCTTGGCGGCCACATGGATGGACAGATGGATGGCCAGCACGGCGCCCGTGGCCGCGAAGGCGGCCAGGTTCTCACCCTCGGGCATGGCCGTGGCGCGGCCCGAGGTGCGCGTCAGCACCACGGACTGGCACAGGCCGGGCAGGGTCAGCTCCGCGCCCAGCGTGGCAGCGGCGGCCGCGAACGAGGGCACGCCGGGCGTGACGGTGTAGGCAATGCCGGCCTCGCGCAGGCGGCGCAGCTGCTCGCCCATGGCCGACCAGACGGACAGGTCGCCCGAGTGCAGGCGCGCCACGTCTTCGCCACGCGCCTCGGCGGCCTGGATCTCGGCCACGATGTCGTCCAGGCTCATGGATGCGGTGTTGACGATGCGCGCGCCCGGCGGGCAGTGCGCCAGCAGCTCGCGCGGTATCAGCGAGCCTGCGTACAGGCAGACCGGGCAGGCCGCCATGAGGTCGCGCCCGCGCACGGTGATCAGGTCGGCGGCGCCGGGGCCGGCGCCGATGAAATGCACGGTCATGCCGTTGCTCCTTGGTTCTTGGCCTGGCTGGCGTGGGCCAGGCAACAGTTCAGAGGTCCGCCCTGGCCCACGGCCAGGGCCAGGGTGGCGCTGCCATCGTCCGCCACCAGGCGGGTCACGCTCAGGGCGGAGTGCGGGCCTGCGGCGGCCAGTGCCGCCGCCTCGGCCACGCTGCCGGTGCCGTAGCGCGCCAGCATGCGCGGCGATTGGGTGACCACCGGCTGGCCCGGCAATTGCGCGGACGGCACACGGACCAGGACGGCCGAGGGCACGACCGCCGACATCCAGGCCTCCAGCGCCGGATGGCCGGCCTTGGTGTCCAGCACGGCCACGGCGCAGACGGGCTGCGGCGCGCAGGCTTGCTGCAGCAGGTGCGCCTGGGCCCGCTGCCACAGCGCCTGCAGCGCATCGGGCAGTGCGTCGGTGTGCAGGCCCAGGCCCAGCACGCCGCAGCGGTGGGGGATGGCTTGGTCCGGGTTCACCGCTGCCAGCTCCACTGCACCAGCGGCCGCGCAGCCTTCCAGCTGCGCATGCGGCCCAGCGGCTCGGCGCTGGAAATCTCCAGCCGCAGCAGCTGGCCGCCGTGCTCGGCCTGCAGTTGCACCAGCAGGGCCTCGGTCTCCAGCGTCACGGCATTGACCACCAAGCGGCAGCCCGCGGGCATGAGGGCCTGCAGGCGCTCGAACAATTCGGCGTCAAAGCCCCCGCCCACGAACACGGCCTGGGGCCGGGCCAGCGCCTGCAGTTCGGCCAGCGCCTCGGGCGCCACGCCCTGCACCACGCGCAGGCGCGCCTGCAGGCCGAAGCGCCGGGCGTTGTGGCGGATGTTGTCCGCACGCGCCGCATGCTGCTCCAGGCTGATGGCCGAGCCACCGGCCAGGCACCACTCCACGGCCACCGAGCCCGAGCCGCCGCCCACATCCCACAGGCATTCGCCGTGGCGCGGCGCAAGAGCCGCCAGGGTCAGCGCGCGGGCCGGGGCCTTGGTGATCTGGCCGTCGTTGGCGTACCAGTGATTGGGCCGGCCCGGCACCAGCGGCAGGGCCGCGCCGCCCTGGGCGAGCACGGCCACGGCCACGGGCGCGCAGGCAGGGTCGGCGGCCAGGGCCTGGGCGGCTTCGGCGGCGCGCCATGCGCGGCGGCGCTCGCGCGGGCCGCCCACGGATTCCATGATCTCCAGGCGGCTGTCGCCCCAGCCTTCCTGCACCAGCCAGTCCGCCAATGCGGCCACGGCGGCGCCATCGCGCAGCAGCACCAGCGACTGGCGGCCTGGCGACAGGTGCGGCAGCAGCTGCTCCACGTGGCCGGCGTGCAGGCCCAGGCAGACCGTGTCTTCCAGCTTCCAGCCCAGGCGGGACGCCAGCAGCGAAAATGTCGAAGGTTGGGCGTGGCAGTGCCACTCCTGCGGCGCCAGATGCGCCGCCAGGCTGCCGCCCGCCCCGAACCAGAACGGATCGCCCGACGCCAGCACCACCGTGGGCCGGCCACGGCAGGCCAGCACGGGAGCCACGTCAAAGGGCACGGGCCAGGGACGGCCCCGCTCGCCGGCACCGGCCAGCGCCAGGTGGCGCGGCCCGCCAAAAACGGTCTCGGCCGCGTCCAGCGCGCGCAGCGCGGCGGGCGAGAGGCCGTCCAGGCCGTCTTCGTTCAGGCCCACCAATGTCAACCAGGGATCAGTCATGCCCCATGTTCTCCTGCTGGGCGGCACCAGCGGCGCCAGCCAGCTGGCCCAGGCCCTGCACCGCGCCGGCATTGCCGCCGTGTTCTCGTATGCGGGCGTCACGCAGTCGCCCGTGGCCCAGCCCCTGCCCACGCGCGTGGGAGGCTTTGGCGGTGCCCAGGGCCTGGCGCAATTCCTGCGCGGGCAGGCCATCAGCCATGTGGTCGATGCCACCCACCCGTTTGCCGCACAGATGAGCCGCAATGCCTGCGAGGCCTGCGCCGCCACCGGCACGCCGCTGCTGGCGCTGGAACGCGAGCCCTGGCAGGCCAGTGCCGGCGATGCCTGGATCGACGTGTCCGACATGCAAGCCGCCGCTGCCGCCCTGCCCCAGGCAGCCGCCCGGGTGTTTCTGGCTGTGGGCCGCAAGCAGCTTGCGGCCTTTGCGGGCCAGCCGCAGCACCACTATCTGCTGCGCCTGGTCGATGCGCCCGAGCCCGGCAGCCTGCCCCTGCCCCACACCACGGTCGTGCTGGGGCGCGGTCCTTTCAGCGCGGACGACGATGAAGCCTTGCTGCGCACGCACGGCATCGAATGGCTGGTGGCCAAGAACGCAGGCGGCGAGGCCACGCGCGGCAAGCTCGATGCCGCACGCGCCCTGGGCCTGCCCGTGGTGATGGTGCAGCGCCCGGCGCTGCCGCAGCGCCAGCGCACCGGGTCGGTGGCTGCGGTGCTGCACTGGATTGCTCATGGCGTGCTGCCGACAGCGCAGCCCGCACCGCCCGCGCCGCCATCCATGCCGTAGTGGCGTGGCGTGTAGACCCAGCGGCCCACGCGGCGCGTGGCGCTGTTGCCCACCAGGACCACGGTGCGCATGTCGGCCATCTCGGGCGTGGCCTCGGCCAGCGTGCATACGTGCAAGTGTTCCTCGGGCGTGGACACGGCGCGCGCGAACACCAGCAGGCGCTGCGGCTCGCAGCGGGTGCGCAGCAGCTGCAGCAGGCGCACAAAGCCTTCGGGCCGGCTCTTGGAGCGCGGGTTGTAGAAGGCCATGGCGAAGTCGGCCTCGGCCGCCAGTTCCACGCGCCGCGCGATCACGGGCCAGGGCTTGAGGTTGTCCGAGAGATTGATGCAGCAAAAGTCATGGCCCAGCGGCGCACCGGCGCGCGCGGCGGCGGCCAGCATGGCGGTGATGCCGGGCAGCACCTGGATATCAAGCGCCTGCCAGGCGGCGGCCTGCGCCGCATCGACAGATTCAATGGCCTCGAACACGGCCGACGCCATGGCGAACACGCCCGGGTCGCCCGAGGACACCACGACCACCTGCCGCCCCTGCGCGGCCAGCGCCAGCGCCTGGCGCGCCCGCTCCAGCTCCACGCGGTTGTCCGAGGCATGCCAGGCCACGGCCTGGCCCTGACCCGCCTGCGCCAGCAGGGCCTGCGCGCGGGACACATAGGGCAGGTAGCCGACCACATCGTCGGCCGCGTGCAAAGCGGCTGCGGCTTCGGGCGTGATCTGGTCCAGTGCGCCCGGGCCCAGCCCCACCACCGTCAGGCGGCCGGCGCTCACCATGCGGCCTCCGGCCGGCGGCCCTGGCCGTGCACGAGCACGATGGCGAAATAGGGGCAGGCGTCGTCGGACACATCGCCCAGGCGCGCGACCTGCTCGCTGTCCGTGGTGCCGTTTTGCACCAGCCAGGCGGCGTCAAGCCGGCCCGTGCGCTGCAGTGCGCGGCGAATGCGCGGCAGGTTGCGGCCGACCTTCATGACGACCAGGGCCTCGGCCGTCTGCATGCGGCGCACCAGTTCGTCTTCCGACAGGGTGCCGGTCATCACGCTGAGCACGTCGTCGCCCCAGGTGATGGGCTCGCCCGTGGCGTGCCAGCAGCCCACCATGCCGGGGATGCCGGGCACCACGTCCAGCGGCACCTGGCCGCGTTCGCGCAGTCGGGTGTACAGATGCATGAAGGAGCCGTAGAGGAAGGGGTCGCCCTCGCACAGCACCACCACCTGCCCGGTCTGCGCCAGCGCTTCCAGGCGCAGGCACCAGTCGTCGTAGAAGCGCGCCAGCAGGTCCACATAGGCGGGGCTGTCCACGGGCAGCTCGGTGGTCACCGGGTACTCCATGGCGTGCTCGGCGGCGCCTTGGGCCAGCAGGCCGTCCACCAGCTGGCGGGCCTTGCCGGGCCGGCCCTTCTTGCGGAAGAACGCCACCTGGCGGGCGCCGCGCACCAGGCGGTCGGCCTTGACGCTCATGAGTTCGGGGTCGCCCGGGCCCAGGCCCACGCAGACGATGCCGGGCCCGCCCTGGCTGGGACGCGGCTGCCTACTCGACATGGCTGGCCAGTGCGTTGATGGCGGCCACGGTGATGGCCGAGCCGCCCAGGCGGCCATGCACGGCCATGCAGGGAACGGGCAGGTCCTGCATCAGCGCCTGCTTGGATTCCATGGCGCCCACAAAGCCCACGGGGCAGCCGATGATGGCGGCCGGCCGGGGGCAGGCCGGGTCCTGCAGCATGTTGAGCAGGTGGAACAGGGCCGTGGGCGCATTGCCGATGGCCACCACGGCGCCGGCCAGGTGCGGGCGCCACAGCTCCAGCGCGGCGGCGCTGCGCGTGTTGCCCATGTCACGGGCCAGTGCGGGCACGCGCTCGTCCTGCAGCGTGCAGATGATGGGGTTGGCAGCGGGCAGGCGCGAGCGCGTGATGCCCTCGCTGACCATGCGCACGTCGCACAGCACGGGCGCACCCTTTTGCAGGGCCTGCGCGGCGGCCTCGGCCATGCCGGGCGAGAAGGCCACGTGCGGGGCCAGCTCCACCAGGCCGGCGGCGTGGATCATGCGCACCACCACGCGTTCCTCGACAGGCGTGAAGCGTTCCAGCGCCGCCTCGCGGCGGATGGTGGCAAAGGACTGCCGGTAGATCTCGGCTCCATCGGTTTCGTAGCGGTGCAGCATTATTCTTTTGAAAACAGCAATCCCGGATTGTCTCGCACCGAGGCCAGGGTCCGCTGCTCCTGCGCCCTATCCCCGGCACGGCCGTGGCGCACTACGGAATAGACAGGGCCTTCGCCCTCGTCTTCACCTTCTGCCCGCAGCACCACCGTGGCCGGCGCCTGCCGCGCGCAGCCCTTGGCGCATCCGGTCACATGCAGGTGCGCGCCGGGCGGCACCTGCGGCGCCAGCTCCAGCGCCAATGTCTGCGTGGGACCCAGGGCCTGGGTGCAGCCCGGCGCGCCGGTACAGGCGGATACGCGCAGGCGCGGGTCATGGGCGTGGGTGACCCAGTCAGCGGCGCTGTCCAGCCCTGCAGCCGCCCACCAGCGGGGCAGGTCGGCGCCAGCTTCCGCGTCTTCGTCTTCCACCAGCAGCATGCGCCAGGGCGTCACACGCAAAAAGGCCTGCTCAGGCAAGGCGCGCACCAGCCGCGCCAGCGCCACGGCCGGCAAGCGGCCCAGCGGCGCGCCCAACAGCCAGCCCACGCCGGGCACGGCACCGGGCGCCGGTCCTTCGCCGTGGGCCGGGGTTTCTGTCTCCACCCAGTCCAGTCCCGGGGGCGGCTGCAGTTGCGCCGCCACCGCGGCCATGCGCCCGGGCCGCAAGCCCTGGGCGCGGCGAAGGACGGCCTGACCGGCAAACCAGCGCGCCAACGCCAGGCCTGCGGCCACGGCCTGGCCTGCATCGGCCACGGCCAGCGCGTGGTTGCGTCCGTCAGGCTGCACCTGCCAGCCGGTGGAGGTGCGCTGCAGGCGGATATCGGCGGACACGCCGGCCAGCCGGCCCGGCGCGCCTTCCACCGACCAGCCGAACTTGGCGGGCAGGCCGGCCAGGTCGTCGGCCGCATCCAGCGCCTGCTGCAGGGCCTGGCCCAGCGCATGGACAGCCTCCTGCGGCCGGCACAGCGGGTCGATCACCAGGTTGCGGCGGCGCTCGCGGCCCGCGTCGGCGTCCAGCAGGCCCACGGCCGCCAGGGCGCGCAGCACGGCGGCGTGCCGACCGGGTGCAATGCCGCGCAGCTGCACATTGGCGCGGCTGGACAGCTCCAGCACGCCAGTGCCATGCACCAGGGCCAGGCGCGCCAGGCGCCGCGCCTGGGCCACCGTCAACCGCCCCAGCGGCGGGCGCACGCGCACCACCAGCCCATCGCCGGAGGCCATGGGCTGCCAGGCACCGGGGCACCAGCCTTGGATGTGGGGAGGGGTATGCATGGGATGGGGACCGACTGTAGCGCCGACGCAGCCTGTCCCGCAGGGGCAGCACCCGCAGGCGGTCAAGAAATGCGGGCTTTGTTGATCCAGCCTGCACGGGAAGCGCAGCGGTGACGCTGAACCGATGCCTCGTCTGAATTTGTCACTTCTCATGGAAATTTAACAATTTTCAAAGGGCTTTTATCAAATTAATCACTTATTCTTTGATAAAAACTGATACTTGCACCATCTACCTGGAAAGCGCCATGAATCTCCGCACCTGGACCGTCAAGACCAAGCTCTACGCCGCCTTCACCGCCCTGGCTCTGCTGGTCGCGCTGGTTTCCGTATCCGCTCTGCAGGCGCTGGACGATGCCAACCGCAACCTGACCCGGTTCGTCGATGGCGTGAACGCCCGTGCCCAACTGGCCGAACAGGTGCGCGCAGCCGTGGACAGCCGTGCCATCGCGGCGCGCAACCTGGTGCTGGTGAACACGCCAGCCGACCTGGAGCTGGAAAAAGCGGCCGTGTACGCCGCCCATGCCGAGGTCAAGACCCGGCTGGACCAGCTCAAGGCCCTGGTGGCCGCGCCCGGGGTGGGTGAGGAGGCACGCGCCTTGGTCGCCCGCATCGACCAGATAGAGCAGCGCTACGGCCCGGTGGCGCTGGACATCGTCGCGCTGGCGCTGCGCCAGCAACGGGACGAGGCCATTGCCAAGATGAACAGCGAGTGCCGGCCGCTGCTGGCCCAGCTGATCGCGGCCACCGACGAGTACAGCCGGCTCACGCGCCAGCACGCCCAGGTCATGGTGGAGCAGGCCACGCAGTCCTATGTGCAGCAACGCAACATGCAGATCGGCATGAGCGCGGTCGCCTTCGTGCTGGCCCTGCTCATGGGCCGGCTGATCGCACGCGGCCTGACACGCGCGCTGGGCGCCGAGCCTGCCCAGCTCGGTGAAGTCGCCCGCCAGATCGCCGACGGCAACCTCGACCCCGGACTGCTGCGCAGCGAAGCGCCCGCCGGCAGCGTGCAGGCCTCGCTCAACGCCATGCACCAGAGCCTGGCCAGCGTGGTCAGCGACGTGCGCAACAACGCCGACAGCGTGGCCGTGGCCAGCGAGCAGATCGCCAAGGGCAATGCCGACCTGAGCCGCCGCACCGAGCAGCAGGCCAGCGCGCTGCAGCAGACGGCGGCCTCCATGGATGAGCTGTCCTCCACCGTGCAGCAGAACGCGGACAACGCGCGCCAGGTCAACCAGCTCGCGCTCGGCGCCAGCCAGGTGGCGGTCAAGGGCGGCACCGTGGTGCAGGAAGTCGTCGGCGCCATGCAGGACATCCATGCCAGCTCGCGCCAGATCGGCGACATCGTGGGCGTGATCGACTCCATCGCCTTCCAGACCAACATCCTCGCCCTCAATGCCGCCGTCGAAGCCGCTCGCGCCGGTGAACAAGGCAAGGGCTTTGCCGTGGTGGCCGCCGAGGTCCGCACCCTGGCCCAGCGCAGCGCGCAGGCCGCCCGCGAGATCAAGCAGCTCATCACTGACAGCGCCACCCGCGTCAGCCAGGGCGCGGAGCTGGCCGACCAGGCCGGCGCCACCATGGCCGAGGTGCTGCAATCCATACAGCGCGTGACCGACCTCATGGGCGAGATCAGCAATGCCAGCGACGAGCAAAGCGCCGGCGTGGCCCAGGTCGGACAGGCCATGAGCCAGATGGACCAGGTCACGCAGCAAAACGCCTCGCTGGTGGAAGAAAGCGCGGCGGCGGCCTCCAGCCTCAAGTCCCAGGCCCAGCGCCTGGTGCAGGCCGTGGCCATCTTCCGCCTGGGCGACCAGGACGGCGCGGCACAGCAGCCGCGTTTGCAGGCGCCGCTGCCGGCGTCCGTGCCCACCCGCGCGGCCACGGCATCCGCGCTGGCGCCGGCCAGGCCGGCACCGGCACGACCCGCAGCTGGCGCGCGCCCTGCAAGCCCTGCACGCCTGGCTGCGGCCAAACCGTCTGCCGAATCGCAGGACTGGACCAGCTTCTGAGGCCGGGAATCCGCACGCATGCGCCGCCACCGCTCCTGCACCGCGCCCCTGGACAAGGCTGCGCAGGTGCGCGAACTGGAAGAGTTCTTCCGCGGGCAAAACCCCATCGACCTCGCTGCGGCCGACTGGCACACGCGCATGGAGCAAGGCCTGACCGCCGAGGAAGAAGCCGAATTCACTGAATGGCTGGCGGCCAGCACGGCGCACGAGGCCGCCTTGCGCCACCTGGGCCAGAGCCTGGCGGCCGCGCGGTCCATTCCCCCCGAACAGGTGGCACGCCTGCGCGCGGAGCAGGCACGCCGGCGCTCGCAGTCGGCGCCTCACGCACACCCGGAACCGGCCACGCAGCGCCCGTCCTCCGAAGAGCGCCAAGGCTGGAGCTGGTCCCGCCTGCTGCCGCGACCTGCCCTGGCGGCCCTGTGCTGCACGGTGGCCCTGGCCGTGGGCGTGGGCGTGGGCTGGCACCAGTGGCAGCAGCAGCCCACCTTCACCAGCAGCCACCTGACCCCACGCGGCCAGGCCAGGACCATCACCTTGCCGGATGGCACCGCACTGTCCCTGGATGCCGATACCCAGGCGCAGGTAACTCTGTACCGCGACCGGCGCGAGGTGCGCATCACGCAAGGGCAGATCCTGTTCGCCGTGGCACCCGACAGCGCCAGGCCCTTTCATGTGCTGGTCGGCCCGGCGCGCGTCACCGTGGGCGGCACGCGGTTTTCCGTGCGCTATCGCGCCACGGGCATGGAGGCGGGCAGCGCCAAGGTGGCCGTGCAGGAAGGCCATGTGCGCGTGGCCGGTGCGCAAGGCACTGCAGCCGCTGACGCCGCGCCCGCCGCCCTGGTCGCAGGCCAGGCCCTGAGCGTGTCGCCTGCAGGCGTGCTCGGTCCGGTGTCGGCTGTGGCGCCCGGCAGCATTGCGCTGTGGCGCAAGGGACTGATCCGCTTCGAGAACACGCCCCTGGCCGACGCCCTGGTGGAACTGGAGCGCTACGGGCCGACCGGCCTGGTAGTGCACGACCCGGCCGTGGCGGCTCTGCGCATTGGCGGCACCTACCAGGCCAGCCGCCCCGCCGAGTTCGCACGCATGCTGGCCCAGATCCTGCCCGTCACTCTGGTGGCCCGGCCCGATGGCCAGACCGAGATTGCCGCTGCGCCTTGAGCACGGAGGCGGGACCGGCCCACGCTTCCAAGACTGCCTGCCGCGCCGGGCGCGAGCCCTCCCCCACCCTGCCCCGCTCGCCCTGGCTGTCTGCAATGACGACTGCCCAGCGCCGATGCGCAGCATCTGCAAGGGTGTCAATGACAATCAGCGGCGTGCGAAGCCCATGGGCCGCAACGCGGCGGAAACGGCGTGTGGTCGGTCGGCCGTCGTGTAAGAGATTGCCGCAAGCGATTTCCTGGACCGATGGAACGCGGCGGATGCACTCCGACTCACACCGTCCGCCGCTGTTGCCACAGCACCAGGCGTTGCACGCTTGCCGCGCAGCGCCGCCCCTCATTCATCCAACCGTTCCAAGGAGTTCCCATGCATCTTCAACGCACCGTCCTTTTTGCAGGCATGGCTGCCAGCCTCTTTCTGGCGGCAGGACGGGCAAGCGCCGCAGAAGGCCCTGCCACGGCCCAGGCCCCCCAGGCCAAGGCACAGGCCGCCAAGCCGGCGGGCGACACCGTGCAGGCGCAGCTGGAGACCTCCACCTGGGTGCCCGACGGCAAGGCCGATGCGCCGCGCGTGATCTATACCTTCACCGACCCCAACTGCAAGTACTGCCACAAGTTCTGGGAGGCCGCACGCCCCTGGGTGGACGCAGGCAAGGTGCAGCTGCGCCACATCCTGGTGGGCGTGATCCGGGACGACAGCCCGGCCAAGGCCGCCGCCATCCTGCAGGCCCCGGACCGCGCGGCCGCACTGATGGAGCACGAGAAGAAGTCCGCCCAGGGCGGCATAGCGCCCGCCTTCAGCGTCAGCCCCGACGTGCGCAAGGCGCTGGAGGCCCACCGCAAGCTGATGATGTCCCTGGGCTTCCGTGGCACGCCGGGCATCGTGGTGATCGACAGCCAGGGCGGCACCAAGAGCTATGGCGGCATGCCGCGCGATGCGGCCTTGCCGGAGGTGTTCGGGGCGCTGTGAGGCGGCGGCGCCGTCCAGCTGCCGCCCAGCACGCGGAACAGCTGGGCCAGCGCCAACTGCCGCTGGGTCACGGTATCGATGTAGGCGCTTTCATTGGCGAAGGCGTTGCGCTGTGCGTCCAGGTAGCGCAGATGGTCGTCCACCCCCGCCTGGTAACGGGCCTGCGCCAGCCGCAGGCTTTCGCGGCTGCTGTCGCGCAGCGCCAGGCGCGCGGCTTCCTCGCGGCGCAGCGTGTCGGTGGCGGCCAGGGCGTCGGCCACTTCGCGGAAGGCGGTCTGGATGGCCTGCTCGTAGGCTGCCACGGCCATGTCCTTGCGCAGCACGGCCAGGTCGAGGTTGGCGCGGTTGCGCCCCCCGTCGAAGAGGGGCAGCGTGACCTGGGGAGTGAACGACCAGGCGCGCTGGCCCGGGCGGAACAGGTCGGACAGATCGGCGCTGGACGATCCCAGGAAGCCGGTGAGCGAGATGCGCGGGAAGAAGGCCGCGCGCGCCGCACCAATGTCCGCGCTGCGCGCGCGCAGCCGGTGCTCGGCCGCCTGGATGTCGGGCCGGTGGATGAGCAGTTCGGAAGGCGTGCCGGCCGACAGGTCCTGCAGCAGCAGGGGAACGTCGGACGACTTTGCCGACTGTGCAGACCCTGCGGACTGTGCAGACAGGTACGGCGCCAGATCCTCCACGCCCGTCAGCAGCAGCAGGGCGTTGCCGGCCTGGCGCAGCTCGCGTTCGCTGCGCTCCACGTCGGCGCGGGCCTGGGCGGCCAGGCCCACGGCGTCCTGGTGGTCCAGGGCCGTGGCCGTGCCCGCCTGGCGCCGCTGCACGGTCAGGCGCAGCGAGGATTCACGGCTTTGCAGCGTGCGCTGGGCCAGTTGCAGGCGGCGCAGGGCCCCGTCGCGGGACAGGTAGGCCTGCACCACTTCGGCACCCAGGCTGATGCGGGCGGCGCGCGCGGCCTCTTCGGTGGCCAGGTACTCGCCCAGGGCGGCTTCGGACAGGTTGCGCACGCGGCCGAACAGGTCCAGCTCGAAGGCGGCCAGCCCCAGGCCGGCCTGCCAGCTGCCCTGCACCTGCGGCTGGCCCGTGGCATTCATGTCGCCCGGCAGGCGCTGGCGCGTGCCGCCACCCTGCAGGCCCACGCCCGGCAGGCGGTCGGCGCGCTGCACCTGGTACAGGGCGCGTGCCGCCTCCACGTTGAGCAGGGTCTGGCGCAGGTCGCGGTTGTGGGCCTGGGCCAGGTCCACCAGCTGGCGCAGCTGGCGGTCGGCGATGAAGCTGTTCCAGTCCAGCGTGGCCGCCGACGAGGACAGCACGGGCGCCGCATCCTGCTGCGGCCATTGCGTGGGAATGGGCGCCTGCGGACGCTGGTGGACCGGGGCGAGGGAGCAGCCCGCCAGCACCAGGCTGGCGGCCAGCGCACACAGGGCGCGTGGGAAGAAGTGCATGGACATGGCGCTTACTCGATGCGGGTTGCCGGGGCCTGCAGGGCAGGCGGGGTGCCGGCCGGCGCCTTGCGCCGGAACAGGGACAGCACCCAGACGAAGAAGACGGGAACGAAGACCACCCCCAGCAGCGTGGCCGACAGCATGCCGCCGATCACGCCGAAGCCGATGGCGGCCTGGCTGGAGGCGCCCGCGCCCGAGGCCAGCGCCAGCGGCACCACGCCCAGGATGAAGGCCAGCGAGGTCATGACGATGGGCCGAAAGCGCAACCGTGCCGCCTGCAGCGCGGCCTGCGCCAGGCTGTGCCCCTGCGCATGCAGGTCCCTGGCGAACTCCACGATCAGGATGGCGTTCTTGGCCGCCAGGCCGATGATGGTGATCAGGCCCACCTTGAAGTACACGTCGTTGGACAGGCCCACGGCCGAGGTGGCCAGCACCGATCCCAGCGCGCCGATGGGCACGATCAGCATCACGGCGGCGGGAATGCTCCAGCTCTCGTACAGGGCCACCAGCAGCAGGAACACCACCACGATGGCCAGCGCGAACAGCTTGGGCGCCTGGGCACCGGCGGCTTTCTCCTGGAAGGACAGGGCCGTCCACTCGTAGCCTATGCCGCGCGGCATCTCGGCCATGATGCGTTCCAGCTCGGCCATGGCCTCGCCCGTGGTGTGGCCCGGCTTGGCGTCGCCCGAGATGCGGAAGGCCGGATAGCCGTTGTAGCGCGAGATCTGCACCGGCCCGCTTTCCCAGCGCACCGTGGCAAAGGCCGACAGCGGCACCTGCTGCCCGCCGGCGTTGGGCACGTGCAGGCGCAGGATGTCCTCGGGCCGCGCGCGGGCCTGGGCATCGGCCTGCACCACCACGCGCTGCAGGCGGCCCGCGTTGGGAAACTCGTTGATCACGGCCGAGCCGTAGGCGGTGGACAGGGCCGTGTTGATGGCGCTGAAATCCACGCCCTGGGCCTGTGCCTTGCGCCGGTCGATGTCCAGCCGCAGCTGGGGCGCATCCTCCAGGTTTTCCATCATGGCGTAGGCAATGATGGGCGAGGCATTGGCCTTGGCCAGCAGCTGGTCGCGCGCGGCGATCAGGGCCTCGCGGCCCAGGCTGGCGCGGTCCTGCAGGCGCAGCGCAAAGCCGCCGGAGTTGCCCAGGCCGTCGATGGGTGGCGGGTCCACGGCCATGACGGTGCCGTCGGACAGGCTGGCAAAGCGCTGGTTGAAGGCCTGCACCTCGTCCCACGACGCCTGCCCGGCGCCGCGCACCGACCAGTCCTTGAGCGTGACGAAGGCCAGGGCCGCGTTCTGCCCCATGCCCGAGAAGCTGTAGCCCATCAGGAACTCGGCCTGGGCCGTGGCGGGGCGGCTCTGAACATAGTCCTCCATGTCCTTGACCATGGCCTTGGTGCGCTCCGTGGTGGCGCCCGGCGGCAGCTGCACACCGACGATGTAGTAGCCCATGTCCTCGTAGGGCACGAAGGATTCGGGCATGCGCATGTACGCCACGCCCAGCCCGGCCACGATGGCGGCATACACCAGCATGCAGCGCCCGGCGCGGCGCACCAGCCGCTGGTTGAGCAGGTCGAAGCGCTCGGTCAGCGCCGCGAAGCGGCGGTTGAACCAGCCGAAGAAGCCCTTGCGCTCGGCGTGATGGCCCTTGGCAACGGGCTTGAGCAGCGTGGCGCACAGCGCCGGCGTGAAGGTCAGCGCCAGCAGGCCCGAGAACAGGATGGACACGGCCAGCGACAGCGAGAACTGCCGGTAGATCACGCCCACCGAGCCGCTCATGAAGGCCAGCGGCAGGAACACCGCCACCAGCACCAGGGTGATGCCGACGATGGCGCCCGAGACCTGCTGCATGGCCTTGACCGTGGCCGCCAGCGGCGACAGCCCCTCCTCGGCCATGAGGCGCTCCACGTTCTCCACCACCACGATGGCGTCGTCCACCAGGATGCCGATGGCCAGCACCATGCCGAACATGGTCATCATGTTCACCGAAAAGCCCAGCGCATACATCACGCCCAGGGTGCCGGCCAGGCACACGGGCACGACGATGGTGGGAATCAGCGTGTAGCGCAGGTTCTGCAGAAACAGCCACATCACCAGGAACACCAGCGCCACGGCCTCCACCAGGGTCTGGATGACCTTGCCGATGGCCACTTCCACGAAGCGCGAGGTGTCATAGGGCACGGCGTACTGGATGCCGGCGGGGAAGTTCTGCGACAGCTCGGCCAGGCGCGCCTTGACGGCCTTGGCGGTCTGCATGGCGTTGGCCCCGGGCGCCAACTGCACGGCGGCAGCCACGCCCTGGCGGCCGTCCTCGCGCGAGGAAAAGCTGTAGTCCAGCTGGCCGACCTCCAGCCGCGCCACATCGGCCAGGCGCACGGCCGAGCCATCGGCCCTGGCACGCAGCACGATCTGGCCGAACTCCTCGGGCGAGGCCAGCGTGCCCTTGACGGCAATCGTGGCGCTCAGCTCCTGGCCGGGCCCTGCGGGCGAGGCGCCAAAGCTGCCGGCCGGCACCTGCGCGTTCTGGGCGGCGATGGCCGCGTTCACGTCCGCCACCGACAGGCCGTAGCCCAGCAGCTTGTTCGGATCGACCCACACGCGCATGGCCACATCGGCCGCGAAGAACTGCACCTTGCCCACGCCGGGCACGCGGCGGATCTCGTTGTTGATGTTGCGCACGGCGTAGTCGGACAGGGCCACCTCGCTGTTGCTGCCGCTGCCGTCCTTGTAGGTCAGCGAGTAGATCATCAGGAAGTTGGCGCTGGCCTGCTCGACCTGCAGGCCCATCTGCATCACGGACGCGGGCAGGCGCGCCTCGGCCTTCTTGATGCGGTTTTGCACCTCCACCTGGGCCAGCGCGGGCTCGGTGCCCGGGGCGAAGGTGGCCGTGATCTCGGCCAGGCCCGTGGAGCCGCTGGAGGAGTCGAAGTACAGCAGCCCCTTGGTGCCGTTGAGCTCCTCCTCGATGACGCTGGTCACCGACTCCATCACCGTGGTGGCGGAGGCGCCCGGGTAGTTGGCGGTGATCGAGATCTGCGGCGGCGCCACGTTGGGAAACTGGGAGACGGGCAGCGCCGGTATGGCCAGCAGCCCGGCGAGCATGATGAAGATGGCCACCACCCAGGCGAAGTTGGGGCGGTTGATGAAGAACTTGGACATGGTCTATTCCTTGGGCACGCGCCGGCTCAGTCGCTGGACGTGGCGGAGCTGCCGGAGGCGCTGAAGGTGCCGGACAGCCCCGCCGTAGGGGAGGCCGCGGCATCGGAAAGGGCCGTGACCTGAACCCGCGCCCCGGGCTGCAGGCCCGCCATGCGGCCCACCACCACACGCTCGCCGCCCTTGAGGCCTGCGCTGATCTGCCACTGCGCGCCATGCATGGCCGCGGTCTGCACGGGGCGCATCTGCAGCGTGTCCTGGCCGTCCACTACCAGCACGTGGGCCTGCCCGTCGGTGCTGCGCTGCACGGCCCGCTGCGGCACCAGGATGGCGGCAGGGTCCACGCCCTGGCCCACGGTCACGCGCACATACATGCCAGGCAGCAGCATGCCGTCGCGGTTGTCGAAGCGCCCGCGCAGCGCCATCTGGCCGGTGCCGCGGTCCACCGTCACATCCGAGAACAGCAGTTGCCCCGTGCGCTGCAGGCCCGTGCCATCCACCTTCAGGGAGACCGGCGTGCCGTCCTTGCCCTCCGTCTGTGCCAGGCGGCCCTCGGCCAGGGCCGCGCGCAGGCGCTGGGCTTCGGCCACGGGCTGCTGGAAGTCGGCATAGACCGGGTCGAGCTGCTGGACCAGCGCCATGGGCGTGGCCTCGCCCTGGCCCACCAGGGCGCCCTCGGTGACCAGCGCACGGCCGATGCGGCCCGCGATAGGCGCCCTGACCGTGGCGTATTCCAGGTTCAGGGCGGCCGCCTGCACCTCGGCCTGGGCGGACTGGCGCGCGGCCTGGGCCGCCTGCAGGCGGGCCTGCATAGCTTCGAAGTCCTGGCGGCTGACCGCCTCCTGGGCCACCAGCGGCGCGTTGCGGCCGACCACGGCACGCGCATCGAGCAGGGCCGCTTCGGCGCTGGCCAGCTGGCCCTGGGCGCGGGACAGCGCGGCGCGCAGAGGCGCCGGGTCGATCTGGAAAAGCACCTGGCCGGCCCGGACGTCGGCGCCTTCCTCGAAATGGCGGCGCAGCACGATGCCGGCCACCCGCGCACGCACCTCGGCCACGCGCACGGGCTCGATACGGCCCGGCAGCTCGCTGGACAGGGCCAGCGGCGCGGGCTGCACGGTGACGGCCTGCACCACGGGCAGCGCATCACCCGCTGCGGCCGGAGCCTCGTTGCGGCCGCAGCCCGCTGCCAGGGCGGCCAGGGCGGCCAGCACCAGGGCCGCCAGCGGCAGGCCACGTCGCTTGTTCAGACGCATGCTCATGTTCACAACCTGATTGAGTTCGATACGAAGGCCGCGATGGTACATACCAGAATCAAATGAGTCAATATCGATTCATTTGATACTTTAAAACATCAACAGATAAAATCCCCGCACTTTCCAAGGAGGCATGACAAGCGATGACGAGCACCAAGCAAGAGGACGAAGGCAAGCTGCTGGGCGCACTGGCACTGGCGCTGCTGGACGATCCCAAGGCCAATCTGCAGGAGCTGGCACGCGCCATCGGCATCAGCAAGGCCACGCTCTACCGCTTCTGCCCCACGCGCGACCAGCTCATCGACCGGCTCATAGGGCATGCGGCCGACACCCTGTCGCGCGCCATGCGCGCGGCCGAGCTGGAGCGCCACGCGCCGCTGGAGGCGCTGCGCCGCCTCACCGCCCACTGCCAGGACCACCAGACGCTGCTGCTGTTCCTGATGTATTTCTGGCGCTCCGACATCTCGGTGGTCGGCCAGATAGAGAGCGAATGGGTGGCAGCCATGGATGCCTTTTTCCTGCGCGGCCAGCAGGCCGGCGTGTTCCGCATCGACATCACGGCTGCGGCCATGACCGAGCTGTGGCTGTCCATGGTCGTGGGGCTGCTGGATGCGGAGCGGCGCGGCCGTGTTGCGCGGGCCAGCGTGGCGGCCGTGATGGAGCAGTCCTTCCTGCACGGCGCCCTGCAGCCCGGCGCACCGGCTGCGTAGCACGCCGGGCGCCGATGGGAAACCGAGGTGATGAATGATGGTCATGCACTGCTTTCAATCGATGAAGGCAGCCATGGAATGGATTCGCATCAATGAACTAAAATTTTTCTAGTTCAAAAATCCATGAATTTTTCTCACCAAAATGCTCGAACGCACCCACCTCGCCATCGTCCGTGAAGTCGAAAAACAGGGCTCGCTGACGGCGGCGGCCGGCGTGCTGTGCGTGACGCAGTCGGCGCTGAGCCACAGCATGAAGAAGCTGGAGCAGCAGCTGGGCACGGACATCTGGCTGCGCGAAGGCCGCAGCCTGCGCCTGACGCAGGCCGGCCAGTACCTGCTGGCCGTGGCCCAGCGCGTGCTGCCCCAGCTGGACCTGGCCGAGGAGCGGCTGCGCCAGTTCGCCCAGGGCGAGCGCGGCGCGCTGCGCATCGGCATGGAGTGCCATCCCTGCTACCAGTGGCTGCTCAAGATCGTCGCGCCCTATCTGGCGAGCTGGCCCGATGTGGATGTGGATGTGAAGCAGAAATTCCAGTTCGGCGGCATCGGCGCCCTGTTCGGCTACGAGATCGACCTGCTGGTCACGCCCGATCCGCTGTTCAAGACGGGCCTGGAGTTCGTGCCTGTGTTCGACTACGAGCAGGTGCTGGTGGTCTCCAGCGCGCATGCGCTGGCAGGGGCCGATTTCGTGGAGGCCGCCCAGCTCGCGCCCGAGGTGCTGATCACCTATCCCGTGCCCATGGACCGGCTGGACATCTACAACCAGTTCCTCATGCCGGCCGGCATCACGCCGCGCCGCCAGAAGGCCATAGAGACCACGGACATCATGATGCAGATGGTGGCCAGCGGCCGGGGCGTGGCGGCCCTGCCGCGCTGGCTGGTGCAGGAGTACGCGGGCAAGCTGGACGTGGTGCCCGTGCGCCTGGGCGCCAAGGGCATTGCCAAGCAGATCTTCCTGGGCGCGCGCGTGGCGGACCTGCAGACCGACTATCTGCAGGCCTTCATCGAGCTGGCGCGCCAGCCGCTGGCCGCTGGCGCCCCCCCTGCTCAGGCTGCCTGAGCCTGCGCCAGGAAGTCCTGCGCAAACCGCTGCAGCACCCCGCCGGCCTCGTAGACCGATACCTCCTCGGCCGTGTCCAGCCGGCAGGTCACGGGCACGCGCAGCGTCTGGCCGCCTCTGCGTTCAATCACCAGCGTGAGTTGGGTGCCCGGCGTGCGCTCGCCTTCCACGCCATAGACCTCCGTGCCGTCCAGGGCCAGGGTCTTGCGGTCGGTGCCCGGCAGGAACTGCAGCGGCAGCACGCCCATGCCGATGAGGTTGGTGCGGTGGATGCGCTCGAAGCCTTCGGCCACCACGGCCTCGACTCCGGCCAGCCGCACTCCCTTGGCCGCCCAGTCGCGCGAGCTGCCCTGGCCGTAGTCGGCGCCCGCGATGATGATCAGCGGCTGGCGGCGGTTCAGGTAGGTTTCCATGGCCTCCCACATGCGCACCACGCGGCCTTCGGGCTCGATGCGCGCCAGCGAGCCCTTGTGCTGCACGCCGTCGATGACGGCCATCTCGTTGACCAGCTGCGGGTTGGCGAAGGTGGCCCGCATGGCCGTCAGGTGGTCGCCGCGGTGGGTGGCGTAGGAGTTGAAGTCTTCCTCGGGCAGGCCCATGCGCGCCAGGTATTCGCCCGCCGCGCTGTCGGCCAGGATGGCGTTGGAGGGCGACAGGTGGTCGGTGGTGATGTTGTCGGGCAGCAGGGCCAGCGGCCGCATGTTGCGCAGCGTGCGCGGGAAGGCCGCCAGCGCGCCCACGCCTTCGGTATCCCAGTAGGGCGGGCGGCGGATGTAGGTGGACTGGGGGCGCCAGTCGTACTGGGGCCGTGCCTTGTCGCCATCGTCCTTGCGGATGGCGAACATGGGGTCGTAGACGGCGCGGAATTGCGCAGGTTTGACCGCTTGTTCCACGATGGCGTCGATCTCCTCGTCGGTGGGCCACAGGTCCTTCAGGCGGATCTCGCGGCCGTCCACCACGGCCAGCACGTCCTGCTCGATGTCAAAGCGCACCGTGCCCGCCAGCGCATAGGCCACGACCAGCGGCGGCGAGGCCAGGAAGGCCTGTTTGGCATACGGATGGATGCGCCCGTCGAAGTTGCGGTTGCCCGAGAGCACGGCCGTGGCGTAGAGGTCGCGCTCGACGATTTCCTGCTGGATCCTGGGGTCCAGCGCGCCGCTCATGCCGTTGCAGGTGGTGCAGGCAAAGGCGACGATGCCAAAGCCCAGTTGCTCCAGCTCGGTGAGCAGGCCGGCCTCCTTCAGGTACAGCTCCACGGCCTTGGAGCCCGGCGCCAGCGAGGACTTGACCCAGGGCTTGCGCGTGAGGCCCAGGCGGTTGGCATTGCGCGCCAGCAAGGCGGCGGCGATGACATTGCGCGGGTTGCTGGTGTTGGTGCAGCTGGTGATGGCCGCGATGATGACGGCCCCATCGGGCATCAGGCCTTGCGCCTCCTGGGCGCGGGCGGCCTGCAGCTTGGCCGCATCGGCAATGCCGCGCTCGGCCAGGGCCGAGGTGGGCAGGCGCCGGTGCGGATTCGAGGGACCGGCCATGTTGCGCACCACGGTGGACAGGTCGAACTGCAGCACGCGCTCATACTGGGCATCGGCCAGGCTGTCGCTCCAGAAACCTGCGGTGCGCGCATAGGCCTCGACCAGGCGCACCTGGGCCTCGTCGCGGCCGGTCAGGCGCAGGTAGGCCAGGGTCTGGTCGTCAATGGAGAACATGGCCGCCGTGGCGCCGTATTCGGGGCACATGTTGGAGATGGTGGCGCGGTCGCCGATGCTCAGGCTGTCGGCGCCCTCGCCAAAGAATTCCACATAGGCGCCGACGACTTTTTGCTGGCGCAGGAATTCGGTCAGGGCCAGCACGATGTCGGTGGCGGTGATGCCGCCCTGGCGCCGGCCCGTGAGGCGCACGCCCACGATCTCGGGCATGCGCATCCAGGAGGCGCGGCCCAGCATGACGTTCTCGGCCTCAAGGCCGCCCACGCCCACGGCGATCACGCCCAGGGCATCGACATGGGGCGTGTGCGAGTCGGTGCCGACACAGGTGTCCGGGAAGGCCAGGCCATCCTGCACTGTCACCACGGGGGACATCTTCTCCAGATTGATCTGGTGCATGATCCCGTTCCCTGCGGGGATCACATCCACGTTGGCGAAGGCCTTCTTTGTCCACTCGATGAAGTGGAAGCGGTCCTCGTTGCGGCGGTCCTCGATGGCGCGGTTCTTCACGAAGGCGTCGGGATCGAAGCCGCCGCACTCCACGGCCAGCGAGTGGTCCACGATGAGCTGCACGGGCACGACGGGGTTGACCTGGGCCGGGTCGCCGCCTTCGGCCGCGATGGCGTCGCGCAGGCCGGCCAGGTCCACCAGGGCGGTCTGGCCCAGGATGTCGTGGCAGACCACGCGCACGGGGTACCAGGGAAAGTCGATGTCGCGCCGGCGCTCGATGAGCTGCAGCAGGTAGCCGTCCAGCTGTGCGGGATCGGCGCGGCGCACGAGGTTCTCGGCGTGGACGCGGGCGGTGTAGGGCAGGCGTGCCCAGGCGCCGGGCGAGAGCGCATCGACGGCGGCGCGGGCGTCGATGTAGTGCACCGTGGTGCCGGGCAGGGGTTTCTTGTGGGTGTGGTTCATGGGGCGGATGCAATGCGGGCAGGCCTGCAGCCCGCCCGCCAGGTTCAGGACAGCGGCGGCTCAGGCGCGCGCATCGAGGGGCACGAACTTCTGGTCATCCGGCCCCGTGTAGTTGGCGCTGGGGCGGATGATCTTGTTGTCCTGGCGCTGCTCGATCACGTGCGCGGCCCAGCCGCTGGTGCGCGCGATCACGAACAGCGGCGTGAACATGGCCGTGGGCACGCCCATCATGTGGTAGCTGACGGCGCTGAACCAGTCCAGGTTGGGGAACATCTTCTTGACCTCCCACATCACCGATTCCAGCCGGTCGGCAATGTCGTACATGCGGGTGGTTCCGGCCTCGTCGGACAGGCGCTTGGCCACGCCCTTGATGACCACGTTGCGCGGGTCGCTGACGGTGTAGACCGGGTGGCCGAAGCCGATCACCACTTCCTTGGCATCGACGCGGCGGCGGATGTCGGCCTCGGCCTCGTCGGGCGTGTCGTAGCGCTTCTGGATCTCGAAGGCCACCTCGTTGGCGCCGCCATGCTTGGGCCCGCGCAGCGCGCCGATGGCGCCCGCGATGGAGGAATACATATCGCTGCCCGTGCCCGCGATCACGCGCGCCGTGAAGGTGGAGGCGTTGAACTCATGCTCTGCATAGAGGTTGAGCGATGTGTGCATGGCGCGCACCCAGCCTTCGGACGGACGGTGGCCGTGCAGCAGGTGCAGGAAGTGGCCGCCGATGGAGTCGTCGTCGGTCTCCACCTCGATGCGCCGGCCCGAATTGCTCCAGTGGTACCAGTACAGCAGCATGGAGCCCAGGCTGGCCATGAGCCGGTCGGCAATGTCGCGGGCACCCGCCAGGTTGTGGTCGTCCTTTTCCGGCAGCACGCAGCCCAGGGCCGAGACGCCGGTGCGCATCACGTCCATCGGATGGGCGCCGGCAGGCAGCTGCTCCAGCGCCTGCCTGACGCTGGCCGGCAGGCCGCGCAGCGCCTGCAATTTGGTCTTGTAGGCCTGCAGTTCGGGGCGCGTGGGCAGCTTGCCGTGCACCAGCAGATGGGCGATCTCCTCGAACTCGCAGACCTCGGCAATGTCCAGGATGTCGTAGCCGCGATAGTGCAGGTCATTGCCCGAGCGGCCCACGGTGCACAGCGCGGTGTTGCCGGCGGTCACGCCCGACAGCGCGACGGATTTCTTGGGCTTGAATGCGGACGCAGATGACGAAGTTGGCGCAGATGGCGCGTCGATGGTCGTGGTACTCATGAAAGGGTCTCCTGGTTCAGATAGGAATGGGCAATGGCCGCAGGAAGGCCGTTGTGGTCGACAGCCACCATCTCGAACAGGCCCTTGAGCACGTCCTCGCAGGCAATGCCCGGAGCCTGGGCCGACGCGGTGACGCAGACCGTCATGGAGCTGCGCCCGATGCGGCTGACCCAGCCGCGCAGGACGATCTCGTGGCCCACGGGCACGGGCGCCAGGAAGTCCACGCCGGTGACGGCGGCCATCACGACCTCGCGCTGTGCCAGGCTGCGCGCAGCGAGAAAGGCCGCCTTGGCCATGAGCTGCAGGCCCTGGCCCGCGAACAGCGTGCCGTGGTGGTTGGCCAGCGCGGGCAATACCAGTTCATGCAGCTCGGCGGTTCCGGTGGGTGTTGTCATGTTTCGCAATTTACGCAAAATAGCGCCCCTGCCATAGTGCTGAAAAGGCGAATTCTTGCGAAACGAAGTCCGTGAATTTGCAAATTCTGCGAATAACAGCCACCCGAGGAAACAGCCATGAAGAAGACGTTCATGGGCGTCAAGCTGCGCAAACTGCGCGCGGAGCACGGCCTGTCCCAGATCGCCCTGGCCCACGCGCTGGGCCTGTCGCCCAGCTACCTGAACCAGCTGGAGCAGAACCAGCGGCCGCTGACGGTGTCGGTGCTGCTCAAGCTCAACCGCGCGCTGGGCGTCGATATCCAGCAGTTCTCGGAGGACGAGGAAGCGCGCCTGGTCGCCGGCCTGCGCGAGGCCCTTGCCGAGGCGCCCGAATCCATTGCCCTGCCCGAGCTGCAGGAAGTCGCCGCGCAGATGCCCGCCCTGGGACGTGCGGTGATGGCGCTGCACCGCCGCCATCTGGAAGCCCTGGAGCGCATCGAGAGCATGTCGCTCAGGCTGGGCGATGACCGCTCGGACATGCCGGTGGCGCGCACCATGCCGTTCGAGGCCGTGCGCGATTTCTTCTTTGCGCACCAGAACTACTTCGATGAAGTGGACCGCGCGGCCCAGGCTCTGGCCGGCGAGGCGCGTGCGGACCCGGGCCATCTGGCGGACTGGCTGGTCCGGCGGCTGCAGCAGCGCCACGGCGTGCAGGTGCATCGCCTGGAAGACTCCCGGCAAAGCCAGCGCCGGTTCGACCCGGCCACGCGCTCGCTGTGGCTGTCCTCGGCGCTGGAGCCTGCGCAACAGGCCTTCCAGCTGGGCACGCAGTTGGCCTTGCTGGAGATGGGCGACACGCTGGACCGGCTGATCGCCACCGCTGCCTTCCAGGGCGACCCGGCCTCAAGCAAGCTCGCCCGCGTGGGCCTTGCCAACTACTTTGCGGGCGCGCTGTTGCTGCCCTACGACCTGTTCCTGGAATCGGCCGAGCAGCTGCGCTATGACATCGACCTGCTGGGCCAGCGCTTTGGCGTGGGCTTTGAAACCGTCTGCCACCGGCTGAGCACGCTGCAGCGGCCCGGCGCGCCCGGCGTGCCCTTCTTCTTTGTGCGCGTGGACCGCGCGGGCAATATCTCCAAGCGCCAGTCGGCCACGCATTTCCACTTCAGCCGCACCGGCGGCACCTGCCCGCTGTGGACGGTGTACGAGGCCTTCGGCCAGCCCGACCAGGTGCTGCGCCAGCTCGCCAGCATGCCCGACGGGCGGCGCTACCTGTGGATTGCACGCTCGGTCTCGCATGGCCAGCGCGGCTATGGTTCGCCGCGCAAGACCTTCTCCATCGGCCTGGGCTGCGACATACGCCATGCCGCGCGCCTGGTCTATGCCAAGGGGCTGGACCTGGGCGACCCGGAATCGGCCACGCCCATCGGCATGGGCTGCAAGGTCTGCGAGCGCGACCAGTGCACGCAGCGCGCCTTTCCCTATGTGGGAAAGGCGCTGCATGTGGATGAGAACGCCAGCCGCTTTGCGCCGTACGGCGTAGGCGGCTAGCAACCCCCAGGCATCCTGTGCCGGGTCAGGAGGCCGCGCGCATGCGGTCGCGCAGATCGCGCACTTCGTCGTGGTTGCGCTGCGCGCCCTGGGCTTGGCGCTCCACCATCACGCGGATGGCCGGAGGCAGCGGCTGCTTGAGCGCCTTGCGGTACTGGGCGACGGCGGAATCCTCGCCGCGCTCGCACTCCTCCAGCACGGCCTTGTCGTCCTGCGAGGTCAGCGCCGTCTTCACCGACACCCAGCCCCGGTGCAGCGCGCCGGCCACCGTGCCGCCCGATGCGGGCTCGCGGCCCAGCTTGCGGATCTCGGCCTCCAGCTCCAGCGCGGCGGCGCCGCACTCGGCGCTGTGGCGCAGGAACAGGGTCTTGAGGTCCGGCGAGTCGGCGTTCTCGGCCGAGGTGCGAAAGCCGTACTCGCCATCGCGGCAGGATTCGAGCAGGTCGTTGAGCACGTCGGCTACATCGTCGTTGTCGATGTCGCCGGTGTAGGCCGGTGCCACGATGGTCCCCGTGTCATCACGGACATCGCGAACGCCTGCGCGCTCCCAGGCTGCGCGCGCTGCGGGCCGGGCCTGGTCCCAGTCCAGATGGCTGGCGCCACGGCGCGTGGTCCATTCGCGCTCCCATTCGGCGTCGAAGGCATCGAAATCGGCATCGCGGCGCGCGGCGGCCGCGTTCCAGCCCAGCTCGTAGGCGGGGCGGTACTCCTCATAGCTGCGGCCGGCCACGTAGTAGGGCTCGTTCTGGTAGGCGTCGCGCCAGTAGGCGTCCTCGACCGTGGGATTGACGGCTTCGGCCGCGCCCTTGCCGGCCAGCCCGCCGACCACGGCACCGGCCACACCGCCCACGGCAGCACCGATGGGGCCGCCCATTGCGCCGAATGCAGCGCCGGTCACGGCACCGCCTGCAGCGCCTATGCCGGTGCCTACGGGATGTGCGCCGGGCGCGTCGGACAGCGGGTCACGGTTTGCGGGATTCGATTGCGTCATGGAATGTGCTCCTTGGCAGTTGAAAGTGATGTCTATCGTGATCGCCGTGGCGCGCCGCCGGCGTGCGCGCTTGCGGCCATGTGCCGTAGGAACGCGGCGACCGGGCCTTGCGGACATCGCGCCAGTGGCCTGTGGCCATTTTTCGCACCCCGGCACAGGGCAATCGGCGTGCCTGAGAACGGCGTTCATGCGCGAGGCATCTTTTCGTTCCTGCGCTTTCGGCGTGGTCCCACGGCGGCTGCGAAAGGGCCAAGAGACCATGGCCCAAGCGCCGCCTGCGCAGGCCCGCGAATGAAAGGAAGACGCCATGAAAGACAAGACCCCATCCGCATCCAAGTCCTCTGCACCCACACAGGCGAAGCCGTCGGGCGATGGCCAGACCAAGCTGCCCGGACAGGTCGGCAAGGCGCCCCATGCGCCCGGTGAATCCGATGCATCCGACGCATCCGAACAGGGCCTGCGCCTTCCGCACGAGCGCGACCAGAGCCTGGACGCTACCAGCGATGCGCCCGATCCGGTGATGCGCCAGGCCCATGACGACCTCGCCTCCGGCCAGGTCGATACCGACATGCGCCAGACGCCGGGCCTGGATGCCGAACGGCGCAAGAAGATGGTGCGCAAGCAGCCTTGATGGCACCTGAAGCTTGCACCTGAAGCGCAACGAGCTGCTGGCAGCCAACAAGATTGCCAGCAACCGCATGACCGGCATCGAAGGGCTCTGGACGGGGAGCAGCTGCAGCAAGGGGCGGCCTTCCACGTCAATCTGGCCGCCCGCGCGCACGAAAGCGGAGCCTGCAAGGAATGCCACTCCATCGACGAAGACGACCCGGCACGGCCCGGCAACTGAGGTGCCCGCGCTTCACTTCATACAGGAGCAACCCCATGCCCGACATTCCCGACTGGCTCCAGTGGCCTGCCTTTCTGGCCTCCATCGCCGGCGCCTGGTGTGTGGGCTCGCGTTCTGCGCAAAGGCGCAACCTGGGCTTCTGGGTCCTGATGCTCAGCAATGCGCTGTGGGCGCTGTGGGGCTGGTCCACGGCGGCCTGGGCGCTGGTGAGCCTGCAGTTCTGCCTGGCCATCACCAACATCCGCGGCTCCATCAAGGCCGAGCGGTGAGCAGGCCATGGCAGCAGACGCTTTCCTGATGTCGATCCACGAAACCGGCAACCCATACCCTGGCGCCTCCATGGAAACACCCCCATTCCCCACCTGCAGATCCGCCCTGTTCCTCGACTTCGACGGCACGCTCGTGCCGCTGGCCGAGACCCCGGACGCCATTGCGCCAGACCCCGTCCTGATCCCCATGCTGGCCAGGCTGCAGGGTCTGTTGGGCGGTGCGCTGGCCATCGTCACGGGTCGGCAGGTCGAGATGCTGGACCACTTTCTGGCGCCGCTGCATCTGCCTGCCGCCTGCGAGCACGGCCTGCAGCGGCGGGATGCCGCAGGCCGCCTGCACATGCAGGCATCGGCCATGCCAGAGACCGTGCTGCAGATGTGCAATGCCTTGGCGGCCGACCATCCCCGCCTGCTGGTGGAGCGCAAGCGCTCTTCGGTCGCACTGCACTACCGGCGTGCGCCAGAGCTGGCGGCGCTGTGCCTGGACATGTTGGGCCGCGCCCTGCGACACCAGCCCGGGCTGGAGTTGCTGCACGGCAAATGCGTGCTGGAGGTCAGGCCCGCAGGCGTGGACAAGGGCCACGCCATTGCGGCCTTCCTGCGCGAAGCGCCGTTCGCCGGCCGCACCCCGGTGTTTGCCGGTGACGATGTCACGGACGAGAGCGGCTTTGCCGTGGTGCAGGCACACGGCGGCATGGCGATCAAGGTGGGCGAAGGCGCAAGCAGGGCCCGCCACCGGCTGGGCAGCCCGCAGGCCGTGCATGCCTGGCTGAAGTCCGCATGCATGCACCTGGCTGCGCAGACCTGCGCGGAGGTGCTGCCATGAGCCGGCTGGTGGTGATCTCCAACCGCGTGGCCGATCCGCGCAGGGCCGCGGCCGGGGGCCTTGCCGTGGCCATGGGCGATGCGCTGCGGCAGACGGGCGGCCTGTGGTTCGGCTGGAGCGGGGCCGTCACCGACGACGGTGCCCAGGCCGCGCCGGCCGGCCATGTGCACCGCACCCAGGCAGGCAACGTCACGCTGGCCACGGTGGACCTGGACCGCGCGGACCATGACAGCTACTACGCGGGCTACAGCAACGGCGTGCTGTGGCCCGTCTTTCACGGACGGCTGGACCTGGCGAGCTTCGACACGGGCCATGCGGCCGGCTACCGCCGCGTGAACCAGCTGCTTGCGCGCAGGCTGCTGCCCCTGCTGGCGCAGGACGACATCCTCTGGGTGCATGACTACCACCTGATCCCGCTGGCGGCCGAGCTGCGCGCCCTGGGCTGCCGCCAGCGCATCGGCTTTTTCCTGCACATCCCATTGCCCCCGCCGACCCTGCTGGCGGCCATTCCCGAGCATGCATGGCTGATGCGCTGCCTGTTTGCCTACGACCTTGTGGGCCTGCAGACCCGCCAGGACGTGCAGCATTTCGAGCGCTATGTCTGCGACGAGGCCGGGGGCCAGTCGCTGGGCGATGGCGCCTTGCGTGCCCATGGGCAGCGCCTGGTGTGCCGCGCCTTCCCCATCGGCATCGATGTGGAGGGCTTCGCGGCGCTGGCCCTGTCCGGCGCATCGCAGGACATGCATGCGCGCATGAAGCACGAGTACGCACAGCGTCGCCTGCTGCTGGGCATAGACCGGCTGGACTACTCCAAGGGCCTGCCGCAGCGCCTGCGTGCCTTTCGGGAGCTGCTGGCCCGCCATCCCGAGCAGCGCCGGCGCGCCACGCTGATCCAGATCGGCTCGCCCACGCGCGAGGGCCTGGACGCGTATGCCGACATACGGCGGGAGCTTGAATCGCTGTGCGGCGCCGTCAACGGCGACTACGGCGAGCTGGACTGGATGCCCGTGCGCTACATCCACCAGACCCTGCCGCGCGATGGCATTCCGGGCCTGTGCCGCGCGGCGGCCGTGGGCCTGGTCACGCCGCTGCGCGACGGCATGAACCTCGTGGCCAAGGAATATGTGGCGGCCCAGGACCCGGCCGACCCGGGCGTGCTGGTGCTGTCGCGGTTTGCCGGCGCGGCCGAGCAGCTGCAGGAGGCGCTGCTGGTCAATCCCTACGACGTGCACGGCACGGCCGCCGTGGTGCAGCAGGCCCTGCAGATGCCCCTGCAGGAAAGGCGCCAGCGGCACCAGCGGCTGCTGCAGCGCATCGCCGAGCAGGACGTGCACTGGTGGCGCAAGGCCTTTCTGTCTGCCTTGAAAGAGGCCAGGCCGCTGGAGCGCAGGGAAAGGGAAGCCTTCGGCATCCCCGTTCCCTCGATCAGGCAGGAGCAGGCACCGCTGCGCCTGGAGCTGGCCGCCTGCCCTGCCGACGGCGTGGAACGGGACGCCTGCCGGTCGGTGGTCTCCGACAGGTAATGCCTTCCTGCTCCTGCGGCGCCGCGTTCATCCTCCCGGCACCATGGCATCGCCCGGCCCCACCCCATTTCCAGGGCTGCGCACGACACACAAAAGGAAGGCAAGCGGCGATGGCCCAGCACGACAACGAGCACGCCCATGCGTGGACATGCAGCGACACGCTGGCGCAGGCCTTGCGCGGCCACACGGACCTGTCGCCAGCGGACCAGTTGGCCCTGCTGGTGGCGCAGGGCGCCGACCGCCTGCCGCTGCCGGGCCATGGCCACACGCTGCAGCGCTGGCGCGCACTGGCCGAGGTGGCCGCCCACAGCCTGAGCCTGGCCAAGCTCTATGAAGGCCATACCGATGCCCTGGCCATCCTGTCCGAACTGCAGGCCGACCTGGCCACCGAAGGCCTGCGCTGGGCCGTCTGGTGCGCCGAGCCGCCGGGCGAGCGCGTGCAGGCCACGCCCACGGCCCCCCATGCTGCGGCACATGCCGGCATGGCCGTGCAGCTGTCCGGCTACAAGCCCTGGTGTTCGGGCGCGCGCGCGGTGGACCGTGCCCTGGTCAGCGGCTGGCTGGCCGACGGCCGGCGCTGCCTGATCGCCGTCACCATGGACCAGCCCGGCATCCGCAGGGACGACAGCCACTGGCAGGCCGTGGGCATGGCCGCCAGCGCCAGCGCCGACGTGCATTTCGACGGCGCCACCGGCGTGCTGGTCGGCGAACCGGGCCAGTACCTGAGCCGCCCCGGCTTTCACCATGGCGGCGCGGGCGTTGCTGCCTGCTGGCATGGCGCGGCAGCGCGCATCGCCAGCCATCTGCAGCAGGCCGTCGGTCAAGGCGAGGACCCGCACCGCCAGGCCCACCTGGGCGCGCTGGATGTGGCCCTGGCCGGCGCGGCCGGCCTGCTGCGCGACGCTGCGGCCCGCATCGATGCCACGCCCTCGGACCCCTGCCTGCTGGCCGTGAACCGCGCCCGCCTGGCCGTGGAAGCCGCCGCCGAAGAGGTGCTGCGGCGCGTGCCACGCGCCATCGGTCCCGGCCCGCTGTGCAAGAACAGGGGCCTGGCACAGCTGATGGCCGACCTGCCCGTCTTCATCCGCCAAAGCCATGCCGAGCGCGACCAGGCCGCGCTGGGCCGCCTGCTGGCCGACAAGGCACAGACCTCGCAGGCACCGGGAGGCGCGGCATGGATGCTGTGAAGCCGCGCCTCATCGAGGGCCGGGGCACGCCGGAATCGCGCTGGCAGGCCTGGTTTGCGCAGCGCCGGCCAGCGCAGGTATCCATGGACGACCTGCTGGACGGCCGGCGCCGCGCCGTCATCGTCGCGCCGCACCCCGATGACGAGATCCTGGGCTGCGCCGGCCTGCTGCGCCGCTGTGCCGAGCGGGGCATGCCCTGCCTCATCGTCTCCGTGACCGATGGCGGAGCCAGCCACCCCGACTCGACGCTGTGGCCGCCGCAGCGTCTGGTGCGCGAGCGCGTGCACGAGAGCACCCAGGCCCTGGCCCTGCTTGCGCCGCAGGCGCAGGTGCTGCGGCTGGGCCTGCCCGACGGCCATATCGCCGAGCATGCAGCGCAGTTGCTGCAACGGCTGGAGCCGTTGCTGCAGCCCTCGGATGCGCTGCTGTGCACCTGGCGCGAAGACGGGCACCCGGACCACGAGGCCACGGGCCAGGCCTGCGCCACGGCAGCCCGGCACGCGGGCTGCCGGCTCTTCGAGCTGCCGATCTGGGCCTGGCACTGGGCCGAGCCCGGCGACGCGCGCGTGCCCTGGCACCGTGCCGCCGCCATTGCGCTGGCGCCGCAGGAGCTGGCGCTCAAGCGCCAGGCCCTGTCGTGCTTTCGCAGCCAGCTGCTGCCGGACCCGTCCACGGGCCGCGACGCCATCCTGCCGTCCTGGGCCACGCAGCGCCTGCTGCGTCCGTTTGAAGTGGTGTTTCTATGAACGGCGCCCGGCAGCACTTCGAGCAGATGTACCAGGCCGACCCCGACCCCTGGCAGGTCGCATCACGCTGGTACGAACGGCGCAAGCGCGACCTGCTGCTGGCCGCCCTGCCGCGCGAGCGCTATGCCCACGGCTTCGAGCCCGGCTGCGGCAATGGCGAGGCCACGCAGCGCCTGCTGCAGCGCTGCGACCGGCTGTGCGCCGTCGACTTCTCGGACAGGGCCGTGGATCTGTGCCGGCAGCGGATTGCGCCGCAGGACCGCGCCCGCCTGGACCTGCAGGCCCTGCCCCTGCCCTGGCAATGGCCACAGGTGCCCCAGGTGCCGCAGCAAGGCTTCGATCTCATCGTGGTCTCGGAGCTTGCCTACTACTTCGACGACGCGGCACTGGCGCATTTCAACCGCCAGTGCCTGGCCTCGCTGCAGGGCGGCGGCCACTGGCTCATGTGCCACTGGCGGCATGGGGCGCACGATCACCTGCAGACCACTCGCACCCTGCATGACAGCGTGTCGGCCCATGCGCAACTGCACTTGCTGCTGAGCCACAGCGAACCGGATTTCCAGCTGGACATCTGGCAGAAAACCCCTGAAAGGACGGACAGATGATCGGCGTGTGCATCCCAGCCCATGACGAGGAAGACCTCATAGGCCGCTGCCTGGACAGCGTGTTTTGCGCGGCCGCCCATGCCGACCTGCAAGGCGAGACCGTGGCCGTCGTGGTGGTGCTGGACAGCTGCCAGGACGCCACCGAATCGGCCGTGCGCCGCTGGCCCGCCATCCCGTTGTCCATTGCCGCGCGCAACGTGGGCAAGGCGCGGGCCCTGGGGTCGGAGTACCTGCTGCTGCTGGGCGCCCGCTGGCTGGCCTTCACGGACGCCGACACCACCGTCTCGCCGAGCTGGCTGGCCGACCAGCTGGCGCTTCAGTCCGACGTGGTCTGCGGCACGGTGCAGGTGGCCGACTGGTCGGCCCACGGCGTCCAGGCGGACACGGCGCGGCGGCACTTCGAGACCACCTACACGGACCGCGACGGCCACCGCCACGTGCATGGCGCCAACCTGGGCATCTCGGCCTGGCACTACCGCCAGGCAGGCGGGTTCGACGCACGCACCTGCGGCGAGGACCAGGACCTGGTGGACCGCCTGGCGGTCGGCGGCGCCCGCATCGCCTGGTCGGCCCGGCCCCGGGTGATGACCAGCGGCCGCGCCTACTCGCGCGTGGCCGACGGCTTTGCCGGTGCGCTGCGCCAGGGATGGGCCCTGCCCTGCGACGCGCCGCCTGCGCTGCCCGTGCGCCAGGGCGCCCTGGCGCAGCAGGCCCTGGCCCTGCCTCAACCGCAGGCCGGCTCGTCCACGCGGTAGCAGTCCCTGAGGAACACCGGCAGGTCGTTGGCCGGCGGCACGAAGGGCACCTGGTACATCATGTCGCTGACAAAGCCACGGTGGTAGCTGCCGTGGTTCACCACATGCAGCACGATCTGCTCGCGCGTCATGGCGCCCTGCCCGCCGCCCACGAACTCGAAGTGCACGACCTTCGCCAGTTCCTCGTCCGGGCATGCGTCGACGAACTCCACATACCAGCGGTCCATTGCCTGCACGGATTCCCACAGCGCCTGCAGCGTGGGCGTGTGGTCGGTGTTGCGCATGGTGTAGCCATGTTTGCGGCCCTGCAGGTGGTGCCTGAAGATGTCCTCCACCACAAGGACGTGGTTCAGCGTGCGCACCATGTTGCCGAAGCTCGTGGGGCGCTGCTTCAAGGCCTCGCCTTCGGGCAGCTCCATCACGCTCTTGAAGGTCAGGCCGTTGGCCCAGGCCTTGTAGCGCACCAGCATTTTCAGGTTGGCCCTGGCCGATGAGACGGGAGCGCGCAGGCTCTCCTGGATCGCTGTCATTCGTGGGTTCTTTCGGTGTGGATCAAAGGCCGCTCAGTGCGCCTTCGACATGGGTGCGCGCCGTGCCGCCCACCCAGACCTGGCCCGTGCCGTCACGGGTCAGGAAGATGCGGCCGTCACGGCCCAGGCAGCGGCCTTGGGCGGCAACGTAGTCGCTGTCCATCACCCCCGTCGCAAACAGCCACTGCGCCAGCGAGGCGTTGAGGCTGCCGGTGACGGGGTCTTCGACGATGGCGCCCTGGTGATCGGAGAAGAAGGCGCGCACCTCGCAGGCGGCAGGGCTGGCACCGCCGACACCCCTGGCATAGGGTCCCACCACGCCCACGTCCATGCGCGTGGGCCACTGCCGGGCCGGGTTCAGCGCCAGCACCTGCTCGGCCGAGGCCAGGCGGATGCCCAGCCAGCCGGGGCCGTTGTCTATCCACGAGGCGGCCTGCACCTCTTCGGCGGTGATGCCCAGCATGCGCAGCGCGGCATCCAGCTCGTCGGCGGTGGGCGCGCCAAAGCGCAGCATGGGCGGCGCAGCGAATGCCAGCCGCCCATGCTCCTGCCGTATCTGCACCAGGCCCGCCCCGCACTCCTGGACGATGTGGCCTGCGTTCCTGGGCGCACCGCGCTGGGACAGCCAAGCATGGCAGCTGCCCAGCGTGGGATGGCCGGCAAAAGGCATCTCCCGGTCCAGCGTGAAAATCCTCACGCGGTAGTCGGCCTGCGCCTGCGTGGGCGGCAGCAGGAACGCGGTTTCGGAGAGATTGAACCAGCGCGTCAGCTGCTGCATCTGTGCGGTGGTCAGCGCCTGCCCACCGGTGATCACGGCCAGCGGATTGCCGGACAGCGGGCCGCTGGCGAAAACGTCGACCATATGAACGGCAATGCTCATGAAGACAGTCCTTGTTGCATGGGAAGGAAAAGAAGGGGAAACGGGCGGCGGGCCCGATCTGCGCTAGGTCCGCACATCGGCGCGATGCACCACATGGACCTTGTTGCCGTCGGGATCGCGCAGGTAGGCACCGTAGTAGCCATCGCCGTAATGCGGTCGCGGGCCGGGCGGGCCTTCGTCGCTGCCGCCACGCGCCAGGCCGGCGGCATGGGCCGCGTCCACCGCGTCGGGCGACGGGGCCACAAAGGCCACCATGGCGCCATTGCCCGCCGTGGCCGGCTCGCCGTTGAAGGGGCTGTAGACATAAAAGCGCGGCAAGGCCGCCGGCGGCGCCACCCAGCACAGCGCGGCCGGCCCGCCATCGGGCTGGACGGCGCGGCGCTGCAGTCCCAGCGGGAAAAGCACCGCGTCATAGAAGCGGCCGGCCCGCTCGAGATCACGGGCGCCGACGGTGATGTGGCTGAACATGGGGTGAACGTTACACTATCGAGAAATAAAATAGTGTCACGGCACACTCTTTTTTTCCTTGCCCCGACCATGCTCCTGCCCTCCCCCTGGACACCCCGTCTTGCGCGCATTGAAGCCAGTGCCGCCGAGCGGCTGGCGCGCGCCCTGGCCGACGACATCGTCGAAGGCCGGCTGGCCGGCGGCGACCGCCTTCCCGCCCACAGAGACCTGGCCGACAGGCTGCAGATCGGCCTGGGCTCGGTGACCAGGGCCTATGCGCTGCTGGAGCGCCGGGGGCTGACGCGCAGCGTCAAGGGCAGGGGCACCTTCGTGGCCGCCCGGCGGACGCAGGGCGGCGAGGCCATCGACCTGTCCTCCAACGCGCCGCCGGCCGCCATCAGCGAACGCCTGCTGGCGCGCACGCTGACCGCGATTGCGCGCCGCATCGATGCCGATCACTTCAATTCCTACGCGCCGCCGGGCGGACATGCGGAGCATCGCCGCGTGCTCGCGCGCTGGCTGCAGACGCTGGGCCTGAACGTGGAACCCGGCCACATGGTGCTGACCAGCAGCGCGCGCCAGGCGCTGTCCCTGGCCCTGGACCTGGTCTGCCAGCCCCGGGGCCGGCTGCTGACCGAGCGCATCACCTACCCCGGTGCCATTGCCCTGGCCCGGCGCAAGGGCTGCGCCCTGCAGGGCCTGGCCATGGACGCGCAGGGCCTGCTGCCGCAGGCGCTGGCCGAGGCGCTGCACGGCATTCCCGCCGCCGAAGGCAAGGTGCTCTACCTCACCCCCACGCTGCACAACCCGACCACGGCCACCATGGGCGCGGAGCGCAGGCGGGCGATCGTGGATATCTGCCGGAACGCAGGCGCCTGGATCATCGAGGACGGCGTGTATGCCGCCTGCTCGCCCGATCACGCGCGCCTTGCGCACCTGGCGACCCTGGCGCCCGAGATCACCCTGCATGTGAACGGTCTGTCCAAGTCGCTGGGCCCGGGGCTGCAGGTGGGCACGCTGGTACTGCCGCCAGCGCTGTGCGGCGCCGCGCTGGCGACGCTGCAGGAGCTGTCCATGGCGCCTTCGGCCCTGTCATGCGCCGTGGTCGATGAATGGCTGTCCCAGGGCGTGGTCGCCTCCCTGCAGGCCGACCTGCGCCATGAGGCACAGCGGCGCGTGCGGCTGGCCGCATCGCACCTTGCCCCACACCTGGGCGACAGCCGCCTGGTGCTGCACCCCGAGGCCTACAACGCCTGGCTGCCCATGGAGCGCGAGGCCGCCGACCGCCTGGTGTCGGCCGCAGCGGCGCTGGGCGTGACGCTGACCGATCCGGGCTCGCTGATGGTGGAGCCGCACGACCGTGCCAGCGGGCTGCGCATCTGCCTGGGCGCCCCAGGCCTGGACGACCTGGACGGCGCCCTGGCGCAATTGGCCAGGCTGCTTACTGCGGAGCCCTGAGCTTGTTCTGCAGCGCCCTGGCCACGGCGCCCAGCACGGGCACCTTGGCGAAGATTTCCTCCACCGGGTCCCAGAAATCGCGGTGCACTGCCACCAGTCCCTGCGCATCGAACTCCAGGTAGCTGGTGCCGCAGATGTGCATGGGCTGGCCCGATGCCCTGACAAAGCCCAGCTCCCACAGCAAAAAGCCGCTGTCCCCCTGCACCGCGCCCTGGCTGACGGCGAAGCGGGGCCGGTCCAGTTGCTCGAACATGTGGGCGAACACGCGCTGTATCGCTGCGTGGCCGCGCACATCGTTGAACGGGTCCTTGAACCGGGCCTGTTCCGCATAGAGGGCCAGCAGCGCCGGCAGGTTGTCGCGGCGCAGCGCCTCATAGGCCTGGGCCAGCCGGTCCAGTCGGGGATCGCCGAGGGCAGTGCTCATCGGTTTCAGGCTCCTGTGATGCGGCGAACCGCCGAGAAATACCAGGCATCGGGCAGGCAGCGCAGCAGCCGCACCCAGCGCGTGAAGCGGCGCGGAAAATTCATCTCGAAGCGCCCCTGTGCCCAGCCCTGCAGCATGTGCCGGGCGGCCTCGTCGGCACCGATCAGGGCCGGCATGCTGAAGCTGTTTTGCGCCGTCAGCGGCGTATCGACAAAGCCGGGGTTGATGATGGACACGCCCAGGCCCGGGCCGTGCAGGTCCAGGTAGAGGTTTTCTGCCAGGTTGTTGAGCGCCGCCTTGGTAGGACCGTAGGCCAGGGACATGGGCAGCCCGCGATAGCCTGCCACCGAGCCGACCAGGGCCAGATGCCCCTGGCCGGCCTCCAGCAGCATGGGCAGCACCGCATCGAGCAGGTGCAGCGCGCCGCCATAGTTCACGGCCAGGTGGCGCTGCATCTCGGCCAGGTCGAACTCGGTGGCGCGCTGGGGCCGGTAGTGGCCGGCGCAGTACACCACCAGGTCGGGCGCCCTGCCCACATGGGCCCGCACGGCACGGGCTGCCTGTGCCACGGCCTGGGCATCGGTCACGTCCAGCGGCAGGGCCAGGCAGCCTTCGCGGCCGCGCACGAAATCCTGCAGCGCACCGCCATGCCGCGCAGAGACAATCACGCGCGCGCCCTGGCCGTGCAGCGCTTCGGCCGTGGCGCGCCCTATGCCCGAGGAGGCGCCCAGAAGCCATGCCGAGCGGCCCTTCCAGTCGCGCAGCGGCGGGTTCAGCCGGCGGGATAACAGTGGCATGGCCATCACTCCTTGATGATGGCCAGCGTCACGTCGCCCAGGTGCAGGCCGAGCTTGCTCATGGCCGTGCGGTTGAGCAGGGTGCGCCCGTCCATCAGGTACATCCAGTCGTCCATGCTGACGTTCCAGACCCTTCCGTCCACGGGCAGGGCCAGCACGTAGCTCCAGCGGATGGCATTGCCCGCGCTCTGGCCCTGGGCCTCGCCCACCACGTCGTCGGCCCGGCCGCTGTAGCGGCCCTCGCCCAGGCGGCGGATATGCCAGATGCGCTGCTGCGTGCTGCCGTCGCTGTAGACGAAGTGCTCATCGAGCGTGCCCTCGTCGCCATACCAGCGGCCCGTCATGCGCACGGTGAATCGCTTGACCACCTTGCCCGAGCGGTCCGTGAACATGCCGTGGGCCGTCAGCGGCCCGTTGAAGTACTGGCGCAGGTCCAGCGTCGGCTGCTCCTTGGCGTAGTCCTGCACGGAAGGACCGGCGCAGCCCGCCAGAGACAGCGCCAATGCCGCCCCCAGGCAGGCGCGCCGCAGTGGTGAAAACGAAGCGCAGTGGGTGATGTGGCTCATGTGTGCCTCCAGGAAGAATGCAGTCGCTCGGCGCGCCAGAGCAGCCCGGCCGCCGCCAGTTTGAGCAGGCAGGGCAGCCCGCCATAGGCCCAGGCCAGGGCCTGCAGGCCGGCCGGATCGGTGCTGCCGCTGCGGTAGCCCGCAACGGACAGCAGGGGCAGAGCCAGGCCCGCGGCCAGGGCCAGGTTGAGCTTGGTGGCGCAGGTCCACCACCCCAGGTAGCGGCCCTCGCCCTGGCCGCCCTGGCCGGACTCGTGGATCACGCCCGTGAGCAGTGCGCCCGGCAGGGCCAGGTCCGCGCCCAGGGCCAGCCCGCTGGCCAGGCAGATCACGGCGAAGGCCAGGCCGTCACCCGTGCCCAGCCAGGGCGTGAAGCCGAAGGCCAGCACGCTGGCCAGCATGCCCGCGCGCCAGCTGGGCGCCAGGCCCCAGCGCGAGACGGCCTTCACCCACAGCGGCAGGCCCAGGGCCGCCGCGCCAAAAAAGCACAGCAGCAGCAGGGGCTGCATCCCGGGCACCTGCAATCTGTCGGCCACGAAGAAGGGCAGCAAGGTGGCCGGAATGGCCGCGGCCACGCCGTTGACCATGAAGACGGCCAGCAGCCGGCGAAAGCCGGCATCCGCCCATGGTGAGATCCGAGAGGTGTCCGCCGTGGCCTGCTGCGGCAGCGTCACCGGGGCCTTGAGCCGGTACAGCCCCACCAGCGCCAGCGCCAGGCCCAGCGCCAGCACGGCGCTGGTGGCGTCCAAGCCCAGCCAGGCCGGCAACACGCTGGCCAGCAGCACACCGCCCAGCGTAGCGCCCTCGCGCCAGGCCGTGACGCGAGCCCGCCAGGCGGGCTGCCCGCCCCAGCGCGTGCCCCAGGCCTGGTGGACGATGGTGACGAAGCTGTAGGCCAGCGTGCACACCAGCAGGCTGCAGGCCAGCCAGCCCAGCATGGCGGCCTGGGCACCGCGCGGCGGATGCCACAGCGCCCAGAAGCCCAGGACCATCAGCAGGCTGGCCAGTGCAGCCGCCCACCACGCTGGCCGCATGCCCCGGCGCAGCAGCCGGTCGGCCTGGCGGCCGATGGCGGGGTCCACCAGGGCATCGAAGGCACGCGTGGCCAGCAGCACCGCGCCCAGCCCCGCCAGCGGCGCACCGGCCACGCTGGCGTAGTGGTAGGGCAGGTTCACATACAGCGGCAGGGACACGAACGCCAGCGGCGCGGCCAGGCCGCCATAGGCCAGCCCTGTGCGCCAGGGCAGCAAGGGGGCGGCGGCAGGGTGCGAGGCCATGGCGTGGTCCCGGGCGCTCAGGATTGGCCCAGCAGCGAGCTGCGCATGGCAGGTGCCGAGGTCTGGGGCGCGAGCCAGATGCCGAAGAACAGGCGCGCATAGTCGGCATCGCGCAGCTGTGCAGTCTGGCGGCCGTTGTGGAAGAAGCGCACCTCGCCCTGGCCGTCGTTCAGGCCCAGCAGCCGGTCCTGGGCCGCCACATCGGGAAACGCCTGCTTCATCAGCGCCAGCCATTGGCGGGACTGCTCCTCGGTGAAGCCGTCGACCCTGCGCATTTCGGCGATGGAGCGCTCGGCGATGGCCGCGCCTTCGAGCTTGCGGTCATAGACCAGCTCCAGCGCGAACGGGTGGCGGGCGTAGTCCTCGGGCACAAAGCCCGGTGCGGCCCACAGCCGTGCCTCGTACACGCGCAGGCCGAAAAAGCGCAGCACGCCCGTGCCCACCAGGCGCGCGGCCGGCAGGGCGCTGCGCAGTTCGGCCGGAAGGTCGGCAGTCGGAGTCTTGGCGTGGAGTTCGTTGGGCATGGCGATCAGTGAAGGGACAAGGGCGCAGGCGGCGCCCCAGGCCAGCGCCTGGCGGCGCGGCATGTGACGTGGTGGCGATTTCATGGCAGGGGCCTGCGCAGCGTGAACTGGACGACATCGGTGTTGCCGGTGTCGAAGGCCGCCTCGCAGTAGGCGAGGTAGAAGGTCCAGATGCGCACGAAGCGCTCGTCAAAGCCCTGGGCCCGCACGGCGTCGAGGTGGTGATCGAAGGCCTGGCGCCAGCGCCGCAGCGTCTCCGCATAGTCGCGGCCGAAGGCCATGCGGCGCTCCACCACCAGGCCGGCGCGCCGTGCCTCCTGCTCGAAGGCAGGAATGCTGGGCAGCAGCCCGCCCGGGAAGATGTACTGCTGGATGAAGTCGGTGGAGCGCAGATAGCGCGCGAACAGGTCCTCGCGCAGCGTGATGGTCTGTATGCAGGCCAGGCCCCCGGGCTTGAGGCAGTCGCGCAACGTCTGGAAGTAGCCGCGCCAGTATTCTCGGCCCACGGCCTCGAACATCTCGATGGAGACGATGGCATCGAAGGGCTCGCCCGCATGCCGTGCCGGCAGGTCGCGGTAGTCCTGGTAGCGCAGCTCCACGGCGTCGGCCAAGCCGGCCTGCCGCATGCGCTGCTGTCCCCAGGCCAGTTGCTCGCGCGACAGCGTCACGCCCGTGACCCGGGCGCCGAACTCCTGCGCCGCCGCCTCGGCCAGCCCGCCCCAGCCGCAGCCGATCTCCAGCAGGCGCTGGCCGGGCTGCAGCCGCACCTCGTCCAGCGTGCGCCTGAGCTTGGCCTGCTGGGCGTCCTGCAGGTCGGCGTGGCGCAGCGATTCACCCGTGCGCCCCTGGAACCAGGCGGCGCTGTAGCTCATGCCGGGGTCCAGCCACAGGCGGTAGAAATCGTTGCCCAGGTCGTAGTGGGCATGGATGTTCCTGGCGCTGCCGGCCCGCGTATTGCGCTGCAGCAGGTGGCGCAGGCGGTAGCCCAGCCGGCCCCACCAGCTGCCGTACACCAGGCTTTGCACATGGTCGCGGTTGGCCATGCACAGGCGCAGCAGGGCGGCCAGGTCGGGGCTGTCCCATTCTCCGGCGATATAGCCTTCGGCCAGGCCGATGTCGCCCGATTTCAGGGTGCGCTCCAGCGCCCGCCAGTCGTGCAGCACGCAATGCGCGTCGGCAGCCCCCGACGGCGGACGGGGCAGGTGCAGCAGGCGGCCATCGGGCTGCTCCAGGTCCAGCTGCCCGTGGGGCAGGCGTTCGAGCAGGTTCAGCACACGGCGTGCCCGCGCAGGCGTGCGGCGCGGCGCTGCGGCGGTGGGGCTCAGCAGGGGGGCGGCGGTAGTGTTCATCTTGTGACGAAGCGCTTGGGCGCGGAGGGTTTGCCATGGAAAGGCACGCGCTTGGCCCAAAGGCGCAGCGCGTGCCAGTGGATGCGGGCGACCACGCCCAGCGTCATCAAAGGGGTGCCGAAGAAGGCGCGGCGCACGGCGGCGGCATCCAGCACCTGCAGCACGCCGCCCACGCTGGTCTGCAGCAGCGGGCCGTCCTCGTCATGCAGGTCCACGCGTGCCAGGGTGCGGTCTTCGCTGCGTTCGAAGCGGAAGCGGTACTCGCCGCGCACCTCGCAGAACGGCGAGACGTGGAATTGCTTGCGCGCCACCTGCTCGCGGCCCCAGGCCAGGTCCGGCCCCGCCAGCAGATAGGCATGGCGCTCGCCAAAGGTGTTGTTGACCTCGGCCAGCACGGCGGCCAGCGACCCGTCGGCGCGGTGCGCATACCAAAAGCTCACGGGCTTGAACACGTAGCCCAGCACGCGCGGAAAGGTGTGCAGCCAGACTTCGCCATCGGCGTCGGCTATGCCTTCGCTGTGCAGCAGCTGCTCGAACCAGGCCAGTGCGTCGCAGCCGCCCTCGCCGTGGTCGCTGTCATGGAAGCTCAGCCAGCCACGGCGGTTGCGCCTGAGCGCGGCGTCCGGGTGCGTGCGCAGGCTGCGCATGGGCAGCATGAGGAAATAGCCCGGGTAGCGGAAGGCATGCTCCACCGGCCGCAGGCGGCGGTGCCAGACATGGCCGAAGCCGATGAGCGGCCGGGCCGTCATGCGACCCCCTCGAAGGCCGCGCTGGCGGGCAGGACGGGCAAGGTCTGCAGGGCATGCAGCAGGCCGTCGGCCGCGACCAGGCCCGAGCGCAGGCCGTCCTCATGGAAGCCGTAGCCGCACCATGCGCCGCAGAACCAGGTCCTGCGCTGGCCTTGCAGGGCATCCACCCGGCCCTGGGCCTCGATGGCGGCCAGGTCGAACACCGGGTGGCTGTACTCGATGCGCGCGTGGACCTGGCTGTCATCGATGGGGCGCACCGGGTTCAGCGACACCATCACGGGCTGCTGCCACGGCAGGGGCTGCAGGCGGTTGAGCAGGTAGTGCAGGCAGACGCCGGCCCGGTCTTTTCCGGGATCGGCGGCGCGTTCGTAGTTCCAGGCGGCCCAGGCCGCCGGGCGGCGCGGCAGCACGCCGGCATCGGTGTGCAGCACGGCCTGGTTGGGCTGGTAGCGGATGGCGCCCAGCACGCTGCGCTCGAGCGGCGTGGCATCGGAGCCCAGCAGGCGCAGGGCCTGGTCGCTGTGGCAGGCCAGCACCACGGCGTCGAACCGCTCCGTGCCGTGCGCCATCTGCAGCAGCACGCCGTGGGCGGCGCGGCGCAGGCCCAGCACGGGCGCGTTCAGCCGGACCTCGTGGCGGCCGTCCTTTTGCAGCGCGGCCACCATGCGCCGCACATACTGACGCGAACCACCGCGCACGGTGCGCCACTGCGGCCGGTCCGTGACCTGGATCAGGCCGTGGTTGTGGCAAAAGCGGATCAGCGTGGCCACGGGAAAGCGCAGCATCTGGTCGGTGGGGCAGGACCAGATGCAGCCCATCATGGGCAGCAGATAGTCCTGGCGAAAGGCCGGCCCGAAGCCGTGGTCGTCCAGGAAATCTTCGATGCAGCTGCGCAGCCGCGCTTCATCGCCTTCCTCGGCGATGCGCGTGGTCAGGCGGTTGAAGCGCAGGATCTCGGCCAGCATCTTCAGGAAACGGGGCCGCAGCAGATTGCTGCGCTGGGCGAACACACCGCCCAGCGAACTGCCGCTCCACTCCAGGCCCGCCCGGCCGCCGGCCTGCGGCACCTGCACGGAAAACGACATCTCGGCCTCCGCCGTGGGCACCTGCAGCTCTTCGAACAGACGGGTCAGCAGCGGATAGGTGCGGTGGTTGAACACCAGAAAGCCCGTGTCCACCCCCTGGCTCACGCCGCCCAGCGCCAGATCGACCGTGTTGGCATGGCCGCCGAAATGGCTGCCTGCCTCCAGCAGGGTCACGCCATGCCCGCCCGGCGCGCCGGCCAGCCGCCGTGCTGCGGCCAGCCCCGCAATCCCCGACCCGATGACTGCAATGCGATGCATGGGAGCGTCCTTCCTGGTTGAATCGATCAGTCAGACCATGAAGATCAAACTGTGAACTGATGAGTTCAAACTATATACCAAACGTATCCACTTTGAACTATTTGGTATCGGATATGACCTGTCGGGTCTAAAATATGGCTATGACAAGCCGCTCCTCCATCAAAGAACAGATACAGCGCGTGCGCGAGCAGGCCATCGTGGCGGCCGTCAACCGGCTGCTGGCCACCAAGGGCTACGACGCCATGACGGTGGACGAGGTGGCGGCCGAGGCCGGCATGGCCAAGGCCAGCCTGTACAAGCTGTTCACCTCCAAGGAAGAACTGGCAGGGGCCGCCATGGTGGGCGTGCTGGACCGCGCCCTGGCCTTCGTGGACGGCCTGCGCGACGAAGCCAGCCTGGCGGCCGAGGCCGGCACGCCCACGCGCCCGCTGGACCAGCTCAAGGCCGTGACGCGCTGGGCCATGCAGACCCAGCTGGAAGGCGAGATGCCCTCCCTGCCCGCGCAGAACTCCAACCTCAGCGCCTCGCTGCAATCCAACGACGACTACATGGACCGGCTGATCGCGCTGAGCAACCGCCTGAGCATCTGGATCACCGAGGCCCAGACCAGCGGCCAGATGCAGGCCACGCTGCCGGCCGAACTGGTGCTCTACACGCTGTTCGCGCGGGCCTGCGATCCGGTGGTGGCCCTGCTCAAGGAGTCGGGCCAGTACACGCACGCGCAGATCATCGACTGGGTGACCAGCACGACCTTCGACGGGCTGGCGGCGGCGGGCTGATCCGGTGCGCGGGATCGCACCGATCCCAATGCAAATGAGAATTCATATCAACTGGATAAAATGCCGGCAGTTTCTTGACGCACAAGAGGAAAGGCCCGGCACGTGCATCCATCCACCGACAGTGGCGCCAGCCAGGCTCTGGGCAGCATGTACGCGCAGCACAACCCTTGGCTGGTCGCGTGGCTGCAACGCAGGCTGGGCAACCGCTGCGATGCGGCCGACCTGGCCCAGGACACGTTCACGCGCATCTGGGTCAGCGCCAGGACGCAGGCCATCGAGGACATCCGGGAGCCCCGGGCCTATCTGACGACAGTGGCCCGGCGGCTGCTGGTCAATCACCTCGAACGCCGCTCGCTGGAGCAGGCCTACCTGGCGTCGCTGCACCTCCTGCCCCAGGCCACCGTGCCGTCCGTGGAGGCGCGGGCCATCCTGCTGGAGACGCTGCAGGAGCTCGATGCGCTGCTGGACGCCCTGCCCGCCAGGGTGCGCACGGCCTTTCTCATGTCCCAGCTGGAAGGCCTGTCCTACGAGGACATTGCCGACCGGATGCAGCTGAGCGTGCGCACCGTGACGCGCTACATGGCCCAGGGCTTTCGGCAATGCCTGCTGGTGATGCTGGAGCGCTGAGCATGCAGGCCGCAGACGCACGCATCCTGGACGAGGCCGCCCGCTGGCTGGCCCGCAGGCACGCATCGGACTTCAGCGCGGCCGAGCAGGCCGAACTGGCGCGCTGGCGCAGCCAGAGCAGCCGGCATGAACAGATCTGGCAATGCGCCGAGCAGCTCAAGGGCCGCTTCAACACCGTGCCCGCCGCCGTAGGCATGGCCACGCTCAACCGCGCGCGCCCCTCGGCGGCACGGCGCCAGTTGCTGGGCTCGGCCGTGCTGGCCCTGGCCACGCCTGCGCTGGGCTGGCTGGCCTGGCGCCATCTGCCCTGGCAGGACTGGACGGCCGACTACCGCACGGCCAGGGGCGAGCGCCGCGCGGTCACGCTGGCCGATGGCAGCCGCGTGCAGCTGAACACGGCCTCGGCCATCAGCGTGCGCATGGATGGCACGGCGCGGCGCATCCGCCAGCATGCGGGGGAAATCCTGGTCGAGACCGCGCATGCCCCGCCCTACGCCTCCCAGCCTTTCATGGTGCAGACAGACGACGGCCAGATGCAGGCCCTGGGCACGCGCTTCATCGTGCGCAAGCTGGAGCACGGCACGGCGCTGGCCGTGCTGGAAGGCGCGGTGCGCGTCACGCCGGCAGCATCGGCCACGGCCGTGGTGGTGCATGCGGGCGAGCAACTGCATTTCGACGGCCATGGCGCCAGCTCCACCCGCCCGGTGGCGCCGCGGGACTCGGCCTGGACACTGGGCGTGCTCTATGCCGAGAACCTGCGGCTGCAGGACTTCCTGGCCGAGCTGTCGCGCTACCGCGAGGGCCTTGTGCGGTGCGACGACGATGTCGCCGACCTGCGCGTCTCCGGCACCTACCAGCTGCATGACACCGACCGCATCCTGGCCCTGCTGGCCCAGACCCTGCCGGTGCGCGTGCACGAGCGCAGCCGGTACTGGGTGACGGTGGCGCGGCGCTGATCCGATTTTTTTCTGCCGTGGCTGTCCGGTTTTTCGCTCTCGCCTGTCAAGGCTTGCGAAGACCACTTTCATCGACAGCCCAGAGGACAGAACACCATGCACTCCCCTTCTTCCACCGCCGGACCACGCGCCAGCCTGCGCGCCACCGCCTTGGCGGCCCTGGCCGTCAGCACCTCGCTGCTGCTGCACGCGCTGCCAGTCCAGGCGGCCGAGCCGGCCGCCAGCGCCGCTGCCAGGAGCTACCAGATCCAGCCGGGTCCGCTGGGCCCGGCGCTGATGGCCTTTGCCGCGCAGGCAGGCGTGAACCTGGGCATGGACCTGCAGCAGCTCGTCGGCATGGAGACACGCGGCCTGTCCGGCACGTTCTCCGTGGAAGACGGCTTTGCGCAGCTGCTGAACACGTCAGGCTGGACAGCGCGCCGCGTGGGTGCGGGCAACTACGCGCTGGAGAAGCTGCCTGCGGCGGCACGCCAGGCGCCGTCTGCCGCAGCGGCCGTGCCCTCACCCTCAGCCCCAGCCGCGGCACAGGCCACGGAACTTGCCGCCATCACGGTGACCGCGCGCACGCAGAACAACCTGGTCGCGCCCTCGCGGCAAGTCACGATCCTGGAAGGCCAGGAGGTGGAGCAGCTGCGCCAGGGCTCGGACAGCCTGGCCACCATGCTCAGCAAGGTGGTCCCCGGCATGGCGGACTCCAGCCACACCATCACCGACTACGGCCAGACGCTGCGCGGCCGCAACATGCTGGTGCTGGTGGACGGCGTTCCGCTGAACACCAACCGCGACTCGTCCAGGAACCTGGCCAACATCAACCCGGCCGACATCGAGCAGATCGAGGTGCTGCGCGGCAGCAGCGCCATCTACGGCAGCGGTGCGGCGGGCGGCATTGTCTCCATCCGCACCAAGCGGCCCTCGGGCGAGACGCGGGCCGAAACCATCGTCACCGGCTCGGCCCCGCTGTCCCGCCTGCGCGGCGCGGGGCTGGGCGGCGAAGTGCAGCACTACCTGTCCGGCGGTGGCGAGGTGGTCGACTATTCGGTGAGCCTGGGCGCCAGGCACATGGGCGGCGCCTTCGACGCCAAGGGCAACCGCATTGCGCCCGAGCCCAGCCAGGGCGACCTGTTCGACTCCAACATTTACAACGCCTCGGCCAAGATCGGCTTCAAGCTCGATGCCGACCAGCGCCTGCAATTGACCGCCAGCCACTACAACGCGGCCCAGGACACGGACTACGCCTCCGACCCGTCGGTGGCGCGGCTGCCGGCCGGAACGGCGGCGGCCCGCCCCATCAAGGGCCTGGTGCTGGCCGACCAGAACCAGATCAAGAACACCATGCTGGGCCTGGACTACGAGAACCGGGACATCGCAGGCAGCACGCTGGCCGCCCAGCTCTACTACCGGGACTTCTTCACGCGGTTTGCGCCCTTCGACGCACGCGCCGTGCCGGTGCGGGGCGCCAATGTCGACCAGTCCATGCAGAACTCCGAGGTCTTTGGCGGGCGCCTGACCCTGAAGACGCCGCTGGGCGCCGGCAAGAAGAGCCTGCTGATCTGGGGTGCGGACTTCAACCAGGAGCGCACCGACATGCCCATCGACATCTTCGATCCCCGGGCCTATGACGCCAGCGGCGGCCTGGTCTTCCACAAGACGGGCCAGCTGATCTACATGCCGCCCGTCACCACGCGCAGCATCGGCGCCTTCGCTCAGCTGCAGCACCGGTTCAATGCGCAATGGTCGGCGGAAGGCGGCCTGCGCTACGACCGCGCCCAGGCCAGCTTCAATGACTTCACGCCGCTGTCGCAGTCACGCGCCCCCAGCCCCCAGTCCGTGAACGGCGGCACCGTCCGGTACAACGCCTGGACCTACAACCTGGGCACGGTCTTCACGCCGGTCCCCGGCCAGGAGCTCTATGCCTCGTACAGCCAGGGCTTCGAGCTGCCGGACATCGGCGTGGTGGTGCGCAATGCCACGCCGGCCTTCAACCTGGGCAACTCCAACCTGCAGGCGGTCAAGACCAACACCTATGAAATGGGCTGGCGCGGCAAGTTCTCCAACGTGATGGCCAACCTCAGCGTCTTCCAGTCGCGCTCCAACCTGGGCGCCGTGCAGAGCTTCAACAATGGCCTGACCCTGCTGCGCACCCGCGAGAAGATCCATGGCATCGAAGGCGGCCTGGACTACTTCAGCGACGACGACCACTGGAGCGTGGGCGGCAGCTTCACCTGGATGAAGGGCCGCGAGCTGCCCCAGGCCGCCAGCGGCTACCAGGACATGACGGGCTTTCGCATCCCTCCGCTCAAGCTCACGGCCTATGTGGAGTACCGGCCCGACACGCGCTGGAGCCATCGCCTCCAGGCCACCGCCTATGCCTCCAAGGACTACCGCCTGGGCGGCAAGACCGGCTTCGGCCGCTATGACACACGGGGCTACACCACGGTGGACCTGATCAGCCAGTGGAAGATCGACCCCAAGAACCGTGTGTCCCTGGGCGTGGAAAACCTGTTCAACCGCCAGTACTTCCCGCTCTACAGCCAGCTGCTGCGCAGCAACAACAACACCAGCCGCCTGCCAGCGGCCGGCACGGTGCTGAAGATCAGCTACGCGCACACCTGGTGACCCCATAGGCAGGCACCGGTCGCCGCAGCCCGCCAACAACCGGCCGGGCACGGAAAGGGCAGCCACCCGACGCAGCCGATCAACGACCATCGACCATCGGCCATCGGCCATCGGCTGCGCCCGGACCTCAAGGCCCCTTGCGCAGCGAGATCGGCGTGCCCCAGATCGGATCGGCGGCGCCCTGGCGGCCCAGGGTGGTGACCTGCATGGGCACCAGCCGCGCCATGAGTTTTTCCTGGTCAGGGGTCAGGTTGGCGCGGGAGGCCAGATAGGTGCGCGTGAATTCCATGGGCACCGGCAGCGTGTGGACGGTGAAGTCCTCCAGCGGGCATTCGACCTTCTCGGCCGCCACCTTGCGGCAGCCCGCCTGGCGGAACTGGTAGCTGGGCGTCTTCAGATACGAGCGCTGGCTCAGCACCAGCTGCCCGCCTTCCAGCGTGAAACTGGCCAGGGCCTGCCGGGGCGGCACGCGCACCTGGACCTTGAGCGCGGGGATGTCGCGCGAGTCCGTGTCCTGGTAGTAGCCCGCACCCATGCCCGGCGTACTGTCCGTGACCTGCCGCTCGCCCCAGGCCACGCAATGGCCCGAGGCACGGTGCACCGTGGTGCAGTACTTCTCGGTGCGGGTCTGCGTGTGCGTGGTGGCCTCCTTCCAGTTCATCTCGGTATAGAACTCTCGGTAGGTCTCGGGCGCCAGGGACACCGTGCCGCTGGCGCCGCGGCCTGCGCCCGCAGCGCCCGCCTTGGCCCCCAGCTGGTCGAGCCGGGCATTGAGCCAGTAGTCATCGCCGCCCGTCAGCAGGTACTTGCCGGGGGGCAGGACATGGACCTCGAAGGCCTTGAAGAGGTAGGTGGTCTTGGGATCGCGCTGCAGCGCGTTGTTCTGGAACTTGCGGCCGAACACGATCTCCGGCCTGTCCTGGTGGGTCCACAGCACGTTCGAGGTCCATTTGGACATGCCTTCGGCGTCGGCCAGCGACTTGTGCGGCGTCAGGTCAGCCACCAGCACCACGGCCATGTTGGCCTTCAAGGCCTCGCTGATCACCCACAGCGTCTTCGCCTGCTCCGCTTCCTCCTTCTCGAGCTGCCCGCTGGAAGGCGGCGCGGCACACCCCGACAATCCCAGGGCGAGCACCAGGGTCGGCAAAACGAAGCAGGGGCGCTGCAGTGTCATCGTTGAAATCCTTGGAGGTTGATGCTGGAAAGGCGTCATTGTGCGGGGAGATCTCCGGCGGCCCCGGCCAGGGCAGGCCCTCGACACGGAAAAGCCGCCCGAAGGCGGCCGGTTCCAGGGAGCGCTGCACCAGCGCTGGCTGCGATCAATCAGCGTTGCTGTGGCTGGCGCAAAGGCTGCCCTTGTTGGCGGACGTTCGCCTTGCACTGCATCTGGCTGTAGTTCCTGTCCGTGATGGGTTGCCCCATCTGCATGGGAACATAGGCCGGATGCTGCGGGCCTCTCGTGGGAAGAAGCTGTTTCATGGTTCCATCCTCACGTCAAACGGAACGCCGCCCAGCCTGTCAGCGGGGCTGATTGGGCTGCTGCTGGCCTGGCTGGTTCTGGCCAGGCTGCTTGTGCTGGGGGTTGTCCTGCTGCTGCTGTCCCGGGTTTTGCTGGTTCGGGTTCTGCTGCTGCGGGTTGTTTTGCTGCTGTTGCTGGTCGTTTTGCTGAGCCATGGGTATCTCCTTCACATGGTGGTCAAAGAGGCGCGTCAAACGAAGCGCCCGACTGCAGCGCAGATATGCACTGCGCTGGTAACCAGTGTGGGACCGGACATGCGGCTCAGCCGTAGGACCGGCCAGAGCGTGCGCAGCCCCATGTTGCGACACCGCAGGTAGGCCAGCCGCCGGGTGTCCGACGGACATTTCGCACAGGGGGCAACGAAGGACCAGGGCAGGCCACGGCCTGCGCCCTACCCCGGCCCCCGCCTCACTCCACCGTCACGCTCTTGGCCAGGTTGCGCGGCTTGTCCACATCGGTGCCGCGTGCGCAGGCCGTGTGGTAGGCCAGCAGCTGCAGCGGGACCACGTGCAGGATGGGGCTGAGCGCGCCGTAGTTCTCGGGCATGCGGATGACATGCATGCCTTCGCTGCTTTCGATGTTGGTCTTGGCATCGGCCAGCACATAGAGCACGCCGCCGCGCGCACGCACTTCCTGCATGTTGCTCTTGAGCTTTTCCAGCAGCTCGTCATTGGGCGCCACCGTGACCACGGGCATGGCGCTGTCCACCAGGGCCAGCGGGCCGTGCTTGAGCTCGCCGGCCGGATAGGCCTCGGCGTGGATGTAGCTGATTTCCTTGAGCTTGAGCGCGCCTTCCAGCGCAATCGGGTAGTGGATGCCACGGCCCAGGAAGAGCGCGTTCTCGCGCTTGGCGAAGTCCTCGGACCAGCTGATGACCTGGGGCTCCAGCGCCAGCACGGATTGCAGGGCCACGGGCAGGTGGCGCATGGCGGCCAGGTATTGCTGCTCCTTTTCCTCGCTCAGCCGCCCTTGCGACTGGGCCAGGGCCAGGGTCAGCAGGAACAGGCCTGCCAGCTGGGTGGTGAAGGCCTTGGTGGAGGCCACGCCGATCTCCACGCCGGCGCGCGTGATGTAGGCCAGCTCGCATTCGCGCACCATGGCGCTGGTGGCCACGTTGCAGACGGTCAGCGTGTGCTTCATGCCCAGGTTCTGGGCATGGCGCAGCGCGGCCAGGGTGTCGGCGGTCTCGCCCGACTGGCTGATGGTGACGACCAGGGTCTTGGGATGGGGAACGCTGGTGCGGTAGCGGTATTCGCTGGCCACTTCCACGCTGCAGGGCAGGCCGGCCAGCGACTCGATCCAGTACTTGGCCGTGCAGCCGCTGTAGTAGCTGGTGCCGCAGGCCAGGATGAGCACGCGGTCGATCTCCTTGAACACGCGCCAGGCCGAAGTGCCGGCCTTGCCGTCCGAGGCCACGCCGTCGAACAGCTCGGGCACGATGGCCTGCACGCCTTCCAGCGTGTCGGCAATGGCGCGCGGCTGCTCGAAGATTTCCTTTTGCATGTAGTGGCGGTAGGGACCCAGCTCGGCCGCGCCGCTGTGGGCGTGCACGGTGCGCACGGGGCGCTGCTCGGTCGCCAGCCGCTCGCCGCCCTTGCCCACCAGCCAGTAGCGGCCAGGCTGCAGGTCCACGATGTCGCCCTCTTCCAGGTAGACGATCTGGTCGGTCACGCCGGCCAGGGCCATGGCGTCGCTGGCCAGGAAGTGTTCGGCACCGTCCTGGCCCACGCCCAGGATCAGCGGCGAGCCGGCGCGCGAGCCCACCACGCGCTGCGGTTCGTCCTTGTGCATGACGGCGATGGCAAAGGCGCCATGCAGGCGCTGCGTGGCGGCCTGCACGGCCTCGAACAGGTCGCCGCCGTAGAGGCTGTCCACCAGGTGGGCGATGACCTCGGTGTCCGTCTGGCTGGCGAAGACATAGCCCTTGGACTGCAGCTCGGCGCGCAGGGCTTCGTAGTTTTCGATGATGCCGTTGTGCACCAGGGCCACGCGGGCCGGCTGGTCGGTGTCGGCCACGGGCGAGACGCCAGGGCCGTGGCTGAAATGCGGATGGGCGTTGCGCACCGCCGGCTCGCCATGCGTGGCCCAGCGCGTGTGGGCAATGCCGGTGTGGCCGATGACCTTGTCCTGTTGCACCTGGTCCATGAGTTCGGCCACGCGCGCCGTGGAGCGGGCGCGCCGCAGGCCCTGGCTGTGCACGCCCTGTGCGTCCAGCGCCTGCACGGCCACGCCGCAGGAGTCATAGCCGCGATATTCCAGGCGCTGCAGGCCCTGGACGAGAACGGGGACGATATCGCGGAAGGAAACCGCTGCGACGATGCCACACATGGACAAGCTCCTTGTTTCGAGATGACGACGGATGCTACGCAGGTTGAAAAGAAATTTCTCTCCAGATTTCCTTATCTATTGAACTAATATTTCATCATCAGGCATTCAAGAAATATTATTTCAATATAAATAACAAAATGAACCAAAATTCCATTCAACTGGACGCTACCGACCTGCAGTTGCTGCAGCTGCTGCAAGAAGACTGCAGCCGCAGCAACCAGGCACTGGCCGCGCTGCTGCAGCTGTCGCCGCCCACCTGCCTGCGCCGCGTGCGGCGGCTGCAGGAGTCCGGGCTGATCGAGCGGCAGGTGGCCATCCTGCAGCCCGAACGCCTGGCCGCCGCCCTGGGCCATGGGCTGCAGGCCATTGTGGAGGTCTCGCTGGACCGCCAGGACAGTGACGCGCTGGACGGATTCGAGCGCCGCGCCGTGGCGCTGGACGCCGTGCAGCAGTGCTGGCGCGTATCGGCGGGGCCTGATTTCATCCTCGTGGTGGCCGCGCCCGACATGCCGGCCTACCTGGAGTTGAGCCGGGCGCTATTCACGGGCGACGCCAACGTGCGCAATGTCAAGAGTTTTTTCAGCGTCAGGCGCGCCAAGTTCTCCACCGCCATGCCGCTGCCGCCGGCAAATCCCGGAACAGGCGCCCAATGAGGCCAGGACGCTTGATTTTGCGAGTAATTGTGCGCATCAGGAAACTGCGCGGCGGCGGGACTGCGTAGGACAGCAAGCCTGCAATGTGTCCCGAACGCCAACTTTGGGCAACGTTGGACTTTAAGGCGTTGCGCACGCACGGGGACAATGATACAAATTGATGCAACAACACTTTCTGACGCGCTAGGCAATCGGCGCGCACTCGGCTCGCACCGCCATGTCCTTGCGCCAGCGCATCCATCGCCGCACCTATCCCTTGCGCGTCTCCAGCATGGCTTTGGGTGGCCTCGTCGTGGGCACGACCATGACCGAGCTGGGCGCCAGCACGGCTGTCTGGGGCTTTGTGCTGGTGAGCGCCCTGGTCTGGCCGCACATCGCCTTTCTCCACGCCCGCCACAGCCGTGACAGCCACCGCGCCGAACACGCCAATCTGAAGATAGATGCGCTGATCATCGGCAGCTGGATTCCCGTCATGCATTTCTGTGCATTGCCCAGCATTGCGCTGCTGGCCATCAGCATTGCAGACCGCAACCACACGGCCACGCGCGATGGCTGGCTGCAATCGCTGTTCGCCACCTTCCTGGCCGCCGCCGCGGGGGCCCTGCTGCTGCGGCCCGCGCCCGAGTGGGAGGCCAGCCTGGCAGTGCAGCTGAGCATGCTGCCCCTGCTCCTGCTGCACAGCGTGTTCTCCAGCTGGTCCACGCGCCAGCTGGTGCGCAAGCTGGCACGACAGAACGTGAAGCTGCAGGTGCTCAGCCGCATCGACCCCCTGACCACGCTGTACAGCCGCGACTACTGGTGGCAGAAGGCGCGCGCCGCGCTGCGCGACTACCGGCAGACGCAGACCTCGGCCTGCCTGCTGATCGTGGACATAGACCACTTCAAGCGCATCAACGACAGCTTTGGGCACACCGTGGGTGACGAGGTGCTGCAGGCCATCGGCCTGACCATCCGGCACTGCCTGCGATCGCATGACGCGGCCGGCCGCTACGGAGGCGATGAATTCGCCGTGCTGTGCATGCACACCCATCTGGACGATGCCTATGCGGTGGCCCTGCGCATACGCAACCAGCTGAGCCAGCTGCGCGTGCGCGAGCACCCGCATCTGCGCGTCAGCGCCAGCATTGGCGTGGCGGCGGCGGACCCCAGCTTTCTGTCGGTCAAGGACTGGATCAATGCGGCCGACAGCGCTCTCTACAGCGCCAAGGACGCCGGGCGCGACCAGGTGATACCTGCTGCGCCGCTGATGGCCGGCAGCGCGCCCACCAGGTCGGGCACGGACGCGGGCAGCGAGGCCTCGCGCCAGGCACACCAGCCCGAGCCGGACGACACGCTGATCTGAGGGCTGGCGCCAGCGGCAGGCAGACTCAGAGCCCGCGATCCGTGCGCCGCACTTCGCCGCCGGGCCAGTTCAGGCATACGCTGCAGCCGCCCGCCGGCGTGGCGCGGATGGTGGCCTCGCCGCCGTGGCGGCGCATGACGCCGCGCACCAGGGCCAGGCCCGTGCCCAGGCCCGGAAACTCCGACTCACGGTGCATGCGCTGGAAGATGCCGAACAGCGCGCCCGCACGCGAGGGGTCGAACCCCACGCCGTTGTCCGTCACGCTGAGCGTGATGCCGCCGTCGGCATGGCGCTCCACATCGATGGCAATGCGCGGCTGGGCCACGGGCTGGGTGAACTTGACGGCGTTGTCCAGCAGCGCCTCCAGCACTTGGCGCAGCAGGGCCGCGTCGGCACGCACGGCGGGACTTTGCTGCGGCAGGCTCCATTGCAGCCGCGCCGCCGCGCCGCAGGCCGCCCAGCGCGGCTGCGCCAGCACCGCCGTGCGCGCCTGCTCCAGCAGTTCCTGCAAGGCAATGGGCTGCCACTGCATGGGCGTGCGGGCGGCGCGCGCCAGGGCCAGCAGGCCGTCGAGCATGCCGCCCATGCGTCGGGCGGACTGGTCCATGGTCTGCAGGAAGCCGCGTGCCTCCTGCAGTTCCTGCGGCGAAGGCGCGGCCTGCGACAGCAGCTCGTCCACCAGGGGGCCGAAGGACAGCACATGGCGCAGCGGCGCGCGCAGGTCGTGCGACACCGCGTGCAGCCATTCCTGCTGCGCGGCGCGCAGGGCCTGCAGCTCCTGCTCGCGCTGGGCCAGGCGCTCCAGCGCGTCCTGCAGCGTGCGGGGCGGGCCTTGCAGGTCGGCGGCAGGGTCGGGCGGAGGGTGGGCGAAAGGTTCCGTCATGGCATGAACAGGGTCAGGAGATTCGGAAAATCGGCTTGCCCCGTACGGGACCCGCCGGCAATGCGGGCCCTCGAGCCCACGTGTCTCGGAAGTCTCAGGACTTGGGCAGTTTGACCGGGCGCTTCCAGCTGGTGATGCTCACCTGCCTGCCCCGCGATACCGTGAGCACGCCAGGCTCGGTGCTCTTGGTGACCGTGGAGCCGCCGCCCACCGTGCCGCCCGCGCCAATGGTGACGGGCGCCACCAGCACGCAGTTGCTGCCGATGTGCGCGTCGGCCTCGATCACCGTGCGGTGCTTGTTCACGCCGTCGTAGTTGGCCGTGATGGAGCCGGCGCCGTAGTTGACGCGCTCGCCCACCGTGGCATCGCCCAGGTAGGCCAGGTGGTTGGCCTTGGCGCCATCGGCCAGCACGGAGTTCTTGACCTCGACGAAGTTGCCGATGTGCACTTCGCGGCCCAGCTGCGCCCCGGGGCGCAGGCGCGCAAACGGGCCCACCAGGGCGCCCTCGCCCACGCTGACGCCGGCCTTCTCGCCATCGACATGCGTGTACGGATGGATGACGGCGCCCGCCGCAATCGTGGCGTTGGCAATGCTGCAATAGGCGCCGATGCGCGCGCCTTCGCCAATCTCCACATGGCCGCTGAAGATGCAGCCCACGTCGATCTCCACATCCTGCCCGCAGACCAGGCGTGCCGCGCGGCCGGTGCGCGGGTCATCGCGCAGGTCAAAGCGCGCGGGGTCGGCCAGGCGCACGCCCTGCTCCATCAGCGTGCGGGCCTGGGCGCCCTGGTGGGCGCGCTCCAGCTCGGCCAGCTGCAGCGGGCTGTTGACGCCGGCCACCTGCACGGGGTCGGCAATGCAGTGCGCGACCACGGGCACGCCGTCGGCCACGGCCATGGCGACCACGTCGGTCAGGTAGTACTCGCCCTGGGCGTTGTCATTGGTCAGGCGGGCCAGCCAGCCGGCCAGGTGGCGGGCCGGCACGGCCATGATGCCGCTGTAGATTTCCTGGATGGCGCGCTGGGCGTCATTGGCATCCTTTTGCTCGACAATGCGCTGCACCGTGCCGTCTTCGCCGCGCACGATGCGGCCATAGCCCGTGGGATCGGGCAGGCGCACGGTCAGCAGCGCCAGCCGCTGGCCATCGGCCGCATCGACCAGGGCGCGCAGCGTGTCGGCCTGCGTCAGCGGCACATCGCCCGAGAGCACGATGACCATGCCGTCGCCCGCCAGCGCAGGCACGGCCTGCTGCACCGCATGGCCCGTGCCCAGCTGCGGCTCCTGGCGCACGAACTTCAGCGCCATGGAGCCGCCCTGGCAGGCCGCCGCCATGGCGGGCTCCACCTGGTCCGCGCCGTGGCCCGTGACCACCACGGCCGAACGCGCATCCAGCTGCGCTGCGGTCGCCAGCACATGGCCCAGCAGCGGGCGCCCCGCCAGGCGCTGAAGGACTTTGGGCAGGCGGCTTTTCATGCGCGTGCCCTTGCCCGCGGCCATGATGACGAGATCCAGAGGTGCTGTCATAGGTGATTCATCCAAAACGCCAGAACCTGTGCCGGCAACGCCGCCGATTATCTGCCCGCCAAGGGCTGCGGCCGGTCACACGATTGACGTATGCTGGCGGCGCCATGCCCCATGCCACCACTGCACCCGTTCCCCTGCTGCGCACACGCGCCATCGGAGCCGGCCATCTGCGTGCCTTCCTGGCCGTGGCCCGGCACCTGAATTTCCGCGCGGCCGCCGACGAGCTGTCGCTGACGCAGTCGGCCGTGAGCCGCCAGATCCAGTCGCTGGAGGATGAAGTCGGCGTGCCGCTGTTCCTGCGTCACACGCGCGCCGTGGAGCTGACCGGGGCCGGCGCCCAGCTGCTGCGCTCGGTGGCGCCCGCGCTGGAGCAGATCGACGCCTCGGTGCGCCAGATCCGCCAGACCGTGGGCCGCAAGAGCGTGGCCATCACCACCTGGGCCAGCTTTGCCGCCATGTGGCTGATCCCGCGCCTGGAGTCCTTCCAGCGCGCCTGGCCCGATATCGACATCCGCATCGACACCAGCGACACCGTGATGGACCTGGACACCACCGATGTGGACCTGGCCCTGCGCTACGGCCGCGCGGGCGACGGCTGGCACCAGGCGCAGCGCCTGTTCGGCGAGCAATTGGCCGTGGTGGCCAGCCCGCGCCTGCTGGCCGGCGGCCCGCCGCTCAAGACGCCGGCCGACGCGGCCCGCTACACGCTGATCGAGACCGGCGACGCCCACCGCATACCCCAGCTGGAGTGGCTGGGCTGGCAGCGCTGGTTCGGCGTGCAGGGCTGCGACCAGCTGCAGCCGCCGCGCTGGCTGTACTTCAACTACGCCCACCAGATCGTGCAGGCCGCACTGGCCGGACAGGGCCTGGCCATTGCACGCCTGCCGCTGGTGGCCGATGCGCTGGCGGCTGGCGACCTGGTCGAGGTGCTGCCCGCGCACCGGCTGGAATCGCCGCTGGCCTACTGGCTGATCGTGGGCCCGCGCAGCGCCGCGCGTCCCGAGGTGGCCGCCTTCTGCCGGTGGCTGCAGGAGCAGGCCGAGGTCACGCGCGAAACCGTCGAATCGCCCCCGGCTTGAAAAATAACCCCCATGCTCCCCTTGCTGCGCAAGGTCCGCGCCCCCCGAGGGGGCCGTTTTCATCTTGGGGCGGCCCGGCGATGAAAAAAGGACGCGGGCATGCCGGCGTCCTTCATTGCTGTGCAGCCGGGCGCATGGCCCGGCGCGGGCATCAGCCCAGTGTCACGCGCGCAAACTTGCGCTTGCCCACTTGCACCACATAGGTGCCGGCTTCGAGCTTGAGGCCCCGGTCGCTGATGGCCGTGCCATCCACGCGCACGCCGCCGCCGTCGATCAGGCGGTTGGCCTCGCTGGTCGAGGGCGCCAGGTTGGCCTGCTTGAGCAGGGCACCGATGCCCAGCGGCGCGCCCGACAGGCTGACCTCGTCGATCTGGTCGGGAATGCCGCCCTTGCTGCGGTTGTTGAAATCCTGCTCGGCCGCATCGGCCAGCGCCGCGCTGTGAAAGCGCGCCGTGATCTCCTTGGCCAGCAGCACCTTGGCGTCCTTGGGATTGCGCCCGCCTTCCACCTCGGCCTTGAGCGCGGCGATCTCGGCCAGGCTCTTGAACGACAGCAGGGTGTACCAGTTCCACATCAGCGTGTCCGAGATGCTCAGCACCTTGGCGAACATGGTGTTGGCGTCCTCGGTGATGCCGATGTAGTTGTTCTTGGACTTGGACATCTTGTGCTCGCCGTCCAGGCCCACCAGCAGCGGCATGGTGAGCACGCACTGCGTGTCCTGCCCGTATTCCTGCTGCAGGTGGCGGCCCATGAGCAGGTTGAACTTCTGGTCCGTGCCGCCCATTTCCAGGTCGGCGCGCAGCGCCACCGAGTCATAGCCCTGCAGCAGCGGGTAGAGGAATTCATGCAGGCTGATGGAGCTGCCCTCGGTGAAGCGCTGGTGGAAGTCGTTGCGCTCCATCATGCGGGCCACCGTGTACTTGGCCGACAGCTCGATCATGCCGCGCGCGCCCAGCTTGTCGCACCACTCGCTGTTGTAGCGCACCTCGGTGCGCGCCGGGTCCAGCACCTTGGCGGCCTGGGTGTAGTAGGTCTCGGCGTTGACCTTGATCTGCTCGGCCGTCAGCGGCGGGCGCGTGCTGTTGCGGCCCGAAGGGTCGCCGATCAGGGTGGTGAAATCGCCGATCAGGAAGATCACCTGGTGGCCCAGGTCCTGCAGCTGGCGCATCTTGTTGAGCACCACGGTGTGGCCCAGGTGGATGTCGGGCGCCGTCGGATCCAGGCCCAGCTTGATGCGCAGCGGCACGCCCGTGGCCTCGGAGCGGGCCAGTTTCTGCACCCAGTCGGCCTGGGGCAGCAGTTCATCCACGCCGCGCAGGGTGATTTCAAGCGCTTGGCCTACACCTTCAGTGACCGGGTATGTTGTAACAGCAGATTGATTCATAAGGGTTTTTCGCCAGGCCGCGTAGGACCGCGTCGGTATACTCCGGGGATTTTCCCGCTGCGGCGAATTCTAGACGCCCGCCTTTCCGCACCACAGAGCGCGGACTTGTTGCCCGTCTGGAGAGCGTATCCCGCCGCTGCGATGCTGTCCGGCCCCCAGGCCGGATGCGCGCAACCCAAGGATCTGATGTTGTGAAATATGGCTTGAACCATGCCAGCGGTGCTCTTGTTGCGCGGCTGACCTCCGTGATCCAGCAACACCCCCAGCGTGTCACCGCGGCACTGGCAGCCATCTTGCTCACGGGCGGCGGCGGCGCCTTCGCCGTGGCCAACCTGGGACCCGATCCGGCCGACCTGCCGGTGCGCATGCTGTCCACGCCCGTGGAGTCGCTGGCAGAAGGCCAGACCCTGGCCGAGCTGACCGACAGCGTGCAGGGCATGTCCCTGTACCGTTCCGAATACACGCGTGGCAGCGACACGGCCGAAACCCTGCTGCAGCGCCTGGGCGTGGCCGATCCGGCCGCCGCCGCCTTCATGCGCGGCAACGACCAGGTGCGCCAGCATGTGCTGGGCCGCGCCGGCCGCCTGGTGACGGCCGAGACCACGCCCGACCACCAGCTGTCCCTGCTGACCGTGCGCTGGGCACCCGACGAGGACGGCAGCTTCCGCCGCCTCGTGGTCGAGCGCAAGAACAATGAACTGAGCACACGCATCGAGACGGGCAAGCTGACCGCCTCGCCGCGCCTGGCCGGCGGCATCATCCGCAGCTCGCTGTTCGCCGCCACCGATGCGGCCTCCATTCCCGACGCCGTGGCCATGCAGATGGCCGACATCTTCCAGGGCGACGTGGACTTCCGCCGCGGCCTGCGCAAGGGCGACCGCTTCTCGGTGGTCTACGAATCGCTGGAAGCCGATGGCGAGCCGCTGCGCGCGGGCCGCGTGCTCAGCGCCGAGTTCCACAACAACGGCAAGGTCGTGCAGGCCCTGTGGTTCCAGGACGAAGGCAAGGCCAAAGGCGACTACTACACCATGGACGGCAAGAGCCGCCGCCAGGCCTACCTGACCTCGCCCGTGGAGTTCTCGCGCATCAGCAGCGGCTTTGCCATGCGCATGCACCCCATCCACAAGACCTGGCGAGCCCACCTGGGAACGGACTTCGCGGCGCCCACGGGCACCAAGGTACGCACCGTGGGCGACGGCACCGTCTCCTTCGCGGGAGTGCAGAACGGCTACGGCAACGTGATCTTCGTGGACCACGCCAACAACCACACCACGGTCTATGCCCACCTGAGCCACATCGGCGTCACGCGCGGCCAGCGCGTGGAACAGGGCGACATCATCGGCAACGTGGGCTCCACGGGCTGGGCCACGGGCCCGCACCTGCACTTCGAGTTCCGCGTCAATGGCGAGCACCGCGACCCCATGACCATCGTCCAGGCCACCGATGCCGCCCGCCCCGTCTCCAAGGCCGGCCGCGCCGCCTTCGACAAGATGGCCGCGCAGATGCGCATCGAGCTGCAGGCATCGAACGAGGCGCTGGCCTTGGCCACCGAGCGCTGAGCACTGCACCCCCTCCAAAGGCTGCCCTGGCAGCCTTTGTTGTTTCAGACGCATCCTTTTGTGATCGCCAGCCCCGGGGTCCTGCAGGGCTACCATTGCCGGCATGAACCAGCCAGCCCCCTCCCCCATCGCCCACCGCTACTGCATAGGCCTGATGTCCGGCACCTCGCTAGACGGGGTGGATGGCGTGCTTGTGGACTTTGCCGAAGGCACGCAGGTGCTGTGGCATGCCAGCCGTGGCTTTGATGCCGCGCTGCGCGCCGAGCTGCTGGCCCTGAACACCCCCGAGGGCCGCGACGAGCTGCACCGCGCGGCGCTGGCGGCCAATGCGCTGGCGCGCAGCTATGCCGAGGTGGTGCGGGAGCTGCTGCAGGCCACGGGCCTGGCGCCCGCGCAGATCGCCGCCATCGGCGCCCACGGCCAGACCGTGCGCCACCGGCCGCAGATGTTCGACGGCACGGGCTACACGCTGCAGCTCAACAGCCCGGCCCTGCTGGCCGAGCTCAGCGGCGTTGCCGTGGTGGCCGACCTGCGCAGCCGCGACGTGGCCGCTGGCGGCCAGGGTGCGCCACTGGTGCCCGCCTTCCACCAGGGCGTGTTCGGCCGGCCCGGCGAGACGGTACTGGTGCTCAACATCGGCGGCATCGCCAATCTCAGCGTGCTGGCCGGCGATGGCACGGTGCTGGGCTTCGACTGCGGCCCCGGCAATGCGCTGATGGACGGCTGGTGCCAGACGCACACGGGCCAGCCCTATGACGACGGCGGCCAGTGGGCGGCCACGGGCCAGGTGCTGCCCGCCCTGCTCGACCGCCTGCTGGCCGAGCCTTTCCTGCAGCAGCCGCCGCCCAAGAGCACGGGGCGCGACCTGTTCCACGCGGACTGGCTGGCCGGCCATCTTTCCGCCAGTGCAGCCAGTGCAACCAGCGCCGCCGATGCCCGCCCCGCCGAAGTGCAGGCCACGCTCACCGAATTCACGGCCCGGGCCTGCGCCAGTGCCGTGCAGCGCTTCGGGCGTGGCGGCGGCGAGCTGCTGGTATGCGGCGGCGGCGCCTTCAACACGCAGCTGATGCAGCGCATCGCCGCCCTGCTGCCCGGCGTGGCCGTGGACACCACGGCCGCGCGCGGCCTGCCGCCGCAGCAGGTGGAGGCCGCCGCCTTCGCCTGGCTGGCGCGCCAGGCCCTGCTGGGTTTGCCAGGCAACTTGCCCGCCGTGACGGGCGCACGCGGCCCGCGCATCCTGGGCGCCATCCACCCCGCATAAAAAAACCATGCAAGGCATCCGCCAAGCATGGGCCCACCAAACATCTTGCCTGAGCCCAAAGCCTATGAAACTGGCGCGGCCCAAAAGCAGGGACGCCGAGCAAGAGCCGCCTCGCGGCGAGGGCGTCGTCCCCCTCCCGCGAAGCGAGAGAGGGCGCCGTGCATACGGGGGAAGGCGCGCAAGCGCCTCAGGGGGTGCTATCCGCCTATATAGACGAACTTGAAGAGGAAGACGCCGCCGATCAGCCACACCATCCAGTGCACTTCCTTGGAACGGCCCGTGAACAGCTTGAGCACGGCATAGGTGATGAAGCCGAAGGCCAGGCCATTGGCCACCGAGTAGGTGAAGGGCATGAGCAGTGCCGTGACGGCAGCGGGGATGGCCTCGGTGGTCTCGCCCCATTCGATCTCGGTCAGCTCCTTGAGCATCAGGCAGGCCACGAAGAACAGTGCAGGCGCCGTGGCGTAGCCGGGCACCACGCCGGCCAACGGCGACAGGAACAGGCAGCACAGGAAGAGCGCGGCCACGGTCAGCGCCGTCAGGCCCGTGCGGCCACCCGCTTGCACACCGGCCGCGCTTTCCACGTAGGCCGTGGTGCTGGAGGTGCCCAGCAGCGAGCCCGCGAAGATGGCGCCGCTGTCGGCCAGCAGCGAGCGGTTGAAGCGGCCCATGCGGCTGGGCACCAGCAGGCCCGCGCGCTTGGCCACACCCATCAGCGTGCCCGTGGCATCGAACAGCTCGACCAGGAAGAACACCAGCACCACGTTGAGGATGCCGCCGGTCAGCGCGGACTTGATGTCCAGCTGCAGGAAGGTGGGCGCGATGGAGGGCGGCGCCGAGAACACGCCGTGGAACTCGTTGCCCGCGAAGAAGAACGAGGCCACGGTGACCACGACGATACCGATCAGGATGGCGCCCGGCACCTTCAGGCGGTCCAGCACCACGATGATCAGAAAGCCCAGCGAGGCCAGGATGACTTCGGGCTTGTGCAGGTCGCCCAGGGTCACGAAGGTGGCCGGCGATGCGGCGACGATGCCCGCGCTCTTGAGCGCGATCAGCGCCAGGAACAGGCCGATGCCCACGGTGATCGCTATGCGTATGGACTGCGGTATGCCCTTGATGATCAGCTCCCGCAGGCCGAACAGCGTCACCAGCAGGAACAGGCAGCCCGAGACGAAGACCGCGCCCAGCGCGGCCTGCCAGGTGAAGCCCATGTGCAGCACCACCACGTAGGCGAAATAGGCGTTCAGGCCCATGCCCGGCGCCAGCGCGATGGGATAGTTGGCGTACAGCGCCATGATGGTCGTGCCCAGCGCCGCGATCAGGCAGGTGGCCACGAAGACGGCCCCCTTGGGCATCCCCGCATCCCCCAGGATCGAGGGATTGACGAAGATGATGTAGGCCATCGTCAGAAAGGTCGTCAGGCCCGCGACCAGCTCGGTTCTTACATTGGTGCCGTGCTCACTGAGCTTGAACACCCGTTCCATCCAGTTCATCGCATTGTCTCCGTGTTGTTTTCGCATGCGGGGCGCAACGGTTGTGAAAGCGCCCAGGGTTGAGCACCGGCTGTCCAGGCCGGCACAAGGCATGGCACCCTGCCGGGCGGCCATGGACCTGGTTGCGCGCATCGCTGCGCGCGGATTCAAGGAATGAGGGGGCGGCGCCGGTCCGCTCAGCTCCCGGCGGCCTGCACGGCCTCGATGGCGCGCAGGATGGATTCCGGCGTGGCCGGCGATTGCAGCGGCGGGTTGCTGCGGTGCCCGCCCGCGGCCGAGACGGCATCGCGGATGGCGAAGAACACCGAGAACGGCAGCAGCAGCGGCGGCTCGCCCACGGCCTTGCTGCGGTGGATGGAGTCCTCGAAGTTGTCGCCCTCGAACAGCCGCACGTTGAACACGGGCGGGCAGTCGTTGGCCGTCGGGATCTTGTAGGTGCTGGGCGCGTGCGTGGTGAGCTTGCCGCTTTGCGGGTGCCAGACCAGCTCTTCCGTGGTCAGCCAGCCCATGCCCTGGATGAAGGCGCCCTCGACCTGGCCCACGTCCACGGCCGGGTTCAGCGACCGGCCCACATCGTGCAGCACGTCGGCGCGCAGCAGCTTGAACTCGCCGGTCAGCGTGTCCACCACCACCTCGCTCACGGCGGCACCGTAGGCGTAGTAGAAGAAGGGCCGGCCCTGCATGGTGTCCTTGTTCCACGACAGGCCGGGCGTGGCATAGAAGCCGTCGGACCACAGCTGCACGCGCTCGATGTAGGCCTCGCCCACCACGGCCTTGAAGTCCAGCACCTTGCCGTTGACGTGGACCTGGTCGTTGGCGAAGCGCACGTCCTCCGCGCGACCGCCATGGCGCTCTGCGGCGCAGGCGGCCAGGCGCTCGCGGATCTGGCGCGCCGCGTCCTGCGCGGCCTTGCCGTTGAGGTCGGCCCCCGTCGATGCCGCCGTGGCCGAGGTATTGGCCACCTTGGTGGTGTCGGTGGCCGTGACGCGCACGCGACCGAAGCCCACGCCCAGCTCATGCGCCACGACCTGGGCCACCTTGGTGTTCAGGCCCTGGCCCATTTCGGTGCCGCCGTGGTTCACGAGGATGGAGCCGTCGTTGTAGACATGGACCAGGGCGCCGGCCTGGTTGAAGTGCTTGACGTTGAAGGAGATGCCGAACTTGAGCGGCGTCAGCGACAGGCCGCGCTTGAGCACGGGGCTGGCCGCGTTGAACTCGGCGATGGCATCGCGGCGCGCGCGGTAGTCGCTGCAGGTCTCCAGCTCGGCCACCAGCTCGTGGATCACGTTGTCGGTCACGACCTGGCTATAGGGCGTGACATTGCGCTCGGTCTTGCCGTAGAAGTTGACGCGGCGCACATCGAGCGCATCGCGCCCCAGCTCGCGCGCCACCGTCTCCATGATGTTCTCGATGGCGATCGCGCCCTGCGGGCCGCCGAAGCCGCGGAACGCCGTATTGCTCTGCGTATTGGTCTTGCCGGAGTAGCCGTGCATGGACACATCGGGCAGCCAGTACGTGTTGTCGAAGTGGCACAGCGCGCGCGTCATCACGGGGCCGGACAGGTCGGCCGAGTGGCCGGCGCGCGAGACCATGGAGATCTCGGCGCCGAGGATGCGGCCCTCGTCGTCGTAGCCCACCTCGTACTCGTACCAGAAGCAGTGGCGGCGGCCCGTGATCATGAAGTCGTCATCGCGGTCCAGGCGCAGCTTGACGGGGCGGCGCAGCCGCGTCGCGGCCACCGAGGCCACGCAGGCGAACAGGGCCGACTGCGACTCCTTGCCGCCGAAGCCGCCGCCCATGCGGCGGCACTCCACATGCACGGCGTGCGAGGCCACGCCCAGCGCATGCGCCACCAGGTGCTGCATCTCGCTGGGGTGCTGGGTGGAGCAGTACAGGTGGACGGCGCCGTCCTCCTTGGGAATGGCGTAGCTGATCTGGCCTTCCAGGTAGAACTGCTCCTGGCCGCCCACGTAGAACGAGGACTTCAGGCGGTGCGGCGCCTCGTCCATGGCGCGGCGCGCGCCGCCTTCATTCGTGCTGCGCGCCAGGTGCATGGGCGGCAGCACGTACTGGCCCAGCTCATGCGCCTGCTGGGGCGTGAGCACGGGCGGCTCGGCCGTGATGTCGGCCGCCGCCTTGGCCTGGGCCGCAGCCAGGCGCGCCGCCTCGCGGCTTTCGGCGATCACGGCGAACAGCGGCTGGTCCAGGTAGCGGATCTCGCCGCTGCACAGGATGGGGTCGTCGTGGATGATGGAGCCGCAGTCGTTGACGCCGGGAATGTCCTCGCCCGTGAGCACGGCCACCACGCCGGGCATGGCGCGGATGGCATCCAGCCTGAGCGCATTGAGCCGGCCATTGGCCACGGGAGACAGGCCCAGCGCGCAGTGCAGCGTGCCGTCCAGCTCGGGCAGGTCGTCGATGTAGGCGGCCTCGCCGGCCACATGCAGATGGGCCGACTCATGCGGGCAGCTGATGCCCACGCGCTGGCCCTGGGTGTGGGCGCCGGCCTCGGCACGCTCGTCCACGCGGAAGGCGGTGTTCTTCAGGTAATGCGCAAAGGCCTCGGACGAGTGCAGCAGGGAAGGGTCGATGGGGCGGTTCATTTCAGGCTCCTTGGTGCACTGCGTGGGGCATCACGCTCCAGACGCTGGTGGCCTGCAGCGGCAGCGGCTGCTGCGGACGTGTCTCCAGCCACAGGCGCTGCAGCAGGTTCTGCGCCACCCTGAGCCGGTAGTCGGCGCTGGCGCGCATGTCGGACATGGGCTTGAAGTCCTGGGCCAGCGCGGCCTGGGCGGCCTTCACTGCGGCCTGGTCCCAGGGCTGGCCCACGATGGCCGCCTCGGCCAGGGCCGCACGCTTGACCACGGCGGCCATGCCGCCAAAGGCCAGGCGCGCGGACTTCACCACCTCGCCATCGAGCTCGATGGCCAGCCCCGCGCACAGCGCCGAGATATCGCAGTCAAAGCGCTTGCTGATCTTGTAGGCACGGGTCTGGCGCCGTGCAGCGTCCAGCGGCACGGCCAGTGCCTGCACGAACTCGCCCGGTTCCAGCTGGTTCTTCATGTAGTCCAGGTAGAAGTCATGCAGCGGCATGCGGCGCACGCGTGCGCCCTTGCGCAGCTCGATCTGCGCGTCCAGCGCCATCAGCACGGGCGGCGAGTCCCCAATGGGCGAGCCATTGGCCACGTTGCCGCCCATGGTGCCCGCATGGCGGATGGGCACGGAAGCAAAGCGCAGCCACACATCGGTCAGCCCCTCGAAGCGCTGCGACAGCGCCGACCAGGCCGATTCCAGCGAGGCACCGGCGCCGATGTACAGCTCGCCGCCTTCCAGGCTGCCCGCGCCGCGGCGCTCCTCGACGCGCTTCATCTCGGCCACGTCGCCCACATAGACGATGTCACCCAGGTCGCGGAACTGCTTGGTCACCCACAGCCCCACATCGGTGGAGCCTGCCAGCAGGCGCGCGCGGGGCTTGGCCTCGCACACGGCGGCCAGCTCGTCCAGCGTGCGCGGAGCGTGGAAGCTGTCCACACGGCCGCCCTGGGCGGCGTTGGGCGCGGCATAGTCCAGGCCGGCATCCTGCGCGCGCAGGCCCTGCAGTGCCTGCACCACGGGGTCGGTGGCCATGCGCGTGGCGGGCAGGTCGAACATGCGCTGGCCTGCGTCCAGGATGGGACGGTAGCCCGTGCAGCGGCACAGATTGCCCGACAGCTCGTCGGCCAGCTGCTGGCGCGAGGGACGCGTGCCGGCCTGCTGGTGGTGCTCGTAGGCCGACCACAGCGACATCACGAAGCCCGGCGTGCAAAAGCCGCATTGGGAGCCGTGACAGTCCACCAGCGCCTGCTGCACGGGGTGCAGCTCGGCACCGCCTGCGGGCTCGCCCGTGGCACAGCCCTGCTTGCCGGCGCACTGGCCCTTGACGTCCTCCACCGTGAACAGCGCCTTGCCGTGCAGCGTGGGCAGGAACTGGATGCAGGCATTGACCGTCTGCAGCTGCAGGCCGCCCACGGCGTCGGGCGCGCCGTCTTCGGCCAGCTCGGCGATGACCACGGTGCAGGCGCCGCAGTCACCTTCGTTGCAGCCCTCCTTGGTGCCGGTGCAGCGCGCGTCGCCGCGCAGCCAGTCGAGCACCGAGCGCGTGGGATGCGGCCCCTGTACCTCGACGATCTGGCCGCGGTGATAGAAGCGGATGGGTTGGGAACTGGGGCTCTGGCTCATGCTCGTGGGGGCAACTGCTGGTGCGTGGACTGTTCGGATCACGACTTACGCAAATTCCGAGGAAGAAAGCCGCTGGCCCTGTGGCGATGGCGTGTTTGCGTTCTTGCTTGCGTAAGTCCTGCGGATGTACGCGAGATTAAGTCCAGCCCCGCCCAAACGCATAAGACGGCCTCGATATTTCCTATGCGGGCTGCCATATATCCTTGCCAAAAACAAGGGTAAACCCGCAACAAAAGTGTGGATTGCAGCGGTTCAGGTTTCAAAACTTGCGACCCAGGCTCTGGCCTGCCTTCGCGAAACCGTACGCAAGCACGCTGCATGGGAACTAGTGTGACTTGCACCTGCCTTCGCGTATTCTTACCAAATCTCCATCGATCCCCGGAGCGCAGCGATGAGCACCACGGCCACTCTGTCCAGCAAATTCCAGATATCCATCCCCAAGAACGTGCGCGATGAGCAGCACTGGCAGGCGGGTCAGGAATTCGTGCTCATTCCCAAAGGCAAGGGCGTGCTGTTGATGCCCGTGCCTGAACTCGAACAACTGGCCGGCATCGCCAAGGGAGCACGCACGGACGGCTACCGAGATCGCGAAGACCGAAGCTGATGGCAGCCTTAGCCATGCGCGTGGTCGATACTTCCGCTTGGATCGAATGGCTTATCGCAAGCGCCCTGGGTCGCCGCCTGGCCGCGCAGCTTCCGGACAAGCCGCAGTGCATCGTTCCCACCATCGTTCAGCTGGAGCTTTCCAAATGGCTGGTTCGGGAGATTGGCGAGGAAGCTGCAGATCAGATGATTGCCTATACGCAGAAATGCGTGGTCGTGCCGCTCGATACCAGGCTTGCCCTGCTGGCCGCCGACATGCACCGGGCCCACGGACTCGCCATGGCGGATGCCATCGTCTACGCCACGGCACGGCACCATGGGGCCGGACTGCTGACCTGTGACGCCCACTTCGAGGGCCTGCCCGAAGTGGTGTTCTTCTCCAAGAAGGCGTGAAGCCCGACGGCAGCCCTCACTCGTGCTCGGCCGGCTCCAGAGGCTTGGGCCGCACATCCTCATCGTCGCCCAGCTGCGAGAAGATCATGGTCGAGGCCAGCGTCACCGCGCCCATGCAGACAAAGGTGGCGCGGAAGGCATTGAGGGTGTGCTGCGGCGTATCGCCGCCGAACCATTCGCTGAAACCGGCCAGCACCGCACCTGCGGCGGCCACGCCCATGCCCATGGCCAGCATCTGCACCATGGACAGCAGGCTGTTGCCGCTGCTGGCGTTGCCGGCATCCAGGTCCTTGAGCGTGACGGTGTTCATGGCCGTGAACTGCATGGAGTTGGTGGCGCCGAAGATCAGCAGCTGGACGATGACCACCCACAGCGGCAGCGCCGTGGAGACCGTGCCGAAGCTGGCGATCATCAGCGACAGCACCAGGGTGTTGCCCATGAGCACGCGGCGGTAGCCGATGCGCTGGATCAGCGTGGTGGTCTGGCGCTTCATGGCCATGCTGGCCAGCACCGTGGGCAGCATCATCATGCCGGCCTGCAGCGGCGAAAAGCCCAGGCAGACCTGCAGCACCAGCGGGATCAGGAAGGGCATGCAGGAGCTGCCCAGGCGCGAGAACAGATTGCCCAGCAGGCCCACGCGCAGGCTGCGCACGGCGAACAGCTCGGGGGCGAACAGCGGGTCGGGCCGGCGCAGCGCATGCAGCCAGTAGGCGGCCAGGCTGGCCAGGCCGAAGATCAGCAGCACGAAGACCATGGCGCCGTGGATGCCCTTGCCCGACATGCTGTCCAGCGCCAGCGACACGGCCACCATGCCGAAGGCCAGCAGCGCATAGCCCACGCCGTCGAAGCGCTTGACGGCGAAGCGGTCGCCCACGGGCATGAAGCGCAGGGTAGCGGCCAGGCCGATCAGGCCCACGGGCACGTTGACCAGGAAGATCCAGTGCCAGCTCACGTACTCGACCATCCAGCCGCCCAGCGTGGGGCCGATCAGCGGCCCGACCAGGCCGGGAATGGCCACGAAGCTCATGGCCTTGAGGAACTGCTCGCGCGGAAAGGCGCGCAGCACGGCCAGCCGGCCCACGGGCATGAGCAGCGCACCGCCCATGCCCTGCAGCACGCGTGCGGCCACCATCAGCTGCAGGTTGGGCGCAATCGCGCACAGCACCGATCCCAGCACGAACAGCGCAATCGCCCACAGGTAGACGCGCCGCGTGCCGAAGCGGTCGGCCATCCAGCCCGATGCCGGGATCAGCATGGCCATGGTCAGCGAATAGGCGACGATGACGGACTGCATGCGCAGCGGGCTCTCGCCCAGGGCCTCGGCCATGGTGGGCAGCGCGGTATTGACGATGGTGCCGTCCAGCGTCTGCATGAAAAAGCCGATGGCCACGAGCCATAGGAGCACCGAACGCGAGGAGGATGTGGTGGAGGCGGAAGCGCTTTTGTCTTCAGGAATCATGGCAAGGCAGGGAGGGCGCAGGCGTTAAAAAACCGCCTGCGCATTGCTGCGCGGCGGTTGGTGGCGTGTTGTGCGGCGGGCTGCTGCGGGCTTCACTGCAGCGCGGCCGACAAGGCTTACACCGAGAAGCTCGATCCGCAGCCGCAGGTGGTGGACGCGTTGGGATTCTTGATCACGAACTGCGCGCCCTGCAGGTCTTCCTTGTAGTCGATCTCGGCACCCACCAGGTACTGGTAGCTCATGGCGTCGATCAGCAGCGACACGCCATTCTTGGTCATGGTCGTGTCGTCTTCGTTGGTGATCTCGTCGAAGGTGAAGCCGTACTGGAAGCCCGAGCAGCCGCCACCTTGCACGAACACGCGCAGCTTCAGGTCAGGGTTGCCTTCCTCGGCGATCAGATCGGCCACCTTGGCAGCTGCGCTGTCGGTGAAGACGATCGGGGTGGGCATTTCGGCGGTGGTGGTTTCGGTGATTTCTGCGACGGCGCTCATGGGGGATACTCCGAAGTTCTCAATTGGCCCGAATGGTACAGCAAAGGGCTCGGGAATTCCCGGGGCTGCCGGCTTGACGACAGTGCAAGTGGGGGCATTGCCCACTGAATGAGAAAGGTTTGCATCGCCCAGAAAAAAACCGCCGGCAAAGGCGGTTTTTTTCTGGGGAAAGCCCCGGGGGACTTTCCTGCAGTGCCAGCGGATTAACGCTTGGAGAACTGCTTGGCGCGGCGTGCGGAGCGCAGGCCGACCTTCTTACGTTCGACTTCACGAGCGTCACGCGTCACGAAGCCGGCTTGGCTCAGGACGGGCTTGAGCGCTGCGTCATAGTCGATCAGGGCGCGGGTGATGCCGTGGCGGGTAGCGCCGGCCTGGCCGGATTCACCACCACCGTGGACGTTCACTTGAATGTCGAAAGCTTCCAGGTTGCTCGTCAGAGCCAGGGGCTGCTTTGCGATCATGATCGAGGTTTCGCGGCCGAAGTATTCCTGAATGTCCTTGCCATTCACGGTAATCTTGCCGGAGCCCTTCTTCAGGAACACGCGTGCGACGCTGGATTTGCGACGGCCGGTGCCATTGTTCCAATCACCAATCATCTAGGTCTCCTTAGATTTCCAGAGCCTTGGGCTGCTGGGCGGTGTGGGGATGCTCAGCACCGCCGTACACCTTGAGCTTCTTGATCATTGCGTAGCCCAGGGGACCCTTGGGCAGCATGCCCTTGACGGCCTTTTCCAGAGCGCGGCCGGGGAACTTGGCCTGCATGTCGCGGAAGTTGGTGGCAGTGATGCCGCCGGGGAAACCAGAGTGGCGGTAGTACACCTTGTCCAGGTTCTTGGTGCCGGTGACCTTGAGCTTGGAGGCGTTGATGATGACGATGAAGTCGCCGGTGTCAACGTGAGGTGTGTAAATGGCCTTGTGCTTGCCGCGCAGACGGAGTGCCACTTCGCTGGCGACACGTCCGAGCACCTTATCGGTGGCGTCAATCACAAACCACTCGTGTTGCACCTCAGCGGGCTTTGCGCTGAATGTAGACATGAGTTTTCTCTTTCAAGAAAGGTTTGGCGGGCCCTTTTCCGCGGTCGGTGCTTCTTCAAAAAGGAAGCCTCTTAGGCGGGGATGTAAACTTCGCCGCGGGACCCATAAAATCGCTGCGAAGCCCGCCATTATACAAAACTGGCGCAACCGCACCATCCCCCCGATCCGCAAGTCCCCGGCAGCCCTCGCCGCGAGGCGCCAGCGCCGGGCAACCTTGCAGCCGCCATGGGTGTCCACCCGCCAGCGCGGCTGGTTACCATCACGCCTATGTTCAGTTACCGCCACGCCTTCCATGCAGGCAACCATGCCGATGTGCTCAAGCACACCGTGCTGATCGCCACCCTGCAATACCTCCTCCAGAAGGAGGCCGCCCTCACGGTGCTGGACACGCACGCCGGCGCCGGCCTGTACCGTCTGGATGGCGACTATGCCAACAAGAGCGGCGAGGCCGCAGACGGCATCCTGCGCCTGGCCCAGGCCAAGGAGTCCGAGCTGGCCCCGGTGCTGCAGGCCTACATCGCCTCGGTGCGTTCCTTCAACCAGGGAGCGCAGCTGCGCAACTATCCGGGCTCGCCGTTCATCATCCAGTCCCTGCTGCGCGTGCAGGAGCGCGACAAGCTCAAGGTCTTCGAGCTGCATCCCACCGACATGCGCTCGCTGGCCGGCAACATTGCCCAGCTCGAAGCGGGCCGCCAGGTGGCCGTGCTGCACGAGGACGGCTTCGAGGGCATCAAGAAATTCCTGCCGCCGCCGTCGCGCCGAGCCCTGGTGCTGTGCGACCCCAGCTACGAGCTCAAGAGCGACTACGCCAAGGTGCTGGACATGGCGGCCGACAGCCTCAAGCGCTTTGCCACAGGCACGTATGCGTTCTGGTATCCGATCATCCCGCGCCCCGAGGCGCACGATCTGCCGCGCCGCCTGAAGACCATGACCACCAAGGCCGGCAGGAGCTGGCTGCATGTGGAGCTCACGGTCAAGAGCAACAAGACCTCGGAGCGCGGCGGCCTGCCGGCCAGCGGCATGTTCCTGATCAATCCGCCGTTCAATCTCAAGGAACAGCTCAAGCCGGCCATGCCGCAGCTGGTCAAGCTGCTCGGTCAGGACGAGAACGCGGCCTTCACGCTCGAATCCGGCGGCTGAACCCGTTCAGCGCGCGTTCGAGGCCGCAGAGGCCACTGCGGTGGACGAGGCAGCGGCGGGCGCCGCAGCCTTCGCCACCGGCTTGGCGGCAGGGACGGCACGGCTGGCCACGGCCGTGCGTGCATTGGGCCTGGGTGCAGGCGCCTTGGCCTGGACACGCGGACGCACTGGCGCCTTGGCCTGAACCCGGGTCCGTGCCTGTGTTGTCTGTGCCTGTGCCTTGGCCTGCTGCGTCTTCTCGATGGACTTGGCCTTCCTGGCCGTGACCAGGGTTTCGGGGCATTCCTGCTCACCATCGTCGAGCTGCCACAGCTCCACGGGCTTGATGCCCAGGCCGACCATGCCCAGCTCCTGCGCTGCGGCCTGGCTCAGATCGATCACGCGGCCAGGCGCAAACGGCCCGCGGTCGTTGATGCGCACCACCACCGTCTTGCCCGTGGCGGCGCTGCGCACGCAGACGCGGCTGCCGAAGGCAAAGCTGCGGTGCGCGGCCGTCAATTCTTCCTTGTCGAAACGCTCGCCGCTGGCGGTCAGCCGGCCATGCAGGCCCGGGCCATACCAGGAGGCCAGGCCTTGCTGGTCGCTGTCGCGCGAGGGCACGAGGGCGAAGTCGGGATTGGAGGGAGCCTCGGCACTGTCTTCGGGCGAGGCCGACTCGGAGGGCTTGGCATCCGGGGATTTGCTGGCCGGCTGCGCGGTCCGCGATGTGCGGCCACCGCGCTTGCCGGCCGAGGGCACGGCCGATGGCGTCTGGCCTTCATCCATTGCCGCCGCACCTGCGGTCAGGGCGCCGGACTCGGCATCGCTTTGTGCCACGGGAGCCGGCGCGCAGCCGGCCAGGGTGGCGGTGATGGCGCACATGGCCAGCCAGCGCCAGTGCAGGCGTCGAAAACCACGATCCATGGGCAAAAACCTCCAGGGAACGCCTGACCGTTCCCAAGTTCTAGAGGGTCGCCCGGGGCCGGCGCAGTGGCTGCGCGCTCAAAGGCCCAATCGATCGCAGATTTCCAGCGTGGCGACGCTCTGGTTCATCGTATAGAAGTGCAGCCCGGGAGCGCCCTGGCTGCGCAACTGCTCGCATAGACGGGACACGACATCAAGGCCGAAGGCGCGAATGGACGCCGTGTCATCTCCGTAAGCCTGCAGACGCAGGCGGATCCAGCGCGGGATCTCGGCGCCGCAGGCGTCCGAGAAGCGCATCAGCTGCGTAGAGCTGGTGATGGGCATGATGCCGGGAACAACCGGTGCATCAAGCCCCATGCCGCGCGCCGCATCAACGAAACGGCAGTAGGCGTCGGCATTGTAGAAATATTGGGTGATCGCGGAATCCGCGCCAGCGCGCACTTTAGCCGCAAACGCATCCAGATCGGACTGTGGGGATTTCGCCTGCGGATGGACCTCCGGGTAGGCAGCCACCTCGATGTGGAACCAGTCGCCGAACTCGCGGCGGATGAATTCCACGAGATCGCTGGCGTACTGGAATTCGCCACCCAGGCCATAGCCGCTGGGCAGGTCGCCGCGCAGCGCGACGATGCGGCGCACGCCCATGGCCTTCAGCTCCTGCAGTTCGGCGCGCACCTTGTCGTGCGTGGCGCCCACGCAGGAGAAATGCGATGCCGCGCTGACGCCTTCGTTCTGGATGTCACGCACCATGGCGAAGGTGCCCGTCTGCGTGGAGCCGCCCGCGCCATAGGTGACGGAGCAGAACTGGGGCTTGCGCGCATAGAGGTTCTTGCGCACCTGCACATGCTTGGTCGCGCCCTCGGGCGTCTTGGTCGGGAAGAACTCGAAGCTGATCGGAAAGCTCATGTAAGACTCGCTGCTCAGTGTTTCATTCGTTGCGTTTGCGCAGCTTGGCGCGGCCCGGACCGGGCACGCCGAACTCGGTACTGGTGTCGATCACACGCTCGTTGCGCTGCTCGCGCAGCACGGTGCGGGACACGCGCTTAGGCGCGGCCGGCTTAGGAGCGGCCTTCACGGCCGAGCGGGGCTCGTCGTCGTCCTGCGTTTCAGGCTGCTCTGGCTCCTTCACCACGGCCGCCTGCTGGGCATGCACGAAGAATTCGCGGTTGCCGTCGCCGCCTTCGATGGCCGACTCCATCCAGCCCTTGACCTCCAGGCCCAGCTCGCCCAGGCAGGTGCGGATGCGCTGCTCCACCTCGGTGAACAGGGCCGCATCGCGCACGATGCCGCCCTTGCCGACCTGGCCCGGCTGCAGCTCGAACTGCGGCTTGACCAGCATCAGCAGCTGGCCATGCGGCTTGAGCAGGCGCGTGACGGCCGGCAGCACCAGGGTCAGAGAGATGAAGGACAGATCGCCCGTGACGAAGTCGAACTGCGGCGTGATGTCCACGTCGGCAAACTCGGCGCGGCGGCGGCGCTGCGTGGCCACCGTGCCCTCATCGCGCGCCTTGCCCTTGGCCGCGCGCTCGGCCTTGAAGGCCTCGATCTCGTTTTCCTTGGCGTCGTCGCTGTCGTCGTAGTCCTCGTCGACCACGCCGCCGTTGCGCATCCAGGCATAGGGCGCCACGGGCTGGGTGTCGTTGTCGTCGGGATCTTCTTCCCAGCGTTCGGACAGCACTTCCTCGCAGGCCTCCTGCAGGCCCTCTGCCGTCACCGCGCGGGCATTGACGCCTTCGACGCAGATCACGCGCGCATCCGAGCGCAGCCGCTCATGCAGCTGGCCATGGCCCACGTCCACGCCGATGACCTGGGCGGCGCCTGCCTGCAGCAGGCAGTCGGTGAAACCGCCCGTGCTCTGGCCCACGTCCAGGCAGCGCAGGCCGTCCACCGACAGCTTGGTAGCCGCCAGCGCGCCTTCCAGCTTCAGCCCGCCGCGCGAGATGAACCGGGCCTCGGCCCCGTCCAGCAACTGCAGCTCGGCACCTGCGGGAATCTCGTCACCGTTCTTGGCGACCTTCTTCCACGGCGTCAACGGCGTCATGCGCCACTGCACGCCACCCGCAATCAGCCGCTGCGCCTGCGAGCGCGTGGCCGCATGGCCGGCTTCCACCAAAAATACATCTGCGCGCATAGCGTCGCTCCAGGAAATCTCAGTTGACTAATGCCCGAAACCGGCGCGACCCAACTCAGGGACGCCAAGCAAGGGCCGCCCCGCAGCGAGGGCGTCGTCCCCCTCCCCCGCGAAGCGGGTAGAGAGGGGGAAGGCGCGTCAGCGCCTCAGGGGGTGCTTAATACCTATAAGTTTCGGGCTTGTAGGGACCCTGCTTGCTCACGCCGATATAGGCAGCCTGGCCGTCCGTCAGCTCGGTCAGCATGGCGCCGACCTTCTTCAGGTGCAGGCGGGCAACCTTCTCGTCCAGGATCTTGGGCAGCACGTAGACCTTGCCGACCTCGTAGGCATCGGGCTTGGTGAACAGCTCGATCTGGGCGATGGTCTGGTTGGCGAACGAGGCGCTCATCACGAAGCTGGGGTGGCCGGTGGCGCAGCCCAGGTTCACCAGGCGGCCCTTGGCCAGCAGGATGATCTTCTTGCCGTCAGGGAAGGTGATGTGGTCCACCTGGGGCTTGATCTCTTCCCACTGGTACTGCTCGATGGAGGCGACGTCGATCTCGTTGTCGAAGTGGCCGATGTTGCAGACGATGGCTTCGTTCTTCATGGCCACCATGTGCTCGTGGCGGATGATGTCGCGGTTGCCGGTGGTGGTCACGAAGATGTCGGCCTTGTCTGCCGCCCACTCCATGGTCACGACCTTGTAGCCTTCCATGGCGGCCTGCAGGGCGTTGATGGGATCGATCTCGGTGACCCAGACCTGGGCCGACAGCGCGCGCAGCGCCTGGGCGCAGCCCTTGCCCACGTCGCCGTAACCGGCCACCACGGCGACCTTGCCGGCGATCATCACGTCGGTGGCGCGCTTGATGCCGTCCACCAGCGATTCGCGGCAGCCGTAGAGGTTGTCGAACTTGCTCTTGGTGACGGAGTCGTTGACGTTGATGGCGCGGAACTTCAGCGTGCCCTTGGCCGACATCTCGTTGAGGCGGTGCACGCCGGTGGTGGTCTCTTCGGTCACGCCGATGATGTGGGCGCTCTTGCGCGTATACCAGGTGGGGTCCTGGGCCAGCTTGGCGCGGATGGCGGCGAAGGCGATCTTCTCTTCCTCGGAGGCGGGGTTGTCCAGCACGGACAGGTCCTTTTCGGCGCGCATGCCCAGGTGCAGCAGCATGGTGGCATCGCCGCCGTCGTCCAGGATCATGTTGGGGCCTTCGCCTTCGGTACCGGCGGCGCCGAATTCAAAGATGCGGTGGGTGTAGTCCCAGTAGTCGGCCAGCGATTCACCCTTGATGGCGAACACGGGCGTGCCCGTGGCGGCGATGGCGGCGGCGGCATGGTCCTGAGTCGAGAAAATGTTGCACGAGGCCCAGCGCACGTCGGCGCCCAGGGCCTTGAGCGTCTCGATCAGCACGGCCGTCTGGATGGTCATGTGCAGCGAGCCGGCGATGCGCGCGCCCTTGAGCGGCTGTGCCGCGGCGAATTCCTCGCGCGTGGCCATCAGGCCGGGCATTTCGGTTTCGGCGATCAGGATTTCCTTGCGGCCCCAGGCGGCGAGGGAAATGTCAGCGATGGCCGTGTCGGCGGAAACGGGACGAACAGCAGCGTTCATGGTTTTCTCCAAAAGATGAATGAAAAACCACGTTCTGCGGGAGACGAAAAAAAGCTCACCGCACAGAAAGCGTGGGCGAGCGTCGTTGCAGGTATGACTCCGAGCCTCGCAGACCGCATCTGGTGAATGGGCCTGCTGCAACGCTCCTCGGAGAGGCGCTGATTATACCGATCCCGGGGATGCCTCACCGCCCAGCCCCACAAGCCGGTAGCCCACCTGCAGCTCGGTCACCAGGTGGCGCGGCTGGGCCGGCTCGTCCTCGATCTTCTGGCGCAGATTGGCCATGTGCACGCGCAGGTAATGGGCACGGCCCAGGTATTCGGGTCCCCAGACCTGCAGCAGCAGCTGGCGGTGGGTCATCACACGGCCCTGGGCGGCGATCAGCGCCGCCAGCAGGCGGAATTCGATGGGCGTGAGGTGCACCGGCTGGCCCGCACGCCGCACCTCGTGCGTGGCCAGGTCCACCTGCACCTGGCCGAAGTGCACCTGGCTGGATGCAACTGCGCCGCCTGCGGCCCCCAGTTGCTGGCGGCGGCGCAGCATCACGCGCAGCCGGGCCAGCAGCTCGGGCACACCGAAAGGCTTGACCAGGTAATCGTCTGCGCCGGCGTCCAGGGCGGCCACCTTCTCGTCCTCGCGCTCGCGCGCGGAAAGCACGAGCACGGGCACGGAGGACCATCCGCGCAGCTCGGTGAGAACCTGCTTGCCGTCGGCATCCGGCAGGCCCAGGTCGAGGATGACCAGATCGGGCTGGCGGCTCGCCGCCTCGATCAGGCCCCGGCGCGCGCTGTCGGCCTCGAAGACCTGCCAGCCCTCGTCCTCCAGCACCAGGCGCACGAAGCGGCGGATGCCGGGGTCGTCCTCGATCATCAGGATGCGGTTGGTGGGCGTGCTCATGGCGCAAGACTCTAATCGAGCAATGGCTGCTCCGGCACCGGAAAGCGCAGCGTGAACACGGTGCCGGGGCCTGGGCGCGCGGCAGCGGCCTCGATGCGCCCGCCATGGGCCTCGACAATGCTGCGCACCAGCGCCAGCCCCAGGCCTATGCCCGAGACGGTGGACTCGGCCGTGCCGCGCGTGAAGGGCTCGAACAGCGTCTCCACGGGCAGGTGTGGCGGCAGGCCGGGCCCGCCATCCTGCACGGCCACAAGCACCTCGCCGTCCTGTTCGCGTGCGTGGATGGTCAGCGGCGTGCCGGCCGGCGTGTACTTGGCGGCGTTGTCCAGCAGGTTGACCAGCACGCGCTCCATGAGCACGGCATCGAGCTGCAGCAGCGGCAGGCTGGCGGGCACGTCGGTGCTCACGGGATGCTCGTGCAGGCGCGCGCGCATCTGGCGCAGCGCGCTGCCGACCACTTCATCCAGCGGCAGCCATTCTCGCTGCAGGTGCACGCCGCCTTGCTGCAGGCGCGCCATGTCCAGCAGGTTCTCCACCAGTCGCTGCATGGCCTGGGCCTGGATGCGGACCTGCTCCAGCATGTCGGCTGCGCCGCCCGGCGGCACATGGCGCTGCGCGGCCTCGGCCGCGCCCAGGATGGTGGTCAGCGGCGTGCGCAGGTCGTGCGAGACGGCCGACAGCAAGGTGTTGCGCATGCGCTCGCCCTCCATGGCGATCTGGGTCTGCTGGGCCACGGCCACGAAGTGCTGACGCTCCAGCGCCAGCGCCACCTGGCTGGCACACGCCTCCAGCAGGCGCTGCTCCTCGGGCACCTCCAGGCGCTGGGGCGCACGCAGTTGCAGCACCAGTACGCCCCGCATGCGCACGGGCGCCGCCAGCGGCACGTAGCGGGCCGGCGCGGCCGGCAACGTGTCCGTGCCCTGGCCGGCCTGCTGACCGTGGTCCATGGCCCAGCGCGCAATGCTGTCGTCCATGGGGCAGGAGCCGCCGCCGGCGGGGCGCAGGCGCTCGTCGGCATCGGGCAACAGCAGCCCGGCCTGGGCGTCGAACACGCCCGAGACCGTGCTCAGCGCAATCTCCACCACCTGCTCCTGCGTGAGCGCGCCCGAAAGGTCGCGCGCCAGCCGCGCCAGGGCGCCCGCGCGCCGCTCGCGCTCGGCCGCCACGCGCGCCTCGTGGCGCAGCCGCGCCATGAGCTGGCCGCAGACCAGGGCCACGCCCAGCATCAGCACGAAGGTGAACAGGTACTGCGTGTCGTTGACATGGAAGGATCCGCGCGGGGGCACAAAGAAAAAGTCGAAGCACAGTACCGACAGCAGCGCCGCCCAGGCGCCCGGGCCACGCCCCCAGCGCAACGAAGACAGCACGACGATGAGCAGGAACAGCATCACCACGTTGGCCGGGTCGAAGATGCGCAGCAGCTGCTCGGCCAGCACCGTGGCGGTCAAGCAGGCCAGGGTCACACCGGCATAGCCCTTCCAGGGCAGCGGCCTGCGCCGCAGCGGTGCGGCAGGCGCGGCCTCGGTCCGGGCCGCGCTGGAGCCCCCGGAGAGCACCAGCACGTCGATGTCGGGATGCAGCTGGACGATGCGGTCGGGCAGGCTGCGGCCCCACCAGCGCCAGGGCGACCATGCCGGGCGCGGCGGCTGGGCCAGCACCAGGCGGCTGGCGTTGCGCTCGCGCGCGAAGGCAACCAGGGCCTCGGCCACATCGGCGCCCGGCAGCGTGGCCGTCTCGGCCCCCAGGCGTGCGGCCAGGGCCAGGGTCTTGAGCACGGCGGCCTGCACGCTGCGTGGGCGGTGCTGGCGCTGGGGCGCGTCCACGTACACCACCATCCAGCCAGCATCCAGCCGGCGTGCCATGCGCGCCACCTGGCGCACCAGGGCGTCGTCGCCCGCATGACCTGCCACGGCCACCAGCAGGCGCTCACGCGCAGGCCAGACCGTGCCTATGGAGCGCTCGCGCCGGTAGTCGCGCATGTCCTCGTCCACGCGGTCGGCCGTGCGGCGCAGTGCCAGCTCGCGCAGCGCCAGCAGGTTGCCGCGCCTGAAGAAGTTGCGCGAGGCCCGCTCGGCCTGCTCCATCATGTAGACCTTGCCGTCCTTCAAGCGGCGCAGCAGCTCGTCGGGCGAGATGTCGACGACGATGACCTCGTCGGCATCGTCGAAGATCTGGTCGGGCACGGTCTCGCGCACCGTGATGCCGACGATGCCGCCCACCACGTCGTTCAGGCTTTCCAGGTGCTGCACGTTGATCGTGGTCCAGACATCGATGCCTGCGTCCAGCAGCTCCTGCACGTCCTGCCAGCGCTTGGGATGGCGTGAGCCTGGCGCATTGCTGTGCGCCAGTTCATCGAGCAGCAGCACGCGCGGACGCCGCGCGAGCGCCGCATCCAGGTCGAACTCGCGCAGCGTCCGTCCCTGGTGCGGCAGCTCGCGCAGCGGCAGTTGCTCCAGGCCATGCAGCTGCTGCGCCGTTTCCTTGCGGCCATGGGTTTCCACGAGTCCCACCAGAACCTCGCGGCCCCCCTGGCGTTCGCGCTGGGCGGCGGCCAGCATGGCGTAGGTCTTGCCCACGCCTGCATTCGATCCGAAGTAGATGCGCAGCTTGCCCCGCCCCTCCTGCGCCCGCTCATGGCGCAGGCGCGCGACCAGGGCGTCGGGATCGGGGCGCGGCAGACCGGGCGGCGCCGGCTCGGCAGAGGACGAAATGGGCATGGTTCTCAGCCTAGCACCAGAGCGTGCCCCCACACTAGAACGCCGCCGACAGCGACAGCACCCAGCCGCTGCGGCCCAGGCTTTGCATCTGGCCTGCCGCATTGGCCGCGCGGTAGTAGCGCGTGTCGGCCGAGGTGCCGGCCCAGGCCAGCGTGGCCGTCCATGGCCCCCAGCTGCGGGCCAGCGAGACGCGCCAGTCGGCGTACGACAGTTCGCTGTAGTTGCGCACCTGCGTGTGGCCGGCATGCAGGCCCAGCACCGCCCAGTCGCCCAGCGGATGCTGGTAGTTCAGGTCCAGATAGCTGCTGCCGCGTGAGCTGCCGCTGCCGGGAAGTGCCTCGGCAAAGGCCGTGGCCGCCGTGCTGTCGCGCAGGCCGAAGTAAGGCGTCAGCGCCAGCGACCATTTGGCGCTGAAGCCGCCGTGGGTGACGCCCAGATAGGCCTCGGTGGTGTCGTAGCGCACGCCGCCGCTGCCATCCCCGCGGGGCACGCGCGCGCCGGGGTAGTTGTAGTGCAGCAGGCCGATGTCGCCCGTCCAGCCCGGCAGCAGCTCGGTGCGCCAGCCGCCGTACAGGTCCAGTTCCAGCGCGCGGCCGTCCAGATAGCTGTGGCGCGACACGCTGGAGCCGGACACGCCCAGGTAGGCGCCGCGCGGCAGCGACAGCTCCAGCCCGCCCTGCAGCGCCGGCCCCATCCAGCTTTGCGAGATGCCACGGAAACGGTAGTCGCTGAGCAGCGCCACGCTGCCGGTGAGCGCGTAGGCGGGTGCGGGCGATTGCTGGGCATCGGCACTGGCAGCGTTGACTGGGGAGGTCTCGGCCTGGGCATGGCAGGACGCAGCCGCCAGCGACAACAGTGCAGCCAGCGAGGCACGGGGGAAGAAACGGGGGACGGCACAAGCGGCCGTCATGGAAGAAACGGATTTCATCTTGGTTTTTGTACAGAGAAAGCAAGGCGGTGCCTGCCCGGGCGGGCAGGCTTGCCGCCAAAGATCAGGCCAGGCCGAAAGCCACCAGCAGCATGTCGATCAGCTTGATGCCGATGAAGGGGACGACCAGGCCCCCCAGCCCGTAGACCAGCAGGTTGCGCCGCAGCAGGGCCGAGGCGCCGATGGCGTGGTAGGGCACGCCACGCAAGGCCAGCGGTATCAGCACGATGATGATCAGCGCGTTGAAGATCACGGCGCTCAGGATGGCCGAGCCCGGGCTGGCCAGTCCCATGACATTGAGCGCCGACAGCTGCGGATACGTGCCCACGAAGGCGGCCGGGATGATGGCGAAGTACTTGGCCACGTCGTTGGCCACGCTGAAGGTGGTCAGCGCGCCGCGCGTCATCAGCATCTGCTTGCCGGTCTCCACGACCTCGATGAGCTTGGTCGGGTTGCTGTCCAGGTCCACCATGTTGCCGGCTTCCTTGGCCGCCTGGGTGCCGCTGTTCATGGCCACGGCCACGTCGGCCTGGGCCAGTGCGGGTGCGTCATTGGTGCCGTCGCCGGTCATGGCCACCAGCCGGCCTGCGGCCTGGTGTTCGCGGATCAGGCGCAGCTTGTCCTCGGGCGTGGCTTCGGCAAGGTAGTCGTCCACGCCGGCCTCGGCCGCAATGGCGGCGGCCGTGAGCGGATTGTCGCCCGTGATCATCACGGTCTTGATGCCCATGCGGCGCAGCTCGGCAAAGCGTTCGCGTATGCCGTGCTTGACCACGTCCTTGAGCTCGATCACGCCCAGCACGCGGGCGCCATCGGCCACCACCAGCGGCGTGCTGCCGCGCCGCGACACATCCTCCACCACCTTGAGCATGGCGGGCGGGAACTTGCCGCCCATGGCTTCGACGTGGCGGCGCACGGCGTCGGCCGCGCCCTTGCGCAGGCTGCGCGTGCCGCCGTCGGGCTGCGGCATGTCCACGCCGCTCATGCGCGTCTGGGCCGTGAAGGGCACGAAGACGGCATGCAGGGTTGCCAGGTCACGCTCGCGCAGGCCATGCATTTCCTTGGCCAGCACGACCACGCTGCGGCCCTCGGGTGTCTCGTCGGCCAGTGATGCCAGCTGCGCCGCATCGACCAGCTGCGCGGCCGTCACGCCGGGAGCGGGCAGGAATTCGCTGGCCTGGCGGTTGCCCAGCGTGATGGTGCCGGTCTTGTCCAGCAGCAGCACGTCCACGTCGCCGGCCGCCTCCACGGCGCGGCCCGAAGTGGCGATCACGTTGGCCTGCATCATGCGGCTCATGCCTGCCACGCCAATGGCCGACAGCAGGCCGCCGATGGTGGTCGGGATCAGGCACACCAGCAGGGCGACCAGCACCGTCAGTCCCACGACCTGCCCGCTGCCCGTCAGCTCCACCGCAAAGGCCGAATAGGGCCGCAGCGTGACGATGACCAGCAGGAACAGCAGCGTCAGTCCGACCAGCAAGATGGTCAGCGCCAGTTCGTTGGGCGTCTTGTGGCGGCGGGCCGACTCCACCATGGAGATCATGCGGTCCAGGAAGGACTCGCCGGGGTTCACGGTGATCTGCACCACCAGCCAGTCCGACAGCACGCGCGTGCCGCCGGTGACCGAAGAGAAGTCGCCGCCGGCCTCGCGGATCACGGGGGCCGATTCGCCGGTGATGGCGCTCTCGTCCACCGAGGCCACGCCCTCGATCACCGTGCCGTCCAGCGGTATGGTGTCGCCGGCCTCGACCAGCACCCACATGCCCGAGCGCAGTTCTTCCGCACCCACGGGATGCCAGCGGCTTTGGTAGCTGGCCTGCTCCAGCTTCTTGGCGACCGTGCTGCGCTTCATGCTGCGCAGGCTCGCGGCCTGGGCGCGGCTGCGCCCCTCGGCCAGCGCCTCCGCAAAATTGGCGAACAGCACGGTGAACCACAGCCACAGCGCAATGGCCAGGATGAAGCCCGCAGGCGCCTCGCCCTCGCCCGCCAGGGCCTGGGCCCAGAGCAGGCTGGTGAAGATGGCGCCCAGATAGACCACGAACATCACCGGGTTGCGCCATTGCGCGCTCGGTGCCAGCTTGCGGATGGAGTCACCCAGCGCCTGGCGCACCAGCGAAGGATCGAACAGGGACAAAGCAGTTTTGCGCGACATGGCTTACTCCTTGGCGGCATTGGCTGCCGCAGGCTGCAGCGTCGCGGCCGAGAGATCGTCCAGCGCCAGATTCAACTGCAGCACGTTCACGCGCGGCTCACCCAGCAGGCCCAGAACGCGCGGCTGCATCTGCTGGCGCAGCAGTTCCTGGACCTTGGCCACAGGCAGCTGGCGCTCGCGTGCCACGCGCGGCAGCTGCAGCTCGGCATTGGCCACAGAGATGTGCGGATCCAGGCCGGAGGCCGAGGCCGTCACGGCATCCACAGGCACAGCGGCATCTGCCGCCAGACCATTGAGTTCGCGGTAGGCCGCCACGCGCGCCGCCACGGACTCCTTGAGCGCCGCGTGGGTCGACCCCTGGTTGGTGGCGGCCGACAGCGCGGCGTTGTAGGGCGCGGCCACCGTGGCATCGGCCTTGTCGGGATCCGGCGCCGTGGTGGCGCTGGGCCGACCCTGGAAATAACGGGGCGAAGCGAACTCCTGCCCGATCAGGGCCGAGCCCACGACCGAGCCCTGGCGCGTGATCAGGCTGCCATTGGCGGCCTTGGGAAACGCGGCCTGGGCCACGAGCGTGGTGACCAGCGGATACGCCAGGCCCGTGACCACGGCGACGAACAGCGCCGACCGCAGGCTGGGGCCGAACAGCGAGCGCAGCCCGCCGGCATCGGTCTGGGATGGAACCTGCGCATCGGTGCGCAGCACCGGCAACGGGCCGGAAGTGTGTGTTTGAACTTGCATTTCGGAAACCTCCGCCGCGCTGCTGTGTCAGGCACAGCAGGCGGCCAGGAAAAAAACGGGCTCAGGGGTGTTCAGGGATAGACCTGTCCTGACAGCATCTGCAGTTGCTCGACCACAGGGCCCAGGGCCAGCGAAGGCAGGAAGGTCAGTCCACCGACCACCACCACCACGAAGACCAGCAAGCCCATGAACAGCGGCGTGGCCGTCGGGAAGGTGCCCGGCCCCGCAGGCACGGTGGGCTTGGCCGCCAGGCTGCCGGCCAGGGCCAGCATGGGCAGCAGTGTCAGATAGCGGCCAGCCAGCATGGCCAGGCCGATGGTGGTGTTGAAGAACGGCGTGTTCGCATTCAGGCCCGCAAAGGCCGAACCGTTGTTGGCCGTGCCCGAGGCATAGGCATAGAGCACCTCCGAGAAGCCGTGCGGCCCCCGGTTGGTCAGACTGGCCATGGTGTCGGGCCAGACCGCAGCCAACGCCGTGAAGCCCAGGATGGAGATCGGGTGCGCCATCACGGCCAGCATCACCAGCTTGATCTCTCGCGCCTCGATCTTCTTGCCCAGGAACTCGGGCGTGCGGCCGATCATCATGCCGGCCAGGAAGACCGTGAGGATGGCGTACTGCAGCAGGTTGATCAGGCCCACGCCGTCGCCGCCGAACACACAGTTGAGCATCATCTGCGCCAGCGGCACCAGCCCGCCCAGGGGCGTCAGCGAGTCATGCATGGCATTGACCGAGCCCGTGGTCGCGGCCGTGGTCGTGGTCACGAACAGCGCCGTATCGGCGATGCCGAAGCGCAGCTCCTTGCCCTCCATGTTGCCGCCCGGCTGGGTGGCGCTGATCTGCTGGTCGGCACCTGCGGCCGTGAGCAGCGGATTGCCGGCCTGCTCGGCCGTGAACACCAGCGCCAGAAAGCCAACGAACATCACCAGGCAGGCGCCGAACAGCACCCAGCCCTGGCGACGGCGCAGCAGCATGGAGCCGAGCGCATAGGTCAGCGCCGACGGGATCAGCAGCATGCCCAGGATGTGGAATGCGTTGGTCAGCGGCGTGGGGTTCTCGAACGGATGGGCCGCATTCATGCCGAAGAAGCCGCCACCGTTGGTGCCGATGTGCTTGATGCTCTCCAGGCTGGCCACGGGGCCGAGAAGAATCTGCTGGCGAGCGCCTTCCAGCGTCGTCGCCCAGACCTGGCCATCCAGCGTCTGAGGCACACCCTGCCACACATAGACCAGGGCCACCACAAAGCTCAGCGGCAGCATCACGCGCCAGAGCATGCGCACATAGTCCACCCAGTAGTTGCCCAGGTCCGAGGCACTGGAGCGCGCCAGGCCGCGGATGACACCCGCCGCGGCGACCACGCCCGTGGTCGCGCCAGCGAACATCATGAAGGTGATGGCCACCATCTGCGTGGCGTTGGACAGGCTGCTCTCGCCCGAATACGCCTGCCAGTTGGTATTGGTCACAAAGGACACGGCCGTGTTGAAGGCCAGGTCCGGTGTCTGCGCCGCATTGCTCAGCGCATTGAGCGGCATCCAGCCCTGCAGGCGCAGCAGCGCATAGCCCAGCAGCAGCATGGCGCCGTTGGACAGCAGCAGCGCCAGCCCGTAGCGCTGCCAGCCCATGCGCTCGGCCGGGTTCACGCCCAGGGCGCGAAAGCTCAGCCGCTCGATCCAGGCATGGTGCTCACTCGTGAAGCAGCGTGCCAGCCACTGCCCCATGGGCACGGCCAGCGCCGTCATCAGCAGCAGCACCAGTGCATATTCCATCCAGGTCAACCACATGGAGGTCTCCTTTCAGGCAGTCAAATCCGGCCCAGCGCCGCCACGAAGGCCAGCAGGCCCCCGAAGCAGCCCAGGCTCAGGGCGATAAAGATCAGGTCTTGCATCTGCGCCACCTCAGAACTGTTCGGGCCGCAGCAATGCGTATCCGAGGTAGACAAACACAGCCAGGGCGCCCAGGGCGCCCAGCCATCCGGTGATTTCGGTCAGGGTCATAGGGATTTCTCCCGCATCGGCGCCGCATGGCGGCACCTGTTGTTGCGATGGGGAAAACTCTAGGGCCGGGGCTGTCAAAAGCGGATTGAGATTGCGACGTGCCGTATCAAGACGGCATCAAGAAACCAGGGACACGACTTACATCCCTGTTCGCCGATATTCCCGGTGCGAAAGTAGAATGGCGGCCATTTGCGGCCTCGCTTGGCTCCATGCCCCAATGGCCGCCCGCGACAGACATTACGTCTCCCTTTCCTGGCAGGCACCGCCCTGCCTCTGCGCTTTCAATACTGTGTCATACGCCTCTGAAACCCGGCGCCGCCGGACTTTTGCCATCATTTCCCACCCTGACGCGGGCAAGACCACGCTGACAGAGAAGCTGCTGCTGTTCTCGGGCGCGATCCAGATCGCGGGCGCCGTCAAGGGCCGCAAGGCCAGCCGCCATGCCACCTCCGACTGGATGGAAATCGAAAAGCAGCGCGGCATCTCGGTGGCCAGCTCGGTCATGCAGATGAGCTACCGCGACCATGTGGTCAATCTGCTCGACACCCCTGGACACAAGGACTTCTCGGAAGACACCTACCGCGTGCTCACGGCCGTGGACTCGGCGCTGATGGTCATCGACGCCGCCAACGGCGTGGAATCGCAGACCCGCCGCCTGATCGAGGTCTGCCGCCAGCGCGACACGCCCATCATCACCTTCGTCAACAAGATGGACCGCGAAGTGCGCGATCCGCTGGACATTCTTGACGAAGTGGAGCGCGAGCTGGGCATGCCCTGCTGCCCCGTCACCTGGCCCGTGGGCCAGGGCAAGCAGTTCGGCGGCATCATCAACCTGCTCACCCAGACCATGACGGTGTTCCAGCCCGGCAGCGAACGCCGCCCCCAGGACTTCGAGGCCATTCCCCTGGCCGAGGCCGACAAGCTGCGTGCGCGCTTCGGGCAGGCCTTTGACGACGCGCTCGACAGCATGGAACTGGCCCAGGGCGCCTCGGCCCCCTGGGACCATGAGGCCTTCCTGGCCGGCAAGCTCACACCGGTCTTCTTCGGCTCGGGCGTGAACAACTTCGGTGTCATGGAAGTGCTGGATGCCGTGGTCGACATGTCGCCCCCGCCCGGCCCCCGCAAAAGCTCGCTGCTGGTCAACAAGCAGCCTGTGGAAAAGATCATCCACCCCGAGGACGAAGGCTTCTCCGGCGTGGTCTTCAAGGTCCAGGCCAACATGGATGCCAACCACCGTGACCGCATCGCCTTCGTGCGCGTGGCCTCGGGCAAGTACACGCCCGGCATGAAGATGAAGGTGCAGCGCACCGCCAAGGAACTGCGCCCCACCTCGGTCGTGACCTTCATGAGCCAGCGCCGCGAAGCCGTCGAAGAAGCCTATGCGGGCGACATCATCGGCTTCACCACGCATGGTGGCGTGCAGTTGGGCGACACCATCACCGACGGCGCGAGCCTGCAATTCACGGGCCTGCCCTTCTTCGCCCCTGAAATGTTCATGACCGTGGTGCTCAAGAACCCGCTGCGCACCAAACAGCTGCAGCAGGGCCTGATGCAGCTGGGCGAGGAAGGCGCCATCCAGGTCTTCAAGCCCGAAGCCGGCGGCAACATGCTGCTGGGCGCCGTGGGCCAGCTGCAGTTCGAAGTGGTGCAGCACCGCCTGAACACCGAATACGACTGCGACATCCGTCTGGAAGGCTGCCAGTACACGGCCGCCCGCTGGATCACGGCCGACACGCCGGGCGAACTGCGCGAATTCGAGAACGCCTACCCGCTGCGCATGGCGCGCGATGCGGCCGACACGCTGGCCTATCTGTGCACGTCACCCTATGACGTGCGATTGGCGCAGGAGCGGTTTCCGAAGATCCATTTCCATCCGCTGCGCGAGCATGCGGGGTTGGCTTTGCAGGCCGCCAATTGATCCCGCCCAACGCTGTTACCTAAAGCAACACAGGCGACCACCTACTTGCAAATGAGCCAAAAAATAACCCTTTTACCTGAAATAAGGACATATTCTCTGACATGGAGATTGAAGTCTTGACGAGAAGCAGAAAATAATTCCGCCGCAGGCGCACAAGTTATGGCTTGATGCGCCTGCTGTGTTTTCAGAAAAGAAATATCCGTGGATAAAAACAGCCATCCATCCAACAACTTCGATTTTCTTCGAATCTTTGCCGCAAGCTTGGTGCTATACAGCCACCACTACGCGCTTTCGGGACTTCCAACCTCCGGCTTACTTGGCATGTATACATGGGGAGGGGTTGCGGTATTAATATTCTTTTCTATCAGTGGCTATCTTGTTGCTCAAAGCTGGTTCGCCGACCCGCATATTGGACGATTCTTCTTGCGGCGCATTCTGCGCATCTGGCCAGCACTGACATTCATTGTTATTTTCTGCACATTCATTCTTGGCCCCTCCGTCACGACACTGAGCATGCAGGATTACTTTGGCCATCCGGAGACCCTTGGATACCTGAAGCTTCTATATATGGAGACGCGATTCACCCTGCCGGGCGTCTTCCAAAACAATCCAGCACTCCCTACCGTCAATGGCTCCTTATGGACCATACCATACGAGGTTATCTGCTATATTCTACTGGGAAGCCTGGGATTCATTGGCTTATTGAATAGCAAGAAGAGCCTGCTGGCCATCGCCGCAGCTTATCTTATTTGGTATGCCTTCAAGCGTCTCCCTACCTCTGCAGCAGATATCCACGCCAAACAGGAATTCATAGCCTTCTTTCTCTCCGGATCCGCTCTGTATGCACTGCAAGACATATGGTCAAAACACAAGAAAAAAATCCTGCTTGCACTTTGCACAGCTGCAATTATTCTTATTTATCTGAAGCTCAAATTTCTCGCCGTATTGCTGATACTGCCTTACATGGCAATTTTTCTGGGAACCTCTTCCACGCCTTTCCTTCGTAATTTCGGGCGCTGGGGAGATCCTTCATACGGCATATATCTTTTTGCATTTCCCGTGCAGCAGACGATACTGAGCTTCGCATCTCACAGTCTGAACTTCTACACCAGCCTTCTTATATCCTTCGTCATCACGATTGCATTCGCATATCTATCGTGGCATGCCATCGAGAAACAGGCACTCAAATTCAAGCCCAGCCGGTCGAACGGAGAATTCTTTAGCTTTAAAAAACCATACAGCAGGTATAGATTTTTCTTCTGTCTGTGGGCGGGTATTGCGCTTATCTATCTGCTGTGGCTCGTATCCTTTTGGCCCGGAGTCATAGGCCCGGACAGCTACGCTGTCATGCTTGAATCCGAGACTCAAAGAGAATTTCAATCCGGAAAGCCTATTTTCTGGTTCCTCTTTGTTGATTTCTTCTACTCTCCGTGGCGGCTTGTCGAAATCCCTATCGCAGTACAAATGCTGACAAGCTCGATCATCTTCACCAGAGCCCTGACATGGATGGCAGAGCAAAATTTGAGAAAATCATTCAAATTTTCTCTGATATTCATCGTGCTTGCCCCTTGCCTGGTATTTTATAATGGCAGCCTATATTCCGATGGAATCTACGCCTCGACACTTGCATGCATGCTGCTCGAGATATGGATATGCTCGAAGAAGCGTAGCATTGGCAACATATCAGTTTTCATATTTTTTGTCACCATACCTTTTGCAATATTCTCCAGGCCCAACGGGATTGCCAACTTCATCCCACTGATCTATTTGCTTTATCTTCTACAGGGCAGCCACAGGCGCAAGCTTGCCATCATCATCATTGGCTGGTCTGCACTAGCCGTTGCCGGAAATATCGTTCACAGAAACAAACACTCCATAGGCACGGTTTTCCCGCTAGCAGTTTATGAAACCGTTGGCTTTCTCGAGAACCGCCCCATGGGCCTGTGGGAAATGGACAAACCCCGCATCACGCCAAGATCCCAGCAGGCACTGGAATCCACAGGAAAGAGCATCCAAGAGGTTCAGCAGTTCTACGACCACTATTATTGGGATCCTTTGATATTTCGCCCCGATGGACCGACCTTGCTTTCAATGTCTTCATCCAACAAAAAAATCATCATCAAGGATTTTTTCAAATACAACTTGTGGCACAACTTCCCTGCATTCGCGGCCAGCAGAGTCAATATCTTTCTTTACGCGGCGTTCGCAAGCGGTGGTATTCCCGGCTCCCTGGGTAGCACCCAGTATTTCTTACCACAAACGAAATCCAGATCCATACCGGAAGAATACAATCTACCCACAGATTCCTTTTTTCAGAAGTGGCTTGATTTTTCGATGGATTATTCAAAAATATTCTGGACTCCTTGGCTGGGGATTCTCCTCATCATCTCCACCTTCAGAAAATCAATAATAGCCAAGCACAAAACAGCCATTGTCATATCAGGCACTATGCTGCTGCAACTGATTGCGGTGTTTATATTCTCCATTGCTGGAGAGTATCGATATCTACTTGCATTCTTCACAGCCCCACTGGCGCTCCTGCCCATCCACGCATCACTTGACAAGCAAAAGAGTTCCACATGACACTTATCACAAGCGCTGTCGCATTGATTTGCGTCATAGGCATATCCATCGGACAGCTACTTTTCAAAAAGGCAGCAACCACTATTCCGCCATCCCCCTCTTTTTTCGACATCGCCTTCAACACTTGGCTGGTCAGCGCCTTTATTCTTTACGGGTTGACGACCCTTGTATGGATTTGGGTTCTAAGGAATGCGCCCCTCTATCTTGCCTATCCATTCATGGGTTTGGCGTTCATTCTAGTCCCCACGCTTGCCTGGCTATTTCTCAATGAACCACTACATGCAAAGACCATACTGGGAGGCGCCATAATTGCCATAGGCATTTCTATTACAGCAAAAACCAACTAATCAATGGGATTTGATATGAAAATAGCAGTTGCCATACCTTGCTACAAAGTCAAGCAGCATGTTCTTGGTGTCATAAAGGAAATACCGGATTTTGTGGCAAAGATCTACGCCGTGGATGACTTTTGCCCGGACGGAAGCGGCCAATGGATCACTCAAAACTGCAAAGATCCAAGGGTCAGCGTCATTCTCCACGCAGAGAATCAGGGAGTTGGCGGCGCAGTCAGCACTGCATACAAACAGGCCATCCAAGATGGAATAGATATTGTTGTAAAAATAGACGGTGATGGCCAAATGGATCCACATCTTTTGCCGCTGTTTGTTCGCCCAATCATCAAAGGCCTAGCTGATTACACCAAAGGAAATCGCTTCTTCCGCCCAGAATCAAGCTACGGCATGCCAAAGGCACGACTATTCGGCAATGCGGCACTTTCCTTCATTACAAAAGTCAGTTGCGGCTACTGGCACATCATGGATCCATCAAATGGATACACAGCCATACATGTCAGCGTACTAAAAGAGCTACCCATAGATAAATTCGAAAAAAGATACTTTTTCGAGACAGACATGCTTTTCAGACTCAACACCATTCGTGCCGTGGTAAAAGACATTCCCATGGACGCTGTATACGCAGACGAAGAGTCCAATCTCAATATAAGAAAAATTCTCCCCGAGTTCTCCAAGAAACATCTCATCAGGCTTGGCAAACGCTATTTTTATAAATACTTGCTGAGAGACTTCAATCTTGGCTCCTTGTACAGCATATTCGGCCTAATTCTTTTTCTTTTCGGCGTGTTTTTTGGGATGACTCAGTGGATCAGCAGTAGCATGCAACACAAAGTTGCCAGCAGCGGCACCGTCATGCTCGCGGCTCTGCCCACTTTGGTGGGGATACAGTTCATCATTGCCTTTTTACAATATGATATAAGCAGCACTCCTAAAGAGCCGCTGAGCACCACTCTTGCGGAGAGCATGGATCTGTCCTCCACCGACATGGGTTGAGCCCTGTTATCAAGTTGTAGAAAAATAATGCTAAAGAACGTGCAAACCCTGCGGTTTTTCGCCGCGCTCTGGGTGGTGCTCCATCACATGACCCCGCCGGTCACGCCATTCAATCTGTCCCTGGTTCCAGAAGCCATCTCCAGCTTAGGTTTCGCCGGAGTCGATCTTTTTTTCGTGATCAGCGGTCTCATCATGGCCGAGACAACACGCATGTTGCAGCCAGGATGGAGGCCGGCCACGCGCTTTCTTGTACAGCGCTTTGGACGTATCTACATCGGCTGGTGGCCGTTTTTTGTCGTCTATCTGGTGGCGGCCGTGCTTCTAGGAGTACTGCGGCCACAAGTCAGCCTGCTGGGTTCATTCTTCCTTTGGCCCCAGGATCTGATGCTCTATCTGCTGCCAATCACCTGGACACTGAGCTTCGAACTCTATTTTTACGTGATAGTGGCAGCCATCGTGTTTTGGCAGCGTCGCCATGCAACGCTAATCCTTTCCGTACTGGGCCTGCTTGTCATATGTCTGAACATCTGGTTCTACAAGAACGGCATGTATCTTCCTGAAAATGAAGCGAAGGCCAAGCAAAATCTGCTGATCCCCTTCTACCTGTCACCACTTGTCGTCGAGTTTATTGCCGGCTTTCTTTTGGCAGAGTGGATCCATCGCCGCCCTCGGCAGCTCCTGTTGCCTTGGCTCCTGGGTGCTCTGGCCCTGCTCTACACGGCCTATGATTACCAGATCAATGGGAACCTCAACCATAGTGGCATGGCAGGCTTCTTCCATGCATGTGAGCGGGCTGTTCTTCTGGGTGGATTCTCCTTGTGCCTGGTAGCGTGCGGCATGGAACTGGAACGCAGGAAGATCACTCCCGGAAAATTGCTGCAGTCTTTGGGCGACGCGTCCTACAGCATCTACCTCAGCCACATCATGGTGTTGGCTGCCATGGGTATTCTGTATTTCAAATTGCAGGCAAGCTTGCACATGCCATCGAATGCATGGGCTTTAGCCACCCTGCTTGTGACCTTGGTCTTTTCATGGCTGAGCTATCGATGGATGGAGCTCCCCTTGCACAATATATTCAAGCGACAAATTGCAATCCGGCTTGCCTTTTTGTCCAATCGCACCGCATAAATGATGGCCAACCTCCTGAGATTTGAGTCTCAGGGAGCACTTCGCCGGTCTGAGCACTTGGCAAACCGGACCAGTACAAATCAAGTAAACCAGATTCTGCCGTGATCAACGCCTTTTTCCGATTTCTTGGTGCCATCGCCACGCTGTTGGCAGCAACTCCGGTACTCGCCAACAACGTGCAGCCTGAACCCACCCAGAGGCGCCCGCCCCTGATTGTGGCTCCTTCGGTGGAGGGGTGGTACATCTGCAATGAAGCGGCGGCCAATACAGAAATCAAGACACTGGAAGCACTTTTCACCTTCTGCAGACAGCACGGTTTCGATGGAACTGCGGCCATTGCCGGACTGCTGGACAAGCTTGAGCCAGACGGCCCTCGGGGATCAGTACAGGTCGGCTATACCCTTGCCCTTCCGCTTCTGACGTTGTATCGACACACAGGCCGTGGTTGGGAGATTGATGGCACCCGCGTGGAAAGTTTCCTGAATGTCATCCGCAAGGTGGAGCGCCCAGCCGTGGTCTATCTCATGGCTGACCATTTCGACTCCACTGGTGACATCGTCGACGAGCTTGCCAAGAACCCTCGCAACCTGATGCAATTGCGCGACGGCAAGCCGCTGGAACTCGGATATTTCGGCTACCGGGTCATGCCATATACGCTGTCGGTCGATCCTGCCATTCCTGTCAACCAATACCGCTTCAAGGCTCTGCAGTACGTTGTAAAGAAAATCCTGGAACTGCCCGAGGCGGTGCAAAAGCGCATCGTCGCCTATACGCTGCCGGGCGAACTGCACCACATGTTCCCTGACTTCGAGAACGGCATGGGCGCCTACCAATCCATCCAGGTCACAGACTACAGTCCGGATTCCGTTGCAGGCTTTCGGCGCTGGCTGCAGTCCAAGTACAAGGATGTGGGGCAGTTGAAAAAGCAGACCGGACTGGACTACCCATCGTTTGATGCCGTTCCTGCACCTTCCAAGGACATCCGCAAGGAGCGCCTGATCTCCTTTGGCGAGCACTATGACGCCTTCGCAGGTGGCACGCTGCCGATTGCAGGCTGGCTGTGGGACCCTGAGCAGGCCGTGAAAAAGCTGGATCTGTACGTGGATGGCAAATTCGTCGCACCTGTTGCCCGCGGGCTGGGCAGGCTGGATGTCTACCGTGCCGTGGATGCAATCACCGATCCCAACACTGGCTTTCGGCATGACTTGGACTACCGAGACCTGCCACCAGGAAAGCACATCGCACAGGTCGTTGCCGCAACCCATGAACGACGGTACCTGCTGGCCAATGTGGAGTTCATGGTCGTTCCGCGCGACCAGAGCAAGGTATCGGCACAGCCACCCAAGCGACTGGGATGGATGCAGCGGATATCAACGCTGCGCGGAGTGCGCACCTGGCTGGACATGCCGGCCGGACCGCAAGACCTCTACTACAACCCGTTGGCGCAGGACTGGAACACCTACCGCGAATCGCAGGTGTACGGTCTTCTGAAAGCCTTCCATCAAAAGGCCATAGATGCAGGGCTGCCGGCCGAAAAAATCTACTCGCATCAGATCGTGGCGAATGTGAACTCGTCCTGGAACCCGCAATTGCTTGCTTCCGACAAGACGATCGGTGGCGATACGCCCTGGCGAACCGGCGTGAACATGTATGGCGGCACCACCAACAGCGAGTGGATGCGCAACTACATGAGGCAGCGTGGCATCACCAGTTATGGCGTCCCAGAGTTCAACCCGCAGCAGTGGAAGCGCGAGGGAGTGCACCTTAACGCCATGCAGTCGCACTATGACAACGGCGCAACCTTCATCAGTCCCTACTACTTCTCGCTGATTCCCGCCCGCCTGGGCGCAGCCGAACACGGGGTTAACCGCATGGAGCTGTCCCCCGACAACCCCAAGGACGGCTCCGACAAGTTCTACAAGGCCATCGTCGAATTCGCCAAGCAGTAGGATGGAGCCCTTGCGCGCACGGTCCGTGCGCGCAAACGCTGCCCTTTTACAAGCCGCCCCGGGCGGCTTTTTGCATTTTGACGACCGTGCCTACAACCCTCCAGCCGCTGTCCCTCTGGACACCTCCCGCATCGCCGCTCGGCATCCTCACCGACATCGACGACACCCTGACCACCGAGGGCGTGGTGCCGGACCATGTCGTCGATGCCATCGCCCGGCTCAAGCAGTCCGGCCTGCGCGTGGTGCCGATCACGGGCAGGCCCGTGGGCTGGAGCGAGCCGTTTGCCCAGGCCTGGCCTGTGGATGCCATCGTGGCCGAGAACGGCGCCGTGGCACTGCGGCGCAATGCGCAGGGCGGGCTGGACAAGCTCTACCAGCAGGACGAGGCCACGCGCACCGCCAACTACGCGCGCATGCAGCAGGTGCTGGCCGAGATCGAGGCCACCGTGCCCGGCGCGCTGCGCGCCACCGACTCGGCGGGCCGCGAATGCGACATTGCCGTGGACCACAGCGAATTCGCGCAGATGCCCCAGCAGGACATTGACCGGTGCGTGGCCATCATGAAGGCGGCGGGCATGAACGCCACCGTCAGCTCCATCCACATCAACGGCTGGTTTGGCGCGCACAACAAGCTCGAAGGCGCGCGATGGATCCTGCGCACCCTGTTCGACATCGACCTAGACGCCACGCTGGACCGCTGGATCTACATCGGCGACTCCACCAACGACCAGCTGATGTTCGAGCACATGCCCCACAGCCTGGGCGTGGCCAACATCGCGCGCTTCGTGCCCCAGCTCAAGCACCTGCCTCGCCATGTCACGCAGGCCGAGCGCGGCGACGGCTTTGCCGAAATGGCGCAGTATTTGCTGTCCCAGCGCCCCTGATCCACAGGGCCGAGGGCCGGTGCTGCCCTTGCAGGCCTTCGCCCTCGACCACCCCTCCTGATCTGCGGGACCCGCGCCCCCTCCGCAGACACCATCACCCTCAGCACAGGCAACCGCCCGGCGCAGGCGGGCTGCGCACCCTCTTTCCCCCATTCGACAGAGCAAATCTAGGACTATTCCTAGATTCAGGCTCAAATAATCAGAATGCGCCCTATTTCATATAACGGCGGCGCACACCTAGAATCCATCACATACCCAAAGAACAGGTTTTTTCACCTCTTTCTTTGACATATTCTCTCCTGAACCCCGTCCGCGCCATTGGGCACTGGTGTCTTTGAGCAATTCAATTTCAAACATGCCAGAGAAACAAACCTCGCCCATCCCTCGCCAACGCTCCCTCATCCGAACAATTTCTCCATGTCAGCGCCACCACCTATTCCAGCATGATCGCAACCCCTGCAAATCATTGACCATGCTGACAGTTACCAACCATTGGATTGATGAGGTGAACATGGAACACTGATGATTTATTAACCACTCAACCATTCACACACTCTCCTATTCCATCAGCGCATTCATCGCTGCTGGAATTTCATTTATCTCTTCAACTCGAGGGAATACCCATGAAAAAGATCGCATTGCTGACATCGGTTGCCGGCCTGGTCATGATGGCCATGAACACCGCTCAAGCAGCAGACGGCACCATCAACTTCACGGGCGAGGTGGTCACCACCACCTGCAAGGTGGACACCACGGTCGCCGGCGCCGCCAAGGACGGCGTGAAGCTGCCCAACGTGGCGAACAACCAGCTGGCCACCGTGGGTGCCACTGTCGGCCGCCAGGCGTTCTCGCTGGAACTCAGCGGCTGTGAGCTGGCCACCGCCACCTCCACAGCGCCCGTCTCCAAGGTCGCCGTGTTCTTCGAAGCCGGCCCCAACGTGGACCTGGTCACCGGCATGCTCAAGCCCGCAGCGGCCAGCGGTACTGGTGCGCCCGCCGTGGCCTCCGGTGTCCAGATCGCCATCGTGGATCCCAGCAACAACGAGCGCCTGAAGATCGGTTCCGCCCAATCGCGCTTTGTGGACATCGACAACAAGGTCGGTGGCAATGGCCGAGCCATCATGCGTTTCGCCTCCGAATACGTGGCCACAGGCCCCGTGACCGCAGGCCGTACCGACACCTCGGTGACCTACTCGCTGGTCTATCAGTAATCACTGACTTTCAGGCATATCGGCCGCCTTGCGGTGGTCGATATGCCGTGTCTTCTGCTTTCACGACATGGGCCCGACCCCATTCTTTCGCTCAAAACCCAGAGAGTTCTCCGATGCTGACGATCAAACGTTCATATGGGCTTGCTGCCATCCTGTTGTCCCTTCTTCTTGGAACGGCGGCACAGGCCAGCGTGACATTGACGGGCACGCGCATCATCTTCCCCAGTGGCGAGAAGGAAGCCACCATCCAGCTCACCAACGAAGGCAGCAAACCTGCCCTGGTGCAGACCTGGCTGGACAAGGGCAACAACCAGGAATCGCCTGAGAACATCGACGTTCCCTTCGTCATCACGCCCACCATCATGCGCATCGAGGCGGGCAAGAGCCAGACGTTGCGCATCATCTATTCGGGCGAAGCACTGCCTGCCGACAAGGAATCCCTGTTCTGGCTCAACGTGCTGGACGTCCCGCCCAAGGCGGAAATGGAAGGCGACTCCAACAATCTCCAGTTCGCCTTTCGCACCCGTGTCAAGCTCATGTACCGACCCAGCAACCTGCCCGGCAATGCCCAGGAAGCTCCTGCCCAGCTTCAATGGTCGGTAGACGTTGACGCCAAAAACCAGCCTGTGTTGAAAGCACGCAATCCCAGCGCCTTTGTGGTCAATGTGGCTGGCGTTGAAGTGCAACTCGGCGGCAAATCCTTCGAGGCAGGCGTCGGGCCCGTTCTTCCCGGCCAGGTGGCCACCTTCCCAATCAAGGAACCTGCGGGTGCCAACATGGCTGGCGCGGCAGGTGCCACGGTGATGTTCAGCAGCATCAATGATTGGGGCGCCAGTCTCAACCACGAAGCCAGAATCGGAAATTCCGCCCAATAAACAGGGCAATGCGAGCAAAGCCACGCGAATCCCCCGTCCTTTCCGGCCTGATTATCTAATGCCACTGCATTTTCAGCCCGGCCAGCACACCGATACCCAGCGTTAATACCCGGCGAAACGGCATCGGTCTCTTTACCGGGACTGGCACATCGGCCTTGGCCGTTCGCTTTGCATCGGGCGCACAGCATTAGGAGATAAGCAAATGATCAGGCCAGTCTTTCCAGATTCAGAAAAGGGAATCAAAAGCCGGCATACAAGGCAAGGAAAAGGAACAATGCCGGGGCCAGGCCAAGGCCCTGCCGGATATTTCCAACTGAAGCCCGGCCATGCGCTGCTGCTCTCCGTGCTGGTGTGCTGGCAGTCCGAGGCCCAGCAGGGGCAGCAGGTCAAGGAAGTCACGACCTCCACGTCCACCGGCCAGTGGCAGCCCACGCCGGCTGCCGTCGACTTCGACCCCAGCTTTCTGAACACCGGCAAGCAGACCATTGACGTCTCGCGCTACTCGCGCGCCAACGTGGTCACGCCCGGCAACTACAGCCCCGACATCTACATCAACGGCAACTGGGTTGGCCGCCGCGAAGTGCAGTTCAAGGCCCAGTCCGGCTCACAGGACGCGCTGCCCTGCCTGGACAAGGCCCTGCTGGAGAAGGTGGGCATCGACCTCTCACGCCTGCCGCCCGAGGCCGCCTTGAAGCTGGCGGCCGACGGTGGCTGCAACCGTCTGGACCAGATCGTTGCGGGCGCCTTAACCAGTTTCGACTTCGGCAAGCAGCGACTGGACCTGAGCGTGCCCCAGGCCTCGCTACGCCGTTCGGTGCGCGGCTACGTCAGTCCCGACCAATGGAGCGCCGGCGTGCCTGTCGGCCTGCTCGGCTACCAGTTCAACACCTACCACGGGCGCTCCAGCAACGCAGAAAACACCACGCAGAGCTACCTGGGCCTGAACGGCGGCGTCAACATCGACCGCTGGCATTTCCGGCACAACGGCTCCTTCAGCTGGGCGGACACTGGACGGGGCAACTACCAGAACATCTCCACCTACGCACAGCGCGACATTGCCGACTGGTCTTCCCAGCTCATACTGGGCGACACCTACACGGGTGGCGACCTGATGGACTCCACCTCGTTTCGCGGCATACGCTTGAACAGTGATGACCGCATGCTGCCCGACTCCCAGCGCGGCTACGCGCCCGTGGTGCGCGGCGTGGCCAACACCAATGCCCGAGTCACCATCACGCAGAACGGCATCAAGCTCTACGAAACCACGGTGGCGCCCGGCGCCTTCGTCATCAACGACCTCTATCCCACGGGCTACGGTGGTGACCTGCAAGTCAGCATCACCGAGGCCAATGGCGCCGTGCGCAGCTTCTCCGTTCCCTACGCGGCCGTGCCGCTGTCGCTGCGTGAAGGGCAGAACCGATACAGCCTCACTGCGGGCGTGGTGCGCCACCTGCCCAACACCTCGCCCATGTTCTCCCAGGCCACGTGGCAGCACGGCTTCACCAATATGCTGACAGGCTACGGCGGCGTGTCCCTGGCCAAGGGCCATATCTCGCCCATGATTGGCGCAGCGCTCACCACGCCCTGGGGCGCCTTCGGTGCAGACATCACGCACGCCTCCACCAGCATCCCCCACGACGGTTCCTTTTCCGGGCAGAGCCTGCGGGCCAGCTACGCAAAATCCTTTGCCCAGACCGGCACCCATGTGGCCATTGCCGCCTATCGCTACTCCACCAACGGATTCTTCGGCCTCAACGACGCCATGCGCGCACGGGATCAGGCCAATCTGCTACGGCCCTCCACGGACCTGTACCGGCCGCGCAACCGCGCCTCCCTGGTCATGGGACAGCAGTTCGGGCCTGGGGGAGGCAACCTCAGCCTCACGGCGTCCACTGCCAAGTACTGGAACCGACAGGGCTCCAACGTCGACTACGCCATTGGCTACAGCAACTCGTTCCGCAACATCTCCTACAACCTCTCTGCGGCGCGCCAGCGTGATGCCTGGGGACAGTCCAACACGTTCCTGCACGTGGGCCTGTCGATTCCGCTCAGCATGGAGCGCGGCATGATGCTTTCCACCAATACCAACCGCGACTCGCGCGGCCGCGTGCAGGCCCAGGCCAACCTGTCCGGTCTGCTGGGCGACGACAACGCCATCTCCTACGGCCTCAGCGCCAACCACAACACCGGTGGCATGAATGGCAGCAGCACCAGTGCCAGCGCCAACGCCACCTACCGCGCATCGCAGACCGAACTCAGCGGCAGCGTCAGCGCCAGCAGCGGCTACCAGCAGTTCTCGGTAGGCGCGCGTGGCGCCATCGTGGCCCACCCGGGCGGCGTGACGCTGTCGCAATCGGTGTCTGACACCTTTGCCATCGTGGAGGCCAAGAACGCGGAGGGCGCGCGCATCAACAACGCGCCCGGAGTGAAGGTGGACAGCCGGGGCTATGCCGTCGTGCCCTACCTCACACCGTTCTCGATGAACGAGGTCTCCATTGATCCCAAGGGCCTTTCCACCGACGTTGAGCTCAAGGAAACCAGCCAGCACGTCGCGCCGCTGGCCGGTGCCGTGCCGCTGTTGGTCTTCAAGACGGCCTACGGCCGCTCGGCCGTGATCCGCGCGCGGCAGGCCGGCAACATGCCTGTGCCCTTTGGCGCCAGCGTGCTGGACATGGACGGCAAGGAGTTGGGCGTGATCGGCCAGGCCGGCAAGCTGCTGGCGCGCGGGCTATCAGACCAGGGCGAGCTGCAGGTGCAGTGGAAGACCGACACCGGCATGGTGGGCTGCAACCTCTCCTATACCCTGCCTGAAAGAAAGCGCAGCACCACCCACCAGCCGCCGCAAAGCCTGGAACTGCCCTGCGTGGCCAGCAACAAGCTGCTGCCTGCGGCCACCGACGTGGCATCTGCCAAGCCGGGCAAGACCGCGGCAACCTCAACCGCAACCACCAATGCCAAGACAGCCGTGGCAGGCGCCCCGGCCTCCAACGCTGCGTCGGCTGTGGCTCTGGCCGGCATCACCCAGGAACGCATGGCAGCAACGGCACCGGCCACGGCAGTCGCCAGCGCCCCGGCAGTCACTGCGGCGGCAGTGCTGCCCGCTCGTGCCACACAGCCGAGCGGCAGCCAGCAGGCACTGAAGCTGGAGCGCGACCTGGACGGCCTGCGCATGAGCGTCAAGATCAGCGCCTTGCCCACCACTGCACCAGTCATCGGCAACGCGGGCAGAACTCCCGTAGCGGCAGGGCACGACGCAGGCACCGGCAAGCACAAGCCGCCGCAGCAAACCCTGCGGGCTGACCGTCCGCTGGCCATCCTGCAGCCCAGCTTGAAGATCAGGGTCCTGGCATCGGCCGATCAGACATAAGCACCGGAAAAGCAGCCCAAATGGGCCCCTGCCAATGCAGGGCCACGTTGATTGCCTGCACCAGCAGGCTTCCATTTCCGACTCCCGCGCCGACTGCAGATACGTTGGTACGGGTAGCCATCGGCATGCAGCTATTTGTCGTCACTGCCCAAACGCTGTTCATCAAGACCCGCAAGATTGACTGCGGGCCTTGTGCCGCAGGGCGGCACAGCCGAGACCTTGCTCTTCTCGCAAAGACCATCGTCCGCTTGTCTGCCGGCATCAGCTGCATCGCAGATCCCCCACCCCATAGGCGACAGCCTTCCCACAAGGCTTTGCCCCGCCATTTCTGGACCCGCGCACGCACAGTTCGGATCACCAATTCGTAAGCAATTGAAGACAAGATAGGACTATTCCTAGGGAATCCCGATAAATTCGCTCAAAAAATCAGGGAATTCTTAGAGAGAAAATCGCGAAATTCAGAATTATCCAATTTCATTTCAGCGAGCATGTGTTGACAATAAGCCGATCAGATAAATTGCCAAGAATCAGAATCTGATTCTTCGAAATTTCGTCATCAACGAGAACAATCCACCGTCAATTCATATTCCCAAAAAGCCTCTTCAGCCACACCCAATTGACGCATAAAAAAATATATTACCTGCAACTTTCAGCAGCAGCAACTCTATAGCCATCGATATCTGGAATCATTCAAAAATATCCAATATCAAATCAAAAATGGAGGTGCGCCAAAGAGAAAGTTTCAAACAAGATCATTACTTCAATCCACCATATTCATCAAACTCAATTTCATCAGGCATAAATATGAAATTTTCTGCATTGAAATTTTCGGTTGCGGGCTTGTCCTTGCTTGCACTGAGTTCTGTCCATGCGCAATCCACTCAGAGTGGAATCGTCAGATTCACAGGAAATATTTCTCCTGTCACTTGCATCGTCAATCTGGGAAGTCGAGACCAGAAGATCGATTTCGGTATCGTACCTCCCAATGACCGCGGTTTCACGTCTGGCGGTGGCGCCGTGGGCAACGTTGCTCTTCCCGCCCATCAGAGAACGATCACCATCAGGCTGGATGGCTGCTCAACCCCAGGAGCGAACAGTCAGCCCACCACTGCCACGGTCCGTTTTGATGGCCCCATCAGGAACGGCCGCATCAATACGAGCAATGCCACGGCCGACATCCAGTTACTGGAGAACAACTCGACAACGGCCATCTGGGATCTGAGCGGCCCGTCTGCGCCTGTCAACCTGCAATCAGGAACCAATACGCTCAACTACATCGCCAGGTACTACGTGGCTGCCGTGCCCCTTGCCCCAGGAGAGGCGAATGCTGAAGCGACTTTCACCATGAACTATCAATAGGCAGTCCACCGCCTCAGAGAAGCGCCGGCCACCTTCTGGTGGCTGGCGCATTCACCTCCAATGCCTGTGGCATTTCTCTCATATACAGAAATTCAGGATCTCCTATGCCGGTGAAAAATCGCCGATCCAGTCTGCTGTCACATTGTTTCGCCATGGCCGCATTGCTTATTTGCGTCTTCCCGGCCAATGCCAGCATAGTCCTCTATGGAACACGGGTCATATTTTCAGGCGACGAGACGGAAGCCACCCTCAAGATTTCCAATGAAGGAAAATTGCCATCGCTGGTGCAGTCATGGCTGGACACGGGCGATGGAGATATGGCGCCCGAGGGCATAGATGTGCCCTTCGTGATCGCGCCGTCGCTCACCCGCCTGGAAGCCTCGGACCAGCAGATGCTGCGCATCATCCATTCCGGCCAGCCCCTACTCCAGGACAGAGAGTCATTGTTCTGGATCAACGTGCTGGACGTGCCGCCCAAGACCGAGAACGCGAAAGGCTCCCAGGGCAGCCTCGCACTGGCCTTTCGCACGCGCATCAAGCTGATATATCGCCCCAAGGGCCTTCCGGGCGAACCGAAGGATGCGCCTGAGCAGTTGCAGTGGTCCGCGAGCACGACCCGAGACGGGCAGGCCGTACTTCAGGCCCGTAATCCGACCGCGTATGTCGCCAATCTGGGCCATATCGCCGTAGAGGCAGCTGGCCAGAGTTTCAAGATGAATGTAGGACATGTGCTGCCAGGAGAAACGGCAAAGTTTGCATTCCAGAAGCCCGCCGAAAACGAACAACTACCCAAGGAGCTTCCTGCGGACGCAGTCGTGGTCTACACCAGCCTCAACGACTGGGGTGGTGCCGAGGGCCACAGGGTCGAACTTGGGCGCCGACGGTAGCCGAAGCCCTAACGCAGCACCGAAAGCCTCCATGCCGGTCACGCGTGACTGGCCGAGGTAGGCAGCACGGCACAGCAGGTGCAAAAAAAGGCATGTCCATCGAGAGGGATTGCTATGAAGAAAAAAGCCGACAGGGTACGGAAGCCAGGCTGTTTCCCGTTCAAGGCCAAACCACTACATGCCTTGCTGCTGGCAGTACTGGCCTGTTGGCAAATGGATATGCGCGCCTCGCAAACAGAGCACACCGCCGGCAGGATGCCGCCCGCACGCGCACAGCACATCGAATTCAACAGCAGCTTTCTGCGAGGAGGCGACGGGATCGATGTCTTGCGTTTTGCAGAGGGTAATTCTGTGGAACCGGGTCTCTACAACCCGGACCTTCTGGTCAACGGCAACTGGATGGCCCGCACCGAGGTGCGGTTCACTCAACGCAGTCGGGGTGCCAGTGCCCAGCCCTGCTTCAACATGTCCCTGCTGGAGCAAATGGACATTGACATGGCGAGCCTGCCGGCGAACGAGGATGTTGTGGATGGAGACCCAGCGTGCCTGCGCATTGAAAAGGTCGTCCCCGGCGCTTCCGCAAGCTTCAACGTAGGTTTGCAACGACTGGATGTGAGCATTCCCCAGATCCTGATGCGGCGCGTGGCAAGCGGCTACGTGAGTCCGGAGCAGTGGAACGCGGGCGTGACGACCGGCACGCTCGGCTATGACTTCAACACCTACCATGCGCGCGGCGGGCCAGCGGGCAGCAGCACCCAGGGCTACCTGGGCCTGAACAGCGGCTTCAACTATGCGCGCTGGCATTTCCGGCACAGTGGCTCGTTCAGTTGGAGCGATCAGGGACCGAGCCGTTATCAGAGCATCTCGGCCTATGCGCAGCGCGACATCGCCGACTGGTCATCGCAACTGATCCTGGGCGACACCTACACCGACGGGGAGATCATGGACTCGGTCTCCTTCCGCGGCCTGCGGCTGCGCACGGATGACCGCATGCTGCCCGAGTCGCAGCGCGGCTTCGCGCCCGTGGTGCGCGGTGTGGCCAATTCCAACGCCCGGGTAGTCATCCGCCAGAACGGCATCAAGCTGCAAGAGACCACGGTGGCACCGGGCGCCTTCGTGATCAATGACCTGTACCCCACCGGCTATGGCGGCGACCTGCAGGTGGACATCGAGGAGGCCGACGGCTCCGTGCGCTCCTTCTCGGTGCCCTATGCGGCCGTTCCTCGTTCGCTGCGCGAGGGCCAGCACCGCTACAGCCTCACAGCAGGCGCAGTGCGCGGCCTGCGTGAGAGCGCTCCGTTCTTCTCGCAGGCAGGCTGGCAGTACGGCTTCTCGAACATGCTCACGGCCTATGGCGGCGCCACGGTCGCCAAGGGCTATTTCTCGCCCACGGTGGGCGCCGTGTTCAATACACCATGGGGTGCCTTTGGCCTGGACCTCACACACGCCAACACCCGCATCCCCCATGACCGCAGCTACTCAGGACAAAGCCTGAGAGTCACCTACGCCAAGACCTTCCCGGAGTCCGGCACGGGCATCACCCTGGCTGCCTACCGCTATTCCACCAACGGGTTCTTCGGCATCAACGAGGCCATGCGGGCGCGCGACCTGACCCGGCCCGCTGCCAGCGGCGCACCGCTCCTGCTGTCGCGCCCGCGCACGCGCGCCGCAATGACACTGAGCCAGCGCCTGGGCGAGCAAGGCGGCAACCTGAGCATTTCCGCCTCCATGGACAACTACTGGAACCGCGCGGGCCGCCGCGTGGACTACACGCTCAACTACAGCAGCTCGTGGCTGGGCGTTCCCTACAACCTGTCGGCCTCGCGCCAGCGCGATGCCTGGGGCCGCCCCAGCACGCAGCTGTACGCAGGGGTGACGATTCCGCTGGGGGCGGGAAAGCCCAGAGTCATGAGCCGTTTCACACATGACTCGCGCGGCGGCAATCAGTTGCAGGCCAGCACCTACGGGCAGGCCGGCAGCGATCTCTCCTATGGCCTGAATGCCGAATACGGCAGCAGCGGCAACCAGGGATCGCGCCTCAATGCAGGCGCCAATGCCCTCTACCGCCGCCCCTACACGCTGTTCAGCGGCAGCGTGAGCGCGGGCCGGGCCGGCCAGCAACTGTCACTGGGCGCGCGCGGCGCCTTGGTCGCCCACCGCGGAGGGGTCACGCTGTCGCAGCCCCTGGGCGAGACCTTCGCCATCGTGCAGGCCCCGCATGCCGAGGGCGCGCGCCTCACCAATGCGCCCGGTGTACGCATCGATGCACGGGGCTATGCCGTGGTGCCCTACATGACACCCTATGCCATGAACGAGGTGTCGCTGGACCCCAAGGGCATGTCAATGGATGTGGAACTGCAGGAAACCAACCGGCGCGTCGCACCGGTGGCCGGTGCCGCCGCCATGGTGGTGTTCAGGACGGCCTACAGCCGCTCGGCCGTGCTGCGCCTGACGCAGGCAGACACGTCGCCCGTGCCTTTCGGCGCCGTCGTCTCGGACGAGAGCGGCAAGGACCTGGGCATGGTCGGCCAGGCCGGCAAGCTCATGCTGCGCGGCCTTTCGGACCAGGGACAGCTGCACGCCCAGTGGAAGGGTGGCGATGGCACGGCCCATTGCAGCATGGCCTATTCGCTGCCGGCGCGGGAGCGCTCCACCGGCTCCCGTGTGCCAGCCAGCATGGACCTGCACTGCGTGCCGTCCCATCTTGCCGCAGCGCCGTCCCATCAGGCCGCGCTGACACACAGAGCCGAGACCTCGCGCCCCATCGCCATCCGCCAGTCCAGCCTGCCCTTCCAGGCCGAGAAGCATCTTGGCGATTTGCGGCTGAGCCTGCGCATCAGTGTCTTGCGCACCACGGCCGATGCGAAGCAGTACACGGGCCAGGCGCAGCCGCCCTTGGCGCCGGACGGCCAGGCAGACAACAGCCCTGGCCTGCGGATCGATCGCAGTCTGGTGGGTGAATTGCGGGACTCGCCGACGCAAGCCCAGGCCTCGGTCGGCGTCTGAACCGACGCGGTACATGGCTGTGCCCACCCCCTTTCCGGCACGCGGTCCGCCGGTCACCTGCCTTGCGATATTGAAATCCAAGAACCGCCTTTTCATTCAGCAACGGAGCATTTTCATGACCATTACCCGTGCCATCGCATTGTCCTCAGTACTCTTCATTTTTTCCATAGGCCAGGCACACGCGCAAGCTTTTTGCTCTAACGATGGAGTCGGCAATTCCATCAACGATGGCAAAAATCACTATGTCCTCCTGCCCAGTAGAACGCTGGAGGTCCCACTGCCGTTTGATATTGAATCTCGTGCAATCGGCAGTGTAGTGGGCCGCGTCGCCTTTCTCCCTTATATCATCAACAAGAAATATACTGGAATGAAAGGGGGTGCAATGTTCTGTGCAAAATACCAAACCTCTGGCTGGTATGGCGTGGGCACCTTTCACCAGAAGCACCGGGCTTATGAGAGCTCCATTCCCGGCATAGGACTGCGCATAGATTTCAGAAAAATGCCTGTTCCGACCGACCCAAGCAATGCAATACAGAGCTACTTTCCCATCCAGGAACTGTCCGATGCTCCCATCTTTATCTATCTGGTGAAGATTGGCCCGATCAAACAGGCAGGGCCCCTCAAAGGGGTTTTCCTTCAATACAAGGTCGACGACGTGGTCATCGCCCAATACCAGTTTGACCGTGAGGCCGCCGCTCCGACCGGTCCGTTCTGCACCGCGAGCCTCAGCGCAGAGAACCCGACCACGGCCGCTGTCGCCCATTCTTCCGGTCGCCCCGCTGCTGAGGGCAGGCTGCCGAAAATGATCGCCAAAGCTCCATCCTGCCTTGCTGATGAACTGCCAGGCACCAAGCCGATTATGGGAAGTTCCAGTGTCGCCCAGCTTTGGCTCAACCGCCACTGATCCCAAGCCTGACTTTGCGAGGGCCTTGGAGCAGGCGCTGCACTCCTCAGAGATGCCATGCGCCTGCACATGCCAGGGCTAACGGCACAAGACGCCACGTTGTTCTTTCGAAGTGCCGCCTTGATTCCAGATGGAGAACCAGAATGAATATGTACAAGCTTTTCGCATTTTCCATGGGAATCATTTTTTCCACCATTTCCGCATCCCATGCAGCAATCTGCATGCCGGCTGACTCCAATCCGACCACTGATGGAAAGAACCATTACATTGCATCTTACCCCGTGAATCAGGTCCTGAGTTTACCCATCAACATAAACTCCGAACCAAACGGCAAAGTGTTTGCAACAATTCCGATTAAACCAGTAGTCAACAACAAGACTCATTCATCAATAATTGCGCAAGTGGTTTGCTCCGGCGCTAGCAGACCTTCATTTTCAGGAATCGGAGCACCTGATGTCAGAATCTACCCCAGCAATGTCTCCGGAATAGGATTGCGCATATCGATGAAGGGGATTGGAACAATTCCCAACGAACTGCCCATACTGACAAATTCGTATCCCATTCCCGAGGGAGAAAATTTCATCATTACAATAGAATTCATAAAAACAGGACCCATCAGTACTATTTTTGGAGATATCCAACTGGCAGGACCATACATGGAAATGAAAATTGCCGGAGCACTCGCCGCGCAATACGTTTTCTCCGGTGTCACCCTGGTCCCCATCAATCCCACCTGCACGCTGGTGTCGGACAGCATCAGCGTACCGCTGGGCACGCATCCCGACACACGCTTCACAGGTTTGGGTGCGACCACGGACAAGGTGCCCTTCTCCATCCAGCTGAGCTGCTCCGGCGGCGACCCGAACACCCAGATCAAGCCTTTCGTGACGCTGTCGGGCACGACGGACACGCAAGTCCCCTCGGTGCTGGCGCTGACCGGCTCGCAGGTCAGCGGCGTTGGCGTGGAGGTGCTGAGAAATGGCGCGATCCAGGGCTTTGGCGCAGCCAACGGCTGGCAGGCGGGCACGATTTCGCAGGGCACGGCAAATTTCCAGATCGACCTGGAGGCGCGCTACCGGCAAATCAGGAATACCGTGAGCGGCGGTGGCAGTGCAAATGCCTTGGCGACCTTCACCATCGACTACCAGTAGGCCGGTCGCAGCACGGCCGTAACACGGCGGTATCGGCTTGGGCCACGAGACAAAAGGGTTAACCCCAGTCCAAAAACGTCGCAACCTCTGCGACATTTCAACCAAGCAAGGTTGCACCATGTCTTCTTCATGGTGCATCTCCATTCGCATTTCCCACCTCTTCCATTCCTCACTGGCACACCATGTCCACCACCGTAGGCATCAAGGTTGATGACGCTCTGCGCGAGCGCATCCGCATCGCCGCCCAGCAGATAGGGCGCACACCGCACTGGCTGATCAAGCAGGCGGTTGTCCAGTACGTCGATGCCCTGGAGCGCGGCGCGACCACCATCCGGCTGTCCAGCGCGGGCGACAGCCAGGGCGATGTGGCGCTGGAAGAAGCGCAACCCAACGCCAGCCAAGAGGTGCAACCCTTTCTGGAATTCGCCCAATCCATCCTGCCGCAGACGCCGCTGCGCGCCGCGATCACGGCCGCCTGGCACCGGCCCGAGCCCGAGTGCCTGCCCGTGCTGCTGCCGCTGGCACGCGCCCAGGATGCCCAGCAGGCCGACAGGGTGCGCGAGCTGGCGACCCGGCTGGTACAGGGCCTGCGCGATGCGCCGGCCGGCAGCGGCGTGGCGGCGCTGGTGCAGGAGTTTTCCCTGTCCAGCCAGGAAGGCGTGGCGCTGATGTGCCTGGCCGAGGCGCTGCTGCGCATTCCCGACCGTGCCACGCGCGATGCGCTGATCCGCGACAAGATCAGCAAGGGCGACTGGCGCGCCCATGTGGGCCGCTCGCCCTCGCTGTTCGTGAACGCGGCGGCCTGGGGCCTGGTGCTGACGGGCAAGCTCACATCCACCAGCAGCGAGAAGAACCTGTCTTCGGCGCTGACGCGCGTGATCGGCAAGGGCGGCGAGCCCCTGATCCGCCAGGGCGTGCACCGCGCCATGAAGCTGATGGGCGAGCAGTTCGTGACGGGCCAGGACATCGCCGAGGCGCTGGCCAACAGCCGCGCCTATGAAAAGCAGGGCTTTCGCTACAGCTACGACATGCTGGGCGAGGCGGCCGCCACCGAGGCGGATGCGCAGCGCTACCTGCAGGCCTACGAGCAGGCCATCCACGCGATCGGCGCGGCGTCCAACGGGCGCGGCATCTTCGAGGGGCCGGGCATCTCTATCAAGCTGTCGGCCCTGCACCCGCGCTACAGCCGAGCGCAGTACGAGCGTGTGATGGCCGAGCTGCTGCCGCGCGTGCTGCGGCTGGCCGAGATGGCCAAGCAGTACGACATTGGCATGAACATCGACGCCGAAGAGGCCGACCGGCTGGAGCTGTCGCTGGACCTGCTGGAGTCGCTGTGCGCGGCGCCCTCGCTCAAGGGCTGGAACGGCATAGGCTTCGTGGTGCAGGCCTATCAAAAGCGCTGCCCGCAGGTGCTGGACCACCTGGTGGACCTGGCCCGCCGCAGCCGCCGCCGCCTGATGGTGCGGCTGGTCAAGGGCGCCTATTGGGACAGCGAGATCAAGCGCGCCCAGGAAGGCGGCCAGGCCGGTTACCCCGTCTATACGCGCAAGGTCTATACGGACGTGAGCTACCTGGCCTGCGCGCGCAAGCTGCTGGATGCGCCCGACGCCGTCTACCCCCAGTTCGCCACGCACAACGCGCAGACGCTGGCCAGCATCTACCACATGGCCCAGGCTGTGGGCGGCAGCTACTACAGCGGCCAGTACGAGTTCCAGTGCCTGCACGGCATGGGCGAGCCGCTGTACGCACAGGTGACGGGCCCGGCCTCCGAAGGCAAGCTGGCCCGCCCCTGCCGCATCTATGCGCCCGTGGGCAGCCATGAGACGCTGCTGGCCTATCTGGTGCGCCGCCTGCTGGAAAACGGTGCCAACACCTCGTTCGTGAACCGCATCGGTGACGCCTCCGTGCCGGTCTCCGAGCTGGTGGCCGACCCGGTGGACGAGGTGATGAAGATCGCCCGCGTTGAAGGCCGGCTGGGTGCGCCGCACCCGCGCATTGCACTGCCGGCCGACCTGTTTGCACGGCAGGGCGAGAAAGACGCGCAGGCCCGCGCCAATTCCCAGGGCCTGAATCTGGCGCACGAGCAGCAGCTGGCCTCATTGGCCGCCGCACTGCTGCACAGCACGCGCCAGACCTATCTGGCCGCGCCCGCAGAGGCCGACCTGCCTGCCGACCCGGCGCGTACCGAGGGCTGGCAGGCCATGCGCAATCCGGCCGAGCTGTCCGACATCGTGGGCTGGGTGCGCGAGGCCACCGCTGCGGAGGCCGAGGCCTGCGCCACCCGCGCCGCCCAGGCCGCGCCGATCTGGGCCGGCACGCCTGCCGCCGCCCGCGCCGATGCGCTGGCCCGCGCCGCCGATCTGCTGGAGCAGCGCAGCCAGCCGCTGATGGGCCTGATCATGCGAGAGGCCGGCAAGACCCTGCCCAACGCGGTGGCCGAGATCCGCGAGGCGGTGGACTTCCTGCGCTATTACGGCGCCCAGGTGGCTGCGCATTTCGACAACGCCACGCAGCGCCCGCTGGGCGTGGTGCTGGCCATCAGCCCCTGGAATTTTCCGCTGGCCATCTTCTGCGGACAGGTGGCCGCAGCCCTGGCTGCCGGCAATACCGTGCTGGCCAAGCCCGCCGAGCAGACCCCGCTGACGGCCGCCGCCATGGTGGCCCTGCTGCACGAGGCCGGCGTGCCACGCGATGCGCTGCAGCTGGTGCCCGGTGCGGGCGAGACCGTGGGCGCCGCCCTGGTGGCGCATCCGCTGGTGGCCGGCGTGATGTTCACGGGCTCCACCGAGGTGTCACGCCTGATTGCGCGCCAGCTGTCGCGCCGCCTGTCGCCCGCAGGCCGCCCCATTGCGCTGGTTGCCGAGACCGGCGGCCAGAACGCCATGGTGGTGGACTCCTCGGCCCTGGCCGAGCAGGTGGTGGCCGATGTGCTGGCCTCGGCCTTCGATTCGGCCGGCCAGCGCTGCTCTGCCCTGCGTCTGCTGTGCCTGCAGGAAGAGGTGGCCGACCGCACGCTGACCATGCTGCGCGATGCGCTGCAGGAGTGGACGCTGGGCAACCCCGACCGCCTGAGCACCGATGTGGGCCCCGTGATCGACGACGCGGCACGCCGCCAGATCGAGGAGCACATAGAGCAGATGGCCGCAGCGGGCCAGAAGGTCACCCGCGTGGAGCGCAAGGACGGCGTGCTCAACGGCCACTATGTGGCACCCGCCCTCATCGAGATCGACAGCACGGAGCGCCTGCAGCGCGAGGTCTTCGGCCCCGTGCTGCACGTGATCCGCTTCAGGCGCGAGCAGCTGGACGCGCTGGTCGATGGCATCAACGCCACCGGCTACGGCCTGACCTTCGGCGTGCACAGCCGCATCGACGAGACCATTGCCCACCTCACCCAGCGCGTGCATGCGGGCAACATCTATGTGAACCGCAATGTGATCGGCGCCATGGTGGGCGTGCAGCCCTTTGGCGGCATGGGCCTGTCGGGCACGGGCCCCAAGGCCGGCGGCCCGCTGTATCTGCACCGCTTGGTGCAGGGGCCTGCCAGCGCGGCGCTGTCGGTCTTCGCACGGGCGGAGTCGCCCGTCCAGGCGCCGCTGCAGCTGCTGGGCCTGCTGCGCGAGACACTGTCCAAGGCGCCGCCGGATGCCATGTCCGCCGACGAGCAGGTGCAGGCCCTGGCCGCCTGCGATGCGGCAGCCTCCGCATCGCGCCTGGACGCGGCCATGCCGCTGCCCGGCCCCACGGGCGAATCCAACCGCTACCGCCTGCTGCCGCGCGGACCCGTCTGGGCACTGCCGCGCACGCCGCTGGGCCTGGTGGCCCAGGTGGCAGCGGCCCTGGCCAGCGGCAATGCCTGCCATGCGGTGCTGCCCGACAACGGAACAGGCGCCGACAGCGGCTGCGCCGCCACCTGGCAGGCGCTGCGCGCCGCTGCGGGCGATGCCGGTGTGCCATGGCTGCACAGCGCCAGCGCCGACTCCCTGGGCGATTCGGCAGCGCCCATGGCGGCCTTGCTGTTCGAGGGCGATGGCGACGCCCTGCTGCAGGTCTGCGCCCAGGTCGCCGCGCGCGACGGCGCCCTGGTGCGCGTGGAAAGCCGCAACAGCGACGAGCTGCACGCGGGCCGCGGCTATGACCTGGCCGCGCTGTTCCACGAGCAATCCATCAGCACCAATACCGCTGCCGCAGGCGGAAACGCTCAACTGATGACCATGGCTTGAACCGCCGGGGCCGGCACAACCGGCCCCTGGCAAGCGCCCCGCACCACCCGAAAAAACACGACCAACGCAGGACACTTCAATGCAATTCAACTGGAACGACCCGACGGCGATCATGTTCGCCATCTACCTGGTCGCCATGCTCGGCATCGGCGCCATCGGCTACTTCAGCACCAAGAATCTTTCCGACTACATCCTGGGCGGCCGCAGCCTGGGCAGCTTCGTGACGGCGCTGTCGGCCGGTGCCTCGGACATGAGCGGCTGGCTGCTGATGGGCCTGCCCGGAGCCATCTACCTGTCCGGCCTGTCGGAAGCCTGGATCGCCATCGGCCTGATCCTGGGCGCCTATCTGAACTGGCGCCTGGTGGCGGCGCGGCTGCGCCTGTACACCGAGCGTGCCGGCAATGCGCTGACGCTGCCCGACTACCTGGCCAACCGTTTCGAGGACCACTCCAGCGTGCTGCGCATCGTGACGGCCGTGGTGATCCTGGTGTTCTTCACGCTGTACTGCGCCTCGGGCGTGGTGGCGGGCGCGCGCCTGTTCGAGAACATGTTCGGCATGCCCTACAGCACGGCCCTGTGGGTGGGCGCGCTGTGCACCATCGCCTATGTGTTCATCGGCGGCTTCCTGGCCGTGAGCTGGACGGACACCATCCAGGCATCGTTGATGATCACGGCCCTGATCCTGGCGCCCGTGATCGCCTGGCTGGCCGTGCAGGGCCATCTGCAGCCGGGCCAGGACCTGCACGCCATCGTGGCGGCAGAGAAGTTCGACCTGTTCCGTGGCGCCAGCTTCGTGGGCGTGGTCTCGCTGCTGGCCTGGGGCCTGGGCTACTTCGGCCAGCCGCACATCCTGGTGCGCTTCATGGCGGCATCGTCGGTGCAGACCATTCCCTCGGCCCGCCGCATCAGCATGACCTGGATGATCCTGTGCCTGGCCGGCGCCGTGGCCGTGGGCTTCATCGGCATCCCCTACTTCGCGGCCAACCCCGCTGGCGCGGCCGCCGTGAACGCCAATGCCGAGACGGTGTTCATGGAAATCACCAAGCAGCTGTTCAACCCCTGGATCTCGGGCGCGCTGCTGGCAGCCATCCTGGCGGCCGTGATGAGCACGCTGTCGTGCCAGCTGCTGGTGTGCTCCAGCGCGCTGACCGAAGACATCTACCGCACCTTCCTGCGCAAGAACGCCAGCCAGATCGAACTGGTCTGGATCGGCCGTGCCATGGTGCTGCTGGTGGCCTTGATCGCCATCGCCATCGCCAGCAACCCCGACTCCAAGGTGCTGGGCATGGTCAGCTACGCCTGGGCCGGCTTCGGCGCCGCCTTCGGCCCGGTGATCATCCTGTCGCTGTTCTGGAGCCGCATGACGCGCGGCGGCGCGCTGGCCGGCATCATCACCGGCGCCGTGACGGTGCTGGTGTGGAAGCAGTTCGGTTGGCTGGGCCTGTACGAGATCATCCCCGGCTTCATCCTGGCCTGGCTGGCCACGGTGGTCGTCAGCCGCATGGGCCCTGCGCCTTCGCAAAGCATCCTGAAGGCGCATGCGGCGGTGGAGAACGAGTTCGAGCGGATCGGGGCACGCTGAGCCGTGCGCACGAAGACGGCACCCCTGCCATGACGCAAAACGCCCGATGCCTGCGCCTCGGGCGTTTTTGCTTTGATGCACGCACTCGAAAGGCCATACAGCCGCTTTACGCCTTCGGCATGCCTGTATAAAATTTTATACAAGGATCTTCCATGGAGCAGGACAAAGACATCCGCTGGGTCGGATCCTCATACGACGATCTGCGGGACTTTCCCGCAGGCCCCAGGCGAGATGCGGGCTTTCAGTTGAGCAAGGTTCAGGCAGGCCAGGAACCGGAGGACTGGAAACCCTTCGACGACGTGGGCGCCGGGACACGGGAGATCCGCGTGAGGGACGCCAGCGGAGCGTTCCGGGTGATGTATGTGGCCAAGTTCGAGGAAGCGGTCTATGTATTGCACTGCTTCCAGAAGAAATCACAGGTGACAAGCCGGCACGACAAGGACATCGCATCGGCGCGCTACCGTGCCGTGGTCCACATGAGAAAGGCCAACAAATGAAGATCGATACAGAAATCCGCCATGTGACCAAGGCGAAGGCAAACCTCTTTCTGGAGCTGGGCTTTCCTGAAGACGAGGCATTGAAGCTGCAAGCTGCATCGCGCCAGCAGATCAACGACACCCATCTTCTCAAGGAGCAGCTGATGGCGGAGCTGGCGCAATGGATTGCACAGCATCACCTGAAGCAGTCAGACGCGGCAGAGATCCTGATGGTGTCCCGCCCGCGCATCTCGGATGTGGTGAATAGAAAGACTGCAAAGTTCACCATTGACGCCCTGGTTGAAATGTTGAGCCGCGTGGGAAAGCCGGTGCGTCTGTCCATTGGTTGATATGCCGGTCGCTGCCCACGACATCGCCAAATCAGATGTACCTCAACGCACATGACGAGCGCTTTGTACGTGGTCGCCACAAGGGGAGTGGTCACTACAATCCAGGGGCTCTTTTTTTCATCGCCGGGCCGCCCCAGGATGAAAAGCGGCCCCCTGCGGGGGACCGCGGACCTTGCCCTGCAAGGGGAGCGTGGGGGCCATTTTTCAACACACAACAAGTGAGACTGCCGCTATGCAAATGATCCGCCGCACCCTTCTTTCGACCTGCGTGGCCGCCATGGCGGCTGCTTCGGCTGGCGCCGTACTGGCCCAGACCAAGGAGGTCAAGGTGGGCTACGCCCTGGCCGTGAATTCGCACTACGGCGCGGCTGCCCAGGCCTGGGCCGATGCGGTGGAAAAGGGCACGAACGGCGCCTACAAGTTCAAGCAGTTCCCCGCGTCCGCCCTGGGCGGCGAACGCGAGCTGATCGAGGGCCTGCAGCTGGGCACGGTGGAGGCGGCCATCGTCTCCACGGGCGCCATCAGCAACTTCGTGCCCGATGTGGGCGTGGTGGACATTCCCTTCCTGTTCCGCGACACGCAGCATGCGCGCGCCGTGCTGGACGGCGCCTTCGGCCAGGAGCTGCTGGCCAAGTTCAGCAAGCGCGGCCTGGTCGCGCTGGCCTGGGGCGAGCAGGGCTTTCGCCACCTGTCCAACAACAAGCACGCCGTCAACGGCGTGGCCGATCTCAAGGGCCTGAAGATCCGCGTGACCGAGAACCCCGTGCACATCACGGCCTTCCGCACGCTGGGCGCATCGCCCACGCCCATGTCCTGGCCCGAAGTGATCGGTGCGCTGCAGCAGGGCACGATCGACGGCCAGGAGAACCCGATCTCGGTGCTGGCCTCGGCCAAGCTGTGGCAGGTGCAAAAGCACCTGACGCTGACGGCCCACGTGTACGCGCCCATGGCCCTGCTGGTGTCGCCCTCGTTCTGGGGCACGCTGAACGACAGCCAGAAGGCGGCCTTCACGCAGGGCGCCAAGTCAGGTGCCATCGCTTCGCGCGTGTTCGTGGACACGGTGGAGAAGAAGGGCGTGGAAGAGGCCAAGAGCCACGGCATGCAGGTGGTGGAGAAGGTGGACCAGGCCGCCTTCCGCACCGCGCTGGATCCGGCCTATAAGGAATACGCGAAGAAGTTCGGCCAGAAGACGCTGGACACCATCGCCAACGCCAAGTAACCCCCTGACGCATTGCGGGCTGCGGCCCGCAATGCAGGGCGACCCGCTGCGGGCAACACCTGTGGCCCCGCACGGCGCCCGCGCCGATGATCTGACCTCCGGCGGCAGCCCGGCCCTTGCGCCACTCCCCTCCTGCCCTCGCCCACTCCTATGCTCAACCGAATCGAACGCGCCCTTGTGGCCTGCAACCGCTGGCTGCTGATCGTGCTGCTGCTGGCCATGGCCTGCATCGTGTTTGCCAATGTGGTGCTGCGCTACACCACGGGCGACTCCATTGTCTGGGCCGAGGAAGTGGCCCGGCACATGATGATCTGGGTCACCTTCCTGGGCGCGGGCCTGGTCCTGCGCTTCGGTGGCCATGTGGCCATCGACAACCTGCACCGCTCGGTGGGCACGCGCAAGGCGCAGTGGCTACGCCGCCTTGTGGTGCTGGGCGTGGGCCTGTTCTGCGCGGTGATGGCGGTGGCCTCGTCGCAGTACGTCTGGGCCACGCGCTTCCAGACCACGGCGGCCACGGACATTCCCATCTCCTTCGTCTACGCGGCCATGCCCGTGGGCTTCGTGTTGATGCTGGTGCATCTGCTGTTCATTGCGCGCGGCTATATCGCAGACGGCTCGTTCGCCGAATCCGACGAGATGGATGCCGACGCAGCCGCATCCATATGACCCCCCTGAGTCGCTGCGCGCCTTCCCCCAGGGGACGACACCCTCGCTGCGGGGCGGCGCGGCCGGCCCAGGCCCTTGCTTGGTGTCTCCTGCCTTGGAGCGTGTCAGTTCCATCGCTCTGCCATGAATAACTGATTCGAACGCACATCATGGGTATCACGCTTTTCATCGCCATCATCGTCCTGCTCACGCTGGGCTTTCCGGTGGCCTTCGCGCTGGCGATCTCCGCCGCGCTGGCCGTCTTCGTGGGCGGCCGCTATCCGCAGCTCATCGTGTTCAAGGAGATGTTCACGGGCATAGACAGCTTTCCGCTGATGGCCGTGCCCTTCTTCATCCTGGCCGCCGAGCTGATGTCGGGCGGCGCGCTCACGCATGTGCTGCTGCGCTTTGCCGCGCAGTTCGTGGGCCATCTGCGCGGCGGCCTGGGCTATGCCAATGTGCTGTCGCTGACGCTGTTCTCGGGCATTTCGGGCTCGGCCCTGGCCGATGCGGCCGGCCCCGGCTCGATGATGGTCAAGATGATGGACAAGGCCGGCTATGCACGCTCCTACGCGGCGGCGCTGACGGCCAGCACGGCTATCGTGGGACCCATCATTCCGCCGTCGGTGAGCATGATCATCTACGCGCTGCAGGATGAAAACGTCTCCGTTGGCGGGCTGTTCATGGCCGGCTTCATCCCCGGCATCCTGATCGCGCTGGCCATGGCCGCCGTGAACTGGTGGGTGTGCAGGAAGCGCGACTACCGCTCCACCGAGCCGCGCCCCGACGGCCGCACGATGTGGATCAACAGCTTCAAGGCGATTCCCGCGCTGATGCTGATCGTGCTCATCGTGGTGGGCATCCGCTTCGGCATCTTCACGCCCACCGAGGCGTCGGTGGTGGCCGTGTTCTACGCCCTGGTCTGCGGCAAGTGGGTGTACCGCACGCTGCAGTGGTCGGCGCTGCCGGGCATTGCGGCGCGCTCGGCCATGCTGACGGCCTCGGTGCTGCTGGTGATGGCGACTTCGGCGGCCTTTGCCTGGGTGCTGACGGTGGAGGGCATTCCGCAGTACCTGTCCGAGCTGATCGTGAGCTGGCAGCTGTCGCCCACCCTGTTCCTGATCGCGGTGAACATCCTGCTGCTGGTGTTCGGCATCTTCATGGAGCCGCTGCCCGGCGTGATGATCCTGGTGCCCATCCTGGCGCCCATTGCGTTCAGCCTGGGCATCGATCCCACGCACTTCGCCATGGTGGTGATCGTGAACCTGACGCTGGGCATGATCACGCCGCCCGTGGGCGGGCTGCTGTTCGTGACCTCGGTGGCCACGCGCGTGTCCATCACCGATCTCACGCGCGAGATGCCGCTGTTCCTGCTGGCGCACTTCGTGGTGCTGTGCCTGCTGACCTTCATCCCCGCGCTGTCCACCTGGTTGCCGCATACGCTGGGCTTCCAGTGACGACAAGGGCCTCCGAGTGAGGCCCTTTTTTTTGCCGCCGGGCCGCCCCAAGGCAAGAAGCGGCCCCCTGGGGGCAACGGACCTTGCGCAGCAAGGGTAGCGTGGGGGCCTTTTTTTCCGGGGTGCCCAGCGCCTCAGAAGAGTAGGCCAGCCATGCGCTGGGCCGTTTCCTTCAGGTGCGGCAGACCCTCCAGCGCCTGCGCCAGCGGCATGCGCGCCTCCGGCGCATGTACGGCCAGCGTGGCGCGGCACTGGCCCTTGGCATCGCGCACGGGCACGGCCACGGCGATCATGCCGCGCATGAATTCCTCGCGGTCGCAGGAGTGGCCTTCGCGCACGATGCGCGCGCACTCATGTGACAGCGCCTCGGGCGTGGTCAGCGTGTTGGCCGTGCAGGCGGTGAGTTCCACGCTGTCCAGAATGGCGGCGCGCCGGGCCGCAGGCATATGGGCCAGGAACAGCTTGCCGCTGGCCGTGGCGTGGATGGGCACCATCGATCCGGCCTCCAGCTGGATGCGCAGCGGCCAGTGGGTCTCGACACGGTCCAGGTAGCGCACGCGCGTGCCGTCCAGCACGGTGAGGTTGCAGGTCTCGCCCAGACGGGCCACCAGTTGGGACAGCAGCTCATGGCGCAGGGCCTGGCGTGGGTCGGCTTGCAGGGCGCGCACCGCCAGGCTCAGCAGCTTGGGGCCCGGGGAGAAGCTGCGGTCACCCTCGTGGCGCAGCAGCCATTGCCGCGCCTCCAGGTGGGAGCACAGGCGCGAGGCCGTGGCCTTGGGCAGATTGAGCGCGGCTGCGATGTCCATGAGGCCCGGCGGGGCCTCGGCCTGGGTGACGAAATCGAGCACGGCCAGCGAGCGGTCGGAGACCGAGTTCGCTTCGTCCTGCCGTGCAGGGGTGGGGTCCGGGGCAGCGCTGGCAAGGGATGGCGGCATGGGGCGGTGTCGTGTCGTGTGGAAGGCCGGAAACGCTTTCGATCATGCCTGATCGCCAGGAGGCGGCAAGGGTTTGCGCGGGGTTGCAGTCCACGGCGGCAACGAATAAGTTTCACTCAAAGGAACAAATAGTTCCTTCAAAAGAAACTAAAAAGGAGCCACCGCATGCCGGACCCCATCGACAGCTATGACTACGTGATCGTGGGAGCAGGCTCTGCCGGCTGCGTGCTGGCCGCGCGCCTGTCCGAGGACCCGGCCACGCGGGTGCTGCTGCTGGAGGCAGGCCCGCCGGACCGCTCGCCCTGGATCCACCTGCCCATCGGCTACGGCAAGACCATGTGGAGCCCCGTCTACAACTGGAAGTTCGAGACCGACCCGGACCCCAACATGAACGGCCGGCGCATCTACTGGCCACGCGGCCGCACGCTGGGCGGCAGCAGTTCGATCAACGGCCTGATCTACGTGCGCGGCCAGCGCGAGGACTACGACCACTGGGCCGCGCTGGGCAATGCGGGCTGGTCGTATGAGGAGGTACTGCCCTACTTTGTGAAGTCCGAAGGCAATGCGCGCGGCGCCTTCCCGGACCATGGCGCGGACGGGCCGCTCAAGGTCTCGGACATCGGCGCACAGCATCCGCTGATCGAGGCCTTCATTGCCGGTGCAGGCCAGGTCGGCGTGCCCCGCACCGAGGACTTCAACGGCCGCGACCAGGAGGGCGCAGGCTACTACCAGCTCACCACCCACAAGGGCCTGCGCTGCAGCACGGCCAAGGCCTATCTGGGCGAGGCCCGGCGCCGCCCCAATCTGCGCATTGAAACCGACGCCATGGCCACGCAGCTGGTGCTGCGCGGCCGGCGCGCCACCGGCATCCGCTACCGGCAAGGCGGGCAGGAGCGCCAGGCCCAGGCGCGGGCCGAAGTGATTCTGTCGGCAGGCGCCATCCAGTCGCCGCAGCTGCTGCAACTGTCGGGCATAGGTCCGGCCGCGCTGTCGCAGTCCCTGGGGATTCCCGTGGTGCACGATCTGCCGGGCGTGGGCGAGAACCTGCAGGACCATCTTCAGATACGCCTGGGCTACGAATGCAGCCAGCCCATCACCACCAATGACCAGCTCAATTCCTGGGTGGGCAGGACCAGGCTGGGGCTGGAGTGGCTGCTGTTCCGCTCGGGCGCGCTGGCCGTGGGCATCAACCAGGGCGGCTGCTTCATGCGTGCGCTCAGGGACGAGCAGGGCCGGCCCGTGGCCGCCACGCCCGACATCCAGTTCCACGTCTCCACGCTGTCGGCCGACATGGCAGGGGGGCAGGTCCATCCGTACTCGGGCTTCACCATGTCGGTCTGCCAGCTGCGGCCCGAGTCACGCGGGCAGTTGCGCATCCGCTCGCGCGATGCCTTCGAGCCGCCCTCCATCCAGCCCAACTACCTGGCCACCGACCTGGACCGCCGCACCAACGTGGCGGCCGTGCGCGCGGCACGCGCCATTGCCGACACGCCGGCCATGCGCCCCTTCGTGAAGCGCGAGGTCAAGCCCGGCCCCGATGCGCACAGCGATGCGGAGCTGCTGGAGTTCTGCCGCAACCACGGCGCCACCATCTTCCACCCCAGCGGCACCTGCCGCATGGGCAGCGACGCCCTGGCCGTGGTCGATGCGCGGCTGCGCGTGCATGGCATGGCCGGGCTGCGCGTGGTCGATTGCTCGGTCATGCCCACCCTGGTCTCGGGCAACACCAATGCGCCCGTGGTGATGATGGCCGAGAAGGCCGCCGACATGGTTCGCGAAGACAGGCACGGAGAGACAGGGCAGCTCAAGGTCGCATGACTGCCCGTTCCTGCATCCCGGCAATGCGACAGACAACCAGGAGACAGCATGACGACGGCAACCGATCCCAGGGTCATCCGCAAGGTGGTGACCTCCGCGCTCATCGGCGCAACCATCGAGTGGTATGACTTCTTCCTGTACGGCGTGGTCGCCGGCATCGTGTTCAGCAAGCTGTACTTTCCCAGCGACGATCCGCTGATCTCCACGCTGCTGGCCTACACCACCTTTGCCGTGGGCTTCGTCACACGGCCGCTGGGCGGGGTGATCTTCGGGCACTTCGGCGACCGCGTGGGGCGCAAGAGCATCCTGGTGGTCACGCTGATGATCATGGGCGTGTCCACCTTCCTGATCGGCCTGCTGCCCACGCATGCGCAGATCGGCGTGGCCGCGCCCATCCTGCTGCTGCTGCTGCGCGTGGCCCAGGGCATAGGCCTGGGCGGCGAATGGGGCGGTGCCGTGCTCATGGCCTACGAATACGCGCCCAAGGAAAAGCGGGGCTTCTATGCCTCCCTGCCCCAGGTGGGCCTGGCCATCGGCCTGTTCATGGCCTCGGGCGTGGTGGCCCTGCTGTCCTGGCTGTGTACCGAAGAGCAATTCATGGCCTGGGGCTGGCGCATCGCATTCCTGATCTCGGGCCTCATGGTGGCCGTAGGCATGTACATCCGCCTGCATGTGAAGGAGACGCCCGAATTCGCAGCCGTCAAGGCACGCAATGCGGAAACGGCCATCCCTTTCATGGACATGATGCGGCGCTATCCGGGCAATGTGCTCAAGGGCATGGGCGCACGCTATATCGACGGCGTTTTCTTCAACGTCTTCGGCGTGTTCTCGATCAGCTACCTGACCTCTACCCTGCAGATCAGCCGCACCGACGCATTGATCGGCGTGATGGTCGCCGCCGTGGTGATGTGCTTCACGATTCCGCTGTTCGGCCGCCTGTCCGACCGCATGGGCCGCAGCCGCGTGTATCTGTGGGGATCGCTGATCACCGCGGTCTCGGCCTTCCCGGCCTTCTGGCTCATGGCCCACAGCGGCGGCAATGTGCTGCTGATATGGATCGCCATCGTCGTGCCCTTCGGCATTCTCTACGCGGCGGTCTACGGTCCCGAAGCCGCCCTCTTCTGCGACCTGTTCGACGCCAAGGTACGCTACACCGGCATTTCCTTCGTCTACCAGTTCTCGGGGATCTTCGCGTCCGGCATCACGCCCATCATTGCGACGGCGCTGGTCAAGACAGCCGGTGGCAGCCCGTGGCTGGTGTGCCTGTATGTGGTGTTTGCGGGAGCGGTATCGGCGTGGTGTGCCTGGGCGATCGGGCGGGATGGACAGGGTGCCCGCGCCTTTCGGCCCGTGGGCAATGCCAGGGCAGGCCTGTGAATGGATGGAACTCGGGCGCTTTCAAGAAGTTTGAATACGCACGCTGGAAAACACATTGCCGGCGTACGAACCCATTTCAGGGACTCCAGCAAAAGCCACTCAAAAACATCGCACTGTTTCTCTTTGTAAAGACGATGGCTAGAATGCCCATGCATTTTCTTAATCAGACAGAGAGGGACCATGTTCAAGAAAGCATTGGCAGCAGCCATCTTGCTGGGCTGCGGCCTGGCGCACGCATTCATGCCCAGCAATGGCACCTGGGTCGTGACTTCCGAACTCAACGGCAAGCCGGGTCGCGGGCTGGCCATCGATGCACAGAACGGCACGCTGGTCATGCAGATGTATGCCTACGAGCCCAGCGGCCAGCCCACCTTCTACATGACCTCGGGCGCGCTGACCAATAACCGCTTTGCCGCTCCGCTGATCCGCTACAAGGGCGGCCGCTTTCTGGGCAGCGGCCCGATGTCGGGCTCCGAAGACCGGAACATGGGCCAGGTCAGCATGCGCTTCACCAGCGGCGTGTCGGGTTTCATCACGCTGCCCGGCGAACAGGAAGTGGCGATTTCGCGTTTCAACTTCGGTTACCCCGCCGTGGCCTCCAGTCTGCGGGGACTCTGGGCGCTGACTTCGTTCGGCAGCGAAGGCGTTGCTTCCGAAGTGGTGAATATGCAGCTGCAAACGCCTGCCACCGCGAACGGCAATGGCCTGATGGAAACGGCGGACAGGCTGTTTGGTTGCGAACACCAGATCCGGGGCAATCTGGCGGGCGGCGTCCTGTGCGTCAAGGTCAACAACTACGGCCAATTGCTGCGCTCCTACTACTTCGTCTACAGCGTGAACGAGGGTGAAGGCAGCTCCCGCACCAATGGCACCCGCCCCGAACAGGTGCTGGTGGTCAAACGCCTGCTTGACCCGAAGGGCGTGGGTACAGGCATCGTCTACGCGGCCGACGCACCCGTGGACCCAGTGCCCACCGTGCTGCACGACATCATCGAGAACCTGTCCTTCAACGCCGCACCTCTGCCAGCCGAGCAGGAGTGACGCCCTCGCTGCCGGCCACCCCTCAGGGCAGCGCCGGCAGCTGCTCCGCATGCCGCAGATCCACATGCGCCTGCAGGAAGTCGAGCACGGCGCGCGTGCGCGGGGGCAGGCGGTCGGGCTTGCCCAGGTAGACGGCGTGGATGGGTTCCAGGTCGCCCGTGTTGAATTCCTCCAGCACGGGCACCAGCCGGCCGGCGAGCACGTCGGCCCAGGCGTGGTACAGCGACAGGCGGGCCAGGCCCGTGCCGTGCAGCGCCAGCTCGCGCATCACATCGCCGTCGTTGACGCGCACCACCTCCCCGATATCGACGGCCACGCGCTGGCCGTCCACCAGAAACGGCCAGTGCGGTATGGCGCGCTGGTAGCTCCAGCCCAGGCGCACATGGTGGCCCAGCTCATCGGGATGGGTGGGCCGGCCCATGCGGGCCAGGTACTGCGGAGAGGCCAGGATGACCTGCCGCGTGTGGCCCAGCAGCCGCGCCACCATGTCCGAGGGCGGAAGCTGGCCCCAGCGCACGGCGATGTCGGTGCCGGCCTCGACCAGGTCCACGATCTGGTCCGTGAAGCTCAGTTCCAGGTTCAGCCCGGGATGGCGCTGAAGCAATTGCGGCACCAGGGGCACGAGCAGCATTTTTCCGGTCGATGAGCTGGTGTTGATGCGCACTAGGCCGCGTGGTTCGCTGCGCACGGCCACGCAGGCCTCCAGTTCCTCCAGGTCGGCCAGCACGCGCTTGCCGCGCTCGAACAGCTGGCAGCCTTCGGGCGTGAGATGCAGGCGCCGCGTGCTGCGCTGCAGCAGCTGCACGCCCAGGCGCGCCTCCAGCCGCGACATGCTTTTGCTCACGGCCGAGGGGGAGATGCCCAGGTGGCGCGCAGCGGCCGAGAGGCTGCCGCGCTCGGCGACCAGGATCAGCATTTCCAGCTCGGCAAAGCGGTTGGCATCGGCGCTGCCCGTGTCGGCGGCGGCGAGAGGAACAAGTGCGGGCATGGTGTCTCCGAGAAAAGGATCATCTATTCCACACAGGAACAGATCCGTTTCCATTATTCCATCTACACAAAGGTATGTTGCAGTGCGACATTACTGGACATCACACCAAGGATCACAAGGAATCCGTCCATGCCTCTTTCCCTACTCGCCCTGGCGGCCGGTGCCTTTGGCATCGGCACCACGGAATTCATCATCATGGGCCTGCTGACCCAGGTCAGCCAGGATCTTCACATCAGCATTCCCACGGCGGGCTCGCTGATTTCGGGCTACGCCATCGGCGTGGCCGTGGGCGCGCCGGTGCTCACGCTGCTGACGCGCCAATGGCCGCGCAAGCGCCTGCTGCTGGCGCTGATGCTGATCTTCATCGCCGGCAACCTGGCCGCCGCGTTCGCGCCCAGCTATGAATGGCTGATGTCGGCGCGCGTGCTGACCTCGCTGACCCACGGCACCTTCTTCGGCGTGGGCGCCGTGGTGGCCACGGGCCTGGTGCCGGTGGACAAGAAGGCGTCGGCGATTGCGCTGATGTTCTCGGGCCTGACCCTGGCCACCCTGCTGGGCGTGCCTGCCGGCGCCTGGATCGGCCAGATGTTCGGCTGGCGCAGCGCCTTCCTGGCCGTGGCCGCGATCGGCGTGCTGGCCTTCGCCATCCTGGCCGCCTTCGTGCCGCGCGACCAGGGCCGCCCCGAGGTCACGCCGCTGGCGCAGGAGCTGGCCGTGCTGGCCAACGGCCAGGTCTGGCTGGGCCTGGGCATCACGGCCTTCGGCTTTGCGGGCGTGTTTGCGCTCTACACCTATGTGGAGCCGCTGCTGACCCAGGTGACCCGCATGGGCGACAGCCTGGTGGCGCTGACCCTGCTGCTGTTCGGCGCGGGCCTGGCCGCAGGCAATCTGCTGGGCGGCAAGCTGGCCGACCGGGGCGTGATGCGCGCCCTGGTGTGGAGCATTGCGGCGCTGATGGTGGTGCTGGCGGCAGGCCGCTGGGCCTTCGGGAACCAGGCCGTGGCCATGGCCTATGTGATCGTGCTGGGCGTCGTGGCCTTCGCCACGGTGGCCCCCATGCAGATGCGCGTGCTGGACCAGGCCGGCCCCCAGGGCGCCAACCTGGTCTCCAGCCTGAACATTGCGGCCTTCAACCTGGGCAACGCCCTGGGTGCCTGGGTTGGCGGCCTGGCCCTGGCCGGTGGCCTGGGCCTGGTCAACCTGGGCTGGGCCGCCGCCGCGCTGACGGCCGTGGGCCTGGTGCTGGTCTTCTGGAGCAGCCGCCTGCCCGCAGGCTCCGCACGCAGCGCAGGCGTGGCCTGCGCCTGAGGCTCAACGGGCCAGCACGGGCTTGAGCGCCTTGCCCGTATGCGTGCCCGCAGCCACCAGATCCTCGGGCATGCCGGCCGCGATGATGCGGCCGCCGTCCTTTCCGCCTTCGGGGCCGAGGTCGATGATCCAGTCGGCCTCGGCGATCACGTCCAGGTCATGCTCGATGACGACCACGCTGTGGCCCGCATCGACCAGGCGATGCAGCACGCGGATGAGCTTGTCCACATCGGCCATGTGCAGGCCCACCGTGGGTTCGTCCAGCACATAGAGCGTGTGCGGCGCCTTGTTGCCGCGCCGGGTCACGTCGTCGCGCACCTTGGTCAGCTCGGTGACGAGCTTGATGCGCTGGGCTTCGCCGCCCGACAGCGTGGGCGAGGGCTGGCCCAGCGTGAGATAGCCCAGGCCCACGTCCTTGAGCAGTTGCAGCGGGTGGGCGATGCTGGGCATGCTGGCGAAGAACTCGACGGCCTCGTCCACCTCCATCTGCAGCACGTCGCCAATGCTCTTGCCGCGCCAGGAGACGGCCAGGGTCTCGGGGTTGAAGCGCGCGCCGTGGCAGACCTCGCAGGGCACCTTCACGTCGGGCAGGAAGCTCATCTCGATGGTGCGCATGCCCTGGCCCTCGCAGGCCGGGCAGCGGCCTTCGCCGGTGTTGAACGAGAAGCGGCCGGCCGCGTAGCCGCGCGCCTTGGCCTCCAGCGTTTCGGCGTAGAGCTTGCGGATGGTGTCCCAGAAGCCGATGTAGGTGGCCGGGCAGCTGCGCGGGGTCTTGCCGATGGGGGTCTGGTCCACTTCCAGCACGCGGTCAATGCCTTCGAAGCCCTGCAGGCCCTTGCAGCCCGACAGCGCAGGCGCCTTGCCCGCGTCCATGGCATCACGCCCGGCCTTGGTGGCGCGCTGGCCCACCCAGGCGGCCACATTGGCCAGCATCACGTCGCGCGCCAGCGTGGACTTGCCCGAGCCGCTGACGCCCGTGACGGCCACCAGGCGCTTGAGCGGCACGCGCGCATCCACGTTCTGCAGGTTGTGCAAATGGGCGCCGCGCACGGTCAGCCAGCCCAGCGCGTCGGAGGCGGGTTCGGCTTCGACAACGACAGGCGCGGCCTTCTTTTTGGATTTGGATACCTTGACAGGCGCGGGTTCCGGCACCGGTTCGGCCACGGCGGCAAGCTCGGCGGCCGCCTGCGGCGGCTGGCCTTCGCCCACCCAGCGGCGCGGCTGGAACGGGTGGCGCATGGCATGCAGCAGGTAGCGGCCCGTGATGGAGTCCTCGGCCGCCATGATGTCGGCCGCCGTGCCCTGGGCCACGAGGCGGCCGCCGCGAATGCCGGCGCTGGGGCCGATGTCGATGATGTGGTCGGCGCGGCGGATGGTGTCCTCGTCATGCTCGACCACGACCAGGGTGTTGCCCTTGTCGCCCAGCTTGTGCAGGGCGTTGAGCAGGATCTGGTTGTCGCGCGCATGCAGGCCGATGGTGGGTTCGTCCAGCACATAGCACACGCCCTGCAGGTTGCTGCCCAGTTGCGCGGCCAGGCGGATGCGCTGGGCCTCGCCGCCCGACAGCGTGGGCGCGCCACGGTCCAGCGTCAGGTAGCCCAGGCCCACTTCCTCGAGGAATTCGAGGCGGCTCTGGATCTCGGGGATGAGGTCGCGCGCAATATCGGCCTCGCGGCCCGACATCGCCAGCGCCTGCACCCATTGGCGCACGTCGTTGACCGACAGCTGGGCGATCTCGGCAATGCCCACGCCATGGAAGCGCACGGCGCGCGCCGTGGCGTTCAGGCGTGTGCCCTGGCAGGTGGGGCAGGTCACTTCGGCCAGGTCTTCGATTTCCTGGCCTTCGAACTTGACTTCGCGGCCCCGGTTGTCCTCGACCAGCAGGGTGTCGTCATAGACCTTGCGCTGGTCCTTGGTGAGCTTGACGCCCGTGCCCACGCAGTCAGGGCACCAGCCGTGCTTGCTGTTGTAGGAAAACAGGCGCGGGTCCAGCTCGGCATAGCTGGTGGCACAGACCGGGCAGGCGCGCTGGGTGGAGAACACCTGCAGGCTGCCGATGCCGGCCGTGCTCCGGCCGCCGGCCATGGCATCGGCCAGGTTGTCCAGGCCGGACAGCACATGCAGCACGCCCTTGCCTGTTTCCAGCGCCTGCGCCAGGTGGCCGCGCAGCTCGCGCTCGCTGGCCGCCGTGACGGTGATGCTGGCCACGGGCAGCTCGATGGTGTGTTCCTTGAAGCGGTCGATGCGCGGGAATCCCGTGGTGGGCAGGAATTCGCCGTCCACGCGCAGATGGGTGTAGCCGCGTGGCCGAGCCCAGTCGGCCAGCTCGGTGTAGACGCCCTTGCGGTTGACCACCAGCGGTGCCAGCAGGCCGATGGTCTGGCCCCGGAACTGCGTGAGCAGCTGGGCCGCGATGCTTTCCTCCGTCTGCGGCTGCACCGCGGCGCCGTCGTGGATGCAGTGCTGCGTGCCCAGCTTGACGTACAGCAGGCGCAGGAAGTGCCAGACCTCGGTGGTCGTGCCCACGGTGGACTTGCGCCCGCCGCGCGACAGGCGCTGCTCGATGGCCACGGTGGGCGGAATGCCGTAGACCGCATCCACCTCGGGCCGGCCCGCAGGCTGGACGATGGAGCGCGCATAGGCGTTGAGCGATTCCAGGTAGCGGCGCTGGCCTTCGTTGAACAGGATGTCGAAGGCCAGCGTGGACTTGCCCGAGCCCGAGACACCCGTCACCACGTTGAACTTGCCGCGAGGAATCTCCACCGACAGCTGCTTGAGGTTGTGCTCCTTGGCGTTGACGATCTCGATGGCATTCCTGGCGGCCGCTCCCGACATGGCATGCGCCTTGCGCTGGCTCTTGTAGAGCATGGGGGCGACCTCGCGCACGGCCTCGCCGCCCACGCCCATGGCCAGGTCGTACTCGCGCAGCGCCTGGGCCGTGTGCGAGCCAGGCACCTGGCGCACCTCCTCGGGCGTGCCCTGGGCCACGATGGCGCCGCCGCCGTCGCCGCCTTCGGGACCGAGGTCGATCAGCCAGTCGCTGGCACGGATCACGTCCAGGTTGTGCTCGATGACGATCAGCGAGTGCCCGGCCTCCAGCAGCTTGCGCAGCGCGCGCATGAGCTTGGCGATGTCGTCGAAGTGCAGGCCCGTGGTGGGCTCGTCGAACAGGAACAATGTGCCCTTCTTGGCCAGCGCCTGCTTCGACTTGGCCTGGGACTTGGCCGCCTCGGCCAGGAAGCCCGCGAGCTTGAGGCGCTGGGCCTCGCCGCCCGACAGCGTGGGTACGGGCTGGCCCAGCTTCACGTATTCCAGGCCCACATCGACGATGGGCTGCAGGGCGCGGATGACCTCGCGGTCCTGGGCGAACAGCAGGGCCGCCTCGGCCACGGTGAGCTCCAGCACATCGGCCACGTTGAGCTTGCGCGGCTGCAGCTCGCCGGCCGCGTGGCGCTCGATCGTGACTTCCAGGATCTCGGGGCGGTAGCGCGTGCCGTTGCAGTCGGGGCAGCGCAGGTAGACATCGGAGAGGAACTGCATCTCCACATGCTCGAAGCCCGAGCCGCCGCAGGTGGGGCAACGGCCGTCGCCGCTGTTGAAGCTGAACTTGGCGGCCGTGTAGCCGCGCTGGCGCGACAGCGGCGCAATGGCGAACAACTCGCGGATGGAGTCCCAGGCGCCCACGTAGCTGGCCGGGTTGGAGCGCGCCGTCTTGCCGATGGGCGACTGGTCCACGAACATCACGTCGCTCAGGTGGTCGGCGCCCAGCAGGCGCTCGAAGGCGCCGGCCGCATCCGTGGGCTTGCCGAAGTGGCGCATCAGCGCGGGCACCAGCACGTCCTGGATCAGCGTGGACTTGCCCGAGCCGCTGACGCCGGTGATGGTGACCAGTCGCTGCAGCGGAAAGTCCACGTCGATGCTGCGCAGGTTGTGCTCGCGCGCGCCTTCGAGGATGAGGCGCGGCGTGGATTCGGTCACCATGCGCTTGAGGCCGAAGCCCACCTGCTTGCGGCCGCCCAGGTAGGCGCCGGTCAGCGTGTCGGCATGGCGCAGGTCCTCGGGCGTGCCGTCGAAGACGATCTGGCCGCCGCGCGCGCCGGGGCCGGGGCCCATGTCGATCATGCGGTCGGCCGCGAACATCACGGCCGGGTCATGCTCGACCACGACCAGGGTGTTGCCTGCATCGCGCAGGCGCTGCATGGCCTCGGTGATGCGTTCCATGTCGCGCGGGTGCAGGCCGATGCTGGGCTCGTCGAGCACGAACAGGGTGTTGACCAGCGAGGTGCCCAGGGCCGTGGTCAGGTTGATGCGCTGCACCTCTCCGCCCGACAGCGTGCGGCTCTGGCGGTCCAGCGTGAGGTAGCCGATGCCCACGTCGCACAGGTACTGCACGCGCGCCATGATTTCGGCGTGCAGCATCTTGAGGGCCTGGGCCTCGCCGTCATGCAGCGGGGCATCGGCAGCCGGCGCCAGCTGCTGGAAGAAATCACGCAGCCGCACCAGGGGCAGCTGCATCAGGTCGTGCAGGCACAGGCCCGGCAGCGCATCCAGCTGCTCGCGGCTCCAGGCCACGCCCTTCGGCATGAAGCGGCGGTAGCGGCCTTCGTCGCCGGGCGGCAGCACGGCATCGGCGGCCTGCTTGCCGCCCAGGCGCCACAGCAGGCTTTCGGTCTTCAGCCGCGCGCCGCCGCAGGTGGGGCATTCGGTATAGCTGCGGTACTTGGACAGCAGCACCCGGATGTGCATCTTGTAGGCCTTGCTCTCCAGGTATTCGAAGAAGCGCTTGATGCCGTACCAGGTCTGGGTCCACTTGCCATTCCAGTTGGGCGAGCCGTCCAGCACCCAGCTCTTTTGCGCGTCGGTGAGCTTGGCCCAGGCCGTGTCGCGCGGAATGCCTTCGGCCTCGGCGTGGCGCATCAGGTCGTCCTGGATCTCCTTCCAGGCCGGCGTCTGCACGGGCTTGATGGCACCCGTGCGCAGGGTGAGCTTGTCGTTGGGGATGACCAGCCCCCAGTCCACGCCGATCACGCGGCCAAAGCCCCGGCAGGCCTCGCAGGCGCCCACGGCGGAGTTGAAGGAGAACAGCGAGGGAATCGGCTCCTGGTAGCTCAGGCCGCTTTCGGGGCAGTGCAGGCCCAGCGAGAACTTCCACAGCTGGGGTTCGGTGGGCTGGGCACCTGCGGCTTCCACGGCGGATTCAGGCAGCACATAGACCGTCATGTGGCCGCTGCCGCGCTTGAGTGCCACCTCGATGGCCTCGTAGGCGCGGGCACGCTCGACGTTGCCCAGGCGGAAGCGGTCGGCCACCACGTCCAGCATCTTGACCTTGAGCGGCGCCGCCGCCTTGGCCTTCTTGCCCTTGGCGTCGGCGGCAGGCTCCACGGCGCCGGCCTTCTCGGCCTCGCGCTCGGCCTGGACCTTGGTGAAGCCGCTGGCCGACAGCCATTGCTCCACCTCGGCAGCCGTGGTGTTGGCGGGCAGCTCGACGGGGAAGGTGATGGCGATGCGCGGATCACCGGCCTGCCGGCAACGCTCGGCCAGCTCCTCCAGCACGCTGTCGGGCGTGTCGTGGCGCACGGGCACGGCGGTGTCGCGGTCGAACAGCTGGGCTGCGCGCGCGAACAGCAGCTTCAGGTGGTCGTTGAGCTCGGTCATCGTGCCCACGGTGGAGCGCGAGTTGCGGACGGGATTGGTCTGGTCGATGGCGATGGCAGGCGGCACACCATCCACACGGTCCACGGCCGGCTTGTCCATGCGGTCCAGGAACTGCCGCGCATAGGCCGAGAAGGTCTCGACATAGCGGCGCTGGCCTTCGGCATACAGGGTATCGAACACCAGGCTGGACTTGCCCGAGCCGCTGGGCCCCGTGACCACGGTCAGCTCGCCGGTACGGATGTCGAGATCCAGGTTCTGGAGATTGTGCTGGCGTGCGCCGCGAATTCGAATCAGACCGTGCGTCATGGATGTTGTGTGGTCAGTGGGAGCCAAACATTCTAGGCAGTCCATGCGTCAGGCATCGGACGCTTCTCAATACCTGTATTTTCATACAGGTTAAACAAAAAAACGCCTCCTCAACAAATCCGCGCGACCATAAAAAAAACCCCGGAACCAGTCCGGGGCTCGTGCCTCTTTCAAGGTCTTACTTGGCCATCTGCACGGAGGCAGGCATGGCCTGCCCGTCCGGCACGCCCTTCACCTGGGTGATGGCCAGCAGCGACACGACAACAAAGGCCAGGCAACCGGCCGCGATGATCCTCATGGGTATTTCCTTGATCAGGCTGTGACAAGACGGGCCCAGACAAAAAGGCCCCGCACCTTTCGGTACGAGGCCTGATGGCAGGCAGGTGCTGATTGGAACAGACCTGCTTTGCTCGCGGCTTACGCCGCGCGGCGATCAGAATGCGTGGCGCACGCCGACGGCGAAGGACGAGAAGTCCGCGCCCTTCACGCCGGTCATGTAGTTGGCGCCGGCCTTGTTGTCCACCTTGGTGTAGTAGCCGTAGACCTTGGTGCGCTTGCTCAGGTTGTAGTTGTAGCCCAGGGTCCACTGGTTGGCGCCGGAGTCGGCAATGTTGCTCCACTTGTTGGCGTGGCCCAGGTTCACGTGGAACTCGGAAGCGCCCAGGGTGTACATGCCCGACAGACGGAAGTTGTTGCGCGTGCCGCGGATTTCTTCGTCGTTGCGCTGGTAGTAGCCGCCCAGCACGAACTGGCCGAGAGTGTAGGCAGCGCGGAAGGCCAGCTGCTTGTCTTCGTCGAACTGGCTGTAGCCGGCGCCCAGGGCCAGGGGGCCCACGTTGTAGTTGGCGGCCAGGTCGTAGCCGTTCTTCTTCTTGGCCAGGGCGGTGGCCTTCTCGTGCATGGAGACCGAGCCTTCCACCGTCAGGCCGCCGAAGTTGGGCGTGGTGTAGGAGATCTTGTTGGCGGTGCCCAGGCCGCTGGCGAACCAGACGGGATCGAAGTACAGCGCGTCGGAGGACGAACCCGTGTCATGGTTGTGCATGCTCACGTAGTCGGCCGTGGCGAAGTACGAGCCGGGGAAGAAGTTGCCCAGGCGCAGCATACCGAAGTTGCCCGACAGGTTCACTTCGCTCTGGCGGCCGAAGGTCAGCGCGCCGGTGGAGGAGGAGCCCATGCCGGTGTCGGAAGCGAAGCCGCTTTCCAGCACGAAGCCGGCCTTCAGGCCGCCGCCCAGATCTTCGACACCGCGCATGCCCCAACGCGAGGAGTTGTTCTCCATCTTGCTGACGCTTTCGTCACCGATCTTCTGGCGCTCGATCGTGGTGTTGATACGGCCATAGATCGTGACGCTGCTTTGCGCCATCACGGTGGTGGAACCCAGCACGGCCAGCACGGCCAGGGCAACGCGGTTCATCTTGATCATCTCGGCATCTCCTTGGGATTGTTGAGTGGGTATTCTTGAAATCTCAGGGCCGACTCCGGCTCTAGATCAGTGCCATTTGCGGCTGCTGCGAATTCTAGGTGCGGGCATGTCAAAAAATGTACGGCCGCCTCTGAAAATGCGCGATCTGATGCTTTGCTGCCACAGGCATGACATGGAAAACCAGTAGAAGCGCCATACGAAAAAGCCCATGGCAAACCGCCATGGGCTTTCGTCAATGCAGCGCCACAAAACACAGTCGGATACTGCGCACACCGCATGCAACCGGCGCGGCCCAACTCAGAGACGCCGAGCAAGAGCCGCCTCGCGGCGATGGCGTCGCCCCCCTCCCGCGAAGCGAGAGAGGGCGCCGTGCATACGGGGGAAGGCGCGTCAGCGCCTCAGGGGGAGCCCTCAATCATTCGCGTAGATATCCACATCCTTGGTCTCGCGCAGGAACAGCGTGCCGATGATGGCCGTGGCGCCCGCGATGACGATGGGATACCAGAGGCCGCTGTACATGTTGCCGGTCTGGGCCACGATGGCGAACGACATGGTGGGCAGCAGGCCGCCGAACCAGCCATTGCCGATGTGATACGGCAGGCTCATGGAGGTATAGCGGATGCGGGTGGGGAACAGCTCCACCAGCATGGCGGCGATGGGGCCGTAGACCATGGTCACGAGGATGACCAGGTAGGTCAGGATGGCGACCATCATCACCTTGTTCATCTTCGCGGGGTCGGCCTTGGTGGGATAGCCGTCCTCGGCCAGCACCTTGGCCACGGTCTTCTTGAACTCGGCGTCCTTGGCCTTGGCTTCCTCGGGGCTCAGGCCCTTGACGGAGAACGAGGGGATCTCGGTGCTGCCGATGCGGATGAAGGCCGTCTTGCCGGGCGCTGCGTCCTCGGAGTCATAGCTGACCGAGCCGGCGGCCAGCAGCTGCTTGGCCACGTCGCAGGAACTGGTGAACTTGGAAGTGCCCGTGGGATTGAACTGGAACGAGCATTCCTTGGGATCGGCAACGATCACCACCTTGCTCTTGGCCTGGGCCGCGGCCAGGTCGGGGTTGGCCGCCTCGGTCAGCGCCTTGAACACGGGAAAGTAGGTCACCACGGCCAGCACGCAGCCCAGCATGATGATGGGCTTGCGGCCTATCTTGTCGGACAGCGAACCGAAGATCACGAAGAACGGCGTGCCGATGATCAGTGCCGCCGCGATCAGCAGGTTGGCCGTCACCGCATCGACCTTGAGCTGCTGGGTCAGGAAGAACAGCGCATAGAACTGGCCCGTGTACCAGACGACAGCCTGGCCGGCGGTCAGGCCGATCAGCGCCAGGATCACGATCTTGAGGTTGCGCCACTGGCCGAAGGACTCGGACAGCGGAGCCTTGGAGACCTTGCCCTCGGCCTTCATCTTCTGGAAGGCTGGCGACTCGGACAGCGTCATGCGGATCCACACCGAGATGCCCAGCAGCACGATGGACAGCAGGAAGGGAATGCGCCAGCCCCAGTCCGCGAAGGCCTGCTCGCCGATGGAGGTGCGCACGCCCAGGATCACCAGCAGCGACAGGAACAGGCCCAGCGTTGCCGTGGTCTGTATCCACGAGGTGTAGGCGCCGCGCTTGCCGTGCGGCGCGTGCTCGGCCACATAGGTGGCCGCACCGCCGTACTCGCCGCCCAGGGCCAGGCCCTGCAGCATGCGCAGGCCGATGAGGATCACCGGCGCCGCCACGCCGATGCTGGCGTAGGTGGGCAGGATGCCGACGATGAAGGTCGACAGGCCCATGATCAGGATGGTCACGAGGAAGGTGTACTTGCGCCCGATCATGTCGCCCAGCCGCCCGAACACCAGTGCGCCGAAGGGCCGCACGATGAAGCCGGCCGCGAAGGCCAGCAGCGCGAAGATGAAGGCCGATCCCGCATCGAGCCCGCTGAAGAATTGCTTGGCGATGATGGCCGCCAGCGATCCGTAGAGATAGAAGTCGTACCACTCGAATACCGTGCCTAGCGACGAGGCAAAGATCACCTTGCGTTCTTCCGGAGTCATGGGCCGCGGGGTCGCCTTGACCCCCGCGCCTTGCGATGCGTTGATAGCCATGTCTGTCTCCTTGATTTATTGAATATTTAGCGGGCTTGCCATAGGCCCGCCGGTTCACTATCCGCCTGCCTGCTGACGCGAATCTGACTCACCTCTTACAGAAATTGACGGCGAACTGAACGATTTCTTACTAACTCAGCAGCAACCCTGATGCCGTCTTTTTCCATGTGAAAAGCACCGTAAAAACCCTGGCAAACCATGCTGCACTGCGTAAGCACTCGGTCAGAAGCGCTTTCCAGAATGCGCCGCAAGGCTGCAGATCCATGGGGCTGCCGCCGCGATTCCAACTTCAGGAGACAAACCATGACCGATCCGGTGGTAGACAAGATACAGCGCCATCCCAAATACCAGGAGCTGCGGTCCAGACGCAATCGCCTGGGCCTTTTTCTGACGCTGCTGATGCTGGTCGTTTATTACGGCTATATCGCGCTGATTGCCTTCGACAAATCCTTTCTGGCCCAGCCCATTGGCGCGGGCGTGACCTCGCTGGGCATTCCTATCGCCATGGGCGTGATCGTGTTCTCGGTGATCGTCACCGGCCTCTACGTGCGCCGTGCCAATGGCGAGTACGACAAGCTCACCCAGGACATCCTGAAGGACGCCACGAAATGAAGAATTCCGCACAACGCATGCTGCTGGCGCCCGCCGTGGCGCTGGCCCTGACGGGGCCCGTGCTGGCCGCCGGCGGCGATGTCGGCGTGGCCGCCAAGCAGGCCACCAACTGGACCGCCATCATTCTCTTCACGGCCTTCGTCGTGGCCACGCTGTGGATCACCAAGTGGGCCGCGGGCCGCACCAAGTCGGCGGCCGATTTCTACACGGCCGGCGGCGGCATCACGGGCTTCCAGAACGGCCTGGCGATTGCGGGCGACTACATGTCGGCCGCCTCCTTCCTGGGCATCTCGGCCTCGGTCATGGCCAGCGGCTATGACGGCCTCATCTACTCCATCGGCTTCCTGGTGGGCTGGCCCATCCTGACCTTCCTGCTGGCCGAGCGCCTGCGCAACCTGGGCAAGTTCACCTTCGCCGACGTGGCCGGCTACCGCTTCTCCCAGACGCCGTTCCGCGCCTTCGCGGCCAGCGGCACGCTGGTGGTGGTGGCCTTCTACCTGATCGCGCAGATGGTGGGCGCGGGCCAGCTGATCAAGCTGCTGTTCGGCCTGGACTACTGGATCGCCGTGGTGCTGGTGGGCGGCCTGATGATGATCTACGTGCTGTTCGGCGGCATGACGGCCACGACCTGGGTGCAGATCATCAAGGCCTGCATGCTGCTGGCCGGCGTGACCTTCATGGGCTTCATGGTGCTGGCCAAGTACGGCTTCAGCCCCGAGGCGCTGTTCGCCGAAGGCGTGCGCGTGCGCTCCGAGATCGCTGCCAACAACGGCGCCGACCCCTCGGCCGCCGCCAAGGCGGGCCTGGCCATCATGGGCCCGGGCGGCTTCATCAAGGACCCGATCTCGGCCATCAGCTTCGGCATGGCGCTGATGTTCGGCACGCTGGGCCTGCCCCACATCCTGATGCGCTTCTTCACCGTGCCCGACGCCAAGGAAGCGCGCAAGAGCGTGTTCTGGGCCACGACCTGGATCGGCTACTTCTACGTGCTGATCTTCATCATCGGCTTCGGCGCCATCACCCTGGTGCTGACCAACCCCGAGATGGCCGACACGGTCAAGGGCGTGATCCACGGCGGCGCGGGCACGGCCAACATGGCGGCCGTGCTGGTGGCCAAGAGCGTGGGCGGCGACGTGTTCTACGGCTTCATCTCGGCCGTGGCCTTCGCCACCATCCTGGCCGTGGTCGCGGGCCTGACGCTGTCGGGCGCCTCGGCCGTGTCGCATGACCTGTACGCCACCGTGATCAAGAAGGGCAAGGCCGACAGCGCCGCCGAGCTGCGCGTCTCGCGCATCACCACGCTGACGCTGGGCGCCATCGCCGTGCTGCTGGGCATCGTGTTCGAGAAGCAGAACATCGCCTTCATGGTGTCGCTGGCCTTCGCGGTCGCGGCCTCGGCCAACTTCCCCCCGCTGCTGCTGTCGGTGCTGTGGAAGGACTGCACGACCAAGGGCGCCGTGATCGGCGGCTTCATGGGCCTGGCGTCCTCGGTGGGCCTGACCATCGTCTCGCCCCCGGTCTGGGAAGCCACGCTGGGCAACCCTGCAGGCTCGGCATGGTTCCCCTATGCATCGCCCGCGCTGTTCTCCATGACCATCGGCTTCGTGGGCGTGTGGCTGTTCTCGGTGCTCGACAAGAGTGCCCAGGCCGCCAGGGAACGCGCCGTGTTCCCCGCGCAGCAGGTGCGTTCGGAAACGGGTCTGGGAGCTTCGGGCGCCTCCGGCCACTGAGCTGCCGAAGCGGCAACCACGCACAAGCCGGGCCATGCGCCCGGCTTTTTTTCATCCCTCGCCACACCAGAGACACTCAGTTTGATCGGCTGGAGAAGCCTTTTGAGCGGATGGGCGATGTCCTGCGTTTTCCCCGCCCCTAGACTCGGGGGTCTGCCGAGCGCTTCGTGCAGCATGACTTCTCTCTTCAACGCACAGGATCCATCCGACATGCAACTCACCAGCCAAAGCTTCCAGGACGGCCAGGCCATCCCCGGCGAATTCGCGTTCGCCGTGCCCGATGCGGCATCCCACGTGGCGCTGTCGTCCAACCGCAATCCGCACCTTGCCTGGAGCGGCGCACCGGCGGGCACGCAGTCCTTCGTCGTGGTCTGCCACGATCCCGACGTGCCCAGCCGCGGCGACGATGTGAACCAGGAAGGCCGCGAAGTGCCGGCCAGCCTGCCGCGCGTGGACTTCTTCCACTGGCTGCTGCTGGACATTCCGGCCGCCACCACCGAGATCGCGGCAGGCGCCCAGTCCGACGGCGTCACGCCGCGCGGCAAGAGCGGCCCGGCCGCCCCCGGCGGCCTGCGCCACGGCATCAACGACTACACGGGCTGGTTCGCGGGCGACGAGCAGATGAAGGGCGACTACTACGGCTACGACGGCCCCTGCCCCCCGTGGAACGACAGCATCGTCCACCACTACGTCTTCACCGTCTATGCGCTGGCCACGCCCACGCTGGCGGTCTCCGGCGAACTGACCGGCGCCAATGTGCGCGCGGCGCTGCAAGCCGGCCAGGTGCTGGGCAAGGCCAGCATCACCGGCCTGTACAGCCTGAACCCTGCGGTCTGCGCCGCTTGAACCTGAACGGCGACCCGGTGCCCGGCAGCCACTGGCTGCTGCCTTCTGCCGCCCCTGTGGTGCGGGCCGGCCTGTGCAGCCTGGCGCAGCCCAGCCTGCGCCAGGCCCGGCATACGCCGCGCTTCCTGTTCCATGAAGCCTGCCTGCTGCTGGTGGCGGCAGGCAGGCTGGACCTGCACGACGGCAGCCACCAGACCACGGTGGACACGCCCTCTTGCCTGCTGCTGGTGCAGGCGCATACCAGCGCCGATCTGATGAAGACACCGGGCAGCGGCGGACAGCCCTTTCGCTCCGTGCTGCTGGCACTGTCGCCCGAGCTGCTGGAGGCGTTCCACCGCACACGCGCCCAGCCCGCAGCGCTGCCGCTGGACGAGCAGGCCTTTCGGCAACTGCCGCTGGACGATGACCTGCAAGACGCTCTGCGGCAGGTGCTGGCCAGCGTGCCGTCGCCGACTCTCAGCGACGAACGGCTGCGCTACCGGCTGATGGACCTGCTCGCCGCGCTCGCGGAGCGCGGCCACATCCTGCGCCGCGCGGGCCCGCCCGGCACGGCCTCGCGCCTGCGCACCCTCATTGCCCAGGCGCCCCAGCAGCACTGGACAGCGCACAGCGCCGGCAGCGCGCTGGCCATGAGCGAGGCCACGCTGCGCCGGCGCCTGGCCGGCGAGGGCGTCCGCTTCGAGGAACTGCTGGTGGACACGCGCATGCACCACGCCATGCTGCTGGTGCAGACCACCGGCTGGAGCCTGCAACACATCGCCCAGGCCTGTGGCTACCAGTCGCGTGCGCGCTTTTCGGAGCGCTTCCGTGCGCGCTTCGGCTATTCGCCGTCCGCCTTGCGCTGATGCAGCGGGGCCGGCGTCCCGCCGGCCAGCCTGCGCAGCTTGATGAAGGCCAGCGCTGCCATCACGGCGTCGTTGAGCGCGTCGTGGGCCTCTCGCCGGGGCAGGCCCAGGTCGGCCATCAGCGTGGCAAAGCGCAGGTCGATCTCGGGCGCCTGCTGCTGCCAGGGCAGCAGCTGCCGGAAGCGGTGGTCGTAGTACAGGGCCGAGACCTCGATGCGCTCGTTGGGCAGGCCCGTGCCCAGCCAGGGGCGCAGCACGCGCTCGATCATGGCCACGTCGAATTCCAGGTAGTAGCCGACCAGCGGCCGGCTGCCGATGAAGCGCAGCAGCTGCGCGAGCGCGTCCTCGATGGCCAGGCCCCGGGCCAGGTCGCGCTCGCGCAGGCGGTGGATGCGCACGCTGTCCGCTGGCACGCTGCGCGAGGGGCGCACCAGCAGCTCCAGGCGCTCGCTGGACAGGATGCGCTCTCCCACGATGCGCACGGCGCCGATGGAGACGATCTCGTCGCTGCGCACGTCCAGGCCCGTGGTCTCGCAGTCCAGCGCCACCCATTCGCCGGGCGGCGGCGCATCGAAAAGGAAGTCATAGGCGGGGTCCGCCAGCCTGCGCCGCTGCCAGTTGCGCCGCAGGCCCGCCACCCATTTCGACAGGGGTGCCGCGCTCATACCGCGTCCAGCCGCAGGCGCTGGCGCAGCAGTTCCCGAAAGCGCCGCACCACGGCCAGCGTGTCCTTGAGCAGATCACGCTCCAGGCTGCTCAGGCGCGCCGGGTCCACATGGCCGGTGACGGGCCGGCCCAGGTCGATCTCGGCCAGGCCCGCCTGCAGGCGCAGGCCCATGAGAAAGTGCAGTCCTTCAAGCAGTTCGCGGCCCTGGACTTCATCGAGCACGCCTTCGGCCACCAGGGCCGCCAGGCGCTCGGCCGTTCCCGTGGCGGCGATGTGGTGGGCCAGCGCCAGGCTGCGCACGCCGTGGACGATGGGAAAGATGCCGGCCTTCTTGAGGTGCACGGGCGCCCCCTCGTCACCACGGCCCAGCAGCCGCTCCCACCAGCTGCCCGGCTCGTGCGCGAAGGCGTCGACGGCCGAGGCAAAGCGCGCCACCTGGGCGTCGCTGTCCAGGGCCAGCGCCATCAGGTCCCGCCGAACCTGCGCCAGCAAGGCTGCATCGCCTGCCGCGGCGTGGGCATCCAGAAAGATGGCCAGGTGCATCAGCCCTTGCGGGCTGGGCAGGATCAGCCATTCGCGCACACGACGGCCAAAGTCGGCCACCGTGCCGCGCCACAGCGGATTGCTGAGCATGATGCCGCCCGGGCATTCGGGGTAGCCGAAGCGCTGCAACTGCGCGGAAAAGCGCGCGCAGATGGCATCGAGGTCCTGGGGCGGCACATAGCCGTCGCGCAGCAGCAGGCCGTTGTCCTGGTCGGTCTTGAGCAATTGCTCGCCGCGCCCCTCGCTGCCCATGACGAAGAGGCAGCTGTGGGCCACCAGGTCCGGCGACGCCAGCATCTGCCAGGCACGCTCGAACAAACGGGCGTTGAGCTGCTGCACCAGGCGCGCCATGAGGGCAATGCGCGTGCCGCCCCGGTGCAGGGCGGCCACCAGGCGCGTGATCTGGGCAGCCGCCTGCTCCAGCGCCTGCAGGTCGGCGGCCTGCTCGATCTGCACCGTGATGAGGTGGGAGTGGTTGGCCAGGAAGCTGAACAGGTCCAGCGCCTCCAGGATGCCCAGCACCTGGCCCTGTGCATCGAGCACGGCCAGCCTGTGCACGCGCGCACGCAGCAGCACGACCAGGGCATCGCCCAGCTGGTCGTCGGCGCGCACGGTGAACACGGGCTGGCTGGCGAACTCGCCCACGGCCAGCCGCTCCAGCGGGCGGCCGTCGAGGATGGCGCGCTGCAGCGTGGTGCCCGTGAAGATGCCCAGGCCGCCCTGCGGCAGTCCCGAGACCAGCACGCTGGTCGTGCGCTCGGCATGGAACAGGCGCACCACGGAGACGATGTCGGTGGCCGCATCCACCACATGGGCGGCACGCAGATAGGCCTGGTCCACGCGCGCCAGCGTCAGCGACTGCAATTCGTGCCGGTCGGCGCGCTGGGCCAATGTGCCCAGCTTGTGGCCCAGGTCGGAGAACAGCAGGGCGCCAAAGGCCGTGTTGCGCGCGATCAGCTCGCCCACGGTTTCGCGCGCAAGCTGGTAGGCGATGAGCTCCTCGGCCACGGTGAAGCGGCTGCCCGTGCGGCCGGCCACCAGGGCGCGGCCGTCGAAGCTGTCGTCGGGGCCGTAGCTGGCCAGCACCTCGTCGCCCTCGGTCTGCACCACATGGCCCTTGATGATGACGAAGAGGTGGGTGGGCGCCGAGCCGGCGTCCAGCACCACGGCGCCCTCGGGGAAGTAGGCGATGTCCACGCCATCGCGCACCAGCGCCTGTTCGTCGGGCGTGAGGCAGTCGAAGGGCGAGGCGGCGAAGTTGAAGGCGTTGGGCATGGGGCGGGGCCGTTGTTCCAGCCCCGCCATTCAAACCTTCAGGCCTTGCTCCACGCTTGCAGCCGCGTCCCAGCCGCTGTCGAACCAGCTGTCGCCTTCCAGGTAGGCGCGCAGCATGGGCAGGCTGTCCAGGCCCCAGAAGAGGCGGCCGTCGACTTCCCAGGCCGGCACGCCGAACAGGCCTTGCGCGGCCGCGGCGTCGGTGTTCTCGCGCAGCAGGCGCTTGGCGTTGTCCGCCGCATCCGTGCGCAGCTGTGGCGCCAGCGTGGCGCGCAGGGCGTCGAGCCGCGCAGGGTCCAGCGCGTCGGCGCCGCCCAGCCAGACATGGCGCAGCACCGTGCCCGCGACAAAGCGGTTGACCGTGCCGTCGTCGCTGCATTCCAGCGCCAGGCGCAGCAGCGGCAGCGGGTTGAACGGATGGCGGGCCGGCATGTCCAGCCCCACGCCCGTGGCATGGCCCAGCCAGCTCACATGGCGGTAGGTCCACTCGCGCTTGCCCGCAATGCCGGCCGGCCCCGGGTTGGCATGGCGCTGCAGCAGCGCGCCCAGCAGCACGGGGCGGTACTGCATGTGGTGGCTGATGCCCTGCAGGGCCTGAGGCAGTTGCTCGAAGGCCAGCCAGGCATAGGGCGAGACGAAGTCGAGATGGAAGGTGATCTGCTTCATGGCGGCAGGCTCCTGCAGTGCAGTCCAGGGGGGTCTAGGGGACGGCGACCGTGATGCCCGCACGCTCGAGCAGCGCGTTCCAGATGACCAGGCGCTGGGACGCATCGGACTTGGACCAGGCACGGATCTCGTCGATGGTGCGAAAGCACCCTTCGCAATGGCTGCGGTCCGGCGTCATGCGGCAGACCGAGATGCAGGGCGATGGCACGGGCTCGTCGTCAGCGCGCGCAGCGAAGGCTGCGCCGGCCTTGTGGGCCAGCATTTCCTTGGGGCCCATCATGCCGCCACCTCCTGCACCACGTCGGCCCAGGGCGCACCGGCCAGGGCCTGCAGCGCGGCCGGCGTGGCCGCGAACACCGCATGCGGATGGCCGGCGGCCGCCCAGACCGTGTCGAAACGCTGCAGTTCCCGGTCCACCAGGGTCACGGGCGTGTTGGCATGGGCCACGGGGCTGACGCCGCCGATGGAAAAGCCCGTCTGCGCCTTGACGAAATCGGCGTCGGCACGGCCCACGGGGCCGACCAGGGCCGCGACCTTCTTCTCGTCCACGCGGCGGTCGCCCGAGGCCACGACCAGCACGGCCACGCCGTCGCTGCGGCGGCGGAAGATGATGCTCTTGGCCACCTGGCCCACGAGGATGCCCAGCTGGTCGGCCGCTTCCTGGGCCGTGCGCGCCGCGCCGTCCAGCATGCGCGGCCCCTCGCCATGGCCGGCCTGCTGCAGGAAGGCCGCCACGCGCTGCACGCCTTCGGGAAGATGGTGGAGTTCAGATCCGCACATGCTCACACCGCCTCGCATGCCGCCGCGCTGGCGCGTTTCGTCAAAAGAGCCTTGGCCACGCGCGACTGCGTGGGGCGGCCCAGGTGGTCGCTGATGAACTGGCCGGCGTCAATCAGCTTGTCCAGGTCGATACCGGTCTCTATGCCCATGCCCTGCAGCATGTAGACCACGTCCTCGGTGACCACATTGCCCGTGGCGCCCTTGGCGTAGGGGCAGCCGCCCAGGCCCGCCACCGAGGTGTCGAACTGCCACACGCCCAGCGACAGCGCGGCCAGCGTGTTGGACACGGCCTGGCCGTAGGTGTCGTGGAAGTGGCCCGAGACATCGTCGATGGCGAAGTGCTGCAGCGTGGCCTCGATGGCCTTGCGCACCTTGACGGGCGTGCCCACGCCGATGGTGTCGGCCACGCCCACATGCTGCACGCCGATGCCCTTCATGAGGCCGGCCAGGTAGGCCACGCGCTCGGGGGCGATCTCGCCTTCGTAGGGGCAGCCCACGGTGCAGCTCATGGCGCCGCGCACGTAGATGCCCTGGGCGCGTGCGGCCTCGGCCACGGGGGCGAAGCGGTCGATGCTTTCGGCAATGGAGCAGTTGATGTTCTTCTGGCTGAAGGCCTCGCTGGCTGCGCCGAAGACCACGATCTCGTCGGGCCACAGTTCGCGCGGCGCCGACAGCGCGGCCTCCAGGCCCTTCATGTTGGGCGTGAGCACGCTGTAGCGCACGCCGGGGCGGCGGACGATGCCGGCCATGACTTCGGCGTTGTCGGCCATCTGCGGCACCCATTTGGGGCTGACGTAGCTGGTGACCTCGATTTCCTTGAGGCCGGCTTCCTGCAGGCGGTGCACCAGCTCGATCTTGACGGCGGCGGGCACGGGCTGTTTTTCATTCTGCAGGCCGTCGCGGGGGCCTACATCGACGAGTTTGACGCGGGAAGGAATGCTCATGGGGTGTTCTCACCGGGATGACGGGTACGGCCCCTATTGTCCAGTCTTGCAGGTCCGGGCACCACCCCATATCCTGCCGGGCCATGCACAACGGCTGCCAGCGCCCCGTTCAGCCCGGCAGGGCCGCCATTTCCTCGCGCAGCATCTCCACCATGCGCGCGGCAGCCGGCGACAGGCGGCGGCCGCTCAGGCGCACCAGGCCGATGGGGCGGCGCAGCACCGGCCGTGCCAGCGGGCGCGCCACCACCTCCGGCCGCTGCACCACCTGCGCGGCCAGCAGCGGCAGCGCGCTCACGCCCAGATCGGCAGCCACCATGGCCGCGATGGTGGCCAGGTGCTCCACGGCGTACTGGGGCGCAAAGCGTATGCCGTGGGTCAGCAGGGCCTCGTCGGCGTACTGCCGCACGCTGGTGCCGGCCGGCATGGAGATGTGGGGCAGATGGGCCACGTCGGCCCAGCCCAGGTCACCGCGCCCGCGCGCCAGCGCATGGCCGCGGCCCAGCAGCAGCACGAAGCGGTCGGAGGCCAGCGGCAGGTAGTCCAGGTCGGCATAGGCGGGGTTGGCCGCCGTGAGCGCAAAGTCCACGCGGCCTGCGCGCACCATGTCGAAGGCCGGCCCGGCCAGGCTGTCGAACAGCTCCAGGTGCACGCCCGGATGCTCGGCCGCGAAGCGCGCCAGCACGCGGGGCAGCAGGCCCGCGGCCAGCGAAGGCAGGGCCGCCAGCGCCAGCCGCCCCACCTGCACCTGGGCCACCTCCTGCACGCGGCGCACGGTCTCGTCCATCTGGTGGCGCAGGATGCGCGCCTGCTCGGCGAAGACCTCGCCGGCCTGGGTCAGTTCCACGGCGCGCGTGGTGCGCTCGAACAGGCGCGCGCCCAGCATCTCTTCCAGCCGCGCCAGCGTGCCCGAGACGGCCGACTGCGACAGGTGCATCTGCAGCGCCGTGCGCCGAAAGCTCAGCGAATCGGCCAGCGCCAGAAAGACATCGACCTCGCGGGCCGACCAATTGATCTTCATGGCCGATCAGTTTATCGAAAAATGCGTCTTTACCGTTCAATGACGTCTGCCTAGACTGCGCCTCAAATCCATGAGATCAGCAGGAGACAGCATGCACAGCAGTTCGCCGCGCCACGCGCGCACGGTGGTCGTCGGGGGAGGCACCATGGGTGCCGATGTGGCCGTGGTCCTGGCCCGGGGCGGCGCCCTGGTGACCGTGGTCGACCCCGGCGCGGCACGGCGCGAGCTGCTGCTGCAGCACATTGCCATCGAGCTGGCCACGGCCGGCTTTGCCCGGTGCGCGTCCCAGGTCTCGGTCTGCGCGGCGCTGGAGGATGTGGCCTGGGACGGCGTGGCCCTGGTGGTGGAATGCATCACCGAGCGGCTGGACGCCAAGCAGGCGCTGTTCGCCGAGCTGCAGGCGCATGCGCCGGCCGACGCCGTGCTGGCCAGCAACAGCTCGGGCTTTCCCATCAGCGCCATCGCCAGCGGCCTGCCCACGGCGCAGCGCATGCTGGGCCTGCACTTCTTCATGCCCGCCCATTTGGTGCCACTGGTGGAGGTGGTGCTGGGAGAGCGCAGCGACCCGGCCCTGGGCCAGTGGCTGCACGCCTTCATGCGCGGCTGCGGCAGCGTACCGGTGCTGGTGAAGAAGGACAAGCCCGGCTTTCTGGCCAACCGCATGCAGCATGCGCTGTCGCGCGAGGCCTTCGCCCTCATCGACGAGGGCATTGCCTCGCCCGAGGACGTGGATGCCGCCGTGCGCTTCGGCTTCGGCTTCCGCTTCCTGGCGGCCGGCCCCGTGCTGCAGCGCGACCATGCGGGCATCGAGGTGCATTGCGCAGCGGCCGCCACCATGTACCCCACGCTGTCCAACACCGATGTGCCGGCCCAGGCCCTGCGCGATCGCGTGGCGCGCGGCGATCTGGGCATGAAGACCGGCAAGGGCTTCTTCGACTGGCCCGAGGACCGCCGCCTGGCCGAGCGTGCCCGCTACGACGCGCTGCTGCGCCAGGGCCTGGCCCTGCTGGCCAGCGAGCTGCCGGTGCCGGAGCAGGCACAGGACACGCCATGAGCACGCCGGCCCCACGTCAACCGCGTCGCCCACGTCACCCACGTCACCCACCTCGCAGTGGAACGACCCACTGATCATCACCGTGGCCCCCAACGGCGCCTACAAGCAGCCGGCCGACCACCGAGCCCTGCCGGTCACCCCGCAGGCGCTGGCCGCCAGCGGCCCCATGGCCGTGAATTCCTCGCTGTACAAGAGCATGCCCTTCAACCCGCTCAAGGACCTGGAGCCCGTGGTGCAGGTGTCGGCCTTCCCGCTGGTGCTGGAGGTCCATCCCTCGCTGGGCGTCAAGACCGTGGCCGAGCTGCTGGCCCTGGCCAAAACGGGCAAGACACTGAGCTTTGCCTCGGCCGGCAACGGCACGCCCCAGCACCTGGCGGGCGAGCTGTTCAACTCCATGGAGCAGGTCAAGCTGGGCCATGTGCCCTACCGGGGTGCGGGACCGGCGCTCAACGACCTGATCGGCGGCCAGGTGGGCGTGATGTTCGACATCGTGGGCAGCTCGCTGCAGCACATCCAGGGCGGGCGCCTGATCCCGCTGGCCGTCACCTCGGCCGAGCGCAGCAAGGTGCTGCCCGACGTGCCCACCATGGCCCAGGCCGGCGTGCCCGGCTACCAGATCACGGGCTGGCATGGCATTGCCGTGCGCGCGGGCACGCCGCCCGCCGCCATCGACAAACTCAATGCCACGGTCAACGCCATCTTCAAGGACCCGGCCTTTCGCACGCGCTGGGAGGCCATCGGCACGCCAGCCGTGGGCGGCACGGCGGCCGAATTCGGTGCCTTGATCAAGAGCGACTCCCAGCGCCTGGGTGCACTGGTGCGCAGCACCGGCGTGACGCTGGACTGAGCGCGCCCGTCAGTAGCCGCGCTGCAGGTCCACGCGGCCGCTCACGGCCTCGCCCCGGCTCAGCGCCGCGACCTTGCCCACGATCTGCTCCACGCTGTCGCGCGCCAGGGTGCGCGCCGAAGTGTGGGGCGTGAGCGTGATGCGCGGATGCCGCCAGAAGGCATGGCCGTCGGGCAGCGGCTCGGTGCGGAACACATCGAGCAACGCGCCGGACACATGGCCCCCGTCGATGGCAGCGACGAGGTCCTCGTCCGCCACATGGCCGCCGCGTCCCACGTTGATCACATAGGCGCCCGGCTGCAGCAGGGCCAGGCTGCGCGCGTCGATGATGCTGTCGGTCTCGGGGGTCAGCGGCAGCAGGTTGACGAGGATGCGGGTGGCGCGCAGAAAGACGTCGAAGTCCTGCGGGCCGCAGAAGCCACGCACGCCGTCGATGGCATGCGGCGTACGGCTCCAGCCGTTGACGGGGAAATCGAACACCGCCAGCGCGCGCGCCACGCGCTCGCCCATGCGGCCCAGTCCCATGACGCCCACGGGGTAGTCGGCACGCCGGGGATTGGGCCGGTGCTGCCACAGGCCGGCGGCCATGTCGGCCTCGTAGCCGTCCAGGCCCCGGAAGAAGCGGATCACGGCCTGGCTGACGTATTCGGCCATCTGCACGGCCATGCCGGCGTCCTCCAGGCGGTAGACGCGAAGGTCAGGCGGCAGGCGCAGCGGCAGCAGCGCATCGACGCCGGCACCGATGTTGAACAGGGCCTTGAGGCCCGGCTGCTCGTCGATGAAGCGCTGGGGTGGCGCCCAGACCAGGGCGTAGTCGGCCTGCGGCGCGCCCGGCGACCAGATGTCCACCTCGGCGCCCGGCAGGGCCGCGCGCAGTCCTTGCAGCCAGGCGTCGGGCCTGGTGTCTTCGCAGCAGAAAGTCACTCGCATAGGTGGCCAAGCCTAACGGCCTGGCGACGCCCACGCGCGACTTTTGCGCAAAACTGTCTTGCCTGCGGGCTCAGCTTTCCAGGCGCAGCAGCTCGGAGCCTTCGGTCACCTGGTCGCCGGGCGCATACAGCAGTTCGGCCACCACGCCGTCGCCGGGCGCGGCGATGGTGTGCTCCATCTTCATGGCCTCCATCACGGCCAGCGGCTGGCCCTTGCTGACCTTGTCGCCGGCCTTGACGGCAAAGGAGACCACCTTGCCCGGCATGGGCGCCGTCAGGCGGCCGCCTTCCGAATGCACATCGCCCGCATGGGCCAGCGGATCGGCCAGGCCCAGCACGGCCGCGCCCTGGGGAGCGAACACATGGCATTGCTCGCCCAGCACATGGACCTGGGCGCGCAGGCGCTGGCCCGCGAATTGCACGTCGAAGGCGCCGTCCCCGGCCTGTTGCCAGGACAGCAGGCCCTCGGCGAGGGACTCGCCCTCGCCCACGGCCAGTTGCAGCGCGCCGTCATGCAGGTAGCGCAGGCGCGCGGGCACGGCGGCCTCGCCCTGGCGGAAGTCCCAGCGCCGCTCGGCCACGCCGTGCGAGCGCCAGCCGTCGCGGCGGCTGAAGGGGTCGGCGGTTTCCTGCGCGCGCTCGGCCTGCAGTACCTGGGCCACGGCGGCGGCCACGGCCTGGGCCTGCGGCAGGCGCTGCTGGTGGAACAGATGCTGCTTCTCGCGCTCGATCAGCGCCGTGTCCAGCTTGGCGGTTGCAAAGGCATCGCTGGCGATGACCTGGCGCAGGAACTGCACATTGGTGGCCAGGCCCACGATGCGTGTCTCGGCCAGGGCGGCATCGAGCCGCGCCAGCGCCTGTTCGCGCGTGTCGCCATGCACGATGAGCTTGGCGATCATGGAGTCGTAGAAGGGGCTGATGGCATCGCCCTCGCGCACGCCGTCGTCCACGCGCACGTCGCCGACACGGAAGCTGGCGCAGTCGGGCTTGCGATAGACATGCAGGGTGCCGGTGGCGGGCAGGAAGCCGTTGTCGGGGTTTTCTGCGCAGATGCGCGCCTCGATGGCATGGCCGGTGATGCGCAGCTCGTCCTGGCGCTTGGGCAGGGGCAGGCCGCTGGCCACGCGCAGCTGCCAGTCCACCAGGTCCTCGCCCGTGATGGCCTCGGTCACCGGGTGCTCGACCTGCAGGCGGGTGTTCATTTCCATGAAGTAGAACTTCATGGCCTCGGGCTGGTCGTAGCCGCCGGGCTGCTCGACGATGAATTCCACCGTGCCCGCGCCCACGTAGTTCACGGCCTGGGCGGCGGCCACGGCGGCCTCGCCCATCTTCTGGCGCAGCGCAGGCGTCATGCCGGGCGCGGGGGACTCCTCCAGCACCTTCTGGTGGCGGCGCTGCACCGAGCAGTCGCGCTCGAACAGGTAGACGCAGTTGCCCTGGGTGTCGCCAAAGACCTGGATCTCGATGTGGCGCGGGCGCAGCACGTATTTCTCGACCAGCACGGCATCGTCGCCGAAGCTGTTGATGGCCTCGCGCTGGCAGCTGGCCAGGGCGGCGGCAAAGTCCTCGCTGCGCTCGACCAGGCGCATGCCCTTGCCACCGCCGCCGGCGCTGGCCTTGATCAGCACCGGGTAGCCGATGCGGTCGGCCTCGCGCTGCAGCAGCTGCGGGTCCTGGTCGGCCCCGTGGTAGCCGGGCACCAGGGGCACGCCGGCCTTTTCCATGAGCTGCTTGGAGGCCGCCTTCAGGCCCATGGCGCGGATGGCCGAGGGCGGCGGGCCGATGAAGACCAGGCCGGCATCGGCGCAGGCCTGGGCGAATTCCTCGTTCTCGCTGAGAAAACCGTAGCCGGGGTGGATGGCCTGGGCGCCCGTGGCCTTGGCGGCCTCCAGGATGCGTTCCCAGCGCAGATAGCTGTCCTTGGGGGCGCTGCCGCCGATGTGCACGGCCTCGTCGCAGGCCTGCACATGCTTGGCGCGGGCATCGGCGTCCGAGTACACGGCCACGGTGCGCACGCCCATGCGGCGGGCGGAAGCCGCGACGCGGCAGGCGATTTCACCGCGGTTGGCGATCAGGATCTTCTTGAACATGCGTTATCTCCAGTATTTTCTCTGCAGCCCCGGTCATTCGGCGACCGGCGGCTATGGTTTTTGATTCATCGCGGGAGACCCGCCGAACAGCGCGCGCAGGCGCTGCACCACGGCCTTGAGAAAGCGCCACAGCGCCCAGGTCAGCAGCCACAGCGCGATGACCACGACCAGCAGCACGGCGGCGAAGGCCAGCGGGTGCGTGAGCGCCAGCCAGATCGCGCCCACCGAGGCGCCGTCCTCCACCAGGCTGGCGCCCACGTTGGAAAACGGCTCGGGCGAGGTGTTGATGGCCGCGCGCGTCGTGCTTTTGGCCACCTGGCTGGACAGGGCCAGCGAGCCGCCCATCAGGGCCGCCATGGTGGCCATGGTCGCGCTGTCGGCGCCGAAGACGCCGGCCGCCAGCGCCGCGCCCGCCGGGATGCGGATCACGCTTTGCAGCAGGTCCCAGACCGAGTCCACCCCGGGGATCTTGTCGGCGAAGAACTCCACGAACAGCAGCGCTCCGCTGGCGAACAGCAGGGCCGGATGCTCCAGCACATGCAGCCCGCCCGGCAGCACCACCCAGCCCAGCGCCCCCAGCAGCCCGGTCACGAACACCACGGCGTAGAGCCGGAAACCGCTGGCCCAGCCCAGTGCGGCGGCCAGCGCCAGCAGGCCGGCCATGTCCATGCCGCTGGTGGCCTGGCCCACGCGCTCGGCCACTTCGCCAGCCGCCTCGCTGACCGTGTGGTGCACGGCCGGGCCCGGGTACAGGCCCACGGACTGCAGCCACTGGACGAGGGAGTCGGTCAGGGTGCTCATGGTGTTGGCTCGGCGTTGGCTCGGCGTTGCTCGGTGGTGGCGCGATGAATGGGCAGCCTGCGCGTGTCAGGCCAGCCAGGCCGGCTTGCGCTTTTGGAGGAAGGCCTGCACGCCCTCCTTGCCCTCGGCGCTGGCCCGGATGTCGGCGATGCCTTCGACGGTGGCGGCGATCAGCTGCTCGTTGATCTCGCGCTCGGCCACGTCGATCACCAGGCGCTTGCAGGCGCGGGCGGCGGCGGGACCGGCGCTGACCAGGTGCTTGAGCAGGCCGTCCACGGCGTTGTCCAGCTCTTCGGCGGGCACGACGCGGTGCACGAAGCCGATGCGCAGCGCCTCGGCCGCGTCGAAGCGCTCACCGGTCAGGAAGTAGCGGTGGGCGGCGCGCGCGCCCATGGCGCGGATCACGTAGGGGCTGATGGTGGCGGGGATGAGGCCGATCTTCACTTCGGACAGGCAAAAGCCCGCGCCCTCGGCGGCCACGGCCATGTCGCAGGCCGCGACCAGGCCCATGCCGCCCGCATAGACATCGCCCTGCACGCGCGCGATGGTGGGTTGCGGGCATTCGTAGATCACGCGCAGCATCTCGGCCAGCAGGCCGGCGTCCTCGCGGTTCTCGTCGCGCGAGTAGTCGGCCATGCGGCGCATCCAGTTGAGGTTGGCGCCCGCGCAAAAGGCCGGCCCCTCGGCGGCCAGCACCACGGCGCGCACGTCGCTGCGCTTGCCCACGGCGTGGAAGGCGTGGGTGATGTCGGCAATGACCTCGTCGCTGAAGGCATTGCGCACTTCGGGCTGGGTCAGCGTGATGGTGGCCAGGGGGCCCTGGAATTCGAGGGTCAGTGCGGTGGTTTTCATGAAGTACCTCGCTGCAAGGAAAGGGAAGCCGCCGTCACATGCGGAACACGCCGAAGCGCGTGTCCGCTATGGGCGCGTTGCGCGTGGCCGCCAGGCCCAGCGCCAGCACGCGGCGCGTGTCGGCGGGGTCGATGACGCCATCGTCCCACAGGCGCGCCGTCGCGTAATAGGGGTGGCCCTGATCCTCGTACTGCTGGCGGATGGGGGCCTTGAAAGCCTCTTCCTCCTCGGCCGTCCACTGGCCGCCCTTGGCCTCGATGCCGTCGCGCTTGACGGTGGCCAGCACGCTGGCCGCCTGCTCGCCGCCCATGACCGAGATGCGCGCGTTGGGCCACATCCACAGGAAGCGCGGCGAGTAGGCGCGGCCGCACATGCCGTAGTTGCCCGCGCCGAAGGAGCCGCCGATGATGATGGTGAACTTCGGCACGGCCGCCGTGGCCACGGCCGTGACCAGCTTGGCGCCGTGGCGGGCAATGCCTTCGTTCTCGTACTTGCGGCCCACCATGAAACCCGTGATGTTCTGCAGGAAGACCAGCGGGATCTTGCGCTGGCAGCACAGCTCGATGAAGTGCGCGCCCTTGACGGCCGATTCGCTGAACAGGATGCCGTTGTTGGCGATGATGCCCACCTGCATGCCCTCGATGCGCGCAAAGCCGCAGACCAGGGTGGCGCCGAAGCGGGCCTTGAACTCGTCGAAGCGGCTGCCGTCCACCACGCGGGCGATGATCTCGCGCACGTCGAAGGGCTTGCGCGTGTCCACGGGGATCACGCCGTACAGCTCGCCGCCGTCGAACAGCGGCGCCTCGGGCGGCAGGTCGCCAGCCGAAGGCTGCTTGGCATGGTTGAGGTTGGCCACGGCCTGGCGCGCCAGCGCCAGCGCGTGGGTGTCGTTGTGGGCCAGGTGGTCGGCCACGCCCGACAGGCGCGTGTGCACGTCGCCGCCGCCCAGGTCCTCGGCGCTGACCACCTCGCCCGTGGCGGCCTTCACCAGCGGCGGGCCGCCCAGGAAGATGGTGCCCTGGTTCTTGACGATGATGGACTCGTCGCTCATGGCCGGCACATAGGCGCCGCCGGCCGTGCACGAGCCCATGACCACGGCGATCTGGGCAATGCCCTCGGCGCTCATGTTGGCCTGGTTGAAGAAGATGCGGCCGAAGTGCTCGCGGTCGGGGAACACATCGTCCTGGTTGGGCAGGTTGGCGCCGCCCGAGTCCACCAGGTAGATGCAGGGCAGGCGGTTCTGCGCGGCGATCTCCTGGGCGCGCAGGTGCTTCTTCACCGTCATCGGGTAGTAGGTGCCGCCCTTCACCGTGGCGTCGTTGCAGACGATCATGCAGTCCACGCCGCTGACGCGCCCGATGCCGGCGATCAGGCCCGCGCCGGGTGCATCGTTGCGGTACATGTTGAGCGCAGCCAGCGGGGCGATCTCCAGGAAGGGCGTGCCCGGGTCCAGCAGCATGGCCACGCGGTCGCGCGGCAGCAGCTTGCCGCGCGCCACGTGCTTGGCGCGCGCGGCCTCGCCGCCGCCCTCGGCGACCTTGGCCACCTGGGCCTGCAGGTCCTCGACCACGGCGCGCATGGCCGCGGCATTGGCCAGGAAGTCCGCCGAACGCGGATTGAGTTGGGTGCCCAGAATGCTCATGTGTGGCCTCTTCTTGTGTTTGCCCGATGCGGGCGCTTGGTTTTTCCGAATGTCCTGCAAAGAACGGCGGTCCGGCCTGGGGAAAATGCCGTATGCACACCGTTGAAATCGTCTTGCTCGTCCTGCTGCTGGGAGCGCTGACGGGCATTGCCGCGCGCTACGTACGCGCCATCCCGCTGCCGCTGATCCAGATCACCCTGGGAGCGCTGATGGCCTGGCCGCAAAAGGGCCTGCACATCGCCTTCGATCCCGAGCTGTTCCTGCTGCTGTTCATCCCGCCGCTGCTGTTCGCCGACGGCTGGCGCATTCCCAAGCGCGAGTTCTTTGCGCTGTACCGCCCCATCCTGCGCCTGGCGCTGGGCCTGGTGCTGTTCACGGTGGTGGGGCTGGGCTGGCTGATCCACTGGCTGGTGCCCGGCATGCCGCTGACCGTGGCCTTTGCGCTGGCCGCCGTGGTCTCGCCCACCGATGCCGTGGCCGTCTCGGCCATCACGCGCAACCTGGGCATGCCCGAGAAGACCATGCACATCCTCGAGGGCGAGTCCCTGCTCAACGACGCCTCGGGCCTGGTGGCGCTGAAATTCGCCATCGCGGCCACGCTGACCGGCCTGTTCTCGTGGACCGAGGTGGCCAAGGATTTCATGTGGATGGCCCTGGGCGGCCTGGGCGTGGGTACGCTGATCGGCTGGGGCTTTTCCTATGCGCGCAGCACCATCACGCGCCGCCTGGGCGACGTGGCGGCCACGCAGATGGTGCTGCTGCTGATCCTGCTGCCCTTCGCCGCCTACATCGTGGGCGAAAAGATCGGCGTGTCGGGCATCCTGTCGGCCGTGGCCGCGGGCATTGCCACCAACTTCGCCGACCTGGAGCGCAGCAGCTACATCAGCGAGCGGCTGCAGACCGAAGGCACCTGGAGCATGGTGGAAGCCTCGTTCAACGGCGCCATCTTCCTGCTGCTGGGCCTGCAGTTGCCCTCCATCATCGGCGTGACGCTGCACGATGCGGGCAGCGAATGGTGGGTGCTGGTGGGCTATGTGGTGATCATCTCCAGCGCGCTGCTGCTGATGCGCTGGATCTGGCTGACGCTGGGCGTGCAGCGCAGCCTGGCTCGCGCCCACTTCCAGGGAAAGATGGCAGAGCGCCCCTCGCACCTGCTGAACCTGGCCACCACCATGGCCGGCATACGCGGCGCCGTGACGCTGGCCGGCGCGCTGTCCGTGCCCATGCTGCTGAACAACGGACAGCCCTTCCCCGGCCGCGAGATGCTGGTCTTCCTGGCCACGGGCACCATCTTGTTCACCCTGGTGCTGGGCAGCATCGCCCTGCCGCTGATCCTGCGCCGCATGCCCCAGCCCGGCGAATCGCCCACAGTGCGCGAGGAGCGCCTGGCGCGCGTGGCCGCCTGCCAGTCCGCCATTGGCGGGCTGACGCTGAGCGAGGAAGAGATCCAGGGCCACACGCCCGAATGGGTGGCCATGCACCAGGAGGTCATGGGCCACCTGACGCAGGAGTACCGCAACCGCGTCCAGCTGCTGGACGACGGCAGCGGCACGGCCTCCAGCATCGAGATCCAGCGCGAGGCGCCCGAAGTCGTGCGCCAGCGCAAGCTGCGCTACCTGCTGGAGATCGAGCTGCGCCTGCGCTGCATCCACCAGGAGCGCGACGCGCTCTACGCCGAGCGCCAGGCCCACCGCATCAACGACGAGTCTCTGCGCCGCCTGGTCAGCGAGCTGGACATGCAGGAGGTCTCGCTGCGCAAGCGCCTGGTGGTGGCGCGCCGCGCTGCCGCCTCGGCCGTGGCCGCGCCCGAAGGCGGCACGCACTAGGCGGCACGCGGTGGACAGCTGGCGGCAGCGCATGAAAGCAGCCCTCAGGCGGTCCTGGCCGGGCGCAGATCCAGCATGGCGATCATCTCGTCGCGGATCTTGAATTTCTGGATCTTGCCGGTCACCGTCATCGGGAAGGCCTCGACGAAGCGGATGTAGCGCGGCACCTTGTAGTGGGCGATCTGGCCCTTGCAGAAGTCGCGCACACCGTCTTCGGTCAGCGTCTGGCCGGGCTTGACGATGATCCAGGCGCACAGCTCCTCGCCGTAGCGCGCGTCGGGCACGCCGACCACCTGCACGTCCTGCACCTGGGGATGGCGGTAGAGGAATTCCTCGATCTCGCGCGGGTAGATGTTCTCGCCGCCGCGGATCACCATGTCCTTGATGCGGCCGACGATGTTCACGTAGCCCTGCTCGTCCATGGTGGCCAGGTCGCCGGTGTGCATCCAGGCCTCGTCGTCGATGGCCTCGCGCGTGCGGGCCTCGTCCCCCCAGTAGCCATGCATGACCGAGTAGCCGCGCGTGCACAGCTCGCCCGAGACGCCGGGCGCCACGACCTCGCCCGTGGCCGGGTCGACGATCTTCACCTCCAGGTGCGGCTGCACCTTGCCCACGGTGGACACGCGGCGCTGAAGCGGCGTGTCGGCATCGCTCTGGCAGCTGACGGGGCTGGTCTCGGTCATGCCGTAGGCGATGGTGATCTCGGACAGATGCATGTCGCTGACCACGCGCTTCATCACCTCGATGGGGCAGGGCGAGCCGGCCATGATGCCGGTGCGCAGCGTGCTCAGGTCGAACTCCTTGAAGCGCGGGTGGTCCAGCTCGGCGATGAACATCGTGGGCACGCCGTGCAGGCCCGTGCAGCGCTCGGCCTGCACGGTCTCCAGCACCAGCAGCGGATCGAATCCGTCATTCGGGTAGACGATGGCCGAGCCATGCGTGAAGCAGGCCAGGTTGCCCAGCACCATGCCGAAGCAGTGGTACAGCGGCACGGGAATGCACAGCCGGTCCTCGGGCGTCAGCCGCATGCACTCGCCGATGAAAAAGCCGTTGTTCAGGATGTTGCGGTGGGTCAGCGTGGCGCCCTTGGGAAAGCCCGTGGTGCCGCTGGTGAACTGGATGTTGATGGGGTCGGTGTTCTTGAGCGTGGCGGCCACGGCGTCGATGCGCGCATCCTGCGCATCACCGCGCGCCAGCAGGCTGGAAAAGCGCAGCATGCCGGGCTGCTCTTCGCCCTGCCCTGCCACGTCGATCCAGACCACGCTGCGCAACTGGGGCAGGCGCGCGCAATGCAGGCGGCCGGGCTCGGCCGTGGCCAGCTCGGGGGCCAGTTCGCGCAGCATGCCCAGGTAGTCGCTGGTCTTGAACTGCGCCATGGTCACCAGGGCCTTGCAGCCGACCTTGTTGAGCGCGTACTCCACCTCGGAGGTGCGGTAGGCCGGGTTGATGTTGACCAGCACCAGGCCGACCTGGGCCGTGGCCAGCTGCATCAGCACCCATTCGGCGTTGTTGTGCGACCAGATGCCGACGCGGTCGCCCTTGTCCAGCCCCAGGCCCAGCAGCGCGCTGGCCAGGCGGCGCGCCTCGGTGTGCAGGCCGGCATAGCTGTAGCGCAGGCCCTGGTGGCGGCTGACCAGGGCCTCGCGATCGGGCTGGCGGGCCGCCATGTCGGCAAAGAAATCGCCGATGGTCTGCTCGATCAGCGGCACATCGGTGCGGCCTTGGGCATGGCTGGAAGCGAGCGGGGCGTTCTGGGCGGGCATGCGTTGTCTCCTGTGTCGTCGGCGGCGCCTGGGACGGGCAAATGCAGTGGCCTGCCCCGTCACGGCAGCTATTGCGTGGCAGCATAAGGGCCAACCCCGAGCAGAACAGGCCACGAAGGTTGCAATAATTGCCAGCATGTTCACCCCCTCGCTGGTCAAGACCCCCCTGCCCCAGGCGGCCGCCACCATGGCCTCCGCACACCCTGCAGTCACGCCCATGGCCTTTGTGCAGGCCATTATGCTGGCCTACGAACGCCGGGGCATCAGCGCCCTGTCCGCCCTGGAGAAGGCACAAATCGCGCCAGACTCCGTCAAAGAGCGCAACGAGTGCATCACGGCGCTGCAGATGGAGGCACTGTCCGATGCCGCCATGCGCGAACTCGACGACGAGGCCCTGGGCTGGTTCTCCCGGCGCCTGCCCTGGGGCAGCTACGGCATGCTGGCACGCGCCAGCATGGGCAGCGAGCAGCTGGGCCTGGCACTGGCGCGCTGGTGCCGCCACCATGGCCTGCTGGCCGACGACATCCGCCTCACGCTGACGCAGGAAGACGGCTTGGCCACGCTGGCCATCGAGGAGCTGTCCACGCTGGGCGCCATGCGCGAGTTCTGCCTGCTGTCGGTGCTGCGCAATATCCACGGCCTGGCCAGCTGGTTCATCGATGAGCCGCTGCCGCTGCGGCGTGCCTGCTTTCCCTTCGATCCCCCGCCGCATGCGGGCGTGTATGCGCTGCTGTTCCCGCCGGGCGAGGTGGAGTTTGGCGCGGCCCGGGCCTGCCTCCAGTTCGACGCGCGTTTTCTGGATATGCCGCTGACGCGCGACGAGCCCGCGCTGCAGCGCATGCTGCAGCGCGCCCTGCCGCTGCAGGTGCGCCCCTACCGGCGCGAGCGCCAGCTGGTGCAGCGCGTGCGCCAGCTGCTGGCGGCCGACGCCGAATGCCTGCAGACGGCCGACACGCTGGCGCGCCAGCTGCACCTGTCCCAGCGCAGCCTGCATCGCCAGCTCAAGGAAGAAGGCGCCTCGCTGCAGGCGCTCAAGGACGAGGTGCGGCGCGAGCGGGCCGTGGCCCTGCTGCTGCGCACCAGCCGGCCCATCAAGCGCATCGCCCAGTCCTGCGGGTTTCTCAACGACAAGAGCTTCATCCGCGCCTTCCGGCTGTGGACGGGGCTGTCACCCTCCGAATTCCGCAAGAGCGCACGAGCCCGGCCCGAGTGAGGGCCGCGCGCATCCTGGCGCGATTTGCATCCTGCGCGACTGCCGCCGTCCGCGCATCTGGCCTAGGCTTTGCGCATGCACCATCTCCACCATTGCGTCAGCGCGCGCTCCTTCCGCGCGCTGTGGATGCTCGAAGAACTGCAGCTTCCCTACACGCTGCACATGCTGCCGTTTCCGCCGCGCGTGCTGCAGCGCAGCTACCTGGAACTCAACCCGCTGGGCACGGTGCCGCTGCTGCGCCACGGCGAGGCCAGGCTGACCGAGTCAGCCGCCATCTGCGAATACCTGGCCGCCCTGCACCCCGGGGCGGGCCTGTCCGTGCAGCCGCAGGAGGCAGACTTCGCCGCCTACCTCAACTGGCTGCACATGAGCGATGCCACGCTGACCTTCCCGCAGACCCTGGTGCTGCGCTACACCCACTTCGAGCCAGCCGAACGGCGCCAGCCCCAGGTGGCCCAGGACTACCAGCGCTGGTTCCTTGCGCGGCTGCGCGCGGTGGAGCAGGCCGTGGAACAGCGCCACTGGCTCGCGGCAGACCGCTTCACCGCTGCCGACGTGGCCGTGGGCTATGCGCTGATGCTGTCGGCGCACCTGGAGATGGAGCCGCAGTGGGGGCCTGCCACCCAGGCCTACTGGCAGCGCCTGCAGCAGCGGCCCGCCTTCCAGCGGGCGCTGCAGGCCGAGCAGCAGGCCGCGCGTGCGCAGGCCGTGGACGAGACGCCTTCGCCGCAGCTGCGCTAGGGCCGGCTCAGGCTCAGGCTCAAGCGCTGGCGCTGGCCTGCCCGATGGCGCGCAGCATGGCCGGCAGCTCGCCCATGTCGCCGAATACGCAGCTGGCGCCGGCCTCGAGCAGTTGCTCGGCCGATGCGTGGCCCTGGTCGGCCGGGAAGTAGCCCCAGACCGTGGCGCCTGCGGCCACGCCGGCGGTGACGCCGGTCACCGTGTCCTCGATGACCAGGCAGCGCGCCGGCTCCACGCCCAGTGCGGCGGCGGCTGCCAGGTACACATCGGGAAAGGGCTTGCTGCGCGGCAGCTCATGGCCGCTGAAGACGCGGCCCTCGAAATACGGGGCCATGCCGACCTGGGCCAGCTGCATCTCCACCTTGGCGCGGTCCGCGCCCGAGGCGCAGGCGATGCGGCCAGCGCACAGCGCATGGGATTGGCTGACGGCGGACAGCGCGCCGTCAATGGCCACCAGCTCGGCGCGCAGCGCGGCGTTGCGGCGCTCGTAGAAGGCGGCCATCCATGCGTCGGTCAGCGGCTTGCCGGTGCGCGCCTCGATCAGCGCGGCCTGGCTGCGCACGGTCTTGCCGATGAATTCGCGCAGGCATTCCTCGGTGCTGATGGGCCAGCCCGATTCATTGAGCATGGTGCACAGCACGCGGTTGGTGATGGATTCACTGTCGACGAGCACGCCGTCACAGTCGAAGAGCACGGCCTCGAAAGCAGTCATGGATGGATTCTCGAAACAAACTGAGCAAGGGCGCCCTGGGGCGCCCTTGCTGCGGAAAATGGCCGGATTATGCGCCGGCCGCGCATGCCTGTGCCCTGCTCAGGGGAAGGAGGCACCGGCCAGCGGATGCACCATGCGGCGGACGTTGCGCACCGAGATGGAATGGAACCGGCCATCGTCGGTGACCACGTCGCCGAAGGCGAAGAAGCCTTCGGCCGCATTGCGGTTGAACTGCTCCAGGCGCTGCGCGAGGCTGGCGCTTTGGGACACCGGTTCGACGCGGTACTCGATGGCGCCCTGCTGGTCGCCGCTCTTTTCGTACAGCTGCACGCCTTCGGTATTGCCCCGCAGCACCAGGGCGCCGCGCAGCAGGTGGCCCTTGGCCCCCATCTCGTCCAGGCGCTGCTTCAGCGCCGTGCCGTTGGCCATGCCGAAGGGCGCGGCCAATGCGAACACCGCGTACTCGAAGGCCGGCGCCTTGGAGTCCTTGACGTAGAGGTTGAACATCTCGTTGCCCGAGATCAGCGGGCCCATGTAGCGGAAACCCCGGCCGCTCATCTCGGCCAGTTGCTGCGTGAAGCCCGACGTGTCCAGCGCACCCACGGCGGGGCGCGTCTCGTAGCTGTAGGTGGCTGCGGCGCTGCTGCTGCGCACATAGAGGTTGCGCAGGTCCTGCGTGCTGCTGGGGAACGCCATGCCGGACTTGTACAGGTAGCCTTGCGCACCCTGTGCGTTGAGCTGGGCCACCAGGGCCGAGACGCCCGCCACGTCCGGCACCATGCGGTAGTCCAGGCGCGTGCCGGTGTGGGCCGTGTCGGTGACGTAGAAGTCACCGATGGGAACGGGGAAGGCGGTACCGCCCGAGGCCAGGCTGTAGGTGAAGGCATAGCCCTGCGCCCCCAGCGCGTTCATGGCGGACAGGGCCGCGTCGAAGTTCTCCGCACCGGTCTCCATGCGGTACTGGCCGGTCACCGGCGTGGGCGTGCCGCCGGGGTTGCCGGGCGTACCGGGGTTGCCAGGATTTCCGCCATTGCCGGGATCTCCGCCGCCCGGTTCTCCCGATCCACCACCGCCACCGCCACAGGCGGCCAGGGTTCCCAGAAGCATCAATGCCGCGCTGCGACGCGTGAGCTGTACCATCTTCATGACTATCTCCCCTTCTCGTTGAATACATGCCCGTTCCATGCGGAATCTCAGGGCATCGGCGGCGATTTTGGGGAGTTGGCCGACATCCGGTCACCCCCCGGCCGGGGGGTAATCGTTACGATGTGCGCAAGGTGTATCCGGGCGCGCCCTGGCGCTCCAGCCCTTTCGACATGCCTTCGCGCGGACCATGCACAGCCATTCCCTCCTGACCGATTCCTCCTGTCTCCAATCGGGGCGCTATGCCCTGGTGATCGACGACCACCCGCTGACGGCCATGGGCGTGTCCGAGTTCCTGAAACAATTCGGCCTGTCCGAAGTCCATGCCGTGGCCGATGCGGGCGAAGGCCTGCAGTGCATGGCCGCCAGGGGATCGCCGCATCTGGCCATCGTGGATTTCTGGCTGGGTGCCAGCGCAGGCACGGACGTGGTGCGCGAAATCCGCACGCTGGCGCCCGCCTGCCGCGTGCTCATGACCAGCGGCGACACGCATGGCGCGATTGCCCTGAAGGCACGCGCGGCCGGGGCCCATGGCTTTGTGCTCAAGTCGCAGCCGCCGCAGGTGCTGCAGCAGGCCGTGGCGGCCCTGCTGCGCGGCGAGACCTGGTTCCCCGCCGCCCCGCTGGCGCCGCAGCCGCCGGGCGGCGCCCATGCCATCCGCATGACGGCGGCCGAGCTGGGCCTCACCCCGCGCCAGGCCCAGGTTCTGGACCTGGTGCTGCGCGGCCTGCCCAATCCCAGCATTGCCCGGTTGCTGCACCTGTCGCCGCACACGGTCAAGGAGCATGTGGCAGGCGCCCTGCAGCGCCTGGGCGTGCACAGCCGCATCGACGCCATCACGCGCATGCAGGGCATTGCGCTGGAGCTGCCGCCCTCCGTACCGCCGACCGATACGGTTCAGGCGCCGGCCACGGCCAGCCTGCGCTGAAGCAGGGCCCGCAGCGCCAGCGGATCCACGGGCTTGCGCAGCAGCAGATAGCCCAGTTCCTGTGCCTGCTGCTCCAGCGCCGGTGACGGCTCGCCACTGAGCAGGGCGCCCGCCGCCTGCGGCGATTGCGCCAGCACGTTCTGCAGCAGCGCAAAGCCGTTCTCGCCATGGGCCAGCTGGTGGTCGCACAGCACGAAATCGGGATGCTGCCCCGCCGCCAGCCAGGCCTGCGCCTCGCGGCCCGCAGCCGCCACGTCCACGGTCAGCCCCCAGCCGCGCAGCAGGCCGGCCAGGGCCTGTGCCACCTGCACATCGTCATCGACCACCCAGCACCGGCCCTGCAGCAGGGGGCGGCCTGGCGGATTCGCGGCAGCCTCGGCCCCTGCCCCTGCCTGCGCCTGCGCGTGCCCCAGAGGCAGGTCCGCTTGCACGTTCAGGCTGGGCGACAGCTGCAGCCAGAAGCACGAACCCCGTCCCGGCGTGGACAGCAGACCATGCTCCACGCCCATGCGGCGCGCCGCTGCGGCCACCACGGCCAGGCCCAGGCCCTGGCTGCTCACGCCGGGCAGGTGCTCGGCCGCAGGCTGGGCCGCGCGCCGGGCCGCCTGGCCGGAACGCGCGCGAAAGTGCGGTGCGAAGACATGGGGCCGGTCTTCGGCCGCAATGCCCAGGCCCGTGTCCCAGACCTCGATGCGCCAGCCCCCGCCGTGCACGCGGGCGGCCAGCAGCACGCCGCCGCGCTGGGTGTAGCGCAGGGCGTTGTGCAGCAGGTTGAACACCATCTGGCGCAGCAGGGCCTCGTCGGCACGCACCAGGCTATCCATGCCGCGCGCCACGCGCCAGCGCAGCACCAGCCCGCGCTGCCGCGCCTCGGCCGCGAACAGGCGCGTGGCATCGCCCAGCAGAATGCGCAGGTCCATCACCTGGGCGCGCAGCTCCCAGGTGCCGTTCTCCAGCCGCGACAGGTCCAGCAGATCGTTGCACATGGTGCCCAGCGACTGGGCACAGGCCTGGGCATCGTCAAGCACGCCTGCCAGTGCGCCGTCGGCATTGCGCTGGCGGGCGGTCTCCACCAGCAGGCCCAGGGCATGCAGGGGCTGGCGCAGGTCATGGCTGGCGGCCGACAGGAAGCGGCTCTTGGCCTCCAGCGCCTGTTCGGCCTGCTCCTTGGCCGCCAGGTAGCGCTCGGCCAGCAGCTGGCGGTCACGCTCCTGCGCCCATTGCTGCTGCATGAGCTGGCGCGCCCCCCAGGCATGGCGCGCGATGGTGGCGCCATACAGCATGAGCAGCGGCAGCAGGTACAGGCCCCTGTTCGGGAAGTACCAGACCACGGCCAGCAGCATGGCGCCGTACAGCACGCCGAAAAAGCGCTTGAACACGGCAGCCGCCGGCGCCAGAAAGGTGGCGGCCGAGGCCACGACGCCGCACAGCACCAGGTAGATGAAAAGCCGGAATTCATGGCCGCTGCCATGGGTCAGCGGTATGGCCAGCGCCCAGGAACCGGCGTTGAGCAAGGCCATGCGGCCCATCACGCGCTCCCAGCGCTGCAGCCGCGTTGGCAACTCGGCCGAGGGCACGGCAGCGCCCAGGTCCCGACGCAACTGGCGCCGCAAACCAACGAAGACGCAGGCCATGAGCGCCATGCCCAGCCACCACAGCAGCAGCGGCGCCTGGAAGTCACCCGTTTCGTGCCGCTGCAGCCAGACCACGATGCCGGGGATGATGAGGGCCGCCGCCTCGGACGAGCCCCGCGATGCGATGGACAGCAGCAGCCGCTGGCGCTGCTGCAGCTTCCACAGCGGCTCCGCAGGGCCGCCGTCGTGTTCAGAACTGGTCGCCATCCACGTAGAACCAGCGCCCGCCTTCGCGCACGAAGCGGCTGCGCTCATGCAGGCGCACGGCGCGGCCCGCCACGCGGTAGCGCGCGACGAATTCCACCTCGGCGCGGTCCTCGCCGGTGCTTCGGAAGTCCTTGACCGCCAGCCCCAGCCAGCGCGCCGAGGGCTCGAAGTCCAGCGTGGCGGGCCGCTGGCTGGCGTGCCAGGTGGCCAGCAGGTAGGCGGCGTCCTCACGCACGAAGGCGCTGTAGCGCGAGCGCATCAAGGCCTGGGCATCGGGCGCAGGGCAGTCGTCGAAATGGTCCAGGTAGCGGCCGCAGCAGGCATCGAAGGCCAGGGACCGGCCCTTGGCATCGTGCTGGCCACAGGCACAGGCCGGGGAGGTGGCGGCCGCGCTCATAGCGGCTGGCCCTGCGGAACTTGCGGAACCTGGGAGAGGACGGCGGGGGAGCAGGAGTGCATGTCAGTCACGGCCGCCTTGCTGCGACCGGGTTCTTGATGGAGGACAGGCGGGCCATGATACTGACCGCGGGCCTTCGGGCCTGTAAGGAGAGCCCATGTTTTCAATGTCGGTCCCGTGGTGGGAGTTCGTGGTGCGCGGCGTGGCCGTCTACCTGTTCTTGCTGGTGTTCCTTCGGCTGACGGGGCGGCGCCAGACGGGGCAGTACGCGCCCTTTGACCTGGTGCTGCTGCTCATCCTGTCGAATGCCGTTCAGAACTCCATGAATGCCGGGGACAACTCGCTGATCGGCGGCATGATCTCGGCTTCCACGCTGATCCTGTGCCATCTGCTGCTGTCCTGGCTGACTTTCCGTTTTCCCGCGCTGGAGCGGCTCATCGACGGCAAGGCCCAGGCCCTGATCACGGACGGCCACCTGAACAAGGATCTGATGCGCGAGGAGCGCATCACACGCGACGATATCGAGGCCGCGCTGCGTGCGGGCGGCTGCCTGCACCTCAGAGAGGTGGAGCGCGCCACGCTGGAGACCGACGGCAGCATCACCGTCGTCCTGCGCCGCCGCGACAGCGAGAACGACGGCGATCCGCCGGTCTGAGCCTAGTCGAGCTGCTCCAGGAAGCGCTCGATGGCCAGGTTCACAGGCTGCGGATGCGTGAGGTTGGCCGCATGGCCGGCCCCCGGCACCTCCACCCACTGCGCCCTGGGCAAGGCCTTGGCCATGGCGCGTGCACGGTCGAGCGTGATGGCGATGTCGTCCGTACCATGGATGACCAGTGCCGGTACGTGGATGTCGGGCAGTCGCGGGCTGATGTCATCGCGCTGGGCCAGCGCCAGAAAGCTCTGCCCCAGGTTGATGGGCGTGGCCTTCTTCCATTTGGCGCGCCAGGCGGCCGCGCCGCTCCAGCCCTGGCCCAGGATGGTGCGCTCCACCGTGGCCGCCATGTCGTCGCTGAGGCCATGCTCCATCCAGGCGCGCAGCAACGCCTCGTGGTGGGGCATCTGCTCGGGGTCTTCCAGCATGGCCTGGGTGTCGATCAGCACCAGCGCACGCACGACCTCGGGATGGATGAGCGCACAGCGCAGCGACAGATAGCCGCCCTGCGACATGCCCACCAGCACCGCGCGCTCCACGCCCAGGTGCGCCAGCAGGGCGGCCAGGTCGTCGGCCGAGTCGTAGTAGTCGAAGGGAGCGCAATGCGCGGGGTCCGCCGTCTGGCCATGGCCACGCTCGTCCCAGCTGATGCAGCGATAGCGATCCTGCAGCGCCTGGACCTGGGGAGCGAACATGGTGTGGTCCATGAGCAGTCCATGCGAAAACACCAGGACCGGGCCGCGCCCTCCCGTGTCCTCGTAGTAAAGGTTCTGGCCGTTGACGGAAGCAATGGGCATGTCGGGATCTCCTGCGAAGGTGGTCACAAACCTGCCGGAGTCCGGTGCCCGCCTCTCCCGGGCGCCGTCCCGGCGACGCTCCATGCTAAGCCCTGCGGGTGACGGGGCCATCCGGCCCGACCCGCAGCATAGTGAGGGGCCTCAGGCCAGGGCGCGCTGGATGAGAATTTTCTGCACGTCGCTCGTTCCCTCGTAGATCTGGCACACGCGCACGTCACGGTATATGCGCTCGACGGGAAAATCGTTGACCACGCCATAGCCGCCCAGGGTCTGGATGGCTGCGCTGCACACGCGCTCGGCCATTTCGCTGGCGAACAGCTTGGCCATGGCCGCTTCCTTCAGGCAGGGCAGGCCGGCATCGCGCAGGCTGGCCGCATGCCAGATCAGCTGGCGCGCGGCCTCGATCTGCGTGGCGCAGTCGGCCAGGCGAAAGCCCACGGCCTGGTGGTTGAAGATGGGCTGGCCGAAGCTCTCGCGCTCCTTGGAGTACTGCAGCGCGCAATCGAAGGCCGCACGCGCCATGCCCACGCTTTGCGCGGCAATGCCGATGCGCCCGCCCTCCAGCGCCGACAGCGCAATCTTGTAGCCCTCGCCCTCGGCACCGATGAGGTTGGCGACGGGGATGCGGCAGCCCTCGAACTGGATCTGGGCCGTGTCCGAACTGTGCTGGCCCAGCTTGTCCTCCAGCCGCAGCACCTGGTAGCCGGGTGCGGAGGTGGGCACGATGAAGGCGCTTATGCCGCGCTTGCCGGCCGCCTTGTCGGTGACGGCGATGACGATGGCCACGTCGCCGTTCTTGCCGCTGGTGATGAACTGCTTGACGCCGTTGATCACGTAGTCGTTGCCGTCGCGGGTGGCCGTGGTGCGCAGCGCCGAGGCGTCCGAGCCCACATGCGGCTCGGTCAGGCAGAAGGCGCCCAGCATCTCGCCGCGCGCCAGCGGCGCCAGCCATTGCTGCTTTTGCGCCTCGCTGCCGTAGCGCATGAGGATGGCGTTGACGGGGCAGTTGGTGACGCTGATCACCGTGCTGGTGCCGCCGTCGCCGGCTGCGATTTCCTCCAGCACCAGGGCCAGGCTCAGGTAGTCAAGGCCGGCGCCGCCGTATTCCTCGGGCACGCAGATGCCGTAGGCACCCAGCGCCGCCAGGCCCTGGTGCACGTTCTTGGGAAAGTGGTGCTCCTTGTCCCAGCGTGCGGCATGGGGCGTGATTTCGGTGCGCACGAAGTCGCGCACCGCGTCACGGATCATTTCCTGGTCTGCGTTGAGCAGCATGTCTTGTCTCCTGATTCCTTGTTTCGTTGTTCGTTGTCCCGGCCGCAGCTACCAGGCGATGCGCTGCCCGTCGTGGCGCAGCATGCGGCCCCGATCAGCCGGCGTGACGCCGGCCAGGGTGCGGACCAGACCCTGCACGCTTTGCTCCACGGTGAAGGTGGCGGACTCGCCGCCCATGTCGGTCTGCACCCAGCCCGGGTCCAGCGCGACCACGGTGGCGCCGGGCCATTGCGGCTGGGCGCTGGCCACGACCATGTTGAGCGCGGCCTTGCTGACGCGGTAGAGCCAGGCGTCGGATTCGGCGCCGGCCAGCAGCGACATCTCGCTGGAGAACAGGCCGAACACGCCGCCCGCCGCCTCGACCATCGGCGCCACCTGGGGCAGCACCTGCATGGCGCCCAGCACATTGGTGTGCATGACGCGGTCGAACTGCTCGCGCGTGGGCGGCGTGGCCGAGCTGTGGGCATCCCACACTCCGGCCACGTACAGCGCCAGCTCGATCTTCTCGCCATCGAGCTGCCAGGCCAGGCCGCTGACGCTGGCCGGATCGGCCACATCCACCAGCAGCACCTTGGCGCCCGTGGCTTCGACGCGCTCGCGATCGGCCTCGCTGCGCACCGTGGCGACCACGCTGCGGCCCTGGGCCGTATAGGCCTCTACCAAGGCAAAACCGAGCCCGCGCGAGGCTCCCAACACCAGAGTGACTGCCATGTCTTTCGACCTTTCAAATGGAATACGGTCAGCGGCCCTGCTCGCCCGCGATCTGTTTTTCGTAGCGCTCGACCATGGCCTCCTGCGTCTCGGTGGGCGCAGGCAGGCCGATCTGCTGGTGGACCATCTGGTTCACCGACGGCATGACGTTGCGCGGCACCTGGGACTCGGGCTTCCAGAGCCGGGCGCGCATGAGTGCCTTGGCGCAGTGCAGATAGGCCTCCTGCACCTGGATCTCCAGAACGATCTTGGGCCGGAAGCCTTCGTTGGCGAACAGCGCCGTGTAGTGGGCCTCGTCACGCAGCCTGGCCACGCCGTTGACGCGCAGCGTCTCGTCGAAGCCCGGCACCATGAACAGCAGGCCGATGCGCGGATCGGCGATCAGGTTGCTGAAGCTGTCCAGGCGGTTGTTGCCGCCCGAGTCGGGGATCAGCAGCGTCTGGTTGTCGGGCGCCTTGATGAAGCCCGGCTTTCCGCCGCGCGGCGAGGCATCCATCAGCGAGCCCGCTGCGCCCCCCGTGGCCACGATGCACAGCGGCGACAGCGCAATGAAGCGCAGGCAATGCCGGTCCAGGTCCACCTGCTGCTTGAGCAAGGCCCTTTCGGCCGGCATGGCATACAGGCTGCGCAACTGTTCTTCGCTGGTGATCATGGTCGAGAGGTCAAAGTAATAGCGGATCGGCCGATCCAAGTCTAGCTCTCTGGACGTCTGTGGCGCTGCCCATAAAACTGGCGCAATGCAAATCAGAGACACCGAGGAAGGGCCTACGCCGGCCGCGCCGCCCCGCACCGAGGGTGTCGTCCCCCTTTCAGGGGGAGGGCGCGCAGCGCCTCAGGGGGTGACCATTTCTATCGCCATGGCTGTTCCCTCGCCGCCGCCTATGCACAGCGTGGCCAGGCCGCGCTTGCCGCCACGCGCCTGCAGGGCGTGCAGCAGCGTGACCAGGATGCGCGCACCGCTGGCGCCGATGGGGTGGCCCAGCGCGCAGGCGCCGCCGTTGACGTTGACCTTGTCGCGCGGCACGCCCAATTCGGCCATCAGGGCCATGGGCACGACGGCAAAGGCTTCGTTGACTTCCCACAGGTCCACATCCGCCGCCGTCCAGCCGGCCTTCTTGAGGGCCTTCTGCGTGGCGCCCACGGGGGCCGTGGTGAACCATTCGGGCTCCTGGGCATGCGTGGCATGGGCGACGATGCGCGCCAGCGGCTTGCAGCCCAGCTCCTTGGCCGTGGACTCGCGCATCAGCACCAGGGCGGCGGCGCCGTCGTTGATGCTGGAGCTCGATGCCGCCGTGATCGTGCCGTCCTTCTTGAAGGCGGGCTTGAGGCTGGCGATCTTGTCCAGCTTGGCCTTGGCCGGGCCTTCGTCGATGCTGACCGTGACATCGCCCTTGCGCGTGGAGACGGTGACGGGCGTGATCTCGGCCGCGAAGGCGCCGCTTTCCGTGGCGGCCTGGGCGCGCTTGACGCTTTCGATGGCGTAGGCGTCCTGCTGCTCGCGCGTGAAGTGGTATTTGGCGGCGCAGTCCTCGCCAAAGGTGCCCATGGAGCGGCCCGGCTCGTAGGCGTCCTCCAGACCGTCGAGCATCATGTGGTCATACACCTTGTCGTGGCCCATGCGGTAGCCGCCACGGCCCTTCTTGAGCAGGTAGGGCGCATTGGTCATGCTCTCCATGCCGCCGGAGACCACCACATCGCGGCTGCCCGCCACCAGCTGGTCATGGGCCAGGATGGTGGCCTCCATGCCGGCGCCGCACATCTTGGACAGGGTCACGGCGCCCGTGCTGCGCGGCAGGCCGCCCTTGAAGCCTGCCTGGCGCGCAGGCGCCTGTCCCTGGCCCGCCATCAGGCAGTTGCCGAACAGCACTTCGTCCACCTTCTCCGGCGCCACGCCGGCACGCTGCACGGCGGCCTTGATGGCGGCGCCGCCCAGATCGTGGGCCGCGAGATCGGCGAAGTCGCCCTGGAATGCGCCCATGGGGGTGCGGGCTGCGCCGACGATGACGATGGGGTCTTGCATGCTTATCTCCTGGATGTGGTGATGGTGAGGGGAAAACAAACGGGTCAGGCCAGCCAGCGGCTGCGCTCGTAGGGATAGACGTCGTGCACGTGGCCTTCGCGGATGCGCTGCTGGTGCCCCTGCCAGAAGGCGGGATCGAGCAGGTCGGCATGGTGGCGCATGAAAACTTCGCGCACGGCCGGATTGCCCAGCAAAAAGGGCGCGAAGGTTTCCGGGAACACATCGCGCGGGCCCACGGGATACCAGACCTCGCCGCTGAGCTCGTCTTCCTCGTTGCGCGGCGCAGGCACCTGGCGGAAATGGCAGTCGGTCAGGTATTCGATCTCGTCGTAGTCGTAGAACACCACCTTGCCGCCGCGCGTGATGCCGAAGTTCTTCCACAGCATGTCGCCCGGGAAGATGTTGGCGGCCACCAGGTCCTTGATGGCATTTCCGTATTCGATCACGGCGCTCTCCAGCCGCTGCCGCGGTCCCGGCAGGTCCAGCCCGTCATCGAAGCACTCCTGCAGCAGCAGGTTCAGCGGCACCATGCGCCGCTCTATGTAGAGGTGGGAGATGATGACCTCCTGCCGGCCATCGCCGTCGCGGTCGCTGATCTCGACCTGGCTGGGCGCGTGCTCCAGGATCTCGGCGATCAGCGCCTCCGAGAAGCGCTCGCGCGGGAAGGCCACCAGGCTGTACTCCAGCGTGTCGGCCATGCGCCCCACGCGGTCGTGCTGCTTGACCAGGCGGTACTTGGCCTTGACCTGCTCGCGGGTGATCTCCTTGGGCGCGGCGAACCGGTCCTTGATGAGCTTGAACACATAGGGAAAGCTGGGCAGGTCGAACACCAGCATGACCATGCCCTTGATGCCGGGCGCGATGCGGAACTGGTCGCGCGAATGGCGCAGGTGGTGCAGGAAGTCGCGGTAGAACAGCGTCTTGCCCTGCTTGGCCAGGCCCAGGGCGTTGTACAGCTCGGCGCGCGGCTTGCGCGGCATGAGGCTGCGCAGGAACTGCACGTAGGCGCTGGGCACGTCGGTATCGACCATGAAGTAGGCACGCGCAAAGCTGAAGAGGCCGTGCAGGTCCTTCTCGCCGAACAGGGCCGCATGCAGCACCAGCCGGCCGTTGTCCCCATGCAGGATGGGCACGGCCCAGGACAGCTCGGCAAAGCCGTTGATGATCTTGCCGACGATGTAGGCGCCCTTGTTGCGGAAAAACAGGCTGGACAGCACCTGGATCTGGAAGTTGGCGTACAGGCGCATGGCCTGCAGCTGGGGCTCCAGGCGCTCGGCCAGGCGGGCGATGTCGCGCTCCAGGTCTTCAAAGGGGCGCTGCAGCGCGAACTGCTCCACGACTTCGCGCAGCGTCTGCGACAGTGTCTCGCGCGTGGGGTAGAAGGCCAGGTAGGCCGGGCGTGCGGTCGGCTCCTGGTTCTCTATGTATTCCGTACTGACGGCCGGCCGCACGAAGATGAAGTCGTTGTGGAAGTGCGTACGGTGCAGGATCTTGGTGGTGACCGAGTTGAAGAAGGTCTCGGCCAGCTCCGGCTGCAGGTGGTTGACCATGAGCCCGATGTAGTGGCGCTTGATCTGCTGCCAGACCGGCATAGGCTGGGCGCCGGCCGAAAACTCCTTTTCAAGCCGGCGCACGCATTCGCGCACGCGCAGGTCGTAGAACTCGATGCGCTCGCGCTGCGCGCGCTGCTGGCCCAGCCAGTCGGCCGTCTCGAAGCGGTGCTTGGCGCGGGCCGATTCGGCGCGGAACAGGCGGTAATGGCGGTTGAAGCCATCCATCATCGCCCGCGCGATGTCATGGGCAAGCAGGGTGTCCTGGGCAGGCATCGGCATGAAGTCTCCCGGGGTCCCGCCTGCCATGGCCGCTCAGTCGCGCTGGCGGCTGGCGACCAGCTCGACAGCCTCGGCATGGATGTTGGCGATGCCGCCGACACCGGGCACGGTCATCTGCAGATTGGTGATCAGGCCGTCCTTCAGGCCATAGCACCAGCCGTGCAGCGTGACCTTCTGGCCGCGCGCCCAGGCATCCTGCATCACCGTGCTCTGCGCCACATTGATCACCTGCTCGATGGCATTGAGCTCGCACAGCGCGTCATGGCGCCATTGCGGCGACAGGCTGGCCAGCAGCGCCTGGTGCTTGTCGCGCACGTCCTTCACGTGGCGGATCCAGTTGTCGGCCAGGCCCACGCGCACATCCTCCAGTGCCGCCAGCACGCCGCCGCAGCCATAGTGGCCGACGACCATCAGGTGCTCGACCTTGAGCTGGTCCACCGCGTACTGGATGGTGGACAGGCAGTTCAGGTCGCTGGGCACGACCACGTTGGCCACGTTGCGGTGCACGAACACCTCGCCGGGCTCCAGGCCCGTGATCTGGTTCGCGGGCACGCGGCTGTCGGAACAGCCGATCCACATGTAGCGGGGTTTTTGCTGCGCCATCAGCCCAGTGAAGAAACCGGGCCGGTCACGCTCCACCTGCTGGGCCCATTCGCGGTTGTGGACAAACAGCTCTTCGATGGAGGTTGTGCTCATAAACAATCCTTTTGTTGGGGTCAAACTCAAGAACGGCGCAGCAGGCAGGCGAAAGATCAGCAGGTCTCTGCGAACAGCTCGCGGCCGATCAGCATGCGACGGATCTCGCTGGTGCCGGCGCCGATCTCATAGAGTTTCGCATCCCGCCAGAGACGACCCAGTGGGTATTCGTTGATATACCCATTACCCCCATAGATTTGAACGCCTTCGCCGGCCATCCATGTCGCCTTCTCGGCGCACCACAGGATGACGCTGGCGCAATCCTTGCGAACTTGGCGAACATGCTCGGTTCCCAGCAGATCGAGGTTTTTGGCGACCGTATAGGCAAAGGAGCGGCCCGCTTGCAGCACGGTGTACATGTCCGCCACCTTGCCCTGGATGAGCTGGAACTCGCCGATGCTCTGGCCGAACTGCTTGCGGTCATGGATGTAGGGCACTACGTTGTCCATCACCGACTGCATGATGCCCAGCGGCCCGCCCGTCAGCACGGCGCGCTCATAGTCCAGGCCGCTCATCAGCACCTTGGCGCCGTTGTTCAAGCCGCCCAGCACGTTCTCGGCCGGCACCTCGACGTTCTCGAACACCAGCTCGCCCGTGTGGCTGCCACGCATGCCCAGCTTGTCCAGCTTCTGGGCAATGGAAAAGCCCTTCATGCCCTTCTCGATCAGGAAGGCAGTCACGCCGCGGGCGTTCAGCTCGGGCTCGGTCTTGGCGTAGACCACCAGGGTGTCGGCATCGGGACCATTGGTGATCCACATCTTGGTGCCGTTGAGCAGGTAGTAGCCGCCCTTGTCCTCGGCCTTGAGCTTCATGCTGATCACGTCCGAGCCGGCGCCGGGCTCGCTCATGGCCAGCGCGCCCACATGCTCGCCGCTGATCAGCTTGGGCAGGTACTTGGCCTTTTGCGCTTCATTGCCGTTGCGGTTGATCTGGTTCACGCAGAGATTGCTGTGCGCGCCGTAGGACAGGCCCACCGATGCGCTGGCACGCGAGATTTCCTCCATCGCCACCATGTGGGCCAGGTAGCCCATGTCGGCACCGCCGTACTGCTCGGACACGGTGATGCCCAGCACGCCCAGGTCGCCGAACTTGCGCCACAGGTCCATGGGGAACTGGTCGTCGCGGTCGATCTCGCCGGCGCGCGGTGCAATCTCGGCCTGTGCGAACTCGCGCACGGCATCGCGCAGCGCGTCGATGTCCTCGCCCAGTTGGAAGTTCAGGCCCGGCAGGTTGGAAAGGCTCATCTCATGTCTCCTGTGGAAATTGGGGGAAAGAACGCCGCCCGGCTCAATCGGCCAGATCGCGGCCCTGCACGCACATCAGCGTGCAGCCCATGGTGGCAATCAGCTTCTCGCGGCCTTCGTCGATGGCGTAGGCGCGCCCTTCGGTCACGGTTATGGTGCGGCCCGGCTTGAGCACACGGCCTTCCATGCGAAAGCGCTGGCCCTTGGCAGGGGCCAGCAAGTTGATCTTGAATTCAATGGTGAGCACGGCAGCATCGGCCGGCATCAGGGTCAGCCCTGCGTAGCCGCAGGCGGAATCCAGCGCCGTGGAAACCATGCCGGCATGCAAAAAGCCATGCTGCTGCGTCAGCCCGGGCGCCCAGTCCAGGCAGACATCGACGGCACCGGGCTCCAGCAAGGACAGCTCGGCGCCCAGGGTGTGCATCGCGCCCTGGCGTGCAAAACTGTCTTGCACACGGCGGGCAAAGTCGCTGTTGGCAGGTTCCAGGCGGAGCACGGTCAAGGCAAGCCTCACAAATTACGTTTACGTAAACGTCAATTATGAAGCATTTTTCCCATCCAGGTGTTGCAACAAAGTGCGGGCCTCGGATTCCTGCTCTCGCACCTCGGCCAGGTTGGCCTGCAGATCGGCCAGGCGGTCCTCGAGCTGGCGGCGGTGCACAGCCAGCACCTCCAGGAATTTGCGCAGTTGCACGCCCGTGTCACGGGGGCTGTCGTAGAGATCGATGATCTCCTTGGCTTCGTTCAGAGACAGTCCCAGCCGCTTGGCCCGCAAGGTCAGGCGAAGACGTGTGCGATCACGCGCGCTGTAGACGCGATTGCGTCCGCCAGGCCCGGCACGCTCGGGCTCAAGCAGGCCCATGTCCTCATAGAAGCGGATGGCCCGGGTCGTGAGATCGAACTCCTTGGCAAGATCGCTGATGGTGTAGGTGGTCGACATGGCTGGAGAGTCCGCCGGCATCCACAGCCGGCGGCCATGGGAATGCGACGTTGACGTTAACGTCAATGCTAGCGGAATTGTCCGCAGGAAACTGCGCCGGATGTTGCATCCGGGTGCGACGAAGAAGCCTGGCAGGAATAAAAAGAGAGCGCGTCAGCGCTCTCTTTTTTGGGTTGTCCGTTTTCGGATGTTCCGTTGAGCCGTCCGTTTTGGCTGTTCTGCCTGTTTCCCCGTTTCCTGCAGCCCAATGCAAAAAACCCCGTAGCTTTGGGCTACGGGGTTTCTTGGGCTGTAAGAGCCTGACGATGACCTACTTTCACACGGGAACCCGCACTATCATCGGCGCAAAGTCGTTTCACTGTCCTGTTCGGGATGGGAAGGAGTGGTACCAACTTGCTATGGTCATCAGGCATAACTTGTTGTCATGCTGCTCTTGTGAGCAACACAACGAATTCATAGAGTCTGTAATCAGCTTTGTATTTTGACTGCGCCTTACTTGGCATAACCACCTTGATGATCAACGTCATCAAAGTTATAGGGTCAAGCCTCACGAGCAATTAGTACTGGTTAGCTTAACGCATTACTGCGCTTCCACACCCAGCCTATCAACGTCCTGGTCTTGAACGACTCTTCAGGGGGCTCAAGGCCCCGGCAGATCTCATCTTGAAACGAGTTTCCCGCTTAGATGCTTTCAGCGGTTATCTCTTCCACACTTAGCTACTCGGCAATGCCACTGGCGTGACAACCGATACACCAGAGGTGTGTCCACTCCGGTCCTCTCGTACTAGGAGCAGGCTTCCTCAAATCTGCAGCGCCCACGGAAGATAGGGACCAAACTGTCTCACGACGTTTTAAACCCAGCTCACGTACCTCTTTAAATGGCGAACAGCCATACCCTTGGGACCGACTACAGCCCCAGGATGAGATGAGCCGACATCGAGGTGCCAAACACCGCCGTCGATATGAACTCTTGGGCGGTATCAGCCTGTTATCCCCAGAGTACCTTTTATCCGTTGAGCGATGGCCCTTCCATACAGAACCACCGGATCACTATGTCCTGCTTTCGCATCTGCTCGACTTGTCAGTCTCGCAGTTAAGCACGCTTATGCCATTGCACTATCGTCACGATGTCCGACCGTAACTAGCGTACCTTCGAACTCCTCCGTTACGCTTTGGGAGGAGACCGCCCCAGTCAAACTGCCTACCATGCACTGTCCCCGATCCCGATAAGGGACCTGGGTTAGAACCTCAAACGCACCAGGGTGGTATTTCAACGTCGGCTCCATGAGAACTAGCGTCCTCACTTCAAAGCCTCCCACCTATCCTACACAGATCCGTTCAAAATCCAATACAAAGCTACAGTAAAGGTTCATGGGGTCTTTCCGTCTTTCCGCGGGGAGATTGCATCATCACAAACATTTCAACTTCGCTGAGTCTCTGGAGGAGACAGTGTGGCCATCGTTACGCCATTCGTGCAGGTCGGAACTTACCCGACAAGGAATTTCGCTACCTTAGGACCGTTATAGTTACGGCCGCCGTTTACTGGGACTTCAATCAAGAGCTTGCACCCCATCATTTAATCTTCCAGCACCGGGCAGGCGTCACACCCTATACGTCCACTTTCGTGTTTGCAGAGTGCTGTGTTTTTATTAAACAGTCGCAGCCACCGATTTTTTGCAACCGCTTTGGGCTCCCTTTGTACAAGTTCACCTACTTGCGGCATACCTTCTCCCGAAGTTACGGTATCAATTTGCCGAGTTCCTTCTCCAGAGTTCTCTCAAGCGCCTTAGAATACTCATCTCGCGCACCAGTGTCGGTTTGCGGTACGGTCGTGTGTAGCTGAAGCTTAGTGGCTTTTCCTGGAAGCAGGGTATCACTCACTTCGTCTGCAAGCAGACTCGTTATCACCCCTCATCTAAGCCCGGCGGATTTGCCTACCAGGCACGACTACAGGCTTGAACCAACATATCCAACAGTTGGCTGAGCTAACCTTCTCCGTCCCCACATCGCACTACACATCGGTACAGGAATATTGACCTGTTTCCCATCAGCTACGCATCTCTGCCTCGCCTTAGGGGCCGACTCACCCTACGCCGATGAACGTTGCGTAGGAAACCTTGCGCTTACGGCGAGGGGGCTTTTCACCCCCTTTAACGCTACTCATGTCAGCATTCGCACTTCTGATACCTCCAGCACCCGTTACCAGGCACCTTC
>NZ_CP194333.1:700000-702500 GCF_050907895.1 Delftia sp. 11MD | reverse complement strand
CCAGCACCGGGCAGGCGTCACACCCTATACGTCCACTTTCGTGTTTGCAGAGTGCTGTGTTTTTATTAAACAGTCGCAGCCACCGATTTTTTGCAACCGCTTTGGGCTCCCTTTGTACAAGTTCACCTACTTGCGGCATACCTTCTCCCGAAGTTACGGTATCAATTTGCCGAGTTCCTTCTCCAGAGTTCTCTCAAGCGCCTTAGAATACTCATCTCGCGCACCAGTGTCGGTTTGCGGTACGGTCGTGTGTAGCTGAAGCTTAGTGGCTTTTCCTGGAAGCAGGGTATCACTCACTTCGTCTGCAAGCAGACTCGTTATCACCCCTCATCTAAGCCCGGCGGATTTGCCTACCAGGCACGACTACAGGCTTGAACCAACATATCCAACAGTTGGCTGAGCTAACCTTCTCCGTCCCCACATCGCACTACACATCGGTACAGGAATATTGACCTGTTTCCCATCAGCTACGCATCTCTGCCTCGCCTTAGGGGCCGACTCACCCTACGCCGATGAACGTTGCGTAGGAAACCTTGCGCTTACGGCGAGGGGGCTTTTCACCCCCTTTAACGCTACTCATGTCAGCATTCGCACTTCTGATACCTCCAGCACCCGTTACCAGGCACCTTCACAGGCTTACAGAACGCTCTCCTACCACTTGCAATAAATTGCAAATCCGCAGCTTCGGTAACTGGCTTAGCCCCGTTACATCTTCCGCGCAGGACGACTCGATCAGTGAGCTATTACGCTTTCTTTAAATGATGGCTGCTTCTAAGCCAACATCCTGACTGTTTTAGCCTTCCCACTTCGTTTCCCACTTAGCCAATTTTAGGGACCTTAGCTGGCGGTCTGGGTTGTTTCCTCTTGAGTCCGGACGTTAGCACCCGGTGCTCTGTCTCCCAAGCTGTACTCTGCGGTATTCGGAGTTTGCATAGGTTTGGTAAGTCGCCATGACCCCTAGCCTAAACAGTGCTCTACCCCGCAGGTAATACTTGAGGCACTACCTAAATAGTTTTCGGAGAGAACCAGCTATTTCCAAGTTTGTTTAGCCTTTCACCCCTATCCACAGCTCATCCGCTAGTTTTGCAACACTAGTCGGTTCGGACCTCCAGTACCTGTTACGGCACCTTCATCCTGGCCATGGATAGATCACTTGGTTTCGGGTCTACACCCAGCGACTGGACGCCCTATTCGGACTCGATTTCTCTACGGCTCCCCTATTCGGTTAACCTTGCCACTGAATGTAAGTCGCTGACCCATTATACAAAAGGTACGCAGTCACCCTTGCGGGCTCCTACTTTTTGTAAGCATGCGGTTTCAGGATCTATTTCACTCCTCCCGGGGTTCTTTTCGCCTTTCCCTCACGGTACTGGTTCACTATCGGTCGATGATGAGTATTTAGCCTTGGAGGATGGTCCCCCCATATTCAGACAGGGTTTCTCGTGCCCCGCCCTACTTTTCTCTAGCTCAGTACCACCAGTCGGTTTTCACATACAGGGCTATCACCTACTATGGCCGGACTTTCCATTCCGTTTTGTTAACCGTCTGACTATCACTAGAAGGCTGTTCCGATTTCGCTCGCCACTACTTTCGGAATCTCGGTTGATGTCTTTTCCTCTGGGTACTTAGATGTTTCAGTTCTCCAGGTTCGCCTCGCATACCTATGTATTCAGTATGCGATACCCTTGCGGGTGGGTTTCCCCATTCAGAAATCTCCGGATCAAAGCTTATTTGCCAGCTCCCCGAAGCTTATCGCAGGCTATCACGTCTTTCGTCGCCTATCATCGCCAAGGCATCCACCACATGCTCTTAGTCACTTGACCCTATAACTTTGATCTCTCTTGCGAGATTTCGCCGTTTTCTTTCAAGGACTTGCGAGGTCTTTCACCTCGCGCGTTATGCCGTAATGTGAATGATTCTTTGACATTGCTGTCAGAGAAAGATTCGTCATTACTTGAATAAAACAAAGTTTCATTCGTTTTGACGCAATCAAAATGTTGCTGACGGCACGGTGAGATTGAAATCTCTTTCCGTCAGCAACGCTGATTTCGACTCTATGAATTTTTAAAGAACAGCCGATTGATAGTTGGATAACTATCAACACTAAAGCAGTCTCACACGAGACTGCTTTAGTGTTGAGTCAAATATTATAGCACGCTTTTTTCGTGCTTTTCTCATCCTGCAAGCTCTTCGCTTGTTGCCACCAGGCGATCTTGGTGGAGGATGACGGGATCGAACCGACGACCCCCTGCTTGCAAAGCAGGTGCTCTCCCAGCTGAGCTAATCCCCCGGGATCCTCGACAACCAGACATTGGAATCTTGGTGGGTCTAGTTGGGCTCGAACCAACGACCCCCGCCTTATCAAGACGGTGCTCTAACCAGCTGAGCTACAGACCCAGTCCACGCACCCTGCTACCAGGGCACATGGCTTGTTCCAACAACCGATAAGTGTGGGCGTTCAACTTGAACAGCAGTTTTCCAGAAAGGAGGTGATCCAGCC
>NZ_CP194333.1:0-697500 GCF_050907895.1 Delftia sp. 11MD | reverse complement strand
CCCGAAGCCGTGGTGGGCACCCTGTCCGGCGGGATGAAGAAGCGCGTGGCACTGGCCCAGGCCCTGGTGGCGAGACCCGATGTACTGCTGCTGGATGAGCCGACCAACCACCTGGATCTTGACGCCATCGAGTGGCTGGAAGAGTTGCTACTGAACTTCAAGGGCAGCGTAGTGACCATTACGCACGATCGATCCTTCCTGGATCGGGTTTCCACGCGCATCGTGGAGCTGGATCGTGGAACGCTGCGCTCGTATCCCGGCAATTTCGTCCAGTACCAGCAGACCAAGGAGGATCAGCTGGCCCAGGAGGCCGTGATCAATGCCAAGGCCGACAAGCTGCTGGCCCAGGAAGAGGTCTGGATCCGCAAGGGCGTGGAAGCCCGCCGCACGCGCAGCCAGAGCCGCATCGGCCGGCTTGAGCAGTTGCGGGCCAACCGCGCTGCCCGCCGCGAGGTGCTGGGTGGCGTGAAGATGGACATTGCGTCGGGCCGAGGCGACGGCTACCAGGGCAAGATCGTGGCCGAGCTGACGGATGTGGCCAAGTCCTTTGGCGACAAGAACATCGTCTCCCACTTCACCGCCACCATTTTGCGCGGAGACAAGGTGGGCCTGATCGGACCCAACGGCGCAGGCAAGACGACGCTGCTCAAGATGATTCTGGGCGAACTGGCACCTGACAGCGGCCAGGTGCGGCTGGGGGCGAATCTGCAGGTGGCGTACTTCGACCAGATGCGTCACCAGATCGACATGGATGCCACGCTGGAGGACTTCATCAGCCCCGGCAGCGAGTGGATCGAGATCGGCAGCCAGAAGAAGCACGTGAAGAGCTATCTGTCGGATTTCCTGTTCTCTCCGGCGCGCGCCCATTCCCCCGTTCGCTCGCTGTCTGGCGGGGAGCGCAACCGCCTGCTGCTGGCCCGGCTGTTTGCCCGGCCCGCGAATGTGCTGGTGCTGGACGAGCCGACCAACGATCTCGATATCGAGACGCTGGAAATGCTGGAAGACCTGCTGCAGAACTACGACGGCACCGTTTTTCTGGTCAGCCATGACCGCAGTTTCCTGGACAACGTGGTCACCAGCACCATCGCCTGGGAAGGCCCGGGCCAATGGCGCGAATATGAAGGCGGCGTGCAGGACTGGCTGGATCAGTCCCGCCGCAGCCGCGATCTGGCCGAGGCCGCGCAGCCCAAGCCATCCAAGGAAGAGGCCAAGCCCGTTGCGGCACGCAGCGACGGCAAGCCCAAGCGCAAGCTCAGCTACAAGGAGCAGCGTGAGCTCGATCAGTTGCCCGAAAGCATTGCAGCGCTGGAGGCAGAGCAGAAGTCCATTCGGGAAGCCTTGGCCGATGGTTCGCTGTATGCCAGCGACAATTCCCGCGCCGTTCAGTTGCATCAGCGCGATGGCGAGATCGATGAGCAGCTGATGGAGGCGCTGGAGCGCTGGAGCGCACTGTCGGAGTGAGCTTTCTTCGGACGAAAAAAAAGAGCGCATGGCGCTCTTTTTTCATGGGTGCCGCCAGGACCGGCCGTTGCACTCAAATGCGGTGGTGAACCTGGTCCGAACCTATGCGCAGCTTGCCCAGCAAGGCGGAGGCGATCTGGTTGAGGGGCAGCACCTCGTCGGCCGCACCATGGGCGATGGCCTCGCGCGGCATGCCGAAGACGATGCAGCTGGCTTCGTCCTGCACGAAGTTGTAGCTGCCCGCATCGCGCATTTCACGCATGGCGACCGCGCCATCGGCCCCCATGCCGGTGAGCATGATGCCGTAGGCGTTGCGGCCCGCACAGGCCGCCACCGACTTGAAAAGCACCTCGACCGAAGGCTTGTGGCGATTCACGGGCGGGCTGTCATCCACCACGGCGACATAGTTGGCACCGCTGCGCTGCACGGAGAAATGCTTGCCGCCCGGTGCGATGTAGGCGTGGCCGGGCAGCAGCCGCTCGCCCTGCTGTGCTTCCTTCACGGTCATCTGGCACAGGCTGTTGAGCCGGGCCGCGAAGCTGGTGGTGAAGCCCGGCGGCATGTGCTGGGTGATGACGATGGCCGGGCAGTCGGCCGGCAGATGGGTGAGCACTTCACGGATGGCCTCCGTGCCGCCGGTGGAGGCACCGATGGCAATCAGCTTTTCCGTGGACAGCCGCCCCAGCAGCGACGCCGGTGCAGCCTGGCGCGGCGCGCTCATGCCAGCCGAGGCGGAGACCGGCGCCACCGCGCTGCCGGTGGCGGGAGCCGCACTGCGCGGAGCGACCGGCAGGCGCCGGACCTGGGCCACGGCAGCAACGCGGATCTTGTCCACGATCTGCGCGGCCAGCTCCTGCAGGCCGTTGGACACGCCCACGCGCGGCTTGGCCACGAAGTCGATGGCGCCCAGCTCCAGCGCGCGCATGGTGACCTCGGCGCCGCGTTCGGTCAGCGTGGAGATCATGACCACCGGCATGGGGCGCAGCCGCATGAGCCGGCCCAGGAAGTCGATGCCATCCATGCGGGGCATTTCCACATCGAGCGTGATCACGTCGGGATTCATCTCGCGGATCATTTCGCGTGCGATCAGCGGATCGTTGGCCGAGCCGATGCATTCCATGTCGTGCTGGCGATTGATGATCTCGGACAGCAGACTGCGCACCAGCGCAGAGTCGTCCACCACGATCACCCTGATTTTCCTGTCCATTCCTTTGAACCTTCCTCAAAACAGGTCGACCGAGCCGCCTGCCGTATTGCGTGCCACGACGGCTGCATTGCCGCGCGTGAATTCCTGCTGTACCAGCTCCTCCGGATGGGCATGTGCCAGGCGCTTGACCATGGCCTTGCCGCTGGCGGGGAAGAACACCACCTTGCGCGGGTAGATGTCCAGCACATCCTCCGAGACGATGGGGATGCGTTCGGTCTGCAGGTACTGCGTGACGAAGGCGGTATTGCGTTCGCCCACGTTCATGGTGGTGAAGTTGTGCATCACCTGGCCGCCGCCGAAGATCTTGGCCTGCAAAGACTCGCGCCGTGCGCCGAGCTTGAGCATTTCGTTGATCAGCAATTCCATGGCGTACGAGCCGTAGCGGCCCGACGCATCGGCGGAGTCGCCGTCGGGCAGCATGAAATGGTTCATGCCGCCCACGCGCATGGTGCGGTCCCAGATGCAGGCCGAGATGCACGAGCCCAGCACGGTGACCAGGATCACGTCCTCGTTGGAGACGAAGTATTCGCCCGGCAGCACCTTGACGGCGTTGTGCTGGAAATGCGGGTCGTAGTAGAAGAACGACGCCTCGCCGGGGTAGCGCTGCTGGCGCTTGAGCTGCTCCAGCGAGGAGCGCGGCACCGGGTCGCCCGGCGCCGGGTAGTCCGCAGCGGTATAGCTGTTGATGCGCGGCGTGCGGCGGCGCTCCGAAGGCGGCGGGGGCGGTGCGAAGGCGGAGCGGTCTCCGATCATGGGAAGACCCCCTTGTGTGCGGCAGGACCTGCGTCAGCGGCGCTCATAGACCGTCTTCCCCTTGAGCGTGAACAGATCGCGCGAGTCGCTGAAGTTCTCGGCATGTCCGACGAACAGCAGGCCCCCGGGCTTCATGACGCGGTGGATGCGCTCCAGCACGCGGCGCTGCGTGGCCGCATCGAAGTAGATCATCACGTTGCGGCAGAAGACCACGTCGAAGGGATCGCGGAACGGCCAATCGTCACGGATCAGATTGACGTTGAGAAACTCCACCAGGCGGCGCAGCTCGGGCTTGACGCGCACCAGGCCCGCATTGCCGGCCTTGCCCCGCAGGAAGAAGCGGTGCAGGCGCTCGGCGCTCATGCCCTTGATGCTTTCGGCGCGATAGACACCGGCCGACGCCGTGTCCAGCACACGCGAGTCGATGTCGCTGGCCTGCAACTGGAAGCTGGGCGTGGCGCCCAGCACTTCCAGGGCCGTCATGACGATGGAGTAAGGCTCTTCCCCGGTCGAGGCCGCGTTGCACCAGACCTTCCAGGCCGTGCCGGCCGGCTTGCTGCGCAGATGCTGGGCAAAGATCTCGAAATGGTGCTGCTCTCGAAAGAACGCGGTGAGATTGGTGGTCAGCGCGTTCACGAACTCCTGCCACTCCACGCCATCGGACTGGGACTCCAGCCAGTCCAGGTAGGTGGCAAAGCTGTCGTAGCCCGTCTCGCGCAGGCGCCGCGACAGGCGGCTGTAGACCATGGCGTGCTTGCCATCGTGCAGGCTGATGCCGGCACGCTGGTAGATCAGCGCCTGCACGCGGGCGAAGTCCCGCGACGACCATTCGAATTCGCGCCCCTGGGCCAGGGGCCCGTTGGCTGCCCCGTCGTCGGCGACGGGGCGCGCGGCCAGTGCCGCATTGGAAGAACCGGATCGCATGAGGGCGCTCAGTGCAAGAACGGGTCTCAGTCGGCCGAAGCGACCAGGCCCATGTCCACGTTGTTCATGAGCTTTTCGATGTCCAGCAGGATGAGCATGCGCTCGCCCACCGAACCCAGGCCCAGGATGCAGCCGCTGTCGATGGCGCTTTCGATGTCCGGCGCGGGGCGCACGGCTTCGGGAGCCAGCTCCATCACGTCGCTGACCGAGTCCACCACGATGCCCACCACGCGGTTGCGCAGGTTCAGGATGATGACGACGGTGAAGCTGTTGTATTCGACCTGGGAGCAGTTGAACTTCAGGCGCATGTCCACGATGGGCACGATGGTGCCGCGCAGATTCACCACGCCCTTGATGAACTCCGGCGCATTGGCGATGCGCGTGGGCGGCTCGTAGCCGCGGATTTCCTGCACCTTCAGAATGTCGATGCCGTATTCCTCCTGGTCCAGGCGGAAGGTCAGGTACTCGCGCGCGCCGGTGGCGACGCCTGCAGTCTTAGCGATCACGCTCATTGCTCAGCTCCTCAACTGTCGGGCCCGCGCCGTGGTGGCGAAAGCCATGGTTTTTGGCGGCGCGCAGGCTCTGCCTGCGGCTCCGTCGTTTGTCGTCAGGTATCCCTGTCCCATTCAGTGGCGCGCGCGGCGCACCAGCGCACCCGTGTCCAGAATCAGCGCCACCGTGCCATCGCCCAGGATGGTGGCGCCCGAAACGTTGGGCACCTTGCGATAGTTCGATTCCAGGTTCTTGACCACCACCTGGTGCTGGCCCAGCAGCTCGTCGACCAGCAGGGCCACGCGGCTGCCGTCGGACTCGACCACCACCATGATGTTGCTGGACTGGCTGGTGTCGCTGCGCGGCACACGGAAGGTCTTTTCCAGCGCGAACACGGGCATGTACTCGTCACGCACCTTGACCAGTTGCGTGCCGTTGGCCACGGTGTTGACGTCCTCTTCCTTGACCAGGAAGGACTCGACCACCGAGGACAGCGGCAGGATGTAGACCTCGTCGCTGACGCCCACCGACATGCCGTCCATGATGGCCAGGGTCAGCGGCAGGCGAACGGCCACGCGCATGCCCTTGCCCTGGTTGGACTCGATCTCCACCGAGCCGCCCAGCGCCGCGATGTTGCGCTTGACCACGTCCATGCCCACGCCGCGCCCGGACACGTCGGTCACCACATCGGCCGTGGAGAAGCCCGGCGCGAAGATCAGCTGCCAGACATCCTGATCGGGCATGCTGTCCGAGACATCCATGCCGCGCTCGCGGGCCTTCTTGAGAATCTTCTCGCGGTTCATGCCGCGGCCGTCGTCGCGCACCTCGATGACGATGGAGCCGCCCTGATGGGAGGCTGCCAGCGTCAGCGTGCCATGCTCGGACTTGCCAGCGGCCAGGCGCTCCTCGGGCATTTCGATGCCGTGGTCCACGCTGTTGCGCACCAGATGGGTCAGCGGGTCGGTGATCTTCTCGACCAGGCCCTTGTCCAGTTCGGTGGCTTCGCCCAGAGTGATCAGGTCGATCTTCTTGCCCAGCTTGCCGGCCAGGTCGCGCAGCATGCGCGGGAAGCGGCTGAACACGGTGGACATGGGAATCATGCGGATGGACATCACCGATTCCTGCAGGTCGCGCGTATTGCGGTCCAGATCGGCCAGGCCCGCCAGCAGTTGCTGGTAGGCCGATGCATCCAGCCCGTGGCTGTTTTGCGCCAGCATGGCCTGGGTGATGACCAGCTCGCCCACCAGGTTGATGAGCTGATCGACCTTGGCCACCGACACACGGATGCTGGTCGACTCCATCTGCGCCTGCTGCGCCTGGGCAGCCGTCTTGGCAGCAGGCTTGGCCGCGGCACCGGCCGGCTGGATGGCCAGCGCGCCGTCGGCCTGGGGCATGCCGGGTGCACCGTTGAAGAAGCCGTAGGCCTCTTCGGCGGGCGGAATGGCGGCCGAGGCCAGGGCGGCGTCGGGATCGTGCGCGGCATGCTCTTCGGCGACGGGGGCTTCGGCCACCTGCACCGCTTCGGTTGCAGGAGCGGCCCCGGCCGCCTCATCGGCTGCCGTGATGCGAACCTGCTCCTTGGCCACGTGGAAGGCGAACAGATCGAGCAGGTCGTCGTCGGTGGACGAGGTCTGCACGGCAAAGAGGCGGCTTTGCGGCTGATCGCAGGCCAGGTCCTCGATGCGGCCCAGGCCGGGAATGTCGCGGAACAGTTCCTTGATGGCCTCGGCCATCTCCAGACGCTCCAGCGGACCGATCAGGATGTGCAGCGAACGGCCGCCACTGGCGGGTGCCGTTCCCACGGCGCCGCCCGATACGGGCGCGGCAGGCGCGGGCGCCTCGACCGGCGCTGCCACGGGAGCAGGCGCCGGTGCCGGTGCAGCGGCCGGGGCGGCTGTTGCAGGCACGGCACTGCGGCCTTCTGCCAGCATCTCGATGCGCGCCACCAGATCCGTGGTGGACAGGGCCTCGCCCTCGTTGCCGGCCTGGTGGCGTGCCAGCAGGCTGCGGCTGGCATCGGCCGACTCCAGCAGCACGTCGACCATTTCCGGAATCGGTGTGATCTCATGCCGGCGCAGCCGGTCGAGCAGCGACTCCATGCGGTGCGTCAGCTCGGTCACATCGGCAAAGCCGAAGGTGGCCGCGCCGCCCTTGATCGAGTGCGCGCAACGGAAAATGCCGTTGAGCTCCTCGTCGTTGGCCGCCGACAGATCCAGATTCAGCAGCATCTGCTCCATCTGGTCGAGGTTCTCGGCCGCTTCTTCGAAGAAGATTTGATAGAACTGGCTCAGGTCGAAGTCTGCGCCCGCTCCTGCCCCATCCTGGTGTAGATCCGCCATCTTTGGTCCTGCTGTTTCCAGTTGCCCGTACTTATCGGCTCAACGCATTACTTTCTGAATGACTTCGATCAAACGGTTCGGATCGAAGGGCTTGACCAGCCAGCCCGTGGCGCCCGCAGCGCGTCCGGCCTGCTTCATCTGGTCGCTGGATTCGGTGGTGAGAATGAGAATGGGCGTGTTCTGGAACTTCGGGTTTTCGCGCAGCTTGCGCGTCAGGCCGATGCCATCGAGGCGCGGCATGTTCTGGTCGGCCAGCACCAGATCGACTTGTTCGAGCTGGGCCTTTTCGAGCGCATCCACGCCGTCCACGGCCTCCACGACGCGAAATCCCGCTCCTGCGAGGGTGAACGCCACCATCTTTCGCATCGAGGGGGAATCATCAACAGCCAGAATCGATCGCATGTATAGCTCCAACAGACGGGCAATAAAAGGTGGATGGGTGCATGGTCAGCGGTCAGAACAGTTCGACCGAGCCAGCATCCATCTCGCTTTGCGTGACGGGATTGGGCCGGTCGGGTATCGCCGGCAGGCCCAGGGAATCGTCCTCTCCCTCGTCCACACCCATGGTGGCTGCGGCCAACTGGAACGCGCAGCCTTGCAAAATCTTCGTAATATGGGCGATCAGTTGGGAGGACATGTCGTGAAACTGCAACTCGGTCACCGCCAGCCTCAACGTGGACCGGGCGGCATCGAGCTGGGGCAAGGCGGCTAGCGCCTCGCCGGCCAGCTGGCCATGGGTCTCGTCGAAACGGTCCAGCAGGTTCTGCGTTGCGTGATTGAGAAGGCCTTCCAGGCGCTGCAGATCGCGCATCGCCACCAGCAAGGCATCCTGCAGGTCTGCGGCCACCATGACGGGCATGGGGACGGCAGGCTCGCCCGAAGGCTTGTGCATTGACTGCATTGTTACTCCACCACCAGCGTTTCAGCCCAACGTGCGCCGTGCCTTGCAGCACGGCCAACCCTTGTCAATCGTTCACGGGAATGCCGCGCATCCCTTGGTGTACACGACCATTTGCATTTATGTTCCAAAATGTATCTCATGATAGCGCCCCCGGGGATGCCAGACCACCGCACAAGCCCTTGCGCATACTGCACATCGAGGATTCGGCCGCTGACCAGGCGCTGGCGCGGCTGAGCTTGCTGCGCGGCGGGCTGGTCTGCGAGATTGTCGTGGTCGACACGCTCGATGATGCCGCAGCTGCGCTGCACAACCAGGCATTCGACCTCATCCTGGCCGACTACCACCTGCCCGGCTTCACGGCGCTGGATGCCTGGGAGCTGGTTCGCCGCCAGCCCGGGCATCCGCCCTTCGTGCTGCTGTCCGGCGCCATCGGCGAGTCGGCCGCCGTGGATGTGATGCGCGAGGGCATCAGCGACTATCTGCTCAAGGACCACATCACGCGCCTGCCCCATGTGGTCTCGCATGCGCTGGAAGTGCACGAGGCCCGCCTGGCACGCCGGCGCGCGGCGGCCGAGCTGGCGGCGTCCGAGCGGCGCTTGGCCGACCTGACCGAGCACCTGCAGACCTCCACCGAGCGCGAGCGCGCCAGCATCGCCCGCGAGATCCACGATGACATCGGCGGCTCGCTGACCTCGGTGAAGTTCGACGTGGCCTGGATCGCGCGCAATGCGCCCGAGGGCGGGCTGCGCGAGCATGCGCTGGCTGCGCTGGAGATGCTGGAGCACGCGCTGGGCGCCAGCCAGCGCATCATGATGAACCTGCGCCCGCCCGTGCTGGACCAGGGACTGGTGGCCGCCGTCCAGTGGCTGGCCGAGAATTTCGAGCGCCGCACGGGCGTGCCCACCCGTGTGCGCAGCAGCCGCGAAAGCATGGACATCGCGCCCGACATCCAGGTGGTGGCCTACCGCACGGCCCAGGAGGCGCTGACCAACGTCGGCAAATATGCCCAGGCGCGCCATGTGGACATCGATCTCTCCGACCGCGAAGGTTTTCTCACGCTGGAGGTGACGGACGACGGCGTGGGCCTGGCCGACGGCGCCCGCGACAAGCCCGAATCCTTCGGCCTGCGCGGTCTGGGCGAGCGCGCGCGCACCGTTCGGGGCTGGCTGGATGTCAGCAGTCAAGCCGGACGCGGAACCTCGGTCATCGTCTCCATTCCGCTGGACGATGGCGGCGCTTGCCCTAATATCCCGGGCAATGAATGCTGAACGCCATGGCGGCGTGACCCTTTTTCCAGGAGGCCGACTTTGATCCACGTGGTGCTGTGCGACGACCATGCGGTGCTGCGCCGGGGCATCCGCGACACCCTGGCCGAGGCAGTGGACATCAGCGTCACCGCAGAAGCAGGCAGCTATGCCGAGCTGCGTGAGCAGCTGCGCACCGCCGCCTGCGACGTGCTGCTGCTGGACATCAACATGCCCGGCCGCAGCGGCCTGGAGGCCCTGGCCAGCGTGCGCGAGACCCATCCGCTGATCAAGGTGCTCATGGTCTCCATGTACCCCGAGGACCAGTACGCGCTGCGCTGCCTCAAGGCGGGCGCCCAGGGATATGCCAACAAGGCGGGCGATCCGATGCTGCTGATCGAGGCCGTGCGCACGGTGGCCACGGGCCGCAAGTACCTGACGTCCGAAGTGGCCCAGATGCTGGCCGACAGCCTGGCCCAGCCCGCACCCCAGGTGCCGCATGAAAGCCTGTCCGAGCGCGAGCTGCAGACGCTGATCAAGATCGCGGCCGGGCAGCGGCTGACCGACATTGCCACCGAGCTGATGCTCAGCCCCAAGACCGTCAGCGTCTACCGGGCGCGCGTGCTGGAAAAACTGCAGATGAGCAGCAACGCCGAACTCACGGCCTACGCCATCCACAACCAGCTGATCTGAGGTTTTTGCGGCCGGCAGAGCGGAAAATCTGTTGTTTTTCACAACTGCTTACATTGAGGTGCCAAACACCGCGATGCCGCGCTGCAGCAAGGCGACCAGGGGCTGCTCGAGCAGCGGCAGCGTGGCCATCAATCCCGTCAGGCCCACGGTGAGCGTGACCGGGAAGCCCACGGCATAGATGTTCATCTGCGGTGCCACGCGCGAAATGATGCCCAGCACCAGGTTCACGAACAGCAGCATGGCGACCATGGGCAGGGCGATCCAGAAGGCGCTGGCAAAGACCGCCGCCCCCATCTCGTGCAGCCGCATCTGGTTGATGGCCTGCAGGAAGCTGCCGTCCACAGGAAACGCCTCGTAACTCTTGAGCACGGCCATCAGCACCAGCAGGTGTCCGTTGATGACGATGAACAGCAGCGTGGAAATCTGGACCATGAAGCGCGCCACGGCGCTGAGCTGGGCATTGGTCGTGGGATCGAAGAAGCTGGCGAAGTTCAGGCCCATCTGCAGGCCGACCACCTCGCCCGCCACCTCCACGGCGGCAAACACCAGGCGCACGGCAAAGCCCACGGCCAGTCCCACGCCGACCTGCTGTATCAGCGTCCCCAGCGCCTGCGGCGAGTTGATGCCGATCACGGGCTGGTCGCCCAGCACGGGCTGCGCGCACACCGCGACCAGGAAGGCCAGGCCGATCTTCAGCCGCATGGGAATGACGCGCTGCGAGAACACGGGAGCCACGGAAAACATGGCCAGCACGCGCAGAAACGGCCAGAGAACTGGCGACAGCCAGGCCACCAGTTGGGCTTCGCTGAAGGTGATCACGGCGGCGTTTCCTGCGCGCGGCGAAGGGCTCAGCCCACCGCCTGCGGAATGGTCTCTATGGTGCGGCGGATGAAATCCACCAGCGTGCTCAGCATCCACGGACCGGCAATGGCAAACACCAGCACGGCGGAGATGAGCTTGGGCACGAAGGCCAGCGTGGCCTCATGCACCTGGGTCACCGCCTGGAAGACACTGACGGCCAGGCCCACGGCCAGCACCACGCCCAGCACGGGCATGGAGATCATGAGCAGCAAGGTCAGTGCCTCGCGGCCGAAGGTGAGCACGTATTGGGAGGTCATGGAAGGATTTCCAATAAAACGGGACTAGACGGCGAAGCTGGCCGCCAGCGATCCGATGAGCAGGTTCCAGCCATCGGCCAGCACGAAGAGCATGAGCTTGAATGGCAGGGCCACCAGCACGGGCGACAGCATCATCATGCCCAGCGACATCAGGATCGAGGACACGACCATGTCGATGACCAGGAAGGGGATGAAGATCATGAAGCCGATCTGGAACGCCGTCTTCAGCTCGCTGGTCACGAAGGCCGGCACCAGCACGCGCAGCGGCGCGGTCTCTGCGGTGACGCCGGCTTCGAGCTTGGCCAGGCGCGCGAACAGCGCAAAGTCCGATTGGCGCGTCTGCTTGAGCATGAAGTCGCGCATGGGCGCCTCGGCCTTTTCAATGGCCTGCTCGAAGGTCGCGGCATTCGTGGTGTAGGGCACATAGGCCTCCTGGTACACGCGGTCCAGGGTGGGTCCCATGACGAACAGCGTCAGGAACAGCGACAGGCCGATGATCACCTGGTTGGGCGGCGCCGACTGCGTGCCCAGCGCCTGGCGCATCAGCGACAGCACGATGACGATGCGGGTGAAGCCCGTCATCATCAAAAGGATGGCCGGCAGGAACGACAGCGCCGTGAAGAACAGCAGGGTCTGGATGGGCACCGAAAAACTGGTGCCACCGCTGCCCTGGCCGATGACCAGCGGCAGGCTGGCGGGCGCGCCCTGCGCCCAGGAGGCCAGGGGCGTGGCGCAGCACAGCGCCAGCGCTGCGGCGCCGGCGGCCTGGCTCAGCGTGCGCGCCGGGCGCTTGCAGGAATATTCAGACATTCGCACCGTCCGCAGGCAGGCTGCGCGCTTGCGCCATCGCAGCCGAAAAATCAGCAGGGGCCGGGGCCTGCAGCACATGCAGGCACTGGATGCTTTGCGCCGTGACGCCCAGCACCAGCCGCACGGTCTGCGCGCCCTCGCCCACTTCCACCGTCACCACCCGCTGCTGCGGACCCACGCCCACGGCGCCCAGCACCCGCGACTGCAGGCCGGCTGCGCCACGCAGCGCAGCCGTGCGCTGCTGAAAGCGGCGCAGCAGCCAGGGCAGAGCAGCCATGGCCGTGACCAGGGCCACGACCGTGAGCAGGGTCGGCCACAGCGGGCCCATGCCGGAGCTCTCAGCCACGGCTGACACGGCGCAGGCGCTCGGACGGCGTGACCACGTCGGTCAGGCGGATACCGAACTTGTCGTTGACCACCACCACCTCGCCCTGGGCGATCAGGTAGCCGTTGACCAGCACGTCCATGGGCTCGCCGGCCAGTGCGTCGAGTTCGACCACCGAGCCCTGGGCCAGCTGCAGGATGTACTTGATCGGCACCTTGGTGCGGCCCAGTTCCACCGACAGCTGCACCGGGATGTCCAGCACCATGTTGATGTCGTTGACCGGCACGTCGCCGCCACCGGCGTAGGGGCGCACGGGCTCGCCCGTCAGCGGGCCGCCCTGTTCCGCCTCCAGCTTGGCGTCGCGCTCGCGCTGCTCGTCCAATGCCTCTGCCCATCCCGAGAACGGATCGTCGCCAGCGGGCTTTTGCGTGTCTTCAGTTGCCATTGTTTTCTCCCATCCAGCCAGCATCGGCACCGCGCAGGCAGTGCTCGACACGGATTGCATACTTGTCGTTGTGAGTGCCGTACTGGCACTCGAAAATCGGAACGCCGCCGATGGAGGCGCGGATCAGCGGCTCGCGGTCGAGTTCGATGAAATCGCCGGGGCGCATGGCCAGCAGCTGCTCCACCGTGGCGTCGGCGCGCGCCAGTTCGGCCACCAGGGTCACCTCGGCGGCCTGGATTTCGCGCTTGAGCACCTTGACCCAGCGGCGGTCCACTTCAATGGAGTCGCCCTGCGTGGAGGAGTACAGGACATCACGGATGGGCTCCAGCGTCGCATAGGGCATGCAGATGTGGATGGAGCCCGAGATGTCACCGATCTCCAGCTGGAAGGCCGTGGACACGACGATTTCGCTGGGGGTGGCAATGTTGGCGAACTGCGGCTGCATCTCCGAGCGCTGGTAGCCCAGCTCCAGCGGATAGATGCCGTGCCAGGCCTTCTTGTATTCCTCGCAGATCACGTTGACCAGGCGGTTGATCACGCGCTGCTCGGTGTGCGAGAAATCCCGCCCTTCGATGCGTGTCTGCAGCCGGCCCGTGCCGCCGTACAGCGTGTCGATGACGCCGAACACCAGCGAGGGATCGCAGACCACCAGGCCGCTGCCGCGCAGCGGGCGGATGGCGACGATGTTGAAGTTGGTGGGCACCACCAGCTCGCGCAGGAAGGCGCTGTAGCGCTGCACCGACACCGTGCCCACCGACACCTCGGGGCTGCGGCGGATGAAGTTGAACAGGCCGATGCGGAAGTTGCGGGCAAAGCGCTCGTTGACGATCTCCATCGTCGGCATGCGCCCGCGCACGATGCGCTCCTGGCTGGAGATGTCGTACTGGCGGATGATGCCCGCCTCGACCTCCTCGGTCGTGGATTTCTGGCTCTCGCCGGTCACGCCCTCCAAAAGGGCATCGACTTCTTCCTGGGAGAGAAACGAATCGCTCATGGCGCCTTGCCTCCCCGGTTACTGAATGATGAAGCTGGAGAACAGCACGCGGCGCACGGGGTTCTTGCCAGGGGAGCGGCGGCGCTCGCCATCTTCGTCCTCTGCATCCTCGTCGCGGCTGCGCTTCTTGGCCTTGGCCTGGTTGCCGTAGCCCAGCGGTGCAGACACTTCGTTGAGCACGTCGGCAGCCAGGCGTTCCTTGCCGTCGCGCTCCAGCAACTCCTCGGCCGTGCGCTGGGACACCAGCATCAGGATGCCGTTGCGGATGCTGGGCAGGTACTGCTTGACCGTAGTGGCCGTCTTCTCGTCGGCCAGCTCCAGCGTGATGCCGATCTGCACGAAGCGGTCGCCGCCCGGGTCGGACAGATTGACCACCAAGCTGTCCAGCGGCAGGAAGGTGGGAACCGTGACGGCCGCCTTGCTGGAGCCGCCCTCCTCCTCATCGGCATTGCTGTGCCGCTTGGACAGCAGGATGAAGGCAGCGGCCGCGCCTATGGCCAGGACGGCGATGATGACGATCAGCACGATCAGCTTCTTGCCCTTGGCCGGGGCGGGAGCTGCATTGTTGGCGGCATTGGGTGTGGCAGACACTGGAATTCCTCTGGGTGAGCGGGACCGCCACGCGCTCGCGCATCATGCGCGGCGCCATGACGCAGCAGGCCCATGGCAGGAATTATTCGGCGATTGGACCTCGGGCCATGGCCTGAATAAGCGCATGAAACCCCGGTTTCTCGCTGGCTTGATGGCCCCCAAACGCCACAGGCCGGGCAGCTTGTCGCCACCCGGCCTGTTCTGAAAACCCGGAAAACGGCGCATGCGCCGCCCCGCAAGAAGCGCAGGAAGAATCAGACGAACAGATCCACCCCGCCTGCCGCCGCGCGGCCACCAGCCTGTGCGGCACCATTGCCGCCCGTGAGGCCGGCGGCATCGACCATGGCGCTCACGCGGCCCTGGCGCGCCTGGGCATCCGCGCCCTGGCGGCCCCCCGCTTCGCCATTGCCGGACTGGCCACCCGCGTCCACGCTGACGCCGGCCAGTTGCAGGCCCTGGGCCTGCAGCAGCTCGCGCAGCTGGTCGGCACCGTTGCCCAGCCATTCGCGCGCCTGCGATTCGCTGGCGCCAAAGCGCACATGGGCCTCGTTGCCCTGCAGGCTGACCTGCACCTGGATGGCCTTGCCCTCATGCTCGACAGACAGCGAGGCGTTCTGGCTCTTGTTGTGCACCCAGAAGGCCACCTGCTCGGACACCTGCTGCTCGCGCTCGGTGGAGTTGCCCGGCTGTGCCTGGGCATCGGGCTGGGCCAAGGCTGCGCCATTGTGTCCGGCGGCCTGCTGTCCCAGGGACTGGCCGGCGTGGGCCGCGCCCACGGCGGCTGCAACCCCATGCAATCCGTTGGCGGCAGACTCTGCGGAGCCGGTGCCACCTTCGCGGGCCCGCTCGAACAGGCCGCGCCATTCCGCGGGCCGCACCGCCGCCATGCCGTTGAGCGCAATGCCCGACGCCAGGGCCGCGTCCTGCCGTACGCCGGGCGCCAGCGCCTGGGGTGTGTGCTCATGCGTGGCCTGGGCTGCAGATGCCGTGCGCGCTGCGGCGGCCGTCAGCGCCGTATCGGACTGCACGGCGGCCAGCACATCGGCCGCCTGTGTCTGTGCCTGGGCGCCCTGGCGCGCAGCGGTATCGGCGGGCGTGCCGGCTGCAGCGGCATCCACTGCGCCAGCCAGCGCCGCCGTGTTGGCGTTCGCGGCCAGCGCCGCGCCTGCGGCATCGCCCGCTGCAGGTTGCGGCGCCATGAAGGCGGCATGCGCCACCACGCCCTGCTCCTGGCGCAAGGCCAGCATGGCGGCACTGCCCCGGCCAGACAACCAGTCGCCCGCCACGCCCTGCAGCATGTCGCGGTCGCCCTTGCCATCGAGGTGGGCGGTCTGCCCGACCAGGCTGAGCCAGGGCGCCTGGCCGTTGGCGGCCAGCAGCATGGCATCGGCCTGCGCGGAAGTGGCCATATCGGCCGTCTCCGCCTGGGGCTGCAGCGGCAATTGCGTCTGCAGCAGCCCCTGCGCCAGGCCGGACAGGTCAGCCGGATCCTTCAGGCTGCCCTGAATTGCACCCTTGAGGTTGACCAGTGCGCCGGCCCCCTCATCGCCGAGGACCTGGCCCAGGTCCGGCAGTCCGCCAATGCCATCCATGGCGGCCAGCAGCGAGGAAAAGCCTGCGGCCTGCTCATTGGACGGCGGCTGCGCCGCGCGCGCGGAACGCACGCCCTCCATGGTGCGCTGCATGGCGCTGCGCGCGTCGGCGCGCTGTTCGATCTGGTTGGTGGACATGCGTCAAGCCTCCTGGAATGTCAGCCCGAAGCTGCGGCGGAAAAACTGGATGGCCGCACGTTCGTCGGTTTCCTTTTGCTCGCGGCGCATCTGGCCCAGCGCCAGGTCGCGGCGGCGCACCTCGACCACCTTGCGCAGGCTGCAGACCCGCAGCTCGCAGGCCATCAAGGCCTTTTGCGCGGCCTCCAGGCGGATGGCCAGGTCGGCCAGCACCCGTGTCTGCAGGCCGATGGCGTGCTGCAGGCGGTCCATGAACTGGTATTGGTGGAACATGACTTCGGGCTGCACGGACTGGTTCTGCTGCACGCCCCAGCGTGCCTGCATTTCCTGCACGTAGTGCTGCAGCTGGTCCATCTGCGCCTGCGCCGCCTGCTGCGAGCGCTGACGCTCCTGCACCGCCTGGCGCGCCTCGTCACGCTTGCGCGACGCGGCATCGATGGCCACCATCAAGGCATTCAAGGACGACATACCGGGTTTTCCTCCCTGTGTTCGCTGTTGCGTTATCTCAGTGCCGCGTCACCGCATCACTGACCACCGAGCGCGGCGGCCATGCCCGAGATGCTCTCGTCCATGGAAGCCGACTCGAACATGCTTTGCTGCAGAAAGGCCGCCATGGCCGGCTGCAGCCGTATCGCCTCGTCCATCTGCGGGTCCGAGCCCGCCATGTAGGCTCCGACCTGGACCAGGTCCCGGCCCTTCTGGTAGCGCGAATAGACAGCGCGAAAGCGCCGCGCCAGCTCGAAGTGCTCGCGCGAGGCCACGTTGTGCATCACGCGCGAGGCCGATTGCTCGATGTCGATGGCCGGGTAGTGGCCCGACTCGGCCAGCGCCCGCGACAGCACGACGTGGCCGTCCAGAATGGCGCGTGCCGCATCGGCGATCGGGTCCTGCTGGTCGTCGCCCTCGGACAGCACGGTGTAGAAGGCCGTGATCGATCCCACGCCGTTGAGGCCGTTGCCGCTGCGCTCGACCAGGGCCGGCAGCTTGGCAAAGCACGACGGCGGATAGCCCTTGGTGGCCGGTGGCTCGCCAATGGCCAGCGCGATCTCGCGCTGGGCCATGGCATAGCGCGTCAGCGAATCCATGAGCAGCAGCACATGCTGGCCCTTGTCGCGGAAATGCTCGGCAATGGCCGTGGCGTAGGCGGCACCCTGCATGCGCAGCAGCGGCGGCGCATCGGCCGGCGCGGCCACCACCACGGCGCGGCTGCGGTCCTGTGCGCCGAGGATGTCCTCGACGAACTCCTTGACCTCCCGGCCGCGTTCACCGATCAAGCCGACGACGATCACGTCCGCCTGGGTGTAGCGCGCCATCATGCCCAGCAGCACGGACTTGCCCACGCCCGAGCCTGCGAACAGGCCCAGCCGCTGGCCCCGGCCCACGGTGAGCAGGGCGTTGAGCGAGCGCACGCCGGTGTCCAGCGTCTCGCGCACCGGGTCGCGGTCCATGGCGTTGATGGGGTTGCGGTCCAGCAGATCGGCCGTGACGTCGGCCAGCGGCCCGCCATGGTCCAGCGGCTGCCCCTGCGAATCCACGACACGGCCCAGCAGGCCGCTGCCGATGGGCAGGCGCAGCACGCCGGCCGCCATGGACACGGGCTCTTCGGGACCGTCGCCAAAGCGCAGCGGGGCGACAAAAGGTTCGGCCGGCGTCACGATGGCGCCGCTGGACAGCCCCTGGATGTCGCCCGCAGGCATCAGGAACGCACGCTCGCCGGCAAAGCCGACGACTTCGGCCAGCACCGGGTCCTGGCCTGCCTGGCGTATCCAGCATTGCGAGCCCACCGGCACCTGCAGGCCCGTGGCCTCCAGCACCAGGCCGGTCAGGCGCGTGAGCGTGCCGTGGGTTTCCAGCGGAATGTCGCTGTGCAGGCGGGCGCGGGCATTGGACAGCAGCTGCTGCCAGGGCTTGCCGGCATCGGCCAGGGAGGCATCAACCGGCATCGCGTTCTCCGTCATACCAGGTGGAGACCAGGCCCAGCGCGGCCACGGCGCGGCGCCAGCGCTTGTCCATGCCGGCATCGACCTGGGCACCGCCCGATTCCACGCGCACATCGCCCTGGGCCACGCCAGCGTCGCTGATCCACTGCACCTTGGACTGGGCGCCATGCTCGGCGCGCAGCGCCTCGTCCAGCACGGCGAAGTCGGCAGGGTTCAGGCGCACGGTGGCGGCGCGGCCGTCGGAGGCCAGCATGTCCAGCGCCTCGCGCACCACGGGCAGCAGGGCCTGGGGCTGGCTGCGCAGCTCCTGGCGGACCACCTGGCGCGCGATGTCGCAGGCCAGGTTCAGCAATTCCTGCGCCGCATCCGCCTGCAGCTGCTTGAAGCCGGCGTCCAGGCCGGACAGCAGCGCGTCCACGCGCTGCGCCGTCTCTCGGCCCGTGCCGGAGACATAGTCATCCATGTGCTGCTGCCACTGCTGCCGGGCTTCCTGGCGGCCTTGCTCCAGGCCCTCGGCATGGCCTTCGGCGCGTGCCTGCTCCAGCAATTCATGCAGCCGCTCCTCGTCCACGGCGGGGGTGGATGCCGCCGTGCCTGGCGTGTCGGCGTCGACATCCAGCACCATGGAATCGGCGTCCAGCCGGGGCGCATCGGAGCGCCCGGGCAGCGACAGGCTGTGGAAGCCGGACGAGGAAGCGGGTGTGCGCGCCATGCCGGCGCCACCGGGTGCAGCCTGTGCATCGGGGGCGCCCTGAATGTTCGGCAGGCCGGGCAGGCTTTGCAGGCCGCCCATGTGGTCCACGGCACCAAAGCGCCACTGCACCACCTGGCGCTCGTCAATCTCCTCGGAGGGAATGAAGCGCGAATTCATCCCACTAGACATAGCTGTCCTCCGCGCCGCTGCCGATGGTGATCTGGCCTTCTTCGGCCAGACGGCGCACCACCTTCAGGATTTCCTTTTGCTGCGCTTCCACTTCGGACAGGCGCATCGGGCCGCGGCCTTCCAGGTCCTCGCGCAGCGACTCGGCCGCACGCATGGACATGTTGGCCAGGATCTTGTCGCGCACTTCCATCGAACCGCCCTTGAGCGCGATGATCAGCGTCTCGGACACCACTTCGCGCAGCACCAGCTGCACCGAGCGATCGTCCAGTTTGACCAGGTCGTCGAACACGAACATCTTGTCCATGATCTTCTGGGCCAGGTCCGGGTCGTAGTTGCGGATGGTGTCCAGCACGGCCACGTCGGCATTGCCGCCGAGGTTGTTGATCATCTCGGCCGCCGTCTTGACGCCGCCCAGCGAGGTCTTGCGGATCTTGTCGCCGCCGGCCAGCACCTGGAACAGCACTTCGTTGAGGTCCTTGAGCGCGGTCGGCTGAATGCCTTCCAGCGTGGCCACGCGCAGCATGACTTCGCTGCGAAAGCGTTCGGGCAGCTGCATCAGCACGGCAGCAGCCTGCTCGTGCTCCAGGTGCACCAGGATGGCAGCCACGATCTGCGGATGCTCGCCGCGCAGCAGTTCGGCCACCGACAGCGGGTCCATCCATTTCAGGCTTTCGATGCCGGAGACATCGCCGCCCTGCAGGATGCGGTCGATCAGCAGCGCGGCCTTGTCGTCGCCCAGCGCGCGCTTGAGCACCGAGCGCACATAGCCGCTGGCGTCGTCCACCAGCAGGCTTTGCGCGGCCGCGTCATCGGCAAAGCGGTTGATGACGAAGTCCACCTTCTCGCGCGAGACGCCGCGCATGTGCGCAATGGTCTCGCCGAGCTTTTGCACTTCCTTGGGTGTGAGGTGCTTGAACACCTCGGCCGCTTCCTCCTCGCCCAGGGAGACCAGCAAGATGGCGGCGTCGTTCAGGCCTCGTTCGTCCATATCTCAGCAATCCGTGTTTGGCAGGCTCAGGTGGCCTCGCCGTTGATCCAGGTCTTGACGATGTTGGCCACCGCGATCGGGTTCTGCTTGGCCAGTTGGCGCGCCTGCTCCAGGCGCACCTGCTCCTGTGTGGGAGACAGATCGACAGCGGGTCCGGCCAGCGCCGGACGGTCCAGCTGCTCGCCCTCGATGGCATTGAGCTGACCGCCCACGGCAGCCGTCTTGCGGCCCTTGAGCATGGGTCGCACCAGGCCCAGCAGCAAGATGGCGCCGAACAGGGCCAGGCCGATGGGCACGCCCAGGCTGCGGGCCATGTCCAGCACTTCGGACTGGCGCCACAGCGGCACCTCGGCCGGCGCTTCGTCCTGCACAAAGGGGGTGCTGACCAGGTTGACGGAGTCACCGCGCTCGGCGCTGTAGCCCACGGTCTCACGCACCAGGGTCAGCAGTTGCGCCTGCTGCGCCGCCGTCAGGCCGCGCGCTGCGGCGGCAACGGTGGCGGCATCGGTGGCACCACCGGCTGCATTCGGCGCAGCGGCCGCCACCAGGGGCGCATTGATGACCACGGCAGCCGTCAGGCGCTTGATGCTGCCCGTGCTGCCGCGTGTGTGGCGCACGGTCTTGTCCACTTCGTAGTTGGTGATGGACTCGCGCTTGCTGGCAGAGCGCACGGCGTTCTGTCCATCGGCCGCCTGGGGTGCGGGATTGGCGCCATTGACCGGCGCGGACGCGTTCTGGGGCGGCTGGTTGCTGGTGGCGCCGGGGATGCCGGTGGGCTGGGGCGGCTTTTGCTCGCCCGTGCTCTCCACCACCTGCTGGCTGCGCACCACGCCCGCGTCGGAGGACTGGTTGGGGCGGTGCTGCTCCGAGGTCGATTCGGTCTGGCTGAAATCCATCTCAGCCGAGACCTGGGCCTTCACATTGTTCTTGCCGACCACAGGCTCCAGGATATCCAGGATGCGGCGCACGTACTGCTGCTCGATCTGCTGGGTGTAGTTCAGCTGCTGCATGTCCACGGCGTTGGCGTTGCCGTCGGGCGACTGCGACAGCAGCTTGCCCGAATCGTCCAGGATGCTCACGGCCGTGGGCGCCATCTCGGGCACGCTGGAGGCCACCAGGTGCACGATGCCCGCGATCTGCGTGCGGTCCAGCACGCGGCCGGGGTACAGGCTCAGCAGCACCGAGGCCGAAGGCTTTTGCTGCTCGCGGAAAAAGCCGTTCTGATTGGGCAGGGCCAGATGCACGCGTGCGCTTTGCACGGCGGCCAGGGCCTGGATGGAGCGCGTCAGCTCGCCTTCGAGGCCGCGCTGGAAATTCAGGCGTTCCTGGAACTGGGTGATGCCGAACTTGCTGTTTTCCATCAGCTCGAAGCCCGTCACCGAACCCTTGGGCAGGCCCTGGGTGGCCAGCTTCAGGCGCACATCGTGCACGCGGTCGGACGGGATGAGGATGGCGCCGCCGCCTTCCGTGTAGCGGTATGGCACGTTCATCTGCGACAGCTGGGCGACGATGGCGCCACCATCCTTGTCGCTCAGATTGGAGAACAGCACCTTGTAGTCCGGCTGGCGGTAGAACATGGCCGCCGCCCCCACGGCGACAACCAGCAGCACGGCGATCGCGCCCCAACGCAGGCGCTGGCCACGGTCCATGGCCGTCCAGCGCTGCTGCAGGGCAGGCTGGGGGACGGGAGTGGCTTGGGGGACAGGGATTTCAGCGACAGCAGACATCTTGGTTCCAGGTGTTCGAGCCCTGCACACACAGGACCCTAGCGTGCTGTCGATTATTCGAAGTCCGCCGCTTCACATTCGCCCGATAAGCGCGCCGTTTGACCTTCTATTTGCCCGGATGCGAAAACCCTGCCGACCTACGATCTCGTCATCTTGCTAACTCCGATGGAATGTGTCATGGACCTTCGCATCCCCAGTACCACCTCTCCCCTGTACGGCACCCAGCTCCCCAAAGGCGTGGGCGCAGGCGACGCATCGACCAAAGTGGCGGCTGGCGGCTTCAGCCAGGCCCTTCAAGGCGCGCTGCAGTCCGTCAGTTCAGCCCAGAACCACTCCAGCCAGCTGCAGCGTGAAGTGCAGCTGGAGAACCCGGCCGTCAGCCTCGAAGAAACCATGATCGCCATGCAAAAGGCACAGATCGGCTTCCAGGCCACGATGCAGGTGCGCAACCGGCTCGTGCAGGCCTATACCGACGTGATGAACATGCAGGTCTGAGGACGTCCGGCCCCGGCCGGACCCTCTTTGCCCACCCAAACCGCAGACCGCAGACCGAACAGCATTTGCGCGCACCATCGCATGGCTGCGTCTTTCCGGCACGCGCAGGATCCGGCCTTCTTCAAGGCGTTGTTCCGCTTTCGCCGAACCGGGCCTTTGCCCACCCTCCCCATTCCTGGCCGCCCGTCACCGCACGGCCCAAAGCCCCCGTCTTTTTCAGCAAGCGTGACCTCCTCCCGCGCATGGAGGGTCGCCTGCCGATGCGCAGCCCTGCCTGCACCGGCCGGCAGGCGCGTCACGCCGACGCCACCCCGGAAAAGACAAAACCCTCGGGCACGCGTGCCGGAGGGTTGATCAGGACAGGAAAAAAGGAAGAAGGAGGCTGCTTCAGCTGGCCGAGTGGTAGATGCGCGCCTTGCCCGGTCCGGCGTGAGGGTGTCCATACAGGTCACGTCCATACGTGGCTTGGTCCGAAGCCTGGGGAATCAGCGCCGCCGCCTGGTGCTGGGCCACCACCGCCATGCGCGCCAGCTGGTCGCGCTGCATGGCCATCTGCTCGCCCAGAGCCTGGGCGCGCTCGCGCAGCTCCTGCGTCCAGTCGGCCGCGCTGAAGCGGCGGGCCAGTTCGGAAAACGCCGCCATGGCATCGCGCAGCCGGGTACTGGACTGCTCCAGCGCGACCGCATCCTTCGATTGCAGCGAGGCGGACACCATCCGGACCACCGCGTCCAGGGAATCGAGCATCTCGCTGAGAGTCATGGGACAGGCCTTGCTGAAAAAAGAAAGCGCGTGCTCGCGCCGGAAGGAAAAAACCGAGAAAGAACCGAACCCGCGCTCAGACGCGCGAGTGCGAGAGGAATTCCTCGGAGTTGGCCAGCAGCTTGTCGGCCACGGCGTCGGCGTTCACGCGGAAGGTGCCGTTGGCAATGGCTTCGCGGATTTCCTTGACGCGGTTGGCATCGAAGTCGGCGGTGGCACGACCAGTTTGGTCCAGTGCGCGGGCCGAGTTCGAGAACGACACGGGAACACCGGCCGCCTTGGCAGGCTGGGCCTGTGCGGAGGATTCCTCGCTGGCAATGGCGCTGGCTGTCTTGGGCTGCTTGGCGGCGGCCTGGGAGGCAGCGGCGGGCAGTTCCGGTTTTTGACCTATCTTCATCTTGATTCTCCAATCGCCCTGGCGGCGTAAGGCGCTGTGCCTAGCTTTCGACTGCCTGGAACAAAACTTGAGGTTTTTTTACTGCACCAGCACCACGCCCTCGGGATTCACCACCCCGGAGATGAGCCGGCCATTATCCATGCGAACCCGCACGGTCTGGCCTTCGCCGGCGGCAGACATGGCCTTGCCCGACGATGTGACGGAAAAACCACCACCATTGACCAGAACACGCACTTCGGCACCCACCGCGAACAGCGCCGGCGTGCGCAGCATGTTCTGGCGCAGTGCCTGGCCTGCGGCCAGCGGGCGGGAAGCCACCAGGCCCACCCAGTCCTGCTGGTTGGCGTAGACGGCAGCCGAATCCTCGGCCCAGTCCACCTCGGCCTGGACGGCGTCGTCGGCCGACAGCGGGCGGCCCGAAGGCACGCCGTTTTGCAGCACCCAGGCAGGCCCCCAGGCCTTGACCGTGATGGGCAGGAACACATTCCAGGCCACGGCGCCCTGCAGGCAGCGCAGGCCCAGGCGGGTACGGCCCCACAGGCGCGAGCCTGCGGGCAAATAGGGTTCGACCTTGGCGCAGGCGGCCAGACGCAGGCGGGGATCGAGCTGGCCCATCTGCACTTCCATGCGCAGGGGCAGGGCGCCCGCACCGGCCATGCCCTGCTGCAGGGCCTCGTCGGCAAAGCGCTGGCCGATCTGGCTGAGCTGGGCCGCGCCATCGGGCGCGTTCTGCGCGAACGCGCTGCCTGCCAGCGATGCTCCAGCGGCGAGCGCAGCGCATGCGGCGGCGCGGGCGAAGGCTCGGGCGGCGGAAGGCGGATGGGCGGTGCTGAAGTTCGACATGGCTGGGGCTCCTGACTTGCTCCGGCACCCCGTCAGGATGGGCGGGATACATGGAGCGATGCCAGCAAATATAGGGCGGGCGCCGTTTTCCGAAGCGCCGAACTGCGCAGGCAAACGCGCTTTCTTTGCGCTTTAGCGTTCGGGCCCGATTTCCATAATCGACGCATGCCGCAGTCCGTGGGCTGCCGCCATTTCGTCAACCGATCACCGCAAATCCCAGAGGGCGAGGCCGACATGCTCGACAAGATGACTGAACGACTGGACTTCCAGAGCAAGGCGCTGGTGCTGCGCGCCGAGCGCCAGCGTGCAATCGCCAGCAACATCGCCAATGCCGACACCCCTGGCTATGTGGCACGCGACTTCAATTTCCGCGAGGCGCTGACGGCCGTCACCTCCGGCCCCTCGCCCATGACGCTGGCCAGCGTCAGCCAGGGCGGCCACATTCCGCTGCCTGCCGCCGCCTCGGGGCAGAGCGCGCAAAGCCATCTCGGCTACTCGGTGCAGGCCCAGACCAACATGGACAACAACACCGTGGACCTGGACCGCGAACGCGCCAACTTCGTCGACAACGCCGTGCGCTACGAAGCCACGCTGCGCTTTCTGAACGGCCAGGCCAAGACCATGCTGTCGGCCATCCAGGGCCAGTAAGCCGGCGCCACAGACCACAGGAGCTTTCCCATGTCCATGTTCTCCATCTTCAGCATCTCCGGCAGTGCCGTCAGCGCCCAGTCCCAGCGCCTGAACGTCGTGGCCTCGAACCTGGCCAACGTCGATGCCGTGGCCGGCCCCGACGGCAAGGCCTACCAGGCGCGCCAGGTGGTCTTCCAGACCGTGCCCATGGGCGAGGAAGGCTCCTCGGGCGTGCGCGTCAGCGCCATCAGCCAGGACAACACGCCGGGCCGCCGCATCCACGATCCCCAGCACCCGCTGGCCGATGCCGAAGGCTATGTGACGCATTCCAACGTCAGCGCCGTGGACGAGATGGTCAACATGATCTCGGCCTCGCGCTCCTACCAGAACAACGTCGAGGTCATGAACACGACCAAGTCGCTGCTGCTCAAAACCCTGCAGATGGGCCAGTGAGCCCCGTCCGCACCACATTCCAGGAGCCACTCCCATGATCTATGGCGCAGGCAGCGTCGCCAGCACGGCCGACCTCAACAGCAAGAACACCACGAGCAATTCGAACACCGACCCCGCAGCAGCGCAGGACCGCTTCCTGAAGCTGCTGGTCGCGCAGTTGAACAACCAGGATCCCATGAATCCCATGGACAACGCGCAGATGACCTCGCAGATGGCGCAGATCAACACCGTCACCGGCATCCAGCAGTTGAACAAGACCATGGAAAGCATGGCCGGCCAGTTCACGGCCATGCAGGTGCTGCAGGGCACGCAGATGATCGGCCGCACCGTGCTGACCGAGGGCAACACCCTGGGCGTGGGCAAGGAAAAGTCCTATACGGCGGCCTTCGACCTCGAAGGCCCGGCCGCCGATGTCAAGGTGCAGATCACCACGGCCGGCGGCGAGCTGGTGGACACCGTCGAGCTGGGCAGCGGCACCGCGGGCCGCAACTACTTCACCTGGGACGGCAGCAAGTACACGGGCGATGCCAGCCAGCTGCGCTACACGGTGCAGGCCACGAATGCCGACAAGGCCGTGGCCTCGACCACGCTGTCGCCCCACGCGGTGCTTGCCACGGGCACCACCGACGGCAAGCTGACGCTGGAGCTGGACGACGGCACCAACGTCGCCTACACCTCCGTCAAGGCCGTGTACTGAACACCGCACCAAACACCCCAAACCATCGCAGGAGCACACCATGGGATTCCAACAAGGCCTCTCGGGTCTGAACGCCGCCAGCAAGAACCTGGACGTGATCGGCCACAACATCGCCAACGCCAACACCACGGGCTTCAAGTCCTCGCGCGCCGAGTTCGCCGAGGCCGTGGCCAGCGCCGTCGGCTCGGCCAGCGGCCAGAACAGCGGCATCGGCGTCAATGTGGCCGCCGTGACCCAGCAGTTCCGCCAGGGTCCGATCACCACCACGGGCAACAACCTGGACGTGGCCATCAACGGCAACGGCTTCTTCGTCGTGCGCCAGCCCGACGGCAGCACGGCCTATACGCGCGCCGGCAACTTCGGCCTGGACAAGCAGGGCAACCTCAAGACCGTGCAGGGCGACAACGTCATGGGCTACCCCGTGGACGCCACCACGGGAAAGGTGCTGGCCGGCGGCCAGCCCGTGCCCATGGTCTTCCCCTCGGGCCAGCCGATCGCGGCCAAGACCACGACCAAGATCGACGTGAATCTCAACCTCGATGCCCGTGCCACCGTGGCTGCAGGCGATGCCACCAAAACGCCACCGATCCCGGCCACTCCTCGCGCCACCTATGGCACATCGGTCAATGTCTATGACAGCCAAGGCGTGGCCACACCTGTGCAGATGTACTTCGAGAAGGACGCGACCGCCAATACCTGGAAGGTCTATGACGGCCTTGATGACCCTACGGCAAACCCGCCCAAGACAGCGACCTTGCTGGCAACACTGACCTTTGACGCTGCAGGCAAGCTCAAGACAGTCGCTCCCAGCCCTGCGGTTGCCTCCATCCAGACCAACAATCCCAATTCGCCAACCCCGGGCTCCGTCAGTGTGACGCTGGACTTTTCCAATGTCTCCCAGTTCGGCACCAAGTTCGCGGTCAGCAGCCTCAAGCAGGACGGCTATACCGCTGGCGCGCTCACCGGCATCAACGTCGGCAACGATGGCTCCATCGTGGCCACCTACTCCAACGGTGTGACGCGCACCGAAGGCCAACTCGCCCTGGCCGCCTTCACCAATACCCAGGGACTGGGTGCCGTGGGCGACAACAAGTGGGTGGAGACCGCCGATTCGGGCCCGGCGCTGAACGGCACGGCCGAGTCGGGCACCTTCGGCTCGCTGCGTTCGGGCGCGCTGGAGGACTCCAACGTGGACCTGACCGCCGAGCTGGTGAACATGATGACCGCGCAGCGCGCCTACCAGGCCAATGCCCAGACCATCAAGACCCAGGACCAGGTCTTCTCGACCCTGGTGAACCTGCGCTGATAGCCAAGAACTGAGTCAGGAGAGCCGGCATGGACCGCATCATCTACACCTCCATGACGGGCGCCAACGCAGCGGCGCAGCGTCAGTCCGTGCTGGCCCACAACCTGGCCAATGCCGGCACCAATGGCTTTCGGGCCGAAATGTCCACCTTCCGCTCCGTGCCCCTGCAGGGCAGCGGCGCGGGCACGCGCGTGTTCGCGCTGGAGGCAACCTCCGGCTACGTGGACACGCCCGGCCCCACCCAGCGCACGGGCCGCGCACTGGACGCCATGGCCATGGGCCGCGCCTGGTTCGCCGTCCAGGGCCTGGACGGCCAGGAAGCCTACACACGCAATGGCGTGTTCGAGGTTTCCCCCGAGGGCCAGTTGGTCAACAGCAACGGCCAGGCCGTGCTGTCGGACGGCGGCGGCCCCATCGACATTCCGCCCGAGTCCACGATTTCCCTGGGCTCCGACGGCACGCTGACCGCCAAGACCGGCAACCAGCTGCCCGTGGCCGTGGGCCGCGTCAAGCTGGCCACGCCGGCCGAGGACGCTGCGCTGGTGCGCGGCAACGACGGCCTGTTCCGCACGGGCAACGGCGAGCCGCTGCCCAACGACGAGAACGCCCGCCTGCTGTCGGGCGCCATCGAAGGCTCGAACGTGAATTCGGTGGAGACCATGGTCGGCATGATTGCCGCCGCCCGCCAGTTCGAGACCCAGATGCGCCTGCTGCAGACCGCAGAAACCAATGACAAGACGGCCAGCCAACTCTTGAGCATGAACGGCTGAAAGCACTGAAAAGGAAAACGCCATGATCAATTCGCTGTTCATCTCCAAGACCGGCATGGAAGCCCAGCAGACCCAGCTGGATGTGATCTCCCACAACCTGGCCAACGTCTCGACCACGGGCTACAAGCGCGCCAGCGCGGTGTTCGAGGATCTGATCTACCAGAACCTGCGCCAGTCGGGCGCCCAGACCACCGAGCAGAACCAGCTGCCCACGGGCCTGCACCTGGGCCTGGGCGTGCGCACGGTGGCCACCTCGCGCAATTTCCTGCAGGGCGCCCTGCAGCAGTCCAACAATGCGCTGGACGTGGCCATCGACGGCAACGGCTTCTTCCAGGTCAACATGCCCGACGGCACCACGGCCTATACCCGCGACGGCTCCTTCCAGGTCGATGCCCAGGGCCAGTTGGTGACTGCCAGCGGCATGCCCATCGCCAACGGCGTCACCATTCCCCAGGGCGCGACCAAGGTGTCTATCAGCCCCGAGGGCGTGGTCAGCGTGACCATGGCCGGCCAGGCCGCGCCCCAGCAGGTGGGCAACATCGCGATGAGCCAGTTCATCAATCCGGCCGGCCTGGAGCCGCGCGGCCAGAACCTGTTCACGGAAACCGCTTCCTCGGGCCAGCCCCAGCAGGGCCAGCCCGGTGTCAACGGCATGGGCATGATCAAGCAGGGCTACCTGGAAGGCTCGAACGTGAACGTGGTGCAGGAGCTGGTGACCATGATCCAGACCCAGCGCGCCTATGAAATGAATTCCAAGGCCATCCAGACGTCGGACCAGATGCTGGCCAAGCTGGCGCAGTTGTAATTGATCTCTCCCCCTGAGCGGCTTCGCCGCTTCCCCCTCTCTACTCGCTTCGCGAGGGAGGGGGACGACGCCCTCGCTGCGGGGCGGCCCTTGCTCGGCGTCCCTGACCTGGGCCGCGCCGGTCTCCGGGGTCACGCCACATGCCTATGGCTCGCCAGGTTCATGCGAAGCATGGATCACTGAAACACCGGGAACATCGCCATGACCCAACGAACCTTCTCCCTTTCCGCGACGGGCACGTGCCTGGCGCTGGCGGCAGTCCTGTCGGGCTGCACGACGCTCAATGACCCGCCGCCGGTGGACATGCCGTCCACGGCGCCGCCGGTGCTGCCGCAGCCCGCCCCGGTGGCGGGCAGCCCCACGGGCAGCCTGTTCAACGCGGCCAGCTACCGGCCCGGTTTCGAGAACCGGCGTGCGCGCCTGGTGGGGGACCTTGTGACGGTGCAAATCGTGGAGCGTGTGACGGCCAGCCAGAAGTCGGATTCGGGCCTCAAGCGGTCCAACAAGACCACGGCCGGGATTTCGGCGCTGCCGCTGTTTTCGGGCAATGCGCTGGCCAATCTCAAGGACCGCTCCAACATCGGCTTCAACAACAACAACGACTACACGGGCTCGGGCTCGACGTCCAGCGACAACACGTTCACGGGCGCCATCAGCACGACGGTGGTCGATGTGCTGCCCAACGGCCATCTGGTGATCGCCGGAGAAAAGCAGATCGGCGTGAACCACAACGTGGATGTGCTGCGCTTCACGGGCACGGTGGACCCGCGCACCATGCAGCCCGGCAGCCTGGTCGCATCGACCCAGGTGGCCAACGTGCGCGTGGAATCGCGCAGCCGCGGGCAGGCCGGGGAAGCGCAGTCAATTGGCTGGTTGTCCCGGTTCTTTTTGAACGTTATGCCGTTCTGATTCTCCGGAGAATGGACAGCATGAAAGTACTGTCCATGCTCCTGACATTGCGCCAAGCGCAGCGCCCCTTCTGGGTTGCAGCCGCCCTCGGCGCCAGCATGCTGACCCTGCCGGCGCATGCAACACGCATCAAGGAGGTCGCTGCCATCCAGGGCGTGCGCAGCAACCAGTTGACCGGCTACGGCCTGGTGGTCGGCCTCGACGGCACGGGCGACCAGACCACCCAGATGCCCTACACCAAGCAGGCCCTGGCCAACTACCTGGAGCAGATGGGCATCTCGCTGCCCGCCACAGGCAACGCGGGCCAGCTGCAGCTCAAGAACGTGGCGGCCGTGATCGTCACCGCCGAGCTGCCGGCCTTTGCCCAGCCAGGCCAGACCATCGACGTGGTCGTCTCCTCCGTGGGCAATGCCAAGTCGCTCAAGGGCGGAACCCTGGTGACCACGCCGCTGCGCGGTGCCGACGGCGAGATCTACGCGCTGGCCCAGGGCAACCTCGTGGTCGGCGGCGCCGGCGCCTCGGCCGGCGGCTCCAAGGTACAGATCAACCACCTGAGCGCGGGCCGCGTGCCGCAGGGCGCCCAGGTCGAACGCGCAGTTCCCACCCCGATCAACGAAGGCGACAGCATCACGCTGGGCCTGAACGCCACCGATTTCCAGACCGCCGACAAGGTGGTGCGCGCCATCAACCAGCGCATGGGCCAGGGCGTGGCGCAGGCGCTGGACGGGCGCACCGTGCGCGTATCCGCGCCCCAGGACCCGGGATCGCGCGTGCGCATGATTGCCGAGATCCAGGAGATGCCGATCGAGACCTCCAAGCCCTCGGCCAAGGTCGTGATCAACGCACGCACGGGCTCCATCGTGCTCAACCAGGCCGTGACCCTGGGCCCCTGCGCCATCGCCCACGGCAACCTGGCCATCACCATCAGCACCACGCCGGTGATCAGCCAGCCCGGCGCCTTCTCGCAGGGCCAGACCGTGGTGGCCCAGAAGTCCGACATCCAGATCAAGCAGGAGCCCGGCAACATCATCAACATGCCCGGCTCCCCGCAGCTCACCGACGTGGTGCGCGCACTCAACACGCTGGGCGCCACGCCCCAGGACCTGCTGGCCATCCTGCAGGCCATCAAGGCCGCAGGCGCTCTCAACGCCGAACTGGAGGTGATATGAGCATCGCACTTCCCAATGGATCGCAGACTGCGGCCAGCAATGCGCTGGCGGCCGACGCCCGGTCCCTCAACGCACTCAAGTTCGCGGCCGGCGAGAACAGCCCGCAGGCCGCGAAGGAAACCGCCAAACAGCTGGAATCGCTGTTCATGCGCGAGATGATCAAGAGCATGCGCGAGGCGACCATGAAGTCCGGCCTGCTCGACAGCGCACAGGGCAACCTCAGCACCGACATGCTGGACCAGCAGCTGTCGGTGGCCATGTCGGGCCAGCCCGGCGGACTGTCGGATGCCATCACGCGCCAGCTGGCCCGCACCATGGGCTCGGAAGCCGCCGAGGATGCCGAGATCTCCGTGCCCTCCACGCTGAGCATGAGCCGCATCGCCTGGCGCAGCACGGCCACCAATGCCAATGGCGCCGCCGGCGGCACCGCTGCCATCGGCGCCTGGAGCGGCAGCCGCAGCAGCGCGGCCCAGTCCGTCAACGCCTACGCACCCGCGCCCAAGGGCCGCGACAACTTCGTGGCCCACCATGGCGACGCTGCGGCGCGCGTGGCGCAGGAAAGCGGCATTCCGGCCGCCTTCATGCTGGGCCAGGCCGGCCACGAGACCGGCTGGGGCAAGAGCGAGATCAAGAACGCCGATGGCAGCAATGCCCACAACCTCTTCGGCATCAAGGCCGGCAAGGGCTGGACGGGCAAGGTCGCCGAGGTCACGACCACCGAATACATCGACGGCGTGGCGCGCAAGGTCACGGCCAAGTTCCGCGCCTACGGCTCCTACGAGGAGTCCTTCCGCGACTATGCGCGGCTGATCACCAGCAATCCGCGCTACGAGAAAGCCATGGGCAAGACCGACTCGGCCCTGGCCTATGCGACCGAGCTGCAGAAAGCCGGCTACGCCACCGATCCCGAATACGCCAGCAAGCTCAGCCGCGCCATCCAGAGCGCCGTGCAGAGCGCGGCACGCGCACAAGCCTAAACCGAGAACACGCCATGAGCCTTTTGAACGTCGGATCCCGCGCCCTGATGGCGAATCAGATCGCCCTGCAGACCACCGGCCACAACATCGCCAACGTCAACACGGCCGGCTACTCGCGCCAGAGCGTGGCCTTCCAGACCTCGCCGGGCCAGAACATGGGCAGCGGCTACATCGGCAATGGCGTGGATGTGAACACCATCCTGCGCAACTTCAACGAGTTGCTGAACCGCCAGGCGGCCACGGCCAGCGCCGTGTCGGCGGCCGATTCGGCGCGCGCCACCTCGCTGGCGCAGATGCAGGAAGTGTTCAGCGGCGGCAAGACCGGCCTGGGCGCGGCCATCACGGACATGATGAATTCGTTCGGCGATGTGGCCGGCGCGCCCACCGACCCGTCGGCACGCCAGGTGGCGCTCACGCGCATGAACGAGCTGGCGGCGCGCTTTCGCTCGGCATCGGCCCAGCTCGACGAGCTGGACTACAGCGCCAAGCAGCAGATGGGCAACGATGTGACCGTGGTCAACAGCCTGGCTGGCCAGGTGGCCACGCTCAATGCGCAGATCAGCCGCTCCATCGCCTCGGGCCAGACGCCCAACGACCTGCTGGACCAGCGCGACCAGCTGGTGCGCAATATCAACAAGTATGTGCAGACCAGCCAGATCCCCGCGGACGACGGCACCATCAGCCTGTTCGTGGGCGGCAGCCAGCCGCTGGTGCTGGGCTCCAGTTCGGCCCAGCTCACGCTCAAGGAGGCCACGGAGTTTCCGGGCAGCGGCAAGATGGCCCTGTACTTCCAGCAGCCCGGCGGCCAGAGCGTGGAGCTGACGCCCTCCATGCTGGGTGGCGGCGAGATCGCCGGCCTGCTGCAGTTCCAGGGCAGCGACCTGACCGAGGGCCGCAACCTGCTGGGCCGCATGGCACTGGCCATCGGCGACACGCTGAACCAGCAAAACAACCTCGGCCTGACGCTGTCGGGACAAAGCGGCAGCAATCTGTTCAAGCTGTCCATGGTCAGCAACGGCTCGACCACGGGCGCCCAGTGGACAGGTGCCACCACGCCGACAACCACGGTGGTCGATGCCAGCCAGCTCAAGGCCTCCGACTACCAGGTCGTCTTCGGCAGTACGGCCCCAGCGGGCAAGGTCATCCGCCTGTCCGACGGCAAGGTCACGGACTTCACCGACATGGCCGACCTGAGCTCCAAAGAGATCGACGGCCTGCGCTTCGACCTCAAGGCCGAAGGCGTGCAGGGCAACTCCATCCTGTTCCGCCCCATGGCGGCAGGCGCCCACGACATCCAGGCCGCCGTGCACTCGCCCAACGACCTGGCCGTGGCCAACCCCGTGGCCGCCAGCATCAAGTCCCTGGGCGACGCCACGCTGCAGATGGGCGGCATCCAGGTCAGCGCGGGCTTCGACCTGTCGACCTTTGCCGGCGCCGAGGTGTCGTTCAGCAAGAACGCTGCCGGACAGCTGGAGTACACCATCACCCCGGCACCGGCAGGCGGCATCCCGGCCACGGGCCTGTACACCTCCGGCCAGGCCATCCAGCTGGCGCCGGGCCTGCAGGTCAAGATCACCGGCACGCCCGCCATCAACGGAACCAACAGCGACAAGGTCACGCTGGGCAAGGCCACCGATCCGCAATACGGCACGGCCTACCAGCGCGATGCCGGCAATGCCAGCTCCTTCCTGGCGCTGCGCGACAGCAAGCTCTTCGATGGCTCGACCACGCTGAGCGACGGCTTTTCCACCGCCATGGCCCAGGTGGGCACCCGCACACAGAGCGCGCAGTACGCGGCCAAGCTGTCCGAGACCATCGCCAAGAACCTGGAGGCGGACCGCACGGCCGTCTCGGGCGTGAACCTCGACGAAGAGGCCGCCAAGCTGCTGCAGTACCAGCAGTCCTACCAGGCCTCGGCCAAGATGCTGCAGGTAGCGCAGAGCATTTTCGACAGCGTTCTGCAGACCGTGGGCCGCTGATCACAGGACAGGAGCATTCCACCATGAGCATCTCCCGCATTGGCACGGCCAACATGTACGAAAGCACCATCAACAACCTGAACTCGCGCAACACGAGTCTGGTGGACCTGATGGAAAAGACCACTTCCGGCAAGCGCGTGGTGCGCGCCAGCGACGACCCCGTGGCCGCCGCCCAGGCCGAGCGCGCGCTCACGCGCATCTCCCGCTCGGAAAACGACCAGCGTGTGCTGGGCCTGCAGCGCGATGTGATGGCCCAGGGCGAATCCAAGCTGGGCACCGCCCACGACGCGCTCAAGGACTTCCGCGACCTGATCCTGCAGTCCGGCAATGGCTCCTATGACCAGAAGGCGCGCGATGCGCTGGTGCAGCAGCTCGAAAGCATACGCAACCAGGTGCTGAGCTACGCCAATGCCAAGGACTCCAACGGCCTGCCCATCTTCCGCGGACTGGGCAGCAAGGAAGACCCTCTCACCAACGGCAACCCCGGCACCAATTCCCAGCTGCAACCGGGCCAGGCCACGGGCAGCGAAAACGGCCTGCCGCTGGCGCTGGACGGCTTTGCGACCTGGATGAACGTGCCCACGGGCAACGGCGTGTTCGCCGTGACGCGCCAGTCGCCCACGGGCAGCTCGGCCTATGCCGACCTGGGCACGGTGTCGGACCCCAGCGCCATCACGGGCGCCAGCTACACCCTGAATTTCACCAAGGACGCCACAACGGGCGCCCTGAGCTACACCGTCACCTCCGGTGGCACGACCGGCCCGGCCGTTCCCTACACGGCCGGAGACACCATCACCGTGGGCGGCATGTCGATGAAGATCTCGGGCAACCTGGCCACGGGCGACAGCTTCACGCTGGGCCCCAGCCAGCGCACCGACCTGTTCAGCGTGCTGGACAACGTGATCGCGGGCGTGAAGAACGGCGCCACCGATGCCGGCGCCATGCAGCAGGCGCTGGGCCGCGGCCTCAACGAACTCGACGCCGGCATGAGCCGCGTCCAGGCCATGCGCAGCTTCGCCGGCGACCAGCTCAACCGCGCCGACCGCCTCGAAGACGACATGAAGAACCAGGCGGACCAGCAGGAAGCAGCGCGCTCGCGGGCCGAAGACATCGATATGATCAAGGCCCTCTCCGATGTGGACATGCAGAAGGTGGGCATGCAGGCGGCCTTGCAGTCCTACGCCTCGATCCAGAAACTGTCACTGTTCAACTTCATCAACTGATAACCGCCCGCGCATGCATCCATGGTCCAGTCCGTCCTGAGCTCTCTGACCCTCGGCTATAGGCCGCTCTGGAACCAGGCCCGCCGTCTGGCGGGCGTGCAGCTTTATCTTCACGAGGAGCCCGGCGTCCAGGCCGACGTGGCCCACCTGCTGCGCATACTGCGCGAGACCTGGGGCACGCAGTCGCCGCCGGTGCTGCTGTCGCCCCAATCCCGCCAGGTGCTGTGCGACCTGCTGGAGAACGCCTCCAAGGGAAGCCCCTGGATCGAGGTGCGCGGCGACTGGCTGCAGGACTCCGCCATCTATGACCTGGTGCGCCAGGCCCATGCGCGCGGCCTGATGCTGGTCTGGCGCGGCCCGCTGTCCGACGTGCCCGACGCCCAGGCCGCCCACTGGTTTGCCAGCAGCCTGCTGCACCTGCCGCCCGAAGGCGCCTCGGGCATGCCCAATCAGACCGTGCTTGCGCTGCAGCAGGCCGCGCAGGCCGCCGAAGCGCCGACCAAGCTCCAGGCCCTCAAGCAGGCCGCCAGGCCCGCCCCCACCCTGCCCCCCCTGCAGCTGCTGGGCGGCCAGATGTATGAAGGGCTGGAAAGCCTGGCTCTGGCCGATCTGTGCCTGGACAGCTTCCATGCGGGCGCCATCGCCGGCTGGCCCGTGGCCGATGCATTGCATGCCCAGCGCCATCACCCCGCCCTGCCCAGCCGCGACACCGTGCTTGCGCTGATGCGTGCCGTCGATGCCGAGCAATCGCTGGAAGCCTTCGAGCAGATCCTGGGCGAGGACCCCATCCTGGCCTATCGCTTCATGCTCTACACCAACTCCGCGGCCCTGGGCCTGCGGGGCAATGTGGACTCGCTGCGCCGCGGCCTGGTGATGCTGGGCTACGGCACGCTGCAGCGCTGGCTGTCGGACCAGCTGCCCCACGCCTGCACCGAGCCCAGCCTGATACCCGTGCGCACCGCCATCCGGCTGCGCGCCAGCCTGACCGAACGCCTGATCGAAGCCGGCATCAGCCACGACCTGCAGCGCGAGGTCTATCTGCTGGGCCTGTTCTCGCAGCTGGACCAATTGCTGGGCGAGCCCCTGCCCACCGTGCTGCGCCGCGTACCGCTGTCCGAACGCGTCTTCGACGCGGCCGTGACGCGCACCGGCCCCTACGCGCCGGCCCTGATGATGGCCATTGCGCTGGAATCCGACGATCCCGCACCGATTCGCCAGCTGCGCGAAGACAACGACTTCGAGATCGAGGACGTCAACCGCAACCTGCTGCGCATGCTCAGCGAACTGCAGGTGCAGCCCGCGCCGGCGGCCTGATCGATATACGGCGACCCACAGCGGCCGAACCTGCGGCCTGATCTGCGGCCGCTGCCATCCGCAGATTCCACCCATGAAAAAACCGCCTGGATCTCAGGCGGTTTTTTCATGTCCGGCAGGAAGCTGCAGATGCAGCTGCCGCCGTCAGGCCATGGCTCAATGCATGGCGTGGGGCTGACCGTCGAACATGTGCTCGAACTGTGCCAGCCAGGGCTCGGCCAGCGTGCGGATCTGGGCATCGTTGCGCAGGATGCGCTGCATGATGCGGGCCTTCTCCTTGCGTTGCTCAGGCGCCAGCGGCTCGTCATGGGACTTGAGCCGCAGCTGCTCGATCAGCACGGCACAGGTGCCTTCGTAGCGCGTCACTCCCTCCCAATCCTTGTTCTGTGCGGCCTGCAGCATCTTGGCGCTGCTGTCTTCTATGGCCCGGTAAAAGTCAATCAATGTCAACTCCATTTCTAGGTCCCGGCAACGGCTGGCGTGTTGGCGATATCACGCCAACCATTGGCAATCGGAGCCAACACGTCCTGCGCGCTTTGCAGCAGCGCTGCGTCGTTGCGCAGATTGGCCAGCGTCAGCTGGGTGATGCTGTAGTCGTAGACGGAAATCAGGTTCTGGGCCAGCTCGCCGCCTTCATCGGGATTGACGGAGGCCTTCAGGCCTTCCTCCAGAATGCGCACGGCCTTGCCGATCTGCACACCCTTCTCGCCGATGTCGCCACGCTGCAAGGCTCCCTTGGCCGCGTTCAGCGCTTTCTCAAGCGCGTCGAACAGCAGCTGGATCAGTTGATGGGGCGATGCGCCGTCCACGGAGGACTGGACGCCGACCTGGGCATAGGCACTTGCAGCACGACGGTTGAGCGATGTGTACATGTTCGTTTCCTTGATGTCTTGTTCTTCGGCTGCAATGCCCGAAAATTTAGAGGCACCGGGCATTGGTTACAGAAAACAGGACCGCCGCTCCGCATGGCTCCTGTCTATTTATTCCACTGGGAAACCTGCTGGTTCATGTAGGCACTCAGCGCCGAATAGCCGCTCATCTTCTTGTCCAGCGAAGCGTACTGCTCACGCAGGCGCTTTTCCAGCGAATCGGCCTGGTCATTGATCCGGTCCTGGGACTTGCCGTTGCTCTTCTTGAGTTCCTGCAGGCTCTTGCTCTTGGTGTCGAAGGTGCCATCGAATTCCAGCGCCTTGCGCGTGAAATCCTTCATGCGCGCGGCCAGGCCCTGCGTATCAGGCTGCCCGTCTGTTCCCACCGCGGCAAACATCTTGCTCATGGACTCGGGGTCCTTCAGCGCTGCGTCCAGCTTGGTCTTGTCGCTGGCTGTCGTACCGTAGGCGAGCTTGCCGCCCTTTTGGATCTGAATGCCCATGTCCGACAGGCGCTTGAGCGTGTCCGCTGCGCCAGCAACCGTACCCGAGACCACGCTGCGCAGGCTGTTGGTCATGCCCACCGTGGTGGAGTCGCCCTGCAGCACGCCGGCGGCCTTGCTTTCGGCGTCGTACTTGGTCGAGCTGGCCAACGCGTCATTGAGCGCGTTGTAGGCATCCATGAAGGCCTGGATCTTCTTCTTCATGCCCTCAGTGTCCGAGGACACCGTCACCGTCACCGGGGTGGCGGCCGCCGTCACCTGGTTCACGGTGATGTTCAGGCCAGGCACGGTCTGCTTGAACTCGTTGGTGGTCGACTGCACCGTGATGCCATTGACATTGATCTCGGCATTCTGGGCGTACTGCGCCACGGAGCTCGTGGTTGCCTTGCCGTTGAAGGCCAGGGCCGACAGGCTGGCATCGCCACTGGCACCGACCGTGAAGCCGGCATCGGCACCCGTGGCACGCGAGCGCAGCACCAGGCGTTCACCCTGGGCATCCTTGAGCACCGACGCCACCACGCCCGTGCCCTTGCTATTGATGGCCTGGACCACGTCTTCCAGCTTGGCACCGGCCGCGATATCGATCTCCACGGGAGTGCCGGGATTGCTGAACTGGTCGCCAGTCTTGTCCCAGCTGCCCATGGTGATGGTGAGCTTGCCAGCCCCGAACTGGGTGGACGCCGGCATGACAGCGGTCGCAACAGACTGGCTGCGCGCCAGATCCGTCACCGAGATCACCGAAGATCCGGGCAGAGCATTGGCGTCCGTCACCGTGGCAGTCACGGCCGTATTGGTCGTGGTGGCATTGGTCAGGCGCCATGTATCGGCATCGGCCAGCGAAGTGGCCGCGTCCTGAAGCGTGGACATCAGGGACTTGATCTGCCCGAACGTGGATATCTTGGAATCCAGAACAGACGCTTTTTGCTGAAGCGGAACCAGTGACTGCCTTTGCAGGGCCACCAGTTTGGCGATCATCGTCTCGTCCAGGCCGCTGCCGCTGATGCCAGCTGAGCTCAAGGTGGCCATGACCATCCCTTTCTAAGTGCAGAACACCTCCGCGCCACAGCGCAGAACGCGTCCTTGCGAACACGCACACCAAATGCCCGAAGGCATTCCCCGGTATCTTATCGACCGGTTTCTCCCGAACCTGAGGCTTTTTTTGGCTACGCCTTGCGCAGCCAGGCTCAAAAGCCCCGCAGGCTCCCTCTTACTGGATCAGCTTGAGCACCGACTGGGGCAGCTGGTTGGCCTGGGCCACCATCGCTGTACCAGCCTGCTGCAGGATCTGCGTGCGGCTCAGGTTCGCGGTTTCAGCGGCAAAGTCGGCATCCATGATGCGCGAGCGTGCGGATGCGGTGTTCTCTGCTGCCACCTGCAGGTTGGAGATCACGGCCTCGAAGCGGTTCTGTGCGGCACCGAAGGTGGCGCGCGTGTTGTTGACCAGATCCAGTGCCGTATCAATTGCGGCCATGGACAGGCGAGCATCGGCAGCCGAGCTGCCTGCACCGATGAGGGACCCCAGCGAGCCACCGAGCGTAGGAGGCGTTCCAGCCGTGATATCCAGACCACCGGGCGTAGAGCCCGTCAGGTTCACGGCCATGATCGTGATCTGGTTGTCGGCGCCGGTATTGGCACCCACCTGGAACACGGTGGCATTGTTGTTGTCCAGCAGCTGGCGGCCGTTGAAGCTGGTGCTGCCGACGATACGGGCGATTTCCTGCGCCAGCTGCTGGAACTCCTTGTCCAGCGAACCACGGTCCGTCGTGCCGTTGGTGTCGTTGGCGGCCTGCACGGCCAGCTCACGCATCCGCTGCAGGTTGTCGCTGAGCTTGCCCAGTGCGCCTTCGGCCGTCTGCGCCATGGAAATGCCGTCATTGGCATTGCGCATGGCCACATTCATGCCTCGCACCTGGGCGTTCATGCGCTCGGCAATGGCCAAGCCTGCCGCGTCGTCCTTTGCACTGTTGACACGCAGGCCCGAAGACAGGCGCTGCATGGTGGTGCTCAGCGACGACTGGGACGTGTTGAGATTGCGCTGGGCGTTAAGCGAAACAAGATTGGTGTTGATGATGGATGCCATGGGGCAGCTCCTCGTTAGGCATGAACAATGGCCAACCGTTCGACGACCCCAAGCCGCCAGAACGCCAGAAAGCACGCCAGGACTTCCAGCTCTGCCTATCTGATGCCAACGATTGTGCGGAAAAGCCCTTGCGCCAAAGCGCCGATAAAGCCCATGATCGGACGCCAATTCACCTTTCGAACACCCTCTTCACCCACTCTTTCGCCCATAAAAAAACCCCAGGCAGATGCCTGGGGCCTGGAGAATTCCGGCCGCCTCTTGCTTGGAAAGGCCGCCGGACTCGCACTATCAGCGCAGCAGGGCCAGAACGCCCTGGGGCAGTTGGTTGGCCTGGGCCACCATCGCCGTGCCAGCTTGCTGCAGGATCTGCGAGCGGCTCAGGTTGGCGGTTTCCGAAGCGAAGTCGGCATCCATGATGCGGCTGCGGGCAGAAGCGGTGTTCTCAGCTGCCACTTGCAGGTTCGAGACCACGGCCTCGAAGCGGTTCTGGGTGGCACCCAGCACGGCGCGCTCGGAGTTGACCGTATCCAGAGCCGTGTCCAGGTTGCTGATCACGGTAGCCAGGGCAGTAGCGTCCAGAGCCGTGGTGGCGTTGGAGCCGATCGAGGCGCTGGTGATGCCGGTGATGTCGGTGTTCGTACCCAGATTGCTCGTGGTGACGGTGATCGAGTCGTTGGCCGAAGTGTTGGCGCCCACTTGGAAGTTGATGGCGCCAGCATCGGTGCTCAGGATCTTCTTGCCGTTGAAATCAGCGCCCTTGATCACGCGGTCGATTTCCTTGCCCAGCTCGACGAATTCCTTGTTCAGCGAAACCTGGTCCTTGGCGCCGTTGGTGCCGTTACGGGCCTGCACAGCCAGTTCACGCATACGCTGCAGAGCGTCGGTCACCTTGGACAGGGCGCCTTCAGCGGTCTGGGCCATCGACACGCCGTCGTTGGCGTTGCGCACTGCCACGTTCATGCCGCGGACCTGGGCGTTCATGCGTTCTGCGATGGCCAGGCCGGCTGCGTCATCCTTGGCGCTGTTGACGCGCAGGCCGGAGGACAGGCGCTGCATGGTGGTGGACAGCGAGCTTTGCGAAGTAGCCAGGTTGCGCTGGGCGTTCAGCGATTGCACGTTGGTGTTGATAGACATGGCCATGGTGACAACTCCTAGTAAAGTCAGTTACGTCGCCGCCACGGTGCCCTCGCTTATCGCAAGGCGGGCGGCGGCGGCCCAATCCGACCATCGGCCGCTTTCACATCGAATTACGCGGCTTTTGGTGGGCTCAGGACTTTTTGTCCCTCTGCTGAGTTGGTTTTCGGAGCTGCCCCGGCGAACTTTAGGGGGACTTCACAAGATTTTTTGCACTGCGCGGCATGGCCATCCGCGCGGTGCATGGTTCGCTGTTACAAAACGGGGGCCACAGGAGCGGCCAGACCCAGATCCTCATAGGAGACACGCAGATCCACAGGCTCCTGTCCCTGGCACCAGCGGGCCCAGGCCTGGCGCATCCCCATCGCCACCGAGCGCGCCACGATGTCCGCCTGTTGCGGCTCCTGGTCCTGCAGGCGTGCACGCAGCCCCTGGCGTATCTGCTGCAGCTGCGGCAAATGTGCCTGCCAGAACGCAGCCTGGTCCAGCAGTTGCGCCAGGTCCCGTGCTGCAAAGCCCTGGTCCAGGCCGACACGAGCCATCACTTCGGCCGACTGCCGCCCCGCCAGCAGCTCCCCCATCAGTGTCAGCGTGGGCACGCCCATCCACAGGGCGTGGTTGGTGACCACTCCGCCGGTGAAGGGCAGAGTATCCAGGCAGATATCTATGTCATGGTGCGCCTGCAGATAGTGCTCGAATCCCATCTGCTCCACAAAATCGACGCGCTGCGCGGCCACGCCCTCCTCGGCCAGCCAGTCGCGCAGGTGCTGCGGAGGACCGGAACGGGGGCAGGCCGCGATCTTCAGCCTCGCCGTGGGCAGTGCACGCAGCACCTCACCCCAGACAGAAACCACCTGGCGGTTGATCTTGGACAGGCGGTTGAAGGAGCCGAACGTCAGATGGCCGTTGCGCAGCGCCGGCAGTGGCGCCACGGCCTCCTGGTGGATGCCGCCATCGAAGACGTAGGCCAAAGGAACACGCATCAGCCGTTCGGTCAGCTGGGTCTTGAGCAGTTCGTCCTCCAGGATCAGGTCGCTGAGCACAATGTAGTCCATGCTTTCCAGGCCTGTGCTGCCCGGGTTGCCTATCCAGGTCATCTGCAGCGGCGCGGGCTTTGCGGCAAACAGATCCAGCCGGTGACCACGCGTATGGCCACTGAGATCGATCAGGATATCGATGCCGTCGGCCCGAACCAGGTTGGACAGCGACTGCACATTCATGTCCTTGATGCCGCGCCACAGCTGGAACAGGCCCTGGAATTCCTTGGTGACCTCATCGTGAATCTCGTTGTTGCAATAGGCAACGCACACCAGGTCGCCATGCCGGGACAGCTCGCGCATCACCGGCAGGAAGAACTTGGCCGCCGCATGCGCGCGAAGATCACCGGACACGAAGCCCACACGCAATGTCTTGCCGCGGTCACGGGCGTTCTCATGCCCCATGCCCCGCTGCCCCTCGGAATGCCGCCGCATGAGCGCACCATATTCGCGGTTGGCCCGCCCCACCGAGGCTGCACTGGCCTCAGGCGAATGGATCATGGCGAACAGGCGCGCGCTATAGGCGGGCTCGTAGTCCGGGTGCAGCCTGACCAGTTCATCCAGCTGGCGCATGTGGCGCAGGGCATCGCCGCAGCGGTCCCAGTAGGCGGCGCGCTGGAACATCAGCTCCCGGTCACCGGGAAGGCGTTCCAGCGCTTCGGTCAAGGCCCGGTCGAGCCGGAGCAGGTCACGCGTTTCCAGCAATACCTGGCAGCGCAGCATGTGCGCGCGGGCATTGTCAGGCTGGATGCGCAGCGCCTCTTCGAGCAGTTCCAGCGCCTGCTCCCATTTCTTCTGGGCAAACAGCGTGAAGGCCGTCTCGCAGTGGAGCACGGCATTGTCGGGGCGCAATTGGAGCGCCTTGCGCAAGCAGGTTTCAGCCTCTCCCAGCCGTCCTCCGGAGCACAGCAGCAACGCCAGATGCAGCAGCAGCTCCAGACTCTCAGGCTCGATCTGCAGCGCCATGCGATAGGCAGTTTCCGCCTGCAGCTCCCAGCCAGCCTCGCCCAGCACATGGGCGCTGGCCAGGCACAAACGCAGGTCCTCGGGCCGCTGCTGCATGAGCAGCACCAGGAACTGCGCACATTCCTGCAGCCGTCCGGTTTTCTGCAGCGCGGCCGTCAGCCGCGACAGTGTGTCCACATCCTCCGGGTCGAGCAGCAGCGCATTCACATAGCAGGGCAGGCTGTCCTCGATATAGCCCTGGGCGCACAGCGCATCGCCCAGATGCGAGAAGGCCTGGGTCCAATGCGGCCGCAGCGCCAACGCCGCACGCATCGCACGCTCGGCCTCGGCTGCGTGGCCTGCCTGCAGGCAGATGCCGCCCAGGTTGAACTGCACCTCGGCATCGCGCGGCAGCAGAACGGCTGCCTGGCGCGCTGCCTGCAGGGCCGCCTCGATGCGGCCGTTCGCATGATCGGCTGCCGCCTTGAGCTTCCAGACCAAGCCGCTCTTGGGATACTGGCGCACCAGCGAACCCGCCAGCTGGCTGACCTCGGCATGCTCGCGCTGGGCAAACAGCTGCCCCAGCAGCCGCAGCTGCGCCTCGGGCACCCGACCACGGCCATCGCCAGCAACCGGCGCCGCCTCGGGCTGCGCCGGCCCCAGCGGCCAGCGCGCGGCCTGCACCTCCAGGAACGCAGCTGCCTGCGCGCCCTGCACCAGGGCCACATCCTTTTCCAGCTGCTCCAGCGCAATCTCCTGCATGCCGTTGGCCCGTGCCACGTCGATCAGCGAGATGGCCATGTCCAGCAGCCCCTCGCGGATCAGCATGTGGATGTACAGGCGCCAGTAGCCAAAATCCGCAGGCCGCACGCCGATGGCTGCCTCCAGATAGGGCAGTGCCTCGGCACTGCGCAGCTGGTGCAGACCCAGCAGCTGGGCCATGCCGTGCAGCGCCTCGGCATGGGCAGGCTCCTGCTCCAGCACCTTTTCATAGGCCTGGCGAGCCTGCTCGAACTGCCACTGTTCATGCAACTGGCGGGCCTGCTGCAAATGCTCGTTCGTATTCATCTTGGTCATCAAGGTTGCGGGCAAGCGCCCCACCACAGGCCCGGCGCCCAGGCCGACACCCGCACAAATACCGCCATCGTGCAGGCAAGCCGGCAGGCACGGCCCCCGGATAAGCGGGCGCAAACCGCATTTCTTCCACCTTTGCCAGACGGACCGGTCACCAGCTGCTACAAAACAGGAAGCACGCCACGTGGCTGTATGCCATCATCCCCGGCTTCGCACGGACACAATCGCCTCTCGCAGCATCGGAACAGGCCCCGCTTTTACCTACAGTTCCAACCTTCCGGCGCAGGAGGGCTCTGCGAAAATTCATCGAAGCGTTTGCCCTCATAGGCAGGTGCGCAGCTCTTTTTCAGGAACATATCCCATGCCCTCCATTGACCAATTCATCGAAAGCTTTCTGACCGCCGTGGACTTCCAGGAAGCCGTAGCAGTCACCCCTGACACCGAACTCAGGAGCCTGCCCGAGTGGGACTCGCTGGCCGCGCTGGGCGTGATCGTCATGTTCGACGTCGACTACGGCAAGACCATCACGGGCGACGATCTCAAGAACTGCTCGACCATCACTGATCTCTACAAGCTGCTGGGATAAACACCATGGCGCTGTCCACTCTGCACAACGTCCGCTTTGCGGGCATGGCCAGTTGCGTGCCCAAGCGGGCGGTGTCCAATCTGGAGGATTGCCCACCGTCCATGCGCTCCGAGCGAGAACGCCTGGTTCGCAATATCGGTATCCAGACTCGGCGCCTATGCTCTGAGTGGCAATGCTTTTCTGACCTGGCCTTGGCTGCCGCCGAAAAGCTGCTCGAAGATCTGCAATGGCAGCGCGAAGAGATTGATGCGCTGATCGTCGTCACCCAGTCGCCGGACTACTTAATTCCGGCGACCGCCATCATCATGCAGGACCGGCTGGGCCTGCCCCATACAACCATCGCTTTCGACGTCAACCTGGGCTGTTCGGGCTATCCATTCGGCCTGCACCTGCTGGGCAGCATGATCTCAGCCGGTGGCATCAAGAAGGGCTTGGTGCTGGTTGGAGACAAGTCCGGCAGTGTCAAGGACCCTCTGTTCTCTGACGCAGGTACGGCCACCGCCCTGGAATTCTCGCCCGGCGCAGCACCCATGCACTTCGACCTCAATAGCGACGGAAGCGGTCACCGCGCCATCATGCTGCCGGCAGGCGGGCATCGTGAGCCTTTTGGCGTGGAGCACCTCATGGCGACACGCGATCAGCATGGTGTGCTGCGCTCACCCATGGACCTGATCCTCGATGGCCCGGCCGTATTGAGCTTCTCCACCCAGCGCATCCCGCCATCGGTCGAAAAGCTGTTGGAGCACACCGGGACATCCAAGAACAGCATCGACCATTTCATCTTTCACCAGGCCAATCGGATGATCAACGAGACCATCCGCAAGAAGCTGGGGCTGCCTGCAGAAAAGGTGCCTTCCACTTTGCACGACTTCGGCAACACAAGCGGCGCCTCACTGCCGGTCACCGTGACTGCCCGCCTGCACGAACAACTGGACGGAGCCCGGTCCAGGCTGCTGCTGTGCGGCTTCGGCATTGGTCTTTCCTGGGGAACGGCCATCGTGGACATAGAAAGCGCCCGCTTTCCAGCAATGGTCGAGCAATGAGCACCCCCGATCCCTTCTCGCTGGCGGGCAAGCGAATTCTCGTCACCGGCGCTTCTTCGGGCATAGGCAGGCAGATTGCCATTTCCTGCGCCGAGCAAGGCGCTGAACTGGTCATCACCGGCCGGGACCCTGACCGGCTGGCCTCCACCTCCGAGGCCCTGAAGGGCGATGGACATCAATCCATCGTTGCCGACCTTTGCAATACGGCAGATCTAGACAGTCTGGTCACGGCGGCAGGCGTGCTCCATGGCGTAGTGCACGCGGCAGGAATTTCCAAGCTCGTGCCGTTTCGCATGGTCAACGAGACGCACTTGGGCGAAATTTTTGCCAGCAATACGTTCGCACCGATTCTGCTGACCAAAGGGTTGCTCGCAAAAAAGCGCATTTCCCCTCAGGGCTCCATCGTCTTCATCACATCGGTCGCATCGCACATCGGCCCCATGGCCAGCGCTGCCTACGCAGCAAGCAAGGCAGCATTGCTGGGTGCCGTCCGCACCCTGGGGCAGGAAGTGGCGAGACAAGGCATACGAGCAAATTGCATTGCGCCCGGCTATGTTCGCACGCCCTTGCTCGATGGCTTGAGTCAGAGCGGAGCCAACATGGGCAGCCTGCTCGAATTGGCACCGCTCGGAATGGGCGAGCCAGAGGATGTCGCCTACGCGGCGGTGTTCTACCTCTCGGACGCAAGCCGCTGGCTGACGCGCAACTATTTCATCATCGATGGGGGCTTGACCATCCCCATGGACATCTACGCATGAGCGGCCTAGCACACGCCCCATTTTCCTTGCAAGGCAAGACGATTCTTGTCACGGGGGCATCTTCCGGCCTGGGCCGGCAGACAGCCATCACCTGCGCTCAGCGTGGTGCACATGTCATCATCACGGGCCGCAATGCCGACAGGCTCCAGGACACCTTTGCCCAGTTGCAGGGAACCGGGCATGTGCTGGCAGTGGCGGATCTGACCTCGGCGGCAGACCGCGAACGCTTGGTCACTTCCGCCCCCCAGATAGATGGACTGGTTCACTGCGCAGGCCAGCAAAGGCACTGCCCCATCCGCCAGCTCACCGAACAGGCAATGACCGAGATGTATAGCGTCAACTTTCTCGCCCCGGTCATGCTGACCCAGCGGCTGCTGCAGGCCGGCTCCATTGCCACCAGCGGCTCGATCATCTTTGTGCTGTCCACGGCTGCGCACATCGGCACCCGGGGCGTGGGACCCTATTCGGCCATGAAGGCGGGCCTGGGCGGAATCATCCGATGCTTGGCACTGGAACAGGCCAAGCGCAAGGTCCGGGTCAACGGCATTTCCCCCTCCGCAGTAGTGACTCCGATGTGGGGAGCCGATCAGTTGGAGGCGCAGAGGGCCCGGCACCCCCTTGGCCTTGGCACTCCCGAGGATGTGGCCAACGCAGCAGTCTATTTGCTGTCCGATGCAAGCCGCTGGGTCACAGGCACCAGCCTGATCATGGACGGAGGAGCCATTCTCTGATGCTGCAGACGCTGATCATCGGTGCGGGCGGCTGGGGCCGGGAAGTCCTGGCGCAAATGCAGGGCGATCCGGCCCGCGGGCAGGAGTGGGACATCAAGGGTTTTCTCGACAGCCGGCCAGGTATTCTTGGTGACACGGGCTGCGACACGCCCATTCTGGGTACCCCGCTGGACTACGTCCCGAGCCCGGGAGATGCTTTCGTGTGCGCCATTGGCGACCCCGCCGCAAGGCGTGCCTACGCCCAACCATGGCTCGAGCGCGGCGCAACTTTCATTCCCCTGCGCACCGGCGCCTTCCTGAGCCCACGGGTCCATCTGGGCGAGGGCAGCATCCTGTGCCACAGGGTCCAGATCAGCCCCGATGCCTGGATCGGCGACTTCGCGAACATTCACACCCTGACCGTCGTGGGCCATGACGTACACATCGGTGACTACGCCCAGATCGGGGCCATGGTATTTATCGGGGGTGGAGCGCGAATCGCCCCCCAGGCCGTGGTCCATCCCCACGCAACCATCCTGCCCGGCCTTCAGGTCGGCGAGGGCGCGACGGTGGGAGCCGGGGCCGTGGTCGTCAAGGATGTTCCTGCCGGCACGACGGTGTTCGGCAATCCCGCCAGGGTCATTTTCCACCCCACTTCGAACGAGAAATGAGCTGATGCGCTCTCGAATGCACCCCAGGTACTACCTTTCTCCCGAGATTTTCGAGCGAGAGCGCGAGAAAATCTTCCGTAAGGCATGGTTGTTTGCAGGACTCAAGACGCTGCTGCCCAAGAACAACTCATTCATCACACGCAAGATTGCCGGCATTCCTGTGGTTATTCAGAATTTCCACGGCGAATTGCGTGCGTTTGAAAATGTGTGTTTGCACAGAAGTGCGCCACTCCAGTCGGAGCCCGTAGGCTGCCGTCCCTTAGTCTGCGCCTATCATGCTTGGCGGTATGACGCTGATGGTAGTGTGGCGAACATCCCCGATTGCGAGAAGCTCTATCAATTTCCTCCTTCCGAAAAGCAGAGCCTCAAATTAAGAGAATTCTCTTTGAGAACGATAGGCAATATATTATTCATCAACCTGAATCCTCAACCTTTCCCGCTGGAACATCAGTTTTCTGCCGACTTCATAGAATTGTTGGAAAACAGTTCCGATGCCTATGACACTGAAGTCATGGTGACCACCTGGGAAGGAAAGTATAACTGGAAACTCGCTTACGAAAATCTACGTGATGCGAATCACCCTCGTTTCGTTCATACCAAGACGCTGGCCAAATCCGTCAAATTCAATCCCACAGTGAATATTACCCAGGCGCATGAATCATTGTCGGAGTTGATGAACATATCTTCTGAATCGCTAAAAAATGAAATGCAAAATTTCAGCTATGGCGGCCCAGACGCCCCCATTCCAGATCTAAAGCATTTCGGCTGGCACGATCTGGTGGAACGCTGGGGCTCTCAGGATGTCTACTATAACTGGCTGGCATATCCAAATCTTCACATCGCCAGTGCCAATGGCGGATACTCCTTTACATTGGAGCACCATATTCCAATATCACCGGAACGTACCGATCTGGAGATTTACTGGTTTACCTCGCGCAAAAAACAATCCTATGCATTCTCCAGTCAAACTCTTTTGGCTCAGATGCATGGCAGTAAAATTATCGTTGGCGAAGATATTGAAATAATGGAACAGGTACAGGCAACCCTGCACCCTGGCGCCCCCATTCCAACACAGGGTGCTTACGAATCGATAAATCGATTAGTGGAACGTTGGTATACAACCTTGATGGATACGCAACACTCAATTTGATGATGAATCGAGATCAGAGTAAAAATACATTCATATTCTACAAATGAAAGACTATTCACTCAAAAGCGGGGAAAGATACTCCACATTGGATCTCAACCTTATTGGAGGAGACCATCTATTGCGCTACAGATATGCAGCAAACCGTGCAAAGGAAATCTACCCCAGACCCTATGGTGCAGACATATTCTGCGGATCTGGCTATGGGGCAGAAATTCTCGCGAGCACCACTCAAGGCAGCATCTTGGCCATTGATGGCTCCACGGAAGCCATTGAAAATGCCAACAAAAAAATCCACGACCCGAACATAATATGGGCGGCAAAATTATTCCCCTTTAATTTACCCAAAGAAACTTTCGATTTCATCACAAGCATGGAGTCACTTGAACATGTAAAGGATTTCGAAGCATTTTTCTGGGTTCTTAGTCAATCTCTGAAGAGCGGTGGAACTCTTTTCATTTCTTCGCCGCATGAAGAAATCATGCCATATACAGGATATATATGGCACTATAAGCATTTTCTTCCTGAAGAAATCAGGAGTCTAGCCCGGCAAAACAATCTCATGGAAATCAATGCATTTTCCACCAACAGCAGTATTTTCAAAGACGGGAAGTCTTGCCTTTTTTATCCATTCCAGATGGGTAATGATCAGCCAGTAGATCTTGAAAAAGGCGACACTTTATTCTTCGAATTCAGAAAGAACTGAATATGCAGATCTATGCAGCGGGCTGGGCTTTACAAACACCCATACTCAACCACTTCAAGCGCTTCTTAAAATCAAACCCCCATCATTTGAGTTTGAGTGGAATTGTATATCCCAACAAAATACCTTCCGCCATTGAAGGAATACCTGTTCTTGATTTCAATGAAGTACTCAAGGAATTGGTATCGCCAGCCATTTTCATAGAATGCTTTCTACCATCCAATCAAAATTTATCCACAGATTTCCAGAAGTTTTTCCAGAAAAACAATATCAAATCTATAAAACTACCAGATTTCCTGAATTCACTGATAGGTGATGATAACGAAAACATTCTAACTCTTCCATTTCAGAGAATTTCCACAGCAGATCTACGTTCTCTGCGTAAATATCCAGCACCATCTTTTATTGGTGGAAATTTCTTGGATCCAGAATCCTTTACTACAGCTCAGACCTTGCATTCTGTTCTTTGTCAGTCAAAATGGGAAGCACTGATGAGTTTCGACAAGGACAAGAGTCTGTATCAAACGCTGCTTGAATCGCTGTCTTTGATACAAAAAACAAGACTTCCGGATAATTACAAAATAATAGATTCGCCAAATTTATTTCTAGGCACGCTTCTCAAACTCCGGCACCTGAACGAGAATCAGCCCTTCACCATTACACTGAGCGCCACCTTAGCCGCTCAACTGGGCGATTTGTTGGAATTTTATAAAAACTGCCTCAATAAAAGCCTGATTTTCGAAGACGATGCAGCAGAAAACCCAGCAACCACCGCCTATTTAAGCAGCTCCACATCATTCATTCACCAGCGACTCGATAGCAACCTAGCCACGCCTACCGCATTAATGATCATGCAGCGATCAATCATTGACTATAACAACCTAGCCAACGCCTTTAAAGGACAAGAGTTCCGCATCTCCTTGCGCCAAGTGGATACCCAGCCAGAGCATTTAATTGCAGCATTCTTCTCTTGATTCGAGAATACTCATGTCACGCAAATGGATCATAGGCAGCGGCACTTACCTGGATATTGTGTACTATGCTTGGAAGCGATCTCACCCTGAGATCTCCATTGAAAAAATCGAGATCACACAAAACCCAGACCATTCTTTCAAAATGGATACGCTGGATGCTTTGAGGCCAGATGAAGGAACGGCCTTTGTTGCTTTTGATGATCGCTTTGGAAATTTCAAGCGAATGGAATTGATGCAGGCAGTACTGGCTCTGGGCTTCAAGCTGGAGCCATACATCAGCCCAAGATCCATGCTTTCCGAAAATATTCAAGTAGGGCCTAATACGTTTATTGGGGATGGTGTTCTAATCAGTCATGGCACCCGCATCGACTACAACAGTGTTCTATTGCCAAGTGCACAGATAGGCAGCGAGGCACACGTTCGCTCTTCGTGCTGGATAGAGCCTGGAACCTTCATTGGCGATGGCGCGCAGATTGGAGCCCATAGTATTTTGCGCAGCGGTGCGATGGTCTCCGCTCAAGTAAAAGTAGGCCGAGGCTGTGAATTAGGCTGGCCACGACGCTATGATAAAGATATCGCCGCCAAAACAATATTCGACCCCCGTTACAATTCCCCGATTTACGTCTACGGATAGGATTTTGCTTTCGTCTTGCTGCCGGGCATGGCACAAGCACGGAACCATCGGCCTGCGCCGAAGCAACTCATTTCACGGGTCTCGCGTTCCAAAGTGTGGTGTCATGGCGAACTCCATTGCGTCCAGCATCCGCTGGCGCTGGTCTGGCGACATGCCGACGAAGAACGGTAATCCCAGCAGGGTACGGGACAATGCTTGAGCATGAGGTGTGTCAAGAACGATGCAGCGCTGCTGCAGCACGGGCATGTGCTCCAGCAGCGGCAGATACCAACGCCGTGTCGCAATGCGCGTCTGCTGACAAACTTGCTCAAGGCGATCACGCGCGGTTGCGGTCGGTAGGCGCGAACACAGCAGCGTGGGAGCCATCGTTGGGCCAGCACCATCTTGAGCCTGCCATACCAGCACTTGGCCGCTGGCCTGATGCAAGCTATGCATCAGTTCTGCCTGCAAGCGACGACGCTCGCTAGCATGTAGCTCCCAACAGTTCAGCATCTCCAGAGCAATCGCCGCGTGATACTCGCTCATCTTGGCATTTGTTCCCGCATATGCCAGTGCCCCGACAGCCAGCCGGCCAGCCGGATTCAGATTAATACCGAAGTTGGACAGTTGGCGCACTTTGCCAGCCAGCCCAGGTCGGGTGGAGACGACCAGACCGCCTTCGCCCGCCGGCAGGCTCTTGGTGGTGTGCAGGCTGAAGACCAAAGTTCCCTGCGCGCCGTTCAACCATTGACTGCCAAAGGCTGCGGCTGCGTCAATGACGACAGGCACTCCTGTGCTCTGCTCGAACTGCGCCCAGGCCTGCATGTCATGCGGCATGCCAAAGGTCGCCACCGTGAGCACCGCATCTATCCGCATGTGATTGCACGCAGCGTAAGCAATATACGGCGTCATCATCCAACTGTGCGGATCCACATCGGTCAATACGGGAACGAAACCAGCGCGCAACACTGCCGTGACACTGGCAACGAAAGTAAAAGAGGGCAGCAGCACACGAGCGCCAGCGGGTAAGTCCAACGCCTGCAGCACCAACTCCAGTCCCTGCGTGGCATTTGCCACCGTCGTCACCTGCTCTCCAGGCAGGGCAAAACGCACCGCAAATTCGGCTTCCAATTCACACACCAGCGGCCCAAAATTGGAGTAATGCCGAGCAGCTTGCATTCGCTCAAGCCAAGGCATCATGGCTTGAGGAGATGGCATGTCGGGCACCAGCAATGGCACCCAATCCGATCCAGTCATGTCTGTCATGCCAAAGCGTCCATTTGCGCCAGAAAATGCTCGATGTTTGCACCTGCATCCAGTACCTGATGGTCGCCTCGTAGCCAATTGAGCCACATCAGTCGATAGGATTTCTCTAGCTCTGCGGTACGCTCCAAATAGTTCATCAAGAAGCTGGAACCAAGCCGTGCCCGAGCTTCCCGGCGCGGCAACGTCAGAAGATCTGGACTATCCATAAGTTTTAACGCGACCTGCACGTAGTCATCCATATCTTTGGCAATCCCGCCATCGAAGCCCAGACCGTACAGGGTTCTTGCCGTCGAGGCATCCGCACCCCGTACCGCATCCACCGTCACGATCGGAAAGCCCATCCATAGAGCATGCAAGGTCGTGGTGCCGCCAGAGACAGGCAAAGTGTCAAGCGCCAAGTCAGCGATATGGCCCAATTCCATAAAACGGTCCAACGGCTGCTGGTGCAGTACGGAAACACGGTCCAAAGGCATACCAGCCCTCTCCACACGCGGCTGCATATGAGCCTGCGCCGAATCGGGATCCTGTTCCTTGACCATGATGATCAAGCGAGCATCGGGCCGTGCATGCAAGATCCGTGACCAGACCGTCAACATTTCATCAGTAAGCTTGGCCGAATTATTCAGAGAAATCAGCGTCGGATATCCGTTGCCAAGCATGGGTGGCTCTTCGCATAGCGGCGCATATTCGGGCGGTGCGTAGCTGACCATGCAGTGCAGTTGAAAAAGCTTCTCGGAATAGTAGGGACCGTGCGTCGGCGGTGCTATCGATGCATCCACCAACCGGTAATCCATGGCCTTCATCCCCAGCGTATGCATATAGCCCAGCCAGGTCACCTGCACGGGCGCGGCGCGGCGGGCGAAGACTTCCAGGCGGTGGCCCAGGGTGAAGCCGGACAGGTCCACCAGCACATCGATGCCGTCGGCGCGGATCTGTTCGTAGAGCTGGTCGTCGGTCTGCTCGACCACATCGTGCCAGTGCGGCACCAGGGCGCGCAGCTTTGCGGTCATCGCGTCGGGGCGGCCGCTGGAGTAGACGTGGATCTCGACGTTGTCCGGGTTGTGGTGCTCCAGCACGGGCCGCATGAAGAAGGCCACCGAGTGCTGGCGGAAGTCGGCCGTGACATAGCCGACCTTGAGCTTCTTGCGCGGGTTGCGATCGCGCGGGGGAAAGGGCTTGGCGTTGCGGGTCAGCGGGTCGGCGAAGCGCCGGCCCCAGTCACGCGCCACTTCCAGGGATTTGAGCGGGTCGCTGCTGGTGTGCGAGTGGATGTAGGCCCGCGTCATCCAGTGCGTGTTCTCGTTCTTGGCATGGCGGCAGGCGTCGTCGATCAGGTCGCAGGCCTCCTGCCTGCGGCCCGTGCTGAACAGGGCCAGGGCCAGCAGGCGCTGGGCGTTGGGCATGCGGGGCTCTATCTCCAAGGCCATCTGCAACGCTTCCATGGCCTGTGGCCAGATGCTCATGCGCACGTAGACAAAGCCGATGTGCAGCCAGACCTTGGAGTTGCGCGGCTCCCGGGCCACCAGCTGCGCCAGCTCCGACAGGGCTTCGAGGAACTGCGCGCGATCGACCATGGCGCGGATGCGGGTCAGCTCGCTGTCGATGCTGGGCGGCTGCGCAGGGGCTGCAAAAGCGTTGGCAAGGGGTGAAGATGGCATGGCGGTGGAGCAGAGGAAGTATCAGGCCGGCCCGCGGTCGGCACGCTTGTGCGCGCGGTGACACAAAGAATAAAACTGTGCCGACTATCCTCGCATGCGCGCCGCGCGATCCACCGTTAAGCGCCCGCCTTGCAAGATTCAAACAGGCACCGATTTGCCGGCCTTTTCAGGCTTTTGTCGCGCAGCGGCGCGTTTACACCTTCATCTCAGGGCTCTCAAGTATGGATGCCTGCGGCCGATAGCTTGACAAGCCATGGGTTCGTCGATGGCCGCCACCCCGCCACGGCCCAGTGTCAAAACAAGCGCGCATTTCCAAGCCAGTTCCGACTTTTCCATCGGGACACCTCTGACAGAATCCACTCCCATGCTTGTCATCATCGGATACATCGTCGCCTTCGGTTGCATCTTCGGCACCTATGTGCTGCACGGGGGCAACGTCCAGGTCATTCTCAAGGCACTGCCTTTTGAAATGATCACCATTGGCGGCGGCGCCATCGGCGCCTTCATCGTGTGCAACCAGCCCAAGGTGCTCAAGGCCACGGCCAAGGCCATCCCTGGCGTGATGAAGAGTTCGCGCTACACCAAGGCCCGCTTCATGGAGCTGATGGCCCTGCTGTACGAGATTCTGCAAAAGGCCCGCAAGGAGGGCCTGATGTCCATCGAAGGCGATGTGGAGGCACCCAACGAGTCGCCCATCTTCACCAAGTATCCCGAGCTGCTGGCGGACCACCATGTGGTGGAGTTCCTGACCGACTATCTGCGCATGATGGTGTCGGGCAATCTCAATTCCCACGAGATTGAGTCGCTGATGGACAGCGAGATCGAGGCCCACCACGCCGAAGCGCATGCCCCCGTCAACGCACTGACCCGCCTGGCCGGCGCCCTGCCTGCCTTCGGGATCATTGCGGCCGTTCTGGGCGTGGTGAACACCATGGGCTCGGTGGGCCAGCCTCCTTCGGTGCTGGGCGGCATGATCGCCTCGGCCCTGGTCGGTACCTTCCTGGGCATCTTGCTGGCCTATGCGCTGGTGGAGCCCATGGCCGGCCTGGTGGAGCAGCGCGCCCAGGACGCCGCCAAGGAACTGGAGTGCATCAAGACCACCTTGCTGGCCAGCATGCAGGGCTACAACCCCGCCACCGCCATCGAGTTCGGCCGCAAGGTGCTGTTCTCTACCGAACGCCCCGGTTTCCTGGAACTGGAAACCCACGTCAAGGGCAAGAAGTAATCCTGCACCCAGCAGCGTCAAGCCATGGCAGAGAAAAAGTTACAGCCGATCATCATCAAGCGCGTCAAGAAGACTGCGCATGCGCCCCACGGCGGCGCCTGGAAGATCGCCTATGCCGACTTCGTGACCGCGATGATGGCCTTCTTCCTGCTGATGTGGCTGCTGGGCTCCACGGCCAAGGGCGAGCTGCAGGGCATCGCGGCGTATTTTTCCTCGCCGCTGAAGGTGGCGATGGCCGGCGGCGACGGTGCAGGCAACAGCTCCAGCGTGATTCCCGGCGGCGGCAACGACCTGGCCAAGGTGCACGGCCAGGTACGGCGCTCCGAGGCGGCCGACAGCTCCAACCGGCGCACCAGCGTCGATTCGGGCCGCGCCGATCAGGCCCAGGTGGACTCCAACCGCATCAAGGCGCTCAAGGCCAAGGTGGACGCGATGATTACCAGCAATGCGCGCCTGAACGAATTCCGTTCGCAGATCCGCACCGACGTGACGCCCGACGGCCTGCAGATCCAGATCGTGGACGAGCAAAACCGCCCCATGTTCGACAGCGGCAGCGCCCTGGTCAAACCGTATATGCGCGACATCCTGCGCGAGGTGGGCGCGGCGCTGGCAGGCGCGGAAAACCGCATCAGCCTGTCCGGCCACACCGACGCGGCCCCTTACGGCAATGCCGACCGCGGCTACAGCAACTGGGAGCTGTCGGCCGACCGCGCCAACGCCTCGCGCCGCGAGCTGGTGGCCGCCGGCATGCCCCTGAACCAGCTGGCACGCATCACGGGCCTGGCCAGCAGCGACCTGCTGCTGCCCGACGATCCGCGCGCGCCCCAGAACCGGCGCATCACCATCACCGTGCTCACGCAGGAGGCCGAAAAGCGCCTGCTGGGCCACCGTGGGCCCGTGACGCGCAACGCCTTGCCGCCGTCATTGGCCGGCGGCAGCGGCGGCACCGCGAATGCAGCCACAGCCGAAGCCACGGCCGGCGAGACCGCCGCGCAGCCCGCTGCCGCCGCGCCCGCAGCCGCAGCCGCCCCTTCGGCGCCCGCGTCACCTGATCGTGTAACAAATTAAGGTTTGAGCCCGATGCTGCCGAAAAGCAGGAAAATTCCCACATTGCGCCAAGAAGGTTTCATATTGTTACCATCGCGGCGGATTCTTACCAGTACCGAGCACCTACCGACCGAAAGGGCCTCACGTGGCTAATGCCCTGCGTTTTTTGATCGTTGACGACTTCTCCACCATGCGGCGCATCGTGCGCAATCTGCTCAAGGAGAGCGGCTTTCCCGAAGCCGATGAAGCCGAAGACGGCGTCGTGGCACTGCACAAGCTGCGCAACAGCAAGTTCGATTTCGTGGTGACGGACATCAACATGCCGAACATGAACGGCTTCCAGCTGCTCACCGAAATCAAGCAGGACGACAAACTCAAGCACCTTCCCGTGCTCATGGTGACGGCCGAGGCCCGCAAGGAGGACATCGTGGCAGCGGCCCAGGGCGGTGCGGCAGGCTACATCGTCAAGCCCTTCACCAAGGCCACGCTGGAAGAGAAAGTCAACCTGATCCTCAAAAAGCTGGGCCTGTAGGGCGCGCGCCATGAGCAACCCGGATGTCCCCGACAGCGTCCACTACAAGGTAGGCGTTCTCACGCGCCAGCTGCATGACTCGCTCAACGAGCTGGGCTATGCGGACCGATTGCGCGGCAGCATGGGAGAGCTGCCGGATGCGCAAAGCCGCCTTTCCTACATTGCGCGGCTGACCGGAGAGGCCGCCGAGAAGGTCCTCAACCGTGTCGAGCTGGCCAAGAGCCAGCAGGACCGGCTGGCCGAGCGCGTGCGCGCCATGCGCGCGCAGCTGGTCGAGGATCCCGTGGCGGCCGTGGCCAAGGGCCGGGTGATGAACTTCCTCGAAGAGGTCGAGCAGGACACGCAGCAGGCCGATGAGCACCTCACCGAGATCATGATGTCCCAGGACTTCCACGATCTCACGGGCCAGGTCATCGCCCGCGTGGTGTCGCTGGCCGCCGACCTGGAGGACCAGCTGGTGCAGCTGCTCATCCAGACCTCGCCCAACCCGCAGCAGACGGCGCTGGAGCCGCTGGAAAAGCCCAAGGAGCACCTGGCCGGCCCCGTGGTCGATCCCGAGAAGACACCCGATGTGGTGACTTCACAGTCCCAGGTGGACGATCTGCTGGCCAGCCTGGGGTTCTGACACACCCCGGGGCGCCATGCGCCTTTGCATTTGCATTTGCACGGCAACCCTTCCCGCTGCGGGGCAAGGGTTTGCCGGCGTGCCGCTGCCTGCCGCACCACACCCCAGACAGCGCATAAGCGCCGCTTGAGCCCTGCTTATCGGGGCTTCGCCCATCCGGCTTGTTCCGACAATGACGCAAATCCTTCCGTCATTGCGCCATGGACTCCAGCCAAGACAAAAACCTGCCAGCCACCGAACGCAAACTGCAGAAAACGCGTTCTGACGGCCAGGGTGCGCGCTCCCGGGACCTGTCCCACCTGGCCATCCTGGGCACGGGCGCGCTGATGATGCTGATGGGCGCCGAGCCCCTGATCCAGCACCTGCGCATGGCGCTGGCCCAGCAACTGGCGTTCGACGCGCACACGGCCAAGACCCCGGCCCTGATGATGGAGCGCATGCTGTCCATGGGCAGCCTGGGCCTGAAGATTTCCCTGGGCGTTGCCGCCGTGACCACGGCCGCGGCCGTGCTGTCGGGCATGCTGGCCGGCGGCTGGATCCTGAGCCTCAAGCCCATACAGCCGCAGTTCAACCGCCTCAACCCGCTGTCGGGCCTGACCAATCTGTTTTCCAAGCAGCAGATGGTGACCGTGGCCAAGATGGTGGCGATGACGGCCATCCTCTCCTTCGTGGCCTGGAAGTTCCTGAGCAGCCACATCGCCGAGATCGCCGCCATCTCCTCCCAGCCTTCGGCCATGGCGCTGACCATGACCGGGCAGTGGCTGGCCAGCGGCGTGGCCCTGCTGCTGCTGGTGGTGTTCCTGATGGCCGTGATCGACGTGCCGCTGCAGGCCTACCTGTTCAAGTCGCGCCTGAAGATGAGCCACGAGGAAGTCAAGCAGGAGCACAAGGAGTCCGACGGCAACCCGCAGATCAAGAGCAAGATCCGCCAGAAGCAGCGCGAGATCGCCGACCGTGCCAGCGTCAACGCCGTGCCGCGCGCCGACTTCGTGGTCACCAACCCCACGCACTATGCCGTGGCGCTGCGCTACGACGAAAAGACCATGGCCGCCCCGCAGGTCATCTCCAAGGGCACGGACCTGGTGGCGCTGAAGATCCGCGAGGTCGCGGGCGCCCACAAGATACCGGTGCTCGAATCCCCGATGCTGGCGCGCGCCCTGTACGCGCACGCCGACCTGGACCAGGCCATTCCCGCCGCGCTGTACACGGCCGTGGCCCAGGTCCTGGCCTATGTCTACCGCCTGAAGGCCGCGCTGCGCGGCGAAGGCCCCATGCCTGGCGATCTCGGCGAACCCGCCGTGCCCGCCGAACTCGATCCGCACCAGGGCCGCCGCGCGCCCGCCGCCGCGACCACTGAAGGTACTGCTCCATGACGACGAATCCGCTCCAATCCCTGCAATCGATGTGGTCGGGCGAGAACACCAGGTTCGCCCAGGGCCTGATGGCGCCGCTGCTGGTGGTGGCCATCCTGGCGCTGATGGTGCTGCCGATTCCGCCGTGGCTGCTGGACACGTTCTTCACGCTGAACATCGCCGTGGCGCTGATGGTGATGATGGTGGCGGCCTACATGATCCGGCCGCTGGACTTTGCGGCCTTCCCCTCGGTGCTGCTGCTGACCACGCTGATGCGCCTGTCGCTGAACGTGGCCTCCACCCGCGTGGTGCTGCTGGAAGGCCACACCGGCCCCGGAGCGGCCGGTGCGGTGATCGAGGCCTTCGGCCACTTCCTGATCGGCGGCAACTTCGCGGTCGGCCTGATCGTGTTCGCCATCCTGGTGGTGATCAACTTCGTGGTGATCACCAAGGGTGCCGAGCGTATCGCCGAAGTCTCGGCCCGCTTCACCCTGGACGCCATGCCCGGCAAGCAGATGGCCGTGGATGCCGACCTGAACGCCGGCCTGATCGACGAAAAGGAAGCCAAGCGCCGCCGCGCCGAGGTGCAGGAGGAAGCCAACTTCTTCGGCTCCATGGACGGCGCCAGCAAGTTCGTGCGCGGCGACGCGGTCGCCGGCATCTTGATCCTGGTGATCAACATCATCGGCGGCTTCGCCATCGGCATGATCCAGCACGGCCTGTCGGCCGGCCAGGCCGCCGACAGCTACATCCTGCTGGCCGTGGGCGATGCGCTGGTCGCACAGATCCCCGGCCTGCTGATCTCGGTGGCCGCGGCCATGGTGATCTCGCGCGTGGGCAAGGAAACCGACATGGGCCAGCAGATCGCGCAGCAGCTGTTCATGTCGCCCAAGGTGCTGGGCATCACGGCCGGCGTGCTGGGCCTGCTGGGTGTCATTCCGGGCATGCCCCACGTCGTGTTCCTGAGCACGGGCGCACTGCTGGGCTGGCTGGCCTGGATGCTCTCGCGCCGCCAGCAGGAACGCGCCGCCCAGCAAACCCAGGCCCCCGCCCCCGTGGCCGCGCCCAGCGACGGCGAAGCCACCTGGGACGACCTGCAGCCCGTGGACCTGCTGGGCCTGGAGCTGGGCTACCGCCTGATCACCCTGGTGGACAAGGGCCGCCAGGGCGACCTGCTGACCCGCATCAAGGGCGTGCGCCGCAAGTTCGCACAGGAAGTGGGCTTTCTGCCCCCGGCCGTGCATGTGCGCGACAACCTGGAGCTCAAGCCCAGCGCCTACCGCATCACCCTGCGCGGCGTGATGGTGGGCGAGGGCGAGGCCTTCCCCGGCATGTTCCTGGCCATCAATCCGGGCGGCATCAGCACCCCGCTGATCGGCACCCAGACCACGGACCCGGCCTTCGGCCTGCCCGCCCACTGGATCGACGAACGCCAGAAGGAAGCGGCACAAATGGCAGGCTTTACCGTGGTTGATTCGGAAACCGTGATGGCCACCCATTTGTCACACTTGATGCAAGTGCATGCCGCCAAGCTGATCAGCCGTACCGAGACGCAGCAGTTGGTGGAGCATGTGGCCAAGCTGGCTCCCAAGTTGATCGAAGAAGTCATTCCGAAAATGGTGTCCATCACGACGTTCCAGAAAGTGCTCCAGCTGCTGCTGGAGGACTCGGTGCACGTCCGCGACATCCGCACCATCATCGAGACGCTGGCCGAGCACTCCTCGACCACCCAGGACCCCGTCGAGCTGGCCCGCCGCGTGCGCATTGCGCTGTCGCCGTCCATCGTCCAGCAGATCTACGGCCCGACCCGCGAGCTGAACGTCATCGCCATCGAGCCCGGACTCGAGCGCCTGCTGGTGCAGGCCCTGTCCAACCCCGGCGCCCCCTCACTGGATCCCGGCGTGGCCGAGATCCTCACCCAGAAGGCGGCCGACATGGCCAACCAGCAAGAAGAGCTGGGCCTGCCTGCCTGCCTGCTGGTCCCCGATTCCATCCGCAACTCCATTGCCCGCCTGGTGCGCCGCGTGGCGCCGCGTCTGCAGGTTCTCGCCCACAGCGAGATCCCCGAGACGCACACCATCCGCATCGGCTCGATTCTTAAAGGTGCATCCGCATGAACATCAAACGCTTCTACGCCCCTACCTCCCGCGAGGCCCTGGCCAAGGCGCGCATGGCTTTCGGAGCGGGCACCCTGATCCTGTCCAACCGCAGCACGCCCGACGGCGTCGAGGTCATGGCCACGGCCGAGGACACGCTGGAGCACAGCAAGGCCGCCGCCAGCAGCACGCCGCTGCAGCAGGCCATCGAACGCCGCTCGGCCGAGGAGACCACGGGCCTGCGTCCCCAGCTGCAGGCCCAGCTGATCCAGGCACATACCCAGCCGCGCACGGCACAGCAGCCTTCGCCGGCGCCCTCACAGGCGGCTTCGCTGGCAGCCTCGCTGTCGGCAGATGGTGCCGAGCCCGCCGGCCTGCGCCAGAGCGTGCAGGAAGACACTGAGCAACTGGCCATGAGCACCCTGTCCTTCCAGGACTACGTGCGCGAACGCATGCTGCGCCGCCGCCACGAGGCCGGCGTCGACGAGCCCCTGCCCAGCTTTGCCCAGCGCCGCAGCCTGGGCGACGCCCTGCGCGAAGCGCCGGCCGCCGCGCCCATGGCCGCACAGCAGCCGTTCAAGGCACAGCCCGCGCCTTCCGTGGCCCGCCACAATCCGCTGCGCGCCAGCGCCGAGGCGCCGCTGCGCGAGCCCCTGCGCAGCGAACCCGCTCCAGCCATGGCCTCCCAGGCGCTGCGCGATGAGCTGCAGTCCGTGCGCGACCTGATCGAAGAGCGCTTCAACACCCTGACCTGGCTGGGCCAGACGCGCCAGAACCCCATCCACGCCAATCTCACGCACAAGCTGATCCGCGCGGGCTACTCCCCCGTGCTGGCCCGCGCCCTGGTCGAGCACATGCCCCAGGACCTGTCCGCCGGCGACGCCGTGCGCTGGCTGATGCAGGTGCTGGAACGCAATCTGCGCACCGACGCCGGCCAGGAGCCGCTGTACGAGCAAGGCGGCGTCTTCGCCCTGGTGGGCTCCACCGGCGTGGGCAAGACCACGACCACGGCCAAGCTGGCGGCCCTGTGCGCGGCCAAGTACGGCGCCTCCAGCGTCGGCCTGATCACCCTGGACACCTACCGCGTCGGCGCCCACGACCAGCTGCGCTCCTACGGCCGCATGCTGGGCATGGTCGCCCACCTGGCCCATGACCGCGCCGCGCTGCAGGACCTGCTGGGCCTGCTGGCCAACAAGCAGCTGGTGCTGATCGACACCACGGGCGTGGCCCCGCGCGATCCGCGCAAGGACGAAATCCTGGACCTGCTGGACCTGCCCGGCGTGCAAAAGCTGCTGGCCGTGAACGCGGCCGGCCAGGGCGATGCGCTGGACGATGTGATGCAGGCCTTCAAGGCACGCGGCTCCAGCCAGGCCATCCTCACCAAGGTGGACGAGGCCGTGAAGCTGGGCCCCTCGGTGGACACGCTGATCCGCCACCAGATGCAGCTGCGCGGCGTGACCAACGGCCAGCGCGTGCCCGAAGACTGGGAGCGCGCCGATGCGCAGCAGCTGGTCTCCGCCTCCATGCGCGCCTCCACCCGCTCGGCCTTCGATCCCAAGGCGCTGGACCTGGACTTCTTCTTCACCCCGTCCAGCCCCAGCACCATGGACAGCGAGGTCAGCCATGCTTGAGACCTTCCCCCAACTGCACCAGGGCCTGGGCCTGCACGGCCAGCCCGGCGCCGCAGCACCGTCCAGCCTGCGTGTGCTGGCCATGCTGCGCGACACGGCGGCCGACCCTGAAGGCCAGTCCGAGCAATCCCTGCTGTGGCCGGTCTGCGCCAGCCTGCAGCGCCTGGGCATGCCCGTCCTTGTGCTCGATGCCAGCCAGGGCGAGGCGGCCGACGCGCCTGGCCTGGCCCAGCTGCTGCAGCAAAGCGCCTGGCAGGCCCGTACCGGCCTGCACCCCGACCCCCGTCACAGCTCGGTGGCCGTGCTGCCTGCCCGCCAGGGCCTGGAGCTGCTGCCCCTGCAGGCACGGCAAGCCGGCATGACGCCCATGCAATGGCTGCAGCGCCATGTGCGCGGCTATGCCATCGTCATGCTGTATGCCGATGCCGACACGCTGGCCCGCAATCTGCCCGGCCAGGCCGTGCACCCGCTGATGGTGCTGCCAGAACACGGCCCCCGCGTGCTGGGCTGCTACCGCCAGCTCAAGCAGCTGGCCGTGCATGCCGGCCTGCGCTGCCTGCTGGCGCCGCTGCTGCCCGGCGCTGACCCCGTGGATGTGACCAGCTACGATTGGCGCCGCGGACAGACCGGTGCCCGCAGCCAGGCCGAGGATGCGCAACGGCGCCAGTCACAGATCGACGCGCTGCTGCGCTGCGCACAGCGCCATCTGGGCCACGCGCCCGGGCTGCTGCCCGTGCGCCTGCACCATGCACCGGACCTGCAGCGCCTGGCGCTGCAGTTGCTCAACCATGCGGGCAGCGTATTGCCGCATGGCGGCCAGGACCTGGCCGCCGGCTACGCACCGCTGCCTGCATCCCATGCCTGGAGCCACTGACTGCCATGTACACCGCCAAAGGCCAACTCGACCGCGATGCACTGATCCGTCGGCACGTACCCCTGGTACGCCGGATCGCGCTGCACATGATCGCCAAGCTGCCTCCCAATGTGGAGCTTGATGATCTGATACAGGTCGGAATGATCGGCCTGGCCGAAGCCCTGTCCCGCTTCGAGAGCGAGCAGGGCGTGCAATTCGAGACCTTCGCCAGCCAGCGCATCCGCGGCGCCATGCTCGATGAACTGCGCGAGGGCGACTGGATGAGCCGCAGCTCGCGCAAGAGCCAGAAGGACATAGAGCACGCGCTGCACCGCCTGGAGCAGCGCCTGGGACGCACCCCGCTGGAGTCCGAGATCGCCGACGAGCTGGGCATGGACCTGGACGACTACCAGTCGCTGCTGGGCAAGGTGCGCGGCACGCAACTGGTCTACCTGGAAGACATGTCAGGCGGCGACGAGGGCGAGGACTTCCTCGAACGCCACGTGGCCGACAGCGGCGCCGACCCCTTTGCGCTGCTGCGCGACCACCGCCTGCGCGTGGCCCTGGTCGAAGCCATCAAGGCCCTGCCCGAGCGCGAGCAGTACATCATGGGCATGTATTACGAGCACGACATGAACCTCAAGGAAATCGCCGCCGTGCTGGGCGTGACCGAATCGCGTGTGTGCCAGCTGCACAGCCAGGCGATTGCGCGCCTGCGTACGAAGATGCGGGCGCACTGAAAGCTCCCCCTGAGCCGCTGCGCGGCTTCCCCCTCTCTACCCGCTTCGCGGGGGAGGGGGACGACACCCTCGCGGCGGGGCGGCCCTTGCTCGGTGTCCCTCGCTTTGGGGCGCGCCGGTTTTTGGCGCTGCACATCTGATCAGCGCTCGCGGGTCGATTCTGCTTCAGTCCCCTTCCCCTTCCCTCTTCCTCTTCCTCTCCCATTCCCTTTTCTATGCGCTGCCGCGCATGGCCTGGACTTCGCGTTCGAAGATGCGCCAGAAGGCGGGTTCCTGCGTGGTGGCGAAGTTGATGCGCATGCAGGTGCTGGGCTGGCGGCCTGCGTGGAACATGGAGCCGGGGGCGATGAAGTAGCCGGCGTCCAGCAGGCGCTGGGCCAGGGTTTCGGTGTCCACGCCGGTGTCCACCCAGCCGAACATGCCGGCCGGCTCGGCCGCGAAGCGGGCTCCGGCCTGCTGGGCCAGTGCCACGCTGCGCATGCGGGCCTGGGCCAGGTGCTGGCGCAGGCGCTCGGCATGGCGGCGCAGCTGGCCCTGGTCCATGCAGTGGGCCAGGGCGCGTTCCGTCAGTGCGGGGGTGGTCAGCGTGGACAGCAGCTTGGTGTCCACCAGGCGCTCCACCAGCGCAGGCGGCGGCGCCAGATAGCCCACGCGCCAGTTGGGCGCCAGCAGCTTGGCGAAGCCGCTCACGTAGATGCTGTGGCCCAGGCGGTCCAGCACGGTCATGCGTGCGGCGTGGTCGGGCGCGATCTCGCCATAGGTATCGTCCTCCACCACGTAGAAGCCGAATCGCCGCGCCAGCTGCAGCACCTCGTGGGCGCTGGCCGGCGACAGGCTGTAGCCGGTGGGGTTGTGCAGCACGCTCACGCTGACGTAGAGCTTGGGCGCGCAGCTTTCGCAGTACCGCTGCATCACGGCCAGGTCCGGCCCGTCGGGGCCGCGCGGCACGGGCAGCACGCGCATGCCCAGCGATGCCAGGCGCGCGAACTCCACGGCCCAGCCGGGCTCCTCCACCATCACCGGATCGCCCGGCTGCAGCAGGGCCCGGCTGACCACGTCCAGCCCATGCGTTGCGCCCATGGTGGTGATGATGTGCTGCGGCGCCGCCGCAATGCCCAGGCGCGCCAGGCGCCGCGACAGCGCCTCGCGCAGGCTGATGTCGCCCAGCGGGTCGCCATAGCCCACGCAGGAGTCGTGCAGGGATTTTCCCGAGCAGGCCTTGCGCATGGCAGCGGCCAGAAAGCCTGCCTCCAGCCATTGGGCCGGCAGCACGCCCGCGCCGGGCTGGGGCCTGCCGCCCACGCTCTGGTGGAACATGCCGCGCACCAGCATGGAGGCATTGATGCGCGTGCCCTTGGGCGCGCCGGTGGCCTCGTCCGCAGGCGCGGCGCGGGCCTGTTCGGACTGCAGCAGCGGTGCGTCCTGCACGAAATCGCGCACGAAAAAGCCGCTTTGCGGCCGCGCCTCGACCAGGCCCTGGGCCTGCAGCAGGTCATAGGCGGCCACCACCGTGTGCGTGCTCACGCCCTGCTGGCGCGCGCATTCGCGCACCGAGGGCAGGCGTGCGCCCGCCGGCAGCAGGCGCATGCGGATGCGCTCTCCCAGGCGTTCGGCCAGCTGGGTACTCAGGGTCTGCGGCGCCAGCCGCGAAAGGGGAACGGGCATGAGGGAGTCACCAAAACGTCACTGTATCGGGATGGGCGCCGATACAGAACATGCAATTGAGGGTTCAACTGTATTGGTACTGTACAGGTCTTGCACCTATATTGCAGGCATTCGTGCTGCGGAGCAGGCCTGCCGTGCCCTCCTCCCCAACAGCCCCTTGCCGCCTGTATGGAGACCTCCGGGGCCACCGCCTCATGCCACCGTCCGAACTCACCGCCTTGCTGCTGCTCGCCGCTTCCATGAGCTTCAGCCCCGGCCCCAACACCACGCTGTCCACGGCCCTGGCCGCCAACCACGGCCTGCGCCCGGCGCTGCGCTTCGTCCTGGCCGTGCCCGTGGGCTGGTGCTTGCTGCTGGTGCTGAGCACGGCCGGCGTGGGCGCGGCGATCGTGGCGGCACCGCTGCTGCTGTGGCTGGTCAAGGCCGCCGGCATCGGCTACCTGCTGTGGATGGCCTGGCGCCTGAGCCGCAGCGCACAGATGGCGTCACTGCAATCTCAGCAGCAGCTGCAGGTGGGTTTCTGGCAGGGCGTGGGATTGCAATTCGTGAACATCAAGGCCTGGCTGCTGGCCCTGGCCATCGTGGCCGGCTGGCTGGCGGGGCACGACGACCTGAGCGAGCGCCTGTCCGTGGTGCTGCCCGTCATGGCCGCCTATGCCTTCTCCAGCAATCTGCTGTATGCCTGCGTGGGCGCACTGCTGCGCCACTGGCTGGCCCAGGGACGCAGGCTGCTGTGGTTCAACCGTGCCATGGCGGCCATGCTGGCGCTGACGGCGATGTGGATGGTGGCCGCATGAGGGTCCGCCATCCACACCCAGGCAAAGGCCGTACTGGCCTGCCCAGCTATTGAAGGGAGGATGCGCAGACCCTTCACGGCCGCGACAAAATACCCTCATTGCCGGCGCAAGAGCGAAAGCACCATCCGCACTGCGCTCTTCACATGCGGCCGGCCCGTGCCCCACGACGGCATGGCAACCCATACCAGCCCGCCCGCATGGCGGGCACCGCAAAGACCTGGAACTGCTTTTTTTATGACGACCTGGACGCTGGCAGACCGTGCTGCCAAGATGAACCCCTCCGCCATCCGCGAAATCCTCAAGCTCACCGACCGTCCCGGCATCATCAGCATGGCGGGCGGCCTGCCCTCGCCGCTGGCCTTCCCGCTGGACGCGTTCACCCAGGCCTGCCAGACCGTGATGCAGCGCGATGGCGCAGCGGCCCTGCAATACGCCACCAGCGAAGGCTTCGCGCCCCTGCGCCAGGCCGTGGCCGACTTCCTGCCCTGGGAAGTGGACCCCGACCAGGTGCTGATCACCACGGGCTCGCAGCAGGCGCTGGACCTGATCGGCAAGGTCTTCCTGGACCGCGGCAGCCGCATGCTGGTCGAAAAGCCCACCTACCTGGGCGCGCTGCAGGCCTTTGCGCCGCAGGAACCGATTCCCGTGGGCGTGGACAGCGATGACGACGGCATCCTCGTCGAGGACTTCGCCGCCAAGGCCGGCACCGGCGCCGACAAGGCCCGCCTGGCCTACGTGCTGCCCAACTTCCAGAACCCCACCGGCCGCACCATGGCCGAGGCACGCCGCCAGGCCCTGGTGGACAAGGCGCGTGAACTCGACATCCCGCTGATCGAGGACAACCCCTATGGCGACCTGTGGTTCGAGCAGCCCCCTGCCCTGCCGCTGGCCGCGCGCAACCCCGAAGGCGTGATCTACCTGGGCTCGTTTTCCAAGGTGCTGGCCCCGGGCCTGCGCATCGGCTTCCTGGTGGCGCCCAAGTCCGTCTACAACAAGCTGCTGCAGGCCAAGCAGGCGGCCGACCTGCACACGCCCGGCTTCAACCAGCGCGTGGTCTCCGAGGTCATCAAGGACGGCTTCCTTGACCGCCACGTGCCCACCATCCGCGCCATGTACAAGCGCCAGCGCGACGCCATGCTGGCCGCGCTGGAACGCGAAATGGCCGGCCTGGACGTGCAGTGGACCCGTCCCGTGGGCGGCATGTTCCTGTGGGTTCGCCTGCCCAAGGGCATGGATGCGCAAAAGCTGCTGCCCGCCGCCGTGGAACGCGGCACGGCCTTCGTGCCCGGCGCGCCGTTCTACGCGGACGAGCCCCAGGCCAACACGCTGCGCCTGTCGTACGTGACGGTGTCGGCCGAGCAGATCGACAAGGGCATCGCCGCCCTGGCCGACGCCATCCGCTCGCAGCTGTCGGCCTGATACGCACAGCCCCGGCTGTTCCCTGAAAGCCGGCTTTGCGCCGGCTTTCTTCATCCTGCATTGCCCATCGCAACCCTGCCCCTTGCCATGACCTCCACCGCCGCTCCCCGCCAGCGCCCCTTCATGACCGTGGACGTGTTCACGGCACGGCCCTACCTGGGCAATCCGCTAGCCGTCGTGCTCGACGCCACCGGGTTGACCGATACGCAGATGCAATCCTTCGCGGCCTGGACCAATCTGTCGGAGACCACCTTCGTGCTGCCGCCCACCGAGGCCGGCCGCGCCGCAGGCGCCGACTACCGCGTGCGCATCTTCACGCCGGGCGGCGAGCTGCCCTTTGCCGGCCATCCCACGCTGGGCAGCTGCCACGCCTGGCTGGCGCAGGGCGGCGTGCCGCAGCAGGCGGGGCGCATCGTGCAGGAATGCGCCAAGGGGCTGATCTCGATTGCGCGCCAGGACGGACGCCTGGCCTTCCAGGCACCGGCCACCGACATCGGCGCCGTGGAGCCGGGCCTGCTGGCCGAGGTGGCTGCCGCGCTGGGCGCGGAGCCCGGCCAGATCCTGCGCGCCGCCTGGCTGGACAACGGCCCGCGCTGGATGGGCGTGCTCTTCGAACACCCCGACCAGGTGCTGTCGCTGGAGCCCGACCATGCAAGGCTCAAGGCGCTGAACACCAAGGTGGGCGCCTGCGCGTTGTACGAAAGCGCGCAAGATGCACCGACACTGATCGGCCGCAGCAGCCGCGAGGCACGCGCCTTTGCCACGGGCCAGCGCCCGGCCGGGGCCGATGCGGATGCCGCCCCCAGCCTGGAAGTGCGAGGCTTCGCCAGCCCCGTCGGCGTCACCGAAGACCCCGTCACCGGCAGCCTCAACGCCAGCCTGGCCCTGTGGCTGCGCGGCGAAGGCCTGCTGCGCGCGCCCTACATCGCCAGCCAGGGCTGCTGCGTGGGCCGCGACGGCCGCGTGCATGTCAGCGAGGACGCCCAGGGCGCGCTGTGGATAGGCGGCCATGTGGTGGAGTGCGTGAGCGGCCAGGTGCTGTTGTAGGGCCTGCCGGGCTGCTGGAATCTGTCGCCAAGGCGGCAGCCAGTCGCCCGCAGGACAAACGCCGGCGCCAGCGCTGGCCACAATCCGCGCCATGGGAACCCTCTATCTTGTGCGCCATGGCCAGGCCTCGTTTGGTGCCGAAGACTACGACCAGCTCAGCGAACGCGGCCAGGCGCAATCGCAAAGGTTGGGTGCCTACTGGCGAGAGCGCGGCCTGCGCTTCGACGCGGTCTACACGGGCACGCTGCGCCGCCATGCGCAGACGCTGGCCGGCATTGCCGAAGGCCTGGGCAGCCTGCCTGCCGAGCAGCACCGCACCCAGGCGCTTGCAGGCCTCGATGAATACGACAGCGGCGCGCTGCTGCAGGCCATCCATCCGGCGCCCCTGCCCAAGCCCGACACACCCGAGCTGTACCGCCACCACTTCCGGCTGCTGTGCGATGCCCTGGCCCAGTGGATGGCCGGCACCATCAGCCCCAAGGGCATGCCCAGCTGGAACGACTTCTCCGGCGGCGTGCGTCAGGTGCTGGAGCGCGTGCGGCACGAACATGCCGACGAAAACGTGCTGCTGGTCAGCAGCGGCGGCCCCATCTCCACCGCCGTGGGCCATGTGCTGGGCACCTCGCCGGAGGTCACCATTGCGCTGAACATGCGCATCCGCAACAGCGCCGTGACCGAGTTCACCACCAGCCCCAAGCGCCTGATGCTGCAGACCTTCAACACGCTCAACCACCTGGACACGGACGAGCACCGCAGCTGGATCACGCACGCCTGATCCAGCCCCGGCCAGGCTGCCACACGGCTATTGCGCCAGGGCATAGCAGCCAGAACACGGGCGATCTGGGCCGGCCTGCGCTTTTGCGCCACACTGGCCGGCCAGGAGACAAAAGACCCATGAACAAACGCCGCTTCACGCGCAGCGCCCTGGCCTGCGCGGCCCTGCTGCTGGCCGCCATCACCAGCCAGGCACAGCCCCTGTCGAACAAGCCCATCCGCATCGTCGTGCCCTTTGGCGCAGGCGGCGTGGCCGACGTCACCTCGCGCGTCGTTGCGCAAAAGCTGGCCTCGCAGCTGGGCCAGCCCGTCATCATCGACAACAAGCCCAGCGCGGGCGGCATCGTCGCAGCCGACACCGTGGCCAAATCCGCACCTGACGGACACACGCTGTTCCTCATGTCCAACGGCAGCGCCGTCACCGTGGGGCTGTTCAACCAACTGCCCTTCGACATGGTCAAGGACTTCACGCCGATTTCCACCCTGGGCTACTTCGACATCGGCGTGCTCACCGCCAGCGACTCGCGCTTCAGGAACCTGGGCGAGCTGGTGGCCTGGGCCAAGGCCCACCCCGGCAAGCTCAACATCGGCAGCATCGCCATCGGCAGCACCCAGCACCTGGCGGCCGAACTGTTCAAGACCACGGCCGGCATCGACGCCCAGATCGTGCCCTTCAACGGCACTCCCGCCGTGGTCACGGCCCTGCGGGGCAGGCAGATCGACGCGGCCGTCGAAATCCTCACGCCCATCATGGGCCAGATCAACTCCAAGGCCGTCAACCTGCTGGCCATCACCGGCGACAAGCGCTCGGCCCTGCTGCCCGGCGTGCCCACGGCACAGGAGTCAGGCATCAAGGGCTTCGTCGCCTCTTCCTGGAACGCCCTGGCCGCCCCCGCCAAGACCCCTCCGGAAATCATCGCCCGCCTGAACAAGGAAATCGCCGCCGCCGTGAACTCCCCCGAAGTCACGCAGAAACTGCGCGAGATGAACGTCCAGGCCCAGTCCAGCACGGCCGAGCAGACCGCGCAATTGCTGCAGTCGGAAATCAAGCGCTGGGGCGACGTGATCGTCCAGGCCAAGATCCCGAAACAGTAAAAAAGGCCGAGCGCAGCGAAGGCCCGCAACAACTCCCCGTATGTCAGCGCCTGCGGCGTGGTGGTTGCGGGGTTGCAGTCCTGCCGAAGGACAGGACTGCTTCGTCATCTGACTCGCCGTGATGTTTGAACGTAGCGCGCAGCGCGAAGAGAGTTTCACGGCGAACCCCGCAACCGTCACGGCGCAGGTGGCCCCGCAGCGCAGCGAAGGGGTCGCGGACATTTGGGTGTACGTGTCAAGGACATGGGTAACAACTCAGCTCACAGACATGGGTAACACTTCAAGCTCACATAGTCGTTCTGGGGTCCTCGCACATCCTCTTCGTTGAAGCAGCCCAGTCGCACCGGCCCCAGATACACATCCCACTGCCCAGCGGCCACCTCCTGCATCCCGATCCACTGCCCCGCCAGCAGGTAGCCTATGTAGATCCGCAGCGCTCGCCAGTAAATCAAGCCGTTGTGGCTGACCCGAACTCTTTCCCAATGCTTCGGGTACTGCAGCTCGGGTAGCTTTGAGGGGTATGGCCTGGTCGAGTCGCTGTAATGCTGGGCCGGCATGCTTTGCTGCAAGGCCTCATGCGGGCGCTGCTGGTTGTAGTGCTCCACAAAGGCATCGAGCTGCATCTGCAATGCCGCTTTGTCCGCCGCAGGCTCTTTGCCCAGGGCATGCTTGAGCGTGCGGTGCATCCGCTCGTGGCGACCGTTTTGCTGTGGCTTGCCCCTCTCGATGCGCTCCGGCCTGATGCCCAGCCTTATCCACCATATCGCCAGGCGTGACAGGCCCGCCACGCCAGTAGTCGCGAACGGCGGACCGTTGTCACTGCGTATGCGCTCGGGCAGTCCGTATTGCCGAAACACCTGTTCGAAGCTGCGTTTGGCATCCTCGTAGTTGGGGCTGTCGTAGACATGCACGGCCAGCAAATAGCGGCTGGCGTGGTCCATGATGGTAAATGGATAGCACCAGTGACCATCGGCTGTCTTGAACTGGCCTTTGTAGTCTGCACTCCACACCCCATTGGGCTGCTTGCTCGTTCGCAAGGGCTGGGCCGTAGGCACCGAGCGTCTGCGTACACGCCTGCTGCAAACAAGCCCCTCAGCCTTCAGCACGTTGTAGATGGTGGTTTTGCTGGGTGTCTCCTGTGGGCCCCAGCGCTGCAGGAGCAAAGCGTGCAGCTTCTTGGGCCCCATCTGTGACCTTTGCTGCGTGCGCAGCTCAATGATGGCCCGGCGCTGTGCATAGCTGATCGCCTGATTGTTCCCGTGGGGCCTGCGACTGCGTTCTTGCAATCCATCCATGCCCAGTTGGCGGTAACGCTCAACCCACTTGTAGGCCGTCTTGCGGCTGATGCCGTAGCGCCTGCACAGCTCGCTCAGCGGCACGCCACTGCGCAGATGGTCGGCTATGAAGAGCAGTTTCTCGTCCATGGGTGCGCACTCCTTCCAGGGCATGGTGATCGCTCCTTGGCTGCTGTTGGCTCCAGCTGCCAAGCTTGGATCTGTTACCCATGTCCTTGTACTGATGTGTCACCTATGAGTGTGAGTCGTACCGGGCACATTTCTTTGCCTACTTTCTTGCTGCGCCGCAAGAAAGTAGGTCGGCCGCCGGGCCGAGACCCGGCCTCGAAAAACCACCTTCCGGCAGGGTCCAAAAACGAACCCGCAACAAACCTACAACGGCTCCGGCGCCCGCCCCACCGTATCTGGGGCCAGTGCATGCATCTCCGAGAGCAACTGCACCAGCCCTCTAGCCGACGCCTGCACCATGGCTGCACCACGCTCGGCCGCAGCCCCGGCTGCATTGCCAACGGCGCCGCAAACGTTGTAATCCTCGATGGCCCAGCCCATCTTGGCGCTTCGCCCATTGCCCAGCAAGGCATGCCGCTGCGCCCGATCCTCCGAAGTGGAATGAAAGTCCCGCGCATGCTCCATGCGCACGGTCTCCGGCGCCAGGTGCAGCATCATCGATGTCTCCACCTCGCCGCCATGGATGCCGAAGCGGTGCTCATGCGCGCTGAACTGCGCATTGGCCGCATCGTCCACCAGGCCGAACCAGCTGCTGCTGTAGACCAGCAGGCCGTGGCGCATGCGCAGCTCGCGCGCCACGATGTCCATCACGCTGACCTGTCCGCCATGGCCGTTGAGCAGCAGCAGCCGGCGCACGCCGGCGCGTGCCACGCAGGCGCCCAGCTCGGTCCACAGTGCGATCACCGTGGCGGGCGACAGCGTCAGCGTGCCGGCAAAGGATTGGTGCTCCACGCTGAAGCCGATGTTCTGCGGGGGAAGGAACAGCGCGGGCAGGTCGGCCGGCAGCAGCGGCAGGGCCGCATCGATCACGCCCTGCAGCAGGCGGGCATCGACGGACAGCGGCAGGTGCGGCCCATGCTGCTCCACGGCGGCCACGGGCAGCACCGCCACGGTTTCCGCGGCAAGCCCCGCCTGGGCCAGCGCGAAATCGCGCGCCGATACTTCGGCCCACCAGCGCGATGGCCAGGTACCGAGGGACGTGTGTGGAGGCGGGGAGCTTGGCATGGCCATGATCTTAGCCCCCGCCCCGCGTCTCATTCGACCTTGAAGTTGGATTCCCTGACGATGCGCTTCCAGCGCTCGTTGTCGGATTCGATCAGCCGCGCGAACTCCTCGGGCGTGCCCCGGCGCGGCACATAGCTGTAGCTGCGCAGCTTGGCCAGCACGTCGGGCATCTGCATGACCTTGTCCATCTGCTGCGCGAGCTGGGCCACGATGTCGCGGGGCGTGCCCTTGGGCGCGAGCAGGCCCGACCAGGAGCTGAAGCCCATGCCGTCCACGCCGGCCTCCTTGATGGTGGGCACCTGGGGAAAGACTTCGGCGCGCTGGGGCAGCAGCACGGCAAGGGCCTTGACCTTGCCCGTGCGGATCATCTCCACCGAGGTGAAGGAGTCGAACGAGAAATCCACCTCGCCCGCCACCACGGCCTGCATCTGCGGCGCCGTGCCCTTGTACTGGGCGTTGACGATGCCCGGCGCGCCAATCACCTTCTTGAACTGCTCGGTGATCAGCGAAATCATGCTGCTGCCCGAGGACACGCTCAGCGGCTTGCCCTGTTTGGCCATGTCAACCAGCTCCTGCAGGCTGTTCACGGGCAGGTCCTTGCGCGCAATGAGGACGAAGCCCACGTCGCACAGATGGCTGATGGGCTCGAAGCTGGCCAGCGCCTCGTAGCTGGTCTTGTAGAGCACCGGGCTCAGGGTCTGCGCGCCGGCCGTGTTCATCAGCAGGGTGTAGCCGTCGGGCGTGGCGCGCGCGGCCAGTTCCGTGCCGATGACGCCGTTGGCACCGCCCTTGTTGTCCACCACGAAGGACTGGCCGGTCAGCTCCCCGAGCTTTTGCATGGCCAGCCGCGCCACCACGTCGGTGGTGCCACCGGCGGGAAAGGGCACGATCACGCGCACGGACTTGTCGGGATAGGCAGCGGCCGCGCGCGCGTGCTGCGGCAGCCCCCAGGCGGCGGCCGCTGCCGCGCCGGCGGCCAGGAATTGGCGGCGAGATGTCTCCTGCATGGCTTGTCTCCTTGTGTTGCTCTATCCCGGATGGGTGGCCGGTCCATGATGGGCAACGGACCTATCGCCTGTCCAATACCAAGCGCCTATGCAACGATATCTTTTGCCAATCGTCTTGCAACAACGCACAGAGGATTCCATGGCGCATGGCCGCTACCATCGCCGCCTGTAGCCAGGGGAACCAAAGATCCCGCCCCGGGCTCCCATAGTCCGCCATGCCACTCCAAACGCCTCCTCGCCACACCGCACCCCAGCGCCTCGCCTTCTGGCTTCTTGCCTTCCTTCTGGCCGCATCCAGCCTGCTGGCCTTCCAGGCCGGCGCGCAGATCCGCCTGAAAACCGGCAGCGGGGCGGCAGCGACCGTGGACACGCCGCGCGTGCGCGCCGAACTCGTGGCCCAGGCGCCCGAAGGCGTACAGCCTGGCCAGACACTGTGGCTGGGCCTGCTGATCACCCACCAGCCCGAATGGCATACCTACTGGAAGAACGCCGGTGACTCCGGCCTGGCCACCGAGCTGAACTGGCAGCTGCCTGCGGGCCTGACGGCGGGCGAGATCCAGTGGCCCGTGCCCGAGGCGCTGCGCGTGGGCCCGCTGCTCAACTACGGCTATGAGGGCCAGGTGCTGCTGCCCGTGCCCGTGCAGGTGGCCGCCGACTTCAAGCCGCCCGCGTCCGGCATGCTGGACCTGCGCCTGCATGCGAACTGGCTGATCTGCCGCGTGGAGTGCATTCCCGAGGAAGGCGATTTCCAGCTGCAGCTGCCCGTGCAGGGCAGCACGGCAGGCCAGGGTCAGGCCTTCACCCAGGCCTGGGCGCTCAAGCCCCAGGCACTGTCCGCGCCGGCCCAGGCCAAGGTGGTGCCGGCCAGCCAGCCAGCAGCAGAAGGCAGGACGCCCGCCGAGCGCGTGCAGCTGCGCATCGAGGGGCTGCCTGAATCCCTGCAGGGCCGCACGCTGGACTTCTATCCCGAATCCTCCGACACCTTCCACCACGCGGCCGAACTGGGCAAGGACTGGCAGCAGCATTGGGACGGCACAGCCTGGGTGGCCGAACTGCCGCTGTCCGACATGCGTGGCGACACTCCGGCCAAGCTGCCCGTGGTTCTGGCCCTGCCGCCCGCCGAGCGCGCCGCAGCGCTGGAGCAGGGCCAGCCCGTGGCCTGGCGCGCCGAGGCCCCGGTCGAGGGCCGCTGGACAGCTGCCGCCATGGCCAGCGTCTCGCCCGCACTGGCCGCTGCCCTGGCGGCCAACCAGGCCGCTGCGCCTGCTGCCAGCGCCACCAGCCTGTGGATGGCCTTGCTCGGTGGCTTGGTGGGTGGACTGATCCTCAACCTCATGCCCTGCGTCTTCCCGGTGCTGGCCATCAAGATCCTGGGCTTTGCACGCCATGGACAGGACCGCCGCGCCCAGCGCCTGGGCGGGCTGGCCTATACGGCGGGGGTGGTCCTGTCCTTCCTGGCCCTGGGCGGGCTGCTGCTGGCGCTGCGCGCGGCAGGCGAGCAGCTGGGCTGGGGCTTTCAGCTGCAGTCGCCGGCCATCGTGGCCCTGCTGGCAGCCCTGTTCACCCTGCTGGGCCTGAACCTGGCAGGCCTGTTCGAGTTCGGCTCCATGCTGCCCGGGCGTTGGGCTGCGGCGCATGCGCGCCACCCGGTGGCCGATGCCTTTCTGTCCGGCGTGCTGGCCGTGGCCATTGCCTCGCCCTGCACGGCGCCGTTCATGGGCGCCTCGCTGGGCTTTGCCATCGACATGCCGGCCCTGCAGGCGCTGACGGTGTTCGCCGCCCTGGGCCTGGGCATGGCCCTGCCCTATCTGCTGGCCAGCTTCGTTCCCGCCGTAGTGCGCTGGCTGCCACGCCCTGGCGCCTGGATGGACACTTTCCGCCGTGCCATGGCCTTTCCCATGTTCGCCACCGTGGTCTGGCTGGTCTGGGTGCTGGGGCACCAGAGCGGCATCGACGCCGCCACCGCGCTGCTGGCCCTGCTGCTGGCCTTCAGCGCCCTGGTCTGGACGCTGACGCTCAAGGGCCGCACGCGCGCCGTGCTGGCCACGCTGGCCGTGGTGCTGGGGGGCGCGCTGCTGGCCACCACCGCACCGCTGATCGCCACACCTGCCCAGGCGGAGGGCACGGGCATGGCGTCCGCTGCAGGCCAGCGCTGGCAGCCCTGGTCGGCCGCCCGCGTGGCCGAGCTGCAGGCGGCGGGCAAGCCCGTGTTCGTGGACTACACGGCCGCCTGGTGCGTGACCTGCCAGGTCAACAAGCGCACCACGCTCAACCATGAGGAGGTGCTGGCCGCCTTCGACAGGCACGGCGTGACCCTGCTGCGCGCCGACTGGACGCGGCGCGACCCGGCCATCACCGCCGCGCTGCAGCAGCTGGGCCGCAGCGGCGTGCCCGTCTATGTGCTGCATGCGCCGGGCAAGCCGCCGGTGGTGCTCAGCGAACTGCTGTCCAAGGGCGAGGTGCTGGGGGCGCTGGCCGCGCTTTGACGGCACCCCCTCCTGGGACAAACCCCGATTTTGGGTAGGTGCAAGACCTACATCTGTTGCAGTGCACGCCGTCCTAGACTGGATCCATCCGGGGAATACCGCAATCCGAACGCTAGGCGCCGCGGCTGCCGCCCGACTCCGGACCCGCCCGCGCGGCAACTGCCCGCCCTGCACGACACAGGAGGTGGGCCATGCATGCACTGATCACCCATTCGCACCCTTCGGGGGTGCACCATCGTTCACGCGGCAAGGGATTGCTGCTGGCGCTGGGACTGGCCAGCCTGGCTGTGGCGGGGATCGTCCTGCCCTTTGTGTGGGATCTGCTGGGCTTCGTCAACGGATTGCCCAAGATGGAGTGGCTGCAGTCCATCCTGGCAGTCTCGCCGGTGTTCAGCTGGCTGATGATGTTCGCCTGGGGCCTGGCCGTTCCCGTGGCGCTGATCTATGCGCTCTACCACCCGCAGACCCATCCCTGGGCCAACGCCGCCATGGTGGCGGGCGCCATGCTGGTGGCCATCACCTGGTACGTGCACATGCCGGCCGCATCGCAATGCACGGCCATGTATCCGCAGACCGGCATGGCCTGCTCGGTGCTGCAATGGGGCTTCAGCATGAGCCTGGGCGTGGCTACGGCGGCCTATGTGTTCCTGGTCTTCATGATTGCGCTGTCCTCGCTGGGGCTGCTGGCCGAATGCGTCTCGCGCAACGAACCGCCCAGGCCCTGAATCCGCAGGGTCTTGCGCAAGAGTCCCGGCAGCCGATTTTTTGCCGCCGGGCCGCCCCAAGGCAAAAAGCGGCCCCCTCGGGGGCAGCGGACCTTGCGCAGCAAAGGGGGCGTGGGGGCTTCTTTTATAATGGCGGCTGGGTGTCCAGACCGCATGGGGCGGCAGGACAGGTGTTGATAGCGCAGGTCGGGCCGCCTGCGCACCGGGGCCGCAAGGCCCCTTTGCTGCTTTGCACATGAACACCTACACGACCCCGCGGCCGTCCGGCCCGCGCACGCCCCTTTTCCTGTCTTTCGCCGATCGCGTCGGCGCCTTCCTGTCCCGCTGGTCCCATGCCGAGGCTGCGGGCGGCATCGTTCTGCTGCTGGCAGCTGCCGCCGCCCTGGTCTGGGCGAACTCCGGCTGGGCCGGCTCCTACGAGGCGCTGTGGCACACGCCGCTGAGCGTGGGCCTGGGCCCGTGGCAGCTGTCGCAATCCCTGCATTTCTGGGTCAACGATGCGCTGATGAGCGTGTTCTTTCTCGTGGTCGGCATGGAGATACGCCGCGAGATGCATTCCGGCGCACTGGCCCAGCCGCGCCAGGCGTTGCTGCCCGTGATGGCCGCGCTGGGCGGCGTGGTGGCGCCGGCGCTGATCTTCCTGGCCTTCAATGCCGCACCGCCGCTGCGCAATGGCTGGGCCGTGCCCACGGCCACCGACATCGCCTTTGCCATGGGCGTGCTGGCCCTGCTGGGCCGGGGCCTGCCGCCCGCGCTGCGCGTGTTCCTGTTGGCGCTGGCCATCATCGACGACCTGGTGGCCGTGCTCATCATTGCGCTGTTCTATTCGGGCGGGCTGCAGTGGAGCCAGCTGCTGGTGGCCGCCGCTGGCCTGGCCGGCGTGTTCCTGCTGCAGTCGCTGGGCGTGCGCCGCGCCTGGGCCTATGTGCTGCCGGGAGCCGTGCTCTGGTGGGGCATCTGGCAGACCGGCGCCCATCCCACGCTGGCCGGCGTGGTGCTGGGCCTGGTGACGCCCGTGCATGCGCTGGCCGGCCGCGAAAGCGCCGCGCCCGTGGAGCGTGTGCAGGCGGACCTGCATCCCTGGGTGGCCTTTGGCGTGATGCCGCTGTTTGCGCTGGCCAATGCCGGCGTGCCGCTGCAGGGGGCGGGCACCGCTGGCATCGATGCGGCGGGCACCTCGGCCGTGATGTGGGGCGTGGCCCTGGCCCTGGTGCTGGGCAAGCCGCTGGGCGTGCTGATCAGCTGCTGGCTGGCCGTGCGCCTGCGGCTGTGCGCGCTGCCGCCGGGCATGGGCTGGGGCGACACGCTGCTGGCAGGCCTGCTGGCAGGCATTGGCTTCACCATGGCCATCTTCATCGCCACGCTGGCCTTTGACAGCGAGGCCCTGCTCAATGCCGCCAAGCTGGGCGTGCTGTTGGCCTCGGCCACGGCCGCCGTGCTGGGGCTGGGCTGGGGGATGGTGCTGCGCCGGCGCCATGCTGCGGACGCGACAGTGCAGCCGGCCTGATCCGCATGCGCTGCGTACACTGCGGCGCATGAGTGATACAGCAACAGACTCCCGCCTGCGCGACATCCTCGTGCAGTGCCGCACCCTGGCCGTGGTCGGCCTGTCGCCGCAGCCCGAGCGGCCCAGCCACCAGGCCTCGCAGTACATGCAGCGCCACGGCTACCGCATCGTTCCCGTGAACCCCGTGGTGGCACGCGAAGGCGGAAGCATCCTGGGCGAGCCCGTCCATGCCAGCCTGGCCGACGCTGCGGCCGCGCTGGCCGCACAGGGCCTGCGCATCGACATGGTCGATTGCTTCCGAAAGAGCGAGGACATCCCGCCGCTGGCCGCCGAGGCCGTTGCCGTCGGCGCGCGCTGCCTATGGCTGCAATTGGGCGTGGTCAACGACAAGGCCCTGGAACTGGCCCGCGCTGCGGGCCTGTGGACCGTGCAGGACCGCTGCGTGAAGATCGAACACCAGCGCCTTCTGGCCGATGCCCCGCCCACTGCCCGGTAACTCAGGAATTGCCCATGAAAAAGGCCGCAGCCCCGAAGAGGCTGCGGCCTGCAATTGGCGTGGACCAAGGCCCGGTCAGTCCGGTGCAGGTTACCTGCCTCCGTCCGGGTGTCTGCTTCAGCCCACATCCAGCATCATGCACGGTCTTTGTGACAGCCCTGTGATGCACATCACGGTCCGGCCCATTGCACAAGAAGCCGGCTCCGCCCTCTCTTTCCGAAAATTCCCAATTTCCCCAAAACGCTGCGACGGCCTCAGCCGCGCCGCGTGAACAGGCGCAGGTAGCGCGAAGGCAGGTCCTGCATGCGCATCATGATGGGCAGGTCGGCCGTGTTGAAGTCGCTGTCCCAGGCCGGCGCGCCCAGCACCTTGGCCCCCGTGCGCAGGTAGCCCTGGATCAGCGCAGGCGGCTCCACGCTCATGCCGCTGGTGCTGATGGATGCCAGCTCCTCGGGCAGGGCCACGCGGGGACGCACCTGCAGCTCGGGCTCGGCCAGATGGGTCTGGCGCAGTTGCTGCCAGACGCGCGCCGGGCCCTCGCCATGGGCCAGCCCCGGGTACTGCATGGGGATGCTGGCGCAGCCGACCATGGCGTCGAGCCGGTTGCGCTGCATGAATTCGGCCAGCGCGCCCCACAGCGCCAGGATCACGCCGCCCTGGCGGTGCGATGCGTGCACGCAGCTGCGGCCCAGCTCCACCATGCGCGGGCGCCAGGCGGCGAGCGGGCCCAGGTCGAATTCCTGGTCGGAGTACAGGCCCCCGGCGCGCAGCGCCTGGGTGGGCGTGAGCAGGCGGTAGGTGCCGATGACCACGCCCTTGTCGGCATCGCAGACCATGAGGTGCTCGCAGAAGTCGTCGAAGGCGTCGATGTCGTGCCCGGCCAGCGGCGTCTGCAGCACGGCGCCCATCTCGGCGGCGAACACCGCGTGGCGCAGGCGCTGCACCTGGCGCACCTCGTCGAGATGGCGGGCCCAGCGCACATCCAGCCGCAGCGGTTTGTCCGCGGCCTGGGGTGGCTGGAGAAGCGCGGAAAGCGGGGGCTTGGCGACGTCGATCGCCGCGTTGCGAAGGGTGTCCAGAACGTCCATATGCCCGCCTTCCTCGTCATGTTGGACGCAGTCGGTGACCTGCCTGTGCCACTCGGTTTGCCTGCGTGCCGCCATTGTGGAAAGCGGCCATGAAAGTCCCGCGACGGTTGCGTTACAGCAACATGTCACACCGCACTGCAATGGTGCACTGCAGCAAATGCCTCTATGACAGGTGTTGCGCGCAAGTTGGTGCACGCAACCACAGGGTTGGCATGTCGTCAAGAATGAAACAAATTGTGCGTTAATGACAGGGCCGCATGCCCGGCCATTGCGGCTTGCGGAGTCCTCAGTCTTCCCTTGCCGCGCCATGCTCCAGACCCTTCGCTCCAAGATCCTTGCCATCAGCACAGCCACCGTGGTCGGCGCCCTTGCCATCACGGGGGCTGCCACGTACCACATCGTTCGCGGCAGCACTTTCCAGACCATTGAACAGGACCTGGACGCCATCACCGCCGGCAACACCATGGCCATCGACCAGTGGGTGGCCTCCAAGGCACGCGCCGTCAGCGCCGCCGCCGCCGTGATCGAGCACGGCGACCCGCAGGGCTTTGCCGCCCACATGGGCCAGGCCAGCGGCTTTCCCATCACCACGGTGGGCTGGGAAGACAAGACCTACAAGTCCACCACCAGCACTCCGCCCGACTACGACCCCACGGCCCGCCCCTGGTACAAGAGCGCCGTGCAGGCCGGCAAGCTGGCCCTGACCAAGCCCTATGGCGACTCCACCACGGGCGTGCCCTATGTGGCCTTCGTGGCGCCCATGCTGCGCGGCGGCGCGCTGCAGGGCGTGATCAGCGGCGCCGTGCCGCTGGAGGGCGTGCGCGAGGTGGTCTCCGCCATCCGCCCCACGCCCGGCAGCCTGGGCTTCGTGGTCAGCCGTGACGGCCAGGTGCTGGCGCATGCCGATGCCAAGCTGCTGCTCAAGCCCACCTCCGACATCTCCGAGCTGCTGACGCCGGCCGCGCTGACCGCGCTGGCCAGCGCCACGGCGCCGCTGGAAGTGAACCTGGGCGGCAGCGCCAAGCTGCTCAAGGCCCGCCCGGTGCAGGGCACGGACTGGCTGCTGGTGGTCGCGCTGGACAAGGCCGAGGCCACGACCGGCCTGCAAAGCGTGCTCAAGACGCTGGCCATCGCCATCGTGCTGCTGGCCTGCCTGGCCACGGCCGTGGCGGCGGCGCTGACGGCCCAGTCCTTCCGGCGCCTGTCCCAGGTGCGCGACGCCATGGACAAGATCGGCTCGGGCGGCGGCGACCTGACGCAGCGCCTGCCGGTGTCGGGCAATGACGAAGTGGCGCAGATCGCCTCGTCTTTCAACGGCTTCGTCGAGCAGATCGGCACCGTGCTCAAGGATGTGCGCAACGGCGTGGAGTCCATGAAGACCGCCACCGACGAGATCAAGCTGGGCAACCTGGACCTGTCCAACCGCACCGAATCCTCGGCCAGCAGCCTGCAGGAGACCTCGGCCTCGCTGTCGCAGCTGACGGCCAATGTGCGCCAGTCGGCCGAGGCGGCCGCCATGGCCACGCGCCTGGCGCAGTCGGCCAGCAGCTCGGCCACCAAGGGTGGCGACGTGGTGGGCAGCGCCGTGAGCACCATGGACGACATCTCCCGGGCCTCGTCCAAGATCGGCGAGATCATCGGCGTCATCGACGCCATCGCCTTCCAGACCAACATCCTGGCGCTCAATGCCGCCGTCGAGGCCGCCCGCGCCGGTGAGCAGGGCCGGGGCTTTGCCGTGGTGGCCTCGGAGGTGCGCAGCCTGGCCCACCGCAGCGCGGCGGCCGCCAAGGAGATCAAGACCCTGATCGACGCCTCCGGCGCCAGCGTGGCCATGGGCACGGAGCGCGTGCGCGCGGCCGGCCAGACCATGGGCGAGATCGTGGACGGCATCCAGCGCGTCTCCCAGATCATTGTCGAGATCAACGGCGCCATGACCGAGCAGAGCGTGGGCATCGGCCAGATCAACCAGGCCGTGGCCGACATGGACCGCGCCACGCAGCAGAACGCCGCGCTGGTGGAGGAGTCCACCGCCGCATCGTCCGTGCTCAACGAGCAGGCCCACCACCTGTCGCGCACGGTGGCCGGCTTCACGCTGGAAGGGCGTGCGCCTGCCCGGGACCAGTTGCTGCTCACGCACTGAGCCTTGACCAAGCGCCACTGAACCCCACCGGGGGCTGCGCGCTCAGGCCTGGGCCGGCGCTCCCAGGCGCTGGGACAGGCTGCGCGCCTGGGCCTGCAGCAGCCGGGCCGGCCGGCCCTGGGGGTCCAGGTCCAGCGTGGCCGAGGGGCCGATGGCGGCAATGGCCAGCACCAACTGGCCAAAGCCGTCGAACACCGGCACGGCCAGCGCGCTCACGCCTGACAGCAGCTGGTTCTCGACCCGGCTCAGGCGGCTGGCGCGGATGGCGGCCAGCTCCTTTGCAAAGGCGGGCTCTTCCAGGCTGTGGCCTTCCGCGTCCAGCAGGGGCGCAATGCGCCCGGGCTCGCCAAAGGCCGCAAAGATCTTGCCCGTGGCCGTGTGGCGCAGCGATGCGGGCGTGCCGTGGCGCATGGCCACATAGACATGGGTGGGCCCCTCTTCCACGCGAATGATGGTCGGCCCCTGGCCGCTCCACATGGCAATCGACACCGTGCTGCCCACCTCCTGCGCCAGCGCGGGCAGCTCGGCAATCGCCAGGCGCACGGGATCGGCCTGCTGCAGGCTGATCAGCCCCATCTGTATGGCCAGCGGCCCCAGGCCGTAGTGGCCGCTGGCGCGGTCCTGCTCCATCAGGCCCAGTTTGCAAAAGCTCACCAGGTAGGGATGGGCCTTGGCCGCCGTCATCTCGGCCTCGCGCGCCAGATCCTTGAGCGCCATGCGCCGGCCCGTGCGTGCCAGTGCCTTGAGCAACTGGCCGCCGACTTCCACGCTCTGGATGCCGCGCGGGCCGCGCGCGGGCTCGTCATCGCTGCTGTCAGGAAGGAAGACGGGGCTGTTCGGGGAAGAGGCGGCATCGGACATGGCAGGCATTGTGAAGGCTGGAACCCGGAGTTTGCGGCTCCGAGGGTTTTTCACTATGCCAAACGAATTGTTCAATGTTGAATTTTTCCCTAGCATTCAGGCATTCGATAAAAACAAATGCGTTTGTCCATTTCAAAAGCAGGATGCCCATGACCACCAAGACCTTTGCCTCCGCCGCCGACCTCGAAATCAAGCAGGTCAGCTTCGACAAGCTCTCCGAGCACGCCTACGCCTACACGGCCGAGGGCGACCCCAACACCGGCATCATCATTGGCGACGATGCCGTGATGGTGATCGACACCCAGGCCACGCCCGTCATGGCGCAGGACGTGATCCGCCGCATCCGCGAGATCACCGACAAGCCCATCAAGTACGTCACGCTGTCGCACTACCACGCGGTGCGCGTGCTGGGCGCCTCGGCCTTCTTCGCGGAAGGCGCCGAGCACATCATTGCCAGCCAGGACACCTTTGACCTCATCGTGGAGCGCGGCGAGCAGGACAAGGCCAGCGAGATCGGCCGCTTCCCGCGCCTGTTCCAGAACGTGGAAAGCGTGCCCGACGGCATGACCTGGCCCACCCTGACCTTCACCGGCAAGATGACGCTGTGGCTGGGCAAGCTGGAAGTGCAGATCCTGCAGCTGGGCCGCGGCCACACCAAGGGCGACACCGTGGTCTGGCTGCCCCAGGACAAGGTGCTGTTCAGCGGCGACCTGGTGGAGTTCGGCGCCACGCCCTATGCGGGCGATGCCTACTTCCAGGACTGGCCGCACACGCTGGACGCCATCGCCGCCCTGCAGCCCGAAAAGCTGGTGCCCGGCCGGGGCGCCGCGCTGCAGACGCCGGCCGAGGTGCAGGCCGGCCTGGCCGGCACGCGCGACTTCATCAGCGACCTGTGGACCGAGGTCAAGGCCGGCGCCGACGCCCAGCAGGACCTGCGCAAGGTCTACGAGGCCGCCTTCGCCAAGCTGCAGCCCAAGTACGGCCAGTGGGTGATCTTCAACCACTGCATGCCCTTCGATGTGACCCGCGCCTACGACGAGGCCTCGGGCCATGCCGACCCGCGCATCTGGACCGCCGAGCGCGACCGCCAGATGTGGGAAGCGCTCGAAGGCTGAACCACGGCGGCGTGCCGGTCCTGAGCACCGGCACGCCTGCCCATCGCACCCGCCCGCGCACCGGCATTCCCTGATGCCGGCGGGGATGGCTGCGCCTTTTCTCTCTCATACGCCCACGACAGAGGACGAACCCCATGTCCCACCCCGCCATCTCCCTGCAAGCGCTGCGCGGCAGCGGCGCAGACATACAGGCCATCCACATCCCCTACGAGCGCCATGCCGACCAGGACGCCGGTGCGGACACGCCCGCCCGGCATCCCGTGGTCATCGTCGGCGCCGGCCCCGTGGGCCTGTCGCTGGCCATCGACCTGGCCCAGCGCGGCCAGCGCGTGGTGCTGCTGGACAACGACTGCCGGCTGTCCACGGGCTCGCGCGCCATCTGCTTTTCCAAGCGCACGCTGGAGATCTGGGACCGCCTGGGCGTGGGCCAGGCGATGGTGGACAAGGGCGTGTCCTGGAACCTGGGCAAGGTCTTCTTCAAGGACCAGCCGCTGTACCGCTTCGACCTGCTGCCCGAGGACGGCCACGAGCGCCCGGCCTTCATCAACCTGCAGCAGTACTACGCCGAGGCCTACCTGGTCGAGCGCGCCCTGCAGCTGCCGCTGATCGACCTGCGCTGGCACAGCAAGGTCACGGCGCTCGAGCCGCAGGCCGAGGGCGCGCTGCTGACCGTGGAGACGCCCGACGGCAGCTACCGCATCGATGCGCAATGGGTCCTGGCCTGCGACGGCTCGCGCTCGCCGCTGCGCGGCCTGCTGGGCCAGGAAAGCCATGGCCGCATCTTCCGCGACCGCTTCCTGATCGCCGACGTGAAGATGCACGCCGAATTCCCCACCGAGCGCTGGTTCTGGTTCGACCCGCCCTTCCACCCGGGCCAGAGCGTGCTGCTGCACCGCCAGCCCGACGATGTCTGGCGCATCGACTTCCAGCTGGGCTGGGACGCCGATCCCGAGGAAGAGAAAAAGCCCGAGAACATCATTCCCCGCATCCGCGCCCTGCTGGGCAAGGACGCGCCCTTCGAGCTGGAATGGGCCAGCGTCTACACCTTCGCCTGCCTGCGCATGGACCGCTTCGTCCATGGCCGCGTGGTCTTTGCGGGCGACAGCGCCCACGGCGTCTCGCCGTTTGGCGCACGCGGCGCCAACAGCGGCGTGCAGGATGCCGAGAACCTGGCCTGGAAGCTGGACCGCGTGCTGCGCGGCCAGGCCGATGCCTCGCTGATCGCCACCTATGGCGCCGAGCGCGAATACGCGGCCGACGAGAACATCCGCAACTCCACGCGCGCCACCGACTTCATCACGCCCAAGAGCGAGATCAGCCGCCTGTTCCGCGACGCCGTGCTGGACCTGGCGCGCGACCATGAATTCGCGCGCCGCATCGTCAACAGCGGGCGGCTGTCCGTGCCGGCCACGCTGCATGGCTCGGCGCTCAACACGCCCGACACCGACACCTTCGACGGAACGCAGCTGCCCGGCGCCGTGCTGGCCGATGCGCCCATGCGCCGGCCCGGCGTGGACGGCACGGCCTGGCTGCTGCGCGCACTGGGACCGGACTTCACGCTGCTGCACTTCGGCCCCACGCCGGCCTGGGCGCAGGCGCTGCCCGGCGTGCTCAACCTGTCCATCGCGACAGAGGGCGAGGCCCATGCACCTGACGCCGACCTCATCGATGCGCGCGGCCTGGCGGCCAGACGCCTCGATGCGCGCCCCGGCACCAGCTACCTGCTGCGGCCCGACCAGCATGTCTGCGCGCGCTGGCGCCGCCCCGACGAGGCCGGCGTGCGCGCCGCTCTCCAAAGAGCCTGCGGCGCCGCCGCCACGGCCTGAACCTCTTACGCCCCGTCCACAGGAGACCGCCATGCTGCTGTCCACCCACCCCAACCTGCAGGCCTGCGACGATTTCTACGAAGCCCTGATCGCCACCCACCAGGGGCTCGACACCGCGCAAAGCCATGCCCTCAATGCCCGCCTCGTGCTGCTGCTGGCCAACCACATCGGCCACCAGGGCACCTTGCTGCATGCGCTCGAACTGGCCCGCGCCAGCGCAGGACTTGCGCCTGCCGGCGCGGACCCGGCCGAGCGCGGCGCCGTGACACCGGTCGCCCCGGTGCACGCGGCCGCCTGAAGCCGCGCGCCGCCGCCCGCGCGGCGGCCTGCCATCCCCACAAAGGCGCCCGCCTCACACCTTGGACATCTCACAAGGGCGCCGCATACAACATGGAGACAAGGATGCAACGCAAGCAGTTTCTGGCCGCACTGGCCTGCTCGGGCCTGGCCCTGGCCGCAGGGCCTGCCGCCCTGGCACAGGACAAGCCCTTGGAATGGGTCGTGGGCTATGCGGCCGGCGGCGGCTCGGACGTGGTCGCCCGCGTCATCGCCGAAGCCATGGGCCGCAACATGGAGCGGGTCATCGTCATCAACAACAAGCCCGGCGCGGGCACCAACATCGCGGCCGAGTACAGCGCCCGCTCGCGCGACCACGGCAACCTCATGTTCACGGCCGACTTCGCCACGCTGGCGGCCAACCCCTTCCTGTTCAGCAAGCTCAACTACAACGCCGAGCGCGACTTCAAGCCCGTGGGCATGCTGGTGCGCTTTCCCATGCTGCTGGTGGTCAACAACGAGGTGCCCGCCACCAACCTCGCCGAATTCCTGGCCTGGGCCAAACAGCAAAAGACCGGCGTGAGCTGGGGCTCGGCCGGCCTGGGCAGCCCCCACCACCTGGTGGGCGAGCTGTTCCGGGAGCAGGCGGGCCTCACCAACATGACCCATGTGCCCTACCGCGGAGCAGCCCCTGCCGTGCAGGACGTGGTCGGCGGCCAGATTCCCGCCATGTGGGCCGACAGCGCCACCATCATTCCCTTCCTGAGCGAGAAAAAGCTCAAGGCCATCGGCGTGGCCAGCCCCGCCCGCGTGGACGTGCTGCCCCAGGTCGCCACGCTGCAGGAGCAGGGTCTGAAAGGTTTCGAGGGCTATGCCTGGCAGGGCATCGTCGTGCCCACGGGCAGCTCGGCCGAGGTGGTCAAGAAGTTCAGCCAGTCGCTGCAGCAGGCCCTGGCCGACACCCGCACCAAGGCACGCCTGGCCGCCATGGGCGTGGAGCCCATGCCCGGCAGCGCCGAGCAGATGGACCAGTTCGTGCGCGCCGAGCGCGGCAAGTGGGGCCGGGTGATCGCGACCAACAACATCAAGCTGGACTGAGCGAGCCCTCGCCGCCCCGAGCGGCGATGACTCCATGAAAGTGCCCGACCTCAGCAGGCCCTTGCGCCGATGGTCGGCACTTCCAGCAAATCCAGGGGACAGATGCCGCCTTGCTGGGAATTCCCGTGCGCTCCAGGCAAGACATCCACAGTGGCAAAGCCCCGTTCAGCAAATCCACCACACCTCCCAGACGGCTCTACCTGGCAAGCCTTTGCCTTTCCAAGCTTGCGGGCGCAGGACCGCCCGGCCCGCCCCTGGTTCCCAAGCCTTCGGATCACCAGCGCATGGCGTTCATGGTCATAGGCAGCGGTCCTCTACCTGGATCTCAGGTCGAATGGCGTCTCCGGTGCGCCTTTGGGAACCGCAACCTGTTTCGGTCTTGCCATGGATTGACAGATGTGCCTAGGGTTCAGCCCATGGACCATTTCCAAATTAGACGGCCGAGCGCATACACCAGCGCGTGGCATTGACGACTTCCACAACTCGCCCTCTCGCCCAGGCTCCGGAAATCCGTCCCCATCAGATAACGGGCGACAACCCTCCTTTTCACACACCTCCCTGTCAACCAGGGCGTGCATTTGCCTACCTGTGGCGGTGCTCTTGCCAAGGCAGCGTTCATAAGCCACTCACGGATTTATCCGAGCAAATCCTGTGAAATATCAGAATATTCTTATAGGCTGCGTCCTCATTTTCAGATTCAGCCGTATTCCATACATCCCCCAAAAAACTTCCAATACACCTTGCCCAGAAAATAACAGAGAAAAATTAAAACACCCTTCTCACTTCAAATTCTGCGTTTTCTTAGAATTTTTCAAGAGCAATTCGGGATTGCAAAGTATAAATCGCAAGGGAAAATCATCTCAAAAGCCCAATCTCTGGAAAAATCTCCCGGCATGGCAAGGAAATTTCAGGCAGCGTATTGCGATGACAAACGAGCTATCAAATCGCGTGGAACAGAATCATTGCTCCGGCCAATGTGCATGCAAACCTTCAACAAAGAAATTGGTAGATATGTCTTCGAACAATAATATGATCATATTAGTGGCAGTCTTGATCACCACTGCCTCGGCAATAGGCTTATATGTCTACCTAGATACCAACTCATCGGAGCCCATCAATCCGCAGACGGGTATGCTGGCAAGCGAACACAGGGCGCCATCCTCAACGGCGCAAGGCACTGCATCGATCAGCATGGAGGAACTTCTCGAAAAAAAGAAACAAGCAGTTTTCAGCTACTCCAGGGAGGGAAATTTCCCTGACACTCGTGCTCGTCTGAAAAATTCCTTCGACGATAAAACCCTGACCGCAAACGAGTATTACGGCGAATTGGCCCATATGCTTTCAATCTCGGCGGATGCCCCTGCAAGTATCATCAAGGAAGTTCTGGAATCAGGAAATAAATATGGCCGTGATGTACTGCTGGGCAATCTAGGCAGCAACCTTGAACTGCCCAACAGCATCTCCGCTGCCGAGAGGAATGCCATTTTCGACATGGTAAACGGCGCCAAACCGGAATTGGGTGGTGGTATCCATGAACTGGGATTTTCAGATGTCTTCAGATATGAGGATTGGCTGAAATCCCTCAAGGCGTATGCTCCTGACGAAGCGATTTTTCATAAAACGCTTGAAAATCTCATTCAAACAAGGATGGCTGACCCCAGGGAAATGCTGGCGCTGCAGTCCGCATTTCGGGACGAAAAATTCTTGAACCACATAGACCCCATCGCCCGCAAAAGATACTTGTTTTATATTTCGGGATACATCAAAGACTATCCAGGCAACAGCGTCGCCCAAAGCATCAACAAGGCAAGGCAGGATTATCTGGATGAGATGAAGCGCTGATGCTGGCGGTGGATTGAATTGGATGACTTGGCGGCATGCCTGTATGTCACGACCACAACCACAGTCACCAGAACCAGACAACAGCGCTCACTCCACTCACTTATGCGGCCACCGCCTCCGCACTGCGCCCCATCCCCAGATAGGTATCGATGATGCGCCGGTCATGCAGCAGCTCCCTGGCCGCGCCGCTGAGGGCCACGGCGCCCATCTCCAGCACGTAGGCACGGTCGGCCACCTTGAGGGCGGCGCGCGCGTTCTGCTCGACCAGCAGCACCGAGACGCCGTGGTCGCGCAGGCCGGCCACGACCTGCAGCACCTCGCGCACGATCAGCGGCGCCAGGCCCAGCGAGGGCTCGTCCAGCAGCAGCAGGCGCGGGCGTGCCATCAGCGCGCGGCCGATGGCCAGCATCTGGCGCTCGCCGCCCGACAGGGTGGAGGCCATCTGCGGGCGCCGCTCCCTCAGGCGCGGGAAGATGGCAAAGACCTCGTCCATGCGCTGCGTCTGGTCGCGCAGGCCCCGGCGCCAGCGCGAGAAGCCGCCCAGCAGCAGGTTGTCCTCCACCGACATCTCGCCGAACAGCTCGCGCTTTTCGGGCACCAGGGCCACGCCGTTGGCCACCATGACCTCGACGCCGGGGCGTGCGATGCGCTTGCCGTCCAGATGGATCTCGCCGCGCGAGGGCAGCAGGCCCATGGCGGCCGACAACAGCGTGGTCTTGCCCGCGCCGTTGGGGCCGATGACGGTGACGATCTCGCCACTGCGCACATCCAGATCCACCTGGTGCACGGCCTCCACGGGACCGTAGGACACGCTCAGGCCCTTGAGCTGCAAAAGGGTGTCGCTCATGCCGTCTCTCCGGTTGCCTCGTCGTCGTCGTCGCCGCCCAGGTAGGCATCCAGCACGCGCTGGTTGACCTGGATCTGGGCCGGCGTGCCTTCGGCGATCACGGTGCCGAACTCCAGCACCGTGATGCGGTCCGCAAGATTCATGACGAACTCCATGTCGTGCTCCACGACGAGAATGCCCAGCCCCTCGGCGCGCAGCTGGCGCAGCAGGTCGGCCAGGGCCTGTTTTTCCAGGTGGCGCAGGCCGGCGGCCGGCTCGTCCAGCAGCAGGGCCGCGGGCTGTCCGGCCAGGGCGCGTGCGATCTCCACGATGCGCTGCTGGCCCAGGGCCAGCGAGGCGGCCGGCACATCGGCGAAGGCGCCCAGGCCGCAGCGCTCGATCTGGCGGCGCGCCTCGGCCAGTACCGAGGCCTCCTCGGCCCGGTCCAGGCGCAGCATGGAGGCCAGCCAGCCCCGGTGCGCGCGCCGGTGCGCGCCCACGGCCACGTTCTCCAGCACGCTGCGCTGGCCCAGCAGGCGCACATGCTGGAAGGTGCGGCCCAGGCCCAGGGCGGCAAAGCGGCGCGAGGGCGCATCGTTCATGGCCTGGTCCATGAAGCGCACCTGACCCTCGGTGGGCGAGTCCACGCCCGAGACCATGTTGAAGAAAGTGCTCTTGCCCGCGCCGTTGGGACCGATCAGCGCATGCACCTCGCCGGCCTTGAGCGTCATGGCCACATCGTTGTTGGCCACCAGGCCGCCGAAGCGCTTGGTCACATGCTCGGCCGCCAGCAGCACCTGGCCCGCCGCAGGCAGCGCGCGCTGCGCCAGCGGCGCCGCGTCCGCCAGCTTCAGATCGGACACGGGCCGGCGCACCCAGCGTGCCGTGAGCGCCTGCAGCGTGGGCCACAGGCCTTCTGCAAAGCGCTGCAGCACCAGCACCATCAGCAGGCCGAAGACGATGACCTCGAAGTTGCCGCTGGTGCCCAGCAGGGCCGGCAATATGTCCTGCAGCTTTTGCTTGATCAGCGTGATCAGCGTGGCGCCCAGCACCGCGCCCCACAGGTGGCCGGCGCCGCCGACCACGGCCATGAACAGGTACTCGATGCCCACGTTGAGGTTGAAGGGCGCCGGGCTCACGAAGCGCTGCATGTGGGCGTAGAGCCAGCCCGACAGCGTGGCCAGCAGGGCCGCCAGCACGAAGAGCTTGACGCGGTAGTGCGCCGTGTCGATGCCCATGGACTCGGCCATGACGCGGCCGCCGCGCAGCGCGCGGATGGCCCGGCCCTCGCGCGAGTCCAGCAGGTTGTGCAGCAGCCACAGCGCCACCAGCAGCACGGCCCAGATCACCACGCCCATGGCGCGCGGCGAGGCCAGCGAGACGCCGCCGATCACCAGCGGCGCAATGCCCGTGATGCCGGTCTGCCCGCCCAGGAATTCCATGTTGCCGAACAGGTAGTACAGGCTCAGCCCCCAGGCGATGGTGCACAGCGGCAGGTAGTGGCCCTGCAGCTTGACCGTGACCGCGCCCAGCAGCCAGGCCACGACGAAGGTGATGAGCAGGCCCAGCGCCAGGCCCACCCAGGGCAGGCCCGCCGCGCCCACCAGCCCGCCCAGCGCGGCCACCGAGGCCGGTGCCGTGCACACCCAGGCCGTGGCATAGGCGCCGATGCCCACGAAGGCCGCCTGGCCGAACGAGGTCATGCCGCCCACGCCGGTCAGCATCACCAGGCCTGCCGCCACCATGGCGAACAGGCCGATGTAGCTGAGGATGACGACGGTGAAATCAGGCAGAAAGCCCCAGGACGCGGCCAGCAGCGCAATGGCGGCCACCGTGAGCACGCGCGTGCTGATGCCGCCCGAGGCGGCCTTGGCAGGCGCTGCGGCCTGCGAGGAAACGGGGGCGCTCATTCTTCTTCCTCCACATGGTGGCTATTGCGCGATCGCCACCACAGCACCGGGATGATCAGCGTGAACACCAGCACCTCCTTGTAGGCACTGGCCCAGAACGACGAGAAGGCCTCCAGCAGCCCGACCAGCAGCGCGCCGGCCAGGGCCAGCGGGTAGCTGGCCAGCCCGCCCACGATGGCGGCCACGAAGCCCTTGAGGCCGATCAGAAAGCCGGTGTCGTAGTACACCGTGGTCAGCGGCGCGATCAGCAGGCCCGAGATGGCGCCGATCAGCGCGGCCAGCGCAAAGCTCACGTCGCCGGCCATGGCCGTGGGAATGCCCATGAGGCGTGCACCCACGCGGTTGATGGCCGTGGCGCGCAGCGCCTTGCCGATCATGGAGCGCTCGAAGAACACGAACAGCAGGGCCACCAGCACCAGGGTCACGCCCACCACCACCAGGGACTGGCCCGAGATCGTGATGTCGCCCAGGCGCAGCTGCGCCTCGGAAAACGCGGGGGTGCGCGAGCCTTCGGCCCCGAAGAACAGCAGCCCCAGGCCGACCAGCACGCCGTGCATGGCCACCGAGACGATGAGCAGCATCAGCACCGAGGCATGGGCCAGCGGCCGGTAGGCCAGGCGGTACAGCAGCGGCCCCATGGGCGTGATCAGCACCAGGGTGGCCAGCGCCTGCAGCATCAGCGAGGACGGGCGCAGCCCCCAGGCCAGGGCCACGGCAATGGCCGGCAGCGCCAGGCACCACAGGAAGGTGGCGGGCCAGCTCACCTGGCTGCCCGCGCGCCAGCGCAGCAGGTCCACCACCAGCACGGCGGCGGCCAGGGCCAGCAGCAGCCACAGCGTGGTGGGCACGCGTCCGGCCTGCATCATGGCCAGGGTGAGCGCGCCGAAGGCGACGAACTCCCCCTGCGGGATGAAGATGATGCGGGTGACCGAGAACACCAGCACCAGGGCCAGCGCCATCAGGCCGTAGACGGCGCCGTTGACGATGCCGTCCTGCCCCAGCAGCAGGGCGATTTGCAGATCCATGATCGACTTTCGAGCAGACGCGGCCAAGCGCCACAGCGGCCGCCACCAGGCGCGGCAGCCGCTGCGGCCTCAGACCTGCAGGTTCAGGGCTGGTACTTCCAGGTACCGTTCTCGATCTTGACCATGACGGCCGCGCGCTGGTCCAGGCCCAGGTGGTCGGTGGGCGTCATGTTGAAGATGCCGTGGGCGCCGGCCACGTCCTTGGTCTGCTCCAGCGCATCGCGCAGCGCGGCGCGGAACTCGGCCGTGCCGGGCTGGGCCTTCTTGAGCGCGGCGGGAATCGCCGCTTCGAGCACGCGGCCCGCATCCCAGGAATGCGCGCCAAAGGTCGAAGCCGTGCCCTTGCCGTTGGCGGCCTCGTAGGCCTCCACATAGGAGACGGCGGACTTCTTGACCGGATTGCTGTCGGGCAGCTGGTGGGCCACCAGCACGGGGCCGGCGGGCAGCAGCGTGCCTTCCACATCCTTGCCGCCCACGCGCAGGAAGTCGGCATTGGCCACGCCGTGGGTCTGGTAGATCTTGCCCTGGTAGCCGCGCTCCTTGAGCGACTTCTGCGGCAGTGCGGCCGGCGTGCCCGAGCCGGCGATCAGCACCGCATCGGGCTTGGCTGCCATGAGCTTGAGCGTCTGGCCCGTGACCGAGGTGTCGCTGCGCGAATAGGCCTCGGTGGCGGTGAGCTTGAGGCCCTTGGCCTCGGCCACCTTGCGGAATTCCTGCAGCCAGCTTTCACCGTAGGCGTCGTTGAAGCCGATGTAGCCCACGGTCTTGATGCCGGCCTTGGCCATGTGCTCGCCGATGGCGGCGGCCATCATGGCGTCGTGCTGGGGCGTCTTGAAGACCCAGAACTTCTTGGCATCCACGGGCTCGACGATCTTGGCCGAGGCCGCCAGCGTGATCATGGGCGTCTTGGCCTCGGAGACCACGTCCACCATGGCCAGGGAGTTGGGCGTGATGCTGGAGCCCAGGATCACGTCGACCTTGCTCTCGCTGATCAGCTTGCGCGTGTTGGCCACGGCCGCCGTGGTGTCGGAGGCGTCGTCCAGGATGATGTAGTTGACCTTCTGGCCCGCCACCGTGCGCGGCATCAGCGCCACCGTGTTCTTTTCGGGAATGCCCAGCGACGCGGCCGGCCCGGTGGCCGAGACCACCACGCCCACGTTGATGTCGGCCAGGGCCGAGCCCCAGACCGTGGCCAGGGTTGCGGCCAGCAGGCCCAGTTTTGTCATGCGCTTCATGTCTGTCTCCTTTGTGTTGGATGGGGCGCGGTGCCGTCAGGCGCCACAATTTACCGTGGTAACTATTTTTTTGCCAGCGGTTTGATGCACGGGTTTGCCTGGGGTCTGCACGGCAGGCAAGCCTCCGAGGAACAGGTCGGCCACCACAGGGGCCATGGCCTCGTGGTCCAGCGTTCCGTCGGGCCGCAGCCAGGTGAACATCCAGTTCATCATCCCGAACAGCAGCATGGCCAGCGCCTTGGACAGGCCCGCGCCGTCGGCGTCCGGCCGCAGCTGGGCCACCGCCTGGGCAAAGGCCTCGACCACAGCGCGCTCCTTGCCCACCACGCGCTGGCGGTCCTCGTCCTGCAGGAAGCGCACGTCCTCGGTCAGCACGCGGTGGGCATGGCGGGCATGGGCGTACTCCTGCACGAAGCGCTCGATCAGCATGCGCAGCCGCGGCTCGGGCGGCAGGCCCATGGCCTGCACCTCGTCCACCAGGGCCTGCAGCCGCGTCATGTGGCCGTCGGTGATGTCCACCAGCAGCGCGTACTTGTCGCGGAAGTAGTGGTAGATGGTGGGCTTGGACAGGCCGCAGGCCTGGGCCACCTCGTTCATCGAAGTGCCGGGGTAGCCGCTGCGCGCGAACAGCGCGGCGGCATGGCCCAGGATCAGTTCGCGCTGGTCGTCGTATCCGGAAGATCGGCCTCGGGCCATGGGACTCCTGTGCGCGCTCAGCGGCTGCGGTGGTCGATCACGCGGCGGGCCTTGCCCACCAGGGTGCGCTCTATGGAATCGGGCCGCAGCACCTCGACCTCGGCGCTCACGCCGACCAGGGTCTTGATGCGCTGCTGCACCCACAGGGCCAGCGCCTCGGTGTCGCCCTGCGTGCCCGGCTGCATCTCGCAGCGCACGGCCAGCCGGTCCAGGTTGCCGTCGCGCGTGACCACCAGCTGGTACTGGCCCGACAGCTGGGCGTTCTGCAGCACGATCTCCTCGATCTGCGTGGGAAACAGGTTCACGCCGCGGATGATGAGCATGTCGTCGCTGCGCCCCACGATCTTGCCCATGCGCCGGAAGCTGCGCGAAGTCGGCGCCAGCAGCCGCGTCAGGTCCCGCGTGCGGTAACGAATGATGGGCATGGCTTCCTTGGACAGCGACGTGAAGACCAGCTCGCCCTCGCTGCCGTCGGGCAGCACCTCGCCCGTGTCCGGGTCGATGATCTCGGGATAGAAATGGTCTTCCCAGATCACCGGCCCGTCCTTGCTTTCCACGCATTCGCTGGCCACGCCCGGGCCCATGACTTCGGACAGGCCGTAGATGTCCACGGCATCCAGCCCCGCCTTGCCCTCGATCTCGCGGCGCATGGCCTCGGTCCAGGGCTCGGCGCCGAAGATGCCGATCTTGAGCGAGCTCTCGCGCGGGTCCATCCCCTGGCGCTGCATCTCCTCCACGATCACCTGCATGTAGCTGGGCGTGACCATGATGATGTCGGGGCGGAAGTCCTGGATCAGCTGCACCTGCTTTTCGGTCTGCCCGCCCGACATGGGCACCACGGTGCAGCCCGCGCGCTCGGCTCCGTAGTGGGCGCCCAGGCCGCCCGTGAACAGGCCGTAGCCGTAGGCCACATGCACCATGTCGCCGGGCCGCCCGCCCGCCGCGCGGATGGAGCGCGCCACCAGGTTCGCCCAGTTGTCGATGTCATTCAACGTGTAGCCCACGACCGTGGGCTTGCCCGTGGTGCCCGAGGAGGCATGCACGCGCGCCACCTTCTGGCGCGGCACGGCGAACATGCCGAACGGGTAGTTCTCGCGCAGGTCCTTCTTGGTGGTGAAGGGAAAGCGGGCCAGGTCGGACAGCGTGCGCAGGTCGGACGGATGAACGCCCTTCTCGTCGAAGGCGCGGCGGTAATGCGGCACATGGTCGTAGGCATGCTGCAGCGACCAGCGCAGGCGCAGCAGCTGCAGCGAGGCGATCTCGTCGCGGCTGGCGGTTTCGATGGGATCGAGTTCGCCGGGGGCGGGGCGCTGGACAGGCATGGCTGGGCCCTTTCAGACGGGCTGGTTCAGGCCGGGCACGGTGGGCCGGCCCTTGAAGCTGTGCGAGCGGCCACGGAACAGCGCGATCACTTCCTGGCGCTGGTTGGTGACCTGCACGTCATAGACGCCGGTGCGGCCTGCGCGCGAGACTTCGCGGGCCTGCGCGGTGAGCACGTCGCCGGGCCGGCCGGGCGCGACGAAGTCCACGCTCAGGCCCGAGGCCACCGTCATCTCGTTGCGCGCATTGCAGGCATAGGCAAAGGCCGTGTCGGCCAGCGCCGTGATGAAGCCGCCGTGGCAGATGTCGAAGCCATTGAGCATGTCGTTGCGCACGGCCATCTCCATGCGCGCCGTGCCGGGCGCGATCTCGGTGATGCGCAGGCCCAGTCCTTGCGCGGCGCGGTCGCGCGCCAGCATGCCGTCGCGCACCTGCTCGGCCAGTCGCTGGGCGGCCTCGCCCGGGGTGTGGTTGTCTTGCATGGCGGGCTCCTCAGCGGTCCGAGAACACGGCAGCCCGCTTGCCCAGAAAGGCGGCCACGCCCTCCTGGTAGTCGTGGGCTGCGCCCAGCTGGCCCTGCTGGCGCGCCTCGCGCGTGAGCGCATGTTCGTAGTCCAGCAGCTGGGCCGAGTCCATGGCCTCCCGCGTGCGCGCCAGGGCCCGCACCGGCATGGCGGCCAGGCGCTGCGCCAGGGCCTGGGCCTCGCTGCGCAAATCGGCATCTTCCACGCAGCGCCAGATCAGGCCGATGCGTTCGGCCTCGGCCGCAGGCAGCTTGTCGCCCAGCAGCGCAAGGCCCAGGGCGCGCGCACGGCCCACCAGGCGCGGCAGCAGCCAGGTGCCGCCGCAGTCGGGCACCAGGCCGATCTTGGCAAAGGCCTGGATGAAGCTGGCCGAGCGTGCGGCCAGCACCAGGTCGCAGGCCAGCGCGATATTGGCGCCCGCGCCGGCAGCCACGCCGTTGACGGCGGCCACCACGGGCACGGGCATGGACTTGAGACGCAGGCACAGCGGCTGGTAGCGGCGCTCGATCAGGTCGCCCAGGTTCTGGTCGGGCGCGGCCTCGGGGTCGGAGAGATCCTGGCCCGCGCAAAAGCCGCGCCCCGCGCCCGTGAGCACCACGCAGCGCACCGAGGCATCGCCGGCAGCCTGTTCCAGGGCCGAAAGCAGCTGCTCGTGCAGCTGCGCGTTGAAGCTGTTGAGCGCGTCGGGGCGATTGAGCACCAGGGTGCGGACGGCGTCGTGCTGCTCAACCAGAACCAGCGATGGGGGCATGGAAGTCTCCGTGGCCTGTCTGCCGTCTTTATGCGGCAGATCAAACATAATTTACCGAATGGTCGGTAAATGTTAGTCGCCAGACCCTTTCCACCACAAGCGCCCAGGCACCGAGGAAACCCTAGGCCCCATGAAAAATGACCCCCACGCTGCCCCCCGAGGGGGCGTTTTTCATCTTGGGGCGGCCCGGCGATGAAAAAAGGCCCGCACGGGCCATTTTTCTTGAAGGTTCAGGGCTTGAAACCCGAGCGCTGCACCACCGGCGTCCACTGGGCGCGGTAGGCCTTGAGCATCTCGGCCGTCTGCGCGCTGCTGCTGGAGACCGGGGTCAGCCGGCTGGCCTCGAATTTCTGGCGCGTGTCGGGCTCCTTCATGATCTCCTGCACCATGCGCGACAGGCGCTCGGCAATGTCGGGCGCCATGCTCTGGGGCGCGAACAAGGTGTTCCAGCCCATGCCCGACAGGTTCAGGCCCGATTCCTTGAGCGTGGGGATGTCCGGCGCCATCGTGCTGCGGCGCTCGCCCGACACGGCCAGCACGCGGATCTTGCCGGCCTCGTGCTGGGGCAGCAGCACGTCGAAGGTGTCGATGGCCAGCGGCACCTGGCCGCCCACCAGGTCGGTCAGCAGCGGGGCCGAGCCCTTGTAGCCCACGGTTTCGGTCCGGACCTTGGCGGCCTCGCCCAGCATCAGCGAGAAGAAGTGCGGCAGGCTGCCCGTGGCCGGCACGCCCACGTTGGCCTGCTGCGGATTGGCACGCAGCCAGGCCAGCAGGTGCGACAGCTGCCTGACGGGCACGGCACTGGCCACGGCCACGCCGAATTCATAGCGGTTGACCTCGCTGACCGGGCGGAAGTCCTTGTCGGGGTCGTAGCCCGAGTCGGGGAACACCAGGGGCGCCACCAGCATCACGGCCGGGTTGGCCAGCAGCAGCGCGGGCTGGGAGGCCGGCGCGTTCTTCACATACTGGGCCGACAGGCGGCCGCCCGCGCCGGGCTTGTTCTCCACCACTACGGGCGAGCCCACGCGCGCCTGCAGCTTGTCGGCCACGATGCGCGCCACGCGGTCGGTGGCGCCACCGGGCGGGTAGCCCACGACGATGCGCAGCGGCGCCTTGCCCGGAAACAGCGGCTCGGCCGCCGTGGCACTTCCAGCCAGCCCGCTGGCAGCCCAAACGGCCGAGGCCGGTGCCAGGGCCAGGATCTGGGTCAGGGTTCTTCGCTGCATCGCAAACTCTCTCCTTGCATGGACGGATTCCTGTGCGGAACGCACGCCGCACAATGTAGCGGCCTCAAAAAGCCCGTTGCCGCCGATATTGACCAGGGTTAACCCGGGGCAAGACGCCCTGCGCTGCTCGGGCATCGCGGCAACCTGGCGAAGCCGACTCGGCGACAATCGCCCACCATGAGCTTCGCCCCCCTGACCAACGACACCTTCCTGCGCGCCTGCCGGCGCCAGGCCACCGACTACACGCCGCTGTGGCTGATGCGCCAGGCGGGCCGCTATCTCCCCGAATACAAGGCCACGCGCGCCCGGGCCGGCAGCTTCATGGGCCTGGCCACCAACGTGGACTACGCCACCGAGGTCACGCTGCAGCCTCTGGAGCGCTTCCCGCTGGACGCGGCCATCCTGTTCTCCGACATCCTGACCGTGCCCGACGCCATGGGCCTGGGCCTGTCCTTTGCCGAAGGCGAAGGCCCGCGCTTTGCCAAGGTGGTGCGCGACGAGGCCGCCGTGGCCGAGCTGGCCGTGCCCGACATGGACAAGCTGCGCTATGTGTTCGACGCCGTGACCAGCATCCGCCGCGCGCTCGATGGCCGCGTGCCGCTGATCGGTTTCTCGGGCAGTCCCTGGACCCTGGCCTGCTACATGGTCGAGGGCAAGGGCAGCGACGACTACCGCCTGGTCAAGAGCCTGATGTATGCGCGCCCCGACCTGATGCACCGCATCCTGGCCATCAACGCCGACAGCGTGGCCGCCTACCTCAACGCCCAGATCGATGCGGGCGCCCAGGCCGTGATGGTGTTCGACAGCTGGGGCGGCGTGCTGGCCGATGGCGCCTTCCAGGAATTCAGCCTGGCCTACACGAAGCGCGTGCTGGCCGGACTCAAGCGCACGGGCGTCGATGGGCAGGACGTGCCGCGCATCGTCTTCACCAAGGGCGGCGGCATCTGGCTGCCCGACATGAAGGACCTGGACTGCGAGGTGCTGGGCCTGGACTGGACGGCCAACCTGGCCCGCGCCCGCGCCATCGTCGGCGGCGAGGTGGGCGGACCCGGCAAGGCGCTGCAGGGCAACATCGACCCCAATGTGCTGTTCGCGCCGCCCGAGCGCGTGGCCGAGCAGGCGCGCGCCGTGCTCGACAGCTTCGGCGCCCCGCACACCGACAGGACCACCACGGGCCCCACGCACATCTTCAACCTGGGCCACGGCATCAGCCAGTTCACGCCGCCCGAGCATGTGGCCGCCCTGGTCGAGGCCGTCCACGGCCATTCGCGCGCCATGCGCCAGCGCTGAGCGCCCGCCCTGCTCCTCATCACACGCAGGACCGGATGCCAGCGCAGCGCCGGCCCCCTGCCGTGACAGCCACCGGCCCGGCTGGGCCGCGCTGTCCACAGTCCGCGCGCCCGGCCGGCGCTTGCTGCACAAGATGGCCACAGACCATCTTATGCACAGAAAAATCTGAGCGAGGTCTTAGGACTCACAGTTGTCACCCGCACCTGCACGCGGGCGACATATCGATATAAGCCGTTGTTTTTGAAGATTTTTTTTGATAGCACCGTTTTCAGAATGCACCACTCGGAAAGGTCAGACAAATGGGGGGATGGCCATAGATCCGAATAATCCCCACAAAGTTATCCACAGAAATTGACGATATACCCAGAAACCCGTAGCCACCGCCCGGGATGTCTGGTGTAGAACGCCGCTTCCCACGCCTCGGACGCTGCCCAAGGCTTATGCTTGGCGGCTTTGTTGCCGCTGTTCGTGCCCTGCGGCGCCAGCGTTTTCAGGCCCCGCTTTCTTCCCATGCCCCTTCCCGCCCATACCGTCCATGTCGCCGTCCAGACGCCGGCGCACAGCGCCGTGGGTGATCTGCTGAGCTACACCTGCGAGCAGCCGCTGGAGCCGGGCACCCTGGTGCGCGTGCCGCTGGGACGCCGGGAACTGCTGGGCGTGGTCTGGGACGCGCCGGCCCAGCCGCCCGCCGTGCCCGAAGGCGTGGAGCTGCGCGCCATCTGCGCCGTGCTGGAGGGCATCGCGCCGCTGCCGGCGGCCTGGCGGCGGCTGGTGGCCTTCGCCGCCTACTACTACCAGCGCAGCGTGGGCGAGATCGCCGTGACGGCCCTGCCGCCGCAGCTGCGCGACATGACGGCCGAGCAACTGGCGCGCCGGCTCAGGCCGACCAAGGCCGCGGCGAAGAGAGCGGCCAAGGCTGCAAAGGCGGAACAGGCGCAACCGGCGCCTGGCGCTGCGCCTGCATCAGCGCTCGCACCGGCCCCGGCCGCCGCAGACATTCCCCCCATCGTCCTCAGCGCCGAGCAGGCCGACGTCTTCACGCAGATCGCCGCCCACCCCGGCCCCTTCCTGCTCTACGGCAGCACGGGTAGCGGCAAGACCGAGGTCTACCTGAGGACCACCCAGGCCGCGCTGGATGCCGACCCCGGCGCCCAGGTGCTGGTGATGGTGCCCGAGATCAATCTCACGCCCCAGCTGGAGCAGCGCTTCCTGGCGCGCTTTGCGCCGCAGTATGGCGCGGCCTGCGTGGTCAGCATGCACAGCGGCATGACCAACCCGCAGCGGCTCAAGAGCTGGCTGGCGGCACACACGGGCACGGCGCGCATCGTGCTGGGCACGCGCATGTCGGTGTTCGCCAGCCTGCCGGGGCTGTCGCTGATCGTGGTGGACGAGGAGCACGACGCCAGCTACAAGCAGCAGGAAGGCGCACGCTACTCGGCGCGCGACCTGGCCATCTGGCGCGGGCGCGATACCGGCGCCAAGGTCATCCTGGGCAGCGCCACCCCCTCGCTGGAGAGCTGGCACGCCAGCCGCCCGCCCAATGCCGAAGAGCCGCAGGGCGGCCGCTACCTGCGCCTGCACATGCCCAGCCGCATCGGCGCGGCCGCCCTGCCGCGCGTGCGCCTGGTGGACATGGGCCAGCAGCCGCGCAAGGCCGTGTTCTCGCCGCCGCTGATCGATGCCATCACCGAGCGTGTGCAGCGCGGCGAGCAAAGCCTGGTGCTGCTCAACCGCCGCGGCTTCGCGCCCGTGCTGTTCTGCGCCGACTGCGGCTGGAAAAGCGACTGCCCGCACTGCAGTGCCCACCAGGTCTTCCACAAGGCCGACCGCACGCTGCGCTGCCACCACTGCGGCTACACCCAGCGCGTGCCCATGGCCTGCCCCGGCTGCGGCAATCCCGACATCCTGCCGCTGGGCAAGGGCACGGAGCAGCTGGAGGAAGAACTGGCCCGCCTGCTGCGCAACGTGCAGCGCCCCGACCGCGAGCCCGCCCGCGTGGCGCGCATAGACGCCGACACCACGCGCGCCAAGGGCGCGCTGGAGGAGCAGCTGGCCCAGGTGCATGCCGGCGACATCGACGTGCTGGTCGGCACCCAGATGGTGGCCAAGGGCCATGACTTCCGGCGTATCACCCTGGTGGCCGCCGTCCAGCCCGACAGCGCGCTGTTTTCCAGCGACTACCGCGCGCCCGAACGCCTGTTCAGCCTGCTGATGCAGGCGGCCGGCCGCGCAGGGCGCGACGCGCACTACGTGGCCGCCCAGGGCAGCCATCCGGAGATGTGGATACAGACGCACGACCCGTCCCATCCCGTCTACACCGCGCTGCGCTCGCACGACTACCCTGCCTTTGCGGCGCGCCAGCTGCGCGAGCGGCGCGATGCGGGCATGCCGCCGTTTGCCTTCCAGGCCATCGTGCGGGCCGATGCGCGCAGCCAGGAGGCCGCCCAGGCCTTTCTGGCCGCCGCCGCCCAAGCCGCGCGCCAGGCCGGCCTGCCCCATGTGGACGATGTGTTTCTCTACCCGCCCATTCCCATGTCCGTCCAGCGCGTGGCCAATGTGGAGCGGGCGCAGATGCTGATCGAGTCGGCCCAGCGGCCCGCCCTGCTGCGCTTTCTCTGGGCCTGGCAGGCGCATCTGCACTGGATCAGGGCACAGCCCGAGCACCGCGCCCTGGTGCGCTGGCTGGTGGACGTGGACCCGCTGGCCATCTGAACGTGGCACAGCCTCTGGAACGGCCCCAAAAAACCTCAAGCCTTTCAGGCCTTTGGCGCAATCCCACAAAGCATTCACCGCTACTTTTTCGGAAGCGCTTTTAGCGCATCCGCCGCACGGCTCCCATCGGGATTTGCGCTGATGCAGGCGGGGCATGTTTATTGCATCGTGCCGCATTCAGCCCACAAGGCTGGATCATTCAATGCCTTTCCAGGAGCGATACATGCCGTTCACCCCCTTCCGTATGACCTTGATGGCCGTCGCGCTTGCGCTGGCAGGCTGCGCGTCCCAGCCCGGCGCCAGCCAGGCCCCCGCAGCCGCAGCGCCCGCCACGGCGACCGCCCCTGCACCCGCTCCCGCCGCACAGGCCGGCAAGCCCAACGTGGTCGTCCTGGCCACGGGCGGCACCATTGCCGGCGCGGGCGCCAGCGCCGTCAACAGCGCCACCTACACGGCCGCCAAGGTCCCCGTGGACAAGCTGCTGGCCGGCCTGCCCGAGCTGAGCAACATCGCCAACGTCTCTGGCGAGCAGGTGTTCCAGATCGCCTCCGAAAGCTTCACCAACAAGGAACTGCTGACGCTGGCACGCCGCGTCAACGAGCTGGCCAAGCAGCCCGGCGTGGACGGCATCGTCGTCACCCACGGCACGGACACGCTGGAGGAGACCGGCTACTTCCTGAACCTGGTGGTGCCTACCGACAAGCCCATCGTCATGGTCGGCTCCATGCGCCCCGGCACGGCCATCTCGGCCGACGGCGCGCTGAACCTGCTGGGCGCCGTGGCCACGGCCGCCTCCAAGGACTCGGCGGGCAAGGGCGTGCTGGTCAGCATGAACGACAACATCGACTCCGCGCGCGATGTGGCCAAGCTCACCAACATCAAGACCAATGCCTTCTCCAGCCAGTGGGGCCCGCTGGGCATGGTGGTCGAGGGCAAGACCTACTGGTTCCGCGCCCCCGTCAAGCGCCACACCAGGGGCAGCGAGTTCAACATCGAGCAGATCACCGACCTGCCCGCCGTGGACATCGTCTATGGCTACGGCAACGTGCCCGCCACGGCCATCGACGCGCTGGGCAAGGCCGGCGTCAAGGCCATCGTGCACGCCGGCACGGGCAACGGCTCGGTGGCCGACCGCATCGTGCCCAAGCTCAATGAACTGCGCCAAAAGGGCGTGATCGTGGTGCGCAGCTCGCGCGTGCCGGCCGGCTTCGTGCTGCGCAACGCCGAGCAGCCCGACGACAAGTACGACTGGGTCGTCGCCCATGACCTGAACCCGCAGAAGGCCCGCCTGCTGGCCGCCGTGGCCCTGACCAAGACGCAGGACACGAAGCAGCTGCAGCGCATCTTCTGGGAATATTGATAGGCACCCCCTGAGGCGCTGGCGCGCCTTCCCCCCGTGGCACGGCGCCTCTCTACCCGCTTCGCGGGGGAGGGGGACGACAGCCTCGCTGCGGGGCGGCCCTTGCTTGCTGTCCCTTGCTTTGGGCCTCGTCGGTTTTTTGCGCTGCGCCCACATGGCCCGGTCCATTTTTGGCCGGGCCTTTTCTATTGCTGCTTCTTAGTTCGTTGTGAACAGCGGGGTGAGGGGGCCTTGGGCGATGTGGCAGTGCGCTTGTTCGAGGGCCTGGGCGAAGGCGTCGGAGCGCAGGTAGGCGTATTCGACGGCGCGCTGGGCGCCTATGGCGTCGCCCTGGACGGGGGCGGTGGCGGGGTGGCACATCATGAGGCTGCCGGGCTGCAGCTGGGCCAGCCATTGGGCCATGTGGCGGCCATAGCCTTCGGGCGTGGGCTGGTCGAAGGCGTAGACGCCGCCGAAGCCGTGGTTGAGCGGCACGCCCTGGCGGCGCAGGCGGCGGGTGGTGGTCCAGCCGCCGAGCAGGGCGATGATGGCGGCCTTGGGGTCGCGCCAGAGCTGGCCGGCCGGGGTGGTGGAGCGGACCCAGGGCAGGTCGTCGGCGTTGTCGCCATAGCGCTGGCGCAATTCCTGCACCAGCGCGGCGCGCACGCCGGGAAGCTGGTGCACGTGCTGGTGGCCGTCGATGAAGTCGGGGGCCATGCCCAGCGCGTCCTCGAAGGCGTCGAGCTGGCGGCGCCAGGCGTCGCGCATGGCGGCGCCGCCGAGTGCGCCGGCATAGGCGCGCGCGATCACGGCACCGATGCCGGCGGCGGGCTGCAGGCCATGGCCCTCGGTCAGGTTGAAGTGCAGGCCCAGCGACAGGCGCGGGCGCAGCGCGGGCAGGCGCCTGGCCGCCTGCCTCCAGTGCGGCGAGGTGGTCATGCAGCTGGTGGCCGACAGCCGGCCCTGCAGCGTGAGCTGCTCCACGGCCTCGTCGACCAGGGGGTGCAGCGCATAGTCGTCGGCGCACAGGACGACGGTTCTGGCCGGGGACTTCTCCCCGTTTATGGCAGGCATGGTGTTCATGGGGATTCCTTGCGTCCGGGGGCCGCAAAGGCCCAGAACTTGGCCAGGACGAAGGTGCCCACCGCCACCAGCACCAGCACCAGGGCCAGGCTCCAGAAATAGTGCCAGTGCAGCCAGTGCAGGGCCGCCCAGTACAGCAGCTCGTTGGCCACGAAGGAGACGCAGGCCACGGCGAAGTATTTGGCCACCACGGCCCGGCCACGTGCCTGGGTCTGCACGAAGGTGAACAGCGCATGGCCGTTGTAGCTGACCACGAAGGCCACGAGAAAGGCCAGCACATTCGCATGCAGCGGCGCCATGCCCGCCAGCTGCACCAGCAGGGCGACCACGGCCAGGTGCGTGGCGGCCGCGCAGCCGCCCACCAGCACGAACTGCAGCGCCTGCGGCAGGCGGCGCAGCTGCGCGATCACATCGTGCATGGCTACTCCCGCGGCGCCAGCGGGCTGCGGTCCTCGTCGCGCGCCAGCAGATAGGTGGGGCGGCGCTTGACCTCGTCATAGATCCGGCCGATGTACTCGCCCAGGATGCCGATGGACATCAGCTGCACGCCCGAGAACAGCATGATGCTGGCCGCCAGCGTAGGCCAGCCGTCCAGCGGGTTGCCGAAGATCAGCGTCTCCATGGTGATCCACAGCCCGTAGAGCAGGGCCGCCAGCGAGATCATCCCGCCCACGATGCTCCACACGCGCAGCGGCAAGGTGGTGAACGAGGTCAGCCCCAGCAGGGCCAGCGAGCCCAGGCGCCGGAAATTGAAGCTGGACGCCCCGGCCGTGCGGTCGGCCGGCACGAACGGCAGTGCCGCCGCCTTGAAGCCCACCCAGGCGTACAGGCCCTTCATGAACCGGTGGCTCTCGGGCAGGGCCTTGAGCGCGTCGGCCACGCAGCGGTCCAGCCAGCGGAAGTCGCCGGCATTGGGCGGGATCTTCACCAGGTTGCCGGCATTCATGAGCCGGTAGAACAGGTTGGTGCCCACCCGCTTGGCGCCGCTTTCGGCGCCCCGGTCGGCGATCACGCCATAGACCATGTCGTAGCCGGACTGCCACAGTTCGCACATCTGGGGCAGCATCTGCAGCGGATGCTGGAAGTCGGCGTCGATCAGCACCACGGCATTGCCGCGCGCATGGTCTATGCCGGCCGACAGGGCCGCCTCCTTGCCGAAGTTGCGAGACAGCGCCAGGTAGCGCACGGGCAGCTCCTGCGCCATGCGCAGCGCGATCTCGTGCGTGGCGTCGCGGCTGCCATCGTTGACGACGATCAGCTCGTAGTCGGGCGTCAGCGTGCGCACCATCGCGTCCAGGGCGCGCAGGAACGCCTCCAGGTTGCCCTCTTCATTGTGGGCCGGCACCACGCAGCTCAGCCGCAGCGGCGCGCGCGGCAGCATTCCCTTGGGAGCGGCCGGAGCAATGTCAGCATGCAATTCGGTCATAGGCCAGCATTGTCAGCGGGCTGGCTGCCCGCGCGCGGCAACACATCAAAAACCGCATACGCATAAGGTGTGGGCACAGGAAAACGCCAGCCCGAGCGTTGCAGCGTGAGCACACGCGGCTCCTGCGGCAGGCCCAGCTTCGCCAGCCAGGCCTGCGCCTGCTGCTCGCAATCGCGCGATTTCGCGGTCGGCCCGGGCTCGCCGGCCACGGGGCCGCGCGGGCACAGCAGCAGGCCGGGCTGGCGGCGCCAGTCCGCCAGCGCCAGCACACGAGCATATTCGCTGTCGGGCAGGCCGGGGATGGTGCGCAGATGCGGCTGTGCATAGAAGGAGAGCATGGCGTTTTCCGCCCAGTCGCCGCCCACCCACTGCAGCGGCTGCTGCGGGTGGCGCTGGTTCCAGGACAGCACGATGGCCTGGGCCGCATCGGCCGCGGGCCGGTAGTAGTCGGAGCTGCTCTTGCGCGCATTGCCCCAACCCGCGGCCACGCCAATCACCAGCACCACGGCCAGGCTCGGCCACCAGGCGCGGCGCAGCGCGGCCAGGGCGGCCTGCGTCGCGGCAGGCGCCTCGGCGTCCAGGTTGCGCAGCCACAGCAGCACGAAGGCATAGCCGATGGGAATGGCCCAGGGCGTGGACAGCTCCACCACGCCGGTGGCGCCAAAGCCCAGCGTCGCCAGCCAGGGCATGAGGGCCAGCCAGAACAAGGTGTCGCCCCGCCCCTGCCAGGCCCAGCTGCGGCGCAGAAAGCGCGCGCTCCAGCGCAGCCAGCCACCGCCTTGCTGGCGGGCCTGCATGAAGCCATACACCAGGCACACGGCCAGCCAGGCCGGCAGCCAGTAGAAGATGGGCGCCAGCGCAAAGCGCAGCACATAGCTCCACACCACCTGCCCGCCGCCCTGGTCCATGGCATAGCCCAGCGTCACCCACTGGTGGTGGGCAATCCAGGCCACATGCGGCGCCAGCGCCAGGCCAAAGGCTGCCAGCGCCACATAGGGCCTGGGAGTGAGCAGCCACTGGCGACCTTCGCGCACCAGGAGGATGGGCAGCAGAAAACCGGCCAGGAACACGCCGCTGTAGTACTTGCTGAGCATGCAGGCGGCCGAGACCACGCCCAGGGCCACGCTGAAGGCCAGGCCCCGCACACCCTTTTCCTGCCAGCTGGCCAGCAGCAGGGCCGCCGCCCAGGGCCACAGGGACAGCAGCTGGCTGTTGGCGTTGAACTTGCCGGCCAGCGTCGTATACGGGAAGCACCACAGCAGCAGCAGCGCCCCCAGCGGCGCCAGGCGCGCCAGCCCCAGGCGCCGGCCCAGCACATAGACACCCCACAGGCCCACGCCCACATTGGCATAGGACAGCAGGCGGTAGAAGGCGTCGTTCTGCGGAAACACCATGAACCACAGGCCGACCACCCAGGCGAAGAACGGCGGGTGCTTGTGCGTGCCCAGCTGCAGCGGCTGGGACCAGGCATAGTTCTCCAGCATGTCGTGGTAGCCGTCCAGGTTGCCATTGGCCAGCCAGGACACCAGGGCCCAGAGCAGGCAGGCCAGCGTCACCATCCAGAGCAGGCCCGCGCCCGTGGGGGCGCCGGCCGGGGCAGAGGGGGAGGGTTTCATGCAATCCCGTCGAGGTGGTGAAAAAACATGGGCGCGATTGTAGAGAGCGCCAGCCTGCCGACAGGCCTGGACTGACCGGGCCTGCCCAGTCCTGCCGCTCGGACCGGCTCAGGTCATCAACGCCACGGCACCCGAGAAACTCAGGAAGGCCAGCACCGTGGACACCAGGATGATGCGGGCCACCCGCCCGCCATGCGCACCGAAGCGCTCGGTCAGCAGCGAGACATTGCTGGCGCTGGGCAGTGCGGCCAGCAGCACCAGGGCCACGAAGGCCTCCTCACCCAGAGGCAGGCCCAGCGCCATGGCCGCGCGGGCCACGGCCCAGACCAGCAACGGATGGACCAGCAGCTTGGCCAGCGCGATGGGCACGTAGTCGCGCGCGGCCACGCGCTCATGGCTGTTCATCTGCGAGCGCGCCAGCACGGCGCCTATGGTGAACAGCGCCACGGGCGAGGCCGCGCCCGCCAGCATGGCCACGGTGCGGTCGATGGGGCCGGGCAGCGTCCAGCCCGCCGCCGACGCCACTGCGCCCAGCACGATGGACCAGGGCATGGGGTTGGAGGCCATGCCCGCCAGCGCGCGGCGCAATGCCACCGCCACACCGTGCCCGCCCGGCATTCCGAGGCGCGACAGCGCAATGCACAGCGAGGTGGTCACCACCATGTCGATGGCCATGGTGACGATGACCGGGCCCGCCGCACGCTCACCCAGCAGCGCCACCAGCATGGGCACGCCCATGAAGCCGGTATTGGGGAAGGCGGCCACCAGCGCGCCGAAGGCCGCATCGTTCCAGCCCACGCGCCGCAGCGTGAGCGCCACGGTGGCGCCCACCATCAGCAGCGCGCACAGCAGGTAGACCACGGAGACGCCCACATCCAGCAGTTGCGCGATCGGCGTCTGCGCGCCAAAGCGAAACAGCATGCAGGGCAGCGCGAAATACAGCACGAAGGCGTTGAGCCCCGGTATCGCCGCCTGCGGCAGCACGCCACGCCAGGTGGCTGCGAAGCCGCAGGCCACGAGAGCGAAGAAGGGGAAGGTGATCAGCAGGACGGACAGCACGCGGCGATTCTGGCAGCAAGCCGGCGTGTACGCTGCGCGCCCGTGGCGCACCGGTGACGGCGGGCGAAAAAAAACCTGCCGGAATCCGTCTCCGGCAGGTCTGGCGGCAAGAGCGCGGGCGCTCTCAGAGTGCCAGGTCCTTTTCGATCTCCTGCACCTTGCGGCGGGCCAGCGCCAGGTTGGAGCGGCTCTTGTCCAGCACCAGGTAGAAGAACACGCCTTCATGGGCGGCCACGGGCCGGATGACGTGGTACTGGTGGGTCAGGGTGATCAGGATGTCGTCGATGGCATCGTCCAGCTTGAGCATGCGCATGGTCTTGAGCTTGGCGCGCACCACCTCCGTGTTGCCGGCGGCGGCCAGCTCCATGTCGAGGCCGGAGCCCGCGCTGCCCATCAGCATGCCGCTGGTGCTGTCCACCAGGGCTGCGCACAGGGCGCCATCGATGCCCAGCAGGCCGTTCAGAGAATCATGTATCGAAGCCATATGCCACCTCTTTCAAATAGCAAGGGCAGGCGATGCGATGGACTCATCGCGCCCGCTCCTCGGGGGAGAAAACTCTTGAATCGGATACGGGGGTCAGAGACGGGACAGATCGCCGGCCACTTCGCCCGCGGCCCACAGCGCACGTCCCAGCAGGGCGCTTTGATCGACCACCATGCACAGGATGGCCGGGTGGCTGCCGCCGACGGCCTGGAAAAGGACGGTACCCAGTTCGGTCTCGAAGGTCAGGCGGTGGCAGGACTTGTGGCCTATCTCGGCGGCCACGGCCTTTGCCATGGCCATCAGCGAGCCCGCCATGGCAGACAGGCGCTCCGTCGGCAGCTCGCTCTTGACCCGCAGGGCCGTGATCTCGAAACCATCGGGCGTGCACAGCAAGGCGATATGCACGCCCTCGAGAGGCGCCACCACGCGATTGAGTGCAACTTGGCCAGCTTCGATCACGGTGGAGGAAATCTGGGGATGCGTTGGTGTCTTCATGCCTGACTTTGCAAGGAAAGCAAGGAAACGAGCACCCCCAGCGCATCCAGCAACTGCTGCCGGTCACGGGGGTCCGCCTGGATGACAGGCACTATACCGCGACCTCGATCGGCCAAGGCGGTGCTGAACGCCTCCTGCTGTTGTTCGCTGGCGTCACGGCAACTGAGCAGCAGCACCTGGGGTTCGACCTCCAGGGTGGCGATCTCGGACAGGAGCTGCGCGGCATAGTCCGGCGCCGAGGCATCGCCCACATCCACCATCAGCAGCACGCCCACCGAAGCATTGAGCACCCAGCGGCGCACGAAGTCGAAGCGGTCCTGGCCCGGGCTGCCCACCAGTTGCAGCCGCATTCCCTCGCCCAGATCGATCTCGCCGAACTCCGCGCCCACGGTGGTGAACTCCTTGGAATGGGCGGCCCGGTCGAGATTGGGCACATCCGTTGCGGCCATCAGCGCTCCGCACAGGCTGCGCAGCGCCGTGGTCTTGCCGATGCCCATGGGGCCGATCAGGCTCACCCGCACCAGTCCCGCACCGGGCTGGTCGCTCATCCACATGCTCATGCCTGCCCTCCGCGGCGTATCCAGCCGGTCAGCCGCTGCACCCACTGGCGCGACAGGCCTGGCGCCACGGCAGTGGCAGCCCCGTGCGCCTGCGCGCGGTGGCCGCCCAGCGGCGTTGGATCGTCCGCACGGGCCGGCCTCAGGCTGCAATCGAGCGTGCCGCGCAGCCGGGGGTGGCGCAGCAGCTCGGCCACGGCGGCAGGCGCCATGCCGCTGTGCTCGCACAGTGTGGCCACATCCATCGGGCCACGGCACAGCATGGCCAGGGCCCGCAGGGATTCGGCACTGTTCCAGGGCGCGGGCAGCGCCACCCAGGCCTTGAGCCGGAATTGGTAGCGGCAGCCCTCAGCCTGCTGCCGAAGATCATCCAGCGCGCGCACCAGGGTCTGCGAGGACGCCACCTGCTGGCGCACCGTCCAGTCCATGAGGAAGACGGCGGCCCGGTCCAGCATGTCGATCAGGTCGGAGAGCGTGAAATCCAGATCCAGATAGGTGGCCAGGCGCTGGGGCGTGCGTTCCAGGTGCTGCCCCTGGGGTACACCGCCCACATAGACCACGCAAGGCAGCCATCCGGCCGCCTCGGGCACGGGCAGGCTGCCGTCCACCACCAGCACCTGGGCGCTGACCAGGGGCACCTGCCGCCAGCCGCGCAGCGACTTGCGGGACGCCACGGCAAACAATGTCTCAAAACGCTGCTTGAGCAGCGGCGACCACAGCTCGGCAGCCAGGCCAATCTCATCGGTAGTGCGAGCCAACTTCAACGCCTCCCCGGATAGCAGCGGGAAATGAACAGATCGAGGTCGCCTGGAGCAAATATAGGCGAGCACTGATATTTTCGATAGTTTTCACTCAACGATCACAACCATCAATGTGAACTTTTCTATCGGTGGCTGTACAGCCACAGACAGCTCCCCGCGGGTCGCGAGATTTGTCGCCGAATTCCAAGGGTGCTTACACCTGCCCGGACGGCCCCGACCCCCGAAGCGGTATGCTCCCGCTTCCCTCACTTTCACGCCTTTCCCCGCGCAACGCACCCATGTCCGCAGGACTCAATCTGGCCCAGCTCCAGGCCGTCCACTACACCGAAGGCCCCTGCCTGGTCCTGGCCGGCGCGGGCTCGGGCAAGACACGCGTGATCACGCACAAGATCGGACGCCTGATCGAGACGGGCATGGCGCCACGGCGCATCGCAGCCATCACCTTCACCAACAAGGCAGCGGCCGAAATGCGCGAGCGCGCGGCCGGCCTCATCGGCCGACAGGCCAAGGATGTGCTGGTCTGCACCTTCCACGCCCTGGGCGTGCGCATGGTGCGCGAGGACGGCCATGTGCTGGGCCTCAAGCCCCAGTTCAGCATCCTGGATGCCGACGACGTGACGGGCATCCTCAAGGACTGCTCGGGCGGCACCACCGACCTGGCCACGGCGCGCCAGTGGCAATGGACCATCAGCAACTGGAAGAACGCCGGCTGGGACAGCCGCAAGGCCCTGGCCATGGCCCAGGACGACAACGAACGCAGCACGGCGCTGATCATGCAGCGCTACGAAGAGCGCCTGACCGCCTACCAGAGCGTGGACTTCGACGACCTGATCGGCATGCCCATGCGCCTGCTCAAGAACCACGCCGAGGTGCGCGAGAAATGGCAGCGCCTGCTGGGCCATGTGCTGGTGGACGAATACCAGGACACCAACGCCACGCAGTACGAGCTGCTCAAGCTGCTGGTGGGCAGCCGGGCCCACTTCACGGCCGTGGGCGACGACGACCAGAGCATCTACGGCTGGCGCGGCGCCACGCTGGACAACCTCAAGAAGCTGCCGGTGGAGTTCCCGCAGCTCAAGGTGATCAAGCTGGAGCAGAACTACCGCTCCACCTCGGCCATCCTGCGTGCGGCCAACAACGTGATCCAGCCCAACCCCAAGCTCTATCCGAAGACGCTGTTCTCGGAGCTGGGCGAAGGCGAGCCCGTGCGCATCGTGGACTGCGACACCGAGGAGCACGAGGCCGAGCGCGCCGTGGCCCGCATCCAGAGCCTGCGCGCGGCCAGCAACCCGCCGCCGGACTGGAAGGATTTCGCCATCCTCTACCGCGCCAACCACCAGGCCAAGCCCTTCGAGAAGGCCTTGCGCAAGGCCAACATTCCCTACAAGGTCTCGGGCGGCACCAGCTTCTTCGACCGCGCCGAGATCAAGGACCTGTGCGCCTGGTTCCGGCTGTGGATCAACAACGACGACGACCCCGCCTTCCTGCGCGCCATCGGCACGCCCAAGCGCGGCATAGGCCACACCACGCTGGGCAAGCTGGGCGAGTTTTCCTCGCAGCACAAGCTCAGCATGTTCGGCGCCCTGTTCGCGCACATGCTGGAAGCGGCCCTGCCCAAGAAGGCGCATGACAGCCTGCTGGAGTTCGGCCGCTACATCAACGACCTCGAATACCGCGCCCGCCACACGCTGGGCGCCGAGCAGTCGCGCGGCTTCATGCTCGACTGGCTCAAGGAGATCGGCTACGAGCAGTACCTCTATGACAGCGAGGACAGCGAATCGGTGGCCGCCGCGCGCTGGAGCAACGTGCTGGAGTTCTGCGACTGGATGGCCCAGCGCGCCGGCGGCCAGATCGAGGATGCGGCGGGAACGACCACGCACACCGAGGTCAAGAGCCTGCTGGAGGTGGCGCGCAACATCGCCCTGCTGTCCACCATCAGCGAGCGCGAGAAGGAGCAGGACATGGTCATCCTGTCCACGCTGCACGCCTCCAAGGGCCTGGAGTGGCCGCATGTGATGCTGGTCGGCGTGACCGAGGGCATGCTGCCCTTCAAGCTCGACGACGACGATGGCCGCCAGCAAAAGGTCAGCGACGAGACCGCCCAGCGCCTGCAGGAAGAGCGCCGCCTCATGTACGTGGGCATCACGCGCGCCCGGCGATCGCTGGCCGTGAGCTGGACCAAGCGCCGCAAGAAGGGCCGCGAGATGGTCTCCACCCTGCCCAGCCGCTTCATCAAGGAAATGGGCCTGGACGCCGCCACCTCGCGCGAAGACCCGCGCGAGAAGCTGCGCCAGCTGCGCGCCGAGTTCGCGCTCAAGGCACAGCAGTCCACGCCCGCCGACTCCTGATTCCCCGAAAGACACCGCATGCGTTTTTACCGCCCCGTTCTCAGCCTGGCGCTGGTGGCCGTGACCGCCGCCTGCTCCAGCACCGCCTTGCAGCCCACTGCCCAGGCCACCCCACAGTCCACCGCCCAGGCCAAGGCCGCACCCAAGGCCGCCCGCACAGCCTCCGCACAGCCCCCTCTCTCATGCCCCGAGGGCGAGGAAATGAAGGACAGCCAGCTGCAGGGCGAATGGACAGGCACGGTCGAAGGCCAGGCCCAGCCCGTGCGCCTGCAGCTGGGGCCGCACCCCCAGTGGAAGGGCAACGTCAAGGGCACGATCGCGCGCGGCGCAGACACCCGGCCCATGGTCGGCGACGTGGCCGATGACCACATCACGCTGGAAGAAAGCGCCGACGGCAAGCGCATCACCGCCACCTGGCTGGGCGATGTCGTCGAAGGCAGCTGCGCCCGCGAGATCCGCGGCAACTACCTCGAAGGCGAGGATGTCGCGCCCCGGCCCTTCGTGCTGCGCAAGCTCGCGCCCTGACCGGCCCCCGAGCCTGCACACGAGCCCCTGCTGCCTCTTCACTCATTACCCCTTACTCTTCGCTCCTTCCATCACCGGACCCAAGCCATGACGAATCCTCCACACCTGGATCGCCGCAAGCGCCCAAGCCGCACGCCGACACCCCTGCAGTGGGCCCTGGCCATGGGCCTGGGCGCCACGCCCTGGCTCGGCGCCCAGGCGCAGACCGCGCCCCGCCCCCTGTCCGAGGACGCCTGGCGCCAGTGCGCCGCCACCACGGACAACCAGTCTCGCCTGGCCTGCTTCGACACCTGGGCACAGCAGCAGCAACCGCTGACCGCGCCGCCGGCCACCGGCTGGAGTGCTCCGGCCGCCAGCGCCGCAGCCGATCCTGGCGCCCTGCCCACGCCCGCCCCCGTGGTGACGGCCGACAGCGGCCAGGGCCTGGCGCTGCCCACCACCCCCACCAACGGCGGCTGCCGCGACCCGCGCTACAGCGAGCTGTCGCGCTACTACGAGCTGGAACCGGGCAGCGACTGCGGCACCTTCAGCTTCCGCGGCTATCGGCCCATGTCCGTGTCCGTGGTGACGGCCGACCATGTCAACCGGCAGCCCACCACGCCCGGCAAGGACCCTGCGCAGTCGCAGCCCTACAAGACCGAGGAAATGCGCGTGCAGCTGTCCGTGCGCACCAAGGTCGCCCAGGGCCTGCTGACCGGCAGCACCTCGGCGGGCAAGGACTCGCTGTGGGTCGGCTACACCCAGCAGTCGTACTGGCAGCTGTTCAGCCCCGCCATCTCGCGGCCCTTCCGCAACACGGACCACGAGCCCGAGATCTTCTACGTCTACCCCACCGATGCCCGGCTGCCCTTCGGCTGGCGCTGGCGCTACAGCGGCGTGGGACTGGTGCACCAGTCCAACGGCCAGAGCGATCCGCTGTCGCGCAGCTGGAACCGCTGGTATCTGATGACCGGCTTCGAGCTGGACAACCGCTGGCAGCTGCACGCCAAGGCCTGGCAGCGCATCCGCGAAAGCGCCGAGCACGACGACAACCCGCGCATCCAGGACTACATAGGCCGGGGCGAGGTGAAACTGGGCTGGAACGTCAATGCACAGAACTATCTGGGCTTCACTGCGCGCGGCTCGCTGGGCCAGGGCCGCGGCTCCGGCCGCGTCGAATGGCTGCGCACCCTAGGCGAAGGATGGAACGGTGGCAAGAGCAATTTGCGCCTGCATGTCCAGCTTTTCAGCGGATACGGTGACAGCCTGATCGATTACAACTACAAGCGCACCGTGCTCAGCGTGGGCTTCAGCCTTCTGGACTTCTAGAAGGCCGGCCCTCGCGGGCACGCTTTGCCGCTTGCCCTTCGCGGGGAAGCCCCGCCCCGCTGGCTGCATTGCCAGCGGCCGGGGCCATGCGTCAGAATGCGCCGATGCCCCGGGCCTTTTCAGGCAGGCCCGGAACCCGCCCCAGAACGAACCGCGGAGGTCCGCCATGGATTTGCAATACCAGCTCAAGGCCGGCAGTTACTGCCTGTACGACATGCGCGAGACGCCCAGTGCCATCACGGGCGAGCGCCGCTGCCGGCTCAGGACCGAGCTGGTGGCCATTGCCTTCGACCTGGTCACGGGCCAGGTCCATGAGCATGGCTCGCCCACGCGCATCCATGCCTGGGCGCTGTGCACGCGCAGGCGGCTGCGCGCGGCCGGCGACTGGGACCAAGCCGACAGCATCGTCGTGGTCTCCGGACCCCTGCCGGTGGATGAGATCAACAAATGCCTGGGAATACGCGGCTACTGCCGCCGCATGTTCCAGCGCCTGGCCAGCCTGCCGCACGGCAAGCTGCAACCCCACGCGCATGCGCACGCTCATGGTGCCTACGGAGCTTACGGCGCCCATGCAGGCCGGCACCAGTCCCACCAGGGCCAGCAACGGCGGGCCGCCTGAAAGCCCGCGCGCGCCCGCCCCCCCTCACTCGGGACCCAGGTCCTCTTCCCCTTCTTCATCTTGCGGCTCGGCATGCTTGACGATGGTCACGGGCAGCCGGCTGTTGCGTGCCACCTCGCGCGAGACCGAGCCGATCAGCACGCGCCGCAGGCCGCCCTGGCCCAGTGCGCCGATGATGATCTGCTCGCAGCCCGTGCTCTCGGCAATGTCGGCCAGCGCGGCGGCGGGTTCGCCCAGGCCGATCTCCACCTCGTAGGAAATGCCGGCCGCCCGCACCAGGGCCACGGCCGGCGCCACCAGGTGCATGCCGGCGTCCACGCTGGCGGCGGCAATCATGTCCGAGTCCTGCGTGGCCAGCTCGAACAGCGAGGCCTCCTGCTGCACATGGGCCAGCACGAAATGCGCCTGCAGGCCCTGGCGCACCAGGGAGATGGCGTGGTGCACGGCATCCAGCGAGGGCTCGGACCCATCGACGGCAATCATGATCTTCAGCATGCGGACCTCCTTTTTTGTAGCTGGCGAATCGCAACCACCCCAGTGTAGACGCGGGCCGGCTAAGCCAGACGGGCTCCGGGGACAGTCACGGAGCGTCCGACACGCACATGCGGCCATCTGGGACAATGGAGGGCTATGCTGCAATTCGACCTGCTCAAGACCGATCCCTCCAGCCACGCGCGCCGCGGCCAGCTCACGCTCAACCACGGCGTGGTGCAGACACCCATCTTCATGCCCGTGGGCACCTATGGCACCGTCAAGGGCGTGATGCCGCGCAGCCTGCAGGAGATGGGCGCGCAGATCATCCTGGGCAACACCTTCCACCTGTGGATGCGCCCGGGGCTGGACATCATGCAGAGCTTCGGCGGCCTGCACGGCTTCGAGAAGTGGGACAAGCCCATCCTCACCGACTCGGGCGGATTCCAGGTCTGGAGCCTGGGCGCCATGCGCAAGATCACCGAGGAAGGCGTGCACTTCGCCAGCCCGGTCAACGGCGACAAGCTGTTCATGTCGCCCGAAGTCAGCATGCAGATCCAGACCGTGCTGAACTCGGACATCGTCATGCAGCTGGACGAATGCACGCCCTACGAGACCAACGGCCACAAGACCACCGAGGCCGAGGCGCGCAAGAGCATGGAGATGAGCCGCCGCTGGGCCAAGCGCTCCAGCGACGAGTTCCAGCGCCTGGGCAACCCCAATGCGCTGTTCGGCATCGTGCAGGGCGGCATGTACGAGAACCTGCGCGAGGAATCGCTGCAGGCCCTGGTCGAGATGGACTTCCCCGGCTACGCCGTGGGCGGCGTCTCGGTGGGCGAGCCCAAGGACGAGATGCTGGCCATCATGGCCCACACGCCCCACCGCCTGCCGGCCCACAAGCCGCGCTACCTGATGGGCGTGGGCACGCCCGAGGACCTGGTGCAGGGCGTGGCCGACGGCGTGGACATGTTCGACTGCGTCATGCCCACGCGCAATGCGCGCAACGGCACCATCTTCACGCGCTATGGCGACCTGAAGATCCGCAATGCGCGCCACAAGACCGACCACCAGCCGCTGGACCCCAGCTGCACCTGCCATGCCTGCGCAGGCACCAGCGGCGTGAGCTGGGAGCAAGGCGGACGCGACGGCTTCTCGCGCGCCTACCTGCACCACCTGGACCGCTGCGGCGAGATGCTGGGCCCCATGCTCACCACCATCCACAACCTGCACTACTACCTGAACCTGATGCAGGAAGTGCGCAATGCGCTGGAGGCGGGCAACTTCACTGAAATGCGCGCACGCTTCAAGGCCGAGCGCGCCCGGGGCGTCTGACGCCCCGCAGCCGAACGTTCAGGTCACTCAGCTGGCCAGGGTCGCTCAGGTCGCCAGGTCCTTGAGCGACCAGGACACGCCGGTCTCGAAGCCGGCGCGCATCTCGTCGGCCACGCGCTCCAGCTCGTCCAGAAACAGCCGCATGGCGGCTGCCTTGGTGTAGCCGATGCGCTGGTACAGGCAGCCGGGCAACTGCGCACCTGCGTCGTGCAGGGGCCGCCAGAGCAGGCGGCCGGCCGCCACATCCTCGGCCACGTTGTCGGGCACCAGGAATCCCAGGGCCGTGCTGCCGGCCACCAGGCGCCGCACCATGGGCACGGAGCTGGTCTCCACCAGCGGCCGCTGCTGGTGCAGGGCCGCGCTGTCCATCTGCTCCAGCATGCTGCGCAACTCCATGCCCGGCGCCATCAGGATCAGCGGATAGTCCACGCAATCGCGCAGGCGCAGCAGGCGCGGCTCGGTGGCCAGCGGATGGCCGGGGGCCATCACCGCGCCCAGCGGCTGGGGCCAGGCGCGCACCTCCTGCACGCCGGGCGGCGGCGGGCGGCGCAGGCAATAGGCCACGTCGATCTCGCCCTGCGCCACGCCGCGCAGCAGCTCCTCGCCCGTGCCCGAACGCACGCTGAAGGTGATGCCCGGATAGCGCCCGTGCAGGCTGGCGATCACCAGGGGCAGCAGGTACTCGGCCGTGGCATGGGACACGCCCACGCGCACATGGCCCCGGCGCAGGGCGCGCAGGTCCTCCACCTGGGCCAGCGCGTTGTCGAAGTCACGCTGGCTGCGCCGCACGGCCGCCAGCATCAGCTCCCCGGCCGTTGTCAGCTGCATGCCGCGCGGCAGGCGGTCGAACAGCGGCACGCCGACCTGGGCCTCCAGATTGAGGATTTGCTGGTTCACGGCGGCCGCCGTCAGGTGCAGCGTGACGGCGGCCTTGCGCACCGAGCCACGGCGCGCCACCTCGTCAAAACAGCGAAAGGCCTGGGAGATTGCGGGCATGGCGCGGAGTGTAAATTTTTATCTGACACCTCATCCAAAACAAACAGCTATTCCTGACGCTTGCGACTGCCTAGAGTGGCGCTCATTCCCGGCCTCCTTTGAAAGCAGCCCATGGCAAGCACCGTAGACCAAGTCACCCAGCGCCGCCGCGGCGTCGGACTCATCGCCCACGACCCCGCCCTCTCGGCCGGCGGCTACACCCTGATCGCGCCGCAGACGGCCGACGGCCATGTCTACCTGGTGGACATCGAAGGCCGCGTGGCCCATGAATGGAAGCTGCCCGTGCGCGCGGGCCGGCACGCCGTGATCCTGCCCAACGGCAACCTGGGCTACAACGGCAACCACCCCCGCTCGCCAGACCGCTATGCGCCGTGGTCCATGTGGCATGGTGGCGATTTCTACGAGGTCACGCCGCAGGGCGAGATCGTCTGGCGCCACGAGGACCCGGACCACCACCATGACGCGCAGTGGCTGCCCAACGGCCATCTGCTCTACGCCGCCTGCGCGCCCGTGCCTGCGGGCTTTGCCGAGCGCGTGCCCGGCGGCACCGCGCACGGGCCCGGCGAGGTGATGTACGGCGACGTGATCCGCGAGGTGGACCGCAGCGGCCGCCTGGTCTGGGAATGGAAGGCCTGGGAGCACTTGGCGCCCGAGGACTTCCCCATCCACCCGGGCTTCGGCCGCTACCACTGGCCGCTGGTCAACGGGCTGGGCGTGAGGGCCGACGGCAGCGTGCTCATGAGCCTGCGCACCACCTCCGGCATCATTGCCGTGGACAAGGCCAGCGGCGCGGTGACGCTGCACATTCCGCCGTCGGTGGTCTCGCACCAGCATGCGCCCGTGGCGCTGGACAACGGCCACATCCTGGCCTTCGACAACGGCAACTTCCGCGAAGGCGCCCACGTGGCCTTCTCGCGCGTGGTGGAGATCGATCCGGCCGACCACCGCGTGGTCTGGAGCTACCAGGACGAGATGGTCAACGCCTTCTACACCGCCTTCATGGGCAATGCCCAGCGCCTGTGGAACGGCAACACCCACATCACCGAATCGGCCACGGGCCGGCTCTTCGAGGTCACGCCTGCGGGGGAAGTGGTCTGGGAATACATCCTGCCCTGGTTCGCCGAGTATCCCGATGCCGCAGCGCGCCGCACCGGCCCCGGCCGGCTCAACAGCGTGTTCCAGACCTGGCGCTACCACGCGGACCAGCTGCCCTGGCTGGGCGCTGCCGGGAGGCTGGCATGAGCCTCAACCGCAGGCAACTGGCGGCCTGGATGCTGGGCGCGCCCTGGCTTTCGCCGGCAGCCCGCGCCTCCACGGCTGGGGCCGACGCCTGGCCCAGCCAGCCGCTGACCGTGGTGGTGCCCTTTTCGCCAGGCGGCAGCGTGGACGTGGCCGCACGCCTGGTCATGCCGAGGCTGGCCGAGCGGCTGCACCAGCCCGTGGTCATAGAGAACACGGTGGGCGCCTCGGGCACCATCGCCACCCAGCGTGTCATCAAGGCCCGGCCCGACGGGCACACCGTGCTGTTTGGCGTGGCCAGCTGCGTGCTGATCGCGCCGCTGGTCTCGCCAGAACGCTTTCGCTATGACGGCCTCAGGGAGCTGCTGCCCGTGGCGCCCGTGGCCTCTTCGGCCTTCGTGCTGGCAGGCCGCCCCGACCTGCCGGCCGCCACGGCGGCCGAGCTGGTGCAGCTGTCACGCCAGCAACCGGGCCGGCTGACCGTGGGCACCGACGGCGTGGGCACCAGCCTGCACCTGACGGCCGAAATGCTCCAGCAGCAGGCCGGCCTGTCATGGACGCATGTGCCCTACAAATCCGGCCCGCAGGCGCTGACCGAGCTGGCAGGCGGGCAGATCGACCTGGCCGTGCTGCCCGTGGCCCTGGTCCAGTCCTTCGTGCGCGAGGGCAAGCTGCGCGGCCTGGGGGTGACATCGCGCCAGCGGGCCGCCACCTTGCCGCAGACACCCAGCCTGTCGGACACGGCGGTCTGGCAGGCGTTCGATGTCGAAGCCTGGCAAGGCCTGCTGCTGCCAGCCCGCACCGATGCCCGCATTGCAGAGCGCCTGGCCCGGGAGACCGCCGCCGTGCTGGCCGAGCCGGAACTGGTGCGCAAGCTGGCCGAGGCCGGCTTCAAGCCCATGGTCATGGAGCAAGCCCAGTTCACCGCCCACCTGCAAAGGGAGAGAAAGCTGCTGGAGGCCACCGTGCAGGCCGCCCGCCTGCAAGGCACAGGCTGACCCGGCCAGGCCTGGCCAGGCGCTGCTTGCGGTGCTACTGCAGGGCGCCGGGCGAGACAAACGAGAGGCCCGCCATCTGCACCAGGGTCCGGCCCCGGGTCAACGGGTAGGAGGGCGAAGGAGACAACGCGCGCGGCTGCAGCCGGAAAAAGGCCTTGCCGCCACAGCGCTGGCCCAGCATCTCGAACTCGGCGCCTTCCAGGCGGCAATCCACCTGCAGGCCCGGTGCGGGCTCATGGGCGATGCCAGACAGCTGCGACAGGCGCTGCAGCGCATCGGGCTCGGGCAGCACGGTGGTTTCGGCGCTGCCATCGACATGCTGGACATGCACGGGCCGGCCAGCCAGGACCTTGAGCGGATACACCAGTTCCAGGCCCGCCCGCCCGGCGCGCAGGCCCCGCTGCAGGCCGCCGTCGACATCCCCCTGGGCACGCGCCCAGCACGTGAAGCTCAGTCCGCGCGCCGAACCCACGATGCGCACGCGCCAGGCCAGGCTCAGCTCCTCGCAGTCCACCACCGTTTCGTAGAAGGCCTCGAAGCGGCCGGCCCGCTCGCGCAGGCTCAGTTCGCCCGCGCCATGCACACAGCGGTCACCCTGTCCGTCGCGCGCCACAAAGGCCATGGAGCGCAGGATGTCGACGCCGCCATAGCGGACATTGCGCAGGCCGCCGTCGGCCAGTTCGGCGCGGAGCGGGCCGGCCTGCAACTGGCGGGGGCCGGACTGCAGATGCCTATCCCAGCCTTGCGCAGACACCACGATGCCAGCGCCCTCGGGCCCGTTGCCGGCGATTTCAGCGAACCATTGGTTCATATTTGCACCCTTGTCCATTCCGAGCATGGATGCCGATGCTATGGACGATCGGTGCGCATGAATAACGATGTTTTCTGTCACTCGTCGTGAGCTGCACTCACAAGCGGTCAGGCATTCCGGCATCAGTCCGGGGGGCCGGGGCGCCGCTCAAGGCCTGCGGGGTCTGTTGCGGCTCCAGCACCGTGCAGTTGCGGCCCTGGGCCTTGCCTCGGTACAGCGCCGCATCGGCGCGCGCGATGGTGGCCTCCACCGATTCGCCCGTGCGGTACTGCGCCGCGCCCAGCGTGCAGGTGACGCGGGCGCCCTCGCCCAGGGTGTGCGTCCACGGAGCCTCGGCAATGCGCAGGCGCAGGCGCTCCAGCAATTCGCCGGCCTGGGCAAGGCCGGTGTCCGGCAGCACCAGCAGGAATTCCTCGCCGCCATAGCGGCCCACGCCATCTGTACTGCGCAGCTGCGACTTCAGCAGCGCGCCGAAAGCGCGCAACACGCGGTCGCCGCCTTCATGGCCAAAGCTGTCGTTGATGCGCTTGAAGTGGTCTATGTCCAGCAACGCCACGCACAGCACCTCGCCACGCTCCTGGGCGGCGGTGCGCACTTCGTGCAGCCGCTCCATCACGCCGCGCCGATTGCTGACGCCGGTCAGGTCGTCATGGCGCAGCAAGGCCTCGATCTGCGCCAGCGCAGCGGCCAGCTTGTCATTGGCGATGCCCAGCCGGTACTGCATGCTGCGAAAGAAGGTCGCCTGCACGCTGCAGCGCACCACGGCCCCCAGCACCACGCCGAAGGCCAGCAGCTGGCCCGCAGCCGTGTCCGTGGTCATGCGCATCAGCGGACCCCGCCAACAGATGATGGCGGCCACGGCAACAAGGGTACCTATCCACGTCAGCCAGAAGCTGGTGCGGCTGCGTGCGAGAAAACCGTCGGCGCTGAAGGCGATCAGCATCACCATCGACTGGAACGCCAGCGCGGGTGCCGCCATGACCATGCCCAGCACGCCGATGATGGACACCAGCTGGTGCGTGAGGAACATGCCCGGATCGCGCAGCTTGTGGCACCAGTCGCTGGCATAGGCCCAGGTGATGAAGCCCATGCCGGCCGCCACCCACAGTCCATAGCCCAGCACCACGGGCCAGGGCGCGTAGCCGGCCCATGCATGGCCCAGGAACAGCAGCAGCGCATAGAGATGGCTGAGCAGCACGGAGATGTGCAGCTGCCAGGTGCGGCGTTTCCAGCGCTCCAGGTGCAGCGCCTCGTCCACCAGCGGTGACGCCGGCTTCGGCCCCCAAAGGAGGCGGTCGGGAAGATTCCGGGAAATGGAGGAAAGCACGGGCATGCAATGAAGCGCGGCGGGCCGGCGGCCCCGATGGGCGCCCATTGTGACCGCATCCGGGAAATCCCGAGGAGCGCGCTCCCCCGCAGGGGATGAACAGGCCCTATCGCAGGCTGTGCGTCTAGGACGCGCGCGGCGGCCGCACATCCTCGGCCACCACGATCTGGTTGCGCCCGCAGGCGCGGCCATGCAACAGGGCTGCCTCGGCCCGCTGCACCAGCCGCTCCGAGGTCTCGCCCGCCTGGAACTCCGCCACGGCCAGGGTCAGGGTCAGCGGGTCCTTGTCGGGATCGGGGATGGGCGTTTCGCTCCAGCGCTGCTGGCGCACACCCTCGCGCACGCGCTGCAGGGCCCAGACGGCCTGGACCGAGGCGGTATCGGGCATCACCAGCATGAAGGTGTCGTCGCGGTAGCGGCCTATGCCGTCCACGGTGCGCAGATGCGTGACCAGCAGGCCGCTGAGCATGAGCAGCACGCGGTCCTGCAGCGAGGGGCCCTTGTAGGCCTGGTGAACACCCACGCGCTCCACCCACGGGTCCAGCTCCAGCAGCACCACGCAAAACGGCTCGGGCTTGCGGGCATGGCGTTCGCGCAGGCCATCGACGACATCCATCAATCGCGCGTAATTGGCCACGCCGGTGAGTGTGTCGCGCCCCGTGGGCAATTGCAGCGAGCCCACGCGTTTTTGCAACTGCTGCACATCGTCGGCCAGTTGGCCGCAATAGCTCGACAGCTGCGCCAGCTCCTCGGTGTACTGGCGCTGCATGCGGCTCAGCGCCTGCCACAGCGCCAGCGCATGCACGGCCAGCGGCAGCAGCACGCTGGCCAGCCACAGGATGCGCACGGCGACCGGGCCCGGCGCCATCTGCGGCATGGGCCTGGCCACCACCACGGCGCAGAGCATGGCCAGCATGGCGCACAGCACCACCACCTGGCCCGTGGGCAGATGCAGCGCCTGCTCGCGCTCGCCATCCCAGGGCAGCCAGGCGACGGCCGCCAGCCACAGCAGGGCACAAGCCCAGGCCAGGGTCGGCTGCCATGCCGCCAGCAGCAAGGCCATCGTGGCCTGTATCCAGCCATGGCCGCGCAGCGTCCGGGTCAGCGGCAAGCCGGCTGCATGGCAGCGCCAGATCCAGGCCATGCCGGCCAATGCCGACAGCGCGGCGTAGGCCGCCCATGCTTTCCATGAAGAAGGGCCCGCCAGCACATGACCTGCCAGAAGGGCCGCCCCCACGGCCCAGGCCGCAAGGGGAAGGACATGGGCGGACCCGCCGGCCGGTGGGTGGGCGGGTTGCGCTGGCGTGTGTTGTGGGGGATACGGCAGCTGGCGTGACATGGCATCCTCGCTGAAGACATCTGCGCCCCGGCCGAGCGCGCAAGCCATGGTGTACCACAACCCCGTGCAGCTTCAAGGGGCTTGGAGCCCCTGACAGCCAGGCCGGCTCAGCCTGGCGCCGGCCCGGGCTCCTGCGCCCGGGGCAGCACCGCGCCCGCCTTCCTGCCGTGGCCATCGGCCTGGGCGCCGCAGCTGTGGCAAAAGCGTACAAAGGCGCTCTTGCGGGTGTTGCAGCTGCCGCAGCGGTCGAACAGGCCGATGCCGCAGTGGGGACAGAAGTCGATGGCGCCGTCCTTCAGATCCACGGGGCGCTCGCAGCCCGGGCACACGCCCTTGGCCAGGCGGGCCAGGGCCACGTCGTAGCCCAGTTCCTGGCGCCGCTGCGTCTCCGGCAGCGATTCCTGCTGCTTTTGCCTTTCAAGATAGCGGTTCAGGCCCAGGATGGCCGCGCGCCCCAGCAGCACCGTCACCACGATACCGACCACATAGCGCACGTAGCCGCCGTAGTCGGGCAGGTACGGCACAAGTTCAACGAAGAAAGCGAACAGCGCAAAGAAGATGAATCCCCAGACGAAGGGCCACCAGGTGCTCTTGCGCTGTTTGGCGAACAGCCAGCCGGCCGCCAGCAGCAGCGGCAGGGTCAGCGCCAGGCGGTAGAGAAAGACACGCAGCTCGACGGCGCGCATCTCCGTGCGCCAGGATTCCATGGCACCGTCGCGCAGATCGTCCCATTGGCGGTTGGCCGCGTCCAGGCGCTGCCGCGCCCGCAGGCTCGTATCCTGCAGCCGCTCCACGGAGGCGCGGGCGGTGTTCTCTTCCTGCTTGATGGCATCGAGCGCCTGGGTGCGCGACAGCAGCTCGCTGTCCTGCTCGGGCCGGGCGGTGGCACGGCGCGTGGCCACCCAGTTGTCGAAGGTCTCGCGCGCCGAGCGGTAGCGCGACTGCGCGGCCTGGTACTTGAGCCGTGCGTTCTCCAGCGCCGTTTCCGCCTTGTCGTGGTCGGCATCGGCGGCCTTGATCTCGGCCTTCACGGGCTCGGCCGCCTCGGGCGCGATGAAGTCCTCCACCGTGCGCGGCGACTCGACCTGGGGCAGGTCGCCCACCACCAGGCCGCCCAGGCCGATGAGGAAGGACGCGAACACCACCGCCACCAGCCACAGGCCTCGGCGGAACCATTTCTCGGGCAGACGCAGGGCCTTGCTCATGGGGAAACTCCTGTTTCAGTGGCCTGCGGCCGAGGAAGACCGCAGGCGGAGAAAGAGCCGGTCCGACTCAGGGCAGCACGCGCACCGGACCCGCCAGCTGGCTGCGCTGCAGCCACTGCGTCACCGATTCCACGGTCACGGTCTCTATGCGGCTGGCATAGCGCTTGTCGTTGGGATGGTCGTCGAAGGCGATGTTGGCGGCCGTCACGCGCCCGCCCAGCCGCGACAGCGCGCGGATGACCAGCACACCCGGCTCGTAGCCCTTGAACTGCAGCCAGGCCTGGGCCTGCTGGCGCCGCTGCACCGTGGCCGGCTCCATGGCGGCGGCCAGGGTTTCGGTGGCCCACTGGTTGGACTGCTGGTAGCGCTGCCCCCAGGCGTAGCTGACCATGCTGTAGGGCTCGTGCTGCAGGCGCAGCACGGTCTGGGGCTGGGTCAGAAAGGTCCACAGCGCCTGCTGCACGGCGGGCGTGGGCACCTGAACGCCGGCCTCGTAGCGCCACAGGTCGTCCAGGAAGAACTCGCCCAGGCCCTGGCGGTAGACATGGCCGCCGGCCGTGCCGCATTCGTTGAGTTTGTGCGCCACGCGCCAGGGGCCTTCGGGGGTCCTGTAGGCCCAGCCGTAGTGCGAGTAGTGCAGGTCGTACTTGCTCAGGTCCTGGCCCACGCGCGCCAGCAGCACGACACGGGTGCCGTTCTTCGCGTATTCGGCATCCAGCGCCTGGGATGTGCGCTGGGCCAGGTCCAGGCCCTTTTGCAGGGATTGGGGGGTGAGGGGCTTGTCCTCGCAGCTGCGCCCTGCATGGGCCGTGCCCAGCGCGGCGGCCAGCAGCAGGCCCAGGCAGGCGGCACGGGCTGCAGGGGAAGGAGAAAGCAGCGGTTTCATGGCGGTCATCACAGGCGTTCGTTGTGCAGCAGGGCCTTGCCCATCTCGTTGGGAATGAAGGCCAGCACCTTGCCGGCGGCCGAGATGATGACGCCCGTGCCGATCACGCTGCAGGTCAGCACCGTGCCCACGGCGTAAGCCGAGGCGGAGGCGCCCCGCCCCACCACTTCCACGCTGGCCTGGGCGCCGTCGGAGGCACGCTCCAGCAGGTAGACCGTGCCCGTGGCCGAGGCCTGCACCGCCTTCACGGTCAGCACCGCGCCGCCCACCGACAAAGCGGCAGGCACGGCCACCACGGCGCCAGCGGCCGCCGAAGCCACCGAAGCCGTGCCCACCACGGAGGCCACGGGCAGCATGGACAGCGCCACCGAGGCCTCGCTTTGCGCATGGGCAGGCGCCATGGCCAGGGCTGCGCACAGCGCACCAGCGGCCAGCAGGGCACGCGGCAGGCGCGCGAAAACGGATTGGTTGACCATCATTGCTTGGACTCCTGGAAATGCGGGGAAGGGGTGGACATCACTCGGCGTCGGCCGGTTGCGCGGCCTCGCGGCGGCCATGCATGCGGGCCTGCGCCAGGTCGGCCTCGTGGCGGTCACGCAGCATCTTGGCCAGCGTGAAGGCGGTGGTGATGAGATAGAGCCAGCTCACGCCCAGGAAGGCCTTGTAGGTCACGTTGATGTCCATGCTCACCAGCCCCCAGCCGGTCAGCGCCATGGACACGGCAAAGCCGCCCCAGACCACCAGCTTCCACATGGGCGTGTCGCCTGCGCCGCTGCGGCCGCCCTCGTTGTCCCGCACGAACTTGGCCAGCACGAAGGCGGCCGAGAGGCAGAACACATAGCCCATCACCATGAAGGCCTGCTCCAGCTGCTCGCCGGGCAGCCATGCCAGGCCGATGGCGCACAGCGAGACCGCAATGCCGAACGACACCCACACCTGCAGTTGCCAGGCCCGGGTATCACGCTGAACGACGATGGGAGAAGAGGACATTTGCCGAGGTGCCCCTCAAGGGCATTGGTTGAACACGGGACGCATGGTGCCCAGACGTAACTTGCGTGTCTGCATTCAACCGTAACAGTGGCCATACACAGGCCATCGAGTATCTTCAAACGGTACTTTTCAAGTTTTTGACTGTTGTTTACACCCCAAAAAGTTCCTGCATGTGACACCAGCACACAGGACATCGGGCACGGCACCTGGGCGACAGGAACCCTGCGGCGCGCCACAGACAATGCGCCCACCCCGGCTGCAGTGCAGCGGGCAATCGCACGTTCGCCACGCTGATTGATGGAGATCTCCCATGACCAAACCCTTTGACCTCGTCGTCCACGGCGCCACCGGCTTCACGGGCCGGCTGGTGGTGGAGTACCTGCTCAGGCGCTACCCCGCAGGCAGCGGCCTGCGCTGGGCCATGGGCGGGCGCAATGCCGCCAAGCTCGCGGCCGTGCGCGACGAGCTGGGCGCGCCCGCCGATACCCCGCTGGTGGTGACCGACACCGGCAATCCCGCAAGCCTGCAGGCGCTGATGGAGCAGACCCGCCTGGTGCTGACCACGGTCGGCCCCTACCAGCTCTACGGAAACGAACTCGTGGCCGCCTGCGCCAGCGCCGGCGTGGACTATGTGGACCTGTGCGGCGAGCCAGCGTGGATGCGCCAGATGATCGATGCCCACGAGGCCGCAGCCCGGGCCAGCGGCGCGCGCATCGTGTTCTCCTGCGGCTTCGATTCCATTCCCTTCGACCTGGGCGTGTTCATGCTGCAGCGAGAGATGCAGGCCCGCTTCGGCCAGCCCGCCCAGCGCGTGCGGGGCCGGGTGCGCAAGATGAAGGGCACGTTCTCGGGCGGCACGGCAGCCAGCCTCAAGGCCACCATGGCGGCGGCCGCCGCCCAGCCGGGCGTGCTGGAGCTGCTGCGCAATCCGTTCTCGCTCACGCCGGGCTTCGAGGGCCCGCGCCAACCGTCCGGCAGCAAGCCCATGGTGGACGAGGTGCTGGGCCTGTGGGTGGCGCCCTTCGTGATGGCGGCCATCAACACGCGCAACGTGCACCGCTCCAACTTTCTGCTGGGCCATGCCTATGGCGCCGACTTTGTCTACGACGAGATGATGGTCACAGGTGCGGGCGAAAAGGGCGAGGCCCTGGCCAACGCCGTGGCGGCCGACAAGTCGCTGGGCGCGGACGACGGCCCCCAGCCTGGCGAGGGGCCATCGCGCGAAGAGCGTGAATCGGGCTTCTACGACGTGCTGTTCATCGGCACCGACACGGCCGGCCACAGCCTGCGCGTGGGCGTCAAGGGCGACCGCGATCCGGGCTACGGCTCCACGTCCAAGATGATCACCGAGGCAGCCGTCTGCCTGCTGCAGGACGCCCCGGACACGCCCGGCGGCATCTGGACCACGGCGCCCGCCATGGGCAACGCGCTCATCGCCAGGCTCAAGGCCAATGCCGGCCTGAGCTTCACGGTAGAGGAACAGAACCCCTCTTAAGCCGCCAGCAGCCGCTGCACGCGCTCGCGCAGCAGCGCGGGCTGCACCTCGGCCTGGGCCATGGGCTGGCCCACGTTCAGGCCCACGCGGTTGAACAGGCCACGGCGGAAGGGCCGCACCATGGCGCCGCCCTGCTCGATGCGGCTGAAGTACGAGCCCCAGAGATTGGTCAGCGCCATGGGGACCACGGGCACCTGCAGGCCATCGGCCTGGGCGCGCTCGACGATCTTCATGATGCCGCCCCGGAACTCCTGCAGCTGCCCGTCGCGCGTGATGCCGCCCTCGGGGAAGATGGCCAGCAGATCACCCTCGCGCAGCACCTGGGCGGCGCGCTCGAAGGCTGCCTCGTAGGTGGCGGGATCTTCCTTCTGGGGCGCGACGGGGATGGCCTTGGCCAGGCGGAACAGCCAGCCCAGCACGGGCACGCGGAAGATGCGGTGGTCCATCAGAAAGTAGATGGGCCGGGGGCTGGCGGCCATGAGCAGCACGGCATCGACAAAGCTCACATGGTTGCAGGCCAGGATGGCCGCGCCGGTGGCCGGAATGTGCTCGTCGCCCTGCACCTTGAAGCGGTACACGAAGCGCGAGGCCACCCAGGCCACGAAGCGCAGCAGGTACTCGGGCACCAGCAAGAAGATGTAGGCCGCCACCACGGCATTGGCAATGCCCGTGATCAGGAACACCTGGGGAATGCTGAAGCCCGCCGCCAGCAGCGCGCCGGCCAGCACGCTGGAGGCGATCATGAACAGCGCGTTGAGGATGTTGTTGGCCGCGATGATCCGCGCGCGGTGCGTGGGCTGGCTGCGCATCTGGATCAGCGCGTACATGGGCACGCTGTAGATGCCGGCCGACAGGGCCAGCATGCCCAGGTCGGCCATCACACGCCAGTGCGCGGGCTGGGCAAAAAAGGCACCCACGCCCATCAGCTCGGAGGCCGGCAGCGCGCGCGAGGCAAAGAACAGGTCCACGGCGAACACGCTCATGCCGATGGCGCCCAGCGGCACCAGGCCGATCTCCACATGGCGGCGGCTGAACACCTCGCACAGCAGCGAGCCCGTGCCGATACCCACAGAGAACACCACCAGCAGCAGCGAGGCCACATGCTCGTCGCCATGCAGCACCTCCTTGGCAAAGCTGGGGAACTGGGCGAGGAACACGGCGCCGAAGAACCACATCCAGCTGATGCCCAGCAGCGAGCGGAACACGGCGGGCTGCTCGCGGGCCAGCTGCAGGTTGCGCCAGGTTTCGGTGAAGGGGTTCCAGTTGATGACCAGGTGCGGGTCGGTGGCCGGCGCATTGGGGATGAACTGCGCAAAGATCCGCCCGATCACCGCCAGCGCCAGGCAGGCCACGGCCACCTGCATATGGCCCACCTCGGGCACGGCCACCAGCAGGCCGCCTGCCACGTTGCCCAGCAAGATGGCCACGAAGGTGCCCATCTCCACCATGCCGTTGCCGCCCGTCAGCTCGCGCTCGCTGAGCACCTGGGGCAGGTAGGCGAATTTCACGGGGCCGAACAGCGTGGAGTGCAGGCCCATCAGGAAGACGCAGCCCAGCAGCAGCGGCACATTGGCCTGGATGAAGCCCCAGGCGGCCAGCGCCATGATGGCGATTTCCAGGTTCTTGACCAGGCGGAACATGCGCGTCTTGTCCCACTTGTCCGTCAGCTGGCCCGAGGTGGCCGAGAACAGCAGGAACGGCAGGATGAACAGCGCCCCGATCACCAGCCCCGCCATGGCCGAAGGCAGCCAGGAGACGCTGAGCTGGTAGGTCACCATCACGGTGAGCGCGAACTTGAACAGGTTGTCGTTGGCCGCCCCCGAGAACTGCGTCCAGAAGAACGGCGCAAAGCGCCGCTGGCCCAGCAGGGCGAACTGGTTGGGGTGCTCGTGCGCGGCCGATGGCACGGCGCCGGCCGTTGCGGTGGGGGCAGACGGGCTGCCGGTCTCTTGCTGGAACATCTTGTCTTCCCTCAACGGTTGGTGGCGCCGCCGTGGCCGCACGCATCGGCGCACATTGTGCCCGTACTGGCCATGCGCGCCGTGCCGGCCGCACGCAGCGCGGCGATCACGGGCAGGGCGGCGGCCGCCGCCGCCACATGCTTGAGGCTGTGGCCGGACACCAGCCCGCCCGTGGCCTCGAAGACGGCCGCATCGCCCCACTCCAGCAGCTTGGCCGCCCCATACCAGGCAATCACCACGCCCAGGCGCAGCGCCAGCGCGCCATGGCGCGGCGCCACGCAGGCCAGGCCCAGCACCGCCATCATGCCGCCGCCCTGCACCAGCGCCCAGGGCAGCAGGTTGCCGCCATGCAGCCAGACCAGCACCGAGGCCACGGCGGCGACCAGCATGGCCACCGCAGCGCGCACGGCCACACGGTCGGCAATGCGCGATTGCAGCGCCAGCCCCAGCATGCCGGCAAAGGCCACGGACATGCCCAGCCGGTCGCCGGCCAGGGTGGCATCGTGGGGTGCCCAGTGGTAAACGGACGAACCTATGGCCGAACACGCCAGCCCCGTGAAGAACAGCGCGGCCAGCCAGCGCAGGGCCGGCGCCAGCGCCTGGCTGCGCCGGTCCAGCAGCAGGCGCGCGCCCGCCACGGCGGCCCAGGCAAAGCCCAGGTTGCTGAGCACATCCAGCGCATGGGGCAGCGCCCCCCAGGCGCGCTGATCGGCAAACGCGTGAAAGTCCTGCGGCTGCGGCACGGCGGGGCCAAGCCAGGCGGCCAGCAGCAGCAGGGCAGCGCCCCAGTACAGCGCGCGCAGGGCGGCGGCCGGTGAAATCGATACGGATGGCATGTGTTGCTCCTCGTGAAAAGTGAGGCGGAGTGTGGCGAGCCATCGGCCCTTCCAGCATCGTTTTTCTGCACCCGCCGCGCAAACCAGCACCTCGGGTATCGATAATCGCTACCCATGAGCACCACTGCCGACCTCGTCATCGCCCTCAAGAAGGAACTCAAGGCCGCCCAGATGACCTATGCCGACCTGGCGCGCGCCCTGGGCATGGCCGAGTCCAGCGTCAAGCGCATGCTGGCCAAGGGCGACATGCCGCTGTCGCGCATCGATGCCATCTGCCGCGCGCTGAGCCTGGACTTCGCCGACCTGGCGCGCCGCGTGGCCGACAGCCAGCCGCTGCTGCAGGAGATGACGCCCGAGCAGGAGAACGCCGTGGTCGCCGACCGCAAGCTGCTGCTGATGGCCATCTGCGTGCTCAGCCAGTGGACGCTGGAGCAGATCGTGGCCACCTACCGCATGACCGAGGCCGAAGGCATCCGCTACCTGGCCCAGCTGGACCGCATCGGCATCATCGAGCTGCGCCCCGGCAACCGCTACCGGCTGCGCCTGGCCAAGACCTTCCGCTGGCGCGCGCGCGGGCCGGTGATGGAGTACTTCCGCGAGAACGCCGTGCTCGACTATTTCGGCGGCGGCTTCGACCAGCCCGGCGAGGGCATGCTGATGGTGCACGGCTCCATCGGCCGGCATCTGGCGCCCAGCTTCGTGGAACGCATACAGCGGCTGGCCCATGACTTCTCCCAGCAGCACCTGCAGGACCAGCGCCTGCCGCCGGGCCAGCGCGAGGGCTACACCCTGGTGCTGGCCATGCGCAGCTGGGAATTCACTGCGTTCACGGCGCTCCGAAGAGGCACTGTCTGACGGCGGCTGCGGGACGGCAGCCTGCGCTGCAGCGCCTGGCAACAAGGCTTCACCAAGGCGATACACAAGATTGCAAGACTTCGCGGCGCGGCAACCCGGGATTGACGATGGACCTGCACCATGCAGTCATGGATTCCTTTCACCAGGACTCCAGCCCGATGAACCAAGGACAAGGAGCCGCCATGATTTCCCTTCGCACACCGCTGATCGCCGCCACCCTGGCCCTGGCCGGATGGGCCGGCACCGCGCAGGCCCAGGCCAACGTGACCTATGCGGCGCCGGGCGCCGCCATCTCGGTCCAGTTCGGCGCGCCGCCTCCCATGCGCTACGAGGCCGTTCCTGCACCGCGCCGCGGCTACGTCTGGGCACCCGGCTACTGGCGCCCGCAGGGCCACCGCCATGCGTGGGTGGCCGGCCACTGGGTCAAGGCGCGTCCCGGCTATGTGTACCGCCAGCCCGTGTGGTCGCAGCACGGCGGCCGCTGGGGCTACGCACCCGGCCGCTGGGACCGTGACCGCGATGGCGTGCCGGACCGCCATGACCGCCGCCCCAACAACCCCTACCGCCATTGATGGGCGCTTGCGCCCGGCATGAAGCCCGCCCCATCGGCGGGCTTTTTGCTGAGCGCTGCGGCCATGCCCACACTGGCTTCATACCAACATATGCATATAAAAGTGGCTCATTAAGTTCTCAGGAAAATATGGGAATTGATTCACCGGATTTCCCTGCACACCATGCGCCCCTCGTTTTTCCGCTCCTGGATTCCCGCCGCCGCCGCGGCCCTGGCCGTCTTCGGCTCCACCGCAGCGGTGGCAGCCGATTCGGCGGCTTCGTGGCCGCACCAGCCCGTGACCATGATCCTGGGCTTCCCGGCAGGCTCGGGCGTGGACGTGATCGCGCGCGGCGTGCAGGAGCCGCTGTCCCAGCGCCTGGGCCAGCCGCTGATCATTGACTACAAGTCGGGAGCGGCCGGCAACATCGCCAGCGAGATCGTGGCGCGCGCCAAGCCGGACGGCTACACGCTGGCCTTCGGCACGGCCGCCACGCACGGCAGCAATGCGGCGCTGTACAAGAAGCTGCCCTTCGACGTGGAAACCGACTTCGTGCCGGTGGCGCCGCTGATCGATGTGTCCAACGTGCTGACCATCAATCCCAACGTGATCAACGTCAAGAACCTCAAGGAGTTCGTGGACGAGATCAAGGCCAACCCCGGCAAGTACAACTACGCCTCCACGGGCAACGGCGCGGGCACGCACATGGCCTTTGCCGAGTTCAATGCGCGCCTGGGCCTGAACATGGTCCACGTGCCCTACAAGGGCGGCCCCGAGGCCATCACCTCGGTGCTGCGCGGCGAGACCTGCTGCATCATGAACCAGGTCCAGACCGTGCTGCCCCACTACAAGAGCGGCAAGGTGCGCCTGCTGGGCGTGACCACGGCCAAGCCCGTGGAAGTCATCAAGGAAGTGCCCACCATCGCCTCCAGCGGCCTGACGGGCACCAAGGGCTTCGACAGCTCGATCTGGTTCGGCATCTTCGCACCCAAGGGCACGGACCCGGCCATCGTGGCCAAGCTCAGCCAGGCCGTGCGCGAGGTGCTGGAGCTGCCCGAGGTGCGTGCGCGCTTCGAGTCCCAGGGCAATGCCATCCGCATAGAAACGCCCGAGCAGTTCAAGAAAACCGTGCACAACGACCGCCTGAAGTGGGCACAGGTGGTCAAAGACGCGAAAATCAGCATCGATTGATGCCGCGCGCGCCCGCAGGCCCTGCCCCGCTGGCGCGCCTTTCCTCGTGAGTTCCTGGTGAGTCTATGTCCCTGACCGAACCGGCAGCCCCGGCCCCTGCGGGCCTGGCTGCCCTTGAAGAACGCCTGCGCGACGACCTCGTCGCCCTGGGCTGGCCTGCCAAGGCCTGGATTCCTCCCTCCAACCGCGACGGCCAGCCCGTGCACGATGTCCTGGTCATCGGCGCCGGCCAGGCCGGCCTGGCCCTGTCGGCCGCGCTGTCCCAGCTGGGCATCGCGGCCGTTTTGCTGGACAAGGCCCCGCTGGACTTCGAAGGCCCCTGGGCCACGACGGCGCGCATGGAAACCCTGCGCTCGCCCAAGGAGCTGACCGGCCCCGCGCTGGGCCTGCCCTCGCTGACCTTCCGCGCCTGGTTCATCGCCCAATGGGGCCGCGAAGCCTGGGCCGCGCTGGACAAGATCCCGCGCCTGCAGTGGATCGACTACCTGCGCTGGTACCGCCGCGTGATGCGCTGCGACGTGCGCAACGGCCACCAGGTCACGGCCATCCGCCCGCAGGCCGACGGCACGGTCGAGGTCGATGTGACGGCCGATGGCGCCTCGCGCACCTGGCTGGCGCGCCGCGTGGTGCTGGCCACGGGCCGCGACGGCCTGGGCGGCCCGCAGATCCCCGCCTTCATGCAGGGCGTGGACCGCAGCCGCTGGGCACACTCCTCCGACGTGCTCGACTACAGCCGCCTGGCAGGCCTGCACGTGGGCGTGGTGGGCGCGGGCTCGTCGGCCATGGACAGCGCGGCCACCGCGCTGGAGAACGGCGCCGCCAGCGTGGACCTGCTGGTGCGCCGCAGCGACCTGCCACGCATCAACAAATCCAAGGGCTCGGGCACGCCCGGCCTCACGCACGGCCAGTTCCTGCTGCCCGACGCCTGGAAATGGCGCATACGCCACTACATCAACGTGCAGCAGGTGCCACCGCCGCACGGCAGCACGCTGCGCGTCTCGCGCCACGCCAACGCCCACTTCAACCTGGGCTGCGCCGTGCAGAAGGTGGAGCAGGCAGGCGACAAGCTGCGCGTGAGCACGCCGCGCGGCGTGTTCGTGCTGGACTTCCTGATCGTCTCCACCGGCTTTGCCATCGACTGGCGCCAGCGCCCCGAGTTCGCCGACCTGGCGCCCCATGTGCGCATCTGGAGCGACCGCTTCGTGCCCGAGGCGGGTGCCGAGGACCAGGAACTGTCGGACTCGCCCGACCTGGGCCCGCTGTTCGAGTTCCAGGAAAAGACGCCCGGCGCCCTGCCCGGCCTGGACCATGTGCACTGCTTTTGCTATCCGGCCGCGCTGTCGCACGGCACGGTGTCGGGCGATATCCCCGCCATCAGCGACGGCGCGCGCAAGCTGGCCCAGGGCCTGGCCTCGCTGTTCTACCGCGAGGACCTGGAACACCACTACGCCCAGCTGCAGTCCTATTCCGAGCCCGAGCTCGACGGCGGCGAATGGACGCCCGCCGACCCCGAAGCCCGCGTGCGGGCCCTGGCAGACAAGACCTGAGATACCCATGACCACCGCCAACGACACCATCGACCGCCTGGCCGGCCTGACCGACCAGTCCCCCGTTTTCGCCACGCGCCGCCAGCGCGACAAGGTGGCCATTGCCACCCAGGCCTGCGAGGACCTGCTGCTGGGCGACGGCCTGGCCGACAGCCTGTCGCGCGCCGAACGCCTGGTGCTGGCCAGCGAGCAATGCCGCGTCAGCGGCGTCCAGGCCCTGGCCGATGAATACCGCCAGCGTGCCGAGTCCCTGGGCGACGCCCTGACGCCCGCGCTGCGCACCGTGCTGGCCCAGCCCGGCGCCCAGACCGGCAACGCCCGCCTGGATGCGGCCCTGCACTTCGTGCGCACCCTGGCCCTGCACCCGGCCGAGAGCGACCGCGCGGCCCTGCTGGCCATGCCCGAGTCCGGCCTGTCCATCGACGACACCGTGCTGGTGGCCCAGCTGGTGGGTTTCATCGCCTACCAGTTGCGCCTGTTCGCGGGCGTGCAGGCCATGGTCGCGCTGGGCGGCCAGGCCAGCACGCCGGCTGCCGAAGCCGCCGCCGCACCCTTCGTGCACCCCGCCAACCTGCCGCCACCGGGCGAGCCGCTGCGCCGCAACGGCTACACCAGCGAGACGCTGGACTGGACGTCCTGGCTGCCCGTGCTCGACCCCGCCATGGCCACGGCCGAGCAGCAGGCCGTGCTGGACCTGAGCCACCCCAAGGCGCGCACGTCGGACTTCTACCTGCTGCTGGCCCGCCAGCCGCGCGTGCTGTCGGAGCGCTCGCAGGCCTTCAACGCCATCATGTACGCGCCCGGCGGCCTGTCGCGCGCCGAGCGCGAGGTGGCGGCCACGGCCGTGTCGCGCTCCAACGGCTGCGTGTACTGCGCATCGGTCCACGCCCAGCGTTTCGAGCAACTGGCCAAGCGCAACGATGTCATGGCACAGATGTTCGACGACCCCGACACGGCCGGCACCAATGCGCGCGAACGCGCCATCATCCAGTCCTCGCTGGCCCTGACGCGCGCGCCGGGCAGCTTTGGCGCTGCCCAGCTGCAGCCGCTGCGCGATGCCGGCCTCACGGACCAGGAAATCCTGGACATGCTGCACTCGGCCGCGCTGTTCGGCTGGGCGAACCGGTTGATGCTCAATCTCGGCAAGGAGAGGTACATCACCCCCTGAGGCGCTTACGCGCCTTCCCCCGTATGCACGGCGCCCTCTCTCGCTACGCGGGAGGGGGACGACACCCTCGCGGCGGGGCGGCCCTTGCTCGGTGTCCCTGACTTGGGCCGCGCCAGTTTCATGCGCTGTGCATTAAGACGCGGCGCTTCACCTCAGTACACATCCCTGCGGTAACGGCCTTCGACGATCAGGTCTTCGACGGCGGTAGCGCCCAGGATGTCGGCCAGCGCGGCATCGACGCCTGCGGCCATGCCGTCGGCGCTGCCGCAGACGTAGAGCACGGCGCCATCGGCGATCCAGTCGCGCAGGGGTTCGGCGGCTTCGCGCAGGGCGTCCTGCACGTAGCGGCGCCGGGCCTGGTCACGGGAATAGATGAAGTCGGCACGCTCCAGCTTGCCGGCAGCCAGCCAGTTGGAGACCTCGGCCTCGCAGTACCCGTCATGGGCCCGCTGGCGTTCGCCGAACAGCAGCCAGTTGCGGTGGCGGCCTGCGTGCATGCGCGCCAGCAGGTGGCCGCGCAGGCCGGCATAGCCTGAGCCGTTGCCGATGAAGATGGCCGGCGCATCGGGCTCGGCACCTGCCTCTTCGCGCGGCTCGAAGGCGCGGTTTTCCACCAGTCTCATGGCCACGGAGGTGCCCCGGGCCGCATGCGCCGTCAGCCAGCCCGACGCCACGCCCAGGCCGCCGTCATGGCGGGCCTGGCGCACCAGCAGCCGCACATGGCCGTCCTGCGGCAGCGAGGCTACCGAGTAGCTGCGCGGCAGCAGGGGCCGCAGCGCATCGGCCACGGCCTGGGGCGCGGTGCCGGGGGCGATGTCGCCCGGGGCCGGCAGCACGCTGGCGGCCAGCGCCTCGGCCAGCGTGCAGGTCTGCTGGCGCCATTGCACGGGGGCCGAACCGTCGCATTCCTGGGCAGCCAGCCAGGCCTGCACGGTGGCTGCGCCATGGCGTGGCAGCACCTCGGCCAGCGCACCAGCTCGCCACAGCGGGGCCACGCCTTCGGGCGGTGCCAAGTCCAGCACATAAAGCCCTGCGCCCTGGCTGCCCGCGTTGCACAGGCTGCGCGCCTGCAGCGGCCATGCGGCAAAGGCCGTGGCATCGGCAAGCGGTTCCGCCGAAGACGCAGGCAGGGCATCGCACACGGGCAGCACGGCGCCGAAATGCCCTGCCAGCGCCTGCTGCCAGGCATGCCAGGCCTGGGCGTCCTCGCCATCCATCTCGATCAGCGGAAACACGGGCTGTGCGCCCAGGCGGCGCAGCTGGTGGTCCAGCGCATGACCAAAGCCGCAGAAGGCCGCGTACTGCCGGTCGCCCAACGCCAGCAGGCCGTATTGCAGGTGCGGCAGGGCCGAGCCCGAGGCCGCGCCCAGCAGGCGGGCAAAGCGGCGCGCGGCATCGGGCGGGTCGCCTTCGCCAAAGGTGCTGGCCACGAAGAGCACGCGCCGATGGTGGCGCAGTTGCTCGGCATCCAGCGCCGCCACGGATTGCAGGCTGGCCGCCATGCCTGCGCCGCGCAACGCGGCCACGGTGGCCACGGCCAGGCGCTCGGCGCGGCCGGCCTGGCTGGCGAAGGCGACCAGCACGGTGTCCTGGCCTGCAGGCGCGGACGGTGGCGGGTCCGCCATCAGCGCCTGGCGCTCCTTGGCCAGGGCGCGCGCCTTGCGCCGGCGGTCCAGGTAGAGCATCCAGCCCGTGATGGCGAACAGGGGCATGATCAGCGAGGCCAGCGTCATGAAGATGCGCCCCGGCATGCCGAAATAAGTGCCCATGTGCAGCGGGTAGATGGCGCCCACGGCGCGGCGGCCCGTGGGCAGGTCGGCATAGCGCTCGTCGCGCTGCACCGTGCCATCGGGCAGCAACGCCATCTGGTTGCGCGCGCGCTCATGGGCGGCATCGGCATCCAGCCAGCTGATCTGCAGGGGCTGGCCCGCGCGCTCGGGCAGGCGCAGCTGGGCGAACTGCCAGCCATGGGCGATGCGCTCGAAGGCGGCCCAGCCGGGCGCGATGTCGATGGGCTGCTGCGCGCCAGTCGGCTCAGGCCGGCCGCCACCGGGTTTCGAGGACGGCGCCGCGGGAGCGGCCACGCGCGGCGGCACGCCGGCCCAGCCATCCACCGTGCTGCGCACCACGCCAAAGGCCCAGTACATGCCGGTGCAGGTGAACACCACATAGGCCACCAGGGCCCAGGTGCCCGCCACCGAGTGCAGGCCCCAGAGGAAGGAGCGGCCCTTGAGCGCCGGGTCGAAGGTCAGCCAGGTGCGCCAGGACAGCGGCCGGCGCGGCCAGCGCAGGTACAGGCCCGACAGCGACAGCATCAGCAACAGGCCGGCCAGGGTGCCCGTGATCGGCTTGCCGTCATCGCGCGACAGCAGCAGCCAGCGGTGCAGGCGCTCCACCCATTCGAAGAACTCCGTGCCGTGTTGCTCGGGCATCTGCGCGCCCGTGTAGGGATCGACAAAGACCGTCTGGCCCCGGCGCTGGCCGGCCGGCGGCTTGAAGGCCACCTGGGCCGAGCGGCCGGGCTCGGCAAAGACGGTGATGCGCTGGACCACGCGCTGCTCGCCGGCCTCGCGCAGCGCCTGCGCAATCTGCGGCGGCCCCAGCGGTGGGTCATCGCGCGCAGGCACGGAGACAGTGCCGGGATTCAGCCAGCCCAGGATCTCCTCATGGAACGAGAACACCGCGCCCGACAGCCCGATGACGATGAGCACCGTGCCGGCCGTAATGCCGGCGAACCAGTGCAACTGGAACCAGATTTTCTTGAAAGTCATGGGGAGCAGGCGGCGGCGTTCAGCGGTCCATCACGGTGCGCAACGGAACATCAGGACAGAACGGTGCATGGAAGGCAGGCGTGCAGGAATGAAGGGGCCAGGCGCCTGTGCGTCGGCCGGGACCCAGGGATGCAAGGCACCCATCAGCGCGAAATTCTAAATTGTTCTCATTTACGGCGTGTTGCACGCGCGATAGGCCCGCAAGGCGGCCTGGGGTTTCGTGCAGGCTTGAGCCGCCGGGATGCAGCGCCTCTACCCAATGGAAATCGCCTGCCGAAACAGGTTCGGCAGGCGATGGTTCAGCGCCTCTTCAACCGTGTGTCAACCGCGTCTGCGGCGCAGATTCCACAGGCCTGCAGCCAGCATCAGCAGCATGGCCATGGCGAGCATGCGCGGTTCGAGGGCAGGGATCGGCCGGGCACCCGGTGCCGCCCCCACACGCGCCGGACCGCTGGGATCCACGATCACGCCATTGGCTGCGCGATCGTCATCACCCTGGCCGCCATCGGTGACCACCACCGAGGTCGTATTGCCCGACACCACCGCACCCGCAGGCTGATACCAGGAGTCCGCCGCCCCTGCGGACGCTGGACCGAACTTCCAGTACGCCATGCCGGTCACCGGCCCCGGCCAGGTGACGCTGACCGTGATCGAGCTGCTGGGCGTACAGCCACGGGCCACGAAGTGCACATTGCCGTACGGGAAGCTCAACTGGCCCGGCGCACCCGCCGCAGCCGCGACGAAGTACGACTGCGACACATCGAACCCGCAGCCCGCGCCACCACCGCTCAAGGTCGCCGTGGCGTTGCCTGCCCCGGTGGCTGTCGGGCCCGTGAAGGTCGTTCCGAGCACGTTGAGCGAAGTCGTTGTGGCAGGTCCGGTGTTGCCATTGCCAGGATTGGTCTGGGTCGCGCTGATCGTGTGCAGACCCGGCGTCGGCAAGCCGCCGCCTGGCGTGCAGCTCCACGTCTGATCGGCCGCGACGATTGCCGTACACAGCGTCGTCGAGCCATCCTTCACCGTGATCGTGTAGCCCGGCGTGCCGGTGCCGGATATCTGCGGATAACCTCCCACCGTAGTCGGCGAAACCGTCAGCGTCGGAGCCACCGGTACCTGCGTGCTGGGAGTGACCGGCGTTGCTGGTGTCGATGCACAGTTCACAGTGCACCCTGCCGTCGGATTGACCGGGCTGATGCCGCCCGATGGATCGTAGGAGGCCGTGTTCGTGCTCGAACCCACAGCCGTCGGAACAGCCGGCAGATTGAAGCTGGTGTTGCTGCCAGCCGCCACCGGCGTGGTGAAGCTCACCGTGCAAGACAGGATCGCCGTGCCATTGCCCACGAAGGGGAAGGTATTGGGCGTGCAGGTCGCACTGGCCACGTTCGCACCGGTCGGCACGCCCGTGATGCTGATGCCTGCCGGCACCAGGTCCTTGATGGTCACGCTGGTGGCGGGACCGAAGGCACTGGCAGCGTTGGACACGGAGAACGCGTAGTTGAACGCAGTCCCCACAGCCAAGCTGCCGGGGTTGGCCTTGGTGACCGTCAACGCTGGCGTGCCAGGCGTCACCGGAGTCACCGGTGTGGAAGCGCAGTCTGTCGTGCAACCGGCTGTCGGATTGACGGGGCTGATGCCACCGGACGGATCGTAGGAAGCCGTGTTCGTGCTCGAGCCCACAGCTGTCGGCACAGCCGGCAGGTTGAAGCTGGTGTTGCCACCGGCCGCCACTGCCGCAGTGAAGTTCACCGTACACGTCAGCACGGAGCTGCCATTGCCCGCAAACGGGAGGGTATTGGGCGTGCAGGTCGCACTGGCCACGTTTGCACCAGTCGGCACGCCCGTGATGCTGATGCCTGCCGGCACCAGGTCCTTGATGGTCACGCTGGTGGCAGGACCGAAGGCACTGGCGGCATTCGCTACCGTGAAGGCGTAGTTGAACGGCGTGCCCACAGCCAAGCTGCCAGGGTTGGCCTTGGTGACCGTCAACGCAGGCGTGCCAGGGGTCACCGGCGTGGAAGGCGTCGATGCGCAATCCGTCGTACACCCCGCCGTCGGATTGACGGGGCTGATGCCGCCCGACGGATCGTAGGAGGCCGTGTTCGTGCTCGAACCCACCGCCGTCGGAACAGCCGGCAGGTTGAAGCTGATGCTGCCACCGGCCGCCACTTCCGCCGTGAAGTTCACCGTACACGTCAGCACGGAGCTGCCATTGCCCGCAAACGGGAAGGTGTTGGGCGTGCAGGTCGCGCTGGCCACGTTTGCACCAGTCGGCACGCCCGTGATGCTGATGCCTGCCGGCACCAGGTCCTTGATGGTCACGCTGGTGGCGGGACCAAAGGCACTGGCCGCATTCGCTACCGTGAAGGCGTAGTTGAACGCAGTCCCCACAGCCAGGCTGCCGGGATTGGCCTTGGTGACCGTCAGCGCAGGAGTACCAGGGGTCACCGGCGTGGAAGGCGTGGAAGCGCAGTCTGTCGTGCACCCTGCCGTCGGATTGACCGGGCTGATGCCGCCCGACGGATCGTAGGAGGCCGTGTTCGTGCTCGAGCCCACCGCCGTCGGAACAGCTGGCAGGTTGAAGCTGGTGTTGCCACCGGCCGCCACTGCCGCAGTGAAGTTCACCGTGCACGTCAGCACGGAGCTGCCGTTACCCGCAAACGGGAAGGTATTGGGCGTGCAGGTCGCACTGGCCACGTTCGCCCCAGTCGGCACGCCCGTGATGCTGATGCCTGCCGGCACCAAGTCCTTGATGGTCACGCTGGTGGCGGGACCGAAGGCACTGGCAGCGTTGGACACGGAGAACGCGTAGTTGAAGGGCGTGCCCACAGCCAGGCTACCCGGGTTGGCCTTGGTGACCGTCAGCGCAGGCGTGCCAGGGGTCACCGGCGTGGAAGGCGTCGATGCGCAATCCGTCGTGCAACCGGCCGTCGGATTGACGGGGCTGATGCCGCCCGACGGATCGTAGGAAGCCGTGTTCGTGCTCGAGCCCACCGCCGTCGGAACAGCTGGCAGGTTGAAGCTGGTGTTGCCACCGGCCGCCACTGCCGCAGTGAAGTTCACCGTGCACGTCAGCACGGAGCTGCCGTTACCCGCAAACGGGAAGGTATTGGGCGTGCAGGTCGCGCTGGCCACGTTTGCACCAGTCGGCACGCCCGTGATGCTGATGCCTGCAGGCACCAAGTCCTTGACGGTCACGCTGTTGGCGGGACCGAAGGCACTGGCAGCGTTGGACACGGAGAACGCGTAGTTGAACGCAGTCCCCACAGCCAGGCTACCCGGGTTGGCCTTGGTGACCGTCAACGCAGGCGTACCCGGCGTGACTGGAGTCACCGGTGTGGAAGCGCAGTCTGTCGTGCAACCCGCCGTCGGATTGACCGGGCTGATGCCACCCGACGGATCGTAGGAGGCCGTGTTGGTGCTCGAACCTACTGCCGTCGGCACAGCCGGCAGATTGAAGCTGCTGTTGCTGCCAGCCGCCACCGGCGTGGTGAAGCTCACCGTGCAAGACAGGATCGCCGTGCCATTGCCCACGAAGGGGAAGGTATTGGGCGTGCAGGTCGCGCTGGCCACATTTGCACCGGTCGGCACGCCCGTGATGCTGATTCCCGCAGGCACCAAGTCCTTGATGGTCACGCTGGTGCCAGGACCGAAGGCACCAGCCGCATTCGCTACCGCGAAGGCGTAGTTGAACGGCGTGCCCACAGCCAGGCTACCGGGGTTGGCCTTGGTGACCGTCAGCGCAGGCGTACCAGGGGTCACCGGCGTGGAAGGCGTCGATGCGCAATCCGTCGTGCAACCGGCCGTCGGATTGACGGGGCTGATGCCGCCCGACGGATCGTAGGAGGCCGTGTTGGTGCTCGAACCCACAGCCGTCGGCACAGCTGGCAGGTTGAAGCTGCTGTTGCTGCCAGCTGCCACCGGTGTGGTGAAGCTCACCGTACACGTCAGCACGGAGCTGCCGTTACCCGCAAACGGGAAGGTGTTGGGTGTGCAGGTTGCACTGGCCACGTTCGCACCGGTCGGCACGCCCGTGATGCTGATGCCTGCCGGCACCAGATCCTTGATGGTCACGCTGGTGGCGGGACCAAACGCTCCAGCCGCATTCGCTACCGTGAAGGCGTAGTTGAACGCAGTCCCCACAGCCAGGCTGCCGGGGTTGGCCTTGGTGACCGTCAGCGCAGGAGTGCCAGGGCTCACCGGCGTGGAAGGCGTCGATGCGCAATCCGTCGTGCAGCCGGCCGTCGGATTGACCGGGCTGATTCCACCCGACGGATCGTAGGAAGCCGTGTTCGTGCTCGAACCCACAGCAGTTGGCACAGCCGGCAGATTGAAGCCGGTGTTGCCACCCGCTGCGACCGAAGCCGTGAAGTTCACCGTACACGTCAGCACAGTGCTGCCATTGCCCGCAAACGGGAAGGTGTTGGGCGTGCAGGTCGCGCTGGCCACATTGGCACCAGTCGGCACACCCGTGATGCTGATCCCCGCAGGCACCAGATCCTTGATGGTCACGCTGTTGGCAGGGCCGAAGGCACCAGCCGCATTCGCTACCGTGAAGGCGTAGTTGAAAGGCGTGCCCACAGCCAAGCTACCCGGGTTGGCCTTAGTAACCGTCAGCGCAGGCGTGCCTGGCGTGACCGGGGTCACCGGTGTGGAAGCGCAGTCTGTCGTGCACCCTGCCGTTGGATTGACGGGGCTGATGCCGCCCGACGGATCGTAGGAAGCCGTGTTCGTGCTCGAGCCCACCGCCGTCGGAACAGCCGGCAGATTGAAGCTGCTGTTGCTGCCAGCCGCCACCGGTGTGGTGAAGCTCACCGTGCAAGACAGGATCGCCGTGCCATTGCCCACGAAGGGGAAGGTATTGGGCGTGCAGGTCGCGCTGGCCACATTTGCGCCGGTCGGCACGCCCGTGATGCTGATCCCCGCAGGCACCAAGTCCTTGATGGTCACGCTGGTGCCAGGACCGAAGGCACCAGCCGCATTCGCTACCGTGAAGGCGTAGTTGAACGGCGTGCCCACAGCCAGGCTACCGGGGTTGGCCTTGGTGACTGTCAACGCAGGCGTACCAGGCGTGACCGGTGTGGTCGGTGTCGATGCGCAGTCTGTTGTGCACCCTGCCGTCGGATTGACCGGGCTGATGCCGCCCGACGGATCGTAGGAGGCCGTGTTGGTGCTCGAACCCACAGCCGTCGGAACAGCCGGCAGGTTGAAGCTGGTGCTGCCACCGGCTGCGACCGAGGTCGTGAAGTTCACCGTACACGTCAGGACGGCGCTGCCATTGCCCGCAAACGGGAAGGCGTTGGGTGTGCAGGTTGCACTGGCCACGTTTGCGCCGGTCGGCACGCCCGTGATGCTGATACCCGCAGGCACCAGGTCCTTGATGGTCACGCTGGTGGCGGGACCGAACGCTCCAGCCGCATTCGCTACCGTGAAGGCGTAGTTGAACGCAGTCCCCACAGCCAGGCTGCCGGGGTTGGCCTTGCTGACCGTCAGCGTGGGCGAACCAGGGTTGACTGGGGTGGCGGGCGTCGACGAGCAGTCCGTCGTGCAACCTGCCGTCGGATTGACCGGGCTGGTACCACCGGACGGATCATAGGAAGCCGTGTTCGTGCTCGAGCCCACAGCCGTCGGCACAGCCGGCAGGTTGAAGCTGGTGTTGCCACCGGCTGCGACCGAGGTCGTGAAGTTCACCGTGCACGTCAGGACAGTGCTGCCATTGCCCGTAAACGGGAAGGTGTTGGGCTTGGGCGAGCAGTCCACACTGGCCACGTTCGCACCTGTCGGCGCACCCGTGATGCGGATACCTGCAGGCACCAGATCCTTGATGGTCACGCTGCTGGCAGAACCGAAGGCACTCGCTGCATTCGCTACCGTAAAGGTGTAGTTGAAGGGCGAACCTACGGCCAGGCTGCCTGGGTTGGCCTTGGTGACACTGAGGTTCACCACGCTCACAAAATGAATTTGTGCGGCGCTTGGCGAATACGCGTTTGCTCCCACGGTGAACGTGCCACCCAGGGTTCCGGCAGGAATGCTGGTGGCAATGCTGTAGGTCCCACTCGCTGTGCTGGTGGCAGTGATCGAGCAGATGCCCAGAGTTGTGCCGCTTGTTCCAGTGGTGCAAGTGGCTGACGCGCCGTCCGCGCCACCGTTCAGCTTCACGCCGGGGGTACCGGCAAAGGTGACGACCTCGCCGCCCTTGGGGTTGCCACCGGCATCGCGCACATACGCTTCCACCACATCGGTTGCCGTGCCATTTGCCGCCGCGTTGTCGCTCACGACACGCAGGCCCGAATTGCTTGCCGAGGCATTGCCGGCGACAAAGGCCATCGATTGCGGGCTGTTGCCGATGGCAGTTGCACCCACCGTGGCGGCAGCCGAGTAAGTCGATGCGGTCACGCTGGTGAACGACACCGAGCAGGTCGCCGCCGCACCCGCAGTCGTGCAACTGGCGGTGGCAGGTGCCGCTCCGGCAGGCGTCACGCTGAAGTTCACGGCAACGCCGGTGACCGGATTGCCGAACGCATCCTTGGTGACCACGGAAACGACGTCCTGGCCGCCGCCGGCTGCCTGGTTGTTCACATCGACCGACATGGTCGAATTGGCGGGATCGACGGCACCTGCCGTAAAGACATAGGCAGCCGTAGCGCCGTACGTATTGCCGCCGGAGCTGATGCCGCTGCCGCTCAATGCGCCCCCCGCGATGCTTGCGCCGGAAGCGTAGGAGCCCGCGACGGTTGTCCTGGCGGTGACCTGGCAGGTACCAGCCGCATTGGTGGTGCAGGTACCGCTGAAGGTGATGTTTGCGGTGGGAGAGAACGTGACAACGCTTCCAGCCACCGGATTGCCGTTGACATCTCCCACAAACGCTTCAAGCACATCCGTCGCCGAGCCATTGGCCGTGGCCGGACTGCTGACGGTACGCACCCCCGACCTGGCGGGGTCGGCGGCATTGGCCGTGAAGTTGATCACGGCCGGACTGCCATTGGCCACGCTCTGGGTGGTGGTGCCGTTGTTGTCCGTGGCTGTGAAGCTCGCCGCACCCGCGACGGTGGATGTCACCGTGATGGAACAGCGCGCTGGATTCGCATTGGCCGCAATCGTGCAGGAAGTTGCCGAAGGCGTGCCGGCGCCGGTATGGACAAAGCCGATGGTGTGGGCAACCGTATCGACGGTTGCATTGCCATTGGCGTCCTGCAGTGCGACGGTCACCGTGCCGGTGCTCGTACCGTCGGCCATCACCGAGAGCGGTGTGGCACTGAGCAGATTGCCACTGGCTGTATTGCTGGGCGGCCCGGCAATGAAGTTGACCGATACCGGACTGCCATTGCTCACGGCCTCTCCGTTGTCCGTTGCCGTGAAGCTTGCGGTGCCGACCGTGGCCGATTTCACCGTCACGGAGCAGGTGGCCGGATTGGCGTTGGCCGCGATCGTGCACGTGGGTGCGGCCGGCGTGGTCGTGCCCACGCCCGTTTTGGTGAAGACAATCGTGTGCGCAGCCGTATCCGTGGCGGGATTGCCATTGGCATCGCGCAGGGTCACGCTGATCGAACTCGTGGCCGTGTTGTCTGCGACAACGCTGAGCGGACTGGCACTGATCAGGTTTCCATTCGCGCCATTGCTGGGCGGGCCGGCCGTGTAGTTCACCACAGCCGTAGCCGTGGCGGCCGAGCCATTGATGGTGAAGCCAAAGGTGCCGCTGCCGACTGCGGTAGGTGCCGTGACGGTGGCCGTGTACACCCCTGCGCTGCACGACCCCGCGCCGACCGCAGGCGAGCCCTGTGTTCCGCCGTTCAGCGTGAAGGCCACCGTGTTGGCACAGGTCGAAATCGAATTGCCTGACGCATCCTTGAGCTGCGCCGTCAATGTGCTGGTTGCAGTGCCATTGGCAATGATCGAGGTCGGACTCGCAACGATGGTCGAGGCGCTGGTACTTGGCGGACCCGCCGTGTAGCTCACTGAAGCCGTAGCAACTGCGGCAGAGCCGTTGATGGTGAATCCGAAGATCCCGCTGCCGACCGCCGTGGGCGATGTGACGGTGCCCGTATAGATGCCGGCAGTACACGAGGCCGCGCCCACACTCGGCGTTCCCTGCGTTCCGCCGTTCAGGGTGAACGCCACCGTGTTCGTGCACGTGTTGATCGGATTGCTGCTGGCATCGACCAGTTGCACGCGCAGCACGCTGGTGGAGCTGCCGTTGGCCACGATCGATGCCGGAGTGGCGACTATCGTCGATGCACTCGTGCTCGGCGTTGCGGCCGCATAGGAGATCGTTGCGGTGGCAACAGCCGCAGACCCGTTGATGGTGAACCCGAAGGTTCCGCTGCCGACCAGCACCGGCGATGTCACCGTCCCCGTGTACATGCCGGCACTGCAGCCCGTGACGCTGACGGCAGGAACGCCTTGCGTCCCCGCATTGAGGGTGAAGGCCACCGTATCGGTACAGGTGGTGACAAGGTTGCCTAAAGCATCCTTCAACTGCACGGCCAAGGTGCTGGTGGAGACGCCGTTGGCCGCAATCGATGGCGGACTCGCGGCGATTTCAGAACCGGTCGTGCTGGCCGGCAGCCCGGTGAAGCTGTAAGCAACCGGCGAAGGCTGATAGGTCACTGCGCCAGATACCGGGCTTCCACCCAATGGAAGATTGGAGAACGTGGCACCAGCGACTGACGACGACAAGGTCACGGGTGTCGTGAATGTTCCGGCGACACTGCTGCTGGCATTGATGGGAGACGCGCACTTTCCGCTGGAGTTGGTCGTGCAGCTGACTGCGGCGGAGCCGCCATTGAACGTGACACCTGCAGGCGGCGCTGCGAAGGTGACGGTGTCACTGCCCCCCGTCCAGGCATTGCCTTGGCCATCAACAATGTAGACCTCCAGCAAGTCGCTGCTGCCGACAGGTTGATTGTTGGTCGTCGCCAGAACGCCGGATTTCAGGGCACAGGGAAAACCGGTGACGCTTGCCGCCGTTGAAAGCTGCGAGGTTTGTGCTCCACCGGAATTGCTGTCCGTCACTGTGACTCGCACCTGGCCGCTGAGATACGAAGGAACGGTCAGCGTTCCCGAGGCTCCGGCCATGGTCCCTGAGCCCAGATAGACCTGCGCATCGTTGACGCCCGCGCCGGTCGGCGACCAAAAGGCTTCCACCGTATACGGTGCCGGCTCGCTCGCATTGGCATTTGCCGTGATATTGAATGTCCAGGTGCAGGCGGCGGTGTCACTGGCGCCAACGCCAAGGGTCGGGGTCCATCCGGTTTGTCCATTGGCCGTCGTCTGCAAGCTGATACCTGAGTTTGCAGCCACAGGCACGGAAAACAGCGTGTTCTGAGAAATCTTGAAGAAATCACGCGCAGTGACACGAATGGCACTTCTCGACTGGCTTGTCATCTTGTTGTTGCCAATCAATCCTGGTGCCGTACCCGTACCACCGATATTCACCCCGTCCCCGCCGCCAGTGAAGTTGTTATCGGTCACCGTCACTACCTGCGTCGTGCCTGAGGCTGCCGTATTCAACGTTGGTGCCGACACATGCATTGGCGATGAAGTGGTATAGGCGGCAATAGGCAGCGAGAAGGTATTACCCGTCACGGCAAGACCAGTTCCATTGTCCAGGTTGATCGTTCCATCAACCGACACCACGGCCCTGGGCGCATTTCCACCAGTCGGGCTCAGTGCGATATTCGAATCTTTGATCGTCAATCCGTTGACGGTCATGTTCGACATGACCTGGAAGAACTGCTCGAGCTGCATTCCCCCGATAGGGTTGGGCAGATTCGTTACCGTGAAATTATCGACAACAATGTTGGAAACCGTGCCTCCTGTACCGTTGCTTGCGGCAACGGAAATGGCCGAGCCCTTGTTATTGCCGTAATTTCCATTCCATATCGCGGAATTGATCGTGCTATTGGTAAAGAATACGTTTTGTGCGCCTTGATGAATCTCCGCGTACAGCTCGCAGTTGAACGGCGTCCCCTCTCCAGCAGGGGTTGGAGCCACATTCACCAGGCCGACGCGATCAATGGTGACATTGTTCGCCGGGGAGCCAACGACGAATACCGCTTCGCCACAGGTCATATTGGGCGAATTGGTGAGCGTGATGTTCTTCCCACCAAGATAAAAAGTTTCCCAGGGGGAGTCCGCCCAGTTCTGGACTTGTATGACTCCCCCGAAATCGATGGTCAACGAGCCCGTGCCGGCTGGCACGGTGCCTTTGAGCCAGTACCAGGCACCACCGGCACCAGTGGTGGTGCCCGTATCGCCGCCGCTGATCATCTGGCTTTGACCACAGGCATTGGTGGCCCCCGTCACGGCGCCGGACTGGGCTCCGCTGATGAATGTATTGGCACAGCGCACGTAAACCGTCTGATTGTCGACATACGGATGGAGGTTTCCCGCCGCATCCTTGGATGTCCCGCTCTGTATGGTTCGTACCGACGTGGTCAGTGTCGGCGCAAAGACGATGGAAACATCGGCACTCGGATCCAGCGTTTGCAGCGTGTAGTTGGCTGCCTGAATGGCCGCTCGCAGCGTACATGCGCCAGCAAAGGTGCCCCCCAGCGTGCTGACACAGGTGGTTGGTGTCGTTGCATTGGCATTGGGAGCGTCGCTGTTGTCGGTGACCGTGAAGACGATGGTCGCCGCCAGTGCCGTGGATGAGATACCCGCGCATGAAAGCAGCAGCAAAGAGAAAAGGCACTTCGCTGCACGCCACTTGCGAAAAAATGCCGAACCAGGCAGGCGATTGAGAGCATGCATGATATTCCCCGTTCTCTCAAGGAGATATGACAGGAAAATGATTTTCCCAATGGCAATGGCCATCAGTTGTACCCAGCGCATTTGCATCGCCGTACCTCGGATAGTTCTATTTGAATCACGAGCCCACAACTCACCTTGCAGCCGGTGAGTTTGGAAGCAAAATTTTTCGCGCAGATCCTGCGCGTCAATCAAAAAAAGGCGGATTTCCATCAACGCTTGCGCGCTGCTCCACTGCCCATTGAGCGGGCACACCTTCAGTCGGGTTTGCGACGCAAAACATTCCTCCCTCGACAAACCATATTCACCGTGCTTGTATTTTTTCAGTGACGGACCAGTTTCCATGGACCCGCACCTGTGCAACGGTAAGTCGCCTATCAGACATATAGACAACCCATGGTTAACCCATGCAGGTCCAATCGACCAGAACATGCACTGACAAACCACTGCACATATCGATAGGCTAAATCATGTTTTTTTCTATTTCAATAGTTTTTTTACATGAAACCAGAGACTCGTACCAGCGCTACGAGGGAGGCGCTTGAACGATCTAGGGAATACCCTGAATCAGCCACACCACATACAGGTAACTGGTGGTATCCCCAATACGACTGGAGCTGGCTGCGCAAGCCCCATAGAATCGCCCCTGCAGGAGAGCAGGCGGGCGCCACGGTGCCGAGCCTCACCGAAGGCGCAAACTCCCATACACGCTCAGGTTCCGTACTGCAAACACAACATGCCGTCTGGAGAGCCGCCGCACGCAATGTGCGGCGCACCGAAGGAGCAAGCCCCGTTCCCATGGACGGCGGTGAATCTCTCAGGTACCAAGGACAGGGGGAGCGGCAGCTGCGTCACGACGGACGCCGGCTGCCTGCTATCCAGACCATAGCGGCCAGCTTTCGCGTGACCCGGCACATGCCTTTGAAAGGGCATCGTCATGCGCGTCATCGTTCTCGGAGCCGGCCTGATCGGCACCACGTCGGCCTACTATCTGCAATCCCTCGGTCATGAAGTGACCGTCATCGACCGCCAGGCCGCGCCCGGCGCCGAAACCAGCTTCGCCAACGGCGGGCAGATCTCGGTCAGCCATGCCGAGCCCTGGGCCAACCCCGGCGCACCGCTGAAGCTGCTGGGCTGGCTGGGCCGGCAGGACGCCCCCCTGCTGTTCCGCCTGCGCGCCGACATGCGCCAGTGGCGCTGGGGCCTGTCCTTCCTGCGCAACTGCACGCCCGCGCGCACGCGCCACAACATCCAGCAGATCGTTCGCCTGGGCACCTACAGCCGCGAGGCCCTGCAGCAGCTGCGTGCCGACACCGGCATCCAGTACGAGCAGCGCACGCAGGGCATCCTGCACTTCTATACGAACGCCCGCGAGTTCGAGGGCGCGCTCAAGCCCACCGAGCAGATGCAGACCCTGGGCTGCGACCGCCGCCTGATCGATGCCGACGAAGCCGTGCGCCTGGAGCCGGCTCTGGCCCATGTGCGCGGGCAGATAGCGGGCGCCACCTATACGGCCGAGGATGAATCAGGCGACGCCAACCTCTTCACACGCGAGCTGGCGCGCATCGCCGCCGCCACGGGCGTGCAGTTCCGCCACGGCCACCACGTCATGGCGCTGCGCACCACGGGTGCGGGCGCCAGCCGCCATATCGACCATGTGGAGGTGACCAATGCCGATGGCCGCTACGAACGCATCCAGGGCGACGCCTATGTCCTGGCCATGGGCTCGTTCAGCCCGCTGCTGGCCCAGCCGCTGGGACTGCACCTGCCCATCTACCCGGCCAAGGGCTACTCCGTGACCCTGCCGGTGCTGGACCCCGCCAAGGCCTACCAGGTCAGCCTCACGGACGACGAGTTCAAGCTGGTGTTCTCGCGCTACACGGGCGCGCAAGGCGACCGCCTGCGCATTGCGGGCACGGCCGAGTTCAACGGCTACGACCGCAACCTGGACCCCGTGCGTTGCGAGGCCATCGTGCGGCGCGTGCAGCAGCTGTTCCCCGGCGCCGGCGATACCGGCCGCGCCCAGTTCTGGAGCGGCCTGCGCCCCGCCACGCCCAGCAATGTGCCGCTGATCGGACGCTCGCCCATCGCCAACCTGTTCCTGAACACCGGCCACGGCACGCTGGGCTGGACCCATGCCTGCGGCTCCGGCATGGCGCTGGCCGACCTGGTCAGCGGCAGGCAGCCGGCCGTGGATTTCGATTTTCTGGGAGCCGCAGCCATGGACCCGGATCGCAGCGCAGGCACGGTTCGCCCGCGCGCGGTCTGAGGTGCAGACGGTGTGTACCGTGTGTACGGCGTGTACGACGCCTAGGCAGTGAACACCGTCAACACCCCGGCGAAGCGGTGCAGGCGGGCGTCCATGATCTCGGCTTCGGCAACGAAGCCGATCAATGGCACATCGCCCAGTGCGTGGCGCAGGGTGCGCAGTTCGGCATCGGGGCCGCCGAACAGGCCGCCGCCGCGGCCCCGGCAACTGATGTAGATGGCGCCACGGATGCGGGGCTGTGCCTCGCCTTCGGGCGCCGCCTCCTCGGGCTCCGCCGCATCGCGCAGCGCAGCGCCCAGTTGCAGCAGTTCCTGGCGCGCCACCTGGGCCTGGCGGCGGCAGAAGATCACCGAATGCCCGGCCTCCACGGCCGAGGACAGGGCCACGCCCTGGCGCAGCGGGTCCAGGCCAACCAGGGTCAGCACCTGGGCCTCTTCGGTCAGCACGCCGTGGGCCAGGCCCCGGCCCGGCGGCGCAATGGCCGCCAGCGTGGTGCGGACCGTGGTCAGCGCGGGCTGCCAGTCGCTGCCTTCCAGCTCCACGCCCAGCAGCTGCAGCAGGCGCTGCAGGGCCGGATCGCCATCGAGCCCGGTGACCAGGGCGCCGCGCGCCTCGGTGATCTCCAGCCCCTCGCCCAGCGGCACGCAGCCCTGGGCCATGCCCGTGATGCAGGGCACGCCGGCACCGAAGGCCACGCCTGAAAAGCCGCCACGAAAAATGCCGCGCGCGTCCGCATGCTGCGCATGCAGATCCTCGGTACGGCAGGCGATCTGCACGCCCTCCACGCCATCTTCCCCGTCATCGCCCACGCCGCCGAACAGCAGGCCGGACTCGGTGCGCTCGGACAGCTCGTACAGCAGCTCGGCCAGCTCGGGCTGGCCGCCTGCGGCATGGACCAGGGCCGAATGGGCGGTGAAGCCGGCCTCGCCGCCAGGCGCATGCAGGGGCGCCAGGCCCGAATACAGGCGGTAGTGGGCGGCCGGTACATCCAGCAGCATCACCGCGAGCGCGGTTCCTGACAGGTACTCATGCGACATGGCCAGAACGCCGCCGGCCGAGCAGCCGGCCCAGTCCGCCACATGGGGCAGGGCCCTGGCCAGATGCTGCAGCAGCGGCCGTGCGTGGGCGGCATGCGCATGGGACAGGTACACCAGTCCCAGACGGGGCCGCTGCGCGTGGCCGGGCCCGGCCATCTGCAAGCGCAGCTGCTGCAGCACCGCGTCGGCCGCGGCGCGCCAGTCGGAATGGCTGGCATGGCCTACAGGAAACAACGACATACCAACCTTCTTTCTAGCCCCGCCAGCACCCGGCTTGCGGGTGGCTGGGGCCTTGCGCATCCATGGGTCCGGCCCGATCGGTCAACGCGCCGGCCGGCTCTTGGCTGCCGGCTTGCTGGCGGCCGGCGCCTTGGCTCCAGCCTTTGCAGCGGTTTTCCTGGCAGCCGCTTTGGCGGGAGCCTTGGCAGCGGTCCTGGGGGCTTCGGCCTGCACCGCAGCCTTGGCCGCCGGCTTTGCGGACGGCGCCTTGGCAGGGGAGACCGCCGCCGCCTTGCCCGCCTGCGCAGCAAAGGCGCTGGCCTGTGCCGCCATGCGGTCCATGGTGGCCTTGGCCAGGTCACCGGCCATGCCGGTGGCGCGCTGGGCGGCCGCCACGGCCTCCGGGGCCATGGGCTCGGCCATGGCCTTGGCGGCGATCTGCTGGAACTGCTGGGTCAACGCGCCCCACCACTGCATGGCCTGGCCCATGGCGGCGGCCTGGGCGGACTCGTCCTTGGGCGCCGCAGTCTCCGCGGCTGCGGGTCTGTCGGCGGCCTTGGCCGCCTCGGGGGCTGCAGGCGGCGCGGCAGCGGCCTGTGCGGGCTCGGGCTGCGGCTTTTCCTTCTTGCTCGCCCGGCTGGCGGCCGAGGACATGGGCCAGTCCGAAAGGTCGCCCTGCCCCGCGCTGGCGGCGCCCTTGGCCGCGGCGGTTGCGGCTGCAGGGAACTGGAAGGCCTGCGCCAGCTCGCCCATGCTGACGTTCATGCCCTGCAAGGTGGACAGCGTCATGCGCTGCACTTCCAGGGCCTGGATGGTGGCGGCCAGCGCCTTGCCGTTCTGGTCGAGCCAGAACTGCACGGCCTTGAGTTCGGTGATGCGCTTGTCCACCTCTTCGATGCTCACCGTGGGCGCCACCCATTCGGGCAGGCGCCCCAGGGGCCGGGCGGTGGCCGATCCTGCACTCTGGGCCAGGCCCTGCAGGAAGTCGAAACCGGGGATGAACTTGCCGAAACCGAAGGAGGACGCATCACTCATGGCAGCACTCGCTAGGACTGGGTTGGAAGAACATGCCGGTGAAGCACACCGGCCATGCGCTCAGCTTAACCCAGGCACACGCCAAGTCCATCGCAAGTCATGCACGGCCCGCTGCGCACAAACCCGGTGGATGACAAAAAGCTCAGTGGGAGTGGCCGGCATGTCCGCCGTGTCCGCCATGCGCGCCGCCCTGCGCAGCCGATGCCGCACCTGCGCCGGGCGCCATGGCGCGCACGGGGACCTGCAGGCTCAGGCGCGAGGTCTCGCCCTTGGCGTCCTTGAACACCAGGGTGATGGGTACCTGACTGTCCTTGAGCAGCGGGCTCTTGAGCTGCTGCAGCATGACGTGGTAGCCGCCGGGCTTCAGGTCCACGGCCACGCCCTTGGGCAGGTCCAGGCCGTCGATGGCGCGCATGCGCATCACATCGCCTTCCATCTTCATTTCATGCACCTCGGCCACGCCGGCGGCGGGCGACTCCACGCCCACCAGGCGCAGCGGCTCCTCGGCCGTCAGGCGCATGAAGGCGCCCGTGGCCTGCTGGCCCGGCACGCTGGCACGCGCCCAGGCGGCGTCGGCCTTGACATGGGCCGCATCGGCATGGGCATGGGCCAGGCCCATGGACAGGGAGGCGGCGATCAGGAAAGGGGTGGTCCATTGACGCAGTGTCATCACGGTTTCTCCAGAAATTTCAATGCATTGCGGCACGGTCTTCGTGCCTTGCAAAAAGGGTTGGCCAAGCGAAGGAAGCGGGAGTGAATCCGGGAGTCACCGGGGCGGGGCGCGGGCCTGGGGCAGGGCCGGCATGGCCACGCTGTGGACGGAGGCCGGGTGCGCCCGTGGCTGCGCATCTGCCACCAGCGGTGCCGGGGCCGCACTGCACCGGGCGGGCGGCGGCGCCAGCGGGGGCAGGCACAGCGGGCAGTCGATGCCGTGGCTGCCGGCAAGGGCATCGTCCTGACCGGCCGGCGAGGGCACCCAGACCGATTCGCCAGCGGCCGAGCACAGGCGCTCCCAGCCCGAGGCGCGCGCCAGCGGCGCAAACGCCGATGCCAGCGCCACGCACAGCCACAGGCCCAGCGCCCAGCGGGCGCAGGCAGCCAAGGTGGAGGGCAGGCGAAGCGGCATGGCGTCATTCTAGGGGTCTGCCCCAGGACGTCATGTCCGTGACCCCGCCAGGCCCTGCCCGCCCCTACCATCGCAGGCGCATCCCCCAGCCCTCACCAACACCCTAGGAGACACCCATGCTCACCCTGTGCGGATTCGCGGCCAGCAACTACTACAACAAGGTCAAGCTGGCCCTGCTGGAAAAGCAGCTGCCCTTCAACGAGGAACTGGCCTGGCTGGGAGAGACCGACATGGCGCTTTCTCCGCTGGGCAAGGTGCCCTACCTGCGCATCGACGACGGCCGGGGTCTGTGCGAGTCGGCCGCCATGGTCGAGTACGTGGAGACGCTGTCGCCCTCGCCGGCCCTGCTGCCGGCCGACGCCTTCGAGGCCGCCAAGGTGCGCGAGCTGTGCGTGTACCTGGACCTGCACCTGGAGCTGGTGGCGCGCATCCTCTACCCGCAGGCCTTCTTCGGCGGCCAGGTCAGCGACTCCACCCGGGAGCGCACGCTGGCCCAGCTCGACAAGAACGTGGCGGCCTTCGCCAAACTTGCGCGTTTCTCACCCTTTGTGGCGGGCGACAGCTTCACGCTGGCCGACTGCTGCGCCATCGTCCACCTGCCCCTGGTCAGCGCGGCCAGCAAGATCGTTGGCGGCCGCGACGTTCTGGCCGACCTGCCCGTGCGCGAGTACCTGGCACGCATGGCCGAGCGGCCCACGGTGCAGCAGGTCAATGCCGACCGCAAGACCAATACGGCGCTGATGATGGCCCGCTACGCCAGCGACAAGACCCCGGCCTGAGGCGCGGGGCCTTCACTCACTCCTGCAGCCAGCGCAGCAGCCCGCTGGCGCGCTGCGTGGGGCTGCCAACGGCCGAGGCCACCAGGCCCGGCACCTCGGAGAACAGCGAGAAGGCCTGGCGGGCGCGCGTGATGCCGGTGTAGACCAGCTCGCGCCCCAGCACGCTGCCGCCGCGCGAGGGCAGCACCAGGGCGGTGTGCTCGAACTCCGAGCCCTGGCTTTTGTGCACCGTCATGGCGAAGGCGGTCTCCACATGGGCCATGCGGCTGACGCCGACCGAGCGCAATTCGTCGCCCTGCAGGAAGTAGACGCGCAGCAGCTGCCCTGGCTGCCCCTGGTGCGCTCCCGGCAGCGCAATGCCGATGTCGCCGTTGAACACGCCCAGCTGCGCGTCGTTGCGCGTGACCATGACGGGACGGCCCGCATACCATTCGCCGCCTCGGCGGATCACGCCCTGCGCATCCAGGGCCTGCTCCACCGCGCGGTTGAGGCCGGACACGCCCCAATCGCCCTCGCGCACGGCGCACAGCAGCCGGAAGCGCTCGAAGGCCTGCAGCACAGCGACCACCCAGGCGCGGTGCGCTGCCTCGTCGGCGCCGGCCGCATCCGGCCGGCCCTGCAGCGCCTGGGCATAGAGGGCATAGCTGGCAAGACCGCCGCGCCCGTGCACGGCCAGTTCGGTCACGGCGTGCACGCCGCCGCCATGGCGTTCCCACAGCTCGGAACCTGCGCCGGCTTGCGTGCCGGCATCGAGCAGGGCCTGGGCCTTCACCGCCTCACCGGCATTCACGGCGTGTGCCAGCTGGCCGATGGGGCCCCCGAAGCGCCGGCTCTCGCGCAGCATGACGGTGTGCTGCGCCAGCGCTGGCGCACGATCGCCGTCGGGCGCCGCGAACTGCGGCGGCAGCCGCTGGCCCGCCACGCGCAGTGCGTAGTCCAGCGTGTCGGGCAGGTAGCGCCCGGCCTGGGCATCGCGGCACAGGTCGCCCAGCACGGCGCCCGCCTCCACCGAAGCCAGTTGGTCCTTGTCGCCCAGCAGCACCAGGCGGGCGCCGGCCGGCAGTGCCTCCAGCAGCGCCGCCATCATCTCCAGGTGGACCATGGAGGCCTCATCGACGATGAGCACGTCCACGTCCAGCTGCCGCCCTGCATGGAATCCCCAGTGCCGCGTATCGGGCCGCGCGCCCAGCATGGAGTGCAGGGTGCGCGCCGCACCCATGCGCTGCACCAGGCCCGCCAGGTCGATCTCGCCGCCCATGCTGCCCTGCAATTGCAGCAAGGCCCCGTCGATCGATTGCTTCAGCCGCGCAGCCGCCTTGCCCGTGGGGGCGGCCAGGGCCACGCGCAACTGGCCGGCATCGGGCGCCGTGGCAAACAGCAGGGCCAGCAGCCGTGCGGCGGTATAGGTCTTGCCGGTGCCGGGGCCGCCCGTGATCACCGACAGCCGGCCGCGCAGCGCCAGCGCGCAGGCCAGCTTCTGCCAGTCCACGGCGCCACCGTCCGCCGCAGGCGGGAACAGCCGGTCCAGCCAGTGGCGGGCCAGGGCTTCGTCCAGCGGCTGGCCGGCCACGGCCTGCGCCGCCGTGCGCTGGATGACGTGGGCGGCCACGGCGCGTTCGTAGTCCCAGTAGCGGCGCAGGTACAGCAGCGGCGCGGGGCCGTCTGCGCCGGCCAGCACCAGGGGCTGGCCGAGGTCCTCGCTGCCATCCTGTCCATCTACCTGCTCCCCGTGCACCACGCGCACCACGGGGCTGGCGCTCAGCGCCGCAACCCAGCCGGACAGGCGCGCAGGCAGCATCTGCCACAGGGCCTGCTGCGCGGGCAGCGCATCGGCCGGCCAGGCCAGCACGTCGTTGGGGTGGCCGGCCAGCGGCGCCAGGGGCAGGCAGCTGTGGCCGCGCCCCTCCATCTGCGCCAGCAGCGCGGCGGCCACCAGCAAGGCGGGCCCGGCCTGTGCATCCTGCCCGGCGACGAAGGAAGCCAGCGCCGCATCCAGCCGGCGCAGCAGGCCCGCGTCGGCCCAGCGGCGCAGCAGGGCCAGCACTTCATTGGTGTCTGGCGGCACGGCGCCCGGCGGTTCGCCGCCCGGCCGTTCATGGAACAGGTCCAGCGTGGCCGTATCGATGGTGCGCGAACGGGGGCGCGGGCTCATGGCAGTTCCTCCGCGTTGGCGCGGCCGGGACCGAGCAGTTCATCGAGCGCATCGAGCAAGGGCAGCTCGGGCGCCATGGCATGCATGCCACCGGCCGGGCCATCGATGCCGCGCAGAAAGTAGTACAGCGCACCGCCCAGCTGGCGCTGCGGCTCGTAGGCCGTGCCCAGCCGGCTGCGCAGCAGCCGGTGCAGGGCCAGCAGGTAGAGAGCGGCCTGCACGTCGTAGCGGTGGTGGAGCATGGCGCGGGCCAAGGCCTCCTGGCCGTAGGCGGCGCCGTCCGGGCCCAGGTGGTTGCTCTTGTAGTCAAGCACCCAGTAGCGGCCCTCGTGGCAGAACACCAGGTCGGCAAAGCCCATGAGCATGCCGTGCAGCGAGCGCTGGGGCAGCGCGGGCCGGTCCTGCCCCGGCAGGATGAAGCGCCGGCACAGCTGGTCGATGCGCTCGGCCGGCAGCTGGCGCGCGGGCAGCCAGAACTCCATCTCCGACAGTTGCGGGCCCAGCGTGGCCAGCGTGACATCGAGCGGCGCCAGCGGCTGGTGGACCACGGCCGTGAGCCAGGCCAGCAGGTCGCGCGCCTGCTCGCCCCGGCCCGCGCGCTCGCAGCGGCGCACCAGGCGATCAGCGAGCGCACCCTGGCCGTCCACGGGCAGGGCAAAGTCTTCGCCGCCCAGCCATTCCAGCTGGTCGTGCACGAAGTTGCCGACCACGGGGCCGCGCAGAAAGCGGTGCCAGACCGCAGGCCCGCCGGCCGGTCCATCCTGCAGGGGCTGCAGGCCCGCCAGGCCGGCGATGTCCGCCAGTTCCGGCGATGGCGGAGGCTCCAGCGCCTGCTCATCCTCGGCCGGGCGCTGCACGGCCACGGGCAGCACGGGCAGGCTGGGCGCGGCCATGGCACGCACCAGGGCAGAGAAGCTGCCGATGCCCCAGCGGGTGTCGAAGCGCGCGTCGTAGGCAGGGGCATCGTGCAGCGGGGTGGCGCCAGCCGGTGGCTGCCAGCGCGTGCGCTGCAGTGGCCCGGCATCCAGGTCGCGCCAGGCCATGTGCGGGTCTTCTCCGCACAGCTGCTGCAGGCCGTCAAGCCAGCCCTGGGCCGAGCGCGGCTCGGTGCCGCCCAGCAGGTAGCCGGCGGCGCCCTGCTCGTTCACGCAGGCCTTGCCGTTGCCGCGCCTGAGCGGGGCCAGGCCCAGCCACAGCGCATGGCGCGGGCGGGTGAGCGCCACGTAGAACAGGCGCAGGTCCTCGCGCAGCCGCTCGCGGTCGGCCTGGGCCAGGTCTTCGTCGCTGAAGTCCAGCAGCAGCCTGCGGGCCGGGGCGGCATCGTCTTCCCCCCCCTCCTGCGCGGACAGGGTCAGGAACGGCGTCCTGGCCCGCTCCATGGGGCGGAAGCTGCCTGCGAACGGCAGGCAGACCAGCGGGTACTCCAGGCCCTTGCTCTTGTGCACAGTGACGATCTTGACCAGGTCGGCATCGCTTTCCAGGCGCACCACCTGCTCTTCGCTGCCGCTGCCCGGCGCCTCGATCTGGGTGGCCAGCCAGCGGATCAGGGCCTGCTCGCCCTCCAGCTGGGCGCTGGCGGTCTGCAGCAGCTCGGCCAGGTGCAGGTAGTTGGTCAGGCGCCGCTCGCCACCCAGGGCCGGGTCCTGCAGCCAGCGCGCGGGCAGGTCCAGGCGGTACAGGGTCTGGCGGAGCATGGCCAGCACGCCCAGGCGCAGCCAGATGCTGTGCAGTTCGCGCAGCTGCTCGCTGCGCGCGTCAAAGGCTTCCTCGTCGGCGGCCAGCCAGGCCAGCTCGTCCAGCGACAGGCCGATGAGCCGCGTGGCCAGGCCCGCGCGCACGGCCTGGGCGTCCAGCGGCGCGGCAACGGCGCGCAGCCAGTACAGCAGGTCATGGGCCTCGTCGCTGGCGAACACCGAATCCTGGTCCGACAGGTAGACCGAGGCCACGGCGCGCGCCTGCAGTTCGCGGCGCACGGCGGCCGCCTCTCGGCCCGTGCGCACCAGCACGGCGATGTCGGCAGGCCGCAGGCGCACAAGGCGGCCATCGGGCTGCACAAAGCCGGCCTGCGGGTCGGCCAGCCACTGCACGATCTGCTCGGCGCAATGGGCCGCAAAGCGCCGCCGTACCTCGTCGGCCGACAAAGGCAGGGGGATGCCGGTGTCCTCGTCACGGCCCGCGCTCCAGGCCACGGTGAGGGCGGGCATGGCGCCGTCGCGCGTGTGCAGTTGCTCGCTGCGCCCCTGGGCGGCCACGGGCTCGAACGGCAGCGGGTTGTGGCTGCCGCGCCGGAACATGAAGGCGCCCTCGCCCGGCCGCTGCTCGGCCTGCGCGAACCAATGGTTGACGGCACCCACCAGCGCCTGGGTGGAGCGGTAGTTGGTGCCCAGCACGTAGTGGCGCCCCTCGGTGGCGCGGCGCGCCTGCAGGTAGCTGTGGATGTCGGCGCCGCGAAAGCCGTAGATGGACTGCTTGGGGTCGCCGATCAGCAGCAGGGCGCTGTGCGGGTCGTTGGCCGCCGTGCGGTAGATCTGGTCGAACAGGCGGTACTGCAGCGGCGAGGTGTCCTGGAATTCATCGATCAGCGCCACCGGGTACTGGGCCAGGATGCGCTCGCGCAGCACGGTGCCGTTGTCGCCGGCCAGGGCCGTGTCCAGGCGCTGCAGCATGTCGGCAAAGCCGAAGCTGCCGGCCTGGCGCTTGAGGTGGGCCAGCCGCTGCGCCACGCGCGCGGCCGCATGCAGGCGCACGGCCACGCTGACGGGCGGCAATTGCTCCAGCTGCACCAGCAGCGCCTGCAGCTCGGCCAGCTCCAGCGGCATGAGCACATCGCCGGCCGATCCCTTGAAGGCCTCGGCCAGGCCCTCGGGGCTGAGGCGGTGGCGCGCGGCCTCGGTCAGCGCCAGCGGACCGTCCAGCGGGGCGCGCGACCAGTCGGCCAGCGCGGCCAGCCAGCCGGTGTAGCGCGCGGGCTGCAGCTTGCGCTTGTCCCACAACGCGCCCTGCCCGTCGAGCTGTCCATCCAACCACCGCTGCAGGCGCTGGGCCTTGTCGTCCCAGCCGGCCGCCAGGGCCAGCAGGCGGCTGCGGCGCTGTTCCATGGCGCGCTGCAGGCAGTCGGCCAGGCTGCCCTCGCCCGCACCGGGCACGGGGGGCTCGCGCAGCAGGGCACGCATGTCTTCGACCAGGGCATCGACGTGGGGCCAGATCTTCAGGGCCTCGTCCAGCAGTTCGTCGGACAGCGGGTAGCACTGCTGGCGCCAGTAGTCCTGCGCGGCCTCGGTCTGTCGCTGGCTTTCGTCAGGCTCCAGCGTTTCGTCGAAGAGGTTGCCGCTGTCGAAGGCATGCTCGCGCAGCATGCGCTGGCACCAGGCGTCGATGGTGTGGATGGCCGCGTCGTCCATGCATTCAGCCGCCATGGCTAGGCGCCAGGCCGCTCGTTCACGGGCCGCGCCTTCAGGGTAGGCCTCGCGCAGCGCGTGCAGGAAGCCGTCGTGGGGCGCAGGTTCGGCCTCGCCACGAAAGCACTGCACGGCCTCGATCAGGCGCTTGCGTATGCGGTCGGACAGCTCGCGCGTGGCCGCGCGCGTGAAGGTCATGACGAGGATGTCGGGCGGCATCAGCGGGCGCTCGAAGGCCGTGCTGCTGATGCCGTCCAAGCTGCCCTCGCCATGCCCCAGCACCAGGCGCAGGTAGAGCGCAGCGATGGTCCAGGTCTTGCCGGTGCCGGCGCTGGCCTCGATCAGGCGGCTGCCCCACAGCGGAAAACGCTGTGCGTCGAGCACATGGCTGGTCACGCCGCCGGTCACTTCGCTGGTGCTCATGGTGCATCCGCCTGGTAGGGCTGGACCTGCACCTGCGCGGCCACCCAGTCGAGCAGCGGCGCGTGGACGGCATGGGCCAGTGCCTCGAAGCGCCCATCGGCGACCAAGGCCTCGAAATCGGGATAGCAGCGGGCCCAGGACGGGTCCTCGCCTTCGCCGCCGACCAGATGGCCGCCCTCATAGGCCTGCTGTGCCGCAGCGGGAAGGCCTTCGGCCATGGCCAGGCCGCTGCGCAGCGGCAGGGGCAGCGGACCGTTCTGGCCTTCGCGCCACAGGGCCATCAATGCACGCAGCCGTGCCAGCGCTTCGGAAGGGTCCATGGGCAGGACCTGCACCAGGCCGTCGCGCGCCACCACGCGCAACTCGGCCTGCGAGCCGCTGGCGGCCAGCGCCAGGCTGCGCAGGTAGACCGGCATGAGCTTGTCGGCATGGGGCCGGCCCTTGGCATTGAGCAGGTTGCGCGGGTCCAGCAGCAGCCAGCACTGTGCGTCGTCCGCCTCGGGGGGCTCTTCGGTTTCGCAGGACTGGCGCAGCCCGTCGATCCAGTCGTCGAACACCAGGCCATCGTCCTCGATCAGCAGCCGCCTGCGCGGCGCGGGATGGGCATACCGATCCAGTTGCTGGCGCCAGGCCCGCAGCGAAGGCGTGACCGAGGACTGCAGCGCCCGCGCGCCGCGCTCGCCCAGCCCCGCCAGCGGCAGCCGCCCCGAGCGCGTGAGGCGCGCCACGGCCGCTCGCACACTGTCTTCCATGGCCTGGGGCGCCTGCCCGGGCTCGGACAGGCCGGCCGCCACCTGCTGCTGCAACTGCTGCACCAGCAGGTATTCGGTCAGGCCGTCGAGCTGGAACAACTCCTCGTCCACGACCGGGTTGTCCTCCTGCTCGAAGCGCACCTGCAGGCGCTGGCGCAGGTAGGCGCGCGCCGGGTGGCGCAGGAAATCGGTGAGCCGGGCCAGCCTCAGCGGCGCCGAGGCGTCCGGGACAAAGGGCGGGCGCGGCTGCGCGGGCAGCGCAGGCAACGCGTCCGCGCCGTCAGACTGCGCATGCGCGGCCCGCCATTCGCGCGCATACGTGGTCCAGGGCGAACCTTCTTCGAAATAGCGGCGGCTGAAGGGCTGCAGCGGGTGCTGCTGCGTGCGCTGCGCCAGCAGCGGCTGGCCGCCTTCGCCGCGCCAGCCGGCCTCCAGGTAGTCGCGCAGCTGGGAGACCAGGACCGAGGGCGGCTGCTCGCTGTTGTCGCGCACATGGTGGCCGGTCCAGCTGATGTAGAGCGCGCGGCGCGCGGACAGCAGGGCTTCGAGCATGAGCTGGCGGTCATCGTCGCGGCGCGCGCGGTCGCCGGGGCGCTGCTGGCCGGGCAGCGCCATCAGGTCGAAGTCGCTGCGCGTGGCGCGGCGCGGATAGTCGCCATCGTTCATGCCCAGCAGGCAGACCACCTCGAAGGGAATGGCCCGCATGGGCATCAGCGTGCAAAAGGTCACGCCACCGGCCCGAAAGCGCTGCGACAGCGAGGGCTGCTCCAGCGCCTGCATCCAGGCCTCCTGGGCCACGCCCAGTTCCACGGCCTGCGCATAGCCGGCCTGCTCGCAGGCGCGCTGCCAGTCCGTGAGGGCGGCGTCCAGTGCGGCCAGCATGGCCTCGTCCTCATCGTCCTGCGCCTTGAAGAAGTCCTGCAGCAGCGCGCGAAAGCGCTGCGCCCAGGCCTCAGGCATGGCGGGCTGCTCGGCCTCGCGCCACCACGCCAGCATGCGCTCCAGCAGCGCGGCCAGCACGCCGGCCAGCTCGGCCGACAGGCCGCCCACTTCGTCATAGGGCTCGATGCCGCCGAAGGCCTGGCCGTCCTGCGCCACGCCGCTGGCATAGCCCAGCAGCATGCGCTGCAGGCCGAACCAGGCGCTGTTGTGCTCGCCGCAGGCCTGCAGGCCCAGGGCGCCGCGCTGCGGCGCATTGAGTCCCCAGCGGATGCCGGCCCCGGCCATCCAGCGCGTGAGCTGGGGCAGGTCGTCGGCCGCCAGACCCATGCGCGCGGCAATCGCTGGGACGTCCAGCAGGTCGCACAGCTCGCTGAGCCGGCAGCGCTGCTGCGGCAGGCGCAGCAGCCATTGCAGGGCCACGGCCAGCGGGCTGCTGGCGCGTGCGCCCAGGTCGGCAATGTCAAAGGGAATGTGGCGCGGATCATGCCTGCCGTACTGGCCGAACACCGCGCGTATCGAGGGCGCGGCGGTCTCTATGGACGGCAGCATGACTACGACGTCACGCGGTGCCAGCGGTGCCTGCCCCGGCTGCCCGGGATCCGGTGGCCGGGCCAGCATCTGCAGCAGCTGATCGTGCAGAACCTCCAGCTCGCGCACCACGCTGTGCGCGCTGTGGAACACGATGGAGCGGTCGGCCCGCGCCACCTCCAGCGGCGGGTGCTCGGCCAGCGGCACCAGGTCGCGGATGCGCTGCTGCACCTGGGCCAGCAGCGGCGCGGTGCGCAGGTCCTCGGCATCGGTTTCGTCGCACAGGTCCACGCGCGGCATCTGCAGCTGCGCGGCGGCACCCGTGGTGTCGAAGGCGTCGAGCTGGCGCACATAGTCGCGGCTTTGCCGGCCCCAGGCGGCCAGCAGCGGATGGGCGTGGGCATGCATGGCCTCCAGCGGCAGCTGCGCCAAGTCGCGGCCGCCGCGCAGCGGCTGGCGGCGCCGCGCCATGCGCAGCAGCTCGCGCCCGTCGATGGCGTCGGCCCAATGGAAGCGGCAGGGATTGGGCACGGCCAGCAGCACCTGGCTGTGGCGGGCAATGGCGGCCAGGAACTCCAGCAGGCTCAGCGGTAGCTGGCTGATGCCGAACACCACCACACGGCGCGCCAGCGGCGCGGCCGGCGGCTCGCCGGACTGCAGCGCGGCCAGCACCCTGCCCTGCAGGCGCGCGCGCGTGGCGCCGCGCTGGTCCTCGTCCAGCTCGGCCAGCACGGCGCGCCACAGGCGCGGCTGCCACAGCTGGCCTTCGGGCACCGGGGCGTCCGCCACACCAGGGCGCAAGGGCATGGGCAGCACGTCATGCCCGGCCTCCCAGGCGTCCAGCCAGTCGGCGCGGTAGATCTGGTATTGGTCGAAAAGGTCGGCCAGGCGCTGGGCCAGCTGCAGCAGCCGCTCGGGCTCGCCGGGGCGCAGAAAGCCTGCAATGGGGGCGAAGGCCGGGTCATGCAGGCACTGCGGCAGCAGGCGCATGAGCCGCCAGGTCATGGGTGTCTTGTCCAGCGGCGATTCGCGCGGCACGGCCTGGCGGCCCAGCACCTGGCGGTAGCTGCGCCACACAAAGCGCGCGGGCAGTTCCACGCGCGCGGCGGCGCACACGCCCAGCTGCTCGGCCATGCGCATCTTGAACCACTCGGCCATGCCGTTGCTCTGCACCAGCACCACCTCCGGCTCCAGCACGTCCAGCGGGTGCGCAGCCAGCCATGCCAGCACCGTATCGGCCAGCACCTCCGTCTGATTACCGTGCAGGGCGATCAAGCCCGGCTGCCAATGCGATGCCACCTCTGCGCTCCCGTGCTCCAAGCCATGCGAGCAGCGAGCTTAACGCGGTTGACACGGGCCGGGACCGCGCGGGTCCATTACCAATGCAGGTAGAACATGGCCTTGGCCAGCAGCACGATGGCCAGCACGTGGCAGAACACGCTCAGGTGCAGGCGGTGCGAGCGGCGCCCGCCCAGCACACCGCGCCGGCGCCACCACATGGCTGCCAGGAAATGTCCGAACACGCTGAGCGCCAGCCCGATCTTGAGCGCCAGCAGCAGGCCGAAGCTGCTGGCCAGCGGAGCGGCAAAGGCTGCAGCCAGTGCCGCGCGATGCTGCCAGGCCAGACCCAGCCCCGCGCCGTACAGCACCAGCAGCACCCAGGGCATGACGGCCACCGCTCGGTCGCCCAGCGCCTGCTCGGTGGCGCGCGCCACGATGGCGGGCAGGTGGCGGCGCGCCCCGGCCAACAGCACCACTTCAAAGAACACCGTACCCGCGAAGGCGATGGCAGCCAGCAGGTGCAGGGTCAGCAGCAGGCCGTAGCTCATGCGCGCCTCCTGTGCGGCAGGGGCAGCGGCAGGGATGCGGGAGCCGGCAGCAGATCGGCCAGCGTGAAGCCGTCCAGATGGGCCAGGAAGCTGTCCAGCGCCCCGCCCAGCACGCCGGCCAGCCGGCAGTCCTGCGCAAGCGTGCAGGCAGGTGGGCTGGTGCCCGTGAAGCATTCGACGATGGCAAGGTCCGGCTCCATGCCGCGCACCACGTCGCCCAGGCCGATGTCGGCCGGCGCATGGGCCAGGCGCATGCCGCCGCCCTTGCCGCGCACGGTCACGATCCAGCCGCGCAGCGCCAGCTGGTGCGTGACCTTCATGAGATGGGCTTCGGAGATGGCATGGGCCTGGGCGATATCTGCAATCGTGCACAGCCGCCCGGGGTGGCGCGCCACATGCATGAGCAGGCGCAGCGCGTAGTCGGTCATCAGGGTCAGGCGCATGGCAGGCCTGCGATCATGCCTGCCGGTCGGCACGCGGGCGCACCAGCAGCGGGGCGAAACGCCACAGGTACAGCGCAAAGGCCAATACCCAGGCAGCGGCCGAGACATGCAGCGCCGCCAGCGACAGCGCCGTGGGCAGCAGGGCCGCCAGGCGCAGCACGGCAGCGGCAATGACCAGGGCATAGGCGGCGACCATGCTGCGGTCGGTGCGCAGCGGCAGGCCCAAGTGGCCCATCGACGTCCGTGTGCACATGCCGATGATGAGCAGGGCAAAGCCGCCCGCACCGATCACATGCACGGGCCAGGCGGGGCGCAGCACCCATCCGGCCGCATGCGCGCCGGCCACCAGCAGGCCCGCACCCAGCGCCGCGTGGCCCAGGTAGAGAATCCACAGCAGCGGCACGCGGCGCACGGCCTGGGGCTTCCAGGCCAGCACCTGCCACAGGGCGATCAGGCCCGCCACGGCCAGGCCGGCGGCCAGGCCCGGCCACCAGCCCGCCAGCAGGCAGGCGATGGCCACCACGCCCGCACCCAGTTGCCACTGGCCGCTGGCCGTGTGCATGGGGATCTGCAGGCCGGACACGGCGCGCATGGCGAAGAAGGGGATCACGCGCCGCGCGATCAGCAGCGCAATCACGGCCATGCACAGCAGGCCTGCGTTGAAGCGCTGCATCAGCGCGCCGTAGTCGCCTTGCCAGATGGACCACAGGTACAGCGCATCGGCCGCGCCCAGGCCGGCCAGCAGCAGGGGCAGCCCGTAGTTGCGCCGGCTGCGCGCCACCTGAATGGCACGGCCCAGCGCCAGCGCGGCCCAGCAGAAGAAGGCCGTCTCGCACAGCGCGGCGACCGCAAAGGCCTGCGGCCCCGGCAGCAAGAAGCCTGCGCGGGCCACCAGCCACAGCAGGCACAGCGCGCCCAATGCCCGGCCCTGCAGGGGATTGCGCCCTGTCCAGTTGCTGCCTGCCGTGAACAGAAAGCCCACGGCGATGGTGGCCACGAAGGCCCACAGCATCTCGTGCGCGTGCCAGAACACGCCGGGCATGCGCCCCGCGATCCACTGCGGAGCATGGACCCACAGCGCCACCGACAGCGCGGCCCAGAGGCAGCCAAGCAGGTACAGCGGCCGAAATCCCAATTCGAGGAATGCCGTCCATTGCGGCGCCGGCTCCCGGGTTCTCAGGGGTTCCTCCAGCTCCATCCATTGCGCCATGATGTGCACTCCTTCCGGCCCGCTGCGCCTGCATAAGATGCATCCAGCGTACATCTTCAAGTGCACCGGCGAGGCGGCGGCGCAACCACCTTCTGACCCATATCAAGCAGGAGCCAAGCATGGCACTCGAACACGCAAAGCCACTGGAGGTCATCGCCCTGCACGCCCGCGACGGCATGCCCATCAGCACCAGCCTGATCCGAACGCCGAAGCTGCAGCTGCTGCGCCTGGTGCTGCCGCCCGGCCATGCCCTGCCCAGCCATCAGGTCCCCGGCGAGGCCACCATCCACTGCCTGGCGGGCGAGGCCGGCATTGCCACGCGCCTGGCCAGCCTGCGGCTGGTGGCCGGCTCGGTGGTGCTGGTGCCTGCCGGCGAGCTGCACGATGTGCACGCGCGCGGCGACCAGGGCTGCGTGCTGCTGGTGACGATTGCGGGCGCGAACGACTGAACGCGGCCGCAGCACAGGCAGGATCACGCATTGCCTGAGGCACAAAGAAAAACGGACTGCTTCTTGCGAAGCAGTCCGTAATCTTTTTCACTGTATCTGGTGGCCTGGGACGGAATCGAACCGCCGACACAAGGATTTTCAATCCTCTGCTCTACCGACTGAGCTACCGGGCCGAGAACTAGATTATATGCAGGATTTTTTGACCCAAAAACGAAAAAGCCAAAATTCCTTCAAAAAGTCTATCCGCGCTTGTTGCGGCCCAGGTCCACGCCCAGCTGGCGCAGCTTGCGGTACAGGTGGGTGCGCTCCAGGCCGGTCTTCTCGGCCACGCGGGTCATGGAGCCGCCTTCGCGCGCCAGGTGGAACTCGAAGTAGGCCTTCTCGAAACCGTCGCGCGCCTCGCGCAGGGGGCGGTCCAGATCGAAACCCTGGTGTGCATGCGGCACGTTGTTGTCCACCGGCACACGGCTGGCCGCAGGCGTGACGACGGCTGCGATGTCGGCGGGCTCGGCCACTGCGGCAGGCGCTGCAGCCGGCGCCTGGCTGGCGGCATTGCGCGCCAGGCCCTGCTCCACCGCCTTGAGCAGCTTCTGCATGGTGATGGGCTTTTCCAGGAAGGACAGCGCACCGATGCGCGTGGCCTCCACCGCCGTCTCGATGGTGGCGTGGCCGCTCATCATGATGACCGGCATGGTCAGCTGGCCCGCCGAGGCCCATTCCTTGAGCAGCGATACGCCATCGGTGTCGGGCATCCAGATGTCGAGCAGCACGAGGTCGTAGGTGTTGGAGGCGCGCGCCGTGCGCGCCTGGCCGGCGTTCTCGGCCACGTCCACACTATGACCTTCGTCGTTGAGGATTTCCGACAACAAATCCCGGATCCCCAGTTCGTCGTCGACCACCAGTATGTTTGCCATGTGTCTTAAGCCTATGTGCTGAGGCGCGGGGGGGCGTCAGGCCTATCCTGTACGCTCAGGCGCAAATGATAGCGACACTTGCGCACCTTGAATCACCCCGCCGTCGTCCCTGTTGCCCAGGTCGATGCGGGCGCCATGCTCGTCTGCGATTTTCTTGACCACGGCCAGGCCCAGTCCGGTGCCCCGCGCCTTGGTCGTGACATAGGGCTCGAAGGCCCGTTGAAGGATGTTGGCCGCGAAGCCCGTGCCGCTGTCGCTGATGCTCAGGCGCACGCGGCGCGTGGACTCATTCCAGCGCGTCTCTATGGTCACGGGGCCGGGGGGCTGGCCGCTTTCCTGCGCACGCTGGGCCGTGGCGTCCTGGGCATTCTGCAAAAGATTGTGAATGACCTGGCGCAGCTGCTGGCCATCGCCGGAAATCGGCGGGCATTGCGGGTCCAGCACACACTCCACGCGCACTTCGGCGTTCTCTTCACCGTACAGCTGCAGCACGTCGGTCACCAGCGCGTTGAGGTCCAGCGACTGCAGATTGGCGGCAGGCAGGCGCGCGTAGTCGCGGAATTCATCGACCAGGCGCTTCATGGCGCCGACCTGATCGACGATGGTCTTGACGGACTTGGCCAGCAGCGCCTGGTCAGCCGGCTGCAGCTTGTCGGTCAGCCGCATGGCCATGCGCTCGGCCGACAGCTGGATGGGCGTGAGCGGGTTCTTGATCTCATGGGCCACACGGCGCGCGACCTCGCCCCAGGCCTGGGCGCGCTGGGCCGAGACGATCTCTGAGATGTCGTCGAAGACCAGCAGCCGCTGCGCATCGGGCAGTTCCGCACCGCGCATGACCAGGGTGGTGGTGTGCTGGATGACGCCGCCATCGGTGGAGGCATGCAGCTCATGCACCAGTTGCCAGCGATCGCGCCCCTGCTCGCCCAGGAAGAGCGCGAACTGCTCCTGCACGACTTCGCCGAACTGCTCCAGCCCCGGCACCTGGGACAGCGCCCGTCCTTCATGGACGGCCATGGGCGCGCGCAGTATGCGCGTGGCCCCGGGATTGCTCAGGACGATGGCGCCCCGCGCGTCCAGCACGATGACGCCCGATGTGAGGTTGTCGAGGATGGTCTGCAGGTTGCCGCGTGCGGCATCGAGCTGGCCCATGCTGCGGTTGGCCTCGGCGCGCGCATCGGCCAGTTGCTGGGTCATGAGCGCGAAGGAGCGCGTGAGCCCGCCGATCTCGTCGCGCGTCTGCAGCGCCGGCTTGGGCCGCAGGTCGCCGCGCGCCACGTCGCGCATGCCCTGGGCCAGCAGCAGCAGCGGCCTGGCCAGCTGGTTGCCCAGCACGATGGCCAGAACCACGGCGCCGAAGACCGCCAGGAACAGGCTGAGCGTGAGCGTGCCTATGTACATGCGCTGCAGGCCGCCGCGTGCCAGCGCGCGTTCCTGGTATTCGCGGTTGGCGGCCTGCACGGCAAGGGCGTTGGTCACCAGCGCCTGCGGCAGTGCAATGGTGGCCTGCAAATAACGCGGCTCGGTCAGCAGTCCCACGCTGGGGTTGGGAACCACGGCCAGCGTGCGGACCTGGGCATTCGGCGCTGTGGCACCCGGCTGGGCCGTGCCGTCGTCGTCCAGTCCTTCGATGCTGGCCACGGCGCGCTGCTCGCGCAGCGAGCGCAGCATTTGCGCGCTGGGGCGTTCGGGCTGCAGGTTGAAGCGCGACTGGCCTGCGCTGGCGATGGCGCGCAGGCCGGGGAAGTCGCCGCTGCGCGTGGTCTGCGAGGGCCCCATGACGGCAAGCTCCGACGCACTCCAGAGCACGACATCGGTGGCACCCAGCTGGTCGCGCACGCGCTCCAGGATCAGCGCGGCGCCCGCATCGGAGACCTGGGACAGCTGGGCGCCTGCGGTGCGCGTGTTGTTGGCCATGTCGTTGGCCACGGTCTCCAGCGTGGAGCTGGCCAGGCTCACGCCTGCCGACAGCGCACCCTCGACCTGCACGTCGAACCAGCTCTCGATGGAGCGCGAGACGAACTGGTAGGAAACGATGTAGATCAGCAGGCCCGGCACCAGTCCCACCAGCGTGAAGATGCCGGCCAGCTTGAGCAGCAGGCGGCTGCCGAAGCGCCCCCGCTGCAGGCGTATGGCCAGGCGGATGCCGCCCCAGACCAGGATGGCCAGCAGCAGACCGGCCACGACCACGTTGGCGGCGAACAGCCAGTTGTAGTTGCGCTCGTAGTCCAGCCGGTTGTTGGTGGCCAGGGTCAGCAGGAACAGCAGCAGCACGCCGACCAGCCCCATGAGACCGGCGCCCACGCCCACGGCCCAGCGCGTGCCGCGCGACAGGCCGGCCGAGGCCGGCAGGGCCATGCGTTCGTCGGCGTCGGTGTCCCGGTTCATGGCGCGTCTTCCAGCATCTGGGCGCGCGACAGCTGCAGGTTCCAGCCCGAGCGGCCCAGCGCACCGATCTGCAACGGCCTTGGCAGCTGGGACAGGTCGATGCGAAAGCGCAGCTGCACCGAGACACCCGACTGCGTGGGTGCCGTGTCCATGATTTTCCAGCGCGAGATGCGCCGCATGGAGGACAGCGCATCTTCCAGGGTCTCGAAGGTCTGGCCCAGGGCCAGCCCCAGCCCGGCGCTGGAGAAGGGGGTATTGGAGATGTGCAGGCGCCAGCGGCGTGTCAGCGGCTGGTGGCTGAGGCGGTAGTGGCGGCTGGCGGTGGCCAGTTGCTGATCGGACCAGTACCAGCGCTCACGCTGGACCTGGGCCTCGGCCACGAAGTACATGGGAATGCCCTGGCGCAGCGCGTCGTCGATCTGGTAGGGCAACTCGAACTGGAGATTGGCGGACAGCAGCAGACCATCGTCGGAGCGCTCGAGCTGCATGGATCCGATCTCGGCGGTCAGCGCATCGGCCCTGGCCTGCAGGCCCAGGCCGGCCAGCACGGCGGCCAGCACAAGTGCCCCGGCCAGCCGCGCCAGCAGGCGCAGCCAGGCTGGCGACCTGGTCCGGGGACGGGGGTCAGCGCGTCTTTTGCAGCAAGGCGTAGAAGAAGCCGTCGTGGTCACCCAAAGCATTGTCAGCCAGCATGCCGGCTTTGTAGTCCTTGCCCGGGATTAAATGCCCTGGCGCCGGCAGTGTTCGCGCCTCACTGTTGCGTGCAACAAACGCTTGAACCTGTGCCTCGCCCTCTTGCCTGAAGACCGAGCAGGTGCAGTACAGCAGGCGCCCGCCAGGCTGCAGCAGGGGCCACAGGGTGTCGAGCAGCCGGGACTGGATCTGGGCCAGCTGGTGCACATCGCTTTCGCGGCGCAGCCAGCGCACGTCGGGCTGGCGCCGCACGATGCCCGAGGCCGTGCAGGGCGCGTCCAGCAAGATGGCGTCGAACAGCTGGCCGCCGCATTGCGCCTCGAACCACTGCGCAGGCTGGGACGCATCGGCCACGACCACTTGCGCCTGCAACTGCAGCCTTCCCAGCGTGTCCTCGATGCGCGCGGCGCGCTCGGCGTCTATCTCCAGCGCCGTGACCTGCAGGGTCTGCGGCGCTGCGTATTCCAGCAGGTGGGCCGTCTTGCCACCGGGGGCGGCGCAGGCATCAAGTACCCGCAACGCTCGGCCGGCGGGCTGCTCCAGCCCTTGCAGCAGCAGCGGTGCGGCCAGTTGCGCCGCCGCATCCTGCACGGAGGCCAGGCCCTGATCGAAGCCCGGCAGGGATTGCACGGGCAAGGCCTGCTGCAGTTGCAGGCCGCTGTCGGCCACGGCAAGCGATGGCACGTCCATGGCCTGCAGCGCCGCCTGGTACTGCGCGCGGTCTGCCCTTTGGCGATTGACGCGCAGCGTCATCGGAGGCTGCTCGTTGCTGGCCTGCAGGATGGCCTGCCAGTGATCGGGATGGTCCTTGCGCAGGCGGGCAATCCACCAGGCGGGATGGTTCCAGACCGCCTGCGGCTGGGCTTCGGTGGCGGCGACCAGGGCATCGCGCTCGCGCAGAAAGCGGCGCAGGCAGGCGTTGACAAAGCCGGACTGCGCGCGGGTCGGCCCCTGCTTGGCCGCTTCCACGGCCTGGTTGACCAGGGTGAACGGCGGGTATGGCGCGCGAGATTCATCCCAGGCCAGGGCCAGGGCGGTGTTCAGCAACGCGCTGACGCGCGGCGGCGGGTTGCGCGAGGCCAGCTGCTTTTGCAGCGCCTGGGCACGGCCCAGCTGGCGCAGCACCTGGAACAGCAGGGCCTGCACGCCGGGACGCAGCGGCTGCGGCACACGCGCCAGCACGCTGCGGCTGGACTGGCCTTCGAGCACGGCCTGCAGGCATTGGGCGACGGCGTCGAGCTGCTGCCAAAGAGGAGGTGCGGCCGGTGCGGCATGCGCCTGCGAGGGCGCCGCAGCGCGGCGCGGGGAAGAATGCGTGCGTTGGTTCATGTTCCACTTTCCTGCACCTTGCTGGGCGCAGGTTCGACCAGCAGGCTGCGCACCGGGCGAAAGCCCAGCAGCCAGGCCAGCAGCCTGGCCGGATATTGCGCGATGGCGGCGTTGTAGCGCTCGGCCGCGGCGTTGAATTGCTGCAGTCCCAGGCGGTTGCGCACCTGGTGCTCGGTCCAGCGCTGCTGCCAGGGCTGCAGCGGTTCGGGGTCCGGCGACGGGACATCTGATGGCGCAGTGCCAGTGCCAGCGGCGCCGGCGCCGGTGTCAACGGCGACCTTGGTCATGGCCTGCCAGGCCACCTCCAGCGCCGAGCAGGCATGCTCCAGCGAGGCCAGCGCGCTCTCGCGCAGCGGCCGGCCACGGGCATCGACCAGCGCCGCCTGCAACTGCGCGGCGGTCTGGTGCAGCGCGGCCTGGGCATGCACAAGGGCGGGGCTTTGGCCTTCGCCCTTGGGCTGTGCCTCGAAGGCCTGCAGCATGGCATGCCACTGGCCCAGGTATGCATCGAGCGTACCGAACTGCTGCACGCAGCCGCTGCGCAGCCGGGCCAGCCGGTTGTATGCGCCGACGGCCCAGAACACCAGCAGTGCCAGCAGCATCCATTCAAGAGACAAGGACCACATCGTCTGCAATGGCCCGGCCGGAAGCTGGTCCGGCCGAACTCTGGTTATTCCCAAAGAAAAACGCTCCCGCCTGCGCAGGGCAGGCCGGGAGCGTCACATCATCAAGCACTTGCGCCATGCACTGCTCTAGGAGACAGCATGTCCCAACAAGAGGGACGCCGAGCAAGGGCCGCCCCCGCAGCGAGGGCGTCGTCCCCCTCCCGCGTAGCGAGAGAGGGGGAAGCGGCACAGCCGCTCAGGGGGTGACACCGCCTATCAGTCAGCGGAAGCGTCACCGGCGACGGCAGCCACGCCAGCGTCGTCGTCAGCCATCACACCGGCCAGTTCGGCCGCTTCGGCGTCGGCGATGGCGCGGCGCTCTGCGTCGTCCATGGCGTCCTTGGCCTTGCGCGCCTGGTGGTATGCCAGACCCGTACCAGCGGGGATCAGGCGACCCACGATGACGTTTTCCTTCAGGCCACGCAGCTCGTCGCGCTTGCCCATGATGGCAGCCTCGGTGAGCACGCGGGTCGTTTCCTGGAACGACGCGGCAGAGATGAAGGAGTCGGTCGACAGCGATGCCTTGGTAATACCCAGCAGCACGTTGGAGTACGTGGCGGGGATCTTGCCTTCGCGCTGCAGCGCCTCGTTGGTATTGAGGATCTCCGAACGCTCGACCTGCTCGCCAGCGATGTAGGTCGAGTCGCCGGTGTTCTCGACCACGACGCGGCGCAGCATCTGGCGAACGATCACCTCGATGTGCTTGTCGTTGATCTTCACACCCTGCAGGCGGTAGACGTCCTGCACTTCATCGACGATGTAGCGCGACAGCTCCTCGATGCCCAGCAGGCGCAGGATGTCCTGCGGATCGGCCGGGCCGTCGACGATGGACTCACCCTTGTTGACCACCTGGCCTTCGTGCACCAGGATGTTCTTTTCCTTGGGCACGAGTTCTTCCCAGACCTTGCCATCCAGATCGGTGATCTGCATGCGCACCTTGCCCTTGGTTTCCTTGCCGAAGGAAATGGTGCCGGTCATCTCGGCCAGCGTGCCCTTGTCCTTGGGCGTGCGGGCTTCGAACAGCTCGGCCACGCGGGGCAGACCGCCGGTAATGTCGCGGGTCTTCTGGCCTTCGACAGGGATACGGGCCAGCACTTCGCCGGGGCCCACGTCCTGGCCGTCACGCACCTGGATCAGCGCGCCGACCTGGAAGCCGATCGTCACCGAGTGGTCGGTGCCGGGGATCTTGACTTCCTGGTTGTTGGCATCGATCAGCTTGACCTGGGGACGCACGACCTTGGCAGAGCCACGGCGCTTGGGATCGATCACCACCAGCGTGGACAGGCCGGTCACTTCATCGACCTGCTTGGCCACGGTCAGGCCCTCTTCCACATTCTCGAAGCGCACCTGGCCGGCGTACTCGGTAATGATGGGTCGGGTCAGCGGATCCCAGTTGGCCAGGATCAGACCGGCCTTGACCTGCTGGTCGGGCCTGACGGTCAGCACGGCGCCGTAGGGCACCTTGTGGCGCTCACGCTCGCGGCCGTTGTCGCTGATGACGATTTCGCCCGAACGCGAAATCACGACCAGCTCACCCTTGGTGTTGCTGACGTAGCGCATCGTGCTGTTGAAGCTGATGGAGCCGTTGGACTTGGCTTCCACGCTCGAGGCGATGGCAGCGCGCGAAGCGGCACCACCGATGTGGAAGGTACGCATGGTCAGCTGCGTGCCGGGCTCGCCGATGGACTGGGCGGCGATCACACCCACGGCTTCGCCGAGGTTGATCAGGCCGCCGCGGCCCAGGTCGCGGCCGTAGCACTTGGCGCACAGGCCGTAGCGGGTCTCGCAGGTCAGCGCGGTGCGGACCTTGATCTCGTCCACGCCTTGCGATTCCAGCTCGTCGATCACGTCTTCGTTGAGCAGCGTGCCTGCGGGCAGCAGCACGGCCAGCGTCTCGGGATGCACGACGTCCTCGGCCGTGGTACGGCCCAGCACGCGGTCGCGCAGCGATTCGATGACTTCACCGCCTTCGACGATGGCGCGCATCAGTGCGCCATTGCTCGTGCCGCAATCGTCCTCGTTGACCACCAGATCCTGCGTCACGTCCACCAGACGACGCGTCAGGTAGCCGGAGTTGGCCGTCTTCAACGCCGTGTCGGCCAGACCCTTTCGGGCGCCGTGGGTGGAGATGAAGTACTGCAGAACGTTCAGGCCTTCACGGAAGTTCGCCGTAATGGGCGTCTCGATGATGGAGCCGTCAGGCTTGGCCATCAGGCCACGCATGCCGGCCAGCTGGCGGATCTGCGCGGCCGAGCCGCGGGCGCCGGAGTCGGCCATCATGTAGATGGCGTTGAACGATTCCTGCTCGACTTCGTTGCCGTGGCGGTCGATGACCTTTTCCTTGGCCAGCTGGGCCATCATGACCTTGGAGACTTCGTCGCCGGCCTTGCCCCAGATGTCCACCACCTTGTTGTAGCGCTCGCCAGCGGTCACGAGACCGGAGACGTACTGCTGCTCGATCTCCTTCACCTCGGCTTCGGCACGGCCGATGATCTCGGCCTTTTGCGGCGGCACCAGCATGTCGCCGATGGCGATCGAGATGCCGGCGTGCGTGGACAGGCGGAAGCCGTTTTGCAGCAGCTTGTCGGCAAACACCACCGTGGCCTTCAGACCGCACTTGCGGAACGAGGCATTGATGAGCTTGGAGATCTCCTTCTTCTTGAGCGCCTTGTTCATGTGGCTGAACGGCAGGCCCTTGGGAAGGATCTCGGACATCAGGGCGCGGCCCACGGTGGTTTCCACCAGGCTGGTCGAAGGCTCGAACTCGCCGGAGTCCTTGTTCTTCGTCCACTCGGTCAGGCGAACGCTGATCTTGGCGGCCAGCTCGACCTGCTCGGCGTCCAGCGCGCGCTGCACTTCGCCGATGTCGGCGAAGACCATGCCCTCGCCCTTGCCGTTGATGCGCTCGCGCGTCGCGTGGTACAGACCCAGCACCACGTCCTGCGAAGGAACGATGGAGGGCTCGCCCGATGCGGGGAACAGCACGTTGTTGGAGGCCAGCATCAGCGTGCGGGCTTCCATCTGTGCTTCCACCGACAGCGGAACGTGGACGGCCATCTGGTCACCGTCGAAGTCGGCGTTGAAGGCCGCGCAGACGAGCGGGTGCAGCTGGATGGCCTTGCCTTCGATCAGGATGGGCTCGAAGGCCTGGATGCCCAGGCGGTGCAGCGTGGGAGCACGGTTCAGCATGACCGGGTGCTCCTTGATGACCTCTTCGAGGATGTCCCACACCACGGGCGTGCCGGATTCCACTTCCTTCTTCGCCGCCTTGATGGTGGTGGCGATGCCGCGCTGCTCGAGCTGCGCGAAGATGAAGGGCTTGAACAGTTCCAGCGCCATCAGCTTGGGCAGACCGCACTGGTGCAGCTTGAGGTACGGACCCACCGTGATCACGGAACGGCCCGAGTAGTCCACGCGCTTGCCCAGCAAGTTCTGGCGGAAACGGCCGCTCTTGCCCTTGATCATGTCGGCCAGCGACTTCAGGGCACGCTTGTTGGCGCCCGTCATGGCCTTGCCACGGCGGCCGTTGTCCAGCAGCGAGTCCACTGCTTCCTGCAGCATGCGCTTTTCGTTGCGCGCGATGATTTCCGGAGCCTTCAGCTCCAGCAGGCGGCGCAGACGCGAGTTGCGGTTGATGACGCGGCGATACAGGTCGTTCAGGTCGGACGTTGCGAAGCGGCCGCCGTCCAGCGGCACCAGCGGACGCAGGTCCGGGGGCAGCACGGGCAGCACTTCCATGACCATCCAGCCCGGCTTGATGCCGGACTTCTTGAACGCTTCCAGCAGCTTCAGGCGCTTGGCGTTCTTCTTGACCTTGACTTCGGAGCCGGTCAGGTCGCCGCGCAGGCGCTCGGTCTCGACGTCGATGTCGATGCCTTCGAGCAGGTCCTTGATGCCTTCGGCGCCCATCTTGGCTTCGAACTCGTCACCGTACTCGGTGCGCTTGGCCTCGTAGTCGTCCTCGGTCATGATGCTGAACTTCTTCAGCGGGGTCATGCCGGGGTCGGTCACCACGTAGGCTTCGAAGTACAGCACGCGCTCGATGTCGCGCAGCGTCATGTCGAGCACCAGGCCCAGACGCGACGGCAGCGACTTCAGGAACCAGATGTGGGCGCAGGGCGCAGCCAGGTCGATGTGGCCCATGCGCTCGCGGCGCACCTTGGTCTGGGTCACTTCGACGCCGCACTTCTCGCAGATCACGCCGCGGTGCTTGAGGCGCTTGTACTTGCCGCACAGGCACTCGTAGTCCTTGATGGGGCCAAAGATCTTGGCGCAGAACAGACCATCGCGCTCGGGCTTGAACGTGCGGTAGTTGATGGTCTCGGGCTTCTTCACCTCGCCGAAGGACCAGGAACGGATCTTCTCGGGAGAAGCCAGACCGATCTTGATGGCATCGAAATGCTCATCGGGCGTGAATTGCTTGAACAGGTCGAGTAGAGATTTCATAAGACTCTTTCCCTTTTCAATATTTAAGAACGCTCAAGCTCGATGTCGAGGCCCAGGGAGCGGATTTCCTTGACCAGCACGTTGAACGACTCGGGCATGCCTGCCTCGATGGCGTGCTCGCCCTTGACGATGGATTCGTACACCTTGGTACGGCCCACCACGTCGTCGGACTTCACGGTCAGCATTTCCTGCAGCACATAGGCGGCGCCGTAGGCTTCCAGCGCCCACACTTCCATTTCCCCGAAACGCTGGCCGCCGAACTGGGCCTTGCCGCCCAGGGGCTGCTGCGTCACCAGAGAGTACGGACCCGTGGAGCGGGCGTGCATCTTGTCGTCGACCAAGTGGTGCAGCTTCAGGTAGTGCATGTAGCCGATGGTGGTCGGACGCTCGAAGCGGTCACCGGTGCGGCCGTCATACAGGTAGGCCTGCGTGCGGCTTTCGGTCAGGCCCTTGCGCTCCTTCAGCTCTTCCGGATATGCCAGATGCAGCATGTCCTGGATTTCCTGCTCGGAAGCGCCGTCGAACACCGGCGTGGCAAACGGCACGCCCGTGGTCAGCGCCTGCGCCATGGACACGATCTCGTTGTCATCGAGCTGGGCCAGGTCTTCCTTGCGGCCGCGCGAGTTGTAGATCTCTTCCATGAAGGCACGGATTTCGGCGGCACGGGCTTCCTGCTGCAGCATGTCGCCGATGCGCTGGCCCAGGCCCTTGCCGGCCCAGCCCAGATGCACTTCCAGCACCTGGCCGATGTTCATGCGCGAAGGCACGCCCAGCGGGTTCAGCACGATGTCGGCAGTGGAGCCGTCGGCCATGTAGGGCATGTCCTCGACCGGAACGATCTTGGAGACCACGCCCTTGTTGCCGTGGCGGCCGGCCATCTTGTCGCCGGGCTGCAGGCGGCGCTTGACGGCCAGGTAGACCTTGACCATCTTGAGCACGCCAGCGGGCAGCTCGTCGCCCTGGGTGAGCTTCTTGCGCTTTTCTTCGAAAGCCAGGTCGAAGCTGTGGCGCGTCTGCTCCAGCGAGTTCTTGATGGACTCGAGCTGGGTGGCGACCTCGTCCTCTGCAGGACGGATGTCGAACCAGTGGAACTTCTCCACGCCGTCCAGGTAGGCCTTGTCGATCTTGGCGCCCTTGGCCAGCTTTTGCGGGCCGCCGTTGGCCACGCGGCCATTGAGCAGCTTCTCGATACGGTCGAAGGCGTCGGCCTCGACGATGCGCAGCTGGTCGTTCAGGTCCAGGCGGTAGCGCTTGAGTTCATCGTCGATGATCTGCTGGGCACGCTTGTCGCGCTGGATGCCTTCACGGGTGAAGACCTGCACGTCGATCACGGTGCCTTGCGAGCCCTGGTCCACGCGCAGCGAGGTGTCCTTCACGTCGGAAGCCTTCTCGCCGAAGATGGCGCGCAGCAGCTTCTCTTCAGGCGTCAGCGTGGTCTCGCCCTTGGGCGTGACCTTGCCGACCAGCACATCGCCGGGCTGTACTTCCGCACCCACGTAGATGATGCCGGACTCGTCCAGGCGGTTGAGCTGCTGCTCGGACAGGTTCGGGATGTCGCGCGTGATTTCCTCGGCACCGAGCTTGGTGTCGCGGGCCATCACCACGAGTTCTTCGATATGGATCGAGGTGTAGCGGTCTTCGGCCACCACGCGCTCGTTGATCAGGATCGAATCCTCGAAGTTGTAGCCGTTCCAGGGCATGAAGGCGATCAGCATGTTCTGACCGATGGCGATTTCGCCCAGGTCGGTCGATGCGCCGTCGGCCACCACGTCACCCTTGGCCAGCTTGTCGCCACGCTTGACGATGGGACGCTGGTGGATGTTGGTGTTCTGGTTGGAACGCTGGTACTTGATGAGGTTGTAGATGTCCACGCCGACTTCGCCGGCCACGGCTTCCGCATCGTTCACGCGGACCACGATGCGCGTTGCATCGACATAGTCCACGATACCGCCGCGGGTTGCCGTCACCACGGTGCCGGAGTCCACTGCCGCCACGCGCTCGATGCCCGTGCCCACCATGGGCTTTTCGGGACGCAGCACAGGCACGGCCTGACGCGACATGTTGGCGCCCATCAATGCGCGGTTCGCGTCATCGTGCTCCAGGAACGGAATCAGCGAGGCAGCCACCGACACGATCTGTGCGGGCGACACGTCCATGTACTGAACGCGCTCGGCCGACACCAGGGTCGAATCACCCTTTTCGCGCGCCGACACCAGGTCGCCGATCAGGCGGCCTTCGGCATCCAGCTCGGCATTGGCCTGGGCGATGATGTACTTGCCTTCCTCGATGGCCGACAGGTAGTCGATCTCCATCGTGACCTTGCCGTCGGCCACGCGACGGTAAGGCGTCTCGATGAAGCCGTACTCGTTCAGGCGGGCGTACAGGGCCAGCGAATTGATCAGGCCGATGTTCGGGCCTTCAGGCGTTTCGATAGGGCAGACGCGGCCGTAGTGGGTCACGTGCACGTCGCGCACTTCGAAGCCTGCGCGCTCGCGCGTCAGACCGCCCGGGCCCAGGGCCGAGACGCGACGCTTGTGCGTGATTTCGGCCAGAGGATTGGTCTGGTCCATGAACTGCGACAGCTGCGACGCACCGAAGAATTCCTTCAGGGCGGCCGAAATCGGCTTGCTGTTGATCAGGTCATGGGGCATCAGCGGCTCTTGCTCGGCCTGACCCAGACGCTCCTTCACGGCCTTCTCGATACGTGCCAGGCCCGTGCGGTACTGGTTCTCGGCCAGTTCGCCCACGCAACGCACGCGGCGGTTGCCCAGGTGGTCGATGTCATCGACCTCGCCCTTGCCGTTGCGCAGATCCACCAGGATCTTGACCACGGCCAGGATGTCCTCGTTGGACAGCACCATGGGGCCGGTGGCGCCATCGCGGCCGACCTTGGCGTTGAACTTCATCCGGCCCACGCGCGAAAGATCGTAGGTGTCGGGGTTGTAGAACAGACGCTGGAACAGGGCCTGCACGGCGTCCTCGGTCGGCGGCTCGCCGGGGCGCATCATGCGGTAGATGGCCACGCGCGCAGCGAACTCATCGACGGTTTCGTCGGTGCGCAGGGTCTGCGAAATGTAGGCGCCCTGGTCCAGCTCGTTCGTGTAGATGCACTGCAGATCCTGGATGCCGGCGCTGCGCAGCTTCTTGAGCAGGGACTCGGTCAGCTCTTCGTTGGCCTTGGCGATGATCTCGCCAGTGTCTGGATCGACGATGTTCTTGGCGACCACGCGGCCGATCAGGAAATCTTCGGGGACGCTGATGAACTTGGTGCCCGACTGCTCCAGCTCACGCGTGTGGCGAGCAGTGACGCGCTTGTCCTTGGCGACCACGACCTTGCCCGACTTGTCGGTGATGTCGAAGCGCGCGACCTCGCCGCGCAGGCGCTCGGGGACGAACTCCATCTGCGCGCCCGAATCCATGAGGCGGAAGTTGTCGTTGACGAAGAAATTGGCCAGGATCGATTCCGGCGTCAGGCCGATGGCCTTCAGCAGAATGGACACGGGCATCTTGCGACGACGGTCGACGCGGAAGAACAGCAGGTCCTTGGGGTCGAACTCGAAGTCCAGCCACGAACCGCGGTAAGGAATGATGCGTGCCGAGAACAGCAGCTTGCCCGAGCTGTGGGTCTTGCCCTTGTCGTGTTCGAAGAACACGCCAGGCGAGCGGTGCAGCTGCGAGACGATGACGCGCTCGGTGCCGTTGATGATGAACGAGCCCTTGTCGGTCATCAGGGGCACTTCGCCCATGTAGACCTCTTGCTCCTTGACTTCCTTGACCACCTTGGACTGCGAGGTCGAAGACTCACGGTCATAGATGATCAGCTGAACCTTGGCGCGCACGGCAGAGGCGAAGGTCAGACCACGGGTCTGGCACTCGCGCACATCGAAAGCAGGCTTGGCGAGGTTGTACTCGACGAACTTCATCTCCACAAAACCGTTGTGGGAGACGATGGGGAAGGCAGAGTTGAAGGCCGCTTGCAGGCCTTCGATGGTGCGTTTTTTGGGGGCTACATCTGCCTGCAAGAATGCGGTATATGCATCTTTTTGCATCTGCAGCAGGTAAGGCACTTCGAGCACGCTGTCGCGGCTCCCGAAGCTTTTGCGGATTCGCTTGCGTTCGGTGTAAGAATAGGCCATGAGATCTCCGGGCAAAGACATGAGTCCTGGGTCTGCGACGACTGCCCCACATGGAAAGCTCCCTGCGGGCTTGGCGGTTGGCCACTACCAACCATGGCTGACGGCGATGCGTTGCACATCGCCCGAACCAAGGCATCTTCTGCTGTCGGGTTGTCAGAAGACACTAGAAAACAGGCTGCTCCAGACCGCTTTCTAGTGTGCTCTATGGATACGCTCTCCACAAGCGCCAAAGGCTGGAGGCCCTTTTTCGGAGCCTCCAGCCCTTGAGAGGACTGAATTACTTCAGTTCAGCCTTGGCACCGGCTTCCACCAGCTTCTTCACAGCGGCTTCAGCGTCAGCCTTGGCAACGCCTTCCTTGACGTTCTTGGGAGCGCCGTCGACCAGGTCCTTGGCTTCCTTCAGACCCAGGCCGGTGATTTCACGCACGGCCTTGATGACGGAAACCTTGTTCGCGCCGGCTTCGGTCAGCACAACGTTGAACTCGGTCTTTTCTTCTGCAGCAGCAGCGCCGCCAGCAGCGCCACCAGCAGCGGGAGCGGCCATGGCGGCAGCGCTCACGCCGAACTTCTCTTCAATGGCCTTCACCAGGTCATTGAGTTCCAGGACCGTCATGCCGTCGAGCGCGGTCAGAAATGCGTCTTTATCGAATGCCATTTTGATTTCCTAACAATATTGGTTAACTGCCGCGCGCTCAGGCTGCGACTGCTTCGGCTGCCGGTTCTTCGGCAGAGCCTTCGCTCTTCTTTGCCGCCAGGGCGCCCAGCACAACGGCCGTACGCGAGATAGGCGACATCAGCAAGCCACACAGTTGTGCCAGCAGAACTTCCTTCGAGGGGATGTTCGCCAGTTGCTTCACACCGTTCACGTCCAGGGCCTTGCCTGCAAACGCACCACCGCGGATCACCAGCTTGTCGTTGGTTTTCGCGAAGTCGGCCACCACCTTGGCGGCAGCCACTGCGTCTTCAGAGAAGCCATAGATCAGAGGGCCGGTCATCTGGTCGGCGACAACGTCGAACTGGCTGCCAGCCACAGCACGGCGGGCCAGCGTGTTCTTCAACACGCTCAGGCTCACACCCTTGCTGCGGGCGTCAACGCGCAGTTTGGTCATGTCGGCGACCGTGATGCCGCGGTATTCCGCGATCACAAGCGTTTGAGCTTTTGCGGCGAGGCTGGTCACTTCATTGATGACCGCTTCTTTCTCACTGCGATTAAGACTCAAGGTCTACTCCTTCAAATGCACACTCGGGGCAGGCCCCTCATGCGCGCTCTTGTTGCAGCGACCAACTGTTTTGGAAATGCATCCATCTGCAGCGGGATCGCCATCTGCGTTGGCCCCTGAGGTTTAAGTGCCGCAAGGCACACCAACGGTCTTGGATGACCCGGCGCATCGCTGCGCCGGCCCACCACTGAAGCAGCCCGCAAGCCGCCTCAAGATTTCTTGGCTATCAGGCCGAGATGGTTTGCGTGTCGACGCGAACGCCCACACCCATGGTCGACGAAACAGCCACCTTGCGCAGGTACAGGCCCTTGCTCGAGGCGGGCTTGGACTTGTTCAGGGCGTCGATCAGCGCAGCCAGGTTGCCTTGCAGCTTCTCGTTGTCGAACGAGCGGCGGCCGATGGTGGCGTGGATGATGCCGGCCTTGTCGACACGGTATTGCACCTGACCAGCCTTGGCGTTCTTCACGGCCGTGGCCACATCGGGAGTCACCGTACCCACCTTGGGGTTGGGCATCAGGCCGCGCGGGCCCAGGATCTGACCCAGCGTACCGACGACGCGCATGGCGTCGGGGGCAGCGATGACCACGTCGAAGGGCATGTCGCCAGCCTTCACGCGGGCAGCCAGGTCGTCCATGCCGACCACGTCGGCGCCAGCAGCCTTGGCTTCTTCAGCCTTGGCGCCTTGGGCGAACACGGCCACGCGGGCGGTCTTGCCAGTGCCGTGGGGCAGCACGACGGCGCCACGAACCACTTGGTCAGACTTCTTGGCGTCCACGCCCAGTTGCACGGCCACGTCGATGGATTCATCGAACTTGGCGGTGGCGGCTTCCTTCACCAGCGCCACGGCGTCGGCGAAAGCGTACAGCTTGGTGGACTCCACCTTGCCCTGGAGAGCCTTTTGCTTCTTGGTCAACTTGGCCATTTACACGCCCTCCACAATCACGCCCATCGAACGGGCCGAACCAGCCAGCGTACGCACGGCGGCGTCGACGTCAGCAGCGTTCATGTCCTTCAGCTTGGTGTTGGCGATCTCTTCCAGCTGAGCGCGGGTGATCTTGCCGACCTTGTTCTTCAGGGGGTTGGAGGAGCCCTTGTCCAGCTTGATGGCCTTCTTGATCAGCACAGTCGCCGGAGGCGTCTTGATGATGAAGGTGAAGCTCTTGTCGGCAAAGGCCGTGATGACCACGGGCAGGGGCAGGCCGGGCTCGACACCTTGGGTCTGGGCGTTGAACGCCTTGCAGAATTCCATGATGTTGAGGCCGCGCTGACCCAGCGCAGGACCGATCGGAGGAGAGGGATTGGCCTTACCAGCTGGCACTTGCAGCTTGATGAAGCCGACGATTTTCTTCGCCATTGAATGCTCCTTGCGGGTATAGCGCCGCCGGCCCAACCAACAACAGTTGCAGCCGGCAGCTCCCCGGTGGTTAAAAGACTCTTGCTGACACGCCCTGCACCGAGCCTAAAAATGCAGAGCCAGAGATTGTAAGCGGTAACTCAGGTTTTTTCAACCTGGGCAAATTCAAGCTCGACCGGCGTGGAGCGACCGAAGATCATCACCGAGACGCGCAGGCGGCTCTTTTCGTAGTTGACCTCTTCGACCGAGCCATTGAAGTCCGTGAAGGGGCCTTCCTTGACACGCACCAGTTCGCCGGGCATGAATTCGATCTTGTGGCGCGGCTTGTCCGTGCCTTCCTGCATCTGGCTGACGATCTTGCGCACTTCCTCTTCGGAGATCGGTGCGGGGCGGTTCTTGGCACCACCCACGAAACCCGTCACCTTGCTGGTGTGCTTGACCAGGTGCCAGGTGTCGTCGTCCATGACCATCTCGACGAACACGTAGCCAGGGAACAAGCGGCGTTCGGTGGTACGGCGCTGGCCGTTCTTCATCTCCACCACTTCCTCGGTGGGAACCAGGATGCGGCCGAACTTGGACTGCATGTCCGAACGCGCGATGCGCTCGATGATGTTGCGCTCCACTGCCTTTTCCATGCCGGAGTAGGCATGGACGATGTACCAGCGCAGATCCGGATTGGCAGGCGTTGCCCCTCCGTCGTTCACACCTGTTTCGACAGCATCCATTACTTCCTCCAGCCCAAAATCAGGTCATACAGGACCCACTCCAGCGTCTTGTCCGTGAACCACAGGAACAAGGCCATGATGACCACAAAGCCGAAGACGTACAAGGTCATCTGCATGGTCTCCTTGCGCGTCGGCCAGACGACCTTCTTGACTTCGCGCCAGGCATCCTGCGCAAAGCTGACGAAACGCTTTCCGGGCTCGGAAACAAGGAACGTGCCAGCAGCCGCAGCCAGACCGACCAGCAGCACCAGCCACTGAACGATGGGACCTTGCTTGCTCAGCAGATAGAAACCTGCGATCGCAGCAACGACTAAAGCCGCGACTGCGGCAAGCTTGGCTTTGTCAGCTCCGGAGCTGACCGTTTCAACCTGAGTAGTGGCCATAATCCATTTCTAATGCGCATTTTTTGCGCAACGCCAAGACACCGAAGCCCGCTTTGGGGCGGGCTCGTTGCGATTCCACCATCAGGTGGCAGGGGCAGTAGGAATCGAACCTACAACCTTCGGTTTTGGAGACCGACGCTCTGCCAATTGAGCTATACCCCTACGAATCAATTAGGCAATGATCTTGGCAACCACGCCAGCGCCCACGGTACGGCCGCCTTCGCGGATAGCGAAGCGCAGACCTTCTTCCATGGCGATGGGGGCGATCAGCTTGACGGTGATCGACACGTTATCGCCAGGCATCACCATTTCCTTGTCGGCGGGCAGCTCGATGGAGCCGGTCACGTCGGTCGTGCGGAAATAGAACTGGGGACGGTAGTTGTTGAAGAACGGAGTGTGGCGACCACCTTCGTCCTTGGACAGCACGTACACCTCAGCCGTGAAGTGGGTGTGGGGCTTGATGGAGCCGGGCTTGCACAGCACTTGGCCGCGTTCCACGTCTTCACGCTTGGTGCCGCGCAGCAGCAGGCCCACGTTGTCGCCAGCCTGGCCTTGGTCCAGCAGCTTGCGGAACATTTCCACGCCGGTGACGATGGTCTTCTGGGTGTCGCGGATACCGACGATTTCGATTTCTTCGCCGACCTTGATGATGCCGCGCTCAACGCGACCGGTCACCACGGTGCCACGGCCGGAGATCGAGAACACGTCTTCCACGGGCATTGCGAAGGCACCGTCCACAGCGCGCTCGGGCGTGGGGATGTAGGTGTCCAGGGCTTCAGCCAGACGCAGGATGGCGGGCTCGCCCTTGTCGCTTGCGTCACCTTCCAGGGCCAGCTTGGCCGAGCCGCGGATGATGGGGGTGTCGTCGCCGGGGAAGTCATACTTGGCCAGCAGCTCGCGCACTTCCATTTCGACCAGCTCCAGCAGCTCTTCGTCGTCCACCATGTCGCACTTGTTCAGGAACACGATGATGTAGGGCACGCCCACCTGACGAGCCAGCAGGATGTGCTCGCGGGTCTGGGGCATCGGGCCGTCAGCGGCCGAGCACACCAGGATAGCGCCGTCCATCTGAGCAGCGCCGGTGATCATGTTCTTGACGTAGTCGGCGTGGCCGGGGCAGTCAACGTGAGCGTAGTGGCGGTTGGCCGTTTCGTACTCGACGTGGGCGGTGTTGATCGTGATGCCGCGGGCCTTTTCTTCAGGTGCTGCGTCGATCTGGTCGTAAGCCTTGGCTTCGCCGCCGAACTTCTTGGACAGAACGGTGGCGATGGCAGCCGTCAGGGTCGTCTTGCCGTGGTCCACGTGACCGATGGTGCCCACGTTGACGTGGGGCTTGGTACGCTCGAATTTTTCTTTAGCCATTTTTCCGACTCCGAAAAAAATCTAAATCACTACAACAGGATTTGGCGCAACCCCATCTAGCGAGCGCACCAGAGAGAATGGTGCCCATGGGCAGGATCGAACTGCCGACCTCTCCCTTACCAAGGGAGTGCTCTACCACTGAGCCACATGGGCCTTGAAGCCGCCGAAGCAACCTCAAAAAACTTTGCTTGCAAACTGGAGCGGGAGACGGGAATCGAACCCGCGTCATTAGCTTGGAAGGCTAGGGTTCTACCATTGAACTACTCCCGCACAGATTGACTGCACGCTGCCACCTTTTCAGATGACTTCTCTTCTTCACCATTACTGGTGGAGGGGACTGGATTCGAACCAGTGTAGGCGTAAGCCAACAGATTTACAGTCTGCCCCCTTTAGCCACTCGGGCACCCCTCCGAAGAGATTTGAATTCTAGCACCGTTTTTTTCGTCTGAAAAAATTCAGTGCATTTTTTTCTCAGGCCACCGAGGCGATCCAAGAAAAATGTGGCGCGGCTGGCGGGGATCGAACCCACGACCCTTGGCTTCGGAGGCCAATACTCTATCCACTGAGCTACAGCCGCTCAAGGCATCGCTGCCCTGCACAAGCCGATGATTGTCGCATGACTTTGCACTACCGCGTACAAGCCCCGCGGCCCCGCCCGCTCATTGGGCAGGAGCCTCCGAAACCGTGAAGCCCAGCCCGCGCAGGCAGACATCCACCGCCTGGGCACCCACTTGCTTGAGATCGAAAGCCCGCCCCAGCAGCCAGCTCTGCAGCAGCCCGTCAAACATGGCGCACAGTGCGATCGATGCCTGGTGCGCCGACATGGGCATGGTGACCGCATGGCTTTCGGCGGCGGTACAAAGCGCCAGCTCCAGCCGGGACGAAAAGGAGTCCAGTGCCGCGCGATTGCGCTCCTGCACCGGCATGAGTTCGCCCACGTACTCCACCTTGAGCAACAGGATCTCGAAGACGCGCCGCGTGCTGTCGTCATCCGCAATGCGCCCGAAGACCACCGCCATCAGGCGCCGCACATATTCCAGCGCATCGCATTCGGAGTCATCTTCGCAGTCGCCCTGAGCGGCCTGCTCCAGCGGGAGCGTGACGCGATCCAGCATGGCATAGAAGAGATCCAGCTTGTCCTTGAAATGCCAGTAGACCGCACCGCGCGTGGCGCCGGCTCGCTGGGCAATCTCGTTGAGCGAGGCCCGGGCGACACCCTGCTCGTAGAACACTTGCTCCGCAGCGTCCAGCAGACTGTTGCGCGTTGCAAACGCATCTTCTTTCGTTCGTCGTGCCAAGATGTATTTCCTTCCATCGTTGAGCCCGGCCATGCCACGCTACGCCATGCTTCGCGCCGCCTTGCAGCAACTGCGGTCATTATACATTCATGTATGTATGTATAATCCGCGACTTGCCCGTGGACACGGGCGTTCCGGATAGCGCTGACCGGAACGTCAACATCGTTATTTGATTCAGCACAAGGACCCATCATGCCCAGCACACGCAGCAATGTGTCAGCCGCTCCGTCCCCTTACAACAGTCTGCGCCTCACCACCGTGGCCCTGGCCGTCACCGCCGCAATGGCCATGGCCGCCTGCGGGAAAAAGCCCGAAGAACAAGCTGCCGCACAGCAGCAGATGCCCGCCGTCCCTGTAGGTGTGGTGGTGGCCACCCCCGCCGATGTGGGACTTGTGACCGAGTTGCCCGGCCGCGTGGACGCGCGCCGCGTGGCCCAGATCCGGGCCCGCAGCGCCGGCATCGTGCAGGAGCGCCTGTTCAAGGAGGGCAGCGACGTGAAGGCCGGCCAGGTGCTGTACCGCATCGATCCGGCGCCCTACCAGGCGACGCTGCAAAGTGCCAAGGCCACGCAGGCCCGTGCCGAGGCCAACCAGGCCCAGGCACTGGCGCAACTGGAACGCTACCGCCCGCTGGTTGCCGCCAACGCGATCAGCAAGCAGGACTTCGTCAATGCAGAGGCTGCCTACAAGCAGGCCCAGGCTGACGTCGCGGCCGGCAAGGCCTCCGTGCGGACCGCCGAGATCAATCTTGGCTATACCAGCGTCACCGCCCCCATTTCTGGCCGCATCGGCCAGTCTCTGGTGACCGAAGGCGCGCTGGTCGGCCAAGGCGAGGCGACCCCGCTGGCCGTGGTCCAGCAGATCAATCCGGTCTATGTGAATTTCACCCAGTCGTCCAGCGAAGCCTTCCGGCTGCGCCGCGCGATGGAGCAGGGCAAGCTCAAGAAGGCCGATGGCGCCGAAGCCGCCAGCGTCGAGGTGCGCCTGGACGATGGCACGGCCTACGAACTCAAGGGCAAGCTGCTGTTCACCGACCTGACCGTGGACAGCTCCACCGGCCAGGTCACGCTGCGTGCCGAGGTGCCCAATCCCAAGGGATTGCTGCTGCCCGGCATGTATGTGCGCGTGCGCATGGAGCAGGCCCAGGCGTCCAACGCCATTGCCGTGCCCCAGCAGGCGGTGACGCGCACCGAGACCGGCGACACCGTGAGCGTGGTCAGCGACGACGGCAAGATCACCAAGCGCCAAGTGAAGGTGACCACGGCCCAGAACAACCAGTGGCTGGTCAGCGAAGGCCTGCAGGCGGGCGAGAAGGTGATGGTCGACGGCTTCCAGAAGCTGCAGATGCTGCCACCCGGCACGCCGGTCAAGCCCGTACCGTGGCAGCCCGAGGCCGCAGGCGCCCAGAAGCCGGCCGGCACGGCAGCGCCAGCCCCGCAAGCCGCAGCCGATGCCAAGCCTGCGGACCAGGCAGACAAGAAGTAATCAAGGGGCTCAGCAATGGCCAAGTTCTTTATCGACAGACCGATCTTTGCATGGGTCGTCGCGCTGTTCATCATCGTCCTCGGTGGTATCGCGCTGACCAAGCTCCCGATCGCTCAATACCCCAAGGTGGCTCCTCCGGCCATCGTCATCAACACGGCCTATCCAGGCGCGTCCGCGAAGGTGCTCGAAGACAGCGTGCTGTCCGTGATCGAGCGCGAGATGAACGGCTCGCCCGGCCTAGTCTACATGGAGTCTGTGGCCCAGGCCGACGGCACGGGCAGCATCACCATCAGCTTCGAGGCCGGCACCAACGTGGACCTGGCGCAGGTGGACGTGCAAAACCGCCTCTCGCGCGCCACGCCGCGCCTGCCTGCTTCGGTGACGCAGCAGGGCGTTCGCGTGGACAAGGCGTCGTCCAACTTCCTGCTGTTCATCATGCTGTCGTCCGAGGACGCCAAGGCCTATGACACGGTGGCCCTGGGCGACTATGCCTCGCGCAACATCGTTCCCGAAATCCAGCGTGTGGCAGGCGTGGGCCAGGCACAGCTGTTCGGCACGGAAAAGGCGATGCGCATCTGGTTCGATCCCGCCAAGCTGCAGGGCTACAAGCTCTCGGCCGAGGACGTGACAGCCGCCATCCGCAGCCAGAACGCCCAGGTGGCCAGCGGCGCCATCGGCGACCTGCCCAACATCACGGGCCAGAAGATCGCCGCCACGGTGACGGTGATGGGCCAGCTGTCTTCGATCAGCCAGTTCGAGAACATCGTGCTGCGCGCCAATGCCGATGGCTCCACCGTGCGACTCAAGGACGTGGCCACCATCGAGATCGGCGGCCAGGCCTACGCGACCTCCGCCCGCCTGAACGGCAAGGATGCCGTGGGTATCGGCGTGCAGCTGACGCCCAGCGGCAATGCGCTGGCCACGGCCAAGGCCGTGCATGCACGCATGGAGGAACTGAAGAAGTTCTTCCCCAAGGGCGTGAATTACTCCATTCCCTACGACAGCTCCAAATTCGTGAGCATCTCCATCGAGAAGGTGGCCCACACGCTGCTGGAAGCCATCGTGCTGGTGTTCCTGGTGATGTACCTGTTCCTGCAGAACTGGCGCTACACGCTGATCCCGACCATCGTGGTGCCCATTGCACTGCTGGGCACCTTCGCGGTCATGCAGGCCGTGGGCTTCTCGATCAACGTGCTGGCCATGTTCGGCATGGTGCTGGTCATCGGCATCGTGGTGGACGACGCCATCGTGGTGGTGGAGAACGTCGAGCGCATCATGAGCGAGGAAGGCCTGCCGCCGCGCGAGGCCGCGATCAAGGCCATGGGCCAGATCTCGGGCGCCATCGTGGGCATTACGCTGGTGCTGATCGCGGTGTTCATACCGCTGGCTTTCTTCGCGGGGTCCACCGGCAATATCTACCGGCAGTTCTCCATCGTGATGGTCGCCTCCATCAGCTTCTCGGCCTTCATGGCGCTGACGCTGACACCGGCTCTGTGCGCAACGCTGCTCAAGCCCGTGGAGGCCGGCCACAACCACGAGAAGAAAGGCTTCTTCGGCTGGTTCAACCGCACGTTCGCACGCTCGGCCAAGTCCTATGAAGGCTGGGTGGCTCGCCTGCTCAAGCGCTCGGTGCTGATGATCGGCGTGTACCTGGCCGTGATCGCCGGTGCCGTGGTGGTGTTCCGTGGCCTGCCGACCTCGTTCCTGCCGACCGAGGACCAGGGCTACTTCATCGTCAACGTGCAACTGCCTCCTGGCGCCGCCAAGGAGCGCACGCTGGAAGTCATGAAGCAGGTCGAGGAGGCCGTGCTGCCGCAGCCCGAAGTGGCCAACATGGTCAGCGTGCTGGGCTTCAGCTTCTCCGGCCAGGGCCAGAACGCCGCCCTCGCCTTCGTGCCGCTCAAGGACTGGTCCGAGCGCAAGGGAGCGGACTCCACGGTGGATGCCATGACGGGCCGCATCATGGGCATGACGGCGGGCATACGCGACGCCTTCGTGTTCGCCGTGAACCCGCCGCCCATTCCCGAACTGGGCAATGCCGTGGGCTTCTCGTTCCGCCTGCAGGATCGTGCCGGCCACGGCCACGATGCGCTGATCAATGCGCGCAACATGCTGCTGGGCATGGCCGGGCAGAGCAAGGTGCTGGCCGGCGTGCGTCCCGACGGCCTGGAAGACGCACCCCAGCTGCGCATCGAGATCGACCGCGACAAGGCCAACGCACTGGGCGTGGACTTCACCTCGATCAATGCGGCGCTGTCCACGGCACTGGGCTCGTCCTACGTCAATGACTTCCCCAACCAGGGTCGTCTGCAGCGCGTGATCGTGCAGGCCGACGCTCCGGCCCGCATGCAGCCCGACGATCTGCTGCGCCTGAACGCGCGCAATGCCAAGGGCGATCCGGTGCCGCTGTCCACGTTCGCGACCACCAAGTGGGTCAAGGGCGCGCAGCAGACGGTGCGCTACAACGGCTACCCGGCCGTGCGCATCGAAGGCTCGGCTGCTCCGGGCTTCAGCTCGGGCGATGCCATGGACGAGATGGAAAAGCTGGCTGCCAAGCTGCCCGAAGGCTTCGGCTTCGAGTGGACCGGCCAGTCGCGTGAGGAAAAGCTGGCGGGCTCGCAAGCCATCTTCCTGTACGCCTTCGCCATCCTGGCCGTGTTCCTGTGCCTGGCCGCTCTGTACGAGAGCTGGTCGATTCCGCTGTCGGTGATTCTGGTCGTGCCGCTGGGTCTGCTGGGCGTGGTGCTTGCCACCTTGCTGCGCAACTATTCCAACGACGTGTACTTCCAGATCGGACTGGTGACGGTGATCGGCCTGTCGGCAAAGAACGCCATCCTGATCGTGGAGTTCGCCAAGGACCTGCAGGCCGAAGGCAAGGGCCTGATCGAGGCCGCGCTGGAAGCCGCGCACCTGCGGTTCCGGCCCATCATCATGACCTCGCTGGCCTTCGGCCTGGGCGTGGTGCCTCTGGTGATCGCCTCCGGCGCCAGCTCCGCCAGCCAGCGTGCCATCGGCACCGGCGTGCTCGGCGGCATGATCACCGGCACCGTGCTGGCCGTGCTGTTCGTGCCCACCTTCTTCGTCGTGGTGCGCAAGCTGTTCAAGGGCAAGATCAAAACGCACAACCCGCCGTCCACACCGGCCGGCAAGGAGGCCTTGAGCCATGATTAATCGCAGTACCCCGGTGGCCATCGCCACCGCCGTGCTCCTGGCGGGATGCTCGCTCATCCCCACCTACGAGCGCCCTGCCGCTCCGGTCGCGGCCCAATACACCCGCGCGAACGCCACTGCTGCGGCAGAAGGCGGAACGGCTGCCGCACAGCTGCCCTGGCAGGATTTCTTCCAGGACGCACGCCTGCAGCAACTGGTGCGCACCGCGCTGGACAACAACCGCGACCTGCGCGTGGCCGCGCTCAACATCGAGCGCGCCCAGGCGCAGTACCGGATCACGCGCGCCGACCAGTTCCCGACGGTCGGTGCAGGCGTCAACGCCAGCCGCGCCCCGAATACCACGGGCTCCGGCACCAAGTACGTCAACAGCTACCAGGTCGGCCTGGCCGTGACCTCCTGGGAGCTGGACTTCTTCGGGCGCATCGGCAGCCTGAAGGAAGCGGCCCTGGCCCAGTACCTGGCCACCGAGGAAGCGCGCCGCGCCGCGCAGACCAGCCTGGTGGCCGCCGTGGCCAGCGGCTGGTACACGCTGCTGGCCGACGAGCAGTTGCTGAAGATCTCGCGCGACACGCTGCAGACCCGCGAAGAGTCGATCAAGCTGACCAAGCTGCGCTTCGACACGGGCGTGGCCTCCGAGCTGGACTACCGCCAGGCCGTCTCGCTGACCGAAGCTGCGCGCGCCACCCTGGCGCAGCAGCAGCGCCAGCGTGCCCTGGACGAGAACGCCCTGGTGCTGCTGCTGGGCCAGGCGCTGCCTGCGGACGTGGTCGCCAGCCTGGGCTCCAGCCAGGGCCTGCGCGACACGGCCGACCTGCCTGCAGTGCCGGCCGGCCTGCCGTCTGACCTGCTCACGCAGCGCCCCGACATCCGCCAGGCCGAGCAGCAACTGATCAGCGCCAATGCCAACATCGGCGCGGCGCGTGCGGCCTTCTTCCCGCGCATCACGCTGACCGGGCAGTTCGGCACGGCCAGCAACGAGCTGTCGGGCCTGTTCAAGAGCGGCAGCTGGGGTTTCACCCTGGCACCCTCGGCCCTGCTGCCCATCTTCGATGCGGGCCGCAACTCGGCCAATCTGGCTGCGGCCAAGGTCGATCGCGAAGTGGCCATTGCGCAGTACGAGAAGTCCATCCAGAGCGCCTTCCGCGAAGTCTCCGACGCACTGGACAGCCAAGGCACGCTGCGTGACCAGATCATGGCCCAGCGCGCCCAGCTCGAAGCCGAGCAGGCACGCCTGAAGCTGTCCGACCTGCGCTACAGCAACGGCGTGGCCAGCTACCTGGACCTGCTGGACGCACAGCGCACCCTGTTCGCGCTGGAGCAATCCACCGTGAGCGTGCGCCTGGCGCAACTGCTCAATCAGATCGAGCTGTACAAGGCTCTGGGCGGCGGCTGGACCGACAGGACGGCGACAGCGGCTGCAACCACGCAAACTCCCGCGCAGCAATAACCGCATCTGCCGCGCCAACCGCAAAGAGGCGTTCACCGCAAGGTGAACGCCTCTTTGTCATTCAGTGCGGCAAGCATTTGCCAATTGCTTGATCCATCTCATGGCATATGTGCGTCCCAGGTCAACCCGGGTCTGCGCGCAGTGTCTGCAAGAGGGCCGTCGATATAATTTGTTGTTGACTCACGCCCCCACAACACAAGAGGACTTCATGAGCGCAACCCACACCGAAGAAGCCCATACGGGCCCGATCAAGAATCCCAGGCAACTGCTGATAGCGGTGTTTTTCTCGTTCGTGGTTCCGGTGTTCGTGATCATCGGCCTCGTGCAGTACGTGAGTTCGGCCGACAAGTCCGGTGCCGGCGCTTCCCAGACCGAAATGGCCAAGGCTCAGCGCCTGCAGAAGATCGGCCTTGTGGAGATCCGTGATGCCAATCGCCCCCTGCGCGCGGGCGAAGAGGTCTACAAGGGCCAGTGCGCCGCTTGCCACGCCACGGGCGCTGCAGGAGCACCCAAGTTCGAGGATGCTGCGGCCTGGGGCCCTCGCCTTGCACAGGGACTGGAAGGCCTGGTGCACTCGGCACTCAAGGGCAAGGGCGCCATGGCCCCTCAGGGTGGCGGCGACTTCAACGACACCGAAATTGCACGCGGCGTGGTCTACATGGCCAACGCGGCGGGCGGCAAGTTCGAAGAACCCAAGGCCCCTGCCGCAGAAGGCGCCGCGGCAGAAGGCGCAGCAGCCCCCGCCAATTGAGCAACACGCGGGACTTCTGGAACCAACCGGCTTCGGCCGGTTTTTTCATGCCCGCGCAGGACTGCGCACGAAACCGTAGCGCTGCGGCAACGCCTCGGCCCGCACCTCTTCACAGGCCGGCAACGCGCCCGCCTCCAGCGCAGCCGCGGCATCGATCATGTCCTGCGTATGGACCAGGCCCAGGCCGGAAGGCGTCGCCAGGTACAGGCGCCCCGTCTCGTCCATCAGCGCTTCGGTGACGGCCCCGGCATCCAGTTCGGCTCCTGTATGGCTGTGCATCTGCAGGCCCTCGCCATCCCAGCGCAACCGCCATATCCAGGGAGCATTCTCCAGCTCCACATACACGCGCTGGGGACCGTTCTGGAAGAACCATCGACCATCGGGCTCGGCCAGGTAGTTGCGGGCGATGAAGTCCGCCAGCTTTTCGTTGCGCACCTCCGCGCCCTTGGCTCCCGGGATTCCGCTGTCGAAAGCGCCGCTGGCCTGGGCCTGTTCATCGCGCAGATACCAGCGCCCGCGCTCGTCCAGCCCCAGCCAGCCGCTGCAGGCAGGCACATGGGGCCATTTGGCCATGGCCTGCTTCACGATATCGTCCATTGCATTCATCCTTTTTCGCTGTGCGCCAGCCACTGCGTGACGGCCTGCGGCATGGCCAGTACATGTCCCGGCCAACGCCCCTGTGCAAAACCCACATGACCGCCGTGCGGCGGATGCCACAGCGTAACCCGCGGGCCGACTTCGCCTGGCGCCGGCAGGCTGTACGAAGGGACAAAGGGATCGTCCAGCGCATTGAGCAGCAGTGCAGGCACGGCAATGCTGCCCAGCAGCGGTTTGGCCGCCGCCCGATGCCAATAGTCCTGCGCATCACGAAAGCCGTGGACCGGCGCCGTGAACGCATCGTCAAACTCTCTCAGATCACGCGCACGCAGCACGGCATCACGATCGAAGAGACCGGGAAACTGCGCCCACTTGAGCAGCGCCTTGGGCACCAGGGTGCGCAGGAACATGCGCGTGTAGATCCAGCGGTTCAGCCCTTTCCCCAGCGCCGTTCCCCCGGCGGCCAGGTCCAGCGGCGCACTCACCGCCGCCAGGGCCTGCACCACCTCGGCAGCCTTGTCCGCCTGCACGCCCGCCCAGCGTGCCAGCGCATTGCCGCCCAGGGAGACACCGACCGCATGCAGCGGGCGAGAAGACCGCTCGCGCAGGCGGCGCAGTATCCAGTCCACCTCCTGCACATCGCCCGAGTGATAGGCGCGCGGCGCCCGGTTGACCTCGCCGCTGCAGCCGCGAAAGTGCGGCATGGCCATGTGCCAGCCACGCTGTTCGGCCACACAGGCCATGGCCTGGGCATAGTGGCTGTTCGCCGAGCCTTCAAGGCCATGGAAAAGCACCAGCCATGGCGCATCGGCAGGCAGGGTGGGAGCACTGCCGAAGGCGACATCGATGAAGTCGCCATCCGGGGTATCCCAGCGCTCCCACCGCCACCGGGGTGCCGCATGGCCGGCCGGCCGACGGTGCGCGAACAGCGCCGGCCAGATGGTCTGTGCGTGGCCACCGGGCAGCCAGCGCGCCGCGTTGAATTGATGCATAGAGCCCGTTTGCAGTCCTTGTCCCAGTCGCTGCGAATGGCCTTTGCCCTACAGGGCAGCGGGCCGGGTGCGCAGCACAATCGCCAGCGATGCGCAGCATCGTGCACGATACTGTCTTCCATTGTCGCTTTCAGGTTGTCATCTCATGAAACGTCTAATCGCCACACTTGCCACCGTTCTGGTACTGACCGGCTGCGGCTACAACGATTTCCAGCGCCTTGACGAACAGACCAAGTCGGCCTGGAGCGAGGTGCTCAACCAGTACCAGCGCCGTGCCGACCTGGTGCCCAACATCGTGGCCTCGGTCAAGGGCGAGGCCAATTTCGAGCAGGAGACCCTGACCAAGGTGGTGGAGGCGCGCGCCAAGGCCACCTCCATCCAGGCCACGCCCGAGCTGGTCAACAACCCCGAGGCTTTCAACAAGTTCCAGCAGGCGCAGGGTGAGCTGTCCAGTGCGCTGTCCCGGCTGATGGTGGTGGCCGAGCGCTACCCCCAGTTGCAGGCCAATCAGGGCTTCCGTGACCTGCGCGTCACGCTGGAGGGCACGGAGAACCGCATCACCGTGGCGCGCAACCAGTACATCCAGGCCGTGCAGTCCTACAACGTGCTGGCGCGCAGCTTTCCGACCAATCTGACAGCCAAGGTCTTCAGCTATGAGCCCAAGCCCACCTTCAGCGTGCAGAACGAGGCCGAAATCTCTCGCCCGCCCACGGTGGACTTCGGCAACAAGTAAACCGTGACCACATCCCTGGCGCCGCTCTGGCGCATGCTTTGCGCCCTGCTCCTGGCAGCGTTGTTGCTGCCAGGCAGCGCGCTGGCGCAGGCTCCGCAACCCGTCCCCCCGCTGACGGCCCGGCTCATCGACCAGACGGGCACGCTGTCGCCCGACGAGGCACGGGCCATTGAAGACAGGCTGCGCAGCATTGAACAGAAGTCGGGCTCGCAGGTCGTTGTGCTGATGGTGGCCACCACGGCGCCCGAGGACATCGCCGCCTATGCCTGGCGCGTGGCCAGCGACTGGAAGATAGGCCGCCGCGACGTGGGCGACGGGCTGTTGATGGTGATTGCCAAGAACGACAGGCGCATGCGGCTGGAAGTGGCCCGCGCGCTGGAAGGCGCCATCCCCGACCTGGCGGCCGCTCGCATCATCGACCAGCAGATGACACCGCGCTTTCGCCAGGGCGACTATGCAGGCGGCATTGCCGCTGCGCTGGACCAAGTGGCGGCACGCATTGCGGGCGAGCAGCTGCCGGCCCCCTCCCCCAATGCCCCTTCCTCCAAAAGCCCGGACCGTGGCTTCGACATGGAAGACCTGATGCTGTTCTTCTTTTTCGGTGTGGTCATCGCGGGCCCCATTCTGCGCTCGATGCTGGGCCGGCCCCTGGCCTCGGTGCTGGCAGGCACAGGCGCCGGCATTGCCGCCTATGTGGTGACCGCCAGTCTGCTGGTGGCAGGCGGAGCGGGCATCGTCGCTTTGCTGTTCACCTTGCTGGGCAGCGGCCGCTCCGGCAGGGGTGCCGGTGGATGGGGCGGAGGGGGTGGCTACGGCGGTGGTTTTGGCGGAGGCGGCGGACGAAGCAGTGGCGGCGGAGGCTTCAGCTCCGGGGGAGGCGGCAGTTTTGGGGGCGGCGGCGCCTCGGGGAGTTGGTGAGATGGCGGCTGCAATCACAGGCTTTGTTCAGCGTCTGGTCCGGCTGCTGCGCCACCATTGGGCCGAAGGGCAGCTGCGGCGTGCGCTCCCACCCGAGACCCTGGCGGAGCTGGAGCGCCTGATCACCATGAGCGAGCAGCGCCATACAGGACAGATCCGTATCTGCGTCGAGCCCGGCCTGCCGCCCAGCTACATCTGGCGCGATGCCACGCCGCGCGAGCGCGCCATCACGCTGTTCGGCAAGCTGCGCGTCTGGGATACCGAGCACAACAACGGCGCCCTGATCTATCTGCTGCTGGCCGACCACGCCATCGAGATCGTCGCCGACCGCGCCCTGGCGCGCACCCTGCCTGCGCAGCAGTGGCAGACGCTGATCAGTGACATGCAGGCCGCTTTCCAGGGCGGCCACTATGCCATGGGCATGACGGCGGCGCTCGAGCGCGTGAGCCTGCTGCTGGAAACCAACTTCCCGCGCGACCCGTTGCAGCCTGTGCACGAAGGTGGCGACAATCTTCCCGATACCGTCGTGATACAGCGGCACTGAGGCAAAACGACCCTCAGACCGAGCGCCCCCCTTCATCGAGCTATCGCGGGCACGGAGGCTGTGATAGCGTCACGCCATTTCATCAAGGAGCATCCACACCATGAAGAACACCCTGGCCCGCCTGGGCCTGCTGGCCGCCGTGCTGGCCCTGAGCGCCTGCGCAAGCCCCGTCCTCGATGACTCGCAAGAGTACGACTATGTGCTCAGCTGCAAGCTGCGCGAGGACGACCCCAAGCGATGCGAGCAGCAGATCCGCGCGCTGTGCCCCGTGCCAGCCAAGGCCGTGACGCACAAGTCGCGCACGGTCGACCCCAAGGACAACGCAGTGACCTACGTCTACCAGGCCCGCTGCGGCGACTGAGATGCCTTCGCACCATGAAAAAAGCCGCCCGAGGGCGGCTTTTTTGCGGCTGGTCCCGGGAGGGCTCAGCGCTTTTGGCGGAACTTGCGCAGGGCCGCGATCTGGGCGGCCATGACGGCCAGCTCGGACTGGGCACGCGCCAGATCGACTTCGCTCTTGGCGTTCTTCAGCGCTTCCTCGGCTTCGAGCTTGGCCTTCTCGGCCTTCTCGGCGTCCAGGTCGGCACCGCGGATGGCGGTGTCGGACAGCACGGTCACGCAGTTGGGCTGCACTTCCAGGATGCCGCCGGCCACGAAGACGAATTCTTCGCTGCCGTCAGCCATCTCGATACGCACCGAGCCGGGCTTGATGCGCGTGATCAGCGGAGTGTGGCGGGGAAAAATGCCCAGTTCGCCGGATTCACCGGGCAGGGCGACAAAGCGCGCTTCACCGGAGAAGATGGACTCTTCGGCACTGACCACATCAACGTGGATGGTGTTCATCTTTGCTCCTCAGAAAAGGTAGGACTGGAACTTGGAACCGGCAGGGCCCAGATCGGGGACACCGAGCAAGGGCCGCCCCTCGGCGAGGGTGTCGTCCCCCTCCCCCGCAAAGCGGGTAGAGAGGGGGAGGCGACGCAGTCGCTCAGGGGGTGCCGCAGGCTCAAGCCGCCAGCTTCTTGGCCTTCTCGAAGGCTTCGTCGATGGTGCCAACCATGTAGAAGGCCTGCTCGGGCAGGTGATCGCACTCGCCGGCGCAGATCATCTTGAAACCACGGATGGTTTCAGCCAGCGACACGTACTTGCCGGGAGCGCCAGTAAACACTTCGGCCACGTGGAAAGGCTGCGACAGGAAACGCTGAATCTTGCGGGCGCGGGCCACGGTCAGCTTGTCTTCGGGAGCCAGCTCGTCCATGCCCAGAATGGCGATGATGTCGCGCAGTTCCTTGTAGCGCTGCAGCGTGCCCTGCACTTCGCGGGCCACCTTGTAGTGCTCTTCACCCACGACCTGGGGGTCCAGCTGGCGGCTGGTGGAGTCCAGCGGGTCGACAGCGGGGTAGATACCCAGCGAAGCGATGTCACGCGACAGCACCACGGTGGAGTCCAAGTGGGCGAACGTCGTGGCAGGCGAGGGGTCGGTCAAGTCATCGGCAGGCACGTAAACGGCCTGGATGGAAGTGATCGAACCGACCTTGGTCGAGGTGATGCGCTCTTGCAGGCGGCCCATTTCCTCGGCCAGCGTGGGCTGGTAGCCCACGGCGGAAGGCATGCGGCCCAGCAGAGCGGACACTTCGGTACCGGCCAGCGTGTAGCGGTAGATGTTGTCCACGAAGAACAGCACGTCCTTGCCTTCGTCACGGAAGGCTTCGGCCATGGTCAGGCCGGTCAGCGCCACGCGCAGACGGTTGCCCGGGGGTTCGTTCATCTGGCCGTAGACCATGGCGACCTTGGAGTCGTTCAGCGACTCCTGGTTGACCACGCCGGCGTCCGACATTTCGTGATAGAAGTCATTGCCTTCACGGGTACGTTCACCCACACCGGCAAACACCGACAGACCACCGTGGCCCTTGGCGATGTTGTTGATGAGTTCCATCATGTTCACGGTCTTGCCCACGCCGGCGCCACCGAACAGACCCACCTTGCCGCCCTTGGCGAAGGGAGAGATCAGGTCGATCACCTTGATGCCGGTTTCCAGCAGTTCCTGCGAAGGCGACAGCTCGTCATAAGCCGGTGCCTTGCGGTGGATGGGGGCCGTCAGGGCCTGATCCACGGGACCGCGTTCGTCGATGGGGTTGCCCAGCACGTCCATGATGCGACCCAGCGTCGCCTTGCCCACGGGCACGGTGATGGGGTTGCCGGTGTTGGACACCATCAGGCCACGACGCAGACCGTCGGACGAGCCCAGGGCGATGGTACGCACAACGCCGTCACCCAGCAGTTGCTGCACTTCCAGCGTCAGGGCCGAGCCGTCGAGCTTCAGGGCATCGAACACCTTGGGCATTGCGTTGCGGGGGAACTCGACGTCCACCACAGCGCCAATACATTGAACAATCTTGCCTTGCACTTGAGCCATTTTTTGCTCCAATTAGTTTGTCTGTTAAAGCCGTTTACACCGCAGCGGCGCCAGCCACGATTTCCGACAGTTCGGTCGTGATGGCTGCCTGACGCGTCTTGTTGTAGACGAGCTTCAACTCGCTGATGACGTTGCCGGCGTTGTCGGTCGCGGCCTTCATGGCCACCATGCGCGCCGATTGCTCGGACGCCATGTTTTCTGCAACCGCTTGGTAGACCAGGGACTCTGCGTAACGCACGAGCAGCTCGTCGATCACGGACTGCGCATCGGGTTCGTAGATGTAGTCCCAGCTATGGCCAGACGTCTTCTCGGCCTGCATGCTCTCGGACGACAGGGGCAGCAACTGCTCCACCACCGATTCCTGCTTCATGGTGTTGATGAACTTGGTGTAGCTCAGGTACACCGCGCTCAGCTTGCCCGCTGCGTACGCATCGAGCAGCACCTTCACAGGGCCGATCAGCTTTTCCAGATGGGGCGTATCGCCCAGACCCGTCGCGTGCGAAACCACCTTGGCGCCGACACGGTTCAGAAAGCCCAGACCCTTGTTGCCAATGGCCACCGCTTCTGCCGACACGCCTTGATCCTGCAGCTCCCGCAGCTTGGCCGTGACAGCACGCAACACGTTGGTGTTCATGCCGCCGCACAACCCCTTGTCCGTCGTCACAACGATGACGCCGGCAGTCTTGGCATCACCGTTCACTTGCATGAACGGGTGCACGTACTCGGGGTTGGCTTGGCCAAGATGGACTGCAATGTTGCGGATCTTTTCGCTGTACGGGCGTGCAGCCAGCATCCGTTCCTGCGCCTTGCGCATCTTGGATGCGGCCACCATTTCCATGGCTTTGGTGATCTTCTTGGTGTTTTCCACCGATTTGATCTTGCCGCGAATTTCCTTACCTGCTGCCATGATGGCTCCTCGTCCGGTTTAAGCGAACGACTTCTTGAACGCAACGATGGCGGCGTTCAATTCGGCTTCGGAATCCTTGTCCATGGCCTTGGAAGCGTTCAGCTTGTCGATCAGGGCGCCGTGGCTGGTCTTCAGGAACTGGTGCAGACCAGACTCGAAAGCCAGCACTTGCTTGACCTGGATATCGTCCATGTAGCCCTTGTTCACTGCGAACAGCGAAGCGCCCATCAGGGCGGTGGACAGGGGGCTGTACTGGGCCTGCTTGAGCAGTTCGGTCACGCGGGCACCGCGGTCGAGCTGCTTGCGGGTGGCTTCGTCCAGGTCGGAGGCGAACTGCGCGAAGGCAGCCAGCTCACGGTATTGCGCCAGGTCGGTACGGATACCGCCGGACTGGCCCTTGACCAGCTTGGTCTGTGCAGCACCACCGACGCGCGACACCGAGATACCGGCGTTGATGGCGGGGCGGATACCGGCGTTGAACAGGCTGGTTTCCAGGAAGATCTGGCCGTCCGTGATCGAGATCACGTTGGTGGGCACGAAGGCCGACACGTCACCCGCCTGGGTTTCGATGATGGGCAGAGCCGTCAGCGAACCCGTCTTGCCCTTGACTTCACCCTTGGTGAAGGCTTCGACATAGTCGGCATTCACGCGGGCTGCGCGCTCGAGCAGGCGGCTGTGGAGATAGAACACGTCGCCGGGGAAGGCTTCGCGGCCCGGGGGACGGCGCAGCAGCAGCGAAACCTGGCGGTAGGCCACGGCCTGCTTGGACAGGTCGTCATAGACGATCAGCGCGTCTTCGCCGCGGTCGCGGAAGTACTCGCCCATCGTGCAGCCCGAGTAGGCCGACACGTACTGCATGGCAGCGGATTCGGAAGCGGTGGCAGCCACGACGATGGTGTATTCCATCGCGCCGGCCTGTTCCAGGGCACGCACCACGTTCTTGATCGAGGAAGCCTTCTGGCCGATCGCAACGTAGATGCAGGTAACGCCCTGACCCTTCTGGTTGATGATGGCGTCGATGGCCACGGCGGTCTTGCCGGTCTGGCGGTCGCCGATGATCAGTTCGCGCTGGCCACGGCCGACGGGCACCATCGAGTCGATGGACTTGATGCCGGTCTGCAGGGGCTGGTCCACGGACTGGCGTGCGATCACGCCGGGAGCGACCTTCTCGATCACGTCCGTCATCTTGGCGTTGATCGGGCCCTTGCCGTCGATGGGCTGACCCAGGGCGTTGACCACGCGGCCGATGAGTTCGGGGCCGACGGGCACTTCCAGAATGCGGCCCGTGCACTTGACGGTGTCGCCTTCGGAGATGTGCTCGTACTCGCCCAGAATCACGGCGCCGACGGAGTCGCGCTCGAGGTTCAGCGCCAGGCCGAAGGAGGGCTGGCCGTCCTTGCCTGCGGGGAATTCCAGCATTTCGCCTTGCATCACGTCCGACAGGCCGTGCACGCGCACGATACCGTCGGTCACCGAAACCACGGTGCCTTCGTTACGGATGTCGCTGCTGCCAGCCAGACCCTCGATGCGGCTCTTGATCAGTTCAGAAATTTCTGCGGGATTGAGTTGCATGACTCTTTCCTTCTTTAGCTTTGGTTAGCCGAGACCTCAGTCGCGTTGTTACGCAATGAGGGCCGCTTTCATTTGTTCCAGGCGGGCCTTGACGGAGGTGTCAAGAACTTCATCACCCACCACGACGCGGATGCCACCGATCAGGGACTGATCTTGCTGCACCGACAGGTTCAGCTTTCGGCCGAAACGCTTCTCCAGCGAAGTCCCGAGTGCGGCCAGTGCGGCAGCATCTATGGGGAATGCGCTTTGAACCACGGCGTCGGACGAGCCACCGGCGCGGTTCACGAGGCTGCGAAACTGGGCCGCCACTTCTGGCAGGGCTTGCAGTCGGCCGTTTTCAATGATGACGCGCAGAAAGTTGCGTGCGGCATCGGGCAATGCCGAGCCGGCCACGCCGCTGATGACGTCGAACAGTTGTTCGTCGGTCACCTTGGGGTCGTCGGCCAGCTGGCGCAATTGCGGATTGGCGGCAATCGCCGCCAATTCCTCCGCCCAGGCAACAGTGCCGGACAGGTCAGCACCCTGCTGGGTGCTGGCCTTGAACAGGGCATCTGCGTAAGGACGGGCAATGGTGGCGAGTTCTGCCATGTTTGCTCTTCCTTACAGCTCGGTCTTCAGGCGGTTCAGCAGGTCGGCATGGACGCCGGCATCCACTTCCTTGCGCAGGATCTGCTCGGCGCCCTTGACGGCCAGCGCAGCCACTTGCTCGCGCAGGGCTTCACGGGCCTGGATTGTCTGCTGCTCGGCCTCGGCGCGGGCAGCAGCAACAATCTTGTTGCCTTCTTCGGAGGCACGGGCCTTGGCTTCTTCGATGATGGCCTGGGCACGGCGTTCGGCGTCCGCAAGCCGCGATGCCGTTTCGTTGCGCGTCTGGGCCAGTTCCTGCTCGACGCGCTTGTTGGCAGCGGCCAGGTCGGTCTTGGCCTTGTCGGCAGCAGCGAGGCCATCGGCGATTTTCAGAGCTCGTTCATCCAGCGCCTTCGCGATCGGGGGCCACACGAACTTCATCGTGAACAGCACCAGGATCAGGAAAACGATGGCCTGGACGAACAGGGTCGCGTTGATACTCACGGCAACACCTTTCTATCTAGGGCGTTGATCGGAGCTTAGGCCAGGACGAAGGGGTTGGCGAAAGCGAACAGCAGAGCGATGGCCACACCGATCAGGAAGGCAGCGTCGATCAGACCGGCCAAGATGAACATCTTGGTTTGCAGTTCGTTGATCAGCTCAGGCTGACGTGCCGACGATTCCAGGAACTTGCCACCCATCAGGGCGATACCGATCGAAGCGCCGATAGCGCCCAGACCAACGATCAGACCACAAGCCAGAGCGACGAGACCGAGAATGTTTTCCATGATGACTCCTGAGATTAAAGAAAGAGAAAGGTTGAGAGGGAAAGGAAATGGTCAGTGGGCTTCATGCGCCTGGCCGAGATAGATCAGCGTCAGCATCATGAAAATGAAGGCCTGCAGGGTGATGATCAGAATGTGGAAGATCGCCCAGATAGAGCCTGCAATGATGTGCCCCAAGGGGAGCAACACACCGGAAAGCGACATGGCAGCCGCACCGCCCATCAGAGCGATCAGACAGAACACCAACTCACCAGCGTACATGTTGCCGAACAGTCGCATGCCATGCGAAACCGTCTTGGCGACATATTCAATGATTTGCATGGCCAGGTTCACGACACCCAGGATCAGTGCAAACACGGGATTCTTGCTGGTGCCGAACGGGGCAGTCACCAGTTCGTGGGCCCAGCCGCCCATGCCCTTGATCTTGATGCTGTAGAAGAAGCACAGGATCAGCACGGCCGAGGACAGGCCCAGCGTGGTCGAGAGGTCAGCCGTGGGAACGACGCGCAGGTAGGCGTGCGAGTCACCCTGGAAGCCCTGCCACAGCACCGGCAGCAGGTCCACCGGCAGCATATCCATGGCGTTCATCATGAAGATCCACACGAACACGGTCAGTGCAAGGGGAGCGATGAACTTGCGGCTTTGCGCGTTGTGGATGTTGGCCTTGGCCTGGTTGTCCACCATCTCGACCAGCAACTCTACAGCCGCCTGGAAGCGCCCCGGAACGCCCGATGTGGCCTTGCGCGCGGCAAGCCACAGCACGAACAGGCTCAGCACGCCCAGCGTGGCGCTGACGACGATCGAGTCCAGGTTGATGACCGAAAAGTCGATGATCGACTTTTGCTTGATGTTCTGGAGGTGCTGCAGGTGGTGAACGATGTATTCACTTGCAGTAGGTGCGTGCGCGTCTGCGGCCATCGGTCAACTTCTCTTCAAATATCAATCGGTTTTTCGGACACTGGATCGCACTATCAGCGCGACCCAATACGTTTTCATGACGACTACCAAGCCCGCCAGCAGCGCCAGCCAACTCAGCCCCGGGACCAGCTTGGGTGCAGCCGCCAGCATGGCAATGCACAGCACCAGCTTCACCAGTTCCCAGCCAAAAATTCCCACCATGGCGGCTGCAGCGCCGCCCGGCCTCTTTCGTACGACGGCACGCGCAAACAGCGCTGCCGGCAACACCACCGACAAGGCACCGTAGGCAGCCGACCATCCGACCTCGGCGCGCCCCGTCACCAGCCATGCGACCAGTGCCACCAGCACGCCCACCGCCGCCTGGACCACCACGAAACGCCACACAGACATCTGCGGGTTTCGCGTGCGCCACTCCCGAGCCTCCTCGGAGGTCAGGGGCTTGAAGTCGGAATCCTCGCCCTCAAGTTCCCTGTTAGCGTCTGTGTCGGCGGCGTAGTTTTTCATTGAATTCTCTAAGGCCGCAGACCAGACAAGACTTTTTCACAAAGCCTCTGATTATAAGTAAAAACCCCTGCCGAACGATAGGGGTTGTTACGGGCATGCCCAAAACGGAGGCGGCGACCGGGCTGTGTGGCAGCCGGCCAACAGCGCCAGCCTCGCGCCGCAGGCCACTTGTTTGTTGTGTGTGGAGTTCTCGTGGCGGACGACGCGGCAGCCCCGGGCTGCGACATGGCCGCGAACGATAGCGCACAATCGCCTCCAACGCCAAGCGATTAACCTTGATTCACCTATGACCGACGCCTCCACCCCTACCCCCACCCCAGCCACCGAGCCGGGCGCGGACCCGCGCAAGGATTCGCTGATCGAGTACCCGTCGCAGTTCCCCATCAAGGTCATGGGCGTCAAGGCCGAGCATCTGGTGCACGAGATCACCCAGATCGCCCAACGCTTCGATCCTGCCTTTGACGCCAGCACCATTGAATTGCGCCCCAGCAGCAGCGGCAAATACCTGGGCGTCACCGTCACGGTGACGGCGACCAGCCGCGAACAACTCGACGATCTGTACCGCGCCTTCACCTCGCATCCGCTGGTGAAAGTGGTGCTGTGAGCACCCTTGACGCGCAGCAGTCGCAGTCATTGGACCTGCGCCTGCTGGGCCGCACGGACTACGAGGCCACGGTGCAGGCCATGCAGGCCTTCACCAGCCAACGCGATGCCGGCACGCGCGACGAGCTGTGGATATGCGAGCACTCCGCACATTTCACACAAGGCCTCGCCGGCAAAAGTGACCACTTGCTGAGCCCTGGCGACATTCCCGTGGTGGCCACCAACCGCGGCGGACAGGTCACCTACCACGGCCCGGGCCAGGTGGTCGCCTATCCCTTGCTGGACCTGCAGCGCCTGGGCTACTTCGTCAAGGAATACGTGTTCCGCATCGAGGATGCGGTCATCCGCACGCTGGAGCATTTCGGCATCACCGGCCACCGCGTGGAAGGCGCCCCCGGCATCTACGTGCGCCTCGACGACCCTCGCAGCCATGCCATGCTGCCCCAGCGCCCGCAACTGCGCGCGCCCGGCTCGCCCGCGCCCCAACCCGATTTTTCGGGGCTGGGCAAGATTGCAGCCCTGGGCATCAAGGTCAGCCGGCATTGCACCTATCACGGCGTTGCATTGAACGCCGCCATGGACCTGGAACCCTACGGCCGGATCAACCCTTGCGGCTACGCAGGGCTGCAAACGGTGGACCTTTCTACAATCGGCGTTCAGACAACCTGGGACGAAGCCGCGCGCGTGCTGGGACGACAGTTGCAGCGCCGCCTAGCCCCCTGAATCCAGAACCATGACCACCAACACCGTCGTGCGCGAAGCGCAGTCACAAGCCGAGTACAACCCGCTGGCCAAGCAGAAGGCGGCAGCGAAGCTTTCGCGCATCCCGATCAAGGTCGAGCATGGCGAGGCCCTCAAGAAGCCCGAGTGGATTCGCGTCAAGGCGGGCAGCCCCACCACGCGCTTCTACGAGATCAAGGACATCCTGCGCGCCAACAAGCTGCACACGGTCTGCGAGGAAGCCTCCTGCCCCAACATCGGCGAGTGCTTTGGCAAGGGCACGGCCACCTTCATGATCATGGGAGACAAGTGCACGCGCCGCTGCCCGTTCTGCGATGTGGGCCACGGCCGCCCCGACCCGCTGGACACCAACGAACCGCTCAACCTCGCCAAGACGATTGCCGAGCTGCGCCTGAAATACGTGGTCATCACCAGCGTGGATCGCGACGACCTGCGCGATGGCGGCTCGGGCCACTTCGTCGAGTGCATCAAGAACATCCGCGAGCTCTCGCCGCTGACCCAGATCGAGATCCTGGTGCCCGACTTCCGTGGCCGCGACGACCGTGCGCTGGAAATCCTCAAGGCCGCGCCTCCCGATGTGATGAACCACAATCTGGAGACCGCACCGCGCCTGTACAAGGAAGCGCGTCCCGGCTCGGACTACCAGTTCTCGCTGAACCTGCTCAAGAAGTTCAAGGCCTTGCACCCCAAGGTTCCGACCAAGAGCGGCATCATGGTCGGCCTGGGCGAGACCGATGAGGAAATCCTGCAGGTCATGCGCGACATGCGTGCGCATGACATCGACATGCTGACCATCGGCCAATACCTGGCACCCAGCAACAGCCACCTGCCGGTGCGTCGCTACGTGCACCCCGACACCTTCAAGATGTTCGAGGAAGAGGCGTACAAGATGGGCTTCACGCATGCAGCCGTGGGCGCCATGGTGCGCTCGAGCTACCACGCGGACCAGCAGGCACACGCCGCCGGCGTCTGAGCCGGCGATGGCCGCCTGCCTGCAGGGCGGCCTTCTTCACGCACTTCGGGGATGGCCTTTGCAGGCCATCCCCTTTCTCATGTCTGGAGGCATGGTATTCAGGCGCCGGTTTTGACCTGAATACACATTCAGCAACAAACAATCGATGCCATGTGTCACCGGCATCTCGGTTGATGAATTTCCCGATCTCTTTATGATGCCGATTTTCCGAATGCTTTCTGCATTCAAAAAAATCCGAACGACCCAGGAATGCGGCTCAACGACATGAAATCCAGGATTTCGGGCGTTCGGGCGCCGATCCATTGACAAAGGGATAAATGCATATGGCCAATGACGAGCAAAAGGACCGTGCAGCATTCGATGCCGCCATACAGGCACTGAAAGCAGAGGTTGCCAATGCCGGGGTGCATCTCTCGCTGGACTCATCTGCACGCCTGGCCTATGCCAGACAGATTCAGGCCATGGCCAACGAGCTTCAGTTGCAGGCCACGAGCGGCCGCATCACCTGGGGACAGGCTGCACAACAGGCCCAGGAGGCCCGCAATGTCATCATGGAGATCATCCGAGGCCGCAGCACCCCCGTGGGCAGAGCCATGGCGCAACGCATCAAGAGCGAGGGCAAGACGCTCAATGAGCTGATTGCCCGCAAGGCCCAGCAATTGCACGGCCCCAACGTGCGGTTCGATCGCCTCACGGCGGCCCAGCAAAACGCCGTGTATGGCGAAATCGTCAAATCCGCCGGCAAGTCCAATGCCGCCATCACCCAGAGAATGCGCACGCTCTCCCGGGCAGGACGCGGCCTCCTGGTCTTCTCCATTGCGGTATCGGTCTACACCATCGCCAACGCAGACAACAAGGTGGAGGCCGCCGGCAAGGAATTGGCCGTCACAGGTGCCGGGATCGGTGGAGGCATGGCAGGTGGTGCCCTGGCCGGGCTGGCCTGCGGGCCCGGGGCACCTGCCTGCGTGGTGGTCGGCGCATTTGTCGGCGGGGCACTGGCTGCCATAGGCGTCGAATTCCTCTGGTGACACTTCAGGACAACAGATGCGCATCCTCTCCGACCGGCAGTTGTCACTGCAGCCCGCCGCATCCCATCCTGCAGGGCAGGTACCGCAAAGCCGCCTGGTGCTCAACGGGAATGCAACGCCCTTTCTGGTGGACGGCACCATTCTCGAGGCAGCCTTTCAATGGAACGACCTCTACCTTCTGTTCACCACCGATGACACGCCCATGGAGGAGATGCTGCGGATCACGCTGCTCGACGAGAATTTGCAGGCACTCGACAAGGCCGTGATAGGCAGCATGTATTCCACGGGCAGCTTCTCGTTGCTGCCATCGGACGAACGATCGCTGGTGCGATTTCGATTCATGGGAAATACGGACTGGAGTGTCGAAATCCTGCAGGAACCTGGATTCCGGCTGCCATTTCTTGGCGATCCGCGCGCCGTCACGCGCCCCCTGGGGTTTTCGCGGCGCTTTGTCGTACGAGGCCATCCTGAGCCGGAAAACAACTGATGCCGACGCAGTTGAAGGCAATAAAAAAGCAGGGCCAACGTGCATGCCCTGCTTGAATTGAATGCAATCGTGCTTTCCCGTTCCACGTAGAAAAAAAGCCTGGCTAACCGGCAGACCGCTGGCTGGCAAACCGACTTGCTGCAGGCTGAACAGGCCTGGCGAGTCGCCCCACGATGAAACTGAAAAAGCTTGCAGCTCGAATTCCCCACCAGAGAGCTTCTTGCTGCATTGGAGCGGATCATAACATCGAATGAGAATCAATCGCAACTGAAGTTGTGATTTTTTTGCCTCGCGCCTTCACTTGACCGAAGTCATGGGCTCAGCAGCGCTGCCGGGCTGTCCGAACGAAGGACTTCCTGCGCCCAGGCGGCCAGCTTGCGTGTGTCGGCACGCAAGATTTCCTGCTTGACGACCAGGATCTGCGCCGGATGCATGGAAAAGCTGCGCAGGCCCAGGCCCAGCAGCAGGCGCGTCATGGCCACATCGCCGGCGGTCTCCCCGCAGACACAGACGCTCTTGCCTTGCGCCCTTCCTTCGGCGATCACATCCGCCACCAGCTTGAGCACGGCGGGATGCAGGGGATCGTAGAGATGGGCCACGGTCTCGTCGGCGCGGTCGATGGCCAGCGTGTACTGGATCAGGTCGTTGGTGCCGATGGACAGGAAGTCGAAATAGCGCAGGAAGGTGCGCACGATCAGCGCTGCCGCAGGCACCTCGATCATGGCGCCCAGCTTGACCGGGCCGTGCGCCACGCCGCGCGCGTCAAGCTCGCTTTGCGCCAACCTCACCTGGGCCAGGGTCTGCTCGATCTCGCTTTGGTGGGCCAGCATGGGGAACAGCAGATGGATCTGCCCATGCGCGGCAGCACGCAGGATGGCGCGCAGCTGGGTGCGGAACATGGCCGGATCGGCCAGGCTCCAGCGGATGGCGCGCAGACCCAGCGCGGGGTTCAGGTAGTAGTCCTTGGGCTGGGCCTTGTCCAGCGGCTTGTCGGCGCCCACGTCCAGCGTGCGAATGGTCACGGGCATGCCCTGCATTCCATCCACGGCTTCGCGGTAGGCCCGGTATTGCTCTTCCTCGCCGGGCAGGTTGCCGCCACGCCCCATGAACAGGAATTCCGTGCGGAACAGCCCCACGCCCACCGCGCCCGCATGCACGGCCGCAGGCCCGTCGCCGGGCTGCTCGATGTTGGCCAGCAGCTCGATACGCTCTCCGTCCAGCGTCAGCGCAGGCGTGTGGCGCAGGCGCGAGAGGCGCTCGCGCTCGAGCTCGTTCTGGCGCTGGCGAAAGCCATATTCGGCCAGGATGATGGGTGAGGGATCGACGATGACGACCCCTGCATTGCCGTCGATGATGATCCAGTCGTCCTGGCGGATCAGTTGCCCCGCAGCCCGGGCGCCGACCACGGCAGGAATGTCCATGCTGCGCGCCACGATGGCCGTGTGCGAAGTGCGGCCACCCACGGCCGTGATGAAGCCGGCAAACAATCGGCTCTTGAACTGCAGCATGTCCACTGGCGACAGGTCCTGCGCCACCAGAACCAGCGGCGCCTCGGTGGCGCCATCGAGCAGCAGCGGCTGCTGCGGCGTGCCCTCCCCCGTTGCCTCGACTGCCAACAGCTCGGCCGGTGCGGGCACGGGGCTGGCCATGCCCTTCATATGGCGCAGGATGCGCTCGACCACCTGCTCGAGGTCCGCCTTGCGCTCGCGCAGGTATTCGTCCTCCATCTCGTCGAACTGGCGCGAGACGACCTCCAGCTGCGTGGTCAGCGCCCATTCGGCGTTGTAGAGGCGATCGGATATCCAGTGCTTGATGGCGGCGGCCAGGGCCTCGTCCTGCAAAAGCAGCAGGTGGACGTCGAGCAAGGCATCGAGCTCGCCCGGCGCATCCTTGGGCATTTCATCCTGCAGGCGGCGCAGCTCGTCGATGACGGCATTGCGCGCACTGCGGGCACGGTCGATTTCCGCGTCCACCTGGTCGGGCCGGATGAAGTAGTGCACCACCTCCATGCGGCTGGAGGCCACCACCACCGCACGCCCTATGGCGATACCCCGTGACACGGCCAGTCCGTGGATTGCAAACGTCATTGCGCCTGTCCTTTGCCTGCTGCTGCGCAGGCCCCGGACCGTCGCAATGCGGCATCGTCCAGTTCCAGCGCGTGTTGCTCTGTTGCGCTCACCGCCTGCCAGCGCCGCAAAGGCACATTACTGGCCTTCGCCAAACTTGTCGTTGATCAGGGCGGTCAGCGCATCCATGGCTTCCTGCTCCTGTGCTCCGTCGGTCTCCAGCAGCACCTCGGAGCCCATGCCGGCAGCCAGCATCATCACGCCCATGATGCTCTTGGCATTGATGCGCCGCTCGCCCTTGCTCATCCAGACTTCGCAGGGAAAGCTGCCTGCAAGCTTGGTGAGCTTGGCGGAGGCGCGGGCGTGCAGGCCCAGTTTATTGCTGATGGTGATAGGGGTCTTGATCATTGGATGGTCGCGGACTCTGGTTCTGAGGCGTGTTCACGCCCACCTGCATCACCCCATGGCTGCCTCCCGCCAAGGCACGCTCGGCCACGGCTTCCAGCGCCTCGTGGCGATAGCCTATGGAGCGCAGCAGCATGGGCAAGTTCACTCCGGCCACCAGCCGCCCGGCAGGCAGTTGCGCCACAAGGCGCTGCGCCACGTTGCAGGGCGTCGCACCAAAGAGGTCGGTCAGCACCAGCGTGGGCAGCCCCAGCAGGCCGCCATGGTCTTCAAGCAACTGCTCGGCGCGCATCAGGGTGGCCTCGGGCGGCTCCTGAGCGGGCACATCCAGGGCAAGGACGTCCTCGGCACTGTCGGCGAACACATGCAGGGCGCATTCGCGCAGTGCCTGGGCCAAAGGTGCGTGGGTGAACAAAAGGATGCGCGTGGTCATGAAGTCACAGGGTTCGGAGTCGATTATGGCGTGCGAAGGCGCATGCAGGGCAAACGGCGCGCCTGCGCTGCGCTCCATGCCACAGTTGCCTCCCGCATCCGTGGCTCCAAACCTGTTGCTACTGCAGTTGCAGGCTGGCGAAGAAGTTGTTGGCCTCGTCTGTGCGCGGCTTGTCGCTGTAGATCACGGCATGGTAGAGGCGCGCGCCCGCCGGCTCCATTCGTGCAAACCACACGCCATGGGCCGTGAGCTTCCAGCCCTGGGGACCCACGCCTTCAAACGTGGTGCGCAGCGACTGCGGCAGATTCAAGGCGCCTGCAGGCACGAAGGAGCCATCTTCCTTGGAGCGCAATTGCTTGGCGCCGGCCGGCGCCTGTCCCGGCGCACCCGGATTCATCTGACCGAGCACGGCCGCCTGCCAGTACGACAGCATCTCGGCGGCCCTGGAGGGCTCGCTGACCAGGAAGTGGGAAACCGCGTAGGTGGACGCATCGGCGTCGCATCCCATCATGGACATCTGCACCGTGCCCATGCCCTGGCCCAGTTCCACCGGCCGGGTGGCCGATTGCGGATCGCAAGGCAAAAGCACACGCAGTGGCGTGCCCTCGACCGCAACCTGCCGCCAATCCAGCCGGGGACTGCATGCGGCCAAGGGCGTCAACACCAGCACAGCGGCAGCAAGCCGCATGGCAGGAGCGCGGAGCCTTGCCATGGGGATCAAAAAGCTTTCCATCAATGTCATGCCGGCATTATCGACACGGCCCGCTTGACCGAGACCCGAACTTTTGCCCTTGCCGCGCATCGAAACGCGGTGCACGGCATGCGTGCAGGCCTACGGGCACAACTTTGGGCACAATCGTCGCTATGGCAAGCAAACATTGGATCGCAGGCGTGGTGATCGCCGCAGCCGCCGGAATGGGCGCATGGGTGTATTCGGGCGCAGGCCAGACGGCGGCGCCGCAATCGACCTTCGTGCTGCTGGATGGCAGCAAGCAGACCACGGCCGATTTCAAGGGCAAGGTGACGCTGGTCAATTTCTGGGCCACCAGCTGCACCACCTGCGTGGCCGAGATGCCGGAGATCGTCGCCACCCACCAGAAATTCCAGGGCCAGGGCTTCGAGACCCTGGCCGTGGCCATGAGCTACGACCCGCCCAGCTATGTGGTGAACTTCGCCGATTCGCGCAAGCTGCCGTTCAAGGTGGCGCTGGACAACACCGGCGCCGTGGCCCGCGCCTGGGGTGATGTGCAGCTGACGCCCACCACCTACATCGTCAACAAGCGCGGCGACATCGTGAAGCGCTATGTGGGAGCGCCTGACTTCGCCGAGTTGCACCGGCTGATCGAGAAACTGCTGGCCGAAGCCTGATACGGCGCAGGCAAGCCCAGAAAAAACCGGCATCACGCCGGTTTTTTTGCATCTGCATGCCGATCAGCGGCTGCGGAAGCTGTCGTGGCAGGCCTTGCAGCTGGCAGCGGCCGGGCCGAAGGCCGCCTTGAGCTGGTCCAGGTTGCCGGACTTGGCCGCAGCCGCGAGCTTGACCGTCTCGGCCTGCATCTTCTCCGACAGATCCTGGAACTTGGCCTGCTCCTTCCAGATTTCAGGCTTGGCCTTTCCACCCTCCGTGCCTGCGCCGAAACCTGCCCAGGGCAGCTTGGCCATGAAGGCCACCACCTCGGCGTTTTCCTGGGCCGCCTTGGCATCGAAGGGGATCTTTCCGTTCGCCATGGCGCCCAGGCGCCCGAAATGCTGGCCCAGCACGGCGAGCGCGCCCTGGCGGTACTTGATGGCGTCCTCGGACTTGGCAAACTGGGCGGAAGCCGGCAGCGCGGTAGCGGCCACCAGGGCGGCCAGCGCCCATGCAGAAACTTTCTTCATCGTGGTTTTCCTTTTCGAGTGTGGGGAAATCTGCCGGGCCAGTATGGCAGTGACGCCTTGCGGGCGCAGCTTTGATTGACCGCAGCCAGGGTGCATTGACTGCCGGCTCCGGAATGCAGGTCGGCACAATGCACTCATTCCCACCCACACGCTCATGCCATGGCACAAGAACCGACCGCACAAGGCGCCGCCAAGCACAAGGTCCGCATCTGGGACCTGCCCACCCGGCTGTTTCACTGGCTGCTGGCCGCAACCGTGATTGCCCTGGTCGTGACGGCCAAACTGGGCGGCAATGCCATGAACTGGCATCTGCTGCTGGGCCATGCCATGCTGGCCTTGCTGCTGTTTCGCCTGTTGTGGGGCCTGGTGGGTGGCCGCTGGTCGCGCTTTGCCAGCTTCATCCATGCACCTTCCGCCCTGCTGCGCCATCTGCGCGGGCAAGGAGCGGAGAGCGACAGCGCAGGCCACAGCCCGTTGGGCGCTCTGTCCGTGCTGGCCATGCTGGCGGTGCTGATCGCCCAGGTAGGCAGCGGATTGCTCAGCGATGACGAGATTGCGTTCTCCGGGCCGCTGAGCCGCTTCGCATCGGGCGACACGGTGGCGCAGGCCACGGCCTATCACGCGCATTGGGGACAGTATTTGCTGTACGCACTGGTGGCCCTGCATCTTCTGGCCATCGTGTTCTATGCCTGGCGCGGGCGCGGCCTGGTGCGAGCCATGGTGACCGGGGACAAACAGTTGTCCGCGCCAGTCCCCGCCTCACGCGACACGGCAGGCAGCCGTTGGCTGGCCTTGGCCCTGGCCTTCGGGGCAGGCGCCGCGGCATGGTGGGTACAGCAGCTTGGTGGCGCTTTCTGACGGCGCAGCCAGAGGTGGGCCGCTTGCCGCTACACTGCGCTTTCCGTCGTTTTAGCTGAGTGCCCGTGGACAAGCCTGCTGTCGCCTTGCTGGCGCCGAATCCCGCGGAAGACTGGGACGAAGTCCGCCAGATCTTCCGGGAGTACGCTGCAAGCCTGGATGTCGATCTGCAATTTCAAGATTTCGAGGCCGAGATCGCCGATCTGCCCGGCGACTACGCTGCGCCGCGCGGCCACATCCTGCTGGCCAGGGTCGATGGCGCAGTGGCCGGCTGCTGCGCCCTGCGCCCCCTGGACAACTGCGACTACGCCAATGCCGCCGAGATGAGGCGCCTGTTCGTGCGCAAGGCCTTTCGCGGTTTCGGACTGGGTCGGCAGCTGGCCGAAGCCATGCTTGATGTGGCGCGCCAGGCCGGCTATGACCATGTGCTGCTGGACACGCTGGACGACATGGAATCGGCCCGCGCCCTCTACGTCGACCTGGGCTTCGAGGAAATCCCGCCCTACTATCACAACCCCATCGCGGGGGCGCACTACCTCAAGGCCGATATTTTCTAGTCCGGCCTGGCTGAACCAGCGCCCCCAATACAAAAAGGCATTACACCCGGGTGCAATGCCTTTTTTCGCAATAGCGCGGTGCGCAGGCCAGAAGGCCTGCAGCGCGATCAGGCCTTGGCCTGGCCCAGCAAAGTGGCCGCGTCGCTGACCTCGAACTTGCCAGGGCCTTCCACGTTCAGCGTGACGACCTTGCCGTCCTTGACCAGCATGGAATAGCGGTTGCTGCGCAGGCCCAGGCCCTTGCCGTTCAGATCCAGCGTCAGGCCGGTGGCCTTGGCGAATGCGGCGTCGCCGTCGGCCAGCATGCGCACCTTGCCATCGGTCTTCTGGTCGCGGGCCCATGCGCCCATCACGAAGGCGTCGTTGACCGACAGGCACCAGATCTCGTCCACGCCGGCCGCCTTGAAGGCTTCGGCCTGCTCCACGAAGCCGGGCACATGCTTGGCCGAGCAGGTGGGAGTGAATGCACCGGGCACGGCGAAGACCGCGATGGTCTTGCCTGCAGCGGCTTCGGGCAGCTTCACGGGGTTGGGGCCGATGCTGCAGCCATTGCCTTCGACTTCCACGTATTCCATCAGGGTGGCAGCGGGCAGGGCATCTCCGACTTTGATCATCTCTATCTCCTTTGTGGTGCAAAACCGGGGGCCGCCGAAATGGCGGTCCCCAAACGAAAAAACGACCCACATTGTGGGTCGTTTTCTGTGGCTTTGCAGCCGGTGGGCCTAGGTAGGCTTACACCAGAGCAGCCTTTTGCACCAAGCGGGTAGCAACCCAGTTCTTGGTCTTGGACAGCGGGCGGCTTTCCGTGATTTCGATCACGTCGCCCAGCTTGTACTCACCTTGCTCGTCGTGAGCGTGGTACTTGCTGGACTTGATCATGATCTTGTCATAGATCGGGTGCTTGACGCGGCGTTCAACCATGACCGTCACGGTCTTGGCACGCTTGTCGCTGACCACCTTGCCAATCAAGGTGCGCTTGAGGGATTTTTTAGCTTCCGTCATGTCGGCTTCCTGATTACTTGGCGGCTTGCTTTTCAGCAAGGATGGTCTTGGCGCGGGCGATGTCACGGCGCGTGGTACGCAGCGTGTTCGTGTTACCCAGCTGTTGCGTGGCCTTCTGCATACGCAGACCAAAGTGAGCCTTTTGCAGGGACTTCACTTCGGCTTCCAGGCCGGCAACGTCTTTTTGGCGGAGTTCAGCAGCTTTCGTCATGTTGTTCTCCTTAGGCACCAATTTGACGGGACACGAAGGTCGTACGCAGCGGCAGCTTTGCAGCGGCCAGGCGGAACGCTTCACGAGCCAGCTCTTCAGGGACGCCCACGATTTCGTAGAGCACCTTGCCGGGCTGGATTTCGGCCACGTAGTACTCGGGGTTGCCCTTACCGTTACCCATACGCACTTCTGCGGGCTTGGTAGAGATTGGCTTGTCCGGGAACACGCGGATCCAGATACGACCGCCGCGCTTGACGTGACGCGAGATCGCGCGGCGAGCCGCTTCGATCTGACGTGCCGTCAGGCGACCACGGTCAGTGGACTTCAGGCCGAAGTCACCGAAAGCAACGGAGTTACCACGCGTTGCAATACCGGTGTTGCGACCCTTTTGCTCCTTGCGGTATTTGCGGCGAGCAGGTTGCAGCATCTTTATTCTCCTTTACCGTCCGCTGCTGTAGCGGGCGCGTCAGTCTTGCGAACGCGCTTAACGGAATCAGCGCCAGCGCCGGCGGGCTTGTCGCTGCCGTCTGCAGGTGCTGCGTTAGCGCCTGCGGGGCGGCGGGCACCACGGCCAGCACCGTCACGACGACCATCGCCGCGACCATCGCGACGGGGGCCGCGAGGACGACGCTCTTCTTCGGGGCGGGGGGTCTCGGCTGCCGGCAGGTCGTTACGACCCAACGTGTCACCCTTGTAGACCCAGACCTTCACACCGATCACGCCGTAGGTCGTCTTGGCTTCGGAGAAGCCATAGTCGATGTCGGCGCGCAGCGTGTGAAGTGGCACACGGCCTTCGCGGTACCACTCGCAGCGTGCAATTTCGATACCGTTCAGACGGCCCGAAGACATGATCTTGATGCCTTGGGCACCCAGACGCATGGCGTTTTGCATCGCACGCTTCATGGCGCGGCGGAACATGATGCGCTTTTCGAGCTGCTGGCAGATCGAGTCGGCGATCAGCTTGGCATCGATTTCAGGCTTGCGCACTTCTTCGATGTTCACAGCCACGGGCACGCCCAGACGGGTTGCGAGTTCCTTCTTCAGGTTCTCGATGTCCTCGCCCTTCTTGCCGATCACGACACCAGGACGTGCCGAGAAGATCGTGATGCGGGCGTTCTTTGCAGGACGCTCGATCAGGATGCGCGACACGGCGGCGTTCTTCAGCTTGGCCTTCAGGAACTCGCGCACCTTGATGTCTTCGGCCAGCATGCCGGCGAAGTCGCGGTTGCTTGCGTACCAACGGCTGGCCCAGTTGCGGCTAACAGCCAGGCGGAAGCCGGTAGGATGGATTTTCTGTCCCATATTCTTCCCAGGCCTTTCAGTTGCCAACCGTCACGTACACGTGGCACGTGGGCTTGCTGATGCGATTGCCGCGGCCCTTTGCACGCGCGGTGAAGCGCTTGAGCGTGGTGCCTTGTTCGACGAAGATGGTCTTGACCTTCAGTTCGTCGATGTCGGCGCCGTCGTTGTGCTCGGCGTTGGCGATGGCGGACTCGAGCACCTTCTTGATGATCACGGCAGCTTTTTTCTGCGTGAACGTCAGGATGTTCAGGGCTTGGTCCACTTTCTTGCCGCGGATCAGGTCCGCGACCAGGCGACCCTTGTCCACAGACAGGCGGACGCCACGGAGAACAGCACGTGTTTCAGACATGTTCTATTCCTTACTTCTTGGCTTTTTTGTCCGCCGGGTGACCCTTGAAGGTACGGGTCAGCGCGAATTCGCCGAGCTTGTGGCCGACCATCTGGTCAGTCACATACACGGGCACGTGCTGCTTGCCGTTGTGCACGGCAATGGTCAGACCGATGAACTCGGGCAGAACCATGGAGCGACGCGACCAGGTCTTGACGGGCTTCTTGTCCTTGGTGGCGACGGCCTTCTCGGCCTTTGCCAGCAAGTGATGGTCAACAAACGGACCCTTTTTAAGAGAACGAGTCATTTGCTACCCTTTACTTCTTACGACGCGACACAATCATCGACTGCGTGCGCTTGTTGTTACGGGTACGGTAGCCCTTCGTCAGGTTGCCCCATGGGTCAACAGCGTGACGACCTTCACCGGTCTTGCCTTCACCACCACCGTGCGGGTGATCGACAGGGTTCATCACCACGCCGCGAACGGTCGGGCGGATACCCATCCAGCGCTTCACACCGGCCTTGCCCAGACGGCGCAGGCTGTGCTCTTCGTTGGCGACTTCACCGATGGTCGCGCGGCATTCGATGTGCACCTTGCGCACTTCGCCGGAACGCATACGCACTTGGGCGTAGATGCCTTCACGGGCCAGCAGCGTAGCCGACGTACCTGCCGAACGGGCGATCTGCGCGCCAGCGCCGATCTTCAGTTCGATGCAGTGGATGGTCGAACCCACGGGGATGTTGCGGATCGGCAGGGTGTTGCCCACGCGGATCGGGGCTTCCGAACCGCTGACGATCGTTGCGCCGACTTCCAGGTTGCGCGGAGCAATGATGTAGCGACGCTCGCCGTCGGCATAGCACACCAGAGCGATGTGGGCCGTACGGTTGGGGTCGTACTCAATGCGCTCGACCTTGGCGGGGATGCCGTCCTTGGTGCGCTTGAAGTCCACCACGCGATAGTGGTGCTTGTGGCCACCGCCCTTGTGACGGGTGGTGATGTGACCGTTGTTGTTACGGCCCGACTTCTGGTGCTGAGGCTCCAGCAGGGGGGCGAAACCTGCACCCTTGTGCAGATGGTCACGCGTGACCTTGACCGTGCCGCGTTGGCCGGGGGTCGTCGGTTTGAGCTTGATAACAGCCATGATTACGCAGCCTCCCCGGACAGGTTCAGCTCTTGACCGGGCTTGAGCATCACGTAGGCCTTGCGAACGTGGTCGCGGCGGCCGGTGGTCTTGCCAAAGCGCTTGGTCTTGCCCTTGATGTTCACCACGGAGACACCAGCAACTTCCACCTTGAACATCAGTTCCACGGCGGCCTTGATTTCATGCTTGGTGGCGCTCTGCAGCACCTTGAACGTCACGGCGTTGGACTTCTCTGCAACCATGGTGGCCTTTTCGGACACGATGGGAGCAACCAACACCTGCATCAGACGACCTTCGTCAAACTTGAGCGTGCTCATTCGAACATCTCCTTGAGTTTGTCGATCGCACCCTTGGTGACGAGCACTTTCTTGTAGTGCACCAGCGACACGGGGTCGGCGTAGCGCGGCTCGACCACGAACACGTTCTTCAGATTGCGGGAAGCCAGGTACAGGTTCTCGTCGACTTCTTCAGCGATCACCATGACCGATTCCAGGTTCATGGCCTTGAACTTGTCGGCCAGCACCTTGGTCTTGGGGCTTTCGAGCTTGAGCGAGTCCACCACGGCCAGACGGCCTTCGCGGGCCAGCTGCGACAGGATGGCAACCATGCCGGCGCGGTACATCTTCTTGTTGATCTTCTGCGTGAAGTTTTCTTCAGGCAGATTCGGGAAGATGCGGCCGCCGCCACGCCACAGAGGCGAGGAGGACATACCGGCACGAGCACGGCCGGTGCCCTTTTGCTTGAACGGCTTGGCGGTCGTGTGACGAACCTGCTCGCGGTCCTTCTGAGCGCGAGTGCCCTGGCGTGCGTTGGCACGGTAGGCGATCACGATCTGGTGGACGAGGTCTTCGTTGAATTCACGGCCGAAAACAGTCTCGGGCGCATCAAACTTGGATGCGGCCTGGCCTTGTTCATTCAGGAGTTCGAGCTGCATTAGTTCGCTCCCTTGGAAGCTTTGGCCTTGATGGCGGGGCGCACCGTCACGAAGCCACCCTTGGAGCCCGGAACAGCGCCCTTGATCAAGAGCAGTTGGCGTGCTTCGTCAATGCGAACCACGTCGAGATTTTGGGTGGTGATGGTTTCATCGCCCATGTGGCCGGTCATCTTCTTGCCCGGGAACACGCGACCTGGATCCTGGGCCATCGAGATGGAGCCGGGAACATTGTGCGAACGGCTGTTGCCGTGCGAGGCGCGCTGCGAGCGGAAGTTGTGACGCTTGATGGTGCCGGCGAAGCCCTTACCGATGGAAGTGCCTTGCACGTCCACCTTCTGGCCCACCGAGAACAGCTCGGCGACGGGCAGGACGGAGCCTGCGGCGTACTTGCCAGCGGTTTCTTCGGTCACGCGGAATTCACCCATCACTTCACCGGCTTCGACACCTGCCTTGGCAAGGTGGCCGGCTTCTGGCTTGGTCACGCGAGATGCCTTGCGCGAACCGAAAGTGACCTGCAGGGCCACGTAGCCATCGTTCTCTTGGGTTTTGACCTGAGTCACGCGGTTGTTCGACACATCCACCACTGTGACAGGCACTGCGTCCCCATCATCAGTGAACAGACGCATCATGCCCACCTTGCGACCCAGCAACCCGAGGGAGTTGCTCAGACTCATTTGTTTGCTCCAAAACTTCCGCCGCTGAAACTGCAATTGGCCCAGCGTTGCGCTCCCGCCCCAGATGACCAAGGCCTTGCGCACGAAAGAAGGTTGATAAAACTTCGCTCAAGAAAGGCGAAGCCCCAAATTTTAACGCGAACTGCCTTTTCAAGCAAGTTCGCGTTAAATCAAAGCCCTTCAACGGCCCCGCAAGGGGCCTGTGAAGTACTTATTGCAGCTTGATCTCGACGTCCACACCTGCGGGCAGGTCCAGCTTCATCAGAGCGTCAACCGTCTTGTCAGTCGGGTCAACGATGTCCATCAGGCGCTGGTGAGTGCGGATTTCGAACTGGTCGCGGCTGGTCTTGTTGACGTGCGGCGAGCGCAGGATGTCGAAGCGCTTCATGCGTGTCGGCAGGGGCACGGGACCCTTGACGATGGCGCCGGTGCGCTTGGCAGTGTCAACGATTTCAGCAGCCGACTGGTCGATCAGCTTGTAGTCAAACGCCTTCAGGCGGATGCGGATTTTTTGCTTGGACATTGTGTATTCCTAGTTTTCTAAGAATTACGCAATGATCTTTGCAACCACGCCAGCGCCCACGGTACGGCCGCCTTCGCGGATAGCGAAGCGCAGACCTTCTTCCATGGCGATGGGGGCGATCAGCTTGACGGTGATCGACACGTTATCGCCAGGCATCACCATTTCCTTGTCGGCGGGCAGCTCGATGGAGCCGGTCACGTCGGTCGTGCGGAAATAGAACTGGGGACGGTAGTTGTTGAAGAACGGAGTGTGGCGACCACCTTCGTCCTTGGACAGCACGTACACCTCAGCCGTGAAGTGGGTGTGGGGCTTGATGGAGCCGGGCTTGCACAGCACTTGGCCGCGTTCCACGTCTTCACGCTTGGTGCCGCGCAGCAGCAGGCCCACGTTGTCGCCAGCCTGGCCTTGGTCCAGCAGCTTGCGGAACATTTCCACGCCGGTGACGATGGTCTTCTGGGTGTCGCGGATACCGACGATTTCGATTTCTTCGCCGACCTTGATGATGCCGCGCTCAACGCGACCGGTCACCACGGTGCCACGGCCGGAGATCGAGAACACGTCTTCCACGGGCATTGCGAAGGCACCGTCCACAGCGCGCTCGGGCGTGGGGATGTAGGTGTCCAGGGCTTCAGCCAGACGCAGGATGGCGGGCTCGCCCTTGTCGCTTGCGTCACCTTCCAGGGCCAGCTTGGCCGAGCCGCGGATGATGGGGGTGTCGTCGCCGGGGAAGTCATACTTGGCCAGCAGCTCGCGCACTTCCATTTCGACCAGCTCCAGCAGCTCTTCGTCGTCCACCATGTCGCACTTGTTCAGGAACACGATGATGTAGGGCACGCCCACCTGACGAGCCAGCAGGATGTGCTCGCGGGTCTGGGGCATCGGGCCGTCAGCGGCCGAGCACACCAGGATAGCGCCGTCCATCTGAGCAGCGCCGGTGATCATGTTCTTGACGTAGTCGGCGTGGCCGGGGCAGTCAACGTGAGCGTAGTGGCGGTTGGCCGTTTCGTACTCGACGTGGGCGGTGTTGATCGTGATGCCGCGGGCCTTTTCTTCAGGTGCTGCGTCGATCTGGTCGTAAGCCTTGGCTTCGCCGCCGAACTTCTTGGACAGAACGGTGGCGATGGCAGCCGTCAGGGTCGTCTTGCCGTGGTCCACGTGACCGATGGTGCCCACGTTGACGTGGGGCTTGGTCCGCTCGAATTTTTCCTTTGCCATGATTTCTCCGAAAGAGCAAAACCTGTGTGATGTTTAAGGTCTGCATCCCATTGCTTGGTCGCCCCGCACAGGTGACAGGACGGCATGGGATCGCAGACCGGCAAAAATCGCAGCCCCTTTTCAGGGGCTGCGACTCAAAAGCCTTCGATTATACAAAAAGCCTTACTTGGCGCGAGCAGCCACGATGGCTTCGGCCACGTTGCGGGGAGCTTCGGCGTAGTGCTTGAACTCCATCGTGTACGTAGCGCGGCCTTGCGTCTGCGAACGCAGCGAAGTGGCGTAGCCGAACATTTCCGACAGCGGCACTTCAGCCTTGATGGACTTGCCACCGCCGGCCATGTCGTCCATGCCCTGGACCATGCCGCGACGCGAGGACAGGTCGCCCATCACGGTGCCGGCGTAGTCTTCGGGCGTCTCGACTTCCACGGCCATCATGGGCTCGAGGATGACGGGGCTGGCCTTCTTGGCGCCTTCCTTGAAGCCGAAGATGGCAGCCATCTTGAAGGCCATTTCGTTCGAGTCCACATCGTGGTACGAACCGAAGGTCAGGCGCACCTTGACGTCCACCACGGGGTAGCCGGCCAGCACGCCGGAAGTCAGCGCCTCGATCACGCCCTTCTCGACCGCAGGGATGTATTCGCGAGGAACCACACCGCCCTTGATTTCGTCGACGAACTCGAAGCCCTTGCCGGCTTCCTGGGGTTCCAGGGTCAGCACGACGTGGCCGTACTGGCCCTTGCCGCCGGACTGGCGAACGAACTTGCCGTCCACATCGGTAACCTTCTGGCGAATGGTTTCGCGGTAGGCCACCTGGGGCTTGCCCACGTTGGCTTCCACGTTGAATTCGCGCTTCATGCGGTCAACGATGATTTCCAGGTGCAGCTCGCCCATGCCGGCGATGATGGTCTGGCCCGATTCTTCATCGGTGCGCACGCGGAAGGACGGATCTTCAGCAGCCAAGCGCGACAGGGCGATGCCCATCTTTTCCTGGTCGGCCTTGGACTTGGGCTCCACGGCCTGTGCAATCACGGGCTCGGGGAAGACCATGCGTTCCAGCACGATGGGAGCTTCGACGGCGCACAGCGTTTCGCCGGTGGTCACGTCCTTCAGGCCCACGCAGGCAGCGATGTCGCCGGCGCGGATTTCTTCGACTTCCACGCGCTCGTTGGCCATCATCTGCACGATACGGCCGATACGCTCCTTCTTGCCCTTGACCGAGTTGAACACGGTGTCGCCCTTGGTCAGGACGCCCGAGTACACGCGCACGAAGGTCAGCTGGCCGACGAACGGGTCGGTCATCAGCTTGAAGGCCAGGGCCGAGAACTTTTCGCCGTCGTCTGCCTTGCGGCTGAGCTTGGTTTCTTCGTTTTCGGGATCGGTACCGGTGACGTCAGGGATGTCCACAGGCGCCGGCAGGTAGTCGATCACGGCGTCCAGCATGCGCTGCACACCCTTGTTCTTGAAGGCGGTACCGCACAGCATGGGCTGGATTTCGGTAGCCAGCGTACGAGCGCGCAGGCCGGCCTTCACGTCTTCTTCGGACAGAGTACCTTCTTCCAGGTACTTGTTCATCAGGTCTTCGCTGGCTTCGGCAGCGGCTTCCACGAGGTTTTCACGCCACTTGTTGGCGGTCTCCACCAGCTCGGCGGGGATTTCGTGGTATTCGAACTTCATGCCTTGCGAGGCTTCGTCCCAGATGATGGCCTTCATCTTGACGAGGTCGACCACGCCCTTGAAGTTTTCTTCGGCACCGATCGGGATCACGACGGGCACGGGGTTGGCCTTCAGGCGCAGCTTCATCTGCTCGACGACCTTGAAGAAGTTGGCGCCGGTACGGTCCATCTTGTTCACGAAGGCCAGACGAGGCACCTTGTACTTGTTGGCCTGACGCCACACGGTTTCCGACTGGGGCTGCACGCCGCCCACTGCGCAGTACACCATGCAGGCACCGTCCAGCACGCGCATGGAACGCTCCACCTCAATGGTGAAGTCCACGTGGCCGGGGGTGTCGATGATGTTGAAACGGTGCTCGGGGTAGGACAGGTCCATGCCCTTCCAGAAGCAGGTCACTGCAGCGGAAGTGATGGTGATGCCGCGCTCTTGCTCTTGCTCCATCCAGTCGGTCGTAGCAGCGCCGTCGTGCACTTCGCCCAGCTTGTGGGTCACACCGGTGTAGAACAGGATACGTTCGGTGGTGGTGGTTTTGCCGGCGTCGATGTGGGCGGAGATACCGATATTGCGGTAGCGCTCGATGGGGGTCTTGCGAGCCATGATGGATCCTTGATTGATCGTATGGAGGGAGTCTCTGCCCGTTCCAGCCTCATGGTGCAGACGGACAGCAGTCTTATCTGGGGATGCTCCTAATCGAGACAAGGCCGCAGGCAAAAATGCATGCGGCCCGTCTGATCAGGAGCGAAGCGCTCTTAGAAGCGGAAGTGGCTGAACGCCTTGTTGGCTTCGGCCATGCGGTGCACTTCGTCACGGCGCTTCATGGCGCCGCCACGGCCTTCGGTGGCCTCGAGCAGCTCGTTGGCCAGGCGCTGGGCCATGGACTTCTCGCCGCGCTTGCGTGCAGCTTCCTTCAGCCAACGCATGGACAGGGCCAGGCGACGCACGGGACGCACTTCGACGGGCACCTGGTAGTTGGCACCGCCGACGCGGCGGGACTTCACTTCGACCATGGGCTTCACGTTGTTGATGGCAACGATGAAGGCTTCCAGCGGGTCTTTGTCAGGGTGCTTCTTTTGAATCAGGTCCAGGGCACCGTAGATGATGCGTTCTGCGACCGCCTTCTTGCCGCCTTCCATGATCACGTTCATGAACTTGGACAGCTCGACATTGCCGAACTTGGGATCCGGCAGGATTTCACGTTTGGGGACTTCGCGACGACGTGGCATTTTTTACCTCTATCTTGCTTCAGTTGGCGTCTTTTCAGACACCGCGAGAGCCAACAGGACTCCCACTTACTCGACCCGCGCAAAACACTTGCGTTTGGGGTCACTACGCTGGATCTCGCGCCACGCGGGATACAGCACCTTCTTCGAAAAAACGCAGGGCTTACTTGGCCTTGGGCTTCTTCGCGCCGTACTTGGAACGGGCTTGCTTGCGGTCCTTGACGCCTTGCAGGTCAAGGGAGCCACGCACGATGTGGTAACGCACACCGGGCAAGTCCTTCACACGGCCGCCGCGCACCAGCACAACGCTGTGCTCTTGCAGGTTGTGGCCTTCACCACCGATGTAGGAGATGACCTCGAAGCCGTTGGTCAGGCGCACCTTGGCAACCTTACGCAGAGCGGAGTTAGGCTTCTTGGGCGTCGTGGTGTACACACGGGTGCACACGCCGCGGCGCTGAGGGCAGTTTTCCATAGCAGGGCTCTTGGATTTGACAACTTCGACCGTGCGGCCCTGACGCACGAGTTGGTTAATGGTTGGCATTAATAAACGTCCCTAAACGTGAATTGCTTGCGAAAAGCGAAAACGTGAATCCCTTCGGAAATTCCGAAAAGCCCTCGACTGTACCAGCTTGCAGGAGATCGCACAACTGCACCCCCTTCAAGCCGGTACGCGAGGGCCTGCGCGACAGGCGCGGGGCTTACTTGATCCAGAGGCGGATCGCATCCCAGGCACGGCCGAAGAAGCCAGCCTGCTCCACGCCTTCAAGCGCCACCAGCGGCACTTCGGCCACGGTGTCGGCCCCCAGCTTGACCTTGAGCGTGCCCATGGCCTGGCCCTTGGTGAACGGAGCGATCAGCGGGTCCTGGCGCACGACTTCGGTGCTCAGCTTGCCGCCACTGCCGGCCGGCACGGTGACCACGATGGGCGTGGTGCGGCCGATCTTGACGGTGCCCGCCTTGCCCTTCCAGACCTCGGGCGTGGCCACGGCCTGCTCGGCGTCGAACAGCTTGACCGAGTCGAAGGCCGCATAGCCCCAGTTCAGCAGCTTCTGGCTTTCATTGGCGCGCGCGTTCTCGCTGGCGGCGCCCAGCACGATGGAGATCAGGCGGCGGCTGCCCACGTTGGGCAGATCGCGCTTGGCCGTGGCCACCAGGCAGTAGCCGGCCGCAGCGGTGTGGCCGGTCTTGAGGCCGTCCACGGTCGGGTCGCGGAACAGCAGCGAGTTGCGGTTGGTGCCGTTGGAGGCCGGCGTGCCCGGGTAGAAGTACTTCTTGGTCGAGTAGTAGTGCATGTACTCGGGGAAGTCCTGCATCAGGCGCTGCGCGAGGATGGACAGGTCGCGCGCCGTGGTCAGGTGGCCGGGCTCGGTCAGGCCTTCGGGGTTCTTGTAGCTGGTGTTCTTCATGCCCAGCGCCTTGGCCTGCTCGTTCATGAGCCGCACGAAGTTCTCGGCCGAGCCGCCCACGCCTTCGGCCAGGGCCATGGTGGCGTCGTTGCCGGACTGCACGATCATGCCCTTGATCAGGTCATCCACCGGCACCTGCATCTTGGGGTCGATGAACATGCGCGAGCCCGGCATCTTCCAGGCGCGCTCGCTGACGGGCAGGCGCTGCTCCAGCGTGATCTTCTTGGCACGCAGTGCGTCGAAGACCAGGTAGCCGGTCATGAGCTTGGTCAGCGAGGCCTGCTCGATGGGCGCATCGATGTCCTTGGCACCCAGCACCTGGTTGGCGGTGACATCGACCAGCAGATAGTTGCGCGCCGCGATCTCGGGCGGCTGGGGCGGGGTGATCTGCGCCAGCGCCAGGGCCGGCGCCATGGCCGCTGCCAGTGCCAGGACTCGCAGCGTGGAGGAAATGGGCTTCATGAGGAAAACTCTCGCTAAAGGGCAGGTAAAGCAGGAAAGGCGGAAGATGCCCGCCGGCTGGGGCGGGCCTATTGAGCAGCGGCGCGGGCCGCTAGGGAAGTGAGCGCAAATGGCGGACCACGAGACTCTTGAGCAGCGGCAATTGTCCGTGAAAGAAATGACCGCCCCCGGGCACGACGGTAACAGGCAGTATCTGCGGGCGCGCCCAGTCCATGACGGCCGACAGCGGCACCGTGTCATCGGCCTCGCCGTGCACCACCAATGTCCGGTCATGGGCTTCGGGCGGCACGGGGGCCACCGAGAAACGGCTGGCCGCCGTGCCCACCAGCACAGCCTTTTCCACCCGGCCTTCATTCCACAGGCCCGCCAGCACATGGCTGGTGACGAAGGCGCCGAAGGAAAAGCCCGCCAGCGCGATCGGCCCTTCGGGAGCGACCTGGCGGACCACGGACAGCATGTCCTCGGCCTCGCCGATGCCTGCGTCGTGCTCGCCGGCACTGGCACCCACGCCACGGAAGTTGAAGCGTACGGCCGTGTAGCCGCACTGCACGAAGGCCCGCGCCAGGGTCTGCACCACCTTGTTGTCCATGGTGCCGCCAAACAGCGGATGGGGGTGGGCGATGATGGCCACGCCGCGCGCAGTCGCATCGGCGGCCGGCGCGTCGCGCAGGGCCTCCACGGCCCCGGCAAGGCCGGTCAGGGTCAAACGTTCGGTCTGCGCATTCACAATCGCTATCCTAGTAGTAGCAGCCAGTCCAAGCTGACAAAGCACTGATGCCCGGAAAGGCCCAAAGTTCCAGCCGGTGCTCAGCGGCCCACGTCGGGCGGCAGCAGCAGGCGCTCCACGGGCTGGCCGTTCTTGAGATGGGACTCGACGATCTCGTCGATATCGGTCTCGTCCACGAAGGTGTACCAGGTGCCTTCGGGGTAGACCACGGCCACGGGCCCGCCCGCGCAGCGGTCCAGGCAGCCGGCCTTGTTCACGCGCACCTGGCCCTTGCCGGCCAGGCCCAGCTGCTTGACCTGCTTCTTGCAGTGGTCGAAGCCTGCCTTGGCGCCGTGCAGCGCACAGCAGTCCTCGCCGCCAGGCCTCTCGTTGAGGCAAAAGAAGATGTGGCGCGCATAGTAGTTGCCTGCGCCTTGCTGGCCGCCTTCGGCCCCGGGACGTGGGTTTTCGCTCATGCAGCGGATTCTAGGCCTGCGTCTGCTGCCCCGAAGGCGCCGGGGGCGCTGAAGGTGCAGGCGGCAGCGGCCCTGCATCGCGACGCGCCACCCTGAGCAGCACGTAGACCAGGGTGGCATAGGGCCACAGCCAGCCCAGCCACTGCCCCAGCCCGTAGAAGCGGATGAAACGCCCCTGCTCCCAGGCCTGCAGCGTCTCGGAGAAATAGGCACTGGTGGGCGCCTGGTTCAGGATGCTCAGTTGCAGCACCAGCACCAGCATCAGCAGGGCTGCACAGGCGCGGCGCGGCAGCGGCAGGGCCACCATGGCCAGGCCCACGCCGCCCCATACGCCCATGCGCACCGGCAGGTCCACCCACTCCCAGGCATGGGCAGGCCCCCAGCTCAGCGCGGCCGACATCGCCGAGACCGCGATGCCGATCACGATGGCCGAGCCCGCCAGCACGGCGCGCCGGCCCATGTGGCGCATCACGCAATAGGCCAGCAGGCAGGGCACCCACAGGCCCAGCATCACGCACAGCATCTCGGTCACGGGCGACAGCGGCGTCAGGGCCGACTCGCGCAGAGGAAGCCACATGAGAAAGGGCGTGCCTTCGAGCAGATCCAGCAGCCCCTGCTCCAGCCGCTCCAGCACCTGGCCCAGGCCAAAGGGCACGGCGGCGGGAAAGAGCAGCGCCCAGGGCCACAGCGCCAGCAGCACCATGGCGCCGCCGCCATCCTCGCCCAGCCAATGGGTGCGAAAGGCGCTCCAGCGCGCCAGGGCGCCCAGGCGCTCCAGCAGCAGCGCCACCAGCGCGCCCAACAAGGTGCCGCCCGCATTGAGCACCAGATCCAGATTGGAGGGAACGCGCCGCGGCAGGTAGATCTGCAGGAACTCCATGGACAGCGACAGCAGGGTGCCTGCCAGCGCCGCCAGCGGCACGGCCGCGCGCGGGCTGCCGCTGCGCACCAGGGCCAGCGCCAGGAAAAAGCCCAGCGGCGCGTAGCCGACGATATTGGTATTGACGTCGAACCAGGTCCAGTACGGCGGCGGGATCTTTGCCGTCAGGAAGACCAGCGGATCAATGCCCTGGGCACGCCAGCCATCGAAGGGAAACAGGCTGGCGAAAACGATGAGCACCGCATAGACCAGTGCCAGCGGCCAGGCCGAAGTCCTTTGCACCACGCCCTGCCTCCCTCTTCGTTGGAACGGTTTCTCAGAAAGGTTTGACGACCACCAGGATGACGATGGCCGCCAGCAGCAGCACCGGCACCTCGTTGAAGAAGCGGAACCAGCGGTGGCTGTGCTGGTCCCGGTTGTCGATCAGCTTGCGCAGCAGGCGCCCGCAGGCATGGTGGTAGCCGATGACCAGCAGCACGCCGGCCAGCTTGGCATGCATCCAGCCGTTGCCCGACCCCTTGCCGATGCCGTAGCCCAGGTACAGCCACAGGCCCAGGCCCAATGCGGGCACGGCCAGCAGCGTGGTGAAGCGCAGCAGCTTGCGTGCCATGAGCAGCAGGCGCTCGCGCTCGGCCACCGAGCCGGGCGTGACCATGGCCACGTTGACGAAGATGCGAGGCAGATAGAACAGGCCCGCGAACCAGCTTGCCACGAAAACGATATGAAAGGCTTTGACCCACAGCATGCGGGCAGTGTACGTGCGTACAGGGGTGCGCCAGGCTGCGCAGGCGCAAAAGCCGAGTCCCGCGTGCCGGCGTCGTCGCCGGGGTTGCGGGGCCTGCGGCGGGAATGGGGCACAATTTTCGGCATGCATCTGTCCAGCCCCACCCCCTTCCCGCACAACCGCCCCCGCCGCCTGCGCCGCGATGCCTTCACGCGCAATCTGGTGCGCGAGAACGTGCTCACGGCCCATGACTTCATCTACCCCGTGTTCGTGCACGAAGGCACGAACCAGCGCGAGGCCGTGCCCTCCATGCCCGGCGTGGACCGCCTGAGCCTGGACCTGCTGCTGCCCGTGGCAGAGCAGTGCGTGCAGCTGGAGATCCCGTTCCTGGCGCTGTTCCCCGCCATCGAGACCTCGCTGAAGACGCCCGACGGCAAGGAGGCGCTCAACCCCGACGGCCTGATCCCGCGCGTGGTGCGTGCGCTCAAGAAGGAGTTCCCGCAACTGGGCGTCATGACCGACGTGGCCCTGGACCCCTACACCAGCCACGGCCAGGACGGCATCCTCGACGAGTCCGGCTACATCATCAATGACGAGACCGTGCAGGTCCTGGTGGGCCAGGCCCTCACCCATGCCGAGGCCGGCGTTGACATGGTGGCGCCCAGCGACATGATGGACGGCCGCATCGGCGCCATCCGCGAGGCGCTGGAGGCCCACGGCCACATCCACACGCGCATCATGGCCTACAGCGCCAAGTACGCCAGCGCCTTCTACGGCCCGTTCCGCGACGCCGTGGGTACGCGCGGCGCGCTGGGCAAGGCCGACAAGAACGTCTACCAGATGGACCCCGCCAACACCGACGAGGCCCTGCGCGAAGTCGCCCAGGACCTGGCCGAGGGTGCCGACATGGTCATGGTCAAGCCCGGCATGCCGTACCTGGACGTGGTGCGCCGCGTCAAGGACGAATTCGGCGTGCCCACCTTCGCCTACCAGGTCAGCGGCGAGTACGCCATGCTCAAGGCCGCCGCCGCCAACGGCTGGCTGGACCATGACCAGGTGATGATGGAATCGCTGCTGGCCTTCAAGCGCGCGGGTGCCGACGGCATCCTGACCTACTTCGCCATCGACGCCGCGCGCAAGCTGCGCGGCTGAACGCATGCCGCCGGTGACGCCGCCCACGGGCACGGGAGCCGCTCCCCCAGCCGGGAACGCCAGGAACATGCGCATCTTCCACCTGCAGCCGGGCGGCGCCACCGAACTGGCCGACCTGCCCGGGCAGGCGCCCGCGCAGGGCTTCCTGTGGATCTCCTGCACCCGCGCCACCTTGCAGGAGCGGCTGGCCGACGTGCAGCGCACGCTGCAGCTGCTGTCGGGCCAGCAGCTGGTGGACCTGCATGTCTCGGACCTGCTCAACGCCCAGCTGCCATCGCGCTACGACTACACCTCGCAGTACGACCTGCTGGTCTTTCGCCGCCTGGCCAGCGGGCAGGCGCGTGCCGCCGCGCAGGCCGGCACGGCCTCTTCGCCTGCGGCGCAGGCGGCGCCCCCCTCGCCTCCCGTGCGCCGCACAGGCCCGCCCGTGCTGCGCAACATCGACACCAGCCCCGTGGGCTTTGCCATGTTCGACCAGGTGCTGCTGTCCGTGCACCCCGACGACTGCACCGTGCGCGACGCCTATGCCGCGCGGCTGCTGGCCGCCATGCCCAGCGATCTGCGCGAGGGACGGCTGAACCCCACATCCGGCACGCGGCTGCCGGCCAGCCCGGCCGACCTCATGCTGCGCGTGGTCAACCTCATCGTGGACGGCTTCCTGGACCTGCGCCGCGAACTGTCTCGCCAGCTGGACCACTGGCAGACCGAGCTGCTGCGCCCGCGCACGCGCTTTGCCAACTGGGGGGCGCTGCTGGACGCACGGCTGGCCCTGCATGAGCTGGACGAAGTCTGCGAAGACCAGCGCGCCGCCGTGCAGGACTGGACGGACGCGCTGGAGACCTGGGCGCCTCCCGAGGGCGTGGCGGCGCTGCGCGAGCTGGACCTGCTCAAGGTGCGCAGCCGCGACGTGCTGGAACACATAGAGCGCGTGGTCCACCACGTGCGGCGGCTGGAGCAAAGCACCGAGACCGTGGTGCAGATGCATTTTTCGGTGCAGAGCAACCGCACCAACGACATCATGCGCACGCTGACCGCGCTGACGGCCGTGTTCCTGCCGCTGAACCTGATTGCCGGCATCTTCGGCATGAACTTCGAGTTCATCCCCCTGGTGCACAAGCAGGACGGCTTCTGGTGGGCCATGGGCTCGATGATGGCGATTGCCGTGGGCCTGACCATGTTCTTCTGGCGCAAGCGCTACATGGCGCGCACGGCGCAGGGCTAGGGCCCCGCCCGCTCCAGCGGCATCCACAGCGTGAAGCGATTGCCGCCGGCCAGCGGCGCCCAGTCCAGCCGCGCCTGCAGCGCCAGCGCGCGCGTGCGCATGTTCGCCAGTCCCTTGCGGCCCTCGGTGGGTGCCCGGGCGCGGTCGAAGGGGTGGCCGTCGTCCTCCACCAGCACCTGCACGCCGGCCCGGCCTTCCAGGGGGGCCTGGGCCGTGCGCACCGTGATCTCGCGCGCGCCGCTGTGCTTGATGATGTTGGTCAGCACCTCCTGCAGGATGCGCAGCACATGCAGGGCGGCCTGCGCGTCCAGCCAGGGCAGCGCGGGCAGGTCGCTCACCTCCCAGTGCAGCCGCAGCCCCGCCCCCTCCAGGCGCGGCCCCAGCCGGTAGCGCAGCCCGGCCAGCAGCGCCAGCAGGTCGCAGTCCAGCGGCTCCAGCGAGTCGATGGACAGCTTCAGGTCATCGATGCACTCCTGCAGCAGCTGCACCAGGTCCACCGTGCCGGCCTGGTTGAACTCCACCACGCGCAGCGCGCTCATCAGCGAGGAGCCCACGCCGTCGTGCATCTCGCGCATCAGGCGCTGGCGCTCCTGCATCAGCGTCTGCTCGCGCTCCACGGCCAGCAGGCGCTCATGGGCCTGGGCCAGCTCCGCCTCCTGGGCCTTGAGCCGTTCCGCCAGATGCAGGTTGGCGTTCTCGGCCACGGCCAGCGCGCCGTTGTAGCGCCGGTAGGCCACCAGCAGGAACAGCGTGAACAGCCCCAGGTACACATAGGGCGTGAGGTAGATGCTCTCCATGCTGATCAGGTAGCTTTGCAGCGCCAGGTCATGGAAGCCGATGGGAAACGACAGCAGCATCCACACGGCCAGCATGGTGCTGCCGCCATCGCGCATGCGCCAGGCTCCCGCCACGGCCATGCACAGCACCAGGATCTCCGGCGGCACCATCAGCAGCCGCAGCAGCGGCAGGATGGTCTCGTGCGCCGGGCCCCACAGCGGCACCGCCACCAGCAGCACCGTGCCCACATAGCCCTGCAGCACCCGGCCCAGCCAGGGCCGGCGCCTGCGCTGCATCAGGCACAGGAAATGGAAGGCCGCCACCGTGGCGCCCATGAGGCCGGCCAGCGTCAGCCAGGAGAACCAGCCGTCCGACAGGGCCAGCCCCTCGCCGTCCACCATGAACTGCAGCGAGCCCAGCAACTGGCACAGCGACATCAGGAAGAACAGCAGGAACACCACATCCCCTCGCCGCCGCTGCAGCGTCCACAGCGCCAGCGCGAACAGGCCCAGCACCAGGTAGGAGCCTGCCGTATAGACCACCAGATCGGCCTGGAGCAGGCTGCGCAGCCGCCAGGACAGGCGCAGCGACTCGGCAGGCCCCGCCCACAGGCTGGACAGCGCCCCGCCCACGCCCTGCTGGCTGGCCATGCGCACATGCACCTGCAGCGGCCTGCCCGGCTGCGCCAGCCCGCCCAGGTCCAGCCACACCGGCCGGTTGAAACTGTTCCACACCCGGCTGCCGCGCGTCTGCCAGGCCAGCTTCCCGTCCACATACACCGCCACCGTGCCCACCGTCTGCCAGCGCGGGATATACAGGCGCGCGCCCTGCGGCGTAGGCACCAGGGCTTCAGGCGGCACCACGGCGCGGAACCAGCGCACCTCGGGCGGCGCCGCTGCCAGGTCGCCGCTGCCCGACACGGCCCTGTCGCCCCCATAGGGCAGGTCCACATCGCTCCACGGCGTCGATGCATCCAGCACCGCGTCGTCGGCCGACGCAAGCGCCGCAGGCGGCGCCCAGTGCGGGCTGTCCGACCGCCACAGCTGCGCCTGGCGCAGTTGCACCGCTTCGCCTGCGGCGGGGCCACGCAGCCCGAATGCCCCCGCCAGCAGCATCGCCAGCGCCACCAGTCCCGCCGAAACCAGCAAGACCCTCCCCTGCAGCAGCGGCTGCGTCATCTGCCCACCGTGGCGGCGCTCATTGCCGCCCCTCGGCCAGCCAGCCGCGCTGCAAGGCCACATGCATCATCTGCATGCGGCTGGACACCTGCAGCTTGCCGTAGATGCGCCGCACGAAGGTGCGCACCGTGTGGCGCGACACGCCCAGCTGGCGCGCCACCTCGTCCAGCGTATGGCCGCGCGCCACCAGGCGCAGCACCTCCAGCTCGCGCGCAGACAGCGCCTGCGCGGCGGCCTGCGGCTCCACAGGCCGTTCCAGCCCGGCCACCGCCCCGGCCCGCTGCTGACGCAGCAGCAGCTTGCGCGCCACCATGGGATTGATGGGGCTGCCGCCCGCGTGCAGGCTGCGCACTTCCTCCAGCACCGCGTCGGCGGCCAGGTCCTTGAGCAGATAGCCCATGGCGCCGGCCTCGATGGCGGCCAGCACATGCTGCTCGTCGCCAAAGATGGTGCTGACCATCACCGCCGCCCCGGGATGGCGGGCACGCACGGCAGCAATCACCTCCAGGCCGCTGCCGTCGGGCAGGCCCAGGTCCACCAGCATCACGTCCATGGCACCGGCCCCATCGGCGCGGCCGAGCTGGTGCAGGGCCTCCGCGCGGCTGGCTGCCGCCCAGCACAGGACCATGTCCTTCGCGGCATTGATCACGCCCACCAGGGCATGGCGGCAGGCGGCGTCGTCCTCCACCACGGCCACGCGGATGGGTGTGGCGCCACCCGTCGCGGCGGCAGAGTACGGGTCTGTGTGCGTGTCCATGGAGGTGGAGTGCGTGGCGAGGGCCGCATGTTCACATGGAACAAGACCGCTGTCATGTCGCCCGGATAGGCGACATGGGCGACATGAGCGGCATGGCGACCCCGCCCCTCTCATCGGCCATGTAGCCCGAACGGGGGACATACAGAAAGCCGGACACCCCATAGATTTGCCCTCTTCAGCACATCACCGAGATGCTGTGCCTACCGAGGGGGTCCGCCATGTCCATCATCCACCCGTCTGCTGCAGCCGACGTACCACCCATGCCCACGCCGAGCCCCTGGGGCCGGACATTCCTGGGCCTGACGGGCGGGTTGGCCCTGGCCCTTGCCGGCGCCGCGGCCCAGGCCGCCACACTCACCGTCACCACCGCCGGCGAGATTGCAGACACCGAGCCGCTGTCTCGTGCGCAATGCTCGCCTGCCGCAGGCGACCGCAACTGCGACACCCTGCGCGACGCCATCAACCATGCCGCCGATGGCGACACCATCGTCTTCGGCGCGGCCCTGGATGGACAAACCATCTCGCTGACCCGCTTTACCAACTGCCTGGACACCGGGCAGGCCGCCGGCGCCACCTGCCTGCCGCTGGCCAGCTGGCCCGGCTACGTCTCGCAGTTCGGCCCCAGCGCCTTCTTCATCAGCGGCAAGCACATCACCATCGATGCCACCGCCAATGGCCTGACGCCCCAGGGCGTGAGCCTGCAGCGCCTCGGTACCGCACCCGGTTTCCGGCTGTTCGACATCGATGCGCAGGGTGGCCTGGTCCTGCGCGGCCTGACCCTGGCCGGGGGGCAGGCCACAGGCGGCTCCAGCCGCTTTGGCGGCGGCGCGCTGGGTGCGGGCGGTGCCATCTTCAATCGGGGCCAGCTCACCATCGAACGCAGCACGCTCACGCGCAATCACGCACAAGGGGGGCAAGGAGGCAGGCTTTCCTTGAACTCCTTTGCAGGTGCCGGCGTGGGCGAGGATGGGACTTTGTCCCCGGGGGGAGGGCCGAACGCTGGCGGCCCGAACGATGGCGGCCTGGGCGGTGGCAGTGGCAGCGCCAGCGGCAAGAACGGCGGCTTCGGTGGTGGCGGCGGCGGCTCCGGCGGTGGCGGATTTGGCGGTGGTGGTGGCCGTCGTGGCAGCGGTGGCGGCTTCGGCGCCGGCAACGGTGGGGGCGGCCCCTTCGACGCTGGCGGTGGCGCAGGCGGCATGGGAGGGGCCATTTTCAACAACGCAGGCACCTTGACGCTGAACCAGGTCACCCTGGCTGGCAACGGTGCACACGGCGGGCTGGGCAACAGCAGCGGCGGCGGCGCCGGCCTGGGTGGCGCCGTTTTCAACTACAACGGCGTGCTCACCATCCGTTTCTCCACCCTGGCCGGCAATACCGTGCAGGCCAATGGCGACGACAACCCGGCCGCGCAAGGCGGCGCCATCTATAGCCTGGGCGATTCCCAGGCCGCCTGCAGTGCGGGTGGCAACATCAGCTGCACCCGCAGCGGTGCCTCGCTGCAGATGCAGGCCAGCATTGTCCAGGACAGCGTGTTCGAGCCGGCCACCAAACAGCCCGCTGGCAGGGACGTGGTGCTGGACCTGCGCAATGGCGGCACCAGCGATGCCAGCGGCAGCAACAATCTGCTGGGCCTGGCGCAGGCCCTGAACAATGCCGACATCAGCGCCCTGGCCTTCACCACGGGCAACCCGCAGCTCGGCCCCCTGGCCAGCCACGGCGGCCCCACCCAGACCATGTTGAACACCACCGGCAGCCCGGCACTGGACGGGGTGGCCTGCACTGCCGCACCCGGCACGGACCAGCGCGGCGTGGTCAGGCCCCAGGGTGCACGGTGCGACATCGGCGCCGTGGAGGCGAACGTCTTCCAGGCGGCATTGACCGTGCTGGCCAGCGGCGCGGGCGGCGTATCGGCGCAGGCCTCCCCGCCTGCAGCCACGGGTGCCGTACAGGACTGCGGCCGCCCAGGCGGCCTGTGCCAGGCCGGCTATGGCTACTTCGAAGGCGCGCCCACCCTGGTGACCCTGGCCGCCACGCCCGACGCTGGCCATGCCTTTGCCGCCTGGAGCGGCGCCTGCAGCGGCAGCACGCCCACCTGCAGCGTCACCATCGATGCAGCCAGGAGCGTGCAGGCCAGCTTCACGGCCTTCAGCGTCACGGCAAGCCTGCCCTCCGGCACCTACGGCACGGCCTACAGCCAGCCGCTGGCGCCCGTGCCCGGCGGCGGCGTGGGGCCGTTCAGCTACAGCGTGAGCGGTTTGCCCGCAGGCTTCAGCCAGGCCGCCGGCCCCCTCTCGGCCCCAGCCACGCAGGCGGCAGGCAGCTACAGCTTCACGCTGACCGCCACCGATGCCAACGGCGCCACCACCGAACCCGCAGCCGTGACCGTTGTGATCGGCCCGGCAGCCACCAGCGCCCACCTGTCGGCCTCCCCCGCTGCGCCAGGCCATGGCCAGAGCGTGACTTTCAGCGCCCAGGTCACGCTGCCTGCCGGCGCCAGCGGCACGGTGGATTTCTTGAACGGAACGCAGGTGCTGTGCGCCAGCGTTGCGGTGACCGGCGGGCAGGCCAGCTGCAGCGTGCCCCGGCTGCCACCGGGCACGGCCACGGTGCAGGCGCGCTATGTGCCCGGTGATGGCAATACCTCCGGCTCGGACAGCAACACCGTGACCGTCACGGCGGCCCCCGCACCATCTGCGGCGCCCATTCCAGCGCTGGGCGCCGGGGGGATTGCGCTGCTGGGCCTGCTGACCGCAGCGGGCGCGGCGTTGTCGCGCAGGATGGGCACTTCACGGAAAATCGGCGATGGCACATCGCCACGCACCCCCAGGAGTTCCCCATGACCGCATCCGCAAGCCGGAGCCCGCTTTCACGCCGCAGCCTGCTGGCCGCCAGCGCAGCCACCGGCCTGGCCCTGTGCGAAAGCGCCCTGGCCGCCCCCGCCGCCCCCGGGAAAAGCACCGAAGCCGCCGTGCTCACCATCAGCGGCCCCGGCGTGCGCGGCAACCGGGGGCCGCTGGACCCGGTGGCCGATCTGCTGCTGAAAAACCATGGCCTGGCCTTCGACTCGGCCTGGACCACAGGGGCCGGTGCGCTGGAGCGCCTGCCCACGGTGGAGATCACGCCCCATATCGAATACGACGGCCAGCCCCACCGGCTGCGCGGCCCGCTGCTGGCCACCGTGCTGCAGGCGGCCGGCGTGGACAGCGCCGCCGCAGCGGCCAAGGGCCAGTGGATCACCCTGCAGGCCATCGACGGCTACCGCGCCCAGCTGCCGCTGGCGCAGGCCCTGCAATGGCGCATGCTGCTGGCCACGCGCATGGACGGCCTGCGCCTGGGCCTGGGCGGCCTGGGCCCGCAATGGGCCATGTATGACGCCGACCGCATTGCCGATCTGGCAGGCAAGCCGCTCAAGGAACGTTTTGCGCAGGCGCCCTGGGGGCTGTACCACATGGGGCTGCACGCGCAGCGACCCCAAGGTTGAACCTGGCTTCAGAGCGCGGCAGGACGCGCATTTGGAGTACCATTTCGCGATCCCCTCGGGGGATACGGGCTTGGCGGCCCGGAACAACGTAGGCGCAGCAGCCGCACGCCTTTTTCACGAGGCAGCGGCTTTTTTCATCTTCCCGGTGCTGCGCCGGGCACGGTTCCGTTTTTGGCGGGGCTGTGCGGAACCTCCGCAAGGGGGTGCCAGTTCATGCCAAAGGAGCCGCCATGTCTGACCTCAATGCACTCAGCGGAGCACACGCCTCCCCGCCTTTCTTCTCTTCCCCGCAAGTGCTGAGGGAAGAGACCAGCCTGTACTACCCCATTTCCGAATACGAGGTCTATCGCCTCAAGGACTGCATGCACCAGATGGGCATGGTGATCGACCTGTGCTGCATGGCCGGCCCAGACCAACAACTGAGCGACCTGGGCGGGCTGATGAGCTTCCTGACCGCGCAGCAGCGCGCGCTGCGGGGCACGCTGCAGACCGTGCAGGCGCGCAAGGCGAGGCCGGGGCCGGCCTGTGATCCGGACCCCGGGGGTTGATCAGGCCAGTTGCGGACACTCGCGCAGCACCGGTCAGCCCGGCCTGGCGCCGTCCGCATCCCGGCGAATGGATGGCCATTGCCTGAGCAATTCAGGCAAGGCCGTCTGCACGGTGTCCCACACCAGATCGAGGTTGATGTCGAAATAGCCATGGGCGATGCGGTTGCGCATGCCGCGCATGTTGCGCCATGGCACTTGCCCGTGTGTCTGGGCGAACTCGGCATAGCCATCCATGACCTTCGTGACAGCCTCGCCGATGATGACGAGGCTCATGATGACGGCCTGCTGGGTGCGCTTGTCCTCCAGGAAATCCTCCTTGGCCAAGCCCTCCACGAAGCTACAGGCATCCGTTGCGGCCTGCTGTATGTGATCGAGGTAATCGGGAAGGCGATGCCCGTTCATATCGGCTGCGCCTCCGCAAGCACCTGGGCACGGAACTTCAGCGGCAGGTCTCCGGGCGTCAGCAGATCAACGCGAAGGCCGAGCAGCGATTCCAGCTCGTCCTGCAGGCCGCCCAGGTCGAACAGCGTCGCGCCCGGCAATGCATCGACCAGCAGGTCGAGGTCGCTGCCGTCCCGGTCGGTGCCATGCAGCACGGAGCCGAAGACGCGCGGGTTCGCAGTGCGGAAACGGCTGGCCATTTCACGCACTGCGCTGCGATTCATGTCGAGTACCACGGACGGTCGCATGGACATCCTTTCCTGTTGAGACTTCTGGAAAGCCTATTGCATCAGGCACCGGGTTTCAAGCAGCACTCCCGGAAATCCCGATGCCTGGATTTTCCATGCCGGGCCACGCCCGGCACGGCAGATCAGGCCAAGTGCTGGTCGAAGAAGGCCAGCGTGCGGTCGCGCGCCTGCAGGGCGCTGGCCTCGTCGTAGGCGCTGCGCTGGTCGCAGTTGAAGCCGTGGTCGGCGTCGTACAGGTGCACCTGCACATGCTTTTGCGCCTGGGCAAAGGCCTGCACGGCGTCCACGGGAATGTGCGTATCGCGCCGGCCGAAGTGGGCAATCACGGGGCACAGCGGCTCGCGGCCCATCTCCAGCGGCGTGGTCATGCCGCCGCCGTAGTAGCAGGCTGCAGCCGACAGGCTGGGCAGGTTGCAGGCCGCGCGCCAGGCCCACAGGCCGCCCCAGCAAAACCCCACGATGCCCACCTTGCCGCCGGGCACCAGCGTGGCGGCATGGGCGATGGCGGCCTCGATCTCGGGCAGCACGCCGGGCTGGGGCAGCGCCTCGGCGGCGGATTTCAGCGCCATGCCCTTGGCACGGTCGGCGTCGCCGTAGCCCAGGTCCACACCCGGCTCCACACGCGTGAACAGTGACGGCGCCACGGCCACATAGCCCCGCGCCGCAAGCCGGTCGGTCACGGCGCGGATATGGGCGTTGACGCCGAAGATCTCCTGCAGCACGACGATGGCACCGCGCGCGGGCACGTCGGGGCGGGCCACCCAGGCCGGCGAAGACGTGCCATCCAATGAAGTCAACTGCACAAAACTGCCCATGTCCGCGTTCCTTTCTGTCTGAGAACCTGTTGTGATTTCCCGGTGGGCGGACGCGCCCCGCAATGCTGTAATGGCGGCGGGCCGGCCCGTGCGGCAATTCTTTCACAGGAGACATTCGATGGAACGAAAAGTCGTGCTCATCACCGGCGGCAGCCGCGGCATAGGCGCCGCAACGGCACGCATGGCAGCGCACCGGGGCTGGGACGTGGTGATCAGCTACCAGCACCAGCGCGATGCGGCCGAGGCCGTGGTGGCCGACGTGCAACTGGCCGGCACCCGCGCGCTGGCCGTGCAGGCCGATGTGGGCGACGAAGCCGAGGTGCTGGCCCTGTTCGGTGCGGTGGATGCGCAGTTCGGCCGGCTGGATGCCCTGGTCAACAACGCCGGTGTGGTGGACCGCGCGCAGACCGTGGCCGAGATGAGCGTGCAGCGGCTGGAGCGCATGTTCCGTGTCAATACCATCGGCAGCTTCATCTGCGCGCGCGAGGCCGTGCGGCGCATGAGCACCCGCCATGGCGGACGGGGTGGCGCCATCGTGAACGTCTCCAGCATCGCTTCGCGGCTGGGCGCACCGGGCCAGTACGTGGACTATGCGGCCGCCAAGGGCGCGTTGGACGTGATGACGCTGGGCCTGGCCAAGGAAGTCGCCGCCCAGGGCATACGCGTGAACGCCGTGCGGCCCGGCTTGATAGAGACCGACATCCACGCCAGCGGCGGACAGCCCGACCGCGTCGAGCGCCTGGCGCCCAACGTGCCCATGCAGCGCGGCGGCAGGGCCGAGGAGGTGGCCGACGCCATCCTCTGGCTGATGTCCGACGGCTCGCACTACACCACGGGCAGCCTGGTCGATATCTCGGGCGGCAACCTCTAGCTCCAAGGCAACCATGGACCTCAAACCGCTGATCACTTTGGTGGCCATCATCAACCCGCTGGCCATCGTCCCCTTCTTCATCCACTACACCGAGGGATTCAGCGCCCAGCAGCGCCAGCAGACCATTCGCACGGCGGCGCTGGCCTCGTTCTGCGTGATCGCGGCCTGCGCCATCATCGGGCTGCAGGTGCTGGACTTCTTCAACATCTCGCTGCAGAGCTTCCAGGTGGGCGGCGGCCTGCTGCTGCTGATCAGCGCGATGAACATGCTCAACGCCCGCCCGGCCGAGGAACGGCCCAACGCGCCCACTCTGGCGGCAGGCGCGGAAAAGGCCGCCATGGGCAACAGCATTGCCGTGGTGCCGCTGACGATTCCGCTGCTGACAGGGCCGGCCTCCATGTCCACCGTGGTGATCTATGCCGACCAGGCACGCACCATCTGGCAGCACCTGGCGCTGGTGGGCTATGGCGTGGTGGTGGCGCTGGTGGTGATGGTCTGCTTTTCGCTGGCCGACCCGATTGCGCGCGTGCTGGGCAAGACCGGCATCAACGTGATGACGCGCCTCATGGGCCTGATCCTCGCGGCCCTGGCCGTGGAGGTGATGGCGGGCGGGCTGGTGAAGATCTTCCCCATCCTGGCCTCGCCCGCGATCGTGCCCTGAGCGGGCTGGCTGGCCGATTGAAGGCCCGCCGGATCAGGCCGGCACGGCCCGCGCGCGGTCGGCGCTGCCGTCGCAGGCACCGCCGCAGCCCGTGATGGGCTGCTCGGGCAAGGCCTCGGGGTGGGCCAGCGAGCCCGTGGCGGGATCGAAGCCCGCACTGCGCAGATGCAGGGCCAGCGCCGCATCCATGGTCTGCGCATGGTGCACGAACCAGGCCGCCAGCTCGCCCGCCATGCTGCGGATCACGGCCAGATCCCCCGCTGCCGCCTTGGCCGCCCCCTCTCGCATCACCTGCAGCACCACCTTGTGCTGCAGGCTGTGGCAGTTAGTGCTGGTGAACCGCGTGGACTGCATCCAGCGGTCTTCCTGGTCGAAATGCACCTGCGTATGCGCGATCAACTCATCCCAGCGCGCGCACAGCTGCGCATCATCGGCCGCCTCCACCTCGGCCAGCAGCAGCACGAACTCCTGGTGCACCTCGTCCATGGCCGGCAACTCCAATGCCAGCGCTCCGCTCCATTCCAGCACGGCCATATGCTTCTCCTGCCTTCATCGTGAAAGCCTGCAGCTTAGGAACAGCACCGCCCAACCCGTTTGACCCACATCAGCCAACCCGAAAACAGCAAAGCCCCGCGAGCGGGGCTTGGTCAAGGCGGATAAAACTGGCGCGGCCAAAAGGCCAGGGGCACCGAGCAAGAGCCGCCTCGCGGCGAAGGTGCCGTCCCCCTCCCTCGCGAAGCGAGTAGAGAGGGGGAAGCGGCGTCAGCCGCTCAGGGGGAGCTTACTGTCCATATTTCCGCTTGGCATCCGCCACGCAGGCATCCTTGGCGTCACCGCTCATGGTGTCGCAACGGGCCTTGGCAGCCTTGTAGTCGGCTTCGCGGGTTTCCTCGGCAGCGTCCTTGCGGGTCTCGGCCACGTTGGCGGCCTTGGCGGCAGAGTTGGCGGCAGGTTCGGCCTGGGCCTTGTTCACCTTGGCGGCTTCGACGGCACGCACATGAGCAGCCTTGGCATCCTTCACGCAGACGTCCTTGGCGTCGCCCTTGAGGTCATCGCACTTTTCCTTGGCGATGTCGTAGTCCGCATCAGCCTTGGCCTTGAGTGCCTTTTCGCTGTTCTTGGGCGAAGGATTGCGGCGCGATTCCAGTTCAGCCTTGGCGACGTTTTCCTGGCCCTTGGCCTGCTTCTCGCAGACGTCCTTGGCGTTGTCCTTGAGCGGCTTGCACTGTTCCTTGGCAGCCTTGTAGTCGGCCTCGATCTGGTTCTTGGCGGCCGTGTGCTCGGCATTGGTCATGGCCATGGCGCCGGAGGCCATCAGGCCCAGGGCGACGGCGGACAGCATGTGGCGAAAGCGTTGCGGTGTTTGCATGATGGAACTCCTTGTATTTGTACTGAGGTGGCCCTTGGTGCCTGCGGCGGCGGGCCATTGGTGCGTGCCCTCAGGCACGCTGGCTGTCGGGGAGCGGGTGGTGGCGCCGGCCAGGGCATCCGTGCCACCCGCGGGGTCCACCCTCGTCAGTCTTCGAAGCGGAAGTCGGGGTTGCGCTTTTGCCAGTCGGTCAGCTGCTTTTCGGCAGCGTCGCGGGCCAGGCCCTGGCGCTCCTGCAGCTTGCCCAGGAATTGCTCGCGCTTGCCGGCGATCACGTCCAGATCGTCATCGGTGAGCTTGCCCCATTGCTCACGGATCTTGCCGGTGAATTGCTTCCAGTTGCCCTTGATGCGGTCTTCATTCATGGCTTGGTCCTTTCAGTGATGTTGAAGTCGTGCCGTGCAATCAGGCCTTGTTTTTTCAAAGCCGCGATCTGCATCAGCGACGGTTCCACTGTAAAAAACCTGGGGGCTGCGCGTCGTAGTCTGGACCTAGTGTTGACGGTCGTCCCAGGGGCAGCCGAGACGGTGGGATCGGGACTACAGCCCCTGACGGACACGCGGGAAGCGCTGGGTCAGGCGCGGCCCGCCCCTGCCCTGAGTACCCGGCCTTTTCCCCGTATGTCCGCACCTGCGCCGTGGCGGTTGCGGGGTTGCAAGCCTGCCGAAGGACAGGCTTGCTTCGTGATCTGACCTTTCTTGGCGAATCAAGAAAAGGGCAGTCGGCTGCCGGGCCGAGACCCGGCCTCGAAAAGCAACCATCCGGCAGGGGCAGAAAAAGTCCACTTGCTTGCAGAGCCAGTTGCCGAAAACAAAAAACGGCCAGCGGATGCAATGCACCCACCAGCCGTTCTCAAGAGAATGGATGGGCTGGAAATCCAGCAGCAGCTCAGTGCCCCTGCTGCCCCAGCCACGCATCGATCTGCGCAATGGCCGCATCCGTGGCCTTGGCCAGGGCCTGGGCGCCGCCCGCCGCATCGCCCGAAGCTGCAGGACTGCGCACCTCGAACACCTTCTGTCCGAGCAGGCGGTCCACAGCACCGCTTTGCTCGACCAGGGTGGCGCGCAGGCGCACCACGCCGGCACTGGAGCCGGGCGCATCAAAGACCTGGCTGAATTCTTCGATGTCCACGCGCAGCAGCGTGGGCACGGCGCCTTGCAGGCGCGGCTGGGCCACGCTTTCGCTGCTGGCCAGCACGGGGCGCTGCAGGCCCAGCTGGCTGCGCAGGCGCTGCTGCAGCAGCAGTGCAGGAGGCTGGCTCCAGCGCGCCAGCTGGTAGGGGCGCAGTTCCTGGCCGTTGGCATAGGCCAGGCGGTAGAACATGGCCGTGCTGCCGTCGGACAGGGCGGGGGCCTCCACATCGGCCAGCGCCAGCGGCGTGCGTGCCTGCGGGGCTGCGGATGTGGCGGACTGCGCGGGCGTGGACAGCGGCGCCAGACCGAAGTCATAGCGCGCGGGCTGGGCGGGGGGCTGCGGCAGGGCCGAGCAGCCGGCCAGCAGGATCAGGGCGGCGGCCAGTCCAGCGCTGGCCACGGCGGTCTTGCGAGATGGGGACATGCGGGTTCCTCGATCAGGGCTGGGTGGCTGCAGACGGGGCGACGAAGCCGGGCTCGCCCGGCCCCGGACGGGCCTGGCCCGGCCCGTAGATCACGGCCTGCGGGTTGTCGCTGAAGCGGCTGGCCGCCGTGCCCATCTGGCGCGCGGCGCGCGAGACATCATCGGCCGCTCGGTTGGCGTGCGGCACCGTGCTGCGGCCCAGCGAATCGGCCATGCGGGTCAGTGCGCGCGTGCTCTGGGCGATCTGCTCCAGCGGCCCGTCCTGCGCGTTCACGCGGCGCACGGTCTGCTGCAGCTCGGACGCCACGGCGGCGGCTCCGTTGCTGGCCTTCTCCAGCGACTGCAGGGTGTTGTGGGCGTCGGCGGCGAGCTGCGGCACCTGGGTGGACAGCGTGCGGTCCAGGTTCTGCGTGAGCTGCTGCACGCCTGCGGCAGCGGCCGCAATGTTCTCCAGCGCCTGGCTCACGCGCTTTTGGTTGTCGGTGTCCAGCATGTCGCTGAGGCGGCGCGAGATTTCATCGGCGCGCTCCAGCAGCACCTGCCCCTGGTCGGCCAGCATGCTCAGCGGCGAAGAGCGCAGCGGCAGGCGCGGCAGGCCGCTGGGGCCCGGGGGCAGTTGGGGCTGGGGCTGGTCCGCATCATCGAGCTGCACATGGGCCAGGCCCGTGACGCCCTGGTAGCCCAGCACGGCGAACGTGGTGGGCGTGATGGGCGTGTTCACACCGATGGCGATGCGGATCAGCACATTGCCATTGGTCTGCGGATCGAACCCGATCCGCGTGACCTTGCCCACGGCCACGCCCTTGTAGCGCACGGCCGCCTGGGCCTGCAGGCCGCTGATGCCATCCTTGGTGGACAGCTCGTACTCGTTGTACTGCCGCGTATCGCGCGTCAGCCAGATCGCCAGCCCCGCCAGCAGGGCCGCCACGACCAGCACGAAAATGCCGGCCGCCATGGCATGTGATTTGTTTTCCATATCAATGGTCCATAACGTTGAGCCCAGCAAAACAAGGCATGGGGCCACAGCCCCCAGGGCCAGCACTCAGAGCGCGGCCTTCAAAACCGGCGCACCCCAAGGCAAGGGACACCGAGCAAGGGCCGCCCCGCCGCGAGGGTGTCGTCCCCCCCCGCAAAGCGAGAGGGGGGAAGGCGCGAAGCGACTCAGGGGGGCTTCTCATACCGTGCTCATCGCGCGCCTGCCGCGCTCGCCCTGGAAGAAATGCTCGATGAACGGATGCTTGAACTCGGCCACCTCGCGCGGCGGGCCGCTGACCAGCACCTTCTTCTCGGCCAGCACGGCCACGCGCGAGGACAGTGCGAACAGCGTGTCCAGGTCGTGCGTGACCATGATGACGGTCAGGCCCAGCTCGGCACGCAGCTCGCGCAGCAGTTCGCAGAATTCGTCGGAGCTGGTGGGGTCCAGGCCGGCCGTGGGCTCGTCGAGCAGCAGCAGGGGCGGGTCCATGATCAGCGCCCGCGCCAGCGCCACGCGCTTGATCATTCCGCCCGAGAGATCGGCCGGCATGCGCGAGGCATGCTCGGGCTTGAGGCCCACCATCTGCAGCTTGACCAGGGCCGCGTCGCGCACCAGATCGTCGGGCAGCGTGCCCTGCTCGCGCAGAGCGAAGGCCACGTTGTCCAGCACGCTGAAGGCCGAGTACAGCGCCCCGTGCTGGAACAGCATGCCCACGCGGCTGGCAGCGCCCTCGCGGCCCATTTCGCTGGCCGGGCGGCCCAGCACTTCGACACGCCCTTTGGTGGGCTCCAGCAGCCCCAGCATCTGGCGCAGCAGCACGGTCTTGCCCGTGCCCGAGCCGCCGACGATGGACAGCATCTCGCCGCGCTGCACATCCAGGTCCAGGTCCTGGTGCACGGCAAAGGCGTTCTCGCCTTCGCCAAACACGCTCCACAGCCCGGCGATGCGCACGATGGGCTCGTCGGCTGCGGGCGTGGAGGAGGTTTCGGTGTCCATGGCCATCAGATGCCTACGTCCTTGAACAAGATGGCGAAGATCGCATCCACCACGATGACCATGGTGATGGCCGACACCACCGAGGCCGTCGTGCCCTTGCCCAGGCTCTGCGTATTGGGCTCCACGCGCAGGCCCCAGTGGCAGCCGATCAAGGCGATGAGGGCGCCGAAGACCACGGACTTGCCCATGGCGATCCAGAGGTTGCCGATCTTCACGGCGGCAGGCAGCGCCTCGGCAAAGTAGGCGCCCGTGACGCCCATGGTCAGGTCGGCGGCCAGCATGCCGCCGGCCAGCGCGGCCAGCGTGGTCCACAGCGAGACCAGCGGCATGGCAATGGCCAGCGCCAGCGCACGCGGCAGCACCAGGCGAAAGCCGTGCGGTATGCCCATGACCTGCATGGCGTCCAGCTCTTCGGTGACGCGCATCACGCCGATCTGGGCGGTGATGGCCGAGCCCGTGCGGCCCGCCACCAAGATGGCCGCCAGCAGCGGGCCCAGCTCGCGGATCAGCGAGATGCCCAGGATGTTGACGATGAAGGATTCCGCCCCGAACTGGCGCAGCTGCAGCGCCATCAGGTAGGCCAGCACCACGCCGATCAGAAAGCCCACCAGGGCCGTGATGGGCAGGGCCGTGGCGCCCATGGAGTAGAGGTGGCCGGAAATGTCGCGCCAGGGCCCCCGGTGCGGGGCACGCGCAAAGCGCACCAGGTCGATCAGCAACTGGCCGATGAGCCGCGTCAGCTGTGCGAAATGGCCACAGGCGTTGATGACCAGGCAGCCCAGGCTGTCGATGTGCTCCAGCAGGCTCAGGCGCGGGGCCGGCGGTGCAGGCTCCTTGGAAAAACGGGCCACGCGGTCGAGCATGGCGCGCTGCGCGTCGCTGGCCGCCAGGCGCGCGGGCAGGCGACGGCCCCAGTGGTTCCACAGCAGTTGCGCGCCCACGTGGTCCAGCCAGTCCAGCCCTTGCAGGTTCCAGCCCAGGTCATCGCCCTTGGCGTCGGCCAGCTGTGCACGCAGCCTGCGCCATTGCGCCCGCCGGCCCAGCTCGGCCGCGCCCCAGGAGCCGGTCAGCAACGCCCATTGGCCGTCGTTGTCACGGCGCAGGCTGCATTGGGGGGGATTGTTGAGGGCAGACAAGTGCAGGAAGTCCTTGGGGGTTGCGAAGGCGGGGCCGAGGCGCGCGGGCAGGCACGGTGGCACGCCCGCCAAGACCGCAGGATAACCGAGCGGCGCGGCCCGCAGATTGCCCCGCAACGCCGTGTGCGCGACGGCTTTGCCCTACGCGTGCAATTTTTATCAAAAAACCAGCGGGACCGCCACCGCTGCTGCATGCGCTGCTGCGAAAAAAGGAGTCCAGCGCGCTTTCCCTCTCGACAGTGCGCATGCCGTCCGCACAATGGGCCGAAGCACCAACCCCGGCTCCCAAGGACGTTCCGGCCCGCAGCGGACGCCCGCCCATCTCCATGAGCAATACCACCTTCGACTACATCGTCATCGGCGCCGGCACGGCAGGCGCCCTCCTGGCCAACAGGCTCTCGCGCGACGGCCGCAGCCGCGTGCTGCTGATCGAGGCGGGCGCCAAGGACGACTACCACTGGATCCACATCCCCGTGGGCTACCTGTACTGCATCGGCAATCCGCGCACCGACTGGCTCTACCAGACCGAACCCGACGAAGGGCTCAACGGCCGCAGCCTGCGCTATCCGCGCGGCAAGACGCTGGGCGGCTGCTCCAGCATCAACGGCATGATCTACATGCGCGGCCAGGCCCGCGACTACGACGGCTGGGCCGAGCTGACCGGCGACGACGCTTGGCGCTGGGACCAGGTGCTGCCGGCCTTTCGCCAGCATGAAAGCCATTGGCGGCTGGACGCCGGGGGCAACGCCGATGCGCGCTTTCGCGCCCTGCACGGCGGCACGGGCACAGGCGGCAGCGGCGAATGGCGCGTGGAGCGGCAGCGCCTGCGCTGGGACATCCTGGATGCCTTTGCCGAAGCCGCCCAGCAGGCCGGCATTCCGGCCACCGAGGACTTCAACGGCGGCAGCAACGAGGGGGTGGGCTACTTCGAGGTCAACCAAAAGGGCGGCCTGCGCTGGAACACCGCCAAGGCCTTCCTGCGGCCCACCTGCTATGGCCGCCCCAACTTCGAGCTGTGGACCCATGCCCAGGTCAGCCGGCTGCTGTTCGAGCCGCTGCCCGCCGGCGGCCTGCGCTGCAGCGGCGCACAGGTCTGGACCGGCTCGGAAATGGTCGATGTGCAGGCCAGCCAGGAGGTCCTGCTGTGCGCGGGCGCCGTGAACTCCCCGCAGATCCTGCAGCTGTCAGGCATAGGCCCGGGGGCGCTGCTGCAAGGCCACGGCATCGCCGTGCGCCACGACCTGCCCGGCGTGGGCGAGAACCTGCAGGACCATCTGCAGATCCGCTCGGTCTACAAGATCAAGGGGGCGCGCACGCTCAACACCATGGCCAATTCGCTGTGGGGCAAGGCCGGCATCGGCCTGGAGTACCTGCTGCGCCGCAGCGGCCCCATGAGCATGGCGCCCTCGCAGCTGGGCGCCTTCACGCGCAGCAGCCCCCAGCAGGCGCACCCCAATATCCAGTACCACGTGCAGCCGCTGTCGCTGGACGCCTTCGGCGAGCCGCTGCACGGTTTTCCGGCCTTCACGGCCAGCGTCTGCAACCTCAACCCTACCAGCCGGGGCACGGTACGCATCCGCAGCGGAGACTTCCGCCAGGCGCCTGCCATTGCGCCGCACTACCTGTCCACGCCCGAGGACCGGCAGGTGGCCGCCGACAGCCTGCGCGTGACGCGGCGCATCGTCAGCCAGAGCGCGCTGGCGCGCTTTGCCCCCGAGGAATGGAAGCCCGGCGTGCAATACCAGAGCGACGAGGACCTGGCCCGCCTGGCCGGCGACATTGCCACCACCATCTTCCACCCGGTGGGGACCACGCGAATGGGCCGCGCCGACGACCCCATGGCCGTGCTCGACAGCCGCCTGCGCGTGCGCGGCGTACAGGGCCTGCGCGTGATCGATGCAGGCGCCATGCCGCGCATCACCAGCGGCAACACCAACAGCCCGACGCTGATGATGGCGGAGAAGGCCGCCGGCTGGATTCTTGCGGACAGGCAGGGCCGGGGCCAGGAGCCGGCACGGCAGAGCACGGAACCGGCCGTTGCGCTGGCCGCCTAGGACTGCTCCTGCAGCAGCGGCGGAATCGCCGCCAGCAGCGCATCGATGGTCACGCGCAGCCGGTAGGGCAGAAAGCGCGTACGCGGCCACAGCACATGCAGGGGAATGCGCGCGGCCGTCACGTCGGGCAGCAGGCGCACCAGCGCCCCGCTGTCCAGCGCACCGCGCACCCGCCACAGCGGCATGTGGGCCAGGCCCGCGCCCTGCAGCGTGGCCGTGGCGATGGTTTCTATGTCGTCAAAGCCCAGCGCCGGCTCCAGCACGGGCGCGGCCAGCGATCCATCCTCACCGGCCAGCCTCCAGGGGGCGGCGCGGCCGCTGCGCATATAGGCAATACAGCGATGCCCGGCCAGGTCGGCCACGCTGCGCGGCGCGCCATGGGCCTGCAGATAGGCGGGTGATGCGCACAGCACCATGGTTTGCATGCCAAGGCGCCGCGCAACCAGCCAGTCGCTGTCAGACAGTTCCCCGCTGCGTATGGCCAGGTCAATGCCGTCATCGGCGAAGTCCAGCTGGCGGTCGGTGAAGCTGGCCTCGATGCGCAGGCGCGGATGCAGCTGCGCCAGCTCCAGCAGCAAGGGAGCCACGTGGTGGCGGCCGAAGACCACGGGTGCGCTGATGCGCAGCCGGCCCACCACTTCCCGCCGCCCGGCTTCCAGCATGTGCCGGGCGGCATCCAGGTCCTCCAGCGCCTGCGCGCAGCGCTCGTAGAACATCTGGCCGTCCTCGGTCAGCCCCAGGCTGCGCGTGGTGCGCACGAACAGCCGCGCGCCCAGGCGCTCTTCCAGCCGCGCCACGGCCTTGCCAACAGCCGAGCGCGTAAGGCCCAGGCGCTCGGCCGCCTGGGCGAAGCTGCCGGCCTCGGCCGAGGCGACGAAAGCGCTGACGCCTGCCAGCCTGTCATTTGCAATTGGTTCCATAAATTCTACAAACCATAGCCTCAATTGAATCAATGCAATTATGGAGGAATCAATAGACTGAAGTCCTGTTTGATATCTGCCTCGAAAGGACCGCCTTCCATGACCGTGCCTGCGTCTTCCCCATTCATGCAGCAATGGCAACTGCCCGCCCTGGGCCATGAAAACCTGCAGCTGGTGCAAGTCCCCATTCCCGAGCCCGGGCAGGGCCAGGTACTGGTGCGCGTGCATGCGGCATCGCTGAACTACCGCGATCTGCTGATCCTGCGCGACGGCATGGGCATGGGGCCGGCCCTGCCCCTGGTGCCCGGCTCGGACATGGCTGGCGAGGTGGTCGCCATCGGCCCGGGAGTCGCGGAGTTCGCGGTTGGCGACGCCGTGATCAGCACCTTCTTCTGCGGCTGGCAGGACGGCGTGCAGCCGCGCACCAGCCTGCCGCTGGGCTCGCCCGGGCCGGGCATGCTGTCGGAATACGTGGTGCTGGGCGAAGACAACCTGGTCGCCGCGCCCCGTCAGCTGGACTTTGCGCAGGCCAGCACCCTGACGTGCGCGGGCGCAACCGCCTGGTTCGCGCTGGCCGAGTCCGCGCCCACGCGGCCCGGGGACACCGTGGTCATCATGGGCACGGGCGGCGTGGCGCTGTTCGCCATGCAGATCGCCCATGCCCAGGGTGCGCGCGTGGTGGTGGTTTCGGGCAGCGACGACAAGCTGGCGCGGGCTGCGCAGCTGGGTGCAGACCACGGCATCCACCGCCACCGCACGCCGGACTGGGCCGCCGAGGTGCGCGCCCTCACGGGAGGACGCGGCGCCGACCATGTGCTGGAACTGGCCGGGGGGGATAACTTCGGCCGCTCGCTATCGGCCCTGGCACAGGGAGGCCGCGTGTCGGTGATCGGCAATCTGCAGGGCGACGAGCTGCGCGGCTCGGTCTATCCGCTGCTGCTGGGGCGCGCCACCGTTCAGGGCATCGGCGTGGCACACCGGCGTGCGCTGCAGGATCTGGTGCGTGCCGTGGACTGGCTGAAGCTGCAACCTGTGATCGACAGCGAATACGCGCTGGCCGATCTGCCGGCAGCCCTGGAGCATCTGGAGCGGGGTGCTTTCGGCAAGCTGGTGCTGCGCATGCGCTGAACGTCCGGCAACCGGCAATCATCGTCCCAGCCCCTTGCTGGTGCAATCCCGCACTTTCGCGGCAACTGCGGGAAATCCCCGATGCACCACCCAGGTGCGGCCATTAAAGTCCATCCACTCTCGCGGTACCACAGTGCTGCACAAGAGGGGCCGAGGAGACAACTCGTACACAACCAGATCAACATTCATAAATAGCATCCCAAGATGCATTTCCCAGAGCGCCGGCAAGTCCGGCGCTTTTTTTTATGCCTGCGGCCAGCCTGATGCGGCACCGTGGCGGTGCGACAATCGCCGCCCTATGGAATGGATCATCGTCTCGCTGGCCTCGATGCTGGCCGGCTTCGTGGACGCCATCGTGGGCGGCGGAGGCCTCATCCTGCTGCCCGCGCTGTTCGCCACCTTCCCCACCGCACCACCGGCCACCCTGCTGGGCACCAACAAGAGCGCCTCCGTCTGGGGCACGGCCATGTCCACCTGGCAGTACGGCCGCAAGGTGCAATTGCCCTGGCGCGCGATGATGCCGGCCGCCTGCGTGGGCATGGCGGGCTCCTTTGCGGGGGCCTGGGCCGTCACGCAGATCTCCCCCGACTTCCTGCGCCAGTTGCTGCCGCTGGTGCTGCTGGGCGTGCTGGTCTATACGCTGGTGCGCAAGGACATGGGCCGCAACCACACGCCGCTCTATTCGGGCCGCGCCGAGACGCTGATCGCCTGCGCCATCGGCCTAGCCATCGGCTTCTATGACGGGTTCTTCGGCCCCGGCACGGGCAGCTTCTTCGTGTTCCTGTTCGTGCGGCTGATGGGCTATGACTTCCTGAACGCATCGGCCTCGGCCAAGCTGCTGAACATGGCCACCAACCTGGCGGCGCTGGCGCTGTTCACGCTCAAGGGCCATATCTGGTGGCACCTGGCCGTCCCCATGGCGGTGGCCAATGTGCTGGGCGCCATGCTGGGCACACACATGGCCCTGCGCCATGGAACGGGCTTCGTGCGGGGCATCTTCATCGGCGTGGTGAGCCTGTTGATCCTCAAGACCGGCTACGACGCCTTCATCGCCTGAGCACGCAGGCCAGCGGCATCCGCAACACCTGCCATCGGCATCGGCGACGGCAACCTTCTATAATTGCCGACTTTTCGCCTTGAGCTGCGGCGGCAGGTGCATGTCGCACCCCTGCCAGCGGCTGCACCCGACCCGCCGCGCAGCCACGCAATCGGCCCCGCCGTCCATGGCCATGCACCGATCCGTGCGTTGGCGCTTTCCCCCTCTTGCGGCGCCGGGGTCAGGTCCTGAGCGACAGCCCTCCTGGAGCTTCCATGAAACGCATTACCGTCATCGCCGCCGCCGCGCTGGCCCTGTGGACCGCCGCAGGCGTTCAGGCCCGCCCCTTCGACGCCATCCAGAAGGAAGGCACGCTGCGCCTGGCCACCGAAGGCTATTACGCGCCCTTTGCCCATTTCGAGGGCAAGCAGCTGACCGGGTTCGAGGTCGAGCTGGCACAGATGCTGGCCGGCAAGATGGGCGTGAAGTACGAGTGGAAGACCATCAGCTTCGACGCCCTGCTGACCGGCCTGCAGCAGGACCGCTGGGATCTGGTGATTTCCTCGCATGGCATCACGCCCGAGCGCGAGAAGGCCGTGACCTTCACCCAGCCCCACTACTGCTCGGGCGGCATCGTGATGTCGCTGGACCCGGCCATCCGTTCGGCCAAGGACCTGGCGGGCAAGACGGTGTCGGTGCAGACCGGCTCCACCTATCTGCAGTACATGGAGAAGAACGTGACCGGCATCAAGCGCCTGGTCAACTTCCCCACGAACGAGGCCGCGCGCAATGCGCTGCTGTCCAAGCGGGTGGACGCCTGGGTGACCGAGCGCTTCATTGCCAAGGAACTGCAGCAGAAGAACCCCAATGCCCAGCTCAAGCAGGGCGAGATGCTGCTGGTCGAGCGCATCGCCGCCGCCGTGGCCAAGGACAACAAGTCGCTGGCCGACGCCTGGAACAAGGCCTTCAAGGACGCCCTGGCCGACGGCAGCTACGCCAAGCTGTCGCAGAAATATTTCCACGAAGACATCCGCTGCCCTGACTGAGGCCCCGGGCAGATCTGCCCGACCGGCGCCCACTTGCAGGGCGCCTTTTTGTTTCTAGCCCACCTATGCTTACCGTCCTCTGGCCCGCCCACTGGAGCCGCTCGCAGCGCAGCAACGCCACCCTGGTCACGGCCCTGCTGCTGATGGTGCTCGTGGTTTCGCTGCTGGGGCAGTTGCTGTCCCTGCTGCCCGAGCCCATAGGCTCCAATGCCGACACCTTCGCCGATGGCGCGCGCACCACGCTGTACCTGACGCTGGCCAGCGGCGCCGCCGGCCTGGTGCTGGGCATCGCCGCCGCGCTGGCGCGCACCTCGCGCACGGCCGCCCTGCGCTGGGCTGCAGGCTTTTACGTCTGGGCGATCCGCGGCACGCCGCTGCTGGTGCAGATCCTGTTCATCTACTTCGCGCTGCCGGTGCTGATCCCGGGCCTGAACCTGCCCGACTTCGCCGCCGCCTGCATTGCGCTGGCGCTGAACGTGGGCGCCTACAACGCCGAAGCCGTGCGTGCCGGCCTGCAGGCCGTGCCGCGCGGCCAGGCCGAGGCCGCACGCGCGCTGGGCCTGCCGCGCAGCCGCGTCTTCATGGACGTGGTGTTCCCGCAGGCCTTCAAGATCTCGCTGCCGCCGCTGGTGAGCAACTTCGTGGCCCTGCTCAAGGATTCGTCGCTGGCGTACGCCATCGGCGTGGTGGAGCTGACCAATGTGGGCAACCGCATCCAGTCGGCCACCTTCCAGCCCGTGGAGACCCTGGTCACCGTGGGCGTGACCTACCTGGTGCTGACCACGCTGGTGACCCAGGTCACGGCTGCCGTGGAGTACCGCTTCGACGTGGAGGGCCGCCACAAATGAGCGCCGACAAGCTGGCACGGGGCATGCCCTACATCGTGGCCGACAAGGTCACCAAGTCCTTTGGAAGCCACCAGGTGCTCAAGGGCGTTTCCACGCAGTTCTGCACGGGCGAGGTGACGGTGATCATCGGCGCCTCGGGCTCGGGCAAGTCCACGCTGCTGCGCGCCATCAACCGGCTGGAGCCGCATGATGGCGGGCGCATCACCATCGACGGCGTCGAAGTCACCGACAACGAAGCCACGCTGCAAAAGCAGCGCTGCGAAGTGGGCATGGTGTTCCAGCAGTTCAACCTGTTCGGCCACATGACGGTGCTGGACAACGTGACCCTGGCGCCGCGCCGCATCCACAAAACGCCGCGCGCCCAGGCCAATGCCAAGGCCATGGCCCTGCTGGAGCGCGTGGGCATGCAGGCCCACGCCCACAAGTACCCGTGGCAGCTGTCGGGCGGCCAGCAGCAGCGCGTGGCCATTGCCCGCGCCCTGGCCATGGAGCCGCAGGTGATGCTGTTCGACGAGCCCACCAGCGCGCTGGACCCGGAGATGGTGCAGGAGGTGCTGGACGTGATGCGCGAGCTGGCACGCGGCGGCATGACCATGATCGTGGTCACCCACGAAATGGGCTTCGCCCGCGAGGTCGCCGACCGCGTGATGTTCTTCGACCAGGGCTGCATCGCCCACGAGGCGCCACCGGCCGAATTCTTCGGCAACCCGGCCAGCGAGCGGATCGCGGCGTTCATCGGGCGCATGGGGCATTGAGGCCCGGGCCTGCGCACACAGGCTGCTCAAGAAAGCAAAGAGCCGGCAATGCCGGCTTTTTTGCTTTCTCAATCCTCCAGCTCGCCAGCAGACGGCGGCGGCAGCGCGGCAGCGCGGTTGGATGCCACAGGCGCCGATGCCTCGGGCGGCTCGTAGCGCGGCAGGCCGGGCAGGTTCACGGTTTCCGCATCCAGCGTGATTTCGGAGACGCGGCGCGGGGTGCCTATGGGGACGCCGGCCTGGCCCTTGCGCATGGCGGCCATGTCTTCCAGGCTGGGGTAGCGGCCCAGCAGCCAGTAGTCGAACACGCGGCGCGCCAGCGGTGCGGCGGCAGCGGCACCGAAGCCGGCGTTCTCCACGATGGCAGCGACGGCAATGGTGGGGTTGTCGGCCGGCGCGTAGGCGATGTACAGCGAGTGGTCGCGCTGGAACTCGGACAGGCGTGCCGCGTTGTACTTCTCGTTCTGGCGCACGCCCACGGCCTGGGCCGTGCCGGTCTTGCCGGTGGAGGTGTAGGGCGCGTTGCCGAAGATGCCGCGCGAGGTGCCCTCCACCGTCACGGCGGCCACGGCGGCGCGCACGGCCTCCACGTTCTCGGGCTTGTAGCCCATGCTGGTGCCTGGATCCTTGTTGATGGCCGAGAACTGCTGCGTGACGGCATCGACACGGCCCACGGCCAGGTGGGGGCGGTGCTTGACGCCCTTGGCCGCCAGCGTGGACATGGCATTGGCCAGCTGCAGGATGGTGAAGTTGTTGTAGCCCTGGCCGATGCCCAGCGAGATGGTCTCGCCCGCGTACCACTTCTTCTGCTCGGGCCGCTTGTAGGTGTTGCGCTTCCACTCGGTGCTGGGCAGCACGCCGCGCGCCTCGCCGCGCACATCGATGCCGGTGAGCTGGCCGAAGCCCAGCGGCTTCATGTAGTCGTGGATCATGTCCACGCCCATGTCGTTGGCCAGCATGTAGTAGTACACGTTGGACGACTTGATGATGGAGCGGCGCAGGTTGGTCGGCCCGTTGGGGTGGCCCGAGCGGAAGGTGTGGCCGCCGAAGGTCCAGCTGCCGTTGTCCATGATGGTGGTGTCCGGGCGGCGCTTGCCCGACTCCAGCGCGGCAATCGCCATGAAGGGCTTGTAGGTGGAGCCCGGCGGATAGGTGCCCCGCAGCGCGCGGTTGAGCAGCGGGCGGTTGATGGATTCGTTGAGCGTGGTCCAGCTCTCCTGGTCGATGCCATCGACGAAGAGGTTCAGGTCGAAGGTGGGACGGCTGACCATGGCCAGCACTTCGCCGCTGCGCGGATCGATGGCCACCAGGGCGCCGCGGCGGTCGCCGTACAGCTCCTCCACCATGCGCTGCAGCTTGATGTCCAGCGACAGCACCAGGCTGTCGCCGGGCGTGGCGGGGCGGCTGCCGAGCTTGCGCACAGCATGTCCGCCGGCCGAGGTTTCCATTTCCTCCCAGCCGGTCTGGCCGTGGAGGTCGGTTTCGTAGCTCTGCTCCACGCCCAGCTTGCCGATGACGTCGGTGCCACGGTAGTTGGCGGCGTCGTCGGAGTCTTCCAGCGCCTCTTTCTCGCGCTGGTTGATGCGCCCGATGTAGCCGATGACATGGCTGGCCGTGTCCTGCATGGGATAGGTGCGGAACAGCCGCGCCTTGATGTCCACGCCCGGGAAGCGGTAGCGCTGCGCGGCAAAGCGCGCGACCTCGTCATCGGTCAGGCGCGTGCGGATGGGCAGGGAGTCGAAGCTGCGAGAGTCGTCCACCAGGCGCTTGAACTTGCGCCGGTCGCGCGGCGTGATCTCGACGATCTCGGCCAGGCTGTCAATGGTCTCTTCAAGGTTGCCCGCGCGCGAGGGCATGATCTCCAGCGTGTAGGCCGAGTAGTTGGTGGCCAGCACCACGCCGTTGCGGTCCAGGATCTGGCCCCGGTTGGGCACGATGGGCACCACGGCCGTGCGGTTGCTTTCGGCGCGCTCGGACAGCTCCTCATGGCGCTGCACCTGCAGCACCAGCAAGCGCGCCACCACCAGCCCGAAGGCCAGCAGCACCACCACGCTCATCACCCATGCGCGCAACCTGAATCGCTGCAGCTCGGCTTCTGTATTGCGGATTTCCATCACGCGTCAAGCCTCACAGGGGACGGTTCTCGTCACTGTCCGGCGGGCGGCGCTGAGGCGCCAGCAGCAGGCCGCTGACCAGGGGCCACAGCAGGGCCTCGATCAAAGGCGCGACGACCACCAGCGGGCCGGGCATGATGCCACCGGCCACCATGCGCAGCAGCACCTGCAGGCCGTGCACCACGGCAAACAGCGGCAGCAGGTGCAGCGCCTGCACGGGCGTGGAGAACCACGACAGGCGCCGGCCCATGGCGCCGGCCGCGAACACCAGCAGCGCATAGGCCAGCGCATGCTGGCCCAGCAGGGAGGAGCGGTCCACATCCATGCACAGGCCCAGCAAAAAGGCCACGCCCATGCCCACGCGCTGGGGCTGGTTCAATGCCCAGAAGGCCAGCAGCACCATGAGCAGATCGGGTTGCCAGGCCTGGCGTCCCAAGGGCAGCATGTTGAGTGCCAGCGCCGCCAGCAGGCTGACGACGATGAACAGGGGATTGACCGGCAGCAGCAGCTGCTGGCCGCGCGGCATGATCATGCGGGCTCCTTCCTGGCGGAGGCGGGTGCGGCGGGAGCAGCGGGTGCGGCAGGCGTGGCCGGCGCATCTGTCTTGCCGGCCTTGCCGCCGTCCTTGGCGGCTTCCTTGCCCTTGCCATCCTTGGACTTGTCTTTTTCCTTGCCCTTGTCTTTTTCCTTGCCCTTGCCGGCGCGCAGGGGTTCGGCAGCGCCTTCCGCCTCGGGATGCGTGGCGCGGTCCAGCGGCTTGAGCACCACCACGTGGCGCACGCCCTGCACGCGGCCCACGGGTTCGCAGTAGATGCGGGAGAAGGCCGAGTCCGCGCGGCGCTCCACCGAGACCACCTTGGCCACGGGCAGGCCCGGCGGGTACAGGCCGTCGACGCCGCTGGTGGTCAGCAGGTCGCCTTCCTGCACATCGGCATTGCTGGGCATGAAGCGCAGCTCGATGCCGCCGGTGCGCAGCGGCGACGGGTCGCCATAGGCCACGCTGCGTGCACCGGTGCGCGGGTTGAAGACGGGAATGGCCTGGTCGCGGTCGATGAGCAGGGTGACCTCGGAACGCAGCGGATACACGCGCGTGACCTGGCCGACCACGCCCTTTTCATCGAGCACGGGCGAGCCCTGGGCGATGCCGTCCACCTGGCCGCGGTCGATGACCACACGGCGGGTATAGAGGTCGGGGCTGTCGTAGACCACTTCGGCCGCCGTGCCGGGCGTGGTCAGGCGGTCGCGCAGCTGCAGCAGCTCGCGCAGATGGTCGTTTTCCTGGATCAGTTCGTCGGCCAGCGAGGCACGCTGGGCCATGGCCACCAGTTCCTTGCGCGCGCCCTGCTCCCGGGCCTGGGCCTCGTCCAGCGAGCCCAGGTAGCGGCTGGCGTCGTGCACGGCCTCCACCGGCTTGAGCATCACCCACTGCACGGGGTACAGCACGGTGGACACGGCCACGCGCACGGGGTCGGTGATCCTGAAACGCGCGTCGGCCACCATCAGAAACAGCGCCAATGCGCTGTAGATGGCCAGTTGGGAGACGCGCGAGGGCCGCCGCTTGAACAGCGAGGGCGCCGAGTGGTCCAGGGTGTTGGGATTCATGCGCCCCTCCCGCGCGGCAGGGCCTGCCCTGCCGCACTTGCTGCGGCCTGGAAAGCACGGGCCGGGCCCGGTGCGAAGGAAGGCAGGGCAAGCATGCAGGTCACCACGGAAGGGAGAAGAAAAACGTTGCAGTCGGTCGGCTGCCGCCCGGGCCCGCGACAACGGGCCCCGGCCTGCGCCGCGTCAGTCGCTGGTGAAGATGCTGCCCTGGCGGTCCATGGTCTCCAGCGCCATGCCGCAGCCGCGCACCACACAGGTCAGCGGCTCCTCGGCCACGAGCACGGGCAGGCCCGTCTCTTCGGCCAGCAGGCGGTCCAGGTCGCGCAGCAGCGCGCCGCCGCCGGTCAGCATCATGCCGCGCTCGGCAATGTCGGCGCCCAGCTCGGGCGGGGTCTGCTCCAGCGCGTTCTTGACGGCGCTGACGATCTGGTTGAGCGGGTCGGTCAGGGCTTCGAGCACCTCGTTGGACGAGATGGTGAAGCTGCGCGGCACGCCTTCGGAGAGGTTGCGGCCCTTGACTTCCATCTCCTTGACTTCGGAGCCGGGGAAGGCCGAGCCGATGTTCTTCTTGATGGATTCGGCCGTGGGCTCGCCGATCAGCATGCCGTAGTTGCGGCGGATGTAGCTGATGATGGCTTCGTCGAACTTGTCGCCGCCCACGCGCACGGAGCCCTTGTAGACCATGCCGCCCAGCGAGATCACGCCGACTTCGGTGGTACCGCCACCGATGTCCACCACCATGGAGCCCGAGGCCTCGGACACCGGCAGGCCGGCACCGATGCCGGCGGCCATGGGTTCCTCGATCAGGTAGACGGAGGTGGCGCCTGCCGCCTCGGCCGCGTCCTTGATGGCGCGGCGCTCGACCTGGGTGGAGCCGCAGGGCACGCAGATGATGATGCGCGGGCTGGGCGTGAGCACCGAGCGCGGATGCACCATCTTGATGAACTGCTTGATCATCTGCTCGGTGATGACGAAGTCGGCAATCACGCCATCCTTCATCGGGCGGATGGCCTCGATGTTGCCGGGCACCTTGCCCAGCATGGCCTTGGCTTCACGGCCCACCGCCTGGATCACCTTCTTGCCATGCGGGCCGCCTTCGTGGCGGATGGCGACAACGGAGGGTTCGTCCAGAACAATGCCCTTGTCGCGGGCGAAAATCAGGGTGTTGGCTGTGCCAAGATCAATGGCAAGGTCGGTGGAGAAATACCGACGGAAAGCTCCGAACATTACGAGAGTCCTCTCAGGCACGGCATGCTCGTCGGCCTGCCATCGCCGGGATGAAAGTTAGGGAGTCTGGATGGGGTTGGCTTTTCGCACAATGACCAGCTCGGAGAGGGTCTTGCGGCAAAGCCGAGATAATACCGTATCCCCTGTGAATAACTTGTACTGCCGGGGCTTGAAATGCGGGTTTACATCCCGTTGCCCCCTTCAAAATTCCTATGGCACTGAACGCACAAGACATCGCACGCATCGCGAACCTCGCACGGCTCGAGCTCTCTTCCGCAGAGAGTGAGCGCATGCTAGGCCAGCTCAATGATTTTTTCGGCATCGTGGAGAAGATGCAGGCTGTGGATACTTCGGGCGTCAGCCCGCTGTCACATCCGGTCGCCGCCATCCAGGACATTGCCCTGCGCCTGCGCGAGGACATTGCCAGCGAGCCCGACCAGCGCGACGCCAATCAGCGCAGCGCCCCGGCCGTCGAGCGCGGCCTGTTCCTGGTCCCCAAGGTGATCGAGTGAGCGCCGGGCGTCGCTCGCCCTGCTTCCTGACCCCTGGCATCCGTCCCCGTTTTCCGCATCCCATACATGACCCAGCAAACCACTGATCTGCACACGCTCGGCGTGTCGGCCCTGTCGGCCCTGCTGCGCGAGCGCAAGCTCGGCGCCGTCGAAGCCGCCCAGCATTTCCTGGCCCGCGCCCAGGCGCACCAGAACCTGGGCGCCTTCGTCAGCATCGACGAAGAGGCCACCCTGGCCCAGGCCCGCGCTGCCGACGCCCTGATTGCCCAAGGCAAGGGCGGCCGCCTGGCTGGCGTGCCCATTGCGCACAAGGACATCTTCGTCACGCGCGACTTCCCGACCACGGCCTCCAGCAAGATGCTGGCCGGCTATCGCTCGCCCTTCGACGCCACCGTGGTCACCCGCCTGGCCGAGGCCGGCGCCGTGACGCTGGGCAAGCTCAACTGCGACGAATTCGCCATGGGCTCGGCCAACGAGAACTCGGCCGTCGCGCCCGTGGGCTTCGACGCACCCGCGCCCGTGCGCAATCCCTGGAACCTGGACCGCGTGCCCGGCGGCTCCTCGGGCGGCTCGGCCGTGGCCGTGGCCGCCGGCCTGGCGCCCGCCGTCACCGGCACCGACACGGGCGGCTCCATCCGCCAGCCCGCATCGTTTTGCGGCATCACGGGCATCAAGCCCACCTATGGCCGCGCCAGCCGCTACGGCATGATCGCCTTCGCCTCCAGCCTGGACCAGGCCGGTCCCATGGGCAAGAGCGCCGAGGACTGCGCCCTGCTGCTGTCCGAGATGTGCGGCCCCGACCTGGACCGCGACTCCACCAGCCTGGACGTGCCCGCCGAGGACTTCACGGCCCGCCTGAACGACGGCATCGAAGGCCTGCGCATCGGCATCCCCGCCGAGTTCTTCGGCGAAGGCCTGTCGGCCGACGTGCGCGCCGCCGTGGATGGCGCGCTCAAGGAATACGAGAAGCTGGGCGCCCGCCTGGTGCCGATCTCGCTGCCGCGCACCGAGCTGTCGATTCCCGTGTACTACATCCTGGCCCCGGCCGAGGCATCGTCCAACCTCTCGCGCTTCGACGGCGTGAAGTTCGGCCACCGCGCCAAGGACTACACGGACCTGGTGGACATGTACAAGAAGACCCGCGCCGAAGGCTTCGGCGACGAGGTCAAGCGCCGCATCATGATCGGCGCCTACGTGCTGTCCGAGGGCTACTACGACGCCTACTACCTGCAGGCGCAGAAGATCCGCCGCATGATCGCCGACGACTTCCAGGCCGCCTTCCAGCACTGCGACGTGATCGCCGGCCCCGCCGCGCCCACCGTGGCCTGGCAGCTGGGCGGAAAGAGCGACCCGCTGGCCAACTACCTGGCCGACATCTTCACGTTGCCCGCATCGCTGGCCGGCCTGCCCGGCATGAGCGTGCCCGCAGGCTTTGGCGAGGCCGGCATGCCCGTGGGCCTGCAGCTGATCGGCAACTACTTCAAGGAAGGCCAGTTGCTCAACGCCGCCCACCGCTTCCAGCAGGCCACCGATTTCCACCTTCAAGCTCCGAAGGGCATCTGAGACCCCATGACCGCGAAACTCATCCAGGGCTATGAAGTCGTCATCGGCTTCGAGACCCACGCCCAGCTGGCCACCCAGTCCAAGATCTTCAGCCGCGCCAGCACCGCCTTCGGCGCCGAGCCCAACACCCAGGCCTGCGCCGTGGACATGGCGCTGCCCGGCACGCTGCCGGTGATGAACAAAAAGGCCGTCGAGTGCGCCATCCGCCTCGGCCTGGCGCTGGGCTCGCACATTGCGCCGCGCAGCATCTTCGCGCGCAAGAACTACTTCTATCCCGACCTGCCCAAGGGCTACCAGATCTCGCAGTTCGAGATTCCCGTGGTCCAGGGCGGCGAGGTGTCCTTCTTCCTCGGCGACGAGAAGAAGACCATCCGCCTGGTGCGCGCCCACCTGGAGGAAGATGCCGGCAAGTCGCTGCACGAGGACTTCATCGGCCAGTCGGGCATCGATCTGAACCGCGCCGGCACGCCGCTGCTGGAGATCGTGACCGAGCCCGACATCCGCAGCACGGAAGAAGCCGTGGCCTACGCCAAGACGCTGCACCAGATCGTGACCTGGATCGGCATCTGCGACGGCAACATGCAGGAAGGGAGCTTCCGCTGCGACGCCAACGTCTCCGTGCGCAAGCCCGGCCAGCCGCTGGGCACGCGCCGCGAGATCAAGAACCTCAACAGCTTCAAGAACATGCAGCTGGCCATCGACTATGAGATCCGCTGGCAGATCGAGGAAATCGAGGACGGCCGCCGCATCCAGCAGGCCACCGTGCTGTTCGACCCCGACACGGGCGAGACGCGCTCCATGCGCACCAAGGAAGACGCGGCCGACTACCGCTACTTCCCCGACCCCGACCTGCCGCCGCTGGTGGTCGCGCCCGAGTGGGTGGAACAGGTCAGGGCCGACATGCCCGAGCTGCCGCGCGCCATGGCCGCGCGCTTTGTCGAGCAATACGGCCTGCCCGAGTACGACGCCACCACGCTGACGCAAAGCCAGGCCATGGCCGCCTACTTCGAGGACACGGCCCGGGCCTGCAATGCGCCCAAGCTGGCCAGCAACTGGATCATGGGCGAGATCTCGCGCCGCCTGAACACCGAGGAAATCGGCATGGAGGCCGCCAAGGTCTCCAGCGCCCAGCTGGCCGCGCTGATCCAGCGCATCGGCGACGGCACCATCTCCAACAACGCTGCCAAGCAGGTGTTCGAAGCGCTGTGGAGCGGTGAAGGCAGCGATGTCGATGCCATCATCGAGGCCAAGGGCCTCAAGCAGATGAACGACACGGGCGCGCTGGAGAAGATCATCGACGAGGTGATCGCCGCCAATCCGGCCAACGTGGAGCAGTACCGCGCAGGCAAGGACAAGGCCTTCAACGCCCTGGTCGGCCAGGTCATGAAGGCTTCCAAGGGCAAGGCCAACCCGGCGCAGGTCAACGAGCTGCTCAAGGCCAAGCTGGCCTGACCACACGCCCGGTCCACCCGGTCCACCAGGCCCGCCCACCGTGGCGGGCTTTTTTTCGTGTGCACGCTCCGCGCCGGCTGTCCCGCACCGAACAGCGCCTGCGCCCGCATGTCTCCAGAATCCCTGCCATCGCACCTGAGGAGACAGCATGACCACCAGCACCGACCGCCTGCACATCCCCGGCCTGCCCTGGGCCGACTCCCCTGAAGCCGTAGGCCTGGGCGGCGCGCGCCTGGCGCGCCTGTCGGCCCGGCTGCAGCGCGGCGTGGACACCGGCGAGATCCCGGGCGCCGTGGCCCTGGTGGCGCGGCGCGGCAAGCTGGCCTATCTGGAGAGCTTCGGCCTGCTGGACCCCGAGGCCGGCACGGCCATGCGGCCCGATGCCATCTTCCGCATCGCCTCCATGAGCAAGCCCATCACCTCGCTGGCCATCATGATGCTGGCCGAGCAGGGTCGGCTGTCCATCATCGAGCCCGTGGAGCAGTACCTGCCCGAGCTGGCCGCGCTGCGCGTGGGCCTGGAGCGCGCGCCGCTGGCACGCTCCATCACGCTGCAGGACCTGCTGCGCCACACCTCCGGCATTCCCTATGGATTCGCCGGCACCGAGCACCCCGTCAAGAAGATGTACCTGGATGCGGGCCTGTTCAGCGGCAAGTTCACCAATGCGCAGTTCATCACCAGGCTCGCGCAGCTGCCGCTGGTGGCCCAGCCCGGCGAGACCTGGGAATACGGCATGTCCACCGATGTGCTGGGCCGCGTGGTCGAGGTGGTCAGCGGCCAGACGCTGGCCGCCTTCGTGCGCGAGCACATCACCGGGCCGCTGGGCATGGCCGACACGGGCTTTCATGCGCCCGACAGCGAGATCGCACGCGCCGCGCGGCCCCAGCCCGAAGGGCCGCAGAAACAGATGCCGCCCATCCCCCCGGTCACGCGTGCCATGATGTTCGAGTCGGGCGGCGGTGGCATGGTCTCGACCATGGCCGACTACGCGCGGCTGTGCCTGTTCTGGCGCAACGGCGGCACGCTGGACGGCGTGCGCCTGGTCTCGCGCAAGACCGTGGAGCTGATGACCTCCAACCACCTGCCCGCCAGCGTGCGCATGGGGCCGGACATGGCGTATTTCGGCGCCCAGCTGCCCTCGCCCGAGGTGGGCCAGGGCTTCGGCCTGGGCTTTGCGGTGCGCACGGCGCCCGGCCTCAACCCGCTGCCGGGCAGCGTGGGCGACTTTTCATGGAGCGGCATCTACGGCACCTTCTTCTGGATCGATCCGCAGGAGGACCTGTTCGCCATCCTCATGATGCAGTCCATGGCCCAGCGCATTCCCTACCGCTGGGTGATGCGCGAGGGCGTGTACCAGTCCGTGGTGGACTGAGCCGGCAGGCGCGCTGCACCGAAAGGGTGCAAAGCCCATGCTGCCAGCAAGAGCGGCGTCCCTTCCTAAAATGACGCGCTTTTGCAGCCCTGCCCCAGGGCCGCGCAGGCAAAGACAACAAGACAACAAGGCCATGGGCTGGAACAGAAAAGCATGGGGGCCGGTGGTGCCACGCCCCGCGCCTGCGGACATGTGGCGCGTGGCCATGGGCTCCATCGTGGGCATGGGAATGGCCACGGCCCTGGTCTGGCTGGCGCATGCGGGCACCTGGGATCTTCCCCTGCGCCTGTTCGCGCCGCTGGGCGCCACGGCTGTGCTGCTGTTCGCCGTGCCCACCAGCCCGCTGGCCCAGCCCTGGTCCTGCGTGGTGGGCAATACGGTGTCTGCGCTCTGGGCCCTGTTCGTGCTGCAGTGGAGCCCGCCCCAGCTGGCCCCTGCGCTGGCCGTGGGCGGCGCCATAGGCTGCATGCTGCTGACGCGCTCGCTGCACCCGCCGGGTGGCGCCATGGCCCTGCTGACGGTGCTCAACGCCAAGGCCTCGCTGGCCGCCGGCTGGATGCTGCCCTTCGTGCCCGTGGGCGCGCTGACGCTGGCGCTGGTCCTGGCGGCCACGGCGCTCCACCGCGCCACGGGCCGGCGCTATCCCCACCATGCCGACACGGCGCCCAAGGCCGCGCCCGCCGATGCGGCCCACCGCCATGCCTCGCGCCTGGGCCTGTCCCATGCCGATCTGGAGGGGCTGCTGCTGCGCTTCGGCCAGGAAAACAACCTGGAAGCCGATGACCTGGCCGAGCTGCTGGCCGCCGCCGAGGAAACCGCCATCGAGCACCGGCTGGGCGGCGTGCGCTGCGCCCAGCTGATGACGCGCGATCCCGTGAGCTGCTCCATGGACGACGACGTGCACGCCGTGGCCGCACGCTTTCGCGCACACCCGGCCAAGAGCCTGCCGGTGCTGGACGCCGATGGCGGCCTGGCCGGCACGGTCTCCCGTGCCGAGCTGTACGAGTGGCTGTGGATGAGCCCCGTGCGCCCGGCCGAATCTGCGGCAAAGCCTTCTTTGTTGAACTGGCTGGGCCAGCGCCTGCCCGGCAAGAGCCGGGCCGTGCCCCGTCTGTCGGAGCTGCCCCAGCTGGTTCATGCGCCTGAACTCAGCGTGGACGAGGACACGCCCGTGGGCCAGTTGCTGGACGCCCTGGCCCGGCACAGCGTGCCCTGCATTCCCGTGATGCGCGAAGGCCGGCTGACCGGCCTGATCACGCGCACGGACCTGATGCGGCTTCTGCTGCAGCCGGGCAGATAGGGCGAGCCGGCAATGCGCCAGTTTCAGGAAGTGCGCCCAAGCGCAGCATCCTGAAACCTGACCATCAGAACAGCACGCGGCAGCGGATGGTGCCCGGAACCTGGGTCAGTTTCTCGACCGCCAGGCCCGAGGACTGGGCCGCCAGGTCGATCACCACATAGCCCACCTTCTCGTCGGTGCGCAGGTACTGGCCGGCAATGTTGATGCCGTTCTCGGCAAACACCTGGTTGATGGCCGACAGCACGCCGGGCTGGTTGTGGTGCACGTGCAGGATGCGGTTCTGGCCGGGGTGGGCGGGCAGGGCCACTTCGGGGAAGTTCACCGCCGAGGTGGTGGTGCCGTTGTCGCTGTACTTGACCAGCTTCTCGGCCACTTCCAGGCCGATGTTGGCCTGGGCCTCCATGGTGGAGCCGCCCACGTGCGGGGTCAGGATGACGTTGTCCAGGCCGCGCAGGGGCGAGACGAATTCATCCTTGTTGCTGCGCGGCTCGGTGGGGAACACGTCGATGGCGGCGCCCAGCAGCTTGCCGGCCTTCAGGGCCTCGGCCAGCGGCTCGATTTCCACCACGGTGCCGCGCGAGGCATTGATCAGGATGGCGCCGGGCTTCATGGCCGCGATTTCCTTGGCGCCGATCATCCACTGGGTGGAGGGCAGCTCGGGCACGTGCAGGGTGACGATGTCGCTGCCGGCCAGCAGATCGGCCAGCGATGCGGCCTGGCGCGCATTGCCCAGCGGCAGCTTGGTGGACACGTCATGGAAGAGCACCTGCATGCCCACCGACTCGGCCATCACCGACAGCTGGGTGCCGATGGAGCCGTAGCCCACGATGCCCAGCGTCTTGCCGCGGATTTCGTAGGAGTTCTCGGCGCTCTTGAGCCAGCCGCCGCGGTGGGCGGAGGCGTTCTTGGCGGGCACGCCGCGCAGCAGCAGGATGGCCTCGGCCAGCACCAGCTCGGCCACCGAGCGCGTGTTGGAGTAAGGCGCGTTGAAGACCACCACGCCACGCTCGCGCGCCGCGTCCAGGTCCACCTGGTTGGTGCCGATGCAAAAGCAGCCCACGGCCACGAGCTTTTGCGCGGCGGCGAACACGTCGGCCGTCAGCTGCGTGCGCGAACGGATGCCGACGAAGTGCACGTCGGCGATCTTGCGCTTGAGCTCCTCGCCTTCCAGCGCGCCCGTCACGGTCTCCACATTGGTGTAGCCCGCGTTGCGCAGCACTTCGAGTGCGGAAGGATGGATGCCTTCGAGCAGCAGGAACTTGATCTTCGATTTATCCAGCGACGTTTTGGTCATGGGCGAGCCCTCTCTAGTCAGTCAGAAATCAAACCGAGCATTACAGCGGATTCGGGAAGCCGCTACAGCCGGTAGGCCCAAAGCCAGCGCGCCCGCAAGCGGGAGAACCATGCGCCCTGCGGCCATGAACATCCCGCCATCCGGCAGACACCCATTGCAGGACGGCGCATGCCACGGGAGCACATGCACACTTCGACTTTGGCGCGAAATGTAAAACATTGAGAACCGGTGCGCCCGTGCGCGGCAGCCTTCCTAGAATTCGCGCGTCTGTGTCCGGCGCTTTCAAATCAATAGCAACAGAACAGGCCTGCAGGCGGGCCGGACGCGCCCTTGTTTTACGAACCAACCGAGGAATCCGATGATTACAAACATGCTGCGCAGGATCGAGGACCTGCTGGTGCAGGTGGTGCGCGTGGTGCTGCTGGTGTTCTCCCTGCTCGTGCTGGTGGGCATGGCACTGTGGACCTGGGAGAGCTTCAGGCCCGGCAAGGCCGAGGCGCCCCAGGCCGTGGCCCAGGAATTGAACTGGAAGGACGCCAGGCCCGACCTGCAGTTCGTCGTGGACGAAACCAGCCGTGACCTGGGCGCGGGCGGCGGCGAACCCGCCATGGAAAAGCGCCTGGCCGATCCGGCGCTGCGCCCCGCCTTCCAGAAGGCCGACGCCCTGGTGCGCGCCTTCGTGAACAAGGATCCTGCGCGGCGCGAGCGCACCGAGCGGGACCACCAGGCCCGGGGCCTGGCACCGCTGCACCCGCTGCTGCAAGGCGACGCCCTGCCGTCCGAGGCCGATGTGCAGCGCCGCATCCAGGAGCGCGGCCAGCGCGAAGGCGATGCCGGGGCCGTGGATGCAGCGGCTGCCGATGCAGCGTCTGCCGACGCAGCGGCTTCCGCAGCCGCCTCCGCCGACGAGGAAGACAGCTGGATGGTCGATCCCGTGGATACCGCCGCCGCCATCCACGAGCGTGCCCAGGCCGCCGAGCTGGAACACGGCAAGGGCGCCTATGCGGCCTATGTGCAGGGCCTGCCCGCCGCGCTGGAGCAGGTCTTCGGCAATGCCGCGCTGGAGCCGCGGCTGCAGGCGCAGACGGCCCAGCAGATCCTGTCCACGGTGCTGCTGAACTACACGCTGTCCCTGGACAATGCGGCGCGCGCGCTGCGCGGCGAGGACAGCCACGGCAGCAGCTCCTGGAAGGAACGCTTCGGCGCCGTGGAGACGGCCTTCTGGAGCATGCTGATGTCATTCCTCGTGCTGGTGGTGATGGTGCTGGTCTTCATCCGCATGGAGCGCCACCTGCGCGTGATCAGCCAGCAGCATGGCCAGGCACCGCGCCAGCCCTGAGGCCTTGCGCTATCGTTGCCGCTTTCCTTTCTGCTTGCCGCCTATCCGCATGACACGCAACACCACCACCCCCATCCATCCGCAGTTCCTGGGCCGCATGTCGCCGCGCGCCTTCAGGCCCGAGGCACTGAGCCAGGCCCAGGTCGAGCAGCTGGCCGACGCCGCGCGCTGGGCGCCTTCGGCCAGCAACAAGCAGCCCTGGCACTTTGCCTATGCGCTGCGCGGCGATGCGAACTGGCAGGCCTTCAGCACCATCCCCAACGAGTTCAACCGCCGCTGGTGCCTGGAGGCGGGCGCGCTGATCGTGCTGATGTCCGACCGCCAGGCCTCGCCCGGCAAGCACAGCTTCGACGCGGGCTGCGCCTGGGGCTACCTGGCGCTGGAGGCCCACGCCATGGGCCTGGCCACGCACGCCATGGGCGGCTTCTCGGCCGAGGCCGCACGCGAGGTGCTGCGCCTGCCCGAGCACCTGGAGCCCGAGGTGGTGATCGCCGTGGGCTGGCGCGGCGATGCGGCCACCCTGCCCGACGATCTGCGCGAGCGCGAGGTGCCCACGCCGCGCAAGCCGCTGGCCGAAGTGCTGAGCGCCGGCCCCGTGGCCACGGGCGGCTGACGGCGGGTTCCAAGTCCTACGCCGCTTTGCGGGGATGCCCCGGATGGCCGCTCCAGGCCCCGGGGCTACACTGGCCCACAGGCCTGCGGCGCAGCAGGCGTCCATGACCCCAAGGAGTTGCCATGACACCATCCTCCAGCCCCAACCTCGACAAGCTGCGCAACATCGTCCAGAAGTTCGGCGCCAGCTCCTTCACCACGGACCAGGTGGCCAGCGAATACGACGACGCCCCGGCCACGGCGGAAAGCATCGAGCAGTTCGACGCCCTGCTGCAGCGCCATGCAGCCGTGCTGGGCATCCATTCCGTCCCCGGCAGCGGCGGCCAGGGCCACGGCGCCACCGTCTGGCAACCGGCCTGAGCACCGAAACCACGCAGGGCACTGCGCCGCTACACTCGCTGCGGCCGGCACTTTGCCGGCGCGCGGTTTCCTTTTGATGTCCTCACTCTCCCCCCATACCTGGCTGCAGCTGTCCGTGGCAGCCAGTGCCTTGCTGGTGCTCGCCTCCATCGGCTGGGTCTGGCACGGCACGCGCGCCCTGCCTGCGGATTCGCGCGATGGCCGCAGCGCCCGGCGCATGGCGGCCCTGTTCGCCCTGGGCGCCCTGGCCTGGCTGGCCTACGGCCTGTACACGGGCTATGCCGCGCTGTGGAAGGCAGACGCGCTGATGCTGTTCGCCCAGCAAGGCGCGCTGCTGCGCCTGCCGTTTCTGATCGGCGGACTGGCCTGGGTGGCCGCGCTGCTGGTCACGCGCGTGCTGCGCATGCTGGGCCGGGCCGGATCGGCATGAGCCGGCGCAGACCCCCACGGCGCTGAGCGCTCAGGGCGCCGCCACCTCCTTGGGCAGCACATAGGCACGCACGCTGTCGCCAGCCTTGGTGCCGGTCGAACCATGGCCACCCGCCACCACCACCAGGTACTGGCGCTGGTCCGTGCCCAGGTAGGTCATGGGCGTGGCCTGGCCGCCAGCAGGCAGGCGGTCCTGCCAGAGCTGGCGGCCGCTGTCCACGTCGTAGGCGCGCACATAGTTGTCCAGTGCCCCCGAGTAGAAGGCCACGCCGCCAGCGGTCACCACCGGGCCGCCAATGCCGGGCACGCCCATGCGAAACCCCAGCGGCAGCGGGCTCAGGTCGCGCGGCGTGCCGTTGCGGCGCTGCCAGACGATCTGGCCCGTGCGCAGGTCGGCACCCGCCACAAAGCCCCAGGGCGGCGCCTGGCAGGGAATGCCCAGCGGCGAGACAAAGGGCTTGAGCCGCACCGCAAACGGTGCGCCGAAGTTTTCGTTGAGCGCGGGCAGGCCGTCCTTGGGCGGGCCGCCATCCTGCACCAGCAGCGAGGTATCGTCCGCGCGCGGCACCAGGGTGGAGACGAAGGCCAGCCGCGTGGGCGTGGCAAACACCACCTGCCGGCGCGGATCCACGGCCACGCCGCCCCAGTTGAAGACGCCGAAGTTGCCCGGATAGATCAGCGAGCCCTGCTCCGAGGGCGGCGTGAAGCGCCCCTCGTAGCGCAGCCGGTGGAAGGCCAGCCGGCACCACAGCTGCTCGAAGGGCGTGGCACCCCACATGTCGCGTTCGGTCAGGGCCGGGGGATTGAAGCTCAGCTGCGAATGCGGCTGCGTGGGCGCCGTGCGGTCGCCGCGTGCCGCGCCCTGCGGCGCAGCCACCTCGGTAACGGGCAGCAGCGGCTGGCCCGTGCGCCGGTCCAGCACGAACAGCTCGCCCTGCTTGGTGGGCTGCACCAGGGCGGGCACGCTGTGGCCGCCGATCTCCAGGTCGATCAGGCTGGGCTGCGAGGGCACGTCGTAGTCCCAGAGATCGTGGTGCACGGTCTGGAACACCCAGCGCACGGCGCCCGTGGCGATGTCCAGCGCCACCACCGAGGACGAATACTGCTCGGCCTCGGCGCTGCGCCGGCCGCCCCATTGGTCGGGCGGCGCATTGCCCATGGGCACGAAGACGAGGCCCAGCGTCTCGTCCACGCTGGAGATGGACCAGCTGTTGGGCGAGCTGGGCACATAGGTCTGCCCTTCGGGCAGCGGCGTGCTGGTCGCTGGCCGGCCCGGGTCCCAGGCCCACAGCAGCGCGCCCGAGCGGATGTCGAAGGCGCGGATCACGCCCGAGGGCTCGCGCGTGGAATGGTTGTCCAACACCGTGCCGCCCACGATGATGCGGTCGCGCGCCACCACCACCGGCGAGGTCGAGTAGTACGAGCCCGGCTTGCGCTCGGGCATGCCCTGCCAGAGGTCGATCTGGCCCTGGCCGCCCGCCACGTTGCCGCAGGTCTGGCCGTCGGCGGGATTGAGGGCGACCACCTTGCCGTCGGCCGTGGCCATGAACAGCTTGGCGGTACAGCGGCCATCATCGGAGGAAGGGGCCGGGGAGACCGAGGAAGCCGGATCAGCCTGTACCGCCTGTACCGCCTGTGCGCCGGCCTTCCTTGCAGCCGGCGCCACCGCCGAATGCGTCTGCCCCGCCGCCGCATCGAACTGCGCGGCCGCCTGCGCCGACTGGTAGGACAGGCCCCGGCAGGTCAGGTGCTGCAGCGCCAGCCCCTTGGGCATGGGCAGGTCGCGCCGCCACAGCTGCTTGCCCGTGGTGGCATCGAGCGCAATCACCGACTGGTGGGGCGTGCACAGGAACAGGCGCTCGCCGATCTTCAGCGGCGTGACCTCGAACGTGGTTTCTTCGGGATCGCCGGGCTTGCCGCGCACATCGCCCGTGCGGAACTCCCAGGCCAATTGCAGCAGCCGCACGTTGTGCGGGCCGATCTGGCGCAGCGGCGAATAGCGCTGGCCCGCTCCGGTGCGGCCGTAGGCATGCCATTCGCCATCGGGCACGGCATCGGTGGCATCGCCCTGCAGCACCGGCGGGCTGCGCAGGCCGCCGGCATCGGAGGCCACCATGGACATGTTCTGCACGGCCGTGACCTGGCCGTCGGCCGGCAGGTCCGACGCAGCGGCGGCCGCCCCCGCAAACTGGCCCTGGGTTTCATGGGCATCGCGCTGGCGCCCGAAGGACAGGCCCGCGAGAATGGCCGTGCCCAGCACCACCAGCGCCAGCGCCGCATGGGCTGGTGCCAGGCCCCGGTTCTGGCCCATGTCGGGCTCATGGCGCAGCGCACGCACCGACCAGGGCAGCACCAGCAGCAGGCCCATCAACCAGGGCACCCCCAGGCGCCCCGCCAGCGGCCACCAGTCCAGCCCTATCTCCCAGACCGCCCACAGCGCGGTGCCCAGCAGCCACAGCGCAAACAGCCACAGCGCCATGGCCGAACGGCTCGCCACGCCCCACCCCACCACCAGCAGCAGCAGGCCGGCGATCACGTAGTAGCCGCTGCCGCCGGCCAGCAGGAGCTGGGCGCCGCCCCAGGACAGCCAGGCCCCGGCTGCCCACAGCAGCAAGGCCATCAACCAACGCCACACCGTCATGCTGCCTCCCTTGATGTCAGCCCGCAGACTCGATGCGCAAAGCCTAGCCCTGCATGCGGGCGCCGCATGCAGGACGAATTCGACTCAGCAAGCGTGCAACGAGAAGGAGGAAGGAAAGGAGGGGCAGGAAGGAGAAAGAACGCGGCGGCGGGCGCGGCGTTGGGCCTGCCTCAGCGGCGTGCGCTCGCAGCCCACAGCTGGCGCAGCTGCTGCAGCTCGGCATCGAAGCGCTCCTGGATGCGGCGCTTTTCCTGGTCCTGCTGCTGGACGAAGCGCTGCTGCTCCTCCTGCGAGGCCGTGTTCTCGTCGAGCTGGCGGCGCAGCGATGCCGGCGCCTTGGCGGGGTCTTTCCTGTAGAACTCCATCTCGGCATTCAGGGCCGTGCGCCGCGTCTGCAGTTCCTGCTGGCGCTGGCGCGCCACGGAGATGACCTGATCGACCTGGGAGATGGCCTCGGCACGCTCGGCATCGTGGGCGGCCTGGTTGGGGTAGCGCGTGATCAACGCCTTGTCGCGCGAGCGCTCCTCGCGCATGCGGCGCTGCTCTGCCTGGTCGCGGCGGCGCTGGGCGTCCAGTTCGGCGCGTTCGTTGTCGGTCAGCGTGGGGCCCACGCGGCGCAGCTCCACGCCGGAGTTGCCCAGCACGCGCTGGTCGCGGTCCACGCATTCGGCAATCGGGCGGTCGGCCGTCAGGCGGCGGCCACGGGCGTCGGTGCATGAATAGATGCCCGGCCCCAGGGGCACATCCTGGGCGAGCACGGCGCAGCCCAGCGTGGCCAAGCCCATGGCACACAGCAAGGATCGTGCATGCATCGCCCGCTTCATCAACCGCTTACCCCTTGTCGTTGACTCCATAACGCTGGCGGTAGGCCAGCACGCGCTCATGGTGGCCGCTGCCTGCGCTGCCACCTTGAATCTCAAGATAAAGCAATAAGTCTGCCAGTTTTGCAATAGTGCAGACCTGCATGCCCAGCTGGTTGCGCACGTACTGCACGGCGCTGTGGGGCACGTCCTGGCCATTTTCCGTGGCCATTTCCTGGCGGTCCAGCGCGATGGCCACGGCATGCGGCGTGGCACCGGCGGCGCGGATGATGGCGATGGACTCGCGCGCGGCCGTGCCGGCGCTCATCACGTCGTCCACGATCAGCACGCGGCCCTTGAGGGGCGCGCCCACCAGGGTGCCGCCCTCGCCGTGGTCCTTGGCTTCCTTGCGGTTGTACGCAAAGGGCTTGTTGATGCCCATGCGGGCCAGCTCCACCGCCACGGTGGCCGCCAGCGGGATGCCCTTGTAGGCCGGGCCGAAGATCATGTCGAACTCGATGCCGCTGGCCGCGATGGCTTTTGCATAGAATTCGGCGAGACGGCCCATCTTGCCGCCGTCATCGAACAGGCCGGCATTGAAGAAGTACGGGCTCATGCGCCCGGCCTTGGTCTTGAACTCGCCGAAACGCAGCACCCCTGCGTCAACGGCGAATTGCACAAATTCCTGCGCCAGACGGCCTGCGTCATCGGCCTGCAGATTACTCACCACCATGGATTCATCCTTGTTCAAATTGACCAGCCTCAACCTCAACGGCATCCGCTCGGCCTCGACCAAGGGCGTCGAAGCCTGGATCGAGGCCACTGCGCCGGATTGTATTTGCGTGCAGGAAATCAAGGCCCAGGCCGCCGACATGACCGGACGCTTCGAGCTGCTGGCCGGCCTGCGCGGCCACTTCCACTACGCCGAGAAAAAGGGCTACTCGGGCGTGGGCGTTTACAGCCGCCACGAGCCCAGCGACGTCGTGGTCGGCTTCGGCTCGCACGAATTCGACGCCGAGGGCCGCTACGTGGAGGCGCGCTTCGACACGCCATCGCGCAAGCTGTCCATCATCAGCGCCTACTTTCCCAGCGGCAGCTCCGGCGAACTGCGCCAGACGGCCAAGTTCCGCTTCCTGGCCGAAATGCACGCCCACCTGATGCGCATGAAGGGCGAACGCGAGTTCATCCTCTGCGGCGACATCAACATCGCCCACCAGCAGATCGACCTCAAGAACTGGCGCAGCAACCAGAAAAACAGCGGTTTCACGCCCGAAGAGCGCGAGTGGATGACAAAGTTGTTACACAAAACTGATCCCACGGGCGGCCTGGTGGACGTTTATCGCCTGCTCCAGCCCGACACCACCGACACCTGCTACACATGGTGGAGCAACCGCGGCCAGGCCTACGCCAACAACGTGGGATGGCGCCTGGACTACCACCTGGCCACCCCCGCTACCGCCGCGCTGGCCCGCACCGAGAACATCTACAAGGATGTGAAGTTCTCGGACCATGCGCCCGTGACCATCGGCTACGACATGAAGCTGTGAGACGTTCAAGCAGGGCCTTGGGTCGCGGCGGTTTGACTCGTCGCGCTCTCATACAGACACTGTGCGCATGATCTTTATCTGAGGGTTCCGAGATGAAATCCATTGCTGTCTCCAGCGCCAAGCGGCCAATCCATCTCACGATCAATGCAGATCTGGTGACGCAGGCCAAGGCCTATACCGACAATCTCTCGGCCACCATGGAATCCCTGCTGGCCGAATACGTTGCCAGGCAGGAGGGCGCACAGCGTGAGCGCCAACGGCTTGCCGACGCCTGCGCCAGCGACTGGAACGCGGTCAACATCTCGGTGGGTTCGTTCGCAGACGAGCTCTGCTGCCGCGCGGCACTCCAACCGTGGGTGCGAGGATGAATCCCGTGTTTGTCATTGAAGGCGTGCCGGTCGTCCTGCATGCCCTGGACATGGTTTCAGTCGCCCTGGATCAATTGGGTGAAGTGGTGGCCTCACTGGAGCATGAAGGCCAAGCCATCGCCGATGCGCTGGACGAATTGCTGACCCGGTCCGGGGGCTGACCCAAGATCGTTTTCAAGGAGGCCAGGGCTTGGGCCCTGCCCTCCTCGGACTTCAGCCCGGGCGCACGCCTCACTCCAGCGCCTTGCCCATATCCTCCACCACCTTCTTGGCGTCGCCGAAGACCATCATGGTCTTGTCCATGTAGAACAGCTCGTTGTCCAGGCCCGCATAGCCGGCCGCCATGGAGCGCTTGTTCACGATCACCGTCTTGGCCTTGTAGGCCTCCAGGATGGGCATGCCGTAGATGGGGCTGCCCTTGACGTGCGCGGCGGGGTTCACCACGTCGTTGGCGCCCAGGATGATGGCCACGTCGGCCTGGCCGAACTCGCTGTTGATGTCCTCCATCTCGAAGACCTGGTCGTAGGGGACCTCGGCCTCGGCCAGCAGTACGTTCATGTGGCCGGGCATGCGGCCGGCCACCGGGTGGATGGCGTACTTCACGGTCACGCCCCGTTCGGTGAGCTTGTCGGCCAGCTCCTTGACCGCGTGCTGGGCACGCGCCACGGCCAGGCCGTAGCCGGGCACGATGACCACGGTCTCGGCATTGCCCAGGACGAAGGCCGCATCGTCGGCGCTGCCGCTTTTCACGTTGCGCTGCTGCTGGGAGCCTGCGGCCGCGCTGGTGGCCTCGCCGCCGAAGCCGCCCAGGATCACGCTGAAGAACGAGCGGTTCATGGCCTTGCACATGATGTAGCTCAGGATGGCGCCCGAGCTGCCCACCAGCGATCCCGCAATGATCAGCATGCTGTTGTTCAGCGAGAAGCCGATGCCCGCCGCCGCCCAGCCCGAGTAGCTGTTGAGCATGGACACGACCACGGGCATGTCCGCGCCGCCGATGGGAATGATCAGCAGCACGCCCAGCAGCAGTCCCAGGGCGATGACCAGCACGATGTCCATCCAGCTTTGGCTGTGCCAGAAGCCGAAGACGAAGAAGGCCGCCGCCAGCCCCAGCACGGCGTTGAGTGCATGCTGGCCCTTGAACTGCACGGGCGCACCCTGGAACAGGCGGAACTTGTACTTGCCGCTGAGCTTACCGAAGGCGATCACCGAGCCCGTGAAGGTCACGGCGCCGATGAAGGCGCCCAGCGCCAGCTCCACGCGGTTGCCGCCCGGGATGGCGCCGCCCTTGGCCGTGATGGCAAAGGCCCAGGGCTCGGCCACGGCGGCCACGGCGATGAACACCGCCGCCAGGCCGATCATGCTGTGCATGAAGGCCACCAGCTCGGGCATCTTGGTCATCTCCACGCGCTGGGCCATGACGGCACCGGCCGTGCCGCCGACCAGCAGGCCCAGCAGCACCCAGCCCAGCCCCAATGCATTGCCACCGGCCAGCTGCACGATGAGCGCCGCCGTGGTCAGCACGGCGATCACCATGCCGGCCATGCCGAACAGGTTGCCCCGTATGGACGTGGTGGGATGCGACAGCCCCTTGAGCGCCTGGATGAAGCAGACGCTGGCCACCAGGTAGAGCAACGTGACGAGGTTCATGCTCATGACTGGCCCTCCGCCTTGGCATCCTTGCCGTCCTTGGCCGGAGCGCTCTTGCGCTCTTTCTTGCGGAACATCTCCAGCATGCGCCGCGTGACCAGGAAGCCGCCGAACACGTTGACCGCGGCCAGCGCCACGGCCAGCACGCCCATGGTCTTGCCCAGGCCCGTTTCCGTGAGCGCCGCCGCCAGCATGGCGCCGACGATGACGATGGCCGAGATGGCATTGGTCACCGCCATCAGCGGCGTGTGCAGCGCGGGGGTGACGGTCCACACCACGTGGTAGCCCACGTAGATGGCCAGCACGAAGATGATGAGATGGATGATGGTGGGGGATACGGCTTCCATGTCATTTCCTCCGCTGTGCTGCGAGTTGGCCTTCATGGGCCATCAGGCACGCGGCCACGATGTCGTCCTCCATGTCCACATGCAGGGCGCCATCCTTGTTGATGATGAGCTTGAGAAAATCGAGCACATTGCGTGCATACAGGGCCGAGGCATCGGCCGCCACCAGCGCCGCCAGGTTGGTCAGGCCCACGATGGTCACGCCATGCGTGACCACGGTCATGCCGGCCTGGGTCAGCGGGCAGTTGCCGCCGCGCTCGGCCGCCAGGTCCACGATGACGGCGCCTGGCTTCATGGCCTGCACCATCTCGGCCGTGACCAGCACGGGCGCGGGCCGGCCCGGGATCAGCGCCGTGGTGATGACCACGTCGGCCTGGGCCACGCGCTTGGCGACCTCGGCCTTTTGCCGGTCCAGCCAGCTTTGCGGCATGGGGCGGGCATAGCCGCCCACGCCTTCGGCGGCCTCCTTTTCCTCGGCCGTCTCGTAGGGCACATCGATGAACTTCGCGCCCAGCGACTCGACCTGCTCGCGCACGCTGGGCCGCACATCGCTGGCCTCGATCACGGCGCCCAGGCGCTTGGCCGTGGCAATCGCCTGCAGGCCGGCCACGCCCACGCCCAGCACCACGACGCGCGCGGCCTTCACCGTGCCGGCCGCCGTCATCAGCATGGGAAAGAAGCGCTGGTACTGGTTGGCCGCAATCATCACGGCCTTGTAGCCGGCGATGTTGGCCTGGCTGGACAGCACGTCCATGCTCTGCGCGCGCGTGGTGCGCGGAGCCGCCTCCAGCGCATAGGCCGTGATGCCCGCATCGGCCAGGCGCTGCAGGCCTGCGGGCTGGAAGGGGTCCAGCATGCCGACCAGCGTTGCGCCCTTGCGGACCAGGGGCAGCTCATCCTCCGAAGGAATGCGCACCTTGAGCACAAGATCGGCGCCCAGGGCGCCTGCCGCATCGACGATCTCGGCGCCCGCTGCCTCGAACAAGGCATCGGGCACGCTGGCCGCCACTCCCGCTCCCGACTGCACGCGCAGCACATGGCCTTGCGCACGCAGCTTCTTGACGGTCTCGGGGGTCGCGGCCACCCGGGTTTCTCCTGCCATGGTCTCGGCAGGCACGCCAATCAACATACCGGTTCTCCCTCGCGTGATGCCGGTACCCGCCCTGCGCTGCATTGCGCAGGCGGCGGCCCGGCCCATCCTCGAAAAAATCCTTGCGCGCCTGCATGACGGCAGGCTGGCTTGGCGGCACGGCTAGCTTGTATCACGGCCGCGTGGCGGCAGCCACGGGGTCTGCCCGCGAGGATGTCGCCTGTCCGTCACAAGACGTCGGATTGCCGCGAAATGACAGCCACATTAAATGATCGCCATCCACGACCCGGCGCACCGCTGCCGTGTCCCAATGCACCTTTGAGCGACTGCAGCGGCGCAGCCGCGCAGTGCGAAGGAAGGCACCATGGGACTCTTGCAAAGACTGTTCGGACAACACGCGCGCGGCGGCCATCACGGCGGCAATATCGGCGTCCATATCGGCGGGCATCACGCCGGCGGCGCATACCCGCCTGCGGCCGTGGCGGCGGTCTGCCCCGGCTGCCATGCATCGATTGCCTCCAGCTCGCGCTTTTGCCCGCAGTGCGGCGGCGCGGTGCTGCCGCAGGCCTGCAGGAGCTGCAGCGCCAGCCATCCGGCCGGTGCGCGGTTCTGCGGGCAATGCGGCCAACCGACCACCTGACGGCGCAAGCGGAGGCGGCCCTGCGCTGCCATCAGGGGAAGGAGCGGGAATAATGGGCGCTTTCGCCAGAAGCACCCACGCCGCCCATGCTCCAGTACCACACCATCCCCGTCACCGCCTTCCAGCAGAACTGCTCGCTGGTCTGGTGCGACCAGACCATGGAAGCCGCCGTCATCGACCCGGGCGGCGACCTGGAGCAGATCGGCTGGGAGATAGATCGCCTGGGCCTGGCGCTCAAGGCCATCTGGCTCACGCACGCCCACATAGACCACGCGGGCGGCACGCGCGAGCTGGCCGATGCACAGCAGCTGCCCATCATCGGCCCCCATCCCGGAGACCAGTTCTGGATCGATGCCCTGCCCCAGCAGGGCGCCATGTTCGGCTTCCCGCATTCGGACCCCTTCACGCCCACGCGCTGGCTGCACGATGGCGACACGGTGAGCATCGGCCAGGAAACGCTGCAGGTGCGCCACTGCCCCGGCCATACGCCCGGCCACGTGGTGTTCCATGCGCCGCAGATCGACCGCGCCTTCGTGGGCGACGTGCTGTTCGCGGGCAGCATCGGCCGCACCGACTTTCCCCAGGGCAACCACCAGCAGCTGATCGACAGCATCGTCCAGCGCCTGTGGCCCATGGGCGACCAGACCGTGTTCATCCCGGGCCACGGCCCCGAAAGCAGCTTCGGCCGCGAGCGCAAGAGCAACCCCTACGTGGGCGGGACCTGAGTCTGCAGCTGCCTCAGCCCAGCACCTCGATCCACCGATAGCCCAGACGCACGCTGCCGCCCGCCTGCAGCTTGCGCAGCTCCTCGTTCACGCGCTGGCGCGAGGCGCCCACCACATGCGACAGATCTCCCTGCGATATGCGCAGCAGGGTGCGGCCGCCGGGCAGGGGCTGGCCGTTCTCTGCCGCCAGCACCTGCAAGGTGGCCCAGACCCGGGCATGCAGCGTGTCCTCCGAACTGATGAAGATGGTGTCCAGCAGCCCGTTCACGCGCAGGCTCAGCAGGCGCGCCACAGCCAGGCATGCGGGCGCATCGCGCTCCAGGAAGTCCAGCAGCGGCTGGCGCGGCAGGACCAGCACCTCGACATCGCCATCGGCCACCAGGTCCACGGGCACGGGCGCATTGCCCAGCACCGAGCTGATGCCGGTGATCTCCCCGGCCTCCAGCCAGCGCGTCATGCGCTCGGTGCCGCCCACGGTGAAGGCCACGACACGAAAGCGCCCTGACAGCAGCACCAGCGCATGGTCGGCCGCATCGCCGCGCTTTTGCACGAACTGTCCATCGCGGTAGCGGCGCCTGGACCCTATGGCCCGCAGCCCGCGTGCCGATGCGGCCGGCAATTCGGCCAGCAGGTCCACGCGATAGCGCTCGCTGCGCGCCTGCGCCAAAGAGGTGTTGGGGGAACCGAGCTTGGTGTTCACCCGATCATTGTCCCTTTCGCGGCAATTGGCGCATAGCACCGTCCTTGTAATCGGCCCCATACCCACACGTATGGAGCCCGCCCCATGATCCGCACCACGCTCGCCCTGGTATCCGCCTTCGTGTTCGCCCTGCTCTCGACCCAGGCAGCCCTTGCACAGACGCCCACGCTGCGCATCCAGGACTACCCCGGCATCGGCAATTTCCTGGTGCGCGTGGCCAACGCGCGGGGACTGTGCGAGAAGCACGGCATACGCTGCGAACTGCGCCCCATCCCGCAGGCGCCGCTGGCGCTGCAGACCTTGCTGGCCGGTGACCTCGAAGTGGCGTTTACGCCGCCCGAGGTGCTGCTTCAGGCGGTCAACAAGGGCGCCGACCTCAAGGTGATCGGCAGCGGCGCCAGCGCGCCGACGTTCTTCCTCATGGCCTCGGCGGCCCTGCCCACCCCGCATGCCGCCCAGGGCTATCCCGCCGTGATGCAGGACTTCAAGGGCCGGCGCATCGGCGTGACGGCGCGCGGCAGCGCGGCCGAGTTCCAGCTCGTGAGCCTGCTGCAGGGCGCCGGCATGAAGGCGGACGACGTCACCATCGTCGCAGTGGGCTCGCCCAACACCGCCTTTCCGGCGATTGCGCAAAAGCAGGTCGATGGCCTGATGCTGTTCTCGCCCATGGACGGCTTTTGCGAGGTCAGCCAGGCCTGCCGCATCGTCGTCGATCCGCGCAGGGGCCAGGGTCCCGCCGAGGTGTTGGACACCAACGGCGCCGGCGTGCTGCAGGTGGTGCGCGCCGACTTCCTGCGCAAGAACGCCCCGGCCGTGGAGGGCTTGCGCCGCGCCATGAACGAGGCGGCCGACTATGCCCGCGAACCGGCCCATTTCGATGCATTGCTCAAAGTCGCGCAGGACAGCTTCAGGATCAACACGCCCGGCGGCGACCGGATCCTGGAAGTGGCGCTGCGCAACGCCATTCCTTCCATGCAGTTTGCGGTGGACCCCAAGGCCCTGCAGCATGCCGCGCGCTACCTGCAGCGCACGGGGCAGATCAGCCGGCTGATCGACACCGCGCCCCTGCTGGCGCAGTGAAGGGGGGGCGCCATGACTTCCAATGGATCGCAACTGCCGCCGCAGGCCATTGCCGCCGACGGCCTGCACCTGAGCTTCGACGGCCGCACGCAGGTGCTGGACAACATTGCGCTGCAGGTGGCCGAGGGCGAATTCGTCTCGCTGGTCGGGCCCAGCGGCTGCGGCAAGACCAGCCTGCTCAACCTCTGCGCGGGCCTGGTGGCCCACACCGGCGCCGGCACGCTGCGCGTGCTGGGCGAGGCACCGCGCCTGGGCAGTTCCCGCGTGGGCTACATGCTGGCGCGCGACAGCCTGCTGCCCTGGTGCACGGCGCTGGAGAACGCCGCCTTCGGCGCGCGCGTGCGCGGCGTCGGCACGGCCGACAGCACGGAGCGCGCACTGCGCATGCTGCAGGAGGTGGGCCTGGCCGACCATGCGCAGGCCCTGCCCAAGGCCTTGTCCCACGGCATGCGCCAGCGCACGGCACTGGCGCGCACCTTTGCGCTGGACGCGCAGCTGCTGCTGATGGACGAGCCCTTCGGCGCCCTGGACGCGCAGACCAAGCTGCAGCTGCAGGACCTGCTGCTGCGCCTGTGCCAGCAGCACCGCCACAGCGTGCTGTTCGTGACCCACGACCTGGCCGAGGCCGTGGCCGTCTCCGACCGCGTGGTGGTGATGTCCTCGCGCCCGGGCCGCATCATCGCCGACCTGCCCATAGACCTGCCGCGCCCGCGCTCCATCCGCGACCTGCAGAAGTCGCCGCGCTTCCATGAACTCTATGCGGCCCTGTGGTCGCAGCTTGAATCGGGATGGGTGCACCATGAAGGCTGACCGTCTGCAATGGCTGGCGCTGCATGCGCTGTTCATCTGTCTCGTGCTGGGACTGGCCGAATGGGCCGCCGCGCGCCGCTGGCTGGACCCCACCTTCTTCGGCCAGCCCAGCGGCGTGGCCGCCTATCTCTGGAACCATGCGGGCACGGCCCGGTTCTGGTCCGACCTGGGCTGGACGCTGGCCGCCGTGGGCTGCTCCTTCGTACTGGGCAGCGTGGCCGCCTTCGCCACGGGGCTGGCCTTCGTGCGCTGGCCGGCCATCGAGCGCTTTGCGGAGCCCTACTTCAACGCGCTGAACGTGATGCCGCGCATCGCGCTGGCGCCGCTGTTCATCCTGTGGTTCGGGCTGGGGCTGGGCAGCAAGATCGCCGTGGGCTGCTCGCTGACCTTCTTCATCGTGCTGTCGGCCACGGTGGCAGGCATGCGGGGCGTCAGCCAGGACCACGTCACGCTGTGCCGCACCCTGGGCGCCAGCGCCGCCACCACCTTCTTCGAGGTCACGCTGCCCGGCGCCGTCCCGGTGATCTTCTCGGGCCTGCGCCTGGGATTGATCTATGCCCTGCTGGGCGTGGTGGGCACCGAGATCATCGCCAGCGAAAAGGGCCTGGGCCAGACCCTGGCCTACCTGGGCTCCACCTTCGACATCAATGGCGTCATGGCGCTGCTGCTGGTGCTGGCCCTGCTGGGCGTGGGCATGGTGCGCTTCATGTCCTGGGCCGAGAGGCGGCTGCTGCACTGGCAGTGAGCCCGCCAGCCCTCTCTCCCCAACTCCCCCCTTCCTCCCTTCCTCCCTTCCTCCCTTCCTCCCTTCCTCCCTTCCTCCCTTCCTCCCCTCCCATCCGTTCCTTCAAGGAGTACCCCATGGCCAATGCCGCCCCCATGCAGCTGATCGACATCGACGCCCGCTACCACCACATCCGCCCCGTGCCGCGCATGCCCAACTTCGCGGCCTGGATCGAGGGCGTGGACCTGACCCGGCCCCTGTCCCCCGAGGTGCAGGCGGAACTGCGACAGGCCCTGTACGACTTCGAGGTCATCTTCTTCCGGCCCCAGGCCATCACGGCCGAGCAGCATGTGGCGCTGGCGCAGGTGTTCGGCCCGCTGTCCAAGGGCTCGTACTTCGAGCGCAAGAGCGGCATGCCCGACGTGGAGATGATCATCTCCGACAAGGACCGCCCGCCCGCCATAGACAACTGGCACACCGACATCAGCTGGAAGCAGCAGCCGCCGCTGGGCACCGTGATCCAGATCGTGACCACGCCGCCGGCCGGCGGCAACACCTGCTGGACCAGCACCAGCAAGGCCTATGACTGGCTCTCGCCCGGCATGCAGCAGTACCTGGAAGGCCTGCAGGCGGTCCATACCTGGGAGGAATCGGGCTTCCGGGAATACCTGGGCCGCAAGGGCGAGGAGGCGCTGTTCGAGGCGCTGCGCCAGTTCAAGCCGGTGACGCATCCCGTGGTGCGCACCAACCCCGATTCAGGCCGCAAGTGCATCTTCGTCAATGCCGATTTCACGCGCCACATCACGGGCGTGGACCGGCACGAGGCGCGCGGCGTGCTCGCCTTCCTGCTGGACTGGCTGAAGAAGCCGGAGTTCATGGTGCATCATCAATGGGACGCGGGCGGCATCGCCATCTGGGACAACCGCAGCACGCAGCACTATGCTGTGGCCGACTACTGGCCCCACTACCGCGTGAACCAGCGCGTCACCTTCGACACCCCTTCCACCCAATGACAACGAGACACGGAGACAGCTTCATGAGCACGCAAGAGCACCTGCAGTTCTATATCGACGGCCAATGGGTTCCCCCGGCCGTGCCGCGCACGCTGGATGTGATCAATCCGTCCACCGAGGAGGTGGCGGCCCGCATCAGCATGGGCTCGGCCGCCGATGTCGATGCAGCCGTGGCCGCCGCACGCCGCGCGTTCGACGGCTTCTCGCAAACCACGCGCGACGAGCGGCTGGCCCTGCTGGACAAGGTGCTGGCGGTCTACATGCGCCGCATCGACGAGGTGGCTCAGACCATCTCGCTGGAGATGGGCGCACCGCTGTGGCTGTCGCGTGCGGCCCAGGCCACCGTGGGCGCGGGGCACCTGAAGCAGACCCTGCAGGTGCTCAGGGACTTCGAGTTCGAGAGCGTGCGCGGCACCACCGGCATCGTGCATGAGCCCGTGGGCGTGGTGGGCATGATCACGCCCTGGAACTGGCCCATCAACCAGATCATGTGCAAGGTGGCACCGGCCCTGGCGGCGGGCTGCACCATGGTGCTCAAGCCCTCGGAGATCGCGCCGCTGAACGCCATCCTGGTGGCCGAGATCCTGCACGAAGCGGGCGTGCCGGCCGGCGTGTTCAACCTGGTCAACGGCGACGGCCCCTCGGTGGGCGAGGCCATGTCCGTGCACCCCGGCATCGACATGATGACCTTCACCGGCTCCACGCGCGCGGGCATTGCCGTAGCCAAGGCCTCGGCCGATACCGTCAAGCGCGTGACCCAGGAGCTGGGCGGCAAGTCGGCCAACATCGTGCTGGACGATGCCGACATCGAAAAGGCCGTGACCCAGGGCGTGAACGCCTGCTTCACCAATTCGGGCCAGAGCTGCAACGCGCCCACGCGCATGTTCGTGCCGCGCGCCCTGCATGCGCGCGCCGTGGCCGCGGCCAAGGCCGCTGCCGAGGGCATGAAGGTGGGCGATGCACTGGCCGACACGGGCGCCATGCACATGGGCCCCGTGGTCAGCGAGGCGCAGTTCCGCAAGATCCAGGGCCTGATCGAGGCCGGCATCGCCGAAGGCGCCACCCTGGTGGCCGGCGGCACGGGCCGCCCCGAGGGCCTTGCGCGCGGCTACTTCGTGCGGCCCACGGTGTTTGCCGACGTGCGCAACGACATGACCATTGCGCGCGAGGAGATCTTCGGCCCCGTGCTGGTCATCCTGCCCTACGACACGGAGGAGGAGGCCATCGCCCAGGCCAACGACACGCCCTACGGCCTGTCGGGCTATGTGCAGTCAGGCAGCCTGGAGCGCGCACGCCGCGTGGCCTCGCGCCTGCGCACCGGCATGGTCCACCTCAACGGTGCAGGACCGGACTTCGGCGCGCCGTTCGGTGGCTACAAGCAGTCGGGCACGGGCCGGGAATGGGGCGAGCACGGCTTCAAGGAGTACCTTGAAGTGAAAGCCGTGATGGGCTATCAACCCAAGCAAAAAGCCGCCGCCTGAAGGCGGCTGCCTACCCGCGCCGTGCGGCCTCGTAGAGGCCTTCCACGCGCGGGATGTTGCGCTCCAGCTCGCGGATGCGCTCGGGGCCTGCGGGGTGGGTGGACAGGAATTCCAGGCCGCCGCGGTCGCCCGTGGCCTGGCCCATCTTGCGCCACAGCGAGACCGAGGCCTGGGGGTTGTAGCCGGCGCGCGCGGCCAGCTCCAGGCCCACGAGGTCGGCCTCGCTCTCATCGCCCCGGCTGAATTTCAGCGACAGCAACTGGCCGCCCAGGCGGGCCGCCGCATTGCCCAGGTCGCCCAGGCCCAGCAATTGGGCGCCCAGCGAGATGCCGATGCTGGTGGCCTGGTTCTTGGCCAGCTGCTCGCGCGAGTGCTCGCGCAGCGCATGGGCCATTTCGTGGCCCATGATCATGGCGATCTCGTCGTCGGTCAGCTGCAGCTGGTCGATGATGCCGGTGTAGAAGGCGATCTTGCCGCCCGGCATGCAAAAGGCATTGATCTCCTTGCTGCCGATCAGGTTCACCTCCCAGCGCCAGGCATTGGCGCGCGGATTCCATTGCGCGGTGTAGGGGATCAGCCGCCGGGCGATGGCGCGCAGCCGCAGCAGCTGCGGGTTGCTGTCGCCGGCCAGCGCGCCCTGGGCGCGGGCCTTGGCCAGCAGTTGCTGGTACTGGTCGGTGGCGGCGCCTTCCAGCGTCTCGGCCGGCACCAGCTTGCGCAGGCCCGAGGCACCGCCCACCTGCACCTGGGCCGCCACCGGCGCCGTGGCCAGGCCCATGGCCGCCGCGCTACCGGCCAGCAAGAAACCGCGACGCGCGCGCCAGGGCGCGCAGGCACAGCCCCAGGCGGACGGGGCACAGGGCTCGGAGGAGAGATGGGATGGCTGCTGCATGTCGCCAAGTCTAGCGGCCATGCATGCCTGCAACATGCGGAGAACAGCGCATCGTGAAGAGCGGCGCCGGCCTACAAAGAGTCACGCCATCTGCGCGGCCATCACGGCCCGCTGCGAGCGCATCTCGGCGCCGATCACCAGCATCAGCCCGGCCAGCACGGCCAGCAGCCCCAGCCACGATTGCAGCGGCTGCCGCTCGCCCACGACCCACACCGCCAGCACGAAGGCCGCCACGGGCTCGATCAGGCTCAGCGTCACGCCCGTGGGGCCGGAGATGCTGCGCAGCCCGATGGAAAACAGCATGTGCGCCAAGCCCGACACCACCACGCCCAGGTAGACCACCACCAGCACGGCCGCCAGGCTCCACTGCGGCAGGCCGCTTTGCACCAGCGCAATCGGCACCGCCATGCAGGCCGCCCCGGTGAAGACATAGAAATTCACCACGCGCGGCGACATGTGGGTGACCAGGCGCTTGTTGATCAGCGCATAGCCCGCGTACGACAGCCCCGCCAGCAGGCACAGGGCCAGGCCGCTCCAGGACAGCGTGGCGCCGCCCCGGGCCATCACCATGGCCGCGCCTCCCGCCACGCTCACCAGCGTGCCGGCCCACCACAGGGCAGACAGGGGCGCGCGCAGCACCAGCGCCTGCATCAGCCCGGCCCAGATGGGGCCGCTGCCAATGGCCACGGCCGTGCCCACGGCCACGCCCGTGAGCGTCACGCCCTCGTAGAAGAAGATGCTGTAGCCGCCGATTCCCATGGATGCCAGCAGGAACCAGGCCGGGCGCAGTCCCAGGTGCACCGGGTTGGGCAGCAGAGGCTGGACGCGCGCCCCGCCCTGCCCGGCCCGCCCGCGCAGCCTCCAATGGGAAACCGCCAGCAGCGCCCCCAGAAACAGGCTGGAAACCGCCAACTGCGCGGCGCCCACCCAGAACGGCGACAGCCCGCCTGCGCCCAGGCTTTGCGCCGTGCCCGTCGTGCCCCAGAGCACGGCAGCCACCGAAACGAAGGCGATGCCGACGGCGGAGGAAGAAGCGGAAGAGTTGCGAACCATGGCGCCATGTTGCGCCTGGCGCGGCCGGGCATTTGTCGAGAAACGCTCGTAGTCCGCAAGACTGTGAACGGGCTAGCCGCGCAGCTGCCGCGCCGTCACGCCCCGGTCGCGCCGCAGCGCATAGGCCAGCGCGCTGGCCGAGGCATAGCCGCAGCGCAGCGCCGTGGCCTCCAGGGGCAGGCCCCGCGCCAGCCCGCGCTCGGCCGCATCCAGGCGCAGGCCGCGCAGCCAGGCCTGGGGCGGCTGGCCCGCCAGCTCCACGAAGCGTGCGTGAAAGCGCTGGGCACTCATATGGCACAGGGCGGCCAGCCGGGCCGTGGGCCAGTCCTCGTGCAATGCGGCCTGTACGCTCGTGGTCAGTTGCTGCAGGTCCAGCCCCCGGCGCGCCAGCAGGCCGGGCGCCTGCAGCACCTGGGCCAGCTGCTCTGTGGCCGGGCCTTCCGACTCCCGGCCGCGCAGAGCGGGCGGCACGGAAAAGCGCCGCATCCGGTCCAGCCCCGGGCCGCTGGGCGCATCGATGACGAACACGCGCGAGCGCGGCGCCGCCAGGTAGCCGTGGTCCACGCCGGCGGGGATGAGCATGCCGCTGACGGCGTCCACAAAGGCGCTGCGCCCGCCCACCTCCAGCTCCATGCGGCCCTGCAGCGCATAGAGGATCTGCGCATGGCCGTGGGCATGGGCCTGGTGCTCGCCGCTGTAGCTGCGCACCGAGCTGTGCGGCGCGAAGGCGGTATCGGTGGCATCGGCCGCGCCGTCTTGCGCGGCGGCATCGCTGTGGAGGGAAGAGAGGGTGTAGGCCATGGCGGCATCCTGTGCCCGCGATGGTAGCGCGCGCCAGTCCGCGCCACCATGGGCCCGATAATGGCCGCAGCCTGCCGCAGCCCAACATGACCGAGCCGTCCACCACCACCTCCTCCGCCCCTTCCACCCCCACTGAAGCGCCCCGCCGCAGCTGGGCCCAGACCCTGCGCGTCTATGCCGAGCCGGCCAGCCTGCGCATGCTGGCCCTGGGTTTTTCGGCAGGCCTTCCGCTGCTGCTGGTGCTGGGCACGTTGTCGTTCTGGCTGCGCGAGGCCGGCGTGGACCGCACCACCATCGGCTACCTGAGCTGGGTGGGCCTGGCCTATGCCTTCAAGTGGGTCTGGTCGCCGCTGGTGGACCGCATGCCGCTGCCGCTGCTCACGCGCTGGCTGGGGCGGCGGCGCGGCTGGCTGCTGTTCGCGCAGATGCTCATCGTCGCCGGGCTGTGCGGCATGGCGTTCAATGATCCGCGCGTCTCGCTCACGCCGCTGGTGTGGTGCGCGCTGGCCGTGGCCTTCGGCTCGGCCACGCAGGACATTGCGCTGGACGCCTACCGCATCGAATCGGCCGATACCGAGCGCCAGGCCGCGCTGGCCGCCACCTACCAGACCGGCTATCGGCTGGCCATGATCTGGGCCGGCGCCGGCGTGCTGTGGCTGGCCGCCCGCGCCGAGGTGGCGGGCATGGCGGGCTACCAGAGCGGCGCCTGGCAGGTGGCCTACCTGGCCATGGCCGCCTCCATGGCCGTGGGCATGCTGACCGTGCTGCTCTCGCCGGAACCGGTGCCACGCCCGCTGGCACCTGCCCGCAACGCGGCCGAGTGGCTGCGTGGCGCGCTGGTCGAGCCCTTTGCCGACTTCCTGGGCCGCTACCGCTGGCAGGCGCTGCTGGTGCTGGGCCTGATCGCCATCTACCGCATCAGCGACGTGGTCATGGGCATCATGGCCAACCCCTTCTACGTGGACATGGGCTTCACCAAGGACGAAGTGGCCGCCGTGACCAAGGTGTACGGCGTGATCATGACGCTGGCGGGCGCCTTCCTGGGCGGGGCGCTGGCCATGCGCTGGGGCGTGATGCGCGTGCTGATGCTGGGCGCCGCGCTGTCGGCCGCCACCAACCTGCTGTTCGCCTGGCTGGCCACGCGCGGCCATGACGTGAATGCGCTGGTCTGGGTGGTGAGCGCGGACAACCTGGCCGGCGGCATCGCCTCGGCGGCCTTCATCGCCTACCTGTCGGGGCTGACCAATGTGCAGTACTCGGCCACGCAGTACGCGCTGTTCAGCTCCATGATGCTGCTGGCGCCCAAATGGCTGGCCGGCTTCTCGGGCGCCTTTGTCGATGCGCATGGCTACGTGAGCTTCTTCCAGGCCACGGCCCTGCTGGGCCTGCCCGTGCTGGTGCTGATCGCACTGGCCTCGCGCGTGCATGCGGTGCGGCCCGCGCAACGCGGCAGTTGAGCGGCTGGCCGCAGGCTGCGCTGTTTTACCGAACTTTACGCAAGCGACAAGCGCGGCTGACGGGGCGCTGCGAGCATCGTCGCAACACGACGCCAGGCCCCAGCATGAATACACTGCCCTCCATGAGTACGCACCATCTTCTGATGATCGAAGACGACACCCGCCTCGCGCAGATGGTGGGTGACTACCTGGGCAACAACGGCCTGCAGGTCACGCACATGGGCGACGCCCGCAGCGGCCTGGAGCAGCTGCAGCCCGCCGACGGCGTGGCCGGCGCCGACCTGCCCGACCTCGTCATCCTCGACCTCATGCTGCCCGACATGGACGGCCTGGAGGTCTGCCGGCGCATCCGCGCCCTGCCCGGCGCCGCAGCGCAGGTGCCGGTGCTGATGCTCACGGCCAAGGGCGACCCCATGGACCGCATCATCGGCCTGGAGATCGGCGCCGACGACTACCTGCCCAAGCCCTTCGAGCCGCGCGAGCTGCTGGCGCGCATCCGCGCCATCCTGCGCCGGCGCGGCGGCGGCGAGGGCTCGGCCGCAGGCCAGCCGGCCACGGCGCTGCGCTTCGGCAGCCTGGAGATCGACCGCGACGCGCGCAGCGTCACCGTGGCGGGCCAGCCCTGCGAGCTGACCTCCTACCAGTTCGACCTGCTGGTCACGCTGGCCGAGCGCGCGGGCCGCGTGCTCACGCGCGACCAGATCATGGAGGCCGTGCGAGGCCGCGAGCTGGAGGCCTTCGACCGCTCCATCGACGTGCACATGGGCCGCATCCGCGCGGCCATCGAGGCCGACCCCAAGGCGCCCAAGCGCATCCTGACCGTGCGCGGCGTGGGCTACGTCTTCGCCAAACAACAAGACTAGCCAAGCGAATGAAGCTGCTGTCCCTCTTCTCCCAGCGCCTGTACCTGCGCATCTGGCTGGCCGTGGTCGGCGGCGTGGCCGTGCTCACGCTGACGGTGGCCTGGGCCTGGCAGATCGCGGCCGAGCAGAACGCGCAGAACGTGCAAAGCGCCAGTTCGCCGCCCTCGCGCGACGTGGCCATGCGCGACGGCCAGGGCAACGTGATCGCCCAGGGCCGTGCGCGGCGCCTGCCCGGCCCGCCCGAGGAGGGCCTGCGCTTCGAGATCGAAGGCACGGACGGCCAGACCTACATGCTGCACATGGCGCCGCGCCCGCCGCGCGGCGACCGCCCGCCGCACGACGGTGCAGCCGCCTTCTGGCTGCGCCCGCCCTTCGGCTTCCTTTGGCTGCTGGGCCTGGTGGGCGTGGCCGTGGCAGTGGGCGTGTTCCCCATCATCCGCCGCCTGCTCAAGCGGCTGGAGAACCTGCAGCGCGGCGTCAAGCGCTTTGGCGAGGGCGACCTGTCGGTGCGCGTGCCCGAGCACGGCAGCGACGAGGTGGCCGACCTGGCCCACCAGTTCAACGCCGCCGCCGCGCGCATCGAGACCCTGGTGACCTCGCACAAATCGCTGCTGGCCAATGCCTCGCACGAGCTGCGCTCGCCGCTGACGCGCATCCGCATGGGCCTGGAATTCATGGGCGACGACCCGGCCAGCGCCCGCGCGCGCGCCGAGATCCAGCGCAACATCAGCGAGCTGGACCAGTTGGTGGACGAGATCCTGCTGGCCAGCCGGCTGGAGACCTATGAGGGTGACGTGGGCACGATCGAGCCCGTGGACCTTATCGGCCTGGCCGCCGAGGAATGCGCGCGCGTGGATGCCGACCTGGACCTGCAGTCCACCGACGCGCTGGAAGTGCCCGGCATCTCCAAGCTGCTGCGCCGTGCCGTGCGCAACCTGCTGGAGAACGCGCGCCGCTACAGCCAGGGCGCCATCACGCTGGAGCTGGCGCGCCAGGACGCCATGGCCGAGATCCGCGTCTGCGACCACGGCCCCGGCGTGGCGCCGGCCCACCGCGAGCGCATCTTCGAGAAGTTCTTCCGCCTGCCCGGCGCCAGCGAGCGCTCGGGCGGCGTGGGCCTGGGCCTGGCCCTGGTGCGCTCCATCGCCCAGCGCCACGGCGGCAGCGTGCACTGCGAAGGACGCGCCGACGGCCAGCCGGGCGCCTGCTTCGTGCTGCGGCTGCCGCTGGCCTGAGCTGCCGCCTGCGGCTCAGCCGCGCCGGTGCTGCCACTCCACACGTTCCACCAGGTCCCTGAGCAGGTCGAAATGCCAGCGGGTGCGCTTGAGCAGGCGGCCGTAGCGCGAGCGGGGGAAGCGGTAGGCGCCATCGGCCAGTTCGATGGCGCAGGCCGCCAGGTGCCACTGCTGCTCGAACGCCTGGTGGCTGTCCGGCGGGTCGGCGCGCATGCGGCGTATGTGCGCCAGCGCCAGCTCCACCGCGCATTCCACGTCGAACTGGCGGGCCTTGCGGTCGGGCTTTTTGCCACAGACCTCGGCCAGGGTGACCAGCCGCCCCTCGATGACGACCAGACAGACATGCATGGCCTGCCACGCGCTGGGCCAGTCGGAAGGCCTGGCGACTTGCGATCGCTTCGGCAACGGCTGCGCCTGCACTGCCGCGCCGGCAGTGTTTTTGCGGGATGTCATGGGGTCAGCCCTCCTGATAGAGAAGAGGGCTGGAAGGGGCAAGCGCAGCGCTGGGGCTGGCAAGGATGGGGAGGGTCATGGTCTGTTTTCCTACGAGATCACAGAAAACCACCGGTTGAGTTTCTACGCACAACAGGTGGGCGTGGTGGTTAGAAACACGTCCGTAGCCGTGCGGGCGTCCTTGCGGATAGCCCCCACCACGCCCGAAACCATGCGGACAGGCGCAAGCAAATGCGCCAATCCGACGAGATAAGGCATGACAAAGCCCCGCTTTAAGGTGGGGGCTGCAACCTCACGGAAGGTGTTTCTACGCACCGGGCCTTTCGGCTTGCGGGCAGTTTAACGGGTCAGGGCCGGCCGGCCAGCCGAGCCCTCAATCCCGGCCCAGGTGCTCGCACAGGAAGTCGATGAACACGCGGGTCTTGCGCGGCAGGTGGCTGCTGTCGGGAAAGACCACGCTGATGGGCTGGGGCGGCAGGGCGTGGTCCGGCAGCACGCGCTGCAGCACGCCGCCGGCCAGGTCATCCTCCACAAACCACGCAGGCAGCACCGCCACACCCAGCGAGGACCGGGCCAGGGCGCGGATGGCGGTGGAGGAGTTGGATTGGTGGGCCGCCCGGCCCACCACGTCCACGCCCTGGCCGCCGGCAGTGCGCAGCGTCCAGGCCGTGGGATGGGCGAGGTTGCTGTTGGCAATCCAGGGCAGGTCTGCCAGGTCTTCGGGCCTGCGCACGGGATGGCTGCGCAGGAAGGCGGCCGAGGCCACCAGCACGATGTCGTAGCCGGCCAGCCTGCGGCTTTTGAAGCTGGAGTCCGCCAGGTGGCCCAGGCGCACGACCAGGTCCAGCTTTTCGGCCACCAGGTCGCTCAGTGATGAGTTGACGTCATAGGCCACCGAGATGCCCGGGTAGCGCTCCAGGAAGGCCGGGATCAGCGGAAGAATGTACTTCTCCCCGTATTCGCTGGTGGTGCTGATGCGCAGCCGGCCCGCGATGCGGTTGCCGCTGTGCATGGCGTTGTCGAAGGCGCTGCCCACGTCGCGGACGATGCCCTTGAACTCGTCGTAGAACTCCCGCCCGGTTTCCGTCAGGGCGATGCTGCGGGTGTTGCGCACCAGCAGGGCCACCGATAGCGCCTCTTCCAGCGCCTTGACGTGCAGGCTGGCCATGGCCTTGCTGATGCCCAGGAAGTCCGCCGCCCTGGTGTACGAGCCGAAATCCACCACGGCCAGAAAGGTCTGCGCGCGGTGGAGCAGCGTGTGCATGGCCGTGCTTGTGGGGGTCATTGTTCAATCCAGTCAAACAAAGAGTCCAGCATAGCCCCATCGACGTGGCCGCCCGCGCTCTTTAGTCTTGCCCCTCCTGAAAGCGCAAGATGACATACCGATACCGCCTGGCCACCGTTTTCCTGATGGGTTTCTTCGTCGACTGCATCAACATCTTCATGCCCGCCGTCGCGCTGCCCACGATTGCGGCCGAGTTCCATGTGGGCATCTCGGCCGGGGCCTGGGTGGCCAATGCCTACATGCTGGGATTGACGCTGGCCATTCCCCTCGCCCCCTGGCTGGCCGACCGCTGGGGCGCGCGCGGGCTGATGGCGGGCTCCATGCTGGCCTTCGCCCTGGCCGCCTGGGCCTGCGGCGAGGCGGGCAGCTTCGGCCAGCTGGTGGGCTGGCGCTTCATCCAGGGCATGGCGGGCGGGCTGGTGATCCCAGTGGGCCAGGCCCTGGCCTTCAACCGGTTCCAGGGACCGGAGCGCGCGCGTGTCTCCACGCTGGTCATGGCCGTGGCGCTGATCGCACCGGCCCTCTCGCCCTGGCTGGGCGGGCTGATCGTGGACCACGGCTCCTGGCGCTGGGTGTTCCATTCCAATATTGCGCTGGCCCTGGCCGCCGCAGGCCTGGCCTGGCTGTGGGTGCGCGATGCACCGGCCACGGCCCGGCAGCGGCCCGACCTCAGGGGCCTGGTGCTGGTCAGCGCCGCGCTGGCCGCCTGGCTACTGGGCATGTCGCTCTATGGCTCACAAGGTTCGGGCCAGGGCCTGGCGCTGGCCTGGCTGGGCATGGCGGCGGGCCTGGCCTTCACGGTGCTGTATGCCATCCATGCCCGCAAGACGGCCCACCCCATTGTGGAACTGCAACTGCTCAAAAGCCCGCGCCTGCGCATGTCGGTGGCTGTCTACCACGCCATTCCCGGCGTGTTCACGGGCGTGAACCTGCTCAACATCTTCTACCTGCAGGACATGCTGCACCTGAGCGCGCAGGCCACAGGCCGATTCATGATGGTCTACGCAGGCGGCGCCCTGGTGTCCATGCTGGTGGGCGGCCGGCTGTACAACCGCGCGGGCGCACGGCCCCTGTTCATCGCCAGCATGGTGCTGCACAGCCTGGGCATTGCGGCGCTGGCCGCCGTGGCGGCCCCTGCCGACACCTGGCTGCTGGCGGCCGCCTACGGGCTGATGGGCCTGGGCGGCGGCCTGGGTGCCAATACCGCGCAGACGACGGCCCTGCTGGACTTCGACGGCCGGCAGACGCAGCAGGCCAGCGTGATCTGGAACCTCAACCGGCAGATGGCCTTCAGCGTGGGCGCTGCGTTTTTCCTGATGGTTTTCAACACGCTCGCCACCCGCCTGGACGCAGGCCGGGCCTATCACATGACGTTTCTGATCGCATCGCTGGCAGGGCTTGTACCCCTGCTGCAACTGCGATCGCTGCACACCCCCGAGGACCACCATGCAAGACAACAAGCCCATCGACCGTGACATTGACATCGGCATCGCCGAACGCAGCATCCACCAGGTGCACGAGCTGATCCACACCGTCTTCACCCAACCAGCGGGCGCACAGGAAGCGCTGCAGGCGCTGATGCCCCAGTTCAGCCCGGAGTTCAGCATGGTGACCACCACGGGCAGGCTCGTAGGCCTGGACGATGTGGAACAGATGTTCCGGCGCGCGGCCGGCCAGCGGCCAGGGCTGGAGATATGCGTCTGCGACATGCAGCCCGTATGGCGGGACACGGCCGGCCTGGCCATGCGCTATCTGGAAACCCATCGCCTGGACGGCGTGGAGACCTCGCGCCGATCAGTCGTGATCCTCAAACGTGCGGGCCAAGGGGTGCTGTGGCATTACCTGCATGAGACGGCAATGGGCTGATGGCTCTACGGCAGGAAGCGAGAATGCGGGGCCCTTTGGATTGCCGAATTCAGCCCCGCTCACTCTTTCTTGAATACACCTTCAGACCCCGGCTCTCACCAAAGCCGTGCTGCTCCAAAAGCAGGGCAGCCTGGGGATTGAGGGCCTCTGCATAAATGGTGGTGTGGCCGACATCCTGCAGGAATTTCTGCATGAGGAGCCTGCCGATACCCCGCCGCTGCAGCCCGGGGTCCACGACGATTTCACTGAGGTGCGTGACCATGGCGCCGTCGGTGAAGCCGCGCAGGAAGCCGACAGCACTGCCGGTGGTCGTCGCCAGCAGGTAGTAGGAGGCACTGAACATCTGCCGAAGCAGGCCTTCCGGATAGCTGCTGCCCCAGCCATTGGAGACGTATATCTTCTCTATATCTTTGAAATACGCATCGATATTGTCCTGGCGCTTCAGGATGGCGTAGTCCTGGTGCATATGCATCTCCCCCATTCAAACGCAATGCCACGATGATGGCGCATCGGCACAGGCACATCGTCGCGGCCCGGTTATGGCTCGCAATGGAAGGCGATGAGCGGGAATCAGCCCCGCAGGTATCGGTCGGCGATGCTGCCGGGCACGTAGAGGCCGCGCTCCAAGTAGAAGTCCAGCTTCTTGCGGTCGGGCGCGCGCAGCTTGATCAGTGGCACGGGCGCCAGTTCGGTGCGCGAGAACATCAGGCGGATCTTGAGCGGGGTGCGGCCCCAGTTACCCTGCACGTGCAGGAAGAAGGGTCCGTCCTCGGCCTTGGCCAGCCGCAGCCGGTAGCTGCCGCCGGCGCGCAGCACGCGCTGCATGGCCAGGTGCATGCTCAGGTAGGCGGGCATGTCGATGCCCTGGCGCAGTTGCTCGTATTCGCCGGCCTGCTGGAGCTGGGCGATATAGGCCTCGCCCGTCTGCGGTAGGACCTGTTCCACGTATTCCTTGTGCAGGGCCGCGATGAAGGCGCTGCCCGGGGGCGCGGCCATGAGCCAGTTCTCGACCACGGGCACCTGCGGGTCGCGGGTGTAACGCTCCAGGTAGTAGGCGACGAGGTCGGCGCCGCTGCGCTGCTGCTGCTCCAACAGCCAGTCCAGCGGCTCGGTGAGGATGGTGCTGGCGTCCAGCCAGATGCCGCCGTGGCGGTGCAGCAATTCCAGGCGCAGCCAGTCCGAGCGCTTGGCCACGGGCAGCTGCTGCAGGTTGCCGGGCAGTTGCGGCACGTATTGCGGCAGTTGCGCGTCGTTGAGGATGCGCAGGCTGTAGCCGGGGTTCAGGCGGGCCCAGTTGTCAAAGCAGCGCTGTATGAGCAGCGGCACCGAGTCGCCATTCCAGTAGGCCCAGATGATGCGGGGTATGGGCGTGGAGACGGGCACGGGCGCCGCAGGCCCAATGTCGTGGCTGCGGAAGTCGGGCGCGGGGCCCTGCTCCAGGCGGCGTGCGAAGGTGGCGTAGAAGCGGCGCATGCCCGCCGCCAGCCACAGCTCGCCCCGGGTTTTCAGTTTCAGGGCGCTCATGCAGGGGCTCCTTGCTGGCGTGCCCACTGCTCCCAGCTGCGCAGCTTCCAGGCGCGCAGCACCCAGCCCCTGCGCACATAGGCCTGGCGCAGGGCCGGCAGGGACAGCGGGGAGATGCGGCCGAAGTCCGCCAGGAACTGCTGCGCCAGCGCCTGCCGCTGCGCGGGCGGCATGTCCCGCTGCCGGTCGAGAAAGCGCAGGGCGCCGATGAGGTTGCGCGCAGCCTGGTGCGCCCAGGCGAACTGCAGGCGCCCGTCGTTGCGCAGCGCATCATCTTGCAGGGCTTGCACGGCCTGCGCCAACGGCCACAGGGCGGCGGACTGGTCTGCGGCCTTGGCAGGCGTCATGGACGCAAGGATGGAGTTGGCACGCTGCCGGTAGGCCACCCAGGGCTGGGGGTGGTAGTAGAAGCTGCTGCAGCGCAGCGCCATCTGCGGCATGGTCATCATGTCTTCGAAATAGCGGCCTGCAGGAAAGCGCAGGCCGGCATCCCACAGGCTGCGGCGCGAGATCTTGGACCAGGCATGCAGCTGGCCCGTGCGCAGCAGGCCGGCCAGCAGGGCGCCCCGGTCCTGCGAGCGCTGCAGCGTGGGGCCCTGGAAGCTGTGCCGGTGCGCCTCGCCGCGCAGGCGGTGCTTGAGGCGCGGGGCCTCGCGCCAGACGGAGAAGTCGCAGAGCACGGCATCGGGCGCATGTTGTTTCACGATGGCCGACAGCCCGGCAATCGCGCCGGGCAGCAGCTTGTCGTCGGAGTCCAAAAACCACAGGTAGTCGCCCGTGGCCGCCTCGATCATGGTGTTGCGCGCCGCGCTCAGGCCGGCGTTGCGCTCATGCTGCATGAGCTGCAGGCGGCCGGGCCAGCGCTGGTCCAGCTGCTGCATCAGGGCCCAGGAGTCATCGGTGGAGCAGTCGTCCAGCACCAGCACCTGCACGCCGGCATCGGCCTGGTCCATGACGGACTGCAGGCATTCCTCCAGGTAGGGCACCACGTTGTAGACGGGCACCAGGATGCTGAGCCAGGTCACGGACGCTCCCCCTGCAGCAGGCGGGCGAACAGGTCTTCGTACTGGCCGGTCATGCGCTGCAGGCTGTAGTGCGACAGGGCTTCCTGCCGCGCGGTGGCGGCCATGCGCACGGCGGCTTCGTCATCCTGCAGCGCCTGCTGCAGGGCGTCGGCCAGCGATTCAGGGTCGGCGTGCGCGGCCAGCAGGCCGTTGTCGCCGGGCCGCACCACTTCCTGCACGCCCACCACGCGGCTGCCCACCACCACGCAGCCCGCCGCCATGCCCTCCAGCAGGGACAGGGGCATGCCCTCGTAGTGCGTGGACAGCACGCAGACGCGGTGCGCGCGCAGCAGGCCGGGCACGTCGTTGCAGATGCCGATGAATTGCACCTGATCCTGCAGGCCCAGTTCGGCGCTGAGCCGCTGCGCCGCCTGCTGGGCGCGCGCCTTGCCGCCGCCGGCCAGGGTCAGCGTGGGCTTGAGGCCGCGCTGGCGCAGCACGGCCAGCGCGCGCAGCAAGGTGGCATGGTCCTTTTGCCGCGCAAAGCGCGCGGCCATGACGATGTCCGGGCGGCGCTGCAGCAAGGGGGGTGGCTCCTGCAGATAGGGCTCGGGCCGGATGCCGTTGCTGATGGCCAAGAGCTTGTCTGCAGGAAAGCCGCGGTCCTGCAGGCTCTGGCGCACGCCTTCGGAGCAGCCGACGATGGCGGCCGTGCGCTCGGTCAGCCACAGGGCCTGCGCCAGCCGCCAGCGCGTGTAGCGCTCGCGCGAGTTGTGTTCCACATGCACCAGGCAGGGCACGCCGGCCCACAGCGCGGCAAAGCGGCCCCAGAGGTGGTCGCTGAAACCATGGGCGACGACGATGTCCGGCCGGAAGTCCAGGCAGATGCGGCGCAGCTGCCAGACGGTGGCGGCATGGGACCAGCCGGCGACCACATCGACATCGATGCCGCCGTCGCGCAGCTTCTGCACGCGTTCATCGGAGGTATTGCGCTTGCGCCGCAGCACCAGCCGGGCGTCGAAGCGGCCCGACGCGCGGTGCGCCGACACCAGATCCACCGCCACCTGGGTGGCACCCGAGAAGCCGCCCGTCACGAAGTGCAGCACCCGGGGCCGGGCCGTGGTGGCGCGCTCCGTCACCGCACGGCTCCGCTGGCCCTTTCCAGGCCATGCAGCGATGACCACAGGGCCACCACGAGGAAGACGAAGAAGACGATGCCGCTGTTGTGCACGAAAAATTGCTGTGACATGCCGAACGCCAGGTACATGGCTGGCATCAGGCTGCCCAGGATACGCAGCAGCAGGGCCTCGCGCCAGGGGGTGCTGTCCGCAGGCCACAGCGCCATGCGCCGCCGCGAGGGCCAGAACAGCCACAGCAGCGAGATGAACAGTGCCGCCTGCAGCAGCACGCCCGGCACGCCGAGCTTGACCCAGATGTCCAGGAAGTCGTTGTGGATGAAGTTGTATTCGCGGATGGAGCGTCCATAGTCACCCGCGTCCACGCGCCGGTGCATCTCGTCCACATAGCCCTGCATGCCCCAGCCCAGCAGGGGCTTCTCGCCGATCATCTGCACGGCCAGCCGGTACTGCTCCAGCCGGGTGCCCAGCGAGGTGTCGGAGTTGCCGGAATGCAGGTAGTTGCTCACATCCAGGTAGACCTCGTCGACGCGCTCGCTGACGCGGGGTATGAAGGCCATCACGGTGGCCAGCGCCACCACGATTGCAGCGCAGCCCAGCAACAGGCGCCCGAAGTACTGCGGGCGGTACATGCGCACCAGCACCATCAGCATGAGGAACATCGGCAGCAGCGCCAGCCAGCCCCCCCGCGAGCCCGACAGCAGCGAAGCCAGCGCACCCATTGCAGCGGCCGCCAGCACCAGCAGGCGCCACAGCAGGGAGCGCTGGTGCCAGAAGGACATGGCATAGATGCAGGAGAAGCAGCCCAGCAGCAAGGCCATGTTGCCCCACTGGATGGCATTGGTGTAGCCCGTGGCCCGCTCCATGCCCAGCACGCAGACCTGCCACAGGGCCATGAAGCCCGCGCCTGCGCTGCCCAGCGGTATGCCCCACAGGAAGATCCGCGCCGTGGGCGGGTAGCACATGGCGAACAGCAGGCTGACCGCGCCCAGGATGAATTTCACGGGGCGGTCGAACTGACCGGTGCCCCCGTCCAGCACGGACAGGTGGTACCACATCACCGCCATGCCCATGAACAGTGCCACCAGCAGCCAGGTGCCAGGCGACTGCCTGTACCGGACCCAGCGGGGCAGAAAACACAGGGCGCCCAGGGCCATGAGGCCCGCGCCATAGGAATAGCCCGAACGCAGCCACAAGGCCAGTCCGGGCACCAGAACAGCGGCCAGGGTCGTGAGGAGCCCTGGCAGCTTCGACTTGTCAAATCTCATCAAGACCGCGACTTTCTGCCCCAAAATGCGGGCATTCCGCTTTCCATCCGCTATGAAAAAAATTCCTGCGGTCTTATTCAGGCTGCTCCATCGCTGGGCAGCCCCTTCCAAAATCGGCGCAGATTACACCATGCCCGCGCCCTTGCAGCTGCCCCCATCGCCCCCGGCAGCCGATGGTCTTGCAGCGGACATCCCGAAGACGATCTGGACGTACTGGAACCAGTCCGGCCTGGACCCTTTCGTCCAGCAGTGCGTGGACAGCTGGCGGCGGCAATGCCCGGGTCACCAGGTCATCGTCGTGACACCAGAGAGCCTGGGCCAGTACGTGGCCTGCGGCGACCTTCCTGCGGCGTTTGCCGAACTCCACCCCACCAAGCAATCGGACTGGCTGCGCCTGTATCTGGTGGCGCACCACGGCGGCTACTGGTTCGATGCCACCACGCTGCTGACCGCGCCGCTGGACTGGATGGGCGCCGGCGCAGGCGCTGCCGAGCTGACCGGCTTCTACCTTGAGGGCTTCACCAGGGACAGGCGCTACCCCGTGATCGAAAGCTGGTCATTCTGCGCTCCGGCCGGCTCGCGCTTTGTATCGGAATGGCAAAAGGAGTTTCACCAGGCGCTGATCGTGGAGGGCCCTGCGGCCTACCTGCAGCGCCTGCAGTCGCGGCCCGACGCCGCCGAGGTGCTGCAGGGCATCCCCGATCCAAATTACCTTCTGATCCATGTGACGGCCCAGCAGGTGATGCGCCGGCTGCCCGATGCCCGGCTCACGCTGTTCAAGGCCGAGGACACCGCCTTCTTCTACCACCGCGCCCTGCGCTGGAAGTGGTACCTGCTCTACCCCCAGCTGTGCCTGGCGAAGGCGCCGCAGGTGGCGGCACCCATCGTCAAGCTGCGCGGCGGGGAACGGCGCCATTTCACGGACATGCTGGCCTTGCACGGAGGTGCTGCGCCAGACAGCATCTGGAGCCGCGCGCTTTCGGCGCGCTGAGACACGCAAAGCGGGCCGAGGCCCGCTTTGCTCAATGCCCGCCTGCGAAGACTTCGCCGGCCTTCAAGCGGTACAGCGTGCCGCAGTAGGGGCACTTGGCCTCGCCGGTGTGGGCCACGTCCAGGTAGACCTTGGGATGGCTGTTCCACAGCTTCATGTCGGCCTTGGGGCTGGGGCAGAACACGCCGCCCTGGGCGTTGAGGTCCTTGGCCGCCAGTTCGACGGTGGCATTCGTTGTCATGCTTGCTTATCTCTTTCGTGGGTATCTGTCATTTTCATCGCCGGGCCGCCCCAAGATGAAAAGCACCCCCTCGGGGGGCAGTGGACCTTGCAAAGCAAGGGTAGCGTGGGGGTCATTTTTCTCAGACCCGAGTCAGCCAATGGGCGTACTTGGGGTTGCGGCCGTTGACGATGTCAAAGAAGGCCTGCTGGATCTTTTCGGTGAGGGGGCCGCGGCTGCCCGCGCCGATCTCGATGCGGTCCACCTCGCGGATGGGCGTGACTTCGGCGGCCGTGCCGGTGAAGAAGACTTCATCGGCGATGTACAGCTCGTCGCGCGTGATGCGCTTTTGCACCACCTCCAGGCCGAGGTCCTTGCAGATGTGCATCACGGTATTGCGCGTGATGCCGTTGAGCGCGCCGGCCGACAGGTCGGGCGTGTAGACCACGCCGTCCTTGATGACGAAGATGTTCTCGCCCGAGCCTTCGGAGACGAAGCCCGAGGCGTCCAGCAGGATGGCCTCGTCATAGCCGTCGTCCAGTGCCTCGGTGTTGGCCAGGATGGAGTTGGTGTAGTTGCTCACCGCCTTGGCCTGGCTCATGGTGATGTTCACATGGTGGCGCGTGAAGCTGGAGATCTTCACGCGGATGCCGCGCTGCATGCCTTCCTCGCCCAGGTAGGCGCCCCAGGCCCAGGCCGCAACCATCAGGTGGATGGTGTTGCCCTTGGGGGAGACGCCCAGCTTGCGGTCGCCGATCCAGGTCAGCGGGCGCAGGTAGCACGATTCCAGCTGGTTGGCGCGCACGACCTCCACCTGGGCCTGGTTCACCGCTTCCTGGGTGAACGGGATCTGCATGCGCAGGATCTTGGCGCTGTTGAACAGTCGCTTGGTGTGGTCTTCCAGGCGGAAGATGGCCGGCCCCTGTTCGGTCTTGTAGGCCCGAACGCCCTCGAATGCGCCGCAGCCGTAGTGCAGCGTGTGGGTCAGCACGTGGATCTTGGCATCGCGCCAGTCCACCAGCTGTCCATCCATCCAGATCTTGCCGTCACGATCGGCCATCGAGGGAACAACGGGGCTCATAGAAACATCCTTGGGGGTATTGAACAGAACACCAACCCGCTATTTTAGGGCGCGGGGGCTGCCTCGGGGGCCGCCACCGTCTCGGGTTGCGGTTCGGGTTCGGGCGTGGGGCGCACCAGGGTCCACTTCACGAGCCGGCCATGCATGAACTCGCAGGTCACATGGGATTGCGTGCCGTCGGTCCAGCGGTAGATCTCGGGATGCTGGCCGTCTTCGGACAGGCGCTCGCCCAGGGAGCGCGTCATGGCCACCACGTGCATCAGCGAGACCTTGGGCTTGAGCTTGACGTTGAGCATCACGGCGCTGCCCACATAGCCCATGGGACGGTCCGAGGCCTTCTTCATGATGGACATCAGCCGCGTGAAGTGCAGCAGCAGCCACATCATGATGCCGCCGCCCACGGCAACCACGCCCATCCAGCCATAGGACTGGTGCGCAGCCACCAGCAGTACGAGCAGACCCAGGGGAATCAGGATATTGCGCAAATTCATGGCGCCGATTGTCTTATGGAGGCGCCGCAGGACCGCTGCGGACAGTGCGTATGCCCCCGCAATGCGCTCGGCAAGGCAGTGCCTCAGCCCATCCCTCGGACGATGTTCATGGCTTCGTCCACGCGCTCCACGGCATGCACGGTCAGGCCGGGGATAGCCTTCTTGGGCGCATTGGCCTTGGGCACCACGGCCATGGTGAAGCCGAGCTTGGCGGCTTCCTTCAGGCGCTCCTGGCCGCGCGGCGCGGGGCGCACTTCGCCGGCCAGGCCCACTTCGCCAAAGGCCAGGAATCCCTTGGGCAGGGCGCGGCCGCGCAGGCTGGAGGTGATGGACAGCATCACGGCCAGGTCGGCCGCAGGCTCGCTGATGCGCACGCCGCCCACGGCGTTGACGAAGACATCCTGGTCCGCGCAGGCCACGCCCGCATGGCGGCTGAGCACGGCCAGCAGCATGGCCAGCCGGTCCCGGTCCAGGCCCACGGACAGGCGCCGGGGCGCGGGGCCGCCCTGGTCGACCAGGGCCTGTATTTCCACCAGCATGGGCCGCGTGCCCTCCAGCGTGACCAGCACGCAGGAGCCCGGCACGGGCTCGCTGTGCTGGGACAGGAAGATGGCGCTGGGGTTGGTGACGCCCTTGAGGCCCTTCTCCGTCATGGCGAAGACGCCGATCTCGTTGACGGCGCCAAAGCGATTCTTGATGGCGCGCACCAGGCGGAAGTTGCTGTGCGTGTCGCCCTCGAAGTAGAGCACGGTGTCCACCATGTGCTCCAGCACGCGCGGGCCGGCCAGGGCGCCTTCCTTGGTCACATGGCCGACCAGGATCACGGTGATGCCCGTGGTCTTGGCCGCGCGCGTGAGGTGGGCCGCGCATTCGCGCACCTGGGCCACCGAGCCCGGCGCCGAGGACAGCTGGTCCGAGTACACGGTCTGAATGGAGTCGATGACGACCACGGCCGGCTGCGTGGCCTCCATGGTGGCGAGGATCTTCTCCAGCTGGATCTCGGCCAGCACATTGACCTGGCTGGCCTCCAGCCCCAGGCGGCGCGAGCGCAGCGCGACCTGGGCACCGCTTTCCTCGCCCGTGACATACAGCGTGGGCAAGCCCACGCGGTGCAGCGCATCCATGGCCTGCAGCAGCAGGGTGGACTTGCCGATGCCGGGGTCGCCACCAATCAGCACCACGCCGCCTTCGACAATGCCGCCGCCCAGCACGCGGTCCAGCTCCTCGATGCCGCTGGGCGTGCGCGCCACGTCCTGGGCCTCGATGGCCGACAGCGGCATCACGGCCTGGGCGTTGGCCAGGCCCGCATAGCCCTGCGGCTGGCTGAGCCGGTTCTTGCCCGCGCCCGCAGGCTCGGCAACGGCCTCGATCAGCGAATTCCAGGCCCCGCAGGCCGGGCACTTGCCCAGCCAGCGCGGGCTGGAGCCGCCGCAGGCATTGCAGATGAACGTGGTTTTGTCTTTGGCCATGGGTTGGGCACTATACCGAGCGGTGGCTGCCGCCCCGCCCGCCTGCCTGTTGTCTAACGCAGTTGCGTGACAAAGAGATATCGGTTATAGTTGTCTTCTTCGCTGCACAAAATGCGGTGAAACAAAATTACTGCGGAATTACCGCGCGATGGAGCAGTCTGGTAGCTCGTTGGGCTCATAACCCAAAGGTCGGAGGTTCAAATCCTTCTCGCGCAACCACCACGAAAAAAAGCCCACTTCGGTGGGCTTTTTTTCGTCTGTGCCTTTCTTGCTTTTCTCCACGCAGGTCAGCTGGGATCGTTCAGGTCTTCATGGTGGTCTGCCTGGCCCTGTTTCCAGTACGAGGCCACGCGCATGCGCTTGGGCGCGGCGCCCTTGGCCAGCAGCAGGCGCCGCAGCTCGGCCATGGCGCTGTGCTCGCCCGCCGCCCAGATATATCCGTCGTCGTCCTGGGGAAACTCCAGCGCCTGCACGGCGTCGGCCAGCGATTCGACCCAGGCACAGTCCAGCTGGGCCGTGCTCTTCCACTGGCGGCGGTCGGCAGGGTTGCGCAGCTGCACGCGCACCACGGCGCGGCTGCCGGCGGGCAGCTCGGCCAGGCGCCGCTCGATGGCGGGCATGGCGGTCTCGTCGCCGAACAGCCAATGCCATGGCAGGTTGGCCGAGATCACCAGGCTGCCGCGCGGCCCGGCCAAGCCCACCCACTGGCCCAGGGGCGCGGTCAGCGCCCATTCAGTGGCGGGGCCAGCATCGTGCAGTGCGAAATCCATGATGAGGTTCTGGCGCGCAGCGTCGTAGCGCAGCGGCGTGTAGTCGCGCAAGGTGGGGCGCTCGTCCTCCACGAAGGTGGGGCGGCCATCGAGCAGCACGGGAAGCGCGGGCAGTTCGCGCCCGGCCTGGGGCAGGATGAGCTTGACGTGGTCGTCAAAGCCCGAGCTGACGAAGTCCTCCAGTTCGGGTCCGCCCAGGGTCAGGCGCACAAAGCCGGGGCTGGGCTGCTCGCGCGAGAGCAATTGCACATGGCGGGCGCGGAAGGGATGGCGGACACGGTGGACGACGGGGGCAGGCGCCACGGCAGAGTTGGCTGGATTGGGCAAGTTCATTGGCGAAACGGCCTGTGACGGCCTAGAATGTTGATTTAGTCCACCAATTCTCTGTCATCCGTTGACTTTGTCAACATATTTCCACAAGACCCTGCCATGAATGCCTCCCTGCCCGCCGATATCTTCGAGGCCATGCACGAGCTGCTGCACCTGTTCCGCTCGCGCATGCGCGAGGACATGGAGTCCATGGAGCCCGGGCTGACGCCCAACGAGGTGCGCGTGCTGATGTACGTGGGCCGGCACCCGGGCCGCACGCAAAGGGATCTGGTCGACCACAGCCACATGGACAAGGCCCAGCTCGCGCGCATGCTGGCGCAGCTGCAGGAGCAGGGATGGCTGGACCGCGAACCGGACGCCCGCGACCGCCGCGTGCGCTGCCTGAGCCTCAGCCCCCAGGGCCAGGCCCTGTTCGACCGGCTGCGCCAGTCGCGCCAGGCGCTGGCGGCGCGGCTGCTCAAGGATTGGGAGCCTGCCGCGCAACAGCAGATGATGGCGCTGCTGGAGCGGGCCAGGGACAGCGTCCAGGCCGCGCCCTGATCAATCGACGGCCTTGTTCACGCGCGGCGCGACGGCGCACATGAGTTCATAGCCCAGCGTGCCGGCCGCCTCGGCCACCTCGTCGATGGGCAGCACGGCGCCGTTGCCGGCGCGGCCCCACAGCGTGACTTCGCTGCCCATGCCGGCATCGGGCACGGGCGTCAGGTCCACGGCCAGCATGTCCATGCTCACGCGGCCCAGGGTGCGGGTGCGCACGCCGTCGACCAGCACGGGCGTGCCGGTGCCGCAGTGGCGCGGATAGCCGTCGGCATAGCCGCAGGCCACGGTGCCCAGGCGCACGGGAGCTTCGGCCGTGAAGCGCGATCCATAGCCCACGCTCTGCCCCGCAGCCAGCTGCTGCACGCCGATGATGCGCGAGCTCAGGGTCTGCGTGGGCTGCAGGCCCCAATGGGCCGCCGTGTGCTGCGGATAGTCGGGCGAGCTGCCGTACAGCACGATGCCGGGCCGCACCCAGTCGCAGCGCACCTGGGCATCGTCGCCATGGCGCAGCGTGGCGGCACTGTTGCCCACGCTGCGCTCGCCGGGCAGGTCGCACGTGGCGTCGTGAAAGCGCTGCAGCTGCGCGGAGATGCCCGACTGGCCAGAGCCTGCGTCGGCATCGCTGAAGTGGGTCATGAACGAGATTTCCTCCACCTGGGGCAAGGCATTGAGCCGGGCCCAGGCCGCGCGAAAGCGCTCGGGCGTGAAGCCCAGGCGGTTCATGCCGGAGTTCATCTTGAGGAAGACGCGGTGGCCGTTCTGCGTCTTGTGCGCGGCCAGCCAGTCGATCTGGGCGTCGCAATGCACGGCATGCCAGATGGACAGGCGCGAGCAAAGCTCCAGGTCGCGCGGCTCGAACACGCCCTCCAGCAGCAGGATGGGGCCGCGCCAGCCCAGCTGGCGCACGCGCTCGGCCTCGGCCAGGTCCAGCATGGCGAAGCCGTCGGCGCCGCGCAGGGCCTCGAACACGTTTTCGATACCGTGGCCATAGGCGTTGGCTTTGACCACGGCCCACAATTTGGCATCGGGGACCGCTTGCCGCACCCGCTCCAGATTGTGGCGAAGCGCGGCGGAATGGATGGTGGCAAGAATGGGACGCGGCATGGTTTTCACTCAGTCAGAAGCTTGGGATTCTGGCACTGCCGGCCAAAGGCCGCGTGATATAACCGCCAGTCACTTGCCACGGGGCCCTTATTTAACCGGTCAGCAGCCCTGCGGCTGACCCCATCTGCCTATCCATGAAGCGCGGTTTCTACACCATCATGTCAGCGCAGTTCTTCAGCTCGCTGGCAGACAACGCCCTGTTCGTGACCGCCGTGGAACTGCTGCGCACCAATGGCGCCCCCGAGTGGCAGCGCGCCGCCCTGGTGCCCATGTTCGCGCTGTTCTACGTGATCCTGGCCCCCTTCGTCGGCGCCTTTGCCGACGCCCTGCCCAAGGGGCGGGTGATGTTCATCAGCAATGCGATCAAGATCGTGGGCTGCCTGATGATGCTGTTCGGCAACCATCCGCTGATCGCCTACGCCGTGGTCGGCCTGGGCGCAGCGGCCTACTCGCCCGCCAAGTACGGCATCCTCACCGAGCTGCTGCCCGCCTCCCAACTGGTCAAGGCCAATGGCTGGATCGAGGGGCTGACCATCACCTCCATCATCCTGGGCGTGCTCGTGGGCGGGCAGTTGCTGAGCCCGGGCATCTCGACCCATCTGCTGGACTTCGACCTGCCGCTGCTGGACACGGGCGTGGACACTGCGGCCGAGGCGGCGATTGCCGTGCTGGTCGGCGTCTATGCGCTGGCCGCCTGGTTCAACCTGCGCATTCCGCTGACCGACACCATCCTGCGCCCGCTGCGCCAGGACCCCAGCAAGAGCCTGCTGGCCAACACCCTGGCCCTGCTGCCCGACTTCTGGACCTGCAGCCAGCGGCTGTGGGGGGACAAGCTGGGCCAGATCTCGCTGTCCACGACCACGCTGTTCTGGGGCGTGTCGGGCAATCTGCGCTACATCGTGCTGGCCTGGGGCGCGGCGGCCCTGGGCTACGGCACCTCCCAGGCATCGGCCCTGGTGGGCGTGGTGGCCATCGGCACGGCGGCAGGCGCCATCCTCGCATCCATGCGCATGCGGCTGGACAACGCCACGCGCGTCATTCCGCTGGGCATCACCATGGGCCTGCTGGTGATCGCCATGATCTTCATCCACAGCGTGTGGGTGGCCATTCCCTTCCTGATCCTGCTGGGCGGCCTGGGCGGCTTCCTGGTCGTGCCCATGAATGCGCTGCTGCAGCACCGCGGCCACAACCTCATGGGCGCGGGCCGCTCGATTGCCGTGCAGAACTTCAACGAGCAGGCCTGCATCCTGGCGCTGGGCGCCTTCTATGCGCTGTCCACCAAGTTCGGGCTGTCGGCCTTTGGTGCCATCACGGTGTTCGGCCTGGTGGTGGCCGGCATCATGTGGCTGATCGGACGCTGGCACAGGAACAACCTGCGCCAGCATCCCGAGGAAGTCGAGCGCCTGCTGGCGATTGCCCGCAAGGATTGTCATTGAGACTACCCCCTGAGGCGCTTCGCGCCTTCCCCCAGGGGGGACGACACCCTCGCGGCGGGGCGGCCCTGGCTCGGTGTCTCTCGCTTTGGGCCTCGCCAGTTCCATAGGGCGCTATCGATTGATAGGCCTGGTCTAAATGGTCTTCTCGTATTGTGTTCGGTGCGGGCTTTGCCTGACCGGGCACTTTTTCGTGGTTTTATGCATAGCCCGCTGCCCGTTCTCGCCCTGCTGTTCAACACCCTGGTCTGGGGCCTGGCCTGGTGGCCGTTCCGCGCCATGCACGAGGCTGGCCTGCATCCGCTGTGGGCCACGGCGCTGATGTATGCCCTGGTGCTGGCGGGGCTGGTGGCGCTGCGCCCGGCCAGCCTGCGCCAGGCGCTGCAGTACCCGGCCCTGATCCTGCTGGGCGCCTGCGCGGGCAGCAACAACATCGCCTTCAACTGGGCCGTGACCATTGGCGACGTGGTGCGCGTGGTGCTGCTGTTCTATCTGATGCCCGCATGGTCGGTGCTGCTGGCCTGGAGGCTCCTGGGCGAGCGGCCCACGCCCGCTGCGCTGACGCGGCTGCTGCTGGCCTTCGGCGGGGTGGCGCTGGTGCTGGTGCCCGAGGGCACATTCAGCGGCGGCTCGCCCGGGCTGCTGCGCGGCCTGTCGCTGGCCGACGGCCTGGCACTGTTCGGCGGCTTCACCTTCGCGCTGACCAATGTGCTGCTGCGCCGCCTGCAGGCCGTGCCGGCGCAGGCGCGCATGCTGGCCATGTTCAGCGGCTGCATGGCGATGGGCCTGTTCAGCGCCTTTGCAGGCAGCAGCGTGGGCCTGGTGCCGCCGCTGCCGGCTCCGCAGGCCGGCTGGATGCTGATCGCCGCCGGCCTGGCCGTGCTGCTGATGCTGGGCAACTGGGCGCTGCAGTTCGGCGCCGCGCGCCTGCCGGCCGGCGTGACGGCCGTGGTCATGCTGGCCGAAGTGGTGTTCGCCAGCGTCTCCTCGGTGCTGATTGCAGGCGAGGTGCTGACGCCGCGCACGCTGCTCGGCGGCGCCTGCATCATCGCGGCCGCGCTGCTGTCTGCGCTGGCGCATGCACGACGGCGTGGGGCTTGACGCCCTGCCCGCACCAACGCTGCGCAATCAGCCCGTGAGCTGCCCGGCCAGCAGCAGGTAGCCCGGCAGCCAGCCTGTGAGCACGCCCTGCGCAATGCACAGCGTGCCCGTCATGCGGCCGATGTTGCGGCCCAGGGCCAGCAGCATGAAGAACATGGCCCACAGCACGGCCCAGGCCGCCCAGTTGGCGGCCATCCACCAGTCGATGGCAGTGCGGGCGCCGATCAGCGAATCGATGGCCACCGGCACGGCCGTGATCGCCACGAAGATGCTGAACCAGCCCAGGCCCCGGCCATCGGCCCCCGTGAAGCGGTTGATGGCAACCCACAGGTAGGTGAAGGCGAACAGCAGGGTGAGCGCGCCGGTCTTGACAGAGGCCGCATCAGGCTCGGGCCCGAAGGCCGAGGCCAGGCCGATGATCAGCGAGACCAGGCCCGCGAACACGTTGATGACCCAGATCTCCCGGTCGGCAATGCGCCCCAGCATCCACAGGCCATTCAGGCACAGCACGGCGCCCACGTAGAACAACGACAAACCCAGCCACATCGCAAGTCTCCTTTTGCTTTTTTGCTTTGAAGTGCCTTGCGCGCCCTTGCCAGACCACGGGAACGAGCGCGCACGGCAAGGCGCCGCCGCCCCGTGGCCGGGTGCAGCGGCGTCCGTGAAACAGTTCATCCCCGGGCCCGCCCCTGGTGGGCATCTGCGTGCTGGCGGAGGGTCCGCTGCAGAGATGCCGCCTGTGATCCAGGGCGGGTTCACCGGCGCGGCCCTTGCCAGGCATGCGGCGGTGGAGTGTGCCGGCAGACGGTGCTGCCGGTCTTTGGCGCCGGTCCTTGGCTCCGGTCCTTGGTACCTCAGGCCGCCTGCGTCTGCAGGCGACGGCGGGCGCGTTCCAGCTGCTGCGCCACCTGGCGCGGGTTCATGCCGTACATGTCGGCAAAGCCGGCTTCGGTGGTCTGGCCGCTGGCCTCGAAGGCGCGCAGCAGAGCTTCGTCTCGTGCAGAACGCGCATCGGCTTCGGCCAAGGCCTCGGCCACCAGGGCGTTGGTGGCCTCGTCACGGCCCTGCACGCGCGCCGCATAGTCGTCGCGGGACAGGCCCGAGGCCTCGTAGGCGGCGATGATGCGGTTGCGCAGCTTGGGCGCCAGGTCCTCGGGCGAGCGGTGCTGGCGGCGGCGAAAGACTTCGATCAGCGCATGGTGCACATGCTCGGGCGCCATGGGCTCGACCGATTGGCCCTGCAGGTCATGGCGCGCCTGGCCGCTAGCCACCACGGTGAGGTAGCGGCTCGAGCGTGTGTGCTGGGACAGGGCCAGCTTGAGCTGGTCGCGGTCGATGGCTTCGGGATGGGCGGCCAGCAGGTCCTCGAAGATGCCGCGCTTGAGCGGCAGGGGCTGCTCGCCGAACAGGTTCGGATGCCATTGGGCCAGTTGCGCCAGCAGCGGGTGCTGGGTGCGCACAGGCCTGGATGCGGGAGCCTCGGCACTGCCGGCCGCGCCGGTTGCGGCGTCGGCGACGGGCTCGGTGGCCTTGCCCTTGTTGCGGCCACGTCCGCCGCGGCGCGAGCGCTTGCGGCCCTGGCCATCGGCGCTGGCTGCAGCCTGCGGCTCGGTGCCGGCAGCGGCGTCCGCCGGCAGCGCGGCGCTCTGTTCTTGCGGTTCAGACACGGATTCAGTCATGGCGGAGCACGTGGGCTTGGAGAAAACGAAACCCCGCATCATGCCAGCATTGCAAAGGCTTGCGCGGGCATAGGCCCCACGGCGTCGCGCTGGAGGCACAGATGCGCATTCGGTACGCGGCTGGTCTCAGGCCAGCAGGGCCTCGTCCAGCACCTCGATCCAGTGGCGCACGGGCAGGTCCGTGCCGTTTTGCAGGTGGACGATGCAGCCCATGTTGGCCGAGAGGATGGCGGCGGGCCGCTGGGCATCGAAGCCTTCGGTCAGCGCACCGATCTTGCGGTCGCGCAACTGGTGCGAGAGTTCGGGCTGCAGCACCGAGTAGGTTCCCGCCGAGCCGCAGCACAGGTGCGATTCGGTGCGCGCCACGCGCAGCTCGAAGCCCAGCCTGGCCAGATGGGTTTCCACGCCGCCGCGCAGCTTTTGCCCGTGCTGCAACGTGCAGGGCGGGTGGTAGGCCATGGGCGCGGCCGGTGCGCGCACCCTGCCGTGCAGGCGCTCGGCCAGCTCGGGCAGGAGCTCAGGCAGCAGCTCGCTCAGGTCGCGCGTGAGGGCGCTGATGCGCGCGGCCTTGTCCGCGTACTGCGCATCGTCCTTGAGCAGGTGGCCGTACTCCTTGACGGTGACCCCGCAGCCCGAGGCGTTCATGACGATGGCCTCCACCGCGCCGCTGTCCACCTGGGGCCACCAGGCGTCGATGTTGGCGCGCATCTGCGCCTTGCCGCCTTCCTGGTCGTTGAGGTGGAATTTCACGGCACCGCAGCAGCCGGCGTTGGGAGCGATCACGGTCTGTATGCCGGCCGCATCCAGCACGCGCGCCGTGGCGTAGTTGATGCGCGGCATCATCGCGGGCTGCACGCAGCCGGCCAGCAGCAGCACCTTGCGCGCATGCTCGCGCACGGGCCAGCGGCCCGCGTCCTGCGGCTGGGGCACTTTCTCGGCCAGGACTTCGGGCAGCAGGCCGCGCACGGCCTGTCCCAGCTTCAGGGCCGGGGCGAACAGCGGCGAGTTCAGCCCCTCCTTGAGCGCCCAGCGCCTGGCGCGCTCGCCGAAGGGACGCGGTACCTGTTCCTCGACGATCTTGCGGCCTATGTCCACCAGGTGGCCGTACTGCACGCCGCTGGGGCAGGTACTTTCGCAGTTGCGGCAGGTCAGGCAGCGGTCCAGATGCTGCTGGGTGGCGCGCGTGGGCGTCCCGCCTTCCAGCACCTGCTTGATCAGGTAGATGCGGCCACGCGGCCCGTCCAGCTCGTCGCCCAGCAATTGGTAGGTCGGGCAGGTGGCCGTGCAAAAGCCGCAGTGCACGCACTTGCGCAAAATGGCTTCGGCCTCCTGGCCCTCGGGCGTGGCGCGGTACTGGGGTGCGAGTTGGGTCTGCATGGTGGGGCTCTTGTTGTACGGGTATCGGGGAACGGTCAGGCACGGCAGCCGGACACGGCGGTCATGCGCGAGGCGCGGCCCGCCGGCCCAGCAGCAGGGGCAGCCGCGCACGGTCGGCCCACAGCGGCGGCAGGGACAGCAGGCACAGCACCACGGCCAGCGGCACGACGAAGACGAAGCCCAGGTGCCTGAAACCCAGCGCGCCCGCAATGCCGCCCAGCAGGAACATGGACAGCAGCCCTGCGAACAGCCGCAGCCGCACATGGTTGGCGTGGACCCGGTGCTCGGGCGGGCTGCCATGGCGATTCCAGTAGAGGGCTCGGCCCAGCTCCATGCCCAGGTCGGTGATCACGCCCGTCATGTGTGTGGTGCGGATCTGCGAGGACGACATCTTGGTCACCGTGGCGTTCTGCAATCCCATGATGAAGGACAGCAGCAGCACGGCCAGCGGCACGGCGAACGGCGTGGGCCAGGCCAGCATGGCCGCGCCCAGCACGCCGAAGAGCAGCATCAGCGCGGCTTCCAGCAGCAGCGGCAGCGCATAACTGCTGCGCAGCCGGTGGTGGCGCGCCCAGTTGACCAGCAGCGACGTCGCGGCCGCGCCGCACAGAAAGGCCAGCAGCGCGCCGCAGGCACTGAGCACCAGCGCCGTATTGCCCAGCACCAGGTTGTCGGCCAGCAACGAGACAAAGCCCGTCATGTGCGAGGTATAGGAGTGCACCAGCAAAAAGCCGCCCGCATTCACCGCACCCGCGTTGAAGGCCAGCAACAGGCCCAGCGTGCGGTTGCTGGCCACCGTGCGGTGCCGGTCCGTGAGCAGGTGCAGGTGGTGGCGCATGCGCATGGGCGGAGCCAGGCGTTGGCCCGGCCTACCAGGCGGCGGCCAGCCGGCCGCGGTTGAAGATGCCCGCAGGATCGAAGGCCTGCTTGAGCCGTGCATGCAGCGCGGCCGTGGCATCGGCCGCCTGGGCGTCGAAATCGGGCTCGGCGCCGGGCTGCCCCGTTGCCTCGGAGCGGAACAAGGTGGCCGATCCGCCCGCTGCTTTTGCCAGCGTGCGCAGCGCATGGCCCAGCGCACGCGGCGCCTGTACCCAGCGCAGTGCGCCGTGCCATTCGACCAGGGGCCCCGTGCAGCCGTCAGGCAGCGCCAGGGCCGGAGCCGTCTGCGGCACGGACAGGCGCCACAGCGCATGGCCCGGTGCGCGTGCGGTGAACCAGGGCAGCTGGTGCTCCCGGCAGGCCTGCCAGTCGGCCGCAGCGCTGTGCATGCGCTCGCCCCCCAGGCGCCCGCAGGCCGCCTGCACGGCGGCACGCGCACCGCGCAGGCGCAGGTACAGCACGCCCTGGGCCGCGCTGTCTTCCTGCAGCCAGCAACTGGCATTGAGCGGCAGCGGCTGTCCGCCCCAGGCATTGAGCCAGTCCAACGCCTGCTGCTGCGTGCATTCGAAGCGCAGCGTGGCCTCGGCCGGCGCCACGGGCAGCACCTTGAGGCTGACCTCGGTGATCAGGCCCAGCGTGCCCCAGGAGCCAGCCATCAGCCGCGAGACGTCGTAGCCCGCCACGTTCTTCATGACCTGGCCGCCATAGCGCAGCAGCTCGCCCTGGCCGTTGATCATCTCCAGCCCCAGCACGAAGTCGCGCACGGCGCCCACGCTGGCGCGCGAGGGGCCCGACAGGCCGGCGGCCACCATGCCGCCCACGGTGGCGCGGCCATCCGCTCCCTCGAAATGCGGAGGCTCGAAGGGAAGGCACTGGCCCTGTGCGGCCAGCAGGGCCTCGACCTCGGCCAGCGGCGTGCCGGCGCGTACGGTCACGACCAGCTCGCTGGGCTCATAGCTGACCACGCCGGCCAGCGCCCGCGTGTCCAGCAGCTCGCCCTGCAGGGCCAGGCCGTGAAAATCCTTGGTGCCGCCACCGCGTATGCGCAGCGGCGTGGCGTCGGCCGCCGCGGCGCGCACGCGCTCGGCGATCTGGATGAGTTGGCTTTGGGCTGAATCCATGGCCTGCATCGTAGCGGCTGGGCCCTTTTGCGCCTCGGTGCGGACCCGTGAATTTTTTGAACGGCGCGCTTGAAGTTCTGCGGGCGGCGCAAAACAGCAGGGACGAAAAAGCAAAGACGCCATCTCTGCAGCGGCTCCAAAGCAAAAAAGGCCCCGGTGCAAGCACCGAGGCCAATCCGCAATGAACTCCCTGGAAACCGATCAGCGGTAGTACGCCACCTCGCCGTGCGTGGTGATGTCCAGGCCCTGGCGCTCGGACTCTTCGCTGACGCGCAGGCCGACAACCAGGTCGCAGATCTTGTAGGAGATGCCAGCCACCACGCCGGACCAGACGATGGTCAGCAGCACGCTCTTGACCTGCACCCACACTTGATGGCCCATGTTGAAGTTTGCCGGCTCGATGCCGCCCAGGCTGGAGGCGCAGAACACGCCGGTCAGGATGGCGCCCAGGATGCCGCCCACGCCGTGCACGCCGAACACGTCGCAAACGTCATCGACCTTGAGCAGCTTCTTCAGGCCAGACACACCCCACAGGCAGACGGGACCGGCGATCAGGCCCATGACGATGGCGCCCATGGGGCCCACGAGGCCGGCCGCCGGGGTGATGACCACCAGGCCGCCCACGGCGCCCGAGGCAGCACCCAGCATCGAGGCCTTGCCCTTGTGCAGGGCTTCAGCGGCCAGCCAGGAGATGGTGGCGGCGCCCGTGGCGACGATGGTGTTGATGAAAGCCAGGCCGGCGATGCCGTTGGCAGCACCTGCCGAGCCGGCGTTGAAGCCGAACCAGCCCACCCACAGCAGCGAGGCACCGACCATGGTCAGCGTCAGACTGTGCGGAGGCAGGGCCTCACGGCCGAAGCCGATGCGCTTGCCCAGCATGTAGGAACCCACCAGTCCAGCGATACCGGCGTTGATGTGCACCACGGTGCCGCCTGCGAAGTCCAGCGCGCCGTCCTTGCCCAGCAGGCCGCCGCCCCAGACCATGTGGGCCATGGGGATGTAGCTGAAGGTGAACCACAGCACCGAGAACAGGATCACGGCAGAGAACTTGATGCGCTCGGCGAAGGCGCCGACGATCAGGGCCACGGTGATGGCGGCGAACGTGGACTGGAAGGCCACGAACACGTACTCGGGAATGGTCGGCAGTGCGCCGGCCAGCGTGTCGGGCGCAATGCCCTTGAGGAAGATCTTGCCGAAGCCGCCGAAGAAGTTGCCTTCGCCCGCAAAGGTCAGCGAGTAGCCGTAGACGGCCCACAGCAGCGTGATCAGCGAGAAGATCACGAACACCTGGCACAGCACGGACAGCATGTTCTTGGTGCGCACCAGGCCGCCGTAGAACAGTGCCAGGCCCGGGATCACCATCAGGATCACCAGCATGGTCGAGGTCAGCATCCAGGCCGTGTCACCGGCGCTGAGCGCGGGGGCCGGCGCCTCGGCTGCCGCCGCGGCGGCGGGGGCTGCCGCAGCGGCCGCATCGGCAACGGCTGCAGCGGCGGCGGGCTCCTGTGCCAGGGCAGCGGCGCCTGCGGCCAGCAGGCCCAGCCCCAGGCCCATGGAAAGAAGTCGTTTGGTCATGGCAGTCTTTCGGGAAACGTGGGGTTGAAACTCACAGTGCGCTGTCGCCGGTCTCGCCGGTACGGATGCGGACGGCCTGCTCGATGGGCAGCACGAAGATCTTGCCGTCACCGATCTTGCCGGTGCGCGCAGCGGCCTCGATGGCATCGATCACCTGGTCCACCAGTGCGTCGGGCACGGCGGCCTCCAGGCGCAGCTTGGGCAGGAAATCGACCACGTATTCCGCGCCGCGGTACAGCTCGGTATGGCCCTTTTGGCGGCCGAAGCCCTTGACTTCGGTCACGGTGATGCCCTGCACGCCGATGTCGGAGAGCGCCTCGCGCACCTCGTCCAGCTTGAAGGGCTTGATGATGGCGGTCACCAGTTTCATGATGCTTAGCTCCTCAGGTCCGGTTACAGGGTCTTGGTCAGCGTCACGATCAGGCGGGCCTTGTTGACGTCACCAAAGTAAGACTTCTTGTTCGCACCCGTGACGGCCGCGCCCAGCGACACGCCGTCGCCGAAATCGTAGGCACCGCCCACGCTGTAGTCCATATAGTTGGGCACGCCCAGGCCCTTGATGTCGCTGGCAAAGCGCGTGAAGCCCAGCGAGGCCTTCACGGTCACCTTGGGCATGACTTCCTTGCTGAAGCCCAGCCACAGGTAGCCGGTATTGCGGCCCGACAGGCCCGAGCCGGCTTTCTCGCCCGCCCAGCCGAAGTAGTCCTTGGATACGGTGTGCGAATACTTGGCCGTGAACGGGCCGTACGTGGCCGCGCCATACAGCTCGGTGGTGTTGCCGCTGGAGTTGCCCGAGTACAGGTATTGCAGGGCCCCGAAGTCCAGGTCCACCTCGCCGGCCTTGAACTTGTAGCCACCGTAGAAGTCAGTTTCCAGGGAGTTGCCCGGCAGCCAGTCCACGCTGGAGTTCCAGTTGCCGATGTACCAGCCGCTGTCGCCGAAGGTGTAGTCGAAGCCGCCTTGCAGGGCAGGCTTGACGGCCTTGTTGCGTCCCGTGTCCTGGTCCTGTCCGCGGAACTTGTAGTTCGTCGTCAGGGACACATTGGCCGTGAGCTGGGCGTGGGCCCAGAGCGGAGCGATGGCGACACAGGCGATGGCGAGCGACTTGAGGCTGGCACGGGACATGGGATCCTCCGGTTTGAAAAATTTCGTGACAACCGGGTTAAGCACGGACCGTGCCAGTCTTTTCTGCTGGGTGGGGCGCCTTCCGACCTACCAATGCAGCACCGCAGTATCCTCCCATGCACCGGCTTTGTGCAGAAGTTCTGCACCGTTACGGTGATAGCGGTCGCTCACATGGCATCTCACCAAAAATGCACCAAAAAAGTGCAAATGCTTTCATACCCAGTACAGCACATTCCCAGGTCGCCTGCCACAGCACATGATCAGCCAAGACTGGATTACCTGATTTTGGAACATGCCTGATTGGATAGCCTGCCATTCAAATACATGCCTGTATCCAAGATGGGAAATTGCTTACATTTACAGGATGTATCTGACCCTGCATTTGATTGCCCTATAGCCATCGGCTTGTCTATGATCCCCGCTCACCAAGAGACGGGAGGCCGCCCCCAGGGCGGTTCATACAATGACACGCCGAGTCACCATCCATACGCCATTGGGCGATGAACTGCATTTCCGTGAATTGCGCGGCCAGGAAAACATCAGCCAGCTCTTCAGCCTTGATGTGGAAATGCTCAGCGAAAACGAAAGCATCGATCCCAAGGCCCTATTGGGCAAAAACGCCACCATAGAAATAGAAACCCAGGGCGGCGGCAGGCGCTTCATCGACGGCATCGTCACCCGCTTCGGCATGCAGGGCCAGGACCATCGCCACTACGCCTACAAGGCGCGGCTGAGTCCCTGGCTGTGGCTGGCCACGCGCAAGAGCGACTTTCGCATCTTCCAGAACCTCAACGTGCCCGACATCATCGAGCAGGTATTGGGCGTCTATGGCCATCCAATGCAAAGGAAACTCACGCGCGCCTATCGCAGTTGGGATTACTGCGTGCAATACAACGAAAGCGATTGCGACTTCGTCTCGCGATTGATGGAGCACGAAGGCATCTACTATTTCTTCGAGCACGCATCGGGCCGGCACACCCTGGTGCTGTGCGACGACATCATTGCCTCGCACGGCGCATTGCCCGGCGGCGAATCCATTCCCTTCTATCCCCCGGAAAAAGCCGCCGCAGGCGACCAGGAAAACATCCACGCCTGGCAGCTGGAGCAGGAAATCAAGCCGGGCCGCCATTACATCGACGACTACGACTTCAAAAAGCCCCGGGCCGAACTTTCCCACATGCGCCGCGATCCACCGGGCCATGCGCACGACGGCCATGAAACCTACGAATGGCCGGGCGGCTACACGGAGTACGGCGACGGAGATGCCTACATCCGCGTGCGCCTGAAGCAAGGCCTCACGGGCCGCAGCCGGGTGCGGGGCCAGTCCTGCCACCGGGCGCTGGCCACGGGCTACACCTTCAGCCTCTACAACTACCCGCGCGGCGACCAGAACCGGCAGTACCTGATCACGGGCCTGAGCTACCACCTCAAGGAGAATCCCCGCGTCAGTGCCGTCGCCCCGGGCGCCAAGGGCAGCGCCGCCGAAGACGGCTCCTTCCAGCGCTACGAACTGCAGGCCCAGCCCACCAGCCTGGCCTTCACGCCGCCGCGCACCACGCCCAAGCCGCGCACCACGGGCCCGCAGACCGCCGTCGTCGTGGGTCCGGCCGGAGAAGAAATCTGGACCGACGAATACGGCCGCATCAAGGTGCAGTTCCACTGGGACCGGCTGGGCAGCAAGGACCAGAACTCCAGCTGCTGGATCCGCGTGGCCACCAACTGGGCCGGCCCGGGCTTTGGCGCCATCTCGATCCCCCGCATAGGGCACGAGGTGGTGGTGGACTTTCTCAACGGCGACCCGGACTATCCCATCGTCACGGGCTGCGTCTACAACGCGGCCAACATGCCGCCCTGGGCGCTGCCGGCCAACGCCACGCAATCGGGCATCAAGACCCGATCGAGCAAGGGCGGTGCCGCAGGCGCGGGCATGAAGAACGGCCCGGGCGACGCCAACGCCATCCGCTTCGAGGACAAGGCCGGGCAAGAACAGCTGTGGCTGCATGCGCAAAAGGACCAGCTCACCGAGGTCGAGAACGACGAGGACAAATGGGTGGGCAACGACCGGCGCAAGACCATCGACCGGGACGAGACCAGCGTCATCCACCGCGACCGCACCGAGACCGTGGACCGTGACGAGACCATCACCGTGCACAACAACCGCACGGAGCGGGTGGACCATAACGAGAAGATCAGCATCGGCGACAACCGCAATGAAGACGTTGGCATCGACGAGAACATCTCCATCGGCAAGAACCGCAGCAAGACCATCGGCAAGACCGAGACCGACAAGATAGGCCAGAACTGGCACGTCACGGTCGGCCTGCTCAAGACCCAGACCATAGGCATGGCCTACATGCAGAACGTGGGTGGGATGAAGATGATGAACATCGGCGTCAACTACATGGAAAACATCGGCGTGGCCATGCAGACCCATGTGGGCATGAACCAGAGCCTCACCGTGGGGCAGGAGCGCCAGGTCAAGGTCGGCAGCAAGCAAAGCACCGAAGTGGGCTCGCAGTACTCGCTGACCGTGGGAGGAGGAGGCGGAGGTGGCAGTGGCGCGGGAGGTGGCGCCGGTGGCGGCATGGCCATGAACATCACGGCGCCCGGTGGGGGCGATGGCGGCGGTGGTGGTGGCGCAGGCGGAGGTGGCAAGGCCTCGCAGCTCACCATGGATGGGCAAAGCATCCAGCTCAATGCCGCCAAGATCCGGCTCGAAGCCCAGCAGGAAATCCTGCTGACCTGCGGCAAAAGCACCATCCGCATCACGCCCGGCGACATCCAGATCCTCTCGCCCATGGACCGGCTCAACTGCTGAGGCCCGCATGTCCTGCAGCCCCTGCATTCCCCGCATCTTCCGCATCCGCCGTCCCGTTCTCTCTCACCTCTCCAGGAGCAGCCTCGCATGAGTGGCCAACCCGCAGCCCGCATCACCGACAGCGTCGTCAAGGGCAAGATCGTCACCGGCTCGCGCACCGTGCTCATCGGCAGCCAGGGGGGCCTGGCCTGCTCCGTCTGCCCGGGCGGCATCACCGTCAGCTCCCCCGTCAACCCCCAGCTCGGCGCCAAGGTCCTGCTGGGCGCACAAGACCTGGACTTCGCCCTGCCATCGGCTGCGCTGCCCGTGGCCTGGCAGCGCCAGTACAGCAGCTACGTCAACCCCGAGCACGGCGCGGCCTGCGGGCTGCTGGGCCATGGCTGGCACCTGCTGCAGGAGCTCAGCATCCGCCTGCAGGAAGAGGCCACCTTGCTGCTGGACGCCAGCGGCCGCGTCATCACCTTCGACCAGCCTCTGGCCCCGGGCGGCCAGCTGCACAGTGCCAGCGAAGACATCTGGCTGCTGCGCGGCGGCAGCCCGGAGCCGGACGGCGGCACAGCGCCCTGGGCTGCGAACCCGCGCTGGTCGCATGTGGAGGCGGCGCTGGCGTGCAATCCCGAGGCCATCCTGGCCTTCAGCGGCGATGGCGACACCCTCTGGGGCTTTGGCCCCCCGCCCGGTGAGTCGGTCGATGGCCCCTGGCGCCTCATGGCCCAGATCGACCGCTTCGGACGCCGCCAGCTCTACCACTACAGCGACGGCAAGACCACGGCCCCGGACGTCAACGGCAGTCCGGAACCGCTGCCCGCAGGCCGCCTGGTCTCCCTGAGCGACGGCACAGGCCGGCGCTACCGCCTGCTGCACCAGCGCATCCACGGCGGCAAGGACGCGCAGGGCCTGAACGGACTGTGGGGCGCCGACGATGGCTGGCGCCTCATCGGGGTCGACCTCACGCAGGACCCGTTGCATCCCGTGTCCACCCCCATCGCTCCCATCACGCTCGTGCGCTACGGCTACAGCAGCGCAGGCGACCTCATCACCGTCCACGACCGCGCAGGCCAGCTCGTGCGCGAATTCGAATGGGACCACCACCGCATCAGCGCCCACCGCCATGCCAGCGGACCCTGGCACCGCTACCGCTACGAGAGCGCCCAGCCCGGCGCCCGCGTCATCGAACACAGCAACCAGGAAGGGCTGTCCTACCGCTTCGACTACCTCAGCCAACCGCCGGGCCCGGACGGCCAGCCGCGCGCGGCCACCCGCGTCAGCGACAGCCTGGATCGCATCGAGACCTACTACTTCGAAGGCACAGCGGGCCTGTCGCGCCTCATCGCCCACCACAAGGCCGACGGCAGCCGCTGGCTGCAAAGCTACGACAGCTTCGGCCGCCTGGCCTCTCGCACCGACCCGCTGGGCCGCAGCGTCCACCTCAGGCGCGACGGCCAGGGCCGGCTCATCGGCGTGCAACTGCCCGACGGGCGCAGCACCCAGCAGGAGCATGACGATGCCACGGGCCGCCTGCTCAGCACCACCGACACGGCAGGGGCCACCACCGGCTACCAATACGACGCCTGGGGCCGTCTCACCCAGATCACCCAGGCCGACGGCAGCACCGAGCGCTACCACTACCCCGACCCCAGGAAGCGCCGCTCACCTGCGACAGCCCCCGGCGCATCGAAGACGCCCAGGGCGGCAGCAAACAGCTGGCCTGGAGCGATGCGGGCCAACTGCTCAGCTACACCGACTGCTCGGGCCACAGCACGCACTACCACTACGACCGCTGGGGTGCGCTCATCGAAGTGGGCAACGCCCTGGGCCAGCGCCAACGCCACCAGCGCGACGGCCAGGGCCGCATCGTGGCCAGCGAACTGCCCAACGGCCAGATCGAGCGCTACCACTACGACAGCGCAGGCCACCTCACGCGCATCGAACCGGCCCAACCCCCGCTCACCCCTCTCATGGGGGGACAAAGCCCTGCTGCACCGGCCGCCGACCCCAGCATCCACCTGCGCTACGACCTCTGGGGCAGGCTGGTCCAGCGAACACATGGCGGCCTCACCCTGGCCTTCGAATACGACAGCGCTGGCCGCCTCACGCGTCTCGTCAACGAAAACGGAGCCCAAAGCCGCTTTGCCTGGGACGCGCTGGACCGGCTCGTGCAGGAAGAAGGGTTTGACCAGCGGCTGCAGCGCTACCGCTGGGATGCGGCAGGCCAGCTCATGGAAGCCACGGACGGCAACGCTGCACGGCAAAGCAGCAGCCACTACCGCTGGGACGAAGGCGGCAGATTGGTCGAACGCCAGCTGCCCGCCACGGCCCATGCGCCGGCCCAGACCCACCGCTACGAATGGGATGCGGCCGGACGCCTCATGGCCGCCAGCGTCTGGCAGCACACCGCAGAGAACACCATCCAACTGCAAAGCCGCATAGCACTGGAACGCGATGCCCTGGGCCGCATCACCGCAGAAGTGCAGCAGCTGTACCGGCCCGGCAAGCACAGCAACGGGGGCGGCGGCGCAGACCAGATCGAATACGAACACCGCATCGCCCACAGCCTGGATGCGCTGGGCGCACGCCAGCACAGCCAGCTGCAAGGCCTGGGAGAGATCGCCTGGCTCACCTACGGCTCAGGCCATGTGCACGGACTGCAGCTCAACGGCGCCGGCCTCATCGACTTCGAACGCGACGCCCTGCACCGCGAAGTCCGCCGCAGCCTGCACCCACCCACTCCCGCAGCAGATGCAGAAGCAGATGCAGACGCACACCACCCCCTGCAGGTGCAACGCCAATGGGACAGCATGGGCCGCCTCACGGCCCTGGGCACCACAGGCCTGCAAAGCATGGAAGGCAGGGAACACCTCGTCCAGCCCCTCATCGGCCAGATCCTTGGCCGCCGCTACCACTACGACAGCCTGGGCCAGCTCGTTGCCATCGAACAGGCCGGCGCCCCGGGCCAGGCCGCACAACTGCTGCGCTACGGCTACGACAGCGCCGGGCGCCTCAGAGCGGCCACCGACAGCCAGGACCCCCAGACCACCGCCCGCTGGCAGATCGACCCTGCCGGCAACCGCCTGCCAGCACTCGGTGCACCCGGTGCACCGGGCCAGACGAACACCCAGGACAGCTGGGCCGCCCAGGTCCACGCCCACTGGCGGCACACCGACTTCAACCTCATGGGCCTGGGCCACCTTGCAGGCCAGCGGCAAGGCCCCGTGCAGCGCTGGGAAGACAACCGCATCGGCTTCAGCGAAGACCGCGTCTGGCGCTACGACCCCTGCGGCAACCGCATCGCGCAAATGCATGCAGACCACAGCCAGCAGCAACTGCACTACGACGGAGCACACCAGCTCATCGCCGTGCGCAGCAGCCAGATCCAGGGCAACGCCGAGCAGTTGCGCCACCACAGCCGCTACACCTACGACGCCCTGGGCCGCAGGCTCAAGCAGCAAGTGGAAAGCGCAGACAGCAGCACCAACCCCGCCGGCACCCGCACCCACTACTACGGCTGGGACGGCGACCGCCTCATCCACACCGAGCGCCTGCAGCATGGCGATGACACGCGCCACATAGAACACACCATCTACGAACCCGGCAGCTTCACGCCCCTGGTGCGCCTGAGCACCACGGCCAGCGGCGACCCCCAAGACGAGCCCCACCTGCTGGTGCAAGCCATCGCCGCAGGCCTGCCCGACCAGGACGACCCCAACCACACGCCGGCCCTGGCCCTGATGCAAACCATGCTCGACGCCATGCCGCGCGACATGCAGCAAGACGCGGCCCGCCACCTGCGCCACACCCTGGACCACGGCCTGCCGTCCGGCGCCCAGGCCATGCTGGGCGAACAGGCCGAGGGCACGGCCCGCCTGCTCACCGGCATGCAGACCCAACTGCAGAAACAGGAAAAAGAACAGCACGCCCGCATCGCCATCCACCACTACCACTGCGACCATCTGGGCACGCCCATGGCCCTGACCGACCAACGGGGGCTAGTCACCTGGGCGGCCAAGCTGGACCCTTGGGGCAATGTGCTGCAGGAGTACAACCCGCAAGGCATCCACCAGGCGATCCGGCTGCCAGGGCAGCACCATGACAGGGAAACGGGGCTGTATTACAACCGGCATCGGTATTACGATCCGGTGGTGGGGAGTTATGTGAATCAGGATCCGATTGGTTGGTTAGGCGGAACTAATCATTTCAATTACCCTGAAAATCCATTGAATTGGATAGATCCGATGGGATTACGCTCAATTGGTCCCCCTGCGGCGGGAACATACTATCCACGAGGACAAATACCAAGACCTATTCCTCGTAGCGATCTGCCTCGTCGTGCAGCATATGAGGCTGCCGCGAACATGACGCAAACGCCAAATCCGGGGTATCCAGGGGATCCGCTTGATCTTCCATGTGTTGAATGGGATTGTTCTGATAAAAATTCACTTGCTTGCAAATCTGGCGATTCAAAAAAATCCACAGACTTCATTCCCCCTGCAAATTCAACTGCAGATCCTCCACAGGGATGCCGCTGCGTATCTGCAGGTAGAGATCCAGCGTATCAAATGCCATTTGATCCAAAAGTAGATCCATTCTCCAATGCTTATGATGTTAAAGATAATTGGAAGAAAGGGTTAGGGATTTTTCGACTGGGAAGATAATGAAAAAATTACTTTTCTTAATTGGTTGTTTCTTTATTGTTGTTACACTTGGATTGCCCGATGGAGTCAATATTCATACAGGTGTAAAATCGTCTCCATTCTATTTTATTTATTGGTTGGCGTTTCCGATTTTAGATTTTTTTGGAGAATGTGGTGGTATATTTTTGGGTGTGGTATTTATTATTTTTGCTATTTTTCCAAAAAATAAAAAAAATAAGTTACAGAAGGATGGAAATAAAAATAAATGAATGCGTTATATCGGATTTTTGGCATGTTTTATTAATTAACGGCTTGCACGAAATTCATAGAAATGCACGGAGTACGCACCCCATCCAGCGTGTCGACACAAACTAAAGATCAGTGGCGAAAAAGCTAATGAGAAATGTCTTCTCGTACAGCCCTCACAGCCCAAATCGCTACACATTCGACAGCAACAATCACAGCCTGCACCAAGCGGAACACCTGGAACACAATGGCCAGCGGCGATCCCCAAGACGAGCCTCACCTGCCGGGGCAAGCCATGACTGCGGGCATGCCGCAGGATAGCGACGACGACCACTAGGCACCAGCCCTGGCCCTCATGCAAACCACCCTCAGCGACGTGCCGAGGGACATGCAGCAAGAGGCCGCCCGCCACCTGCGCCACACCCTGGAGCACAGCCTGCAGCCCAGCGTCCAGGCGATCCTGGGCGAAGAGGCCGAGGGCACCACACGCCTACTGAGCGGCATGCAGGCAAAACTGCAGGAACAGGAGCGGCAACAGCGCATCGCCATCTCACTACCACTGCGACCAACTGGGCACGCCAATGGTCCTGACGGACCAGACCGGCCAAGTGGCCTGGGTAGCAAGCTGGATCCCTGGGGCAATGTGCTGCAGGAGTACAACCCGCAAGGCATCCTCCAGGCGATCCGGCTGCCAGGGCAGCACCATGACAGGGAAACGGGGCTGTATTACAACCGGCATCGGTATTACGATCCGGTGGTGGGGAGCTATATCAATCAGGATCCGATTGGGTTAGCGGGGGGATCTCATAATACTTCATACCCAAAATCACCAACTATCGCTATGGACCCTCTCGGTCTTTTTGATATTGCAGGAGGCGCTTTAGATTTGTGGGGTGTTGTTTCCGGAAGGAAATCCGCAAAAAAGAGATCGTGTAAATGTGATGCAATTTTAAAGAGAAAGCAGGCATATGAAGAGTTGGTAGCAAAACTCTCGCGAGGTACCCCGATGAGTGAATGGGATAACGAGGCACTAAGATATTTAGACAAACAAAGAAAAATAGATGCACTCACGGCCGCAGAGATCGGGTTTGAGTTTGGCTCAGACGCATTGATCGCTGCGGGAACTTCTGGTGGATTATCGGGAGCGAAAGCTGTTGCCGCGGAATACGGCGCAATGGTTAGCGCCACACCCAAAGGTTATGACAATTCAGCTCATGCAGCAGGGCGAGGGAATTGGACCATTTCAACATCTGATGAATGTGAATAAAATGAAAAAATATATTGCTGGTATTTTGCTGACTTCTTTCACGGTCACGGGTGCTATATATTTCTTTTACTCAAATACCAAAACCTCCGAATTCTGCATACCCAATAGCAAAAAATGCATAACCGTAAAAGGCAAATGGACTCTGCCTACTCAATTCGCAGACAAAGAATCACTACTTATTGTGAGCACACCATTTTTCAGCAAAAAGAATAGAAAAACTCTCGATATATATTTTCCTGCAGGAGAATTTGGCGGGCTTCTTGAAAGAAAAGACGCATTGATTGACTACAAATCCTATGACTGGGGAAGAGTTATGCAGTTCAATTTAAAAAACGAAGCCGTAAAAAATTTTAATTCAAGCGGCTTCTTTGAAGGAAAATTTTATGTGAAAGACAAACACGTAGTATTATCGTGCAACAACAATGACTGCTTGAACGATATAGTCTCTATTCACAATCCGAAATTGACAAAATAATTAATCAGCCTGCCTTCGCTGAACAAGCCCCAAGCATTCCAGGATGAACATGCTAATGCCGCATGAACCTCAGTCATACAGTTGCCCAGCAAAAATTGCTTATCCATAACATACGCAATTGAATTTCTGAATAATTTATTTACCATGCTGGTCGATAATTAATCGCATGGAGCCTGATGCTCACCATTCGATGCCGAATTTATCTTGATGGATATATTGTCTTGAGAAAGACAAATATATCTAACATTGATTTTGAAAATTTTTGAATAACACATTCCATTTCCAAGAGGGACGCACATGGCCTCCAACCCCACCCAAACCCTGATCCGCATCCTGCTCGCAACCCTGTCTCTCTCCGCAGCCACTGCCACTTACGCCGCGCAGTGCCCGCTGATTCCCGATGGCAATGCCACTCTGGAAGAGTCCGAGAGGGCTGCACTGCTCAGCGAGTTCAAGTTCGAGGCGCTGGACAAGGAGCTGGCCCGCAAGCACAAGAAGAATCTTTCCTCCTCGGGCGGGGACTTGTTGACCATGCGGGATCTGCTGGGACTGCAGCAACTGAGCCTGCAGGAAGAGAACGTGATGCGCATGTGGGCGGATCAGCAGCCCAAGTCGTTCTTTGCCCAGCTCAATGCGGGCCTCTATTACGGCAACAAGGCATTTGGCGCGCGTGGCGAGGCGCCGGCCTCCAGGGTGACGGGCAGCCAGTGGAACAGTGTCAAGCAGCTCAGCGCGAAGGCCCAGCCGTATCTGCAAAAGGCCATGGCGCTGGATGCCCGCTCGGCCTTGCCGCAGACGATGCTGATTGGATTGGCCGCGATGGAAAACCAGGTGGGTGGGCGTACTGCGGCGCAGTGGCTGCAGGCGGCCGATCAGGCCGATCCCAAGAACCTGGCGGCCCGCGTCAATGCCCTCAACTACCTGAGCCCGCGCTGGGGCGGGTCCTTGGAGGGCCTGGACCAAATGGTGTCACAGGCCGTGAAGTCGCTGCCATCGGCCAGCGCCGGCTATCTCCAATACAACCTGGTGCTTGCCAAGGCCAGCCATTACGAAGTCGTCGACAAGGACAAGAGCAAGGCCCAGGCCCTCTACAAACAGGCCAAGGACATGTGCGACAACTCGGAGGCCGCACGGGCGGGCATGGTCAGGACGTACCAGTAATCAGGAAACAAGGCAGGCCCAAAGGCCTGCCTTGTTTTATCGCCCACAGCCTGCGGGCACACACACCCTCAAAACGTCGCCGAAGGCAGATCCTGCCGACTGAACACCAGCGACACCTTGGCTTCTTCCGGAATGGGCGGCAGTGAAGCATCCCATTGCTGCCAGGCCGCGCGTAGCTCGGCCAGGCGCTGGGGCTCGCGGTCGCGCAGGTTGGCGCGTTCGCGCGGGTCCTGGGCCACGTTGAACAGGTATTCCACGCCTTCGATCTGCAGGTATTTCCAGTCGCCGCGCACCAGGGCGCGCTGGGCGCGGTGCTTCATGCGCCAGCACAGGTCGCGCTCGGGGTTCCAGGTACCGTCTTCCATCAGGGGCAGCAGGCTGACGCCGTCCAGCGGGTAGTCGGCGTGGCCGTCCACGCCCGCGGCGGCCAGGAAGGTGGCCGACCAGTCCATGGTCAGGTTGGGCGTGTCGCTGACGGCGCCTGCCGGCATGCGCTCGGGCCAGCGCGCCACCAGGGGCACACGGATGCCGCCTTCGAGCAGGTCCATCTTCTGGCCGATGAAGGGCCAGTTGTTGGAGAAACGTTCGCCGCCGTTGTCGCTGGTGAAGACGATGAGCGTGTTCTCGGCCATGCCCTTTTTCTCGAGCGCATCCAGCACCCAGCCAATGCCTTCGTCCATGTGGTGGATCATGCGCTGGTAGGTCTCGATGGTGCCGCCGTCGGTGTGCTTGCCGAAGCCGCCGATGCGCCGCGATTCCTCCAGGTCGTCGCGCGTGAGCCAGGGCCAGTGCGGGGCGCTGTAGTGCAGGGACAGGTAGAAGGGCTTGTCGGCCGTCTGGCGCTCGACGAAGTCCACGGCGCGGCGGCTAAGCAGGTCGGTGAGGTAGCCCTCTTCCTCGTGCGGCTCCTCGTTGATCCAGAAGTCGGGGCGGCCGCGCGGGTCGCAGTGGGCGAAGTAGTCGGCGCCGCCTGCGTGAAAGCCGTAGAACTCCTCGTAGCCCGACATGCGCGGGCCGAAATGCGGCGGGTAGCCCAGGTGCCATTTGCCGACCAGGGCGGTGGCGTAGCCGGCGTCGCGCAGCAGCGAGGCCACGGTGGGATGGTCGGGCGGCAGGCCCAGCACCTTGTCGCCGTGGACGCTGGCGATCGGCTCCTCGGCCGCGCCGCGCAGGCGGTACTGCCAGCGGCCCGTGGCCAGGGCAAAGCGTGTGGGCGAGCACACGGCCGAGTTGGAATAGCCGCGCGTGAAGCGCATGCCCTGCGCGGCCATGGCGTCCAGGCGAGGCGAGACATCGGTGGCGCGGCTGTGCGCATCGCGCGCGCCCGTGCAGCCGAGGTCGGCATAGCCGAGGTCATCGGCCAGGATGAAGATCAGATTGGGGCGCTGGGTTGCCATGGGAGCCAGAAGACAGTGGATGCGTTGGGAAAGGGAGTATCGCCAAAACGGCGATGCCTCAGGGCCACAGGCCCTGGTGGCGGCTTCAGTCGTTGGTCAGGTGGATGCGCTTGACCAGGGCGGCCCACTGCGCGGACTGTCCCTTGGCACGCGCCTGGGCCTCGGCCACGGTGGAGCCGACCATCTCGATGTCCAGGGCCTTGGCGCGTTCCTTTTGCTCGGGTGCGCGGATGGCCTCGTTCATGGCGTCGACAAAGCGCTTTTGCACGGCAGGCGGCACGCCCTTGGGTGCGGCCAGCAGGATCCAGAAGGTGCCGTCGAACTCGGGAAAGCCCGACTCGGCAATGGTCGGCAGCTCGGGCGCCAACGCCGAGCGCGTCTTGCCCGAGGTGGCCAGGGCGATCAGCTTGCCGCTCTGGACCTGGGGCAAGACCGTGGGGCCGGCCAGGAAGCCGCAGTCCACCTGGCCGCCCAGCAGGTCCTGCATGGCCGGCGCGGGGCCCTTGTAGGGCACATGGACCATCTTGGCGCCCGAGGTGGCCAGCAGCGATTCCATGACCAGGTGGCCCGGCGAGCCCGCGCCGCCCGAGGCATAGGTCAGCTCGCGCGTCTTGCTGGCGGCCACCATGTCCTTGACGGACTTGAAGCCCGTGCCCGGGCCGCAGACCAGGGTCTGCGAGAAGCGCGCGGCCACGACCAGGGTTTCCAGCGCGTCGGCCTTGTAGCCCATGTTCTTGTAGACATGGGGGTTGACGGTGAGCACGGGGTCCATGGCCCACAGCCAGGTGTAGCCATCGGGCGCGGAGCGCGCGACCTCGGCCGCGCCGATGTTGCCGTTGGCGCCCGGCTTGTTGTCCACGACCACGGCCTGGCCCAGCGCCGCCTGCATGGCGGCGGCCACGGGGCGCAGCGAGATGTCGGACGGGCCGGCCGGCGGATTGGGCACGACGATGCGGATGGGCCTGGCCTTGGGCCATTCCTGGGCCAGGGCGGGCGCCGCGCACAGGCCGGCGGCGACCAAAGCCAGGGCGGCACGCGCCAGGGCTGCGAGGGGGCTGGGCATACTTGTCTCCTTGTCGTTGTCTTGCGGCCAATGTACGCAGGCCGCCGACAATGCATCTAATCCATCATCCCTAGCGTAAACCCGAAACCGGCCCGCGAGTCCATGACCGACCTCCACCGCTGGCGCCACCCCGCCGTGCTCGACGACATGTTCCTCTACCACCTGGCGCGGCTGCAGGCGGCCGCTGGCAGCCGCGTGGTGCGCCTGTGCGAGGGCCGCTACGGCATCACGCGGCGCGAGTGGCGCATGCTCTGCCTGCTGGCCGAGGCCGGGCAGCTGCAGCCCTCGCAGCTGGCCGAGCAGGCGCAGCTGGACCGCACGCGCACCTCGCGCGCGGTCACGGCGCTGCTGGCCAAGGGCCTGGTGTGGAAAGAGAGCCAGGTGGGCGATGCGCGCCGCGCACTGCTGCGCCTGAGCGACACGGGCCGCGCCCTGCATGCCGAGCTGTTCCCGCAGGTGCAGGCCATCAACCGCGAGCTCATGGACGCCGTGCCCGAGCCCGAGCTGCAGGCCATGGCCAGCGCCTTTGCGCGCATCCGCGCCCGGGCGCGGGAGCTGGAGGCCAGCAGCCCGCCGCCCAAGGCGCCGCGCAACCGCAAGCGCACGGCCTCGACCTGACAGGGCCGACAGACAAGCATGCTCCAATGGCACGCAGATCAACTCTGCGGCCTTTCCCATGAAAGCTCTACTCCTCGGCCTGGCGGCCGCCATCTGCGCAAGCACCACCATGGCCGCACCGGCCACGGCCGTCCTTGGCGAAAAGCCGCTGCAGGCAACGGGGCCACTTGACCCACTGCGGGGTGTTCTGCTGATGCCAAGCCAAAGCGCGCCGCCGGTCGTACTGATCGTCCCCGGCTCAGGCCCCACCGACCGCAACGGCAACAGCCCGTTCGGCCTCAAAGCCTCGACCTACCAACTGCTCGCACAGGAACTGGCCACCCAGGGCATTGCCACCGTACGCATCGACAAACGTGGCATGTTCGAAAGCTACAAGGCCGTGGAGGACCCCAATGCCGTGACCATCCAGGCCTATGCCGAAGATGTGCACCACTGGGTGGACGCCATCCGAAGCGAGACCGGTGCCCAATGCGTCTGGGTGCTGGGACACAGTGAAGGTGGACTGGTCGCCCTGGAGGCTGGCCAGGGCCGCTCCGATATCTGCGGACTGATATTGGTAGCAGCTCCTGGTCGCCCAATGGGGCAGACGCTTCGGGAACAGCTCAAGGAAGACCCCGCCAATGCACCGATCCTGGACCAGGCGTTACCGGTCATCGAGGCTCTGGAAGCAGGCAGGCGCGTGGATACCCGCCAGATGGACAGGCCGCTCAACACCATGTTCCATGCCAGCGTACAAGGCTTTCTCATCAACACCTTCGCGCTGGACCCCGCTCGCCTGATAGCGGGCTATTCCAAACCCGTGCTCATCATTCAAGGTGAGCGCGACCTGCAGATCAAGCCAAAGGATGCTCAGCGTCTGGCCAAGGCTGCACCGAACGCCAAGCTTGTGCTGTTGCCCGCCACCAACCATGTGCTCAAGAAGGTGGAGACCAACGATCGCGCTGCCAATCTTGCAACCTATGACAAGGAGGGGCTGCCGCTAGTGCCCGGGGTTTCCAGCACCATTGCCCGGTTCATAACGTCAGCCACCGTGAAGCGATAGGCGAGCCGTTGGCTCACCCCTGCAGGTACACCACATGCGTGTGCGTGTACTCGTACAGGCCGTGCTTGCCATCAGCCCCGCCCACGCCGGACTTGCGCACGCCCGCATGGAAGCCCTGCATGGCCTCGAAGTTCTCGCGGTTGATGTAGGTCTCGCCGAAGTCGATCTCGCGCATGGCCTGCATGGCCTTGGACAGGTCACGCGTGTACAGCGACGAGGTCAGGCCGTACTCGCAATCATTGGCCAGGGCGATGGCCTCGTCCAGGTCCTCCACCACCTGGATGGGCAGCACGGGGCCGAAGATTTCCTTGCGCATGATCTCCATGCCGGCATGGCAGCCGGCCAGCACCGTGGGCTGGAAGTGAAAGCCCGCGCCCAGGTCTGCGGCCTGCCCGCCCGTGACCAGTTGCGCGCCGTCGGCGATGGCCTGGCGCACCTTGGCCTGTACGCTGTCCAGGCCCTTTTGGTTGATCAGCGGGCCCATTTCCACGTCGGGCCGCGCAATCGGGTCGCCGTAGCGCGTGGCGGCCATGGCTTGGGCGATGCGGGCCGTGAACTCGTCGGCCACCTGGCGCTGCACGTAGACGCGTTCGGCGCAGTTGCAGACCTGGCCGGTGTTGATGATGCGCGAGTCGCGGATGGCGCGCACGGCCAGGTCCAGGTCGGCATCGGCCAGCACGATGGCCGGGGCCTTGCCGCCCAGCTCCAGGTTGAGCTTGGTGATGTGGGGCGCGGAGGCTGCGGCGATGCGCTCGCCCGTGGCCACGCTGCCCGTGAAGCTGACCATGTCCACGCCCGCATGCCCGGCCAGCGCAGCGCCCGTGCTGCCCTGGCCATAGACCACGTTAAACACGCCGGCCGGCAGCTCGCACTGGGCCAGCAGCTCGGTGAAGGCGTGGCAGTTGATGGGCGTTTCCTCGCTGGGCTTGATGACGATGGTGTTGCCCGTGAGCAGGGCCGGCGCCATCTTGCGGGCGATCAGGAAGAAGGGAAAGTTCCAGGGCAGGATGCCCGCGACCACGCCCAGCGGCTTGCGCAGCAAAAAGATCTGCTCGTTGGCCCGGTCGCTGGTGATGACCTCGCCCTCGATGCGGCGTGCCCATTCGGCCATGTAGTCCAGATAGTCGGCGGTGAAGTTCACCTCGACCTCGGCCAGGCCCAGGACCTTGCCCTGCTCCTCGGTGATGGTGCGCGCAATGCGCGCGGCGTTGTCGCGGATGCGGGCCGCCACGCGGCGCAGGTACTGCGCGCGCTCCACGGCCGGGCGGCGCGCCCAGGCCTTGTGGGCGCCGCGCGCGGCGGCGATGGCGCGGTCCACATCGGCCTGGCTGGACAGGGGCGAGCGCGCCAGCACCGCGCCCGTGGCGGGGTTGGTCACCTCATGCAGTTCGGCGCTGTCGGTGAAGCTGCCGGCGATGAAATTGCGCAGCACGGTAGGGGATGCCATGGAGTTCTCCTTGGGTTCAGTAGGTGCGGAATGCAGGGGCCGCCTGGTCCGTGGCTTGCGTGGCGCGATAGCGCCCCAGATTGGCCAGCGCGGCCTGGCGCAGCAGGCTGATGTCTATGCCCACGGCGATGAAGCGGCAGCCCCAGTCCGCATAGCGGCGCGCATCCTCCTCGCGCGGCGCGAGGATGCCGCAGGCCTTGCCGGCAGCCAGCGTGGCCTCGACGGTGCGGCGTATGGCGTCCTGCACCTCGCCCTGGCTGGCGTCGCCCGCATGGCCCATGCCCGTGGACAGGTCGGCCGGGCCGATGAAGACGGCGTCCACGCCATCGACGGCCGCGATCTCGGCGGCGTTGGCCACGCCCCGGGGCGACTCGATCTGGACGATCAGGCACAGCTGTTCATGCGCCGTGCGGATGTAGTCGGGCACGGCATCCCAGCGCGTGGCCCGCGTCAGGCCGCCGCCCACCCCGCGCACGCCATGGGGCGGGTAGCGCATGGCGCGCACCAGCTCGCGCGCCTGTTCGGCCGTCTCCACCATGGGCACCATCAGCGTCTGCACGCCCACGTCCAGCAGTTGCTTGATGAGCACGGTGTCGCCCTGCACGGCGCGCACCACCGGGTGCGTGGCATAGGGCGCCACGGCCTGCAGCTGGCCCAGCAGCGTGGGCACGGTGTTGGGGGCATGCTCGCCATCGACCAGCATCCAGTCATAGCCCGTGGTGGCGATGATCTCGGCCGCATAGGGCGTGGCAAAGCCGGCCCAGATGCCGTACAGCGGCTCGGCGCGCCGCAGCGCGGCCTTGAAGGGGTTGGCAGGCAGTTGCATGGCGGGCTCCTTCAGTGCGTGTACGGGCGGTGCAGGGCGCACTCGGGATTGAGCTCCACGCCGAAGCCAGGCTTGTCCAGCGCCGACAGGCGCATGCGGCCGTTGACGGGCACGGGCTCGCCCAGCAGCTGCGGATGGAACATGGGCACGACCTCGTCGGCCTTGGGGGCCATCATCAGGAACTCGGCAAACGGGCTGTTGTGGCGCGTGGCCACGAAGTGGTAGCTGTAGACGCTGGAGCCATGCGGAATGACCAGGGCCTGGTGGGCATCGGCCAGGGCCGAGATCTTGAGCAGCTCGGTGATGCCGCCGCACCAGCCCACGTCGGGCTGGATGATGTCGCAGCAGCCCATCTCCAGCAGCTGGCGAAAGCCCCAGCGCGTGGCCTCGTGCTCGCCCGTGGTCACCAGCATGCCGGTGGGCACGTTCTTGCGCAGGGCCGCGTAGCCCCAGTAGTCGTCGGGCGGCAGGGCCTCCTCGATCCACTTGAGGCCATGGGCCTGCGCACCCTGGGCCAGGCGCGTGGCGTAGTTCACATCCAGGCTCATCCAGCAGTCCAGCATGAGCCAGAAGTCCGGGCCCACGCGCTCGCGCATGGTGGCCAGCTCCTGCAGGTTGCGGCGCAGGCCCTCCTCCCCTTCGGCCGGGCCGTGGTGCAGCGGCATCTTGCCGCCGATGAAGCCCATCTTCTGCGCCAGGTCGGGCCGCGCGCCCGTGGCGTAGAACTGCAGCTCGTCGCGCACGGCGCCGCCCAGCAGCTGGTGCACTGGCTCGCCGCGCACCTTGCCCAGCAGGTCCCACAGCGCCAGGTCCACGCCCGAGATGGTGTTGATGACGATGCCCTTGCGGCCGTAGTACAGGGTGGACAGGTACATCTGGTCCCAGATGCGCTCGATGTCGGTGACCCGGGCGCCTTCGAGGAAACGCGCCAGGTGCTTTTCGACGATGTAGGCCGCAGGCTCGCCGCCCGTGGTCACGGCAAAGCCCACGCGTCCGGCACTGTCCTCGATCTCCACCACCAGCGTGCCCAGCACGTTGATGCCGAAGCTGCGGCGGCTTTGCCGGTACTCGGGGTACTTGGCCATGGGCGTGGCGATGTGGTCGTCGATCCAGTGGCCGTCGGACTGGTCGTGGTAGTCGGCGCCGCCGCCCTTGAGCGTGAAGGCGCGCACCTGCTTGATGGTGGGGATCTGTGTCATGGGATGGTTGTGCTCCGTGTGCAAGTGGTTCAGGCGGCCGACGGTGCGGCCAGGGCCGGCGCCAGGCGTGCACGCACGCCCAGCACCAGGGCCGCAGCCAGCAGCGTGGTGCCGGCCAGCAGGTACAGGCCGGCAGCCGGGGAGTGGAAAAAGCCCTCGGCCCAGTTCTTGACGATGGGGGCGATGAAACCGCCCACGGCGCCGAGGGAGTTGATGAAGGCGATGCCCCCAGCGGCCGCAGCGCCGGCCAGCGTGTTGGCGGGAAAGGTCCAGAACACGGGCTGCACGGCGATGAAACCGGCCGCCGCTAGGCACAGCGCGGCCACACCCAGCAGGGGGCTGGAGAAACTCACCGATGCAGCCATGCCCACGGCAGCCATCACCAGCGTCAGGCTGGCGATACCGCGCGGCTGGCCTGTTCGCTCGGCATGGCCGGGAATCCACCAGGCGGCCAGCAGCGCGCACAGCCAGGGAATGGCCGAGACCACGCCCACCAGCAGGCCCACCTTGGTGCCCAGCAGGCCCGCCACCTGGCTGGGCAGATAGAACACCACGCCATAGACGCTGGCCTGGATCAGCAGGTAGATCAGCGCCAGGTAGAGCACGCGCGGCTGGCACAGCGCGGCCAGCAGGCTGTGGCCGTGGCCGCCCTTGGCGCGCTCTTCGCTGTCGAGGATGTCCTGCAGCAGCGCCTTGTCCTCGCGGCTGAGCCAGGTGGCGTCGGCGGGGCGGTTGTCCAGGTGGAAATACGCCCAGATGCCCACGGCCACCGCCATCAGCCCCTCCACCGCGAACAGCCACTGCCAGCCGTGCCAGCCACCGATGCCGTCCAGCTCCAGCAGCAGGCCCGATAGCGGGCTGCCGAAGATGAAGGCCAGCGGCGCGCCGAAGTAGAAAAAGCCCATGGCCTGCGCGCGGTGCGCTGCCGGGAACCAGTAGGTCAGGTACAGGATGACGCCGGGGAAGAACCCCGCCTCGGCCACGCCCAGCAAAAAGCGCAGCACGTAGAACGTGGTCTGGTCGTGGGCGAACATCATGGCCGCCGACACCAGGCCCCAGGTGACCATGATCCGGCACATCCACATGCGTGCACCCACGCGGTGCATGATCAGGTTGCTGGGCACCTCCAGCAGCGCATAGCCCGCGAAGAACACGCCCGCGCCAAAGGCGAAGGCCGCATCGCTGATGCCGGTATCGGCCTGGAAGGCCACCTTGGCAAAGCCCACGTTGGCCCGGTCCAGGAAGGCCATGATGTACATGAGCAGCAAAAAGGGCAGCAGGCGCCAGGAGATCCTGGCGAGCAGGGGAGCGGGGAGTTTTTTCATGACTTTCCTTGCAGGCAATGAGAGGCCGTCACGCCCGGTCGCCCGGAGCGCTGAAGGCGTGCTTTGTGAAGGTGCGAGCGCGGCCGCGGCGTTGGTGCCGGCCGCGTCGGCGCGTCATGAAACAGGCGATGGGCTGTGCATGTCTTGTCTCCTGGATTGGATCTGTTTTTTCTTGTCGCAGGGCGAATGTACGGCGCATGATCGATGCTCAACAAATCGAATTTCGGTCACATCCGATACCTTGCGCTTATGCCTGACAAGCCGCCCGAATCCACCCCGCCCGTGCTGCACCGCAGCCTGCTCAACCGTCTGCGCTACAAGCACCTGCACATGCTGGTGGCGCTGGGATCGAGCCTGAACCTGCACCGCGCATCGCTGAGCCTGGCCATGTCCCAGCCTGCGGCCACGCGCATGCTGCGCGAGATCGAGGACATGTTCGGCTGCCAGCTCTTCGAGCGCCTGCCGCGCGGCATGCGGCCCACAGCCCTGGGCGCGCAGCTGGTGCGCTTTGCCGAGGCCTCGCTCAACAGCCTGGACCGCTGCGCCGAGGACCTGGCCGCGCGCCGCCAGGGCGGCTACGGCTACCTGTCCATCGGCACCATCATGGGCGCAGCACCCGACCTGGTGATGACGGCCGTGGCCCGCATGAAGGCGCAAAGCCCGCAGCTGCGCCTGCGCATCATGGGCGACACCAGCGACCAGATCCTGCGCCTGCTGGACCAGCGGCGCATCGACCTGGCCATTGCACGGCGCAGCCCCACGGCAGACAGCAGCGGCTACGGCTTCGAGGAACTGGGCAACGAGCGGCTGCTGCTCGTCGTGCGCAGCGGCCATGCGCTGGCGCGCCGGCGCAAGCTCGACTGGGAGGAACTGGTGCGCGACTGGCCCTGGATCCTGCAGCCGGCCACCAGCCCTGCGCGCATCGCGCTCGACCAGCTGCTGCAGCGCCTGGAGCTGCCCGCGCCGGCCGACATCATCGAATGCAGCTCGGTGTACTCCATGCAGCAACTGGTGCAGCTGACCGATGCCGTGATGCTGCTGTCCGAATCCGCGCTCAAGGACTATCTGCGCATGGGCCTGGTCAGGGCGCTGCCGGTCTGCATCGACGTGCCCATGGCGCCCTTCGGCATCCTCACCCGCACCGACGACGCGCCCACGCAGGAGCAGCAGCGCTTCATCGCGCTGCTGCGCGCGCAGGCCCGGGGGCTGGCTCAGGCCGGCTGAGCCAGCACCGCTCGCGTTTCGACCTGCAATCTCGCATGGCGCAGGGGAACGGCAGTTGCCGGGCCTGCTCGGCGGCCTGCTGTCACGCGGCCTGGGCTTCAACACCGGCGTGCAGTTCATGGGCTACTACACGGCCGTGCTGAGCGTTCCGGCGCTGGTGAAGCTGTTCTGATTTTTGCGCTGCAAGGGTCAGAACATTCTGAGATTTGGGTTCAGCGCCGCGCCCGCCGTCCACAAGGCCCAAGGCCGTTGCCATACTGGGTTACCGAAGCCGCCGCACCGCTGGCGGCTTCTTCCTTTGTGTGGCTTTGTGTCTGTCGTTCCTGCGAGGTGCCCATGGGTCTGGCCCTGGTTCAAAGTCGTGCGCTGCTGGGGCTGGCCGCCCCGCGTGTCACCGTGGAAGTGCATCTGGCCAACGGCCTGCCGTCGTTCACGCTGGTGGGTCTGGCCGATGTCGAGGTCAAGGAAGCGCGTGAACGCGTGCGCTCGGCGCTGCTGAACTCCGGGCTGGAGTTCCCGAGCAACAAACGCATCATCGTCAACCTGGCGCCCGCCGACCTGCCCAAGGATTCGGGGCGCTTCGACCTGCCCATTGCGCTGGGCATTCTCGCGGCCAGCGGCCAGATCAATGGCGATGCGCTGGCCGACTACGAATTCGCGGGCGAGCTGTCGCTGTCGGGCGCGCTGCGGCCCGTGCGCGGCGCGCTGGCCACGGCCCTGGCCCTGCACCGCCAGCAGGACGGCGCCCGCCTGGTGCTGCCGCCGGGCAGCGCGCAGGAGGCGGCCTTCGTGCCGTCGGCCCAGGTGTTCTGCGCGCACCACCTGCTGGACGTGGTGCGCCGCTTCATCACACGCTCGGCCAATGCCCTGGTGCAGGCGGAGCAGGAACCGGACGATGCCTGCTGCAGCGACGAAAGCGAGGACACCGAAGAGACCGACGAAACCGACGCCTTGCCGGCAGCAGGCGACACCCAGACATGCCCCGGCCCGGGCTGGCATGCGGTGCAGCCGCAGCCCGCCGTCGCCGTGCGCAGCAGCCTGGACCTGGCCGAGGTGCGCGGCCAGGCACAGGCGCGGCGCGCGCTGGAAATCGCTGCGGCCGGAGGCCACGGCCTGCTGCTGGTGGGGCCGCCGGGCTCGGGCAAGTCCATGCTGGCCCAGCGCTTTGCCGACCTGCTGCCGCCCATGAGCGATGACGAGGCGCTGGAGGCCGCCGCCATCGCCAGCCTGGCCGGCCGCTTCACGCCCGAGCGCTGGCGCCAGCGCCCCACGGCCAGTCCGCATCACACGGCCAGTGCCGTGGCCCTGGTCGGAGGAGGTTGTGGATTCCACCAAAAGACTGAACTACACAATAAAATTCTTAACTCGGGCGGAAGCCCACAGCACATTAGTTTTCCACACTGACCTGCTGTTTTTGCGGGGCAGCCGCGATGGACTGCGGCGAAGCGTTGCCTGCAGGCACATAGAACTCGCGGCGGTGCGTTGCCTGCAGGCACATAGAACTCGCGGCGGTAGGGCTGAGCTGGTCACCAGGGGCTGCCTGGCGTGAGTGGGTCCCACGCATCGAGACCACCCGAGGCCTCGGCGTCGAAGGCATCCACGCTGAGCTGGCCGTACAGGGCGAATGCGCTGGGTCGGGCGCGAACGAGGAGCGAAGCCTCGGACGTTGATCAATGCGGAGTGGGTTCGAGTGCTCCGCCGCCCTACCGCACTGGCGCACTGGCGCGATGAGGGGTGAGCATCGTTTGGATGGCTCAAATCGAGCCTGAGTGACGCGCTCCCGGGGACTTCGCGGCCACCATGCTGCTCCCTACAGGGAGGCTTATTCAAAACACCGAGGGCGCTGAGCGCTCCGTAGAAAGGCTCGCCCTCGCACAAGGACAGCTGTCGCCCAGGAGCGGGCGCCTGCTAGGTTTGCGAGCTATCCGCTCTGTTATCGTAGAACTTCTGATGCTTATCTACAGATAACGGTATACACAACATGCCCGATACGATCACCTTACTGGGGAAACGCGGCGAGTACGCAATTGGGAGCCAGCTTTTACGCCCGTTAAAAGACGGGTCTCACCCGATATTTGATCCGTGCCACCTTGGGGAAAAGGCGGAGTTACTCGACTTCGTAGTGCGGCTTCAAGAAGACGGACATCCTTTTGGTCCCTATTTTTTCTTGCAGGTTAAAGCGACCGGCAACAAACCTGAAGGAGGTTCCATACGCGCGGATTTCTCTCAAGAGGAAGTCACACGAGCCCAAGCAATGAAAGCTCCTGTCTATGTCGCGGCGGTAGATGCATCCGAATGCAATCAGGAGAAGATCTACATCCAACCGATTTACAACGGAAGGAAAAAAGGGATATCTCGAATAAAAACGTCGAAGCCTCTTGCTGATGTGAATGTGCTTCTGGCACTCTACGAAGAGGTAAAGGCACATTTTGAGTGCTCAACGGCGACGTTCAATGCCCCTTCGGGCCATCAGGAAGAGATCGGTGATGAGGAGCAAGGCAATGGATGAGCGTAGTGCAGATCGATTCGCGACGTCTCTTGTTGCGCTTAGCTTGATCAGAGCTGGCTTTGAGGTCAGAGAGTCCGTGCGGTTTGGATCGAAAGTAATTGATATTCTTGCCAACCGGTTCGAAGACGACGGAAGTGAAACTATATTTGGAGTCGAATGCAAGTGGGTACGATTTCTCAACAACCTGCACAGAGAGAACTACTTCGCCCAAGCAAGCGCTTTAGCACTAAATAGCTTTCCCATCGAAGTCGCCGTCGTTATCGGTGACGGTGCCCAGATTCGCGTGACACCCGCCCTCCAAAAGCACATGGTTTTCGATGCCTCCGAGATGACTGTTGAACCCTTATAGGCGGAAGATATGCGAAGGCTTTTATCGCTGAGCGGCTGACTCTCAGTAGGTCAGAGCGCATTGCCGAACGTCCGCTCAGGGTCGATTGCTGGCCGACACGAACGACCACTGATAGGTCGCTCATTTTTGTCGCGCTGCCCCATCAAGTCTGCCCTCCGGCGACAGACCACACCCAGCCCAAAGCCGACGTGCTTGGCAGGTGGTCCCCGATCCAACGGCATCACGGCTCACGCCTCCCTATGTTCCAGCGAGTATTTTTATGGCACTGTCGACTGACTGCCGCTTCCTCCAGAATTCCCTCCAGGGATCTTCCTGCTGAAAACTCAAATACTCCCGCGCCGTCGCAATTGTCCACTGCGCGCCGCCCTTGAGCTCCTTGAGCTGCTCCCAACCCACCGGCATCGAAACCCCCAACCCGGGCCGCGAGCGCGCTGAGAAGGCGCACGCGGTGGTCTGCCCATGGCCGTTGCGAAGGTAGTCGATGAAGATTCTCCCGACGCGGTTTTTGCCGCCCATCACAGAAACGAACCGGCTTGGGATCACCCGCGCCATGTGCTTCACCACGGATTGCGAGAACGCTTTCACCTCGGTGTAGTCGCGCTTGGGCGTGATCGGCACCACTATGTGCAGTCCCTTTCCACCGCTGGTCTTGAGCCAGCACTCCAGGCCCAGCTCGGCGAGCATCACGCGGGTGAGCTGCGCGGCCTCCTGAAGCATCGGCCAGGTGACACCCTCTCCAGGATCAAGGTCCAGCACGAACCGGTCCGGCTGGTCGATGCGGGCGACCTTGGAGTTCCACGTGTGGAACTCAACCACGTTCATCTGCGCTGCCGCAATCAGCGCGTTTGCGGAGTTCACAGCCAACAGCGCCTCGTGACCGGGCCACAGGGCGGGGTCCAGTTCCTTGAGCCCCGGCATCTTGCTTTCTGGGTGCTTCTGAAAAAACAACTGCCCCGTAATCCCGTTTGGCGCTCGGACCAGCGATGCTGGCCGATCCTTGAGATGGGGCAGCATCCACTCGGCAACGCTTTCGTAGTAGCGCACAAGATCAATCTTGCGCAATCCCGTGGTGGGGTCAATCACCCGGTCGGGATGAGTGATCTTGACCTTGGAGATCGTCTGCGCTGCCTTGGACTCTGTCGCAACGGGGGCAAGCGCTGAGGCGGCTGGGTTCTTCACGCGCTCGCGGATGATCATCTTCGCCGGCTTGTCCGTGCGGATACCTCGGAACACCGCGTGCCGAATGCGTTTGTCGGGGGTCCATTCCCCAAACGCCACCTCCACCACCAGGGAGGGACGGACCCACCGCTCAGCACCGACCTTGCGCTTGGACCACCGGCCCGGCTTGAACTCGGCTGCGTCCAGAGGCGGGTCCGGAACTTCGAGCTTCACCAATCGGGCATGCAGTTCGGCCCCCGTCGAGGAACCCCATCCCGTGCCGACGGATCCGGCCGCCACAAGCTTCCCCTCCTCGTGATAACCCAGCAGCAGACTACCGACCTCTTTGGCAGCGCCAGTGCGGTCGGTGAAGCCCAGAACCACGAACTCCTGCCTGTGCTGGCACTTGAGCTTCATCCAGCTGTCGGTCCTCCCGGATTCATACGTTGCATCCGCCCGCTTGATCATCAGGCCCTCTAGCCCCATGTCGCAGGCGGCGCCCAAAAGCTGGGAGGGCGCGACCTCGAAAGCCTGGCTAAACCGGACGGTGCTGCTCTCGCGTTTGTCGAACAGCTCCTGGAGCAGCTGCCGCCGCGCTACCAGCGGTACGCTGCGAAGGTCCTGATCGCCCAGGTAGGGCACATCGAACACGAACATCACGATTTCCCGCGTGCGAGCGTTGTCAATCGCGTTCTGAAGGCGGTTGAAATCCGGGATACCGGCGTCATTCAGCACCACGATTTCCCCATCCAGCCAAGCGCGGGTCAGGCCAAGCTCCGCGATGCAATCGGCCACCTGCTGCAGCTTCTCTGTCCAGTCATTACCGTTGCGCGTATAGAGGCGAACCTCGTCTCCTTCCACGCGCGCAAGAATGCGATAGCCGTCGAACTTGGTCTCGATGATCCAGTCGCCATCAGGGACCGACGACACCAGCGTGGCGAGTTGCGGCTCCAGCTTGGCAGGAAGGCGGGACTTTTTGGCGTTCGCCAGCGGTTGAAATGTGGCGCCAAGTGCGGATCCCGTCGTGCCAACGACCGGCTCACGTTCCTCCGCGAGTCCCAGCGGCGTCTCGACCACGCTGTCGGGCAGCGCGGCGATGACGTCGTACTCTGTGCTCGGCCGTGCCCAGGCGTCGCCGCGTTTCTTGAACAGCATCCACTGATCCTGCTTTTTCTCGCCAGGCTTCGAGATGCGCACAAGTTCCCAAAGACCCGCAAGCTTTTGGCCGTGGAGGTGGAACATGATTTTGCCCTTGGCCAGCCCGTCGCGAGGATCGCCCACGGGCTCCCACGTTCCGCGGTCCCAGATGAGGACCTTGCCGGCGCCGTACTCGCCTTTCGGAATGGTCCCCTCGAAGGTGTTGTAGTCGGTGGGGTGGTCCTCGACATGAATGGCCATGGACTTGACCTTGGGGTCGAACGATGGACCTTTTGGTACCGCCCAGCTCACCATGACGCCGTCCATCTCCAGCCGGAAGTCGTAGTGCAGACGGGACGCCCAGTGTTTCTGGATCACAAACTGCAATGGCTCCGCCGCGCCCTTTGCGCGACGAGGGAGCTTCGCAGCAGCGCCGGGGGGTTCGGAAGTCTTCGTGAAATCGCGCTTGGCCTTGTACTGTGCGAGCGGTTCGGGAGTGGATGGGGGTTTGGCTTTCGCCGTCCTCTCGGCCTTCTTCGTGGCAAGCGATTTCTTGACAGCTATGGTCGGTTTGCGCACCGCTCGTGCTTTTTCGACAGTGAGCTCCGCCCACACCGGGGCATGGTCGCTCGGACTCTCCTTGCCGCGCTCCTCGCGTTCCACTCCCGCGTCCAGCAGCTTCAGCGAGTGTCCAACGAGAATGTGGTCGATGCGCAGCCCGGCGTCGCGTTCCCACCGCTTGCGCCGGTAATCCCAGAACGTGAAGGGCACCTTGCGATGGACCTTGCCGATGGCATCCGTCCAACCTTGCGCCAGGATGCTGGCAAAGGCGGCACGCGCCTCCGGCTGCAACAGCGCGTCATCGCGCCAAGTATCGGGTTTGTAGATATCTGCGTCCGTGGGCACAACGTTCCAGTCACCCAACAGCACCACAGGGTGCCCGGAATGCCAGAGCTCCTCGGTCCGGCGCCGTAGGCGCTCGAACCAGCGAAGCTTGTAGTCAAACTTGGGGCCCGGCTGGGGATTGCCGTTGGGCAAATACAGGCAGGCAAACAAGATCCCCGTGATGGCCGCCTCCAGGTAGCGCGCCTCCTTGTCTGTCGAGTCACCAGGCAACGCCGTGACGATGGGCAGAGGGTCCGCATTGCGGCTCAGTATGGCAACGCCGTTCCAGGTGCGCTGCCCCACCACCAAGCTGCTGTACCCGGCCTCCTGCAGCGCGGCGGTCGGAAAATCAGCCGTCGGGCATTTGATTTCCTGCAGCGCGACCACATCGGGCTGGGTGCGTTGCAGCCAGTCCACCAGCAGCGCTAAACGCTTGTTGACGTTGTTGACGTTCCACGTCGCGACGCGCACAGGCTCACCGGATGCCCTTCAGGTGTTCCTCGACAGCGGCAGCATCGTTGCCCACGGCGCGGACAGCGGCTTCGAGTTGCTCCGGCGTCACGTTGAACTTCTTCGCCCAGTCGCGAACCTCGTACTCTTGGGAGAGGCTGATGCGTTTGCGGTCCTGGCCGCCGGATTGGGATTTGTCGTCGGGCATGTTGGCTCCAGAGGTGGAAACTGTAGATCAAGCGGCTTTGCGTTCAGTACCGGACTTTCGCGCGGCAGACTTGGCCGGTGTCTTCTTGGCGGAGGCCTTGCTCGCCTGCTTGGCCGGGGCTTTGGTAGCTGACTTGTCGCTGGGCTTTCCGCCGCCTTTGAGGCTGCGCTGCAGCAACGCGGTGAGATCGATGACATCGGCGGACTGAGGTGCTTCCTCCTCAGGTTCGAGCACCGTCTTTCCTTCCCCTGCCTTGGCTTTCTTCTCGACGAGTTTCATGACCTGAATGCGGAACTCATCCTTGAAGTCGGCGGGGTTCCACTTTCCGGACATTTCTTCGACCAACTGGGTGGCCATCTTGAGTTCGGCTGCGCTCACAGACTTGCGGCCCTCCGCAGGGAGATCGAGGCTGTCCAGCGTTTTGACTTCGTCGCCCCAGCGCAGCAAAGACAGCACCAGCGCTGGTCCGGAAGGTACGAGTGCCGCAAGGTGCTGCTTTGTCGCAATCACCACTTTGGCCAAGCCGATTTTTCCGGTGGAGATCAATGCTTCCCTCAGGAGGGTATAGACCTTGTCACTCTTGTTGATCGGCGCGACGTAGTAGGGGCGCTCTAAGAAGACAAACGGCAGTTCGTTGGCTTCGATGAACCGCTCGATGGAGATGGTTTGTGTGGTCTTGGGAAAGACTGCTTCTATCTCTTCGGGGCTGATGATCACGTACTTGTCATCTTCGTACTCGACGCCCTTGACGATGTTCTCTTTGGTGATTTCGCGGCCGGTGCGCTTGTTCACGCGCTTGTAGCCCACCGGGTCCATGCTGCGCTTGTCCAGCCAGTCAAAGTCCACGCCTTCCTCTGTCGCCGCTGTGTGGAGGCCAACAGGGATGTGAACCAATCCGAACGTGATGGCACCCTTCCAGAGGGTGCGGCTGCCAGTGGCCATGGAGCTCTCCGCAGTTTGACTGCAGAAAGTTTGCTCGGCTGCCTTGTTGACGGATGTAGGCAGCGACTTAACGTTTCCGTAGGTTTGGGCACATTCCAGCACCAGTTGTCCGTGCCTATACTTCGGCATGGTCGATGTACTACGCCTCCTCGCCGTTCATGTTGCGGAGCCTGACCCCGGGATGTTTGAATGGGTCATCACTGAACGCGTGAACGAGGATCAATGGAAGGAAATCGATCGCGCCAAGGAAGGATACAAAACCTACAAAACCGCCATGGCCAGCGGACTGATGGCATTGGAAGAGATGATCGCCGACCTGGATGTGGGGCCGCGAAGAGACACTGAGCAGACCGACCGACAGCAGACCCCATCTGAAGGAAGGATTCAGCCAGCGACATCCGATGGGAAGGATGCTGCCTCGCCCAAGGGGCCAACGAACGCTGCCTACTTTGGATTCGGCCCCATCCGGTAGCTCCGGAATCCCATCCAGACGATGCTCACCCCTTATCCCGCCAGTGTGGCAGGGCGGCCGAGCGCTCAACCCCTGCATAGGTATTTTCTAAACTCCAGCAGCCGCTTTACTTGATCTCCGCCTCGAAGGCCTTCAGAACCGTTTGGCCGATTTTCTCATCTTGGTCCCAGCTTCCTCCGCCAACGCCGAACGCCCCAACGAACTTACCATTCACGAAAAGCGGGTAGCCGCCCGCGAACAGCACCACATGCGCGTCTGCGGTGTTGATCCCATACAGCGGTTGGGACGGCTGCGTCAGTTTTGCCTCGCCCGACGGCATCCGCATCACGGCGGAGCTGTAGGCCTTGTTGGGCACGAGCACAGTGGTGACCAGCATCGCTTCGCCGTAGCGCTTAAAGTACAGCGGCCAGCCCTTCTCGTCTGAGATAGCCCCCTGATTCCCCGGCCCCGTCCTAACGCTTATCTTTGAAGATAGGAACAGGACTGTGCATATGACTAGCCCTATGCGTGCGTTCTTCGATTGGCTTGTGAAGCAAGCACGCCTTTCTCAATAGGCATCCGACCAGCTTGGAGCGGTCGGCGGCGGGGAAGAAGGCCCTCCAGCCGCGTCGTCAACCTCGAGGCGGTCAAACAGGTTGGGGCTTGCACTGAAGCACCGAACACCCGCGCCCAGTGCGCAAGGTTCTTACGACCCGACCGATCAGCACATGGTTTATGCAGCCCGAACTCAACAGCGTTGACCAAAAGCCGCAGAACCCTAATCTGCACTACTTCGAAGGCGTCGCGAGCTCAGGAGCACGACACACTGGTCACCACGGGTAGCCGCTACTGCCGTCGGTGGTTTGCGACGCAGCGGCGGGGCGCCGGAGCACCAACTCGACGCCCAGGACACTAAGGAGACGCAGTAGGCGATCAGCGCTGACGTTCGGGGCGTTCAGTTCTAGGTGAGATAGCTTTTGCTGCGTCAGCCCCATGCGTGCGGCCACGTCGTTTTGCGTCATTCCCGACTCCTTGCGGAAAGCCTGAAGGACAGCCGTTAGCTGGCCAGATGTCCGAATTGGAAATTCAGCTGCCATGCCTAGTTCCTTGCCACTCTTTACTTGAATTTTTTGGTATTGACATTTTACCAATATATATTGGTAAACGTCAGCACGAACAGCCCACGGCAAGAAGGAACCAGCACGTTCTCGCCGTTGAGACAGGCCACTCGGAGCAAGCCTCTACCTCGCTCGTGTAGTTCCCGGGTTGGGTGTCTGGCGCACCTTGTGATCGCGTAAGTTGCTGCTGTACTTCCCGCTATTGGCCGTCGATGTCCTCTGCGAAGAAGCCTTCTATCAGGCGCACTCCATCGAGGCGCGAAGCTCTCAAGCGCGATTTCTTGACGTGCCTGCAGGCCGCGCAGGGCACCGAGTCCGACTTGGTGCTGGCCAGGGGGATCGCAAGTTCGCCCTGTTGGAGGTCAGCCCCAGGATCAGCGTGGCGCGCAACACACGCAATTCTCAGAAAGGCCTCCTGTGTGCACGTGACCTCCCGAGAGGACATGGGCAAACGTGCGGAGGGGCGGACAGTCTATCATCAGCGCGCCGAATACCGGTCTGACTACAGTCAGCTCCATCGACGAAGGCAGCGACAGGGCCATGTTTCGTACCAAGGTCAAGTAAGTCACAGGCCCCATTCGCTGGGCAGGACGGTGACTTAGGGCCCCTCCTGAGCGTCCTTGCAGGAGACATCGCCTTGAAAGGCTGCGAGGCTGGCGACACGCTATCCACGAAAACTCCTTCAAGGGCAGGAGACGCTACTGGGAGTAGCTCTCCTCTACCCTTGCCTGAGCGTAGTCTTCAAAAGATGTAGGCAGGGATGAGGAAAGATTCCTACTTGCCTAGACTTTTCTGCAGGTCCTGGGCATGCTCACGATGGTTGACAAGGGCAGGCAGCGTTTTGGCAGCAAAAGCCTTGATCTGCGGATCGTCAGCGTTCTTGCTGGCCTTCTCAAAAAGTTTGATGTCCTTGCGATGGTCATCAATGCCCACTTCCCGGATGAACTCCTTGTCGAAATGCTTGGACTCGGCGACCTTGGCCAAGCGGTTTTTCTTTTCTGCAGGCAACTCAGAAGGCAGGACCGCGCTCTTGCTGGTAGCCAAAGCCTTTAGTTCATCGTTCGCTGAGGAATGGTCCTTGACCAACATTTCGCCAAAGGCCCTGACATCAGATGAGTTCGCCTTTTCTTGGGCTAAACGTCCTGCCTCCACTTCATAAAGACCACCAACTGCAGCCTTGTTCAGGAACTCTTGGTCCTTCTTGCTGACTTGGGCGTTCGCACCGACGGAAAGGGCCAAACCAAGAATTGCGGCCACCATCACAGATACCTTTTTCATACTCACTCCTTTCAATATATGTATGGCAAGAAGTTCTGCCACACTCACTGATAAACGGATCCTTAACCAACATTACCGTTTTTCGTCATTCTTTTCCTTCCGCCAACTGGCGAAATCTTCGTTCTTATTCTCCGACGTATCTCCCCGCGTACGTTCGTTCTGCGCTGGGTCTTCGCTGTGAGAATGGTCAATTTTTCCTGCTTGCTTACTCAGAGAAGCATTCCTGGCGCCCCCAAAGCTACTGGGGCTGCCCGAAAAATAATCCCCACCTCTATTTTTCGGATCCGGCTCGTTTCTGACGTTTCTGGGCTCACCAATATTTCCGACAGAAGCTTTGTAGTTCGTCCTGCCATCAGACCCTTCTTTCATATATCTAGCATGCTCTTCGGCAGACGGGGGAGTTTTCATTTTGGTCATATCAAATTCCGATCCAACTTTGTAAAAAATCAATAGGCACAATTTTTTGCACTATAAGATATTTCCCTGTATGGTTGTCTTTCGTGCGAAACGCTTATTTACTGCGCACAGTCCATAAGCCTTGGAAAAATCGTCAATACTGATATGATGCTCCTTTCTTATCTGGCCGTCTCTGATTCGCCAAATATTTACACTCCCATCCAGGCTCTGAAAAATCTTCAGATTCCCAGCTGAAATTGACCGAATATCGAAGTCGAATCAATTGCAATACGCTTTATCGTCTCGGCTTGCTTGCGATTCAATATTCCGTCAGGGCGGCTGCCCATAGATCGCACATGACCTCCTTTCACGGACTCATAAGAATCTCAACTCCTATTTTCTATACAACTTTCAAGCCATTCACATATTCTTTGAAGCGCGTCAACGCGATGCGAAGGCCGCCCTGAGACAGAAAATGAATGATCAGCTCCAGGGTAGAGAACCATTTCCGTCTTAACGTTTCCAGCACAGGCCAATTTCACATAAAGCTCTTCCGTCTGTGACTTTGGACAACGCTCGTCTTCCATACCCTGTATGAATAGCGTGGGAGCTCTCACGTTATCCATAAGAAACGTTGGCGACAATCGATACGCAAGCTGGTGGAACTCAATCTTCTTCGCATCTATGGAGTAGGTGTCAGAATAATACCCACCGTCGGAAGTACCAAAATGAGACTCGATATTCCCGACCGGGGCGCACACAACAGCAGCGCTAATCCATTCACACTTTCCAATGCTATAGGCTGCCATGAAACCTCCATAGGAGGTTCCACTGACCGCGATGCTGTCGCCAACTACCCCCTCAATCTGCAGCTGCTTCACGATGGCCAGATGCTGCGGCAAATCAAGTTCACCCCATTTGCCGCGCAGCCTGTCCGAGAACTTTCTGCCATAACTGCATGATCCAACCGTGTTGGCTGACAATATCGTCCAACCAGCGCAGGCTAATATCTGCCAATAGGAATGGGCGGAAAACCTCAAATCTACGTAGCTTGCCGGCCCGCCATGGAAGTCAACAAGCAGCGGCCCCTTCGTTTTTCTTTTTCTCTCGATACCGCCTTGCAGTTGCAACACCCAGCCGTCTATATCCTCCGTTCCGCCATCGCCGTCAGGCGCGCAAAAGCTCCTATACATCACAGCCAGCTTGTCTCTTTCATTCCACCAAGCATTGAAGCTGCTGATTTTCTGCTCTTGCTCCCCGCCGATTGCCTTGTAATAGACTTCCTGCGGGCTTGCCGGATCTTCTGCCGTGTACACAAACCCATCCCCTAGGGCCAATGAATCCAGATGACGGTTGCCTTTGGCAATCACTTTGCATTGCCCCTCCGGCACCGAGATCAAAGCGGCGGACTGCACACCCTCGCGCGCCTGTATGAAACCGACCGAATTACCACTTCGGGTCCAGCACAGGTCTCCGGGAACCACCTCCAAGGATTCGGAGCCCAGCCCTTTGACCTCTTTGGTTTCCAGATCTATCAACCAGAGCCTACACTGGGGATCACCTGAATTCAGGGAGCCCGTAAAGACTATCCATCGGCCATCGGGCGACCAGCTGGGTGATGAACTGTTGGCCTGGTCAAAGGACATGCGCTCAGCCCTGCGCACGTTGTCGTTCTCGACATCCAGCACCCAAATATCCGTACAGTGATATTCATTGGGTTTTTCTCGGGTTCTGGAAATGCATATTTTCTTTCCATCCGGGCTCCACGCCGCACTGCGGACCTCGTAATCTCCGGAAGTGATCTGAGTCGTCTGCCCATCGTTCACATCGACGACGAACAGGTGACTGCGGGTGTCGAGGATGTAGCCTGTTCCGTTGAGCTTGTAAGGAAGCCTCCAGCACAGCTTCGGAGAATCTGGATCTGGCGCCTTGGCCTTGGCCCCGTCGTCCCGGACGCATCCTTCGTGACGCTGGTTGGGGTCAACGGTGACATTGCCTATCACCAGCAGCCTGTCCCCGGTGGGGCTCCAGCGCGTATCCGAAGCGCCGCGCGCAAGGCTAGTGAGTTGGCGAGGCTCTCCACCATTGCAAGGCAGGAGATAGACCTGGGACGAACCTTGGTTCCGGTTGGACAGATAAGCGATCTGGGAAGCATCGGGGGACCATCGAGGCCCGCTGTCAAGACTCGATCCCCAGGTAAGCTGTCTGGGCTCTTCGCCCACCGGGGAAATCAACCATAGACACGAAAAATACTCATCCTTTTCCCGGTCGGCTCCTTTCACGGAGCAGACAACTTGGTTCTCCGCGGAAACATCAAGTCCGGAAACAACTCTTTCAAGATACACATCTTCCGGAGTAAAGGACTGGGTCATGAAGGCTCCTACTAGGTTGAAAAGTGCTTGGCATATCAAAAGCCCCGCAAGGCATTAAAGCTACTCATTGCCTCTGATGGACTTGTCGTGTATTTCTCGGATTTTCCTGCAACGCCCCGGAATAAAATCCCAGACCATGATTCATGTTCTTGCGGTTTTGCTTTGACATAATCCACTCCTAGAGATTTCGGAAAAATCAAAAAGCGAGATGCACTCACAACCTTTGCGAATAATCTGCATAGGCAGAGTTACCCTGTCCGGCGAACTCTGTATTTCATTCGTGTTGTCATTGAACAGACTAAGGAGTTAGTACCACCTTGCGACAAGATTCTTCCTGCTTTTCGAATATTTCATAACCTTTGACAATCTCGCTCAAGTCCATGCGATGCGAGATAATTACTTCAGGCTTCATCAATCCGTTAGCAATGTGATCAAGCAGATCGGGGAGGTATTTCTGAACATGCGTCTGCCCCATCTCAAAGCACAGCCCCTTGTCAAAGGCATCTCCAAAAAGAAAGCCGTGGATGAAGCCCGCATAAACGCCGGGAACGCTGACCACACCGCCGCGTCGGGTAGCCGCAATGCACTGGCGCAGTGCCTTCCCGCTGGAGCCCTCGATTTTCAGAGTGGTGAGTACGGTCTCCACGGCGCTTCCCTTGGCCTCAAAGCCCACAGCGTCAATCGTGGCATCCACGCCTCGGTGGTGGGTATTTTCAAGAATAAATTCGGCAGGATCATCAATATCCGAAAAATTGATAGGTATCACGCCATATGTTTGTTTTGCAAATTCCAGACGGTCAACGTTATCGTCCACCATGAAAATCGTTTCAGCCCCCAGGAAGCGCGCACATAGTGCGCTCATCAACCCTACAGGTCCAGCACCAAATATAGCTACCGTGGACCCCTTGGAGATACGGGCATTGAGTGCCGCCTGATAACCGGTAGGCAAGATATCCGACAGAAAAAGCACCTGATCATCACCCAAAAAATCCGGTATCAGAATTGGCCCAGCGTTGGCCCGAGGAACTCGAGCATATTCCGCCTGTCCACCCGAGTACCCGCCGTACAGGTGGCTGTAGCCAAACAGTCCAGCTCCAGGCCTTGCAGACTTTTTGTTGATAATGGCCCCGCGCCCCGAATTGGTTTCTTCGCAAGCAGCAAAAAGTGATCTATTACAGAAAAAACATTCGCCACAAGCAATGACGAACGGCACGACTACCCTATCTCCCTTTTTCAGGTGCTTTACACCTCTTCCTGCTTCCTCGATCACCCCCACGAATTCATGTCCCAGAATATCACCGGTCTCCATTTCAGGAATCTTTCCACGATAGATATGAAGGTCTGAGCCGCATATAGCAGTAGCAGTTACCTTGATGATGATGTCCTCCTCATCTTGCAGTTGAGGATCTGCCACCGTTTCGTAACGAACATCCTTGGAACCGTGGTAGGTAAGTGCCTTCATCAGAATCTCCGTCGTTAGATTAACTGCCACTGAAATTGAGTTTCAACCTCAAGTGGTGGGGCAATTTTTGTGCCCGCAATGTCAGGCGAGTAGAACCCTACTGCCGAGCTTGCAGCAAGACTCGCGCGCCAGAAGAACGGCTGCGGAACTGTAGGCATTTGCCGCACGGACCCTGATTCAGACCTCCCCATGCATTTATCGGGATAGTGCCTAAGCTGCGACAGTCCAACAATTACAGAAAGATGTACAAAGTGCATCCTCAGCTGGAGAATCCAATAGCGCAACTGGAAATCCTGTGGTCTATCGCTTGAGCTGTTGACAGCCATCTCGTGATGTCTTGCCGAGGTACTGAGGAATATTTTCGAGCTTTGACAGAATTGAGCAATTTCTCTGAGATCTTAGAATTTCTCTATCACCTCAATGTCGTAGGCAGGTCTTAAGCTTGCACCGATTTGTTAATAATGGCAACAGTTGAAATAAATTGGGCACCGGTGAAACTTTCTCATCCAAATGAATGAGAATTTTTATTCTTGATACCTTAAGGGGGCAGCGTGCAAAATCAACCCGACACGAATGCAACGGATGAGGATCTAGGAGCGCTCCCCCTTTACGGCATGCGCATCTTGGTTGTGGATGATGACTCCGATATCGCTGAGACGATGGCAGCACTGTTGGAAATGGACGGCGCCGAGGCTTCGCCATGCACCAGTGCAAGAGAAGCCTTGAAAAAACTTGCGCAGGGTTCCTGGAACGTTGTCCTCTTGGACATTGGGATGCCTGAAATGGACGGAATGGAGGTGGCCCAAGTAATTCGAGACTCAGCGCTAGGCGCGCGCCTTTTTATCGTGGCCATTACGGGACATAGCCAGGCACAGATGCGGTGCCGCATAGCTGAGACAGAGTTCGATCTGATTTTTACCAAGCCAGCTGATCCAGAACATCTGTGTCGAGCACTTGGAGCTTGGTGGAACGCTCCTGCAAAGGTGTAATGGATGCTGGACCGATTCGATAATATTTCGCATGCACAGGAGCGAAAGTTACGGTTAACGGAGAGCAATATGAATGTTTACCAAACCCACGCCAAGAAAAATGCCAACTTGGCTGCTGCCCTTGAAGGGATGTCTTATCTTCCGCCCGGGGATGCACGTCCATCTCGTGACTATGTTGAGGGTCTCCCGAGTCCCGACTGCGAAATCGAAGTGGTCTTGCGAAATGCTCATAGCCTAGGCTCTGAGGAACTCAAAGCTGCTGAGCATGCTTTCAAGACAGCCATGTTGACCATCTTTGGCGGTACCTATGGGCTCTATGACGGGTATGTCGCCAGTTTGGGATGTACAGAAAGCGCCAAGGATTGGCGTGCCAAGACTGCGCTTGCACATGCAAAAGTCCAAGAGGTCATCGCGCATGAATCTGGTGAGGCATTGAGGCTCGGTCAAGCTGGAGGCGCATTTTTCCAAATAACAATCACGCACAAGATGTAGTTGACCTCTACACTGGTATGGCAAGGTTTTCCGCTGCTTCATCAGTGTCTGTACATGCTATCGCTTGCCGCGGTTCAGCGTGAGATATGGCAAGCTTCGCTATTGCATAAAGGATCAGGTCTTTAATCATCCCTCTCCATCCGCCCAGTTGATGCTCTTACAGAACACTTGAATGACTGGCGAAGATGCCGCAAAGCAAATGCTTTTCTTGAAGGATTTTCAGCTGCCGTACAATCGCTCTCACCCACACGCTATATCCTGACATCCGTGCATCGGTGGCAGAAAGCATGACACACATATCGGTGGCAAATCCCACGATGATCAATTTCTCCGCTTCCATGCGATCGAGGAGATGCTGAAGCGGAGTGGAATGAAATGCCGAATGCTGGGGTTTCAATATCACGAGATCTGTCTCACTGGGGGCGAGAGTCCGCGCTATCTCGCCACGAGGTCCAGGCAACCCCATGCATTCGACAAGAATATCAGAAAACTCGCTCTGCCAAGTTCCATAGTTGTCATTAGCATAAATTGCCGGAATATTACGACTTTTAAGCTTGGCTTTAAGCTTCGAGATCCTGGATGCCGCTCGTACTGCCTCGCGAACCAAACCGCCGGCATTCGGGAATTTAAATGGGTTGATTACATCAACCAGCAACAGAACCACCGGACTACGAGGCACGTCGGTAGGCTTTAAAACCTGACTACGCGGCATTTTGGTCGTCAGAGCATAGATTTGCGCTGCTGCTCGGCACGCGATGCACCAATGGCAGTCTCCACTTGCTTGATCTCTTCAGGCGGTGGCAGGACGGCCGGCAGACCGAGGCTCTGAATGGCGAGTTCACGGCACCAGCCCTTTGTGTGATAGAGATGATGATCTTCATCCTTCTCCACCCGCGCATGCGCTTCCTTGAGCGCCTTACCTGTCTCACCGGTGGCCACTTCCGCCACCATGCCCAGTAGCTCCCAATTTGCGTGGTCCTTGGTCTCCGCATGCACCACACATTCGCAAGCAACTAGCTGCGCTGCACTGCGATCACCGGCAGTGAGCGCCAGTTCCATGGCCTTTACCAGCGACAATCCGATGTGCTTGACCACCTGGCGCGAAGGCGTCACTTCGTCCGCATTAATGCTCAGGAACTCACATGTCGTGCGGACAACGTTCTGGTGGCTTAACGTCTCTTCCAGATACTTTTCCCATTCCTCTTTCAGGTCCTCGTTGATGGCACATTGCAAAGCCGTCCGATAAACCTGTTCTCCGCCGAGCTCCGTTTCCATCATTTGCAGCAGCAAATCCTTGAGCTGGACTTCGTCATAGCGTGTCTTGGGCATCATCGTTCTCCAGGGCGAGTGATAGGGATATTGATATTCCTACCGATAGCCATTAATTTCTGTAGGCCTGCACGGACGATGATGTAGTATTTTTCAGAGAATTTCTGTATGAAGAGCTTGCGCAATTGGCGCGATCGGAATCTACTGCTCTCCCTTTGCACGACCAGATGCTCTCAAGATGCACCTGTTTCTACCCAAACGTTTCGCGGCATACAGAGCTTGGTCTGACAGGTCAATCAGCTTCTCGGAGGTCAAATTTGTGTCGTTCCAGTCTGCCGTTGCCACGCCACAGGAAACGGTAACTATTCCAATATCGCTGCCTGCATGGACAAGCATCAGACTTTCAATTCTTTCTCTCGCACTATTTGCCACTTCCAAGGCACCTTGCCCATCAGTATCCGGAAGAATTGCGAAAAATTCCTCGCCTCCGTAGCGTGCCAAGATGTCTCCAGGTCGCCGCATAGCTCCTGAAAGGGCTGATGCCACCTGTCTTAGGCAATCGTCACCGGCCAAGTGACCATAAATATCGTTGTAATTCTTAAAATGATCTACATCGAAGATTATTGTTGATAGTTTGCGCTGATACCTACGGCTTTGTCCAAAAATCTCTGCGAGCCGTATGTCGAACGCTCGCCTATTGAATATACCTGTCAGACCATCTTGATCCGCGAGTTCGGCAAGCTGTTGGTTTTTCCGCATGATTTGCTCATGAGCGTTATGCAGCGCACGGTCAGCCTCCCGACGGACCTTCATGCTACGGAAAACATAGCTTCCAGATAGCGCGATAACTGTAATTAGTAATAGTAAACAAATGGCTTGCACTTGGGTAGCGCTACGCCAGTGAGACAGAATTTCCTCCTCTGAGAGCGCTACTGTCACAAAGAGAGGATTACTTCCCAGATGCTCGAAGATGACGAGTCGTCTTATTCCATCGAAAGGGGACGCTAGCAATAGCATTCCGGCCCGTTCATTCTTTGCTATATTCAAGAGTGGATTATTTGGAATGGTTCTACCCAAATCCTCAACGGAATATGGTCGTCGTACAACGAGAATACCATCAGCAAGACTCAGTGAGATGGCGCCCTGTTCCCCGATATCGAATCCATCCAAAAGAGTCAATAGATATCCAACTCTAATCGTAGCAAGAACAACACCCGCAAATCTTCCGTTAGCATCATTGAGACGCTTGGAAACCGGAATAATCCATTCACCCGTGGAACGACTCTTCAACGGCTTACTGATAAGCACTTTTTTGCTCGGGCTATCGCGATGGCTTATAAAGTACTCGCGGTCTGAATTGTTTGCGTTCGGTGGTTGAGTCGCCTGTGTGTGTACGAGCCAATTTCCATTGGCATCATATACAAATATTCCATGCAAATAATCGGCGTTTCCTAGATGGTTGACCATCAATGGCTGAAGCGACTCAAGGGCCGACGGCTCCATATCTGCTTGCTCAATTATATATTCTATGGTGTTAAGTACCCGTGCGACCTCGCTGAACACACTGTCTAATTGATGTGCAACAGAATGCCCAAGATTCCGAGAGGTTTTTGCGGCCTGAGACCAGGCGTCTGCATGTGCACGCCATGCTAGCCATGCGTTGGTGGCGACCAACAGGAAAGTCAAAAGTCCGAGGGATAGTGCAGCAGCTAAGAAAGGGCGTCCAATCAAGCGCTGTAGTGGGCGCTGATGTCTCTCATCTTGAAAAGGAGGCGTCATACTGCTGATTTTAACGAGGTATCAGCCTAGTAAGATGAGCGCACAGACCACCATCTGATCAAAATACCTTGGCTTGCACAGTCGAGCATCCTAGGCGTAGCGGGAAAACCCGGCAATGGTGTTTTGACATATCGATTCAACAAGAGCGTTTACCCGCACACGGTTTATCTCCGCTCGTCGCGTGCGAGAAAAGAATTTCAAATGCATGAGCCGTTGATTAACTGTGACGGGAAATCAGGTCAAACTCGTGTTGAACCATGGATGCTGCGTGCCTGATAGCTGCCCGAAGCTCGGGGTCACCTGATTCAATGTTGACGACCCAATTGGACGCACAAGCATCTTGTTGCAAAGGTAGGGCCATTATCGAGATGCCTGGTAAATTCTTCACATGAAAATGGACAGAATACTGACTGCTAAATAGTGCTTGGTATATCGCCGAGATCAACTCCTCAGGCGTCTTTTCCTTCCTGGTCATAAAATCACCTCATGAAGGTAAGCGAAAAACTTTAGCCCCACCATGGTGCAAGAAATATCGCCACGTCGTATAGTTCAAAGACTATATATGCATTTATTGTTAAATCATTCTCCAAAATTAATTATTCTCAGGCCAACATTTATTCGTTTCCTGAAAATCAATTTCTAATGGGGCAACGGCAATCAGAAGCTCCCGAAGACCATCACCCACTCTTCAAAAATCCCTGCCACCATATTTACAATTTTTTTGAACACAATATTGCAATAGTTGGCGAGTTTTACATCGCAGAAATAAAGATCCTCAATTAAATCCAACCGATTTTTGGCTCTTACTAGGACCACCAACATCGGCGCGAGAAGACGATGCAATTTTACGCACCTATCCTGCGGTAGGAAAGGATTTTGTAAATAAACGATAAAGCCTCTTGAGAGGTCGCCACTGATAGCGCCCGATAATTTGTGTTGAAATGGTTCAACCTACAATAGTGTCATTAAAATCGAAGTTCGGCAGGATGGCGGGCACCAGAATATCTTGGAAGCTGTTTGCAATTCGGATTACCCGGGGGCGGAGATTTGCCCAGCTGTGTCAAATTACTTGAGTCTCTTTCCATCGAAACTGTAGGCTGCAACGATATCACCGCACCGAAAATAGTGGCATATGCAGTATCAGCCGCATCACGTCCTCTGCCGATCCTTATGAAATTCTTCGTATCTCCTGTGCTTATCGGATCTAACAAAACCCACCCACCGCTCAGGAAAGCCTCCACGCAGGCGTGGAAAGTTGGCATAGGTTGGCTTTGACCTTCTGTAAAACTTATGCCAGTGACCAAACGGGAAGGTATGTTAAGAGCCCTCAGAAAACTAATAGTGAGGTGGGCAATCTCGCGTCCTCCGCCTGCCCGGTCAATCATGGTGTCGAGAGCGGATGTTGTGGTGGCCCCGGCTGCGGGGTAATAGGCTATATAGTTCCTTACCCAAGCCCTGACTGCGGCGATTCGCTGGAGTCCAGGTTCAGATTTGCCAAAGTTTCTATAAGATATTGCAGCTAGCTTATCTGACTGACAGTATCTGCTGGGATATAAATATGGCAGAGTGCTTGACGGTAGCACACCAATAGGGACCTCGTTATATTCGCGAGATTGGAAAACACGCTGTGTTAGTGAAAAAGTAGAGTTATAGAGCAGCTCAAAATTCCCTTGATCTGCATGGAGATGAAATACACGATTTCCACGTCGTAGCCGGGCTGGCAATTTGTACTCAACGGGTTGATTGATCTTCATGGCCTCGTCAAGAATAACTTGCTGTTTGTCGGCCGCGACAGGGAAGCCAAATATAAAGTCAGCGCCACTTGCATCACGAACATCGTAGACGAACCGCATTTCGACACTGTATATTTGCATGATATTAAACACTCGGGATATTGAAAACGCTCTCCCCAGTGTCTGCCAAATTTTGGCACCTAGGCAAGTAGGCGGAAGCCGCAAACGAGCCAATCCGGTAAGGGTAAAAATTGCGGTTTCGGTATTAGTTGCAGAAAATATTGCGCCATTCAATATTCGCCCAGACGCCATCTCTAGAACTTATCAACCTCCTCCTACATTCTTATTGCGAGCTCACCTTATCCTCTGATTTTCTTAACCCAGGAGATCACGATGAAAAAGACGGGCAAGGTATCCGGGGACAGCGTCAAGGCGGCCCCAGCACGAAATACAGATAGTGGTCCTGCTTCTATACAGGCAGTGGACCAACTGTCGGAAAAATCTCTTCAAACTGAGACGCTTGCTGCCGGCCGCCCTTACAACCCGATCAAGGCTGGCGAGCATGGCTTTGACAGCGGGACACGACCTGCTCCTGGCGCTGTGAGTGCTTCTGCGTCGCGCCTAGCAACCGCCAGCACCTTGTCCGAGCAAAATTCCTCAGCCAAAACAGGTACGGAGGCTGTGCAGGGCAACAATGCCACCGTAGACACGCTGGACCGAGTGCGTGTGGATGCGGCGGGTCAGGTGCTGACCACCAACCAAGGCGTGGCTATTGCGGACAACCAGAACTCGTTGAAGTATGGCGAGCGCGGGCCCGTTTTGCTTGAGGACTTCATTCTCCGCGAAAAGATCACCCATTTCGACCATGAGCGCATCCCCGAACGCATCGTTCATGCGCGCGGCTCCGGCGCCCACGGCTTCTTCGAGTGCTATGAGCCGCTTACTGAGCTGACACGTGCCGCGCCCTTCCAAGAGGCAGGCAAGATCACGCCAGTGTTTGTGCGCTTTTCGACGGTGGCTGGAGAGCGCGGCTCCAAGGACACGGCACGTGACGTGCGCGGGTTCGCAGTGAAGTTCTATACCGACGAAGGCAACTGGGATCTGGTTGGCAACAACATGCCGGTTTTCTTCATCCAGGACGCCATGAAGTTCCCCGACCTGGTGCATGCTGTCAAGCCTGAGCCACATCACCAGATGCCGCAGGCCGCGAGCGCCCATGACACGTTCTGGGATTTCGTCTCGCTCATGCCCGAGTCCACCCACATGCTGATGTGGCTGATGTCGGATCGCGCCATCCCCCGCAGCTTCGCCACGATGCAGGGTTTTGGCGTGCACACCTTCCGCTTCGTCAATGCAGAGGGACAGTCGGTCTTCGTCAAGTTCCACTGGAACCCCAAGGCGGGCACGCATTCGCTGGTCTGGGACGAGGCGGTCAAGATCTCGGGCGCGGACCCGGACTACAACCGGCGCGACCTGTGGGAACGCATCGAGGCCGGCGCCTATCCTGAATACGAACTTGGCGTGCAGGTCTTCACCGAGCAAGAGGCCGATGCGTTCAGTTTTGACATCCTCGACGCCACCAAGCTCATCCCCGAGGAACTGGTTCCCGTGCGCCCGATAGGCCGCATGGTCTTGAACCGTAACCCCGATAACTTCTTCGCCGAGACGGAGCAAGTGGCGTTCTGTGCTGCGCATGTGGTTCCAGGCATCGACTTTTCCAACGATCCCCTGCTTGCCGGCCGCATCCACTCCTATGTGGACACCCAGATCTCGCGGCTTGGGGGCCCAAATTTCCATGAGATCCCAATAAACACCCCTTTGACACAGGTACATAACAACCAACGTGACGGTATGCATCGGCAGGCCATTCACCGTGGCAAGGTAGCCTACGAGCCCAATTCTCTGGGCGGCGGTTGCCCCTTTCAGGCAGGTGCTGCCCAAGGATTTGTATCCGTTCCTGCACGGATCGAAGCCAGAGCGGCCCAAGGAAAAGTGCGTGCGAAACCCGAGAAATTCGCAGACCACTACACACAGGCCAAACTTTTCTTCGATAGCCAAAGCCCGGTTGAGCAGGCCCACATCGCGGCAGCCTTCCGTTTCGAGCTGAGCAAGGTCACGGTTCCTGCCATCCGTGAACGAATGGTGTCTTCCTTACGCAATGTCTCTGAAGAGCTAGCAAACCAGGTAGCCGCTAAGCTGGGCATCACGGAAATGCCCGAGCCGATGCCCAAGGCGCTGACCAGCGCTCCTGCAGCTGAGGTGAACATGTCGCCCTCGTTGTCGCTCCTCGCGCGACCTGGAGAAACAGGAATCCAGGGGCGCAAGGTTGCAATTTTGGTTGCCAATGGCGTTGAAGCCGAGAGCCTGCTCAAGCTGCATAGCAAGCTCTTCGAGCTGGGAGCGGTGCCACGTTTCGTTGCCCCTCACATTGGCCCGTTAACCACCAGTAAGGGTGCGGTCATCGATGCCGATGCGTCACTGGAAAACGAACCAGGATTCCTATTCGATGCTTTGGTCTTGCCTGATGGGGAAATGGGCGTCAAGGAACTGGCTAGGGATGGTCACACACTTGAATTTATCAAAGATCAATATCGCCATTGCAAACCCATAATGGTCATGACCGCTTCCACGGTTCTTATGCACATGGCACAAATCCCGCCGCTCCTGCCTTCAGGCAATGAAGATCCCGGGATCGTGGTGGGGATTGACGATTCAGCAATCGCACAGTTTGTATCTGCAATTGCGCGCCATCGACATCCCGAACGCGAAACCGATCCCCCTGCTGTGTAGCGGATTCGTTGTTTTACATATGCCTGGAGACCATACGGTCTCCAGCATTACCCGAGCACATCATGTCTAAAACGAATACTCCAAATAGCTCGGCCAAAGACGTGCTGGGTTCAATGCCGGACACGTCCAGTGCCTCTTACGCTGACAGGTCCCCAATACTGACGGCATTCGACCATTTTGCAAGCAAAGTGACACGGTGGGCTGGTTCCCCAGTTGCTTTCTGTTTAGCGTTAGTTTGCGTGCTTGTCTGGGCTGCCGCAGGACCAGTGTTCTCTTTCTCAGAGTACTGGCAACTGGTGATTAACACCGGCACGACCATTGTCACATTTCTTATGGTTTTTTTGATCCAGCAAAGCCAAAATAAGGACAGCGTCGCACTACATCTTAAACTTAACGAGTTACTGGCGGCGAGTAAATCTGCCAGCAATCGTATGATTGGGATTGAGGACCTCGATGAAGAGCAGCTTCGTGAAGTCGCAAATTTCTATGATCAACTGGCAACTCAGGCTCGCGCACAAAAAGCATGCAAAGAAATTCATTCTATTGACGAAGAATTGACACAAGCCTTGAACAGAGAGTAGCGACAGAAACCAATCGACGTGCGCCCACGCAAAAGCTGTTGTCGAGCGTATTGCGGTTTTTCCAAGGTTGCGGATCGCAAGCGAGCCATTCAGTTTGCGGTGGTGTTGTTCAATGCTGCCGCCAGATACCGTGCCGTGCGCGAGGCGGTGCAACGTGCCACCTGATGCGGCGTCCCAGTCGCTACGATGCTTCCACCTTGTGTTCCCGCACCAGGACCAATATCGATCACCCAATCGCTGGAGGCAACGAAGTGCATGTCATGTTCGACCACCACGACGGTATTGCCAGCCTGGACCAATGCGTCCAGCTGCAGCATCAGGCGGTCCACGTCGGCCGGATGCAGGCCCGTCGTAGGTTCGTCCAGTACGTACAGGGTATGGCCGCGCTGGGTACGCTGCAGCTCGGTGGCAAGTTTGATGCGCTGAGCTTCACCCCCTGACAGCTCTGTCGCGGGCTGGCCCAGACGCAAATAGCCCAGCCCGATGTCGCGCAGCGCATGCAGCGGCCTCAGCACGGCTGGCTCGGCGGCAAACGCCTCGCAGGCAGCGTCCACCGTGAGGCCAAGTACATCGGCGATGCTGAGCCCGTTCCATGTGATGGACAGTGTGTCGGAGTTGTAGCGCGCGCCGTGGCAGGTGGGACACGGCGCGTACACGCTGGGCAGAAAAAGCAGTTCGACGCTCACCAAGCCTTCGCCCTCGCAGGTGGAACAGCGGCCTTTGGCGACGTTGAACGAAAAGCGGCCCGCGTCATAGCGTCTTTTACGCGCTGCCGGTGTAGCTGCGAAGAGCTTGCGCACGGCATCAAACAGGCCGGTATAGGTGGCAAGGTTGGAGCGGGGCGTACGGCCGATCGGTTGCTGGTCCACGCGCACAAGCCGGCGAACGTGGTCTGTGGCCCCGCCAAGTCGGCCTGAAGTAGTGGCGCCTTCATCTGTCATCGTGATGGAGACCGAGTCATCGCCGTCCGCTGTGGCATCAGGCGGCCCGTCGGCCAGGCTTTCACCTTCACTCGACGCAAGAGGCTGCCCCAAGTGGGCGGTGACCAACTCCAGCAGTACTTGGCTAACCAGGCTCGATTTGCCCGAGCCGGAGACGCCGGTCACAGCAGTCAGGCACGCTGTGGGGAAGGCCACGTCGACGCCACGCAGATTGTGGCGGTGTACACCCTGCAGCGTCAGCCAACCCTGACTTCGATCTTCGGGTTTGGGGGTGCGCCGCTCGCGGCGTGAACGCGTGCCGTCCTCGAACAGGTAGCGACGCGTCTGCGACTCGGATATCTCTGCGAGCCCTTCGGGCGGGCCGCTGTAGAGGACGCGTCCCCCACGCTCGCCGGCCCCGGGGCCTACATCCACCAGCCAGTCTGCGCGCTGCATGGTGGTCACGTCATGCTCGACCACGAAGATGGAATTGCCAGCGTCCTTCAAGCGTTGCAGAGCAGTCAGCAGCGAAGCGGTGTCGGCCGGGTGCAGTCCGGCAGACGGCTCGTCCAACACGTACACCACGCCGAAGAGTTGCGATGCCAACTGCGTGGCCAGCCGCAGGCGCTGCAGCTCGCCCGGTGACAGCGTGGGCGTAGCCCGGTCGAGCGAGAGGTAACCCAGCCCCAGTCCGGTCACGGCCTGCACGCGGACCAGCAGTTCCTGAGCGATGCGCTGTGCAGCCAGCTGCTTTTCGGGCGAGAGGTGGGGCGTGCGGCGCACATCGGGTGCGGCTGCATGGGCGCAGGCGCCGTCCGCCTTCCGTTGAAGTGCAGCGCGCTTGCGTGCAGCAGCAGTCATGGCAGCACCGGCATCGCCCGTCACGGTTGGAGTGGTCGCGCCCTCGGCCACAGGTCGGAGCACATCGGCCAAGGCGTCAAGGGGCAGGCGAGCCAGATCGCCAATGTCCAGGCCGCAAAAGGTGACAGAAAGCGACTCGGGCTTCAGCCGCTTGCCATGGCAGACTGGGCAGCGCGTCCCCACCATGAACTTGGACACCTTGCGCTTCATCATCGCGCTCTGGCTGGTGGCAAATGTCTGCATCACATAGCGACGTGCGCCGGTGAATGTGCCCATGTAGCTGGGCTGCTGGCCCGCTTGGCGCGCGCGCCGAACCTCGTCAACCGTGAGTCCCGGGTACACCGGCACGGTGGGCTGCTCGTCGGTGAAAAGGATCCATTCGCGCGTCTTGCGCGGCAGATTGCGCCAAGGCACGTCGATGTCGTGCCCCAGCGTTGTGAGAATGTCGCGCAGATTTTGGCCCTGCCAGGCGCTTGGCCAGGCGGCAACGGCCCGCTCGCGCACGGTGAGCGAATCATCCGGCACCATGGACGCCTCTGTCACGTCGTAAAGACGGCCCAGTCCATGGCAATGCGGGCAGGCGCCCTGCGGGGTGTTGGGTGAAAAATCCTCCGCATGCAGCATAGGTTGGTGCGCGGGGTACGCTCCAGCACGGGAGTAAAGCATGCGCACCAGGTTGGAAAGAGTGGTGACGCTGCCAACCGACGACCGCGCCGTGGGTGCGCCACGATGCTGCTGCAGAGCCACTGCAGGGGGCAGACCATCAATGCCATCAACCTGCGGAACGCCCACCTGGTCGATGAGTCTGCGCGCATAGGGCGCGACCGATTCGAAGTATCGGCGCTGCGCCTCGGCATACAAGGTGCCGAAGGCGAGCGATGACTTGCCCGAGCCGGACACCCCAGTGAAGACCACAAGGCAGTTGCGTGGAATCACCACATCCACGTTCTTCAGGTTGTGCTCGCGCGCGCCACGAACACGAATGCAGCCATCGGTGGGGTGGGACACTGCCGTGGGATCGTTGTGCGCAGGAACTGGTGCGGGAGTCGTCGCAGATTCTGAAGAGGGGGATGGAAGAGGCATGGGCGAGTGGTCGGGTTGTCGCAAGGACCGCTGGCGGGCTGGGCTACTGGCATCAGTGTCGTGGTGCAGGCAGTGGCACGCCGTAGGCGGATGCCCCTTGCCCCCCAAGGTCACCGACCACGATCACATCGCATGGCGTGAAAATGCCGAAATGACAAGCATGTCCACAGGCATCTCGGCCCCCTACATCCCTGCGTCTTCGCCTCGCAGCGCTGACGTGGTTTTGTACCTTGACCTTGACGGCGTAGTTCACCACGAAGCCGTGCTTTGGCACCCCCGATGTGGCATCTACATGAGTCCATACCAAGCCACTGGGCACTCCTTGTTCGAGTGGCTTCCCATTTTGCAAGAAGAACTCGCCCCGTACCCGCAAGTCTCCCTTGTGCTCAGCAGTACCTGGTGCATCCGCCCTGGTTATGCCAAGACGCTGCAGCGATTGCCGGAACAACTGCGTACCCGTTTCATTGGTGGCACTTTTCACAAGCGTGTTCATGGAGCGGATCCATGGATCCTGGCGAGCTTTAGAAACACTTCGCGTGGCCAGCAGATCTTGGAAGACGTGACACGCAGAAAGCCCAGGCAATGGCTGGCCTTAGACGATGACATTGAGGATTGGCCCACCACTATCCTGGATCGCTTGGTGGCGTGTGATGGCAAGACAGGACTTTCTGATCCGCAGACGCTCATGGCGCTTAGAGACATGCTTCAGAAATGTGATGCAGCGCTAGTCGGCAACCATTGAAAGTCATAGGGTCTTCTTCAAACGCATTGACCCAGAACTTCCAAAAATCAACGCCCACCGTGCGCCTCGCGGCAGGGCACAAGCCGCCGTGCAGCTGCGCAAGGCGCCTCGCCGGCCCTAGTCCGCGCACACTCAAAAAATCGGACTGCTGCCTCACCATTTAGCGAGCTAGGGGGTAAAGCTCACATTTCTATCCTCGCAATCGAGGAGGTGTATGTCCCAAGCGAATGGCGATGTCGCGCTGGGTGGACGTCAAGGCCGGCCATATTAAATGCACCCTACTCTCGTCCATTGAGAGCAAATCCGATCTTTGCTTGGCAGTCTTTAGAGTGATCTTAAAAAATCCGGGATTATGGTCTATTTGATTAATCTTGAGTCGCCACAAAACGACGAATGCATATTTCGGCGTTAGATTTTTATTCTTCCTGAGATAGGTAAGTGCATTTTTTAGAATGTCGTTGTTCTCAGTCGCAGCCACCCTCTCCAGCGCATTGATACAAGATTCCATGCGCATTTGTTCTTCGAGACGATTCAGTCTACGTTTGGCTTCCTCTGGTGAAAGCCTGCGTCCTTGTTCGAAAACAGAGACGTTGAATCGCAAGATGCAATGTGATCCGACCCATAGATGGTGATTCGTTAGCTGATTCTTTATACGGAAATGATAGCGAAGGCCGTCTTGCTCGCACAGTTCACAGATCTCATCTTTATGATCATGATCAATTACTTCATCGGTGAATAACCATTCTTCAAATGCTTCGGGAAGGGTTGAGCCCACAGATAAGGGAAGGATATTATCTCGAACGCGTTGCGAGTAACTCTGCATAACTGGTTAACTCCTTGGATCGTTAAAGAACTCAACTAGACCATGACGATGATGGGTGTAAGCCTTTGGGCACCCGCCAACACTACAATTGCAGCGTGAACACAATATTCTTGGACTTTGATGGAGTGATCCATCCCGAGTTCTGCCACGAGTCAAAGCACTTGTGTTGCTTGCCTGTGTTCGAGAACGTGCTGCGACGTTGCACGGATTGGGACGTGGTCATCACAAGTACCTGGCGCCTTCAACGCTCGCTTGAGAGCCTGCGCTCACTTTTTTCCGATGATGTTGCTTCACGCGTTCATGATGTGACACCTCGCTTTGCGGAACTTCACGACGTTCCAAATTCCCTTCTTGCCTATGAACGTGAGGCCGAGTGCAATGCTTGGCTTCGGGACAACGATCGTATGGTGTTTCCCTGGCTTGCGATCGACGATAGATCCTGGCTTTTTCGCCCCTTCAATAGATCCGTATTCCTTGTGGATGGAAGGACTGGTTTGACTGCTGTCACAGCGGAAGAACTTACAGAGCGGTTATTAAGCCTGTAGAGACAAGGCGCACTTCAGAGAAGTTTTCGTCGGACGTAGTCAGCACTAAGCACACCATTTTCGAACTTGTGTTTAATGCGTCCCCTTACTACTGAATTTTCCAGATTTCTCCAGTCCCCATTATTCCAGCGACCCTTTGTCAAAACAGCAAGCTTTAGGATTTCGCTCAGACTTTCTTCTGGAAGCCTCGCACCGTTTTCAATAGGCTTGACTATCAGAGCATAGAAGGCTTCTTCATCCAGAACTTCAAGTTCAAAGAAATACTGTAATGAGCCATCAGGCAGCTCAATTTCACTCACCCAGCACAGCCGTCCTCTGGCATCGTCTCCTCTACCCACAATGGCCCAAGGAATATCTGTCGTTCCAAGTTTAGTAGGGAGCATGCAATATACTGCACTCCCAACAGCGACAGGATTTATTAATCCATAGTCCAATCTCTGTTTAATGACTTTTTCTTTCTCAAGCTGCATGAAACACGCGGCCAGAGCGCTGAATCTGTTCTTTATTCCGCTTTGCGCGTGGGCGCTAAGGGAAGCGCTGCTGAGGCTTCCCGACGAGGATTTATGCCCGGTACCATGGTTCTTTTTGCGTTTGTATGATTTTTCATCAGATTTTATGGCCTGATCTGTAAAAGTAACCTTTTTATATTCAATCCTCATGTCAGGTAAATCAGACCACATCTCGTTGATCGCAAGATGAGATACATAATTTCCCAGCCTGGTATCTGCTGGCGGATGGATAACCACAGGGTCTCCGTTTAAGCCTTTGGGTTGTCCTGCAGGCTCAGAAAATGCTTGTGAAGACTGCTGCGAATTTATCGGTATTTTTTGGTTAGCCAGGACACGAACGAGAGGCACGGGAGGAGGCGGAAATTCAGAGTTATAAATCCACATCACTAGAATTGCCCCGCTTGAAAGCTGTTGACCAAGAAATGACAGTGTTATATCGTCTTTTTCCTTGTCTTCAGTCCAGTGCGGATGAACTTGAACCCATGGGTGACTTACTCCCGACCTCCGGGAGTTTTGTATGCCCACAAATATGCCCTGTGCCTGCTTGTTGGCGTATTCAGAAGTCTGGAAATGTGCAATGGCGCGGCAGCTGATGGAAGACAATTTTTGTTTTGTTAGGATCTTATAGACATCACCCTCTGGCGTGAATCCCGTTTCACTTCCTACAATTAAATTCTCCAACTCATTGTTCCAATGATTGGATAGTAACGCATTTGATAAAAAGGAGCATACGCCATAAAATCTCCTGAAGACCTCGTAGGCAGGAATAATAAGTTCCAGTCCCGTGTCACTATAGCAACGATAATATGGCGCATCTCTAAGGTCGTGAAGCTGTCCAGCTATGTCTTCGCCGCTCAGGGGAAATTCTTGTATACCGTAGTGCCCGTGGATACGGATGTAGTCTTTTGGATGAACAAGTATCCACTTTTGCGGGGGAATGCGAAGGTTTTCAATCTTGATTTGATCACCCATGATCAAACCATGTTGTCTGGTCATATCGTGCCAGAACGAACCCAACGGGAATGCTGGCAAAGAACCCGCTGATTCAATCACCGACAACAGGCTACAAGCTCCGCTGGCTCTTCGGGCATAGGCAAGACGCTCAGGCTCATGATTATCAATCTCAGCAAACCACAGCTGCACGCGTGGCGTCTCCATCTCATCAATTTTGGGGAGTATTTTGGCGGCGCCAACCAATCGGTACAAAGTGTCATTCAGAGGTAGGCGGGCGAATTGGGTATCTGAAACGGGAGACATGCTGGACTGATGAAGTGCACGAGAGACTAGGCGAAAGGCCAGCGCTTGGCACTGACGGCCAAGTACAGTTAGGGCATAACGTTCTTCGGGTATGCCTAAGCAGTGATGTCAACAGCGTTGACGATTGCGATTTCTGTGGCGATCGGCGTATAGAGATCTACTGGCACGTCCACCTCTTGGATGGGGCGCAGTGAAACGACCAACGAATACCTGGTGGACTTGCCGGCGCGTTCGGCTCCTGGCCAGTCCTTCCACCAACCGCCAATGGGGAACACTGCGATGTGCGACTTCTCACGCAGCTGTGCCGCAGTCCCCCTCCAGACATCGCTATGCACAGAGCCTCTAGCGCGTAGCACTGCCCCGATGTGCCACTCGTTCATATCGGGGTCCGACAGGCTTTCGTCTTCGTCAAAATCTTCAAGGCGATCGAGCTTGTTGATTCGTTGGTTGAAGCGCACCTCATCTTCGCTGGCACCTTTGACAGCAAATCTAAGCCCATGAGACTGATATCGGAATTTGCTCTGCCACCCTCTGCGGCTGGGGTTCGGTTCTACAAAGAAGGATAGAGTTACCCTCATCTCCACCGCAACTTCACCTAAGGCCTCTAGCTCATCGGCTGGCCAAGGTAATTTGTGCAATTTCAGCTCTTTGAGTTTGACCTTGCTCTTTTCAAGCTGATACGGAACGATTGTGTCCTGAACGATGAGAGTGGGAGCGTCTTCAGCCGAAGCCAAGGAATTTTGCAGAGAGACTTTGCCGAAGCCATAGGTGCGCAAGAGTTCCCTCATGTCCCTTTTCTTCGCGCCTCTCGGCAGCTGAGCCAGCATTTGGGGCGTGAAGCGCGCGCCGTGAATCACCAGGGCACGAACGGTTTCTTCCCAATAGTGTGGATACCTAGCTCTTATGTGGGCGCAAATTCGTGCCACTTCTGCGGCTGCTGCACTGGTGTCCCCTGTTTCCGCAAAAGGCCCCTGGTGCATTCTGTGTGATGTCGTCAATATTCGTAAGCTGCTAGGCCCCACTGCAGGAACATTGGTGTCATCAATCGTCGCATTTCCACCTTCCGCTACAACGTCTGGCTTCAAGGGCCATGAATTTCGCCACAAGCGCGATGTAGTCGATGCCGGGGAGAGTGCACCCCCCTGTGCGATGAGCGCGTACGTCGGCCAGCGCTGAATGTCCAAATAGGTCAGGTCAGTGCAGGCACCTACGGTAAGGCCATTCCAGGACTGGCCAGGGTCCTCGATGGAAGTAGAGTGGTTGATATCGGGGTACTGAGTCCAACCCTGCCAGGGCACGTTTCCTGCGGACATCACGAACAGCCGCTGTTTGAGCGCAAAGTCCGTACCCCAGCTGATGCCCTTGGTGTAAGGGTCAAGGCCGTTCAAGCCAAAAGCCAATTGATCCACGCACGCCGACCATTCGGTAGGCATCCCTGCTCCGGGACCGATCGCTGTAGTCATGGTCACAAAAATGCGTGAGCGTCCCGGATTCTTCTGTTCGACCTTGTCCACTGCTTTTGCCATGATCCAGCCGTACAGATGTGGTGGATTAGCTCCTGCAGGCGGGAAGATTTTCACCGACTCCATTCGATGAGGCACATCGAGCTTCTGATCATGCGCCAAAGGTGCCACCAGGTCGCCGTGACAGATGACGCCTGCCATCTCGGTTCCATGTCCATCTACATCCGTACCTGGACCCCACTCCGCATCCACCGCCATCACGTCCTCATGGGCGACAGCCTTCTCCAGCAGAGGATGGGCTCGGTTCACACCCGTGTCGAGCAAGGTGACATAGGGGCTTGTGCCTGGCTCGGCGAATGTGCATCGTTGCAGCAGCTCTTGCACCCAAGGGGCCTGCTCACGAGGCGCAAGATCTGAAAGAAAGAACTCTGCGTGTGGTTGAACGTACCGTATCTCGGCGATCAGATCCAACAGTCTGAGTGCGCCCTCCAATGCTTTGCGAGTCGTCCATGCTGCAACTACAACGCGACCAGGGAAGCTGAGGTAACTCGTTTCGACCTGAATACCGAACTGCACGGCAGCTGCTTGGAATGCCTTTGCTGTTGCGCTCGCTGTCCGGGCACCGTTGCGCAACCAGATTTGCAGCCAAGTTGCTTTCTCAGGCGCTGGTGGTGCCGCATCCTCTGTCCACAACTCTGCAAAGGCCGCTCCACGAATTTTCTCTATTGCATTGACGAGCTGTGTATGGGGAGGCTTCCCATACTTTGTCATAGGGCCGCTCAGGTACTTCCTTACCCGAGTCTCAAGCGCACTCAGCTTGCCTTCCGGAACATGAAGCGCAACGACTTGGGCTCCGCCACCGGACTGCGCAACAGTTAAAACCTCTATTTCGTCTTTGCGCCACTCGAGGGCTTTGACATCAAATTTCGCCTGAGCCGAAAACTCGATCGCAATGATCATTCCAGTGGACGTAGTCAGCCCGCGCTTTGCACGCTCCAAGGAAAGAGCTTCTGCGTCTAGCCGTAGTTTCGCGAGTTGACGCAGCAACGCGCTGCCATGCTGCTCCCGGTCCCGCTGAAGCTCCGATGGCTTGGGAAACGAGTGTGTCGACTGGAAGCTTCGGTCGGTAGTGAATCCCGTAACTGACAAATGATCGAGATCTGGCATGGTGAGGGCAACGATTCATTTTGTTACCTCAATGTACCAGACCGGCCGGCCGGACGGCCGGGCCGATCAGTTGTGCAGCTGGCTTGCAGCTCGCTCCTGCAGGTGGGTGAGAACGCTTTTTTCTGAAATGCTCGATCGTTCGTCAAGGATGGCGTCCTTGATGGCGTCCTCACAAGCCTTGGTGATTTCGGAGTGGGAAAGCCCCACTGCACGGGGGACCAGATTTGACCAGTTCAAGTCTGCAGGAGCCATCATCGCCAAACGATTGCGCAGCAGTTCATCGACTTGCGCTTCGTCTGGGGTGGCATATCGAATCACATCGTCGAAGCGGCGAAAGAGCGCAGTATCAAGAGAAGCTCCGTGGTTCGTTGCCGCCACGATGATGCTGTCCGAGGTGTCCTGCTCGATCAGCTGCAAGAACATGTTCAACGTGCGGCGCATCTCTGCAACGTCATGCTGCCCCCCCCGCTGCATGCCCAGCGAGTCGAACTCGTCAAAAAAGTACACACCGCGGGTGATCTTGAGAGCTTCGAAGACCAAGCGAAGCTTAGAGGCGCTTTCCCCCATGAACTTGGTGATGAGACTGTCAAACCGCGCGGTGAAAAGCGGCAGCTTCAGCTCCGTAGCGAGCACGGCAGCCGTCATCGTTTTGCCTGTGCCGGGAGGCCCTACCAACAAGAGCTTGCGGCGAGCCGCCAATCCATGCTCACTGAGACGCTCATGCTGACGCTGCTCCAGGAGCACGCGTTGCAGCTTCTGCTCCACCTCCCTGGACAGGACCATGTGCTTCAAAGGGTGCTGAGGGTACTGCGCTGTCAGCAGCTCAGCCAGTTCGCCGCGAGGCTGCACAAGAGGCAATGTCCGTGCGCGCGCACGGGGGGCAGCAGGGGCTCGCGCCTTTTCAATGAGCTCTCGCAGCTCCGCTGCAAGTTTTGAGTGACCACGGCGAGCTTCATCCGCAGCGACTTGAAGTGCCACGGAGATGAACTGTGCGTCTTCGTTACCTGCGTAGGCTCTGAAAAGCGCTTTGATTTGGTCTGCTCTTGCCATGTTGTTTCTAATTTTGATTGTAGGTGAGGCTACTATCAAATTGTGCTATTGTTGCACATATGATGTATCTATAGCACATCAATGAGTATTCAAACGTTCCCTACACGACAAAGTGAACTGATCAGGCAGGCACGAGGACAGCGCACCCAAGCCGAATTCGCGAAGCTCCTTGGCGTAGATCGTTCTTGTTTGTCGCGGTACGAGCGCGAGCAACTCGGTGCCCCGACATCCGTCATCAACCACTGCCTCGGTGCGATAGCAGCACAGTCGCGCTCCCCCGTTGCTGAAGTGGACCCTGTGCGCCGTGCACTGCGTTTGACTATCGACGCAACGAGGGAGTTGCAGATCGCCACGGCCCTGGATGCCCGTGAGCAATGAAACTGACGGCAGCAGGGACGGATGCTCCTTGCCGTTCACTATCCCCACCGACCTGATCTTTACTGGCGGCGAGGCTCAGTCAGTTCCAAGTAAGCCCGATAATTGTTGGCGCCACACGTGATGGCGAACGCCCATGGACCAAGGTATGACTATGAATTTGACCGAACTACTGGCCGCGAAAGCTGCTCTGGATGCAGAAATCGCCAAGGCAAAGAAAACTGAAGCCACAGCCGCACTTCGTCGCGTACAAGAGCTCGTCACCGAGTTTGGCCTCACCTCTCAGCAAGTCTTTCCGTTGCTGCCCGCCAAAAGCAAAAAGCAAGGCGCGGCCAAGTACCAAAATCCAACTACTGGCGCCACATGGACAGGACGGGGCAAGCCTCCTGCGTGGATCGTCGGCCAAGATCGCAACGCCTTTCTCATCGCTCAACCTGCCCAACATGAAGGGCCGTTCCTAGCAGAGATGGCTGCTGCGGCAGATCGCCGTAGAGCCTAATCTCGGTCCCGGCGTTTTCCGAGAACGCCTCACGCCAGTTCCAGCTCTCGCTGCAGGTTGGGCGACTTGTGAGGTCTGCCGTGAAGAGCCTGGCTCATCACGTGCAGCAAAGGCCCATCGCTGGCGACATTGGCGAAGAACTGCGGTGGATGAAAGCCGCCCGCCATGTCGCGCAGCTTGCTCAGCGGTATGGGAGACGCGAGTTGTGTAGGTTCGCTCAGCCCCAGTGCAAAGGCTTTTGGCAGACCCGAAAAATACTCAAAGAACTCGTGGCGCTTGAGCCCGGATACAGTGCCGAATCGCCTCCACAGAGTACTGGGAGCGAGTGTGTGCAGGCCTGTCACCGTGGCGCATCCGACGATGCTACCCACCGGCATCTTTACATAGATCCAGACCGTCGTTGACGTATTCCGTAGCGCATCTGATTGCTGAAGCTCGCTACAGCCTGTAGATGCCTTGGGCATCTTCGGTTCAGTGGCGTGCTTGCTTTCGGTTCGTCGGGATTTCGTACTTTCTCAGATGGTAGGAAACAGCAGATGTGCTGAGGCAGTCACTTATCAGTCGGCCCGGGAACACCCAAGGGTTGAAGTCTGACCCACCCAAATGTTCTGGTGACTGCAGCGCTCGGACAAACGCGCCCACTTCTTGCGGCACCTCCATCCAGCGATCCTTCAGGCGCATCTGCAACCCTGTCGCCCAGTCAACGTCCTGGTGTCTCAGCTGAAGTATTTGCGTCAGTGGCACGTTCAGTAGGTGCGCAAGTAACGTAGCGGTCAACGACAACTCAGTTGGGCGAGGAGGTTTGCCCGCAATGGCATCCATCAATAGCCTTGCGTACCGCGCTTGCGGCAGCAGAGATTGTCTGGGTGCCGTGCGCTTGCCGGGCACCTTCAGGCGCATCCCGTGCCGGCTCGCCAAGTGCGACAAGTAGGGGGTCAGTGATGCGCGCAGGCCTGGCTTGCTTCGCAAGAGTGCATCGACTGCTTCCTGCTTGAGTTGCGTTGCGCGTCCCACCTTGGCGGCAGTCAACAGGGCAATGGCAGCAGAAAGATAGGACTTGCGACTTCGTACATTCAGCGGCTTTTGCCGTTGGGCCAACGCCGTATCAAAGGCTTGGAGATCGGCGGCCCAGGGCTTGCCTGTAGCGCCCTTGAGCTTGCTTTGCACCAAGGCCTCATCCGAGTTTTGGCGGCGCGCTGCAGCGTCTTGGAGGAAAGCGCCTTGTTCCACCAAAAACTGCATTAGCAACCCCATTTGCCGCAGCTCCTGCGTTGTGAAGGTCTCCAGCAACACGGCCTGGTCCAACGGGACGGATGCCTGCTGCAGCGCGATGTCTATGCGAGTGATGAACTGCAAGTAGCGCGAAGCATGCGCCGCCAACTTGCTTGCCCGCTGCGATGAATTGCCCCACTGCGTGAAGTCCGCGTACAGCTGCTTCGCCTGTTGAGTCACTAGCATGTGCTGGGCTGACTGCTGCCGTTTCACATTCCCGCGCTTGATGGAACAGCTGAAACAAGGCGAGAAGCCCGTTCCCTGCACGCGCGAGCCGCAATCTGGACAGTCATGGCTGGGACCATCCAGTTCGCAGCACTTGCTGCAAAGATGGCAACCAGCGAGCGTCATAAAGTACTGAGTGCGGTGCTTGTGACAGTGGCTGCAGGTAGCCTGAGTAACTTTGCGCAGACAACGCTCACACATCTGGCCACGCTCAGGAAAGCCGCGCGACCTGCTCAGCCTCGCGCTCGGCGTTCCACAGTAAGCGTTCCGCGAACGACACCCTTGCGCCGTCGATGACGGCGTGTTGAAGGATGGTTCTACGCGGCGGCGGCGAGCGCCGCGTTTGGCACGGCGATGTCGGTGGCAGGCCGCCAGTTGTGCGGCAGCAGCTGCGCGAGGTCGCGCTGCTTGAGCGTGGGCAGACGCTCGAAGACGTCCTTGAGGTAGGCCCAGGGATCGTGCCCGTTTAGTTTGGCCGACTCGATCAGGCTCATGACCACGCCAGCGCGCTCGCCGGCCTGCTGCGAGCCTACAAAAAGCCAATTCTTGCGGCCAACGCACAGCGGGCGCACCGCGTTCTCCGCCGCGTTGTTGTCGATTGGGACGTCGCCGTCGTCCAGGTAGCGCGTGAGCGCGCGCCAATTGCTCAGCGAATAATCGATCGCCTTGGCCGTCACGTCGGCATTGGCCAGCTTCTGGCGCTGCCCGGTCAGCCAGAGGTGCAGGGCCTGGACGATGGGCCTGGAGCGTTGCTGGCGCAGCAGCCACCGTGCCTGGGGTTCGAGTTCGCGCGCCTCGCGCTCGACCTCGTACAGCTTTGCGATCAGCGCCACCGCCTGGCCGGCGATCTGGCTGGCGTTGAACTCGTGCGCCTCGAACAGCTTGCGCCGCGCGTGGGCCCAGCATAGTGCGGCGCTGACGCCTTGCGCCTGAAGCCCAAAATAGCCGCTGTAATCGTCGCTGACCAGCGTGCCGCCGAAGCCTCGCAGCACGCGCCGCGGATGTTCGCCGGCGCGGCTGGCGGTGAAGTCGAACAGCACCGCGCGCTGGGCCACGAAGTTGGTCGTGCGGTAGACCCAGACGTAGGCCCGTTTGGTCTTGCCGCGCCCCGGCGCCAGCAGCGACACCGGCGTCTCGTCGGCGTGGATCACACCGTGGCTGAGGATGAAGCCCTTCAGTGCATCGGCCAGCGGTGCCAGACGCACCCCGCAGATGCCGATCCACTGGGCCATGCTCGAGCGCGGGATGTGCACGCCAGAGCGCGCGTAGATCTCTTCCTGCCGGTACAGCGGCAAGTGATCGTCGTGCTTGGCCACCACCACCTGCGCGAGCAGGCCCGGCGCGGGGATGCCTTTGTCGATGATCTGCGCGGGCATCGGCGCGGCCTGGATCGTCTGGCAGCACGTGCAGGCGTACTTGCCGCGGATATGGCGCAGCACGAAGAATTGGGCCGGCACGCAATCGAGCTGCTCGCTGACTTCTTGGCCGATGCGCTTGAAGGGCTGGCCGCACTCGCAGTGGGTCTGCTCGATCTCGTGATGGTGATCGATGCGCGGCAGGCTCGCCGGCAGCGCCTGGCGCACCGCCTGGCCTTTGGCCCGGGGTGGCGCTACCGGTGGCTTCTGGTCTTGCTGGGCGGCGCGGTCTTCCAGCGCCGTGTCGGCCAGGATCTGATCGAACAGCACCGCCTGCGTGCTCGTCTCCAGGCTCTCGCTGGAGGAGCCGAAGCGCCAGCGCTTCAGCCGCGCGATCTCGAAGTTCAGCGCCTCGATCCTGGTTTGCTTGAACTTCAGCTCGCCTTGCATGCGCCCGATCACATCGCGCAGCTCCTGCATCGAATCCAGTGCGCCCGGCGCATCGATCGTGTGGGTGTCCGGGCCTTCGAGCATGGCCGCCATCATGCCTCGCGCGCGTGCGCGCGAGGCATGACTTTCTCCAATAGACAAACGCGCAAATCCCGACCTCGAATCGAGCGCATTCAGACCACCGTGATCGACTGCGGCTGCGCGCTGCCCAGGCGCTGCCACGGCAGGCCCGCGACGAGCCAGTCGAACTGCTCGCGCGTGAGTTGAAGTGACCCCGTGTCCTGGCGCGGCCAGGCGAAGCTGCCCGCTTGCAGCCGCCGGGTGCACAGCCACATGCCCGCGCCGTCGTAGACCAGCACCTTGAGCCGGTCGGCGCGGCGGTTGGCAAACACGTAGGCGTGGTGGGCTTGCGCGCCCAGCGCGAAGCCGCGCACCACTTGGGCCAACAGCGTGTCGATGCCCCCGCGCAGGTCGGCCGCGCCAAGCGCCAGCCAGATGACGTCGATGCGAATCATCGGCCGAACTCCCGCAGCAGCGAAGCGAGTTCACGCGTGTGCGCCAGCGGCCAATGCAGATCGAGCCGGGTGCCTCCCACGTTCAATTCGACGCGCACCGATGTCGATGCGGCACCAGGCGCCACGCGGGCGGCCACGAAGCCGCTCGGCCTGGCGGCTGGCGAGGGCTCAGGGCTGACGCCGTCGAGCCGCGCCTGCCAGCGCCGCGCATGTGCGCACCAGCTTTGCAGCGTTCCCGCTGGCACCCCGTTGGCCTCGGCCCATACCTGCGCCTTCTGGCCAGAGGCACGATACGCCGCCACTTGCTCCAGGCACCGTTCCATCTGCTGTCGATCCATGTCCACCTCGTCTCGTTCGTTGATTGCGAAGACCCGAGGTTCGCAGCTTCAACGGTGAGATGAAAGATGGGTTCGCGGAACGCTTACGTTCCACACGTATCGCAAGGTCTTGAAGTGCGGTAATAAGGCGCACATGATGCGCATGCAACGCGGTCTCCGACCCGCAAAGCGGCTTGGGGAGTCAAACGGCCGCAACGCAGACATGTGCGGTCCTGCCGTGCACATTTCCCACATACCGACGAGGTTGCATGCTTGTGGGCTCTGGCCGTCTCGCCGCAGATCTGGCAGGTTCGCGGAGGAAAAACTGCTGGGTAGCAAATGCTGCAGTACTTCACTCCATGATGGATGCGGTGGGCCTTGTCCATCGATCGCCCACAGTTGCCGCACGCTGAACGCAGTGCATGTGCGAAATATTGTCCCGGCGACCCATCAGCTTTGGATTGGGTCATAGCCGTGCCTTCACACGCGATGCAGTGGAGCGCCTGACCGACAAACGCAATGCAATCTGAAGGATCCTGCGGGCCCGCAGCTGAGGATCACGCGGCACTTCCCAGCACGACCTTGGCGTCGTACGTGCCTGCGGCAAAGCACGAACGTAACACTCGTGGACTCCAACTTCTCTTGTGTAGCACTCCATATCCTCGTCAAACCTGGCCAAGGCGTTCTCCAGCAGGTGGCTGCGAGCAAAGATTCGCCAGTAGCTCCACGGTTCTCCTGCGCCTGAAAAATCAGGAGCCTTTTTCGCCCTCTGAGTGATCAACCGATAGGCCAACGCCAAAGGCAGCGGGTGCCCGAGAAACGCCTGCCTCCACAACGCATCGACACGCTCTTGCTGCGCCTGCTGCCGCGCAGAACAGGTAGATGGATGTGCGCTGTACAAAGCAAAGGCGCAACACTCGCACCGCCCCAAAACAAGAGAGTCGTTTCGATATGGAGCGAACGGGGCGCCACAGTGCGGACACGCATCCATGAGACTGACGCCGTGCCTGAGGCAAATCCACGATGAAGCCAAGCGCCAGTGCATATGCAGATGGCGCGGCATATCTTCCCTTAGGCAAGCAGGGCAGAACAGCTGCCCAAAACGAAGCCTGCGCCGATGGTAGATCCCTAAAGGCAGCAGCCAAGGCAGAAAGCCGCTGCGGTGCACAGGTACTGCTGCTGCAGCCAGCTGACTGCAATAGGTCATACAACGAACCTGCTCCAGCCTGCAGCCACTGGCCGCTGCAATGGCTTGCAACATCTCCTCGGACAAGCTGCGGTCCAGATCCCTGGTCCAAACGAAGTAGCCCAGGCCCAGTCGATGAGACAAGACTGCAGGCTGCTCCCCCCGAGCCCATGCCCAGCGCACCAAGAACGAGCCCAGCGTCTCTTGGGAATATGGCTGCATGATTGTTCAGCTCGGCCGCGGTGCCGTGACCAAGCGGCTCCTGGTAAAAGACTGGCAGGCGCCTTGCAGAATCTCGAACGTCACCCGCTCGCCACCATCTTTGAGCACGCGCTCGACAGCTTGGAGCGTGATCTTTCGTACGGACCCGATGGTGCCATCGCAGCTTTTGAACACCTCAAGCGCCATCTTGGGGGCAGTCAGATTTGAGGGCCTGGCGAGCGGCATCAGTCGCTCAAAAGATGCGAGCAGCTTGAGAAAACTCTCATCTGCCTGCCAACGGGGCAACGCCAATCGAGTGAAACGACTGACGAACTGAGTATCGATAGCCAAGGCCCTTGAGACGTCGACAGTCCCGCACGCCACGATGCTTAACTGACGCATGTTAGAGAGCCTCTTGAGCGAGGCCATGAACTGCTTTTGCTGACGCGCGGGGCTGTTGAGCATGGCGTGCAACTCATCGAGGACCAGTACAGAAGTGCGCTGCACGGCCAATTCTTCATGCGCAAGCGCTTCCAGCCGTGCTGGGGGGGCGTCGGGCCGATGCGTCACGTTCAAGGCACTCAGGATCGCGCTGTACAGCCGTCGTTCATCAGCACTCGCAGGTGTCTCGACCCACAACACCTTGGTGATCGGATAACCGGCCTCATCCAGCACGATGGGGTTGTTGGCAATGAACTGCCGCGTCAACGTGGTCTTGCCATTGTCGCTGTCTGCGATGACAGCGCGACACTCAGGTTTAAGCGAACGAGGGAACGCCACCAGATCCTGCAGGTCTCGCAAAATATGGTCGTAGGCGGGGTAGCCGAACAGGTGGTTCGAGCGAACGAACTCCAGCTTTTCGGGCAGTGAAGCCTCCAGCATTTGAGCCGTAGCTTCGTGTAGATGAGGAAATTGGTTCATCGTCACGCTACGCATTGAAGCCCGTAATTTTCTTGCTCAAGAATGCTTCAAAGGGATTGGCCCCCGATCCCACAGGCTCCCGCGCAGGCTGCATTTGCGTCTCGACAACCGACCGGTCTGCGCCACCACTTCGAGGCGACGAGGATGGAGGTTTTCGCCTCACTCTCTTCGTGTCTGCCACAGCATTGGCCTCTCTGTGGGCGCTACGCAAGCGGTAACCTGCCTTGGCTTTCTTGTCCTCCAGCTGGCTTCCTTCGTGCTGCCTGCGGGCCTCAATCGCAATGTGCTCTTCCACGCCCACGTAGCCGTCAACCTCGTCATCTCCGGGAGCTTGAAATGGATAGCGATCGAGCTTCACGTACTGCTTGACCTCGGGGTCGAGAAACCACACCTCACGCCGGCGCCGAGGATGGTACTTGACGGTGAATTTGCGCTTCTCCGAAGGATGGTCGGGATCGCTTGCATTGATCCATCGATTGAGAGCCTCGTGATAGTAGTCAGCCTTGTTCATTCGGACGCCCGAGGGCGACACCACACGCGACTCCAGCGGGAGAAAGTCCAACTTGAGCTTTTCCGGATCCGCGATCTGGATCGGAAGTCCGGCTGCCATTGCTCCGTCTGTACCCAGGATCTTTTCCTCCCAAACGATCAATGGTGGCTTCATCAGCGAACTGTGCTTGTGCACGTGGTAGTGGTTCACAACCCAGTCTGCAATTTCGATCTCCAACTCGTGCAAGGTGTAGGCAGACTTTTTCTTGGAGTCATAGGTTCCCCGCTGCTGGGGGTTGGAGAACGTCGTGCCAGGCTTCTTGCGAAGCATCATGTTGACATTGCCCACTAGGCGCTCGATGTAGGCCCCGTAGCGTGGCTGCTTGACTGGCCGAAGATCCAAGTCGATGGAGTTCTCCTTGCAGCCGAACTTAAGTGCCTCCCCTCGGAACTCCTTGGCGTTGTCACACAGCACCTTGCGAATCTTGCCGTGCACAGGCCAACGCCCTGGCAAACCGAGGGATGCGAGGTAATCCTGTTTTGGCAGCATGCCCATCGCCAGGGCCATGCCGGCAGCTACTGCTGAAGGGCGGTCCATGCTCAGATAGAAGCCGACGATCACGCGCGTCAGGCAGTCAATGGCCAGGGTCAGCCAAGGCCGTCCCCATGGCATACGTGTGTCAGAAAAGACCACGATCATGTCGAGTTGGACATGGTCGATCTGCACCGGATTGAGTGGATTGACGGGTTCGGGGAACACACCCGGAGTAGGCATGTCCTTGTCTGCCAATGCAACTTGACCGCGCTTGCGCCGAACCCGGTTTAGAGGAAGTGCAGCGATCCTGTTGCGCACGGTGTTTTCGTGGGGAACGGGCTTGCGCTCGAGTTCGCAACGGTCTTTCACGGTCTGATAGATATCCCGAGGCGTCAGTTGTTGCGACGACAGGTAGAGCTGGTCTATCGCCTCCTGGATGAATTGCTCCACCCGCTCATCAAGCTTCTTCACGCTGGGGGCGCCTCGCTTGCCATCCATGAGGCCCACGAGAGAGCCACAGCCGTTGTAGTTCTTGATCCACTTGTAGAGCGTGACTGCCGAAACCCCGGACTGCCTGGCATGGTCCTCGACATCTTTGCGAGAACGCTTGCGCATTGCCAACAACGGAGCGATCACATCCAGACGCTTTTCAGCCTTCGCAATCTCGGCAGCAGTAAAGGCCAGCAGCGCTGGTGGCAGGGCTGACGGTCCAGCAACCATCTCCCCTGTAGCCCCAGCTTCATGTTCGGGCACGAGCGTGGTGATCGAAGACAGCTGGTTGATGAACGCGACCTCTGAGCGGCCGGTATCAATGTCTTCGATGATCACCCGATCGGTGGAGAGAACACGGCGCACGATGCAAGCTTTCTGCTTGAACACCACCGGTGCTCCAGGGCGGACAGCGAAGCCAGAAGCATGCAGTTCATTTGCCATACAGCGTAGGTTCCTCGTACCAAATTTCTGATTTCATCGTTAACCTTTGCCTGAGATTCGCGCCGATGGAGCCATTCGCCACCATTCGCCACATGGCGCCCACAGCTTGCATGCGGTTGGTCAGGTCCATGAAGGTTGCAGCCAACAGTTCCGAAGGTGTGGAGACTTGAAGCTCTTGCAGAGTCTGTAGGAGCATGAGAGCCGACTTGCCATCGGAGGGATACGAGCGGTAGTCACGCAGAAAAGTGACATTTTTCAGATAGTCGTTGCGGATGTAGCGTTCATCGACAACCTGAAACCCCCAACGCCGCTGTGCGCAAACCATACGGGCGGCCCGGAAACCCGCTTCGAGGTCGCTCCATCGATCCCGAAGTTCATCCAGATACTTGACCTCAAAAAGTAGGGTCCGTGCAGGCTTCCTGAGCTGACTGCCCCGAGAAGTAGCCAAGTAGTCAGGCGTGTATGAGCGCTCCTCGCCAGACTCGAGACGGTACCGGATCTTCATCGGTTGGTGGGTGATGCGCGCTATCCGAGGATCGAAGTCCATCAACAAGACCAGGTCACGCTCCAAGGTGCTCTCGAATGACACCGTCTGCCCATCCAAGGTTTGCACCCGCCCGGTGACCGAACGGTAGTTCATGGGGACCTGCCGCACACCAAGATCGCTTTCAGTAACGTCAATTATTGTAATTTTCATATCAGTTAACTAATTCAATGTATTGAATCAACCCATTCGACAGACCTGATAGACCATTGTGTAGCAAGATGTGACGCCGTGGTTAAGCTTTTCGTTGTAATCGACAGAGGTTCGCCGCCGCGCCCTGGCGAGATCTCGCAGTCCCATCACGGAGTACTGTTTCTGGACGAATTCCCCGAGTTCGCACGCAGCGCGCTGGAGGCGCTGCGCGAGCCGCTGGAGACCGGCCAGATCACCATCGCCAGAGCCGCCCAGCGCTGCGAATTCCCCGCGCGCTTCCAGCTCGTCGCGGCCATGAATCCCTGCCCCTGCGGCCATTGGGGGTCGACGGTGCAGCGCTGCCGCTGCACGCCCGACAAGGTGGCGCGCTACCAGGCGCGCATCAGCGGCCCGCTGCTGGATCGCATCGACCTGCATGTGGAAGTCGGCGCCCTGCCCCCGCAGGAGCTGCTGGCCGCGCGCTCTGGCGAGGCCAGCGACACCGTGCGCGATCGCGTGGTCCAGGCCCGCGCGCTGGCCCTGCAGCGCCAGGGCAGTGCCAACCACCAGCTCCAGGGCCAGGCCCTGGACGACCACCTGGGCCTGTCGCCCGAGGCCCTGGCCTTCGCCCACAAGGCCGCCGCACGCCTGGGCTGGTCGGCCCGCAGCACCCACCGCGCGCTCAAGGTGGCGCGCACCATTGCCGACTTGGCCGGCAGCGCGGCAGTGGAGACAGGGCATGTGGCGGAGGCCATGCAGTATCGGAGGGTGTTGCGGTTGCCTTCATGAGGATCTGCATTGGACGCGGTTGCATGGTTTGTTGGAACTGTTTCTGAAATTCCGAAATTTCCGGCGTTTCAACCAGAAATTTGACTGAATTTCGGAATTCCATAAATCACTCGGATCCTCCCATGCCATCTTTCCAACGCCCCCAAACTCCGGCCCATGAGGTAGCTATACCCCGTGGCGCCGAAGTCATCGTGAGCTTGCAGGGACTCGGCGCCCTGATCCGCTCCATGCGCAAGGCGCAGCATCTGCGCATTGATGACACGGCCGCCCTGTGCGGCGTATCCCTGGACTTGCTTTTTCGCCTCGAAAAAGGACAGGGCGGTGTGGGCTCTGACAAGCTGCTGACCGTTCTTGATGGACTGGGCCTCGCCATGATCATTGCGCCCAAGCAAGATTCGTTGATGGCAGGACTCCCTCAAGCCTGAATTTCCATGGAGGTGTGTATTGGGCTCAACTATGCTGGTGGACATCGCCCAAAAGGCAGCAGCCTTGCCTTCCGACCTGTTCTGAGTTTCAGGCAGACGCTGCCGGGACGGCTTCCACGCACAGGGCCTCTTCGCCCTGCACACCCTCGATCCCCAACACCTCCACGCACGCATGCAGCGCAGGCGACCAGCCCTGGCGCGCGGGCACGACGAACCAGGTTTCCACGCGGGCGACTTCCTGGGCGAGTGCGCCGGGCAGGGCCGTGATGTGCACGCCGAAGCGGTGCTGCTGGGCCTGGACCACGCTGCGCGGCAGCAGGCCGTAGCCCATGCCGGCGGCCACGCAGCCGAGGATGGCGTCCAGCGATCCCATTTCCATGATGCGTGCGGCCACGCCGCGCGTGGCCAGCAGCAGTTCGATGCGCTGGCGGTAGCTGCAGCCCTGGCGGAAGGCCAGGAAGGGCACGGCGCTGAGCTGGGCGGCATCGGGAAAGCGCGGCAGCGCGAATGCGGTGACCAGCACCAGTTCCTCCTCGAAAACCTTCCAGCCCTGCAGCCGCGACTGGGGCGGCATGCCCGAGACGAAGGCGCAGTCCAGCCGCCCTGCCAGCAGGTCAGCCAGCAGCTCGGCCGTGGTGGCCGTGCGCAGCTCCAGGTCCAGGCCGGGCCGGGCCTGGTGCAGGCGCGCCAGCAGCGGCGGCAGGCGCAGCGCAGCCGTGGTTTCCATGGAGCCTATGCGCAGCGCGCCTGCGGCCCGGGCGCTGCCTTGCAGCAGGGCCAGCGCCTCGTCATGGTCGGCCAGCATGCGCCGCGCGTATTGCTCCAGCAGGCGGCCGGCAGGCGTTGCGTGCACGGGCGCGCTGCGCTCCAGCAATTGCACGCCGGCCTCGTCCTCGAGCTTTTTCACATGGGCCGTCACGTTGGACTGCACGGTGTGCAGTTGCTGCGCGGCGGCGCCGAAGCTGCCGCTGTCGCAGACGGCCAGGAACATGCGCAGGGACTTCAATTGCATCGCGGCTCCAGTGGCATTCATCTTCAATCGAGATCGACGCCATCATTTTGAATCATTGGACATGATGACTCCGGCGGCTTAAGGTATGCCCATCCTCCCCGCATGGCGCCCACTCCCGTGATCCAACGCAACGAAACTTCCCTGCTGCTGACCGGCTTCATGGCCACGCTCAGCGGCGTCGGCCTGGCGCGCTTTGCCTACACGGCGCTGATGCCGCAGATGGTGCATGCCGGCTGGTTCAGCGGCGAGCAGGTGGCCTATCTGGGCGCGGCCAATCTGCTGGGCTATCTGATCGGTGCGCTGGCCGCCGCGCCGCTGGCCGAACGCCTGGGCGCGCTGCGCGTGCTGCTGTGGTGCTGGGTGGCCCTGGCGCTGAGCTTTGCGGCCTGCGCCTGGCCGCTGCCCATGCCCTGGTTCTTTGCCTGGCGCTGCATCTCGGGCATTGGCGGCGCCATCCTGATGGTGCTGGGTCCCTCGGTGGCCCTGGCGGCCACCCCCCTGCAGCGGCGTGCGGCCCTGGGGCCGCTGATGTTCTGCGGCATAGGCGCCGGCGCCCTGCTGTCGGCCACGCTGATACCGCTGCTGGCGCGCCAGAGCCTGGGCGCCGTCTGGTGGGCGCTGGCGGCGGTCTGCGCCTGGGCCGGCTGGCTGGGCTGGCGCCATGTGCGGCGGCTGCCGGTGCCTGCGCCCATCGCCATCACGCCCCATGCCCGGCCCGTGCCCGCCGCGCCCCTGTGGACGCTGCCCGTGGTGCTGGTGATGCTGGCCTATATGACGGACGCCTTCGGCTTTGTGCCGCACACGGTGTTCTGGGTGGACTACCTGGCGCGCGAGCTGCAGTTGGGCGATGCCTACGCCTCCACGCAGTGGGCCGTGTTCGGCCTGGGCGCCATTGCCGGGCCGCTGGTGGCCTCGCTGTGCGCCACGCGCTTTGGCTGGTGGGGCACGACCACGGGCGCCTATGCGGTCAAGACCCTGGCCATTGCCATGCCGCTGTTCTGGGTGGGATTTGCGGGGCATGCGACCTCGTCCTTTCTGGTGGGCGCGCTGTCGCCGGGCATGGCGGCCATCACCTCGGGCTACCTGATGCAGCTGATCGGCCCCGTGCAGCACAAGCGCATGTGGGGCTATGCCACGGCGGCCTTTGCGCTGATGCAGGCCGTGTCGGGGTATTTCATGGCCTGGAGCTATGCGGGCCTGGGCTCGTACCAGCGCCTGTTCGTCATCGGCAGCGTGTCGCTGCTGCTGGGCACGCTGATGATCGCCGCCAGCCGCGCCAGCGCGCGCCGGCAGGCCGCCGCATGAGTGCGCGGATTCGAGGCAGGAAACAAGGAGTCGTATGAGCACCGCAAAGACCGCGTGGATGGCCCGCCTGGGCATGCGCCATCCCATCATCCAGGCCCCCATGGCCGGAACGTCCACGCCCGCGCTGGCGGCCGCCGTCACCGAGGCCGGCGGCCTGGGCTCGCTGGGCATTGGCGCCAGCGGCACGGAGCAGGCACGCCAGCAGATCGTGCAGACGCGCGCGCTGACTTCGGGCGCCTTCAACGTCAACCTGTTCTGCCACCGGCCGGCCCGGGCCGATGCGCAGCGCGAGGCCGCCTGGCTGGCCCATCTGGCGCCCGAGTTCGCGCGCTTTGGCGCCACGCCGCCTGCCACGCTCAACGAGATCTACGCCACCGCCGTCGGCAACGCCGCGCTGCAGGCCATGCTGCTGCAGGAGCGGCCCGCCGTGGTGAGCTTTCATTTCGGGCTGCCTGAGCAGGGCTTCATCGACGCGCTGCGCGCGGCCGGCGTCGTGACCCTGGCCAGCGCCACGTCGCTGGACGAGGCGCGCCAGGTGGAGCAGGCCGGTGTCGATGCCATCGTGGCCCAGGGCGTGGAGGCCGGGGGACACCGCGGAACGTTCGATCCCGCGCAGGACCGCATGATGGGCACCTTCGCCCTGGTGCGCGTGCTGGCGCGCAACACGGCCCTGCCGGTGATCGCGGCCGGCGGCATCATGGATGGCGAAGGCATCGCGGCCGCGCTGGGCCTGGGCGCCTGCGCGGCGCAGCTGGGCACGGCCTTCATCCTCTGCCCTGAATCGTCCGCCAGCCCGGCCTACCGTGCCGAGCTGCGCAGCGAACGCGCCCACCACACAGGCATCACCGCCGCCATCTCGGGCCGGCCGGCGCGCGGCATGGTCAACCGGCTGCATGCGCTGGGCGCCAGCCATGGCCAGCCCCTGCCCGACTATCCGCGCGTCTACGACGCAGGCAAGGCGCTGCACCAGGCGGCCTCGGCGCAGGGCAGCTCCGACTACGCAGCCCACTGGGCCGGCCAGGGTGCGCCGCTGGCGCGCGAGATGCCGGCCGCTGCGCTGGTGCAGACGCTGGCCGGCGAGCTGGCGAGCGCTCAGGCAGGCCGCTAGAGCGTGTTATCCACTAAAGTGCCGCCAGCCCCTGCTCCAGATCGGCGATGAGGTCGCGCGGCGACTCCAGGCCGATGTGCAGGCGCACCACGGGCCCGCGCGCACTCCAGTCGGTGACGCTGCGCGCCTGCGCCATGTGCGCGGCTGTCGCCAGGCTCTCGTAGCCGCCCCAGGAGGCGCCAATGCCGAAGAGGCGCAGGCCGTCGATGAAGCGGTCCACGGCGGCCTCGGCGGTGCCGGGCTGCAGCTCCAGCGACACCAGGCCGTTCGTGCCCTGGCAGTCGCGCAGCCACAGCGCATGGCCGGGGTGCGTGGGCAGCGCGGGGCAGAACACGGTGGCCACGGCCGGGTGCTGCTGCAGCCAGTGCGCCACCTCCAGCGCATGCGCCTCGTGCATCTGCAGCCGTGCGGCCAGCGAGCGCATGCCGCGCAGCACCAGCCAGGCATCGTCGGGGCTGACCGCCATGCCGAAGGCATCGCAGCGCGCGGCCAGCGGCTCCCAGGCGGCCTCGGTGGTGGCCACGGTGCCCATCATCACGTCGGAGTGGCCAGCCAGGTACTTGGTGGCTGCCATCACCGAGACATCGGCCCCCAGCGCCAGCGGCCGGTACTGGCAGCCCGACCCCCAGGTGTTGTCGGCCAGGACCAGGGCGCCGCGCGCATGGGCCATGGCCGCCAGCGCGGGCAGGTCGCACATTTCGTAGACCAGCGATCCCGGGCATTCGGCATAGACCATGCGGGTGTTGGGGCGCATGCGCGCCTGGGCGTCGCTGCCATCGGCCGCGAAGAAGTCGTACTCGATGCCGTAGGGCCGCAGCCATTGCCCGGCCAGGTGGCGCACAGGCTGGTAGGCGCTGTCGGTCAGCAGCACATGGTCGCCGGGGCGCAGGTAGCTGAGCAGGGCCATGCCGATGGCCGCCAGGCCGGTAGGCAGCAGCCGCGTGCGGTGGGCGCCTTCCAGCTCGCTGACGGCATCTTCCAGCGCAAAGCCGGTGGGTGTGCCGCGCGCGCCGTAGCTGAAGATGCGCTCGCCGGCGCGGCGCTCGCGCATCTCGCGCTGCTGTGCCGTGCTCTCGAACAGCACGGTGCTGGCGCGCACCAGGGGCGGGTTGACGGCCGTGCCGCCCGCATAGGCCGGGCGCTTGCCCGCATGCAGCAGCCGGGTCTGCAGGTCCAGCGCGGGGGCGCCAGAGGCCGATGATCCAGGCACGGGGGCGTGTTCGGCAGCCATCAGTCGATCTTCGCGCCCGAGAGCTTGACCACGCGCGACCAGCGCTCCATGTCCTGGCGCAGCTGGGCGGCAAAGGCCTCGGGCGTATTGGCCACGACTTCGCTGCCGCCATCGACGACCAGCTTGGTCACTTCCGGCAGTTGCAGGGTGCGCACGATGGCGTCGTGCAGATAGGCCACGCGCTCGGGCGGCGTGCCGGCGGGTGCGAAGAAGCCGTACCAGTCCTCGAAGCGCGCATTGCGCAGGCCCAGTTCCTCCAGCGTGGGCACCTTGCCGAACACGCCGATGCGGCGCGGGCTGGTGACGGCCAGCGCGCGCACCTGGCCCGCCTGGATCATGCCGGCCACGGACGAGGTGGAGGTGATCAGCACATCGACCTGCTGGCCCAGCAGATCGTTGATGGCCGGCCCCGCGCCCTTGTAGGGCACATGGGTCATGGGCACGCCGTTTTCCTTGGACAGCACCACGCCCACCAGGTGCGACAGCGTGCCGTTGCCGGGCGTGGCATAGGTGACGCGGCCCGGCTCGCCCTTGCTGCGCGCCACCAGGTCGGCAAAGCTCTTGAGGGGCGAGGCCGAGGCGACCACGATGGCCAGCGGCGCCGCGTTGATCTGCGTGATGGGCACGAAGTTCTTGAGCGGATCAAAGCCCGGCGCGCTGTAGAGCGCGGGGTTCACCGCCATCAGCGAGACCTGGCCCGTGAGCACGGTGTAGCCATCGGGCTTGGCCTCGGCCACGGCCTTGGCGCCGATGTTGCCGCCTGCACCGCCCCGGTTTTCCACCACGGAGGGCTGGCCCGTGGCCTCGGTCAGCCGCGTGGTGACCCAGCGCGTGCTGGCGTCGTTGCCGCCGCCCGGCGGGAAGGGCGAGATGAAGCGGATCGGCTGGGCCGGATAGCCGTTGCGTGCAGCCAGCGGCTCGGCCGTGGCCTGCGAGAGCATGGCCAGGGCCGCGAGGCTGGCGGCCAGCATCCTGGCCAGGGTGGGGATTGCGAACATGTCTTGTCTCCTGTCGTTATGTGATCTGATTTATGTCGCTCTACGGCAAGTCAGCGATATATGGCGCTGCCTTTGCAACTGACGTGACTTTGGCCAGGGGCACCAAGCAAGGGCCTACGCCGGCCGCGCCGCCCCCGCAGCGAGGGTGCCGTCCCCCTCCCGCGCAGCGAGAGAGGGGGAAGCGGCGAAGCCGCTCAGGGGGAGCTTCATGCACTCGGCAGGCGGAAGGCGGCCAGTTCCTGGGCATCGAGCTGCGGCACCAGGCCCGTCTCCCAGGCCAGGTAGCGGCGTGCCGCTTCCTTGTTGCCGTCGTGGCGGTCGTGCACGAAGAACAGGTAGTCGATGCATTCGGCGTCGGTGGGGCTGTCGGGCGTGGCCTCGACGGGCAGGCCGGCCTGCTGCCATGCGGCCAGGCCGCCTTCGAGCAGCAGCGGCGCGGCGCCCTGCAGCTCCAGCGCGGCCCATTGCGCCATGCCGGGCTCGTCGGCCACCAGCACGATCTGGCGCGTCTCGCCGGCCAGATCGCTGGCAAGGCACGGGCGGATGGACCAGCGGGCCCCGGCGATGTGGCCTGCGCGGTACTTCATGCCCGCGCGCAGATCGACCACGGCCACCTCGCCCTGGCGCATGCGTTCGTGCAGGGCCTGCACCGCGATGCCTGCCAGTGCGGGGGCCTGGGGCAGCTGGGCCGGTGCGAGGTCCAGGCCGCTTTGCAGGCCGCCCCGCAGCACGCAGGCGTCATGGCCGAGCTGGCGCAGCCAGCTGGCCACCACGGGGGCGCGCACGCCATCGCTGTCGAACAGCACCAGGCGCGCACCGCGCACGCCCACGTACTGGTCGCCGGCCTGCATTAGCTGGCCACCGGGCGTGTGCTGGGCGCCGGGCAGCGAACCGGCCTTGAATTCCTCGGGCGTGCGCACATCGCACAGGAACAGCGTGCGCGCAGCATCCTGGCTCCAGGCGCGCACGGTGTCGGCATCGACCTCGGGCACGTCGAAGCGTTCGGCCAGGGCGCGGGCCTGTGCTTGCAGCGCGCTGCTGGCCGAGTCGTCGCCATAGCGCTGCGTGCCGCCATGCTCCAGCGGCAGGTCGGCCAGGTACCAGCCCTGGGTGCCGTTTTCCAGCGCGTAGACGGGGTTGGGAATGCCCAGGTTGATCAAGGTCTGCGCGCCGATGATGGAGCGCGTGCGGCCCGCGCAATTGACCACGATGGGCGTGGCCGCATCGGGCACCAGGCGGCTCACGCGCAGCGCCAGCTCGCCATTGGGGCAGCAGATGGCGCCGGGGATGTTCATCTTGTGGAACTCGGAGACGGGCCGGCCGTCCAGCACCACCAGGGGCAGGCCCGCCGCCTGGCGCGCCGCCAGCTGCTGGGCCGTGATGCGCGGCGTGCCGTAGGCGTGCTCGGCCAGTTCGCCAAAGGTCTTGGAGGGCAGGTTCACGCCGGCGAACAGCGTGTAGCCTGCCGCGCTCCAGGCCTGGGTGCCGCCTTCCAGCACAGACACCTGGGTGTAGCCCAGGGCTTCGAGGCGGCGCGCGGCGCGCCCGGCCACGCCCGCGCTGACATCGCCCTCGCCACCGTCGTAGGTGACGACGCGCACCTGCCTGCGCGGCACCAGGCGGGGCACATCCAGCTCCAGCCGGCTGTAGGGCAGGGGCGTGGCGTAGAACAGGTGCGACTCGCCGTACTGGCCGTGCTCGCGCACGTCGAGCAGCGCGATCTCCTGGCCGTCGTGCAGCCAGGATTTGAGGGTGTGGGCGTCAATGGATGCGGTCATTGCATGCGGTCCGGGAAAAAGATCGGCAAGGAATTTCGGGCAAAGCCCTGCCACGCGCGCCCCGTGGGGCGCGCTGCGGCATGGACAGGGAAAAGGCAGGAAGCGGGAGGTAGCGGCCGGAAGGCCGGGACTCAGCGGCGCGTCTGCACGCCGATGGCCATGGTCTGGCAGGTGCCGGCGGCCAGGTCGTAGCTGGTGCGCTCGTTGAGCGTCTCCAGCGCGCGGCCGTACATGTGCAGGTGGCGGATGACCTGCTCGCCCTGGATCTCCACGGAGTGGATGTCCTCGGGCATGAGGGCGATGCCCTGGCCTGGCGCCACCACCACGAGATCCGTCTCACGCAGCGTGGCCTTGCCGGGGACGGAGCCGTCGTCGGTGCGCTCGTAGACGCGGTTGTGCTCCGTGCCTTCCACGGCGGCAATGCAGGCCCAGGTCGTGTGGTTGTGCGGCACGATGCGCTTGCCCGGGCGCATGACGTTGAGGTACAGCGCATAGCTCTGGTCGGCGTCCTCTGCGATCAGGTAGCGCGCCTGGTGCTCGCCCTCTTCGGGCGCGGCGTAGTCGGCCTGCTGCCAGAAGTCTCGGCGCGCGGCCAGGGCCAGCAGCTGCTGGAGCACGGCGTCCAGGCTGGCGCGCGTGGCAGCGCCTTCGCCAATGGCCTGCTTCATGTGGTCGATGGCCGCTGCCACGGCGGCGCTGCGCTGTTCGGTGATGGTGGTGGTGGTGGTGGTGTTCAAAGGGGACTCCTTGTCGTCGTTGAAGCCCACTGTAGTGAGGCGTCCGGCCCGCAACAATCCACGCACCCTCAACAAATACTTCAATAAAATTGAAGTATGGAGACGCTTGACCTGGACCTGCTGCGCACCCTGGCCGCCATTGCCAGCCACGACAGCTTTGCCGCCGCCGCCGTGCAGATGGGGCGCACGCAATCGGCCATCACCCAGCAGATGCAGCGGCTGGAGGAGAAGATCGGCCACGCGCTGTTCGAGAAGCAGGGCCGGCAAAAACGCCTCACCGACCACGGCCAGCGCCTGCTGGGCTATGCGCGCCACATGCTGGCCATCCACGACGAGGCGCTGCGCAACCTGCAGCACCGCCAGGTGCAGGGCCTGGTGCGCATTGGCGCACCGCACGACGCGGCCGACAACATGCTGCCGCCCGTGCTGCAGGAGATCGCGCTGAACTTTCCGGGCATGCAGATCGACATCCATGTGGGGCGCAGCCCTTTCCTGATGGAGTCGCTCAAGCAGGGCGAGCTGGACCTGGCCATCTCCAACCGGGAGGATGAGGGCTTCGAGGGCTTTGCCCTGCGCTCCACACCCACGGTCTGGCTGTGCGGCGCGGGCTATGCCCATGACCCGGGCAAGCCCGTGCCCCTGGTCATGGCCGACGGACCCAGCATCTTCCGCCGCCTGGGCTGCGACGCGCTGGATGCGGCAGGCATCGCCTGGACACCGCGCCACACCTGCACCAGCCTGGTCGGCATACGCGCGGCCCTGCGCGCGGGCCTGGGCGTGACGGCGCGCGGCGTGGAGCAACTGGACCCGGGCCTGCGCGTGCTGGGTGCGGGCGACGGTATGCCGCCGCTGCCGGACCTGGTCTACCGCCTGTACATCCGCAGCCATGTGATCAGCCCCGTCACGCGCCAGATCTTCGAGAACCTGCAGGCACGCATGCGGCTGCCGGCCGGCTGATGGACAGCGTTGGGGAGGCAGAGGGACGGCAGGCGTGCAGCTTGCCAGCGCTGCTTGTAATGGGACTTATTCTCAAATAACATCCGCGCCACTGCCGCCTCCTCTGCCGGTGTTTTTCGAGCCTTTCCAGGCACTGCGCCATGCCATCTCCCACTCTTGCCCGCACCCATGACTGGTTCCGTGACTGGTTCCGTGACTACGGGCCGCTGATCTCCCGCATCCTCGCTGCGCTGTTCGGCGGCTATGCCGTGGCCGCCCTGGCCAGCGTGGCCGTTGTGGCCCTGCCCGCAGACCGCACGCAGGCGGCGATCTCGGGCACCTTGCTGAGCTTTGCCGTCTACGCGGGCGCGGTGATCTGGGTGTTTGCCGTGCGCAGCGCCACGCGCGCCTGGGCCGGCCTGCTGGTCGCCGCCCTGGTGCTGGCGCCTGCCGCGTGGTGGACCTGGGGCAAGGGGCTGGGCGCATGAACACGAACGCCACGAACACCACGGACACCACGAACACGGCAGGCAAGCCCGCCAAGCCCGCGAAAGCGGCCAAGGCACCCGGCATCCGCCAGACCATGTCCGACCTGCACACCTGGGTCGGCCTGCTGCTGGGCTGGTTCCTCTACGCCATGTTCCTCACGGGCACGGTGAGCTATTTCAGGAACGAGATCACGCAGTGGATGCAGCCCGAGCAACCGCACCAGAGCCAGGCGAGCGAGCCCGCGCTCGTGGCCCAGCGGATCGGCGACGCCATGGCGCATGTGGCGCCGCAAAGCCCGCAATGGCTGATCAACCTGCCCGATGCGCGCAGCACGGTGGCCACGGTGTTCTGGAGCCCGCCGCAGACCGAAAAGGGCGCCAGGCGCCGCTTCGAGAACGGCCGCTTCGACCCGGCCACCGGCACGCGCCTCGAAGGCCCGGTGCGCGAGACGCGCGGCGGCGAGTTCTTCTACCGCTTCCACTTCCAGTTCCACTACATGCCCGTGCTCTGGGGCCGCTATCTGGCGGGGCTGTGCGCCATGTTCATGCTGGTGGCCATCGTCAGCGGGGTGATCACGCACAAGAAGATCTTTGCCGACTTCTTCACCTTCCGCTGGGGCAAGGGCCAGCGCTCCTGGCTGGACGCGCACAACGCGCTGTCCGTGCTGGGCCTGCCCTTCCACCTGATGATCACGTACACCGGCCTGGTGACCCTGGCCCTGATGTACATGCCCTGGGCCAATCTGGCCACGGCCATGACGCCCGAGCAGCGCGTGGTGGCAGGCCAGCAGCTCAGCGCCTTCGTTCCGGCTGGCAAGCCCTCGGGACAGGCCGCGCCCCTGGCACCGCTGGCCGACATGGTGCGCCAGGCCGAGCAGCGCTGGGGCGCGGGCCAGGTGGAGCGCCTGAACGTCAACCTGCCCGGCGATGCCAAGGCCAGCGTGGTCGTGGTGCGCGGCGACAACGGCCGCGTCTCCATCAGCCCGCAGTTCATGACGTTCGACGGCGTCAGCGGCCAGCTGCTGCAGGCCCAGGACAGCGTGGGCGCCGCCGCCGAGACGCGCGGCGTGCTCTATGCGCTGCACATGGGCCGCTTCGGCGACCTGCCCACGCGCTGGCTGTACTTCATCGTCAGCCTTGCGGGCACGGCCATGGTGGGAACAGGACTGGTGCTGTGGAACGTGAAGCGGCGCAGCAAGCTGCCCGACCCGGAAAGGCCGCATTTCGGCTTCCGGCTCGTGGAACGGCTGAACATCGCCACCATCGCCGGCCTGTCCATCGGCATGGCCGGCATGCTCTGGGCCAATCGCCTGCTGCCGGTGGAGATGGCGCAGCGCGCCGAGTGGGAGGTGCACGCCATGTTCATCGCCTGGGGGGCCACCCTGTTCTGGGCGATGGGCCGGCCCGCCAAGCGGGCCTGGATCGAGTTGCTGTGGGCCGGCGCCGCCGTTCTGGCCCTGCTGCCCGTGGTCAACGCGCTGACCACGGATCGCGGCCTCTTGGCCAGCCTGCGCGCGGGCGACTGGGTATTCGCGGGCATGGACCTCATGCTGCTGGCCCTGGCCGCACTGCATGCCCATCTGGCCCTGCGCACCCAGCGCCACCAGCCCAAGGCCAAACCGGTGCGCGCCTCCCGGCCCGCGCCCAAGTCAGCCGCCACAGCAGCAGCCGCCGCAGCGGAGACCAGCGCATGAGCATGGCCCATCTGTTCTGTCAGCTGCTGGCCCTGGGCGCCTTCGCCTGCCTGGCCCTGGCCATGGACCGCCACCAGAGCGACCTGTTCGGCAAGGAACTGCCACCCGCCCGCACACGGCGCCTGCGCGCGGCCGGCTGGGTGCTGCTGGCGCTGTCGCTGTGGGCGGCGCTGCAGGTGGAGCCCTGGTCGCTGGGGCTGGTGGCCTGGTTCGGCCACATCAGCGCAGCCGCCGCCATCGTGCTGCTGTCCATGGTGGCGCGCGAGCGGCTGCGCTGACGCCCCTCCTGGCGCCTTCAGAGAAACATGCCGCCCGAGGCCTCGATGCGCTGACCCTGCACCCAGCCCATGCCGGGCTGCAGCAGGGCGGCCATCACGGGGCCGATGTCGTCGGGTTGGCCCACGCGGCCCAGCGCCGTCTGGCTGGCCAGGGCCGCGCCTACCTGTGCATCGTCGCGCACACGGCCGCCGCCGAAGTCCGTGGCAATCGCCCCCGGCGCCACCGTGTTGACGCGAATGCCGCGCGCCCCCAGCTCGCGCGCCAGGTAGCGCGTCAGCACCTCCACGCCGCCCTTCATGGCCGCATAGGCCGCATAACCGGGCTGGGTGAAGCGCGTGAGCCCGCTGGACAGGTGGATGATGCTGCCGCCGTCGCGCAGCAGGGGCAGCAGGTGCTGGCTCAGGAAGAACGGCGCCTTCAGGTGGATGGCGACCAATTCATCGAACTGCGCCTCGGTGGTAGCCGCGAAGGGTGCATTGATGCCGATGCCGGCGTTGTGCACCAGCGCATCGAGGCGGTCGGCCTGCCAGGTCTCGGCCAGGGCCCGGCGCACGCGGGCCGCAAAGTCCGCAAAGCCCGCGCTGCGCGCCACGTCCAGCTGCAGGGCGGCGGCCCGCCCGCCCAGCGCCTCGATGGCGGCCACGGCGGCCTGGGCCTGGTCGGCACGCTCGCGGTAGGTCAGCACCACGTCCAGGCCCTGGCGCGCCAGGTGCTCGGCCGTATTGCGGCCCAGGCCGCGGCTGCCGCCCGTGACGAGGACGATGCGGCGGGCGGCAGGGGAAGAAGCGGTCGAAGGAGAAGCTGTCATGGCGGACCTCGTTAGGTGGTTTGCAATGACAGCGACTGTATTGAAGGTCTATTTTTGGATAAATTGGCTGTTTCTGATTTATTTGTTCGCACCATGCAAACAATCAAGCTTCTGGAGCAGATGCAGATCTTCAGCCGCGTGGCCGAGATGGCCAGCTTCACGCGTGCGGCCGACAGCATGGGACTGCCCAAGGCCAGCGTCTCCCAGGCCGTGCAGCAACTGGAGGCTCGGCTGGGCACGCGGCTGCTGCACCGGACCACGCGGCGCGTGCAGCTCACCCAGGACGGCCAGGCCTGCTACGAGCGCTGTCAGGACCTGCTGGCCGACGTGGACGAATTCCAGGGCCAGTTCCAGCAGGCCGGCGACGCACCGCTGCAGGGCAAGGTGCGGCTGGACATGACCACGGGCCTGGCGCGCCACGTCGTCATGCCCTTGCTGCCGCAACTGCTGCAAAGCCATCCGGCGCTGGAGCTGGAACTGAGCTGCACCGAGCGCCGCGTGGACCTGGTGCGCGAAGGCTTTGATTGCGTGCTGCGCCTGGGCCCAGTGGACGAGCCCGGGCTGGTCGCCCGCCCGCTGGGCCGGCTGGCGCTGGTCACCTGCGCCAGCCCCGGCTATGCGCAGGCCCAGGGCCTGCCGGCCACGCTGGCCGACCTGGGCGGACACCGGCTGGTGCACTACCAGCGCACGCTGGGCGCGCGGCCGCTGGGCTTCGAGTACGAAGAGGACGGCCAGGCACTCAGCCTGCCCATGGCGGGCGCGCTCACCGTGAACAACGCCGAGGCCTATCTCTCGGCCTGCCAGGCCGGCCTGGGCCTGATCCAGGTTCCGCGCCTGGCCGTGCAGCCGCTGCTGGATGCCGGGGAGCTGATCGAGGTGTTGCCCCGCCATCCGCCCCCGCCCATGCCCTTGCACCTGATCTATGCCCACCGCCGCCAATTGCCACGCCGCGTGCGCGTGCTCATGGACTGGCTGGCACAGGCCATACAGCCCTGGACACTCGACGCTGGCCTGCCCGAAAAGCAATAGGCGATGGCCCGATGGACTCGGCCAGCGTCATTTTGCTTATCACTAATCCGTATCAAGACAAAGGTTCGCGCCTGCCCCTTTTGACGCCATTTACCGGACAATAGCGACCTTGCCCCGGTCACCGGCCGCCACGAAGCAGCGGCAACGCGCACACCGCGCCTGCCCCCTGCGCTTCCCGCCACCGCGTGCCTGCATGGCACTGACCTCTCATTGCAACGTCCCGGCGGGCACTGTCCGCCCCGAATTCACCGTATTGCCAACATGAGTGCTTTTCTTGAAGAACGCGTGCTGTCCGTCCACCACTGGACCGACCGCCTTTTCTCCTTCACCACCACCCGTGACACTGCGCTGCGCTTTTCCAACGGCCATTTCACGATGATCGGCCTGAAGGTCGACGGCAAGAACCTGCTGCGCGCCTACTCCATTGCCAGCCCCAATTACGAGGAGCACCTGGAGTTCCTGTCCATCAAGGTGCCCGACGGCCCGCTGACCTCGCGCCTGCAGAACATCAAGGTGGGCGACACCATCATCGTCGGCAAGAAGCCCACGGGCACGCTGCTGATCGACTACCTGCTGCCCGGCAAGAACCTGTACCTGATCGGCACCGGCACGGGCCTGGCCCCCTGGCTGGCCGTGGCGCGCGACCCCGAGACCTACGAGCGCTACGAGAAGGTGGTCGTGGTGCACGGCGTGCGCCATGCCAACGAGCTGGCCTACCAGGAGCTGTTCGAGAAGGAACTGCCCGAGCACGAGTTCCTCGGCGAGATCGTCAAGGACAAGCTCATCTACTACCCCACGGTGACGCGCGAGCCCTTCCGCAACCAGGGCCGCATCTCCAACCAGATCACGGCCGGAACCTTCCCGCAGAACATCGGCCTGCCCGAGCTCAACCCCGAGACCGACCGCGTCATGCTGTGCGGCAGCCCCGCCATGCTGAACGAACTCAAGGAGCTGCTGGAGCACCGCGGCTTCAAGGAAGGCAACACCACCACGCCCGGCGACTTCGTGGTCGAGCGCGCCTTCGTCGAGAAGTAAAGCCCACGACACCCCGTGGCGGGGCGGCTGCCGATAATCGGCGCATGCCGCCCTCCTCCCTCCCTTCAGCCCCGCCAGGCGACGAAGACCGCAACTTCATCGTCGCACTGGCGCGCGGGCTGGACGTGCTGTCGTGCTTTCGCTCCGGCGAGAAGCTGCTGGGCAACCAGGACATCGCCAGGCGCTGCGGACTGCCCAAGTCCACGGTCTCGCGCCTGACGCACACGCTGACCACGCTGGGTTACCTCATCCATGTGCCCGAAGAGGGCAAATACCGCCTGGGCACGGCCACGCTGGCGCTGGGCAGCGCCATGCTCTCGCGCCTGGACGTGCGCCAGATCGCGCGCCCGCTGATGCGCAAGCTGGCGGCCGCCACCGATGCCGAGGTGGCCCTGGCCACGCGCGACCGGCACAACATGGTCTACATCGAGCACTGCCCCAGCGCGCGCTTCATGCACCGCGACCTGGACATGGGCTCGCGCATTCCCCTGGCCACCACGGCCGTGGGCCGTGCCTGGCTGGCCGCCAGCCCCGCGTCCGAGCGCCAGCGCGCGCTGGACTATCTGCAGTCTCACGCGCCCGAGCAATGGGCCGCCGCACAGGCCCAGCTGCCGCTATGGCCGGAGGCAGGCAACCAGCCCCAGCCCTGGCTGTCGCGCTCGTTCGGCGACTGGCAGCCCGAGGTCAACGCCATCGCCCTGGCCTTCTCGCCGGGGCGCGGCCTGCCGCTGATGGCCGTCAGCCTGGGCGGGCCCTCGCGCTTCGTCACGGCCGACGCACTGCGCCAGGACGGCGTGCCCGCGCTGCAGCGCATGGTGCGGCGGCTGCAGCAGGACATCGACAGGGCCTGAACGCCTGTCCCGCAGGTGCCCGCGTGGTACCGCTCAGCACGGCAAAGTAGCCAAGACGACAGCGTGCACGGTGCCGGCGCCCTAGCATGCAGGTGTTGCTCAACCACCAGAAACCCAAGCCAGGAGACATACAGCATGAGCGTGAAAGCATTGTTCGACCTCACGGGCAAGACCGCCCTGATCACCGGAGGCTCGCGCGGCCTGGGCCTGCAGATGGCCGAGGCGCTGGGCGAGATGGGCGCCCGGCTCGCCATCACGGCGCGCAAGTCCGACGAGCTGGCCGAAGCCAAGGCCCACCTGCAGGGCCTTGGCTACCAGGTCGAGACCTTCACCAACGACCTGCAGAAGTTCGACACCATCCCCGCCCTGGTCGAGGACGTGCTGGCGCGCTGCGGCGACATCGACATCCTCGTCAACAACGCGGGCGCCACCTGGGGCGCCAAGGCCGAGGAATACCCGGACGAGGCCTGGAACAAGGTCATGAACCTCAACGTCTCCGCGCCCTTCTTCCTCACCCGCGAAGTGGCCAGGCGCGTGATGATCCCCAAGGGCCGGGGCAACGTGATCATCACGGCCTCGGTCGCCGCCTTCAAGGGCACGCCGCCCGGCATGAACACCGTGGCCTACAACACCTCCAAGGCGGCCGCCGTGCACCTGGCGCGCACCCTGGCCTCGGAATGGGGCCACTACGGCATCCGCGTCAACTCCATCTGCCCGGGCTTTTTCCCCAGCAAGCTGGCCAACGGCCTCATCGACAAGCTCGGCGACCAGCTCATCGCCCGCGCCCCGCTGCGACGCATCGGCGGCGAGGAGGACCTCAAGGGCGCCGTGGTCTACCTGGCGTCCGATGCATCGCGGCACATGACGGGGCAGGCGTTGGTGCTGGATGGTGGAGCGAGCTTGTTGTAAACAACGCAGCCCTGCAATGAGAAAGGCCCCTGTACCGCGGTGCAGGGGCCTTTCTTACGTGAGCCGCTGCGCAGCGACTCAGCATGTCTTCTTCAAGCCTGCAGAGCAAAGGGCTCGATGGACTCCAGGTCGTCGCCTATGGCCTCGCGCGCGATATCGGCGTCGTACTGGCTTTGCAGATTCATCCAGAACTCCACGGACGTGCCAAAGAAGCGCGCCAGCCGCAGCGCCGTATCCGCCGTGATGGAGCGGCCGTTCTTGACGATGGCCGCGATGCGTGTCTGCGGGACATGGATGGCCTGGGCCAGGCGGTATTGCGTCAGGCCCATGGGCTCCAGGAATTCAGTGGCCAGGATTTCGCCTGGCGTGGGGAGGTTCAAAGGTTTGTTCATGGTCAGCACTCCTGCGCCAGATCCAGGATCAACGCTTTCGCTTCAGTGGTAATCGACGATCTCCAGCTGACTCGGGCCTTCATGGGTCCACACAAAGCACACGCGCCACTGGTCATTGATGCGGATGCTGTGCTGCCCCTTGCGATCTCCGTGCAGCGCCTCCAGCCGGTTTCCGGGCGGGACCCTCAAGTCCTGAAGCACATGAGCGGCATGCAGCATCCGAAGCTTGCGCAGCGCAACCACTTCAATGCTGCTCCACCGACGCACCCGCCTCTGCTGGAACAGTTGCTCGGTGTCGGGGCACTTGAATGACTGGATCGTCATGGAAGCAAATAATAACGTGCCGCGTCAGTAACGTCAAACGCAAGTACCGGACAACTGAGTCCACAAGAAAGCGCCTGGGCCAGATCAAGCTGGCACCAGGCGCTTTCGGTCGAAAAACTGAGCGGCGCTCTACTTGTTCGCCACCGTCATCACCGCCTCGATCTTGCCGTCGCGCACAGCGGCGCCGCGTTCCGTGGTCAACGTGCCGCCGCGCTCATCCACGCCCTTGACGCCGCCGGGGTTCACGTCGGGGCGCAGGGATTTGTAGGCTTCGTCGAGCTTGGCGTGGATGGCCTTGGTGTCCGAGGCCGAGCCGGCCAGCTGCATGGCCTTGACGGTGGCGTGCACGGCCGTGTAGTTCCACTGCGCCTCCGAGCCGGGGATGCGGCCCGGGTAGACCTTGCCGAAGCGTTCGACGAAGGCCTTGTTCTCGGGCTTGGTGTCCTCGGAGACGGGCATGACGCCGATGGCGCCTTCCAGCGGCGCATAGCCGCCGACCACGCGGGCCATTTCGTCGAGCTTGGCCTGGTCCATGACCACGAAGCCGCCCTTGAAACCCAGCTCGCGCGCCTGCTTGACGACCAGGGCCGTGGGCTCGGAGGCTCCGCCCACGAAGAGCACGTCGGGCTTCTCGGCCAGGGCCTTGCTCACGCCGCTGTAGAAATCGGTGGCGCGGTTGTAGCTCATGGCGTTCTCGGCCACCACGGTGCCGCCCAGCTTTTCCCAGCCGGGCTTGAAGGCGGCGACCCAGGCCTTGGCGTAGTCGTGGTCGGCGCCCACCAGGGCCACCTTCTTGCCGAAGCGGCCCATCACGTACTTGGAGAACGGGTCGATATACGAGGTGAACTCGGGCGGGATGCGCAGGGTCAGCTTGTTGCCCCGGTTGGTGATCTGCGGCACCGAGCTGTAGGCCAGCACGATGAAGTTGCTGCGCTCGTTGGTGGTCTGCAGCGCGAAGATGCCGCCCGAATGCGGCACCAGGATGGCCGCCGTCTTGTGCTGCTGCACCAGGCGCTGGGCGTTGATCGCGGTCTCGGACGGGTTGTACTTGTCGTCCAGCGGAACGATCTCGATCTTGACCTTCTTGCCACCGATCTCGGGCGCTGCGGCATTGATCTCGGAGACGGCCATCTGCATGCCGTCGAGCACGTTCTTGCCGTACTGGGCAGCGCCGCCCGACAGCGGGCCGGAGTAGCCGATCTTGACCACCTCCTGCGCCAGCGCGGGGCCGGCGGCGGCCACGGCGGCGCAGGCCAGGGCCAGCGTGCCCACCCTGCGGCGGGTCAATGGTGCGAATGCTGTCATGTCTGTCTCCTTGGATCGTTGGTGGTGGTGGCTTGGGTAGAGGCAAGAGGCGGCGTCATGCGCCGATGTAGGCCTTGCGGATGGAGTCGTCGGCCAGCAATTCGGCGGGCCTGCCCTCGCGCACGATGCGGCCGCTTTCCATCACATAGGCGCGGTGCGCGATCTTCAGCGCCGCATAGGCGTTCTGCTCGGCCAGCAGCACGGTGGTGCCGGCCGCGTTGATGCGCTGTATGGCCTCGAACATCTGCTTGATGACCAGGGGCGCCAGGCCCAGCGAGGGCTCGTCCAGCAGCAGGGCCTGGGGCCGGCCCATCATGGCGCGGCCGATGGCCACCATCTGCTGCTGGCCGCCCGACAGCGAGCCGGCCGGGTCGTGCTGCTTCTCGCGCAGGATGGGAAACAGCTCCATCACCTCCTGCAGCGTCTTCTGGCTGGGACCGGGGTCGCGGCGGTGCACGTAGGCGCCCAGCTGCAGGTTGCGCAGCACCGACATCTGGGGGAACAGCTTGCGCCCTTCGGGGCACTGCACCACGCCGGACTGCACGATGGCCGAGGGCTTGCTGCCAGCCAGCTCCTTGCCATTCCAGACGATGGAGCCACCCGCGGCCTTGTGGATACCGCTGGCCGTGAGGAACAGCGAACTCTTGCCCGCGCCGTTGGCGCCCAGCAGCACCACCAGCTCGCCCCGGTCGGCATGCAGGCTCACGCCGTCCAGCGCCAGGAAGCTGCCGTAGCGCAGCGACACGTTCTCAAACTTCAGCATGCTCGCTCCCCAGGTAGGCATCGATGACGGCGGGGTTGCGGCGTATCTCCTCGGGCGTGCCCTCGGCGATCTTCTCGCCGTAGCTGAGCACCAGGATCTTGTCGGCCAGGCTCATGATCATGCCCATCTTGTGCTCGATCAGCGCCACCGTGATGCCGTGGCGCACCAGCTTGCGGATCAGCTCGGCCAGGCCCTCGGTCTCCTCGGGGTTGACGCCGCCGGCGGGCTCGTCGAGCAGCATCAGCTTGGGGTCGGTGGCCAGGGCCAGCGCGAAGGCCACGCGCTTGCGCTCCTCCTGCGTGATGTCGCCCGCGATGCGGCCGGCCACATGCGACAGGCCCACGAAGTCCAGCGCGTCGCGTGCCTTTTCGCGGCACACGCGCTCTTCCTCGCGCAGGCGGCTGGAGCCGCGCAGCACATCCCATAGCCCTGAGCGCGTGCGCAGCCGGTGGCCCACGATGAGGTTGTCCAGCACCGTGGCGCGGTCGAACAGCGCCGTGGTCTGGAAGGTGCGCGCCACGCCCAGTTTCGCCACCTGGTCGGTGCGCAGCGAGGTCACGTCCTGGCCATTGAAGGTGATGGTGCCCGAGGTGGGCTTGTGCACGCAGCTGATCAGGTTGAAGAACGTGGTCTTGCCGGCGCCGTTAGGGCCGATGATGGCGTTGATGCGGCCTTCCTCGATCACGGTGCTGACATCGCTCACGGCGGCCAGTCCGCCGAACCGCTTGGTCAGGTGGTCAATCTTGAGCATGCGGCTTGCCCTCCTTGGCATTGCGGCGCGCGCGCCAGGCGGTGACGCTGCCCACCACGCCGTAGGGCATGAAGATCACCAGCATCACGAGAATGGGGCCGAAGACGATGAAGCGGTACTCCTGCAGGAACTGCAGGTACTGCGTGATCCAGGGCATGCCGATGGCGCCCAGCAGCGGCCCCAGCACCGTGCCCATGCCGCCGACCATGGCGAAGATCATCATGTCGAAGGTGTGGTGCACGCCCGCCATGTCCGGCCCGATGAAGCGCACGAAGCCGGCGTACAGGCCGCCCGCCACGCCCGCGTAGACCACGCTCAGCATGAAGGCCAGCACCTTGTTGCGCATGAGGTTGATGCCGAGCGCCTCGGCCAGCTCGTCGCTGTTGCGGATGGCCACGAAGGTGCGGCCCAGCAGCGACCGGACGATGCGCCGCATCACCCAGACCGAGACCACGAGGAAGGCCAGCACCAGGTAGTACAGCGCCAGCGGCGACTCGAAGCTCAGCGCGCCCAGGGCCTCGGGCGCGGGGATGCCCATGATGCCCACCGTGCCGTGGGTCAGGCCCTCCCACTTCTCGATGACGAGGAACATGATGTAGCCCACGCACAGCGTGAAGATGGAGAAGTAGTGGCCCTTGAGCCGCAGCGAGACGATGCCGATCAGGTAGCCCAGCACCGCGCACACCACGCCCGACATCACCAGCCCGCCCCAGAACGGCCAGCCATGGTCCACCGTGAGGATGCCCACGGTATAGGCGCCCGCGGCCATGAAGCCCGCATGCGCCAGATTGAGCTGGCCCGTGTAGCCCGTGATCAGGTTCAGGCCCAGCGTGGCGATGGCGAAGATGTAGGCCGTGCTCATCACCGTGAGGTGGTAGTCGTTGCCCGCCAGCCAGGGAAAGGCGATGCCGGCGGCCAGCAGCAGGCCCCAGGCAACGCGGGAGTCGATGAATCCGTTCATTCAATGACTCCTCTTGGCGAACAGGCCCTGAGGGCGCAGCGACAGGATCACCACCAGCAGCACGAAGGCGATGATGTCCTTGTAGTCGGTGGAGATGTAGTAGGCGCCGAAGCTCTCGGCAAAGCCGATGATCAGCCCGCCCAGCACGGCGCCCGGGATGCTGCCCATGCCGCCCAGGATGATGATCACGAAGGCCTTAGTGATGACCAGGTGGCCCATGGCCGGATAGACCAGGTTGATGGGCGCATACAGCGTGGCCGCCACGGCCGCGAGCACGCCTGAGATGGCAAAGGTCAGCATGGACACGCGGTTGGCATCGATGCCCACCATCGATGCGCCCTCGCGGTTCTGGGCCATGGCGATGATGGTCGAGCCCGTGGTGGTGCGCGTCAGGAACAGGTGCAGCGCCACCATCAGCGCAAAGGCCGCGACGATGATCAGCAGGCGCTGCGCAGGCGCCGTGATTCCGCCCATCTCGACGATGGAGGTGTAGGGCGTGGGCATGCGCTGGAAGTCCGCGCCCCACAGCGCCTGGGCTCCGGCCTCCAGGAACAGCAGCAGCCCGATGGAGGCGATCTTGGGATGCAGGGGCGAGGCCTTGCGCAGCGGATGGAAGATCAGCCGCTCGCTGACGATGCCCAGCACCGCCACCGCCACCGCCGCCACCAGCATGGCCGCCCAGTAGCCCCAGCTCCAGGCCACCATGGCCTGGAAGGCCACGAAGGCGCCGATCATGTAGAAGCCCCCGTGCGCGAAGTTGGGCACGTGCAGGATGCCGTAGACCAGGGTCAGGCCCAGGGCCACGAGGCCATAGATGCCGCCCAGGGTCAGTCCGTTGAGCACTTGCTGCAGGAAGACGTCCATCACCGCCTCCCGCCTGCCGCCGCCGGTGGCCGCCACCGGACCAGGGTCTGTTCTCGCATTGCCTTGCCTCCTTGTTTGCTGTGAACCAGCTTAGGAGGCGGTGCCGTGCACCATCAACCCGAAGATTCCGCACAGCGGAATTCACCTGGGAAACCCCGAGGCGCAAACCGCTGCGGCAGTAACCTAGATGACAGGCGCAGGCCGGCAGGAGCGGGGAACGCTAGATGGACAGCGCCGGCAGGTTCTCGGGCAGGCCCTGCATGGAGCGCTGCGTGTGCTCGGCCACGAAGTCCAGGAAGCTGCGCACGCGCGCCGGCATGAACTTGCGCGTGGGCAGGGTGGCGTAGAGCGTGAATCGGCCCGTGGTCCATTCGGGCAGCACATGGCGCAGCCGGCCCGAGCGCAGGTGGCGCGCGATCAGGTCCAGCGGCTGGGTGCTGATGCCCGCGCCGTCCAGCGTGGCGCGCAGCAGCGTGCCCGTGTGGTTGGCCACCAGCACGGGGCGCACGGCCACCTCGACCTCGCCCGCGTTGCCGTCGAGCCGGCGCATGCGCAGCATGTCGGAGCGGCCCTGGATGCGCCGGCGCAGCAGGCACTGGTGGCCGGCCAGGTCCTCGGGCACGACAGGCACGCCATGGGCGTCCAGGTACTCGGGCGCGGCGCAGGCCAGGCCGCAGGTGGTGACGATGGGCCGGGCCACCACGTTGCCGTCGTAGCCCTCCTCGGCATTGACGAAGGTGATGTCGTATTCGCCCACGGCCGCCTCGCTGGCCGACTCCACGAAGACCTCGATGCAGATGCGCGGGTGCAGGCGGTGGAAGTCCGCCACCAGCGGCGCCAGCACATGCTCAGCGAACACGGGCGGCGTGAGCACGCGCACGGCGCCAGACAGCTCCAGCGTGTGCGCCTGGGCCAGGCTGAAGGCGTCCTCCACATCGGCCAGGATGCCGCGCACGCGCTCCAGGTAGGCCTCGCCAGCCTCGGTCAGCGACACGCTTCGCGTGGTGCGCTGCAGCAGCCGCGTGCCCAGGTGCTGCTCCAGGTCGGCCACCAGGCGCGTGACCGTGGGCACGGACATGTCCAGGCGCCGCGCCGCCGCCGAAAACCCGGCCTCGTCGGCCACGGTCTGGAATACCCGCATGGTCTGCAATCGGTCCATCTTGTCCTTGGCCCCCGGCCTTGGTGCCAGGGGACTTTGCTGCATTGTTCCATTGCCCAAACGCCTGCGCCGCGGCTTTGCGGGCCGCGGCGCAGGCGTTCATCTTCGTCGAAATGCGGGAACTCAGCCCGTGCCGCCCGGAGTGTCCCCGGCGCTGGCCGCCTCGGCGGGCGGCGCCCAGCGGATGGGGTGGGTGAAGCGCACGCCGGCATCGCTGAAGGCCTTGGCCGTGGCGGCCGACAGCAGCAGGATGGCCGAGGAAAAGTAGATCCACATCAGCAGCACCACCAGCGAGCCCGCCGCGCCATAGGCCGAGACCACGGCCGCCGTGGCCAGGTACCAGGCCAGGGCCTGCTTGCCCAGCGTGAACAGCAGGGCGCCGATGATGGCACCGAAGATCAGATAGCGCAGCCGGGGCTTGGGGCCGCCGCCTATGCGCATCAGCCCCACAAAGAGCAGCACGGTGATGCCGAAGGACACGCACTCGTTGATCAGGCTGACCAGCGGCCCCAGCGGCTGCATCTGCAGCTTGGTGCCGGCCCAGTTGGTGATCAGCTGGATGGCCGTGGACAGGGCCATGGACACCAGCAGCAAGAAGCCCAGCGCCAGCACATAGGTCAGGCCGCGCAGCCGCAGCGCGGCCATGCGCCACCACACGGCCTTGGGCGGCGGCGGCTCGCCGTTCGAGGTCCAGAGCCTTTCCAGCGCGGACTGCAGCTCCACGAAGACACCGGTGGCGCCCGACATCAGCAGGATGAAGCCGAACAGCGAAGCCAGCCGCCCCTCGTCGGGCCGCTGGGCGCTTTCCAGCGCGCCGCGCACCACCTGGGCGCCGCGCTCGCCGATCACGTCCTGCACCTGGTCGATGAGCTGGTGCTCCACATAGCTGCGGTCCACCCACCAGCCCAGCACGCCGACCAGCAGCAGCAGCAGCGGCGCCAGGCTCAGGATGCCGTAGAAGGACATGGCGGCGCTCATGCGCAGGCCATCGGCGTCCAGCCACAGCTGCACGGCGTTCCACATGGCGCGCAGCGGGTTCAGTTCCAGCAGCCGGTCCAGGCGTGCGGACCAGGACGAGGCGGGGGGAGTTTCCGGGGTATCTGAGGGCATGGCCCCCATTGTGCGCAGCGGCGCACCGGCGCCCTGTCAGCCTGTGCCGACAGGGGCCTGTGCGCGCGGCTCAGGTCACGGGCGCTGGATTGAACAGCACCAGGGCGTTGTGCAGCTTCCACTGCTCGGCCCAGGTCTTCCTGCGACCGCTGGCCACGTCCAGCATCAGGCGGAACATCTCCCAGCCCACGTCCTCGATGCTGGCCTGGCCCTCGGCGATGCGGCCCGCGTTCACGTCCATCAGGTCATGCCAGCGCCGTGCCAGGTCGCTGCGCGTGGCCACCTTGATCACGGGCACCTGGGCCAGGCCGTAGGGCGTGCCCCGGCCCGTGGTGAACACATGCAGGTTCATGCCAGCGGCCAGCTGCAGCGTGCCGCAGATGAAGTCGCTGGCCGGCGTGGCTGCATAGACCAGGCCGCTTTGGATGCCCCGGTCGGCCAGACGCTGGCCCGGCGACAGCACGCCGGTGATGGGCGCCGTGCCGCTCTTGATGATGGAGCCCATGGCCTTCTCGACGATGTTGGACAGGCCGCCCTTCTTGTTGCCCGGCGTGGTGTTGGCGCTGCGGTCCACGCGGCCCTTGTCCAGGTAGGCGTCGTACCAGGCCATCTCCTCGATCATGGCCTGGGCCACCTCGGGGCTGGAGGCGCGCGAGGTGAGCTGGTCGATGCCGTCGCGCACCTCGGTCACCTCGCTGAACATCACGGTGGCGCCTGCGCGTACCAGCAAATCGGTGCAAAAGCCCACGGCCGGATTGGCCGTGACGCCGCTGAACGCATCGCTGCCGCCGCACTGCACGCCCACCACCAGGGCGCTGGCCGGCACGGTCTCGCGCCGGCGCGCGTTCAGCCGCTCCAGATGCACCCTGGCGCGGCCCATGATGGAGTCCACCATGGACATGAAGCCCACATGCGCCTCGTCCTGCAGGCAGACCACGTCCAGCGCGGGCTCGCGCTCATCGACGATGGGAAACGACCCGGGCGGCAGCAGCCGTTCGGGCTGCAGCTTCTCGCAGCCCAGGCTCACCACCATCACCTCGCCGCCAAAATTCGGGTTGTGGCTGATGTTGCGCAGCGTGCGCTGCGGAATCTCGGCGCCCACGGCATCGATGGCCACGCCGCAGCCATAGCTGTGCTCCAGGCCCACCACATCGTCCACATTCGGATAGCGCGGCAACAGCTCGGCCTTGATGCGGCCCACCGCGAAATCCAGCACCCCGGCCACGCACTGCACCGTGGTGGTGATGGCCAGGATATTGCGCGTGCCCACCGTGCCATCGGCATTGCGGTAGCCCTCGAAGGTGTAGCCCGTCAGCGGCGGCAGCGCGGGCGGCTGCACCGTGGCGATCGGCAACCCCTCAAGAGACAGCGCCCCCGGCATGCGCAGCAGCCGCTCATGCACCCAGCTGCCCGCGGCAATGGCCTGCAGCGCATAGCCGATCACCACGTTGTAGCGGCGCACCTCGCCGCCCTCTGCAATGTCCACCAGCGCCACCTTGTGCGCCTGCGGCACCTTGTCGACCAGCACCAGCCCCCCGGGCATCACCGTGCCTGCAGGCAACCCCCCGTCATTGGCCACGATGGCCACGTTGTCGGCCGGATGCATGCGGATGGAAAGAGGAAGTGGGGTACTCATGGCAATGTCTCAATTTTCTAAAGGGCTGGCACTACAGCAGTAAAGCAGCTGGCACAGCCCTCGCAACCGGCGCGGCCCAAAGCGAGGGACACCAAGCAAGGGCCTACGCCGGCCGCGCCGCCCCGCAGCGAGGGTGTCGTCCCCCTCCGCGAAGCGAGAAGGGGGAAGGCGCGAAGCGCCTCAGGGGGTCACTCTGCTTTTATTCCAGCAGCCTTGATCACCTTCCCCCACTTGACCACCTCGGCCTTCTGGAACTCGCCCAGCTCGGCCGGTGTCATCTGCGAAGGCAGCATGCCGAAGTTCTTCAGGCGCGCCTGCACCTCGGGCGTGGCCACGATCTTCATGATCTCCGCATGCAGCCGGTCCACGATGGGCCCCGGCGTGCCTGCGGGCGCGAACACGGCCTGCCAGGAGCCCATGTCGAAGCCCTTCTCGCCGGCCTCGGCGATGGTGGGCACATCGGGCAGCGACTCCAGGCGCCGCGAGCTGGTCACGGCGATGGGACGCAGCTTGCCGGCCTGCACATGGGGGCCGACGACCAGGGCGGTGTCGAACATCATGTCCACCTGCCCGCCGATCACGTCCTGCACGGCCGGGCCGCTGCCCTTGTAGGGCACGTGGGTGAACTTCACGCCCGTCTGGTAGCCCAGCAGCTCCAGCGCCATGTGGTTGGAGGTGCCGCTGCCCGGCGAGGCCGAGGTCAGGCCGCCCGCCGCCGCCTTGGCCTTGCTGGCGGCCAGCACGTCGGCCAGCGTCCTGTAGGGGCTGGAGGCCGGCACCACCAGCACCAGCGGGCCCGAGCCCAGCATGGCCACCGGCGTGAAGGACTTGACCGGGTCGTAGTCCAGCTTGGCGTACAGGCTCACATTGATGGCGTGCGAGCTGATGGTGCCGCCCAGGATGGTGTAGCCATCGGCCGGTGCGCGCGCCGCAATGGCCGAGCCCACGCTGCCGCCCGCGCCGCCCTTGTTCTCGATCACCACGGGCGTGCCCAGGGCCTTGCTCAGCGGCTGGGCGATCACGCGCGCCAGCGTATCGGTATTGCCGCCAGGCGGGAACGGCACCAGGTAGGTGATGGGTTTGCCCGTGGGCCAGTTGCCCTGCGCTGCGGCCGGCATGGCGGCCAGGGCCGTGCCCAGCAGCAGGGCGCTGGCGAGGGAATGTTGGATGAGTGTGCGGCGTTGCATGGTGCTTGTCTCCGGGTATGCGTCGTTGGAATCGTGTGAAAGCGGGTTCAGAAGCGCGGCTGGTGGCCGGTGAACGCGGGGTCGTACTTGCGCATCTGCCCCAGGTCGTCGCGGTTGCGGATGCCGCAGTGCAGGTAGTTGTCGTGCAGGCGGGCCAGGGCCTCGCGGTCCAGCCGCACACCCAGGCCGGGCGCCGTGGGCACGCGCAGGCTGCCCTGCTCGAACTGCAGCCGGCCGCCCTCGACCACTTCCTCGTCCTGCCAGGGGTAGTGCGTATCGCAGGCATAGGTCAGCAGGGGCACGCTGGCGCACAGGTGCGTCATGGCCACCAGGCTGATGCCCAGGTGGGAATTGCTGTGCATGGACAGGCCCAGGTCGAAGGTGCGGCACAGCGTGGACAGGCGCTGCGTGGCGCGCAGCCCGCCCCAGTAGTGGTGGTCGCTGAGCACGATCTTCACGGGGCAGCCCATCTCGGCATTGCGGCGGAACTCGGCAAAGTCCGTCACCACCATGTTGGTGGCCAGCGGCACATCGCACTCGCGTGCCACGGCGGCCATGCCGTCCAGGCCGGGCGCCGGGTCCTCGTAGTACTCGAGCACGCCCTGCAGCTGCTGCACGATCTTCAGGCTGGTCTCCACCGTCCAGTTGCCATTGGGATCGATGCGCAGCGGCGTGCCCGGAAAGGCATCGGCCAGCGCCAGGATGCCGGCCGCCTCCTGCTCGGGCGGCAGCGCGCCGGCCTTGAGCTTGATGCTCTGGAAGCCGTACTGCGCAATCATGCGCCGCGCCTGCTCCACCAGCTGCTGCGGCGCCAGGGCCTCGCCCCAGGCGTCGGGCGAAGAATCTGGCCCATAGGGCCTGTCGATGTGCTCGGCGTACTTGTAGAACAGGTAGGCCGAGAACGGCACGCTGTCGCGCGCCGCCCCGCCCAGCAGGTCCACGATGGGCGCCCCGGCCATCTGGCCCTGCAGGTCCAGCATGGCGACCTCGAAGGCGCTGACCACCTTGGCCACGGTCTTGGACACATGCGTGCCCGGCGCCAGCGACACCTGCTGGCCCAGGAACTCCGACGCCGTCAGCGCAGGCGGCGCCACCAGGGCCGCGACGCGGGCCTCCATCTCGTTGAGCGCCCAGGGCGACAGCCCCACCAGCGCGGGCGCGGACTTGGCCAGCGCATCGAGCATGGGCTGGTCACCGTAGCTTTCGTTGATGCCGACCAGGCCCGAGGCCGTCTCGATCTCGATGATGGAGCGCAGCGCCCAGGGCTCGTGGATGCCGGCCGCATTGAGCAGCGGCGGATCACGGAAGGCAATGGGCGTGATGCGGACGTGGCGGATCGCGTGGGTCGCTTGGGAGGTGCTCATCTGGACTGCGGACGGGGTCGGAAAATCGGAAAAATCTGCGAAAGCGTTGACGTCTTGTGATACGTTGTCGTACAACTTGGAGCGATTATGATCAGCACCATGGAAAGTTCGGCAAAGGGATTTCCCGCATCACCCCCAACGATCGAGCTTCCCCTGCGAGGAAAGTCCGGTCGCAGCGGCCGCAATCTGGCCGCCCTCCTGTTCGACGAGTTCGCGAGCAAGATCCGCAACGGCCTGCTGGCCGAAGGCGAGAAGCTGCCTACGGAATCGTCGCTGGTGCAGACCTACGAAGTCAGCCGCACCGTGGTGCGCGAGGCGCTGTCGCGCCTGCAGGCCTCGGGCCTGGTGGAGACGCGCCATGGCATAGGCACCTTCGTGCGCGCCGCCCAGCCCGCATCCACGCTGATGCTCAATGCCGACGAGCTGACGGCCGCCGTGGACGTGATGGCCGTGCTGGAGCTGCGCATCAGCCTGGAGACCGAAAGCGCCGGCCTGGCCGCGCTGCGCCGCAGCCCCGAGCAGCTGCAGGGCATACGCACGGCGCTGCAGGCCTTCGAGATCGCCTTTGCGCGCGGCGAGGACACGGTGGCCCATGACCTGGCCTTCCACACCCAGATCGCCGAGGCCACGGGCAACCGCTACTTCGGCGACATCCTGCGCCACTTCGGCGCCCAGCTGATTCCGCGCACGCGCATCGCCTCCATCCACCAGCCCCAGCGCGACCCCGACTACCTGCGCCGCGTCAACCGCGAGCATGAGGAAATCCTCGCCGCCATCGAGCGCCAGGACGCCGACTCGGCCCGCGCGGCCATGCGCATCCACCTGACCAACAGCCGCGAACGCCTGCGCCTGGCGCAAAAGACCAGCGCCGCCTGACGCCTTCTGACGCCTTCTGGGCATCCTGGACCGCCCTGCGCCCTGCGGGACCGATGGCGCCGGCACAGGAATTCAGACAACCAAGGGAAAACCCTTTATCACGGCATGCATGTCTCGGTTGAAAATTCGCTCCAGTTGTACGACAACTGACAACATAAAACCCGGAGACAAGAGCATGACCCTGAGCCGAAAGCAATTCCTGCGCGCCGCTGGCGCCACCGCCCTCGTGGCCACCGGCGCCGGCGCGCTGGCCCAGAGCAACTGGCCCACGCGGCCGCTGCGCCTGGTGGTGCCCTACCCGCCGGGCGGCAGCTCGGACATCATTGCGCGCGCCATCGGCCCGCTGCTGTCGGCAGAACTCAAGCAGCCCGTGGTCATCGAGAACAAGCCTGGCGCCAACGGCAACCTGGGCGCCGACATGGTGGCCAAGGCCCAGCCCGACGGCCACACGCTGATGCTGTGCGACCTGGGTGCGCTGGCCATCTCGCCCTCGCTCTACACCAAGCTGTCCTTCGACCTGTCCCGGGACCTGCGCGGCACCGCCATGCTGGCCTACTCGCCCCACCTGCTGGTGGTCCACCCCTCGGTGCCGGCCAACAACCTGCAGGAGCTGGTGGCCCTGTCCAAGAAGGAAGACCTGAGCTTTGCCGTCACCGCCACGGGCAGCGCCCCGCACCTGGCCGGCGTGGAACTGGCGCGCGCCACGGGCGCCCGCTGGGAATACGTGCCCTACAAGGGCGGCGTGCAGTCCATACAGGACACGGTGGCAGGCCAGACCCAGGTGCTGATGAACGGCATGCTGGCCACCTATCCCCATGTGCAAAGCGGCAAGCTCAAGCTGCTGGGCCTGTCCAAGGGCACGCGCATGCCGCTGGCCGCCAACGTGCCCACCATCGCCGAGCAGGGCGTACCCGGCTTCGAGACCGGCACCTGGCAAGGCGTGGTCGTTCCCGCCAAGACGCCCGAGGCCGTGGTCCAGCGCCTGCATGAGGCCCTGATCACCGCCATCCGCTCGCCCGAGGTGCGCGCCCGCCTCACGGGCCAGGGCGCCGAGGTCGTGACCATGAACCCCGCCGAGACCGCGCGCTTCCTGGCCACCGAACGCCAGCGCTGGCAAAAAGTGGTTCAGACAGCCGGTTTGAAGCTCGACTGATTCCACCCCTTTTTCTTTCTTCCCCACCCTTGTTCCCGAGAGCACCATGACCCCCCAAGACCTCAAAGACGTGATGAGTTCCGGCCTGCTGTCCTTCCCCGTGACGGACTTCGACAGCAACGGCAACTTCAATGCCAAGGGCTATGCGGCCCGCCTCGAATGGCTGGCCCCCTACGGCGCCAGCGCGCTGTTCGCGGCCGGCGGCACGGGCGAGTACTTCTCGCTGTACGGCGAGGAATACGGCCAGATCATCAAGACCGCCGTGGACACCTGCCGCGGCAAGGTGCCCATCATCGCGGGCGCCGGCGGCCCCACGCGCACGGCCATTGCCCACGCCCAGGAGGCCGAGCGCCTGGGCGCCCACGGCGTCCTGCTGCTGCCCCACTACCTGACCGAAGCCGGCCAGGAAGGCCTGATCGCCCATGTGGAGCAGGTCTGCAAGAGCGTGAAGTTCGGCGTCATCGTCTACAACCGCGACCGCACCCGCTTCACGCCCGAATCGCTGGCCATCCTGGCCGAGCGCTGCCCCAACCTGGTGGGCTTCAAGGACGGCATGGGCAACATCGAGACCATGTCCTCCATCTTCATGACGATGGGCGACCGCTTCGCCTACCTGGGCGGCCTGCCCACGGCCGAGGTCTATGCGGCCGCCTACAAGGCCCTGGGCACGCCGGTGTACTCCTCGGCCGTCTTCAACTTCATCCCCAGGACGGCGATGGCGTTCTACGAAGCCGTGCGCACCGACGACATGGCCACGCAGCACAAGCTGCTCAAGGAATTCTTCATGCCCTACCTGAAGATCCGCAACCGCGTCGAAGGCTACGGCGTGAGCATCATCAAGGCCGGCGCCAAGCTGGTCGGCCACGACGCCGGCCCCGTGCGCGCCCCGCTGACGGACCTCAAGCCCTCCGAGCTGGAAGAGCTCAAGGCCCTGATCGACAAGCTCGGCCCCCAATAAGCCACAAGACCGGGCGCAGGGGCCAGTCCGGCCCTTGCGCCCCCCAGGAGACAAGAACATGAAAAAGATTCTGATCGCGCTGAGTGCCGCACTGGCCCTCACGGCGCAGGCGGCCGGCAGCTTCCCGGACAAGGCCGTCAACATCATCGTGCCCTTCCCGGCCGGAGGGTCCACCGACACCGTGGCCCGCGCCATGGCCCTGAGCATGGGCGAGCAGCTGGGCAAGCCCTTCGTGGTGGAAAACCGCCCCGGCGCCACGGGCACCATCGGCGCGGGCGCCGTCAAGCGCGCACCGGCCGATGGCTACACCCTGCTGGTGGCCTCGCTGGGCCCCTTCGTGGTCACGCCGCACCTGGTCAAGAACGTGCCCTATGACGCAGGCAAGGACTTCGACTACATCACCATCCCCGTGCAGGCGCCCAACGTGCTCGTGGCCAGCCCCGCGCAGAAGGCCCGCACCGTGGCCGAGGTCATCGCCGCGCTCAAGGCCAACCCCGGCAAGATCAGTTTCGCGAGTTCGGGCAACGGCTCCTCGGACCATCTGTCGGCCGAGCTGTTCTGGCAGCAAAGCGGCACCGAAGGCATGCACGTTCCCTACAAGGGCGGCGCCCCGGCCATCACCGACCTGATCGGCGGCCAGGTGGACTTCTCGTTCCAGAACGTCAACGCCGTGCTGCCCCATCTGCGCAGCGGCAAGCTGCATGCGATTGCCGTGACCGGCAGCCAGCGCTCGCCTGTGCTGCCCGATGTGCCCACGCTGGCCGAGACCGGCGTCAAGGGCGCCGAGGTCTATTCCTGGCAAGGCCTGGCCGCACCCAAGGGCCTGCCCGCCGATGTGAAGGCCAAGCTGGCCAAGGCCGCCATCGCCTCCGTGCAGCAGCCCGACATCCGCAAGCGCTTCGTGGAGCAGGGCCTGGAGATCGTGGGCAACACGCCCGAGGAATTCACGCGCTACCAGGCCCAGGAATCGGAGCGCTGGAGGCAGCTCATCCAGACAAGAAAGATCACCGCTGATTGAGCTGGAAACAACGGGCCGGCCCCGGGGCCTTTGCCCGCTGGCCTGCGCACCGCAGGCCCTTTTCACCGGGGCTTGCAGCCCCTGCAAGTTCCAAGGATTCCAAGGCATGGCGACCTCCCGTCCACGCGTTCTCCAGTTCGGCAAGATGCCGCTGCCCCAGCTCGATGCCGAGCTGGCCCAGGCCTATGAGGTGACGCTGCTGTCCGAGCGACCCGACCGCGAGCGCTTTCTCGCCGAGCACGGCGCGCAGTTTGAATACCTGGTCACCTCGGCCGCCATGGGCGTGCCCGCGAGCGTGGTGCAGGCCCTGCCCCAGCTGCGCTTCGTGAGCAGCTTCGGCGTGGGCTTTGACGCGCTGGACCGCGAGTCCCTGCTGCGCCAGGGAGCCCGCGTGGGCTACACGCCCGGCGTGCTCGACGACTGCGTGGCCGACATGGCCTTCGCACTGCTGCTGGACGCCGCGCGTGGCCTGAGCGAGTCCGACCGCTTCGTGCGCCGGGGCGACTGGAGGCAGGGCCGCTTCGGCATCCGCACGCGTGCCAGCGGCAAGCGCCTGGGCATCTTCGGCATGGGCCGCATCGGCTCCACCGTGGCGCGCCGCGCGGCCGGCTTCGACATGGAGGTGGCCTATCACAACCGCCGCCCGGTCGAGGGATCGCCCCACCTCTACCAGCCCTCGCTGCTGGAGCTGGCGCGCTGGGCCGACTTCCTCGTCATCACGGCCGCAGGCGGCGACGGCACGCAGCACCTGGTCAACGCCGAGGTGCTGGACGCGCTGGGCCCGCAGGGCTTTCTGGTCAACGTGGCACGCGGCAGCGTGGTCGACGAGGCCGCACTGGTCCAGGCCCTGCAGCAGGGCCGCATCGCAGGCGCGGGCCTGGATGTGTTCGAGGACGAGCCACGCCCCCATGCCGAGCTGCTGTCGCAGGACAACGTGGTGCTTGCGCCCCACATCGCCAGCGGCACGCATGAAACCCGCCGCGCCATGGCCGACCTCGTGCTGCGCAACCTGGCGCAGTTCATCGCCACGGGCCGGCCCGAGGCCGAAGTGCCCTGGTCGGCCGCGCAGCAGCCGGCCACCGCCGCCACCGCATAGCCCTTTTTTTCCCAGAGACCGATCCAACGATCCAAGAGCACGCCATGTCCTCCACCCCGACCATCACCGAGATCGAAGTCATTCCCGTCGCCGGCCGCGACGGCATGCTCATGAACCTCAGCGGCGCGCATGCGCCCTACTTCACGCGCAACATCGTGCTCGTGCACGACAGCGCGGGCCACACCGGTGTGGGCGAGGTGCCTGGCGGCGAAGGCATACGCCAGGCGCTGGAGGACAGCAAGGCGCTGCTCATCGGCCAATCCGTGGGCAACCACCTGAAGCTGCTGCAGAACCTGCAGCAGGCCCTGGCCGGCCGCGACACGGGCGGGCGCGGCCTGCAGACCTTCGATCTGCGCATTGCCGTGCATGCCGTCACCGCCGTGGAGTCGGCCCTGCTGGACCTGCTGGGCCAGCACCTGGGCGTGCCCGTGGCGGCCCTGCTGGGCGAAGGCCAGCAGCGCGACCGCGTGGAGATGCTGGGCTACCTGTTCTTCACCGGCCCCACCGACAAGACCGACCTGCCCTACGTCCAGCCCGGCGAAGACAAAAGCGGCACCGACGACTGGACGCAGGTGCGCCACATGACCGCCATGGACCCGGCCGCCATCGTGCGCCAGGCAGAGGCGGCGCACGCGCGCTACGGCTTCAACGACTTCAAGCTCAAGGGCGGCGTGCTGGCCGGCGAGCAGGAAGTGGAGGCCGTCACCGCGCTGGCCAGGCGCTTTCCGCAGGCGCGCGTCACGCTGGACCCCAACGGCGGCTGGCTGCTCAAGGACGCCATCCGCCTCATGCGCGACATGCACGGCGTGCTCGCCTATGCCGAAGATCCCTGCGGCGCCGAGAACGGCTTCTCGGGCCGCGAAGTCATGGCCGAATTCCGCCGCGCCACCGGTCTGCCCACGGCCACCAACATGATCGCCACCGACTGGCGCCAGATGGTGCATGCGCTGTCGCTGCAGTCCGTGGACATCCCCCTGGCCGACCCGCATTTCTGGACCATGGCCGGCTCCGTGCGCGTGGGCCAGACCTGCCGCGACTGGGGCCTGACCTGGGGCTCGCACTCCAACAACCACTTCGACATCTCGCTGGCCATGTTCACCCACGTGGCCGCCGCCGTGCCCGGCAAGGTCACGGCCATCGACACGCACTGGATCTGGCAGGACGGCCAGTACCTCACCCAGAACCCGCTGCAGATCAAGGGCGGCTTCGTCGAGGTGCCCAAGACCCCGGGCCTGGGCGTCACCGTGGACCGCGCCGCGCTGCAGCGCGCCAACGCCCTGTACCTGGAGCACGGCCTGGGCGCCCGCAATGACGCAATGGCCATGCAGTACCTGATTCCCGGCTGGACCTTCGACAACAAGCGCCCCTGCATGGTCCGCTGACCCCTTCCTTCCGTTACCCCTTTTCCGGAGCACCTCATGTCCCGCTACGACAACCTCATCAACGGCCAATGGAAGGCCGCCGACGGCTACAGCGCCAACACCAACCCCAGCGACCTGTCCGATGTGATCGGCGAGTACGCCCAGGGCAATGCCGCCGATGTGGAAGCCGCCATCGCCGCGGCGGCCGCGGCCTTTCCCGCCTGGAGCACCTCGGGCATCCAGGCCCGCCACGACGCCCTGGACAGGATCGGCAACGAAATCCTGGCCCGCAAGGAAGAGCTGGGCGACCTGCTGGCGCGCGAGGAAGGCAAGACCCGCCCCGAAGCCATCGGCGAAGTCGGCCGCGCAGGCCAGATCTTCAAGTTCTTCGCGGGTGAATGCCTGCGCCTGGCCGGCGAAACCCTGCCCTCCGTGCGCCCCGGCATCGGCGTGGAAATCACGCGCGAGCCCGTCGGCGTGGTGAGCCTGATCACGCCGTGGAACTTCCCCATCGCCATTCCCGCCTGGAAGATCGCCCCGGCCCTGGCCTTCGGCAACTGCGTGGTCCTGAAGCCTGCCGACCTCGTGCCCGGCAGCGCCTGGGCGCTGGCCGACATCATTCACCGCTCGGGCATTCCGGCCGGCGTGTTCAACCTCGTCATGGGCCCGGGCCGCGTCATCGGTGATGCCCTGGTGCGCCACAGCGACGTGGCCGCCATCAGCTTCACCGGCTCCGTCGGCGTGGGCCGCGGCATTGCCCGCGCCTGCGTGGAAAGCGGCAAGAAGGTGCAGCTGGAGATGGGCGGCAAGAACCCGCAGATCGTGCTGGACGACGCCGACCTCACCCAGGCCGTGGAGCTGTCCGCGCAAAGCGGTTTCTACTCCACGGGCCAGCGCTGCACGGCATCGAGCCGCCTCATCGTCACCGACAGGATCTACCCCGCCTTCATCGAGGCCCTGCAGGCCCGCATGGCCAGGATCAAGGTGGGCGATGCCCGCGCCGCAGGCACCGACATGGGCCCCGTGGTCAGCCAGGCCCAGCTGGAGCAGGACCTGAGCTACGTGGAAATCGCCAAGGCCGAAGGCGCCGTGCTGGCTGCCGGCGGCGCAGCCGCCGCCTGCCACACCGGCAGCGGCAACAAGGGCTACTACATGGCGCCCACCCTGTTCGTGGACACCCAGGCCGCCATGCGCATCAACCGCGAGGAAGTCTTCGGCCCCGTGGCCAGCGTCATCCGCGTGAAGGACTACGAGGAAGCCCTGGCCGTGGCCAACGACACGCCCTTCGGCCTGGCCGCAGGCATTGCCACCACCAGCCTCAAGCACGCCACCCACTTCAAGCGCCACAGCCAGGCCGGCATGGTCATGGTCAACCTGCCCACGGCCGGCGTGGACTACCACGTGCCCTTCGGCGGCCGCAAGGGCAGCAGCTACGGCCCGCGCGAACAGGGCCGCTATGCGCAGGAGTTCTATACGACGGTGAAGACCGCCTACACGCTGGCCTGAACAGCATCCGGCTGACGAGAAAAAAGCACCTTTCGAGGTGCTTTTTCATTGGGCGGATTCCGGGAGTCAACAGCCCGGGGCGCCCTGGCAAGCGGACCAGCGAATCAGCGCTGGAACGCCACCGCAGCAGCCGCCATCCGCCGCAGATACGCCGGGTCTTCCTGCAGGCAATGCACGTGGTTGACCTCGTCCTCCACCAGCTCCTCCATCCGCTGCGCGGCCCCGCAAATGGCCTGCAGCGCATTGGCCACCACCTCCAGATTGCGGTAGCCCTCGGGCCGCTCCAGCCAGGCCAGCGCCAGCTGGCCCAGCGAATACACCTCGCTGCTGCCCTGCAGCGTCAGCCGGCCGATTTCGGTCACGGCATGGCTCAACTGCTGCGGCGTGGGCTGGGTCAGGGTTGTGGAAGCGGTATTCATGGCGCGACCTCTCTCACGGCAGGCACGCCTGGACTGCGCGCACACTTGATGGAGAAGGCCGAGAGAAAAACGGCGTACATGGTTTCGTGCTCCTTGCTGAGATCGAACCCACCGACCCGTGTTCTTACGCACAGACAGGTGGACGGGATGTTAAGAACACAGAGCAAGCCGTGCGGACGCCCTTGCGGGTAGCCCCATCCCGCCCAAAACCGCATGGACGAGCGGGCGCTATGCCCACTCTTTCCGAGTGATCAGACGTGACAAGGCCTCGCTAACGGGGAGGCAGCGCCGCTTACTCTAAAGGTGTTCTTACGCACCAGCCCCTGAACAGGGGGCCGCCGCAATGATAGAGGCATTCAGGACCGCAAGCGCCCCGAAGCCCCAGGCCGAGCGCAGCGAAGGCCTGGGCAAACTCCCCGTATGTCCGCGCCTGCGCCGTGGCGGTTGCGGGGTTGCAGTCCTGCCGAAGGACAGGACTGCTTCGTCATCTGACTCGCCGTGATTGTTTGAACGTAGCGCGCAGCGCGAAGTGAGTTTCACGGCGAACCCCGCAACCGCCACGGCGCAGGTGGCCCCGCAGCGCAGCGAAGGGGTCGCGGACATCCGGGTCGCCTTCTTTGATCTGACCTTTCTTGGCGAATCAAGAAAGGGCAGTCGGCTGCCGGGCCGAGACCCGGCCTCGAAAAACAACCACCCGGCAGGGGCAAAAGATTGCACCTAAGCCAAAAGCAAACAAGGTGGGCGGGAGTCAAGAACATGTGCAAGGCATGCGGACGCCCTCACGGGCAGCCCCATCCCGCTCCAAACCCAAAGACAGCCAGGCCCCCAAAAGCCCCAGCCATCAAACCCGGGCCAAGGATGGCAGCTCCCGCATCACTTCAGAAAATCACTTCAGAAAAACAGCACCCTCACCCAAGGCGCCACCACCACATTCAACGCCCCCGCAATCATCATCACCAACGAAGCAACCACCGCCTGCACATCCCCAAACTGCCGCGCCTTCGCCACCCCGCTGCCATGCGCGGCACCGCCCAGAATGGCGCCCGCAGCCAGCTTGCTGCGCACGTGCGGCAGCAGCCGCAGGATGGTCTCGCCCATGAGCATGCCGCTGACGCCCGTGAGCAGCACGAACAGCGCGGCCAGGTCGGTGGGCCCGCCCAGCACGCGCTCGGCCTCGATGGCGAAGGGGGTGGTCACCGAGCGCACGGCCAGGCCCTTTTGCAGGTCCACGGGCAGTCCGAAGGCCTGTGCGAACCAGATGGTGGTGGCAATGGACACGCCACTGGCCACGAGCACGCCGGTGGCGATCGACATCCAGTGCTTGCGCAGCAGGTGGCGGTTTTCGTGCAGGGGCAGCGCAAAGGCCACCGTGGTGGGGCCCAGCAGCCAAACCAGCCAGTGAGTCTGGGCGATGTACTGCGGGTAGCGCACATGGGTCAGCAGCGCCAGCGCGATCAGCACCATGGGCGTGGCGACGATGGGCATGAGCAGCGGATGCGGATGGCGGCGGTACACGCGCTTGTTGGCCGCATAGCAGGCCAGCGTGGCCAGCAGCGACAGCAGGCCTATCGTCTGGTCGGACATGGCGTTCATTCCTGCTCCCTGTGCAGCCCGGCGCGCGTGGAGCGGCGCCGGGCCAGCCACAGCTCCAGCCGGTAGACGCGGTCCACGGCCAGCGCCGTGGCGGCCATCACGCAGGCCGTGCTGGCCACGATGACGCCCAGGATGCGCAGGCCCTGGTGCTGGATCAGCTCGGTGTATTCGGTGACGACCAGCATGGCGGGCACGAAGAACAGCAGCATCTCGGCCAGCAGCCAGTTGGTGCCACCCTGCAGCCAGCGCGCCTTGACCAGCCCGCTGAACAGGCCCGTGGCCAGCAGGGCGAAGCCGATCAGCCCGGCCGGCATGCCCCAGCCGAAATGGGCGCGCACGGCCTCCATGGCCACCCACAGCGCACTGAGCAGCCCCACCTGCAGCACGCCGCGCAGCAGCGGCCAGCAGCGGTGCAGCAGGCCCTGAAACACCTGCGGCCGCAGGACGGGCATGGCGGAAATCTTTGACATGGGGCAATCCTAGGGTTTGCACTCAGATTCGTAAAATGAATAATCTCCATTTTTCCCATGCACAAAAGGAATCCTCATGGACCTGCGCGCGCTGCGCTACTTTGTCGAGGTGGTGCGCTGCAACAGCTTCACGCGTGCGGCCGAGGCGCTGCATGTGACCCAGCCCACCATCAGCAAGATGGTGCGGGCGCTGGAGGAGGAGCTGGGCGGCCCGCTGCTGCTGCGCGAGGGGCGCGGTGTGCAACTGACCGACGCGGGCCAGGTGGTCCATGCGCGCGGCCTGCAGGTGCTGGAGCAGTCACGCCAGCTGCTGCAGGAGGTGGCCGAGGTGGACGGCATTGCGCGCGGCAGCCTGAGCGTGGGCATCATGCCCACGGCCGGGCACTACATGGCGCCCGTGATCGCGCGCTTTCAGCAACTGCATCCGGGCGTGGAACTGCATGTGCAGGAGCAGGGCGCACGCGCCCAGCGCCAGCTGCTGCTGGACGGCAAGCTGGACATGGCGCTGGGCCTGCACGGCGCGGGCGAGGCGAGTGGCGACCTGGCCGGAGAGGGCCTGGAGTACTGCACCATCGCCCACCAGAAGACACGCGTGGCCTTTGCCGCGCACGAGGTGCCCGACCCGGACGCACCCGTGCACTGGAGCGAGCTGGCCCGGCGGCCCTTTGTGTTCTACACCTCGGACTTCGCCCTGCACCAGGCCGTGCTGGAACATTGCGCGGCGGCAGGCTTCAGCCCACAGGTGCGGCTGCAGACGCGCTACTGGGACTTCATCGGCGACCTGGTGGCAGAAGGCGTGGGCGTGGCCGTGATGTTCGAGCACGTGATCGCGCGGTTCGACCCCCGGCGCGTGTCCAGCCGCCCGCTGGTGGGGCCTGAACTGCACTGGGACGTGGTGCAGCTGTGGCGCAACGGCTATCTGTCACGCGCGGCGAGGGCCTGGCTGGAGTGCGTGCGTGCGGTCTATCCCGACGACAATCGCTGAGTCCATGCAACCCAGAAAACGCCCTCCCTCGCGCTCCTTTGCGGGCCCATCCCGGCGCCTGCAGACCGCCTTCGCCGACCGGCCCGACACCGGCCCCTCACGCCTGCTGTGCTTCAACAAGCCCTACGGCGTACTCAGCCAGTTCACCCCCGAGGGCCGCTGGCGTGGCCTCAAGGAATACATCGACGTGCCGGGCGTGCATGCGGCAGGCCGGCTCGACGCCGACAGCGAAGGATTGCTGCTGCTGACCAATGACGGCCCGCTGCAGGCGCGCATCGCCGATCCGCGCTTCAAGATGGAGAAGACCTACTGGGTACAGGTCGAGGGACTGCCCGACGAGGCCGCGCTGCAGGCCCTGCGCCAGGGCGTGCAGCTCAACGACGGCATGACGCTGCCCGCGCAGGCGCGCCGGCTGGAGCCGCCGCCCGTGCTGTGGCAGCGCGACCCGCCCATCCGCGTGCGCCAGAACATTCCCGACTGCTGGATCGAACTGGTCATCCGCGAAGGCCGCAACCGCCAGGTGCGCCGCATGACGGCGGCCATTGGCCACCCCACACTGCGGCTGGTGCGCGCGGCCATCGGGCCCTACACGCTGGACGGCCTGGAGCCCGGCCAGTGGAAGGACGTGGAGCCCGCCTAAGGCTCCGGATTGTCGGTAGGTGCCACAGCCTGCCAGCCCTGCAGGCCGAGCCACGGATGAAAGCGCCGCGCCTCGCCCACCTCCACACGCTCCACACTGCCGGCCAGCAGCGGCCACAGGCGCTGCAATTGCGCCGAGCGCTGCTGCGTGCAGCGCCGCGCGCGGGCCAGCAGCTCGCTGCCCTGGCCCAGCAGGCGCGACAGCTCGCGCAGGCGCGGCGGCGGCAGGCATTGGGCGCTGGCCAGCATCAGCCAGGACGGTGCCTGGCCCGCCTGGGCGGGGCCGCTGGCGGCGAACTGCTCCAGCAAAGCGACATGGGCGCTGAGCAGGGGCGCGGGTGGTTTCTCGGCCAGCATGATCTCCAGCAGCCTGCCATCGATGCGCCAGCGGGCGGGAACCACGGCATGCTCTACCGAGTTGCCGAAGCGCGTGGACTGGCGATGGCGGACGGCACGGCTGCCCTGCTCCAGCAAGGGCTGCAGCAGTTCGGCCAGGGCCTGCTCGCGCTGCGCCGTGGGCGCTTCGGCCAGCGTGATGCGCAGCGGCACGGCCTCGTAGCCGCGCAGCTGGTCGCGCCAGGCCATCCAGCCCGCCGTATCCGGGCCGCCCAGCAGCAGGGCGAGGAAGGCGCCCAGGCCGGCCAGGGCCGATCCGGTCCACCAGGAGACCGGCACAGGCTGCCGCCCGGCGATCAGCCAGCCCGTCAACCAGACCAGCGCCCCCGCGCAGGTGGCCGCCAGCAGGCCCATGCCGAAGGCGAGGAAGGGCGCGCCATCGAGCCGGTCGGGCAGCAGCACCAGCATGGCCACGCAGGCCGCGCCGGCGCACAGCGCAACGGCCCACCAGCCCGCCACGGGCAGGGTGCGCGCGGTGCGCTCGGTGCGCTCTGTGTGGCCTATGCGCCCCGCCACCGCAAGCAGCATGAGGGCCACCACCGCGCCAGCGGTCAGCGCAATGAACAGGGGCGCAAACACCCACAGCGCCAGCAGCCCGAGGACCGCCGATACCGCAAGCGACAGCGCCAGCATGCTCAGGCCTTCTTGAGGAACTCCGACTTGAGCAGCATGGAGCCCAGTTCGGTCTTGCAGTCCACGTTGTGGCCGTCGGCGCCATCGACCAGGCGGATGCCCTTGATCTTGCTGCCCTTCTTGAGCACGGTGGACGAGCCCTTGACCTTGAGGTCCTTGACCAGGATCACGGCATCGCCGTCGGCCAGCGCATTGCCGTTGGCGTCGCGCACGATGCCGTCGCCAGCGGCGGCTTCGCCGGACTCTTCTTCGGCCTGCATGGGCCATTCGAAGGCGCAGTCGGGGCAGATGTAGCTGGTGGCATCGGGATAGGTGTTTTCAAGGCCGCACTGGGGGCAGGCGGGAGTGGTCTGGGGCATGGGATGGACAGATTCGGTGAAGACAAAGGGGCGCGGCGGGCGCGCCGTACCTGGCGATTGTCGCCCCTGCCCCCGCAGGCATGCCCCGGCAAACCCGAGCGGCCTGCTACGCTGCGCGCCACTCTTTGCTTTTTCCCCATGGATACGCTGACCCCCTTGCGCGCCTTCCGGCGCATCGTAGAACTGGGCTCCATCGCCAAGGCGGCCGACGCGCTGGACCTGTCCTCGGCCGCGCTGAGCAAGCAGCTGCGCGCGCTCGAAGCCCATCTGGGCGCCGTGCTGCTGCAGCGCACCACGCGCCGCATGAGCCTGACCGACACGGGCCAGGCCTACTACGCCGAGTGCTGCCGCCTGCTCGATGAATTCGATGCGCTGGAGCAGTCGGTGCGCGCGCAGTCGCAGCAGGTGGCCGGCCGGCTGCGCGTGAATGCGCCGCTGTCGTTTGCGCTGAGCACGCTGTCGCCGCTGCTGGCGCGCTTCATGCAGCGCCATCCGCAGCTGCAGATCGACCTGTCCATGGAAGACCGGCTGGTGGATGCGGTGGGCCAGGGCTTCGATGTGTCCATCCGCCTGAGCGCGGAGCTGGCGGACTCCTCGCTGATCGCGCGGCGCCTGGCCTCGCTGTCGCAGATGCTGTGCGCGGCCCCGTCCTATCTGCAGGCGCATGGCCGCCCGGCCAGTGCCGCCGGGCTGCGCGGCCATGCGCTGCTGAACTACAGCCTGGCGCATGCGCCCCGCGAAGCGGGCGAGATTCCCCAGGCGCCATCCGAGGCGCGCGCCAACGTCAACAACAGCCTGATGCTGCGCGACCTGCTGGTGGCGGGCCTGGGCATTGGCGCCCTGCCCTCGTTCCTGGCGCGGCCGGCGATTGCGGCAGGCCAGCTGGTCGCACTGGACCTTGCGGACCAGGCCGCGCAGGCCCGCCATGTCTACGCGGTCTATCCCACGCAGCGCCACCTGCTGCCCAAGGTGCGCGCCTTCGTGGACTTCCTGGCCGAGGAGCTGCCCGCCGCCATGGGCGAGGATTGTTGACGCCGCGTTAAGAGTTCCTCAAGCGCGCGCCCCTTTTTCGCGCCGGGCCTGCGGCCTACGCTTGCCGTCCATCACAGCCATGAAGGACACAAGCATGACGCAATGCAATGATTTTTCCTGCGCCCTGCCCGCGCAGGATGCGGCGGCCGCCTCGCCGCAGCAGGCCCTGCAGGCGGCGCCCGCAGCGGCGCCTGCGGTCGCCCCCGCCATCGACTTCTTCCATGACGTGGTCTGCGGCTGGTGCTACGTGATGTCGCCACGCCTGCGCCAGGTGGCGCGCGAGCTGGGCCTGCGCGTGCGCCACCGCAGCTTCGTGCTGCAGGCCTCGCGCGCCGAGATGGTGGCGGCCTTCGGCTCCATGGAGCGCGCCAAGCAGGTCATCCTGGAGCACTGGCAGGCCTGCGCGCAGCATGACGACGAGGACCGCATCGACATCGAGGGCATGCGCCGCGAGGCCTTCGAGTACCCCAGCGGCATGGCCGGCGCACTGGCCTGCCAGGCGGCCCAGATCCTGGGCGGCGATGACGCGCACTGGGATCTGTTCGACGCCATCCAGCACGCCCACATGAGCGAGCACCGCAACATCGGCGACGCCGAAGTGCTGCTGGACATCGCCACGCGCACGGGCTTCGAGCGCAATGCCTTCGCGGGCTGCATGGAAGGCGCCCAGGCGCTGGAGCAGGTGCGCCAGGACCGCGCTCTGGCGCAGCGCATGGGCCTGCGCTCCATTCCCACGCTGATCGCGCCGGGCCTGCCGCCGCTGCAGACCCAGTCGCTGGCTGCGCTGCGCGAACGGCTGCACTTCCTGGCGGCCTGAGCGCCCCCGTCTTTGCTTTTTTTCATCGGCGTTTTCCGCCTTCCCTTGCGCGCGGCATGCGCGCCCTTTTTCAGCAGACCAAGGACTCTTGCATGACTCTCCAACGCTTCGCTCGCCGCATGGCGCTGCACTCTCTCGTGATCGCCCTGGCCGCCGCCTTCGCGGGCACCGCGGCCCAGGCCCATGGCGGCCACGAGCCCCCGGCCGGCGCACGCCAGGACGTGGGCACCAGCCCCTGGGGGCCGGCCGACGAGATCGGCCGCCTGAACCTGATCACGCCGGCCTCGCGCGCGGCCATCCTGCAGCGCATCACGGGCGGGCAGGTCTATGACCTGGCCACCGAGTACTACGTGGGCATGCCCAGCTGGCAGGACGCGGGCGATCCTCACTACCAGTTCTGGATGACGCACACGCCGCGCGGCACCGTGGTGGACGACCCGATGAACGTGGGCAAGGACATGAACGCCACGCGCAGCTACACGGGCACGGCGTTTTCCATGTACAGCCACACGGGCACGCACATCGATGCGCTCAACCACTTCGGCATCCGCGGCAGGATCTGGAACGGCTTCAGCGCAGACCAGCACCTGGGCGACCGGGGCTGGCAGCGCACGGGCATAGAGAAATTCCCGCCGCTGGTGGCGCGCGGCGTGCTGATCGACGTGGCGGCCGCCAAGGGCCTGGAGATGCTGCCCGACCAGTACCGCATCACGCGCCAGGATCTCAAGGATGCGCTGGCACGCCAGAAGGTGACGCTGCAGGAGGGCGACATCGTGCTGGTGCGCACGGGCCGCATGAAGCTGTACGGCCAGCCCCAGGCCTACATGGCCAAGCCGCCGGGCCTGGGCCTGGATGCCGCGCGCTTCCTGGTGGAGGAGGGCGGCGCCATGATCGTGGGCGCCGACAACCTGAGCCTGGAGACGTTCCCGTCCGAGGTGGACGACGACTACGTACCGCTGCACAGCTACCTGCTGGCGCAAAAGGGCGTGCCCATCATGGAGCTGGTGGCGCTGGACGACCTGTCGCGCGACAAGGTCTACGAGTTCGCCTTCATCGGCGGCCCGCTCAAAATCCGCGGCGGCGACGCCGCGCCGCTGCGGCCCATCGCCATCCCGGTGCGCTGAGCGGGGCAAGACGAGATTTCTTGAGCTTGACCTCGAAACTCCCGCGCCCCCAAGGCGAGGGACACCGAGCAAGGGCCTACGCCGGCCGCGCCGCCCCGCAGCAAGGGTGTCGCCGGCTGCCCGTACGCCCCCCTCCGAAGAGAGGGGGAAGGCGCGAAGCGACTCAGGGGGTGATCACAGACTCGTGCCCATTTTGCTGAGGAAGCGCTCGCAGGCGTCGAGCTGGGCCAGCTCGACGAACTCGTCGGGCTTGTGCGCCTGCTCGATGGAGCCGGGGCCGCAGACCACGGTGGGAATGCCGGCGTTGTGGAACAGGCCGGCCTCGGTGCCGTAGGCCACCTTGCGCTTTTCCTGGTCGGCGGTCAGCGCGCGCACCAGCTGGGTGATGGCGGCTTCTTCCGAGGCTTCCAGCGCAGGCGCGCTGGCGCCGGTCTCGATCTCGATGCGCGCGTCGGCGAACTCGGCGCGCATGCGCGGCAGCAGTTCGTCGCGCACATAGGACTCGACCTGGGCCTGGATGCCATCCACCGACATGCCGGGCAGGTTGCGGAATTCATAGGCGAATTCGCACAGCTCGGGGATGGTGTTGACCGCGATGCCGCCCTGGATCTGGTTGGTGGTCATGGTGGTGAAGGGCACGTCGAAGAATTCGTCGTAGGGGCCGTGCGCCTTGAAGTGGTCGGCGATGTCCCGGATGCGACAGATCAGCCGCGCCGCGTATTCGATGGCATTGCTGCCGCGCGGCGTGAGCGACGAATGCGCGGCCTTGCCGTGCACGCGGCAGCGGTAGAGGTTGATGCCCTTGTGCGCCACCACGACCTGCATGCTGGTGGGCTCGCCGACCACGCAGCCGTCGAAGCGCGCGCCCTCGGCCTTGAGCTGGTTGATCATCACGGGCGCGCCCGCGCAGCCGATTTCCTCGTCGTACGAGAAGGCCAGGTGCACGGGCCTGGCGCGCTGCGTGGCCAGGAATTCGGGCACCAGCGCCAGCGAGGCGGCGATGAAGCCCTTCATGTCGCAGCTGCCGCGACCATAGAGGCGCCCGCCCTTTTCGGTGAGCGCAAAGGGGTTGGTGCTCCACTGCTGGCCATCGACCGGCACCACGTCGGTATGGCCGGACAGCACGATGCCACCCTGCGTTTCGCCATTGCTGGCCGGCAAAGTGGCGAAGAGATTGGCCTTGGCGCCGTCCGGAGAGTGGAACAATCGGGCACTCACGCCCAGCGTGGCCAACTCATCGCGTACACACTCGATCAGCGCCAGGTTGGAGTTGCGGCTGGTGGTGTCGAATGCGACCAGTGTTTCCAGCCAGTCGCGGGTGTTTTTCCAGGTAGTCATGTGGTTCCATCTGCGCCATGGCCTGCGCCGCCCTTCGTGGACGACGCAGGCCATGGCATAGGCATTGCATATGGCGAAGCAGTGTACGCCCGGGTTGCGGCCCGGGCAGGCACGCCGCCCCATGCCCCGGGCGTGACTGCCGTCTTTTCAATCCCTTTTCGGAAATGGACCCTGCTTTGACCAAGCAAACCGTCTCGACCCGCAACATCGTGGCTGCCGTCATCGGCAACGCGCTGGAGTGGTATGACTTCCTGGTGTTCGCCTTCATGACACCCATCGTCGCCAAGCTGTTCTTCCCCAGCAATCCCGACAATCCGGACGACAACATCAACCGCATCCTGATGACCACGGCCGTGTTCGGCGTGGGCTTTTTCATGCGGCCCGTGGGCGGCATCCTGCTGGGCCTGTACGGGGACCGCAAGGGCCGCAAGGCGGCCATGGTGATGGTGACCGGCCTGATGGCCGTGGCCATCGCGCTGATCACGCTGGCGCCCACGTATGCGGCGGTGGGCATCCTGGCGCCGCTGTTCATCGTGCTGGCACGGCTGCTGCAGGGCTTTGCGGCCGGCGGCGAGTTCGGCACGTCCACGGCACTGCTGATCGAGCTGGCACCGCCCGGCAAGCGCGGCTTCTATGGTTCCTGGCAGATGGCCGGCCAGATGCTGGCCCTGCTGATCGGCGCGGCCACGGGCACGCTGATCACCGAGATCTTCACCGAGGAGGAACTGATGGCCTGGGCCTGGCGCGTGCCCTTCGCCGTGGGCCTGCTGATCGTTCCCGTGGCGCTGTACATCCGCCGCCATGTGGAGGAGCCCGAGGTCTTCAAGGAAATGCAGGCCGCGCAGGCCAGCGGCAAGGCGCGCCAGATCGGCATCATGGAGATGCTGCGCACGCATGCGCGCGAGACGCTGGTGGGCATGGGCCTGGTGGTCACGGCCACGGTGTCCATCTACATCACCTTCACCTATCTGGTGACCTATGCCACGGTAACGCTGAAGCTGCCCATGCGCGATGCCTTCATGGTGCAGATGGCCGGCGCCGCGCTGATGGTGGTGATCATGCCGTTCTTCGGCGCCCTGTCGGACCGCGTGGGCCGCCGCATGCTGACCATCGGCTCGCTGATCGGCTACCTGGTGGTGCTCTACCCGCTGTATGCCTGGCTGACCGACGGCCCCACGGTGCAGAAGCTGCTGATCACCCAGCTGGTGGTCTGCGTGTTCGTGGCCGTGTTCTTCGGCGTGTTCAGCACGGTGATGGCCGAGCTGTTCCCGCCCCAGGTGCGGTCTGCCGGCATGTCCATGGCCTACAACGTGGCGGTGATGATCTTCGGCGGCTTTGCGCAGTTCATCGTGACCTGGCTGATCCGCTCCACGGGCTCGCCCATGGCGCCGGCCTTCTATGTGATGTTCGGCGTGACGCTGGGCCTGCTGGCGGCCTTCTTCATCAAGGACCGCGCGATGGAGCGCAACCTGCGCTGATCCCCCCGGGCGGCGCGCCCTGCGCCGCCCTCGCGCATGCCCCGGCACGGGGCCTGCGCAGCCTTGCCGCACGCCGCGCGCACGATGCGCGGGCATGCCGGCCCCCGCCCTGCACCACGGCGGGGAGGCCCGCCCGCATCTGCCGATTTCATGCAGAAAAAGTCAGGGCTGAACTTCTCTGGAGTGCCGCAAATCCGCAGGGAATACCCTCTGCTGGCACGCGTTTCGCTTGTCTACATTCTTGCATGCAAGTTGCAGAGCCACTTGCATACAAGATTCCACAACTTGCGAAAGACGACTATGCGCCGCTTTGCCAGATCACTGTTCGGACAGGTGGTGATCGCACTCATCCTGGGTGTGCTCGCCGGAATATTGGCCCCTGAATGGGCCGTGAAACTCAAGCCCCTGGGCGATGGCTTCATCAAGCTCATCAAGATGATCATTCCCGTGCTGGTGTTCTGCGTGGTGGTGCACGGCATCGCGGGCGCGGGCGACCTCAAGCGCGTGGGCCGGGTCGGCGTCAAGTCGCTGATCTACTTCGAGGTGCTGACCACCATCGCCCTGGTGCTGGGCCTGGTGCTGGCCTTCGTGTTCCAGCCCGGCGCGGGCATGAACGTGGACCCGAGCAAGCTCGACGCCTCGGCCATGAGCGCCTATGCCAGCAACGCCGACAAGCTGACCAGCGGCGGCACGGTGGACTTCCTGATGAAGCTCATCCCCACCACCGTGGTGCAGGCCTTTGCCACGGGCGACGTGCTGCAGGTGCTGCTGTTCGCCGTGCTGTTCGGCTGCGCACTGACCATGCTGGGCGAGCGCGGCGCGCCCGTGCATGCGCTGATCGACACGCTGTCGAACGTGCTGTTCAAGATCATGGGCATCCTCATCAAGCTGGCGCCGCTGGGCGTGCTGGGCGCCATCGCCTTCACCGTGGGCCAGTACGGCATAGGCTCGCTCAAGCAGCTGGGCATGCTGGTGCTGCTGTTCTACGTGGCCGTGATCTTCTTCGTCTTCGTGGTGCTGGGCCTGGTGATGCGCTTTTCGGGCTTCAGCCTGATCAAGCTGCTGCGCTACCTGCGCGAGGAGCTGATGGTGGTCTTCGCCACCACCTCCTCGGACAGCGTGCTGCCCCAGATCATGGCCAAGCTGCGCAACCTGGGCGTGCGCGACTCCACCGTGGGCCTGGTGATTCCCACGGGCTACTCGTTCAACCTGGACGCCTTCTCCATCTACATCACGCTGGCGGCCGTGTTCATCGCCCAGGCCACGAACACGCCCATCGGCATGGCCGACCTGCTGACCATCCTGGCGATTGCGCTAGTGACCTCCAAGGGCGCCCACGGCGTGCCGGGCTCGGCCATCGTGGTGCTGGCGGCCACGCTGCATGCGATTCCGGCCATCCCCGCCATCGGCCTGGTGCTGGTGCTGTCGGTGGACTGGTTCATGGGCATTGCCCGCGCGCTGGGCAACCTGATCGGCAACTGCGTGGCCACGGTGGCCATCGCGGCCTGGGAAGGTGACATCGACCGCGAGCGCGCCCATGCCGTGCTCAACGGCCTGGCCGACAATCAGGGGCCCGACGCCGAGCCCTCCGGCGCCGCCGCCGTCCCCGCAACCGTGACTCCTGCCCACCCTGCAACGCAATGACACCTGTAAGCCCCCAGCACATCGCCGAGCGCGTCGTCGAAGCCATCCTGGCCCAGAAACTGGCGCCCGGCGAACGGCTGGGGGAGCAGGAACTGGCCGACAACTTCGAGGTCAGCCGCACCATGGTGCGCGAGGCGCTGATGCAGCTGCAGGCGCGCGGCTTCGTGCAGGTGCAGCCCCGGCGCGGCTGGTACGTGGTCCAGCCCTCGGCCGAGGAGGCGCAGGACGCCTTCGCGGCGCGCCGCATCATCGAGACCGGCATCCTGGGCGAGGCCGGGCGCCCCCTGCAAAGCGTGATCGGCCAGCTGCGCCGCCACATCGCCCAGGAGCAGGAGGCCATTGCGGGCGCCGACGCCGCCACGCGCGCCTTCCTGCTGGCCGACTTCCACGTCTGCCTGGCCGAGCAGATGGGGCACCGGCTGCTGGCGCTCACCCTGCGCGACCTCACGGCGCGCACCACGCTGGCGGCCACATTGTTCCAGTCCACCCACAGCGCCAGCCAGTCCTGCGCCGAGCACGAGCGCATCGTCGAGGCCCTGGAGCGCGGCGACACCGAGGGCGCCAAGGCCCTGCTGCTGGAGCACATCGGCACGGTGGAGCGTTCGCTGGAGATCCGCCCGAGCGAGGCGCCCGACGCCGGCGACCGCCTGCGTGCCACGCTGGCGCCCCTGTTCGGGGGATAACCCTGTGTCGGTGGGTCGGCAAATTTCCACCGACCGTCGCTAAAACGCCAATCCGGGCCCTACGGAGCGCACTGTCATGGTGCCGACACGGCTGACTGCATACGCTGCTGAGCTGGCGCATTGCGCGCCGTTCATCAACCCACCACTGCTTCGGATATGACCCAACGTCCTATGTCCTTTTCCCGCACTCCCCTGCTCGCGTCCCTGTGCGCGGCTGCAGTCCTCACGGCCTGCGGCGGCGACGGCGGCTCGTTCTACCTCACGCTCGACGGAAAGCAGCCCCAGGTGATCGCCCACCGCGGCTTCTCGGGCAAGTTCCCGGAGCAGACGCGCATGGCCTACGAGGCCGCCGCCGACGCGGGCGCGGACATGCTCGAACTCGACATGCACCTGACGAAGGACTGCCAGCTGGTCGCCCGCCACAACGCCTGGCTCAGCGACAGCACCAACGTGGCCGACGTGGCCAAGACCAATGCCGAAGTGGCGCGCCGCCAGCGCACTGCGGCCGGCGTGCTGGTCAACGTGAAGTACCCCGCCGTGCCTGCCAACGGCCCCTCGCAATACCTGAGCGACCAGCTCGATGCCAACGATCCCAAGTCCGTGCTCAAGGCCCTGGTGGTCGATGGCGAGGACCACCGCAACGACTGGTCCATCAGCGACTTCACGATGCAGGAGCTGCGCACCTGGCTGGGCGGCACGATCCTGGACAACCGCAGCGAGCGCCCCACCGAGTGGAACGGCAAGCTGCCCCTGATCAGCGCCCAGGACGTGCTGGACATCGCCGCCGCCAAGGGCAAGGCCCTGGGCCGCACCATCCCCGTCTACGCCGAGACCAAGAACCCGTACTGGAACAACCAGCAGGCGATCGCCAACGGCTGCGGCGCGCCCGGCTCGCGCCCGTTTGAAGACGCGGTGATCAAGCTGCTGGACCAGAACAAGCTCAACGCCAAGGATTCGCCCATCTACATCCAGAGCTTCGACCCGGCCAGCCTCAAGTACCTGCGCCAGGCCGGCATGAAGGCCAAGGGCGTGCAGCTGATCGACGGCAACGACTTCAATCTGCGCGACGGCTCCATGGTCTACATCACCAACGATGAGTGGACCTTCATCAGCGGCCGCCCCTACAGCTGGACCCTGGCCGGCGACGCGCGCACCTTCGCCACCATGCTCACGCCCGCAGGCCTGGCCGAGATCAAGACCTATGCCGACGGCATCGGCCCCTGGAAGCCCCAGGTCCTGGCCCACTCCGTCGTGCCCTACAAGGACGGCGCCGGCCTCAAGGACGTGAACACCGTCAAGGACACGGGCCTGATCCGCGACGCCCACAAGGCCGGCCTGATCGTGCACAGCTTCACCTTCCGCAACGAGCCGGGCCGCCTGGCCGGCCTGTACAAGGGCGACCCCGTGCAGGAATACCTGGCCTACTACCGCCTGGGCATCGACGGCGTGTTCACCGACTTCACGGACACGGCCGTGACGGCGCGCAAGGCGTACAACAAGGAAATCGGGCTCTGATCGAGCGCTGAATGCCGCTGCGGCAGCGTCCATAAAAAAGCCAGGGCATGCCCTGGCTTTTTACTTGCAACGCGCGGCACCAGTCCGCGCGGACAAACGTTCTCACCCCAGATTCGGCGCCAGCAACCGGCGCAGTTCCTCGATATCCATGCCCCGGCGCGCGGCCATGTCGGCCAGTTGGTCCTCGCCGATCTCGCCGACGTTGAAGTAGACGGAGTCGGGGTGGCCAATGTAGAAGCCGCTGACGCTGGAGGCCGGGTTCATGGCCAGGCTTTCGGTCAGCGTCATGCCGATCTCGTCGGCCTTGAGCACGGCGAACAGGTCGGTCTTGGCGCTGTGGTCGGGGCAGGCCGGGTAGCCGGGCGCGGGGCGCACGCCCTTGTACTGTTCCTTGATCAGCGCTTCGTTGCTGAGGTCCTCGTCGGGCGCATAGCCCCACAGGTCCTTGCGCACGCGCTGGTGCAGGCATTCGGCGAAGGCCTCGGCCAGGCGGTCGGCCAGGGCCTTGAACATGATGCCGGAGTAGTCGTCCAGCGCGTCCTGGAACTCCTTGTCCTTCTTCTCGGCGCCGATGCCGGCCGTGACGGCGAACAGGCCCGCGTAGTCCTGGATGCCCGATTCCTTGGTGGCCACGAAGTCGGACAGGCAGCGGCTGGGGCGCATCACAGGCTGGCCATCCGGGCCTTCCACCATCTGCTTTTCGGTCTGCTGGCGCATGCCGTACCAGGTCATCAGCACCTGACTGCGGGACTCGTCGGCGTAGAACTCGATGTCATCGCCCACGCGGTTGGCAGGGAACAGGCCGATGGCGCCGTTGGCCTGCAGCCAGCGGCCTTCGATGATCTTCCTGAGCATGGCCTGGCCGTCGGCCAGCACCTGGCGGGCCTGCACGCCCACGATCTCGTCGTCGAGGATGGCCGGATAGGGGCCGGCCAGGTCCCAGGTCTGGAAGAACGGGCCCCAGTCGATGTATTCGGCGATCTCGGCCAGGTCGAAGTTGCGGAACACGCGCCGGCCCAGGGCGCGTGGCGCCACGGGGGCCTGGGAAAAGTCCACGGGCGTGGCGTTGGCGCGGGCCTTGTCCAGCGGCCACAGCGGCGTCTTCTTCTTGTTGGCGTGCTGGGTGCGGACCTTGTCGTAGTCGGCCTGGATCTCGGCCAGGTAGTTGCCCTTGTTCTCGCCCAGCAGGCTCTGGGCCACGCTGACGCTGCGCGAGGCATCGGGCACGTAGACCACGGGGCCTTCGTACTTGGGCGCGATCTTGACGGCGGTGTGCACGCGCGAGCAGGTGGCGCCGCCGATCAGCAGCGGAATCTTCTTGATGCGGAAGTAGTCGTCCTTGTGCATCTCGCCGGCGACGTACTGCATCTCTTCGAGGCTGGGCGTGATCAGGCCCGACAGGCCGATGATGTCCGCGCCCTCGGCCTTGGCCCGGGCCAGGATCTCATGGCAGGGCACCATCACGCCCATGTTGATGACCTCGAAGTTGTTGCACTGCAGGACCACGGTGACGATGTTCTTGCCGATGTCGTGCACATCGCCCTTGACGGTGGCGATGACGATCTTGCCCTTGCTGGACACGTCCAGGCCCGCCGCTTCCTGCTGGCGCTTTTCCTCTTCGATGTAGGGCACGAGGTGGGCCACGGCCTGCTTCATCACGCGCGCCGACTTGACCACCTGGGGCAGGAACATCTTGCCGGCGCCGAACAGGTCGCCGACGATGTTCATGCCGTCCATGAGCGGGCCTTCAATCACGTGCAGCGGGCGGCCGCCGCCCTGCACCACGATCTGCTGGTAGGCCTCTTCGGTGTCGGCGACGATGAAGTCGGTGATGCCGTGCACCAGGGCGTGCGACAGGCGCTCGTCCACGGTCTTCGGGTTCTCGGGCGTGCCGCGCCATTCGAGCTTCTTGCTGTCGTCCTTGGCGGCGCCCTTGGCGGCGTCGGCAATCTCCAGCAGGCGCTCGGCGGCGTCAGGGCGGCGGTTGAGCACCACGTCTTCCACGCGCTCGCGCAGCTGGGGCTCCAGGTCGTCATAGACGCCGACCATGCCGGCGTTGACGATGCCCATGTCCATGCCCGCCGAGATGGCGTGGTACAGGAACACGGTGTGGATGGCCTCGCGCACGGGGTCGTTGCCGCGGAAGCTGAAGCTCACGTTGGAGACGCCGCCCGAGACCTTGGCGCCGGGCAGGTTGCGCTTGATCCAGCGCACGGCCTCGATGAAGTCCACGGCGTAGTTGTCGTGTTCCTCGATGCCGGTGGCCACGGCGAAGATGTTGGGGTCGAAGACGATGTCCTCGGGCGGGAAGCCCACCTCGTCCACCAGGATGCGGTAGGCGCGCTCGCAGATCTCGATCTTGCGCTGGTAGGTGTCGGCCTGGCCCTTCTCGTCGAAGGCCATGACCACGGCGGCCGCGCCGTAGCGCCTGATCAGCCGGGCCTGGCGCTTGAATTCATCCAGGCCTTCCTTCATGGAGATGGAGTTGACGATGCCCTTGCCCTGCAGGCAGCGCAGGCCGGCCTCGATGACTTCCCACTTGGAGCTGTCCACCATGACCGGCACCTTGGCGATGTCGGGCTCGGAGGCGATGAGGTTCAGGAAGCGCACCATGGCGGCCTTGCTGTCGAGCATGGCCTCGTCCATGTTCACGTCGATCACCTGGGCGCCGTTTTCCACCTGCTGGCGTGCCACGGACAGCGCTTCCTCGTACTGTTCGTTGAGGATCATGCGCGCAAAGGCCTTGGAGCCCGTGACGTTGGTGCGCTCGCCCACGTTGACGAACAGCGTGCCCTCGCCGATGGAGACAGGCTCCAGGCCCGACAGACGCATGGGAGGGGGAGTGAAAGAGGACGACATCAAGCTCACCTGCAAAAACGGCATGGCAACAGGTGAGCGTCGTTGGCACCGTGGGCGCGGTCCGGCCGGGAACCTGCACCTGGCCCAAGCCTGACGCGGCACGCGATCCGGTGTACGGATGGGCGGGTGCCGCGCTGCAACGCTCCTCGGGCCAAAGCCCGGGATTCTACGGCGGCTGGCGGCGGCCTGCAGTGCGGGTTTTACGCCCGCATTCGGGGCAGGCCTGCACAAAGCCATGCGGCACTGCACCAAAGCGCGGCAGCGCGGGCCGCCGGCAGCGCCTTCGGGGCAGATTGTGGATGCCCCATCGCCCCGGATTCTTTGCAACGCCTGAGGACAACGCTCCTTTTTTTGCATCTGGCACGCAATTCGCTATCTGCTGGGTACGTGGTCTGACCAGTCAGGCCAAAACCCTCCACCCGCGCCAGCCCATGCAAAGCATTCCGATATCGATGGCCCAGACGCTGCAGCAGCACATCCTGAGCGGCCACTACCCCGGCGGCAGCCAGCTGCCGCCGCAGCGCGAGCTGGCCCGGCAGCTGGGCATCAGCCGCGCTTCGCTGCGCGAGGCGCTGTCCATGCTGGAGGCCCTGGGCCTGGTCGAGATCCAGCCGGGCAAGGGCGTGCGCATCAACGGCCCGCACAGCGGCCGTGCACGCATGCACCGCGCCTACGCCACCCCGGCGCTGGGCACGCTGTCGCCGCGCCAGCTGATCGAGCTGCGCCTGGTGCTGGAGCCCGGTTGGGCCGCGCTGGCGGCCGTGCGCGCCGACGACAGCGGCCTGCGCCAGCTGCAATGGACCCAGTCCCAGCTGGCCCATGCCCTCGCCCGCAGCGACCTGCTGGCCGCCGCCGACGCCGATCTGCAGTTCCACCTGCTGCTGGCCCAGCTGTCGGGCAACCCGGGCCTGGTGGCCATGGCGCGCCAGCTGGAGCTGGCCATCAGCCACAGCCTGCGCCTGCCCTTTGCCTGGAGCGGCGCCGACGACCAGCCCGTGCGCGAGCACGACGCCATCGTGCAGGCCGTCTGCGCGGGCGATGCGCCGGGTGCCGCGGGCGCCATGCGCGCCCACCTGCTGTCGGCCGCCAGGCGCAGCGGCATCGATCTCGACACACCGGAGCCCGACACAACGGCGCCCGATACACCAGCGCCCGAACCGGACCCGCTTTCCTTTCGCCTCACCCCACCTTCCGAAGGAGCTTTCGCATGACTTCCCCCCTGACACCCCGCCGCGCATTCATCCGCACCGCCCTGGCGGCCGCCACCCTGGCCGCTGCCGGCCTGGGCGGCGCAGCCCATGCCGACATGCTGGCCAACATCCAGAAGGCCGGCGTGCTGCGCGTGGCGATTCCGCAGGACTTCCCGCCCTTCGGCTCGCTGGGCACCGACCTGAAGCTGCAGGGCTATGACATCGACATGGCCGCCCTGGTCGCCCAGGAGCTGGGCGTGAAGGTGGAGCTGGTGCCCGTGACCAGCACCAACCGCATCCCCTTCCTGACCACGGGCAAGGCCGACATCGTCATCTCCAGCCTGGGCAAGAACGCCGAGCGCGCCAAGGTGATCGACTTCACCCAGGCCTATGCGCCCTTCCCCAAGAGCGTCTACGGCCCCAAGGACGTGAGCATCAAGGCCCCTGCCGACCTGGCCGGCAAGACCGTGGGCGTGACGCGCGGCTCCACCGAGGACCTGGCCCTCACGCAGGTGGCGCCGGCCTCGGCCACCATCAAGCGCTACGAGGACAACAACGCCACCGCGCAAAGCTATCTGACGGGCCAGGTGCAGCTGGTGACGCTGGGCAACATCGTGGCCAACGCCGTCAACGAGCGCACCAGGCTGCGCCAGCTGGACGTGAAGTTCGCGGTCGAGGACACGCCCTGCTACATCGGCGTGGCCAAGGGCGAGCCGGCGCTGCTGCAGAAGGTGGACGCCATCATCACCAAGCTCAAGGCCGACGGCCGCCTGACCGGCCTGTCCCAGCGCTGGATGAAGATGCCGCTGCCCGCCACCCTGTAACCGCTGCGCCCCTGTTCCCGGAAATCCTTCCATGGCCTATCAATTCGACTTCGGTGCCGTGTTCGACTACAGCGGCCTGCTGGCACAGGGCGCAGGCTTCACGCTGGCGCTGACGGCGGCGGGCGCCGTGCTGGGCGGCGCCATCGGCGTGGCCGGCGGCGTCAGCCGCGCCTGGCGCATTGCGCCGCTGCACTGGCTGTTCAAGGTGTACGTGGAGGGCATACGCAACACGCCCTTCCTGGTGCAGCTGATGTTCGTGTTCTTCGGCCTGCCTTCGCTGGGCGTGCAGATCAACGAATGGCAGGCCTGCCTGCTGACCACGGTGATCAACCTGGGCGCCTACATCACCGAGATCGTGCGCGCCGGCATCCAGGAGACGCCGCGCGGCCAGCTGGAAGCCGCTGGCGCGCTGGGCATGGGCCGCTGGGCGGTCTTCCGCCATGTGGTACTGCGCCCTGCGCTGCAGCGGGTCTGGCCCTCGCTGAGCAGCCAGATCGTGATCGTGATGCTGGGCACCTCGGTGGTCTCGCAGATCGCCGCCCAGGACCTGACGTTTGCGGCCAACTTCATCCAGTCGCGCAACTTCCGCGCGTTCGAGACCTACCTGGTGGTGACGGCAGCGTACTTCGTGCTGGCCCTGGCACTGCGCCAGTTGCTGGCCTGGATAGGCCATCGCTTCGTGGTGGGCCGCCGCACGCCGCGTGCAGCCCGGCCCGCTGCACCCGCTACACCTGCGACCACTGCCGGAGACGCCGCATGATTGCCGACATTCCCCTGCTGCCCATCCTGGCCAAGCTGGCCGAGGGTCTGCTGGCCACGCTGGCGCTGTCGCTGCTGGCCTTCGTGCTGGGCGGCGCCACCGGATTGCTGGTGCTGTTCGCCCGCGTGGGCCGCAGCCTGAACCTGCGCCGCCTGGCCAAGGCCTATATCCAGGCCTTCCAGAACACGCCGCTGCTGATGCAGATGTTCATCGTGTTCTTCGGCTCGTCCATGGCCGGCCTGGACATCTCGCCCTGGACGGCGGCCGCCATCGGCCTGACGCTGTACACCAGCGCCTACCTGGCCGAGGTCTGGCGCGGCTGCGTGGAGTCCATCCCCAGCGGCCAGTGGGAAGCCTCGTCCAGCCTGGCCATGGGCTACCTGCAGCAGATGCGCCATGTGGTGCTGCCGCAGGCGCTGCGCCTGTCGATAGCGCCCACGGTCGGCTTCTCGGTACAGATCATCAAGGGCACGGCGGTGGCCTCGATCATCGGCTTCAGCGAGCTGACCAAGCTCGGCTCCATGCTGGCCAACGCCACCTTCCAGCCCTTCCTCATCTACGGCCTGGTCGCCGCAGGCTACTTCCTGCTGTGCTGGCCCCTGTCCCTCTACGCATCCCATCTGGAGAAGAAACTCTATGCCGCTCGTTGATGTGCGCGCCGTTCACAAGCATTACGGCAACAACCATGTGCTCAAGGGCGTGGACCTGAGCGTGGACAGCGGCCAGGTGGTCGCTATCATCGGCCGCAGCGGCTCGGGCAAGAGCACGCTGCTGCGCTCCATCAACGGGCTGGAGGCCATCCAGTCCGGCCAGATCGTGGTGGACGACGCCGTGCTCAAGGGCTCGGAGGGGAGCGCGCCCTCGCCCGCCCAGCTGCGCGCGCTGCGCCTGAACGTGGGCATGGTCTTCCAGCAGTTCAACCTGTTCCCCCACCTGACGGCGGGCGAGAACGTGGCCCTGTCGCCCACCGTGGTCAAGGGCGTGAAAAAGCCCGAGGCGGCGGCGCTGGCGCGCCAGATGCTGGCCAAGGTCGGCCTGGGCGACAAGTACGACAGCTACCCCGACCAGCTCAGCGGCGGCCAGCAGCAGCGCGTGGCCATTGCGCGCGCGCTGGCCATGCAGCCCAAGGTGCTGCTGTGCGACGAGATCACCTCGGCCCTGGACCCGGAGCTGGTCAACGAGGTGCTGGCCGTGGTCAAGCAGCTCGCCGCCGAGGGCATGACGCTGATCATGGTCACGCACGAGATGCGCTTTGCCCGCGACGTGGGCGACCAGCTGGTGTTCATGCACCAGGGCCTGATCCACGAAAGCGGCCCGGCCAAGCAGCTGTTCGCCAGCCCGCAGACGCCGGAGCTGGCCGGCTTCATCGGCGCCGTGCACTGAGCGGTACGGCCAGGCAGGACAAAGGCCCGCGTCGCGGGCCTTTTTTGCATCGGTGCGGCGCAGGGGCCGCGGTCAGTGGCTGATCATCCAGGGCCGCTTGGTCGGGAAGGTCTTGGCGCCGTTGGGCGCCGTGACCGTGGAGCCGCGCTTGCTGGCGCCGCTGCAGCAGCCGCAGCCCGAGGGGTGGCGCATGCGCGCGTAGCTGCCCTCGGCCACATCGCGTGAGCGCCTGGGCTCGTGCCGGGCGCGCTCGTTGGTGTCATGGGCGCGGCGCTGCTCGGGGCTGGTGCAGGCCAGGCGCGGCGCGCTGACGAAGACGCGGGGCGAGGCCGCCTCGCAGATGGGGCAGGGCGCGGGCTCGTTGCGCTGCGAGAGGCTGCGCAGCGCGTCGAAGCCGCCGCATGCGGCGCAGTGGTAGTCATAGGTGGGCATGGGCGGCCTCTGGCGGATGGTGGATGGCGGGTGTCGTGTGCCGGGCTTACTTGTCCTGGGCGATGGGCAGGTCCACCCCGCCCGTGATGATCTTCTGTGGTCCCTCGGCCGTGGGATTGATGTCGAAGTCGAAGATCTCCGTGGGCAGCCACAGCGTGGCGCAGGCATTGGGCACGTCCACCACGCCGCTGATGTGGCCCTGCACGGGCGCCGTGCCCAGCAGCGAGTAGGCCTGGGCACCGCTGTAGCCGAATTTCTTCAGGTACTCGATGGCGTTCAGGCAGGCCTGGCGGTAGGCCACGGTCACGTCCAGGTAGTGCTGCTTGCCCTTTTCGTCCACCGAGATGCCTTCGAAGATCAGGTAGTCCTTGTAGTTGGGCGTCATGGGGCTGGGCTTGAAGATGGGGTTCTTGATGCCGTACTTGGCCATGCCACCCTTGATCAGCGAAACCTTCATGTGCACCCAGCCGGCCATCTCGATGGCGCCGCAGAAGGTGATTTCGCCATCGCCCTGGCTGAAGTGCAGGTCGCCCACGCTCAGGCCCGCGCCGTCCACGTAGACGGGGAAGAACACGCGCGAGCCGCGCGAAAGATCCTTGATGTCGCAGTTGCCGCCGTGCTCGCGCGGCGGCACGGTGCGCGCGCCTTCGGCGGCGGCCTTGTCGCGCGCCTCGCCCTGCATCTGGCCCATGTGGGCGGTGGTGGCGTTGGGCGGGTTGGCCAGGCCGGGGATGCGGTCGGGGTCGGTGGCGATGAGGCCGGTCTCGCGCTCGTTCCAGCTGGCCAGCATCTTGGGGTCGGGCAGGCAGCCGATCAGTCCCGGGTGGATGAGGCCTGCGAAGTTGACGCCGGGGACGTGGCGGCTCTTGGTGAACATGCCGTGGAAGTCCCAGATGGACTTCTGGGCCAGCGGGAAATGCTCGTCCAGGAAGCCGCCGCCGTTTTGCTTGGAGAAAAAGCCGTTGAAGCCCCAGAGGCTGTCGTCGCGCGCGCCGATGTCCAGCAGGTCCACCACCAGCAGGTCGCCGGGCTCGGCGCCCTTGACGCCCACGGGGCCGGACAGGAAGTGGACGGTGGACAGGTCCACGTCGCGCACGTCTTCGGCGCTGTCGTCGTTCTTGATGGCGCCGCCGGTCCAGTCATAGGTCTCCAGCTTGAACTCCGCGCCCGGCTCCACCCAGACCGCCATGGGGATGTCGGGATGCCAGCGGTTGTGCACCTGCGGGTTGTCGTAGGGGGACTGGTTGAGATCGACCTTGATCAGGGTTTCGGCCATGGTGTGCTCCTTGCGATGGCAGTGGGAAAAAACGGATCAGACGGAGAGGTAGGACTTGATGCGCTGCTCGTCGGTATCTGCTCTGGCCGTCTCATGGACCAGGCGGCCGCCCTCGATGACGAACAGCCGGTCGGCCACATCCATGGCGAAGGAAAGCACCTGCTCGCTGACCACGATGGTGATGCGGCGCAGCTTGCGGATCTCGTTGAGCGCCTTGGCGATGTCCTTGATGATGGAAGGCTGTATGCCCTCGGTGGGCTCGTCCAGCAGCAGCACCTTGGGGTCGGTGACCAGGGCGCGCGCAATGGCCAGTTGCTGCTGCTGCCCGCCCGAGAGGTTGCCGCCCTTGCGCCGGCGCATGTCCCAGAGCACGGGGAACAGGGCGTAGATGTCGTCGGGCACCTGGCGCGACTTCGCGTTCTCCAGGCCCGTCTGTATGTTCTCTTCCACGGTCAGCGTGGGGAAGATCATGCGGCCCTGGGGCACGTAGGCAATGCCCTTGGCCACGCGCCGGAAGCTCTCGTCCTTCGTGACGTCCTGGCCGGCCACGGTGATCTGGCCGCTCTTGGCGGGCATGACGCCCATCAGGCTTTTGAACAGCGTGGTCTTGCCCATGCCGTTGCGGCCCATGATGGCCACGGTTTCGTTCTCGCGGCCCTCGAAGCTGATGCCGTGCAGCGCCTCGCTCTGGCCATAGGCCACGTACAGATCCTTGACTTGCAGCATGTGAATTCCTTGTGCGTGCCTCAGTGGCCGAGGTAGACGTCGATGACCTTGGGGTCGGCCTGCACCTTGTCCATGGGACCCTCGGCGAGGATCTTTCCCTGGTGCATGACGGTGACCTTGTGCGCGATGCGCGCCACGAACTCCATGTCGTGCTCGATGACGATGACGGAGCGGTTCTTGCAGATGCGCTGCAGCAGCTCGGCCGTCAGTTCGCGCTCGCGGGCGCTCATGCCGGCGATGGGCTCGTCCAGCATCAGCAGCTCGGGCTCCTGCATGAGCAGCATGCCGATCTCCAGCCACTGCTTCTGGCCATGGCTGAGCAGGCCGGCCTCGGTGTCCAGGCGCTCGTCCAGGCCGATGTCGGCGGCCACGGCCTGCACGCGGTCGCGCACCGCCTCCGTGCACTTGAAGGCCAGCGCGCCGAAGACCGAGCGGCCTTGCGGGTAGGAGACCTCCAGGTTCTGGAAGACCGACAGGTTCTCGTAGATGGACGGCGTCTGGAACTTGCGCCCGATCCCCAGGCGCACGCGCTTGTGCTCGGCCATGCGCGTGAGTTCCTCGTTCTTGAACTTGATGCTGCCGGCCGTGGCGCGGGTCTTGCCGCAGATCAGGTCCAGCAGCGTGGTCTTGCCCGCGCCGTTGGGGCCGATGATGACGCGCAGCTCGTTCTTGTCGATGTACAGGTTCAGCGCGTCGATGGCCTTGAAGCCGTCGAAGGAGACCGTCAGGTCTTCCACGGCCAGCGTGAAGTCGGTATTGCTCATGGTGTGCTCCCGCTGTGGTTCAGGCGCCCTGGCGGCCCATGCCTTCGGACAGGGCGGACGTGGGCTTGGTGGCGGCCGGGGCCGGGGCAGGTGCTGCCTGGGCTCCCTGCGCTGCGGCAGGTGCCGTGCCCTTGCGGCGGCTGTTCCACCACGGAACGATGCGGCTTTCCCACAGGCCGGCCAGCCCCATCGGGAAGGCCATGGTCACGCCGATGAACAGGCCCGCCATGAGGAACAGCCACAGGTCCGGGAAGCTCTCCGAGAAATAGGTCTTGCCCGCGTTGACCAGCAGCGTGCCGTACACGGCGCCCACCAGGCTCATGCGCCCGCCCACGGCGGCGTAGATGACCATCTCGATGGAGGGCACGATACCCACGAAGCTGGGCGACATGAAGCCCACCTGCAGCGTGAACATGGCGCCGCCTATGCCCGACAGCGCAGCGGCCAGGCAGAACACGAAGACCTTGAAGTTGGCCACGTCGTAGCCGGAAAAGCGCACGCGGTCTTCCTTGTCGCGCATGGCCAGCAGCAGGGTGCCCACCTTGCCCGTCTGTATCCAGCGGCACAGCACGATGGCGCCGATCAGCAGGGCCACGCAGACGTAGTAGAGGATGTACTTGGCGCTGTCCGTGCGCGTGTCCCAGCCCCACAGGGTCTTGAGGTCGGTCATGCCGTTGACGCCGCCCGTATAGCCCTGCTGGCCGATGATGAGCACGGTGACGATCAGCGCCACGGCCTGCGTGATGATGGCGAAGTACACCCCGCCCACGCGGCGCTTGAACATGGCGAAGCTGATGAGCCAGGCCAGCAGCGTGGGCACGGCGATGACGGCGGCCAGCGAGAACGGCAGGCTCTTGAAGGGCAGCCAGAACGAGGGCAGCTCGGTCAGCTGGTTCCAGTCCATGAAGTCGGGGATGCCGGGCGTGGACTGGATCTTGGTGCTGATGGGGTCGGACGCCTCCAGCTTCAGGAACATGGCCATGGCGTAGCCGCCCAGGCCGAAGAACACGCCCTGGCCCAGGCTGAGCACGCCGCCATAGCCCCAGACCATGACCAGGCCGATGGCGACGAAGGCATAGGTCAGGTACTTGCCGACCAGGTTGAGGCGGAAGATGTCCAGCGCCAGGGGCAGCACCACCGCCAGCAGGACGGTGAGCAGCACCAGGCTGGCGAGCTGGTAGCGCTGTATCCAGGCTTTGAGGGCTTGCATGGAATGACTCCGGTGAACTCAGGGGAAATCGGGGGAACGCGGGGAAATTCGTGGACAGGGCCGGCGCCGGGATCAGCGCCGCACCTTGGAGGCGAACAGGCCCTGGGGACGCAGCATCAGGATGAAGACGATCAGCGACAGCGTGATCACCTTGGCCATGGAGCCCGCCAGGAAGAACTCGGTGATGGACTGCGTCTGCGCAATGCCGAAGGCCGAGACCACGGTGCCCAGCAGGCTGGCCGCGCCGCCGAAGGTGACCACCAGGAAGGCGTCCACGATGTACAGCGAGCCCGAGGTGGGGCCGGTGGAGCCGATGGTGGTGAAGGCCGCGCCCGCCACGCCTGCGATGCCGCAGCCGATGGCAAAGGTCAGGCGGTCGGTCTTCTTGGTGTCGATGCCGATGGCATTGGCCATCACGCGGTTGCTGACCGTGGCACGCACGCGCAGGCCCCAGCGGCTCTTGTGCAGCGCGATCAGCACGCCGGCCGTGACCACCGCGGTCAGCGCCAGCACGAACAGGCCGTTGATGGGAATGTCCAGCCCCTCGGCCGGCGCCCACGAGCCCATCAGCCAGTCAGGCAGGGTGGGGCTGACTTCCTTGGGGCCGATGAAGGTGCGAAAGCACTGCTGCAGCGCCAGGCTCACGCCCCAGGTGGCCAGCAGCGTGTCCAGCGGGCGCTTGTAGAGGTGGCGGATCAGCCCCCACTCCACCAGCCAGCCGGCCGCGAAGGCGAACAGGAAGGCGGCCACGATGGCCAGCGGGAAGTAGTAGGGCATGAGCTCGGGCGCGTGCTGCGCCGTCAGCGTGGAGCCCAGGTAGATGGTGTAGGCGCCAATGGTCATGAACTCGCCATGCGCCATGTTGATCACGCCCATCTGGCCAAAGATGATGGCCAGGCCCAGGCCCATCAGCAGCAGCACGGCGAACAGGCTCAGCCCCGCGAAGCCCTGCATCAGGCCGATGTTCATCATGTCGGAAAAACTCATGGTGCTGCTCCTGCGCGCAAGCCAATCGGGAGAGGGGGAAACGGTTCACGCGGCGGCCCGCCCACCAGGCCGCAGGCCGCCACGCATCACCTGCCTGAACGGATCAGGACTTACTGGTAACCCTTGGGGAAGGGATCGGGTTTGATGAGTTCAGGCGACTCCGAGACCACCTTGAACGTGCCGTCCGGCTGCCCCACGGCAATGCGCGACTTGCTCCACAGGTGGTGGTTGGCGTCCACCTTCACGTAGCCTTCGGGCGCGGTCTTGAGTTCCAGCCCCGGCGATGCGGCCACCACCTTGTCCACGTCGAAGCTCTTGGCCTTTTCCACGGCGGCCTTCCACAGCCAGGGGCCCAGGTAGCCGGCCTGGGTGACGTCGCCGATGACGGCATTGGGGCCGTACTTGGCCTTGAAGGCGGCCACGAACTTCTTGTTGTTCTCGTTGTCCAGCGTCTGGAAGTACTTCATCGAGGAGTAGAAGCCCGTGAAGTTCTCGCCGCCCACGCCGGTCATCTCGTCCTCGGTCACCGACAGCGTGACCAGCAGTTGCTTGTCACCCGTGATGCCTGCGGCCTTGAGCGCCTTGTAGAAGGCCACGTTGGAGCCGCCCACCACGGCCACGAAGATGCAGTCCGGCTTTTGCAGCTTGATCTTGTTGACCAGCGAGCCGAAGTTGGTGCTGCCCAGCGGGTAGTACTCCTCGCCGACGACCTTGCCCTTCTGGAAGTTCTCGATGTGCTTGCGCGCGATCTTCATCGAGGTGCGCGGCCAGATGTAGTCCGAGCCGATCAGGAAGAAGGTCTTGGCCTTTTTCTCGGCCTTGGCCCAGTCCAGGCTGTACAGGATCTGCTGCGTGGCTTCCTGGCCCGTGTAGATCACGTTCTTGGACTGCTCCAGGCCTTCGTAGAAGGTGGGGTAGTACAGCAGGCCGTTTTCCTTCTCGAACACGGGCAGCACGGCCTTGCGCGAGGCGCTGGTCCAGCAGCCGAAGACGGCGGCGCAGCGGTCGTTGATGAGCAGCTTCTTGGACTTCTCGGCGAAGGTGGGCCAGTCGGAGGCACCGTCTTCCTTGATCACGCGGATCTTGCGGCCCAGGATGCCGCCCATGGCGTTGATCTGGTCGATGGCCAGTTGCTCGGCCTGGATGGAGCCGGTCTCGGAGATCGCCATGGTGCCCGTGGCCGAGTGCAGCTGGCCCACGACGACTTCGGTATCGGTCACGGCCAGCTTGGTGGTGTTGACCTGGGCCGTGGGCTGGGCGAAGGACCAGGCCGGCAGCCCGGCCACCGAGGCGGCGCCAAGCGCCTGCAGGACGCGGCGGCGGCCCATTTCCGTGCCGGGGGAACCAGGTGTGCGGGGGTCGGAGGGGTGGCTCATGGTGACTCTCCTGTAAGGATCGGTTGGGTGATCTGCAAGTGGCTGAAAACTGGCGTTGCGGTTACGGCTTGTTTCCGCGCTGGGTCCAAGATTAGGAAGAACCCTTGAAACCGCCCATACGTCAATTGACGTAGCCATTTGCGTACGCACCCCGCGCGCCCCTCTTGAAAGCCGCGCCAGCATTGGCCCCGCACGTTTCTTGCTAGACCTGGGAATGCACTCCGCACCCCCGCCCGACAGCCCCGCCAGCACCTCGCCCGCGCCGCAGACCATCTTTCGGTTCCGGCGCGAATACAACGCCTGGGTGGCCGACGAGACCATGGAGGACTACGCGCTGCGCTACACGCCGCGCAGCTTCCGGCGCTGGAGCGAGTTCCGCGTGGCCAACACGGCCTTCGGCTCGCTGTCCTTCCTGGCGCTGGAGGCGATCGGCGGCGCCATTGCGCTGAACTACGGCTTTGCCAACGCCATGTGGGCCATCGTCACCGTGGGCCTGGTGATCTTCCTGACGGGGCTGCCCATCGCCGTCTGCGCGGCGCGCTACGGGCTGGACATGGACCTGCTGACGCGGGGCGCGGGCTTCGGCTACCTGGGCTCGACCATCACCTCGCTGATCTACGCCGTCTTCACCTTCATCTTCTTTGCGCTGGAGGCGGCCATCATGGCGCTGGCCCTGCAGCTGGTGGTGGACTGGCCGCTGCAGTGGTGCTATGCGCTGTCGGCCCTGGTGGTGCTGCCGCTGGCCATGCGCGGCATCACGCTGATCTCGCGCCTGCAGGCCTGGACGCAGCCGCTGTGGCTGTTCCTGCTGGTGCTGCCCTTCGTGTGGATGGCGCTGGCCCAGCCGCAGCTGTACCGCGACTTCGCCAGCCTCACCGGCCTGCGCTCGGGCAGCAGCCAGTTCGATCCGCTGATGTTCGGCGCGGCGGCAGCCGTGATCTTCGCGCTGGTGGTGCAGATCGGCGAGCAGGTGGACTTCCTGCGCTTTCTGCCGCCGCGCACCCAGGCCAACCGGCTGCGCTGGTGGGGCGCGGTGCTGGTGGCCGGCCCGGGCTGGGCCGTGATGGGCATGCTCAAGATGGCGGGCGGCGCCTTTCTCGCCTTCGCGGCCATGCAGCTGGAAGGGGTGGACGCCACGCGCGCGGCCGAGCCCACGCAAATGTTCCTGGCAGGCTTCCAGCAGGTGCTGCAGGCCCTGGGCCTGCCGGGGCTGGCCGTGGCGGTGACCGTGGTCTTCGTGGTCATCTCGCAGGTCAAGATCAACGTGACCAATGCCTACGCGGGGTCGCTTGCCTGGTCCAACTTCTTCGCGCGCATCACGCGCAGCCATCCGGGGCGCGTGGTCTGGATGGTGTTCAACGTGGTCATCGCCACCTTGCTGATGACGCTGGGCGTGTTCGGCGCGCTGGAGAAGGTGCTGACCATCTACAGCAACGTGGCCATCGCCTGGGTGGGCGCGCTGGTGGCCGACCTGGTCATCAACAAGCCGCTGGGACTGAGCCCGCCGGGCATCGAGTTCCGCCGCGCCCATCTGTACGACTTCAATCCCGTGGGCCCGGGCGCCATGCTGCTGGCCGCCGCCGTGGCCTGCTGCGCCTATGCGGGCCTGCTGGGCGAGACGGCGGCCGCGTTCTCGCCCTTCATCGCGCTGGCGCTGTCCATGCTGCTGTCGCCGCTGCTGGCCTGGCTGACGGGCGGGCGCTACTACCTGGCGCGGCCCGCAGGCAACCTGTGGAAGCCCGGCGAGACCGTGCGCTGCGCAGTCTGCCAGAAGCATTTCGAGTCCGAGGACATGGCGCACTGCCCCGCCTACGGCGCGCCCATCTGCTCGCTGTGCTGCTCGCTGGAGTCGCGCTGCCATGACCGCTGCAAGACCGGATCGCGCGCGGGCGAGCAGTTGCACGCGCTGGCCTCGGCCCTGCTGCCGCCGCGCTGGGCGACCAAGGTGAACTTCCGCGCGGGCCAGTACCTGGTGGTGATGCTGTCGCTGTGCGCGGTGACGGCCTTCATGGTGGGCGTGGTCTACATGCAGGAAAGCCTGCAGGCAGGCAGCGTCGATGGCGGCGCGCTGCGCATCCCCTTCCTCAAGGTCTTCGCGCTGCTGGCCCTGCTGTGCGCCGTGGCCGCCTGGTGGGTGGTGCTGAGCACGGACAGCCGGCGCATGGCGCAGGACGAGTCCGAGCGCCAGAACCAGCTGCTGCTGCAGGAGATCGCCGCCCACAAGCGCACCGATGCCGAGCTGCAGGCCGCCAAGGACCATGCCGAGCAGGCCAGCCAGGCCAAGACGCGCTATGTGGCCGGCATGACGCACGAGCTGCGCTCGCCGCTCAACAGCCTGCTGGGCTATACGCAGATCCTGCTCAAGAGCCCGCAGGTCGATGGCTGGGTGCGCGAGACCCTGTCCACCATGCAGCACAGCGGCCAGCACCTGCGCGCGCTGATCGACGAATCGCTGGAGCTGGCCAGCATCGAGGCCGGCCGCCTGCGCCTGGACCTCGCCCCCCTGCCCCTGCCCGCGCTGATCGACGGCATCGAGGCCATGATGCGGCCCCAGGCACAGGCCAGGGGGCTGCAGTTCTCGGTAGAGACGCTGGGCACCATGCCGCGCTGGGTGCGGGCCGACGCCAAGCGGCTGCGCCAGATCCTGATCAACCTGCTGTCCAACGCCGTGCGCTTCACCCAGCACGGCGAGGTGCGGCTGCGCATGGACTTCAGGCCCCATGTCTCGCGCATCGAGGTCATCGATACCGGCATCGGGATCGAACCGCAGGACATGGAGCGCATCTTCGTGCCCTTCGAGCGCGGCAGCGCGGGGCGGCGCGTCAGCGAGGCGGGCACGGGCCTGGGGCTGACCATCACCCACCTGCTGACCGAGCTGATGGGCGGGCAGCTCACCCTGAGCAGCACGCCCGGCGAGGGCAGCTGCTTCACCGTGCGCCTGTACCTGCCCGAGATGGCGCCCGACGCGTCCTGGGTCCCTCCGGGCGCCGCCGCCACGCTGCACACCGTCATCGGCTATCTGCCGCCCCGGCGCACCCTGCTGGTGGTGGACGACCAGCCGCTGCAGCGCCAGCTGCTGGCCGGCCTGCTGCTGCCGCTGGGCTTCGAGATCCGCGAGGCCGCCAGTGGCCGCGAGTGCCTGGAGATCGTGGAGCAAAGCCCGCCCGACCTGGTGCTGCTGGACATCAGCATGGACGACCTGGACGGCTGGCAGACCGCCGCCCTGCTGCGCGCGCGCTGGGATGCGCAGCAGCTGCCCGTGGTCTTCGTCTCGGCCAACCTGTTCGACAACGACCCGCCGCGCCTGGCCGATGCGCGCTGCCAGGGCTTCGTCGCCAAGCCCGTGACCGAGTCCGAGCTGCTGCAGGTGCTCGAGCGCGTGCTGCGGCTGGAATGGGTGCATGACAACCGCCCGCTGCTGCTGCCGGCGCCGCGTGCAGAGCAGGCAGAGGCTAAGGCAGAGGAGGCGCCGTCAGCCGCCCCCTTCCCGCCCGACCTGCGTGAAGACCTGGCCCGGCTGGCGCGCTCGGGCCAGGCCACGGCCCTGCGCGAGCGCCTGCGCCAGGCGCGCCAGCAGGCGCCCGCGCATGCCGCGCTGATCGATGCGCTGCAGGCCTGCGCGAACCGCTTCGACTTCGATGCGCTGGCGCGCATGCTGCCGCGGCCCGAGCAAGAGGATGAAGAAGACGAAGAAAGAGAGGAGACCGATGAATGAGAACCCGCAAAGGCCACAGATGACGACCGCCGACAGCAGCAGACACCCCAGCCACCCCCCTCACAACGCCCACGTCATCCTCGTGGTGGACGACGCGCTGGACAGCCTGCGCATGCTGTGCGACGCGCTGGCCGCCGAAGGCTACGTGGTGCTCGCCGCCCGCGACGCCGACGAGGCCCTGCAGCGCTTCGCCCTCACCGTGCCCGACGGCGTGCTGCTGGACGCCGTCATGCCCGGCATGGACGGCTTCACGCTGTGCCGCACGCTCAAGGCCACGCCGGCCTGGGCCCATGTGCCCGTGGTGTTCATGACCGGCCTGTCGGACACGGACCAGATCATCCGCGGCTTTGCCAGCGGTGGCGTGGACTACGTGGTCAAGCCGCTGCGCATCCCCGAGGTGCTGGTGCGCCTGGCCACCCATGTGCGCAACGCCCGCGCCACGCGCCAGGCGCAGGAGGCCGTGGACGTGGCGGGGCTGGGCGTGGTGGTGCTCGACGGCCAGGGCCGCGTGGCCTGGCGCTCGCCCCAGGCATCGCGCTGGCTGGAGGAGGCCTTTGCGGACCAGCCCTTCCCGCTGGAGGCGGCCGGGGACTGGCTGGCCGGCGCCCGCCAGCCGGATCAGCACGGCAAAGCGGATCAGCCCGGCCAGGCGGATCAGGAGGGCCAGCCCGCCCCCCAGGATCTGGCGCTGGCCCTGGCCGATGGCCGCCAGCTGCTGGCGCGCCACATGGGCGCCAGCGGCCTGGGGGAGTCGATGGTGCTGCTCAGCCACGAGGCGCCGCAGACGCCGGCCGCGCGCCGGCTGCAGCAGGTGGCGCTCACCCCGCGCGAGACCGAGGTGCTGTCATGGCTGAGCAAGGGCAAGACCAACCGCGACATCGCCGACATCCTGGGCATGAGCCCGCGCACGGTGAACAAGCACCTGGAGCACATCTTCGAGAAACTCGGCGTGGAGACCCGCACGGCCGCCGCCGCCGTGGCCGGTCAGTTGCTGCAGGCCGGCTCGCCCTGAGCACGCGGGGCCACCGCAGCGGATGCCGAGGCCGAGGCCGGCAGGCCGAACACATGGTCGAAGCACCAGTTGAAGACATAGGTGTAGACCAGGAAGAAGACCAGCAGGCCGGCCTCCATCACCGTGGCCTCCCACAGCGTGACGCCGAACCACCAGGCCATCAGCGGGATCAGCACCATGGCCAGCCCGCCCTCGAAGCCCAGGGCGTGCACCACGCGGCGCATCACCGAGCGGCCCTTGACGCTCTGGCGCGCCTCCCATTGCTCGAACAGGTGGTTGAAGGTCAGGTTCCAGACGATGGCCAGCGTGGAAGCGGCAATCGCCATGCCGCCAGAATGCCCGGCGCTCTGGCCGATGGCCATGAACAGCAGGCTGGAGGCCGCGATGGCGATCAGTTCATACAGGGTCACGAAGACCACTTTGCGCTTGGGCCCCTGGAGGCCCTTTTTGTGTGTCTGCAAGGTCATAGGGGGCGCAGTTTATTTGTCCGGAATTGAACGTTAAAGTCAGATTCTTTCAATAAAACTGACAGGTCCCCGCCATGTCCTTCCCCGCCGACCAGGTGCCGCTGTTCCTTGCCGTGCTGGACCACGGCTCGTTTTCCGCTGCCGCGCGCCGGCTGGGCCGCGTTCCCTCGGCCGTGAGCATGGCCATCGCCCAGCTGGAGGCGGAGCTGGACCTGCAGCTGTTCGACCGCAGCGGCCGCGAGCCCCGGCCCACGGCGGCGGCGCGCGCACTGGAGCCCCAGGCCCGGCTGCTGGCCGCCCAGCTGCAGCAGCTCAACCACCAGGCGCTGGCCCTGCACCAGGGACTGGAGGAGCGGCTGACCCTGGTGATCGCGCCCGAGCTGCTGTCCACGGCCTGGGCCGCGCCGCTGCAGCCGCTGGTCGAGGAATTCCCGGGGCTGGAGGTGGAGGTGCTGGTGGCCGCCCAGGTCGATGCGCTCAAGGAACTGCATTCGGGCCGCGCGCATCTGGCCCTGGTCTTCGAGCGCCCGGCCATCGACGGCCGCGAGGATTTCCAGGAGATGGGCCAGGAAACCATGGTCGCCGTGATGGCGGCCAGGCACCCGCTGGCCCGGCAACTGGGCGTGGACGGTCAGCAGCGCCTGGACGTGGGCCAGCTGGCCGGCGCGCGCCAGATCCTGCTGGCCAGCCGCGACCTGGCCCACACCGATCCGCGCTTCGTGTTCTCGCACCAGCTGTGGCGCACGGACAGCCACCTGGCAGCCCTGTCCCTGGTCTCGGCCGGCCTGGGCTGGGGGTGGCTGCCCTTCAGCGTCGCCGAGCCCCTGCTGCAAACGGGCGCGCTGCTGCGCATTCCGCTGTGCAACATCAGCAACGGCACCCAGCTGTTCGTGGACTGGGTGTGGTCCAAGGAGCGCCCGCTGGGGCTGGCGGCGCGGCGGTTCGTGGAGCAGCTGCAGGTGCCGGTGCGGCCGTTGCCGGACAGCGATGCGGATCGCATCGGGTAGCATCTCACGCCATATCGGATCAAGAATCCACATCTCCAGCAGCCGGTCACACAAGAGGAAGGGAAAACATGTTCTTTGATCATCAGCACAGCAAAACCGCCATCGCACTGGCTTTGGGCGCCGTCCTGGCCGGTTGCGGCGGCGGTGGAGGCGGCGGGCCGTCCGGCCCGTCTTCCCAGTTGACGGCCGCCTGCTCGGGCACGGCCTGCGGCGCGGCCAATGCCACCACCTATTCGGGCCAGGGCGTGGGCGTCTGGAGCTACACCAACACCACGCAGGCCGAGCAGCAGATTCCTGTGGCGCTGACCAACCTGGGCAGCAAGCAGGTCACGCTGATCTACACCAACAACGGCGACGCCAGCGTGCCCATGCCCGCCCTGACGCTGACACCGCCCGCGGCGACCACCGCCACGGCCCAGAAAAGCCTCAGCGCCGCACCCGCAACGGGCAACCAGATTCCCGAGCGCATCCGCAACTTCAAGCCCCGCCTGACGGCAGCGGACACGCAGGCGCGGCAATCCATCAAGCCGCAGGCAGCGGCCATCCTGCCCGTGGGCAGCCAGCGCAGCTGGTTCGTGGAAACCGGCAGCTCGAAGATCGAGACCCGCCAAGCCACGCTCAGGCGCCAGGCCAGCGTGCCCACGCCCACCGGCACCCGCACCATCAACGTCTGGCTGGAAGACAGCGAGTACGACGCGGCCAAGGTCAGCGATGCCATGCTCGACACGCTGGTCCAGCGATTCACCAGCGGCTCCGACGCGGTCTACCCCCTGATCACCGGACTGTCTGGCGAACCCTGGGGAGCACACTCCTACAGCAACCTCATCGACCCCGACCAGCCCCTGGACATCGTGTTCGTGAATTTCGTGCCGGACCGCACTCCGTACGGGCTGCTGGGCTATTTCTGGTCGCTGAACAACTTCAAGGCGGACCCTGCAGATCCCGATGTCAAGTACAGCAACCAATCGCTGTCCTTCTATATGGACACGGAGACGCTGTACCTGGACCCTGCCGCCGGCATGACCAACCAGATCAGCACGCTGTCCCATGAGTTCGTCCACATGACGAACTTCTACCGCCGCAGCGTCCAGCTGTCCAAGCCCGGAACCGACTACGCGTTCGACACCTTCCTGGAGGAAATGAGCGCCATGATGGGCGAAGACATCGTGGCCCAGCGCGTCACGCCGGGCTTCAACTCCATCGCCAGCGGACGTGTCCCCTCCTGGCTGTCCCGCTCGGGCTTCAACTGCGATCCGGCCGCCTGGAGCGCCGACACCGCCGCGCCCTGCTTCGGCTACGACGTCAACGGCAGCCTGGGCGCCTATCTGGTGCGCCAGTACGGCGTGGGCTTCTACAAGCAGCTGCTGAGCAACACCACGTCCACCGATTCGCTGCAGGTCCTGGGCAATGCCATACAGCAAGCGGGCGGCCCCACGCTGCCGGTCGCCATCCAGCGCTGGGGCGCCAACATCGCACTGCTGCCCGGCGATGTGCCCAGCGGCTATGGCTGGCCCGCGCGCACGGAGCAGGGCTTCACCCTGGCCGCGATCAACGGCAGCAGCCTGGCGTCTTCCCGGGTCCTGCCCACCACGGTACCGGTGAACCTCAATGCGCGCGGCCATTTCCCCTTCCTGCGTCAGCCTGATGCGCAAGGCACCTACCAGGAACAGCTGCGTGTTCCGGCAGGCAGCACGCTGACAGCCGTCGTACGCTGAACGCCATGAACCACGCACACCCGACTGCTTCCGCCCGCGGCCTGCGCCGCAGTCTGCCGCTGCTGCTGGCCAGCGGCCTGGCCCTGCTGAGCGCCTGCTCGGCCCCGGCTTCGCCCGCCGCCAGCGCGGCTGCGCCGGCCTCGGGTGCGGCGGCTGAACCAAGCCAGCCCCTGACCCTGCAAGGCCGTCTGGTGCTGCGCGGCAATGCGCCCCATGAGCAGCCCGTTCTGCAGACCACCTCCGGCGAGACCTGGCAGCTCCAGGGCCTGAGCGCCGAGCAGATCACGCAGTGGCAGCGGCAGAACGTGGAGGTCCGGGGCCAGCCCGGCCCCAGGCCCGCCGCTGGCGCCGCGCCTTCGATGGCGCAGCCGCAACTGCAGGTGCAATCCATTCGCGCCCGGCCCTGACATTCCACCTCACCCACCGCTCTATCCATGGACGCCTCCAACCCTTTCTCCAGCCGCGATGCGGCCGTGCAAAAGCTCTGGGAACAGTGGCAGCCGCGCTCCGCCAGGTCCGACAAGGACAAGGACAAACCCATTGCCCTGGCCGACTTCGACCCGGGCGCCAAGCCCTTTTCCAATGGCAACGGCAAGGCCGAGGACAAGGTCGCCGTCGAGGCCCTGGCCGAGGAGCTGGATGCGCTGCAGAACCTGCTGTACGCCGACCGCCGCTACAAGCTGCTGGTCGTGCTGCAGGGCACGGACACGGCGGGCAAGGACGGCACCATCCGTGGCGTCTTCGGCCGCATGAGTGCGCTGGGCGTGCACGCCGTGGGCTGGAAGGCCCCCACCGAGGCCGAGCGCGCCCATGACTACCTGTGGCGCATCCACCAGCAGGTGCCTGCCGCTGGCGAAATCACGGTCTTCAACCGCAGCCATTACGAGGACGTGCTGGTGCCCGTGGTCAACGGCTGGATCACACCCGAGCAGCAGCGCCAGCGCTTTGCCCACATCAACGACTTCGAGCGCATGCTCAGCGAGACGGGCACCGTGGTCGTCAAGTTCCTGCTGCACATCAGCGCCGACGAACAGCGCATGCGCCTGCAGGAGCGCCTGGACGACCCGGCCAAGCACTGGAAGTTCGACGAGAACGACATGAAGGTGCGCACGCAGTGGAAGGACTACCAGCAGGCCTACGGCCAGCTGCTGGGCGCCACGCATACGCCCTGGGCGCCCTGGACCATCGTGCCGGCCGACTCCAAGACGCACCGCAACCTCATGATCGCCACCTTGCTGCGCGAGGTGCTGCGCAACCTGGAACTGCGCTTTCCGCCCGGCGATCCGGCCCTCAAGGACTACAAGATCACCTGATCACTCGATGGCCTGCCTGAAGGTTCACAGCTGCAGGCGGGCTTCGGCGATGCCGTCCAGCTCGGCCACCACCAGGTCGCCGGCCTGGGCAAAGGCCAGGCCATTCCACGTGCCCGTGGTCACCACCGTGCCTGCGGGCACGCTGCCATAGCGGCGCACCAGCTCCTGCAGCCAGCCGGCCAGCAGCCACAGCGGATCGCCCAGCGGATGCGTTCCGGTGAACGCCTGCAGCGGCGCCGCACCCACGCGCAGCCGGCAGACCTGGGCAGACCAGTCCCGCGGCGACTCGCGCGGCAGCAGCCGCGAAGCGTCCTGCCACGGCCCCAGCACCAGGGCGCCATGGCACAGGCCGTCGGCGGCCAGCAGCAGCGGCGGCGCCTTCAGGTGCTGGCGCCAGCGCGTATCCACCACCTCGATGGCGGCGGTGATGCCGTCGATCAGCTCCAGCCCATCGCCGGGCTGCAGCGCGGAAGCCATCTCGGCCGTCACCTCGCGGCCCAGGCGCAGGGCGATCTCGGCTTCGATGCCGCGCAGGTGCAGCGGCGCGCCACCGGCCACCGAAGGACTGGCCCAGACGCCTTCTTCGGGCAGCGGCGCATGGGTCAGCGGGGCATCGCGGCGCGGCGCGCCAGACTTCCAATAGCCCGGAACGCGGCCCGGTCCCTGCTGGCTGCCGGCCACGCGCCAGCCCAGGGCGGGCGCCAGGGCGGCCTGCACGGCCTGCGCATCTGCGGGCGCGCGCACCACGTCGGCCCAGTCGTCGGCATCCAGCAATTCGCCGCTGTGGCGCGCCTGGAGCAGCGCATGGGCCAAGGATGTGGGAGTGCGGGGCGTGTTCGTCATGGAGCGGCTTTCTTGGAGTGCATCGGAGGGTCGCAAGCGGCCCCGATTGTCCGCTGGACAAGGCGATCCCATGGTTATGCATTAAATGCATAAGGCTCTCGCGCATAAGGCGTTGGACAGCGCATAGCCCCGGGAATAAGCTCAAAACCCTCAGACAACTCTTGTGTGGAACCACCATGCAGCAACCCGCTTCGGCCGGCGTTACCAACCACGCCATCCCTTCCTACCTGCAGGCCGATCACCTCGGCCCCTGGGGCAATTACCTGCAGCAGGTCGATCGCGTCACCCCCTACCTGGGCCATCTCGCCCGCTGGGTCGAAACCCTCAAGCGCCCCAAGCGCATCCTGATCGTCGATGTGCCGATCGAGCTGGACAACGGCACCATCGCCCACTACGAAGGCTACCGCGTGCAGCACAACCTGAGCCGCGGCCCCGGCAAGGGCGGCGTGCGCTTCCACCAGGACGTGACCCTGTCCGAAGTCATGGCCCTGTCGGCCTGGATGTCGGTCAAGAACGCGGCCGTCAACGTGCCCTACGGCGGCGCCAAGGGCGGCATCCGTGTCGATCCCAAGACGCTGTCGCGCGGTGAGCTGGAGCGCCTGACGCGCCGCTACACCAGCGAGATCGGCCTGCTGATCGGCCCCTCCAAGGACATTCCAGCGCCTGACGTCAACACGAACGGCCAGATCATGTCCTGGATGATGGACACCTACTCCATGAACACCGGCGCCACCGCCACCGGCGTGGTCACGGGCAAGCCCGTGGACCTGGGCGGCTCGCTGGGCCGCGTCGAGGCCACCGGCCGCGGCGTGTTCACCGTGGGCGTGGAAGCGGCCAAGCTGACCGGCCTGTCGGTCCAGGGCGCGCGCATTGCCGTGCAGGGCTTCGGCAACGTGGGCGGCACGGCCGGCAAGCTGTTCGCCGACGCGGGCGCCAAGGTCGTGGCCGTGCAGGACCACACCGGCACCATCCGCAACGCCAACGGCCTGGATGTGACGGCCCTGCTGGCCCACGTGGCCGCCAAGGGCGGCGTGGGCGGCTTTGACGGCGCCGAGGCCATGGACGCTGCCGATTTCTGGGGCGTGGACTGCGACATCCTGATCCCCGCCGCACTGGAAGGTCAGATCACCAAGGACAACGCCGGCAAGATCAAGGCCAAGATGGTGATCGAGGGTGCCAACGGCCCCACCACCACCGAGGCCGACGACATCCTGACCGAAAAGGGCGTGCTGGTGCTGCCCGACGTGCTGGCCAATGCCGGCGGCGTGACGGTGAGCTACTTCGAATGGGTGCAGGACTTCTCCAGCTTCTTCTGGAGCGAGGACGAGATCAACGCCCGCCTGGTGCGCATCATGCAGGACGCCTTCGCGGCCATCTGGCAGGTGGCCCAGCAGCACGGCGTGACGCTGCGCACCGCCACCTTCATCGTGGCCTGCCAGCGCATCCTGCATGCCCGCGAAATGCGGGGACTGTATCCCTGATCACCCCCTGAGGTGCGGACGCGCCTTCCCCCTCTCTGCTTGCTTCGCAAGGGAGGGGGACGACACCCTCGCGGCGGGGCGGCCCTTGCTCGGTGTCCCTGACTTGGGCCGCGCCAGTTTTTGGCGCTGTGCACCACACGGTCAATGAAAGGCGCTTCGGCGCCTTTTTTCTTGGGCTCTTTTCTGGTGCTGGCAAGGGGTTAGCACCCGTTCCAGTAGGCCTAAGCGCGGGTTTCCGAATGGCGAAGCGGATCTCCAGTCAAACCCTGGTGCCCTGTGGCCCAGGGTTTTCTATCGTTGCGGGCAGTGAACTGGAGACTGCCCATGACCGTCCGCCGCAGCCTGCTGGCCCTGCTGGCCGCTTTGCCTTTTTTCTCCCTGGCTCCTGCCGCCGCGCTGGCGGCGGCCTGGCCTGAACGCCCCATCACCATCGTGGTGCCGGCCGCCGCTGGCGGCACCACGGACATTGCCGCGCGCGTGCTGGCCGAGAAGATGGGCAAGGACCTGGGCACCTCGGTGGTGGTGGAGAACAAGGGCGGTGGCGGCGGCAGCATCGGCACGGCCCAGGTGGCGCGCGCCAGGCCCGATGGCTACACGCTGCTCATGGGCAACATCGGCCCGGTGGCCATCAATTTCAGCCTGTACAAGCAGCTCAGCTACAAGGAAAGCGACCTGCGCGGCATCACCAATGTGATCTCCGTGCCCAACATCCTCGTGGTCCATGCCGATTCGCCCGTGCGCAGCGTGCGCGAGCTGGTGGAGCTGGCCAGGACCCGGCGCCTGAACGTGTCCACGTCGGGCGTGGGCCAGTCGCCGCACATGTCCTCGGAGATGTTCCGCCAGAAGGCCGGCATCGAGGTCACGCTCGTGCCCTTTCCCGGGGCCGCGCCTGCGGTCACGGCGCTGCTGGGCCAGCAGGTGGACTACATGATCGACAACCTGCCCAGCTCCATGCCGCACATCAGGAGCGGCAAGTTCCGCGCGCTGGCCATCACCAGCGCCACGCGCTCGGCCCAGTTGCCCGAGGTGCCCACCATGACCGAGGCCGGCGTGCCCATGCAGGTCACGGCCTGGTTCGGCCTGCTGGCCCCTGCCGGCACGCCCGATGCCGTGGTCGAGCGCATCCAGCAGTCGGCCCGGCGCGCCATGCAGACGGCCGAGGTGCGCCAGCGCTTTGCCGACCTGGGCGGCGTGCCCGGTGGCGAGACACCGGCCGAGTACGACGCCTTCATCGCCCAGGAACGCAAGAGCTGGGCCCAGATCGTCAAGGCCGCAGGCCTGTCGCTGGAATAGTTCTCCCCTCCCGTCCGTGCCTCCCCTCCCATGCAAGAAGACATCGCCGCCCTGCTGCGCCAGCCCTTTGGCTCGCTGCCCGAACTCGTCGCGCTGCAGGCCAGCCAGCGCCCCCGCCACACCGCCCTGGCCATGGACGGCCGCAGCCTCGACTACGCCGCGCTGCGCCTGGGCATGGACCGCGTGGCCCTGCGCCTGCAACGCCAGGGCCTGGGCCCCGGCGACGTGGTGGCCATCTGCGCGGGCAGCTCGCCCGAGTACGTGCTGGTCTTCCTGGGCGCGTTGCGCGCAGGCGTGGCCGTGGCGCCGCTGGCCCCGTCGGCCACGGCCGGCCACCTGAGCGCCATGCTGGACAACTGCGGCGCCCGGCTGGTGCTGCGCGACGCGGAAACCGCCGCGCAATGGCCGCTGCAGGCCGGACAGGATCTGCAATGCGTGGCCCTGGACGGCGCTGCCGAGGCCGGCATGCCGTGGTCGCAATGGCTGGCTGCGGACGAAGCGGACCATGGCACGGCACCCACGCCCATCCACCCCCAGCCCGACTGGCCCTTCAACGTCATCTACTCCTCGGGCACCACGGGCGTGCCCAAGGGCATCGTCCAGTCCTGGGCCATGCGCTGGGCCCATGTGCAGCGCGCCATCCACAACGGCTACGGGCCCGATGCCGTCTCGCTGTGCGCCACGCCGCTGTACTCCAACACCACCCTGGTCGCGGCCCTGCCCACCCTGGGGCTGGGCGGCACCCTGGTGCTGATGCGCAAGTTCGACGCGGCGCACTACCTGGAACTGGCCGAGCGCCACCATGCCACCCACACCATGCTCGTGCCCGTGCAGTACCAGCGGCTGATGCAGTGCCCGGGGTTCGACGGCGCCGACCTGAGCCGCCTGCGGCACAAGTTCTGCACCAGCGCGCCGTTCCATCCCGCGCTCAAGGCCGAGGTGCTGCGCCGCTGGCCCGGACGGCTCATCGAGTACTACGGCATGACCGAAGGCGGCGTGCGCTGCGAGCTGCACTGCCATGACTTCCCCGACAAGCTGCACACCGTGGGCAGGCCGGGACCAGGCGCCGACATCCGCTTCATCGATGAGCAGGGCCGCGAGCTGCCGCACGGCGAGCAGGGCGAGATCGTGGGCCGCTCGGCCGGGATGATGAGCGGCTACCACCGCCTGCCCGACAAGACGCAGGAGGCCGAATGGTTCGATGCCCAGGGCCTGCGCTTCATCCGCAGCGGCGACGTGGGCCGTCTGGACGAGGACGGCTTCATCGTGCTGGGTGACCGCAAGAAGGACATGATCATCACGGGCGGCTTCAACGTCTACCCGAGCGACATCGAGTCCGTGCTGCTGCAGCACCCGCAGGTGGCCGAATGCGCGGTGATCGGCGTGCCCTCCGATGCTTGGGGCGAGACCCCCGTGGCCTACGCCGTGGCGCGCCCCGATGCCACACCCTCGGCCGCCGAGCTGCGCGAATGGCTCAACGCCCGCGTGGGCAAGACCCAGCGCGTGGCCGAGCTGCGGCTGGCCGCCAGTCTGCCGCGCAGCGAGATCGGCAAAGTGCTCAAGCGCGCGCTGCGCGAGCAGTACCAGGCCGGCGCCCTGTCCTCTTCATGAAACGGAGTCCCCCCATGCCCATGCACCCACTCCCGCGCCGCCGCCTGCTGTCCTGCCTGGCCCTGGCGACCTGCGCCCTGCTGGCCCCGGCCACCCATCTCGCCCATGCTGCCGAGGCCTGGCCTGCCAAGCCCATACAGCTGGTCATTCCCTATCCACCCGGCGGCAGTGCCGACCTGCTGGGCCGCCCTCTGGCCGTGCAACTGCAGCAGCAGCTGGGCCAGCCCGTGGTGCTGGAGTACAAGCCCGGCGCAGGCGGCACGCTGGCCTCGCAATACGTGGCGCGCGCCAGGCCCGATGGCTACACCGTGCTCATGGTGCTGGCCGCCCATGCCATCAACGACAGCCTCTATCCCAAGCTGCCCTACGACACCCGCCGCGACTTCGCGCCCGTGTCTTTGGTGGCCAACCTGCCCATGGTGGTTGCGGCCAGCAGCAAGCTGCCGGCCAGGAACATCCAGGAACTCATCCAGGCCGCCAAGGCCAACCCCGGCAAGCTCACCTTCGGCTCGGCGGGCAACGGCAACACGGGGCATCTTGCGGCCGAGTACTTCGGTTCCATGGCAGGCGTGCGCATGACCCATGTGCCCTACAAGGGCAGCGCGGGCGTGGTCAACGCCATGCTGGCCGGCGACATCGACCTGACCTTCGACAGCATCTCCACCTCCATGCCCCACATCCGCAGCGGGCGCATGCACGCGCTGGCCGTCACCAGCCCGCAGCGCTCGGCGCTGGCGCCCGAGGTGGCCACCATCCAGGAGCAGGGCATCGCAGGCTTCGACGTGACCGGCTGGTACGCCGTCATCGCGCCGGCCGGCACGCCCGCCGAAGCCACCCAGCGCCTGAGCCGCGAGATCGCCTCCGCCCTGCGCCAGCCCGCGCTGCAGGCCCAGCTGGCCGCCGGCGGCTACGAGCCCGTGGGCTCCACGCCCGAGGCGCTGCAGGCGCATATCGACAAGGAAATCACGCGCTGGGCCACTGTCGTCAAATCGACAGGTGCACGGGTGGATTGAAAGTCACCCCCTGAGCGGCTGCGCCGCTTCCCCCGTGTGCACGGCGCCCTCTCTCGCTTCGCGGGAGGGGGGCATCCGGGCAACCGGCGGCACCCTCGGTGCGGGGCGGCGCGGCCGGCGTAGGCCCTTCCTCGGTGCCCCGGAGTCGGTACACGCCAGTCTCGAGCGCCGCGCCCAATGCGATGATCATGTCCATGAATACACCCATCAAAGACCACCCGGCCAACCCCTTCGAAGGCGAGGCGCCCGGCATCCTCTTCGGCCTGCCCATGCCCATGGCCCGCGCCATGAAGCTCAGCGGTGAACGCATCGGCGATGACCGCGCCCAGATCCGCATGGGCTTTCAACCGGACCAGGCCAACAGCCGCGGCGACGTGCACGGCGGCGCCATCGCCTCGCTGCTGGACTGCGCCCTGGCCTCGGCCTGCCGCTCGCACGACCCCACGGCCTTCGGCGTGGCCACCATCGATCTCACGCTGCACTACGTCTCGGCCGGCAGCGGCGATCTCATCGCCACCGCCCACTGCGAGCGGCGCGGCCGCTCCATCAGCTTCGCGCGCGGCGAAGTGCGTTCCGAGGACGGCACCCTGGTGGCCCTGGCCACCGGCACCTTCAAGCTGATGGCGCGTGGCGGGGCTCAGGCCTGAGGCGCAAGGTGTCAGTCCCTGACCAGAGCGTTTTGGCCATGACCTGCATCCGTGCCATGGTCTTGCGGCCAATTTCCGTGCTTTGTTTGGCATGGGGTCTCGGCACATCGGTCTGTGCGCACGCCGACACCCGGTTGACACGCCCGACGGCAGACTCTCAGCGGTTGATCATCGAGAACAACAACCTGACGGCGCAGGCATTCTTTTCGGCTTACATGAGCAAGGAAGTGCCGGAAAGAAGGTATGCAGAGATGTACCTGCTCGGCGTTCTCGACGCCACGGAAGGCCGGGCCTGGTGTGACTACCGGCACCTCAAGACCATCACTCTGGCAGAGGTGCTGCACAGCAGTTTGCGAAGCATGGATGCCAGACAGCGCGCAACTCGGGCTGCCCACGTCATCACCGACATTCTCGCCAAACAGTTTCCCTGCCAAGCTGGGCCTCAATGAAACCCTCCCGCATGAGGCCGAAAATCCGGCGCTTGGTGCTGACCATCGGCCTGACAGGCGCAGCACTGGCGCAGGGGCTGCCCGATAGCCCGCCGTGCCTTGCCCCCAGATCGCGGCGCGCACAAGGAAAGCGCATGCCGCGCTTTCCTTTTCACTCAAGCGGTCAGAGCCGCTTTTCCTTGGCCTCGATCAGCTTTTGCATCAGTTCGCAGACCTGCCTGGCCTGCTCCTGGGTGATGTCGATGTTCTCGATCACCGAGCGCTTGAACTGGATGCCGTTGACTGCGCCGCTGTTCTCGATGAAGCCCAGCGTCAGGGTGCGGTTCAGGAAGTAGATGACGGCGGCGATGCCCCAGCCGATCAGCATGACCACCAGGCCTGCAAAGAAGCTCTGGGCCATCATCGACCCGCCCATGAACAGCGACAGGGCACCGATGCCCAGCGCCGTCTTCCAGGGCTTGTGATAGCCGTAGTAGGTGGAGCAGATGCCCTGCAGCGGGATCAGGCGCGACTGGGTGCCCGACAGCGAGGCGCTGCTGAACTCCAGGCGCTCGCTGCCCACGCGGATGGTGGTGGTGGGATCGATGTTGACCTTGGACAGGATCCAGGCGACCAGGCCGCCTTCGCGGCCTGTGATGGCAATGTGGTTGCCCTTGTCGTCTATGGGTTGCTCGCTGGCTTTCCAGGCCTTGATGACCAATGCACTCACGGTAATACCCTCTCTTGAATGTTTGAGAAACCACGGGCTGTCCCGCCATGGCATTGCACCACCGGGGCCGCCTGAGGAGGGGCGATTACAGCACAGGGCATGAGTGCAGCCTTGGGCAACCAGGGCCGCTGTGCGCCATCAACCGGGTTGCACCCCCGCCGACTGCAGCAGCCGCCCCCAGACCGGAGCCTCCTGCGCCCAGGCCTTGCCGAAGCGCTGAGGGCTGTCGTCATCGACAGGGACGAAACCGGCCGCGATGATGCGGGCCGTGCCTTCGCGGCTGGCCACGGCGCGGTTGGAGATCTCGCCCCATTGCCGCGTGAGGTCGGCCGGCAGGCCCCTGGGGCCGGCGATGGCCAGCCAGCCGGACAGTTCCATGGCCTCGTGGCGGTAGCCGGCCTCGGCAAAGGTGGGCACCTCGGGCAGCAGGGGCACGCGGCGCGTGCCGGTGACGGCCAGGGCGCGCAGCTTGCCTGCATCGATGTGGGGCTTGAGCGTGAGCAGGCTGCCCATGCCGATGGGGATGCGCCCGCCCAGCATGTCCTGCACCATCAGCGCCTCGCCCCGGTAGGCGGCATGCGCCATGCCGGCACCGGCCATGTCGCTGAGCACGGCGCAGGCCAGGTGGCCGTGCGAGCCTATGCCGTAGGAGCCATACGAGAGCTTGCCCGCGTTGGCCTGGGCCCAGGCCATGAATTCGCGCAGGTTGGAGGCGGGCACGTCGGCCGTGACCACCAGGGCGATGGGCGCCATGCACACGCGCGACAGGGGCGTAAGGTCGGTCAGCGGGTCGTAGGCGGTCTTCTTGTAGAGGTATTTGTTGGTGAGCATGGTGGAGGTGGTGCCCAGCAGCAGGGTGAGCCCGTCCGGTGCGGAGCGGACCACCATCTCGCCGCCGATCAGTCCGGCCGCGCCGGGCTTGTTGTCCACCACCACGGTCTGGCCCAGCTGCTGGGCCATGCGCTCGCCCAGGATGCGCGCAATCACGTCGGTGGCGCCGCCTGCCGCAAAGGGCACGACGATGCGCACGGGCCGCGTGGCAAAGCCGGCCTGCGCCAGCACGCTGGCGGGCCCTGCCGCCACGGCGCCGGCCGCCAGGGCCAGCGCCTGGCGCCGATTCAATCGGTTATCCAGTCGGTCATCCATTCGGTCTTCAAGTCGGTCATTCAACTGGCCGTTGAATCCGCTGTTCGATGCCGTCCCCGAGATCACTGCCATCACATGCTCCTTTGCCTGGGTGCCTCCATGGGTGGAGATACTGGATCAAGAAACCGCCGTCTCGAAATCAATCGAGTTGGCCAAGCGTATTCGAGGCATATGGATTCAACATCAGGGAAATCATTGGACTGCTTGCACCAGAATCAGAAAACTCTGAGTGCAAAACGGACTTTCAGTCTCATTTTGATCAAGATCGTGCTGCAGATCTCTGTTGCGCCCAGGCATGGCGCAGCAGCACCTGTTCGGCCTGCTTGAGCACGGGCGCATCGACCATGCGGCTGTCCAGCACGCAGACGCCGCCTCCGGCCTCGGCCAGGGCCTGGCGCAGGCGCTGCGCTTGGGCCACGGCCGCTGCATCGGGGTCGAAGACGGCGTGCAGGGGCTGGACCTGGGCCGGGTGGATGCACAGCTTGCCGCCAAAGCCCATGCGCCGCGCGCGTGCCGCGTCCTGGGCCAGCCGCTCGGGGTTGCGCGTGTCCACCGTCACGCCGTCCACGGCCGCGCCAATGCCGGCGCGGCGCGAGGCCAGGACCAGGGCCATGCGCATGGGCAGCAGTTCTTCCTCGCCCTGGTCGCAGGCCATGCCCGCATCGACCTGGAAGTCCAGGTGGCCGAAGGCCAGGCGCACCACCTGGGGCGCGGCAGCCAGGGCGTCGGCCGCATCCAGGCCGGCCACGCTTTCGATGAGGGGCAGCACGGCCGCCCGTGCGCCCGCAGCCTGGGCCACCGCATGCAGTGTCTGGGCGCGCTCGGCCTTGGAGACCATGGCGCCGGCCACGCCCTGCTCCACCAGCTGCGCCAGCGCGCGCAGGTCATCCGCATGCCAGGGCGTGCCTTCGGCGTTGATGCGCACCAGCAGGCGGGCACGGGCCGGGCCTTTCAGCGCACCCACGGCCTGGGCCAGCGCCTGGCGGGCGCCGTCCTTGTCGGCCGGGGCCACGGCATCCTCCCAGTCGGCGATGACCATGTCGGCGCCGCTGTCCAGGGCCTTGCCCAGGCGCTCGGGCCGCGTGGCGGGGACGAAGAGAAAGGAAGTGGCCTGTCGCGCCAGATCGTGCATGCGGATGTCCTTGGGAGAGCGGTTTATTCGGCCGAGACGCCTGCGGCCTTGATGACCTTGTCCCAGCGCGCCACCTCGGCCTGCAGGTGGGTGCGCAGGCCTTCCGGTGTGGCCTTGTCGGGCGTGACCAGGTCGGAGCTGAGTTCGGCGATGCGTTTCTTGACGTTCTCGTCCTTGATGGCCACGTTCAGCGCCTTGTTGATGGCCATGACCACCTCCTTGGGCGTGCCCTTGGGCGCGTACATGCCGTGCCAGACCTTGACGTCGAAGCCCTTGAGGCCCTGTTCGTCCAGCGTGGGGATGTCGGGCAGCGAGGACAGGCGCTTGGGCGTGGTCACGCCGAAGACCTTGGCGCGCTGGCCGTCCTTGATCACGGGCACGGTCTGCGTGGTCTGGTCGCACAGCAGGTCCACCTGGCCGCCCATGAGGTCGTTCATGGCCGGGCCTGCGCCCTTGTAGGGCACGGTGGTGAGCTTGACGCCCGCCTGGTGCATGAACAGCATGCCGCACAGCTGCGAGACGGCGCCGATGCCGGCATTGGCCAGCGAGACCTTCTCCTGGTTCTTCTTCACGTAGTCCAGCAGCTCGGCAAAGTTGTTGGCCGGGAAGTCCTTGCGCGACAGCAGGGTCATGGGCACGTCCAGCACCTGGCCGATGTACTCGAAGTCCTTGAGCGGGTCATAGGGCAGCTTCTTGTACAGCGCAGGCGCCGTGGCCATGCCCATGTGGTGGATGAGGATGGTGTAGCCGTCGGCCTTGGCCTTGGCCACGCGGTTGGGCGCAATGGTGCCGCCCGCTCCCACGGTGTTCTCGACCAGCACGCTCTGGCCCAGCACCTGGCCCATGGGCACGGCCAGCAGGCGCGCCACCACATCGGTGGGGCCGCCAGCGCTGTAGGGCACGACGAGGACGACGGGCTTGTCGGGCCAGGCCGCGGCCAGGGCGCCGGTGGTCGTCCCGCCGGCGGCAAGGGCGCAGGCGGCGGCCGCTGCGTAAACGAGGCGGCGGCGGAAAGAAGTGGTGCGTTGCATGGTTTGTCTCCTGTGCACTTGGGTGGAAGCGGGAGGCGCTCTGTGGTGGCGCCTTTCCCATGGATTCGCCGGCCGGGGCCGGCGCGAAAACTCAGTCAAAAACTCAGTCAAGCAGGCGCTGCACGCGCGGCCAGTGCGCGATCTGCCACAGCCGCGCTACAGCGGCCTGGGCGGGGTCGTCCTGCAGGGCACCGCCATAGGCGATCAGTCGCAGCGCCTTGGCCGTGATCTCCTCGCGCGACAGCGTGTTGCCCGGATCGCCCTTGGGCTCCTCCACGCGGCCGTGCAGCGTGCGGCCATCGGTGGTGAGCACGGTGACCTTGCCGATCCAGCGCTGCGGGTAGGCGGCATCGACCTCGGGGTCCAGCACCATGCCCACCTTCTCGCGCAGGGCCACCGTGGTGGCGGCCAGGTATTCGTTGTCGAACTCGTCCAGGCCCGCATGGCCGTGGCGCGCGGCCAGCGCCAGCACCGTGCCCATGGAGAACTTGCTCTGGTGCACCGTGCCGGGATCGACCACGGGGCCCAGCACGTCGATGGCGCCCTGGTGCACGTGGCAGGTGACCTGCGCCAGGTCGGCGGGGGCCAGGCCGTGGTCCTGCATGACCTGCAGCAGCGCGTCGGCGGCCGGGTGCGTGTGGCGGCAGGAGGCATGCCATTTGAACGAGGTCTCGGCCGTGGCCCAGCGCGTGCCGATGCCGTCCGTGAGGCGCGTGGGATCGGCGTCCGTGGACATGCCTGCCGCCAGGCCCTGCGGTCCGGTGAAGATGTCCTGCGCACCGGTGAATCCGTCCCGGGCCAGATAGGCCGACATCAGGCCCGCAGCGGCCGCATGCGCCGTGTGCAGCTGCTTGCTGTCGGCGCCCGTGCGCAGGAACTCCCACAGCCCTGCCGACTGCGTGCCGGCCGAGCCGAAGGCATGCTGCATCTGCGCGGGCGTGAGGCCCAGCAGCCGGCCCACGGCGGCCGCGGCGGCCAGGGTGCCGGCCGTGGCCGTGGTGTGGAAGATGCGGTAGTGGCTGCGGCCCAGGAACTCGCCCACGCGGATGCCGACCTCATAGCCGGCCACGCAGGCCGCCATGAGCTCGGCGCCGCTGGCGCCGATGCTCTGCGCCACGGCCAGCGCGGGCGGGAAGACCACGGCCGCGGGGTGGAAGACCGAGCCGTTGTGCACATCGTCCTGCTCGGCCACATGCGAGGCCGCGGCATTGGCCAGGGCCGCCATCATGGGCGAGGTGTTGTCGGCACTGCCCAGGATCTCGCTAGGCCCCTGCGCCGGTCCCTGGGACAGCGCAAAGCGCGTGATGCTCTGCACGGGGCGCGCGCCCTGGCCTGCGAGCACGGAGCCGAACCAGTCCACCCAGAGGTCTTCGGCGCGCTGCTGAACGGCGGCGGGAACGTCGTCCCAGCGCAGCGAGGCAGCGAATTGGGCCAGCGGATGGATGCTCACTTGGGTGTCGTTTTTCATGGGTTGGGTCTCCGGCGCATTCTTGGGCATGCGCCCTGGTTTCAGGGGGCGGTTTTTCCCGGGGGCGGGCACAGGGCACTGATGCGCTCGGCGCTCCAGCCCAGCTCGGCCAGGATGGCGGCGCTGTGCTCGCCCACGGCGGGCACGGCCTCCATGCGGTAGTCGAAGGCGCTGTTGGCGCCGGGCGGCAGCAGCGCCTGCACCGGACCGGCCGGCGTGTCCACGCTGCACCAGCGCTGGCGTGCGGCCAGCTGGGGATGGGCCCACAGGCCGGCCATGTCGTTGACGCGCGCATTGGCGATGCCCGCCGCATCCAGCCGCTGCACCACCTGTGCGGCATCGAGCGCGTTGAACACGCCCAGGATCAGCGCACGCAGCTCCTCGCGGTTGGCGTTGCGGCGCGCATTGCTGTCAAAGCGCGCATCCGTGGCCAGCTCGGGCTGCAGCAGCACCTGTTCGCAAAAGAGCTTCCACTCGCGTTCGTTTTGCAGGCCCAGCATCACCGTCCCCCCGTCACCGGCCTCGAAAGGCCCGTAGGGATAGATGCTGGCGTGCGAGGCGCCGGTGCGCGGCGGCGGCGGCGCGCCGTCGAAGGCGTAGTACATGGGGTAACCCATCCACTCGCCCAGCGCCTCCAGCATGGACACGTCGATGTGGCTGCCCTCGCCCGTGCGCCCGCGCAGCAGCAGGGCCGACAGGATGTTGGTGTACGCATACATGCCGGCCGCGATGTCGGCCACCGAGATGCCGGCCTTGGACGGCACCTCGGGCGTGCCCGTGACCGAGAGAAAGCCCGCCTCGCTCTGGATCAGCAGGTCGTAGGCCTTCTTGTCGCGGTAGGGGCCGTCTGCGCCGTAGCCGCTGATGTCGCAGACGATGAGGCGCGGAAAGCGCTCTCGCAGCGCCGCATAGGACAGGCCCATGCGCGCGGCCGCGCCGGGCGCCAGGTTCTGCACCAGCACGTCGGCACCCTCCAGCAGCTGCAGCAGCGCCTGCATAGCCTCGTCCTGCTTGAGGTCCAGCGCCAGGCTCTGCTTGCTGCGGTTGATCCAGGTGAAGTGCGAGGACTGGCCCTGCACGCGCTGGTCATAGCCGCGCGCAAAGTCGCCGCTGCCGGGCCGCTCGACCTTGATCACGCGCGCGCCCAGGTCGGCCAGCTGGCGCGTGCAAAACGGTGCGGCCACCGCATGTTCCAGCGAGACGACGGTGGTGCCGTCCAGGGGCCTCAGGCGTTGCTGTGTCATGCGCAGTGCCTTCAGAACGAGCGGGGGAGACCGAGGATGTGCTCGGCCACGTAGGAGTAAATGAGATTGGTCGAGATCGGCGCCACCTGGTACAGGCGCGTCTCGCGGAACTTGCGCTCCACGTCGTATTCGCAGGCAAAGCCGAAGCCGCCGTGGAACTGGATGCAGGCATTGGCCGCCTCCCAGCTGGCCTTGGCCGCCAGGTACTTGGCCATGTTGGCCTGGGCGCCCATGGCCTGGTTGGCGTCGAACATCTCGCAGGCCTTCCAGCGCATGAGGTTGGCGGCCTCGACCTCGATGAAGGCATCGGCAATGGGGAACTGCACGCCCTGGTTCTGGCCGATGGGGCGGCCGAACACGTTGCGGTCGCGCACGTAGTTGGTCACGCGGTCCAGGAACCAGTAGCCGTCGCCAATGCATTCGGCCGCAATCAGCGTGCGCTCGGCGTTGAGGCCGTCGAGGATGTACTTGAAGCCCTTGCCTTCCTCGCCGATCAGGTTCTCCTCGGGGATTTCCAGGTTCTCGAAGAACAGCTCGTTGGTCTCGTGGTTGACCATGTTGGGGATGGGGCGCACGGTCAGGCCGCTCTTCTGTGCCTCGGCCAGGTCCACCATGAAGATGGACATGCCCTCGCTCTTTTTCTTCACCTCGGCCAGCGGCGTGGTGCGCGCCAGCAGGATCATCCAGTCACTGTGCTGCACGCGGCTGATCCAGACCTTCTGGCCGTTGACCACGTAGCGGCCATCCTTCTTGACGGCGCTGGTCTTGATCTTGGTGGTGTCCGTGCCCGTGGTGGGCTCGGTCACGCCCATGGACTGCAGGCGCCATTCGCCCGAGGCGATGCGCGGCAGGTATTTCTCCTTTTGCGCCTGCGAGCCGTGGCGCAGCAGCGTGCCCATGTTGTACATCTGGCCATGGCAGGCGCCCGAGTTGCCGCCGCAGCGGTTGATCTCTTCCATGATCACGCTGGCCTCGGTCAGGCCCAGGCCCGAGCCGCCGTACTCCTGCGGGATCAGCGCGGCCAGCCAGCCGGCCTTGGTCAGCGCGTCCACGAAGGTCTCGGGATAGGCGCGCTGCTCGTCGATCTTGCGGAAATACTCGTCAGGGAACTCGGCGCACAGCGCACGGATGGCGTCGCGGATTTCGGGGAAATTGTTGGAAAGCGTGTGTTCGATCATGGTGGTCTCAAGGCTTTATGGTCAGCGCCTTCACAGCGCGGAATGTGTTGAATACCAATTCAGTTATCGCAGCGGGAGCCAAAGCCGGCGCCGCCCAAAGCAAGGGACACCGAGGAAGGGCCGCCCCGCACCGAGGGTGTCGTCCCCCTCCCCCGCGAAGCGGGTAGAGAGGGGGAAGGCGCGAAGCGACTCAGGGGGAGACACTTGCCGTGCCGGTCATGGTCAGCCAGCCCTCGTGGTCTTGCGCCCAGAGTTCGACGGTCTTGCCGTCCGCAGAAGGCTTGCCGTGCACGCTGAAGGCATGCAGGTCGAAGGTGGGGCGCACGGCCTTGAACTCGAAGGACAGCACGCGCGCCTGGGGCAGCTCGCGGCGCAGCAGGTCCAGCAGCAGCGTGGCGATCAGCGGGCCGTGCACGATCAGGCCCGGATAGCCCTCCACTCCCGTGACGTAGCGGCGGTCGTAGTGGATGCGGTGGCCGTTGAAGGTCAGGGCCGAGTAGCGGAACAGCAGCACGTCGTCGGGAACGATGGTGCGCGACCAGGTTTGCTGGCCGTCCAGCGGCGGCTTCTGGGGCGTGGGCGCGGGATCGCCGGGCTGGGCAGCGGCGCGGTAGACGATGTCGTGCTCCTCGGTCAGCGCCAGGCCCTGGTCGTTGCTGTAGGCATGCTCGACCAGCACGAACAGCAGCTCGCCCGAGCGGCCGCTCTTGTGGCTGACCGAGCCGATGGTGGAGCGGCGCTGCACCTTCTGGCCCACCTGCAGCGCGTTGCCTGCCTCCCAGCGCAGGCGCCCGCCGGCCCACATGCGGCGCGGCAGCGGCACGGGCGGCAGAAAGCCGCCACGGCGCGGGTGGCCGTCGGGGCCGAGCTCGCTTTGGCGTGCATGGGGCAGGAAGTACATCCAGTGCCACAGCGGCGGCAGCGCCGTGCCGTCGGCGGGCTCAGGGTCTTCCCGGTCCAGCGTGGCCGACAGCGCGGCCACGGGCGCGGCCGTGATGCTGTCTGCCAGGGTTTCGCTGCGGCCCTGCCAGGACTGAAGATGCGCCAGCGCGGCGGCGTCGAGGGTGTCGGTAGCTTGCTTGTCTGTCATGGCCGCCATGGTCGGTGCAAGCGCGGCGGCCCGCAATCCGCGTTTTCTTAAGCAAGCCTTTGGCCGCGCTGAAGGCTGGGCCGGCGCGGCCTGTCCGCCCCTGCTTTCATTCCCGCGAAGTCCGCCCTTGTGATTGGCGAATGGCGCGGTGCGGCGTTTGCCGGCATCCTTGGTCCCGACTTCTTTCCAACGAACACTGAACGGGGACGACAGCCATGGCGCAGAAAATGATGCAGGACAAGGTAGTGGTGGTGACGGGTGCCGGCGGCGGCATCGGGCGCGACATGGCGCTGGCCATGGCGGCCGAGGGCGCCAAGGTGGTGGTCAACGACATCGGCACCTCCACCACGGGCGAGGGCACGGACGCCGGCCCGGCGCAGAAGGTGGTCGATGAGATCAAGGCCGCAGGCGGCCAGGCCGTGGCCAACACCGACAGCGTGGCCGAGGCCGCCAGCGCGGGGCGCATCGTGCAGTGCGCCATGGACAGCTTCGGCCGCATCGACGGCGTGGTCAACAACGCCGGCATCCTGCGCGACCGGTTCTTCCACAAGATGAGCCTGGACGAGTGGGACGCCGTCATCAAGGTCCACCTGTACGGCAGCTACTACATGAGCCGCGCGGCCGCCAACCATTTCAAGGAGCAGGAAAGCGGCGCCTTCGTGCACATGACCTCGACCTCGGGCCTGATCGGCAACCTGGGCCAGGCCAACTACAGCGCGGCCAAGCTGGGGCTGACGGCCCTGTCCAAGTCCATTGCGCTGGACATGCAGAAGTTCAACGTGCGCTCCAACTGCATCGCGCCGTTCGCCTGGAGCCGCATGATCGGCTCCATCCCCACCGACACGCCCGAGCAGCAGGCGCGCGTGGCCAAGATCCAGCAGATGACGCCCAACAAGATCGCCCCGCTGGCCGTCTACCTGCTGTCCGACGCGGCCCGCGACGTGAACGCCCAGGTCTTCGCCGTGCGCAACAACGAGATCTTCGTCATGAGCCAGCCGCGCCCGCTGCGCTCGGTGCACCGCAGCGAGGGCTGGTCGCCCCAGTTCATTGCCGAGCACGGCATGCCGGCGCTCAAGGCATCGTTCGTGCCGCTGGACCGCTCGGCAGATGTCTTCAGCTGGGACCCTGTCTAGAAGAGCACCCCCTGAGCGGCTGCGCCGCTTCCCCCTCTCTCGCTTCGCGGGAGGGGGACGGCGCCCTCGCCGCGAGGCGGCTCTTGCTCGGCGCCCCTGGGTTGGGGTGCGCCGGTTTTGAAGGCTGTTGGTATTGCGCCAGCGCAATCAATTACCGAGATGACCCGTTCCATGACCATTCGCTACGACCACCTGAAACAGCGCCCCTTCGAGCCCGTGCGCCAGCACTATGGCGAGCGCGACACCATGCTCTATGCCTTGAGCCTGGGCCTGGGCAGCGATCCGCTGTGCGCCGACGCCCTGCCCTTTTTCTACGAAGGGGCGCCGGGCGGGCTGCGCGCCCTGCCCTCGCAGGCCGTGGTGCTGGGCTACCCGGGCTTCTGGGCGCGCGAGGCCGATACGGGCATCGACTGGGTGAAGCTGCTGCATGGCGAGCAGCGCATGCGGCTGCACCGTCCGCTGCCGGCCAGCGCCGACGTGGTGGGCCACAACCGCATCACGCACCTGACGGACAAGGGTGAGGGCAAGGGCGCCATCATGGTCACCGAGCGGCGCCTGGAGACCGCCGGCGGCGAGCTGCTGGCCACCGTGCAGCAGGTCAGCTTTCTGCGCGGCGATGGCGGCTTCAGCCTGCTGGACGGCGGCCAGCCCAGCGACGCGCCCCTGGCGCCGCTTCGCCCCACGCCGGAGGACCGCGCGCCCGACTTCACCGACACCCAGGCCATACGCCCCGAGGCCGCGCTGCTGTACCGCCTGATGGGCGACTACAACCCGCTGCATGCCGACCCGGCCGTGGCGCGCAAGGCCGGCTTCGAGCGGCCCATCCTGCATGGCCTGGCCAGCTACGGCCTGGTGGCCCATGCCGTGCTGCGCCAATGCGGCGACCGCAATCCCGCGCGCCTGAAGGCGCTGGATGTGCGCTTCACCTCGCCCGTCTATCCCGGCGAAACCCTGGTCACCGAGATCTGGCGCACACCCGACCAGCCCTGCCAGCTGCAACTGCGCGCCCGCGTGCTGGAACGCGACAAGATCGTGCTCAGCCACGGCTACGCCGAACTCGCCTGATGCACGGCGGCCTCGCAAGAGGCCGCTCCTTCCCCCTGCCCTGGAGTTCCCATGAACACCTCCCCCGTATTGACCTCCGTCCAGGACGGCATAGGCACGATCACGCTGAACCGGCCCGAGGCCCGCAACGCGCTCAACCAGGCCATGCGCCCGGCCCTGGCCGCCGCCGTGGCGCAGATGCGCGATGACGCGCAGGTGCACACCGTCATCCTCACGGGCGCGGGCGGCGCCTTCTGCTCGGGCGGCGATATCAGCCAGATGATGGATGCCAGCCAGGCCGGCCTGCCCTGGCGCCAGCGCATGCGCAGCCTGCACCAGTGGTTCCCCGAGCTGGTCAACCTCGAAAAGCCCGTGATCGCCGCCGTGGACGGCCCGGCCTTCGGCGCGGGCCTGAGCCTGGCGCTGGCCGCCGACTTCGTGCTGTGCACGCGGCGCGCGAAATTCTGCGCCGTGTTCGGCCGCATCGGCCTGGTGCCCGACCTGGGCGCCATGCACATGCTGCCGCGCATCGTGGGCCTGCAAAAGGCCAAGGAGCTGGTCTTCACCGCGCGCACCGTGCAGGCCGAGGAAGCCAGGTCGCTGGGCATGGTCTACGAGATCGTGGAAGACGGCGAGGCCCTGCAGGCCGCCGCCGTGGCGCTGGCGCGGCGCTTCGGCGAGGCATCCACGGCCGCCATCGGCATGGCCAAGACGGCCATGAACCAGGCCTTCGAGCTGGACGCACGCGCCATGGCCGAGCTGGAAGCCTATGCCCAGACGATGTGCCGTGGCTCGGACTACCACCAGGAGGCGGTGCAGCGCTTCAAGGACAAGCAGCCCACGCGCTTCGACTGGGACCGCGCGCCATGAGCGTGCTGTCGCCGGACGCCCTGCAAGAAAGGCTGCAGGCCCTGATCCGCCCCGGCGACACCCTGTGGTGGGGCCAGGCCACGGCCGAGCCGCTGACGCTCACGCGTGCCGTGGTCGCGCAGCGCCATGCACTGGCCCGGCACGGTGGCCAGGGCCGGCTGCGCGTCTTCGTGGGCATGGGCGCATCAGACACGCTGCAGCCGGCGCATGCCGACGCCATCGACTTCTTCGGCTACGCGGCCGGCGGCCCCCACCGCGCGCTGGCGCAGGCCGGAGTGCTGGACATCCTGCCCAGCCACTACTCCCACCTGCCCGGCCTGATCGACGAGGGTCTGCTGCCTGCCGACGTGGTGCTGCTCCAGGTCTCGCCACCCGATGCACAAGGCCGCTACAGCCTGGGCCTGGTCCATGAATACCTGCCGGCCGCCATACGCAAGGCGCGCGTGCTGATCGGCGAGGTCAACCCCGCCATTCCGTGGACGCACGGCAGCCTGCACCTGCAGGCCGGCGACTTCGCCCTGCTGGTCGATGCCGAACACCCTCCGCTGGACCAGGCGCGCAGCGCACCCGGCCCTGCCGAGCAGGCCATTGCCGGCCATGTGGCCGCCCTCATCGAAGACGGCGCCACGCTGCAGGTGGGCGTGGGCAACCTGCCCGAGGCCGTGCTCGCCGCCCTGCACGGCCACCGCGACCTGGGCCTGCACAGCGGCGCCGTGGGCGACGGCATTGCAGCCCTGGCCGAAGCCGGCGTGCTGACCCACGCGCGCAAGAGCCAGGACCGCGGCGTGGGCATCGGCGGCATCCTCATGGGCGGCGAATCGCTCAGGCGCTGGGCCCACCGCAACCCCGCCCTGCAACTGCGCGAGACGCGCTACACGCACGACCCCGAGGTGCTGGCCGCCAGCCACCGGCTGGCTGCCATCAATTCGGCGGTGGAGGTGGACCTCACGGGCCAGATCAACTCCGAGGTGGCGGGCGGCGTCTACGTGGGCGCCGTGGGGGGCGCCGTGGACTTTCTGCGCGGCGCGGCACGCAGCCGCGGGGGCCTGCCCATCATCGCCCTGCCCGCCACGGCCAGGGGGGCCACGCGCATCGTTGCGCGGCTGTCCGGCCCCGTCAGCACGCCGCGCAGCGACGCCGGGCTCATCGTCACCGAACACGGCGTGGCCGACCTGCGCGGCCAGACGCTGTCGCGCCGCGTGAAACGGCTGATCGACATCGCGGCGCCGGAGCACCGCGCCGACCTGGAACAACAGGCACATACCCTGCTGCGCCAATGCGGCGCAGCCTTTTCCTGATCCACTGATCCACTGATCCACTGATTCCCAAGGAGACAACACCATGCGCAGAGCCGCCATCGTCACCCCCCTTCGCACGCCCGTGGGCACCTTCGGCGGCAGCCTGCGGCCGGTATCGGTCGAGGAGCTGGCCGCCACCACGGTGCGCGCCGTGGTCGAGAAAAGCGGCATCGACCCCGCACGCATCGACGACGTGGTCTTCGCCCAGTCCTACGCCAGCAGCGAGACGCCCTGCGTGGGCCGCTGGGCCGCGCTGCAGGCCGGCCTGCCGGTGACGGTGCCGGGCATGCAGCTGGACCGGCGCTGCGGCGGCGGCCTGCAGGCCGTGGCCACGGCGGCCATGATGGTGCAAAGCGGCGCCGCCGACGTGGTGATCGCAGGCGGCGTGGAGAGCATGAGCAACATCGAGTACTACAGCACCGACATGCGCTGGGGTGCGCGCTCGGGCAATGTGCGCTTCTACGACCGGCTGGACCGCGGCCGCGAGCGCTCCCAGCCCGTGGAGCGCTTCGGAAAGATCTCGGGAATGATCGAGACCGCCGAGAACCTGGCGCGCGACTACGGCATCAGCCGCGAGGCAGCCGACGCCTATGCCGTGCGCAGCCACCAGCGCGCCGCCGCCGCCTGGAAGGCGGGCCGCTTCGCCGACGAGATCGTCCCCGTCAAGGTGCCCCAGCGCAAGGGCGACCCCGTGCTGTTCACGCGCGACGAAGGCTTTCGCGCCGACGCCACCACCGACAGCATGGGCAAGCTGCGCGTGCTCATGCCCAATGGAACGGTCACGGCCGGCAACGCCAGCCAGCAGAACGACGCCAGCGCCGCCTGCCTGATCGTGGCCGAGGACCGGCTGGCCGAACTGGGCCTCACCCCCATGGCCACCCTGGTGGGCTGGGCCGCCGCAGGCTGCGAGCCCTCGCACATGGGCATAGGCCCCGTGCCCGCCGTCAAGAAGCTGCTGGCACGCCTGAACCTCACGCTGGACCAGATGGACCTGGTCGAACTCAACGAAGCCTTTGCCTGCCAGGTGCTGTCCGTGCTCAAGGGCTGGGAGTGGAACGACCAGGGCGCCATAGACCACAAGCTCAACGTCAACGGCTCCGGCATCTCCCTGGGCCACCCCATAGGCGCCACCGGCGTGCGCATCCTGGCCACCCTGCTGCACGAGCTGGAGCGCCGCAAGGGCCGCTATGGGCTGGAGACCATGTGTATAGGCGGCGGCCAGGGGATCGCGGCGGTGTTCGAGCGGGTGTGAGGAACCCGTCATGTCGACACGTCCAGTGAATCTGAGCCAGCAGCAACATCGAATCGTCGAAGCTCAGACCCAAGCGACCAAGCTGGAAGCGCTACGGCAAGCGGCTATGCGGGGGTGGGCGGATGTCGCCTCGGGTCACTACATTGACGTGCCGGATGAAGACTTTGACCTCTTTATCGCGGATCTGGGAAGGCAGGCAGCCAGCCGAATCAAGGCTGGTGCCTGACGGCGGCCTCCTCAATCCGCCCGCGCTCCCGACGCCTTCACGATCTCTTCCCACTTGCGGGCTTCGGCCTGGATGTAGCGCGCGAACTCGGCGGGCGTGGAGCCCACGGGCTCGGCGCCCAGGCGGCGGTATTGCGCGACGATCTGGGGTTCGGCAAGCGCACGGCGGGACTCGGTCCACAGTTTCTGCACCACGTCCTGGGGCGTGTTCTTCGGCGCCCACAGTCCGTACCAGGTGCTGGTGCGAAAGCCCGGCATGCCGGCCTCTTCCATGGTGGGCACATCGGGCAGGGAGGGCGAGCGACTGGCCGAGGTGACGGCCAGCGCGCGCAGCCGGCCCGAGGCGATGAAGGGCATGGCCGAGGGCATGGAGTCGAACATGAGCTGGATCTGCCCGCCCATCAGGTCGGTCAGGGCCGGCGAGCTGCCCTTGTAGGGCACATGCTGCATCTGCGCGCCGGTCTTCAAGCGGAACAGCTCGCCCGACAGGTGCTGTGACGACGCATTGCCGGCCGAGCCGAAGTTCACCTGCCCGGGATGGGCCTTGGCCCAGGCGATCAGCTCCTGCACATTGCGCACCGGAAGCTGGCTGCCCACGACCAGCACCAGCGGGACATCGACCAGCTGCGTGACCGGCTCGAAATCGCGGAAGGCATCGTAGGGCGCGCTGGCATAGACGTAGGGGTTGATGACGTGGATGGAGGCGTTGACCAGCAGCGTGTAGCCATCGGCCGGCGCCTTGGCCACGTCGGTAGGCCCGCCCGGTGGATAGGGCACGACGACGCGGATGGGCGCCTTGGGATAGCCCAGGGCCCCGGCGGATGGCTGCGCGCCTGCCGTTCTCCATGCGGCCAGCGCCGCCGCGGCGCCCAGCAGGGTGCGGCGGGAAAGCGCGGGGCCTGTGCGTTGCGTTGTCATACCTTGTCTCCTTGAATGGCGAGTGCGAGCTTGCCGGTCACGTTGCGGCCGTGCAGCGCATCCAGCGCAGCCGGCAGTTCATGCATGGCGAAGACCTGGCTGACCTGGGGATGGATGCATCCCCGGGCAGCCCAGTCGAGCAGCGTGGCAATGACGGGCTGCAGCTGCGCCGCGAAGGCCTGGCGCTCATCGGCCGGCGTCCAGCCGATGTAGCGGCCGTAGAAGAAGCCGTGCAGCGTGAGGTTCTTGACCAGGGCCAGGTTCATGGGCACGGCGGGAATGGCGCCGCTGGCGAAGCCCACGCTCAGCAGTTGCGCGTTCTGCGCGGCCGCGCGCAGTGCCTGCAGCAGCAGATCGCCGCCCACGGGGTCGAAGACGACGGAGGCGCCCCGGCCCTGCGTGGCCTGCTTGACCTGGGCGGCCAGGTCCTGCGGGGTGACTGCCTGGTGCGCGCCACGGCGCAGCGCATCGGCGCGCTTGGCCTCGGTGCTGGCGCAGGCGATGACCTGCACGCCGGGCGTCTGCCGGGCTACTTCCACCGCCGCAGCGCCCACGCCCGAACCGGCGCCCAGCACCAGCACCACATCGCCTTCCTGCAGGCGCGCGCGCCAGTGCAGGGCCGTGTAGGCCGTGCCGTAGGACAGGGGAATGGGCAGGGCCTGCAGCCAGGGCATGCCCGCAGGCAGGCGGTAGACGGTGGATGCATGCACCACCGTCTCCTGCGCAAAGGCACCCCAGTCGGCAATGAAGGCCACGGCATCGCCGGGCTGCAGGTGCTGCACCGCGCTGCCGCATTCCAGCACGCGCCCCACGCCTTCGGTGCCGGGCACGAAGGGCAGTGGCGGGCGCCGCTGGTAGCGGCCCTCGATCAGCAGGCCCGTGGCGTGGCTGACGTTGGCGTAGGCCACGGCAATCCGCGCCTGGTGCGCGCCCAGGGGCTGGCCGGGCCTGTCCATGGACTGCAGGCTGACCACCTCGTGCGGCGCGCCGAATTGATGGCAGACCAGGGCCTGCATGGAGGTGTCCGGGGAGGTGTCCGGAGAGGCGGGAGTGAACCTGGATGTGGAAGCGCTCATGCCATGACCTCCTGCGCGCACTGGTGCACCACGCCGCTGGCCATCCATTGCTCCATCTCCTGCGGCGTGCAGCCGGCCTCGGCCAGGATCTGGCGCGTGTGCTCGCCCGTGCGCGGCGCGGCGCCAAGGGATGCACCGCAGGCTGCTGCGTCTGCCGGCCAAGGTGAAGCCGCATACAGCAGCGGCCCGAAGCCGGGCTGCGCCAGCGTGGCGAACGATGCGCGGTGCACGGCCTGGGGATGCGCCACCACGTCGGCCAGCGTGCGCACGCCCGCATGCAGGGCGCTCTGTGCGGCCAGGCGCTGCTCCCAGTGAGCGCGCGGCTGCTGCGCCAGCAAGGCCTGCAGCCCGGCATGCAGGACATGGCGGTGGGCCATGCGGCCCGCATTGGAGGCAAAGCGCGCGTCCTGCAGCCAGTGCGGCAGGTCCAGCGCGCGGCACAGCCGCTCGAACTGGTCGTTGTTCAGGGCCAGCACGGTGATGAAGCCATCGGCCGTGGCGAACACGCCGTTGGGGGCGCTCACGCCTTCGGCGGGCAGGCCGCCGCGCAGCGCGTCTTCGGCCAGCACCGTGGATTGCAGGGCGCAGCAGACCTCGAACAGGTTCAGCTCCACATGGCGTCCGCGCCCGCTGCGCGCCTTGCCCAGCAGGGCCGCCGTGCAGGCCTGTGCGGCGTAGACGCCGGCCGCGATGTCGGCCAGCAGCAGGCCCACGCGCTGGGGCTGGCCCTGCACGTCGCGGTTGCTGGTCATCAGCCCCGTGTCCGCCTGCATGACGGAGTCGGTGGCGGGCCGGTCGGCATACGGCCCCGTGGGTCCGTAGCCGCTGATGGAGACGTACACCGGGTCCAGGCCGGCCGCGCGCAGGCTGTCGTAGTCCACGCCCATGCGCTGCACGACCTGGGGGCGGAAGTTCTGCACCACGATGTCGGCCTCGCGCGCCAGCCGCAGCAGCAGCGCGCGCCCCTGGGCCTGGCGCGCATCGACGGCAATGCTGCGCTTGCCCGCGTTGTAGGTGGCCGACAGGCTGCTGTGCCCGTTGCGCGAGATGCCCACGTGGCGCGCCCAGTCGCCTTCGGGCGGATCGACCTTGATCACCTCGGCGCCCTGGCGCGACAGCAGGTGGGTGCAGTAGGGGCCGGCCACGCCCTGGCTCAGATCGAGCACACGGTAGTGCGCCAGGGGCGCCGGCGGCGCGGTTTGCAAAGCTTCTTGGTTCACGGTCAGCGGCCTTTCGCCATGGTTTCCTCCATGCTAGGGAGGCAGGGCTGGCGCCACAATCCTCGCCAGCAGGCCAGGCCTGGTGACTCCCGATCAACAATGGCCGGCCCCGGCCCTGCAAAGAATGCCGAGATGGACCTGAACCTGTGCCGCGTCTTCATCGACATCGCCGAGGCCAAGAGCCTCACGCGGGCGGCCGAGCGCGGCGGCATGACGCGCTCCAACGTCTCGCGCCGGCTGCGTGCGCTGGAGACCGAGATGGGCGCGCAGTTGCTGCGCCGCACCACGCGCAATGTGGAGCTCACCCAGGCCGGCCAGCTGCTGTACCGGCGCTGCCTGGCCATGATGGAGGAGCTGCAGCGCGCCCGCGATGCCATCCACCAGTTGCGCTCCACCGTGAGCGGCGAGGTGGGCGTGCGCGTGCCCACCGGCTTCGGGCATTTCTATCTCAAGCCCCTGATCCTGGGCTTTTGCCGCGAGCATCCCGACATCCGCCTGCGCCTGCTGATCAACGACCAGATGGCCGACCTCGTGGCCTCCAAGGTCGATCTGGCGGTGCAGATCACCTCCGCGCCGCTGGACGATCTGGTGGCCACGCGGCTGTGCGATGTGCGCTGGAACTTCGTGGCCACGCCCGCCTGCCTGCAGGCGCTGGAGCAGTCGCTGGGCCGGCCCCTGCGCGCGCCTGCCGACCTGCTGCAGGCCCGCCTCATCCTGCCGCTGGCCATGGGCGGCAGGCTGGCCTGGCTGACCGGCAGCGGCGACGATGGCGTCGCCGCTGCCCTCGATGTGCTGCCCTCGCTGCAATCGGGCGACTACCGCCTGCTGTACGACGCCGTGCTGGACGGCCTGGGCCTGGCCCTGCTGCCCGACTACGTGACCTCGGCCGCGCTGGCCGGCGGTACCCTGGTGGCCGTGCTGGACCAGGTGGTGTTCTCCGGCCTGGGCAATGCCATGTACCTGGTGCGCATGCCCGACCGCCAGCCCACCATGGCGGCCCGCGCCTTCCAGCAGTTCCTGCGCGAGGCCATCGTCACCGCCGCACCCAGCTGGCAGGCGGGCGCCGAAGAGGCGGGCGCGGACCTGTCTTCCTAGGACGTCCTAACAGCCGGCAAACCCCGGCTTAGGCAAAAGCAGATTCCCAAGAAGCGCCGGCGTGCGCACCATTGCCTGCATGTCCGGCGCAGACCGGGCGCGCCGCCGTGCAGGCCACGGCAGCGCTTCATTCATTTTTTGCAGGAGACATGCACATGCCCGCCCAACACCGCCGCAAGGCCCTGGCCACCCTGGCCCATGCCCCGCTTCTGGCGTCCCTGGTGGCCGCCCTAGCCACCCTCCCCGCCGCCGCGCAGGACGCGCAGCCCGTGCGCCTCATCGTGGGCTACTCGGCCGGCGGCCCCGTGGACCAGGGCGCCCGCCTGCTCAGCGTGGCGCTGACCAAGGAGCTGGGCGCCTCGGTGGTGGTGGAGAACAAGCCCGGCGCCAACGCCACCATGGCCGGCAGCGAGGTCGTGCGCGCCAGGCCCGATGGCCTCACGCTGTGGTTCGCGGCCAGCCCCACCATCACCATCAGCCCCAACGTGATGAGCAAGATGTCCTTCGACCCGGCCCGTGACCTCACACCCGTGGCGCCCGTGCTCAGCTACTACAACGTGCTGGTGGTCAACAACAACGAGCCCTACAAGACCACGGCCGAGCTTGTGGCCTATGCCAAGGCCCATCCGCAAAAGCTCAACTACGGCTCGGCCGGCGTGGGCGGCTCCAACCATCTGGGCGCGCTGCTGTTCGCGCGGCGCAGCGGCATCGAGATGAACCACATCCCCTACAAGGGCAACGCACCGGCCATGACCGACGTGATCGGCGGCCAGCTGAGCATGATGCTGGACATCATCAGCACCGCCAGCACCTACATCCAGAGCGGCAAGGTGCGCGCCGTGGCCGTGACCTCGCCGCAGCGCAATGCCTCGCTGCCCGATGTGCCCACCTTTGCCGAGTCCGGCATCGAAGGCCTCAAGGGCTTCGACGTGGGCGGCTGGTATGGCGTCTATGGGCCCAAGGGCATGTCGCCCGAACTCGTGGCCCGCCTGAACAAGTCCATCAACTCCGCCCTGGCCCAGCCGGAGCTGCGCAAGCGCCTCAAGGAACTGGGCTACGAAGAGTGGACCGGCGCCCCCCAGAAACTGGCCGAGCGCGGTGCAAAAGAACGCGCGATGTGGGCCACCGTCACGCAAGGCATTGTGGTGGACTGAGGGATACGCGGAGCATGAATCAACGAATACACCATCTGCTGGACCGCTGGCTGGCCGAAGCGCCGCAGCGTCCCTTCATCCACCTGCCCGACGGCAGCAGCCTGAGCTTTGCCGACCTGGGCGCGCTGGCGGACACGGCCGAGGCCGAGTTGCGCGCGCTGCAGGTGCGGCCCGGCGACCGCGTGCTGGTCGTGGCCGAGAACTGCCCCGAGCATGCGGCGCTGATCCTGGCCTGCAGCCGCGTGGGCGCCTGGTCCTGCGGCGTGAACGCACGCATGGCGCCCGGCGAGATCGATGCCTTTGCGGCCAAGGCCGATGCGCGCGTGGTGTATTTCACCTCGGCCGCATCGGACAGCGCCAGCGGCCACGCGCGGCGCTTTGGCGCAGGCGACTCGGCCCTGGCCGGCATGCAGCACAGCCCCGTGCGCGCTGAGGCGGTGGCCGAATCCGGCGCGCTGCAGGACGAGGTGGCGGCGCTGATCTTCACCTCGGGCACCACGGGCACGCCCAAGGGCGTGATGGTGGGGCATGAGGCGCTGACGCTGTTCGCGCGCGTCTCGGCCGCATCGCGCGGGCTGGGTCCGCAGGACCGCAGCTACGCCTTCGTGCCCATGACCCACATCTTCGGGCTGGGCACGGTGCTGCTGGCCTCGCTGCATGCGGGCGCGCAGATGGTGATGCGCCCGCAGTTCGACCCCGCCGACCTGCTGGACGCGCTGGCGCGCCACGGCATCTCGCAGTTGCAGGGGCCGCCAGCGCTGTACGCGCGCCTGCTGGCCCATCTGCAGGAGCAGGGCATTGCCCACCCGCAGGCGCCTGCGCTGCGCTATGTCTACACAGGCGCAGGCCCGCTGGACCTGACGCTCAAGAAACGCGTGGAGGCCGCCTTCGGCCAGGCGCTGCACCATGGCTACGGCCTGTCGGAATACGCAGGGTCGGTCCACCTCACGCGACAGGGCGAGCAGCGGCCCGACACCAGCGCAGGCTACGTGGTGGAAGGCGCCGAGGTGCGCGCCGTGGACCCGGCCACGGGCCGGCCCCTGCCGGTGGGCGAGCGCGGCGAGCTGTGGATACGCGGGCGCGGCCTGATGCACGGCTACTTCCGCGATGACCAAGCCACGGCCGCCGTGATGCGCGAGGGCGGCTGGTACGCCAGCGGCGACCTGGGCGAGCTGCATGCCGACGGCGCGCTCTTCGTGGTGGGGCGGCTCAAGGAAATGATCATCCGCTCGGGCTTCAACGTGTATCCGGCCGAGGTGGAACTGGCGCTCAACGAGCTGCCCGGCGTGCAGCGCAGCGCCGTGGTCGGCCGCCCCGAAAACGATGGCAACGAGGAGGTCATCGCCTTCGTCGAGCTGCAGCCCGGCGCCACGCTGGACAACGCTGCCGCGCGTGCCCACCTGCGAGAACGGCTGGCGCCCTACAAGCTGCCCGCCCGCATCGTGCCCCTGTCCGAGCTGCCCACCAGCCCCAACGGCAAGGTGCTCAAGCGCCTGCTGCAGGAACAGGCGCTGCGCGCTTGAGCCACCACGCCCGCTGAATCGTTGCGCCGGTGCCACTGCCGGTGCAACCTTTCACCCTCCCTGCCCTGAATCCCGACGCGCGCCAAGGCCATCGCCGTCGGAAACCCTTATCTGCGGCATCGATGCAACACCCCTACGCCAAGCGTGGCGCAGGCCTTGCACCCCTTCTTTCATGATGTAAAACTATGGAACTTAATATCTCGATAGTTTAAAAAGATTCATTAACTGAACGCTTGCCAGGCCCGGGCTGCAGGCAGCCGCAGTGGTGCACATCCCATGTGCCTGCTCACGTCTGCAAAAAGACAAGCCCCATTTCCGCAACCATTTGAATCAAGCGAATGAAAAAAATCCTCAATCTGATTTTCGGAGGTATTTTCCTGATCGCTGCCAGCTTGGTTCATGCGGCCTGGCCAGACCGGCAGATCACGCTGGTTGTACCTTTCCCGGCAGGCGGTGGCACCGATATCGTGGGGCGCATCATCGCCAAGGAGCTTGCACAACGCCTGCGCGTCAACGTGGTGGTGGAAAACCGCCCTGGCGCCTCGGGCAACATCGGTGCGCGCCAGGTCTCCAAGGCCCGTCCCGATGGATATACGCTGCTGATCTGCTCCACGGCCCAGACCATCTCGGGCGCGCTGTACACGCAGGCCGGCTATGACGTGGTCAACGACCTCGAAGCCATCTCCACCATCAACGACGGTCCTCTGGTGCTCATCACACGCCCGGGCCTGAAGCTGGCGTCGGTGCAGGACCTGATCGAGCTGGCGCGGCGCAGCCCCGGCAAGCTGACCTATGCCACGCCGGGCTACGGCAGCGCGGGCCACATGGCGGCCGAGGCCCTGAGCCTGGCCGCCGACATACGCATGCTGCACATCCCCTACCAGGGCGCCGCGCCCATGATGAGCGACCTGGTGAGCGGCCAGGTCGATATCGCCTTCGACCTGCTGATCACGGCCAAGCAGTATGTGCACCAGGGCAAGGTCAATCGCGTGGGCGTGGCCACGCGCGAGCGCTCACCCCTCATGCCCGACTGGCAGACGCTCAGCGAGCAAAGCCCGGCCCGGCTCGGCAATTTCAACGAGACCTCATGGAATGTGCTCATGGCACCCAAGGGCACGCCGGCCGCGATAGTGAACGCCATCAATGCACAGATGAAAAATATCCTGACCGACGAAAAGGTGCAGAAGAAATTCATGGAGCTTGGCAGCATTCCCCTTTGGAAATCCGTGGACAGCACCAAGGCATTCGTATCCGACGACGCCAGAAAATGGAGAAAGGTGGTCAGTGATGCCGGCATCGCGAAAATCTGAAATACCCCCTTCGCCGCAGAAACTGGCAGGGCCCGATGTCAATGCGCTGCACGAATTGCTCAATGCGCTGAAAAAGCACGGCATCGACATCCCCTTCGAGCGGCTGGGACCCATCCTGGCGGAGCACCAGTTGCTGATGGAGCACCGCGGCCTCGTCAACGAACTGGCGCATGAGGCGGGACCCTCGCAGATCCACACCACCATCTCCCGTCAGAGCAAGCATGAGCGGCAGTCCTGAACTTTCGATACGACAGATGGCCAGCGCGCTGCGCGCCGGCAAGACCACTTCGGAGATGCTGACCCGGGCGGCGCTGGGACGCATCCGCGCCATGGACATCGACATCCATGCCTTCACCAATCTCGATGCCAGCGGTGCCATGGAGGCTGCGCGCAACGCAGACATGGCGCGCGGAGAAAGCGCCGATCTGCCGTTGCTCCACGGCATTGCCGTGGCCATCAAGGACGTCTACGACGTGGCCGGCCTGCCGACCACCTGCCAGTCCTGGCTGAGCCTGGACTATGTGCCCGAAGACGATTCCACGCCGGTGCGGCGCCTGCGCGATGCGGGCGCCGTCATCCTGGGCAAGCTGGCCACGCATGAGTTCGCCATCGGCGCGCCCAGCCCCGACCTGCCGTTTCCCGCAGCCCGCAACCCCTGGGACCTGGCCCATATTCCGGGCGGATCGTCGTCGGGCTCGGGCGCCGCCATTGCGGCAGGCTTCACGCGGCTGGCCCTGGGCACCTGCACGGGCGGCTCCATCCTCATACCGGCCGCCTGGTGCGGCGCCGTGGGGCTGAAACCCACCTACGGCCGCGTCTCCAAGCACGGCGTGTTCCCCCTGGCCTGGACGCTGGACCACTGCGGCCCGCTGTCGCGCAGCGTGGAGGATGCGGCCATCGCGCTGCAGGTGCTGGCCGGGCACGACCCGCTGGACCCGGCCAGCTCCACCGAACCCGTGGACGACTACTGCACGGGGCTGGAGCAGGGCGTGAAAGGCCTGACCATCGGCGTGCCGCAAGACCACTTCCAGTCGTCGCCCCAGGCGTCGCCCACGTTCCTGTCGGCCTTCGACCGCACGGCCGCGCTGCTGGCCGAGGCCGGCGCCCGTCCCATCCACGTGAGCCTGCCCCACAGCCAGCAGTTCCTGGCGGCCGGCCGCGTCATCCTCAGTGCCGAGATGTTCACCATCCATGCGCAGGACCTGCGCTCGCGCCCGCTGGACTATGGCGAGCTCACGGCGGCGCGGCTGCTGCTGGGCGCCACCGTGTCCTCGGAGGATTACCTGAACGCCCTGCGTGTGCGCCGCATGCTGGCGGCCCGCGTGGACGCTGCGCTGGACCGCTGCGACGTGTTGCTGACCGCCATCACCCTGGATACGGCGCCGCGCTTCGACCCCATGCCGCATTTCCGCCACTGGCCGGTGCAGACCCATGCCTTCAACGTGACCGGGCACCCGGCCGTCAGCGTGCCGGTGGGCCTGTCACCCCAGGGCCTGCCGCTGGCCGTGCAGGTGGTGGGACGCTACTTCGACGAGGCCCGCATCCTGCAGGTGGCCCGGGCCATCGAGCGGCTGACCGGCTGGGAAAACCAGCTGCTGCCCGACGGCACCTGACCGCCGTGCTTGGCTCGGACACAGCCGCAGCAGCAGCCCCGGTCCTCGCTGATCAGCCTGACCTCCTATCAGGCCTCCATGCGGATGATCTGGCGTATGGCCTCGCCACGCGCCAGGCGGTCGAAGCCCTCGTTGATCTGGTCCAGCGTCAGGTGGCCGGTGACCAGGCGGTCCACCGGCAGCCTGCCGGCCGCATGCAGGGCCAGGTACCGGTCGATGTCGCGGCGCGGCACGCAGCTGCCCATGTAGCAGCCCTTGAGCGTGCGCTCCTCGGCCACCAGGTGCCAGACCGGCAGGCTGATGGCCTGGGCGCTGGAGGGCAGGCCCGCCGTCACCGTCTGGCCGCCGCGCCGCGTGATGCGGTAGGCCATCTCCAGGGCCTTGGCCGAGCCCACCATCTCGAAGGCATGGTCCACGCCGCCGCCCGTCAGCGCCCGCACCTGCTTGACGGCATCCTCGTCGCCGGCGTTGACGGTGTCGGTGGCGCCGAAATCGCGCGCCATGGCCAGCTTGTCGGCATTGAGGTCCACGGCCACCACGCGGGCCGCACCCGCCGCCGCCGCGCCCATCACCGAGGACAGGCCCACGCCGCCCAGCCCCACCACGGCCACGCTCTGGCCGGGGCTCACCCTGGCGGTATTGGCCACCGCGCCCACGCCGGTCATCACGGCGCAGCCGAACAGCGCAGCCAGCTCCAGCGGCACCGACTTGTCGATGCGGTGCACGCCGCGGCGCGAGAGCACGGCATGCTCGGCAAAGGCCGAGACGCCGACGAAGTGCGAGATGGGCTGGCCATTGCGCGACAGGCGCCTGGCACCCGACAGCAGGGTGCCCGCCACGCCGGCCTGGCCTGCGGGCTCGCACAGCACGGGCCGGCCCTCGGCGCAGGGCTGGCAGTTGCCGCAGCCGGGCACGAAGAGCATGACCACGTGGTCGCCCACCTCCAGGTCGGTCACGCCTTCGCCGAGCGCCTGGATCACGCCTGCGGCCTCATGGCCGAGCACGATGGGCGTGTCGCGCGGACGGTCGCCGTTGATGATGGACAGGTCGGAGTGGCACACGCCTGCGGCGGCCACCTTGACCAGCACCTCGCCGGGGCCGGGCGGCGCCAGGTCCACCTCCCAGATCTCCAGCGGGCGGCTGTCGGCATAGGGCGCGGCTGCGCCCGTTCTCGTGAGTACGGCGGCGCGTGTCTTCATGATGTCTTCACCAGCTTGCAGCTGCTCCTGGACAGCGGGCGGAAGGCCTCGTCACCGGGGATGGTGGAGAGCACCTTGTAGTAGTCCCAGGGGTATCTGGATTCCTCGGGCTTCTTGATCTGCACCAGGTACATGTCGTGCACCATGCGGCCGTCCTCGCGCACCTTGCCGTTCTGGGCGAAGAAGTCCTCGATGGGCATCTGCTTGAGCTGGCGCGCCACCGCGTTGCCGTCGTCTCCCTTGGTGGCCTGCACGGCCTTGAGGTAGTTGGTGACGGCCGAGTAGGCGCCCGCATGGATCATGGAGGGCATCTTCTTCATCTTCTCGAAGAAGCGCCGCGACCAGGCGCGCGTGGCTTCGGTGCGGTCCCAGTAAAAGCCCGTGGTCAGCACCATGCCCTGGCCGTAGCGCAGGCCCAGCGCATGCACGTCGTTGATGAACAGCAGGCTGGGCACCAGGGTCTGCCTGGGCGCGATGCCGAACTCGTGCGCGGCCTTGATGGCGTTGACCGTGTCGCTGGTGGCATTGGCCAGGTTGATCACCGAGGCCTTGGAGGCCTGGGCCTGCAGCAGGAAGGACGAGAAATCGCTGGCATTGAGCGGATGGAAGGTGGTGCCCACCAGCTTGCCGCCGCCGTCTTTCAGGAAGTCGGTCACGTTGGCCGTCATGGCCTTGCCGAAGGCGTAGTCCACGCCCAGGATGAACCATTCCTTCTTGCCCTGGGCCAGGATGCCGCGCACCGCGCCGTTGGCCAGCGCATAGCTGTCGTAGGTGTAGTGGATGGCCGTGGGCGCGCAGTGCTCGTTGGTGAGGATGTCCGAGGCGCCGCCGGTGTTGATCACCATCTTGCCGCGCTCGCGCGCCAGGTTGTTGACGGCGATGGCGACGGCCGTGTTGTTGATGTCCACGATCAGGTCCACGCCGTCGCGGTCGAACCAGGTGCGCGCATGGGTGGCGCCCACGTCGGCCTTGTTCTGGTGGTCGGCCCAGACCACCTCGATCTTCCTGCCCAGCACCTGGCCGCCGAAGTCGGCCACGGCCATCTTCGCGGCCTCGACGGAGCCGCGCCCCGCCGTGTCCGCGTACAGGCCCGACATGTCGCTGAGCACGCCGATGCGCACCACGTCGTCCGATATCTGCTGCGCCTGCGCCGCCGCCGTCCACAGCAGGCCGGCGCCCAGCGCGCAGCCGGCAGCGCGCACCTTGGTCAAGCCGCCTCGCATCAAGCCTTTCCGCATATCCGTCTCCTTGTCTCGGGGTTGTTTTTCTGGATACCGGAGGCAAGCCTAAGCAGGCAGGCCCGGCCCGCCTATGCGCGATTGCGAAAGACCGGGTTGCAGCGCTGCGAAGCCGGGTTTGTCCCGGGTACGGGCACGCCGCCGTGCTCAGTCCGCCTGGATGCCGGCCACCTTGACCACCTGGGCCCATTTACGCAGCTCGCTGCTCAGGCGCTCGCGCATCTGCTGCGGGGTGCCGGGGTCGGCCTCGGCGCCGGCCGTCAGCAGGCGCTCGCGCACGGCGGCATCGCGCAGCGCGGTGTTGAAGTCGGCATTGATGCGCGCCAGCACGGCGGGCGGCGTGCGGGCCGGCGCGAACAGCGCGGCCCAGGAATAGGCCTCGTACTCGGGCAGGCCCGACTCGGCGATGGTGGGCACCTCGGGCAGCATGGCCGAGCGCTGGCGGCTGGCCACGCCCAGCACCTTGATGCGGCCCGACTTGATGTGCTGCAGCGCGCTGGGCGCATCGGCAAACATCAGCTGCACCTGGCCGCCCAGCAGGTCGTTCATGGCCGGCGCGCTGCCCTTGTAGGGAATGTGCTGCAGCTTGATGCCTGCATGCATGTTGAACAGCTCGCCGGCCAGGTGCGTGCCGCCGCCATTGCCCGAGGAGCCGAAGCTCAGCCCGTTGCCGGACTTGGCCAGCGCGATCAGCTCGCGCACGTTGCGGGCGGGCACCGAGGGATGGGCCACCAGGAAGACCGGGAACATGGCGGCAAAGCTCACGGGCGCGAAGTCACGCTCTATGTCGTAGGTCATCTTCGGCTGCAGCGCCGGGTTGACCGCGTGATGGATGGAGCCCACGAACAGCGTGTAGCCGTCGGCAGGCTCCTTGGCTGCGAGGGCCGCGCCCACCATGCCGCCGGCGCCCGCGCGGTTGTCCACGATGCAGGGCTGCGGCCAGATCTCGCCCAGCTTCTGGGTGAAGGCGCGCGCCGTGGTGTCCACCGGGCCGCCGGGCGGAAAGGGCACGATGAAACGCACGGGCCGCGTGGGCCAGGCATCGGCCGCAAACGCCGGCCGGACTGCAGGCAAGAGGCTGCCGGCCGCCAGCGCGCCACCGGCGGACAGCAGGCGGCGGCGGCGCGAAGAGAAGGAGGAAGTGGCAGAAGGCAGGAAGGAAGACGGGGGCATGGCGAAACTCCGGGCAACGGGCGGCGGCTTGCCGCGCGGACCATTCTGGGCAAGCCGCCCTGCGCCGTGTTTCGCGAATGTGGAAGGCGCGCTTCCAGGGCTCCCAAGCGGTGGAAACCCTGGGAAGCGGCCCACTCCGATGCAGCCTAGTGGCTGATCATCCAGGGCCGCCGCGAGGGCGCGGACTTTGCGCCGTTGGGTGCCGTCACCGTGGCGCTGCGCCGCCCCGATCCGCAGCAGCCGCAGCCTGCCGGGTGCCTGAGCCGCGCATAGTCATAGTCGCGCGAGCTGGCGGGCTCGTGGCGCGCGCGCTCGTTGGTGGCCATGGCGCGGCGCGTGCCGTCGGCCATCAGCGCCAGCCGGGGCGCGGCGGCCAGCACGCGCGCAGCCGCCGTGCCGCAGCCAGGGCAGGCCGCAGGCTCGTCGCGCAGGCGCAGCGGCCGCAGGGCCTCGAAGCCGCCGCATTGCGCGCAGTCGTAGTCGTAGGTGGGCATGGGCGGGCTCCTTGGCGTCAGCGCAGGTCGGGGGACAGGGGCATGTCCACGCTGCCGTCGAACTGGACGACGGGCCCCGCCGCGTTGGGGTTGATGTCGAAGTCGAAGATGCCCGTGGGCAGCCACAGCGTGGCGCAGGAGTTGGGCACGTCCACCACGCCGCTGATATGGCCCTGCACGGGCGCCGTGCCCAGGATGGAATACGCCTGGGCGCCGCTGTAGCCGAACTTCTTCAGGTATTCGATGGCGTTCAGGCAGGCCTGGCGGTAGGCCACGTTGACATCCAGGTAGTGCTGCCTGCCGCTCTCGTCCACCGAGATGCCCTCGAAGATCAGGTAGTCGTCATAGCGCGGCGTGATGGGGCTGGGCTTGAAGATGGGGTTCTTGATGCCGTACTTGGCCATGCCGCCCTTGATGAGGCCGACCTTCATGTGCACCCAGCCGGCCATCTCGATGGCGCCGCAGAAGGTGATCTCGCCATCGCCCTGGCTGAAGTGCAGGTCGCCCACGCTCAGGCCGGCGCCGTCCACATAGACCGGAAAGAACACCTTGGCGCCGCGCGAGAGGTCCTTGATGTCGCAGTTGCCGCCATGCTCGCGCGGCGGCACGGTGCGCGCGCCTTCGGCGGCGGCCTTGTCGCGCGCTTCGCCGCGCATCTGGCCCATGTGGGCCGTGCCGGCCGACGGCGGGTTGGCCAGGCCGGGCACGCGCTCGGGATCGGTGGCGATCAGGGCGCGCTCGCGCTCGTTCCACATCTCCAGCATGGGCCGGTCGGGCAGGCAGCCGATGAGGCCGGGATGGATGAGGCCGGGGAAGTTCACGCCTGGTATGTGGCGCGAGCTGGTGAACATGCCCTTGAAGTCCCAGATCGATTTCTGGGCCGAGGGGAAATGGTCGGTCAGGAAGCCGCCGCCATTGTTCTTGGAGAAAAAGCCGTTGAAGCCCCAGAGGCTGTCGGGCTTGGCGCCGATGTCCAGCAGGTCCACCACCAGCAGGTCGCCGGGCTGGGCGCCCTTCACGCCCACGGGGCCGGACAGGTAGTGCACCGTGGTCAGGTCGATGTCGCGCACATCGTCGGCACTGTCGTTGTTCTTGATGAAGCCGCCGGTCCAGTCGTAGGTCTCCAGGATGAAGTCGTCGCCGGGCTGGACCCAGCAGGCCATGGGAATGTCCGGGTGCCAGCGGTTGTGGACCCTTTCGTTGTCGGTTGGCGGGCGGTTCAGGTCCACCTTGATCAGCGTATCCGTCATGTGCAAAAACCTCCTGGGTGGGTGGGGATCGACAGCGGAGAACGGGCCGGGGTGCGGCGCGCCATTGCCGGCCTTCCTGTGGCGCCACGCTGTGCCAAAGCGGCGGCGCGCCCTCGGTGCGCCGGCAGGCGGCGCAGGGCGGGTATGAAGAAAAGGCCGGGAATGCATAAACACCATAGCAGCCGTGCCCGCCGGCCCGCCTAGGCAGCAACCCTGGGTTGACAGCCGGGCGCCGGCACTGGTGAAGCCACCCTTCCAGATTGGCGAATTGAAGCGGCCCCGCGATGCGGGCATGCTGGCGGACAGCCGCTGCGCCCGCGTGCCGGGTGCAGCGCCAAGAACACCGAGAACGGAAACACCGCCCATGCACCTGAGCGCACAGACCCACTACCAGGCCGAACTCGATGCCGGCCGCTTCTGCATACAGCAGTGCCCGCAATGCACGCGCCATGTCTTCACCCCGCGCGAGCTGTGCCCGCACTGCGGCGCCAGCCCGCTGCGCTGGGTGCGCGCCAGCGGCCAGGGCACGGTCTACTCCACCAGCACCGTCGCGCGCAAGAGCGATGCCGGTGGCGACTACAACGTGGCCCTGATCGACCTGGACGAAGGCGTGCGCATGATGGGCCGCGTCGAAGGCATTGCGCCGGCCGACGTGCGCATAGGCCAGCGCGTGAGCGCCCATGTGGCGAGCAAGGACGGACGCGGCCTGGTGCTGTTCCAGCCCGCGCTGCAACCGGCTCCACAGGCTTCCCATGGAGGTGCAGCATGAACACCCGCATCCCCCAATCCACCCTGGACGCCGCCGCTGTGAACCGCCCGCTGCGCGGGCGCGTGGCCATTGCCGGCGCCGCCACCTATGGCTGTGGCGAGGCCCCCGGCATGGACGACATGACCCTGCTGGTGCGCGCCGCCCATGCGGCCGTGGCCGATGCGGGCCTGACCATGCAGGACATCGACGGCCTGGCCACCTGCAGCGTCAACGCCAGCATGTGGACCATGCCCGTGATCGAGCACCTGGGCATCAACCCCACCTACGTGGACGGCACGATGATCGGCGGCAGCAGCTTCATCGCCCACCTGCTGCCCGCCATCCGCGCGCTGGAGGCCGGCCAGTGCAAGGCCGTGCTGGTGTGCTACGGCAGCGCCCAGCGCTCGGCCACCTTCGGCCGCAAGGAAGGCCAGGCGGCGCGGCGTTTCCTGGACCCGCAGCCCTATGAGTTCCCCTACGAGCCCGTGCTGCCCGTGACCGCCTATGCGCTGGCGGCCGCGCGCCACATGCACGAGTTCGGCACCACGCGCGAGCAGCTGGCCGAGGTGGCCGTGGCCGCGCGTGCCTGGGCCCAGCTCAACCCCGAAGCCTTCATGCGCGACCCGCTGACCATCGAGGACGTGCTCTCGGCCCGCCCCATCGCCAGCCCCTTGAGCGTGCGCGACTGCTGCCTGGTGACGGACGGCGCGGGCGCCATCGTGCTGGTGCGCGGCGAGCGCGCCCGCGACCTGCCGCGCCCCCCCGTCTACGTGCTGGGCAATGCCACGGCCATCTGGAACCGCCAGATCTCCTGCATGCCCGACCTGACCACCACGGCCGCCGCGCAGTCGGGCGCCCAGGCCTTTGCCATGGCCGGGCTCACCGCTGCCGACATGGACATGGCCCAGGTCTACGACGCCTTCACCATCAACACCCTGCTGTTCCTGGAGGACCTGGGCTTTTGCGCCAAGGGCGAAGGCGGCGCCTTCGTGTCCGGGGGCGGCATCGCGCCCGGCGGGCGGCTGGCCGTCAACACCAACGGCGGCGGCCTGTCCTGCGTGCACCCGGGCATGTACGGCATCTTTGCGCTGATCGAGGCCGTGCGCCAGCTGCGCGGCGAGGCCGGCCAGCGCCAGCTGGGCCGCCACCGCACGGCCGTGGTGCACGGCAACGGCGGCACGCTGTCAAGCCAATCCACGGCGGTGCTGGGAACCGCCGAAACCCTCTGAACCGCACAGGAAGCACACCGCAATGATCCGCGACCAAGAAACCCTCGAAGCCCTGCTGGACAGCGTGCGCCGCTTTGTGCGCGAGCGCCTGGTGCCCGCCGAGAACGAAGTGGCCGAGACCGACGAGATTCCCGAGTCCATCGTGCAGGAGATGCGCAACCTGGGCCTGTTCGGCATGACCATCCCCGAGCAGTTCGGCGGGCTGGAGCTGACCATGGAGGAAGAGGTGCGCGTGCTCTTCGAGCTGTGCCAGACCGCGCCGGCCTTCCGCTCGGTGATCGGCACGACCGTGGGCATAGGCTCGCAGGGCATCCTCATCGACGGCACGCCCGAGCAGCAGGCGGCCTGGCTGCCCAAGCTGGCCACGGGCGAGATCATGGCCTCGTTCGCGCTGACCGAGCCCGAGGCGGGCTCGGACGCGGCCTCGCTGCGCACCACCGCCATCAGGGATGGGGACCACTACGTGGTCAACGGCAACAAGCGCTTCATCACCAATGCGCCGCATGCGGGCATGTTCACGCTGATGGCGCGCACCGACCCGGCCAACAAGGGCGCGGGCGGCGTCTCGGCCTTCATCGTGGATGCGAAGTCGCCGGGCATCAGCTTCGGCAAGAACGACGTGAAGATGGGCCAGAAGGGCGCACACACCTGCGACGTGTTCTTCGACAACGTGCGCGTGCCGGCGGCCAACCTCATCGGCCTGAAGGAAGGCCAGGGCTTCAAGACCGCCATGAAGGTGCTGGACAAGGGCCGCATCCACATCGCGGCCGTGAGCGTGGGCGTGGCGCAGCGCATCCTGCGCGACGCGCTGAACTATGCGCTCGAGCGCAAGCAGTTCGGCCAGCCCATCTGCGAGTTCCAGCTGGTGCAGGCCATGCTGGCCGACAGCCAGGCCGAGCTGTATGCGGCCGAGTGCATGGTGATCGACGCCGCGCGCCGCCGCGACGAGGGCCGCAACGTCTCCACCGAGGCCTCGTGCTGCAAGATGTTCGCCACCGAGATGGTGGGCCGCGTGGCCGACCGCGCCGTGCAGATCCTGGGCGGCTCGGGCTACCTGGCCGAGTTCGGCATCGAGCGCTTCTACCGCGACGTGCGGCTGTTCCGCCTGTACGAAGGCACGACCCAGATCCAGCAGGTCATCATCGCGCGCAACATGGTGCGCGAGGCGCGCGCCGCATGAGCCACATGAGCCGTATGAGTGCACCGCCCCCCGACCGCAATGCCTTCATGCGGCTGATCGGCGCCTCGCAGGTGCCCGCGCCGCCCGGCAAGGTCCATGTGCGCCTGCCCCACATGCGCGAGGAACTGCTCAACCAGCTGCCCGCCGCGCACGGCGGCGTGCTCATGACGCTGCTGGACTCCGTGATGTCGCGCGCCGCCGGCGAGCTGCCCGGTGCGCCATCGCAGACCGCCGTGACGGTGGAGATGAGCAGCCGCTTCCACCGCCCGGGCAAGGGCGCGCTGCTGGCCGAAGGCTGGGTGGTGCACGCCAGCCGCAGCCTGTGCAGCTGCGCGGCGCAGTTGCTCGATGAAGACGGAAAGCTGGTGGCCACGGCCACCGGCACCTTCAAATACTGGCTGGCACCGACCACGCTGGACCGGGACACGGCCCAGGCCGACTGAACGGGCGGCGGTCGGCGGGCTGCCGTTGGCCGGCGGCTATTCCAGCGTGAGCCGGCCCTGTGCGTCGGCCACCAGCAGCTCCACCAGCTCCTGGGCGAAGGACGGCAGGGCCTCCAGGCTGCGCACGCAGATCTGCATCTCGCGCACCGACCAGGCATCGGACAGCGGCACGATGGCGATGTCCATGGAATGCGCATGGCGGCTGGCGGCCGACTCGGGCAGCACGCCCACGCCCACGCCGGACTCGATCATGCGGCAGGCCGTCTCGAAGTTGCCCACCTGGATGCGCTGCTTGATGGGCCGGTGCAGCTGGTCGCTGGCCTGGCGCAGGAAGGCGTGGATGGCGCTGGATTCGTGCAGGCCCACATGGTCCAGGTCCAGCGTGTCGGCAAAGGCCATCTGCATCTCGCCATCGAGCGCATGGCCGCGCGGCACCACCAGCACCAGGCGGTCGCGGCGGTAGGGCAGGGTCTCCAGGTTCTCGGTGCGCACCAGGCCGGCGACGATGCCGATGTCGGTCTGCCCCTCGGTCACGGCACGCACGATGTCGTGCGACAGGCGCTCGCGCAGGTCGATGTTCACGTCGGGATTGCGGCGCAGGTAGTGGCGCAGCACGGGCGGCAGGAACTCGCCCAGCGAGGTGGTGTTGGCAAACACCCGCACATGGCCCTTGATACCGCGCACGTACTCCTGCATGTCGCCGCGCAGGTGCTCGATCTGGCCCAGCACCATGCGCGCATGGGTGACAAAGGCCTGGCCCGGCGGCGTCAGCGTCACGCCCTGGCTGGTGCGGTACAGCAGCTTGGTGCCGATGCTCTCTTCCAGGTTCTTGATGCGGGTGCTGGCCGCCGGCAGGGAGATGAAGGAAAGTTCCGCGCCACGCGTCATGCTGTTGGCGTCGGCGATGTGCACCATGAGGCGCAGATCCACAAGATCGAAATGCATGGCCATCCGGCATTGTAGAAAGCCGCAGCGGCCCCGGCTGAGCCCTGCGCGTCAGTACAAACCGCAGTGCCGGCCCGTGCGCGAACGCGCGCTTTCACAAATGCGAAGCCGCAGCAGGCCCGCGCGCCGTAGCATGGGCCCATCTGCCCGGGATAGCCGCCTCAGTCCATGAACCACACAGAAACTCCCTCCCCCAGCCCCATCCACAACACGGCCACCCAGACCGCAGGAGCGCTGGGCCATCTGCGCGTGCTCGACCTCTCTCGCGTGCTGGCCGGCCCCTGGTGCACCCAGAACCTGGCCGACATGGGGGCCGACGTGATCAAGATCGAAAAGCCCGGCGAGGGCGACGACACGCGCCACTGGGGCCCGCCCTTCTTCCCCGATGCGCAAGGCAATCCCTCGGACAACGCCGTGTACTTCGCGGCCTGCAACCGCAACAAGCGATCGGTCACCGTGGACATGGCCACGGCCGAGGGCCAGCGGCTGATCCGCGAGCTGGCCATGCAAAGCGACGTGGTGGTGGAGAACTTCAAGACCGGGGGCCTCAAGCGCTACGGCCTGGACTACGCCTCGCTGAGCGCGCTGAACCCGCGCCTGATCTATTGCTCGGTCACGGGCTTCGGCCAGACCGGGCCCTATGCGCCGCGCGCCGGCTACGACCTGCTGGTGCAGGCCATGAGCGGCCTCATGAGCATCACGGGCCGCGCCGACAGCGAGCCCGGCGGCGGGCCGCTGCGCGTAGGCGTGGCCGTGATCGACCTGTTCACGGGCATGTATGCCACCACGGCCATCCTGGGCGCACTGGAGGCCCGCCACCGCACGGGACGCGGCCAGCACATCGACATGGCCCTGCTGGACGTGGCCATGGCCGTGCTGGCCAACCAGGGCGCGGGCTTCCTGAACACCGGCCATGTGCCGGGCCGCCAGGGCAACACCCATCCCAGCGTCGTGCCCTACCAGGACTTCCCCACGGCCGACGGCCGCATGCTGCTGGCCATCGGCAACGACGGCCAGTTCGCGCGCTTTTGCGAGGCGGCCGGCACGGACTGGGCGAGCGACGAGCGCTTTGCCACCAATGCCGGCCGCGTCACCCACCGCGACGCGCTGATCCCGCTGATGGCCGATCTCACGCGCGGCCGGCCCACGGCCGAATGGATCGCGCTGCTGGAGGACAAGGCCGTGCCCTGCGGCCCCATCAACCACATCGGCCAGGCCTTCGACGATGCGCAGGTGCGTGCACGCGGCCTGCGCGTGGAGCAGGAGCGTTACCCGGGCGCCACGCCGCCTGCCGGCGAGACCATCAACCGCGTGGTGACCACGGCCAGCCCGCTGCGCCTGTCGGACACGCCCACCACGCTGCGCCATGCGCCGCCGGCCCTGGGCCAGCACACGGACGAAGTGCTGCGCCAGCGCCTGGGCCTGGATGCACAGCAGCTGCAGGCCTTGCGCGACCAGGGCGTGGTCTGAACGGCCGGCACAGGCAGGCACTTGGCACACGCTGTCACGCGGCTGTCCTGACGTCCTGAAGGCTGGGGGCCGGCCCGTCGCACTGGCGCACATGACGGCACAAATGACGGAGCGAAAGCCGGTGCGAAGACGGTGCGGACGGCCGTGTCGCGCGCCCGCAAACCGCTTTTAGGACACGTCCTATCGAAAATCAGATAGGAAGCATTCTCATCATCTGGCGGTGCGGAAATAATCCCCACCACAGATGCACATAGCCAATTCTTTCCTGTCCGAAATCCCTAGGACACCCATCCGCAGCACCTGGGCGCAGAAGGCGGCAGCCGCCGCCAAGCACCGGGCCGCAGCTGGCGTCCGGGCGCCAAAAGGTGTAGGCGGACGGCTCGGCATCTTCCGCATCCACCGCCCCTGCCCTGCATCAGGCCCGCGCATGGCCAGCCGCAGTCCTGCCGCCCTGGAAAGGCCTGCGCCATGAGACCCCGCATCAAGGGCCGCATCTGCCGGACCTCGGGCTGGTTCCCCCCCTGAGCGCACGCGCCGGCCCTCGTCATTGCCTTCGTTGATCCCTTTCCACCTTGCTCTGCACCGCAGGCCAGGTGTGCCCTGCTGCACGCCTTTTTTTGCTCCCTTGCCGTTCAAGGGATACGACTTCAGAACTTCGCCATGCAAGCCTTTCGCAACCTCAAGATCTCCTCCAAGCTGCTGCTGGCCTTCCTGGCCGTGCTGGCGCTGACCACCTTCGTGGGCCTGTATGCCGTGATGCGGCTCAGCCAGATCAACCAGGCGTCCGTCGACATCGCCACACGCTGGATGCCCTCGTCGCGCATGCTGCTCACCATCCGCGCCACCACGGCGCGCTACCGCGCCAACGAGCTTCAGTACCTGATCTCCACCAGCGACCAGGATATCAAGGCCTTCGACGCCATCATGAGCGACCTGTGGAGCAAGATCCAGACGAACTACGACAACTACGCCAGCTTCATCCAAACCGAGCAGGAAAGGGCGTCCTACGACGAGCTGGGCCGGCTGCGCAGCGCATATGCCAGGGAGCACGCCATGATCATGACCCTGGCACGCAACGGCCGAAAGGACGAAGCCTTGGTGCTGGCGCAGGGTGAATCGCTGGAGCTGAGCCGGCGCCTGTACGACCAGATCGACCGCATGGTGCAGATCGACCACGATGCCGGCCAGGAGGCCAACAGGCACGCCAATGATCTGTACCGCAGCGCGCGCGCCTGGGTGGTGGGGCTGCTGGCCGCCAGCATCGCGCTGGGACTGGCGCTGGCGCTGGCGCTGGCGCGCATCGTGGCGCGGCCGCTGATCGAGGCCGTGGGCGTGGCCCAGGCCGTGGCCGAAGGCGACCTGACGCGCCGCATCCAGGCCACTACCACCGACGAAACAGGCCAGCTGCTGCACGCGCTGCACCGCATGGACCAGAGCCTCATCCACATCGTCAGGCAGGTGCGCAACGGCACGGACTCGATCGCCACGGCCTCCAGCCAGATCGCCTCGGGCAACAACGACCTGTCGCTGCGCACCGAGCACCAGGCCAGCTCTTTGCAGGAGACGGCTGCCTCCATGGAGCAGCTCACCGTCACCGTGCGCCAGAACACCGACAACGCGCGCCAGGCCAACCAGCTGGCAGCCTCGGCCTCGACTGTCGCCCAGCAAGGCGGCGAGGTGGTGTCCCAGGTGGTGGACACCATGGACGCCATCCATGCCTCCTCGCGCAAGATCGCCGACATCATCGGCGTGATCGACGCCATCGCCTTCCAGACCAACATCCTCGCGCTCAACGCCGCCGTCGAGGCGGCGCGCGCAGGCGAGCAGGGCCGGGGCTTTGCCGTGGTGGCGGCCGAGGTGCGCGCACTGGCGCGACGCTGCGCCGATGCAGCCAAGGAGATCAAGCTCCTCATTGAGGACTCCAACGGCAAGGTCAGCACCGGATCGGCCCTGGTGGCGCAGGCCGGCCAGACCATGCAGAACATCGTCAGCAGCGTGCGCAACGTGACCGACATCATGGGAGAGATCACCGCTGCCAGCGTGGAGCAGACGGCGGGCCTGGAGCAGATCAACCAGGCCATCTCGCAGATGGACCAGGTCACCCAGCAGAACGCGGCCCTGGTCGAGCAAGCCGCCGCCGCAGCACAGTCCCTGCAGGAACAGGCCTACGGCCTGCAGCAGGCCGTGAGCGTCTTCAAGCTGGAGCGCGGCATGGAACTCACCGCCCTGCCCGCCACCCCTCAGCCCATGCCGGCTCCAGACCTGGCCAGGATCACCAGCGCAGCCCAGTCAGGCCGCTGGGAAGCGCATTGATCAGAACGAATGGGCCATGCCCACGCCGAAGGCCGTGCGCGAGCTCTGGTTCTCGTAGCGCTGGTGTCCCAGGCTGGTGTAGAGCATGGTGCGCTTGGACAGCGCGTACTCGGCGCCCAGGGACAGCATGTTGTTGGTGTCTCGGTCCAGGCGCTGGCGCGCATAGCTGGCCTTGAGCGTGGTCGCGCCCATGCCGTAGGTGGCGCCCAGCGACACCATGCGCGACTTGTCGGGGCCGGTGCCGGGCGTGCCCGACTTGCTGCGGTCATAGGCCAGCATCACGGCCGCCGTGCCGATGCGGTACTTGCCGCCCATGTACAGGTCGGTGTCGCCGCTGCCGTTGCGCTCGTGCGCCACCATGGCCGCCACCGCGCCCTGGTCGTAGTTGACCGATACCGAGCGCGCACGGCCCTGGCGGCCGGGCGCCTCGGTGCGCTCGGGCGAGGCGCTCAGGTGCAGCGAAAAGCCGCCGAACTTGGGCGAGTCGTAGAACACGCCGTTGGACATGCGGCCGTATTCGGGCGAGCCGTTGTTGCTGGCGCGGTCGGTCGGCGTCAGGTAGTGGGCCATGTGCCAGGCCGGCGAGGCGATGCGGTTGAAGTTGCCCCAGGGATCGAACTGCCATTCCTGGCTCCACATGGCGCTGAGCGCGCGGCCCAGGCGCAGGTGGCCCCAGTTGCCCTGCAGGCCCACGGTGGACTCGTCATGCCAGAAGGGCTTCTTCGGATAGTCCTCGGTCAGGCCCGTGTCCAGGTCGAAGCGCGTGCTCAGGCGGAAGGTGGCCTTCAGGCCGCCGCCCAGGTCTTCGAAGCCGGCAATGGCCAGGTTGCTGCGCTGAATCGTTCCCAGCTTGCTGGTCTTGTCGAAATCCCGGAACACACCCGCGTCCAGATAGCCACTGATGGTGACGTTGGAGCCGGCGCCAGATGACTGGGCGGCCACCGGCAGGGCGGCAGCGATGGCGAGAGAGGCAAGGGTCAAGCGGGAGGTACAACGCATCCTGAACGGGTTCCTGAAATGAAAGATGGCACAACACCGGCGCGGCCCGGGGGCATGCGCGAACGGCGACGGGGGCTGCCACAACGGGGGTGGCTGGAAAGGTGCGCGGCGGGCTGGTGGCCAGCCGCGACTTGAAGGCAGCCAGGATGCAGATCGCAGCATGATCGCTGCACATTCGTCAAACATCCCGGCCAAAGACGTCAACCGCGCAGGTGGCGGGCAACAGGCGGCATTATGAAAGCAGGGGCCGGCGATGACCACGCCACCGTCAGGCCCGGTCAGTTTCGCAAGGCCGGTCTCAGCGGCTGCGCTCGGTGCGCGACACGTCCCAGAGCCGGTTCATCTCGCTGCAAAAGGGCTGGGCACAGGGCGCGCGGCCCTCGTACTGGCAGCCTTCGGTGGTACAGAAATGCGACTGGTGCTCGAAGGCCCGGCGCTCGCGCGGCAGGGCGCCCGAAGCCTGGGCCGCCGCCATGTGCAGCCAGGGATCGTTGCGCTGCTGCAGCATCTGCTGCACCTCCTGCGCGAACGCGGGCGACAGCGACGCCACCGAGGCCAGCCCGGCCGGCGATGCCATGGCGCCACCGGGCTGGCGCAGCGGCTGCAGCTCCAGCAGCAGCAGGGCGCTGGTGCGCAGCGCATCGGCGCCACGCGGCTGCACCACCACGGCCACCGGCCCCGAGGCCAGCGATTGCAGCGATGCATCCAGCGGCAGGCGCAGGCCCGGCTCCGTGGCCTGCGCGCCCGCCAAGGGCAGCGCAGCGCCCGCAGGCAGGGCCGCCGCCGTGAAAGGGGCCGCACCCGGTGCGGAAGCCGATGCGGCCGCCAGCGCCATGGCCGCGCCCTGCGCCTGGGCCCAGGCCTGTGGCACCTGCAGGCTCAGCGTGAAGCCCCGCTCGCCCTGCGGCGTCAGCAACGTGCCCTGCTGCACCCACCAGCTTTGCAGGGCGGGCAGGGTCTGTGTGGCCCCCCCGGCAGCGCCGCCTGCAATGCCCCCTGCTGGGCGCGCCCCGGCCTGCGGCACCAGCCCGGATCCGGCCAGCAGCGCATCCATCACCTTGCCCTTGGCAGCCCCCACGGCCAGCGTCACTGCGGCAGCGGCGGGCGGCATGGAGGCCGCAGGCGTTGTCGATGCAGACGGGATGGGCGGTCCGGCCTGGGCCGATGGAGCGCTCCGGGGATCCTGCCCGCCAGGCGCCGTCGTGCCTGCCGCCAGCGCCTGGAGCAATGCCGCCGAGCCCGGCTGGGCCGCCAGCAATTGCAGGGCCTGGCCCTGCTGGGTGCCCACCTGGGCCAGCAGGGCCTGCAGCAGCCGGCCCAGCGCCTCGGACACGCCGCTGGCCGGCCACTGCGGCGCAGGCGCGCCGGGGCTGGCCTGCACCTGGCGCGCCAGCTGGGCCACCAATTGCTCGAAGGCCTGCAGGCGCAGGCTTTGCAGCATCTCGGGCGACCAGCGCACGGCCGTGGCCGCCGGCGGCGTGACGGGAACGGATGGCGAGGCGGATGACGCGGGTGAAGCCGGCGCCACCGGCGCACCAGCGGCCGGGCCGGGCACAGGCGCCGCCACGGGCTGCGGCAGCCCTGCGGCTGGAGACGGAACGGGCGGCAGCGGCGAACTCATGTCAGAGGCTCCGCCCGCGCGATCAGGCCGATTCCGGGTAGAACAGGCGGCGCGTGGGCGTGCTGCCCACGGCCTTGGCGATGGCGCCGATGTGGTCCGGCGTGGTGCCGCAGCAGCCGCCCACGATGTTGACCAGGCCTTCGGCCGCGAACTCATGCACCAGGCGGCTGGTGACTTCGGGCGTTTCGTCAAAGCCCGTGTCGCTCATGGGATTGGGCAGGCCGGCGTTGGGGTAGCAGCTGATGAAGGTCTCGGGCGCGGCCTTGTTCAGTTCCTGGACGTAGGGGCGCATCAGCGCCGCGCCCAGCGCGCAGTTCAGGCCGATGGACAGCGGGTTGGCATGGCGCACGCTGTGCCAGAAGGCCGTCACCGTCTGCCCGGACAGGATGCGGCCCGAGGCATCGGTCACCGTGCCGCTGATCATGATGGGCAGGCATTCGCCGCTTTGCTCGAAGGCCTCGTCCACCGCGAACAGCGCGGCCTTGGCGTTGAGCGTGTCGAAGATGGTCTCGACCAGGATGACGTCGGCGCCGCCCTCGATCAGCGCCAGCGTCTGCTCCAGGTAGGCCTGGCGCAGCTGCTCGAAATTCACGTTGCGCGCGCCCGGATCGTTCACGTCGGGGCTGATGCTGGCCGTCTTGGGCGTGGGGCCCAGGGCGCCGGCCACGTAGCGCGGATGGCCGGGCGTGCTGTACTTGTCGCAGGCCGCGCGGGCCAGCCGGGCGCTCTCGAGATTCATCTCGCGCGCCAGATCGGCCATGTGGTAGTCGTCCTGCGCAATCGTGGTCGCGCCGAAGGTGTTGGTCTCGATCAGGTCGGCGCCGGCGGCCAGGTACTTCTCATGGATGTCGCGGATCACGTCGGGGCGGGTGAGCGACAGCAGCTCGTTGTTGCCCTTGACGTCATGCGGGAAGTCCTTGAAGCGGTCGCCCACGCTGCCCGGGCCCGTGTAGCCCTGGCCCCGGTACTGGGCCTCTCCCAGCTTGAAGCGCTGGATCATGGTGCCCATGGCGCCGTCAAGAATGACGAGGCGCTTGGCAAGGATGGCGGGAAGCTCTTTGGCGCGGGTGTACTGGGGCAGGCTCATGGGCAGCGATTGTAGGAATTCCGGGGCGGCCGTGCCGGGCACGAGGATTCCCCCAGAAAAACGGCCTGCGCCCCAAACAAAAGGCGCGACCTATGAAACTAGCGCACCCCCACGCCAGAGACACCGAGGAAGGGCCTATGCCGGCCGCGCCGCCCCGCACCGAGGGTGTCGTCCCCCTCCCGCGTAGCGAGAGAGGGCGCCGTGCACACGGGGGAAGCGGCGCAGCCGCTCAGGGGGTGCTAACCATTTCAGCTGCAGACAGAGACGACTTGAGCCGGCTGGCGGCTCAGGCTCACATACACATGGCCCACGCCGCTGTCGAAATACGCGGCCTCATGGCGGCCCAGCTCCACCGATTCGCCGTTCTCGAACAGGATGCGCACCCGGCCCGAGAGCACCATCACGAACTCCTGGCCCGCATGGCGGATGGTCTCCGAGAATTCCCCGGCCTCGCGCGCATTGATCACGGCCACCAGGGGCTGCATCTTCTTGCCCGGGAAGGCGCCGCACAGCACGCTGTAGAGGTACTGGTCGGTCTCGTAGCGCTGCACGTCCTCGAAACGGTCCTTGACCACGGTGGGCGTGTCGCCGGCCGCCTGCTGGGCGTCCCCGACCATGAACAGCCGTGTCATGTCGATGTCCAGCGCATTGCCCAGCATGAGCACCTTCTCGTAGCTCAGCGCGATCTGGCCGCGCTCGGCCTTGGAGATGGTGGACACGGCCAGGCCGCTGCTTTCGGCCACCTGCTGCAGCGTCAGGCCGCGCTCCTTGCGGGCCTTGCGCAGCTTGGCCCCCACTTCGTGCTTGCCTGCGGGCAGGGCGGCGGCCGTGCGGGCGCCCGGCAGCACGGCGGCAAGGACCTGGTCTGCCGTGGGAAGCGGACTGGAACGAGGGCTGGGGCCGGGACCAGGGGCGGGACTGGTGCGAGGACGGGGGCTGGGCATGAAGCGGGCGATCGGGGCTGGCGACCGCCCGATTCTAGGGTCAGGCCCGCCCCCTCAGGTGCCGCGCAGATCGGCCTGGGGCGCCGGCCCGCGGCCCATGCGCAGCCAGCCTGCCAGCGCGCAGGCCATGAGCGCGAAGCCGATGTAGCCATAGACCGGGTACACCATGCCCACCAGCGTGATGAAACCCGCGAAGCTGCCGCCCAGTGCCACCACGCCCGCCACGCCCGTGCCCCAGCGAAAACGCGGCGTGCCGGCCGGCAGGATGCGGGCTACGAAGGCATAGAGCATGCCCACGGCGGTGTTGAGGATCATGCCGAAGATGACCAGCGACATCAGGTGCCCCAGCCAGGGCGAGATCTGCGTGGCCAGCGCCAGCATGGGCATGGACAGGCCGCCCAGCGTGTCCATGCGCCAGACCATGGCGGCCGCGATCAGCAGCATCAGCAGGCCCAGCAGCAGCCCGCCGGCCACGCCGCCCCACAGCGCCACTCGGCGCGAGCTGGCCTGGCCGCCCATGATCACCAGGAAGGGCATGCCCGCCACCACGTTGTAGGAGACATAGAGCAGCGCGGCCACCAGCCAGTGCCCCGCACCCCGGGGCTGGGCGGCGGTGGCGGCCTCCAGCGCGGCCGGCTCGCCCTGGGGCGTCACCAGCACGTAGCCTGCGACCACCACGGTCATGAACACCAGCAGCGGCGTGACCGCGCCGATGAAGGCGATCACCCGGCCCACGTCCAGGCAGACGATGAGCACCGTGGCCACGGTGGCCAGCACGCTGCCCCAGACCTCGGGCAGGCCCAGCCACTGGTGCAGCAGCGAGCCTGCGCCCGCCAGCATGACCACCGTGATGGCGAAGAGGAAGAAGGTGATCAGCACATCGAACACCATGCCCACATGCCGGCCCAGCAGGGCCTGCACCACCTCCTTGTGCGAGCCGGCCTGCAGGCGCTGGCCCATGGTGGAGAACGCCATGGACAGGAAGACGAAGGCCAGGGCCGCCACCAGGCAGCCCGCCAGGCCGATGGCGCCAAAGCCCGCGAAGAACTGCAGTATCTCCTGCCCCGAGGCGAAGCCCGCCCCGACGATGACGCCGACGAAGGCGCCGGCAATCCTGCTCACTTCCTTGAATGCACCCATGCCTGTCTCCTTGGATTGTTGTGTGTTGCGGGGGCTGAAAAAGCGAAAAGGCAGGCGTCTCAGGCCGCGAAGCGCTCCGGACTCAGCCGCCGGGCATCGACGCCCTGGGCCAGCAGCTCGGCGGGCAGCGGCTCGCGCATCAGCAGCGCGGCCGCAGCGGCCGAGGCGCCGGCGGCCGTCTGTATGCCGTAGCCGCCCTGCCCTGCCAGCCAGAAGAATCCTTCACGGCGCGCGTCCCAGCCGATCACGAAGTCGTCATCGGGCGCAAAGCTGCGCAGCCCGGCCCAGACATGGCGCGGCCGGCGTATGCGCAGGCGGGTCAGTGTCTCGATGCGGTCTATGCCCATGGCCACGTCCAGTTCCTCGGCCACCACGTCATGCGGCGGCACGGGATCGGCATTGGCGGGCGAGCCCAGCAGCTGGCCCGCATCGGGCTTGAAGTAGAAGCTCTCGTCCACGCCGATCACGGCAGGCCAGCCGTGGATGTCCTCGCCCTCGGGTGCGGCAAAGGTGAAGGCCGAGCGGCGCCGGGGCTCGATGCCCAGCGGCCGCGCGCCGCACAGCCGGGCCACGGCATCGGCCCAGGCGCCTGCGGCATTGACCACGGCGCGGGCACGGACCTGCGACCCGTCCTGCAGCACCAGGGTCCACAGGCCCTGGCCATCACCATCCACCTCGCGCTCGGCGCCGGACAGTTCGGCGCCGCAGCGCAGCCGCGCACCGGCACGCGCCATGCCGCGCAGAAAGCCCTGGTGCAGTTCGGCCACGTCGATGTCCATGGCGTCCAGGTCATGCACGGCACCCACCAGCTGGCTCTCGTCCAGGCAGGGCACGAGGGTGCAGGCCTGGCGCGCGTCGATGCGCTCGGCGCGCAGGCCGTCGCGGCGGTACATGGCCAGGGCATCGTCGAGTAGGGGCTCCTGGCCGGCCGTGCCTATGTAGAGCACGCTGCGCGGCTGCAGCAGCGCGTGCTCGCAAAAACCTTCGGGCGGCGCGCTGTAGAAGGCGCGGCTGGCGCGTGTCAGCGCGCGTATCTGCGCGGTGCCGTAGCTTTCCATGAACATGGCGGCCGAGCGGCCCGTGGCGTGGTAGCCGGGCTGCGGCTCGCGCTCGAGCACCAGCACCGAGGCGCCCGCACCGGCCAGCCGCCAGGCCACGGAGGCGCCGGCCATGCCGGCACCGATCACGGCGAAATCCAGAACCTGGCTTTCCATCATCCATCGCTCCATTTTTTCCAATGAGAAAATTATCCGATAAGAAAAAAATGAGGCAAGCCCCTGGTCCTCGTGGTTTTCACCGGGTGCGCCGGACAAGAAAAAAGGGACGGCGCCTGGCCGTCCCTTTTTGCAACGCACGCCTTGTGCTCAGGCTGGCGGCAGCTTCCCGTCCCAGCCACCGGCCAGGGCCTGGTACAGCGCCACGGCGGCGCGCAGGCCGCGTGCGCGGCTGTCGGCGGCGGCGTCCTGGGCCGCGTAGAGGTCGCGCTGCGCATCCAGCACTTCGTACAGGCCCACGCTGCCCAGGTGGTAGCGGCGCAGCGCCAGCTGTTCTGCGCGCTGGCGCTGCTCGGCGGCCTGGGCCAGGTGGGCATCCTCGGTGCGCGTGCGCTGCAGGCGCACCAGGGCGTTCTCGGCGTCCTCCAGCGCCAGCAGCACGGTCTGCTGGTACTGGGCCAGCGCGGCCTGGGCGCCGGCCTCGCTGGCCGCGATGCGCGCCCGCACGCGGCCCACGTCGAGGAAGGACCAGTCCACGCCCAGGAACACGCTGCTGGTGGCGCTGCCGCCCTCGAACAGCGCGCCGCCGTGCAGCGCCGTGCTGCCCAGCAGCCCGCCCAGCGACAGGCGCGGGAACAGGTCGGCCGTGGCCACGCCGATGCGCGCCGTGGCCGCATGCAGCCGTGCCTCGGCCACGGCCACGTCCGGACGGCGGCGCAGCAGGCCGGCCGGCGTGCCGGGGTCGATGGCCGGCGGCAGCTGCGGCAGGGCGGCAGGCACATCCAGCGCGGCGATCAGCGCCTCGGGCACCTGGCCCGTGAGCACGGCCAGCCGGTGCTGGGCCATGGCGATCTGCGCCTGCAGTGCCGGGATGCGCGAGCGCGTGGCCTCCAGCTGGGCCTGGGCGCGCGCCAGGTCGAATTCGGTGCCGCTGCCGTGTGTGAGGCGCAGCTGCACCAGGCGCAGCGTGTCCTGCTGGTTGGCCGCATTGGCCTGGGCCAGGGCCAGGCGCTGCTGCCAGCCGCGCAGGTCGGCATAGCTGCCCGCGACCTGGGCCGCGATGGCCACCTGCAGCGCCGCGAGATCGGCCGCGTCGGCGCGCAGGTCGGCACGCCGCGCCTCGATGTTGCGCCGCACGCGGCCGAACACGTCGATCTCCCAGCTGGCCGACAGCCCGGCCGTGTAGCTGCGCTGGCTGCGCGGCCCGTAGAAGGCCTCGCTCTCGCTGCGCTTTTGCTGCGTGGCCTGGCCCGACATCGTGACCGTGGGGAACTGGTCGAAGCGGCTTTCGCTCAGCAGCGCCTGGGCGCCGTCCAGCCGTGCCAGCGCCACCTGCAGGTCCTGGTTGCCGCCCAGCGCCTGCTCCACCAGCCGCGTCAGCTGCGGGTCCTGGAACTGGCGCCAGAAGGCGGTATCGGGCTCGGCCTGCGGGGTGGCCGGTGCAGGCTCGGCCCGCGCGAACTGTGCTCCGGCCTGCGGCGCCGCAGGCGCCTTGAAGTCGGGGCCGACCGCGCAGCCGGCCACAAGCCCGGCAGACGCCAGCGCCAGCGCGTGTCGGCTCAGGGATTTGCGGATTTCAGACATGGTGGGGCTCCAGGGGTGCGGCTTTGTCGGAGGGTGGGAAGGCAGGCGCGGCATGTGCAGGCGCATGCCCCGTCAGCGCCCGGCCCGAGAGCCGGCGCAGCGTGACGTAGAACACCGGCGTGAGGAACAGGCCGAACAGGGTCACACCCAGCATTCCGGAGAACACCGTCACCCCCGTGGCCGCGCGCACCTCGCTGCCCGCGCCGCCGCCGATGAGCAGGGGCACGGCACCGGCGATGAAGGCGATCGAGGTCATGACGATGGGCCGCAGCCGCAGGCGGCAGGCCTGCAGCGCGGCATCGACGATGCCCACGCCGCGCAGCTCCAGCTCGCGCGCGAACTCCACGATCAGGATGGCGTTCTTGCAGGCCAGCCCCATCAGCACCACCAGCCCCACCTGCACGAAGACGTTGTTGTCGCCGCCGGCCAGCCAGACGCCGAACAGCGCCGCGCAGATGCACACGGGCACGATGAGGATGACGGCCAGCGGCAGCGTCCAGCTCTCGTAGAGCGCGGCCAGCACCAGGAAGACCAGCATCACGGCGATGGCGAAGACCACGGCCGCGGCGTTGCTCTGCTCCACCTGCTGGTAGCTGAGGTCGGTCCAGGCCAGCTCGATGCCGCGCGGCAGCGTGCGCTGCGCGATCTCCTGGAGCTTGGTCAGCACCTCGCCCGAGGACAGCACGCGCGGGTCGGAGTCGCCGATCAGGTCGGCCGCCGGGAAGCCGTTGTAGCGCAGCACCGGGTCGGGCCCGAAGCTGGGCACCACGGTGACCATGGAGCCTATGGGCACCATCTCGCCGCGCGCATTGCGCGTGCGCAGCCGCGCGATGTCCTCCACGGCCTGGCGGTGGTCGGCATCGGCCTGCAGCATCACGCGCCAGACGCGGCCGAAGGCGTTGAAGTCGTTGACGTAGACCGAGCCCAGGTAGGCCTGCAGCGTCTGGAACAGGTCGGTCAGCGCCACGCCCTGCGCCTTGGCCTTGGTGCGGTCCACCTTGACTTCGAGCTGCGGGATGTTGGACTGGTAGCTGCTGACCGGATAGGTCATGCCCGGCGTTTTGGCGATCTCGGCCTGGAAGGCCTGCAGTGCCTGCTGCAGCGCCGCGTAGCCCAGGCCCGCGCGATCCTGCAGGAACAGCGAGTAGCCCGAGCCGTTGCCCAGGCCCTGGATGGGCGGCGGCATCAGCGCGTAGGCGAAGCCGCCCTCGATCTGCGCGAACTTGGCGCCCAGCTCGGCATTGATCTCCTCGGCGCTGCGCGTGCGCTCGCCGAAGGGCTTGAGCATGATGTAGGAGCTGGTCAGGTTGGGCGTGGTCGTGGTCTGCAGCGCATTGAAGCCCGCGAAGGCAGCGACTTTGTCCACGCCCTCCACGCTGTGGGCCAGCTCCACGATCTGGCGCGTCACCTCGGAGGTGCGGCCCAGCGAGGCGCCCTCGGGCAGCTTGGCGCCGCCGAACAGGTACAGCTTGTCCTGCAGCGGGATGAAGCCGCCCGGCACGGCCTGGAACAGCACGGCCGTGCCCGCCAGCAGCGCCGCGTAGACCGCAAACACCAGGCCGCGGCGGCGCAGCGACTGCCCCACGGAGTTCTGGTAGCCGTGCGCGCTGCGGTCGAAGAAGCGGTTGAAGGGCCGGAAGAACCAGCCCAGGCTGCGGTCCAGCCCGCGCGACAGCAGATCGCGCGGCGCGCCGCGCGGCTGCAGCAGCTTGGCCGCCAGTGCAGGCGACAGCGTCAGCGAGTTGATGGCCGAGATCACCGTGGAGATGGCGATCGTCACGGCGAACTGCTTGTAGAACTGGCCCGTCACGCCGCTGAGGAAGGCCATGGGCACGAAGACCGCGCACAGCACCAGGGCGATGGCGATGATGGGGCCCGAGACCTCCTTCATCGCCAGGTGCGCCGCCTCCAGGGGCGTGTGGCCCTCCTCGATGTAGCGCTCCACGTTCTCCACCACGACGATGGCATCGTCCACCACGATGCCGATGGCCAGCACCAGGCCGAACAGGGTCAGCGTGTTGATGGAGTAGCCCAGCAGGTACAGCCCCGCGAAGGTTCCGACGATGGACACGGGCACGGCCAGCAGCGGAATGATGGAAGCGCGCCAGGTCTGCAGGAAGACGATGACCACCAGCACCACGAGGATCACCGCCTCGATCAGCGTGCTCTGCACCGCCTTGATGGAGTCGCGCACGAAGACCGTGGGGTCCCAGACGGTCTCGAAGTTCACGCCTTCGGGCAGATCCCTGGACAGGCGCTCCATGGTGGCGTAGACCTCCCGCGCCACGCCCAGCGCATTGGCGCCCGGCGACAGGAAGATGCCCACGGCCGCCATCTGCCGCGTGTCGCTGAGCGAGCGCATGCTGTAGTCGCTGGCGCCCAGTTCGATGCGCGCCACGTCGGACAGGCGCACGACCTGGCCGTCGGCACCACCCTTGAGCACGATGGAGCCGAACTCCTCGGCCGTCTTCAGGCGGCCGCGCACATTGATGGACAGCAGCTTGTCCGAGCCCTTGGGGCTGGGCTCGGCGCCCAGCTGGCCGGCCGATACCTGCACGTTCTGCTCGCGGATGGCGGCGATCACCTCGGCGGCGGTGAGCTGGCGTGCGGCCACCTTGCTGGGATCCAGCCAGACGCGCATCGCATAGTCGCCTGCGCCGTACAGCGCCACCTCGCCGATGCCGGGGATGCGCGCCAGCTCGTCCTTGATCTTGAGCGTGGCATGGTTGCGCAGGTACAGCGCATCATGGTTGCCGTCGCTGGAGGTCAGGCCCGCATACATCAGCGGCGTGGACGAGCGCTTTTGCGTGGTCACGCCGTACTGGCGCACTTCCTCGGGAAGGCGGCTCTGCGCCTGGCTCACGCGGTTTTGCACGCGCACGGCTGCCGTGTCGGGGTCCACGTCGGCGCGGAAGGTGGCCACCACCTGCAGGCTGCCGTCCGAGGCCGCGACCGACTTCAGGTAGATCAGGCCTTCGACGCCATTGATCGCCTCCTCCAGCGGCACGGCCACCGACTCGGCGATCTCCTTGGGATTGGCGCCCGGATAGGTGGCGCGCACCACCACGCTGGGCGGCACGACCTCGGGATACTCGCCCACGGGCAGCTGCGGAATCGCAACCAGGCCCACGGCGAACAGGATGATGGAGAGCACGACCGCGAAGATCGGGCGGTCTATGAAGAATTTGGAGAAATCCATGGTGCGTCCCGGTTCACTGCGCGGCCACGGCCGACGCCTGGGCCACCGCCGCCTGCCCATCGCCGGGCGCAGGCTTGGGGCTGACCGGCATGCCGGGGTAGTAGATGCGCTGCAGGCCGCCGACCACGAGGCGGTCGCCCGCCGCCAGGCCCTTTTGCACCACGCGCCGGCCATCGACCATGCGGCCCAGCTCCAGGTCGCGGCGCTCGGCCTTGTTGCCCTCGCCCACCACATACACGTACTTGCGGTCCTGGTCGGTGAGCACGGCCTTGTCGTCGATCAGCAGCGCCTGCTGCCCGCCGCCGCCCTGCTCGGACTGCCCTGACTGCAACTGCACGCGCGCGAACAGGCCCGGCGTCAGCAGGCGGTCGGGATTGGGCATGCGGGCGCGCATGCGCACCGTGCCCGTGCCGGCGTTGAGCTGGTTGTCGGTGAAATCCAGCGTGCCCTTGTGCGGGAAGCCCTCATCGCTGGCCAGGCCCATGCGCACGGGCCGGCCCTTGCCGCCGTTGGCGGCGTTGGCGGCCTGCTGGTGGCGCAGGAAGCTGTGCTCGTCCGCATCGAAATACACATACACCGGGTCCTGCGAGACCACCGTGGTCAGCACGCTCTGGTCGGCCTGGGCCAGGTTGCCCACGGTGAGCAGGGCGCGGCCCGCGCGGCCGGAGACCGGCGCGCGCACCTCGGTGAAGTCCAGGTTGAGCCGCGCGGCCGCCAGCGCGGCTTCGGCGGCACGCACCTGGGCGGCGCTCTGGGCCATGGCGCCGGCACGCGTGTCGGCTTCCTCGCGCGAGACGGCATGCTCGGCCACCAGCTGGCGGGCACGCTGGTCCTGGGTGCGCGCCAGGGCGGCGCCGGCACGCGTGCGCTCCAGCTCGGCCTCGGCGCTGGCCAGGGCCGCGCGGTAGGGCCGCTGGTCGATCACGAACAGCAGCTGGCCCTTCCGGACCTCCTGCCCCTCGCTGAAGGCAATGCGCTCGATATAGCCCGACACGCGCGGGCGCAGCTGCACGGAGTCCACGGCATCGATGCGGCCGTTGAACTCGTCCCAGACACGCACGCTGGCCGGCACGACCTCGCTCACCAGCACCTCGGGCGCAGGCGGCGGGCCGTCGCTGGCATGGGCATCGCCCACGGCCTGCGGGCGGCAGCCGGCAAGCAGGGCCAGCGCCGCCAGGGCGCCTCCGAACAGGGCACGCCGCAACGGCGGCGGGGGAAGAACTGGCATGGATCGACTCTCCTTGAGGGGGATGGGCAAGGCCCTGCTGCCGGGGTCGGTGCAGGGCCGGAAAAAGGGGGGCTGTACCGCAGGCTCTGAAGGCCTTGCCGGCGGCTGCCCACAATGGGTTGCATTCTTCAAGTTCAAGTGAACTTGAAGTCAAGATCCAGCCACAAAGACACCACGAAAATTGAGGACGGTTTGCCAGGGGAATCAATGGCCGGATCGGACAAGCGCAGCGGCCATCGGCAGTGCGGCGGGCACGCGGCGGGCGGCGCCCGCAGGGCATCGAGGCACTACACTGCGATGCCATCTGACCCTGCGTTGGCCAGCGGGAAACGACGGCCGCGAACACTTTGCGGCCCCGGTTGTTCCCGCCAGCCAACCCCATATGGAAAAGCACTGGATGCCTGCCGCATGAACCTGCTTGCTCAAGCCGTACTGTCCCGCCCGCAGGGACGCAATGAACGCATCAGCACCGTGACGTTGGTGGCCCTGGACCCGCAGGGGCGCGACGCGGCGGCGCGCCATGTCGTGACCTTGCAGGTCACGCAATGGAAGGCCGGCGTCGTCGCGCAGGTCGATGACAGCACGCTGACCCCGTTGCCGCTGGCACTGGAGCCTGCACGCCAGCGCGCACTGGCCTATCTGCGCCAGCGCCTGGCGGCCGGCGATGTGCTGCAGTCCCAGCGAGGTTTTGCCGAGCTGGATGGCGTGCAAGCCTTGCCCTTGGCTGGCCACGCCCAGGAACCGGCGCCGCAGCCGCCACAGCTGCCGGAGTCGCCCGTGCAGGCCGCCGCCATACCGGCCCTGTGCCGGCGCCTGGACGGCAATGCCTGGCGGCTGATGCCCGCAGGCCAGCAGGCGCGCCTGGTGTGGCGCCTGGCGGAATATGCGGATGCCGCGCGCGGCGGCGGCGCCCAGCGCCTGCTGCATGCGCAGGTGCCGCGCCTGGTGGCCCTGCTGGGCACGGGCGACGACCTGCTCGACTACTGCCTGGCCTATCTGGTGGGCCGCCTGGGCGATGGCGGCGCGGCGGTGGCCATGCAGGCGCTGTCGCAGCGCGGCGCCAGCGAGGCCACGCGCGACCTGGCGCACCAGGCCTGGCTGGCGCTGCTCGCGCCGCAGGAGCGCCATGCGGCGCTGCAGGAGCACCGGGATCAGTGGGAGCAGTGGGTACAAGGGGAGCAAGGGGCACAGGGGGAACAAGAGACACGCACCGCCCCGCCGGAGGACGGCCCGCAGGCGCAGCAGGCCGTGTTCAACGCCCTCACGCCCCAGGCGCTGCTGGCGGCCGATACGCTGGGCGCGCACGATGGCGCCGTCCACCGGCAGCTGCTGGCCTGGATGGAGCGCATCCCTTTCACACGCCCCTGGTGGCCTGCCATACGGCGCATCCACAAGCGTGCCGAGTGGCGGCGCGACCACGCCCTGCTGGCCGTGCTGCATGCCCGCTTCGATGGCCCGCGCGACGAGGGTGCCGTCTTCAGCCGCGACACCTCCCTGTACCTGCGCCTGCGCGGCTGGCGCCAGCTGCGGCGCATGGTCTCGGCCGGGCACAGCGAAGGCGCCGCGCAGGCCACGGCCCTGCTCCAGGCCATGGACCGCCGCTGCGCGGGCCAGGCTGCCTCGCGCTCCGGCCGCCTGCCCGAATCGCGCTGGCTGCTCGCCGCCCGGCTGCTGCTGCCGCGCTGGCCACAGCTGCATGCCTCGGCACGCGCCCATGGCTGGTACACCGACGAGCCGCTGGACCTGCAGCAGCTGCCCGCGCAGCGCGTGGAAGGGCTCTCGCCCCTGTGGGATGCCCACCCCGAGCGGCTGCTGCAGCTGGTGGGCCGCTCGCAGTCCACGCTGCTGCTGTGGTCGCTCACGCGCGCTCTGCAGGACCAGAAGGCCTTTCTGGACAGCCTGGATGCGGCGGCCGCCGCGCCGCTGCTGCACCAAACCTATGCGCCCGCCGCCGCCTTGGGCCTGGAGATTGCCCAGCAGCGCATGGTCGCTCTCACCGACGATGCGGCGCGCCGCCCCTGGCTGCTGGCGCTTGCGCAATGCGGCGAGGGGCCGGCCGCCCGCTACCTGGGCGCCTGGCTGTCGCGCGACCGCGCAGCCGCCGCGCGCGATGCCGAGCTGGTGGCGGCCCTGCTGCTGTCGCCCGCCGCCAGCTCGCGCACGCAGGCACTGGCCCTGCTGCTCTATGCCGATGGCGCCGCCGTGGCCCTGGCCCTGCTGGCGGCGCTGCCCACGCTGGATGCGGACGGCGCTGCGCTGGCCGACATCCGCGATGCGGTGCAGGCCCTCTTCGCGGACAAGGCACCGCTGGTCGCGCACGCGCCCGGCGTTCCGGCCCCGCCGCTGCACCACCTGCTGGCGCATTCGGTGACGGCACTGGTGGAGATGGCGACCGCCTGGCTGCTGGTCCACCCGCAAGGCCTGCGCACCCTGCCTGCGGCGGCGCTGCGCGGGCTGCTGGAATCCGAGGAACCTGCGCGCATGGCCTGCGGCATACGGCTCATGGGCAGCCTGGCCGACGATCTGCTGTGCGAGCAGGCCGACATGCTGGCCGGGTTTGCGGTATCGCCCCATGCCGCCTTGCGCGCAGCGGCCGCGCCCCTGGTCGAGCGCCTGGCCGGCACCCCTCTGTACAACGCGCGCTGCAACGCCCAGATCGCCGAACGCCTGCACGAGGTGCTGTTCCGCGCGGAAAAGGCCGAAGGCGTCCACGACGCGGCGCTGCGCCTGCTCACCGGCCCGCTGGCCGCCGTGGCCCCGGCCCGCGATGCCTCGGGCATCTGGCGCGCCCTGCAGGCCCAGGCCACGGGTGCGCAACGCTACGGCGCCTGGGGCCTGAAGGCGCTGGACATCCAGGCCTACACCCTGCGCCAGTGGTCCACGCTGGCGCGGCATGCCGATGCCGATGTGCGCGCACTGAGCCGCCAGAGCATCGACACGCGCCTCACGCCCATGGAACAGACCCGGCCCGAGCAGGCGGAACAGCTGCTGCCGCTGGCCGACGCCCTGTTCGCCGACACCCAGCAGTACGCACGCGAGATGTTCGGCCAGCGGCTGCCGGCCAATGCGCTCACGCCCGAGCTGCTGATCGGCTGGGTGGACCATCCCCAGTCCTGGGTACAGGCCTTGGGCCGCCAGCGGCTCGAGCAGCACATGAGCGCGCCCGAGGCCAGCCTCTACCTCGCGCGCCTGGCCCAGCACCCGGCCCCCGGCGTGCAGCTGTTCGTCACGCAATGGCTGCTGGCCCTGCCCGACGAGCCCGCGCCCCAGCGCGCCACGCGCCTGCAGGAGCTGCAGCCCTACTTCCTGACTGTGCTCAGCCAGGTGCACCGCGCGCGCGCCAGCAAGACGCGCGTGCTGCATTTCCTGCGCGGCCAGGTCGATGCGCCCGAGACTGCGGCCGTGGTCGCGGCCATCTTCGCGCGGCAGGTGGTCAGCGCCAGCCAGGCCGACCAGCCCGACTATGTGGCCGGGCTGCGCGACATCGTGCAGCGCCATCCCCATCTGGCGCAAAGCTTCATGCAGCCCCTGGCGGCGGAGCGGCGCGGCCAGGCCCCGTCTTCCACCTGAGCGCCTGTTCACAGCACGGAGTCGAACGGACATGGAATTTCGCTATCAGTACTACGGCAGCACGCAGGTCAGCGACACGGCCACGCAACAGGCGTTTTCCTTCGCGCCCGACCTGCTGCGGCCTCCCACGCGCTTCGACGGCCTGCTCAGGCGCGACGGCCCGGCCTTCCTGCAGGTGCGCGAAGGCCTCAGCGCGCTGCACAGCGTGGTGGTCAGCGACATGCGCACGCGCGGCCGCGACAAGACGGCCTACCGCGAATGGCTGCAGGAGCATGAGTCCCAGCTGCTGGCCGGCTTCATGGCCGACACCGGCGGCGCCCAGGCGCGCGCCAGGGAAATCAGCGCCGAACTCAAGGACCTGCGCGAGACCCGCAACCAGGTGCTCGCGCCCTTCTACAAGGCGCAGCGCAAATACTTCGACTGGCTGTACCAGGCCAACCGCGATGCCTGGTACGTGCTCGACCCCGTGATCACCGTGCACCCGGACCGGCTGCTGTTCGAGGCCTTCAGCCAGGACGAGTCCAGCTACTGCGCGGTCAGCATCCGGCACGAGGCCTTCGAGCATGCGGGCGAGCGCATCTGCGGCACCACCAACATCGACTACTCGGCCAGCCTCTACGAAGAATTCCAGAAGATCCGCAGCTACCGGGACACGCGGCTGACGCTGGACCCGGCCGGCTTTGCCGTGCAGGTGGGCGCCGATCCGGCACTGCGCGAGGAAAAGATCGACCTGCCCGACAGTTGGCTGCGCGGCTTCGTACAGGTCTCCAGCGCCATGGCCCTGCCCGCCACCGTGGTGGAACTGCACCCCATGGACCTGTTCAACATCTGCGCGCGGCTGCGTGCCCGGCGCGAGCGCCATGGCCCGCGCGCGCTGCGCTTCGAGCTGACGCCGGGGCAGCCGCCCGCCGTGGTGTTCGAGCCCTGGGAGGAACGCCTGGCCACCCGGCGCTCGCACGTCGTCAGCGATGCCTTGGGCACGGGCGGCGGCACCATCCGCCTGTGGGGGCGCCGGCGCCTGCTCACGCTGGAACGGCTGATCCCGCAGGCCACGCGCGTGCGCGTGCACCTGCTGGGCAGCGGCATGCCCAGCTTCTGGGTGGTGGAGCTGGGCCAGGTCACGGTCACGCTGGGCCTGTCGGGCTGGAGCGCCAACGACTGGGCCGCCAGCGCGCGCTTTCACCTGATGGCGCCGCAGGCCGAGGTCACGCCCGCCCAGGTCGAGGCCGTGGGCCGGCAACTGCAGTCGTGCTGGCAGGCCGGCGCGCAGGAACTGGCCCAGGCCACGGGCCTGGCACAGGCCCAGGTGCACACGGCCATGACGCGCTGGATGCAGGCCGGGCGTGCCGTCTACGACCTGGACGCCGGGCGCTACGCCTGGCGCGAGCTGCTGCGCGAGCCGCTGACGGCGCAGCAATTGCAGCCTGCCAACCCCGAGGAGGACAAGGCGCTGGCCCTGGTGCGCGGCAAGGCCATTGCCCCGCCGCGCATTGACCGCAAGGACGGCTTCAGCCGCATCACCGGCCAGATACCGCGCGCCGACGGCAAGCGCCTGTTCGACACCCAGCTCGAACTCAACGCGGACGAGCGCCTGACCGATGCGCGCTGCAGCTGCAACCACTACCAGCAGCACCGGCTGCGCCAGGGGCCCTGCGAGCACATGATTGCGCTGCGCCTGGTGGCGCAGGCCCAGCTCGATGCCGCACGCCAGCCGGCAGGCCCGCAGCAGGCGGCCGCAGCAGGACAAGGAGAAATCGCGTGAACCGCCTCAATTGCTCTACACTGCCACGCGGAGCGACGCGCAGGCTCTTGCAACCCGGGTGGTGTTTCGCCACCCTTGTGAACTGCCGTTTCATGCACCACGGGCGCCGTTTTCACTGTGCCACCCCAGCGACGGTATGCGTTTTCCTGAGTGGCTTGCTACAAGCGAAACACGCATACCGTCGCGGGGTGGCGTCGAGCGAACAGCTCCCGTCCCGTGAGCCCTGCGGGCTCTTCGACGAGAAGCGCGTCGCTCCACCTTCTTGCCCGCCTCGCACCGGCCGGGCCCGCCTTGCAGGGGTTGCCGCATGAGCCAGCCGCAACCCACGCGCGCCGAGATCTACGAGCGCATCAAGGCCTCCAGCAAACAGGAAGTTATCCTCGAGGAAATGCAGCGCCTGGGCTTCTGGCCCAAGGGCGAGGGACAGCCGCAGCTGGCCGCCGCCCACATCCAGCGCGAGGGCGAGTTGCAGCGCGAGCTGGCCGAGCTGCGCCAGCAGATCGCCGTGCGCCAGAACCCCGAGCGCGCATTGCGCCAGATGCGCAAGGAGCGCATGCAAAAGGCGCTGGCCCAGCGCGAGGAAACCAAACGCCGCCAGGCCCAGGAACGCCATGACAAGGCGCTGGCCTGGCATGCCAGGCGGTCCACGCACGTGGGCTATCTGGGTCCCGGCGTCTCCGCGGCCCTGCAGGATGCCGCCCGGGATGGCACGGAGCGCAGGCAGGCCGATCCGCAGCGGCTCGCCCGGCACGGCCTGCCGCAGCTGGCCGATGCCGCCCAGCTGGCGCAGGCCATGGGCATCACGGTGGCCGAGCTGCGCTTCCTGGGCTTTCACCGCGAGGTGGCCCGCACCCACCACTACCACTCGTTCACCCTGCCCAAGAAGACCGGCGGCGAGCGGCTGATCTCCGCGCCCATGCCGCGCCTCAAGCGCGCGCAGTACTGGGTGCTGGACAACATCCTCGCCAAGGTGCCCGCGCATGGCGCCGCCCACGGCTTCCTGGCCGGCCGCTCCATCGTGAGCAATGCCGCGCCGCATGCGGGCCACGACGTGGTCATCAACCTGGACGTGAAGGACTTCTTTCCCAGCATTGCCTTCGGCCGCATCAAGGGCGTGTTCCGGCATCTGGGCTATGGCGAGGCCATGGCCACCCTCCTGGCCCTGCTGTGCAGCGAAAACCGCGCCCAGGCCTGGCAGGTGGATGGCGAGAAGCTCTTCGTTGGCGGCAAGGCGCGCGAGCGCGTGCTGCCCCAGGGCGCGCCCACCAGCCCCATGCTCACCAACCTGCTGTGCCGCCGCCTGGACCGCCGCCTGCTGGGCCTGGCCAGGCAGCTGGGCTTTGTGTACACGCGCTATGCGGACGACCTGACCTTCTCGGCCTCGGGCGAGGCCGCGCGCGACAACGTGGGGCGGCTGCTGGGCCGCGTGCGCTGGATACTGCGCGACGAAGGCTTCACGCCCCACCCCGACAAGGAGCGCGTGATGCGCAAGGGCCGCCGCCAGGAGGTCACGGGGCTGGTGGTGAACGCGGACAAGCCCGGCGTATCGCGCCAGACGCGCAGGCGCCTGCGCGCCGCCCTGCACCGCGCCACGCAGGCCGGGACAGGCCTGCCAGGCCAATCTGTCCAGCGTGCCCAGGCGCCCCACTGGCAAGGCCAGCCGGCCCATGCCTCGCAGTTGCTGGGAATGGCGCAGTTCGTCCACCAGATCGATCCCGTGCAGGGCGGGCCGCTGCTGGCACAGGCCCGGCAGCTCACGCGCAGCCCTGTGGACCGGGCGAACGACGCCCTGCTCGAGGCCAGCCGGCAGGACCGCGCCGCCGCGCGCGCCAAGCCCCCCGCAAACGCCACGTTCCGGCGCCTGGCAGCCGGCGGGCAGGCACCTGCGCTGGCCAGCGGCAAGCCATGGTGGCAGCCGGCCGCACCCGCAGCGCCCGTGCTGGAGAAGACCGACCAGCAGCGGCGCGAGCAGCGCCAGGAGGAACGGCAGGCCGCCCGGCAGGCGGCTGGCCCTGCCCCCGGCGCCGCAAGCGCCCTGCCCGCGGCATCGACCTCTCCATCGCCATCACCGGCCGCACCGGACCCGAATCCGCCCGCATCGAAAAGGCCGCCGATGGCCGGCCTGCTCACCTACTGGGCGCAGATCGTGATCTGCTTCCTGCTGGGCACCGTGTTCCAGGCCCGGCTGATCACGCTGATCGGCATCGTCCTGGTCGTCATCCTCAGGTACCGGCGCATCCAGCGCTGGGATGTCTTCGGGGCGGCGATGGTGGTGGCCGTGCTGGTCGGCCTGGGATTGCGGCTTTCGTAGCGATCAGCGCACCGCGCTGCGCAGTGCCAGAAAGCGGCGCGGCGAGGTGCCCACGGCCTTGCGGAACATGGTCACGAAGGCCGGTGCGCTTTCGTATCCCAGGGCATCGGCCACGGTCTGGATGCGCAGCCCCTGGGACAGCTGCTGCAGCGCGGTGAGCACATGCAGCTGGCGGCGCCACTGGTTGACGGTGAGGCCGGTCTCGGCCAGGAACAGCCGCGTCATGCTGCGCTCGCTCATGCCGATGCGCTGGGCCCAGTCGGCCAGCCGCGCCTGCAGCTGGGGCTGCTCGCACAGGGCGCCGGTCATGCGGCGCAGGCGGCGGTCGCGCGGCAGGGGCAGGTGCAGGCCCTCGGGCTGCGCGTTCTGGATTTCATCGAGCAGGACCTGCATGAGCCGGCCATCGCCGCTGTCGGGCTCGTAGTCCTGCGGCAGGCCCTGCACGCGCTCCAGCAGGGCATGCAGAAAGGGCGAGACGGCCAGCGCATGGCAGGGGCCGGGCGCGGGGCGCGCCGCGCCGGATTCCACAAAGACGATATGGCCGCTGGCCGCACCGCTGCAGCTGACGCGGTGCAGCGTGCCGCCCGGAATCCAGGCGGCGCTGCGCGGCGGCACCACGCAGACGCCGGCCTCGGTCTCCAGCGTGATCAGGCCCGCATTGGTGACCATGAGCTGGCTCTTGCGGTGGGCATGGAAGTCCATTGCCCAGTCACCCGGGCCCGAGCGCATCGGCAGGACGATCACGGGACGGTCCACATGGTCGGGATCCCACCTCTCGGGCAGGACTTTGAGCAGGGCGGAATCCACGGCATTCATGGTGTTTCTCTCAGTTCATGTCAATCGGTCATCAATCGGACCCGAGCAGCTCCCGTGCACGCTGCTGCGCCTCCTCGGGGGAGGCCACCAGCAGCATGGGATAGCCCCAGGCCTTGCCGAACATCTGTGCGAAGGCCTCGGCCTCGGCGCGCTTGTGCGCATCGGGCTCGGCGTGGACAAGGGCGCGCACCAGGCTTTTGAGCTCGGGGCGGCGGGCCTTCATCCACAGCACGACCTGCTTGCACTCCGCGGGCGAGCGCTCCTCCTGGGACATGTCGCCGTCGCTGAAGAAGACAAAGGCCTGGCCGCGGGCCAGCAGGGCCGAGAAGTCCTCCAGCAAGCGGTCCACGGGCACGGCCTTGTCGCGCTCGTAGCCCATGCGGACCAGGGGAAAGCTGCTGCTGTCGATGTACATGGAAACCTCCGGCCGATGCCATTCAATACAAATGAGACCCATTACTGTATGAATGAACGGCAGCTGCGTCATTGCAGCACTCGGCCAAAGAATTTCGCAGTCCGGCCAGGACGCCTGCAGGGGCGGTACAAGCCCCGGTTGCCCTGTTCCTGCGCTTTCGCTCAGAATGGCCGCATTCTTCGAGTTCAAGTGAACTTGAAGTCAAGCCACGAAGGAAAGCCACCATGAAAACCGAGGATGATCCGCTGCTCAGCATCGGCGACGTGGCGCAGCGCAGCGGGGTCAAGGCCTCGGCGCTGCGCTTTTACGAGTCGCTGAACCTGATCGAGTCCGTGCGCAGCGCCAGCGGCCACCGGCGCTACCACCGCTCGTCGCTGCGGCGCATCGCCTTCGTGGTGTTCGCCCAGCGCATCGGCTTCACGCTGGAGGAGATCGCCGAGCAGCTGGCCAAGCTGCCCAGCCGCCATGTCCCCACGGGCGGGGACTGGCAGAAGATGTCGCGGGTCTGGAAGCAGCGGCTGGACGACCGCATAGGCGAGCTGCAGCGGCTCAGCGAGAGCCTGGACCAGTGCATTGGCTGCGGTTGCCTGTCACTGCGCCACTGCGTGCTGCACAACCCCGGCGACCTGTGCGCACAGAACGGCCCGGGGCCGCGCCGCTGGCTGGGCGACCCGCCGCCCGTGGCCATGGGCGGGCCCTGCCCGGGCCACTGCCACGACGAAGGCTGATCAGGACACGCGCCGTGTCGTGACGAAGTCCAGCACGGCCTGCAGCATGCGCTGCAGCGTGGGCTGGATCTGTTCGGCGCGCTCGGGAAGGTAGTCGAAGGGCAGCGCTTCCTGCATGTAGCTGCACTGCGTCATCTCCAGCTGCACGGCGTGGATGCCGGCCTCGGGCTGGCCGTAGTGGCGCGTGATGTAGCCGCCCGTGAAGCGGCCGTTGAGTATGGCGGTGTGGCCCGGCGCGGTCTGCGCAATGGCCAGCAGATGCTCGGCCAGTTCCAGCGCGCAGCTCGTGCCCTTGCCGGTGCCCAGGTTCAGGTCGGGCAGCTTGCCTTCGAAGAAACGCGGCAGCACCGAGCGGATGGAGTGCGCGTCCCACAGCGCCACGGTGCCGTGCACGGCCTTGAGGCGGTCCAGCTCGGCGCGCAGCTGTGCGTGGTACGGGCCCCAGATGGCTTCGCGGCGCGCGGCGATTTCGGCGTCCGCGGGCACATCGGCCGGGTCGGCGTACAGCGGCGTGTCGTCGAAGGTGTCCACGGGGCACAGGCCGGTGACGCTCTGGCCCGGGTAGAGGCTGGCGCCATCGGGCGGACGGTTCAGGTCCACCACATAGCGCGAATGCGTGGCCACGAGGATGGAGGCGCCCATGGCCCTGGCGAACTCGTACAGGCGCGGCAGGTGCCAGTCGGTGTCGGGCACGTGGCGGGCTTCCTCGGTCAGGCGCGCGGCGATGTCGGGCGGCACATGGGTGCCCGCATGCGGCATGGAGATCAGCAGCGGCGCCGTGCCCTGGTGGAAGATGAAGGGAGGGGGAGCGGTATCGGTCATGGCGTGATTCTGGAACGTTTCTGGCGGTTTTTGCGGGCCCATGGCATGCGGGGGCCTCAGGATTGCAGGGTGGCCGCGCGGGCCGCGACAAAGCCATGGGCTGCCGCCTCGTGCAGCGCATGCCGTCCGGCCTGCACGCGGCGCTCGCCGCCCACCCACAGGCTGTGCAGGGCGCTGCTGCGGTGGCTGCCGAAGACATGGGCCGAGACCATGGCCTGCACCGGCAGGCCGGCCAGCGCCACATGGTCTGCATCCAGCGCCAGGAAGTCGGCCTGCTGGCCCACGGCCAGCCCGGCCACGGGGCGGCCTGCGGCCTGGGCACCGCCCTGCACGGCAGCGGTCCACAGCGCGGTGCCCACCTGCGGGTCGGGGCCGGCCAGCACATTGCGCTGGCGCAGCGACAGGCGCTGGCTGTATTCGAGCATCAGCAGTTCCTCGGCCGCGTTGACGCAGGCATGGCTGTCCGAGCCCACGCCCCAGGCGCCGCCGTGGCCCAGCCATTGCGGCATGTCGAAGATGCCATCGCCCAGGTTGGCCTCGGTGGTGGGGCAGATGCCGGCCACGGCGCCGCTGCGTGCGGCGCCCGCGTATTCACCGGGCGTCATGTGGGTGGCGTGGACCAGGCACCAGCGTGCGTCCACGGGGGCATGCTCCAGCAGCCATTGCACGGGGCGCTGGCCGCTCCAGGCCAGGCAGTCGTCTACCTCCTGGGTCTGCTCGGCAATGTGGATGTGGACGGGCGCGCGCGCGTCCAGCGCCGTCAGGCCCTCCACGGCCACGCGCAGGCTGTCGGGCGGCACGGCGCGCAGCGAGTGCGGCGCCAGGCCCAGGGCCGCGCCCTGGGCACGGGCCTCGGGCAGCAGGCGCTGCAGCAGGGCCAGCATGTTGTCGGTGCTGCGGATGAAGCGCGCCTGGTCGGCGCGCGGCGGCTTGCCGCCGAAGCCGCTGGTCTGGTAGAGCACGGGCAGCAGGGTGATGCCCATGCCGGCCTTGCGCGCGGCGCGCAGCAGGGCCAGGGACAGCGTGGCGTCGTCGGCATAGGGCCGGCCATCCCGGTCGTGGTGCACGTAGTGGAATTCGCAGACCGAGGTGTAGCCGGCCTCCAGCATCTCCACGTACAGCCAGGTAGCGATGGCCTCCAGCGACTCGGGCGTGATGCGCGCGGCAAAGCGGTACATGAGGTCGCGCCAGCTCCAGAAGCTGTCCTGGGCCTCGGCGCGGTATTCGGTCAGGCCCGCAAAGGCGCGCTGGAAGGCATGCGAGTGCAGGTTGGGCATGCCGGGCAGCACGGGGCCGGGCGCGCGCGGCGCGCTGCCGGACGGGGCGTCGGCCTGTACGGCCAGCAGGCGCCCTGCGCCATCCCAGCGCAGCAGCACATTGCGCGCCCAGCCCGTGGGCAGCAGCGCATGCTCGGCGAACAGCGTGCGGCTGTCGGAAGTCTGGTCGATGCCGCTCATTGCACGGCCTCCAGGATGTCGGCCAGCGCGCGCACGAAGCGTTCGTTGTCGGCCTCCGTGCCCACGGAGACGCGGATGAAGTGCTCGAAGCCCGGCTCCTTCCAGGGCTTGACGATCAGGCCCCGGGCCAGCAGCGCCTCGTTCACGGGGCCGTTGGGGCGGCCGATGTCGATGAACAGGAAGTTGGCGGCCGAAGGCGCTATCCGAAGTGCGGGCAGTGCAGGCAGGGCGGCCAGCCGCTGCGCCAGCACATCGCGCAGGCGCACGGTCTCGGCCACGCCGCGCTGCATGAAGTCCTCGTCGCCCCAGGCCGCCAGCGCCGCCGCCTGGGCGGCCTGGTTGACGTTGAAGGGCGTGCGCACGCGGTCCAGCAGTTGCACCAGGGCCGCGTCGCTGGCCAGTCCGTAGCCCACGCGCAGGCCGGCCAGGCCCCAGGCCTTGGAGAAGGTGCGCAGCACGATCCAGGGCATGGCGCGGCCGCGCAGCAGGGCCAGCACGTCGGGATAGCCGTCGGCGTGCAGGGCGTACTCGTAGTAGGCCTCGTCCACCACCAGCAGGGTCTGCGGCGGCGTGGCGTCCAGCAGGCGCGCGAAATCCCCGGCGCTGAACATGCAGCCCACGGGATTGGAGGGATTGGCCAGCATGGCGATCTTGGGGCCGCGCGCCAGCGCCTGGCACCAGGCATCGACATCGAAGTCCAGCGCGGGCGTCAGCTCCAGCAGCTCGACGCGGGCGCCCATCATGCGCGGGTAGATCTCGTGCAGGCCGAAGGCCGGGCGCTGGGTGAGCACGCGGTCGCCGGGCGAGAGAAACGCCTGGCAGAGCATCTGCAGGATGTCCTCGGAGCCGTTGCCCACGGCAATGGCCTCGGCCGGCACGCCGGTGCGCGCCGCGATGGCCGCGCGCAGCGCCGTGCATTGCGCATCGGGATAGGTGCCCACATGCAGGGCCAGGTCGGCCAGGGCGCGGGCCACGGCGGGGCTGGCGCCAAAGGGGTTCTCGTTGCTCGCCAGCCGCGCGATCTCGGTGACGCCGTAGCGCGCCCGCACGGCCTCGGAGGACAGGCCTGCGTTGTAGGGCGGCAGCGGCGGCACTTCGGGGCGTGCCAGGGTGTGGATCGCGTGGATGGCGGGAGCGTTCATAGGTCGAATACCTTGCCGGGGTTGAACAGATGCAGGGGGTCCAGCGCCTGCTTGATGGCGCGCATCACGGCCAGTTCGGCCGGCGTGCGGCTGGCGCCGAGATAGGGCTTCTTGTGCAGGCCGATGCCGTGCTCGGCCGAGACGCTGCCGCCGAACTCGCCGACCAGGTGGTACAGCGCGGCCTCGACGCCTTCGCAGTCGCCGTTGGCGGTGGCACCGTCCACCGAGACATGCAGGTTGCCGTCGCCCACATGGCCGAAGAACAGCGAGTGGTGGCCGGGCCAGCGCGCGTCGAACGCGGCGCGGCAGGCATCGGCGAAGCGGCCGATGTCGGCCTGGGGCAGGCTGACGTCGAAGTTGACGGGCGGATGCATGTTCGTGTTGAGCTCGGCCGGCGCCTCGCGCAGCTTCCACAGCTGGCGCGCCTGGGCCACGGACTGGGCGATGACGGCATCGGCCACCTCGCCGGCCTCCATGGCCTCGCCCAGGGCCTCTTCCACGTCGGCGCGCAGCGTGGCCTCGTCCTTGCCGTCCACATCGATCAGGGCCAGCAGCGCATGCGCCTGGCCAAACGGCGGCTGCAGCTTCTGCCAGCGGATGGAGGCCTGGATGAAGCTGTCCCACATCAGCTCGAAGGCCGCCACGCCGTTGCCAAAGCGCGATTGCATGCGCGCGAGCACGGACAGCGCCGCATCGAAGTCCGGCACGGCCACCAGGGCCGTGGCGCGGGCCTGGGGCGCGGGGCGCAGGCGCAGCAGCACGCGCGTGACGATGCCCAGCGTGCCCTCCGAGCCGATGAAGAACTGCTTGAGGTCGTAGCCCGTGTTGTTCTTGAGCATGGGGCGCAGCATGGGCAGCACCGTGCCGTCGGCCAGCACCACCTCCAGGCCCAGCACCTGCTCGCGCATCATGCCGTGCTGCAGCACGCCGTTGCCGCCCGCATTGGTGGCCACGTTGCCGCCGATCTGGCAGCTGCCGCGCGCGCCCAGGTCCACGCCGAAGACCATGCCTGCGGCCACGGCCGCCTCCTGCACGGCCTGCAGCGTGGCGCCGGCCTGCACGGTCATCAGCGCGGTGCGCGCGTTCACGTCCTCGATGGCATTCATGCGCTCCATGGAGACGGCCACGGCACCCGCCACGGGCACGGCCGCACCGGCCAGGCCCGTGAGCCCGCCCTGGGGCACGACAGGCACGCGGTGGGCCGTGCACAGGCGCATGAGCGCGCTGACCTCGTCGGTGCTGCGCGGGCGCACCAGGGCCAGCGGGCGCTGGGGCGGCGTGCCGCTCCAGTCGGTGTGGTAGCGCTCGGGCACATCGTCGCCGCGCTGCGCCACTTCGGCGCCCAGGGTGGAAATCAATTCATCGAGAAACAGTGCATGGGGCATGGGACAGGCTTTCAGTGGCTCCCCTGCCCGCGGGTCCGCACGATGCGGCCCTGGCGCACGATGGTGCAGTCAGGCTTGCTGCCGAACCAGTAGGCCAGCTCGGCCGCATGGCGCACGGGCCAGAGCACGAAGTGGGCGGGACGGCCGGCCGCGATCAGGCCATGCTCGTCCTGCAGGCCCAGGGCGCGCGCGGCATGGCGGGTGATGCCCGCCAGGGCCTCGGGCACGGTGAGCCGGAACAGGGTGCAGGCCATGTTGGCCATGAGCAAAAGGCTCAGGCAGGGGGAGGTGCCCGGATTGTGATCGGTAGAGACGGCCATGGGAACGCCCGCGGCGCGCAGGCCCGCGATGGGCGGCATGTGGGTGTCACGCAGCGTGTAGTAGGCGCCGGGCAGCAGCACGGCCACGGAACCCGCGTCGCGCATGGCGGCAATGCCGGATTCGGACAGGTGCTCGATGTGGTCGCACGACAGCGCGCCATAGCGGGCCGCGAGGGCCGCCCCCTCCATGTTCGACAGCTGCTCGGCATGCAGCTTGACGGGCAGGCCCAGGCGGCGTGCGGCCTGGAAGACCTGCTCGGTCTCGGCCAACGAGAAGGCGATGCGCTCGCAGAACACATCGACCGCATCGACCAGGCCCTCGGCCGCCAGCGCGGGCAGCATGGTGCCGGCGACGAGGTCGATGTAGTCCTGGCTGCGCCCTGCGTACTCGGGCGGCAGCGCATGCGCGCCCAGGAAGGTGGTGCGCACGGTCACGCCCAGGGCCTGGCCCAGGCGTCGGGCCACGCGCAGCTGCTTGCGCTCGTGCTCCAGCGCCAGGCCGTAGCCCGACTTGATCTCGATGGCGCAGACGCCCTCGTCCAGCAGCTGCTGCAGGCGCGGCAGGGCCTGGGCGAACAGCTCGTCCTCGCTGGCCTCGCGCGTGGCACGCACGCTGGAGACGATGCCGCCGCCGGCGCGTGCCACTTCCTCGTAGCTGGCGCCGTCCAGGCGCATGGCGAATTCGTTGGCGCGCTCGCCGCCATAGACCAGGTGGGTGTGGCAATCGACCAGGCCCGGCGTGGCCAGCATGCCCTGGCCTTCATGGCGCGGCAGGGACGCATATGCGGGCGGCAGGGCCTGCTGCGGCCCCACCCAGGCCACGCGGCCCTGCTGCACCACGATGCAGGCATCCTCCCCGTCACCCACGGCCTGGCCGGCCTCGAACATGTCAGGCGCCAGGCGCAGGTTCTGCCAGCAGCCGTCGGCCGAGGAGGATGGAGCGAGTGCGGAAGCAGGTGCAGAAGCGGATGCAGAAGCGGGTGCGTGGGGCTCGGTCATGGGGTGAGTCCTTGGATGTCGTGGTTCGTCAGCAGGCTTGCAGCAGCACCTGCACCAGCCGCGCGTCGTCGGTCTGCGGCACCAGCTGCTGCGGGTCGGGCTGCGGCGCGCTCCACCACATGCCCTGGCCGGGGATGAGCGCAGCGCCATCCGCCTGCCAGTCGCCCTGCAGCACCATGCACAGGCCGGCGTCGGCGCGGCCGGCGTCGGCAGCGCTGTCCAGCACCTGGACCTGCGCTCGCCACCGGCCGCGCCGCGCCATCACGTTGAAGTCGGTGGAAGTGCCGCCCAGCAGCGAGCAGCCCAGCGCCACATCGCCGGAGAAGGCAAACGGCTGCCAGCGCGCGTCCAGCACATGGTCGATGCCTTCGCCGCGCAGGTGCACGCCGTCGCCATCGAGCAGCATGATCTGCCGGTCCACGCCCGCAAAGGCCGAGAACGGGCCGGGCTGGTCAATGGTGGCCACGCTGATGCGCCAGCCAAAGGCCTCCATGCCCGCCCCGGGCGGCCAGCAGGCGATCTCGCGCGTGCTGCCGCCCCCGTTCTTCCAGGGGCTGGCGGCGATCTGGTTCAGGTCGAAACGCTGCATGGCCGTGGTGTCCTGCAAGCGGCTCACTTGACCATGGGCAGGTTCAGCTGATGGCGCTTGGCGGCCGCCACGGCAATGTCGTAGCCCGCATCCGCATGGCGCATCACGCCGGTGGCCGGATCGTTCCAGAGCACGCAGCCCAGGCGGGCGGCGGCCTCGTCCGTGCCATCGGCCACGATGACCACGCCCGCATGCTGGGAGTAGCCCATGCCCACGCCGCCGCCGTGGTGCAGGCTGACCCAGGTGGCGCCGCCTGCGGTGTTGAGCAGGGCGTTGAGCAGCGGCCAGTCGCTGACGGCGTCCGTGCCGTCCTTCATGGATTCGGTCTCGCGGTTGGGGCTGGCCACCGAGCCGCAGTCCAGGTGGTCGCGGCCGATCACGATGGGGGCCTTGAGTTCGCCGTTCTTCACCATCTCATTGAAGGCCAGGGCCGCCTTGTGGCGCTCGCCCAGGCCCAGCCAGCAGATGCGCGCGGGCAGGCCCTGGAAGCTGATGCGCTCGCGCGCCATGTCCAGCCAGCGGTGGGTGTGCTTGTTGTCGGGGAACAGTTCCTTGATCTTGGCGTCGGTCTTGTAGATGTCCTCGGGGTCGCCAGACAGGGCCACCCAGCGGAACGGGCCCTTGCCCTCGCAAAACAGCGGCCGGATGTAGGCGGGCACGAAGCCGGGGAAGTCGAAGGCGTTCTTCACGCCCTGGTCCAGGGCCACCTGGCGGATGTTGTTGCCGTAGTCCACCGTGGGAATGCCCATGGCCTGGAAGTCCAGCATGGCCTGCACGTGCTGGGCGCAGCCCTGGGCGGCGGCGGCCTTGAGCTGGGCATGGCGCGACGGGTCGGCCGCGGCGGCACGCCACTCGTCCACGGTCCAGCCCACGGGCAGGTAGCCGTTGATCAGGTCATGGGCGGAGGTTTGGTCGGTCACGATGTCGGGGCGGGCGCCGCCGGCCTTTGCGCGGCGCACCAGCTCGGGCAGGATTTCGGCGGCATTGCCCAGCAGGCCGATGGAGATGGCCTCGCCCGCGGCCGTGTGCTGGGCGATGAGCTCCAGCGCGTGGTCGATGTCGCGCGCCTGCTTGTCCAGGTAGCGCGTGCGCAGGCGGAAGTCGATGCTGCTTTGCTGGCATTCGATGGCCAGCACGCAGGCACCGGCCAGCACGCCGGCCAGGGGCTGGGCACCGCCCATGCCGCCCAGGCCCGCCGTGAGGATCCACTTGCCCGTGAGGTCGTTGTTGTAGTGCTGGCGGCCGGCCTCGACGAAGGTCTCGAACGTGCCCTGCACGATGCCCTGGGCGCCGATGTAGATCCAGCTGCCGGCCGTCATCTGGCCGTACATGAACAGGCCCTTCTGGTCCAGCTCGTTGAAGTGCTCCCAGTTGGCCCACTGGGGCACGAGGTTGGAGTTGGCCAGCAGCACGCGCGGTGCGTTCTCGTGCGTCTTGAACACGCCCACGGGCTTGCCCGACTGGATCAGCAGCGACTCGTCGGCCTCCAGCTTTTTCAGCGACTCCAGGATCTGGTCATAGCACTCCCAGTTGCGCGCCGCGCGGCCGATGCCGCCGTAGACCACCAGGGCCTTGGGGTTCTCGGCCACGTCGGGGTCCAGGTTGTTCTGCAGCATGCGGTAGGCGGCCTCGGCCAGCCAGTTCTTGCAGTGCAGTTCGCTGCCGCGCGGGGCGCGGATGACGCGGCTGGCGTCATAGCGGGGATTGGTGGCAGCGGTGGCCGCGTTGGCGTTGAGGATGGCGTCGTTGGCGTTCATGGCGATCTCCTGGATGCGGGGGGTGAGCGGTTGCGGGGTTCAGGCAGCCTGGTGGCTGGGCAGGTGGCGGACGATGGCCTGGGGCCAGTCCGTGGCAAGCGCCCACTGGCGCATGGTTTCGATGTCGGGTGCCAGGTAGCGGTCACGATCCAGGTGCGGAACCTGGCTGCGGATCAGCGCGTACTGCGCCTCGATCAGCTCGGAGCTGTTCAGGCTGCGGTCGAAGTCCATGCCCTGGGCGGCGGCCATGGCTTCCACGCCCACGATGACGGCGGTGTTGCGCGCCATCTCGCCCAGGCGCCGCGCGCCGTAGGTGGCCATGGAGACATGGTCTTCCTGGTTGGCCGAGGTGGGCAGGCTGGTGACGCTGCTGGGATGGGCCAGGCACTGGTTCTCGGCAGCCAGGGCGGCGGCCGTGACCTGGGCGATCATGAAGCCCGAGTTCACGCCGCTGTCGGCAATCAGGAAGGCCGGCAGGCCCGACAGGCCGGTGTCCAGCAGCAGGGCCATGCGGCGCTCGGAGATGGCGCCGATCTCGGCCAGGGCCAGGGCGATGATGTCGGCCGCGAAGGCCACGGGCTCGGCGTGGAAGTTGCCCCCCGAGATCACGTCGCCGTTGTCGAAGACCAGCGGGTTGTCCGAGGCGGCGTTGGCCTCGATCACCAGCACGCGGGCCGCATGGCTGAGGTTGTCCAGGCAGGCGCCCATGACCTGGGGCACGCAGCGGATGGAGTACGGGTCCTGCACGCGGCCGCAATGGGGGTGGGAGGTGTCGATGGCGCTGCCGTCCAGCAGTTCGCGCACGGCGGCGGCCACGGCGATCTGGCCAAGCTGGCCGCGCGCCTCGTGGATGCGGGCGTCGAACGGCTTGACCGAGCCCTTGATGGCCTCCAGCGTCAGGCAGCCCGCCACCAGGCCGGCCGCGAACACGCTCTCGCCCTGGAACAGGCCCACCAGGGCCAGGGCCGTGGACACCTGGGTGCCGTTGAGCAGGGCCAGCCCTTCCTTGGGGCCGAGCACGAAGGGCTCCAGGCCCACGTGGCGCATGGCCTCGGTGCCGGACACCACCTGTCCATCGATCTTGGCCTGGCCTTCGCCGATCAGCACGCAGGCCAGGTGCGACAGCGGCGCCAGGTCGCCCGAGGCGCCCACCGAGCCCTTGGCAGGAATCACGGGCAGCACGTCAGCGTTGGCCAGGGCCAGCAGCGCATCGACCAGCTCGGGGCGCACGCCCGAGTGGCCGCGCGCCAGGCTCACGGCCTTGGTGGCCAGCACCAGGCGCACCACGGCGTCGGGCAGTGGATCGCCCGTGCCCACGCTGTGCGACAGCACCAGGTTGCGCTGCAGTTCTGCCAGGCGGTCATGGGCGATCTTGGTGGAGGCCAGCTTGCCGAAGCCGGTGTTGATGCCATAGACGACCTGGTCCTCATCCACGATGTGCTGCACATGGGCCTGGGCGGCGCGCATGCGCTCGTAGGCGGGCGCCGCCATGGACAGGCGCACGCCGCCCTGCTGTATGGCCCGCAGCTGGGCCAGGGTGACCTGGCCGGGCTGCAGCGTCAGCGCGGTGCCGGGACGGGAGGTGAGGCCGGGAGTCGTGATGGTGTTCATGGTGATGCCCTGTCGGTGTCTGGAAGGATGTGCCAGGATGGATGTCTATGCCTGTCTATACAATATCAATCGAAGCGGAACAGCGCAAGAGCGGGAACCCCGCCTTTCCGGCCTCAGCCGTCGTGCGATCCGCCGTCGGTGCGAAAGCGGCTGCCCAGCCGGTAGCGCATGCCCGGATGCACGCAGTGCACCCAGGTCACGGGCGTGCCCAGGTACCAGGTGCGGCGCGTCAGCGTCAGGCAGGGCTGGTCGGTCTCCATCTGCAGCCAGCGCGCCTGCTCGGGCGTGGGCAGCATGGCGTCCACCACATGCTCGATCTGGTCGAAGGGCACGTTGCGCACCAGATACACCGAAGGCTGGATCAGCGAGAAGTCCTGCTCCATGAAGTCCGGCGCCATGCGCGGGTTCACATGGCGGTCTTCCAGCTGCACGGGCACGTCGTTCTCGAAATGCACGCCCTGCAGGTGGAACACCGAGCTGCCGGCGGACAGCTGCAGCGAAGCCGCCGCCTCGGGCGAGGCCGACTCGCGGCGCACGCTGATCAGCTCGAAGCGGTGGTCATGGCCGCGCTGGCGGATTTCCTCGGCGATGTTGGCGATGCGCAGCAGCGTGGACTGCGGCTTTTCCTCGGCCACGAACGAGCCCACGCCCGCCACCCGCACGATCACGCCCTGCTCGGCCAGCTCGCGCAGCGCGCGGTTGGCCGTCATGCGGGCCACGCCGAACTCCTGCACCAGCTCCTGCTCGGACGGCACGCGCTCGCCGGCCGACAGCGAGCCATCGGCGATCTTGCGCATCACATGGTCCTTGACCTGCTGGTACAGGGCCATGGGCACCTCCGCCGTCGTTGCGGAAAGACGAGAAGCCGTGGAGCGGGAAGACATGGTGTGGGCAGTGGTCATGAAAAGCGTCAGTGTGCAGCAGCAGCCAGCGACTCTGCGCGAATCTCTTCGGTCAGCCGGGCTTTCAGCTCCATGAACTCGGGCGATGTCTTGACCGTGTAGTGGCGCGGATGCGGCAGGTTCACGGGGATGTCGGCCTTGATGCGGCCCGGGCGCGCGCTGAACACGGCCACGCGGTTGGCCATGAAGATGGCCTCGTCGATGTCGTGGGTGACGAACATCACGGTCTTGCGCTCGGCCTCCCAGATGCCCAGCAGCAGCTCCTGCATGAGCACGCGGGTCTGGTTGTCGAGTGCGCCGAAGGGCTCGTCCATGAGCAGGATCTTGGGATCGTTGGCCAGCGCGCGCGCAATGGCCGTGCGCTGCTGCATGCCGCCCGACAGCTGCTTGGGAAAGTGGTTCTCGAAGCCGCGCAGCCCCACCTTGGCGATGAAGTAGTCGCTGCGCTCCTTTTGCAGCGCCTCGCTCACGCCCTTCTCGCGCAGGCCGAAGCGGATGTTCTGGGCCACCGTCAGCCACGGGAACAGCGTGTAGCTCTGGAACACCATGCCCCGGTCGGCGCCCGGCCCGTCCACGGCGCGGCCGTCCAGCAGCACCTGGCCCGTGGTCGGGAAATCCAGCCCCGCCGCAATGCGCAGCATGGTGGACTTGCCGCAGCCCGAGGGGCCGAGGATGGTGACGAAGTCGTTCTCGCGGACCTCGAAATCCACAGGCAGCAAGGCCTGCGTGCTCGTGCCCTTGTGGCTGGTGAAGGTGCGCGAAACACCTTGAATAGACAAAAGATTCATCACGATTCTCCAGGGCGCTTGTCAATATTCACGGCGGCTGCAACCGGCGCGACTCACCTCAGAGACACCGAGGAAGGGCCGCCCCGCACCGAGGGTGTCGTCCCCCTTCAAGGGGGAAGCGGCGCAGCCGCTCAGGGGGTAGATCCTTTTCACAGGGTGCTCCACTCGAACATGCGACGGTTCAGCGATTTGAAGATGAAATCGGACACCAGGCCGATGAGGCCGATCACGATGATGCCGAAGATGATCTGGCCCGTGTTCAGCAGCGCCTGGCTGTCGGTGATCATGTGGCCGATGCCCGAGGACGAACCGATCAGCTCGGCCACGATCACATAGGTCCAGGCCCAGCCCAGCACCAGGCGCAGCGTCTCGGCAATGCCGGGCGCGGCGCCCGGGATCAGCACGCGGCGCACCACGCCGGTGTTGGAGGCGCCCAGCGTGTAGGCGGCCTCCACCAGGTCCTTGCGTGCGCCGCCCACGGTCACGGCCACCATCAGCGTGATCTGGAACACCGAGCCGATGAAGATGACCAGCAGCTTCTGCGTCTCGCCCACGCCGGCCCACAGGATCAGCAGCGGGATGAAGGCCGAGGCCGGCAGGTAGCGGCAGAACGACACAAAGGGCTCGAAGAAGGCCTCGACCGGCTTCCAGGCGCCCATGGCAATGCCCAGCGGCACGGCCACGACCGAGGCCAGGATGAAGCCGCCCATCACGCGCCAGACCGTCATGCCGATGTCGTGCAGGAAGCCGTACTCGGTGAACAGCAGCACGCCCTCGCGCGCCATGGTCATGGGGCTGGCCAGGAAGGTCGGGGAGACGAAGCCGCCCAGCGTCACAGCCGCCCAGACGAGAAAGAACAGCACGAAGAAGGCCACACCCAGCACCCACTTGGCCGTGGGGCTGACGGGCTCCAGCGGCGCCATGCGGCGGCGGCGGACGGGGGCTGGCGCCGCGGCGGGCGCGGGAGCGTGCGGTGTGGCGTGGGTCATGGGCTTGTTAGCCGGCTGGACTGCGGAAGTGGATGCGGCTTGCATGGTCATCCCCTGGCGGGCTTACTGGATGAAGCTGGCGTCGTACATCACGCCATAGTTCTCGGGGATGGAGCGGATGATGCCGGCCTCCTTGAGGATCACGGCCGATTCCTTCATGAACGGCACCAGCTCGTTGGCGAAGAATTTCTGGTTGGCTTCCTTGTCGGACCACTTCAGGTAGGAGGCCGACTTGCCGAACTGCTCGCCGCTTTGCTTGACGGCCGTGCCCATGATCTCGAAGGACTTGGTCTTGTCGGCCTCGATCATGGCCACCGCATCGAAATACGACTGGGCCAGGGCCTTGGCGGCGGCGGCGTTGGCCTTGAGCCACTTGGGATCGCAGCCCACGGTGTCCATGACCATGGGGTAGTCGATGGTGGTGGCCAGGATCTTGCCCGCCGCCGGGTTGGCGCGGATGGTGGACAGGTAGGGCTCGTAGCTCATGGCCGCATCGTTCTGGCCGGCCACGAAGGCCTGGGCCGCAGGCTGGGGCTCCAGGGAGACGGTCTTCACATCCTTCATGGTCATGCCGTTCTTGTGCAGCATCCAGGCCAGGCCGAAGTACGGCGCCGTGCCCGGCGCGCTCACGGCCACGGTCTTGCCCTTGAGGTCGGCAAAGCCCTTGACGTCATTGCGCACGGCGATGCCGTCGGCGCCATAGGACTTGTCCATCTGGAAGATCTGCACGATGGGCACGCCGTTGGTGTTCCAGGCCACATGCGTCTCGATGGTGGTGGCCGCGCACTGGATGGCGCCAGAGGCCAGGGCCAGGTGGCGGTCCTTCTGCGGAATCATCTTCAGGTCCACCGCCAGGCCGTTCTTCTTGAAGATGCCGGCCTTGTCGGCCAGGGTCAGCGGCGCGAAGCCTGTCCAGCCCGACATGCCCAGGGTGATCTTGGTCTCCTGCGCGGCAGCGGGCTGCAGTGCGGCGGCAAGGCAGAGGGCGGCGGCCAGCGGCCCCAGGGGCAGGCGGCGGAACGTGGGGATCGAACTCATGTGGCACTCCTCGGTCGGGAAAGCAAGTTGGCGATGGCAGTTTCGGGGTCCGCAGGCAGACCAGTGCGGGAGCCCGAAGTGTGTTTTTGCCGACCGGACATGTATATACAGGATTACCCGGCAAACCGGTGATGGAGCGAGCATCCTGCATCTACCTGCGATCAACACGGAGAGCAACAGCAAATGCCGTGCCAACCAAGCTTGTCCATACAACCTGGGGAAAATCCCGGGTAACAGCTCACCACCGTGGTGCATGCCCCGGGGCTGCGCGCCGCTACGGTGCAATCACAGCCCGCGCCACCTTCAAAAAAGGTGCAATCAGCGGCGAGGCATTGCCCGCCGGCACAGCCAGCACCACGGGCTGGGGGGCCACGCGGCCCCGGATGCGGCGGCAGGCCAGGCGCTGGCCATCGTGGGCGCGGTCCACCACCGGTCGCGTGGTCAGCACGCTCAAGCCGTGGCCATTGGCCACCATGGAACGCAGCATCTCGATGGAGGCGAACTCATGGGCCACCAGCGGCGTCACGCCGGCCTCGCGGAACAGCGACAGGAAATACTCGCGGCTGTGCGGCAGGTTGATCAGCACCAGCGGGTGGGCCGCCACTTCGGCCAGGCTCACGCTGGTCCTGGCCGCCAGCGCATGGCGATGCGGCAGCAGCACATAGGGCGGCAACGCCGCCACGGGCAGCAGCTCCATGCGGGGACGCGCCAGGCCCGTGTTGTACTGCAGGGCCGCATCGAGCTCGCCGCGCTCCACCTGCTGCGTGAGCGAGGCGATATCGCCCTCCACCAGCTCCAGTGCAATGCCGGGATGGCGGCGCTGCATCTGCGCCAGCAGCGCCGGCACCCAGCGCGCGCCCAGCGTGCTCAGAAAGCCCAGGCGCAGCACGCCCGCCACCGCCGCCGTGCGCGGCCCCTGCAGGCTGCGTGCGCCGTCCAGCAGCGCCTGGGCATCGCGGCTGCGCACCGCGCCGGCCGCCGTGAGATCCAGCCCCCTGGCATGGCGGCGCACGAACAGCGCCTCGCCCCACTGCGCCTCCAGGTCGGCAATCGCCTTGGAGATGGACGGCTGGGACACGCCGATGGCCTCGGCCGCGCGCGCCGTGCTGCCATGGCGTGCGGCGGCCACGAAATACTCCAGCTGGCGCAGGCTGATTTGGATCATCTTTTTGAATGCAGTGAATCAGGAATGAATATTTTCCATTGATTCAATCACGCGCCAGCATGCAGCCATAGACCACCCGTCCAAGGCTGCACCCATGACCGAGTCCACCCCCCTCACCGCCCGCCCGCTGGACGGCGTGCGCATCCTCGACTTCACGCGCGTGCTGGCCGGGCCGCTGTCCACGGCCCTGCTGGCCGACCTGGGCGCCGAGGTCGTCAAGATCGAGCCGCCGCAGGGCGACGACTACCGCGCCATCGGCCCCATGAACAACGGAGAAAGCGCGCTGTTCACGGTGATGAACCGCAACAAGCAAAGCCTGGTGCTGGACCTCAAGCATCCCGAGGCCGTGGCCCTGGTCCGCGAGATGGCCGCCCAGGCCGACGTGGTGGTGGAGAACTTCCGGCCCGGCGTGGCCGAGCGCCTGGGCATCGGCGCAAGCCAGTTGCGGGCGCTCAATCCGCGCCTGGTCTATGTCAGCGTCTCGGGCTTCGGCCAGACCGGGCCGCTGGCCCACCGGCCGGCCTACGACATCATCGTGCAGGCCATGAGCGGCCTCATGGAGGCCACGGGCGAGCCCGATGGCGCGCCCACCGTCGTGGGCGAGGCCGTCAGCGACGTGGTGGCCGGCCTGTTCGCCTCCTGGGCCACGCTGGCCGCGCTGCTGCAGGCCCGCGCCACCGGGCAGGGCCAGCAGGTGGACGTGGCCATGTTCGACACCACGCTGAGCTTTCTGGCCACCTCGGTGGCGCGCTACCTGTTCACGGGCCGGCCCGCGCGCCGCGTGGGCAACCGCCATCCGCTGTCGGCCCCCTTCGGCGTGTACCGCGCAGGCGACGGCCACTTCGCGCTGGCGGTGCTCAACAACAAGCTGTTCGCCGCCGCCCTGCAGGCCATGGAGCTGGGCAGCCTGGCCGGCGACCCGCGCTTTGCCAGCGACGAATCACGCTCGGCCCACGAACCCGCGCTGCGCGAGGCCATCGAGGCCTGGGCCGGCCGCCATGAAGTGGCGCAGGTGGTGGCCGCGCTGGATGCGGCCGGCGTGCCCGCCGCCCCCATCTGGAACATTGCCCAGGCGCTGGAGTCGCCCCAAAGCCAGGCGCGCGGCCTGCTCGGCGCGGTGCACGACGAGCGCCTGCCCGGCCTGCGCCTGCCCACCCAGCCCGTGCATTTCAGCGGCGCCGCACCCAACCGCGCCGAGCGCGCACCGGCCCTGGGCGAGCACACCGAGGCCCTGCTCTCGCAGTGGCTGGGCCGGGGCGCCGAAGCCATTGCCGCGCTGCGCGCATCCGGTGCCCTGGGCACCGCAGGCGCAGCCCCCTCTTCCCCATCACATTGAGCAACCGACATGAACTTCCAACGACTGGGCACTACCGCCGACGACCACGCCATTGCCGATGCCGTGGCCCGCTTTGCCGAAGATGCACTCGCCCCGCTGGCGCAGCGCATGGACGAAGAGGCGCTGTCCGCCACCTGCCATGTGCCGGGCCTGTCGGCCCTGGGCGTGATGGGCATGAACCTGCCCGAGGCCCTGGGCGGCCCCGGCGTCACGCCCACGGCCATGCTGCTGTCCCTGGTGGCCATCTCGCGCGCCTGCGCGGCCACCTCGTCCATGATCGGCGCCCACTACCTGGGCACGGACGCCGTGCTCATCGGCGGCGACGACGCCCAGCGCCAGCAGTGGCTGCCGCACTGCGCCAGCGGCCAATGGCTGGCCGCCTTTGCGCTGACCGAGCCGCGCGGCGGCTCGCACCCGGCCGACATGCGCACGCGCGCCGTGCGCGATGGGGACGACTATCTGATCACGGGCGTCAAGCACTTCATCTCCAACGCCGCCGAGGCGCGCTTCATGGTGGTCTTCGCCAAGACCGACATGGAGGCCGGCGCGCGCGGCGTCAGCGCCTTCATCGTGCCGCGCGATCTGCCCGGCATCCAGGTCTCGGCGCCCGAAAAGCTCATGGGCATCCGCGGCGGCCATGCCTTCGAGGTCTCGCTGGACGGCGTGCGCGTGCCTGCCAGCCACCGGCTGGGCGCCGAGGGCACGGGCTTCAAGACGGCGATGAAGGTGCTGGACAACAGCCGCCTGGACGTGGCGGCCACCGCCCTGGGCGTGGCCGAGGCCGCCCTGGCCGCCGCCGCGCAATGGGCCAATCAGCGCCTGGTCGGCGGCGAGCCGCTGGCCACCAAACAGGGCATCCAGTGGAAGCTGGCCGACATGAAGCTGCGCCTGGAGGCATCGTGGGCACTGACGATGCAGGCCCTGGCCTTGCGCCAGGCCGGCCAGCCCTTCACCCAGCACTCGGCCATGGCCAAGCTGCATGCCTCGGAAATGGTGGGCTTCGTCACCGACGAGGCCCTGCAGATCCACGGCGGCTACGGCTACACGCGCGAAATGCCGCTGGAGCGCCTGGTGCGCGATGCGCGCATCCTGCGCATCTACGAGGGCTCGTCCGAAGTGCAGCGCAGCATCATTGCGCGCGGGGTGCTGGGCGGCAGCTGAATGCAGCAGCGGGTGGCTAGGAGAAATCTGAAAATGGCACCCTCGCGCCCGGAAAAGGCCGTTGATGCAGAGCGGTTCAAACCCCAGGTCTTCCCTGGACCTTGCGAGGGGGCGCAAAATGGCGGCTGTTGCGGCCTTCGGGCCGCAGCGCATTTGTTGCGGGAAGCGCCCGCATCCCGCCCCCTCCCGCGCCAGCCGCCCCTGCCGAAAGAAGCCTCCGTTGTCCGCCGCGCATTCCGTCCTGCAAGCCGTGTTCGGCTACGAACAATTCCGCGGTCCGCAGGAGGCCATCGTCTCGCACGTGGTCGCCGGCGGCGATGCGCTGGTGCTCATGCCCACGGGCGGCGGCAAGAGCCTGTGCTACCAGGTGCCGGCCATCGTGCGCCAGCAGCAGGGCCAGGGCGTGGCGGTGGTGGTGTCGCCGCTGATCGCGCTCATGCACGACCAGGTGGGCGCGCTGCACGAGGCCGGTGTCAGCGCCGCCTACCTGAACTCCACGCTGTCCTATGACGAGACGCAGGAAGTCGAATGGCGCCTGCAAAGCGGCGACATCACCTTGCTGTATGCCGCGCCCGAGCGCCTGAACACGCCGCGCTTCCTGGGCCTGCTCGACGACCTGCATGCCCAGGGCAAGCTGTCGCTGTTCGCCATCGACGAGGCCCACTGCGTGAGCCAGTGGGGCCATGACTTCCGGCCCGAGTACCGCGCGCTGAGCGTGCTGCACGAACGCTATGCGGGCGTGCCGCGCATCGCGCTCACGGCCACGGCCGATGCGCTGACGCGCGCCGACATCGTCGAGCGGCTGCAGCTGGAGAGCGCACGGCATTTCGTCAGCAGCTTCGACCGCCCCAACATCCGCTACCGCATCGCCGAGAAGAAGGACGTCAGCAACCAGCTGCTGCGCTTCATCGAGCGCGAGCACGAGGGCGAGGCCGGCGTGGTCTATTGCCAGTCGCGCAAGCGCGTGGAGGAGCTGGCCCAGACGCTGAGCCAGGCCGGCGTGCCCGCCCTGCCCTACCACGCGGGCCTGCCCTTCGAGACGCGCCAGCTGCACCAGGACCGCTTCCTGCGCGAGGACGGCATCGTCATCGTCGCCACCATCGCCTTCGGCATGGGCATCAACAAGCCCGATGTGCGCTTCGTGGCCCACGTGGACATGCCCAAGAACATCGAGGGCTACTACCAGGAAACCGGCCGCGCAGGCCGCGACGGGCTGCCCGCCGACGCCTGGATGGCCTACGGCCTGTCCGACGTGGTCAACCAGCGCCGCATGATCGACGAAAGCCCGGCCGAGGACACCTTCAAGCAGGTCATGCGCGGCAAGCTCGATGCCCTGCTGGGCCTGGCCGAGGCCACGGACTGCCGCCGCGTGCGGCTGCTGGCCTACTTCGGCGAGCAGTACGGCCTGGGCGCACCGGGAGAAGACGCAGAGACGGACATTGAAGGCCGGCCGCTGCAGCGCGTGGCAAAGACCGCCTGCGGCAACTGCGACAACTGCCTGGAGCCCCCGGCCCTGTGGGATGGAACGGACGCCGCGCGCAAGCTGCTGTCCACCATCTACCGCGTGCACGAGGCCAGCCAGCTGACCTTTGGCGCGGGCCACATCATGGACGTGCTGCGCGGCAAGGACACCGAGAAGGTGCGCCAGTACGGGCACGAGAAGATCTCCACCTTCGGCCTGGGCAAGGACTACAGCGAGCCCCAGCTGCGCGGCGTGATGCGCCAGCTGCTGGCCACTGGCGCCCTGGGCCTGCACAAGATCACCAGCGAGAACAGCGGCCACAGCTTCGACACCCTGTGCCTGGCCGAAGGCTCGCGCGAAGTTCTGCGCGGCAATGTCCAGGTACAGCTGCGCGAGGCCGTCGCAGCGCCGCGCACGCGCACCTCCAAGCGCGCCACCCAGCCCAACGCTGCCGCCGCCAGCCTGGGGCCTGATGCCCAGGTGCGCTTCATCAACCTCAAGGCCTGGCGCGCCGAGGTCGCGCGCGAGCACAACCTGCCGGCCTACGTGATCTTCCACGACGCCACGCTGGCCGCCATTGCCGAGCGCAACCCGGCCTCTCTGGACGACCTGCAGGGCATCAGCGGCATGGGCGCCAAGAAGCTGGACGCCTATGGCGCCGAGGTGCTGCGGGTGGTGGCCACGGGTTGAGGCGCATAGCCCTCATGCACATCGCATGGGGCAGGGCTTCACCATGAGAAAAGGCCTGCACCTCCATGGCGTCAGGCCTTTTTCGTGAAACCGGAACCCCTTACTGCGCCAGCACCCTGAAGGTCAGCGTGTAGTTGTTGCCGTACTGCGGCGCGGCGGCGCCGGCGGGGGCGTCGGCGCGGTAGCGCACCAGGGCCAGGTAGATGCCTGACTTGGGCAGGGCGTAGGAGATGCGGCCCTGGCCATCGGTGGTCAGTGCATCCACGCTGTGCTGGCTGGCCAGGTCCATGGCCGAGCGGAAGATTTCCACCTTCTGCGCGGCCAGCGGCCTGCCGTCGTATTGCACGGTGAAGTCGAACTTCTCGCCCGCGAACAGGTCGGCCGGATGCGTTACGGGCACGATCTCCAGGCCCTTGCCTGAGGGCGCGAGCGCAGCCCGGCTGGGCTTGCCCACCGTGATGTAGGTCTCGGAGACCGACAGCGACTGGTAGTGGCTCAGCAGCCTGGCATCGGCCGGCGTGGGCGTGGCGGGATCACGCGCGGTCTCGACCTTGCCGTTGCGCTCCCACGAACGGAAGATGGCGCCCAGGCGCGGGCCGGTGCTCACGCGGTAGGTGCCTTTCTCGTCGGGCAATTGGTGCTCGGCCACGGTGCGGGTCTTGAACTGGCGCACATCGGCCATGGGCGTGACCGAGCCGTCGGGCGCCGTCACGGTGAAGCGCGTTTCGCCAAAAGCCACTTCGGGGATGAAGAACTTGTCGGCGAAGCTGGCGTCCACGCTGATGACGGCCCGGGGCGAAGCCTCGAAGCTGGTGGGCAGCAGGTAGGGCGTGTGGGCCTGGGCGGAGATGCACACGGCCGACAGCAGCGGCAGCCACCAGGCCAATCGCTTGGATGGGGTTTTGGCCATGTCCGCTCAGGGCTTCTTGACGTCGTTCTTGTCCACGACGCCATCGGCATTGACGTCGGCTTCCTTGAAGCTGCGTTCGGCGATGGCCATGTCTTCTTCCACGGTGTATTTGCCGTCGCGGTTCCTGTCCACGATGCCGAAGCGCACATGGGCCTGCTTCATGGACTGGGCATAGCGCTCGTCGGGCTGGCGGCCCGCGTACTGCTGCTTGAGGCGGGCCTCGAACTCGTCCACGTACTCCTTCTCGCTGAGCCAGCCGTCGCCATTGGTGTCGCCGGCCAGGAAGCGCTGCTTGCGCACGGTGTCGTACTCCTGGCGCGTGACCACGCCATCACGGTTGGCGTCGTAGCTGCCCATGAAGGCAGACTGGCCATGCCCGCCCGCAGGCTGGGCCGGGCCGCTGGCGGACGGTGCCGTGGGCGATGCGCAGGCGGTGAGCAGGGCCGCCAGGCCGGCAGCGGCCAGCATGCGGTGGGTCAGAGAGAACTCGATCATGAAACGACTCCTGAAGTAGGCAGATACAGCGGCGGCTGCGATGGTGGTGGAGGCTTTCCGGCCGACACCGCCGCTGTAGGGAAGGCCGGCCGGCCCCTGGAGAAACTCCTCGGATCCGCGCCACGCGGCAAGTGAAGGTGGCGTGGGTGCAATGGCATGGTGCGCAGGGTGCTCAGAACGCAACGTTCATGGACACGGCGAAGGTGCGGCCCGGGTTGCTCAGCAGCTCGATGTCGCGGCGGTCGCGCGCCACGCCGGGCTGAAGGCTGCGGGTGCTGGAATAGTCCCAGTAGCGCTTGTCGCCCAGGTTGTAGATGCCGGCGTTCAGGCGCACGTTCTTTGCGACCTGCCAGTAGCCGGCCAGGTCGAAGATGGCATAGCCGGGCACGCGGAACAGCTCGGTGGTCGAGTCGGTCAGGCCGGTGCCCGCGTTCTGGTAGCTGTCGCGGTTGGTGGCCACGGCCTGCTTGCCCGCGACGAAAGTGCCGGTCAGGTTCAGGCCCCATTGCCGGGCGGGTGCGTCATAGCCCACGCCGACGATGGCCTTGCGCGGCAGCACGCTGTCCAGCGGCACATCCTTGTCGCCTGCGTAGTAGGACTTGGAGGTGCCGCGGCTGAGGCCCAGCGCCCAGGTGGAGTACAGGCCCCTGGCGGCGGGCATCCACTGGCCGTGGTCCAGGCGCGCGCTGGCCTCGAAGCCGTAGATCTTTGCGCTGTCGCGGTTCTCGGCCTGGTAGATGGTGCCGATGTGGGCGGGCACGTTGACGAACAGGTCGGGACGGCCCGCGCGCAGGTAGCGCGTGTAGGCGATGAAGTCGGAGTACCTGGTATAGAAGACCGAGCTGTTGAAGGTTACGCCAGGCGTGGGCGAACCCTTGAGGCCGAAGTCGAAGGCATTGCTGCTTTCCTCCTTCAGGTTGGGGTTGCCGACCAGCGCGTACTGGTTGCCGGTGTTGTAGTTGCTGGCCATGTTCCACGAGCCGAAGATCTCGCCGGCCGAGGGCGCGCGCCCGCTGCGCTTGAACTGGGCATAGGCGCTGAACGTGGGCGTGAGGTCATAGACCAGGGTCAGGCTGGGGCTGAGGATGGTGTTGCCACGCGTGCCGCCGTAGAGCTTCTGGACATCGGCGGGCGTGAGCACGCCCGAGACGAAGTTGTCCAGGTCGCGTGTCTTGATCTCCACGCGGTCCACGCGCAGCGCGGGAATCAGCGCCAGGCGGCGGCCACCGGCCTGGAAGCTGATCTCGTCCTGCAGGAAGGCGCCGTAGCGGCGGGTGGTGGTGTCGGGCTGGGGCTTCATGTTGCCGGACACGGCCCAGGGGCGCTCCGTGTCCTGGGTCGAGGCATTGACGCCAAAGCTCAGGCGGTGGCGGTCGATGCGCTTGTCGCCCGTGCTCGAGAAACCCCAGGTGCGCGTCTCGTTGCCCGAGACGTTGTGCACCTTGGCGCCCGTGGCCAGCGTGGTGGTGTCGGTGACGTCGTTGGTGTCCGTGTTCTGGAAGTACAGCCGCGTGTCCAGCTGGTCCACCCAGGCGCCGGCCGGGGTCCACAGGTGCTGCAGCTGCAGCGTGTTGCGGCTGGTGTCGCTGTTCTGGCGCGAGCTTTCGGTGATGCTGGTGTTGGTGGTGTCCCAGCCATGGAAGGAGGTGTCGTTCTTGCGGCGATACAGGTCGGCCGACAGCACCAGGCGGTGGGCCGGGTTGATGCGCAGGCCGCCCTTGAGCAGCAGGGCGTTGGAGTTCCAGTCGTCGGGATAGCTGTTGACGATGGCGCTGTGGTTGCGCGTCTCGTGGCCGTCGCGGCGCGAGTAGGCGATCAGGCCGTCGAGGTCGCCCGAGCGGCCAGCGGCCGTGAAGCTCTCGTTCCAGGAGCGGTCGGCCGTGTCGTGGCCGATCTTGCCGCCCAGGTAGGAGGTCTTGCCGCCCACCAGGTAGTCCTCGGCGGACTTGGTGCGAAAGCCCACCGAGCCGCCGATGCCACCGGCCGCGCGCCGCGCCGTGGTGGTGCCGGAGTGGATGTCCACGCCCGAGAACATTTCCGGATCGATGAAGTCACGGCCCACGCCGAAGGTGTTGGCGCCGACACGGCTCACATAGGGGCGCGTGGTGGCGTCGGGCATCTCGACGCCGTCCACATCCATGCCGATGCGGTTGCCCTCGATGCCGCGGATGTTGTAGCCCGTGGTGCCCGAGCGGTCGAAGCTGCTGCGGTTGCGGCTGGTGCCCGAGGCCGTGCCCGGCGCGGAGACCAGGGGCTGGTAGCGCACCACGTCGGCCATGCTGCCGGCCTGCTCCAGCGCCGGGCCGCTGACGGTGGTGGAGGCGCCCGGGGTTCGCTGCGCGGGCTCGGCCGTGTCGACCACGTCGACCTGGGCCAGTGCCTTGGTGGGTGCCTGCGCCATCAGCCGGGCCTCATCGTCCAGGGCCTGAGGCCGGGGCTGGGCCCAGGCGCCGGACGTGGCCAGGCCGATCACGGCGGCCTGCACGGCCACGGCCAGCAGGCTGGGCCGCAAGGCCGGCGCAGCGCAGGGATTCCAGAAAAGGGAGACAGGGGCGCAGGAGCGTGAAGATGGAGCCATGGCAGGAATCGGGGAACGAGGGTTGCTGGCTAGCTGCCGACCTCTTCGCGGAGTGCTCTTGCGAGACCATTGATTCCCCCCGGGTGTGATTTCTTCCTGCTGGCTTTCCGCGATTCTCCCACCAATTGATAATGATTATCATTTGTTTTGTATCATTTACGTCACAGGGACAGATCACGGTCCCGCGCGGACCTCCTCCACAAACCCCACACAAAGACTCGACAGCGCAGCAAGATTGCCCGCTCACACTGCGGCGGCTGAATATCTGGAGCCCTTTGCTGTGACCAATAACGCCCAACTCCTGGCCGACGAAGCCAAGTACTGCTCGTTCGGGGATACCGTCCACTACGTCAATCCCCCCAAGATCTTTTCGGGCTGCGAAGGCAGCTACATGTACGACGAGGCCGGCACGCCCTACCTCGATCTGCAGATGTGGTATTCGGCCGTGAACTTCGGCTACAAGAACAAGCGCCTCGAGCAGAAGATGATCGAGCAGCTGCAGACCCTGCCCCAGGTCGCCAGCCAGTACCTGCACCCCACCAAGATCGAGCTGGCCAAGTTCATCGCCCAGGATGCGGAGCGCAAGTGGGGCCATGCCGGCCGCGTGCACTTCAACGTGGGCGGCGCCCAGGCCATCGAGGACTCGCTCAAGGTCGTGCGCAATGCCAGCGGCGGCAAGAGCCTGATGTTCGCCTTCGAGGGCGGCTACCACGGCCGCACGCTGGGCGCCTCCAGCATCACCTCCAGCTACCGCTACCGCCGCCGCTACGGCCACTTCGGCGACCGCGCGCAGTTCATCCCCTTCCCCTACCCGTTCCGCCGTCCCAAGGGCATGACGTCGGAGGAATACGCGGACTCCATCGTCCGGGAATTCGCGCGCAAGTTCGAGAACGAATACCACGCCATCTGGGACCCCAAGACCAACCAGTGCGAGTACGCAGCCTTCTACGTGGAGCCCATCCAGGGCACGGGCGGCTACGTCGTGCCGCCGCCCAATTTCTTCAAGGGCCTCAAGAAGGTGCTGGACGACCACGGCGTGCTGATGGTGGTCGATGAAATCCAGATGGGTTTCTGGCGCACCGGCACGCTGTGGTCGGTGGAGAACTTCGGCGTCAAGCCCGACGTGCTGGTCTTCGCCAAGGCGCTGACCAACGGCCTCAACGCCCTGTCGGGCCTGTGGGCGCGCGAGGAACTGATCAACCCCACCATCTTCCCGCCGGGATCGACCCACTCCACCTTCGCCTCCAACCCGCTGGGCACGGCCCTGGGCCTGGAAGTCATGAAGATGACCCACGAGATGGACTTCGGCCGCCAGGTGCGCGAATCGGGCGCCTACTTCCTCGAAGGCCTCAAGGAGCTGCAAAAGCGCCACAAGGAAATCGGCGATGTGGACGGCCTGGGCCTGGCGCTGCGCGCCGAGATCTGCACCGAAGACGGCTTCACGCCCAACAAGGCGCTGCTGGACAAGATGGTGGACATCGGCCTCGAAGGCGGCCTGGAATACAAGGGCAGCAAGCGCGGCCTGGTGCTGGACGTGGGCGGCTACTACAAGAACGTGATCACCTTCGCGCCCTCGCTGATGATCTCGCGCCCCGAGATCGACGAGGCCATGGTCCTGCTGGACCAGTTGCTCACGAAAGCCAAGGCGGCCTGAAGGCGCGATGCCCGCAGAGCGCCTGCACAACCAGCTCGAACCCCCAGGCCTGCTCGCGCAGTTCGCGGCCCATCCTCCCGAGGGCTTCGCACTGCTGCAGGACTGGCCGGCGCCGGCCTTCACGGCGCCCTTCGATCTTCTGACCACGGCGGACGACGCGCTCAAGGCGCGTCTTTTGTCGTTGCCCGGTGGCGGCTGGCTGTCGCGCCGGCTGCGCCTGTCCACCGACTTCGTGGGCACCACGGTCAGCGAGTACGCCGTGCTGCCCATGGGCATCCCTGCCGCCCAGCAGGCTGCCGCGCTGCGTGCGCGCGCAGGCCGGCGCATGCTGACCATCGTCAAGGACCTGCCCCAGGATTCCCCGCTGCTGCCGGACGCCGACAACGCCCATGCACGGGCGCTGGCGCAGGCCCTGGCCGATGCGGGCTTCATCCTGGTCGAAGGCCAGGCCCTGGCCCATGTGCCCATCGACTTTTCCAGCCTGGACGAGTACCTTGCGCGCCTGTCCAGGAGCCGCCGCCAGAACCTGCGCCGCAAGCTCAAAAGCCGCGCGCAGCTGCAGGTGCAGCGCATTCCCACGGGCGCGGCCTTTGCCGATGACGCCTGCGTCGATGCCTACTACGCGCTGTTCGATGCGGTGTATGCGCAAAGCGAGATCCACTTCGACAGGCTCACGCGCGATTTCTTCGCGGCCGTGCTGCGCGATGCAGGCAACGGCGGCCTCGTCTTCGAGTACCGCGCGCTGCAGGACGACGGCGCGCCCGGCGCGCTGCTGGGCTGGAACCTGTGCTTCGAGCACGGCGGCAAGCTGATCGACAAGTACATCGGCCTGTCCTACCCGGCCGCACGCGAGGCCAACCTCTACTTCGTGAGCTGGATGGTCAACCTCGAATACGCCATCGAACGCGGCCTGAGCCACTACGTGGCCGGCTGGACCGACCCCGAGGTCAAGGCCCAGCTGGGCGCCAGCTTCACCTTCACGCAGCATGCGGTCTTCATCCGCAATCCGCTGCTGCGCGCACTGGGCCGGCGCTTTGCCGGCCACTTCGAAAGCGATCGCCAATGGAGCGAACAGAACTGAATGCCCAGCCGGTCGTGCTGGATGTGGATGGCTCGGTGGGGTCCTTGCCCGGCGAGCTGCGCCTGCCGCTGCAGCACTGGCAGGAGCAGGTGCGCTTCGGCTGCGGCCTGCGGCGCTTCGCGCGGTTCCGCGCGGCGCTCGATGCGCAACTGCCCGCCGCGCATGGCACGGCCCTCATGGGCAGCGGCGACTTCCACCATCTGAGCTGGCCGCTGATCGAGCGCTGCATCGCGGCGCGGGCCCTGTCCTCAGGCCGGCCGCTGCGCGTGGTCGTGCTGGACAACCACCCCGACAACATGCGCTTTCCCTGGGGCGTGCACTGCGGCTCCTGGGTGCGCCGCGTGGCCCTGCATCCGGCCGTCTCGCATGTGCACGTGGCCGGCATCACCTCCGGCGACATCGGCCGCGCGCACGCCTGGGAGAACTACCTCACGCCGCTGCGCGCCGGCCGCCTGAGCTACTGGAGCGCGGGCGTGGACACGGGCTGGGCGCGCCGCCTGGGCGTGGACTCGGCCTTTCGCAGCTTTGCCAGCGTGGCCGAGCTGTCGCGCACGCTGGCGCGCATGCTGCGCGAGCAGGCCCAGCCCACCTACCTGAGCATCGACAAGGACGTGTTCGCGCCCGAGGTGGTGCGCACCAACTGGGACCAGGGCCGCATGCTGGAGAGCGAAGCCATGGACATCATTGGCGCGCTGTCCGGCCAGATCGTGGGCAGCGACATCACGGGCGATGTGTCTTCCTGGCGCTACGCGACCTGGTGGAAGCGCTGGATGAGCGCGGGTGACGGCCAGGACACGCAGATCGGCGCGCAGACGCTGGCCACCTGGCAACTGGGCCAGCATGCGTTCAACGAGCGCCTGGTGGAGCGTCTGCAGCAGGCCGGCTGAGGCCCCACCGGAGCTGCGGCGACCGGTGCTGCGAGGTCAGGCGGCGGCCTGCTTCATGGCGCTTTCCAGCACCTGGACCAGATCGCCAAAGCGCGCGTCGTCGAACCACAGGCTGTTGCCCACCGCCACCAGGCGCTGCGCCCAGTCGCGCCCCTGGTCCACCCCGTCCTGGCGTGCCAGGCCCAGCACATGGTCGTAGCGGCCATAGTCGGGCAGCACATGGACGAAGGGCAGCGACAAACCCCAGCCCCGCCCCCATTGCGCGCGCAGCAGCGCATCGCGCGTGGCAGCATCGCGCAGGCGCAGCAGCAGCACGGGCCAGACGCCTTGCGCACCCGGCACGGTGTCGCCCACCACCTCGATGCCATCGATGGCCGACAGCCAGGCGCCGCGCTCACGCGCCTGACGCAGCAGTTGCTGCTGGAAGTCCGCCAGCCGCGCCAGTGCGCGCCGGCCCACGCGGCGGCGCCAGGCGCCCAGTTCATGGCGGGCAATGGCGTCGTCGAAATCATCGCCGGCGGCCTGCACCCAGTCGCTGCGCGACAGCGCATCGCGCAGGGGGCGGCCATAGGCCAGGTCCAGCCCGGCGGGGCGGTACAGCGCCGCATAGCCCAGCAGCTCCAGGCTGCGGCGCAACTCCCAGCCCCGGTCCTGGCGCACGCTGGCTGCATGTGTCTCGCGCAGTGCCTCGCGCAGCGCGGGGTCGCGCGCCAGCAGCACGCCGCCCTCGAAGGTGGTCAGGCCCTTGCCCACGGCCAGGCTGTAGAAGCCCGCATCGCCCTGCCAGCCCACGGGCTCGCCGCGCAGGCGCGCGCCCAGGGCCTGGGCCGCGTCCTCCACCACCCAGGCACCCACAGCGCGCGCGCAGTCCAGGGCCGTGTCCACGTCGGCCACGCGGCCGCACAGATGCGTGGGCAGCACGGCCAGCGTGCGTTCGCTGCACAGCGCTCGCAGATGGTGGCGGCTCATGTCCAGCGTGTCGGGGCGCAGGTCGCACAGGCGCAGCTGCAGGCCGCAGTGCGCCACGGCCAGGGCCACCAGCGGGCAGGTATAGGCGGGGGCGATGACTTCGCTGCGGCCCGGCGCCAGGCGGCGCAGGGTCTGCAGCGCCACCATCAGCGCCGAGGTGCCAGAGCATTCAAGCTGCACGGCGGGCACGCCCAGCCACTGCGCCAGCGCCGTCGCCAGGTCCGCGTCGCCCCAGGGCAGCAGGTCGGCCGCGCGCAGTGGCAGGCCCGCCGTGGGCGGCAGCATGCGTTCAGCCACGGTGCGTGCCGTGCTCGGCCGAGGCCGCCAGATGCGCGGCACCCGCGCTGGCCGAACCCGCGCCCGGATTGCCGCCCGCATGGCCCGGCGTGTCGTCGTCTGCGCCGGGCCCCTCGGCCTCCTGCGTCTCGCTGACCGCCAGGCAGGCGATGCCGGCCACGATGAACAGGCAGCCGATGATCTGGGGCATGCCTATGCGCTCGTCGAACAGCCAGTACGACAGCGCCAGCACGGAAAGAATCTCCAGATGCGATGCCGCAAAGGCCGGGCCGATGGGCGCGCGCTTGAGCAAGGTCATCCACGAGAAAAAGGCGCCGATGTAACCCACGAAGGCGCCATAGATCCAGGGCTGGCCGAACACGCGCGCCAGCCAGTCCACCGAGAACTCCAGCGGCAGCGCCGCATTGCCGGCCTGCTTGAAGCTCAGCTGGGCCAGCGTGTCGAAGGCCATGAGCACCAGAAAGCCGATGAAATAAAAGCGCTTCATTTCAATGCAGGCCCACGATGGCGACGCCTATGGACACGAGGACAATTCCGGCGACCCGCATGGGTGCCAGCTTCTCGGCAAACAGCAGCCGGCCCGCGATCATGATGGCCACGATATTGATGGAGCCCAGCAGCACACCTTCGGACAGCGGCACCAGCGAGAGAAAGGCCAGCCACAGCACGAACTCGGCCACATAGCAGCCCACGCCCAGCCACAGCCAGGGCCTGGAGGCCATGAAGCGCCAGCGCGCCAGTCCGTCCAGATCACCGGGCTGGCTGGCAGCGGCCTTGAAGGCCAGCTGGCCGCCGCTGTCCACCAGCACGTTCAGCACCCACAGCGTGATGACCAGCGGCGAGAGATCACTGCCCATGCGGCGCAGCCTCCACAGCCCGGCCTTCGCGGGGGGCGGCACCGCTGGCGATGCGCGCCACGAACTCGGTGGTGCGCGCGATCACGGTGCGGCGGTCGCGGTCGATGGTGACCATGTGGTAGCTGTTGTCCAGCAGCACCAGCTCGACATGGGCCTGGCTGGCGCCGTGCACGATGTCGTGGGCGTTGGCCACCGACGAGATGTCGTCGTTGCGCGCATGGATGACCAGGCAGGGCGAGCGCAGCTGGGGCAGGCGCGCCAGCACGTGGGCCGAGAGGCGGCGCAGCTCGATGATGGACCACCAGGGATTGCCCGGCAGGCCGGCCGCCGCGCTGTCGCCCGAGTGCATCTGCTCGACCACGCGTGCGCGCAGCGCCTCGTCTTTGATGCCGTAGGGCGGCTGCTCCATGAACACGCTGCGGCGGCCAATGCCCAGCGCGCGGAACAGCGGCAGCAAAAAGGCCAGGCGCGTGTAGAAGGGGATGCTCCAGCCGTCGTAGCGGAAGGTGGTGGACAGGGCGCAGACGCCGTCCACCTTGTCGGGATGACGCTGGGCCACGGCCAGCGAGAGCACGGCGCCCATGGACAGGCCGCCGACCACCACATGGTCCACATGCTGCGACAGCCGCTGCAGGCCGCCTTCCACGCTGGCCAGCCAGTCGGTCCAGCGCGTGTCCACGAGATCTTCCATGCTGCCGCAATGGCCGGCCAGCTGGACCGCATAGACGGTGAAGCCCTGCTTGTTCAGCCCCTTGGCCAGCAGGCGCATCTCGGCCGGCGTGCCCGTGAGCCCGTGCACCAGCAGCACGCCGGTGCGCGCGGCAGCGCCCGTGCCGGGCATGACGAATTCATGCTCGGTCACGCAGACGCTGTCCAGCCCCGTGGCAGGCTCGCTGCGCTGAACCAGGGAGAGCCCATCACTCAAATTCATGTCAATTTTCCATGACGCTGCGCGTCGCCCTCTGTCCATGAAAATGGCGTGCCCCGAAGCCAGAGACACCAAGGAAGGGCCTGGGCCGGCCGCGCCGCCCCGCACCGAAGGTGTCGTCCCCCTTGGGGGGCGCCGTGCAACGGGAAGGAGCGAAGCGACTCAGGGGGTGGTATGTCATGCCAGCGCCTCCAGGCCCAGGACGACCTTGTCGAGCAAGGCCGTGGCCTGCTCGAAATGCTCGAAGGGCGCATGGGCGATGCCCCGGCTTTCGCAGTGGGCGATCAGCTTGTACTTGGCCAGCACGAAGTCGGCGCGGCCCGAGACGCAGAAGTCCGAGGTGCTGTCGCCCACATAGAGCACGCGGCCATGCTGGGCCTGCTGCTCGGCCAGGCGCTCGCACTTGCAGTTGCCGCTGGCGCGCGCGCACTGCGCGCTGGCCCAGGGCGAGTCCAGGCGCCAGCTGCGCTCGCCGGTCGGCACCAGACGGTTGGCGATGACCTGCAGATGGCCCAGGCCATGGCGCTCCAGCACATGGCGTATGGCGTAGTCGATGCCGTCGCTGACCACCTGCACCACCATGCCGTGGGCCTGGGCGGCCGCCACGAAGCCGGCGAAGCCGGGATCGATCTCGATGGTGTCCAGGTGGGCGCGCAGCTCGGCCTCGTCCATGTCCAGCAGCGCGACCTGGCCCTTCATGCATTCGCGCGAGCCGATCTCGCCGCGCTCCCAGGCGTCTTCCAGCTCCTGCCAGCCGGGCTTGCCGAAGCGGTTGAGCAGGGTGTCGGTCACGTCCAGCAGGCTGATCGTGCCGTCGAAATCGCTTTGCACCATCCAGCCGGGCGCGGCGGTGTCCAGATACAGGGGAATGCGCTTATTCATGGAACTGCACCCTTACGTTTTGGCCCACGCGCACGGCGGCGGCGGGAGCTTGCTCGAAGACCAGCACACATTCGATGACACGCACCGGCCCGCGCTGCTGGTCGTCCTGCAGCCGCGCCGTGCCATAGACGGGGCTGATGCGCAGCACGCGTGCCGAAGGCAGCTGCTGCTGTGCGGAGCCATCGGCATCCAGCGTCACCGTGGCCCGCATGCCTTCGCGCACGGCGGCGGCGAAGCTTTCGTTGATTTCGGCGCGCACCTGCAGCGGGCGCTGCGGCAGCAGCACCACGGCCGGCGTGCCGGGCACGGCCTGGCTGCCCGCGTGGGTGGCCAGGCGCACCACGGTGCCGGCCTCGGGCGCGCGCAGTTCCTGGCGCTTGTTCTGGGCGCGCAATTGTTCGAGCTTGCGCTGCGCCACCTGGGCCTCGGCCGCGGCCACGTCGATCTCGGCCTGGGCATCGCGCAGCGCCTGCGCGGCCTCGTCCACGTTCTGCGCATCGGCGGCGCCCTCGCGGGCCGCTGCCTGCCAGCGCGCCAGGGTCTGCTTGAGCTGGGGCAGGCGCGCGGCGCGTGCCTTCTGGCGGGCCTTGGCCAGTTGGGCCTCAGACTCGGCCACGGCCAGGTCGGCCTGGCCGGTCTCGTCGGCCAGCCTCAGCAGCAACTGGCCGCGCTGCACGGACTGGCCTTCCTTGACGGACAGCTGCTGCACCACGCCGGCCACGGCGGGCGACAGGTCCAGCAGCCCGCCTTCCACCTCGATCTTGCCGCGCGCCACGGCCACGGCCGCCGGGCCGCTTTGCTGCGCCCTGGAGCTGGCCTGGCCCGCATTGGCGGGCGCATCGTGCGAAGGACCGCAGCCCGCCAGCAGCGCGGCGGCGGCCAGCGCCGCAGCCAGTCCGGCAGTGGAAGCGGCAAGGCCGCTCAGGGGGTGCTTCATTGTTTTTCCTTCAACGGGGAGGTCTGGCGCCAGTCGCTGCGGATGGCGCCGTCCTCCATGCCGAGCACGCGGTCGGCATGGCGCACCAGGCGCGGGTCATGGCTCACGCACAGCACGGTCGTGCCATGGTTGCGCGCCGCGCGGTGCAGGATGTCGATGACGCGCTGGCCGCTTTCGGCATCCAGCGCACTCGTGGGTTCGTCGGCGAACAGCAGCTGCGGCGCCTTGGCCATGGCGCGCGCAATGGCCACGCGCTGCTTTTCGCCGCCCGACAGTTCGGCCGGGCGCATGTGGGCGCGGTGGGACAGGCCGACCTCGTCCAGCGCCTGCTGCGCGCGGCGCAGGGCCTCGTCGCTGCGCAGGCCCATGTAGCCCAGGGGCAACTGCACCTGCTCGATGGCCGTCAGTGCCGGGAACAGGTTGAAGCCCTGGAAGACGAAGCCCGTGTGGCGCAGGCGAAACTTCTCCAGCGCCCGCGTGCCCAGCTTACCCAGGTCCTCGCCCAGCGCCATGGCGTAGCCGCTGTCCGGCGCCTGCAGGCCCGACATCAGCGACAGCAGGGTGCTCTTGCCGCAGCCCGATGGGCCAGAGATCAGGCTCAGTTCGCCCGCGTACAGCGATACCGACAGGCCCTGCAGCACCTGCACGCTGACCATGCCCGACAGGAAGGACTTGCACAGCCGCACGGCCTCCAGGCTGGGCGCCGTGCGAGGCACCGCCGTGGGCGCGGGGGAAGAGGCATTCATCACGTTCATGGTGTCTGGAAGTCTTCAGCGCAGCAGCGTGGCCGGGTCGGCGCGCAGCAGGCTGCGCATGGCGCCCAGGCCCGACAGCAGGGACAGCACGGCCACCAGCACGGCACAGGCCAGCACGGCCGATGCGTTCAGCGCCACGGGCACGCGGTAGGCCGTGGCCACGGCCAGCAGCACGGCGCTGGCCAGCGCGGCCATCACGAAGCCCAGGCCGCCGATCCAGCAGGCCTGCTCCACCACCACGCGGCCCAGGGCCGCGCGGCTCACGCCCAGCGCGTTGAGCACGGCGTACTCGCGCGACGAGGCAGCCACCACAGCCTTGAGCGACTGGCTGGTGACCACCGAGCCCACCAGGCAGACGATGACGGCCATGAACAGCACGCCCGCGCCGGCGCCCGTGTCGAACATCCAGTAGCGCTGCGAGCGCCGCGCGAATTCCTTGGCTGTCCATGCCTCGTAGGGGCCGAAGCTGGGCGTGGACTGGTTCAGGCGCTGCTGGACGGCCTTGGCCGAGGCGCCGGGGCGCACGCGCGCCACGAAGTAGGTGCTGCCCTGGCCCGGGTCACCGGCAATCTCGCGCGCCGTGGCCAGCGAGGCCAGCACGTTCACGCCGCCCAGGCCGCGCAGCCCGTCCACGGCGGCCACCACCTGCACGCGGTGGTTGTTGACCCAGGCCACGCCGCCCTCGCTGGCGCCCAGCGTCTGCAGGTCGGCCCGGTCCACGATCACGGCGCCGGGTTCGCGCAGGCGCTGCCGCTGCCAGGGCTGGAGCACGCGGGAAAACAGCATGGAGGCATCATCGGTGGCAATGCCGGACAGGTAGACCGACACGCCGCCGCCGTGTTCGCTGGCCGCGCCGCCGGCCGGCGTGCTGGAGCGCCAGTCGCCATCGACCCAGACGTAGGGCTCGACGGCAGTGATGTCCGGGTCCATGCGCAGGCGCATGTCCACGTCGCGGCCGATGGTGCGGCCGAAATTCACGCTCTGCGTGCCCGGGTAGCCGATCCACAGATCGGCCGAGGACGCCGTCACATACAGCGCGGCCGATCCGAAGATGCCCAGCACCAGCGCGGCCTGCATGGCCAGCAGCACGCCGGAGAAGCCCACCGCGAAGACGGAGGGAATGAACCGGCGCCACTCGTGCACCAGCGTCTTGCGCGCCAGCGCGATCATGAGGATGCCCCCTGAGCCACGGGCGCAGGGCCGTTGCCGGAATCGTCCTCCGGCCTGTCCTCGGCAGGCAGCGGCGCGCCGCCCAGGGCCTTGTACAGCGCCACATAGGCCAGGGCATGGGCGGCCAGGGCGGTGGTCTGCTCGCTGCGCGCCTGCAATGCGGCGCGCCGGGACGCCAGACCACCGAACTCGCTGTCCAGGCCCAGCTTCTGGCGCTGGTGCTGCACGCGTTCGCGCTCGGCCAGCACCTGTTGCGAGTCCTGCAGCGCGGCGATGCGCTGGCGCTGGGCACCGATGGCGGCCAGGGCGGATTCGACCTCGGCCACGCCGTCCAGCACGCTCTGGCGGTAGCCCTGGATGGCAGCCTGCAGCGCCAGCTCGCTGGCATCGGCCTGCGAGCGGCGGCGGCCCCAGTCGAACAGGGGAATGTCGATCTGCGGCCCGAAGGTGGGCGCGTTGTCCTGCGTCGTGCGCAGGTTCTGGGTGATGTTGAACGAATACAGCAGCGAGCCGCCGATCACGAAGCGCGGGTACAGCGCCGCTTGCGCAATGCCCTGCTCGGCTGCGGCGCGTTCCACGCCGGCCTGCGCCACCTGGATGTCGGGGCGCGTGCGCAGCAGGTCGGCCGGAAGGACCGCCACGCCCAGCGCCTGCGGGCCAGGCAGCGGCGCTGTCGCATCGGCCTGCAGCCATTGCGCATCGGGCCGCGTGCGGCCCAGCAGTGCGGCCAGCATGTGGGCGCTGCGGGCCTGGGTTTCACGCAGGCCCGCACGCAGGGCAGCGCTCTGGCCGGCCTGCAGCTGCAGCTGGCGCACGGCCTCGGCCGTGCCCAGGCGCTGCTGCTGGCGCACCTGGGCCAGTTGCAGGGCACGCGCATCCAGCTGCGCCTGCTCGTCGATCAGGGCCAGCTGGCGCTGGGCCATACGGATGTCCAGGTAGCGGTGCACCACGTCGGCCACCAGGGCCACGCGCGCTGCCTGCAGGCGGCCCCGTGCATCGAGCACGGCAGCTGCGGCATTGCGCTCGCCGGCCTCGCGGGCGCCGAACAGGCCCAGGTCCCAGCTCACGTCGATGCTGGCGTGGAAATACGAGTCGATGGCTGCGATGTCCTGCAGCGTGCGCGCACCGGCCGTGAACACGGGCCGGAAGGCAGCGCCGGCCGTGCCCGCCAGCAGCCGCTGCTGGCGCAGGCGCGACTGGGCCTGGGACAGATCGAGGTTGGCGGCCAGCGCCTCCTCGACCAGGGTGTTGAGGGATTCATCGCCCCAGGCCTTCCACCAGCCCTGCAGGTCGGGTGCGGCGGTCGAGACAGATGCGCCCGGCGCGGCGGCGGGCAGGGGCTGTGTCCACTGCGCAGGCACCGAGCCGTCGAGCTGTGCCGGGGGCGGCGATGAGCAGCCGGCCAGCGCCAGGGCGGCGCCCAGGCACAGGCTGGAGAGGCGTTGCGTCGCGGCGGCGTGGTTCACGGGATGGACAGGCGGGAGGGGATGATCGAGGGGGAGGACCGGGAAAACGAGGCCAGGGAACCATGTCCCCGGATAGCCATTGGACGCGGCCAAGCTTGCGCGAGGTTGCAGGCTTTATGGAGGAAACATGGAGAACGCGGCGCCGTGCGCAAGCCTCTCTTGCCCATCCCGGGCGGGAGTCAGTCGCGGACCGCGCCAGATTACCGCGGACTCGGATGATTCCGAGTTTATTTTCAGAACACTCCGATTCCAATGCCGCATACAGGTCGGTATATTGACCGGATATCGCGCCCGGTGCCGCCTGTCCCAAGGACATTGATCCATATCTTCCTGGCTGGAGTCCACAGCATGCCTTTCACAGCCATCTTGCGCCATGCATTGGCCATGCCGCTCCTCTTGATTTTCTTCATGGCCCCTATTTCATCCTGGGCCCGTTGTTCCTCCCAGGGCTGGAATGCCCAGTTTCCGGGTTCGGCCAACACCCCCACCATCGTCAATGAAAATTATCCGATTGGCAGCGTTGTCTATTCCAGGACAATGGCTTTGCAAAATACCGGGGCCGGCAGCTACCACATTTCTTGCGACAATGATTTTTATTACATAGAAGGCATTGGAACGGAAAGCGGTGGAATATATTCCACCTCCATTCCCAACCTGGGCATGAGAATCACGTGGGAAAGAGCCGCGCCTTATTCCGGGTCCATGCTGAAACAGGGCATATTCCATTCACTGCCAAGCAACAACATGACCATCGAGCTCGTGAAAACCGGGGAACTCACATCTGGCGGTTTCCTGAATGGCAGCTTCGCACGAATCTACTCTGGGACCAGCAATGCCCGTGACTTGCTGGCCACGGTATTCTTTTCGAGTGGCATCACCGTCAACGTCAGCAGCCGCCCCAGGCCGCCGACCTGCCGGGTGTCCACGGGCAAGATCGACGTGGCCATGGCCCCCGCCCCGTTCGCCGATTTCAAGGGAATCGGGACCGTCACGGCAGCCAAGGACTTCAGCATCGAGTTGACCTGCGCGGGAGGCGAAGCCAATACACGCCTGACCGCCTTCATCACGCTGACGGACGCCACCCAGGCCACCAACCGATCGAGCACGCTGACGCTGGCCCAAAACTCCAAGGCCCGGGGTGTCGGCATACAGGTACTGAGAAACAACGTGCCCGTGAGCTTCGGCCCCGACTCCGGCAGCCTGGGCAATGCCAACCAATGGAATGCGGGCCAGGTCGCACAGGGGCAGAACAGCCTGAAGATTCCGCTGAGCGCGCGCCTGGTGCAGACAGCCGGCAGCGTGACACCTGGCGTGGCCTATGGCAGGGCGACCTTCACGATGAGCTACCAATAGCCGCTGATGGGACTGCAGGAAATGAACAGCGCCAGCCTTGCGCGCGATTGCAGACTTCGTGGAGCCAATATGGAGGGCTGCGGCTCGCAGGGCATCGCACCATAATGTGCGCTTGGCCCTGCCAGCTTTCCCATGAACTCCACAGCACAGCCAACGGCAACCACCCCCCTCGTGCTCGTCGTCGAAGACGAGCCCGCCATCGCCAGCATCCTGACGGCCTATCTCGAGCGGGACGGGCTGCGTTCGCGCATGGCCTCGGACGGGCAGGAGGCGCTGCAGCTGTTCCGCCAGCTGCGGCCCGACCTGGTGCTGCTGGACATCCACCTGCCCGGCATGGATGGCATCGACGTGCTGCGCGCCATCCGCGATGACAGCCAGACGCCCGTGATCATGGTCACGGCCCTGGCCGACGATGTGGACAAGCTGCTGGCCCTGCGCCTTGGCGCCGACGACTACGTGGTCAAGCCCTTCAATCCGCCCGAGGTCGTGGCCCGCGTGCGCGCCGTGCTGCGCCGCACCCAGGCACGCAAGAACCCGGCGCCCGCACCCATCCGCGTGGGCCCCATCGAGATCGATACCGAGGCGCACAGCGCCGTGGTCTACGACAACGAGGGCCGCGCCCTGCCGCTGCCCCTGACGCTGACCGAGTTCCGCCTGCTGGCCTGCCTGGCGGCCCAGCCCCGGCGCTGCTTCTCGCGCTCCCACCTGATCGAGCACTGCCTGCCCGAGAGCGATGCGCTGGAGCGCGTCATCGACTCGCACCTGTCCAAGCTGCGCCGCAAGCTGCAGCTGGCCGGCCAGGAAGGCCTGATCGAAACCGTGCGTGGCATCGGCTACCGGCTATGGCCCTGGGACTGAGGCCCAACCGCATCTGGGTGCGCTTCGGCCTGTGGATCACGGCCACCGTGCTCAGCACCATCGCCCTGCTGGCCATCGGCGTGCTGGTGTTCTCGGAAATCCAGTACCGCGACTTCTACAACAGCCTGCCGCCGGCCGTGCAGATCGAGCTGGACGAACTCAACGCCCAGTCGCTGGAGGACAGCCCGCGCGCCATGCAGATCTATGGCCAGTACTGGACGGGCGATCTGCTGTTCGGCGAGAAATGGTCGCTGGTCATCGGCCTGCTGGTGTGCCTGCCCTTCGGACTGGCCGTGGGCTTTTGGGTGTCTCGCCTGGTGACGCGGCCGCTGGCGTCCATGGTCGAGGTGGCCAAGCGCGTGGAGCTGGGCGACTTCAGCGCGCGCGCCCTGCCCGGCAAGGCCCACGGCGAGATGGCCGAGATGGTGGTGGCCTTCAACCGCATGATCGATTCGCTGGAGACGCTGGAGACCGAGCGCCGCGCCACGGCGGCCTCGATCTCGCATGAGCTGCGCACGCCGCTGACGGTGCTGCAGGCGCGACTGCATGCCATCTGCGATGGCGTCATCGCGGCGGACGACACCGAATTGAACACCCTGCTGTCCCAGGTCGAGCACCTGGGCCGGCTGGTGGACGACCTGCACACGCTGTCCATGGCCGATGCAGGCCAGCTCTCGCTGCAAAAGCAGCGCATGGACCTGACCCTGCTGGTGGCCGAGACGCTGGACCAGCTCCACCCCCAGCTGCAGCAGCACGGCATGCAGCTGGACCTGTCCCTGCCCGGCCCCACCGACGAAGGCATGACCGACATCCGCGCCGATGCCGACCGCATGCGCCAGATCCTCTCCAACCTGGTCAGCAACGCCATGCGCCATGCGGCCAGCGGCGCCTGGCTGGGCGTGGCGCTCACGGTGGAGTCCGATATCGAAGGCCGCGCCTGGACCGTGCTGCGCATCAGCGATGCAGGCCCCGGCCTGCCCAGCGAGCTGCGCGCCCATCCCTTCCAGCGCTTTGCCCAGGTGCCCGGCAAGCGCCGCCGCGAGGGTTCTGGCCTGGGCCTGTCCATCGTCAAGGCGCTGACACTGTCCCAGGGCGGCAGCGTGGAGGCCGACGATTCCGAGCGGGGCGGCGCCCGCTTCACGCTGCGCTTTCCGCGCATCTGAGTCTCGGGCCCCTGGGCCCTGAGGGACTACGCAGCCTGCGCCTTGCGCAGCAGCGCATGAATGGCCCAGCCCAGCGGCTCGCGCAGTTGCTGCGGCGTCTGCTGCGGCCCCAGCGCCAGCAGCGACTGCGACACCCAGCCATAGGTCATCGTGTGCAGCAGCCGCGCCAGGGGCTGGGCCGGCTCGGGCAACGGCGGATCGCAGTCCTGCAGCGCCATGGCCCACAGCTGCACATAGGCCTGGTAGTGGCGCCGGAAGGGCTCGGGCGCGGACACCTTGCGCTCGAGCATGAACAGCGCAGCCCACATCGGCGCCTCGCGCGCAATGCCGTCCACCAAGGTGTCCAGCAGCCGGTCCACGCGCGTGGCCGGCGCCATGCCGGCGCATCCCTGCAGCGTCTGCAGTCCCTGGGCATGCAGGGTCTGCACCTGACGGTGGATGCACATGGCCGCCAGCGTGTCCATGTTGCCGAAGTATTCGTAGAAGGTGCCCAGGCCCACGCCGGCCACGGCCGCCACCTCGCGCACCGTGGTGCGCTCGTAGCCCTGCTCGATCACAAGCCGAACAAAGGCGTCCTGCAGCGCCTGCGAGGTGGCCTGCGCGCGCGATTGCAGGGGGCGGCGCCGCACTTTGGGCGGCTGCGGCTGCTGCCTTGAAACCCGAACACCTTTGCTGGGCATTTTTCCTAGACTTTTGCGTTGGTTGAGACCCAAGATCACGGAGACACGCATGAGCACCGGCCAGACTTTGCAGACACGGCACACCTGGAACACGCACGACGTCCTGAACCAGGTCGACGAACTCACCGACTTCAACCTGCTGGAGGCCGACCCCGCCCTGGCCGTGGCCCTGCAGCGCAGCGGCGCTGCGCGCCACATCCCTTCGCTGTCGCGCTATGCGCAGCAGCTGGGCGAGCGCGCCACCTGGGAGCTGGCCGAGCAGGCCAACCGCCACACGCCAGAGCTGCACCGCTTCGACGCACGCGGCCGCATCATCGACGCCGTGGAGTTCCACCCGAGCTGGCATGCGCTGCTGGGACTATACCGGCAGCAGGGGCTGATCTCCCTGCCCTTCGAGGACAGCAGCGCGGGCCGCTGGAGCGCCTGGGCCGCAGGTTTCTACCTGCATGGCCAGGTCGAACAGGGCACGCTGTGCCCGGCCACCATGACCACGGCCGCCATCCCGCTGCTGCAAAAGGAACCGGCGCTGTGGCAGCAGCTGCAGGGCAAGCTGTTCAGCCACGAATACGATCCGCGTGACCTGCCCGTGGCCGACAAGGCATCGATGTGGCTGGGCATGGGCATGACCGAGAAGCAGGGCGGCTCCGACGTGCGCGCCAACACCACGGTGGCCATGCCGGTGTACGCCGGCGGGCGTGGCGGCGAGTACCTGCTGCGCGGCCACAAGTGGTTCTTCTCGGCCCCCATGTGCGATGCCCACTTGGTGGTGGCGCGCATGGGGGAAGGCGGTGGGCAGGCCTGCTTCTACGTACCGCGCTGGCGCCCCGACGGCACAAAGAATGCGGTGCGCGTGCAGCGCCTGAAGGACAAGGTCGGCAACCGCAGCAACTCCAGCAGCGAGGTGGAGTTCGAGGACGCCTGGGGCATCCTGATGGGCGAGGAAGGCCGGGGCATTCCCACCATCATCGAGATGGCCACCTACACGCGCCTGAACTGCGTGCTGGGCAGCGCCGCCATCCTGCGCTCGGCCACGGTGCAGGCCCTGGCCTATGCGCGCCGGCGCAGCGTCTTCGGCAAGCGGCTGGCCGAGCAGCCGCTGATGCGCAGCGTGCTTGCCGATCTGGCGCTGGAGAGCGAGGCCGCGCTGCAGATCGCCATGCGCCTGGCCCAGGCCTATGAGCGTGGAGGCGACGAGGGTGATCCGCTGGAACGCGCCTGGAAACGCATCATGACGCCGGCGGCCAAGTTCTGGGTCTGCAAGCGCGGCGTGGAGCTGACGGGCGAGGCCATGGAGGTGCTGGGGGGCAACGGCTATGTGGACACGGGCGTGATGGCGCGCCTGTTCCGCGAGGCGCCCGTGAACTCGATCTGGGAAGGCTCGGGCAACGTCATGTGCCTGGACGTGCTGCGCGCCATCTCGCGCGAGCCCGACGGCGCGCAGCTGCTGCTGCAGGACCTGACCGACACGGCAGCGGGCGAGCCCGCGCTGCTGCAGCAGGCGCAATCGCTGGCACGGCGCCTGTCCGGCCCACCTGACCAGCTCGAGGCCCAGGCACGCCGCCTGGTGCAGGACCTGGTGCTGCTGGCCCAGGCCTGCCTGCTGCGCCGCCATGCGCCGCCCGCCATGGCCGACGGCTTCATCGCCACGCGCCTGGGGGCGCAGCAGGGCGCCATGGTGGCGGGCGCCTTCGATCCCGCAGGCCTGGACATTGCCGCCATCCTTCAGCGCGCGCTGCCCGCCTGAAGTGGCCGCCGGCCCGCCACACAACAAAGCACAAGGAGACAAGACATGAACCTGCTCGACGCCTTCGACAGCGCCGTGCGCAAGACGCCTGCCAAGGCCTTTCTGCGCGACCGCGGCGCCTCCATCAGCTATGCCGACATGCAGCGGCGCTCGCAGCGCGCTGCCGCCGTCCTCCAGGCCCAGGGCGTGGGCCGGGGCGATACCGTGGCCCTGATGTGCCTGAACACGCCGGGCTTTGTCGAAGCCCTGTTCGGCGCCTGGCGCCTGGGCGCCGCGCTGGTGCCCGTCAACCACAAGCTGCAGGCGCCCGAGCTGCAGTACATCCTCGGCCACGCGCAGTGCAAGGCCCTGGTGTTTGACGCCGCACTCGCGCCCGTGGTCGCCGCCGCGCCACACCCCTGCGCCCGCCTTGTGACCGAGGCGCAAGAGGCCGTCCCGGGTGTCCAGGACTGGGACACGCTGGTGGCGGCCGCCAGGCCCCTGGAAGGCGCGCGGCCCGCCGATGGCGACATCGCCCAGGTGCTCTACACCTCCGGCACCACGGGCCGGCCCAAGGGCTGCCTGCTGAGCCACCGCGCCGTCACGCTGGCGGCGATCACGGCCGCGCTGGGCCTGTCCATCACGCGCGAGGAACGCACGCTGATGGCCATGCCCATCTGGCATTCCTCGCCGCTCAACAACTGGTTTGGCGGCACGCTGTACATGGGCGGCACCGTGGTGCTGCTGCGCGAGTACCACCCGCAGCATTTCCTGCAGGCCGTGCAGGACGAGGGCGTGACGCTGTACTTCGGCGCCCCCGTCTCCTACTTCGCGCCGCTGCAGATGCTGCCCGACTTTGCCCGCTACGACCTGAGCAGCGTGCGCGCCTGGGTCTACGGCGGCGGCCCCATCGGCGCCGACATGGCTCGCAAGCTGGCCACGGCCTACCGCAGCGACCGCTTCTACCAGGTCTACGGCATGACCGAGACCGGCCCCACGGGCACCACGCTCTACCCCGAGGAGCAGGTGGAGCGCGCAGGCTCCATAGGCCGCGTGGCCTTGCCCGGCGTGGACATGCGCCTGGTGCGCGACGACGGCGAGGATGCCGGCCCGGGCGACACCGGCGAGATCTGGCTGCGCACCGGCAGCGTGATGGACGGCTACCTGCACGACGCCCAGGCCACGGCCGCCGCCCTCGCGCCCGGCGGCTGGTACCGCACGGGCGATCTTGCGCGCCTGGACGACGCGGGCTATCTCTTCATCGTGGACCGGACCAAGGACATGGTCATCACAGGGGGCGAGAACGTTTATTCCAAGGAGGTGGAGGATGCGATCTCGGCCCATCCCCAGGTCGCCGACGTCGCCGTCGTGGGCCGGCCCCACCCCGAATGGGGCGAGACCGTCGTCGCCCACGTGGTGACGCGCGGCGAGGCCGCGCCGGAGGCCGAGGCACTGCAGCAGTTCCTGGCCGACAGGCTGGCGCGCTACAAGATCCCGCGTGAATTCGTCTTTGCGGCCAGCCTGCCGCGCACGCCCACAGGCAAGCTGCAGAAGTTTCTGCTGCGTCAGGAGCGCAGCGCCCCCTGAGGCGCCGGCCTCCTGCGTGGCCTGCTTCGCGGCCTACTTGGCGGCCTACTTCGCGGCCTTGAAATCCGACTCGCTCATGCCGCGCCGCCAATAGGCCACGACCAGCTGCTCGTGCTTTTCCAGACCGCGCTCCTCGCGCGCCCACTGGCGCACGGCCTGGGCGGTGTCGAATTCGCCAGCGGCCCAGACGAAGCGGCTGGCGGGATGACCGGCCAACGCATCCGGCCAGCGCACGGCGCGCAGCGCGTCGATCAGCAGCGTGGTGGTGCCGGCCTCGGCAGCGCCCCGGTGCAGCCAGTGCCATTGCAGGCCTGCGGGCGCCTGCACGGGCTGCTCGTCCTGCGGACCCTGGACCTCGGCAAACACATGGCCGCGCGTGTGCGCCGGCAGGGCGGCCGCAATGCGCAGCATGGCGGGCAGGCCGGTGTCGTCGCCGGCCAGCAGCATCCAGTCGGCCGGGGTGGCCGTGCGCCCGCCGGGGCCGGTCATGCCGATGCGCTGGCCCGGCTGGGCGCGCGCGGCCCAGGCCGACCCGGGGCCGGCGTCCTCGTGCAGCACGAAGTCCACGTCGATCCATCCGTTGGCGCCGTCTTGGGCCATTCCCATCGCACGCATGGTGTACGTGCGCATGTCCAGGCGCATGTCACCCTCCGGCAGGCGCAGCAGGCCGCTGGCCGACAGCGTGGGCCATTCGGGCTCGGTCACGCCCGGCTGCGGAAACAGCAGCTTGACGTGGATGTGGGTGTCCTGCGCATAGCGCGCCATGTCGTCGCAGGCAAAGCGCACGCGGCGCATGTGCGGCGTGAGATCGCGCACGGCCAGCACCTGCAGCACGCGGAAGGCCGGCGGGCGCTGCAGCGCGGCGCCGTCACCCTCCCAGGCCAGGGAGCCGTCGGCGGCGCCCGTGGCCTCCAGCAGCAGGTGGGCCAGCATGAGCTTCATGTCCTGCAGCAGCTCCACGCCGGGTGCCGCCACCTCGGCATGCACCTGCCGGCCCTCCAGCCACAGCTGGCCCCGGCCGCCTTCGTAGTCGGCCACCCAGCGCGTGCCTTCGCGGCGCACGGTGATGTCGTGCTCCTGCATGTGCCCGACGATGGCGGCAATGGCTTCGTCGGGCCTGTCCATGTGCACCGAGGTGCGCGCCTGCAGCTGTGTCATTCGCGTATGTCCTTTCTTTTGCCAGATTGCAGCACCGCCTGGCGCAAGCAGGCTTTGCGGCAGGCCTGCCGATGTTTGCGCCACGCGCCAAAGACGCCCGCCGGGCGTCAGACCCGGGCACGCACCAGCTTGGGAGAGATGCCGAAGCGGCGCTTGAAGGCCGTGGAAAAGTTGGCCGCGCTGGAATAGCCGGCCCCATGCGCGACCTCGGCCACGCTGCAGCCCGTCTGCTCCAGCGCGGCCCAGGCGCGCGCCAGCCGCTGCTCGCGCCGGTACTCGTCGATGCTGGAGCCATAGGCCAGGCGGAACTGGCGCTGCAGCGCACTGGCGCTCAGGCCCACTTCGCGTGCGATCTCGGCCAGCGTGCGGCAGCCGTCGCCGCCGCTGTCCAGCAGGGCCTTGAGGCGCGCCATGCGCCGGTGCTCGCGTACGCCCAGCACGCCCGGCACGGTCTGCGCCGGATCGGGCTCGGGCACCTCGAGGGACTGCACGGCCTCGTGCACCAGCTCCAGCGTGCGGCTGGCCAGCAGCAGGGGCGCCGAGCCCTCGCGTGCCAGCTGGATGATCTGCTCGGCCACCGCCACGGCGCGCGGCGAGGGCTGCCAGGGCCGTATGGCCAGCAATTGCTGCTCCATCCAGTGCTGCAGCAGCGGCGGCGCCGCCATGGGCAGGGTCTGTGCGGCAAACCACTGCGGCTGCACGGTGATGCTGAGCTTGCGCTCGAACTTGCCGCGCCGCCACTGCCGCATGAACATGTCGCCGGGCCGCGTGTGGATGACGGCCCCGCAGGCCTGCACATGGGCACCGGCGGCGCTGGCGGGCGCCACCTGCAGCTGCAGGCCCTGGTTGCCGAAGGCCACGTCCACGCACCCCTCCAGCAGCACGACCATGTGCAGGCCCGGCACGGCCGGCGAACGCGTGCTCATGGTGCGCAGGTCGCGGGCTTCCACGCCATGCAGCCACAAGCCGGGCTGGACCTGCCAGGCCTGCAGGTGCCCGGCCAGCAGCGCATCCTGCGCCGTGACCTCGGCATCGAGGATGCGGTAGTCGGGCCCGCTGAAGTCACAGGCACGCAGCGTGCCCCGCCCCAGCCAGCGCGGAGGGCGTGCAGGTGTTTGGACAGAGGAGAAAGCCATGGCCAGCCGGAGCGGTGCGCGCCCCACAGACAAGAATGATTCTTATTTTATGAAAGCCCCCTGCACCACGCTGGCTGCGGGGAATCCATTGCATGGCCTGGCGCGGGCAGGCCCGCGTGTGCGCCACAATGCGCCATGCTCAGCCTCCAAGACATCCAGAACGCCGCCGGCCGCCTGCGCGGCGCCGTGCTCGAAACGCCCTGCGTGGAATCGCGCACGCTGTCCCAGATCACGGGCGCGCAGGTGTATCTCAAATTCGAGAACCTGCAGTTCACGGCCTCGTTCAAGGAACGCGGCGCCCTCAACAAGCTGGCCCAGCTCTCGCCCGAGGAGCGCGCGCGCGGCGTGGTCGCCATGAGCGCCGGCAACCATGCCCAGGGCGTGGCCTACCACGCGCAGCGCCTGGGGGTGCGTGCCGTCATCGTCATGCCGCGCTTCACGCCGGGGGTGAAGGTGGAGCGCACGCGCGGCTTCGGCGCCGAGGTCGTGCTGCACGGCGACTCCCTGGCCGAGGCGCGCCAGCACGCCTACGCGCTGGCCGAGCAGCAGGGCCTGTGCTTTGTCCATCCCTATGACGACGAGCAGATCGCGGCGGGCCAGGGCACCCTGGCGCTGGAAATGCTGGCCGAACAGCCGGATCTGGACCTGCTGGTCGTGGCCATTGGCGGCGGCGGCCTGATCGCGGGCGTGGCCACGGCGGCCAAGGGGCTGAACCCGGACATCGAAATCATCGGCGTGCAGACCCAGCGCTTTCCGTCCATGTTCAATGCCGTACGCCAGGCCGAGCTGCCGATGGGCACCTCGACCATCGCCGAAGGCATTGCCGTCACCCAGCCCGGCGCGATCACGCAGGAAGTCGTGGCACGCCTGGTGGACGACATGCTGCTGGTCGATGAGGGCGACATCGAGCAGGCCGTGCTCATGCTGCTGGAGATCGAGAAGACCCTGGTCGAGGGCGCGGGCGCCGCAGGCCTGGCCGCGCTGCTGCGCCATCCGCAGCGCTTTGCGGGCAAGAAGGTGGGAATGATCCTGTCGGGCGGCAATATCGATCCGCTGCTGCTGGCAGCCATCATCGGGCGCGGAATGGTGCGCTCCGGGCGGCTGGCGCGCATCAAGGTCAGCGCGCGCGACGTGCCCGGCGTGCTGGCGCGCATCACGGCCACGGTGGCTGCAGCGGGCGCCAATATCGAGGAAGTCCACCACCAGCGCGCCTTCACCATGCTGGCCGCGCAGAGCGTGGAAATCGAGCTGGTGCTGCAGACGCGCAACAAGGCCCATATCGACGAGGTCATAGCCGCCCTTCAGGCCGAAGGCATGCAGGTCAATGCCGTCTAGCAGGCCCGATGTCATGGCTTTCCCCGAAGGCGCCAGGGGACAGGCCTGCCTAGAATCAGGCATCCCCATTGGCAAGCCAGGAGCTTTTGCATGACGCACGATCCCGCAGCGCACCACGGCGAGCAGCCGGCCCCCGAAGACGCCACCGAGGCCGTCGTCCCCTACATGCCTGTCATCCTGCCCCTGGCAGGCGCCGTGCTGATGTTTCTGCTGGCCTTCATTGCCGTCAACATGGCCTGAATCCGGCCCTCCTGCCCCTGCACCAGGCCCCGCTTTGCGGGGCTTTTTGCTTGCCTTTTCAACAGGCAATTTCATCGTTCATATTGCATACTTCAATGCATAGAATGCATAGTTTTTGCCATTCGTTTGCTGACAAATTCGTGACCGCTCCCTAGAATCGAATCCCCAGCCGGTGCGCCGCCAGCTTCCGCCAGCGCCGCTTCGCCGCCTAGAGAAGAGCTTCCTTCGCGCGCCGACTGAACGAGAGCCCGTTTCTCAAAGTTGGCGCGGTGCAGCAGGCGCGTCCCCTTTGAAAAACTGGTTTTTTCAATTGAAGGAAGCTCCGCGATGAACGCACCCGTCATGCAAGGCCTGAACATCCAGGCCCCCGCCTATGTCAAGAACAGCCGCCTGATCGCCTGGGTGGCCGAGATGGCCGCACTGTGCAAGCCCGCCAAAATCCATTGGTGCGATGGCTCGCAGGAGGAATACGAGCAGCTGTGCCAGCAGCTCGTCGATGCCGGCACCTTCAAGAAGCTCGATCCCGTCAAGCGCCCCGGCAGCTACCTGGCCTGGTCCGATCCGTCCGACGTGGCGCGCGTCGAGGACCGCACCTACATCTGCTCGGCCAACAAGGAAGACGCAGGCCCGACCAACAACTGGATGGCCCCGAACGAGATGCGCGCCACGCTGCAGCCGCTGTTCGACGGCTGCATGGCCGGCCGCACCATGTATGTGGTGCCTTTCTCCATGGGCCCGCTGGGCTCGCCCATCGCCCACGTGGGCGTGGAGCTGTCCGACAGCGCCTATGTGGCCGTCAACATGAAGATCATGACCCGCATGGGCCGTGCCGTGTATGACGTGATCGGCGTGGAAGGCGAGTTCGTGCCCTGCGTGCACACCGTGGGCGCGCCCCTGGCCGAAGGCGAGAAGGACCAGACCAGCTGGCCCTGCAACAAGACCAAGTACATCGTCCACTACCCCGAGACGCGCGAAATCTGGAGCTATGGCTCGGGCTACGGCGGCAACGCCCTGCTGGGCAAGAAGTGCTTTGCGCTGCGCATCGCCTCCACCATGGGCCGCGACCAGGGCTGGCTGGCCGAGCACATGCTCATCCTGGGCGTGACCAACCCCGAAGGCAAGAAGTACCACGTGGCTGCGGCCTTCCCCAGCGCCTGCGGCAAGACCAACTTCTCCATGCTGGTGCCGCCCAAGGTCTTCGAAGGCTGGAAGGTCACCACCATCGGCGACGACATCGCCTGGATCAAGCCCCAGGCCGACGGCTCGCTGCGCGCCATCAACCCCGAAGCCGGCTATTTCGGCGTGGCCCCGGGCACGAACTACCACACCAACCCCAACTGCATGGCCAGCCTCGACAAGAACGTGATCTTCACGAACGTCGCGCTGACCGACGACAACGACGTGTGGTGGGAAGGCATGGACAAGGACACCGGCAAGCTGCCCGATCACCTGATCGACTGGCAAGGCAAGGACTGGACGCCCCAGATCGCCCGCGAGACCGGCGCCAAGGCCGCCCACCCCAACGCCCGCTTCACCGTGGCCGCGACCAACAACCCCGCGCTGGACGAAGCCTGGGACGATCCCAAGGGCGTGAAGATCGACGCCATCATCTTCGGCGGCCGCCGCTCCACCACCGTGCCGCTGGTGACCGAGGCCCGCAACTGGACCGAAGGCGTCTACATGGCCGCCACCATGGGCTCGGAAACCACGGCCGCCGCCTTCGGCGCCCAGGGCGTGGTGCGCCGCGACCCCTTCGCCATGTTGCCGTTTGCCGGCTACAACATGAGCGACTACTTCCAGCACTGGCTTACGCTGGGCGCCAAGATCCAGGCCCAGGGCGCGGCCCTGCCCAAGATCTTCACCACCAACTGGTTCCGCAAGAACGCCGACGGCAAGTTCGTCTGGCCCGGCTACGGCGAGAACATGCGCGTGCTCAAGTGGATGATCGACCGCCTCGAAGGCCAGGCACAGGGCGAGCAGACCGCCTTCGGCATTGCGCCCCAGTACGCCGAGATCAACTGGACCGGCCTGGACTTCTCCGCCGACCAGTTCGCCAGCGTGACCAGCATCGACAAGGCCGCCTGGGCCGAGGAAATGCAGCTGCACACCGAGCACTTCGACAAGCTGGCCCACAAGCTGCCCCAGGAGCTGCTGGTGACCAAGGCCGAACTGGAAAAGCGCCTGGGCACATAAAGCTTCCCCTGAGCGGCTACGCCGCTTCCCCCTCTCGCTTCGCGGGGGGGGGGACGGCACCCTCGGTGCGGGGCGGCCCTTCCTCGGTGCCCCTTGCTTTGGGCAGCGCCCGTTTCATGGACTGTGGAAGATGCACAGAACAATGAATCCCTGAGTAGCTCTCGACCCATGGAAAAAGCCTCGCACTGCGAGGCCTTTTTTGTGGCGTTTCAACGACGCCCCCAGACAACAAAAAAGCCGCGCCTTGTGGGCAGCGGCTTTTTTTGGAGGAGCGCCGCAAGGCGCCCCAGGCAGAGATCAGCTACCTTGCCTATCCATGGCGCGGGCCAGGTCGGCCATCAGGCGGGCGTCCTGCAGGGCGGCGTTCCAGATGCGCTCGTCAGCGGCGGCCTGCTGGCGGCTCTCGGTCCAGGCGCGGTAGCCGGCACGGGCCATCATGGCGGCGCGGCGGGCGGGGGCGGAGAACAGGGCCAAGCCCATGAAGGCGGCAACCCACAGCACGACCCAGGCGCCCAGCATGTGGCCGTCGGTCCAGTTGTGGGCCACCTCGTTGACCACCACCATCAGCGCGGCCACCAGGGCAGCGAGCAGCAGGGCGCTGGCGCCGCGCTTGCCGGAGAAACGCTTGACGGCGCTCTTGCGGTCGTCGGCGGCTTGATAGACATGCACCACACCAGGGTGCTCGACACAGTAGGAGTTGTAAATGAAGTTGCTCATGGCAGATAAACCCAGTTAAATGGCCGCTTTTGACGGCGTGGCGGGCGACTAGGTGTAACTATAGGGTTTACCCTAGAGTTCTTCAAATTTATATCTTGAATCTGTAGCATTCACACCAGTGATGACTCAGCGCTCGCTGCCACGGCCATGTCCGCCCTGAACTTCCGCACACTGGATCTGAACCTGCTGCGCGTCTTCGACGAGGTGATGGCGGAGCGCAGCCTCACGCGGGCGGCCCACAAGCTGGCCATCACCCAGCCGGCCGTGAGCAATGCGCTGCGCCGCCTGCGCGAGGCGCTGGGCGACGAGCTCCTGGTGCGCCAGGGCCAGGGCGTGGAGCCCACGCCGCGCGCGCTGGCGCTGTGGCCCGTGATCCGCGAGGCGCTGCAGCAACTGCAGGACACGCTGACGCCAGGCGAATTCCACCCCTCCACCGCCACCGCCACCTTTGTGCTGGCCATGGCCGACGCCACGGCCGCCACGCTGATTCCTCCCATGTTCAGCCTGCTGGAGCGCGAGGCGCCCGGCATCGGCATCCGCGTGCTGCCGCTGACCACGCGCGACCCGCGCAGCCTGCTGGAGGCCGGCGAGGCCGACATGGCCGTGGGCTACTTCCCCGCCGCGCTGGCCGACCTGACGGCGCGCGCGCAGTCGGGCGCCCTGGTGGCCTTCGACAGCCGGCGCCTGTATGAAGGCGAGTACCTGTGCGTGATGCGCCAGGGCCATCCGCTGGCCGATGTGCCGCTGACGCTGGACAACTACTGCGCGGCGCGCCACATGCTGGTGAGCTTCTCGGGCCGCTCCTTCGGCTTCATCGACGAGGCCCTGGCCTCGCTGGGCCGCACGCGCCAGGTGGTGCTTACCGTCAACCAGTTCTTCACGGCCGGGCGCGTGGTCATGACCTCCAACCTGCTGACCATATTGCCGCGCCACTTCGTGCCCGTGACCGGCATGGCCGACAAGCTGGTGCTGCGCGAGCTGCCCTTCGACGTGCAGCCCGTGCACGTGGACGCGCTGTGGCGCCGGCGCGGCCAGCATCCTCAGGCCTACGACTGGCTGCTGCGCACGCTCACGCGCTCTGCAGAGGCGACCTTCCCGCACACCTGAGCGCCGTTTGCGGGGCGCCCGCGCCAGCGCAGGTTCTACACTTGGCCGCATGAAGATCCAGCTGCTGTCCGACCTGCACCTCGAGGCCCATCCGCATTTCATCGCCGAGCCCGCACCCGATGCCGACGTGCTGGTGCTGGCCGGCGACATAGGCTCCTACCAGAGCGGCAGCCTGCTGCCGGGCCAGGATTTCGGGCTGGAGCGCTTCTCTCCCCTGCCCCAGTACGCGGGCTGGCCCTGCCCCGTGATCTTCGTGCCGGGCAACCATGAGTACGACATGCAGGACTTCGACGCCGCCCACGCCCGCCTGCGTGCCACCTGCGAGCGCATGGGCATGGTCTGGCTGGAGCGCGAGACGGCCGTGCTGGACGGCGTGCGCTTCGTGGGCACCACGCTGTGGAGCGACTACGACGCCATGTCCATGCATGAAGGCGTGACCGATCTGGCCCGGCTGCTCAAACTGCGCGAGAAGGCCTTTCGCGCCGCCAATTTCTACCTGCAAAAGACCGGCGGCACGCGCGACGGCGAGCCCTTCCTGGCCGAGCCCATGCGCGAGCAGTCGCTGGTCTGCCAGCAATGGCTGCGCCAGGCGCTGGCCAGGCCCTTCGATGGCCCCACGGTGGCCGTCACGCATTTCGCGCCCAGCCTGCGCAGCGCCGACCCGCGCTACGGCCTGGTGCCGGGCACGGCCGGCTTTTGCAACGTGCTGGATGAACTGCTGCCCTTTGCCGATCTGTGGCTGCACGGCCACCTGCATTCGCCCAGCGACTATGTGGCCGAGGGCCTGCGCGGCGATGGCAGCGCCTGGCGCTGCCGCGTGGTGGCCAACCCGCTGGGCTACGCGCGCAAGGGCGAGCAGGAGGGGTTTTCGCCGCGCTCTACCATCGAGTTGCCGGTGCATGCGACCGCAGGGGCGGCAGAGGCACCGGCCCGTGCTTGACCTGGATCAAGCACTCCACCCCGGCTTGGGCTTAGTCTCGGGCCATATCCAAGGAGGACCTTCATGAACATCCTGCTCGCTGTCGATGGCAGCCCCTACACCCAGAAGATGCTGGCCTACCTGACCTCGCACCCGGAGATCCTGGGTTCGGCCCACAGCTACAGCGCCATCACCGTCCAGCCCCAGCTGCCGGCCCGCGCGCGCGCCGCCCTGGGCAAGGACGTGGTGGACGAGTACTACGCCGAGGAGTCGACCAAGGTGCTGGACCCCGTGTGCAGCTACCTGGCCGAGCACGGCGTGCAGGCAGCCCGCCTGAGCAAGGTCGGCCCGATTGCCGACTCCATCATCAAGGCGGCCGAAGAAGGCAAGTTCGACCTGCTGGTCATGGGCACGCATGGCCACGGCACGCTGGGCCGCCTGGTCATGGGCTCGGTCAGCACCCAGGTGCTGGCCGGCAGCCAGGTGCCTGTGCTGCTGATCCGCTGATCGACCGCTCGATACGCTGCCCCGTGCACACGCAGCGCCCATAACCAGAAAAAGCAAAGCGCGGGCATCACGGCGCAATGAGGCAAGGACGGCTCCCCTGAGGGAGCCGTCTTTTTTTTGCATGGTGCCTTCCCACCATCCTGCGGGCCTGCCGTCACCGGGCTGTCACAGCCGCCTCTTACAGTCGCGCGATTTGTCACACAGGGGGATGGTGAGCATGCGCGCGAGTACTTTGGATTGGCGGCACAAGGCGATTGCAACGGCCTGCCTGGCCCTGTGTGGCGCTGCATGGTCCGCGCCCTTCACCCCGGGCAACCTGGTGGCCTACCGCGTGGGCACGGGCACAGGCGCGCTGCCCGTGTTCCTGGATGAGTACCGCGTGGACGGCACGCTGGTGCAATCGCTGCCGCTGTCAGGCGGAGCGACGCCGCTGACGGCCAGCAGCAAGGGCTCGGAAGGCCTGCTCAACCGCTCGGACAATGGCCTGTGCCTGGTGGTTCCCGGCTATGCCGTGGCCACCGGCGGCACCGAGCCCAACGGCGTCACTGCAGCGGCGGCCCCGCGCGCCGTGGCCGTGGTGGGGTTCGACTCCGACGTGAAAAGCCTGCGCCCGCTCGGCACCACGGCCTTCAGCAAGGACACCATCCGCGCAGCAGCCAGCAGCGACTGCGGCGCCGTCTGGGCCAGCGGCAAGGGTACGGCCACGGCCAACAATGGCATCTGGCATGTGGCTGCCGACGGCACGGGCATCTCCCAACTGAACAGCAGCAATGTCCAGGGCCTGGCGGTCGCCGGCGGCCAGTTGATCGCCGCCATCAACGGAGGCTCGCTCAACCAGATCGGCACGAATTTGCCGACCACGGGCATCCAGACGGCCCTGCCCCTGGCGGGCCTGACGCCCTCCACCTACCGCGGCATCGCCTTCCTGCAACTCGATGGCGGCCCCGCCCTGGCGAACACCGTCTACGTGGCGGACAACGATACCGGCGCCATCCGGAAATTCCGCCTCTCGATGGACGGCACCAGCTGGCAGCCCGCAGGCTCCATTGCCGGCCTGTCCAAGGTCCACGGCCTGGCCGCCTTCGATACCGGCGGCGGCAATGTGATGCTGATGGCCACCGACACCACGGGCCGCCTGTACCGCGCCTTCGATCACGGCGGCTACGCCGGCACGCTGTCGGGCACGGCCGAGTCCATCGCCGCGCCGCAGGACGGCGTGTTCTATGGCGTGGCCTGGGCTCCGCTGGAGACCGTGCCGGCGACCGTGCCCGCCGCCCCCTCCAACCTGGCGGCCACCCCGGCCGGCAACCGCGTGACGGCCGCCTGGGACGCCGTGCCGGGCGCCGCCTACTACGTGGTGGAGCTGTCGCAGGACAGCTTTGCATCGGTAGCCTCCACGGCCGTGGCCCTGGGCAACAGCCAGGCGCTGGAAGGCCTGCAGCCCGGCAGCTATACGCTGCGCGTGCGCGCCGTCAACGGCCTCGGCGGGAGCACGGCTGCAGTGAGCGTGCCTTTCATGGCCTCGGCCCCGCCGACGGCCTCGCTGCCCGAACTGACCGCGTTTTCCGGCGTGGTCGGCGACGCCAACGACCCGCTGGCCTCGGCAGGCATCGGCTTCACGGTGCAGGATGCGGGGGGCGCTGGCGGCGTACAGGTCACTGCGCGTTCGAGCAACCAGGCCGTGGTGGCCGACGCCGGCCTGGCCGCGTCCAACCAGGCCGGCAGCGCCGTGCTCAGGATCACGCCCACGGGCGTGGGCTATGCCGACATCACCGTCACGCTGATCAACGCGGGCGGCGCCTCCGTCAGCCGCACCATCAAGTACGCGGCCTCGGCCAACACCGCAGCCAACACCAGCCCGCGCTGGCTGGCCGGGCGCTCGGACGCATCGACGGCCATCGTCATCGATGCCGCCACCATGCTGGTGGGCGACGACGAGGCGCCTGCCCAGGATGCCTCGGGCAATGCGCTGCCGGCCGGCAACTCCTTCTCGGCCTATGGCCCGGCCGGCGGGCTGCCCGTCAAGCCGCTGATGCTGGACAGGACCGCCCTGGGCCTGGCCGATGCCGCCGCCTGCACCGCCCCCGGCCTCACGGGCCTGGACAGCTGCAAGAGCGACGAGGAAATGGACATCGAGGCCAGCTTTGCCCTGGGCAGCCGCGTGTACGTGGCGGGCTCGCACTCCAACAACAAGAGCGGCAAGTCGCGCACCGACCGCTGGCGCCTGGCGGCGATGGATGTGACCGGCTCCGGCGCCTCCACGGCGCTGACCGCCAGTGGCTACTACCGCTGGCTGCGCGAGGACCTGCGCAGCTGGGACGCGGCCGCGCATGACGGCCTTGCCGCCAACTATCTGGGCCTGGTGGCCAGCTCGGACGGCGGCGCCACCAAGGCGCCCGAGGCCGAGACGATGAGCGGTTTTTCCATCGAAGGCATGTCCACCAGCCCCGACGACGGCGCCGCATGGCTGGGCTTTCGCGCGCCGCTGGTGCCGGCGCCGGGCGCGCCCGCCGTCACGGCCGACGACGCCACGGGCCGCACGCATGCGCTGATCGTGCCCGTGACCAACTTCGCGGCCCTGCCTGCGGCCGATGGCGGCAGCAAGGGCAGCGCGACCATGGGCCAGCCGATTCGCCTGGACCTGGGCGGCCGCGGCATCCGCGAAATCCGCAAAAATGCGGCCGACGAGTACCTGATCATTGCCGGCCCCTCGGCCAGCGCCACGGGCACCGCGCCGCGCAACTTCCAGCTCTATTCCTGGGACGGCCGCGTGAACAGCGCAGGCCTGGCCCTGAACCTGCGCCCGCGCGCTGCCGACCTGGCCGCCATCACCGCGCCCCACACCGCCTGCTCGGCCGAAGGCATAGGCGCCATGCCCGCCAGCCTGGACGCGGGCGGCAGCGTGGACATCCTCAGCGACTGCGGCGATGCCGATTTCTACGGCGATGGCACCGTGGCCAAGGACCTGCCCCATGCCGCCTGGAAAAAGGCGCGCCTGGACAGCCTGGCGGTACCCGCCCTGTCCACCGTGGCCCTGTCCGCCCAGGCCGTGGACCAGACATCGGCCGTGGTCCAGGCCACGCCCAGCGTGGGCGGCAGCCTGCGCGCCGTGGCCCTGCCCGCCAACGCCCCCGTCCCCGTCCCCAGCTGGGAACAGGTCATGGCCGGCCTGGATGCCGCCGGCCTGCCGGCCCCTGCCAGCAACACGGTCAGCACCGCGGCCGGCACGGCCGCCACGCTGTCCTTCACCGGCCTGGACCCCGCCGTGAGCTACCGCGTGCATGCGGTCAACCTGCCGGCCTCGGGCACGGCCAGCGCGCCGGCTGTGCTGGCGCTGAGCAAGCCCGTGCCCATCGGCACGCAGATCGGCACGGGCAGCAACACGGCGGGCGTCAGCAACGGCACGGGCAATGTGGGTGCAGACCAGTGGCAGTTCGCCTCGAACTCGGCAGGCTTTCAGCCTGCGCCCTCGCAAAGCCCGCTGCCGGGCGGCCTGCGCATGCCCTACGGCAGCCTGAGCTTCGTGCTCATGGGCGGCACGCCGGGCTCCATGGCCACCATCCGCATGGACCTGCCTGAAGCCGCACCCGCCCAGGCCACGCTCTGGAAGTACGGCCCCACGGCCGCCACGCCCACGGCGCACTGGTATGAGCTGGCCGCATCGGCCTACCGCTTCGCACCCGACCGCCGCTCGGTGAGCTTCGACATCACCGACGGGCAGACGGGCGACAGCGACCTGATCGTCAACGGCGTCATCGTGGACCCCGTGGCGGTGGCCGCGCCTGCGGCCCTGCCGCCCGGCGCCACGGCCACCCCCGTGCCCGGCCTGTCCACGCTGGCCCAGGCGCTGCTGGCGCTGGCCCTGGGCGGCATGGCCGCACTGCGCCGCCGACGCGGCTGACGCCCGCGCGCCTTCTGTACCGGCCGCACCCGGTACCCCCTTCAAGCCCCTGCACGGTTCGCCGTGCAGGGGCTTTTTGCTGCGGCCTGGGAAAACCCTGAATCCCCCGTGTTGACGGGGCTTGTTGCACAAACAATAATTACCACGTTAACTAAATCCACACCATGCAGATTCAGCCCTTTCTCCTGGATGACGGCCTTGCGCTGGGCACGGTCTACGGCACGCTGCTCAACCAGCAGGCCACCGTGCAGCGCCTGTCGCCGCAGTTCGACAGCGCGCCCTACAAGGCCGCTCCGCGCGCCCCCGTGCTCTATCTCAAGCCGCGCAACACCTGGGCGCGCGATGGCGCTGCGGTGGCCGTGCCGGCCGATCCCGGCGAGGTCCGCGTCGATGCCAGCATCGGCCTGGTGATCGGCCGCAGCGCCACGCGCGTCAGCGAAGCAACGGCCCTGGACCATGTGGCCGGCTGGCTGATCGCCAGCGACCTCACGCTGCCGCACGAGAACTACTACCGCCCCGCCATCCGCCAGCGCTGCCGCGACGGTTTCTGCCCGCTGGGCACGCCGGTGCGCGGCGCAGGCTTCGATGCGCAAGCGGCAGAACTCACGGTGTCCATCAATGGTGAACAGGTCTGGCAGCGCGGCTTTGCCGACCTGGTGCGCTCGCCCGCAAGGCTGCTGGCCGACGTGACCGAATTCATGACGCTGTCGCCCGGCGACGTGCTGCTGCTGGGCCCGGGCGAAGGCGCGCCGCTGGCGCGGCCCGGGGACCGCGTGGTCATCGAGGTGCCCGGCCTGGGCCGGCTCACGCATTCGGTGGTGGCAGAACAGGGAGCAGCAGCATGAAGCACGGACGCGTCATCTTCGAAGGACAGAGCCTGCAGGTCACCGAAGGCCCGCACAGACAGGTGCAGTTGCCCGATGGCCGCCTGGTGGCGGAGACCGCCGTGCAGTGGCTGCCGCCGCTGCAGTTCGGCACCGTCTTCGCGCTGGGCCTGAACTATGCGGACCATGCCAAGGAAATCGCCTTCAACAAGGCGCCCGAGGAGCCGCTGGTCTTCCTCAAGGGCCCGAACACGCTGAACGGCCACCACGGCCACACGTACCGGCCCGCCGACGTGGCCTACATGCACTTCGAGTGCGAGCTGGGCGTGGTCATCGGCAAGACCTGCCGCAACGTGCGCCGCGAAGACGCCTACAGCGTGGTCGCCGGCTACTGCACGGCCAACGACTACGCCATACGCGACTACCTGGAGAACTTCTACCGGCCCAACCTGCGCGTGAAGAACCGCGACGGCGCCACGCCCGTGGGCCCGTGGTTCGTCGATGCGGCCGATGTGCCCGACCCCATGAGCCTGCGCCTGCGCAGCTGGGTCAACGGCGAGCTCAAGCAGGACGGCAGCACGCGCGACATGGTGCATGACATCCCCTCGCTGATCGCCCACCTGTCGGGCTTCATGACGCTGAACCCCGGCGATCTCATCCTCACCGGCACGCCCGACGGCGTGGCCGACTCCCGCGTGGGCGACGAGATCGTCACCGAGATCGAAGGCCTGGGCCGCCTGGTCAACACCATCGTCGGCGACGCGCCGGCCGCCTCCTGAACCCACCGCATACGCCAAGGAATCCCCATGCGCATTGACCACCTGATCGACGGCAAGGCCGTCGCCGGCAAGGACTATTTCGAGACCGTCAACCCCGCCACCCAGGAGGTGCTGGCCGAGGTTGCCGCTGGCGGCGAGGCCGAGGTGCAGGCCGCCGTCGCCGCCGCGAAGAACGCCTTCCCGAAATGGGCCAACACGCCCGCCACCGAACGCGCCAAGCTCGTGCGCAAGCTGGGCGACCTGATCGCCCGCCATGTGCCCGAGATCGCGCAGACCGAGACCAACGACTGCGGCCAGGTCATCGCCCAGACCGGCAAGCAGCTGGTGCCGCGCGCGGCCGACAACTTCTACTACTTTGCCGAGATGTGCACGCGCGTGGACGGCCACACCTATCCCACGCCCACGCACCTGAACTACACCCTGTTCCACCCCGTGGGCGTGTGCGCGCTGATCTCGCCGTGGAACGTGCCCTTCATGACGGCCACCTGGAAGGTGGCGCCCTGCCTGGCCTTCGGCAACACGGCCGTGCTCAAGATGAGCGAGCTGTCGCCCATGACGGCCGCGCGCCTGGGCGAGCTGGCGCTGGAGGCCGGCATTCCGCCCGGCGTGCTCAACCTGGTGCACGGCTACGGCAAGGACGCGGGCGAGCCCCTGGTGCGCCACCGCGATGTGCGCGCCGTCTCGTTCACGGGCTCGACCCAGACCGGCAACCGCATCGTGCAGGCCGCCGGCCTCAAGAAGTTCAGCATGGAGCTGGGCGGCAAGAGCCCCTTCGTGATCTTTGACGACGCCGACTTCGAGCGCGCGCTGGATGCGGCCGTGTTCATGATCTTCTCCAACAACGGCGAGCGCTGCACGGCCGGCAGCCGCATCCTGGTGCAAAAGGGCATCTATGCGAAGTTCGTGGACCGCTTCGTGGAGCGCGCCAGGAGGATCACCGTGGGCGACCCGCTGGACGAGTCCACCATCGTCGGCCCCATGATCAGCGCCAGCCACCTGGCCAAGGTGCGCCACTACATCGAGCTGGGCCAGAAGGAAGGCGCCAGCATGCTGTGCGGCGGCCTGGATGCGCCCGTGCTGCCCGAGCGCGTGCGCAAGGGCAACTATGTGCTGCCCACGGTGTTTGCCGACGTGGACAACCGCATGCAGATCGCCCAGGACGAGATCTTCGGCCCCGTGGCCTGCATCATCCCCTTCAGCGACGAGGCCGAAGCCGTGCGCCTGGCCAACGATATCCAGTACGGCCTGTCCAGCTACGTCTGGACCGAGAGCGTGGGCCGCGCCCACCGCGTGGCCGCCGCCATCGAGGCCGGCATGTGCTTCGTCAACAGCCAGAACGTGCGCGACCTGCGCCAGCCCTTCGGCGGCACCAAGGCCTCGGGCACGGGCCGCGAGGGCGGCAGCTGGAGCTACGAGGTCTTTTGCGAGCCCAAGAACGTGGCCGTCTCGCTGGGCTCGCACCATATTCCGCACTGGGGCGTCTGAACGGGCGACCAGCGACAACGACAAAGAGAACCGAGGAGACAAGACATGCAACGCCGCCATTTCCTGCAATCCACCGCAGCCACCACGGCCGCAGCGCTGATGCTCCCGGGCCTTTCCCAGGCCCAGCCCGGCAGCGCGTCCGGCACCTGGCCCGCAAAGCCGCTGCGCATCATCGTGCCCTTCACGCCGGGCGGCACCACCGACCTGGTGGCGCGCCTGGTGGGCACCGAGCTGGGCAAGTCCCTGGGCCAGCCTGTGATCGTGGAGAACAAGCCCGGCGCGGGCACGGTGATCGGCGTGGACTATGTGTCCAAGCAGCCGGCCGACGGCTACACCCTGGTGTGCGTGGCCAACAGCTTCACGGCCAACAAGACGCTGGTGAAGAACCTGCCCTACGACACCACGCGCGACCTCAAGCCCGTGGCGCTGATGGGCCTGTCCGAGCATGTGCTGGCCACCCACCCGGGCAGCGGCCTGAAGACGCTGGCCGACCTGCGCAGCCGCGCCAAGGCCAGGCCCGGCGAGCTCAGCTATGCCTCGTTCGGCAACGGCACCTCGGCCCATCTGTCGGGCGCGCTGCTGTGCCAGGAGATGGGCATCGACATGGTCCACATCCCCTACAAGGGCCAGGGCCCGGCGCTGGCCGACCTGCTGGGCGGCCAGGTGGACGTGATGTTCGGCAACTGGCCCGAGTTCCGTGGCCATGTGCAAAGCGGCAAGCTGGTGGCACTGGGCATGGCCACGCGCCAGCGCTCGCAGTTCGCTCCCCAGGTGCCCACGCTGGCCGAGCAGGGCGTGGCGCTGGAATCCAACTCCTGGCAGGGGCTGCTGGCACCCGGCGCCACGCCCGATGCGCTGGTGCAGCGCATCAACGCCGCCGTGGTCAAGGCGCTGGCCGAGCCCGCCGTGGTGGACGCCTTCGCGCGCGGCGGCATCGTCTCGCAGGCCGGCACGGCGCAGCAGTTCGCGGCCTTCGTCACCAGCGAAATCGCCAAGTACGAAGCCATCATCCGCCGCGCCAACATCACGCTGGGCTGAGGCAGACACCGGGAGCCGCCATGAGCCTGTACACCATGCAGAAATTCCTGTTCCAGCTCAACCGCGAGCCCGAGGTGCAGCGGCGCTTCGCCGAGGACCGCGCCGCGCTGCTGGCCGAGTACGCGCTGGAGCCCGAGGAGTACGAAGCCATGTTCCACGGCGACATCGGCAAGCTCTACGTGCTGGGCTGCAACGGCCAGCTGCTGATGCACTTCGCGCCGCTGCTGGGCATGCCCTGGGCCGACTACCTGCAGGCCATGCGCGATGGCGTGCAAAAGCACGGACCGGTGCGCGCGGGCGTCTACGCGATGACGACAGCCACCAACGAAAAGATCGCAGGAGTTTGAGATGAGTCTGGTATTTGCAGGCGTTTGCAGCCACGCGCCCGGCATCACGGGCCGCGCACACCTGGCCGATCCGGCCACCAAGGATGCCTTCCATGCCGCCTTCCGCGACATGGGCGCACGGCTGGAGGCGGCGCGGCCCGACGCCGTGATCGTCATCGCGGCCGAGCACTTCGCCAACTTCTTCATGAACAACATGCCGGCCTATGCCATCGGCATGGCGGACCACTACGAAGGGCCCATCGAGGACCCGGCCTGGCTGGGCATAGAGCGCCACCGCATTCCCGGCAATGCCGAGCTGTCGCGGCGCCTGATCACCGAGGTCATGCAGACCGTGGACGTGGCCTTTGCCGAGGAGTGGAAGTTCGACCACGGCATCATGGTCCCGCTGCACTTTCTGACGCCGGCCTATGACAAGAACATCATCCCCGTCAACATCAACTGCCAGGGCCCGCCGCTGACGCCGCTGCACCGCGCCTGGGCCTTTGGCGAGGCCCTGCGCCGCGCCTGCGACAAGGCGCCCGAGCGCATCGCCATCGTGGGCACGGGCGGCATCTCGCACTGGCCGGCCACGCCCGACTCGGGCAAGGTCAACTGGGAGTGGGACCAGCAGTTCATGGACCGCTGGTGCCGCAACGACCGGGACGCGCTGCTGTCGTACACCGACGCCGAGACCTACCGCGACGGCGGCCAGGGCGGCTTCGAGATCCGCAGCTTCATCGCCGTGGCCGCCGCCGCGCGCGGCGCGGGCCAGGTGCTGTACTGCCAGCCCATTCCCATCTTCGCCGTGAGCTGCACGGCCGCCACCATGGAGGTGGCCTGAATGCCGCACGTGGTCATCCTCTACACGGCCAGCCTGGACGCGCACACCGACATGACGCAGCTGTGCCGCGCCCTGGCCGACACCATGCTCACCGTGCGCGCCGAAGACGGCGCCCAGGTCTTTCCCACGGGCGGCACGCGCGTGCTGGCCTACCCCGCGCCGCACAGCGCCGTGGCCGATGGCGGGGCCGCGGGCCTCGCAGCGGGCGGCGATGGCGACTACGGCTTCATCTACATCAACCTGCGCATGGGCCGGGGCCGCTCGGCCGCCGTGCAGCAGCAGGCCGGCGACGCCCTGCTGGCCTGCGCGCGCCGCCATCTGCAGCCGCTGTTCGTGCAGCGCCACCTGGGCCTGACCGTGCAGGTCGATGAAAGCCCGGGCCAGGTCTACGACGGCAAGCACAGCACCCTCCACCCTCTCTTTTCCAGGCCTTGAAATGTTTTCCCAAGAACTGTTGACCCAACTGGCCCAGGAGCTGGACCGCAGCGAGAAGACGCGCGTGCAGGTCGAGCATTTCTCCAAGCGCTTTCCCGGCATGACCGTGGAGGATGGCTACCGCGTCTCGCGCGAATGGGTGCGCCTGCAGATCGCGGCGGGCCGCAAGGTGATAGGCCACAAGATCGGCCTGACCTCGCGCGCCATGCAGATATCGAGCCAGATCGACGAGCCCGACTACGGCACCCTGCTCGACAGCATGCTCTACCGCTGCACGCCGGGCCAGGTGCTGGACATCCCGGCCGCCCACTTCATCGCGCCGCGCGTGGAGGTGGAGCTGGCCTTCGTGCTCAAGGCGCCGCTGCGCGGCCCGGGCCTGCCCGGCGGCAAGGAGATCACGCTGCAGGACGTGCTGGACGCCACCGACCATGTGACTCCGGCCATCGAGATCATCGACGCGCGCATCGAGCAATTCGACCGCCACACCAAGGCCATGCGCAAGGTCTACGACACCATCAGCGACAACGCGGCCAATGCGGGCATCGTCACCGGCGCCGGCCGCGCTGACCCCCAGGTGATAGACCTGCCCTGGTGCGGCGCCATACTGCGCTGCAACGGCGTGGTCGAGGAGACCGGCCTGGCTGCCGGCGTGCAGGGCCATCCCGCCATCGGCGTGGCCTGGCTGGCCAACAAGCTCTCGCCCTGGGGCGAAGCCCTGGAGGCCGGCCAGACCGTGCTGGCGGGCTCGTTCACGCGCCCCGTGGCCGCCAAGCCTGGCGACCTGTTCGATGCCGACTACGGCCCGCTGGGCCGGCTGCAGTTCCGTTTTGTCTAGGCGCCGTCGTCCCGACGCCTGCCCCGCCCTTATTGGAGATTTCCCATGCCGCTTGCACTGCGCGACCCCAGCCTGCTCAAGAACCTCTGCCTGATCGACGGCCAATGGCTGGCCGCCGACGATGGCAGCCGCATCGACGTCCACAACCCCGCCACGGGCGAAGCCGTCGGCCATGTGCCCCGCATGGGCGAGGCCGAGACGCAGCGCGCCATCGCCGCCGCCGAGCGCGCCTTCGCCCTCTGGAAGCAGCAGACCGCCGAGGCCCGCGCACGCCTGCTGCATCGCTGGTTCGAGCTGATGATGGAGAACCAGGAGGACCTGGCCCTGATCATGACCAGCGAGCAGGGCAAGCCCCTGGCCGAGTCGCGCGGCGAGATCGCCTATGCGGCCTCCTACGTGCAGTGGTTTGCCGAGGAAGCGCGCCGCATCTACGGCTCCACCGTGCCCGCGCCCTGGGCCGACAAGCGCATCATCGTGACCAAGGAGCCGGTGGGGGTCTGCGCCGCGATCACGCCCTGGAACTTCCCGGCCGCCATGATCACGCGCAAGGTCGCGCCCGCCCTGGCGGCGGGCTGCACCATCATCGTCAAGCCCGCGCAGCAGACACCGCTGTCGGCCCTGGCCATGGCAGAGCTGGCCCAGCGCGCCGGCATTCCCGAAGGCGTGTTCAGCGTGATCACGGGCTCCTCGCGCGCCATCGGCGGCGTGCTCACGGCCAGCATGGCCGTGCGCAAGCTGACCTTCACGGGCTCCACCGAAGTGGGCCGCGTGCTGGCCGAGCAATGCGCGCCCACGCTCAAGAAGATGTCGCTGGAGCTGGGCGGCAACGCGCCCTTCATCGTCTTCGATGACGCGGACCTCGATGCCGCCGTGGAAGGCGCCATGGCCTCCAAGTACCGCAACACCGGCCAGACCTGCGTGTGCGCCAACCGCCTGCTGGTGCAGGACGGCGTGTACGACGCCTTCATGGCCAGGCTCAAGGTCGCCGTGCAGGCCCTCAAGGTGGGCAACGGGCTGGAGGCCGGCGTGGGCCAGGGCCCGCTGATCGACCAGGCCGCCGTGGACAAGGTCGAGGAGCTGGTGGCCGATGCCGTGAAGAACGGCGCCGAGGTCGTGCTGGGCGGCAAGCGCCACGCGCTGGGCGGCACCTTCTACGAGCCCACCATCCTGGCCAACGCCACGGACCGCATGCGCATCGCCAGGGAAGAGGTCTTCGGCCCCGTGGCGCCCGTGTTCCGCTTCAAGACCGAGGAAGAGGCCATCCGCATGGCCAACGACACCGAGTACGGCCTGGCCGCCTACTTCTACGCCCGCGACGTGGGCCGCGTGTGGCGCGTGGGCGAGGCGCTGGAGTACGGCATGGTGGGCATCAACAGCGGCATCATCAGCACGGCCGTGGCGCCGTTTGGCGGCGTCAAGCAGTCGGGCATGGGCCGCGAGGGCGGCGCCGCCGGCATAGAGGAATACCTGAGCACCAAGTACCTGTGCATGGGCCACTGAGGCCCGGACAATCACACCATGCAGACACCTGTGAACCGCTTCAAGGCCGCCATTGCGGCCGACCAACCCCAGATCGGCCTGTGGCTGGGCCTGGCCGACGCCTATTCGGCGGAAATCTGCGCGGGCGCCGGCTTCGACTGGCTACTGATCGACGGCGAGCATTCGCCCAACGACACGCGCACCCTGCTGGCGCAGCTGCAGGCCATCGCGGCCTATCCCGACAGCCATGCCATTGCCCGCGTGCCCATGGGACACGGCGAGGTCGGCGAGATGCTGATCAAGCAGTACCTGGACATCGGCGTGCAGACCCTGCTCGTGCCCATGGTGGACACGGCCGAGCAGGCCGCACGCATCGTGCGCGCCGCGCGCTATCCGCAGGCCGACGGCCAGGGCGGCATCCGCGGCATGGGCGGCGCACGCGCCTCGGCCTGGGGCCGGCGCGCCAACTACGCCCATGAAGCCAACGCCCAGGTCTGCGTGCTGGCGCAGGTGGAGACGCGCCAGGCGCTGGCCCACCTGGACGCCATTGCCGCCACCGAGGGCGTGGACGGCGTCTTCATCGGCCCGGCCGACCTGTCGGCCTCCATGGGCCACATCGGCAACCCCGGCCATCCCGAGGTGCAGGAGGCGATTGCCGACGCCATCGCGCGCATACGCCGCGCCGGCAAGGCGCCCGGCATCCTCACGCCCAACGAGGCCCTGGCGCGCAAGTACCTGGAGCTGGGCTGCACCTTCACGGCCGTGGGCCTGGACACCAGCGTGCTGGTGCAGGCCACCAGCGCCCTGGCTGCGCGCTTCAAGCAGGCAGCGGCCCCCGCGCCGAAAAGCCAGACCTATTGAGGCCCCGGCCTGACAAGGCGCGCGCAACGCCGCTCCGGGGAGGGAGCGGCGGCTGCATAGAATCCAGCCGACAGATGCTGCCGAACATGCCCCAGACCACGACCTCTTTTGCCCCCGAGCCGCTGCGCGCCTTCTCGCGCTCCCTGCCCATGGCGCTGCTGCGCGCCCGCGAATCGGTCATGGTGCGCTTTCGGCCCATGCTGCGCGCCCATGGCCTGACCGAACAGCAGTGGCGCGTGCTGCGCGCCATGGCGGCGGTCACGCACAGGCTGCGGCCCATGGAGCTGTCGCAGGCCACCTACATCAGCATGCCCAGCCTCTCGCGCCTGCTCAAGACGCTGGAAGGCCGGCAGCTGGTGGAGCGGTCGCGCCACGCCAGCGACATGCGCGGCGCCGAGTTCGAGCTCACGGCGGCCGGCCACGCCATCGTGGCCGAGATCGCGCCGCATTCCTCCGAGACCTATGCCGAGATCGAGCGCCTGGTGGGCCATGAAGAGATCGAGCAGCTCTACGCCCTGCTCGACCAGGTCGTGCAGCGCCTGGGCGCGGCCGACGGCAGCCAGGCCGAGGAATAGCCGCCCCGGCACGCCGGTCGGGCACTGCCGGGCACAATCGCCTCATGCCGCAGCCGATTGCCGTCATCGATTTTGAAACCACGGGCATGGCGCCTGCCCAGGGCGCGCGTGCCACCGAGGTCGCCATCGTGCTGATCGAGGGCGGCCAGGTCGTGGACCGTTTCCAGAGCCTGATGCGCACGGGCGCCTGGATACCGCCCTTCATCACGCGGCTGACCGGCATCACCAATGCCATGGTCGCAGCCGCGCCGCCCGCCGAGGACGTGATGCGCGATGCCGCCCGCTTCGTGGGCAGCGCGCCCATGGTGGCGCACAACGCGGCCTTCGACAGCAAGTTCTGGCAGTCCGAACTGGCCCTGGCCGGCGAGGCCGCGCCCCAGCCCTTTGCCTGCACCGTGCTGCTGTCGCGCCGCATCTATCCCGACGCGCCCAGCCACAGCCTGAGCCGGCTCACCGCCCACCTGGGCCTGCCCGTGGCCGAGCGTGCCCACCGGGCGCTGGCCGATGCCGAGATGGCCGCCGCCCTGCTGGCGCGCATGCAGCAGGACCTGTGCCGGCGCTATGCGCTGGCCTGGCCCGAGCATGCACTGCTGATGCGGCTGCAGCGCTGCGCGCGCGCCCGCATGTCAGGCTGGCTGCAGGAGAACGCCGCGCCCGCCCAGATGCGCATGGCGCTGTGAGCCGGCACGGCGCACGCAAGGCAAAGACCTCCCTGGCCAAATCCCCATCGGCCGCATCTGCCGGCATCCGCACCCATAATGCACGGTTGCTGCCCGGCTACGGGCGCCCGTCCCAAACGCGGCAGCCCTGTTGCCGCCTTGCTGCCGCCTGGTTCTTGCACCCGTGAATTCCGCCCTGCCTCCTGCCGCCATGGCCAACCTGGCCCCTCAGGCCCCGTTCTCGTCGCGCGAGTTCCGCGACGCGCTGGGCCAGTTCGCCACGGGCGTGACCATCGTCACCGCGCGCAGCCCGCAGGGCCATCCGGTGGGCGTCACCGTGAGCTCGTTCAACTCGGTCTCGCTCACACCGCCGCTGGTGCTGTGGAGCATGGCGCTGTCGGCGGCCTCGCTGCCCGTGTTCCAGCATTGCTCGCACTACGCCATCCATGTGCTGTCGGCCTCGCAAAAGCCCCTGGCCGAGCTGTTCGCGCGCAAGGGCGTGGACCGCTTCGCCAACACCGCCTGGCGCAGCTCGGCCCAGGGCGTGCCGCTGCTGACCGAAGCCACCACCGTCTTCGAGTGCCGCAACCGCCATCGCCATGAAGAGGGCGACCATGTGATCTTCATCGGCGAGGTCGAGCAGTGCAGCCACCAGGCCGGCCACACGCCGCTGCTGTACCACGCAGGCCGCATGCACACGGGCGGCCTGGGCTGAGCCCGGGCCCGCGGCAGCACTCCCGTCGTCTCTCTCGGCAGCTCCCCCATTCCCGTTCCTTCCCGCCTCCGGGTAATCCCCGGTCCGGGAAATCGGTGTCTGCGCATATTGTATATACAGGCTTATACATCTGAGCACAGACCCATCCGCAGGCCGATGAAGCCCGTGGATGCGGCGGCCATTTCACCAATGACGGGGGGAGACAGCACATGAGTTCACCATCTGCAGGCAGCCTGCACCGAGGGCTGTCGGCCCGCCACATACGCTTCATGGCGCTGGGCTCGGCCATAGGCACGGGGCTGTTCTACGGCTCGGCCAAGGCCATACAGCAGGCGGGCCCCTCGGTGCTGATCGCCTACCTGCTGGCGGGCGCGGCGGTCTACATGGTGATGCGCGCGCTGGGCGAGATGGCCGTGCACAACCCCGTGCCCGGCTCCTTCGGCCAGTACGCCAGCGACTACCTGGGCCCGTTCGCCGGCTTCATCACGGGCTGGACCTATACCTTCGAGATGGTCATCGTCTGCCTGGCCGACGTGACGGCCTTCGGCATCTACATGGGGTTCTGGTTTCCCGAGGTGCCGCGCTGGATCTGGGTGCTGTCCATCGTCTGCTTCATCGGCGCGCTCAACCTGTGCTCGGTCAAGGTGTTCGGCGAGATGGAGTTCTGGCTGTCCCTGCTCAAGGTGGCGGCCATCATCGCCATGATCGGCGGCGGCCTGGGCATCATGGTGTTCGGCTTCGGCATGGCGGCCGACCAGGCGCCCACCGGCGTGCAGAACCTGTGGGTGCACGGCGGCTTCATGCCCAATGGCCTCCCGGGCCTGATCGCCTCGCTGGCGGTGGTGGTGTTCGCCTTCGGAGGCATCGAGATCATCGGCATCTCGGCCGGCGAGGCCAAGGACCCGGCGCGCGTGATCCCGCGCGCCATCAACGCCGTGCCGCTGCGCATCCTGCTGTTCTACGTGCTCACGCTGTTCGTGCTGATGAGCATCTTCCCCTGGCCGCAGATCGGCAGCCAGGGCAGCCCCTTCGTGCAGATCTTCAGCGGCCTGGGCATTTCCTCGGCCGCCACCATCCTCAACATCGTGGTGATCTCGGCGGCCGTGTCCGCCATCAACAGCGACATCTTCGGCGCCGGCCGCATGCTGTACGGCATGGCGCACCAGGGCCAGGCCCCTGCCGGCTTCGGCCGCGTCTCGCGCCATGGCGTGCCCTGGATGACGGTGGTGGTGATGGCCGTGGCGCTGCTGGCCGGCGTGGTGCTGAACTACCTGATCCCCGAGGACGTGTTCCTGCTGATCGCCTCCATCGCCACCTTCGCCACGGTCTGGGTCTGGCTGATGATCCTGCTGTCGCAGTTCGCGGCGCGCCGCCGCATGAGCCCGCAGCAGGTGGCCGCGCTGAAGTTCCCGGTCCCGCTGTGGCCCGCCGCGCCGCTGGCCGCCATCGCCTTCATGCTGCTGGTGCTGGGCGTGCTCGGCTACTTCCCCCACACCCGTGCCGCGCTGGTCGTGGGCGGCCTGTGGATCGTGCTGCTGGGCGCCGCCTACCTGCTGTGGGTGCGCCCCGCCGCCGCGCGTGCGCAGAGCGAGGCGATGCGGCCTGCGGCGAACGCGAACCCTTAGTCGAACTCGACCTCGGTGGCCACCACCATCGCGCCATCGACCGAGAGCCGGCCCTTGACCTCGACCATGCGCCCCACGGCAATTTGGGCAGCGCTGCCATCCTCGAAGCGCGCATTGCGATAGTCCACGCGCACGCCGCGCAGCTCGAAGATGCCGGCCAGGCTGTCGACAGCGGTGATGCGGCCCTCGATCTCGAAGCCATCGTCACTGTCCAGCCGCAGCTTGCGCTCGACCTCGGAGGCGCGAAGCACCCCGTCCTGGAACATGCCCTCGACCTCGACCAGGTCGCCCACGGCAAGGCCTGCGGGCAGGCGTGTGGCGCTGCCCGCGTCCACGCTCAGGCCGTCCACGACGAAGCGGGTCGGCGAGTCCATGCGGGTGATATGGCCGGTGACGTCGGCCTCCACGCCCGCCTGTTCGGGCAGCGTGGGACGCTGCACCGACAGTGCGGTGGCCACCCACAGGCCGGCGGCATCGGGCTGGCGCGCCAGGCGCAGGCTGACCACGTCGCCGGCAGCCAGCGCGGCGGCAACCTGCACGCCGCTCCAGTTGACGACGGCCTCGCCGATGCGCAGGGTGCGGCGCGACGCGTCAACGGCATCCACAGGCGCGCGCAGGCGCCAGGGCTCGTCGGCGTCATCCTCGATCTCGATGCGGCTGGCAAGAATGCGGCCCTGCGCATCGCGCAGGCCGTGGACTTCCAGCACACGGCCGACCTGCAGCGCCGCCGCGCGGCCGTCCTCGAACACCGTGGCCGCATCGACGATCACGGTCTGGTCCAGTACGGTCAGCCGGTCGCCCACGACCGCGCTCAACGGGCCTTCCAGATCGCTGCGCACAAGAATCTGGCGGGCCATGGCGCGCGCCACACCGTCGCTGCCGGTGGTCACGGGGTCGGCCGTGACATGGACCGCCATGCCCAGCTTGAGCGCATCGCTGGCCAGCAGGACGCCATCGCCATCGGTGATCCGGGCCTGGCGCTCGTCATACCGCACCCCATTGACCAGGATGGAGCCGAAGCCGTCAATGGTGCCCGACGCATAGCTGGCGCTGGGAGTGACCGGCGTGGGGGCGGGCTTGTCAGCCCCGCCACCGCCACCGCCGCAGGCGGCCAGCAGCACGGACAGCGAGAGCGCGCCAGCGCCCAGGACCCGGGGCAATGGCGGGGCGGAGCGGGAAAAGCGAAGAAAATGCATGGTGTTCAATGCCAGAAAGAAACAGATGAAAAGGCACCGCGGCGGGGCCATCGGTGCAACCGCCTGCAGTGTCGGCAAAGGCGCCTAAACCGCGCATGAATGGCGCGTTCATGCACTGTTTAAGAACGTGCACATAAGATGCGTGGCCGTGAAACTCCGCCTCGCACTTGCTGCCTTGCTGGCCCTGCCGCTGGCGCCCGCCTCTGCCACCACGCCAGCGGAGCATGAAAGCGTGCGCCGCGAGGTGCAGTCCAAGCGCCTGCGGCCCTTGGCGGAAATCCTCCAGGACGTGCAGCAGCGCCACAAAGGGCGCGTCATCGACATCGAACTCGAGCGCGGCGCCGACGGCCGGCGCTGGTACGAAATCAAGCTCGCCAATGGCCAGCGCACGGAGATCTATATCGATGCAGTCACGGGACAGGACATCCCCCGGCCGGGCGCGACCACCGCCGTGCTGATACCCATGTCCGCCGTGGCGGCAGCCGTCACCCGCTTGCATCCCGGCACCGTGCTGCAGATCGAGCTGGAGGAAACGCGCAGCCCCAGGCCCTACTACGAGATCCAGCTGCTCACGCGCGAAGGCCGTGAGCAGCTGCTGCGCGCCGACGCCCAGACGGGCCGCATCCTGGCGGAGCCTGTCCTGAGCCGGGAGCAGGCCGCCACGCTGCAACCGCTGCCGCGCATTCTTGAGGAACTGGAGCGCAAGTACCAAGCCCGCGCCACAGAGGCCGAGCTCAAGATCGACGTCCGGCAGCGCGCCTACTACGAGGTCGAGTTGCAGCTGAGCGCCGGCCGCAGCATCGAAGTGCATGTGGATGCGTACAGCGGCCAGCCCATCGAAGAGGACGGACTGCGCTGATGCGGGTGCTCATCGTCGAAGACGACGCCGATCTTGCTGCAGGCCTGCAGGCCATCCTGCAGGAGGCCGGCATGCTGGCCGAGTGCTGCGCGGACGGCCGCCTCGCCCAGGAACTGGGCAGCGTCGAACACTATGACGCCGCCTTGCTGGACCTGGGGCTGCCAGGACAGGACGGCGTCTCGGTGCTGCGCCATTGGCGCGAGCAGGGCCGCTCCTTTCCCGTGCTGGTGCTCACGGCCCGCAACCGCTGGAGCGACAAGCTCACGGCCTTCCAGGCCGGCGCAGACGACTACCTGACCAAGCCCTTTCTGCACGAGGAGGTCGTCACGCGGCTGCGTGTGCTGCACCGGCGCGCAGCAGGCAGCAGCCGGCCCCTGGTGCAGATAGGCCCGCTGGCCTACGACACCATGGCAGACCGCTTCACGCTCGAAGGTCGGCCGCTTGCGCTGACCGCGCAGGAGCAACGCATCCTGAGCTTTCTGACCAACCGGCATGGACAGCTCGTCAGCCGCGCCGACATCAGCGAGCATGTCTACGCACGCGACCTGGACCCGGACTCCAACACCGTGGACGTGCTGGTCGGCCGCATCCGCCGCAAACTGTCCCCGCATGGCCTGATCCATACCGAGCGCGGACGGGGCTTTCGCCTGCAGCAGGCCAGCGGCGACCATGCGTCCTAGACACTGGGGCCTGTCGGAGCGCCTGCTGGCACTGAGCCTGGTGGCCACGCTGGCCTGCGGCACGGCCGCCAGCTGGCTGCTGCGTGAGCAGTTGCACGATGCGGTGCTGCGCAGCTTCAAGGCCGGCCTGCAGGACCGCGCCGAGCGGCTGCAGGCCGAGCTGCAGTCCCCTGGGCCCCTGACCGGACAGGGCACGCGGCTCAATCGCGGCGAGTTCGGCCGCATTTTCTCGGGCTGGTACTGGACACTGGAGCAGGACGGGCGGCTGCAGCAGTCGCGCTCGGTCTGGGACGACAGCCTGGAGCTGGACGACGCCCGTCCCTGGCCCCGGCACAAGGGCAGCGAGACGCTGCTGTCGCTGCGCGGGCCGCAGGGGCGCGAACTGCTGGGCCTGCGCCGCAGCTTCGATGTCGCGGGCAGGCGCGTGCAGCTGCATGTCTTCGGCCCGCTGGACGGTACGCGCCAGGAATGGCGCCGAATCGACCGCATCCTGCTGGTCACCGAGCTGGGCCTGGTCGCCGCGCTGCTGCTGTGCACGGTGGCGCTGGTGCGCCTGGGATTGCAGCCGCTGCGCAGCCTGCAGCAGGCGCTGCAGGACATGGAAGACGGCACACGCACGCAACTGGGGCGGCACTTCGGCCCCGACCTGGACCCGATTGCCGAGGCCGTGGACCAGGTGCTGCAGCGCAATGCCCAGGTCGTGGAGCGCGCGCGCCACCAGGCGGCCGACCTGAGCCATGCGCTCAAGAAGCCGCTGGCCGTGCTCGGCATCCAGGCACGCGGCCATCAGGTCGATGGCCCGTGGCTGCGTGACCAGGTACAGGCCATGTCCCACACCATCGACCGCCATCTGGCGCGCTTTGCCAGCGGCGCCGGCAGCGCCGGCAGCGTGGCGCTGGATGAGGTGCTGGCCCGGCTGCTGGATGCCATGCGCCAGATCCACGCCCAGCGGCACCTGTCCTGGTCCATCCAGACCTCCACGCCGCTGCCCGGCCATGGGCGGCGCTGGCGCGGCGCGGCCTCGGACCTGGAGGAGATGGCGGGAAACCTGCTGGACAACGCCGGCAAGTGGGCGCGCAGCCGCGTCACGCTGGCCGTGTGCCAGGATGGCACGACGACGCTGCTGCAGATCGATGACGACGGCCCAGGCCTGGCACCGGAGCATCTCGCGCAGGCCATGGAGCGCGGTGTCCGCTTCGACGAACAGGCCCAGGGCCACGGCCTGGGCCTGGCCATCGTGCGCGACATCGCCGAGACCTATGGTGGATCGCTGGAGATGGGGCCGAGCCCGCTGGGCGGGTTGCGCTGCACGCTGCGCCTGGGCTGAGCACGGCGCCGGGCGGCGCTCAGCGCGCGGCGTCGGGCAGTTCGATCTTGACTTCGAGCACTTCCAGGTTTTCCTGGCGCTCCAGATGCACCTTGATGTCGTTGACGTCGATGTCCACGTACTTGGAGATCACCGCCATCAGCTCCTTTTGCAGCGCAGGCAGGTAGTCGGGACCGCCGCCATTGCCGCCCACGCGCTCGCGCGCGAGGATGATCTGCAGGCGCTCCTTGGCCACCGAGGCCGTCTTCTTCTTTTCTCCGAGCAGGAAAGAGAGCATGGACATGGCCGCTTACCTCCCCCCGAACATGCGTTTGAAGAAGCCGGGCTTTTGCGCTTCGGTGAAGCGCATGGGCTTTTCCTCGCCCAGGAAGCGCGCGACCACGTCCTGGTAGGCCTCGGCCACGTCCGAGCCCTGCATGTGCACGGCGGGGATGCCCTGGTTGGAGGCCTGCAGCACGGTTTCGGACTCGGGCACGACGCCGATCAGCTCGATGCGCAGGATGTCCTGGATGTCCTCCAGCGACAGCATCTGGCCGTCCTGCACGCGGTTGGGGTTGTAGCGCGTGATCAGCAGGTGTTCCTTGACGGTCTCGCCCGCGATGGCGCGCGCGGTCTTGGAGCTGAGCATGCCCAGGATGCGGTCGGAGTCGCGCACGGAGGAGACTTCGGGGTTGGTCACGACCAGGGCCTCGTCGGCGAAGTGCATGGCGATCAGCGCGCCGCTTTCGATGCCGGCCGGCGAGTCGCAGACGATGTACTCGAAGTCCATGCCCGCCAGGTCGTCCAGGATCTTCTTGACGCCGTCCTGCGTCAGCGCATCCTTGTCACGCGTCTGGGAGGCGGCCAGCACGAAGAGGTTGTCGCACTGCTTGTCCTTGATCAGGGCCTGGTTGAGGTTGGCCTCGCCCTGGATGACGTTGATCAGGTCGTAGACCACGCGGCGCTCGCAGCCCATGATCAGGTCCAGGTTGCGCAGGCCCACGTCGAAATCGATGACGGCGGTCTTGTGCCCGCGCAATGCGAGGCCCGATGCGAAGCTGGCACTGGTGGTGGTCTTGCCCACGCCACCCTTGCCGGAGGTCACGACGACTATTTTGGCCATGTTTGCACGGTTCCTTAAAGACTGGAGAGCAAAGAAGAAGGGTCCGGTGTCATACCGGCTCGATGAGGATTTTCTCGCCGTCGAGACGTACCTTGGCGGGCCTGGCGGCCACATCCGCGGGGAGATCGGTCTCGATTGTGCGATAGATGCCGGCAATCGACAGCAGCTGTGCTTCCATGCAGGTGCTGAAGATGCGCGCCTCGGTGTTGCCGCGCGCCCCGGCGATGGCCCTGCCGCGCAGCGGCGCGTAGACATGGACGTTGCCGTCGGCGATGACTTCGGCACCATAGCTGACCATGGCCAGCACCACGATGTCGGTGCCGCGCGCATAGACGCGCTGGCCCGAACGCAGCGGCTTGTCCACGATGAGGGCGTCGGCCTGGGGAGCAGGCACCTCGCGCACCACCTCGATCTCGCGCACGACTTCCTGGATCTCGATCTCGGGCACCGTGGGCCGCACGGGTGCGGCCTCGGGCGCGGGCGCCAGGCCTGCGGCACGCGCCGCCTCCATCTGCGCCGGGCTGCCGCCGCGCACGGCCACGGGCACGGTGCGGTGAAAGCGCAGTGCCTCCACGAGCACGGCGAAGTCGATGGACTCCTCGGCATCACGCACATGGGCCAGGTCGATCAGCACGGGGTCGTTGTCGAAGAAATCCGGGTCGTCGGCCAGGCGCTGGGCCAGGTCGGCCACGAGCGCACGTACGTCGGTATCCCGCAGGGTCACGGCCACCACGGGCAGCTGCGCGCTCTTGAGGTCGAAGCTGGGGCGGGCAGTACTCGTCGTTTCAACGGCCATGGGACTGGGAGTGCGGTGGATGGGAGAGTTGCCTCTCGACGCGCAAAGTGTACTGTGTGTGCAGTACATGGGCGCCCACTCCCGCCGGGAGGCGGGCCCCGGGGAGTGTCCATTTGTGTTGTGTCACACACGGCCCATGCCCCCGTGGCGGGGGCCGGGCGGGCCCGGTCATTGAAACCGGGGCTTACGCTTCTCCACGAAGGCCATCACGGCCTCGCGGTGGTCGGCGGTCTTGTGGGCCAGGGCCTGGTAGCCGGCGGACAGCTCCAGCAGCGACTCCAGCGTGCTGTGCTCGCCCTCGCGCAGCAGGCGCTTGGTCATGCGCATCACGGCGCCGGGGTTGGCGGCGATCTTGTCGGCCAGCGCGCGTGCCGTGGGCAGCAGCTGGTCCGCCGGCACGACGCGGCTGACCAGGCCGCAGGCCAGGGCCTGCTGCGCGTCGATGGCCTCGCCCGTGAACGCCATCTCGGCCGCCTTGGCGCGGCCCACGGCGCGCGGCAGCAGCCAGGCGCCGCCGTCGCCCGGCACGATGCCCACGCGCACGAAGCTCTCGGCAAAGGTGGCCGTCTCGCTGGCGATGCGGATGTCGCACATGCAGGTCAGGTCCAGCCCCGCGCCGATGGCCGGGCCGTTGACGGCGCAGATCACGGGCACGTCCAGCTGGGTCAGGGCGCGCGGAATGCGCTGTATGCCCTGGCGGTACTCCTCGCGGATGGCGTCGGGCGTGAGCGCGTCGTCGAAGAAGCGCTGCATGTCCTTGACGTTGCCGCCCGAGCTGAAGATGGGGCCGGCGCCCGTGAGGATGACGGCCTTGACCGAGGCGTCGCGCCGGATCTCGTCGCAGACCTGCACGAATTCCTCCACGGCCGTGTTGCCCGTGAGCGCATTGCGCGTCTCGGGCTGGTTCATGGTGAGGGTCCAGATGGCGCCGTCGCGGGCGATGTTCAGAAAGGACATGGAGAAGACTCCTTGAGCAAGGGTTTATGAGGTGATATCGGTGGTCGAACGGATCAGGTCCAGCGTGCTGCCCGCGTGGCCATGGACCAGCGCGGTGCCTGCCACACCGTGCCAGTACGACTCGGAGCCGGCCGTCTGGCGCCAGGCATGCAGGCGGCGCGTGAGCAGTTGCAGGTCGTATTCCTCGGTGAAGCCCATGGCGCCGTGGATGGCGTGGGCCGCCTCGGCCACGGCCAGCGCGGCCTGGCTGCAGCGCGCCTTGGCCACGGCCACGCGCAGCCGATCGGGGAAGATGCCCTGCCCCGCGCAGCCCAGCCGGGCCGCCATGCGCGCGGCGAAGACATGCTCGCTCATCACCGCCAGCTGGTGCTGTATGGCCTGGAACTTGCCGATGGGGCGCCCGAACTGCTGGCGCTCGTTCGCGTACTGCAGCGTGCGCTGGAACACCTCCATGAGCGCGCCCGCCAGCTGCGCCGCCACCAGGCCGGCCTGCAGCGTGCGCAGGTCCAGCCCATCCGGCAGGGCGATAGCGGGAGCAGGTGCTGCGCGGACCTGATCGGCGCTCCAGCGCAGGTTCACGTCCAGGCAGAAGGCCGCCGGCTCGGACTGCGCCTGCGCCACGGGCAGCAGGCTCCAGCCCTGCGCATGCTGCACCAGCGCGCTGTCCGCCACCACGCCCAGGCGCACGGGTGCGCAGTGCAGGCTGCCATCCGGCTGGAGCAGGCCTTGCGCCAACGCGATGGCGCCTGGTGGACGCTCCGCCCCCGCGCCAGCCAGCAGCGCGCGCGCCAGCATGGTCTCGCCCAGCGGCACGGGCAGCGCATGGGCGCCGGCCAGCGACCACACATCGAACAGCTGCGCCAGCGCCAGCCCCGCACCGCCCGCGTGCTCAGGCACCAGGGCATCGGCAAAGCCGGCCTGCTCCAGCGATTGCCACAGCGCCCGGGGCGAGCCCCCGGCCTCGATGGCGCGCACCCGCGCGGGCGTGCACTCGCCCTGCAGCAGCTGGCGCGCGGCGTCGGCAAACAAATCGTCTTCCATGTCTCTCTCCATTCATGACACATGACGCCAGGCCTTGGGCGTTCCGTTTGAAACTGGCGCGCCCCAACTCAAGGGGAACCTTATTCAACGCAGGCCGAGGCCACGCGCGATCATTCCGCGCAGGATGTCGCGCGTGCCGCCGCGCAGCGAATACGAAGGCGCAACCTCCGTCACGTAGTTGAGGGTGCGCAGCAGCTCCAGCGGAACCTCGGACGCCTCGCGTGCGAACAGGTCGTCGGCGATGGCGGCGGGAATGGACTGCTCCAGCGTCGTGCCCAGCTCCTTGACCAGGGCCGCCTCGACGATGGGGCTTTCGCCGCGCACCAGCTTGTCCTGCACGGCCACCGACATGGTGCGCAGCGGGGCCAGCTCGGTGAACACGCGGCCGGCCAGGCGCAGCGCGCCTTCGCTGCGCTCGCCCGTTGCACGCAGCCAGGCCAGCCATTCGTCGAACAGCACGATGCTGGAGAACAGCCGCTCGGGCCCGCTGCGCTCGAAGGCCAGCTCGGCCGTGACCTGCTCCCAGCCCTGGCCTTCCTGGCCGATCAGGGCGTCGGGCGGCAGCTGCACGTTGTCGAAGAAGACTTCGCAGAAATGGCTGTCGCCCGAGAGGTCGGTGATGGGCCGCACGGTCACGCCCGGCAGCGACAGGTCCACGATGACCTGGGACAGCCCCTTGTGCCGGTCACCCGCCTCGCCCGAGGTGCGCACCAGGGCGATCATGTAGTGGCAGTGGTGGGCGTTGGTGGTCCAGATCTTCTGGCCGTTGAGCACGAAGCCCTTGCCGTTCGGCACGGCGCGCGTCTTCACGCTGGCCAGGTCCGAGCCCGCGCCGGGCTCGCTCATGCCGATGCAAAAGAAGGCCTCGCCCCGGCAGATGCGCGGCAGGTAGAACTGCTTTTGCGCCTCGGTGCCGTACTTGAGGATCAGCGGGCCGCTCTGGCGGTCGGCAATCCAGTGCGAGCCCACGGGCGCGCCGCAGGCCAGGTATTCCTCCACCAGCACGTATCGCGTGAAGGCGCTGCGCCCGCCACCGCCGTACTCGCGCGGCAGGGTGACGCCTATCCAGCCCTTTTCGCCCAGCTGCCGGCTCAGGTCGGCGCTGTAGCCGCCCCAGGAGCGCGCACGCACATGGGGCGGCAGGCCGCTTATGGCCTGGGCGAGGAATGCGCGCACCTCGGCGCGCAGGGCTTCGTCCTCGGCGGGGATGCGGGTCAGGGCAAGGGAATCAAGCACGCTCATTGCAGGGCTCCATGGTTGGACCCCACTCTAGGCAGCCGGTCTGTCGCAGTCCAATATTAAAAACCGCGCCACTGATACCGTTTGAATATCAGGCAGCCTGTGCCTTGGCATGCTGCGCCGCAAAGCCCACATACCAGTCCAGGCAGCCCGGGTTGGCCATGGCCTCCTTGTTGACCACCTTGTCCAGCGGCTGGCCCAGCATCAGCTTCTTGATGGGCAGCTCCTGCTTCTTGCCGCTGAGCGTGCGCGGGATTTCGGCCACCTGCACGATCTCGTCGGGCACGAAGCGCGGCGACAGGGCCTGGCGGATGGCGCCCTGCAGGCGCGCGCGCAGGGCGTCGTCCAGATCCACGCCCGGGCGCAGCACCACGAACAGCGGCATGTAGCTTTCGCGGCCCAGGTATTCGAGGTCCACGACCATGGAGTCCAGCACTTCGGGCAGGGCCTCGACGGCGCTGTAGATCTCGCTGGTGCCCATGCGCAGGCCGTGGCGGTTGATGGTGGCGTCGCTGCGGCCGTAGATGATGCAGCCGCCGTCCGGGAGGATGCGTATCCAGTCGCCGTGGCGCCAGACCGGGCCCATGGCGGCGGGGCCGTCACCGCCGCCGGGCGCGCGGCCGTGGCCGGCCGGGTACATGTCGAAGTAGCTGGACAGGTAGCGCTTGCCGTCCGCATCGCCCCACAGGTACAGCGGCATGGAGGGGATGGGCTGGGTGCAGACCAGCTCGCCCACCTCGTCGATGACGGGCTGGCCCTGCTCGTTCCAGGCCTCCACGGCCGCGCCCAGCTGGCGGCACTGCATGATGCCCGGCTGCTGGGGCAGCTCGCGGTGGCCGCCGATGAAGGCGCCCGCGAAGTCGGTGCCCCCCGAGATGTTGTTCCACCAGATGTCAGGCCGCCCCATGCCTGCGAACTGCGCCGTGCCCCAGCTTTGCACCTCGGGCGACAGCGGCGAGCCCGTGGTGCCCAGGCTGCGGATGCGCGACAGGTCGCCGCACTGGGCCAGGTCCACGCCGGCCTTCATGCAGTTGGCGTAGAAGGCCGCGCCCGAGCCGAAGCTGGTCACGCCGGTCTCGGCCGCGAAGCGCCACAGCACGCCCCAGTCGGGCCTGTCCTTGCTGCCGCCGGGGCTGCCGTCGAAGATCACGCAGGTGGTGCCGCCCAGCAGGCCCGAGACCTGGGCATTCCACATCACCCAGCCCGTGGAGCTGTACCAGTGGTAGCGCTCGCCCCAGCTGTTGGGGTGGTAGCTGCAGCCTACGTCGTTATGCAGGGCCTTGAGCTGCAGGGCCACCAGCACCATGCCGCCATGGCCGTGGACGATGGGCTTGGGCAGGCCGGTGGTGCCGCTGGAGTAGACGATCCACAGCGGGTGGTCGAAGGGCAGCCATTCGGGCTCGAAGGCCGCCGTGGCCGCGTCATCGCGGGCCGTGACCTGGCCGTAGTCGGCGGCATCGGCCAGCCTGGCCTGCAGATCCAGGTTGGGCACCAGCACCACATGCTCCACGCTGGGCAGGCCTGCGCGCAGTTCGGCCAGCACGGCCATGCGGTCGATATCGCGCCCGGCGTAGTGCACGCCATCGACGGCGATCAGCGCCTTGGGCGCGATCTGGCGAAAGCGGTCCAGCACCGCGTTGGTGCCCATGTCGGGCGCGCAGATGCTCCAGACGGCGCCCAGGCTGGCCGTGGCCAGCAGGGCGACCATGGCCTCGGGGATGTTGGGCATGTAGGCAGCCACGCGGTCGCCGCGGCCCACGCCCTGGGCCTTCAGATGCAGGGCCAGGGCGGCGACCTGGCGGCGCAGCTCGGGCCAGGACAGTTCGCGGTGGCGGCCCGTCTCGTTGCGGCTGACCACGGCGGGCATGCCGGCCGCATGGGCGGCATCCACATGGCGCAGCGCCTGGCGCGTGTAGTTGATCTGGGCGCCCGGAAACCACTGGGCGCCGGGCATGGTGTTGCGCTCCAGCACGGCCGTGTGCGGCGTAGGCGATTGCAGCGCGTTGTAGTCCCAGATGCTTTGCCAGAAGGCGTCCAGGTCGGTCACCGACCAGCGCCACAGCGCGTCGTAGCTGTCGAACTGCAGGCCGTGGCGCTCGCGCAGCCAGTCCTGGTACAGGCGGATCTGGGGGATGAAGGCAGGGGTGTGGCTCATGACCGGCCACGGTACGCGCGCGCTGCCCGCGAGCCCAGACGGGAAAGCCATTAGCCTGGCACCTGGGCGACAAAGTCTGCGGGCCGGATCGCGTATCTGCGCACAAACACTGGGAAAAAATTTCCGCTCGCCCCCTCCTGCCAGAAAACAAATGCCTCTAATATCGCGCCAATTTTTTACAAGGAGCGATGCCACATGGGCCTTTTCCAATGGACGGAGAAATCCGCCGACCAGCTGCAACGGGGAGGCGTGATCGGCCCCGATGAGCGCCTGCCCTGGCCCCAGACCGGGCTGATGGGCATACAGCACGTGATCGCCATGTTCGGCTCCACCGTGCTGGCGCCCATCCTCATGGGGTTCGACCCCAACGTGGCCGTGCTCATGAGCGGCATCGGCACGCTGATCTTCTTCCTGATCACGGGCGGCAAGGTGCCCAGCTACCTGGGTTCGTCCTTTGCCTTCATCGGCGTGGTGATCGCAGCCACGGCCTATGGCGGCAAGGGCGCCAACGGCAACATCGGCGTGGCGCTGGGCGGCATCATTGCCTGCGGCGCGGTCTATGCGCTGATCGGCCTGGTGGTGCAGCTGGTGGGCACGCGCTGGATCGAGCGCTTCATGCCGCCCGTGGTCACGGGCGCCGTGGTGGCCGTGATCGGGCTGAACCTGGCGGCCATCCCCGTCAAGAACATGGCGGCCAACAACTTCGAGTCGTGGATGCAGGCCCTGACCTTCGTCTGCGTGGGCCTGGTGGCCGTGTTCACGCGCGGCATGGTGCAGCGCCTGCTGATCCTGGTGGGCCTGATCGCCGCCAGCGTGCTGTACGGCCTGTTCACCAATGTGCTGGGCATGGGCAAGCCCGTGGACCTGTCGGGCGTGGCCAATGCCGCCTGGTTCGGCCTGCCCCAGTTCCACGCGCCCGTGTTCAGCGGCCCGGCCATGGTGCTCATCGTTCCCGTGGTCATCATCCTGGTGGCCGAGAACCTGGGCCACATCAAGGCCGTGACCGCCATGACGGGCAAGAACCTGGACCAGTACATGGGCCGGGCCTTCATCGGCGACGGCGTGGCCACCATGGTCAGCGGCGCGGCCGGCGGCACCGGCGTGACCACCTATGCCGAGAACATCGGCGTGATGGCCGCCACGCGCATCTACTCGACGGCCGTGTTCTTCGTGGCCGCCGTCCTGGCCGTGCTGCTGGGCTTCTCGCCCAAGTTCGGCGCGCTGATCCAGGCGATCCCGCTGCCCGTGATGGGCGGCGTGTCCATCGTGGTCTTCGGCCTGATCGCCGTGGCCGGCGCCAAGATCTGGGTGGACAACCGCGTGGACTTCTCGCAGAACAAGAACCTGATCGTGGCGGCCATCACCCTGATCCTGGGCACGGGCGACTTCACGCTCAAGTTCGGCGACTTCGCGCTGGGCGGCATCGGGACCGCGACTTTCGGCGCCATCATCCTGTACGCGCTGCTGGATCACGCACGCGATGATCAGCCAATGATTCATTGAATGTGAGCGCACGCAAACATTCTTTGAGCCTTTGACTGCGCGGCAGGGCCTTTACGGGGAAACCCGAGGGTCGCTGCCAGCGCTGCTACCATCGGTTTCCGGAGATATACCGCCCTTGCGTTCTTGCATGGGGCGGTTTTTTTTAGGCTTGCAAGCCAGCGCTGCGGCACCCTGCCGGCTGGCGCGAGCCGTCAGCCGGAGCCATAGATGTCCCTCGCAGACCGCGTACGTTTCCCAGAATTCCTTTCGCGCACCATGACGGCCGAGCAGGCCGCCGCCCTGATCCCCCACGGCGTCAACGTCGGCATGAGCGGGTTCACGGGCGCGGGCTACCCCAAGGCCCTGCCCCAGGCCATCGCCCAGCACGCCAAGAGCGAACACGCGGCCGGCCGGCCCTACAAGATCAATGTCTGGACCGGCGCCTCCACGGCCGCCGAGATGGACGGCGCCCTGGCCGAGGCCGGCGCACTGGGCCAGCGCCTGCCCTTCAACACCGACCCGACCTGCCGCGCCAGGATCAATGCCGGCGAGATCGACTTCATCGACATGCACCTGTCCCACGTGGCCCAGCATGCGTGGTTCGGCTTCCTGGGCCCCATGAGCGTGGCCGTGGTCGAGGTGCTGGGCGTGACCGAGGACGGACGCCTCATCCCCTCCACCGCCGTGGGCAACAACAAGACCTGGCTGGAGATCGCCGACAAGGTGATCCTGGAGGTCAACACCAAGCCGCCGGCCAAGATGGAAGGCATGCACGACATCTACTACGGCACGGCCATCCCGCCGCGCCGCGTGCCCATTGCCCTGACCCATGCCGATGACCGCATCGGCGAGCCCTACCTGCGCGTGGACCCGGCCAAGGTGGTCGCCGTGGTCGAGACCCACAAGGGCGACCGCGACAACGTCTTTGCCCAGCCCGACGCCAACTCCAACCTGATCGCCGCGTCCATCATCGACTTCCTCGCGCACGAGATGAAGATGGGCCGCCTGCCCAAGGAGATGCTGCCCATCCAGTCGGGCGTGGGCAACGTGGCCAACGCCGTGCTGGCCGGCCTGCTGACGGGGCCGTTCGAGAACCTGCTGGGCTTCACCGAGGTCCTGCAGGACGGCATGCTGGACCTGCTGCGCGCAGGCAAGATGAGCCGCGCCTCGGCCACCTCGATCTCGCTGTCCGGCAGCGCCTACAGGGACTTCGAGGAGAACATCGACTTCTACCGCGACCGCATCATCCTGCGCCCCCAGGAGATCAGCAACCACCCCGAGCTGGTGCGCCGGCTGGGCGTGATCGCCATGAACTCCATGATCGAGGCCGACATCTACGGCAACATCAACTCCACCCACGTCATGGGCACGGGGATGATGAACGGCATCGGCGGCTCGGGCGACTTCGCGCGCAACGGCTACCTGTCCTTCTTCGTCACGCCCTCGGTGGCCAAGGGCGGCAAGATCAGCTGCATCGTGCCCATGTGCTCGCACGTGGACCATACCGAGCACGACACGCAGATCATCGTCACCGAGCAGGGCCTGGCCGACCTGCGCGGCCTGTCGCCGCGCAAGCGCGCCCAGGTCATCATCGACCGCTGCGCCCATCCCGACTTCCGCCCCCAGCTGCAGGACTACTTCGACCGCGCCCAGCGCCAGGGCGCGCTGCACACGCCGCACATCCTGGGCGAAGCGCTGAGCTGGCACCAGCGCTTTGTCGAAACGGGCGACATGCGCGCCTGACCCGCACAAGCGCGCCAGCGCGCAGTCTCCTGGGCTACAGGCAGCCATCGGCATGGCTGCCTGGACTGGCGTAGCATGCAAGGACGGCCCACGGGGCCGTCTTTTTCGTTGCACCCACAGGACTTCTCCCATGCCGATCTGGAAGCGCAGCTTCACCCTTGAAGACATCACCTCGCTGAGCGCCGACACGGCCGTCTCGCACCTGGGCATCGAGTTCACCGAGATCGGTGACGACTTCCTGCGCGGCCGCGTGCACGTGGACCAGCGCACCTGCCAGCCCTACGGCATCCTGCACGGCGGCGTGAACGTGGTGCTGGCCGAGACCCTGGGCTCGGTGGCCGCGGCCTGCTCCATCCCCGAGGGCTGGCGCAGCGTGGGCCTGAACGTCTCGGCCAACCATGTGCGCGCCGCGCGCCAGGGCTGGGTCACGGGCACGGCCCGCCCCGTGCACCTGGGCCAGACCACCCATGTCTGGGCCATCGAACTGCATGACGAAACCGGCCGCCTGACCTGCACCTGCAGCCTGACCATGGCGCTGCTGCCGCCCACGCATGCGCAGAACGTCAAGCTCGCGGCGCAGCCGCCAGTGGCGGCCCAGCCCTGATCAAACCCCCAGCAACTCCGACAGGCGCTCCGGCTGCGCCAGCAGCTCCCGCGAGTCGGCCTGCAGCGCCAGCCGGCCCTTGGCCATGACCACGGCGCGGTCGGTGTGGGCCAGGACCTTTTTGTAGTCGCGGTCCACGATCAGGGTGGAGATGCCGGTGCTGCGGATGGCGGCGATCACGCGCCAGATTTCGGCGACGACCAGGGGGGCCAGGCCTTCGGTGGCTTCGTCGAGGATGAGCAGGCGCGGGTGCGTCATCAGCGCGCGGCCTATGGACAGCATCTGCTGCTCGCCGCCAGAGAGCTGGTCGCCGCCGTTGGCCAGGCGCTCCGCGAGCCGGGGGAAGGTGTCGAGCACGCGCTCCAGCGTCCAGTGGCGCTCGCCCTGCAGTCCGGGGCGGGCGCTCATGACCAGGTTCTCGCGCACGCTGAGGTTGGGGAAGATGCCGCGCCCCTCTGGCACATAGCCAATGCCCAGCCGCGCCATGCGCTCGGGCGGCGCGCCCGTGCAGTCGCGGCCATCGGCGCGCAGGCGGCCGGAGCGTGCCGGCACATAGCCCATGAGCGTGCGGATCAGCGTGGTCTTGCCCATGCCGTTGCGCCCCAGCAGGCCCACGGCCTGGCCCGCGCCCAGCGCCAGGCTCACGCCCTGCAGGATGTGGCTGTCGCCGTAGTAGGTATGCAGCTCGTCGATGGCGAACATGGGCTCAGTCATCGTCTTCTCCGAGATAGGCAGTACGGACCACGGGATCGACACGGATCTGCGCGGGCGTGCCCGTGGCCACCACGCTGCCGTTGACCATCACGGTGATGCGGTCGGCGATGCGGAACACGGCGTCCATGTCGTGCTCGACCAGCAGTACCGCATGGCCGCGCTTGAGCTCCTGCAGCAGGGCCAGCATGCGCTCGGTCTCCTCGGCGCCCATGCCGGCCAGCGGCTCGTCCAGCAGCAGCACGCGCGGGCCGGTGGCCAGGCACATGGCCACTTCCAGCTGGCGCTTGGCGCCATGGCTCAGCGTGCCGGCCACGGCCAGCGCCTGCCCGGCCAGGCCCGCACGCTCCAGGGCCGCATGGGCCTGGCGCAGGCTGGCCGCGCAGCGCTGTGCGGACAGGCCCAGCTGCCAGGGCCTGAGCGCCATCTGCGCCTGGGCCGCGAGCCGGCAGTTCTCCAGCGCCGAGAACTCGGGAAAGATGGTGGTGCGCTGGTAGCTGCGGCCCACGCCGGCACGCGCGCGCCGGGGCTGGGGCATGCGCGTGACGTCCTGCCCCGCGAGCGCGATGCGCCCCGCGCTGGCCGCCAGCTCGCCCGAGAGCATGTTGACCAGGGTGGACTTGCCCGCGCCGTTGGTGCCGATCACGGCATGGACCTCGCCCTCGTGCAGGTCCAGGTCCACGTCGCCCACGGCCGTGAGCCCGCCGAAGCGGCGCGTGAGGCCGCGCACCGAAAGCAGTGCCGCATCAGCCATGTCCGGCCTCCTTGTGGTGGACCTCGTTGTGCACTCCAGCGCGTTGCCGTGCAAGGCCAGCCAGCCCGATCAGCCCCATCAGTCCTTTCGGCAGCAGGGCCACGAGCACGATGATGGCCAGGCCCAGGCTCAGCTGCCAGTGATCGGCCATGGGGCCGACGATGGCATGCGTGGACAGCACCTCCTTGAGCGCGACGAAGGCCACCGTGCCCAGCACGGCGCCGCGCAGCGAGCCCAGGCCGCCGAGGATGACCATCAGCAGCACCTCGCCCGAGTGGTGCCAGGACAGCAGCTCGGGGTTGACCACGGCATCGCGCACCGCCAGCAGAAAGCCTGCCACGCCAGCCAGCATGCCGGCCAGCACGAAGGCCGCGAGCTTGTACCCGTAGGTGGTAAAGCCGGCCGCACGCATGCGCTGTTCGTTGACGCGTATGCCCGCCAGCGCCGCGCCGAAGCGCGACTGGCGCAGCCCGGCCAGGAAGGCATAGACCAGCACCAGGGCGGCCAGCACCACGTAGTACTGCACGCGCGGGATTTCCATGTCGATGGCGCCCAGCGCGGGCCGGGCCATCAGGTAGATGCCATCGCTGCCGCCGCCGATGCCCGTGTCGTGGACCACGAAGTAGGCCATCTGTGCGAAGGCCAGCGTCACCATGATGAAGTAGATGCCGCGCGTGCGCAGGCTCAGCAGGCCCACCAGCAGCGCATAGCCACCCGAGGCCAGCAGCGCCCAGCCCAGCATGGCCGGCAGGCTGCCGCCCTCGTTGCCTGCGGACAGCACGGCGGCATAGGCGCCCAGGCCCATGAAGGCCGCATGCCCCAGGCTCACCAGGCCCGTGCCGCCCACCAGCAGCTGCAGGCTGAGCGCGAAGATGGCCAGGATCATGGTCTTGACCACCAGGCCCGACAGATAGTCCGACCACCAGGGGCCGGCCAGCGCCAGCAGCGCCACGCAGGCCAGCGGCACGGCGCAGGCCTGCCATCGGCAGGCGCGCTGCGGCATCTCTACGGGCTGCGCGGCAGCTGCCAGCAGGGCCGGAGAAGGATTGGATACGGCCATTGTTCAGCTCCTTTGCCCCATCAGACCCTGGGGCCGCCACACCAGCACCACCGCCATCAGCAGGTAGACGCTCATGCCGCTGAGCTCCTGGAAGAACAGCTTGCCGAAGGTATCGACAAAGCCCACCAGCAGCGAGGCCAGCAGCGCGCCCGTGATCGAGCCGATGCCGCCGATCACCACCACCACGAAGCAGATGATGAGCACGTTGCCGCCCATGCCCGGATAGACCGAACTCATGGGCGCGGCGATCATGCCCGCCAGTGCCGCCAGCGCCACGCCGATGGCGAAGACGATGCGGTACAGGCGCTTCACGTCGATGCCCAGGCCGCGCACCATGTCGCGGTTGCTGGCGCCCGCGCGCACCATCATTCCCAGGCGCGTGCGGTTGACCACCCAGTACAGCGCCAGCGCCACCAGCAGGCACACGCCCGAGGCGAACAGCCGGTACCACGGATAGCTCATGAGCCCGCCCAGCGAGAAGCTGCCCGACAGCCAGCCGGGCAGCGGCACGCCATGCACGTCGTTGCCCGCCAGCAGCGAGCGCAGCTCCTCGAACACCAGGATCAGCCCGAAGGTCATCAGCACCTGCTGCAGGTGCTCGCGCTCGTAGAGGTAGCTGAAGAAGGCCCACTCCAGCGCATAGCCCAGCACCACGGTCAGCGCCACGCCGGCCAGCAGCATGGTGATGAAGTGCTGGCCCAGCAGCGGGGACAGCGCAAAGGCCATGTAGGCGCCGATCATGTAGAAGCTGCCATGGGCCAGGTTGATCACGCCCATGATCCCGAAGATCAGCGTCAGGCCGGAGGCCAGCAGGAACAGCAGCAGCCCGTACTGGACGGCGTTCAGGCACTGCACGAGAAAGGTGGCAAGGTCCATGGCGATGTCCGTATGCGTGCGTATTCGTCCGTATGAGTGCGCCCCGCGCCTCACATGCGGCAGCCGCGGCCGGTATCGCCCAGGGCCTTGATCGCCACGCCCATGCGCTGGTTCTCCTTGCCCACGACCTTGCGCAGGTACATGTCCTGCACGGGGTTGTGCGACTTGCTGATAGTGAAGTCACCGCGCGGGCTGGGGATGGTGGCCTTCTCGATGGCCTGGCGGAACTCGGCCTTCTTCGCGATGTCGCCGCCCGCCGCCTTCAGGCCCACGCCCAGCATCTGGGCGGCGTCGTAGCCCTGCACGGCATACACATCGGGCATCAGCTTGTAGGCCTGGGCATAGGCGGAGCGAAAGCGCCGGTCGCGCTCCGTGCCCAGCTCGTCGGCGTAGTGCAGCGTGGTCAGCACCCCCTGGGCGGCCTCGCCCTGGGCCTCCAGCGTGCCGTCGGTCAGAAAGCCCGAGCCGTACAGCGGGATGGTCTTGTGCAGGCCGGCCGCGTGGTAGTCCTTGACGAACTTGACGGCGCCCGCGCCCGCGAAGAAGGCAAACACCGCATCGGGCCTGGCCGCCGCGATCTCGGTCAGCAGGGCCTGGAACTCCACGTTGGGAAAGGGCACGGTGAGCTGCTTGCTGACCTTGCCGCCCTCCTTCTCGAAGCCTTCCTTGAAGGCATTGGTCATCTCCTCGCCGGCCGCGTATTTCCAGGTGATGGTCATGGCGGTTTTCCTGCCCTCCTGCCTGGCCGCCACCACGCCCATGGGATAGGAGGACTGCCAGTTGGAGAAGGACGAGCGGAAGATGTTGGGCGCGCACATGGCGCCCGTGACCGCATCGGCGCCCGCATTGGGCACGATGAGCACGGTGCCGCTTTCCTTGGCCGCGCGCGCCATGGCCATGGCCACGCCCGAATGCACGGTGCCCACCAGCACATCGACCTTGTCGCGCTTGATCAGGCGGTTGACGTTGTCCGTGGCCTTGGCCGGATCGGACTCGTCATCGACCTTGAAGAACTCGATCTCGCGCCCGCCCAGCCTGCCGCCCTGCTCGTTCACGAACATGCGAAAGCCGTTCTCTATGGCCGAGCCCAGCGCCGCATAGGTGCCGCTGTAGGGCAGCATGAAGCCGACCTTGATCCTGTCCTGCGCATATGCGCCGCAGGACAGGGAGGCCGTCAGGGCGAGGACGGCCCAGTGTTTGCGATCGGTGTTCATGCGTGTCTCCTTGTGGTGGATGGGTCTTGCTTTGCGGGTCTTGCTCACACAATTCATTTCGGTTCTCCATGGCACTGCCACGCCCCTTGAAACTGGCGCGTCCCAAAGCGAGGGACACCGAGGAAGGGCCGCCCCGCACCGAGGGTGTCGTCCCCCTCCCTCGCTCAGCGAGTAGAGAGGGGGAAGCCGCGTAGCGGCTCAGGGGGTGTACTGGCTTCGCGCTCTCGGAGCCTGAAACGCTGGATCTTTCCGGTGGCGGTCTTGGGAAGTTCGTCCACGAACTCGATGAAGCGCGGGTACTTGTAGGCGGCCAGGCGCTGCTTCACGAAGGCCTTGAGCTCGGCCTCGGTGGCGCTGCAGCCGTCCTTGAGCACGACGAAGGACTTGGTCTTGAGCAGGCCGTCGGCGTCGGTCTTGCCGATCACGGCGGCCTCCAGCACGGCCGGGTGCTGCATCAGCGTGGCCTCGACCTCGAAGGGCGAGACATAGATGCCGCTGACCTTGAGCATGTCGTCGCTGCGCCCGGCATAGGTGTAGTAGCCATCGGCGTCGCGCACGTACTTGTCGCCGCTCTTGAGCCAGCCGCCCTGGAAGGTCTCGCGCGTCTTGTCGCGGTTGCCCCAGTACATGAGGGCGGCGCTGGGCCCCTGGATGAACAGGTCGCCCACCTCGCCATCGGCCACGGGGCGGCCGTCCTCGCCGCGCAGCTCCACGCGGTAGCCGTCCACCGGCTTGCCCGTGGTGCCGTAGCGGATGTCGCCAGGCCGGTTGGACAGGAAGATGTGCAGCATCTCGGTGGAGCCGATGCCGTCCACGATGTCGGCGCCGAAATGCGCCTTGAAGCGCTGGGCGATCTCGGCCGGCAGCGCCTCGCCGGCCGAGGAGCACATGCGCAGGCTGACCTGCTCGCGCGCGGGCAGCAGCGGCGAGGCCAGCATGCCCGCAAAGCCCGTGGGCGCGCCGAAGAACACCGTAGGCCGGTGCTGCACCCAGCGCGCGAAGGTGGCCTCGGGCGTGGGCCGCTCGGCCATCAGCAGCACGGTGGCGCCCACGCTCAGCGGAAAGCTCAGGGCATTGCCCAGGCCGTAGGCGAAGTAGAGCTTGGCGGCGGAAAAGCAGATGTCGCCCTCGCCCAGGCCCAGCACCGGGCCGCCATAGAGTTCGGCCGTCCAGTACGGATTGGCATGCGTGTGGACCGCGCCCTTGGGCTTGCCCGTGGAGCCCGAGGAATACAGCCAGAAGCCCGGGTCATCGCCCAGCGTGGGCGCCGGTGCGGGCAGCGGCGGCTGCGCCGCCAGCCAGGGCTGCAGGGGCGCAAAGCCTGCGGCGCGCGCCGCCGCTTCGTCGCCGGCCACCCAGACATGGCGCACCTCGTTGGGCGCCCGGTCCAGCGCCTGGCGCAGCAGGGGCAGCAGCGCATCGCAGGTCAGCACGGCCTGGGCGCGGCTGTGGCCCAGCATGTAGGCGTAGTCGTCGGCCGTGAGCAAGGTGTTCACCGCCACCGGCACCACGCCCGCATACAGCGCGCCCAGAAAGGCCACGGCCCATTCATGGCGGTCGTGCATGAGCAGCAGCACGCGCTCCTCGCGGTGGATGCCCGCCGCCAGCAGGCCGCTGGCCATGCGCTGCGCCTGCTGCTGCAGCTGGCCGTAGCTCAGCGTGCCGTGGTCGTCGATGTAGGCGATCTTGCCGGGCCGCCCCTCATTGAGCGCGAACAGGTGCGCGGCGAAATTGAAGGGCTGGGTGAAGTCGATCATCGGGGTCTCCTTCGACATCGGGCATCCGGCCCGACTTGTGATCTTCCGCGCAACATGCAATATTGTGCGTGCACCGGAAAGATAGTTAGAACACCACCGAGCGTCAAGCACTATATTGCATGGCTGGTGTTAACCCCGACTGTTTATCATTCACGCCCTCTTCAAGGAAACTCTATGGACCAGTTCGAGACGGCAGCCCAGTCCGCCGGGGCGGCGGATTCCCTCTCAGAAGCCCCCAGGAACCAGGTGCTGCAGGCGCTGGGCGAGCGTGTGCGCAGCCTGCGCTCGCGCCGGGGCATGACGCGGCGCGCCCTGGCGGCGGCGGCCGATGTCTCGGAGCGCCACCTGGCCAACCTCGAATACGGCACGGGCAATGTGTCGGTGCTGGTCCTGCACCATATTGCACAGGCCCTGCAATGCTCCATGGCCGAGCTGCTGGGCGACGTGACCACCACCAGCGCCGAATGGCTGCTGATCCGCGAACTGCTGGAAGGCCGCGATGAAGAGGACCTGCGCCGCGTGCGCCTGGCCGCAGGCGAGCTGCTGGGCACGGCGCCCAGCGACCGCCAGCGCCACACGCGCATCGCCCTGATCGGCCTGCGCGGCGCGGGCAAGTCCACGCTGGGCCGCATGCTGGCCGAGCAGCTGGGCGTGCCCTTCCTCGAACTCAACCAGGAAATCGAGCGCATTGCGGGCTGCAGCGTGCGCGCCATCCACGACCTGTACGGTGCCAACGCCTACCGCCGCTACGAGCGCCGCGCGCTGGAGGAGGCCGTGCAGATCTACAGCGACGTGGTCATCGCCACGCCGGGCGGCATCGTCTCCGACCCAGCCACCTTCAACGAGCTGCTGTCGCACTGCACCACGGTCTGGCTCAAGGCCCAGCCCGAGGAGCACATGGCCCGCGTCGTGGCCCAGGGCGACACCCGCCCCATGGCCGCCAATCCCGAGGCCATGGACGATCTGCGCAGCATCCTCGAAGGCCGCGCCGGCTTCTACGCCAAGGCCGACCATGTGGTGGATACCAGCGGCCAGACGCTGGAGCAGAGCTTCGATCAGTTGAAGGCACTGTTCCTGCCCGCACGCTGAGACGGCGGCAGCAACCCACGGCATCCAGGCCCCAGGCCTGGATTTTTTTCGCCTGTACTGGCTGGTGTTTACCCTGGATATGGCCAAAACACGCACTATCGTGCGTGTTGCTGCGTGCATTTTTGTGATGAATCTGCATAATTGTGCCTGCACCGTATCTGCGACTGCACTATTTTTCATCCAAGAGGCCGTCCATGCACCCGTCCAGCCCCACTGTCGATTACCGCACCGAGCCCGCCCAGTACCGCCACTGGTCGTTCACCGTCGAGGGCGCCATCGCCCGCATGCAGCTGAACATCGCCGAGGACGGCGGCATACGGCCCGGCTACAAGCTCAAGCTCAACAGCTACGACCTGGGCGTGGACATCGAGCTGCACGACGCGCTCAACCGCATCCGCTTCGAGCATCCGCAGGTGCGCACCGTCATCGTCACCAGCGGGCGCGACCGCATCTTCTGCTCGGGCGCCAACATCTTCATGCTGGGCGTGTCCAGCCATGCCTGGAAGGTGAACTTCTGCAAGTTCACGAACGAGACGCGCAACGGCATCGAGGACAGTTCGCGCCACTCGGGCCTGAAGTTCCTGGCCGCCGTCAACGGCGCCTGCGCAGGCGGCGGCTACGAGCTGGCCCTGGCCTGCGACGACATCGTGCTGATCGACGACCGCTCCTCCTCCGTCTCCCTGCCCGAGGTGCCGCTGCTGGGCGTGCTGCCCGGCACGGGCGGCCTCACGCGCGTGACCGACAAGCGCCATGTGCGCCATGACCTGGCCGACATCTTCTGCACCAGCGTCGAAGGCGTGCGCGGCCAGCGCGCGGTGGACTGGCGCCTGGTGGATGCCGTGGCCAAGCCCGCGCAGTTCGAGGCCGTGGTGGCCGAGCGCGCGCAGCGCCTGGCCGAGGGCAGCACGCGCCCCGCCAATGCGCAGGGCATCACGCTCAAGCGCCTGGAACGCGAGGCCACGGACGACGCGCTGCACTACCGCCATGTCAGCGTGCAGATCGACCGCGCGCGCCGCAGCGCCACGCTGACCGTGAAGGCGCCCACGCTTGGGCAAGGCCCGCAGCCCGCCAGCATCGAAGCCATCGAGCAGGCCGGCGACGCCTGGTGGCCGCTGGCCATGGGCCGCGAGCTGGACGACGCCATCCTGCACCTGCGCACCAACGAGCTGGACGTGGGCACCTGGCTGCTCAAGACCGAAGGCGATGCCGCCGCCGTGCTGGCCGCAGGCGCCGCCCTGCTGGCCCACCAGGACCACTGGCTGGCGCGCGAGACGCTGGGCCTGCTGCGCCGCAGCTTTGCGCGGCTGGATGTGTCCTCGCGCACGCTGTTCGCGCTGATCGAGCCCGGCTCCTGCTTCGTGGGCATGCTGGCCGAGCTGGCCTTCGCGGCCGACCGCGCCTACATGCTGGTGCTGCCCGATGACACCGAGCGCGCCCCGCGCATCCAGCTGGACGAATTCAATTTCGGCCTGCTGCCCCTGGTCAACGACCAGTCGCGCCTGCAGCGCCGCTTCTACGAGGAGGCCGCGCCGCTGGAGGCCGCGCGCGCCGCCACGGGCCGCGCGCTGGACGGCGACCAGGCCCTGGCCCTGGGCCTGGTCACGGCCGCGCCCGACGACATCGACTGGGACGACGAAATCCGCATCGCCATGGAAGAGCGCGCCGCCATGTCGCCCGATGCGCTCACGGGCCTGGAGGCCAACCTGCGCTTTGCCAGCCGCGAGAACATGGTCACGCGCATCTTCGGGCGCCTGTCGGCCTGGCAGAACTGGATCTTCAACCGCCCCAATGCCGTGGGCGACAAGGGCGCTCTCAAGCTCTACGGCACGGGCCAGAAGGCCGGCTTCGACTTCAACCGCGTCTGACCGCAGGCACGCCCCGAAACATCCACGGAGACCCCACCATGAGCGCCATCAACTACAGCGAGAAGATCCCCAACAACGTCAACCTCGGCGAAGACCGCACCCTGCAGCGCGCGCTGGAGAGCTGGCAGCCCAACTTCCTGAACTGGTGGGGCGACGTGGGCCCCGAAGGCTCCACCGACTACGACGTCTACCTGCGCACCGCCATCAGCGTGGACCCGCAGGGCTGGGCCCAGTTCGGCCACGTGAAGATGCGCGACTACCGCTGGGGCATCTTCCTGAACCCGGCCGAGGCCGACCGCAAGGTGCACTTCGGCGACCACGCGGGCGAGAAGGCCTGGCAGGACGTGCCCGGCGAGCACCGCGCCAACCTGCGCCGCATCATCGTCACCCAGGGCGATACCGAGCCCGCCTCGGTGGAGCAGCAGCGCCACCTGGGCCTGACCGCGCCGTCCATGTACGACCTGCGCAACCTGTTCCAGGTCAACGTCGAGGAAGGCCGCCACCTGTGGGCCATGGTCTACCTGCTGCACAAGCATTTCGGCCGCGACGGCCGCGAGGAGGCCGAGGCCCTGCTGGAACGCCAGTCCGGCGACGAGAACAACCCGCGCATCCTGGGCGCCTTCAACGAGAAGACGCCCGACTGGCTGTCCTTCTTCATGTTCACCTACTTCACCGACCGCGACGGCAAGTTCCAGCTGGCCGCGCTGGCCGAAAGCGCCTTCGACCCGCTGGCGCGCACCACCAAGTTCATGCTGACCGAGGAGGCCCACCACATGTTCGTGGGCGAGTCCGGTGTCTCGCGCGTGCTGCAGCGCACCTGCCAGGTCATGAACGAGCTGCGCACCGACGACGTGGGCCGCCTGCGCGCGGCCGGCGTGATCGACCTGCCCACGCTGCAGCGCTACCTGAACTTCCACTACAGCGTGACCATCGACCTGTTCGGCGCCGACCAGTCCAGCAATGCCGCCACCTTCTACAGCAGCGGCCTCAAGGGCCGCTACGAGGAAGGCAAGCGCGCGGACGACCACCGCCTGCACGACCAGCACTACAAGGTGCTGGAAGTGGTGGACGGCAGGCTGCAGGAAAAGGAAGTACCCATGCTCAACGCGCTCAACGAGGTGCTGCGCGACGACTACATCAAGGACTCCAACGCGGGCGTGGGCCGCTGGAACAAGGTCATGGAAAAGGCCGGCATCGACTTCCGCCTCACCGTGCCGCACAAGGCCTTCAACCGCCAGATCGGCGCGCTGGCGGGCGTGCGCATGAGCCCCGACGGCCGCGTGGTCAGCGAGCAGGAATGGCGCATGCGCGAGGACGAATGGCTGCCCTCGGACGCCGACCGCGCCTTCGTCGCCTCGCTCATGGGCCGCTGCGTGGAGCCGGGCCAGTTCGCGGGCTGGATCGCGCCGCCGGTCATGGGCATCAACCGCCAGCCCGTGGATTTCGAATACGTGCGCTTCAACTGAAGCGCCGCGCCAGCAGGGAGTCGCCCATGACAGTCGCCTTGGTAGAACACGGCATCCTCACCCAGCACCTGATCGACCCGGAGATCTGCATCCGCTGCAACACCTGCGAGGCCACCTGCCCCGTGGGCGCCATCACGCACGATGACCGCAACTACGTGGTACAGGCCGAGCAGTGCAACGGCTGCATGGACTGCGTCTCGCCCTGCCCCACGGGCGCCATCGACAACTGGCGCAAGGTGCCGCTGGCGAGCGCCTATCCCGTGGCCGAGCAGCTGCTCTGGGACGAGCTGCCCGAGGAACTGCCGCCTGAGGCGCTGGTTCAGGCACGGGCCCAGGCACAGGACACAGGGGGCGCGCCTGCCGCCGAGGACCTGAGCCAGGCCCAGGCCGTGATCGCGGCGGCCGCCACGCGCGGTGCGGATGCGGCCCGGCCCGATGACCAGGCCGATACCCAGGTGTTGCGCAGCGCCAGCTACGGCGCCACCGTGCCGCCCTGGTCAGCCGCCCATCCGTACACCAACCTGCATGGCCCCAGGAGCCCCGTCACGGCCACCGTGGTCGGCAACCTCAACTGCACGGAGGCGGGCTTCGACAGCGAGACCCACCACATCGTGCTGGACTTCGGCAGCCAGCCGTTCCCCGTGCTCGAAGGCCAGTCCATCGCCGTCATCGCGCCCGGCACCGATGCCCAGGGCCGCCCGCATGTGGCGCGCCAGTACTCGGTGGCAAGTGCGCGCAATGGCGAGCGGCCCGGCTACAACAACCTGGCGCTGACCGTGAAACGCGTCACCCAGGACCACCAGGGCCGCCCCGTGCGCGGCGTGGCCAGCAACTACCTGTGCGACGCACGCATCGGCGACAGGGTCCAGGTCATAGGCCCGTTCGGCCAGTCGTTCCTGATGCCCAACCATCCCCGCTCGCACATCGTGATGATCTGCACGGGCACGGGCAGCGCCCCCATGCGCGCCATGACCGAATGGCGCAGGCGGCTGCGCAAGAGCGGCAGGTTCGAGGGCGGCAAGCTCATGCTGTTCTTCGGCGCACGCACGCCGCAGGAGCTGCCCTACTTCGGCCCGCTGCAAAGCCTGCCGCGCGACTTCATCGACAACAACCTGGCCTTCTCGCGCGTGGCCGGCCAGCCCCGGCGCTACGTGCAGGACCTGCTGCGCGAACGTGCGGCCGACCTGGCGGCCCTGCTGCGCGACGACAACGCGCACTTCTACGTCTGCGGGCTCAAGAGCATGGAGGAAGGCGTGGTGCTGGCACTGCGCGACGTGGCGCAGCAAGCCGGGCTGGACTGGGAACAGGTCGGTACACGCCTCAAGCGCGAAGGCCGGCTGCATCTGGAAACTTATTGAATCGCTACAGGCCCATACGCATCGCTGGCCAGGGCCTGGGCCAGTATCCAGGCAGGGTCCACCAGCTCGGCACCGCGCGCCAGCGGCGACTGCGGCAGGGCCAGCGGGATCTCGGTGCAGCCCATGATCACGGGCACATCGCCATGGCGCTGCAGCAGCGGGGCCAGCACCTCGCCGAAGCAGCGCGCGGCCAGGTCCATGTCGCCCTGCTTGACGCCGTCGTAGATGCCCTGCATGAGCCGCGCGCGGCCCTGCGCATCGGGCTGCAGCGCGGTGATGCCGCACTCGGCCAGCGCCGCGTCGTACAGGCCGCTGTCATAGGTGCCCTGCGTGGCCAGCACGATAGCCTGTTGCGCGCCGCCGGCCTGCAGGTGCAGGGCGGCCTGGCGCGCGATGTGCAGCACATGCAGCTGCGGAAACAGCGCCTGCAGCTGCCCATGCCAGGCATGGGCCGTGTTGCAGGCCAGGGCCACGCTGCGCACGCCCAGCGCCGCCATGCGGCCCACGCCCTGCAGCAGGTGCTGGGCCGGCCCCGTGGGCGACTGCGGGTCCGCGCGCAGCGCCGCGCTGCGGTCGGGCATGGGCAGCTGCACCAGCCAGTGCTCGGGATAGGCCTGGTCATGCACGGGCAGGCCCTGCTGCTGCAGGTGCGCCGTGCAGGCCTGCACGAACAGGCGCACGAAATCCGCGCCTGCGGCCGGGCCCATGCCCCCGAGAATGCCCACCGCGCGCGGGGGCTGAAGCTGCTGCTGCATGCTGCGATCCAAAATCAAAAAGCAGGTTTGTCGCTGAGGTCCTGCAGGTTTTTCTGCAACTGCTCGCTCATCGGCAGGCCCAGGGCCACGTTCCTCGGGGCAATGGGCTGCATGAACCACTTGTCATACAGCCTGGCGAACGCGCCCGACTTCATCATGTCGCCGATCACGCCATCGACCAACTGCTTGAACTGGGCATCGTCCTTGCGCAGCATGCAGGCATAGGGCTCGACCTGCAGCGAGTCGGCCACCACCTCGAAGTCCCCGGGGTTCTTGGCCGTGGGGATCAGGCCGAAGAGCAGGATGTCGTCCATGCCGAAGGCCGCGGCGCGGTCGTTCTCCACCAGCAGGAAGCCGTCCGCATGGTCCTTGGCCATGACGATGTTCATGCCCCAGGCCTTGTCGGCATTGGCCTTGCGCAGCACCTGCAGGTTGGTGGTTCCCGTGGTGATGGCCACGGTCTTGTCCTTGAGGTCGGCGTAGTTTTTGATGCCCGAACTCTTCTTCACCAGCAGCCGCGTGCCCGTGTAGAAATGGTTGATGGCAAAGGCCACCTCCTTGCCGCGCACTGTGTTGTTGGTGGTCGAGCCGCATTCCAGGTCGATGGTGCCGTTGGCCAGCAGCGGCATGCGGTTCTGCGAGGTCACGGCCTGCCACTGCACCTTCAGATCGGGCCGGTTCACCGCCTTCTTCACGGCCTCGGCCACGGCCTGGGACATCTCCACCGTCATGCCGATGGGCTTGCCGTTGTCCAGGTAGCTGAAGGGCACGGAGGACTCGCGGTAGGCCAGCGTGATGCGGCCGCTGTCGCGCACCTTGGCCAGCGTGTCGGCATGGGCCGCAGCCAGGCCTCCCAGGGCCAGGGCCGCGCACAGCGCGGTGGTGTGAAGTTGCATGCTTGTCTCCTCGTCTTTGGTGGATGTGCGGCCAGTGTAGGAAGGGCGGCGGCCTTTGCGGAATGACAATATCGGGCCGGTCCATGCCCGCCGGTTATGGGCTGGCCGCCTGCCCGCAGCAGCAGCCCCCGGCCATAACCTGCGTGCATGGCCCGTGTGCCAAATGCCATGGCCCGGCCTGCCGCGCGCGGCCTACAGTGCAGCTGCATGGAGAAACGATCAATGCATGTCTGCATCGTGGGCGCCGGCATCGTCGGCCTGGCAACGGCCTGGGCGCTGCGGCAGGCCGGCCACCGCATCACCGTGCTGGACCGCGCACCGGGCCCCGCCCAGGGCGCCAGCGGCGGCAATGGCGCGCAGCTGAGCTATTCCTACGTGCAGCCGCTGGCCGATCCCGGCATCTGGAAGATGCTGCCCCGCCTGCTGCTGCAAAAGGATTCGCCGCTGGCCTTCCGCCTGCGCGCCGACCCCGCGCAGTGGGCCTGGGGACTGCGCTTTCTGGGCGCCTGCAATGCCCATGCCTCGGCCGAAGGCACGCGCGCCCTGCTGGCCCTGGCCGCCGAAAGCCGCCAGGCCTTCGAGTCGCTCCAGGCCGTCGAAGCACTGGCCTGCGACCTGCACACGCCGGGCAAGCTGGTGCTCTACCCCACCCAGCAGGCGCTGGATGCCGCCGCGCAGCAGGTGGCGCTGCAAGCGGGCCTGGGCGGCGCGCCGCAGCGCATCGTCAACGCCGCCGAAGTGGCGCGCATCGAACCCGCGCTCGCCGGCTACGCCCAGCGCATTGCAGGCGCCGTACACACGCCCAGCGAGGCCGCCGCCGACTGCCGCCTGCTGTGCGAACAACTGGCCGCCCGGCTCACCGCACGCGGCGCCGAACTGCGCTACGGCGTGGAGCTGCAGGGCTTCGAGCGCGAAGGCGACGCCATCACCGGCCTGCGCACCGCCGCAGGCCCGCTGCCGCTGCGCGCCGACCACTACGTGCTGGCCAGCGGCTGGGAAAGCGCGGTCCACGCGCGACAGCTGGGCCTGCGCATTCCCGTCTATCCGCTCAAGGGCTACAGCATCACCGCCGATGCCGCCGCGCAGCTGCCGCACGCCGCGCCCCGGGTCAGCGTCACCGACACCGCACGCAAGGTCGTCTTCGCACGCATCGGCGAACGCCTGCGCGTGGCCGGCATGGTGGAGATCGTGGGCCGGGACACGCGCACCGACCCGCGCCGCATCGCCAGCCTGCGCCGCTCCACGCAGGAGGTCTTCGCCGACCTGCCGCTGGACGGCAACCTCCACCCCTGGACCGGCATGCGCCCCGCCACACCCACCGGCCTGCCCCTCACCGGCCGCCAGCGCGGCGGTCCGCGCAACCTGTGGCTGCAGACGGGGCATGGCGCGCTGGGGCTGACGCTGGCGTTCGGGTCGGCGCAGAGGCTGGTGGGGCAGATGGAGCAGGCCTGAAACCCGCAGGCCTCAACCAGCCAGCAACTCGCGCAAGGCCTTGCGCATTTCCTCGGTCATTGCCCGTGCCAGCACCGACCCTGGACGCTGGGGCAGGCTCAGGGCATTCACACCCACCGTGATGCGCGGCAGCAGGGGCACGACATGGACCTTGCGGCTGTCGGCGGCCAGGGCGGTGCAGCCGTCCATGATGGCGGCGCCCAGGCCGTACTCGGCCATGGACAGGGCCGCGTGGTAGGTCTGCACGGTGACCACGGGCGACAGGCCCACGCCGTGCTCGCGGCAGGCCTGGCCCAGGCGCATGCCCAGCGGGTCGCGCGCATCAAGCGCGACCACGGGCAGCTCGGCCAGGTCCTTGAGCTCCATGCCCTCTTCGCGCACGCGCGAGGGCGGCAGCAGGCCCTTGGGCAGCACGCAGAACATGTCCACCTCGGCCAGCAGCTCATGCTCCAGCGCGGGCTGGCCCACGGAGCTGATGACGAAGCCCACGTCGGCCTCCTGCAGCAGCAGGGCCGAGACCACCTGGGGGGTGTGCAGTGCCTGCACATGGACCTGCACCTGCGGGTGGCGGCGCCGAAAGCCGGCCACGGCGCGCGGCAGCACCTCGCGGCTGAGCGCGAAGACGGTGAGCACGGTGAGCCGGTCCGCTGCCCGGCCATGGCGCAGGTTGTCGGCCAGACGCTGGACCTCGTCGAGCTGCTCGAACAGCTTCTCGATGTGGGGGAACAGCGCCAGCGCCTCATTGGTGGGCGTGAGCCGCCCGCGTGCGCGCTGGAACAGCGCAAAGCCCAGCTGCAGCTCCGCATGCTGCAGGGTGCGGCTGACGGCCGGCTGGGTGATGTTGATCAGCCGTGCGGCAGCGCTGACGCTGCCGGTCTGCATGACGGCATTGAAGACCTCGATGTGGCGCAGGCGCATGGGCCGTCCTCAGCACGGTCACTCTTGAGCGGACTGCGCGCGCGCCAGCCGCTCGCTTTTCCAGTACACGTCGTCGCCGCCATCCATGCGGTTGAGCACGCGTGCCAGCACGAACAGCAGGTCGGACAGGCGGTTCAGGTATTGGCGCGGCGCGGGCCGCATGGCCTCGCCCTGCTCCAGCGCCACCACCATGCGCTCGGCACGGCGCGCCACGGTGCGGCAGACATGGGCCTGGGCCGCTGCGCGGCTGCCGGCCGGCAGGATGAATTCCTGCAGCCGGGGCAGCTGCGCGTTGTAGTGGGCCAGCGCTTCATCGAGCTGCAGCAGGGCCTCGTCCTTGAGCAGTTCATAGCCGGGAATGGACAGCTCGCCGCCGAGGTTGAACAGCTGGTGCTGCACATCGACCAGCAGCTCGCGCACGTCCTCGGGCAGGGCCTCGCACAGCAGCAGGCCGATGTGGGAATTGAGCTCGTCCACATCGCCCATGGCGTGCGGGCGGCCGCTGTTCTTGGAGACGCGCGTGTTGTCGCCCAGGCCCGTGCTGCCGTCGTCTCCGGTGCGCGTGGCGATCTGTGTCAAACGGTTGCCCATGGGCGTTCTCCTTGGCGGTGCGGGGGTGGAAAGCCGGACCCGTAACGGCCCAACACCCAATTGTGCGTTACAGGCGGCACGCAAATGTTGTAGCAGGCAACAGCCGGCAAAAGTGCTGGCCCTGCTGCGCTGCAACAGGTGGAATGCAGTCATGTTCCACGTTCGACAAGGAGTTCGACACATGACCTCTCAACTGCGCAAAGTCTCTGGTTTTGAAATCCGCAGCGTGATGTTGTTCGCGGCCATTTCGCTGGGCAGCGTTGCTGCCATGGCGCAGACATCTACTCCCGCTGCGCCTCCTTCGCAGGCCTCCTTTGGAGCCGGTAGCGGTCCTGCCACCGGCGTACAAGCAGCGCCGGCCCCTTCGTCGGCCGGCGCCAACGAGGTGCAGGCCGCATTCGACCGCGCCGACACCAACCGGGACGGCAAGCTGAGCAAGAAGGAGGCCGAGGCCCTGCCCGCCGTGAGCAGCAATTTCGCCCAGATCGATGCCGACAAGAACGGATCGCTGTCGCGCGATGAATTCAGCAAGGCTGTCCAGCCGCGCTGACACCCGGATGCCTGGCGGCTGACCCACACGGTTGGGCGACAGGGCCGGTGGTATTCTTTCCAGTTCCCCCTGGAGAACACCGATGAACGCCCCTGTCGCCCCCGTCCGCCTGCAGCCTGACTTCGCTCAGCGCCCCATTCCCGAAGCCTTCCTCCAAGCCCTGGCCCAGCGTTTCGGCGCCCAGTGCTCCACGGCTTTGGCGGTGCGCGAACAGCACGGCCGCGACGAGGGCGCCATCCAGGCGCCCCCGCCTGCGGCCGTGGTCTTTGCCGAAAGCACGCAGGACGTGCAGGACGCGCTGAAGCTGGCCGACCAGCATGCCGTGCCGGTCATCCCCTACGGCGCTGGCTCCTCGCTCGAAGGCCATCTGCTGGCCGTCGAGGGCGGCATCAGCCTGGACCTGAGCCGCATGAACCGCATTCTCTCGGTCAACACCGAGGACCTGACGGTCACCGTGCAGCCCGGCATCACGCGCAAGCAGCTCAACGATGCCATCAAGGACACGGGCTTCTTCTTTCCCATCGATCCCGGCGCCGATGCCTCCATCGGCGGCATGACCGCCACGCGCGCCAGCGGCACCAATGCCGTGCGCTACGGCACCATGCGCGAGAACGTGCTGGCGCTGGAACTGGTCACGGCCAGCGGTGAGCTGATGCGCACCGGCACGCGCGCCAAGAAAAGCAGCGCGGGCTACGACCTCACGCGCCTGATCGTGGGCAGCGAGGGCACGCTGGGCGTGGTCACCGAGATCACGGTGCGCCTGTACCCGCTGCCCGAGGCCGTGAGCGCGGCCATCTGCTCCTTCCCCAGCATCGAGGCCGCCGTGCGCACGGTGATCCAGACCATCCAGATGGGCGTGCCGATTGCCCGCGTGGAGCTGGTGGACGTGAACTCGGTGCGCATGGTCAACGCCTACAGCAAGCTCACGCTGCGCGAGGAGCCCATGCTGCTGATGGAGTTCCACGGCTCGCCCACGGGCGTGAAGGAGCAGGCCGAGATGGTGCAGGACATTGCGGGCGAGTTCGGCGGCAATGCCTTCGAATGGGCCGAGCGCCCCGAGGACCGCACGCGATTGTTCACGGCCCGCCACAACGCCTATTTCGCGGCCGTCTCCAGCCGCCCCGGCTGCCGCTGCATCACCACCGACGCCTGCGTGCCCATCAGCCGCCTGGCCGATGCGCTGCTGGACTCGGTGCGCGAGGCCGACGACAGCGGCATTCCCTACTTCCTCGTCGGCCACGTGGGCGACGGCAACTTCCACTTCGGCTACCTGATCGACCCGGACAACGAGGATGAGCGCTCGCGCGCCGAGCAGCTCAACCACCAGCTGGTGTCGCGCTCCATTGCGCTGGGCGGCACCTGCACGGGCGAGCACGGCGTGGGCATCCACAAGATGGATTTCCTGCGCGAGGAAGCCGGCGACGGCGCGGTGCAGATGATGCGTTCCATCAAGCAGGCGCTGGACCCGAAGAACATCCTGAACCCCGGCAAGATCTTCAGCCTCTGAGTCCCTCCGCCGCAGCTTTCTCGCGCAGGAAGTCGATCAGCGTGGTGATGGCCCGCGTCTGGTAGTGGGACGGCATGTACAGCAGGTACTGGCGCGTGGCCAGAAAGTCCAGGCTGCCCGGCGGCAGCGGCAGGCGCTCAAGCGCGCCGCTGGCCAGTTCGGCCGCCACCATGTAGCGCGGCACCACGGCCACGCCCAGGCCCTGCAGCACGGCATCGCGCAGGAAGTGGAAGTTGGGCGACATCAGGCGCGGGCGTATGCGCAGCTCGGTGGGCCGGGCGCCGTTCATGCCGGCCGTGCGCAGCTTCTGGCCCGTGAGCGCCGAGGTGATCAGCGGCACGCGCTTGAGCGCCAGCAGCGAGTCGGGGTGGCCATGCTGCGCCAGGAACTGCGGCGTGGCGCAGGCCTCGTAGAGCACGTCGCCAAGCTTGCAGGCCACCAGGCTTTCGGGCGGCTCGGTCATCACGCGCACGGCGAAGTCCACCGCGCCCTGCATCAGGTCCTCGATGTCGTTGTCGAAGATCACCTCCAGCGTGATGCCCGGGTGCATGCGCATGAACTCCGTCAGCCAGCCCGACATCTGCAGCTGGCCGTAGCCGCTGGGCACGCTCAGCCGCACGGTGCCCTGCAGGCTCTGGCCCAGGCTGTCCACCGACTCGGCCGCCGCCATGACCTCCTGGCGTATCGCGCGGCCATGCGCGTACAGGCGCAGGCCCAGCTCGGTGGGCTCGACCTGGCGCGTGGTGCGGCGCAGCAGCTGCTGGCCGATCTGGCGCTCGAACTGGTTGAGCCGGTGGCTGACGTTGGCGCGGCTCATGCCCAGGCGCACGGCGGCGCGGCTCAGGTTGCCGGCTTCGATGATGTCCACCAGCAGGGACAGTCCGCCCAGATCCATTGTCAAACCTCAGTACACACAATGTCCATTTTTTAGCACGATTGTCAAAGTCAATAAACGAATGAAGAATGCGGGCCTGCCCGGGCATCACCGGCCCGTTGCGGTTTTCGTGGTTCGACAAGGTTTCGCATGAGTGCTCTCCCCTCTTCCCTGCCGCTGGACGGCGTGCGCGTCCTGGATCTTTCGCGCGTGCTGGCCGGCCCCATGTGTGCCATGGCGCTGGCCGACCTGGGTGCCGATGTCGTCAAGGTCGAGCACCCGGGCCGCGGCGACGACACGCGCGACTGGGGCGTGCGCGTGGGCCAGCGCAACACCTCCTACTTCAACAGCGCCAACCGCAACAAGCGCTCGGTCACGCTGGACCTGCAGGCCGAAGAGGGCCTGCGCATCGCACGCGAGCTGGCGGCCGACAGCGATGTGGTCATCCAGAACTTCAAGGTCGGCGGCGCCGAGAAGCTGGGCCTGGGCTACGAGCAGCTGTCGCAGCTGAACCCGCGCCTGGTGTACTGCTCCATCTCGGGCTACTCGCGCAGCGGCCCCGAGGCCACGCGGCCCGGCTACGACCTGGTGGTGCAGGGCGAGTCCGGCATCATGGCCATGAACGGCGAGCAGGGCCAGGGCCCGCTGAAGTTCGGCGTGGCCGCCGTGGACATGTTCACGGGCATGTACTCGGCCCAGGCCATCCTGGCCGCGCTCTACGAGCGCGAGCGCAGCGGGCGCGGTCGCCATGTGCAGATGGCCCTGTACGACTGCGGCCTGATGATCACCAGCTACTACGGCATGGAGGCCCTGCTCAAGGCCGGCGACCCGCCCAAGTTCGGCAACGCCCATCCGTCCATCGTGCCCTACGGCGTGTTCGAGGCGGCCGACGGCCCTCTGGTCATCACCGTGGGCAACAACGGCCAGTTCCAGCGCTTTTGCACCGACGTCATCGCCAAGCCCGAGTGGGCCGCCGACGAGCGCTTTGCCACCAATACCGCACGCTCGGCAAACCGCGATCTGCTGATGCCGCTGGTGCAGGCCGAGCTGCTGCGCTTCACGCGCGCCCAGCTGCTCGAATGCCTGACGGCCGCGCAGATTCCCTGCGGCGAGGTGCTGGGCCTGTTCGAGGCCCTGAACTCGCAGCGCACGGCCGACGCCGGCCTGCTGCACCGCTTCGAGGACAGCGAGGCCGGCAGCCAGTCCGTGCTGGCCCCGCCCTATGCGCTGGACGGCCAGCGCCTGCCCGTGCGCCGCCCGCCGCCGCACCAGGGCGAACACACCGACGAGGTGCTGCAGCAGCGCCTGGGCCTGGACGAACAGGCCCGCGCCGCGCTGCGCGCCAAAAACATCATCTGAGAGCGCGCAGACGTTCCCACCCAGACCGCTCCACGGCTCTCATTTCCACCCCTTCCCGCTTGAGGAGACATATGACTTCCACCCCCTTCCAGGCCTCGCGCCGCCAGATCCTTTCCGCCGCCTGCGCCACCGCCATCGCCACGCTGGCCCCCGCCGCACGGGCCCAGAGCCAGTGGCCCGACAAGCTGATCAAGCTGACCGTGGCCTTCCCGCCCGGCGGCCCCACCGACACGGCCGCGCGCATCGTCGCCCAGCGCCTGACCGAGCGCCTGGGCCAGACCATCGTCATCGACAACCGCCCCGGCGCCTCGGGCTCGGTGGGCACGGCGGCCTTCATCAAGTCGCAGCCCGACGGCTATTCGCTGTCCATGTTCGGCATGCCCGCGCTGCTGGCGCCCATGCTGTTCAACAACAACCTGTACGACGTGCGCAAGGACTTCCTGCCCGTGGCCACGGTCTATGACCTGCCCATGGCCATCGTCATCAACCCGCGCGAGCTGCCGGACGTGACCAACCTGCAGCAGCTGATCGAGCACGCCAAGAAGGCCAAGCCGGCGCTGAACTACACCAGCTCGGGCACGGGCAGCTTCGGCCACCTGTCCATGGAGCAGCTCAAGGACCTGGGCGGCTTCGACATGCAGCACGTGCCGTATCGCGGCAGCGCGCCGGCCGTGACCGACCTGATCGGCGGCCAGATCGCCGTGATGTTCGCCGACGTGGTCGCAGCCCTGCCCCACATCCAGGCCGGCAAGCTGCGCGCCATTGCCGTCAGCTCGCAAAAGGCCAAGCAGCTGCTGCCGAACGTGAAGTCGGTGGCCGAGCAGGGCTTCCCCGGCTTCGACGCCGACACCTGGGGCGGCCTGATCGCCCCGCTGAACACGCCGCCCGCCGTGGTCCAGCGCCTGAACCAGGAACTCAAGCTCATCCTGGCCGAGCCCGAGCTGCAAAAGAAGATGCTGGCCGCAGGCGCCATCGCCACCTACCAGGACGGCGCGGCCATGAAGGCACGCCTGAATGCCGACTTCACGCGCTGGAGCAAGATCGCCAAGGACAAGAACATCTCTTCGCAGTAAAGAACACAGAGCGCCCCACGATGCGCCTTCAGGGCATGCCGCAAGGCATGCCCTTTTTTGCGTCCGCAAATGCTGGGCGCCCGCTGTTCACTCCCGTATGACCGCGCCTGCGTCGTGGCGGTTGCGGGGTTGCAGTCCTGCCGAAGGACAGGACTGCTTCGTCATCTGACTCGCTGCGGTTGTCTGAGCGGAGTTCACGCAGTGAACGCAGCGAGTTCCGCAGCGAACCCCGCAACCGCCACGACGCAGGTTGCCCCGTAGCGAAGCGCAGGGGTCGCGGATATCCGGGTTGTACGTGTCAAGGACATGGGTAACAACTCAGCTCACAGACATGGGTAACACTTCAAGCTCACATAGTCGTTCTGGGGTCCTCGCACATCCTCTTCGTTGAAGCAGCCCAGTCGCACCGGCCCCAGATACACATCCCACTGCCCAGCGGCCACCTCCTGCATCCCGATCCACTGCCCCGCCAGCAGGTAGCCTATGTAGATCCGCAGCGCTCGCCAGTAAATCAAGCCGTTGTGGCTGACCCGAACCCTTTCCCAATGCTTCGGATACTCCAGCTCCGGTAGCTTTGAGGGGTATGGCCTGGTCGAGTCGCTGTAATGCTGGGCCGGCATGCTTTGCTGCAAGGCCTCATGCGGGCGCTGCTGGTTGTAGTGCTCCACAAAGGCATCGAGCTGCATCTGCAATGCCGCTTTGTCCGCCGCAGGCTCTTTGCCCAGGGCATGCTTGAGCGTGCGGTGCATCCGCTCGTGGCGACCGTTTTGCTGTGGCTTGCCCCTCTCGATGCGCTCCGGGCTGATGCCCAGCCTTATCCACCATATCGCCAGGCGTGACAGGCCCGCCACGCCAGTAGTCGCGAACGGCGGACCGTTGTCACTGCGTATGCGCTCGGGCAGTCCGTATTGCCGAAACACCTGTTCAAAGCTGCGTTTGGCATCCTCGTAGTTGGGGCTGTCGTAGACATGCACGGCCAGCAAATAACGGCTGGCGTGGTCCATGATGGTCAATGGATAGCACCAGTGACCATCGGCTGTCTTGAACTGGCCTTTGTAGTCTGCACTCCACACCCCATTGGGCTGCTTGCTCGTTCGCAAGGGCTGGGCCGTAGGCACCGAGCGTCTGCGTACACGCCTGCTGCAAACAAGCCCCTCAGCCTTCAGCACGTTGTAGATGGTGGTTTTGCTGGGTGTCTCCTGTGGGCCCCAGCGCTGCAGGAGCAAAGCGTGCAGCTTCTTGGGCCCCATCTGTGACCTTTGCTGCGTGCGCAGCTCAATGATGGCCCGGCGCTGTGCATAGCTGATCGCCTGATTGTTCCCGTGGGGCCTGCGACTGCGCTCTTGCAATCCATCCATGCCCAGTTGGCGGTATCGCTCAACCCACTTGTAGGCCGTCTTGCGGCTGATGCCGTAGCGCCTGCACAGCTCGCTCAGCGGCACGCCACTGCGCAGATGGTCGGCTATGAAGAGCAGTTTCTCGTCCATGGGTGCGCACTCCTTCCAGGGCATGGTGATCGCTCCTTGGCTGCTGTTGGCTCCAGCTGCCAAGCTTGGATCTGTTACCCATGTCCTTGTACTGATGTGTCACCTATGAGTGTGAGTCGTACCGGTCGCCTTCTTTGACCTGACCTTTCTTGGCGAATCAAGAAAGGGCAGTCGGCTGCCGGGCCGAAACCCGGCCTCGAAAAACAACCACCCGGCAGGGTCAGAAAAAGCGACTCAAGCCACCGTCTGGCTTTGGCTTAACGCAGGAGTGCAGCCTGATAGCCGACCCTTACTTGGAGAGATCCATGATCATGCGCGTGGCCAGGTACAGGCGCGGCACGATGGTGTTCAGCTGCACATACTCCGCATCATTGGAGTGCGCGCCGTAGCCGCTCAGGCCAAAGCCCTCGATGACCGCACCCTTGGCCTTGAGCGCCGCAAACGCCGCGTCGGTGCCGCCGCCCGTGGCCTTTTCCATCACGCTCATCTTCAGGCCCAGCTCATCGCTGTAGATGGTCTGCGCCTGTTTGGCCAGGCTGCGCGAGGCCTCGTTGGCCTCCAGCGGCGGGCGGCGCACTTCGAACTTGAACTGCACCTTGCTGGCGTCCAGCAGCTTGTGGCCCACCTTGGCCTGCATGGCCTGCTCCAGCGCCGTGAAGTCGGCCACGCGCAGCGCGCGGGCGTCGGCCTGGGCCGTGGCCTCGGCGGGAATGACGTTGCGGTTGGTGCCGGCCTTGGCCACGGTCCAGTTGAGCTTGAGGCCGGTCTCGGGCTTGGACAGGTCCTTCATCTGCAGCAGCTGGTGCGACAGCTCGTACAGCGCATTCACGCCGTCCTCGGGCTTGGCGCCCGCGTGCGAGGCCTTGCCCTCGACCTTGAGGTAGGCCGCGCCGATGCCGCTGGTGGCCAGGCGCACGCCGCCGTCGGTGCCGCCGCCTTCGAACGAGAAGACCGCATCCTGCTCGGCGCCCAGGCGCGTGATGGTGCTGCGCGCGCCGGGCGAGCTGATTTCCTCGTCGCTGTTCATCAGCACGGTCAGCGTGCCGTAGTTGTCGAAGCCCAGCTGGCGCAGCATGGCCACGGTGTGCAGGATCAGGGCCACGCCCTGCTTGTCGTCGGCAATGCCCAGGCCGTAGGCGCGCTCGCCGTCGATGCGAAACGGCTGGTCCTTGAGCATGCCGCGCAGGTAGACCGTGTCCATGTGGGCGATCAGCATGATGCGGCTGGTGCCCTTGCCCTTGAACTCGGCATGCACCATGGGGCCGATCTTCTCGGGCGTGTCACCCAGCCGGTAGACGTCGGTGGGCTGCAGGATCTCGACCTTGCCGCCCTGCTCGCGCAGCTTGCCGGCCACGTAGTTGGCGATCTGCTCCACGCCCTCCATGTCCTTGCTGCCCGACTCGATGTGCACCAGCTCGCGCAGCGTGTCCAGCAGGGGCTGCTGGTGCTTTTGCGCCAGCGCCTGGATATCGGCCTTGGGCGCAGCCAGGACACTGCCGGACAGGCCGGCCATGGCGAGGGCCAGCGCCAGCGGGGCGCTGCGGAACATGAGGGAAAGCGGTGCGAAGGCGGAACGCATGGACAGGTCTCCTGTGTTGAAAAGTTGTGCCTGCACAATAGCAGGCGCCGCGCAGGGCGCACGCAATTGGCGTGCCTGTTTTGTCCATCTCTGCGCCCAAAGCAAAGGCCCCCGCAAGCTTGGGCCTGCGGGGCCTTGTGGGGAGTGCGACCCGGTATCAGCCCGCGCTCAGCGCCATGCCGCTTTTCCGGCTCACGCCATCGCCCACGACCACGGCCGACACCACGCTCAGCACCAGGGCAATGGCCGATCCGTAGAACACGCCGTGGCTCATGCCGTGGTCCAGCATGTAGCCGAACACCGGCGCGGCCAGGCAAAAGCCCAGGTCCAGGCCCGAATACACCGTGCCGTAGACGCGGCCCGTGGCGCCGGGCGGGGCGGCGCGCTTGATCAGCATGTCGCGCGAGGGGCCGGCCAGACCCGTGCCCAGGCCCGCGATGGAGGCCACGGCCACGGCCGCCATGGCCGGCAGCCAGCCCGTGCCGACCAGGAACAGCGCAACGCCCGAGCCCAGCATGCAGATGGAGATCACCTTCTCCAGCCGCTGCACGCGGCCCACGAGGAAGCCACCGGCCAGCATGCCTGCCGCGCCGCACAGCATGTAGCCCGTGACGATCAGCGCCGTCACGCTCAGCGGCAGTCCGTACATGGACTGCATGGCGGGGCTGGCAAAGCTCTGGATGGCGCTGAGCGCGCAGGTGCTCCAGAAGAAGAACGAGAAGCACAGCCAGACCGAGGGCAGCTTCAGGAAGGCCATGGGATGCTCCTGCGGCACGGCGGCCGCAGCGGCGCGCGCCGCGGGGGCCTGGGCATCGGCCGCACGGTCGTCCAGCGCCTCGCGGTTGAGCACCATGATGGTGAGGATGACGGCGGCCAGGGCCGCGCCGCACAGGCAGGCCAGGCGCCACGAGCCCGTGGCCGTGGTGATGCCCGCCATGAACAGCGGCGCCAGCGCCCAGCCGATATTGCCCGACAGGCCGTGCACCGAGAACGCATGGCCGATGCGCTTGGCCGACACGCGCTTGTTGAGGATGGTGAAGTCCACCGGGTGGAAGGGCGCATTGCCCAGGCCCGCGAAGAAGGCCGCCAGCAGCAGCATTCCATAGCCCTGCGCCAGGCTGGCGACCACGCCCGCCACGGTGAAGCTGCCCAGCGCCGCAAACAGAATGGGGCGCGCGCCGAAGCGGTCCACGGCAAAGCCGGCCATGGCCTGTCCCACGCCGGAGACCACGAAGAACAGCGACACCATCACGCTGAGCTCGGCATAGCTGTAGCCGAACTCGGCGATCAGCCACGGAAACAGCGGCGGCAGCAGCAGGTGGAAGAAATGCGAGGAACCATGCGCCAGGCCGATCAGGCCGATGGTGCGCACATCGCTGCGCAGCGGGTCCGGAGCCACGGCGTCCGGCATGGAAGAGGAAGAGGCGGTCATGGGCCGCATCTTAGGCAGCAGCGTTTCGTCTTGTATGCGATAGTCTGCCAACTTCTATCGCAAACATGCCAAAGCCTGTCTCCACGCCCGGCACCCCTGACCACACCCTTGCCGACACTTGTGCCGACACCCTGCCCAGCGCCTGCCCCGCAGCCGCACTGCGGTCGGTGCGCAGGGCCCGGCCGATGGAGCCGGTGGAGGCCCTGCATCCGCACCTGTTCGTGCCCACGCCCCAGCGCCCCGTGCGCGCCAAGCAGCATCGCCTGTCGGCACGCACGCGCGTCATACCGCACAGCCACAGCTGGGCACAGATCGCCATCTCGCTGGACGGCGTGCTGCACCTGTCGGCCCCCCAGGGCACGCTGATCGCCCCACCCTCCAAGGCCGTGTGGATTCCGCCCGGCCTGGTCCACGCCGTGGCCATGGTCGAGGAAGCCGATCTCGTCTCCATCTACGTGCTGCAGGACGATCCGGCCCAGGGCCCCGTACTGCCGGACCTCCCGCCCTGCGGCGTGGCCTGCAACCCGCAGGACTGGGCACGCTGCCGCGTGCTGGAGGTTTCGCCGCTGATGCGCGAGCTGATCACGGCCCTGCCCAAGCAAAGCGATGACCAGCCCGCCCCGGACGCCGCCACCCTGCAGCGCGAGCACCATCTGAGCGCCCTGCTGCTGGAAGAACTGCGCCGGGCCAGCGAAGTCCACCTTGGCGTGAACATGCCCCAGGACAAGCGGCTGCGCATGCTCTGCGAGGCCGTCGTGGCCGACCCCACCCAGCACGAGAGCCTGGCCGACTGGGCGGCCGACACCGGCGCCAGCCCGCGCACCGTGGCCCGGCTGTTCCAGCAGCAGCTGGGCTGCAGCTTCACCACCTGGCGCCAGCAAGTCGTGCTGGCCCACGGCCTGAGCCTGGCCGCGCGCGGCCTTCCCATACAGCAGATCGCGGCCGAGCTGGGATACAGCCCCAGCGCCTTCAGCGCCATGGTGCACCGCACGGTGGGCATGCCTCCGGCACGGTTCTTCGGGCAGCAGGCCGGCTCCGCTGCCCACAGGGTCGGAACAGGCGCTGTATCGCGGCCGATCAGGGAATGACAGGGAGCCATCGCCTCTTCGCGATAGCTGATCCGATATAGGGTTTGCCTAAGGCCAGCCCATGGAATAGGGCGGCGCCCTGCGTGCTCTTATGCCGCATGATCTCCACCGCCGAGTCGCGCTACAACCAGTGGGTGCGCGAGCACTACCGATTCCTGCTGCGCAGCGCCTGGGCGCTGACCGGCTCGCGCGCGCTGGCCGAGGACGTGGTGCAGGACTGCTTCACCAGCGCCTGGCGCTTTCGCCACCAGCTGCGCGAGGCCGCAATGGCGCGGGCCTGGCTGTTCCAGATCATGCGCCGCCATGCCTTCCGGCACCTTGCGCCATCGGCCCATCTGGTCAGCGATGACGAGGCGCTGGACCAGCATCCCGCCCCCTCCCCCTCGCCTTCGGCGCTGGATGACCGGCTCGACGTGGTCAAGGCGCTGTCGCGCATCGCTCCCATCCACCGCGAGGTGCTGGTGCTCTACTACTTCGACGACATGCCCACGGCCCAGATGGCCGAGGCCCTGGACATTGCGCCGGGCACGGTGCTGTCGCGCCTGTCACGCGCCCGCGATGCGCTGAAGGCGGCCCTGGAGCAGGCCGCCCCGGCGCCTGCCCCAGAGACTGCCAGCGTGATCCCGCTGCGCCCCACCCCGCTGCGCGCCACCCGATACCAAGGCTTGAAATGACTGCCCCGGACACGACCGACGAATCGGCCTTCGACCTGCGCGCACGCGCCGAACTGGCCCTGGCCTTCGACCCCGGGCCGCACGGCGAGCCGCCCGCCCATCTGCTGCGCCACACGCCCTGGCATGCGCGCAGCGGCGTGCGCCGGCTGATCGCCGCGCTGCTGGTGGGCAGCTCGGCCGCCACCGCCGTGTTCGCCATGCGCCCGCCCGAGCTGGTGCGCGCCGCCATCGAGCACGAGTACTACGAGCGCACGCTGCGCGGCAGCTTCATGCCCGAGGCCGAGGTCGCGCGCCGCCTGGACCTGCCGGCCGGCGAGAAGCTGCCCGGCTACACCCAGCTGATGCGGCCCTGCGACATCGACGGCACGCGCGCCTACCACCTGACCACCTTCTTCGAGAAGGGCGGCATCGTCACCGTGCTGGCCTTCGACCAGCCCCAGCGCCTGGCCGATGGCCAGGGCTGGTGGGCCAACATGCACTGGCAGGTCGTTCGCTCGCGCGAAGGCCGGCCGCTGGTGCTGGTGGCCCAGAAGAAACAGGCCCTGGCCGTGGCCAGCAAGGCCCTGGGCACCCCTGCCCCATGAGATGCCGCATGAGACGCCACGACACGCCCCCTGACAACCACCACGAGGAGACACCCATGAACCACTTGCCGACATCGCCCACCTCCCCCGCGCGCCGCAGCCTGCTGGCCGGCAGCGCCAGCGCACTGGCCGCCGCAGGCCTGGCCGGCCTGCACCAGGGCGCACTGGCCCAAGCCCAGGCCCAGGCACCCGCAGCTGCGGCAGCACCGGCGGCCAAGCCCCTGCCCGGCTACGCGGGCTGGAAAAAGGCCGATGCCCTCATCGTCCACAGCTCCACCACCATAGAGACGCGGCGCGGCGCCTTCGGCACCAGCGTGATCACGCCCAGCGACCAGCTCTATGTGCGCAACAACCTGCCCACGCCGCCCGAATCCATCGTGGCCGACCGCGATGCCTGGCAGCTGCAGGTGGAGGGCGTGCGCCAGCCCCGCAGCCTCAGCGTGCGCGAGCTCAAGTCCCTGGGACTGGAGACCGTGGCCATGGTGCTGCAGTGCTCGGGCAATGGCCGGGCCTTCTTTCCCAGCAAGCCCAGCGGCACGGCCTGGACCGTGGGTGCGGCCGGCTGCGTGGTCTGGAGCGGCGTGCCCGTGCGCGAGGTGGTCAAGGCCCTGGGCGGTTTGTCAGACGGCGGTCTCTACATGACCGGCACGGGCGGCGAGGTGCTGCCCGCAGGGCTGGACCCCAAGAGCGTCATCGTCGAACGCTCGGTGCCGCTGTCGGCCATGGAAGACGCCCTGCTGGCCTGGGAGATGAACGGCGAGCCCATCCCGCTGGCCCACGGCGGGCCGCTGCGCCTGATCGTGCCCGGCTACACGGGCGTGAACAACATCAAGTACATCAAGCAGCTGGCCTTCACGCCGCGCGAGAGCGAGGCCCACATCATGTCCCACGGCTACCGCATCTCGCCGCCCGGCAGCAAGGGCGACCCGAGCCAACCCTCGGTGCAGGAGATGAGCGTCAAGTCCTGGATCAACTCGCCCCTGCCCGAGGACGGCGGGCAGGCCGCCGGCCTGGTGCAGATCCACGGTGTGGCCTTTGGCGGCATGGACGCCGTCAAGGGCGTGGAGGTGTCCACGGACGGCGGCAAGAGCTGGCAGGCCGCGCGCCTGGTCGGCCCCGACCTGGGCAAGTACGCCTGGCGCCAGTTCGTGCTGCAGGCGCGCCTGCCCAAGGGCACGCATGTGCTGGCCAGCCGCGCCACCGACGCGCGCGGCCGGGTCCAGCCCGAGACGCGCGGGGAAAACCAGAGTGGCTACAACAACACCAGCTGGGCTGACCACGCCGTGACCGTCACCGTGGCCTGAGCACGGCCCGCGCGCTCATCACGCCCCCTTCCCGTCACCTCCCGCACACGGCGCCAGACCGTGGCGGGCCCGTACCCCATTGCCATGTTCACGATGAAACACCTGATCCACACCGCCCTACTGGGCAGCACTTTGCTCGGCAGCGCCCTGCTGTCCGCCCCCGCCTTTGCCGATGAAGCGGCCCAGATGGCCCTGGGCAAGAAGCTGTTCGCCACGGCCACGCCCGCCTGCGCGCTGTGCCACACGCTCAAGGACGCGGGTGCCGAGGGCGCCATCGGCCCCGTGCTCGACGAGCTCAAGCCCGACGCCGCGCGCGTGGCGCGCGCACTGCGCGACGGCATAGGCGCCATGCCCTCGTTCAAGGCCACGCTCAGCGAGGCCGATATCGCCGCGCTGTCGCTCTATGTGAGCAAGGCCAGCGCGAAGAAGTAGGCGGCACGGCCCCTCACCGGCGTTCCTGCAGTTCCCGCAGGGCCTTTTCGTAGGGCGTCTCCTCGGGCTCGGGCACATGCACCACGGCCTCGCCGGCACCGCCCAGCGGCATGCGGTAGACCCACAGGCTGTGCCGGCCCGGTCCCTGGCGCTGCCAGGAGGGCTCCACGCCGGGCAGCGCAAAGTCCAGGCTGACCAGCCAGGCGCCCTCGGGCAGCTCCGTGGCGGCCTTGACGGCCGCACGGCCCATGCTTTCGGGGCGCTGGAACAGGTAGACCATCTGGTAGCCGCTCCAGTCGGCCAGCCAGATATCGGCACGGCGCACGCGGGCCCAGGGGCAGCGCAGCGCGCACAGCCAGCGCAGGGGCCAGCTCCACTCCATGCCGTTGAGCCGCGCCTGCGGGTACTGCCCGCGCAGCGCGCGCAGGCCGTCACCCAGGCCGCAACCGGCATCGAGCACGGCCGCGCCATCGGGCAGCGGCGCAGCATCGGCCAGGCCTTGCAGCGCATCGGTCGGCGTGGGAAACAGCGGCGCATCGCGCCAGGCGTTGAGCGGATAGACCAGGGTCAGCAGGCCCAGCGCCGCCAGCCACAGCCAGGGGCTGATGGCGGCCAGGCCGCCCGGCCCCCACAGCATCAGGCAGGACAGCGGAAAGCCGGCCGCCACGGCCAGGCGCCGCCACCAGGGCGTGGCCAGCAGACTGGCGAGCACGCCCAAAAAACAGGCCGCCAGCCAGGCGGCCAGCGGCCCTAGGGTCGATTGCAGCGCGGCGTAGACAAGCCAGGCGCCCGCCCAGGCAAGAAGGGCCGGGGCCGGCCAGGGAAGGCGCCGCATGTCAGAGCCTCATTGCGCGACGCGCCTCCCACAGCCCATGAAACGAGCGCGACCTATGCGCCCGAAACGCCCCAAACCAGGGACAGCGAGCAAGGGCCGCCCCGCAGCGAGGCTGTCGCCGGCCGCCCGTATGCCCCCCTCCCGCAGGAGAGGGGGAAGGCGCGAAGCGACTCAGGGGGTGCTGCATCTCATTGCTGTTGCAGTGCTTGCGAGGTGGCACGGTCGAGGCGGCCGGTCTGCGGCAGGCTCTGGTCGCGCTGGAACTCGCGCAGGGCGTTCTGGGTGTTCTTGCCCATGGAGCCGTCAGGCGTGCCTGCGGTGTAGCCCAGGGCATTGAGCTTTTGCTGTGCGGCGCGCAGCGACATGCCGGCGGCATTGGCGCCCGGAGCCGATGTCTGCGACGGTGCGGCACCGCCGTCCACGCCCAGGCGTCCACCGCCGCCCAGGCCCTGGCCCTTGACGGTCTGCGCCTTGTAGTTGCGCAGCGAGCGCACCATCTGGTTGTAGGCGTCCATGAAGGCGGCGGCGATCACCTTGCCTTCGGCCGTGCGCGTGTAGCCGCCCAGCGAGGCGCCGGCGGAGCCGCCGAACAGCGCGCCCATGCCGCCCCAGTCGGTCTTGGAGGACGAGCCTTCGGAAGCCGACACCTGCACGCCCGAACGGTTGTCCACCAGGGCCAGCATGACCGAGGCCTCGCGGGTCTTGGTGGCTGCAGCCAGCGCGCCGAAGATGCCGCCGGCGCGGCCGCCGATGGCGCCGCCCATGCCGCCGGCATCGCTCTGGTTGAAGATCACTTCGGGGGACAGGCCGTAGTCGGAGGCCACCATCTGGCCCTTGCCCAGGTTGCTGCCGCCGCGCATTTCGCCCGAGTCCATCAGCGCGCGTTCACGCGCCATGGCGCCCATGCCGGCCGCGCCGCGTTCCACGACGATGAAGCAGTTGGACTGCTGGATCATCAGGCGCAGCAGCTGCGATGTGGGCGGCAGGCGGTACTGCTGGGTGAGGATGGTGTACCAGCCGGCGGTCTGGTTCTCGACCAGGGAGATGGTGCCCAGCGAGGAATCGCAGCGCTCCAGCTCGGTGTTGGCGTTCTCGGCGCTGGCACCGCCCGCGGCGCCCGTGGCCACGGTCTTGGCTTCCGGCGAACCCATGCGCATGTCGGTGGTCACGCAGCCGGTCAGCGCCACGGCGGCGATGGCAGTCAGGGCAAGATACTTCTTCACGTTGTAATCCTCTTGGTCTGGTCTAGGTGAATCAGCGCCAGGGCAATGGCGTCCACGCACTGGCAGCGTCGCCAGTCAGCGATTACACACAATTACCCCGCATAACAGCGCGCAAATATACCGGGATTCACCCTCGCGAAAAAGCGCTGCTTTGCTGGAGAACGACAGATCACAGACGGTTACAAGCTGTTGTCATCACTCGGGTGCATCGCCGCGCAAACGTTCGATCAGCCCGTTGAGCGCATCGAGCGAGCCGAACTGGATCGCCACTTCGCCCATTTCCTGCAGCTTGCCGCCACGGCGCACGGACTTCTTGATGCGCACCTCGACATCGGCCATGAGCAGGTCGGACAGCTCTTCCTCCACGCGCTTGATGTCGCGCGTCTTGCCTTCCTTCTTGGACTTCTGGCGCACCAGGCTGAAGTCGGCGCCGATCTTCTTGACCAGGGCCTCGGCCTCGCGCACCGACAGCTTCTTGGCCGCGATCTGGTTGCCGGCCGTGATCTGGGCCGCGCGGTCCAGCGACAGCAGGGCGCGCGCATGGCCCATGTCGATGTCGCCGGCCATGAGCATGGTCTGCACCGGGTCGGCCAGGTTCAGCAGGCGCAGGATGTTGGTGGCCGCGCTGCGCGAGCGTCCCACGGCCTGGGCCGCCTGCTCGTGCGTGAGGCCGAATTCCTTGACCAGGCGCGACAGGCCCTGGGCCTCTTCCAGCGGGTTCAGGTCCTCGCGCTGGATGTTCTCGATCAGCGCCATGGCGGCGGCGGCCTCGTCGGGCACCTCGCGCACCAGCACCGGCACCTCGGCCAGGCCGGCGATGCGGGCTGCGCGAAAGCGCCGCTCGCCCGCGATGATTTCGTATTTGCCGGCGTGCTCGCCCTTGGCCAGGCGGCGCACCAGGATGGGCTGCATGATGCCCTGGGCCTTGATGCTTTCGGCCAGCTCGTAGAGCGCGCCCTCGTCCATGTGGGTGCGCGGCTGGTACTGGCCGGGCACCATCACGTCCAGCTGCAGGATGCTGGGCAGCCCGGTCTCGGCCACGGGGCCGCCGGCCTCTTCCTTGTCGTGGACCTTGGGGCCGAGCAGGGCTTCGAGTCCGCGTCCCAGTCCCTTGGGTTTCTTGGTCACCATGGTGTTGTCCTTGTCAAAGCGATGCCAGCAGCGCGTGTCCGCTGTCCCAGTCGCCCAGCCCGCTGGCCGTGTTGAGATGGCCCGAAGGCCCTGCATCGACAAAGCGCGCGCCCCAGGCATCGGCCAGGGTCTGCACGCGCTGCGCGCTGCAATAGATATCGTTGTTGCTGCCGACCACGATGGAGGCAAACGGCAGGCGCTGCATCATCACGGGCGACCAGCCAGGCAATTGCTCGCGCAGCTGGGGCTGCTCGGTATCGCCGGGGGCGACCAGCAGCGCGCCACGCACCTTGCGGGCGGCCAGCGGCGAATGCGCAGCCCACCACGCCACAAGGATGCAGCCCAGACTGTGGGCCACCAGCACCACCGGGCGCGGCGCGTCGAGCACCGTCTCCTGCAGCCTGGCGCTCCAGTCGCCGCGCAGCGGACGGTCCCAGTCGTTTTGCTCCAGGCGGCGGTAGCCGTGGCGCTGCTCCCAGCGGCTTTGCCAGTGGCCGGCGTCCGAGTTCTGCCAGCCGGGCAGCAGCCAGACGTCCTCGGCAGCCCACCCGGTCGGCACGCCCTGCCCTGCCGTTTCATGTGAACCTTGCATGGCTACATCTTCTTGATGCGGCGCACCATCTCGTGCGCGAAATCGATGAAGGCCTTGCTGCCCTTGGCGCCCGGGTCGAAGACCACGCCGGGCACGCCATAGCTGGGCGCCTCGGCCAGGCGCACGTTGCGCGGGATCACGGTGTCGAACACCTTGTCGCCGAAGTGTTCCTTGAGCTGGTCGCTGACCTGCTGCTGCAGCGTGGTGCGCGGGTCGAACATCACGCGCAGCAGGCCGATGATCTGCAGGTCGGGGTTCATGTTGGCATGCACCTGCTTGATGGTGTTGACCAGGTCGGTCAGGCCTTCGAGCGCGAAGTACTCGCACTGCATGGGCACGACCACGCCATGGGCCGCGCACAGGCCGTTCAGGGTGAGCATGGACAGGCTGGGCGGGCAGTCCACGAGCACGAAGTCGTAGTCGGCATCGGCCGCCCTGAGGGCGCCCTTCAGACGCTCGTTGCGGCGCTCCAGCGTGACCAGCTCGATCTCGGCGCCGCTGAGTTCGCGGTTGGCGCCCAGCACGTCATAGCCCACGGCCTCGGAGCGCACGGCGGCTTCCTTGACGCTGGCGTTCTCCAGCAGCACGTCGTAGACCGACAGCTCCAGCGCGCGCTTGTCCACGCCCGAGCCCATGGTGGCATTGCCCTGGGGGTCCAGGTCGATCATCAGCACGCGCTGGCCGATCTTGGCCAGGCCCGCAGCAAGGTTGACGGCGGTGGTGGTCTTGCCGACCCCACCCTTTTGATTGGCGACACAGAAGATTTTGGCCATGGTATTTACACGCTTATTTGGCGATGGCCAGCTTGAGGCCAAAACCGATCAGAAACACGCCCGCAGTCTTTTCGAGAACCCGGGAAACCGCAGGATTGGCGCGCATGCGCTCGGCCAGATGCGCGGTCAGCAGCACCACGATCAGGCAATAGAGAAAGGTCAGAGCAGCCACCGTGGCCGCCATCACCGCGAACGTGAGCAGGCCCTGGTGGCTTGCGGGATCCACGAACAGCGGGAAGAAGGCCATGTAGAACACGATGGACTTGGGGTTCATCAGGGTGATCAGGCCGGCCTGGCGAAAGTAGTGGCGCGGCTCGATGTGCAGCACGGGCTTGTCGCCGGGCCTGGCCGTGAGCATCCTGAAACCCAGCCAGCCCAGGTAGGCGGCGCCCAGCCACTGCACGGCATGGAAGGCCGCGGGATAGGAGGCCAGCAGCGCGGCAACGCCCGCCACCGCCATCCAGATCAGTACCTGGTCGGCCGCCAGCACGCCGGCGCAGGCCGCCATTCCGGCACGTATGCCGCCCTTGCCGGTGGAGGTGATCAGCGCCAGATTGCCCGGCCCCGGAATCAGCAAAAACAGAAGAATGGCAACAACGAATGCGCTGAAATCGGAGATGCCGAACATGCTGACCCCTGAGCGATGAAAGCTGGGAGTTTATGCGAGGGCCATGGCCAGCGCATGGGGAACATGGCCCCGCCGCAACGCGGCAGTGTGCTATTCGGTAAAAAAATCAGGCTGCAGCAGTGCGCAGCCAGAGGATGCAGCGCTCGGCATCCAGGCCCGGCACCTTCAATGGTTCCACGTGAAACACCTGCACGTCGGCAGGCAGCGCGGCGATTTCCTCGTCGGGGTGCTTGCCCTTCATGGCCAGCCATGTGCCGCCCTCCTCCAGCGACTGGTGCGACCAGCTGGTGAAGTCCGCCAGCGAGGCAAAGGCACGGCAGCTGATCAGCGGATAGCGCGTGGTCAGCTGCTCCACGCGGCTGTGGATGCCGCGCAGGTTGGGCAGGCGCAGAGTGGCCGCCGCCTGCTGGATGAAGGCCGCCTTCTTGCCCACCGTGTCCACGCAGTGCACGTCGATCTGCGGGCAGCAGACGGCAAAGACCACGCCGGGCAGGCCGCCGCCCGACCCCACGTCCAGCATGGCGGTGCGCCTTGCGCGCGCAGGCATCTGGGCCAGGTGGCGCTGCAGGGGCGGCACGGCGGCCAGGCTGTCGAGCAGGTGATGGGTCAGCATTTCCTGCGGATCACGCACTGCCGTGAGGTTGTAGACCTTGTTCCACTTGCCCAGCAGGGCCTGGAATTCCATCAGCGTATCGACCTGGGCAGGGGAAAGCTCCAGGCCCAGCGCCCGCAGGCCGGCCTCGAGAGGAGCGCGCAGTTCCTGGCTCATGCGGATGCCTCCTCGCCCTTCGCGTCTGTCACATCAGGGGCAAAGCCGCGGAAGCCCCCCTTCTTCAGGTGCACCATGAGCAGGGAGATCGCCGCTGGCGTCACGCCCGACATGCGCGATGCCTGGCCCAGCGTCTCGGGCCTGTGCTTTTGCAGCGACTGGCGCACCTCGAAGGACAGGGCCGGCACCTGCATATAGTCCAGCTCGGCCGGCAGGCGCAGGTTCTCGAAGTGGGCGGCGCGCTGCACCTCGTCCTTCTGGCGGTCGATGTAGCCTGCGTACTTGGCCGCGATCTCCACCTGCTCGACGACGGAGGCGCTGAGATCGCCCAGCACCTCGGGCTGCACATCGGCCGAGGCATAGCGGCCTTCGTTCAGGCTCATCAGCTTGCCGTAGCCCACATCGGGGCGGCGCAGCAGGTCGAAGAGGTTGTATTCACGCTCGATGGACTTGCCCAGCACCCGCTCCGATTCCTCGGGCGCGACGATGCGCGGATTGACCCAGGTGGACTTCAGGCGCTCTGTTTCACGTGAAACAGCATCGCGCTTGCGGCTGAAGGCATCCCAGCGCGCATCGTCCACCAGGCCCATGGCGCGGCCGGCCTCGGTCAGGCGCATGTCGGCGTTGTCCTCGCGCAGCTGCAGACGGAACTCGGCGCGGCTGGTGAACATGCGGTAGGGCTCGGTCACGCCCTTGGTGATCAGGTCATCGACCAGCACGCCCAGGTAGGCCTCGTCGCGGCGCGGCAGCCAGGCTTCCTGGCCGCGGCACTGCAGCGCGGCGTTGAGGCCTGCGAACAGGCCCTGGGCCGCCGCTTCCTCGTAGCCGGTCGTGCCATTGATCTGGCCCGCGAAGAACAGGCCCTGGATCTGGCGCGTCTCGAAGCTGCTCTTGAGCGAGCGCGGATCGAAGTAGTCGTACTCGATGGCGTAGCCGGGACGCAGGATGTGCGCGTTCTCCAGCCCCTTCATGCTGCGCACCAGTTCGTACTGGATGTCGAAGGGCAGGCTGGTGGAGATGCCGTTGGGATAGAACTCGTTGGTGGTCAGGCCTTCGGGCTCCAGGAAGATCTGGTGGCTTTCCTTGTCGGCAAAGCGGTTGATCTTGTCCTCGACGCTGGGGCAGTAGCGCGGGCCCACGCCCTCGATCTTGCCCGTGAACATGGGGCTGCGGTCAAAGCCGCTGCGGATGATGTCGTGCGTGCGCTCGTTGGTGTGGGTGATCCAGCAGGGCATCTGGCGCGGGTGCATGGCCGCATTGCCGATGAAGCTGAACACGGGCAGCACGCCTTCGTTGACACCACCGGGCATGCCGTCGCCGGGCTGCTCCTCGCACTGCGAGAAATCGATGCTGCGGCCATCCAGGCGCGGCGGCGTGCCGGTCTTCAGGCGCCCCTGGGGCAGCTGCAGCTCCTTGAGCCGCGACGACAGGCTGACGGCCGGCGGGTCGCCCGCGCGGCCTGCCGCGTAGTTGTTCAGGCCCACGTGGATCTTGCCGTCCAGGAAGGTACCCGCCGTGAGCACCACGGTGCGGCTGCGAAAGCGCACGCCGACCTGCGTGACGGCGCCCACCACGCGGTCGCCTTCGACCATGAGGTCGTCCACCGCCTGCTGGAACAGCCACAGGTTGGGCTGGTTCTCCAGCATGTCGCGGATGGCGGCCTTGTAGAGAATGCGGTCGGCCTGGGCGCGCGTGGCACGCACGGCCGGGCCCTTGGAGCTGTTGAGGATGCGGAACTGTATGCCGCCGATATCGGTGGCCAGCGCCATGGCGCCGCCCAGCGCATCCACTTCCTTGACCAGATGGCCCTTGCCGATCCCGCCGATGCTGGGATTGCAGCTCATCTGGCCCAGGGTCTCGATGTTGTGGCTCAGCAGCAGCGTCCTGCAGCCCATGCGCGCAGCAGCCAGCGCGGCCTCGGTGCCGGCGTGGCCGCCACCGACCACGATCACATCAAATTCCTGTGGGTACAACATGCTTATCACTCCGGGGGCCTGCCCGGCCCAAGCCCCCGACACGGAGCACTCACGCTCCGGCGCTCATGGCAGGTGGCCCTCGTTCATGTAGCGAGGGGAACCCAGCGGGGAACCCGCGATTTTCCCACCTTTGCCGCACCAGTGCCTTGCAAGGGGTCGGCCGGCCCTGCCACCGGGCCGGCACTGCGCCGGTGTTCCACGTGAAACAGTGCGGCGGGCGGCCGCATTCTCCGCAGGATGCTGCGCGCCGCCGCCCGCAGGGCGGCCCGCTTGCAAGAAACATGTGCAGGGCCTGTGATGCAATGGCGGCCATGCAGATCCTCATCTTCGCGGGCAGTACCCGCCAACAATCGCACAACCGGCGCCTGGCCGCCGCCGCCGCCGACATGGCCCGTGAACTGGGCGCCCAGCCCACGCTGCTGGAGCTGTCGGATTTCGACATCCCCATGTACAACGCCGACCTGGAGGCCAGCGGCACGCCGCCTGACGTGCTGCGCTTCAAGGCCGCGCTGCACAGCCACCCGGCCTGGCTGATCTGCTCGCCCGAGTACAACGGCAGCTACCCTGCCCTGCTCAAGAACGCCATCGACTGGGCTTCCAGCCCCGTGGCCGGTGATCCGGTCTGGTCCGATGGCACCCTGCCCTTTCGCGGCAAGGTCGTGGGCATGGCCAGCGCCTCGCCCGGCGGCCTGGGCGGCCTGCGCGCCCAGTCGCACCTGGCGCCGCTGCTGCTGAACCTGCAGTGCTGGCTGGCCCCCGTGAGCCACGCCGTGGGCCAGGCAGGCCAGGCATTCGACGACGCCGGCCGCCTGCAGCGATCCCAGGACCAGCAGGGCATGAAGGCCGTGCTGGAACAGGTGCTCTGGGCTGCACAGCGCCTGTCGGCCTGAACCCTGGCGCCAGCGCGGTCCCATCATGCGCAGCCCCGCCACATGGGGTTAGCATGGGCGCTTGTCTTTCTTACCCTGATCGGAAGCCATCCACCATGAAGCTCTACTACAGCCCTGGCGCCTGCTCTCTGTCTCCCCACATCGTCCTGCACGAGGCAGGCCTGGCCTACGAGCCGGTCCTGGCCAGCACCAAGACGCACAAGCTGCAGGACGGCACGGACTACTACGGCATCAACCCGCTGGGCTATGTTCCCTTCCTCGTGCTCGACGACGGCGACACGCTGCATGAAGGCCCGGCCATCGTCCAGTACCTGGCCGATCTGGTCCCCGAGAAGAAGCTGGCCCCGGCCAACGGCACCATGGCCCGCTACCACCTGCAGGAGTGGCTGAACTTCATCGGCACCGAGCTGCACAAGGGCTTCGGTCCCCTGTTCAACCCCGCCACGCCCGACGACTACAAGCCCGTGGTGCGCCAGCGCGTGCTGGACCGCCTCAAGTGGGTGGACGGCGAGCTCAATGGCCGCGACTACCTGATGGGCGAGCAGTTCACCGTGGCCGACGCCTACCTGTTCACCGTGACGGGCTGGGCCCAGTTCGTGGGCGTGGACATCTCCGAGCTGACCAACCTCCTGGCCTACCGCGAGCGCGTGCTGGCCCGCCCTGCCGTGCAGGCCGCGATGAAGGCCGAAGGCCTGCTCAAGTAAGCAGCGCCGCGCTGCTGCGCTCAAGGCCTGACGGGGCCGGCTGGTGTGGAACCGGCCGGCCCTTTGTCTTTGGTGCCTGCGGCGCAGGCCTGGCGCCTGCGGATGCGCGGCTGCACCTCGGCGGGTGCCGCGCGCATCTGCCGGGCCATGCGGCATGCGGGCGTCGCCTGCACGACAGCGCGCAAATCCCTGGCCTGCACGATTGATTCCATGGGCGTAATCTGTGCCGTACGCCGCGCCGCCCGCACGGGCGGCGCTTTTGCTTCACGCACAGAAAGCCCCGTTGCATGACCTCTCTGTTCGAACCCATACAGGCTGGCGAACTGCGCCTGCCCAACCGCATCGCCATGGCGCCGCTGACGCGCAACCGCGCACCCCAGGCCCTGCCCAACGACATCATGGTCACCTACTACGCCCAGCGCGCCAGCGCCGGCCTGCTGATCAGCGAAGGCACGGCCATCAGCCACCAAGGCCAGGGCTATGCCCATGTGCCGGGCCTGTACGGCAGCGAGCAGCTCGACGGCTGGAAGCGCGTGACCGACGCCGTGCACAAGGAGGGCGGGCGCATCGTCACCCAGCTGTGGCATGTGGGCCGGGTCTCGCACACCTCGCTGCAGCCCGAAGGCCAGGCGCCCGTGGGACCGTCCCCGGTGGCGGCCAGATCCAAGACCTATGTGATCGACGAGGACTCGGGCAAGGGCCAGTTCGTGCCCACCTCCGCGCCGCGCGCGCTCGCCCAGCAGGAGCTTCCCGCCATCGTCCACAGCTTCGCCGTGGCCGCGCGCAATGCCGTGGAGACGGCCGGTTTCGACGGCGTGGAGCTGCACGGCGCCAACGGCTACCTGCTGGACCAGTTCCTCAAGACCGGTGCCAACCAGCGCGATGACGACTACGGCGGCAGCATCGAGAACCGCGCCCGCCTGCTGCTCGAATGCACGCGCGCCGCCGCCGATGCCGTGGGCGGCGGCCGCGTGGGCATACGCCTGTCGCCCGTGACGCCGGCCAACGACATCGCCGATGCCGATCCCCAGCCGCTGTTCGAATACGTGGTGCGCCAGCTGGCGCCGCTGGGCCTGGCCTACATCCACATCATCGAAGGCTCCACCGGTGGCCCGCGTGAATTGCCGGACCGGCCCTTCGACTACGCGGCCCTCAAATCCGCCTACCGCCAGGCCGGTGGCCAGGGCGCCTGGATGGTCAACAACGGCTATGACCGCGACATGGCCCTGCGCGCCGTGGAAAGCGGCCACGCCGATATCGTGGCCTTCGGCAAGGCCTTCATCTCCAATCCCGACCTGGTCCACCGCCTGCACGACGACCTGCCGCTGAACCCCTGGAACTCCAGCCTGTTCTACGGCGGCGGCGCAGAGGGCTATATCGACTACCCGTTCGCGCGCCAGGCCTGATTGGCGGCCGCACAAACAAAAAGCGGAGTGCATCGCACTCCGCTTTTTTTATCCAGACGATTCATGTGGAACAGGGGCCGGGCCCCTGTCCCTGCGTCCGCTATCTCAGGCGTGTTCCAGCAGCTGGGTCTCGCGCGTGTCACGGCCAGAGGCCAGCGAGGCGCGGCCTGCGGCCGGTGCCAGGCTGGGCTGGCCCTGGGAGGGACGGCCGTAGGAAGCATGCGAGCCCATGGATGCCACGGCCGCACCGGCAATGCGGAACTGGCCCACCACCTGCGCCAGGCGCGCGGCCTGCTCGCGCAGCGACTCGGCAGCGGCGGCTGATTCCTCGACCAGGGCTGCGTTCTGCTGCGTCATGCGGTCGATGTCGCCCACGGCCTGGTTGACCTGGCCGATGCCGCCCGACTGCTCGCTGGAAGCCGCCGTGATCTCGCCAATGATGTCGCCCACGCGCTGCACGCTGTCCACGATCTCCTTCATGGTCTTGCCAGCATCCTCCACCTGGCGCACGCCCACGTCCACGGCCTGCACGCTGGTCTGGATCAGCGCCTTGATCTCGCTGGCCGCCTGGGCCGAGCGCTGGGCCAGGGATCGCACCTCGGCCGCCACCACGGCAAAGCCGCGGCCCTGCTCGCCGGCGCGCGCCGCTTCCACGGCGGCGTTCAGCGCCAGGATGTTGGTCTGGAAGGCGATGGAGTCGATCAGGCCGATGATGTCGCCGATCTTGCGGCTGGAGGTCGTGATCTCCTGCATGCTCACCACGGCCTGGGCCACCACGTCGCCACCGCGCGTGGCCGTGGTCGAGGCAGAGGCCGCCAGCTGGTTGGCCAGCTGCGAGGACGATGCCGTCTGCTGCACCGTGGCCGTGAGCTGGGACAGCGAGGCCACGGTCTCCTGCACATTGCTGGCCGTCTGCTCTGTGCGCGAGGACAGGTCCTGGTTGCCCGTGGCGATCTCCTGGCTGGCCGTGGCGATGTTGCCGCTGGCATCGCGCACCTGGGTCACCATGGAGCCCAGGCTCTGCTGCATCTGGTCCAGCGCGCGCTGCAGGTCGGCCACCTCGTCCTTGCCCTCCACCTTCACGCTCTGCGACAGGTCGCCCTGGGCGATGGTCAGCGCCGTCTGGCGCGCCTGCACCAGGGGGCGGCAGATGGACAGCATGTTCATCAGCGTCAGCGGCACCACCACCAGCACCGTGAGCACCACGGCGGCAACGAAGATCCACTGCGTCTGCTCGGCCACGCCCTGCTCCTCGGCGGCCATGGCATCGACCTGCTGGCGCAGCAGCTGGTCGAGCTGGGCGATGAGCTTTTCGACCTCGGCCACCTCGGCCATGGCCTTGCCGCTCATGCGGTTGGCCGTGGTGGCCGTGTCGTAGCCACCGGCCTCCAGCTGGCGCGCAATGTGCTCGAACTGCTGGCGGTAGCGGTCCACACGGTCGGAGATGCCGCTGACGATGGCATCGTCGGCAGGGTCCTCGTCCTTCAGAAAACGCCCCGCCACGGCCTTGACGCGCTCGATGGCCGCCAGCCACTGCCCGTGGGCCTTGCGCACCTCGTCGGCACGCTCGTACTGGATGATCATGTCCTTTTCATGGGCGCGCACCGCGCCCAGCTCGGCGCGCAACTCCACCATGTAGCCCATCTTGGCGTACGAGGTATGCATGAACTGCTGACTCATGCCATGGATGCGGAACATGCCCAGCATCCCGGCTCCGCCCAGCAGACCCAGCAGCACCAGCACCATGGCGATGGCACCCAGCATCCGCGTGCGGATCGTGAAAGCCCGCATCATTCCCAACAAGTTCATGACCGTTTTCCTCTCTGTCAGTCAGGGCGCACGCACGGTCTCCAAATGCATAGCGCCAACGTAAATACAAATTGTTGCAGTTTGTCAGATGATCGCCAATGGTCTATGACGGTTTTTGCATATTCACGGCTCTTTTCGATCTATCGGCCATTGCAGCGGATCATTGAGCCGGCCGACTCACATCGAGTTGGGCCAAATCAACCCTTGCCCAGCCAGACGCTTGACCTTGCCATGGTGTCAGGGTTCAACATGCCGTCCATGGCTTGCGCCACTTCGGCGCGCCCCAACCAGGAGCTAGAAATGCAACATGTTTTCACCGTGCAGGGCATGACCTGCGGCCACTGCGAACGCGCCGTCACCCAGGCCGTGCAGGGCGTGGATGACCAGGCCCAGGTAAAAATCGATCGCGCAGCCCAGCGCGTGGAAGTCGACAGCAGCGCCAGCCGCGAGGCGCTGGGCGCGGCCATCGCCGAAGAAGGCTACAAGGTCGCCTGAGTCCCCGGAGTGACACGCACCATGTCCGCCCAAGCACAGCACTGGCCCGTCTCCATCGGCGAGGCCGCGCGCCGCGCCGGTGTCTCGGCGCGCATGGTGCGCCACTACGAAGCCCAGGGCCTGCTGCCGCCCATGCACCGCACGGACGGCGGCTACCGCCAGTACGCCGAGTCCGACGTGCACGCCCTGCGCTTCATCCGCCGCGCCCGCGACCTCGGTTTCTCCATGGACGAGATCGCCACCTTGCTGGGCCTGTGGCAGGACAAGAGCCGTGCCAGCAGCCAGGTCAAGAACATCGCCCAGCGCCACATCGACGCACTGACCGAGCGCATCGCCGCCATGCAGGCCATGCAGCGCACGCTCAAGACCCTGGTGCAATGCTGCCACGGCGACGACCGGCCGGACTGCCCGATATTGGATGATCTGGCGGCGCCCGACACAGTGGGAAGCGGCGCTTAATTTAAGCTGTGGTCATGCTCACCACGCCCACCCAGCTTCACCAATGGTTGCTTGAGCCTGAAGGTCAGCGGCTTGAGTTCAAGGAAGCCAAGCAGCGTTATGACTTTGAAAAACTGCTCAAGTACTGCGTAGCCCTGGCCAACGAAGGCGGCGGCGCCATCGTGCTGGGTGTGACCGACAAACGACCTCGCCTCATCGTAGGTACGCAGGCGTTCGAAGACCCGGGCCGCACCGAGGCCGGATTGCACCAGAGACTGGGCCACCGTATCCCTGTTGAGGAACTGCGCCTGCCGCAAGGCCGTGTGCTGGTTGTGCGTGTGCCCTCCCGGCTGCCCGGCACGGCATGGCAGATCGACGGCAGCTTTCTCAAACGGGCCGGCGATGATCTGGCGGCAATGAGCGCGCAAGAACTGCGGGCCATCTTCGATGAAACCGGCCCCGACTTCTCGGCACAGCCATGCCCAGGGGCCACGCTGGAGGATCTGGAGCCGTCATCCATTGCATTGTTCCGGGAGCGCTGGGCTCGCAAAGGCAATACCCCTCGCAGACGCGAACTGGGCGACGAACAGACCTTGCGGGATGCAGAGTTGCTCGTAGAAGGCAATCAGGTGAGCTATGCCGCGCTCATCCTGTTCGGCAAAAGAGCGGCTCTGACAAGATGGTTGGCCCAGGCGGAGCTGGTATTTGAATACCGGTCGTCCGAAGCTGCAGGACCGGCTGCCGATCGCGAGGAATTTCGAGAGGGCTTTTTTGCGTGGCAGGACGCGCTCTGGAAAAAGATCAACTTGCGCAATGACCGCCAAAGCTACCAGGACGACTTTTTCCGCATGGACCTGCCGACATTTGCCGAGGTTCCGGTCCGGGAAGCGCTCCTGAACGCGGTTGCCCATCGGGACTATCGCTTGGGTGGCTCGATTTTCGTCAGGCAATTTTCCAAGCGGCTGGAGGTGATCAGCCCGGGAGGGCTGCCTCCCGGAATCACGCCCGAGAACATCATTGATCAACAGAATCCGCGCAATCGCAGACTCGCCGAAGCCCTCGCCCGCTGCGGCTTGATCGAGCGCTCTGGTCAAGGCCTGAACCTGATGGTGGAAAGCGCCGTGCGACAAGGCAAGCCCCTGCCCAGCCTTGCGGGAACATCCGCCCACGAAGTACGGCTGACCCTGGAAGGTGGGGTGCGCAACCCGGCCTTCGTACGCTTCATGGAGCACCTCGGCGAAGAGAAGCTGAGCAGCTTCTCGACATTGGACTACCTCGCGCTGGAATGCCTGCAACAGGAAAAGCCGCTGTCTGCCCCTTTGAGGGAACGCCTTGCAGGCCTGCTGGCGGCGGGAGCGGTGGAATCCATAGGTCGAGGCAAAGGGACGCGCTACATCCTGTCCGAGGCCTTGTATGCGTCTTTGGGCGCCAAAGGAACGCATACCCGGCAACGCGGCCTGGACAGAGAGACCAACAAGGCGCTGCTGCTCAAACACCTCACAAAGCACAGAGAGCATGGCGCTGCGCTGGCCGAACTGCGGCAGGTGCTGCCGTCCTTGCCAATGAGTGCCGTTCAGGATTTGCTGAAAGAGCTGCGCAATGAGGGGCGCCTCCAGCTGATGGGTGCGCGCCGTTGGGCACGATGGCATTTGTCGGATTGATATCTGCAGCGTTTGGGCCGTGGCATCAAGACCGGTCTATGAGTCCAAAAGATGCCAAGTTCTTTAGCCTCTTTTAGAGAGTGCGAAAAACTGTTTAACCACAACGACTTATAAAGCGCCCCAAAATTGCCGGAGGCTCTTTTAGGCTCTTGGAAACACCTCTATAGAACCAAAGCTCTGCGGGCATGTGCGGCTTCGGCTCAATCCTTGGAAGGGTTTGCCGCGCGCTTTGCGGAGGCCGCGCGCCGAGCAGGCTCCGCCCTGCGCAACACCCCCCCCATCAAGGTATCAATGCACTGCTGCGCCACTTCCTCGGCCGAGTACTGGCCGCCGGGCTGGTACCAGCGGCCTATCCAGCTGAGCGCGCCGGCAATCACGAAGGCGGTCATCTTGGGGTCGCAGGGGGCCAGGGAGCCCTCCTGCACGCCGGCGGCCACCAGGCGCCGGAAGGCCTGGTCTATGGCGGCCTTCTGGCGGCGCAGTTCGCGGCGGCTGTCGGGGGGGACCTGTTCGTCGCCGACACGGATCAGGCACATGCCGAAGTCCATGGTGACGATGCGCGCATAGACCTGCATGCAGGCGCGCAGCTGGTCCACGGCTTGGCCACCTGCGCGGCGCGAGGCCTCGATGCCTTCCAGCGTCATGGCCAGGCCCTGGTTCACGCACTGCAGCAGGATCTCGTCCTTGTTCTTGACGTAGTAGTACAGCGTGGGCTTGCTCACGCCCAGCCGCGCGGCGATGTCGTCCAGCGAGGTGGCGGAGAAGCCGCGCTCGTTGAACAGCTGCGCGGCGGCCTGCAGCACGGCCTGGCGCTTGGCCTCGCGCTGCTGCTCGCGGTCGGGCGTGCCGCTCCAGGGCGAGTCCACGGCGGGCGCCGCACGGCCTTTGCGGGCGCGGGTTCCGGGGCTGGGGCTGGGGCTGGGGCTGGGGCTGGGGCTGGGGCTGGGGCTGGGGCTGGGGCTGGGGCTGGGGCTGGGGCTGGGGCTGGGTCGGGTCTTGGTTTCAGGGCTCGATGGCTTCATGGCGGCGGTCGCACCGGGGAAATCACCGATGCTGCATGCGGTGGGCGACAACCAGAATCTACTCCAAAGTAAGCAGTCTACGCACCAGTAGGCTCCTGCCCGGCTCGACGAACCAACGCACGAGACAGCCATGGAGACACACCCCGACGGCGGCCCGCCCGCCCCCTTGCTGCAGGTCGATGGCATCACGCTCGCCTTTGGCGGAGTGAAGGCGCTGTCGGGCGTGGGCTTCGATGTGCAGCCCGGCTCGATCACGGCCGTGATCGGTCCCAACGGCGCGGGCAAGACGTCGCTGTTCAACACCATCTCGGGCTTTTACCGGCCCACGGGCGGCTCCATCCGCTTCCAGGGCGAGGACATCACGCGCGTGCCGGCGCCGCGCCGCGCGCGGCTGGGCCTGGGGCGCAGCTTCCAGAACATTGCGCTGTTCCGGGGCATGACGGTGCTGGACAACATCAAGCTGGGCCGCCACGCCCACCTGCGCACCAACGTGTTCGATGCCCTGCTCTACCTGGGCCGCGCTCGCCGCGAAGAGGCCGAGCTGCGCCGCGACATCGAGGAGCGCATCATCGATTTCCTGGAGATAGACCACATCCGACATGCGCCCGTGGCCGCCCTGTCCTACGGCCTGCAAAAGCGCGTGGAGATGGCGCGCGCCCTGGCCATGCAGCCGCGCATCCTGATGCTGGACGAGCCCGTGGCCGGCATGAACCGCGAGGAGACCGAGGACATGGCGCGCTTCATCCTGGACGTGCGCGCCGAATGGGGCGTGACCGTGCTCATGGTGGAGCACGACATGGGCATGGTCATGGACCTGTCCGACCATGTGGTGGTGCTCAACTTCGGCCAGGTCATCGCCCAGGGCACGCCCGCCGTGGTGCAGACCGATCCCGAGGTGAACCGGGCCTACCTGGGCGCCGGTGATGTGGGCGAGCTGCGGCGCCGGCTGCGCGGCGCGTCCGCCCGGCCGGAGCCCGCCACGCCGCAGCCTGCCCTGGCACAGGAAGCCGCATGATGGACTGGGCCTACCTGTTCGAGATTGCCCTCACGGGCCTGGCCGGCGGCGGCCTGTATGCGCTGGCCGCGCTGGCCTTCGTGGTGGTCTACAAGGCCACGCGCGTGGTCAACATCGCCATCGGCGAGCTGCTGATGGTGGGCGCCTACCTGTTCTTCACCTTCGCGGCCATGTTCGCGCTGCCGCTGTGGCTGGCCATTCCCGCCGCCGTGCTGGGCACGGGGCTGCTGGGCGCGCTGATCGAGCGCACCATGATCCGGCCGCTGCTGGGCGAGCCGCCGATCTCGGTGTTCATGGTCACCGTGGGCCTGGCCTCGGTGCTGGTGGGCCTGGTGGAGCTGATCTGGACGGCCGACCAGCGCCGCCTGCCCGAGTTCATGCCCACGCAGCCCGTGATGATCGGCGAGGCCTTTCTCGCGCCCAAGGTGGCCTGGGGCGCAGCCGTGGCCGTGGTCTTCATCGCGGCCGTGCTGCTGGTGTTCCGCTACTGGCGCGGCGGCGTGGCCCTGCGTGCGACGGCCAGCGACCAGGCAGCGGCCTATTCGGTGGGCATCAACGTGCCGCGCGTGTTCTCGCTGGCCTGGGTGGTGTCGGCCATGATCGCCGCCGTGTCGGGAATCATCGTCGGCTCCATCGGCGGCATCTCGTCGAGCATGGGCGTGTTCGGCCTGTCGGTGCTGGTGGTCGTCATCGTGGGCGGGCTGGACAGCGTGCTGGGCGCACTGGTCGGCGGCCTGTTCATCGGCCTGGTGGAGGCGCTGGCCGGCGCCTACCTGGGCGGCGAATACAAGCTGCTGGCCACCTTCATCGTGCTGGTCGTGGTGCTGATGCTCAGGCCCTACGGCCTGTTCGGCACGCACGAGATCGAGCGGCTCTAGACAGTTTCGCAAGGACGGCAGCATGCGCATAGGCACCCTCAAGGAAAGCTACATCGCCGACGCGGCGCTGTTCGACTCCCGCACGCAACGCATCTGGCTGGCCGTGGCCGGCGCGCTGCTGCTGCTGTTCCCCTTCATGGCCAGCGACTACTGGCTGTACCTGGCCTGCCTGGTCAGCATCAACGTGGCCAGCGCCACGGGGCTGAACATCCTCACGGGCTACACGGGCCTGGTGAGCCTGGGCCAGGCTGCCTTCATGGGACTGGGCGCCTACACGGTGGCCATCGTGCAGGCGCGCTGGGGCACGCCCGTGCTGTTCAACCTGCTGGCGGGCGGCTTCGTGGCCATGCTGGGCGGCATCGTGGTGGGCCTGCCCTCGCTGCGCGTCAAGGGCCTGTACCTGGCGATTGCCACCATCGCGGCCTCGTTCATCGCCCATTTCCTGTTCGCCAACCTCAGGCTCACGGGCGGCACGGCGGGCCTGACGCTGCAGCCGGCCACGGTGTTCGGCGTGGCGCTGGATACGTCGTTCCGGCTGTACTGGGTGATCGTGCCGGTCACGCTGCTGATGCTGCTGGGCGCGGCCAACCTGTTTCGCACGCGCACAGGCCGCGCCTTCATCGCCATCCGCGACCGCGACATCTCGGCCGAGGTGCTGGGCATACCGCTGCTGCGCTACAAGCTGCTGTCGTTCGGGCTGTCCTCGTTCTACGCGGGCGTGGCGGGCGGGCTGTGGGCGTACTTCTTCCGTGTGGTCACGCCTGAGAGCTTTCCGCTCTTGATGTCCATCTTCTTTCTGGCAGCCATCATCGTCGGCGGCATGGGCTCCATCCTGGGCTCCATCCTGGGCGCGGTCTTCATGACCATGGTGCCGGAGCTGCTCAAGCTCATCGTGGACCTGCTGCCCGGCGGCTCCGAGCTCACCGTCTTCCTGTCGCCCGTGCGCACCATGGTGTTCGGGCTGCTGATCATCGTCTTTCTGGTCTTCGAGCCGCAGGGGCTCGCACAAATGTGGCGGCGCCTGCGCCGCTTCTTCCACCTGTGGCCCTTCCGCAATTGAGGCGGCGCCGCGCACGACAAGCAAAAGGAGACAAGCATGCAGCAACACACGACTTCCTCGCGCCGCCGCAGCCTGCTGCTGGCGGCCGGCGCCAGCCTGGCCGCGCCGCTGGCCGCCCGCGCCCAGGCTGGCGGCGAAGACATTGTGATCGGCGGCTCCATCCCCATGACGGGCGTGTTCGCCTTCGCGGGCGTGGGCATCAATGCCGGCATGGGCGACTACGTGAAGATCGTCAACGAGGCCGGCGGCATCAAGGGCCGCAAGGTCCGCTACGTGCCCGAGGACACGGGCTACAAGGTCGATGTCTCGGTGGCCGCGTTCAAGAAGATCACCAGCCAGAACAAGGTCAACCTCTACTACGGCGACTCCACGGGCTTTTCCAAGACCATCAATCCGGAGCTGGACCGCAACGGCGCCATCCTCATGGCGGGCGCCTCCTTCGCCACCGAGCTCAACAACCCGGCCAAGTACCCGAACCAGTTCCTCGTGGGGCCCGACTACACGGAGATGTTCGGCATCCTGCTCAAGCACATCGCCAAGGAAAAGCCGGGCGCCAAGGTGGCCTTCGTCTACTCCGACTCCGAATTCGGCCGCGACCCCATCGAGGCCAGCGAAGCGGCCGCCAAGAAGCTGGGCCTGAACATGGTGGCCAAGCTGATGACGCCGCCCGGCAGCGTGGACGTGTCCACCGAAGTCATCAAGCTGCGCCGCGCCGCGCCCGATTACACCATCTTCCACGGCTACATCCTCGCGCCCATTCCCGAGTTCATCCAGCAGGGTAAGCAGATGGGCATGACCAGCCGATGGATGGGCACCTTCTGGACCATGGACAGCTCCACCGTCATGAAGATGGGCGAGGCCGGCGACGGCTTCATGGGCGTCATGCCCTACCGCTACTACTACGACACCTCGGCCAAGGCGCCCATGCTGGACAAGATCCGCGCGCTGCGCCCCGAGTACCAGAGCACGGCCTATATCCAGGGCTTTCTGGCGGCCATGCTGTTCGTGGAATCGGCCAGGCGTTGCCTGGACGCGGGCAAGCCGCTCACCGGCCCCAACCTCAAGGCAGCGCTCAACTCCATCAAGGACTTCGACACGGGCGGACTGATCGGCGTGCCCATCACCATCAAGGGCAATTCCATCCCCGTGGGCCGCGTCTACAAGGCGGACATGAAGGCGCAGAAGATGCTGCCTGCGTCCGACTGGATCGCACTTTGACCGTCGTCCGAACAGACGCCCGCACATGACCGAGCAGCCCACGGACAAGGTCCTCGAAATCAACAACATCGAGGTCATCTACAACAAGGTCGTGCAGGCCCTGCGGGGCCTGTCGCTGGCCGTGCCGCGCGGCCAGATCGTGGCGCTGCTGGGCAGCAACGGCGCGGGCAAGAGCACCACGCTCAAGGCCGTCTCCGGACTGCTGGCGCTGGAGGACGGCCTGCTGGCCAGCGGCAGCGTGCGCTACAACGGCCAGTCCACCGCGCAGTACGCGCCCCAGCAGCTGGTGCGCCTGGGGCTGTCGCATGTGATGGAGGGCCGGCGCGTGTTCGAGGACCTCACGGTGGAGGAAAACCTCGTGGCCGCGACCTACGCGCTCACGGGCCGCCATCAAGTCAAGCCCGACTTCGACCTGGTCTACAGCTACTTCCCGCGCCTGCATGAGCGACGCAAAGGCCTGGCCGGCTACCTGTCGGGCGGCGAGCAGCAGATGCTGGCCATTGGCCGCGCGCTGATCGCCGAGCCCCAGCTCATGCTGCTGGACGAGCCCTCGCTGGGCCTGGCGCCCAAGCTGGTGGAGGACATCTTCACCATCATCGCGCGCATCAATGCCGAGCGCGGCACCTCCATGCTGCTGGTCGAGCAGAACGCCACCGTGGCCCTGGCCGTGGCACACAGCGGCTACATCATGGAGAACGGCAAGATCGTCATCGACGGCCCGGCCGAACGCCTGGCCCAGGATGCCGACGTGCGCGAGTTCTACCTGGGCATGGGTGGTGGCGGCGAGGCAAAAAGTTTTCGCGACCTGAAGCACTACAAGCGCCGCAAGCGCTGGTTGTCATGAAGCACCCCCTGAGTCGCTTCGCGCCTTCCCCCTCTCTCCCGCTTCGCGAGGGAGGGGGACAGCACCCTCGGTGCGGGGCGGCCCTTCCTCGGTGCTCCCGTGTGGGGGCACGCCAGTGTCACAGGCAGCGCGATGGGTCATTGATATGAAGAACCTTCCCGAACTCACCCTGCCCCAGATGCTGGCCGAACGCGCGCGCAGCGATGCCCAGCGCGTGGCCATACGGCAAAAGGACTTCGGCATCTGGAAGCCCACCAGCTGGGCGCGCTACCACGAGCGTGCCAGCCACTTCGGGCTGGGCCTGGCGCAGCTGGGCCTGCCGCCAGGCGGCCACATGGGCGTGATCTCCGAGAACCGCATCGAGTGGGTGCTGGCCCAGATGGGCGCGGGCCTGATCGGCGCCATCACCGTGGGCGTCTACCCCACCAGTCCCACGCCCGAGGTCGCCTACGTGGCCGGACACGCGGACATCGCCATCATGGTGTGCGAGGACCAGGAGCAGACCGACAAGCTGCTGGCCGCCCTGCCCGAGCTGCCGCAGCTGCAGAAAATCATCGTCATGGAGACCAAGGGCCTGCGCAGCCTTGCGCCCGAGCTGCGCGCCCTGATCACCACCTTCGACGAGGTCGAGCGCCTGGGCGCCCAGGCCGCCAGCCGCGCCCCCATCGAAGAGGCGCTGGCACGCCAGACGCTGGATGACGTGGGGCTGATGATCTACACCTCGGGCTCCACCGGCAAGCCCAAGGGCGCCATGATCACCTACCGCAACATCCGCGGCGTGGTGCCCGGCATTGCCGAGCGGCTGAGGCTGGATGGCGGCACGCGCCACCTGTCCTACCTGCCGCTGTGCCACGTGGCCGAGCAGATGCTGACCAGCTTCGTGCCGGTCTACCTGGGCTCGCAGGTGCACTTCGGCGAGTCCATCCGCACGGTGCAGGAAGACCTGCGCGAAGTCGCGCCCAACATGTTCCTGGGCGTGCCACGCATCTGGGAAAAGCTGCATGCGGCCATCAGCATCAAGATGCAGGAGACCGGGCCGCTGCGCCGCACGCTCTACCGGCGTGCCATGGCGGCCTGCGCGCCGCTGGCCGAAAAGCCCCGCAGGCAATGGAGCCTGGCCGAACACCTCACCTGGGCCGCCAGCTACTGGAGCGTGCTGCGCGCACTGCAGAACTTCATCGGCCTGCGCCAGGTGCGCGTGGCACTCACGGGCGCCGCGCCCATACCACCCGACGTGGTGCGTTTTTTCCGCACGCTGGGCGTGCCGCTGATCGAGGTCTACGGCCTGACCGAATCCACGGGCATGGTCACGGGCCACCGGCTGGACGACGTGTCCGTGGGCAGCGTGGGCGTGGCCACCGAAGGCGTGCAATGGCGCATTGCCAGCCTCGGCAGCAGCGCGGGCCACGAGGGTGACGACAGCGGCGAACTGCAGATCAAGGGCGACATGGTCTTCGCGGGCTACTACAAGAACCCGGAGGCCACGGCGCAAAGCATCCAGGACGGCTGGCTGCACACGGGCGACGTGGTGCGCCTGCAGGGCGGCCAGCTGCGCATCGTGGACCGCCTCAAGGACATCATGATCACCGCCGGCGGCAAGAACCTCACGCCCTCGGAGATCGAGAACACCATGAAGGCCAGCCCCTTCATCAAGGAGTGCATCGTCGTGGCCGAGGGCCGCAAGTTCGTGGGCGCGCTGGTTCAGCTCGACTACGAGACCGTGGGCCAATGGGCACAGGCGCGGCGCATTGCCTTCACGCATTTCCGCTCCCTGGCCGAGATGCCCGAGGTGCGCGCGCTCATCGAGGCCGAGATCGCACAGGGCAATGCGCGCCTGGCCCAGGTCTCGCATGTGCGGCGCTTCCATCTGCTGACCAAGGAGCTGGACCACGACGATGGCGAAGTCACGGCCACGATGAAGGTGCGCCGTTCTTCCATCTACAAGACCTACGCCGCCGAAATCGACGCCCTGTACCACTGATCCGCTCCCATGACCGATACGCAAGACACCCCGCTGCGGCTGCAGCGCGAAGGCGCCATCGCCACGCTGACCTTCCACCGCCCCGCCGCCCTCAACGCCATCGACGTGCCCATGGCGCTGGCGCTGCGCGACGCCGTGCGCGCCCTGGCCCAGGACCGCGCGCTGCGCTGCGTGGTGCTGGAAGGCGCGGGCCGCGCCTTCATGGCGGGCGGCGACCTGGACACGCTGGCCGCCGACCCCGTGCGCGGCGCGGCCGAGCTGCTGGCGCCGCTCAACGAGGCCGTGGCGCTGCTGGGCCAGCTTGATGCGCCCGTCATCGCCAAGGTGCATGGCGCGGCGGCAGGCGCAGGCCTGTCGCTGATGCTGCAGGCCGACTTCGTCTGCGCGGCCGAGGGCACACGCTTCAACCTGGCCTACATCAACCTGGGCGCCAGCTGCGACGTGGGCGCCTCCTGGGCGCTGCCGCGCATCGTGGGCCTGCGCAACGCGCTGGAGATCGCCATGCTGGGCGAGACCCTGGACTGCGCCCAAGCGCAGCGCCTGAGCCTCATCAACCGCGTCCTGCCGCGCGCCGAACTCGACGCCGCCGTGCAGCAGCTGGCCCAACGCCTGGCCGCCGGTCCCACGGTGGCGCTGGGCCATATGCGCCGCCTCATGCGCGCGGGCCTGGACCGCAGCCTGCGCGACCAGCTGGCCGCCGAGGCCTGCGCCTTCGATGCCTGTGCGCGCACGGCCGACCTGCCGCGCGGCATTGCGGCGTTCCACGCCAAGCAGGCGCCGCAATTCGAAGGCCGGTAAGGGCCTGTGAGGATCGGCGGGCAGGGGACCATCCATGCCTGACACCGAGGTGGCTGCGCAAGACTGCGCCCGCCCGGCACAATGCAAGCCACCCCCGTGTTCATCGCTTCGAGGAGCTTCACCATGACCCTATGCGACGTCTTCGTCGTCGGCACTGCGCGCACCGCCATCGGCACCTTCGGCGGCAGCCTCAAGGACGTACCCAACACCCAGCTGGCCACCACGGCCGTCAAGGCGGCCATGGAGCGCGCGGGCCTGGCGCCCGACGCCGTCGGCCACGTGGTCATGGGCAATGTGATCCCCACCGATACCAAGGACGCCTACCTCTCGCGCGTGGCCGCCATCGATGCGGGCTGCCCCATCGAGACGCCGGCCTTCAACGTCAACCGGCTGTGCGGCTCCGGCCTGCAGGCCATCGTCTCGGCCGCCCAGGCCATTGCGCTGGGCGATTGCGACGTGGCCATCGGCGGCGGCAGCGAGTCCATGAGCCGCGGCCCCTACTTCGACCAGGCCGCCCGCTGGGGCGCGCGCATGGGCGACGCCAAGAGCATCGACTACATGCTGGGCATCCTGCACGATCCCTGGCAGAAGATGCACATGGGCATCACGGCCGAGAACGTGGCCGAGCGCTACCACATCAGCCGTGAAATGCAGGATGAACTGGCAGCGGCCAGCCACCAGCGCGCGGCCGCTGCCATCGCGGCCGGCCACTTCAAGGAGCAGATCGTTCCCGTGGAAATCGCCACGCGCAAGGGCGTCGTGGTCTTCGACACCGACGAGCATGTGCGCGCGGCCACCACCATCGAAGTGCTCAGCGCCATGAAGCCGGCCTTCCGCAAGGAAGGCGGCACCGTGACGGCCGGCAATGCCTCGGGCATCAACGACGGTGCCGCCGCCGTGGCACTGGCCGCAGGCGATCGCGTGGCTGCCCTGGGACTGAAGCCGCTGGCGCGCCTGGTCGGCTACGCCCATGCCGGCGTGGACCCCGCCTACATGGGCATAGGCCCCGTGCCGGCCACGCAGAAGGTGCTGCAGCGCACGGGGCTGAAGATTGCAGACATGGACGTCATCGAGGCCAACGAGGCCTTTGCGGCCCAGGCCTGCGCCGTGATCCAGCAACTGGCGCTGGACCCGGCCAAGGTCAATCCCAACGGCTCGGGCATCTCGCTGGGCCACCCGGTCGGCGCCACGGGCGCCATCATCACCACCAAGGCCATCGCCGAACTGCAGCGCACGGGCGGCCGCTATGCGCTGGTGACCATGTGCATAGGCGGCGGCCAGGGCATCGCAGCCATCTTCGAAAGGGTCTGAGCGCCCTGGGGGCGCGGCGATGTTTCACATGAAACATTGCCGGCCCGGGTGCCCGGCTGTTGGCTCAGAACGGCGCTTCTTCAGGCGCCGTGTCCACGGGTGCCGTGGCCGGCCCCGTCAGCGCTCCACGGCCCGATTCCGCTGCGCGCGGTGCCGTCGCGGGAGCTTGGGCAGCAGGCGTCTGCAGCGATGCGGGAAGATCCTGGCCCAGGCCCGTGCGCCCTTCCCCGCCCAACGCCTCGATCAGATCGGGGATGAGCCTGGACAGCTCGCCCGTGGCAATCGCCACGTCGGCATCGAAGCCGCCGTCGTCCTGCGACTGGCCTTCCATCACGGCATCGAGCAGCGCGATCTTGCGGATCTGCAGGCCCTCGGTCAGCACAAAGCTCACGCGGTCGTCCCAGGTCAGCGCCAGGCGCGTGGGCAGCTTGCCGTGCTCGATGTGCTGGCGCACCTCGTCGATGTCCAGCGGATGGCGCGCATAGCGCACCACGGCCTTGGATTCGTCGGCGGCCCTGAGCTCGCATTCACGGTCAATCGAAAAGCCGGCCGGGCTTTCCTGCGTGGTCAGCCAGTGCGCCATGGCGGCCTGTGCGCTGGTCTGCGTATCGACCAGGGCCAGCGCAAAGCCTGTGAGGCCCTCCACCAGCGAGCTGACCACCTCGTCGGCGCGCGCCTGGCTGCCGGTGTCCAGCACCAGGGTGCGGGCCTGCGGGTCCAGCCAGACCCACATGGCGCCCTGCTTGGTGAAGGCCATGGGCAGCAGGTCCAGCTTGGCCTCGTCCTTGAGTTCCTTCTTTTCCTTCTTGCCGGGCTTGCGGCCTTCGGTGGCCTCGATGTGGGCGGCCTTCTCGTTGACGCGGCGGTTGAGCACGCTGGCCGGCAGCATCTTGGCCTCGGTCATGAAGCGCATCACCCACTGATTGGCCACGGACTCGGCCAGCGGGCCATGGGGCTCGCCGCGCGGCGGCACCCAGCCGGCGCTGCGCTCCTGCGTGGCGCCGCACTCGGCAAACGGGCTCTTGCCCAGGGCTTCTTCAAGCTGCTGCAAATCGCCCTGCCAGCTCTCGGCAATGCGATAGACGATCATGTTTTTGAACATAGCGAACCTTTGCTCGGACGGACTGCGGCTGCGCCGCAGCAGGGGTGTGCAACACCGGGCTGCGCCGCCTCCATCCAGAGGGAGAAAACAGAAAAAACAGCAGGGGCGCCATGCCTTGGCGCCCCGCCCGGCCATTGTGCATGCCTGGCGCCGGACAGCGCTGCACAAGCTTGTCAATTCTTTACAAGCCCTGCGCAAAACCACACGGCCCCGATACATCGGACGACCACACTTCAACCATCCGCTGCACAGGGCCCGCCAAGTGCCTTGACGGCGGCCTTCAGTCACCCTCTCCAGAAAGGATTTTGGAATGACCACCACCTTCCGCCGCACCCTCGCCAGCGCCGCAGCTGCCACCGCCTTGCTGGCCTCGTTCGCCCTGCCCTCGTACGCCCAGACCGCCGCGCCGGCAGCACCGGCTGCAGCCACCACGCCCAAGCCCGAACGTCCCATGCACAAGCCCGGCGAGCGCCGCGAGCACATGCAGCAGCGCATCGCCAAGCTCAAGGCCGACCTCAAGCTCACGCCGGCCCAGGAGACCGCATGGAACACCTATGCGGCCACCTTCAAGCCCGGCGAGCGTCCCCAGCGCATGGAGCGCGAGGACTTCGCCAAGCTGACCACGCCCCAGCGCATCGACAAGATGCGTGAAATGCGCGCCCAGCGCGCGGCCGATGCCGATCGCCGCGGCGAAGCCACCAAGGCCTTCTACGCCCAGCTGGACGCCAACCAGCAAAAGACCTTCGATGCCGCCACGCTGCACAAGGGCCACCCCGGCCACCACGGCATGGGCCACGGCCCGCGCCATGACCACAAGAGCGGCCAGGCCCGCCCTGCCCCGGCACCTGCCCAGTAAGCGCCGGCCTGGCCTGCCTGCCACCGGCGGGCAGCCGGATTGCTTGAGCCAGCCCTTGCACGGACGCCTTGTCGGGCGACCGACAGTGCAAGGGCTTTTTTGCTGACGCCCCGGTCTTCACCAGCCTCCCTAGAGTGTTACAGGCACAGCAACGTGTGCCGCCCCCGGAGAAGATCACATGGCCCTCAAAATCATTCAAACGACGCCATCCAGCTACCAGCGCCTCGCCAAGGCACGCATCCATCCGCCAGCACGCCTGGCAGCGACCGTGATGCTGGCCTTCGCAGGCGCTGTCCTGCCGATGGCGACCCAGGCGCAATCCTTGGCGCCGGAATCCACCCCTTCCCTGTACCTGCAATATGGCGCAGCCGAGCGCAGCGCCGACAGCTGGACCCTGGGCGTTACCGTGCCCTGGCGCAACTGGCGCCATGCGCTGTGGGGCGGCCAGCTCAGCGGCTACTGGGATATCTGGGGCGCGCGATGGTCCGCCCCCCTGGAAGGCAGCCACCGCAGCACCTGGGTGGTGGGCATCAATCCCACGCTGCGCTGGCGTGGCAGCAACGGACAGTCGCCCTGGTTTGCAGAAACCGGCGTGGGTCTGAGCTGGGCACTGAACCGGCGCTACGTCACGGACGAGAAGGAATTCCCGACCCGCTACAACTTCGCCACCCATATCGGCGTGGGCTACCTGTTTGGCAACCAAGGCCAGCATGAACTGGTGCTGAGGCTGGAGCACCATTCCAACGCTGGCATCAAGAAGCCCAACCCCGGCGAAAACTTCCTGCAGCTGCGCTACGCCCACCATTTCTGATCACGGTTGCAGATCCCGGCAAGACCACCTTCGAGGTGGTCTTTTTTTGTCCTCAACCACCCTGTGGAAAAACCTGGGCATAAAAAACTCGTAAATCCATGCTTATCCACAAGGAGGATGCGCCATGGAAAGTTGTGCCCAAAACGGGTGCAGCAGCGAAGCAGCATCCACCACAGGGTTTGAAATGTCTTAAGTTGTTGATTTTTATAAGATAAATTCAGTTATCAACAATTAAGCACTTCACTTACTACTACTACTAATTAAAAAATAAGAGAGATAGGAATAACAGCCAAGGGCGGTTTTTCACAGCGGCAAGACCGTTCTGGATAAAAAAAGGCAGCCGGTCCATCAGGAAAAACGGCCTGTCAACAGGTCACAGCACTGCCAGACCATGTGCTCATCCATGTCTGGCAAGTCTTGTTTTCACCTTGGTAAACAAAAAAATCCTTTTAGATCAACAACTTGAAGTTCAATAAAGGAAAAAATTCACCTCGCACAAAACTGTGGATAGATGAAGACCAACTCAACAGTTATCCACAGAAAAAATCGAAACAGGCAAACTATCCCCGTTCGGGAGACACCGGGAACAGGGCTTTGATCACATGTTTTTCAATCGGGCAAGACATTGTTTTTTTTGAGGAATAGAGAGTTATCCACAGAGATGTCATGCCTTTACTACTACGACTATTCTTTATAAGAAGATCAAAGAACAACCGAAGGCGAAGTCACGCGGGAAGCGAAGGCCGAACGGTTTTTCAAAAAAAACAGACGTGCCAGGTTGTCTGGAGCCTGGGCATGTCCAGACGAGGGACTGCTCCAGCGAAATTGGCGCGCCTGTGTTCAAAAAATTCCGGAACGGCTCGCGCGCCATGGCCGTATGCACGAAGACGCACGAAGACAAGACTTCCTCGCGGACACGCAGGAACGCTGTGGAACGGCCGCTTTTCCACAACGGGCTGTGCACTGGACGTGGAAGACTTCAGGAAAAAGCGGCCTGCCAGGCGGACGCAAGCGGATGCGCCAGAGGCAGTGTTCGGCCATTCAAAAAAATTCAACCCCTTGTTGCCGGCCTGCAAGAGGACTGCGCATCCAGATCAGGAGCAGCAGATCCAGTCCAGGCAAGGGCAATCACGAAAAGTGATGGCTGCTGGCGCACCAGGGCAAGAGGATGTGAATCAGCCCGAGCGCTTCAGCGGCCTGCAGAGGACCGTGGAGGCTTGGCAGCTGTCAGGCCCTGGGTTGCCCGCGCAAGCGCGTCCTGGGCGTTCCACAGGCCTGTTGGAGGGGTCTGTTGGCGGGTATGGCGGGGCCGGGGAGCAGGCACGGTCTGCGAGATCCAGCGGGATCAGGGGAACGTGCTGCACAGGCATGCAGGGAGATGCGGGAGCCGGGAAATACGGTTGCCCACAGGCTGTGTGCAAGTGGCCTGTGGGCAATCGGCAAGCTCGCTGATTGAAAAAACCAGCCGTGATCAATGACTTGCGTATGCAAAGGAATGCAGTGGCGACAGGGCGCGGCCTGTTTTTCGCATGCTTTCCACAGGGTCGGGCTCAGCGTGCCGGGCGGCGCTGCAGGGCAAAGGGCGGCAGGCCCTTGAGCAGCTGCTGGCCATAGCTGGTGTTCACCAGGCGCCGGTCATAGCAATACACATGGGCCTGGTCTTCCTCGGTGCGGATGGCGCGGCCCACCCACTGGGCCAGCCGTATCGCCGTGGCCGGCACCACGAGTTCGTTGAAGGGGTTGCGGCCGCTGCTGCGCAGCCATTCGGCGCGGGCCTCGCCCACGGGGTCATCGGGCGGGGCAAAGGGCAGCTTGGTGATGAACAGGGACTCGCACAGCGCGCCGGGCAGGTCCAGGCCCTCGCCGAAGGACTGCATGCCGAAGATGATGGAGGGCTCGCCCATCTCCACGGCATCGCGGTGGCGGGCCAGCAGCAGGGCGCGGGGCATGGCCGTCTGCACCAGCACCTGCGAGCGCATGGCCGTGGACAGCGCATCCACCGCCAGGCGCATCTGCTCGCGCGATGTGAACAGCACCAGGGCGCCGGCCTGCACGTGGGACAGGTCGCCCAGCAGCGCGTCCACCATCTCCTGGGTGAAGCGGGCGGCCTCTTTGGGGTCGGCCACGGTCTCGCGCGCCACCAGGGTGCCCTGGCGCGCGTAGTCGAAGGGGCTGGGCACTTCCAGCGTGGTCACGGCCGCATCGTCGTGCAGGCCGGCCTCGCGCAGGAAGAAGTCGAATTGTCCACAGCTGGTCAAGGTGGCCGACGTGAGCACCGCGCCGCGCACCTGGGACCACAGGTGATGGCGCAGCGTGGCGCCGGGCAGGATGGGGCTGGCATGGGCCTTGACCACGATGTACTCGCCATCTGTCTCCAACGTGAACCATTTGGCATTGGGCACGCGGCTACTGTCGTCATCCTGCGCCGGCTGCTGCATCAGCAACTGGGCCGTGTCATAGACGGATTCCAGGCGGGGTGCCAGTGCGCCAACCTGTGCATAAGCTGTAGACAGCCTGCGTGCTTCCTCTGGATTGTCCTTGATGGCGGCGCGCAGCGCCTTGGAGATGGCGCGCAGCGCGTCCAGAAAGCTGTTGGCATGGTGGGCCGCCCTGCCCAGCGGCTCCAGCAGGGGCTCGGGCAGCATGCCGCGCGGCACGCGCACCCGGGCCGGCCCCCAGCTGTCCTTTTGTGACTTGAGCGTATCGCCGTACAGCTCCATCACCAGGCGCGCCAGTTCCTGCAGCTGCTGGCGCAGCTGGCTTGCATGGCTGGGCAGGTCGGCCAGTTCCTCCACTTCGACCAGGGTATTCACGCGCAGGGCGCGGCTGGTCAGCTTGTCTATCCAGCCCAGGCGGCTCAGGTCCATCTCGCCGGCGAACTGGCCCAGCGCCGTGGCGGGCAGATGGTGGGCTTCGTCCAGCACCAGAAGGCAGTTGTCCAGCTCGGGCAGCAGCCGCGCGCCCAGGGAGGACAGCAGCAGATCGTGGTTGGCCACGATGACCTGGGCGGCCACCAGGTCCTTGCGGCGCTCGTAGTAGACGCAGTTGCTGAAGGCCGGGCAGTGCTTGCCCGTGCAGGACGAGGATTCTGCCGCCACGGGGCTCCAGGCCTCGGCCTCGGGCGGGGTTTCCAGCGAGTCGCGGTCGCCGTCCCAGGCCTGGCTGGCCAGCGCGTTGGCCATGCTTTTGTAGAACTGCATGCGCGCCTCCAGCTCCAGGGCCGGGCGTGCCACGCGGCTTTGGGCCTGGGCCTTTTCCTCGGCGAACAGATCGTCCAGATCCTCGTCCTGGGCCTCGCCGGTGCTGGCCAGCCGCTCCAGCTTCAGTTTGCAGACAAAGCGGCCCCGGCCCTTGGCCAGCGCGAACTTGAAGGGCTGCTCCAGCTGCTGGGCCAGCGCGGGCAGATCCTTGTTCACCAGCTGTTCCTGCAGGGCCACGGTGGCCGTGGAAATCAGCACCCGGGTGCCGCGCGCCAGCGCCATCGAAATGGCGGGAATGCTGTACGCCAGCGATTTGCCCACCCCCGTTCCGGCCTGCACCACGGCAATGGACCGGGTGGGCTCCGGCGCGCCCTCATCGATTTTTCCCAGCTGGGCCTGGCTCAAGGTCTGCGCGACCTGGGCTGCCATTTTTCGCTGCCCCTCACGATTTCGGAACCCCGGGATGGCTCCGACCACGTCATCGAAGGATTTCAGGGCTTGGTCAGCCCATTTTTTTTCATGCATTTCGGCGTATTTCGACCAGATGGATCACTTTGGTCCGTCTGTTTATAAGGATTCGTACAGTGATATGTATTAAATAAGATGCGAAATCTTATGGAATACAGCGCACAAAGCGCGTTTTTCGTATGCCGTACAGCCTACAAGCTGCACGTCATATGGATCACTGCACCCGCCAATCGCATGTGCGTACAGGTGGGTATCGGTGGCCGGGATGGACATCTGTCCACCGGCTGTTCCTGGATTGTTCCCATGGCCGTTGATGGCTGTGCGCGTGGCTGCATCCACAGTCTTGCCCACAGCTGCCAGGGTGTGCGGCCTGTGGTCAATCTTGTGTGCATGCTGTTGGCATGCCTGTGGATTGATGGAGTAATTGTCGCGATTCATCGTTGATTTGCAACGAATTTTTCGCGGATTCAGGTTTGCTGCAATTTGCAGAAGGTGATGGAAGTTGTCACCACTGTGGAAAACAGGGCCTGTGCAGATCTCTGGCTTTGCAGGGTGCATTTTTCCCCGGGATATCCACAGGTCTGCCGCCGCTGCGGCCTGGCCTGGGTCCCACGCCAGGCGGCAGGTCCGGGACCGCGCAGGCTGTGCGCCGCGGACCGCGCCGGATCTCGCAAAAGTCCGCCAAAGGCACAGACCATCCCCGCCGGGGACAGGTCCCGGGGGCGAGCCCAGGGCATGCGAGTGCCTTACCAAACGGTAATGAAGGCTTCACGCACGCCGGAAGATGCGTTTTCTAGCATCTGTTTCATCTCAGGAGACAAGGGTCGGCTCGCTGCAGTCCCTGCGCTCCAGGCATGGATTGAAGGGGCAAGAATGATCAAGACACTTGCGGGCCTGCCCACGGCAGCCCGGTTTCCGGCGGCCTCGGCATGCGCCGTCATCGCCGTGGCCTGCCTTGTGGCGGGCTGCGATGCATCCAAGGCATCGGCACAGAACGAGCCTGCCGCGCAGGCGCCCGCGCCCGCCGGCGTGGTGCGGGTCAAGCCCGAGTCGCTGAAGATGCTGGACATCGCCGCGGTGGCCGATCCGCAGGGCACGCAGATGGCCTGGGCGCCGGCGCGCGTGACCTTTGCCGAGGACCGCGTGGCCACCGTCTCGGTGCCGCTGGCCGCGCGCGTGGTGTCCGTGCGTGCCCACGTGGGCGACATCGTCAAGGCCGGCGACGAGCTGGCCACCCTGGTCAGCCCCGAGGCGCTGCGCGTGCGCTACGAAGTGGAAGCTGCCCGCAGCGCGCATGACGTGGCCACCGTGGAAGTGCGGCGCCAGCAGACCATGGTGGACAAGGGCGTGGGCGTGGAGGTGGATCTGCGCGCGGCCCAGGCCAAGCTGCGCGAGTCGGCCCAGGAGCTGGCGCGTGCCCAGGGCACGTCGGCGCTGCTGGGGCAAGGCGGCGGCGACCGGCTGGTGCTGCGTGCGCCGCGCGCCGGCGTGGTGGCCGAGCGCAAGGCCGTGGTCGGCGCCTCGGTCGAGCCCAGCGGCGAGCTGTTCCTGATCGGCGATCCCTCCGCCATGAACGTGGTGGCTGATGTCTTTGAAAGCGATCTGCCCGGCATCCGCCTGGGCAGTGCCGTGCAGGTCGATGTGCCGCAGCTGCCCAAGCCCCTGACCGGCACGGTGCGCCACCTGGGCGCCACGCTGGACAAGGAATCGCGCCGCGCCTCCGTCATCGTGCAGCTCGATGCGCAAAACCCCGTGCTGCGTTCCGGCATGCAGGCGCGCGTGGGCCTGCAGGTCTCCAACGAGCACGAGATGCTGATCCCCGTGACGGCCGTGCTCATCAAGGATGAAAGCCGCAGCATCGTCTTCGTGCAGACCGGCGAGCTGCAGTTCGAGGCCCGCACCGTGGTACTGGGCCGGCCCTCGCGAGGCATGGTGCCCGTGGTGTCGGGCCTGAAGTCGGGTGAGAAGATCGTCGTGCGCGGTGGCCTGCTGCTCGACGGCGCAGCCAGCCAGCTGCTCTGATCGCGGCAAGGAGTCCCATCAATGCTGCGTTCCCTGATAGCGTTTGTGGTGCACCGGCGGCTCGTCGCCCTTTGCGCCACCCTGATCATCGCCATCTATGGCGTGTATTCGTACCTGCACACGGCCATCGAGGCCTATCCCGATGTGACCAATGTGCAGGTGGGCGTGATTGCCCAGGCGCCGGGCCTGGCCCCCGAGGAGGTGGAGCGCCAGATCACCCAGCCGCTGGAGCGCGAGCTCAACGGCACGCCGGGCCTGGTGTCGCTGCGCTCGGAGAGCTACTTCGGCCTGGCCATGATCAACCTCGTCTTCAATGACGAGGCCGACAGCTTCCATGCGCGCGCCGAGGTGTCGCAGCGCCTGCCCCAGGCCAATCTGCCCGACGGCGTCACGCCCGAGATGGCGCCCGACTACACGCCGCTGGGCAAGATCTTCTACTACCGCCTGAAGAGCGACCGCCACACGCTGGCGCAGCTGCGCACCGAGCAGGAATGGCGCGTGGTGCGCGTGCTCAAGCAGGTGCAGGGCGTGGCCGACGTGGTCAGCATCGGCGGCTTCGTCAAGGAGTACCACGTCGAGGTCGATCCCGAGAAGCTGTATGCGCTGGGCCTGTCGCTGGAAGACGTGAGCGATGCCCTGTCCAAGTCCAACCGCAACGTGGGCGGCGGCCTGATGCGCCGCGGCGAGCAGTCGCTGATCATCCGCGGCATCGGCCTGCTGCGCACGCCGCAGGAGATCCAGGGCGTGGTCGTGGCCATGCGCGGCAGCGCGCCCGTGACCATTGGCGACGTGGCGCGCGTGGTGCAGTCGCACACGCCGCGCCAGGGTTCGGTGGGCATGGACGATGCCGACGACGTGGTCCAGGGCATCGTGCTGCTCAAGCGCGGCGAGAACCCCTCGGTGGTGCTGGACCAGATCCATGCCAAGGTGGCCGCGCTCAATGACGGCGGCCTGCCCGAGGGCATGCACATGGAGACCAACTACGACCGCTCCGATCTGGTCGGCCACACGCTGGGCACGGTGCAGCACAACCTGCTGTTCGGCGCCACGCTGATCGTGGGCGTGCTGTGGCTGTTCCTGCGCAGCCTGCGCGGCTCGCTGATCGTGGCCACGGTGATCCCGCTGTCGCTGCTGGTGGCCTTCATCGGCCTGCACCTGCTGGGCATGCCGGCCAACCTGATCTCCATGGGCGCCATCGACTTCGGCATCATGGTGGACGGCGCCGTGGTGCTGGCCGAGAACATCATCCGCAACGCCCGCCTGCGCAAGCCGCAGACGCAGGCGGACATGCGCCACATCATCATCGACTCGGCCGTGGCCGTGGCCAAGCCCACGCTGTTCGCCATGGCCATCGTGATCGCGGCGCTGATCCCCGTGTTCTCGCTGGAAAGCATCGAGGGCCGCATCTTCCGTCCGCTGGCCATGACCTACAGCTTCGCGCTGCTGGGTGCCCTGGTCTTCGCCATGGGCCTGGTGCCGGCGCTGTGCGCGCTGTTCCTCAAGCCCCAGCACGTGATGGTGGAAGAGCCCAAGATCTTCGACCGCGCGCACCACGGCTACCAGCACTGGATCGGCAGCCTGCTGGGCGCCGGGCGGCGCCGTGTCATGGTGGTGGTCGCCTCGCTGGCCATCCTGGTGGCGGCCGGCCTGTCGGCCGCCTGGCTGGGCACGGAATTCCTGCCCGAGCTCGATGAAGGCGACGCCTACGTGCTGGTGCAGATGCCGGCATCGATCTCGCTGGAAAAGGGCCAGGAAGTGCTGCGCGACGTGCGCCTGCGCCTGAAGACCTTCCCCGAGGTCATCACCGTCACCACCGAGCAAGGCCGTCCCGAGTCCGGCACCGACAACGAGACGCTGAACCTGGCCAAGGTGCTGGTGCGCCTGAAGGGCCACGGCGAATGGCGCAAGGGCCTGACCAAGCCCCAGCTCATCGAGCAGATGCGCGCCACGCTCAGCGAGATTCCGGGCGTGTCGTTCAACTTCGCCCAGCCCATCCGCGACAGCGTGGAGGAATCGACGTCCGGCGCGCGCGGCCAGGTGGTGCTCAAGGTCTTCGGCCCCGACATTCCGCAGCTGCGCTCCATCCTGCAGCAGACCGTGGACCTGGTGAAGGACATCGACGGCGTGGTCGACCTGGGCCTGTACCGCGACGCGCCTGCGCCCCAGGTGCACGTGGAGTTCGACCGCCAGGCGCTGGCGCGCCAGGGCATTGCCATGGAGACCGCGCAAAAGACGCTGGAGGCGGCGCTGGCCGGCAACATCTCCACCACGCTGTGGGAAGGCGAGTACCCCGTGCCCGTGCGCGTGCGCCTGCCCTACGTGGACCGCATGGATGAGGAACGCATCCGCAACATCGCCATCCCCCTGCCCAATGGCGCTGCGGGCGGCTCGGTGCCGCTGCACTCCGTGGGCCAGGTGGCCATCAAGATCGGCAACTCCTCCATCTTCCGCGAAGGCAATGCGCGCTACATGGCGCTCAAGTTCAACGTGGAAGGCCGTGACATCGGCTCCGTGGTCAAGGACACGCTGGCCACGTTCAAGAAGAACGTGAAGATCCCCGAGGGCTACCAGGCCGTCTGGGGTGGCGAGTGGGAGAACCAGCAGCGCGCGGCCGCGCGCCTGAAGATCGTGGTGCCGCTGTCGCTGATCATCGTCTACGCCCTGCTGTTCGGCGCGCTGGGCCAGGCGCGCAGCGCCGGCATCATCTTGCTGTGCGCGCCCTTCACCATGGTGGGCGGCATCGCGGCCCTGCACTTGGCGGGCATCGAGCTGTCCATCAGCGCGGCCATCGGCTTCATTGCCTTGCTGGGGCAGGTGGCGCTGGCCGGGCTGCTGGTGATCTCGGCCGTGGAGGAGCTGCGACGGCAAGGCATGCCCATGATGCAGGCCCTGGTCGAGGGCGCTGCCGAGCGCATGCGCTCCATCGTGCTCGTGGCGCTGCTGGCGCTGCTGGGCCTGCTGCCCATGGCGCTGTCCACGGGCGTGGGCAGCGAGACGCAAAAGCCCTTCGCCTCCGTGATCGTGGGCGGCATGGTGGTGCTGCCCCTGGTGGCCCTGGTGCTGCTGCCCGTGCTCTATGCGCTGCTGGGCCCCAAGAACATGTTGACGCAGGAAGAACTCGATGAAAAAGAGTGATAGCCCCCTGAGCGGCTTCGCCGCTTCCCCCTCTCGCTTCGCGGGGGGGACGACGCCCTCGCCGCGAGGCGGCTCTTGCTCGGCGTCCCTGGCTTTTGGTCGCGCCGGTTTTGCAGGCAGCGCCCGTTATCGGGCCCTGTTTGTGGCTGTGGCGCTGTGCTGCGGGGCGGGTTCTGCGCTTGCGCAGCAGGCTGTACCCGCTGTACCGGGCGGGGCGGCTGTGCCGGCCATCACTGCGGCGCCTGCCTCCGAGGTGGCTCCGGCGGCTGCGCCGCAGCAGCCGGTGGGGATGCAGGAGTATCTGCAGATGGTGGTGCGCAACCAGCCCCAGCTGGCTGCGCAGCGGCTGCAGATCGGGATTGCGCAGGCGGACAGCCGCACGGCGGCGGCGTTTCCCAATCCTTCGGCGTCGTACAGCAGCAAGCCGGGCGAGAAGCAGTGGGGCATAGAGCAGCCGCTGCCCATTTTCGGCCAGCGGCGCCTGCGCATGGAGAACGCGCGCAAGGGCGAGACGGCGGCGCGCGCCAATGTCGAGGTGGCCGTGGCCACCACGCTCAACGATGCAGCCACGGCCTTCATTGATCTGCTGATGACGCAGCAGCGCCTGAAGGTCTGGCAAGAGGCGCAGGAGGCCCTGAACAGCGCGGGCAATATCGTGCGCGGACAGATCGAGGCCGGTGCGCGCAGCCGCTATGACGGCGCGCGCCTGAGCCTGCAGCAGGCCCAGATGGCCATGCAGGTCAGCCAGGCCCAGTCGGACTGGCAGGACGCCGCCTCGCACGCCGCCGCCCTGGCCGCCCTGCCCCAGTGGGCACCGCGCGCCACGGGCAGCCTGCAGGCCGTTCCCGTGGCCCAGCTGCTGCACGAGCAGGAACTTTGGGAGGCCGCGCGCCTGCGCCTGCCGGCCCTGGTGGCCGCCCAGGCCGAGCTGGACCAGCTGCGCCACAAGGTCGAGCTGGAACGCCGCGAAGCCCTGCCCACGCCCAGCATCAGCGTGGCGCGGGTGCGCAACCGGCTGGACGGCAACTACAACCAGATCGGCGTGTCGGTGGAGCTGCCGCTGTTCGATCGCCGCGAAGGCCCCATCGCGCGTGCCCAGGTGGAGGCCGAGCAGGCCCAACTGCGCTACGACGCCGCGCTGATCGAGGCGCGTACCGAGCTGCAGCGCGCCATCAGGCAACTGAAGCTGCGCCGCGATGCCGTGCGCGCCTACGAAAAGCAGGGCCTGGCGCAGATCGCGCCGCTCAACCAGATGGCCCAGGATGCCTACAAGCTGGGCCAGGGCTCCATCCTGGAGCTGATCGATTCGCTGGGATCGATCAACGAGCACCGCCTGGAGCACCTGGACCTGGTCAAGGAAATGATGCTGGCCGAGTGGCAGGTGCGCGTGGCCAGCGGCGATCTGCCGATGTGGGCAGCGCCCTGACGGTTTCATGCGGCGCGGTGCTCTGGGATGCCGCGCGGCCCTGCCCCTAGCTGGAAAGAGGTGGTCAACATGCCGGCACCCCCACCGATCTCGGCGGAGTCTGGCGCGCCGTATAGTGTCTGCCTCAGTTTCGAGTCAGGCCCTGCCGCCCGCATGTACCGCTATCTCATCATCGAAGACGACGCGCTGAACGCGCGCTACATCGCCGAAGGCCTGCGCCAGCAGGGCGCGCAGGTGGCGGTGTGCAGCGATGGTGTGCAGGGCATCGCCATGGCCGTGGGCGAGAGCTGGGATGTGATCATCCTCGACCGCATGCTGCCCAACGGCTTCGACGGCCTGCAGATCCTGCAGACGCTGCGCTCCATGGGCAAGCAGACGCCGGTGCTGGTGCTCAGCGCCCTGTCGGCCACGGACGAGCGCGTGCGCGGCCTCAAGGCCGGCTGCGACGACTACCTGACCAAGCCCTTTGCCTTCTCCGAACTCTCGGCGCGCCTGGAGGCCCTGGTGCGCCGCGCCCAGATCCCGGCCCCCGCGCGCGAGATGCGCCTGGCCGACCTGCGGCTGAATCTGCTCACGCGCAGCGCCGAGCGCGCGGGCCAGCCGCTGGCGCTGCAGCCGCGCGAGTTCCGCCTGCTGGCCTTTCTGATGCAGCACGCGCACCAGATCGTCACGCGCACCATGCTGCTGGAGTCGGTGTGGGACTACCGGTTCGACCCGCAGACCAATGTCATCGACGTGCACATCAGCCGCCTGCGCGGCAAGGTGGACAAGGGCTTCGAGCCTGCGCTGATCCACACCGTGCGCGGCGTGGGCTACAGCCTGTCGGACCGGCCGCAGGACCTGCCGCAGGTGGCCTGACCCGATGTCGCTGGCCAAGCCCTGGAGCTCCACGGCCTTCCGGCTGGCGCTGACCTACGGCGTGCTGCTGGTGCTGACCATGTCCATCGTGCTGTCGGTGTTCTACGTGCAGACCGTGGGCGTGCTGCGCATGCGCATGGACCGGCAGGCCGAGAACCACATGCGCCGCCTGGTCGAGCACCGCGACAAGTACGGCGAGCCCGCGCTGGAGGCCGAGATCCAGCAGACCCTGCTGGACGGCGTCAACACCGATACCGAAATCCTCATCCTCATGGATGGCGACGGCAATCCCATCATCGGCAACGCCGACGTGGTGCCCGCACGCCGCCTGACGGAGATGGGCGTGCGCGATCTCAAGGTGCGGCGCAACGGCCGCATCATCGCGGGCCGCGTGGCCGTGGCCCAGCTGTCCGACGGCAAGCTGCTGGCCGTGGGCAGCGACATGCAGGTGCAAAGCGATGTGGAGGAACTGTTCGGCCGCGCCAGCCTGCTGGCCGGCCTGGTGGCCCTGGGCATGGCCGTGCTGGGCGCCGGGGCCTTCCGGCGCGTGGTGGAAGAGCGTGCCGCCGACATCCGCAGCACCATGGCGCGCGTGGCCACGGGCGACCTGCGCCAGCGCATTCCGGTCACGCGCCGCGACGATGAGTTCACGCTGCTCAACCGCGACATCAACACCATGCTGGACCGGCTGGAACTGCTGATGGACGGCATACGCCATGTCTCCAACACCATCGCCCACAACCTGCGCACGCCGCTGACGCGCATCCTGCTGCGCCTGCGCAATGCCCAGCAGGCCACGCCCGAGGAAAAGAACGAGACGCTGGCGCTGGTGGCCCAGGAAGTGGCCGAGCTGGGCGTGGTCTTCGACAAGCTGCTGCAGATTGCCGAAGTGGAAAGCGGCGCCAGCCGCAAGAACTTCGCGCCCGTGGACCTGCGTGCCCTGCTGGTCGACGTGGTGGAGTTCTACGAACCGCTGGTCGAGGACGCGGGCGGCGTGCTGCGCCTGGAGGTCGAGGGCACGCCCATGGCGCTGGGCGACGGCGACCTGCTGGCCAGCGCCGTGGCCAACCTCGTGGACAACGCCATCAAGTACGGATCACTGCCCGACAGCGACCACGGCGCCGACATGCTGCTGCGCGCGGGCGTGGCCCACGAGCACGGCATGGAAGGCGGCGCCTGGGGCGTGGAAATCATCGTGCAGGACCGCGGCCCCGGCGTGGACGCGCAGACGCGCGAGAAGATGAGCACCCGCTTTTACCGCGCCGAATCGGACCGCGAAGGCTATGGCCTGGGCCTGGCCAGCGTGCTGGCCATCGTGCAGCTGCATGGCGGCAAGCTGGGCTTCGAGAACATGCATCCGGGCCTGCAGGCGAGGATCTGGCTGCCCGGGTTGCCCACGGCCTGAAGCCGTTTCAGCGGTCCTTGTGACCGTAGGCGCAAAAGCCGGGCTTGGGCCCCTTCTTGGGGTGCAGGCGACAGGTTTCGGGCCGCTTGTCGTAGACCGTGCAGCGCCGCGACTTGGCATCCAGAAAATTGCAGTCCCCGCTGGCGCGCCGCGCCATGGTGAAGATGTTGTGCTTGGGGTTGTAGTGGTCGATCAAGCGCATCTTCATCAGCCGCTTGGCGATGAGCTTGGGCTCCACGTTGTCCACCTCGAACGGATCCACCAGCTCCAGCCGTACCAGATCGGGCAGCTGCACCTCCAGCGGCATGGTGCAGCAGTTGGCCGCACAGCTGTCGCACATGCCGGGCTTGTATTTGCTCCAGGAGTCGAGGCGGTCGACGTCGACGATGCTGATGGGGGATCTCATGGTGGGCGATGGGCGTGTGCAGGGCCGCTATTTTTCGCCAGAAAGCCCGGCGGCGGTTGCCGCGCCGGCGTAGCCAAGCGACGGGGCGGGTCTTTGGGGGACGCCGCCCCTGCATCCATCCCCTGGCCCTCAGGCCGGCCGCTTCCTCAACAGGTATTTCTGAAACCCGTCGGACACCCGCTCGGCGCGCTGGTTCAGCACCTCGGTGGCCAGGGTCAGCACGCCCGTGGTGTTGCCGGGCTTGAGCTCGGACACCGTCAGCGTGCAGTACAGCGTGTCGCCCACATAAACGGGGGCCAGGAAGCGGCTGCCCTGCTCCAGAAAGCCCTTGAGCGATTCCTCGACCATGTGCGGGAACAGGCCGGCGCCTGCCGCCGTCTGTATGGCCACCTGGTAGCCGTGGGCCAGCATATGGGGCATGCCGCGCGCACGGCAGTACTCCACGTCGTAGTGCACGGGATGGTTGTCGCCGCTGGCCAGCTGGAAGGCGGCGAACAGGGCATCGGTCATGGTGCGCGATGGCAGGGCGAAGACCTCGCCCAGCGCGAAGTCTTCAAAGTAGCGCTGGGCGCACAGGGATGGGTGGCGTGGCATGGCGACTCTCCTCAGTTCGCGCTCATGTGGGCGGCCCGGGCGACCTTGCCCCATTTGTCCAGCTCCTGCTTGAGGAAGGCGGCCAGCGCCTGGGGGCGCGGCTGCTTTTCCAGCACCAGGCCCATGTCGTAGGCCTTTTTCTGCAGCCCGGCATCGTCCACCGTGGCCTGCAGGCTGGACTGCAGGCGGGCAATCAGCGCTGGCGGCGTGCCTGCGGGGGCGAACACGGCGTTCCAGGTATAGGCCTCGTAGCCGGGCACCTGCTCGGCAATGGCAGGCGTGTCGGGCGTCTGCGGCAGGCGCTGGGCCATGGTGGTGGCCAGCAGGCGCACCGTGCCCGCCTTGACCTGGGCCAGGCCTGTGGGCGCGCTGTCCAGCATGAAGGCCAGGTGCCCGCCGATGAGGTCCTGTATGGCTGGCGCACTGCCCCGGTAGGGCACATGCTGGGCCCGGGTGCCCGCCATCAGGTTCAGCAGCTCCGCGCCCAGGTGCGGAGCGCTGCCCACGCCCGCCGATGCATAGCTGACCTGGCCGGGCCGCGCCCGCAGATAGGCCAGGAAATCCGGCAGGCTCTGCACGGGCAGCCGCTTGTCCACCACCAGCACCAGCGGCGCCCTGGCGAGCAGTCCCACGGGCGCGAAGTCTTCCTCCGTGCGGTAGCCCAGCTTGTCGTGGATGTAGGGATTGACGGCATGCGCCACCGTGGTCAGCAGCAGGGTGTAGCCGTCAGGGGCTGCCTTGGCAACCGCCTCCGTGCCCACCAGGGTGCCGGCACCCGTGCGGTTCTCGATCACCACGGGCGTGCCCAGCTTCTGGCTCCAGACATCGGCCATGGCGCGGCCGAAGGTGTCGGTGGGGCCGCCTGCCGCGTAGGGAATCACCAGCTTGATGGGGCGCGCCGGATAGTCCTGCGCTGCGGCCGCGCCGGCGGCCAGAAGCAGGGCGGTGAGAAGGGTTTGGCGTCTTGCCGTCTTGAAGTCCATAATTTTCTCCGTTGTCTCCTGGCGCCGACTATAGAAATGCGCTGCCAATGCGGCCAGTCGAATCATTGATAGGGCGGTTAGAAACCGTCTAACACCAAGGAAATGCCCAAGGCGGGCATGCAACGGATGCGATATGAATTGACGGATCTCAGCGTTTTCCTTGCGATTGCCCAGGCCAAAAGCCTCAGCGCAGGCGCGGCTGAAATGCATTTGACGGCGCCATCGGCCAGCTACCGGCTCAAGAATCTGGAGCAGGCCATGGGCGCATCGCTGTTTGAAAGAACGTCCAAAGGCATGGTGCTGACCCCGGCGGGAATGACGGTCAAGAAATACGCCGATTCCATTTTCGGCAGCGTGGACCGCCTGCACGGAGAAATGCAAAGACACATCAACGGAATATCAGGCCATATCCGCGTATTTGCCAACAGCAGCACGCTGACGGGAATCGCGCCCGTGCTCAGCCGCTATCTGGCCCATTATCCGAACGTCAATGTGGACCTGGAGGAGCGCCTGAGCGAAGACACGGTGCGCGCCGTGCTCGACGGCAGTGCCGACGTGGGCCTGGTGGCCGGCCAGATCGATCTGCATGGCCTGCACGCCATCACCTATGGCCGCGATGAACTGGTGTTCGTGGTGCCCGCTGGCCACCCCTTGGCCGCCAGCAGCAGGGTGCCGCTGGAAACTGCGCTGACCTACGACCTGGTCTCGATCGGCCGCAAGACCAGCAACTTTCTCTACCTCCAAGGCATGGCATCCAGGCTGGGCATGAATCCCAGAGTACGTGTGCACGCACCAACATTCGAGGCCGTGCTGCAGTGCGTGCAGGAAGGCGTGGGCATTGCGCTGGTGCCGCGCTCCATTGCCCGGCCGGCGCTGCAGGCGCGCAGGCTGGCTGCCGTGGGCCTGGACGAGGCCTGGGCGCAGCGCGAGCAGAAGGTGGTCACGCGCGAACCCGAAACCCTGCCCGCCTATGCCCGCGATTTCGTGGCCTATGTGGCGGCCCAGCCTTTGCCCGAGGAAGGCGCCGTGCAGGAATCCCTGTCTTAGAAGATTTGAAATTCCGCTTAGAAAATGCCGACTGGCTGGGTGATGGTCGCACTTCTAGAATGCGGCGAATCGAATATTCGCCTCGTTCAAGAAAATGCAGACACGCCCATTGGATGGTTTGACGGTATTGGCCATGGAACACGCCGTGGCAGGGCCTTTTGCCAGCCGGCAGCTGGCGGACCTGGGCGCCAGGGTCATCAAGCTGGAGCGATTGCCCGATGGGGATTTTGCGCGGGGCTATGACGACAAGGTCCATGGTGAATCATCCTTTTTTGTCTGGGCCAATCGGGGAAAGCAAAGCCTGGCTGCAGATATCAAGACCGCCGAAGGGCAGCATATCGTCGGGAAAATACTGGAAAACGCCGATATCCTGATCCAGAACCTGGCCCCGGGTGCCATGCAGAGAATGGGCATGGATTTCGACAGCCTGCATGAAAAATATCCGCGTCTCATCGTCTGCGATATATCGGGCTATGGCGAGGGCGGACCGCTCAGCGACAGGAAGGCTTATGACCTGCTGATCCAGGCGGCAGCCGGCCTGATCTCGGTCACGGGCACGCCCGACCAGCCCGCACGCGTGGGCATTTCCATCGCCGACATCGCAGCCGGCATGTATGCCTACTCGGGCATTTTGTCCGCCCTGCTGCAGCGCGCCCGCACCGGCCGGGGCCTGCGCGTGGAGGTATCCATGCTGGAGGCGCTGGCCGAATGGATGTCCTACCCGCTGAACTTCGCCCATTACGGCGGCACGGCGCCCGCGCGCAGCGGGCTGACCCATCCTTCCATCGCGCCCTATGGCCAGTACACGGCCGGTGACGGCCAGAGCCTGATCTTCGGCCTGCAGAACGACCGCGAATGGCACAGCTTCTGCGCCCATGTGCTGCAGCAGCCCGCGCTGGCGCAGGACGCGCGCTTTGCCACCAACCTGCAGCGCGTGGCGCACCGCAAGGAACTCGATGCGGTGATCGCCTCCGTGCTGGCCTACCTGAGCCGCGAACAGGCCATGCAGCGCCTGGATGCAGGCGGCATCGCCAACGCGCCGCTCAACGGCATGCACGCGGTCTGGAACCATCCCCAGCTGCAGGCGCGCCAACGCTGGCGCGAGGTGGCCACGCCCGCCGGCAGCATCCAGGCCCTGCTGCCCCCGGCCACGCTGTCGGATGCCGAAGCCGCCATGGGCGCCGTGCCCGCGCTGGGCGAGCATACGCAGGCGCTGTGGGAGGAGTTTGGCGGGCGGTGAACATGGCCAGGGGCGCCAAGGTCCGGCCATGAAAAAAGCGCTCCTTGCAGAGCGCTTTTTGCAGTGTGCCGTTCGGCTGGATCAGACGTCGATATTGCCCGCCCGCAACGCATTCGTCTCGATGAAGTCCCGGCGCGGCTCCACCTCGTCGCCCATGAGCATGGTGAACACGCGGTCGGCCTCGATGGCGTCGCCGATCTGCACCTGCAGCAGGCTGCGCACGGTGGGGTCCATGGTGGTCTCCCACAGCTGCTCGGGGTTCATTTCGCCCAGGCCCTTGTAGCGCTGGCGGGCCGTGGTGCGTTCGGCCTCGTGCAGCAGCCATTGCATGGCCTGGCGGAAGTCGGTGGCCTTGTCGCTCTTGGCCTTCTCGCCTTCGCCGCGCATGACCTTGGCGCCTTCGCCCAGCAGGCCGTTGAAGTTCTGGGCTTCGTCGGCCAGTGCGGCGTAGTCGTGGCTGCGCACGAACTCCTGGGTGAGGATGGAGCTCTTGATGTTGCCGTGGTGGTGGCGGCTGATGCGCAGCACGGGCTTTTCGGAGACCGGGTCGATTTCGGCCGTGACCTCGGCGGGCACGCCCGTGGTGGTCAACTCGCGCAGCTTGGCCTCCAGGATGGGGGCGCAGGCCTGTGCCGCCTCGATGCTGTCCAGCGTGATCTGCACGCCGTCGGCGATGGCGCGCAGGGCCTCGGCATCCATGAAGTTGGACAGGCGGTCGATGACGGTCTCGGCAGCCAGGTGCATGTTGGCCAGCTTGGCCAGTTCCTCGCCGTCCAGCGTGCGCGGGTTGGCGCCGCCGGTGCTGACGCTGGCGTTCATCAGCGCGATGCGCAGCAGGTACTGGTTGAGCGCGGGGCCGTCCTTGATGTACAGCTCTTCCTTGCCGTTCTTGACCTTGTACAGCGGCGGCTGGGCGATGTAGATGTGGCCGCGCTCGACCAGGTCCGGCATCTGGCGGTAGAAGAAGGTCAGCAGCAGGGTGCGGATGTGGGCGCCGTCCACGTCCGCGTCGGTCATGATGATGATGCGGTGGTAGCGCAGCTTGTTGGGGTCGAAGTCGTCGCTGCCGCTCTTGCCCGATTCGGCCGTGGCCTTGCCGATGCCGGTGCCCAGGGCCGTGATCAGGGTGACGATTTCGTTGCTGGACAGCAGCTTCTCGTAGCGGGCCTTTTCCACGTTCAGGATCTTGCCGCGCAGCGGCAGGATGGCCTGGAACTTGCGGTCGCGACCTTGCTTGGCGGAGCCGCCGGCGGAGTCACCCTCGACGATGTAGATCTCGCACAGCGCCGGGTCCTTTTCCTGGCAGTCGGCCAGCTTGCCGGGCAGGCCCATGCCGTCGAGCACGCCCTTGCGGCGCGTCATCTCGCGGGCCTTGCGCGCGGCCTCGCGGGCACGCGCGGCATCGACGATCTTGCTGCACAGGATCTTGGCGTCGTTGGGCTTTTCTTCCAGGTAGTCGGTCAGCGCCTTGGCGACGATGTCCTCCACGGGCGCGCGCACTTCGCTGGAGACCAGCTTGTCCTTGGTCTGGCTGCTGAACTTGGGCTCGGGCACCTTCACGGACAGCACGCAGCACAGGCCTTCGCGCATGTCGTCGCCGCTGACCTCGACCTTGGCCTTCTTGGCCAGCTCGTTCTGCTCGATGTACTTGCCGATCACGCGCGTCATGGCGGCGCGCAGGCCCGTCAGGTGGGTGCCGCCGTCGCGCTGCGGGATGTTGTTGGTGAAGCACAGCACCTGCTCGGCATAGCTGTCGTTCCACTGCATGGCGACTTCGACGCCGATCTCGGTGCCGGGGATGCCGCCGTAGCTTTCCGCAGGACGCGTGCCGTTGGCGTGGAAGGCGGTGGGGTGCAGCACCTTCTTGTTGGCGTTGATGAACTGCACGAAGCCCATGACGCCGCCGGCGCCGGAGAAGTCATCCTCGCGGCCGTCGCGCTCGTCCTTGAGGCGGATGCGCACGCCGTTGTTCAGGAAGGACAGTTCGCGCAGGCGCTTGGCCAGGATCTCGTAGCGGAACTCATGGTTCTGCGTGAAGATTTCCGTGTCGGGCAGGAAGTGGACCTTGGTGCCGCGCTTGTCGCTCTTGCCGACTACGCGCATGGGCGAGACCTCGACGCCGTCCACGATCTCGATGGGGCGGTTCTGCACCTGGCCGCGCGAGAAGTCGATCTCGTAGACTTCGCCGTCGCGGCGCACGCTGAGCTTGAGCCAGATGGACAGTGCGTTCACGCAGGACACGCCCACGCCGTGCAGGCCGCCCGAGACCTTGTAGCTGTTCTGGTTGAACTTGCCGCCCGCGTGCAGTTCGGTGAGGGCGATTTCGGCCGCCGAGCGCTTGGGCTCGTGCTTGTCGTCCATCTTCACGCGCGTGGGGATGCCGCGGCCGTTGTCGATGACGGACAGGGAGCCATCGGCATGGATGGTGACCAGGATGTCGTCGCAGTAGCCGGCCAGGGCTTCGTCGATGGAGTTGTCCACCACTTCGAAGACCAGGTGGTGCAGGCCCGTGCCATCGGAGGTGTCGCCGATGTACATGCCGGGGCGCTTGCGCACGGCCTCCAGGCCTTCGAGGATCTGGATCGCGCCTTCGCCATAGCCGCTGGAGTCTGAGCCTTCGGGGGCAATGGTCTGGTTTTCTGGCTTGTTCTCGTCGGTCATGGAAGGCCCTGGGGTAGTTCCGTCGGAAGCTGTCGCTTCGCTTGAAAATGTTCGATTCGGCCGCTGGCGCGGTGCGTAGGGACGCGCGCTGCGGGCTACGAGTCGGATAGGGTGGTTGCGCGCCTTGCACCGGCTTGTGCCACCGGGCGGCGGGTGCAGGGGCTGCGCAATGTGTCAGGCATCGGGTAGGTGTGGCGCGCGCTCAGATGCGCATCGGCATCACGACGTACTTGAAGCTGTCGTTCTCGGGGATGGTCAGCAGCGCCGAGCTGTTGCCGTCCTGCAGGTCGATCCTGATCATGTCCTGGCCCATGTTGGACAGGGCGTCGATCAGGTAGGTGACGTTGAAGCCGATCTCGATGGTGTCGCCACCGTAGTCGATGTCCAGCTCGTCCATGGCCTCTTCCTGCTCGGCGTTGTTGGAGGCCACGCGCAAGGTGCCGGGTTCCACCGTCAGGCGCACGCCCTTGAACTTGTCGCTGGTCATGATGGCCGTGCGCTGCAGGCTGGCCAGCAGCGGGGCGCGGCCCAGGGTCACGCTGTTGGTGTGGTTGCGCGGGATGACGCGGTTGTAGTCGGGGAACTTGCCCTCGACCAGCTTGGTCACGAACTCCATGCCGCCAAAGGTGAACTTGGCCTGGTTGTTGGCGAACTGCATCTCGATGTGGGGCTGGTTCTCGCCGCCGGCATCCGACAGCAGGCGCTGCAGCTCCAGCACGGTCTTGCGCGGCAGGATCACTTCCTGCTTGGGCACTTCCACGTCCAGCTGGCTGCTTGCAAAGGCCAGGCGGTGGCCGTCGGTGGCCACCAGGGACAGCTGCTTGCCCTCGGCCACGAACAGGATGCCGTTGAGGTAGTAGCGGATGTCCTGCACGGCCATGGCGAAGGAGACCTGGCCCAGCAGGTCCTTGAGCACCTTCTGAGGCACGCTGAACGACGGGCCGAAGGCCGCAGCCTCCTGCACCAGCGGGAAATCCTCGGCCGGCAGGGTCTGCAGCGTGAAGCGGCTCTTGCCGCCCTTGAGCACCATCTTGGCCTGCTGGGTCTCCAGGCTCACGGTCTGGTCGCCGGGCATGGTCTTGAGGATGTCGATCAGCTTGCGCGCGCCCACGGTGGTGGTGAAGTCGCCGGTGTCGCCGCCGAGTTCGGCGGTGGTGCGGATCTGGATTTCCAGGTCGCTGGTGGTCAGCTGCAATGCGTTGCCGGTCTTCTTGATCAGCACGTTGGCCAGGATGGGCAGCGTGTGGCGGCGTTCGACGATGCCGGACACCGATTGCAGGACCGCGAGAACTTTGTCTTGTGTGGCTTTCAGGACGATCATGTCAACCTCTGATTTAAGGATGCGGGTCTCGGTGGGAGCGGCGGCTCACACATGAGCCCCCTCTTGCCGCTCGAATCCCCCATTTTGCCGCGTACGCAGGGCCTGAACGGGGGAGTTTTCATCAACCTTTGAGAGTTTGCTCCAGCACGTGCAGCTGCTGGTTCAGCTCGGTCAGCTGCTGGCGTTCGCCGGCGATCTTGCGCACCGCGTGCAGCACGGTGGTGTGGTCGCGTCCGCCGAACAGCTCGCCGATCTCGGGCAGGCTCTTCTGGGTCAATTCCTTGGCCAGGTACATGGCAATCTGGCGCGGCCGGGCAATGCTGGCCGGGCGCTTCTTGCTGTACATGTCGGCCACCTTGATCTTGTAGTAGTCGGCCACCGTCTTCTGGATGTTTTCCACGCTGATCTGGCGGTTCTGGATGGACAGCAGATCACGCAGGGCCTCGCGGGCCAGCTGGATGGAGACTTCCTTCTGGTTGAAGCGCGAATAGGCCAGGATCTTGCGCAGCGCGCCTTCGAGCTCGCGCACGTTGGAGCGCACGTTCTTGGCCACGAAGAAGGCGACTTCCTCGGGCATCTCGGCGTTCTCGGCGCGGGCCTTGTTGATCAGGATGGCCACGCGCATCTCCAGCTCGGGCGGCTCGATGGCCACCGTCAGCCCGGAGTCGAAGCGCGAGACCAGCCGCTCGTGGATGTTGGCCAGACCCTTGGGATAGGTGTCCGAGGTCATCACGATGTGGCTCTTCTTGGCCAGCAGGGCCTCGAAGGCGTTGAAGAACTCCTCCTGCGTGCGGTCCTTGTTGGCGAAGAACTGCACATCGTCGATCAGCAGCAGATCCAGCGAGTGGTAGCGCTCCTTGAATTCGTCAAAAGTGCGGCGCTGGTAGGCCTTGACCACATCCGAGACGAACTGCTCGGCGTGGATGTAGAGAACTTTCGCGTCGGGCTTGTCGGCCAGCAGCTTGTTGCCCACGGCATGCACCAGGTGGGTCTTGCCCAGGCCCACGCCGCCGTAGATGAACAGCGGGTTGTACAGGTGGCCGGGCGAGCCCGCCACATGCATGGCGGCCGAGCGTGCCATGCGGTTGGCCGTGCCTTCCACCAGGGTTTCAAAGGTCAGCGCGGCGTTCAGGCGCGTACGGAAGACCGGCGCTGCCGCGTCTTCGCCAGTGACCGTGGGCACCGAGGTGACAATGGTTTCCGGTGGGGCCGAGCGCTCGCTGGAAGATGGGCGAACATAAGTACGCACAACGCTTTCCCGTTGAGCGAGCGCTAACTCAAGTGTCACCGGCTGGCCATAGAGCGACTCCAGCATGGCCGAGATGCGGCCTGCATATTGGGCGCGGATCCAGTCGAGCTTGAAGCGGTTGGCCACGTAGACGGTGACTTTGGAGAAGTCTTCGGCGACGTGCGCGGTCAGGGGCTTGATCCAGGTGTTGAACTGCTGCTCAGGCATTTCCTGCCCCAGTTGCTCAACGCAGACTTGCCACAGGCCCTGGCCTGCATCGTTCGTAGGTTCCTCTGTCAT